>CAWJOM010000012.1:0-511315 GCA_963844525.1 uncultured Acidobacteriaceae bacterium | reverse complement strand
TGAAGAGCGTGGCCTCGTGGCTGGCGCGGGAGATGGAGACGTAGCCGAAGCGGGAGTTGAGCAGATCCGGGTGGACGCTGGTATCGGCATGAACGAGGACGCGTTCGGCGGTAAGGCCCTGGGAGCTGTGGCTGGTGACGGCGTAGCCGTGGTCGAAATGACGATGCTCGCCGGCGTTGAACTCGATCTGGCGGCGGTCGTCCAAACGGGCGGCAAGGCGACCATCGGGACGGATCGATTCGATGGTAGCGAGGTCGCGGTTGGCAACGCCAAGGGATTTGTCGGGGGCGGTGAATTGAATGCGGTCGCCGACGGAGAACTCCCGTTCGATCTCCCGATAAACGCTGACGCCTGTTAAGCGGCGGGGATCGTAGGTGACAAGTTCTTGGTTCGGTTTCTCGACCGTGAGCAGGTTTGCCGCTGGGTCGATGGCGACGACCGAAGCATAGGCGGCGGCTTCAATTCCAACGGCCTTGCTGCCGCGTGCGTAGCGCACTACGTCGTCGATCTCGTAGTGGCTTGCCCATGATCGTTCGGCTCCGGTCATGTCCTGACGCTGAACTAGCACGCCGAATTTATGATCTTCCAAAGCAAGCGTTCCGTTGGCCTTTAGCTCTTGGCGAACGGCGACGTTCAGCTCGCGGCGGGAAGCATTGTCGGGTGAGACGATGAGAGTGTTTTCCGGCGATTCGACATAACTCTTGGCGATGGTGCGGACGCGATCCTCTCGGTTAGGAATTTCCTTCACACGGCCCTGCTGTTGAAGCGCATCGAGCGCAGCGGAGACTTGCCCCGTCGCCAGCATTTCGACGGCGGATTTGAGGGCCGGGTCTTGCTGGCGAACGATCTCATCGAGCTTGGCCGTCCGCATTCCGGCTTCCTGTAGTTGTTCAAAGGGGCGGCCCGCCTCGACACCCTGATGTTGGCGGATATCGCCGATCAAGAGCACACGGTCATTAGCGCCAATCCGCGCAAGGAACTCGCGCATCTGGTTGGTGCTGGCAAGGCTTGATTCATCGACGAAGTAGAAGCGCTTTTGCCCAGCCGCGTCTGGATCTGCCGCGCGCGCGAGGAAGCCTTGGAGAGTTCCCGCGTGGACTCCGGCCTCGTTTAGTTGGCGCGAAGCGCGGGAGGTCGGGGCGAGGCCTTCGACCTGATAGCCCTGTGTCTCTACCGAAGCTCCGAATTGCTGTCAGTGCGGTCGTTTTGCCTGAGCCAGCGAAGCCTTGGATTCCCTGAATGCGATCCGGTGAACTGAGAACATCCTCGATTACGCTCTTCTGCGCGTGGTTAAGATGCCGGTGCTGATCGGCAAGGGCGATTGCGTCCGAACGCGAAAAAACTGGTTCGGCATGGTGTTGTCCCTCACGCATTCTCCGGATAATTTCATGTTCCGCTTCGATAGTCTTCGCGGTGGTGAACTGACGGCCCGGAACGCCCTGAGGCCGATCCACGATTCGAAATTCTCCGGAAGCCAATCGAGCCGACAGATTGGCGCGGACCTGTCCGTGGGTGATCTCACCCATGCCGCGGCGGAGCCCGTCGCGGATCAATGCACGTTCATCCACAACCGCCTCGCGTTCAAAGTTCTTGTCGCGAGAAAAGGTCAGAGATTCTCGAACGCGGTCAAAAGAGTTGACAGGCTTCTCCTGATGTTGAGACCGTTCACGAGCCGCTCGGACAACCGCGTCGGCCTGGTGCCCAAAGTCTGCCGCCATCTTTCGGTGGGCGGCCATCACCTCTCCCGGTGAATGAATTTCCTTGCGGTCGCGCGTGGAGTGCGCCGCGATCTCGGCGGCTTCCCGCCCGGAGCGCCCCGTTCGTTCTAGGTATTCGCGAATCTGTTGGCTCCGGGGACTGGATGCATCGAGGTATTCCTGCGTGTAGCCCTTGATCTCCGGGGCACCGCTCCTGCCTGTTGTAATTTCGTAACCGAGTTGGCGCAGTTTGTAGGTCAGCTCGGATTGATATATGGCTGTGGCAAACTGCTGCGAGGCGAAGAGGCTTTGCGGCTGGATGGCACGAGGCTGGCCGTTGTCGCGCTCAGTGACGTTGAAAACGACCGCGTGGGTGTGCAGTTGCGGCGCGACATAGCCATCAACCGGGCGGGCAGTATCATGCTCGAACTTGGCGGCGATAAACTTGCCCGTGGTCTCTGGCGGATGATTGCCGCCGATGCGGGCTTGCGTGTAGTGTTCGAGTTGGTCTAGGGCAACGCGGACGCTCTCACGGTGAGCCTCACGGACGCGGTCATCGCCGCCGACTAGCGCGGTGAGTGAGACGGATTTAGGCGCGGAAAAGGTCGCATCCCAACCTGCCCGGTGCTCCATCGTTTTGATGGTCTTCCCCTCGGCGTCCTGATATTCATAGGACGCTCGCTGCCGCACAAGCTGGTCTCCGGTCTGTGGATGCTGGCCTTGGCTGAGTTTCGCGAAGTCTTCGGCTGAGACCGCTCCAGCAAGGCCAAATTGCGCGGCTAGTTGCCCTTGCCATTCGCCGGCGATGACGCCCTGTTGCGACCAATAGTTCTGCTCTTTTGCGGTGAACTCCTTCTGGTGGTAGGTCTGCGCCTGGCCTGCGGAAAGTGGTTTTGAAATGGTCAGCATGGTCGTTCTACTCCACCTGGTTCTCGTGCGGCTGTAGCCCGTATTCGGGATTTAGAAGATTGCCCTGCATCTCGTCGGAGTCTGAAGTGGGCGGCGGTGCTGGGCACAATCAAGTCATCCATTGTCCGCTCATCGAAACCGGGACTCTTCTCTTCCAAGGCGATGAAGGGAAACGAAAATCGCGCGACATGGTTGCCGTATTTGAGAAAGCCTCGAAGATCGTCGAGACCCGAAACCTCGGACGGCAAAACAAGCGGTTCAGTCTGCCGGTCGAGTGCGAAGTTTCGTCCCGCGCGTGAGCCCTCGTAGTGCGTTTCACGCAGCCGCTCTATCTCAATTTCGCCGATCGCCTCGCTGACCCATTTCGCAGCCCGAGGCTCGGTTGTGCGGAGGAAAATCTTTGTCGCGGGTTGCGAGAGCATGGCCTCGGCGTCTTCGCCGTAGCGGGCCTGCATTTGGCTGCGTCCCTGGAAGCCAAGGATGACCGGGTTCTGCGATTTCCGATTCTCGGTGATGGCCGTATGGAGTTGCGGTAGTCGCTGCAAGCTGGCCAACTCGTCGATGACGAACCAGACGGGTTTCTGGTCCGGCATGGGTTCGTTTAGGAGACGCAAGACGAGCGTATCGATCCACAGACTGATGAGCGGGCGAAGCGCCTCGCGCATGGTTGGGCGCGAAGTGATGAAGATCCAACCGCGCCGTGTCTCCGCCCAATTGGTTGCCGTCCAGGCAGAGCTAGTCTCGTCTGGCTTGGGCAGAAGCCGGAAGCTGTCCGCGCTCATATTGAGAGAACCGAGAACTCCTGTCCGCTGTTGCGGGGCCTTCGGATCGATCAGCATCCAATACTCGGTTCCTTTGACGCGCCGGTCGATTTCGGCAGGGATCGGACATCCATTGCACGAGTTCTTCCGGCGTCGGAAGGAAGGTAAGCAGATGCGCGAAAATCTTCTGCGGAGCTTCGACGAAGAAGCGATTCGTCACGCCTTCTGGCTGGTAGAGCGACACGGCCAGTGCCTTGGCTTCGGCCTTGCGGCGGAGTTCTTTCGACGGGTTCCAATAGGGCATCCGAGCGTCGAGCGGATTGAGAACGATGTCGCCGCGGCGCTCGTTATAGAACTGCTTCACAAACTCGCAGGCCGGATCGTAAACAATGGCGCTGTCGCCGCGGGCGTCCACCTGATAAAGCATCTGGCGAATGATGCTCGACTTGCCGGAGCCGGTGTCACCCACGATCAGAAAGTGCTTGTTTTCGGCATCGCGCGGAATACGCAAGGGTAGCTTCGAATCGTTCGTCGTGATGCCGATGCCGTTGCCGCTGACCGCTTCGGTGAAGTCCTTGGCATTCACGAGAACGGGGCCTTTGAGGCGGCGCCCGTAGCGAAGTGCCTTGATGCGCCGGATATCCTTGCGAACGGAAAATGGAAGCTGAAGCGCGAAGGCCGCCAGACCAAAAATCAGTTGCATCTTGAAGAGCTGGGTAAGAGAAACCTCCGCATAAACCCAATGCCCGATCCAAGCGTGAAGAGCCTTGTTCGAGTAGCTGCGCGGTTGCTCGCGGAACAGCAAGCTAAAGCCTTTCCGCCGCGCTTCAGATGAAAGCACAAGCGGCAACGGACCACCCGTAGGCTGCGGTGTCGCTCCTGGCTCTACGTCGCCTTCGAGCGCAGTCCGAGGAGGTGATTTGCGATCGGAAACGTAGAGCAGTTGATAGTTGCTACTGGGGTGCGTGACACCTGCCAACTCGGTGCGGAGATAGTACGGCAGGTAGTAGCGTTCGAGCGGTGAAAGGCCAAATTGAAAGCGGACGTAGACAAAGAATCCAGTCGCGACGAGCGCGAGAAAGATCGCGCCGAGGGTGTAAAGATAATGGCGGGGCGGCCAAATGATCGATTCTCTTCGGCCCCACTGTTGGACGGCGGGCATGGCTATTTCTCCTTGTTCTGGCTGCGCTTAGCTAGGAGTTCCTGCGCCTTCGCGGCCTTGGTCGTCTGGACCTGGCGAAAGAGGACGGTGAGCTGTTCCTGGGCAAGTTTGTCGCCGCGCAGCAACGGTTCGAGCGTGTTCATCAAAAGCATCTGAATCCGACGAGTTCGGTAAAGATATGCATGTCCATCTGCGGCTGACTGGCCCCTTCAAGGCTATGCAAGATCACATCGCGCACCCAATCAGCGAGTGTCTTTCCCTTCGACCACGCGAAACTCTCAAGCGCCACATACTCACTCTCAGTGAAACGCGCCGATAGGATGCGATTTCGGGCGAGCGGTCGCTTGGAGCCGTCGGTTGTGGGTTTGAATAGGATCGGTTTTTCCATCGCTAAACCTCCTGTTTGCGTCGCCGTCGACGAACGTAAACGCTGTATACGGCGAATTACGCAAGTGCTTCAGTGCAAGAGCGTTGACGTTTGTAGACGGGCGTTTACGTTCGTGTACCCTTTAAGGGGTGGAGTGTCACAATTCTTCCGGTGCGAAGCACCGTTCTTGCTCCGGCACGAACTTGAATGCAGGATCACGCCTTCACCGCCCGCACAGAAGGCGTTGACTCCACCCCGGCTACGAGCTTCTTGGCAGGCTCCTCCGACGCGCCATTGCTTGGACCCTTACGGACACGCAATGTAGAAGGAACCTCCTTGGCCTGGGGCGTCTTCAGAAAGTCCTGAAAGTCCCGGTCCTTCGAAAAGACATAGTTGAGCGCTTTGTCCACAACATCGTCTGCGGATGCGTGGACGAAAGCGGCGTACTGATCGACCTGCTCGGCGGTGGCCTCATCGAGCCGAACCGAAGCACTGATGTAGTGGGTCTGGTTGATTTCGAGCAATGGCATTGTTGTTCTCCTTATAGGTGGTGGAATCAGGCAATCTTTCTGCGGGCAATCATTCTTTGCGCCGTCTGTGCGATCTCCCGTGCACGAGCGCGGCAAAGTGCGATGGGAATCTCGAATCGACGACGAACTTCAAGCAACGTGACAACGTCGTCTATCGGAATGCCTTCGATGAGCCAAAGTCTGGCCGACGCAACGTCAACCGTCCGCTGAGCGTAGTAAAGAGGATTGGGCTTATCGGCGCGGAGCGAAGCCAGCTTGCGGGTAAGCTTGGCGGCGTCTTTGCCGCGGGAAAGCTCATGCAGAACCCATGCCCAATCGTGCTCGGAATGGGTGTGGTTCGAGGTACGCTTTCGCGCTGTGATTGGATGGGTCGGAAGGAGGCCATCGGCGGCTAGAATATCGAGCCGGAAGTCATCGCAATTCCAAGTGGAATCGCCGGGATATTCGACCGTCACTGGATACGCGGGATCGTACTTGCAATTGAGGAATCCCGGTACGCGGAGAACGCGGTTGCAATCGGTACAAGCGGGATCGCCGCCGAAGGTAACGGCAAGCAGTTTCAGTGCGCTTTCTTGTTGTTCGAGGGTAAAGCCGTCGACTCGCCAGAGGATCTGGTATTTACCGAGCGATGTCGAGAGGACTGCATTCGGCGGGGGAACCGCGTCCGAGGCCCGGAGCGAAGAGAGTCGGGTCTCTCCATCGGTATCTAAATCCAGATAGAGATGGCGGACCGAGGCAATGCACTCTTTGGTGCGTTTGCGGCTGTCCGAGCGAAGCGGATTGGCAGCTACGTAGACGTTCGCGCCAGCAAAGTTCTCATGTGCGAGCCAGGCGAGGTAACGAGGCGCGAGCGCAGTCTCCAATTGGACGATTCTCTGAATCGTCGCGCGAGGGACTTCACGTCGTAGAAACAGAGCGATGGTCTCACCCGGAGCAAAGCAACGAGTGAGGAATTCAGCAGCTGTGACGGTTGCATTCTGAGCATTAGGCTGTGGCATGTTTCACCTCGAAAACCGGCTCTATCAGGAAGCGTTTTGCGTCCCGGTCGTATCCACGAATCGCCAGCACTTCGCGGAGGATGCGGCGCCCTGGCTGCCGCTCAACGTGGACGACAAAATCAACGGCTTCCCCGATCTCGGCTTCGGTGTCGGAGAAGGTGGTTTGCGCGTGGTTGCGCATGACCAGATTGGCGAACCGGCGGAGCGCTTTCTCCGCGGAATTCGCATGAATCGTCGCTAGCGAACCGGCATGGCCGGTGTTGAAGGAATCGAGCAGCGTTCTCGCCTCGACTCCGCGCACTTCGCCGAGAATGATCCGGTCCGGTCTCCAGCGGAGAGCGGACTTCAAAAGATCATCGAAAGAGATGTTGGCCTTGAACGTGTCGGTCTGGCATTCGGCCGGGACAATGTTCGGCTTCTGGATGTGAAGTTCGGAAGTATCTTCAATGACCACGATGCGATCGTGGTCCGGAATGAAGTCAGCCAATATCCGTAAGAGCGTGGTCTTGCCGGTCCCCGTTCCACCGCTGATGAGCAGAGTCTTTCCGCTGCGGATTTGTTCCCCCAAGAAGTCCGCAAGTGGCCGTGTCAGCGTGCCACGAGCGATCAGGTCATCGATCGTGTAATGCCGGCTGGTGAACTTTCTGATTGTCAGAGCAGGTGCCGGGCGCACGACCGGCGGAATCACCGCCGCCAGGCGGCTTCCGTCTGGGAGCTGCGCGTGCAGCAAGGGATTGTCCTCGTCCAGCTTTTTGCCGAGTTGATTGGCGATCACTTCGAGGCCGGTGCGGAGCTGGCCAGCGTTGAAGGAAATGGTTGCTTCTTGGCGCATGATCCCGTCGCGTTCGTACCACCATGAGGCATCGGGATTGCCCATGATCTCGCTGATGCTGTCGTCCAGCAGCAGCGGCTCTATCGGGCGAAGGAATGGAAGGATCAATTCGAAGCTCATAGTGGGAACCTCACAGCGATGGAAGCCCAGCGGGTAGCCGGGCTTCCGAGAGTGAAGAGCAAGGGCCTATGCGGCCGTTTCCTCCTGGGGTGATTCATCGTGTTCCTGATCCTCGGCAGCGGCCTTTTCAGCGCGGTCCAGCTTCAGGATCGAGGCGACTCGAATTTCCCAGACACGCCGCTTCGAGTCCGTTTTCTTGCTGTCGTACTCCCGGCTGCGCAGTTCGCCTTCCACCTGGATATGTGCACCCTTGGTGAGCGTTTTGGCGAACTCCGAGAGCTTGCCGAAGACGACGCAACGGTGCCATTCGGTGTGCGAGATGTACTTGCCATCCTTCTTGTAGGAGGACTTGGTTGCCAGCGAAAGGGTGGTGACGCTGAAATCCGGGCTGTTGGTACGCCCTTCTGGGTTGCTGCCGAGGAAGCCGATGAGAGTTACTTTGTTCTGATACATGATTGTCTCCGTTTGTTGAATTTCCCGATCTTGATCGGGGCACCATTAAGCGAGTGGGCCATGCTCCCAAGTGCCGAAGCTCTGCATTTACGGAGGCTCCGGAGAAATCTTTTCGGCGCTCTTTGCGAACAAGATTTGGAGGGAAACCGTAACCCGCAGGGCGGCGCAGCCGAAGCAGAAGAGCGAGCTGCCGCAGGGCGCATGAAAAGCCCCGAAGCGGTGCCCGAACAAAGGCGGGATACATAACGGCAGACACTCTTCAGAGCAAAGTTTTCATCGGCACACTGGCTGCGGAAGGCGACCACGGTCAGTGCTCGCTCCGAGCTGGCATGTCCGGTGCAAGAAAGGTGTAGCTCGCCACCTCCGTTGCATCTCGGAGCGCTCTCGTTCGCCAGGCCCACTATGCACAGAGACACGTGGGGCAGGCCAGCCGGATTGGCAGCAGAAATGGACATCGTTTAGTCTCGGGGATTCTCTAAAGATCCTTAGCTGAACGCCTGGTCGGCCCGGAAACGCACGATGGTCAGACCGAGGGGGTTCACGGCAAGCTCATTGTTCTTCACGTTCTCGCGAAAGACATAGGTAACGCTGGCTGTCCATCGCTCCCGCTTGAGTTCGGTGTGATCCGCGGGATTGGTGTAAACCTTCTCGAACTCGATCCGCGCCGAATACGGAGACTGGCGAAGGTCGTCGAGGATGACGTTCTTGATCTCGACATCGACATACGGCAAGGTACTGTCTTTGACGTAATTCTGAATGCTGTTGTCCTTGCGTTCCTGGTCGATGACGGCGCGTTGAACATCGCTATTGAGGAAGTAGAGTGACTGCGTTTGATCACGTTCAATGGTGAAACGATTGCGGTTGAAATACAGTTCGGCCCAGCGGGTCAGGTAATACTTGTTCTCCGCCTCCTGGGGGCGATACTGAAAGTTCCGGTAGTCGATCGCTTCCGCATGGCCCACGTCATTGATCCGCACAATCATTGGGTGCATGTTGGCTAGCGCCGTCTGGCTCTTGTAGGCGAGCCCAGCCAGGCTGACACACACCACGGCGAGCACGAGAATGGTCACTTTCAAGTAGGTATTCATCACCAGTGGGTCGCCATATTGCTCCAGGTAACGCTCTGCAGCTCGGGTGATTTCCGGGGTGGCTTTGGTTTCTACGCTCATCGTTTCTGTGCTCATTTTGGCCTCGTTCTCTTGTTGCCGGTTTACTTCCCGCTCCGCATCGCCATCAGCGCTACGCCGAGGCCCACACCGTGTCCGCCAGTACCGCCAGTGAATAAGGTGTGCGTCATGGTCGGAATCTTGAAAAGGATGTAGATGTTGACCAGTACCAGAAGAACAAGAAGTGGCAAGGTCTGGACTATCAATGAAGGGTCCGACAAGCTCTGACCAAGCTGGAGGTAGTAGTTGGTCAGCACATGAGACAAAACATTCAGAGTGGCTGCGGCCACAACTTTGTAAAAGCTGAATCCGAGATAAGCCTTGAGCCATCCCCAGAACAACCAATCGAGTTTGTCGAAGACAAGGAATGGAATAAAGATCGGCCCGAGCAATCCGATGATCGTCGCCGCAATTGCGCCGTAGGCCACGATTGCGGAAACGATTGCGGCCAACAAGGCCAGGAGGAATTGCACCGCAAAGTACACCATCGCGTAGTAGGGGGACATCATCGTATTCAGCAGTCCCGGCCCTGTCTTGGAAGATGCAGCATTGATCTCGTTCAGCATGGTGGTGGAGCCATCTGATCCAATTACTTCACAAGATTGATTGTGCCGCCGTCGATGAAGCCCTTGAGGGAAAAGCCAAGTCCGGGAATGGAGCTGTCGTAATAGTTCACCATCACGTAAGCGAAGGTAAGCAGCATGAAGAGGTTGAGAAACCTCCCCATGCTGAATCCGGCTTCGCCGTGTGCAGATGCGAGTGCTTCCTGCACTCCGAACCAAACCATCACGATAGTGGCCAGCGCCAGGACCATGTGAATCCCCATCGCTGTGATGGTGGGCGCCGCCGTGGCGGCAAGCGACTGGCACAGCCTGAGCGATGAACTGGAAGAGACTCATATTTCATCCCCTTGTGTTTGCTCCTACTCAGTACGCCTGCGTAAGGAGAGTCTCCGATCCGCCACTAGTTGTGGTGATGTTGGCGTTGTAATAGCTTTCGTATCCTGCCGAGTCACGGAATGCCGATTTCAGTGCGTCTTGTTGCTGTTTTTGGGCAACGATCTGTTGCAGGGAAAGATTCGCATTGATCTGGTTCGCGTCCTGCTGGGTGCGGAGTTGTAAAAGCAATGCCTGGTTCATGCGCTGCAGCGTTGCCATGACGGTCTGCTGGGAGGCGTCCTGGGTCTGAGTTGCGGCCTCAAGACTGGCGATGTCGGTTTGTCTTGCGGACTGATTCGCACGGATAGTCCCGAGAGCCTGCAAGTTGGTGGTCATTACGGAGTCGTTGATGTCAACGGTCGCGCCCTGTGCGGCAATCTGCAACTGGCCGGCAACACTGGCAGTGCTGTAGCCAGGGATCACGTTGGTGGTATTCGGAACGCTCACTTGCTGGTAGGAGGCCGCAGCTCCCTTTCCGGTATTCGCCGAATTGAGCCAACCCATCGAATTGCCGTAGGTATTCGAGATCTGCTGTAGCAGGAGCAAGTCAGAAGTCGGAGACAGAAACCGCGAATAAAGCATTCTCGGCGCAAGGATCATCTGGTGAACGAGGTTGTATTGCTGCTTTGCGACGTTGTAGGCCTGTAGCGCTGTTGTGGCGATCTTGACCGTGTTGGAAAAGATTTGCTGGCCCTGCTCGATCTGCTGGAACTTGGTTGGAGATGGATCGCTCTTCGTGTTCGATCTGCGTAATGGCGTGGGCCGATTGCGTGGGATCGTAGACGATGCCGGAACCGAATTGCGCGTGCGCAGCGGGTTGCAATGCCGCAGCGAGGCCGATAGTGAGTGCGGTAACGATTAGCTTCTTCACTTTCTTGTCCTTTCGTCTGCGGTTGGTGTGGCACGCTCTCACAGCAACACCGCGCTACTGCTGTGCAGCAATAATTTCTTTCTGAATCTGTGCAAGGCGGTCCGCTTCTGGCTTACACCGTGCGTCTCGTTCTTTCTTCTTGGCTTCCAGGGCTGCTATCTGCTCCGGAGTCAGCTTCTCTCCTGTCAGAAGTTCTGACGATCCGGCGGTCACTGGATCGATGCATTCCTTGGCATAAGCCGGGTACTCGGCGTTGTATTGATCCTGCAACTGTTTCACTTTTGCCGATTTGCTCTGGCAGCCGGCAAGGGTGAGAGTCCACAGAACGAAGAGGGAAAGAGCACTTTTTCGCATTGAAAGCCTCCTTAAAAACTCTGTGGAATAGTGTGGTTCGAGTACGCAGGAAGAAGCAAGTCCTGCGTGAAATAGACCTTCACGCGATGTCCTTCCCGAATCGTGATCGTGGGTGGTATCTGGATGAAACGGTCAAGTATGCTCGCCGCGGACTGCGAAACACTGCCTGCAGCCCCGTTCGTGAACGCCTGGGAGCCGCTCGTGGTAATGGTGCCGCCACCCTGCGTGATTTGGCTGGCCCCGGCGACTACACCCAACGCGATCGAGGTGCCGAAGATCTGAAGGTAGTGATTATTGACCTTGTCTTTTAGACCTTGCTCCCCGATTTGATCGAGACCCTGGAACTGGTCGAGATCGACGGAATAACCGTCCGGCATGATGAGGCGGTGAAAAACAACGGCCATTCGGCGCTGTTGACCGAAGCCCGCCGCTCCAATCTTCTTTGCTTCACCGAGAACAACTGTCCCCTCGGGAATGATGACGTGTTGATGATCGTGCGAATACAGCGGATTTGAGACAAGAACTTTGACGGGCCCTACTGCGTCCCCATCTAGGCGGTTCATCAGAACGGTGTCGAGCACGGAGCCCTCATAAATCAGATACGGCTGGCCGGTGGCTGAATCGACATTGGCCTCAAGCGGGCGTTTATAGCCTCCAGGCGTATCTTCGCGTTTTGCCTCAGATTCTGGAGCGACGAGACTACTGTTTGCCTGCCGGTCGGCGGGCCCATACTGGGTGGGCATCGCCTGAGCCTGCTGTTGTTGCGGCTGTCGACGGAGCGGGAATACACAAGGTTGGAAGCGAAACGTGAGTTGTCCGCGCGTTCCCGCTCTTTCGCGGCGATTAGCTGCGCCTGCTGTTGTAGGGGCGTTAGTTGCATCTGCGTGTCGCCCTGCTGTAATTGCGAACAGGGCTGGCCGGGAACACAGGGGGCAGCAACGCCGTTCGGGCCGTAGGCCGCGGCGACGGTCCGCTGCGCGGGCGTCGCAGACGCGAGCGCCGGATCTCCCATCGCGGCAGCGGCCATTGTTGCCTGCCGCTCTTTCTGACGTTCGGCCTGGATTTGGTTCTTCAACTCCTGCACGTTGCTGTCGGTGTTGTCCTGCAACGTCGGTTGCGGCGGCTGGCCTTTCGCACCGGCCTGTTGTGCTGGCGTCTTCTTGCCGGACGAACTGAAGAGCGCCGCCACGATCACGAGCAATGCCGCACCGAGATAAACGAAGGTCTTGAGGTTTTTCTGCAAGACTCCTTTCGGCAGTTCCAGGTTGCGACGCAACGTGGGATCGCCTGGGGGGTCGGTCTGCGGTTCGGTGTGGGTCGTAAAGATGTTCTCAGTCATGGCGGCTATCCCTTGCGCGTGAATTCCATTTTCTTTTTGCCCAGCTCTACATATCCGCTGTCCATGATCTTCGGGATGATGTATGTCCCTTCCCGGAGGTCGTAAGTGACGAGGTTGGGCTTGCCGTCCTTCATCTCATACACGCTGAACTTTTCAGGCGCTTTCGTCTTGATGTAGGTGAACTTGTCGTCGTGATAGATCGACTGGATATCGAAAGGAGCTTCGTTCGCCTTGTAGACATAGTCGAACTTGAGCTGGGTTGGATAGGCGCTCTTGTACTCGTCAACAGCCTGTTCAACATGCGATTGAAGCGCGGCAAGTTGCTGTCGAGACTGTTCGAGTTGGGCGGCCGGCACAAACTGTGGAATGCCGCTCGCGGCCACAATCGCGGAACGGTCGGCGGGTTCCACGATCACCTTCAGGTCAGGGCTGGTGGCGGGGGTGGAGCCCGATATGTCTTGGAGTGTGAAACTGTAGATGTTGCCCTTGTCCGTAATGAGGTTCAAGTTGGAGCTGATGCCTTGCTTTGCTGGATGCACAAAGCAGAAATTGCCAACCACGTCCACAATCCAGAAATCCTTGTCGCCAGTGGCCGCTTCCATGATCTTTTCGGTGGTGGGCAGCTCAATAAGGGTCGTGTATTTCAACTTCGCGCGGATCGGAATGATGTCCTGGGAGTGATACTGCACCGTGCGCGCGGAATCTTGCGCTACGAGGCCGATGGAATAAACGATCAACAGACAATTGATAATCCATTTCAGGTGGTTCACAGCATTTCTCCTTTGTGGTTCGCTGTAGCGGTTGATCTGGCCAGCGTGCGCGGCTGGAATGGGTAATCTTCTGCCAGATGGCGAAGCCCATCCGCAATACCGAAGCGATCGAAGTAGTCCTGCTTCTTTAAGTTGTCGCGGGCGTTATTGGTTGCCATCCAATGCGAGACCGAATCGACGTTCAAGTGCACTTTCTTTGAGGTCTGCGCCTTCCGAATCAGCATTTGCCCCGGCGGAACAAGGCCGCCGATCAGGTCCAGTTCCGTGTCGTTCAGATGAAACGCTTCGCGGTAAACTTCGCGGTTCATCTCCGGGTTGGCCAAGAAGATCTTCGTGGGGCAACTCTCGGCCACAATCGCCAGCATTCCCGATTCCTCCAACTCTTTGATAGATTGCGTTGCCAGGATCATCGCGGCGTTGTGCTTGCGCCACGTCTTCTGCGCCTGCACCACGTAATTGCGGATCGTCTCGTTCTTGATGAACAGCCACGCCTCATCGAGCAGGAAGGTTTTGAATGTGGCGAGTCTTTTTGGGTCTGCGATCTCGTTCGACGCGCGATGCAAAACGTAAAACAGGAGTGGCTCAAGAACTTCGGGCGCATCATTCCAGCCGTGGAAATTGAACGTCTGAAATCTGGAGAACGAGAGCGTGTCCTCAGCGTTGTCAAACAGAAAACCGTACTGTCCACCGCGAGTCCAGCGGTGTAGTCGTTCCTTCAACTCGCCGATTATGTTGCAAAAGTTCGAGATCGTGCGCTGGTTCGGCTCCAGCACGTACATGCGCTCTATCCCATCCCACAACCGGCGTTCTTCTTTGAAGTCGAGCCGGTGGCGCAGTTCGTTGCCCTCAATGAGTACACGGAAGAAGCTGAAAAGAAATTGCAGGTTCTCTTTGGTCTGAGGCAGGGAGAAGGGATTGATGGTGAAATCCCGCGCCTCCTGGCCGACGTTCAGGTATGAACCACCAAAGATCGTCGTAAGCGACTGAAAGCTCCCGCCGATATCGAAGATGAACGTTAGCGGTGCATACTTCTGCGCGTTCTGCAGAAGGAAATTACAAAAATACGATTTCCCACTCCCCGTCATCCCGAGAATCAGCGTGTGGGCAACCTCGCCGTTATGCAGGTTAAGAAAGTAGGGCGTGCTGTTGTCGGTTTCAAGCGCGGCCAGGTACTCCGTACCGAGATGCGCATTCGTCTTCTCGCCGGGCAGGATCGTAAACAGAAAGGACAGGTCGGCATAGTTTGTGTTCAGCAGATACAACTGGCGGAGGTTCAGCGCGTAGTTGCCCGGCACGGTGGCGAAATAAGCGTTGAGCTGGTTGTAGGTTTCCGCGAACAGATTGCCATCCGCATTGGTGAAGACGCCGGTAAACTCGGCCACCAGTTGATCGAGTTCCGTTCTTGCCTGACCGGATGACGCCCGGCCATAGAGCACAATCGTGAGCGAGAAATCGCCAAGCGATTGGCCGTCACCCAAGGCACGCAGGCAATCGCCAAGATTTTCAATGTCAGCCTGCTTGGACTCATCCACCAGCACATCGCGAGGATTCGTCTGCGTGGCGTCGTTGCCCATCTGAGAGACGAAACCCGTCTTCGACATATTGAAGTGACGGCGTCGTTTGTTGACTTCTTTGCGGGCTTTGTCCGCCGGTAGCGGCGTCCACTCCGTGACGACGTAGAAGTTGGCCGGAATCTTTAGCAGCGCGTCGAGCACCAGGGGCCGCGTCTCTGTGATGGCCTCTTTCATCGTCAGCACGCGGACGAATGTGATCGCCTACGCGCAAGATGATCGCGTTCGGCTTCGATGTCGGAGTTGACCACCTGATAGTCGAGAAACTGCGTGGACTGCGGCCTGCCGGCAATACGCCAGTCGTCATAATTCAGCAGGCGTCGGAAAAACGTAAACTGCCCCTGCTGATTCAGAATCTCGATTTGCATGAAGTCTGCTAGCTGGCGAGCGAATGCCTGCACGTGCTGGTCGAGTCGTTGAAGATCGCGCTCGATATGCGTCCGCAATAACTTCTTCATGCTGTCGTTGGTGAACTGCGATTTGAGTTCGGCAATCGCGCCTTCTGGATCGCGCAACAGGCGAGCTAGGGCCGTCCCGACGCCGGTCTTCGAGCGGGCGCCTTCGAGCAGGATGCAGTAGAAGATTTCAACCTGATAAAGATGGTCGCGCTTCCGTTCAAAGAACTTTCGCCGCTGATCGATCGCTGCATCCACGACAGGGTCGTCATACGTTGCGAATGGGATGTCAGGGCGATTCGACTTGAAGAGATATTGGTAGACGTGGAAGCCTGGGCCAAACGCTTTAAGCGCCGCTTCTAACCGCTTCACTGCATACTCTTGTTCCGACCGGTCAAGACTCTCGTAGTCCACGCCGGAAATACTGAGGACCATTCCTACATCGCCGCTCTTGGTGAGGAAGGTCGTCTCATTCCAGAAGCCATAGAGATTGATGTGGTCGTTGAGAGCTGCGCTCTCTTTCCACGGCTTGATGACTTTGTCGAGACGCAGCATCACACCACCTCTACACGTGGGACTTGCTGTTTCGCAGCGTCGTAGCGCAATTTGTAGCGTTCAGACTTTGCGAGGATGCGGAGAAACGCCGGATCGCTGTTCGTTACCCAATGACCGAAAGCAAAACCGCCAATGAACACGGCGATGCCGGCCAAGATGGAGTTGAAGAGATTGAAGGCTCCCACCGCGCCGACGCAGACGAAGTAGAACAGAGTGCGCTCGACGCCCAGATAGGTGAGCGGCTTATGCATGCTCTTGAAGACTCGATTTGTGCGATGCTTCTGATCTGTGTTGTTTGGCATAAGGGACTCGTTCAGCATCTGTTGAACTTGGCGGGTAGGGCCTCCTACACGCCCCAAAGCCAACTCAGGACGTTTACGGCGAGAACGGCAATCCCGGTTCCGGCGGCGACACCGGCCAAGGCTTTCTTTGCGCCGGGTTCGCCGTGGGCGAAACCGTAGCCGCCGATCACGATCGCCACTAGACTTGCAACCTTCGCAATGGTGCCGGTGAAAAGACTTTGGATAGCGGTAAAGCCCGTGTCGAACGGTGAACCCTGCGCCAGCGCCGCCACAGGAATGAGGAAGAACAGGGCAAGAAGAACTGTGGTTGGACGCACGCGCTTCGACTGAAGAAGGCGTCCGATTTGGCGGATGGAATGAGTTCGCGACCAACGGGGCATTTGCACCTCCCGCAGCACCTCAAATCGGCTGCTTGTGGCGCAAACGTAACGCTGCTCAAACAACATGTCCAACAACTTCTCGTCACTCTGTTATTCCTGGGAGGAATAACAGATGAACATGGTGTCGCGACCAAGTAATTCGCGCCGCTCGGCTCGATACTTTCGGTGAAGAATTTTCCTCAGCAAGCGATTGAGCGGCAAATACGACTCGGACGCCCGCTTACGGAAACCGTCTAGTTAGGCATCCGTGAGACGCAGCTGTGACGGCGGGTCCGTAGTCGGTCCCTTCGCAAAACGGCGCCCAAGTGCCTGCCGATGAAGCAGA
Source organism: uncultured Acidobacteriaceae bacterium (assembly GCA_963844525.1). Classification (GTDB taxonomy): domain Bacteria; phylum Acidobacteriota; class Terriglobia; order Terriglobales; family Acidobacteriaceae; genus Sulfotelmatobacter. The sequence continues at coordinate 494,520 of CAWJOM010000012.1, read as the reverse complement.
TGAGACTGTCGTTGTCAGCTTGATTCGGGCCGTCTGTAGCGCCGGTTCCGCATCCGCGAAGTGATTTGCTCAACGAAGTGTGAGGTGACAAATCAGTTTGCCGCTGTCTGATATTCCCGGCAGGAATATCACGCGGACGAGAAGTTGTTGGACACGGCTGAAGGAATCGATCAAATTGGCTAGCACTGTCCGTCGGCGCGAACTCAACGAAGCGGACGGACCACGGTTGTGGAGAAGAGGTCTTTATGTCAGCCCGGCGCAATCTGATCACTCCAAGTGAGTTGTCATGCTCGCTTCGAGAGGCGCCCGTCAGTCAGGAACACGCTGCTCGCTTTCTCAACATGCACCCAAAAAGTGCGGGCACTATGTAGCATGATTCCAGGCACCCAATCCGTCTGGCTCACCGCCCGTGAGGCCGCGCTATACGTCCGCGTATCGCACCGCACTATCCTAGAATGGGCCAAGACCGGCCGCATACCCGCCCACCGTCTCAGTGGCACCGACCGTATTACATGGCGTTTCCGTGCTGAAGAGTTGGACGGTGTTATGATGGCCGCGCCATCTGCCGCAGAGAATGGAGAGTCATTCAATGCGACGGGAAAGTAAAAGCACAACCGGTTCTGTGGTCAAGGACCGGCGTAGTAAGAAGTGGCAGTTCTTTTGGTGGGCCGATGGCCGACGCCACAGCAAGACGCTAGGCCATTTTCCAACCAAGAAACAGGCGTGGGATGCAGCTCAAATCTTCCGGGTTACTCCACTGCCCCAACCGCAACCGTCCAGTGCGCCCACCGTGGCCGCGCTGGTAGACCGCTACCGAGCTGAGCGAATGCCAAAGCGATTCAGCACAAGGCGCAGCTACGAGTCTTGGCTTAAGTGCCACGTAGTGCCGCGTTGGGGTGCGCAGCCGATCACCGCTGTACAACCCAGGGATGTGGAGCTTTGGTTAGCTTCCCTTCCCCTTGCGCCGAAGTCCAAAGCTGAAGTCCGCGCTTCGTTGGGCCGACTGTGGGACTTCGCCATGTGGTCCAACTGTGTCCCTGTGCAACGCAACCCGATGTCACTGGTCAAGGTGCGCGGCGCATCCAAGCGCCTAACGAAGCCGCGAAGCTTGACCGCGGAAGAGTTTCAGCAGTTCGTTGTTCAACTGCGGGAACCATTCCGCACCGTAGCGGTGCTTTGCGTTTCGCTGGGTCTGCGTATCAGTGAATGTCTTGCGCTGAAATGGTCCGATGTCGATTGGCTCAACGGAGCGCTGCTAGTTCAACGCGGCATCGTCATTGGGCGAGTTGACGAGACAAAAACCGAAGGGTCACAGCGGGCGTTGACTCTTGCCCCAGAGATTCTAGCTGCACTGAAGAACTGGAAAACGTCAACGCAATTCGGCACGGCTGACGATTGGGTCTTTGCTTCCCCATCGCAGCTTGGCCGGTTGCCGTGGTCTTATCCCTGGACGGAGAAGCTATTTCAGGACGCGGCTACCGCTGCGGGTCTTGAGACGTTCGGGACCCACACATTGCGCCATAGCTACCGAAGTTGGCTCGACGCCGTGGGCACCACGATAGCGGTACAGCAAAAACTCATGCGCCACGCAGATATTCGCACCACGATGAACGTTTATGGCACTGTGGTGACGGATGAAATGACTACCGCATCGGGGAAAGTGGCGCGTTTGGTAGTTAACGGCACGGGAAGCGGCACGGAACCCACTTCAAGTCATTGAAAATATGGCGGAGAGAGTGGGATTCGAACCCACGTTAGAGTTTCCCCTAAACACGCTTTCCAAGCGTGCGCCTTCAGCCACTCGGCCATCTCTCCGGCGTGAATCGGATGGAAGGAACGACTCTTTAAAGAAGCTTCCTGCTCAGCCGCTAATCCTGGCGATCTTGCGGCTCATTCGTTCTGTTCAATTCTATGGGTGAACTCGATGATCCGCAACTTCAAAGGGCGAGAAAGGGAACCACTATGGAAAGAGCGAGAAGCTTAAGAAGGTTTTACAGGAGAAACAGCGCCCACCGCAGGCATCGAGCCTGACATAGAAGACGTTCCAGAACCAGATGCTCCCGCGGCTGCCGCGTGGGCGGCGCCACCGCTACTCCCCGCACCAACCGGCAGCGGAGGCACCTTCGTATTGTCGACCACATGATGATTCAGGCAATACAGCGCGAGTTCCAGACGGTCTGCTACGCCCAATTTGTCGTACACCTTGCGCAGGTAATTTTTCACCACCTGCTCTGTGGTACCCACACGCAATGCAATCTCTTTGTTCTTCATTCCCTGCGTCACGCACGACACAATCAGCGTTTCCTTCGGGGTCAACTGCACCTTCGGACGCGATCCCGCGGGCCGGCTCCCTTGGTTGCGATATGCTTCCATTACCCAGCGCACGCCCTGGCTGTCGAGCCATGTTTCTCCCGCGACTACTTTTCGCAGGCACTCAACTAATAGCTCAGGTTCTACCTCGCGCGACACAATCCCGTGCGCACCGCGCCGGAATAAGTCCAGCGTCAACTCTTCATCCGCGCCTGGCGTCACGACCACGATGCGCAACTGCGGATTCTGGCGAAGCAGTTCGGCGACCGCGTCGACTGGGTTCGGCGTCAGCGCGGCTTCAAAAATCAGCACATCCGCGGTGAACTTCGCGGCCGCAGATTGCGTTTGCGCCATCGTTTCCGCCTGCCCAACCACTCGAATGTCATCTTCCAGCGCGAATACCTTGCGCAAACCTGCGCGGAAAATGGCCTGCGTATCGGCCAAGATTACTCGGACGAACTGGCCATTGCCGCCGTCTTCGCCTGCTCCGAGTTTTTCTTCCACGCTTACCGGAATGGTAGCCATTCAGTTCCCTATTCGCCTACGCTCGTTCAAAATGGTATTCGTCAATTACTACGCCTACGCCGCGGCGGCCCCGGTCTTCGAAGCTGCGCACAACCCTGCCACGGCAATCGATCTGCACATCCCGCCGCGCTCCCACAACATCGGCCGGCAGCAGAATCGTGAAATCCACCATCGAGCCCACCGGAACGTCCTTGTCCATCGCGAACAGGACGCCGTTGGCTGAGATGTTTTCCGTCTCCGCCGAATACGCGCTGCCTTGGCTCTTGACCGACGCTGCAAGGTGCAGCGGAAACCGCGGCGCACTCTGCATATCTTCGTAGTGCCCCGTGCTGGCTCGCGCCTGGGCTTCGGTCATCGGTGCTGTTCCTTCTGCGGCCACGCTGAGAAGAACCTTCCCGCCGGGAGCGTCGTTTCTTGCCTCCGGACTCTCATCCAACTCAAGGGCAGCGTACACCCGCCGATCCCCTGAACAAAGTTACCGAAGTCATGGAACAAATGGTGCTAACTTATTACATATGAATGACTTAGAAGATATTCAGAGGGGCGAACTTAAGCCTCAAATAGCCTGTCTGAACCCGTCAATTTCGGGTGAATTCCGGGTGATTTCCGGAGACAAACGGGAGCTCGAAAAGAAAGGGTGAGCCGGGTTCCCAGAGATGAATCGCCTACTGCGGAGCACTTTAGAACTTCGTCACTTCGGTGAAGTTAAACTCCCGCGCCTTCATCGCCGGAACCACCATGTCGAAGGATTCTTCCCCGCACGATCGCACCGGCGTGCTCATCGCTTCCACGTTCGACAGCATGTGAATCAAACTCTCGTTAAAGCGGAAATTCCGCACGCCGCCCTGCACTCGCCCGTTCTCCACTAAGAACGTTCCGTCACGGGTCATTCCGGTCAGCATCTTTTCAAACGGCTCTACCTCGCGGATGTACCACAACCGTGTCACCAGGACTCCGCGTTCCGTCGACGCAATCATTTGCTCCACGCTTTGCGGATCACTGACCGGAGCGAAGACGATGTTCTGTGGCATCTCGCCCATTTCGTTCGGAAGGGCGAAGCCGTGACCCGTCGCCTCGATCGGACCCACTGTATCTCTATACTCGGACCGCTTCATTCGCTCCGCGGTTGCCCGTGCATAGACGACGCGCTTCACGGTTCCGTTTTCGACCAGCGCCACTCTCTGCCGCTGCACACCTTCACCGTCAAACGGAGAACCGGTCTGCAACGGATGCGCGACATCGTCCCAGATCGTGATGTTGTCGCCGAATAACTTCGTCCCAATCCGGCCTGAGAGAAACGAACGCTGGTCGAGAATCGCCATGCCTGCGTAGTCCCAGAACATGAATCCCACGATGTCGAGCACTGCCGCCGGTTCCAGGATTACCGTGTACTTTCCCGCCGGAATCACCCGCGGATGCGCCGACTCAACCGCCTTGCGCGCTGCCGTCTCGGCCAGTCCGAGCGGATCAAGATTCCCGACATCCGGCGAGTTCGCTTTCTGCCACCCGGAAGAATCGCCTGCCAGCATAGTGATCGAAATCTCCGCCGAAGTCTGCGTATGCCAGCGGATCAATCCCCGCGAGTTAAAGATGCCGTCTAAAGATTCAGCGCTCGAGTAGACTCCGGCAGTCGTAAGTTTGTGCCGGTCTGCCACTTCAACAATCTTCTTAACGCCGTCGGCCCTCAACTCAGGAGTCATTGCAGCAGTCGCGGGAAAATATCGAGAAGGAGCAACTTCCCTGGGGCCGGGCACTCCGCCCGTCATGCCGGCAGAACGATCGTCTGGCATCTGCAGAAGGTCGGCATCCGGATGCTGCACCCGAGCCAGACTCTCCGCCGACCGAACGACCTGCCGCAAACTCTCTTCATCAAACTTGTTCGTAAATGCCCGGGCTGTCTTTCCCCCAAACGCGGAGCGCACTGAGACGACGTAGTTCTCCTCGGCAACATTCTGATGAATCGTGTTATTGGCGAAGCGAGTCAACGCAAAATGGCCGCCCGAGAAAAGCACTTCGACCTCATCCGCGGTCGAGAGCTTCCGAATGCGGTCAAAGACTTCGCCAGCTTGTTCCTTAGTCAGCATGTATTGCTTTAGCAGTACTCTGTGTCCTCAGTGTCCTCTGTGGTGAACTAACTCTTGAACGCGGATCCCACGTCAACCCCCCGAAACCGCGACGGTGCCGCCCCGTGCCCCGTTCCCATCACCTGTTGCGGCTGCCCTTTCCCGCAGTTCGGAGTTCCCCACAGCGTCCACTCATCGCGCGAGCAAATTGCGTCCAGAGAATTCCAGAACTCCGTCGTGATGCCCGAATACGACGGGTTCTTCACCATGCGTACGCGCTTGCCGCCTTTGATCTCCCATCCAATCTCGCAGCCAAACTGAAAGTTGTAGCGCTTGTCGTCAATCGACCACGAACGATTCGTCTGCATCAGAATTCCGTGATCGGTCGACGCGACCAACTGCTCCAGGCTCAGCGATTTTTCCCCCGGCAGCAAACTGATGTTCGTCATGCGGATCATCGGCAGCCGGTTCCAGCCTTCCGCGCGCAGTGTTCCGCCGGATCGGTTCTCGCCGATGGTGTGAGCCGTCTCCCGCGAGCTGAGATATCCCGTAAACAGTCCGTTGGTGATGATCGGCGTACACTGCGCCGCCACGCCCTCATCGTCGAACCCAAACGTTCCCAGCCCCGGACCATGCTCCTGCCGCGCATCCGCCACGACGTTCACCAGATCGCTGCCATAACGCAACGTCCGCAGCTTGTCGAGCGTCAAAAATGATGTCCCCGCAAAATTCGCTTCCATGCCCAGCACGCGATCCAGTTCAATCGGATGCCCTACCGATTCGTGAATCTGTAGCCCAAGTTGCGAGCTGTCGAGGATGACATCGAACTTCCCTTCCGGACACTGATCCGCATGATGCAGCGCCACGGCTTCTTCCCCAATGCGTCGGGCGTTTTCCACTAACTTCAGTTCGTCGATCAGTTCGTATCCCTTGTTCTGCCACTGTCCGCCAAACGAATTCGGATACGACCGCTTCTGAATCTCATTCCCCGCAAACGCATAGGCGGCATATCCAGCGCCCGTCGAGAGCTTTGTCTGATGAATGTCGGCGCCCTCCGACGACACGAACCACTGCTCCTCGCGATTGAAGTTCAGGTTCGCCTCAGCCAAAGTGATCCCGATAACCGAACGCAGCTCCGCATCAATCTTCAAAAGGAGTTCGATGTTTTGTTCAACGGAAACGGAGAAAGGATCAATCTTGTACGGCGTGCTCCACTCCGCAACGGCAGGTTTTTCCGGAGCAAGGCGGACATCTTCTCGCTTGACCCGTGCCGAAGCGCGTGCAATCTCCACCGCACGGGCCGCCGTGGCCTCAACCGCGCCTCGGCCCAGTTCGGCCGACGCCGCAAATCCCCACGCCCCATCGGCAATGGCCCGAACGCTCATGCCCACCGATTCCGCATCGGAAGCGCTGCCAACCTTCCCATTCTTCGTTGTAAGCGCCCGACTCCGCTGCGCAACAACACGCACGTCCGCGTAGCTAGCTCCGCGCAGCGCGGCGGTGTTCACCGCCCAGTTGGAAACATGCTTCATAGGCAAACTCTAAATTTATCATGGGAACAAAGGCGCAGAGACGGCCGAGATGATCTAATACGCCTCAGGAGCGCGATCGGTTTGGATGGTCACCGCGAGGTTACGATCAACGAGGCATACAGCGGCTACGTTCCGCCTGTAAATGTTGTGAAGGTTGTCCGCCCGATTGCTTGCGAGAGTTCCGAACCAGTACCTTCGTGGCCTTGATTGTGTCGTCCTCACAAACTTCTCCGGCCAGCCTCGAAGGAAGCGACTTGGCAAGTCGAGCTCGCGGGGAGGACGAATCTCCAACTCTCGAATAGCTGGCTTTTATCATGGACCATGGAAAGGGCAACCCCCGTGGATTGAGCTCTATGTCGACCAAATTCTAAAGAACTGGCCTAGATGGACCCTTTGGATACCATTCGCGCGAGACCTTGCCATTGCCGATACCTTCTATCATGAGCTAGGACATCACGTTCACTTGTTTGTCCGCCCGGAGTATCGCGAAAAGGAAGACGTTGCTGATGATTGGAAGAGAAGGTTTATGAAGGGATTCCTGCGGGCAGAATATTTGTACCTGATGCCTGTTGCTAAGATCGTCAAGATGATGCGGCGCCAGCGAACGAGCGACCAAAGGCATTGACCCGACCCTACGGCGTCGCGTGCGCCTCTGTCAGCGCCTTCTTCACCGCCAGCAGCTCCTTCAGAACTCCGCGCAGCTTCGTCGACTCGAGCGCATTTGCCCCATCCGACTTCGCTTCCTTCGGATTGTCGTGAACTTCCATGAACACGCCATCTACACCGGCTGCGACCGCCGCGCGCGACAGAAGCGGGATGAACTCAGGCTGGCCGCCGCTCACCGCCGGTCCATCGCCCTCGGACTGCGACGACGGCAACTGGACTGAGTGCGTCGCGTCAAACACGACCGGCGCAAACCTCCGCATGATGGCGAGCGACCGCATATCAACGACCAGATTGTTGTATCCGAAACTCGCGCCGCGCTCCGTCAGAAACACCTGAGCATTCCCGGCGTCGCGGCACTTCTCGACGGCGTGCCGCATGTCCCATGGCGAAACGAATTGGCCCTTCTTGATGTTCACAGCGCGCCCGCTGAGCGCGACCGCAACCACCAGATCGGTCTGCCGGCTGAGAAACGCAGGGATCTGCAGCACGTCCGCCACTTCGGCGACCTTGCCCACATCCGCAGTTTCGTGCACGTCGGTGAGCACCGGCACCTGGAGTTCAGTCTTGATCTTCTTCAGGATGCGCAAGCCTTCTTTAATTCCCGGCCCGCGAAAGCTGCGAATCGACGTCCGGTTCGCCTTGTCATAACTGGCTTTGAAAATGAACGGCAGCCCCAGCGCCCGCGTCACGCCTTTGATGATCTCCGCCATCCGCATCGCGTGCTCTTCACTCTCAATCACGCACGGTCCCGCGATCAGAAACAAATCGCCCGACCCGATCTGAATATCGCCGACTTGGAAGGAATTGGTCACTGGCCCACTCATGCGATTACAAGAATCAGTTCACCACAGAGGCACAGAGCCGCAGAGAAACCCATTCTCGAGTCTTTCTCTGTGTCTCTGTGCCTCTGTGGTAAGTTCTCTGCTTTACCGACCCGCGACGCGCTCCGGCCGGTGGAACATCTCCACCGCAGCTGTTTCCTTTTCCGCCCGCCGCTTCGACCCGTACTCATACGCCGCCCCAATAAACCGACTGAACAGCGGATGCGGCTCCAGCGGCTTCGACTTGAACTCGGGATGAAACTGGCAGCCAATAAAATGCGGATGATCCGGCAGTTCCACCATCTCCACATAAGTCCCGTCCGGCGTTGACCCGGAAATGCGTAGCCCCGCCGCCGTCATCGGCTCTTCATATTCACGGTTGAACTCATAACGATGCCGGTGCCGCTCGCTGATTTCGAGCTTCCCATAAATCGAGTGCGCCAAAGTGTCGGGCTCGATCTTGCAAGGCCACGCTCCCAGCCGCATGGTCCCGCCCAGTTCTTCCACTCCGCGCAACTCCCGCAGCTTGTAGATCACGCGATGCGGCGTCGCCGGATCGAACTCGCTCGAGTTCGCCTCCGCAAGCCCTACAACGTTCCGCGCAAACTCAATACAGGCCGTCTGCATTCCCAGACAAATGCCGAAGTACGGAACTTTTTTCTCGCGCGCATACCGGATCGCCAGCAACATTCCCTCGATCCCACGCTTGCCAAATCCGCCGGGCACCAAAATTCCGTCGTAGCCTTGGAGTTGCGTCTCGTATCCGTCGGCATCGGCCGTCTCCAACCCCTCGGCTTCAATCCAGTTAATCTGCAACTTCAGGTTATGCGCCAGCGATCCGTGGATCAGTGCTTCCTTCAGCGACTTGTACGAATCTTCGTACTCGACATATTTTCCAACAATCCCGATCGTCACCGTGTCTTTCGGATTGTAAACGCGATGGACAATGTCCTCCCACTTCGACAAATCGCGTTCCTTCGCTTCCAGGTGCAGGTTTTTCAGCACCAGCGTGTCCACGCCTTCATTGGCGAACACCAGCGGCACTTCATAAATCGACGCCACATCCTTGGCCGTGATCACGGCCTCGTCCGGCACGTTGCAGAACAAAGCAATCTTCGACTTGATATCCTTCGCCAGGAACCGGTCCGTGCGGCACAGTAAAATATCCGGCTGAATTCCAATGCTCAGCAACTCTTTCACCGAGTGCTGCGTCGGCTTCGTCTTCAATTCCTGCGCCGCCGCAATAAACGGCACCAAGGTCACATGCACAAAAAGAGTATGCTCGCGCCCCAACTCCTGCCTCATCTGCCGGATCGCTTCCATGAACGGCAGCGACTCGATATCACCTACCGTCCCGCCAATCTCCACGATCGCGACGTCCACATCCTGCGCGACCTTCTTCATCGCCGCTTTGATCTCATTGGTGACGTGCGGAATCACCTGCACCGTCTTGCCGAGATAATCACCGCGCCGCTCCTTGGCGATGATCTGCTCGTAGATCCGACCCGTCGTCCAGTTATTGTCGCGGGAAAGCTTCGCGTGCGTGAAACGCTCGTAGTGTCCCAAGTCGAGATCCGTCTCCGCGCCGTCGTCGGTGACGAAAACTTCGCCGTGCTGAAACGGCGACATCGTCCCCGGATCGACGTTCAGGTAAGGATCGAACTTCATGATATTGACCTTCATCCCCCGGCTCTCGAGCAGGCAGCCAATGGACGCCGCGGCCAATCCCTTGCCTAGTGAAGACACAACTCCGCCCGTTACAAAGATGTACTTCGCTGGCATCTCTTCCTCGCTTTAAATTGTCTTTGAAAAATGGTGCAGGTGGGGTGCACGATCAATTATGCCAGAACCGCCCTGTGGAAAGAAACGGAAGAATTCCAGGGCGCACCATTCGCCCAGAACTTTTTGTGGGGACAGCCGCCCCCGGCTGTCCGTCGATCGCAGATCGGCCGGTTTGACGCCGCCCATGGTAAATTTTTCAAGTGCGTCAACTCGCTCTCATCATCGCACCCCTTCTACTTTCAGTCGCCGCCGCTCAGACCACCGTGTCCTTTCCCACCGCCGACGGAGGCCTAGTGTATGCCGAGATTTACGGGGATAGCGACCGCGCGGTGGTGCTGGCCCACGGCGGCCAGTTCAACAAGGAGAGTTGGAAAAAGCAGGCCGAGATCTTGGTCGCGGCAGAGTTTCGGGTGCTCGCCCTCGACCTCCGAGGCTACGGAAAATCAAGAGGCCCGGGCGATTCCGATCCGATGGATGCTCCTCTTTACCAGGACGTTCTCGCAGCCGTCCGCTATTTGCGAAAAATGGGAGCGAAACACGTGTCGGTCGTGGGCGCCAGCATGGGAGGATGGGCTGCCGGTGACGCTTCGATCGCCTCGCAGCCCGGCGAGATCGATCGCCTGGTATTCCTCGGCTCAGCTCCCGGTGGGCCCGCGAACAAGCTCAAGTCCCCGTCGCTCTTCATCGTGGCACGCAACGACGCTAGTGAAGATGGACCTCGTCTCCCCGGAATCCGCGAACAGTTCAAGAAAGCTCCCAAACCAAAGAAGTTGATCATTCTCGAAGGCTCGGCCCACGCCCAGTTCCTATTCCAAACGGATCAAGCAGACCGCGTGATGCGCGAGATCCTCCGGTTTCTCTCCGCGCAGTGATCCGCGCCCTGAGCCCCGTGCATGAGCATTTCGAAATCCAGCTGGAGATTTCCTTCGTGTTCCTTCGTGTCCTTCGTGGTTAAGGTCTTGAACTTCCCCTGCAAGAGAAACTCTCGCTGCGTTGACTATCTGCTCCCACTCAGCGAGAATACCTAAGGCCGTCCGCAACGGACAGTCCGTAGTGTCCCCCAAACAGTGGGCCTGTGGCGCAGCTGGGAGCGCGCTTCCATGGCATGGAAGAGGTCGTCGGTTCGATCCCGACCAGGTCCACCAATTCTCCCACCAACCGAAGCGGACCGGCGCCAGTAGCGAACCTCGCAAGCGCCAAGCCCCGCAGCTCGTTAATTGGGATAGGCCTCTCCGGCCTTCACAATCCGGATCTGATGGTCAGTAAATGACATGTGTCCACCCGGAAGATTCACTTTCGGCATGTGACAACTCACGCAATTCTCTTTTGCGACCGGACACGCGTGTACTTTTGCCGAATTGGCAACGCTAGCCGGCCCCGCGGAAGGTGCGTGGCAGGCCAGACATTTTCCATCGTAAGAAGAATCTTCACGGACAACATCCCGGTGAGGATCGTGACAAGCCAAACAACTAATGCGAGCGTCGGCTCCGTTAAAACACTTGCTGTTGGCCAGCCGGTAGGGTTGAAAGCGGACGTTAATCTCGCCCTCAAAGTGACTTCGAATCACGGCTTCCCACGTCCGATGACATTGCCCGCAGAAGCTGGAGATGTCCTCGGAGGACAGCTTCCCGAGCTTCGGCGGCGCAGACGCAAAGTCTCCCTGAAGAGCATCGATGAGATGAGCATTTGTACCAGCATGACAATGCTCACAAGTTACGCCCGGCTCCAGGGAACCAAGGTTCAACTTGCGCGCGCGTACAGCGTTGGTGGCGTGGCAACCGAAGCAGGCTCGGGTCTCGCTGCGCCGCAACTCCCGTCCCACCGCTTCCTCCAGACTCTGCGGCGCAACGTGCTCTTCCCCCATGGTGATATCGAGTCCTTCGATGGCTGGGTAGAAGCTGACCAGGCTGTCGTAGAGCTTGCCTTCCCGCTCCAAAACCCATGTCTGGCCGCCCGTTCCGAAGCTCCACTGAATCGGCAAGGAGATCGTTCGCGTGCCATCGGTAACCGTGTAGGTGCTCTTATCGCCGACCGTTTCAACCGTGTAGGAGTACGGCCCCCTGCGGAATGTCATTTTGGGGTGCGCCGGCAGCGTGGGATTCGCTCCAGGCAGCTCGACCGCTCGCCCCATCGGCGTTCGCGGCTGGCTTGCCGACTGAGCAGCATGGCAAGCCGCGCACGCAGCAGCCGAGTTACTCGGCCGCTCCTGGGCGATAGCCGCTGGGAACGTAAACCAGAGCAGCACCGCAAGTAACGATTTAGCGGCGCACTTCGCGATTCTTTTCGTTCTTTCCAAGTTCCAGGCAGAGCAGGCGCTCACTCCGGGCATCGTCGCTGCGGCCAGATTTGGAATACGCTTTGGCCAGCGCGAAGTGAATCTCAAGATTGTCTGGCTCAAGTTTTGACCCCCTTTCCAGCAGTTCGGTGCCATTCTTGAGGTCGCCCGTTTCCACCAGCGCGCGGCCCAGCACAAGCTGGGCTGCAGGAGAGGCCGGCTCTTCGGACTCTGCTTTTTCCGCATAGGTAAGCGCGGTACGAAAATCGCTTCGCATGAGGGAATCCCAAGCGACCATCAGTTGGGCCCCGACATTGGAGGGAGCTACTTTCAACTCTCGTTTGAATTCCTCGATCGCATGCTCAGGATGCGTTGGAAATAGCAAGGAGCCGTATAAGTAGTGCGCGTTTGCGGCCGCGGGAAAGCGCTCAAACGTGTCCCGAAACTCTTGTTTCGCCGCCTTTTCATCTCCGGAGAGAAACAGGAGGGCAGCTTTCCCTGCGGCCATGAACAGGTCCTGTTTGTCCACCTTTAGTTCTCTCGGCAGCAGCGGCGTCCGCAACCCGGCCAACCCGATCCCTACCAGCATCTCCGGGTTCGGCACCTTGCCCTGAGCCAGCGGCGCGTACTCTCGCATGGCGCCCTCAAAATCTCCGGTGCGCGTCATCAGGAGTGCCGCGTGGTAGCGAAGAATTTTTTCATCACTGGGTTTCTGCCCCGCTCCCAACGACAACCCGCGTTCAATATCGGCCAGCGACTTGACGTACTCGCCAGTCTCGAATTCACAGAGGCCCCGCAAGGCCCATGCTGGACCAGCATCCGGAACCATCTCAACGTAGCGGGTCAAGGCATCCCGGCCCGCAGCGTACGCTTCCGCTTCGTAGCGGAGCGATCCCAGGAACCACCATCCGTCAGACCATCCCGGTCTGGCTTCCAAGGCTTGACTGTAGAGTTCGATGGCCCGAGGCACGTCGTCGCGCTCTCGAGCGGCTGTGGCTCGGCGCGCCACATCATCGAACCCAAGCAGATCCGTCTGACCTAAGGTAGGTTTTGAGAACAGGAGAAGCAGACATCCCGCCAGCGTGCAGCTCTGAATCAAGTCTCTCGACTTCATAAAACCCTACAACGAGAAATTGATCCCCAAGCTACGGTTGGGTAAAGAATACAGTCAAAGATCCAGTTGCGGTTCTCCGAATGAGTAAAAGTTTGTAAAATCTCAGCTACTTGCCGGCGCTGTTTCCACGCTCCAGTCGCGCCAATTCAGGAAATCGAAATTCGGCTGACCGGAAAACGAGGTGGCGCCCGGGCAGCATGCCAGGCACTTTCGCACCTCGCGCCTTCACCCCTTGGGAACGACGATGGCCGTGAGAGTGTAACGCGGCACCACGACCGTGAAGCTGCCGCCCAGGTTATCGATCGGGCCTTCCGTAATGCCTTTGCCGTCTTCGAGCGTCTGCTTCCCCCACTCGTAGCGCGTTCCCTTCGTGGCAAAGTTGTAGCCATCCACCGTGACCGTCACCGTGATGTTCTGAACCGCATCCTTATTCACGAACAGCAGGCCCAGTCCACCATCGCGCCGCTTCACAGCATGCACCCCAAGGTTGTCCATCGGCGAACTGGCGGCCACAAATACGTCGCCGGGCGCGGCCACTTGGTGAAGCAATTTCAGGCCGTAATACGCCGGTTGGGGCTGGTTGTCGTTACTCAGCAGAGTCGGGCTCAGCGCGTGGATCGGCGCCCACTGCACTGTATAGACTCCTCTTTCCACCAGCGTCGCCGTCGCGTCCGCAGCGTATAGACCCGTGGTTGCTGGATTCTTCGCAGGCAGCCATTGTGCGATCCCGAAATTCGTCACTGCAAGTTGCGGCGCGTGTCCTGCCGGACAGAATTTCTTGTACTTCTCCGACAAATCCGTAACCAGCAATGCGTAGTCGTGATTCAGTGCAGAGACGCTGAAACGTTTCTGATTATCCAGCGGATCTCTGGCGGCCTTCAACAAGTCATCCTCGTCGATATTGATGTCGTAGTTCGGCGGAGCCCCTTTCCCTTCAAAGATCGAGACGGTTCCGAAATCCATGCTGGCGCACGCCGCCTTCAACACCCCTGCGTTCCAGTTTTTTCCCATCGGGTTCGGGCTGTTATCGCCCAAGGTACTGATGGGCAGAGTCAGCGCGGCTCCCACCAGAATCGTCGGATCGACCGCCTTCATCGCCTTCACAAACTCCACCACCGCTGCCCCATATGCCTGCGGTCCCACTCTGCCGTTCTCCGAATGCTTGCCCCAATCCTTCGACGTCGGCACCGGGCCCAGGTGTAGGTCTGGTTCCGGAGATCCGCTCTCATGGTAGCGGCCGGAATTATCCGCATCGGAACCGAGCGTATGAGCCTGACCGTAGAAGCCGTTGTTCCAAGGCTCGTGCCCCACTGCCCACAGCAGAATCCCCATCGGCTGCGGATGCTTGATCCGCAACGCATTCAAGCCATCGTCGGTGGCCAGCGGCGCGCTCGCGCGCAGGCTGGCCCAGTACCCGACCGTCTTCCAGTCGTTGCCCTTGGAATCCTTCCCGATGGCTTGCGTGCTGTCGGGCTTCCCGTTGATGTATGCCACCCACGCCGCCGCCTCGGCCGGCTCACCGCCTCCGCTGCCGTCGAGGTTGCTGCCATAGTTGACGGTGATCAGCGCGGTGCCCAACTGGTCGATGATCGGTGCCATTGCTGGAAATTTTCTCTCCGTCGCAAAGGCCGGCGCCCGGTCGTTGCTGTAAGGATTGACCACCGCGCCCGTCGACCAGTGATACAGCGCGTCGATTCCGTTATTCCCGGGAAACCGCAGACTCGTGATCCCGATATCCTGCAGCAACTTCACCGTGGCCGGATCAAAAGCTTTGGGGTCCCAGCGGTCGCCCGACGCTCCAATCGACGTCGTATAAAGAACCGCCTGACCCTTGGCTGGCTCGATGTGTGCAGTGGTCTTTAATTGAGCGTGCACTGGCGCGGCGATGGAGATGAACATACTCAGAAACAGGCCACCCAGCCACACCCTGGAAAAATGCTGGACTCGTTGATTTCCGCCCGAGAGGCGAGACAGGATTAAGTCATCAAGCCGGAACTGATCCATCCGTGAAAACATAAGAGACTCCCCATAGCCAAGATTTCCGAAAACACAAAACAATACGCTCCTGTGAGAAGCGATGAAAAGAGAAATCATTTGTCACCGGATCGCGGCTGAGGGGGATCCCCAAAACCAGTAAGCACTCGGATGCGCATGCCCCGCGATTATAGCGTCGCGATTCTGCGGAGTGCTACGCTGGAGAAGTGACGTTCCGACCTCGTAGACAACTCATGTGGAGACGGCCGCCTCGGCCGTCCCGCCAGCGCAACGCGCGGCGGATTGAACAATACTCCCTCCGATTTGCAGGCATCTGCGCTCTAGTCTTCTGCGTCGCCGTCATCCCCGCGTCCGCAGCCCCCTGGGCCGTCCAAGCGCAGCCCGCGGGCCTGGTCAACGGTACCCCAGTGCTGTTTCAAGTAGAGCCGCCGACGAAACTCGAATCTCTCACCGGCACATGGCTCGCTCACCGACTCACCTTCAGCTACGACGCCTCCAAAAAGACGTGGTTCGCCCTGGCAGGCGTGACCTTCGAAACAACTCCGGGCAAGTATCCGCTCGTTCTATCGGCCCAGCCCGCATCCGGCAAAGCGTCGCTTACGTTCACCCGCACCTTCGCCGTTGCCCGCGCCCACTATCCACAAATTAAAGTCGAACTCACCGTCGAAAAGAAATTCACCGAGCCCAGCCCTGAGCAGCAAGAGCAAATCGCAGAAGGCGTGAAAATCAAGCAGGACTATCTGGGCCGAGTGACCCCAGACCGCCAGTGGGACGGCACCTTCGCGGCCCCCGCCGAGGCCGCCACTTCCGACGTCTACGGCTCCCAACGCATCTTCAACGGCAAAGCGCAGCGCGAGCACCAGGGACTCGATTTCCGCGTCCCCACCGGAACCCCCGTCGCCGCCATGAATTCAGGCACCGTGCTTCTCGCGCGCTTTCTTTATTTCGAAGGCAACTGCGTCGTCATCGACCACGGCCAAGGACTCCTCACCCTCTACTTCCACCTCTCCGAATTCAAAGTGAAAGAAGGAGACGAAGTGAAGCGCGGCCAGATCGTGGGCCTCAGCGGCGGAACGGGACGCGCCACCGGACCGCATCTCCACGTAGGCGTCCGCTGGCAAGGTGTCTACCTGGACCCAGCTCGCCTCATGCAACTTTCCTTGCCCTGAACGTGCCGATGTCGCGCCGTTTGCTTTCGGGTGGCACAGCGCTTCAACGCTGCGATTCGCCTGGGTGACTGGCGTGGCTTTAGCCCCTGAGGCGACGCCGGAAGCTAACTCCGCCCGCGTAACGTCTCTTTCAATCCCAAATTCCGAATCAACCGGTGCAGGTAATTCGGATGTACGCCCAGAATCCCCGCCGCCTCCACGTAATTTCCCGTCTGTTCCACCGCATCGACAATCAACTGCTTCTTAAATTCCTTCACGCTCGCGTGATATTTTCCCTCGTGCATCTCCGCCGCCGACTCCTGCTCCAGCAACGATTCCGGCAGATCCTCCAGCAGCACTGCATCCGATGATCCCATCACCAGCGCCCGCTCAATCGCATTCTCCAGTTCACGCACGTTCCCCGGCCACTCATAATTCACCAGCGCCGCCATCGCCTCGCGCGATACCGGTTTCGCCTTAACCTTGCTCCGCTTGGCGTACTTCTGCACAAAATGCCGCGCCAGCATCGGAATATCCTCCCGGTGTTCGCGCAGTGGAGGCATCATCAGCCTCACCACCGCCAGCCGGTAGTACAAATCCTGGCGGAATCCGCCTTTGCGAACTGCTTCCGTCAGATCGCGATTCGTGGCCGCGATCAGCCGGATGTCGACCTTGATCGTGTGCGTGCCGCCGACCCGCTCAAATTCGCGCTCCTGCAAAACCCGCAAAAGTTTCACCTGCAGCGCGGGCGCCAGTTCTCCAATCTCGTCCAGAAACACCACGCCCCCGTCGGCAACTTCCAGTCGCCCTTTTTTCAGCACCGCCGCGCCGGTGAATGCTCCCCGCTCGTGCCCAAACAGATCGCTCTCCAGCAGTGTCTCGGGGATCGCCGCACAATTGATTGCGACGAAAGGCTTGCTCCCTCGATGGCTGTTGCGGTGAAGTGCCCGCGCCGCCAGCTCCTTGCCCGTCCCGCTCTCGCCTTCAATCAGCACCGTCGATTCCGTCGGCGCGGCCCTCGCCAGAAACTGAAAAATCTCCTTCATGCGAGCGCCTTCACCCACCAGACTCTGTTCCTGCCGCACCTCGCTCGTCAGCCGCTGATTTTCCTGCTCCAGCCATTGCAGGCGTCGCGCATTGTCCAGAGCTACAGCGCGAAATTCCCGCAATCGCCGCCACCATTTGCAGGTGATCCTCATGAAAGCGGCTCGCCGCATTGGTACTGTCCAGATAAATACAGCCGATCACCCGCTGAAATACGGTCAGGGGGACGCACACCAGCGATCGCACATCCGACGCCGCCAGGCTCTCCACGTCGCGCAGGGCTCCGATCGCCGCAACATCGACTCCAAGAATCGCCACGTTCTCCGTCATCACCTGGCGCGCGACGGTGCGACTCACGCGCACCAGTTGAGGCTGTCCCGCCTGCCGCGTCCGCGCGTACAGGCAGTTGAACTCCTGCGTCGCACCCTCCGCCAGAAGAATCGCGCCCCGCCCCGCCGGAACGACTTCAAAAATCAGGTCCAGCAACTGCGCCTGCAGCTCCTCGAGCCCGCGGATCGCATGCACTACCCGGCTGATCTTGAGCAGCGCATTCAGATTGCGCGCCACTTGCGAGGTAGGGGGCAACTCCCGCAACAGCCGGTCCGGCTGCAGATACATCACTTCCTTGGGATGCAGCACCTTGGTCTCAGCCGACGGGTGGCTGTCGTCGAACTCTACACGGCTCGCGGGAACCGCCTGATCCTCGTCCTCCAGCAGAAACAAAAATACCGAATCCCCAGTCGCAATCTCGTCTCCGTGGCGCAGCCACTGCTCTTTCACCACCAGCCCGTTCACCAGAGTCCCATTGCGGCTGTCCAGATCCTTGATCTGAAAGCGTCCGTCTTCTTCCCGCCGCAGCAGGCAGTGCTTTCGCGAAACCGAGGCATCCGCCATTGCCACCGCGTTCGCCGGGTCGCGGCCCAGTGTGGCTTCACCCTCAGGCAACGGAAGGGTTGAGTCTTTTGCAGGGCCGGCTATCACCAAGAGTCGAGGGCGCAATCAGGGTCTCCCATTCCATTCCGTGCAGGCCTTCTTATCATAGCCCGACCCGAAATGTATTCCCCGCCCAAACCTTTTTCAATATCCGAACAGCTAGCCGAGCTATCCGATCGGATAGCGTTTTCCGCCTCTGGATTGTCTTCAGCCGCGTCCGCCCAGCCTTTAGAAGTCAACTCAACCGCCTCTAAACACAATGTTTAACCTCAACATCGGAAGCGAAGCGCGTCGGTCGCCGCGCTTTGGAAGCCCGCATGCATCCACGAAAGTGCGAATTCTCGGCAAAAAGCGACGGGGGAAGCGCTTTCAGCAGTACTCGCCGAGATCGCTAGTCAGAGGTTCGGGGGACCCCCTCATCGAGCCTCTGACTTTTTTCTGTCCCTCGATAAACTTCACTGTATTGTGATGCTCAGCGAAGATTGAGCTTCGTTCTTGAAGCTCAATCGCAGTCGGAGCGTCCCTATTGCGCAGATGAACCCAAGAGAACGAAAGCTGCCTAACTTGCCGCCGCGGCATCGCCCGGCGCACCTTCGTGCCGCACAATCGAATCGGCAGCTATGACCGCAATCCCATCCCGATAACTCACGGTCCTGCCCGAAATCGCCGGCACTCGCTCCCCGGGCACTAGAATCCCAACCAGGTTGAGCGGATCCGCCGCCGACACCGTCATCACGTCCCCGCTAAGCGGCAATCCCCGCATCCCGCGCACCGATTCCACCGCAACCGGCAGCGCAAACTGCTCCCCCAGGAATCCGTCCACAAACCGCCCGCCACGAATTTCGCCCCGATCTTCCAGCCGCCGGAACCCCATTAACAACTCGCGCCATGGCGGCAAGTTCGACTCCCTCGCCAGCAGATCGCGAACCACAATTCCATACCGCCGCAGCAGCATCCAGCATGCAGCTTCCACCGCTCGCGGACGCTCCGCAGCCACATCCGCATGCAGTAGCGCCCACCGCCCCGAACTGTGCCGGGGACGCGTCGTCTTCCCACTCCCCTGCCCCGCCCGCCGCTTCGGATCGATCAGCGCCCGCAAGTTGTCGAACCCATCAGCTGTGACCAGTCCTGCCGCCACCAATTCCCACAATCCCGTCTCAATCTCCGCCTTGAGCTTGCCCGTCCCGCGCACAATATCCGCAAAAAACGAAGCCCCACGCTGCCGCAAGAACTCCGACACCAAAAGTGCTGCGTGACTCAACCCACGCGACTCTTCAGGAGAAGGGTGCCCCACCCTTGTCGCGGGGTTTGCGACAGGGTGGGGATTTTGACGAACTGCCATCCAATCCGCTTCCTCGCGTACAAAGAATGTAATGGGCGCGACGCTGGTCGGAATCACCCGCCGCTGCCTCCCTGCTGGGGCATCTCCGTTCGTGCCTGCAGCCGCTGCCGCTTCCACCGTCGCCGGATGCGGCGACAACCTTCCCCACCCCACCGCTCCCGTCAAGCAAAGCTGATCCAGCCACGCCGGATCGTAATCCACAATCCTCCGCGCGAGTACCTGCCGCTCCCATGCATTGGCCGGGATCTCAAATCCCTGCATTTGCCGCAGCACTTCCAGCGTCCCGCGCTCCCCCGCCACCTGCGTCCCCGGAGCCACATGCTGCCACCGCATCAGCCACCGCATAAACGCGGCAGCAGTGACGGGCTCAATCTGCTTCCGCAGCATCCCCAAGGTCAGCCGGTGAATCCGCGCCAGCAACCTGCGCTCGCACCATTCGGTTTCGTTTGCTTCTGCCGGAACCGCCGCCAAGGTTTTTGTGGGGACAGCCGCCCCCGGCTGTCCTTTCGAGCGAAGCTCGAAAGGTGTATGTGGCGCAGGCGCCCCGGCCCCCGTGCCCGCAGCGCCGGTGAACCTTCCCCGCAGCACAGTGCCACTAGCCTCCATCCGCAGCAGAGCCTTCTCAATGTCAGCGCCCGCCAGCCCCAACTCAAGCCCAAGCTGCGAAGCCGTAACCGGCCCAATATGCGACATCCACCCGGTCACCAGCGTAAGCAAAGCATCGTCGCGAGAAACATCCCCCGACTCGACATCAGCCACCCGCTGCTCAAACACGGCAGAAGGAAACAGCGCCGCAAAGCTCCGCGCCCGCTCCGCCGCCACCCAGTACCGCCGGCACCTGCCCTGAGCAAGGTCGAAGGGTCCCGCCGGCTGTCCCGTGGGCGTCTCGCCCACGGACTCAACAGCCACCCCAGCCCGTCCCTGTTCCAAGAGTCTCTCGAAATAAAATAACCACCGCTCCTGAGCGTTGCCTATGTGGGGACGCCCGCCTTCGGCCGTCCCGTCGAGCGCAGCTCGACCCTCCGGCAGCGCCACGAGCGTATGCAGCACATCATGCAACTCGTCCGCATCCCGCACATCCGGCCACGCCTCTTCCCGCACCTGCGCAATCGCTCCCGCGTCCAGCCCACCGACTTCCTCGAGCACCGACTCCGGCAGCACCCGCCGCATATTCACCGCACGCGCCCGTCGCTCCTCGAGCGGAGCATCATCCAGGTACGCATACGGATTCGCATTCAGAATCTCGTGGGAGAACTGCGACGGCACCGGCGTATCCACCGCGATTACGCGAATCTCCCCCGAAGCCATTCCCCGCAACAGCGTCTTCAATCCCTCCACATCCATCGCTTCGGTGAGCACATCCTTCATCACCTCGCCCACCAGCGGATGGTCCGGAATCTTCCGTTCCCCCTCGATATTTTCGAAGCAAGCCGCCGCATCGGGAAACACCGATGCCAGCAGATCATCCGACCGCATCCGCTGAATCTGCGGCGGAACTTTCTTTCCATTTTGAAAACGCAGCAGCGCCAACGCCCGGTTCGCATCCCACCGCCAGCGCGTGGCAAAGATCGGAGAATCCAGCGCCGCCTGCTCCAGAATCGGCTGCACTGTATCGGCCTGCAGAAAATGAAACACATCCCCCAGCGGAAAACTGTGTTGCTCGGCCAGCGCGATATTCAATCCGTTGTCGGTGGCCGCTGCTTGTAATTCGAAATTGAATCCCACACAAAACCGCTTCCGCAGCGACAGCCCCCAGGCCTTGTTGATCCGCCCGCCAAACGGTGCGTGGATCACCAACTGCATCCCGCCGCCTTCATCAAAAAACCGCTCCGCAATCACAGTCTTCTGCGTCGGCACCGCTCCCAACACTGCCCGCCCTTGCAGGACATACTCGATCATTTGCTCCGCGCCCGAATCGTCCAGCCCGCATTCTTCCTTCAGCCAAGAAACCGCCGCAGCCACATCGGGTTGCGTCGCCGAAAATCCCACCGGAGAAGTATTCGGCAGCCGCTCGCTGATCTCCTTCCGCAACTCGCCCACGTGCGCCGACAACTCCTGCGTCCGCGCCGGAGCCTCGCCCCGCCAGAACGGCACGCTCGGCGGAGCCCCGTGCGCATCCTGCACCAGCATCCGCCCCGCATTCGTCTCAATGCGATGAATCATCCACGACGTATTTCCCAACAGCATGATGTCGCCGCGATTGCTCTCCACCGCAAAATCTTCATCCACCGTCCCCACGACCACGCCGTCAGGTTCTGCGACTACGGTGTACAAGGAATTGTCCGGAATCGCTCCGCCGCTAGTGATGGCCGCCAGCCGCGCCCCCCGCCGCGCCCGCAATTTCCCATTCACCCGATCGCGATGCACATAAGCCCCATACCGCCCACGCTTCGCCGCAATCCCCTCGGAAAGCATTTCGAGAATGGAATCAAACGTCTCGCGCTTCAAATTCCGATACGGATAAGCACGCTTCACAAGCGCAAACATCTCGTCCTCATCCCACCCATCGTCGACCAAGCCTGAAGCTCGGTCATCGACCGTAGCACCGGCGAAGTTCGTAGCGCCAGAGGCTGCCCTGAGCGAAGTCGAAGGGTCCCCGCCGGCTGTCGCAAGGGCGTCTCGCCCTCGCACCGCCCCGCTCACCGCACTCGCCGTACTCGTCCCCGCCGCACACGCCGCCACAATCTGCTGCGCCAGCACATCCAGCGGAGCCTCCGGAATCATCAGCCGGTCCAGATCCCCCTGCTTAACGGCTCGCACCAGCGCCGCGCATTCCATTAAATCGTCGCGCGTCGTAGCGAAAAATCGTCCCTTCGGAACCGCGCCCCGCCAGTGACCTGACCGTCCCACGCGTTGCAGCGCCACCGCAATCGCCCGCGGAGAATTAATCTGCACCGCCAAATCCACAGTCCCCACATCAATTCCCAACTCAAGCGATGCGGTCGCCACCAGCACCCGCACCTGGCCTTCCTTCAGCTTCTTCTCCGCCGCCAAACGCAGCTTCCGCGACAGCGACCCATGATGCGCCGCCACATTCTCTTCCCCGATGCGCTCGCCCAGTTCATGACAAAGTCGCTCCGCCATCCGCCGCGTATTCACGAACACCAGCGTCGACCGATGCTGCGCCACCAACTCCACCAGCCGGTCATAAATCGCGTCCCACAACTCATTGGACGCGACGGGCCCCAGCGGCATCGGCGGCACCTCAATCCCCAAATCCAACTTCCGCTTATGCCCAATGTCGACAATGACGGGATCCGGAGCACCGGCGTCGATCGTAGCGCCGGCGTCCCCGCCGGCTGTCGCGAGGGCGTCTCGCCCTCGCACTGTCGAACTCATCGCACCCTGCGCCGATTCTGTCTCCCGATTCCCCGTCAGAAAATGCGCGACTTCCTCGATCGGCTTCTGCGTCGCCGACAACCCAATCCGCACCGGAGGCCGATGACACAAAACCTCCAGCCGCTCCAGCGACAGTGCCAGATGCGCCCCGCGCTTATCGTCCGCGACCGCATGAATCTCATCGACGATCACCGTCTCGATATCCCGCAAGATCGCCCGACTCTTATCTGCTGTAAGCAAAATGTAAAGCGACTCCGGCGTCGTCACCAAAATATGCGGAGGCCGTTTCAGCATCGCCCGCCGCTCCGGTTGCAGCGTGTCCCCGGTGCGCACCGCCGTTCGAATCTCCGGCATCAGCAGCCCGCGCTCGCCCGCCAGTGCGAGAATCTCACTCAGTGGTCCTTCCAGATTTTTTTGAATGTCGTTGCCGAGTGCTTTGAGCGGAGAAACGTACAGCACCTCCGTCCGGTCGCGCAGATCTCCCGCCAGCGCCTTGCGCACCAGCCGGTCGATGCAAGTGAGAAATGCAGCGAGAGTTTTCCCCGACCCGGTCGGCGCCGAAATCAGCGTCGTCCGCCCGGCGAGAATGGGAGGCCACCCCTGCTCCTGCGGCTCGGTCGGAGTCCCAAACTTCCCCACAAACCACTCCGCAACCAGAGGGTGCGCCCAGGCTAGCGACTCAGGAAGGAACGACATCCGAATATTCTAGCTCCGAAGCCAACTTTCGCCAACCATTCGCCCAACTCGGCAGAAAATATCGCGAGGATTGCGGCAGATTCCAGCCTCACTGCCGCCTCCCGTCGCCAGCCCCGACCGGCCCCCAGGCAAGCCAATGATAAAATCTCGATTCTTTCGATTCCCGGGAGCGACCATTGATCCTGACACGCGCGTTTGCCGCTTACACACTTCTCTTCGCTATCTTCCCTTTCCCATCTGCCGCCCAGTCCAGCGCACCCGCAAGTGACGCGCCGCTCCTCGGCTACACCGCGCAAAGCAGCGCGGCCGAACGAGACTGGGAAAAGAAGTTTCAGGATGGCATCGTCGCCGCCAACATTCGCGAAAACATGCGACGACTCTCCGCGCGGCCCCATCACGTTGGCTCACCCTACGACAAGGACAACGCCGAGTGGATGCTCGCCCGCTTCAAAGAGTGGGGATTTGACGCCCACATCGAGACCTTCGACGTCCTTTTCCCAACCCCAAGAGAACGCATGCTCGAACTGCTGTCGCCCAAACCGTACAAGGCAAAGCTGCAGGAACCCGTTCTCGCCATCGATCCCACATCGAACCAAACTGCAGAACAACTTCCGACTTACAACGCGTACTCCGCCGACGGAGATGTAACGGCGCCCCTCGTCTACGTCAACTTTGGCAATCGTGAGGATTACGAAGAACTCGATCGTTTGGGAGTTTCGGTCAAGGGAGCGATCGTGATTGCCCGCTACGGCGGCGGATGGCGCGGGGTAAAGCCCAAAGTCGCGGCCGAACATGGAGCCATCGGGTGCATCATCTATTCCGATCCTCGCGAGGACGGATATTTTCTCGGCGACGACTATCCGAACGGTGGCTGGCGGCCGCGCGAGGGTGTCCAGCGCGGCAGCGTGATGGATACCGATTATCCTGGCGATCCCTTAACTCCCGGCGTCGGCGCGACTCCAGGGGCGAAGCGCCTCGACATCAAAGATGCCAAGACCATCCAGAAGATTCCAGTGTTGCCGATTTCTTACGCCGACGCGCAGCCGTTCCTTTCCGCACTCCAGGGACAAATCGCTCCTGAGGGTTGGCGAGGCGGCCTTCCGATGACCTACCACGTCGGCCCCGGCCCCGCGCGCGTTCACCTCAAAGTCACTTCCAATTGGGACACCAAGCCGGTGAACGATGTGATCGCTACTCTCGCTGGATCTGCTCCCGGCCAATGGGCCATTCGCGGCAATCATCACGATGCCTGGGTCAACGGCGCCGACGATCCGCTGGCCGGCATGGCGCCTGAACTCGAGGAAGCCCGCATGCTTGGCGAGTTGCACAAGCAGGGCTGGATTCCCAAGCGAACCATCATCTACTGCGCCTGGGATGGCGAAGAACCGGGACTCCTCGGTTCCGTCGAATGGGTCGAGACTCATCTGGATGAGTTGAAGAAACACGCCGTGCTCTATCTCAACACCGATGGCAATGAACGTGGCTTCTTCGGTGCGGGTGGAACTCAGGATCTGCAACCCGTTATCAGCGCCGTCGCCCGCGACATCAAAGATCCCGAGAAGAACATCTCTGTATTCGATCGAGCCCGCCTCCGCGCAATCTCTCGCGCCAAAGATGCGGATGAACGTGCCCAGGTCCGCAAGCGCTCCGACCTCCGCGTCAGTGCACTCGGAGACGGCTCCGATTACACCGCCTTTCAGGATTTTGCCGGCATTCCCTCGCTCGACATCGGCTTTGGCGGAGAAGATGAAGGCGATCAGTATCACTCCATCTACGATGACTTCTACTGGTACACACACTTCGCCGACGGAGACTTTGTCTACGGACGCGCCCTCGCACAAACCGCTGGCACCACCATCATGCGTGTGGCAGACTCGGATCTTCTTCCCTACGATTACGCTCCCCAAGTCGAAGCGATCTCCAAGTACGAATCCGATCTCGAGAAATTGCTGAAAGACAAGCAGGATGAATTCACCGAAAGAAATCTGGAATTACAAGAAGGTGTATTCAGCGCCATTGCCGATCCGCATAAGACATCGGTTCCTCCTCCGGTAGAGGCCGTTCCTCCCTACATGAATTTCGCGCCCATGAAAAACTCTCTGGAGGCGCTCAAGAAAAGTGCGGAACGCTATACCAAGGCTCTGGCAAAATTCAAAGGGAACGCCACACCCGTTTCCCCTCAATCTCTCGACGCCGTCAATGCCGACCTCCTCCAAATCTCGCGGTTGTTCCTCAATGAGAAGGGGCTGCCCGAGCGCCCCTGGTTCAAGAATCAGATTTACGCTCCCGGCGCCTACACCGGATACGGCGCCAAACCGGTTGCCGCCGTGCGTGAATACATGGACGAGAAGAAGTGGAAGGAGGCGGACGAGCAGATTCCCATGGTCTCGCAAGTCATCGACAATGTCGCCGCCGGCATCAATAAAGCCGCCGAAGATCTGGAAGCTACAGCTACCCCGATGCATTGAAGGCGAACAACCAAGCGGGCTTTCTGCAGAAGGCTCTTAGTAAATAGCTCAAGGATCTCTGCGTCCTCGGCGTCCTCTGCGGTTTTCATTGGATGGTCGAAGCAGACTGATAGAATCGCCGCGATGCCCAAACTTTCCGCTCAAGCCCGCGCGCGAAGAATCAAACTTCTTCTCTTCGATGTCGACGGAGTCCTCACCGACGGCAAGCTCTTCATCTTCCCCGCTCCCGCCGGAATACAGCAAAGCGCCCTCGCTCAGCGTACGCAAGCACAGTCAGCCCAACACGCCGGGCAGGGTGGCTTCGGTTTTCACAGCCAATCCCTGATCGAAGCCAAAGGATTCCACGCCCACGATGGCACCTCGATCTCCCTCGCGCGCCTCGCCGGCATCCAGTCTGGACTCATCACCAAGCGCATTTCCGAAACCGTTGCCCTGCGCGCCCGCGACCTCAAACTCGAATACGTCCGCCAGGGTATCCACGACAAGCGCGCTGCGTTTGAAGAAGTTGTGAAACAAGCGGGACTCAAGTCGGAAGAAGCCGCCTTCGTCGGCGACGACATCATCGATCTGCCCGCGATGCGAGCCGCAGGCCTGGCCATCGCCGTGAAAAACGCGCGCATCGAAGTGAAGCGCGAAGCACATTACACCACGCCCCAAGCCGGAGGCGACGGCGCCCTCCGCGACACCGTAGAGTTCATCCTCAAAGCGCAAGGCAAATGGAAAAAAATCGTGGAAGCCTACATCGGTGAGAGAAGTCCGAGAAGAAGCTCCTAGCTGCTAGCTCAACCGTAGGTCAGAACATCCGCAAGGCCCAGGAAACGGAAGCGCGGAATCTTAAGTTGGGGGCTGGATTTTGGTTTGGCCGGAAGCTAGTAGCTAGCAGCTCCAAAGAAAAAACCCATCGGATGCTTGCTTGGGGCGTGCTCGGGTCAGCATCCGATGGGTTACCGTTTCTCCTTACTCACCCTGTTGTTTTCAGGAGTATGTGAACAAATTAAACACCCGAATCCGCAGAAGTTCCGTCTATTTTTGTAAACCTTTGTAAAATCTCCGCACGCAATCAGCATCAGCCCAACGCAGCCAGAACTTCTATCTTAGTGCGTAAAGATTCCCGTCCGCGCTGCCCACATACACTACATTTCCCGCTACTACCGGAGATGACAGGATCGCTCCCATGCTCATCACCCGGTCGACACCCGCGACCATATCATCATAGAAATCAGAGTGATAAAGAGCCTCTTCGTTCGGTGATCCATCGGGCTTTGTGTACGCAGCCGAGTGCTCCTTCATTCCGTCTGTCTCAAAACTCCAAGCCAGCTTAAAACCTGTCAAATCAACCCCAACCAGCTTTCCCTGCGTGATCCCGACATACAGCATGCCTCCCGCAAGCGCCGGGGACGAGTACAAATACCAGCGGTTAAATCCTACCGAGTGCATCACCGCTCCCGACTTGGCGTCCAGTGCATACAAAAGACTGGAGTCGGAAGTCACAAAGTACACCTTTCCATCGTTCACCGCGGGCGATGACACCACCCACGAACCATGTCCCGAAAATGCCCACTGCTTCTCCCCGGTTTTGGCATCAAGCGCGTACAAATGCGAGTCGCGGCAGCCGAAGTACACCATGCCGTCTGCCACCGCCGCCGACGACTGAATCCCCACCTGATTGTGCGTGTCCGGATCCTCTCCCGTCTTGAACCGCCATTTCTCCTGTCCCGTCGCCGCATTCAGCGCGTAGAAGTAACTGTCCCAGCTCCCGACAAATAATGTTCCGTCAGCGATCGCAGGAGACGCATGCACAACATCTCCCGTCTTGAACTTCCAGTTCAGCGCGCCTGATGCAGCCTTCAGCGAATAAACATTCCCGTCGCCGCTGCCAAAGTAAACCGCTCCCTTCCACACCACAGGCGAAGACAGATAGCAGTCAAACGGATCCGGCACCGTCTCGCTGACGGGCTGCACTCCATGCAGATGCCTGCCGGCAAATCGCCTTTCGCCGCCCGTCTGGAACTTCCACTTCAGCGCACCTGTCGACGCATCCACCGCATAAAAATTTCCATCGTAGGCGCCGAAGTAGACGACCTTGTCCTCGACCGCGGGCGACGACGGGATCCGGCTCTTGGCATCAAACTTCCATTGCAATGCGCCCGATTCAGAGTTCACCGCATAAAGATTCCCGTCTGTGCTGCCGAAATAAACCTTCCCCCCGGTCACCGCCGGCGATCCCACCACCATCCCGCCAGTGTGAAACTTCCATTGGAGGCCGCTGAATCGCGGCACTCCCGCGCCTTCGTACACTCCGCTATGCGCCGGATTTCCGCGAAACATCCAGGGATCCTCGGCCACTGAAGGCAAGCAATAGAGAAGAAAGGGAACAACGATACTGCAGACGCGCAACGACTTGATCCGCATTGTGAGTTCAGTCCCCGCGCGTTAGACGGCGCAGGTGAGATTAGGTGAGAGTGCTGCGAAAAACTCCCGCGCTCCAGCCGCGCAGCGGCGGGATGTGAAAGCCCGGCACAGGAGTGTCGCGAAGCATCAGAAAAATTAACTGATTCCCGCAAGGGACGAAACCAAAAAACTTTTCTGGAAACGCAGGCGGCCCGGTCGACACAACCTCTCGACGCGAACTCAGAGTCCTACAACACCGGCGGTTTCGCCGCCATCAATTCCGTAAACCGCTTGTCCTTCCGCAACTCGGCGAACTCCGCATCCTTATAAACATTGTTCAGATCTTTGTATCCCTCTTCCATCGCCTTCTTCAAATACTCCAGCGACCGGTCCGAGTAGCCCATCTTCGCGTACAGTTTCGCCACCAGAAAATCGTAGCGTGCCCGATCGCCCGGACTGGGCAACTGCGCTTGCACTCCAACCCGTGAAGTACGCTCAAACACGTTCGGATCGAGGGCCAGCGCATGATTGTAAGCCGCAACTGCCGGATCGAACTCCTTCTTGGCGAACAGCGCGGCTCCCAGATTGCTGTAGAACGACGCCGAGGTGTCGTCGATCGCTATCGCCCTTCGGTAGTCTTTTACCGCCGCGCCATACTTCTGCTCTTCGTAGAACACTACGGCCCGATTGTTATAGGCACTCGCATATTTGCGGTCGCACTTGAGCGCTTGATCGAACGACTTCTTCGCCTCCCGATAGCGCTGCATCTGCAACTCCGTGATCCCAATCTCGTTCAGCAAGCCCGCAGACTTAGGCTGCTTGGCCAGCGCGGCGCGGTAGTAATCGAGCGCGTCCAGGTAAAGCTTCTGCTGCTTCAACTGGTCCGCCCGGGCCTCCAACTCGGCCACCGTGGCGTCCGGTGCTGGAGGATCCGTCATCCGCAGCAGCGGTGGCTTGATCTGAACTTGTTCGGCGTGAGAAACCTGCCCCCAGGACATGCTCGACAGGGAGCATAGGCAAATGGTGAGAAGCGAAACGGAAACCAGCAAAAGCCTCGAGCGGGACGACATAGGCCACCCCCAGCTAAGTGGACACATTCTGGCACAGTTTCGGGCCGCCGGCGACGTTTTTGTGACGAAATCGGGAGTTCGGCTATGGCCGAACCCTTAGTGCGGCGCAGTCTGCCCGCTGTCTACTGGTTTAGACACCGGAGCCGCCGTTTTGTCATCCTTGAAAATTCCGGCGATCTTGCCGAATAAACCCTTCTTTTTCTTAGGGTCCTGGGGGTTATTGGGATCCTCCCCATTCGCCGCCTGAGCCGGTTGCGGCTGCACCGGCTTTTCCCCGCTCCCGAACATCTTCGAGAAGAAGCCTTTCATCCCCTCCTGCGCGTCACAGGTATCGTGCGGCTCCGTGCCCGCAACAAAGGCTGAAACGTAGTCGTCGGTACAGTTTGGCGTCGCCAGGCGGTTCGTAATCTTGTCCAACTGCACATCCACAACGCCCGTCGGCTGCTGGAATTCCTTCATATCGGCATACCGCGGCAACGCGGACGCCTTCTTCATGAACTCCGTCCAGATCGGCGCGGCCGTCATGGCCCCGCTCAACCGCAAATCGCTGTAGTCGTCATACCCCACCCACACAATACATAACAGATTCGACGTATATCCTGCGAACCATCCGTCATGCGAACTGCCCGTCTTTCCTGCCGCTGGAGGTGTGAACCCTCGCAGCCGCACCGCCGTATACCCCAACCCGTTGTTGATCACGCCCTCCATCATGTTGGTCATTACGTAGGCGATCCTCGGGTCCAGTACCTGCCGCTGATCCGTCGTGTAGTTCGCGATCACGTCGCCCTTGCCATTGCGCACCGACCGCAGCAGCACCGGCGACAACCGGATTCCGTTGTTCGCGAAGGCCGTGTATGCGCCCGTCATGTCGAGCGGCGACGCGTCATACGATCCCAACGCCATCGCCGGAGTCGCCTTCACCGACGCAATCCCCGCCGACTTCGCCAGGTTCGCCACCTTGTCGTAGCCCACCTGCTCGGCCACCTTCACCGTCGCGTTGTTCAGCGACATCGCCAGCGCATACCGCAATGAAACATCGCCGTGATATTCCTCTTTGTAATTGCGCGGCTCGTAAATCTGATCGCCATACGCGAAGCTCGACGGCGCGTCGCGTCACCACCGACGCCGGGGTCAGTACCGCCTGCGATCCATCCAGCGCTGTGTTCATTGCCGCCGCATATACAAAGGGCTTGAAAATCGATCCCGTCGGCCGCTTCGCTACCGCATGATTCAACTGGCTCCAGCCGTAGTCGCGCCCTCCCACCAGCGCCAGCACCGCGCCCGAATGCGGATCGAGTACGACCATCGCCACCTGCGCCTGCGGGCCCGGCGCCACTGTCGTCTCGAACTTCTTGCCTACCTTCACCTTCCGGGTCCGTAATTTCTTGACCTGCTCATCCACCAGCTTGATGCCCATCTCCACCGACTGTGCCGCCGCCTTCTGCAGGTCCGGATCGAGCGTCGTATAGATCCGGTACGACTGGTCGTTCAACTCATTCTCGTTAAACTTGCTGATCAGCTGGTCCCGCACCATGTCGACGAAGTACGGCGCATCGCTGGCTTCCACGTTCGGCGGCGCCAGCTTCAGCGGCACAGCCTTGGCTTTATCCGCTTGCTCGCGTGTGATCGCGTGCGTTTCCACCATCGATTCCAGCACGAGATTCCGCCGCTCCAGCGCGCGCTCCGGATGCCGGTACGGCGACAAATAACTCGGACGTTGAATCAGCCCCGCCAGCAGAGCCGCTTCGGGAAGCGAGATGTCTTTCAGATCCCTATTGAAGTATGCCTTCGACGCCTCGGCGAAGCCGCTGATCGCAAACGATCCACGCTGCCCCAGGTCCACCCAGTTCGCGTAGAACTCGAAAATCTGCTTCTTCGAGAACTTCTGTTCCAGCTCTTCCGCGATCAGCATCTCCGTCAGCTTGCGCTTGATCGATTTTTCGGGAGTCAGGAAAAAGCCGCGCGCCAGCTGCTGGGTCAGCGTCGAACCGCCCTGCGCCCGCCTCTGGCGCAGCACATCTTCCCAGACCGCCTCCGCGGTTCGCACAAAATTCACACCGCTGTGCTCGAAGAACCGCCGGTCCTCAATCGCCAGCACCGCCTGCACCATCATGCGGAGGAATTTCGTCGTACTTCACCAGTTCGCGCTTCGACCGCTGTTCCGCGTCGAACAGCGCCGTCACCAGTTGCGGCTCCAACTCGTACGCCGAAAGATCGTTCCCGTTGCTGCTGATCTTGTCGACTTGCCCCTCGCGAATGCTGATTCGCGCCGGCTCCGGGCTGTGATACGACTCCGGCCCCGGCGTAATGTCGATCCCATCCTTCGTGACGCGGAACGTGCCCAGCGTCGATTGCCCGGCCTGATCCGAGTACCCCGCCCTCTTCAGTTCGGCCGCAATCTCCCGCGCATCGACCTGCTCCCCGTCCCGTACCGTCTTCGGCAGCGCGTAAATCTTTGCGGCATTCGCGAACACCGGTGACCGGAACCGCTTTTCAATAATCCGGTCGTACTTGATGTAAAAGTAAGAAAACGGCAACCGTAAACGATACCGCCACGATCAGAAACCCCACCAGCGCCGCTCGCAACACGGGGTCGCGCGGCAACCCGCGGATCCGCTTGCCCCCTTCTCCACTACTCCCCTTCGGAATTTTGATCTTGATAGTCACAGTTCGATGAGCTTTCTCTGGCTTTAACACGCGGACGTAACGATCCCCCACTCACTCAGACGTCAGGACGGGCTAAAAGGTTTGTATCTTCTGTTCCCAACCTCAAGCTGGTACACACTTCGTTTGAGTCACAGACCGGCGAAGACGCAGAGCTGCCAAGGGATGCTTTATTGTACCGCTCTCGCTGAAACGAAAAGAGACCCGCAGTACATGCGGGTCTCTAAGCCGTCAATAGCTTTAGCTTTCCGCTTGCGCGGCAAGCGTCTATGGTACGTCCGTCACAACCCAGTATCCGCCCGTCGTCAGCGTTAGCGGAGAAGTTGGCTGAGTGAGAGCTCCACCAGATGCCACATTGAGGGCTCCCAACGTCGTAACCTCGGTATTCGAGCTTTGATCGATAATGGTGCTGTAATCGAAGAGTAAGGCTCCACTCTGATCAAACTGGGCCCAGTAACCGTTCGCCAGCCCACTGAATGGTGACCCAGTCACCAGCGTAAGAGCTCCGGTCGTCGCACTGATCTGGTAGCCTTCGATTGGGTTGTAGCCTGTATCCGTGTCATTGATGCCGAAGGAGTACACCAGATTGCCACCTGAATTCGGTTGAACTGCAATCGAGAACGGCGAAAACACCGTCGCAAACGGAGACCCCGCCACCGGAGAAATTGCCCCCGTAGTCTGGTTGATGCTGAAAACATACAGGTGGTCATCGTCGACGCCGCTGCTCGGCACAGAGTTTCCGCTCGTCCCGATCAGGTAGAGACCCGAGGGCTCTCCCTGAACTTGCCACATCTTGTATGGAAACGGGCTGCCTGCCACTGGAGTCAGAGAACCGCTGCTTCCAATCGCAAAAGCGGCTACCTGTGAGCCGGTGTGATTGCCGTAAAAACCGTCCGTCGCATACAGAAACCTGCCTTGGCCGTCGGTCGTCATGTTCAGCGGACCGAATGGCGCGACAAAGGGAGAACCGCTGACCGGAGTCAACGCTCCTCCACTCCCAATCTGGTAGACATAGATCGTCTTCTGCACCGGATCCGAAAAGAACAATAGGGTACCTGCAGGGTTCGTGATCATGTTCTGCTGACCCACGGCCCCCAGATTCAGCGAAGTGAGGAACGGAGCCGTGTATGGGCTGCCGCTCACCGCCGTCAAGCTTCCACTGTTTGAAATCGTCCATCCAAAGATCTGGTTAGTGGTTTGGAAAGCGGCATACAGATAGATCCCCTGGGCAACGACCATACCTGCGCCCATATCTTTGGGAATCGTGGGTGCGGTATATGCGGCTGTGGGGGAAATCGTGTTAGCCGTAGTGTTCAGCGTATAGCCGTCCACCGTACCTACCGATGTATCCACCGCGAATACATATGCTGCAGCGGTGTTGCCCCCGCCGCCGCCCTGCGATATGCCTCCGCCCGAAGGCGTGCATGTGGCGTTTCCAAACGTACTGTGACAAATGTAGTGGCCGCAGCCCACAAGCCACATTGCCGTTGCCAAAACAAAAACGGAACTGAG
This sequence comes from uncultured Acidobacteriaceae bacterium, assembly GCA_963844525.1. Lineage (GTDB taxonomy): Bacteria > Acidobacteriota > Terriglobia > Terriglobales > Acidobacteriaceae > Sulfotelmatobacter. The sequence goes on along the minus strand of CAWJOM010000012.1, from coordinate 460,830 downwards.
CAACACTCGAACTCTCATCGCCATGACTTCTCCCAGGAGCTTTCTGGATCCAACCCGCGTAAATCCGCGCGAAAAAACTCTTTCCCACGCCGATGTTAGGTTCGCCCGTAACCGCCTGACAAGGTTACGAACGTCATTGTCCATAACTCTAGATCGCCACTAGAGGCTGCACCTCCACCAGCCGAAATGAAAATCGCGGGTGCCCCATTTCTCGCGCGTCCTTTGCGCGAGAAGTGGGGATTGGGGATTTTCGGCTGCTGCCGAAGGAATAGGACTTCTGACTTCGATCGTTCGAAGGAAATGTTCGAAGGAGACGTTCGAAGGAAATGTTCGAAGGAAATGTTCGGAAACTATGCCCGAAAGAAATCTTCCGAAAGAAAGCTACATACGGAACCGCTGGGAAGCAGCAACGGGCTCCGCTTCTAGAACCCCTTATTCCCGCTCGAAGGAGTGAAGTGCATCACGAACGAATAACCCGGCAGCGTGACCGGCACACTGTAGTCAGCCGCAACATACACAGCCGGAGATCCCGGCGTTCCGATCCGCGTCACCGTGACCGCTTCCGGCGCCAGCGTAATCTGATGGTCTAGCGCTTTCTTGATGATTTGGTCGACCAGTTCCTGGTCTGTCGTGTGCGGATTCGATCCGCCTACCATCGCCACATTCCGCAAGTCGTCCTGAAAGGAGTAATTGGCCAACAACGGCGGGGCGATCTGAAAGCCGCAGTAAGCGCAGCCGATAATCACCAGAAACCCGATAAGTGCTTTGACTGTTCCCATGTCCCACGATCTGCTTAGCCTGGGACTTGGATGCCCCATTTCTCGCGCAGTTTGCGAGAAGTGGGGACATCACGAAATCCGGCCCAGCAACTCCCGTAAAGATTCCACAACCGATGTGATCGTAACATCGCGAACTTCACGGGTCGAGCGCAGAACGACTTCCACAGTACCTTCGGTAACCTTGTTCCCCACCGTGATTCTAAAGGGGATACCGACCAGATCCGCATCTTTGAACTTCACTCCCGGCCGTTCATTGCGATCATCGAGGATCACGTCGAACCCGGCGGCCTCCAGCTGCTTCGCGATGTCCTCGGCCGCCGCCCGCACCGTCTCATCCTTCACATTCACCGGCGCCACCACGACCTCGAACGGCGCAATCGAAGCCGGCAGCCAAAAGCCATTCTCGTCATTACTCTGCTCTACCGCCGCCGTCAGAATGCGCTCGATCCCGATCCCGTAGCACCCCATGATCGGCATCACTTCCTTGCCGTTCTTATCCAGAACCCGCGCTCCCATCGACTCCGAATACCGGTACCCGAGCTTGAAGATGTGCCCAATCTCCACCGCCGTATCGATGCGCAGCGCCGCCCCGCAATTCGGACATCCCTCGCCCGCCGTCACCGCCCGCAAATCCACATACGCCGTCGGATGAAAATTCTTCCCCGGCGTGATGTTCTTCAGGTGATAGTCCTCTTTATTCGCGCCGCCAATCAGGTTCACGCGCCCTTCGAGCGCCTTGTCGACGAACAGCACCGCCTTGTCCGAATCCTTCTTGCGATCCCGCGCCCACTCAATCCCCACCGGGCCTAAATATCCTGCGGGAGACTTGAACAGCGCCTTGATCTCGTTCTCGTCCATCGGACGCGTTGCCCCGCCCACCGCGCCATTCAGCTTCGCCTCATTGAGTTGATGATCGCCGCGCATCAGCACCACAATCCCGCGCAGCCGAGTCTTGCCCGCCTTCTCGTCTTTCTCCTCCGCCATGTAGGCCAAAGTCTTGATCTTGTTCTTCGGCGACACGCCGAGAAATTTCGCCACATCCTCAATCGTCTTCTGCCCCGGCGTATGTACTTCCAGCGGATTCCCATCGCCTTCCGGCGCGAGATCTCCCCACGCCTCCAGCTTCGAGGTCGCCTTCTCCATGTTCGCCGCGTAATTGCACCCATCGCAGCTCACAATCTGATCTTCTCCGGCCGGAGTCCGCACCATGAACTCGTGCGATTCCTTCCCTCCCATCGCCCCTGAGTCCGCCTCCACCACCATGTACTTCAACCCGCAGCGATCAAAAATCCGGCAGTATGCTTCGTAATGCTTCTTGTAAGAAACATCGAGCCCCGCCGCATCGATATCGAACGAATACGAGTCCTTCATCATGAACTGCCGCACCCGCAGCAGCCCCGACCTCGGCCGCGGCTCGTCGCGAAACTTCGGCGCAATCTGATACCAGATCTGCGGCAGCTGCTTGTAGCTCCGCAGGTCTTTCAACGCGATCGAAGTCATGACCTCTTCTTCCGTCATCCCCAGCACCATCTCCGTGCCCTTGCGATCTTTCAGGCGAAACAGATTCTCGCCCATCAGCGCATAGCGCCCGCTGGCTTCCCAAAGCTCCCGCGTATGCAGCGCCGGCAAATAAAATTCCTGCCCGATCTTGTCCATCTCCTCGCGCACAATGCGCATGATCTTGTTAAACGACCGGTTCCCCAGAAACAGGTAGGAATAAATCCCCGCCGCCAGTTGCCGGATATAGCCCGCCCGCACCAGAAATTTATGCGAAGCCACCTCGGCGTCGGCCGGCGCCTCGCGCAGCGTAGGAATAAAACTTTCAGACCATCGATGCATAAGTTTGAGTTCTCGATAAAAAGTAGACCTTAGATTGTAAATGAATGACGAAACGAAGAGCCTCATGTAGGGACAGCCGCCCCCGGCTGTCCGCCGCGCGAAGCACGGCTTTCCTTAGTGAACCTTAGTGCCCTTAGTGGTTCAAGCCTTTGAATTTTGTGCAGGAAAACTTAAGAAGCAGCATCGTTACGAAATCCTCGCGAATTCAACGATCCTCGCACGTGGCAAGAAACGAAGGGCCCGTCCTAGAAAATTCTAATCCCACGAGGTGCTCAGTTTGCTTCAGCAATGCCGCCGCACAAGAAACGTCCGTCCGCGGCACCGGAGCAATCGTGAAACACGCAATTCTTCTCGCCTCTCTCTTAACTCTTCTCGCCTTTCTAGTTGGCGCGACACTCAGCATTGGCCAGGAAACTGCCCCTGCTTCTCTGGAAGCCAACAACTCTGGCCTGCCGAACGCCCCCTCGATCACAGCGACTACATGCACGGAAAACAACGGCAAACCGTGCCCCAAGTTGTTGCACAAATTGATTGGTCAATATCCCCCGCTGCCAGAATCGCCAACGCTGCAGCCCGACCGCGATCCGTCATCCGTGCACTTCTGGACATACCGAGGCTGGCAAGAGCCACCCCTGCGAACTAACAAACAGGTTTTCCAGTCGAAGATATTTCTCGCGGCCCACGTCGGCGGAGCAATCGCCATGATCGTGGCCTGCCGCTCACCGCACTCTCGTGAAGATTGGGGCTCCGAGGTGCCCGCAGTCGCCGCACTGTTCGGAATGGACTACCTGCAATATCGTTTCATCGGCGCCCCAAACGCCATAGCGCCCGCCGTCTACGAAATGATCCACTACAGCCGCGCGAGCACGCGATGATGACGTGCCGCTACCGGGCCCCATTTCTCACTGGTTTTGGGAGAAGTGGGGATTTTCACCGGATGCGGAAAAGCCTCTCTTGAGCTTGCCGAAGGCTGGGGATGTTCGTTGAAGAACTTAAGAAGGCGGGTGCCCCATTTCTCGCGCGCCCTTTTGCGCGAGAAGTGGGGATTTTCGCTGGACGCGAGAAAACAGTCCTCAAGCTTGCCGAGCGTGGGATGCTTGCGAAACGCAAGAAGTAAGATTTTTCGGTGAAGCACTAAGACGCCAGTGCCGCAAAATCTCTTTCCCAACTTCGCCGCTAACCAAGAATCGGTTCAAGCTCACCCCCATATTGACATTTCATAAATACTAGGTAATAATGAAAATACATTACATTCATAAATGATTGTGACTACATCCACCGCTTCTAAACCGAGCATCAAAGTTGCAGACGAGGTCTGGATCGCGACAGCGCTCCTCCATCAACAACATCCCGACCGCGCAGATTTCTCGATAGAAGAGATCATCCAGAACGCGTCCAAAGAGGCGGGACCACGACCCCTCCGTCCAGGGGTCTACGTCCACGTAGTCCAACATTGCGTCGCGAACCGTCCGCCGAATCCTGGTCGTTGCCGAATGCTCTACGAGAGCGCGCCCGGTCGGCGCCGCTTGTTTCGTAGCGGAGACAACTACGATCTCGCTCGCGAAGATGCCAAGACAGTCCCTGCGACGGACGATATTCCGTCTGAATATGCGCGCCTTCTGGACTGGTATCGAGACTGGAATCAGGACAGCATTGAAGATCGGATCAAGAACGATCCTCTGCTCGCCCTATATGGCGATGGCAAAGACCTTTGGGCCGACGAGAAGGCCGACGACTACGTGCGCCGACTTCGCGAGGGATGGGAATGAGCCGCGTCTTTTGGGACACGAACCTCTTTATTTATCTTCTGGAGCAGAAAGAAGAGTTTTCGGTGATGACCAAGGACTTACGAACAAAAATGCTGAAGCGGGGCGACCAACTCCTAACCTCTACGATCACGCTTGGCGAAGTATTGGTTAAACCGAGGCAGGCGGGAGATATGGAGCGTTGTCGCATCTATGAGAGGGCTATTTCATCGACAGCAACGCTGATTCCGTTCGATATCGAGGCGGCGAGGCGCTACGCCTTGATCAAGACCAGCCGGTCAGTGCAAGCGCCGGATGCCGTACAACTGTCCTGTGCCGCGAGTGTCGGAGTAGACCTCTTCATTACCAATGACGATCGGCTCCAGAACAAACAGGTGCCGGGCATCCAATTCATCATTCCGCTGACTCGCGTTCCTATCTGAGAGCGCTTACGACCCCGCCAGCTGCCCCAGAATCTCTTTCCCCAACTTCTGCGCCTCGCCGAAAAACTTCTGATACTCCACAAACAGCCGGTTCAGTTCCAGCGCCTTATCCGTCGACGGATGCCTGCGCAGGATCATGTCCCGCACATGCACCGGGTTGGGCAACGTGGCATCTTCTGTCAACTCTTCCAGCGCGGTATTGGGATCATAGTGGTACATAGAAGACATTGTAGCGCCGGCGTCCCGCCGGCTGTCGGGAGGGCGTCTCGCCCTCCCACCCGCCATCAGATCCGGCCTAGATCATTTCCGTACTCCACAAATCGTGCAGATGCACAATCCCTTCCAGTTTCCCGCGCTCATCCACCACCATCAGCGACGTAATCTTCTTCTCTTCCATCAACGCCAGCGCCGTCGCGGCAAACTCCCCGCCAGAAATCGTCTTCGGATCCCGCGTCATCGCCTCGCCCGCCGTCAGATCCATCACATCTTTCCCGCGCTTCTCCAGCAACCGCCTCAAGTCCCCATCGCTGACGATCCCCACCAACTTCTCTCCCTTGACCACCGCCGTCACACCCAGCTTCTTCCGCGACATCTCATAAATCACGTCGGTCATCTTCGTCGCAGGCGTCACCCGAGGCAGAGCATCACCCGTATGCATCAACGACTCCACCCGAGCCAACCGCTTTCCCAACTTCCCCCCCGGATGCAAGTTGGCGAAATCCTCTTCCTTGAACCCGCGCCGCTCGCTCAAGGTAACAGCCAGCGCATCCCCCAAAGCCAGCATGGTCGTTGTCGAAGCCGTCGGAGCCAACCCCAAAGCGCAAGCCTCCTGCGCAATCGAACAATCCAACGCCACATCCGCCGCCGAAGCCAAAGTGGAGCGTCTGGACTTTCCCTTCGGTTCCCCGTCGGCTCTGTTCTCCGAAACGGCTCTGTCATCCCGAGCGAGGATTCGTCCCGCGCTTTCGCGGGATGAATCCGAGTCGAGGGACCTGCTGTTGGCTTCTCCGCCGGGTGCCCCATTTCTCGCGCGTCCTTTGCACGAGAAGTGGGGATTTTCCTCGCCCGATCTCACGGACGCAGCAGCCCCACCCTTGCCGCCTTTCGAATGCTGGGACTTCCGAACCTCACCATTTCCCCAAATCTCATCCCCCGTCATCGCAATCAACGGCACCCGCAACCTCTTGATCGTAGCCAGCAGCGCCAGAATCTCCTCCGTCTCACCCGAAGCCGACAGCGCCAGCACCACATCCCCTCGCACCACCATCCCCAAATCCCCGTGCAGCGCCTCTACCGGATGCAGATACAGTGCCGGAGTCCCCGTCGAACTCAGCGTCGCCGCAATCTTCCGCGCAATCAGCCCGCTCTTCCCCATCCCCGTCACCACCACCCGCCCCGCGCACGAGAACAACAACTCCACCGCGCGCTGAAACGCCTCCGCCATCGGACCGCCAATCCGGTCCGCCAGCGCCCGCAACGCCTCCGCCTCAATGCGCACCACATTCTCGCCAGTATTTTTCATGCGTTAGAGGATCCCGGAAAGAAGGATGTTAGCACGCACCTTGCGCAGAAAATGACCGAAGACCACAACTGCCCGTCGCGGCCAAGGAGAAGTAACGAAAAACAAGGCACAGCATGACGCCTTCACATGGCCAGGCTCGCGCTTCCAACGGGCCGCGCGCTATATCCCTCCTCAGCCTGAAAAATGGGCTCCCTCAGAATGACCGCTCTTATTGTTGATTTTGCCCAGGGGACGAGGGCGCGACGCGCATGCCGGTGGCGTCGAAGGTAAAGGTCTTGACTTCGGACTCGGCGCCGCCAGCGGGAATTTCCTGGCCATTCCAGAGGAAGGTGACTCCGGCGGCATTGCCGACCTTGGCGACAATCTCCCGGTGGGCGCGAACGGAGGTACGGGCCGGGGCGATCAGAGTTTCCTGGCCGACGGCCTGGCCATCGGCGGTAATGGAGATCCAGGACGTCTCAGTCGCGCGAATCACAAGCGTGAAAGTCGCGGCGGATGCTTCAGTCGCTTTCGCATTCGACTTCTGAGACGTGTGAACGGTGACGTCGTTGTTGTCGTTGGGAGCAGGAGCGGCGGATGTTGAAATTGTAGTCGTAGGGTGAGGGGCGGTTGGAACCGGAGCAGGCGCTGATGTTTGCCTGGGCAGGCTAGAAGTGGCAGTGCTCGCCGCAGTTTGCGGCGGCGGATTGGCCGGCGTTGAGCCTGTGGCGGATGGCGGCGCGGATTGTGCGGCTACAGCCGGAGAGGCCCCGGCGGACGCGTTCTTCGAGTTGTGCGAGCGCCGCATCCAGAGAATGATGGCGAGGATGATTACGACAGCAGCGACCGCGATAATTCTCCAGGGAATGTCGAGTCCGTCGTCGCCACGATCTTTTCGCCGCGGCCGTACATGGTCGGCTCGGGGTAGCTGCAGTTCGGGCAGTTCCTCGATTGGTTCAGAACTCTGCGCCTTCGTGGCTGGCTTGGTCGCTGCTGCCGAGCGTCTCTTGCGGCGAGCATCGGGGCGTGATTCGGCGGAGGATTCAGGTTCCAGGGCCTGATACGCGTCGGCTTCGGCTTTCTGCACGCAGGCAAGGTACGCCGTGATCGCATCTTCCTCGTTCAGTCCCAGATGCTTGGCGTAGGCGCGAATGAATCCCTTGTTGAAGACGCCGCCGGGGAGGCGCTCGAAATTTTCCTCTTCGATAGCCTGGAGCATGCGCGTGCCAATCTTGGTGACGTTCGAGGCGTCATCGAACGAGATGCCCTTCTTCTCGCGCGCTTTGCGGAATTTGTCGCCGAACTCGCCCACGCTGTCCTACCGGTGATTCGGGAACATCATAGGACAAGCAGCGCAGGGCTGCCACTGCCAAGAGGTCTAGAGAGGGGTAACCGGGGCGTCGGGCGCCGTTCAAGAATTGGCCCGGTGATGGGCCCGCGAGATCCCTTTCCTCGGCTGAAGGACGGCTCCGGTCGGATGACTCCTTCGAGGACTCGTCGTTTCATGAAAGGCTCAGGGTTTCTTGCGGAGAGTGACGGTGAATTGGGATTTACAGGTGGTGGCGGGGTCGACGAAGGCGTTGCCCGTTCGGTCGCCTTCGGAGGCTTCGAAGAAGAGTCCGCGCTTGGTGCGGTCGGGGAGTCCGGTGAAGCGGGCTTTGCCGTCGATGTTGGTGCCGGCTTCGAGGTCGAGCTTGTGGGCGTACATGAATCCGTAGGCGATGTGAACTTTGATTTTGGCCGCGTAGACAGGGGCGCCACCGCTATCGTTGATCGTGAAATCGTATGCGCACTGACCGATGCCGCCGTCGATTACGGGGACTGATTTCGGATCGGGAGTTTGCGAGAGTGCCGGCAGCGAGAGTGCTAGAGCGAAGAGCAGCGCGCGATGCGCAAGGGCGATTCTCATGACTCAGTAGATTACGCTAATCGGTGTGGTCGGTGCCATACGCAGGGCTGGGCGTAAAGGCGCGCAAAATGACTCATCCGGTTGGCTTTAGGGGTTCTGGTTACCAACGTTCATTGCCCGTGTACGAAAGTGACGCTTATAATTTTTTGAACGCCAACACCCTTCTAGCGAGGAACAACGGTATTCTCTGCATGCCTGAGGCCGGCACCCAATTGACGCGCCAGAACCAGGAATTGACGATCTTTCACGACGTGGCGAAGGCGCTGACGTCGTCGCTGGATCTCGATTCCATTCTGCAAACGATCATGGAAAAGATGGCGGAATATTTCCGCCCGGATACGTGGTCGCTGCTGATGGTGGACGAGGGACACGACGAGCTCTACTTCGCGATTGCGGTGGGAGACAAGGCCGAGGCGTTGAAGAATGTTCGGCTGAAAATGGGCGAGGGGATTGCCGGGTGGGTCGCGAAACACGGGGAAGCGCGAGTGGTGCCCGATGTAGCGGCGGATCCGCTGTTTGCGAGCCGGGTCGATCAGACCACGCAGTGGGAGACACGGTCGGTGATCTGCGTGCCGCTGCGGTCGAAGCTGCGGGTACTGGGCGTGATCCAGTTGGTCAACGTCAACATGGAACGGTTCAAGGACCAGGAGCTGTTCTTCCTGCAATCGCTGTGCGACTACGCGGCCATTGCGATTGAGAATGCGCGCTGGGTCGAGAAGATTCAGGAACTGACAATCACGGACGACTGCACGGGGTTATATAACGCGCGGCATCTTTATAAAACGCTTGAAACCGAGGTGTACCGGTCGTCGCGATTTGGCTACGAATTCAGCGTTCTGTTTATCGATCTGGATCATTTCAAGTCGGTGAACGATACACACGGGCATTTGATTGGCAGCAAGCTGCTGGCGGAGATTGGGTATCTGGTGAAGGCGCAGTTGCGGTTGATTGATTTTGCATTCCGCTACGGTGGAGACGAGTTTGTTGTGCTGCTGCCGCAGACCGGGAAAGATCAGGCGCTGGTGGTGGCAAAGCGGCTGCGCGACGGGTTGCGAGCCAGTTGCTTCTGCCGCGAAGAAGGATTGAATCTGAATGTGCGGGCCTCGATTGGGCTGGCTACCTTTCCTCATGACGCGCGCACCGCGCACGATGTGATCCGGCAGGCGGACGGGATGATGTATGTGGTGAAGAATTCGTCGCGGGATAGTATTGGGATCGCGCAGAGAGGGATGTTGAAGGAGTAAGGTTCAGTACTCAGTTTGCATCGACCTTTCGGTTTCTACGGTTGGCTTCGACGTTGTTTTCTTTCCTCCCTCCGGGACTCCCTTCAAATCTTTTGAATTGATACCCAGCGCTGAAGTGCTGGGCTAAGTTGTTGTTGCCGCTCTGCGGCTCCGCAGAGAGCCATCGGCCTTCAACTTCAATTTGGCCTTGCTGGGTTGGGCTTTGTGCCCGAATCCGGATTTGGCTTCGCGTCTGAATCTGGTTTCACAGTTGTTTTGGATTCCGGGAGAGTGGGCTTCCAGGGGTTGGGATTGGCGGGGGCTTTAGGATTGACGCCGAAATCCCAGACATATAGGTTCATGCCTTCGGCTCCCGTGGTGCTTTCTTTTCCCATCATTTGAACCAACGCATACTCTCCTGGCGAAAGGCTCTCGATGGGGGTGAGTTTGAGCCAGCCGCCGGTGACGCGGTCGACCGTGGTTTTGACGACGTGCTGCTCCTGGCTTATCTTGCCGGTGACCTGGCGCTTGACGTCGCCGAGGATGCGCTTGCCGCCTTTGACTTCGGTGCGGACGATGCGGAATTGATCAAAGGGCACGATAGCCTGCTGCGGCTGTTGCGGCTGCTGCGGGCCTTGTGTGGAATGCGAGGAATCTCTTGCCGTTGTTTGATCCGCGGCGTCGTCGATCTTGATGTAGAGCGCAGGAAAGTCGACGTGAGCCTGCACGGCAGCATGGGCTCCCTCGAGTGCGATGGATTGCTTCATGCCCGCCACCGGATTCAATGCTCCGCGCAGCACGCTGGCTTTGGTACTTCCGACCACATCACCAGAAGTCTGCTGTACCTCGACGATCTGCGACTCGCCCTGAAAACTGTCGAGCAGAAACACGCCTGAATTTTCGGGAAGACGGAGGCCGGGGGCGACTTGCGGGAGTTGAGCTTCCTCCGCTTCGCGATCGTGCTCGATTTCCTTGTCGAGTTGCGCCGCTTCCGGCACGGCCGATCCAGCGGAGCGCTCCTTTTCGAATTTATCAGTGGCGGGCCAGTCGACGAGCGAGGTGGGAAGTTCCTCCCAGTCATCGCGCTCGGCGCTCATGTAGCGGACGCGGTCGCCCTTGATTTCATACTTGGTGACGAGTTGATAGGATCCGTCTTTGAGAATGAGGCGGCGGGCGAGATCCTGGGCAGGAGACAGGCGCGGGAAAAAGAAGAGTGCTGTCAAAGCAAAGGTCGCAATGCGAAGCGGGAGCCGGAAAGGCGAGTGCGGCGGGCGATGCGACATAGAATCATTCTTATTATCGTCCGGCAGGGGCCTCTTCGCCAATCATGATTGCGCCGCCGCCCCGCCCAAGCGAAGACGCCTGGCTTGCACGGCGGTCAGTCATTCACCCGATGAACAGTCGGATGGTCGATGTAGTATGCTGTTTTCGCGAACGCCAACGCCCCAAACAATGAAACGTACTTCTCTCTCGCCATTCGTATCCTTCTTATTGTGTGTGCCGGCTATGCTGGGCCAATCGGGGCCTGCCGCCTCCGGAGGACCGTCGGCGCAGGGGAGCGAGCCGGTTTCGTACGCGTCCGTGACCCAGTTAAATGGGTTGCTGTCGCAACTGGAATCCAGTTCCAAGAGCACGCAGGCTGACCTGGTGAAGCTGCGCGTCGATCACTGGAAGACCAGTAGCTCATCGAAGAAGGAAACCATCGCCAAGGTCGACTCCATCCAGCGCAATCTGCAGGGCACGCTGCCCGACGTCATTGCCCAGTTGCGCGCCGCGCCCGAGGATCTGCCGACAACCTTCCGCCTCTACCGCATCCTCGAAGCTCTATGCGATGTAGTCGGGAGCGTGGCCGAGGATACGGGTGCATTTGGGTCCAAGGATGAATTGCAGGCGATGTCGAATGATCTGAACGGGTTCGACAGCACCCGCAAGCAGATGGCGCAGCGGATGGAAAGTTTGTCGGCGTCGAAGGAAGCAGAAATTATCCGGCTGCGTACCGAGCTAAAGACCGCGCAGGCCGCGGTTCCGGTCGTCCCGCCAAAGAAGATCGTGGTGGATGACAATCAACCGCCTGCGAAGAAGCCGGCAGTGAAGAAGAAGCCGGCGGCGAAACCCGGAACGACGACGCCGAGTACGGCCAAGCCTCCAGCCGGGCAGACTCCGCCAGCCGCGCAACCACCCCCAGCGAAACCGCAGTAGCGGACTTCCGGACTTCCGGACTTCCGCTTCCGGACGCACTAACGGCGAACAGTTCCGCATCAGCCTTCGGGGAAAACGGTGGGGGAATTCCCTGAGAGGCTGTTTCTTGCAGCACTGGTATGGGATTCTTCGCTCGCCAGAATGACAGTGCTGGGGCGACAGCCGGGCTCGCGAATCTGTTACTCTTCCCACCGCATCTAGATCGCAACCTATGACAGCGCTCCCAGCACTCGCTTCGAATTCGCACGGCAGCATTGTCGCGACGGTGTTTGGAGTCATCATCATTTGGGTGGTGCTACTGGATGCGTTCGAGACGGTGGTGCTGCCGCGCCGGGTGACGCGGCATTTCAAGCTGACGGCATGGTTTTACCGGCGGACATGGATCCCGTGGCGCAGGTTTGCAGCCCATATCAAGACGCCTTCGCGGCGCCAAAATTTCCTCGGATACTTCGGCCCCCTGTCATTAATCCTGCTCCTGGGATTCTGGGCCGCGGGACTCATTCTCGGGTTTGCCCTGATCCAACAGGGCATCGGTGGCCATGAGCAGCTCAGCGGCGAGAAGCTGAACTTTGGCAAGATTCTCTATCACAGCGGCGAGACGTTTTTTACGCTGGGATACGGCGACATTGTGCCCACGTCCGGGCCGGCGCGGGCTCTTTCGGTGTTCGAAGCGGGCATGGGATTCGCGTTTCTCGGCGTCGTGATCGGGTACATCCCGGTGGTCTACGCGTCGTTCTCGCGACGCGAGATTCAGATATCGATGCTGGACGCCCGGGCGGGATCGCCTCCCTCGGCGGCGGAATTGCTGGTGCGGCTGGCGGGAAGGTCGGAAGATCCCGGCGTGGAGCAGACGGTGCTCGACGAAGTTCTGCGCGACTGGGAGAAGTGGGCCGCGGAGTTACTCGAGAGCCAGATCTCGTATCCCGTGCTCACGTTTTTTCGATCGCAGCACAGCAACCAGTCGTGGGTGGGCGCGCTGACGACGATGCTCGACGTGAGTTCGCTGGTGCTGACAGGAATTGAGGGCTTGCATCCGGGGCAGGCAAAGTTGACATTTGCCATGGCACGGCACGCGGCCGTGGACCTGGCGCAGGTGGTGAATGCGAAATACGACTCCACCGCGGCGGACCGGTTGGCGGAAGCGGAGTTCACCGCATTGCGGGATGCGCTGGCAACCGCCGGATTGCGCCTTCGAAATGACGAGTACGGGCGCGAAAAGCTTACCCGCTTGCGTTCGATGTACGAGCCTTACGTTCACTCGACAGCTAACAATTTGATGTTGACTCTTCCGCCGTGGCGGTTTGTGACGAAGACTCGAGACAACTGGCAGGCGGGCCCGTGGGACAAGCTGATCCAATCGCGCGGGCTGGCGGTGTTAGGACAGAAGTCCCCCACAGCGGCCCCGGCGCCATCCGTGGACGATCATTTCTGAGCACTGACGCCCAAACCCGCAGTCCCCTGACGACAATCAAAATGAATCCATGCACCTCGTAGCCGCAAACCCCTTGCACATTGACTCCTTGAGGGAAGGCCGCCATAATACCCGACACATCCCGCGCGGGATCGAATTTTCCCTAACCTGCGCCCATTCGTCGGAGGCACCCGTGAGGAAATCTGTCCTGGCTCGAACCTGTACTGCTTCCTTCATTGTCTTCTTCTGCCTGGCAGCGACGATTTGCTCATCGGCACAAACTCTCACCACACTTTTCACCTTCGATTTCACGCATGGCAGAGACCCGAGCAGCTCACTCGTCCAGGGACCGACTGGTAATTTCTACGGCTTGACCTATCGCGGCGGCCAGAACGACGATGGAACAGCTTTTGAAATCACGCCGCAGGGCACGTTAACGGACCTCTACAGTTTCTGTGCAATAACAAATGACTGCAACGGCAGTTCGAGCGGTTCGAATCCGACCGACGCGCTGATTCTCGGCTTTGACGGCAACCTCTACGGACTTACCTTCGAGGGAGGCCCAAACACCAACCTTCAATTTTGCCAATTTGGATGCGGCGCGGTCTTCAAGATCGCGCCTGGCGGCACTCCGACCGTCATATATAGCTTCTGCTCCCAGCAGAATTGTACTGACGGATTTCAACCTGACAGCTTGCTACAGGGCGCGGACGGAAACTTCTATGGCACAACCGAGTCTGGGGGAGCGAACACTACGAACTGCGTGCTCGTGTCAAACCTCTGCGGAACAATTTTCAAGCTGACTCCACAGGGTGTCCTTACCACGCTCTATAGCTTCTGCTCACAATATTCCAACCAGAATTGCCCCGATGGCGGATCCCCACAACCAGGTCTGGTCCGGGCCACCAACGGAAATTTCTACGGCACGACCCTGTTTGGCGGGACTGGTTCATCCCCGAATGGAGTCATTTTCGAAATCACACCCTCAGGAAACTACTCGCTTCTCCACACCTTCCATTTTCCTGGGCAGCCTAGCTTTGCCGGAATGCTCCAGGCCAGCGACGGAAATTTGTATGGCACGGCCCTATTTAACGGGAACAAATCGTCGGGCTCCATCTACCGCATGACGCTGAACGGCCAGTTCCTCACAATGTATAACTTCTGCAAGGAAACGGCTTGCCCTGATGGCTCGTACCCACAGGGCCTGGCGCGCGGCAATGACGGAAACATCTACGGAGTTACCTCCCAGGGCGGGCTTAACAACAATGCGGAATGTTCTACGGGATGCGGCACAATCTTTTCCTTCACCCCTGCAGGTCAGTTCACGAGTCTCTACAGTTTTTGTTCTCTGGCGCACTGCGCCGATGGCTTCGCGCCCACCAAGCCCATGACTCAAGGTACTGACGGAAAGTTCTACGGCACGACGGCCTCGTCTGAAGGAACAATTTTCAGCTTCGATGTCGGGCTAGCCCCGTTCGTCAGTTTCGTTCGTGGTGCCGGCAGCATCGGCCAGACTGGGGGAATTCTCGGGCAGGGTTTCACCGGGACAACGAGCGTTTCGATCCATGGAATCCCGGCCGACTTCACCGTCGTCTCAAACACCTATATCCGTGCCACGGTTCCAGTCGGTGCGACCACCGGCTACGTCAAAGTGACCACGCCGAGCGGAACGCTGACCAGCAATGTGCCGTTTCGAGTTACTCCGTGAATGCCGATGGCGAAGAATGATTAGCGGAAGACTGATGGGGGAAAGGCTGAATAGCCAAGTCTGAGAGCGAAAGACTGAAGAAGGAAGATCGCCGTCGCACTCGTCACCGCCCGCTTAGTAAACCTTTCACGTAACCTCGCAAAGCACCCTAACGTACCTCCAAGAGGGCCGTCAACTCTGTCATGCGAGGAAAGAACCGGGCGCCTCACATCTTGGGCAATTACTGCCTGAGGAACTAGAAGAGTTGCGGCGAAGCGCAAGGCATACATGGCAGAAAGAGTGTACAGCCTAGAGATGATTGGCGAAACATCGCCATTACGCTCATCCTATGAGAGAGGATGTCAAGCAAAAACACTTCTCCACTTCTCTCCGTGAGACCTCGATCGTTGCTTGCATCGAGGCCCTTCTTCTTCGTGGAGAGGATTTTGGGTTCTAACGCCTGGAGCGCACCCAGAGTACAGGGATACGGATCGCAGTTGCTGATCTCCCTTGAGTGGTTTCATGCAGCGGTCCCGACACCATTCGTTGCGAAGCTGTGCAAGCCAACCGTTGGCTTAAGTGCCAACCATCATCCTATGTGAGGCTCGAGGCCTATGGCTTTTTTGGGTTATCCGAGGGGGCATAGGATTGACCTGGAGACTGGGTGCTGATTCCAGCACCCGAACGCCTAATGAGCGCATGGATACTCTCCCTCGAACCCGAGCATCGCCAGAACGGATGAGTCACCACCGAGGCGTGAAACCTGGGAGGCCACCTGCGTTCTGTGCAACGCTCAAGCTGCTTGTGGCTTCAGTTGTTCGGCGTCGAAACGTTCCTCCTTCTTCCCAAGTGTCAAAGCAATGGCCGCGATCTTTCGTGCTAAGGTCAGACGCGCCATCTCCGGCTTCATCCCTTTGTCCAGCAACGCCACGTAGAACTCACGCAACGGACCCGCCCCACAGCTGGCTCGGGTCGCGGCTCCTTTAAAGATCTCTTTCATCTCATGGTTGTGATTCTGATTCAGACCCCGAATCTGCTGCGGTTTTTTTGCATGTTGCAGTTGTCCGCCGACAAAGCGGTATTGCGCACTGTCGCGTGTTTCAATGCCGAGTCCACTGTAAGTCCAGAGTTGTCGCTTGCTCCGGAACCGGTGTGGCGTTTGCATCAACGCGATTAAGCGGGCGGCTCGAATCGGACCGATGCAGGGAATCTGACGCAGCAGTTTCGAGGCTTTATGTTTCCCGCTCTCCGCCAATAACTCGGGACGCAGGGTTCGTCGTAACTCCTGCAATCCATCCAACTGTCGGTACAGCAGCTCGGCTCGCCGGCGCACGCCGGCATGCTCGATCTTGCCTAACCATTCCTCGCGATAACGCGGAGCATACACCCGGGTGCCCGCACAAGGGATGCTCCAGGCGCGATACAGAGCTTTGATCCGATTCATCACTCGATTCAGATCTTGGCCGATGGTCTGATAACTGCGTCCCAGCTCGCGCAGCGTCCGCAGTCCGTGTTCCCCGTGATAGACCGGCCGCAACATCCCCGTGCGTAACAAGTCGGCCAGCTTGCGCGCATCGATCTTGTCGCTTTTGTTGCCTTCCTTTAATAAGGCATTGCGCCGCGGATCGCAGACCAGCACTCGCGTCACCTGGGGTTGCAGCAGATCCTACAGCCAAGCCGCCCCGGTCCCTTCTTCCCAGGTCACATGCAACTCGCCCCGCAGACCGTGGATGAATTGCAGAATACTGCTGGCTTTGGTTTCCACGATCGACTCCATCACCAGCTTGCCACTGTCGATCAGCACGGCGATCACGGTAGCTTCCTTGTGCACGTCCATGCCGATATACTGGATGTCGCGACTCATAAAGTTGCCTCCTTGGGGGAAAGAACATCGCGCTTAACGGAGTCTTTCCCTCAAGGTACAGTGCCATTCTTTCGTAGCTTTTCCTAGCTTCCTTCTGCCGCCCAACGGTCCTCGACTAGATATCTACGAGGCCGCTCTCTCATAATGCATCGACCTTTACCGGTGTGCTCTTTTGGGGCTTGATCGGTCGCGCGGGGTCGGGTGGGGCGTGCCGTCCCTCCGGGACTCGGTTCCATTCTTCTCTAGCTCTGACGCGGCGTGTTCCGGAGCGGGAGTCGCTGAGGGGGCGGATTTGGAGAGTGCTGCGGAGGGACTGATAGCGGCGGGAGTCTTCGTTTGTACGGAAGTCAAAACCCCCACCCTCTCCCAAAGGACGCGAGAAGGGTGGGGCAACCGGCAGGAGAAAAGGAAGAGAACTTCCTGAGACACTCGTGACCAGTGAAGGGATTGCAGGGATCCTTCGCTGCGGTTGTTCTTTGCGCTCATCGCGCGAAGACCAATCCTCACTCAGGATGACAATCTGCTGCTTGTCTCTTCGACAATCCCGGCCACGCTCTCATGACGGGGAGCCCGCGCTACTCGTAGCGCAGGGCTTCGATGGGGTTGAGGCGGGAGGCGCGGATGGCGGGGATCATGCCGCTGACCAGGCCTACCAGAGAGAGGATTGCGGTCGAGACGAATACGCTGGCCGGGGAAATGATAAGGCGGATGTCGCCGGCCTCTCCGTGCTGGGCCAGCGCACTATAAAAGGTGAGCGTTCCGACTGCGACGGAAATGATGTAGGCGAGTACGATGCCGAAGAAACCTCCGAGGAAAGTGATCGCGAGCGCTTCGGACAGGAATTGCAGGAGGATATCGAAGCGGCGCGCGCCCAATGCCTTCTCCACGCCAATCTCGCGCGTGCGCTGCGTCACGCTCACCAGCATGATGTTCATCAGCCCCACGCCGCCGATGCCGAGAGTGAGTGTGCCGATGAAGGCGAGCATGACCTGGAGCGCCACGGTGATGATGCGGAATTGCGAAAGCTGCTCCATCATGCTGAAGACCAACAGAGCCCGCGTGTCGTCGGAACGGAAATTGTGCTGAGCGGCCAGCGTGTTGCGAACCGACTTTTCGACACCGACATAGTCGTAGCCGAGAAAGTCGAGCCAGATCATGTCGATGTAATAGGTGCTGCGAAAGTCACTCAGGGTGGGAAAGGGGATGTAGACGACGCGGTTGATACTGTTCTCGGTGCCTTGTTGGGGCCGGGGTTTCAGCACACCGACTACTTCGTAAGGAATGCCGCTGATGCGAATCTTTTCGCCCACGGGGAAACGGCCGGAGAATAGCTTCTCGCGAGATTCCGAGCCGAGAACACAGACGTGCGCGCGCATCTGCACATCTTCGGCACTGTAGAAGCGGCCGACGCTGATTTGCAGGTTCTGAATTTCCTGGAGCGAGGGATTGCCGCCATGAACGCTCCAGGTATAGGAACGTCCTTCGTAGCTGACAGGCGCATCGAAATACGACTCGGGAGTGATGCGGGTGACTTCCGGAACATTCACGACGACGCGATCAAGGTCGTCGGTAGTCAGGCGGATGCTGGTGCCGGCTTTGTTGCCTCCGGCCTGCATCGAGGTGCGGCCGCCGGCGATGCCCATGGCGGCCGTGCTGGCGAAGCTGCGGAAGATGTTGACGATGGCGGTTGAAAACCCCGAGCCATAGGCCAGCAACAGAACTACGGTGGCGATTCCCCAGGCCATGCCCAGCATGGTGAGCGCAGTGCGCTGACGGTTTTGCCGGAGCGATCCATACGCTTCGGAGAAGACGTCTTTAGCGTGGATCATTTCATTTCCCGCTTCATTGCTCCTGGTTCATTGTTCATTGCTCCTGACGAAGCGCTTCCACGGGCTGGAGCATGGCGGCCCGGCGCGCGGGATAAAGTCCGGCGATAATGCCAGCGAGGACGAGGCTCGCCATGGCGAGCACGGCGGTCGCTGGATAAATGTGAGGCAATTCGAATCCGTCGATTGGGGGCGCGAGTCCGAACAGCTTGGTGGCGACGTAGGCCGCGCCCACGCCGATGGCGCCGCTGATGCCGGTCAGCATCAGTCCTTCTAAAAAGAATTGGAACAGGATGTTGCGGCGGGTGGCGCCGAGAGCTTTACGCAATCCGATCTCGCGGGTGCGCTCGCTTACCGACACGAGCATGATGTTGATGACGCCGATTGCGCCCAGACCGAGCGTGACCAGGCCGACGGCTCCGAGGAATGAATCCATGGCATCGGAGATTTTGCCAACCATTTCGGCAGTGGCGATGGAATCCCAATCGTCAAAGGCGTCGGGCGTTTCGGGATCGAAACCGTGGTTTCGGGCAACGATGCGGCGAACCGCTTTCTTGGCTTGCGCGTGCAGTTGGTGTGTGATCGGCTGGTAGGCGACATACTTGAGCGCTTTCGCGTTGCCTTGTCCCTGCATCGGGAAATAGATGCCCATGGTGGTATAGGGCATGATCAGGCGCATGTTCTCGCCGTGATTGTTTCCGTGGCCGACCTGCTGCATCGTGCCGACGACTTCGAAGGGCACGCTGTTGATGAGGATCGTGCTGCCAACGGCGGGGCGGCCGGGGAATAATATGCGGACAAATTCGCTGCCGATGATGCAGACATTGTTGCGCTGGCTCTCGTCGTTCCAATCCAAAGAGCGTCCCTGGTCTACCGGCTGGTAACGAATGTTGGAGAATTGCGGTTCGGAGCCGTCCACGTATCCGTTGCTACTGCCAAACTCGCTGACGAGGCGAAGATCGCCGCGGTAGATAACCGGCGTGGCATTGCGCACGAATGGCGAACTGCGAATATCCAGATAGTCCTGGTAGTTGAGGTAGTACTGGCGGGAGGAGAGCTGGCTGCCGCCAAGCGCCGGCACGCGCCCGTTGTAAATCTGCATGAAGTCTTCGCCGAAGCTGGCCAGGTTCTTAGTCGTGCCGGCGCGGAAGCCTTCTCCTAATCCGACCAGGAGGAGCAGTGAGCCTACGCCCCAGGCAATGCCAAACATGGTGAGGAAGGAGCGAAGCTTGTGCGTCCACATGGCACGCAGGACCTCAGCGAGGCTGACGAAAAAGCTTTTCATAACCGACCGGTGCCGTTGCGAATTGCTGCCACGGCCAGACGCTTCCTGTACGGACAATTATCGGTTCTTGAAGGGTCGGGGCGATGTGAGGAAGATCACTTGAGTTTTGACATCCGGACATCGGATTCGTCCACTGGCGGGAGAATTCCCTTGGGCGTCTTGGGATGATGCCTTGCCGGACAGGGATCCCTTCGACTTCGCTCAGGGCAGGCTTTTCGACTGCGCATGCCGACTCCCATTGCTCATCGGCATGCTTCGCTCAAGATGACAAGGGATTGGTGGGGCACACCAGGGGCACCAGATGCGTTTCAGTTGGGCAGACTGCTTAAAAGAGTCAAAAAAACCGCCCCCTCGCAAGACCCGCGAGAAGGGTGGGGCAACCAACATCTTTCGACCGCGCTCAAGATGACAAGGAGTTGGTGGACTGTAAGTTTTGCCAGTTTATCCATCGGGCAGGGGCCTTATAGGCTGATCGGTAATCAAGTGCCCTTCTTGCTCAGGACATGCTGAAGCGAACCCTGCAGCGCCGCGGTTCGATGCCGTTCCGGGGATTGAACGTCTGAGGTGCGTTTCCGATTTCAAGACGAGTGAGGCCGCTTTCGGGGATGGAAGCGACAGAAATGCACGGAGGCCGATGATGGAAAAGCACAAGCAGTTTCTTTCGATACTGCTCAGCGTGGCATTGGCGTTGGTGACGTGGCCTCTGGACGCATGCAAGAAGTCAGAAGAGAAGCAGTCTCAGGCCGGCACGCAGGGCCAGGCTCAGAATCAGGCTCCAGCCGCCACTTATGCCGTTCCCACGGCGGATCAGCTTTACCAGTTGGTCGCGCCCATCGCGCTTTTTCCCGACAATCTGGTGGCACAAGTTCTGGCGGCGTCGACGTATCCCGATCAGATCTCCGCGGCGAACACGTGGTTGCAGCAGAATTCAAGCCTTAAAGGGGATCAACTCATGGAGGCTGCCGACCAGCAGCCGTGGGATGCGAGCGTAAAGGCTCTGACGCAGTTTGGCGACGTGCTGAACCAGATGGCGACGAGTCTGTCGTGGACGTCGGCTTTGGGCGATGCCTATTTCAACATCCCGCAAAGTGTGATGAATGCCGTGCAAGTCATGCGCCAGCGGGCGCAGCAGGCAGGGAACCTGCAGAGCAACCAGCAACAAAACGTTACGGTTCAAAATCAGGCGCCGGGAGAGGCCCCGGCGCCGGCGGCGTCGAACGAACCGCAGACGACAGTGGTGCAGGCTCCGCCCCAGACGATCGTCATACAGCCGGCGCAGCCACAGGTGGTGTATGT
Organism: uncultured Acidobacteriaceae bacterium; assembly: GCA_963844525.1. Taxonomy (GTDB): domain Bacteria; phylum Acidobacteriota; class Terriglobia; order Terriglobales; family Acidobacteriaceae; genus Sulfotelmatobacter. The sequence continues at coordinate 439,823 of CAWJOM010000012.1, read as the reverse complement.
GCCGACCTACAATCCAACGGTCGTATATGGGACACCGGTCCCGGCGTATCCCGGTTATTCGTCGGCGGATATGGCGGTGGCGAGCGTGATTTCCTTCGGAGTAGGGATCGCGGTTGGGGCGGCCATTGCCAACAACAACCACTGCTGCGGATGGGGGTGGAATTCCTGGGGATGCGGCTGGCACAACTCGACGGTGGTCTACAACCACAATACTTACATTTCGACGTCGAATACGTTCGTGAACCGGAACAACTACTACAACCGCAACGTGAATAACGTCAATGTGAACAACGTTAACCGCAACAATGTGAATGTGAACAACGTCAATCCCAACAATGTGAATCGCAATAACGTGAATAACAACAACTACCGCGCCAACAATTTCAACAACACAGCGCGCAACAGCAATCTATCGACTCCAAACTTTAACCAGAAATACAATCAGACTCAGTTCAACAACAACGACCGGGGAAATCTGGGAGAGAGCAACCGGGCGGGCGGGGCGAGCCAGCAGGGTCTTAATCGGCAGAACGGCAATCCGCAGAATCTCAACCAGCAAAACCGCGGGGGGCTGAATCAAAATCAGCTAAATCAAAATCAGAACCGGGGAGGGTTGAATCAGACGCAGAATCGCCCCAACAATGCAGGTCAAAGCCGTCCCAACAATCTGAGCCAGGCGCAGAACCAGTCGGCCCGCGGCTACGGACAAGAAGCCAATCGCGGCAACAGCAATAACACCTTCGGCAACTACAGTGCGGGGGGAAATGCGCGGGTCAACAGCGCCCGCGGGCAGCAGAGCCTGGCGGCGAAGCCGGCCCCAGCCGGCGGAGGCAATCACAGCGCAGGAGCCTCCCGGCCCCAGCCACACGCCGGCGGAGGCCGGCGTAAGTAGCGCAACCGCACCAACAAACTGAGTTCGCAAGTTTGAAGCAGGAGAAACGCGTCATGGGATCTACAAACCATTTTCAGCTACGGCTGGGGCGTCAAGATCTTCGGAGTCCCTTCGCATCGTACGTTCTGGCTGCGGCAATCCTGTCGTTCTTGCTAACAGCCTCTTCCCTTGCGCAACAGGCGAATGAAAAAACCTTCGCATCGCCCGGGGAAGCCGTGCTGGCGCTTTACACCGCCGTCAAAGGGGGCGATAGCCAAGCCATAGTGGCGATCTTCGGGTCCAACGGCAACCAGATCATCCACACGGGCGACGATGTTGCGGACAAGAATATGGCGGACAATTTCATCCGGCGCTACGAGGAGATGCATCGCGTTGTGATCGAGCCGGATGGAACGGCGACGCTTTATATCGGTGCGGAAAACTGGCCGTTCCCCATTTCGCTGGTCAAGAACGGCGGCAGCGCGTGGTTCTTCGACACCGAGAGCGGCAAGACAGAAATTCTTCAACGACGAGTCGGCACCAATGAGAACGACGCCATCGAAATCCTGGAAACGCTGGTCCTCGCCCAGCAGGACTACGGGTCTGCGCTGCGCGATGGCGACACGACGAAACACTATGCCTTGAAGTTCATGAGTGATGAAGGCAAGCAAAACGGGCTTTACTGGAAAACTAGCGGCGACGCCGAGAGCCCGATCGGGCCGCTGCTGGTATCGGCTGCCAGCGAAGGCTACACCGTACAGCAAGGCCAGAGAGCGCCCTTCCACGGTTACTACTACCGGATGCTGACGAAACAAGGCTCTGCCGCGAAAGGCGGCGCGCGCGACTACGTGAGCAATGGCAAGCTCACGCGCGGCTTCGCATTTCTCGCCTACCCTGCCGAGTATCGCAATTCGGGAGTCATGACGTTTATCGTGAATCAGAGTGGCGTGGTCTACCAGAAGGATCTGGGCCCGCAAACGGCGGACCTCAGCGGCAGCCATTACAGACTACGATCCTGACGATAGCTGGGAGCAAGTCGAATAACCGCGGCTTGACCTATTTCCTCGGCTTATTCAGGCTTGGCCGGGCTCCCGGGGTGAGACGCAGCGGATATTTTACGAAGCAATTCCACGACTGGGCGCTGGCTCTTGAGTATTTTCGGCTCGAGCTCTGCCAGAGTCATCCAGCGTGGCGATCCCTCCCAGGAATTCTTCAGATCTCCAGTGGCCTGCACCTCGAAAACGCAAACGTCGCAGGGAACATCCGCCGTGCTCGAAAGCGCAGGCACAGCTGATAGCCCGTGACGCTTAGGCCGGTTTCTTCGAGGACCTCGCGGCGCACGGTGTCTTCTGCTGCTTCCTTCCAGCTGGCGAGCCCGCCCGGGAAGGAGAGTCCGCGCCCATCGTTGCGCTGAATGATCAGGAATTGCTGGTTGCGCCGGATGATAGCGAGGGATGCGCGCAGAGTGCCGAACAGAGGAAATCGACGGTAGAGGGCCAGGCAGGTGCGGGCGACGATCCAGAAGAGGCTGCGACGCAGGGATTCGAGGGGCTGCAAGGGAAAAAGTCTAGCATGGGGAAGGTTGGGGAGGGCGTGAGTTCGGACAGCCCAGGCCCATGGTCGCGTTTTTCAGTTGTGGCAATTTTCTTGGGGAGTCGAGGACCCCACCCTCTCGCAAAAACCGCGAGAATGGTTGGGCAACCGCTGGCGGCGGCAGGCGGGGATATACTGCTTCACGGTTTCATCATGAAGCGACACGTGCTCATCTTCGGGATCGTGGGGGGCCTGCTCATTGCCACGCTCCAATACACCGAGTACCGCTTCGTAGTCATCGAGCACTCCGTGGAACTTTACGGCGCGCTGGTCGCTATCCTGTTCGCGACCTTCGGCATCTGGCTCGGCCTCCGCATCACGCGCGGCCGCGAAACCATCCGCGAAACGGTCGTGGTGAGAGAAGTGCGGGTCCCCGCGGAAGCCCGCGAACCCTTCGCTCCCAACACGGCCCAACAGCAGACCCTTGGGATCACGGCGCGCGAGCTCGAAATTCTCGCGCTGATCGCCCGCGGCCTTAGCAATCGCGAGATCGCCACGCAGCTTTTCGTTTCCGAAAACACCGTCAAGACACACTGCGCCCGCGCCTTCGATAAGCTCGGAGCCGCCCGCCGAACCCAGGCGGTCCAGCGCGGCAAGGAGCTAGGCCTGCTGCCGTGACCGCGTCACCCGAAAGCATGATTTCCGTTCCATTCCTGCAAGATCATCCGAAAAGGTGACGACATTGGGCCCCGTTCCACCGTATCGTGACTCCGTTCTCACTCACACCAGGAGACTCGCATGAAGAAAACGGTTCTTACCTTCGGCCTCATCGGCGGCGTCATGATTTCCGTCCTGATGGGCGGCTCGCTTCTCCTCGCCGACAAGATCGGCTCCGGGCACAGCATGGCGCTCGGCTACACCATCATGGTGGCATCGTTCCTGCTCATCTATTTCGGCATCCGGAGCTACCGAGATAACACCCTCGCCGGCCAAATCTCTTTCGGCCGCGCCTTCGCCTGCGGCATCCTGATCACTCTTATCACCAGCGTCTGTTACGTCGCCATGTGGGAGTTCCTTTACTTCAACTTCATGCCCCACTTCATGGACAGCTACTTCGCCGCGCAGATTCACAAGATCCAGTCCTCCGGGCTCGATCCTGCCACTACCGCGGCGCAGGTCGCTGCCATACGGCACTCCCAGCAGCTCTACCAGAATCCGTTCGTCAACATGGCCTACACGTTCATGGAGCCGCTGCCGGTCGGCCTTATCATCACCCTCGTCTCCGCTGCCGTGTTGCGTCGCAAAGCTCCGGTCGGACCCGCCAGCACTTCCGCCGTCCTCACGACATGAATCAGAACGCGGCGTAACCCTCGGCGAGGTTCGGCTGGGTAAGTTCTGGGGAAGTCAAAATCCCCACCCTCTCGCAGAAATCGCGAGAAGGGTGGGGCAACCAGGTCTTTCGACTGCAAATGCTGATTCGCTTTGCTCGTCGGCATGCTTTGCATCAAGATGCTGGGTACGCAGCTTGGGAGAGCAGGAACGGCCTCCAAATTGAGTTTTTCCGCAGCCTGTAAAGCGATACATACGAATCGTGGATACGAATCGTAATACGGCAGACAGCGCGATTCTCGCGGGTTTGAGCATTGACAACCGGCGCTGGTCGGAGTAGTTTATTGGAACTCTAGGTGAGGTAGCGTTGCAGCGACTTCGTTGGATGTTAGTTGTCTTTTTGATGGGAGCAGCAGTCTCTTGCTGCGCTTTACCTGGAGTGGACCTTCCTGAGACCGCCTTTAACGAGGCGGATTTACCCGTCAATCTGGCGATACCCGCGCCGCCTCGCGTTCAGGACGCAGCGCCGCTTGTCGTTCCGGTAGCAGTTCTGCCGACACTGCCGTTCGATTGCGCGGATTGCCTGGTCAGCCGAGTCGGGCACGTACCGGAAGTCCGAACGACCCAGTACCACTCGCCATCGCATTCTGTCCAAGTTCTTCTCTGCACATTCCTCATCTGAATGGCTTCCCGCTCCGACTGGATTCCTGGCCGCGCCCGCTGGCACGAGTTGTGACCCGTAAGGCGGCTCGGCGGCTTTCAAAGTTATCTCTTTCCGCGAACTGGGGCCAGTTACAGCCCCCACCAGCTGCGCCGCCTACGGGCAGGCGCCATCAGCGAGATGAAAAATGAACAAAGTGGAAAATGCTCTTCTTCATTGCATCGAGGAAGACATGGGCTCCAATTCTGCGTGTGGTCCGACGGTGTCGGATGGGGATTTGAATATCAATCAGAGAATGGCTCAGCTGATGATGCTGTTGCAACAGATTGACGAGTCGGCGCGAGGCTTGGACGAAGTGCCGATGGACGAGCTCAGTGAAATGGTGGCGAGCGCGCTCGGGGTGTGTGGCTTTGTGGACCCGAACGAGGCGCGGGATGCGATTGCACAGGTGTTGGAGGCGATCGAAAGGACCGATCGGAGCCCGGCGAATCCAGGTCTGGCCAATCGAATTCCGGCCGATTCCCTGCGGGAGGCTCGTCCGTTGGGCTCGGCACAGGTGCGTCGCAGCTAGAAATTAACCAGGCTTGCCCGGAATCACGAAGCACCCACACTCCGCTTCGTGGTCGCTTGGGGCCAGGTGTCCGGTTGCTTTGCGGTGGGCCCCGGGGGGGAAGTCCACCAAAGGCAGCCGGACACATTCTGCGCATCCGCTCACCGAAGCGGATCCTTATCCGGCGTCGCTGCGCCAAAAAAGTGACATCATGGGGAGCGTGTGCCTTGTTTCTTGAGAGATTTATTGCGTCGATACGAGCTCGTTGGCGAACATCGCCCGCGCAACCCATCGAGGAGGCGGGATCCGAACTTCCCGAGCGGTGGGCGGAGTTGCTTCGAGTAGCGAAAGTGAATTCGGTCGCAACCATGCCAAAGCGGGTCCGGGAGGCGACGGAGAAGAGGCGGGAGCAGGACAAGACTGGGACTTAGGAAAGCTTTCGGCTTCAGGATCGTTCTCGATCCAGTTGAACGCTGGATGCTAACTCTTCGTCAGGTGCGGGGGCGGGAGTTGGGGCTGTTTCGCGGTCTCGGCTTCGGCGATGCGCTTGGCTTTGCGGTAGACGTTCGCTACGGCCAGGGTCCAGAAGGGGACCAGGTCGACGCCTGGAACAAGCTTGGCGAAAAACGAGGGCAGGAATTCCCAGTGCCATCCCAGCAGGTGAACCATGATGGCGCCGACGCCGAGGTCGAGAACATCATCGGCAGGTGAAAGAGCGCCCTCGACAAACATGGGGAACACCGCGAGCTGAAGCACGTCGGCGGCGATGGCCAGCAGCATGGCGGCGAGAAAGTTTGGACCGGGTGAAATGGTGATGTCGTCGTCCGCCATAAAGTGACTTCTCCTAGCTCATTTTAGATGCCGGGGAGCGCCAGCAGGTCATTTTTTCCCCGGGCGACCCAAGGCTCCCTAGTAGGAGGCGCTGGCAGGCGGCGCCAGCTGCCTTTGTTTTCGGCGGGCAACCTGAACCATTCGTTTTCTCAACGAAGTATAGAGATGCGGGCGAGCCGGTCTTACTGGAATGATTGGCACGCCGCTTGCTGGATTGCCGGTAGTGAGCCGCTCCGAATTCTGGGAAGGAGCGTGGAAGTGCCTTCGCTGCGTACGGCAGCCTCTAGCGTGTGGTGAAACGGACGTGCGTTATGTTGAAACGAATTGCAGTCTGGATCGTTTCTATAAACCTGGTGGGTGTTCCGGGAGCAGTTTGCCAGGGCGAGCATCGTTCGCACAGTACGGTTCCGGTGACGCACTTTGCCGGTTTAACCGCAATCGGGATCCATAAAGTTGGCCTGGAGGCGCTGCCGGATGCTCCTTCGGCACCCGTTGCGGGTAAGTCCAAGCCCGCTAGCAGCTTCACATGCGGCACTTCCCTGACGCAGGAAACTCCTCCGCCAAACCTTACGATCATTTACGAGACGATCCGAGCACAGAAAGGTCCGACGGATTTTCTGAGCCGGCTCCTGGATCCGTCGGCGACGAGGCAGCCGTCACGCTACCGGGCTTCGTCAAGAGACAGCCTTTTGGGCCGGGCGACCGACGCGGCGTCGAGCATTTTTGTGACGCGGGATGAGACCGGACAGCGGCGGCTGAATACATCCTATTTTGTCGGAGTGCTGACCATGGTGGCGGCACATCGGGCGGAGCATCCGTACTGGGCGCGCACGAGTGCGTCGGCGCCCTTGGGTGATTTCGGGTCGACGGTCGGCAACGACGCCGGCATGAACCTGCTGCACGAGTTTGGGCCGGGGCTGCGCGAAGCGGTGACGGGCCACATGCCGACGTTCGTATTCAGGATTCAAAAGCGCATCGCTCGGGAAGTGAATCCTCAACAACCTGTGGCGCACCCCAGTAGATAATCTCGCGGGACATAAATTCCCTGACACAATTCTGGCCGATCTTGTTGCCGGCATCCTTGCCAACCGGGAAAGTGGAGAGGAGCGGTACATCGCCGCTCCTTCGTTATGGTAATGCGCGGGGGTAAATCAAAATGGAAGTGACGCGGGGGCGGCCGAAACCGCCCCCTTGCCCTATGGGGAGGGCAACTCGTTCGGCCGAAGTCAGTAGCGGCGCTCGTGGAGCCAGCGCACAACGTGATCTTCGACGGAGAATCCTACTGGAGCGGGAAGCATGAACTTTGAGGTCAGGGAAAAAGCATGCGCCTCGAGCGGAACGGTGAAGTGGGTGCGAGTCCGCAAGAAGCTTTCCACGAACAGCCGGGTGTAACGATCGAGGCCGAGGACCTGAAACTGGACGGCGTGGACCAGAGCGTGAAACAGAGAACGCTCGTTGAGTGTTTCGTTGAAAACGACGACGTCGATAAAAGTGAGCGAGTCCATGTGGGTCAGCTCGGGCAGGTTGTCAAAGCCCTGAGCGCGAGCCTCGGCGTAGAACGGAGGCGGGGAGACGCGCTGGCCTTTGAGTTCGACAAAGCGGATCTGCTCGAGCAGGACGTCAGAAAAGTAGGGCCACATGCGGGCCTTGAATTGGTTCTCGAGCGCCGCGGAGGACGGGAGATATTGATCGCGCTGCTGCCGCAAGTAGGACGAGACGCGCTCGACGGCCTGCGCGACGTGGGCCTCGGTTCCCAAGTCGAGGGCAGTTTCGTCCCGTTTCGCCGGAACGGGAGCAGCGGGACTGTGTGGCGTCTGGGGTATTTTCTTCTCGAGAGAAGAGTAGAACTCGTTGAGGTCACTGGCGGCCTGGGCGGATTTGCGAAGAAGATCGCGGCGGCCGAAGCGAGCGAGGTCGTCCTTGGAATAGTGGAGGCGAAGCTGGTGGGTGGCGCAATGGGCGCTCAGAAGCTCCATTTGAGCATGGCTGAGCTCGGAATTTATGCGCAGAACTTGGCCCGCGTCTTCAGAATCCTGGTACGAATACATCAGAGCACTCCTAAATCAAGGGAATGGACACTGCAGGAGGGGGCCCGACTACGCAATCATCCTATCGCATTACGTTCACAATGTCAACGTATTCGTGAAAGTATTCCCGGCGCTAAGTGGGAAAGTAGAGCAAAAACAGAGCGGCCGCTACGCAAACGCGCCACGGCCGCGCCCTTCCTGACAGGGCACCTGGGATGTTATGGGGGGAGGGCTTGTACATTAGGTATAACAGTGTTATGTCTACAGTGTCAACATAATACTACAGCAGCGCTACGCCGTTCAAGGGGAAAGAAAATGCCTCGGCAGCCTGATCCGGAGTTAGAGGAGCGAATCTTGAGCGCGGCCCACGTGTTGTGGAAGCGTGGAGGCGAGAAGTCGCTGACGATGAGGGCTGTAGCGCGGGCGGCCGGAACGAATACCCCGGCGGTGTATCGGCGCTTCAAGGACCGGCGCGACCTGGTGAAGGCGCTGCTGCTGCGGATCGCGGCGCGGATCCGCAAGGATTTCGAGGCCGGGAAAACACTGGAGGACATGGCGGAGGCGTATGTGGATTCGGCGCTGCGGCAACCGCATGAGTACGAACTGTTCTACTCGCACTCGCGGGAGCTTTCGCCACCTAAAGGGACGGGGTGGCCGCAGGCGATCCGGGAATCGCGGCCTAACTTCGGTTATGTAGAGGGGCTGCTGGCGCAACGGATGGGTGGGGCGCCCGAAGATCACACGCAATTGGCGCTGGGAGTGTGGGCCACCCTTCACGGGACGACGATGTTGCTGCTATCGAAGGCGATACCCGCAGGGCATGAGGAAGAGTTGCGAAAAGCGTGCCGGGCCGCGATGCGGACGCTGTTGGAACGGCCCGAGCGATTCGGCGAAAAAAGCGACCGGAAGCGGTTGCGGCGGAGCCAGCGGTAATCGGCGCTCGCTGGGCGAGTTGTCTGCCAAGGCCGGATCGCACTAAGCCTATGAAACAAGCAACTCGTCCCGTGCGAGAACCCTATTTCGCGGGAGGCGCCGGCTTGGGAAACTTCAACGTCCATGTGCCGCCGAAAACGAAGGTGCGCCCCTCGGGACGAGCCTTAGCAGAATACTCATCGTAGTACTTGAAGAAGAAAAGCAGACTCTTTGCCGGAAGAATGTAGTTCGCCTGAACGCCTACGGCATGCACGGAGTAGTAAGGCACTCCGCTGGCGGAAACAGGGATTCCGGCCAACAAATAGTTGCCGCCGTCGTTCGAAACCTGCCACTGGTCGTAGCCGACGACTCCGAATTGAGCGAGCTGGCTGAAATTCTTCTTTAGGGGAAGAATCTGCCCCAGTCCCCACTCATCAGTGAAGGTCTGTCCGGGAGTGATCTTGCTGAGTTGTCCAGCGGGGGTGCTGGCGACGGTTTTTTGCCCGTGGATTTCCCATGCGGTGGTCAAGTTTGCGCTGGTCGCTTTGTTCTTGGTGATGTAGAAGGTGGTGCCGGAAATAATGTCGTTTCCCCAATAACCGGAGCCCACATTGTTGGTGGCGCCCGCGGAGTAGCGGCCGGTGGGGGCGACGAAAGCGTATCCCACGGTAAAGTCAGTTCGCTTCAGGTGCCAGCCCATATTCACGGGCTGAACAAAAGTGTCAGCAAATCCCGCTCCTCCACCACTGACGCCGAGGTTCGTTGGGTTCAGATCTGCCACCAAGGAACCATTGGCGACGTTGATGGAGATATAAGGCATGAAATACCCGCCCAGGATCTTATGTTTCGGAACGTAATAGATGACGTTTTCATCCGCCCAGAATGCGTACGTCCCCGTGACATTTTGCAGAATCTCGTTTCCGTTGGAGTCATTCAGCCGACTGGCAGAGTAATTCACAACCAGATTGGCATACGTAATACCAGGATCAGGGATCGCGCCGGCATTGAGTCCAAACTGACCGGGAACCCATTGTCCCTTCTGTTGCGCGCTTGCGGAAACAGCGCAGAACAGAACGAAACATGCAGAAATCAAGATTGTGTTTTTGGTCTTCATTGCTTTCTCTCTTTACCGCCAAACTGATTTTTAGGGCTCACGCCCGGGCTGATCCTGGGGCTTGCCCCTTAGGGAAGCGGGGATAAGCTAGTGCATCACACGGCTGACGAAGTGGAAACTGTCACTTGTGACAGGATTCAAGGACAACAAGGACACGTCTTGTTTGTTCGTCCGATTCTCGAAGCGCGATGCGTTATTTCTCAAAGGCAAAGATGCGCTTCCAGTCGTTCTTCATGCTGATCACGATCCATCCATCTTTGATCGCGAGGTCGTAAAGATCTTGCGGGAAGGTTCCAACCTTGGTGTCGGGTAATCCTTTGGCGGGACCGTAGGCGTACTCGCGGACAGCATCGTCGTGCAGAACCAGCATGGCAAGTCTGGCGCCATCGCCCGCCTTTGTGTATTCCAGCATCTGGCGGTCGCCGGATGAATTGCCAAAGGCGGCGTGGGGCCGGCGACCGATCATCATATAAATTCCCTGGGCCTTACCGGGCCCGTCGTCATTGAGAAGAAGTTTCGGCAGCTTGGTCAGGATTGGCTTGCCATTGGTGTCGTAGCCATAGGTGGTCGCGCCGACGGAGCCCACCACCTGTTCGGGTGGAATGCCATACGTGACGCTGGAGTAAACGCGGACAAAGTCCTGACCACCGCCGGTCACGATGTAGGTTTTGTAGCCGTTGTCGCGAAGATAACGCATCACTTCCTGCATGGGCTGGAAGGTGAGTTCAGTATAGGAACGTTTCCAGCGGGGATCCTTTGCGGAGGCGAGCCAGGCGCTCACCTCGGTCGCGAACTGATCGGTGGTCATGCCGGAAACAGTGGCGCCGAGAATGGTCTCCAAGTCTGACATGGATAGAGTTGCAATGGCGTCGCGGTCACCCGAGAGGACCGTTTTAAAAGGCTCGACATCTTTCAATTCCGGCTTAGCCGCCACCACCGCTGGAACTCGGCTGAGGCAATAGAGCAGCTGGCTGTACGCAGGATGCTCGGTCCAGAGGGTACCATCCTGATCGAAGGTGGCAATGCGTTCGGCAGGCGGCACGAACCGCGGACTGGCGGAGTCGGTCGTGGCGCGAACAAAGTCCACAATAGCTTGCCGGGCGGGGCCGTTGTTCCACGAGGGGAGCGGGTCGGAAACCTGGGCGAAGGAAACCGGGGGGAAGACGGTTGCTGCGGATGAGACTGCGAGAATTACGGTGAGCAGCGCAAGTGTGGCTTTGGAGCGATCGAATGCTGGTTTCATGGGGAACGCCGGGTCGGCGCCAGCCGATCAGGAACATCCTAGATTGCAATCGAACTGAAGCGCAGGGCAACTGGCATTTCTTACAGCAGCGCGCTTGTGTCGTAGCCTAAGAAGAAATTCATCAGGAGCAGGCAAGCTGGTCCGCTAAAGAATTCTGCCGATAAGGAAAAGTGAAGGACCGAAATCGAGCTTTGGGCAGCGCGATCATAGGGCCCGAAGAAACACGCGGGGGCCCAAGCCGGGGATGAGAGAAGTGGAAGGAATGACGAAGATTCTGCTGGTCGACGACAGCAAATTTTTGAGGCTGGCGACGGAGCGAGCACTGGCGCGGGCGGGATATGACGTCCGTAGTGCGACAGATGGGGAGAACGCACTCAAGCTTGCGCAGGAAACCAAGCCGGACGTGATCCTGCTGGATATGCTGCTGCCCAAGATGACGGGGCCGGATGTGTTGAAAGCGCTGAAGAAGGATCCGGCGACCGCGGGGATTGCAGTTGTGGTGTTGACCGGGCTATCGCAGAAAAATGCGACGCGACTGCTGCAGGACGGAGCCTGCGCGTTTCTGGAGAAGGCGGACCTTGGGCTGGACAAGGGTTGCGAAAAATTGCTAGCGGTGCTGAGCGGGATTGTGCGGCAGTTGAACTTGGAGGTTCCCACCGGGGGCGTGGCGAAATAAGGGCCTCTTGTGATGGACTGAACAGTTTTGCTGAAAACTCAGTTCAGTCGCCTCCGTGGCTAAAGGCGTTACAGAATGCCCTTTCACAAGCAAGGAAGGCTTTATCGCAGCGCTTAGGGCTCTGCGCCCCCCACAAGGAGCGAGTTTTTCGGCAAACTGAATGACGCTGGTAACGTTCGCGCTGGTGACTTTTCTGCTCTTGCCGGGACTCGCCCAGGTACCAAACCTTGATTCCCTTCTGCTGGAGGCCCTGATCTACTGAAAATAAATCACTTATGAGTGGGAACCCGTGACACCCGGGCGGAGTCTATGTTAAGTGAGAGTCACGGCTCCGCTCACAGTTGGCCGGACTTGCTTTGGACTAGGCCGGACAGCATATTTTCGAGGCGCGGTTGGGTGGAAAATCCTATAATCAGGGGACGCCATTATGGCGGGAGCAACCACCTTGGGTGATCTGGCAAGTGCCATCGGAATTCGATCGCAGGAAGAAGCGGCGATCGTCGCGGAGCTGAAAGCGGGCTCGGAGACGGCGTACGCCTGGCTGATCGGCGAGTTCCAGCAGCCGGTGTACGGGCTGGTGTACCGGATTGTGAACGATCCGGCGGACGCGGCCGACACGACGCAGGATGTCTTCCTGAAAGTGTTTCGCGGCATGAAGCATTTTCACGGTGGGTCGAGTTTGAAGACATGGATCTACCGCATCGCGCTGCACGAGGCGGCGAACCGGCGGCGGTGGTGGTTCCGGCACAAGGCAAAAGAGACTTCGATTGAGCCGGTGGAATCGGATGCGCCGGGAGCGGGAGAAACCGCGATGCAAGTGGCGCTCACCGATCATGCAGATTCTCCATTCGACAACGTGGCGCATCACGAGGTGCAGCACCGAGTGGAAGAAGAGTTGAGGAAGGTTCCCGAGCCGTACCGGACGACATTGATTTTGCGCGATCTGGAAGAGATGTCGTACGAAGAAATTGCCGAGGTGCTAGAGATTTCGCTGGGAACGGTGAAATCGCGGCTGACACGCGGCAGAGACGCACTGCGGCAACGGCTGGCGCCGTATGTGCGGGAAGTTGGAAATGAACTGGGACTGACGGCTCCGTCCCAGGGTAAAGAGACACGGCGGTCGCAGGTTGCTGGAGGGGGTAGAAGGGTCGAGGTGATTTCATGATGGGCACAGGGAAAAACAAAGAACTGCAGTGCCCCAAGGCGAAGCGCCTGTTCTCGCCTTACCTGGATGGAGCAGTGACGGGTACGGAGATGCTCGCGCTGCAGGAACATTTGTCGAATTGCGCGGCCTGCCATCACGAATATCAGGCGTTGCGCAAAACGCAGCAGTTACTGGCGAACGTGGGACGTCCGAAGGTTCCAGCGGACTTGGGACTGAAGCTACGACTGGCAATTTCGCGCGAAGCAGAGCCGGCGAAGCGGGCCCGGTTCGAAGGACTGAGAGTGCGGCTGGAGAATGCATTGGACGCCTTCATGGTCCCGGCCACGGCGGGCTTTCTGAGTGCGCTGATTATTTTCGGGATTGCAATGGTGTATTTCGTAGCTCCATCGACGCTACAGGCCGGCAACGATGTGCCGCTGGTCATGGTAAACACCGCGCCGGAGTTGCAGCAGAGCGCGTTCGGCATGACGCTGGACACGATCGAGGCCGATTCGCTGGTGATTGAAGCGTACGTCGATGCCAACGGGCGCGTGCAGGACTATCGCATTCTGTCGGACACGGAAAAGTCGAAGGAAGCGCTGCCGCAGGTAAAGCGGATGCTGATTTTCACGACGTTCCGTCCGGCGCTGTCGATGGGACGTCCGACCCCGAGCAAGGCAGTGTTGTCGTTTTCGAAGATCAGCGTCAGAGGCTAGCTTTTCCGGCTCTCGGTTTTCCGACGTTGCCGTTGTCTTTTCCACTACAAAGCAAAGTCCCCACTTCTCGCGCAAAAAACGCGCGAGAAATGGGGCACCCGTCTTCTATTCTTTGTTCTTCGTTTCTTCGATCTTTCGATCGGCGGCCTACTTCTGACAGGAGGCGCTGACTGAGCGGACGTCGGTGACTTCCAGGTGTCCGTGCTCAGTGTTGGACTTCTTTACGCCAGCGTCTTTCGCCGTGTCTTTTGCATCTTCCTTCAGGTTGTGCATCTTGGCATTCGAGACCGCGCCTTTGACCTCGACGGTGTGGCCTACCTGGCTGGCGAGATCGACGGAACTGTTGGCATGCATTTCCCAGGTGCTGCCGTCAGTGGCGGTCAAGCGAAACTCGGTTGGGCTATCACCCTGGCTTAGGCATCCGGTCATGGTTCGAACGTCGGACTTCGATTTAGCATCGGTATCCTGCGCAACGGCCCACGCCGTGGCGAAGGCGGCAAGCGCAACACACAGCAGCAAGCGACTCCATTTATTTGTCATTCCATCCTCCTTGTATTCACGCCCCGTATTCCTGGAGGGGCAATGCGAGACATACTTCCGGCGATAAGGTGCGCTTTCCACGCGGACGGTTGCCGCAATTACGAGAAAGGAGCCCGCGCCCCCGGGCATCGGTTACATGAAACATCCGGGTTCGCCGAGCAGGGGCTCGGCGTCGTGTGGCTCAACGCAGGAGAGCGTGTGAAATGTCGAACTGACTACTTCGAAGGTCTTCACGTAAGGCTTTCCGTCGAGAATTTCTTCAAGAACCTCGATTACCTGGGGATAGCCGCTGGCGCTGAAGAACTGGGCATTGTCTTCGTGGTCCCAGAAGCTGAGGGTGGCGACCTCACTCCCGTCGGGGAGTGCGAGCGTAATCAGATCCAGAAATCCTTTTTGGCGGCGCAACCAAGGGAGGATTTCGCGCTCCATGAGATTCGTGAATTTATCGAGACAGTCGGGCTTGAGGCGCACCGAAACCTTGCGAGCAAACATGTCGACCTCCGCCAGGTGGGGATAGCTGCTTGCGAGGAGCCATTCCGCGCGACACACTGCACTGGATGAGTAGTGAGTTTCAGTGGCTGAGCGTTACAAGGGACGGGCGGTTTTCTCTGGCTAGCCCCGCGCTTGGTTACCGTAAGGCTCAGGTTCAATCCAATGCCTGACCCACGTCAAAAGCCGCGGACGCTGGCGCCCGCACCACATAAGCCACGCGCTTCCTGCCTCTAGCCTTGGGGATGGATCCAGTGGATGAGCATAAAGGTGCCAGCCGCGACAATGGCGGAGGCAGGAATGGTGAGGATCCAGGCCCAGACAATGCGTCCGGCGACGCCCCAGCGGACGGCGGAGAGACGATGGATGGAGCCTACGCCCACGATCGCCCCGGTGATGGTGTGAGTGGTGCTGACGGGGATGCCTGCGAGCGCGGTGCCGAAAAGTGTGATGGCTCCGGCGCTCTCGGCGCAGAAGCCGCCGAGAGGCTTCAGCTTGGTGATCTTTTGTCCCATGGTATGGACGATGCGCCACCCGCCGAAGTAGGTGCCGGCGGCGATGGCGGCGTGGGCTGCGAGGATGATGGGCCAGCGGAAGCGCCCCCAGTTGGCGAGCATGTCGGATTTGCTCATGAACCCAGCGGTGTACAGGGCTCCGGCAACGATGCCCATGGTTTTCTGCGCGTCGTTGCCCCCGTGGCCGAGGCTATAAGCTGCGGCGGAAAGCAGTTGCAGTTTACGAAACCACTTGTCTACGAGTTGGGGCGGCTTGTTCTGGAGAATCCAGTGGGCCGCGATCATGAAGGTCAAGCCGAGAACCATGCCCATGACCGGGGCGACGACGATGAAGATGAGGGTCTTGTACCAGCCTTCGGGAATGATGACCGAGAACATCGTGGCCGGACCGGTGTGAATGGCGGCGTGCATCATGGCGGCGCCGGCGTAGCCGCCGATGAGAGCGTGAGATGACGAGGTGGGAAGGCCCCACCACCAGGTGAGGAGATCCCAAACGATCGCGCCGAAAAGTCCCGCCATGACGACGTATTGATCGACGTGATCGAGGTGGATCATGCCTCCGCCAATGGTCTTGGCGACGGCGGTGCCGAGGAAAAATGCCGCGAGAAAGTTGAAGGTGGCCGCCCACAAGACGGCGAGTTTGGGCGACAAGACGCGGGTCGAGACCACGGTCGCGATGCTGTTGGCGGAGTCGTGAAATCCGTTCAGGAAATCGAAGGTCAGAGCAACGAGGATCGTGATCAGGACTAGGACGACGTCTTTATTCATGTTTCAAGTTCAAAGTTTCAAGGTTTCGAAGGTTTCGAAGGTTTCAAAGTTTCAAAAGTCTTCAGAGATTGATCCTCTGTTCGAGATTTCATCGTGTCTCTGAAACCTTGAAACCTTTCTTATGTGCTCTTGACGACGATGGCTTCGAGGACGTTGGCTGCGTCCTCGGCTTTGTCGGTCGCGTATTCCAGGACCTCGTACAGTTCCTTCAGCTTGATCAGGTGGATGGGATCTTTTTCGTTTTCGAATAGATCGGCGATGGCCCGGCGGCTGACATTGTCGGCCATATCTTCAAGGCGATTGACTTCCTCGCAGTGTTCCATAACGTCGCCATTTTTTTCGAGCAGAGACACGCCCTGGGCGAGTTCCTCACATTGCAGGACGATGAGTCCTGCGAGTTCGGCGGAAACAGGCGGCGGGGTGGCGATCTTGTACATCACCAGAAGCAGGGCCGCGGAGTTTACAAAGTCGAGCACGTCGTCGAGCGAGGAGGCGAGGCGGTGGATATCCTCGCGATCGAAGGGAGTGATGAAACTCTGGTTGAGTTTGGTGATGATGGCATGAGTGGCCTTGTCGCCTTTGTGCTCGATGGCCTGCACCTGGCTGACCCGCATGGCAAGGTCGCGGGGATCGGCGAGGATGCTGCGGAGCAACTTGGCGCCCTCGGTTAGGTTGCCGGACAGTTCAGCGAACAGGTCGAAAAACTTGGTATCGCGGGGGATAAGACGCATGTATGAAGGCTCGAGGCTGATCAAGAACCAGTAATGTGAGGAGCAGAGTACTATCTCACGCGGGGCAAGCCTCAGGCAAACGAGCGGGGAGAGTTAGCGGGACGGCTTGCGGGGAATGAAGGCCGGCGAGCGGCGAGGGGTCTTGACGCCAATGATCAGAAGCAGAGTTAAGACCGCAGCCGATCCGAGCGCGACAGGCTGCAAGAAGCCCAGAAAGAGTTGAGAAATGGCCATTGCGGCATTATGGAGGCGAGGCAGGGCGAGTGCGAGATTACCGTTAGGGTAGACCTAAAGAGTATGTCAGGAGAGCGGGGCGGCGAATCGGGTGCTGACGGCGGTTTACCCGCGCCCCCAGCGGCGTCACATCGGCTTCTGCAAGCTGCGATATATAATGCCGCAGGTCATGAGACGTTCATTCAAACTTGGCCGTGGATGGGAGTGCACAGGCGCTCTTCTTTTCGTCTGCATGGTTCTGCAATCCGTTGCGCTTGCGTCGAGCGGCGAGAAACAGCCGGAGCGCCCGCACATCCGCGGCATCGATCATGTCTCTATCTACGTTAGCGACATCGAGAAATCCGGCAAGTTCTATTCCGAGGTTCTTGGACTCACCACCCGTTGTCCGCATTACACGGCTCCTGAGCCGTGTTATCTGGTGGCGCCGTCGGACCAGCGAGTTCTGCTGAGACGAGCGCCGGCCCAGACAAAAGATCAGCCGCTCAAGAATTGGCTGGCAGAAGTGGCTTTCGCCACCAACGATCTCGAGGGAATGCGGCGTTACCTGCTGGCGCATGGCTTGCTCCCCGGTGTCATTCACCGAGATTCCGATGGTTCCCAATCCTTCCGGATCCGCGATCCGGAGGGGAATGCCATTGCATTCGTACATCGACTCCCAGCCAAGATCGGATACGGGGCCGCGTCGAAGCAGATCAGTAGCCACCTGATCCATGCGGGTTTCGTGGTCAAAGACCTGGCGGCCGAGAATCATTTCTATGTGGACCTTCTGGGATTCCGGCTTTACTGGTACGGCGGGTTCAAGGATGACGGCGTCGACTGGTACGAACTCCAGGTTCCGGACGGAGGCGACTGGATCGAATACATGCTCAATATTCCCGCCAATGCCGACCACAAAGAACTTGGAGTGCAGAATCATTTCTCATTCGGCGTGAAAAACGTTCACGATGCTGCGGCCCTGCTTCGGTCAAACGGGTTGCAAGCATTCGATGGGCCGGAAGTCGGCCGCGACGGGAAAGACAGCCTGGATGCATATGACCCGGACGGGACACGCGTAGAAGTGATGGAGTTTGCGCCCAAAGAAAAAGCTTGTTGCCATCCCTATACCGCGGAGCATCCCAAAGCCGAGACTGCTCCTGGGGTTTCCGCGCCAACCGGAATGCCGAAATCATCCCAATAGATGCAGGCGGTTCGGAGCAATGACGGGCAATTTTCACCTGGCCTGTAACTATCCCGCGCGGAGTTTGACCCTCTGCGGGGGAGACCGTAAACTGGATGTGTTCTCCGCCTATCTTCAGGTAGTGGCCGTTGCGTGGCCATCTTGCGGGAGGGATTCCTGAGCCGTTTCTTCCTTAGTCGTTTGCGGGGTTGTGGGCTACGAAGTCTGATAGTGGCAGCGGCCCTGGGGCTGCTGGCGCCGCTGTGTATGGCGGACGGCAATAATCCAATCACGCTGGATACGAGCGAGACCATGTTCGCCGTGCTGACGGCGATCAACACGTGCGGGTTCAACGCCGGGCTGAACATTTCCGATGCGCAGCGGCTCAATATCCGAGCCGAGGTCGAGAAAAACCTCCGTAACTCCGAAGACGCGCAGACAACCACGAATGCGATGTGCGAGTGGTACGTGGCGCACCGCGGGAAGGACGACGCGCACGATCTTGCGCAGTACGTCTCGCTGGCGCTGTATCTGCAGGGGCCTCCCCAGTTTTTGCCGCGAGTGAAAGAAGATGTGTTACCACCGGATGCGATGCCGATTGCCGCGTTTGGGACGGTGCTGGAGCCTTTTTACGATAAGGCAGGGCTGCACGCGATTTGGGAGCGGCACCGGGCAAACTATGCTGCGCTGGTGGAGCGCTACCACGAACCGCTCTCGAAGATGGTGTTTGACACCGACATCTACCTGAAACTGCAGTCCGGGGGATTTCTCGGGCGCACGTTCACGGTGTACCTGGATTTCATGGGCGACCCGAACGAGGCCAACGCCCGCAACTACGGCGCGGACTACGACGTGGTGGTGTTTCCGTCGCCCGACCCGACTGCGACCGATCCGATGAAGATGCCGCAGATCAAACATGCATACCTGCACTATCTGCTGGATCCGCTGGCGCAAAAACATTTCGTTGCGGTCAAGCGTATCGAACCGCTGTTGCAGGCGGTGAAGCGAGCACCGTTGGAGGAGGGATTCAGAAACGACATTTCACTGCTGGTGACGGAGTGCCTGGTGCGAGCGATTGAGATTCGAACAACCCGGACCAAGCAGACGGCAGAGGCCATGCGCCTGCAGGCGGTGGATGACGCGGTGAAGCAGGGCTACGTTCTCACGAAGTATTTCTACACCGCGTTGCTGGCTTTCGAAAAAGATCCAGCGGGTTTGCGGGAGGCGTATGCGGGCATCATGGACAAAATCGACCTGAAGGCACAAGAGAAGGCGGCGAACGAGGTGCAGTACGTGCGGGTGTCGGCGCCTGAGATTGTGCAGTTGTCGCGGATGGAGGACCGGCGGATCCTGACGACGGCCGAGAAGCGGCTGGCGGCGGGAGATCCGAAGGGGGCCGAAGAACTGGCGCAGCAGGCGCTGGAGAAGAAAGTCGGCGATCCGGGGAGGGCGCAGTTCATTCTGGCGCAAGCGGCAGTGATGGACAAGAATCGGGAAGAGGCGCTGGATAGTTTCCAGAAGGCGATTCAGCAGACGAAAGATCCGAAGGTGGTAGCGTGGTCGCACTTATACATCGGCAGGATCCTGGATATGAATGAAGACCGGGAGGCGGCACTGAATGAGTACAGGGCGGCATTAAGCACAGGAGCGGGGTTGCCCGAGGTAAAGGCGGCTGCGGAACGCGGGCTGGAGCAAGCGTATGAACCGCCGGCGAAGCCCAAGTAGAGGCGTGTGGAATCGGCTGTCAGCTTTCCGTAAAAGCTGTAACGCTACGATAAAATGCGGGGTTGCAGGCATTGCGAGTCGATTTGAAATCCGAGAGATTGGTTGAGGAGAAAGCATGAAGCGAGCAGGAATAGCGGTCGCAGTGCTGGGAATGTGCGTTTTGAGTTTTGGGCAGGGCAACGATAAACCAGCAGCACAGAGTGCGCCAGCCGGGCAAGCAGCGCCGGCCGCGGGACAAACAGCCGCGCCGGCCGGGAAACGCCCGCCCAAGGTCAACAGCCAGGAGGAATTCACCGCCTATAAAGCGGCAGCTGCGTTGACAGATGCTGACGCGCTGGAGAAAGCCGCGAACGAGTTCGCCGCAAAATATCCGGACAGCGAACTGCGCCCGTTGCTCTTCCGCTCGGCTATGCAGCACTTTCAGGCAGTAAACAACGGCGACAAGATGCTCGAGATGGGCAAGAAGGTGCTCGCCATCGATCCTGATGACCCGGAGGCGCTGGTAGGAACGGCCCAGGTGATTGCGGAGCGGACACGCGATACGGATCTGGATCGGGACGATCGTCTGGCGGAAGCGAAGAAGGATGCTGAACGGGCGCTGCAAACAATTGAGACCGACATTCCGACTTCAGGTTATCCCCCGGAACAGTTGGCGGCTTACAAAGGATTCTTACGATCAGAGGCGTACGCGGTGCTAGGGAAACTGGCGTCGGATGCGAAGAATTGGCCGCAGGCAGAGTCCGATCTGCGGAAGTCGGTTGAGGCCTTTCCGCAGCAGCCGGATTCGATCGCGGTGCTGCGGCTCGCGGTTGCGCTCGACATGCAGAACAAGATTCCAGAAGGCTTGAAATATGCCAACCAGGCAGTCGAACTGACGAAGGATCATCCCGACTCAGGGGCGGGGAAAGCGGCGCGCGCGGAACAAGATCGGCTGATGAAGCTGAATGTGGGTTCGGCACCGGCGCAGGGCGCAACGCCTCCGAAGAACTAGATCCCTGGGCTTGTCAGTGTGCGCCGCAAGATGCGGCAAGCCGTGCTCTTCGGACAGCCAGGGCGGCTGTCCCCACATATGGTCGCTGGCTCCCCAGATATGAAGGAACGGGAAATCACGGCGCTGGAAGAGGGGCTGGGCTACCATTTCCGGCGCAGAGCCGTCATTGAACAAGCGGTCACGCACAGTTCGCAGGCCAGGGAACAGGAAGCGCAACTGGCGGGCGAGGGCAAGTACAAGATCAGCGACAACGAGCAGCTGGAATTCCTGGGGGATGCGGTGCTGGCGCTGGTAACGAGCGAGGAGCTGTTCCAGCGCTTTCCTCATTTCCGGGAGGGCGAACTCTCCAAGCTGCGGGCGCATCTAGTCAGTGAGAGGCATTTGATCCAGGTCGCACAGCAACTGGAACTGGGGCACTATCTGCGGCTGGGCCGTGGCGAGGAAAAGAGCGGGGGACGCGGAAAGACGGCGCTGCTGGTGGATGCGCTGGAGGCGATTCTGGCGGCGATCTACCTGGATGGCGGGCTTGAGGTGGCGCGGCAGTTCGTCCTGCGCAATGTGATCGCGCCGGAGTTGGAGCGGATGGAACGCGGGGGCGGCACGCTGCCGGTTACGGATTTCAAGTCGGCACTGCAGGAAGCCGTGCAGAGCCTGGGACTTCCCCAGCCCGCGTATGTGCTGGTAGATGAGGAAGGGCCGGAGCACAGCAAGACCTTCACGGTTGAGGCGCGATTGCACTCGAAAAATGGGAAGGACTCCGAGTTTGTGGGGCGCGCGCAAGGCTCGACGAAGAAGAATGCGGAGCAAGATGCGGCGCGGCAACTGCTGACGTATCTGGCATCGCGTCCGAAAGCGGAAGCGAAAGGGGCACGGACCTCGAGCCCGGCGGCAAAGTAGATTTCATGGATTCGTCAAACATCCCTCTCGCTTCACCGGAAGGGCCGGCACCTCCGCCGGCGGCGCCGCTTGCTGCGGCGGAAATTCCTGATTCGAATGCTGCTCCCGCGGCAGGAGTTGGGGTTCCCTCCAACGGAGCGCATGGCCGCACGACCGGCGTTCCGACTGGGGCACCCGAACGACACATCGTGACCACGCTCGGCGCCGACGTGATCGGGTCGCTGCAATCGCTGATGGGCACGGTGGTGATCGCAATCTTCGTGATCACGTTTATTGTGCAGGCATTCCAGATTCCTTCGGAGTCGATGGAGAATACGCTGCTGGTCGGCGACTACCTTCTGGTGAACAAGCTTTGCTATGGGGGACACGGGTTTGGCGACCATCTCCTGCCCTATCAGAAGATCGCGCGCGGGGACATCATCGTGTTTCACTACCCGGTCGATCCGCAGCAGCATTTTGTGAAGCGGGTCATCGGGGTGCCGGGAGATCATTTGCGGATGGTGAACAAGAGGGTGCTGATCAACGGCAAGGCGCTGGATGAGCCGTACGTGCGCTTCCTGGAACCGCCGAATAACCTATTTCGCGACAATTTTCCAAGGGTGGACATTCCGGCGCGTGGAATGGGTGGAGACTGGTGGCTGCAGATGAAGAAGCTGGTGGTCGACGACCAGTTGATTATTCCGGAAGGCCACTATTTTGTGATGGGAGACAACCGCGACGACAGCGAGGACAGCCGCTATTGGGGATTCGTGCCGCGGGAAAATATTATCGGAAGGCCGCTGGTGATTTACTGGTCGGTGCGGGACTGGGACCGGAGTCCGCCGGCTTCAGTCCTTGGGCGGTTGTATCACGTCGCGTATGCCGTCACGCACATCTTTCAGATCACGCGCTGGAACCGCACGCTGCGGCTGGTACACTGAGTAGATTGGCGGCAAGTCTTAAGGCGACAAGGAAGCATGGCGAAGAAAGAAAACGTAGCGGAAGAGAACATCGCAGAAGAGAAACCGAAGGAAACTACGGTCGAGTTTCTTGCGTCACTGGCAGCGGTGCTGGTGACGGGGCTGTTCATCATCACATTTGTGGTGCAGGCGTTTGAGATCCCGTCGAGTTCGATGGAGAACACGCTGCTGATCGGCGACCACGTTTTCGTGAATCGCATCCAGTTCGCCCCCAAGAGTTCGTGGGCCGGGCCTCTGCTTCCCTACCGGGAGGTGCGGTTTCGGGATATTGTCGTATTTCTATCCCCCGCCGAACCTGGACTTTACGTGGTGAAGAGAATTATCGGGCTGCCCGGCGATCGCATCCATCTGCGGAACGGCGTGGTCTATCGCAACGGCGAAGCGCTGGACGAGCCATACGTTCTGCACGACCGCGACACGGAGGATGCCTACCGGAACAATTTCCCCTCCGTGCCTCCCGACCGATGATCCCAACGTGTATCCGAATTGGATGGTGGACATGCAGTCGTACGTCCACGGGGACGACATCGTTGTGCCGCCGGATCACTACTTTGCCATGGGCGACCATCGCGGTGTGAGCTTGGACAGCCGGTACTGGGGATTCATACCCAAGGCCAACGTCATCGGGCGTCCTATGTTCATCTACTGGTCGTTTGAAACCCCGGACGATCAATACCGCAAGACCTCTTTTTCCGAACGTGCTTCATTCTTTCTAGGCCAGGTGGTTCTGCACTTTTTCGATAAGACACGCTGGAAGCGGACGCTCCAGTTTGTCCGATAGAAATTGAAGATGAGGCCCCTCCGAAGTCTCATAAGGGCGCGGTGAAGCTCTTCTCCTCCAAACGGCGAATTGTGGCGGCGGCAACATTGATCGTGCTGCTGCTATTTCTTCTGCGGCCCGGCGCCTCGCGTTTGAAATCGCGCATTGCCTCTTCCATCAGCTCGGGAGTGGGGCGTCCGGTGGATATAGGAGCGGTTCACATCCGTCTGCTGCCGCGGCCGGGATTCGATTTGGACAATCTGGTGGTGTATGAGGATCCGGCTTTCGGGGCGGAGCCTATGCTGCGCGCGAGCGAGGTTACGGCGGCCTTGCGCTTGACGTCGCTGCTGCGGGGGCGGTTGGAGATCGCGCGACTCGATTTGACGGAACCCAGCTTGAATCTGGTGCACGCCGAAGGCGGGCGCTGGAATCTGGAAGCATTGCTGGAGCGGACCGCGCACATCCCGCTGGCCCCGACAGGAAAGGCGAAGTCGGAGCCACGGCCAGGATTTCCCTACATTGAAGCTACTTCGGCGCGGATCAACTTCAAGAACGGTCCTGAGAAAAAACCGTATGCCCTGACGAACGCCGACTTTTCTTTGTGGCAGGACTCAGAGAATAGCTGGGGAGTGCGGCTGAAGGCACAGCCCTTTCGCACCGACTTGAACTTGAACGACACCGGACTGCTGCAGGTGAGCGGCACGTGGCAGCGGGCAGGGATCCTGCGCGACACGCCACTGCAGTTCAACGTGGAGTGGGGCCGCGCGCAACTCGGGCAGCTTACGAAGTTCTTCACCGGAAACGACCAGGGCTGGCGTGGGGAAGTGCTGGTGGATGTGGCTCTGACGGGAACGCCCGCGAAGCTCGAGATCATCAGCAATGGATCAATCCGCGATTTCCGCCGCTACGACATCACGAGCGGCCAGGCTTTGCGTCTGGAGGGCCATTGCGACGGGGAATACAGCTCGACGAATCACGCGTTTCACGGACTCGTGTGCGAGGCTCCGATGGGAACGGGGCTGATCACGCTGGCCGGAGACATGGGCCTGCCGGGAAGCCACAGTTATGGGCTGACCTTGACGGCAGAGAATGTTCCGGCGGGTGCGGCGGTGGTTCTAGTGGAGAGGGCGAAGAAGAACCTTCCCGCCGATCTGGTTGCGGGAGGGACGCTGCGCGGGAGTATCGCGATCACCGAGAACGCCGCGGCTGCGTCGAAGCTTCGATTTGAAGGGCAAGGTGAGGTTGCCGACTTTCGCCTGGCCTCGGCTGAGAACAAGGCGGAGATCGGACCGGAGACAATTCCCTTCCGGGTAACGACAGGCGATTTGGCCGGGCAGAACACAGCAGCCCGCAAGGGAACGCTCGCCTTGCGATTTCCGGAGGGGCCGCACGTTGAATTAGGGCCGTTCCCCGTTGCCATAGGACACGTAGCGCCGATCGCTCGCGGCTGGGTGAACCGAAGCAGCTACAGCTTTTCAATTGTGGGCGAAGCTGAGATTGCAAAGGCGTTGCGCGTGGCTCATATGTTCGGGCTCGCGGCTTTGCAGACGCCTTCGGAAAGTACGGCGCAGGTGGATCTACAGATTGCGGGGTCGTGGGCCGGGCGAAGCGATGGCGCGGCCTCGGGCTTCGTGGGACCACAAGTAACCGGAACGGCGAAGTTGCGGAACGTTCGCCTTGGCCTCCGGGGCGCGGGCGGGCCGGTGGAGATTGTTTCGGCGGATATGCAGCTTTTATCCGATGAAGTACGCGTGACGAAGTTAAATGCAAAGGCGGCGGGCACAGTCTGGACGGGGTCGCTGGAAATGCCGCGGGGGTGCGGAGCTCCCGGGGCATGCGAAGTGCACTTCATCCTGAACGCGAACCAAATTGTGCTTGGCGAATTGAGTGGGTGGGCGAATCCAAGTCCGAAGGCGCGGCCGTGGTATCGAGTGCTGGAAGCGAACGCGCAAACGGGGCCGTCATTTCTGGCGACGGTGCGCGCGGCAGGGCAACTGACTGTGGACCGATTGCAAGTGCAGAGCCAGACCGCGACAAGAGTTTCTGCGAAGGTTCGCCTCGAGAGCGCGAAATTGGATGTCTCGGAACTGAACGCGGACTTTCTGGGCGGAACGCATCGTGGGAATTGGCAGGCGGACTTTAGCATGAAGCCAGGCGCTTGTCGCGGCAGCGGAAGCTTAACCGGAATTTCATTGGCGCGCCTAGCGGACGCAATGAAAGACAAGTGGATCGACGGGAGTGCAAACGGGAGCTATGAAGTGAAGGGGATGTGTCCTGCCGAGTTCTGGACCTCGGCGGAAGGCTCGCTACAGTTTGAGATGAAAGATGGGAGCTTACACCACATCACCTTAGGAGAAGGCGCCGAGGCGTTGAAGGTTATGCGTCTTACAGGACAGGCGCGATTGCAAGCAGGAACGATCGAGATGAAAGATGCCAAACTCGATGCGCCGGGCGGCAAGTTTCAATTGAGCGGGACCGCATCACTTGCGCGCGAGATCGACTTCAATCTGACCCGAACGGCCGGACGAGCGGCCGCAGGATATACCATCACAGGCACACTTACGAAACCGCAGGTAAGTCAATCGTCCACGCCCGAAACCCAGGCACGCCTCAAAGCCGATCCTCCGAAATAAGATTTACGGTACGTAGCCCGGCCCGCGCAACACTCTTCCTGGGAGGGCTCCGGTCATCTTCCCCTCATCAATCACTGGCACGCCGTTCACCAGCACATATTCCATTCCTTCGGAGAGCTGATTGGGATTGTCGAACGTGGCGCGATCCCGCACCGTCGCGGGATCGAAGATCACGACGTCGGCCCACATCCCAGCTTTCAGAACCCCGCGATCGGTGAGGCGCATGCGCTGCGCGGGCAGCGCTGAGAATTTGCGGATGGCGTCTTCGAGAGTGAGAACTTTTTCTTCGCGGACATATTTGGCGAGGATGCGCGGGAATGTCCCGTAGGCGCGGGGATGAGGATGCGACTGGCCGAGAATTCCTTCGGGCGACGTACCTTCAGAGTCGTTATCGACGGCAACCCAGGGCTGCTGCAGGGCGAGCGTCACGTCGGGCTGTGACATTCCGAAGACGGCGACTTCCGTCGATGGATCCTGGATGAGGATGTCGAAGAGCGAGTCCATGGCATCTTTGTTCCAGAGCTTTGCGACCTCAGAGAGGCGCTTGCCGAGCAAGGGAGCCAGAGCGGGATTCTCAACCGCACCGAGCATGATGGCGTCGGGCCCCGGGATCTCCTGCCATTCGTTGTCCCATGTTTTGGATGGGGTCAGCATATCTTTACGAATGCGCGCGCGAGTGACGGGATCTTTCAGGCGCTCGACCAGCTTGACGTCGCCACCGTCGTGAGCCCACGGCGGAATGAACGCAGAGAACTCGTTGTACCAGGCGGTGTACGCATAGGTATCGGCACTCACGTCAGCGCCAGTGGCGCGGGCGGCGTTAATCTTGGCGACGACTTCGGGCATGCGGCCCCAGTTGTCTTTGCCGGCGACTTTGATGTGCCAGATCTCGACCGGGATCTGAGCCTCGCGTCCGATGCGGAGGGCTTCGTCGATGGCTTCGAGAACGGAGGCGCTCTCGTCGCGCATGTGAGTCGCATAGATTCCACCGGATTTCGCGGCTTCAGTAGCGAGGGCGATCAGTTCCTCTGTCTTGGCGTAGGGGGCGGGCGCGTATTCGAGCGACGTGGAGACGCCGATCGCTCCGTCTTTCATGGCGTTGCGCACGAGTGCCTGCATCTGCTCCAGCTGGGCGTGCGTGGGCTGCTTGTCGTCGTCCCCGAGGACCATGCGGCGGACCTGCGTGGCGCCGACGTAGCTCGCGAGGTTGATCCCCATGCCTTGCTTCTCGAGACGCGCGAAATATTGACGCAAAGTGCGCCAGTCAGGGGTGATCTTGAAGTGCTCGTAGCCGCTGCGGTCGGACTGCACGATCGTATCGTTAAGAGGCGCGATGGAATTGCCCTCCCCGGTGATTTCAGACGTGATCCCCTGGAAGACTTTCGAAGGCAGGCGCGGGTCAACGAGAATCGTAAGTTCCGATTGTCCCAGCATGTCGATGAAGCCCGGGGCGACGACTTTGCCGGCGGCGTCGATGGTGCGCTTGCGTGAAGCAGCGGAGAGATTGCCGATAGCAGCGATCTTTCCGTCGCGGATGCCGACGTCTCCGGAGTACCACGGGGAACCCGTTCCGTCGATGATACGGCCGTGGGTGATGACGAGATCGAAAGATGGGGTTTGGGCGAACGACAGCGAAGAGATCAGCAGAAATGCGAGGGAAATGAGAATGTGGGTTGTGTCCGGCAACGACATCTTGATGTTATTGGTCATCTGTTCGTATCCTCAGGGGCTAAAAGCCCGAAACCTATTTCACCCATTACGCGGCCCTGAAGGGCCGCTCTTCCACGCTTACGTGGCGTTCCACGCTGCTTTCACGCTTGCGGCGACCTTGAAGGGCCGCTCTTCGGCATGGAGATGGCAGCGACTCCGAGTGCGATCCAAAACGCCATTGCGAGCCATTCGTAGATTGTGAAGTGCCCGGGAATTGCGGGGACGAGTTTCATCAGAGCCATGGCAATGCCGACGGTCAATCCGAACCACGCTACTGCACGTTCCGTGGTCGACAGCTTCATTGCATCCGGTTTGGCGCGAGAAAGAGCCAGGCAAGCGGCGCACGTTGCGGACCATCCAATGGCACATGCTACAGATCCAACCTCGGTGACGGGGACGAGGATCGCATCGCCCAAAAGCATACAGGCGGCTGTAGCGAGGCCGATGCAGAGCACCGCAGCGGATGGAGTATGGAAGCGCGGATGGACAGTTCCGACGGTGGAGTCGACCATGCCGCGGCGTCCGAGGGCGAAGAGCAGGCGACTGGCGGCGACGAAATTTCCGTTGAAGCATTTGAAGAGCGAGAGCAGGGCGGCGGCGAGGATGACGTTGACGATCCAACTTGATGTGAAGGCACGTGATCCCATGGCATGCTGGAATGCGACGGCAGTCATGAATTTTTCGCCGGTAAACTGGCGCCAGGGAGCGACGAATGCGACGGCGGCAACGATGCTGGCGTAGAAGAGAATGCCGATGACGATGGCCATCCAGATGGCGCGGAAGAATCCGAGAGAGCGAAAGTCTGGGCTGGCTTCTTCGGCGGCCTTGCCGACGGATTCGAATCCGGTCATGAAGTAAGGGACGATTTGAATCACGAGCAGAATCGAGATCCACGGAGTGTGGGTGAAGAGCGGCTGGATATTCGCGGGCGAGCCGCGGCTGACCCCGAGAGCGACGAAGATGACGAAGAGAGCGAGGGTGCCGAAGCTGGTCCAATTCTGAAACGTGGCGCTGAGTCGGATGCCGCGATAGTTCAGGACGGTGAGTAGCGCGGTGAGCGCGAGTCCGATCACGAGGTGCGGAAGATATACGGGGCGTCCGGCGATGCGGTAGAGCTCTACGGAATCCAGGCCGGGAACGATGTAACCGGCGATGCGGCCGACGGCAACGGCTTCCCAAGGGCAGACGATGAAGTAGGCGAGGGTCATCATCCAACCAGTCGCGAAGCTGACGGGGCGTGGGAAGACGGCGGAAGTGTAGGCAATTTCGCCGGCGGCGTCGGGCATGGCGACGACGAGTTTGCCGTAGACCCATCCGATGGGAAGCAGGAGCGCCCCACCGATGACGAAGCCGAGGAACGCGCCGAGAGCGCCGCCGCGGAGCAGCCAGTCGTCCATGATGACGAGCCAGCCGACGCCGACCATGGTTCCCCAGCCGAGAGTGAAGTAGTCGGTGGCGCGGAGCTGGCGGGCGAGAGTGTTCACAGTTTGCGGGCGATGAGAGTGGCGCGAATTATAAAGCATTTCTATGGGGCGAGATCCACGTCGCCGGGCAGCGCCCGGCGGGCAGCCGAGGGCGGCTGTCCCCACATTGCTGCACTTGGAAGGGCCTGCTCAGTGCGCGGATTGGCGTTTTCGCGTGTTAGTATCGAAATCAGCCCTGCATGACACTTCCATGCCCGATTTGTCCCGCAAGCCCTGCTGATTGGCCGTGTTTCGCGGAGTGGGGCTTCATCGAAAAATGACATCTTCTGGCAAATCCCGCAAACGCGTGCTCAGCGGCATGCGCTCCACCGGCAAGCTGCATCTGGGCAATTATGTGGGCGCGCTGCAGAACTGGGTGCGCATGCAGGACGAGTACGATTGCTTTTTCATGGTCGCCGATTGGCATGCGCTGACCACCGATTACGCCGATACGTCGCGCATCAAGGAAAATTCGCTCGAAGTCGTGCTCGATTGGCTGGCGGCGGGGCTCGATCCGGAGAAGGCGGTGATCTTCATCCAGTCGCACGTTCCGGCGCATGCTGAGTTGCACTTGCTGTTTTCAATGATCACGCCGCTGGGCTGGCTGGAGCGCGTGCCAACGTATAAAGAGCAGCGGGAGAATATCAAGGACAAGGACCTGGGGACCTATGGATTCCTGGGGTATCCGGTGCTGCAGTCGGCGGACATTTTGATTTATAAAGCGGACTGCGTGCCCGTGGGTGAGGATCAGGTGGCGCACGTGGAACTGACGCGGGAGATTGCGAGAAGGTTCAACGGGTTTTATAGTCCCGTGGAGCAGTCAGCCGCTTCTCCCGTCATGCCCGGCGGCCTTCCGACAATTGGCCCGCGATCCGTTTTTCCTGAACCGCAGGCTCTCCTCACTCCTGCCGCGAAGTTGCCGGGGACGGATGGGCGGAAGATGTCGAAGTCGTACGGGAATACGGTGATGCTGACCGATCCGGAGCCGGTGGTGCGGCAGAAGTTGAAGACGATGGTGACCGATCCGGCACGGGTGCGGCGGACGGATCCGGGGAATCCGGATGTGTGTCCGGTGGGGGACCTGCATAAGATTTTCAGCGACAAAGACACGATGGCCAAAGTGAATGAAGGCTGCCGGTCAGCAGGGATTGGGTGCATCGAGTGCAAGGGGTGGGCTGCGGACGCGCTGGTGAAGCTGTTGAATCCGATGCAGGAGCGGCGCAAGAAATTCGAGGAGAATCCGCGGCTGGCATGGGATATTCTGGAGGCGGGCACCGAGCGGGCGCGGAAGGCTGCTGGCGAGACGATGGATGATGTCAGGGCGGCGATGGGGATGTCGCTGGGGTATGAGGGAGCGAAGTGAGTTAACTTCCCCACCCTTCGGCAAGCTCAGGGCAGGCTTTCTCGCGCAAAGACCGCGCGAGCAATGGGGCACCCGGGGTACGAGGGGGAAAAGTACGAGTCAACTTCCCCCTGTCGCAAAGAACGCGACAAGGATGGGGAATCCTGATCCAGCAGTTCTGATTTTGCGATGACGGACAACTCAAAACTCGATGGGGTGAATGCGGCGGCGGTCGTTACGGACGCTGGCTCCGGCCAAGGTCGCGGCTCCCACCCTTTTCGCAAAGAGCGCGAAAAGGATGGGCCACCCTCGTCAAAGAAGGAAGATAGCGATTCGCCGTTTGCGGTGGCGGTGACGGACGTTTACGAGGGGCCACTCGATCTACTATTGGATCTGATTCGCAAGCAGGATATTGATATTTACGACATCCCGATCGCGAAGATTACGGCGCAGTATCTGGCGTATGTGGAGAAGATTCGCGAACTCGACGTGAACGTGGCGGCGGAATTTATTTACATGGCCGCAGTGCTGATTCATATCAAGTCGAAGATGCTACTGCCGCGCGATCCGGATGCGAAGGCGGAGGAACTCGAAGATCCGCGCAACGAGCTGGTCAACCGGCTGCTGGAACACGAAAAGTTCAAGTCGGCGGCGCAGATGCTTTTGCAGAAGCAGCAGATTGAAGATGCGGTGCTGTCGAATCCTTCGCTGAAGGAATTCATGCAGGCGGAGGGTACCGAGCCAGAGATCGCGGCCGACGTGATCGACCTGGTGAAGACGTTTCAGCAAGTGCTGGAGCGGGTGCGCACGCGTCCGGTGTTGAACGTCGATGAGGAAACGGTCACGGTGGGGCAGATGATTGAGTATCTGAGGCGGCGGCTGGATCTGGAAGACCGGCCGATCCGGTTGAAGCAGCTTTTGATGCGGGTTCCATCGCGGCAAGCGCTGGTCTGTATGTTCCTGGCGCTGCTGGAAATGGTGCGGCTGCAGGCCATCCAGGTGCGGCAAGAGAAAATGTTTGGCGAGATCGCGGTGCGCAAGCACACGCACTTCGACGAGATCATGAACGAGCAGGCGGCAGTGCGCGACGACTGGAGATAAACTGCAAAGTTTCAGGGTTGCAACGTTTCAAGGTTTCAACTTTGAAACTACTTTGAACCCTTGAAACTTTGAAACCTGAATATGAGTCTTAAAGCTGAACTCGAAGCGATTATTTATGCGGCGGAGACGCCGATTACGCTGGAACAGATTACCCAGCTTGTGAAAGAGACGGTCATCGCCGGCGGAGCTGCGGACGAGGCGGAGATGAAGTCGCGCGTCCGGTCCTGCCTGGAAGAAATCGTCGGTGAATATGGCGGGCCCGATCACGGGATTGAGATTCGCCAGGTCGCCGGCGGGTATCGCATGTCGACCAAGCCGGAGCAGCACGAGGTGGTGCGGGCGTTCGCAAAGAGTTTGAAGCCGCCGATCCGGCTGTCGTTGCCGGCGCTCGAAACTCTGGCCGTAATTGCTTACAAGCAGCCGGTAACGGTGCCGGAGATCAACGATATTCGCGGCGTCGATTCTGGCGGGGTAATTGGGACGCTTCTCGATCGCAAGCTGATTACGACGGCGGGGCGCAAGCAGGTGATTGGGCGGCCCATTCTTTATAAGACGACGAAGGAATTCCTGATGCGGTTTGGGCTGAAGGATGTGAACGAATTGCCCAGCATGGAGGAGTTCGAGAAGCTGGTGGCGGAATCGTTTCAGGCGGAGTTGATTCCGACGGAGAGTGCGCCGAGCCAGTTTGCGGAACCGGCCGACGATGCGGCGCCCGAAGCGGGGTCGAGCAGCGAAGTGGGGGAGCCGGAGAAGGCGGGCTAGATTCGGTTGTGTCGTCCCTCCGGGACTTGTTCCTCCTTTTATTCCCTTCCCCAGCGCTAAAAGCGCTGGGCTAATTTCTTTTTACCCCTCCGGGGCGCTGAGTTCTCATTATGCCGCTCGAACGTTTGCAAAAGATTATTGCTGCTGCTGGGATTGCTTCCCGCCGGAAGGCTGAGCAACTGATCTCGGCTGGGCAGGTGAAGGTTAACGGGACTGTAGTCACGGAACTGGGCAGTAAGGCCGATCCGGAGACGGATCACGTGCGCGTGAATGGAAAACTTCTGCAGGGCGCGCAGCGGCACACCTACATATTGCTCAACAAGCCGAAGGGCTATGTGACGACGATGAGCGATCCGGAAAAGCGGCCGACCGTGATGGACCTGATTCACGGTGTGAAGGGGCGCGTGTATCCGATTGGGCGGCTCGATTACGCCAGCGAAGGCTTGCTCTTGATGACCAACGATGGCGATCTCGCGCACAAGTTGATGAAGGCGGCCTCGCACGTGGCCAAAACGTACGTGGTGAAAGTTGCGGGCACGCCGAAGGAAGAAGCGATCGCCAAGTTGCGGGCGGGAGTGTCGATCGCGACCGACGATGGAAAGCGCGTGAAGACGGGGCCGGCGTTGGTTCGGGTGGTGAAAGAGGCGGCGAATCCGTGGTATGAGATTACGCTGGTAGAAGGACGCAACCGGCAGATCCGGCGCATGTTTGAAGTGGTGGGACATCACGTGGAGAAGATCAAGCGCGTGCGCTATGGACCGTTGACTCTCGACGTTCCACCGGGAAAGTTTCGATCGCTCACCTTGCGGGAAATTGAAAAGCTGAAATCCGCCAGTACCGTCGTCAGCACAACGGTGGCGACACGGGCCAAGCAATCCACGAAGTAATACGGCGAGCATGAGCCGATTCTTTGATCTGGTTTCAAAACCGGCGCGTGACATGGGCGGGTTCCATCCAACGCCCTCGCCGATGCGGCCTGCCGCCAACTCTCGGTCCCGGCTCATCAAGCTTGACTCCAACGAAAATCCATTTGGTCCATCTCCGCGCGCGGTAGAGGCGATGCAGTGGGCCCTCTCTGCTTCGAACTCATACCCTGACGACAATTGCGCGCAGTTGCGCGACAAACTGGCCGCGCATCACGAAATGCCGCCGGAGCAAGTACTGGTGACTGCTGGATCGACGGCACTGCTGGGCCTGTTGTGCCAAACGATGCTCACGCCGGGGCTGAATGCGGTGACCAGCGAGCGATCGTTCATTGTGTATGCGATGGCAGTGCATGCTTCAGGGGCTCAGTTGATCGAAACTCCAATGCGGGGGGATGGGTTCGATCTGGGCGCGATCCTGGAGGCCATCAACGAAGATACGCGGATCGTGTTTCTGGCGAACCCTAACAATCCGACTGGAACCATGCTGGAGGCCACGGAGATTGACAAGTTCATCGCCGAGGTTCCGGGGCATGTGGTGGTGGTGCTGGACGAAGCTTATTACGAATTTGCGGCGCACTTTGCGGCGCGGCGGAAAGTTGAATATTCCGGGTCGCTGAAATATCTCCGGCAGGGCGCGAGCGTGATTGTGCTGCGAACGTTTTCGAAGGTGCATGGACTGGCGGGATTGCGCGTGGGATATGGCCTGGGTCCGGCGGAGTTGCTGGCCTATTGCGCTCGCATGCGGGATACATTTTCCGTGTCGTCGGTAGCGCAGGTGGCTGCAGTGGCGGCGCTCGAAGATCTGAATCACATTGGGCGAGTCGTCGCGAACAATGCGGATCAGGCGCAGATATTGGGCGTGGGATTGTCGGAGATGGGATACCGCGTGGTTCCGACGGCGGCGAATTTTCTTTATTGCGATTTGGGAGAAGATGCTCTCGGCTTCGCGGAGAGACTGCGCGAGGAGGGAGTGAGTGTACGTCCCTTGGGGGCTTGGGGCGCGCCGACTTGTGTGCGCGTCAGCATTGGGAAGCCGGAACAGAATCAGGTGTTGTTGGAGGCGGTGCGGAAGGTGGGCGGGACGGCAGTGCGGTAGGCATTTCGCCGAACCGGATCCCAAGTCGCTTATGGTTTCTTTCGCCCCTCTGGGGCTTGATATTTCTCGCTCGCCTTTCCCACGGCTGGCGCCGTGGGCTGCATTCTTTTGCCGCTCCGCGGCTGCGGGCTGGCATTGTCGGGGCACGACTAAAGTCGGACCTTCCACTAGGACAAGGGGATTCTGGCTGCGCCGAAGAGGCCGGCGTCGCTGCCGAGCAAGGCGCGGGTGATGATGGTTTTCTTGCGCGTGTAGCCGATCTGGGCGGATGCGCCCTCTTTCTTGGCGGCCGCATCTTCCGGCGCACTCGCGGCGTAGACCAGCGAACGCTCGTGCAGTTCCGCAAACATCTGCGGGGCAAAGGCGTCCCACGCGCTGACAACGCCTCCGCCAATCACGAACATGTCGAGATTGAGAACGTTGATCAGGCCTGCGAGCAGGATTCCTAAAACTTCTCCGAAGCGGTGAAAGATGCGGCGGGCATCAGGATCTCCCTGGAGCGCGAGATTGTAAATCGAACGGGCGCTGAATTCCGGATCAGACTTGGCGGCCTTCGCCAAGCCGGGCGCGTCTCCGGTGGCAATCGCCTCGTGGGCCATGCGGACGACTGCCGTAGCCGACGCGTAGCGCTCGGCGCAGCCGTGATTGCCGCAGCCGCACGGAACGCCGTTTGGCTCGATGGTGACGTGACCAAACTCTCCGGCCATGCCGGTCATGCCGTAGAAGATTTTGCCGTTGAGGACGATGGCGCCGCCGATGCCGGTGCCCAGCGTGAGCATCGCAAGATTGTCGATGCCACGGCCGGCGCCCAGCCATTGCTCGCCGAGAGCGGCGACTTTGGCGTCGTTGTCGAGGAAGACGCGGGCGCCGAGGCGGCGCTCGATTTCGTCGCGCACGGGATAGTCGGACCATCCGGGAAGGTTGGCGGACTTGCACATCATTCCGGTTTCCCGGTCGATGATGCCGGGAACGCCGATGCCGGCGCCGATGAAGCGTCCAGTGCCGCGATATTGCTCGGTGAGGCGATGGATGGCGTCGCACATTTCGCCGATGACGTGGTCGCGGCCGAGAGCGACTTTGACGCCGAGAGTAATTTTTTCGAGAAGCTGGCCGTCGGTGCTGACGGCCGCGATGCGCAGGTTGGTGCCGCCGAGATCGACTCCGATAGAAAAATCAGGCATGACGGGAAAGAGTATCAGATTGCGGCAGCAGCGGTCTCATTGTTGATTGATGATTGTTGATTTCTGATTGAAAAGCCCATGGGGTATAGCCTTTCAATCAACAATTAGAAATCATCAATCAACAATTCACTTCTGGCACTTCGGGCAGTAGTGGCTGCTGCGGCCGGCGATTACGACGCGTTTGATCGCTGTCTTGCAGACTAAACAGGGCTCGCCTTCGCGCGCATAGACGCGGTGCTGGAGCTGGAAGAATCCCTCTTCGCCGTCGGCGTCGACATAGTCGGAGATGGAGGATCCGCCGAGGGCGATCGCTTCTTTCAGAACCTCTTTGATTGCGGCGAGAAGCTTACTGAGTTGGTCGCGGGTGATGGTCGAGGCGCGACGTTTGGGGCGAAGTCCGGCACGGAATAAAGATTCGTCGGCGTAAATGTTGCCGACGCCGCGCAAAAGTTTCTGGTTGAGCAGCGCGCTTTTGATGGGGGTCTTGCGGCCGTGGAACAGCTTCAGGAACGTGTCCAACTCGGCCTCCAAAGGTTCGATGCCGGCGGCATCGAAGTCTCCGGCTGGCGCGACGCTCAGGCGGCCGAAGCGGCGAGGATCGACGAAGCGCAGTTCCCGGCCCGATGACAATTTAAGGATGGCATGGGTGTGCTTGGCGACCTCAGTTTGCGGGTCGCAGACGCGAAGGCTGCCGGTCATGCCCAGGTGGACGATCCATTGGGCTGTGATTGCGAGACGGACGGAGGCGCTCGGCGGGATTGTTGAAGATTTAGCTTTTCCGTCCGCTCTCCGCCCCCTCGCGCGCGAGGATGCCCGCGCCACATTTCCTTCCCCTCGATCTTGCTCCAGATCGAAGACAATGTGTTTGCCCATGCGGCGAACGGCGGCGATGCGGCTGTGTTCCAGGGTGGCGGCGATCGCGGTCGCGGGGGACTTCAGCGGTTCTTTCTTTTGGCTCAACCAGACGGATTCGATGGCGTCTCCGGTGACGCGTTTGGCGAGGCCCCGGGCGATGGTTTCGACTTCGGGGAGTTCGGGCATGAGTTTTTAGAATCTTTCACCACCAAGGACACTAAGGTTCACGAAGGAAATCTAAGTCAATGCCCTTGATTCACTGCGTTTTTGTTTATCGCGCTACTTCTTCAGGAACGTGCCTTTCTCCAGTTCCTGGAATGCTTGCTGGAGTTGCTCTTGGGTGTTCATGACGATGGGACCGTACCACGCAACGGGCTCTTCGAGCGGTTTGCCGGAGACTAGCAGAAAGCGGATGCCGTCTTCGCCGGCTTGCACAGCCACTTCGTCGCCGCGATCGAAGACGACGAGCGAGCGATTTTCGGCATCGGCGGGGGGCTTCGTGTCGGCCCATCCGACGCCCTCGGTCGGGACTGCAAGCGGTCCGGAGGCGTTGCAGAATTTTCCGGCTCCGGCGAAGACGTAGGCAAAGGCATGGCGCGTGGTTTCGACGGGGAGCGTTTTGCGTTTGCCGGGAGGCACGGAGACGTCGAGGTAGATGGGGTCGGTGGCGATGCCATCGACGGGGCCGGACTTGCCCCAGAAAGTTCCGCAGACGATGCGCACGTGCGTACCGTCGTCGTCGGTGACTTGCGGGATGTCGCCAGTCTTCACTTCCTGATAGCGCGGCGGGGTCATCTTCTGCGCCGAGGGCAGATTGGCCCAGAGCTGAAAGCCGTGCATGCGGCCGGTGGAATCTCCTTTGGGCATTTCCTGGTGGATGATGCCGCTGCCGGCGGTCATCCACTGCACGTCGCCGGCGGCGATGGAGCCGTGGTTGCCCATGCTGTCTCCGTGCTCAACGGTTCCGGCCAGGACGTAGGTGATGGTCTCGATGCCGCGATGTGGGTGCCAGGGAAATCCCGCGAGGTAGTCTTCGGGGACGTCATTGCGGAAGTCGTCGAGGAGCAGAAACGGATCGAAGTCGTGGGTGTTGCCGAAGCCGAAGGCGCGGCGGAGGTGCACACCGGCGCCTTCGAGCGTGGGCTTGGACTTGATAAGGCGCTTGACGGGGCGAATGGACATAGTTGTCTCCGGTGGAAAGACAGCGCTTGGAATGCAGTATGACGAGCCTAATTCCAGAATGCAGAGATTGGATGCGCGAGAGATGCCGCAGGACGCAAACGGTGGCGAAGTCCATGCTCTACACTTTCGAGGAATCCGCGAACCAGGAATCCACGAAATCAGCCGGTGATTACGACGCGGCCGACAACAGAATGTTCGCGACCTCGGCGGGACGTTCGACATGAGAATCGTGTCCGGTGTTCAGCTCGGCGACCGTCCAGCCGGAACTGCGAGCCTTCTCCGCGAACGGAGCAAAGAACGGTCGGGCGGGATACCCTTCAGCAACGCTGGCAAGAAAGGTGGCAGCGATCCTCGCTTTTCGATTGGCGGGCAGACGAACCGGCTCCTCAAAGCAATGCAGGCTGAAATCACATAATCGAGCCCGCACGAAGTCACGTGCCTCGCCCGGCTTCAGTCCCCAGAGATCCAGTTGCCCCTCCCCACCCGGCAACCGCCAGCCATCTCCGTGCTCTCGCGCGATATTCCGAAAATACGCGCCGATCTCGGCTGGGAGTAGATCCATTGCGCTCTGACCATCTTCCGGAAGGAAGGCGTCGAGAAAGATCATTCTCTGGACTTGATTCGGGTTCGTTTCCGCCGCGCCACTGATGATCATGCCCGCATAGCTGTGGCCCACGAGAATTACGGGCTGCATGGACTTTGATAACTCGAGTCCAACGTCCGCGATATGTTGTCGCAGCGTGACGTTAGGAGACAGGCGACTTTGATCGGTACCGAGTCCGCTCAGGACCGGTGTGATCACTCTGTGACCGCGTTCTCGCAGCATCGGCGACAAGAGGTCCCACGTACCGGTGGACTGCCACGCCCCGTGTACAAGGACGAACGTAGACATGGTGGGGAGTGTAACAGGTCACAACTGTCGCGCGAGTCGACGGGATTGCTAGTCTTTGAGTGGGACCACAGCGCTGCCGTCGCGGCAGAAAGTGGCGACTCGTTGCAGGTCACCGTTGGCTCGGGGCAGGGTCATGACGGGCCCGTAGCAGTAGACGGCGTGGCCGGAGGCGGCGAAATACCAGCGTCCGCCCTTGGAGTGTTTGGTGATCTGGCTGGTCGGCTGATGCAGCGGCTTTTGCGGAGCCCAGGGAGCGACGGGCAAACTGAACATCAAGGCTAGGGTCAGAACCTTCATCGTGTACCGACTTTCCTCTTGCTACTGCTTACCCACAGAACGAAAGTGCTGCAGTGTTCAGGTTCGCGAGTCTTGCTTCTGACGTCGTCTTTGTACAGTCGTGATGCTGGGCGTACTTTCTAGATCGTCGTTAGGGTCCGGACATCATCGATCAAATCGGGCATCGGCTTCGACGGCATCTTGAAATCTGGCTTCTGCTTGCCCGATTGAGTCTGGGTTCGCTGTTGTTGCGGTCCTGCCTGGGAAGACGGGGACTGACTGGCTGGGGCTTGGGTCGACGGGTATTGGGTTGCTGGCGCCTGGGCGGACGGGCTCTGGGTGACGGGAACCTGGGCCTTGGCCGAGGCCTGGGCGCTCTCTTGAGCGGCCCTCTGCTTTACGGTGGACAGTTCGTTGCTGTCGCGGAAGAGTTCGCGTATCAGGGCGCGCTGCGATTCGATGGTCTGTCCCTGCTCCACGATCAGCATGGTCATCAAGCCATAGGAGACCAGGAACAGGACGACGAGAAGGGGCAGCCAGCCGCGCTTTTTGGGAGGGACCTCGACGGTGGCTACGATGGGTAGAGCGTTCGTCCCGAATAGAGTTGTCAAATGGCACCCCGGTCTTTGCCCTGAGCTCACGGGCACACTGAGGAATTGCACCCAGGGAGCCATCGGCGGGAACTCAGTTAAACAATTGATAACAGGGCTGTTATTGCTGGCCGTCCGCGGGCTTGGGGAATCGACATGTGCAACTCGCTGCACATAATGAGCAAGCATGATTTTCTCGATACTGCCTTCGGCACAGCATCTGACACCACGGTCCTGCGTTTTCCTCGGGTTGGGCGCGGGCTGGGAGGGCACATTACTTTTTCGCAGGTGACTGGAGTACCCTCGTTACTTTTCGAAGGGGCAACGATCCCCTAAGATCGTCCGTACGAAAAAGCTTTCATTAGAAAGACAACTCCTCTATCTCAGGGATCGCGATCATGCGTATGCGGTATCTGTTGGTGCTGTTTCTTCTCCTTTCAACTTTCTCGGGACTGGCAGGTAAGGCCCAAGCACAACAATCATCCACGTCGCGCCGGATCACGCGACAAGTTGCTCCTACGTATCCCGAGGTCGCAAAGAGAATCAACCTCAGCGGAACGGTCAAAGTCATTGCGGTTGTCGGAACCGACGGAGACGTAAAAAACGTTGAGCCCGTGGGTGGCAGTCCTGTGCTGCTCAAAGCCGCGGAAGACGCCGTCTCGAAATGGAAATTCGCCCCGGGGAGCGAATCCCGGGAGACGGTGGAACTCCACTTCAATCCGTTCTAGGTTTGGCGGCGGCCGCCGAAATATTGAGATCTCACTTGCTCAAAACCAGCTTGGCGATGGTGGCCAGCTGCATATTGGAAGTGCCCTCGTAGATCTTGCCGATCTTGGCGTCGCGCCAGTACTTCTCGACGGGATAGTCCTTGGTGAATCCATAGCCGCCGTAGATTTCGATGGCGAGCGATGTCACGCGCTCGGCCACTTGTGAGGCGAAGAGTTTCGTCATCGCCGCCTCCTTGACGAAGTTCACTCCGGCGTCTTTCATGCGGGCGCAGTTGTACACCATGAGGCGCGCGGCCTCGATCTCGGTGGCCATCTGCGCGATCTGGAACTGAATGCCTTGAAATTCTGAAATGGCTTTGCCGAATTGCTTGCGTTCAACGGCGTATTTGCAGGCGAATTCCCAGGCGCCGCGGGCGATGCCGATCATTTGCGCTCCGATGCCGATGCGGCCCTCGTTTAGTGTTTCGATGGCGATCTTGTAGCCTTTGCCGGGTTCGCCCAAAACATTCTCTTTGGGCACGCGGCAGTCTTCGAGAATTAACTCGCAGGTGGATGACGCGCGGATGCCGAGTTTGTCTTCTTTCTTGCCGACAGTGAATCCTGGAAAATCTTTCTCGATCAGGAATGCGGTGATGCCTTTGTATCCGGCGGCTGGGTCGATGGTCGCGAAGAGGACAAATAGTCCTGCTTCTTTGGCATTGGTGATCCACAGCTTGCGGCCGGTCAGAACGTACTCGCCGCCTTTGAGCGTGGCGCGGGTTTGCAGGGCGAATGCGTCGGAACCGGAACCGGCTTCGCTGAGGGCGTAGGCACCCACGGTGTCGGCAGCCATCTTTGGGAGAAAGTATTTCTTCTGCGCTTCGCTGCCCCAACGCAGAAGGGCGTTATTGACCAGCGTGTTCTGCACGTCGACGATGACACCCGAGGAAGCGTCGACGCGCGACAGCTCTTCGACCGCTAAGATGGCTTCGAAGAACTTGGCGGCGCCTCCGCCGTACTGC
The DNA here is from genome assembly GCA_963844525.1 of uncultured Acidobacteriaceae bacterium. GTDB lineage: Bacteria > Acidobacteriota > Terriglobia > Terriglobales > Acidobacteriaceae > Sulfotelmatobacter. The sequence goes on along the minus strand of CAWJOM010000012.1, from coordinate 398,713 downwards.
TCGGGAATCTCGATGCCCATCAGACCCAGTTGGAAGAAATTGTGGAGGAGATCTTTGTCGAAGACACCTTTTTCGTCCATCTCTTTGACCAGGGGACGAATCTTGTCTTCGGCGAACTGGCGGATGTTGTCACGGAAGAGGATCTCGTCTTCGGTGAGCGTCGTCAAAGGAGTAGGAACGGCGGCCTGCAGAGTGGACTCGGACATCGGAATACCTTCGGCTGCTGAGATGGCAAACCCGTAATTTTAGCACTGACGAAGAAAAGCTCGACCACGAAGGACCCTAAGGTTCACAAAGGAAAACCACGGAGGAGAAACCTTTGTGGTACTTCGTGTCCTTCGTGGTTTAAGGTTTCGTTTAGGGTTCGTCAGGACTGACGGGGGCGGGAGTGGACCAGCTTCAGACCGTCCGCTTGCAGGATCCGTTTGATTTGGCTGCGGGCGTGGACCGACCAGGGGCCGGACGTGTCGAGCTTCACGTAGGCTTGCCAGTGTTTGAGGGCCTTGCGGGGCTCGCGGATCTTTTCGAAGGCGAGTGCCAGATTGTAATGCGCGTCCGCATAGGTCGGAGCCAGTTGCAGAGCGGTCTTGTAGGTCTGAATCGCCTCATGCACGCGGCCAGTCTCGTCGAGCACGTTGCCCAGATCGAAGTACGCAAGGGAGTAACGCGGATCAGCTTCGATGGCCTGGCGGTAGTGCTTCTCCGCGAGAGCGAAATCCTGGCGGTTGTAATAGAGAGTTCCCAGGTTGATGTGCGCCGCGGCGTGGGCCGGCTGGATCTCGAGCACCTGATGATACGCTGCAATCGCGTCGGGCTGGGTGTTGGGATCTTCTTCCAGCGCAATACCGCGCGCGAACCACGACGTCACTTCGTTCTCACGCGGACCGGGCTCGGACTTCGGCACGGGCGTGCTGGTCAGCACTTTTTCGCGTTCGGAGAAATCCATCAGAAACTGGCCGGCGATTGGCTCGAGCAGCTTGCCGTCGTGGCGGAACGCTATGCGATGCTTCGCGGTGGATCGGGCGCTGGCCTCAAGCAGAGGCTTTTCGACGCCGGCAGCCTGCTTGCGCATGGCATCAAGCGACTGGCGAATCACCGCTGGCCGCACGCTCATCGCGCAAAGATCGCGAACTTTCTTGATTTCGAGGAGATCGGAAAAAGAATAGGCTTCTGAGGACACTACCAATCCATTGCGCTCCCAGTTGGCTAACTGGCGCGGGGTTACGTGCAAAATCCTCAATAGATCAGTTCGACTGTACACGGCAAGACCAATGACCAATGCAACTTCCAGCTACGCGAACATTATCTTCAACTTGCGGCACCAAACGCAACAGCAAACGCTGTGAAAATCTGTGGAGAACCTGGATGATTTACATGCAGCGAGAATGGTGCAAGGGTTTAAGCCCGGATTAATGATCGGACTTGCCTTTACGGCCCTCGAAGGGCCACTCTTCCACGATGGTGCAGGTGCGCCGATCCTCTTCGGCGGTATTCGGTACCCAAACCTTCTTTGGTAGCGCGTTGGGTTTGCGGTCTTCCCCCAACTTTTAGACCGCGACCATGGCTGCCTGGTAGTCCTCGTAAGTGCCCTTGAAATCGGTGATCTTGTGATCGCTCTCGAAGTGCCAGATGCGAGTAGCGACTTCATCGATCAGATCGTGATCATGGGTGACGAGGAAAACCGTTCCCTGATAGCGCTGCAAGGAGATGTTCAGGGCGTTGATGGCCTCAAGGTCCAAGTGGTTCGTGGGCTCGTCGAGCACCAGCACGTTCGGCTTTTGCAGCATGAGTTTGCAGAACAGCAGCCGCGCGGCCTCGCCGCCGGAGAGGACGCTGGTGGACTTGGTCGCTTCGTCACGCTGGAACAGCATCTGCCCGAGGATTCCGCGGAGTTCCTCGGTCACGGCCGCACCGTCCCACTGATGAAGCCACTCGATCGCCGTCGTGCCGCCTTCAATCAGGCTGCGATGATCTTGTGCGAAGTAGCTAATGGAGGCTTCGTGTCCCCAAAGGACTTTGCCGGAGTCGACGAAGCGGCCGTCGTAGCCGCTCGTTTTACGCAACTCGGCTTCCGGCGTGGTCGGAGAATTTGCCAGTAGGGCGTTCAACAGAGTGGTCTTCCCTGCTCCGTTGCGGCCCATGAGCGCGATGCGTTCGCCGCGAAGGACGCTGGCGGTGAAGTCGCGAATGACCTGCTTCTCGCCGTATGCCTTGCCGAGGTGCTCGATTTCAAGGATGTGCTTGCCCGACGGGCGCTTCTGTTCAAACTTGATGAACGGGCGTTGGATGTTAGATCTTGCCAGTTCCGTCACCTGCAGGCGCTCGACTTCTTTGCGCCGCGATTGCACCTGGCTGGACCGCGTTCCGGCGGCAAACCGTGCAATGAATTCGTTCAACTGCGAAATCTTCTTTTCACGCTGCGCGTTCTGCGATTCAATCTGCGAGCGGACCTGTGTCTTGGCAACAACCATGTCGTCGTAGCTGCCGGTGTAGGTAATGATGGTTTCGTAATCGATGTCGGCGATGTGAGTGCAGATGCTGTTCAGGAAATGGCGGTCGTGGGAGATGGCGATCACGATGCCGTCGTAAACGTTGAGAAATCCCTGCAGCCAGTGGATCGAGTCCAAGTCCAAGTGGTTCGTGGGTTCGTCGAGGAGCAGCGCTTGGGGATGGCCGAAGAGGGCCTGCGCTAAAAGGACGCGGACTTTTTGTCCGCCCTGCAATTCGCTCATCTTGCGGGTGTGCGCTTCATCGGGAATGTCGAGACCTTGCAGTAGAATAGCGGCGTCGCTCTCGGCGGTGTATCCGTCTTCTTCGCCGACAATGCCTTCCAGTTCGCCGAGCTTCATGCCATCGGCGTCGGTGATCTCGGGCTTCTCGTAGATGGCGTCACGTTCCTGCATGGCGGCCCAGAGGCGCTTATTGCCCATGATGACGGTGTCGATCGCGGAGTAGGCGTCGAAAGCAAACTGGTCCTGGCTCAGGACTCCGACTTTGCGGGGGCGGACGACGGTGCCTTTTTGCGGCTCGAGCTCACCGCTCAGCAGCTTCATGAAGGTGGACTTGCCTGCGCCATTGGGGCCGGTCAGGCCATAACGTTTACCCGGCGTGAACGCCGTGGAGACTTCATCGAACAGTATTTTGGCGCCGTAGCGCATCGACACATTGCTGACTGAAAGCATTTGTTTTTGTAACTTCTTCAGGACCTGCGAGGAATTCCGCCAAGACGGTGCGCAGCTGGAGTTAATAGAATACCATGCTCAGCCCCGATTTATGCGCTCTTTGCGTTCCAGGGATTGATGATGACTGCGCCGATATCGTCGAAATGGGATGTGTTCCGCGTAGCAAAGCGGGCGCGATGAGTGAGGACAATTCCAGCGATCATGGTGTCGCGAACCTCCCCGATTCGGCCTTTTTTTTGCCGTGCGGCAGCGAGATCCGCAGCCAGACGCGCTGACTCTTCGCCAAAGACGGCGATACGGTGCTGGATTCGACTCAGCAGTCCCTCAAACCCTTCGGATAAGAACGTCTGTTTCTTGCCCGCTGGCATGATTCGCAGGCCAACCTGGATTTCAAGAATTGTGATGGAGGTTGTCCAGATCGAACTTGGGGACTGGCGGTCAAGCCACTTGGCGACGTCCGGCTCTGGGAAATTGCGCATGAGGGCTGAAACGACATTCGTGTCGAGAATGATCATCGATCACTCTTCATCAAATGTAGCTGGACGGACAGGATATCCGCGCAGTTCGGTGACCTCAAAGTCGTATCCTTTGCCCTTGAAAAGGTTAGCGATTTCGGTGCCTAGACCGCTAGAGGGTCTCTCAGGCTCGTGCACCGCATTCCGGAGAATCTCGCGAACTTCTTCCTCCATGCTGCGCCCATTCCGCCGGGCGCGGCGCTGCAGGCGAGTCTTGACCGCATCCTCGAGGCTACGCACTACTAATTGCGCCATCTGCTAGCCTCCCATCCTTCATGATGATATCATGATATCACCCTTGAATGACCGACGCAATAGCGTGCCTTTCGGCCATTTCAGTGCTAAAGTTTTACCCCGCTACCGGTGACGTAGCCTGTTTTCAATCCAAGCTAAGGGCTGGTTCTGGAGGGGGACTATGGGGAGCAGGCAAGTTTTGCATTCTGCACAAAAGATTCTGATTACTTGCGCGACCGCTTTGTTGGCCACAACAACATGGGCAGCGAGCAGCGGCAAGTTGATCTACAGCTTTGCGGGCGGCACTGACGGTGAGTACACCGACACAGAGCTAGTGATCGACAGTGCAGGCAATCTCTACGGCACTTCTGTGCAAGGTGGCATCTATGGCGGAGGCACGGTTTTTCAGGTTACACCTGCGGGCATCCACACCGTGCTCTATAACTTCACTGGCGGTCCCGATGGAGGGGAGCCTTACAAGGGCGTCACCCTCGACGCACAGGGCAATCTTTATGGGACTGCCGTTACAGGCGGCGGTGGATCGTGCGAGGGTGGCTGCGGGGTGGTGTTCGAGCTGACCAACTCCGGGGGAGTGTGGTCCCAAAGTGTGATTCACACCTTCACGGGCGGGAAAGACGGCTCGGGACCCGGCAGCCCGGTGACGATCGACAGGTACGGGAACGTCTATGGCACGACTCCGACGGGCGGGGCCGACGAGATGGGAGTCGTCTATCAATTGAGACCCAGTGCAACCGGAGGATGGACGTTTACTCTGGTCCACACCTTTACCGGTGGTGAAGACGGAGGAGGAGGATCGGCGAGCCAACTGCTGATCGCCGGCGGCAATCTCTATGGCGTATGCACGGTGGGCGGCGCCAACGGATTCGGCATGGTCTACGAACTCTCGCCGAATCACGGCAAATGGCAGCTCACGACTCTGTATGCTTTCAAGGATCAGCCGGACGGTGCCTTGCCATACGGGGGAGTAATTCCCGATAACCAAGGCAATCTCTATGGCACTACGTATTACGCCGGCGCGAACGACCTCGGCACCGTCTACAAGCTGACGCACAGCAACGGCTCTTGGACTGAAAGCGTGCTGTATAGCTTCAAAGGCGGCACGGACGGCGCCAGCCCCATCAGCAGCCTGGTCGCGGACACGAAAGGTAATCTATACGGAACCACGAGTGATGGCGGCGCGGCCTCGTGCAGCTGCGGGGTGATTTTCAAAATGACTCGCGGCGCGTCGGCGAGCTGGACCGAGAGCGTGGCCTATCGCTTTCCTGGGACTCCGGCGCCGGGCTTCGCTTATAACGGACTGGTTCGCGATCCCGCGGGTAGCCTTTATGGAGCGACCGTCCACGGCGGCAGCAGCAACGACGGCGCTATTTACGAGTTCACGCCCTAGGTGCGAAGGAAAATCGCTGGCGAGGGCGCGTGCAGGTGTTTCGGGAAGCGCACCTCGCCAGTCGTTCTTTGGGCGAACCAACTGCGCTACATCTTCGTGTTGGCAATCGCCTCAGTCACCTTCACCGAGCCTTTGAGGACGATCTCTGCCGACGAGCGGCCCACGACGATACCGAAGTTCCCAGGCGTGATGTGCCACTGCTTTGCCGCAGGATCAAAGTAGGCGAAGGCTCGCGCGTCGAGATTGACGGAGACATGCGTGGTTTCACCAGGCTGGAGCATGACCTTGGAGAAGCCTTTCAATTCCTTTTCAGGGCGGGCAATCTTCGAGTGGTCGTCTGATACGTAGAGTTGCGCAACGTCTGCCCCGGCGCGATCGCCGCTATTGGTCACATCGAAGGAAACAGTGTAGAGCACGTCTGTCGCGCCCGTCGCCCGGGCAACCGTCAGATTCGCATAGTTGAACTTCGTATACGAGAGCCCGTAGCCGAACGGGAACAGCGGCTTTACGCCATTGTGTTCGTAGCCGCGATATCCGACGAAGACACCTTCCTTGTAGACGACGCGATTCGTGTCGCCCTCAGGATAGTAGGTCGAGAACGTGGGATTATCTTCAAGGCGGCGTTCAAACGTGGCAGGCAGACGGCCCGAGGGATTCACCGCACCAAAGAGAATCTCGGCAAGAGCAGTTCCCCCCTGCTCTCCGGGATACCACATCTCGAGATATGCGGGAACATCGTCGAGCCAGTTGCCGGGATCGACATTCCCGCCGGAGGTGACTGCGACGATAGTCTTGCGGTTGGCGGCGGAGAGTTCGCGAATCAGTTCCTCCTGTCCGAAGGGCAAGTCGAAGGTTCGATCGGCGCCTTCGGATTCGCTCTCGGGATCGAAACCAGCTGCGATCACGACCACGTCGACCTTCGCAGCCAGAGTCTTCGCAGCATCACTGACGAGTTTCTGTTGATTGGCAATTCCGACGCGCAGGCGACCGCCGACCGATGAGTTCTGGAAGTCCTCGACCACTACTTTGTGCGGACCGGCGGAGAGTTGCAGAGTAACGTGGGGCTGAAGAGCACGCGCAAACTTCCAGTTGTTGATGAGTAATTTGCCGTCGACATATAGACGATTCCCGTTTCCTTCGCCACCTCCTTGCAACACAATTTCGTATGGACCGCTGTCGGCAGCCATGTAATATCCGGTCCAGCGGCGAGACGACTGGGTCTTTCGTCCCGAAGCAAACACGGCCAGCGCCGCCTCGAAGTCGCCGGCAAAACTCTCCCAACTCGTGCCCGCGACATTGATGTGATTCAGAGTCGAGGTGGATTTGGGAGCGCCCTCGAGCTTCGTGTTCGGAAACACCTCCACAGTGACGCCGCGCTTTCCATCCTGCGGCGTGGTCATGAACTCGGTGGTCCGGGCGACCTCAGTCGCCGTGGGCAATCCGCGCTCGTAATACACAGTGCTCGAGGGACCTAGCAGGTTGCCGATGCCTTGCAGAATAGTCACGGGCGCGAAGGCCACGGCGCGGGCGCTGCCACCGCCAACGATCTGAGCAGGGTATGCATTGGGCCCGACGACGAGAACCGATTTCGTGCTGGCTTTATCGAGCGGAAGCAACTTGCCTTCATTCTTCAGGAGCACGAGACCCTCGCGCGCTGCATCGAGCGCGACCTGCTGATCAGGCGCGCTGTACTTCGATAGCGAAAGATCCGTTTGGGCGCGGTCGAGCCAGCCGAAACGTGCGGCGGTTTCGAGGATACGGGTCACCTTCTCGGCGATGGTTGCTGTCTTCACGCGTCCGTCCTTCACGGCGGGAAGAAGATTCTTCTGGTTCATGAAGGCGCCGTTGGGCATCTCGAGATCGAGACCGCCATTAGCCGCGGCGACCCCGTCGTAGGTCGCGACCCAGTCCGACATTATGATGCCGTTGAAGCCCCATTCCTCGCGCGCTACGTCGATATTGAAATGGCCGTTCTGCGTCATGTGCTCGCCGTTGACGAAATTGTAGGAATCCATGATCGCGCCCACGTGAGCGCGCTTCACGGCCGCCTCGAACGCAGGCATGTAGATTTCGCGGAGACCGCGCTCGTCGATGATGGAATCTGAATCGTGGCGCAGAAACTCGGAGTTGTTGCCGAGAAAATGTTTTATCGTGGAGCTCACGCCCTGACTCTGCATTCCGGTGATATAGCCCACGGCCATGGCCGACGTCAGAAAAGGATCTTCGCCGAAGTATTCGAAGTTGCGTCCGTTGACAGGCTGGCGATAGATGTTGACGCCTGGGCCAAGCATGAAGTGAATGCCGCGGGCGCGCGCGTCTTTGCCAATCGCCGCCCCTACGCGCTCGGCCAGAGCGGGATTCCACGTCGCCGCAAGGCCAATGCCGGCGGCGTAGACGGTGGACGGAAAGCCGGCGTTCGAGCGCACGCCGATGGGACCGTCGGACATCTCGAAAGCAGGAAGCTTGAGGCGGGGCATGGCGCGGATGGCGAAGCCCGTGCCGCCGATGTAGTCGATCTTTTCCTCCAGCGTCATTTGCTGGACGAGAGCGGCAGCCTTTTCATGGGCATTTTCGTTGGACTGAGCGAAGAGTTGGAATGCGGAGAAAACGATTACTACGAAGACGGAAACGACGTGGTTCAGTCTTGACTTCACAGGGGCTCCCTCGCCCTTTCACGTCACGGGGAAAGGGCGCAAACAAACCGAGGCGGATTATACCGAAGACTCAACACCGAGTCTGTGATAGGACCGCCTCGGATCTGAGTTAGTTGTGCTGGGCGGCGCTCGCTTCCACTAGTTGCTGTACGGGCGCACCGACCATCAACAGCACGTCAGCCATTGGTTTCTTGGATTGCTCGATCAGGGCCAACTGCTGCGTCTTCCATGAATCCGGCGCGGGCTGATTCTTGTCGAGATAATCAAGGGCCTGCAGACCGGCGGCACCGAGCGCAGAGAGATCCTGCGATAGCGGAACGTCCTCTTGCAGCAGAAACGTCTGGTTGAGCAGCGGTCGCAGACGGGCATCATTGTCGCGCCATGTCGTCAGCCATATGCGGATTTGCACTTCGGCAGCCTGATCTTTGTAACCGCTCTGGATGTAGGTCTGAACGAGATCGCTGAAGCGCCGCGCTGTGTCACTCTCAGGACTGACAGCGTCGATCATGCGGGTCAACGGCGAGTTGAAATCGATCGGACCTTTGGCGTCGCTCCACCGGTTGTAATCCTTCACCGGTTCGACGACATCGGCGAGAATGCGCAGCGCGGCAATGTCGGCAGAGCCCGCCATGCGATGCAGCATTCGCAAGCGTGCGGAACGGTGCATCAGACCCATCGACTCCAGTTCGAGGCTGACGGCATTCATGCGTGTGTACATCGAGGCGACATCGGTAACATTCTGCGGAGACCAGAGCCGCTCGGCGACCACGGCGTTGCGCGGCCATATGTGCGAATCGATGATCTCGGGAGTGACCCACTCGGCCCACTGGCACGACTCGCCGCCGAGGATCAGGTTTTTCTGCTCAGGAGTCAGAGTCGCGGCGGCATCGGCCATGGGGTCGATGGCATAGTGGCGCGCTGCCGGCCACATCAGGTCGAGATAGTATCCGTAGGAAAGCAGGCCCCGGTAGCCTTCTTTGGCAGCCGCGGCCAGTGAGGCCTGCCCGCGCCAGGACTGCACGACAATAGTCTTGGGCAAATCGGGGTGCAGGATCTCGTCCCATCCAACCATTGTCTTGTGATTTTTCGCGACGATTTTTTCCAGGCGCTTGTTGAAGTAGGCCTGCAGGTCCTGATTGTTCTTCATGCCATGGGAGTGGATGAAGGCCTGAATTTGCGGGTTCGCGTCCCACTGTTTACCGTCGACTTCGTCGCCTCCGATGTGGAAGTAGGCGTCGGGAAAGAGCTTTGCCATTTCCGCGATGAATTTCTCGAGGAATTTGTAGGTCGACTCCTTGGTTGGATCCATGATCGGATCGAGGCCATCGCCTTCCACCCTGATAGGGGCCTGGGGCACTGGCGAGCTCGGGATATCCCGGGTAGAAAGAATGAGTGTGACCGGGCATGTCGAACTCGGGCATCACGCGGATGCCGCGATCGTGCGCGTAGGCGATGAGATCGCGGACTTCATCCTGCGTATAAAACAGGCCCTCGGAACCCATGCCGGTGAGTTTGGGGAATACTTTGCTCTCGACGCGGAATCCCTGGTCGTCGGAAAGATGCCAGTGCAGGACGTTCATCTTGACGGCGGCCATGCCGTCGAGGTTGCGCTTCAGAGCATCTGTTGGGATGAAGTGACGGCTGACGTCGATCAGCGTGCCACGCCACGGGAAGCGTGGTTGATCTTTGATGGTGACGGCAGGAACCGCGAATCCCGTCGAGTTGATCTGGACCAGTTGGAGAAATGTCTGCAGGCCGCGCAGAACGCCGAGAGTCGTTGGCGCGGTGAGCTTCGCTCCGGAATCGGTGACGGTCAGTTCATAAGATTCATCCTCGCCGAGTTTCTGCACGGCTTGGAGAGCATGGTCGGCGTGTACCTGGAGTGTGGGCGTAGCATCGGGTTTGGGGCGGAACGGAATTCCGGTCTGCCGCGAAAGCTGCTCTTTGAATCGCTGGATTGCGCTGTCGAGCGCGGGATCGTGGCTGCCAGCGACGGCTACCGAAAATGATTGGTTAATCGCTAACTGACCCGTGCCCGGCTGAACGCTGGCGGGCATGGGCATGAGGTTGAGTTGGGGTTGGGATTGAGCTGCGGCAGAAGACGCCAGAAAGAGAAGAATGCCAGCAACAATTAAGGTTCTCATGGAAGGGCTCTCCCTTTAACCTACCTTTACAAGTTCGCCAGGCTTGATAGAACGGAGCACGCGAAGGATTTCAGAACTGTGCAGCAGCAAATCGGCCAAGCGGCTTGATTTGGCGTGGACCAAGATTATCGCGAGGGTTCTGCCATGCAGATTTTGTTCGTACTGTAACCCTCGATCGAGAGTAAGGAAGACTTCAAAACCCAGTTTCTCAGTGCGGGACAGAAGTTCCCCGTTCTTCTTGCCCGCCAATCCCTCTTCTGGGACGGTGCGGCAATCGGGACCAGGTAACGCATTGCGGAACTTTCTGGGGACACACTCGTCGAGTAGCAGTCTCATCCCAATTGGCCGACAACGAGCGCCTTGGCGTGTTCAAGGGCATGAACAGCAGCTTCACGGGTCACGGTGGGGAAATCTTCGAGGAACTCTCCGAGGGTCTGTCCGCCTTCTAGATAATCAAGCAGGGCCTGGAACGGAACCCTCGTGCCCCGGAAAACGGGCGTACCTCCGAGCAGATCGGGATCCCGGGTAATTACATTTTTCGATGATGCCATCTTCTTAAGCCTCTGCCCTGATAAGTCTACTCCGAGGTTTTACCGAAACCAAATTGCTGGACATCTCCTTTTTGACGGGATGAGGTCAGTGTCCGCCGCCTAATTCACGCACGATTCCGCCGACGAACTGTTTCGCGTCCCCGAACAGCATGAGCGTGCGGTCGAGGTAGTACAGCGGGTTGTCGATGCCGGCGAAGCCGGGGCTCATGCCGCGCTTGATGACCATGACGGTGTGAGCCTTGTCGACATCAAGAATCGGCATGCCGAAAATCGGGCTCGACTGATCGGTGCGGGCAGCGGGGTTGGTCACGTCGTTGGCGCCGATGATCAGGGCGACGTCAGTCTGCGGGAAGTCTCCATTGATTTCGTCCATTTCGATGAGGCGGTCATAGGGAATGTCAGCTTCGGCGAGCAGTACGTTCATGTGGCCGGGCATGCGTCCGGCGACCGGGTGAATGGCGAATCGGACCTCGACGCCCTTCTTCGTCAAGAGCGTCGTAAAGCTCGCGCACTTTGTGCTGCGCCTGAGCGACGGCCATTCCGTAGCCGGGGACGATCACTACTTTATTCGCAGCGAGGAGAATCGCGGCAGCTTCTTCAGGAGTGGCGCTGCGGACGGGCTTGGCTTCCTGTCCCGCCGCTACCGAAGCCTGAACCTGGCCGAAGGCTCCGAAGAGCACGTTCGTAAACGAACGGTTCATCGCCTTCGACATGATGATCGAGAGAATGAGGCCGGAGGACCCATCCAGCGCGCCGGCGATGATCAGCAGCTTCGAGTCGAGCACGAACCCCATCGCCGCAGCGGAGAGGCCGGCGTAGGAATTCAGCAGTGAGATCACGGTCGGCATGTCGGCGCCACCGATTGGAATCACGAGCAGGACCCCAAAGATCAACGACACGCCCACGATAATCGGGAAGAAGATTTTCGCTTCGGGATGCAGCACCAGGTAGGTGGCGCTTCCGAGGGCAATCAGAAATAAAAGAAGATTGACGAAATTCTGTCCTTTATAGGTGATCGGGCGCTGAGGCAAGATTTCCTGCAGCTTGCCTGCGGCCATCAGGCTGCCGGTGAAGGTCAGGCCCCCGAGAATCACTTCCATCGAGAGTACCGACATCATGAATTTGGGAACGTTCGGGCTGCGCAGGTAAAACTCGGCGGTTCCGACCAGCGTGACGCAGAGTGCGCCGAAGGCATGGCTGAGTGCGGTCCGCTGGGGAACGGCGGTCATCTGCACCATGCCGAGCGGAATGCCGATTCCCGTTCCCAACACGAGCGCGATGATGATCCACTTGTAATCGACGATGCCGTGATGGAGCAGCGTGCCGCCGATGGCCAGCACCATGCCGATTTCGCCGGCCAGAATGCCGTGGCGCGCGGTCGCGGGAGAACTCATCCACTTCAGCGAAAGAATGAACAGGGCGCTGGCGATGAGGTAAATGATCTCGATGAGGTACTGGCTTCCAGCAAACTCAGTCATGATTGCGCTCAGGTATTTGTTCGTTTACTTATTCGTTGGGCGGCTGGTCTTGAACATCCTTAACATGCGGTCGGTGATGAAGAATCCGCCGACGACATTGCTGGTGGCGGCCACGATGGCAATGACGCCCAGCACCGTCGCAAATGTACTTTTCTTCTCGCCGACGAGGACGATGGCGCCGACGACTGCAATGGCATCGAGCGCGTTCGTCAGAGACATGAGCGGCGTGTGCAGCAGCGGCGAAACATGGCGGATGACTTCGAATCCGATGAAGGCCGCCAGCATGAAAACGAAAAGTGCGTCGATCAGGTTGGAACCCATGGGCTACTCCATTTCTTTAAGGTGTCGCCACCTTCTCAGCAGTCGCCTCTAACCTGTCATCCCGAGCGGAGTCGAAGAATCTACCGCGATATCGACCCTTGTCGCTATCTGGATCCTTCGACTGCGCAAGAGCTCGCTTCGTGAAGTCTTGCTCTCGCTCAGGATGACAATTTTAAGAAAGAGCCGCAGTCGCAACGCTGAAAGCGCGGCGCCACCCAAAATCGTTATCCGCCCGCTGTTGCGAGTGCCGGCATCTTGAAGAAATCGCGGACACGGGCGTTCACCACTTCGCCGCCATTCGTGATCATGGTCTCGCGAATAATCTCATCCTGCAGGTTCAGTTGCAGTTTGCCTTCCTTGACCATATACAAAAGGAAGGTGGTGAGGTTGCGGGCGTACATCTGGCTGGCGTGGTACGGGACGCTGGTGGCAAGGTTAATGGCGCCAATGATGGTCACGCCGTGGGCCACCACTGTTTCTCCGGTGCGGGTCAATTCGCAGTTGCCGCCGCGCTCGGCTGCCAAGTCGACGATGACCGAACCCGGTGCCATTCCCTTCACCATGTCAGCAGTGATCAGCACGGGCGACTTCTTTCCGGGGATAACCGCGGCGGTAATGACCACATCGCTCTCGGCGACCACGCGCGTGAGCAATTCGCGCTGGCGGGCGTAGAAGGTTTCGTCCTGCGCAGTGCCATACCCGCGAGCGTCTTGCGCGTTCTGAGCTTCGATAGGAAGTTCGACGAAGCGTCCACCGAGGCTCTGCACTTGTTCTTTGGCGGCGGGGCGCATGTCGTAAGCCGAAGCCACGGCGCCGAGGCGGCGAGCCGTCGAGATGGCCTGCAGTCCGGCCACGCCGGCTCCGATGACGAATACGCGGGCGGGCGTAATCGTGCCGGCGGCGGTGGTCATCATGGGGAAGATTCGCGGCGAGGTTTCCGCGGCGAGCAATGTTGCTTTGTAACCGCAAATCGTGCCCATGGAGGATAGTGCGTCCATACTTTGAGCGCGCGTGGTGCGGGGCATGAGTTCCACGGAGAATGATGTGACGCCCGCCCGCGCGATCTGCTGCACGACTTCTGCCGAACCGAGCGGCCGCAGAAATCCGATGATCGCCTGGCCGCGACGCATGAGTGGAAGATCGGCCTGGCCGGTGATGTCATTCGAGCCGTAGCAGAGAACTTGAACAACGATGTCGGCGGCGCTGAACACGGCGGCGCGATCGGCCACAATCTTCGCGCCTTTCTCTAGATATATCGCGTCGGGATAGCCCGCCTGATCGCCGGCGCCCGCTTCCACAATAACTTCGAGTCCAGCCTTGATGAGGTTGGGAACAGCGACGGGAACAAGCGCGACCCGCCGTTCTCCGGGATAACTTTCTTTCGGAACTCCGACGATCACGCGGCTCTCATCCTTTCCGCACCGGACAGCGGCCTGTCCAATTGACGCACAAAAAGCGGACTGGAAACAGTAACAGATTGGGAAAGGAACTGGAAGGAGCTAGCCCCGGGACACCGCACGCAATTCAAAGACCTCAACCACAAAGGACACGAAGTGACACGAAGGAAAATCCAGCGCTAAATCCTTCGTGATCCTTCGTGACCTTCATGGTTCATGGTTTTCTCGAAATGAAGCGAATCTAGCCACCGAACCGATAGTGCCACACTCGCGCGGCGCCGATCAGATTTGTGTCGTCTCCCAAAGAAGCCAGTGTGAGTTGCGTCTTCTCCGCTGGAACGAAGCGGCAGCCTTGGCCGATCACTTCACGGATGCGGTTGAGGAAAAGCGGCGCGCTTTTCATGACGCTTCCGCTTAGCACAATGGCGTCGGGAGTAAACAGGTTGATCAGATTGGCGAGACCTAAGCCGAGGTAATAGGCCTCATGTTCGACAGCCTGGAGTGCGACTGCATCTCCTTCCCTGGCGAGTTCACAAATTCTCCCGGCTGTGATTCCCGGGCGATCCAAATAGGCGGCAGGCGCATGCGCTTCGAGCCACGCCACCATCGCAGGACCGGCGGCCAGCGATTCCCAGCAACCGCGGAATCCGCAAGAACACGGGGGCCCCGAGGGATCGACGACCTGGTGCCCAACTTCGGGATGAGCGCCGTCGACCCCACGGTAGAGTTTGCCGTCGAAAATGATGCCGCCGCCGATCCCGGTGCCGACAGTTATGTAAATCAGGCGTGTGCGATTGCGTCCTGCGCCCCATCCGGCCTCAGCCAGAGCGGCTGCGTCTCCATCGTTCTCCAGCGCCACGCGGACATGAAAAATCTCCGCGAGGTCTTTCACCGGACTCTTGCCGCGCCAGCCGGGCAGAAAATCCACATCGCCGAATTCCCCGCGAATGGGATCGACCGGGCCCGTGGAACCAACGCCAATTCCCGAGAGTTCCACGCCAGCCTTGGCCGCGGTCTCCCGCAGCATCATGGAGATAACCGTGATTCCGTCGTCGTAACGATTCGGATCGGTAGGCGCCTGCATGCGGGACAGCACCTTCCCGTTGTCATCGACGATGCCAACCGCGATCTTCGTTCCTCCGATATCGACGGCGCCGATCATGAGTACTCCGGCGTGATTGCCTTCGCTTCCTCCAGAGTGAGCCGCCGCTTGTTCTTGTACGAAAGGTTCGCCATGTGTACGGCGATGGCTGAGCGGTAGCCGATTTCCGGCGGCGCGTTGGGAATGCCGCGGCTGCGGACACAGTCGATCCAGTTCGCCATGTGGTTCTGATTCTTGCTGCTGCCCTTCGCTGCCTCTCCGTCGGGACGATTGATTTTTTCCGGCCAGTACTCGAGCGCTTCCTCGAAGTGATGTTCCAGGGTTCCATCGCTTCCCAGAATGCGATCGGCCATGTCGTAGTGCTTGTTGCTGAAGGTGGACTGCCAGGTCACGACCATGTTGGGGAAATCGAAAGTAACGGCGATCGTATCAGGCACTTCGCGCCCGTCTTTTTCCGAGAACACTCCGCCCGACATGTACGCCGCCGACGGCAGTGGAAGGTCGAGCGCGCCGATGATCCAGGCGATTTGATGGACCATGTTCTCAGCGCAATTGCCGCCTGCGAATTCCCAGAACAAGCGCCAGTTGATCAGCTTGTAGGGATCGAAAGGAATATCGGGGCGGCCATTTAGAAACGCGCTCCAGTTGACGTTCTGCGCGATGCAGTCCGAAGGCACCGGGCGCACCCACTGGCCTTTGCCGTGAGGAGTGTTGCGGCTCATCCACGACTCGACCTGCGTCACTTTGCCCACCCAGCCGTCTTTGATCCATTGGCGTGCGTCCGTTTGCGCTCCGGAGCTTTGATGCTGCAACCCGATCTGGATGACTTGTTTCGAAGCTTTGGCGGCGGCCAGGCACTTGTCCGCCTCGGGAATCGACCAAGTCATGGTCTTCTCGGAGTACAGGTCCTTGCCCGCGGCAAGCGTGTCTAGAAAATGACGGGTGTGAATGTGCAGGGGGCTGGCGACGATGACGGCGTCGACATCTTTCATGTCGAGCAGGCGCCGGTGATCGTCAACGGTCTGAATGCCGGGCACTTTACTTTTGGCTTCGTCGCGCCGGCGGCTGTAGACGTCGGCCATGGCCACCACTTCAACACCGTGAACGCCGCGGATCTGGCCCAGCAGATCGTTGCCGCGGTCGCCAACACCGATCATGCCGACGCGAATGCGATCGTTCGCGCCCAGCACGGTGGCGGTTGGATATGCGAATACTGCAGCGGTTCCAATAGCGGCCTGCTTAATAAACGTCCGTCTGCTTTGGTCGGTCATTTCTCCACCTCGGTCTAGGGTGCCCCACTTCTCGCGCACTCTTTGCGCGAGAAGTGGGTCTTACAACGCGTCGGCCTCTTGCAGAAGCTTCTTCATTCCCGCCCAACTTTTGCGCGAACATTCTTCCGGCGAACCACCGCCGCTCCAGTGAGTTTCCAGGCTCACGGCATACTTATAGCCGTCGCGCTTCAGCGCTTTGAACTGGCCGGCCCAGTCAATCACGCCTGCACCCATCAGCGCCCAATCACCCCCGCCAATCTTGACGATATCTTTGCAGTGACAATGTCCAATGCGCTCCTTGGGCAGAAGATTGTAGCCATCGGGATATGGGATTTCGCCGGCTGCAGCCGCGTTGCCCGGGTCCCAGTTCAGCATGAAATTTTGGGACCTCACCGCATCGAGAACCTTGGCAGATTCGGCCGCAGTAGCTGTGTTGCAAGCCGATTCATTTTCGAGCACCAGGATGATGCCCTTCTTCTCCGCCTTGGCTGCCGCATCTCTTAATTTGTCATTGATCGCAGCGCGGTACGGAGCCTGATCCTCGAGCCGCCAGAAGTCGAAGCAGCGCACGCGAGCGGTCTGAAATGCTTTTGCCATGTCCATCGAGCGTTCCAGGACTTCGTCCTGCTGTGCCAGGCTAAAGTTGGCTCCGAAACTCTTGGCCTCGCTGAACTTTGATTTCGGCGCGCCCGGCCAGTCGACCTTGAATAGGGGGCTCGCTATGTCAGTGACCTTCAGTTGGCATTTCTCGAGAATGCGGCGCGCTTCCGCGACTTCTTTTTCGTCGAGGCTGACGATGTTCTTCTTCCACATGCCGCGCAGTTCCACCCAGCCCATGCCGAACTCGCGCGACGCCACTTCGCAGGAGTGGCCAAAGTCCTGGGAAATCTCGTCGTTGATCACGGAAACGCGAAACGGCGAACTGCCGGTGGATTGCGGGGCGAAGCGGGACGCGGCCTTTGCGGCCGTCACAGCTACCACTCCCGCGAGAAATTCGCGGCGCGCAAACTGCATGGGCATGACCTGCTCCCTGGCACTGCATGGGTCACGGCAACGAAAGCGGAAACAAATCTACACCATCGAAAGGATGAACGGGTAGCGGTCGAGACAGTAGCGGCGGTCAGTTACACCGCGAAAGAGAAAACCTAAACTACGAAGGGCACGAAGTACCACGAAGTAACCCTGCTAAACGGTAGGTTCCTCCGTGATACTTCCTGCGCTTCGTGATTAAAGAATTGCGCGCAAAACAAAACGCCCCAGACTCAAAGAGTCGTGGGACGTCTGTTGATCAGCCCTCCCCCAAGTGCTGCTCAAGGACAATCTAACGCTGCCCTCGCAGCCCGTAAATGGCTCACCAGTGCCATATATGGCACGAAAGTGGTAGGTGTTTTGCTGTATGTCTAAGTGCCTGAAAGGGAGCCTGTTCCGGGCTGGCAGACATTTTCCTGAATCTACTTGGCTAACGGAGGGGGCGGTTCCCCATTTGTAGAATGAGACCGCCATGAAAACCACACACGCACAAGTTCGCTTCGCAGTCGTGATCTTCCTGCTGCTGTTTCTCGCCGCCCTGATTTCGCAGGCGCAGGATTCCCACTTCTCCCCCGGCGAGCAACAGATTCCGGTGCCAGACTGCCTTTCGGCGGCGAGAGACCTCTGGCTCAGCGGCGCCAGGCTGTGCGTCAATGCGGAACACGAGGCATGGCTCGCCGACATCAACCACTGGCGCGATGAACGCCGCATCCGCATTGGATACGACGGTTCCCGCTACGCCCGTCCTGAGTTCAAGTGGGCGCAATCCAGTTTCATTCAGCCGCAGATGATGGCGCACGACCGCTACTTCTACGATCCGGTCGCGGGTAAGTACACCGTCGACCGCTATCTCGACGATCTTGAGAAGCGCTATGGCGGTATCGATTCAGTGTTGATCTGGCCGACCTATCCCAACATGGGGATCGACAACCGCAACCAGCATGACCTGATTCGCAGCATGCCGGGTGGAGTCGCGGGGCTGAAGGGGATGATTGCGGACTTTCACCGCCGCGGCGTGCGCGTCCTGTTTCCGATGATGATGTGGGATCAGGGCACACGTCAGCCGGATCACTCATGGCCAGAGGAGATCGCCAGCCTGATGGCGGAGATCGGGGCGGACGGCATCAACGGCGATACCCAGGACGGAGTTCCTCTGGCTTTTTCGCTGGCCGCCGACAAGACCGGCCATCCTCTTGTCTTTGAGCCCGAAGGCGGGCCATCCGACGAGGCGCTCGCCTGGAACCTGATGACGTGGGGGCAATACCAGTTTCCGTTCACTCCGCTGGTCGATAAGTACAAGTGGCTCGACCCCCGCCACATGGTGAACATTTCAGATCGCTGGAATCGCGACAAGACTAGCGACCTGCAGTTTGCCTTCTTCAACGGAGTCGGCTGGGAGAGCTGGGAAAATATATGGGGCATCTGGAATGGAATCACGCCACGCGATGCAGAAGCCGCGCGCCGCGTCGCCACGATCGAACGCGCGTTCGCCCCTTTCTTGGTCAGCAGCGGGTGGGAACCGATGTCCCCGACGCTGCGCTATGGAGTCTTCGCCAGCCGCTGGCCGCTCCAGGATCAAACGCTCTGGACGATGGTGAATCGCAACGAATATGACGTCGACGGCGATCAGATGGAAATCACCGCAAACCCCGGGATGCGGTACTTCGACGTTTATCACGGCGTGGAACTCAAGCCCAAAGAGGTAAGCGTGCGCCTCGTGCTTAGTTTCCCGATCGAAGCCAAAGGCTACGGGGCCATTCTCGCCACGAAAGCGGAACCCGACGTCACAGTTCCGAGCCTCTTGTCGAAGATGAAGCAGATGACGAGTACCTCGCTTGCAAGTTACTCGCACGACTGGAAGGCGCTGCCGCAACAAATCGTTCCGATCAAAGCGACCGAAGCTGCCGCAAGCGCACCCGCCGGCATGGTGAAGATTCCCGCTGGGAGTTTCCTGTTCGAAGTCTCCGGCATTGAAATCGAAGGCACGAACGATATGGGAGTCGACGTCCAGTACGCGGGGGAGGATTCACCCAGGCGCTTTCACCGGCAAACGATGAATCTGAAATCCTTCTTTATCGATGAGTATCCGGTGACGAACGCAGAATTCAAGAACTTTCTCGACGCCACGCACTATCACCCGAAGGACGACTTGAATTTTCTGCGGGACTGGAAGGACGGCAACTACCCTTCGGGATGGGATAAGCGCCCGGTGACCTGGGTCTCACTCGAAGATGCACGCGCGTATGCGGACTGGGCGGGAAAGCGGCTGCCGCATGAGTGGGAATGGCAGTATGCCGCCCAAGGCACCGACGGTCGCCTGTATCCCTGGGGCAACGAGTGGGATCCATCCGCGGTTCCTGTGCCCGACAAATCGCGCACCATGCGTGGCCCCGATCCGGTCGACGAGCATCCCAAGGGCGCAAGCTCTTTCGGCGTCAAGGACATGGTGGGCAACGTTTGGCAATGGACCGATGAAATCGTCGACGAGCACACTCGCGCCGCAATCGTCCGCGGCGGCAGCTACTACCAGCCGCAAGGCTCCATCTGGTACTTCCCTCAGGCATACCGGCTGAACGAACACGGAAAGCTGCTATTGATGTCTCCCAGCATGGACCGTTCGGGGGCTCTGGGCTTCCGTTGCGCCCGCGATGCCCAGTAAGGGCTTCGCGGAGCACTTTGGACAGGACACAGTGACAGTAACGAAAAACTGAAATTGACTCACTTGCTAAACCCACTCATTCGCAGGCGAAGCGAATGAGTGGGTCGCCGATTGGCTGACACCTACTGAATGCGGAAGGCAACGCCTGCCAGGTAGTTTCCCGAGACAGGCTGTGCACCCAAATTGAACGCTACAGGAGCGGCCTTTGGAACTTGAATGGTGAACCCAAAGCCGCAACCGGAGCCGCAGCCGAAGGCTACGAAACCGCTGCCGTTGGCACTTAACGACTGAACCTGGACGATCTGCCCTGACAAGTCGATGTCACCGCAGCCCGCCGTGTGCTGGGTCGCAGACGTCTGCGTCCCATTTCCAGTGGCGTCCAGGGTAAACGTAGAAACCAGCGTGGTGGTGCCACACCCGGTTACCCCTGAGAAAGTTGCGTACCAAGTCCCTTTCAATTGGGAAACGGTGATGGGCTTGGCCGCAGGCGACTGAGCCGAGCCCATGGGCACGGTTGCGAGCACCAGCGCCAGGACTGAGGCGAAGGCGCGGAAATGGATCGGGCGATGGAAATTCATAGTGATTCTCCTTTTTCATGCTTGGTGGTTACAACTGGTCTCTTCCGCTGATTTTGGTTTCTAAATCGCTCTGGGATGCTGCCCGATTCAGCCTGCTCTGTACCCGGGGGGACGCAACGGTCCCAAGCTGCGATCTCAAACAACAACTTCTTGCTATTGATAAGAACGGCAAAACGTGAAGAAGGGGCTCACGAATTCGCAACACCGAGAGTTTTTCTGCCGATGCGTTGCACGTATCGCCGACTTCGTCATCTTCCCCCGAGCGTTTGACTTAGGGGCAGTTCCGGATTACGCTCTCTAGCCAACGGGGCACGCTGCTCGGCGTGTTTGGGGGATTTTGTGGGAGCGACGGATTCTCAGGACGCGGTCACCACTCTGCTTGAGCGCTGGAATCAAGGCGATCTCGCGGCCAGGGACGCGCTCATTCCTCTTGTGTACGACGAACTGCGCAGGGTGGCAAAAAAGAACCTTGCCAGCCAGCGCAGCGATCACACCTTGCAGGCCACTGCCCTTGTTCATGAAGTCTACTTGCGCCTGGTAGACCGCAAAGCGGGTCACTGGCAGGGTCGAACCCATTTCTTCGCGCTGGCCGCGAATATGATGAGGCAAATTCTGGTGGACCACGCGCGCAAGCGCAACGCCGCAAAGCGAGGCGGCGGCACTGTCACGGTTCTCCTGGACGAGGGTGCCGGAGCGGAAGAGAGCGTCAATCTCGACCTGATTGGACTGGACGCGGCGATGAAGCGACTCGCTTCCCTGGATGCGCGGCAGTCGAGGCTCGTGGAGTTGCGTTTCTTCGGCGGCCTCTCGATTGAAGAGGCCGCGCGTATCGTCGATATCTCGCCGGCCACCGCGAAACGGGAGTGGGCAACCGCCCGCGTCTGGCTTCATCATGCGATGGAAAGCGGCAGTGGCGCATGACCCCGGAAAGGTGGCAGCAGGTGAAGCAAGTTCTGGCCACTGCGCTGGAACTTGCTCCCGAGGAGCGCGCCGCCTACCTTGATAGCAGCTACGCTGCGGACTCATCCTTGCGGGAAGACCTTGAGCCCCTGGTCGCGTCGGAGCAACAACTCCGAAACGAATTTCTCAGCGAAGAAGACCTGGCGGAGGCGGCCCGCATTCTTCCGAGCGGGGAAGTCTCCTGGGTCGGACGCCGGGTGGGCTCCTACAAAGTCGTCGAACAAATCGGCGAAGGCGGCATGGGGGAGGTGTATCGCGCCTTCCGCGCCGACGACCAATACCGCAAAGAAGTCGCACTCAAGTTCGTCCGGGCGGGCCAATATGGCGGCTCTGTGTTCGCCCGCTTCAAGAACGAACGGCAAATTCTCGCCGGGCTCGATCACCCCAACCTCGCCAAGCTTCTAGACGGAGGCGCAACCGAAGAGGGGGTGCCCTACCTGGTGATGGAGTTTATTGAAGGCCAACCCATTGCTGAGTATTGCGAAGAACACGACCTACCCCTTCGAGGACGTTTGCAGCTCTTCCTGCAGGTCTGCGCAGCGGTTCACTATGCGCATCAGCATCTGATCATTCACCGCGATATCAAGCCGCAAAACATCCTCGTCACGCCCGATGGGACACCGAAGCTGCTCGATTTTGGTATCGCCAAGATTCTGGACACCGGCTCCGCCGAATTTTCCCTGACAGCTACGATGACAGGCTTTCGGCTTCTAACTCCCCGCTATGCCAGCCCGGAGCAGATTCGAGGAGAACCTATGACCACGGCCACCGATGTGTACTCACTCGGGGTCGTGCTCTATGAACTCCTCACGGGGTTGAGTCCTTACGACCTGGCGAATGTCTCCACCCAGGATCTTCCGCGGGTTATCTGCGAAAAAGAGATACAAAAACCGAGTGCCGCGGTGCTTCGGGCCCAAGGTGCGAAAGGCTCTCGATTTAAGGAAAGCTCCGTCGAAAAGCTGAGTAAACAGCTGAACGGGGACCTCGACAACATTGTCCTGATGGCGCTTCGCAAAGAACCGTCTCGCCGCTATGGATCGGTAAACGATCTTCAGGAGGACGTCCGGCGGCACCTTGAGAATATTCCCGTCATCGCGCGCAACGATACGGTCTGGTACCGCGCTACAAAGTTTGCCGCGCGGCACAGAGCCGGCGTGGCCGCGACCGCAGCAGTTGCTCTCATCCTGGTCGCCGGCATCGTTATCACGCTGCGGGAAGCACGCATTGCGCAACGGCGTTTCAACGACGTACGCGCCCTGGCCAACTCCCTCATCTTCGATGTTCATGATTCCGTCAAAGACCTGCCGGGTTCAACTCCCGCCCGAAAGATCATCGTCGATCGAGCGCTGCAATATCTCAACCTGCTGGCGCAGGAATCCGCCGGCGACGTGGGACTTCAGCGCGAGTTGGCCACCGCTTATGAGAGAGTCGGATCGGTGCAGGGGGACTATCTCGAGAATAATCTAGGCGATTTTCAGGGGACACTCGCCAGTTACAAAAAAGCCCTTGAGCTGCGCCAGCAAATCAGTTCCGCCTCCTCCGACTGGAACGATCGCCTCGCGCTGGCCAAAGGCTATCGCCTCGTCGCGCACCAGCTTTGGGCGAACGGCGACCCGCGCGGAGCACGCGAACCCCTAGGCCGCGCCGTTGCGGTTTCCGAGGCACTGAACAAGGAGCATCCCAATAATTTGAAGGTCGTTTACGAACTGGGTTTCGATTACGAAGTGTCGGGAAGGATCGGGTATCCCGGGGATGAATCCGCGAACCAGAAAATCCTCGAGGACTATCGTCGCGCACTGGCCACGGATGAAATTCTGCTCAAGGCCAGGCCGGATGACCTCGATACTCTTTACGGCTACACCGTGGATTTAAATTACGTTGGCAACAAACTGGAGGCATCGGACCCGCAGGCGGCCCTGGTGTACTACCAGAAAGCGCTGGATATCTGCCGCAAGCTGGCCCAGCTTTCCCCCAACTTGCGATATCAACGAAGTGTTGCCATGGCTTATGGATCGATCGCCAGCGTCTATGACGATCTGGGTGACTATCCTCGCTCTCTCGATAACAATCTGAAAGACGTGGCAATCTATCAGGATCTGACACGTGCTGATCCGAAGAACGCGCTCTGGCGACAAGGACTCTCCATCGCGTACATCAACACCGCTGCCTCCGCGGCGCGAGCCGGCAAGATCCCCTGGGCCTTGGACTACTCGAACCGGGGGCTCGAGATCATGCGGGCTCTTGTGTCATCCGCCCCTGAGAACTCCTTCCGCCACAGTATCTTTGCGACCATGCTGGTCATTCGCGGTACGGTTCTGACCATTGCCAACCAGCCCGATGCCGCCATCCGAGAGATCGAGCAGGGCGCTTCCATCTACGAATCTCTCAATAAGGCCGGAACCATCAACCGCGTGAATGTAGCCGCATGCAATGTGAAGCTTGGCGAGGCCGCCGCCAAAGGGAAGAATGGCCAAAGAGCTGCAAACTATTATCATCAGGCGCTTACCATCGTTGAGCCTCTGATCCCGGCTACTCCCGCCAATTTCGATGCCTTGTATACGGCGGCAGATGCGTATTCCGGCCTCGGGGAACTTTCCATGAACGCAGCGCGGCAACCGGGCCTGACGATTGCGCAGCGAAAGTCATACTGGACAGAAGCGCAGTCGTTGTATTCACAGAGCCTGAACGTCTGGCATCGCATTGAACACCCCAATCACACCGGTCCAAATAGCTTTCAGGTGGGAGACCCAGCGGTGGTGGCAAAGGAACTGAAGTCGACCGAAGCCGCGCTTGCTTCCCTCCATACGGCAGATTGAGCCACGCTCGGGCCCTAACTCCTTAAAGAATTGCAGCGCTGGATTCTTGACTTATTTGCTTGGCGGGAATTTCTTAAGCAGCTTGGAGATCGCCTTCTCGACTCTTTTCAGGCTGTCGCTCTTCTGCTCGATATCCAACTTCTGCGAAACAGTGCCGCTCCATATGATCTTGTGCAGATTCGGGTCTACAAAAGTCAACATCAAATTCCCTTCCGGAACATAAGGTGCCGTACGGAGATTGTCCGGTCCTGCGGCTCCGATCCACATGGTCGCGTTCATGGAAATCGGAGCGCCACTATACGTGGGAAGGATCGGGGTACCGGCCGCGACATTTGTACCGAATTCCATTCCGCCGACACAAACCAAGATAAGATCCGCGCCCGAATCGAGCGCCTCGAAGTGTTTCGCCTTCAGGTCGTTGTAGATCGCCCCCATGACCGTCGAGTAAAGCACGGGCCTCGTGGGCTGCAGGGGAGGTTTGGGGACCGTATAGGTCCGGTATCGCGAGAAGTCGATGCTTTTGTCGTATCCGACTTCCACTTTCTGACTGAACGCAGGATAGGCGCTCGCTATCAGTAGGAACGAAATCCAGAGGTGCCGTTGATGCTTCTTGCCAGACATGCGATTCCGCCTTCGTCGTCGACACCGGCTTGTCATGCCGGCAGAATAGTTTTGGAACGACAGATTTTGGAACGATAGAGGATCGACACTTCCAACCAGTCGTGATTCTCGGAGAGTTATCCGCGCCTGGGCACTGTCAAGAATACCAGCGCTCACCCTTCAACCCATCCTCCTGACCTCAACCCGGAAGGTGTTGAGTCGTCACTTTTGACAGTGGCTCCGCACACTCAGCCCTCCTAGGCTACAGAATCATGCGAAACCGCATTGCTGAAATAGCCCGCATTGGCCTGATAGTCGCTGTCCCGTTCGTTTCTGGCGTTTGCCAGTCTGCACCACCGCCCTCCCGAGCCAAAGTTGGATTGGTGCTCGAAGGCGGAGGTGCGCTCGGGTTGGCGCATATCGGCGTCATACAGTGGCTCGAAGAACATCGGATTCCAGTGAACTACGTTGCCGGAACCAGCATGGGCGGTTTGGTTGGCGGAATCTACGCCACCGGTTACTCAGCTGCGGAAGTCAAAGATCTCGTCGAGACCATCAATTGGGACCAAGTCCTGCAAGGCCAGACTCCCTACAAGGATCTCTCATTTCGCCGTAAACAGGATGCGGTCGAGTATCCCAATCACCTCGAATTCGGCCTCCGGAAAGGACTGCAGTTCCCCGAAGGATTCAATTCAGGCC
This sequence comes from uncultured Acidobacteriaceae bacterium, assembly GCA_963844525.1. Classification (GTDB taxonomy): domain Bacteria; phylum Acidobacteriota; class Terriglobia; order Terriglobales; family Acidobacteriaceae; genus Sulfotelmatobacter. The sequence continues at coordinate 373,115 of CAWJOM010000012.1, read as the reverse complement.
AAGATGTCGTGATGATCCTCGACCGCATCGCCTTGCCGTACTCCGAAGTCAAGGACTTCAATGATCTCCCGATTCCGTTCGCCTGTGTCGCCACCGATCTGGTCACATCAAAGGCATTCGTTTTCCGCCAAGGATCGCTTTCTCTCGCCCTGCGCTCCACCATGTCGCTGCCGGGAATCTTCAGTCCCGTCAGATGGGACGGGCACATCTTCGCCGATGGCGGACTGATGGATAACCTCCCTATCGACGTAGCGCAGAGCATGGGCGCGGATCTCACGCTCGCAGTTCACCTTGAAACCGCCAAGCTCAATCCCGATGCAACCCTTTCCTCCTTCGGAGTCCTCGGTCGCTCCGTCAGTGTCGTTATCGCGGCCAACGAACTGCGCAGCATGGAGAAAGCCGACATTCTGATCTCCGTTCCGCTCGAGGGCTTCGATTCCCTCGAATACAACCGGGCAGAGGAACTCATCAAGATGGGCTATCAAGCGGCGCAGGCCAAAGCGGCAGTGCTCACCCCGCTCTCCGTCGATGAACCCACTTGGCAAGCCTATTTGGCTCGCCGCTCCGCGCGCCGGCTCACATCTCCTGCCCCCCAATTCGTGCAGGTCGTCGGAACCAGTCCGAAGGTGGCGACTGCAATCGAAAACGACCTGAAGGACAATATTGGAAAACCGGTGGACACCGCTGCTTTGCAAGGCCAGCTGATGGATCTGAAAGGGGATGGCCGTTTCTCGAACCTGAGTTACCAGATGACCAGCCGCGACGGGCAGCCTGGGCTTCTCGTGACCGGGGTGGAGAAGCCCTACGCGCCGCCGATCGTGCAACCACTTCTGTTGCTCGATGGCTCCAGTTTTGGCGGTGTCGATTTCAGTATGGGAGCTCGCATTACCTTTCTGGACCTGGGCTCTTACCGTGCTGAACTCCGAAACGACGTGATCGTCGGGTCGCAGTATGGCATCAGCAGCCAGTACTATCGTCCGTTCACGGCCACCAGCAAGTGGTTCCTCGCGCCCAACGGATTCGCCAATTACCAGCAGTATCCCATCTACGACAAGGATGTTTTCGTCTCCGAATATCGCAAGTCATCTGCCGGAGGAGGTCTTGATTTCGGTTACGAATTTGGCCGCGTTGCGCAACTGACGGTGGGCTACACCGCCGCCTTCCAGTCGTTCGTGCCTAAGATCGGAAATGAGGCCCTTCTGCCCAATGTCTCCGGGCGTTTTGGCGGTACGACGCTTCGTTGGGCATTGAATGAGGTCGACGACCCGGTCATCCCGCGCTCGGGACAGTACATGGACATCAGCGGCACATGGGTCGACGCGAACCCCGGAGGCGCTCATTCGTTCCCCACGTCCGAAGGACGGTTGGTCAAATTCGTCAGGGTGAACGATCCGTCCTCTATCTACTTCGGGGCGCGTGGCGGAACCACCTTCGGCAATGAACAGGTTGGAGTGCCGCTCTTCGCCTTAGGTGGCCCAAACGCTTTTGCTGCCTATGGCCAAAATGAACTGTTAACCGACCAGTACTACCAGTTCCAGGTCGGATATCTTCGCAAGGTAGCCAAGCTTCCTGTCTTGCTCGGGGAAGGACTCTATTTCAACGGTCTGTTCGAGGTGGGCAGAGTCTTCGCGCCTCCGTTCGAGTCACAGACTCCAGGCGATGTCGTCGGCGCCCTCCTGGTCAATACGATCTTTGGACCGATTGAGCTCGGCGGGGCAATCGGAACGGCTGGGCATGAGCGCGTGTTCTTCAAACTGGGCCGAATTTTCTGAGGTCACAAATCGCCGATCCGTGAGGACTGCAAAGACAGGAATCAATGCCTCATAATCGTCAGCAGTAGGCAGTTCGCCCCTCTGCACAAGTCTGTCATCCTGAACGGAGCGTTTTTCAGGCGAAGGGAAGGATCTCCCGCGTAACCGGCCCGGCGCGCAGGCCAAACTGGATCGTCTTCGGATTAGCAGATCCCAACCGAGATCGTTTTGCGGTTCGGCAGGCGAACCAGACATGCGTAACACCGACGTTTCCCTACTCGCCTCTGATAAGCTTTCGGACCATGAAATCGATCTCAACCATTGACTATGCGGACGCGAGGCGAGCGGTCAATCGGATCCTCGAGCAGGCAACTCAAATGCAGAAGGCAGTCGTCGTCGCCGTTGCCGACTGCCGCGGCGAACTCATCGCTTTCGCCCGGATGGATGGTGCCCCGATCTCCTCCATTGTGATCGCCATGAACAAAGCATGGACGGCAGCGCGGGCGGGGAAGCCAACCAGGGAGATTGGGGAGAAGGTCCGACATCCCGAAAAAGGTCACGACATCTCGTACTATGGCGATCCCAGGTTTGTGGGCTGGGGCGGTGGCATTCCAATCATGCAGAACGGTGAAATCGTCGGGGCTGTTGCTGTCAGTGGATTGTCGTCCAATGAGGATGCCGAACTGGCGCAATTGGGAGCAGATCTGATCTGTCACGGGAAAGCCTGATCGGCCATCTTCAGCGGACAGCCGGATGGGCAAACGCGGGACCAAAAGAAGGCAGGTCCGGCACGCATCGCTCGGACCCGCATGAACAACGAAGAATCTGGAGCCGACGAGCGGACTTGAACCGCTGACCTGCCGATTACGAATCGGCTGCTCTACCAACTGAGCTACGTCGGCCTTTGGTGGGGCTCGTTTATTTTATCAAATCGCTGTGTTTGGCCCGCCGCGCGCAATGACAAGTTTTCGCACGCTCGATCTAGTCCTTCAGCGTCACGATCGAGACCGAGAATGGCAGCAATCGAACTCGTACGTCGTCGACGCTCCTCTTCACTGGATCGGGCGAGGCACCTCCAATCGACTGAAGCGTTGCCCCGGCGCATTCCTTCGGCAACTCCACCACAATCTCGCGATTACGCTGGTTGATCAGCACGAGCTTTCGTTGGCTCCCCGCGACGAACGCCTGCGCGACAATCGCGTCGGTATCGGCGGGTATGCCGTTGTTGTGCATTTCTGTCTCGGCAAGGTCGTCGCCCGGGCCGACACTGGTCTTTATCAGCTCCAGAACGGTGAACCGCGCGTTCGGTTTGCCGTTCGTCCAATCGATCATGCTCACGCTGGGAAACTGACTGGGATAGCCGACCAGCTGCGATTCGCCAACAGTATCCACGCCAAGCTGAGCCAACTGGGTATAAAGGTAAGCGTAAAGCGCTCCACTCAGATTCCAGTAAGCCGGAGGAATGGGCTTCTCGATGTGATTGGGCTCGCCTTGAAACATGTCACCCGAAAGAATCGATCCCGCCTCGTTGATCATGACCTTCGTGGTTGGAGACAGGCGGTCCCGAATTCGCAGAATGTACCTTGTGGCCGCCAGAAACTCATTCGCCCGGTCAAAGAAAGTGAATTGCCAGTGATCAAGAGTTTGATCGGCAGTCGGGTCCGCGTATACGTGGAAGGAAATGTAGTCGAGCGGGATTCCGGGCTTATGGTTCTTGGGATCGAGAAAGTACTCGAACATGTGGGCGCCGCCTTCGGGATACGACAGAGCCAGCGCCACAAATTTCATGTCCGGCACGACCTTGCGAACAGCTTCCACGATCGCGTCGTACTGTTCGACATACTGCCGCGGCGTCGGCTCGTGTTCGCCGTCCACTTCGTTGAAGGCCTCAAAATACCGCATCTCGTAGTGATGCCCGGACGCATGAAACTTCCCCAACTCATCGGTGAAACCGCCCTGCGTGTACCAACTCACCAGGCGCGCGTAGTAGTCGGCCAGCGCCTGTAAGTCGGGCAATTCCCGGCCCAGCGAATAGTGCCACATGACCTGATCAGGATCGTCGGGATGCACCACCGGCTGCGGAGTCGTGTACATCCATTGCGGAGCCGTGCTGAAACTCCATACAACAGGCCGGCCCTCGCTGGCCGCGAGGAAATCTTCCACGAGCGGATCCATGTGCTGGAAGTCCCAATAGGTCTGGTTCTGCTCCGGAGCCCGCAACTCGGCGACTGACAAGTGGGGATACGGAAACCAGAAGGCGTAGCGCACGTAGTCGCAGCCCAGACGTCGGAGGGCGGCGAGGGCGGCATCGTGGATCGGTGACCCGCGGCGCAACATCGGATTCACCACCGCTTGCAGCGTTGGGGTCGTGCGGTTGTATGTCTTCTTGGTCCAGGTCACGATCACCGACGGAGGCGCGGGCGGCGCAACCTGCGCAAAAAGATGGCCGGACATCAGCAGCAGCGAAAAGAAAAACAACGTTCGAAGTGCGCGAATGCAGGTTTGACGTCGAACGAAGGGTCTCACGTCCGCCATGTTAGGGATGCAAAGGAGAAGAGTCAATAACGGGAAACATCGCCAGGTGCAATCAATTTGCAATGAGTACACACGCTTGGCAGCACCTCATTCTCCGAGTTCCACGGTGTGCGCCGAAGAAACGCGTTACCCTTTTCGCTCTACCGGCGGAGGCGTCCATTTGCCGTCCGTGATCGCAGCTTCCGGCCAGTAGCAGCGGATGTACAGTGATAATTCGTCTTTTGGGGCCGGGAGCCAGTTGGATACCTTGTCTTTCGCCGGTGGTGTCGCAGACACGTAAAGCGTCAGCGATCCGTCCGGGCCGTACTGTAGCGTCTTGTTTTTCGTGCCCAGGGAGTAACGCTTCAGCTCATTCGGCTGGAAGAAGTGGAACTTGTTGTAGAGCGTCAGAGACCAGAAGCCCTTGACTGGAGGAAGCAGACCTTTGCCAAATGTGACCGTGTATTGATGGTTGCCGTTCAACCGGGTGCCAGTGCTGTCTAAATCCTGATAGAAGTATTTTGTCTCCGCCGGTTTATTCACGAAGATGTTGGATTTTGCCACGGCAGCACGCGTGAAGTAGTCCGTCCCGAACTGTGCGCCATTGCTCTGCGTCGTCCAGTTACCCGTGAGAGGGATGCCGTAGTTGTGAAACTCAAAAAGGGGAGCCATGAGTTCCTGCTCCGCCGCAATGGCAACCTGCTTCAGACTCTCCCCTAGTTTCGGATTCGCTCCAGCGGCCGCCAGCACCGCACGGATGCTGGCATAGAGTGCCTCCTCCCCTGCTAAAGGCGGCACTTCGTCGAGCACCTTCGGCAGAGCGTCAAAGAACTGCGCCGGGTCCACCCACTTGGTCTCCTCCTCGCCGGACGACGTCGAAGGAAAGTGCGGGATCTTTGTCCAATCCTTGCTCTTCATCTTTCCATCGAATCGCGATAGCGGGTAAAGCGATATTCCGCTCACCATCTCCAGCACCGCTCTCCGGTCCTCTGTCGTGTCGTTCAGAAACACGCGGGGAATTACCACTCCGGTATTGGTGGGCGATCGAAAAACTCCTTGAAGGCCCGCCGGCGCCTTACCCTTCCATTCTGGACCGACGAGCATGTACAGGCCCGGCTTTGTGCCATACATTTTTCCCAGGCTGGCGAAACTGTCTGTGCGCTGGTCCACAACCTGGTATACCCAGAAGCGGTCGCCAAAATCCGGGACCTGAACCATCACCGGCTCTTCACCGAGCGTCAGAATCGAAAAGCCATACACAACGTCCTGATTGGGGCATGCCACCAATCGCTCTTCAGGCTGGATGTAATCGGTCAGCATCGCGAGCTGATTGGGCGGCGCCATGGGGACCACACCTCCCATCAGGCCAGGTTCGGGCACACTACGAAGAATGGTGATGCGGTTGTGCAGATTCATCATTGGCCAAGCCCAGATATAGGCGAGGCGCCCGACTGCCGCAATATAGTCGGCCGTCATCGTAGTTCCCGCCGGCGTCCCCGGAACGTCCGAGGAAAACATTGAGGGTTGATTTTCAGGCTCAGATGGCAACAAGGGGCGAGCGGCCATGGCATTTTCTCTCGTCGGAGTTTATGCCCGAGTAGATTCCACCTTAGGGCTTGGCAGAAACTGTCAGAAGTGACAGGCTAAGGACGAACTGCGGACGAAATCCCACTACGGAAGGGCTTCTACACTCGTTTACGCGGCTCGCGCCTCGACCAGCACATCGTACTCCTGCTCCGATTCCGCCGGCAGCAGAACCCACATCGTATAGATGCCCAGTGCGGTCCCGAAGGGAACGTTGGTAAACAAAGAAACGAAAGCCAAAACGAGAACGACGGTTCGCGCCCACGATTCTCTCTGCAGCAACCCCCAGCCCGCGATAAACCCGCAGGCAGACTTGGCCAGCAACAGAATCGCCACCGTGCTCAATAGTGGTATGAGGAACGCAGGCGGTCCCCCCTCTGGGTTCGCCTGGTGCAGATGAAGCAGGAGTGTGTTTGTAATGACGAATAGGATGACTCCGCCGATCGCGGTGAACGCCGACAGGGCCAGCCATAACAGACCGACCAGCCGAATATGCTCACGCACGCGGCCCGGACGCGCCGGCACATATGAGATCGGCCCGACGATCTGCTTGCCGCACTTGCTGCAAAATCCCTGCCCAGCTTGTACGGCGGTACCGCATCCATCGCAGAACATGAATTCCTCCAGGCATCCTTCCGACTTCGTCGCTTCTGCACAAAATACCTACAACAGTGAATACGTTCGAAGGCGAGGCATGGTTCCATCGTCCTTTGTTGCTGTCACGCCTTACCGGACCTCGCGATTCTGAAGATTTCGCAGCACTAGAAGGGACTGCCGCGCATAAACGAAGAGGCCACCCGGCAACAGGGCAGCCTCTTCTTCAAGGGAGAATAGTTCCAACGGAGCTTTGAAAATCCGTCAAAACTTTCTGCGCAAATCTTATGAGCCTAAAAACCGGGGTGTCAAGGGATTTTTATGAAATAAATGTCTTTGTTTTCAATAATTTACACAATCAATCAATATCCACCGCGAGTGTACCAAATTGAGACAAAAGCCGTCATTCGAGAGCCTAAGCCAATCTATCTAAAGGCACTTACTCAGGTTCGGAGGCTGTCAGACCGGATTCTGGGGTGCCGGGCGACCCCCATCCGACCCGCCTTGGGAGGGTCTCTTGACCACCGTTTCGGTCAGGCGTAGCGAGATGAATTCCATCTGTTCTGGACGATCAAAAACCCTGTCGGGATACCAGCGCTTCATCAAAATGCGGATTCCGCCAAACGCCACTCCGGCCACCACCGCAAGTCCCGCCAGAATTCCGCAGAGCACCACGATGTTCAGAATCAGTTGATACAAGTCGCGCACCTGCGCATTCTCCGTCGCTTGGTTCCAGGTTACGCTGGCTTCATAATTCACCAGGCCCAGCAAAGACTTCGCATCGCTATCGGAAATGCCTCCGGTTGCGATTGCGACCAGCGGACCGCTGCGCTTGTCGAAGAACGTTCCGGAACTCTCAGTGCCGGAAGTGCCCGCCTGTGACTGCGTCATCTGGTGCGCGGCTTCAATGCGACGCAAATGTTCTGCCGCGAGTTGCGGCGTGGGATACGAAATCAGTGTCAGCGTCGCTTCCCCGCTCGGCGTGCTGTAATGTGCCACACTGACTTCGGAGCTCGAGTTGAAGTCCACCAGTTCCGCCGAAATTGCGGGAGCCTGCGCCGCCAGCGCCGCCGGCCCCATGACATACTTCTGCGTGTTCGCGATGTAATCCCGGTGCGGCATGAACTCAATAAACGTGGGAAGATTTCCAGAACTTCCGGTGGGACGCGGCAGCATCCCCGCCAGTTCACGCAATTGCGCTCCCGACATCGCCGATTCCTGGCTGAACTGCGCGTCCACCAGAATGTGTCCGCGGTAAAAGAGCATGCGTTGTCCGAGCGATGCGCCTTGATCGTCGATCTTCTCCTTCGTCATCTGCCGTTGCAGGTAGAACGTGTAAGCGCCGAATGCGCCCGAAGCATCAGCGAAGCGCGCAGCGCGGATCTTGAGCGTGCGGCCGTCGTCCCGCGTGTAGGTCGCAGTTTCCAGATCCGAAAAGCGATACTCCTTGAGCACTGCGGCGTTGGCAGCATCCGCGGTCGCGGGATCCGTACTGGTCTGCGCAGAGCCCTGCATCTGCCATCCCCCAAATTGTTGCGGAAGCACGGCGGGCACGTGCTCGGGAGCACGAACCGGCGATTGCGCGGCGGGTTTCGACGCGGCCACGGCGATGCCCATCAGGCACGCGAGAGAAAGCACAATACCAGCAGCACGGGAAAAAATCATGAAATAGCCCCGGACGTGAGAAGTCCTGCTAGTAATTAGACCACAGACCAGTGGCAAAGGTTTCCACGGCCTCGTAAGCCATTGATCCGGCAGGCGATTTCGTCGTCACGGCAGGGTGGTTACCTTCGTGCTCCGCTCCGCACATCGGGGCCATTCACACCAGCCGCGCATGGGAGCAAACTAGCTGTGGGTGACAGAATGTCAGCAAGTAGTGCAGGGGCGAACAATCGTCGGGGAAATCGCACGAAGGCGGTAATCCCGGTAAGGGTAAAAGGCAAAGACAGCGACGGAAAGTCTTTCGAAGATCTGGTTCATACGCTGGATGTTACGCCCGATGGGGTTCGGCTAGGCTCCGTCCGTCGGGCTCTGAATCTGTTGGAAGAAGTCACGGTTTTTTATCGCCAACGGAAAATACAGTTTCGCGTGGTTTGGACGAAGAAGATGAAAGGAACGTCCGAGTTTCAGGTAGGGTTGCAGGCGGTGAGCCAGGACAATGAAGCGTGGGGTCTGAATTTTTCAGACTACAGGCGCGAAGTTGCTTCACCGACGCAGGTGGCCCAGACCTCAGGTGCTGTCTAAAGAGTGAATCTGTACTAAGGGACTGTCTATTATGAGCAACACATACCGCAATCTTTGGTCAGAGCGGCTCTGGCTTGATCAGCTTTGGTCGGATGAAGAAGGTCAGGACATCGCCGAATATTCCGTGATGCTGGCCGTGATCCTTGTCATCGTCGTGGGCACCGTCCGCCTGATCGGTTCCAACGCAGGAAACATCTTCTCGCAGGTCGGCAGCTCGATTCAGTAGGCCCGATCGAAGTCGGAAATACCCCTCGTTCGGTTGTGAATTCGCTTACTGGCCAGCAGCTTTGTCGAGCTTGCTGGCCATTTTCACGCCGCTTAGACCATCCGCATACTTTGCGATTCCGCGATAGAGCGATTCCGCAATTCGCTGGCGATATTCGCTCGTCTCCAACCGGTGCTCGTCGGCTGGATTGCTCACAAAAGAAATCTCTGCCAGGATCGACGGCATGTTCGCCCCGATCAGCACGATAAACGGCGCCTTCTTCACACCACGATTTCGGATGGCCGGGCTTTTCGCTGCCAGGCCGCTGTGCAGAGACTCTTGCACGTCTCCGGCAAATTCGCGCGACTCTTCGATCTTTTCTTTCAACGCGATCTTCTTCACCAGATCCTGCAGCTCGTAAATGGATTTCTCTGAAACCGCGTTTTCGCGCGCCGCCACTTCCAGCGCTTCCGGCGAAGACGTGAAATTCAGATAGTACGTCTCGACGCCGCGGGCGGCGGAATCCTGGCTCGAATTGGCGTGGATCGATATGAACAGGTCAGCCCTCTGCTGGTTGGCGATCGCCGTCCGGGTTTCGAGCGGGATGAATGTATCGTCCTTGCGGGTGTAAACCACTTCCGCGCCCAGCCTGGTTTCGAGCAGCTTGCCCAGCCGGCGTCCGACTTCGAGCACCAGATCCTTCTCTTCCAAACCGTTCGGGCCGATGGTTCCAGTATCGTGGCCGCCGTGCCCGGGATCGATCACAATCCTGCCAATCTTCAAGCCCAGCGCGCGAATGAGCGACCGGTCGCCGCTCGCCGTCGGCCGGGCTTCGCGCATATCTGGAACCGTCGCTTTGCGGCTGGCACTGAGACGCGATGACGACTTGCTTCGCCCGGAACTCGGAGGTGGAGCGTCGCTCGCCGCCTTCTCTTCAGGGACAGCAGCATCGGAATCCTGCGTATTCTCCGTCGAATGGGGCGCCGATGCTGATAGCGCGTGCGCGCGGCCGGCCGGAGGCGTTACTTTCGCAGCCTTCGCCGGCGGCGTGTCATCGTCATCGTCCGCTTCCACGATGACCTTCTTGACCGTAGATGTTGCGTTCTTCGAATTGGTGGCCGTCCTCACCGGCTCCGGCAAAGCATGGGTCGGAGCGCTTTCGGCGGTGTCCTTCGAAACGGCGCCTGGCTGGTCATGAATCTGCTCACTCTTGGTGGCCGGTTTTCCGGTCAGGGCTTTCAGGTCCGCTTTCAACTCAGACTTCGGAACATCTTTTGGCGCGTCCTTCGCGACGTCCTTGAGAACCTCTTTCGGAACATCTTTAGGCACATCTTTGGGAAGATCGGGCTTCGATCCGGCCTTCGGCGGCGCTTCCACATCTGCCGTCTCGGTCACCGCGTCCTTCTTTGCCTTGGCAAGCGCCGATTTCGACGCGTCCTTCCCGTGAATATCGATAATCAGCCGATAGGGGTTCGGGAGCAGAAACGCTTCGTAGTCCGAGAGATCGTCCACTTCGAGCACGACCCTCGTCCGCCCCGGCTGAAATTGCGCCACGCGGATCTTCTTCAGGAAACCATCGTCCACGTCGAAGCTCTTGCCCACCAAGGTCGATGCCAGCTTGGTGCCCCGCAGGTCGAAGAAGATTCGGTCCGGATGCGCAATCCGCTGCGACCCGAACTTGATGTCGCTCTCCAGGTCAATGGCGACCCGCGTGTAATCGGGCGTCGACCAATGCCGAATTCCGGTCACTCGTGACAGCCGTCCGGAACGGGACTCCGGAGTCTCCCTTGCAGCGAGGTCGGCTTGATCCTCGGCCTGCGGTGGGGCCGCGGAATCCGCTTTTGTATCGACCTGCGCGTCGGAGCCTTTCGCCGAAGAATCCTTGGCAGTCTTGCTCTTGGCGCTTGGTTTGCCCGCCTGCTTGTGCGCCTCGGCCTTCTTTTCCGCAGCAGCTTCGCGGTCGATCTCTAACACGGCCTGCTGCGCATCTTCCACCAGCCGGTTCTGCGGATAGCGGTGCAGAAACTCCTGGAAAACGTCTTTGGCCTGCTCCGGATCGTTCAGATCATCTCGGTAAATCTGCCCAATCGTGAACAGCGCGTCGCAACGGTATTTGCTGCCGGGATATTCCTTCCGCAGGAACTTGTACTGGGCGATGGCCTCGTTCAGGATCTTGTCGTCTTCAAAGCGCCGCCCCATTTCAACCAGCGTCTCGGCAACGGCCACGACGCTGGGGTCGGCCTTGGTTGAGGTGGGAGCTCCAAAGTAGATGTCACGATAGGCGTTGATGACCCGCTGGTAGTCGTGCCGCGTGCGGTCCGCCGGGGGACGCCCGTTCAGAGCCTCTCTCATGCGCTCGGCAGCCGCAAAGTGGTCTCGCGCCCAGGACTCGGTGTGATGCGCGCGGGCGTAAGCATAGTTCGGCACTCCGGAAAGCGCCGCCAGCAACAGGAGCGCTCCCCAGCGCAAACCACGCTGGCTCAGTCTATTTTTCAAGTCGTCGGTCCGTTACTGTCTCGATCCAACGTTGCAGTTGAACTGCCTAAGGTACCTGAGAGATTTCAAATAAAAAACGCCTACTTTAATGCTTAGGCTGCCCCATTCTAGCCGCGCCTTTTGCGGCTAGAATGGGAATTTCTGATTCCCACCTCTACAACAGATGCCGCCAACCTACTCCGTGTTGCTGATGTAAAGCACTCCCCGCGCATCTCGTTGAACCCGCACAGGATCGTGCGTCGCGGTGGTCGGGGAAAGGTCAAATCCCGAGTAGTACAGCTTGGTAATTCTCCGCACATAATCCTGGGTCTCGGCATAGTGCGGCACGCCTGCACTGCGTGCTACCGCTCCCGAACCCGCGTTATACGCGGCCAAAGTCAAATTCACATCGCCGCCGTAGCTCTCCAGAAGCGATTTCAGATGCCGCACGCCCGCATCCACGTTCTGCGCCGGGTCAAACGGATTCTTCACGTTCAAACTGCGCGCCGTCTGCGGCATCAACTGCATCAGCCCCATCGCGCCTTTGCGCGAGACCGCATTGGAATTGAAGTTCGATTCCACTTTCACCACCGCGCGCACGAGATTGGGATCGACATTGTGCCGCGCCGCCGCCATCACGATCGACGCATCAATCTCGTCCTGCGAAGCCTGATGTCCGCGCGAGTTGGCTGCCAGGATCTTCGCATTCGCCGACTGCGTCGACTCGTGCCCGAAATACTGCGAAACTTCCGCCGCAGCCGACCGCGCCGCTTGCATTGAAGCCGTTCCAGCCGAAGGCACCGGCTTCCATCGGCTTTCCTTGCTGCTCCAGTACACCAGCGACGACCGCTTAGCCTGGGCAGCCGCCGGCACCGCATGCTTCTGTGCCGGCTCATCCTCGTTCACATACACCTTGCGGCCGTGCTCTTCCGTCGTGGTAATCCCGTTGGAAGAAGTTGAAGGGCCGTCGCCGTCATCCGAACGCACGGGAGTTGCCGAAACAGAGAGAGTTAAGGAGGTCGCGATTGCCGTCGTGGCCGTCAGCATGACTGCGAATTGCAGGCACTTTCGCATATCCGGGCGTTTCCCTTTCACCGAACCTTCGCTGGAGGGGCGCCCCAAACAGACTTACCCCTTCCATCTTCCACCCGGAACCTGACGGAGAATACTGAACCAGAGTAGGACGATTATAGGCGGGGGGTCTGGGGTGGGCAATCTCCCAAAAGGGAGTAGAACCATTGGAGTAATCGCGGGTAACCAACTGAAAAGATAGCCCTTACAATATCCTTAGGAATTATGTGAGTAGCCCGAAGTAACCACCCGACAGGTTACCCGAGTACTCATGTGGGGACATCCGCCCTCGGCTGTCCGGCGGAGCGCAAGAGTGTTGGCTTGTAGGCGGGGACTCTGCGGGCTTGAGTATTATTCCTATGGCAAAAGCACCTGAATTCAAGGCCAAGGACATCAAAACACTGCGTCAGCGCGCCGGAGAGATGTGTTCGCGCTGCAAGAATACGACGAGTTACCCCCACTCGGACCTCGATGAATCAGTCACGCTTGGAGAAGCCGCGCACATACGTGCTGCTCGGCCCGGAGAAGCGCGTCACGTAGCCTCAATGACGGACGAAGAGCGCGGACATATAGGCAATGGCGTCTGGCTGTGCCGCATGTGCCATAAAGCAATCGACAGCGACCCGGGCCGATTCACGATAGAGATCGTTCAAGCGTTCAAAGATCGCCACGAAGAGTGGATATTGGACGGAAAACCCAACTTAGAGAACGCTAGGAAGAAGAGCCGTATTCTTCCTTATCAAGGAAAGACAGTCTCGCAACTAAACGGCTTGCGTCAATGGAACCCTTCTGATGCATTCGTAGTGGATTGCACTGATGACAACGTGGTTCTACGATTTGGGAACGCCGAGCAGCGGCCAATTAGCTGGCCCCTTGCTGAGGTCACGTTAGAAACAATGCCCAAGGACGATTCACAATCGTCCTCCATGGACACGGCAGGTAAGTAAGGAGCTCGCCGACGCTATCTTCAGGTGGTGATGATCTGCCCTACCTCTCCAGCGACGCCGCGAACGCGTCCAGCGACAACGACCGCAACAGATTCCTCCGCATGCCGCGTTCCACCTCCGCCAGCCGGTCTGACGCATCTGTGATCCACTGGAAATTCGCCGACTCCGCCAGCCGCTTCAACTCGGAAGCAATATCCGTATTGCGAACCAACTCCGGCGCACCCGCCTCGATCGATGCCAAGTCGCGCAACAGCGAATACAGCGTCCGAATCAACTGCTCGGTCTTCTCCCGCCCTTCGGCTCCAGGACGGTACGACTCGGTAATCTTGAACAGCTCGCTGTGTTCCCCACCACGCAAAGCCGAGTTCAAAATCGCCAGCGCGTGCGCCCGTGCCGCGACATATGCCGCCAGATCGAACCCGCGCGCCCGTCCCACCGCCCCTTCCGATAGGCGGGCCACCAGCGCGCGCTCCGGCGCCTTCCACTCTGGGCGATGCTTCGCCAGATATGTCTCAATCTCCTCCGCTGACAGCGCCGCCAGTTGAAACACCATCGACCGCGAACGGATCGTCGGCAACAGTTCTCCCGGATTCTCCGTCAGCAGAAAAATCGTCGCGAACTCCGGAGGCTCCTCCAGCACCTTCAGCAGCGAGTTCGCCGCCTCTTTCATGAAGGCCGAGTCGCTGAAGATGTAAACCCGTTCCCTGCCCTCCGCCGGACGGTAATAAATCGTCTCGATGACCCGCCGCACCTGGTCGACTTTAATCATCATCTGCGGAGGATCGGGCGGAATGACTAGCACATCGGGATGCGTCTGCACAAACAGCCGTGTCTCTTTCTTATCGGCGTCGCGCAGATTCTCGCGTGCCTCCACCGCCTCGGCGAAGCGCGCGTTGAGATCGGCAGCCTGCCCGATGCGAACGCAGTTGGCGCACTTCCCGCAGAAATCAGGCAAGCCTTCAGTAGTGGTTGGTGAAAGACAGTTGAGCGCCTGCGCCAGCATCAACGCCAGCGTGTACTTGCCCGATCCGCGCCCACCGGCAAGCACCACCGCATGGGGAAACCGGTCGCGCGCCAGCATGTCGCGCAAGCGATGAACGGTTTCCGTATTGCCGTGAAAATCAGAAAAGGGCATAGAGCTGGTTCACCACAGAGTCACAGAGATACAGAGAAAACCTCAAATCATTCTAAATTCAAGAGTAGAACGCACGGGATTCTGCTTTTGCCCGTTTCTGGTTTTCTCTGTGCCTCTGTGACTCTGTGGTGAATGACTTTCTTATAACTTCAACTTCCTCCGCACCAACTCAACGATCTTCCCATGCGTCTGCCCCGGTGTTCCTCGCGCGTCGACGATTGCAACTCTTCCCGGTTCCCGCTTCGCGATCGCAACGTATCCCTCATGCACCCGACTGAAGAATGCCCGAGTCTCCGATTCAAACCGGTTCTCGTCGCCGTGTCCCTTCGTCGCCGCCTTGGAGTCGCGCTTGTTCCGCCGCCGCGCGCGGTTCACGCTGGCCGCCGCGTCCGAATCCAGCAGGATCGTCAGATCCGGCTGCAGATTCCCGCACAGCACCCGATGCAACTCGCGCACCGCCGCAATCCCCAGCTGCCGCCCGCTTCCCTGATAAGCCTCGGTCGAATCCGTAAAGCGGTCGCACAGCACGATGCTGCCCGCAGCCAGCGCCGGCTCGATGACCTCTGCGATGTGCTGCGCCCGCGAAGCGAACATCAGCGCCATCTCCGCCAGCGGAGAAAGTCCCGCCGTCCCCGAATCAAGAAGCACCTTACGGATCTTTTCCCCCGTCAGCGTGCCACCCGGCTCACGCGTCTCCACTACGGTATGACCTGCCGCACGCACGACCGCCGCCAGCTTCCGCATCTGCGTGCTCTTGCCGGTTCCGTCGAGCCCTTCAAATGTAATGAACTTTCCGCGCCGCGACATGCAGCGAAATCATATCAGTGAGGGCAGCCTCTCAGTTTGAACTTCCGAACAGACTCGGACAACCACGAAGGACACGAAGTCACACGAAGGGATCTTCTGCAACGAGCTCCTTCGTTATCCTTCGTGATCCTTCGTGCCCTTCGTGGTTGATGGTCTCCTTTTCCCGGCGTCAAATTGGGCCCCTACCGAGCCGCATCCCTGTACGCTCTCTCTCCCCGGCTGCTATAGTCATAAATTCTTCCGCTGTAAGATTCAGTGAAATAAACATGGGGGCCGAGTAAGAATGAAACTCTCAAACACCTTGGGAGCAGTCTGCGTCGCAGTTCTAACCATTTCCGCGTTGGCCTCAGCTGCAACTACGCCGACCGTAACTATTGCCGTCGACGCCACCAGCGCCCCCCGCAAGATCTTCCACGCCTGGCTGAGAATTCCCGCCGCACCCGGCGACCTCACGCTCTACTACCCCAAATGGATTCCCGGAGAACACGCTCCCGACGGTCCGGTGATCGATCTCGCCGGCCTGAAGTTCTCCGCCGCGGGCAAGCCTCTCAAATGGCGCCGTGATCTGCTCGACGGATTCACCCTCCACGTCGACGTGCCCTCAGGCGCGACTGAAATCGACGCCGAACTCGACTTCCTTTCGCCCGCGACGTTCGAAGGCGGATTCTCTGCCGGCTCCTCAGCCACCGACAAGCTCGCCATCATCAGCTGGAACCAGGTTCTGCTCTACCCCAAAGGCTTCAAGTCCGACGACATCAACTACTCGGCCAGCCTGAAACTTCCCGACGGATGGAAGTTCGGCACGCCGCTTCCCATCGCCAGCCAGAGCGGAAACGAAATCAAATTCGCTCCAGTCTCGCTCACCACACTCGTTGACTCTCCGGTTATCACCGGAGAATTTCTGAAAGTTGTCCCGCTCGCGCAAGATCCTGTCACCGAAATGGACATCGCGGCCGACAGTGCCGCCGCGCTCGATGCCCCGCAGGAAGCCTGGGATCACTATAAGAATCTGGTCGAGCAGGCGCAGAAACTTTTCGGAGCGCATCACTACCGCGATTATCACTTCCTCTACACCCTCAGCGATCACGTTGCCCACTTCGGTCTGGAGCATCACGAATCCGACGACAGCCGCGTCGATGAGCGCGCCCTGGTCGACGATACTTCCCGCAAACTTTCGGCCAGCCTGTTGCCTCACGAGTATGTCCACTCCTGGAACGGAAAATTCCGCCGCCCCGCCGGCCTCGCCACGCCTGACTACCAGCAACCCATGCAGGACGACCTCCTCTGGGTCTACGAAGGCCTGACCAACTATCTCGGCTTCGTCCTCACCGCGCGCAGCGGCCTGCTTACTGCCGATCAGGACCGCGACGACTTAGCCATCACCGCCTCCGTGCTCGATCGCCAAACGCCCGGTCGCCAGTGGCGAAATCTGCAGGACACCGCCGACGCCGCCCCGGAGCTTTACTTCTCTCCGCGCGCCTGGGAATCATGGCGCCGCGGCACCGATTTCTATAATGAAGACACGCTGAACTGGCTCTGGGTCGACGTCATCATCCGCCAGCAGACCAAGGGCGCCCAGTCGATTGACGATTTCTGCCGCCTCTTCCACGGCGCGCCCAGCACCGGACCCGCGCTGAAAACCTACACCTTCGACGACGTCGTCAACGCGCTTAACCAGATCGCGCCCTACGACTGGCGCAACTTCTGGACCGAGCGCCTCACGAACCACGGCCCCGGCGCTCCTCTTGGCGGCATCGAGGGCAGCGGATGGAAAGTCGTCTACGACGAAACTCCGTCAGAAATGCTGAGCAGCGCGGCCGGCGCATACCACGCCGTTCCCGCCGCCCTCGCGATCGGCCTGGTCTTAAACGAAGATGGCGCGATCGCCGACACGATCGAAGGCCAGCTCGCCGCCAAAGCCGGCATCGGCCCCGGAATGAAAGTAGTCGCCGTCAACGGCCGCCGCTTCTCGCCGGAAATCCTGCGCGATGCTCTGAAAGCCGCGAAGTCCGGCGCCGCCCCCATCGAACTCCTTGTCGAAAACACCGACTACTACAAAACCTACAAAATCGACTACCACGGTGGCGAAAAGTATCCCCACCTGGTCCGCGAAGATTCCAAGCCCGACCTGCTCAGCGAAATCCTGAAAGCGAAGTAGTTGGCGGATGCACTAAATACGCTTGTCATCCTGAGGAGGGCGCAAGCCCTCCGAGGGACCGTACGAAGCGAGTAAAGAGGGAATGCAGTCGACGGGATCGAGCAAGCTGCATGCACCAAGAGCACTCCTCTCCACGTCATCGAATCTATCCGCTCATATAAGGTCCCTCGCGCCGGCTTCGCCGCCGTTCAGGATGACAACAACCCGGCAACCCCTGTTAGCATGTCTGCGGCCTCAACCGACACATGACCCGAACTCGCGCAACTATTCTCGCTCTCTCCGCCTTGACCCTCTGCAGCCCGGCCTCCGCCCAATCCATCCTCGGCTTCACCCCCGCCTCCGCCTCTCACGAATCCGAGGTCGAGAAAAAATTCAAATCCATCCCCACGCCCGACGAAGAACGCCGCCAGCACCGCATCTTCACCCAGGAACCCCACGTCGCCGGATCGAAGCGCAACAACGAACTCGCGGAATACATTCGCGACGAATGGAAAAAGCAGGGCCTCGAAGACGTCATCATCCGCCGCTACGACGTCTACGGCAGCAATCCCAAAAGCGCATCGCTGGAAATGATCGCGCCCACGCACTATCAGGCTGTCCTGCGCGAAACTCCGCTGTCCGGCGACGAAGACTCGAAGAATTTCGCCATCAGCGGTGCCTGGCTCGGCCTGTCGATCTCCGGCGACGTCACCGCGCCCGTCGTCTACGCGCACAGCGGCAATCCCGAGGACTACGACCTGCTTCGCAAGCACGGCATCAACGTCAAAGGCAAAATCGTCCTCGTGCGCTATTCCAATCCCTACAGCTATCGCGGATTCAAGGCCCTCACCGCGCAGCGCGAAGGCGCGGCCGCCATGCTCGTCTACAGCGATCCGCAGGAAGACGGATACAGGAAAGGCAAGGTCGATCCCGACGGACCCTGGGGCCCCGAGTATCATATCCAGCGCGGCGCCATCACCTACGACTTCATGGTCCCTGGCGACCCGCTCACACCCGGATGGGCCTCAATCCCCGGCGCCAAGCGCATTCGCCTTGAAGAGGCCATCTCCGCCCCCAAGATCATGGCGCTCCCGCTCTCCTGGCACGACGCCAAGCCTCTGCTCGAAAATATGGGCGGCCCCATGGCTCCGCAAGACTGGCAAGGCGGACTTCCCATCAAGTACCATCTCGGCGGCGAGCGCGCAAAAGTTCACCTCAAGATCGAGATGGAGAATGGCACGCAGCCTTACTATGTGGTCGAGGGTCGCATCCGCGGTGAAGAACTCCCCGACGAGTGGATCGTTCTCGGCAACCACCGCGACGCATGGGTCTTCGGTGGTGTCGATCCTTCGAGCGGCACCGCGAGCATGATGGAACTCACCCGCGCCCTCGGCCAACTGAAGCAGCAAGGCATGCGCCCGCGCCGCACGCTCATCATCTGCAGTTGGGACGGCGAAGAGGTCGGCCTCACCGGTTCCACCGAATGGGGAGAGCAGTTCGCCGACGAGCTCCGCGCCAAGGCCGTCGCCTACATCAACGTCGACGAAGCCACCTCTGGGCCTGACTTCCACGGACAGGCCGTCGCCTCGCTCGCGCCCATGCTCGTCGAAACCAGCCGCTCGTTGCAGGATCCGTCGGGAAAGAGTCTTTACGATGCGTGGAAGGCCACCGCCGCGCGCGAGAAAACAGAAGGCAAGCAGTCGGGCCAGATGAACGACTCCGGCGTCAGCGACGGTCAACTCGCCGATACCCGCATCGGCAGCGGCTCCGACCACACCGTATTCCTCAACTTCGTCGGCATACCGGTCATCGGCCTGCAGTTCGACGGAGATTACGGCGTCTACCACTCCGCTTACGACGATTTCTACTGGATGAACCACTTCGGCGACCCCGGCTACAAATACCACACGCTCATGAGCCAGCTGTGGGGCGTCACCGCGCTGCGCCTCGCCAACGCCGACCTGCTTCCCTTCGATTTCGCAAGCTACGCCAGCAACATCCGCCAATTCGTCGGCGAACTCGCGACCAAGAATAAAACTGTCATCCTGAGCGGCGGCGCAGCCGGCGCGAAGGACCCTACGAAAGCCAGCCCGACCTCCAGCGAATCCGGGACCGCATCCGCAACTCTGGATCTTAGCGAAATCCAAAAATCCATCGACACATTCGAAGCGGCCGGAAAGGAACTAAACGAATCCCTAACACGCCAACTGGCCTCAGGAAAAATCGATCCCCAACTCGCCGCCATCCTGAACCATGGCATGATGCAAGTCGAACGCAACTGGCTGAACCCCGACGGCATCCCAGGCCGCCCCTGGTTCAAACACATCCTCTACGGCGCCAGATTCACTTACGCCCACCTGGAATTGCCGGGATTAACCGAAGCGGTCGAAGCCCAGGACTGGCCAACCGCAAACCAGCAAGCCGCAACCCTGCAGCGTGCCCTGGAGAAGAACACAAAGCTACTTAAAGACTTAGATCAATCTCTGAATTTGAAATGACGACGCGAGGGTGCCCCATTTCTCGCGCGTTGTTTGCGCGAGAAGTGGGGATTTTGACTCGTCCTGAGGAGACCTCTACCCCTGCCTCATCTCCCGCCCCATCACCCGCCGCAGAGCAGCGTTGATCCGCGTCTGGTAGCGGCGGCCGTCGCGTTTGAACCAGGCGATCACATCCGCATCCAGCCGCAGCGTCACCGGCTTCTTGATCGGCTTATAAAACTTCAGCACATCCTCCATCGAACCGGACGCCCGCCGCAGAGTTATTCCCTTGTGCTTTCCCGACTTCCGCCGCGCGCCAACGGCAGAACCGCGCTTTCCAGTTTTCCCGCTCTTTGTAACCCTTTTCCGATGTTTCATATAGACCACTCTACTTATAAGATTGTACGTACACAACTGTGATAAATGTTTCTTGCAGGAACCCTGTGGAAAACTTGCGCCGCCCGACGCTAACCCGCTATCTCTCCAGCACTTACCTCTTCCACAGGCTCTTCCAACAAAAATGCAAACGCCTCCTGCGGCACTGGATTCTGCCACACCGGCGCGAACGACTGCCGGTGCAACGCCGTCGGCCCGAACTCGCGCAGTGCCGCCAGGTGCCTGGGCGTGCTGTATCCCTTGTGCGACGCGAGCCCATACTGGGGAAACACTGCGTCCCACTCGCACATCATGCGATCGCGTTCCACCTTCGCCAGAATCGACGCCGCCGCAATCGATGCCGAAAGCGCGTCGCCATGAATAATCGGAATCTGCGGCTGCTCGCAGTCGAGCCGCAGCGCATCCACGAGCAAATGGTCCGCCGCAGGAGAGAGTCGCAGCACGGCCTCGCGCATGGCCGCCCGCGAGGCATGATAGATGTTGATCTGGTCGATTCGCGCCGCGTCCACCGCCGCGACGGCCCATGCCACCGCATGCTCGCGAATGCGCACCGCCAGCACCTCACGCCGCTCCGGCGGCAGCAACTTGGAATCGCGCAACCCGCGCACCCGATAGGCCGGGTCAAGAATCACCGCCGCCGCCACCACGCATCCAAACAGTGACCCGCGTCCCACTTCATCGACGCCAGCAACCATCCGCGCACCTGCAGCCCAGGCCTTTTTCTCATACCGCAGCGTGCAGCGCAGAGTTTTCAGCAACCGCAGCTTGGCCGCGGAGGGCGACAACGTTCGTTCCGACGATAACTTCATCACAGAAGACTTCATGGGAAAAACGTGCTCCCATCTTCGTCGAGAGCACGCATTCGTGCAAGCATCGTTTCGCTTCGGACGGATGGGCAGAGGCTTATCGACCGATCCCGCGGGCGTCATCCTGATCGGAGCCGCTTTTCAGGCGGAGGGAAGGATCTGGCGCGCAGCGTGACGCGCGATCGATGCGATCCGCGCGAGATCCCTCGCGTCGCCGGTGAAAGCGCGACGCTTCGGGATGACGCCTCCTTGAAGAATCCGCATGAGTCAAACGCTCCCGTCACCATCCATGAGCAGAACGCCATGGCACGCACGTCGCAACGCCCTCCCACGCGGGTAACGGTACATGGTAACCATGTCCGAGATTACCAGGGTACATTGTCCACTCGGACATGTACTGGTAACTTCGTCTCAGTTGAACCGCGCGAGAAACATCGTGGAAACCAAACTCAAAGCGTCGCCTGAAGACGGACTGCTCACCGGCAAGGTAGTTCACTTAGCACTGCCCGTCCGCTGGAGCCTGGTTGGCCAGGAAGGACGCGGGGCGGCGGAGATGGCGTGCACCTACGACATCCATCCGCACGGCGCCCGGCTGCTTAGCGCCCGCCCGGTCAACATCGGCGATCTCGTGATGGTCGAGCGCGGACGCAACAAAGCGATCTGCCAGGTGGTCTGGGCCGGCGATCCGTCGTCGCCCCTGCATGGGCAATTCTCCGTGCAATGCGTCGACGGCAAGGTGCCTTGGGACGACGAGCTGCGCCAGATGGAAGAGCAATACCAGCCCGTCATCCTCGATGGCCAACTTGGTATGCCTCGCGGCTTTGGCCGCCCGGAAGCCAACCGCCGACGGCGTCCGCGGTTCTATGTCGAGGGCGAGGCCGAAGTGATCGATGGAGTGCAGAGAGTCGCGGGCGAAGTACAGCAGATTTCAGAATACGGCGCGCGCATCTCCGCCACCGAGATGTTGCGGCCAGGGACCGACTTCCGCCTCATGCTGAACATGTTTGACATCAGCGTGGCCGTGAAGGCGCAGGTGAAATATCTGGTCAACAATCTTGGCATGGGCGTCGAATTTCAGCAGATCCGCCGCGGTGACCGCCCGCTGCTCAGCTACGTTTTGAGCAAGCTGCGCGCGAAGAGAGTCGAGGAATTTGTGGAGGTAGAAGTCGTACGGGAGTTGGCGGTGGCGGGTTAGTTCTCAGCCGCGCGGAGCAGGTGACGCGCAGCGCTCATGGAATACGGCCATCGTTGAAACAGAGGCCGGATCCGAGACCCGGCCCCCACACAAGCGATCGAAACGCTAATTCTTTTCCACGTCACGCAGGCGGGCTGCTTTGCCCCGTAGTCCGCGGAGATAGAACAACCGCGCGCGGCGCACCTTCGACGAGCGCAGCAGTTCCACCTTGTCGATCACTTTGGAGTGAACGGGGAAAATGCGCTCCACGCCCTGGCCGAAGCTGATCTTGCGCACGGTAAAGCTGGCCTGCGGACCGTTGTCGCGCTTGATGACCACGCCTTCGAACGCCTGTACGCGTTCCTTGTCGCCTTCCTTGATCTTCACGTGGACGCGAATCGTGTCCCCGGGATGAAATCCGGGAATGTCGGTGCGTTGCGTTTTAGCCAGCAGCTTCTCGATGATTAAGTTTGACATTGTCGTTTCTTCCCTCGTGTGTTTCGAATCTCTGAATTCGGTCTTGCTTCCCTACTCGCGGCCTGACTTGATCCGCGCCAAAATCTTTGCGTCTTCGTCGCTGAGCGTCGCGCCTACCAACAAGTCCGGGCGGTTGCGCAGCGTCTTCGCCAGAGCCCGCTGCCGTCGCCACCGGCGAATCTCCTGATGGTCGCCGTTCAACAAAACCTCCGGCACCGGCATCCCGTGAAAATCCGCGGGGCGCGTGTAGTGCGGATAATCAAGCAATCCGCCGGAGCCGCAAGTCGAATCGGCCGCACCCGGCTCTGCCGTCGTATGCGCCGTAAATGACTCCTGCCGCGTCGACGCTTCGTTGCCGACTGCGCCGGGCAGCAACCGCGTGACCGCTTCAATGATCACCGCCGCGCCCAGCTCGCCACCACTCAACACGTAGTCGCCGATCGACAACTCGCGGTCGGCGATGAAATCAGCCACGCGCTCGTCCACGCCTTCATACCGCCCGCAGATCAGAACGATGCGCTCGAGCCCAGCCAGCTCCGCCGCGACCCGCTGCGTGAAGCGCTCGCCCTGTGCCGAAAGCAAGACTACGCTTTCCTTGACAGTGCCAGCTAAACGTTGCTCGCGCGAAGCAAGCTGCAACGGTTCTAAACAATCAAAGATCGGTTCCGGCTTCAGCACCATGCCTTCGCCGCCGCCGAAAGGGCGGTCATCCACGGTGCGGTGCTTGTCGTGCGTGAACTGCCGCAGGTCGTGGACTTCGATTTTCGCCAGCCCCATCTCGCAGGCCCGGCGGGTAATTCCGTGATCCAGCGGTCCTTGAAAGAAGCCGGGAAAAATCGTCAGAATATCGGCTTTCATTGGACCTACAAACCCTTTAACCACCAAGGACACTAAGGTTCACGAAGGAAACCTCTCTAGTGCCCCTTCTTCTTTCTCTCCGACTGCTGTTCTTGCTTCTCTTCCGCCGTCATCGGGGCGTTGATTTCCAGCATGCCCTCGGGAAGGTTCATGCGCACTTGCCGCCGCGCTGTGTCGACGCTTTCCAGGTACGCTTCGGCGAACGGCACATCGAACTTCTTATTCTCCTTAGCACCACCCGCATTCGCGACGATCAGCAGCGGGGCTTCGCCGGCTCCGAACTGAACGTCTTCGATGCGGCCGATTTCGCGGCCGTGATCGAGAACCGTGCATCCGATCAGATCGCTGACGTAATTCCAGCCCGCATCCAGGTCCGCGCGTTCAGCTTTTAGGACCTGCAATTCCGACCCGATCAGCAACTCGGCGTCATTCATCGAATCGACGCCGCGAAACTTCAGCACCACCAGGCCCTTGTGCGGCCACAAATCTTCGACTTCCAACTCGCGCCGCGCTACTTCCGCCTGTGAACTTACTGACTTCGGCAGCGAAAACAGCTTCATGCCTGCGGCGAATCGGTCCGGGACGTCGCTGTGCAACTCCGCAGCGACTTCGCCATGCCGGCCCTGCGTCTTGACGATCCGCGCCAGGGTGATGAACTCGCCGTGTGTTTCCGGGCTCAAAGTCTACTCGATGATTTCGAGCGTGTAGCGCTTGTGCGCCCGATGACCGGCGGCGCTCAGCAGGGCGCGAAAAGCCCGGGCAGTGCGTCCCTGGCGTCCGATGACCTTGCCGACATCGCTTTCGGCGACTTCCAGTTCGATCACGTCGTCGTCGAATTTCTCGACGAAGACTTCGTCGGGCGTATCGACGAGCGACTTCGCAATCAGCTCAACAAGAGCGCGCACATCTCCAGAGGGCTCAGTCATAAGCGTTTAAATTCTCTCGGTGCACTGTGAATGAGGGTGGCCCATCCTTTCGCGCTTTTTGCGAAAGGGTGGGAACCGAGGCCGAAAAACTAGGCGGCGGAGCCGGCTGCAGCCGGGGCCGGAGTCTTGGTGAACAGCTTGTTCACACGATCCGACATCTGAGCGCCCTTCGACACCCAGTACTCGACGCGGTCGCGCTTCAGTTCGACGCTGGCGGGATTGGTGCGGGGATTGTAGGTCCCGACCACTTCCACCGGACGGCCGTTGCGGGCGCGTTCCTTCTCAATCACCACGATGCGATAGTGCGGTTGTTTGCGCGCACCACGGCGCGCCAGACGAATCATTAACACAGGTCTTTATCCTTGTTCCGGAAGAGTCCGGTAAGATCGAGGCAAACTCTTATTATGCCGAAGGTTAGCCGGAATGGCAAGGGGGACATCGAGGGACAGTAGTATCCTAATTCGCCTAAGTCTCTCGGTTTTCCTCTGGGCTACCGGATTTCTCCCATTGGCCGTAATCTGCAACCGCTTCAGAATAACGCCACACGTATCGGAAGGCCGTCTCGCGTTGTCGGTCAAAAACATCTTTGTACTTGATAAAACCGCGCACGCAGATAAACATTCGCCTCGCCTTAACTTCTTGAATGAGGAGATCGTCCGAGCCTTCGTTTGTCCCAATAAGAGCCGAGCATTCCGTCGGGGTGGCGTTGGCAACGACGACAGAAGGGAGGAAGTGGATCGGAAACATGACTCTATCCCAGAGTTCTGGATAGTTAATGATCTCCTGCGGCCCAATGCCAGCAACGCAAAGGCTGTCACTAACAAGCATCAAGTTTGGCCGTAGGCGCAAACAGTGAAATCAACGGTGTTGTAGCCGGTGTCAGACTCCGAGGGCAGAACCAGAGGCTTCATCTCGATTCTCAATCTCGCCCGTTCCTTGTTGATGAACATTTCTGTGTTCTGTTTGGCGGCTTCGGCGGCATCGCGAGCAACCTGTACGGATTCCTGCAAAATGCCGCTCTGTACAGACATTTCAGTAATCTGCTCCTGCATGGCCCGAACTTGGAGAATTGCCGCTTCTGCGTTGCTATTGGCAGCCTTCGCCAATTCGTCAAATTTGGTCTTATGGTCCTCCAACGTATCAGCTTGGCGTTTTACTTGCTTTAGAGTTTTCAGCGCGGCGACGGTCCCTAGAAAACCGATAATCGTGAGGATTACCGTGCACCACATGACAGTGCGATCGACGGAATCCTTGATTTGTTTGATGGCTATTTCAGGAGGTAGAGCCGTCACCTCGACCTTATCATTTTGACGCGAGCCCTGAAGACGACTGGATAGGCGGCGTGTCGTCGCGCTTCGCATTTCTGCCGTCCGCTTTTTGCTTGCTCACTGCTGCGAGTTGTGGCGCTGGCTCCCTCTGACCTGGGGAAGGTTCCCCCTGGAGACCGCACAGAAAAAGCGCGACGACAAAAATGGCGACCGTTATTGATCTCTTCATTTACTCACCGCTCACGCGGTATCGTAGCACTATCGAAATCTAGTGCTCGCCCACCAACGTGCCGTATTAACATGTGCTGTGGCTGGAACGGTCCGCGGCACGGGTCACCGATTCCACAGATTCCCCCGTCGACGCACTAATGCGCCGCCTTCGGCACGTTCGATCGGCCGGCCCCTGCACCAGAGATCAGACGAACGAGCGGTAAATCCCCAGCCTAGCTCGGCCTTTCACCGTCGATAAAACCTGTCGAGCTTTGCTCGACTGGACCGCCGAGGGCGGCTGTTCCCACATGAATCTCTCCTGCTAGACTCAAGCGTTTGGAGGTGTGGTTTTGCAGGGGATCTATCTTCTTTCGGGGGTTCGGACGCCGATCGGAAAATTCGGCGGCAGCATGGCTTCGCTGACCGCGGCCGATATGGGCGTGGTCGCGGCCAGAGCTGCGATGGAGCGGGCAGGCATCGAGCCGGCGCAGGTCGATGAGACGATCATTGGCTGTGCGCGGCAGGCGGGCGGCGGGCCCAACGTCGCGCGGCAGATTTCTATCCGCAGCGGCGTGGCGCAGGAAGTTCCCGCATTCACCGTCAACAAGGCTTGCGCGTCGGGGCTGAAGTCGATCGCGCTGGCCTACCAGTCAATTCTCGTGGGGGACGCGAACTGCATTCTGGCGGGCGGCACCGAGTCGATGTCGCGCGTTCCTTATTATCTCGACGGCGCGCGCTGGGGATACCGGCTGGGCAATCAGGAAATGGTCGACGGCATGTATCGCGACGGCTTCTTCTGCCCTCTGGCGAAAATGGTGATGGGCGAAACCGCCGAAGTGCTGGCCGAGCAGTACAAGATCACGCGCGAGGAGCAGGACGAATTTGCGCTGCTGTCGCAGACGCGGGCCGCACGGGCGATTGCGGCCGGACGGTTCGATGCGGAAATTGTTCCCGTGACGATCGAAGGGAAAAAGGGCGCGATCACGTTTGCGCGCGATGAGCACCCATTTGCCGACGCGAGCATCGAGAAGCTGGCCAAGCTGGCTCCCGTGTTCTCGGTGTCCAGAGAAACGCCCGGAACCATCACCGCCGGCAATTCTTCGGGCATCACCGATGGGGCCGCGGCCGTCGTGGTGGCCAACGAGCATTTCGTGAAGCAGCACAATTTGAAGCCGCTGGCGCGGATCCTGGCTATCGCTTCCGCGGGAGTCGATCCGCGAACCATGGGGATCGGCCCGGTCCCGGCGCTGCGCAAACTGGAAGACAAGCACAACCTGCGCCTGCACGAGTTCGGACTCATCGAGTTGAACGAGGCATTTGCGGCGCAGGTGCTGGCCTGCGACCGCACGCTGAACATGAATCGCGACCGCCTCAATGTGAATGGCGGAGCGATTGCGATCGGGCATCCCATCGGATGTACGGGGACGCGCATCACCGTGACCCTGCTCCACGAGATGCTGAAGCGCAACACCAAGCGGGGCGTGGCCACGCTGTGCGTGAGCGGGGGCATGGGCATGGCTCTGGCCCTGGAGAATGTGGTGTGAACAGCGTCGAGCTTCGCTCGATGGACAGCCAAGGGCGGCCGTCCCCACATAAGCCTTAGAAGCATAGCGGCGCGCCCTTCTTCCACCATGAGCAACGATCCGCAATTCCGCTTAGCCGCCGAGTCCGACGCTGATTCACTCCTGGATTTTATGCGCGACTATTACGCCTTCGACGGGCACGGCTTCGATCGCGACAAAGCTCGCGTTGCCCTGACAGCCGTACTGGACGATTCCAGTCTCGGCCTGGCGTGGCTTATTCTCGATGGCAACGTGTCTGTCGGCTACGTCGTGCTCTGCTTTGGTTACAGTCTCGAATGGCTGGGCCGCGATGCTTTCGTCGACGAGTTCTATCTCCGCGCGGAACACCGCGGGCGAGGCTGGGGCCGCAAGACGATGGAGTTTGTCGAGGAGGCGGCGCGGGCGGCGGGCATTCGCACGCTGCACCTCGAGGTCGTGCAGGAAAATTCGGCGGCCTTGCAACTGTACCGGAAGCTGGGCTTCGCCGAGCACCGCAGCACCTTCCTCTCGAAATGGATCGCCAAGGATTTCTCCAAGCCCGTCGGCCGCAACGGCCACTGAATTTCCAACCCTGAATAGCCGTCGAGCTTCGCCCGACGGACAGCCGAGGGCGCCTGTCCCCACAGAAGAGGGCGTTCGGAACGGCAGGCACTTCTGGTATGCTTTCCCCGCCCACCCCCCGGCCTATACACTCGCGTCGGAAAGCCGACGATTCCCAAGGAGATAAACCGTGTCTCGATTGATGATGCGCATTTCGTGTTTCGTTGTGCTGTTGCTTGCAGGCGGCCTCGCGCTGGCGCAGACCGAGTTCTCGGCCGAGGTCGTGAACAACAACCAAAAAGGCGGGCACGGGCCCACCAAGGTCTACTTCGGTAAAGATAAAATGCGCTTTGATTCGGCCGACAACAGCGATCCCAGAAACGGCGGCTCGGTCATCTTCGATCTCAACTCAGAAAATTGGGTGGTTCTGATGCCCAAGCAACACATGTACATGGAGATGCCGGCCAAAATGATGGAGAGCCGTGGAATGTTCAACTTCTTCAAGAGCGGCGACGTTGAGAGTGCGTGCTCCGATTGGCTGAAACTCGCTCCAAACAAGGGAGGCACCTGCCACAAGGTAGGAAGCGAAACCGTAAACGGCCGCAGCACCGTGAAGTATGAAGGCACGAACTCCAGCGGTGAAGCGAGTTCGGTATGGCTGGATTCGAAGCTGCGCTTTCCCGTGAAGTGGGATAACAAGAACGGCGGCGGAGAAATGCGCAATATCCAGGAGGGACCGCAAGCGGCGAGCCTGTTTGAGATTCCCGCAGGCTACACCAAGATGGACATGAGCGGGATGATGCAGCGGCCGCAGTAGGGGAAACATCTCACCACAGAGGACGCGGAGAACCCCCGTCGAGCTTCGCTCGACGGACGGCCGGAGGCGGCCGTCTTCACATTCTCGCTTCTACACTGTTGTCCCCGCACTCTTGTTCCCCGCTAGCGTTGCGGTCGGCATTTCTGAGCACTATACTCAGCTCAGACTTTGCTGGCGGTTTCCGGAGCAATGATGCCTTTATCCGCAGTAATCGTGGACGATGAGCAGCTCGCCCGCGACGAACTCGCCTACCTGCTGAAGAATGCTGATGATGTGAATGTCGTAGCCCAGGGCAAGAACGGGCTGGAAGCCGTCAACCTCATCAAGGAACACAATCCCGACCTGGTTTTTCTCGACGTGCAAATGCCGGGACTCGACGGCTTTGGCGTCATCAAGAAGCTGCTCGACAAGAAAATCCCGCTGCCTAAGATTGTCTTTGCCACCGCGTTTGATCAGTATGCGGTGAAGGCGTTCGAAGTGAACGCGGTCGATTACGTGCTGAAGCCCTTTGACAAGAAGCGCGTCGCGCAGGCTATTCAGAAGGCGCGGGCCAAGCAGGATGCGGACGGACTTCCGGCCGACAAGATCGAGACCCTCGTCCGCATGATTGAGTCGCAAAAGCAGCCGGCAGCGAAGATTCTGCTCAAGACGGTTGGCCGCATGTTTCTGGTGGACCAGCGCGACATCTGCTATGCGTGGATTGAAGACGGCGTGATCACCGTGGTGACCGGCGGGGCCGCGGGTATGGAAGGGCAGTCGAACTGCCGCACGCTCGAGGAACTACTGGACAGTCTAGACACGAATCTTTTCTGGCGCGCGCACCGCTCTTATCTGGTCAACATCAACCGCATTCGCGAAGTGGTTCCCTGGTTCAAGAGTTCGTACCAGTTGCGAATGGACGACAAAAAGCAGACCGAGATTCCCGTCAGCCGGGCTCAGACCAAGCGCTTGCGGGAACTGTTCGGGCTCTAGAGTCTGCCGCGCGCCAGGATTCGCTCCGCTACGGGGCTCGACGGCGGAAGTCTCAGCGTTGCTTCGAGCTCTCTCCACCGCCGCGAACAAATCATGAATCAGCGTGCCGGAATACATTCCTCAAGATTCCCTTCGCCTGAAGCGCGGCGGAGCAGTGTTCAGAACAGCCCGGAGGACGGCGAGCAAATAGAGAACCATCCTCCGGTACGGGGGGGGACTAGAATGCCAGTGCTTTTAAGCCGCCGCGATCGCGAATGACGATCGTCGGGCCGTCCAGCCGGATCAGCCTCTTCCTTCTTAAATGGCCCAACAGGCGGGTCACGGTTTCGCGCGACGCGCCGATGCGCTGCGCCATCTCTTCATGAGTCATGACCGAATGCACGCGGTTCTGCTCCTCTTCTTCTCCATCCGAGTGCGACAGCAACAGCCTCGCCAGTTTGCCCTTGGAAGAACGGGTCAGCACCAGGTCGTGAATGTCGCGATAGGCGTGGTGGAAGTCGCTGCTCAAACACTGTGCCGTGTGCATGCCGACTTCACTGTGCGTTTCCATCAGCTCGAGGAAATGCTTGCGGTCGATAAAGCTCACCTGACAGGGAGTCGCCGTCACCGCCGTCGCTTCATATCCCTTACCGGAAATCGTGGCGCTCACGCCCAGGGCTGCTCCATCTTCAGCAGTCTTGAAAATCAGCGTTTTGCCCTCAAGGGAGGTGGTCGAAAGATTCACCTTGCCCGAGCACAGAATAAACAGGCCGCGGGGACTCTGGCCTTCCACGAACAAGATGGCGCCGGCAGGAAGCACGCTCTTGTGGCTCACTGCGCTCAACGACTGCAGGGTGGAATTGGAAAAGTTGCAGAAAAAACCCGGACACATGTTCGTGCACTCGTTGCAATTGTCGATGATATCCAGACCGTACGGTGCATCCATATCCTCTGTCTCCATAGCGGCGGACCGCCCTTTCTTCGTGGTCCGGCCTGAACAGGAGCCGAGGCCGGCCATGTGGCGGGAACTCGCCAGCAGGGCGCGGGCATGCGCGCGCGTCTCGGCGTGCGAACTTTGGGCGGCGGCAATCAACTCCCAGCCCGCGCCGAGCTCTTCCGACTGTTCCCATTCGAGATGGCAGGCAAACAGGTAGAGAGCATCCACTTCTTGTGGATGCGTCTGTGGAGTGGGCTGAAGAATGGATAGGTTGAGACTTCTGATGACCGCTTCGTCGGCCGAAGGCTCGACCCGCGACATTGTCCATCCGGTGGTAAGTTCGGCGTGATCGCCTGCTGAATAATGATGAGGTTTTGGCAGCGGAAGTGCCGCCGGAAGGAATTGGCCCGAAGTGCTTGAGCCAGCCAGTTCGCGTCTCTCTGTCAATAACACTGCTTTGACTCCAAAGAACCGGGCCACTTGCGCCGGGGGCTGTTTGTTTCTGTGGTGGATCGGGGCCCGCTCCGCAATGGCTGGAAGAAGCGACTTGCGCCGGCCGGAGGCAGAGTAAGTCAACTACTATGCACGTCGTATTCCGTAAATGGGAGACGATGGAAAGAGGGGAACTTCCCTGTTTGGAACGAGTTCCGAAATGAAAACAAACACCCTGCTGCCATACCTCTGGCGAAATTTCGGCAATTGCCGAATAGTCGTCAGGCCACCTTGCCGCAGCCTTTTGCAGCAGTCGGATTCCCTCCCCTCAGGAACCCGCGTAGTCGGGACGAGCGATTTTCAAGCGCCGCATCTTGGATTGGAGGGTAGTGCGCTTCAGTCCGAGCCGCTCGGCAGCGCCGTGCGGTCCGGAAATCGCGCCGCGAGCTTCCCGCAACACGCGCAGGATATGTTCCCGCTCAGCATTTTCCAGGCTGTGATCCGACAGAGGCGGCACCGCGGAGCCTTCGCTTCGGAGTTCCAGCAAAGGAACATAGAGAGCGGGGCCGCTGCTCAGAATAACGGCGCGCTCCATAAGGTTCTCAAGTTCGCGAATATTGCCCGGCCACAGCCAGGCGGAGAGTGCTCTCATGGTCTCTTTGGGAATGGTCTCAATCGGACGCCCCATGCGCGCCGCAAACTTACGCACGAAGTAGCAGACCAGCAGCGGAATATCCTCTCGCCGTTCTCGCAAGGGTGGGATGCGAATGGGAAATACACTCAGACGATAGAAGAGGTCGCTGCGAAACTGATTCTGGGCGATGCTTCGGGCCAGGTCTCGATTCGTGGCAGAAATCAAACGCAGGTTCACTTTGATGGTGCGATTGCTGCCCAGGCGTTCGAACTCCTGATCCTGAAGAACGCGCAGGAGCTTGGGCTGCAATTCGAGTGGAACTTCACCTACTTCGTCGAGAAACAGAGTTCCTTCGTCGGCGAGTTCCAACCGTCCGATTTTTTGGCTCACCGCTCCGGTAAAGGCTCCCTTTTCGTGCCCAAAGAGTTCGCTCTCCAGCAAGCCGGTAGGAATGGCGGCGCAGTTGAGCTTGATGAAGGCGCCGTCTTTGCGCCGGCTCAAGCGGTGAAGAGCGCGAGCGATCAACTCCTTGCCCGTCCCGGTCTCGCCCAAAATCAGGACGGTGGCGTCGCAGGGAGCCACGGTTGCGGCCTGGTCTAGCACCTGCTTGAGCGCAGGGCTGTCGCCGACGATCTCAGCGAAATGTCCTTCGGAACGAAGCTCGCTCTCCAGATATTTCTTCTCTTCGGCGAGGCGGTTCTTGAGGACTTCAATCTCAGCCGCCGCGCGATGATTTTCCAGGGCAACCGCGAACTGGGCGGCGATCTGGTTCAGAAGGCCAATATCCTCCGGATGAAACGCATTCTCTCGAGTGCTGCCGAAGACGAGTACTCCGAGGGGCCCGTTGGGACGGAGAAGCGGAAGGCAGCACAGGCATCGAAGTCCCTCCGCGAGAAAGCTTTTTGTAATCTCCGCGGCGAATCCCTGCATTTCGTCTTTCGTAAAAATCAGCGCGGTGCCTTCCCGCAGGGAACGGCCTCCCGGACTATCGTGCGGGCTGATGGCTTGCGGCGATAGCAGTCCTTTGCCGAACGGGAAGTCTTCGGCCTGGCGGATGAGCAGCCCGCTGGAGGGATCGCGCACTTCGAAGCCGGCATACTCGTGGTGCAGAAGCCGTCGAATGCGGGCCGAGATCTGCCGGAACCCTTGCTGCAGGTTCGAGTTCGACGCCATGATCGTGCTCACGTCCAACAGCATCCGCAGACGGCCCGTTTCCTTGTGCAGTTTTCCGCCGACATCCTTCAGAGACTCTTCCAGCTGTTTTTGCACCGTAGTCTCGAGCACGACGGCGCAAATGCGATTGATGGTGCCGTTCTCGTCGCGAATGGGAAGGTAGTGCAGAATCCAATGCCCGGAATGCGTTCGATGCGGCAGCTTCGTTGAAATTTCGAAGCGCACGGGCTCGCCAGTAGCCAGGAGGCGCCGAAGATTCGGTTCCGCGATATCGGCGAAGTCGCCGAGAACTTCCCGAACTGTCTTTCCCAAGTGCTCAGCCGCCGGCAGACCATTCATTGCGGCCAGGGTATCGTTGATCGCCAGATAACGCAGCTCGGAGTTAAGGACGCTCAGTCCGACCGTTGATGAACTGAAGTATGCCGCCAATAGCTGCTCCGGCTCCCTGATCGCGTCGAGACGCGCCAGAGGGAGAAGTTCATCCGCTCCAGCGGGAGAAGGGTCATCCGGCATGAGGGGTCACCTCCATCCGGAGGGCCATCGCGCGGGGAACACGATCGGTTGGGAACGCGTCGCGATTCAAGCTGTATGCGAGGAAGGAGCGAACATGGAAATCGCGGAAAAGTTCAAAAGAAGAATCGGGTGGAAAAACTCCGGCCATACCACGAAGCGTGGCGAGGCACCGCGATCCAACTTTCAAGCGTGACACGCTTGAGGGGTTCAGAAATGAAACTCCTTGGCCGCCTCCCCCTCAAAAGGCGAACCGTACGACCTAAGCAGCATGAATTATACCCCTGCGGTCAAGGGGAATGGCCGCATGAAATCCGCGGAGGCACACATTTATAATGGAGGCCATGGCGCGAGGATGGGAAAGCAAATCGGTGGAGGCGCAGCAGGCTCAAGCCAGTGATAAGGCCAGGACACCGCGTCCTAAGATGACCCCTGAAGAAGCCGCCCGGTGGCGGGAAAAAGAGCGACTTCGTCTGTCGCGCCAAACAGTGCTTCAGCAGCTGGAGGTCTGCCAGAACCCCCGACACCGCAAGCTTCTGGAAGACTCGCTCGCAACTCTGGATGCGAAACTGAAGGAGTAGAACGCTCGAAACGTCCTATGGCCTGGGCGCGCCCAACTCTGTGCCTGCTGTGGTTCCAGCTCTTGCCGCACTCCAAGAAATACACGGAAAACCCTTGCAGGTCAATAGGTTCCAAGTATTCCCTCGAAACCCGGAAATCGCATCGCGCAATGAGAATAAGTATTCTCAATGCCCCGCATAAGAAAATTCAAGTACCCTTCCTCGACCAGTTGAGGCAATATGATTGTCGCCTCTCTCGCGGCTCGGATCCACGGTTCGCCCCCAGACCCGTCACGTATAATGCCTTTTTATGACAGCCTACGTTTACGTCTCTCTCAAGAAAAGCGTTCTCGACCCCCAGGGCAAGACCATCCAGGGCGCTCTCAAAAAGATGGGTTACAAGGGCCTGGAGGCCGTGCGCCAGGGAAAGTATTTTGAGCTCACGCTCGACGGAGGCCTCTCGCGCGAAGAGGCACAGGCTGAGGTCGAGCGGATTGCCCGCGACGTGCTGACCAATCCCGTCATTGAAGAATTCCGTTTCTCCCTGGCCGAGTAGTAACGGGCCGGAAAATCCTGAGGACTTCCTGTGAGGTCTTGCCATGTGCGGCATTGTCGGCTACGTCGGTAAGAAGAGTGTAGTTCCGATCATCATTGAAGGACTGCGCCGGCTCGAATATCGCGGCTATGATTCCGCGGGAATCGCGGTGGCTGGCGATGGCGACGGACTGCAACTTCGTCGCGCCGAAGGCAAGCTGCGCAATCTCGAAGAAGTCATTCGCCTGAAGCCGATCAACGGCACCTACGGCATTGGCCACACGCGCTGGGCCACCCACGGACGCCCCACCGAAGAAAACGCGCATCCTCACCGCGACTGCACGGGCAAAATAGTGGTCGTTCACAACGGCATCGTCGAGAACTATCTTAGCCTGAAAAAGAAGCTCATCGAGGAGGGCCACAAGTTCACCACCGAAACCGATACCGAAATTATTGCCCATCTGATTGAGAAGTATTCAATGAAAGCTGGAAACGCTCACCGGCCACCTCTGGAAGATGCGGTGCGCCGTACCGTAAAAGACCTCAACGGCGTTTTTGCCCTGGCGGTGATTTCGAGCGACGAACCGAACAAGATTGTGGCAGCGCGCAATGGCCCCCCAGCCGTGATTGGCTTGGGCAACGATGAGTATTTTGTTGCCTCCGATGTGCCGGCCATCCTGAACCACACGCGCGACATTTTCTTCCTCGCGGACGGGGATATGGCGGTGGTCACGCCCGACGGGGTGCATCTTTCGGACTTTGATGGAAGGCCCGTCCGGCGCCAGATCCAGCACGTGACCTGGGACCCGATCATGGCGGAAAAGGGCGGTTTCAAGCACTTCATGCTCAAGGAGATTTACGAGCAGCCGCGTGCCGTCCGCGACACCGCTTTGGGCCGGGTTTCGCAGGATACGGGTCACATCTTTCTCGACCAGATGGAGATCACCGAGGCCGAGTTCCGGTCTGCGCAGAAGATCAACATCATCGCCTGCGGTACCAGTTGGCACGCCGGACAGGCCGGCAAGTTCATGATCGAAACCCTGGCCCGCGTTCCGGTAGAAGTCGATTACGCCAGCGAGTGGCGATACCGGAATCCTATCGTCGATCCGGAGACCATCACGCTGGTGATTTCGCAGTCCGGCGAGACCGCCGACACGATCGCAGCCCAGCGCGAAGCCAAATCACGCGGATCGAAGACGCTGGCCATCTGCAACGTCGTCGGATCGATGATCACGCGCGAAGCCGCAGGCACGATCTATACGCACGCCGGGCCGGAAATTGGCGTGGCTTCCACCAAAGCTTTCACCGGCCAACTGACCGCGCTCTATGTCTTCGCCATGTATCTGGCTCAGGTTCGGGGCGTGATGACGCCCGAGCAGGCCCGCGCGGCCATGCTGGAACTGACGCGCATTCCGTCGAAACTTGAGCATGTCCTGACCCAGGATCAAGCTTGCGATGAGTTGGCCAAGCGCTACCAGAAGGTTCACGACTTCCTGTTTCTGGGACGCGGCATTCACTACCCCATCGCACTCGAAGGCGCGCTCAAGCTGAAAGAAATTTCCTACATCCACGCTGAGGGATATCCCGCGGGCGAGATGAAGCACGGGCCGAATGCGCTGATCGACGAGAATCTTCCCGTCGTGGTCATCGCAACTCGCGACCCGAATAATCCGGGATCGATGTTGCGCTACGAGAAGACGATGTCGAATCTGAAGGAAGTGAAGGCGCGTTCTGGCGTGGTGATCGCGCTCGCCACCGAGGGCGACGAAGAGATCAAAGAAGCTGCCGATCACGTTCTCTACGTCCCAGCGGCTCCGGAGGAGTTACTACCGATCCTCGAAATTGTCCCGCTTCAACTGCTGGCCTATCATATTGCGGTGCGCCGCGGCTGCGACGTCGACCAACCCAGGAATCTGGCCAAGTCCGTCACCGTTGAGTAGGTCATGAAGGTCCTTCTGTTTGGAGCCACGGGCATGGTCGGCCAGGGCGTGCTCCGCGAGTGTCTGCAGGCTCCTGATGTGGTCTTAGTGCAAATCGTTGGCCGCACTCCAAGCGGCATCCATCATCCCAAACTGCGCGAACTTCTGCACGCGGACCTATGGAATTTTGCCGCCGTCGAGGACAGGCTCTCTGGCTTTGACGCATGCTTCTTCTGCCTAGGCGTGTCGGCCTCCCAGGTGAGCGCCGAGGAGTACGAGCGCGTGACCTATGGCATCACGCTGGCTGCCGCCGAGACCCTGGCTCGGCTGAATCCAAAGATGACTTTCATCTACGTCTCCGGCGCGGGCACCGACAGTTCCGAACAGGGACGCACCATGTGGGCCCGGGTCAAAGGCAAGGCGGAGAACTCGCTGCTGCGTTTGCCGTTTAAGGGCACGTACATGTTTCGTCCCGGCATCATCGAACCCGTGCACGGAGCGAAGTCCAAGACAAGCCTGTATCGAATCTTCTATGCCATCAGCAAGCCTGTGCTGCCTCTGCTTCGATGGCTTCTGCCCGACTACGTTTTGACCACCGACGAACTCGGATGCGCCATGCTGACGGTGGCAAGAATCGGCGTCCCAAGGAAGATTCTGGAGAGCCGAGACATTCGCACGATCCTGCGGCGCTGACAACTTTCCGCGCATTCTCCTGTATCCTGCTTCGCGTTTCGATCCTCAAACTCGAAGGAAAGGACTGCAAGAAAGCACGATGACTTCGCCAAAGAAACCCGACATCCCCGCCGACAAATTGGCGTTGTACGACAAGTTGATCGCCACGCACCCGGAGATCGAGCGAAAGGGTGCGGCCAATCCTTATACTTCGCTGAACGGCAACATGTTTTCGCTCCTGCTCGGTCCCGAGGGCGTGATGGCTCTCAGACTGCCCGAAGACGAGCGGGAAAGATTCCTGAAGAAGTACAAGACGAAGTTGTATGAAGCGTATGGCGCCGTGATGAAGGAATATGTAACCGTGCCCAATGCCTTGCTGAAGAACACGAAGACGCTGGAGAAGTATCTCGCGATTAGCTACGCGTACGTGAAGACTTTGAAGCCGAAGCCAACGGCGAAGAAGAAGAGGTGATCGCGCGGATCTTCTGCTTTCTTCGGCTAGACCTGAGATTAGGCTCTCATCCGCCACGGACCAATTTGAAGTCTATTTTTTCGCCGCCTCGAGGTCGGTATGGCAGAAATCGTCGCCCTTAAATAGCAAGGGCTCGTCCGCCTCCTTCGCCAGCGCATAGCTGAAACAGTCCCCGAAATTCAGCCCCGCCTTGTGGCGCCCCTTGCCGAAGTCTCGATAGGCATAGCGCGCGATTTGCGCCTGTCTTGAAGTGACCGTTTCGACCGCGATGGCTGATGCGCGAATGAAGTCGTCGAAGCGCCGGCTGGCGATCGCGTCTGCCGCGCAGTCAATGACGATGGCAGCTTCCGCATAGCTGACCGCGGAAATTCGGCATTTTGAAGACGCTATCGAATGGGCGAACTCCACGGCCTCTGGCTCCGCCCGCAAGATCGCCACGATCGCCGAAGAGTCCACAATCACTTCGGCAATCCTTTTTCGTCATACAGCAACTCGCCGTGGTCAATGGACTTATAGGGCTCCTTGATCCGCGCTGCGCATTCTTTTCCGATCTTCAGAAGTCGCTCTGCTAACCCTGCCCTGGAATCCCTTCTCACGCGATCAAGACGCTCCCGGAGCGCCTCACTTACCGCGAGCGTCATGCTCTCGCCGGTGGCTTCGGCC
This sequence comes from uncultured Acidobacteriaceae bacterium, assembly GCA_963844525.1. Lineage (GTDB taxonomy): Bacteria > Acidobacteriota > Terriglobia > Terriglobales > Acidobacteriaceae > Sulfotelmatobacter. Next base: position 334,683 of record CAWJOM010000012.1, on the reverse strand, counting down.
AGCTCGCGCGCCAAGCGATGGGCATCCTCGTTTTTGATGTTCAAACTCATCGGTCCACCTGTCTACCAATTATGTCTACCATTCTACCATAAGCTCTTTGAAGCTTCAACCTCCACTCATCTCGCCCGTCGATGGCACCCTCAATACCGTCCATAACCGCCGCAACACCGCGGCCAGCGCCGCTAGCGCCACGGCCCACACGGCGAACGCAGTCCTCACTACCCACGCTGGCGCCTCTCCGACTCTGTGCAACAGAAACGGGAACAAATTCCATGTCGTGATGTGGACGTAGTCCCAGGGATCCTGCGACATCTCGTCGGTGTTCAGCCCCCATGCGTCCATTTTTCCGAGAGTGAATGCTGCGATGTTCTTGAAGCGCAGCGCGATCACGTACGTGGGATGGCCGAGCGTTTCCATCTGGTAGATCTCGAGCGGCAGCCAGAATGCAAGTGACGCAAGCTGGACAACCAGGCTAACGACGAGAATCGCGATTGCGCCCCGCCAGATCCATGGACTCAGATCGGCGCGGTACCGCAGAAGCAGCGGCACGGCGAGAAGCGCCACCATCTCCACCGCGGTCGAAACGTAGCGGTCTCCCCACGCGAAGTCGCCCGCCCAGTAGGTGTAACGCGAGTAGAAGCAAATATATCCCGCGACGAGCAAAAGCGACGTCACCGCATACGCGCGGACTTCCAAATCAAGGCGCTTCCACAAGAGCACGAGCAGCACGAGAGCAAGCACCAGCACGGGATCGAAGAGAAAGATCGATTTCTCCGGCTTGAAGAGTGCGCCCAGAACGCCTTCGTGAAAGGGCGTGCTCCAGGGAAAGTTCGCGGGCAGCGTGGGATCCTGCTCCCGCGATACTCGCGCGAAGATGGGGATGTAGCTGTGGGCGAAAGATTCGAAGCGATAGAAACTGTACAAACGTTCGACGATGGCGAAGAAGGCATAAACCGGAACCGCGACCTTGCAGTACACCAGCAGACTTTGCCACAAGCCACGGCCTCGAACCTGCTCGAACCACAACACCGCCAACAGAAAGATGCCGGCCGCGATCACGTCGAGGGCCGTCGTCACGCGAGTCAGCAGATTCAGGCCGAGCGCGAATGAGCCAATCCAGAGAGGCCGCAGGCGGTCGGTGCGCAGCCACTCGTACTGGTAGGAAAACCCAGTAAACGTGAGCAGCATGATGTAGTTATTCTCCTGCATGTTTTGCGTGTAGTGCAGGTGGGTGGTGCACAACAACATCGTAAGGATTCCGGCGATAGATTCCTTCAGGGTAAAGCGCAACTGGCGCATCAGGCGAAATGCGATCAGCACCGTCAGCACATTTACCAGGATGTTGGTGCTGTAGCTGACGATGATGCTGCGTACGGCAGGGTCATCTTCGTATTCGGAGAAAATGTGCCAATGCGAGATCCACGTCCCGACCAGATCGGCGGGCAGCATGAGCAGCGATTGGCCGATGCCGTACCAACTGAAGATGCGGCCTCCGCGGCCGGGCAATCCGAATTCTGGATACTCGTTGGGAAACACTTGCGGCTGCGAAGTCCAGAGCCAATGCGTGGTCTGGAGGCGGTGCATGGTGTCGGCGGTGCCCAGTTCGCCCGATTGCACCACGAAGGCAAGCAGGCTCGCTGCCAGGCACAAAAGAACTAGCGGATCCCGCAGCCATTGACCCAAGCGTGAAGTCATCGCTCTGCATGGTAATACAAAGCGAAGCGCCGGGGCGGAGTCAGGATCCCCGGAGCACGTGATCGCTGGCTTTCAAGCGGGGGCGTATCGTTTAACCGAGAGGGTCCGAGCGTGTTTTCGTGTTTTCGCCACGTCGTAAGCGAGTTGCATTCTGAGAAGGTGATTCATATCCGGGCCGAACGCCCTTTCGATACGCAAAGCCATTTCCGGCGTCAGCGCGGCCTTGCCATGTACAAGATCGGAGAGCGTAGCACGGCGCACTTGCAAAATCTCCGCCGCCTTCGACACGGACAGGCCGAGAGCTTCGATGACTTCGGTCCTGATCAGTTCGCCCGGATGCGGCGGGTTCTTCATCGGCATTTCGGACCTCCTAGTGGGAATCAATCAGGTCAATGTCGCTGGCAGTGTTGCTCTCTTGATCGTAGCGGAAGACCAGACGCCAGTTTCCCGTAACCGTCAGGCTCCACAAACCTCTCAGGTCACCCTTTAGAGGATGTAGCTTCCATCCCGGAAAACAGCGCGGAGTTGACCGAGTGCCTCCGCGGTTTCGAGGGCGAATAAAAGCTTGCGCAACTTGTCGACCATCCTGGATGGCAGGCCCTTCGCGCTTCCGCCTTCGTGGAGTTGCGCCAGCCCTTTGTGGCGAAAGCGGACGAGTTGCATATTGCCCTTTTCCTAGGCATAAGAGATTTCTCCTTCATTTGTCCCGCGTGGTTTATGGGCGCTGCTTGCGGTTGCGCTCTTATTCAATCCAGAGCGGCTGAAGAGAGAAACAGCTTCGCCCTACCTTCCCAGTATGTACGGTTATACCGTACATGTCAAGCGGATTATGGGGCGGCCCGAAGGCTGAGGCCGGAAGCCCGAGGTCTGGGTTAGACTGTAGCGGGAAATTTTCATGGCCAAGTGTGCAAGCTGCGGGACCGAATTGCCAGACACCGTTGCCTTCTGCTCCGCCTGCGGCAGGCCAACTTCGCATATGGACGACGTAGCAACTCTCGACTTTGCCACAGCAACCTCGCCGTTGCCGCCGCGGCCTCCGTCGTCTTCCCGGCCGCCATCGTCCCGGCCTTCCAGTTCCGCGGAATACTTGCTGAATGAAGGGCGGTTTCTTCCCGGGCGCCTGGTCGCGTCCCGTTATCGCATCATCGCGCTGTTAGGAAAAGGTGGCATGGGCGAGGTCTACCGCGCCGACGACCTGACTCTGGGGCAAGCAGTCGCCATGAAGTTTTTGCCTGATGAAGCCGGACACGACGAGGGCTTGCTGGAACGCTTTCGCAATGAAGTCCGCATGGCGCGCCGGGTTTCTCATCCCAATGTTTGCCGCGTCTACGACGTGGGCGAAGTCGATGGTCAGACGTTTTTCACCATGGAGTACGTCGATGGCGAAGATCTCGCTTCCCTGCTGCGGCGCATCGGCCGCCTGCCACCCGACAAGGCGCTCGACATCGCGCGCCACCTTTGCGCCGGACTCGCCGCGGCTCACGCCAAGGGCGTTCTGCACCGCGACCTGAAGCCCGCCAACATTATGCTCGACGGCCGCGGCCAGGTCGTGATCACCGATTTCGGCCTGGCTGGCATCGCCGACGACATCCGCGGGCAAGAGGTGCGCAGCGGGACCCCGGCGTACATGTCGCCCGAGCAGTTGTCGGGAAAAGAAGTCAGCACCCGCAGCGACATTTATGCGCTCGGCCTGGTGCTGTACGAAGTCTTCACGGGCAAGCGCGCTTTTGCGGAAAAGCCGGTGGGCGCTTTGCAGGCGCGCGGCAGTCAAGCTCCGAGCCGGCCTTCATCCGTGGTGAAAGATCTCGATCCGATCGTCGAGAAGGTGATTCTGCGCTGTCTCGAGACGGAACCCTCGGGACGTCCCGCGACGGCTCTGGCGGTGGCTGCGGCATTACCTGGCGGAGATCCACTCGCCGCGGCGCTGGCCGCAGGCGAAACGCCTTCTCCCCAACTGGTCGCCGCCTCCGGCGAAACCACCGGACTTCGCCCGCGCATCGCTGTCGCATGTCTCGTCTTTGTGCTATTGGGACTGGCGGTCGGAACCTATTTCACGATCCACTACAGTGCCATCGAAAAGATGCATCTGGAGCAGACTCCCGAAGTCCTGGCTCACCGTGCGCGCGAGATCGTGACGCAACTCGGCTACCCGCAGAAGCCCGCAGACACCGCCTTCGGCTTCGAGTACGACACAGATTTCCGGGACTCGGTTGAAAAGGACAGCAAGACGTCTCCGAACTGGGATGAAGTAATGGCGGGGCGTCCAACCACGCTGCAATTCTGGTATCGGCAGAGTCCGGACCTGCTGGACCCTAACGGCTATCGGGATAGTTTTCTGATTCCAGGAATTGTTACTCAGGACGACCCGCCCGCCACAATCTCAGACATGGTCAATCTGAAGCTCGACGCCAAGGGCAGGCTGATCTATCTGCAGGCCATACCTCCCCAGAAAGACACGACTGCGCCGCTCACCGCACCCCCGGACTGGAGCGCTTTATTTTCCGCGGCGGAAATCGACGCCTCGAAGCTACAGCCGGCGCAGCCCGAATGGACCTCGCTGGGAATGGCCGACGCACGCGCCGCATGGACTGGCGTTTGGCCCGGGTCGACGCGTCCGCTGCGAGTCGAAGCCGCCGCATGGCACGGCAAGCCGGTCTTCTTCGCCATGATCGGCGACTGGAATAAGCCGTGGCGTATGATCGCCGCAAAATCTGCGGACGAAAAGAAAAACCGGGCGAGCCAAGCGATCAGCATACTGCTGCTGACCGCGGTTCTGGCCGGGGGTGCATTGCTGGCTCGCCGCAATTTTCGCCACGGGCGCGGCGACCGCGAAGGAGCGTTCCGCCTCGCAGCCATCATGTTCGTTCTGGAAATCGCCCTCTGGTTGTGCCGTTCACATTTCGTATTGGACTTTCAGACCTTTGGATACCTGATCCTGGCGGTCTCCAGCGCGCTATTGTGGGGCGGCGCTATGTGGATGTTGTACCTGGCGATCGAGCCGTGGATCCGTCGGAACTGGCCGCAAGCCATCATCTCCTGGAGTCGCCTCATCTCCGGGCAGCTTCGGGATCCGGTCGTGGGACGCGACATCCTGTTTGGCATCGCCTTCGGCACGCTCTGGTTCGTGATCTTTCAGCTGGGTAACATCCCGCTGTCACACCTCGGCGCCGCGCCCCCGCTCAGTTCTTTGGACTACTTGATGGGAGGGCGCCATGCGCTCGGCCAGTGGGTCTCGCAAATTCCTAACTCCATTTTCGGTACGCTGCAGTTCTTCTTCCTGTTGCTCGGACTGAAGGTACTGGTGGAGTTCCTTGCCCGGTTAATGGGATTGAAGGGCCTGCGCGCCGATTGGATCGCCGCCGTCTTGTTCGTCGGGGTCTTTCTGGTAATGCGTGGACTGACGAGCACGCATCTGGCCGTCGACGTCCCGATCATTCTTCTCATCTTCGGCATCCTGGCGCTGATCGTCCTGCGCTTCGGGCTGGTACCGCTGGCTGTCGGAGCGTTCTCCGTGGACTTGCTCGGGAACATTCCTTTCACCGGAGACCTTTCGGCTTGGTACGCAGCCCCTTCGTTCTTGGCGCTGCTGAGCGTAGTCGGGCTGGCGGGATGGGGCTTCTACCACTCTCTGGGCGGGGAGCCGCTGTGGGTTGCCGAGCCGGATTAAGAGACGCTTTTCGTAAGTGGGATGGGCCGCTACTGCTATCGTGATTGCCAGCGTCTCGGATTGCGTCTGCCGTGGAAGCGGGCGATCACTACAATCCGATGTTCCTGAAAATCAAAGAAAATGCCAAACGGAAAACGACGCACCCCGGCGCGGCGGTGGCTCCGGTATACAACGGGGAATTGCGATGGGTGTTCCGCGATTGCCTCAACTGTGCCTTCAACCGCGAGAGAGAAACGCTCCCCTAGTTCCGAGCGGATGTTGTCATACCATGCCCGCGCTTCCAGCAAATCCTCATTCGCCTCTGGGGCCCATACAACCGGGAGTGTCACGGCTTCTTAAACATTCCAACCCTGACCTTGCTGCCACGGAATTACGTCGGAAGGGTTCTGCTCATGCCGCGCGATGCGATGATCGAGCTCCGCACGTTGCGCATCCGTAAGTGATGCGGAGTCCCTTCCAGGCTTTCCCAGACCGTATCGAGCAGATCCGCCTTCTCCGCGGCGGAGAGGCTGTTGATCTGGCTTCGCAAATCGCTCATATGCTCCTAACGCTATCGCGATTTTCCATCGCGTGCAAGCACGTAGCACACAGAGGGTGCGAAGAATAGCTCACCCCGGCTCCGATCTTTCGGGACGGTCGACCTGGCACAGACTTCCTTGGCCGTACTCAGAGCAGTGGCGCTCGTGGGATGGGGCTCTTATCATTCGCTGGCGCTGGGCCGGAGAGCTATCGTGGGCCGCGGAGCCAGACCGAAGCCCTCGGGCAGGGGCGCAATCTGCATTTCGTTGACGCAGGCCTCCGGCCGACATAGCATTCTCCTAACTGGGAGGGTTCCTATGCGAATGCTACTCGCACGAACATGGCTCGCAGGGATTCTTGGGCTCAGCAGTCTGGTTTGCGTCGCGCAGACGCAGGAACCTCCGCCGCGGCAGGTGCAGCGGTCCGAAGTGCCGCCGACGCCGCGTCACCCTCAGCCGGCGCAGGATGGCGGTGTCCGCGAGGTGCTCGAAAGCATCGTCATTCCACCCATCCCGCACGCTCCATTCTTCGCAACTCTGGCGACCGAATCCGTGAAATACGCCGCCGATGGCGGGACCATGACCTTCGTCAACCAGCGCCACATTGCGCGCAGTGCGGAAGGCCGCATCTACGAGGAACGCTGGTATCTGGTGCCCAAGGGCGGGAAGGTCAAGTCGGAGATGAACTGGATTCAACTCGCCGACCCCAAGCAGCACACGCTCTACAACTGCAGTCCGCAACGACACATTTGCGATCTGCTGGTCTATGATCCCCAGCCGGATCTTGCCGCAGCTTCGTTGCGAAAAGGTACCACTCACACTCTTGAGGACGGCGACGGTCGGGAAATCTGGGAGGACCTTGGAACCCAAAACCTTCTTGGAATCGAGACCGAGGGAGTTCGTCAGACCACAGTCACCAATGTGGGCGTCCTCGGCAACGACCAGCCGCTCAACAGCATGAGCGAGTACTGGCATTCGCAGAAACTCGGCATCAACCTGCTGTCGATCCGTTCCAGCCCCTATTTTGGCAAGCAGACCTTCACGATCACTGAGATTTCAACGGGCGATCCGGACGCGCAGTTGTTCAACCTGCCCGCCGGGTACACGGTCAACGACCAGCGGAAGAACGGTCCAATTTCGAAGTAGGCGCCAGACCTCCGCTGCAGCATTGTGACCTGAGCCACCGGGATGAAAGAGCTCCCGAGAGTTGCCGAACACTTACGACGTAGCGCTTTGAAGGAACGCCAAGCGGCTGTCGTGCGGACGTTTCGCCCGCCCGCCGCGCCGCCTCAACACCGGCGGATCCTTCACTTCGACAGAGCGCGCCCTGAGCAACCGAGCCTTCGTGAGTTCATCGAACGGCCTCGCAAGACGCTGTCACTTGGATAGTTCATATCCCGCGAAGAAGAAGCTCAGCTCGAACCTCGCTGTCTCCTCGGCGTCGGATCCATGAATCGCGTTGTGCTCTATGTTGGTCGCCCACTTCTTGCGGATCGTCCCTTCCTCGGCTTGGGCGGGGTTGGTGGCGCCCATCAGCTTGCGCAGGTCGGCGATAGCATTTTCCTTCTCCAGAGCCAGGACTACGATCGGCCCGCTGGACATGAAGTCGGTGAGCGTGTTGAAGAACGGCCGGGCCGCATGCACGGCGTAGAACTGCTCCGCCTGATGCTTGGAAATCTCCAGCATCTTCATGGCGAGAATGCGGAAACCATTCTTTTCAAACTGCTCAATGATGTCGCCGACGGCGTTCTTGTGGACGGCATCGGGCTTAACGATAGTGAAGGTGCGTTGCAGAGTTTTCATAGGTTCGGTCGTTAGTCCTTGGGTATTTTAGGTCTTGGGTCGTAGGTCTTGCGTGTTAGGCGTTCTCATCCAGGGCGAGAGTGCGTCTCAGCCTTGGAGGTTCCCGAGATCTGGTGCCCGCCGTCCTTACAACTAAACGTTGACTCCCAGCGCGGCCGCCAGTGTTTCACCGATGGCAGCCGGAGACTTCGCCACGCGAATGCCACAGCTCTCCAGCGCCTTCATCTTTTCCGCGGCCGTGCCCTTGCCTCCGGAAATGATTGCTCCAGCGTGTCCCATGCGGCGTCCCGGAGGTGCGGTCTGTCCGGCGATAAAGCCAACGACAGGCTTCTTCATGTGAGCCTTTACAAACTCGGCAGCCGTCTCCTCGGCATTACCCCCAATTTCCCCGATCATGATTACCGCTTCAGTCTCAGGATCGCGGTTGAACAAGTCCAGTGCATCAATGAAATTGGTGCCGATAATCGGATCGCCGCCGATGCCGATCGCCGTCGACTGCCCAATGCCGCGCTGCGTCAGCTGGTGTACCGCTTCATAGGTCAGCGTGCCCGAGCGCGAGACGATGCCGATCGATCCCTCTTTGTGAATCGACGCCGGCATGATGCCGATCTTGCACTTGCCTGGCGAGATGATTCCGGGACAGTTCGGTCCGATCAGCCGTGACTTCCGGTCCTGCAGGAACTCCCACGCCTTCACCATGTCGAGCGTCGGAATGCCTTCCGTGATGCAAACAATCAGGTCGATTTCAGCATCCGCAGCTTCCATGATGGCGTCCGCTGCGAACGGTGGAGGCACAAAAATCACCGTGGCATTAGCGCCGGTTTTCTCGGCGGCCTCGCGCACGGTGTTGAAAATCGGCCAGCCCTCGTGCGTCGTTCCGCCTTTGCCCGGAGTTACTCCGCCAACGATTTGCGTTCCGTAGGCCTGGCTCGCTTTCGCGTGAAACGTGCCTTCACGGCCGGTCAGCCCCTGCACCAAGACCCGCGTATTCTTATTGACTAAAATTGCCATAATTCCTCGCTTCTAAAACCACTGGGCTAAAGCCCGTATGAATCTGATTTGATCCTCTCGCGGCCCTAAGGGGCCGCTCTGGACGAGCGATGTATGCCGACTGCGCCCTGTCCACTCGCCTTCTAGCGCCATTCAGTAACGCCGCTTGTTCCGCGGGCCGCTGCCACAACCCTGTCGGCCGCGTCTTTCATGGTCTCTGCAACGACGAAATTAAACCCCGAGTTCATCAGGATCTTCTTTCCCTCATCCACATTCGTTCCCTCCAGGCGCAGCACGATCGGCAGCTTGATGTTCGTCTTCCGCGCCGCTTCGACCACGCCCGTAGCCAGCGTGTCTACGCGCAGAATGCCGCCGAATATATTGATCAGGACTGCCTTCACGTTGCTGTCGCTGAGCAGGATTTCGAACGCGTGCGCGACCTGCTCGGAGCTAGCCCCGCCGCCGACATCCAGGAAGTTCGCCGGCATACCACCCGCATACTTAATGATGTCCATCGTCGCCATCGCCAAGCCAGCGCCGTTCACCATGCACCCCACGCTGCCGTCGAGCTTGATGTAGTTCAGGCTATATTTCGATGCCTCGACTTCGAGCGGATCTTCCTCGGTAATGTCGCGCAATTCCTTCAGATCGGCGTGACGAAACAGTGCGTTGTCGTCGAAATTAATCTTCGCGTCGAGCGCGAACAGCCGCCCATCCGTGGTCGTAATAAACGGATTAATCTCGAGCAACGATGAATCCGTATCGAGAAATGCCTTGTAAAGGCTGCTCAGGAACCCGACCGCCGGATTAATCTGCTTCGCGCCAAGACCGAGCTTGAACGCAATCTTCCGTGCCTGAAACGCTTCCAACCCCATGCCGGGATCGATATGCTGCTTCAGAATCGCGTCCGGATTTTCCGCCGCCACCTGCTCAATGTCCATTCCGCCCGCAGCCGACGCCATAAACACCGGCTTGCCTTCAGCGCGGTCCACCAGAATGCCGAGATAAAGTTCCTTCTCGATGGGCAGAGTCTCTTCAATCAGCAGGCGGCGCACGATGCGGCCCTCAGGGCCCGTTTGATGCGTCACCAGTTTCATGCCCAACATCTTGGAGGCAAGTTCGCCGGCCTCGCTCACCGACTTCGCGATCTTCACACCGCCGCCCTTGCCGCGGCCTCCGGCATGAATCTGCGCTTTGACCACCACTCCGGTTGCGCCTGAGTTGAATAGCTCTTTGGCAGCGGCCTCGGCCTCATCCTGCGAGGCGGCCATTGCCCCACGCGGCACACTTACGCCGTACTTCTTAAGAATTGCTTTTGCCTGATACTCATGGATTTTCATAAGGACAACTCGCTAACTAGGAATCGGAGGGACCCTGCTTGCGGCGTCGCACTGCGGGCAGCAAACTTATGATTCTATAGAACGGCAGGGAACTAGGGCAAACCCCGCGAGAGATTTTTTCTTCGCAAATTCCCATGTAGGGAACGGCCGTCATCTGCTGTCCGTCAAAGCTCGGCGCTGCGATCCTGCGACTTTCTGTAGACTCCATACATCCAACCAGCGGTCGTGTTTACCGCGCCCGAAGCTACGGAGGTTCCATCGTGAAGATCCTGTCATTGAACGTGGCGCGTCCGCGGCTCGTGGTCTACAGAGGGACGTCCATCAATACCGGAATTTTCAAGACGCCGGTGTCGGGTCCCGTGCAACTGCGCACGTTGAATCTCGACGGTGACCGTCAAGCTGACCTCACCGTGCATGGAGGCCCGAACAAGGCCGTGTATGGCTATCCCTCCGAGCATTACGAGTTTTGGCGTCAGGAGTTGCCCGGCATGCGCCTGCCCTGGGGCATGTTCGGAGAAAATTTCACCACGGAAGGCCTGGCCGAGAGCGACCTCCACATTGGAGATCGGCTGCAAATCGGCACCGCAGTGATCGTGGTTCGCCAACCGCGCATACCTTGTTACAAGCTGGCCGCGAAATTCCAGCGGGAAGACATCCTCGCGCGCTTTCTGAGTAGCAGACGCAGCGGGTTTTACTTTTCGGTGGAGCGCGAAGGGACGGTCGCCGCCGGAGACTCGTTCGAGTTCCTCAGCCATGCACCGCAAGCCATCAGCATCGCCGAAATGAACAGGTTATTTGTCGAAGATCGATACAACGTTGATTTGCTGGACAAAGCCATAGCGACTCCCGCCCTGCCCGAAGACTGGCGGGACTACTACGTGAAGCGGGAGCGAGGCACGACCACGCTCCGGAGTTAAATCGACATACCATCCCTCGGTGGGTGCCCTATTTCTCGCGCGCTTTTGCGCGAGAAGTGGGGTCTTTCACACGGCATAGCTTACAATTCCCCGAGCATGATCCTCGACGCCCTCCATCGCATTGCGAACCGCAGCCAATCGCTCGATCGCGCCGAAGCGCGTGAGGTGATGTCCGAGGTCCTGGCGGGCAAATGCTCCGACGCGCAGATTGCCGGCCTGCTCATCGCCCTGCGCATGAAAGGCGAAACGGTCGAGGAGATCGTCGGCTTCGCGGAGGCGATTCGCGCAGCCGCCGCGCCCTTGCCCCTTCGAAGTGCGAATGCACTAGCTGTTACCGGCACTGGCCGCGATGCGCTGGCCGAAGAATCTTCGGTCGAAGAGTCTCTCGTCGATACCAGCGGCACCGGCGGCGATGCCAGCGGGACCTTCAATATCTCAACCGCGACGGCGTTTGTGACTGCCGGAGCCGGTGTCTACGTAGCAAAACACGGCAATCGCAGCATCAGCTCCAGGTGCGGCTCGGCCGATGTGGTCGAAGCCCTCGGCATCAACATCCAGCTTTCGCCCGAGCGCGCTGCGGAGTGTCTGCGCGAAGTCGGCATCTGCTTTCTCTATGCGCCGAATCTACACCCCGCGATGAAGCAGGTACAGGGTGTTCGCCGCGAACTGCGCATGCGTACGATGTTCAATCTGCTCGGTCCCTTGACCAATCCCGCGCGCGCTAACGGGCAGGTGGTGGGCGTCTATTCGCTCGATCTGGTCGAGAAACTTGCCGAGGCCCTGAGCATGCTGGGACTGCATCGTGCCCTCGTCGTGCACGGCCTCGACGGCCTCGACGAAATCACGATCACTGGGACGACGCGCGTGGCCGAAGCCCGCGAAGGTTCAGTTCGATCGTACGAAGTCGAACCGGAAGAGTTCGGCATGACTCGCGCCAAACTGACGGACATTGCCGGCGGTGACGCGACGGAGAATGCCGCAATCATCCGCGCGGTTCTAGCTGGCGAGAAGTCGCCGCGCCGCGACGTCGTGCTGCTCAACGCCGCCGCCGCGCTGGTGGCAGCGGGCAAAGCGGATCACATCGCGGGAGCAGTCCCGCTCGCAGCGCAATCGATCGACTCTGGCGCCGCAGCAGCAAAGCTGGCTGCTTTAACGAAGCTCACCACGGCCAATTCATAGTTTCAGGTCAGTCTTGTCATCCTGAGCGGAGCGAAGGATCCATGCAATCTGCCGGCGTCTCATGACCGCCATCGTTTCACCGCACTTCCACCTTCTCCAGGTACTCCGCCACCTGCACGTTCCATCCCAACTCCTGCTTCATTAAGTCACGCAGCTGGCCCGAAGCATCGGGCTCGCCGTGTACCAGATATGTCACGTCCGGCCGGTTGCGAAATGTCCGCAGCCACTGCAGTAATTCCGGCGGGTCGGCATGATCGCTGAATTGCTCGAGTGCCGCGATCTGCGCGCGAATCGGCACGAAGTCGCCAAAAATCTTCACCTCGTCGCGCCTTGCTCTTGATCTGAAAGCCGCGCGTTCCCGGCGCCTGAAATCCGATGAACAGCACGAGATTCCGAGGATCGGGCAGTCGCTGCGCCAGGTGATGCAGAATGCGTCCGCCCGTCACCATGCCACTCGAAGAAATAATGATCGAGGGCATAACCGCAGCGTTGATCCTCTTCGACTCCTCCGGTGTTGAGGCAAACGTGAATCCCGGCCAGTGCAGCGGCGAGCCGTATTTCCGGATCATGTCGCGCGTGTCGTCGCTGTACTCTTCATCGTGTTTCAGGAAAATCTCGACCGCCTTGATCGCCATCGGGCTGTCGCAAAATACCGGCAGCCGCGGAATCTGTCCCGACTCCATCAATTGCTTGACCATGAAGACAAATTTCTGCGTGCGCTCAACCGCAAATGCCGGCACGATAACGCTTCCGCCACGCTGCGCCGTCGACGAATCAGCTTGCCAGTTCGGGCATGGGATCTTCTTTCGGATGCGCGCGGTTGCCGTAAGTCGACTCCATCACCACGATATCCGCGGTCTCGCCTTCTTCGGGCCCGAATGCACGACCTTGCCCGGCGCAACTTTATGATCGCGCACGCGGCCAATGTCTCCGGTGAAGAGCAGTTGCCGCGTTTCACCGCCCGTCTTAAGCGATAACCTCGGCCATGCACGATCCCAGAATGTGTGCGGCCCGAACGAAACGGAATGCAAATCGGCGAGAGCTGCACGTCCTCGCCCACTGACGGGCTTGAAATATTGCAGTGAATTCTGCGCTTCGTCGAACGTGTAAAGCGGCAGCGCAGGATTGTGTTTCGACTTCTTCGTCCTGTTGTAGAAGCGCGCATCTTCTTCCTGCAGATGCCCGGAGTCGGGCAGGATAATTCCGCACAAATCGATCGTCGGTGCCGTTGCGTAGATCGGGCCGCGGAAGCCTTCTTTGACAAGGCGCGGAATCCATCCGCAGTGATCGAGGTGAGCATGCGTCAGGATGACTGCGTCGATCCTCTTGGCCGGGATCGGCAGGTTATGCCAGTTGCGCTCGCGCCACTCTTTCGGCCCCTGAAAATTCCGCAATCGATCAGAACCTGCAATCCGCCCTTGCCCGCAATCGCCCGTATTGATGAGATGTTTGGAACCGGTGACCGTGCCGGCAGCGCCGAGAAACTGGATGTACGCCAAATCTCCCTCCCTGGACAGCAACGACAAAACCTACCACAGAGACACAGAGGCACAGAGGAAGAAAAACGAAAAGGCACCCAAGAGCGGCAGTAGCGGAGCGCACGAAGACGTGCGATTCGCCTTCAATCCGTCTCTGTGCCTCTGTGACTCTGTGGTGAATTCTATTTTGCTTTTTCCGTGGCCTCGATCTTGAACGTATTGTTCTTCACGTTCTTCTCCGGCACACTGCCGTCGTTGACCACGATTTCCTGCGGCTCACCCGGAACCTCCACACGAATCACAGCCTTATGCCTGGCCTGAATCTCGAGCCGCCGCATGACCTCTCCGCCTTTGAATTTAACGATTACCGGTACCTCGGCGCCGGCCGAGCCCAGATTGTCGACGGTGATCGTGAGCATGAATGAATCGGTCATGGTCTTGCGCGGGAATGCCGATTCGACTTTGAATTCGGGCAGGCCGCGGTCGCGGTACACCCAATCATCGAAGAACCATTCCAAATCGCGCTTCGTCTCCGCCGCGATCAGCCTCTGCATGTAGGAAGGCTCTTTGTCCTGTTCAGGACGATAGGCCGCGATTGCCTTCTTCAACGCCGCTTCGCCGACCATGTCGCGCAGCATCCACCAGACATACATTGCCTTGCTGCGATACAGTTCCTCGCTGGTCGTATTTACCAGCGAGCGGTTCGCTTCATCTTCAGATCTCGGCACGGTTGAAGTCTCTTCGATTTCGCCCAGGGCGAAGCGGTGCAATCCCATGTATTCGATCGCCGCTGGGCGTCCCTTCTCGCGTTCGAGGTAGAGTGCCTGCGCGAAATGCGCCAGCCCTTCTTCAATCCAGGGACGGAATGACGAGAATGCTGCGTGGGTAAGTTGATGCGCGGCTGCCAGACCGGCCAGTTTGGGATTGTCGACGGAGAGTGGCGTGAGCAGGAGGGCTCCGCTCTCAAAGGCAGCTGCCTTCGGTTCGGGAAGGTCGGCAGTTTGCACCTTCTCCCGAGGGGCGCCGAACCATTCGGTAATCAGAGGAACGACCTTCTCGGCAGCATCGGCATACGACCAGCCGAGGCGGCGTGAGTGGTCAAATTGTAAATTCGCACCGACGGTCGCTCGACCGTTCCGTAGGCGCCGATTGCGAAAGTCGGCACAGTCAAGCCCAGAGGCTGGTACGTGCAGTCTGCGTTGTAAATTGAAGAACGTCCCATCGTCTCGTGAAACATCTTGCACGAGGTCTCATTGACAACGAGTTATTGCAGGGCCTCGCCATCGTCCCTGGAGACACTGATGTGAAGGTGCATTTTGGAAGCAGCTTCCCGCGCTCTTCCACCTTCCGAGAACCTCAAACAGGCTATTGCCCTCCGAAAGATTCGCAACATCGGTCGCAATCGGATACCACGCCACGTATCCCGCTCCGCGCACTGCCGTGAACTCCGGATCAATCTGGTCCCAGTCCGTGCTGTTCGCCGCTTCTTCGGGCGTGCCGATGCGAGTCAGCCGCGTCGCGTCGAGCAGGATCACGCCTTCATAGCCGATCTCCAATTCGATCGCGCCTTGGGAGCGACCGGCTGCGGCAACGTAACGATCGGCCTCCGAAAGACGCCCAGTGTGGTCGATGTCGGAGGTGTAGGGCTGCGTGACGAACTGCACGGCCTTGTCGCCGGCCTTTACCGACCGCCAGTCGAGCGACGACGAAATCTGCAGCACGGCAATCTTCTGCGGAGTCGGCGAATCATTGCTGCAGCGTAATCTTGCCGCGCGCACCCAGGCGATGCTGATCCGGCTCAATCTGAACGTTGAGATCGTAATTGGTGATGCTGAAGGCCTCGCGGTCGAGGCGAAACCATTCACCACAGAGGCAGAGAGGACACAGAGAACAACTCGCAAAAAGACGCTTGCGACAGTACTTCATTTCGGTATTCGATGCGCCTTCTCGCGCGCGCCGCTGCCTCACGATTTCGTACAAAACCACCGCCGCGGCCACCGAGACATTCAGTGACGGCACCTTGCCCAGCATCGGAATCGAAACCAGGAAGTCACACTTCCGCTTCACCAGATCGTGCAGGCCCTTGCCTTCTCCGCCCAGCACCAGCGCGCAGTCCATGTTGTAATCCATCTCGTAATAAGTCTGCTTGCCGCGTTCGTCGAGCCCGACGGTCCACACGTTCTGCGCCTTGAGATCTTCGATCGTGCGCGCAATATTCGTCACCTTGGCGATGGGCATGTGCTCGCTCGCTCCCGCCGACACTTTTGTGACGGTTCCGGTCACGCTCGCCGAGCGCCGCTCGGGAATCACCATGCCGTTCGCCCCGGCCGCGTCGGCTGTGCGCAGGATCGCGCCCAAGATTGTGCGGATCTTCCACGCCATCGAGCACCACCACCAGCGAATATTCCGCGCGCTTGGCGTTGATGACGTCTTCGAGATCGTTGTATTGCTTGGCTGACGTGACGGCTACGACGCCCTGATGCGCCGTGTTTCCGGCCAGCTTGTCGAGCTCGGTGCGCTCCAGGAATCGCACGTTTACGCCAAGTCGCCGGCAATCCTCAATCAGCCGCTGCAGGCGGATGTCGTGCCGCTCCTTCGCCATCCCGACCCACTCAAACGCCCGCCCGCGCGCCTTTAGCGCTTCGGTCACGGAGTTAATGCCATAGATGTAATGCATGAGTATTCAGTGTATCGCGTGAAAAGTTTCTCATTCTGAACAGGAGTTGTCATTCTGAGCGAAGCGAAGAACCTATGGCCCGTCTGCAGCGCCTCGCTGCGGCAGATTGCTAGTCCTTCGCTTTGCTCAGGATGACCGACGCGCGCAGGACCAATCCGACTATGCACGGGACTGGAGTTTCCCACGATCGCCTCGGCTCCGGCCGTTCGGGTGTAATCCTCATTCGCCGACGCATACAAAATTGCTGCCGTCGCGATCAAGAATGTAAGTCGCCGGAATCGGCAACTCCCAGCTCTCGTCGCCATTGGTGAAGGGCAGATTCACGAACGCGCGCCGGTAAATCGACTCCTGCAGCCTCCGGCACGCGATAAGTCAGCCCGAACTGCCGCGCGACTTTGTTGCCAGCGTCCGAGAGCAACGGAAAGCGCAGCTTGTGCTGATCGTGCATGAAGAACGACTGCTTCACCGTCTGTGGCGAAATAGCGACGAAAGCCGCCCCGGCCTGATGAATCTGCGGCAGAACGAGATTCATGGCCTCCATCTGCCCGACACAAAACGGCACCATCGCCCGCGGATGAAGCAGAGAACGAGCGCGTCCCTTAGCAAGCAGATCAGAAGACGAAACGATCTTGCCGTCATGGTCGGGAAGCTCGAACGCCGGAGCCTTTGCCCCGACGGCAGAATGTTTGCCGCAAGCCGCCGTGACTTGAGTTCCGCAACAGCCTGCGCGTGAATGGCCTGTGTCTCAGCCGGAACGTACTTCGCGATGAGCTCCTTGCGCTCGGCAAAAATTTCGCGCAGCGGTCGGGTGTCAAGTCCCGGCGAAGATTCTTCCAGCGAGCGCCACTTCATATCTGCCCATAATGACATAGATGGGACGCCATTGTCGCGATTCGCTCGCAACCATCCGATTGCAGTCGGCATTGAGGATGGCGGTATATTGCATTGAGACTGGTTCGTTTGTTTACGATTGCGTTCGTTTCTTTACGGAGGTGCGCCATGTTCCGATCTGTGCTCCTACGCGGTTCTGACCTTCTCTGCTGCTCTGCGATCACCCAAGCGCAGGAGCCTCTCTCCAAACCTCGCACTCGATACTTCCCTGACACGACGAACAACGTTCATCTCGAGATGGTTTTCAACTACAACGTCACCGATATTCAACGCGGAATCCGGAGTTGTCGATATGGTTTGGGCATCTGATTATCCGAATCAGCCGAAGGGTGTCTACAACACGGTCTACATCCCATATTCAGTGGATAACTTTACCTATAACGTTGTCTGGTACATGCAGCACCATCCGGATTGGCTGGAATATCTGTGCGACCGCAAAACACTTGCTTTTGAGTTTGGGTCGACGAGCTTGCGCCGATCGACTTTGCCAATCCCGCGGTTCAGCGCCTATCAGTGGGCAGCTTTGGGTCGATGCTCCGTTGGCGCAAGGCTACGGCAGGAATTGCTGTCGACACCATGTCGGCCAGCAGCAATTGGGGACGCTGCGGCCATTATGATCTTTCCGGAAATTGGGTGCAGCAATACACCGGACAATTGACGGACCCTGCCTATCAGCGCGACGAGTTGCGTGGGAGGCCGCCACTTACAAGCACGTTCACAGCTTTCAAAGACCGCGACGATGCAAGTGAATGTGTCGTACGAGTTTGGCTATTCTCGGAGCGGTGAACTTGCAACTCATGACGACGCCGACCTTCTCTTCGACGAGCGCGGCTTCACGAACTATGGAACTCCGCCGACGTTCCGGATCCCTATCCAATGGGACAACTCATGGCCGTGCTGCAGTATGTGCAGCGCAAAGGGGTCTGCTACATGACCAACGGCGAGGAGTCCAGTCTGACGACCGATATCCCACAATCGGCACGGCTTTGGGTAGTCGCCAATTATCTGCTGGTGAAAAACAATTGCACGTACATGTACATGACTGGTTTCGACGCAGACGGTGACAGGATTACGGCTCGCTGATCACGTTTCCTGAATACTCGATTCCGATTGGACACGCCATTGATGCGATGAAGAAAACGCAGGGCGTCTGGGCTCGCGTGTATTCGGGAGGCCTGGCGTTGGTGAATCCCTACGTCAACGGCAACAGTCACTTTGCCGACCGGCTCGTACGTTGATGTCAATGGCAATCCTGTCGGTCCGACCGTAACGATGGAAGGGCAGACTGGACTGGTACTGCTGAACGCGGACTATAAATGAGGCAGCGTTTTCCAAGGATTCGAATCGTTCACACCTTATCGAGTAATTGCTTGGAGGGAGAATAGGCGATCTTCCATCCTGCGAAGCAACCGAGAATTCCGCAGACAACACATCGTTCGCCAAGATAGAGCCAACGAATCTCGCCATCCTCATACAACGAGAAACCTACGCCAACATTGCCGCTCGTTGAGCCACACTCGCATTTCCACTGTTCAGGCGAGGCGTCTGACGAGTATTCGTCGCTGTCGCAGATGAAAGTTTCTTTGCCACACGATACACACGTCCGCATTGCACAACCTTCATTGTCATCGGCGAAGAGAGTAAAGACGTCATGGCCACAGCTGCATTTGGCTGCTCGGAACTCCGCGACCCCGTAGCCGTCGGCAGAGTAGGCTTGCAAATACTCCTTGATGTCGAAGGAGTTTGTGCCAACCCACCATTTCCCCGATTTATTGATACTCATGTTTTCGAACTTGCGGCGTGGCAAATCACATTCCCGGCAGCTTCATCCCGGCAAGTCTTCGAGCGAAGCTTGGCTTTCCCATCTGCTTGAACATCTTTTTCATTTGCGCATATTGGCGGAGCAGGTTATTTACTTCCTGCACCGTCGTGCCCGAGCCGCGAGCGATGCGTTTGCGGCGGTTGCCGTTGATGACTTCGTGATGGTTGCGCTCGTGCGACGTCATCGAGTTGATGATCGCTTCGACGCGGTTGATCTGCTTTTCGTCGACGTTGTCGGCGGCCTTTTGCAGGCCTGAGAATGGGCCGATCGAGGGCAGCATGCCCATCAGGCTCTTCATCGATCCCATCTTCTTGACCTGGCGCAACTGGTCGCGGAAATCTTCGAGCGAGAAGCCATCACCGGTGAGGGCCTTGGTGGCCATCTCCTGCGCCTTCTTCTTGTCGATCTGCGATTCGGCGCGCTCGATCAGCGAGAGAATGTCGCCCATGCCGAGAATGCGCGACACGATGCGGTCGGGATGGAACGGTTCCAGCGCATCATATTTTTCACCGACGCCGATGAATTTGATCGGCTGGCCTGTGACCTGGCGGATCGAGAGCGCAGCGCCGCCGCGCGCATCGCCGTCCATCTTGGTTAATACAACGCCTGTCAGCGAGAGCTTTTTGTGGAATTCTTCGGCGGAGCGGACGGCGTCCTGTCCGGTCATAGCGTCGGCGACGAACAGAATCTCCGACGGATTCAGCAGCTTCTTCAGCGACTGCATCTCGTCCATGAGCTGGTCGTCGATGTGCAAGCGGCCAGCGGTATCGACGATGAGCACATCGCAGCCGGAGACGATAGCCTCGCGGCGCGCCTCTTTCACCAGGCGTTCGACCGTCGCGGTGTTGGCCTCGCCGACTTGTCCTTCGTAGATGTGGCTCTTCACTGCCTGCGCGACAACTTTCAATTGCTCGCGCGCGGCGGGACGGTAGACGTCGACCGAGACCAGCAGAGGACGATGTCCTCCAACCTTGAACCAGTTCGCGAGTTTGCCTGACGTGGTGGTCTTGCCGGAACCTTGCAATCCAGCCATGAGCACAACTGTCGGCGGCTGCGAGGCGAACTTCATGCGCGCGGTATCTTTGCCGAGAATGTCGACGAGTTCGTCGCGCAGAATTTTGATGACCTGCTCTCCGGGCGAGAGTGCGGTCATCACTTCCTGACCGACAGCTTTTGCGCGGATCTGGTCGATCAGCTGCTTGACGACCTTGAAGTTGACGTCGGCTTCGAGCAGCGCGAGGCGAATCTCGCGCAGCGCCTCGTCAATGTTCTCCTCGGTAAGCTTGGCTTGCCCGCGGAGAGTCTTAAATGCGCGCTGGAGTTTTTCCTGTAAGTTCTCAAACATAAAGGTGATTCATTTTAGCGGAAGAGCAGTACTCGGTACTCAGCACTCAGTTTTGAGTTCCGGTGGATGGGCTGCGCTCAGTGTTACTTTCCACAGATTTTTTTCTTTGATGGAGAGTTTGAGTTGGTGACAGTCGTTCCGTTTCGGGAGAGTTTACCTTTGAGTAAACCCACCCCTCCCCCTCTCGGTCTCTTGGAGTCATGAGGTTAGCGGAAAACTGGCTGCAATATCCTGCGGCTCAGTAGCTTACGGGCAAAATCCTGGGAACAAAGGGGTTAGCCCGTCGCTTCTGCAATCATCCCAGACGCTTTCGCTCTGGCATGATCTCGTAAATCAGCTGTGCCGCACAAGGTCAGATGTCACACGGAGGCTGTGAATTTCCTGAGGACAGAGGTTACTTACTCACCTTTGGCCGCACCATATCGAATCTCTGCGTCGTTCGCGTGTACTGGATGCCGCCCATGCGTCCGATGAGGTCGAGGGAATTCCGGTCGAGCTTTCCATCTTTCATGTGCGCGTCGTTCACGTGGATCGAAACGATCTGGCCGATCACCAGGCTGCTGCTCTGGGGAGACGGCGAGAAATCGAGAATCTGGTAGAGCCGGCATTCGAAGCTGACCGGAGATGACGCGACTCGCGGAACTTTCACGATCTCCGATGGAGCGGCCTCGAGGCCTGCAAGTTCGAACTCGTTGACCGAAGCATCGTACTCGCCGCTGGTGAGGTTCATTGCCTCGGCCAGTTCGTAAGTGACCACGCTAACGACGAACTCTTTGGTCTCTCGGATATTTCGGAGCGTGTCTTTGTCTTCACCGCGAGTTTCTCCATCGATTTCTCCGTGGACCAAGGCGGAGTGTTTGGGTGGCCGCAGTCCTGGACCAAACGCGAGCAGCGGAGGGTCGACGCAAACGCAATTAAAAAATGAAAAGGGAGCGAGGTTCGGACGTCCGGAAGCGCTGAGCGTGGAAACCCACGCGATGGGACGGGGTGCGACTGAATTGAGGAGCAGGCCGTAGAGCTCGTTGTGGGAGAGGTTGGAGGGAGTGACGTTCATTCCATCGAGTATAGCTTCGGCGCTGTGGCGGCGGGGTGCCCCGGTGCATTGAAGTTCAAGTTTGGGTGACTGGTTCTGGAGTTGGGGAGATTGTGGGTGTGGCCGTGGGACGCCGCCACGACAGCCGCCGGGACGGCGGCGCTACTTTCCCGCGAATATTTCTTTTGCAGCTATGACCGTATTGCTGTGGATGGTGACGGTATCTTCTACGTTGTGCGCGTAGCCGCCGCCGTAGGTGACCATCACGGGGATGTCGCGGGCGCGGGCTACGCGGAAGACGAGTTCGTCGCGCTTCTTCAATCCTTCGATCGTTAGATTCAGACCGCCGAGCTGGTCTTCTTTGTAGGGATCGGCTCCTGCGATGTAGCACAGCATGTCGGGCTCGAACTGGCGCAGGCCGGAGCTGATTGCGTTGTCGAGCCAGGCGAGGTAGTCGTCGTCGCCGGTGCCATCGGGCAAATCAACGTCGATCGAAGACGGCGGCTTGAAGAGCGGATAGTTGTTGTGCTGGTGCAGGGAGATGGTGAAGACTTCGCCTGCGTGTGCCCCCCGCATCTTGCCTGAGGGAGCGTTTGCCGGTTGTTCTACGGTCGATGCCGACGACGAGGGCAGAAGCGCGCTTGCGGTACGGGTTCCGGCGAAAATCGCAGCGGTGCCGTTGCCCTGATGAACGTCACAGTCGAGCGTCATGGCCGTGCGAATCTTGTCGTCGCGCTGCATTCTGCGGATGGCGACGGCGACGTCGTGGATCATACAGAATCCCTCGCCGTGGTCGGGGAAAGCGTGGTGAAATCCACCGCCGATGCTGATGCTGACTTTGTCGGTGAGGCACTGGCGGGCGGCGAGAATCGATCCGCCGGCCGCGAGCCAGAAAGCTTCCGCGAGTTCGCGTGAGTAGGGAACTTCCATTTCCATTTCTTCGCGCGCGCTGAGCGTGCCGGTTTTCAGCTTCTGGACGTACTCAGGCTTGTGGACCAGGAGGATGTCGAGGTCGGTCGCGGGCTGGGGTTCGAGAAAATCGGTGGCGTCGGCGACGCCTGTGGAGATCAGGCGATCGCGAATGCGGCGGTACTTTTCTGCAGGGAATACGTGGTTGCCGATGGGGAGGTAGTAGGCGTCGCTGTAGATGAGCTTGAAGGGGAGCATGACGAACGCTTCATCATACGCTCATATAGGATGTCATTCTGAACTGCGGCGAAGCCGCAGTGAGGGACCGCACGTTCGTGGGACACCGCGATGAAGTTGATGGGAACGCCCGCTTACTCACACGGCAAGGACAGTCCCGTCCACTGCAGTGGTGGTTTCCAAGTTCGTAGGGTTCCTCGGAGGGACTGCGTCCCTCCTCAGAATGACAAGATTACTGGATGACAAGATTACCAATGACAAGGTGAGCGGAGCGGCGAAGCAGGACTACTTCTTCTTTCCCACCTGCAGAGTGGGTCCGACCATCGGCCGGCGCACCGGCACGATCGCGCCCTTTGAGGGATCGGCGGCGGCGTTGGCTCGCGTTAGCACTTCCTCCTGGATGTATTGCACGAATTCCTGGATCTGGCGCTGCATTTCTTCCATGCGTTCGCGCATTTGCAGGATGATGGCCATGCCGCTGATGTTGACGCCGAGGTCGCGCGCCAGCGAGAGGATGAACTCCAGGCGTTGCAGATCTTCGTCAGTGTAGAGGCGGGTGTTGCCTTCGGTGCGCGATGGCTTGAGCAGGCCTTCGCGCTCGTAGAGCCGCAGTGTTTGCGGATGAATGCCATACATCTCGGCGACGGCCGAAATCATATATGCGCCTTTGGATTTGCGTTTCGTCACGCGTTCCCTCGACCCGATTTTAGAGCACGATGACTATTCTTCCTAATTTCAGCGGCGACAGAATGCCGCCAAACCCAAGACGGATCGGCGCATCCAACCTGCATCCAAATTCCGGAGGCTATTATGAACGAAAACGATGCTATCAGTGTGGTGGAAAACCTTATTGAGACTTGCAAAGACGGGAAAAAGGGCTATGAGGACGCCGCCCAGCACGTGAAGCGCGCCGACCTGAAAACCTATTTCAACGAGCAGAGCCTGGAGCGGTCGCGCTTTGCCGGGGAACTGGAAGGCGAACTGGTGCGACTGGGGAAGCCGGACAAGAAAGTTTCAGGCTCGGCTTCGGCGTCGATGCATCGCGCCTGGCTTGACACCAAAGTCGCACTGGGTGGCGGTGATAAGACGATCCTGGAGTCGGTGGAAGCGGGCGAGGACAATGCCAAGGACGCTTACAACAAGGCCATGACTGGATCGCTGCCCGGCAATGTGATGGAGATCGTGCGCCGTCAGGCGGCCAGCGTGCAGCGCGCGCATGACAAGGTAAGGATGCTGCGCGACGCCGAGAAGGCCGCAGCGTAGTCGCAGCGCATGTGGGGACGGCCGCCTTGGCTGCCCGTCGAGCGGAGCTCGACCTGTTCTTCTTCGCTGCCCTAGCCGCGCTTTGCGCGGCGGACAGCCGAGGGCGGCTGTCCCTACATAACCTTTTATTCGAAGCAAAAGAGGACCGGGATACTTCCGGTCCTCTTTTTTTACCGGAACTGCAATTAGGCTGCGGGCTGCACCTTTTCCTGCCGGGCGGTCCAGCCGGCGGGCTTGAGTGCGTGATTGATGAAGTAGGCGACGAAGCCCGCCGCGATCAGGATCATCCCGAAGGCGAACGAACTCATATTCCAGATCTGCTCATGATCGGCGCGTGCCACCGCGAAGCCAAGCAGGAGCATGGGTGGAATGCCGATGGCAATCGCTCCGAACAAGCCGCCGGGCACGCGGAACGGACGTTTCAGATTAGGCTCGCGGAAGCGCAGCACGGCCAGCGCCACGAATTCCAGACCCAGGCTAAAACCATAAAGAAGGATGTCAATGGTAACCAGCCGGGCAAAGCCCAGCCCCAGGCACATCGCCCATCCCGCGGCCAGCGCAAGGATCGCAACCCACGGCGCTCGTGACTTTTTCTGCAGCTTGCCAAAGACTGTGGGCAGCATGCCATCCTGCGCCATGGCGAGCGGCAACCGCGAATAGCTCATGACGAGCGCGTTGAACATGCCGAAGGCGCTCATCAGGCCGCCGAGCACGACGCCAATGCGTAGCAGAGGACCGCCGATCAGTCCGGCGATGTCCGCCCATGATCCGGTCTCCCATGCGGTTGGCTTCAGGCCGGTCATCCACATCGCCGCGAAGGGCAAGATGTAGCTGACGGCGACAATGCAGACCGCGACCAGCATCGCGCGCGGATAAGTGCGCTGCGGTTTCTCGACTTCTGTGGCGATGGTCGAGGCGTTGTCCCATCCCATGTAGTTCCACATGCAGATGAGCAGGCCGCCGAGAATGTCGACGGTGGAAGTTGTGGGCTTGGTCACGGCGTGGGCCAATGCTCCCAGTTTGAACGGCGCGAGCACCACGATGGCCGCGAACGGCGCCGACAGTGCTATGAAGAGCCACAAAGAAGTGAGCGAGACCACCTTCACGCCAGCGATGTTCAGCAGGGCACAGGCGACGACAACGAACAATGCTACCCACCATCCGCGATTGCCTTCCTGAAACCACGGAAACATGCGGGTCAGGTAGGCGACGAACAGCGTGGGATAGATCGCCATGTCGAAGATGGAGGCAACGAGCGAGAGCCAGGCTTCCTGAAATCCCCAGAAGTTGCCCATGGCGCGGCGCACCCAGGCGTAGTAGCCGCCTTCAAAAGGCAGCGCGCTCGACAGCTCGCCGATCATGAAGGCCGTAGGCAGGCTCCAGAGCAGCGGGGTGAGCAGCAGAATCAGGATCGCGCGTCCGTAACCGGCGCCATGCACGATGTCTTCAGTGCCATAGGTTCCGCCCGACACCATAAAGAAGGTGGCGGCGACCAAGGGCCACAGCGTGAGGCGGACGAATTTTTTCCGGTTGGGGACGGCGGAGAGTTGCTGAGGATTGTCGGATTGTTGACGCGGGGCGCTAGCTGTTGCCAATTTCTATGTGTTCCTCCTGAAGCGACTCACTCTCACCACCGCGTCTCCCATGGTCTTCGAAATCTGATTCTCAAAAGTGAAGACTTTTTGTTCGCGGCTCCCGGGGTGAGAAGCGATTCCCGGGCATTTCGGCGAAGTTAGTTCGCATTTGTGAGATTACGGGAAATTTCCACAGATGCAACATTTTTTTAAGGATTATTGAAAAATTTTGTGGGCGGGCGGCGTGACGGAGGTAATGGCGTTCTGAGTCACTACTCGCATCCACAGCTCGAACCGCAGAGAACACAGAGGACGCGGAGGAGTCTTGAGTGCAAAAGGAGATACTCAGACGGGCTTTCACTCGAATCGGCGCTTGCCGTTCGCGCGGACACTGATTATCATGCGCGACAGTCTGGAGGGGTTCTATGAAACTACCGTTTCTCGCTGTTGCTTTTTCCGTGGCTGCATTCGTTGCGGTGCAGCCATCGCAGGCGCAAAACGCCTTCACGCCCGATCAAGTGAAGTGGGGCCCAGCGCCTCCGTCGGTGCCTCCGGGAGCGCAGTTGGCGGTGCTCGAGGGAGATCCGATGGCTTCGTCGGGGGATTACACCATCCGAGTCAAAATGCCGGCTGGCTACAGAATCGCTCCGCACACTCATCCTGCGCGGGAGAACGTGACTGTTTTGTCGGGCACGCTGAAAGTTGGAATGGGAACGAAGTTTGACGCGAGCAAGATGGCCAGTTTCGGCGCGGGCAGTTTCGCCTATCTTGATCCCATCATGCCACACTATGTCGAGGCTGATGGAGAGACCGTGGTCCAGATCCACGGCATGTCGCCGGTGAAGTTCAACTACGTCAATCCGGCGGATGATCCCAGCATGAAGAAGTAGGCGGTGCGTGCTTCCACTCTGTCATCCTGAAGGCGGCAAAGCTGCCGCGAGGGACCCTACGTCAGCTTGGGTCTAGGATGCAGTGGACGGGACCGGTTACCGGGGTTACAGCTTTGGTCGTCCTCGCGACTGCATCGGCTCGGCGCCCGTCGTATGGTCCCTCACCCGGCTTGCGCCGGGCTCAGAATGACAGTTTGTTACATGACAATAAAGACTAGACCTTGCTCCACAGTTCTTCGCGCGGGTCTTCGGGATTTAGCTTGGCCAACTCCCGGAGCAGTTCTTTGGTTCGCTCGTCGCGGGGCATGGTTACGGTGATAGTGATCTCTACGATCTCGTCTCCGCGGGCGCCTTCTTTGGTCGCGGACGGCACGCCTTTTTCACGAAGGCGCAGCTTTTGGCCCGACTGCGTCCCCGGCGGAATCTTGAGCAGCGCCCGGCCGTCGATGGTCGGGACTTCGATTTTGGCTCCGAGGGCGGCCTCGGTTGCGTTCACCGGGACCGTTAAGTAGATGTCGTCTGCGTCGCGCCGGAAAATCGGATGCGGTTCGGTTCGGATAATGGCGTAGAGATCGCCCGGAGCGCCGCCGTGAGCGCCGGCATTGCCCTTGCCTGCAAGGCGGATGCGCTGGCCATCGCGCGTACCCGCCTTGATACGAACTTCGAGCGGCTCCGTCTTCATGACGGTGCCTTCGCCGTGACAGGTGGGGCAGGTCGTCAGATTCTTGCCGGTTCCATGGCAGCGTGGACACTGCACGTTGAACTTCATCCTGCCGCCCGTCTGCGTGATCTGGCCAGTGCCGTGGCATTCCGGGCACTTGCCGGGAGCTTCGAGGGAACCCTGGCCGTGGCAGGTTGCGCAGACGTCGTGACGAGAAATATTAAGGCGCATGACGCCGCCGCGGATCGCCGTCCAGAAGGGAACGTTGACCTGGTATTCGAGGTCGGTGCCGGGCTCGGGACCTTCTTCCGCCTGCGACCCGCCCTGACCGCCACCGAAGATCGAACCAAAGATATCGCGGAAGCTGCCGCCTCCACCTCCGCCACCGGACTTGCGGCCGCGGTTTGCGCTGTCGACGAGATCGGAGAAATCGAAGCCGCCGAAATCGAAGTGGGGGCTCTGGCCGCCATCGGGCGGAGCGCCACCGGGAAATCCTGCGCCGCCTGCTGCGCCGCCGCCGGCCCGCGCATAAGCTTCCGCGGTCGCCGGGTCGATATTGTCGGAGTAGAAGCCGACCTGATCGTAGATCTTGCGCTTCTTGGGATCGCTGAGAACGTCGTTGGCTTCGGAGAGAGATTTGAACTTCTCCTCGGCAGACTTGTCCCCGGGATTGACGTCAGGATGGTACTTGCGCGCCAGCTTGCGGAACGCCTTGCGGATGTCGTCCGCCGAAGCGCTCTTCTTCACGCCCAGTATTTCGTAGTAGTCCTTTTTGGGGGTATTCGCCATTGTGCAGTTCTGGGATCGGCCGCGAGGCCGACCCCAGTCTAATTGAGAATCTTTAATTCAGGATCTTGCGTCTCTCTCTGTCTTCTATGACGACCTTCACATCTTCGAATTCGGCGCCGTCCGCATAGACTGGGACGCGCCGCGTGCCCGTGGCACCTTCGACATACACGAGCCACCGCTGTTCGTCCTCGGCGAGGCTCAAGAAATACGTTTCCCCATTCACTTGAAAATCCACTTGGCCCTCCCCCACACGGTATTTATGAAAAGTCATCCAGAGCGAAGTTGCCGCCCGCTGGGGCGGCATCGCAGTCGAAGGATCCCTGCCTCCATCCGGAACGCCCGCTTTCCGAATAACGGTAGGGATCCTTCGACTTCGTGGATGCTTCGCTTCCGCGAAGCATCCACTCCGCTCAGGATGACAATACTTACTTATTTCTTGTCTTCCACGTCCACGTACTCAGCGTCGATCACGCCTTCGTCTTTCTTCTGGCCCTGACCGTTGCCGCCAGGATCGCCGCCTGCGGTTGCGCCCGGCGTTGGACCGCCCGGTGCCGCTCCCGCTGCCGGTTGAGCTGCTTTGTACATCTGTTCCGCCAGTTTGTGCGAAGCCTGTGTCAGCGTTTCGCGTGCCTTGTCCATCGTGGCCTTGTCGTTCGACTCCAGCGCCTTCTTGGCATCGGCGATGGCGTTCTCAACATCTCCGCGTTCTGAGCCGGAGATCTTGTCGCCCTGCTCACGCAGCATCTTCTCGATGTTGTAGACCATCGAGTCGAGCTGGTTCTTGGCCTCGATCGAATCGCGCTGCGCCTTGTCTTCGGCCGCGTGCGCGTCGGCTTCTTTTGCCATCCGCTCGACTTCTTCTTTCGACAAGCCGGAAGACGAGGTAATCGTAATCTTCTGGTCCTTCTGCGTGGCCGTATCTTTCGCGGTCACGTTCAGAATGCCGTTGGCGTCGATGTCGAACGTCACTTCAATCTGCGGCACTCCACGCGGAGCCGGTGGAATCCCGGTGAGGTGGAACTTGCCGAGAGTCCGGTTCTGCGCCGCCATGGGCCGTTCGCCCTGCAGCACGTGGACTTCAACCGACGTCTGGCTGTCGGCGGCGGTCGAGAACGTTTCCGTTTTCTTCGTAGGAATGGTCGTGTTGCGCGGGATCATCGGCGTCGCTACGCCGCCCAGCGTTTCAATCGCCAGCGACAGCGGAGTCACGTCGAGCAGCAGCAGATCTTTCACTTCGCCGCCCAGCACGCCACCCTGAATCGCCGCGCCGATTGCGACCACTTCGTCCGGGTTCACGCCCTTGTGGCCTTCCTTGCCGAACAATTCCTTTACCAGCGCCTGAATGCGCGGCATGCGCGTCTGTCCGCCGACCAACACGACTTCGTTGATCTTGCTGGTTTCGACGCCTGCATCTTTCAAGCACTGCTTGCACGGACCCACCGAGCGCTGGATGATGTCTTCCACCATGCCTTCGAGCTTGGCGCGGGTCAGTTTCTGCACCAGGTGCTTCGGACCGCTGGCATCGGCCGTGATGAACGGCAGATTGATTTCAGTCTCCATGGTGGTGGAGAGTTCGATCTTCGCCCGCTCGGCCGCGTCACGCAGACGCTGCAGGGCCATTTCATTTCCTTTGCCTCTGAGATCTAAGCCTTCGTTCTTCTTGAATTCGTCAATGAGCCAGTCGACGATGCGCTGGTCGAGGTTGTCTCCGCCCAGGTGCGTGTCGCCGTTGGTGGCCTTGACTTCAATAACGCCTTCGCCAACTTCCAGCACGGAAATGTCGAACGTTCCGCCGCCGAAATCGTAGACCGCGATCATTTCGTCCTTCGTCTTGTCGAGTCCGTAGGCCAGAGCGGCCGCCGTCGGCTCGTTGATGATGCGCTTCACTTCCAGGCCGGCAATCTGCCCGGCGTCTTTGGTGGCCTGGCGTTGCGCGTCGTTGAAGTACGCGGGCACGGTGATGACCGCCTCGGTGACTTTCTCGCCGAGATAGTCTTCCGCAGCCTTCTTCAGCTTCTGAAGAATCAGAGCGGAAACCTGGGGCGGAGTGTACTCCTTGCCCTGCGCCAGCACCGCAACGTGGTCGCCCGACTGGACGACTTTATAGGGCACCATCTTGATCTCTTCCGAGACTTCGTCGTAACGCCGTCCCATGAACCGCTTGATGGAATAAACGGTGTTCTCGGGGTTGGTGATGGCCTGCCGCTTGGCGACTTGGCCGACGAGGCGTTCACCCGTCTTGGTAAAGCCGACCACGGAAGGCGTGGTGCGCCCTCCTTCTTCATTGGCAATCACTTTGGGCTCGCCGCCCTCCATGACAGCCACGCAGGAATTGGTAGTCCCCAGGTCAATTCCGATAATCTTTCCCATACAATGCTCCTCCTAAAACCGATAAGTGCTTTAAAATCAATGTCGATATGATTGCGTCAGGCACCATGCTAAGACCTGAGTGAACTGCTGTCAAGGTTTAGATGCGTCGAGAATAGAAGAGGATGCGAGGGAATTCGGATGGCCCAATGAGTGTCCCGGCATAGCTGTCTTTCAGCTAATCTTTCGTGGGCGATCGCATTCCGGTGAACGGTTGGTCCCACTTGCGTACGAGGAAGAGCCGCGATACTCAAATGGCAAGTTGATGATCAAAAAACGAGGAGAACGCCGGCGTTCTTGTTGTCAGGTTATTGTCAGACGCATGCGTCCCATCAGAGAGTTAACCGAGCGGCTCGAAAAGATGGCCTTCGACGCGGTCGGCGATCTTGGGGAGATCTTTGCGCGCGTGCTGCAGGAAGTACGGTGCAGCGCGGTGGGCCTCGAGTGCAGCGTCGTCTTTGTACTGCTCGTAGATAAAGTAGCGGCGGGGTTCCGTCTTGTGCCGATGCACCTGGTACATGGCACAGCCCGGCTCCTTGCGGGATTGCTCGGTCAGCTTTTCCAAGAGTGAGGCAACATCGGCTTCGTGCCCAACTTTCGCCATCCAGGTAACTGCCAACACCACCATCGTTTTCGCTCCTTCCCCGCTCGCAGGTCAGCTGGGGAGCACATTCTAGGCCTTCTTCGCGCCTGTCTTCAACTCCGAAACGAATTCGTCGACCAGGATCGTATGGCTGCGATCGGGGCCGGTGGAGATCATTCCGACTTTGGCGCCGGCTTCCTTTTCAATGAAAGCCAGATATTCTTTTGCTGCCTTGGGCAGTTTTTCGTATTCGGTGATGCCCTCGGTTGAAGTCTGCCAGCCCGGCAGCTTCTGGTAAACGCACTCGATCTTGTCGTAGCCGCTGGCCTGCGCAGGCGCGTCGGACGTGGCTTTTCCGTCGATCTTGTAGCCAACGCAGACCGGAATTTCGGCCAGTTCATCGAGTACATCGAGCTTGGTGATCACGAGCCAGGAAGTGCCGTTGATCATGCCCGAGTAGCGCAGCAAGGGCAGGTCGAGCCACCCCGTGCGTCGGGGACGCCCCGTTACGGCGCCATATTCATTGCCGCGTTTGCGCAGATTATCTCCGGCGTCGCCTTTTTCCTCGCTGGGAAACGGCCCCTCGCCGACGCGAGTGCAATATGCCTTGCTGATTCCGATGACCGAATTGATCGCGTTGGGGGCCACGCCAGTACCGATGACCGCTCCCCCGGAGGTTGCGCTGGATGACGTCACAAACGGATACGTGCCGTGATCGATGTCGAGCATCGTGCCCTGCGCACCTTCAAAGAGGATTGACTCGCCGCTGTGCAGCGCCTGGTTCAACAGAACTGCGGTATCACAAACGAAGGGCGCGATCTTCTCCGCGGCTTGCGCATACTCCGTGTACATCTTGTCCGCGTCAAGCGGTTCGCTGTTGAAAAGGGCGTGCGCGATCATGTTCTTCTCGCGCACGGCATTCTCGATGTGCTTCTTGAGCAACTCCAGGTCGAGCAAGTCCGCGACTCGCAGGCCGCGACGTCCCATTTTGTCTTCGTAGGCCGGCCCGATGCCACGCGAGGTGGTGCCGATCTTCACGCGCCCCGGAGCATTCTCGGCCGCCAGTTCGATCATGCGGTGATATGGCAGGATCACATGGGCACGGTTCGAAACGAAGAGATGACCGTCGATCTTCACACCGGCTTCGCGCAGCGCGCCCGCCTCTTTCAGGAACGCGATGGGATCGAGCACGACCCCATTGCCGATGACGCTGCGGCAGCCAGCTCGAAGCACACCGCAGGGCACGAGCTGAAGGATAAATTTCTTGCCGTTGATAATGACGGTGTGACCGGCATTGTGTCCGCCAGCATAGCGGGCCACGACGGTGAAGTTCTCCGACAGAACGTCGACGATCTTCCCTTTGCCCTCATCGCCCCATTGGGCGCCAACAATCACCGCAGTCTTGCCTTTTTTCAATTCCAAACTCCGTCAGGAAAATTTCGAGCAGGCAGATGTCTGCGCTGCGCCCGGGGTCGCACACCGCTTCTCGCAGGGATGACTACACACAAAATTACTGGGATAAGAGCGGAGAAGACGTGTACGAATTATCTTATCGTGTCTACGAGGTGAATAGCAACGCGTGGGCGTAGCGGTGATAGCGGAAAAAAACTAAACCACGAAGGGCACGAAGGATCACGAAGGTCTTCTCGGGTAAGATTGAAGCTAGGAATGCGGAGGGTTCTATGAAAAAAGTATTCCACTTCGACGCTCCGCGCGAAAAGTATCTCTGCGACGCCGCGATCCTGTGGTGCTTCGATAATCGCTTCGAGCTGGGATTCCGGAAATTTCTGAAGCGCATCGGGATCAATTATTCCGATCCCATCAAAATTGCCGGCGGCGCCAAATGCATGGCCTCGCCCGATCACGAAAGCGATCGCCAATTTGTGCTGGAGCAGATCCGAAAATCCATCCGGCTGCACGGAACGCGACGCGTGGTCCTCATGGTGCATTCGGATTGTGGAGCCTACGGCGGACTGGCTGGCGCTTTCGGAGGAGATGCAGAAGCCGAAGCCCGGCATCACGAGCGCGAACTACAACGCGCTGCCGCGAACCTTAAAGCGGCGATTCCCGGCATCGAGGTGCAGGGATACTTCGTCGACTTCGATGGCATCTGGGACGCCGAACTCGGCACGGGAGAAGAAACCCGAATGGCCAGGGTGGCCTGATGCCGAAGTTCGAAAAACATATTTTCGTGTGCGGAAACCAGCGTCCGGCGGGTCATCCGCGGGGATGCTGCGACCCGCTGGCGGAAGCGAAACTTCAGAAGCTGTTCAAACAGAAGCTGGCGGAGCGCGGATTGAAGGGGAAGGTGCGCGCGAACCAGGCCGGATGTCTCGACCAGTGCGAACACGGCCCGAACATCGTGGTGTATCCCGACGCTGTCTGGTATGGGCACGTCACCGAGACCGACGTCGAAGAGATTATTGAGTCGCACATCGTGGGAGGCCAGCCGGTCGAGCGCCTCCGCTTGACGGACACCTGCCTCAATACCGCGACGTGCGAACACCGCAAGCTCAAAGGCTAGCATTCCTCATCCGAAGCGAGTATTGATGGTCCGACAGCCAGAGGCAGGACGAACAGGTCTTGCAGCGGCGACGCGGGCAGAAATCAGGATTATTGCTTTACATTGAGCAGGCCGTCGACGAGGGAGACCACGTCACCGACGTTTTTCAATGCAGGCAGCTTGCTATCGTCGATCGTAACTCCGAATTTGTCTTCAAGGTCCAAAACGATGTCGATCATGCGGGCGGAGTTGATGTTCAGTTCATCGACGAGCGAGCTGGACTCGGTCAGAAACGCGCGGTTCGCGCCCCGGCCCTGGTAGTGGCTCAGCAGGTCGACAACCTGCTCTTGTATTTCACTTCGATTCATTGATCCCCCATTTTCCGAAAGAGTATACAGGCATTCACATCGCCAAAACCAAAACTTACTTTGAAGGCAGTCGATATATCCGCAGGCACACAGGCTGTGGGAATACTGGACTGAATATCGCGAATCTTCTCGTGCAGATCCTCGCAGTTGATCGACGGGTGGAGAAATCCGCGGTGCAACTGGAGCACCGAAGCGACGCACTCGATTGCACCGGACGCTCCGAGCGTGTGGCCGATCATCGACTTAGTGGAGTTGATATAAGGAAAGTTGTCCGGCGTCCGATCGAGGGCGACCATCAGATTTGCAATCTCCTTCGGATCCGCCATCGTGGCGGTGAGGTGGCCATTGACGTAGTCGATGTCGCGGCCGGTGAGATTCGCAGCGGCGAGAGTTTGACGCACACATCGTTGGGCGCCCTCGGGATTGGATGCGGTGATGGTTCCACCGTCACGCTGCCCGCCAGAATTGACCCATCCGCCCAGCACTTCCGCGTAGATGCGCGCGCCCCTCGCACGCGCGCTTTCCAAGCTCTCGAGCATTAGCACTCCGGCACCCGCGGCTGGGACAAATCCGCCGGCCGAGGCGCTCATCGGACGCGAAGCTTTCTCGGGGGCGTCGTTGTAACTGCGACTGCACACGCGCATGGCGTCGAAGCCGGCCCAAGTGTAGACCGAGGCGCCTTCCGTGCTCCCCGACAACATGCGCTGCACCTGACCTGATCGAATTTTTTCGAAGGCCTGCACAATGGCTTCCGTACCAGTGGCGCAAGCGCTGCTGACTGTGGTTACCTGTCCGCCGAGTCCGAGCAGTCCACCGACCAGCGCACTGGGAGCACTGGCCATGTATTGTTCCGGCATCGCTGAACCCAGGCGCCGCACATCGCCGGCATTGGTCATGGGGACAAGGCGGTCCGCGATCGTGTCCATGCCGGGAATCCCGGCTCCGATGATCGCTCCCGTTTCCCAATCGACTGGACCGTTCTCGTCGCGGTCATAAGGGAAGCCCGCGTCTCGCCAGCACTCAATTGCAGCCAGTCCGGCAAAAATCATCGAGCTGTTCATGACGCGCATCGCGCTCTCGCGGAATGCCGCTTCCAATAAAGCGCCGTCGATTTGAGGGGTGCCCGCCACCTGGCAAGCCAGGCGCAGTTCGTTCATGCGCGGCTGGAAAGTTACTCCCGATTTGCCCTCGCGCAGGGCCGTCTCGAATTCGGCTACGCCCGTTGCGTTCGGGGCAACGACTCCGAGGCCAGTGATGACCACTCTAGGCACGCAGGACCCCCATCCCGCTGAGAACTCCCGAGGCCAGCAGTTCGTTGGACTCGTCCCTCAGTTCCACTCGAGACCTAAGCTTCTTGAGCCGCCAAGCCACCATTTCCCCGCGCGCGTAGACGGTTTGAGATGGGTACACCGGCTTTCGGAACTCTACTTGTTGTGCGTCGGCGAAAAGCGCCCGATACCGGCCGGCCTCCGCAGAACTAAGGTCGAGCGAGAGCAAGTACATGGCGTGAAGAGCCATGGCTTGAGCCATCGTTTCAATCAAAATGACTCCCGGGGTGACCGGCTCGCCCGGAAAGTGGCCGGGATAAAAGAACTCATCTGCGCGAAACGTGTACTTGCAGAGGACATGCATTCGGTCAATCTCAAGAAGCTCATCCACAAAGCGGAAGGGCGGCCGCTGGGGCAGCAAATCGAGTAAGCGATTCCGGTCCAGGGCGTCCATTACTCCGACTTCTCCCTTGGCTTGGTGTCCGGAAAATGAAACAGTACACCGCCCCAGGTGAGGCCCGAACCAACCACGACCATACTCAGGTATCCGCTTCGCATCCGATCCCAGTTTTCCGACAAAACGCTGGGCGCTCCGGCTGCTCCACAATTGCCAAAGCGATCCACGTTGAACAGGTGGCGCTCCTGGGGAATTTGCGCACGGCGGCAGACTCCGTCAAGCATGAGTGCGTTCGCCTGATGTCCAATGAACGTTGGCTGGCTTTCGAGAGGCAGACCGGCCGTGAGCTCTGAGTACGTTCCTAGGGTCTTGCGTATGGCAAAGGACTGCACCGCCTGTCCATCTTGCTGGAAGTGACCACCGGTAGGAATGAAAACGTGCTTCCAGCCCGAAGGATCCGAACGCAAGACGGTCGATTCAATGGAGGCGCGACCGGAAGCGCGTGGCGAAACGATGGCTGCAGTTGTGCAATCCCCCCAGAGCACAGCGGTTCGCCGGTCGTTATAGTCCACGGTGCGTGTGGTGTTCTCGACGTTCACCACGAGAATATAGTCCGGCAGCGTCTCCGGACGCATCGCACTCAGAAGATGGAGCTGTGCCGCAAAACTGGAGCAGGCGGAGTTCACGTCGAAGGCTGGGCCGTCTATCTGTAACTCGGCGGCGGTGCGGCAGGCTTGCGCGGGAATGGACAGTTGCGCAGAACATCCGCCAGCAATCACCATTCCGATATCAGCCGCAGTGAGTCCTGCGCGGCTCAGGGCGTGCTCAGCTGCTTTCGCGCCGGTTTGCGCATCGCTAAAACTGGAAGCTTCCGCCGCCGCTCTGGGATCACGGTTCCTAGTGTCGCGGATGTAATCGAGCGACAGAACCGTGCGTCGATCGCGGATGCCCACGCGCTCCATGACCCAGTTCTTGTCGACACCGATGTCGAGCGAAGTGAGGAAGTCATTGTCCAGCACGGTGGGAGGATGAAAGTGCCCAATCGAAACCAGAGACAACGAGCCCGAGGCAGGGCGGTGCTGGATGGGTAAATTGGGAGGGGTCATAAAGTTGCTTGCCTGCGTGTGTAAGCGGCAGGGGCCAGATCAGAGTCACGCGGGCGAGAGAATACCATTCCCCCCAAGATGATCATTGTCCGCGACCTATTGTGGGTTGGTCAAGATGAAACAACTTGCATAGCAGTCGCTGGAGAAGTCTGCCCACAGCGGTGACCGGGTATGCCGATCAGCGAACAAGTTATGAGGGGTGGTGGTAGGCGCGGCAGGAATCGAACCTGCAACCGCCGGATTAGAAATCCGATGCTCTATCCGTTTGAGCTACGCGCCCGTTCAGTGCTGAGATTATTCTACCCGCAGCCGGTGTGATCCTAAACCCGGCAGGTGCGAGATCACAGATTCCAAGCACTGGGGAGGGAAAAGCAGATGGTGGGCGCTATAGGATTCGAACCTATGACTTCCACCGTGTGAAGATGGCACTCTACCGCTGAGTTAAGCGCCCCCGCGAGAGTCTGTTCATTCAAACATTTGCGCGCGGATTATGCAACTTGCGGCGGTCCATCGGGTTGGGACTGGAGTCGGAGGAGCGATCTTCTGTCGACGAAGAATCGTGCTGTTATGGCGGGGTTTGGTCGAGGGGGCGGGGCATGGTAGCCTATCGGTTGCGGGGGGCGAAAAACGGGCTGGAGTCCGCAACCGCCCTGCCCGGTTTCCCGATCTGTATGGCGCCCGACCCCAAAGCTCCTCGGCCTCCGCTATCTCCTTCATCTGCGGGCACTTCTGCGACCTCCTCCGGCCCACACCGGCCGCAACTTTCGGGCCAGCAAGGGGTTGAAGCTAATGTGAGCACAGCCGCACTGGACCGGGGCATGCTGGTGGCTGCGACGATGCAGCAGACGTCGGGCGCCTTCTCGGCCGTCGCACCTGGTGATGCGCCTTCCGATGCCGAGATCATGTTGCGCGCGAAGGCAGGCGATCAGTCGGCGTTCGATTACCTGGTGCAGAAATATCGTCGTCCGATGGTGAGTTTCATGTACCGGATGGCGCGCAATGCGGCGGCGGCCGAAGACCTGGCGCAGGAAGTTTTCTTGCGTGTGTATCGCTCGCGTTCGAGTTATGAGGCCAGCGCGAAATTTACGACCTGGCTCTATCGCATAGCGACCAATTTAGCGGTGAATCATGCACGCGACACGCGCCACGAACGTCCGGAAGTACAGGTCAGCTTAGACGAGCCTGACGAAGATACGGGCACGACCCTCGAACTGCCGGACGGCAATCTGACCGCCGAGCAGGCGATGGTACGGCGGGAGCGGATGCTGGCGATTCGGAGCAAGGTCGAAGCGCTCCCCGAACAGCAGAGGCTGGCTGTGATTATGCACAAATATCAGCAAATGGATTACAAGCAGATTGCGGATGTTTTGAAGAAGAGCGAGTCGGCGACTAAGTCGTTGCTCTTCCGGGCGTATGAGACTTTGCGGGAACAGTTGAAAGAGTTTGTTTAAGACCGGCTATTTTTTGTAACGAAGCGACAGTGGCGAAGAGAGTGAAGGGGAAGCGGTTATGAACTGCGATCAAATTCGAGAACGGATGCCCGAGGTGGCGGCTGGGTTCGACCAGCCCACCGCGGACGAAGGTAAGCATCTGGAAAGTTGCGGAGCGTGCGCCGCAGAACTGAAAGCTCTGCGCTCGACCATGGCGGTGCTCGACGAATGGCAGGTTCCGGAGCCGTCGCCGTACTTCGATGTGCGGCTGCAGGCTCGCTTGCGCGAACAGATGTCCAAACAACAAGGGGGCTGGATGCATTGGTTCAGGCGGCCGGTGCTGGCATCGGCTCTGACGGTGATCATGGGTGTCAGCGTTGGCCTGATCGTAACGCGAGGCAGGATTTCCAATCCCCCACCGGTAGCTGAAGTTGGGACTGCGGTAAGCGACCTGCAAACCCTGGAAAAGAATCACGACATGTATTCGGATTTTGAATTGCTGGACGATCTGGATCTGCAACAGAATGTCGCGGCAAATCCGTAAGCAATAAATTCGGGAACGCTCGCGCGCTTTTTAAAACGGAGACGGCGCGGGAGAATGGCGAAGTTGACGCTGCACAGGCTGAAGATGAAACAGGGAAAACACAGAGCGAATTGGCTGGCGGCCGCCGGTTTGGCGATTGCTGTCGCGATTCCCCTTCCCTGCCTGGCATTTGGAGCGGCGTTCCAAGGGGCGCAGCCGCATCCGGCGGCACCCTCGACTCCGCCACCTCGGCAACCGATGGTACATCCGCAACCGGGGGGGCATGCGGGCGACTGGTTGAGGCGCTACAAAGATGTGCCTCCGGCCGAGCAAGAACGCGAATTGCAGAATGATCCCGCATTTCGCCGCCTGCCGCCGCAGCAGCAACAGCTCCTTCGGCAGCGCCTGCAGCATTTCTCGAGCCTGCCGCCACAGCAGCAATTGCAGATGCTGAATCGCATGGAGACGTGGGAGCACCTGACTCCCGCACAGAAACAGCAGGCCCGACAGATTTTTGGGCAGTTTCGGCAGCTTCCTCCGGACCGCCGGAAAATGATGGCCAAGGAATTTCGCAGCCTGCGGGAAATGCCTCCGGAGCAGCGGGAGCAGGCAATCGATTCGCCGCGCTTCAAGGAAATGTTCTCGAGCCAGGAACGCGAGATGATGCGCGGGGCCGCCCGTTTGCCGCTCGCCGCCCCGGAAGGTGGAGAGAACGAACCCCAGTAGCTGTAGCAAGCCGGTCTTGGTTGCCAGGTCGTCGGTCTTCGGGCGATCCATCCAGCTAATTCATTAGCGCGAGCATACGGCGAATCGAGAGCGCCATCTGGCGAATCTCTTCCGCATCCGAGGCATTTGGCGACAGCTTCAAATATTGATCCAGGTCCTCGGCCGCGAGCCGGTGCAATCCCATGCTGTAACGCAAGAGGGCACGTTGCTTCACGTCTTCGGCGGATCGCGGATAGATCACAAGGATGAGGTCGGCGATCGGCAAGGCCTTGCGGAAGTTGCGTGTGGAAAGATAAACGGTTTTGAGGTTGTTGAGCATTCGCGTAAGGATCTGGCGGCGGCTGATGGGATGCAGAAACTCCGGCCGCAACTTCATTTCGCCGGAGTAGATCTCGTCCAGACGGTTCTGGCAATCCTGACGGCTGACGACGCTTCCACGGTTGAAGCAATCGATCAGCATCTCGCGGCCATCGAGGCCGTAATGTTTGAGCAGGAAATGTCCCGGCATGCCGACCCCGGCGAGTGAAAAGCCGACGCGCTTGGCCACTTCCATGTAAACGATCGACAGCGTGATTGGAATTCCGAGACCGCGGTCGAGCACATCGTTCAAAAAGGAATTGCGCGGATCGTAATAGTCCTCGCGATTGCCGCGAAGACTGGTCTCTTCAAACAGCACGCGGTTCAGGGCCGCAATCGCCAATCGCGGGTCGGGCTCTGGAACCAGGGCTGCCACGCGGCGCGCCAACTGCTCCATGCGAGCGGCGTAGACCTCAATTTCGAGATGGGGATATTCAGTACGGGCGATGACCAGCGAGGCGCGGATCAGGTCAATCTTCTCGTCTTCAATCTCCGGCGCCACGAAGACGGAAAACGTCTCAATCAATTCTGGCGAGACGGTGTATTGCACACCTTCATGCTAGCAAAGGCGCGGCTACGAGGAATTGGCCCGGATGGGCCATGGACTGGCACTTTCGGCGGCGTTTCGGGTTACGAGCGCAGCATGTTGCGTGCGATAAAAAAGACATTCGCCGGCCGTTCGCCCAGGCGCCGCATGAAGTAGGGATACCACTCCGAGCCGAACGGAATGTACACACGCATGCCCCAGCCATCTTTCACCAGGCTTTGCTGTAAGTCGCGCCGAATGCCGTAGAGCATCTGAAATTCGAAGGAGTCGCGCGCGATCTTCTCTCTGGTTGCGAAAGACTGCCCTTCCCGGATGATGTTCTCGTCGTGAGTCGCCATGCCGTGATAGATGCCGCTTTTCATCAGGATCTTCATGAGCTTGACGTAGTTGGCATCCACGTCGGCTTTGCTTTCAAATGCGATGGTTGCGGGCTCCTTGTAAGCACCCTTGCACAGGCGGATGCGAATTCCTTCCGCCAGCAACTTCTCGACATCGCTCTCGGAACGTTTCAGGTAGGCCTGAATCACTGTGCCGACACAGCCCTGATTGCCGGGCATACGGTGAAGTTCGTGAACGAAGTCCAGAGTGCGCTGGGTATAGGGAGAACCTTCCATGTCGACGCGAACGAAACCGCGCGGCGTCATGGAAGCCGCCTTCGCCACGAGGCCGGCGACGATGTCGCGGGCGAGTTTCTCGTCGACATCGAGGCCCATGTGAGTCAGCTTCAGGCTGATGTTCGCGTTGAGATGGTTGGCTGCGATCGCATCGAGAATCTGATGGTAGAGCTGGGAACTGTGGCGGGCTTCGTCAGGATTGGTAACATTCTCGCCAAGATTGTCGATGCTGACGCTCATGCCGGAGCGGTTGACGGTTTGAGTGACACGCACGGCGTCGGCGATTTCGGTGCCGGCTACGAAACGGCCAGAAACGCGGCGGCCGATCGCGGACCGCTCGGCAAAACTGCGTAGTGAACGATTTTCAGAAAGATTGACGAAGAATGCCCTTAGCATGCAATACCTGCCAGGTGAGGAAAGATAGGAAAAGGAGTGCGAGCCACGTATGAAAAGACCACAGAAATTTGTATCACAAGTAACGATTTGAGGACGTGACAGCAAGCACGCCCTTACAAATCAGCGCTAGATAGAAAACCCTTAACCACGAAGGACACGAAGGTTCACGAAGGAAATTCCGGAAAACAGGACCTTCGTGATACTGCGTGTCCTCCGTGGTTGAGGGTTCGTCTTCGCTACTTCCTACCAGGTGTAATGAGCGGAGTAGTTGATCACTTTCTCACCATCGGGCGGGATCGTCACCGGAAACTCGATGGTCTGGCTGTCTTTCTTCTGGTAGTCGTCGGATTTCGAAACGATCTCCCAGTTCTTGCCCCGGTACAGATGTTCGACAACCCGCACTTCCACAGATTCCTTCTTGTGGTTGCGGACTTTGATTTGGAACGTTTCCGTGGCTGCGCTCTTGCCCGGCTCAACCGCGTAGTTCGTGCGGTGGCGTTCGCCAGTGATATCGAAAGCGTTGCCAGTGTAGATGCGAATGGTCTCATCCTTCGGCGTGTGGTCGATCATATTTTCGCCCGTGAACTCAACCTGGCCGTCGTCATTGCGGCGGTAGAAGCGTACCCGGCCTTTCGGCAGCGGCATACCGAGATGATTCGCCTGTGAGTTGACGAACTCGCGCATCACCCAGATCTTGGCATTGGATTCCGTGCCGTATGAGTGGTCGTTGCGGATATTCTCGAAGTTCCATCCGTTATAGCGGTTCGGGTCGAGTTTGACGCCGTCATAGATGTAAACCTGCTTGGTCGTGACACCAGAGGCGTGGATGAATTCCACCTGCTTGGTTTCGCGGTCCCGCAGAGTCGTGCTGCGTTCCAGGGTGTAGAGGTGATATTCGTCGAAGGCCTTCTCGACGACCTGCGGGCCCACCATGTCGGCAGCCATTGCCCCCACCGCCATCCTTGCGACCCCGCCGGCCGATCCTGGTTGCAGCTTGTTGACGTCGCCGGCCATCAGCTTAATGCGCGCGTTCTCGAAGGTGCGGCCGGTCTGGTTGTCCATGGTGATCCAGCCAACGACATCCACCAGATCGCCCCTCTCAGGCGCGATGATGTTGTAGTCGGCCTGCCAGCTCATGCCGCCGGTCACGTAGGAGAGCTCCGCCGGGAACTTTCCTGGTTTGTCGGTGGCGAGGAGCCATTCGAGGCGAGGCTTGAGGATCGTTTCGTCGGTCAGGCTGGGGAAGATAGGAATGCCGGGAAGGCTGAAACGTAACTGGCCGTTGACCTCGATGATCGGTTGCCCGGCCGCGCCGGTAATCTGCGCTTGATAGTAGTTTTGCCCGTAGCGGTTCATCGCGAAATCATTGTGGGGTGTGTATCCGCTGCGGATGACTTTGCCTTTGATGATCTGCATGGTTGGGCCTGAGCCAACTTCAAACTCAATGGTCTTGCCTTCGTATAGCGAAAGGAGGAGCGACTCCGAGATGGGGTCGGCGCGGTAGTTTTGCTCTAGCACGTGAAGGCTGTGTTTGCCGGCGGGATCGCGCAAGATCACGGAATCGGGCTCGAGATGCATGGTGATATCGCTGATGTTGACCAGGTTCTCGCCGGACTTCAGATCTAGCGGAAGTTCCTGACGGACGACGGCGAAATCCGCGTTGTAAATCGTGAGCGAGGGTTGCGATGCCTGCTGCGCGAAGAGGCTGGCGCAAAAAAACAGAAGACAGACGAAGCGAGCTTTCATGAACAACCTCCAGATGAGCGCCTGAGAAATTCGCCGGTGCCGGCTGAAAAAGCTCGGCTTCCCCAAGTCAACTCAGGCTAGCAAGGTTAGAACGGCAGGAGCAGTTACTCTTGCGGAGACGAAGGCCAACACCTTGGTAACCAAGATGAAGTTACTCGGAGGTAGATCTGGTTCACCACTTCGTGGTCATTGGGGGTCGAACTTGACTTCAATCTGCTCTTTCGTTTCATGAGCCGCAGCCTCGAACTTCCAATGACCCACGGCCGTCACAGCGCTTTGAGTAAGGATTGGATGTCCGCCCTTCACGTCGATCGACTTCACGGTTCCATTCGGCGCGACGTGGGCTTCGAGCTTCACGACTCCCCGAATATTCATGGATTGGGCCAAGGTCGGATATACGGCTGCAGTTTTGACCAGGACTTTTCTGGCGCCGTCGGGAGACTCTTGAGCCTGCGATTGAGTGGAAAAAGAAACGAATGTGGCAGCAAGGAGCACTAGTCCGCACGCACCCTGCCGCATCAGGGTCTTCATA
Organism: uncultured Acidobacteriaceae bacterium; assembly: GCA_963844525.1. Classification (GTDB taxonomy): domain Bacteria; phylum Acidobacteriota; class Terriglobia; order Terriglobales; family Acidobacteriaceae; genus Sulfotelmatobacter. The sequence goes on along the minus strand of CAWJOM010000012.1, from coordinate 291,542 downwards.
GTGAGACGAGTCTAAGGTAACGCTCCCTCGGGAGGAAGATGACGTAGGTATCGGCACAACTGTCTGCTCGCAGGGCGGTGATTTCTGGAGCGATTTACTTGCCGTGGTCCTCGAGAAACTTTTCCACTTCGATCGCGGCCATGCAACCTGTGCCTGCGGCGGTGATCGCCTGGCGATAGCGGCGGTCCTGCACGTCGCCGCATGCGTAGACACCGCCCACCTTGGTGAATACGTAATTGTGGGTCTTGAGGTAGCCATCGGCGTCGGTGTCGAGTTGGCCGGCAAACATCTTCGCATTGGGATCGTGTCCGATGCCGAGGAACAGGGCGCTGGTGGGGAAATCCCAAACCTTGCCTGTTTTGACGTCTTTCAGCTTCAGTCCCGTGACCTCTTTGTGGTTCACGTCGTAAACGTCTTCGACCACGGTGTTGAGCAGGAATTGAATCTTGGGATGATGCTGTGCGCGCTCGAGCATGATCTTCGAGGCGCGGAAGGCGTCGCGGCGATGAATGATCGTCACCTTGGTGGCGAAGCGAGTGAGGAAGATCGCTTCCTCCATCGCAGAGTCTCCACCACCGACCACGACGATTTCCTTTCCTGAAAAGAAAAAGCCGTCGCACGTCGCGCAGGACGACACACCGTGGCCGATCAGCTGTTGCTCATGCGGTAAACCCAACCATCGCGCCGAGGCCCCACTGGCGATAATCAAAGTCTGTGTATGCACCTGATGAACGCCGAGATGCAGCAGAAACGGCCGCTGGCTCAGATCGGCGCTGGTGAGGTGCGTCATGCGGTATTCGGCTCCGAAACGTTCGGCCTGCTTGCGCATGTTCTCGACGAGCTGAGGGCCCATGATGCCTTCGGGGAACCCGGGAAAATTCTCCACGAGTGTCGTCATTGAGAGTTGTCCGCCGGGCTCGTGGCCTTCAATGACCAGCGGCTTCAGGTTGGCGCGCGCCGTGTAGAGAGCGGCAGTGTGTCCGGAACATCCGGACCCGATGATGACAACTTCTCTGGTTTCGCTCATGGATTGTGTCGTGACGGATTAGATGGCTGAGTTCAGATTTTGATGCAAGGCCAGTACAGGGCCTTAACCACGAAGGACACGAAGTCGCACAAAGGAAACAGCCGAGCAAAACAGGCTTCGTGATACTTCGTGGTCTGTGGTACTTCTGACAGTAGTCCAGCTCATTTCTTCTCTTCTGTGGGCCTTTTCATTTTAGACGTTGGAGCCGGCTTCGATTTTGCGGCTCCGCTGATCTTTGCCAGCTCTTCGGGCACCGTGGACTTCACACCCAGCAGCTTGCGATAGTTCGCCAGCACGTCGGACGCACTGTGGAACAAAGGCTCGTACGCGCTTTGATCGGGCACCGGACCACCTTCGTTTCCCAAACACCGGGCCAGGGCTACGGAAGACTTACCAAAGCGCTCGAGGCGGACACGGGTGGCTGGCGTATTCGACGCGAGCATCGCCTCGGAACTCGTAACTGAGGAAGCGCTGTCTTCCAGCGAAACCTGAATCAGATCCTTGGGGTCGCGCACGTGCAGCACCAGCGTCTCAATCATGTTTTGCCCGTCGTTGCTGAAAGAATATTGCACGCTGGAAAAAAGAGCCTGCACCGAGAACTCGCGCCGAATGCGGACGTAGCTAGCGACCGATGCTTCGCCGGCGACATGTCCGGCCTGACCTGCGGCCAGAAAGCTCGGCATATCCGTCAAGGTCGAGCGCCCGCGGGACACCTCGAAATCGGCGCCGAACAATGGTTCCTTGGGAACTCGAGCCAGCGCTGAGGCGATTTCCTTCTGTTCCTCGGCGGAAGGCGAACACACATTCAGCATGTTCACCTTCACCTGGGGTTGATTGGCTTGCGAATTCGCGGGTGGTTCCTGGGCGGCAAGGCGAGGCACCAAGGCCAGCGTTAGAAGACAACTCAGGAGAGTCGAAGCCGGAATTCTGGACTCGTTTCTAGGCACCCGGGAATTCTAAATGAGAACGTCGGAATCCTAAATCGCAAAAAGATCATACCGGCTCCGTTCTCTGCGACGAAGAAAAACGTCAACCACGAAGGACACGAAGTCTCACGAAGGACTTTCCTTTGTGTCCCTTCGTGCCTGTTTGGGTGAAGATCCTTGAAGATACCGAGGTCGCGGGGGGCTGCCAGAACGTCGTAGAATTGAGTTATGGCGAATCTGACGTTGGTGTATGGCATGAGGCTTTTGCCGTCCGAGGATGTAGCCGAGGTAGGACAGGCTCCAGTGAAGCTCACAAACGGCCGAGAGGCTCATGTCACCATGCACGTGCTTGAGGGCAGCAAGGAAGATATCGAAAAACAGTTGCGCACGAGCCTGGAAGCGTTTTTCGATCTTTATCCTGAGATCTGATCCTCAGATCAGATCCTGAGATCGGCTTGGCGAGGCGACCCGCGCGAACTCTGGTCTAGGCCTTCGTTTCGATGGATCTTTTCAGTCGCCGTATAATCCTAACTTTTGCAACAGGGACGACAGACAGAATGCAATGGTCCTATCCAGAGTTGCGGCAGCGGCTGATCCAGGCGGACTTGTGGCCGCAAGGCCGCATGGCCCGCCTGGCCTGCTATTTGGCGGGCATGGCCGCCGTGCTGTTCGCGCTCCAGATGCTTCTGGATCTCTTTGCCCGGTCTTGGGGAGAGCATCTGGGGGGATGGGTCTGGTTCCTGGCTTGCATCTCCGGGGTATTGTTTTCCATTCTCCTGTTCCGCTGGCTGCGGCGGCGAATTCTGTGGCGGCTGCGCAACCGCCTGATAGTCACCTATGTCTTTATCGGCGTGATTCCCGCCGTGCTTTTGATGACGATGGCGTTCGTTACGCTGTACGGGCTGGCGGGGCAGTTCGCGGTATTTCTGGTCACCTCGGAGATTCACTCGCAACTGAGAAGTCTGGAGGCAGCCAACGCCGCAGTCAGCAATGAACTGGCAGCGCGCCTTCTTCGTGGAGAGAATCCGGCCGCGGAGTCTCTGGCTGGATTGAGAAAGCGCGATCCCTCCTGGGGACGGCGGCGCGTGTGCGCCTGGTACGGCGAGAAACCGTTGCCCCTTTGCAGCGAATTCAAAGGCCCGGAGCTGACACGCCCCGGATTTGTAAAGGGTCAATTTCGCGAGATCGTGGGCGACCATAACGAACTGTACCTACGAGTCGCGACATCGCTTCCACTAGGTCCGGCGACGCTGACCGTGGTCACGAGCGAGCCGTTCGACAAAGAACTGGTGGGGAACATCGCGACGAATCTCGGAGAAATTACGCTCTTCGGTTCGGGAGTGATGACGTTTGACGACACTGCGCCAAAAGGTGGTGACGGTTCGAAGGGTCAGGCGGAACCTGGAGTTCGCGCGTCTTCATCGGTCAGCCCGCAAAAGGGCAGCGGCGGCATCGTCTTCAGCGAAAACAAGCAGGGAGCCAGCGTGCAGGTCGACCAACACACGCTGCAGCCCACTTTCACCGTGGGTACCCTGCCCCCTCCGGCCGACAAATTGGATCTTGAGATCCCGCTCGCGGGCACATCGCTTTCGGTTGTCGACTGGGATAGCGGCAAACCGGAACGCAACGCGCTGGTAAGAGTTCGAACCCGCCCCTCGGTCTTGTATGGCCACTTGTTTGAGGCGCTGGGAGAGTTCGTGCAGGGCGTGGCCTACATCCTGATTGGGGTGGGAATTTTCTTCGCGATCATCGAACTGATCGCCCTGATCATCGGCACGCGCATGACTCGCACCGTGACTGCGGCCGTTGCCCAATTGCACCAGGCCACGAAACACGTGGATCGTGGTGATTTCAGCCATCGCATTCCCGTGAAGTCGAGCGACCAGCTCGCGGATCTGGCGCATTCATTCAACTCGATGACCGCGTCGATTGAGAAGCTGATCCTGGAGCAGAAGGAAAAGCAGCGCCTGGAGAACGAACTGGCGATCGCGCAGGAAGTGCAGGCACAGCTGTTTCCGCGCCAGGTTTCGGAGCTCGAATCGCTCGAGGTACACGGCTTCTGCCGTCCCGCGCGCACGGTTAGCGGAGACTACTATGACTTTCTTACGGCGAGTTCACACAAGCTGATTCTTGCGGTCGGAGATATCAGCGGCAAAGGAATTTCTGCAGCGCTGTTGATGGCGACCATTCACTCCGCCGTTCGCGCCTACAGCGTAGAGAATCTGCCCCAGATGCGCGAGCCCGTAGCGGTGGGCGCGGTTGCCGGTTCGGGGAGAGTGATGGCCGCATGGCCGGAGGGAGTGGAAGTTTCTCCCGGTGCGCTGCTGAGCCTGCTCAATCATCAGCTTTACGAAAGCACTCCACCGGAGAAATATGCCACGCTCTTTCTGGGAATCTATGATGGGCGCTCGCACCATCTGACCTACAGCAATGGCGGTCACCTGCCTCCGATCCTGATCGGGAAGGATGGCACGATCCGCCGGCTTGAGGCTGGGGGAACTGTGGTGGGCCTGTTCGACAATATGACGTATGACGAGGGCTCGGTTGAAATGCATCCCGGCGAAATCTTCCTCGCGTACAGCGACGGCGTCACCGAACCGGAAAATGATTTCGGCGAGTTCGGCGAGCAGCGACTGATCGACCTCGTCCGCGACAACCGGGAAATGCCGCTACCGGAGATTAGTCAGATCGTTACCATGGCGGTAGACACATGGATCGGCGACAACGAACAGCCGGACGATGTGACACTCGTACTGGCTCGCGCGCGCTAGGCGTCAAGAGGTCGAGCGCCTTTCATGCACGGCGCGTGATTTGAGCATTGCAAAGTCACCCCGTATTGACTCTCAAGGTGCCATGCAATACTTTAAGGCCTCGCTGTTTACAACTCTGCGTGCGGGAGTAGCATAACCACGGCAATGCGCCGGGGCTCCATCCCGGAGATGACGGTTCGAACCCATTCCTCCCGCCCCAGTTTCTCGAGCAACGCGCTCATCCTCAGATTTTTTGCCTTTTCCAACGTCCCTGCTTAAAGAGGATCGCGCTTGCGCCCGCAATGGCTCCCTCGGCAATCACAATCGCCCAAAAAGCGCCCTTCGATTGCATGCGCAGATGAATCGCCAGCCAATAGGCCAGCGGAATTTCCAGCATCCAAAAGCCGAAGAAGTTCACGATGGTCGGAGTAATGGTGTCTCCCGCTCCGTTGAATGCCTGCAGCATGACCATGCCGTAGGCATATCCGATGTTGCCGCAACTCACGATGCGGAGGCAGGAAGCTGCCAGCGGCACAACTGCCCGATCGCTGGAGAATAAGCGCACGACGGCCTCCGCGAACACCACGAACAGAACACCAACGGTTCCCAGGAAAATCATGTTGTAGAGACCGGTGCGCCAGACCGCGGTCTCGGCACGGTCGGGCTTCCCGGCACCCAGATTCTGTCCCACCAGCGTCGCGGCAGCGTTGCTCAAACCCCACGAAGGCAGAATCACAAAGATGACAACGCGGATCGCGATGGTATAACCCGCCAGCGCAGCGGCGCCGAAGATGCTCACAATGCGCACCAGCCCGATCCAGCTGGTGTGTGCGATCGCAAACTGCAGAATGCCCGTAAGCGATACTCGGACCAGCCGCCACAGCACGTCGAAGCGCACGCGAAGCTGGCTGGCGAGGATGCGAATCCGCTCCGTCCCCTTCAGCAGTCGATAAAACTGGTAGAGCACGCCGATACTACGCCCCGTCAAGGTAGCCAATGCTGCGCCAGTCACGCCCATCCGGGGAAAAGGTCCCCAGCCAAAAATTAAGCAGGGATCCAGTACGAGATTGATGATGTTCGACACCCAGAGCAGGCGCATCGCGATGGCGGCGTCGCCGGCTCCGCGGAAAATTGCGTTGTTCAAGAACAACAGGAGCACTACGCCACTTCCGCCCAGGCAGATTCTGGCATAGCCGCTGCCCACTGAAATGATCTCGGGAGACGCGCCCATCAGGCGCAAGAGGCGAGGCGCCAGCAAGAAGCAGGGCAATCCGATGGCGAGAGAAACCATGAGTCCGAGAGCGATGGCCTGTACCGCCGCAACCGCTGCTCCCTCGGGATCCTTTTCTCCGATACGGCGCGCGACCATCGCGGTGGTCGACAGGCTGAGTCCCATTCCCACCGCAAACACGAGGCTCAGCATCGACTCCGTGAGCCCGACCGTGGCGACGGCATTGGCTCCGAGACGCCCAACCCAAAATACATCGACCACCGCGAACAGCGATTCCAGCACCATCTCCAACACCATGGGCACTGCCAACAGGAGAATGGCCCGGTTCAAACTGCCCGCGGTGTAGTCCTGATGAGAGCCACGTACGGCCTCCACCAGCGACGACCAAAGGGAACGCTGCGGCAAAGCGGCACTCGTAATCGCGTCCATTAGAACCTTTGGCTTTCCGCAACCGCGTCCAGGAAGATCCGGACGAGTGCATGTTCAGCAAGCTATGAATTCAATCGGAGACCCCGCGCGCGGCGGGTTGAACAGGATGGCGAGTTAGCGAGGGATGAACATCGATGTTCCTCAGCTTGGTTCGAAGTGCAGATTCCCGCTGAACCGAATAGCGTGGATTCTACCGCAAGGTCGCAGCAGCCGCCAACAAAAAGAGGAAGCGGCGGATGGTCGGAGGTCCATTCGCCGCTTCCTCAGGAGGTATGAGTGATGTTCGCTAGATCGATGCTAGCTGCATAGGGCCGCAGGGAGTGAGATGACGAAGGTACCCTCAGGCGATATCTGTGCCGGGAATTCCGCGGACGGGAACAGTGCCAAATCCGAACGCATAGGCCGCGCAGGGAATGGCGCGTTCTGCCTATTTCTTCGGCAGCACCAGCACCCGCGCTGAGATCGCGCCGTTTTTCAGCATGCCACCAAGAATCATCGGCCCGAGAGGAGTGTCGAGAACCGCTCGAGCGTCGGCGCGCACGTCAAAGGTGTCGTCGATAATCGGTTCCCACCGAGACCCATGGACTTCAAACGCAAAGGTGACGGGAGAGATCTCGCTGAGTTTGCCGTCGGAATCAAGTCCCTTGAAGTCATGCGGAGTCGTGGTGCCTCCGGAAAACATAACTCTGTGCTGGTGTTCGCCTCCTCCAGCCACAATGCCGAAGCGCCCGGGCCCGGGATGCGGCGGAAGTTTGTTCCACTCGATCTTGTTCGGATCCTTGTGGTCGATCTTGCCCATCCAGCACTCATCGGAAGAGACATAGGCAGGGCTGTCGGCCGTGTTCTTCTTGGCACCATCGACGAAGACGATCGCATCGTCCGCCAGTCCGCCCGCATGACCGAATACGGGAGTTCCCGGAAACGGCGTGGCCTGGCTCCATGTGTTTTTCTCGGCGTCGTACACTTGCACGTTATTGACGGGCCCTTTTTTCGATTTTCCGCCGACAAGATAAATGTAGCGATCATGATTGACGCCGATCACGGCATTATCCACCGGCACGGGGATGTCTTCTGCCCGGTACCAGCGATGGTCGTCGGGCAGATAGGAGTTAACGTCGGCGACCGTCGTCTCGACTCCCTGCCCGTCCACAGTGAAACCTCCGAAAACAAAAACCTGCCCCCTGGCTCCCACCGCCGACGCGCCTAAGCGGCCGGCCACTCCCGGCACCGCTTTGCCCTCGGACCACTTCCCCGCCTTGAACGGCAGGATGTACATTTTCGCGGTGATGTCGTCCCAGGTTTTCTTGGTTCCGATCCCCATCAGCGAATAGACTTCGATCCCATTCTTCAGCGAAGCGACCGCGTTACTGGACAACGCAACCGGCATCGGTGGGATCTTGGGCTGATCGGCCGCCAGCAACAACACGGCGCCCAATACCGGGAGAACGAAAACAAGCAGTTTCTTCATCGGTGAGATATTACGTCTTCCCCAGAGCAACGGCAAAGGGCCGGAGGTTCCGCCTAGAACCACGTCTTGCGGCGGTATTCCCGGTACTCATCCCCGAATGCAGTTTCTAAGACTCGCGCTTCGCGGCGGGCGCGGATCGTCTGACCCACAATCGCTGCAATCAGCACAAGCAATCCCTCAGGGCGCCCCAGGATTAGAATCATGCCCGCAATCATCACGATGCCGGATACATAGATGGGGTTGCGGATCTTCGAATAAAGCCCGGTGGTCACGAGTTTGTGCGCTTCCGCCTTAACCGAAAACGAGCTGCCAAGCTGATATCGCGCGACTGCAATGAAGAGCAGACCCACAACCACCAAGACGGTGCCAATGTAGCGGCGCATGCTCCACGGCCCGGACCATGTCACGAGGAACCAAAACAGACCGATCGCCACCACAATTTGAAACCCTGTGAAGGCGTAGATATGTCGGTTTTCCAATTGCGATTCGATTCCTCGCTGGTTTACTTCACCAGTCCCTGCCGGACGCCGTGAATGAAATCGGTATACGCGGGACTTTGTCCGCTGGCGCGCATGTGGCTGGCAATTTGTCCGCGATGATAGGCAGAGTGCAGGACCACGTGAGTCAGGACGTCGACAATCGTACTGGTCCACTCCTCGCCCTTGCTGTTTTTGTACGAGATCGACTGGGAGACATCGCCAGCGGTGATCAGATCCAGGAACGCAAGCCAGAGCTTGCCCATTTCGGCAGCCAGCGTTTCACACTGGGCCAGATCCGGCTCAGGCCAAACGGGTACGCTCTGCGGTTGATGTTTCAACCTCTCCAGCCACACCAGTTCGGCGGCGAGAATATGCGACATGAGTTGCAACGATCGGTGATTGGCGCTTTCGGTCGCGCCTCCGGCGGCTCGAATCGCGTTTAATACTTCCCGGTTCGCCCATTCATCGTAGGCAAACTGGCGGCGTAGATAATCAGCAAGGTTCACGAAACGGCCTCCGTCGCATGCCTTCTCGGCGACTCCTTCACTCTAATCGGTCGCGCTGCCGCAGGCAAAGTTGTAACGCTCCTTTCACATTTCAGGATTACACTGCTTGCTTGATTTGCGCCGGCGTCGCGGGCGCGTGACAACGTTCTCAGATGGCACGGAAAAAAGCGCCAGCGTCGCGAAACTCCTTAGCGCAAGAAGAGGGCGCGAGTCCTCGTGCAGTCAAAACGGCGGAGCCCAAGCTCGGCGGACCGGATGATTTGGCGCGGCTGGCGCTGAGAGCCTGCCTGATTGCGCGCGACGCCGCGTTCAACGTCCATGATCTGCTCACCCATTCTTCCCAGATGGCGTTTCTCGCCATCAAGGACTGCGAAAAAGAACTCGACCTGATTGAGCGCCAGATCGACGAACGCTTGCCTGCAGCCATCACTCGCGTCAATGAGGCGCGGGCCCGGCAATTGCTTTCCAGTCTGAAGTCCACCACCGATCTAGAACGAATCGGCGACCTGGTCATGAGCGTCGCGATGCGGGTGCAGGCACGGACCTCCAAGATGTCCGCATCCGATGTGGGCCAGCTCGTGGAAATGTCGTCTGTGCTGCGCGACATGCTCGACCTGGTTCACCAAGGCTTCTCCAAACTCGATCTGGAGTGCGCCCGCAAGGTCCTGCAAATGGACAAAGAGATCGACCGCGTCTGCCACGGCCTCTTCCAGAAACATCTGGCCGAAACGGTGGCGCAGGGTGACACGACGGGTTTCGATGTGCTGCTGATGGCTCAGGCCCTGGAGCGCGCCGGAGACCACACCACGAACCTCGCCGAGGACCTTTATAGCCTGATTGAAGGCCGCAGCCTGCGGCACATGCCGAAGAAGAAAGCAGCGAATTAGGAGGAATCAGTACGCAGTACGCAGTACTCGGCACTCAGTTCTGAGCTTTCTGCTCCGCTCGTGACCCTACAGAAAGTCAACGGCCTACTACTCTCAAGGCCGGCATCGACCCCTGAGAGGCCCGCCTAGCAAGCAAAGAGGGTCTCGAGACTCACAATCCGAAACTGAGTACTGAGTACCGGGTACTGAGGACGGCCCTTCACAAATTCATCGTTCGTTAACACAGGGGAAACATTCGCGCAACATTTGCCCCATACAGTCTTGAGTGCGCCCCTCCCCCTTTTAGGAAGTTCTATGACTTCCCGGGGCCTGAAGTGAAGAATGCATCAGCCAGTCGAATTTCACGACCGAACCGCAACCACCAGTAGCCCCACTCCGTTTCGTCCAGTCATCTTTGTCGTTGAAGATGATGAGGATATCGCTCGCCTGATCTCTCACAACCTGCAGGCTGCCGGGTTCGAGGTGCAGAGTTTCGTGAGCGGCGCTTCGGTGCTCACCGAAGCTGCCCGGGAAATGCCATCACTATTTCTGCTGGACGTAATGCTGCCGGGAACCGACGGGTTCGAGTTGTGCCGCCATATCCGCCAGACTCCGGCTCTTTCCGCGACCCCCATCATCTTTCTGACTGCGAAGACAGGCGAGGCCGACCGCATCAAAGGATTGGAACTCGGAGGCGACGACTACATCACCAAGCCGTTCAGCCCGCGCGAACTGGTGGCACGCATCCGCAGCGTGTTGCGCGGACTGGGCCAGGTGCCCGCCGCAGGCGAAGTGCTGCGCCTCGGTGAACTGGAGATTGACGTCTCTTCCATGACCGTACAGGTGCAGGGCCGCAACGTCCTCACAACCGTGCGCGAATTCCGCCTGCTGGAATACCTGGCCGCCCATCGCGGCCGCGTCCTCACCCGTGATCAACTGCTCGACGCCGTTTGGAAAGAGACTCCGTTCGTTACCCCACGCTCCATCGATGTGTATATCCGACGGCTCCGCGAAAAGATCGAACCGGACCCGCGCCATCCCCAGTACCTGAAGACCCTGCGCGGCATCGGCTACCGCTTCGAAGTGCCGAAATAGACTCCTCGATGCCGTGACCTCAACAGCAGCTCAGTCCTGGACAGCATTCTGGCGTCGTTGGGCAATGTGCCAAAGCACTCCGGATGGATCCACGACATAGGCGATCCGGAGCCCCCATGGCTGCATCTCTGGAGCCTTCGGAGGCGGGATATTGAATTTTCCAGGCAGGTTAAGCCCCTGAATGTGCTCCCACCAGGCGTCAAGATCATCGACCATGAGCTGCATCATGAAGTTTTCAGCCCATTCTTTTTGATAGTAGCGCTGAAGAATGAAACCGCTGGACCCTGCTTCGAAGATGGCCACGTCTTGGTCGAGCAGCTTTTCGAATCCCAGCGCCTCATAAAAGCTCTTCGAGAGTTCAAAGTCTCTTGCCGGTAAGAATGGGCGGGCAACTTCAGTTCCGGTTGGAACTTTCATCTCTTTCTCCTTGCGAACTCCTTACGAACGATTCCTTAAGAATCGGATGGGTCCAGCGCTGAAGCGACCCCTGACAACGGTGACAGCATAACTCGGAATGCCCCGGAGTTTAACCTTCCGTTCCGTGCGATTCACTCTTTTCATCCCACCGTTCCGCTCGTGTCGTTTATTCTGCCTACATCCCTACATGGCCCCAAACAAGTCCAAACCGCTGTGGAACGCCGACGACCAGCAAGCGCGGCTAGCCGAATTGATCGCGAATTCGGACGAACCTGCGAAAGACAACCCTCTGCGCCGCGACGTTCGCTCGCTAGGAGCGATTCTCGGACAGGTACTGGTGGAGCAGTCCGGGCAGGACCTGTTCGATTCGGTAGAAGAGTTGCGTCGGCTTCTGATCGAACACCGCGAAACGGCGAGTCAAAGTCCTGAGCAAACTTCTTCTCCTGAACTCATGCTCAAGGCGCAAGAGATTGTCTCGCGGATGGACTTGTCCCGCGCCTATCACGTGACCAAAGCATTCGCGACGTATTTCGAACTCACCAATCTCGCTGAGACCAACCATCGCCAACGCCGCCGTCGCGCCGGCAAATTGGATCGGGAACATCCTCCGCTGGCCGGCTCGTTTCGCGGAACCCTGGCGCGCATGAAAGAGGCTGGAATCCCGGCGGCTGGCGCCATCGCCGCGCTCAACCAGATCTCGATCATGCCAGTGTTCACGGCTCATCCCACCGAGGTCGCCCGGCAGACCGTGCTGTTAAAGCGCCGCCGGATCGCGCAAGAACTGAGCGCCTCGACCGCCTCCCTCTCACGGCCGAAGACGCGCAGGATTGCGAGAACAACATTCATGCCGAAGTCACCTCGCTTTGGCAGACCGACGAAGTCCGCATGGCGAAGCCGACGGTGGACGACGAGATCCGCATGGGGCTGCGCTATTTCCGCTTCTCGTTGTTCGCCTCGCTGCCCAGGCTCTACGACGAAATCGTGGTGTCGTTCCGCGAAGTCTACGGAATCGTCCTCGACGAATCGACGGTTCCGAATGTCGTACATTTCGGATCATGGATCGGCGGCGATCGCGACGGGAATCCGCTCGTGAAGCCACGATGCATTGGCGATGCGCTCAGCATGGCGCGGGCCTTGATCTTGCGCGAATACCTTGAACAGGTAGAAGCGCTGAGCGATCGGCTGAGTTCCTCACGCCGCCAGATCTCGGTTTCGGAAGAATTACTGGCGAGGCTCCGGCATTTCGAGCGCACCATCCCGGGCGTGCATCTGGCGTGGGGCCCAGACAATCAGGCAGAAACCTACCGCCGTTTTCTGGCGTACATGTTTCACCGCCTGCAGCGGACTCGCGACGGGGCAGAGACACCCACCTCCTACCGCGACGCAGCCGAGTTTGAACAGGATCTTCTGCTGATCTGGAATAGCCTCATCGCACATCGCGGTGAGCGGCTGGCTCGAACCTACATTGGCTCGCTGCTGCGCATGGTGCGGAAGTTCGGCTTTCATTTGCATACGCTCGACATTCGCCAGCATGCGAGAGTGCATGCGCATGCCATCAAGGAGCTAGGTCCCGAACTCAAGGGAGAGCCCAAGTCGTCCGAGACTCGCGAATTGCTCGACACCTTCCGCGCGATCGCGCAGCTCAAGCGCTCGTATCCCCCACAATCGATCCGCAACTACATCATCAGCGGCGCGGAAACGGAAGATGACGTGTTGGCGGTACTCATCCTCGCCAAAGCGGGTGGTGTAAGAGTGGCAGGATCATCCGACGATCCGGGACTGATGCCCGTACCGCTGTTCGAATCCATCGATTCCCTTCGGGCAGCCGGCGGCGTCATGCGCCGTTTGTGGAGCGATCCCGAATATCAGCCCCTGCTCGATTCCTGGGGACGCTGGCAGGAAGTCATGCTCGGCTACTCCGACTCCAACAAAGACGGCGGCATGCTCACCAGCACGTGGGAACTCTACAAAGCGCATCGCGAGTTGCACCGGGCGGCGCAGGAAAACGGCGTGAAGCTTCGCCTGTTCCACGGCCGTGGCGGAACGGTGGGCCGCGGCGGTGGGCCCACTCATGCGGCGATTCTGGCGCAGCCTCCGGGGTGTTTTTCAGGCCATATCCGCATCACGGAACAAGGTGAGGTGCTCAACTGGAAATATGCGGACCCGGTGCTCACTGAATGGAATCTGGAATTGATGATTGCGGCGAGTTTAGAAGCCCTCACTCTGCGCGGCGAAAACAATTCCCATCATCCGGCGCACTGGGAAGAAGCGATCGAGGAGATGTCGCAAGAGGCGTATACGCTGTACCGCCGAGAGATTGCCCACAATCCTGACGTGCTGGAATATTTCGAGCAGGCAACACCGGTCAACGAGCTGGACACGGCGCGCATCGGATCGCGTCCGTCGCGCCGCACCAAAGGCCGCCGACTCGAGGATCTACGCGCCATTCCGTGGGTCTTCGGATGGATGCAGAGCCGGCACGCTGTCCCGGCCTGGTTCGGTATCGGACATGCCCTCGAAAAATTCGCCAAGAGCGGTCCCGGACACGAGCAGCTTCTGCGCCAGATCGCGCGCGGGTTCCCGGTGTTCTCGGAACTTCTCCGCAACGTGGAACTGGGGATGGCCAAGGCTGATCTCGGCATCGCTCGCGACTATTCTGAATTGGTGAAGAATGCCGCGCTGCGCAAACGTGTCTTCTCGATGCTGGAAGAAGAGTTCGTGCGCTCCCGCCGCATGATTCTTCGCGTGACCGGCCAGCGTGACCTGCTGGCCCGCAATCGCGTGCTAGCCCGTTCGATCCGCCTGCGCAACCCCTATGTCGATCCCATGAGCCTGATTCAAGTGGAATTGTTGCGGCGAAAGCAGCAGGGACAGCAAAGCTCGGATCTAGAGTATCCCCTGGGCGCAACCATCAATGGAATTGCCGCCGGCCTTCACAACACCGGCTAGCCCTCATCGACTATTTCTTCGTGGCCTCACCCTGAGCTGTCGAACTCGAAACCTCCTGAGGCGGAGCTTTCTTCTTCGGCGGTTGCTTCGCTGCTTCAGCCCTTTTCCGCTCCTGGTAACGGCGGTCGTGAAACTGCTGATCGGATGCTTGTTTCTTCATACCTCCATCATACAGATCACGCCCGCCGCCTCATTCCCATTCCTGTGGCGACGACCGCCTCGGCCGTCCAGGCGATGGCGAAGCCGAGCTTCATCGTAGAAATTCACCGGTTAATATCGTCTTTCGCCTGCAGTCGCTTCGCGTAACCTTCCAACGCAGTTTTATTGGCATCGGGAGCCCCAACCATCGAGAGCTTGATTTCCTTCACCGCATTGTCGAAGTCTCCTTGTGCGCTGTAGACCCGTGCCATGCCGAGATGCGAAGTCCAGAAGTCGGGAAACTTTTTGGCATTCGAGCGGAAGATCACGATCGCTTCATCCTGTTTCTTTTCTCCCTGCAGCCCGCGCGCATATACGTAGAGTTGCAACGCGTTCGCCATCCCGAGCGCCTTGTTGCGGGCAACTTCCGCATCCTTCTTGCGCCCCATGGCCTCCAGAATGTGCGACTTATTCATCACATTGTCGTAGCGCTCTTCGGCCTGAATCGATAGATCTTCATCCTTGAGCGCTTCGTCGAGATTGATCTTGTTGGCCAGGAAGTATCCCGCAGCATCGTCCCACCCTTCCCAGTAATACTGGTTGAGCCCATGCAATTGCCGGTGAATGCTGGCGGTAACTAGATCATTGACGTTGACGTGTACTTTGAACGGCACCGCAACCTTGTCCCAGCGCATGGTCACCACGGCCGAGTCGGCCTTTACGTCGTCGAAGTCGTAGGCCAGCGCGTCGTGGGCCTCGGCGGCCTGCGGCTTCACGGTCACGCGCAGAGCGTCATCTTCCTGCTTGTAGGTGAAGCTTCCCCAGTCCTTCGCATCCTTGGAGAAGATCACGGTCCACTCGTTCTCGCCCGGAATCATGTGCAAGCCATAGGTTCCCTTGTCGAGGGCCTGGCCTTCAATCGTGACCGGATCGGTGAACGTGATGGTGGTATTTTCGTTCGCACCCGCGCGCCACACTTGTCCGTAAGGCGCAAGTTTTCCCCAGATCTGCCGGCCATTGGCCAGTGGCCGGTGATAGTTCACTGTGATGTCGGTGATGCCGATGCGCTGCATCACCACCGCATGCTGGCTCTGCCGCGGCAGGTCGAGCATCAACGTTTCACCAGTGGCGGTTTGCGCATAGCTGACGCTTGTTACGAACAAAACACCGGACAACAAAACAAGCAGACGAACTTTGTTCATGGGAAGCTCCTTTTCGCGGCTGCTGGGACGAGCCGATTCGGTCACAACGTGAATGGAAGAACAGGGGTTGAGCACGAGCGTTTCGTTGTGATGGCTTGGACGCGCGTCCGCGGCCAAGGTAAGCAGTCGCAATTGTTGAGTGCGGGCAGAATGAGGGGAAAAATGAGCCTTCTCCGCGGCCTTCGCGGGGTTCCCTCAGCGATCTCTGCGGTCAAAAAGCTTTTTCCAGCTTCCTGCTTGACAAACCCAGACCTCCGGCGCAGAATTCTTAAAGGCGAATAAAAAGCGAAAACGCCTCCGGCGGCTCCAGTCTAGATATACAGCCCCGGCGTTCCCTGAAATCTTCCGAGGAATCTTATGTCTTCCGCAGTGGTTTCCACTTCGGCGGCCCTGGGCCGCCCTTTTGCCTTTGATGACGAAGCAGTTCCGGACGCCTGCTCACTTGTCGGCGGAAATCGTCAGGATCAGGCGGACACCAACGAATCTCCAATCGCCCGTGTTCTTCAATCCACAATCAAAAATCAACAATCAAAAATCCCTCCCGCGAGCGTCACCCCGGCCTCGCAGCTCGAAATCCGTCCAGCGCCGGAAATGGTTTCGAGCGGCATCCCTGCGATCGACTCCCTGACCGGCGGCCTGCCCCGCGGATGCCTGACCGAAATCTGCGGCCCCGCTTCCTCGGGACGGACCACCTTGCTTTTAGCCGCCCTGGCCGCCGCCACGCAACGCGGAGAATACTGTGCCGTGGTCGATGCCAGTGATGCGCTCGATCCCGACTCCGCCGTAGCGGCCGGCGTGGAGCTGGACCGGCTACTGTGGGTACGTTGCGGTGAGAGTTCACCACAGAGACACAGAGACACAGAGAAAAAGAAAATAGGGTCAAAGGATCGATCACGCGACGGGTGCCCCATTTCTCGCGCGTCTTTTGCGCGAGAAGTGGGGACTTCGCGGCAGTCTGAGCACTGTCTGGAGCAAGTCCTCCGGGCCACCGATTTACTCCTCGAGAGCGGAGGCTTCGGCCTGATCGTCCTTGATCTCGGCGATCTGCCGGCGCAGGCCGCCCGCCGCATCCCGCTGACTACATGGTTCCGCTTCCGCCGCGCGGTAGAAAACAAATCCACCATCCTGCTGGCAATCGAGCACCACCCCATCGCCGGAAGTTGCTCTTCCCTGCTCGTGCAGCTGGGCGCGAGCGATTCAACAGTGAACGAATCAGCTGCGGAGCGGCGCAAGAATGCAGCCCACGGCGCGAGCCGTGGGTCAACTGAAGGAAACGAGCAAGCCCCAGAGGGGCGAAAGACAGTTCATCTGCCCCCTCAATCCGAACTTGATTTTGCATACCCAACGCACGCAGAACTGTTCACCGGACTCGATATCACCGCTGAACTAATCCGCTCGCGAATGGACCGAAAACCTGCTCGCTCTATTGCGTTCGAAACCAAAACCGCCTGGGCTGGATAAACCAGTTTCAGTTGCCAGTACCCAGTTGCCAGAAAAACTGGGTACTGACAACTGGGTACTGAGTACTGATTTTCATGCCGTTCGCCTGCATTTACGTTCCGAATTTTCCCGTGGCGGCTGCCTTGCGCGCCGAACCGGAACTGCAGGCGCGCGCCGTCGCCATTCTCGAAGGCAAACCTCCGCTGGAAAATACCATCGCCGTCAATGAACGGGCCGCCCGCCTGGGCATCACACCGGGCATGACCAAGGCTCAAGCTGAACTCTGCGCAGAACTCGCACTGCGCCCGCGGTCTGCTCTGCAGGAATCCTCGGCACACGCCGCTTTGCTCGATTGCGCCCAGTCGTTCTCTCCATGTGTGGAAGACGCTGCCAGCGATACCGTTCTGCTCGATCTCGCCGGCATGGAATCTCTTCTCGGGCCGCTGCCGGAAATTTCCCGCGCCATTCACCACCGCGCAACCGCGCTAGGACTCGCCGCCCATGTTGCCGTTGCTTCCAATCCCGACGCGGCCGTGCTCGCCGCTCGCGGATTTCCCGGTGTCACCGTGATTCCAGCCGGCAAAGAGGCCGAGCAATTGGGTTCTCTGCCCACAGAAGTATTGTTCGCCAAACGTATGGAGGATACGGACGAAAAAAATGCACTGAAAGAAGACGAGAAGAAATCCGCCACACGCCTGCTCGAAACCCTCGACCGCTGGGGCATTCGCAATCTGCGCGGACTGGCCGCGCTGCCGCAAGTTTCGCTCAGCGAACGTCTCGGGCAGGAAGGCCTGCGCCTGCAGCAGTTGGCTCGTGGCGCGGCATCACGCACGCTGGTTCCCGTGGAAGCGCCGCCAGTATTTGAAGAAGCCGTCGAACTGGAGCATCCGATCGTTCTGCTGGAGCCATTGGCTTTCCTACTCAATCGCATGCTCGAACAAATCTGCGCCAGGTTAAGCTCGCGCGCCCTGGCCACGCAGGAACTACGCCTCACGCTGGAGCTGGAAAATTTCTCTGCAATCAATCAGCAATCAAAAATCAACAATCAGCAATTTCTTCGCACCCTGCGTCTGCCTCTTCCTATGCTCGACGCCAAAGTTTTTCTCAAGTTGTTGCAGCTGGATCTAAACGCACATCCTCCAGGAGCGCCCATCATGAAAATTCATCTGGCCGCGGAACCGGCCCGCCAGCGATCCGCCCAAGGAGGCCTGTTCCTGCCTCCCTCGCCCGAACCGGAAAAGCTGGAACTCACACTCGCCCGCATCGCCGGGATGGTCGGCGAAAACAAAGTGGGAGCACTGGAGTTGCTCGACACGCATCATCCGGACGGATTTCGCATGCGCCGCTTTGTGGCGGAAGTTGCGCGCAAGACTCCGCAGAAAAAAAACCCAGATACAGCAGCCGCAACCGCCGCCGTCACCGCCCTGCGCCGATTCCGCCCGCCCTTGCGCGTAAATGTAACGCTGGAAAACGGTCAGCCCGTGCGCATGGTATGCACAAAGAAAAAAGAAGTGCAGGGCGACGTGCTCTGGAAGGCCGGCCCCTGGCGCGCCTCCGGCGACTGGTGGGAGCGTGAAGCCTGGTCGCGCGACGAATGGGATCTAGCCCTGCGCAACGGCGATGCCGTCTCTTTCTACCGCCTGGTGCACGATCTGTTAGGCGGCGGCTGGTTCGTGGAAGGCACCTATGACTGACTATTTTTCACCACGGAGGCACAGAGACGCAGAGAAAATCTTTGAAAATCTTGCTTTTCATCTTTAGGTCCTCTCTGTGCCTCTGTGTCTCTGTGGTGAATGGTTTTGCCATACGTCGAACTTCACGCCCGCTCGGCTTTCAGCTTTCTCGAAGGCGCTTCCCTGCCCGAGGAACTGGTCGCGGTCTGCTCCCAGCTCAAACTGCCAGCCATGGCGCTGCTCGACACCGATGGAGTGTACGGGGCGCCACGCTTTCACCTGGCCGCCAGCAAAGCCAAAATCAAGGCGCACATTGGAGCAGAAGTAACCTGCGCACTCCTCCGCCCTGTCATCCTGAGCCAACCCCTTCACTCTGTCATCCTGAGCGGAGCAAGTGCTGCACGAAGTGCAGAACTTGCGGAGTCGAAGGATCCCTACCCCCATCACACCGTAAAGAAGGCAGGGATTCCTCGCTCTGCTCGGAATGACAAATCTAATGTCGGCACAAATTCTTTTCGCCTGCCTCTTCTCGTCTCCTCCCGCACCGGCTACCAGAACCTCTGCCGCCTGATCACCAAGATGAAATTGCGCGCCAAAAAAGGAGAAGGCGCAGTCACGGATGAAGAATTACAAGAACACGCCTCGGGCCTAATCTGCCTCACCGGCGGCACCGAAGGACCACTCGCTGCAGCCTTGCAGCAGGGCGGCATCGACGAAGCTCGCCGCCAAGTCGATCAACTCTTCGGCATTTTTGGGCCTAAAAATGTCTACGTCGAACTGCAACGTCATTTCCAGCGCGAAGAAGAATCCCGCAACCGCGCCGCAATCGACATCGCCCGCTCGCTGAATCTTCCTCTGCTGGCCACCAACGGAGTCTGTTACGCCACTCCCAAAGCTCGCGAGGTGTGCGACGCCTTCACCGCCATCCGCTATCACCGAACTCTTTCCACCGCCGGACGATTGCTCTCCCGCAACTCCGAGCGCTTTCTGAAATCCGCGCACGAGATGCAGCAACTTTTCGCTGACCTGCCCGAAGCCATCAGCAACACGCTGGAACTTTCCTCGCGCCTGGAATTCACCCTCAACGATCTCGGCTACGAATTCCCGCGCTACCCCGTGCCCGAAGGCGAGACGATGAACTCTTTTCTGCGCGAGCATGCGTGGACAGGTTTTCATGATCGTTACGGCCGCAAATCGTACGACCTGCAAACCCGCGCCCGCCTTCAAATCGAAAAAGAGTTGAAGCTCATCGAGAAACTCAAACTCGCCGGATACTTCCTCATCGTCTGGGATCTCATCCGCTACTGCCGCGAGCAAAACATTCTCGTTCAGGGACGCGGTTCTGCCGCCAACAGCGCCGTCTGCTACTCGCTGGGCATCACCGCGGTCGACGCCGTCAGCATGGAGCTGCTCTTCGAGCGTTTTCTTTCCGAAGAGCGCGGCGAGTGGCCTGACATCGATCTCGACCTGCCCAGCGGCGACGAACGTGAAAAAGTCATCCAGTATCTCTACAAAAAATACGGAGAGCGCGGCGCCGCCATGACCGCCAACGTCATCACCTACCGCAACCGCATGGCTGCACGCGAAATGGGAAAGGCGCTTGGGTTCGATCCTGAAACTCTCGCCAAAATTTCCGCGGCCGTCGCCACCTGGGAATTTCGCGACGAGAACGACGCGCTCGACCGCCGCTTCCGCGACGCCGGGCTCGACCTCAACCATCCCCGCCTGCGCAAATATTATGAACTCTGTCTCGCCGTGCAGGACATGCCGCGCCATCTCGGCCAGCACTCCGGGGGCATGGTCATCTGCCAGGGGCAACTCGACTCCGTCGTTCCGCTCGAGCCCGCCTCCATGCCCGGCCGCGTTGTCGTGCAGTGGGATAAGGAAGATTGCGCCGACATGGGCATCATCAAAGTCGATTTGCTCGGCCTGGGCATGATGGCCGTGCTCAAGGATTCCATCGAACTCATTCGCGACCACTATCGGGAAGAAGTCGACCTGGCTCACCTTCCGCAGGACGATCCGCCGGTGTATTCCGCATTGCAGCAGGCCGACACCATCGGCTTGTTTCAAGTGGAAAGCCGCGCGCAGATGTCGTGCCTGCCGCGGCTGCGACCTAAGAAGTTTTACGACATTGTGGTGCAAGTCGCGATCATCCGCCCGGGCCCGATCGTTGGCCAGATGGTGAATCCATTTTTGCAGCGCCGCCAGGGACGCCAAGACGTCACCTATCCGCATCCATCGCTCGAACCCGTGCTCAAGCGCACACTCGGCGTCCCGCTCTTTCAGGAACAACTGCTGCGCCTTGCGATGATCGCTGCCAACTTCACTGGAGGCGAAGCCGAAGAACTGCGCCGCGCCATGGGATTCAAACGATCGCAGGCGCGCATGCGCGAGATCGAAACCAAACTCCGCTCGGGCATGACCCACAACGGAATCCCGGCAAAAGCGCAGGAAGAAATTATTCTCTCCATCACGTCGTTCGCGCTCTATGGGTTTCCCGAATCGCACGCCGCCAGCTTCGCGCTCATCGCCTACGCCAGTGCTTTTCTGAAGTGTCATTACCTGGCCGCCTTCACCGCCGCGCTGCTCAACAACCAGCCGATGGGATTCTATTCGCCCGCGACGATCGTCAAAGACGCGCAGCGGCATGGTTTGAAATTGCTGCCGGTGGATGTGACGAAGTCGGAATGGAATTGCACGCTGGAAACAGTACTCAGTACCCAGTACTCGGTGCCCAGTCAACAAGGCGTCAGCCCTCAGCACTCAGCCCTCAGCAAAATCACACTAGAAGTGCCTACCAGCGAGACCCCAGCCGCGGAGCGGCGGCAGAATGCAGCCCACGGCGCAAGCCGTGGGTTAGGCGCCGAAGATGAAGAAGCCCCAGAGGGGCGAAAGAAAATCGCCCTCCGCATGGGCCTGCGCTATGTCCGCGGGCTGCGTGAAGAAGCAGGTCAGGCCTTGGTGCGCGCACGACCGCGTTCACTCTTTACTTCCATCCATGACCTCACTCGCCGCGTCCCCGAACTTCGCAAAGACGAACTCACCACGCTGGCGGAAATCGGCGCGTTGAACGTGATAGGAAATTCACCACAGAGACACAGAGACACAGAGAACGACAAAATAATCGGCCACGGATTTCCGCGGATCCTCACGGATCCAATCAGCAATCAAAAATCATCAGTCAGAAATTCTGCGCCCTTCCACCGCCGCGACGCGCTCTGGCAGGTCGAACGCGCCGTGCGCCGCTCTGGCCCACTGCTCGAACAACAGCCCGAGCCCGACTTGCCTTCGCCGCTCCAGCCCATGAATCACGAAGAGCGTCTGGTCGCCGACTTTCACGGCACTGGACTCACGGTCGGTCCTCATCCCATGGCCTACCGCCGCGAATGGCTCAATGCCATGGGCATACGCCGCGCCAGCGAACTGCGCGACATTCCCAACGGCAAGCGCCTCCGCATCGGAGGCTGCGTCATCGTCCGCCAGCGTCCCGGAACTGCCAAAGGATTTGTGTTTTTAAGTTTGGAAGATGAAACCGGCGTAGCCAACGCCATCATCACGCCGGACTTGTTTCATCAGAACCGCCTGCTGCTGGCCAGCGAGCGTTTTCTCGCCATCGAGGGCATCCTGCAAAATCAGGATAATGTCATCTCCGTGAAAGCCGAACGCGTGCGGCCACTCTTCGTCACCAAAGCGGAAACGAGTTCCCACGACTTTTATTGATTACAATCTCAGGATTTCAACTCGAAGATCACAGGTCGAACACCCGGTACACGCTCGACGGATTCTGCGCCTGCAAGAGCGAAATCGCCACATTGTGTACAGGCACTCCGCCCCGAGTATGACCGTCCGGTTTTCCGTGATGCGCATGCCCATGCAACACCAGGTCGGCTCCATGCCGGTCGATCACTTCCGCCAGCCGCGACGTTCCAAGATACGGAAAAATCTCCAGAGCTTCCCCTTCGACCGTCTCGGCGATCGGCGAGTAGTGCACCACGATTACCCGTTTTGGCGCACGCAGTTGCGCGATTCCACGCTCCAGTTTCATCGTCTCGTCAACGGACGCGCGGACAAAATCCTTGATCTCGCGCTCCCCGAATGCCGTCAGCATGCCTCGTCCAAAACCGCCAACAAATCCTTTGGCACCGGCGAAGCCCACGCCATCGCGCTCATACCCGCTGCCGTCGAGCACCTTCACGCCGCCGCCGGTCAGCATGCGCCGCAGCTCTTCCTCTTTTCCGCTTTCATAGTCGTGGTTTCCCAGCACCACGATCGTCGGCAAGCGCAGCCGGACCAGCACATTCAACAGCGGTTCCATCTCCTCGGGTTGCCCGTAGTTAGTCAGGTCCCCGGCTAGCACCAGCACGTCGGCTTCGTCGCGCACGCGCTCGAACTGATCTTTCAACTTCGCATAGCTCTGCGGAGTGAAATGCAGATCGGCGCTGGCTGCGATTCTCATGCGCTTTTCCTTGTGCTCGCCCCTTTCCTTGTCCTCGTCTCAACAGCAGACGGCGCGTCGCCCGAAGCCTGAGTTCCATCCAGCGCGGCGAGCCTCTGCGCCCTCCGCTCCGCCAGGAGATTCGGCAACTGCCATTCATTCACGTCGATCGCGAACATATTGTCGTCGACCAGGCTGCCGCGGAAACTTGCCTCCGGATCGGGTTCTCGAATCTCCTCCTCAAAGCGCCGCAGCAGTTCCCGCCAGACTTGGCAGGGAACATAGTGAGTTTGCCCGGGATACACATATCGGAACAGCACCAAGGACCACAGCAGCATCTCCCAATGCTCGCCCACCAACTCCATCTCGCGCTGCCAATCGAAGCTGCCGTAGGTGCCGTAAATGACGTGGGCGATGTCGGCGCCGTCAAAGCGCTCCCGCCGCATCACAAAGATTTTCGAAGCGACCAACTCCTCAGGAGCCAGCACGCGCGTGGTCACTCCATGGACCACGGCAGGCTGCGCTCGCTCGATCCACGAATCCTCCACTACGAGCGTGCCGTTGCTCATCCCGGTAATCAGGTCGACGAAGTAGTCATCCCGCATTGCTTTGGCGAGCCAAACCGGATCCGTGACCTCACATTCCATTCCCGATTCCCTCAGACAGTTGAGAGCGGGCGCACAGTTCGGAGGGGTTAAGAACAAGTCCAGATCTTTGGTCTGCCGGCAGATGCCGGTGTGTTGACGAAGCGAAAAAGCGCCAGACACCGCAAAGGGTACGCCGCGGCGTTCGAGCGCCTGAAGAACGTCACGGAACAAGCCAATCTGCTCTTCCGGCACATCACTCGGCAGCGAGGACGTCTTAGGCAGTTCTTCGGGATGGAGCGGCCCAGGCACCCACCTTGGATGTGAGAGCTTTACCCGCGGTTGTTACCGGTTTTTACAACAGCATCGCAACAAGCCTTTACTGGCCCGTGTAGCTCACCCTCCAGATCGAGTTCGAGCCATCGTCACTCACCAGCAACGATCCATCGGGCGCGACGGCGATCCCCACCGGACGTCCCCACACATGCCCATCTGGCAGCACGAATCCAGTCAGGAAATCCTGATACTCGCCCGTGGCGTGCCCTGTCTGATGGAGGGGAATGCGAATCACTTCATAACCAACGCGCGTGGCCTTGTTCCACGATCCATGCTCCGAAGCAAAAATGTCTCCCTTGTATTCCGCGGGAAATTTGTCGGCGCCGTAGAACGTGAACTCCAGGGAAGCGTTGTGCGGCTGCAGCAGCACGTCGGGCACAATCACTTTTTCCTTCAACTCCGGATGCTTCCCCTGATGCCGGGGATCCTGATGCGCCCCGATGTACCACCAGGGCCAGCCGTAGAATCCGCCCTCTTCCACGTGCGTGATGTAATCCGGCACAAGATTGTCGCCCAGCGCATCGCGCTCGTTCACCGAGCACCACAACTCACTGGTTTGCGGATTCACAGCAATTCCGCCTCCGGCGTTGCGAATTCCGTAGGCATACACGCTCAGCGTGCAATTCGCCGGATCGCACACCAGGATGTCCGCGCGATTCTTTTCCCCAGGATGGGTGTCGGTATCATCCACATTCGATGCCGAGCCGACGGCCACAAACAGCTTCTTGCCATCCGGAGAAAATTCGACCGAGCGCGTCCAATGTCCTCCACCCGCCGGCAAGTCAGCGACGTGCTGCGACGCTCCACTCGGCTTCAAATCCCCATTGTGATATGGGAAGCGAATTATTTCGTTCGTGTTGCCGACATACATCCATTGCGGATCGGGCCCCGGCGGATAAAATGCGATGCCGTACGGCTTATTCAGACCGCTCGCGAACACCTGCATCTGTTCCGGCTTGCCGTCGCTGGTCATTCCGCGGAACACGCGAATCCGTCCCGGATCGCTCTCCGCCAGGAAGATGTCGCCATTGGGAGCCGTGCGCAGCAGTCGCGGATTCTCCAACCCCGCCGTGAAGAGCTCTACCTTGAACCCGGGCGCCGCCACAGGCCACGCGTTCTCCGGACGCGCCACCAACTCGGCGCCGTTGTTCGCCGAGTCAGTCGCATACGGCTTCGGAAGGTCTTTCGCCGTGATCTTGCGAATCGTCCCCGGCTTCTCATAGCGGAAGTCGGTAAAGGGCGCGTTCGGCGAGGCAGCCTTGACCTTCATCCCCGCAACTTCGGCCGCCGGGGCTGAGGTTGGACCAGCCGCTGGCTTGCCTGCTGTCGACAACGCCGACTCCACATAGGTCACAATCTGCCATCGCTTGTCGTCCGGCAGGAACGCCCACGACGGCATCCCGTTATCTTTGTCTCCCTTGGTCACAAACCAAAAAATCTCTCCCGCGCTTACGCCTGTCAGCTTCCCGTCCACCAAGGAAGGCACATTGCCCGTCCCCTGCAGAGTCTTTCCATGACAAGCCAGACAGTTCCGCGTATAGAGTGCCTTGCCGGCATCGGCAGCGGCTTGCTGCCCCGCATACGGATTCTTCTGGGCTTTCGCCGAAGCTGGAGCGTCGTGAAACGGCTTGTCTTCGGCTTGCACGAACGCGGCTTGCACGAGCGCGAGAGAAGAAAGAAGAGACAGGAGAACTGCCGGGACGATCCTGCTGCTACCGAAACGCATAAGTATCCTCACGGTTGAATTTCCACTTTTAGATTAGCGCTTGAATGTAAAGGATGCGAACGAAGTCGGGCCACATGCTGCACTCGGAAAATAGTGTATACCTTGAGCCGCGAGAGTGGCCCCGTTCACAAATGCCGGCGCCAGAACGACAGAGGCCCCCCGGGCGCAGAGGTCGGCTGATGTTGCGGTTGCGAAAGCTGCAGGTTGATGCCCCTAGAAGGCATCAATCGTTGCGTTCCCAAATCTCATCGCCGTTCGAAAATGTCTGCGCTACATGATAGTGGTTCCGCAAATACACCCGTAAGGGACCAAGATTGTCCTCGGCAGGATCAGCAATCTCAGTTTCTGAGCTCGCATACCAGCCAACGAATCTGACGTGGAGTCTTGCTAATGCCTGGACCGCATCTCGTACCTCCTCTGGCCTCGTGTAGGCGGTAGGTCGTAAGAATGGTACTCGGCCCGGATCCCGTAGCCGTAAGGCAAAGCAGATTTGAGGATCATTCAAGAAATAGTCTCCGGGGTGAGTTCGTTCTAATACCCACTTGCATTTGTAATAGAGCACCGGGAAGCCGGCAAAAGCTGTCCGACCGGTGGGAAGGTCAAGGAACTCATTCCACCGGGTCTGCACAATCAACGGCCGTGCGACGGCCAGCACGAGCGTCATTGCCCACAGTCCTTGCAACAAGACTCGCTCCACTTTGAACGGCGCCTTTAGAAACCACGCCAGAAGAATTAGCGCGGGTAGGGAAATTGTGTGCATCCTCATGTAACCAGCGGAGTGAATGACGCTAAGGAAGAGACATAGTCCCGTAAGACTGAGCAGCATTAAACGATCCCAGGGTTCTTCCGGATGCAACCTCGACTCGCGCCAATAGCGCACGAAAAATAGGATGTAAATCAGGGGAACAACGAAATGGACTAACAGATAGGCAGCGAGATTGGGCCATTGGGAGTAGGCATGGATCGATGGTGAATCAGCCATGTAGACTCGCCATTGATTAAAAGTGTCGCCGGCGTAGTACTTTGCAAGGAACACGACAGTGACATTCAGGAATTGTTTGAGTCCAACCTTCCAAATGAAGTAAGCATTGAATGCGAACGCAGTGATAACCATGCTGCCGATAAAGTAAATTTCCTTTTGCAGTAATCGACGTTCGCCTTCAGCAACACGATAGTGCTCCCAGATCAGAAAAATAGCCGTTCCCATGGCGCCAAGGACCGCCGATTGCGTAAAGCATATTGCTATTCCCCAAAGCAAGCCCGACCATGCCAAACGAGCTTTCGTCCTTTTTTCGATTACGACCAGAATCGCCGCTGTTCCCGCAAGCGCGCTATACCAGTGATGAGTGGCGTCCAGGAATCCGGTGAATGGCAGCGTTAGAAACAACAATGGAGGCAAGAACACGATTGGCCCACTCATTATCTTCTCGGAAAGTTTGAGCATGAGCCAAGCGGAGGAAACACCGAGAAATATCAACATCACGGGGGCTATCCAGGCACGAACCCCAAATATTTTGAACAATACGAGATAAAGTACATCCGTTCCCGGTAGCGGAAAGTGATCGTAATCCCGGTAAATCAGTTGACCGTCGAACATTCGGGCCGCCAAGGACAAATGAATGCCCTGATCACCGTTGGCGATCCGGGGCACGTTGGGGAGAATGAACGTTTGCAGGAACAGGAACACTGCGGAAGCAACCAGGGCGCTACCGGTGATCCAAGGTTTGGTTCGCTGGTTCCTCATGGATTGTGTTCATCGAACTTGCACGGATTACATTCTTCTCGCGGCAGTGAACCGGATTCACACCACTGGAGAAGACAGTGACGATGGGCGCGTCGGCTGCCAGCACCGAAGCTTCCATGCTCTCAGGGAGAGACGATTCTACCTAAACCTGGGCCTGCGGTAAAACGGCAAGAGTTCGTGGACTGGAAGAAGACCATGAAACCGAACGTTGAGTAGGTGTAATGCGGTAAGAACAAAGCCCGCTGATTTAGCAGGCTTCAGCGGATGATAGCTGGTAGCGCTACCGGGAATCGAACCCGGGTTTGAAGATTGAGAATCTTCCGTCCTAACCCCTAGACGATAGCGCCCCGGGAGGCAGGTTTCGATTATAACAAAGCGTTTTCAGCCGCGCCTTTCTCATCGCAATCGAGCGGCCCTGAAATGCCGCTCACGATTCCGCGGCGGCCGCAACCATCGGGCGCGCACTCCATCTCTCCGCAAGATCGGCTCCAACCTTGATCATCGGCTTTTCAATTACGTGGTACAACACGATCGGTATCGTGACCAGCAACCCTGTCAACACCAGGATCCGGCTCCACAGTGGGAACGAATGCATCGGGTCGGCCACGAACCATATGCAGAACTGATGCGAAAGATAAATCCCGTAGGAATAGGTCGCGATCCGGTGGCTGATCACGCGCAGCCATCCCGTTCGTATCTCACTGAAAAATGGAATGCCCATCCCTAGCAGCAGGCACAGCGTCCATCCCATCCCAGAGGTCGGAAGGATCGAATACGCCGCCACCAGCAGAAGAATAAACGGAGGCCACAGATACGATCTCAATCTAGGAGTGTGCACTAAAGCAAACGCGATGACGCCCGGCAGAAAATTGGGCACAAACTCCAGGAGCGATAGTCTGCTTATCAGGCCGACAGGCGCTCCACGCGCGGCGATCTGAGTCCGCGCAATGGCCAGCACAACAGAAATCACCCACAGCAAGCTCAGCCGCCGCACCGCATCCCGCTTGTCCCGTATCCACACAAATAGAAAGGGCAGAAATAAATACATTTGAACTTCGTAAGGCAGCGACCACAGCACGTTAATAATGGATCCCGGCCTCATCAGGTTCTGCACCAGGAACAAGTTCGAGAAGATGCGTCCCGTCGACACGGGGGCCGCGTGCGAGAGCCCAGGAATTCCCCGCACCGCATCCAGATGAAGCGCAACCGCCGTCAGCACAGCGAGCATGCTGAGGGGATAAATCCGAAACGCTCGCCGCACATAGAAATTTCCGGCGAGCGCAGTACCCTCCAAATGGCTGCGTTCCATCGAGTACATCAGCACCAGGCAAGTGTGGACAAAGAAGAGTAAAACCCCGAACGTTCCAATCGGCGGAAGAGGGATGCCGAACACAAGTCCTCCGAAGAACCGATTCACCGCGTGCTGGGCCAGAACCAGCACCACCGCCAGCGCCCTCAGGAAATCCAGATTTGCGGACAGCTTGGCCGGCAAAGGTCGCTCCTCTAGAAAAATCCGAAGCCAAGCCTACCAATCAGCCCGAGGCTTTGCAATCAACCATGTCGACTCGTTGACATCAGCGCACGCATGCGCGACCAGGATCGATGGACCAATCCGGCTCTGTTTCATTTCCGGAATTTCGCTTGTTTCCATCGCATTTTTTTGTGCAACTTGCTCCCATCCACAGCTTCACAAGAGCTATAGTTATATATAACTCCGCAAACGAAAACTGATCGCTAGAGGATCACGCAGGGGCAGAGTGTATGTTGTTCATTCATCAACAAATTCAGTCATTTCTTCATTTAGGAGGATGCAAGGAGTATTCCATTATGGCGAAACCAAAATTACCCAAGAAAAATAATAGTGCAAGTGTGAAAGAAATCGTGCCCACCAACCCGGCGCCATTGCCAGAAACGGCCTCGGCGACAAAAGCAGTCGCAGCTCCGGTCGAGCACATGGCTGAACCTCAAAAGGTTGAACTCCAAAAGAAAGAAGCCAGAAAGCCCACGCGTAAGCCGGAGATCGTCAAAACCGAGCCGCGCACCAACCTCGTTCCCATCAATCTGGAAGACGAAATTCGCCGCCTCGCTTACTTGCTCTCTGAGCGTCGCGGATTTGTACCAGGCCACGACGCCGAAGACTGGCTG
Source organism: uncultured Acidobacteriaceae bacterium (assembly GCA_963844525.1). Lineage (GTDB taxonomy): Bacteria > Acidobacteriota > Terriglobia > Terriglobales > Acidobacteriaceae > Sulfotelmatobacter. The sequence continues at coordinate 261,973 of CAWJOM010000012.1, read as the reverse complement.
GCTGCCGAGCGCGAGGTTCGCCAGCGCTATCGCCAGCAAAGTGCGTAGAGTCTCTGCTTAAAACCGCCTGGCGGCCGAGCCCCGGCCGCCGTTTCCGGCGGAAACGTTTACGTCGAACACTCCCCTCTTCGCCACACCGCCCAGCCTCGACCCTTTCTGAATGTCCCTCCGGCCCGTATTCTTTCCATCTTGCGGTTGCCTGTACCCTCGGTTTCTGAAAAAATGCAGTGGGGTTCTCCCTCATGGCGCAGATTGGTAGTTATGCCTTGCTCCTCGCATTGGCGCTGAGCATCTATTCGTTCGGAGTGGGCGTAGTTGCGCTGTTTTTTCCAGGCGACGCCCTTTGGGAGCGTCTGGGCGAGACGGCTCGTCGGGCCGGCGTCGTCGTTTTCGGATTCGTTGTTCTCGCCTCGATCGCCCTCGTGGTCGCCGCCTTCCGCGACGATTTCACCATCGCCTACATCTTTCATCACAGCAACCGCGATCTTCCCGCTCCTTATAAGTTCGCCACCCTCTGGTCGGGCCAGGAAGGTTCCATCCTCTTCTGGGCGCTTCTCTTGTCCGGATACGGCTTCATCCTCCGCCTGCGCTACAAAACCGATCCCCGCCTGTTCGCCTACGCGTCGGTAGTTCTGGCGGGCGTGCAGATATTTTTTCTTGCTCTGGTAAATTTCGCCGCCAATCCGTTCGGGCTGCTCGAGGGCCCCATGCGCGCCGATGGCAGCGGCCTCAATCCCCTGCTCCAATATCCCGAGATGGTCATCCACCCGCCCATGCTGTACCTGGGTTATGTCGGGACCACGGTGCCCTTCGCCTTCGCGCTGGGCGCGCTGATCATGAAGTATCCCGGCGACAAATGGATCCACATCACCCGCCGCTGGACCATGGTCACCTGGGGACTTCTCACCTGTGGCATCTTCCTCGGCGCCCACTGGGCCTACTCCGTTCTCGGATGGGGCGGTTACTGGGGATGGGATCCCGTCGAAAACGCTTCCCTCATGCCCTGGCTCTTCGGCACAGCTTTCCTGCATTCGGTCATGATGCAGGAAAAGCGCGGCATGCTGAAGGTCTGGAACATGTGGCTGGTCTTCGGATCGTTCTGGCTCGCCATCTGGGGGACGTTCCTCACCCGCAGCGGCATCATCGCCTCTGTACACGCCTTCGCGCAGTCTTCCATCGGCACCTGGTTCGCCTACTTTCTCGCCATCATCTTTGCCGTCTTCATGTTCTTCTACGTCAAGAATCGGGAGCACCTGCGCAGCGAGCACAAACTCGAATCCTTGATCTCGCGCGAGTCCAGCTTCCTCTTCAACAATCTTCTCTTCGTGCTGCTCTGCTTTACCGTGGCTTGGGGAACATGGTTCCCGAAGATTTCGGAATTGGTTCAGGGCAACAAAGTCACCGTGGGAGCGCCTTTTTATAATCGAGTTGCGATCCCGGTCGCACTGCTGCTCCTGATTCTTACTGCGGTCGGCCCTTTGCTCGCGTGGCGCAAGACCTCGTTTGAAAGCCTGAAGCGTAATTTCCTGTGGCCCACCGTCGCTGCAGTCGTCGTGGCCGTCATCCTCATGGTGACTCCGCCCTCCTGGGGAGGACCGTTCGGCCTTCGTCCCTGGGTCGACATTTCTTACTTCTATTCGCTGATGGCGCTCAGCCTTTGCGCACTCGTCACTCTGACCATCGCCAGCGAGTATTACCGCGGCGGTAAAGTCATCGCCGGACACACCGGTCAAGGCATGTTTGCCTCGATGGTCCAGCTGACGCACCGCAACACCCGCCGCTACGGCGGCTACATCGTCCACTTCGGCGCCGTCGTCGTCATCCTCGGATTCGCTGGCTCAGCGTTCAATCAGGATAAGGAATCGAGCAACGGACTCGCGTACGGCGACCACATGACGATCGGAAACTACGATCTCGTCTGCCGCTCTTTCACGCAGGACGATTCACCGAACGTAGCCAGCGAATGGGCGATCATGGACGTTTACCAGAACGGAAAGAAGGTGGACACGCTGACTCCGCAGCGCTTGTTCTACAAAGCCAGTCAGCAGGCGTCCACCAAGCCGAGCATCCGGTCGACTTTTCAGGAAGATCTTTATCTGGTCTACGAGGGCCAGAACGAAAAAGGACAGCCGATCATCAAGGCACATTTGAACCCGCTGGTGATCTGGATCTGGATTGGTGTCTGGATCATCCTCGTCGGAACCGGCCTGGCCCTGGTACCCAACGCCCCAGCCCCAGTCCGCGTCCCGTCGGCCAGACTAGTGCCACAAGCGGCCCCAGTCGCAACGGGAGACTAAGTAACGTAGCGACGGACGCATTCGTCCGTCCGGGCATGGCTTGGACGTTTGCAGCGACGCAGCAGATCGCGTGGGCGAAGACGCAATCTGGAACCGCCAAGGTGCCAGCCGCGAAGCGGCGAAAGAATGCAGCCCACGGCGCAAGCCGTGGGAAGAGCGAGTAAGAACCGAGCAAGCCCCGGAGGGGCGAAAGAAATTAGCCCAGCGCTTCAAGCGCTGGGTGGGAGTGCAAGAAAGACGACTCGAGTCCCGGAGGGACGACACAAACTCCGGACTCACAACGCAACACGGGCCAAAATCATGATGACGAGACCACCCCAACTCCTCCGCCGCCTGCTGCACTGCGGCCTCCTCGGTCTCGCCGTCTTCGCCTTCACCGGTGCCGGCGATCCGGCCACGCGCTTCAACGAAATCGGCCACCGGATGATGTGCATTTGCAGCTGCAACCAGATTCTTCTCGAATGCAATCACGTCGGCTGCCCCGACTCCGACAGCATGCGCAACGAACTGATGGCGGCCGTCAGCCGCGGCGATAGCGACAGCCTAGTGGAGCAATCTTTCGTCCAGAAATACGGGCCGACGGTCCTTGCCGCCCCGACTGGCACCGGCTTCGATCGCACTGCATGGATCGTTCCCTTCGTTGCCCTGGCGTTCGGCCTCGGATTCGTCGTCCTCGTCGTCCGCGCCTGGAAGAATCGTCCTACGCCCGCTATCGCCGATGGCCTGCAGCCCGTCCGCGGCGCCGAACTCGAACAATTCCGCGAAAAGGCTCGCGAGGAGACCGATCTATGAGCTTCGAACTAGCGTGCTGCCTTCTGGCAACTGCGGCCGCGCTCTTCTACATTTTTTCTCCGAGCAGTTTCCTGGTGGGTCCGGAGAAAACCCGCGCCTCGTACCTGCGCGAGCGCAAAGATGCGGTCTACGAAAATCTGCGCGACCTGAACTTCGAATTCAAAGCCGGCAAAATGCCTGACGCCGACTACCAGTCTCTGAAAGCTTCCCTGCAAGACGAAGCGGCCACGCTCCTGGCCGAGATCGCGCGCCTCGAAGCCAAAGCCGCCACATCGCCCAGAAAAGCGAGACCATGAAAGGACCCCAAATCTTGCAATCCCCTGTCATCCAGAGTATTCGTGTGGGGACAGCCGCCCTCGGCTGTCCGGTCGAGCGCAGCTCGACGGCACTTTCTTCCAGCAGGAAACTGCCGGGCTTTGCCCGGCCCGACAGCCGAGGGCGGCTGTCGCCACATGCCTGCCTGGTGACGATCCTTATTGCTCTCGTTCTCCTCGCCTCCCTCGCCTCCGCCCAGTCCCTCACCGGCACCGTGAAGAACGTCACCACCGGCAAGCCCGGCGCCGGCGACGAAGTCGTCCTCCTCAGCCTCGGTCAAGGAATGGAAGAAGCCGGACGCACCAAGGCGGACGCGAAAGGCAATTTCACTTTCAAGCTCGACTCCCACGGTCCTCATCTCGTCCGCGTAATCCATCAGGAAGTCACCTATCACCGCATGGCCCCTCCCGGAACGACGTCCGTCGAGGTCGAAGTCTACGACGTCGGCAAGAAAGTCGAAGGCATCGAAGTCATCGCAGACATCATGCGCTTCCAGGCAAGTCAGGGACAGATGCAGGTCGAACGCACGTTCGCGGTCGTCAACAACTCGAAGCCGCCGCGCACCCAGATGAACGAGCACAATCTCGAGTTCTACGTGCCAGACGGAGCGCAGGTCACCGAAGGCCAGGCCATGACCGCCGGTGGCCAACCGATAAAGTCCGCTCCGGTTCCGGAAGGCGCGAACGCCAAAAACAAATACGCCTTCCTGTTTCCGCTTCGCCCCGGCGAAACGCGGTTCAATGTCGTTTACACCCTGCCCTACACCGGCAGCGTGAACATCGATCCCAAGAGCGTCTACTCTCTGGAGCATTTCGTCGCCATCGCTCCCAAATCGATGGAATTCGCCGCCGCTCCCGGAGCCAGTTTTCAAATTGCGCCCTATCCCGGCCAGCCCGATGCCAACGTTGAAGTTGCTTCCAACGCGCAGCTGGGACAGCCGCTGGCGTTCAAACTTTCCGGAGAAGGTACGCTCGCAGCGCCCGCCGAAGACGGAGAAACCAGCCAGCCCAGCCAAGGCGGAGGCGCTCCCGCGCAAACCGTGAATCGCCCTGGTGGCGGCCTCGGACCGCCCATCGACGCGCCCGATCCTCTGCAGAAATATCGTTGGTGGATCCTCGGCGGATTCGCGGGGGCATTGGTAGTCGGCGGAGTCTACGTGGCATCGCGCCAGCAAGCCGCCAACCGCATCGCCAAAGGAAAGGGCCTTCCGGCGCTGGAAGAAGACGACTACGAAGCCGCAGAAGTTGCGGCGCGCGAGGTCCGAACTCAAGTTCGCCCGGAGCCGGTCGCTCCCCGCACCTCGTCATCCATGTTGATGGAGGGCTTGAAGGAAGAACTGTTCCAGCTCGAAGTCGAACACAAACAAGGCCGCATCAGCCAGCAGGAATACGAAAGCGCGAAATCGGCCTTGGACCATACTCTGCAGCGCGCCCTAAAACGCGAGTCGCAAAAAGCGTAAGCACCCAAGCGTGGGTCCACCAAGAATAGCGGTGGCGGTCGCGCCGGCTGTTTCGTGCCGTCTTGTCTTCGGCGTCACAAACGACACATCTGGGTAAGCATACGATTGCCGTTGATTTAGAATGACTCTTTCATGCTGACCGGTTCTGAAATCCGCCGCAAATTCCTCGACTTCTTTGTGCACAAGGGACACAGAGAGGTGCATTCGTCGTCGCTTGTCCCCGCAAATGATCCTACGTTGCTGTTTACGAACGCGGGGATGAACCAGTTCAAGGACGTGTTCCTCGGGCTGGAGAAACGCGACTATTCACGGGCAACGACCTCACAGAAGTGCGTGCGTGCCGGTGGGAAGCACAACGATCTGGAGAATGTAGGATTCACGAATCGTCATCACACATTTTTTGAGATGCTGGGGAACTTTTCGTTTGGCGATTACTTCAAGAAAGACGCGATCGCGTACGCGTGGGAGCTGATTACTTCGCCGGAGTGGTTTGGGCTGTCGAAGGACAAGCTTTACGCGACGGTGTTCAACGGCGAAGGCGGATTGCAGCGCGATGCCGAGGCCTATGACTTGTGGGCCGAGCAGGGCGTGCCGAAGGATCGCATCTTCGAGATGGGGTTGAAAGACAACTTCTGGCAGATGGGCGACACGGGGCCATGCGGGCCGTGCAGTGAGATCTACTACGACATGGGCGTGGCGTCGTCCGATCAAGGACATGCGGACTGTGCTTTTCCGTGTGATTGCGGGCGGTACGTTGAGATCTGGAATCTGGTGTTCATGCAGTTTGACCGCGATGCCAGCGGGAAACTGAATCCGCTACCGAAGCCGTCGATTGATACAGGGATGGGGCTGGAGCGGACCGCGGCGGCGCTGCAGGGCGTGGTTTCGAATTACGACACGGACTTGTTTACGCCGTTGATCAAGCGGGCGGCGGAGCTAACCGGGACTTCGCTAACGAAAGAGTTGAGCAAGGACGCACACACCAAATCGGCAGCCTCGTTGCGCGTGATTGCGGATCACTCGCGGGCGGCGACGTTTCTAATTTCCGATGGAGTGATTCCGGCGAATGACGGGCGCGGGTATGTGCTGCGGAAGATTATCCGGCGGGCGATCACGCATGGACGGTTGCTGGGGCAGACGAAGCCGTTTCTGTATCAGATGGTGTTCGCGGTTCGGGATCTGATGAGCGATGCATATCCGGAGCTGAATGAGACGGCGGATCGAATTTCGAAGGTCATACGCGTAGAGGAAGAAAGATTCGCACACACCGTAGACGTGGGATTAGGTCGGCTCGAAACGCTGCTTCAGACCACAAGAGAATTTTACGACCACCACATCAACTCAGAAATACACAGCCTAGCTGAGGCCAATACGACCGATTTCGACGCTGCCGATATCGCGAAGCAGAAATATGGGCCTATGCCAGAACTGCCGGGAGACGAGGCTTTCCGGCTCTACGATACCTTTGGACTGCCTCTCGATTTCATGCAGGATGCGGCTCGGGATCAAGGGATAGCGTTTGACCAAGAAGGCTTCGATCATGCGATGCAGGAGCAGAAGGCGCGCGCGCGGGCTTCTTGGAAAGGTGCTGCGAAACAGACTGCAGATCCGGCATTGCTGCAACTTGTCAAAACCCAGTTCGAAGGTTATTCGCAATTTAGATCAGCTAACTGCACCGTGCTCGCAATAATTTCCGGACGCGTTGTTAATGAACTTAGGCCCGGGGAGGTGGGTTCTGTCATTCTCGACCGCACTCCATTCTATGCGGAGGCCGGTGGGCAGGTGGGGGACCGAGGATGGTTTTACTCCGACGATCACAATACTGTCGTCGCCGATGTGACCGGTTGCTATTACCCGATTCAGGGGGTGCGTGCACATCAGGTTGTCATGAAGTCCACCCTCAGGGTTGGGGATCGCGTCGACGCTGTCGTCGACACCGAGGTTCGCAAGGCGACGATGCGGAATCATACGGGTACGCATTTGCTGCATGCGGGGCTGCGCGAGGTGTTGGGGAAGCATGTGAAGCAGGCGGGATCGCTCGTGTCGCCGAATCATCTTCGGTTTGATTTTTCGCATTTTGCGGCGGTCGAAGGCGAGGAGTTGCAGGATATTGAGGATCTCATCAACAAGGAACTGCTGCGCAACCAGAAAGTAGACACGATTGTGGATGTGCCGATCGATGTCGCGGTGAATGAATATCACGCGATGGCGCTGTTTGGGGAGAAGTATGGCGACAAGGTGCGCGTGGTCAAGATTGGGGACTTCTCTACGGAGCTTTGTGGCGGGACGCACACCGCGGCGACCGGCGAGATCGGGCTGATCAAAATTCTGAAGGAAGGCAGCGTATCTTCCGGTGTGCGGCGCGTGGAGGCGATTACGGGTGAGGGATCGTTGCGACATTTCCGCATGGATCATCAGTTGGAGAACGTGGTGTCTGGGTTCGTCTCCCCCACCCTTTCGCAAAAACCGCGAAAGGATGGGGCACCCTTTTCCGAGGAGATGCCTTCGTCTCCAGCCGAAGCGCTGAAGGCTGAATTGGAGAAGAAGGATGCGGAGATCAAGCGGCTGACGCGGGAACTGGATCAGGCGAGAATGAAGTCGGCGTCATCTTCGACGGCGAATGTGGGAGAGAAGATTAAAGAGGTGAAGGGCGTGAAGGTGCTGGCGCATCGCGTGGATAATCTGGAGCGCGGACAGTTGCGGATGCTGGTCGATCGACTGCGCGACAAGATTGGGTCGGGCGTCGTGATTCTGGGATCGGCGACGAATGGAAATGTCGCGCTCATCGTGGGCGTGACCAAGGATTTGACTTCGCGGGTGCAGGCGGGGAAAGTGATTGGTCCGGTGGCGCAGAAGGTCGGCGGAAAAGGCGGAGGGCGTCCGGACCTGGCAGAGGCGGGAGGCAAGGATGCGTCCGCGCTGGATGCCGCACTGGACGGGGCTTATAGCGTGGTAGAGGAGCTTCTAGGATGACGACATCCGGCGAACCGCTCGACGAGCGACTGCAGGTTGTGAAGCACAAGGGCCGGTCCATCTACGTAATTGACTTCAGCCACTGCAATGGCAAGGAAATGTTGGTGCTACTCGACCTGGTGCGCGCGGATATTTCACGACACGCCCCGGGATCGGTGCTGACACTGGCGGACGTGACCGGTGCACAGATCGACAAGAAGGTGGCGACGAGGGTGCAGGAGGTTCTTGTGCTTGATCGTCCTTATGTGAAGCGGTCCGCGTGGGTCGGAACAGAGAGCCTGCCGAAGGTGTTCTTCGAGCACTTCAAAAACTTCTCTCAGCGGGAATTGCCTACGTTTAAGACGCGGGAAGAAGCGATGGACTGGCTGGCGGGAGAATGAGCTTTGAGCTTTGAGCTTCGAGCTTGCGATTGCTCGCTGGCGCTTGCGTTTTTGGAGTAGTAACCTCTCTTTCGCCCCCTTTCGGGGCTTATCCCTTCAGGCTAGCTACCCACGGCTTGCGCCGTGGGCTGCACTCTTGCGCCGCTTCGCGGCTGGGCGGACAGGAGTGTCCGCATCACAGTTAGAGATCCCTCGCAAAAGCGCTCGGGATTTCGGCTGCGGGCTCCCGCAGCGCTCACGCCCGCAATTCGCCTCAACTTCTCCACTTCAAGGTTACTGGTCCTGACATGGGATGCTTCATCGGTTCGCCGGTGCGCTTGGATTCTTGGTGGGCGGCTTTCAGTTGGAAATACCATTTGGCGGGGCGGTCGGCGTCGTCGATCAGCATGAGGTGCGGATTGTGCTTCAGGCCTTCGGCTTGGAGTTCCATGGTGCGGCGGTCTTGCTCGACGAATTTTGCGAAGACAAATTTCAGAAGGTCGGGAACGAAAGGAACCCAGCGGAAGAGATTCCAGGCGGCGTCGACGTCGATGCGGCAATGGCTGCGCGTGATGGGCGTGACCGTGGTGAGGCTGGAGAACCAGTATTTTCCGGCGCGGATGGTCTCGGTGCGGAGGTTGGGCAGGACGAAATCGATCGTGGTGGTGATGGAATCGGCGTCGGCGTAGAGGCGCAGAAGTTTGTAAGGCGCGGAGTTGGAACTGGGAGTGTGCGCGCTCATGCGAAAGCCGTTTGGAATGGGCTCGAAGTTTTTCTTCTTTTCGTGGATGCTGTGCTGGCTGCGCCACCACCATGCCTGGTGAACGAAAGGACCGTGCGCCGGGTCCATAAGGCCGATGATGCCGTGGTCGATGCTCACCGGCATTTCGGCTTGCAGGTAGGCAAGCTTGAACTTGTCGCTGAACTTTTCGATTTGTGGGGCGGCGATGGGAGCTTCTGGGCGCGGGACGAAGCCGGCGCCAGACGGAAGTGGATCGGGGATGAAAACCCAGATAAAACTGTCCTGCTCTTCGCAGGCGTAGCTGCCGGCGTAGATGCGGTCGACTTTCAGATTCTGATCTGGGGTGAGCGAAGGGATCAGCTGGCATTGGCCGTCGTGAACGTCGAACTGCCAGCCGTGATATCCGCACTCGAGGTTCTCGCCGTCGAAGCGGCCGCAGTTCAGAGGCATGCCGCGGTGAGGGCAGGCGTCGCGCAGGGCGAAGGGCTGTCCGAGGCGGTCGCGCCCGATGACGAGGGGAATTTCGAGCAGCGTGGCTTTGTAGAGCCGGTTGCGGTGGACGCGATCGGCAGGCAAGGCGCGATACCAGAAGCCGGTGAGCATGAGAGCGTCGGTGGCCTGGCGTTGCGGGAGGTCGAGGTCGGGCATGGGGAGATGGTGATTTTTGATTGCTGATTGAAAGCATATGCTAGCATCCGCTGGAGTTTGCCGAGAGAAATACTTCACCACAGAGGATACTGAGGACACAGAGGAAGAACTTAAGATCCTTCAACCACTGAGGACACTAAGCTTCACTAAGGAAAACTAACGACTAGACGCGATGGAATTCATTGGGCATTTTCGCAGGCTGACACCTGTGCAGCGGAATACGTTTATCGCTTGCTTTCTGGGATGGTCGCTGGATGCGTTTGATTTTTTTATTCTGATTTTTTGCGTCAGCGCGCTGGCTACGCAGTTTCAGGCGAAGGTGTCGGCTATCTCGGAAGCGATCTTTCTGACGCTGGCGATGCGGCCGGTGGGCTCGGTTCTGTTTGGGCTGATCGCGGACCGGTTCGGGCGGCGTCCAGCTCTGATGATCGACATCATTGCGTATTCGGTGTTTGAACTGGCGTCGGCATTCGCTCCGTCGCTGAAAGTCTTTCTCATCATGCGGGTGTTGTTTGGGATTGCGATGGGCGGGGAATGGGGCGTGGGCGCGGCGCTGGCGTTTGAGACGCTGCCGGCCGAGGGACGTGGATTTTTCTCCGGGCTGCTGCAGGAAGGGTATGTCGTGGGATATTTGATGGCGGCGCTGGTTTATGGCGTGCTGTTTCCGTTCGTGGGCTGGCGGGGAATGTTTGTGATTGGAGCACTGCCGGCATTTCTGGTGATCTACATTCGAACCAAGGTGGAAGAATCTCCGGCATGGCTACAGGGGCAGGTATCGCGCACGCGGGAAAGCAGCCTGGGCAAAGATGTTTTATCGCATGCCGGCATCTTTGCATTTCTGGTCGTGCTGATGTTTGCGTTCAATTCATTCAGCCATGGGACACAGGATCTTTATCCGACATTCCTGCAGAAGAATCTGCAGTTCACGCCGAAGACAGTGAGCTTCATCGCCGTTATTTACAACATTGGAGCGCTGTTGGGCGGGATCGTGTTTGGGACGTGGTCGGAGAAGATTGGACGGCGCAAGGCAATTGTGATCGCGGCCCTGCTGGCGATTCCGGTGATTCCTTTATGGGCATATTCGCACACGGTGCCGATGCTGGCGGTGGGAGGGTTCCTGATGCAGTTCATGGTGCAGGGGGCGTGGGGCGTGATCCCAGCGCATTTGAACGAACTCTCGCCGGCGGCGGTGCGGGGAACGTTGCCGGGGTTTGCATACCAGATCGGCAACTTGTTTTCATCGCGGAATTCGGTGATCCAAGCGAAGATGACCGAGAGTCGTTACGGCGGCAGCTTTCCGCCCGTGCTGGCGTGGACGGTGCTGCTGGTAGCCAGCCTGGTGGCAATTGTGACGTGGAGCGGCCGGGAGCGGCGCGGGGCCGACTTGTCGAGCACAAATTGAAGGAACAAATCGATATTCTAGGGGGTATGCAAGTTTTGGCACACCGTCGGGTATGGCACGAAGGAAGGATTGTCAGAGGCAGTTTCCTGTGTTAGGTTAAGTTAATTTCACGCCTTCGTTCACATTCTTAAGGTCCCAGCGTGCGTTAGTCTGCGCGAAACGCGTGTATCCGAGGTAGCGCCACGATGAAAGAAATCATGGAAGCCGTACACAACGGTGAATCCTCCGAGAAGGACAACTTCGCCAACCGCAAGCTGATTCGTCCCACGCTGCCGCGGGTGGAGAATTACAATACCCACAATACAGCCCCGATGCCGCAGGAGCGACGCGAGCGGCCGGAGCGGCATGACCGCGGAGAGCGCATGGAGCGTGTAGAGCGTGGGGATCGAGGCGATCGCGGCGATCGTCCTATGGGCGGCGGAGGAGGAGGCAAGAAGCCGGCGCCCCCGGAACAGACGAACGCCGAGAATTTTTATTATCAGAAGCAGATGCAGTCGCGGACACCGATGGTGATCGTGTTGCGGGATGGCGAGGAAGTGCGCGGCATCATCGAATGGTATGACCGGAATTGCATCAAGGTGAATCGCGAGAATGGCGACGCCAATCTGATGATTTACAAGCCGGCGATCAAGTACATGTTTAAAGAGGGGGAGAATCAGAGGTAGGGAGGGGCAAAGTAGCAAGGTTTCGAGGTTTCAAGGTTTCAAAGGTTTCAAGGTTTCAACATTGCAAAGTTACAGGGTTTTGCGGGCAGCACTTTAACTTCGCTTCTCCGGCAAGGCTTACCACCCTCATTTTCACGCTTTGTGTTTCGACACTCTTCAGGACGTTACTCCAGGAATTCTCCTATATTTCAGCGTAGACTATTCCGCGTAAGGTTCCGATAACGCTTTTCCCAGGCTGGTGAGCGCAATGTCTTCGGTCATGTCGTTCTCCCGCCGAAAGTTTTTGCAATCGGTTGCGGCCGCTTCGGCTGCGTGCGCCCTTCCCGGATTGCGGAGTTCGGGGTTCGCTCTTCCCTCTCGTGCGGTCTTATCGGATCCCCTGCAAGCTCCTCTGGAGGAATTCGCCTACGGCGACGTCACGCTGCGCAGTGCGCTGCACGAGCAACAACTACGGCAGACGCACGAACTGTTGATGAGTTTGAGCGAGGACAGCTTGCTACAGCCGTTTCGGCAGATGGTGGGACAGGCGGCGCCTGGTGAGGATTTAGGCGGATGGTACCAGTACGACGCCAATAACCGGGATCATCTTTTCGAGATAGGCTTTGCTCCGGGATGCACGTTCGGGCAATGGGTTTCGGCGCTGGCGCGGTCTTATGCCATCGACCGTTCGCCGGAGACCCGCGACAAGGTGCTGCGATTGAATCGCCTGTACGCCAAAACGATTGGCGGCGATTTTTACGAGAACACGCGCTTCCCTGCCTATACCTATGACAAGCTGGTCTGCGGGCTGATCGATTCGCAAAAGTATGCGGAAGATCCGGATGCATTCGCTATCCTGGCGGAGACAACGAAGGCGGCGTTGCCGCACTTGCCGCCGAAAGCGGTAGAACACGGGCAAAGCTGGCGTACGAACCACGCGGACGATGAGTCGTATACGTGGGATGAGTCGTACACGATGTCGGAGAATCTGTTTCTGGCTTACCAGCGCGGAGCCGGAGAGCAGTATCGCGCGCTGGGGCGGCAGTATTTGGACGATGTGTATTACGACCCGCTGGCGGAGGGGCGCAGCAATCTGGAAGGGCGGCACGCTTACAGCCATGTGAATTCGTTGTGCTCGGCGATGCAGGCGTACATGACGCTGGGCAGCGAGAAACATTTGCGGGCCGCGAAGAATGGTTTCGATTTCGTGGCCGTGCAGAGTTTCGCTACTGGCGGATGGGGAGCGGACGAGACGTTGCGCGCTCCAGGCAGCCTCGAGATATATAAGAGCTTGACCAGCACGCACTCGAGTTTTGAGACTCCATGCGGCTCGTATGCGCACTTCAAGCTGACACGATATTTGCTGCGGGTGACCCGCGATTCGCGGTACGGCGACAGCATGGAACGGGTGATGTACAACACGGTGCTCGGATCGCTGCCGCTCGAGGCCGATGGGCGGACTTACTACTATTCGGATTACAACTTCAAGGGACGGAAGGTTTATCACAAGGAACGCTGGGCATGCTGCTCGGGAACGCTGCCGCAGGTCGCGGCGGATTATCGGATCAATACGTATTTCCGCGATGCGCGCGGGGTGTATGTGAATCTTTACATTCCCTCGACGGTGCGGTGGACGCAGGACGGGGCACAGGTTTCGCTGACGCAGAGTGGCGAATATCCGTACGACGAGCACGTGCAGTTTGAGGTAAAGGCTTCGAAGGCGACGGAGTTTGCGGTGAATTTGCGGATTCCGGCGTGGGCGGAGGGAGCATCAGTGTCGCTGAATGGGAAGCGCGAGGCGGTGCTGGCCGGGACATTTGCGACCGTTCGGCGCGAGTGGAAGGATGGGGATCGGATGGAGGTTGAGCTTCCGTTGAAGGCGCGGTTGGAGGTTCTGGATCCGCAGCATGCGGATACGGTGGCGCTGCTAGTGGGACCGTTGGTATTGTTTGGGAGTCAGGTGCCGGGTCTAACGCAGGCGCATCTACTTGCGGCCAAGCGGATGGCCCCGGGAGTCTGGCATGTGTCGCCGGATGGCAATATCGTCATGAAGATGGTTTCTTGGACGACTCTCTCCGAGGATGAGCCCTATACGACGTATTTGCGGGTGACTTAAGAGCCGACCACCGGGGCTAAAGCCCATTATTTTCTTTTCGCCTTATCGCGGCCCCTTCGACAAGCTCAGGGCAAGCTCTGAAGGGCCGCTCTTCCACGGGTAAATTCCCGCGGCCCAACAAAATGGGCCGCTGGACAGCCGAGGGCGGCTGTCCCCACATGTGCTTCTCTTACAGCTTGGGCAGGACGATTCCCTTCTGTGATTGGTATTTGCCTTTGCGGTCGGCGTAGCTGATTTCGCAGATTTCGTCCGACTCGAAGAAGAGGATCTGGCACAGGCCTTCATTGGCGTAGATACGGGCTGGGAGCGGTGTGGTGTTGGAGATCTCGAGGGTAACGAATCCTTCCCACTCGGGCTCGAACGGAGTGACGTTGACGATGATGCCGCAACGCGCGTAGGTGCTTTTGCCGACGCAGATGGTGAGCACACTGCGGGGAATCTTGAAATATTCGACGGAGCGCGCCAGGGCGAACGAGTTGGGCGGAATGAGGCAGATGTCGGTTTGCACGGTGACGAAAGATTTCTCGTCAAAATGCTTGGGGTCTACGATGGTCGAATTCACATTGGTGAAAATCTTGAACTCGTCGGCCACGCGCAGATCGTAGCCGTAGGAAGACAGTCCGTAGGAAATCACGCTCTCGCGCACCTGCTTCTCGGAGAACGGATTGATCATGTCGTGCTCTTTGGACATCTTGCGGATCCAGCGGTCACTTTTCAGCATGAAACTCCCTTAAGAATTGAGTGATTGAGTCATTTAGTGATCAAGTCATTGGAATGCAACCGGGTGGCGTAGAAATCACTCAATGACCCGATTACGCAATGACTAAATCTCTTTGGCTGGGTGTATGCCAGTTTACGGGATAGATGCTCCCGTTGACAATCTCACTTATCTCCCTTAGCATCAATCACTTGAAGCACTATCTTGACCCTGCACGCGGGAGCGCCTTGTGATTAAGCTCGACATCATCAATGAAGTGGTCGCCAAAACCGGCATTACCAAGACCAAGGCCGAGTTGGCGGTGGAAACCGTCTTCGAAAGCATGAAGAAGGCGCTGGCCGGCGGCAGTCGCATTGAGTTGCGGGGATTCGGAGTGTTCAACGTGCGTCCGCGCAAGACGGGCATCGGACGCAACCCGCGCACCGGGGCAGAAGTGTCCATTCCGCCAGGAAGGGCCGTGCGGTTCAAGCCGGGGAAGGAATTGCAGTCGATTGACTAGGAACTGCTAATGGCTGCGTGGGTTTGCTTACCCTAAGGGAGCCCAACCAACGGGCTGAAGCCCGTGAACATTTTTTTCCATCCTTGACGCGGCCCTCGAAGGGCTGCTCTTCCACGGCGACGTGCGAGACTATCTTTTCCCCTTGAAGTACGAGGCTGTCTTTCTTCCTTGAAGTGCAACGCGACCTGCGGCGCGATGCGGCCGAACATGCGGGACAGTCTCTTGGGACCGCTCTCGGCCGTCTCACCCCTGTAGTAGCATCAGAGAATGCCCTGCGTTGTGTTGCCGGGCTTTTATTGCATGTCGGATACTCATTCCCCGATTCCTACTTCAACGCTCGAGTATTACCACGCGCTGCCGAAGCCAGTGGGACGGCCTCCCATAGAACATTACTGGCTGCATGGGTTGCTGCTGCTGGCGACATGTTTTACGACGCTGGTCACCGGGGCGCGCATGCAATATAACTTTGCGCACAACTTGCCGGCACTATCGCTGAGCGACGACTCGGCGCCGTTGTTTCCAGTGACCTGGGCGTTCTCGGATCCGAGACACGCGCTGAGCGGATTGCCTTTCGCGGCCGCGGTTATGCTGTTTTTCCTGGCGCATGAAATGGGGCACTACCTCTATTGCCGCCACTACGGCATTTATGCGACGCTGCCGTTTTTCATTCCGATGCCGACGCTGATCGGCACGATGGGGGCGGTCATCGTGATCCGATCTCCCATTCGATCCCGCAAGGCGCTATTCGATATAGGAATCGCGGGACCGATTGCTGGATTTGTGGTGGCACTGGCGTTGCTGGTGCTTTCGCTGGGATGGTCGAAACCCATGCCGGCTTCCTTCCATCCGGGAGTCTCCGATGAGATCGGCTATCCGCTAATTTTTCAGTGGATCTATGGCTTTCTGGCTGCGCTAAATCCCTCCAGCGCTATGGCTGCGCTGCCTCTGAGCCGAGTGTTGCTGCATCCGGTGGCAATCGCGGCATGGGTGGGAATGTTCGCGACCGCGCTGAATTTGTTGCCCGGCGGCCAACTCGATGGCGGACACATTCTGTACTCGATTTCGCCTCGCGCTCACTGGTTTGTATCGCGGCTAGCAATTCTGATTCTCATACCACTGGCTTACTACTTCTGGGCGGGCTGGATCGTGTGGGCGATTCTGCTGCAATTGAGTAGTCTTCGTCGTCCGGACGTGGCAGAGTTTCCGAGAGTTTCGGGGCCCGAGCATGGCTGGCCCTGTTTGCATTGTTCATGCTGATCTGCACGCTCAGTCTCGCGCCTCTTGGGCGGCATCCGCTGCGGGAGGTTGGGAGCGACCTGTGGCAGGTGTTGCACGACCTGACTTTATATCTCCGCGGCGTACTCCAGCACTGGACGAAACGTTAGCGCGCTTCCGGTGCGCGACGGAGGCGGCTGTGGGTTCGACCGTAGCCGAAGTAGATCACCATTCCTAGTGCCAGCCAAATAATCAGGCGGAGCCACGTGGTCCAATGCAAGCTGAGCATGAGTCCCAGGGAAATTACCATCCCGAGAATGGGGACTAGCGGGACCAGCGGCGTTTTGAATGGACGTGGCAGGTCGGGACGCTTCACGCGTAACGCCCAGACTCCGGCACAGACGATGACGAAAGCCAAGAGTGTGCCGATCGACGTGAGTTGTACCAGCACTCCGATGGGAAGCATGCCGGCCAGGATGGCGACGAAGAAACCTACGATGATCGACGAAATCCATGGCGTGCGGAAGCGGGGATGAACGCGGCCGGCCCACTCGGGTAGAAGTCCGTCGCGCGACATGGAGAAGAACACACGTGATTGGCCCATGAGCATGACCAGCATCGTGGTGGTGAGCCCGGCAAAAGTTCCCAGCATTACGACGATGCTTCCCCATCGGACGCCCGTGGCCTGAATACCCAGCGCGACGGGCGCCGAGGTATTGAGTCCGGTGTAGTGAACAACGCCCGTGAGCATAGATCCGAGGGCTACGTAGAGGATCGTGCAAATGACGAGCGAACCGAGAATTCCGATGGGCATGTCGCGCTGCGGATTCTTGGCTTCCTGGGCTGCGGTCGACACGGCGTCGAATCCGATGTAGGCGAAGAAAATGACGCCTGCGCCGCGCGCGATGCCAGACCATCCAAAAGCTCCGAACTCGCCGGTATTGGGCGGGATGAAGGGATGCCAGTTCGCGGCTGCAATCTGCGGATGCCGGAATAGAAATGCGGCGGCGATGCAGATGAAAGTCAGCACCGTTCCAACCTTGATGAACACGATCAGAGAATTGAAGTTGGCGGACTCGCGCACTCCGATTACGAGAATCAGGGTCATGAGAGCAATGACGAGATAAGCGGGAAGATCGAGAATGCCGTGGGCCGTGGGCAGCTTTGCAGCGTCGATACCGGCGGTCGCAAGAGTTGTGCCGATGGTCGCGAGGCGGGCCCACTGTCCATTGTAGAGAACCATCAGCGTGCCTGGGGGCGCGGTGAGTTGCGGCGGCAACTGAATGCCGAAACTTTGCAGGAGAGCGACGAGATTGCCACTCCATCCCACAGCGACTGAGGCGCTACCGAAGGCGTATTCGATGATCAGGTCCCAGCCGATGATCCAGGCGAAAATCTCTCCGAGCGTGGCATAGCCGTAGGTATAGGCCGAACCCGCGATAGGGATGAGGGAAGCGAACTCGGCGTAGCAGAGCCCGGCGAAGATGCAGCCGATGCCCGCGAGCATGAATGAGAGCACAATGGCGGGGCCGGTATAGATTGCGGCAACTGTGCCGGTGACGACGAAGATGCCAGCGCCGATGATGGCGCCGATGCCCAAGGTGATCAGGTTGACTGGACCCAGCACGCGGCGCAGGCCGTGGCCGCTTTCGTCGTGAGCCTCGGCCAGCAAGAGGTCGAGCGGTTTCGTCGCCAGCAGATCGGACAAAGATTTCTCCTCAGCAGGAATCAGATTGCGGTTCGATGATGTTTCAGGATGCGGCTGGCATTGTAGCTGGGGCGTGGAGGATGGTCATGCGAAAAATCGGGTGGGATGAACGGACTGCTAAACCCGTTCACCGCTACATGAGCCAGAGGGCGTCGACGTCGACGATGACCTGTGTACGCGGGATTTTCTTTTGTGCGGCATGAGCCAGCATGGCGCGAAGGGTGGTGTTCAGCTTCTCGCGGCTGGGAGACTTCAGCACGAAATGGTAGCGATAGTCGCGCTTCAAGCGCATGATGGGGGCTGGCGCCGGTCCCAGGACGCGGACGCCTTCGTGGCGAGTGGAGTCGAACCATTTGCCTAACGTTCCCGACCACTGCAGGGCATCGTCGAGTTTGTCGCTGCGCACGAGGACGTTCGCCAGAGCGGAGTACGGCGGGTAGTGCATCCAACTGCGGAATTGCAGCTCTTTTTCATAGAAGCCGATGAAGTCATGGCGGGCCGCGTACTGTACGGCGTAGTGATCCTGAAAGTAGGTCTGAAGAACGACTTTGCCGGGAGTTTGGCCGCGCCCGGCGCGGCCGGCGACCTGGGTGAGGAGTTGGAAGGTGCGCTCGGCGGCGCGGAAGTCGGGGAGGCCGAGAGCGACATCAGCGCCGACTACACCTACGAGCGTGACGCCGTGGATGTCGTGTCCCTTGGCGATCATCTGGGTACCGACGAGAAGATCGAGCTCCCCTTCGTTGAGGCCGTTGAGAGCGCGCTCGAAATCTTCGTGACTGCGGACGGTGTCGCGGTCGAGGCGAGCGATACGGGCTTGGGGAAACATGCCGTGCAGGAGTTCTTCCAGCTTTTCTGATCCAGTACCGAGAAAATAGACATACTCGCTGCCGCAGTGGACGCAGGCTTTCGGTACGGGCGCGGTGAATCCGCAATAGTGGCAGACCATTTTGTGCTCGCGCTTGTGATGGGTGAGTGCAATGGCACAGTTCTGGCATTCGAGCTTCTTGCCGCAGGTGCGGCAAAGGACGACAGGAGAATATCCGCGACGATTGAGCAGGACCATCACCTGCTCCTTCCGGTCGAGGCGATCTCTGATTTCTGCAGCCAGCTTGCGCGAGATGACTTGTTCCTGGCCGGTCTCCTGGTATTCCTGGCGCATGTCGATGATCTCGACTTCGGGAAGGGGACGCTGCTCAACGCGGTCGGGGAGTTCGACGAGTGCGTATTTATTCTTCTTCGCGTTGTAGTACGACTCGAGCGAAGGCGTAGCCGAGCCCATCACTACGACAGCGCTCGCCATCTTGGCGCGCATGACTGCGATGTCGCGGGCGTGGTAGCGCGGAGTCTCTTCCTGCTTGTAGGAGGAGTCGTGCTCTTCGTCGACAATGATGAGGGCTAGATCGGCTACCGGCGCGAAGACGGCGGACCTTGTACCAACGACCATTCGCGCTTCTCCGCGTTTGACGCGGTGCCATTGCTCGGCGCGTTCGCTGTCGGAGAGCGCGGAGTGGAGGATGGCAACTTCGTCGCCGAAGATCTGGTGCAGGTCAGCGGCGACTGCGGGCGTCAGACCGATCTCGGGGACCAGGAGAATTGCGGAGCGGCCAGCTTCGAGAACTCCGCGCATGGCGGCCAAGTAGACCGCGGTCTTGCCCGATCCGGTGACGCCGTGCAGGAGCATGCCGGTGAATTTGTGCGCGGCGATGCCTTCGCGCATCTGGGCGAGTGCGGATTTCTGGGCTGAGTTCAAGTCGAAGTCAAAGAGGGCTGGGCGGGGCTTGGAGCGGGAGACAGAGAAGTCCGCGGGCTCTTCGACTATTTCGACGAGGCCACGGCGGACGAGCGTGGAGAGAGTGGTGCGCGGGACGTCGAGGGATTGCAGCGTCGTTACCGGAACTCTTCCGTTGGATGCGGCGAGGGTGTCGACCAACTGGCGCTGGTTGTCGTTGAGCTTGCCGTCGCCGGATTTCAGAATCGCGACCTTCATGGTGCGCGTCGCGTCGCGAGCGGCGGATACGTCTTCCCGCTGCAGCCATTTCTTGCGAACCATCCCTGCAAGGAGAGCCTTTGAGGAGCGCGTGGCGGAACGAAGGGTTTCTTCGCGAACGAGGGCGGCGTCCTCAGGGGCTGAAGCCCTATCTTTGGTGGCTCCTGACGGCACGGCTGAAGCGGGGCCCTTCCCGTTTCCGTTTGCTCCGGCTTCTTTCGATGCGCCAACCTCGAATTCAGAAATAGCGCTTGCCAGGTAATCGAGAACTCGAAATTCCGTCTCCTGCTCTTCGGGAGTACGCTTCGAACGGGCGGATGATCCGGACACGCCCGCCAGATGCAACGCCATTTGGCCTTGCTCCGTCAGACGATAGCCGATGGAGCGCTTGAACTCGGCATTCAGCGGGAGCATGGCGCGAAAGACGTCGCCGATTGGAGCAAGGTAGTAGTCGGCGATCCAGCGCCCGAGTTGTAGCAATTGCTCGTTGAGCACCGGCGTTACATCGAGAACGGAGAGGATATTCTTCGTCGTGACGGAGGGTTTGCGGTCGTGCAGTTCGATGACGATACCCGTCATGCGCTGCTGGCGGAAGGGGACCAGCACGCGGCCGCCGATGACGGGCGCCGCGCACGCAGGGACACGGTAGGTGAATACCATGTCGAGCGGCACGGGGACAGCGACGTCGCAGAATTCGGGCACTGGTTTCAGAGGATAGCAGTGACCATCGAGGAAATGTAAATCGTGAATTTATTAACAGTTTCAGTGAGGAGGCTCTGGCCGACGACCTAGTCGAGCTTCGCTCGACGGACAGCCGAAGGCGGCTGTCCCTGCATAGGCTTGCCCAGAGTAAGCCTAGTTTATTCAGCAGCTTTCTTGGGAGGCTCGAGGCCCAGATATTTCATGACCATCTGCAGATCTTTCCAGGCTTCGCCTTTCTGGCGCGGATCGCGGAGGAGAAACGCGGGATGGTAGGTCACGGCGAGTTTGGTCCCCTGCCAGGATGGATCGCTGCTACGCGCGCCGGCGGGCATGAAATCGTAGAAACGGCCGCGGAGTTCCATCATGGATGCGTTCATGGCGAGCAGGTTTTTCGCGGCGACCGCGCCGAGCGCGACCACGACTTTCGGCTTGACCACGGCGATCTGGCGCATGAGGAACGGGGAGCATGTTTCGGTCTCATCGCGCTCGGGCGTCCGATTGCCCGGTGGGCGGCACTTCACGACATTGGCGATGTAGACATCTTCACGGCGGATGCCCATGGCCTTGATCATGTTGTTGAGAAGTTGTCCGGCACGGCCTACGAAGGGCTCACCCTGTGTATCTTCGTCGGCCCCGGGGCCTTCGCCGACAAACATCAAGTCGGCGCGCGGATTGCCTACGCCGAAGACGATCTGCTTGCGTCCCTGCTTATGGAGCTTGCAGCGAGTGCAGTCGCCGATATCTTCGCGAATGAGCTTCAGCGCGGCAACGGGATCAGTGACGGCTTGTTCTGGACGAGGAGTGAGGATCGGCAGAACATTTTCGTTGGCAAGTTTTGCGACGGCGGTTGATTTCTTTGCGGGCATTTCCTCTCGCAGGTTCTCGGTTGTGGACGACAGGTCGTCTATTTCGGCGACGGCGGACGCGACCGGGACGGATTCGGAAGCACGCGGTTCGCGCCGGTAGAAATCGTAGATGCCCATTTCGTGGCAGTAGCGGACACGTTCGGCGAGCGCGCGGCGGAGATCAGGATCGAGAGTGCGGGGCATGGGTGGTTGGCGGAATAGGCATTATAGCTGTTCGCGCGAGAGGGACTGTGCGCTGTTTTGTGTAGGGACGCCTGGATAGGCCGGTGGCAGGGGCGGGGTGCCAGGGGTCCTTCGCTTTGCTCAGGATGACAAAGCCGTGCGGTGCTGGCGGAGGCGGACTACCTGGTCGAGGACGCGCTGGGCGACTTCCCATTTTGTCGTCTCGGGGACTTCGACTACTTCGTCGCGGCTGATGATGGTGACGGCGTTGCGATCGGAATCGAAACCAACGCCTTCGCGGGAAACGTCATTGACGACGATTGCGTCGAGATTTTTCGAGACGAGTTTCTGGCGGGCGTTCTCCAGAACGTTTTCGGTTTCGGCGGCGAAGCCCACGATGATCTGGGATCCCTTCTTGATCGAAAGCTCCTTGAGGATGTCAGGAGTGCCTTCAAGTTCCAAAGTCATCGGGCCCTTACGCTTGATCTTTTGGCCGGCTGCGTTCTTGGGGCGATAATCGGATACAGCCGCCGTTTTGATAACAACTGTTGCCTCGGGAAGCAATCTGAGCACGGCGTCGCGCATTTCTTCGGTGGACTCGACGCGGGTGAGTTCGGCCGCTCCCGGCGCAGTGAGTGCAGTCGGGCCACTGACTAGCAGCACGCGCGCTCCGCGACGTAGAGCCGCCTCCGCGAGAGCGTAGCCCATGCGTCCGCTGGAACGATTCGTGAGATAGCGAACGGGATCAATCTTTTCGCGAGTCGGGCCAGCGGTGATCAGGAGAGTCTCGCCGCTCAAATCCTGCGAGGCGCCAAGAGCCTCCATGACGGCGGCTACGATGGCCTCATTGTCGGCAAGGCGACCGGAGCCCGTCATTCCGCAAGCAAGGTAGCCGGAGCCCGGCTCGACGATTTTTACACCTCGCTGCCGCAGGATCTGGAGGTTCGCCTCGGTGGCCGCATGATTCCACATGTTGACGTTCATGGCTGGCGCTACAACGACCGGCGCAGTCGTCGCGAGGTAGAGAGTGGTCAGAAAGTCATGCGCGATGCCCTGCGCGAAGTGAGCCAGAACATCAGCCGTGGCGGGCGCGACCACGAGCGCGTCGATGGATTGCGCAACGGCAATGTGCTCGATCGCGGAATCGATGTTGGGCACCTGCTCGTCGCCGGCAACGGGAGTTCCGCTCGCGAACATTCCGGTGATGACCTTCTCCCCGGAGAGCGCGGCGAAGGTGAGGGGTCGAACGAACTCCTGGGCGGCGCGCGTCATGATGACCTGCACGCGAATGCCACGATCCTGCAGGAGGCGGACGATCTCAGCGGCTTTATATGCTGCGATTCCGCCGGTAACCCCGAGAGCGATTTTCATGAGCTTCTTTGATTCCTGATTCTTGATCGTTGATTCAAAACCAACCATCCTCAACACCGATTTTGAGATCAACCAGAAGCAATCGCGAAATCAGCAATTTCCCTAGTCCTGGCCCAGAGCCTTATCGAGAGCCTCTTCGGCTTGCTCGGCCGCGCTGCGGATTTCGGGAATCTCCCACTTCACTTTGCCGGCGCGGATTTCGTCCTGCGCAATACGGCACGGCTTGCGGGAATTGGTGTCGACCACCGGGGGCGCACCGGACTGAAGCTGGCGCGCGCGGCGCGCGGCCACCAGGATGTATCGGTAATTGCTGTCAAAGCCTTCGATCAACTTCATGGGGACTCTCCCTCGGGAAACAGGTTTGAAGTCTATCAGTGCCGAACGTCGAGCAATCCGTTCAACCGGTCACGAACAAGTCTCAGGCTTGTCCCGCTCGATTCTACTCGCGGCTTGCGACGCCCGCTCCGGCGTCCTTAAAATGATACCGCGAAATCTAGGGATGTGCCGAAGGGGGCAGGGTACTAAAGGAATCAAGGATCGGCCGCACCCGCTCCTGAATGTTGGCGAGCCTTTGACGGTCCGCCAGTTCGACGGTCTTATTGCCTTCCGGGGAAAGAGGCGACTTCGATCGCCGCAACCGCTCCGAAAGCACGATCGCCTCGAGGCTGTCGATGGATTCCACGAGAAGGTCGTTGATCAACAGATAGTCATACTTGTCATAGTTCTCAATCTCGCGGCTGGCCGTGGTCAGGCGGCGGGTGATGACCTCATCCGCATCCTCGCTACGCTTGCGCAGCCGCCACTCCAGCGTTTTGCGGTCCGGAGGCAGCACGAAGATGCTGATGGCGTCTGGCAACTTGCACTTCATCTGCGCAGCTCCCTGCACATCGATATCGAGCAGGAGATCGTGTTGCTTTTCTTCCGCCTCCCGCAGGAAACGGCGGGCGGTGCCGTAATAGTTTCCATGGACGTTGGCGTGCTCGAGGAACTCATCGTCAAGAATCATCTGCTCAAACGTGTCGCGCGAGACGAAATGATATTGCTTTCCGTTCTGCTCGCTGCCACGAGGAGAACGTGTGGTGTACGAGATCGAAAAATCGAGGTCAGGAACCAGCTTCAGGAGTTCGTTGACCAGCGTCGATTTTCCGGAGCCTGACGGCGCCGAGATGATGTAGACGAGGGGGCTGTAAGCTGAGCTCATTCCAGGTTTTGCACCTGTTCGCGAGACTTTTCGATCTCTGCCTTCATGGCGAGACCGGCCTCGGTAATGTTCAGAGCTTCGCCCGCCAAGCCGGAAGTCTTCGATAGCAGCGTGTTGGCCTCGCGATTCATCTCCTGCAGCAGGAAGTCGAGCTTCTTTCCGATCTCGCCACCCTGTTCGAGCAAGCCGAGGAAATGCTGTACGTGGTTTTCGAGGCGGACGATCTCTTCCTGAATATCGCTGCGATCGACCAGCAGCGCAGCCTCCTGCAGCACGCGCTCCTTGTCGATGGTCGAGCCCAGGAGTTCCTGCAGGCGGGATTGCAATCTTTCGCTGTAGTTCTGGAGCACAGCTCGCCGGTGCTGCTGCACGCTCTTACTCGCTTCGGCCAGATGGGCCATGCGCTCGCGCAGTTCGCGGGCAATTCCGCGGCCTTCTTCTTCTCGCATCTGGTTCAGGCGCTCCAAGGCCTCGCCCACGCTCGCCATCACAGCAGCCTCAATATCGCCGTCTCCGGTTTCGTTCGCCGAATCGAGCGCGCCTGGAATACGCAGGACCGCGTTGAGATCAGGGGTTGCGGCAATGGAGAACTCGGCGGCGGCAGCGCGAAACGCGGCAATGTAGCCGCCGATAATCTCGCGATTGATAGAGAACGTTTCATTGGCCGAACGTTCCAGGCTCAGTGAGATCTCAACGTGACCCCGGCTCATCTTCTCTTTCAGCAGGCGGCGGAGTTGCATCTCGAGAGAATCGGTGCCGGAAGGAAGGCGGAAATGCAGATCAAGGAAACGGTGGTTGACCGACTTCAGCGAGAGCGCGAAAGCCATGCGTCCATTGGACTGAGCCGAACCTGAAGGTACGACTGAGTCGTCGGGGCGCTGAATCTCGCCTCGCACCTGCGCAAAACCTGTCATCGAGCGTATGGGCATAGGGGCCGTGATCTCAACTTCCTGCTACCGCTTTGGGGGAACCTGCATTGGCGAATTGCAATTCGTAAAGACGCCGGTACGTGCCTAACTTGGTCATCAATTCTTCGTGACAGCCGATGTCGGCGATTGTGCCGTTCTCGATCACCACGATGCGGTCCGCGCGGCGCACGGTCGAAAGCCGGTGAGCAATCACGAACACAGTGCGGCCGCTCATCAGATTATGCAGGGCGGATTGCACCAGAGCTTCAGACTCGCTATCGAGCGCAGACGTGGCTTCGTCGAGAATCAGGACTGGCGCATTTTTGAGAATCGCGCGCGCGATGGCCAGACGCTGGCGCTCGCCTCCGGAAAGCCGCACACCCCGCTCTCCGATTACAGTATCGTACCCCGCCGGCAGGGCCACAATGAAATCGTGGGCCAGCGCGGCGCGAGCCGCGGCCTCCACTTCCTTCTGAGGAACCTGGGGCTGGCCGTACGCGATGTTGTTGCGAACGGTATCGTTGAAGAGCACTGTTTCCTGGGTGACGATACCGATCTGGCTCCGCAGCGATGAGAGAGTGACGTCGCGGATATCTTGACCATCGATGAGGATGCGTCCGCTGGTCACATCAAAGAAGCGTGGAATCAGGTGAACGAGTGTGCTCTTGCCGGCACCGCTGGAGCCGACGACAGCAAGGACTTCTCCGCGGCGGACTTCAAGATTGATGTCGTGCAAAATCTCTCGAGAATCGTCGCCATCGGCCTGATAGGAAAATGAAGCTTCTACGAATTGAATGCTGCGCGAAAACCTGGGCAGGCCTTTGGCGCCCGGTTTCTCGGCGACCGCATCCTCGGCATCCATGAACTTGAACAATTGCGATGACGCGCCCAGAGCTTGTTGAAAACTGTTATTGAAAACCGCGAACTTGCGCACAGGGTTGTAGAGTGCGAGGACGGCCGCGACGAAGGTGACGAACTCGCCCAAAGTAAACTCGTTGTGGACAATGCGGCTACGGCCTAGGAGGAGCAGGAGAGCGATCGCTATGGCACCGAACGTGTCCATGAGCGGAGAACTGACGGCAGCCGCCGCTACCGAACGAAGGTTGGCACGGAACAAACGCTGTGCCGCAGCACGGAACCGTGCGACTTCCCACGACTCCATGCCGAAGGCTTTGACGATGCGGTTTCCCGTGATCGTCTCGTGGAGAATATTCTGCACGTCCGCCAGTTGGTCCTGGCCGCGTCTGGTGGTGGACCGGACGCGCCGGCCGATTCGCACCGCAGAGAATATTATGAAGGGCACGAACAAGAGCAGCACCCAAGCCAATTGGTGGCCCAATATGACGACCAATCCCGCCGTAAAGACGAACGTAAAGAATTGCTGCAGGAACTCAGCCAGCACACTCGACATCGCAAACTGCACGCGTTCAATGTCATTGATGATGGTTGAGATCAGCGTTCCAGTCGTATGCTTCTGAAAGAAAGCCACCGAGCGCCGCAGAACCGAGTTGTAGAGGTCGTTGCGGAGGTTCGTGATCATGCCAAAACCGGCGTGATTCACCAGATATGTGCCCGCGTAGTCGAAAATACCCTTGAGCAAGGTGGAAGCAACCAAGGCGAACGCCACGATGTTCCACGCATTGTGCAAATGCGAGGGGACAAAACTTTGCAGGTAGATGGGCCTGTCGATCTTAGGGATTGTGAAGAGTACGATGTTTTCCGAACCCGACGCCGGAACCAGAACGCGATCAAGGATTGGCTTCAGTAGGGCAAAGCGAAATGCTTCGAGGAAGCCGACCGCCGCAAGCAGAACTACACCGGGGAATAACTGCAAAACAAAAGGGAGCACGTAGTGCACGAGGCGGGTCAGTTGCCGCATGGGGCTCCCGCGCGGGGCAGGCCGCAATCGCTTGCTGCCGGTGGAATGGGCATGGAATGCAAGGCACTATTCTACTTGAGTCGCACGCTGGAAATACGACGTTTCAGGGGACTCCGGAAAAGCGCTAACCACAGAGGACAGCGGTGAACACGGAGGAGATTCCCGATCTACTTCGGGCTGTCGCGATGCACGACCTTTACGCTGTATCCGGCGCGGCGAAGGTGTTTGCCGACTTCCTCGGCGATCATGACGGAACGGTGCTGTCCACCGGTGCAGCCAAATGCGATCGTCAAGTAGCTCTTGCCCTCGTGGATATAGTGCGGCAGTAAGAAGAGCAGAACGTCAACGGAGCGCGAGATGAACTCGCGGGTCTGCGGAAACGAGCGGATGTACCTGGCGACGCGGGGATCGCGACCGGTCAGAGGGCGAAACTCGGGGACGAAGTGGGGATTCGGCAGGAAACGTACGTCAGACACGACATCGGCGTCCTCGGGAAGGCCCTGACGGAACCCGAAGCTCACGCAGGAAACAAGAATTTTCCTCCCGGACGACTTTTTCTGAAAGCGCTCCGTGATATGGGCGCGCAGCTCGTGCACGTTGAACTTGGAAGTGTCGATGACGAAGTCAGCGACGGCGCGGATTGCGCCCAGATGACGGCGCTCGGCTTTGAGCGCCGACTTCACCGGCGAGTCGGTGCCCAGTGGATGTGGGCGGCGCGTCTCGCTGAAGCGCCGCATTAAGACCGAGTCGGAGGCCTCCAGGAAGACGACCTTCGTCGGGATCATGCGGCCGACCGACTTCAATATCCTGGGAAGCTCTTCGAGTTTGGACCCTTCGCGCACATCCACGACGAGCGCAGTGCGCCGAATCTCTGCGGACTGCACGGCTAAGTCGGCAAACTGCGGGATCAATTGGACTGGCAGGTTGTCGACACAGTAATAGCCGAGATCTTCGAAAGCCTTTAACACTGAGGCTTTCCCCGAGCCGCTCATGCCGGTGATGATGACGAGTTCCGGCGCGGGCTGGGCGGAACGAGAGGACTTCTTTTCCCGCCCCTTCGGCTTCCTCGGATTCCGCACGGATGGACGACGCGGCTTCATAAGTTGGATAGTAGCATCCGGGCGCGGAGCATGTTTGCGTTCGGATTGCCGAGTGAGATACCGGAGGGTGCGGGCCCGGCGCGCGGCGAGGAATTTGAAGATCAGAACCCGGAAATCCACATTGTTTCCAATCCAACTGGCAGGTAAGCTATGGCGTCATGAAGAAGTTCGAAGAACTCACGGAACGCGAGGTGCTGGCTCTGGCCATTGCCCTGGAAGAAGAGGACGAGCGTGTGTACGCGGATTTCGCCGAAGGCTTGCGGCAGGATTATCCGGCGACGGCCTCAATGTTTGACGGCATGCGGGAAGAAGAGTCCGGCCACCGGCGCCGCTTGCTCGAGCTGTTCCAGCGGAAGTTCGGCGAACATATTCCGTTGATTCGGCGCCAGGACGTGCGCGGATTTGTCGATCGGCCCGCTTTGTGGCTGGTGCGTCCTTTGCGAATCGAGGCAGTGCGCAAAGAAGCGTCGACGATGGAGGTGGAGACGCGGCGTTTCTATGAAAAAGCTGCGGGGCGGACACAGGATGTGAGCATCCGGCAGTTGCTGGATGATCTGGCCCGGGAAGAACGCGAACATGAAGAGCGCGCGCAGGAACTCGACAAGCAGAAATTGCCGGATAACGTGAAGGCCGATGAGGAGGTCGCGCAACGGCGGCTGTTCGTGTTGCAGATTGTGCAGCCCGGGTTGGCAGGATTGATGGACGGGTCGGTGTCGACCCTGGCGCCAGTCTTCGCCGCCGCTTTCGCCACGAAGAATAGTCACGAGGCGTTTCTTGTCGGCCTTGCTGCTTCGGCCGGCGCGGGCATCAGCATGGGATTTGCGGAAGCGCTATCGGACGATGGCAGTCTGACCGGTCGAGGCCACCCGTGGGTGAGAGGATTGATTTGCGGAGCGATGACGGCGCTGGGAGGCATTGGACACACGCTCCCTTTTCTGCTGCGCGATTTCCGCATGGCGCTTTGGGCGGCTGGAGTGGTCGTACTCGCGGAACTGGGCGTGATTACCTGGATTCGCAGACGCTACATGGATACGCCCTGGTTCTCCGCCGCTCTTCAAGTTGGACTCGGCGGCGTGCTGGTATTCATCACTGGCGTGCTGATTGGGAGTTCATAGACACTCCGGACTCGCACTGAGCGGGCCGCTCGCCCGGCACCACCTTGTCTGTCCTTATCTCAATATTTCAATGTCTGTCTTTATTTCAATTTCACGAAGAGCAACACGAAGATCGCCCATACTCCCACGGTCAGAGGAAATTGGACCAACTGAGCCTCTCGCACGGGACCACCCCTCGGAATAGCAAAAGTAAGCGCAAGCATCGCCAAAGCCGTAAGAACACCGAGGGCAAACCTGGTCTTGTAGTTCATGCTTCCTCGCTTTCGAACGATTCGATATGATGCGCCTGTCGGCGGCCGCATCAGCGAGGAACATCATCCTCGCAAAACGGCTGGAGTGCAAGTCATTCCGACGATGGTGGCCTCCGCTCAGGAAGCGCCTCGTTAGGGCTGCGTATCCAGCGGATGCGCGCTCGTTTCGTAAAATTCCTTCTGCAGTTTGAGGCTGACGTCATCGGCTTTCACTTCACGGATCGCCTTTACCACAGAGTCAATCCACCAATTCATCTGGAATTCGCCAAGCTCTTTGGTAGCTGCCGAACCATCACCGGAATAGTGGTTGGGGAAGCGCGTGTACCACCAGATGCCAGTGTAGACATCTTCCGGAACCTTCTGGCGGGCCTGATCGGCGCCGGATTCGTTAGTGGCACGGTCTAGATGCACGGTGTCGGGGCGGGAGATCATCATCTTGGAGGTCTCGCTCTCGCCGGCGTGCATGTCGATCTTGGTCTTCCTGGCGGGACCACCGTGTTGCGGCGTGCGATCGTCGAATACGTAGACAACGTAGTCGTGCGGCTTGTCGAGCTGCGTCTGAGCGAAATAGGGGAGCAGGCGGTCGTTGCCGCCATGGCCATTGACGATCAGGACCTTCTTGCAGCCGTTGCGCGCCATCTCGTCAGTGGTCTCCTGCAGCAAAGCGAGCTGCAGATTGCGGCTGTAGGCCATGGTTCCAGGCTCGTGGCGTGCTTCGGCGATCTGGCCGAAGTAGTATTCCGGGAAAACGACGGCGTATTCCTGCTCGGCAGCGTGCACCGCAGCATAACGGACGTCGAGCAGATCGGTGCCCAGCGGCAGGTGCGGACCGTGCTTTTCCAGGATTCCGAATGGGAGCAGGCAGGTTCCCTGCGAACGATGAATGCCTTCGCGAAAGTCGGAGGCAGTGAGTTCTTCCCAGTGGACTGATAGCTTCAGGGAAGAAGCGTTCTGCGCCGAACAGGGCAGAGTCGACAGGACTGCGACACCGACGACAGAAAGAATGAAAAAGAGCCTGGGATAGAGGCGGATCGTCATGGCGAAATCTCCTTCGGCGGCGAATTCTAGCACGCGAATGCGGCTATTCAAACGTATCAATGGAGTGGCAGAGGCGTTCACCACTAAGGACGCGAAGGTCCACGAAGGGCCCCCCACTTCTCGCAAAGGAGGCGAGAAATGGGGCACCCAGCACCGGGCTTATCGAGCGGGTTTGAAGTCAAAGTAGGCGAAGTTCATGTTGCCTTCGGTGAGGATGTGCACGGTCAGGACGTTTTTCCCGGCGCGAAGACGGATCTTGATTAGTTCCGGGGCGATGTTCCAGTGATGCCACTGCCGCCACGCGATGGGATCGGCCGCGTCGAAGGTGGAGGAGATTGTTAGGGGTCCGGTGGCGTCTTTTCCGTTCACATCCAGAGAAATCGTTCCGCCGCGGTTCGAGGTGTAGAGAAGATCGGCGGTATAGAGGCCGGCGCTGGCGACCTGCACCGTGAGATTGAACCATTCTCCCGGTTCGGTCCATCCGACATAGAGCTGATCTTCCGGCGGTAGGACGAGGTCGTAAGGGCTGTTGTCGATCTGGTCGTGGAATTTAGTGTAAGAGATGTCGACGCCTTCGTCCATGCGGAACTGATTCAGATAAGTCCCGTCGGCGGGATTCAGCGCTCCGCTGCCATTATTCTTGGCGTCAGAGTCGTGGTAGGCAACGCCTTCGCCGCCGCGATCGTAGTAGGCACATTGCACGCGGCCGGGGATTTTCTGCGGGCCGCCTGGGTAGCGAGCGTCCTGATAAGGAGTGCCTTTGTAGTGTTTCGGGCTGTTCGATTTGGATGCGCAGACAGCGGTTGTAAAGAAGGCGAGGAGGATCAGGAACAGTACACACGATCGCAACGGGCGGGTTCCTAAAACCACTTCAGCCTCGGACGCGGTTGGCGGGAAGGGATCCCTCGACTACGCGGCTGATTCTCTTCGAGAATCAGCCGGTTCGCTGAGGATGACAGATCGTCGAGAGCATATTGAAACGGTTGCTATGGGACTTCAATCAACTCCATCTTGTCGTCGCGCCGACGGCGGTGCAGAACCATCAGTTTGCCTTTAGGATCACGGAAGACGAAGACGTCGCGGTCTTTGAAGTGGGCTTCCTTAATCGCCTCTTCGAGGGTCATGGGGCGCATGGCTACAGCTTCGTCGGAGCGGAGAAGGTGAACCTCGGTGGTTCTCGCCACGGCTGGATATTTGTGAACCATGACCGGGACAGCCGTTTTTTCCGACGTGCCGACCATGGTCTGCACATCGGTCTGTGAAATTTTTTCATCGACCCGTGGCGAGTGACCGTTCCACTTTTTGACTTCTTCACTCTTGCGCGCGGAGCGCTTCTTCGACATCCAGCGAGTCTTGTATTTGACGGCCTGCTTCTCGAGGTGATCGAGGGCTTCGTTGACGGCGATAGTCATGTCCTTGGCCTGAGCCAGGCCGACCAGCGGGCCGTTTCGGGGGCTGATGGTGATTTCGGCTTTGTGGCGGTGCTTTTCAACGGCAAGGATGACTTTTGTTTCAAAGCGATCGCCAAGAATTTTGCGGATCTTTGTGAGGCCGGTTTCTACTTCTTTGCGGATGGTGGAAGTGACTACGTATTGCCTGCCAGTGTATTCCACGTTCATGAGCGCCCCCTCCTGAGAATTCGTAATGATGAGCAAAATCGGGCACTGCATTGGAAGTTGGTAGCGGGTTTATCGCTTGACTGCAGCGCGGGCGAGACGCCCCCGCGACAGCCGGCGAGACGCCGGCGCTACACTTATTTTTTTACCCGGCGCTGGTGCGTGCTCGGGATGCGCATGTCTTCGCGGTATTTGGCTACTGTGCGGCGGGTCACCTGAATGCCCTGCGATTGCAGGATGCGGGTGATCTGCTCGTCGGTCAACGGGCGGCTGGGATCTTCTTCTTCAATGAGCTTTTTGACGCGGCGTTTGAGGATCAGCAGCGACGTGCCGCCGCCCTCGGGGCCCTGAACGCTCTCGCTGAAGAAGTATCGCAGTTCGAATACGCCCTGGGGAGTGTGCGCGTATTTGCTGGCGACAGCACGGCTTACCGTGGAA
Source organism: uncultured Acidobacteriaceae bacterium (assembly GCA_963844525.1). Lineage (GTDB taxonomy): Bacteria > Acidobacteriota > Terriglobia > Terriglobales > Acidobacteriaceae > Sulfotelmatobacter. The sequence goes on along the minus strand of CAWJOM010000012.1, from coordinate 229,452 downwards.
GGATGCACGCCGATTTCTTCGGCCACCTCCTTGATCATCATGGGTTTCAGTTGATCGATGCCTCGTTCGAGGAAATCCTGCTGGCGGGCGACGATGCAATAGCAGACTTTGGTGATGGTCTGCTTGCGCTGCTCGATGTTCTTGATGAGCTGGATGGCGCTCTTGTAGCGCTCTTTCACGTAATCGCGGGTGCTTTTTTCGTTGGTGCCGTCGCGCGTGACCAGTTTCTTGTAAGCGGGATTCAGCCGAAGTTGCGGCAGGTCTTCATCGTTCATGATGACTAGCCACTCGTCACCGTGCTTGATGAAGGCAACGTCCGGCTCGATGAGGCGCGCCTGGACTTTGTTATAGCGCAGGCCGGGACGGGGATCGAGAGTGCGGATGTAGTCCAGAGCAGCCTGCACGGCTTCAATGGGGCGGCCGATAGCCTTCCCGATCTCTTTGTGCTGCTTGTTTTGCAGGCCGCGCAGGTGCTGGTCGACGACGGCCATTGCGTCCTTCAGAAGCTGTTCGGTGCCATTGCCATCCTTGTGCAATGCGAGTTGCGCCTGATGGTATACGAGCTGGCACATCAGGCAAGAACGCAGATCGCGGCAGGCCACACCTGGCGGGTCCAGTTGACGGACCACTTCCAACGCTTCCTGCAGGTCGTGAGCAGAGAAGTTTGGTTTATAGGTCGGTGCAGCCGGATGCGCGGGTTCGGGTGCCGGGGCGACTGCCGCAGCGGAATCTCCTGAACGCGTGGAGAATGAGGTGTCCGTGCGCGGCTCGGTTGCGGGAGTGATTTCTGGATTTTCGGCGTAGGCCGGTTCGGCGAGATCGGCGCTTAGTTCATTGCCTGCTGGGTCGTCGTTCGTTACCTCGTCGGCAACGCTGCCAAAGGGGGCTTGGCCCTCAACGTCGGCAGCGGATTCCGGGGCAACCTCGGCCAGGCCCAAGGCCTGCGCCTCGTTCACGATATTCTTTGCGGTCTGGGCGTCGACTTCGGGGGCCGCAGGCGGAGCAACGCCGAGCAACTCGTCATCGCTGGCGATCAGGTATCCATCTTCGTTCAGGTTGCCGATAATCAGATCGGCGGCCTCACGCACTTCGCGGCGCAAGCTGAGCGCACCCAACTGCCACGCTAGGTGGTCGGTAAGGTTTGTCGGCTTGGAAAGGAAGTTTTCGAACGACGGCCGCTCGATGTCCTCCATCTCGCTATGGGTGCGGTAGCCAGGGTCGAGGTAGTCCTGGAAAAACGATCCGAAATCGATCTCTTCGAAAGGGTCTTTCTTTTCGACCGCGGTGATGGGATTTTCTTCGTTGCTGGCGGCAGCGGCGCGCTCGCGGTCTTCTTCCTTTTTGCCGACCTCGTCGAGTAGAGGAACCGATTCTTCCAGCTCTTCGAGAACTGGATTCTCGACCATCTCAGCGTTGATCATGTCCTTGAGCTCAAGTTTGTTGAGCGCGAGGACGGAGACCATCTGCACCAGACCGGGCGTGAGGATCTGGCGCTGCGAGAGTTTGACGCTAAGTTTGTGCTGTAACAATACCATGTCGTTAGTCGGTCGTTAATCGGTCAATGCTTGATCGTTGGTTTGGGACTCATCCACCAATTCCACTACTCCAGCTTGTCCAGACGCTCATCGTGGCTGTCAAGCCGGTGCTCATGCATCTCCACAACTCGTAGCAACCTGGCTGTGCCTTCAGCAACTTCGGTGACTAGCTTTGCCGCCCGGTCAAGCTGACGATCATGTTTTTCGCTTTCTGGCGATAACAGCTCCAAATTGCGCGTCAAAGCTTCCAGCCTTTCGTCAATCGTCATCGCCGCTCACCTTCCTGTGTTTCCTTCACAACGTGCGTTGATGGCTATTTCACCCTCAATATCATGTGAATGCTTGTGAAAAGCAGTACAACTCCCATCGACCCAATAATGTAACGGCCGTAGCGATTAGCTCCTGGCTTCGGAGCACTCACCGCCGACCAGATCAGTAGTGCGGCAGTCAATAGCGGGGCATACTTCCCATACCTAATTATGAAATCGATCATGCCGCTCTTTCCACTATGATGCTCTGTCGACGCCGTCCCTCAGCGGCCTAAAGGCGCACTGTCTCTGTCTCATTGGCGGCACGGCTGAAGCCGTGCCCTTCCCAAAACCATTACACTAGCGAGAAACTTTCTCCCAAGTACACCCTTCTCACTTCCGGATCGCCGGCCAGTTGGCCGGGCTGTCCCTGACGGAAGATTCTGCCGTCATCAATGATGTAGGCCCGGTCGGTGACCGAAAGTGTTTCCCGGACATTGTGATCGGTGATCAGCACTCCGATGCCACTGGCTCGCAGGTTGCTGATGATCTTCTGCAAGTCGAGCACGGCAATGGGATCGATCCCGGAAAACGGTTCATCCAGCAAAATGAAGGTGGGATTGATGCACAGGCAGCGGGCAATTTCCACGCGCCGGCGCTCCCCACCGGACAGGGCATACCCGCGGTTCTGGCGGATGTGCTCCAGTCCTAACTCGTCAATGAACTTTTCCATCTTCTCGCGGCGCTCGTGCCAGGACATTGGCTGCGCCTCTAACACCGCGAGGATGTTTTCTTCCACCGTCAGTTTGCGAAAGACCGAAGCTTCTTGCGGGAGATAACTGATGCCATACTGGCGGGCCCGGAGGTACATGGGAACGTCAGTGATGTCCTGACCGTCATACAGCACGCGGCCAGTATCGGGAGGGATCAGGCCAACGATGGCATAAAAAGTGGTGGTCTTGCCTGCGCCGTTAGGGCCTAATAAACCAACAACTTCGCCCTGCTCGACCGTCAGGCTGACACCATTTACAACTTGGCGGCCACGATACGATTTGCCAATTTCATCTGTGGCCAAAGTCCGCATTTATCTTGCCAAATTATCGGGCCACTCGCGTCTGAGTTACCACAGGAGTATTTGCTTCGCCTTCTACGAGCACCCTATCATCGCGTCTAAAGAAAGTCAACGAAACCCCGGTAATCTTGCCTTGTTCGGCATCAAAAATGCTAGGCGGTCCGCCGGTCAGGACGAACTTGTCGTCGGCGGCGGTATAGACGAGCTTTTGGCCATCGGCTCGGCGGTTCGGCTGCTGGATTACTACGTCATCCTGGGCCACCATCCGGTCGAGCTGGCCAGGGCCGCCCGAGCCTTGACTGTTCGAGGTCTGACTGCGGGGCAGTAGATAAGCGTCGGCTGTCTTGGCGGTGGTGGTGAAGTCGGCACCTTTGGCGGTCACTCCGCCCTCGTAGTGAGCTTTGCGTTCGGAGTCCGCGTAGGTGAGCTTTGCGGCGGTAATTGAGATGGGGCTAGATCCAGCGGCAGGATCCCCCTTCCCCGTCTTCTTTTCGGCAGTTCTTCCGGGCAGCGGACTGGCTTCCGGCTTCGTCTTGTCGGCCTGGACCAGAATTGTCTGCACGGGTTGGGCGGGCGTGCCTTGGGCGGTGACGAAACGGCGGTCGCGGTCGAACTGGATCGTGGGGGCCTCGATAATGTTCGCATCCTGCCAGAGGCGGGCGTTCCCCGAGTAGAGGGCCATCCCTGAAGTATTGTGGGCGGTCATGCTGTGCGCGGTGACATGAATCGGAGAAGAAGATGCGAGCAACGCGCCGTTCGGCTGCTCCTTCAATTCGCTGTAGGTGCTCTTTACACCGCCCTCTGCGAGCGCATCGCCGGTAGCGCGATTCATGCGGATGATTTTGGCAGTGGTCACCATGCCGCCGTTCGTGACACGCGGACTTCCCGTGAGGACGAGCATCTGGTCTGGGGGCGTGTAGCGTGCGGAGTTGGCCCAGGCCTGCATGCGCTTGTCGGGCTGTTGCCCATCGGTGTAGACCACGTTGCCCTGCTGCACCACAGAATCGATGCCACCCTGCGGCAGGAAAGCCGCGTCGACGGAGTCGCTGGTGCTAACGCGAGCCGGTTCTCCGGGGGCCGAATTGACGATGCGGGCATTGGGCGCACCGTGGACGCTGGCGAGACGGTTCTTGCCTTCGACGGCGGCGAATCTCGCGAGGAATTGGCCCGCCGTCACGACCGTGCGTTGCGCCGCACCGAATTGTGCCGGACTCGAATCTCCTGACACGGGTTGGGCGATCGTGATCTGCGCCGCGCCAGATGTCTCGGCCGTCTCAAGAATGTGTCCCTGTGACACGACAAAGTCCATGGCTGGTGCGGTGAGTTCGAAATCCTGCGGACCCGCCATACTCTTTGCGTCGGTCTGGCGTCCTCCGGACGCATTCTGCGTCAGCCGAACGCTGTCGCGGGCATGGACCATCCGAAGCTTGTTCTGCCCTGCAAAGTCGAGAATGACGCGGCCGGCATCGCCTTGCATCGACTGCGGGCCGATTTGCTCGACGTGAACCTTCCCCCTCAGCGTTGCGGTGCGAAGCACGTCTTCCTTCCCTGTGAGCAGGAATTCCGCGTCGTCGGCCCGGGTGCGCATTTCCGCAGGCTGCGGTTCCGATGGGGAGTCGGTAGACGCTGCACGATTCGCCGACGCTGTCGGCTTAGCGGTACGCACTTGCGTTTCGGTGGTGACATTGCCTGTGGCGAGGATTCTCTCGACCTGGTTTTCACGGCCGAGGTAAAAAACAGCCCGATCCGACTGGAGCGCTCCCCCTTCGCGCGTGAGGTGCGGACGATCGAGCACGATCTCGCGGGGATCGTTCGTAATGACACCGTGGTCGGCCTCGATGACGGCTGCGTTCGGCCCATTGAGCACCACGTGAATCTGCGACGACAGAGTGAGCGTGTTGCTCTTGCCCGCGTACTTCACGCCTACGGCCCATCCGGTGGCCTGCGGAGTACGAAATTCGACGCGGGCGTCGGTCGAGGCATTTCCGCTTTCCTTATTGAAAATGAGATCGCGGGTCTTTAGGTGGATCGGGTTCTTGAGTTCCCTGGGTGTGGATTGATCGGGGCTGGCGAGTCCCGCTGGATTAGCCACGAGGTCGATTTGGACCTCACCCCTGGCCGCAACGTCTCCGGTCAGCTGGTTGTAGGCAAAATCGTCGCCGTAGATCTGATCGAAGCGCGACGAATCGCGGCCGTAAAGCACGATGCTGACATTGTGCAGCTCGGCATTGCCGTTGAGCTTGAATTGCTTAAGGTCGGAGGCCTGGACGGTGAAGAGCGTCCGCTTTCCGTCGGATTTGGAAAACTGAAAGCCATTCGCGGTCTGTTTGATGTCGTACCCGATTTTGCCGGGGATCTGCTTCAACACGTTCGTGGCCTTCGAACGCGCGTAGAAATACATACCGGCCACGACCAGCGTGAGCAGCACGGCGGTCATCGCCAACAAACGGCGCAGTCGATAGACCTGGAGCGGCATCTGGGTTCAGTGTAATCGAAGGCGCTTGATGTCGGCTGGAAAGCGGCTTCTCATCTACACTTAGATGCACAAAATCCGATGAAGACAACGGACGATACGCTGCCAATGCCGCCCTTGCTGGACTTTCATAACCTGCGGGTGATGCGGGGACAAAAGATTGCACTCGACGACTTTACCCTGCGAATCGGAGCCGACGAGCATGTCGCGATTCTGGGCCCGAATGGCTGCGGCAAGTCCACGCTGATCAAGACCATCACACGCGAGTGTTATCCCGTCGCGAGGGATGACTCGTGGATGAAACTGCTCGGGCATGAGAGTTGGGATGTCTTCAAACTCCGCGAGCACATGGGAATCGTCTCCAACGACCTGATGCTCTCGTGCACCGGCGAAGCCAGCGGCCGCGACGTGGTGCTGTCCGGATTCTTCAGCAGCACAGCAATCTGGCCGAATCATACTGTCGATCCCGCGAAGATCAAACTGGCCGACAACGCCCTTGCCGAGCTTAAGATTTCGCATCTGGCGGAACGCCCGGTGGAAGCGATGTCGTCCGGCGAGGCGCGGCGCGTGTTGATTGCGCGGGCGCTGGTCCACAAGCCGCGGGCCTTGCTGTTTGACGAACCCTGCAATTCTCTGGATCTTTCGGCGCAACAGAGCGTGCGCCACACGATGCGCGCGCTGGCCAACGCGGGTACGGCCATTATTCTTGTGACTCATGAGTTGGCGGATATTGTCCCGGAAATTGGACGCGTGGTTCTTATGGATCGCGGACACGTTGTCGCTGACGGGCCCAAAGACGAAATCCTGCAGGTCGAGCGGTTGGCCGCGCTGTTCGGCGTTAACGTGGAAATGACACGGCGCGACGGGCATTACCATCTTTGGTGATTCGACCGGCTCTGGAACCTCAGCCTTCTTTCGAGCCGACCTCAATCAGGCGCTTGGTCATCAATACGAGACCGAGAATTTGAGTCCACTCCGAAACGATGTTGCCGACAACCTGTCCCCACCTGCTTTCCGGGTCCATGGCCCGAAATGCGATCACCCATCCCACGCCAGTGACGACCAGGACAAGCGTGAGCGAGTGTTCGCGGAGGAACTCCAGGATCGCCGACGGCACTTTGCCCTTGAGCTTTTTGCTCTCAGTCGATCCCTTCTCGTAAAGAAACTTGGTCATCACAACGGTGACGAAGACCCCAGTCCAATCGGCGATGGCATTGCCAAAGAAGGAACCGAGATGAGTCGAGGGGTTCGATCCGCGATACAGCAAGATCAACGCGATCACAACTGCGAGGGCTGCCAGGCTGAGGGAGTGCTTGCGAAAGAAGGGCTGAGACTTGCCGGTTGGACTCATGAGGCTACTTTACTGAATCAGCGGGAAGGCGGCGCGAATTGTTTATTCGATCGTCGACGCTGGCCTTTGATGCTTCCGAGGAATGAGCCTCGCGCACCCGCAGCAAATCAACCCGGGAGATAGTACAATTCCGCCGAATTTGGTTGATGCGAGGTCGCCATGCGTCATTTCGGAATTTTCTGCCTTTCGCTCGCTGTCTTACTGGGAGCCGTCGTCGTTTCCGCTCAAAACGTGAATCTGAAACACCCCAACGATATCAGCGCCCAGAAACAGATCACGCCCGATGAAATGAGGGACCACGCGGCCCAGCTTCAACTGCAGAAGGATGCAAAGGAGCTCGGTGAACTTTGCGCTTCGATCTCTCCTGACATGGACGGCGTCAAGCAAGGTCTTCTGCCAAAGGACGAACTGGAGAAGCTGAAACATTTGGAGAAGCTATCCAAACGCGTGCGTGAGGAGTTGGCACAATTTTCAGTTGCACCGTGAGCTAGATATAGGTGCAGTCAGCGCACGGGAATCCGGAAGTCGCGCAGGGAAAGCTCTAAGCCGCCATAGTCGGGGTGGTCGTTGTTCCCGATGGTGAAGGCAACGTCGAGCGAATCGCCCGCCAGGAGCGGCGTTTGCTGGATGCGTTCGGCCATGTTCCAGCCGAGAGCATCGAAAGTAATCTTCGCACTCAGGGCGCCACGATTCGGGTACCCCGCGGCCACGGCGCCAGCCTTTTCTTCGCGGCGGGTGGCGGCACCGTCTGGATGACAGCGTAGTGTCGTCAGGATCGCAGCTGCGGTGAGTTCCCGCGATTCAACGCTTGCTCTGACTTTGAGCTTGACGTGTTTTTCTTTCAAAATCCGCGGAGGCGCGGCTAGCTGGACAGCACGCGCGGCAAAGACGGGTTCGGAGTTGCCCATACCGAACGGTTCCAGGAGTTCGAGTGCATGAAACAACTGCGGCGTAACCTCGGCCAAATCCAGTTCCGCATCCAGGTCAAGAATCGGGTCGAAGTCGGCCGGAGTGAGACGAGTTCGGGCAAATGCATCCAGTTTCGCGCGGAGATCCTCGACGTTCGCCGACGGCATGGCGAATCCGCAGGCGTGGGAGTGTCCGCCGTAGCGCGAGAACAAACTGCCACAGGACTCGATGGCCTCCAGCAAATGGAACGCACGAATCGAACGGCCGGAACCGAAGGCTTCTGCGCCATCGCGTGAAATCACGACCGCCGGGCGGTTGTAGCGCTCGACGACTCGAGTCGCGGTAATACCGATGACACCGCGGTGCCAGCCTTCTCCGTCGATGACAATGCAGTAGGCGTCGCAAAGCGCGGGATCGCCGGCGAACCGATCTTCCACTGCGCGCAGGATTCTCCGCTCCTCTTCCTGACGGTCGGAGTTGAGGTGATCGAGTTTGGCGGCTAGTTCCCGTGCGCGGGCGACATCTTTCACGCTGAAAAGCTCGATCACGTCACGAGCCACGTCCATGCGGCCGGCGGCGTTGATGCGGGGCGCGATGCGGAAGCCCACCTCTCCGGAGGTCGGCGGACGCTTGGGAGAAATCTGGGCGACCTCGAGCAGGGCCTTCAGACCTGGATTGACGGCCTTCCGCAACGCATCCAGTCCCAACGACGCGAAGACGCGATTTTCCCCGGTCAAAGGTACGGCGTCGGCGATGGTGGCGATCGCGACGACCTTCATGAACGACATCAGCAGCTTGTTGTGGATACCGGCATCCAGGCGCCGCTGCATCAATCCTTGCGCTACCTTGAAGGCTACGCCCGCGCCGCAGAGCTGCTTGTAGGGGTAATCGCAACCGATCTGATTTGGATTGACGACCGCCAACGCCTTCGGCACGCCATCGGGGCCGGGCAGGTGGTGATCGGTCACGATGAGATCAACGCCGAGGCGCTTCGCTGTTTCCGCTGGCGCGAAGGCGCGAATGCCCATGTCGACGCTGATGATGAGGCGAATACCCGAGGCGGCCGCGCGTTCGATGACATCGTCGCGCATATCGTAGCCTTCGCGAATGCGGTGGGGCACATGGAAGTCAGCTGCCCCGCCGCAAAGTTCAATGGCCGTCTTCAGAATGATGACTGCCATGGTACCGTCGACGTCATAGTCTCCGTAGATGAGGATGGGTTCTTTACGTTCGATGGCGGCGTCGATTCGGTCGACGGCCGCACGGAGGCCCATCATCCGATCTGGCGCGTGGAGATGAGAGAGCGATGGCGAGAGAAAGGCACTGGCCGCAGCCGCGTCTGTGATGCCGCGGCGCACGAGCAAAGGCGCGAGGATGTGCGCTCCACTGGAGATGTGGTGATGCGCTGGATCCGCACGCAGCTGGTCGATCAGGGCCGCGACTTGGTTTTCATCGGTCGGCTTTTGAATCCAGCGCATGTGGAAGGTAGAAGTGTACTACCTGGGCAAAGCTCAGATCCGTGGAGGCTAATGTGTCTTGGGCGCCAGACGGCCGAGGCGGCCGTACCCACATGTTCCTTTGCTAGTTTTCTTCGTCCTGATCGGGCTCATCCAGGGTGAGGCCGCCGAACTCGTCGGAGACTTCGAGCAGGTGCTGGTAGCGGTCGTACCATTCGGTGCTGACTTCGCAGAGAAACATCGATCCCTGGTAGGCCCAACCGAGTTGCAGAAATCCTACCTTGCCGACGTGGGCGCGTAGCCAGCGCGCGTCTTCCACATCGTCGCCGTCGGTGAACTCCGAGTTGGTCAAGCGCTGCACCATGTCGTCGAGTTCGGTGCGCTGGAGGGTCCACGCGTGCATGGTCAGGAACGGAGCGCTGGCAGCTTTGGCTAGTTCCACGAAATCCTTCCAGCCATCGGGATTGCCACCCATTTCCCACATGACGCACTGCACCTCGTCGTAATCCACGTAGCCATGGAATCGGCGCATGCCGTGGCCTTCGATGAACGCCACCATGTCGTCTTTTACTATGGTGAGATCGTCTGAGATGGGAGACATGTTGGGAAAAGCTCGCAAGCTTGTATTGTATGCTGTTCGTCCCCTCGGTGCCAGCGAGCACCCTGAGGCTCAGTGGGCGGGCGTGGGAGCCGTCATCTGCGCGGCAAACATGCGATAGAACTTGTCGGTATCGAGGTCGACCTGAATTTGTACCGGCTGAGCGGATGGCCTCAGAGAACTCTTCATTTCCCACGTGAGCGTGTTGCCGTAGCCAGCCCCACGGTCCAGATCGACGGACAGGTAGCGGGTCTCGGTCTTCGTAATGATCGTCGGGTCGATCCATGCGGCAGCGGCAAGTTCGTCCCACATAATGTCGGCTCCAGGCGTGAGCATGGCGAAACGGGCGATGTAGCGGGCTAGAGGCGTTCCACTGGCTTCGATCTGTTTTACGAGCGCCGCCGTCATGTGGGTCTTGATCGAAATGTCGGTGGGAGTGCAGACAATCTTTTTCCAGGGAGCACGCAGAACGATTTCCGCCGCGTCAGGATCGAACCAGAAATTGAATTCATGCCGCGGATTGTTCACGAACTCGGGATTGTCGGTTTGCGGGCTCAGGCTTCCCCCCATGAAGACCAGTTCCTGCGCCAGTTCCGGAAACTGCGAATCGAGCGAGATGGCCAACGCGAGATTGGTCATCGGCCCGCCTTCGTAGACGGTGACTTCATGCGGATATTTCCGAACCATGCGAACTAGGAAATGGGCGGCATCTTCGTTTGCAGGTTTGGTGGTCGGCTGCCCTTCCGGAAGCGGTGGGAGAACCGACGGTTCATGCCACCAGCGCTCGTCCCATGCGCCAGCGTAGGCGACCTTTCCATAGCGCTGCTGCCAAATTTGGGATTCCTCTCGCGTCCGAACCAGCGGGAACGTAGCGCCCGGAACGACGGGAATGTCGGTGCGGCCCATGATCTCCAGAAGCCGCAGAGTGTGCGCGACTTCTTCGTCGCGCCAGGCGTCTCCGCTCACAACCGTGATTCCCAATACCTCTACTTGCGGAGACTGAATCAGGACCATCAGAGTCTGCATATTGCTGCCGCCGGGGCCGGAGCAGTCTTCGTTGATGATCACTTTGCGGCGCGCCTGCGCCGAGCATACAGCGCCGGTGAGAAGCAGCACCAGTGCGAGATACCTGAGTTTCCACTGCTTCCGTGAACTGCCTATCAAGTCTTTCCTCCCGCAAAGAATTTCGCTTTTCCTAAAAAATCGGGCAGACCGGGTATTCCAGTCTGCCCGAAATCCGATCGCGCGGATTTTCCTAGAAGTTCAGCTTAAGAGCGAACTGAATCAAGCGCGCGTTATTCACCGTGTTGTTGATGACTCCGAAGGTGCTTGGAGCATTGATGTCCTGCTGGCCACTGCCTCCCGCGCCTCCCATATAGAACTCGGGATGGTTGAACAGGTTGAAGAACTCGGCCCGGAATTGTAATTCGGTGCCCTCGCGGAACGGCAGCGGAAAATTCTTGATGACCGAGAAATCCGTATTGACGTAGCGAGGGCCATAGACCGGAGCGCGCGCCGCGGTACCCAGCTCTCCTGCTGGCGCTTGCTCAAACGCGCAAGGGTTGAACCAGTTCTGAATCGTATGGACTTTAGAAGGGGCCAAGCAACCGGGATTCCCCGAAACTGGCCCCGCCCTGTTCGGGTCGCCAACCTGGTTGGGACGCTGGTAGGTGCCCCCGTTGTAGGAGAAGAACACTCCCGACCCATCTCCGCTGTCCACAACGAAGAGGGGGAATCCGGATGTGATCTTCTGGATGAGATTCAGCTGCCAGTTCCCGAATACTGCGTTGGTGGCGCCATTCCAGTTGCTGCCAAAGTGCTTGCCTTTGCCAAATGGCAGGTCATACAAGATGCTGGCCGTAAAGCTGTCGTTGAGATTCAGCTGCGACAATCCCCAATCGAGCTTAGATGCTCCCGGAAGCGGATAATAGATCGCACCAGGATTTGTGCCCAGGCCATCGGGCATACCAGAGTCGAACGTGCGAGACCACGTGTAGCCGAGCAAGGCATAAAGTCCATGACGCGAGCTCTTGGTCTCTCCCTTGATCTGGAGCGAGTCGTAGCGGGCGTTTCCAACGCTGTTGTTAGCTGAGACGGCCTGGAACGCTGCTGCATAAGGATATGTCGGGAAGCCGCACCCGACGGTGTAGCCTGGGACCACGCCGCATGCGCTCGGCGAGGACAGATTTTCGTTCGACTGGCCGACCAGAATGTGCGTACTGCGGGTCCCGGCATACCCAGCGGTCAACACGACACTCCCAGGCAGCTGGCGTTCCATGTTCAGGTTGAACTGCTGAACCATACCCTGCCGAAAATTGCGATTCATAGACTGAATCGTTCCGGTGTAACTGGCAGGATTCACGGGCCCGGAGAGAACGGCACCGCCCGCCACAGGAGTGCTCGAAGGAGTAGAGGGGTCGACCAGGAATCCGCCAGAGAGCGAACCGAACGAACTGTTGTATCCAAGACAGAAGTCGCTGGGGCAGGGATCTACCTCAGCATAGTACGGAGGGTTCTGCCACAGGCCTTGCCCGCCCTGGTTCCAAGCGGAATCATGGAGTATCCCGTAGCCAGCGCGGATTACAGTTTTGTCGCTGCCCATCGCCTTCCAGGACAATCCAATACGGGGTTCGATGGCTGTCTTGTCGAACTGAATGCCGACTCTTCCGTCGGTCGGCACGCAGATGGCGCAACTGGCCAACGTGGGGCTGCCCGCTGGCACGTACCATTTGAGAGTCTGGATATCGAAGTTTGCCTGACGGTTTTGCACCTCGGTAGTGGGCGTTGCTAAAGCCCACGCCACGCCTAGGTTGACAGTCAGGTTAGCGGTCACTCTCCAGTCGTCCTGCACGAAAGGACGGAACAGCTTCCAGCGGCGCCCAGTAGTGCCACCTAAGAACGTCTGATCGTGAGCGGCGAAGATGCCCGTGCTGCCCAACAACAAGTCCGCTGCGTCATCGCCTGTCAGCGCCGCATTCTCTACGACAAAGCCGTCCTGAAACGCGTTGTTTCTCACGTTCATCTGACTCGCACGGAAGGTGCCGCCAAAGCGGATGTTGTGCTTTCCGCGAATCAGATCGAGCGTGTCAGAAATCGAATACACGTTGGTTCCGCCCTGATAAGGCGCGTATCCGCGATCGCCGATGGCAAAATAGTTTGACATCAGGAATGACGTCATTCCGCAACTGATGCAGTCCTTGTTGGACTGATTCAGACTTGCCGGGTAGCCTGTGATCGAATCGCACTTGGAGCCAAGGTCCGCGCCAGGGATGCCGATGTTGGCAGCTTCGCAGGTGCCCGTTCCGAAGGAAAGGATGTGATTGAAGATGCGGTTATAGCCAAGCGTGACCTGATTGATCGTGGTCGCGGAGAACACGTGTGTTTCCGATATGGCTGCATTGCGCCCATGGTTGTCGATGTACTGGTTGCTGCCGAAGGCGCTTTGTTCCGTCCAGGTGGGCGAACCACCGGGCACGAAGTTGGTCGCCTGATCATAGCTAAACCGGCCAAAAACGGAATCTTTGGCCGAAAAATTGTGGTCCAGGCGGATATCCCACGTGCCTTCATTCAGCTTCCGCACTGGCTCATTGACGTAGTTGTAACCCACAGCGTTCAACGCATTGGGAGTGGGATAAAGCTGCATCACCTTCGCCCCAACTGGATTCACCACACCGGCGGGGACGATGCTGCAGGGCTGTGACACCCCTGCAACTACGGGACCCTGGCTTCCTCCATCTTGACCGCTTGTGGCCGGTGCCACTGGAAGTCCCGTAGCGGTGTAGCAGATGAAGGGGCCCGTGATGGTGGTGGTGGGCGAAGTATGATACGGGAATGGGTTGGTCAGTTGCTTGCCACCCAGCACGGTGGGGGCTCCACTGAAATCGTAATTGCCATTTGCATCCGGCGTTGTCATCCCGGTAGTCGGAACAAAACCAGTGAAAGGGACTCCGCGACGCTCCATCTTCGCCTGGTAGTCCAGGAAGAAAAACGTCTTATCCTTCTTGATCGGCCCCCCGAGAGATCCACCAAATTGATTTAAGTTGAATTTCTCCCGTTGGCTTGCGAAGTAGCTGCGAGCATCCAGATCAGTGTTGCGGAAAAACTCAAAGACGGAGCCGTGAAACTGATTTGATCCCGACTTGGTCGTCACCAAAACCGTGGGTCCTGCCCGCTCGCCATATTCCGCGGAATAGTTATACGTCAGGACCTTGAATTCCTGGATGTCGTCGATGTCGGAGAAAATTGCGATTCCACCTTCATCCAGTTGGTTGTTGTCGTTTCCGTCCAGCAGCCAGTCAGTACTCTGTTCGCGTGAACCACCAACGGAAAGCGAGAATGCTCCACGAGTGGCAGCTTCGCTGCTAGCCGCGCTGGTAAAAAAGCTGTTCGGATTGGTTGATTGCGTAGTGCCCGGCGTCAATGTGGCCAGTTGCACAAAATTGCGGCCGTTCAAGGGTAATTCGGCTACTTCTTCGGAGGTAATGACCTGGCCGAGAGCTGGAGTGCTGGTCTCGACCGCGACTTCCGTTGCATTCACCTCTACGCTCGTGCTGACCGATGCCGGCTGGAGGGTAAAATTCAATTCGCGCTGCTCATCCAGCTGAAGCCGAACATCTTTCTGTCCCACAGGACCAAAACCCGCAGCTTCAACACGAATGGTGTAGAAGGCCACCGGAAGCAGAGGGATGAGGTAATGCCCGGAGTCGTCGGATTTGGATTCGCGGACGAGGCCTGTCGATTCCGACGTGATTCTAACGCTTGCGCCACCAATCACCGCGCCAGCTTTGTCGGAAATGGTTCCTGAAAAGCTTCCGGTGGCCTGACCGTGCAGGAGCGAGGTAAACACACAGGCGAGTGAACAGGCGAAGACAGCAAGGCGCGCCCTCTTGCTCAACATTGCTTGAACCCCTTTCGGTGGTACAACGCACAAAGAAAAAGACCCTCCCTCTTCCAGTGAAGTCAGGAGGTGCCCCAAGCCGCAGACTCGGCTTATAAATTGCATCTCACAGGTAAGTCAAGAAGTTTCGGAATTGGAAAGGGCTAGTCGCGTCATTCTTTCGCATCGGCGGATGCATAAAACAGTTTTACGGTGTTCGGTATCGAGCGAGGGAGCGCACCGCTGTGGAAAACATGTAACAATTCTGACCTGTAAACAAACATCGGCTAGTCCGAAATCTCTGACTATCTGGATTTGGGATAACGAATTGGTTAGGAACGAGTTTTCCATTCAGCGTCAAAGCGGGCGCGATCATAAAACGATTTCTGCGTTCCCACTCCTGTTGTGGACAGACCTGCATAGAGATTCGCGCGGCGAACCGCTTCTTTCTCAGGTACTCCTTCGCCAAGAAATACCGCGAAGCTGCCAATGAATGCGTCGCCCGCTCCAGTACTGTCGATGGCTTCCACCTCAAACGGCGCAATGTGATGATGGCCGTCGGGCCCTGTGAGAAGGGATCCATTCGCTCCCAACGTGAGGATCACTCGGCGAATTCCGCCTGCCACGAGCTTCGCGGCACACTTCTTCGCTTCTTCGACATTCTTCACCGGCGATTCCATAATCGTTTCGGCTTCCGTTTCGTTGGGAACAAAGTAGTCGAGATCCTTTAGCGCAACTAAATCGACGGGTTGCGCGGGCGCGGGGTTGAGAATGCAACGGATTCCATGCTTGCGGGCAAATTCAATCGTGTAATAGACCGTCTGCATGGGAATTTCGAACTGGAGCACGATGCAGTCTGCGGACTTCAGAGTCTCCGCGGCGGCATCAACGTCGGCGGGCTTGAGTGCATCGTTCGCGCCCTTCACTACAAGAATGCGATTCTGGCCATTGGGCTCGACAAAGATGGGCGCAACACCGCTCGACAATCCTTCAACTTGCTTCACGTGCGTAACATCGATCCCCTGCTTGCGGAAGTTTTCGATGGTCGCCGGACCGAACAGGTCGCTGCCGACGCGCGCGACCATAAAGACCTCAGCGCCGCAGAGGCGCGCTGCCACGGCTTGATTCGCGCCCTTGCCGCCGAAGCCGAGATCGAACTTCTGACCGAAGATGGTTTCGCCAGGCTTCGGAAACTGGTTCGTAAACGTCGTCAGGTCAATGTTGGCGCTGCCAACTACCGCGATGCGAGGGCGCTTTGCCATAGTGGTTGCCGCTCTTTTTTTAAACCAAGCGAACGCCGAGTCTATTAGCGCACCTGGAACGTGTCAACGGCGGAGCGCAGCAAACCATGGCACAGGCGACCTTTCTGCTATAGTTTCGTTCCTCGATCATTCAATTCTGAAGGCACTTTGAATGGTTGGAGTTTGGGAGGGTCTCATGCCCCGCAATGTCCGCTGTGCCCTGATTCAAGCCAGCAACGCGCTCAGCACCGAGCGCCCCCTAGCGCAGATCCGGAAAGCAATGATCGACAAGCACCTGAAGCTGATTGAGCAGGCGGCGAGAAAGAAGACTCAGGTCCTCTGCCTGCAGGAACTCTTCTACGGGCCATATTTTTGCGCGGAACAGAACGCACGCTGGTACGAACTGACTGAGCGCGTGCCCGATGGTCCTACCGTGCGCCTGATGCAGAAGATTGCGGCGAAGCATCGCATGGTCATCGTGGTTCCGGTGTATGAAGAACAGATGCCCGGTGTCTATTTCAACACGGCGGCGGTCATCGACGCAGACGGCAAGTATCTGGGCAAGTATCGCAAGCATCACATTCCACACTGCTATCCCGGATTTTGGGAAAAGTTCTACTTCACTCCCGGCGATCTTGGTTATCCCGTCTTCCAAACTAAGTACGCGCGCGTGGGAGTCTACATTTGCTACGACCGGCATTTCCCCGAAGGGGCGCGCATTCTCGGACTGAATGGCGCCGAGATTGTTTTCAATCCTTCGGCTACCGTGGCGGGGCTGTCGGAATATTTGTGGGAACTTGAGCAACCTGCGCATGCCGTCGCCAACAGTTACTTTGTTGGAGCGATCAACCGAGTCGGCACTGAGAAGCCCTGGAGCATCGGCGAATTCTACGGCAAGAGTTATTTCTGCAATCCGCGGGGCAAGATCATTGCCCAGGCGAGCCGCGACAAGGACGAGGTTGTGGTTGCCGACCTCGATCTCGACATGATTGAAGAGGTTCGCAAGGTCTGGCAATTTTTCCGCGACCGTCGGCCCGAGAGCTACGGACCAATCACCACGCAGAGTGGAACGTCGTCTGCTGCTGCCGACTAAAGAGGATACCCCACTTACTTGAGCTAAGGCGCCAATGACGACCTCGGACGCATCCCAGCTTCGCTCGCGAATCGAATCCAGTCCTCTGTACAACGAGGATCTCGCTCCCGCCAGCGCCGAGCGCCGGCACTGGGGTACATACAACTTCGCCGCGCTCTGGATTTCGATGTCGGTGAACATCCTCACCTATATGCTGGCCGCGAGTTTGATTCAGGGCGGGATGAACTGGAGGCAGGCAGTTGCAACCATATTTCTGGGCAACGTAATCGTGTTAGGCCCGATGCTGCTGAATTCGCATCCCGGGGCGAAGTACGGAATTCCTTTCCCGGTTCTCGCCCGCGCTTCCTTCGGAGTGCTGGGTGCAAACGTTGCTGCAGTTTTGCGCGCTCTGGTGGCATGCGGCTGGTTCGGGATTCAGACCTGGATCGGCGGAGAAGCAATCAGCACTTTGCTGGCAACGCTGGCTCCGAGTTGGAAAAATTTTGCTTACGGGCCGGCGGCCTGTTTCTTTCTCTTCTGGGTGATCAATCTCGCGGTCGTGCTCAAGGGAATTGAATACATCCGGATTCTGCAGGGAATCAGCGCGCCAATCCTGCTCGGCGTCGGATTGCTTTTGCTGGGTTGGGCGTATCACGCAGCGGGCGGGTTCGGCCCGATGTTCTCCGTTCCTTCAAAGTTCAACACGTTTCCTGAATTCCTGAAGTTTCTGATTCCTGCACTGAATGGGACGGTCGGTTTCTGGGCCACGGTCTCGCTGAACATCCCGGACTTCACCCGCTTCGCGCGCAATCAGCGAGAACAGATGATTGGGCAAGCTTTGGCGTTGCCGACGACGATGACGCTCTACGCTTTTGTCGGAATTGTCGTGACGTCCGCGACCGTAGTCATCTATGGAACAGCGATTTGGGATCCAGTTCAACTGCTCAGCCGCTTCCACAGTCCCGTTGCAGTGTCCATCTCGCTGGTAGCGATTCTGCTGGCCACGCTCAACGTCAACATCGGCGCGAATGTAGTTTCTCCAGCAAATGATTTTTCAAACCTATGGCCGCGCAGAATCAGTTTTCGCACCGGCGGCGTCATTACCTGCTTCATGGGCATAGCCCTGATGCCCTGGAAACTGCTCTCCAGCTACAACACATTCATCATGGGATGGCTGGGTGGATACGCGGCGTTTCTCGGCCCGGTAGCCGGAATCATGATCTGTGACTATTTCGTGATCCGGCGGCGAATGCTGCAGGTCGACGACCTGTATCTTCGGGGCGGTCTTTACGAATACTCGCGGGGATTCAACTGGCGCGCGATGATTGCGTTAGCCGTCGGCGCGGGGACCGCGCTCGCAGGGCTTGCGATTCCTTCCGTGCGCGCCCTCTACGATTATTCCTGGTTCGTAGGCTTTGCAGTCTCGTTCATCGCTTATTACGCGATGATGAGACTCAACGGCTCCCAGTAACTGCCTCTCAGGAAGCTGCTTGACTATAGCTTCTTCGTTTTGAAGAATTCAGGCAGCACATCGTGCTGGTACACGTCCAGCGTCTGCTCTTCGTCGCCGCACATCAGATAAATATTGAATTGAGTGACTCCCACGGCTGCGAGAGCGCGCAACTTTTCGCGATGCGCGGCGGCAGGCCCAATCAGGCAAAAGCGGTCTACCACTTCGTCGGAGACAAAGTCGGCGTTCTCGCTGTCGACCTCGCAATGGTGCTGGTAGTCATAGTATCCGCGATCCTGCACAAAAGAGGTAAGAGCAGGCGGAAGGTCTTCGGGCTTGTACTGGCGGATCAGGTCCATCACGTGATTTGACACCAGAGCTGGGAACCACCGCACACGCTCGCGAGCCACGCTCAAGTCATCCGACACCCACACCGGTGCAGCCGCCATGACTTCAATCTGGCCCGCGTCGCGCCCCGCGGCACGGGCGCCCTCCTTCACAAAACCCATGCACCACTCAATCAAAGCGGGATCGGCAAACTGCAGAATGATCCCATCGGCGACTCGGCCCGCCATGTGCAGGACCTTGGGACCGTAACCCGCGATCCAAACTCGCGGAGAATCTTTCGCCCAAGTGAGTCGTGTAGGTTGTCCGTCGTGCAGCACTTCCTTGCCAGAGGTGAGATCGCGAAACTCCGCGACGGCGGCTTCCAACTGCGACCAACTGACGGGCTTCTTTCCCATCACGCGACGCGAACTGTCGCCGCGCCCAATACCCAGTTCCATGCGCCCGCCGGAAATCAGGTTGAGCGTCGCAAACAGGCTGGCAGTCACGGTCAGGTCGCGTGTCGCAGGATTGGTGACGCACGTTCCGAGCCGCATGCGCTGCGTATTGGCTGCCATCAGCGTGAGCAGCGGATAAGGCTCCTTCCACAGCACGTGAGAGTCGAAAATCCACCCGTACTCGAAACCGGCAGCCTCCGCCTGGCGCGTCAGGCCGACGATACGATCAATCGAGATGTCAGGCTTTAGTGCGATGCCGAACTGCATGGCCGATCCCTCTCTCACACAAGAGTTCGTGAAGAGCTAAAGTGCGGCAGTGTAGCATAGAATTCTTTCCTCATCCGGACTGGCAGTACTGCGCCGAACCTGCGGAGGGCACGATGGGTTTCGACACGATTATTAAGAACGGCACGGTCGTTACGGCGGTAGATTCCTACCAGGCCGACATTGCCATTGCGAACGGAAAGATCGATGCAATCGGTACGGATCTTCCGGCGCAAAATACAACGAAGATTCTTGATGCGACAGGCAAGTTGGTGATGCCCGGCGGAATCGACGTTCACACCCATCTCGACATGCCCTTCGGAGGCACCACGAGCGCCGACGACTTCGAAACCGGGACGCGGGCCGCAGCCTTCGGCGGCACAACAACTCTCATCGATTTTGCGATTCAATACAAAGGCCAACCGCTGCGCCAGGCCTTCGACACCTGGATGAGCAAGGCCGCGAACAAGGCCACCTGCGATTACGCGTTCCACTGCATTGTGACCGATATCTCTGGCGGGCAGCTTGCAGAGATGAATGATCTCGTTCACGAAGGTGTGACCAGTTTTAAGCTCTTCATGGCGTATCCGGGCGTTTTCATGCTCGATGATGGCAGCATCTTCAAGGCGCTGCAGACGACCTCGAAGAACGGCGGAATGGTTTGCATGCACGCGGAGAACGGCAGTGCAATTGATGTCATCGTGCAGCAAGCCCTGGCCGAGGGAAAGCGCGCGCCTAAGTATCACGCCCTCACCCGTCCTACCACAGCGGAGGCCGAGGCCGTGGGACGGGCGATTGCGTTGGCGGAGATGGCGGGCGCTCCCATCTACATCGTTCACTTGAGTTGCAACGAGGCGCTCGAGAAGATTCGCGAGGCCCGCGATCGTGGACTGCCCGTTTATGCCGAGACTTGTCCTCAGTATTTGTACCTCTCTCTCGACAATATGGATGCGCCCGGCTTTGAAGCGGCGAAGTACGTTTTCACACCTCCGCTGCGCGAGAAATGGAACCAGGACAAACTGTGGAACGGTCTGAAGCATGATCATCTGCAGGTCGTCTCCACGGACCATTGCCCGTTCTGCTTCAAGGAACAGAAGGAAATGGGGCGCGACGATTTCACGAAAATCCCCAACGGAGGACCGGGGGTGGAGCATCGCATGAGCTTGATCTACTCCGGCGGTGTTGCCAGCGGGCGATTCAGCGCTAACCGTTTCGTGGAACTGGTCTCGACGACTCCCGCGAAACTATTTGGACTATTCCCCCGCAAGGGCACGATCGCTGTGGGCAGCGACGCAGACCTTGTGATTTTCGATCCCAAGCGCAAGCACGCGATTAGCGCGAAGACGCATCACATGCGCGTCGACTACTCAATGTTCGAAGGAATTGAAGTTACAGGCATGCCGGACGTTGTTCTCTCGCGGGGAAGGGTGGTAGTCGACGGAGAGAAGTTCCTGGGGCGAGCGGGCCAGGGAGAATTCCTGCGGCGCGCCACGTATGTGCAAATGAACGGCTAGGCCTATCCACGCCGAAACCTCAGCGCAACGCGGCATAGAGCGCTTCTTTCCAACGAGCGTTGTCGATGCTCCAACATACCTTGACCCTTCCTCCGAGCAGCGCCGGAGCCCAGATGTCACGATTCCTTTCGTCTCCCGCGACGTTCAGTCGATCCACAACCGTCATGCCGCGTGTGAGTTCACTCTGTGTCTCCACGTCCAAAGAATGCACACTCCACTCAATCCCCACAGTCGGATCCATCGCCAGGCACATCGCAACCGGGTCCGGCAGGCAAATCCCATCTTCATTGGTCTGAGTCTTGTAGGCAGCGCGTGCGTGACGATTGCATTCGACAGCAAAATGAGCGAGCTTCGTGTTGAATCCCTCAACATGTCTAATGTCGGGCTCGCGCAGTACGGCGTCGCCGCGGCAGAGTTGCCAGCCGATCAGTTCCACCGGGAGACCGCTATGCATCACGATTCGCGCGGCTTCGGGGTCCACCCAGATGTTGTATTCCGCAGCCGGAGTGACATTGCCCTCGCAGCACGGCGCGCCTCCCATGACCACGCAGCGGCTCACTTTGGCCGCAATTCCTGGATTCCTCGACACGGCGAACGCGATGTTCGTCAGGGGGCCGAGCGTAACGAGAATCAGTCCGGGATTCGCCTCGATGGTTTCGAGTATGGCATCCACCGCGGGTAACTTTTCCGCCGATTGGTTCGGTGCGGGATAGTTGTGATCCCCCAGTCCATCGTGCCCGTGAAACCACGTGGCGTTCTCATAAGTTCGCAGTAGTGGCTTGGCGGCGCCTGCATACACTGGCACGTTCGCGCCGCAAAGCTCCACGGTATAGAGCGCATTGCGCGTCGCCTGCTGCAGATCGACGTTGCCGGCAACGACGGTAATGGCAGCCACACGAACGTCCGGCGCGCGCAGAGCCATGATGAGCGCAACGGCATCATCCGACGCGGTATCCGTATCGATGAGAAATGTGCGCGACACGCGCGATAGCATAGCAGACCATCGAGAATCCGCTTCGGCACTCCTGTCGCTTTGCCACCCTCACTTGTGGCTCGCGGGAAAGAAGTGTACAGTTACTCGTTTTCCAAGGGGGTCCACAATGTTTACACCACCGAACTTCACGATCGCGCTGCTGATGACGGTCGCCAGCGCGGTCTGCTGGGGATCGTGGGCGAACACGTTCAAAGGCGTAAAGAATTATCGCTTCGAGCTTTTTTACTGGGATTATGCGATCGGCATTTTTCTGATCTCCCTGGTTGGGGCGCTTACGCTGGGCAGTACGGGGCATGATTCGACGAGCTTTCTGAACAACGTTCATTCCGCCGACAACTCGAACATTGTGTGGACCAT
This sequence comes from uncultured Acidobacteriaceae bacterium, assembly GCA_963844525.1. Taxonomy (GTDB): domain Bacteria; phylum Acidobacteriota; class Terriglobia; order Terriglobales; family Acidobacteriaceae; genus Sulfotelmatobacter. The sequence goes on along the minus strand of CAWJOM010000012.1, from coordinate 207,259 downwards.
GGTGGGCGGAGCAATCTTCAATCTCGCGAACCTGCTGCTGGTAGCTGCGATTGACCTGGCCGGACTGGCGGTGGCGCTGCCGGTTTCGATTGGAATCGCGCTCGTGGTGGGGACCGTGCTGAGTTACGTCCTGCAACCCAAGGGAAATCTGCCTTTTATCGCAGCGGGAGTGGTGTGCGCGCTGATCGCTGTGATTCTTGATGGCAAGGCGTTTGGCAGCCTGGGATCGGGCCGCTCGGCATCGCGCAAGAGCATCATCATCTGCATCGTGTCGGGCGTGCTGATGGGATTGTGGAATCCGTTCGTCGCCTATGGCGCGACGCGCGGGCATGCGTTATCACCGTACAGCTCAGTTGTATTTCTCACGCTGGGCGCGCTGCTCTCGTGCTTCATCTGGAATCTGTACTTCATGAGGAAGCCGCTGGAGGGCAAACCGGTGGGCTTGGGAGGATTTTTCAGAGGGCCGCTCTCGGGGCATATGCTGGGATTGCTCGGCGGAATCATTTGGGGGATCGGAACGATGTGCAACGTGGTGGCTGGAGCATCGCCGTTGCTCAGTTTCGCATTGTCGTACGCCATCGGGCAGTCGGCGCCGATGGTCGGAGCGTTGTGGGGCGTGTTTGCGTGGAAGGAGTTTGCCGGGGCGGGATCGAAGGCAAAAATCTTTCTGGCGCTCATGTTCGTGTTCTATGGACTGGCGATTCTTGCGCTGGCGCACGCCAGCGGGTAGTGTAGGGGCGAACGCAGCTTGCCCGGAGCGAGGTCTAAAGGACCGCTGGTTTTGAGGGCGAGCGTTCGAGGCGCGCTCTTCCGCGACTCGGGCGTCGCGTGCATCATGATTCAGTGGTTCGACGACCCGCACTACTTGCCCTTGATTCGACTGATGAACAGCTGAAGGAACCGGTCCGCATCAGAGGATGTGCAGACCCGCGCGTTCGGCTTCAGTTCGATCACGCCCTCAATCTCGTAGTGATCGCCGTGGAGCACGTTGTTCTCGTCCGATCCCATGCGATTGGCGACGGTCTCTCCTCGCGTGAACTCACCTCTTAGTTCGACGTCGACGTGCATGTCTTTGAGGGTTACGAGTTTCGGATCGATCACAGCGCCAACTGCGAGCGGATCGTACATCGCGGCTCCCTGATATCCGCTCTTCTCCGAGCGTGTCAGGTAGAAGTCCGCGAGCTTGGCAATGAAGTCACTCTCCGGCCCGTGCAGCGACTGAAGATCCGCCAGGTACTTGCGAGTGATCAGTGTGCGTTCTCCCACGTCGGAGCCGACCATTGTAACCCTCCATCCGGCATTGAACACGATGGCAGCGGCCTCCGGGTCGCCATAGATATTTGCTTCCGCTGCTCCGTCTACATTCCCTCCGGTGATCGAGCCGCCCATGATGACGATGTCTTTCGTCAGTGACACGATGGAAGGGTCTTTGGAAACGGCCAGCGCGATGTTCGTCAGCGGCCCCACGGGAATCAGCGTAACCTCATGCGGATATTTATGAATGAGTTCGATGATGAGGTCAGGACCGAAGCGCGGATCGGCCTTGCACTTTGAGGCCGGCAACTCAATTCCGGCGAGGCCGTTCTTGCCATGCCAGAACTGTGCCGTAATCAACTTCTGGTTTAGCGGATGTTGTGCTCCGCCGGCGACGGGCAGATCGCAACGTCCCGCGAGCGAAGCCAGCTTCAGCGCATTTTCCAATCCCTGGTGGCCGTCGACGTTGCCGGGCACAACCGTCAGAGCTTCTACCTTCAGTTCCGGCGAATTTAAAGCAAGAAGGATGGCCATCGCGTCATCGACGCCGGGGTCCGTATCAATGATCACGCGCTGCGGCGATTGAGCAGCCGCTTGGGCCAGAATGCTGAGAACCGTGAGCAGCACAAAGCAATATTTGGCGGAATTTAGTTTCATTCAAAGGTTCCTCTCTGGAAACGATTGAAACAGATGAGTCTCTAAAGCAGCATGCCTGCAATCGAAGCCGACATCAGATTGGCCATGGTTCCGGCCAGCATCGCGCGTACTCCCAGCCGAGCCAGTTCGCCTCTCTTGTTCGGCGCGAGCGCACCGATACCACCGATCTGAATTCCGATCGAACTGAGATTTGCAAAACCGCAGAGTGCGAAGGTTGCGATGGTGAAGGAGCGGGGATCGAGCACAGCCTTCTGGGGTCCGAGGATCGTAAACGCGACCAGTTCGTTGAGCACCATGCGCGTCCCGAGCAGGTTGCCGACGATGGGGCAATCATGCCAGGGAACGCCGATCAGCCAGGCGACGGGCGAGAGCAAGACGCCGAGCGGTCCCTCGACGCTAGACGGAAACCAGCCGGCGTGGCTATGAATGCCGCCCATAATGCCATCGAGCAGGTGGATCAGCGCGATAAATGCGATCAGCATGGCACCGATATTGAGGGCCATGTGCAGGCCGTCACCGGTGCCGCGGGCGATGGCGCCGAGAAGATTTTCGTGCTTTTCTTTTTCCGCTTCGCCTTCCGGCATGATGACTTTGCCGGCGGTTCTGGGTTGCTCAGTTTCGGGCACGAGCATTTTGGAAACGAGAATCGTGCCGGGCGCGGTCATGATGACGGCACTCAGGACATGTCGCGGTTCCGCTCCGAAAGCAAAATATGCGGCCATGATCGAGCCGGAGACATGGGCCATGCCACTGGTCATGACGGTCATGAGTTCAGAGCGTGTGAGGTCCGGAAGAAACGGCCGGATGGTCACCGGCGCTTCGGTTTGGCCCATGAAGATGCTAGCGGCGACGTTGAGCGACTCGGCGCCGCTGGCGCCCATGATGCGCGTCATGACCCAAGCCATGGCCCGGATGACGATCTGCATGATGCCAACGTGATAAAGGATCGCGAACAGGGCGCAGATGAAGATGACAACGGGAAGAACCTGGAAAGCGAAGATGAAACCGATGTTGGAGTTTTGCTTGCCGAGCGGCCCGAAAATAAACTCCGAGCCGAAAAATGAATAGCTGAGCACTTTGTTGGCTGCGTCACCGACGGCCTGAAACATTCGCCGTCCGTAATCAATGCGCAGCACAAAAATGGCAAACACTATCTGCAGGCTCAGTCCCCAGGCCACGGTTTTCACGCGAATGGCGCGCCGATTCGTGGAGAAGATGTAAGCGAGGCTGAGCATGGTCAACAGACCAAGAATTCCCGTATAACGTCCCATTCAGTTATTCTCCCCGGCCTTGCCGATGATTCTGTGGATCAGCGGGCGCTTCGCCGGCGGCGGTGTATCGGCAACAACATAACTGGCGTCAATCAGTTGGCGGGCGCGCGCGGCCTTCGTCTCGGCGTTGTAGTAGATCGTCGCGATGGGCTCATTGGCGGCAACTTGATCTCCAACTTTCTTGTGAAGCACGATTCCGACCGCCGGATCGACGGAATCTTCTTTGCGCTCACGCCCACCGCCGAGAATAACGCAGGCGGTGCCGACTTGCTCGCATTGGATGGACCCAACATAGCCAGCGTTGCGGCTCGTCACCTGCATCGTGTGGAGAGCCTGGGGCAACCACTTGGCATCGTCGATGACCCGAGCATCCCCGCCCTGCAACTCCACCATCTGTCGGAACGTCTCCAGAGCTTTCCCAGATGAAATCAGCTTTGCGCTTTGCTGCTTCCCTTCCGCAACGGTCTTGGAGACTCCACCGAGATGCAGCATCCATCCGGCGAGTTCAAGACAGAGCTCTCGCAAGTCTTCGGGACCGCCGTCGCGCAACACGTCCACGACTTCGACGACTTCCAGAGCGTTGCCAATCATATTGCCCAATGGTTGATCCATATCGGTGATCAGCGCAACGACTCCCTTGCCCATCCGCTCGCCGGTTTCGACCATCAACTCGGCAAGAAACGCAGCATCCTTCTCGCTCTTCATGAAGGCGCCCGAACCGGTCTTCACGTCGAGCACGAGCGCATCGATGCCCTCGGCCAGCTTCTTGCTCATGATGGAGGCACAAATCAGATATGGACTCTCTACGGTACCGGTCACATCGCGAAGCGCGTAAAGTTTGCGGTCAGCGGGCGCTATTTCTGCCGTTTGTCCAATCATCGCGCAGCCGCCTACTTCGAGCACACGACGGAACTCGGCCACCGGAAGATTCACATTGAAACCCGGGATCGCCTCCAGCTTATCGAGCGTGCCGCCCGTGTGTCCGAGCCCGCGCCCGCTGATCATTGGAACCGTAACGCCGCCTGCCGCCGCCAAGGGTGCGAGCACCAAAGATGTTTTGTCGCCGACGCCGCCCGTCGAATGCTTATCGACTTTTCGGGCGGGCAAAGAGGAAAGATCGAGCACATCGCCGGAATGGAGCATCGCGTCCGTCAATGCAGCAGTTTCGGGTCGGGTCATGCCCTTCAGCACGACTGCCATCAGCCAAGCCGATACTTGATAGTCGGGAATCGCACCCTTGGTGTAGGCGTCGACCAGTCCCTCAATCTCGGCCTTCGACAACTCGATGCCATCCCGCTTCTTGCGGATCACATCGATCGCGCGGAACGCCTGGGGCACGCTGGGTTGGCTCACTGTAGGCGAAATCCTTCAGGAAGAAGTTCCGTGATATGCGCCTGCTTGGGACCGGCTGCGCCCTGGAAGAAAATGGTTGCGTCCGGACCAAATTCATAGATCACCTGGCGGCACGCTCCGCATGGCGAACATGCGACACCGTGATCATTCGCAACTGCTACTGCATGAATCTCAATCTTCGGTCCCAGTTGCGCGACCGCCGTGAAAATTGCGGTTCGCTCCGCGCAGTTGGTCATGCCATACGAAGCGTTTTCAACATTGCATCCGGAAAATATCTTTCCGTTCGAGAGCAGGATCGCGGCTCCGACATGAAAGTTCGAATAGGGCGCATGCGCATTCCTCATCACCCTGACTGCCGCTTGCTCGAGTTTTTTCCGCACGCCGGCCGAGATGGTTTTCTTGGGCATAGAGAACCTTGAATCCTCCGCGAAATGCCGCGAAGAGACTTGCTGCCTAAGGCGGAATCGTGCGCCATTGTAAACCCTTGAAGATACATCAGAGAGATTTCCTGGCGACAGCCGGCGAAAAGAGGTCCACGTCACCGAGTTCGCGTTGTAAGATTCCCTGCCGTACAATTGCAACGCAAGCGATTCGCCTGTGTTCAAGCCTCACGGGCGTGATTGTTGTAGCGCTGCCAGGCTGGCTACCTATGTCGATCGAGCACGAGCTCCACAGATCGAGAGGCGAGATCGCCCCTGAAGAGCCACACTCTTCACACGTAGGCGCCACGAATACGCTTTCCACGCTTGGTGGACGCCCGCTGCTCTCCAACTCCGGTATACCTCTTGACCTCAACTGGGTGCAGGAAGTCCGCGTAAACACGAGCGCGGTGGAGCGACGTACCCAAACTCAGGTGGCTCGTCGAACTGTGAAGAAGGAATGGCAGGCAGCTTGGCTGTTGCGTGCAATCACTTGCATGGACTTGACGACTCTCTCGGGCGATGACACCGACGAGCGCGTCCGGCGATTGTGCGCAAAGGCGCGCCGTCCTATTCAGCAGAATCTCGCCGAGAAGCTTGGCATTGAAGAACTCGGCATCAAAGTCGGTGCTGTCTGCGTGTACCACACCTTCATTGAGACCGCGCTACATGCTTTGGAAGGAAGCGGCATTCCCGTCGCTGCGGTCTCCACGGGATTCCCGGCCGGGCTGTCGCCGCTCGCCGAACGCGTCGCGGAGATTCGTCGATCGGTGGAAGCGGGAGCGCAAGAAATCGATGTAGTGATCACTCGCGCCCACGTTTTCGGCGGACGCTGGCAGGCACTTTACGACGAAGTCGCGATGTTCAAACAAGCCTGCGGTCGGGCCCACATGAAAGTTATCCTGGGCACCGGCGATCTTCTGACATTCCGCAACGTGGCGCGGGCCAGCTTCGTAGCCATGATGGCGGGTGCAGACTTCATCAAGACTTCGACTGGTAAAGAACCAACGAACGCGACACTACCGGTGAGCCTCGTGATGATTCGCGCCATTCGCGAATACGCGCAGCAAACCGGTATGGCGGTCGGCTTTAAGCCGGCCGGCGGGATCCGCACTGCCAAACAATCCATCGATTGGCTGGCAATGATGAAGGAAGAACTGGGAGTGTCGTGGACCCACGCGGAGCTGTTTCGCTTCGGCGCAAGCGGTATGCTGGGAGACATCGAGCGGCAACTCGAGCATCAAGCGACGGGACGCTACTCCGCCGAGTATCGTCATCCGATCGCATAGCAGCCGAGAGCTGTGAGGGTAACGAGAACGAGACCAAGTGAGCCGACACGAATGAGCATTGCCGAAAAATTCGTCAGTATGGAGTACGGTCCAGCTCCCGAAGATCCAAAAGAAGCGCGAGAGTGGCTGGAGCGCCATGGCCGGCGTTTTGGGCATTTCATCGGCGGAATCTGGCAGCCCCCTGCAAGCGGGCTTTATTTCGACACGACCGATCCCTCGAGTGGCGAGAACCTAGCTCAGGTTGCTGAGGGGAGTGCCACTGACATCGACGCTGCGGTCCGTGCGGCACGCACCGCCTTTCCCAAATGGCGCGCTCTGACTCCGCACATCCGTGCGCGTTACCTCTACGCCCTCGCACGGCTTGTGCAAAAACACTCACGGCTTCTCGCGGTTCTTGAAACCATGGACAACGGCAAGCCCATCCGCGAGAGCCGTGATATCGATATCCCCTTGGTGGCGCGGCATTTCTACTACCATGCCGGCTGGGCGCAGTTGCTCGAGCAGGAGTTCCCCGAGTACGAACCCTGCGGTGTTGTCGGCCAGATTATTCCGTGGAATTTCCCGCTGCTCATGTTGGCGTGGAAAATCGCCCCGGCGCTGGCAACAGGCAACACAGTCGTTTTGAAGCCTGCCGAGTTCACTCCATTGACCGCGCTCGTGTTTGCGGAACTTTGTCAGGAAGCAGGATTGCCTGCCGGGGTCGTCAACATTGTGACCGGAGACGGCTCAACTGGAGAAGCTCTCGTTAAGCATCCAGACGTCGATAAGATTGCCTTTACGGGATCAACCGAAGTCGGGCGCGCCATTCGCAGTGCGACTGCATCAAGCCATAAACGTCTCTCTCTCGAGCTTGGAGGAAAGTCTCCGTTCATTATTTTCGAAGATGCCGACCTCGACAGCGCAGTCGAAGGACTGGTTGACGGAATCTGGTTTAACCAAGGCCAGGTGTGCTGCGCCGGCTCCCGGCTATTGATGCAAGAGAGCATCGCCGAGCCCTTAATTGCAAAAATTCGCGACCGCATGAGCAGCCTGCGCATTGGCCCTCCGCTGGACAAGGCCATCGATATTGGCGCGATCATCGCGCGCGTGCAACTGGATCGCATCGAACACATGGTCGCCCAGGGTGTCGCCGAGGGCGCGACCTGCTGGCAGCCGAAGGTCGTGCTACCCTCGCGCGGCTTCTATTACCCACCCACGCTGCTCAGCAATGTGCATCCCACGTCGATCGTTGCACAGCAGGAGATTTTTGGTCCTGTTCTCGCCGCGATGACGTTTCGTACTCCGAAGGAAGCCGTCGAGTTGGCCAACAACACGGTCTACGGCCTGGCGTCGTGTGTGTGGAGCGAGAACATCAACGTTGCGCTGCATGTGGCCGCGCAACTCAAAGCAGGGGTAGTCTGGGTGAATTGCACGAACCTGTTCGACGCCGCTTGCGGCTTTGGCGGATATCGGGAAAGCGGATATGGCCGCGAGGGCGGCAGAGAGGGCTTGCTCGAATACATGGAGCCTTCCTGGTTCAAACATGCTCCGGCGCTGCCCGCGGCGAATCCCCTTGCTGCCGCGCAGGTTGAAGAGAGGCCCGAGGCCAGCACTCCTGCCATCGACCGTACGGTGAAGCTCTACATCGGCGGCAAGCAGGCGCGTCCCGACTCAGGTTACAGCATGGAAGTGCGTTCGCCCGATGGGCATCTGTTGGGCGAAGCTCCTCTGGGCAATCGCAAGGATATCCGCAATGCGGTTGAAGCGGCAGGAAAAGCCAGCGCGTGGGCCAAGGCGACGGCACACAATCGAGCGCAGGTCTTGTACTACTGCGCAGAAAATCTGGCCCAACGCCAGAACGAAATCATCCGTCGACTCACTCCGGCCGTCGGGGAGAAGCAAGCCTCGGCAGAAGTTGAACTTGGCATCGAGCGCATCTTTTCTTATGCAGCTTGGGCCGACAAGTTTGACGGAACCGTTCACAACCCTCCGTTCCGTAATATCGCGATCGCTATGAACGAAGCGATTGGCACTGTTGGCGTGATCTGCCCCGTGGACGCGCCACTCCTGGGTTTCCTGTCGCTTGTGTTGCCGCTGATCGCCGTGGGCAACACAGTGGTTGCCGTTCCTTCCGAGAGGTACCCTCTCATTACCGGCGATCTCTATCAGCTCTTCGACACCAGTGATTTGCCGGGAGGCGCGGTGAACATCGTGACAGGCTATGCCTCGCAACTCCTGAAGACACTCGCCGAGCACGATGATGTGGATGCCGTCTGGTGCTATGGTGACGAGGCCACGGCTGCGGCGGCCAAGACTATGTCGACTGGAAACTTGAAACAAGTCTGGACGAATGAAGGCCGCGTCATCGACTGGTTCAATCCGAAGGTGGCGGAAGGCCGCTGGTTCCTCGAGCACGCCACGCAGGTCAAGAATATCTGGGTTCCATACGGCGAATAGTCCACCCGGCATCCTTCCGATTGCATTTGTCCCGGCCCAGCGCTAGCATACCCCGGTCGCGTTCATTCGCCCGGCATCATTCTCGCTTGCAAGCAGCTGTTTGACCATGTTCGTCAAACCTTTAGGAGGACATATGGGCATCGCAATTTCCCCGCAGATTCATCCTCGAGTCGCGGAGTTCATCGACAAACCACGAAAAATGCTGATCAACGGTCAGTGGGTGGAGGCTGCTTCCGGCAAGACCTTCCCGACCTACAATCCAGCAACGGGCGAGGTTCTGGCAAAGGTTGCAGAGGGCGACCGCGCCGATATTGACCTCGCGGTCCGAGCTGCGCGCTATGCCTTCGATCACGGCCCGTGGCGCCGCATGACGGCATCGGAGCGCGGCCGCATGATCTGGAAGCTCGCCGACTTGCTCGAACAACATACCGAGGAGTTTGGATACATCGAGAGCCTCGACAACGGCAAGCCGCTCAATATTGCGAAGGCTGCTGACGTCCCGCTGGCGGTCGATCTGTTCCGCTACATGGCTGGATGGGCGACCAAGATCGAAGGCAACACGATTCCACTCTCGGTTCCCTACACGCCGGGTGCGAAATATCTTGCGTACACGCTGCGGGAACCGGTCGGAGTCGTCGGCCAAATTATTCCGTGGAACTTTCCGCTTCTCATGGCCGCGTGGAAACTAGGACCGGCGCTCGCCACGGGCTGCACCGTTGTGCTGAAACCTGCGGAGCAGACTCCGCTCTCCGCTCTCCGGCTGGGCGAACTAATCATGGAAGCGGGATTTCCCGAAGGCGTGGTCAACGTTGTCCCCGGCTATGGCGAGACGGCAGGAGCTGCCCTGGCTGCGCATCCCGACGTCGACAAGATCGCCTTCACGGGATCGACTGAAGTTGGCAAGCTGATCGTCCACGCGGCCGCCGGCAATCTCAAGAAAGTTTCCTTGGAGCTGGGTGGAAAATCTCCGAACGTGGTCTTCAAAGATGCCGATCTTGAAACCGCGATCCCGGGCGCGGCCAGCGCCATCTTCTTCAATCACGGCCAGTGCTGCTGTGCAGGTTCTCGCTTGTATGTCGAGAAGCCGGTTTACGACCAGGTGGTGGAAGGAGTCGCCGAGCAAGCGCGAAAGATCAAGGTTGGGTCGGGTCTGGATCCCGACTCCAACATGGGCCCGCTCGTCTCAGAAGAACAACTGAATCGCGTGTGCGGATATCTGGAATCCGGCTTCTCGGAGGGTGCACGAGCCATTGTCGGCGGGCACAAAGCCGGTGATCGCGGCTATTTCGTCGAGCCTACGGTGCTCGTTAATACACAGGAGAACATGAAGGTCGTGCAGGAAGAAATCTTCGGACCGGTCGTGGCGGCAATGCCATTTTCCGATCCTGAGGAAATCATTCCCCGCGCCAACAATAGCGATTATGGCCTGGCTGCGGCCGTGTGGACGCGCGACATCGGCAAGGCCCATCGCATGGCGGAACAGCTTCGTGCCGGCACCGTCTGGATCAATTGCTATAACATATTCGATGCAGCGATGCCTTTCGGGGGTTACAAGCAATCTGGCTGGGGCCGCGAGATGGGACACGACGCTCTCAATCTCTACACGCAAACCAAGGCGGTGTGCACTCGAATTGCCTAGGCAACGATCGCATTCCGGTTCGCTCCTGGAAATAAAAGGACGGTGGCCGACGCCACCGTCCTTTGCTTTTTGCAGCGCGAACTTCTTCGCCGTTATCTTTCCATCAGCAGAACTTTCTCCGCTTCGTCGATTTCAGTCAGTTTGACTTCGATCACTTCGTTCGCCGTGGTTTGCACATTGCGTCCCACGTAGGTCGCTTCGACGGGAATTTCCCGGTGTCCGCGATCGATCAACACGCACAATTGCACACGCCGCGGCCTGCCGTGTTCGAACAGCGCGTCCAGAGCCGCCCGCGTTGTACGCCCGGTAAAGAGTACGTCATCGACCAGCACGATGTTCTTGTCCTCAATCTCAAATCCGATCTCTTTCTCCTGCACCACGGGCTTCGGTCCCAGCGTCGAGAGATCGTCACGGTAGAACGTGATATCCAGCGTCCCCACAGGGACCTTTGCGTTTTCGATGCGCGTGATAATCTTGCCGAGTCGTTCGGCCAGTGGAACCCCGCGGCGGCGAATTCCAACCAGTCCCAAACCTTGGACTCCACCATTCTTTTCCACGATTTCGTACGCTAATCGCACCAGCGTGCGTTCGATTTCCGATGCGGACATGAGTTGCGCCTTCTGACGAAGGCCCGTCTTGCGCGAAGGAGTTTTTGCATTCATGAGTAGGTATGCCTCGCCCGCCGAGAGGCTGGCTACTCAATGTAGTCAACGCGCTCGCAGAGGTCAAGCACCTGCTCCGGGAGTTTGTTCTGGGGGAATGTCAGCCCGGAAAAGGAGTCTTAGGAGATCGACTTGTCGACAGGTACCATACTATGAAGGTCTACAGCAGCGATCGTCCCCGAAGCTGGGCACTCGGTTCTTATCGTTCGCGCAAGCGGAGGATTCCCGTCTCTTATCGACGTCAGATCAACCGCCTGCGGATTTTGGCTGGCCGCATCCGCCGCCACAATTCCCACGCCTTGATTTCTTCCCAGGGCCTTCGCCTTGTAGAGGGCAGCGTCGGCCAGCGCAATCGATTCCTCCGCGCAAATCGCCTCATAAGCGCCGCGGCTCCACGGATACGCTGCCCAACCCACCGAGCATGTCTTGCTCACGGAGATACCGTGACCAAGATCGAACGGCTCCGCCGCCATCACTTCCAGAACGCGGCTGCAAAATGCAGGGGTTCCCGAGGGATCGGTCGAACGGCTCATGATCAGGAACTCTTCTCCGCCCCAGCGCACCAGCACGTCGGACTTGCGCACCACTGTCGAGAGTCTTTGGGCAACGAGCTGGAGCAAGCGGTCTCCCGCAGGATGGCCGTAATGGTCATTGACAGGCTTGAAGAAATCCACGTCGACCATTATGAAGACCAGGTCGCGGTGATCCATCTTCCGGATGCCGCTGCCGCGCGCGCGCTGGTAGTTTCGCAGAACCTGTCCCGCCTCAGCCGTGAGGATCTCCTCCAGATAGCGCCGGTTCCAAACTCCCGTCAGCACATCCGTGAAAGAAATCTCCTGCAGCTCCAGATTTTTCCGTTGCAGTTCGAGACCGTGCCATCGCAGGGAATGTTCCTTGTTCTCGAGTTCGTCCTTGAGCCTGCACATTTCTTCCAGATTGTGCGTCGACGATCGCAGCAGCCTGAGCAGTTCCTGGTCCAGCAGATGTTGTTTGAGGAATACCAGCACGCCCATGACGAGCATGACAGCGGTTGTCAGCAGCAGACGGTACGTACGAACTGGCTGTGGTGCATCTCCACCGAATTGTGCCCAGGCCATCATGAGCGGAGTGACGAGCACCGCGACCATGGCGAGCCGAGCTTTCCAGATTCCGTAAGAGCCACTGGACGGCTCCTCGACGGGAGCTTCTTTCGAACTCTGGCCTGAGAGCAGTCCGACGCGCACGAACCAGGCCATCCCCGCCACCAACGGCACGTCGAACAAGCTGCCGGTGTAGTAGACGTGCAAGTCGATGGCTTCGCTGGCCACGAGCGAAGCCACGCAGTAGAACAGCGTCGCTACGAAGAGGTTGAAGTAAATATTTCGCCATTCCCCCCGGCTCCGTCGCCAAACGACGACCAGGCCTGCTGCAAGAACGAGTTCTTCGCAGACATAGAGCAGGTCAAAACTCCGGCCGTAGACAGATTCCACGGGGTGTACGTACTGCCACGGAATGACAACAAAAAGGTATAGAAAGAGCCACCACGTCAGGAGGAGCGCGAAATCAAGGGTTCCGGCGCGCACGGAGCGATCGCTTTGCTGAACGTGCGGCTGGATGGCCACCGCGGCCATCATCGGCACAATATGCAGGAAGAGGATCACATCGCCAACGAATGGATTTGGCGCTTCGTGCCGCAGGTAGACCTCAATGTAGGTCCACATGAGCTGCGAAACCAGCCACATCCCCAGGCCTAATCCCATCAGCACCCAGAACAGCCGCGCCTTGGGAGGTACCGTCTTCACATTGGTGAAAAATGCTACCGTCGCACAGAGCAGCACGAGATTCTGCAGGATGTCGCCAAAAGCGGTGAGGGCAAATCCGCGCGGAGCCAAAAGCGACAGCAAGATGTGAACGCACACCACCGCACACACGATGGCCGTCCACTTCCGGGCGTACTGGAGCGGAGATCTTCCCACGATTCAAATTGTAAGTTCGCGGGAGCAACCGCTCGTGTTACCGAGGTAACCGAATCGGAAAGAAAGCTGGGTTCTTGCCTGCTTATTCAAGAGCCGCAGAAAACCGCTGCACAAACCGGTAAACATCTTGATATGAGTTATATAGCGGCACGGGGGCGATCCGGAAAATGTCCGGTTCGCGCCAATCTCCGATCATTCCCTTCGCCGCCATCCGGTCGCAAAATTTGCGGCCTTCGCTGGCGAATCGGATGGAGAGTTGTGCCCCTCGTCGTTGGGGCTCACGCGGTGTGATGATCGAGAACTTCCCGAAATCCAGTTGGCCGAGCAGGAAATCCATGTATCCCGTGAGTGACATGCTTTTAGCGCGCAAAGATTCTATGCCCGCCTCCGAGAAAATCTCCATCGAGGCGCGCAGAGCCGCCAACGCCAGTATCGGTGGATTGCTCAATTGCCATCCCTCCGCTCCCGCCATCGGCTGGAAGTCCGGTCCCATCTGGAAACGGGTCTTTTCATCGTGTCCCCACCATCCTGCGAAGCGCGGCCGCTCCCACGAGCGCGCATGCCGATCATGGACGAAGCATCCTCCAACGCATCCCGGACCGCCATTCAAATATTTGTAACTGCACCACACCGCGAAATCGGGGCCCCAGTCGTGCAAGTGCAAGGGAATATTTCCCGCGGCGTGCGCCAAATCAAAGCCAACAATGCAACCCTTGCGCCGCCCGGCCCGGGTGATTCCCTCCATATCAAAGACCTGTCCCGTCGCGTAGTTCACGCCCCCGAGCAGAATCAGGGCAATCGAATCGCCTTCTCGGTCGATCAGCGCCTCAACGTCCTCATCCCGCATGCAGGACTCACAGTCCCGGGGAGTCAGTTCGACCAATGACGACGCGGGATCGAATCCATGAAAGCGGATCTGCGACGCCACCGCATACTGATCCGAAGGGAACGCCCCACGCTCGACCAGGATCTTATGTCTCACTGCCGTCGGACGGTAAAACGACGCCATCATCAAATGCAAATTCACCGTGAGCGAATTCATCACCACAACTTCGTCCGGTTCGGCGCCTATCAGTTCTGAAGTCTGCTGCGTGAGCATCCGGTGATAAGGCACCCATGGACTCTTCGCGTGAAAGTGTCCTTCCACGCCGAGTTGTGCCCAATCCCGGAGTTCCTGCTCAAGGTAAGCTCCGGTGTTTTTCGGCTGCAGTCCGAGCGAATGGCCGCAAAGATAAATACACTCGTCTCCGGTCTTTGTCGTTGTCTTTGGAAGGCAGAATCGTTCTCGAAAGTGAGCCAGGAGATCGCGCTCGTCCATCGCAATCGCAAAACTCTCGCCCGAATGGAAGGGAGGATGTGTCAAGAGACCAACTCCAGAGGCGTCAGTTCGCTCCGAATCAATCGGTCCGCTTTGTTCCAGTCAAGGTCGTCCACGCGATCCATGGACTCACAAAGCTCTGTGAGCATGCGGTCCTGCACCTGTCCCCGCCTTAAAGCAGTCGCATAGGGAATGCGATGAAACGTGACCATGGCATACTTGGGCACGAAGATCTGCGGATATCTTGCTTCCAATGCCAGCTCAACCTTCTTGCGAAGCAGAAACCTTGGGTCGGCAACCCGGTCTCTCATCTCCACAAAATTCTCGACCGCCAAGTCGGCGATCGCATCAGTATTGACCTTTCTCGCCTCCTCGAACTCACTGAAGACGCGTCCCCACCCTGCCCCGTGGCGATCGATGAGCTCCAGCAGGCAGGTGCAATCCTCAAAGCCACAATTGATTCCCTGCCCGAAGAACGGAACGATGGCATGCGCCGCATCCCCCAGCAGGAGAACCTTGCCCTTAACATGCCATGGCGAGCATTTGATCGTCACCATCGATCCCGTGGGATTCGCGAAGAAGTTCTCCGTCACATCGGGCATCAGAGGAGTCGCATCCGGAAATCTCGCTTGAAAGAACTCCCTCACCGCCGAAGGTGTGGTTAATTGCGCAAAGCTGTCTTTACCCTCAAACGGTAGGAACAAAATGCAGGCGAAGGTCCCATCCACATTGGGCAGTGCGATCAGCATGTAGCTGCCTCGAGGCCATATGTGGAGAGCGTTCGTCTCCAGAACATGCTTCCCACCGGGCCGGGCCGGGATTGTTAGTTCCTTGTATCCGTAATCGAGATATTCCTGCGAGTAGTTGAATCGATTCATCTTGAGCATCTCGCCGCGAATTGCTGAGGCGGATCCGTCGCAGCCGATCGTCACGCCTGACTCGATCGTCCTGTCTTCACCCGTCTGTTCATCTCGCAGCCGGAGCGTGCCTTCTTTGAGATCGATGCCAGTGCAGCGCTGTTGAAAATGGATCTTCACACCCAGTTCTTCCGCCGCACTCATGAGCGCAATGTTCAATTCGGCGCGGGAAATCGAATTGATCACTTCCGCTTCATTCTTCCCATACGGCTGAAACGTGAGTTCGGACGCGACCGAATGCATCATTCTTCCCTTCATCGGAATGATGATCTTCCGCATTTCGTCCCACAATCCCGCCTGGATGAGCGCGTGAATGCCGCGAGTCGACAGTGCCAGATTGATCGATCGGCCGGCGCTCACGCGCACGCGCCGCATATCCCGCCTTCTCTCGTAGATCTCCACACGGAATCCACGTTTGACCAAGCCGAGTGCCAGGAGCGGGCCGTTGAGTCCGGCGCCAATCAGTGAAATGCTTTCAGGATTAACCGTCATGAAAAAGCAATAACTTCTGTTCTGACGAACAGGCATTCGCCTATTGCGTCAGGAGTGTGCGCGCTTCCCACAGTTCCGGGAAGAATTTCTTGTCGAGCGTAAGCTTCAGGTAAGACGAACCGGCGCTTCCTCCCGTTCCCATGCGCACGCCGATTACGCGTTCCACGAGTTGAATGTGCCGCAGCCTCCAACTCACTATAAGTTCATCAAATTCGGTGAGCCGCTCACAGACGTCAATCCAGTCGCGATGGCTGCGCTCATCCTGATAGAGCGAAAGGACGGCGCGCGCCCGCGCATCGAATCTCTCGCGCTCCGTCGCGCTCGGGTTCACCTGCAGTTTGCCCATGGCTGCCAGTGCAGCAAAGAAAACGTCGTGCAGCGAAGGCTCGCGCAACCTCCGCTCCAGCAGGGCATGCGCCTCAGGAGTAGGCCGGTGATAGCGCAACATCTTCTCATCCTTCAATCCGCATAAAAACTCGAGTTCGCGAAACTGTTCCGACTGAAAGCCGCTGGCCGGCTCCAGCTTGCCCCGGAAGGCCAGAAAGTGCGTAGGCAGCATAGTCTCGAGAATCGTAAACTGTTCGACTAGCACACGCGTGATTTCGGTGCAACGCCGCAGCAATCGCGCAGCTTCATAGACTTCGTCGCGCGAGTTGGGATTCACTCCCGCAGCTCGCAGGTTCCTGACTACTGCATCCAGATCGTGCAGCAATTCCTTAAACCACAGCTCGTAGGTCTGGTGCACAATGATGAACAAAAGTTCATCGTGATGCTGCGGCGACGACTGGGAATGCTGCAGGTTCAACAGTTCTGGAACTTTGAGATACGAGCTGTATGTGAGTTGCTGGCCCTGTGGCACGATGGGCGTTCCGGCAGTCGCACTTGTTTCGAGGTCGCTCTCCGCCCGTAGGCCGAGAAATTCTGCCGCATTCCCGCCCAGCAAGCGATCCTTCGCCGCGCCGGTCAACTGACTCGATCGAATGAGCGAACCCACGCGATGTTCGCCCAGCGGGAAGGGATAGTCTGAGCCCAGCATCACACGCTCAGCGCCCATGGTTCCCACCAGAAACTCCAGTGCGCGCAGGTCGAATACCGCCGAATCCACGGAGAACCGGTTGACGTACTGACTCGGCGGCAATTCACAAACTCCATGAGCCACCGGATGATGCTGCCACGCGTTCTCAAGCCTTCCCAACAGGAATGCGAAGCTTCCTCCGCCATGCGCGAAGCAGATGCGCAAACTCTTTGGCAGCTTGTCGAATGCCCCACCCAGGATCATCGCCACAATTCCGAGCTGCGTTTCCGCGGGCATTCCCACCGTCCACGGCATCATGTACTTTGGCATGCGCTGCGGACCCAGCATGTCCCAGGGGTGAACTAGCACGGCCGCACCTTCGTCCGCGCAATGATGGAGGAACGTCACAATTCCGGGGTCGTCGAGATTCTTCTCTCCAACGTGGTTGCCGATTTGCACGCCTAGATGTCCCGCCTGCATGCATCGGCTCAACTCTTTGCACGACGCATCGATGTCCTGCAGAGGAACCTGGCACAGGGATTTCAGCCGGCCTTTGCCTTGCGCGCAAACCTCCAACGCGGCGTCATTGAACAAATGCGCGCAGCCGAGCGCGTGCTCCGCGGGACGCTCATACGCAAATAGCACTGGCGTCGCCGAGAACACCTGCATATCGATGCCGTCCCGATCCATTTCGCGGAGCCGCACTTCGGGATCCCAGCACGCGGAGTAAATCTGGCGGAAGAATCGATCGCCGACCATGATCTCCGCTTTCCCCGGTTCTGTGTGCTTGATCCACGGCCAGTTCGGAGTGCCGAAGCGGGCCGCCAAGTCAGGCCAGTTGCGCGGAAAAAAGTGATTATGAATATCGATGACTGGCATGTTTCACGGCTTGCCGGAATGAATCGCTCCACAATGTTTGCACGTGCGCAGGTTCTCGTTGCTGTAGAACTGCTCAAACAAGGGAGGCAGGTCGCGCACAATGCTTTTAAGTTTCACTTCCGCACGATGCACACGTTGATGGCAATTCTGGCAGTACCATTCGAAGCCGTCCATAGCGCCTTCTGGTCGCGGCATCTCAACGACCACGCCGATCGTGCCTTCCTTTAGGCGCTGCGGTGAGTGACGCATATGTTTTGGCAGTAAGAAGATTTCTCCCTCTTGAATTGGAATCTCAAGCGGAGGCTTGCCGGGTGTTTCCATGATGCGCAGAAAAATATCGCCCTTCAACTGGTAGAAGAACTCCTCGGTCGGGTCGTCGTGATAGTCGCGCCGGTTGTTCGGGCCGCCAACCACGGTCACCATCAGTTCGCCATCCTCCCACACTTGCGCATTGCCCACCGGTGGCTTGAACTTCTCTTTGTTCTCTTCGATCCAGCCTTGAAAGTTGAACGCCTTCAGGCTTTTGATGGACGGCATGACGCCCCCTTATTTCGTTTTCTCCGGCTTGTACGCCATCGCCCGGATTTCGATCAATAGATGCGGATGCGGCAACTGGTGCACCGCAACGGTGGTTCGCGTCGGGCCGTCGAAGCCAAAATACTCGCCATAGACCTCGTTGTACCCCGCGAAATCATTCATGTTTACAAGGTAGGTCGTGACTTCGACGACGTCACTCAGCTGCGCCCCGACGCTCATTAGGATGTCTTGCATGTTTTCGATCACGCTTTTGGTCTGCGCTCGAATGTCGAGGCGCACCGTTCCGAACTCATCGACCTCCGCTCCTGCAATCGAGTTATCTTCACGGCGAGAACTCGTTCCGGACACAAAGAGGAAATCGCCAGCGCGCTTCACATGCGGATACTTGCCGCGCGGCTTCGCCCTTCCCGCAACTACTTTGCTGGAAACTTTCCCCATGGTCGCAGTCTTACTCGTCCGTTCGACGACGCTACAGTCGAATGCAAATATTGTTCAGCTCCGAATAGAAGTTCAGCGAATGCACGCCACCCTCTCGCCCAATCCCAGAAAGCCCTACGCCACCAAATGGCGTACGCAGATCGCGCAGGAACCAGCAATTCACCCACGTGATACCCACATTCATCTGCTGCGCGACGCGATGCCCGCGCTTCAGGTTCGTCGTCCAAATCGACGCCGCCAGGCCGTACTTCGTGTCGTTCGCCATACTGACCGCTTCCTCTTCTGAATCGAAAGGAGCGACGTGGCACACAGGGCCGAAGATTTCTTCTTTCACGCAGCGGGCCGATTCCGGCAATCCAGTATAGATCGTCGGTCGCACATAGAAACCGTTGTCGAGTGCATTGCCAAACTCGGGGACACCCCCGCCGGTGACAACCTCCGCCCCTTCTTCGCGAGCGAGTCGGCAATACGAAAGAACCTTTTCGCGATGCTGACGCGAGATCAGAGGACCAAGGTCTGTTGACTTTTCCAACGGAGAACCGAGGCGCAGACTTTCCGCCTTGAGTTTGAGCGCCTCGACGAAGCGTTCAAAGATCGACCGTTCAACGTACACCCGCTCCGCGCAAAGACACACCTGCCCGGTATTGAGGAAGGCGGCTTCGCTGATCCCAGTGACTGCTTCTTCGAAATCACAGTCGGCAAACACGATCGCAGCATTCTTCCCGCCAAGTTCAAACGACACTGGCTTCACCGAGGCCGCGACCGTCTTCATGATCGTGGCTCCGGTCTGCGATTCGCCGGTGAACGTAACTGCATTCACATCGGGATGCTGCGTCAGGAATTCGCCCGCCGAGTTCGGCCCGAACCCGTGGACCACGTTATAAACTCCGTCGGGAATCCCTGCTTCTTTCATCGCTTCGGCGAGCAGCGTCGCCGTCGCCGGAGTTTCTTCTGAGGGCTTTGCAACCACAGCGTTGCCACACGCCAGCGCCGGCGCGACTTTCCATGTCAACAGCAAGAGAGGAAGATTCCATGGAGTGATGATTCCGACAACGCCGAGAGGCTTGCGCACAGCATAGTTCAGCGCGCTTTTGCCATCGGGAGTCTCGGTCTGGTAGGACTCGATCGCCGCCGTCTTGATCACATCAGCGAACACGCGGAAATTCGCCGCTGCACGCGGAACATCGAGCCTCGAAGCGAGCGCGACCGGCTTACCGGTGTCCGCTACTTCGGCGGCTACAAAGCAATCGAATCGAGCCTCGATGGCGTCAGCAACTTTGTGCAATCGCGCCGCGCGTTCGCGGATTCCAAGCCGGCCCCACTCACCTCGCACGGCCTTGCGCGCCACTTGCACCGCTTCGTCAACCAACGACTGATCGGCTTCGCTGACTTGGGCGATCACGGTGCCGTCCGCGGGATTCACATCGGCAAACTCGCGCTTTCCGCGCACGAACTGCCCGTCGATGTAATTAAGGATGGACTTCAATGGGCGAGAACCCCGCCGAATCGTAACAGCCTCTGGCGAGGCGAAGCAACGCCCGCCGTGTACTTAGTTCTTGCGTTCCTGAAGATAACGCTGCAGCGCATCCTGCCATGTGGGCATGGTGATGCCGTATTCCTGCAGGCTCTTTCCCGAAAGAACGGAGTAGGGCGGACGCGGCGCAGGACGGGCCATCTGCTGACTGCTGACCGGGCGCACATCGGTGGGGCAGCCTCCGCCCTTCACAATCTCTCGCGCGAATTCAAACCATGAACAATCACCGGCGTTCGTGACGTGCACAATGCCTCGGGCTTGATTGCGGCACAATCCGATGATCGCCCTCGACAAATCCACCGAATAGGTGGGGCAGCCGCGCTGGTCATCGACCACGTCCAGCGTCGGCCGATTCGCTGCCAGTTTCAGAATCGTATCCGGAAAGCATTTCCCATCTGGTCCGAACAGCCACGAGGTCCGTGCGATGCAGCATTCCGGCAGCACTTCCAACAGGCGAACTTCGGCTTCGGCTTTTGATCGTCCATAAACACTCTGCGGATTGCGCGGGTCTCCCGTTTCGTAGGGCGAGGTCTTTTTCCCATCGAACACGTAATCAGAGCTGACGAACAGGAGCTTCGCGCCGATCCTTTTGGCGGCCTGAGCCACATTCACAGCGCCGTCACGATTGACCGCCAACGCACGTTCGGGATGGCTCTCGCAATCGTCGACGTTGGTGTAGGCCGCCGCAAGGACAATCCATTCGGGGCGGAGCCTTGTGCAAAACGTCTTGCACCTTATCGGTATCACGAATGTCCACGTCGCCGAAGCGAGGCCTACGAACCTCATCGCGTGTCCATTCGCGCATCAGTGCCTTGCCCAGGAGACCGGAGGCGCCAAGAACCATTGCCTTCATTGCAGTAATTGTTCCATTCCCTAGTCGAATGTTTCGGCGTCCCGTAGAGCAACGCCGCGCTGATCTTTCGCCGACACGATGGGGTCGCCATCGAGTTCCCAGTCAATCTTCAAATCCGGATCGTTCCATGCCAGGGTTCGCTCCTGATCGGGAGCGTAATAGTCAGTGGCCTTATAAAGAACCTGCGCCTTCTCGGAAATCACGCGGAATCCATGGGCAAATCCGGGCGGAATCCAGAGCATCCGCTTGTTCTCGCCCGAGAGCTGCACGGCCTCCCATCGTCCGAACGTCGGTGAGCTGCGGCGCACGTCTACCGCGACATCGAGAATTTCCCCTTCCACTGCCCGCACCAATTTTCCCTTGCGGCTGTTTGATCTGATAGTGCAACCCGCGTAGAACGTTCCGCCGCGAGCTCGAATGGTTGTCCTGAACAAAGCGCTCCTCGATTCCCAACTCTGCGAAAGCCTTCTCGTTGTAGCTCTCGAGAAAGAATCCCCGTTCGTCGCCAAACACGCGTGGCTCGAGGATGACAACGCCGGGCAAGGAAGTCGGGATTTTCTTGATCGCATCCATGGCCTGCGTCCTGCGGGATACGCGATCAGAATACCCTCTCGCGCAAAAGCTGCAGCAAGTATGCGCCGTAGCTGCTGTTCTTCATGACGCTCGCGATCTTTTCTACTTGGGCCGCCGTGATGTAGCCGGATCGATAAGCGATTTCCTCGGGACACGCCACCATCAGCCCCTGCCGCTTTTCGATCGCCTGAATGTAGAGCGCGGCATCCATCAACGATTCATGCGTGCCTGTGTCGAGCCACGCCATGCCACGTCCCATGACGACAACTTCGAGTTGTTCTTTCTTCAGGTAGGCCCGGTTGACGTCGGTGATTTCGAGTTCGCCGCGCGCGCTGGGCTTCAAGCGACTTCGCGATCTCCACTACCTGGTCATCGTAAAAATAGAGGCCGGTCACGGCGTATCGCGATTTCGGCTGCTTCGGCTTCTCCTCGATGCTCAGTGCGCGCCCGCTCGGCATCAAACTCGACCACTCCGTACCGCTCCGGATCATGCACCGGATAAGCAAAAACCCGGGCCCCATGCACCTTTACTCGCCGCCTCGCGCAGATCTTTCGCGAGATCGTGTCCGTAAAAAATGTTGTCTCCCAGCACCAGAGCGCAAGGGCTGCCGTCCAGAAATTCCTCGCCCAGCAGGAACGCCTGCGCGATTCCCTCCGGCTTGGGCTGCGTCCGATACTGCAAACGGATCCCGAACTGGCTTCCATCCGCAGTAGCGCTTGAAATTTGGGCGCATCCTCGGGAGTTGAAATCACCAGGATGTCCCGGATTCCCGCCAGCATCAGCGTGCACAGCGGGTAATAAATCATTGGCTTGTTGTAGACCGGCAGCAGACTCTTTCCCATGACCTGCGTCACAGGATACAGACGCGTGCCCGATCCTCCCGCCAGAATGATGCCTTTGTACCGCGTGCTTTCTTGCATATCTCGATCTCTTCTCCGCGTCTGCTCGTCACTAGTCCGGAATAATGCGTGGCGACCCATTGCCGGTAGCTTCCGCTGGTCACGTCCCGCACCCACGCCTCATTGTCAAGATACCAGCGCACCGTCTTGCGAATGCCGCTCTCAAACGTCGCCTTCGGCTTCCATCCCAATTCGCGCTCGATCTTGCGCGCGTCCATCGCATAGCGGCGATCGTGGCCTGGACGGTCTTTCACATAAGTGATCAAGCTCTCGACGGGAACCGTCGGACGCGGACGCCATCTCATCCACCAGGTCGCAGATCGTCTGCACGATCTCGATGTTCGGCTTCTCGTTCCAGCCGCCGATGTTGTACGTTTCGCCAGGACGCCCGCGCTCGCAACACGGTAGCGATCGCCTCGCAGTGATCCTCGACATAAAGCCAGTCGCGGACGTTCTTGCCGTCGCCATAGACCGGCAAGCGCCTTCCCATCGCGCGCATTCAGGATCATCAGCGGAATCAGCTTCTCCGGAAACTGAAACCGCCCGTAATTGTTCGAGCAGTTGGTCGTCAGCGTCGGCAATCCGTAGGTGTGATGGTAGGCGCGCACCAGATGATCGGATGCGGCCTTCGACGCGGCATATGGACTATTCGGCGCGTATGGTGTCGTTTCGCTGAATGGCGGATCGTCCGGGCCGAGTGAGCCGTAGACTTCGTCGGTGGAAACGTGCAGGAAACGGAAACTCTTCTTTTCTTCGTCCGGCAGCGTACCCCAATATGCCCGGGTTTCTTCCAGCAAGGCGAATGTTCCGTCGACATTGGTGCGAATGAAATCTTCCGGACCACGGATCGAACGGTCCACGTGGCTTTCGGCCGCGAAGTGCACGATCGCAGTCGGACGGTGTGTTTCGAGAACTTGGTGGAGCAAAGCACGATCGCCGATATCGCCCTGGACGAATTTATGCCGTCCATCCGACGCGATGCTCTCAAGATTGTGCAGGTTCCCAGCGTAGGTCAGCTTGTCAACATTCACGACAGACTCCGACTTCTCCAGCATTCGATGCAGGACGAAGTTGGAGCCGATGAACCCAGCGCCGCCGGTGACCAGAATAGGTTTTCGCATGCAAGACGTGCCTGGCTTCCGAGGGTAACAACAACATCCTGGTCGAAAGCCAAGGGTTTGATTGTAATAAAAAAGGACGGGATTGGCCCGTCCTTCTCTCAAATCTCATTGTTCCCTATTGTCTAATTTGGTCTCCGATCGGTCAAAGTCGTCGCGCTATACCGCCTGTCGCTCTGCCTGTTCCGCGGCACCAGTCGCCGCAGCCGTGGTGCTCGGCTTCCTGATTGGCGGTTCCGTGCACGCGATGCCCAGCATCGCGAGATAGACCTTCTCGATGTCTTCGGCGACCTTCTGCCATTGATACTGCTCTTCGATTCGGCTTCTTGCGGCTCTGCCTGCGGCATCGCGTACCGCTGGATTCGCGATCAAGAACCGCAGCCTCTCCGCCAGATCTGACGCACTACCCCGCCGGAATGTGAAACCTGCGCCATCGACCACTTCGCAGTTTTCAGGAACATCGCTGGTCAGAACGCACAGACCCGCACCCATGGCATCCAGCAGAGCCAGCGACAATCCCTCCAGATCCGACGGCAAGACGAATACCATCGCATTCGTCAACAATTCGTCCAGCGTCTCGCCAGAAACCCACTCGAGTATGCGGATACGGTCGCTCGCGTGCGTTCGCAGCTCTCGGCTGTAGTTGTCACAGTAGCTCGCCGCCCCAGCCATCACCAGCTTCACATCGGTGTCAATCTGCTCAAATGCCTCGACCAACAAGTGGCATCCCTTTTCCGGCGAAAATCTACCCAAAAATAAGACGTACTTGCCGGGCTCTAGCCCCCATTCCAGAATCGCCTTCGCTTCGCGTCGCTTCCGCAACACTCCCCCATTGGGCACATAGAACGCCTCGATTCCATGGACTTCGCGGTACCGTTCTTGGAGAGTTCGGGACACAACCATAGTTGCATCGGGAAGCCGGACTGAGGCCCGCTCCCCGAACCGCAGCACCGTCGACGCCAGCTGTCCCCACTTCTTCCGCTGCCAGTCCAGTCCCTGCACAGTAACCGCTGTCCTCTTTCTCAGAATACGCGGAAGGAATGAAAACAACGCTGGCCCCAACGCGTGATAGTGCACCACGTCGTAGCGCTGAGTAAGCGCATGAACCGTGCTGAACACCGTATGAATCACTGTTTCCAGATGTTTCGTCCGGATCGTGGGCAGCCGCACCAATCGCATTCCGTTGTGCTCTGCCAGCTCTGGCGTGAAATAGTTCCGGCAGTAGACCGTAACCTCGTGCCCCATCTCTGCCAGCCGCTTCCCGACTTCTTCGTAGTAGGTTTCGATTCCGCTGTATTTCGAAATCACACCCCGCCCGCCGATGAATGCAACTCGCAGACGCGGACGCCGCTGACTCGCGGCACGACCATCGCGTCGAGCGGCGGAGACTCGGATTGCCTGCCAGGGTATCGCTACAAGCCGCTGCGACTGTTTCGCTTTGCCAGCAATCAGTCCCTCATACAAACTCAGCAACTTCAGATAGTGAGCCTCTTGAGTGTAGTTCTGACGCACTTTCTCCCATCCCGCGCGTCCCATCCTCACCGCCAGGTCGGGCGCAGAGCTTAGCAAGTGAATCGCTTCGACGAGTTGATTAACGTCTCCCGTCCGATATAGCAGCCCCGTCTCGCCCTGGTGAACCAGTTCCCGTCTCGATCCCAAATCTGTGGCAATGACCGCGCGCCCCTCGGCGTACGATTCCAGGATCGTCTTCCCCAAAGTTTCGTATGCATGGGATGGCAGGACCGTGAATCCTGATCTGGCAATCAGAGAGTCGCGCTCCGCCGCTCCGACCTGGCCCATAAATTCCACATTCGACAACCCGAGAGTGACCGCCAAATCCTGTAACTCGCCCCGCTGAGGACCATCGCCCGCAATCGTCAACCGCATCTGAGGGACGCGCTGCATCGCGCGCAACAAATCATCGACGCCCTTCTCCGGCGACAACCTTCCGAAATACAGCAGCGATTTATCCTGTCCGGCTGGCACATCGCGCAATTCGTGAATCTGCTGAAAATGCGGCAAAACCTCAAATCTGCCGCCATCCCAGCCATGCTCCACAAACTTGTCGCGCACAAACCGGCTTGGCGCAAGGAATAGATCCACGCATTTGTGGTATGTCGCTGCCCAACGGTGTACATAAGCCTCGGCCATTAACGTAATCCGCGCGCCCATTCCCGGATAACACTTCGCGCCCACCGCGTGCCAGAATTCCCCGCCCTTGCAGGCCTCGCAGGCTTTTCCCTGCGACACCAGGTTGTAGCTTGGGCACAAGAGCTTGAAATCATTCAGGTGATACAAGATCGGAACGCTGTGCGCCTTGAGTTCCCACAGGATTGACGGCGACAAGTGGTGGTAGATATTGCGCACATGAGCCACATCCGGCCGGAACTCTTCGATCACGGCTCGGATGCGTTGCCTTGCGTCGTGCGAGTAGATCGCATGGCCCGCTTGCTTCGCGTTTCGCCACCATCCGGCCTTGGCCTTGAAGTCGATATGCGGAACGAAGTGCTCATCGTAGGGAGTCGGCTCCCCGCGCGGATCGGCCATCGAAAATAGCGCCACCTCGTGGCCCTGCGCACGCATCAGTTTCATCAACTCGAACATATAAACTTCGGTCCCGCTGAACGGATAGTTATATTTGTTGCAGTACAAAATTCTCATCCGCGATGCTCTCAGTCTGCGGGGCGATCCGCCGTAGAAATAACTCGCCGAAGGCTTCAAGGTTTTTGCTGCGGTTGAAGTTGTGACGTACCTGGGCCCGTGCCGCGTGCCGAACCCAGTCCAATTGCCGGTCGGCCGACGGAATATAAGGACGAAGCTCGGGATCAATCCGGCATCAGTATCCGCGAACGGATAAAGAGCAACCGGTCGACAAAGTCTTCAAGCGATCCCGGTTGGTACAGAAACCCCGTCTTGCCCGGAATCACCAGCTCCGGAATCCCTGTGATCTCCGGCGCCAGCACGATCTTTCCCCGTGCCATCGCTTCCATCAGCACCAGCGGAATGCCCTCGCTCCTGCTCGTCAACACCACTACATCGGCACGGTCATACAACGAGTCCATTTGCTCGCGCGGGACGTGTCCCAGCAACTTGATTCGTCCTTCCAAACCGGATTGGCGGATGTCGGCTTCTAGATTCCGCCGCTCCGGTCCTTCGCCGGCGATCGCGCATTCGAAGGGCACAGCAAGCTCGTGAAGCTGTTTGCAAGCCTGAACCAGGAATGCATGATCCTTCACAGCATGCAGCCGTCCGACGGCCACGACAGTGAACGGATCGTCGGCTGACTTCGACGTCGCCACGGGAAGTGGATCGCACTCCGACACGTTCACCCCCAACCGCGACACCACGACCTGCGCGGGATCGATGGTTGGGTAACGATCCAGAATGTAGCGGCGGTTAAATTCCGAAACAGTCAGACAGAGCGCGCAGTTTTCCAACTTTGCGTCGAGATACGCCCCATGCAGGAGGAGATCCGAACCGTGAAGCGTCATGCTGAATTCCACGCCAAGGAGCCGAGCTGCCACCATGGCGATCCACGATCCAAAATATCCGTGATGGACATGGATATGATCGATCTCGCGATCTTGGAGCAGGACTGCGTAACAAGCTCCGAGCCAGGTGTGCGCCAAGGCCTTCACTCGCTTCAGGGGCCCTTCCCCGCCTCGGAACAAAACTCGCTTGATCAGGCTGGAAACCCTGTTCCATCGGCGCAGGCAGAGCCAAAGGGCGCGCTGGAGAACGACTGCCGAAAGCGGCTGCAGCACGATTTCAGGCTCACTCCCGACGGACAACGATGGATCCATGCACGGCTTTCGTACGCTTCCTGCCACTATCTGCAGACCTCGCCTTCGCAGCTCTTCAATCTCTTCGCCGACGTAAGGCTCGACTGCGGAGGGAAACTGGTTAGCTAGATACGCGACCGTCACGACTGACACTCCTTTGCCCGGCGCCGCTGTGCCGCCAGCATTCCAGCCAGCACGAACAGCAACCCGTTCACAAACTGATAGCTCATCACCACCATGCCCGCATTCACCCAGTACACCGCCAGCAGGACCGGCCACATCTGATGAAAATGCCGGTTGAGGAAACCGCGCGCTTCGCCGCGCGGAATCGCGCCCTGGCCCAGCCTCCACATCTCCCACATCAGCCAGAGATACAGCCCAAGCCCGGCGATCCCGTGCTCGACCAGCAACTCCAGATAGGTGTTGTGCGGATACAACACTTTCTCGTTATACCCGCTCACATAGCGAGGCAATGCGGCTGGCATTTGATGGAATCCCCATCCCGTGAGTGGATGTTCCAGAAACATCTGCCAGCCGCCGGCATAAACCGCTTCGCGATAGTCGACCGGCCCGCGCTCCTCCAGCCGATCGCTCAACGAACTCCCTAACTCGTGCGAACTTAGAGCCACCGCTAAGCCCACACCGGCAAGCACAACCAACGCCACACACGCGCGTCTGCGGAGCGCGTAATTCTTGGAAAGAAAAATCATCGCCATGACCGATCCCGCAAATGACAACCAGACCGCCCGCGTCATGGTGGCGAGGATCGCAATCGGCAGGGAGGCCAGCAACGCCAGTACCTTCACTCCCCTAGCGCTTCCACGCCGGTAAGCATGCAGCGCCAGCAGTCCCAGGATGTTCAGCGATACGCCGTTGGCCACCGCCTGCAGCAGCGGTCCGCGCGCCCGATCGGCGTGAAACCCGAGGCTCTCATCGAGAATGAACCGCGGAAAAATCAGTGACCGCGCTCCCACCAGGAACGCGATCGCCGTGAAGCTCAGATACGCCAGCACGACCAGCCCAAATACCTCAAACTGCCGGAAACGGCGTTCCTCTGCAAACACCAATCCCGCCAGATGAAACAACCCGAACGGAACGATGAACTTCGACGCGAGCAGGCTCCACGTTTCGTTGTCGAATGGCCGCCCAACCACACTGCAAACGGCCAAGGCTGTCAGCCCAATCATTGGCCAGGTCGCGCGCTCCATTGCGAGCAGCCGCTCCCGCAGGACTATCCCGCGTCCCACCACTCCCAACACAAGGAGCCCGAATGCAACACGATCAATCTCATAGAAGGCCACATCGGGATGCCGGAGCAGCATCGCCGTCAGCGCCGTGAGAAACAAAAGAGAGGGTGCCGCCGTCAACATCTGCAGCGGACGCAGAACGGCTTTCGCCGCGCCGGCAGAAAAGTTAACCCCGATCCCAACCGGCGCTGAAGTTAGCGAGTCCGACGGCATCAGTCTCCACTCCCCCGCACCACGGCCAGAACCGTTCTCAGCAGAATCCGCATATCCGACTGAAGGCTCCAGGTCCGGATGTACTCGCGGTCCAACTCCATGCCTCGCTCGAACGATGCATCACGGCGCGCCGTTACCTGCCAGAGCCCGGTGATTCCCGGCGTCACGTCCAGACGCGCCAGGTGTTCGACCTCGTAACTTGCCACATCGTCCAGCGGATGCGGTCTGGGCCCGACCAGACTCATGTCGCCCTTGACGACGTTCCATAGCTGCGGCAATTCATCCAGACTGTAGCGCCGCAGAATTCGCCCCAAACGTGTGATGCGTGGGTCTTCTGCAATCTTGAAGAACGGGCCGGACCTCTGGTTGATCAGGCGCAGACGATCTTTCAACGCATCCGCGTCACTGACCATCGTGCGAAACTTGTAACAGCGGAACAGCTGCCCCTTCCGCCCGGCCCGCTGCGCACTGTAGAGAGTGGATCCCCGTGAATCCACTTTGATCAATCCCGCGATGATCGCCAGCAGCGGCGAAATCACGACTAGCGCCAAACCTGCTCCCAGCACGTCCACGAACCGCTTCAACATTAAGCCCGCTGTGGGCAGTCTCTCTGCGTGCAGGCAAATCACCGGCAGGTCCCCGACTCGCTGGCATTCAATGACCGCTGGTTTGCATCCGAACAAATCCGGAACAATCTCCACATCGAGCCGCAGTCGCTGCGCCTCGCGCACCACCTGCACTGTCAAGCTTCGATCATGCGGCGCCGCCAGGATGACCTCGTCGACAAATCCCGTGCGTGCCATGCGCGCCAGATCGCTCACGCGGCCGATCACTCCGTTGCCGAGCGGCCGCTCGTTGTCCAGGAAGCCACTCACCGTCCGTCCTGCTTCGGGATGCCCCTCCACGAAAGAAGCGACGCGACGGCCTACGGCTCCGGCTCCCACGATCAACACGTTCCGCGCTTCTCCATTCAGCCGCAAACGCCGGCTCTGCCACCGCCACATCAACAGCGTGCCAAAGTGCAGAAGACCCGCCGCGCAAAACAATACCGAGATGGCCCACGGAGCACCCTGCAAGCCGTATGCCAGGCACAACACGGTCGTGGCCCACAAAACAGACTTGCCGATGATGTCAGCCTGCTTCCGCAGATTGTGGTCTCGTTCATGCAGTCCTTCGGTGTAAGCCATCAGAGTGATAAGCGCTGCATGAAGGGTCGCAATGCCCAGAAGAGAAACGGGCGTTCCGGCCGCATACGCGAACAGTCGGACGCGGGGATACAGCATTCTCAGCGGCACAAACGACGCGCCAATCAACAGCCAGTCCAACCCCACCAAAGCAAAGTCGGCGGCCATCGACCGCACCCATCTCCAACCCGCACGGCTCTGCAGCGGAGCGGGCATCAGGAAGGCCAGCGGATTTGCCTGCGAATTCGTCTCGGCTTCCGAAAGAATCTCTGCCACTTTTTCTGACGCGCCGCCTCGAACCGACCGAACGTGCTTCTTTTCCCCGCGGAATGCCTGGGTTTCGCCGGGAATCAGTCTGGCCCAGTCGCGCACTTGTGACCTGGCTTGCTCGGTATGTACAGAAGGAGCTGACATTTCACATCCGTTCCGCTACATCAGGTGTCACGTTACAAACGCCGGTAGAGGCCTTCGGGAATTGGAAAGACTCTGTCGCTCAGGACCGTCCCAAGAACGCGTGCCTGCGCAGCCTCCAGCGTCTGCTTAACCTTGCGCGCTACCACCCGTCGTGTGCGATGCGCCGACAAAACCAGAATGATTCCGTCGGCAAACTGCGCCATCGCGGTTGTCTCGTTCGATTCATTGGGCGGCGGAGCCTCAACAATTGAATATTCAAACTCTCTGCGCACGTCTCCCAGATACCCATGCAATAATTCCATCGTGCCGCGAAGCCTTTCAACGGCCGGCACCAGCCAGAGATTCCGACGGAGACGAGTCGCGGATCGGTGCAGTGGTGCGCTCTCGTCCCTCATTTGTTGCCCGCATGTTTCAGGGCCCCGCAAAATCTGCGGATGCCCGCCCACAACCGCAACGCTCCCCGCCGTTTCCAGTGCCAAGGTCACACCCACGCGCATGCAGATACTTTTCACATCCGTCTCCGGGTCCAGCCCGGCGAATACCACCTGCCGCAGCGGGGGCGTGCCGTTGGCCAGAAAGACCTGCCGCACCAGACTCCGGACTTGCTCGCGACCAAACTCCTCAACGTTCCATCCTCCACCGTGGAGAACAGTTCCGCCGTCGGGACGAACTTCTTCCCGCCAATCCATCCCCGTCAACAAGGCTTCCGCGCTCATAACCTGTCTCTCATGCTGAAATTCTTCCTCTCGCCCTTCGTGGCAGTGACGCCAGTACAGGGGAATCGAGGTATACGAGTACGTCGTCCGGTGTACGGAATGCAGGATCTACATAGTCGGCCGCGAAAGCCGCTCCAGTACCAGCCGCTCCAGCGACAGCCAATCCGATGACCAGTACCGTCCACGCCGACCAAACCGGCAACGCGGGCACGGCCGGGTGCTCGGCAATCGCCACATTGACGATGCCTCGTTCATCGAGCGCATCGTCCATCCGCGCCTCTTCCTGCTTCTTTACATAAAGAAGATAGTTTTCCTCTGCAGCCTTCTCCGTGCTGAGCAGGTCATCCTGCGTCACTGCATCGTCCCCAAGTTGGCGCGCCATTGCCCGATAGGCTGCTTCCTGGGTCGCCGTCGCCGCCTCCCGCGCTTGCAGAGATTTCAATTGCACTTGCGCATGTTGCAGTTCCGCCTTCGCCCATTCGTAGTGTGCGTTTTTGTCAGTCGTCTCATCGCGCAGTGGCAATGCATTTTCCGCCGCTAAAGATGCCTCGGCCTGAGCTATCTGCTGGTCGACCTCCTGCACCAGGCGGTGGTTAGGCTCGAATTTGGTCAGCAGCTGGGTCCGTTTCAATTGCAGATCCAGCAGGCTCGACTTCAGTGCCTTCAGCAGTTCGGGGTTGTCCGAAATTCGAACCTGCGTGGTGGTCCTTTCGGGCAACTTGGAAATCTGGTCCGAGAGTTCCTTCACGCGCTGCCCGGTTTCGGCCAGGTCGATTTCAGTCTGCCGGTAATTCGCATCCAGATCGCTCAGCTTCTGCAGAGCCAAGTCGCGCTGCTGCGCCGCCTCGACCACGCCATGCCGCGCCGCGAACTCGATTAACTTTCCCTTGGCCTCTTCCAGCTGCAGTCGCGACTCTCCTCTTTGCTGGTCGAAGAAATGGAACTGCCCGGCAGGACGATGCACCTCCATGTGCTTCTCCAGGTATGCGTTCGCCACCGACTGCAGCACCTTCGCTGCCACCCGCGGATCATCCGCTGCATAGCTAATTGCAATCAGATTTGTCTTCTTCAGCGGCTCCACTTGCAGCTTCTTTGCGAGTCGCCGCGCGGCGCGCTCCTCGCGCTCGGCCTTTCCTTCTCCCCGGCGAAGAAAATGAAGCCAGTCGCGTCCGCCGAAGCCGGTTTCTTCCACCACGCGCCGCAGGACTTCGTCATCCCGCAGCAATTCGACCTCTGAATTCAGCTCTTCTTCGGTAATTGCAGTGCGCGTCAGATCAAGCGGAGCATTTTCCTCCGCCGTCACCGGGGCATCCGCCCGCCCTCTGCGTACCAGCACTTTCATATTTGCCTGATACTTTGTGCCGGCGAAAGCATAGAGAACAGCCGCCAGTAAAACCGCTCCTGCAACCCAGACGAAGGCCTTCCGCTGGCGGAACAGCACCATCGCCAGGTCCCGCAGGGTGGGGATGGGTGTCTGTTCACTCCCACGGAGTGGATCTTCGTCTGACTGCATGCGCGGGGGGGAAGTCATCTCTAGAATTGGGTGGGGTTGAAGTACATGCTGAGGGAAGGCTTGCTGACGAACCGGGCGATTTTCGAAATTGAATTTTGTGGGACAAACACCAGATCACCCGGACGAAGATGGGCATCTTCTTTCAGGCCGCGCTCGTTCAGCATCTTTTTCAGATTGAGCAGCCGGCTCTCTACGAGATCGTCGTTCACCCGGCGGAATAGAACAACTTGCGAGTGCTTGGCTTGCTGCGTCAGTCCTCCTGCGATCTCCACCGCCTCGGCCACTGTCGTGTCGGACCGCAGTTCATACTTGCCTGGCTTGCCTACTTCCCCTCCCACAATGAAGTAGGGCCGCTCAAACTCCTTTAGCGTCACCGCAGCCTGAGGATCGTGCAAATATCCGCGGTAGGCTTTCTGCACCGCATCGCAGAGCTCTTCCAGGTTCAGTCCCTGTACTTCCACCATTCCAGCGTCTTTCAACATGACGTAGCCATCCGGTTGCACGATCAGGGTCTGGTTGAATTCCGGGGCGACGGTGAAACTGATCTCCACCACGTCACTGGGTCGTAACCGGTAGAGCGGATGGCGCTTCCCTCCGAGTAAGGGGTTTCCCAGGTCATCCGCTCGTCCGGGCTTTGCGGCCGTTGTACGACTGCCTCCCGCTCCGGTTCCGGTAAAACCGGATGGGGAGGTTTCCTTGTTTCCGCTCAGGTCTGTCGTCTCACCCTGCGCGAACGCGGCCGAACAACACTCAAGAACCAGCAGCGCAGTTGCAATGAATCGGACGAAAATGAATAAACGTTTCATGAGCCCTTGCGCTGTGCTTAGTCGAGGGTCACTAGTTGCGTGATTCTCTACTGCGCAAGGTAAGCTTGCTGCCGGATTCGAACAAGACATGAGAAGTGTCGCCCACCGAAGTGGACAGCTTTCCCCTTCCGGGAAAGGCCGCCATTGCCTCTAGCCGATGTTTTGAATCAGTAGCTTGTGGAATCTTGCTGGCGTGACTGTACGGGAAGATGGCTCCGAAGCAGGTCTCCTGTGGGAGTACCTACAAAAGTGGACTTGCATGTTCGCGATGTCACAAGAATTGGAGGCGGAGTTTTCATCCAGCGCGAGCCCCGAACCGTTCACGCCGGTTCATTTCGGTGAAAAACGCCCCTGGCAGCAAGCTTCCTCTCAGTTGTTGGCTTGGCGGCACCGAAGGTCCCCGGGTGGAGTTTCCACAGTTCCTTCTTCTTCTGTCCGGTCACTCACGAAGCAGGATTGGCGATTCCCGTTTTGAAAGTCGCACCAGATTTTGTGACCAGCCTCCTTGTGAACGACACTTCGCCTCCCTACAATCGCCGCATCGCTGTTTAGTGTTCAAGGAGGTGTATTACATGCGTCTGTCGTCCGCCGCCATTTCGGATGTCATTGGTGTTCTCATCGCCGACTCCAACCGCATGCAATCGCAGTTGCTGACCAGCGCTCTTCGCCGCCACTCTGAATTTCACATCACTACCTGCCAGATGGATACCGCCTCGATCTTCCAGGCTGTCGCCACAAAACTTCC
The DNA here is from genome assembly GCA_963844525.1 of uncultured Acidobacteriaceae bacterium. Lineage (GTDB taxonomy): Bacteria > Acidobacteriota > Terriglobia > Terriglobales > Acidobacteriaceae > Sulfotelmatobacter. The sequence goes on along the minus strand of CAWJOM010000012.1, from coordinate 173,130 downwards.
GCGGATCGCCCTTCTGTCGTTGAGCGCGTCCGCCGACATCGCCGAGACGGTCACAACCCTGCGGCGCTTTCATCTGTCCTATCCTGGTATCCCAAAAATATTGCTGGTGGACACCTGCGATCGCGAACTCGTGATCAGCGCATTCCGTTCCGGCGCCCGCGGCATTTTCCCCATCACCGACGCCAGCCTTCGGATGCTCTGCAAGTGTTTGCTTCGCGTGGCCGCCGGACAGATCTGGGCCAGCACCGAACACCTCAACTACATCCTTGACCTGGTTTCGGAAGTCCCTTCGCTGCGTGTGCTCGACTCCAGCGGAACCAGCCTGCTCACCCCGCGTGAGGAACAAGTTGTCGCGCTGGTGGCCGAAGGACTTGGCAACCGCGAGGTTGCAGGCGAGCTCAATCTGAGCGAGCACACGATCAAGAAATATCTCTACCGCATCTTCGAAAAGCTCGGGATTTCCACGCGGGTCGAACTCGTCCTCTACGCGGTCAACAATGGCGTTCCCCGTCAGGCCGAGTGGCTGGCCGGCGCGAGCCGCATTCCGCCCAGCGCCTAGCCTAGTTCAGTTTCGGATCGAAAGCCGGGAATAAACTGAGTGGAAGTATGCATGAATTGAAGATGGACGACGCAGCGTCGAACCGCATCGTATTTGAAAACTTCACGCTCCGCCCTGTATAACTTGGGACGGAACTCCTTGCCTGACGCCCCTTCCAACACGGCTGCCAAACCGAAATCGCGGCGCTGGAGCATCATCGCCGCCGGCCTGCTACTGCTCGCGCTCGCTCTGGTGGTGATCTACACCAGCCGTTCCGCGTTTTCCAGTCCGCTCGCTCTCGTGGTTGTAGCCGCCATCGGACTCGCCGCTCTCCTGCTCCAGCTTTGGCTTCGCAAGGATGCATCGAGCGCGGAAGTCCGCGCTCCACTGTGGCTCAATGTTCCCGGACTCATCCTCGCGATCGCCGCCGTTTTCGCCGACGTTTTCCACTTCAGCTCGAACGTCGGGCTCGTGGCTGCTCTGGGATCGGTCGTCTGCTTCGCGATCAGCGGCACGACCGTGCTACGCGCCCTACGGAAGAAGAAGCTCTAGACCGGACGAGCCGACCTAACACTCAAAACCTAAGACTTATCGTTTGAACTCCACTGCTACTGTCGTTTCCACCACTGCCGGCTCTCCGTTCACCCGATACGGCTCGAACTTCCACCACCGCAAGGCGTCCGTCGCAGCCCGTGCCAGCACGTCAGGACCGTTCAGCGGACGCATGCTCAGCACCGACCCATCGCGCCCGACGACAATATCCAACGCGATAATTCCCTGTAGATTCGCCTTCCTGGCCTCCGCCGGATACGTCGGCTCCACTTTGTGGACGAGCAACCTCTCCATCACCTCCGCCGGAACCCGCGCCTGGGTTTTTTCCAGCGACGCGACCTGCCGACCTCTCAACTCCGATTCCAATTCGTTCCACCCGCGATTCCAATGCCACCAGAACACGCCCGCTGAGGCCGCCGCCAAGATCAGAAAAATGGCCCAGCCCGCCCAATGTCGTTTCTTTTTCGGTTTGTTCCCGCCTCCAGAACCTGCGCCCACTCCTCTTCCTGCGCCACTATCGGCTCCCAATTTCTGCACCGAATGAACCGCAATTGCTCCGGTCTCGGTTTCTGCCTTCGATTCCTTTGCCCATTCGCGGATGGCCGCCCGCTGTTCGGCCGATAACCCGACAAACTCAAGCCCGGAGCGCAACTTGTCCTGATACCGCACAGTCGCCCGCGTCCGGAGTGAATCTGTCGCTGGCAGTAGCCGCACCTCAATCCCTACCGCCTCGCCGGGAACCAGTTCGCCCGCCAGCATCGCAGAAATCCCGCGTTCACACAGGTTGACCGACCGCCCCGGCAAAGTATCGGGAACCCCCGACCTTAGAACCGTTACGTCCACAGGCGCCTGCAGCAGAAAACGAGGCACTCGTCTCCGCGACGGTGCACTCCATCCGCGTACATGTGTTCCAGCAGCCATTCCGTCCTTATATGTGCTTGGAAGCGGGCTCGTGTGGGGACGGGCGCATTCGCCCGTCCCCGAGCAAAGCTCGATTGGTGCCCGTCGCTATCTTCTCAACTCCACAATCTCGCTCCCCCGCGCGAACAACGCGACGCTCGCCATCCCGATAAACAACCCGTGCTCGACCAAACCCGGCATCTCGCTCAACTGGCGAGCCAGTCCGTCGGGATCCACAATCTGCCCGAACCGGCAGTCCAGAATGTGATTCCTCTCGTCAGTCACAAAAGGCTTGCCATCAGCATTCATTCTCAGCGAGACCTGCGCCCCCAGAGCGGTAATTCGTTTCGCCACGAGCGCCTGAGCGAACTGGATCACCTCTACTGGCAGCGGAAACTTTCCCAGCACGGGCACCCGCTTCGTCGCGTCCGCCACGATCACAAGCTGCTTCGTAGCCGACGCCACGATCTTCTCTCGCAGCATCGCTCCTCCGCCGCCCTTGATCAATCGCAACTGCGGATCCACTTCATCCGCGCCATCCACGGTGACGGCGATCTCCTGGCACTCATCCAGCGTAGTCAGCGGAATCCCCAGACTCTCCGCCAGTTCTCGTGACCGATCCGAGGTCGGGATGCCGCGCACCCGAAGACCGTTCTTCACCCTCTCGCCCAGCAGCTTGATAAAGTACGCCGCCGTCGACCCGGTCCCGAGTCCGACCACCTGCCCATCCTTCACAAACTGCAAACTAGCCCGCGCGGCCGCCTCTTTTTCCTGATCGTTCGCCATAGTCTCCCGTAACAAGCACTCGTGAATATCGTGCAAGAGCGGTCCTTCAGGGCCGCATTAGATGCCTGGAAGGCAGCAGGGCCTTAACCCTGCCCGCACTCACCCCAAACTCATCTCCGCGTAGATCAAATAACCCGCCAGCGCCAGCCCAAACACCACTGTCACCATCGTGATCAGATCCAGCGCAAATCCGGCTGGCTCGAATGTCCCCGCGTCCAACTGCGTTCTCGTCTTCCGATACCTCGCCAATCCCGCCAATACCAGCAACACCCCAGCGCCAATCGTGAACGACCCTAGCCACACCGAGACACCCGCGGTCCGCGCCGGATGCCCCTGCAACTCCGTCAATTGCTTGATGGCAATCGCAAACCGCCCAATCGCGAATCCGAAAACGACAATCGCCGCGCCGGTTCGCACCCATGCAAGAAATGTCCGCTCATTCGCCAGATGGTCGCGCGCCCGATTGGGATTGATCTCTGTCACTTGCTCTCCGATTTCGGATGCCCGATTTTCTCCCGCGTCCTTGGGAGCGGGAAAGCCCGCCCTGAGCTGATGAAGGGTGGGGCCTCATTATTCCACAGCCTTCGCGATGACAGCGCCCGCCCCCGCAAGATTCTTGATCAACTCGTCCGGCACGCCGTGCCGCTCCTTCAAATACTGCGGATCGTTGTACGTCACCGAGACTATCTCCGCAGCGTCTTCCGCTACCAATGCCTTCAGCGGCAAATCAATCGCCAGGCTCGGAGCTGCCACCATCAGCGGCGTTCCGCCTTTCGGACTGCCGAAGATCAGCACTTTCGTCGGCCTCATCTTCAAACCGACCTTCTCCGCCTCGCCACTGTGATCGATGACTGCGAACATCTGCAGTCCCTTCTCCGCGAAAGCCGACTGAAGGCGTTTGATTGTCTCGTCCACTGAATAATGACTTGCCAGTTGAATCAGACCGTTCTCTTTTGTCATGCGATTCAGCTCCACTCCCGTTGCGAGAGGAATCATTTTACCCGCCTTTACAATTCTGAGGCCGTCTTGTGATAACTTGAGCGACGGAGAATGCCTATGCATCTAGGCCGTCCTTGTCGGGTCCTCGGTCTTGTTCCTCTCTTACTAGTCTTCCCGCTCCAATCCCAAACCGCCGCGCCGGATTCGAGTAATACCGTCGCTACGATCAAAACAAAAGTACGCCTGGTTCTGGTCGACGTGGTCGCGACCAACGGCAAAGGAGATGCCGTCACCGGCTTGCAAAAAAGCGATTTCCAAATCCTTGAAGACGGCAAGGAACAGACCATCTCCACCTTCGAAGAGCACCACGGCGCGACCCCCGCTCAAATCAAATTGCCCGCTCTACCGCCGCACGTCTACACCAATTTCCCGGTCACGCAAACCGCGGACTCCGTGAACGTCCTTCTGCTGGACGCCCTGAACACTCCGTCCCGGGATCAGTCTTACGTTCATTCGCAGATGCTCAAGTATCTGAAGACGATTCCTCCCGGCACGCGCGTCGCGGTTTTCACGCTGGCCTCCCGCCTCCGCATGCTGCAAGGCGTCACCACCGACTCCTCGGAATTGTTGGCGGTGCTCAACAAAGCAAAAGCGGGCCCGAGTCAGTCGGCGCTGCTTCCCTCCAATGCCGAAGCCGACGCCGACCAGCGCATGATCGATTTCATGGAGGAAAACTCCGCCGGGCCTTCGTCCGCACCCGCTACCCTGGCAATGGCAGCCGTCGATCCCATTAATGCCATGAAGCAGTTCCTCGCCGACACAGCCGCCATCGAAACCGAGCAACGAATCGGGATCACTTTGCAATCCCTCCAGCAACTCTCGCGCTATCTCTCGAGCATCCCGGGCCGCAAAAACGTAATCTGGTTCTCTGGATCTTTCCCCGCCGGCATTCTTCCGAATTCGGACTTGGTTGATCCGTTTACCTCCGCGGGCTCGTTTCAGGAAGATATTCGCAAGACCACTGACCTCCTTACGGCTAGTCAGGTCGCGCTCTATCCCATCGCCGCCGAGGGCCTGGCGTCCGATGCGGTTTATGAAGCCAACGGCAAAGAGATCGGAGAAAAACGTGGCCAGCTGGCGTTGCGCGATCAAATGCGTCAGATGCAAACCGGAAGCGTCGCTCGCGATGCAAACCACAACGTCATGGATCAACTGGCCAAAGATACTGGCGGCCAAGCTTTCTACAACACGAACGGTCTGAACGATGCTCTGACCCGCGTCGTCAATAACGGCACGCGCTACTATTCGTTGGCTTACACGCCCAGCAACTCCACCATGGATGGAAAGTACCGCCGCATCCTGGTGAAGCTCCTGAAAGGCAAAGACAATCTGTCCTACCGTCGCGGATACTACGCCGACGATCTCCAGACCGTCCTCGCCGCGGGACAGAAGCCAGACACAGACCCACTGCTGATGCTCATGGGCCGGAACTTACCCGACTATTCTCAAATTCTCTACAAGATTAAAGTGCTGCCTTCGAACCCGCAGCCTTCACCGGATGCGCCGCGCATCGGCAGCAACCCCGACCTCAAGGGCCCCTTCACCCGCTACGGTGTGGACTTCGCGATCGCGCCCCAAGACCTCAAACTAGATCCCACGCCCGACGGTGGCCGGCACGGCAACATCGAAATTGTTCTGCTCGCCTACGATCGCGAAGGTAAGCCGCTGAACTTCGTCGTGACCAAGGGCGACGTCAACCTCGACGCCAAACTCTACGCCAGTGTCCAGCAGGTGGGCCTGCAGATCCACAAAGAAATCGATGTGCCGAAGGAATATGTCTACCTGCGCACCGGAATATACGACCTCAAGTCAAGCACGGCGGGAACGCTCGGAGTTCCCTTGGTCGATGCTGTTGCACCCGTCGCAAAGTAATAGCGCGCCCTTTCCAGTCGACGGACCTGAGCCGCAATCGGGGTTAGACTGTGTCCGGAGAACGAACATGCGAAAGCCCCATGCATTCACGACTGCGAGATGTGCCCTTGTTCTAGCTCTTGCATCCCTGTGCGTTTTCGTAGTGTCTGCGTCCGCTCAAACCGCGTACCAGCCCACTCCTGAGAACCTTCAGGCTCGCCGCGAATTTCAGGACATGAAATTCGGCATGTTCATCCACTGGGGCGTCTACAGCGTGCTCGGCGATGGTGAGTGGGTTCTCCACGAGCGCCACCTCAAGCTCGACGAATACAACCGCCTGCCCGCATTTTTCGATCCCGAAAAATTCGACGCCGTAACCTGGGTCGCTGTCGCCAAGGCTGCCGGGATGAAATACATCACGATCACCTCGCGCCATCACGACGGCTTCGCGATGTTCGACTCCAAAGTTTCCGACTGGAACATCGTCGCTCGCACGCCCTATAAGAAAGACCCGCTGAAAATGCTCGCCGACGAGTGCCACCGCCAGGGCATCAAGCTCTTCTTCTATTATTCGCAACTCGACTGGCACAATCCCGACTACTATCCGCGCGGCGCCACCAACTGGGACAACGGCCGCCCCAACCACGGCGACTGGAACGCCTACCTCGACACCTACATGGACGGCCAACTCACCGAATTGCTCACCAACTACGGACCCATCGGCGGCATCTGGTTCGACGGCATGTGGGACAAGCCCGACGCCGACTGGCACCTCGACAAAACCTACGCATTGATTCACAAGCTTCAGCCCGCCGCGCTGATCATTCCCAACCACCATCAGACTCCGCGCCCCGGCGAAGACGTCCAGACCTTCGAGCGCGATCTCCCCGGCCAGAATAGCGCCGGATTCAACACGACCTACATCAGCACGAAGCTCCCGCTCGAAAGCTCCGACACTCTCAACGGAGCCTGGGGATTCAACATCGGCGACAGCAACTACAAGAGCGCGCCGGAGTTGGTGCGCAAGCTCGTCCGCGCGGCTGGGAATAATTCGAACTTGCTGCTAAATATCGGACCGTACCCAAACGGAGAGATTGATCCGCAGTTCGTCACCCGCCTTCACGCTGTCGGCGACTGGCTCTCAAAATACGGTGACTCGATCTACGGCACGCGCGGCGGCCCCATCCCGCCCGGCGACTGGGGAGTCACCACGCAGAAAGAAAACAAGATCTACGTCCATGTTCTGAATTGGGGATCGCCCTTGTTGGCCCTGCCGCCAGTGAGCGAGAAAGTTTCATCGGCTCATCTACTGCTCGGCGACGAGCCAGTCGAAGTAACGCAAACTGTGGACGGAGTGATCCTGAAACTCCGCGTCCAAGGCAAAGACGAAGTAGACCGCGTCATCGTCCTGACGTTAGCGAAATAAAAGCTGTCATCCTGAGGGCGCATCTTTTGCGCCCGAAGGATCTATGCAACCGCCCGAGAGTGCATAGATCCTTCGCGCGCAAAGAACGCGCGCTCAGGATGACAAATCTGTCTCTTGCCTCAAGTGCTGGCGGCGGCCAGCAGTAATACGCTCGGATGTTTTTGTGGCGCAGTGCCTGCACCGTTGCGATAGACTTTCTTGTTCCGACTAGAGCTTCGGAGGTGAGACATGCAGCCCGGAATGTTCGGCTGGGCCGCGCAATTTCGTCTCTCTGCATGTCTGGGGATGGCTACTCTGTGCATCGCCTGTGCCACTCCGCACACGAAAGTGCCGCCAGCCCCCGACGGAAACGCCTTCCGCCGATACGCTGATGTACAGCCCGGATGGCGAATCCGGGTAGTCACACCGATACTCAAATCGGGGAAGTACAAGCCGGAGCTCAAGGAAATAGGAACCACCGGGAACGCGGTGGAGCTTTCCGCCGGAGACGACCTCGTCGGCTACGAAACTTCCTACTACTCTGTCAGTCCGGGCAAAGAATCCGGAGTTGCGATTGCTTTCGTTTCCGCCTCAAATACTATCAACGGAAAAACCACTCGCAAACCTTTGCCGCTTGTACGCCTTTTCGATTTCCCCGCCAGCGCACGTTACGTCCGGCTGGTGTTTTTGATGCGGGTCAGCGTTGCCGACCACAATCAGGCAATCCTCGCCGCAACAAACCTCGATGAACTGAATCACCTCACGGACGAAGTGGAGAGCGATCCTGCCGCTAACTGCAAGTCTCAAGGCGAGAGCTACTGCACGTGGGTGCCTGAGGGCATCGCCGTCCGCCTAGAAAAGAGAGATCCAGACCACCGCAACAACTACGTTCCGGCAACCTAGCGCTCCGCAGACGGGACTGCATCCCGATTGCGTCTCGTGCGAACCCAGAATCAGTCGGGGCTATCCCCTCGCCGCCCACAGCCCACCGTGCTGGTAAGCCAAATTCCCGATCTGCCCTGCCCGCGCTGCCGCCACTCCCGTCTCCACGGGCGCATTCGGCTCTTTACGCGTCTTGATGCACTCGAAGAAATTCTCCATGTGCGAAATCGTCCCGTCGCGGTAGCTGTGAGAGCTAAGCACCGGATTCTGCCCCTCGCCCTCGTCAATGTGCTCGCGATACACGTTGAATCCGCTGCGATTAATTTTTAACGTGGCCTCCGTCCCGCGGAACTCAAGCCCGCCGTCGTCGATCGACGAATTCATCATCCCCTCGTACACCACATCGAATCCCGGATAACGGAACGCCGCCTGTATCGTGTCCGGACACTCCCACTGCTCGAAAATGTATTTATCCGCAAGCATCTGCGCCTGGCGCGGCTGGTCGGATTTCATCGCCCAGTGCACGACATCAATCCAGTGCGTGAACAAGTCGGTCATGGCGCCGCCGCCAAAATTCCAGAACCACCGCCAGTGATCGAATTTTTCGTCGCTGAAAGGCTGGTCCGGAGCCGCTCCCAGCCACATCTTCCAATCCAGCGCCCCCTGGTCGATGGGCTTCGCCGGCCAGCTCCGGTGATAGTTCTGCCACCAGTACGTCCGCACCTGCACCACGCGGCCCAGACTGCCTGCCTGGATCATGTCGACAGCGTCGCGAAAGTGCGTCCAACTGCGCTGCTGCATGCCGCACTGCAGAATCTGCTTGCTCGAACGAACAGCGCGCGTGAGCGTGGCGCCTTCCTCAATGGTGTGCGTGACCGGCTTTTCCAAATACACGTCCTTGCCCGCCGCCAGCGCATCGACCGCCATCTTCACGTGCCAATGGTCGGGCGACGCGATGATCACCGCATCAATGTCCTTGGCTTTATCCAGCACTTCCCGATAATCAAGATGCGCGGTGGCGAGCCCCTTGGACCGTTCCACGATCGCCTCGCGGTTGGGCCCATACACGTCGCTCACAGCCACAATCTGGTAAGGTCCGGCCTTGTCCGCGGCATCGAGCAGTCCCCGCATCCGATGCCCCGCTCCAATCACTCCGATGCGGAGCGTATCGTTCGCGCCAAACACACGAGTTGAAGCCAGCGCAGTCAGTCCGCTTGCAATAATGAAATTGCGACGAGTAATCATCGACAGGCCCTCCAGTCGTTTTTGTGCGGAATGATCCTATCAAGTTTCAGTCCGCCCGTTTGCCCGGTCGCTGTGACCTTCGACAGTAAGCCGCTAATAAGCGACGTCACAAACTACAAGCAGAGTGGGGCCGAAAGAGTAAAATCCCGAATGGTGTGCCATGAACAATCTCGAGACCCTCTTTCAAGACATCCGCTTTGGCTTGCGATCGATGCGGAAGAGTCCGGGCTTCAGCCTCACTTGCATTCTTTCGCTGGCTTTGGGGATCGGCGCTAATGCGACGATTTTCACGATCGTGAATGCAATTCTTTTGAACCCGCTACCGGTCGCCAACATCTCTCGTTTGGTGCAACTCGATACTGTCGATACCAAGACCATGGTGACGCAAGCGAATGCGACCAAGCTGGGCATGTCGTATCGCAACTGCGAAGACTACCAGCGGCAGAACCAGGTGTTTACTGGGCTCTCGTGCATCACCTTTAGCACTCTTACCTGGAGTGGAGGGTCGGAACCAAAGCAAGTGGCAGGACAACTTGTGAACGCGAATTATTTCGAAGTCTTGGGTCTGACCCCGGCACTAGGGCGCTTCTTCCTCAATGACGAAGACACCAAACCGGGGGGCAACAACGTCGCCGTCATCAGCCACAGCATCTGGAACAATAAATTGGGCGCAGACCCTAACATCATCGGTAAAACTCTGACTCTTAATGCCACGCCCTATACCGTTGTCGGCGTGGCACCCAAAGGTTTCAAAGGGACGTTCACCATTGGTGCAGCGGACGAAATCTGGATTCCGACCAGCATGTACGGACAAGTCCTGACCGGCTTTCTGAAGGACAATTTCAAAGACCGCAGATTTCTGAACATGGTCACGGTCGCACGCCTGAAGCCGGAGACGAGTCGCGGCCAGGCTGAAGCCGAGGCAAAGGCGATTGCTTCACGACTAGAACACGACTACCCGAAGGAGAACGGGGGGCGTAGCTTTGCGGTATCTTCGCTTGCAGACGGCGCAGTCGGCATCAATCAGCACGATCAGTTTGTAGTGGCTGGATCTCTCATGATGGGCGTAGTCGGCCTCATCCTGCTGATCGCCTGCGTGAACCTGGCCAACCTGCTGCTGGCGCGGGGAGCACGCCGGCAACGTGAAATCAGCATTCGAACCGCGGTAGGCGCGACCCGTCTCCGGCTGGTTCGGCAGCTCTTGACCGAGAGTGTGGCATTGTCTCTGGTCGGGGGTTTAGCAGGACTCTTGCTGGCCTTCGCGGGCCGGCGATTGTTGTGGGCTTACCCGCCGCCCTTCATTGAGAGAAATGATCTCGATCTTTCGCTCGATTCCCACGTTCTGTTATTCACTTTCGGGCTCGCGTTGCTAACTGGAATTCTTTTCGGGCTGGCTCCCGCAGTCAAGGCCTCCAGGGCTGATCTGGCCACAGCGTTGAATTCCGGTGGCCGAAGCGGTAGCGCCACTTGGACACGGGGTTCGCTCCGCAGCATTCTGGTGATCTCCGAAATGGCTTTTGCACTTATCGCGCTCGCAGGAGCAGGGCTCTTCATTCGAAGCATGCAGAAAGCACAGACGGTCGATGTCGGTTTCGAAGCGAAGCACCTGTTCGTCATGGCGGTCGATCTGGGTTCACTGCACTATGACGAGGTTCATGGGCAGCAGTTTTACCGTGACGCCATACAGCGTGCGACATCCTCTCCTATGGTTGAAGCCGCGGCGGTGGCCTCCAACCTGCCGTTGGGCGGTGGCCTGAGCCGGACCGTCTTTCCGGAGGGCAAGGACGAAAACTCCGGGTATCGGGGAACGTTGACGCAGCTCAACGACATCTCGCAAGGATATTTCGAAACGCTGCGGATTCCACTGAAGAGCGGCCGAGTCTTCAACGATCTCGACAAGAAAGACACTACGCCAGTTGCCGTGATTAACGAAGCAATGGCGCGTCATTTTTGGCCGGACCACGATCCGATCGGGAAGCGTTTCCACTTCTTCGGCGAAACCCGGCTGCTCGCGGTGGTTGGCGTAGTGGCCGATATTGTGGTCAACCAGATTGGAGAAGATCCTCAGCCGCTGGTATATCTGCCGCTCAGTCAGGATTACGCCCCGGCGGCAACGCTTCAGGTGCGCACATCAGGAGATCCACAAGCGGCGATCGCCACTGTGCGCGGGCAGATTCAGTCCCTCGACAGCAATCTCGCCATAACCAATGTTCAGACGATCGAGGAGGTACTGAACCAGGGACTCTGGGCGCCCCGCATGGCCGCATTCTTGCTCACCTTCTTCGGCGTCCTCGCCCTTGGACTAGCCGGCATCGGGGTCTATGGAGTGCTTTCGTACTCAGTCAGCCAGCAGACGCGTGAGATTGGCATACGTATGGCCTTAGGAGCCCGCCCCGTCGACGTGTCGCGCTGGGTTGTGCGCCAGGGTTTCCGCTTGGCTGCTGCCGGCTTGCTGATCGGCTTGATTGCCGGATTGATCCTGATGCGTTTTGTAGGCAGCTTGTTGTTCGGCATCAGTGCCCACGATCCGACCACATTCGGTGTAGTAGCGCTCGTCCTGGGAATCGTGGCATTTCTGGCGTGCTATATCCCCGCGAGAAGGGCGAGCCGTGTGAACCCTATAGTGGCGCTGCGCTATGAATGAACCGTACAAGTCGAGAGAATAACAACCTCGTCTGCTAGAATGCCGCCGTGAAACGACGAACACTACTCCAGGCGATTCCAGCCGCGGCATTTCTTCCGGCATCCCTTTGGGCCGCTGTTCAACAAGGCAACTCCGCGCCTCAAGCGACCGGCGTCTACGAACTCCGCATCTATCACGCGGCGCAAGGGAAACTGCCCGAACTCCTGGCCCGCTTCCGCGATCACACCGTGAAACTCTTCGACCGCCATGGAATGAAAAGCGTCGCCTATTGGACGCCCGTCGATGAGCCGGAGAAGAGCAAGACTCTGATCTATATCCTCTACCATCCCAGCCGCGAAGCGGCCGCAGCCAACTGGAAAACTTTCCAGGACGATCCGGAGTGGAAGAGTGTCAAAGAGAAGTCCGAAACCAACGGCACACTCGTGGACAAAGTCGACTCGACGTATATGTCCCTAACCGACTTCTCTCCGCCGCTGCGTTAGGAAGAAGAATCTGCAACTGCCTCCGCTGTCCTGAGATTCAGCCCTAAAATGAGCTAGCCGGCCACGCTCGCGCGTGGTCGACCGTCTCAGCGCTCCAGCTCACAAATCGAGCAGGAGTTGGGGAGGGAAATTCACCAACAAACTTCCTTACGACCTTACGACTGCACGATCTTCTCCAGCGCCATCCGGCTGCGGATGACCAGCGTCGCGCCCTTCAGCGTCATCAACTGCTTCTTTTTGAACTCAGAAAACAACCGGCTCACCGTCTCGCGCGTCGTCCCGATGATCTCCGCGACCTCTTCGTGCGTCAGCGTCAGCTTGACCTGCGCCGAGCCATCGTCCTGCGCGCCCTTGGTCGACCACGAGAGCAACAGCTTGGCGAACTTCTCCGATGGCGACGCCGCCAGCCCCAGCGTCCGGATCTCTTCATACGCCGTGTAATAGTTTCTGCTCAACTGCTGCGCCACGCGCACCGCGACTTCCGGATAGTCCTTCAACATATTTAAGAAAGAATCCCGCGGAATGAAGTTGGCCTGCCCCGGCTCCATCATCTCGGCCGTTACTTCGTAAGGCCGGTTCGACACCACCGCGTTCAGACCAAGAATGTCCCCCGAGTCCGAAATCTTCGTGATGATGGTCTTGCCTTCGCGGGAAGACGTCGATAGTTTTACTTTGCCCGCGCACAGCACGAACACGCCGCGCGGTTGCTGCCCTTCGATGAACAGCATCGTTCCCTTGGGATAGACGGCGGTTGACTTCACATCGTTCAACCGCTGAGCCGGCTGCAGCGAAAGATTGCAGAACAGGTGCTCTCCCCTGACCGGGCAGGTGAGGCAATTATCAAGAATATTCAGACCATAAGGAGCCCGCATCGCAAACCTCCTCTGGGCTAGAAGCTGCCAGAATCCTCGGCACCTTGCCTCTGCCCTGCGATATGGTTAGGGCACGCTGCGCACCAAATTCGCTCGGCCTGCGAGACCACGACGGGCTTCCCCCATGTAACAGACAACAAGCAGCTTATTGCGTTAGTCCCAGATTGGGACAACTGCGTGGAATCACCCGGATTCACCGATTTGGGTTATTTCCCACACACCGGTGCGTGATCTGGATCACTATTCCATGTGATCTAAGTACCCAAAGAAGGTCTTACAGAAGTCTATCTCGGACCAGGCAAGCCTATCGGGCCCCTGCAACCGCCAAGGCCTACGGCCCCACTGTCACTTGGAGCGGCCCCGGCGTCTCCATCCGATCCCGGTAAATCAGGTTCTTCGGCGCGACTTCTCCCACCGCATCCACATGGACCACATACCCCCCATGAGGCAGCGTCTCCCCGAAAGGCAACTCCATCCCAACCGTACCTTTCTTGAGCACAAAATGCTGATACCCGATCGCCGTCGCCCGCCCGTTCGCCGCCACCGCCATCACCACGAACGTCAGGTCCATGTCATCGGGAGAGGTGTTCGAAACCTCCACCGTCCCGTCAATCCGGTTCCCACTCACGTGTGCCGGTACCTTCCAATTAATGGCCAGAGCTGCGACCACCTTCAGCACAAACTGCTTCTGCACCGCCGACTCTCAGGTTACCCCCGTCCGTGACCGAGACCGTGAACTGAAACTCTCCCGGACGCTCCGGATCCCCGGCCAAAAGTCCGCTGTCGTCCAGTTTCATTCCCGGAGGCAGCGCGCCTTTTTCAACCTTCCAGTGCTGTACCGACACCGCGCCGTGCGCATGGAATCGAAACTCATAGTGATGATGCGGATAGGCGTCGGGCAGTTGGGACTCGCTCTCAATTACGACGCCGCCCTGCTGACTCTGCTGCGACGGCGCCGTGCTCTGGATCTCGCCGTCATCCCCCCTTGCGAATCCTAGCTGGCAAGCCGACATTCCCAAGGCAAACGCCAACAAAATAACCACATCGGCAGCGCGCAGCGCCTTTTCCCCAGTCGTCATCTCCCCACCTTTATCGGCACGTCTCGGCTTGATGTGCGGCCCCAGAAGTCCGGATTCCCTACTCTCCCACAGTTCTTCGGCTCCCGTATAAGAATGTTCGGCCCGCCCAAACTTGCGCCACGTGTCTCCCCCCGCCACACCGTAGTCACATTGACTTGGATTTACGATTTCTGAAAAACTACGAGCACGGGGTTCTTTTTTCGCGCCTGAGCTTGCTTTCATGGAACTGCTGCTCAATCTCGCATGGTTGCTTCTCGCCCTGCCCGCCTATTATTTGTGGCGCGAATACAGAACTGCCCACACGAGCCACAAGTTCACCTCCCTCCAGTGTTTGTTCGCATTGGGGTGCATACTCGTCGTTCTCTTCCCTGTAATTTCGGCTACCGACGACCTCCGGGCCATGCGAGCCGAAATGGAGGAATCTCCCTGCAGCAAGCGCACCATCCGGCAGGCCAGCAATGACAAGGCCTCTTCCTGGAAATCGCAAACCGCCCCGGCACTGGCCGCAGCTGCACGTTCCCTGATTGTGCCCGAAGAGAGCTGGCAGCAATTGCCGGCCCCGTATATCTCTACGCCGGCAGTGCCTGCCATTGTGCGGGCAGGCCGCGCTCCTCCCGATTCTTTCCCCGGGTAGTCCATCGAATCACCGATCATTCATAGAAATAAACACGGCAGAGCCTTTGCCTGTCGTTACGTAACTCTGAGGCGGAAGGCGAGAGTGGCGTGAGCGCCAGAATCCCCGACGCCACCCACCGCCGAGACCGCATTTCCATTTCCCCGACGGCAATGGATGCGGGGCAAAACCGATACCGATGGAGTTCCTGATGCACTGGAAATTGCTATGCGGAGCAACCGCCATTGGCGCCGCGAGTCTGCTGGCCCAGACCGCGCCTCAACCTTCGTCTGCGCCCGAGGTCTGGACCTGGGATACCGTCAAAGATCGCTTCGAACTGAACAACATTACCCTCCAGGCCAGCCGCTTGAATATTGACGAACTCAAGGCGCAGGAAATCACCGCGAACCTGCGCCCCAATCCCGACTTCACGCTTTCGGCCGACGGCACTCAGATCGCCCCGAGCCACGGAGTGTGGACGCCTTTCGCCGGCACCTTTGTCTCCCCTGGCATCAGTTATCTCTTCGAGCGACGTAACAAACGTGGGCTCCGCTACGATGCCGCCAAACAAGTACCGCCATCGGCATCGCGCAGCAGTCCGACTCCGAACGCAATCTGCTGTTCAACCTGCGCGGCGCCTTCGTCGGCACGCTACAGGCCAAAGCCGTGCTCCAGCTCGCCAAGGACAATCTCGAGTCCTACGACCACGTCCTCAAGATCAGCCGCGACCGCTACCAGGCCGGCGACATCGCACACATCGATCTCGACCGGTCTCGAGTTGCAGCGCGTGCAATACGAATCGGATCTGCAAACCGCGGATGTGAATCTGCGTACGGCGAAAATCAACCTCCTTACCCTGCTGAACGACCGCAGGCCGGTCGAGAGCTTCGATGTCGTGGGTCTTTTCGATTTCAGCGAAGATCTGGCCCTCGCTCGACGACTACCGCAAACCGCCCTCGATACTCGGCCCGACCTGAAAGCCGCCATGCAGTCGGTGGAGCTGGCGCAGACCAACTACAAGCTCGCCGAAGCCAACGGATCGACCGATCCCGACCTTCAGCTTCGGTGTACCCACAAGGTCCTCAACAATCCCGATGCGCTATTACAATCGGCGCCAGCGTGAGTATTCCCCTGCGCATTTTTCGACCGCAACCAGGGCGAGAAGCTGCGGACCAATATTGAAATCACACGCAACGAGAAGCTGCGGGATGCGGCCCAGGCCCAGGTTTTCAGCGACGTCGACTCCGCCTATGCCATTCTGAACAGCAACGTGATTCTGCTGAAGCCCTATAAGGAAAAATATCTGGATCAGGCCGTGCGCGTGCGCGACACGATTTTCTTTTCTTATCAGCACGGCGGCGCTTCGCTGCTCGATTTCATGAACGCGGAAAGCGAATATCGCACAGTACAGTTGAATTACGTGAATCTGGTCGGATCCTATTTGACGGCGGCAGCGCAATTGAATCTGGCGGTAGGGCGCGAGGTGATCCAATGAAGACGGTTAATCCGGCGATTGGCTAGCGAGACTGCAGTCCTTGTCGACCGGTTTCCGCTGCTTTACGGTTGTCGCCTGCTGCTTGGCGGCGGAGTCGGCGCTGTTCGAATGAAACTCCGGCGGCCGCCAGCCAAGCCCCCGTTACTGTGATCCCGATGTTTTTTCCGCGGAGCATCCGCAATTGTTCAAGACTGCGAAGGCGGAGATCGCGGGCGCTGCCCACCGAACTCGACTGCCAATGGCACCGTGCTCGCCCGATGTGAACCGCACGATCCACGTCACTTCGCTCGGCGGAGGGCGCGTCATCGATCTGAAAGTGAAACTGGGCGATTCGCGTCAAGAAAGGGCAAACGTTGCTGGTGATTTCCAGCCCCGACCTGGCGGCTCGCGATGTCGGACTATCAGAAGGCGAGAGCCGATGAAGTGCTTTCGCACAAGGCTCTCGACCGCGCCCAACTGCTCTACGACCAAGGGCGCGATCGCGGCCAAAGATCTCGAAACCGCGCAGGACATGCGAAGACAAAGCCAAAGTCGATGTTCGAAACCGCGGAACACCATGTGCGGGTGCTGGGCGCGGATCCCGCGCATCCCAGCCCGCTGATCGATTCTGCGCGCCCCGATGGCGGGAACGATCGTCGAGCAGAACGTCGCTGGATTCGAAGGCGTCAAGAGCCTGGACAACACGCCCAATCTTTTTACCATCGCCGATCTGAGCCAGGTGTGGGTGGTCTGCGACGTGTTCGAAAACGATCTCGGCGAAGTGCATCTCGGGCGACTCGGCGGAAATCCAGCTCAACGCCTTTGCGGATCGCGTGTTTCAGCGGCACCGTCGCGGACATTTCGCGCGTGCTCGATCCCGAACACGCGATCGGCGAAAGTACGCATCGTGCTGGCCGAACGGCGACGGCGCACTGCGCCCCGGAATGTTTGCGGTGGCCAAGTTCCGCTCGCGGAAGACGACCGAGCGCGTCGTGGTCCCCGCGACCGCGATCATGCGCCTGCATGATAAAGACTGGGTTTTCCGCAAGGAAGGCAGCAAATCGCTTCCGGCGAATGGTAGTTCAGGCCGATGGCCTCGACTCCCGACGGTCTGCAGGAGATTCGCGACGGCGTGAAGGCCGGCGATGAAGTGGTGACCAACGCGCTTGAGTTCTCCACCGAAGTGGCGGAGAAGAAAGAGAATGATCCATGCGAGTCTGATCGACTTCGCGCTACGCAACCGCCTGATGGTTCTGGGCGGGGCGCTCGTGCTGTTTGTCTGGGGCATCATCTCGTTTCACAACCTGCCGATTGAAGCCTATCCCGACGTCGCCGACACCTACGCGCAGATCATCACGCAATGGCCGGGACACGCGGCCGAGGAAGTCGAGCAGCAGATCACGGTTCCTCTCGAAGTGGAACTGAATGGCGTCGCCCATCTGACGCATCTGCGGTCCGTGTCGCTTGCCGGGCTGTCGATGATCACCATCATCTACGACGACGACATCACTACCTTCAACGCGCGCCAGGAAGTGCTCGACCGCCTGCAGCAGGTGACGCTGCCGCCACGGCGTGAATCCCGGCATTGGGCCGGACTACAGTCCGACCGGGCAGATCATGTTCTACACGCTGACCAGCACGAATCCGAAATATCGACGTGATGGAACTGAAGACGCTGAATGACTGGTTCGTGGTCAACCAGTTGAAGTCGGTGCCGAACATCGTGGACGTGAATCCGTTTGGCGGCCCGACGCGCGAATATCAGGTGCAGGTCGATCCCGGCAAGCTGGTCTCCTACGGGCTGTCGCTGGCGCAGGTGGAGACAGCGCTGGCCGCGAACAACATCAACGCCGGCGGCGGATTCATCGAGCGCGGCGAGCAGGCGCTGAACGTGCGCGCCGTGGGATTGATGGAGACCACTGACGACATCGCGCCACCGTAGTGAAAGTGCAGAACGGCACTCCGGTGCGGGTGCGCGATTTCGGGCAACGTGGTGCAGGCGCCGAAAGTCCGGCTCGGACAATTGGGCAAGACCATCCGCAAAGAAGATGGAACCATCATCGACACGAACGATGTGGTCGAAGGCATTGTGCTGCTGCGCAAAGGGCGCCGTGGCGGAGACCACGCTGGACGCGCTGCACACAGAAGATTGATGAACTGAACGGCACCAACGGCCAGCACGGATTGCTGCCGCGTGGGAGTGAAACTCGTTCCGCATCTTGACCGCAGCGAACTGATGAAGCACACCACGCACACGGTGCTGCGCAATCTGACCGATGGAGTGTTGCTCGTCACGCTGGTTCTCTTTCTGTTCCTGGGCAACGTGCGCAGCGCGCTGATTGTGGCCATCACTATTCCCTTCTCGCTGCTGTTCGCCGCGATTCTGCTGGATCTGCGGCACATTCCCGGCGAACCTGCTGTCGCTCGGAGCGCTCGATTTCGGCATGGTGGTGGACGGGTCGGTGGTGATGGTGGAGAACATCCTGCGCCACACTTCGTTCGGCAACACGAAGAAGTCGTTCATGGAGACCATCGCCGTCGCCGCGCACGAAGTCCAGAAGCCCGGTTTTTTTCGCGCGCATCATCATCATTGTTTCGTACCTGCCCATCTTTACTCTGCAGCGGGTGGAAGGCCGGCTGTTCAGTCCCATGGCGTGGACCGTCGCGTTCGCCCTGCTGGGAGCGCTGGTGTTCGCTCTGCTCATCGCTCCGGTGCTGTGCAGCATCCTGTTCAGTAGCGGAATCAAGGAATGGCGGAACCCGGTTCTGGAGTGGCTGAACCGCAACTACGGCCGCGTCGCTCGACTGGTGCTTCGATCACATGAAGTTCACTCTCGGCATGGGACTGCTGGCGCTGGCGGCGATGCTGTTCGCTGATCATTCAGCGGAATCATCGGCTCGGAATTTCTGCCCCATCTCGATGAAGGCGCGATCTGGGTACGCGGAACTCTCGCTCCCAGCACCGGGCCCACGGCGGGCATCGATCTATGCGAACAAGGCCCGACTGGTGCTGGCCGATTTTCCCGAAGTGACGCAGGTGGTCAGCCAGGTGGGCCGTCCCGACGACGGCAGCGATGCCAGCGGCTTCTACAACACCGAATTTTTCGTCGATCTGCTGCCGCGCGAAAAGTGGCGGAAGCGAGTATCCAGCACCAAAGACGAACTGATCGCGGCCATGGACAAGACGCTCAGCAAGTTCCCGGCGTCGACTGGAATTTCTCGCAGCCGATCTCCGACAACGTGGAAGAAGCCGTCAGCGGCGTGAAAGGCGAACTGGCGGTCAAGCTTTTCGGCACCGATCTGAAGACGCTGGAAGCAAAAAGCCGAAGAAATGCAGGCCGTGATGAGCCAGATTCCGGGCGTCGCCGACCTCGGAACGTTTCAGGTGCGCGGCCAGCCCAACGTGAATCTGGTGGTCGATCGCGCGGCGGCCGATCGCTTCGGCATCAACGTCAGCGACATTCAGGATGCGGTCGAAACCGCGGTCGGCGGAAAAGCCGTCAGCCAGATTCTGATCAGCGAGCAGCGCTACGACTTGACCGTGCGCTACCAGCCGCAGTTCCGCCAGTACCGTGGAGGACATCGGCAACATTCGCATTCTCGCGCCCTCCGGCGAGCGCGTGTCCCTGGGCCAGCTGATGCCACATCACGCTCGATGATGGCGCGTCCACCATTTATCGCGAAGGCAACTCCCGCTACATCGCCATCAAATACAGCGTGCGCGGGCGCGATCTGGGCAGCACGGTGCGGCAGGCCATTGAAGAAGTCGGGCAGAAAGTCAAATTTCCCGAGGGCTATCACCTCGACTGGACCGGCGAATACGAAAGCCAGCAGCGCGCCAACCGCCGTCTGGCCTTCATCGTCCCGATCACGCTGCTGCTGATGGCGTTCATTCTTTATTCGGCGTTCGGTTCGTGGAAGTGGGTCGGCCTGATTCTGGCGGTGGTCGCGCTTTCTCCGCTCGGCGGATTTCTCAGCCTGCTTGTTGACCGGAACTCATTTCAGCGTGTCGTCCGGACTGGGATTTCTGGCGCTGATCGGCGTCTCGGTCGAGATTGGCGTGATCATGGTCGAGTACATCAACCAGCTGCGCACCCGCGGGATGCCGGTGCGCGAAGCGGCCAAGGAAGGCGCCGCGCTCCGCCTGCGTCCCATCATGATGACGATGCTGGTGGCGACCCTCGGCCTGCTGCCGGCGGCGATGTCGCACGACATTGGCTCCGACTCGCAGCGTCCATTCGCGATCGTTATCGTCGGCGGACTGATCGTGGAATTGTTGGTCAGCGTGATTCTTTGGCCGACGCTGTATGTCTTCTGGGCGCGCCCCGGCGACAGGCTGCCTCCATCCGAACAGAGCTTCATGGCCGAAGGCGAGCACGTGGACTAGGAAGACAGTCTGACAGGTCTTAGGTGCCTGGCGGAGCAAGCTTCGTGGCCACGGATTCACGCGGACTGAAATCTCAGCAACAATATTCTATGGATTGACTGGTGAAGAAACGAACAGTTGGAAGGATTGCGGGTTAGACTAGAAAGCTAGAAGCTAGAGCTAGCTGAATAGTTTGTTTACAAAAAATAAGAGTTCCGAGGTGGTGTGGGGTCCATTCGTCTCGGCCAGTAGCTCGCGTTTGACCCTCGCTCGACCTGCTCTCGTTGCCTTCCCTTGCGGGGCGCAACGCGCGATCTTCGCTTGGGCTCCGGGCTCACCGCCAACCGGATAAACCTACCCCACGCCTCGGAACTCTATCTTGCCTTCGACATTTCTTCCTCGTTCTCCTCAACCAGCGCTTTGCTATAGACCCTTGCTCACCCTCTGTCCTGATCTTGCGATCCGAACAGTGACTCCGCTTGAGCCCCGGACGCCGCACCAACCGGAAAAACTTAAGAAGTTGTCAAAGAACGATCTTGTTGTACTCCTTCTATTATTTCCGTCAATCGAAAATGCGCGCTTATAAGTACACGTATTTTCAATCGAGTGCACGCCGTTCACAGCCCCATGACAGAAAATGGTGCAATGGCGCCACGCGTTGTTATCGCAAACCTTGCGGGACGCGGCTTTTCTCCGGATTCGTTCAGAGAAGTCACCATTCGTCTCAAAGCACTGGATTGTTTCTGCACTGTGAAAATCCCGCACTTCCCGTGTCCCGCGCGGGATCTGGATTCTGAAGAATGTGGAGACGGCCGCCCTCGGCCTTCCGTCGAGCGAAGCTCGACGTTGACAAACTAGCCCCCGTTTGACCGCTTCTTCCCCGCCGCCACCGGAATTTTTCCGCCCGAGCTCTTCTTGCCCTTCCCGCCCCCCACAATATCTGCAATCGTGGTGTGCTCCAGAATCTTCGCGGCCGCGTCCCGCACTTCCAGGAAGACTTCATACAATGCCCGATGGTCCGCATCCTTCGCGATCAGCCCGCGCAACTGCTCGGCATCTCCCATCGGAGCCAGCGGGCCATCCACCAGCCGGATAATATCGCTCAGCGGAATCTCCGCCGGATCGCGCCGTAACTGATAGCCGCCTCTCGCACCCCTCACGCTGTCCACAATACGCGCATTCTTCAACTCCAGCAGGATCAACTCCAGGAACTTCTCCGGCAGATCGCTCTCCGCCGCGATTTCCCGGATCTTGATCGCGCCCTGATCGTGCCGCCGGGCCAGCGTCATCATCGCCTGCAGCGCGTACAGTCCTTTTTGCGAGATCTTCAAATTGCCCTGCCTCCGCCCCGCCCTGATTGTGCCCCATTTCGACCGTGTTGCCTAGCACCTTTGCAGGGACGCGGAACGCGTATACAGATGTTGAAGAGCGGCCGCCCAGGGCCGCGTGAGGCCTCTGGAAAAATGTGGCCTTCGGCCCCCGTGGTCCGACTCACGTCGTAGCCACATGGAAGACGTTCTGGCTCTCCACCCCAACGCTGCACAGGCGCCGCTCGTAAGCTTCATACATGCCCTCGAAAATCCGATCCCACGAAGTTTCCAACGCCTGCTCGCGCGCCGCCACGCGCATCGAGCCCAACAACTCGGGCTGCTCCATCAACCTCGTCGTGTAACGTACAAGCTCATCGAAATCGCGCACGACATATCCAGTACTTCCATGCCGCACCGTAAACTGCGGCCCGCCCTTGTCGGTCACAATCGCCGGCACTCCCGAAGCAAACGCCTCCAGCACCACCAGCCCGAACGTGTCAGTCTCCGACGGAAACACCAACACATCAAAATTCGCGAATGTCTGAGACAATTCCGCGCCCCGCAACACGCCCGTGAATTCAGCTTGCTGCATATGGCTCCGCAGCCATTCTTGCTCCGCGCCTTCGCCCACAATTACAAACTCAAAACCGTGATAGCCCTTATCGAGGAGAGCCTGCTCCAGCCGCGCCAGCACTCGCACGCTCTTCTCCGTTGTGAGCCGCCCCACATAGCCAATGCGAAACGTCCTATCAGTCCGATTGCGAAGCTCCGGCCGGAAGATCTCCGCGTCCACCGCGTGCGACATCAGATAACACGGCTTTCCGGTCGCCGCCTCCAGCACCCGGATCATCTCCTGGTTCGGCGCAAAGAGCAGCCGGGGAATGTGGTAGAACCGCGCCGTC
The DNA here is from genome assembly GCA_963844525.1 of uncultured Acidobacteriaceae bacterium. Classification (GTDB taxonomy): domain Bacteria; phylum Acidobacteriota; class Terriglobia; order Terriglobales; family Acidobacteriaceae; genus Sulfotelmatobacter. The sequence continues at coordinate 150,230 of CAWJOM010000012.1, read as the reverse complement.
GCACGAAAACTCCATCGCTCTGCTAGATCTGCCAGTTTCCCGGCAACGGGCTTCGGCAAGAACTTCACCGCTGCGGCCGTCCGTCTCCGCGCATACTGATGAAGATTGGTTTGCCACGTGGCGGCCAACGGAATCCCCATCTTGTACGCGACGTATGCTCCCAGCGTGCCCAAATCGCTCGGCCCGGTGATCTGCACCACATCCGGACGAAACTCCCGCAGCAGAGGTTCCAGTTTCTTGAAGTGCCGAAGGAAAAGTAGATCGTAGTCGTGCGCCCGGTCGAGCGGAAATTTCACCGGACTGCGCTCCAACTGAACGCGCATGACTGGTCCCGCCGCATTAATCTCGTCGTGCGGGCCCGCATGCACCATCAGAAACGGCAACTCCTGGCGCTTGGCGAATGCCTCAAAGTGCCGGCTGGTTTGGGCCACGCCATCCACCTCGTGGTAGACACAGGGAAAAAACGCGACCCTTGGCCTGCTCTTCTTCACGTGCGCGCCTCGGGCGAAACCGCTTCATGCGAACCTGTTGCTGCAGCAAAGACCTCCGCCGCAATTTCGCGGGGAGAGTCCGGCGCTGCACCGCGCCTGAAAACGCGCTCCATCGCGCGTTGGACCGTCGCATTCTCCAGCAGCCGCACGCTCGCCAGAATCTGCTCCACATACGCGGGCGGAGCCTTCCACAGCGACGAGATCGGCCGCTCGATTCCATTTTCATCGCGATGAAAGATGCGGTCGTCCCAGCGGCGCGAGCCCTCCGGATATTCCGGATAGTGGCGGATCACGTCGAGCAGCGTCCGCGTCGTCCGCAAGCTCACTGGCTCCGTATACTGCGGCATCAGCAATACGTGGCTATGCTCCTGGACTCGGATCTCGCTCACAAACTCGCAAAATGTTTCGGCACACGTCAGATTCAGCGCCCCGCTGGCCTCGCATCCGTGGCGGTCTCCACCGGAAACCAGCGGCCGACGCCACCGCTCGGCCAGAACGCTCACCAGGCTATTCTCCTTCGCGCTGCGGGTGGCATTAATTTCGAACGCATGCAGAAATCGCACCGCGCGACCCAGAAACCGGTCGAGGGCCTTGTCGTCCCGGCGCACTCCCACGCAAGTCTGCGTCCATAGCGGATGGTTAAACACCACGAGCACGTCGGGAAATGCATCCAGCATCGCCAGCAGTTCACATAGTCGCCGCGGGCTTGGATTCCGCGTGTACTCTGCGAGATCGGCCATGATGGACTGCGCCCGTTCGCATGGCAGATTGTGCACACCGAGATGGAAGATGGTTCCTGCGAAAGGAACGCTCCACTCCAGCGAAATCGGCGTCTGCCTCGTTTCTCGCGTCTCGCGCAACAAAATCGGCGCTTCAATATTGTCGTGGTCCGTCAGCGAAACCAGGCTCTTCAGACCGAGCGTATTCTCGATCTGATTTTTCTCGGTCTCATATGCCAGCCTGGGCGTAAGCGGCGGAGTCCAGTACGCCCGCGCGAAGTCCACGGGAATCCTCGATCGCCGGCACTGTTTCTCCAGCGCAGCATGCAGCATTGGCCCCTTACGAGCCAACTCCGGGATCAGTTGAAGGCTTTCTTTGGAGCGGTTGGTGTGTCCGTGGAGCGAAACCCCAACCCGGTATTCGCGGACGAGGTCCGGTTCATGCCAGAAGCAAGAGAGTTTTGTTTCGGCCATTCTCAATTGTTTGGTGAATTACAGTGAGTCATTCTAGCCTAGGACTGCTGGTTGGAGATTATTGTTTGCGATCCCGGCCTCAACCTCTTTGATGCGGGGGTTCATCGATTTTGTAGTAAGTCCGACCAAAATTTTTGAGACCAAACTCTCCAACATCCACTTACTCGGTAGTAGTGCAGTGTAGCCTTTACTTTTGTCATCCTGAGCAGAGCCGTTTTTCAGGCGTAGCGAAGGATCTCCTGCTTGACCGGCCTAATGCGCAAGCTGAACTGCACTGCCGCTACTTACCCTCGTAACTTCTTCGCACCATTCTTTGTGCTATACTGCTTTTGACGCTTTTTCCACGGTTTGCTCGTGACGCGGTGGTCCCCCGTTTGGACCAGAATCATCTCCGCCTTTCCTGCCCGCCGTTTAGTTCCAGCGTGAATTCAAAAAACAATGTGAGCGGCATGGAAGCTTCACGTGTATTCCATATGCGAGACGTGTATTTCGACAAGCCCCTCCAGAAAGAAACAACCTAGAATGACCACATTTACCGAACTGCCCTTGTCTGCGGCTTTGCAGCAGAAGCTTGCGGCAGCGCAATTCATCACCTTAACGCCCATCCAGGAGCGCGCGATCCAGCCTGCTCTGGAAGGAAAAGATGTCATCGGCACCGCCCAGACCGGAACCGGCAAGACCCTCGCATTTCTGATCCCCGTGATCGAAATGCTCCGCAAAGACCCTGCAAGCCAAGCCACAGCACTGGTGCTTTTGCCAACGCGCGAGCTGGCGATGCAGGTTCACGAGCAATATGAGCAACTGCGCACCAAGACCATGCCCAAGGCCGCGCTCGTCATCGGCGGCGTATCTGAGAAAGCTCAGATTCAGGGGCTCCGCGCCGGATCTTCGCTCATCATCGCGACCCCCGGACGATTGCAGGACCTTACCGACCGCCGCTTCGCCGACTTGCGCCACATCAAGGTGCTCGTCCTCGACGAAGCCGATCGCATGCTTGATATGGGATTCCTTCCGGCCATCCGCCGCATCCTTGCCGTGCTGCCGAAGAACCGTCAGACCCTATGCTTCTCGGCCACGTTGGAACAATCCGTTGCCGGCCTCGTGCACGAATATATGCGCGATCCCGTTCGCGTGGCGCTGGGCTCGGTCCTGAAGCCCGCCGAGAGCGTGGAACTCAAAGCCTACGAACTTCGTCCCGGCGAAAAGATCGAGGTCCTCCGCCAGCTTCTCTACAACGAAAAAGGACAAACCCTCATCTTCACCCGCACCAAGCGCGGCGCTCAGCGCCTTGCACAAGACCTTGCTCGCGACGGCTTCACCGCCACCATGATTCACGGCGATCGCTCCCAGTCGCAGCGCAACGGTGCTCTGAGCGGATTTCAGGAAGGCCGGTTCCAGGTGCTGGTCGCGACGGACATCGCATCTCGCGGCTTGCATTGCGACGACGTTGCCCACGTCATCAACTATGACGTCCCCAAGATCGCCGAAGACTTCATCCATCGCGTCGGACGGACCGGACGCGCCGGATCCACGGGCCGCGCAACCACGCTGGCCACGGGGGTCGAGGTCATCGAACTCCGCAACATCGAGCGCACGCTGAAGTTGCGCATCGAGCGCATGCAGATGGATCCTTCGGGCGCCTCTCAGCCGCGCCGCGCCGTCCAGAACACGCTGGCTTCGCGCACTCTGACCCGGTTACCCGGCGAAGTTTTTGTTTAGTGATTAAAGAAGAAACGAGAAGCTGAATGGAAAGTGGGTGCCCCATTTCTCGTGCTTTTGCGAGAAGTGGGGCTTTTCCCTTTGGACTGCCTAACCGCCGATTTGAGGGTGTCATTCTAAGCGTAGTCAGGCGGAGCGAAGGATCTTGCAGACTTAAATAGCCGCTCGCTGAAAATTATTCGCTAACAGAGAGTGTGCCACTCCTCGCTTCCTAGAGGGAGGGCAGGAATTCAGACGCCATTCCTGCCCCCCACGATCCCATCCCTACTGAACCGGCGAAACTGCCGCGGGCATCGTTAAGACCAGGGCGATTACGGATTGATCACCTGAACGATTTTGGGCGACGCGCTGGGAGTGAAATCGATGTCCCCGTAGTACGTCGCCGAAGTCTGGATGGTGCCCACCGCCAGTCTCTTGGTGCTAAAGGTCGCCACACCGCCGGTGAGCGCCGGCTTGGAGAGCTTGTCGATCAACACGAGCTCTCCATCCGGTGGCGGACCAGCGCTGGAGCTGACTGTCACGGTAAAGGTGACCTCCTGGCCATGGGTGGAGGGGTTGGGCGAAGACGTAAGCGTAGTCTTGGTGATGGCGGCGTGTGCGTTGGCTTCGAACACGGTGCCTTGTGCATTCGCGCCACCTCCGTAGGTCGTGCCATAAATATAGCCGCCAATAATAGTAAGGCTGGACTTCGGCGCAGCTCCGTTCGTACCGTTGAAGTTGAAAATGACGTGCTCTTTGTAAGCGCCCTTGCCGTTCGTCGGGGCCACTAGTTCGTACACCGTCCCGGCACCTTTCAGGCCTCCAGCTTGAGTAGTGCCGTAAATGTTGCCGCTGGAATCTAAGACAACCCCAGCAAAAGGAGTAGCGCCGTTGGGGCCGTATTGGGCATTACCGCCGAACGAAAACAAAACCGTTTCTACCCATGGTCCGGTCTGTGCAGGACTGAGTTTGAAGACCACGCCTGCGTTATTGGCGCCGCCGGTTAACGTCGTACCGTAAATGTTGCCCGCACTGTCGAGCACCGGTGTGCCAACTGGATTGGAGCCTTGCGTTGCAGCATTCGCCGGATTGAAAGTGAAGAGCACAGTCGGAACCCAGACGCCCGAGACGTTCTGCTTTAGTTCGAAGACCGTCGTGTAAGTCGTCCCATAGATGATCTTTCCAGTCGGATCCAGGGTCAGACCGGAGTGTGTGCTGTTAATGTCGTAGATTACCTTCTCGGTCCAGGTACTGCCGGAAGGGCTTAGCTCGAAGATACATCCATGTCCATTTCCGGTGCCGCCGGCGAATGTCATGCCGTAGAGATTGCCCGCAGCATCCATAATCAGACCGTTTCCTGGATTAGCGCCGTCGGGAGCGTTGGCAAAGTTATGGAGAATGCTTTCCGTCCAGGTGCCGCCGGAGTTGGAGAGCTCGAACACAACGCCATATCCATTCGTGCCGCCGCCAGAGGCGGTACCGTACAGGTTGCCGTCGCCGTCAAGCCACAAGTACGCGAAACTTGGATTCTGTCCATCAACGCAGCCTGCGACTGGACAGAAGCTGTAGAGCGTGGTCTGCGTCCATCCCCCGGCGGTCGGCGAAAGTTCAAATACGGTTCCGAATCCCAAACCTCCGGAATAGGTTGTGCCGTAGAGGTTGCCGTTCTTGTCCGCGGTCAGGCTGGACTCGGGTCGGGAGCCATCGGGAACGCCCTTGAAGCCATAAAGTACCTCTTCGGTCTGAGCGTGAGCAGGGCGAGCGGCCATCAGCAGCGTCGCGGAAAGCAGGGCCAAGGTTAGAGCACTGCGAAGTGCTGCAGTTGCCAGTTTCGTTGGCCGTGACATCAGCCCAACGCCGGAAATTACTGAAGGGGTCTTCGCCCCACTTTTCGTCTTTACTGAAAGCATAATCCTCTCCTTATCGCAGCAGTCGTCCGGCAAAGGCAGGAACACTCAGAATTCATCGGCCATGAATCCTTTGAGGGAGCTCGTGACGAGCCTGTGTTCCAGCGTGAAATTCATGAGGCGCGATACGTTGCTCCCATGATAGCGCCTCGACTTATTCTTGGGTCGATGCGCGCGGCTATTGTACTCGTTTTGAGGCCCCTAGCGTAACTCTTTAAACCAAGCCTTTAGAGGTGTTTAGCTCTGTTCCAAGCCCAAAATAAAATCGCTGGAGCTTTCGAGCTCCAGCGATTCATGTGGTCCGATTTACCGCCCAATCTTGGGGCTTGGAATAAACGTGTCCGCGGACTCGGGTTCGTCCTCACTCCCAATGCGGAACAATGCCGCCTGCGCCTCGGCGAGCTCCCGCAGTTCCTGCATCTCATCGACGACAGCGCCCTCCGGCTTGTCCTGTTTGCGCTGTTCCCTGCGCTCTGCTTTGTCGCGCTGTTTTTGTTGCCGCGTCTGTTCCTTCTGGCGTTTAGTAAATGTGGATCGTCCTCGTGGCATTCACAATTCCTCCTTGTTGTTATTGCTTGCGGTGCCGGAGAGCGCCAACACGCGTCCGGCTGCGTTCAGAAACCGACAGACTACCAGCGTGGCTCACGCGGCTGGCGTGCATGTCCCTGGTAGTCATCGCGCCCGCGTCCGCCACCGCCTCCTCCACCCCCAAACCTCTTCCCACCACCACCGCCCCCGCCGCGCGGACGGTCTGTCTTCGGCTGCGCTTCGTTGATCTTCAACGCACGCCCTCCCAACTCCGTTCCGTTCAGAGCCGCGATTGCTTTATCCGCCTCGGGAGCGTTCGTCATTTCCACGAACCCGAACCCGCGGGCTCGCCCAGTCTCTCGGTCCGTCACGATGCTGACCTTTTCCACCGCGCCGTGAGCCTCGAACACCGTTCGCAGTTCCGATTCGGTCGTGCTGTGCGGCAAATTCCCTACGTAAATGTTCTTCATTGAGCAGCCTTTCCCTTCTCTGTAACTCAAAACTCCCGACCCATTTTCGGGCTCCGGAGCGCTATGCCTTGACCGGCTTGGACTCGGCCGCGACGGCCGGCTTGCCCTGCGCGATCACATTCTGCAGCAGCTTGCGGTTTCGCATCCGCTTCGCAGCGTTCTGCCTCCGCACGCGGTTAAATCTCGATTTGTCGCCGTTAATTCTGGACACAATGCTCTCCTGTCATGCGGGCAGGCTGTGAAGCCGTGTTCCGTTGGGTCGATCGTGGGACTGCCGACGAACGTGACTACAAAGAAATTCAGTATCTACCGCAAACCGAACTCGTCAGATTGCAGACTTCGGAATGGAGCAGCCATTCGGCCCATCTCCGAGCGAAGTCTATTGAGGGACACTCTCCTGCAGAAAAGACGCCTCTCGATCTCTCAATCGCGAAGGCGCAAATAGGGCCATGGGTCTTCGAGGTTAAGTGTTTCAAGTATACCCTGTTTGCACTCATCCTGCCGCCGCATTGCGCACACAGCAGTGGTCCCCTTTCCTTCGTGAGCCTGCGTGTCTTTCGTGGTGATGATTTTCGAAACAAGCCGCCACAGGTCCGCCCACTGCACCACTACCGAATTGCAATCCAACTTGCTATTTCTTCATTTTACGCGTACTATAAACACGTACGTTAGTCCGAGTCGGTCGTGAGCAGTTCTTGCCTCAACAGCCAGTAACCTCTCGCAGTACCTCCGAATCTCTCAAGCGTAAAATCGATTCACATTAAAGGAACACCTAACACCATGGCAGAACAAGGAACAGTAAAGTGGTTTAACGACGCCAAGGGCTACGGCTTCATCAGCCGCCAGTCTGGCGAAGACGTTTTCGTGCATTTCTCGGCGATTCAAGCAGGCGGCTTCCGCAGCCTGCAAGAGGGCCAAACCGTGCAGTTCGACGTGACCAAGGGCCCCAAGGGCTGGCAAGCTGAGAACGTCCAGCCGCTGTAAACCACCCCTTATTGCAAAAAGGCGATCTCGAAAGAGATCGCCTTTTTCACGTTTGCGCAGATATTTCGACTCCCTGTCATCCCGACCGCAGCTGGAGCGCCAGCGACGGCGCAGTGGAGGGCCCTGCTGTCTCCCCATCTGCTGGAAATTGTTGATTGCTGATTTTTGATTGTTGATTCAAAAACCCTGCACATCGCTGCGGCGGTTCGATCAACAATCAGAAATCAAGAAATCAACAATGATTGAAATCTTGGTGCCATCGAAGGGACTCGAACCCCCACACCCTTGCGAGTACATGGACCTGAACCATGCGCGTCTGCCAATTCCGCCACGATGGCAATGGAACTTGCTCAGCAGCGGCGACCTATCGTCGCCGTGTCAGGAAGACCTACACCTCTATTCTACAGACACGACGCCCCGTGTCAAACCACGGAGCAACCCGCTTCCTTCGTGTCCTTAGTGGTTAAAGGTTCTCTTTCCCAAAGGAAGCTCTACTCCAGCTTCGCCGTCATCGTAATCTTCGCGTTCAGCACCTTCGACACCGGACAGCCCTTCTCCGCCGCCTCGGCATACTTCTGGAATGTCGCCGCGTCCGCGCCCGGAACCTTGCCCACGACATCAATGTGGCTCGCCGTAATCGTCCATCCCGAATCCAGCTTGTCGAGCGACAGCGTGATCGTCGTCGAAATGCTCTCCGGCACTAACGGAGGATTCGCCCCGCCCAACTGCGCCGACAGCGCCATCGAAAAACATCCCGCATGCGCCGCCGCGATCAACTCCTCGGGATTCGTTCCCGGCGCGTTCTCAAACCGAGTCGTGAACGAATACGGCGTATTACTCAGCACCCCGCCCGGCGCAGAAATCGATCCCTGCCCATCCTTCAACCCACCCTTCCAAACCGCACTTGCCTTCCGTTGCATGGATCCTCTCCTGTTTAAATGAAGTGAATGATATCCCGGCAGCCATTGTAGACGAGACGTCAGCGGCTCGTCAGCCGGGTTGGAATTGCTGATTGTTGATTGCTGATTTTTGACTGCTGATTAAGAACTTCGCCAATCATTGACTACCAGAACTTCTTGAAGAGATGACGCAGGATCTTATCTCGTTAAACCCGCGGGCTTTTTAAAATCAAAAATCAGCAATCAGCAATGCCTCAGTAAAAATCCGAGCAACTCAAATAAAACCCGCATTGCGGACACTTCAACTTGCACCGGCTTTCCCGCAACTTCGATGAGCAGTTCGGACAATACTGCCCGGGGTCAGGCTGCCTGACCTCGGCTTTTTCTCCCGCCGCAAGTCCGCGCTCACTGGCCGCGGTCACTGCCGTTCGCTCGTGTCCCATAGCACGCAAAATTATCCCGCGCACCCGACCGTCGCAAGTGCAGATCTCGATTCCGACCGCCGCAGAACGCGCCCCGCCCGGAATCAGGCCGCGCGTTCACTCACCACAAGCGGAGTCCGGCTCCAGCAGTCAGCCACCAGGCGCCATACACCCAGCCGGCGCCACACTTTCACGTATTTCCCGCGCTCCGGCGTCATCGTCCCGTCAGGCTTCCGCACGATGACCGAAAAACGCCCAATCTCCATTGCCATATCCCCGGAATGCTCCACTCTCGTGGTTTCCATTCGCAGGTCGCCGTATCCGGCTTCGCCCAACTGGCGCAGCAATCTCTCTACAGCTTTTGGCCCGTGGGCTCCCTCATAGTGCGGAGCCATGAGTTCGCCATCGATCACGAATAATGCTGCTGCCTGATCATAGTTTCCGGTATTGAAAGACATCGCGAAGTCTTGCGTTAGGTCGCGGATTTGGGATTCCACATCACGAAACGGACGAGAGTCCGCTGAGGGACTCGTGTAAGGCCGGTACATCTACTACCTCCTGGGGGAAGGCACATGGCTCACTCGTCTGGGCCAGCAGTCGAGTCAACCAGAAAAGCCCGCTCATTCTAGCGCAAAACCACCATGTGGAAGGAGAAAAGTTTTCCTCGCGCGCACGCAGAAAATGGATTCGAGAAAAACCGTTATTGCTTTCTATCTCTCGAATGGCGCTGAGCGGCTGGGCAGCCGCAATCCCGCCTGATGACTCGACACTTCCGCGATTCCCGAGGGATTTTCGCGTTCGGCAATCTGCCGCTTCACACGTTCCATCAGCACAACCAGCTTCTTGGACTCGTGGTCTCTCTCTGCCTGCTTGCACATCTTTTGGAAATCTTGCGGAGCGTACGTAACACGGTTTGTCATGGGGGGTATATCCTCAGTTCGAGGAGAAGGCATAGCCTAACTGATCCCGCGGCGCTTGCCAAGCCCTCTCGGTTTAAGACCACATCTGTGATGAATTCTCCCAGCAAAAGGTATACTTCTGGGCCCACCACCGGCATTTTGCCTCACAGGTCGCCCTCGGGTCGCGGTTCCTCCGGATACCCCCTGATCCTAGAGATATATGACCTTAGTTACGTTGAGAAGGTGACTTGTTTCCTTGAAAATCACACCAGGGCGGATTACCGCCTTGCGGGAGACAGCGCGTGTTCCATCGAAAAACCCTGAGCATCGTCCTACTCGTCGCGGCCAGCAGTTCGCTGGCAGCCGCGCGCGATCTCGCGCTCATTTCGAACAAGGCCAACGCCGTCTCTAGCATCACCGTGCCCGACCTCGTGAAGGTCTGCAAGGGCCAGACCAACCATTGGCCCGATGGCAAGTCGGTCACATTCATCATGCGCAGCCCCGCCGCTCCCGAAATGAAGTTCTTTTTGGAGAAGGTGTACGAGCTTCCGGAATCGCAAGTGAAAGATCTCATCGCCACCGCCAATCACGGACGCACCGGTCACCCCGCGGTCATGATCGTTGATTCCGACGAGGATCTGGTCAACAAGGTCGCTTCCATCCCCGGCGCAGTTGGCGTCGTGGACGTGTACGCCATCAACAGCAGCGTCGCCGTCATTAAGGTCGCCGGCAAATTGCCGCTCGAGCCCGGCTATATGCTGCACGGCAACTAGTGCATTACGATGTGGCTGAACTATCGCCGCACCGATCTGCCGAGTAAAGGATCTATGGGTCACGATTCGGTATGAGCAAAGACGAAAAAGCTAAGGCCGCCGCTGCCGCCGCCGATTCCGGAAGCGGCACCCGCATTCCCGCCGATGCGCCCGCAGGCAAGGTCACTTTTACTCGCCGCTTTCCCCGCTTCACCATCGACGTTCGTTTGCAGGTCAAGATGTTTCAATCGGGAGAGTTTCGCACCTGCTGGGGACGCTCCACCGAAATGGGCCAGGACGGCATCGGAGCCACCCTTACCGGAAGCCTCGAACCCGGCGAGATCGTCACTTTGGAAATTCCGCTGCCTCTTACTCCCTATCCCATCAAAGTGCGCGCCATCGTCCGTTACCGCCAGGGCCTTCGCTACGGATTCGAATTCCTCACCCTCAACGACGGCCAGCGCGACACCATCCAGCGCGTCTGCCAGTACCTCGCCACCAAAGCCTGATAGGCTGTGGGATGGGATCCTGATTGTGTGGGACCGGGTCTCAGGCCCAGTCGAGCGCTTACTTCGACGCAGTACTGCGTCCCCGAATTTGATAAATGAGATACCCAACGACCCCAAGATTAATCGCTAGAACCGCCACCTTCAAGGCACTCGGATGTCGATGAATTTCATAGATCTCCACCGGCACCAGGCTTCCCGTGATGATCACCGTCAGCCACTCGCCCCACAATTTGCGCAGCCACAAACCTGCGCCCTCGGTAAGAAATAACGCCGCATACAAGAAACTTACCAACCCCAGCTTCCTGATCTGATCCGGATGCAGCTTTGACAACTTCGCTAACCCCATAGTCAGGAAGTGACTTCCGGGATCGAGGCGCAAGGCCTCCACCCAATGCTCTGCCAGTTGGCCCAGGTCTGTATGCAGCAACCGGAAAGCGCCGATGCCCAGCGCAATCAACATTGCGGCTTTGAGAAACTTGAACACCGCAATCATCCGCAAAATTCTGTCGTCAGAAATTTTCATCGATGATAGTTAAGAAGCTGGGTGCATCGCGAAAGTCAGAGGTGCCGGGTGCCCCATTTCTCGCGCGCTTTTGCGCGAGAAAGCCTGCCCTGAGGTTGCCGAAGGGTGGGGACTTTGCCACCATTGCTGCGCGTCCCTCGCATACTAGGCGCAATGTGCTCCTCGGCATCGTGGCTCATCGGAATGGGATGTCAATCCCCACTCCGGCGTCGCCGCATCCTACCATTACAATGCCTGTGGACCGCATGCGTGCTCTCCTCCTAACGCTCGCTCTGCTCGGCACTGCCGCGGCCCAATCTGCGCCCACCATCACCGTTACGGATGAGAATGGAGTCGCCGTTTCCTCCGCCCGCGTGTCCCTACAATCGGCCGCACAGCCCGCCATCCGCTGCCAGACGGATCTAGCGGGTCGCTGTCCCTTCCCCTCACTTGCCGCAGGCGAGTACCAACTCCGCGTTGAAAAGCAAGGCTTCTACGCTCTGGTTCAACCCACCGTTCAGCTTGCACCGGGCTCTGCAATCGATGTGTCGATCTCGCATCAGCAGGAAGTCCGCGAAATCGTCGATGTCCACGAATCTCCTCCCACCATCGATCCCACGCAGGTCGCCTCGCAAGAAAGCATTAGCGGACTCGACATCATCAACATCGTCTACCCCGGCACCCACGACTATCGCAACGCCCTGAACTTTATCCCCGGTGTCGTTCAGGACCAGGCGGGCCAGCCCCATGTTGCCGGAGCCCAAACGTACCAGACCGTCACCCTGCTCGACGGCTTCAACGTTACCCAGCCCGCTACCGGACAACTCGACGTCCGTGTCAGCGCCGACTCCTTTCGCTCCATCCAGGTCCAGCCCTCCCGCGAACCTGCCGAAGACGGCAAAGGATCCGGAGGCGTCCTCAAACTCAACACCGGCATCGGAGACGACCACTTCCGCTTCTTTGCCACTAACTTTATTCCCTCCATCCAAAACAAGCACGGATGGCGCTTCGACCAGTTCCTTCCCCGCTTCACCTTCTCCGGTCCCATCGAAAAAGGAAGAATCTGGTTCTACAACGCATTTGAGGGGGACTATGCCAACACCGTATTCACCGCTCTTCCCGTGGGCGCCGACAACGATCACACGATCCGCGTCGGCGATCTCACCAAACTGCAGTCCAACCTCACCAGCCGAAACATCTTCACCGCCAGCTTTCTTCTGAACCATCTGCACGATCAGTACGCGTTCCTCTCACCGCAGATGCCTCAACAGACCAATCCCAAAGATGACGAATCCGCCTACTTTGGCAGTCTCAAAGACCAGCATTATTTCGCCGGAGGTCAGCTCCTCGAAACCGGATTCGCTTACGCTGAATACGACGCGCAACTGACCCCCTACGGATCACTTCCCTACTTCATCAATCCCAACACCGCCGGCGGCAACTTCTACTTCGCAAACCAGACCAACGCTACCCGCTGGCAGATTCTCTCCAACCTCTACCTCCCCGCGCATCAATGGCACGGCCGCCACGATTTCAAAGTCGGCATGGATCTCGACCGGATTTCCTATAACGCCACTTTCGAACGTCGACCCATTTCATTCCTGAGCGCAGACAACACGCAGCCCTCAACTTCCCCCGACCTCTGCCTCATCGCCCCTCAGAATGCCAGCTTCCCCTGCACCCGCTACTCCACCTTTGGGCCCGCGCCGTTGCACGAGCAATACAACACCGAGATCAGCGTCTACGCCGAAGATCGCTGGAGCATCACCAACCGCCTGCTCTTCGAACCCGGGATCCGCTTTGATCACGACGCCATCGTCCGCAAAGCCACCGTGTCTCCGCGCCTCGCCGGCACCTATGTTCTCGACGCCTCTGGCAACACCAAAATCTCCGCCGGCATCGGCCTGGTTTACGACGGCACGCCCGTCTATCTCATCGCCCGCCCCTACGCCGGCACCCGGCAGGATACGTTTTACTCCGTCGATCCCAACTGCACCGCCAACACCGGATGCGTCACCACTTCGGGCCCCGTCCTTACCACGTTCACCGTCAACAACAGCACGCTCGAAGTCCCCCGCTTCCTCAACTGGAGCGTCGCCCTCGAAAAGAAACTCCCCTATGCCATCTACATGAAGGCCGAATTTCAGCAACGCCGCGGCAATCACGGATTCGTCTATGACACTCTCAACAACACGGCTGGTGGCAACTTCATCCTCCAGAACTCGCGCAACGACCGCTACGACGGCTTCCAGGTTTCTCTCCGCCACAACTTCCGCGACGGCTACATGCTGATGGGCTCCTACACCCGTTCCAGTTCTCGCTCCAATCAAGTTCTCGACTTCAACGTCGACAATCCCATCTTCAGTCCCCAGCAACCTGGTCCTTATCCCTGGGACACTCCCAACCGCTTCCTCTCTTGGGGATACTTTCCATTCTTCAGGCTCCCCATCATTCACCAGCTCGAAATCGCTTACTCGCTCGAAGCCCGCACCGGATTCCCTTTCAACCTCTACAACAATCAGCAAGAACTCATCGGCTTACCCGGCGCCCAGCGCTTCCCTTCATACCTCTCCCTCAACATCCAACCCGAAAAACGCTTCCACCTTTTCGGCTACTACCTCGCCGTCCGTGGCGGCTTCGACAACATCACGGGACGCTGCAATCCTTTCGTCGTCAACAGCACCATCGATCCCATCTCCCATCCCGCCCCCACCTTCACCGCCTGCCAGGGCCGCGCCTTCACCTCCAGAATCCGCCTCCTGGGTCGCAAATAAATATGTAACAAATTCATGTGGAGACGGCCGGCTCGGCCGTCCCGCAAGGGCGAGGCCGAGCGGAACCACCACGGATTGTCATACGAATTGTCATGCTGAGCGCAGCGGTGCGGAGAGCGCAGCGATCCGCACCGCGCGGTCGAAGCATCCCTGCCCGTGCCCCGGCACCGCCCGCACCATACCTCGCCTCGCGATATAATCGCCCATAACGCTTGCATCGAAACGAAGCTTCCCGTCATCTCAAGAGCTTGGAGGACAATAGACAAATGGCTCACGAACTACCCCCTTTACCGTATGCCTACGACGCGCTCGAACCCGTCATCGATAAGCAGACGATGACTCTGCATCACGACATGCACCACGGCGCCTACGTGAAAAATCTGAATGCCGCCCTCGAGAAGCATCCCGACCTCGCCGGCAAGACCGCCGAAGACCTCATCCGCGACCTCAACGCCATCCCCGAGGACATCCGCGGCGCCGTCCGCAACAATGCCGGAGGCCACGTCAACCACACCATGTTCTGGAAGATCATGAAGCCTAAAGGCGGAGGCGATCCCTACGGCCCCGTCGCCGACGCCATCACGAAAACCTTCGGCACCTTCAAAGATTTCCAAACCAAATTCAACGACGCCGGCGTCAAACAATTCGGCAGCGGATGGGTCTGGCTCGCCGGCAAGTCCTCCGGCGAAGTGCAAATTATCAGCACTCCCAATCAGGACAACCCGATCTCGCAAGGCCTCTATCCCATCTTCGGCAACGACGTCTGGGAGCACGCCTACTACCTGAAATACAACAACCGCCGTCCCGAATACCTCGCCGCGTGGTGGAACGTCCTCAGCTGGGACGAAATCAACAAACGCTACGCCGCCTTAAAATCCGGTAAAGGCGCGAACGAGCCCGAACTAGCCCACCGCTAGATAGCGCAGAAACACGTGGCCCCGGACGCATTCGTCCGGGGCCACTCTTTTGCCTTCGTTTTCTCCTACGCCGCCGATCGCGCATACTGTTCCGGCTGCTGCTCGAACTTCGTCTTGCAGTCCTGCGAGCAAAAGCTGTATTTCTTCCCGCCGTACTGCGACTGATATTGAGCATTATTCTCGTCCACTTTCATTCCGCAAACCGGGTCTTTTGTCATGGTTCGATCTCCCAATATAAATTTTCTTCCTACACACAATTGTCATCCTCTCCCCGCCAACTTCCGCTCGGGTAGTTCCTGTAGTCAAGCAAGTCGCACATCAAGTAGCGCCAGATAAAAGTAGCGCCGGCGTCCCGCCGGCTGTCGCGAGAGCATCCTGCCCTCGCACTAAAAATCACCAGGTACGGAAGTGAATTCAAAACGAACGAACCGCCGCAGCACCGACCACTCGCTCCGCTCGTGTAAAACTAGAATCCTCCGCGTCCTCTGTGTCCTCCGCGGTTCAAGGTTTTCACTCTGCGATTCCCTGGAACGATCTCGCGCCTCCGTGCGTACAATTCCTTAGACACATGCCCCGCTCCCGCCGCGCCCGTTACGGAATCATAATCCTCATCCTCTACCTGACCCTCTCCATCATCAGCGGCATCAACCTGGCTGACGCCACACTCCATCCCGCCCGTCGTCCGCTCACCGATCAAGAAATCGCCGCAGTCCGCGACTCAGCCCACGCCCTCAAAGCCGATCTCACCGACGCCACGATCACGACTCCCGACAACGTGACTCTGCGCGCCTGGATGATCCATCCTCGCGCCCCTAACGGCGATGACGTTCTCCTCCTCCATGGCCTCGCCGACAACCGCATCGGGATGACCGGATATGCACAACTTCTCCTCGCGCACGGCTTCACAGTCCTCCTTCCCGACGCCCGCGCCCACGGCACAAGCGGCGGTCCGCTCGCAACTTATGGTCTGGTTGAGCGCAACGACATCCACCAGTGGATCGATTTTCTGAACACGCAAGATCATCCTCGCTGCATCTACGCCCTCGGAGAATCCATGGGCGCCGCCCAACTCCTCCAATCCCTCGACACTCACCCACACCTCTGCGCGGTTGCCGCCGAATCGTCCTTCGCCAATTTCCGTGAGATCGCCTACGACCGTATGGGACAGCCCTTTCATCTTGGGCCGTGGGTCGGGCACACTTTGCTCCGCCCGCTCGTGGAAGTCGCCTTCCTTCGCGCGCGCCTGAAATTTCACCTCAACATGGAAGAGATTTCGCCCGAGGATTCCGCCGTCAATACAACGATTCCCGTGCTTCTGATTCACGGCCAAATCGATAGCAATATCCCGTTGCGCCACTCGCGACGCATTCACGCCCGTGCCCCCAACACACAACTCTGGGAAGTTCCCGACGCAGATCACTGCGGCGCAATCAGCACCGCACCCAACGAATTCGAACCCCGCGTGCTAGCCTGGTTCGTCAAAAAGTAGCGCCAGATAAACGTAGCGCCGGCGTCCCGCCGGCTGTCGCGAGAGCATCTTGCTCTCGCATCGGCACTCTCCACACACGAAAGTAGTTTTCAAAACGAACGCGCCCCCCCGAGCAACCAATCGCGCACTGTGCCTACCTGGCCAAGATCCTCCGCGTCCTCGGTGTCCTCTGCGGTGAAGGCTTCTCTGGAAACCAGCCGATGGCGCAAATGCCAAAGCCACAAAGAAACTCCCGACGATCCAAGAGCCGTCGCATCGTCCCTCCTCTTGAAACCTTTGAAACTTTTGAAACCTTGAAACCTCGCCTTTCTGCATTTCCTGTGCGCCCTCTGTGGATATTCCGGCGGCCCACTTCACCAGATTTTCTCGGCAGTGCTGCTCTTGCGCGAAAACTGGCGCAATCCCGTAGCTCAACCGCACCTCTCTAAGCTGTTGCTTCATCCGTGTCGATCCGTGAAAATCCGTGGCGGCTCTTTTCCTCAATTGCACCAAAAATACTGAATTGACCCGCGCCGGTTTCGCCCGTACAGTCACCTTCGCCTTCACAAAAATTCCCAGTCGTTCCGGCCGGACGATACCGGCCGAAACCTGCAGTCCAAAACTTCAGCAGAAAGATTCGTCGTCGGGGCGCGCCACATGAAATCGGAACAATGGAAGACCTACCGCACTCGTTTCTTAGTCAAAGCCAAACAACTCGGTTCCAGTCTCAGCTTCGTCGACCACCTCGGCCGCCAGCACTGCGGACGCAAAGGCGACTACCTCGTCGAATCCTCCGACGGCGTTCTCAGCATCGCCCCTCGCCGCATCTTCGAGGACATTTATGTCCCCATGTCCCTGCGCCGCGAATCGGACGAACTGCCGGCTCACGAAACACCCAGGATTGAACCAAAGTCCGAGCGCCTCAGGTTCGAGCCACTGCTCATAGAAGAGGTACAACTCTTGAAGGCACATGCGGAGCGCCCCGACGCCAGCCCGGTGAACGCCCGTGCGGTCGTCGACCGCGTTCGCCGCAAGCTCCCTCAATCCTGCCGCATCCGCCCGTCCGCAGGCATGGGCCTGATGTAGTCCCGAATATGTGTAGCCCCGGACGCATTCGTCCGGCGGCGCATTCAATCGCCAGGATAAACGTTCAAATTGCGAGCTCAAACAGGTCGAAAGATGTCCGAGAGAATGGCCGCAGGGTACCGGAGGAACGGCTGAAAGCACCCGATGTGGCAAAGACGAGACATCGCCGCTCACCGAGTTTGTTTCCCCTGTGTCCTCTGTGGTTAAGAAGCCAAACGTCCTCAGCCGGGAATCCCGCCCCAAAGGGACGAGAAAAGGCCCTCAACAGATCCAAAATGGCCACTCTTCACAAATCGCAACCGTCCCGGGTTTTCCACAATGTGGAAAACCCGGCCCCAACCCCGCATCAAGCCCGTCATTGTTAGGGATACAACCTGTTGTGTTTCCCCCTTGACAGGCACAACCTGCGGGAGTAACTTTGCAATCCCAAGCACCAAAATTCCGGCTCACGGGAATGGGACGGAATTCCCAAGCAGTACGAGCAGTGACGAATCAAACGCGGTCCGGTGCCCAGCCAGAGGTGACTTGGCGCCCTCCGCGGCTTTAAAAGGCTCAGGCGCCCGGGCTTCCAGATCCGTAAGCCCGGCGCCCGAAACCTTAAACCCAAAACACCTCCAGGCTCTCCGAAGCCCGGAAGCCGGAAGTCGATGCAAAGCGCGGTGGCCGTTCCCCGACCCTCCCCCGGGGCGCGACAACAACTGAAAAAGCAGTTAAGCAGGTGGAGAGTAGGCAGTGAATCTGTAAACCTGCCCCCCGGGCGATCAGGGTAATCCTTTTCTCCGGCAGGCAGCAGGACCCCAGGAGCCCGTTGATGGAAGGTTTAACTCGACTCGTTTCAGAATCTCTGGCGCGCCATGGCTTCGATCGTCCCCTAGACTATCGCCGCCTTCACTGGTCCCGCTGGTTCCGCTGCCATTCCCATCACAGCCTGCTCTTCGTTCCCAGCAAACCCGGCGTCTTCGCCGTTGCCGAAGAAGTCATGGACTTCGGCCGGATGAATGATCATGTGGCGACGGCCGCTAAGCCTGCCCTGAGCGCAGTCGAAGGGGCTGTCCCGCAAAGCGAAGCGAGCGGCCCTGTGTGGGACCGGGTCTTTGACCCGGTCCGGTCGAGCGCAGCTCGACCGGATCTCGCCGGCAGCACCGCATCCCCGCGCCGCATGCTGGCCGTCACCCAATTCTTCGAAGACGACGACATGGCCTTCGTCCTCGACCGGATGCTCTCGCGTCAGAACCCCATGGCCGCCCGTCTCGCGTCCGGACGCTACTTCGTGCGCTTCGTTGTCATCGAAGACCAGACCCAGCGCCGCAGCATCTGCAGCGCCCTCAATCAATGGATGGTCTCGGCCGCCGAAAAAGCCACCGGCATCGGCTCCCACTTCGCCACATCCCTGGAGTTGACCCCGGCCACCGAATACATCCCGCACCAGGACGACCGCCAGCAATCCCTCTTCCCTGATAAAGAGAATAAAAAGGACGATGCTGGCTCAAACCGGGAAAGGCACGACTTCAGTCGTGCCGATCGCGCCGCACAAATGACTCCGGCTTTAGCCGCTGAGGGAATTGCCGACAGTGCCGATACTCATGTGGCGACGGCCGCCTCGGCGGTCCCGCTAAGCGAAGCGAGCGGCTCGGACGCCAAACCCGGTTTTCGCGCCTCACATTCGTCTCCGACGGCCCCGCATCTGAACTCCGGAGCCGCCACCAACATTCACTGTCCGTCCCCATTCCCCTCCGGCTTCTAGTTCGAGGGGTTTGAGGAAGAGCGGCCCTTCAGGGCCCCGTTGAGCCGTTTCTTGGGAAGGGGCACGACTTTAAGTTGTGCCAAAAGGAAGGTTTGAAGAGGGTACGGCTTCAAGCCACACGTAAACGCTTCTGAATGAATTGGCGCTTTACCGCGCCAACGTTTAGCCGCAAAGCGGCGCAAGATTACAGCCCACGGCGCAAGCCGTGGGTAGGACCGCGAGAGATTAGCTCTAGCCCCGTAGGGGCGCAAGACCCGATCTTTTCCAGACCTAGGCACCACCCCGATTCCCCCGCCCGCCGCCCGGACGCCTGAATCGGACTTAACACGCATAGAATCTAATAATTGGAGAGCCCAATGGCTGAATTGAAAACCGTTTCCGAATCCACCGCCACCCTGTCTACCCCGATCCCTGCTCCCGCCGCTACCGGCAAGAAGAAGTCCTCCGGACTCTCCTTCCGCCGCTTCTTCACCAAACCCGGCGTCTCTCCCTACAACGAGGTCGAATGGGATCTCCGCCTCGCTCAGATCACCGACTCCCAAGGCAACATAATCTTCGAGCAGAAGGACGTCGAAGTCCCAAAAGACTGGTCCATGACGGCCACCAACATCGTGGCCTCGAAATACCTGCACGGCAAGATCGGTACTCCCGAGCGTGAAACCGGCGTCCGCCAGCTCGTCGGCCGCGTCGCCGAAACCATCCGCGACTGGGGCATGGCGCAAGGCTACTTCAAGACCGCCGACGACGGCGCTACCTTCCACGACGAACTCGTGCACATCCTCGTCCGCCAGTACGCCGCTTTCAACTCGCCCGTCTGGTTCAACGTCGGATGCGATCGCATCGAGCCCAACTCCGACGGACGAAGCTGGCACTGGAATCCGCAGACGCAGCAAGTCGAATTCGGAGTTACCGGATACACCAAGCCGCAGTGCTCCGCCTGCTTCATCAACTCAGTAAAAGACTCGCTCGACTCGATCCTCACTCTTGCCAAGACCGAAGGCATGCTCTTCAAGTGGGGCAGCGGCACCGGCACGAATCTCTCGCCCCTGCGCGGATCCACCGAAACTCTTTCCGGCGGGGGCACTGCTAGCGGCCCGCTCAGCTTCATGAAAGGATTCGACGCCTTCGCCGGCGTCATCAAGTCCGGCGGTAAGACCCGCCGCGCTGCCAAGATGGTCATCCTCAACGTCGACCATCCTGACATCATCGAATTCATCGAGTGCAAGCAGAAAGAAGAAGCCAAGGCCCACGCGCTCGTCGCCCAGGGATACGACGGCTCTCATCCCGACTCCGACGCCTACTCCTCCATCTTCTTCCAGAACGCGAATAACTCTGTCCGCGTCACCGACGACTTCATGTATGCCGTTGTCCGCGACACCGATTTCTCCACTCGCACCGTAACCGATGGCGCGGCCGTCAAAACGTTCAAAGCGAAAGAACTCCTTCGCAAGATTTCCGAAGCCACCTGGCATTGCGGCGATCCCGGGATGCAATACGACACCACGGTCAACCGCTGGCACACTTCGAAGAACACCGCCCGCATCAACGCCAGCAACCCGTGCAGCGAATACATGTTCCTCGACGATTCCGCATGCAACCTGGCCAGCCTGAATCTGTTGAAGTTCGCGCCCAACGGTACGTTCGATGTCGAAGCCTACCGTCACGCAGTCGACGTGCTGATCACCGCCCAGGAAATCCTGGTCGACAACGCCGGATATCCCACCGAACAAATCATGCGCAACTCGCACGACTACCGTCCCTTGGGATTAGGCTATGCGAATCTAGGCGCACTGTTAATGGCCGCAGGCCTACCGTATGACTCCGACGCTGGCCGCGACTACGCCTCCTGCGTCACCGCCATCATGTGCGGCGAAGCCTACCTGCAAAGCTCCCGCATCGCCGAACAATGCGAGCCATTAGTCCCCGCAACGGAAGCCACGAGAAAGAATCTGTCCGAAACAAATCTAGGCGCAGGCGTCACCACGACTCATGTGGGGACGGCCGCCTCGGCCGTCCAGCGAAGCGAAGCAAGCGCCCCGGGCACGATGCCCGGCGGAGCCTGCCCCGGCTGGTACATCAATCGCGAACCCTTCCTCGACGTAATCCGCATGCACCGCGCAAGCGTGAATGGCATCAATAAAACAAACGTCCCGACCGGCATCTACGAAGCCAGCAAACAATGCTGGGACGAAGCCCTGGCCCACGGCGAAAAACACGGCTACCGCAACAGCCAGGTAACAGTCCTAGCGCCAACCGGCACCATCGGCTTCATGATGGACTGCGACACAACTGGCATCGAGCCTGATCTCGCCCTGATCAAGTACAAGAAGCTGGTCGGCGGCGGCATGATTAAGATCGTCAACAACACTGTGCCCACCGCTCTGTTCAAGCTGGGCTACAACCACGAGCAGGCCGATGCCATCGTCAGCTACATCGACGCCACCGGAACGATCGAGGGCGCGCCGCATATTAAAGACGAGCATCTCGCCGTGTTTGATTGCTCCTTCAAGCCGGCGAAGGGCACTCGCTCCATCGCTTACATGGGACATCTGCGGATGATGGCTGCCGCTCAGCCCTTCATCTCCGGTGCCATCTCGAAGACCGTCAATCTTCCCGAGAACGCCAGCGTCGAAGATATTGCCGAGGCTTATCTTCAGGCTTGGAAGCTTGGCCTCAAGGCCGTCGCCGTTTATCGAGACGGATGCAAGAAGTCGCAGCCGCTCTCGGCGGCCGGCACCAAGACCGCGAACTCCACCAAGGACGACGCCCGCAACGCCGCTGCTGCGCAACATGTTGAGGAAGAGG
The DNA here is from genome assembly GCA_963844525.1 of uncultured Acidobacteriaceae bacterium. GTDB lineage: Bacteria > Acidobacteriota > Terriglobia > Terriglobales > Acidobacteriaceae > Sulfotelmatobacter. The sequence continues at coordinate 128,182 of CAWJOM010000012.1, read as the reverse complement.
ACATGAACGCTCCTCCGCGTGCCGTGCGGCACCGCCTTCAGGAAGAGCGCGCTTCGATCACGCACAAGTTCAAGATCGGAGATCACGAGGGCTACATCACCGTCGGCCTTTATCCCAACGGAGAGCCCGGCGAACTGTTCATCACCATGGCGAAAGAAGGATCGACCGTCAGCGGCCTGATGGACAGCTTCGCGCTGACCACTTCGATCGCGCTGCAGCACGGAGTTCCGTTGCGCCTGCTCTGCGAAAAGTTCGCGCACACACGCTTCGAGCCCAGCGGCTGGAGCGGCAATCCCGACCTCGGCTACGCCAAGTCGATCACCGACTACATCTTCCGCTGGCTGCAACTCCGCTTCCTGACGGGACAGCAGCAGATGCTGTTCGACAACCTCCGCCTGCGCCCCTCCGGCGTTGCACAACCGGAAGGAACCGGCGACCTGGATGGAACCACGGCAGCATCCAGTGCGAAGCCGGAAGTCCGAGGCCTGGGCTCAGGATCCGTTCACGCCGCCGACGCGCTCTCCAGCATGGTCGACCTGGGCGACGCCCCCAGCTGCAGCTTCTGCGGCGCCATCATGACCAGAAACGGCAGCTGCTACCGCTGCATGAGCTGCGGCAGCACCAGCGGCTGCAGTTGATCTAGAAGCTTTGTTATCCCGAGGGAGCGCGTCCTTTGCGCGAATCGAGGGACCTGCTGTTTTTAGGTGCGTGGAAGGGCACGGCTTTAGCCGTGCCCTTCTTGCGTTAGTGAGTCGTCGCGGCGATGCGGTTCGACAAGATGCTTCGAACTCGTACGGCGATCCTATCGCCCTACAGGACTCGGTTTTTCTTGGCCTCTGACGCGGCGATGAGGCTGCGTAGTTCCATGAGATCGTTTACATTCCGCGACACCAAAGCGCACAAACTTAATGCGGGCTGTGTAGCCCTGAGGGGGCTTGCCCGCGAACTATTCAGAGCAAGAAAAAGCCGGGAAGCAATCGCCTCCCGGCTTGAATATCCACGCCGCTCCTCAGAATCCCCATCGCAGCGAGAACTGAATCAACCGCGGGTTGCCGACGGTCCCCAGGATTTTCCCGAACGGGTTGTTCTGGGGATTTGCCAGGTTCGCCAGATATGCCTCGACATCGGTCACCGAGGGGTTGGCGAAGTTGGTGTGGTTCCACAGATTGAAGAAGTCCGCCGCAAAACGCATGTCCTGCCGCTCCCCGATCCTGAAGTGCTTGAGGAACGACACATCCCAATTTTGCTGGAAGGGTCCGTGGTAAATGTTGCGACCTAAGTCTCCGAACCCGGTCGTGCAGAAATTCGGTATCGGAAACGCACTGCGTGGGATACAGTTGCGGCGCCGGCGTGAACGCCGACCCGTTCAGATACCCATTGGCCAGCCGCGAATGAATATCTCCGCTCGAGAGCCCGCTGGCGATGCTCGCTCCCGGAACCAGGCTTGCGCCCAGCAGCGGCGTGCTGCCTTGTCCCAGAAAGCCCGTGCCCGCGCTCGAATCGTAAATCGAGAACGGAAGGCCCGTCTGGAATATCGTCACCCCGCTGACCTGCCATCCACCGAACGCGGCCTTCTTCGCTCCTGTGGCGTGCGCGAAGAAAGGCAGATCGTAGGCGTAGCTGAGCGCGAGCCGGTGCGGGCGGTTGAAGTCGGAGATGTCCACGAGAGGCGTTGATATTGCTCTGATCGTTGTAAGCGGTGTTAAACGCCGTGTTCCCGGTGGATGTAGCGTCGATGTTCTTCGAGAAGGTATATGCCGCCTGAAAATAATTCGCAGCCCACCGCCGCGACACCGTCGTCTGTAGTGCGTTGTAAATGGAGTACGCGTCGTTGGCGAAAAGCTGGTAGCCGCTGTACCCGTTCAATCCTGGCGCCGGAGTTCGCGCAATCGCATTGGCAAACGTGTTCGTCGTGATCGTATAGCTGTTGCCACTGGCGTCGGTAACCGTGAACGGAGTCTTGGACGCATCCACCGACTGGATGGCGTCGCGGGTTTCGCGCAAATGGATCCCGCGCGTTCCGACGTATCCGACTTCCAGCACCCAGTGCCGGCCCAGTTCGCGCTGCACCGTCAGGTTCCACTGTTGTGTGTTCGGCACCACGAAGTGCCGCGGCACCTCCAGCACAAACAAGTTCTGCGTGCTGTTCACGCCCGGTCCAGTGCATCCACCATAGTGTCGCGGCGCCGTTCGTATCCGGAAAGCCCGTCAGTTGCGCCAGGCACGGGAGCCACGAGGCAGACAGCTGTCCGGCCGCCGGCACTGCATTCGGATTCACCGCAGGCGTTCCGGTAAAAAAGTTCGACATCGTGAAGCCCGGCGTCTGTCCAAAGAACACGATTGGAATGAACGGCGACTGGAAGCTCAACTGATCGACCGCTCCCACGTCCTCGCGCACGTAGTAGATGCCGTAGCCGCCTCGTACCGTCGTCGTGTGTCGTCCTGCCATGTCCCATGCGAACCCAACCCTCGGGCCCCATCCCGTCGAAACACTGTTCTTGAAGGTCGATCCCGCCGCATTCCCCGTCAAGCCCGACACCCCAAGCTTGTTGACGCAGCTCGGATAGATGAACGGATACGCCCCCGACTTCGTCAGGTCTGACTCGATGTTGCCGATGTGACAGTCCCCGTCCGACCACGCCCCGAGAAATTCGGTGCGCAGCCCCAAATTCAGGGTCAGATTCGCCGAGGCCTTCCAGTCATCCTGCGCGAAGACCGCGGAATTATTCTGCCGGTATTTGTGGTTGTAAACGCCGCCGCCGCCAAAGCTGAACTCCGGCGTCCCGCCCACGAAGTTTCCGAAATCTGTTTCCGATCGCCGACGTGTTCGTGAAGAAGAGCTGCCCGTTAAACACCTGCGGGAACGATTTGTCGAGGCTTACCCGGATGTACTGCCCGCCAAACGTAAGCGTATGCGCGCCCTTCACCCAGCTCAGGTTATCAACAAAGTTGTAATTGTTCTGCGTCTGCGATTGGTTCGCTTGCGGTGTTGGTCCGAACTGAAATCCCGACGTGGCGAATGTAAATTTGTAAATGCTGCTCGTCAGATTGCTGGTCGGCCGGTCGATCCCCACATCGGAAACCGTTACCGGATTCACGTTGGTCGCGCTGTTGTCAATGTGAACCAGGCCAAAGCGGAAATCGTTAACCAGCCGCGGAGAGAACACATGCGTTTCCGAAACCACGAAGAACCGGTTATGAATGGGAAGTTGATACGGGAAGTTCAAGTCGGTCCCGCTCGCCGCCGCGCCCAGCGAAGCCTGCAGGCCTCCGGCGCCGAACGGAATGTCTTGCTCCGAGTCCGAGAAGAAGAACCTCGCTGCGATCGCGTCTTTCGAGTTGCGGAAGTCGTGGTCCCAGTTCGCCGTGAATTGATCGTCCGTAAACTTGCCCGGCTTGCTGACAGTAAATTGCACAGGCGAGCCAGCTGGAGTCCCGGCAGCAACATTGCTTGGCAGTGGGAACAGATATCCATTTGCAGGCGCCCCAAACTGGTCGCTCTTGAACGCCAAGAGCGACGCTGCCACCGGATCGACGCTGGCCACACCGAAGTCAGCGGCCAGCTGCGCCTCCCCAGCTGGACCTCGGTCTGCAGCCGGCACGTACGGAATAAATGTGCTGATCAGGGTTCCCGGAGAATCTCCGCTGCGCTGCCGCGTCCCCTGATAGTTCACGAAGAAGAATCCCAGCTTGGCTCCGCGGCCTAAGGGACCACCCAGGCTGCCGCCGAAAATGTTTTGTTGAATCACCGGCCGCGGCGATCCGCTCCCCTTCAGGAAGTACTCGTTCGCGTCCAGCGACGTGTTGCGGAAGAACTCGTAGGCATCGCCATGAATCTGATTCGTGCCCGTTTTCAGGATCGCGTTGATGTTGCCTCCGCCGTTGCGCCCCTGGCTGGCGTCGTACAGCGACGTCTGCACCTTGAACTCCTGCACGACATCCGGATTGGGCAGCGGTGTGTTCGTCAACTCCGCCACGTTGTAGTCGGTCGCGCTGATGCCTTCGATCAGGTAGTTGTTGTTGTCCTCGCGCTGGCCATTTACCTGTATGCGCACCTGGCCGCGCCCCAACTGCGCCGCCGCGTTCAAATCGCTCTGCGCGCCCGTCGAGAGGGTCAACAGCTGTTGAAAGTTTTGCGTGGCTAGCGGCAAGGCGCGGATCGTCTGGCTATCAATCGCTTGTCCCGTGGTGGCATCGCTCGTGTCCACGGTCTGCACTTCCGCTTCGACCTCAATCTTCTGCTGTACCGACTTTGTCGAAAGCTTCGCAATCATGCGCGTCGTCTCGGTCACGCGCACCACAATGCCGGGGAAAATTCCCTGAGCGAATCCCGTGCTCTGAATGCTCACCGAATAATTCCCAACCGGCAGCAGGGGCGCTGTAAATGACCCGTCAGCGCTAGTCGTCACCGTGCGCTCCACAACATTTGTGTCCTGATTTGTGATGCGCACCTCGGCATTGGCAATCACGGCGCCGCTTGGATCCTGCACGGTTCCGCTGATGGCGCCTGTGGCTCCACCCTGCCCAAAGGCCTGGGTTGCTGCTGCGAAGGCGATGAGAATAAGAGCTACGAACCTGATTGAATTACTTGGCATGGCATTCTCCCTAATTCTTGTACCCGGCACTTCACTTGGAATAGGCGCGGAATTCAGAATTCAGAACATCGACAACAACCAACAGTGCACAGCCTGGCATGGATCTGCGATGGCCGCTTCCGATCGCGTAGTCCACTGAAGAATGGTTGATCCCCTGCCATGGTCATATCGTTACCGCTCTGCCTGAATTTTGCTTGCGTGGAGTGGAAGAAGCTTACCGAATGCAAGCATTCGTTGGCAAGAAGAGATATAGCACGCAAGTAACATTTGAGTTTCTGGTTCCGGTCATCGCCGCTCGCTTGTTATCCTTCACCGAACTCGCGATAGCGCTCGAGTATGTCGCGCTGCGTGATCACGCCTTCCAGACGCCCGAAATCGGCTCGACTTACGACTGGAACGAGCGGCCACCGGTCCACATACCGCAGCGCCGTCTCTAAAGGATGATCCGGATGCAAATCTGGAATCCGCCGGATCGGTAAAAGTGATCCTAGAGTGGCCCCGCCCTTGCCGTCTTCCGCCATCGTAAAAAGTTGCTTCTTCGTGACGCTACTCCAACCCACAGGATGCAGGCGAACCAGCATCTCCTCGGCCGGGGCCGGATTCGCCCTCTCGATCGCCTGATCCACGGTATCCCCTGCATCCAACAACGCACCCTCCACCGGACGCATGGCGTCTTCCACCCGCAGGATGCCTTCTTCTCGTTGTTCCTCCATCGACGGCAATTCCAGGCCGTCCTGCCGCGTCAGCAAATCGAAAATCGCGATCGGTTGCAGGCCTCTGGAAATGACATAGGCAATCGTGTTCGCAACAATTACCGGCACAATGATCGAGTAATTGCCGCTGACTTCGAGCACCATGAACACAGACGTCATTGGTGCCCGCAGAAATCCCGCGAATAAAACTCCCATCCCGACCAGCGCGTAGGTCCCCGGCGATCCGCTGAGATGCGGGAGGAAAACGTGCTCCGCCCCTCCAACCGCCGCTCCCAACATCGCCCCAATAAACAACGTCGGTGCGAACATGCCTCCCGGGGTGCCACTTACGAACGAAAGCAGCGTTGCGACAATTTTTAGCCCGGCAAGTATCGCCAGGAGGCGCCACGGAAAACGCCCGTGCATCGCTTCGTCAATGGCCTCATAACCGGCTCCCATCACTTGCGGCGCGCCCAGAATCCCCATGATCCCGATCAGCAGTCCCGCCAGCGCCGGCTGGAAATACTGCGTCCACAAGGGCAGAGCTCTGCAGCGAGGCCGCAATTTCGCAATGCCCGTCGAAAACAAAACCGAAGCGAGTCCTCCCACAACTCCAAGAATGGCATACGCGACCAGCTCCGAAGGCCGCTCCAGTTGCACCGCTGGAATTCGGAACAGCGACTCCGAACCCAGAAACCACCTCATCACTACTACGCTCGATACCGCCGACAGCACGACCGATCCAAGGATGCCTGCGGTCCAGCGCCCGATGACTTCCTCAATCACAAACAGCACTGCTGAGATCGGAGCATTGAACGCCGCGGCCAGTCCCGCCGCTGCGCCCACCGGAGCGATGAGCCGCATGCGGTCTCGCGACAGCCGCATCTGCCGCCCCAGGGCCGAGGCCAGGCACGCCCCGATTTGCAGTGACGGATCTTCCGGTCCGAGCGAGTGCCCCGAGCCGATGGCGAGCGCCGCCGTAATGAACTTGCCGATCGCAGTCCGGATCGGAATGTAACCGTTGTAGATATACAGAGCCGCTTTGGTTTGATTCACCCCACTCCCACGCGTCTGCGGGAAGAAATGAATCACCAGCACGGCAATCACCAGCCCCGCCAAAGTCGGAGCCATCAGCATTCGCGACCGTGACAGCGTGGCGCCCGATCCCAGTAAGTACAGGTGACACCAGTCGATGGCAAACCGGAAGCACACCACCGCTAACCCGGAAAAAACGCCGATGAACACCGAGAGAACCAGGAAGAAGCGATCCTCTCGAAACACGGAACGCAAGAGCGCCTTCGGTGAGCGCCCGTTGTTCGGCGCGGCCACAGAATCTTCATCGACCAGAACTTCGATTTGTGCGCTCGGCTGTAAGTCCAAACTAATTTCCCTCGTGGAGCTCGGCGATCAGAAGCAGTGCGAGGTCCGTCCCGGTTGGAGCGCCGCAGATGGTACTCGTCCGGCGCTCAATCTCGAACACCAGGTCCATCGCAGGCTCCACCAGATCCGGATCCCGCCGCAACCCTTGTTCGGTAACTCGTGGCTTCATCTTCATCCAACTGTCAGCCAGCGTTGCTTGCGCCGACGTCGACGAGGACGACCCCGAACCCTGCGCGCTTCCGCACACCTTGATCCGCTCTCCTGCCGCCGCAAACGCGTCCACCACGATTCGGTTGCGCTGTGCCACCGAAATCTGCCGCTGGAAGGGATCCATTTGCATCACCAGTTCCGCGGTCTTGAGGCGATCCGCGCTCTCTTTGTCCCCGGCATCGGCGGCCACTGCTGCCTGCAGATACCGGCGGGCCTCCGGATAGCGGCCAAGCTCGAACGCCGCCAAACCCGCGCCCGCCAGCGCTTCTCGATTGTGCCGGTCGTTTTTCAGGCCAAACCGGTACGCCGCAAATGCTCGTTCGTAATCCAGTGTGCGCACGAATAGGCCACCCAAGCGCACCTGCTCGGGGGAATCGCTGTCAACATTCTCGGCCAATGCAATCAGTTCCGATTCCGCCTGCGCCCGGGCGTTCGTGTCCAAAAGAAATTCGAGCAACTCGAGCCGCGCGTCGCGCCGCTTGCCTTCTTGATCCTCGGGCCACGTCGCGTAGATCGCATTGTGGTAATAGCGAAGTGCCTGTTCCGTTTGCCTTTTTTGTACCGCGATGCGCGCCAATTCCAGATTGACCAGGCCATTTTCCGGTTCGCGATCCCACAGGTTTACCAGGTAGGCGGACGCTTCATCGGTCTGTTGCAGACCGATCAGGGCTTGGGCAAGATTGAGTTGGTATGTGTAGTTGTCGCGCGAATACAGCAGCGCCGAACGGAATTCCATCACCGCGCTGTCGTAGTGGTGTGCGCTAAGCTCGGCGACGCCGCGCGTGAACCACCGGTCTCCCAGGAAATCCCGTTGCGCTTGATACGTACGCGACAATCCTGTCACCGCCAGGAAAAAAATCACCACCAGCCCCGCCAACAGCGCGAGCATCACCGGCTGGTGCCTGAGGTATCGACGAATCTCCTCTCCTGCCATCAAGTCTCCCCGGGTTTCATGATATGTCATCCCGACCGGAGCTTGGCCTTGCCGGAGGGAGGGTCGAACATGATATGTCATCTCGACCGGAGCTTGACCTTCCAGAAGGGAAGGTCAAGCGGAGTGGAGAGACCTGCTGTCTGCGTCGCTCCCGCCTGCCTCACCCTCGTTTCACTTGGCAACCGCAAGCCATCCCGGTTCTCGAACATGCTCATCGTGAAAACGCAACTGCCGGGCTGCGAGAATCGCGGCGCGCCCCAGATATCCCACAACCCTGCGCTCATCCGCGCGGTGGACCACCGGCAGGCGTCCAATGTCGAATCGCAATAACTTCGCCGCCGCCTCGGAGACCAGTTCGTCAGGATATGTAACTACCAGGTGTGTGCTGCCCGACTCCTGCACCGTCGCTACACCCGACGAATCCTTATCCAGAGCTCGCAGGATATCGCCTCGCGTAATGATGCCCGCCAGCTTGTCCTCTTTGTCCACAATCAAGAGCGCTTCATGCCGCGCCACCGCCGGATCATGTCGCGCAATCCGCTCCGCCAGTTCTCCCACTTTCGTATCTGACTGGACGATGGGCGCATCCTTCTCCATCGTCTCCCCGACCGTAGCCTGCGTGAGAGCATCGGCCTCGTAGTCCTGATGCACCCGCAGCCCGCGCCGCGCCAGCTTCTCCGTCATAATGGAACTGTTCGGCATAAACAGCATCGCCACCCCGTCCGCAATCACAGCGACCAACATCAAAGGTAAAACCGAGTTGTAATCGCGCGTAATTTCGAAGGCAAAGATGATGAACGAAAATGTCGCTCGAGAGGCCGCCCCGAAAACCGCGCCCATCGCCACCAGCGCAAACGCCCCCGGCGAAAGATGCGCCGAAGGGAACACGTGATTCCCCACGATCGCGAACAGCCCGCCCATCGCCGCGCTCCACATAAACGTCGGAGCCAGCAGCCCGCCCGACGTTCCTGAGCCCAGCGAAATCACCAGCGCCGCAAACTTCGCGACCATCACCACCAGCAGGATCTTCCACACCAGTTGCCCGTTGAGAATGTCCCCGATCGTGTCGTATCCCACGCCAAACACGCGTGGCACGAAAAACCCAATAATTCCGAGCGCCAGCGCTCCCGTCGCCGGCCACCACAGTTCGTCGAAGGGCAGCTTCTCGAACAAATCCTCCACCCAATAAAGCGTCTTACTCAGTCCCACCGCAGCCAGCCCGCACAGGGGTCCGAGCAGCAAATAAAAGGGCAGCGCATGCGGGATTCCGAAATCCATCGCGCCCACGGTAAACATGGGTCCCGCGCCCAGCAATTGCATGTGGACCGCCGTTGCCAGCGTGCTCGCGATGACCAGAGGTATGAACGACCGCGATTTGAATTCAAACAGCAGCAACTCAATTGCAAGAATCACTCCCGCAATCGGAGTGTTAAATGTCGCCGACATTCCCGCAGCCGCGCCGCACGCCAACAAGACTTTTCTCTCGACCGCCGTCGTGTGCAGCACCTGCCCCACCAGCGATCCGATTGCCCCACCTGTCTGGATGATCGGACCCTCCGCGCCAAACGGACCGCCCGTCCCAATCGCGATCGCCGCCGAAATCGGCTTCAGAATCGCCACCTTCGGCTCGATCCGGCTGCGGTTGGTCAGCACCGCCTCCATCGCCTCGGGAATCCCGTGTCCCTTAATCTTCGATGACCCGTACTTGGCCATCACTCCTACGATCAGCCCGCCCACCACAGGGACCAGGATCACCCACGCCCCCAGATGATGCGACCCCACGCTCCGAAACGTCGTTGACCACTCGTGAAAGAAGAACAGGTTGGTGAACAGCCCGATCAGCTTGTACAGGGCATAGGCCACCAGCCCCGCCACGAGTCCAATCGCTGCCGCAAGGAACGACACCAGCACAATCCGAAACTGCGCCGGCGCCGAGGCTGTCATTGTTGAGTTTTGAGATGTGTTAGATGTCATGGTGTGAATCGCTATCTAAGTATCTACGGATAAATCGGCATCTGAATCTCTTCGGCGTACATCGATGTTGGGTGGCGCCGCGCGTTTAGCGCTGCGAATCCGGTTCAGTCATTAAAAGGACTTTAGCCCCCGAGGCATGTGTTACAGACGTTTTCAACTCGCGCTCTGTTTCTCATGCGCGTCTTTCTCCGGCATCAGCCGCTGTAACGCCTCCACCAGGACGGGAGCCGCCCCCCGCAATTCCTCATGATGATGCACCGCCAACTCGCCGAGCACCTTCTCGCCCTTGCGCGTCAGCGCCAATAACACCTCGCGCCGGTCGTCCTGCGCCCGCTCCCGCTGGACATATCCGCCGCGCTCCAGCCGGTTGACCAACTCCACCGCGCTATGATGTTGAATCTGCATCCGGTTCGCCACTTCCCGTATTCGCGGCCGCACGCCCTCCGGCATTCCCTTGATCGCCAGCATCAGTTGGTACTGTCCCCGTTCCAACCCCGCCGCCTGTACCGCCCGCTCACTGAAATGCAAGAACTTCCGAATCTGGTACCGGAACTCGGCAAGAGCCTGATAATCCGACAAGGTGAGCTTCCTCATGCCGCCGATTGTATCGTGCCGCGATAGTCCATGCTTAGTATATCGTGAAACGATATATAAAGAGAAGACGCGCCGGGTGGGGATGTTCTGCGAGACGAAAGAATCACAGTCTTCCTTCGTGAACCTTAGTGTCCTTAGTGGTTTATGCCTTTTCGCGCCACCCGAACTAGCCTCTTTCCCCACCTCCATTTAGAATCCTTAGTCCGCAATTTTCGCCGCACCCACAGGAGAACCCCACCGTGATTCCGCGCTATACCCGCCCGGAGATGGCCCGCATCTGGAGCGACGAAAACCGCTTCCGCACCTGGCTGGCCGTCGAAGTCGCCGCCACCGAAACCCTCGCCGAAGCCGGACTCGTCCCCAAGGACGCCGCCCGCGCCATCCGCGAGCGCGCCGACTTCCGCGTCGAGCGCATCCATGAGATCGAAGCCGAGGTCCGCCACGACGTCATTGCCTTCACCACGGCGGTCGCCGAAATCGTTGGCCCGCACGCCCGCTGGTTCCACTACGGACTCACCTCCAACGACGTCGTCGACACCTCCCAGGCCCTCCTCATCCACCAGTCCTCGCAAGTCATCGCGCAGGATCTCCAACGCCTCGCCGAAGTCCTCGAGCGTCGTGCCTGGGAATTCAAAGACACTCCCATGGTCGGGCGCACGCACGGCATTCACGCCGAGCCCATCACCTTCGGATTCAAAATCGCCAACTGGTATTCCGAGACGCAGCGCAACATCGCCCGATTCATGGCGGCCGCCGAGGACATGCGCGTCGGCAAATTCTCCGGCGCGGTCGGCATCTTCGCTCACCTCACGCCGGAACTCGAAGAGAAGATCTGTGCGCGTCTGGGATTGAAAGCCGCCGCCGTTTCCTCGCAAGTCATCCAGCGCGATCGCCACGCGCACTATCTCGGCACGCTCGCCGTCATTGCGTCCACGTTAGACAAGATCGCCACCGAGATTCGCCACCTGCAGCGCACCGAAGTCCGCGAAGCCGAGGAGTTCTTCAGCGAGAAGCAAAAGGGATCGTCCGCCATGCCGCACAAGCGCAATCCCGTGACGCTGGAGCAGATCAGCGGATTGTCGCGCGTCGTCCGTAGCAATGCCCAGGCGGGCCTCGAAAACGTTGCCCTCTGGCACGAGCGTGACATCTCGCACTCCTCCGCCGAGCGCGTGATTCTGCCCGATTCGACGACGCTGGTCGACTATCTCCTCACCAAAACCACGAACGTCATCGATACGATGTTCGTCTATCCCGAACGCATGCGCGCCAACCTCGAAAGCACGCGCGGCCTGATCTTCAGCGGACAGCTTCTGCTTGATCTTGTTGAGAACGGCATGAGCCGCGAAGATGCCTATCGATTAGTTCAATCGCACGCCATGCGCTCCTGGAAAGAAGGGCTGAATTTCCACGACGAGGTCCTCGCCGACAAAGAAATCACCAGCAAAGTTCCGCGCAAGCAGATCGAATACGCCTTCGACCTCCCGCGCCAGCTGAAAAATGTCGACAAGATTTTTGCCCGTGTCTTCAGCAAGAAAAAAGGCACCGGCCAAAAGCCGGAACCCAAAAAGAAAAGCCCAAACAAGAAGTCGCGCTAGAAGTCCCAACTCCGGGGTGCCAAAGATTCCTCTGTGTCCTCAGTGTCCTCTGGGGTGAAGATTTAGCTTTTGACTCCGATCCGCCCAAAGTCTGCTGGAAATAGAACTGCACAGCGGGTCTGCGACATTTGCGAGTTGAAACTGATTCGGAGCGCTTGAGGCGATCTCAGGAGAAGGAGGGCGCGGGCGCTAGACGCCGATCCAATGCGAGAGGATGAGCGCCAGAGTGCCGGCGCCGACGACGATCCAGAGGGTAAGTCCCTGCAGCAGCGGACGCGCGCCGACGCGCTGGAGCGTTTCTTTGTTCAAGCCCGTGCCGATCAGGAAAAGAGTCACGGTGAGACCGATCTTTCCAGCGTGGTTGAGAAATCCGAAAGCCGGGTTGAACGACGGCAGCAATGTATTGAGCAGCGTTGCGAAACAAAAGAACAGGATGAACCACGGCCACTGAATGCGCGCCTTGCTCTTCAGTGTGATCGCGGTAACGATTGACAGCGGGACAATCCAGAGAGCACGCGCCAATTTGATGGTGGTTCCGATGGCAAGGGCGGAGGCGCCATATTTGGCGGTCGCGCCAACGACAGAGCTAGTGTCGTGAATGGCCAGTGCCGACCAGAGACCGAACTGCGCCTGCGTCATGTGAAGTGCGTATCCGACGACCGGAAACAGGAACAGAGCGACCGAATTAAGGATGAAGACCGTGCCCAGCGAGACGGCCATCTCTTCTTCGCTGGCGTCGGCGATGGGGCCGACAGCGGCGATCGCGCTGCCGCCGCAGATCGCGGTGCCTGCACTGATCAAGAATGCGGACGTCTTCCCGACGTGAAGCAAGTAGCCGAACCCCAGCCCCAGGAGCATGACCGCTGTGATGCTCACGGCGGTGTACAGAAAGCCGGAGCGTCCGGCCTGCAGGACCTGGTGCAGGTTCATGCCAAAGCCAAGAGCAACAACCGAGGCTTGCAGAAGGAATTTCGCCAGGCGCTTGCTTTCGACTTGGAACGGATGTACGGCGGTGAATCCGTAGATGAGGCCACCGAGGAGAGCGAGAGGCGGCGAAACCAGCCCGGTCGCGGCGAGGATCAGCGCCAGGACGAAGATGCTCTTGCTCATGAATCGAGTCTGCGCGAAAGGAAGAGCGGCGTCCAAGCAGTAGTTTTGATGAGCGATTAGCTGGGCTTATCGGCTGGACTTGGAGGAGCGGGCAGCCTTTCGAGCGCCGCCGACAAGAAGCCGGGCGCGTTCGAGCGCGAAGGTGCGAAACGCAGCCGCGGGGCCTTGCGGGTCGGGGCCAGTGCACGAGATTAAGGAAAAATGGCGGTCAATCTTCAGGCCGGATACTTCCGCGACCTTCAGCGCGCCGAGCTCCAGTTCCTTGGAGAGTGCCCAGCGCGAGACGAATCCAATGCCGAGACCGACTTCGACGGCGGACTTGATGGCTTCGGTGGAATCCAGATCCATCACGTTCTTGAACGACTTGACGGGCAGGCCCGCTTTTTCGAGGGCGAGCTCGACAACCCGGCGCGAACCGGAACCTTGTTCACGCATCAGAAGATTGGAGGCCAGGAGTTGCGCGCGCGACAGCTGGCTAGCCCCGAATGCCGGCGGAAGGATCAAGACGATTTCATCCTGCATGAACGGCTCGGTGCGAATGCCGCGGTCGCGCGCGGGACCTTCGATGAGGCCGATCGATAACTTGTTGTCGAGCAGAAGATGCACGATCTGATCGGTGTTCCCGCTGTGGAGCGAGAACTGCACGCGCGGATGCTCAGCGAGGAAAGCTCCAAGCAGGCGCGGAAGAACGTACTGCGCAATCGTGGTCGAGACTCCTAGCGACAACTCGCCGGAAACTTTGCCGTCCTGCGCGCCAAGTTGCTGCTCGGCCTGCGAGGCAAGCGCGGCGATCTTTCTGGCGTACGTGAGCAGCAGCGAGCCTTGCGGCGTGAGGGAGACGCGATTCCCGGCGCGGTCGAACAGACGGGTTCCCAGATCATCTTCGAGGGCCTTGATCTGAAGCGTAATGGCTGGCTGGGTGAGAAAAAGATGTTCAGCGGCCTTGCGAAAATTCAGATGCTCCGCGACGGTGCGGAATACCTTGAGGCGGAAATTCTCCAGTTGGGCCACGGGGATGATTATCCACGAAAGCGGCTAGCAAAAGGAGCGAGATTGTGGCACGGATAACGCTGGCGGCGGGACGCCGTCAGGCCAACCACCGGAGCTTGCCCTGAGCGAAGGCGAAGGGACGGCGGTGCTACTGTTTGGCCTGGGCTTCTTGCAAGAGGGGACGGAGAGAGTCTACGGAGACGCCGAGGGTGCCACCGGTGAAGCCGTCCATGTAAGCGGAGTTGACGCCGATGACTTCGCCCTTCGTATTGAATACCGGCCCCCCACTGCCCCCGTGGGCGGTGGGGGCATCGTAGATAAGTTTGTCGCCGACCAGGTCGCCGAGATGTCCGCAGGTGGTCGAGGGCCGAATCAGCGACAATGCGGCCAACTCGCTGGCCGCGTTGATGTCATTGTGGCGATAGGCCATGCGCTCGTAGATCCCCGTGGGAGACTTCGCCACCATTCCGGCAATGCCCATGGGATAGCCGATCACGGTGACCAGTTGTCCGGGTACGCCGGGCGACTGGGCGAGCGGCGGAATAGAAAGAGCGCGGACAAAATCTGTATTCTCCGCACGCAGGACTGCCAGGTCGGAAGTCTTCGAGACTGACGCCGGCAGCAACGTCACGGGAGTGGGCGAGCCGGGGAAGAAAATCACCAGGCTTTCGAGCATCCCACTCGCACCTTGATCAATGAGCTTCTGCGCCTCTGCATCTCCATACCAGGGCTCGGCAACATGGCGATTGGTCGCGATCAAACCTTTGCCTACGAGAAATCCTGTGCCGGAAACGCGGGCGCGAACCACCGGGCGCTGGTTCGAGAAGCCGACCTGATAGACGCCGTAAATGTATCCAATGGAATTGCGGTAGCGGTTCAGCACCACTGCAGGCATCGCTTGATCCTGCTTGAGCTGTTCGACTTGTGCGGTCAGGTCGTGAACCTGTTTTTGCAGGTCGGTGGGCGGCTCGCCGAGCGCGGTCGTGGGCGAGTAATAGTGGACCATCGCGAGGGCTCCCAGGAAGAGCACAATTCCCATGACGGCCTGCACCATTTGCTGCCAGGACTCGCACACGACGCTGGATTCATGCGGGGGATGGGCTTCGGGTGCGGAGGCGTGGTTGCGGTCGGGTTCGTTTCGTGACTCGGGGATCTGGAAATCGGCCATGAGCGTCGAAGTAGGTCCTGGGGACTTGCTCCAAGTCGTTTTGTTTCAGCCGGTTGCATCTACAAAGTGGCGGCGCTGAGAACTTGGAGTAGGTATCTTCGCCTGTCTGGCGCCGATTGGCTACGGTACTGAAGACGATGTACGTGCGATTGGGGAAGAAATCAAAAGCTCTCACCGCAGAGGACGCGGAGGACGCAGAGGGGTACGACGAGAAAACCACCAGTCTTCGCCCGCGGTCACGGGGCCTTGATTCCCAGGCGCTTGGCCATTTCGTCGTAGAGAAGTCCTTTGCGGGGATCGTAGGGCTGGAACCATTCGCCGTCGATTACGAATTGGGGGATAGCGCGCTTGCCGGTGCGCTTGACAATTTCGTCGATGGCGCCGGGAGTGGATTGGACGTCGATTTCTTTGTACGGAATGTTGTACTTGGCGAGGAATCGCTTGGCTTCGCGGCAGTCGGGGCAGCCGACGGCGGAGTAGACGGTGAGGTCCATAAGAAGATTCTACGCGGCCCCGGTTAGACGCGCTCCAGTTCTTTCAGCGTGCGCTCGTTGACCACGTTGCCTGTGTTCAACGTCGAAGCCGGTTCGAACAGAAGGATCCAGCATTCCTCGTCGGCGACAGGCTTGTGTTCCACGCCGCGGGGGACAACGATGAATTCGCCTTCCTCGATCCACTCCTGGCGATCGAGAAATTCCATGCGGAAGCGGCCTTTGATGACGAGAAACATTTCGTCTTCATTCTCATGATGATGAAAGACGAACTCGCCTTTCAGCTTATCGAGCTTCACGTATTGGCCGTTGAGTTCGGCAGCGATGTAGGGCTTCCAGTATTCGGAGATTCCGGAGAACTTTTCGGCGATGTTGACTTTGTGCATGAGGGCCTCTCGCTGCGACGAAATCTTAAAGCGCAAACACTTGGATTATGGCGGGCTGAAAAGGTCGCTGCAAATTGCGCTGGAGAGCGGCTTAAAACCAAAGGGCTTATCAACACAGAGGACACGGAGGACGCACAGGAATTCTGGACTTCTTCTGAGGACTCGCGATTGTGGCGACATGCGGGCTAAGACATGCGCCCATATAACAAACAAAGCCGCCAGCCTTTTGGCCGACGGCTAGACTCACGCTCGCCCCGCGGGGGCGGACGAATGCGTCCGCCCCTGCACAAGCGTTAGAAGCCCGGGGTTCCTGCGTTCGCGTGGCTGTTGTGCAGCGTCAGGCGAACGCCGCGTTGTTCATTCAAACGAGTGGTGGTGGTCCAGTCGACGTCGTTGGTGCTGATGACGCCGGAGCCGCCGCCGACCAGGGAGTAGGTGATGCGGCTGTCGGTATAGCCGTATCCGCTGACCGAGAGCATGGTGCCGGTGGTCAGAACGAAGACGGGCATTCCCGGAGCCGCATTCACCGGTGCGGGCGTTATGGTTTGCGAAACCAGACTGGCGTAGGAAACCTGCGCGCCGACCTGGATGGTGCTCGTAGTGACGGAAGCTTCGCGCAGCTGAGGCTGCTGGTTGCTCTCGCCATACACAGATGGGTGGTAGGGATCGCGCTGGGGCCTTCCGAAGAAGTGCCAGCTCGGCCCGTAGGTCTGCGCGGTTTGCGGGATGTCCACATCGTCCATCAGCCGCATACTGAGCACGGTTTCACCCTTCAGCGTCGGTCGAGGACCGCGCGCCGGGAGCATGATAACCTTCCAGGGCCACAACGGAGGAATCATCCACTCGACAATGTCGCGCTTCAGATGTCCCTTGCCATCAATGTCCCCTTGCTTGTCGACTTTGTAGCCGCGGGTGGCGATGACCTTGGCTTCAAGAGGCAGATCGCCGCTGGGAAGTCCGATGCGATCGAACTGCAGCTTCAGATATCCCTTGCCCCAGAAGTGACCGGGATCTTTGGCTGCTTCGAGATGTCCGACGAGATAACTCCCCCGCGGGAAAGCCTGTTGACCGAACTCGGTGATGCCGCGCAGGTGGCAGAGAACGGGGTCCCCGACATCTGCGGTGGCCGAGGAAAAGTTAGGTTCGTTGAGGGTACATTGCAGAAGAGTACCGGCGGGCAGGACGACGTCCCGTGCGCTGGCGCTCAGGGTCAAAGGAAAGACGACAAGGCCTAGCATGCTCACGGCTAGGGCCGCATGCAAAGTGGACTTCATATTTTTCACCTCGGTCGCACACCCCAAGCTGCTGGCGGACTCTGGCGCCGAGCCCGCCGATGATTCGGGCATCTAATCACAGCTTCAACCCAGGGTCAATCGGGAAGTTGCGGGCATATGCACGTAGCCCCGGACGCATTCGTCCGGGGGCGCATCACCAGACTCCGTTCTCAGGTCTCAGCCACCGAGAGGCTTAGCCGCCTTATGAGTCTTCACGATCTCGTCTAGTACGGATACAATCTCGCCGTCGATCTGATCCTTCGCGATGAATTCTGCGAGGACATGGTAGTCGGTCTTTCTCATTAAGTTGGGTAGCCCCAGTTTTTTGAAAAAGGCTTCGAAGACCCGGTCCAGAAAGTCATCGCTCATTTTTGTGTCGATCCACCACCGATCTCTAGGATCTCGGATTGCGGCTCGCGGAGCCAGATCGTCAATGCACTCTTGCATCGCATCAGTACGCTTCTTGCGTTCAGCTGGGGCAAAGAGGGGGCCAGACTGTTCAGCGTCAGCCTCCGCGTACGACAAGAGTACCGCTGGTGTCGCGAGATAGTTTTCTATTTCGCGTCGTTTCCACTGATATTCCTTCAAGGCAGCGTGTGGCTGCAACGCTTGGTCAATACGGTCAAAAAGAGCAAAACCAACCAAGTCTACCTTCGCTTCCCTCAGCCCAAAGAAGTGCTCTCGAGCCTTCGCCGGAAGATTTGTAACGTAATGTACGAACGGCCTGTCGAGGGCTTCCTGAGCTGCATGCTCCAGTTTTCTAGCAAACGCTTGAAGGATCGCCAGATCTGTCGATCCCTCAACATAGAGCACCCAGCCTGTTTGCTCCGCTTGGTAGTACTGATCAAACCCAATTTCTCTCAAAGACTTCAATACTTGACTTCCGCGGTCATCAATTCGATGCGGCCGACCGACAAAAGCCACAACAACGTCACGATCCGCCGCTTCATTGAGGATGACCTCAGAATGACTCGCGGCAATAATTTGGCTGCCTTGGTTCCGTGCGCATTCGCTGAGCAACTCGTAGATCTGGCGTTGGCGCAAGATTTCCAGATGAGCGTCAGGTTCGTCTAGCAATAACACGGCACCTCTGTTGACAGCCATGTAGGTCAGTATGAGAAGAGTTTGTTGCAACCCTCTCCCGGAGGAAGAGATGTCGAGGCGCACGTCCGACTTATCGCGATACGTCATCGTGATTTCCCCCCGCTCCGCAACGAACGCGGGTTTGTCTAGCTCCACTCCGAAAAGATGCGTCATCTTCTGCGTGATGTCTTTCCATGCGCCGTCGTTGCGGACCACCGACAGGCATAGGTTGCGAAGGACCTCTGCCGTGCGGCCTTGGCCGATCAGAAAGTTGACTTCGCCCGATTGCTTCATAGTTTCACGGTCGGCTAAACCCGACATTGGTGGCAAGAAGGCGATCGACGTTTTTACCGCCTCGGGTGGAACTTCCATACGCTGCGGGTCCTTACCTTCGGATAACCTGATAGGTCGACAGTAGAAGCTCTCTTCATTCGCATAGTCGAATTCGAATCCGCAGCGCCACGACTTCTGGTCGGTGACTCCTTCCACGGTGATATCAACTCTTACGTTCTGTGTACGTTGCTTGCCATTAGATTTCTCGCCTTCGCGGACGTGAAGATCTCTCCACAAAAAGATCGCGCTTGGAACAGGCATCGCGATCAGATCTCGGCGGTTGATCGTCACTCCTGGCCGCTTTACACGTGCCTTACCGGTTCTTTTTTCAGCCCACTGTTGAAGCCCAATATTCCAGAGCGCCAATGCCTGGAGAGCCGTACTCTTGCCAGAATTATTTGGGCCGATGAACACAACCGGGTTGCCCAATTCGACGTCGATGCGATTAAATTTCTTGAAGTTACAGACTGTCAGCCTCGTGAGCACTCATCCTCCGCGGCGATATCCTACTTAGGAAACCGCAGTCTACTCCATCTGCGAGATGTCTGCACTGTGGTCAGTGCCACGTCCAGGCGCTACGGACGAGAAATTCAACAAAACAAAAGCCGCCAGCTTGCGCTGACGGCTGACGGCTGAAAGCTGACAGCTCTATTTCTCGTACAACAACACACCTTCTGCCTTTTCCGCATCGACCGGGCGGTAGAAGAGCTTGTTGTCTTCGAGGAAGACCTCGATGAAGGCGGGGCGCGTGGTGATCGTACCCTGGATCAGCGCCTCCGACAGCGGGTCTTCGATGTACTTCTGCAACGCGCGCCGCAACGGGCGTGCACCGTAGCTGCGATCGGTGAGGGTCTGGTTGAGGATCCACTTCTTGGCATCGTCCGCAACCGTGACCGTGATGGCCTTCTGCGCCAGGTTCTGGTTGAGCTGCGTGACCATGAGCTCGAGAATCTGGATCAGGTCGCTCTCGCCCAGGGCCAGGAACAGGATGACTTCGTCCAGGCGGTTCAGGAACTCAGGGTTGAAGGTGCGTTTGACTTCGCCCTTCACTAACTCTTCCACCTTATCGGAGATCACGTCTTCCTTGGACGATTGGAAGCCGAAACCCTCGCGCTTCTGCAAGTGCCGCGCGCCGATGTTCGAGGTCATGATGATGATCGTGTTCTTGAAGTCAACCGTGTTGCCCAAGCCGTCGGTTAACTGGCCGTCTTCAAAAACCTGCAGCAGGATGTTGAACACATCCGGATGCGCCTTCTCGATTTCGTCGAGCAGGACAACCGAATAAGGAGCACGCTTCACGCGCTCGGTGAGCTGGCCGCCTTCTTCGTATCCGACGTATCCCGGAGGCGAACCGATCAGCTTCGAGACCGAATGCTTCTCCATGAACTCGGACATATCGAAGCGGACCAGAGCCTTCTCGGTGCCGAACATGAATTGCGCCAAGGTCCGCGCGACTTCGGTCTTTCCAACGCCCGTGGGTCCGAGGAACAGGAACGAACCGATGGGCCGGTTCGGGTTCTTCAGGCCGGCGCGCGAACGGCGGATAGCACGAGCCAGTGCGCTGATCGACTTGTCCTGGGAAATGATGCGCTTGTGCAGCTCTTCCTCGATGCGCAGGAGTTTCTGAGTCTCTTCTTCCTTGATCGAGGTAATGGGTACACCGGTCCAGCGCGAGACTACATCTTCGATGTCTTCGCGGTTGACGACGCCCGTTGAGGACTCGTCCAGATGATATTTCTCGCGGAGGGCGCGCAGGTTCTCGCGCTCTTTCCGCTCTTCATCCGAGTAGAAACGCGCCTTCTCGAACTCGTGGTTCGCGATGGCGTTTTCCATGCGATGCACGATGAACTTGATGCGCTTCTGGACTTCGGTCAGTTCTTCCGGCAGCGAAGTCTGGCGCAACTTTACGCGGGCTCCCGCTTCGTCGACCAAGTCGATTGCCTTGTCCGGAAGGAAGCGGTCCGGAATGTAACGGTTCGAATGCGACACCGCGAAGTTGATGGCGTCATCGGTGTAGGTGACGGCGTGGAACTTCTCGTAACGATCTTTGATGCCGAACAGAATCTTGATCGCATCGGTCTCGTTCGGCGGTGGAACCTTTACGGCCTGGAAGCGCCGTTCCAGCGAGCGATCTTTCTCGATCGACTTGCGATATTCGCCGGGCGTGGTGGCGCCGATGCACTGAATTTCTCCACGCGATAAAGCGGGCTTCAGAATGTTGGCGGCATCGAGCGAGCCTTCTGCCGAGCCTGCTCCGACGAGGGTGTGCAATTCGTCGATGAAGATGATGGAGTTTTGATTCTCCATCAGCTCTTTCATGATGGTCTTGAGGCGCTCTTCGAACTGGCCGCGATACTTGGTGCCGGCAACGATGAGCGAAAGGTCGAGAGCCAGGATCCGCTTGTCGGCGAGGAACGACGGAACTTCACCGTCGGCGATGCGCTGCGCCAGGCCTTCGACGATGGCGGTCTTGCCGACGCCCGGCTCACCAATCAGCACCGGGTTGTTCTTGGTGCGGCGGCACAGAATCTGGATCACGCGATCGACTTCGCCATCACGGCCCACCAGCGGATCGAGCTGGCTGTCCATGGCGGCCTGGGTCAGGTCGCGGGAAAACTCCGCCAGGAGCGAACTTTCACGCTGGCGCTGGGGCTGAGCTTTTTCCTGGGTGCTGCGGGCCAGTTCTTCGCGGATCGTCGAGAGGCGCAGGCCGCGCTCGTGCAGGATCTCTGCGGCAAAGCACTTCTCTTCCCGGAGCAGCCCCAAAAGCAAGTGTTCGGTGCCAATGTGCCGGTGCGAAAGCCGTTCAGCCTCTTCAGCGGCATAGGCGAGAACCCGCTTGCACTCGTTGCTGAGAGGAAGATCGACCGAAGTCGAAACCTTCTCGCGGATCGTGGTGTGTCCCTCGATCTGCTTGCGGATCGACTCGACCGAGGCGTGGGAGCGCAGGAACCGATTCGTCAGGGCCTTGTCTTCACGCAGAAGTCCGAGGAGCAAGTGCTCCGTCTCGATATAGGGAGACCCGAACTGGCTGGCCTCATAGCGTGCGAAAAAGATTACGCGCCTGGCTTTCTCCGTATAGCGTTCAAACATAATGCCCCTTCCCCCTGACCTTTCCTGGCCGAGAAGAACTCGTGCTCGCCCGACCTACCGAACCCGATCCCTGAATCCTACTCACCTTATTCTATTCCTACATTATGCAATCAAAAGGTCCCAAAACCAAAGTACTGCGACGATTTTACAACCCTTTGATCACGTTACCGAAGAAACGGTTGTCGGCTCCTTCAGCGAGAACCCTCAACGTCAAACCATTGCACTCTGTAGCACTCGCCTTTGCCTCCATTCCCGCCGCTCGTCCAACTCCTCACGACGGCAATGACTCCGGCGCAATCTCCTCCACGCGCCCCCGCTGCAACCTTAGTACACGATGGCAGCGACGGGCGAACGACAAGTTGTGCGTAGCAATGAGGGAGGTGAGTTGGTGCTCGCGATGTAGTCTCGCGATCAATTCAAAAACCGCTTCCGCCGTGTGTCCGTCGAGGTCGCCCGTGGGCTCATCCGCCAGCAACAGCTTCGGACCGGTGATGAGCGCGCGGGCCAGAGCCACCCGCTGCTGCTCGCCGCCCGAAAGCTCCCCTGAGCGATGATGCGCGCGCTGCGCCAGTCCCACCTCCCGCAACCAGCGTGCAGCTTCGGGCTCGGCCTGTTGCCAGGTTTGCCCCCGCAGCAGGAGCGGCATGGCAACGTTTTCCGCCGCCGTGAACTCCGGCAGTAGATAGTGAAACTGCCAGACGAAGCCGGTCTCACGATTGCGAAAGTCGGCGGCCGCGTCGTGCGATAAGGAATTCAATCGCAAGTTGGCGCAGTATACGTCACCCGCGGAAGCCCGATCAAGAGCGCTCAGGATGTGCAACAAGGTACTCTTGCCGGCTCCGGATTCGCCCACAATCGCGAGCATTTCTCCCCGCTTCACTTCGAACGACAGATTCTCAAAGAGCACCAGATCCGATTCGCCGGACCGGAAAACTTTCTTCAAGCCTTCCACCCGAAGCATCGATTCTTGTTCGGTTAGATGCACGCCATGTCTCTTTCGTTCCAAGAGCTAAAGTGCGGAAGATTTGAAGCTACTGTTGAGACAGTATCTGCCGCGCTTTCGTTCTTTGAGTTGGTGCTTGTCGATCGCAAATCGTTTCCCAAGAGCGCAAATCTGTGATTTGAAAACTGTACACCCGTCGAAATCATGCTCCTGTGATGGCAATCACGATAGCCTTCCAAGTGCAACACCAACCACAGGGGCTGAAGCCCTACTGATTCTGGACGCCCTATGCGGCCCTCAAAGGGCCGCTCGTCCACGGTCGTCCGTCCTGCCGTTGCCTGTGAGGCCAGCTCTTTTAAGGAGTTGCATGATCCATGAGAATCCGTGTAAATCCATGGCAATGAAGTTCTTACTCATAGCGCAGAGCCTCCGCCGGCAGGATCCGCGAAGCCGACCACGACGGATACAGCGTCGCTACAAACGAAATTAGCACAGCGAACAATGCGACCCAGACACCGTCGATCGCCCGGGGGGCGAATGGGACATAGTCGATGGAATAAACCTCGGGCGACAGCGTGAGCACATGGTAATGCCCACCGACATAGGAGATGGCATAGCCGACGACCAAGCCGATCGCGGTGCCGATCGTGCCGATCAAGACGCCCTGCGCAATAAAAAGGTTGCGGACCTGGGCGCGGCGGGCGCCCATCGACATGAGCACGGCGATGTCTTTGGTCTTCTCCATGACCATCATAATGAGGGAGATAAGAATATTCAGCGCGGCAACGAACACAATGAGGCCGATCGTAATGAACGTGACCAGGCGTTCCAGGCGCAAAGCGTGGAATAAGGCCTTGTTCTGCTCCAGATAGTTTGTGGCCATGAATCCCTTGCCGGCGGCGGTTTCGAGCTGGGTGGTGATCTGGTCGGCTTTGAAGATGTCGTCGATCTTGAACTCGACGACGGAGATCAGGTCGCCGAGGCCGAACAGCTTCTGGGCGTCGGAGAGGCGGACGAAAGCCCAACTGGAGTCGTAGTCGAAGAACCCCGAATTGAAAATGCCGACGACGCGAAACCGGTTGTACTTGGGGACCATGCCGAAGGGGGTGAGTTCGCCTTGAGGGCTTACCACCAGAACGATTGAGCCAACGGTGGCGCCGAGGTTGTCAGCCATGTCCTTGCCGAGCACGATGGGGGGCATGGCGGAGACGCGCTGCTGGACGCCCCGCAGAGAGTCGGGAGATTCATCTGCTTGAGTGGAGCGGCCACTCTTGTCCGCTGCCTTTGAGTTTGACCCTGCTTCTGAGGAAGGATTGTTCGGCTGGGATAGGGCAGGTTGTGCTTGACCCGGCGCCGAGTCTTCCAGCTCATCGGCCGAACCTTGGTTAACTGTGGTTAACAGGTCTCCGACTTTTCGCTCGTACTTGGGAATCATCCCTTTGAGGACGGCGCCGCGCGCCCGCGGTCCACGCGAAATCAGGACTTGTTCGAAGATGGCGGGAGCGGCCGCGACGACGTGCGGCTCCTTCGACAAGCGATCCATGAGGGCAGGCCAGTCTTGGATGCCGTCGTCGGCAATACGCTGCAGGCTGATGTGCGACGTGGAGCCGAGAAGCCTCTGTTGCAGGTCCTGGCGAAAACCGTTGGTGATAGCCATCGCGACCACGAGCGACGCGACGCCCGCAGCGACTCCCGCGACGGAAATGCCGGTGATGATGCCGATGAAGGCCTGCCGGCGCTTGGCACGCAGGTAGCGGGTCGCGATGAAGAGTTCAAAGCGCATGAACGGGCTTTCAGCCGTCAGCTCTCAGCTGTCAGCCAGACTGGATTATAACGATTGCGCGCCGGACGAACGATTCACGCGCGAAAGCTCGGCAGCACTGCGTGCACTCTTTGGCGATACGTCGCAAACTCGGCGCCAAAACGTTTCTCCAGTTCAGCATCCTCCATACGGATCATCACCGTGCCGGTGACGATCGCGAACGCGGTCAGCATCCAGCACACTGCCAGCCCCGTCCCGACGCTCCAGGCCAGCATCTCACATAGATGCCCGAGATAGACGGGGTGGCGGACGCGTGAGCGGATTCCCGTCGTGACCAGGCGCTGATTCTGGTTTCCGCCGTGGACTTCGGGCAGGCCTCCCAGTTGCGACCAGCTGAAGTGCGCTCCGGAACGCGAGTAAAGCAAGATGCCAACAGCGAACAATATTGCGGCAGGAATCCACGACAAGGGCGTTGAATAGAGCGCGACGTTGCGCCACCGGCCGGTCAGCGCGCCCATGCCGATCCACATGACGATCCAGGCGGGCACGAGCACGCGGAACGGTGACCTCTCGCGTTCGCGCCAGCGATGCGCTCGCGGATGAACCATCAGCCAGAAGAGAGGAATGGTCGAATAGACCACGCAAGCCAGCCATCCCAGGGTCTGGAGGAAGCGCATGGGGCGATTTTACAGGCAGCGTTGCCTCGATAAATCGCGTAGCCCGGACGCATTCGTCCGGGCTGCCTGTCCTGGCGTTGCGAGGCGGACGGCGTCCGCCGCTACGTGATTTCGGGCCACGCCCACCATCATCTATCCGATTCCATCCGCGGAGGCGATAATGTCAGAATGGCGCGTGCTTTCCTGAACATTCCCTGGAGCGAGAATTGGCTTCCGAAGTCGGTGCTGTGTCTGCGCGACTACGACCGGCACAAATTCCTGCTCGACCTGATCGCTGGAGTCACGGTCGGCTTGGTTGCGTTGCCGCTCGCAATGGCCTTTGCGATTGCTTCGGGACTTACGCCACAGGCTGGGATTTACTGCGCAATCGTCACCGGATTTCTGATTTCGGCGCTGGGTGGGTCGAAGATGCAGATTGGCGGCCCGACCGGCGCGTTTGTCGTCGTGGTGGCGGGGATCGTGGCAGTCCACGGCGTAGACGGCTTGTTCATGTGTACCGTGATGGCCGGTGTGCTGCTGGTGATCATGGGCGTCACGGGGCTGGGGACGGGAGTGAAATTCATTCCCCGCCCAGTCGTCATTGGATTCACGAATGGGATTGCGGTGCTCATCGCCAGCACGCAAGTGAAAGACTTCTTCGGCCTGCACCTCGACAAAGTTCCCGGAGTGTTCTGGCTGCGCATCGAGGCATTGGCCGGGAGCTTTCATACTCTGTCGTTTGAGGCAACAGCGCTCGCCGTGTTTACACTGTTGACGCTCATCATCTGTCGGGGCCTCTCGTCGCGCATCCCGGGGCCAATTGTTGCGTTGCTGCTTTCTACTTCTGCCGTTTATTTCTTCAAGCTGCCAGTGGAGACGATTGGGACCCGATTCGGAGGAATTCCGAGCGGGCTGCCGCACTGGCACATTCCGCACTTTCGTACGGACCTGATTCACGGGCTTCTGGGACCAGCGTTCACAGTGGCCATGCTCGGCGCGATCGAGTCGCTGATGTCAGCGGTAGTGGCGGACCGGATGAGCAACGACCGGCACAATCCGAATGTCGAGTTGATCGGCCAGGGCGTGGCCAATATTTTTTCGCCGATGTTTGGCGGGTTGCCGGCTACCGGTGCCATTGCACGGACGGCAACCAACATCCGTTCGGGAGCGCAGTCGCCGGTGGCGGGGATGATCCACGCGCTGACGCTATTGTGCATTCTGCTGTTTGCAGCTCCACTGGTCAGCTTTGTGCCGATGGCGGCCTTGGCGGGGATTCTGATGGTCGTCGCCTACAACATGGGCGAGTGGCGCGAGATTCCGCAACTGCTGAAGCTCACCAAAACCGATATCAGCATCTGGCTGGTGACATTTGCGCTGACTGTATTTGCCGACTTAACAGTAGCGGTCGAGGCCGGAATGATCCTGGCGGCGCTGTTGTTCATCAGCCGCGTGGCTTCGACGACGACTGTTTCACAAGTGACCGACGACTACGTGGAAGACGGCCGCGTCCACATCCTGCAGGATAAAGACATCCCCTATTACGCGACGATCTTCCGCATCCACGGACCGTTCTTGTTTGGGGCGACGGACAAGATATGGGCGGTCACCGAGAACCTGCACACCCTGCCGCCCGTGGTCATCTTGCGACTGAGGAACATGACGGCGCTCGACGCCACCGGACTGTTCGCGATGGAAGAGATTGCCACGCAATTACACACGAGTAAGCGGACGTTGATTCTGTGCGGTGCGCGGGAGCAGCCAGCGCAGCTCATTCATCAGGCGGAGTTCGCCGACAAAATTGGGAAGGAAAATATCTGCGACAACGTGCAGGATGCTCTGCGGCGGGCCGAGGAAGTTTACGAAGGGCTGGAGCAGAAGTTCGTCGGGGCGAAGGCCTAGGTTTTTGACTGGCAACAGAACGCCGGCAAATCGACTACAACGTCTTGAAACAGAACGCACGCAGCCTTATGCTGCAAGCTACCCTTAATTGTCCTCATTATTTCCCTCATGGATCCCTCGCTCACTCGAACGAATGTCTGGACGCTTGCGGTCCGCAACTACTGGTGGGGAGCGTCCCTGATCGGCGTCTACTTCTTTGGAGCGTTCTGGGTGTGGGGCGCCAGCAGGGGCGCAATGCTGTCGAGTGGGCTCTTCCTCGCGACTTCGCTGATGGGGTTGGTTGCCCAATACCACATGCATTGGAAGGAGCGCCTTCCCCGGGTCATCTTTATTGTGGCGCACCTCATGCTCGGGCAGGCCATTCTGGTGTGGCAAAAAGCGCACCTCCCGCTCACTGACTACACCATGTCGGGGAATCCTGCGGTCCGCGATCTGCTTATCTATTTGACCTCGGCCATTGCGGTGGGAGCGATGGGCATGTTCGGTGGAGTGTGGGGAGCCTTGATCGGCCTGTCGATCCATTATGTGTTCATCTTCAACATTCACGATGAATATTCGCTGAAGTGGATTTTCCCAGGCATCATGGCCATTGCGGGATGCATTGTGAGCACTGCGTTTTGGCGCCTCGATCAGGCCTATGAACAGCTCGAAGCACTCGCGAACCGCGACCATTTGACCGGGCTGCTCAACCGGCACCGGCTGGACATCGAGTACGAGCGCCTGCAAATCATCTCCGAGGAAACTGGGCAGCCGCTGTTGCTGGTGGCCTGGGATCTGGACGGCCTCAAGCAGATCAACGACCAGCAGGGCCACGCCGCGGGCGATGCCCACATCCGCAACTTCGCCAGTACGCTGCAGGCGAACGTGCGCAAGTCTTCCGACGCGCGCTACGGCGATGCCGCTTTCCGCGTGGGCGGCGACGAATTTATCAGCATGCACCTGCGGGCACACGACGGAGAGCATCTCCTCGAACGGGTCCACCAATCGTGCCCGCTGGTTTCGGCGGGCTGGGTTCTGTGCCACGCCCTAACTCTCGACCAGGCCATAACCCAGGCGGATAAAGCCCTGTACGACAGTAAAGAGCGCCGCAAACTGGGCCTGTCGCGCGCAGCCAATTCAGCAGGAACTGTTTGCTAGCTGTAATTCCACCTCGGGCAACCCACATCATCCAGGGCCTCAAAACCCGATGGCCTGCATGGCTGCTAGACTGTCGCCTTCTGGATCTCTTTCTCTAAACTGAGAATCTAAGAGGAAACTCCGCTCCGATGATCGTTAACTTTGCAGAACGCGCGCACAACCATAACTGGGAACTCGATCCCGTAGTGCGATCGCTGCTCGATACGGATTTCTACAAGCTGCTGATGCTGCAGTTTATCTGGAAGCATTTCCCCAAGACGCGTGTGCAGTTCTCGCTGATCAATCGCCACCCATCCGTGCGGATGGCGGACATCATCCACATTGAAGAGCTGAAGGTACAACTGCAACATGTGCGCGGACGAAGATTTCGGAAATCGGAACTCGTGTGGCTGGCGGGCAACACGTTTTACGGACGCCGCGGAATTTTTGAGCCGGCGTTTCTGGAGTGGCTGGAGCGCGACTTCCGCCTGTCGGATTATCAACTGCGCGTGAGCGATGGGCAGATCCAGCTGACGTTTGAAGGCACATGGACCGAGACCACGATGTGGGAGCTGTATGCGCTCGCAATCCTGGATGAACTGAAGACGCGGGCGCAGTTGAAGACGCTGAGCGAGTTCGGGCTCGACATTCTTTATGCGCGGGCCAAGACCAAGCTGTGGAGCAAGATCGAGCGGCTGCGCGGCGTCCCGGGGCTGAGCGTGGCCGACTTTGGCACACGGCGACGGCACAGCTTTCTGTGGCAGGAATATGTCGTCATAGCGATGGCTGCGAACCTGGGAAACAATTTCATTGGTACGTCGAATGCGTTCTTGGCGCACAAACACGACTTGGAAGCGATTGGCACCAATGCCCACGAAATTCCAATGGTAATGGCCGCGCTGGCTCCCGATGATGTCGCCCTGCAAGCGTCGCAATATCGCGTCCTTGAGTTGTGGCAGCAGACCTATGAGGGCGCGCTGCGCGTGATGCTTCCCGACACGTTTGGAACCACACAGTTTCTGGCGGGGGCGCCGGAGTGGGTGGCGGACTGGACCGGCCAGCGCGTGGACAGCAAGGATCCGTATGTGGCGGGTGATGAATACATCACGTGGCTGAAGACGCACGGGAGAGATCCGCGCGAGAAGCTGCTGATTGCTTCGGACACGCTGGACGTGGATGCGATCCTGGGGCTGCACGCATATTTCGGCGGGACTTTGGCGAAGGGCCTGGGCCCGGCCGACTTCCTCAGTGCTGCGGATTTCGCAGATCCGTGCAAATGGACTCCGGGCCGCCGCGTTCGCGTGAGCGCCGGCTGGGGAACACTGCTGACCAATGATTTCCGCGGCTGCAATCCCAACGACGGCGGGGGCTTTGACCCGATCAGCCTGATCTGCAAGGTTTCTGACGTGGAAGGGCGGCCGGCGGTCAAACTCTCCGATAACTATTCCAAAGCACTGGGACCGGCCGCGGAAGTCGAGCGCTATCGCAGGGTATTCGGAACCGAAGGAATCGCTAACACTCCGGTTGTGGCGTGAACCTCTAATAAGTCCCCTGAAAAATTGTTGTTAACCATTTTCCTCGCCGGTCGTTGTGTAGGTAGAAGTGCTACAACGCACTTCGCTCACGAGGGGAACCTGGATATGCATAAGCAGCGGCGGTACATGACAATCGTTCCGGCAATCGTTGTCTTTCTGACACTATTCAACGCTGTGAGCGCTGCCCAGCCGCAGCGACCAACGCAACCGGCGATGCCCCCCGCTCCGCAGATGAGCGAAAAGGATCTGGCCGCTCTGCAGGACGAGCTTCTTAAAGAACTGCGCGTGAGCCCCACGCTGGCCGAGGTTGTAGCGCGCGATCCTTCACTGCTCTCGGACGCGGACTATGTGAACCGCAACAACCCTGAGTTGGGGCGATTTCTCCAGCTGCATCCGGAGATCGCAAAGAGTCCCGAGTTCTACCTCTTCAACAATCTTCATCCCGAACATGAGCAGCCCAGCCAAACCCTGGAGCGCAAACTTTGGCCGCAGACGTCGGAGCGAGAGTCGTCGGGAGTGGAGCGCGAATTGATCAGCGACGGCATTCCGTTTCTGGTTTTTCTATGCATGCTGGGTGGTCTGCTTTGGCTGACCCAGGTTCTGCTGGAGAACCGGCGCTGGAACCGCATTTTCAAACTACAGACCGATGTGCACGGCAGGCTGATCGAGAGATTTGGAACTTCCCAGGAAGTACTCACCTACATGAGCACCGACGCGGGCAAACGCTTCCTGGAAGCAACGCCCATCGCGGTTGGATTCGAGCGGCAGGCGCCGGTCCCCAGTCCGGTCGCCCGCGTGTTGACGCCTCTTCAAATTGGGATCGTGATGACACTGCTGGGCGCCGGTCTGATCTCGTTGCGCCATAACGTTCCCGAAGGCGGGATCGCTTTCTTCGTACTCGGGATCGTGGTGCTGATGCCCGGCCTTGGGTTTATTATTTCGGCAGGAATCACATGGGCACTCGCCCGGCACCTTGGCTTGATGCCGAATAGCGGAGTGCGAGAATAAAATCAAATTGCTGCCTGATCCATGCAGCGGCCCGACGTTTGGGCCGCTCTGGAATGCAGCCATGAGGAAACACGATACGACCGGCGAATATGCCATCTCGAATGTTGAGGCGCGGGCAATACCGCGATCCGACGAACTGCCCATGGACAGCGATGCCTTCGCCGGGTTCTACCAGCGCTCTGCACCGGCGCTGCGGGCCTATCTGGTGAGGGTGTCGGGGAACTCCGCGCTGGCGGACGACCTGACGCAGGAGAGTTACCTGCGGTTCCTGTGCGCGACCTGTCCTGAAGGCGGCGAGGTCAACTACCGCCGCTACCTGTATCGCATTGCGACCAATCTGCTGCGCGATCATTGGAGACGTCCCAAGGCAGCGTGCATTGAGGACGTTCCCGAACGGCTTCTCGCCGCGCGCGACGAGTTGTCGCGGATCGAGTCGCAGGCCGCGCTCGATCCCGCCATGGCGCAGATGCGGCCGCGCGAGCGCCAATTGCTCTGGCTGGCCCATGCCGAAGGATATTCTCACCGGGAAATCGCCGAGATCACGGGCTTGAACGCGGCGGGGATCCGTCTGCTGCTGTTCCGGGCGCGGCGGAAAATTGCCCGTCTGCTGCGCCCGCCCATCGACGCAGATCGGGGGCAAGCATGACATTCCGTACGTGCTCCCACGAAACCGATCTGGCGCAGGCGCTTAAGGATGGCCATTGGCCCCAGGGCTGCGGCCCGGAATTGCGTACGCACGTAGAGAGTTGCGCGAGTTGCAGCGATTTTGTTCTGGTGACGCAGACCTTCCAGCGCGCGCGCAACGAGTCGGAGCAGGCAGCGCCATCGTCTTCCGCGAGCCTGCTGTGGTGGCGAGCGCAACTGCGGAAGCGGAACGCCGCGACCGAGCGCGTGAGCCGGCCCGTCACGTTGGCGGAGCGTTTCGCTTTGTTTGTATATGTGGTTGTGGGATTGGTATTTGTGGCGTCACAGTACCGGCACGGTCTGCACTGGGCGTCGTGGTGGGCCGAGCTTGCGCCGTCGCGAGCTTTTCATTTTCTGCCGGCAGGATCTGGCCAGGTCGATTGGAATTTCCTTCTGTTAATTTCCGGCTTCGGGGTGCTGGCGCTGCTCAGCGCCATCGTCGTGTACCTCGCATCGGAGAAGTCCTAAGCGCACCCCAGTCCTTTGGGAAGCCGCGCGCTTTCGTGCACATCCTCAGCGTTCTGTGGCACAGTAAGAGTTCATGCCTGCAACCGCCGACGCCAGGGCCGGACGTGCTGCTTTCACTCATCCGGGGTTCGTGCTGTTCGAGATTGCCCGGTTCCTCATCGTGGCAGCGGTCGAAATGCAGGCCGTGGCCGTCGGGTGGCAAGTCTACGAGATCACGAAACGGCCGCTCGATCTGGGCTATGTGGGGCTGGCGCAATTCTTGCCGGGCATTCTGCTCTTCCCTCTTTCCGGGCATGTATCGGACCGCTTCGAACGGCGGCATGTTTTGTCGGCGTGCTATGGCGGGTGGGCCGTTTGTTTCGCGCTGCTGCTCGCTCTGACCAAACGTGGCGTGCCTTCGATTACGTCGATCTATGTGGTGCTGGTCCTGATCGGCGTGGTGCGATCGTTTAACAGCACCGCCAGCCGTGCCATTCTTCCTCAACTCGTACCCGGGGAGCATTTCCCCAATGCGGTGGCGTGGAACGCCAGCATCTTTCAGGCGGCGACGATTCTGGGGCCGTCGTTTGGCGGCATTCTCTATGCGGCATTCCACGGACCTTCCGTGGTGTACGTCGTCGCTACGCTCACCGCGATTGGCGCTACGGTCTCTTCGTTCCGCATTAAGCCGGAGGTGAAGGCTCGTCCGCGCGAACCGATGACCCTGAAGACTGTCTTCGCCGGACTCCATTACATCTGGAACAAGAAGCTGATTCTGGGCGCGATTTCGCTGGATCTGTTTGCCGTGCTGCTGGGCGGAGCGGTCGCCTTGCTTCCGGTGTACGCGCGCGAAATTCTGCACACCGGCCCGTGGGGACTGGGGCTGCTGCGCACTGCTCCCGGAGTCGGCGCAGCCATCATGGCCGTAATGTTGGCGCACTGGCCGTTGCGTGGACGGTCCGGTCCGACGCTGTTATGGGCCGTCGCCGGGTTCGGAATCTTTACGATCATTTTCGGCGTTTCCCGCAGTCTGACGGTCTCGCTGATTGCCTTGCTGCTGTTGGGAGCAAGCGACATGATCAGCGTGATCATCCGCGCGACACTCACGCAACTGGCCACGCCAGATGAAATGCGCGGGCGCGTCACCGCGGTGGACATGATTTTCATTGGAACCTCGAACGAGTTTGGGCAGTTCGAATCGGGCGTCACCGCACAATGGTTCGGAACAGTGCCGGCGGTCGTGCTGGGAGGGATCGGAACTCTCGTCGTCATCGCCGTATGGGCCTGGCTTTTCCCGGAGCTTCGCCACGCGGGAGAGCTGACTTCGATTAAAGCGCCCAGTTTGCAGGATGGAACTGAAGTCGAGAGTCCGCAGTAACGCTTTTGAGTTCGATGGAGTCAAGACACGGCTGGCACTGACAATGCAGCGCAACAAAAATATTCTGGTGGCGGCAGTGCTGGGCGCCGTTGTGGGTGTGCTGGGGGTGACCCTGGCCCGCCGCTTCAAGACTCACCTTCCAAGCCTGATATTCGACCCGGCGCTGCTCGCGCATCATCGGTACATTTTTCCCGTCATTCCATGGGTGCTGTTCAGCTTGTACTGGGAAGCTGCTGCGAAGG
Organism: uncultured Acidobacteriaceae bacterium; assembly: GCA_963844525.1. Classification (GTDB taxonomy): domain Bacteria; phylum Acidobacteriota; class Terriglobia; order Terriglobales; family Acidobacteriaceae; genus Sulfotelmatobacter. Next base: position 94,610 of record CAWJOM010000012.1, on the reverse strand, counting down.
ATGCAGCCGCGGCGAAGAGTTCCGAGACCATAGCATCTCGCAGAATCCACGTGTTTCTGGCCAATGTGGCGTTACTTTTGCAGATCGCTCCTCTTCGCGGACTGGGTCTGTTTCTAGCTCCGTCGATTCTCAGTTTGGCAGGGGGACTGGCGATCGAGATGATGGGATTGTTTCTGGCCATCTGGGCGCGGCGCGCACTCGGGCGAAACTGGAGCGGAGAGATTTCGATCAAGGTCGAGCATCAACTCATCCGCTCGGGTCCGTACAAGATCCTGCGGCATCCCATCTACACGGGTCTTCTGCTGATGTATGTTGGTGCGGCGCTGGCGATGGGCACATGGCTGGCGATCGTCGGACTGGCCATGGCAACGTTTGCGTATTGGCGCAAGATTCGCCTGGAGGAGAAGAACTTGGAAGTGGCGTTCGGCCCCGACTATGAAGAATATCGACGCGAAACCTGGGCGCTGGTTCCCGGATTGTTCTGAACCAAAAAACGTAATGACTCCGCAAAACTACGGAACGTTGACGGTAACGGTTGCGGAAGTCCGGCCGTACTGATTGGTCGCGTCGAGGGTGTATGTCGTCGTGGCTGTGGGATTCACGGTTGCGCTTGTTCCACGTACCGCGCCCAGACCCGGCGTCACGATCTCATAGCCGGCGCCGCTTGCTGTCCATGACAGGGTCACGCTGCCGCCAGCGGAAATATGCGCGGCCGACGCGGTGAACGAACTGATGGTCGGGGCGGATCCAGTGGGATAGTTCGAGTTGGTATACACCGGATTCATCTGGACAACTTCGAAGGCAGACGCGGGCACAGTCTTCAGGGAATCGAGATCGGAGCCCCAGCGACTGTCGGACACTCCCGTCACGTAAAGCGCACTGCCGTTGTCGGCAAGAATAAGACCGTAGCTCTTCATCGCAGTCAGAATGACCTGCATCTGCGCCGAGAAACCGGAGATGTCGTAGCTGGATTTCAGGCGCAGCCGCATGCCCATCGGCGGCGCAGTCGGATCGCTCGTATTGGCTGCCGAATGCGATGCCGGTGGCGTGAATGCAGCGCTGGTTCTGGGAAGTGTAAAGCGGAAGGCGTGCTGGATCTTGCCCGCGGCAACTTCGTCGTAGCGCACCAGACCAGGGAAAATTGGCAGGCCGGCAGCGTCGGCCGACGTCCATGTATAGGGGCGCTGCTCGTCGCTCAGCAGATCCCACACCGCAGTCGAATCGGCGTCCCAGCTGCCGTCAGAATTCACCGACGAGTTATACAGTTCGTAGAGAAAGCAGTTTCCGTTGTCGAGCACCAGAACGTGGCGATCGCCAGAACTGGAGGATCCGCCCTCGACGAGCGCAGACGCGGGAACCGGCATGGGGCCAGGATCGCTCTCATCCCCGTAAGCCTGCAGGGTCACATTCACTAACGGCTGGCTGCCATTCACCACGACATAGGGAATGCCGTACGTGGGGTCGTTGCCCCAGTCGGGATGAACGTTGACCGAACCGACCCAGTTGCTGATGATGCTGTTGGAATTTGAATCTACCGGCGCAGAAGAGATGTCGGTATTCCACAAGCTGCTGCTCGAGAACGGAACGAAACCGTTCAGACTAGCTGTCTGACCGGTGGACATCACATTGCAGGCAAGATTGCTGCCGCCGGTGCCGCCACCCGTGCCCCCGCCTGTTCCTCCGCCATTGCCACCCGAATTCCCCGCGGAGTTCGACATACCGGAGCAGGCCGTCAAGCATATTGCCAGCGCGACCAGCGCGGGGAGGAAGGCAAGAAGCTTCCAGGCTGAACAGAGGCAGCGCATCATACAACGATTGTCTGCGCCTCTACGCCCCCCGGAAAGAGGACGTTGGGACATGTCCGGATTCTGGGCAAGGGCGCTACCTTGCCTGCCGGACCTCGTCTTGACCGGACAGCCGAGGCGGCTGTCCCTACATGCTCATTTCCCTTTTAACAGCGTCTTGGCCGCGCCCATGTTGTCGTACTTGTCGTAGATTCGCACCACGACAACGTGCTCGGATGTCGCGTCTTTCCCCGTCTCGACATCAGCCTTGAAGTCATAGTCTTCGACCTTCGCGTCCGAGAGCTGCCCTACAGGTTCCACATACTTCCAATCTCCCGCGTCGATGGAATATTCGGCGCGTTTAATAGTGGAGAATCCGTCGGCGGCTCGAAAGCGCACGTGAATCTGTGCCCCTTCGGCCGAGGCGGTCAGGTTCTCAACCCGAGGAGGCGTGGTGTCGACTTCGAAGCGGCGACTCTCTTTGGTGGCAACCAGCGCTTCGCCTGGAGAATGTGAAGGCGAATCGGAAGCCACAACCTTGACGGTATAGCCGCCATCCGGCAACAGGCTGGCATCGAACGAATACGCCTTGTCGGTGAGATCTTCTTTCAACAGAAGCCAGCGGGTTTCGCCATCGCCGCGGTAGTAGACCGAGTAGACCAACTGGTCATCGTTTTCATCGTGCGCGTTCCACTTCACGCCAATGGAATCGCGATCGTGCGTGCTGGGAACCGGCGACTCGAAGTGTCCGCCGGACGAGCCACTCATATCGTTGCCCAAGTTCAGGCCGGCTGACTTTTGCAGCGGCTGGTAACGAACGCCAATCTGCACGGAAACATCTTCGATCTCAGGCGCGACATTCTTCGGCAAGTAATTCAGCGTGACGGTGTCAACCGTGGGCTTGGTGCTTCCCGCGTGCAGTACGGCCTTCCACTGGGCATAGCGTGCGGCGGGAACTCCCATCTCGGAGTCCTTCCCGAGATCGACTTGCTTCCAGGCACTCCAGTTGCGGTCGGGATTGTCGACGTTGCCGCTGCGGGCGAGCAATTCGACGCTCCCTGAACCACGAAACTCGGCACGCCCCCAGCGGGAAAAAACTTTAGCGTCGAAGACATCGCTCTCGTAGCTGCCTTCCGTCTGCGGGCCCGGTCCCAGGACAAAGAGTTTCCCAAGATTGCTGCTGACGGCATAGAGGCCGCCGCCGGGACCCTTGGCGAATCCCGTGACCTGCGAAACGGGAGCCTTGAGCAGATCAGAAAATTCGTCCTGCCCTTCGATGGCAAACACGTGGCCGCGGTTACCGGTTCCAGCGAGAAGCTTGTCGTGGGAATCGAAGGCCAGCGCGTAAACGATGTCTTCGTGCGACGTCCAGATGCGCGAAGGGGAACCGTCGGGAGCTATGCGGTAAACGTCGGAGCCTCCGCTCGCGCCTCCGCCGGGGAACGGAAACGGCCCCGCCTGCGAGGGACTCGGCGTCAGCGTCAGAGTCATGCCCGGAGTCTGTGAACCTGTCGATGCGGCCGGCGATCCCGCCGTGATTGGAGATGCTCCACCAATCGGGGATGTTGCCGTGCCCGCGCGCTTCTCGCCTACACCGGCGGCATAAATGTTGCCTTCGCGATCGAGCGCGAGCGCGGTGATTTCTTTCTTGGGGGCGCTGTAGAGGACGAAACCATCGCCCTCCGGCGAAATCCGGTAGACCAGGCCGCTGCCGTCGGTGCCGGCGATGAGGTTTCCCTTCCCGTCAAGCGCGAGCACCCGGATGTGCGTGTCGTCGCTCTTAAAAAAGAGGGCGTGCTCGCCTTTCGGGGTCACCTTGTAAATCTCGCCATGATCTCCGGTGGCAACGTACAGGTTGCCGGACTTATCGAGAACCAGGTCCCAGATGTACTTGGTGCCGGGAGCGAAATATTCAGACGAAGTCCAGGACGAATCCAACGTTGGCTTGGCGGGATCTTTCGGCGCATCCTTGTCCTTGTCTTTGTCGGACTTGTTCCCGGCCTTGGGAGTCTCGCCTTTTCCCTTCGCCTTGCGCTCGAGCTTATAGACCTTGCCGTCGGGAGCGGTGGCTGCGTAGATTACTCCGCCAGGGCCGACTTCCAGCGTTTGGACCTGCAGTTCCTGGGGTTCAAAAATGATCGTGGCTTGGCCATCAGGGGTAATTCGATAGACGCGGGCAGGAGATCCAGTGGCGGCGTAAGCATTGCCGGCGTCATCGGAGGCGACCGCCCAGATGTAGGTCGAGGGCGTGGCATAGAGCAACTTGAACGAGGGAGCCAGTTCCAGGCCGCCGGAGCTGCGTATGGCGATCCCTGCGGCGGTGCCCTTGGTCAGATCGTCGAATTTGGATTGTTCCCAGGTGCGCGTGCCGTCGGCGAGAGCCAGGGTGGTGAGGACGCTTATCGTGAGTGCGGAGAGAAAAAGACCGAGAATGAAATGGGGAACGCCGCGCGAACTCTGCAATGTCTTACCTCGATTCGGAATCATCCAGAGACGTTGGCGCGTCTCGTGCGACCGCAGTATTTCAGGTTACCACGCAAACACTTTCCATCGCGTACGGTGGCTACTGTAGAGCCCCGCTTGACGCACGCAAAAAGCTTGAACCAGGAAGGGGACGAAAGATCACAAAGAACTTCCCGAACAACGTTTCCTTCGTGTGACTTCGTGACCTTCGTGGTTTAAGGTTTGGGTGCTAGAGGGCCGTCACTCGGAAACTCGTCATCGTGGTATCGTAGATTTTCATGCATTCTTCGCGTCAAAAGCTGCTGAGCACGCTCGCTCACAAATCCTTCAAGCTGGGCGAGTTCAAACTCTCATCCGGCGGGACGAGCGACTACTACATCGACTGCCGTACGACTACCCTCGATGCGAAAGGATCGCGCCTCACCGGAGAAGTGTTCCTGGAAGAGATCCGTCAGCGCGGATGGAGGGCGCGGGCGATTGGCGGGCTCACCATGGGCGCGGACCCGATTGTGGTCGCGGTCTCGGTGGTGAGCGGCGAACTGGACGGCTTTCTGGTTCGCAAAGCCGAAAAACAGCACGGCACCGGCCAGCGGATTGAAGGCTTCCGCGAAAAAGGCGCGCCCGTCGTCATTCTGGACGATGTCTGCACCACGGGCGCCTCGACAGTCCAGGCCATTGAAGCTGCGCGCGAGTTCGGATTCGAAGTCGTCGGCGTGATGTGCCTGGTCGAGCGCGAAGAGGCGAAGGGGCGTCCGAACGTGGAGAAAGCGGCGGGCGCGGTACCGTTCGTTTCGATCTTCACCGCCAACGATGTGCGCAAGCAACATGTCTTGCAGAATGACGACACCGAGCCCGGCATGTTTGCGGTGGCAGCCGCGTGCGAGCTTTGCGGGAAGCCGGCGGTGACGAACAATCCACGCAACCGTTGCGAGACACACAAACCATAGTTTCGAGTTTCAGGTTTCTAGTTTCGAGGTAGCGCTGGAGGGTCGAGACATCCGAAACCTGAAACTGGAAACTTGAAACTCGAAACTGATGATTACTTATGATTCAAACTCTGGAATGGACCGACAAGGGCGTCGTCTTCATCGATCAGACGAAACTGCCGACCGAAGAAGTTTATGTGACCTGCACGACGCATGAGCAGGTAGCCGACGTCATCCGCAACATGGTGGTGCGCGGCGCGCCGGCAATCGGCGTGGCCGCGGGCATGGGCATTGCTCTGGGTGTAAACAATTCCAAGGCAGAATCGACCGGGGACCTCAAGCGCGATTTCGACCAGATCTGTGACCTCATCGGCAAGACACGGCCGACCGCTGTGAATCTTTTCTGGGCGATCCGGCGGATGCAGGACAAGTATGAGCGCATCCGTATTCGCCCCATTCCGCAGATCAAGCGCGACCTCATTGAAGAAGCGCAACGTATGCACGCCGAAGACATCGCGGCCAATCAGGCCATGGGACGCCACGGCGCCACGCTCATGCCCAGCGAGGGCGGAGTTCTCACCCACTGCAATGCCGGAGCGCTCGCCACCGCGGGATACGGCACAGCGCTGGGGGTGATCCGCGCGGCCGTCGAGCAGGGCAAGAAAATTCATGTGTATGCCGACGAGACACGGCCCTTCCTGCAAGGCTCGCGGCTGACCGCGTGGGAGTTGATGAAAGACGGCATCCCGACCACGGTGATCTCCGACAACATGGCTGGGGCGATGATGAGTAAAGGCAAGATCGGAGCCATCGTCGTTGGCGCGGACCGCATTGCGGCCAATGGCGACGTGGCCAACAAGATCGGCACGTATACCGTTGCCATCCTGGCGAAGGAACACGGCATCCCGTTTTATGTGGCGGCGCCGATTTCGACGGTCGATCTGGCGTGTCCCGATGGCAGCCAGATTCCCATCGAGCAGCGGAATGCGAAAGAAGTGACGCACATCGCCGGAAAGCAAATGGTCCCGGATGGCGTGGAAGTAGAGAACCCGGCATTCGATGTCACGCCGGCAAAATATGTTGCCGCCATCATTACGGAAAAAGGGATTGCGCGCGCACCCTATGGAGATTCGCTGCCCAAGCTATTCGGAGAGCAGGAAGCGAACGCGTAGACCGTTTCATCGTCTCGACCCAGAGTTCATAAGTAATCGCAGCCAGTCTTACAACAGCGAAGCCAATCCGACCAACGAGGCTGCCCTCTTCTGTAAAGAGATGTAAACGCCGAAAAAAATTTCCTCTCATCCGCTACTTATTGCCTTCCAGTGGGTTGAAAATAGCGTCTATTAGACCGTGCACGTGCCCGGAGACCCACTCCGCGCCGATCTTTGTCAGGGGGATGTTTATGTCTTTACGCAGTCGTCTCGCTCTGCCCGTTATTCTTTCCAGCCTTGCGGTATTAGCGGGTTGCGGGAGTGGGAGCAGCAGTTTCATCAACCCAATACCACCGCCCGGTGGTGGTTTCAGCAACAGCAATCTGAATGGCACATATGTGTTTTCAGTGGCGGGCACCGACTCCCAAGGAGCCCCTTACGCGATCGTTGGCTCTTTTACGGCAAACGGCAGCGGCGGCAATGGCCAGGGCGGAATTACTGGCGGAACGATTGACGTGAATGACCCGGCCCTTTCGGCGCCGGTCGCCAACGCTGCCATCAGCAGCAGTTCCTATTCGGTCGGTGTCGACGGACGCGGCAAAGCGACTCTCAACACATCCTCGCCTTTCGGCACCATTGTTCTAGATTTTGTTCTCCAGGACAGCGCGCACGGCCTGGTCATCGAATTCGACGGCAATGCGAGCGGCAGCGGGACGCTCGACGTGCAGACGGCGGGAACGTCGCCGGTTGGCACCTTCGCTTTCACTTTGTTCGGAACCGATCTAAGCAGCGGCGTGGCGGATCCCTTCGCCTCGGTCGGGAATTTTACGGTCGGAGCGGGCGGCGCCATCGCCGGCTTGGAAGACTTTAACGACAACAGTTTTCCCTACACCTCGCAACCACTTAGCGGTGCCGTGGTTGTGGGGCCAGCGTCCACGCCGGCGACCACTTTGATCACGCCGCAGTTCGGCACCCTGATTTACGACGTGTATGCCATTAACGCCACACATTTGAAGTTCATCGAAATGGACACGTTTGGAACTCTCTCAGGGGATGCGTTCTCTCAGAGCACTACTACGGTTCCGACCGGCACTCTGGCGTTCACCCTGGCGGGCTCGTACCCAAGTACAACTGCGCCCGCAGCAGTCGGAGGATTCATGGTCACCGACAGTGCGGGCAACATCACAAACGCCTCAACCATGGACGCGAACCTTGGAACCACGGTTTCGAATGCCCCGGTCATATTCACGGGCACCTACACTGCCGGAGGCGCCGGCCGGTACACACTCGGCTTGTCTAGTTTCGCCGCGGGTTCCCAGTATGCCGCCTATCCTTCCAGCGGTGGCTTGCTGCTGTTGGAAATCGATCCGAATGGAATCATGAGCGGCGCGGCGTCTTCACCGCAAACCTCGACCACATTCAATGAATCCGCAGGCTACGGGTTGAATTTTTCAGGGGTGAACCTGAGTGCTGGAGCCGAAGTGGACGATATTGCGGAATTTGTCTCCAGCAGCAGCGGAGCAACCGTCACGGGTATCATTGATGAAAACTTCGCTCCCAGCGGCGGGCCAGTTTTCGGTCTGCCCCTCAATGGCAACTACACCGCACCGGACACGAATGGCCGCGGTCAGATTGCCGCCAACGCCGGCAACAGTTCGAACAGCACTCTAAACGGAGGATTCGGCATCACGTTCTATACCGTGGACGGAACAAGCTTCCCGTTCATAGAAACGGACCCGAATGGTCAAGTTGCGGCTGGCGTGTTCCTCGTACAGGACGCAACGGCCTCGGCATCGGCGGCTTCCACACGGTCACATCCGTTCGTGGTGCAATCACCGCTCAGCCCACGCACGGCGCGCTGGCAGAAAAAGAAGTAGGCCAAGAGTCCATTCCTTGTACGAAGGCGCGGCGAAACAATGCCGCGCCTTCCTTTTTGTATTTCGGATCTTTGGTATGAAAACCAACGCGCATCCGGTCGCAAGCACCTGCGTTCGCCGATCAGTTCCGCGAGACCTCCACTTTCGGTGCGATGGCTCGTTCGTCGGCGGTTGCGGCTGGCTTGAGCCACACCACGGCGCGATAGAGCATCAGCAGAGCTAGCACCGCTGCGTATTCCAAGGGCTTCTTTAGGTCCGCCTTCACCAGCCAGATGTAATGAATCACTCCGGCGGCCGCGCTGAAATAAATCAGGCGGTGCAAGGCCTGCCAGCGCTTGCCGCCCAGTTTTCGGATCGACCACTTGGTCGAGGTCAACGCCAGGGGAATCATCAGCGCGAATGCGGTCATTCCGGCGGTGATGAACCTGCGCTTGGCGATGTCGGCCAGCATCTCGTGGACGTCGAAAAACTTGTCAAGCCACACGTAAGTCATCAGGTGCAGCGTGCCGTAGAAGAAGGCAAACAGGCCGAGCATCCGGCGCAGGTTGATGAGCCAGTACCGGCGCGTGATCTTCCGCAGCGGCGTGATCGACAGCGTGATCAGAAGAAACGTCAGCGTGCAGTCGCCGGTGCTGTGCGTGATCGCTTCGATGGGATTCGCGCCCAGAGCGGAGTGCAACGCTCTCCAGATCAGCCATGCCAGGGGCGCGAGGCAAGCCAGGAAGATTACGGGTTTGAGGTAGCGTGGCATCAATTCAGCCGTCAGCACTCAGCATTCAGCCAGCGCGGTCGACGACGTTGCGACTACAGATCGAAATAATAAAAGCTGAATGCCGAGTGCCTAGAAGTTCTTCTTCAAGTCCATTCCACTGTAAAGGCTGGCGACCTGGTCGTAGCCGTTAAACATCAAGGTCGGGCGCTTTAGGAACTCCCCGAGCCTGCGTTCTTTCGCCTGGCTCCAACGAGGATGGTCCACATGCGGATTCACGTTGGAATAGAAACCGTATTCCGTGGGCGCAGAAATATTCCAGGTATTCACCGGCTGCCTCTCAGTGAAAGTAATGCGGACAATCGCCTTCGCGCTCTTGAAGCCATACTTCCACGGCACCACGATTCGGATCGGTGCGCCGTCCTGGTTGGGAAGATCCTCGCCATACATACCGAAGCAGAGCAGCGCCAGGGGATGCATGGCTTCGTCCATGCGCAGGCCCTCGACGTAGGGCCATTGCAACACATTCCGTTGCTGCCCTGGCATCTGCGTCATATCCAGAATGGTGGTGAACTCTACAAACTTCGCCTTCGAGGTCGGATTCACGCGCTTGATCAGTTCGCTCAGCGAGAAGCCAACCCACGGAACGACAATCGACCACCCCTCGACACAACGATGCCGGTAGATGCGCTCCTCGGGAGGAGCCATCTTGAGGATTGCGTCCACATCGAGTTCCTGCTTTTTATCGACCAGGCCATCGATCTTTACCTTCCAGGGCCGCGTTCGGAATTTCTGGGCAAGTTTGGCGGGCTCGTCTTTTTCGGTGGAGAACTCGTAGTAATTGTTGTAGTTGGTGACGTCCTTATAAGGGGTAATAGCTTCGGTGGTGCTCAATGGGCTCTTCTGAATGCCGTTAATCTTATTTCCTGCCAACACCGTGGCCGATGGCGAGATGATCTCGCGCAACCCAACTCCCGTCGCCGCCGCGGCCCCCGCCATCGCTACTCCCGCCAGGAACTTGCGGCGATTCAGATACAAGCTCTTGGGAGTAATCTCGGAGGAACGAACATCCGGCGCTTTCCTGATCAGCATTTAGAACCCCTGTTCTTTATACGTGCATCCGCCACAAACGGATTGCCCTATATTGAACCCTTCCAACAGATAGGACGCAGGGATGGGGAAAAAGTTGCAGGGATTCAGGCGGAACGCATCGGACAAATTGCTTAGCCCAGCACTTCCCGTACCTTGCGCGAGAGATTCTGCAAAGTGAAGGGTTTCTGCAAAAACGCAGCACCGCGCTCGATGGTGCCTTCGCTGAGAATGGAATCCTGGGTATATCCGGAAAGGTATAGAACCTTGGTTCCAGGGCGCATCGATGCCAGTTGCTTGACCAACTCGCGGCCACCAATGCCGGGCATAACGACGTCGGTGATCACAAGATCGATTTTGCCATCGTGTTGCGCGGCGGCGGCAATGCCGGCCTCGCCGTCCGAGGCTTCTACGACGCGGTAGCCCTTTGCCGCCAGGGTTTCCCGAACCAATTGACGGACCGACTCTTCGTCTTCCACGAGCAATACGGTCTCTCTACCCCCCTGGACCGCGCGGGCGACTGGAGTAGCATGCTTCTCAGCAACACCGTCGACGCGAGGCAGATAGATATGGAACGTCGTGCCGCGCTGTTCTTCGCTCTGCACCATGACGTACCCGCCGCTCTGTTTCACGATGCCGTACACCGTGGAGAGGCCCAGGCCGGTGCCCTTGCCTTTTTCCTTGGTCGTGAAGAATGGCTCGAAGATCCGTGACTGCGTCTCCTTGTCCATCCCGATGCCCGTATCACCCACCGATAGCACGACGTAGTGCCCGGGGCGGATGAACGTTTGACCGCGCCGATGACTTTCGTCGACGACGATATTGCGCGTTTCGATAGTGAGTTTTCCGCCGCTGGACATCGCGTCCTTGGCGTTCACGACCAGATTCATCAGCACCTGTTCCAGTTGTCCCGCGTCGGCCCGGGTGTGGGCTGCGTCGGGAGCAAGGCTGGTAGTGAACTCCACGTTTTCGCCAATCAGCGGGCGGAGCAACCGCTCCATGTCGAGCACGATGGCGTTGACGTCGACGACTTTGAGTTCCAACAACTGCTTACGGCTGAACGCGAGCAACTGGCGCGTCAACGTAGTAGCGCGGTCGGCCGCCAACTGAATCGCGCGTCCCTTGTCGTGCAAAGGATGATCGAGAGGAAGGTCCGCGAGGATCACTTCCGCATAACCGCTGATCACCATGAGCAGGTTATTGAAATCGTGAGCAACGCCACCAGCAAGGCGGCCGACGGCTTCCATCTTCTGCGCCTGGCGCAACTGGTCTTCCAGCACGCGGCGGTCGGTGACGTCTTCGGCGATCGCCTCCAGCACATCGGCCGGTTCATCCGCGCTGCTCACCGCTCGCCCGCTGATGCGCACGGTGATGGCGCTGCCGTCTTTTCGTTTCCATTTGACTTCGATCCCGTCCAGGCGTCCAGTGCGGCGAAACTCGTCGATCAGCCGCGTGTGTTCCTGGGTTTGTGCGAACACGTCTTTTTCCGGATCGAGCAGCAGGACTTCCTCTGCGGATCCATAGCCGAGCATCGTGATCAGAGCCGGATTGACATCCAGGAACCTGCCTTCCAGGCTGGAGCGGTAAATCCCGTAGACCGAACTCTGCACCAGCGAGCGATAGCGGGCTTCGGAGCGCCGCAGAGCCTGCTCATTTCTTTTGATCTCAACTGCGCTCGCCACTTGCCGGGCGACGAAGGTCAAAAGCTCCTTGTCACGCTCGCCATAACGGATGTTCTTGGTATAGGTCTGAACGACCAGTGCGCCGAACGTATGGTTGTTGACCTTAAGCGGCACGCCCATCCAATCGAGAGAACGCGATCCGTTGCGAGCCACCTCGCCGCGGTTCTCCATGGCTTGCAGCACTTCGGGAGTAGCGAGCAGCGGCTGTCCGGCGCGGATCAGATAATCGGTCAGGCCCCGCCCCAATTTTTTCGGCGACGGAGCGGAATCCTGTTCGTCAACGAAATAGGGAAAACTCAGCAACTCGGTCGAAGGGTCATAGAGAGCGATGTATAAGTTCCGCGCATACAGCAACTCGTCGACGATGCTGTGGACCGCCGCGAAAAATTGCTGCAAGTCATGCGCACTGCTGCTTTTCTCCGCGACGCGGTAGAGCGCCGAACTCAACGCCTCCACCCGCTTTCGATCGGATATGTCGTGGTATCCGGCGTAGAAGCCCGCCATTTTGCCGTCCAGCAACAAAGGCGCGCAGGAGACGGAAACATCGATCAGCGTGCCGTCTTTTTTTCGGCGCAGCGTTTCCAAAGTGATCCGTTCGCCTCGGCCCAGAGCTTCACTCACCCATTGCGACTCCGCGAGACGGCCAGGAGGTACGACCAGAGCTTCGAGCGGCTGTCCCACGACCTCGGCTGGCTGGTAGTCGAACATGCGTACGAATGCTTCGTTGGCCCACAGCACCTGGTGGTTCGTATCAGCGATGCTCAGCCCATCCGGAGATGCCTGAAACATCTGCTCCAGGAACTGCGGGCGGTGCTGCTCGCTCGCGGGCTTGTTGGTCGAGACTGTCGAGAGCGGAGGAAGAGCGCAGGAATGTTCCGAGCATGAGCCATGCGAGGGAGCAGGAGTGTCTTCGGGTCGGACAAACGCAGGCGGGGCCCCGCTCTCCACGGCCTTCTTCAGCCGGCGAGCCCGGGCCAGGTCCGATCGTCCTGATTGGGTGACACGTTCACCCATCTGCGAATTGCCCCCTCAGAAATGCGCAGTGCAAGGGCATGGTAGAACGCATAGTACCGGGTCGAAAGTTACGGGGGTAATCCCAAAATGAGCGGCACCAGATTGGGACCTGACACCGCAGTCTTTCGTAACTTGGTAGATCATTGCCTTGATCTTTATCGTTCTATGGTGGTAGGCCTGCGTTCCTGCGGGCATCCCATTTCTGGAGGACCATGTCTCCGATTGTCCAAAGATCACGACCGGCGTCGAAACCCGACCCACTGGCTCAGCACTGGAGCATGTTGCTGTTTGAGAGCCTGTCCGCGGGGGTACTGGCGATCGGAGTGGGTTTGGCCGCGGTGCTGGCCGTCGTCGGACTCTACGTGACCATCGTATGGCCTCTCACCTTTTGGGACCTCGCCAACCTTGGCCTGGAACAATACGCCTCCTGGACGAACACGGTCCTATGGTCAGTGTTTGCCGGAGGATCTCTGGCTGGATATTGGTGCTTCAGTGGTGCTGCCTTCAAGGCCAAGCCCAAAGCAAAGGTCCCCGTGCGCGCCGTACGAAGCCCACGGTAGGCGCGTTACTTTGGTGGGTCGCCGCGTTCCGAAGTCCTGCTTCCCGTGCCACAATGGCCTCACTGATCTCACGCACATACAACTAAGAACCTCGGGCAAGGCAACCCGGTGCGGGGGACCTAGTTGGCAAGAGGAGTTTGCGGATGAAACATTCTGGGGCTGGGCCTGTCTGTTTTCCTGCGCGCGTTGCGCTATTTCTGCTGTTCTCCGTTGGTATTGCGATCTCTGCTGCTGCGGCGGAAACGCCGGGCATCACCGACAACAGCATCCTGATCGGATCCTGCTCGGCATTAGATGGTCCGGTAAGTTTCCTGGGCCGGCAAACTGTGCTCGGAGCATCCGCTTACCTCCACATGATCAACGATGAAGGTGGCGTCTACGGCCGCAAGATCCAATTGCAGGCGTTCGACGACAGCTACGATCCCGATAAAGCTCCCGCATGCTTCAAGCGCATGACGAAAGAAGGAGTCTTTGCGCTGGGATTCTTTGTGGGCACGCCGACCGCGAAGGTCTACGTGCCGCTGGCGCAAGAGGACAAGATTCCGGTCGTGGGGCTGTTCACTGGCGCGCAGTTGCTCTATGAGCCGCTGAAGCACGAGGTCATCAACGTGCGCGCCTCGTACTACGACGAAACCCGGGAGCAGGTCGACAAGCTTTGGGAACAAAACATCCGCAAGATCGGAGTGATCTACCAGGACGACCCGTTCGGCAAGACCGTGTTAGATGGCGTCAAGCTCGCCCTGCAGAAACACAACGCGGCTCCGGTTGCGACTGGGTCACTTCGACCGTGGCAGCGTGGAAATCGAATCGGGACTCCGAGAGGTGATGGCGGTACGTCCTCAGGCCGTCGTGATCGTGGGACCGTACGGTGCGGCAGCGGCAATTGTGAAGCAGGCTCACGCGGCCGGCTGGCGGCCGCAGTTCCTGACCGTGTCGTTCGTCGGAACCGAGAAATTCATCAGCGAAGCGGGAGCCGGACGCGGACGGCACGATTATCACGCAAGTGATGCCACCCTATGATCGGACCGACTATCCAACCGTCGCGCTCTACCGGCAATGTTTGGCCAAGTATTCTCCCGGCGAAGCGCCAAGCTTTGTCAGCTTCGAGGGCTTTGTCGACGCCATGGTCGTGATTGAGGGATTGAAGCGGGCCGGAAAAGATGTGACGCGAGAAAAGTTCATCACGGCGATCGAGTCCATCCACGATCTGAATATTCGGCCTGGGGCCGAGTCTGGTCCTCAACTACAGCGCGACCGACCACAAGGGATTCGACAGCGTTTATCCGACCATCGTAAAGGGCGGACAAGCAGTGCTGCTGACGGATTGGTCCTCGATCGGCAAGTAGAGAAATCAAGTCGCGCGTGCGCCGCGCGACAGCCACACCTTTCCCCACACGTTTGTATTAAACACCGAGCCGCAGCAAAAGTTTCGCGATGCCTGTGAGCCTCCCAAAGGCCGAGCGCGCTCGCGCTGCGCACATGCATCTTCCCCCCATCCCTCCGCATCGAAGAATTAACCATGCAGTTAGTTCGTAAAGATTCGTCAATGGGTCGGAGGTGACCTTTATGACAGCAACCAGAAAGAACTCAGTTGGGAGGCGGTGGGCACGTTTTTGGCTTTAGGACTGATGAGCGCATTGCTTGTGGCTCAAACGCCGGCGGCGGCCCGCTACGACAATCAAATTCAAGCGACCGTGACACAGAAGCTGGCGTCGAAAAGTCAGTTCGAGAATGTGAAGGCAAACGTGGAAGATGGCATCGTCACCCTGACGGGAACAGTCGATCTCTACCAACGCAAGTTGGACGCGGCGAAACTGGCGCGCAAGACGGCGAACGCGCAAGGCGTGCGCAATCTGGTTTCCGTGATGGGACCGAATGTATCGGACGCGGAACTTGAGCAGAAACTGGCCAAGAAGCTGCGCTACGTGCGCGTGGGCTACGACAACACGTTCGACTACTTTGCGCTCGGTGTGAAGGACGGCGTCGTCACCGTCGAGGGCCAGGATCGTACCGGCGTTGGCCGCGACGAAGCGCTCTTCGATATCGCGAATATGCCTGGCGTGAAGGATGTGGTCGACAACGTTTCGGTCGAGCCGGTGTCGCATATTCGACGACGGGTTGCGAGTACGGGCGATGCGCGCCATCTATCGCGACTCGGTGTTGAGCAAGTATGCGATGGACCCGGCGCGCCCGATCCGCATCATCGTGACGAACGGGCACGTCACGCTCTACGGCTCCGTCGATTCGCAAGATGGACAAGACAATCGCGGGACTCAAGGCCAACCAACTCTTCGGCGCCTTCAGCGTCGAGAACAAGCTACAGGTCGAGTAAGGATCGGCTGCGACGAACCAGGTTGATGTAGCGGTGACGGATGATGTAGCGGTGACGGAGAGGGCGCGGTGCGAGCCGCGCCTTTTCCTTATTTCGGTGGCGTGTGTTCGAATGGCAACTTCGTGTAGCGGGCTTTCTCGACTTCAATGATCAACGCCACTCGCCCTTCCGGACTTCGCATCGGGAAATGGCTTTCCAGTGTATTTTTGCGAGATGGGATCCATCGTTTTGAGATCGGGATCGGGACGCCGCTCCACGACACGGCCGCGAATCTGCACTTCCTCGTAAGGATTGCTGAAATCCACGATCGACAGCGCCACGCGCGGATCGCGACGCGTGTTCTTGCCCTTGAACGAATTCTCTCCCGTACAAATCACGAGATGATCGCCTTCGCGGCCAATCCACACTGGCACGGACTGCGGAGAACCGTCCGGCATCAACGTGGCCAGGTGAGCAAAGTTCGGACGGTCGATAAGTTGCTTTACTTCCGGCGAGAGAGCGGTAGGCATGATTCCTCCTTGGCGCTAAGGCAGGCGGTTGATCAGGGACGCGACGTAGCCCGCGCCGAAACCATTGTCGATGTTGACCACGCTGACGTTCGAAGCGCAAGAATTCAGCATGCCGAGCAGCGCCGCCAGTCCTTTGAACGACGCTCCGTAACCGATGCTGGTGGGCACGGCGATAACAGGAACGCCGACGAGACCTCCAACGACGCTGGGCAAAGCGCCTTCCATTCCGGCGCAGACGATCACCACGCGTGCTCGCGTCAGCGCCTCGCGATTCGCCAGCAGGCGATGAATCCCGGCGACGCCGACGTCGTAGAAGTGTTCGACCTCATTGCCCATCACTTCGGCAGTGACGACTGCTTCTTCGGCAACGGGAATGTCGCTGGTTCCCGCGGAGACTACCGCGATGATCCCCTTGCCATATTTCGTCGCATCGCGCTGCAGGACGATCGGCGCGGGCGAGCTCGCGATATTCCGCGCCGCGAACCTTTTTCTTTACGGCGGCAAACTGTTTTTCACTGGCGCGTGTAGCCAGGATGTTGCCGCCCTGCTTGGCGAGACGCGCGAAGATTCCCGCAACCTGCGTCGGGGTCTTGCCTTCTCCGAGGATGACTCTCCGGCATTCCGGCACGCAGAGCGCGATGATGGTCAACTTTGGCGAAGCCGAGATCTTCGAATGGCAGGTGGCGCAGGCGCGCACGGCGTCATCGGGCGTGAGTTTGCCCTTGCGAACTTGCTCGAAAAGCTTGCGGATGGATTCGGCGTTCAAGAAGCACTCGGCATTCAGCACTCAGCATTCAGCCGCGAAGTCCTAGATTAGCATCCTCGAGATGGAATTGAGTCTAGACGTGGGCAGCGCGAGCCTTCTGGTTGGAGATCGCGCGGAGTTTGGCGATGACAGCGGTGCACACTTTGCGGGCCAAGCCAGGTTCGTCGAGATGCGCCAGGAAAAGGCGGCGCAGCCCGCTGGGCGCCACTTTGCCAGCCAGATACGCATCGTAGATCTGGCTTCCGATGCGGTAGCCCAACTTCTGCGCGGCAGACTCATACTTCTGGCATCGGCGCGCGCGGCCGCCTGCGCCGCTTTTTCACACGCGGCGCGGGAGACCGTCGAGGCATCCTCGGGAGCGGGGCGTGACGGATAGAGCACGCGCGATCCGAAATAGGCGACTGCGTGCTCAATGACGCGGGCGTAGAACTTATCGATCGAGCTGCGCTCGCGGGTCCCATTTCCGCTGGCGGGTTCTTCCTCTACATGGCCATTCAGCCGATGCGGCAATCCCTGGCAGGCCTGATGCAGGAATCGCGCGGCATCTTCGGCGGCGTGGATCATCTGGAATTCGCGCACGTAAAACGCATTCACCTGCGGCAGATAGACGCTGCCGCGCTCTTCGACACTGGGAGCATCGATTCGCGCTCCGGTTCGCGCAATCCTTTGCGCGACAGCAGGCGGCGCAGCATCGCGTCCGACGTCCGCCGTAAACTTCCGGCATCATGTCGACCAGAAACTTCGGCTGCGTGCCGTTGTGCGGCGAGTACCGGTTGATTTCGAGAAAGCGCACCAGGCTGTCGATCAGGTTGTAGATGGTCGGCGCGAAATCCGGACCATCTTCGCAGCGGCTCCACTGGTCGAGAAACAGGCGGTAGCTCTCATATTTCTCCAGCGGCGTGGCGTTGAATACGCAGAGCACATCGTCGTTGACGCGCACCGCCTTCCACTTTGTCGGCACGCTCTCCGGCGGCGCGCCAGTAGAGCGCGTCGATGTTTTGCAGCACGGTCAGAACTTTTGCGTCCGGGCATCTGCTCCGCGCAGCACGCGCGGCAAATGTCCGGGAGCGAGATGCGATTCGCCGAACAAAACGAAAATCACGGCGTTGGGATGGCGCTGGCGAATTTCGGCGATCTTGGCGGCTGCGTGGCGATCGCGCGCGCCGATTTTGCGCAGATCTTCGCGCGGCATGCAGTCGAGGCCGTAGACGCCTTCGGCATGATCGCGGGCGGTGACCAGCAGTTCGTGAAACGGCGTCCAATCGTATCCCCAATCGAGTTCGAAGCGGATGCGCTGGCGCAATTCGCTCTCGTCGATCTCGCGGCGCCACCATTCGTCGAGAATGTGCTGGTCGCGCGCGAAAATGGTTTCCACGCCGAGCACCACGGGACGGTCGCCGGCGAGCGCGCGCTGCTCCATCAGCGAGGCCGCATAGCGCTGGGCCGCCGGCAGCGCGTGGTAGTCGCCGATCAGGACTACGTCGGCAGCATGCAGCGCGTTCTGAATCTGCTGGGAATCGAGAATGGAATCGTAGGTGCGGAATGCCTCGCCGAATTCGCGAAGATATTTGCGCCGGTTGTGCGAATCCTGCGCGCGGATTTCGCGCTCCACTCCCGCCAGCGCGTGCAACTGGGCGGCGCTGCGGCGGGATCGAAGTTGGTGGTCGATGCCATAATCAGCTTCTAGCTTCTAGCTCTTAGCTTCTAGCTCCTGACTTCTAGCCTTCGTCTTGACTTCGTAGTCGCTAGCTCCCTATGCTCCGGTTTGGGCACCTTCACTCGCCACGCCGGAGCGCGATTGTCGAACCATCCGCCGCAGAATCTGACCATCGCGACCACCGGCGCCAGCGGGGCCATTTTCCTGCGGCACTTCTTGCTTGCCGTCGCACGCGACCAGCGCGTGACGAACCGTAAACTTCATCGCCTCCGACAGCGCCCTGCGCGTCATGGCCGAAGAGTTGGGCCTGCAAGGGCCGCTCCAATCTGGTCGGCCAGATTCTCGGCATTTCGCGGCCAGCCGCTCATCGCGCAAGCTCAAGATTCAAAATCAAAGAGCAAGCCAACGCCGATATCGGAGCGAACGTGGCCAGCGGTTCTTATCCCGCCGACGCCATGATCGTCATCCCATGCAGCGTGGGCACTCTGGCCCGCATCGCCAACGGCATCGCCTCGCAACTGATCGAACGCGCCGCCGATGTCTCGCTCAAAGAGAAGCGTCCGCTGGTGCTGTGCGTGCGCGAGACGCCGCTCAACAAAATTCACATCCGCAACATGTACCGGGCCGCCGACGCGGGAGCCACCATCTTTCCGCTGATTCCCGCGTTCTATTACCTGCCTGCTTCCTTAGATGCCATGGCGCGCGAATTCGCCTACCGCGTGCTCGCCCACTGGGCCTTCCCCAGCCCGACGCCTTTCGCTGGAAGGGCTGACGGCTCAATCACTTGACGCCTGGGAAAATCCCCCTCTCCTCAGGAATATCGGCATCCTGTGGGCACGATTTCAGTGTAGAGAGCCGAAAGTGCATATCGGCAGATGTCCGCCGGACATGTACGCGCGGGATGGCTTCGCTTCGCGCGCTCCGAATCGTGCCGAGATTTCCAGAGCCACGAAGCCGGCTCGATTGGCGTAGAATGCGGCAACTTCCAGTGAGGGTGACGATTCATGTTCAGACGGATGGAAAACGTCAGGCTGTTGCGCTGCGCAATCGGCGGCGTCATCGGTTTCGCGGTTGGGCTTGTGTTGGCCGCGGCCACTCAGCCCATGCGGCCGAGGATCAAAATCCGCTGGCGGGCGATCCCCAGGCGGCGAAGGCGGGCGAGTATCAGTTCCGCATTAACTGCGCGCTGTGCCACGGGTTGGGCGCGCACGGCGGCGGGCGCGGGCCGGACCTGACGCGGGCGGAGAAAAAACACACGCACTCCGACGCCGACATGTTTCAGGTAATCAGCAACGGCATCGCGGGCACTGCCATGCCGGCCAACGGCACCAACGGACAGGGCGTCGGCATGACCGATGAAGAAATCTGGCAGATCATCACCTACATTCGCAGCCAGGAAGTGAAGGCTCCGGCGCATGCCGCTGGGCAATGCTGGCGCATGGCAAAGAATTGTTCTACGGCGACGCGAATTGCTCGCTGTGTCACATGGTCGAGGGCAAAGGCGGACAGGCTTGGGCCGGAATTGACTAGCGGTGGGCGGATCGCGCACGCGTGAGGCGATCATTGATTCGGTGCGGAATCCAAGCCGGCGGCTGGCTTGGGGACTGACCGAGGCTACGAAAGAATTTCCGCAGGAATACGAGAGTGTCAACGTGGTCACCGCCGGACGGAAAAAAATCAAAGGCGTGACGCTGAATGAAGACAGCTTCAGCGTGCAGATCATGGATACGAACGAGCAGATTCATCTGCTGGAGAAAAACAAGCTGCGCTCGTTTCAGAAGAGCCGGCGAGTCGGCGATGCCGAAATATAACGCGGACATCTGAGCGATAAGGATCTTGACGGACATTGTGGCCTACCTGGTCAGCGTGGGGGCGAAATGAGAGGGCTTAAGGGTGGGGAACCGTATTTCGTGGCGCGGACAGGAAAGAGCTCTTACCACAGAGGACACAGAGAAATGCCGCAGGGCTTGCGAGCTGTCTTCATCGTCTGCTTACTTTGCGTGCTCCTCGCTGCATGGCGCACGCGCCAGGTGACGTTCGAGCGACTGGTGAATTCCGCGAAAGAGCCGCAGAACTGGATGACTTATTCTGGCGATTACACCGGGAAGCGCTTCAGCGCGCTCGATCAGATCAATACCACCAATGCGCGCACGATGGTGGCGAAATGGGTGTATCAAACCGGAGCCACGGGAAAGCTGGAAACTACGCCGCTGGTCGTCGACGGAATCATGTATGCGACCGCGCAGGATGATCGCGCCTTTGCTCTCGACGCGCGCACGGGGCGGCCCATCTGGATGTATCAGCGGCAGGTTCCGGCAGACATCCGTCCGTGCTGCGGACATGTCAATCGCGGGTTGGCCATTCTGGGCGACAAAGTTTTTCTCGGGACGCTCGATGCGCACGTGATCGCTCTCGATGCCAAGACCGGGGGCGTCGTCTGGGACGTGACCGCAGCCGATTATCGCACTGGACACAGCTTCACGGTGGCGCCGCTGGCGGTGAAGGGATTGATTGTCATCGGCGTATCGGGCGGGGAGTATGGCGTGCGCGGATTCATCGACGCTTACGATGCCGACACGGGCAAACGCAAGTGGCGTTTCTATACGGTACCGGGGCCGGGCGAGCCGGGACATGATACGTGGGAAGGCGATTCGTGGAAAGTCGGCGGCGCTCCCGCGTGGAACACGGGAACGTACGACGCCGTGACCAATCAGATTTTCTGGCCGACGGGGAATCCTGCGCCGTCGAATCGCGGCGAGGGGCGCGCGGGGGACAATCTCTACAGCAATTCCCTACTGGCGTTGAATGCCGACACCGGCAAGTTGAACTGGTATTTCCAGTTCACGAAACACGATGAGCACGACTGGGACGCGACGCAGGTTCCGGTGATGATCGACCTGCCAATGAACTCCGGCGGCAAGCATCTGATCGCGCAGGCCAACCGTAACGGATTTTTCTATGTCCTCGATCGCACGACCGGAAAGCTGATCTCGGCGAATGCCTACGGCAAGACCACGTGGAGCGACACGAAAGATGCGGAAGGCCGACCGGTGGCGAAGAAGAAGCTTCGCCGACGCTTGAGGGACATACGGTGTGTCCCGGCGCGCTGGGGACGACGAACTTCATGGCTCCGACGTACGATCCGCAGACGGGACTGTTCTATGTGACGGCGCGCGATCAGTGCGACATTTTCAGCACGGCACCGCAGCCTTACGAAGCGGGCCACGCGTATTACGGCAGCGCTTATTTTCCATCGGAAGATGCGCGGCCTTACTTGGGATTTCTGAAGGCTATCGATCCCGCGACGGGAGAGATCAAGTGGAAGTTTGAGCACACGTCGCCGACCTGGTCGGGAGTGCTGTCGACGGCTGGAGGGCTGGTGTTCACGGGCGATGCGGAAGGGAATTTCATCGCGATCGATGCCGCATCGGGCAAGCCGCTGTGGCACTTTCAGATGGGCGGCGCGGTCTACGCGGCACCGATGTCGTTTGCGGTTGACGGAAGAGAATATGTGGCGATCGCTGCGGGTAGCGCGGTGTATGCGTTCGGGCTGCCGTGAGTATCGAGTGGGAACTTCGTTGGCGGGCCGCGACGATAAGTGTTCCTGCAGGAACCTAATGTGATGACGATATGGGATATACAATTACGTCATGACACGTAAGTCTAAGAAAAGAAGGCGGAAATCGAGAGCGCGGCCGACCGTCATCGAGCTGTTTGCCGCGGTGGAAGATGATTTGTTTTCTCTGACGCAAGAGGAGGCGAGGCCGGAGTCGCGCTGGAACCGTCCGCGAAAGCAGCGGATTTCGCTGCGAGTAGATCGGGAGGTGCTGGACTGGTTCAAGTCGAAAGGCCCGGGATACCAGACGAAAATCAACCGCATCCTGCGAAGGGTGATGCAGGATGGGAAGAATCGGACGCGGTAACCGAAAGACGGGAAGCCGAGACGCGGATGAGAGCAGTCGCCTGATACGAATCGTTCGTGGTGCCCATGCTTCGAACAACGCGAAGCATGGGGCAGCCCATTTCAATGCGGTGTAAAAGGTGTGCCAGCCCCCTTCTAATCGCCGTTTCCCGATCTCACAATCCAGGTCCAGACAACTACGACGGTGGAGGCAGCGACAATGAGTTCCGCCCAAGTGAAAGAAACGTAATCGCCAAACACCCCGACCGGAGGCACACCAGGCTCCATATTGTTGCGCAGGGCCGGCAAGCCAAAAATAAGAGACACCGACAAGGAGAGCGGCAATAAGGTAGATTGTCCCTTGACTGCCGTTGCGCGCAGGACCATCGCGAGCAGGCTCAGTGCCAAGCACATCATAGTGAGCATCACGACAATCGTGACACCTATTACATTGTCGGCTCGTCTTATGGACAGGTCGATTCCGGTGACTTCGTGGCTCTGGGCCCTTGAAATCTGCCCACTGAACTTGACTCCCGGGATGGACGCTGTCAGATCAATAGAAATGGGAACGTGATCTTGCTCCAACGCTGCCGGGTCGATCGCGAGATTGGGGATCGAAGGCGCGGTGAGTGGGTGTGATGAGGGCGTAGGAGACCGATCAAGCAGTCCGGACGCAGTTAGCAGGAACCCCAGGGTCGTCTGATGACGGTCAAAGGGGTATCGATTCGTATCTCCGTCCAAGGAGAATTCCGCCTCAAAAGGTCTCATAATTTCTCCGACGGGAAAATCGATCTCCTGAGACCCGTGAGAAGCGTTGAGAAACAACTTCAAGTTAGACGCCGGAGTTACTCCATCCTTCGTAAGATTTCCGAGCGGCCGGAGGCGTATCTGTACTCTGAGTTCTGAACGATTCAGATTCGCTTCCATCACTCTGATACTTACACCGACACGGTCTCCGTCTTTCGCCTCCCGAAGGCGCAAAGAGCGCCTTTCGCTTTCATGCAGGTTGAAAATCAGGATCGCAACGTAAAGAGAACCAACTAACGGCATGATCAAGATTCGAACTCTTGACCCTGGAATGTGCATATTTAACCCCGCACAGGCTCAGGTGGCTATAGTTGGGCATCCTATGAAGTTCAGGGATTGTTTCCTACTGGCACAAGTGACAGGGGCGAGATGAAGCCATGCCTACCAAGACAGACGATTTCCCGCAGCCCGACTGGCAATTCTGCCAGTGGTCGGTTCGACAGGGCGCTGATATTTTCGCGCACAAGCGGAATCGATCTTTCGGTGACTGGGGAAAACAATGAGCGCCGACGAAAGCGCGGTCAAGCGTGATTCACTAACAAACAAATCGAAGGCCCAAACCGGCACGCCAGTCAGGGCCACGTCCATGGACCGTACCGTGCTGCCGGTCCCCGAGCCTGAGTATCCGCCAATCACCGAGCTTGATGTGCACAACGCACAAGCCCCGCCACGGTTCCAGGTGAAAGCGCCGAAAGGCGCGCCCAACGTGGTGGTTATCCTTCTCGACAACTTCGGCTTCGGCGATGGATCGACATTCGGCGGACCAATCCAGATGCCGACGCTGGACCGATTGGCCAAGACCGGGCTGCGCTACAACAATTTCAAAGTCCCTCCGCTGTGTTCGCCCAGCCGCGTGGCTTGCCTCACCGGACGTAATAGCCATAGCGCAAACTTCGGCGTGATCTCGGAAATTGCCACCGCTTTCCCGGGGTACACTGCGATGCGTCCTGCCAGCGTTAGCATGCTGCCCGAGATCTTGCGGCTCAACGGCTACAACACCGCCATGTTCGGCAAATGTCACGAGCTGGGGCCTTGGGAAGCCAGCATAGTCGGGCCATTCGACCGCTGGCCCCTGCATAGCGGGTTTGAGCGGTTCTACGGATTCATGGCTGGCGAGGCTGACTTGTTTCATCCAGTCATCTACGACAACATGAACCGGGTGGATCTGCATCCCGGCGCCGATTACTACGGCAGCACTGACATCACCGACAAGGCCATCGACTGGGTGCGATCGCAGCATTCGCTGGCCCCCGACAAGCCATTTTTCGTCTACTACTCGGCCATTGGCACGCATGGCCCGTTTCAGGTGCCCGAGAATTGGCGCGATCGGTACAAGGGCAAGTTCGACCAGGGGTGGGACCAAGTGCGAAAGGAAACGCTGGCCCGCCAACTCAAAATGGGAGTCGTGCCCCCGGGCACGGAACTCGCCCCCAAGCCACCGGGGATTCAGGAATGGGAGGAGCTGACGGCCGATGAGAAAAAGGTCTTTGCCAGGTACATGGAAATCTATGCCGCCTTTGGCGAAGTGACCGATTACGAAATCGGGCGGTTTCTGGACGCTATCGAGAGCATGGAACTGATGGACAACACGCTGGTCTTCTACATTACCGGCGACAATGGCTCGGTTTTCCAAGGCGGCCCCATCGGCGCGTTCAATGAGCTATCCGTGTTCAACGGATTGCCAGAGCCGCTTGACATAGCTCTGAAAAACCTCGACAAGTTCGGGGGGCCCCAATCCCATATTTTGTATCCCAACGGTTGGGCCTTTGCCGGCGCCACGCCCTTTGCCTGGGGCCACCAGGTGGCGTCGTATGGGGGAATCTGCCAACCCATCGTGGTCCATTGGCCGAAGGGCATCGACGAGAAGGGCGGCCTGCGCACGCAGTGGTACCACATGATTGACCTTGTCCCAACTGTATTGGAGGTAGTCGGAGTGCCCGAGCCAGACGTCGTCTATGGCGTCAAGCAGAAACCCATCGAAGGTGTGAGCATGCTCGATACTTTTAATAACGCCCAAGCAAAGTCGCGCCACACCACGCAATACTTCGAGATGGCAGGCAACCGGGGCATCTACCAGGACGGCTGGTTCGCTACGACGGTTCACCGCCCGCCGTGGGAGGCTAAGGCGCGGGCTACATTTGAAAATGACAAGTGGGAACTCTACGACGTAGAGAAGGATTTCAGTTGTGCGCATGACCTTGCCGCGAAATATCCCGATAAGCTTGAGAAGCTAAAGAAAGTTTTTATGGAGGAGGCTGTCAAGTACAACGTGCTTCCGCTCGACGATCGCGCCTGGGAGCGCTTCAACGCCGCCTTGGCAGGCCGTCCGGATCTGATGGAAGGTCGCACAGAGATGACAGTCTATGAAGGAATGAAAGGAATACCTGAGAATGGCTTCATCAACGTGAAGAACCGCTCCTTTGTGCTTACGGCCGATATCGAAATCCCTAAGGCGGGAGCAGAAGGGGTGGTCATCGCTCAAGGCGGGGAGATGGGCGGCTGGAGTTTCTATCTGAAGGACGGCGCACCCAGGTTCGCTTATAACTTCCTCGGGCGCGAGACCACCAAAATCGTTGGCCCCGCTCCCCTGCCAGCCGGAAAGGTAACACTTCGCTTCGAGTTTGCTTACGATGGTGGCAGGCCCGGCGCGGGAGGCACCGGTTCGCTTTTTGTCAACGGCGAAAAGGTCGCCACGGGGCGGGTCGAGCAGACACATCCGAACGCGTTTGGTGCGGAAACAACAGACGTGGGCGAAAACCTCTACACCGTCGTCAGCGACGACTACAAGGTGGGCGATAACAAGTTCACCGGCAAGATTAACAAGGTGATCATCCAGGTCGGCAAATCCAACCTCAGTGAGGAGGCACAGAATGCTATCCAAGAAATGCGTTTCAAGAAAGCATTGGCCGCCTAACCGCGCTCTTCAGGAAAATGGAACTCGATCTCGGTCCAGGACCCGAGCGGTCTAAGAGTGTTGGCTTGTACATCAACTGGCAAGCCATCGCCATTACACTCAGAACTCCCTTTTCTCCATCTATGGCACGGTACGCAAAGCCAAGATCATCACTATGCCAACTGCGGCGAGGCAGACCCTCGCCAACCACTGATTCTCAAATGGCTTGCCTGTAGCTTTCTCAATGATGGGTTGATGGAACCCACAAGGAAAAGCAGGGCAGCCACGAGGATAACGATCTGCCTTGGGTTCATGTGGGAGCGGAGCACGTCAACTGGCGAAGAATCTCCCTAACGCTCATTGACCCGCTTTTCGGAATTAGACCCTCTTGCCAGAGGTGTCTGAGAAATTATTGACAGGAAATTCGAGAGGGTGTGGCAGCCCCCGGATAACTTTTCTTGGCGATCTTCGCGACTCTCAATTCCTAGATTTAGGCTTGTAACAGACCTGAACACTTACCTCGCAAGGCCCTTCTGATTGACTAAACGAGGAACCGTGCACCTTACAGGAAAGGTGCATCCCAAAGGCGTATCTAGTCGAGGCTCCGTTATTGTCTGGTTTGACGAGCTTTGGTTCGCTTACAGCCCAGGTCTTTTCAGACTGTCTCGACCCGTATGGAGTGATGTAAATGCCTTTTGGTATGTCTTGCGGGCGCAGATTCGATTGGCCTTTGCGCGTGCTGTTTGAAGCCCGGACTTCGGTCTGCTGATAAGACTCATCCAGCGTCGCATACTCGGGAAGTTTAAGAAAGACCGTTTTATTAAACTCGTCCCCATCTGACCCTGATAAAGTTCCCGCGTAACGAAATCCTTCCGGGCAGTTGTCTTGAGCACTACTTAGGGAAGCCATAAGCAGGAAGCTGAAAGCTAAGAAACCAAAGTGGTTTTTCATCGGCGTCGCTCCAGAAAGGTTTCTACCACCGGAAAGGCCGCGCTACGTCACACAACTATTCAAAGGCGAGGCTCGGCAACCTTGCAACTAGGGATACCCCTAGGTTGGTAAGAGATCGCCATTACGTTCATTGACCCGCTTTTCGGAATTAGCCCGCTTGCCGGAGGTGTTTGAGAAATTATTGACACGAAATTCGAGAGGGGATAATCTGCGATTACACCGGAAAGGAGGTGGTCGGATGACAAGTTCTGAAGGCAGTAGTTGGGATAATCAAAGACCAGGTGAGGTGGCTGAGACTTAGAGCGGTTGCTCTAAGCGGGGCTTCAGGCGCAGACAAGAAACGCGCGCCGGAAGCTACAGCCCGCACACTACCGGTGAAGTAAGGATTCAATTCCGCCTGGCGCAGGTCGGTCAGGAATCGCGCGGATTCGATGAGCGTCATCGCGCAAACCGGAGTTGCCGTAGAGGCCACGTTAGAGTGACCACCTCTTGGTCAATCCCAAACAGTCCACCGGACGGCCCGCAGGCTCACGCCTGTGGGCCGTTTGTTGTGTGGAGGAAGGTTTCAAGGTGGCAAGGTTGCAAAGTTTCAATGTTTCAAGGTTTCAGCGTTGGGTTCTTGAAACCTTGCAACTTTGAAACCTTGAAACCTGCGCAGTTGAAGCCCGGAAGCCCGTCTCTTCGGCACGCCCTTGGTATGGCAGTCGGCGCACTTTACGGTGTGAATGTTGTGCGGACTCTTGGCCGACTTGAAGGTCGTGTCCATGGTCTCGACGTTCAGGCCGCAGTTTGAGAGTTGGGGATGGCATGTCGCGCACGACGCCCGCGTCTTCTGACCGTGCTTTTCGTGGCAGGCGTAGCAACTCAGTCCTTCGTGGACTCCGACGGGCGTGCGATCGTCGCCGGATCCGACCTGGCTGCCGGCCTCGGGCGCGTGGCACTGATAGCAGAGCGCCTGGCGCTGGTCGGGGCTGATGTTGATGGGGCGCGAGCCCTGGTGCATTTGTGGGAGCGGCAGGTTGGCGAGCGACACATAGTCCTGCTGGCGACGGTCGAACAGTGCCACTGACGGCCTGTTGATTTCCTCACGCGGGCCGGCATCGTCCGCCTTGACGGCCGGGCGCGCCAGTGGCATTCCGTGACGATGCATCTGATGGCAGGCGAGACACGGGATCGCAGGTTGCTCGGCAAGTTTCGGGTCCACGAGTTGCCACGGACCTTTCGTGTCTATCGGAGTGACTAGATCGCGAATGCTGCCTTCGTAGTGCATGGCGTGGCAGCGCAGGCAGTCGTCCATCAGGCGGCGGCGCTGGTTGTGGTCTTTGTCCAAGAAGATTTGTGAATAGGTGGCGCCGTGCGGCCCCGCGGACCAATCCGCGAATTCTTCGCGATGGCACTTGGCGCAACGTGTGCCGATCTTGAGCACATCGTCCGTCTTCAATCGGACTTGCTCCGGAACCTCGCCACGAAGATGCGCTGCCAGCTGGCGAATGTTCTTCAGATGAAAGCCGGCGTCGAGGGTGAGGACGTCGCCGTGACACTCAGAGCAAGGCACGTTGCGATGAGCCGAATCGTGCCAATCGCGGTAAGGCTGCCAGATCTCGTGGCAGCGCGCGCAGGATGTGCCGCCAGAATAACTGTAGTAGAGGCTGGCTCCGGGCAGAAGCAGGATGGCGCACAGAGCGACGAGCAAAGGTGCGATCACACGCAGGCGGAGGAATTTGCGGCCGTGGCTCATGATCGACATTGCCCTGAAATTCGCGGCAGGCCAGCGTTCGAGACTTCCACCTTTCGAAAATCACGAAGGGTGGGGCAGCCATTCTCGAGATTCATGAGCCGCTCATTCCTTTCCACGCCTTCACCAGGTGGTTGGAGGCGTAGTACGCGATGGCCATGATGGTGAGAACCGGATTGAACCCACCATTCGTCACATGGACGCTGCCATCGACGACGTAGACGTTGTCGACATCGTGGATGCGACAGAATTTGTCGACGACAGACGTTTGCGGGTCATCGCCCATGCGGCATGTGCCGGCCTGATGCTGGCCGCCACTGGGCCCTTCGCGGGAAATCCAATTGAACGGAATCGTTGTAGTGGCCCCGGCTTCCTTCAACCACGCCTCGGCCTTTGACGAGAGGAACTTCGTTCCCAGCAGGTCGTTGTCGTGACGATGCCCGGAGAGACGGACTACGGGAATTCCCCACGCATCTTTCACCGTGGGATCGACCTGCACTCGGGCTTCGAAGACTGGCATCTCCTGCACCGGGCCCATGATGAAAATGCTGCGCCGGTAGTAACGCCGCATGAACTCTTTGCGGGCGACGCCCCAGCGTGGAATCCCGGGAGCCTGCAAGCCGGCGAATTGATAGGGCAAACGAATGAATTCGTTGGCCAGCAGACCGCCGCCGATGAATCCCGGATTGCCGTGGTTGTAGTCGCAGAGCGCGATGGATGCGCCGGGACCAAGGTCGTCGTATGTTTCCTGTTCGAACAGGCCTGCTGCCCCGGTGTAGGCGTGGCCTTGCAGGTTCCGTCCGACCCAGTCGTAGCGGTTACCCAACCCGTTGGGAAAGAGACGGCTCTTGGAATTCAGCAGCAGGCGGGCTGACTCGGTGGCCGAGCAGGAAACGACAACGAGATCGGCAGTCTGCTGTTGGAGGCGGGCGTTGGAATCGAAGTATGCGACTCCGGTGGCGCGGCCGTGATCGTTGGTGAGAAGTTCTTTGGCGATGCATTCTGAACGCAACTCGCAGTTGCCGGTTTTGAGCGCCTTGGGGATGACGGTATTCTGCGTGCCGCATTTGGCGTCCACTTCGCAGGCAAAACCCACGCACCACCGGCAACGCATGCAGGCGCCGCGCCCGTTGTAGGGAACGGAATTGCGCAGCATGGGGATGTCGAAGGGGTGCAGGCCGAGGCGCTCAGCCGCCGGTTTCAGAATCTGATGTTCGCGGTTCGGGGGCAACGGCGGCATGGGCAGAGGACGGCGGCGAGGGGCGCGAAAAATATTGTTCGTGTCGTCGCCCGAGACGCCAATTTCCCATTCTGCTTTTTCGTAGTAGGGCTCAAGGTCGGCGTAGCGGATGGGCCAATCTTCGAGCGTGCTGCCTGGGACTGTTCCGTACGTCGAGCGCAGGCGGAAATCTTTTTCCAGAAAACGCCACGCCATCGCTCCATAACTCAGAGTGCCACCGCCTACGCAGGCCGCGTTGTTGCTGTAGGCGCCCTGGTTCGAACGGACGATGCGTCCCTGCCCTTTGGCATTGACGGACACGCGAGGGTTGCGGTGCTCATCCGGCCCGAAGGAATTTCCCAGGACGCAGGTACGCTGGTTGCGCAGATCGTCCTTGCGATCGTCGTAGGGGGTGAACCACTTGCCGCGTTCCAACAGAACGACGCTCAGACCGGCCTCGGCGAGTTCCTGGGCTACGATGCCGCCTCCGGCACCGCCGCCGATCACAACCGCGTTTACATGCTTGAGAGACATCCGATTGATTCCAGCGCGCTATGCCTTTGTGAGGTCATAGCGCAGACGGCCGCGGATCGGTGGATAAGGAAGACCGAGCATCTTCCAACTCACGCCTTCACGATTGCCACCGTGCCGCGGATCGCCGTAGTAGCCCTGCATGGTGTGGTCGAGCACAAGACTGAAAAACTCCGGAGACGAAAGTTGCTTCCAGATCGCGCCGGGAGCCTGGCCGCTCTCCACTTTCTGCAACACGTCGATCTGTTGCTGAGCGTTCAGCTCGGCGAACACGCTGCCAAAAAGCAGGCGGCTGCTCTGGTCTACTCCGGCTAGTCCGCAACGATAGGTTCGCTGCAAATCTGCGAACGGGCCGCAGAGCTGGCGGTCGATGTAGTTCACGACTCCCGCCCAGGCGGCGCCGGGATATTCATCAGGCGGAATGATTTGATCGCTGATCGCAGCGAGGGTGCGGGCTTCATCGATGGTGAAAAATCGCCAAGGAGTTCCATTCGTGCTGCAAGCGATTCCGGCGCCCGCGGCGGCGGCGAGAGCGGCCTGCAGGAAGGCGCGGCGGTCGAGTTTGAAGCAGGCTTCCACTTTTCGTTTGTTACACGCGGGGGAGACGACGTCTGTGATTAACATCACTGACGCCTGTGGGGCGATCCATTTCCTGGACGGTAGCGGCATTTCCAGACCAGCGACTGGAGTATGATTCCCTGCCATGGCGACGTTTGATCCCGAGAAGGAGCGTCAACGGCTGGCCGAGTTCTACGCCTACCAGATGGATGGAGAGTTGGAGAAAGTTGCAAGTCAGGCCTACCATCTCACGGACGTGGCACGCGATGCGCTGAGGTCGGAGATGGCACGCCGCGGGCTCACCGCGGCAATGGCGGAGTATGCTCCTGTAGGCCCTCTATCTTCTGTGTCTTCTACACCGTCAGTTCGGTCCGGCGACCCTCCGCTAGAAATACTCCCCTCTGAATCGTCGCTCCGCGATGCAGAGGCACAAGGGATGGTGACGATCCGACAGTTCAGAGATTTGCCCGAGGCTTTATTTGCCAAAGGTAGTCTGGAGTCGGCCGGGATCGAGTGTGTTCTACTCGACGGGAACATGGTGCGACTGGACTGGTTCATTTCGAATCTACTCGGCGGGGTCAAGCTACAAGTGAGGCCGGACGATGCAGCCGTGGCGGAAGAAATTCTCTCGCAGCCGATCCCGGAGAACTTCGATGTGCCCGGCATAGGGGAATATGAGCAGCCACGCTGCCCGAAATGCCAGTCGCTGGATGTGAACTTCCAGGAAGTCGCCCCGGCAGCTTATCTCAGCACCGCGTTCAGCATGCCGATTCCCTTTCAACGCCGGGCGTGGAGATGTCGCTCATGTAACGCGGAGTGGGAAGAGGATGACGGGCCCCCCGGCTCGACAGAATCATCCGGCTGACTTTTCTGAATTTCTTTCCAATCAGTTCTTAAGGCATTAGAATTCGCGGCTACGAATTTTGGGGGGCCCTTTGGACCAGAACGTAATCCTAAGCAGTCCGTCCGCCGAGGAACCGGTGAGGCCTCCGACTCGCTATGTCGCAGGCTTCTGGCGGCGCTTGTTCGCCTTTGTAGTCGACGCGGTTCTGATCTCAATTCCCGGCTTCCTCTTGGGTTATTTCTTTTACGACTTCTTCTGTAGTTCACCGGCGTGGGCTGCTGCAATCGGGTTTGCGATCACGCTTCCGTACTTTGCAATCATGGGCAGTTCGACCGGCAATGGACAAACACTCGGCCAGCGTTGGGCCGGCATTGAAGTGGTGGATCGTCAGGGAAATCATCTTTCGCTGGGCAAATCATATCTGCGATACGCGATTTTACTCATCCCGCTCCTCTTCGGTGAATCAGTTCTTCCGAGCTACTTGGCTTGGACGACGACGATCGCCGGTGCCGCGATCTTCTACTTGTATATTTTCAATGGGCGGTCGAGGCAGACGCTACATGACCTTGCCACCGATTCGTTCGTGGTCGAAACGAATGGAATTGGCATACTCGAGGGATGCCGTCTCTGGCCCGGACACTGGGCGATCCTTGCGGTTCTCGGAATCCTCGGCGTTGTGATGACGCCCATACTGACGCGCACGGGGCCATTTCCGGAGTTGCTGACGATCCAAAGTGCTCTTCTCGATTCAGGCAAGCTTCGGGATGTCGGGGTTATGGTTCAAACCCTCAGCCCCGGGTCCAAGACGGGGCTCCGCTTGACAGTAACATGCAAGAGGAAACCCTTAGACTACGAGAAAGCCGGAGCAGAGATTGTGGGCATCGTAGAGAAGGCGGATCCGGATGCAGGCAAGCGAGACTTTATCTCCGTCAATTTCAAGGAGGGCTTTCACGTCGGCATGGCTACCTTTTCAAATAGCCGCACGCTGAACCACACCCCGCAGCAATGGGAAGAGATCATCCGAGCCCACTCAAACGGAAGTTAGCCTCTAGCCGGCGAAAGCGGTGGGCCCGTTTGACTGTCCGCGGGTTTCAAATCCTTTGCGGATCACGTCGTCTGTGTCTTCGGCAAGATTGAGCGCGGGCAACTCTTCGCGCGTGAACCAGCGGACTTCCGCGGCGTCGTCCGCGGCTGCGAGTTCCCCGCCAACCCGGCGGCAGAGAAAATCAATCAATACATAGTGGTACTGCACGCGCTTCTCGGCGGTGCGCAGGATGCGGTCGTAGACGCCCAGCAGGTCGCCGGGTTCGACGATGAGTCCGGTCTCTTCGCGGGCCTCGCGGATGGCGGCTTCGCGGATCAACTCGCCGACTTCGAGGACGCCTCCGGGGATGGACCACTGGGCCTGCAATGGCGGGTGCGCGCGCTTCACGAGCAGGACGCGGGATTCCTCGATGATGATGGCGCCGACGCCGACGAGCGGGATTTCGGGGAATTCGCGCCGCATGGTGCAACATTCTAGCGTGCCGGATTCTTGATGGCGACAGCAGCCGAGCTTCGCTCGGCGGACGGGCGATGGCGCCCGCCCCCACATTGTCTCTGTGGTTAAATGATGTTCTCTATGGCACTCGAGGAATATAAGCGGAAGCGGCGGTTTGAGGAGACACCGGAGCCTCCGCGAAAGTGGCGACCAAGGCGGGCAATCGCTTTGTCGTGCAGAAGCACGATGCGACGCGGCTGCACTACGACTTTCGGCTGGAGATGGAAGGCGTGCTGAAGTCGTGGGCAGTGCCGAAGGGGCCATCGCTCGATCCCGCGGACAAGCGGCTGGCCATGCAGGTGGAGGATCATCCGGTTTCGTATTTCGATTTCGAGGGCAACATTCCCGAGAACAACTATGGCGCCGGAACTGTGATCGTGTGGGACGTGGGCACGTGGCAGCCGCTCTCTCCGGTCGCGGTCGACGGCAAATATGTGCCGGGCACGGAAAAAGAAGCGGCGGCCATGCTCGCGAAGGGAGATTTGAAGTTTCGTTTGAATGGGAAGCGCTTGAAAGGAGACTTCGCGCTGGTCAAGATGCGCGCGCGACGTCCGGGAAGCAAAGGCAATGAGTGGCTGATGATCAAGAAGCACGATGATCACGTGGTGGAGGGATACGACATCGATGCCATCGACCAGTCGGTGCTCACCGGGCGGACTCTCGAGGAAGTAGCTGGGGATGCGGGCTCGGCGGAGTGGAAGAGCCGTCCGGCAGGGCGCGGGAAGTTAAAGGCGGCATGGCTGGCGGATGCGGTGGCGAAGCTGGACAAGAGGAAAAAAAAACAATTAACCACAGGGGACACAGAGGACGCAGAGAAAAATAGAAAGCGGAAAAACGTTTCCTCCAAAAAACTTTCTCAGTCCGAGACTGCTGCTCCGCAGAAAAAAGAAACTAAAACCTCCGCGTCCTCTGCGTCCTCTGCGGTTCAAGCTTTTGCGGGAACGACAAAGCGACCCATGCCGCTGGCGATTCATCCCATGCTCGCGGAATCCGTCGACAAGCCATTCGACGGTGCGGAGTGGCTGTTTGAGATCAAGTGGGACGGATACCGTGCCGTCGCGTTTATTACGGACGGTAAAGTGCGGCTGGTCTCGCGGAATCAGAACGATTTGACGCCGCGCTATCCGGAATTGAAAGGCATGGCGAAATTCCTGAAGGCCAAGACTGCGATCCTGGATGGCGAAGTCGTGGCGCTCGACAAAGACGGAAAGGCTTCCTTCAGCCTGATGCAGCAGCGGACAGGATTTCGTCCCGGCGGGAAGCGTGCGGTCGCGAATGCGGACGTGCCCGTGCTGTACTACGCATTCGATCTGCTTTATCTCGATGGCTACGACTGGCGGCGCGTGCCGCTGGAGGAACGCAAACGCAAACTGGCATCGTTGGTCGTAGCGGGCGACGCCGTGCGGTATTCCGATCACTACGAAGCGCACGGCAAGGCTCTGTTCGACATGGCGCAGAAAACCGGGCTGGAGGGAATTGTCGCCAAGAAGCGCGCCAGCGTCTATGAAGAACGGCGCAGCCGGGAGTGGCTCAAGATCAAGATCCGCCACCGGATCGAGTGCGTGATCGGCGGCTACACCGAACCCGAAGGCAGCCGGGCGCATTTTGGCTCGATCGTGCTCGGACTCTATGACAGCAAGGGACGCTTGATCCATGTCGGTCAGGCAGGCAGCGGCTTCGATCAGAAATCGCTCGGCGAGATTTCGAAGGTGCTGGAGAAGATTGAAACGAAAAAGAATCCGTTCTTCGGAGAAGTCGAGGCCCTGCGCAAAGTGAGTTGGGTGAAACCGGAACTGGTGGCAGAGATCGAGTATGCCGAATGGACCGGCGGAACGAACGAGGGCAGCGGCCCGAAATTGCGGGCACCGGTGTTCCTGGGCCTGCGCGACGACAGAGATCCCAAGGAGTGCCGCTTTGATCAGAGCGGCGGCCCTCCGCCAACCACGGACCACTGAGGCCCGCTACTTCACATCCTTCATCGCCAGCAGCGTGCCGTAGTCGCGGCCATTGGGATCGACGGCGCGGGCTACGACCCCGGCAAACACGTCCCGCACTTCAGGATACTTCGCGACCAGCGCTTTGATGACCGCGGAGTTGTTCTGATAGGCGACAGTGGTGTCGGAAACACTAGCGGCTTGATACTTCACAATCAGATCCAGGTCAGTGCCCACAACTTCCGGAAAAATCGCGGTGAGTTTGTAGGTGGCAGTTCCCGCTGTGAGGTCAACAGGTTTGCCGTTCGAAGGAACATCGGCAGGCTGAGCGCTCTGCGATTCGTCGTAGAGCTTGTCGGTCGCCAGAGTGCTCATAAAAGGCAAAGGCGAAATCAGACTGCGGGCCTGCGCATAAAAGAAGTACGCATTGTGCAACTGCCCCTTTGCTTTGTACTCACGCGCGCGCGCCAGAAACCAGTCACTATCATGCCCAGCGACCTGGGCCGCTTTCATGTACAGACCGCCGAGTTTCCAGTCAGTGCCCGCCTGCTGAAGAATCAAAGAAACCATCATTCGCCCTTTCGCTGAAGTCGCATCGAGGAGGGCGACGCCGTATTTTCCTGCCGGCAGATTGTCGAGATAAAAGACGGCGCTGCTGGCCGTTTGACCGTTCTTGCCAAAAACTCCGCAGTAGAATTCGGCGTGGGCAACGGGAGTTGTGCCATCCAGCAGAAAAACTGACTTCACGGCAGCTTGGGCTCCGGCGAGATCGGGCTGGTGGTCCTTAACAGTGGTTTCGATCCCCGAAAAATCCGACGAGAGGCTGGGGATGGCGTTCTGCCGCAGTGACGCGACGTCGCCCTTGGATGTCATGTCGAAGTAGCGTTGTCCCGCGGCCGTCAGGGCGGCCCGGGAAGCTTCCTCCATATCGCTTGACGTCTGGCAACTCTGGGCGCGGGTGAGGGGCGACGGCGCCAGGAGTGAGAGCGCGATCCAGAAACCGAGGTTCAGGCTGCGAAACGTGCGATTCATCGTAATTCCGCCTTTACTTTCATAGAGTTGAAAGGCTTGGCCAGTGTACGCCTGCTTCCGCCTCACTTGTTAAGATTTTACGCGTGCCGAAATGGTTGACTGCAATCGGCTTAGAAATGGACGTGTTTCACCCCATCGCATCTAACTGATGCAAGAGAGTAGGGTTAGGACGTTCTACGAATGGAACTTTAGACTGCGGGACCGGCATCCTCTGGAGATGCTAAAATTGGGGCAACGAAGGCCTCGCGGCGTCCCCCCGAAACAAAGTTCCTGGGAGGAATTTCAGTTATGAGCACGGGATCGAAATTCACGAAGATGGTTGGAGGGCTCGTCCTGTGCGCCGCAGTGTTGTGCCCCGCGTTTGTCGTCGCTGAAAACGCTGCCCCGTCTCAAAGCCATAAGAAATCGAAGAAGCCT
This sequence comes from uncultured Acidobacteriaceae bacterium, assembly GCA_963844525.1. Lineage (GTDB taxonomy): Bacteria > Acidobacteriota > Terriglobia > Terriglobales > Acidobacteriaceae > Sulfotelmatobacter. The sequence goes on along the minus strand of CAWJOM010000012.1, from coordinate 57,729 downwards.
CCGCAACTGCCTCCGTTGCCATCCGGACCAACCGGCCCGGTGCAGCCCATTCCTCTGGACTCGATGACCCCGGTGCCGCCGCAAGTCAGCTATCAGAATTCACAGCTGACGATTGTGGCGCCCAATTCAACCCTGGCCGACATTTTGCGCGCTGTGCGGAAGCAAACCGGAGCAGAAATTGAAGTCCCTTCGGCGCCGGAGAGGGTGGTCACTCATTTAGGCCCCGGCCCGGCGCGGGACGTCCTCGCCGAACTGCTGAATGGATCGCGGTTTAACTATGTCTTACTGGGTTCCGCGGCCGACAACGCGCAGCTGACGCGCGTCGTACTAGTAGCGAAGACGGGGCCAGAGAACGCGAGTCCGCCGAGTGGTCCGGCGATCGCGGAACAACAGCAGCCCGGAGTCGTTCCTTCGGGTGCACCCTTGGCGCCGCAGCCAGACGCTGCTGACGCTCCCGAGGCGGATGCAGCTGAGGAAACGATTGACGAGAATGCGGACCAGGCAGCCGCTGAAGCGGAGCAACCACCCGCAAACGGGCAGGAGCAGCCCGGCGTGAAGACCCCGCAGGAAATGCTGCAAGAAATGCAGCAGCGGCAACTGATGCTTCAACAGCAACAGCCCCCCGGACAACCGCCTGTACCGGGCACCGGCATGCCGCAGCGTCCACCACAAGAACAACAATAAAGCCGAAAGGCCGCTTCGACGGGGCGGCCTTTTCACTTCACCTGAGTCCACTCGCGAAGAGTCACGGGCGATTTTCGCGGCCGTTTTCGGTGCGGGCTGTTAGTGGTGCTCCCACCAGAGTCTTCTGCAGCAGTTCCCAATCGCGATCGACTTCAGTCTCGGAGAGGCCTTGCGACGAATGGGTTTTTAGTTCGGACTGAAGGCGGGCCTCGAGAAGCTGCCTAACCAATTGCGGCGAAGCGTTCCCTTTGAAAAGGTTCTCCGCGGCCATGCCGATCTGGACGAGACTGTCGCCCTCCTGGATCTCAAGAACCGGCCGGCCCTCGTCATCGACGCCAATCTTGGCTCGGGATTGCAGCTTCTCCCACGTCTTATTCGCATTGTGCCCCGGCTTGTCGGGGTACGCACCCGCCAGAAAATGCTTGAGCTCCAACTGATAAGCTCGGTGATCTTCGCGGCCCAGAGGGCGCTCTGGATCATTGCCCACGACAAAGACCATTGCGTTGCGTCCCGGTTCAAAGTGGCCCGCTCCCGCTCCCACATAGACGGCTGCCACGCATCCAGCAAAGATCGGGCTGGCCACGGCGCTGGCCACGGCACCGGGCACAATGTATTTCTTTGAGGTGAAGAAAGAATCGACTACTCCATGCACCGCCGAACTGCGAGGCATGCTGCCGGGCACCTGCGAAATAATGAGCCGCGAAAACTCGAGCCTTGGATGGCTGTCACTGTACTTGATCAGCCGCTTTGCCATCTGCTTCGGCGTGGCGATGCCGATATCGGCGACCAGGCTCCGGTGCAGCGATTTCGGATAGTAAAAGTTCAGGACGCCCTTGGCGAAATCGGCGCAGTTGTTGGTGATGAGATGAAAATGAGATCGATTTGGCGAAGAATTGTATTTGCGGATCAGAGCGTCGTCCTGCTCCGACGTGGTCTCGATTTCGAAACCATAGATGGTTCGATCGTAGGAAGAACCGATGAGTTGATACCAGTTCCCGCCAGGGGTTTCTCCATTCTTCACATCGGGCGCGATGACTTCGAGATATTTGCGGCGGTAGCGATCGCGCAGGAACAAGGCCATCTTCGCATTGGCAAAAAGCGGCACATCTTCGGGACGTTCCACCGCGTAGAGGTAGGGGATCAGAGGAATCGCAACCCAGTCATATCCGCCCACGCCGTCATACCGGCTGATGACCACTCCGGTCTCTCCCGGAGCACACCGGCGCAGGACCACGGGAGTTTCTGCGCATACACCAGACAAATAAACGGCGGCGTGGCCCGTTGCCGTAAAGAACCCCATGGTGCCGTAGGGCTCTTCCAGAAACAGGGTAGCCGAGGCCCCTGCGAAGGAGGCACAGGCCAAGACCATCACGACTAACTTGCCCAACCCGCGCCGCATTGTTTGGATGTGGCGTGACGACATGATCCCCCCAGACGGTCAGACTAACCTCTCTATTAAGAACCCTTTAGACAAAGATTAGTTGCCGGAAATCGGCATCGCCAGTTACGGAAGTCTCAAGAATTTGAGCGAGATACGGATTGATGGGTGGCGAATACAAGACGAATATGCTGCTAGAAGGGCGCCCTATGTTATTCGGAGGTCTTGAGTAAGCGGTTCGCTGCCCACTGAGCCATTTCGCGGACGGTCGAGTCCTCATCGGCGGACATTTGGTCGAGCAGGGGAAGAAATCCCTGGTTTCCGCTATTTCCCATGGCGATGGCGGCGTTGCGGCGTAGGCCCGCGCGTTTGGTGCGGCGTATGGGCGAGGCACGGAATGCTTCTCGGAACTGTTCCGGCGACATTTCGCCCAGCCACGCGAGAGCGGGATTTACCAGGCCCGGACGAGGCTCGAATTCGGGGGCAGGCGATACCGGGGCCCGACGGTTCCACGGGCAAACGTCCTGGCAAATGTCACAGCCGTAAACATGGTGACCCATGCCGGCACGAAGATCTTCGGGAATGGATCCGCGTTTTTCGATGGTGAGATACGCGATGCACCGATTGGAGTCGAGTTGATACGGTGCAAGAATCGCGTCGGTCGGGCAGGCTTCAATACAACGCGTGCAGCTTCCGCAACGATCTGGAGCGGGCATGTCGGGCGCAAGTTCAAGGGACGTAAGGATCACGCCGAGAAAGAGCCACGAGCCTTTTTTCTGATTGATGAGGCAGGTATTCTTGCCGATCCAACCCACGCCGGAATATTTCGCGAAGACGCGCTCGACAACCGGTCCGGTGTCGACGTAGCTGCGAGTGGTAAGAGCTGGATGGAGATCGGCGGGCACTGCGTCGCGCAGTGCAACTTCCACCTGCTTCAGCCGACGCAGGACCGCATCGTGGTAATCTTCGCGGCTCCAGGCATAGCGCGAGATCCATCCTCGATCTGCATTGTGAACTTCAGTTGAATAGGGATGGTCGGTGTTGTAGTTGATCGCGCAAACGATCACGCTTCTCGCCCAGGGCGCGACCCGCGACAGCGCAGCACGCTTCAATTCGCCGCTCTCGTCGCGCGCTTCCAGATATTTCATTTCCCCGGCATGACCGGCAGAGATCCATGTCGGGAAATATTCGAGCTCACGCGCACCCTCAGCAGGAGCGATACCGGAGACATCAAAGCCTGCACGCTCGGCGGCCCGTTGAACAATTGCTTTCAGGTCGCTGATCGGAGTGGTCAACGATCACCTCGGAACAGGCGGTGGCGGAGAGGCGGGAATTAGTGGACGCCGAGCTTCTTTACTTCCTCGTTGTAGTACTTGCGGTACAGGATGTCCCACTCCTGCGAGCCTTCGAGGATGGTGCGTTTCTGGCTTTCGATTTTCTGGCGGGCGGCGACGTCGATTCTGGCTTCCTGCATCAGCAACTCTTCGAGGATCTTGCGGGTTTCCTGGCGAATGGTGTTGGGATCTTCGATGAACTCAACTTCGTCCATCTGCTTAAGCACATCGGAAACGGCCCGGGCCAGCACATTGACTTTGTCGCGGCTGAGTCTCACAGCACCGCCTTGTACTTGCGCACCAGTTCGGTTTTCACCTTGCGGAACATCTCTTGATAGTTGGCGCCGCTGTTGCGCATTTCGTCGGAATAGGCTTCTAGAATGACCCGCACCTCGTCATTGATGCGGTCCTCAAGGGAAAGCTCATCGACCAGCGCGGCGTTCACTCGCTCAGTCACAGCGGGAAGCGCCGTGACTTCGATGAACTTGCCTGCAATCAGTTTCTTGGTGACTTCGCGGGCCAGATAGCCCACATATTCTTTGGAAAAAAGCATGTGTGGATCGGATGTCCTGCGTGCAATAGTTTGTCAATATGAATCAAAAAGTGTAACACAAGCGGAAGGCTGGCGGAGAGCAGCGCGAGAACGTACGCGGCCACCACGCCGCGTGCCGAATGTCAGGTTTGGGAAAGAGGGTGGTAGAGTGCCACCCGAGAACAGAGGTTACCGGACGAGACTGGCCAGCAAAGTCTCGATCATCGCCGCGGCGAGGAAAATAAATACAAAATATGTCGCTACCCGGCTCGTGGAATGATCTTCTCTGATTTCGGACATGATTCCTCGCAGGGGTTTAGTGTCGGAGGAGACTTCCCTCCCGCAGACCACGGGCCGGATTATACATGGTGGCGGGCGCCAGGCAAGTCCTCAAGCGATATAGGCCGACCCTTCGACCCAAACTCAAGAATCTGTCCTTCATGCCAGGAGAAAACCTCTAGCTAAGCACAACCACACACAATAAAATGCAATGCTTTGCTAGGGGGAGCGATGAGACTGGCCCGACTGGGGTTCGCAGTGTGGACGCTGTTGTTTCTGTGCGGCGCAAGCTGGAGCCAGCAATCCTCTGCGAAGCGCAAGATCATCATTGATCAGGATGCCGCTGGGCCTGCAGGCACCGATCAACAATCCATTTTGCTGCTCATCCAGTCGCCGCAGACTGAAGTTCTCGGCATAACAGTGGTGACCGGCGACGCTTGGCTGAAAGAGGAAGTCGCGCACACGCTACGCATGTTGGAGATCATCGGGCGCACCGACATCCCGGTGGTGGCAGGAGCGGAGTATCCACTCGTGAGACGCAAGGCAGAAACGGAACTCTGGGAGCAGCAATACGGCTCCGTTCCATGGGTTGGCGCATGGACTCCCCGGCGGTACCATCCACCCGACCAACTAGGCGAGATGCCAGAGGGCAAGCCTACTACCAAACCACTGGACGAAGATGCGGCGCACTTTCTCGTTCGCATGGTCCGCAAGTATCCGCACGAAATCACGATTTATGCGGGTGGACCCATGACAAATCTCGCGCTCGCCATCACGATCGACCCTGAGTTCGCAAGCCTGGCAAGAGAGTTGATCTTAATGGGTGGAAGTCTGAATCCGAACACGGACGACCCCGAGTTCGTGAATGCGCCGAGACACGAATTCAATCTCTGGTTCGATCCCGAAGCGGCGCACACTGTCTTAATGGCGCCGTGGAAGAAGATTGTTTGCACCACCGTGGATATTTCCGTCAAGACCCGGCTGACTCAGGCCTTGATCGATCGCGTAAAGGCGGGCAAGTCACCCGCGGCCCACTATGTCGGCTCCTACTCGCGGCTGTTCGGAAACTACAACTACTTGTGGGACGAGCTCGCCGCTCTCGCATGGCTCGACCCGAGCCTGATCACAGCGAAGGAAACGCGCTACCTCGATATCGACCTCAACCACGGAGCGGGTTACGGAAACACGCTGAGCTGGACCGAGCAAGACAAGCCCGCCATCGCGGGTCAGCCCGTCGAAGTGCAAGTCGACCTGAACACGGAGCGGTTCTACAAAATGTTCGTCGATCTGCTGACGGCGCCGACACCGAAGCCTTAGGTCACTGTTGCAACTGCTCGAGTAATTGCTTGGCCTGCGCGTGATCGGGATGCTGCTTCAGAAGGTCGAGCAGAATGCCGCGAGCCTTGTCCCGCGCACCTTCGAGTGCGTAGACACGCGCCAGATTCAAATACGCCTGGTCGAACGCAGGGGCGACACGGATGCACTGCTCGAAGCTGGCCACGGCTTGATCTCGACGCTGCGTGACAAGATACAGCACTCCCAGATTGTTCAACGCCTCGGGATAAACAGGACGAGCCCGCAACGCGGCTTGCAGGTGTTCGTAAGCCTTGTCGGTGTCGTTGAGTTGCGCGAAGACCATTCCCAGGCTGTAGTTCGCTTCCGGATCCTGCGGAGCCACTTCCAGCGCGCGCGTTAGCACTTTGCGGGCATCGTCCCAGCGTTTTAGCGAACGATACGCGTTGCCCAGGTTATCGAGCGACAAAAGATGATTCGGGTTGAGCCGCAAAGCCTCTTGAAAGCACGGGATTGATTCATCCACTCGACCTTCCCGGGTGGCGATGACGCCGAGGTTGTTCCAGGCGTCGGGCAGAGTATCGGGATAGTTCCCCGGCAATTTCACCGTGCGTTCGAAAATCTCGCGCGCCGGTGCGTTCTTGTTTTGATTCAGGTAGACGCTGCCGATGCCGTAGAGAGCCTCCGCGCTCGAGGGATCGTCGCGCAACGCCTGCTGGAAAGACGCTTCGGCTTGCTCAAGATATCCGCGCTGATAGAAGATCGCACCGTAGGAAAGATAGTTACGGCCGAACCCCAGGGTGGACGTGGCACTTGGAAAAGGAAGCGCCAGCGTGAGGCGCTCCGCATCAGTGCGCGGAATTCGCTGGAAATCTTTCGTGAGGTGCTCGGGCACGATTGGCCCCTGGTACACCTTCACGATATCGCCAGCGCCATCGATCAGGAAGGACGTTGGAAGGCAAAGATCACGGTGCCGGTCGAATAGCTGGCGATAAAGAATGTTGTAGATCGCAGCGACGTCTTCCGATCCGCGCAGCACCGGGAATCTAAACTGCTTTGGCAGATTGCGGAGTACATCGTCAGCGGGATCGTCGACATTCACCGAGATCAGTCGCAGGCCTTTCGCTGACGACTCATCGTGGAACTTCTGAAGCATTCTCAGCTCGGCCTGCGCATTTGCCGACTTCGCGCTCCAGAAGTTCAGGAGCACAGGCTGGCCGCGCGTGGAGGAGAGCTTCCAAACTTGCCCTGAAACATCTGGCAAGGAAAAGTCGGGGGCGGCGACCGGCGCGAGAAGCCAGGTCTCGACGTCAGTCGGAAGCAGTTCGATTTCCGGCGAGGACTCATACGGTGGAGCAGTTTGTTTCGCCACTCGCGTGTTGAATGCTTCCACGCGCGAGGGTTCAGAGCCTTCTTCGACCCAGATCCGGTGATTGATGGGGAGATCATGCAGTTCTTGCACGAGGCCGTTGGGCCAGCGAATCGATGCGCGCACGGGGCCGCTGACCTGTCCGAGGCCGAAGAACACATCTTTGCTGTGCTGAGAAAGGAAACCCGATCCGGCTTGGAGCATGCGCGTCTGCTTGCCGGCGCCGGTTTTGATCGTGACAAATGCACCAATCGCGTCACGGTTGCTCTTTGTCCCTTGCAGGCGAAATGCGATCGAAGGCGGGAGAGGGTTTGCCACGTTCTTCAGGATGCGCAACTGCGGGGCGTTGCGGTTCTTCAGAAACACTTCGAGACGGCCGTCGTGATTGAAATCGGCGAGGGCAAACGCTCTTCCATCTTCCACAAAGTCCAGGCCAACTGCGGCGGAGACATCCGAAAACGTTCCGTCGCGATTGTTGGCGTAGAAAACGTTCCTCTCGTAGCCGCTCCAGGTGCCGTCGGAGCGGATCAGTTCGTTGATTGCGTTCCATCCCTGCTCGTATTCGTGAGAGGCACCAGCCTTGTCGGGCGACAAAGCCACAACCTGCCGCCAGAAAAAACTATTGAGATCCTGTCGCGAGGGACCGGAGATCATGCCATTGGCAATATAGAGATCGGGAAAGCCGTCGTGATCGAAGTCAAATCCGTCGCTGGACCATGCCCAGCGGCCCATTCCAACACCCGCGAAACTGGTTCGATCGTCGAAAGCGGCATCGCGATTTCGCAGCAGTGAGTTTCCCATCGCGTGCTTTTGATACAAGGCTCGAATTTGTTTTGATGACTCCTTTTTGAAATTCTCCTGCATCGAGATTCGCTCACCCGCCGCCGTCCACATGTTGCCGACGTAGAGATCCTCCGCGCCGTCGTTGTCATAGTCGAGCCACGAGACGCTCATCCCTGCTCCGATATCCTCCGCCGAAGACTGGGCAGCAACGTCCGCGAAGGTTCCATCGCCATTGTTGCGATAGAGATTCTTTCGGCCAAAATCATTGACCACGTAGAGATCGGGCCAGCCGTCGCGGTTGTAGTCGCTCCATCCGCAGCAAAAGCTATAGCGTGTGTTGTTCTGATTCATTCCAGATGCCACCGTCACATCGCGAAACGTGCCATCGCGATGGTTGCGCATCAAGAAGTTCGGCGGCCCGTTCTCGGCGTCGTGATACGGCGAGGGATATTTGTACTGCCCGGTTCCCTGGTAATACGCGTACAGACAAAAATAGATATCGAGCCAGCCGTCGCGATCGTAGTCGGCAACGGCAGCGCCAGTGAAGGTTCCCTGCGGCGGAGTGGCAAACTGGAACGCGCCGGGCACCTGGCGAAACTTGCCGCCACCTTCATTCCGAAACAACAGCGGCCCCTTGGCTCGCACCACGATGACATCTTGCCGTCCACTGTTGTTGAAATCGGCGAAGAGCGCGCAGGCCGTATTCTCAAGGACTCCCAGACCAGACGATTCGGTGATGTCTTCGAACCTCCCGTCGCCGCGGTTGCGATACAGGCGATTGGGCAATCCGGCGGGCTGGCAAACGTACAGATCGTCGAAGCCGTCGTTGTCGATGTCGGCGACCGAAACGCCATTGTGCCCATAAATGTCGAGGCCTGACGCACCGTCGAGCACCGTGCGCCAGTAGTCGGTCCCGTGCTGGAGTTGCGCCGAGTAAGAAGAATTGCTGGCCAGCGCGGCAGAGGTGATATCGAGGTAGACAGGCGAATTTGAACGCGCGCGTGTTTCGTCGAGCATCCGCCAATTGCGGAGTCGGAATTCGCCGGAGGAAGAACAGTTCCAATCCAACTCCCAGTTACCGACACGCTGCTCGCGATGAAAGCCCTCGCCGGTGCCGACGATTTCGTAGCGAATGCGAGTCTGCACCTGGATCGATGTCTCTGGAGCGGACGACAATCCGGCACTTTGCGTACTGGCCGCGTCAATCGCCGTAATCTGGAATTCAGCGGTAATGATCCGCGAGTATGCACTGAGCGCAGCCCGCCACTCTCGAAGGAACTGCTCGGACGGAAGAGCAGTCTGGCTGGAGAATTTGTTCTGACGAACTGCAACCGTAGCATCAGACCGCACCGCTCGCGACTCGGCCGGTTGAAGCGACGCGCCATGGAAATCCGGGGCAAGAACCTTGGCGATCGCCTCAGGCTCTCGGGGGGATCGCAAGAGGCCGGCGCTCCATTCCCCTAAAATCGATGCAATCTCGTCGGCATATTTTTCTGTGATGAAGTCGTCGAGACCTGCCTGCACCTTCAGCAGCGTGGCATCGAGCGACCGCTCGCTTCGATAGTGGGGGTGCAGATAAAACCCGGAGCCGGCGTTGCTCTCACTTCGGGATCCGAAAGATTTGAAACCGGGAACGGCCATTCCCCAGAGACTCGAGGGAATCAGGGTGGCTCCAGCACTCTGACAGAAGCGCACCAGGAAATCGCGCCGGCGCAATTCGACCGACGGATGTGGCTTCCCTGCATTTTTCAGAGTGATGTCCCTCGGAGAGTCACGTGTAGAACCGAAACTAACATTCGCGTTTAGGCCGGTCAAGGCGGCCAGACTTGACCCCTCTTAGCGGCAACGCGACGCCGAACAGAAGTTGGTAGTACCGTTTGGAAGATCTCAGTCCGGGCCGCACCCTGCGCATTTTTCCCGTGCTTCCCGTAAGCTTACAAACTGGCATTTGTTTCACATTCTCTGCTGGAGGCTCCTTTGGCCCGTAGCTCCACAGTTTCCTCATCGCTCAAGAAGCGCGCTGCGAAAATCCGGCTGATTCTCATGGATGTCGACGGCACGATGACCGACGGCAGCGTCACGCTGCTTTCCCAAACCGACGGCAGCGCGCTCGAAATCAAGACCTTTGACGCGCACGACGGCCAGGGCCTGACGATCGCCCACACAGCCGGACTGCGCACCGGCTGCATCACCGGCCGCGAAAGTGCCGCCCTGCTTCGCCGCGCTCACGAAATGAAGATGGAGTTTATTTACATGAAGCAGCCGTTGAAAATGCCGGCGTACGAAGAAATCCTGCGGAAAGCGGGCGTTCAGGATGCCGCGGTCGCCTACATCGGCGACGACCTTCCGGACATTCCCCTCATGCGCCGCGTAGGTCTGGCTGTTGCTGTTGGCGACGCCGTGCCGGAAGTGAAGCGAGCTGCGCACTACACAACCAAAGCCGTCGCAGGCCACGGCGCGGTCCGCGAAGCCGTGGAGTTAGTTCTCAAATCCAAAGGCGTCTGGAAAGAGATGGTCGACCAGGCTCGCGCCTGATGCGCCCTGTTGGCGCCAAAGCACGCGCAGACCTGTCCCTTGAACAGGGGAGAGGTGGGATTTGCTTGAAAAGATTGGTCGGGGAGAGAGGATTTGAACCTCCGACCCCCTGGTCCCGAACCAGGTGCTCTACCAGGCTGAGCCACTCCCCGACTATGCGCGGGCGCTTGAGGAAATGCGGGACGCCCGCACAGGAATTGCTGGACATACTTGCAGATTATAACACCCGCTGCGTCTCTGATTGCCACCGACCAACAGTGCGCAGGGTCGATCCGCGTCTTGGTGCCCGGCTCAAACCAGCAAGCTGCACGAGCCGTCGTTCGACGATGTTGTCTGAAACATGCCGGACCGCTACGATAGATTTTCGCGACAAGACACTCATGAAAACTGCATTCACTGCACAGCCGCCTCTACACTCCGGTCGAGGAGATTCCGAATCCGCTGCTCGTCGTGGAAGACGGGCGGATCGTCGAGATTCTCTTCGCGTGCAGCAAGAGACGCCCCGTCAGCAACGTTCGCGTTGGTCGACTTCGGCGACGCGGTGATGGCGCCGGGTTTCGTCGACATCCACATTCATGGCGGAGCCGGGCTCGATGTGATGCGGGCGGCAGCTGTCCGAACTTCCGCGGCTTCGGCAAGTTCCTGGCCACGCATGGCGTGACGGGATATTTTGCGACCACCGTTGCGGCTCCGCTGGATTCGACCTGCGCGGCTCTGGAACGATTGGCAGATGCGATTGAAGCGGAGGCCAGTCCGACCAATGGCGATTCCGCGCAAGCCCGCCCGCTCGGGATTCATCTCGAAGGACCGTTTCTCAGCCACAAGCGGCGTGGAGTACATCCGCCAGAGTATCTGGTTGACGCCGACTGTGGACGATCTTTGAGCGTCTTTGGCAGGCCGCGCGCGGACATGTGAAGATGCTGACGATTGCGCCGGAAATTCCTGGGGCGATGGAAGTGATCGCCGGAAGCGGCGAGGCGTGGTGTCTGCGTGAGCATCGGGCATTCCGACGCGGAGATGCCGGTCGCGAAGGACGCCGTCAAAGCCGGAGCGCGGCATGCGACGCACACGTTCAACGCCATGCGCCCGCTGGACCATCGCGAGCCGGGGATCATCGGCGAGGTGCTCAGCAACGACGGCATTGAGCGCCGACATCATCGTTGACGGAATTCACGTGGCGCCGGCGGTGGTGAAGATTTTCCTGCACTCTAAAGGACCTGAGCGCGCGGTTCTGATTACCGACGCGATTTCCGCGACTGGCATGCCGGATGGACGATACCAACTCGGCCCGATCGAGGTCGACGTGAAAGACGGCAAATGCACGTCGAATGGCAGCCTCGCCGGAAGCGTGCTGACCATGGATCGCGCCGTGCGCAATGTGACGAAATTTTCCGAATGGAGTCTGCGCGAAGCGGTGCGGGCTGCGACCCTGAATGCGGCACGAGCTGTTGGCTTGGCGCGGCATCACGGAGTCCTGGCTACAAGGCGCCGAAGCGAATTTCACGGTGCTGAATTCGTCTGGCGAAGTGCTCAAGACCATCGTGCGCGGTCGCGGCTTCTAAGGTCTCGCATTGAAGCTTTTCGGAACGACGTGGCTTCAACCGTGCCGCACGAGGCGAGGAAAAGGTCGGGCTTAGCCCCCGAGGCCTAGTTGGGTTTGCGGCGTCGCTGTCCGCCAGGTGATGCAGCAGCATGATTTCGTCGGCGCGAGAGAGCTGGTCGAGAAACGCGCTCCCGGTCTTAGGCGTCTCATCGCTTGCGGCCTTAGTGCCGGCCTGCCGCAATTTGTCGCCGAGTTCCGGTTCGCTGCTCATTACCTGCGAATAAAACCAGAGGAAGTGGCGCATCTGGTCCAGGGCCGAGCGCAGTGTCTCGATCGGCTCGGTCTCTGAAAGCGAGTTGAGCGCCTCCATCAGTTCCGGATCACTCGGAGCTTGCATCGCAGCGCAGTTGAGTTCCTGCTGGATTGTGCGCAGGTCCTCGGTCACGCGAGCGATTCGAAGATGAAGGTCGTCCATGTCGTCGATGGCCATTCTTTTTCCTTCTCAACATCTCATCGGCAACGCGCAGCGAATAGATGTCCCACGGGCATGCGCCTTTCGTAATTCTCGCGTTACTTTCGAGCGCAAAAAGGTCACCGCTGCGAAACGCCTTGTTTGGCGCGGCTTTTCAAGCGTATTCCCGCGCAGATGCCGATTGTGTTCCAGATCACGATCCCGGAACGCAATTCTTGTGCACTGCCGTTGGTGCATTGCATATTCTGTCCAAAGTCACCAAGATCAGTGTGCGGCGGCATCGCGGTCCAAGCTTGCGCCAAATCCCCGAGCGCATAACACGTTGCCCGACGGTCATCGGTTTGTGATAAAACCACGCGATGCCGGGAACACGCCCACCGAATACATCTAGCCAGCAACTGGTGCGTGCCATCGGCCGCTGGAGCCTCACGGCGCTGGTCGTGAACTCCGTGATTGGCAGCGGCGTCTTCGGGCTTCCGTCGACTGTGGCGGGCTACCTCGGGAGATTCAGCCCGTGGGCGGTGCTCCTGGCCGGGCTCGGAATGGCCGTCATCTTCGGGTGCTTTGCCGAAGTGTCGTCACAATTCCATCAGGCGGGCGGGCCGTATCTCTACGCCCGCACCGCCTTCGGACGCGCGATGGGCATACAGGTGGGATGGATGCTCTGCCTCGGGCAGGCAGCCGCCCCAGCAGCCAACGCAAACTTGTTTGTCATTTATCTCGGAGAATTCTGGCCGCACGCCACGGACCCGATCCCGCGCGCCGTGATTCTCACGATTCTGATTGGGGCGCTCGCGCTGATTAATGTAAGAGGTGTGCGGGCGGGGGCTGTGGTGAGCAACCTCTCGACCGCAGCGAAGTTGGTGCCACTATTCGCCGTGATCGGCATGGGATTATTGGTGCTGCACGCTCACACGGTCGCGGCATCAAGTGGGCCGGCTCCGAGCCTCACGGCGAATCACTGGTTGAAGGCAATCTTGCTGCTCGTGTTTGCCTATGGCGGATTCGAGACTGCTTTGGCGCCGATGGGCGAAGCCAGGAATCCCCAACGCGACGCTCCTTTCGCGCTGTTCGCCGCGCTCATCGTGTGCACCGTGACATATGCGCTTATTCAGCGGGTTGTGGTCGGTGTTCTTCCCGATGCGGCGCATAGTTCGCGCCCGCTTTCCGACGTGGCCCGAATCGCGTCCGGTTCCTTCGGCGCCGCCCTCGTTGCCGTGGGTGCGTTGATCTCTTTTTATGGATATTTGAGCGCAAAGATTCTGGGAATGCCCCGCGTAACGTATGCGCTCGCTGAGCAGGGAGACTTCCCCAAAGCCTTTGCGGCCATTCATCCTCGGTTTCACACGCCCTACGTTTCGATCCTAGTGTTTTCCTTGCTGGTGTGGAGCTTTGCGCTCAGCGGCGAATTCAAGTGGAATGTAACGCTCTCCGCCGTGGCTCGCCTGCTCTATTACGGTGTGTGCTGCGCCGCACTGCCCGTTCTGAGGCGCAAACAGCTCGGGCGTGCTGGATTCCGTCTGCCCGCTGGGAATTTGCTTGCCGGCCTCGGCGTTCTCATGTGCGCAGCCCTAGCTACGCAGATCGACCGCAGCCAGTCGTTGATCGTGGCTGCAACAATCGCGATCGCGCTGCTGAACTGGGTCGTGGTGTCCCGCCGAAGCGGCTCCGGCTCGGAGCGTGTTTAAGACTCGAGCTTTCTTATCCTTCATAAAGCAGGGAAAAACCGGATGCGAAACTACGCTGCCGATCCAGCCCTGTGATTCCCGTCAGGAAAGGATACCCTCTCAGCTCTTGGACAGCGGCTTGCGCCGTCCGTGGGGAATGTGAAGGATCTTCACTGTTTTGCTGTCGATGGTGAAGAGAATCCGATAGACATTGGGTTTGCGGCCGTAGAGGAGTTGCCGCACTTCAAAAGGAAAACGTCCGCTCTCCGGAGCAAGCGGACAACGATCCGGAAACGTAGCGAGAGATGTGATTGCCTCGTCCAACGCCAGAAACCAGCGAAAGCCGGCCTCGCCGGCGTGCTCCGACGACAGCCATTCAAGAATTGAATCCGCGTCGGTCTCGCTTGCGCCGACGTTTCAACGCGAAATGCCAGGCTTCCGGCGCATCTCGGAAAGGAAATCAGCAGCGGGCTGGGTACGTCCGGCCTTCACGTCTTCATGACCCCGGCGAATACCCTCAACTGCTTCCTCGAAGTCCTGCCGCTCCCATTCCAGATAGGCAGCCAAAGCTTCATCGAGCGCGACGGCAGGATCCTGGCCGCGCCTCTGTGCATATTCCTCCAGTTGCGCCTGGCGCTCCGGCTTGAGCGGAATCACATCCATCGCCCAAGCCTAAGAGGCCAGAAAGGGCGTGTCAAGCGCTTCTCGCACGCAGTCGCATCCCTAGTTCGTGTAGATGCGCACATAGTCGACCAGCATCTCCGATGGGAATGGTGTAGTTGAATCAGGAGAGCCCGGCCAACTCCCGCCAATCGCCAAATTCAAGAGGATGAAATTGCTCTGCCCGGCATCGAACGGCCAGACGGCCCCATCATTCAGCGGCGCCAGGCTCGTGGTGTTGAAAGTAGCGTAGATGTTGGAGGGATCGTCAATGTAATATGCCACGCTGCCCTTGGACCAGATCATTCCATAGTTGTGCCACTGCCCCGCCGTCTGCCCGCCCTGAAAATCGTACTGCGTGCCCAATCCCGTCACGCCCGTGAAGCCCGTCCCGTGAACGGATCCCTGATTCCAGTCCGGCGTGCCCGGCCCGTTGACGCGTTCCAGCACGTCCTGTTCCCCGCAGGCCGGCCAATTCACGTTCGAGATGTTATTGCCCATCAGCCATGCTGCCGGCCAAAAACCCTGCGCCTCCGGAACCATCGCGCGCACCTCGAAGCGCCCATATTGAAAACTGAATAGCCCTTGCGTCTTCAACCGCGCCGACGTGTATATACCGGGCGACGGCTGCTGCGCCTCGATGTGAAGATAGCCGTCCGTTCCCACGAACTCGCTGGGACTCGCGGTACTGCAGGGCGACGTCGACGATCCCCAGGCACAGTAATTCTCCAATTCGCCATTGCCGAAACCGCTGTTGCCCGTGTCGTAGGTCCACACCGCCGGATTGGGCTGCGCCGCAGAGCCACTGCTGTTGGTGAATTCATCGCTCCAGACCAGCGTCCCGGAAGGAATGTTGGGAGAAAAGCTTTGGCTCGTCACCGTGCTGATCATCAGCACCGGGGCGCCACCGACGGCAATCGCCTCGACGGTGAGACTCGATGTCACCAGAAACGGAGTCTGGTATTGCTGCGACGAAGGCGTGGGCGCGCTTCCATCGACGGTATAGAAGATGGCTGTGCCTGCGGCCGAAGTCATGCTGACGATCACCGCGCCATTCTGCGCGGCCGTGGTAGAGATGGCCGGCGCAGCAGGCGGAGTCTCGTCGCCCCCTATGGGAACCGTGCTCCCTCCTCCGCATCCACACATCCACGCGCTCGACAACAAAACTGTTGTCAGCAATACTGCTCTTGCCTGCATAGGCCCACCTCGCGGGACCATCAGCCATTTCCCGCTATTCCCTATTTAACCGCCAGCACTTTTCTGGGTCAAACGGAATGCAAGCCAGGATCTATATGTCCAACTCGGTCTGTCCCGTTCTGGAGCACATTGCAATGTTATCGGGACAAACAGCGATCTAGACTACTGCGAGAGATCGTTCCATTTCCAGCAGCGCTTTTTTTCGCTCCATGCCCCAACGATAACCGCCCATGCTGCCGTCCTGCCGAACCACGCGATGGCATGGAATCGCCACTGCTACGGGATTCGTGGCGCACGCCCGAGCGACAGCACGCGTGGCATTGGGCAGTCCAATCGCCTTCGCAACCTGGCTGTAGGAGCGTGTCGCCCCAAACGGGATCTTTTGCAGATACGCCCACACGCGCCGTTGAAACGCCGTTGCGCGGATGTCGAGCGGCAACGCCCCGTCCAAATCCTTACCGCGCATGTGCCGGAGCAGCGCACTGACCCAGGACTGCAAGCCTCCCGCATCCACCTTGCGCGCAGCAAACGGGAACTCGCGCTTCAGTCCTTCCAATAACTCACCATCCGACCGGGCAAACTGGATCGAGCAGATCCCGCGGTCGGTCGTGGCGATCAGCATCCGCCCCAACGGCGAGTCGGCACACATATAACGAATCGCCGCGGCAATGGCGCCACGACGATATTTGTCGGGAGTCATGCCCAGTTGGGATGCGGTCTTCTCATAGAGGCGGCTGCTCGAACCATACCCCGCGTCGTACATGGCGCGCGTCACCGAATCTCCCGCCTGCAGATTCCGTTTCAACAGACGCAGCCGGCACGAATCAGCGTACTCACGGGGCGTGATGCCGAGCGCCGCCTTGAAACGCCGCTGCAGATGGAATGGGCTCTGGTGAAATTCTTTGCCCAGGCGATCCAAAGTCAGCGGCTCGTCCAGATGTTGCTCGATGAACCGGCAAAGCGCCTTCACCCCATCCGTTTCGGCACTTCCGCTAAACGCCTTGGGACGGCAACGCAAGCACGCCCGATATCCCGCCTCTCGGCCTGCTCCGGCTTGGCGAAGAACTGCACGTTCTCCCGCCGCGGACGGCGCGCCGCACACGAAGGCCGGCAGTACACGCCCGTACTCGAAACGGCAAAGACAAATTCTCCGTCACGGGCGGAGTCGCGAGCGATCACCGCATTCCAGCGTGAATCGTCGGATATGTGAGACTCCGGTTTGGGTTGACGGCCAGGCATCCCTTTCACGACTTCCTCAGCGAGTATGGCATTCGTTGTCATAGTAAAGAAAGCTTACGTCCAAGCTCCGGCAGCGGACTATCCGATTCTTGCTTCCAAACCAAAATGCTCCACGCGGCGGGATTTGCGCCCGCTCCTGCAAACGTTTACAGTTCCCGGGAGCACTTCTCACTCCCACACCTGAGGACCAATCTGCATGAAGAGCACTCGCATCGCAATTCTAGGCACGCTTACCCTCGTTATGCTGGCGTCGGCCGTGGCACAGCAAGCATCGAAACATGTGCTCACCAGCGACGAAGTGAAAAAAGCAGTTCCCACCGAATACTTCTTCCGCGGCCAGAAAGCGCCTGTGCAGGTTCGCAATGCCGCAGGGTTTCAGTTGGCAGACGGCATGATGATGTTAGCCGCGCTGGTCGACGCATCCGGCTATTCGACCGCGATCCAGCAGAAGTACCAGGGCATGCTCATCACCGAAACGAAGCTCGACATCGGCGGATCTAAACTCTCCCCGGGGCAGTACGGCTTCGGCTTCACCACGGACGGCAAATTCGTCGTCATGGATGTGGCCAACAACGACGTGCTCAGCACGTCCTCGCAGACCGACTCCGCCTTGCAACACGCCGTTCCCCTCAAACTGGTGGAAGATGGAGCCGGCTATAAGCTCTACGCGGGGAAGAAATGGGTAGAAATCAAGGCGGAGTAAAAAGCAATATCTGGTCTTGGGTGAAGGGTCGCAGGCCTTAGGTTTTCGCAGATTCGACGTTGTCAGCCTGGTGGCCCTAAGACCTAAGACCCAGGACCTGACGCCGGCATTCAGAGCGACGGCGGCTCAGACGATCCCACTAGCGCAGTCAGTCTCGCGCGCTTGCGCAGTTCGCTCAGCAGGGCTGCTGCGGCATTCTCATAGGTCTTCGTCGCGTCGGATGGATCGGCCCATACTGCGTCGTAAATGATCTGCGCGGCTTCTTTTGACTCCAATAGCAGCGCCGCTTCGAAGACATCGAGGCGCTCCTGCAGACGCTCGTAGCAGGCCTGGCAGATTTCAGCGGTGGCCGCCTCTCCGGAATGGTGTTCGCCAATCTTGCACACGGCTTCGGGAGCGTTCGCAACACCAGCGTGCGCCTCCTTCAGTTGCGATTTGAATTGACGAAGAAATTCCTCGCGCTCCTGCTCGATCACAGATTTATCCGGAATCGGATCGGTCTTGGGTTCTGCCCCTCTGACCGGCAATTTTGGGCCGACCGCTGAAACACGCTCCTTATGTTTGCAGGTTGGGCAAGCATCGAGATCGGCGGGATAGTAGAGATGGCACTTCGAGCAGGGCAATCCGTATCCCCTGGGCTTGTCTAGAGCAACTTCCGGAGCGCCCGCTGCTGTGTCTTTGCGGCGCGCGTTTCCCTCTTTCGCCGCAGCCGCCTGAGCAACTGCATCGACGGTTTGCTCCTGGGTTCGGGCTCCGCCTGTTGCCATTGGAAAAATCTCCTCTGTCTGCCGGTCCGTTCCCGTAGCATGGACGCGGCCACGACTCTAGTGTAAGTACCGGTGGCGGACTCGCCTGCGCACTCTGGTACACGCGCTGGTATTGTCCAGGCGGGAAACGGTTTATCGTTCGACCTATCGCGAGCTTGTGTCCTTCATCAGCTTCAGCAGTTCTTCACGACGAGCCCGGTACAGCGTTCGCTGGGGATCGAGTCGCGATGCGATCTCCAGTTCCGACAACGCTTCGTCATAGCGGTCCAGGCTCATCAGGCAGGCCGCGAGTGAATAGTGATTGTCGGCTGAGGCCTTCACGCGCAGAGCCTCGCGGAATTCCTTTTCTGCCGCATGTAGCTGTTGCTGCTGGAACAACAACGTGCCGAGCAAGTGATGCGCGATATCAGAATCCGGATTGAGTGACACGGCCAACCGGAACTCGCGCAAGGCCTCCTCCTGTTTGTCGGCCAGCAACAGGGCCTGGCCAAGCACGCGGTGCTCGGTCGACCCGGTCGGATTCTGCTGTACGGCCAGCCGCAGTTCGTCGACCGCGCCGTCATAATTCTTCTTCGCCATGTACGCGCTGGCCAGGCAGGCGTGTCCCTGCTGCCACTCCGGATGCTCGCGGTAAAGCACGTGCATTTCTTCGATCGCCGAGTCAAAGTTCCCCTGATCGCAATACGTGTTGCCCAGATTGTTGCGAACGGAGGCTTCACCCGGAGCGATCCGCTTGGCCTCGCGATATTCCTTCACGGCCTCGGCAAGATTCCCTTCTTCATGCAGGACCAGTCCCAGGTTGGAATGAGCCTCCCAGAACTCGGGCCTTAAACGGATTGCCTGCTGATAGGCCACGATGGCGCGGGGCAAATTTCCATCCGCGTGCAGAGCGATCCCCATGTCGTAGTAAGTGTCGGCGTTGCCTGGATCGAGGGCCAGCGACTCGCCATAGGCGTGGACCGCCGCCTGATACTGGCCATTCGAATACAATCCCAGCCCCAGAAACTGATAGGCCTCGGCGTTTTTCGGATCGAGGCTGAGCGCCGTGCGGGCCTCGGCGATCGCGTTTGGTCCGTCGTCCAACCGATAGAACAGATACGCCAGCGCGCTGTGGTTCTCGGGAAGGCTGGGCATAAGTTGCGTCGCCTGCGTGAGTTCGTCGTAAGCCTCGTCCCATTTCTCCTGCTGCCGGTAGATCGCCCCCAAAGCGAAGTGCAGGGCGGAATTCTGGGAATCGCCGGTTAGGGCCTCGCGAAGATCGCCCTCGGCTTGGCGGAAGTGTTGCTTGCGCGCCTCCTCAGCGGCCTTCAGCAGGGTTTCGGGGAGAGGAAAGCCTATCCTTGCAGACTGGGCTTTGCCTGACCTCAGAACAGTCATTAATTCTTTATTTGCGCCCGCCGACTCGATCTGCCGCAGTTCGCGGTTCGTGGGGAGCGTAGCCAGTCCCCGTTCTGCGACCAGACGGGCCAGCCGGCTGCTGGGGACTCCCCCGGTCAGCCAAGCGGCAAGCTGCGTTGTATCTATGGGTTGCGGTTGGTTAGATCCACTCCCGCTGGATTGGGCAACCAGACCAGCCGTCAGGCTGAACAGCAAAGAAAGGAATACGAGGACCTTCACTCTCACCGGACTCCCCAACGCTTGGATTGGCTTGCTGGTGGCGGCTTTTGAGGGGGTACACCCGCAAAGGCCTTCAGAAACGCCTGCAAGAAACATAGCCCGCCGACGATCCCGCCGGTAAGGTCACGGAGGTAACCGTCGCGGTGACCCAGTCCCTCCATCTTGGATCGGATCAAAGCGGCTGAGCGTGATTTGAATCACAGCCGACCGTGGCGGGCTTCACCGAGGATGAGCCCGGGAAGGGGTAAAAGAATGAAAAGGCTAAGGATGTTCCAAAGCGAGGTCGCTTGACCTTTCCCTGTAACGTCCAATAGCGTATGATTTTAGAATAGTCGTCTTGCTCCCTGGAGGCTCCGATGTTTGAAGGTCTATTTCAACCGACGCACCTGATCATTATCTTTGCCATCGCCTTGCTGGTGTTCGGTCCCAAGAAATTGCCTGAGCTCGGCAAAGGTCTGGGTGAGGGGATCCGTGCCTTGAAAGAAGGAATGAAGGACAACCCTCCAACACAGGCTTCGACCGACCAGACCAAGAAGCCCGATACCAAGAGCTAACCAGCGCTCCACTCGAGGAGCCTTGTGGGGAGGCTCTTGGCAATATTCTCCGCTTCGCGGTCACGTATCTCTATTTCTGTTCCTGAGTAATTCCGGGCCCCCGATCGTTTTTTTCCGTTTTTCAAATCTCTTTCCATCTGGAGGTAGGTCGTCTTGCGTAGATTTGAACTGCTTACTCTCATTGCGCTGTTTGGATTGTCTTCGGCTCTCTTCGCGGACCAAGTCACGTTAAAAAACGGCGATCGCCTAACTGGCACGGTCGTCAAGTCCGACGGCAAGACCTTGGTGCTGCACACCGATGCCGCGGGAGATGTCACGCTTCAGTTGGACTCAATTCAGGACATCAAAACAGATGAGGCACTGCACGTGAGCTTGAAGGATGGGAAGACAGTGGTTGGCCCCGTCACCACTACGGACGGGAAGCTTGAGGTTGCTACCAAAACGACAGGCACGGTCGAAGCGCCCAAAGCCGACATCACCGTGATTCGCAACGACGCCGAGCAAGCAGCTTACGACAAGTCGCTGCATCCCGGATTCTGGCATGGATGGAACGGCGGCGCCGACATTGGCTTCTCCATCGCCCGTGGAAACAGCGAAACATCAAACCTGGCACTGGCCTTTAACGCGGCGCATCCCACGCAGAACGATAAGATTACCTTGTACGCGAATTCGATTAACACCCAGAATGACCTGGCCGAGCCCAGCACGATCGCCAACCTTGTGCAGGCCGGCTTGCGCTATGACTACAATCTCGGTCCTCGCGCATTTACCTTCGTCGGGGCAGACTTCACCACCAACGCCCTGCAATTCCTGGATTTGCGCCAGGTGTACGGCGGAGGCTTCGGCTTTCACACGATTGCGTCTGACAGCACGATGCTCGATTTGCTCGCCGGCGTGAACTATACCCACGAAACGTATTCCAACGGCGATATGGTTCCACCGACGCCGCCGTCAACGGTACCTACCGGAGTTTTCGTATCCTACGGAGTGACCAACAAGTTCGTCGCTCTTACCCTTGGCGACGAGTTCAGCCACAAGTTCGGGAAGAACACCATCCTCACCCAGAATATGTACTTCTATCCAAATCTGCAGGACACGGGCGAATACCGGTGGACGTTCAATGTGGGTACCGTCACGAAGATCAGCAAGTGGCTGGGCTGGCAAAACCAGTTTGGCGACATCTATGTCTCCGATCCCCCAACGGGCACCAAGAACAACGACGTCGTCTTCACCACGGGCCTGAACTTCGCGTTCGCCCAATAGCACCGGCGACCGTCAAGAATCCAGTAGCACCGGCAAGATCGTAGCGCCGGCATCTTGCCGGATGTCCCGAGGGCGTCTCGCCCTCGGGGCGTCCACCAAAAGGAAAGCCGGGAGTTTCGTCGCACGTCTTTGCCGCAAAGCCCGCACGGAGAGATCGGGGTCTTGGGCACCTAGGACTAGAGTTCGAGCTTTTCAATCAACAATCAAAAATCACTGATCAGCAATTTTTGTCGTCCTAGTCGATCCCGTGAATCCTCATGCTCACCAGTTGGTCGATGCTGAGGTCGTGGATTCCACGCGCGCGCATGTCACTGATGTATTCCGGCGTGACATTGTGAATACGCATCGCGATCAACTCATCCGGATCGGGATGCGAATATCCCATGCCCTGCAATTTCTGAATGAACTCGGGCGAAACGCCGTGAATGCGGAATGCGATCAGCTTCTCCAGATCGATGTGATCGTAGCCTCGCTGTTTGAGTTCCGCCATCCATTCCGGCGTCGCGCCGTGGATTCTCATGGCAATCAGTGTGTCCTCATCGGGCGAATAGCCAGCCTGATGAAGGCTGCGCACCATCTGCGGACTCACGCCGTGTATGCGGAACGCGACCAGCTTGTCGGCGTCGGAAATCTTCAAGCCTTCCGCCCGCAGTGCCTCAATGAAAGCAGCGTCGACGCCGAAGATGCGGAAAGCGATCAGCTTGTCGGCGTCGAGAGCGCTGAGATGCTCATTCTTCATCTGCTTGGCAAACTCGAGCGTGACATCCATTACCGCCATGGCGAACTGCTTCTCATCATCGACTGAAAAGCCCAGCGACTGCATCTGCCGGGGAAAATTCGCGTCCGGCTGGAAGTGGAACAGTCCCGCACCCTCGCCGTTGTTGAGGAACCCTTCGCAATCGATCTTGCCCGCGTCGCGGGTGATCGTGAAGTGAACTTCCTGGTGTCCGGGTTTCGAAAAGTCCACGCCCTGGAAGGAACTCGCGGGCCAATCCGATTGATGGTTGGAAGTTCCGCCATGATGATGCTCGATCAGCGAGAACTCAAGCTTGCCGGCATTGTCAGACTTGCTGATGGTCCAGTCACCGCTGCGCACTTCCGCGGCTCGATTCTTGGCTACGAGGAACACCACGCAACACGCAAAAACGAAGAAGGCGAGGGTTCGGCGTATTCTCATAAGTCATCTCCTTGATCGACGTTTGTGATTGGCCCGCTGCCGGATTAGAGATCGGCCTTCGAATCCAGAATTCCCAGTTGCCGCAACTGAATCAGTTTCTGCAGGGTCAGATCTTTGAAGCCATGCGCCTTCGCCCGCTCGATGAACTCGGGTGTGACATCTTGTACTTTGGCGCCGATGATGTCGCCGATGCCGACTTTGAATCCTGCCGATTGCAACGCCTTGATGTATTCCGGCGTCACGTCCTGCACTTTCATGCCGATGAGTTCGCTGGCCGAGGGCTTGAAGCCGAGAGCCTGGATGCCGCGCACATATTCCGGTGTCACATCCTGCACGCGCATGCCGATGACGTCATCAGTGCGAAGCTCAATTCCCGAGTCCTTCATCGCCTTCAGATAGGAAGGAGTGACATCCTGCACCTTCAGCGCGATCAGTTGGTTGGCAGTGACCGTGAGTCCGGCAGCGCGAATCTCGCGAACGTATTCGGGAGTTACATCCTGCACTTTCATTCCGATGAGAGTGTTCACGTCAAGCTGCAGGCCCGCGTCTTTCATGGCACGGTAATAGGCGCCATCCGCGCCCTGAACCTTCAGCGCGATGAGCTGGTTCTGATCGGGATTGAGTCCGGAGTCGCGCAGAGCCTTCACATACTCGGGAGTGATGTCCTGCACGCGCATCGCGACCAGCATTTCCACGTCGGGATGCAGACCCTGCGCCTGAAGTTCGCGCACGTATTCCGGCGTCACGTCTTGCGTCTTCAGCGCGATCAACTGGTCGATGGTCAGATCGTTGAGACCCGCGGCCTTCATGGCGTCAATGTAAGAAGGCGCTGAGGAAGTAGACGCCGGCGAGTTCGGTGCAGCCGGCTCTGTGGCCTGCGGACGAGCAGCTGAAGGCTTCGCGGGCGTGCTGCTCGCCGTACTTGGCTGCTGCGAGCTGCGGGCCACGAGATTCGGGGACCCCTGCCGAAACGAGGCGGCGCGAGCCGCTTGCGGATGCGCCATTCCCAACAGCGCATTCCCCGCCACCAACGCTGCGGTTAGACAGAGGATGCTTCCCGTGAGTCCGATGCCGCGCATTCCAGCACCAATCGTTTTCAGTCCCAGAACGCGGATGATGCGCTCGGTGAGCGGCCCGCGGTTTGCGGCCATGGCAAATACCGGCGCGCTGCGCCACTCTTCCATCAGCGTAAGAGCACGCGCATACTCGACAGCGTTGCCGCAGAGAGCTACTGCCATGTCGTCGCAGCAGTGCTCACGTTCGGCGCGAATGCGTTTGTTCAACCACCAGACTGCGGGATGGTAAAAGAGCAGGGTTTCCACGCAGACCTGGAAGACGTTCACAAACGTATCGAAGCGTTGGATGTGCGCCAACTCATGGGCGATCACGACCTGAAGCTGCTCTTCGGAAAGGCCAGTTAAGGCCGTGACAGGCAGGAACACGACAGGGCGAAACCATCCAATCACGGCCGGAGCCTGCAGCCACGCGCACTCGCAGTACGAAATCGCGCGTTTCAATCCAAGCTGGTCTTGCAGCGAGTAGCAGATCTCGAGCACCCGCGTACTCACGACGCTAGCCTGTCGGCGCCGCTCGCGTTCGAGCAATATGAATCCACCGGCGGAACGGAGGCTGAAGAAAGCCACGCCAAGAAGCCATGCTTCTACGAGCCACGGCAGCGCGTCGATGGCGGGCGATACGGACGATCGCGCAAACGATGAGTGCTGCATCGAGCCGCTCGCCGCGTCTCTGTCCCTCGCGGTTGTCCGGGCCGCGGCGAGCGGGAACGACTTCGCGGCGTCTGCCACGCCGGAATGCTGTTGCGAATAAAGGAAGCAGGTCGCGATCGGAGCCAGCAGCATCAGGGCCAGAGCGCTAACTCCCAACAGGTAGCGGGTTGATGCGCGGCGGCACAGAGCCATCGCAGCGGCGGCTACCGCCGCCAGAGCCGTGCCCTGCCACAGAAAATGCAGCAGGGCCCAACCTAGGGATTCCATCGCGCTTGGGGTGAGCCAATTCATCAGAGTGGTCACTTGCGGCTCCTTTCAAATTCGTCGAGCATATGGCGGAGTTCTTCGATCTCGTGCTGCGAGGCCCGGCCGCCGGCGAGCGCGTGCATCATAAGCTGGCTCGCCGACCCCTCGAATACGCGCTGGAGCATGTCCCCGGCGAGCTGGCGTTTGGTCTGCTCGGCAGGAAGGCATGCTTCATAGACGTGTGCGCGCTGGGTTTCGTTTCGCTTCACGGTGCCTTTTGTGGTCATAATCTGGAGAAGCTTCAGCACCGTTGTGTAGCCAAGCTCTTTCTTTTCGCTCAGTGATTCGTGCACTTCGCGAACGGTCGAAGGCCCGTGGGTCCAAAGCACGCGGAGGATTTCGAGTTCCGAAGCGGTGGGTTTGTGCGGAGGCTGCTTCATGGAAAGAGAACTTACTACGAAGACATTCGTAGTGTCAACGAAAATCTTCGTAGATTCGCAGAGAAAGAAAAATGACTTGCACAGCCATCCTGATCCTGCCGAGGTGTCCGCAGTGACTTCGGAGGAACATCGGGACCGCCGAAGCCGGCTGTCTGTAGATAGGTTTCCATCCTGCTCACGAAGGCTTGGCAAGCACGTCTACTACCGGGTAGAGTACTGTCGTCTCTCGTATCCCTTGTCCAAGTCCCATACAACAGGAGTCCGCATGCGTCACGCTGTGATTATGCTGGCGGTCGTGTCGTGCGTGAGTGTTTTCTCCCTCTCGCAAACAGCCGAAGAACTCATCAATAAAAACATTCAAGCCAAAGGCGGAATCGACAAGATCAGGGCCATCCATTCGGTCCGCATGACGGGCAAGCTCAATGGGGGCGGCGGATTCACGGCTGTCACCGTCCAGGAGAACGAGCGCCCGAACCGGGTGCGAGAGACCTTCTCTCTGCAAGGCATGACCGCCGTGAGTGCGTACGACGGGGCAACAGGCTGGCAGATTCAGCCTTTCGGCGGGCACAAGGATCCGGAGTTCTTAGGGGAAGACGATTTGAAAGATCTGCTGCTCGATGCCGACTTTGATGGCCCGCTGGTGGATTACAAGGAAAAGGGGAACTCGGTGGAATTCCTGGGCCACGACGTCGTCGACGGCGACGACGCGCTGCGGCTGAAAGTCACACTGAAAGACGGCGACATTATCTATTACTACCTCGATCCGGACACGTTTCTGGAGATTCGCAAGGAAGTGCAGGAATTTGTTCGTGGCTCGGTGCGCGAGAGCGTGGTCGAGATGGGATCGTACAAACCGGTGAATGGCGTGATGTATCCGTTCTCGATTTCACAGGGGTCGAAGGCGAATCCGGGCGCACAGACCACAACCATCGAGAAGATTGAAGTGAATGTGAATTTCAATCCCGCGGACTTCGCGGTTCCCGCGTCGCTGAAGACTGAGGAGAAGAAGTCCGGGATGGTCGGGGTTCATTGATTCCACTGATAAGAATTTCGGTCAGATGAAGGCCATAACCAGATTTGGATACTCGAAAGAACCGAGCCTGCTGTAAGCGAAATTTTGAACCGCAACGAGGAAATGAGCCGATGAATACGAGACGCAATCATTTTTCCCTTCTGACGAAGTTGAGCATGTTCCTTTGGGTTGTATTTTTCATGGTTCCGACCCAGCGCGCCTACTCCCAGACGGGTTACAAGTTCGATGCGGCCACAGTGTCGGGGCTTCCGGCGCGAAATATCGGCTCTGCCACGATGAGCGGGCGCGTCGCGGCGGTGGACGCCATCGAACAGGACGGCCGCATTACGGTCTACGTGGGCGCGGCCAGCGGGGGCATCTGGAAGTCGGTGAACGGCGGCACGACTTACAAATCGGTTTTCGATCGCGAAAGCGTGCAATCGATCGGCGCGGTAGCCATTGATCCGTCAAATCCGAAGACCGTGTGGGTAGGAAGCGGCGAGGCCTGGATGCGCAACAGCGTGTCGGTGGGAGACGGCGTTTACAAATCCACCGACAGCGGCGAGAACTGGACCAATGTCGGACTTAAAGACAGCGAGCACATCGCGAAGATTCTGATCGATCCCAACGACGGCAACAACGTGCTGGTGTGTGCAACAGGACATCTTTGGGACGACAACGACGAGCGCGGAGTTTACAAAACGACCGACGGCGGCAAGACGTGGAAGAAAGTGCTAGCGGGCGCAAACGGATCGACCGGTTGCGGACTGTTGGCCATGAGCCGCCAGGAACCGAAGACGATCTACGCTTCGATGTGGGACTTCCGCCGCCAAGGCTGGACGTTCCGGTCGGGTAACGTACCGACTTCGGGCAGCGGACTGTTCAAGTCGACCGACGGCGGCGACCACTGGACCGAAATCAATGACAGCAATGGCAAGGGACTGCCGGCGAAGCCATGGGGACGAGTTGCGATTGCGGTCGCGCCCTCGAAGCCGCAAGTCGTCTACGCCAATGTCGAAGCGGAAAAAGGTCGAGGACTGTATCGCTCTGACGACGGCGGCGCCAACTGGAAGAAGCTTGACTCGAGTAATTACATGGTCTGGCGGCCGTTTTACTTTGGCAACCTGATTGTCGATCCGCAGGACGAGAACAAAATCTTCAAACCCGATCTCATCTTGCTGTACAGCACCGACGGCGGCAAGACTTTCAACGTGGTTTCGGGCGGGGCCCATGGCGATTTTCACGATGTGTGGATCAATCCGAAGAATCCGAACGTGGTGATTGCGGGCGACGACGGCGGCCTGTGGCGCAGCGAGGACGGCGGCAACCGCTGGAAGCACCAGATCAACCTGCCGATTTCGCAGTTCTACCACGTCAGCACCGACGGTTCCGATCCCTATCATGTGTACGGTGGATTGCAGGACAACAGTGCGTGGGTGGGCGATTCCTCTTATCCTGGCGGGGTAACGAATTCGCGGTGGGAAAACATGTACGGAGGAGACGGCTTCTGGATGTTCGAAGATCCGTCCGATCCGACCTACATCTATGCCGAAGCGCAGGGCGGGGAGATCGGCCGCGTCAACCGTTATACGCATGAAATACGCGGACTCAAGCCGCTCCCTAACTACGGCGAGAAGAAGCTGCGCTTCAACTGGAACACGCCGATTCACATGAGCCCCAACGAAAAAGGGACGATCTATATCGGTGCCCAATTCCTGTTCCGCTCGCGCGATCACGGGCAGTCCTGGGACCGGATTTCCCCGGACCTTACGACGAACGATCCGGAAAAGCAGAAGCAGGAAGAATCGGGCGGAGTGACGGTCGACAATTCCTCGGCAGAAATGCATACGACGATTTATTCCATTTCTGAATCGCCGAAAAACGGACAGATCCTATGGGTCGGAACCGACGACGGCAATGTGCAGATCACTCGGGACGGCGGCAAGACATGGACCAATGTTGTGGGCAACGTCGCCGGACTTGGGAAGAATTCCTGGGTGTCGACGATTGAGGCGAGCCGGTTCGACGAAGCGACAGCCTACGCGACGTTCGATCGGCACAGCTTTGGGGACATGAAGCCGTACGTCTATAAGACCACCGATTACGGCAAGACGTGGACTGCGCTTCCGGCGCAGGAGAGCGGCGCGCGCGGATTCGCGCACGTGATCAAGGAAGATTCGGTCGACGCCAACCTGCTGTTTCTGGGCACGGAATTCGGACTATGGATCTCGGTGGATGGCGGCCAACACTGGGCGCAATACAAGGGAAGCAACTTCCCTGCCGTTGCGGTGGATGACATCGCGGTCCAGGCCCGCGAGAGCGACCTTGTCTTGGCGACACACGGCCGCGGCATCTGGATCATCGACGACATTTCGGCGTTGCGGGCATTGACTCCCGATCTCATGTCGAAGGAAGCTGCTCTGATTCCGGGGAAAGCTGTGCAGTATTTCGATACGTTCGGAGGCTGGGCGGAAGGCGATGAGAGTTTCACCGGCCGCAACCGGCCCGGGGAAGCGCAGATTACTTATTACCAAAGAGGGCGGCACATCTTTGGCGATCTGAAGATCGAGATTCTCGATCAGAATGGCAAACAGGTCGACACGGTAGCGGGAAGCAAGCATCGCGGGTTGAACCGCGCGAACTGGTCGATGCGCGTGAAGGCCCCGGCGGTTCCACCAGCGGCTACCGCGTTGTTCGAAGCGGCGCAGGGTCCGCGGGTGCTGCCGGGAACTTATACGGTGAAGATGACGAAGGGCGACAACGTCTATACCGAGCAGTTGAATGTCGTTCTGGATCCGCGGGCGAAGTATTCGCTGGAAGATCGCAAGGCACAGTTCGATTTGACGATGAAGGTCTATCACACGATTGAACACATGACATACGCGGTCGAGGCCATCGAAGGAGTTCGGAACGCGGCCAACGAAAGGACCGCGAAGCTGCCGGAGAAAGATCCGCTGCGGAAACAACTGCAGGATCTGGCGGCGCAATGCGACGTGCTGCGGGGCAAGATCGTGGCCACAAAAGAAGGTGGAATGATCACCGGAGAAGAACGCATCCGCGAACTTCTGGGGCAGCTCTACGGAACCGTCAACGGCTACGAGGGGCGTCCGTCGGATTATCAGGCTGCGCGGGCAGATTCGCTGGCACATGAACTGGAAGACGTGATCGGCGATTTCCAGAAGCTGACGCAGAAAGAGCTTCCGGGGATCAATGCGGGATTGAAGAAGAAAAAAGCGGAACCGATTGTGGTGCTGACCGAGGCGGACTGGACGAAGAAGCGCGAAGCTGAGGGGAGTTCGGGAAGCGCTGCGGGCATGCTGCTCGGTCGGGAAGGGCAAGAACGGGAGATGGATTAGGTCGACCGCCGCGTCTAGCCTCTGGTAGCTCGACAGCAATGAGGTTCGACAAAATGGCGCCTTGCCCCTCGGGGTTAGGCGCCAGTTCTTTTTGGCCCGGGGGAGACTCGGGGCTTCCAGTCAAAAAATGTCGGGCGTCGGATTGATTCCGAACGTGGGTGCGAGTATGGTGGTCTGTCTCAATCTAGCAGGTGAGAAAACTCAGGGGATTCCTAATGCTAAAACGATTTACTGTTTCGGTTTTTCTGCTCGCTGGCCTCGTAACGTTCGCCATTGCATCGGATGAAAATCAGAATGTTTGCAAGGGCGATCCGGACAAGTGGCAGCAGCTTTTCAACGGCAAAGATCTGACCGGTTGGAAGCACGTTGGTCCGGGCGGCGATACGGTGGAAGATGGGCTGATCCACACCCACGGCGGTATGGGCCTGCTCTACTGGACGGCCGGGAAGATCGGAAATTGCCAGATTCACGTCGTGTATAAGATGCGCGATGAGAACGACAACTCGGGCGTGTTCATCCGCATTCCGATCGAGCCCCGCGAGGAATGGATGCCGGTGAACTATGGATTCGAAGTGCAGATCGACAACCATCCGGAGACCTCGAAGGAAGATGAATACCATTCCACGGGCATGCTGTACTCGCTGACTAAGCCGCTGGCCAAGGCATGGAAGCCCGGCCCGGAGTGGAACACGATGGACATCACCTTGGACGGGTCGCGAACCATCGTCGTGCTCAATGGCGTGAAGGTCACAGATTATAAAGACGGCGATCCAGTGCCGGAAAAGAAGTTCGACTTCGAGCCGCAGCGGGGACCCCGGCCCGATTTCGGCTACATGGGACTGCAGAATCACAGCGACGATGACATCGTGTTCTTCAAAGAAGTGGCAATCAAACCGTTAAAGAAGTAACGCAATCGCCGACGCAGGTCGCAGTCAAAATCATTCGGAGGGATTCGCATGAAACGTATTCTTTCGCGACGAGCATTCTTGCAAGGAAGTGCGGCCACCGCGGGTGGCCTACTGGCAGCGAAGACTGTTCTTCTCAACGCTCAACCGTTTCCGCGAGCAGTCGCGCCGAGCGATCGAGTTCGCTTCGGCATGGTCGGGATCGGGATGCAGGGCTCCGGCTTGCTGGCGGGAGCAATTACGATTCCCGGCATCGAGTGCGTCGGCGCCGCGGACTTGTATGACGGGCGGCATACACTGGCCAAGGAAATCACCGGCAACACGAGCCTGCCAACGAGCCGTCACTATCAGGAGTTGCTCGACCGGAAGGACATCGACTGCATCGTGGCTGCGGTGCCGGATCATTGGCACCGGCGCGTCGTAGTCGACGCGTGTAACGCGGGTAAGGACATCTACTGCGAGAAGCCCATGTCGCACAACGTGGCCGACGGACTAGCGATGGTGGAGGCGGCGCAAAAGAACAATCGCATCGTGCAGATCGGCTCGCAGCGCGTCAGTTCGGTGCTTTGCGCCAAGG
This sequence comes from uncultured Acidobacteriaceae bacterium, assembly GCA_963844525.1. Taxonomy (GTDB): domain Bacteria; phylum Acidobacteriota; class Terriglobia; order Terriglobales; family Acidobacteriaceae; genus Sulfotelmatobacter. The sequence goes on along the minus strand of CAWJOM010000012.1, from coordinate 26,420 downwards.
CCAACGAGCTCTACAAAGGCGGAGCGATCGGCGACGTCGAAATGGTGGAGCTCACGCTGGGCCGAAATGACCCGACGGGGGCATGGGTGTATCCGCCGCCAACAGATCTTTCCCTGCAAACCTTGGACTGGGATACCTGGCTCAACGATGCTCCCAAGATTCCACTCAACAATCTTCACTTCGCCCGATGGCGCTGCTGGCGCGCCTACGGCACGGGAGTGGCGGGTGACCTGATGGTGCACCTCATCAGCGGCATGCTCGTCACGCTGGGGTGGAATGAAATACCGAAGTCTGCCACCGCAATGGGCGGCATTTTCCGCTTCAAAGACGGCCGCGACATGCCTGATTTTCATACCGTGCTCTTCGACTATCACGGCATACCGGTCTATGTGCGGCTCGATCTCGGCTGCGAGACGCCGGAACTGGCGCGATTTATGGGGCCGAAAGGGCTCATGGACGCTGGGGAATTCGAGTTACGGCACTCGCCGCAGTCGGGCGTGGATACCGATCCCAGCTACTACAGCTTCAGCTTCCCGGCAAAGATGCGGGAGGAATATGTGAAGCAGTGGCACGCGGAGCATGACCCGGTGCTGGGAAAAGAGCCGCTGCACGAAGACACCGTATATAAGGGGCACGATTGGGACGATATGCGTCCCCACCTGAATGTCTTCTTCCAGTCGGTGAAGTCGCGCAAGCCGGTAACGGAGGATGCGGTCTTCGGCAACAATGCCGCCATCGCATGCCACATGGCGAACGAGTCATACTTCCGTCAGAAACCAGTTACGTGGGATGCGGCTTCGAAAACTATCAAGTCCGCGTAAAGAAAAGAGCCGGGAGGAATCATGGGGCGTGATTCTTTGGCCGGGCGGGACCGGAAAATTATTCCGGTTCTGCTCGGCTTTGTCGTACTGACTGTAACCGCATTCGCGCAGGATCTGCCAACCGCGAGACCCGAGTCTTTGGGATTGTCCTCTGAGCGGCTCGATCGCATTGGCATGGCCGTGCAACACGGGATCGATGACAAGCGAATTGCCGGCGCGGTGACTCTGGTGGTCCGGCATGGGCGCGTCGCGTGGTTTAAGGCGCAGGGGATGATGGACCGCGAAGCTGGCAAGCCGATGTCACCGGATGCGATGTTCCGCATCTGCTCGATGACGAAGCCCATAACCAGCGTCGCTGTAATGATGCTCTACGAGGAGGGACGATTTCTCCTCGACGATCCCGTATCGAAGTACCTGCCAGAGTTTAAGAATGCGAAAGTGCTGGTGAAGCCGGCGTCGGGAGATCCTTACTCGATTCCGGCCACAAAGCAGATCACCATTCGCGACCTGCTCCGACATACCTCGGGGCTCACTTATCAGTGGAATGACGTTCTGGGTCCAATGTATGAAAAGGCTGGCGTGGCGAGCGGACTGCTGCCGTATGACGGGACGATTGGCGACAGCGTGAAGCACCTGGCGGCGATTCCGCTGCTGTTCAACCCGGGCGACCGGTTCGAATACAGCCTGGGCGTTGATGTTCTGGGGCGTCTCGTAGAAGTCCTGTCGGGCAAGCCGCTGGACGAGTTTTTCCGCACGCGAATCTTCGAGCCGGCGGGCATGAAGGATACGTATTTCTTTCCGCCGGACAGCAAACTCGACCGGCTTGCCGTCGCGTATACCTACTATGACGACAAGGGCTTGAACCGCTTTCCCGATACTCCGATCCGAGAAGGATCGTTTGTCTACTCGGCAGACTATCCTTCGCGCGCTCCGAAAAAACTTTTCTCGGGTGGCGCGGGTCTGGTCTCGAGCGCGATGGACTATGCGCGCTTCTGCCAGATGATGCTCGACGGCGGCAAGGTGGGCAACACACGCCTCTTAAGCCGCAAAACGGTCGAATTGATGACACACGATCAGATGGGAAAGATCGGACCGGACGAGGGTTTCGGGCTGGGCTTTGGAGTCGAAGGCGTCAAGGCTCCGCTCTCTGAGCTAGGCTCGCCGGGCGAATACAGTTGGGGAGGATTCTTTTACACGGACTTCACCGTCGATCCGAAGGAGCAGATGATTGTCATCTTCATGGCACAGCTGCATCCGACTGGCGATTTGACTCTGGACCGCGAGGTGAACGTACTGGCGTATCAGGCGGTCAACGACTGAGGACTGTCGACCGTCCGACGAAGCCAAGAGCTTTAAGCGATTGCCTCGTTGGGTATATCATTTTCTCAAGCAGCTCCGCTCACAAAGCTCGCACACTCCTCGATCCGGAGCATGGGAATGTCTACCATTCGTCTCACAGTAAACGGCAAGCCTTATACGGTTGACGCCGAGGCTCAAACCAGCTTACTCAGCACGCTGCGCGAGCAGCTCGATCTGACAGGGAGCAAGTACGGGTGCGGGGAGGGTCAATGCGGCGCCTGCACGGTTTTGATCGACGGAAAAGCCCAGCGATCGTGCGTCACCAAGGTAGTGAGTGTTTCTGCGAAACAGATTACAACCATTGAGGGACTCGCCAGCGGCGAGCATCTCCATCCTGTGCAAGAAGCTTTCCTTCAGGCTGAGGCAATGCAGTGCGGGTACTGCACGTCAGGGATGATTATGTCGGCGGTTGCGCTGTTGCAGCGAAATCCGTCACCGAATGAGAACGAGATCGTCAATTTCATGGATGGCAACGTCTGCCGCTGTGGAACCTATCCTCGGATTGTGAGCGCGATTCAGAACGCTGCAAAGGCCACGGCAGCATCTTCTGCCGCGAAGGGAGTGGGGCGATGAGCGATGCCACCCACGCACCCGTTCCGTTGGAGCCGGAGCGTTACGAACTCACGGCTGCGGCTCCCTATTACTTTGATCTGGACCGGCGGGAATTCTTCAAGTTCCTCGGTGCTGGTCTTCTCGTGGTTTCGGTTTTGAAGCCTGCGGTAGTTGCGCAAGAATCCGGCGGGAGCCGGCGGCGCGGCGATTCCCTTCCCGAAGAAATTGATGCCTGGCTTCACATTGGAGAAGACGGGCGAGTCACGGTCTATACGGGGAAGGCTGAGATGGGCCAAAACATTCGGACTTCTCTGAGCCAGGCAGTTTCGGAAGAACTTCACGTGCCGATCGAGAAGATAGAAATGGTGATGGGCGACACGCAACTCACGCCATTTGATATGGGGACGTTCGGAAGCCGCACGACTCCAACGATGAACCTGCAACTGCGTAAAGTGGCGGCGGCAGCGCGCGAGGCCCTGCTTGGCCTGGCCGCAGCGCAATGGCAAACGAATCGCCAGAATCTGGCCGCGAGCGATGGGAAGATCGTCGATCCTAAGAACAATCGATCCGTGCAGTATGCGGCCCTGACGAAGGGTCAGCAACTGGCCCGGACCGTCACACCCGAAACTCCGTTGATTCCGGCCGCGAACTGGAAAATCGCGGGGCAATCCGCGCTCAAAGTGGATGGCCGCGATTTCGTAACTGGCAAGCATCGTTATCCCTCGGATCAGAAATTGCCGGGCATGCTTTACGGCAAAGTACTGCGGCCGGCGTCATTTAATGCCACGCTTGTCTCGGTGAACTCGGAGAAGGCGGAGCAGATCGGGGCCACCGTAGTTCACGACGGCAACTTTGTCGGCGTTGCTGCGGCGAGCACCGAGTCCGCGGCAGCGGCGATAGCCGCCATTCGTGCGGAATGGAAATCCGAGCCGCAGCCCTCCAACAAGGAACTGTTCGACTATCTGCGGAAGAATACGGTCGAGAGCAAAGATCCTACGGGCGATGGCGATCGATTCGACGTTGGCACGGTGGATCAGGCGCTGAGTTCCGCCGATCATCGATTGCAGCAGACCTACACAGTGTCGTACATCGCGCACACTCCTCTAGAACCGCGCGCCGCGCTGGCAAAGTGGGATGGGGACAACCTGACGGTTTGGACCGGAACGCAGCGCCCCTTCGGCGTGCGAGGGCAACTTGCGGAAGCGTTTCGTATTCCGGAAGAACATGTACGCGTGCTGATGCCAGACACCGGATCTGGCTATGGCGGGAAGCACACGGGCGAGACGGCGATCGAGGCGGCGCGGCTGGCGCGCGCGGCCAAGCGTCCAGTGAAAGTGGTGTGGACGCGCGAAGAGGAGTTCACCTGGGCCTATTTTCGCCCGGCCGGCGTGATCGACGTGAGCAGCGGAACGCGCCGCGATGGGACGATCACGGCGTGGGAGTTTCACAACTACAATTCCGGGTCGGCGGGGATTCGCACGTACTATGAGATCCCGAACCAGCGCATCGTCTTTCATGCAGTCAACTCTCCCTTGCGGCAGGGTTCGTACCGGGCACTTGCGGCTACCGCGAATCACTTTGCGCGCGAATCGCATATGGACGAGATCGCCCATGCCGTAAAGATGGACCCTCTCGAATTTCGCCTCAAGAATCTGAAGGACGAGCGTTTGCGGGCGGTGTTCGAGGCGGCGGCCAAGCAGTTCGGCTGGGGCAAGAGCAAAGCGGCGGATCACGGATTCGGCATGGGCGGTGGGTACGAAAAGCTGGGGAATATTGCCACTTTCGCCGAAGTCAGCGTCGATCGCAAGTCGGGCGACGTCAAGGTGATTCGAGTCGTTTCTGCGTTTGAGTGCGGCGCGATCGTGAATCCCGACGGACTTCGAAATCAAATCGAAGGATCGAACGTGCAAGGGCTGGGCGGAGCGCTGTTTGAAGCGGTCGAATTCGACAATGGCAAGATTCTGAACGGGCGAATGTCGCAATACCGCGTGCCGCGCTTCAGCGACGTGCCCGTTCTCGAAACCGTTTTGCTTGATCGGAAGGATATTCCGTCCGTGGGTGCGGGAGAGTGTCCGATGATTGGACTGGCGCCCGCAATCGCCAACGCCATCTTCGACGCGACCGGGGTGCGATTGCGGTCGTTACCTCTGGTTCCGGACGGTTTGAAGACAACTTGAAGTGAGCTTCCTTCGCCCAGAGCTCGCCGTCCTTGACGGGAACGTCAGCCGCCCTTAGCATGGCGAATCGATTCGTGGACTGGAGCCAATCATGAGTGAATTTTCGCAGATCAATCGCAGGGCATTTCTGGGTAAATCCGCGGCCGTCATTGCCGGTAGCGTAGTCCTGCCCCGAACCGCGCTCTCCTACGAACGAATCGTCGGCGCCAACGACCGGATTTCCCTGGGACACGTTGGCAACGGAAGCCGCGGCGGGGATCTCGACCTGATCGCGTCCAAACTAAAGGACAGCCATCACGTGGAGATGACCGCGGTCTGCGATTTGTGGAAGGTGAACCGCGAGAAGGCCGTAGCTACAAATACAGGCTATTACGGCCGGGCTCCGCGGGCCGCACAGCATATTGACGAACTGCTCGCGATGAAGGATATCGATGCCGTGCTGATCTCGACCCCGGAGCATTCGCATTCGCCGATCCTGAAAATGACGACGGAGGCCGGCAAGGACGCTTATGTCGAGAAGCCGATGGGCAACGTGCTGAGCGAGGCCAAGGCGGCACGTGACGCCGTTGTGCAGGCAGGGACCATCGTTCAGGTTGGGACACAACACCGCAGTGAGCCTTACCAACAGGCAGCTCAGCAAATAGCACGGAGTGGGTCGCTTGGAGATGTGAGCAAAGTTGAGGTCGTGTGGAATTATCATGGGCCGCGGTGGCGCGGCCGTCCGGAAGTAAAGCAGATTCGCGAGCAGGATACGGATTGGAACAAGTGGCTGTTGACTAAGCCCGCGCGGCCGTTCGATCCGCAAATGTATTTCGAGTTTCGACTTTATAAGGAGTTTTCCAGCGGGATTCCCGATCAATGGATGAGCCATGCCATCGACGTGGTGCACTGGTTTATGGACGACCACTTCCCCAAGTCTGCCGTCGCGCATGGAGGAGTTTTCGCGTGGCACGACGGCCGCGAGAATGCTGATACGTTTCAGACGTTACTGGAATATCCAAAGGGCTTTCTGGTTAGTTATTCAACCAGTTTCGGCAACGACGCGCCCAGTTTCACGCGCTACATGGGGAAGAATGCGAGCCTGATCAATATCGGCGGCGAAGGCAGCCCGCGCTATCAGGTCATCGAAGAAAAAGGAACGCACGAAGACGACTCGGACATTGATGAGAAGAGGAAGTCCCACTTTGTGATGCTGCCCGGAGAGACGAAGCTGCCGCCTATGGGCATTGACGACCTGAGCACCGAACACATGGCGAATTGGTTTGAATGCATGCGTTCCCGCCAGCAGCCCCACGCTACCGTTCACGACGGCTTCGCGCACTCGGTTGCGTGCATGATGTCGGCGGAATCGTACTGGACCGGAAAGAAAGTCTACTGGGACGGTGCGAGCGAAACGATCTCGGAGAACATGCCGGGGTAAGAACGGCCCTTACTGGCCGCATGCGTGGGCATTGCCCAGGCACTGACCGACAACGCGCGCGTAGTCGGCGATCGCGATCTCCGGGTCGTCGATATCCGGATGCCACAGTTTTTCCCATTCAAAGCAGTAGAAGCCTTTATATCCGATCGAACGCAGGGCTTCGATCTGTCGCCGAATAGGAACGTTTCCCCGCCCCGTCAGGACATACTTGCGATTGTCCCCGTCACCGACAGAGTCTTTCAGATGAGTGTGGCGGATCCAGGAGCCTAATTGGCTAACGGTAAATTCCGGATCTTCATGCGAAGTGGCAAAGGTGTGATGGGCGTCCCAAAGGAGGCCAACGTGCTCTGAATCGGCCATCTGCAACACGCTCTTCAAAGTGGCAGACGCCGTGAAATGGTCGTGCGATTCGATAATGACCGTCACATTGTGCGGGCCAGCATACTTGCCCAGTTCTTTTAAGCCGGACGCCACCCGAGCTTTCGTCTCTTCGGTAGGCGCAGGGCTCTTGTCGGTATCCGCCTTGCCCCCAAAGACTCGTACGTAGGGTGCGCCTAACGTCGACGCCAGATCGACGAAGCGGCGGGCATCTGCCATTTCTTTCTCTCGCTTTGCAGGGTCTTCCACATACATTTGCGCCGAACTGCTCACGCACGCAATGCGCAGCTTGCTGGCGCGGATTTCCTGCTTGGTCTGCTCGATGCGATCGGCTGCGAAGAGAGGGAGAGCTGGCAGATCCAATTTACCCTCAACCCCGCGCAACTCGATGGCAGAAAATCCGTGCTGGGTGGCGAACTCCAGAATCTTCTTCCATTCCCAGGCAGGACAACCGAGGGTGGAGAATGCCAGCGGGATCCGGCTCGGTTTCATTTCGTCCGCTAGGGACTTAGTCGCAAGCATCGGTGCCAATGCGGCCGCCGAGAGCATCTTCAGAAATTGCCGTCGATTGTTCATTTGTGACTAGCTCCTAAAGGGCGCAGGATGCGTCGCCGCTCCCCGGATCGGCACTTGGCGTCTCGGTCAGGAGGCGCTGCCGCCATCCGTCGAATATTCTATGTTACTCAACTCGACAAACTTCGAAGCGGGGCCTCGCGCAGTCCAGACAGCCGAGGCGGCTGTCCCCACATGAGCATCCCGGAGATCGGCGCAATATCACGCTCGGACGCCGGATTGACCCTGTTTTGTCAGCCTCAACCTGCATCTAATCTTTATCGCCGTTGGGCGAGGTTCCCGATTTACAATGGCCTCCCGGGGCGGGTCGTGCTTTTGACAGCGAGGAGGGCGGTAAGGGGACAAGAACCTGGCAAGTCGCCGAAGATCGGCGAAACGTTGAGGGTTTTTCGATTGCCAGGGCCAGTTTAGTTTGACTCTTATGCGTTCACGGTTCTTTCGGGTGTTCGCCTCGGCGGTGTGGCTATTCCTGCTGTCATGGGGAAACGCAGCCGGACAAAGCACGACGCTCATCAGTCTTGACCAGGCCATCGATCTGGCGCTGGCGCATAATCACGCGCTGAAAGCCAGCCGGACGCAGATTCTTCAGAACCAAGCGCAGGAGATAACGGCGAATCTTCGCCCCAATCCGACGTTGGGGGCCGACACGCAGTTCATCCCTTTTTTCAGTCCGCAGGACTTTTCCGGCACGAATCTGTCTCAGACTCAACAGTTTGATATTGGCCTCAGCTACCTCTTCGAGCGGGGACGCAAGCGACAGCATCGCTTGCAGGCAGCTCAGGATCAAACGGCGGTCACCCGCGCGCAAATTACCGATGCCGAGCGCACTCTCGCATTCAATGTGGGGCAGCAATTCGTCAGCGTCTTGCTGGCGGAGTCAACCCTTCAATTCGCGATGGAGGATTTGAAGGGCTTTCAGGAAACCGTCGACATCAGCCAAATGCAGTTCAAGGCGGGATACATCGGCGAGGGTGATTTTCTCAAGATCAAGCTCCAGCTTCTGCAGTTTCAGACGGACGTGTCGTCGGCACGCTTGGCGAAGGTGCAGGCCCTCGTCGGGCTGCGTCAGTTCTTAGGATACGACGCGGTGCCGACAGACTTCGATGTGATCGGCGACCTGGCGTACCAGTCGCTCCAGATCAAGCTGGAAGATCTGCAGACTCGGGCGTTGCGCGAGAGGCCCGACTTTCGAGCAGCAGAATTGGGAATCGCAGCTGCCCAGAGCCAATATCTACTCGCCAAGGCGAACTCGAAGGTAGACGTGACCGGCACCTACGACTTTTCGCATGTCGCCGGCGAAACCACGGGCTCGATCTTTGCAAGTTTCGACTTGCCGATTTTCAATCGCAACCAGGGCGAGATCGCGCGCACCAACTACGCAGTTGCTCAAGCGAAGGAGCAGGAGCAGTCCGCAAGCGATACGGTGCTTTCGGACGTTGCCAATGCCTATGAGGCGGTGAAGAGCAATGATGAAGTCGTGCAACTTTATACCTCGGGATATCTCAAGGAAGCCAAGGATTCGCGCGATATCAGCGAGTATGCTTATAAGCGCGGAGCTGCCAGTCTGCTCGATTTTCTTGATGCCGAGCGCAGCTACCGCTCCACCCAATTGGCGTATCGCCAGGCCTTGGCTTCGTACATGACCGCATTGGAACAGTTGAAGGAAGCGTTGGGAACGAGGACACTGCCATGAACGCCCGTAAACAGTCAAAACTCTGGCGACTCTGGATTGCCATGGCCGCAGTGACCGCGATCATCCTTCCGTTTGCCGGCTGTGAGGGAGCAGGACCATCCGGCACGAACACAAAGAGTTCGAGCGGCGCGGAGCTGTTTACGATTCCTCCCGAGCAGATGTCGCATGTGCAAGTCATAAAAGTTCAACCGACGACCCTGACTCGCATGCTTCGGCTCACTGGTGCCGTGGCGTACAACGGATTTCACACCATTCCAGTCATCACACAGGTGAGCGGACCGGTCAATCGAATCGTCGTCGTTCCTGGCCAGCATGTGAAGCAGGGCGAGCCCATGCTGTACGTGGCCAGCCCGGACTATTCGCAGCTCCGCACGAATTACCTGAAAGCAAGAGATGCGTATGCCCTGGCGCAAAAATCCTATGCGCGCGCCAAGGATTTGTACGAACACAAGGCGATCGCCGAACAAACGCTGGAGCAGGCGCAATCGACCGAGGTGCAGGCCAGTGGCGATCTCGTCGCCGCACTGGCGGCCTTGAAAGTGCTCGGCATTAAAGATCCCGACGAACTTGTGCAGGGTCCGCCATCGTTCGAAGTTCCGGTGAAGGCAACCATTGGCGGCGAAGTCGTCGAACAGGATGTGGCTGCGGGACAGCTGATTCAGTCGGGCGCCACGCAATGTTTCATGATTTCTGATACGAGCACGGTATGGGTCCTGGTCAATGTCTATCAAAAGGATTTGCCGTACATCCGCGTTGGAGATGGGGTAACGATTCAGACGGACAGTTATTCGCAGGAGTTCCACGGACGCATCTCCTACGTCGCGGCCTCTCTGGATCCGAATACTCGGACGCTGCAGGCACGCATTGAGACCAACAACCCGGGCGAAAAACTTAAGAAGGATATGTACGTGACGGCCACGGTCAATGCAGGCTCCGTGCCCAATGCGATCGCGTTGCCGGACGCGGCGATTCTGCGCGACAGCGAGAACCAGCCCTTTGTGTATGCGGAAACGTCCGCGAACCAGTTTGGGCGACGCACGGTCACCCTGGGAGAGAGCTTGAACGGCCAAACGCAGATTACCAGCGGCGTTCAGCCTGGGGACCAGATTATCGGCGATGGTAGCTTGTTCTTGCAGTTTGCGAATTCGCTGCAACGCTGATGACTACACCAAGCAGTACGAGCTTTTCCAGATACAGGCGAGGATAGTGTCCACCACATCGGAATGATCCATCGAATCGTCCAAGCGGCGCTGCGTCAAAGATTCCTGGTGCTGATGCTCACCGCTTTCATCACCGTCGGAGGAATCCTTTCTTTCCAGCGGATGCCAGTGGACGCCTATCCGGATCTCTCGCCGCCGCAGGTTGAAATCATCACGCAATGGCCCGACCACGCCTCGGAGGAGGTCGAGCGATTGGTGTCGCTGCCCTTGGAGCTGCAGATGAATGGCGTCCCCCACATGGTGGTGATGCGTTCGATCTCTCTCTATGGCTTGTCCGACATCATCCTGACCTTCGAAGACAGCACCGACGATTACTTTGCGCGGCAGATCGTGTTTGAACGCCTTGCCCAGGCAACTCTTCCGGCGGGCGTAACGCCAACGCTCGCGCCTCTCTTCAGCCCGAGTGGTCTGGTCTACCGGTATGTGCTGGAGAGCCCTGATCGCAGCCCGCAGGAATTAAAGACGATCGAAGATTGGGTGGTCGAGCGCGCTTACCGCTCGGTTCATGGCGTGGCCGACGACTCCGGCTTCGGCGGAACGACAATGCAGTATCAGGTGTTGCTCGATCCGGCGCGCATCTATGGCTATCACTTGACGGTCCCGCAAGTGACGGCCGCCCTGGCAGCCAATAACGCCAATGCTGGCGGTGGATTTTATTCGCAAGGCGGACAGTTTTACTACGTGCGCGGCATCGGTCTGGTCCGCAATACGGATGACATCGGCAACGTCGTTGTGGGGGCGAACAAGGGTGTGCCGATTCGGGTGCGCGATGTGGGCGAGGTCACGATCGGCCATGCTCCGCGACTCGGTCAATTCGGCTACCAGAAGAATGACGATGCGGTCGAAGGCGTCATCCTCATGCTGCGCGGGGAGCAGACGCAGAACGTCCTCAAATCAGTCGAGGCGAAGACCGAAGAACTGAACAAGCAGATCCTGCCGCCAGACGTAAAGATTCATCCGTATTACGACCGGAGCCAGCTTGTCGATCTGACCACGGACACCGTGGAGGCGAACCTGCTTCGCGGCATGGTCCTGGTGCTGATCGTCCTGATCTTCTTTCTTGTCAGCTTCCGGGCCGCGATCATCGTTGCGGTCACGATCCCACTATCCTTGCTCTTCGCCTTCATCGTGCTGCATGCGCACGACGTAGCCGCAAATCTGCTTTCCATTGGAGCGATCGACTTCGGAATCGTGATTGACGGCACCGTGGTGATGATCGAAAACATTTACCGCGAGCTGGCATTGCGGGAAGGACAGGAATACAAGCTCGACGAAGTCATTCTCGCTGCTGCAAAAGACGTGGACCGCCCTATCTTTTATTCGGTTGCGGTCATTCTCGCTGGTTATTTACCGATTTATGCACTGACCGGACCGGCTGGAAAGCTGTTTCATCCGATGGCCGAAACCATGTCATTCGCGCTGGTCGGAGCGCTGATCTTGACGCTGACCCTCATTCCGGTGCTGGCATCCTACTGGTTCCGAGGCGGCGTAAAGGAAAAGCAAAATCGTGCATATGAGTGGATGAAGCGAAAGTACGCCGTCCAATTGGATTGGGCGCTCGATCGTCCACGAACGACGCTTCTGATCGCGTCACTTATTTTTGGGGCATGCCTGCTGCTGGTCCCTTTTATTGGCGGCGAGTTCATGCCTCACTTGGACGAGGGCGCGCTCTGGGTGCGGGCGACGATGCCGTATACGATTTCGTTCGAAGAAGCCAGCAAGATCGCGCCACAAATACGCGAGATATTGATGTCCTACCCGCAGGTTACGGTCGTGGGGTCAGAGCTTGGACGCCCTGACGATGGCACGGATCCGACTGGCTTCTTTAACTGCGAGTTCTACGTTGGACTGAAATCCTACAAAGACAAGGCCTGGAGCGGCGATGTCAGCGATAAGAAGCACCTGATCGAGTCCATCAATCAGAAGCTCATCGCGTTCCCTGGAATTATCTTCAATTACACGCAACCGGCAGAAGATGCCGTGGACGAAGCGCTGACCGGGTTGAAGAGTTCGCTCGCCGTCAAAATCTATGGTGACGATCTGAATGTGCTGCAGGACAAAGCAATCCAGATCAAAAACACTCTGGCCACCATTCCTGGATTTACGGAACTTACGGTGGTGCGCGAACTCGGCCAGCCCAGCCTGCTGGTGGATGTTGACCGTGACAAGATCGCACGCTACGGGATCAACGTTGCCGACGTCGAGGCCGTGATCTCGGCTGCTGTTGGGGGCCAGGCGGTTACGCAAGTGATCCAAGGGGAAAAGCTGTTCGACCTGGTAGTCCGGATGCAGCCGCAATTCCGCAGCAGCGCCCACGACATCGGAAACCTGTTAGTCGGAACTCCCGATGGACAGCAAATTCCACTCACTCAGCTCGCCAACATCAGCCAGGGCAATGGCGCGTCTTTCATTTATCGCGAGAACAATTCCCGCTATATCGGCGTCCAGTACAGTATCGAAGGCCGCGATTTGGAACGCGCCGTTCAAGATGGCCAGAAAGCAGTAGACAAAGCTGTGAAGCTGCCGCAGGGCTACCGCATGTTATGGGGCGGCGAATACAGCCAGTTTCTGGAGGCCCGGTCGCAGATGTATTTCATCGGTCCGCTGGCCGTCGTTCTGATCTTCATGATTTTGTTTGCGCTGTATGGGAATTTCAAGTTCCCCGTCACGATCGCATTGGGTGTGGTTATGACCGAGCCAGTGGGCGCTCTGGTGGCCCTCAAGCTCACGCACACTCCGTTCAGCGTCTCTTCTGTTCTGGGGCTGCTGGCATTGCTCGGCGTATCGGTCGAGACTGCCGTGATTCTTGTTTCCTATATCAACAAGCTGCGCCAGGAGGGACTGGACATCCGCACCGCAACGCGCGAGGCGTCTCTTCTGCGGCTTCGTCCGATCATGATGACCGCTCTGGTGGCGTGCCTCGGGCTGCTTCCCGCCGCGCTTTCCACCGGAATCGGTTCCGACACGCAGAAGCCTTTTGCGATCGTGATCGTGGCAGGTTTGATTTCCCGTCTCTTCATTGGATTTTTTGTAAATCCAGTGCTCTATGAGATGGTCGCGAGAGAGGGCGACGTTCTTCAGGTTTAGATTTCGCGGGCGCTTAATGAACCGGCCAACTGGGCGGTGTTTCAACATACGACCGGTCGAGCGCTGAGACCGAAGGACACCCCAAGAGTCGAACGGTGCGTTCGACGTCGGCTCGTAGGATCTGCAATGCCCTTTCGACCCCTGCTGATCCCGCCGCGCCAAGCCCATAAGCGTATGCCCTGCCGATCAAAACAGCCCGCGCTCCCAAGCAAATTGCCTTCACAATATCTCCACCGCGCCGGACTCCGCCATCCATGAGGACTTCGATCTGGCCTTTTACAGCGGCAACAATCTCTGGAAGCGCTCGCAGCGTGGCAGAAACTGAATCGAGCTGACGGCCTCCATGGTTCGAAACCACGACGGCGGAGGCGCCTTCGTCGATCGCACGTCTAGCATCGTCACCTGTTAGAAGGCCTTTGACGACGATCGGGCCCGACCATGCCTCGCGGATCCAGCGAAGATCTCCCCATGTTACAGTCGCGCTCGCTAACGCTGCTCCAACGTCGAGCAGGGCCATAGGGCCTTTTCCCGGTATCACCACGTTCTCGAGTCTTGGCACACCGCCATCGAGCAAAAACGATGTAAGCCAGTGAGGATGGGCAAGTATGTTCGGCAAATACGGGATTCTCGCCAGCCAGGAAGGTCCGAGGAGTTCCTTCATGCCGTTGCGAGGATCGCGTTCTCTCAAACCGGCAACGGGAGTGTCGACTGTAATCACCAACGCGGAAAAACCGGCGCGCCGAGCCCGATCGATCGATCCCTCCGCAGCTTCGCGCCCTCCGAGCAAGTACAACTGGTACCAACACGGACCCTTTGAAGCCGCCTTTACGTTCTCCAATTTATGACCGGAGATGGTCGACAGAATATAACCTGTGCCCGCTTCTCCTGCCTCGTGAGCCGCGGCGAGTTCTCCGGCCGGGTGCATCAAACGGCTGTATCCTACAGGCGCAAGCAGAGCGGGAAAGGACAACTCGTGGCCGAGCACGCGAATCTTTGTATCGCAATCGCCAACGGCCACCGCACCGCGCGGACGAAATAAAACTTCGCTGAACGCGCGACAATTTTCGGCAAGCGTAAGTTCAGCATCGGCACCCCCGTCCAAATAATCGAACACCGACCTGGGGAGCCGGCGCTGCGCCATCCGGCGCAGATCTTCGATATTGACGACACGAGAGGTATTCACGAGCGCGCTGATGATGATAATGCTGCCGATGCCCCAATGACTAGCCTCGCAGACAGTTCCGAGGGCGGGGCGGGGCGGGCCGAGCCAGACCGGTGCTGGGAGAGAATGACGGACAAGAGGAAGAAGAATGGTAGGCACGAGGAGACTCGAACTCCTGACCTCTACCGTGTCAAGGTCCTGTGCATCGGTAACTGATTGACATTCAACGGCACTGGCAGCCACCTTTGGCGTTGTAAGGAGCCCTCAGGAACTGGTATTGGACCCTAATTGGACCCAGAATCACGCATGGGTCCAATGAGTAAAATGGCGATGTTTCGCCAATGTGAGCATCGCGATTCGAGACACCCGGTTGACCTATCCATCCGCAGTTGGTCTAAAGCAGTGAAGTCTTCTTCTCAGGAGTTGCCTATGCGCAAATTTGTTCTCGGACTTTCTGGCCGGCATGAAAATATTTAGAGATGCTTGCGCCTGGCACAATCGGAGACCGCTATTTCGGACAGGGGAAGTGGTTTGACATTTGTTCCAACGCTTATAGTCTTTCGCCTGGAGGCGCCATGAAGAGATGGATAAGCTCTATTCTTCTGCTCCTGTTGGTGGTCAGCTTGGCCAGCGGGGCCGAAAAGAAGGCATCGGGCTCGCGATTACAAAATGCTGCACCGAAACCGGCGGCGGCCTGGGATTGGGAGCACGCGCAGGTCGGCCCGCTTGATGCCACCCGCGGCATCTACATGCAAGCTACCGCCCAAGTCATCACGCCGGCGGGCAAGAGCACAGTCTTCTTCGGCAGGCCGACGGACCTCGCGCTCGATCCCGCGCAGAAACTGGTGGCGGTGCAACACTCCCACGGTCTCATGCTCCTTGACGCGACGAGCGGCGCCATTCTCCAGAGTTTGGCGCTCCCGCCCAATGAGGGCCCTCTTTCCCATATCCTGGGTGGCAACGGATTCCACGGCATCACATGGGAACCAGATGGCAACAAGGTTTGGCTAACAGGTTCCTTCAATGGTTTGCACGGCGCCAGCCGTCAGCCTAACGGTGGATTTGCATGGAGCGACTCCATCAGGCTACCCGGCCTGGCTGGAATTGAAGACCCTTCCGTGCCGGGCGGTATTGCCATTGATGCTGCAACCCAACGCCTCTACGTGACGCTGAGCGGCAACAACACGCTCGGGGTCGTGAACCTTGCCTCGAAGAAGCTCGAGGCGCAGATTCCAGTCGGAGTTGCACCCTATGGCGTGGTGCTCGTGGGTGGGCGCGCCTTCGTGAGTAACTGGGGTGGACGGCATCCGGCCACCGGCGACGACTTCACCGCCGAGAGCGACGGCACTGATACAGTGATCGATCCCCGCACCGGAGTGGCTTCGACCGGCACTGTTTCAGTGGTGGACCTTGCCAAAGGCGTAGTGCTCAAAGAGATCGAGGTGGGGCTGCACCCGAGCGGTATGGCACTCGCGGCGGATGGCAAGACGATCTATGTCGCCAACGCCAACAGCGACTCGGTCTCGGCAATTGACGTGGAGAAAGCCCAGGTCACAGCGACCATCGGCACCAAGCCAATGGCTGACCTACCCGTGGGCAGTGCTCCCAACGCGCTCACAGTCTCGACTGATGGCAAAAGCCTCTACGTGGCGAACGGCGGGAACAACGCGATCGCTGTGATAAATATCGCGACCCAGAAACTGGAAGGGTTAATACCAACAGGCTGGTATCCGAGCGCCGTCGCGCTAAGCGGGCAAGGACTCTTGGTCGCCAATCTAAAAGGCGTGGGGAGCCGCGGGGCCGATTTCGGTTTTGCGTCCACAATC
Source organism: uncultured Acidobacteriaceae bacterium (assembly GCA_963844525.1). Lineage (GTDB taxonomy): Bacteria > Acidobacteriota > Terriglobia > Terriglobales > Acidobacteriaceae > Sulfotelmatobacter. The sequence continues at coordinate 10,152 of CAWJOM010000012.1, read as the reverse complement.
AAGACAAACCGCCACGGCGGACACAACGTTTACGATTACTCGGGCAGCATCTCGATCATTCCGCCGCCGAGTTCGGAGGAGTTGAAGAACTACACGCTTCAAGTCGCGGCAAACATGAGGCTGCCCAACCTCACGGCAGCGGGCGCTGCGAGCGGCGAGCCAAAGTATGTCCCGGTGCCGATGCGGCCGGGCGAGCGTTCGCTGTTCAAGCACGTCATCTACATCATCAAAGAGAACCGCGCCTATGATCAGGTGCTGGGCGATCTGAAGGGCGGTAACGGCGACGCTTCCCTCACCATGTTCGGCGCCGAGGTCACGCCGAATCATCACGCGCTGGCTGAGGAGTTCGTGCTGCTCGATAATCTGTATTGCAACGGAACGCTCAGCGCTGAGGGCCACCAGTGGACTAATGAAGGCTACGCCACCGACTATATCGAAAAGAACATGGGCGGGTTCAATCGCAGCTATCCTTCGGATGGCACCGATCCCATTGCCTACTCGCCGGCAGGGTTCATCTGGGACGCAGCGCTGCGGCATGGACTGACGTTTCGAATTTACGGCGAGTTCCTGAAGGGGCAGCTGCGCACCGAGCCGCATAAGAGTTGGCAGGAGCTGTACGAAGCATACAAGCGCAACGACCACTCCACGCGGTTCCTTCAGAAGACAGAGTTGCAATCGCTCATGCCGTACATAGATTGGAGCTATCCCACATTCGATCTCGGTGTGCCGGATGTCTATCGTGGGCAGGAACTCATTAACGTGATCCGCCGCTTCGAGCAGAACGGTGATCTGCCTAACCTGATGGTGGTGCAGCTGGGCAACGACCACACCTCAGGTACTCAAGAAGGCGCGCCCACCCCGCGTGCCGCAGTCGCCGATAACGACCTGGCGCTGGGACAGATCGTAGAAGCGCTAAGCAAGAGCAAGTTTTGGAAAGACACGGCGATCTTTGTCGTTGAAGACGATCCGCAAAGTGGCTCGGACCATGTAGATGGCCACCGTACGGTCGGGTTCGTCGTGAGCGCTTACACTCGGCGCCGCTATCACGATAAAACCTTCTACAACCAGAGCAGCATTCTGCGAACCATCGAGCTTATCCTGGGGATCGATCCACTGACGCAATTTGATCTCGCCGCGAATCCCATGCTCGCGCTCTTCCAGGCAAGCCCAGATCTAACTCCTTACGCGGCGAAGCACAACGAGATCCCGCTGGATGAGTTCAATCCTAAACGCTCAGCGCTCCACGGTGCCGCGCGGCGCGATGCCGAACTTTCGGCACGAATGGATTTTTCCGTCGCTGATGACGCCGACGACGGCGTGCTGAACCTGATCCTGTGGCATGCGACCAAGGGATACAAGACGCCGTATCCGCGAAGCAACCAACGCGAGTCGCTCGGAAAAGTACATTCCTCGCAAAAAAGCCTTATAGAAAACGTCCACTGAGGCTGTGCATGTGACAACTAGCTTTATCCCGCAGGGCAAGCTTGGGAGACCCAAGTGATGAAATCAAATAACTACACTCAAGTGCCCGGCGCAAGGCCATGATGAGTGAAATGGAGATTTTTCGACAGTTATCATCTGTCTACGGGAAACTGTCGGCACGACGGCCACACCTAAGCTGATCAGAATCATCGAGACTATTTACCGATGTTCAGCATGGCGCCGACTCCATAATTGGCGTTATGAGGCTCGGAGTAAAGAGCGAGCCTCACTTGCAGCAATGGCGAGAGCAGGAATTTTCCGACCACCTCAAACGCCGTCACTCCAACCCTCAGTAACCAAGGTCAATGAGTGAAATGGGGGATGTTTCAACAGCTAGGGATGAAGGGCTAGGAAATCCACCCACCACAGACACGCTCTGACTTCTTCCACACGCCATCAACCTTTTCAAACAGCCACACGCCACCGCTCCCGCAAAGTGAGCCGCACACAAAGCTGTAGCTTACCAGCGCCATCGCTGCTCCTGGGAACTCGATTTCCGACATGGAAAAGAGGCCAGTGGAAAAGGCGACATTTACAGCAGTCGCGAAAGACTTCCCCCACGGATGGCGTCCGGGTCGTTGCGGTGGTAATACAAATCAATCCCGGAGCTTCAGCATTTATCTCTACCAGCCTGACTTTTTGGTAGGACATTCCGACAGGGTGCGGACGAGTGAGACGCTCACATTGGACCGCGACCCCATGTTTAGGCAGCCGTAATCCGAGATGTCGCGACCAATCGGGAATGTTCTGTTTACAGTTCAGATTGCGCGAAATTTGAGTCCACACTTCCTGAATGCTCGGAATGCTGGCGTCTCGCTAAACGGATTCGTATTTCTGACTGGTTTTTGTGCAGAACCCGCTAGAGCACGTTGGATTTGAGCGCAACTGTCATCGGGCGGGACAGGCGGTAGAAGCCGCTTACGGTGCGAGTTCGAAGGCTGAGGCCGGATAAGTGAAAGCGTCTGCGAGACGGTAAGCATTACCTTGACAGCAAAACGGCTGAGTAGATGCCGACAACTGCGCGTCGCCCCAGCAATCAGATACCGTGCGCTGTAAGCGAGTTCCGCAAGATAACTGTCGAAATCAGATGGGATGAGTTCTACATGGCGCTCAGCGCCACAACGATTAATGAAAACGGGAAGCATTGGCAGTATGCTGTGCCGAGGCGTGTGGTCCAGAGGTCTTCGACCTTACTGGTGCTTGAGAGCCCGAGGATGAGTTTGACCCGGGACGCGCTTTGGCACAACGGACTGTAGCCTCTTCGTGAGAGGAGAGCACGCGAGGGAGATTCACCCTATCAGCGCGTCCTGGATCACACGTCAATGGAGGTGTAGTCATGGACGTGTTGCATTCGAGATGTTGCGGTTTGGATGTACATAAGAGCTCGATTTCTGCTTGCATTTTGCTGCGGGAAGCAGGGCGAGTGCAGAAGCATCAGCGGCGTTTTGGCGCGATGACCCAAGAACTGCAGGAGCTTGCCGAATGGCTACGGCAATTCGGTGTGACTCAGGTAGCGATGGAATCCAGCGGGGTTTACTGGAAGCCGGTTTGGAACATTCTGGAGAGAGAGTTCACGATAGTTTTAGCGAATGCACAGCACATCAAGAATGTGCCGGGTCGCAAGACCGACCAGAAGGATGCGGAATGGATTGCGCAGTTGCTGCAGTATGGTCTTCTACGGCCCAGCTATGTACCCTGCGAAATCATTCGCGATCTACGCGACCTGACCAGAATGCGGGCGAGTCTGTCCCAGGAAGCCTCGCGCATCAGTAGTCGAATTCAGAAAGTCCTAGAAGACGCAAACGTAAAGCTGGCGAGCGTGGCGAGCAACGTTCTCGGCAAGAGTGGACGGGCAATGCTGGAGAACATCATTTCCGGTGAAGATGATCCCGAGCACCTTGCCTCTCTCGCCCTGGGTCATCTGCGCGTAAAGATTCCCCAATTAAGACTGGCTCTAGAAGGAAAGATCCGTTCCCATCATCGCTTTTTGCTCCGGCGTTTAGTCGATCAGATACAGTTTGTGGAACACGAAATTGCGTTGCTCGACGAACGTCTGGAGGAGATCGCCCAACAAAGACCGGAGCTGTCGCGAGCGGTTGCTCGCTGGGACACGATACCGGGGATCGATCGAGTGGCAGCGTGGGCTCTTCTAGCCGAAATTGGTGACAACATGGCGCAGTTTCCGACCGCTGAGCATCTGGCCAGCTGGGCCGCGTTATGCCCCGGCAATCACGAAAGCGCCGGCAAGCGTTTGCGCGGTACAACACGTCAAGGGAGCCCATGGTTGGGCCGCATGGCATGTCAGTGCGCCTGGGCTGCCGCGCGAACCAAGAACACTTACTTGTCCTCGCAGTTCAGACGCTTAGCGGCAAGACGCGGCAAGAAAAGAGCGATCATCGCGGTGGCGCATACCATCATCGTCATTGGCTATCACTTGCAGAAGAACCAGAGCAACTACGAGGATCTTGGCGGAAACTACTTCGATCGCATCCACTCCGACGGTCTCAAGCGGTACTTGGTGAAGCGGCTCCAACAACTCGGGCACAAGGTAACTCTAGAGCCGATGGAAGCTGCTTAACCCACCGCTTCCCGCAGTTGTTTTCGAGGGAGAAGGCCGGTCTCCGGACGGGATGCTGTACGCTCCCAAGTTATCGACGTGCTTTGAGCACAAGAGATAAAGGAGACCGGCAATGAAGAAGGTTAGCACCGCAGCAGCGAAGCAGAGCAAGAATATTTCTCAACAGAAGTTGACCATCGGATTGGACTTGGGCGATCGCAACAGTTGGTACTGCGTGGTGGATGAAGCCGGGCAGATACAACAGGAACAGCGAGTCCGTACGAATGCGAAAGCGTTGCAGGAAGTCTTCGGGGCGATGCCACGCAGTCGGATCGCACTGGAAATCGGGACACATTCGCCCTGGATCAGTCGCTTGCTCAGGGAGTTGGGGCATGAAGTGATGGTGGCGAATGCGCGCAAGGTGCGGCTCATCGCAGAGAGCCGCAAGAAAGACGACCGCCTGGATGCGCAGACGCTGGCGCGTTTGGCCCGGATCGATCCGGAGTTGTTGTATCCGGTGAAGCACCGCAGCGCACAGGCGCAAGCCGATCTCATGATGATTCGAGCGCGCGCCGGACTGGTGCGGGCACGCACCGGGCTGGTCAACAGCGCTCGCGGGCTGGCGAAGTCTTACGGCGAAAGATTGCGTGGCTGCAACGTGCGCAATATGAATCCGGAGAAGGCGGAAGGCTTGAGTCCGGAACTGCAAGCCGCATTGGAACCTCGGTTGAACGCAATCGAGTCGCTGAGCGAGTGCATTGTGGAATACAACGAGCGCATCGAGCAGTTGGCGCAGCAGAGTTATCCGCAGGTGGCGCTGCTGAAGCAGATCAAGGGCGTGGGCACGCTGATCGCGCTGACGTTATATGCTGACGCTGGAAGACCCGCATCGCTTCCGCAAGAGCCGCGACGTGGGCTGCTACCTGGGACTACAGCCGGGACGAAGAAACTCTGGACAGAGCGAGCCCCAGCTGCACATCAGTAAAGAAGGCGATCCGTATCTGCGCACGTTGTTGGTGCAAGGAGCGCAGCACATCTTGGGACCGTTCGGCATCGACTGCGATCTCAGGCGCTGGGGACTGAAGCTGGCGGAGCGTGGTGGGAAGAACGGAAAGAAACGAGCGATTGTGGCGACCGCAAGAAAGCTGGCGGTGTTGCTGCATCACTTGTGGGTGAGCGGAGAAGTGTACGAACCGTTGCACAACAGCAGCCGAACCACCGTGGCGGCAGCTGCGTAAGAACAACCAGGCAAAACAAAGTCAAAATCGTTCCAGGAAGAGAAAAAGACAAAGCCCAAAGCCGAGTTCCGGTGACTGCGACTATGGCCTGGCCCAGGTTCCATTCTGCAAGAGTAGAACCACAGGGCGCCAAACAGATAGCAGCACCGGCTGTACCGAGAACGCCCAACATGCACCGAGCGAATGATTCGCTCCTCGAGAGTGCGGATGGAAGCATGGCGACAGTGGTCCACTCGGCGGGAGAAAAAGAAACTTGTTGAACCAAGCCAGACAAGAATCGACTTGACTCCGACCGGCCTTCTCATGGAAGGCTATAGCGCTCAAAACGCCCAGCCCAGAACGAAGTGCTACCGTTTTGCAACGTCCAGCCGATCTCCGTCGTCCCAAATGCTGCGGCATGGAGGCCGTCGCTATGGGCAAACACAGAATCAAGCCGAACTATCGTCGCCGAGTGCTTCGGCTGCCGGATCTGGATCATTGCAGATTGGCAGTGCTCAACAGTCTCGGCTCGCCAGCCTCGCGCCGCGTCTATGAATACGCCATCAATCAATTCATTGCATGGTACTGCTCCGAACCTCGACTCGCCCTGAACCGGATTGTAGTCGTGCGCTACCGCATGTACTTGGAATCGCGCCATCTGGCCGCCAACACCATCAACCAACAGCTCGCAGCCGTGCGCCGCCTGGCGCACGAGGCTGCCGACTCTGGCTTGCTGAGTCCCGAACTGGCCGCGGGCATCAGTCGAGTGAAAGGGGTCAAGCAGCTCGGGTTTCGCTCCGGCAACTGGTTGAGTGCGGAGCAAAGTTCCCAAGTGCTCAAAGACGCCTGTGGCGATAGCATGCGTGCCAAGCGAGACTATGCGATGCTGGCCATGCTGTTCGGATGTGGCTTTCGCAGATCGGAACTGGTGGGCTTGGAATTGGATGAGGTGCAGATTCGCCAGGGACACTGGGCGGTGGTGGATCTGATCGGCAAGGGCGGGCACATCCGCACGGTGCCCATTCCACAATGGGTCAAAGCGGCACTCGATCAGTGGATTGCGGCAGCCAAGGTCACGGAGGGAAGAATCTTTCGAGCAGTGGCCAGAGCGGGAAAGGTATGGGGGAAAGGCATCTCGCAGAATGTCGTGTGGTACGTGGTCAAGGGATGCTGCGAGAGAGCGGCCTTGGAGCATATCGCACCGCACGACTTGCGCAGAACCTGTGCGAAGCTGTGCCACACGAGCGGAGGCGAGCTGGAGCAGATTCAATTCTTACTTGGCCATGCATCGGTCCAGACGACGGAACGCTATCTCGGCTGCAAGCAGAATCTCGGACATCCGGTAAACGATCTTTTTGATCTCAGAGCGGACCGCTGGCCGCAGGAACACGATGATGAATCTGACTCCGTGGAATCCTCCGACCTGGTGGAAAAGGCATCTCCGCAAGGGGTAGAATGCCGGCACGGAGGATCGGAACATGACCAGCCCATCCCAATCTCCCATCCATTACGGGTATGCGAGCGCGAGCGATATGACGTGGTCGAGGTCAGAGAAAACGATCGCGCGCAAAGCCTTCGACGCTGCTCTGCGACGGGAACTTCACGAGTTGATGCAGGAAGCAAAGGAGATCACCGGCCAGATCAAGCAACCGTCGGACCTGTGGGGCTTGCAGGAATACCTAACCCAACGACGTAAAGAGATCGACCACAAGTACAACTATCGGTATTCGCACCTCACGCAAGTATTTGGGAGACTCTTGTGCGAGACCCGAGTCAGCGAAGAAGACCTACGCGGTTTCAGTGAGGACAAGCTAAAGACGATCCGTTCTTTCGCCAAATACTCAGCGGAAGACGCGGCTTGATCTGCACTTGAGCGCTATAGCCTTCCATGAGAAGGCCGGTCGGAGTCAAGTCGATTCTTGTCTGGCTTGGTTCAACAAGTTTCTTTTTCTCCCGCCGAGTGGACCACTGTCGCCATGCTTCCATCCGCACTCTCGAGGAGCGAATCATTCGCTCGGTGCATGTTGGGCGTTCTCGGTACAGCCGGTGCTGCTATCTGTTTGGCGCCCTGTGGTTCTACTCTTGCAGAATGGAACCTGGGCCAGGCCATAGTCGCAGTCACCGGAACTCGGCTTTGGGCTTTGTCTTTTTCTCTTCCTGGAACGATTTTGACTTTGTTTTGCCTGGTTGTTCTTACGCAGCTGCCGCCACGGTGGTTCGGCTGCTGTTGTGCAACGGTTCGTACACTTCTCCGCTCACCCACAAGTGATGCAGCAACACCGCCAGCTTTCTTGCGGTCGCCACAATCGCTCGTTTCTTTCCGTTCTTCCCACCACGCTCCGCCAGCTTCAGTCCCCAGCGCCTGAGATCGCAGTCGATGCCGAACGGTCCCAAGATGTGCTGCGCTCCTTGCACCAGCAACGTGCGCAGATACGGATCGCCTTCTTTACTGATGTGCAGCTGGGGCTCGCTCTGTCCAGAGTTTCTTCGTCCCGGCTGTAGTCCCAGGTAGCAGCCCACGTCGCGGCTCTTGCGGAAGCGATGCGGGTCTTCCAGCGTCAGCATATAACGTCAGCGCGATCAGCGTGCCCACGCCCTTGATCTGCTTCAGCAGCGCCACCTTCGGATAACTCTGCTGCGCCAACTGCTCGATGCGCTCGTTGTATTCCACAATGCACTCGCTCAGCGACTCGATTGCGTTCAACCGAGGTTCCAATGCGGCTTGCAGTTCCGGACTCAAGCCTTCCGCCTTCTCCGGATTCATATTGCGCACGTTGCAGCCACGCAATCTTTCGCCGTAAGACTTCGCCAGCCCGCGAGCGCTGTTGACCAGCCCGGTGCGTGCCCGCACCAGTCCGGCGCGCGCTCGAATCATCATGAGATCGGCTTGCGCCTGTGCGCTGCGGTGCTTCACCGGATACAACAACTCCGGATCGATCCGGGCCAAACGCGCCAGCGTCTGCGCATCCATGCGGTCGTCTTTCTTGCGGCTCTCTGCGATGAGCCGCACCTTGCGCGCATTCGCCACCATCACTTCATGCCCCAACTCCCTGAGCAAGCGACTGATCCAGGGCGAATGTGTCCCGATTTCCAGTGCGATCCGACTGCGTGGCATCGCCCCGAAGACTTCCTGCAACGCTTTCGCATTCGTACGGACTCGCTGTTCCTGTTGTATCTGCCCGGCTTCATCCACCACGCAGTACCAACTGTTGCGATCGCCCAAGTCCAATCCGATGGTCAACTTCTGTTGAGAAATATTCTTGCTCTGCTTCGCTGCTGCGGTGCTAACCTTCTTCATTGCCGGTCTCCTTTATCTCTTGTGCTCAAAGCACGTCGATAACTTGGGAGCGTACAGCATCCCGTCCGGAGACCGGCCTTCTCCCTCGAAAACAACTGCGGGAAGCGGTGGGTTAAGCAGCTTCCATCGGCTCTAGAGTTACCTTGTGCCCGAGTTGTTGGAGCCGCTTCACCAAGTACCGCTTGAGACCGTCGGAGTGGATGCGATCGAAGTAGTTTCCGCCAAGATCCTCGTAGTTGCTCTGGTTCTTCTGCAAGTGATAGCCAATGACGATGATGGTATGCGCCACCGCGATGATCGCTCTTTTCTTGCCGCGTCTTGCCGCTAAGCGTCTGAACTGCGAGGACAAGTAAGTGTTCTTGGTTCGCGCGGCAGCCCAGGCGCACTGACATGCCATGCGGCCCAACCATGGGCTCCCTTGACGTGTTGTACCGCGCAAACGCTTGCCGGCGCTTTCGTGATTGCCGGGGCATAACGCGGCCCAGCTGGCCAGATGCTCAGCGGTCGGAAACTGCGCCATGTTGTCACCAATTTCGGCTAGAAGAGCCCACGCTGCCACTCGATCGATCCCCGGTATCGTGTCCCAGCGAGCAACCGCTCGCGACAGCTCCGGTCTTTGTTGGGCGATCTCCTCCAGACGTTCGTCGAGCAACGCAATTTCGTGTTCCACAAACTGTATCTGATCGACTAAACGCCGGAGCAAAAAGCGATGATGGGAACGGATCTTTCCTTCTAGAGCCAGTCTTAATTGGGGAATCTTTACGCGCAGATGACCCAGGGCGAGAGAGGCAAGGTGCTCGGGATCATCTTCACCGGAAATGATGTTCTCCAGCATTGCCCGTCCACTCTTGCCGAGAACGTTGCTCGCCACGCTCGCCAGCTTTACGTTTGCGTCTTCTAGGACTTTCTGAATTCGACTACTGATGCGCGAGGCTTCCTGGGACAGACTCGCCCGCATTCTGGTCAGGTCGCGTAGATCGCGAATGATTTCGCAGGGTACATAGCTGGGCCGTAGAAGACCATACTGCAGCAACTGCGCAATCCATTCCGCATCCTTCTGGTCGGTCTTGCGACCCGGCACATTCTTGATGTGCTGTGCATTCGCTAAAACTATCGTGAACTCTCTCTCCAGAATGTTCCAAACCGGCTTCCAGTAAACCCCGCTGGATTCCATCGCTACCTGAGTCACACCGAATTGCCGTAGCCATTCGGCAAGCTCCTGCAGTTCTTGGGTCATCGCGCCAAAACGCCGCTGATGCTTCTGCACTCGCCCTGCTTCCCGCAGCAAAATGCAAGCAGAAATCGAGCTCTTATGTACATCCAAACCGCAACATCTCGAATGCAACACGTCCATGACTACACCTCCATTGACGTGTGATCCAGGACGCGCTGATAGGGTGAATCTCCCTCGCGTGCTCTCCTCTCACGAAGAGGCTACAGTCCGTTGTGCCAAAGCGCGTCCCGGGTCAAACTCATCCTCGGGCTCTCAAGCACCAGTAAGGTCGAAGACCTCTGGACCACACGCCTCGGCACAGCATACTGCCAATGCTTCCCGTTTTCATTAATCGTTGTGGCGCTGAGCGCCATGTAGAACTCAT
>CAWJOM010000011.1:0-524598 GCA_963844525.1 uncultured Acidobacteriaceae bacterium | reverse complement strand
TCTCGATGTTTGCCGACGCTGTTGCTACAAAAATACGAGTGAGTCCTTTTCACGCCATTGAGCTTGCGAGTGATGATGAGGAACACGACACTGAGACCCTCATTCAATGCCTAAATACCATACCGAGCAAGCACTGGATGCTTCCTGAGTACGATCACGAATCTCTGAATTGGGTGCTGGATTTTGTGGTGAAAAGAAATGTGTTCGGGGATGTCCGAAAAGCTGTTGTGCGTGACAAGGACCGCAAGATCGTTGGCTGGTACATTTATTCCATAAATAAGGGTGCTGTCGGACAAGTCCTTCAAATTGGTGCGCTTAGCGCATCGGTGGGGGATCGTTTTAGACCATTTGTTCCGCGATGCGGGTAATCGAGGCTTGATTGGTCTGGAAAGCCGGATGGAGCCCCAATTCATGCAAGAACTAACGGCAAAGTCCTGCCTCTTTTTTCAGAACGGCTGTTGGACCCTGGTCCAAGGCAGTTAACCCAGCTTGCTGGCCATGCTCCAAGCGGAGGCGCATTTTTCTCACGTCTCGATGGCGAGTGGGCTCTTCGACACGGTGCCGGTGAGAACTAGCCGCGCCATTGTTGCTTCGTTAATCTTCCGATGGAACTCTCGATCATTTTCGTGAACTGGAACTCCGTGGGCTACTGCGAGAGTGCATTGCAAGTGTCTACAGGAAGACGCATGGCATTTCATTCGAGATTATTGTGGTTGACAATGCATCGCCTCAAGGCGGAGTGGAGGATCTCAATACCGACTTCCCCGAACTTAGGATTATTCGCAGCGAGAAGAACTTGGGGTTCGCAGGCGCAAACAATCTGGGCTTCCGGGCATCTTTGGGTCGCTACGTCTTATTCTTGAACCCCGATACAAAGTTGGTTAGTTCTGCGGTGAACACGATGCTGGAACATCTGAAAACGCTGCCGAACGGCGGCGTTGTCGGATGCAAGCTTCTGAATACAGATCACTCTGTACAGATAACTTCTATCCAGAAATTCCCAACGATCGTGAACCAACTCTTGGATTTCGAATATCTTCAGTTGCGATGGCCAGCTTGCCCTTTGTGGAGCATCAGCCCCCTCTTCTCCGAGACGTCCGAGCCGCTCAGCGTGGAGGTCATCTCCGGAGCCTGCATGCTGCTTAAACGCGAAGTGTTTGAGCAGGTAGGAATGTTCACGGAAGACTATTTTATGTACGCTGAAGATATCGACCTAAACTACAAAGTAAAGAAAGCGGGCTTCACAAACTACTATGTAGGGTCAGCGACGATTGTCCATCACGGTGGCGGGAGCTCCCGGCAAGAAGTCAGCCACTGGGCTACTGTAATGAAGTACCGGGCGATGGGAAAGCTCTTTCAAAGGACTGGTGGTCTCCTGTACGGAGCGCTCTACCGCACGATGATGGCTTGTGCTGCGGCTAGTCGTTTGTTGATTCTGGCTCTGGCGTATCCGTTGGCAAATGTGCTCTGGAATAAGCAATCTTTACAATTTGCTGTCAGGAAATGGACGGTGATTTTGAAGTGGGCGTTGGGGCTACAAGCTCTAGCGCTTTGAATTTGACGATTTGTTGTTCGCGGGAAAAGAGGGAATTGTGTGCGGTATCTGCGGAAAACTAACCTTTGACCGTTCGGCAAACGTTTCAGCCAACCTCCTCAAGAGGATGGCGGACGCCATTCACCATCGTGGTCCGGATGACGAGGGTTATTACACGTCAGGGCCGGTCGGCTTTGGTTTTAGAAGGCTTTCGATCATCGATCTGAATAGTGGCCACCAACCTATTTCCAATGAAGACGCCACAGTCTGGATCGTATTCAACGGAGAAATCTACAACTACAAGGAACTCAGAGAGCAACTCCGGTCCAAAGGGCATGTCTTTAAGACGCAGACAGACACTGAGATCATCGTTCATCTTTACGAGGAGTACGGGTCGAGTTGCGTAGAACGACTTCGCGGAATGTTTGCATTTGCCATTTGGGATGAGCGGCAGGATACCCTGCTTCTGGCTCGAGATCGCGTTGGTATCAAGCCCCTTTACTACTGGCTAACAGGCCGGGGCATTGTCTTCGGTTCGGAAGTGAAGGCGATCCTCGCAGATCCTGAAGTAAGCGCAGAAGTTGTTCCTGAAATGATTGATAGGTTTCTCGCGTTTTATTACGTTCCAGGAGAAGAAACGCTATTTCGCAACATACATAAACTAGCGCCGGGGTCGTTCATGTTAGTAAAGGACGGCAAGGTGCAGATCAAACAGTACTGGGATCTGCAGTTCAAGCCTGTCGACCAGACCGTCGAACAAGCGGAGGAAAAAGTGCTTGCTCTGCTTGACGAGTCTGTGCGCCTGCACATGATCGCCGACGTGCCGGTCGGGTTCCTTTTGAGCGGAGGTGTCGATTCCACAGCGATGCTCGGTCTTGCTGTCGGAAAGACAGATCACGCGCTGAGCAGCTTTACCCTGGGCTTTACCGCACGAACGTGGTGGACGAACGACCGTACGCAAATCTAGCGTCTCAACGATATGGATCTCAGCACCACGACCTGACAATCAGCGCTCAGGAGTTTGCAGATTTTCTTCCGAAATATGCCTGGCATATGGAGGAGCCCGTCTGTGAGCCGACTGCAGTCGCCTTGTACTACGTTTCTCGGCTTGCGAAGGAATATGTAAAGGTGCTGATTTCTGGTGAGGGCGGCGACGAGGCATTTGCTGGATATCCGAACTACCGAAACATGCTGTGGGCAGAGCGGCTTAAGGCGCTGAGCGGCCCTTTTGGTGGGGTGATATCCTCCGGCTTATCCGTCGTTAATCGCTTGCTCGGATCCAAACGGCTCGAAAAGTACATGCCGATGATGAATCTTCAGTTCGAGGACTACTACTATAGTCGGATCTCCGGTCCGGCCACCTTTTTCAACGCAAATCGCGCAAAGTTGTACACAAAGGACTTCGCCCAGTTCGTGAATCCGGACGTCTCGCTTTCCCCCGTAAAGCAGTTTTCCAGGAATGCAGCTGAAAGTGGCTATGTAAACAGGATGTTGTATGTAGATACAAAAGCCGCTCTTCCTGACGACCTGTTATTGAAGGCCGACAAGATGACGATGGCCAACTCGATCGAATGAGGGTGCCGCTGCTCGATCATGAGCTTCTCGAGTTCGCAGCGAGCCTTCCTGAGGACTTCAAAGTCCGAGGTTTTACTACTAAGTACATCGCCAAGAAGGCCCTTCAACAGCGTTCCACGAGAATTTTGGATCGAAAAAAGGTTGGATTCCCAACACCTTTTTCCTCCGCTTAAGACGGAACTTAACGATCTGGTTCATGATATCTTGCTAGACCGACAGACCCTCAGCCGCGGTTATTTCAATAGGGTATGCGTCGAGAACCTAATCCGGGAACACTCGGACTCAGAGCGGTTTCCAAAGGAGATTCTCTCCCTGATATCTCTGGAGTTGTGGCATCGTGCCTTTATCGGCAAGACAGATGCCGCATCTGACGTCTTGATCCCCACTGCTGCTGTTGAATCGTAAGCTCATCCATGGGACCTGTGCACGTACGTCGCGGTGACAGTTGGAGGTTGCAGTTGCCCATTGTCGAGACTCACGGAATAGAGAATAGGGCGGCGCGTTCTGCTGATCCTCGGACCACCGTCGGCGAGGCTGCGAAGTCGAGAATTGGATATGAACTAGATCCAATTGCAGATCCTCGTTGGACCGCTTTAGTCGACAGGCATCCAAGAGGGTCGGTGTTTCATAGCACAAACTGGCTGAGAGCCTGCGCGAGGTTTATGGTTATGAACCGTCGTTGTGACCACTTGTGCTCCCGGAGAACTCTTGACCAACGGGTTGGTCTTTTGTCGTAGTCAAGAGCTGGTTGACCGGCAGCCGCCTGGTGTCATTGCCCTTTTCCGATTATTGTGAACCGTTAATCGATAGCCAGAATGAGCTTGATGTCATTCTTGGTATGTTGAGAGGAGCTGTCGAGGGAGGCGATGGAAATATGTCGAAATCAGACCGGATGACCTGCGAGCCGAGCTCGCCAACTGGGCTGAGACGATTTGGTACATATCATCTTCATAGCCTCGATCTGCGTCTGACCGAAGACCAGCTATTTCGGAACTTTCACAAAGACTGCATTCAAAGGAAGATCCGTCGCGCTGAACGGGAAAGTCTGCAGTATGAAGAGGGGACGTCGGAGACCCTCCTGAAGAAGTTCTATCGGCTCGTCGTGATGACTCGTCGGCGGCAGCACCTGCCACCCCAGCCACTAAATTGGTTCCGCGGCCTGATTGCCAGCTTCGGAAAAGACCTTAAGATTCGTGTTGCATCCAAAGATGGACTGTCCGTTGCCAGCATTCTCACGCTGTCGCATCGGAAGTCTATGGTTTACAAATACGGCTGTAGCAATGCGGCGTTCAATAACCTCGGCGGGATGCCGTTCTTGTTCTGGAAGGCCATACAAGAGGCTAAAACGCAAGGATTTGAAAGGTTCGAAATGGGTCGCTCTGACATTGATAATCCTGGACTGGTTGCATTTAAGGAGCATTTGGGTGCGTCGGGAAAGCTGATCAGTTATTGGATTTACCCTGAGGGTCGGAGCAGGTCCACAGGTGTTTGGAAAGATAGACTCGCCCGACGTATTTTGCCCGTTATTCCGGATCTGGCGCTGGAGATTGGCGGCAATCTTCTGTACCGGCATATCGGATAATGCAAACAGGGCACGTCAATACATTAGGAGCCCGAACAAACCCGGGAGCCAACAATCCGCTGGATGCAGGACCAAAACTAAAGCAGCTCAGGAATACACGGGATCTGGTGCCGGTGGGCGTATTGCGCGAGAGCGTCGGAGTAAGCGTATGCGAACGATCCCTTCCTGATGCCCAACCGTAAAGGCGATATTCTTAATCCCAAAGAAGCATATAGAGAATGCTTGTAAACAGACTCTATTACCTCTTAAAACCACTGATGCCCTGGCGCCTCCGCCTCGCGCTGCGGCGATGGCGAGCCGAGCGCCGGCGGCGAAATTCGCGGAAGTTTGGCCAATCGATCCTAAAGCGGGGCGAGTCCCTCACGGATGGCCCGGTTGGCCCGACGGCAAACGGTTCGCTTTCGTCCTCACTCATGATGTTGAAGGCAGCAAAGGATTGTCGCGTGTTGAGCGCCTTATGAATCTCGAGCGGGATCACGGATTCAGTTCATGTTTCAACTTTGTGCCAGAGGGGGAGTACCGTGTTCCCGACGCCGTGCGCGAGATGCTTGCGCAGGCCGGATTCGAAGTGGGGATCCACGGCTTAGAACACGATGGAAAGCTTTATAGTTCCAAAGCTAAATTTGCCGCGAAGGCCTTGCGGATCAGGGAATATGTTCGGCAGTGGAATGCCTCGGGATTTCGTTCCCCATTGATGCAGCACAATCTGCGGTGGCTGCACGCGCTGAACGTCGGATACGACTCTTCCACATTCGATACTGATCCGTTTGAGCCTGAACCAGATGGAATGGGCACTATCTTCCCATTCTGGGTGCCAGGTCCCGATGGCAGCGGCTATGTCGAACTTCCATACACGCTCGTACAGGACCTCAATCTTTTCCAGGTGCTTCAAGAACCGAATATCGAGATCTGGAAACGGAAAGTCGATTGGGTCGCCGAAAACGGCGGCATGGTGCTGCTGAACACGCACCCCGACTACATGTGTTTTGAGGGAAATCGAGATCGAGACGAGTTTCCGGTCTCGCGATACGAGGAGTTTCTTCGCTATGTCCGCGAGAAGTATGACGGTGCCTATTGGGCGGCGCTTCCGCGAGAAGTCGCGAAATACTACCGCGACCGAGTCCCGCTCCCCATGAGAAACACGCGCAAGAAGATATGCATGGTGGCCTATAGCCCATACGAGTCTGACAATCGGATTCGACGCTATGCCGAAACCCTGGCGAAACGCGGCGATCAGGTCGATGTAATCGCGATCAGTGGGTCGGATTTCGAAGAACGCCGCAAGGAGATCAATGGGGTCTCCGTCTATCGGGTTCAGCATCGCGAGCAGAACGAGCGTAGCAAATGGACGTACGCATGGCGCCTGTTGCGGTTCCTGGTCAGTTCTTCGGCGGCCTTAACAAGACTGCATAAACAGAATCGGTACGATGTGATCCACATTCACAACATGCCGGACTTCTTGGTCTTCGCAGCCTGGTATCCGAAGTTGACTGGGGCAAAGCTGATTCTCGACATTCACGACGTTGTTCCAGAACTATTTGTGAACAAATTTCGCACTCGGTTCAAATCAACATATACCTGGCTCTTGAAGGCGGTTGAAAGGGTCTCCGCGAAATTCGTCGACCATGTGATCGTGTCGAATCACCTATGGTATGAGACTGTGGTTGCTCGATCGGCCGAAGAAGGGAAATGCTCCGTTTTCATCAACCATGTCGACCCGGAAATGTTCTCGCGTCATGAGAGAACGAGAACCGACGAGAAGTTCATCGTGCTGTTCCCGGGAAGTCTCCAATGGCACCAGGGACTCGACATCGCGATCAGGGCATTTGTTCACGTCAAAGCTAAAGTACCAAATGCCGAGTTCCATTTGTATTGTGGGGCCGGCGGTGATTTGCTTGCTGACTTAAAGCAGTTGGTAAAAGGTCTTGATCTTGAAGGGAGTGTCAAGTTCCAAGGGGGGGTCCCGCTCGATCAAATGGCTCAGTTGATCGCCAACGCTGATCTCGGCGTCGTTCCCAAGCGGGCTGATTCATTTGGAAACGAAGCCTACAGCACTAAGATCATGGAGTTCATGTCTCAGGGAGTGCCGGTTGTCGTTTCTCGGACAAAGATTGACTCTTTCTACTTCGAAGAGGGAGTGGTTCACTTCTTTCCCTCCGGCGACAGCGAGGCTATGGCGAAGGCCATGCTCGACGTTATCGATGACAAGTCTTTGCGCGAGTCGCTTGCGGCGCGCGGCTATGAGTATGTCGAGCAGAACAGTTGGGGTCTCAAGAAGCAGGAATATCTTGCTCTAATCGATTCTCTTTCAACTGAGCGCTTCGATGATGTTGAACCCGCTCTCCATCTGGTGCCTACAGAGCGCGAAAACCAGCTAGCTTCGGATCCTCTCACTCACGGGATTGGCGGTTTAGCCGTTCGAGTGAAGGACACGCCATCAGTGTCGTCACTCAAGGGTAGTTAGCGACTCCGGGTTACCAGAGTTAAACAAGCCGAAGGAGTTTCGTCCCTGTTCCTGTGGACCGCGAACGGCCGTTCGGGCCACAACCCCCAAGAAAAGGAAGGTCAGTTACCGGTGAAAACAAACAATATGGATCTGCCCGTAGCGCGCCAGACCACTGGATCGGCGTCCGCTCACTGTGACGTTGCAGTGATCGGGGCTGGACCTTATGGGCTCTCAGTCGGAGTCTCACCTGAAAGCGAAGGGCATTGCTGTTTGCGTGTTTGGCGAGCCAATGGAGTTCTGGGCTAACAAGATGCCGGAGGGGATGCTTCTGCGCTCACCTCGGGTGGCGTCTAACTTATCTGACCCGGATCGGGCTTTCACGCTGGAAGCCTATGAGGCGGCCTCTAAGAAGGCGCCTCTCGCCCCGCTGCCTCTCGACACCTTCGTGGAATACGGCAGATGGTTTCGGCACCAATTGGGTTCCGATCTGGACCAGAGAAATGTATTGCGTATCGACCGCGACCAGCCCGGGGTTCAGGCTTACCCTCCAAGACGGTCAAGAGATTCGCTCGAAGTTTGTTGTAGTGGCCGCAGGAATCGGTCCGTTCAAGAAAAAGCCACCTGTATTCCAGAACCTCTCATCCCAACAGGCGATGCACTGCTATGAAGGTCGGGATGTGAAGAAGTTTGCGGGGAAAAGAGTAGCGGTGATCGGCGCAGGTCAGAGCGCTTTGGAATCGGCTGCACTTCTGCACGAACTCGGGTGCGCAGGTTGAAGTGATCGTCCGCGAATCGCACGTGCGCTGGATAGGCATGCATTCCTGGTTGCATCACATGGGCCCACTTTCGTCGATGCTCTACTCCTCACACGATGTAGGGCCACTCGGTATAAGCCGTCTCGTTGCCTATCCCAAGCTCGTTTCCCATATTCCCTTGAAATTGCGCGATAAGATCCGAACTCGAGCGGTCCGCGCCGCGGGATCTCGATGGCTGCCCGAGCGCTTGGCGAGCGTGAAGATCGCGACCAGTTGCTCGGTATCGCAGGCCTCGGCGGTTGGGCAATGAGGTCGCGACTTACACTCGACGACGGGAGCGAGCGTCGAGTCGATCATGTCCTGCTGGGAACCGGATACCAAGTGGACATCTCTCGGTATGACTTCCTTCCGACGGACCTTGCCACGGGATGTAAAGCAGTTTGACGGTTATCCAAGACTGGCCGGCGGGTTCCGCAGCTCGGTACCCGGGCTGCATTTCATCGGTGCAACAGCGGCGAGGAGTTTTGGGCCCCTCCTGTACTTCGTGGCAGGTACCGAGTTCGCTTCGCGAGAACTGGTCCCGTGCATTTTGAAGGACCGCCGGTAGTCTCCTTAACGACCGCCATGGAACCACTCGATCCCAAATACCACAATGAACCCAGAGGCAACAGGAGCGATCGTCATTGGAGGCGAACACCCTGGACTGGGGATCGCCCGAAGCCTGGGGCGCAGGGGCATTCCTGTCTGCGTCATTGATGATCAGCATTCGATTTCGCAATTCTCCAGGTACGTAACGCGCGTCGTTAGAGTCAAAGATTTAAGAGACGAGCTCAAGACGGTCGAGAGCGTATTGGAAATAGGTCAGCGCTACGGAATGAAGGGCTGGGTCTTGTTTCCCACCCGAGATGAAACGGTTGTAGCGTTTTCCCGCCACCGCGATCGCCTTGCGAAAGTTTTTCGGGTCACAACACCAGGCTGGGATACTGTGAAGTGGGCTTGGGACAAGAAAAATACTTACGACCGCGCAGCTGAATTGGGCATTCCCGTTCCACACACCTACAACCCCAGGAGTGAAGGAGAGCTTCCGGGGCTGTATAGTCGGTTGCCCTTGGCTATCAAGCCCGCCATCAAAGAGAACTTCTTCTACGCCACTGGGGCCAAGGCATGGCGCGCTGAGACGCCAGAACAACTTCATGACCTTTTTCGAAGGGCGATTCGTCAAATCAGGCCCGAAGAGATACTCGTCCAGGAGATTATTCCTGGCGATGGGCAACGCCAATATTCGTACTGTGCTTTCTTTCGTGACGGTCAGGCGCAGAGCACCTTGATTGCTAAGAGGCTGCGCCAGCATCCACGCGAATTTGGACGTGCGGCCACGTACGTCGAGACTTTAGATTTTCCGGAGATTGAAGAGCTCTCAGAGCGTTTCCTCAGAGCCATCGACTACTATGGCCTCGTCGAAGTGGAGTTCAAACAAGATCCTCGGGATGGACAATTCAAACTGTTGGATGTAAACGCACGCACTTGGGGTTTTCATAGCATCGGGATTCCCGCAGGTGTGGACTTTCCCTACCTGTTGTTCGCTGATCAGCTCGGATATCCGGTTGACCGTTATCGGGCGAAAGCGGGCGTGGGGTGGCTCCGGGGGATCACCGATGTGCCAACGGTTATCTCGGATCTCTGGGCGGGCGAGTTATCCCTACGCTCATACTGGAGTTCGCTAAAGAATACGGGCACCGAATCAGTGTTTTGTGGAGAGGACCCTTTGCCCTCGCTCGCGGAGTTGCTGATGCTCCCCTACCTTGTGACGAAGAAGTACTTTGTCAAGTCGAGCGTAAGGTCTGAAGCTCAGATGGACTGCAGACCCGGAACAGGGAGAATCAGTCCTGTAAGGAGATCCGTCGATTAATTTTAGTTCGTTTCTTCCACCTTGACTCTGTCCTACCCTCTATACCTGCCTGTTGTTCCGCAGGCGATCTGCCTGATACGCGCGGCTTTCTTGCCATGTTGCCGATTCGATTCAGCATCATTATTACTTGCTATAACCAACGCGAGTTTATTCGCGCTGCCGTGGACTCGGCATTGGCGCAACCTCACCCCCAGAAGGAAATCATTGTTGTCGACGATGGATCGACTGACGGATCGGTCGAGCGATTGGAGCAGTTTGCTGATTCGATTCGATTGATCAAATTCCCAACGAACCGCGGAGCGATCGAAGCGCGCAACGAGGGGGCGAGGCAAGCCAGGGGGCAATACCTGGTATTCCTTGACGGAGATGACGCCTTACGACGATGGGCTTTGAATGCTTATGAGCGCCTTATCGTGGAACGCAATCCGAAGATCCTTGCGGCTCAATCGCTCTGGTTCAGCGGTGAGCCTCCGGTTCATCAGGATCAGCAAGTTCCTCAGGCAATTGAGTTCGTTCAGTATGACAATTTCCTCTCAAAGGATCGTTCGTACGGAATGAGCGCGAGCACATGGATCTTAGAGCGCGAGGCCTTCGAGCAAGTTGGAGGTTGGACCGCGGGTATTTTTTATCTCGACTCAGTCGATCTCGTTATGAAGCTTAGAGAAGTGGGGCCGGTGATCCTGATTTGCTCACCTTCTACCGTTTTCTATCGAGTTCACACGGCCAACAGTATTCATTCTGTTCCCCCTTTCATCGGAATGATGCATCGTTTGATGCGAAAGGAGAGGGCCGGCGAATATCCCGGGGGCTCGCGGTATCGGTTCGAACGGCGCGCTTTCCTCGGCGGCGTCGTCTTTTTCTGGGTGAAGAGGGGACTGCGGGCCGGCCTTTACAAGAATGTGGGCAAACTCTTTGCCTCCGGTGCGCCAATGATCGCCGCTGGGTTCGCAAATAGAGTCCTTGCCAGATTAAGGAAATTGCGTCCCGTTGAGGCTGTTAACCTTCCGATGCTGCGACCAACCCCGATCCATTGTGCAGGATGGACTTGAGACTGTAGGGGCAAAGACGAATTCTTGATCCTTGATGATCACGGCCTTGGTTTGTTTTGGACGAATCGAGGAATCCGGCAAGGAGCGAACTGCACTGTCAGCTATCCCTAAAGCGCTGTCTCGAGATCTGACGGGTCGTCGAG
Source organism: uncultured Acidobacteriaceae bacterium (assembly GCA_963844525.1). Lineage (GTDB taxonomy): Bacteria > Acidobacteriota > Terriglobia > Terriglobales > Acidobacteriaceae > Sulfotelmatobacter. Next base: position 513,605 of record CAWJOM010000011.1, on the reverse strand, counting down.
ACGAATCCACAGAGCGATCTCTCGCTGGGAGTCGTTCGTAGCCCAGCATCCAAACGGATCGATTTACCATCATCCCGCTTGGCTTGAGATTCTGGAGCGAGAGTACGGCCAAAAAGGCCTTTACCTGATCTGCGAGGATGCCCTCGGCAATGTCCTGGCGGTTCTTCCAATGCTGCGCACTCGTGGATTGCCTTTCAGCTTCGGGCGGCCATTGACGGGGCGTCGCCTGTCGTCGCTTCCGCGTACGCCGATGGCAGGTCCGCTTTCGATCGACGATCAAGCCTCAGCAGCGTTGCTCTTGAACGCCATCGAGCAGGTTTCCGCAGATTCCGGCCTTTTGCTTCAAATCAAGGCGCAGGGGTCTGATCTCGATGGGATGGTGCCGGAAATTGCCTGCGTACCCTGGCGGCTCTCCTACCTGTTACCTCTACCGGCGAACGGATCCTTTCGTGTCAACAACAGTCACAGTCGCGCCAGTATCAAATGGGCCATCAACAAGGCAAAACGAATGGGTGTAACGGTGCGCCCTGCCGAGCAAGAAGATGATCTGAAGGCATGGTACAGGATCTATCTTGAAACAATGCGCCATAATGCGGTCCTACCTCGCCCTTATCGGTTCTTCGTTGCGCTTTGGGAGTTGTTGAGGCCGCGCGGAATGATGCAGCTCTTGGTGGCGGAGCACCAATCGGCGGGGCGGCAAAGGATGATCGCGGGCTCCATATTTTTGACGTTTGGTCAAACAGTGTCTTACGCGTTCAACGGCTCCCGGCTGAAAGATCTATCCTTGCGGCCTAACGATGTCATTCAATGGCAGGCCATCAATGAAGCATGTGCTGCGGGTTATCGATTCTTCGATTTTGGTGAAGTCCCAGATGGGAACAGCGACTTAGCGAAGTTTAAAAGTAAGTGGGGTTCTGAGCCTGTGCGCTTATATCGTTACTATTACCCCGCCTCCAAAGATGTGCACCATGGGCCTGCCGATTCGCACGGCTACAAAGAATCGCTAAGGAACGCCATTTGGCGTCGATTGCCACTGGCGACAGTTGCGTGGTTGGGTGATCGGATTTATCGGTACCTGTAGGGCTGGGCTCGCCAGTGCCAAAATCTTAATGTCATTTACGGGTAGGCTGAGGTCGGGGCTCGGTTTTTTGCCTGGTGTGCAACAGGTGGCCCTGCGAATAATTTGTGCGGGAGTTCTGCTCGGAATCCTGGTGGCGGGGCTTTGGCCATTTCATTCGCCCAGAAACGATGTGAGATGGTTAGGCGAAGGAAAGGGCCTTTCCTTTGGCAGACACGGCAGCATCGTGAGCACAGGTTCATTCGGCGCCAACCAGCAGCGGGCGAGCGATTCTTGCAGCATTGAGATATGGCTTCAACCGAAGCGCGTTCACGCTTCAGGTACCATTCTTGCCTTTTACCAGCCCGAGAGGAAAAGTGCAGCCGCTTTTGCACTGCGACAGTCGCTGGGCGACCTCGTTCTTTGGCGCGCCGACTACAGATTGCCTCAAGCGAAGAAGGTTAAGATCTATGTCGACGATGTCCTCAGCCGTCGGAAGCCGGTGTTCATCACGATCAGTTCAAGCCAGTCAGGCACCACGGTCTTCGCGGATGGGAGCATTTGTAAAGAAATATGAGAACTTCAAACTGTCAAACGCAGGATCTTACCGGTCGACTTATCGTCGGAAACTCTCCGGTGACAACCGATGGCTGGTCTGGGGAGTTGAAAGGCCTGGCCCTCTACGATCGTGAGTTGACCGCCAATGAGGCTCTCGCAGCATTTTGCGGACTGGACGAAGGGCGCGCTACCGGAACTCAGCAAGAGTGAAGGCGATCATTGCGCTTTATCTCTTTAATGAAGGAACGGGAAACGTTGTCCACAACCAGATCGATTCAGCGACCGACTTAACCATTCCAGAGCGGTTCTTCGTGTTGACACGCGCAGTTTCTGGAGCGGCCGTGGGATGAGTTTCGTCCGGATTGGAACTATGTGAAAGATGTCGCCATTAATGTGGGCGGGTTCATTCCCCTCGGCTTCTTTTTCTGTGTTTATTTCTCGGTGCTCCGAAGGATGGAACACCCGGTGGCTGCCGCTATCGCCTTTGGATTTGCGGTGAGCCTGACCATTGAAGTTTTGCAGGCGTTTCTTCCGACCCGCGACTCCGGCATGACTGACCTTATTACCAACACGTTGGGAACTGCTCTTGGGGCGATTGCGGTGAGACGCAAGGCTGTCCAGTCTCTGTTGGCTGCAACGGGGCTTGTCGCTGAAAAGTTCGACCGCTAACGCATTGTGGATGATTTCTTGCCTCGGTCGATTAAAGTTGATTCCGTAGACTCTTTCTTACAGGAATTTGGAGAAGGCGATGAATCCTCAACAGATCGCCATTCGTCGATGGTATGCAGCTAACCTAGTTACTCAACTTCCTGTTGGAAATAACCCGAATGATGTAGCCTTCGATGGCGAAAACGTCTGGGTAGCAAATAACGGCGACAATAGCGTCACCAAGTTGCGTGCCAGCGATTGCGCGATCCTGGGAACCTTTCCAGTCGGAGATGGGCCGCTGGCTCTAGTATTTGACGGGGCCAACATCTGGGTGGCGAATCACAACAGCAACAATGTAACCAAGCTCAAGGCCAGTGACGGAACAGTTGTGAATACCTTCGCCGTAGGATCTGATCCGGCCGGCATCGCCTTTGATGGCTCGAACATCTGGGTCGTGAATCACTTGGACAACAACGTAACAAAATTACGAGCAACTGATGGAGCCACGCTTGGGACGTTCGCGGTAGGGGGGCAGCCGGAAGGGATTGCATTTGACGGAACTCACATTTGGGTCGCCAACACTACGACGAACAATGTAACGAAGCTGTTGGCAAGCAATGGCGCTGCGCTCGGCACGTTTCCGGCAGGAAACTTCCCATGCGCCCTTGCCTTTGACGGAGCATCCGTCTGGATCGCGAATGCCTCCGACAACACGGTTACAAAGATGCGAGAAAACGGTTCTGCTGCTGGCGCTGTTGCTGTGGGCGGAGAGCCATTCGGCTTAGCATTCGATGGTTCCAATATCTGGGTAGCCAATAGCACAACCGATAACGTCACCCAGCTTCGCGTCACCGATGGCGCAATTCTTGGAACGTTTTCTGTTGGTTCGTTTCCCACCGCTCTTGCATTTGACGGTGCAAACGTATGGGTGGCCAATGAATCCAGCAACACCGTTTCAAAACTCTAGACCGACAGAGCAAGCAGTTGTTGTGTGATTCACCTTTGCGAATTCGAAACGAAACATCGATTTCGTCCTGACTATTGTGAACGAAGCCAATTCCACAGTCCGCAACGTTTCTGATACTGCCCGTTGGGTGGCATATTTTCGTGCACTCGAAACCCAGCGGCCCGATGCACTTTTCCGCGACCCGTATGCTGAGCGTTTGGCCGGCGAGCATGGGTTCCGAATCGCCAACACGTTGGCTGACGGCAACAAGCATGAGTGGGCATGGGTGGCGCGGACTTATCTATTCGATCAGTTTCTGGCTCGGGAAATCCAGGAAGGTGCGACCCTCGTAGTCAACCTCGCCGCGGGATTGGATGCCCGGCCCTACCGGATGCAACTCCCCGCCCACCTGCAGTGGGTCGAGGTCGATCTGCCGGAGATCATTGCGTATAAGGAAGAGATTCTTGCCAATGAGAAGCCGAAGTGTCAACTGGAACGCGTCAGCCTGGATCTTTCCGACGGACCCGCGCGTCGGAGGCTCTTCGAAGATCTAAATCGCAGGGCGACCAAGGTCGTAATCGCCAGTGAAGGCCTTTTGATCTACTTCACTCCTGACGAAGTCGCTTCTCTTGCGCGAGATCTTTCGGCTGCTCCGCACTTCTTGAATTGGGTGATTGATCTCGCTTCTCCGGGCCAATTGAGATTGATGCAGCGTTCAACGGGAAAGCAACTTAGCGAGGCTGGTGCGGCTTTCAAGTTTGGCCCGGCAGAAGGTGCCAATTTCTTCAAGCCGCATGGCTGGGAGCCGATCGACGTGCAGGGAATGTTGAAGACGGCGGCGCAGTTCAAACGCGCCCCAGTCGAACTGCTTTCGCTCCTCCCGGAGCCCAAGGGACTGCCGGGGAACTATCCCTGGACGGGCGTCTGTCTGCTGAAAAGATCCTAACAATCGATGAAGAAGATTCCTCAACTGGATGCGGTTCGCGGTCTGGCCGTGCTATTGGTGTTGCTGCATAACACGAATATTTACCCTTCCTTGCATTTGCGTCTGATCTCGGACAATGGCTGGATGGGCGTGGATCTTTTCTTTGTTTTGTCGGGACTTCTGATCACGGGGATCCTCCTCGACGCGAAGCAATCCGAGGGCTATTTTAGGAACTTCTATGCGCGACGCTGCCTCCGGATCTGGCCCTTGTATTATTCGGCGCTGCTTTTCATGTTTGTGATCGTTCCCTTGCTGCGTCCCTCCGAGGCGCGTGTCATTTTCGACGCCCGTTCGTCACCATGGTGGTCCTATCTATTCTTCGGGCAGAATTTTCTGGTCCCGATTCCGAGTTCCGCCACAGGTTTGCTGGGCGTCACCTGGTCCCTCGCTGTAGAGGAACAGTTTTACCTGGTTTGGCCACTGGTAGTGCGATTTTGCAATGAGGCTCAGCTTCGCAGGATCGCCATCGCGGTGATCTGTCTCTCTCCGGCGCTGCGGTACTACCTGTCCGTGCATCAAGTCAATATTTACTCCAACACATTTTGCCGTCTCGATGGCTTGATGGCTGGCGCGCTGCTCGCTCTCGCAGTCCGTTCAGCCAACTTCGTTCCGTTGAATTTTGTGAAGCGCGCATGGGTCGTGTTGCTGGTGTCGGCGCCACTCGCATTGGTGATCGAAAGCCATCACGCGAGATGGATCGGCTTTTCGGTCATCGCGGCGGCATCGGTTTCATTCGTTTACCTCGCGCTGTTCTCCCCAAATCGAGGTCTACGTGCTCTCCTCACGAACCGGTTTCTGGTTTACACGGGAACGATCAGCTACGGCATCTATCTGCTCCAGAAGATACCGCTCGATGTTGTGAAGGCATTGCATCTGGACAAGCATGCTTTTCTGGCGTTCGTATTCGCTACTACGGCGACGTATGTAATGGCGTCCGTGTCTTGGAAATTGCTGGAGCAGCCATTCCTCCGGTTGAAGCGGTTCTTCGAAGGAAAGAGGAGCTACCAGAACCCCATCCCGGACGAACTTGTTGGCGCGGCCCAAGGATAGGAGCCGCGGCTTGCTGGTTAGAGTTGCGATATTGATCCAATAGGGCTACTTCGTATCTCGCTGATAATAAGGGTGTTATATTGATCGTCGGACACGGCGGGGGCCACTTTCGGGCCATCGGTTGGCAATTCGGGCCGTGCTATAATCACGGTCATCCCCCCTAAATCCCCCTCGAACTAGATGGCGCGTTCGCCTGTTCGGCACCTGGAACACCAACACGATAAGGAGCCTTTTCCCGGCATGTTAGATACCGCAATCATCGGAGCGGGACCCTACGGACTGTCAATCGCTGCGCATCTCCGGCGTCAGGGCATTCCATTTCGCGTTTTTGGCCGTCCCATGGACAGCTGGTTGCAGCACATGCCGAAGGGCATGATGCTCAAGTCCGACGGCTTCGCCTCCGACATCTATGATCCGGAGCGCGCCTTCACGTTACGCCAATTTTGCGCAGAGAGAGGCATCCCATATGCGGATGCGGGATTGCCGGTGCACCTTGAGACCTTCGGGGAGTACGGGTTGGCTTTCCGGGACCGCATGGTGCCGGAGCTTGAAGATAAGTTCGTGGTGAATGTGGATCGCGCGCCCGGCGGATTCACGTTGCGACTCGAGGATGGCGAGACGTTTCAGGCCCGCAGGGTTGTAGTGGCGGTGGGGATTACTCATTTCGAGCATGTTCCCGAAAATCTGGCGCATCTGCCATCCGAGTTTCTGTCCCACAGCGCCCGTCATCGGGAAGTGGAGCCCTTTCGCGGCCGCAGTGTCGTTGTGATCGGCGGTGGGTCGTCAGCCATGGATCTGGCTGGATTGCTTCATGAAGCTGGAGCCAATGTACAGCTGGTGAGCCGCCGCAGCGAATTGAAGTTCCACAGCCAGCCAACCGGCAAGCCGCGCTCGTGGTGGCAGAAGATCAGGCACCCGCAATCGGGGCTTGGGCCGGGGAATGCGATCGCGATTCTTTGCTGATGCGCCGGGCGCTTTTTACTATCTGCCCGAAGGGCTTCGCCTCGAAATCGTCCGTAGAACTCTTGGACCTTCCGGAGGGTGGTTCATTCGCGACAAGGTTATTGGGAAAGTTCCACTCCATCTCGGATGCACACCGCAAGGCGCAGAGATTCGGAATGGCAGGGTTCATTTGAGTGTGCAGGCCGCCGACGGAAGCAAGCAGGAGATTGTCACCGAACATATCATCGCGGCGACAGGCTACAAGGTGAACTTGGAGCGCCTGAAGTTTCTGAACCCTGAGATTCGGACAAAAGTTAAGGCCATCCAGGGAGCGCCAGTGCTCTCGTCGACTTTCGAGTCGTCAATTCCCGGCCTTTATTTCGCGGGCGTTGCGGCGGCGAACAGTTTCGGACCCGTTATGCGGTTTGCGTTCGGCGCTGGCTTCGCTGCGCGTACGGTTACTCGTGCGCTGGCGAAGTCGGCATCCCGCGAAAGCGCGATCCATTCCAGTTCGAAGCGTGGCTGCGAGTTCGAAATAAGCTGGATCTCAGCGAGATGCCATTTTTCATGGTGCGACGACCTTCCCAATTGGTTAACGAATGAAGAGAGAGACGATTGCGATTCACGCCGGCTACGATGGCGATCCCACGACCAAAGCTGTCGCCGTGCCGATCTACCAGACTGTCGCGTTTGAGTTCGACAGCGCCGAACACGGCGCGGCTCTGTTCAATCTCGAGGTCGAAGGGAATATCTACACCCGAATCGGCAATCCCACGAACGGCGTGCTAGAGAAGCGTGTAGCGGAGCTTGAAGGAGGAGTCGACGGACTCAGCGTGAGTTCCGGGATGGCGGCGATCGAATATTCGCTGATCAACATTGCCGAGTCCGGCAACAACATCGTTTCTCTCCCTCAGCTCTACGGCGCCACGTACACGCTGCTCGCGCACATCTTCCCGAAGCGCGGAATTACGTCGCGCTTTGCGGCTACCGATCGCCCCGAAGATGTGGAGAAGTTGATCGACGAAAATACCCGCGCGGTCTACTGCGAGAGTGTGGGCAATCCGGCGGGAAACGTGGCCGATATTGAAGGCCTGGCTAAGGTCGCGCACAAGCACGGCGTGCCTCTGATCGTCGATAACACCGTTGCCACACCGATCCTGTTGCGGCCGATCGAGTATGGAGCCGATGTTGTCTTGCATTCCATGACGAAATTCATCGGCGGGGCCGGCAACAGTATCGGTGGAATGATCGTGGACGGCGGCAAGTTTCCCTGGCGCAAATATCCAGATAAGTTCTACATGTTCAACCGGCCGGAGATCGCCTACCACGGCGTGGTCTATGTCGATCATTTCGGGGAGAGTGCGTTTGTAGCGAGATGCCGCACCGTCTGCCAGCGGAATACCGGGGCCACGCTGTCTCCATTTAACGGTTTTCTGTTTTTGCAGGGTATCCAGACGATGGCGTTGCGCGTGGAACGTCACGTGGAGAATGCACGGAAGGTTGCCGAATTTCTGCGGGCTCATCCGATGGTCGCGTGGGTCAACTACGCGGGCTTCCCGGACAATCCGCTGTATCCGATGGCGCATCGGTATCTGGGTTCGAATTTCTGCTCGCTTCTGACGTTCGGAGTGAAAGGTGGGTACGAGGGAGGCAGAAAATGCTTCAACGCCTTCCGCTTGTTTAAGCGAATGGTAAACATGGGTGACGCCAAGTCGCTGTCGTGTCATCCAGCCTCGACCACGCACCGGCAACTCACGCCAGAGGAACAGGAAAAGGTTGGCGTCACTCCCGAGATGATTCGGCTCAGCGTCGGAATCGAGCACATCGACGACATACTGGAAGATCTGGGGCAGGCGCTGGACAGCGCCAAAGCATGAATAGTCTGGGGAAGAGAAAGCTGGCGAAACACGGGGGAATGTCATGCCATTGATCATTGATGGGGGCCGGGTTCCACCTGGCTGGGTGAGAGAAGAAGAGTCCGCGACGCGCGCTCGGGATCGACCGCCATGAGTCACGCATGGACGGCGTCAGCCTCGCCCTGATCAATAACATGCCGGACCCCGCGCTGGAAGACACGGAATTGCAGTTCTTTGAACTTCTCGACATCGCGTCCGGCGATGTACCGGTATTATCTGAAACTCTACTCGCTGAGCGGGATTCCCCGAACCGATCGCGGCGAGCGGCATCTGAACAGTTTTTACTGGGGTATCGACGATCTTTGGAACAGCCGGTTCGACGGTGTCATCATGACCGGCACCGAGCCCCGTCGTCCTGACCTGAGGGATGAGCCTTACTGGCCGGTCCTGACGCAGGTTCTCGATTGGGCGGAACGAAATACTTCGTCGACCGTCCTCTCGTGCCTGGCGGCGCACGCAGGGGTTCTGCACAGCGACGGCATCGGCCGGCATCCGCTGAGTGACAAACAGTTCGGCGTTTTCGAATTCGCTAAGACTACCGAGCACCAGCTGACCAACGGTACCGCGGGGTCAATTCGTTTCCCGCATTCTCGATGGAATGAGGTCCGGGGCAACGAGCTGACGGCGAGTGGTTACTCCGTGCTAACTCAATCGTCTGAGGGCGGGGTGGACTTGTTTGCGAAGAAAAAGAAGCGGAGCCTGTTCGTACATTTCCAGGGGCATCCGGAGTACGGCGCTCAGACGCTACTGAAGGAGTACCGGCGGGATATCAAGAGATTCCTTAGAGGCGAGCGGGAGACGTATCCCTCAATGCCAAAGGGGTATTTTGATGCCGTTGCCACAGAGGTTCTGAGCGATTTCCGAGAAGTTGCTGTGTCTGCCCGTCGAGAGGAAGTCATGGAAGGCTTCCCGGAAGCTCGCGTGGTCGGCACATTGCAGAAGACCTGGCAATCATCTGCGGTCGCGGTCTACAGCAACTGGCTGCGGTATGTCGTGACTCAAAAGACAGAAGTGGTGGCATTTCCGGCGTTGGCGGCGGTGGGTGACCCGACAACGCGAAAGCGTTCAGCACTGCGGTAGAAGAAGGATTCAGATGCCAAAAGAAGCTTCGTTACCCGTCGTTGCGCCGGCAGCGCCTCCGCGTGCTAGTTCCCAGGCAGATGCCGCGCTCCGCGCGGCCGTTATGGTGGCTCCGGAGAATGTCGAGCTCCAGCCCGAGCCCATTCCCCAGGAATGGATTTTGACCGGCGCGCCGATTTCGCGCAGTAAGAATTTGGCCAGAAGTCGCGATCTCACCTCGTCGGTTGTGGTTTGGGATTGCACCGCCGGCAGTTTCCACTGGCATTATGGACAGGATGAAACGGTCTACTTCATCTCTGGGGAAGCCTTTCTCATCTATGAAAATGGCGAAGAACGTCGGTTCGGTCCTGGTGATTTGGCCTTCTTTCCTTCGGGGACTGTGTGTCACTGGCGAGTAGACGATTATGTAAAGAAGATCGCCGTCCTTCGAGAAAGCATGTGGCCTCCGCTCGGCTTCTGTCTGAAAGCATGGAAGAAACTTTTGCGGGTCGTTGGCTTATCGGGTAAGTCGCCCTTATAGGGCTGAAGAATTTCTTTGCCGTCGTTCCCCAGGTAGGAATCCTCAGCATTTACTTATGCCGCGCGCACACGTGAACCTTCGTCCCGGCGACTGTGTCGAAGTGTTGTCTCCAAGGGAGATCCTCCAAACTCTCGATGGCGACGGCACGTTGGACAAACTCCCGTTCATGCCGGAGATGATGGAGTATCTGCGGGCAGGAGATTTCGTGTTTCCAAGCGTGTCGTGAAAACGTGCTACTACGGAACTTCCTCCGGCATGCGGAAGTTTCCGGCGGAGGATGTGGTTCTCCTCGAAGGACTGCGTTGTTCGGGCACTGACCACGATGGCTGCCAGAAGGAATGTACGATCTTTTGGCGCGAAGCGTGGCTGCGCAAAGCAGACAGCCTTGATCCTGTTCAGTCGAACGTGGATCCGGAAGGCATCAAGTGGCTTCGCGCCCGCCTCAAGACTTCCAGCGGTCCGAATAAGTATTTCTGCCAGGCCAGCGAAATATTGAACGCGACCAGGGAGTTGTCGCACTGGGAAAGATTCGGGAAGTGCTTCGAGGATGTCCGAGCCGGCAATTGCGGTGTTCTGGAAATGGCGAAACGGATCGGCGAATGGCTATTCTGGAAGACCCGCAAGAGGCTTCTTGGTGTGTACGCCCGCGGAAGTCAAAAATCGACCCCAGCCGCCAGCCTGGATTTGCGGCCTGGAGAGCGGATCCAAATCAAGCCGGTAACGGACATCGTTGAAACCCTGAATGATCGAGGGGATATAACCGCGGCCTGCTCTTTACTCCGGCCATGGGCCGTTCCTGCGGCGAGAAGCATCAAGTAAAGCGCAAGCTCGAGAAGATCATCGTGGATGGCACCGGAGAGATGCGGCAGATGCACAACACTGCGTTCCTCGAAGGTTCGATGTGCGGATGCTCATGCGTAGCTTTCGGCGGGTGTCCGCGAGGCGAATTTGCCTACTGGCGGGACATCTGGCTGCAGCGCGTGCCGGCCGAGTCGAGCAAGCAATCCGAAATCGCCTAGCGCATTCCCTGCAAGATACCCACCTCGCACTTACAATCCTGTCATGCCCGAAGCAATTCATAACATTGCCGATCTCCTGGCGAATCTGCCAGAGCGCATCAGCGATGTGATCAGGCCCTGGTCTGAGCGTCTGCCAGAGCATCCCGCGCTAGTGGAGGCTTCCGGCCGTTGGACGTATCAGCAATTGGCGGCTGCCGTCTCTGAAGCCCAGCGCTGGCTCGTCGAGTCGGGGGTACGGCCCGGTGACCGGGTCATGCTAGTCTGCGAGAACTGCCGAGCATTTGTTGCGATCCTGCTAGCGCTGGGAGAGTTGGATGCATGGCCTGCTCTGGTCAATGCACGTCTTTCGGCACGCGAGGTCGATGAGATTCGGGATCACTGCGGCGCCCGCCGAGTGATCTACACGACGAGCGTCTCGCCACATGCACGGGAACATGCCAAACGACATGGGGCAGTCATTCAAGATGTCGCTACTCTTGGGCCCAGTGGCGATTGGGCCGCTGAATGACAAAGTCGAACCAGAGGTGATTGACACGCAAGTTGCACAGCGCGTGGCCGCGTTGATTTATACCTCCGGAACGACAGGTGTTGCGAAGGGCGTCATGCTGACGCACCGGAACCTATTGTTCGTTGCTGCTGTGTCCGCGAAGATCCGATCACTGAAGCCCGAAGACCGACTCTATGGTGTCCTGCCGATGTCCCACGCGGTGGGGCTTTCCGTAGTGCTCCTGGGCGCATTGTTTAGCGGCTCGACTTTGTATTTATCCGCACGCTTCGATCCTGTGGCGGCTCTCGCGACTCTGGAGAAAGAACAATTGACCGTTGTATTGGGTGCGCCTGGAATGTTCTCGCTGCTGGCGGACTATGCGAAGTTGAAGGGATTGAAGTCGCTCAAGTTTCCTGCGCTCCGTATCATCTCGTCTTCCGGCGCCCCACTTCAGCCTACAGTGAAAACGGAAGTGGAGAGGCCTGTTTGGCATGGCGCTCTACAACGGATACGGCGTCACGGAGTGCTCTCCTAACATTGCTCAGGCTGTCATTGGAGAACATCGAACCGACACTTCCGTCGGCCAGATTCTACCGGGAGTGGAAGTCCGGTTGGTCGGTTCCGATCAGAAGCCGGTCGCCGATGGCGAAGTCGGGGAGCTGTGGGTGCACGGCCCGAACGTGATGAAAGGCTACTATCACGCTCCGGAGGAGACAGCTGCAGCGATCAATCCAGAAGGATGGTTCAACACTCGAGATCTTGCTCGCCTCGACAACGGATATCTCTTCATCGTCGGCCGCACCAAAGAATTGATCGTCCGCTTTGGCGAGAATGTCTACCCCGCAGAAGTAGAAGCCGTGTTGAATGCGCATCCCGCCGTAGTGCGCTCCGCAGTGATCGGGCGCACGGTCGAGGGAACACAAGGAGGCGAAGAAGTCATCGCCTTCGTGGAACTCAAGCCATCCTCGTCAACTTCAGAGGCTGACCTGGAGCAACATGCCGCGCAACATCTTGCTCCCTACAAGCGGCCGTCGCAAATTCTCATTGTTCCGTCGATGCCATTGACCCCGACAGGAAAAGTTGTGAAGGGCGAACTTGCAAAGATCGCCCAGTTCGCTCCCACCCGCTAACGCCCCGAGCCGCCAGGCTCCATCAACATCACCGGGCAGCGTTTTTCCTTCAAACTCCGAACCTGGGTGTTTCAGAGCAAAGCTTCTGTCCGTTTGTGTTATCAATGAATCAGAACTTTGGCTTGGCTTAGGTTGGACTGCGAGCGGAATGACGAAGGATCAACAACTCTCATGCATATTCTTCACGTAGTTGGAGCTCGCCCCAACTTCATGAAGGTCGCTCCGGTCCTCAATGCTCTGAAGGAGCGGGGAAATGTAGTGCAGACTCTCGTCCACACTGGCCAGCATTACGACATCAACATGTCGGATGTGTTTTTCGAGCAGTTGGCCATCCAGGCTCCAGATGTGAACCTGGCCGTTGGCTCCGGCACGCCCGCGAAGCAGACTGCTGAGATCATGATGCGGCTGGAGCCCGTCCTGGTTGAACGCCGGCCCGACATCGTCCTTGTGTACGGGGATGTGAATTCGACCGTCGCGACCGCCCTGGTCTGTGCCAAGCTGGGAGTCCAGATCGGCCACGTCGAAGCCGGACTGCGCTCGTTCGACCGTACGATGCCGGAAGAGATCAACCGCCTCGTGACCGATCAGCTTGCGGACCTGCTATTCACACCGTCTGAAGACGGGAATGAGAATCTCCGTCGCGAGGGAATTCCAGCGGAGAAGATATTCCTTGTCGGCAACGTCATGATCGACTCGCTGGTACGGCTCTTGCCGTCAGCGCAGAAGACGACGGTCAAGGACCTCGCTGACCGGTATGCCTTGGTGACCCTGCACCGTCCTTCGAACGTTGATGACAGTGCAGCACTCAGGGGAATCCTGGAGTCACTGCTTGAGGTGAATAGAGAACTAACGGTAGTTTTCCCTGTGCATCCCCGAACGCGGCAGCGAATCGTCGACTTTGGATTAAATGCCGGACAACTGCGCCTGCTCGAACCATGCTCCTATGTCGATTTTCTGGGATTGCAATCGCGTGCCACGGTGGTGATCACGGATTCAGGCGGCATTCAAGAGGAAACCACCTACCTCGGTGTCCCGTGTCTCACCGTGCGAGAGAATACTGAGCGCCCGATAACCATTTCGATGGGGACGAATGTTCTGGTAGGCACTGATCGGGAAAAGCTGCGCACGGAGTTGTCGCTCGTGCTTGAGGGTAAGGCGAAGAAGGGAGCTGTTCCGCCCCTGTGGGATGGTCACGCAGGGAAACGTATCTCTGACATTCTGATTGGGAGATCACCAAGATGACCTTTCAACGTCACGTGGGTTGTGGAGCGAGCTGTGACACGCCGCGCAAAGGGTGATCAAGTTTTCCTCGGAATCATCGCCGGAGTGGCTGCGAAACTGTTTGTGATGGACTTCCAGGTTTGCCATCGCTCCACACGATTGACACCGCCAGCCATCGCGACGCAGGATCTGTTGTCGCAAGCTCTCATACGCCGCCGGATCGACCCGTAAGGGTACTGGCTTCGGGCCCATCGAGCTCATGAAGCCTTCTCGCTCAAGCCTTCCAGAAATTCCCGCCGCTGCCCTTCTGGCAGGAACTTGAAGAATCTGGCCATCGAGAACAGCATTGTCTCCGGATCTCCGTTGTCCATGTTGGCCCCGGCCAGAAAGTCGGCGCAGATCATTTCCAGACAATAGCCACGGGAGCGGTCGCTTCCGAGCATCAGAGACGCGGTTTCAATGGCCTTCTCAATGACCGGCATCTGGCTCTGGTAGAGCTTGAAGTAGACAATCTCCCACGGTTCCGTTTCCTTCCCCGTCAGCTCCTTCTCGACCGCCTTCTTGAAGTCTTCCTTCGGCATCTGGCGGGCTTTGTGCAACCAGGTTGCACAATCGAAGTTCTGCCCGTCCCGCCTCGCCAGCTTGGCGAGTTCAATCCCCTTCGCCCATCCCACTTCTTTCAGTTCCTTTCTCGCCTGTGGTGGCAGGTGTTCGTGGATCGACATCAGGTAATACGCCTTCCGTCGCGATTCCGGGAATCGCCTCTCCAGGAACTCGTCGAAGCACTTCAATCTCTCCAACCTCCAGTACTGTCCCGCCCGGACTTCGCATAGATAGCGCCCCAGTTCGACGAACTTGGTGTCGCGCTCCCTCTCCTTCCGCTGCTCCCACGCCAGAATCTCGTCGATCTTTTCCAGCACGAATATCGCACGGCTGCGATTGAATTTCGGGGGCATGGGCGGATACTCAGTAATTAAGCTCGTCAAGCCAATCAAGACTGTCAGCTCCTGGACGCCGCACCAAAGCAGCGTCGGCTATTTCCTGCTTACCAAGACACAGGCCCACATACGGGCAAGTACTGCAAGGGTTTTGGGGGAAGCGGATTCCGCTGTGCGGCAGAAACTCCGCGGACTCGATTCGACGAATCGTGCTCTCCACCAAGCGGCCAAACTCTTCGCGTTGCTCGTCGGTAATTGTGGTCCGCAAGTATTGAACTTCGACCAGACTTGTTCGGACGAACACGACCTGGGCGACGTCGGCGATGCCGGTCATCCACGAATAACAAACAAGCTGCGGATCCAGCGAAAGAAGACCCTCAGGTTCTTCTGGGTACCGGCTCGACGATGTCTTCCACTCCAACAGACAGCGCTTGCCGTCGAGTTTCCCGATGGCATCGACATAAGAGACAAAGTCGCTTTTGCCAGCGACCTCCCGGGTGAACTTGACCTGTAGATTTCGCTGAGGCTGGCGAACCTGGACGCGATTATCCTGGCAAAACCGGGTTAGCAGCATGATTCCTTGCCGGAGCATGCGATCCCAAGAGTCTCGCTTGGAATAGCGCAAGTCGTGGCTCTGGCAGGCAGACCACTCGGCGAATAGCGCGGCTCCGGGATCTTCACGACGAAAAAGGGCACCCAAGGCTCGCTCGAAGGCGCGACCGAATAACATGGCCGCCCGGGTGTCCTTCTCCTTCCAGCCATCGAGGTAGCGATGCTTATACTTGCGCGGGCAGGTGAGGTATTGGCTGATCTGCGTGTAGCTATAGACCATTCAGGCCACCTGCGGATTGTCCAGATTTGCCGGTGAGAGCTCCTCCCATCGATCAGCGGGAGCAAAGCCGTCCAGTCGGAGCAGGGAAGCGCCGTTGAAGACGATGTGGCTGATCTTGACTACTCCCTTCAGACCGACGAGTTGCTTCTCGTCTACTTCGTCCCGTCCGAGCAGTTCGGTGTCGTAGCCGAAGTCGCGCAGGAACCAGTTCAACTTCCACAGAGCTTTTGGGCTGCAATAGAGTCGGCTCGAGAGGATGTGGCCTGCGAACCGGCTGGGTTCGAGAATGGCAAGCGTGAGTGTGTAATAGGGTTTCTGTGCCTGACGCTGAAAGCGCACTCGCTGCACCCGGACCAGGAAAACCCCATCAGGGACCTGGTCGGCAGCACAGCGATCGGCGGCGTGGAGCCCGGTGATTTGGCGCTTCATGCGGCACCTTCTTCTTGCTTCGCGGGATAGCTATTGAGCTGGCAGAGCAGGGCATTGCGGTCCTTCTCAGCCCAATCGGTGAGATGCGTGACGAACGCTTCCACTTGTTCGCGCGTGGCATCGCGAAGAGCCTTGACGCCGCAGAAGTCGGTCGCATACGCCTTGACGAGGTTGGGATCGAGTTGATGCTGACGGATAATCTGGCAGAGGCGATCGCGAACTTTCGAAGCGCCGTGCATTTCCGTTGCGTCGGTTGCGGAGGCAACTTCTTCGACTCTGGCGATTGTTGCTGCGGCTCGGCGAATGACCCGATCTCCTCGACCGAACAGATGCCAATCCCGTAGGCCTTGCGCAGGGCGCGATTGACAGCGCGGGTCTCGGCCACCCGCATTTCGGCGCCGTGGACAAGGAAGGAAACATTGGAAGGATCGGCGTCGCCGTATCCGACGAAGCCAGAGGAGCCCTTGTAGGGGAAGACCGTCGCCTTCAGAACAAAGCGATTTGCCGTGGGTTCGCAAAGAGAATCGACGGCCTCGACATGGATGCCTCGGCATCTCTTGCGGCGTGCCAATCGCAGCAGCCCAGTATGAGTTACGTACCAGTTGCCATTGATGATCTGCAACTCGCCCGCTTTGAAAGAAAATCCGAAGTCTTTCGTTATGGTGGAAAGAAGATCAATGGTGCGGGCCGAGAAAGATGTTGCTCCCCCAGCAAGCCGTAGATTTTCCCGGAGCAGCCTCTTAAAGATTCGATTCGACTTGGCATTTGATTTAGCGGTAAGAAGCATTAGAAACACCTCTCGTATGAGTTATCGTATGATAACATAGTACAACGATGTTAACTTTGTCAAATGGAGTTGCTCTCTGATTACGTGAGCAGCTATATTTCGCTGGTGGCTAAGACCGAATTTCTAGCTTTTCGGGCCGCGCCGGAACTCAAGCGCGAGCTCCAGCGAATAGCGGACGATGAGCAACGGGCCTTGTCTCAAGTTTGCGAGATGCTTCTCTTCGAAGGGGTTGAGGCCTACAAGAAGGAAGGCCCGAAGTTCATCCAGCGCTTGGTTGCCAAGCAAAAGGCCAGGATCAAAGAATGAGTGGCCCAAGCAACCGGCTTGCGATCGAATTCATGAATATTCAACGCATCAAGAGTCGCTCCGCTAGGCCCCCGAGACATTCCTAGTGATAGTGCCCCTTTAAGTCTTTCTTTTTCTTCTCGTTACGACCGATAGCCGGTGCGAGCCGCGTAGATCACCTCGCAGTTGATTTCCTCCCTAGATGATGTATTATTGGTTAGTAACTATACTAATAGATACCCTGTCGGGAGGATTCCGAATGTCTACGCACACAAAGCAAGAGTCTGGACTCGAAAAGAAGACTGTTTCGCCGCGCAAGCTTGAGGCAAATCGCCGGAACGCATCGAAGTCCACGGGGCAAGGCATACAGCGGCAGGAAGCCCTCTCGCTTACGGAGTAAAGATGCGCCGTTACTAAAGTACCCTGCAACTTCTTCTTTTGATTTCTCTTCTTCGCACCCTATACTGATGATCAGAAATTGAGTCCTTCGATTTTTCCTTTTGTAACGCGAGCAGTAAGCGTCGATAGGCTGTGGAGAGGGAATGCCATGGTAGGAAACCTTGAGAGCCGGTAGCGAGGGTGGAGCGGCAGCTCGCGGATATAGCGAACGAAGAAAAGCAGGCGAGCTGCATCTGCCACGCTTTTCTCAGGGTCAGTTATGCAAGTGCGGAGAATTTCAGAGCGGAAATGAATCGAGTCTGTCCGGCGCATGGATTTCGTGAACTGGATATTTTTCGCATTGTGTATGAGGCTGACGATTCCGACAGCGAAGTTGCACGGGATACTGAAATCAATGAACTGTTGATGGAATATAAACGTCGGCTGGTTGAAGCCAGACAGGCTGCCTAAATCTGACGATGACGCATACCAAGCAGGACTCGCGCTGCAGTGCTCTGACAAAGAGAGGCAAGCCCTGCCGTGCCGCAGCCACCGAAGGCGGACTCTGTTTCTTCCATGCCAATCCCAAGAAGGCTGCAGAACTGGGCCGGATTGGCGGAAGGAAGAACAGCCGGGTGATTGGCGTACTTGATCCGTTGCCCGACTTGGATAGTGTTACTGCAGTGCGCGATGCCGTCAAACGAATGATCACCGAAGTCTATGCCGGCAAGCTCCACCCTCGGACTGCCGCCGGCCTGGCCCCTCTAGTGAACCTGCAGCTCCGCGCCATCGAGAAGACCGATCTCGAGGGACGTCTCGTGAAAATAGAGAACCAATTGAATGAGCTGAGGGCCCAGCGAGCACAAGCCGAGCAAGAGTCAAAGCGGAGTGGTACTATCGGAAAGCGCCCAGCCCAAGCCGTCAAGCCATATGGCTCCGTTGACGGCAAAGTCGCCGACCAATCGTAGCTTCCTATGGCTTAAGCCATGATTACTGAGGGGCTGATGCGAGGACCCCATGGTCCAAACTCCAACCTCGGGGATTTGAGTGACGTGGATCTCGACCATTACTATTTGGTTAATGAAAAGCGCGTATGATTGCCAGACGTCAGGGGAGGCGACGCCAAATGTATTATCTTCTCACGCTGTGGCGAGACGACGATGGCCAGGACATTGCCGAGTATGCGGTGATGCTGGCCGTTATTCTGGTGCTGGTGGTTGGCACGGTTCGCCTAATCGGAAGCAACGCGAACAACGCGTTTTCGTCAGTCGCCAGTTCACTTCAGTAAACAGGACCTTAGAATTTCCAAGTCCTTGGAGCTAAGAGACAACCAATGTACGTCCCATTTTTGCTGTTCGTGATCGCCATTGTGCTTATTTTGATCTTCTGGGAACTGAGCAAGATTAATAGTCGTCTCAAGAAGGCGCTCGTCTCCTCACACGACACCGCAAAGGGCAGTCGGAACGTGGCCACATCGTGATTGGCATTTCAACGGGTTGGCTATCGAGCCACCAGAGCCGACTGCATCGCCGAAATGCGCTCCTCTCATCTAACGCGTGAGGTGCGGCGCGATGCTGAGCACCGACCACCATCAACTGCCCCCGGGGACCACCCAGGATCGGCCTCAAATTAGGGTGCAACGTGAAACAAATAGGTCGCAAACAGACGCACGGGTGTATATTTGCCCGCATCCGGTGGGGGCGAAAGATCTAGACCGGGTATGGCGGGTAAGCTTCGTTGTGACGATGGTTTTTTGTTGGTCGGTGGGTGCCTTCTCCGGAAATCCACGAAAAGGAGAATGAACAACATGGAAAAACAGTTAGGCACCGTCGCCTATTGGATCGGTGTTGTCTGTACGGTCGTTGCCGTAATCACACGACTGCTCACAGGGATCAGGTTCGCAAACCGTTCCGGTCCAGCCGGCTTGATGTCTCTTCAGAGCACATGAGTGGGTGCAGGATCGGAGCCCGATTTACTTACGGTGCCTTCTTGTCGTCTTAATAGTGCGCAATCCCCAAAGAAAAGCGGAACTGGCAAAAATGACAGGGTCAACGGGGAGAGAAAAACTGGCATAATCTTTCGGCACCGGCCAACTGTTGAAAAATCTCGATTTAGCTTATTGCCGATTATTGAGGGCTAAAATCCTATCCTCGCCTTCCTGAGGGCCTCTTTCGGCATCTGACGGGCTTGTGCAACCAGGCTGCACAATCCAAGTTCTGCCGAAGCGAGCATGCTTGCGGCGTGCTCCCGATGAAACGAATAGAAGTCTGGGATCACAATCCTGGGGGCGAACCTGGAGCCTGCGCAAAAGTCAGCGGGGGTCGGTGTGTTCCCTCTGCACGATGCTCACGTCTACGAACATCCGAATCCTTCGAAATCCGAAAATTCACGAGGAAGAAAATGAAAGTGAAACGGTTTCTCAGCACCTCACTGCTAATCGTTTTGTCGTTTTCCGGATGGATAGCGGCACAGCCAGCGGCCGTCAGCTCAGCTACGGTGGGAGCAGCAGCTAGCGTCGTTCCCACTCTCATCAACTTCAGCGGCGTTCTCACCGACCTCGACGGAAAAGCGCTCGTCGGTGTCCAGGGCGTCACTTTCCTGCTCTACAACGCCCAGCTGGGCGGCAATCCCCTGTGGATGGAAACTCAGAACGTCACCCCCTCCAAGAGTGGCCAGTACACGGCCACCCTCGGCACAACTACAAGCCAGGGCCTGCCCGCCGATATTTTTTCGAGTGGCGAAGCGCGGTGGCTGGCTGTACAGATCGTAGGTCAGCCCGAGCAGCCGCGCGTGCTCCTGGTCGCAGTTCCCTACGCTCTTAAAGCAGCCGACGCCCAGACGATCGGCGGACTGCCACCTTCAGCATTTGTCCTCGCCGCGCCCATGTCCCGAGCTGCGGTATCGGTATTCGGTACAACCGCCGCGGCCTCTCAAAGCACTCAGCCGCCCGTCAGACCAGATGTTACCGGCTCGGGGGCAGTCGGCTATGTTCCGCTGTGGGATAGCGCCAGTGACATTGTCGACTCCGTCCTGTTTCAATCGGGATCGGGCAGCACTGTGAAGATCGGCATCAATAACGCGACTCCAGCCGCCACACTGGATGTCGGGGGCAACAGCATTTTGCGCGGCTCGGTCTCGCTGCCTAACGCCGGCACAGCAACTGCCACGGCCGGCAAGAACTCGCAGCCCTTCGGACAGGCAGCCTCGGCCTTCAACACCTCCGCCGGCAAGGCGGTGACTCAAACGTTTGAGTGGCTCGCCGAACCGGTAAACAACGACACCGCGACCGCAACCGCGACCCTGAATCTGCTATTCGGTCAGGGTACGACCAAGCCAGCCGAGACCGGCCTGCACATCGCCAGCAACGGCCTCATCAACTTCGCCACCGGACAAACCTTTCCCGGCACGGGCAGTGGAACCATCACCGGCGTCACCGCCGGCACCGACCTCAAAGGAGGCGGCGCCAGCGGCACCGTCACCCTCAATCTCGACACCACCAGAGTCCCGCAACTCGCCACAAATAATACCTTCACCGGAACTCAGACGATCAACAACACCACCGTCATTTCCGGCAGCAACAGTTCGGGATTATTGCGGGTAAACAACACGATTGCCTCAGGCAATTCCCCGGCCGTGCTGGGTATTTCCGCCAGCACGTCCGGCTACGGCGTGCAGGGCAGTGCAACCGCGGCGTCTGGAACAACCGCCGGTGTGTACGGAATCACATCCAGCTCAAACGGCTTCGGTGTGGAAGGAATCGGAGGAACTGGCGTATACGGAGCATCGAGCGTTTGCACCGTCGCGAACGGCTGTCCGGGCGGCTACTTCGTCGGCAATAATGGCTCGGGCGCGCCCTTTTATAACGGCGGCGATGGGGTGGATAGTTTTGGTGGTACTACCGGCGGTACGGATGTGGTTGCCGGTTACGGCATGAACGCGTTCGGGGGCAGTTCGGATCCGAACGGCACCGGTGGGGGTGGCCCCGGTGTAGGTGGCTATGGAGGCAGCGGTGGTCAGGGCGGAAATCCCGGTGAGGATGGCATGGGGGGCTTGTTTTATGGGGGAGACCTCACCGTTTTCGGCGACGGCGTAGACGCTTACGCCGGCAGCGGCCTTGGCGGGCTGTTCATCGGAACTGTCGTCGTCGCCGGCACTCTGGAAGCGACTGTAAAAGAGTTCAAGATTGACCACCCGCTCGATCCAGCTAACAAGTATCTGGTCCACGCTTCGATTGAATCCTCGGAGATGCTGAACCTCTACACCGGTAACATCACCACCGATGCTCAAGGCAATGCCACAGTGCAACTGCCAGACTGGTTTGAGGAGCTCAACACCGACTTCCGCTATCAGTTGACGGTGATCGGCCAGTTCGCGCAGGCCATCGTCGGGCAGAAGATCGATAACCATCAGTTCCAGATCCGCACCAGCGTTCCTAATGTGGAAGTTTCATGGCAGGTCACGGGCGTGCGCCAGGATGCTTACGCCAAAGCGCATCCGCTAGTGGTCGAAGAGGAAAAAGACGCGCGGCTGCGTGGCTTCTATCTTCATCCCGAGCTCTTCGGAGCGGCGCCTGAAAGGCAGATCGAATGGGCGCGCCATCCACATGTAATGAAGCAAATGAAGCAGCGCCGTGCGGTGCAGCGCTCGCTCAGCGACGCTATGCATCCACAACCCCAGGCAGCCAACACCAACTAGTGAAAACCGAAGCAACGGTGCCCGGTGCCCATCTAGCCGCTCTTTGCGGCCAGATGGGGCCTTGACGCATGGCTTCCGCTTTGTTGACGACACCCGAATCAGTCCGTCAATGAAGACAAGGACATTCCCCCAAAATGGGCTAACCAGAAGTCGTGGTGCGAGGACCTCATGGTCCAAACTATGGCCTCGGTAGTTCCGAACGAAGCTTCCGTCCATTCGCTCCTGTCCTCAACGCCGTGAAGACCGGGAAGGACATGCGGCGGAGCCCATGACAGGGATTTGAGTGAGATGGATCTCAACCGGCACTCTTGGTTTGCGAAAAGCGCGTATGATTGCCGCACGTCAGGGGAGGCGACGCCAAATGAAGTATCTTCTCAATCTGTGGCGAGATGACGATGGCCAGGACATTGCCGAGTATGCGGTGATGCTGGCCGTTATTCTGGTGTTAGTGGTTGGCACGGTTCGCCTAATCGGAAGCAATGCGAACAACGCGTTTTCGTCAGTAGCCAGTTCACTTCAATAAGCAGGACCTTAGAATTTCCAAATCCTCGAAGCTAAGAGACAACCAATGTACGTCGCATTTTTGCTGTTCGTGATCGCCATAGTGCTTATTTTGATCTTCTGGGAACTGAGCAAGATTAATAGTCGTCTCAAGAAGGCGCTTGTCTCCCCGCATGACACCGCGTTCGAAGACTAAAGTCCCAATAATTTGTCGCTAGTAGGTCCGATATCTCACTCGCCGGGGCGAACTCCACCGACAAAGTTTTCCACGATGCGGTAGCCCGACAGAAACGCTTTCTGTCAGGGCGTCTGGGCGCCCTGGGTCTCGACATAGACTGCGTAGAGAGACTGGCTCGCTGTCATGAATAACCTGTTTCTCTTTGCCCCGCCGAAACAGAGGTTCGCGCACGTTTCCGGAAGATGAATCTTCCCGATCAGCGTGCCATCGGGTGCGAACACGTGCACACCGTTGTAGCCTTCCCCTGCCCATCCGGCAGCAGACCAGAGGTTGCCGTCTACGTCGCAACGAATACCGTCGGATGAGCCCGGTGCCATATTCACAAACAACCGGCCATTCTTCAGTCGCACGCCGTCGACGACGTCATAGACCCGAATCGGATGCGGGTCGCCCGGGTTTTTGGGAACTCCCGTATCGACGATGTAGAGGCTTTTCTCGTCAGGCGAGAAACACAGCCCGTTGGGCTTATTCATATCAGTGGCAACGACGGTTGCCTCGCGCGTTTTCAGGTCGAGCCGGTAGACGTTGGCAGGCAACTCGAAGGGTGCCTTGTGTCCTTCGTAGTTCGACATGATTCCGTAACCAGGATCGCTGAACCAGATGGCTCCGTCAGAATGCACCGCCAGGTCATTCGGTGCGTTGAGCTTCTTGTCCTGAAAATGATCCATCAGCACGGTGATCGTGCCGTCGTATTCGGTTCGCGTAACCCGGCGCGTGTCGTGCTCGCAGGTGATCAGCCTGCCCTGTCGATCCCGATAGTTGCCGTTGCTGTAGTTCGACGGGCTGCGAAAAACGCTGACCTCTCCGGTATCCTCGAGCCAACGAAGTATTCGATTGTTGGGAATGTCACTGAAGAGGAGATATCGCCCATCCGCACACCAAACCGGCCCTTCTGCCCACCGTGTGCCTGTGTACAGTCGCTCCACGGCAGCGTTGGCGACCTTATATTTGGTGAACCGAGGATCGATCACTTCCACCGCCGGATCGGGATAGACCACGAGATTTTTTCGTCCTTGCTCCTCGCCAAGCGCCCAAGGTTTCAGGGCCATCGCTGTCGCGGCACCGAGGGTCATGTCCATGAATGTGCGCCTCTGCATTCGTCTGTGCCTCCGATAGAAAAACACGATACGAGGCACCTTATCACGGCCTTTTCGGGAGTGGAATAACCGATCCACTAAATTCTTGGGTATATGGCTGGAAAATACTACGCTTCCGGATTAGGTCAGAGTTGCACGTCACTCGGTCGCAATCCTCCGAAGCCGAGCACCGCGAACCTAGCGCTCTTCCTGCACCAGCACCGGTACAGAATAGTCGGCTGACGGCGTCCGCACGAGAATGCTGGTCCTTCCTTCTTCTACCGCTGTAACCATGCCGCTCGCGGTTATCGACGCGACGCGCGGATCGGCGGAAGCAAACGTCGTGTTGCTGGAACGGGTCAACTCCACGTGCGAGCCGTCGGCAAAGGCGCCGAGCACCCGCACTGGGATTTGATCCCCAAGATGGGCGAACTGGATGATGGAAGGTTCGGCCCATATGCGCGTCGGCTGATCCGATCGCTCGATATCCAGAGCCAGCGCGTTCGACTCCACAACGCCGTCTGAGGTTCTTCCGAGAGCGGTCACGCGATAGGTGCCGGGCTTAATCGCGTTTGGAATCGTCAGCAGAAACTGAAGCGGATGTCCTTCGCCTTGCCCGTGTGCCACCATTCCTGCCGTGCCATTGAAGTCGGCCGCGCCATGCCGAGGGGATGCTGCCCTATCAGCACCAGTTTCTGCACCGCGGAACTCGCCGACACGGTGATCGTAACTACTTGTCCCGGTCGTGCCACGACACCTGAAGCGGGCGAAAGAATACGCAACGAGGTTTCCTGGGCAGAGCTAGCGACAGTAAGCCCTGTTAGGGCCAATGCAGCCATGACAAAGCAATCGAGTTTATTTCTCTTCATGCTGACTCCTCTCGCATTCCTCGCTTCTTTCTAGCCCACTTTGCGTAACCTCACGTTTATTTTCCGGGTTAGTGAAAGTCGCTGCCTGTGGGAGCTTCATTCAACAAAGTAATGACCTCGCTGGAAATATTGGGAGCGGCATCGAGCACGGAGGGTCCGTCGAAATCCAGAGTCTCCAGCCCCGCCGTGTGAATGACCCCGGAGTATTGCAGGCCGGTAAGGTTATTCAAAGCACTATCCAGGGGAACGATCGTGTCGTTGTCCTGCCCAAAGAGTTTCGGCCAATTCTTGGCGGTCAGAGCCTTGGCCAGGGGATTGCCGGAGCAGAGAACTCTGAGGGCTTCTGCATTGCAAAGCAGGCAATTCAGGCTATTGAGATTCGTTGAAGTAGCGCTTCCGGCGACATAAGCCGTTGGAAAGGGCTGGACGGCCTTTAGATTTTTAAGGGCTGCGCTCAACCCTCCGCCAAAGCCGTCGCCTATTAGGTCAACCACCGCTCCGTGTGCCGTGTGGCCTGAGAAGGTAACCGACTGCAAGGCAATGTCTCCGTAGCCTGCGAGCGTGTTGCGCACACAGCTGTTGCTGTTGGTAAGCATGTCGGCCGCGACGGGCGTGCCCAAGTGGGGAGTCGCGACAGTGATCAGCTTGTTAATGGGGCCGGCCCCGAATGTATTGTTGGCAAGAAAGCCTTTCAGCAAAAGCGAGGTGCGAGTGATGTCACCGCCCATGCTGTGAGCCACAATGTCAGCCTTCACAGCGGCGATATTGGCCGTTGTACGGTAGGCGGCGATAAAATTCGCGATTTGCGTAACCACACCGGTAGCGTTGTAGGCGAAGCCAAGAGAATTCGCCTCGATCGTTGACTCGATGCTGCTCGAGAATGTGGGCACAGTGCTCGTGATGCCCGTGATCGGAGCGTCGTAAACGGCGTAGCTGATGCTGAAATTGCTATCGGTGACCAGAGGGGTGAAATCATCGAAGCTCGAAGCATCTCCCCACAAACCATGCACCATCACCACCGGCGGTCTGGCTACGGTCACGGCAGTGCTGGTTGTGCCGCTGGTCGAAACCGCGCTCAGGCTTACGTTGCGCGTGGTCAGTTCATCGTCTTGAGAGCCTCGCGAAAAGTTGACTGGCCCACGATAAATCGCAAACGCCTCCGCTCCCTTGACAGTACTAACTGCGTTGACCGTGAGGGAACTGGCGAGCGTGCTCAGGTTGGCTCCCAAGGCCATCACGCCGCCATCGTTGGGAACGGAAGTGCTGGTCTGGCCCTGATCGTTGATCACCGTTACGGTGAAGGTCTGGCCGACGCTCGCAGCGGGGATACGGATCACGACCTGCGTGGTACCGTCAGCCGCGGTGCCTTGAACGAAACCGGTAGTGGCAGCCGCAATCGCATTTACATTGGTCGTCACCGCTGGTCCATTCAGCAGCTTCGCCACCACCGGATCGATCAAAATCGGAGTACCCCCCGTGGCAAAGATGACAGAGTCCATGGTGAGACTCCAGTCCGGCGCGTTATCTGCAATCGTGATCTGACGGATATTCTGGAAGGGCAATTCCAGTGCATCCGTTCCGGGACGAAATCCCTCCGTTAAGTTGATTTTCTGCAATTCGCCCTGGTTGCTTTCCGCAATATAAGAAATTGCGAGAACATGCGGGCTATACAGAGAAATCTGCACATCAGAAACCTTTTGATTGAAGTGAATGGAAATCTCGGGCAGACATCCCGAGCAGGCGAACGACGTTCCGTAGACGGCAGTTTTCCCCGTAGGCGCGAGCGACGGATTGCGCAATACTTCGCCGCCAGAGACAGATGCGGAAAGCTCGCGCACCGGAGGGTGCGCGGTGTCGAACCGGCTCGGTCCGGCAAAATCCTCGAAGTCGAGCGTCTGCTTCTGCGCGAAAAGTGGAGGTGCACACAGCGAAAGAACTGCGGGGAAGAGAAGAAGTATCCGGGTCCGCATGGCGTACTCCAGGGAGAGGCTGCCCGAGGGGTTTTTCATCTCGAGCGTTTTCGAACGGAGAGAGTATACACCCGTATTGACGACCACTTCGGGATCAAAAAAGTCTTGCGCCGGAGAAGGCGATCACTCCGAGCCACACCGATGCTGGATACCAGAAACCAAACTAGTGACTGCTGAGGCGGAAGCTAGCGGCCGTCAACCCCGTGGCTTCGATCTTTCACTGGTTGGTGCTGGCTGCCAAGGGTTGTGGATGCGTGGCAGCGCTGAGCGAGCGCTGCGCCGCCCGGCGCTGGCTTCATCACATGCGGCCAAGGGCTTTGTGCCTATTCTCTTGGAGTCGTTGTTGTGCGCTGCGGTCTTTCGCTGTAACGAATTCTGAACGAGCACCACTATTGCCTTGACAGGGTCGGTTGGTGCGCTTGTGATAGCATGCGATCCGACCGGCCGGACCACTGCCCCAACAGCCCGGCGAGTTTGTTTCTCCAGTAATCTCAGGGCCCAAACATAACAAGGAGATTGAAGTCATTTCGGGCAGGCAGAACCATGCCGCCTAAGAAACCTCGGCGTCTTACAGCTCTCGCTTGGTTGCGTTAGCGAGGCGCGCGAATCGTTAAGGAGCAGACCATGAGACTCAAGAACAGAGGGCTCGGATGGAGCCTGGTGGCAGTGGTGTGTGGTATGACGTTCGCGGGACTGGCGCAGGAAAGCGTACCGGTCGGCGGGGCAGGGGCATCGATCGTTAGGGCTGCGGTGCCGGGTCTGATCAACTACAACGCAGTTCTGAAAGATAGCAACGGCAAACCGATCAGTGAAGTGACGGGGGCGACGTTTCTGCTCTACAAGGAGGAGCAGGGCGGAGCGCCGATCTGGATCGAAACGCAAAACATCACACCGGACGAAAGTGGGCACTATACCGTAACGCTGGGTGCCACCAAACTCGACGGATCGCTAGCCGACTCGTTCGTCAACAGTGAAGCTCACTGGTTGAGTGTGCAGATCGTAGGACAACAGGAGCAAGCGCGTGTCCTCTTAGTGGCTGTGCCGTACGCCTTGAAGGCCAGCGACGCGCAGACCCTGGGAGGATTACCGCCATCCGCGTTCGTGCTGGCGGCGCAAGGTGCCTCCACCGCAGGATCGAGTGCGGAACCTGTCCTCGTCGCTTCCAGTTCGAGCAATGCTGTATCTGCGGCCCCCATTGGCGGCTCGGGCACAGCCAACTACGTTCCCCTGTGGACGGACAACGCTGATTTGGGCAACTCGATTCTGTATCAGTCGGGCTCAGGGTCCAGCGCCAGGATCGGAATCAACATCACGAGCCCGCTATTTACTTTGGACGTGAAGGGTACAGAACTGGTGCGTGGAATGTTCGAATTGTCAACTCTTCAATACGCCACCGCCAGCAAAGGGTTCAACTCGAATCCCTTGAACCTGGAGTCTTCGGCCTTCAACAGTAGCGCGGGGACGTACACCTTGAATCATTTTCAATGGCAAGCCGAGCCTGTCGGGAACAATACGGCGAGTCCTGGCGCTACACTGAACCTGCTCTATGGAACCGATCCCGCACTCCCGGCCGAGACGGGATTAAAGCTGAGCAGCAAGGGCCTGTTCACTTTCGCGCCGGGACAAACCTTTCCCGGTACAGGCAAAGGGACGGTCACCAGCGCAGGACTGAGCGCTCCCACCTCGGACTTCACCGTCAGCGGATCACCCGTGACCACGAGCGGAACCCTTGGCCTCGCCTGGAAAGTGGCGCCCACCAGTGCCGACACCGCGAACTCGATTGTGAAGCGCGACAGCGGCGGAAATTTTAATGCTGGCAGCATCAGTGTAACTACGGTCAATGCTCAGGAACTGTTTAGTTTCAATTCCTCCGGTGGGGAAGCCATATTGGCCGTCGCGACCGGCTCCAGCGGCCAAGGCGTTTGGGGAGAAGCCGACGGCACGGGTTTTTGGAATAACGCCGGGCCAGACGGTGTGCACGGCGTATCCCACAGCAGTAACGGATCGGGTGTCGCCGGCGTCAACGACAATGCCAGCGGAACCGGAGTCTATGCCAACTCTCCTTATTTCGGCCTCTCTGCAAATGCCGGCGTGTTCGGTGTCTACGCCATCAGCCCGAATGTCGCAGTCTTCGGCAGCGGCTCCGCCGGAATTTACGGACAGGACGACGCCGACAACAGCGAAGGAGTCTATGGCGTCGGAGACTTCTCCGGCTCCAACGCTGGCTTTTTTGTAGGCGACGTTTTTATCAGCGGCAGCCTGTCGAAAGGCGGAGGCTCATTCAAGATCGATCATCCGCTTGATCCTGCCAATAAGTATCTCTATCACTCCTTTGTTGAATCCCCTGACATGATGGACGTTTACAACGGGAACATCCTATTGGATGGCAACGGAGCGGCCGTGATCCCGCTTCCTGAGTGGTTTGAAACTTTGAATCGGGACTTCCGCTACCAGCTCACCGCAATCGGTACACCCGGGCCGAACCTGTACGTTGCAGAGGAGATTTCCGGAAATCACTTCAAGATCGCTGGCGGAAAGGCGGGAGCCAAAGTTTCGTGGCAAGTGACTGGTATTCGTCGGGATGCCTGGGCCAATGCGCACCGAATCCCCGTTGAACAGGACAAACCGGACCGGGAGCGCGGCTTCTACCTGCATCCTGAACTCTACGGCGCGCCGCCCGAAAAGCGGATCGACTGGGCCCGACACCCGAAGATGATGAAGGATATGAAGGAACAGCGCAGTAGGCGTGTGAATGCCGTCCAGTCCGCTGCCCCAACGCCTTAGCGGGACGGAGGGACATTTTTCGACTTCCTCATTAAGGGTCGTCGATGGCAGTCTCTCCTTTAAAGTGGTCAGTGGTTTTGCGGCGTGACGCGGAAAACCACATGGCTGGTTAGCGTGCCACTAGTCGTGTTGACGGTAACGAAACCGGTCGTTGCCCTCGCTGGGACTGTTGCCTCGATGAAAGTGTCGGAGACAACGGTGAAACTTGCGTGAGAGTACCGTTCCAAAAAAGCGCCACTGGTTCCGTAGAAATCCCCACCGGGAGCCTGAACCAGCGCATAAAATGAGGCGGCATCGCTGGCGCCGAAGTCGTAAAGCACGGTCGAGGTCATGCAGAAGACGGTACCGCCAGGGCCCGTACCGCGCCTATAGTGCCGTAAAAAGTCCATCCGCCGCTTGTTCGATCCCTGCGATAGGTCCGCCGTCGTCGGGGCATCCCCGGCAAAAACTGTGTACGGTGCTCATCTGCCCCGGCCAGAGTAATCTTGAAGACCGTGCCGTCGTATCCATGCCCGCCAAAATACGAGGTTCCATAGAAGGCCCCGTCTGTGCCTTGAAGGAGAGTTCTGTAAGGAGTCCCGCCATTGGCGTTGTCGAATCGAAGATCTTGGTCGATCAAAATTTCTGCGCTTACCACAGTTGCGAAGTCCCGTCCTTCGCTTGGTTATTTCATCGCGGCAGACGCCACGTGCTGTTGCGCAGCCTGGGACGACGGTGTGATCATGGCCTCAATCTTCTCCAGTCGCTCTTGCAAACTTCGAATTTCCGCGCTCTGGCTGCGAATTTCAGCTTGCTGCTGCTGCACTTCGTTCAGCAGCATCGAATCCAGAACCTGATATTTCACCGTCTCGATCTGGCCGTCCGCCGAATGTGCCACCAGTTCCGGATACACCTCGGCCACTTCCTCTGCAACCAGTCCGTATTGCATCGGCTTCGATCCGTCGGCAAACGGTTTCAGGTAGCGGAACATCACGGGCCGCAGACGCATCAATCCAAGGCTGGCGTCGCCCATGTCCCGAATGTCCTCTTTGAAGCGGCGTGAAGAACTGACTGTTCCGAGTTGGCCGTTGGAACCGATCACGACAGGCACGGCGTCGTTCGAACCTATGGTTACCCCTCGAATCCCCGCCGCGAAGAACGAAGTTTGGGTCCCACTGATACCGATGCGAATTACACCGTTGTCGGTCGCGGTCCCATA
The DNA here is from genome assembly GCA_963844525.1 of uncultured Acidobacteriaceae bacterium. Taxonomy (GTDB): domain Bacteria; phylum Acidobacteriota; class Terriglobia; order Terriglobales; family Acidobacteriaceae; genus Sulfotelmatobacter. The sequence continues at coordinate 483,066 of CAWJOM010000011.1, read as the reverse complement.
GCTGGCGATATCGACATTGTTGCTCCCGTTGATGTAATGCCCGGACTGAAAACCGATGGCGATGTTGGCGTTTCCGGTGTTGTTGGTAAAAAGGCTCTCAACCCCGAGAGCCGTGTTATACAACGAGTATCCGAGCTTCGCCCAGGCGAAGTTGGGCATCGCGCGCTGGATCGAGGAGCACAATGACGGCCGTCCGCATCGCGGACTCCACGGACGAACCCCGCACGATGCTCGCGCGGCCTTCGTTCAAACCTTCACTTCAAACGCGGCCCCACGTGTCTAGTTTGGAGGGGTGCACTACATACCTGTCACTTCTGACAGTTGCTTGACAACGGGCCTCTCAACTCCAATGGTGAGTCCTGATTAGGAGAATGTTCCATCATGACTGTACGACCACTGCTCTTAGCTGTCGCAATCCCCGCCCGGCCCCGCGCCTAAGTGCCGTGACTCGCGATAAAGGTCATTGACTGGCGAGCGAGATGTAATCGTCCCTTCGAGACAGGTATCGGGAACGGTGGTGAGTCAAGGCCAGGCTCGCGGGGGCGAAAATCACCGTTGAAGCAGAAACAGAACTTCCAGACGCAAGGAATGAGAGTAGCTGAGCGTCAGAAATTCATTGGAAAATGCGGCTATGAAAATCCAGCCGTCGCCGATGCATGCCACGATATGGTGAGATGAAATGAAGAACTCAGTCCGACACGTAATTGCCAGCGGTTTCCTTCTGAGTTTGTTTTGGGCAGATGTCTGTGTTCTGCAGGCGCAACAATCTGGCAGCGCGACCGTGGACCACAACCTTAAGTTTCGGCCACAACTTGTGACGAAGACGGTGAGCGTCATCAATCCGCAGGCTCGAGGGTCTGTAACCACGACACTCAAGGGGACGGAGCTAGCGCCGAACGCAAGCGGGCAGGCTAAATTGAAAATGGGAGATGTGGAGGTCACGGTCGAAATAGACGTCAACGGATTGGATGCCCCTGGTACCTTCGGAACCCAATTCGAAACCTACGTGGTGTGGGCGATTACGCCAGCAGGAAAGGCGTTCAAATTGGGAGCGATGAAAGCCAAAGGGAACCGTTTCGAATTGAATACGAAGTCCGCTGTGCGCAGCTTTGCGATCGTGGTGACTGCTGAGCCCTATCTGCAGGTGACACGCCCGGCAGATACGATCGTGCTGGAAGTTCCTGCAGGGAGTCAGACGGCGGCTGCAAGTTGCGAGTTTCTTAAAGATGGATACGCACCAGTTGGATATCACTTCCAGCCGATCGATACAGGTGCGGGCTACCCTCCGCAGATTCTGCAAATGTACAATGCCCGCCGTATCGCGATGCTTGCAGGTGCCGAGAAGAACGACAATTTTAAAATAGGAGACGAGTGGTTTAATTCCGTAGTCGTCTCGGCCCAACAACAAAAGAAATTTACGGCTGCAATACTGCAGCAGGCGACCAGTGCGACCATATATTTCGAAGCGGCTCGCGAGAAGGCATTACAACGCTTAAGGCAATAAGGCAGTTGAACGATTCCCCGGAGCGAAGTGTCAGCCGCTCGCCATCTTCCGCCGCCTTAGGAAATGTTGCTGCCAACCTATCACGCCGGTGGACACGCAGCCGGAGACCTTGACGGCCTATTGGCCGCTTAATGAATACCTACCCGCCGTCCCCGTTGCCTTGTACAAAAAGGAGAGCCGCCTTCAGTGGTGGCGACTCTTGTCTTTAGTACAGAGTCCGTTGGGGGCCTTACGGTCCGACATCGAAAAATTACAGCAGCGCCGTGCGGAAACGCACCGGACCCGCTCGCGCGCCGATCGCTGTCACAGCGGCTTGCGCTTTGGCACTGCGATGCTCACCGGACAAAATGAAGACTCGCTTTGATCCTGCAATCGCCGCAAACCGATTCTGGATATGTGAGCTATCTTGCTCAGACGCTCCGGCCCACAGCTGTCATGATGAACTATCTTCTGAGTGTGTATACGGGGCCGCGACGCTGAATCGCAGCTCTTACCTTCAGGTCGCCGTCGTCTTGTCCTGATCCAGACATGCGAAGTGGCCACATCCAGCGAATCAGCACTCTTCATCCGTGTATCTGCCGCCAAACCTTGCGGCGGCGCACGATTCGACCCTAACTCTTGAAGATCGCAGTTCGGGCAACACCCTTCGGGCGAAGGAGAGGCATTAGCTCGCGAAACCCAGCTTTCGGAAAAAGAAAGGTCAAAGATCATGCCGTTAATTCAACTCCTCGAAGTTCTGATCGTGGTGGGCGTACTCCTGTGGCTGGTGAATCGTTTCATCCCAATGCAGGCCTCGATCAAATCAATCCTCAACGGCGTGGTAGTGATCGCCGTGGTCCTCTGGCTGCTGAATGTCTTCGGGCTGTTTCACTCGTTGTCCCGGATTCGAGTGGGCACTCTCTTATTCCCGTGAGGCAACCGGTTATCGATTTGCACGCAATTGAAGACTTCAAGACGCAACACGGCAGACATCTGCACAAGGAGCAATTTTGAAAATTCAGTTTCTCTTAGCAGTCGGAGCGGCCCTCAGTTTGGGCGCGTTTGCTCAAACCAATTCCCAAACCCTGTCCGTCGAACCGATGAGCCCGACCCCGGTATTCCGGGTGAGCGTGGTTAGCCGAAGTGTACAAGCTGTGAACTACCAGCATCGCAGCGGAGCATCCAAGGTGGATTTTGCCGGCACAGACTTGATGCCCGCGGCAAACGGTCAGGCCAAAGTAGAAAGCAAGAAGGGCTACATCGAAATTGAAGTGGAATTTGGCAATCTGCAAAGGCCCACCACCTTTGGGAATGAATATCTCACCTACATCCTGTGGGCAATTTCGCCGGAAGGCCGCGCGGTGAACTTGGGCGAAGTCCTGGTAGGCGACAACCATCGCAGCAAGCTGGACGTTACCACCGACCTGCAGGCCTTCGCGCTGATCGTCACTGCCGAGCCGTACTACGCGGTGCGGCAGCCCAGCAACGTTGTGATTCTCGAAAACGTGGTTCGCGAGGATACCAAGGGAACGACCGAAGCGGTCAAAGCCAAGTACGAATTGCTCGAGCGCGGGGGTTACATTCCCACCGGCTACAAGTTCGACCCGGTAATCCTGAATGCCAAGTTGCCGTTGGAATTCTTCGAGGCGCGCAACGCGCTCCGGATCGCCCAGTCTGAAGGAGCCGAACAGTACGCCAGCGAGAGCTATCAACATGCCGTCCAGCTGATGAACAATGCGGACGGTTATGCCACGGCCAAGAACGTACCGCGAAAACAGCTGATCGCAGTTTCTCGCGAAGCAGTCCAGACTGCGGAAGATGCACGCGCCATCGCCGTCAAGAAAATGGATGAGGTCCGGCTGGCGAACGAACGCCAGGATTCAAGTGACGCCCAGGCGAGAACGCAAGCCAAGGCCGATGATGCGACGCGGCAGAAGGAGCAAGCCGAGTCCGATGCCGCGAAAGCCCATGCCGACATGGCGGCCAGCCAAGCTTCTTCCGCTGCGGCACTTTCCGCAGCGCAAGCGGATGCCGACAAATCCCGTTTGGCGGCTCAGCAGGCGAACCTAACCGCGCAGCAGGCGGAAACCGACAAAGCAGCCCTGCGTGCGAAGCTGTCCGAGCAACTGAATTCCATTCTTCAGACTCGCGACAGTGCGCGCGGCCTCATCGTCAGCATGTCCGACGTTTTATTCGACTCCGGAAAGTACTCGTTGAAGCCAGGAGCCCGCGAGAAGCTGGCGAAAGTAGCAGGCATCTTGCTGGCTTATCCCGGGCTCAATATCGAAGTCGGTGGCTATACCGACAACGTCGGCGGCGATGCCATGAACCAAACGCTGTCGGAGAATCGTGCGGGATCGGTGCGTGATTACCTGGTGCAAGAAGGAGTTTCGAGCGGTGCGGTTTCGTCCAAGGGTTTTGGCGACACTCTGCCGGTGGCCTCCAATGACAACTCCGCGGGACGGCAACAGAATCGCAGAGTTGAGCTAGTTGTATCCGGCGAAGCCATCGGAAATCCGGTCAATGCAACAACAGGAAGCTTGCGCTAAGGCAGGAAAAAGCAAGGATTCGATCACAGAGGCAAATACTTTATGAAACTAGTCGGAGCAATCAGCACAGCAGTTCTATCGGTAACCCTCGGAGCAGGGATACCGGCGTACGCACAACAAGACCAGCAGGACCAACAGCAAGAGAAAGAGAACAAAGATAAGCCGGCCCAGGAAAAAGAAAAGGCGGCACAATCGGAGAAATCCGCGAAGCCGGAGGAGAAGGCCGCCCGTCCGGAAGAAAACGATACGAAGTCGGAGCAAAAGAACGCGCAGGAGCAATACAAACCGGACTCCAAGCCTGAAAAGCAGGAACAGCATGCCGGCGGGAACGGCAACGGGCGGATTCCTGCCGATCGTTACAAGGCCAACTTCGGGAAGGAACACCACTTTCGCGTGAGCCAGGCCGAATACAGCAGTCGCCGTTTCCAGTACAGTGGCTACTCCTTCGGATTCGTTGACGTCTGGCCCAGCAACTGGCTGTACACCCAAGACGTGTTTGTGGTCGAAATCAACGGCATGTACTACCTGTGCAATGCCAGTTATCCCGGCGTGAACCTTGCGCTTTCCTTCACGCTATAACACATCAACCGCGATCGGCGCGGGTTGTACGGGCTGGCGCCGCTCCTGTCATCGCAGAGAAAGAGAATAGGAGAAAAACATGCTTGGAACGATTTTGATCGTGATTCTGATCCTCGCACTTCTTGGAGCATTACCACGCTGGTCGCATAGCCGTGAGTGGGGTTATGCACCCACTGGAGGTTTAGGGCTGGTGCTGTTCATTGTGGTCATTCTGGTGGTTCTCGGGCGGATTTAAGCCATGAGCAACAAACACATGCCGGCAGGTGCCACCTCCCACGGATGGCGCCTGCTGCCTGTTCGCACGGCCGCCTTTCTTCTTGTGGTTCTTCTGTGCAGCGTCGCTTCGCCCGCATACTCGGTTCTTACGCATGAGGAAATCGTAGACCTGCTTTGGAGCGATGAGATCCAGCCCCTGATTCTCAAGCGCTTTCCTGGATTGTCGGCAGACCAACTGAAAGAAGCGCATGCCTACGCCTACGGAGGCGCGGTCATCCAGGATCTCGGCTACTACCCGTTTGGCAGCAGGGAATTCAGCGATCTGGTGCACTACGTCCGCAGCGGCGACTTCGTCCGCGAGTTGCTGCTCGAAAGCCAGGATGTCGATGAATATGCCTTTGCACTGGGCGCCCTGTCGCACTATGCGTCAGACATCGCGGGCCATCCCGCGGTCAACCAGGCGGTCGCGATCGAGTACCCCAAGCTCCGCGCAAAGTATGGCAAGTCCGTCCGGTACGCTCAAGACAAGACCGCGCATTTGAAAACGGAATTTGGCTTCGACACCGTGCAGGTGGCAAAGAATCGTTACGCCTCGCAGCAGTACCACGATTTCATCGGGTTCCAGGTATCAAAGTCCCTGCTGGAACGGGTCTTGCCGGTCGTCTATGGAATGCAACTAAAAGACGTGCTGACCCACGAGGATATGGCGGTGGGCTCGTATCGCTTCGCGGTCAGCCGCATGATTCCAGAAATGACCCAGGTCGCGCTGCAAACTCACAAGAAAGAGTTGATGCAAGAGACGCCGGACTTCGCAAAACAGAAATTCCTGTACCGTCTCTCGCGCTCCGATTATGAAAAGCAGTGGGGGAAGGACTACGTGAAGCCGGGGCCCGGCACCAGCATTCTAGCCACCCTCTTGCGATACATGCCGAAGAAGGGGCCGTTCAAGGGCATGGCTTTCAATACTCCGACTCCTCAAACAGAAGATCTTTATTTCAAGAGCATCAACACGACTGTCGATCAGTACCGCTCGCTTCTCGAAGAAGTGCGCGCCGACAAACTTGTGCTCCCCAACTGCGATCTTGACAGCGGCCAGCCAACCAAGGCTGCCGAATACTCGCTCACGGACGAAGCATATGCGAAGCTGTTGGCTCAGCTGTCGGAGAGGAAGTTTGACCTGACGTCGCCCGAGCTGCGCGCGAATATCCTGCAGTTCTATTCCGACCCCGCGGCCGCGATCGAAACAAAGAAAGACTCGGTTCGCTGGCAGAGCGTCCTGGCGTCGCTGGAGCAATTGAGATCCGCGGCGCCAGTAGCGACGGCTACCGGGACCCCGACACAGTGATCCGTGGACTCTCTTCCCTCCAGGATTGCGACTGAGAACGAATGACAAACGGTGTGGAATTCGGCCTAGATTCCTGGGGCCGCCGCGCTGTTAAGGTAAGTTTCAACTCTGGCTCGCTCAGCAACACCTAACCCTCTGCGAGACTTGCGTGGGTAAACCTATCGCGGTGCGCGAAGGGGACCGTGCATCCGTGCTCGCGGCAGGCCTGGTGCCACTCGTGAACTTGCAGGTCTGTGTGATTGAAGCGGCTGACCTGGAACGCAGAGTCGAACATCAGCGAACTCCTGCCGTGTCCGAATTGCAGAGGATCCTAGTCATCATCGGGGTCGCTGATGACCGGATTGCCGATGCAGGTCGCGTTGTTTGCAGGCGGCGTGATTTGAGTGAAGGCGGTTGGCGCTTGGGAGTACTGGAAAATGTCGCTTAGATCGTCGGCCTTGACGTCCGCGTAGCCAAGCGAGGGCAGATTGAAAGTCGACTCAACAAACTTCAAAATGCTTCCAAAATCATGCATCTGGTGTGAAATGTATGCTTGCTTGGCGTACGGAGAAATCACAACCATGGGCACTCGGAATCCGTAGATGTATCCCGATCCCCAACTCATGCCGTCGTTGATGATTGGCGGAGCCACGTGATCGTACCAGCCACCCCAATCATCCCAAGTAAGAATGATGGCGGTGTTTGACCAATATGGACTTTGGCCCACGGCATTCACGATTGAGGTCACCCAGGATGGGCCGCAGCCAAGACTCTGCGCATGGTCGGAAGCGGTGCCGGGAGGAATTGCCCAAGTCACCTGTGCCAGCTGATTCGTGGCGATGTCCTTGAGGAGTTGGGCATTGCTCTGACTTTGCTCCAGGACTACCTTCGGGGAAGAGCCTGTATAGTCCGGCCCTATACAACTCGTGCCGTTAGGCGGAGGTGCGTTGGGAACGCACATGTGGTTAATCGCCGTAGGAGCGGTCCAAATGCCGGTAATGTTCGGCGCGTAGTAGCGCCAGCTAAGGTCAGCTTCGTCGAGCAAGTCGGTAAGCGTCTGGTGCTCAAAACATGGGTAGATGCTTTGATTTTCCACTCCCGAGGGATCGATCAATTCAACGTATTGCAGGGGCGGAGCAACGCAGCCGCTGAATCGACTGGCCACGCCCCCAGGTTCGTCGGCCGCGAACTCGTCACTTCCCGCTTGTGGTGCCGATGTGCCCGAAAGAATGAACTGGTGTGCGGGGAAACTCGGTCCCTGGTTGGTTTGGAACATCCGGTCGGCAAAGGTATACGTCTCCGCCATTTGAAAATAAGGAGCAACATCCTCCGGTTTAACGTACATGAACTGGGGATTTGACGGCGGAGGGCAGGGGCCGAGGCTCCGATTGCACGTAGTTTGAATTTTGTCGGCGCCGTCCATCGCACACGTGTTTGTGGTCGGATTCAAGTTGCACATCTGCACAAAGGCAGCATGGGTATGGCTAACGTCGTAACTATCCGGATTGCTGCCCGTGGTACCGAGATTAATAGGGGTCAATGGGATGGTCCGGCCGGTCGAGTTCACGCCGTAGTTCTGAATGTCCGCGCCGGCATTGATCAGGTTTGGATCCTGGAACAGATTGTCCGGTGTGCGGTTTTCCTGGACGATAACTATGACGTGCTGGATGGGCGTGACTCCCAGGTTTGCATCCGACGACAGCGAACCCAGGGTTGCCGCAATGGTCGTTTGTCCAGCGGTTGAACTTACTGCAAGGCCGGTGGAATTCACCACCGCGATCGCAGGATTGGAAGTAGTCCAAGCTACTTGGCCGGTAAGGTTCTGCTGCATTCCGCTGAGGTACGTGCCGATCGCCGTGAACTGCTGGCTATTGCCGGGAGATACCAGCGCGCTGGCGGGACTGACGCTCAGGGAAAGCAGCTGATCCTGGATGGTTAGGCTGGTGGAATCAAGCAAAGAATTGTAAGCCGCGGAAATTCTAGTGCTGCCTACCCCGGTGCTCGTCGCTAAGCCTTGCGAGCCCACTGTGTTGCTGATGGTTGCCACAGTCGGCAGAGATGATGTCCAGGACACGCTGCTTGTAATGTCGGATGAACTTCCGTCCGAGAAAAGTCCCATCGCAGTGAATTGACTGCTGCCTCCCGGCGGAATCGCCGAACTCCCCGGGGCGATTTCAATCGAGACAAGAAGAGCGGCTGTCACTGTGAGATTCGCGGTCCCGACGACGGATCCTAAGTTAGCGTTGACTGTCACTCCTCCAACGCCTGCGCCGGTGGCCACACCGTTACTGCCTGCCGCGTTGCTGACGGTGGCAATGGAAGGGGCCGATGAACTCCACAATACGAGATTCGTGACATCTTGCATGGAACCATCGGTAAACGTTCCCTGGGCCGTGAATGGCTGGCTGAATCCTTCGGCAACCATCGCGCTCGCGGGAGAAATGGAAATCGACTGCAGGGCGGGCGGAGAATTGGTTACCGTCAGCGACGTCGACCCGACAGTTGAATTGAAGGTTGCACTGACTGTACTCAGTCCCGACGCCATGGCCGTAGCCGACCCCGTCGGACTGATGCTCGCCACATTCGAATTGGACGAAGTCCAGACCGCAGTACCGGTGAGGTCCTGCTGGCTGTTGTCGCTGAAGATGCCCGTAGCAGCGAACTGTTGTGTGTTACCAACGAAAAGAGATGCGTTGGCGGGAGCCACATTGATAGCGGTTAATAACGCCGCGGTCACAGTCAGAGTTGCGGAGTTATTGAAGCCGCCGAATGTCGCTGTGACAGTAATTTGGCCGGGAACCAAGCTGGTCACGAGTCCATTTGTGTTGATCGCCGCGACGGAGGAGTCTGAAAGACTCCATTGCGCCTGGGCACTCAAGTCCTGCGTACTGCTGTCGCTGAATGTCCCGGTGACGGCGAACTGCTGGGTCGTGCCAGCAGCTATAGTCGGGCCGCTGGGGTTCACGGTGAGAGCAGTTAAAGTTGCCGAAGTTATGGTCAGCAAGGCGGAGCCATTGATCGACCCGACCGCGGCGGAAATGGTGGTCTGACCGGGCGCTACACCCGTTGCCATCCCGTTGGCGGTAATGGTCGCTACGGCAGAGCTCGTGCTCCAAACCACGGATGAGCTTATATTCTGCTGGCTGCCGTCGCTGTAAGTGCCTGTGGCCGTGAACAACTGGCTGGTACCTATGGCAATTGTGGGATTGGCCGGGCTCACTTCGATCGACACTAAGCTGGGACCTACGTTGAGCATGGTCGATCCAGTTTGGCCTTCGAGCATTGCTCCGATATTCGTGACGCCGGGTGCAACGCCTGTCGCCACTCCTGTTGCACTCATTGTTGCGGCAAGCGCGTTCGAGGACGTCCAACTGGCAGAAGAAGTGAGATCGTGAGTCGAAGAATCGCTGTAAGTTCCTGCTGCGGTGAACTGCAGAACTGCCCCAGGCACGAGTGAAGGATTCGCGGGGCTCACGGAAATGGCTTGCAGCGTGGGCTTACACATTCCTCCGCTAAGCGCGTTGTACACCTGCTGAACCTGCTGCCCGCTTAACGCCTGATTGAAGACAGCAATTTCGTCCATGAATCCGACGAAGGACGTCGCGGAGGCGCCAAGATACCCGCCAAAGGCAACCTGCGGGTACCAGTCCAGATTCGGAGTTGCAATCGCCTGGGAGATTTCGTTCCCGTCGAGATACAAAGAAACTGTCGCTTCCGAAGCAGAACTAGAATAGCTAAGTGCGACGTGGTGCCACTGGTTGGAGCTGACGTGACCCAGCGATTGGGCGGACAGGTTTCCAAACTCCCAGACCAGATTGCCGCTTGTATCGATAGACAAACCTGGAGCTCGGCTATTAGCACCGGCGAGGCTGCCCGTCATCACGCCGCCGCCCTTCGACAGGAACCAGAACATGATCGTACCCGCGGAGGGCAAATAAACGGGAGCATTCACCAATAGGGAACTGCCACTGCCGCTGAAGCTGAACCCTTGGGCAACTTCCCCAGGTCCAAAGCCTCCGCCGTTCTGCTGCATCCCTGAATTCGCGCCCGCAATGTCCACACTATCGCCATCCCCAGTCCACCAACCAAGCAGTCCTGTTGGAGGTATTGTGCATTGAGGGGTGGAAACAGTGAGGAGGGTCGAGCCGCTGATTGATCTCAGCAGGGCCGTGATGGTCGTGCTTCCAGCTGCCGCAGTCGTGGCCAAGCCGGTGTTATCCAAGGTTGCAACGGCAGCTGCAGAAGATGACCAACTAACGACTGAAGTGCCGTCTTTCGAGCTTCCGTTGTTGTAGTTCAAGAGTGCCGCAAATTGCTGATTTGCTCCCAGCGGAACTGACTCGTTCGAAGGGCTGACGGTGATCGAAGTCACGACTGGGGCTGAAACCGTAAACACTGCCGGCGCACTTACCGTGCCGTAAGTCGCAGTAATGTTCGACGCTCCTGGTATAACGGCTTGCACCAATCCAGTCGCGTTTACTTGTGCGATGGTTGGCGCTGCCGACGACCAGGTGACGAAATTCGTAATATTTAGCGTTCCATTCCTCCATTTTCCGGTGGCAGTGAGTTGCAACTGGGCGCCTGCCGGAGCTTCCGGAGCTCCCGGCGTGATGGCGATCGAAATCAAACCAGTCAGAGTGCCCGTTCCCGTGAGACTTGCACTTTCGGTGTTGAAGCTGGCGCTGTCGCTGACCGTCAGAGCTCCAGTCCTTAAACCGGGGGCACTGGGGGTGAACGTAATCGAAATACTGCAGCTTGCCCCCGCCGCCAATGTCTGCGGAGAAACCGGGCAAGATGAGACTCTGGCAAAATCGCCCGACGTGGCGATTCCAAAGATAGTCAGCGGCCCACCTTGAACATTCTTCAGAGTGATGATTTTCGCGGCGCTCGCCGTCGCGACGTTTTGGCCGCCAAATACGAGAGCGGCAGGAGTCAAAGTGGCTGGGTTGATTCCCGTACCCGATAATTGCGCGGTCTGCTGTGTATCGGCCGCGTTGTCGTTCACGGTTAAGGACCCCGTTCGGGCTCCCAGCGCTGTCGGAGTGAAGGTCACCGAAATTGCGCAAGAGGACTTAGCCGCCAGGCTGTTAGGCGCAACCGGGCAAGTCGAGTTTGCTGCAAAATCGCCCGAAGTGGAGATACCAGTAATGGTGAGCGGGACGGTCTGGTTATTAACCAGGGTGATCGTCTTGGCCGCGCTGGTGGTGTTGGCAAAATGGTTGCCGAACGCGAGCGTCGCCGGCGTGAGGGTGACGGCAGCGGCTCCCGTGCCGCTTAACTGCGTAGTCTGCGGACTCGTGCCGACATTATCAGTAACCGACAGCACTCCAGTTTGCGGACCGAGAATAGTAGGACTGAACGTAACGCCAATCTTGCAGGTTCCGTTCGGGGCCAACCTTTTCGGAGCGAGGGGACAATTCGTGGTCTCTGAGAAATTGCCGGTGGCTGAGATGCTGCTAATCGTGAGCGGGCCAGCGCTGCCGTTCGCCAAGACCAGGATCGTGGGTCCCCTGGAAGTACCTACGATGGTGCTCGCGAAGGCAACGGTCGAGGGGCTCAATGTTTGAGCGGGTGCAAACTTGGACAGAACGACGACCGCCAGAAATGCGATCGATCGTACAGACCACAGTTGTCTCATTTGTGTCTCGCAACCCTGCGGATACGACCTGGTCCGCCGAGAGGTGTTCTAGGATCCTAATCATCTGAAACTACGCGCGGGAGGACCGTACGAGCCTTGGGGGCTGAAGACAGCACGTATTGCGTCGAAATTATGCTCCAGAGATTCTGCATTGTCAACGGTCCGCGTGGTGCCGTTCCACACCCATCCAGAGGTCCTTGCATCAACCGTGCAGAGCCACCTCCTGCTGCAGTGCGGCGCCAATCTCGTCAAATTCCCGGGACGTCAATCGAAACTTTCCTGCTCCAATCACGCCTGAAACCTGTTTGGGATTACGCATTCCGACAATCGCGCCTGTCACCGCGGGATGGTACAACGTCCACGCGATGGCAACCTCTCCGGCCGTTCGGCCATGACGGCCACCGATTTCTTTCAGCAGTTCGACCAAGCGGAGATTCCCGCTCAACAGGGGCTCGCTGAAGTTCGGATTCTTCAGCCGCCAATCCTCCGCCGCCAGAGACGCGATGCGCTGTCGCGTCATCCCTCCACTAAGCAGGCCGGAGTACATCGGAGAGTAGACAATCACGCCGATGTTGTTCCGCTCAGCAAAGGGCAGGATCGACTGTTCCACAGCGCGCGCCAGCATCGAATACGGAGGCTGTAGAGACGTGATTGGTGCGATGGCGGCCGCACGTCTCATTTGTGCGACATTGAAATTGGACACTCCAATGTGGCGTACTTTGCCCACTTCCTTGAGACGCGCCATTTCCGTCCAACCCTCTTCGATATCTGCGTCGGGTTCCGGCCAGTGAATCTGGTAGAGATCGATCACGTCGACCCCCAGCCGGCGCAGGCTGTCTTCGCACTCGCGGCGAATGGATTCCGCCTTTAGAGTTCCCCCGAGTTTCCCATTCTTATCCCAAGTCCGTTCACACTTTGTAAAAACGTAGGGGCGCTGACTGCGGCCTTTGAGAGCGCGCTGAACTACCTCTTCGGAGTGCCCCAGACCGTAAACCGCAGCGGTATCGATCCAGTTGATGCCGCGATCGAGCGCGTCGTGAATGGCCGCGATAGAGTCGCTATCGTCCTGCGGTCCCCAACTCCAGGTCCATCCGCCTCCACCCATAGCCCAAGCGCCGATGCCAATTGGTGAAAGGAATAAATCGCTGTTGCCTAGTTGTCTCGTTTCCATTTCAGCCTCCATGCTCCGCCGGAGATTTGTCCCCATGTGCCGACCGGCGTTCGTTTATCTGGAAGCATTTTTCAATCCATTCCCGACCAAAGCATGATAGCCCAGACCCTTGAATTCAAAGCTCATGTGAATCCGGCGGACTTCTCGCCTCATCTGATTCTGTAAGCAGGTCTGTAGGTCGACAGCTTCCGACACATTCACATTGCCTGGGGCGGGAGAGGACTTCCGAATCATGCCGAGTATCACCGACGAAAAGGATAACGCTCTTTCTGAGCGCTATCTCGCGTTGCTGGAAGTGGCGTCGGCCATCGCGTCGCATCGAACACTGGAAGAACTGTTTACCGACCTTGCGCGCCGGCTTCATCCCATCATTGATTTCAGCTACCTCAGCGTATTGCTCCACGACCCTGCCCGGAATGTGATGCGAGTTCACATCTTAAATTCCGATGGGCCCGACAGCGTCCGCCCTGGAATGGAATTTTCCATGGAAGAATCCCCGTCTGCATGGGTATGGGAGCATCAACAGCCGATAGTTCTCGACGATCTGGATCGGGAGAATCGATTCACCCGGCCGATCAAGCTGATGCGGCAATACGGCGTCCGATCCTTTTGCGGCATTCCTTTGAGCACTCCCCGGCGGCGTTTGGGGGCTTTCAGTCTGGGCCATACGGCACCACACGCTTATGCTCTCGATCAGTTGGAGATTCCGAAACTAGCGGCAAGCCAGGTCGCGGTCGCTGTCGAGAATGCGTTGAACTATCAGGATGCGTCAAAGTTGCAGGAAGAAGTGGCTCGCGAGCGCGACCGTCTGAAGCTGCTGCTCGACATCAACAATGCGGTAGTCTCGAACCTCTCTTTGACGGAACTCTTTAAGGTAGTGCCCAGCCGCGTGCGCATGGCGATGCAGTGCGACGCCGCCTGCCTTTCGTTGCCGGACCCTCAGAACCAGCGCCTGGAAATTCATGGGCTGGACTTTCCGGAAGGACGAGGCTTCCTGCAGGAAGAGATGCAGCTCCCCATCGAGGGATCGAGCCCAGGCAAGGCGTTTCAGACAGGGCAGCCGGTCCTGTTTCAGACCCCTCCGCGAGCATTGCATATAAGTTCGCTGCAGTTGAACTTTAAGGAAGGGTTGCAGTCGGGATGCTTCCTGCCTCTCGTCCGCGACGAGCGTACGCTCGGGGTATTGCATTTGTTGGACCGGCATCCGAATCGTTTCTCGGAATCGGACGCGGACTTCCTGCAACAGGTTTCCAATCAAGTCGCCATCGCTCTCGACAATGCGATGCAATACCGCGAAGTCGACGAATCACGGGAGCGACTCGCGGGGGAAACCTCATACCTGCGCACCGAGATTCGCGCTGAGCGCGGTTTCGACGAAATTCTGGGAAACACCCCAGTCATTCAGGAAGTATTACGCCACATCTCTACCGTAGCTCCAACCCACTCAACGGTGCTTATTCAGGGCGAAACTGGCACGGGCAAGGAGCTCGTCGCGCGGGCGATCCATAACCTGAGTTCGCGGCGGGAAAATCTGTTCGCCAAACTCAACTGCGCCGCAATCCCATCGGGGCTGCTCGAAAGCGAGCTATTCGGTCACGAAAAAGGAGCCTTCACCGGAGCGATCGCGAAGAAGGTCGGCCGATTCGAAGTCGCGGACAAGGGAACACTGTTTCTTGATGAAGTCGGTGACATTCCTCAGGAATTGCAGCCCAAGCTGCTGAGGGTCCTCCAGGAGCGGGAGTTCGAGCGACTCGGCAGCAGCCGGTCGATCCAGGTCGACGTTCGCCTGGTAGCGGCAACCAATCAGGATTTGGGCAAGATGGTGGAGGATCGCTTATTTAGGGCCGACCTCTACTACCGCCTCAACGTTTTCCCCATTCGTCTGCCCGCACTGCGTCAGCGCCGAGAAGACATTCCTCTGCTCGTGCGGCATTTTGTTCAGCACTACGGCAAGCAGATGAGCAAGAAGATCGACGTCATTGCTCCTGAAACGATGGACGCGCTCATGCGTTATGACTGGCCGGGGAACATCCGCGAGTTGCAAAACTTCATTGAGCGAGCGGTCATTTTGTCGCAAACCAAAACGCTGGCGGCGCCGATCGTTGAGTTAGCCCGACAGCGCGAAATCGCATCGTCAGCACCGGTCACTCTCGAAGACGCGGAGCGCGAGCACATCCTGCAAGCGTTGCGCGAAACCCAGGGAGTGCTTGGCGGATCCAATGGCGCCGCGAACCGTCTCGGAATGCCAAGAACAACCCTGATCTACAAAATGCGGAGACTGGGTATCGAGCGGCAACCCGAGTAAGGATGCCGTTCGCGTTCCGTGTCACCTGGAGCTTGCTTGGTCCGATGTCGCAGCTTTTGGAACTCCTGCGGACGCGTTGTTCATTTGGCTGACTAGCCTGCCGCAGCACTCCGGCCTTTGCGGCAGAGTCGAACTGTCCCATCCGCCGCCCAGCGCGCGCACCAGAGACACGCTGGCGGTGATCCGCCGGCCAAGAATCTGTACGGCTGTCCTCTCATCAGACAGAGCAAGCCCTTGCGCGGTGATCACTTCGAGATAGGTCGTCACTCCGCCTTTGTAGCGAGTGAGCGACTGATTCAGAGAGTTTTGAGCGGCTGTTACTGCCGCCTGTTGCGTTCTTGCCTCTTCCTGCAAGATCCTGAGTGCCGCCAGATTATCCTCCACGTCTTGATCCGCCCCCAGGACAGTTTCACGATAGTTGGCGACGGACTGGCTGTACGCGGCTTGCGCCTGGTCCGACACGGCATGGCGTCGGCCGGCGTCGAAAGCCGTGACCATTGCGGACGCACCGGCCAACAGGAATCCGCTGGGGCCTGACAATAAATTCGTGATCGATGTGCTTTCAAATCCACCCGATGTCGTCAGCGACACGTTCGGAAAGTAGGCTGCTTTGGCAACGCCGATGTTGGCATTTGCCGCGGCAACGCGCCGCTCGGCGCCAGCAACATCCGGTCGGCGCTCAAGCAGCTCCGAAGGCATGCCCACCGGAATTGCTGGCGGCGCCAGGTCGAGTGGAGACGCTGCCAGGCTGAACGTAGAGGCCGGTTGACCCACCAGAACTGCAATCGCATGTTCGTATTGCGCCCTCTGCACACCGATGTCGATGGCTTGCGCTCGTGTCGTTTCGAGTTGGGTCTGGGCCTGAGCAACGTCGACCGCCGAGGCGATGCCGCCCTTGAAACGGTTCTGCGTCAGATCGAGCGCCTGCTCATAGGCCGCAACGGTGGAGCACAGGAGTTGCTCCTCAGCATCCAGCTCCCGAAGTTGAAAATAGTCTGAAGCCAACTCCGCATGCAGACTCAGTCGCACGCCTTCCAAGTCTGCGGCGCTGGCTTGAGCTTGCGCGCGACTGGCCTCGACGGTTCTTCGCACTCGCCCCCAAACATCGACCTCGTACGACGCACTGACCGGCAGAACAATGTCCGTGTATGTGTTGGTTGCCTGGCTGTAGAGCGGCCGGTTCGTCGACTGGTGATCGCGAGTTGCAGCGAGGCCAGTCGTGACTGTTGGGAAATAGTCTGCGCGATTCTGCCGGACCAAGGCTCGCGCCTGGACATATTGCGCTTCTGCCGCTTTCAGGTCCTGATTCGATACATTGATCCGATCTTCCAGTCCATCCAGTCTCGTGTCCCGGAAAATCTCCCACCACTTACCGCGGGCCATCGCGTCGCTGGGCTGGGCGGTAGTCCAATCTGCCGGCAACTCCTTGTAGGCCGGAGGCGCAGGCACAGTGGGGCGGGCGTAGCGCGGACCTACCTCGCATCCCGACATCAGCACTACAAATGCCACACATCCGAGCAGCGCAACGTTGCGAGTTCGAGTTGCAAGAAACTCCGGGCTCATAGGGCATCTCCTTGTGCTGCCTGCGACACCCGCACCGATTGCCCCGAAAGAATGGAGTCCGGCGGATTTACGATGATCGACTCGCCGCCCTGCAACCCTCCTACGATCTCGATCCGATCCCCGAAATCGTGACCGGGGACAACGGGCGTGAGAACAGCCTTCCCCTCTCTCACTATGGCGAGGCGGAGCCCTTCCTTACGGAACAAGAGCGCGTTCACCGGCACCACGAAAGACGAAGCTCCGCCGGGCAGCTTGAGGTGAACCTCCGCATACGATCCGGTCAGCAGCACTCCCGTCGGATTCAGTACGTCGATCTCTACCAACAAAGTGCGCGAGGCGGAATCGATGGACTCAGCCGTGCGTTCGAGACGCCCTTGAAAGCGGCGGCCCGGAAACTCAGACAAAGCCAACTCCGCGGTTAGTCCCGGTTTTGCCGCCTGCGAATATGCTTCCGGAACATTGACATACACGCGCAGTTTGTCAGGCTGAGAGATGTCGAACAGATCGGTCTTTGAACCCCCGCTGGCGCCGGCGTCGATGAGATCTCCGATGTCGGTCTTCCGCGCCGTGATGACGCCGCTAAAAGGAGCGTAGATCTTTTCGAACGACTGCAGTTGCTGAAGCCGGCTCACGTTGGCTTGATTCGCCTGCACAGTGGCCCGGTTCGCAGCCAACGAGCCAGTCGCATTATCGGTCTCCTGCTGCGAAACCGAGTTAGTCTTGAGAAGATCCTGGTAGCGGTTGGCAGTGATTTCCGCAAGATGCAAATTCGCCTGCGCCGTCGCCAAATCCGCCCGAGCCTGCTGAAGTTGCTGATCGACTTCCGGCGTTTCGATTTCCGCGAGAAGTTGGCCCTCCTTCACGTGCGCACCGATGTCCGCGTACCACTTCTTCAGATATCCATTCGTCCGGGCATAAATTGGAGCGCTGATGAACGCCTGCACGTTCGCTGGGAGAACAACTTCCTCCGCCTGTGCTGCTCGCTCAGGTTGTATGACCGCGACAGTCGGCAGCGCCATTTGTGCCGTTTCTTTCCGCAAAGCAGTTCGGGCAGTCACGCGAGGAAGGATGCCGAAGGTCAAGGCGCCTGCGACGAGGGCGAACGCCGCAATCGCAATGATCCAGTGCCGTGACCCTTTTTTCGCGTGTGCAGGTTTTTGTGGCGTCGTTTCCAGGACGACTACTTTTTTCTCTTGATCTGATCCTACCGGCATAATCTCCCCACTCTCTCTTATCTGGACTGTTGGAAACTGATCTCGTCCTGCTTGCGTGCCTTGCGGCCATGCAGCAGGCTGAACAGCGTCGGCACGAATAGCAAAGTTGCGACTGTGGCAAACAGCAGGCCTCCGATGACTGCTCGTCCGAGAGGCGCATTCTGTTCGCCCCCTTCGCCCAATCCCAGTGCCATGGGCACCATTCCGATAATCATGGCCAGGGCTGTCATCAACACGGGACGAAACCTCGTGTATCCCGCCTGAAGCGCCGCCGCAAGCGCATCTTTTCCTGCTTGCATTTGTTCCGTCGCGAAGCTCACCACCAGGATGCTGTTGGCCGTGGCGACTCCCATACACATGATGGTTCCCGTAAGCGCGGGCACGCTCAAATTTGTGTGGCTCACGAAGAGGAACCAAGCGATTCCGGCCAGCGCAGCCGGCAGAGCCGAAATGATGATGAAAGGGTCGAGCCAAGATTGGAAGTTCACAACGATGAGCAGGTAAACAAGCATGATGGAAAAGGCCAAGCCACCCAGCAAGCCGATGTAGGACGAACGCATGGTCCGGACCTGCCCCCGCACAATAACCTGGGATCCGCGAGGAAGCGACTTTTGTGTGTCCGCGATGATTCGATTGATTTGCCGTGCGACCGCGCCCAGATCGCGCCCTTGCACCGACCCGTAGATATCGATCACTGGCCGAATGTCATAGTGCGAAACCACTGGCATGTGCTCCTGCCGTTTGACAGAAGCCAGACTTCCCAGAATTTCTGGCGGCGCAGCTGGGTTCATTCCGGTGACAGGAATGTTTTCCACATCCTGCAAACTTTGAATGCGGTATTGCGGCGTCTGCGTAGCGATCGAATAGCTGACGCGGCTCTTGGGATCGAGCCAGAAAGTTGGCGAGGTCTGGAAGCTGCCGCTGAGCGAAACCAACAGGTTCTGCGCTACGTCATGCTGCGTGAAGCCAATCTCATTGGCCTTTGTGCGGTCCACGTCGATGTAAAGCTCAGGCTGATCGAAAGGCTGCTGGATGCGTAGGTCTGCGGTGCCGGGAATGCCACGGACCCTTTGCAGCACGTTATCGGCGTAGCGGCGATCTCCTTCCAAGTCATTGCCGGCCACTTGAATGTCAATCGGAGCGGGGAGCCCGAAGTTCAGGATCTGGCTCACGATGTCGGCAGGCAGGAATGAAAAAGTAACTCCAGGGAAACGTTCCGCCAAGCTGAGCCGGAGATCGTGCACATATTGATCAGTGGGGCGATGATCCGTCGAGAGACTCACGAGGATATCCGCATCCGCCGAACCAATCGGCGCCGAATTGCTGTACGAAAGATTGATTCCGCTGTACGGAATGCCAATGTTGTCGATGATGCTCGAAACTTCCGCCGGCGGGATCTGCTGACGGATCGACTGCTCCACCAAGTCGCAAAGCCGCGCGGTTTCTTCAATGCGGGTACCGGTTGGTGCGCGAAGGTGCAATTTGAACTGACCGCTATCGACGGTCGGAAAGAAATCCTGCCCGAGGAACGGAATGAGTGCAGCGAGAGAAACAACGGAGAACGCCAACACGCCTGCAAGGAAGCTGCGGCGATGGTTCAGGCAGATCTCCAAGACTCGCTGATAACGTTCCCGAAGATGCTCAAAAGATTCCTCAAACCTGACTTGCAAGCGAACCAGAGGATTGCGGCTTGATCCAGACAGATGCTCAGCTTCGTGTTCGTGGCCGCGCAGAAGGTACTTCGCCATCGTCGGAACCAGGGTGCGAGAAAGCAGATACGAAGCCAGCATCGCAAACACTACCGATTCCGCGAGCGGCACAAATAGATACCGCGCGACTCCGGTGAGGAAGAACATGGGAACGAATACAATGCATATGCAAAGAGTCGAGACGAAAGCGGGCACCGCAATCTGCTGTGCGCCATCGAGGATGGCCTGTTGAATCTCTTTCCCCTGTGCAATGTTGCGGTTGATGTTCTCGATCTCCACCGTCGCGTCGTCGACCAAAATCCCGACCGCCAGCGCAAGTCCACCCAACGTCATGATGTTGATAGTTTCGCCTAGAGCGCTGAGGACAATAATCGAAGTCAGAATCGAAAGCGGGATCGACACTGCGATGATCAGAGTGCTGCGCCAGCTTCCCAGGAAAATCAGGATCATCAGTCCCGTTAGGCAGGCGGCGATCGTGGCTTCTTTGATCACCCCGTCAATCGAGGCGCGCACAAAAATCGACTGGTCGGCCAGCGGCTTTATGTCGAGTTCTGGCGGCAGGCTGGCCTTGATCTGTGGCAGCAACGACTTGATGCCTGAGATCACGTCCAGGGTCGAAGCGTTTCCAGCCTTCTGAATCGTCAGCAACACGGATCGCTGGCCGTCGACGCGCACAATATTGGTCTGCGGAGGAAAGCCATCCCGCACCCAGCCGACGTCGTGGATGTAAATGGTACTGCTTCCAACGGTTTTGATTGGCAACTGGTTCAGTCCCGCAATGTCGGTCGGACTGCCATTAATATCGACGTCGTATTCCTTGGATCCGATCTTCGCCGTGCCGGAAGGCAGAATAAGATTCTGTGCGTTCACCGCATTCACCACGTCGAGCGGTGACAAGCCTTTCGATTGCAGCGCAGCCGTATCCAGGTCGATTTGCACCTGCCTCTGTTTGCCGCCGTAGGGATAAGGCACCGCAGCCCCTTCCACCGTAATCAGGCGCGTGCGAATGAAGTTCAGGCCATAGTCATTCAGCTGCTGCTCCGACAGCTTGCCGCCGGAGAGAGCCAGCTGAAGGATGGGCACGCTGGATGCGCTGTAGCTAATGACGAGCGGTGGCGTGGTGCCTTGTGGCAACTGGCGCAGCTGGGTCTGTGAAACCGCAGTCACTTGAGCGATGGCGCGCTCTACACTGGCGCTGGGCTGGAAGAAAACCTTCACCACCGCAATCCCGTTGAGCGACTGCGATTCAATGTGTTCAATGTTGTCGACCGTGGTGGTGAGCGAGCGCTCCGTCACCGAGACAATGCGGTCGCTCATATCCTGGGCGTTCAGTCCGCTGTAGCTCCAGACGATGCTGACCACAGGAATATTGATGTTGGGAAAGATGTCGGTCGGCGTCCGAACAATGGAGAACGTCCCCAGGATCAGAATCAATATGGCCAGCACCACAAACGTATAAGGCCGCCGCAAAGCAAGCCGAACGATCCACATATCTGCCTCACGCGGGGCTTAAGAACCCGTCCCTGCTTTCATTTCCATGAATCGATGAGAGCGGAATCCCCACATGTCTAGAATGAAGGCAAGCACCGTACCAAACGGTTAGACCCGGCAGACACTGACGATCTACCACCAGCTTAGGAAGTTAGGGTGCTTGCTGGAAAATTTGCGGAGTTTCCCGCAGTGGCTCTGTCGAGGCTTCGACATTTGCTCGACGCATACTCTCCACGGCGATGCTCGACGAGGAGACACGATTCGAAAAGTGTGACGGCCGGGACGAAGGAGGAGATAACGCGGGTCAGGACTTCGAAAATTCAACCAAAGGTATTAGAAGCGGGCGGTTCGCCCGCCCTTGAATCCACTGCGGGTCTTTCTCCCCTCTTGGCATCGCTGAAGGAAAAAGCTTCTTTACGTCCGCCAAATTCGACTTCTTCTAAACTGCCGACATCGCCGGTCTCAGCACCTATCGGCGATGAGCCCGGATCGGGCGGGATGAGGCAGATTGATTACTTAGAAAAATCGCTTGAGATCGACTCATCACGATGCAAACTCCGAAATATTCAGCCGGCTATCACGGTTGTCGAGGCCAGTCGAGGTAATGACGTTCGTGGCCGATCGTAGCGGGCGACCACGGACGAATCGACCCATCCAGTTGCGGAGTCCCGTGAATTTCGCATGCCGGGCAGAGCTTGGGTGGGCAATCGCTATAATCAAATGGGCTGTTGTGCGTAGAGTCGTGGCGTTAAGGGCGAATCCAAAGCCGTCGAAGATCATCAAAAGTACATGACGAGAGCCGCCGGGCATCCTCTGGAAAAGATCCTCAAGAGTCGAATCGCCATCATCGATGGAGCGATGGGCACGACCATTCGCACCTACGGCATGACCGAAGCGGATATCCGAGGAGAACGTTTCAAGAGTGCCACGAAAAGCCTGCTAAATAACGGCGACCTCTTCTCGCTCACCAAGCCAGAAACGATTGGAGATATCCATCGCCGGTTTTTGGAGGCAGGGGCGGACATCATTGAGACAAATACCTTCGGAGCAACCAGCATCACCCAGAGCGAATTTTTTGTGGAGGATCCGAGGGAGCACGGCGGCCGCAAAGATCCTGCGTTTTATCAGAAGATCGTCGAAGATCCATTTCTTGGCAAACTAGCATGGGACATCAACGAGCAATCGGCGCGGCAGTGCCGTGAATGGGCGGATCGGTTCGGAACCGCGACCTCGCGTCAAAGGTTCGTGGCTGGAGCGATCGGTCCGCTGACAGTTTCTCTTTCGAACTCGCCCGATGCCGACGATCCAGGCTTCCGGGTGACCACTTTCGATCAGGTCAAAGCCGCCTACGCGCAGCAAGTGAGCGCACTTATCGCTGGCGGCGTAGATCTGCTGCTGGTCGAGACGATTTTCGATTCGCTAAATGCCAAGGCAGCACTCGTTGCAATCCGTGAGGTGTTCGACCAGGACGATCGGGAGTTGCCGATTATGATCTCGGCGGCGGTGGGGCGTGGCGGTGAGACAATGATCTCAGCGCAGACAACTGAGGCATTCTGGAACGCGGTGCGGCACGTGAAGCCCCTGTCGGTGGGACTCAACTGCTCTCTAGGCCCCGATCTGATGTATCCGTTCTTGGAGGAACTTTCGGAAAAAGCAGATGTGGCGATATCGTGCTACCCAAATGCCGGATTGCCGAACCCGCTGTCCGAAACCGGTTTCGATCTGGGGCCGCAGGATATGGCCCGGTACCTGGACGACTTTGCGCGGGGAGGTTTGATCAACATTGCCGGCGGGTGCTGCGGCAATACGCCTGAGCATATCGCGGCGATCGCCAAAGCGCTTGAAGGCCAGCCTCCGCGACGGTACGGTACCCAGCCTTCCGCCGAATCCGGCGCTCTCCTGAGCGAGAGTAAAGCGTGAGCGTTCCCGATCGCGCAACTCCTTCCGAGGTCGCGGAAACGAAGCCGCTTCGCCTCTCCGGTTCACAGCCATTTACCCAGCAGCCCGGTGTCTACATCATGATCGGCGAGCGAACCAATGTAGCCGGTTCACCCAAATTCGCCAAGCTGATCAAAGAAGGCAAATTTGAGGAAGCGGTCAGCATCGCCCGCCAACAGGTCGAGAGCGGGGCGAACGTCCTCGATATCTGCATGGACGAGGGCATGATCGACGGCGTTACCGCAATGACACGCTTTCTGCAGTTGCTGGGGAGCGAGCCAGAAGTCGCTAAGGTTCCGTTCATGGTGGACTCCTCCAAATGGGATGTCATCGAGGCGGGGCTGAAGTGTCTGCAGGGCAAGGGCATCGTCAATTCAATCTCATTGAAAGAAGGGGAAGAGAAATTTCGCCAGAATGCCGCCAAGGTTCTGAAATATGGCGCGGCGGTCGTCGTTATGGCCTTTGACGAACAGGGGCAGGCCGCGACTTACGTTGACAAGATCCGCGTCTGTGAGCGCGCCTATCGCATATTGGTCGACCGGGTTGGATTCCCGCCGGAAGACATCATCTTCGATCCCAATATCCTCACTGTTGCTACCGGCATGGAGGAGCACAACAACTATGCTGTCGACTACATCAATGCCACACGTTGGATTAAAGCCCACCTGCCGCACGCGAAGGTAAGCGGCGGCGTCTCGAATATTTCGTTCAGCTTTCGCGGAAATAACAAGGTCCGCGAAGCCATTCATTCGGCATTTCTTTTTCATGCCATCGCGGCCGGTATGGATATGGGCATCGTGAATGCCGGCATGCTCGAGGTGTACGAGGAGATTGAGCCTGAGCTGAAAGAACTGGTCGAGGATGTGCTGCTGAACCGCCGTCCCGATGCAACCGAGCGGCTGGTCGATTACGGCGAAAAGCTCAAGGGTGTTGGTAAAGCAGTCAATGAGAAGAAGGCAGAAGAATGGCGAAACGGCACGGTCGAGGAGCGTCTTTCTCACGCTCTGGTAAAGGGAATTGACACCTACATCGAAGTCGATGCCGAAGAAGCCCGAGTCAAGCTGGGCCGTCCACTGCTGGTGATCGAAGGCCCGTTGATGGCGGGGATGAGCGTGGTGGGCGATCTTTTCGGAGCGGGGAAGATGTTCTTGCCGCAGGTAGTAAAGTCTGCTCGCGTCATGAAGAAAGCCGTAGCGCATCTCACTCCCTACATGGAAGCTGAGAAGGAAGCCAGAGCTGCGGCTGGCGAAGTGGTCAAGGCGCAGGGAAAGATCGTACTCGCGACGGTCAAAGGAGATGTTCACGATATCGGCAAGAATATCGTTGGCGTCGTACTCGCCTGCAATAACTACGAAGTGATCGACCTCGGGGTGATGGTCCCCTGCGAAAAAATTCTCGAGCGGGCGAGAGAGGAGCGAGTAGACCTGATCGGCCTCAGCGGGCTCATCACGCCGTCACTCGACGAGATGGTTCACGTTGCCCGGGAGATGGAGCGTCAGGGCTTTAAGTTGCCGCTGTTGATCGGGGGGGCTACGACGAGCCGGGCGCACACGGCGATCAAGATCGCGCCGCACTACAGCGAGCCAGTGGTCCATATCTTGGACGCTAGTCGCGCCGTGCCGGTAACGACCAGCCTTCTCAGTGATGATGGGAAGTCGACGTTCGTGGCAAAGCATCGCGCCGATTACGAGGCGCTTCGCAATGCGCATTCCGGGCCGCGCCAAAGTGTTATCACGATCGAGTCCGCTCGCGCTAGGCGGACTCCGATTCAATGGCGTTCCGAAGATCTCCCCATACCGGTGTTTACCGGTGCACGCGTGCTGCATGACTTTCCGCTGGCGACACTACGCGAGCTCATCGACTGGACGCCGTTCTTTCACACTTGGGGTTTGAAGGGCGTCTATCCCCGCATTCTCGATCACGCGGGGCAAGGTGCGCAGGCGCGCCAGATATTCATGGAAGCCAACGCTCTTCTGGATGCCATCATCGAGAAGAAACTGATCACGGCAAGGGGGGTCTACGGCTTATTTCCCGCCAATGCCGTGGGCGACGACGTTGAACTGTACACGGACGCCACACGCAAGCAGGTGCTCAATCGATTTCACTTCCTCCGGCAGCAATCAAACAAGGAGGGCGGCGAGCCATGCCGTTCGCTGGCAGATTTCGTTGCGCCGAAGGAAACTGGACTGCGCGACCATATCGGCGCTTTCGCCGTAACGAGCGGTATCGGGTTGAAAGAGTTGTGTGACTCATACAGAGCCAAGCACGACGACTACAACGCGATTATGGCAGAGGCCATTGCCGATCGCCTTGCGGAAGCCTTTGCTGAATGTCTGCACAAACAAGTGCGCAAGGAGTGGGGTTATGGCTGTGACGAAGGCCTGAGCAACGCGGATCTCATCCAGGAGAAGTACCGAGGAATCAGGCCGGCGGCGGGCTATCCAGCGTGTCCCGATCATACGGAGAAAGGTCCGCTTTGGCGGTTGCTTGACGTTGAACGGAATACCGGAATGTTAATCACGGAGTCGTTTGCGATGTGGCCTGGATCAAGCGTTAGCGGACTCTACTTCGCTCACCCGGAATCCCGATACTTCAGCCTGGGCAAGATCGATCGTGATCAAGTAGACGACTACAGCAAACGCAAAGGGATGAGCGTGGCAGAGGTCGAGCGGTGGCTCGGGCAAAACCTGAACTACGATGCCGTGGAATAGCAGCTTCCGATTCTGTTGTCCCGATCTTCTTTTTGCGGATCCTTAATCCCGGCAATGGCCTTGCGGGACGAAATCGTGAGTCCGACTAAAATCTAGGGCGCGCGTAAAGCTTAGCCGGGGCCGGTGTGAGTGTTTTTGCGTTCCACTTGGCAATGCTGTGATGAACGGCATAGGATGTTTGAGCGTGCATCGCGCTGGCTGGTCGTCGCAGAAACGAACAGCATTCACAGGTGACGAGGTCTTCTGATGGGGCCGAACGCGAGTTCACCAACGAGTCAGTCATCCACCCAGTTGCGTGCCGCAAGCGGTCTTGCATTGGTGCGCGTGACGATTGGGGCGATGTTTGTGTGGGTCTTTTTCGAGAATCTGGGAAAAGGCCTCTACACTCCGGCGGGCTATGCCGGTCTGATCAATTACTACATCAAGGCGAGCCACTGCCCTGCTGTCTGGAAGTCCGTAATGGGGCTGGCGGCAAGCCACGCCGCAATAGCAGCTCCTATGCAGGCGCTCACCGAGATCTCTCTGGGCGTTCTGCTCGTGATCGGCCTGCTGACCCGACCGGCGGCTTTCGTAGCATTTCTATACCTGGGCAGCCTTTGGATATCAGAGTGGGGCACTTCATGGATCTGGGAACTGCTGGTTCCAGTGCTTGCGTCGCTCGGGCTCGCGATCGGTAGCGCCGGCCGGAGATGGGGCGTTGACGCGTGGCTGGCGCAGCGCTGGCCAAATTCTCTTTGGTGGTGATGGAGTGGTCATTGGGCCCGAATCAGTGGAATCGCGATCATGTGCGAGTTTCTGTCATCATCCCCACTCACAATGAAGCGCAGGCGATTGAGCGCGTTCTAAGGGATCTTCCGACCGATCTGACGACGGAGGTCATTGTTGTCGACAGCAATTCGAATGACGGGACGCCAGAGATTGCCTCAAGAAGGGGAGCCCGCGTCATTCATGAACCACGCCGCGGCTATGGGCGAGCGTGCCTCACGGGTCTGGCTGCAGTAAGTTCTCCTGACGTCGTGGTGTTCCTGGATGGCGACTACAGCGATCGCCCCTCGGAACTGCCCATTCTCTTAGCGCCAATCATTGAGGGGCGCGCGGACATCACGCTCGGTTCCCGACTGCAAAAGGGGCTTTCTGCCGGGACGTTGCCTTGGCACCAGGTGTTTGGAAATCGTCTCGCCGCAAACCTAATCAAGCTCCTCTACGGACTGGACATCAGTGATCTCGGTCCCTTTCGCGCTGGACGCACAGATGTACTGCGCGCGCTCGCGCTCAAGGAGATGACCTATGGCTGGGCGGTAGAGATGATTCTCAAAGGCGCCCTGGCTGGATTCCGCGTGGTCGAAGTGCCGGTTAGCTACTATCCGCGTATCGGGAAATCAAAGATCAGCGGCACGCTGAAGGGAACCGTCGGTGCCGCTTGGTTCATTCTAAGCTTGATCGTGCGTTATTATTTCCGGCATCGCAGAGTTGGTGTACCGCGGCCGGAGTAGGTCTTCGTCAGTCCGATGAAATCTTCCAGTGAGCCCGCCGCACGTTCGTTAAGCAGCGACCGTGTGCTGGTCGTCATGGCGAAAGCGCCGAGGCCGGGCACGGTCAAGACCCGCTTGACGTCCAGCCTTTCCCTTGAGGCGGTCAGCGCTCTCTATCGCTGTCTGCTGGATGACACGCTGGCGCTGACCCGGTCACTGAACGATGTGGAAGTTGCCATTATGTGCCCAGTTTCAGACGTAAACGAGCTTGCGAACTTGGCAGGCAGGGATGTGAGCGTTGTTGCCCAGAAAGGCGAAGGACTTGCCGCGGGTCTCACGTCTGTCTTCGCGCAATTTCTTGAGGGTCACCCACGACGCGTAATCGCATTCAATAGCGACAGCCCGCACCTGCCAGGCTCAGTCCTGGAAAACGCCTTCGAAACGCTGGCTACACATGACGTTGTCGTGGGGCCCACGCACGACGGAGGCTACTATCTCGTGGGTGCAACGGCGTCTCACGCTTCACTCTTCGCAAGCGATGGAATGGGTACCAACACCGCGCTGGAGCAACTCCTATCGCGCGCCCGAGATCTGGAGCTATCCCTAGGTTTCGCAGATCCTTTTTACGATATTGACGTAGCGGACGACCTGGCTCGTCTGGCGGCGGAACTGCGTCTGAACCCGGCACGTGCCCCACGCACGGCGGAATGGCTCAAAGACTGGGAACTCCTGGGGGCGAAATTGCCAACGGGTACGAGACAGCTGTGACGGTCACGCCTGAGCGGAGAGTGTATGCACTCGGAGCAACGTTGTGCGTGGCGTTAATAATCTGTTCCCGCAATTTCGTCGATCGGGGTGGACCAGTTTTCATGGCCGCTTTGACGCTTGCGGGAATCGCCTATCTCTTGGCGGTCCGCGAGTTTTTCACGACTCCCAGGTTTCCCCGACTCTTAGTTGTTGTGGGTCTTATTCTAACTGCAGTGTGGCAGATTGAATTTCTTCGCCTGCCCGTGGGCGCCGATGATGATATCCATCGATATGTTTGGGATGGCCGGCTTCAGAGGTTGGGCTATAACCCTTACGTTGTCATTCCCAGCGATCCTGCCGTGAAGAGTTTGCATACACCTGAGACCCGAGACCTGAATAACCCGGACTTACCGAGTCCATATCCACCGGGAGCGCAGCTTTTTTTCCGCGCAATCACAGCGATACAGGAGTCCACCTTTGCGATGAAAGTGGCATTCGTGGTTTGCGAGATTGCGATCACGTTCCTCTTGCTTCATCTCTTGCGTCAGCATGGGCAGGCGACGCATCTGGTTCTGGCCTTCGCCTGGAACCCGCTGCTGGCTGTTGAGGTGGCGGGAAGCGGGCATATCGACATTGTCGGCGCGCTGTTGCTGACGGTATCAGCGGCGGCCCTGATCCGCCGATGGCGGGCGACAGCCGCTGTTGCCCTCGGGTTGGCGATCGCCGTGAAATTCCTGCCAGTTGTGCTCTTGCCTCTCTACTGGAAGAGGATTCGCATTCGCGACGCTGCGCTGGCGGCAGCCGTAGTCGGACTCTTATACGTGCCATTTCTTAAGAACGGCCGCATTCCGATCGGATCGCTGGGGACGTATGTGCAGAATTTCCGCTTCAATGCTCCCATGTTTGCGGCCCTCGATCACGTGGCGCCGCCGCAGGTGCTAGTTGCTCTGGCAGTACTGGTCGGGCTGGGGACTGCAACCTGGTTCAGAAGCAGGACGCCCGAGTGGCTTCCGGGCAATTTTGCGTGGCCAATGGCGGCAGCTCTATTGTTTGCCCCTGCCGTATTCCCGTGGTATCTTCTCTGGCTGCTGCCGTTTCTGACGTCGGCCTCGACGCTGCTGATTGTCATCTGGACCATGAGCATCATCCCGGCATACATCCAATGGCATCTGCGCTCGCTCGGGCGTCCGTGGGGGGGCCTTCCCGGCTGGATCATGCTGCTGGAATACGGATCCGTGGCGATAGCTGCCGGCATAGTCGCCTTGCGCCGGTTCCAGCGGTCCTAGCGCCCGAATGCTCAAGGGGATCAGTCGCGCGCAGGTCGGCCCTGAAAAATCATTATTGTATCCGGGAGCCTTGCCCCGTCATCCTAAGACAGCATCCGTTCAACTCACCCGAGGAGCGACTGCATGAAACGTACCCGACGTTTTTTCACGATGGGTTTTCTGTTGTGCGGAGTGCTGGCGCTTGCTGCAAACTCGTGGGCGCAAGAGCGCGCGCCCATTCTCGAACAAATCGCCAAGACCTATGGTATCGATTCGTGGGACAAAGTTGAGGCTGTTCGCTACACCTGGAACGGAGAGATTACCGGACTCTTTAAAGCCGCTCACAAGTGGGAGTGGGAGCCAAAGACCAACAGGGTCACCTTCGAAGGCCCGGACCAAGACGGTAAGCCGGTCAACGTTTCCTACGTGCGTACCGACCCCAGCACCCAATCCGATGCGGTAAAGAATCAGGTCGACCCGAGTTTCATCAACGACAACTATTGGACCTTCTTCCCTTTCCATGCTTATTGGGACAAGAGCGCCAGTGTGATCGATCAGGGAAAATTTAACTTGCCAGTTGGTACCGGCATGGCCGAGTTGGTCCCCGTAAAATATCCCGCTGATGGCGGTTACACGCCAGGTGACACCTGGGATCTCTACGTCGGCCAAGACAAGCGGGTGGTGTACTTCGTTTACCACCGCGGCGGGGCCAAGCCGCCGAGCCGCGTGCTTGCATCGTGGGCAGGTTACAAAAAGGCGGGCCCCATTCTGTTCTCAACCGAGCATCGCGGCACCGCCGATGGCAAGCCCTTGCACATCTTCATCACCGACGTTTCAGTCAAGCTCACGGGTTCGGATAGCTGGGTGCAAGCGCAGTGAATCGCGGGGGGCGAAGCTAAGCCCGATCGCTCGCGAACATGTAAAATGCACGCATTCTGATGAAGGCTGACGCGCATCTGGATGTTGGGCGAAAGACGTTTGCGTCCGGTCTATTGCCGGAACTGATTGCGGTGTTGCGTCGCAGCCGGCCGGGAGATTTGGTCGCGGTGGTTAGTGATGCAGATGCTGTTGGCCCCGAATTGGAAACATGGTGCCGGTTCACGGGGAACCCGCTGCTCGAAGCCACAGTTGAGAAGGGGCGCGCGCGTTTCGTCTTCCGGTGCGGAGTAGTTCCGGAGCCCGCAAGCGAGCAGGCAAAAGATAATCGGCCAGTGGGCTCGCGGCTGTGGCTTTACACGAACTTCGACTGCAACCTGCATTGTGACTACTGCTGCGTGCGTTCGTCGCCGAGGGTCCCGCGACGGGAACTGGGACTTCCAACGGTACAACGGATTACTCGAGAAGCGGCCCAACTGAGCGTCAAAGAGATCTTCATAACCGGAGGCGAACCGTTTCTTCTAGAAGACATCGGCGAGATTGTGCTTTCTTGCGCTGTCGCTGCTCCGACCACTGTGCTGACGAACGGGATGCTCTTTGCCGGACGGCGCATGGAAAGCTTGCGAACGTTGCCACGCGATCGAATTGTCCTCCAAATCAGCTTGGACAGCGCTACACCAGAGCTGCACGACCTGCATCGCGGGCCCGGTACGTGGGTGCGCACGCGCGAAGGGATCCAGCGTGCTCGCGCGCTTGGTTTTCGTGTGCGACTGGCAGCCACGGTTTCAACTGACGCCGACGCAGAGGCGTTTCGCCATTTCCTTGATGAGGAGCAGATTGCGGCAGAAGACCGGGTAATCCGTCGGATTGCGCTGCGTGGTTCTGCCACCGAAGGCGTCGCAATAGGGCGAGCCGATCTAGTGCCGGAAGTCACTATTACCGCCGACGGTGTGTACTGGCATCCGGTCGGGGCAAAGGATGCCGATCTGCTGGTTGCGCGCGAGATCTTTCCGCTCTCCGAGTCCTTCGCCGCAGTCCGCCGCGCCTTCGACCGCGAAGGCGAACACGCCAGCAAACTCGCTAGAATCTTCAACTGCGCGTGAACTTTCACCCGGCAGCGAAGGGGAGTTACGTTCGCTTAACGATAAAAACGGTTTTGTCGTCGATCAAAGACTCATCGCCATGCTGGCGGAGAAGGTCATCCTGCTTTGTCGCGTAGTCCAACAGCGCATTGCAGATTTCTCTAGCGGGTTGCCGGTAATGTTGGCGCATCACCGCCTCAAGTTGCTCGCGACCCTGCTGGTCGCTGCCGTCGTAAACTCCATCGGTATAGAGTACGAGAATATCTCCCGGACTCATGAGCGTGATCTCGGAGAGGTCGGCAGTCTTGAATTCCATCTGCCGTACATTCAGGGAATAGTACTTCTTAAGATCGGGATGGTGCGCCGGTAGTTGTAGCCCGAGTGCGAGGAATTGCACCACGTGGTCCTCGTCTATCTTCATAAACTTGCGATATTCCGCCGAGAATACCAGCGGTGGAGGATGCCCAAAATTTGCAAAACGAAAATGCCCAAGGGGATCTACTTCGCCATACAGCATAGTCGCGATTTCGCGCGCACCTTCCTTTTCGGTTATCCCCAGTGCGTTCCGGGCTGTCACCGACTGCGCCAGCCTGAGGTTGATATTTTCGAGCAGCATCGGCGTTGTCTTGCCGTATCGGTCCAGTTCGGCAAGCATCAAAGCGTGGAACGTGTCATGAACCGTGGATGCAATCTTCGCCGAGATTACTCCGTGCCCCTGCGCGTCGACGACCAGAACCCCGGCGGTCGAATAAAGGTCGCGCAAATCTTCCGCGACACGCACCTGCTCAGAACTCCGAGCGAATCGGTAGTCCGCTTCCATCTTCAGTGTGTAGCCAGGAGTTCCTCTCATCCACTGCACGTGATCGTCGACCGCATTGCGGACAGCCGCTCCCGGAGGCAGCGGTTCGAGAAATTCCTTTGATAGGCGCTGAGCCTGCTGAATGCGCGCGTCGATGTCGTAACGCTGCTGAAAATTGATGTATTCAAACAGGTCACCCCCGACTGTGCCAGCGGGAATCGAGTTGCCGAACATCTCGATGCCGGGAATGTGAGGAATCGCACCCTCGACCGGCATCAACCGTTCGCGCAAATATTCGTCGATACTCAAACCTGTGTTGATCTTCGGCATGGCTGGATTTCTACGCCGACTTGGCGAGTTCCTCGAAGAATCCCTGCCTCGCAGCGGCCCGCCGCAACTCGGCGTAACCATCCACGTGAGGCGCGAGCCAGCGCTTCAGTCCCTCGGCGTCGAGTATCGGTCGATGAACCGGGTTGTCATAACTCATCGCCATAAGGGCCCCGGCGAATCGGCGCTCCTGCTCCGCGTCTAGATCGGGCCTTGCAGTGAACATGCAATGGTTGTAGGCCGGCGAGGTCCATATCTCGCAAAGACCGCCTTCGGGCACCAGTTTTTCGCTCTGAACCGTGTTCCAGAAGGGGCTGCCGATTGCGCCGGCATCGGCCCGCCCGTCGAGGACAGCTCGTACCACGTCTATTTCGCTGGCCCCAGTATCACCGTGTTTGCCTAAGTCGCTGTTGAAGCGCAACGTGCGGTAGTCTCTTCCCTCGACCAGGCCCTGCCCTTCCAGGAAGTGAACGGGCAAAATGGCCGCGTGTCCACTGTCACGACTGCCTAGTGCGAGGGTTCGATTTTTCAGATCGGCAAGCGAAGTTATGGGGCCTCCGCTAACGGAGACGATCTTTGTCATCCAGCCGAGATCGGTGTCGCGCATGGCCACCGGGCGGCAGGCATGGCCGCTCCACTCATCCGCCTGCAGGTAGGCGAGATTTGTGTTCCAGGCAATATCGATACGCGGCATGGCTTCGCCCGGTTGGGCAAGTAGCGCGGCAACCTGGGCCTCGTAGCTCTGAAATAGGACGATCTCAACCGGCAGATGCGCTTCCTCGTGGAAGTAGCTGCGCATGCCCTCCCAGATAGTGACCACTTTCGGAGTGTAGGCGACGGCTCCCAACCAGATTGTTTTGCTCATAACTCTCTACCGTTCCTTAACTAGAAACGAATCTTAGAAGAGCGGCATTCCCAATAGCGCCTTCCCAATGAACTCGCGCAGAACGTCGCCGGTCGGTGCCATGACGGCACCCGCGTGTGCATCACGGAACAGGCGTTCAATACCCAAATGCTTGGAGAACGCCGCGCCGCCGCAAGCCCGCATGGCTGCTGAGGTGACGCTGATAGCGGCGTCGCCTGCGGCGGCTTTGGTTTCCAGTACGCGCAGCATCGTCGTCTCGCGAGGCTTCTCAAGGTGGTCAATCAGGTCGTCGATGCGCGCTGCCAGTCCGTCGGTATCAATCTGCATCGTCGCCAGTTGAGCGCGCAGCGTAGGCAGACTCTCGCCGAGACTCTGGCCGAGATGCTCGAATTTCGCGCTCTTGAGGTGCGACGTAGTTCCGGTGACTGCTGCTCGGCACAATCCTAGAGCCACTGATGACGTCCCCAGGTTAAACAGCGGTAGCACCACGTTTAACATCGCTGCAAACCCTGTGCCATCCTCTGTGAGTTGAAGATTGGACGGGACTTCGCAGTCGTCCAGAGTAAGGGGCGCAGAAGCATTGGCCCGGAGCCCCAACCCGTCCCAAGGCCCCGCAACCGTCAGGCCGCGCGTCTCCGCGGAAACCAGATACAGGGTGGAGTCGGTAGGTCCAGTTCCTTCGGGAGCCAGCGACGAAACGATATAGCTCTGTGCATGACCCGCGCTGGTCACCCACGATTTCTTAGCGCTGATCCGCACGCCGTCGCCATTCCGGTGTGCGCGCGATAGAGGCGCCCAGAAATGGCTGCGCGACCCGGCCTCACTGAAAGCCAGGGTGGATAGGTGCCGCCCTGCGGAGATTTCTTCCAGGATGGGTGCCACCGCCTGAGTCGCTCCTGGACGCGACGCCGAAATCGCCGCTGTTCCGAGGATATGCATGAGATAGACCATGGCAACTGAAGCGTCGGTTTCGGCGAGAGCTTCGATCACTGCCGCGAGGGTGCGGGGCCCCAGCCCTAGTCCGCCAAGATCCACGGGTATCATCAGCCCAAGCAGTCCAGACTCCCCGAGCGCCACGACCGCCTCAGTCGGGAATCGTCCTGCCTTATCGTTTTGCCCAGCGGACGGCATCAGCACGCGGCGGGCGATCTCCTGGGCCTTTGAAACGGCCACGTCATGACTCATGCTCGCTCCTAGCACCTCAGAAATGATCGAGCCAGAATTGTCGCCGAGGATGCACAGAGTGGTCAAACAGTCTGTGAGAGTGTGTCCTGCGCCAAAGCCGAGGCAAAGCAAAGCGCGTCGAAGCCAGGGAGGTCAGTCCGCCCAGTCACTTTTGCCTGTCACTTTACCCCGCCCGCGGTTGCCTATTTTTCCTCGTTCGCACCGCTTGCGAGCACGTGAAGACTCGAGCCCCGTTTTTCGTTGGCCCGTGACTGCTGGTCACGCGGTTCTTAATCAGCTCGTAATGCGCCTGGACTATGATTCAACCGCCAGGTTGCGGAGACCGCCTCGTCCAGCCCAGAGGCAAACAAGAATGCGGAGGGATTCATAATGACGTGTCCACGTCGGCCGTGTGCGTCACGCGCCGGGAATGGGCGGGCTCCAGATGCGCTGTCCTCCCGACTAGCAGGAGGGCTCATAACTCTGATCGCTGCGACGGTTTTCTTCGTCGGAGGCGCCTTGACTGCCGGGTCACAAAGCTCCACCACCTCGCTGCCGGCCAGCGCGTTTCGCTTCGCGTATCCCGGCGAATCGGGGCAGCCTAATAATCTTCGCGGTCCCGGTTATTTCGGCGTCGATATGAGCCTGGCCAAGGTGTGGAAGATCGCGGAGTCGCAGTCATTCCGTTTTTCCTGGGATGTCTTCAATGTAACCAACTCGGTCCGCTTCGATGTTGGATCGCTGAGCCTATACTTGTTGTACCAACCTTCGCTGGGAGACTTCACGCAGACTCTTATAAAATCCAGAGTGATGCAGTTTGGGCTGCGCTACAGTTTCTAGCACCCGTCGCTCGACCTGTGAGAACCGCGATTCGAGAACTCTGGAATACGATGCAAGCGATGCCGGAGTACCGCGATCAGACCACTTTCATTATCACCACCGACCATGGCAGAGGAAGCGGACCAGTCGAGTGGAAGGAACACGGCACCGATCAGAAGGGATCGGAAAATATCTGGATCGCGCTAATGGGTCCAGACACCCCGGCGTTGGGAGAGCGCGCCAACATTACCCCGGTCACCCAGTCTCAAATCGCATCCACAGTGGCTGCCTTGCTCGGGAAGGATTACGTGAAAGAAGTGCCCGCGGCTGCCCCTCCTCTTCCCGCTGTCTCGCGTTAAAGGCTCTTCCCGTCCGCAATGTACGGGAAAGCGCGGCTCATATTGTTCACACCCCACTAGAGCGGAACTTCGATTAGCGTCGGTCCTGCCGCGTCGAGTCCCGCTTGTAACGCCTTCCCGAACTCATCCAGCGAACTAACCCGCCTGCCGGGTACTCCCATGCCTTTGGCCAACTGTACCCAATCGAGGTTGGGACGTCCGATCTCGAACATGTCTAAGGCCCGGGTTCCGGCGCCGCCCGTTCCCAGATAAGAAAACTCACGCTTAAGGACGGCATAGTCGTGATTGGCGAAAACGACCGTTGTGACGTTGAGACCCTCGCGAGCCATCGTCCACAACGCTTGAAGGGTGTACATTGCGCTGCCATCCGCGGTCAGGCAAAGAACATGGCGATCGGGGCTGGCCACGGCTGCGCCAACAGCGAGAGGCAACGCGATCCCAATCGACCCCCCGGTGTTGCCCAGCCAGTCGTGGGGCGGTGCGCTCTTCGTTGCCGCCATTAGTCCCCGGCCAGAGGTCATCGACTCGTCGACCACGATTGAGTTTTCTGGCAGCAGAGCTCCTATTGCGGCTGCAAGTCCCGGAAGAGTGATCGGTCCGCTTGGCATCGGTGGCCGTTCTGCCTTTTCCCCTCCAACTTTTCCGAGAGGCACTGACAAGGCTTCTGCAAGCGCCTCGAGTGCGCCAACATAATCTTCGCCAGGGCTCGCCAGTCGATAGATGTCACACTCCGGCGAAGTGAACGCACTGCTCTTTCCCGGGTAAGCGAAATACGCCATCGGCGCTTGAGTGCCGACCAGAATCAACTGACGAAATTCTTTGAACTGCTCGAAGCCTTGTTCGAGAACGTATTGAACTCGATCCACTCGCGGAATTCCTGCGCCGCGTTGTAGACGGGTGAGGGGATATGGAGCCAACAGCTTTGCTCCCGTTGCCGCAGCAATGCGTCCGGCGACCTCGAGTCCTTTTCCGTACAACGTGTTCGCGCCAAGAAGAATCGCGGTGGTGGCGCCCGAGCGAAGCAGGGAGGCGGCCCGTTCGATGGTTGCGGTCGATGGCAGGCGAAGCTTGGGTCCGACGGGTGGCGCGGCAACCCTCCCGCCGTCACCCCAGGCAATGTCGGCGGGCACGACTAGCGTCGCAACCTGGCCTGGCGCCGTGCGTGCAGCCACGATCGCTTCGATCGCATCGCCTCCGATACCCGACGATGAGACTGAGGTTCGCAACCATTTCGAGTAGGGACGGGCGATGCCTTCGATATCAGAGGTGAGTGGAGTGTCGTGCTGCAAATGATACGTAGCGTGTTGACCTACCAGATTAACGACGGGCACCTGCGCCCGGCTCGCATTGTGGAGGTTCGCCAGACTGTTGGCGAGGCCGGGACCTAAATGCAAGAGAGTGCATGCCGGTTTTTCGGTCATGCGCGCGTAGCCGTCAGCCGCTCCCGTGCAGACTCCTTCGAATAGAGCGAGGACGCAGCGTATTTCTGGTAGGCGGTCGAGTGCGGCGACGAGATGGATCTCAGAAGTTCCGGGGTTGGCGAAGCACGTTTCCACTCCACCCGCTATGAGGGATCGAACCAGACTCTCTGCACCATTCATCGATTTAGGCGACTCGATTCTGCCCGTACCGGCGTCCTTGCGCATGCCGGCGGGACGCTAATTGTACGGTGGTGGAGAGGATGCAACAACCCCAAACGCGGGCCTCCGCTAGAGGATTTCGTTCTTGGAGGCCGCAGACCTCTGGCGGGACAAGCAGCGCCCTGGGCTTGCTCCTGTGGGAGCCGAGATGAACGCGCCTGAGGAAATCGGCGATGCTGGCATCTATCAGTTTCTAAAGGGCTTAGATCTCAAAAATGATGGCAGTCTCACCTTGACAACCAAGCCGATATAGCGCAAGATAAAAGCTCCCCCCGATCTGAAAAGATCAAGATCCCCCGTAGTATCCCCCAAAGTTCGTTATCTAAGCGAGGAGAGCCTTGTCCATATCGACTCTGTTGGCCGAGCCCTGTACGCCTGAAGTGCGACCTGCACAAACCAAACAAGTTGTCATCATCGGCGCGGGCCCCTACGGGCTCAGCACGGCAGCCCATCTGAAGCATGCCGGGGTAGAACCCTATGTTTTTGGGCAGCCCATGTCGTTCTGGAAGAACAACATGCCAGGTGGAATGCTCCTCCGCTCGAAGAACGAAGCATCCAATATCGCGGCTCCGCAGAAACATCTCTCGATCTTCGGGTATGAGAAAGTGATCGGACGAAAGATCGCCGATCCTGTGCCGATCGAAGATTTCATTGCATACGGAGAGTGGTTTCAGAAACAGGTTGTGCCCAACATCGACACTCGTCAGGTCCGCAACGTTTCGCACGACGGCAATCTGTTTGAACTAACCTTGGACGACGGCGATCGAATGGAAGCCAAGTCGGTCGTTCTGGCGCTCGGAATCGGATTCTTCTCTCAGCGGCCTGAGCAGTTTCGGGATATCCCAAGAGAACTGGCTCCGCACTCTTCAGAGCTGAGCGAGTTTTCTCGCTTCAAGGGAAAGCGCGTGGCGGTAATCGGAAGAGGCCAAAGCGCACTCGAATCCGCGGCGCTGTTGCATGAGAGCGGAGCCGAGGTTCAGATCCTCACCCGCGATCCGGCGCTAATCTTTCGACCCTATGCCTGGCGCAAACATATTTTCCGGAAGCTGACATCAGGGCCACTGCTCGGGCTTTCCTACAAGATTATTCCTCCCACGGATTTGGGCGACGTCCGGACTGCCAGAAAAATGGCGAATCCAGAGTTATTCCGGCGGCAGACACCGGAGGCCCAAGAGCGGCTCTTGAGGGCCTGCGCGCGTCCGATTGGCGCCTACTGGCTCGAGCCGCGGCTAAAAGCAGTCGAGGTGAAAACGGGCGTGAGCGTGACCCGCGCCGCCATCGATGGGACGGGACTGACGGTGGAACTGAGTAACCACACCAGGGATTATGTGGATTTTGTCGTGCTCGCGACCGGGTACAAGATTGATATCTCGCGATATTCGATTT
Source organism: uncultured Acidobacteriaceae bacterium (assembly GCA_963844525.1). GTDB lineage: Bacteria > Acidobacteriota > Terriglobia > Terriglobales > Acidobacteriaceae > Sulfotelmatobacter. The sequence goes on along the minus strand of CAWJOM010000011.1, from coordinate 444,374 downwards.
TGGATCGTTCGCTCAGCCAGCAGATTCAGAAAACGCCGGATGGATATCCCGTGCTGGACACGAACCTTCAGACCTCCGTCAACGGACTCTACATGGCTGGAGTTGTCGGAGAGAAGACCCTGGGACCGACGCTGCGCTTCGTCACAGGAACCTCGAACGCTGGACCGCGCCTGGCGGCGGGAATCGCCGGAAAGCGCCATTCCGCGAACTGACAACCGTCATCAGAAAGAAGAAATGGGGCTCATGGGTACTGATAGGAATCGGCCAGGGGCAATTGTTCTGGGTGGAAACTTTGTAGGGTTGGGAATTGCGAGAAGCCTCGGTGCGCAAGACATCCCTACGTGGGTATTTGACGCGGACCGATCGAAGTCGATCGCACAGTTCTCCCGATACACAACGCGGTTCGTGGAAACCAAAGAAGCGATCGTGGATGCGCTGCTCGCAGAGGGCAGGAAACATCATCTCGATGGCTGGGTCATATTTCCCGTGGTCGACGAATATGTCGAAGCTCTGTCGGAGAATCATGACGTCCTGAGTTCAATCTTCCGCGTCACTACCCCGGGTACAGAGGTCACGAGATTTGCGTTGGATAAGCGCCTAACCTACAGCAGAGCAGAGGAATTGGGAATTGCCATTCCCTGGACCTCGGTCGGCAGCGCGCTCGCCAATCTTGAACCCGGAAGCATTCCTTACCCCGTGATTCTGAAGCCTGCCGTCAACCACCACTTTTTTCCACAGACGAACATCAAAGCTTTGCCCGTGGATAGCCCGGAGGAACTCGAGCAGGCTCTCGTCCGGATGAGCCAATATATTCCCGCGAGTGAGATTCTCATCCAGGAGCGAATCCCAGGCGGGGGAGATCATCAGTTTTCGTATTGCGCGGTATGCAAAGACGGCAAGGCCTATGGTTCGCTCGTGGCGCAGCGCAGCAGGCAATACCCGATTGAATTCGGCAATGCCAGCACGTTTGTGGAAACCACGAGCCAACCCGTCGTGGAAGAGGCCGGAAGGCGTTTCCTGGAAAGCATTGGCCTTGACGGCATGGCTGAAGTGGAATTTAAGTTTGATCCGAGGGATGGGAAGCACAAGATTCTTGACGTCAATCTCAGGCCATGGGGCTGGCACGCTCTAGGCAAGGCCGCAGGAATCGATTTTCCTTATCTGCTTTGGCGGCAGGCGGTGGGGTTGCCGGTTGCTCCAGTCGCGACGCAGAAAAAAGCGGCATGGATCCGAGAGATCACCGATATTGTCGCAATTGCGAAGTCGCGCGATCGGATGGCTGAAGTCAAGCGACTGTTGAAGGCTGTGGTTAGCGGCAAACTCACGTCGGCTACCTTTCGTCTGACCGATCCCGTTCCATTCTTTGCTGAGTGTGCATTGTGGCTGTCTTCCGGATTATCGCGACAGAAGAAGGCGAAGAATTTTCTCGCGTCCGATCCGGCGGCCTCCAACGCTGCGCATTCGCAGTCGGATCTTCCCTCAGTCAATTCGCCGGTGCTGACGAGAGTTCCGCTGGGGAAGTTGAGGAGCCCTTCCATTTCCGGCAGGCAGCTGCAGCAGGCAAGCACGAAATCTGGCGATTGATGCCCGAACCCGGGAGCGGCCTGCAATTGGTGACGCACTCGCGGGACCCGCGTTCTAGGAGAACGCTTGCGCCAGGTACTTAGATAAGACAGCAGCGAGACTCTCGTAGTGGTTCGCAATAATTCCGAGGTGATCTCCGGGCACCGTTTTAACCACGACGCTCTCAGCGAGTGGTGTCCAAACAGCCGCGGCATCTGCGGGAAAACCGGTTAGGATCTCCGCCCGAACGAACTTGATTTCGCCGTGATAAAACCGGGGCCGATACCGGGTTAGAGCCAAATACGCGCTGTTACGCACGCGCTGCATTGCCGGAGTCAAAGATGCGCCCGCCGGCGGCTGATAAGGCCCGCTTCCTCGAAGACTCTTGAAAATGCGCAATCCACGTTTCGCCTGACGCGCCGCAAGACGCATGCGCTGTGCCAACGAGAGAAAGCTCACGTAGGGATAGGCGTCCATCATGGCCAGGAGTGCAACCTTTTCGCCGCTCCTAGTAAGTTGCTGAGCTATTTCCAGCGCAACCAGGCCGCCCAGCGAGTAACCCATCAGGGCGTAGGGACCGTGAGGTTGAATCTCCCGAATTGCATGGAGATGGAACGCTGCCATCTTTTCGATGCTTTCCAACGGTTCATCCAGCCCATCAATGCCGCGTGCCTGCATTCCGTAGATCGGATGATCGGACTCGAGAAGCTTTACTGGCTGGAAGAAGTCGATCACGCTGCCGCCCAGACCATGCGCAATGAAAACTGGAGGTTGCGTCGAGCCGGCCTTCAGCGGCACAAGCGCCGGAAATCGTGGCGTTGTGGGCTGCTCCAGCAGTGCGGCCAGCGCAAGGATGGTTCGCGCCTGATAGATCGTGACCGGAGGCAGTTCACGGTCACACTCTTTCCCAATTTCTGTGAAAAGCTGGAGAGCTAATAGGGAGTCACCGCCAAGCTCAAAAAAGTCATCCTCCACGCCGATCGATGTTACTTGCAGCACACGCTGCCAGATCGGAGTCAATACATCGATTATTGAGGATGTGACTTCCGGCTTCACGCAGCACCTTTCGTCATGAATGTGCGAACGCCCAATAAAGTTCTCGCGCTTTCGTGTAGAGTGGGCCGAAGGGAAGCGTGCGATCTCCAATGCGAGTTACCGGAACCACCTTGGAGTAATTTCCCGTCGCAAAAATCTCATCGGCCTTCTCGAAATCCTGGTAAGAGAGAGTCTTCTCGATAACCTTGACCCCGTTATCCCGTAATAAGCCGATGACCCGTTGGCGCGTGATTCCTGCCAGAAACGTTCCGTTGGGCAGCGGAGTAAACACCACACCATCCTCGGCCATAAAAATATTGGACGTGGCGAGCTCGGCGACGTTGCCCAGCATGTCGCATACGATCGCATTATCGAAGCCCCGGGATTGCGCTTCAAAAAGAGAGCGTGAGTTGTTGGGATAGAGGCAGCCTGCCTTGGCATCGACGGGCATCGTCTCCAGCGTTGGTCGTCGAAAGGGAGACAGCGTGACCGAAAAACCCTTGGGTGTGCGCATGGGCGCTTCGTAAATCGACAGACACCAGCGCGTGGATTCCGGATCATGGGCCTGTACCCACGGTCCCTCTTTTTCCGCCCAATACATCGGGCGGATGTAAAGGGCGGCATCCTTGTCGAAGCGCTGTATTCCTTCCCGTGCCAGTCGGACCCACTCTTCCGCCGCGACCGTCGGAGTCAGGAAGAGTTTCTTCGCAGAATCATTCACGCGCGCACAGTGCAGTTCGAGATCAGGGGTAACACCTTCAAACGCCCTGGCCCCATCGAACACCACCGAGCAGAGCCATGCGGCATGGGTGCGTGGGCCCATAATGCCGATGTTTCCTTCGTGCCAGTCGCCTTCGAAGAAGGTCCACGTTTTTGACCAACTGGTGCCGAGCGGCAAACGATCCTCCGTACTATAGGCTCTTGGCCGGAATTTCTGTTGAGAGAGTGGAGCTGCAACCTGCTATTGCAGCATCCATCGATTGGCGCAACGCTGCCGCGAGGTGTTCCACAAAGGGTTCCACCAGCATGCTGGCCGGATTCACCGGGAGAACTACGACGTTCTGCCCACCTTGCGCCAAGCCATTCCATTTCAGTTCTGGCTTGTCGAAAATCTGATATTGCTTTGCGGGGCGAAAGTCTAGGATGACGCCGGCGTAGGGTTTCGGCAGGTATTGCCAACATGCGGTGTCGTTGGTTTGCCAGATTCTTCCTAGTGCCAACGATGTGGATGCTGCACCACTAGCACCTCTACCGAACTTGGCTTGCAACATTCCGCGCCACACAGGAAGCCGGCTTCGCAGGATTTTGATCTTCTCCCGCAGGAATTTAGATTTGTTGCCAGAGTCGAGGCTCAGGAAACTAGCGGCGTGGAACACCAGGCGCTGGAAGGAGTAGATTGACCGATTCCGAAGGGTAATAGGAATCTTGGACCAGTTCATCGTGTCGAACAGCGCCAACATCGCCACTGACTCTCCCGACTCCTGGAGTTGCTGCGCTACTTCGTACGCAATCGTGCCTCCGCCGCAATAGCCGGCGAGAAAGTATGGCCCTTGACGTTGAGTCTTTCTGATTTCCTTCACGTAGAGCGCTGCCATGTCCTCGATCGTCGTGAGTGGTGGACGATCTCCATCCAGTCCCTGAGACTGCAGTCCATAAAACGGCTGATCTAGTCCCAAGCGCTGCGAAAGATCGCGATAGATCAGGACGGTGCCGCCGGCCCCATGCATACAGAAAATTGGTGGACGCGACCCAAGTGGCTGGATCGCCACCAATGGCGACCAACCGAAGGAAGATACTTCTCCACGGATAATTCGGGCGAGTTCCTCGATCGTTGGAGCTTCGTAAAGCGTGGCGAGCGGCAGCTTAACTCCGAACAAGTCCTCGATTTGCGAGAACATGCGGACCGCCAAGGAGGAGTCGCCACCAAGGTCGAAGAAATTCTGGTGGGGACTGATGGCCACAAGACCGAGCAATTCGCGCCAAATACGCGAGAGTTCTCGCGTTGTGTCGTCGCTCAGAAGCGCGATCGTGGGCGCTTGGAGATTCGCCGCTGGTTCTGCCAATAGATCTGATCCCGCGTGGGTTGCTTCAGTCTTCATGAATACATGCTCGCAACTGAGTTCTTAGGTCGCCGCGGGGAGGGAGTGAACGATGCGGTCGATTCGGGGGATTCCCTAATTATACTCGCGTTTTTCCCCGCTTGCGAGACCCATGTAACTCCATAGAACTAAGGCGTTTGCGTTGGTGCCCAGCGCACGATTATTTTGCAGGCGCGTAGCCCAAAATCGCCTTCAGTTCCAGGAATTCTTCGAGCCCCGCCTCCCCCCATTCTCTTCCGTTGCCCGATTGCTTGTAGCCTCCAAAACAGCCTCCGAAGTCGACCCGTGCGCCATTCACGTGAACGTTGCCTGACCGAATGCCCTTGGCGATGCGGCCCGCCCGCTCGAGACTTCCCGAGGTTACAAAACCGGAAAGGCCGTAGGGAGTATCGTTTGCGATTCGGACGGCGTCGTCTTCGTTCTCGTAAGGAATGATGGAAAGAACGGGTCCGAAAATTTCTTCGCGCGCAATGGTCATGTCGTTGCGAACATCGGAGAATACCGTCGGCTTCACGAAGTACCCCTTCGCGAAACCGTCCGGCCGACCGGGCCCTCCCGCAACCAATGTTGCGCCCTCTCGAATACCCTGGTTGATCAGCCGCTGTACCTTATCGAATTGGGCCTTGCTCGCCAACGGTCCGACGGTGGTCTCATCCGTCAGGGGGTCGCCGAGCTTGGTTGATTCCGCAGACTGCCTGGCTGCGGCCACTACTTCGGCCATCTTGAATCGAGGCACAAGCATGCGGGTTGGCGCGTTGCAGGATTGCCCCGCGTTGCGAAAGCATTCCTGGACGCCTTGTGGAACTGCTTTTTGAAAATCTGCATCCTCGAGAAGAATGTTCGCCGATTTGCCGCCAAGTTCCTGTGTTACGCGCTTCACGGAGGGGGCCGCTGCGATGGCGACTGCAATGCCAGCTCGTGTGGACCCTGTGAAAGAAACCATGTCTACGTCAGGATGTGAGGCGATCGCAGCCCCTACCGTCGGCCCATCGCCGTTTACCAGATTAAATACGCCCGCCGGCACGGAAGCGTCGTGCAGAATTTGCGCGAATAGATAAGCGGAGAGCGGAGCCATTTCACTCGGCTTGAGAACCATAGTGCACCCCGCCGCGAGGGCGGGGCCGACCTTTGCCGTGATCTGATTCATCGGCCAGTTCCATGGTGTGATCAGCCCGCACACCCCAATGGGTTCTTTTCGCATGAGCGTAGAACCCTTGAGCTCTTCGAACTTGAAGTGTTCCACAACCTTCGCGATTTCTGCCAAATGTCCGAGTCCGGCAGGAGCTTGTGCTTTTCGTGCCAGGGAGATCGGGGCGCCCATCTCGAGCGAAATGGTTTCGGCCATCTCGGCCATTTTCGCTTGATAAACATCGATAATCCGGCGCAGGAGTGCGAGTCGTTCATTGGGACCTGTTTCTGAATATGATTCGAAGGCGCGTTTCGCGGCGGCTACGGCGCGGTCTACGTCGGCACTGCTGCCGAGCGAGATGGTGGCAAGGGGCTCTTCGTTGGCAGGATTGATGACCGTAAAGTCGTGGGCCTTCACCGGGTCGACCCATTTTCCGTCGATGTAGAACTGGCGGCAATCTTTCATGAATCCAGTTTACATCTGAGCTGGATGCGTCACAGCTGAGCGGCAGACCCGATGCCCAAGCATTGGTACACAAACGAAATGACGCGTTGAAGCGACTGTCTCACAACCAGCACAAACCAAGCAGATCGCCCGATCGATTTCTCAGCGGCCACTCTCCACATCGAGCCGAGCAAGCTCAAGCGCTCCCGATTTGTAATTCGAATCCTTACACCTTTCGAAGCGATCAGGCCGTAGGCCCTGCCTTCCAAAGAAACAGACTGAATGTCTTTGCGAACGCACTGCATCAGGGATAGTGGGATGGCATGTTCAACGATTGCCCCAGGCACGAACAGGGGAAGCTTCCCGTCCTGCATCAGTTTGGCCAACAGGAGCGTGTCCTCGGCTCGGAAAGCGGCAGGATCGAAGACACCGGTTTCGATGTCCGCTCGCTCGCGTCGTATGGCGAATCCAGCCGTGTTCAGATAGCGAATGCAACCGTCCGGTTGCAGCATGTGTTCTTGAAACGTCAGGAGCCTCAGGTGTTCGGCGCGACCCACCAGGGTGGAGCAATTGCCGACGAGGCGCAGCTGAAAGCAATCGTGCTGGAGTGATTGTGAGATGACGGATGTCAGGGCTGCCAAACAACCCGAATGCAGTCTGCAGTCGGCGTCGACGAATAGAAAGACCTTGCCCTTGGCAGTGCGAACGCCTTGGTTTCGAGCGGCTGGAATTCCAGCATGAGCTTGCTGGACTAAAGTTGGTTTCAGCGGTGATTGGCGAACATATTCCGGAACGGATTCCGTGCTCCCGTCGTCGACTACGACGACTTCGAAAGTAGGCGCGTCCATTTGCAGGGCCACGGATTCCAAGCACTGTTCCAGCGGCTTCCAATCGTTGTAAACGGGTATGACGATGCTGAACAATGGCGTCGCGGTAGGATCTTGTTTGGACTGGGTCATTGGCCGTCGGCCTACCGCTCAGAAGTGCGCTTCCGGCCAGTAGGATTTCACACTCCATCCAGAAATCAAAGTTCGCTCAAAGGTACTTTCGTTATCAGCTGACGAGTTGAGCGATGACCTCCCGAAAAAAGATGATCCAAAAAAAGCCCTAAGGAGTGAAGAGCAGAGAACTGAAAGGGTTGCCCCCAAACAGTTTCGAGTGTCAGGTGTGACGGGAATCACATCGAAATTCAGGGGACTTATCTATAGTTACTCATGAAATCGCACGTGGGCCGTATCCCCCAACGGCCCGTTCAACTCCCCCATCCCCCGAGCGTCGAGAGTTTCCTTGAGGTCGACCCATTGATTTCCGCAGATTGCGAAGTTCCCTCCACTGAAGCGGTTCTTAGCGTCATCGAGCTGGATTTTCGCGATGACCCTCGGTGGGGAAAATTTGTCTCATCGCATCCTGATGCCTTGATTTATCACCATTCGGGCTGGCTGTCGGCACTCGAAAGCGAATACGGTCAAAAATGCATCACCCTAGCTTGCGTGGACGAGAAGGGGCGAGTATGCGCGGTGCTGCCACTCTTCCGAACGAAGGGGCTGCCGGTGAATTTTGGCCCTCTCTCTGCTGGGCGACGCCTTTCGTCTCTGCCGCGAACTCCGATCGCCGGACCGCTGGCCACAAGCCTCGAGTCGGCAAAGGCGATCGTTCAGCATGCGGTGGAACTGGCTCGCGCCCAGCCTGGAATGCAACTCGAGCTCAAGACGAAGATTGCGGATCTCGACAAGTGCGTGAGCGGGCTGATCTGCCTGCCGTGGAGGCCCACGTACACGGCCGAGCTTCCGGCGAGGGCCGAGGGTGCGGCGTGGGAAGACTTCTGGGAAACTCTGCGCGTTCCGCGGAGCTGTGTGTCGTGCAAAGACTGTCGCCAGTTGCGTTTTGGAAATGCACGCCGCCAGCATCGCGTGAACTGGTCGGTAAGTAAGGCTATCAAACTGGGGCTGGAGGTTCGCGATGCAGAGTCGGAAGAGGAGTTGGCTGCGTGGTATCAGCTGTATCTGTTAACCATGCGCCACAATGCCGTTCCACCTCGGCCGTATCGCTTGTTCCAGAATCTGTGGTCGTCACTTCGGCCCGTCGGGCAGATGAGACTGCTGCTTGCCGAGCAAAACGCCGAGCAGAGCGGCGTCGGGCAGAAACGACTCGTGGCGGGTTCCATCCTGCTGCAATTCGGACAGACGGTCTTTTACGCCTTTACGGGTTGCGCACCTCAGGATTTCAATCTTCATCCGCATGACATTCTTCAGATCGAAGCAATCCGCGGCGCATGCAAGAGCGGTTTTCGTTGGTACGATTTCGGCGAGGTCACGGAAGATCACGAAGCTCTAGCTCAGTTCAAAACAAAGTGGGGCGGCGACCCGAAGCAACTCTATCGATACTACTATCCCGCGCCCAGGAAGCGCGCTTCGGGCGCCTCGTGCGACGAGGGAAAGCTCTCGCATTTTGTAAGGAAAGTCTGGCGGCATCTTCCACCGAAGGCAACGGCAGTTCTCGGAGATTTGATATATCGCCGTATGTAGGGTTCGGATTCTGGCCGGGAGGTTTCCAAGTATGCCACACGAAATCGAACAAGCCACACCAGTCCAGCTCGCCTATATCGGTTGTTGGTACAAGAACGACATGTACTCGCACAACTGCAGCAATCTGGTGAACTCCCTTCGTGCCGCGGGCACGGAGGTCGAAGTCGTCACCTCAAATTGCAGGTGTTTCTCCACGGCGCAGAAATTTGCGATTGCGAAGGATGAATTAATCAATAGCAACTGCTTGGCGGTTGCGATCCCGCATGCGCCCCGAGAGCCCGGCAAGAAACACGGCATGGTGAAGTACCTGGCCGTAAAGGTACTGCGGCTGGACCTCGTACTGGCCACTGTCCGCGGGTTTCTGTATTACAGGCGGGCACGCCGCGCGGATGTGATTCATTTCGACCAGGTGCTCGAGGCTTTCGGCTGCATCCCGCTTTTCATTGTCACTTTGCTGGCAAACCTCTTCGATAAGCATGTAGTCGTCACCGTGCATGAGATCGATCCTTTTCAGCGTAAACACAAATGGATCAATCGCATGTACAGCAGGTGCGCAGAAGTGCTGGTGTTCAGCGAAAACATGAAGCAGCAGGTCGCCGCCCTCGGAGCATCGACAAAAAATATAAAGATCATTCGGTACGCGACGGTCATCCCCGAACTGGTTTCCACTCGTCGAACGCACTACCTCTACTTTGGGGGGCATTTCATTCTGCGAGGCAAGGGCTATGTCGAATTGCTGGATGCCTTGGCTTTGCTGAAATCGAAGGTTACGATCGAACTCATTATCTATGTTGGCTACGGATGCAACGGGTTGGAAGAAGCCAAGGAACTGGCCATTCGCAAGGGCGTGGCGGATATGATTCGATGGCAGGACTTCTACACTGGGGCAGAGCTGGCCAAGGCATATCAGGGCAGCAAGGCATGCATCATCCCGTTCACAGGGGGATCGGCGCGGCATCCATTAACCTGCGCCATGGTAAACGCCACGCCAGTGATCGCAACTCGTGCCGTTGATATTCCCGAATACCTGGGAGACCTCGGAATCTATGTCGAAGGAACCGCAGCAACGATCGCCGATGCGATTTCTGAGCTCGAAAGCGGACGGAAGGATTTAGCGGCTTTGGGAGAAAAGCTGCGTGCGAAAGCACTGGCCGAACTGGACTACAAAAAGATTGCCGAGGAATTGTGCGCAGAGTACTCGCGGATCAGCGGCAAGGGACAACTTCATCAGATCCAACCGACTGCCGTAGCCTGATCGGAATCTGCACAGAAAAGCCCGCGTCGTGACAGAGTCTCGGCGCGGGCGGATTCTTCTGACACCTAGGAAAGAGTTGGTTTCGAGGCCCGTGAGCGAAGGTACATGGCACCTAAGCAAGTAAGTCCCGCAGCGAACAGATAAATCGCGGCGGAGCCACCCTCTGGCGCCTGTTGGTTGCAATTGTCTCCGGGCCTGCACTTACGGTGGTCCCGGCCAGGATCCGGATCGAAAGCGAAGGACGAAGGAACTAGACACAGCAGAAGGGATGCGCCGAGCAACCATTTCCGCGACGTGTTAGTCATGGTTACACTCCCCGTGATGAATCATCACTTCAATCTATTAGCGGACGGCAGGGGGGACCCGAACGCTTTGGCCACCCGTAGGTAACCGTCTGGATTACAAACTTCAGTGAAAGTCATGTCAAGATGCTTCTTTTTGCAACAGTTGCAATCGTTTGCAACATCGCGACAGGAATGCTTCTTAAAGGCCGTGGCTTCGATTCAGATGGTCTTAATCGCCGGATTACCCGGTCGGATCGTGGTCTTCCATTCGAAGCTGCGGGTTTGCGTCGCATCGGTAAGCACTAATTTCTCCAGAGGAAGAGTTCCCTCGAGCAACTGAATGCCGAGCGAATGATCCTTAAGTTCGATCGTGCCGAAGCCGGAAGCGGTGGAGAAAAAAGTTTTGAACGGGCGAGTGGCGAACTGCGGGCCGAACCAGAGTGTTCGTTCGACAGCTGAGTAGCGGAATCCAGCCATCGCGCCCAGCAACGCATAACTCGCCATTGCGCGGGCGTAATAGTTTCCACACTCATATTCGTTCCAGGGATTGCGAATCCGCCCGTCATAGCGGCTGCGCATCGCCTTAACGATAGTTAACCCTTCTTTAACGAAACCCTCTGCAATTAGATGCGAAGCCACCTGGTATTCGATCCCAGTCCAGACCTCGTCGGAATAAACAAAAGGCAACGTCGGCTTGCCTCCCTGAGGCCAAGTGCACAAAAGCAATCCCGGCTCGTGGCCCATCGCATAGCCGGGACGCTGCGCATTAGCATGCTGGCTCAGATCCGTTTTGAAGTTATTTTTAAAGATGGCCTGCAAGGTTTTGTGCACGTTCTCGCGCGCCAGAGGAGTTTCGATTCCGTACATACGCGCCATCCACGCGCCAATGACGCCGTCGGACAGGCATCCGTTTCCGTATTGGTATTTGGGGCCTTCGCGCTTCAAGAGTCGCTGCATTTCGTTGCTGTGTACGTCGACCTGCGCGACCATGGTGGCAAACGAAGTGTTACGCAATCCCTGGTATTGCACCTTCTGTTGGAAGTACTCACCGTTGAATAGTTGCTCTTCCATGAAGTGCGCGCAACGGTAGGCCAGTTCGCCGTAAAACTTCGCGTCGAGAGTTTGATCCAATGCTCTTGCCATTTCGGCCAGCGCGGAAAGCGCGCCCAGGTAGATGCTGGTGCACATGCCGTCCGGTCCCCAGAATTCGATGTCGTAGGTATTGTGGTGAGGCTCAAACAGGCCGCCCTTCTGATCGGGATCCCAGGTGCGTATGCAGTAGTCCAAACTGCGCTTGGCAAGTGGATACATCTTCCGCAGCCATTCGGTGTCCCCGCAAATCTGCCAGTCTCGAAACACTTTCATGATTCCGCCCAGTTGCCCGTCCGAAGCTGCGTGAAAGTCGTGTTTGACCGGCCCTTCGGGAAGTGCAGAGCGGAAGGTGACGTGACCGTTCTCGTCCATCGAGCGCACCAATTCCTGTTCGCGCAGGGTCCGCTCCAGTTGCGGATAAAGATGAGCGAAAGCCTGGGCATAGTTCCATACGTGAGTGCAAGAACCGTGGCAGCAGCCGGCGTCAGGGAAGCATCCTTCCCAGCCCCACAGGTCGCCATTCTCCAGGCGCAACACTGTAGGAGATTTCAGAATGGCCAAATTGGCGGAAACAGCATCCAGCACATACGGCGGAAGAGTGGAGGCGAACAACGCTTCCTTAAACGCAAGGGTGCGTGATCGTAAGGAGGCGTAATTCTGTTCGACGTACAGGGCTATTTCCCGGGCGTCGTTCCAAATGGAGGCATAGTAGGGCCGCCACCACGGGGCTTGTCCCTCTGGAAAAGTTCTACACCCAGGCTCGCCTGGAGGTTCCGTATGCTCGGCTCCTCCAACTTGCAAATAACAATTGGGGAAATGCCACGCGATGACGATCGGGTAGGTTCGCGATTCGCCCGGCGCCAGGGAGCCCGCCAGCAGAATTGAAGCGCCATTTCGTCCCCGGGTGTCTTCATCGTTGGATCCGTCGTTGGCAGAGAACGTCCCAGTCGAGACTTCGCGCCAGAGTGCCGACAGGGAATCGAACTCCCATCCTGGACTGCGCAGCCACATGCCTTTCATCTCCGGCTTGACGCCGATGGAGATTAGGCAGGCGCTTCCGTACCCTTCGGCATTTGGTTTTTCCGTGTTGTATAGAAACACGCCACGCCCGGGGACAACAGTATTGCGGCTCGCGGAGAGATCATCGCCGCACCCCGGCGCCAAATGAGACAGATGGTAGGACAGTTCATATTCCATAGTGTTTGCCGAACTGTTGTGAATCGTGTATTCCAAGATCGCGCAGGGTATTCCCGAATTCTTGTCGTCCAGCGGGATGAAAGGATTCCATGCGAGAAGTGAGATCCGCAAGGGAACTGCCGGGTCGCTGATTTGGGCCTCACCGAAAGGGTATTCCCCCTTGAAGACGCACTTCTGAAATCGCGGGAAGCCTTCGAACCCACCGCGGCGATATCCTTCTCCCTGGAGTCCCTGGTCGTAGATTTTCAGAACTGGAAACGGCCCCTCAACAAGTTTAGTAACGGGAGACGCGCCCTTGATGTGGAGAATCGCGAAACCGGCCTGGGATGGGGCAAAGCCCTGCGGTAACGCTGTTGTTGAAGGATGATTCCAAATCGAAAAATCCTGCAAGCCACCGCAGCCATTCAGACAGATGCAACCCGCTCCAATCCCGCCCAAGGGCATCGCGATTTGAGTTGCGGTGTCTCCGCTAAAAGTGCGTTGAGCTCCCCGTTCGAACAGAACCTCTGATGAATAAGGAGCGTCGGAAACTGCCTCCGCAGGAGTATCCGAAGCGGGCGCGCCTGGCTGACCATCTGCAGCAGGCACTGCGGCGCCCAGTGCGGCGGAGGAAGTAATCGCCATAAACTCTCTGCGAGTGGACTTATCGAAAGGCGACATCGACCCTCCAATCGGGATATGGTGCCGGAGCCCACACAGTTCTACCGGAACTTTCACAAAATGACGAGAACGATTCTAGAAGAGGTTTGATATGGATGGTTCGGTAGCCTTAGCTCCGGATTTTGTGAATCCCGGGCCAGTGCTGTCTTGCAGAGGCAGGAAGATTTGATGGGCAGAACTCGGCTTGGCTTTTGAGGGCGGACGGCCTCGCGCGAGCCACGCCGAGATGGTAGGAAGCGCTATTTTTTCTTCGGCAAGCGACCTGCCGCCCGCTTTTTACGGTGCAGGAATCTGGACGTTGGAAACGATATTCGAGTAGCCGCTCTCTTCGTCGCTCGTATTCACCGCAGTGGAGGCATAGCAGTAAGACGTGCCGTCCACCACGGATGAGTCTGTGTAGAGCGTACCCGTGTCCAGAACGCCGTTGACTTTCGAATAGGAGCCGCACGAAGACGTATAAACCGACCGGTAAATGTTGTAGCCCGAGATGTTCTGCGAGGTGCTGGCATTCCACGACAGGTTGACGCTGTGCGACGGCGCGGGAGTCCCAGTTCCGCTTAACGTCTCGGTCGTAGTGGAAGGCTGCGCGTTGCTGGTGAAGGTGAGCGTGCCACTCGCGGCCCCGGTCGTCAGAGGGCCGAACGTCACTGTGAACGAGGTGCTCTGGCCTGCCGGAATCGTGACGGGCAAGGAGAGGCCTCCGATGCTGAACACCGAATTGCTTGAATTGGCGGCCGTGATCGTCACATTGGCGCCGCTGGCCGTCAAGCTTCCGGAAGCACTTCCGCTGGAGCCCACGACGACGCTGCCGAGATTCAGAGTCGTCGGGTTCACCGTAAGCTGCCCAACCGCAGCGCTGCCGGTGCCTGAAAGTGGAATCGCCAGGCTCGGATTGGAGGCATTCGACGTGACGGTGACGCTGCCACTCGCGCTTCCGGCCGAAGCCGGCGTGAACGTGACCGTGAAGGTCGCGCTCTGGCCAGATGTCAGCGTCAAAGGGGTCGTAATGCCGCTAAAGCTGAACCCGGTCCCGCTGACTGCGACCTGAGAAATCGTGACGCTCGCACCGCCTGTATTGGTCACAGTTTCGGAGAGCGACTGCTTATTGCCTACGGTCACGCTGCCAAAACTGAGGCTGGTCGGATTCGATCCCAAAGCGCCGGGAGCAACGCCTGTGCCCGACAACGGGATCGTTAGGCTCGGGTTCGAGGCGTTGGAAGTAATGCTCACACTACCATTCGCGCTTCCTGCCGATGCTGGAGTGAATGTGACCGTGAACGTCGCGCTCTGGCCGGACGTTAGGGTCACCGGAGTCGTAATGCCACTAAAGCTGTATCCCGTCCCACTCACAGCGACCTGAGAAATCGTGACGCTTGTTCCGCCTGTGTTGGTTACCGTTTCCGACAGCGACCGCTTATTGCCTACGGTGACGCTGCCAAAGCTGAGACTGGTCGGATTCGATCCTAGTGTGCCCGGAGCAACTCCAGTGCCGGACAACGAAATGGTTAGGGTCGGGTTCGAGGCGTTCGAAGAGACGGTGACACTGCCACTCGCGCTTCCCGCCGAGGGCGGCGTGAACGTGACCGTAAAGGTCGCGCTTTGGCCAGATGTCAAAGTCAGAGGCGTCGTAATCCCGCTGAAGCTGAACCCGGTGCCGCTCACCGCGACCTGAGAAATCGTGACGCTTGCACCGCCCGTGTTGGTCACCGTTTCGGAGAGCGATTGTTTATTGCCTACGGTCACGCTGCTAAAGCTGAGACTGGCCGGATTCGATCCCAATGTGCCGGGAGCAATTCCGATTCCCGCCAGAGGGATGGTTAGTGTGGGGTTAGATCCATTCGAAGTAAATGTGACGTTGCCCGTAACACTTCCCACCGACGCTGGAGTGAATGAGACTGTGAAGGTCGTGCTCTGTCCGGCGATGAGCGTGACTGGAGTCGTGATCCCACTCATGGAGAACCCGGAGCCGCTGATCGTAGCCGAAGAAATCGTTACGCTCACGCCGCCCGTATTGGTAACTGTTTCGGACAGAGACTGCTTGTTCCCGACGGTCACACTACCGAAGCCCAGGCTCGTCGGATTTGCTCCCAGAGCCCCGGGGGCGAGTCCCGTGCCAGACAAGGGGATCGCCAGGGTTGGATTGGACGCGTTCGAGGTAAGTGTGACAGTTCCTGTTGTACTTCCGGCCGAGACGGGAGTGAAAGTCACCGTAAAGGTCGTGCTCTGTCCGGCTGTGAGGGTGATTGGAGTTGTGATGCCGCTCAGAGTGAACCCAGAGCCGCCGATCGTAGCCGAGGAAATCGTGACGCTCGAACCGCCCGTATTGGTGACCGTCTCCGAAAGCGACTGTTTGTTTCCCACCGTCACGAAGCCAAAAGCGAGGCTCGTGGGATTCGATCCCAGACCTCCGGGGGAGACTCCGGTGCCGGAGAGAGGAATCGTTAGAGACGGATTAGAGGCGTTCGAGGTGATCGATACGCTGCCGCTCGCAGTTCCCGTGGATGCAGGCGTGAACGTGACGCTGAAGGTCGCGGTCTGGCCAGTTGTGAGGGTGACTGGAGTTGTGAGTCCACTCAGGGTGAACCCGGAGCCACTGATCGTAGCCGAAGAAATCGTAACGCTCGAACCGCCCGTATTGGTCAGCGTTTCCGGCAGAGACTGCTTGTTGCCGACCGTCACGCTTCCGAAGTTGAGATTGCCAGGGTTAGGTACGAGCAGGCCGGGACTGATTCCAGTGCCCGACAATGGGATGCTGAGGCTAGAATTGGACGCGTTCGAGGTCACGCTCACGCTGCCACTCGCAGTCGAAGCAGATTGCGGCGTAAACGCGACGCTGAAACTCGCGCTTTGACCCGGCGCCAGCGTAAGGGGAGCCGCGATCCCACTGAGGCTGAAGGCAGCGCCAGTGGCCGCAATCTGGGAAACCGTAACGCTCGAACCACCGGTGTTCGTTATCGTTTCCGACAGGGACTGACTGCTACCCACGGTTACGTTGCCGAAGCTAAGACTGGTCGGAGCCGACGCAAGCGTGCCGGCGGTAACTCCAGTACCGGATAATGGGATAGACAGAGTGGAATTGGATGCATTCGAGGTCAGGGTGATGCTTCCGCTTGCACTGGCAGCAGATTGCGGCGCGAACGTGACCGTGAAGCTTGCGCTTTGGCCAGCCGCAAGGGATACCGGGGCCGCAATCCCACTCAAGCCGAATCCCGTGCCGGTGATCGCGATCTGAGAAATCGTGACGCTGGCGGCGCCGGTATTCGTTATCGTTTCTGACAGACTCTGATTGTTTCCGACCGTCACGGGGCCAAAGCTTTCGTTGGGAACGCTCGGCGCGAGTTGGCCACTCTCCATTCCGTTGCCCGTGAGCGAAAGAGTTGCAGAACTGTTTGATGCGTTGCTGGTGATGGAAACCGTGCCGCTAAAAGTTCCTGCTGCGTCAGGCGTGAAGACAAAGGTGATCAGCGCGCTTTGACCGGCGAAAATTGCGATTGGCAGGCTTGGAGAGCTCAGCGAGAAATAGCGGCTCGAGATGGAAGCGCTGCTGACTGTGATGGAGGCAGCGCCGGTGTTCGATGCGGTGATCGTTAGGGTTTTGCTCTTTCCCGCGGTCACATTGCCAAAGTCGAGGCTGGAGCCGGCCAGGGACAAAGTACCGGACTCGGTCTGTTGGCTTGTGGAAGTCTTGCCAGAGCTGAATCCCTGACAGGCAACCAATATCATGAGGGCTGCGAGAACGAGCACCCCGCTTCCCGCTTTCCGCAGTTTATCCGAGCCGATCGCCGTTGCCGCAGTCTTTAGCATTCGTCAGCCATGGAACCGAAGCCCCCGGTTCTACGACTGCATGCACCCCGGGGGAGGGTTCATCATGAGTCTGCGGCTGTGGGAGGCATTCCGGTAGGTACCCGAGGTACACGCCTTTCCTGGGCACGAGGCCAGTGGGAATGGGCGTTAGGACATCGGCACAGAAGATTAGAGGATATGTCCTTTTGGGTTATTGCCTTCTGGTGAGAGCCAGAGGCGAAAGTCTCTTCAGTGTCTAAGTTGTTCCCAATGTGAGGCGTTGGGACCTCGGGAAAAGAGACGCAACATTGGCCGGCACAAGGCCGCTAGAAACCAAAACGCGTACCGCACATGGAGGGGATGTTGGGAGTGATTCTCAATGCACTAGGAATCCCGTGGTCGCCACCACGATTCCCACGACTCCCAGCACGATGCCCAGGGCCCAGAAGATTCGGCGTCCGGAGAGCAGCGTGATCGACGTGATCACCAATCCCACCTCGAGGAAAACTTCTGCCAGGTCAAAGCGATCCGCTCGATTCCGCTCATGGGCGACCTCTGCCTCCATCTCGCGGGCCTTATCTTCTATTTCCTTTTGCTCCTCCTTGTAGCGCGATGCTTCCCCTGAATACTTCTCACGCAACTTGCCGAGAGCAGGGGCATCCGTAGTTGCTTCAACCGAGGTCAAGTCGGTAAACAGTTCGTCCGTGTGTCGCCGAATGTTCTTTGCCTGGTAATACGCCCACTGATCGGAGGCTTTGGCCTGCAGAACGACCTCTTCGGTATGGGCGCGATGCCCTAGCAGGGTCACGACGGCGACGAGAACGGCCAGCACGGCCATAGTCACTGAAATGGGCGCGAGGCTGGGATCGTGCTTCGCATGTTCTGCGTGTTCCTGCAATTCTGTGAGTTCTTCCGACATGTCGTCACTCTCCCATGACTTTCACGATCACGCGCTTGTCTCGCTGCCCGTCGAACTCCGCATAGAAAATTCGCTGCCAGGTGCCCAGGTCCAGTTTGCCCGATGTAATGGGCACGATTACTTCATGGTGAATCAGCAGCGCTTTCAAGTGAGAGTCGCCGTTGTCTTCACCCGTCTCGTGATGCTTGTAGTCTTTGCGAAACGGCGCCAGATGTTCCAGCCACTGGTCGATGTCTTCGATCAGGCCGCTCTCATTATCGTTTACATATATGCCTGCGGTAATGTGCATGGCAGACACCAACACCATGCCTTCTTTTACTCCGCTCTTGGCGACGATCTGATCGATCTGGGGCGTGATGTGAACGTAGGCCCGATGCGTTTTGGTATGAAATTTCAGGTATTCCGTGAGCGTCTTCATAGCCACGAGTGGTGGTTCGAGTAGAGAGTTTACCGCAGTGCCTCCGCCACCTTGGCGTTTGCGATTAACGCCGCCAGTCGCGCGAAGTCGCCGTACATTACTCGGTCTTTCTCCATGGTAGGACACACCGACCGAATCGCAGCATGGGCTGCCTGGCCGCGCTTGGAAGTCTTCAGCGGCGCCAGGAAGTCCAACGCCTGGGCGACGGCCATCGCTTCGATCGCAAGTACGTTCCGAGTGTTATCCACCACGCGCTTCAGTTTGGTCGCCGCCGTCATTCCCATGGAAACGTAGTCTTCCTTGTTGCCCGAAGTGGTGATGGAGTCGACGGACGCCGGATGAGCCAGCACTTTATTCTCGCTGACGAGCGCCGCTGCCGTGACCTGAGGCATCATAAAGCCGGAGTTCAAGCCGGCGCCGGGAGCCAGAAACGGCGGCAATCCTTCGCTGAGTGCCGGATTGACGAGCCTCTCGATTCGCCGCTCGCTGATGCCGGCCAGCGCGCTAAGCGCGATGGCCAGGAAATCCAAGGCGAACGCCAGCGGCTCGCCATGAAAGTTTCCGCCCGAGATCACGTCGCCCTCGGCATTCTTTGCGTCCGTGATGAATACCAGCGGATTGTCGACTGCGGAATTGGCTTCCGTTTCAAACACTCCGCGGCAGTGCGTGAGAGTATCGCGGACTGCCCCGTGAACTTGAGGAATGCAGCGCAGAGAATACGCGTCTTGGACGCGTCCACAGTCGCGATGTGACTCCCGAATCTGGCTGCCTTCCAGCATACGGCGAAGGTTCGCCGCGGTCTTCACTTGTCCGGCGTGCGGGCGCGCTTGGTGAATGCGCTCGTCGAAGGCCGCGTCCGTGCCCTTGAGAGCGTCGCAGCACAGTCCTCCCAGGACGTCTGCGGTGTCGACCAGTATCTCGGCCGCTAGCACTGCAAGACTGCCGACTGCAAGCATGGCCTGCGTTCCGTTAATCAGTGAAATGCTTTCCTTGGACTCCAGCACCAGTGGCTTGACTTGCGCCCGCTTCAACGCCTCCGCGCTAGGAATGCGTACACCCTTGTCATCGAAGCATTCGCCTTCCCCGATCAGAGCGAGGGCCAGGTGGGCCAGAGGAGCCAGATCGCCACTTGCGCCGACGCTTCCCTGAGATGGCACAACCGGAGTGACTCCACGGTTGAGCATCTCGCACAGCGTATCGATCACAATGGCCCGCACGCCAGAATGCCCCTTGGAAAGAGAGTTGGCGCGCAGCAGCATCATGGCGCGCGTTTCCGCGATAGCAAGCGGTTCTCCGACTCCTACCGCGTGCGATCGCACCAGGTTGACTTGCAGTTCGCGAATCTGCTCGCCGGCGATGCGTACGTCGCTCAGTTTGCCTACGCCCGTCGTGATCGCATACGCGACCTTGTTGCTGGCGACAATTTCGTCGACGACGGCTCGTGCCTGGTTGACGGCTTGCCGCGCATCGGGAGAAAGCAGGGCAGCGCGACGTTCGGCCGCGACTTCGCGAACCGCTTCGAGCGTCAAATCGTTTCCGTTTATGTGGAGTGCGTTCAAATCGATTCCTTTGAAACTACTTTGCCGTGGCTGCGCGGAACGCCGTCAGATACTTCTCTGGAAGCGTTGCCACTTTCATCTGCGAGTCGGTGACGATGTGTGTAGTCTCGCCTTCCGCCAGTAGTGTCTCGCTCTCCGCGCGCACAAGTTGATAACTGAAAATGACGACCGACTCGCGCACGGTCTTCAGCCGTGTGCGCACGACGACTTCCTCGTCATAATAGACCGGAGCGCGATAGCGGATTTGGACTTCGGCTACCGCGATGAAGCGACCGTCCTCGCGTTCCATGTCGCGGTACGAGAAGCCCATCTCCCGCATCAGTTCGACACGCCCCACCTCGAACCAGATCAGATGGTTCGAATGGTAGACGACCCCCATCTGGTCGGTTTCCGCATAACGCACTCGCAAACGAGTCTCGTGGAAGGTGTGGGGATGGATTGGAGTCATTTTCCCGTCCACACCGGCTTACGCTTCTCCAGGAAGGAGGAAATTCCTTCGCGGAAATCTGCTGTTGTACGGATTCCTGCATTCTCGCGGACGGCCGCTTCCAGCTGGGCGTCTAGTTCCGCGCGAGCATGATCGGTGAGTAATTGCTTGGTAGCGCGCAACGATGCCGAACTGTTCTCCATGAGTGATGCGGCCAGCTCGCGGGCGCGCGCCATCAGATTCTCCGCGGGCACGACCTCGCTGACCAAGCCCATGCGGGCTGCTTCTTCGGCTCCGAAGACCCTCCCGGTCAGCAGCAGATCGCGAGCCTGCTTCTCCCCCACCTGCCGCAACAGGAATGTAGAAACAATCGCGGGCACGAATCCAATTCGCACTTCGGTATAGCCAAACTTCGCATCAGGAACCGCCAGAGTAAAGTCGCAGAGCAGTGCCAGTCCAGTTCCACCAGCGATTGCTGGGCCGTTCACGGCCGCGATGGTGACTTTAGGAAACTCATACAGCGAGCGGAACAGCTGAACCATAATCTGCGAATCCTGCAGATTCTGTTCCGGCGAGCGCCCCAGCAGCGACTTCAGATTTTCCAGATCCATCCCGGAGCAGAAGGCTTTGCCCGACCCAGTGACGATCAATACGATCGCGTCGGATTTCGCCACGGCGTCCAGCGCGTGCAGGAGGTCCTCAATCAGTTCGAAGCTGATCGCGTTGCGCTTCTCTGGACGGTTCAGCGTGAGCGTGGCCACGCCGCCTTCATACGCGAGCTGTATCGTTTTGTAATCCATTGCGTGAACTAATCCGCCGCTTCCGAACTGGAAAACCTGGCGCCGATACCAGCCGTTGCCTTCAGAAGTGAATTCAGTGGTTTCAACGGCGGCAACTCAGAACCGCGCTGCTTGAGTGCTGCGATCACTTTCTCAGTCGGAATGTTACCAACCAGTGCGTCCTGGGCAAAGGGACATCCGCCCAGTCCTCCCAGAGCCGAATCAAACCGTCGGCAGCCCGCGTCATACGCGGCCAGAACCTTCTCTGCGGCCTGATCGGGACGGCTATGTAGGTGGACTCCAATCTCAAGGTAGTCATACTTGGTCATCACGGCGCCCACGACGTCGCTGATCTGCTGCGGACTTGCCATGCCGACCGTGTCGGCCAAAGAAATCATCCGCAAGTTGTCAACTTCCATCAGCGATATTGCCTCGATCACTTCTTCAGGATTCCATAGGTCTCCGTATGGATTTCCAAACGCCATCGAAATGTAGACCACAACATCGAGTCGAGCGTCGTCAGCTTTGTTCTGAATCTTCTCCAGTTCTTCCAGCGCATCTTCGGGAGACTGGTTCTGGTTCTTGCGGAGAAATGTTTCCGAAATCGAATAGGGAAATCCCAGCGTAGATACGGCCTTCGTTTCGGTGGCGCGGACGGCGCCCTTTTGGTTGACCACGATGCCGATAACCTCCACGTCGTCCGGCGGATCGAGTTCTTTCAGCACCTCCTCTGAGTCCGCCATCTGCGGCACGGCCTGGGGCGATACAAACGAGACCGCATCAATGTGCTTGAATCCGACGCTGATCAGCGCCTTCAAGTAGTCCACCTTCAACTCGGCAGGGATCAATCCTTTCAGCCCTTGCCAGGCGTCGCGTGGGCATTCGATCAGTTTGACGGTCTTTGACATAAGAACTTTAGCCACGGATCAACGCTGATGGCCACAGATCAAGCATCGTCTACTCAAAATCTTTACCCGTGTTTATCGGTGCACATCCGTGGCGAAAAGAAGTTGATTCATGTTTGCAGTACTCCTACCTTGAACTCCGCCACATCCGGATTGAGAGCCGCGGCTTCCAGCGCCTGGGTGATTGCTTCTCGCGTTTCGATCGGATCAATAATCTTGTCGATCCACAATCGCGCCGCACCGTATCGCGGGTCGGTCTGTTCGTCGTACGTGCGCTTCACCGATTCGTACAATTCCTTTCGTTCTTCTTCGCTCAGCTTCTTGCCGCCGCGTTCCAGTTGCTTGACCTTGATCTCAACCAGGGTCCCCGCCGCCGAATCTCCGCTCATCACTGCATACCGCGCGGTCGGCCACGCGAACACGAAACGTGGATCGTACGCCTTCCCGCACATTGCGTAGTGTCCCGCGCCGAACGACCCACCTACAATCACGGTGATTTTTGGCACCACGGAATTGGACACCGCATTGACTAGCTTCGCGCCCGCTTTGATGATGCCGCTCCACTCCGCATCTCGACCGACCATGAATCCATTCACATCGTGGAAGAAGATCAGCGGAATCAGGTTCTGGTTGCAGTCCATGATGAAGCGCGCGGCCTTCTCGGCGGACTCCGTATAGATCACGCCGCCGAACTCGACTCGCTTGTGACCCTCATGATCGGTTTGCTGCGCATGCAGCTTCTGATTGGCCACGATGCCCACGGCAAAGCCGCCAATGCGCCCGTACCCGCAAATGAGGGTCTTGCCGTACTCGGGCTTGTACTCGTCGAAGCGGCTGCCATCGAGCACGCGCGCCAACACTTCCTTCATGTCGTAAGGACGCGCAGGCGATGAATCGTAGATTCCATATATTTCTTCGGCGGTCAATGCCGGCTCGACTGGTTTCTTCCTATCCCATGGAGAAAGCCGTCGATATCCCCACTTTTCGACAATGGAACGGATCCGCGCGATGCAGGCCTGATCGGTCGGTTCGCGGAAATCCACCGTGCCGCTGATGGCCGAGTGCATGGCAGCGCCTCCGAGCTCTTCGGCCGAAACCTTCTGCCCAATGGCGGCCTGCACCAGAGCGGGGCCTGCGAGAAACAGTCCGCTGCCGTCAGTCATGAGCACGTGATCGCACATTACTGGCAAGTAGCCGCCGCCTGCCACGCACATGCCCATGATGGCCGCGATTTGCGGAATGCCATTGGCCGACATCACGGCATTGTTGCGAAATACACGACCGAAATCGTCCGTATCCGGGAACACATCTTCCTGCAGAGGCAAAAAAACTCCCGCGGAATCGACCAGATAGATCGTCGGTATGCGGTTCTCGATGGCAATGTTCTGGGCCCGTATCACCTTCTTCGATGTCATCGGGAAGAACGCGCCAGCCTTCACGGTCGCGTCGTTGGCGATGATCATCACCATTCGAGTCTCAATTCGCGCTAACCCGGTGATGACACCCGCGGCCGGTGCGCCGCCCCACTCTTCATACATGCCGAACGCGGTGTAGAGACCCAACTCGAAGAAGGTTCCCGGATCGGCCAGCAATGCAATGCGCTCGCGCGCTGTCAATCGTCCTTTGGCATGCTGGCTCTCGATGGCTTTGGCGCCCCCGCCTTCGCAGATCTTCTCGCCCTCATTCCGCACTTGCGACATCAGGTCCGCCAGAAAGCGCATATTGGCTTCAAAGCGCGCAGAGGTAGGATCGATCTTCGTCGTGAGCACATTCTCCGGCACCGACGAACTCACTGAGGACTCTTTACGATCAGCCATGGGTTAGAAACCAAGACGCGGACTGACTACGGTATACCACGCGGGCGAAACCATGCAATGCAGTCTGGTCCGATAGTCGAGCTTAACGAGCGTTATAGATCATGGGTTAGGCGACATATCGCTTCGGCTAGCGGATTGTCGGCAATTGCGTCGACCAGCCCGAACCGCAAAGCCTGCACAGCGCTGATCTTCTCGGCTGCTACGAACATTTCGAGCGCACGTCCTTTGCCCACCAAGCGGGGGAGCCGCTGCGTGCCTCCCCAGCCCGTGATCAGACCCAAGGCCGCGCCTCTATGTCCAAAGACTGCATGCGGGGCAGCGATCCGATGACGGCACGCCAGGGCCAGGTCGAGCCCGCCTCCCATGCAGTATCCAGAGATCGCGGCATATACCGGGGCAGGGAAGCAGTCGATCGAGTCCATCAACTCCCGACCCATCTTGGAAAATTCATAGGCGCTCGGACCGTCGAGTGCGGCAATTTCGTGCAATTCCGCTCCGGCCGAGAAAAATCTTTCGTTTCCCGCAAGGATAAGCGGCCGCGTTTCGCGGGCCAGCTGTGCGACTGCTTCCGTGAGCGACAGGACACACTCGCGGGTCAGGCGGTTGGTCCCATCGCCCGAGCACAATCGCAGGACTCGCGCCGTCCCCGACTGGTCAACGCGAAATTGAGGTCCGCACATCGATGGGCAGGCTTTCAACACACGCGAGACGAACGCCAAATGCTAAGCGCTTCGCTCCACCCACTCCGCTAAACGGCAGCCGTCTTCCTCGAGAACAAACGTTCCAACGCCAAAGCATTCCCCAATAATTCGGTGTGATTCGGGATCGCGGGCGGCGCGGGTGATCCACTGTTGGCCAACGCGGTATTGCGCCGCCGTGAACCACTTCTGCGGCAGCACTTCCACCAGTCCGGCTTGTGCGTAAAGAACCAGGAGCGCAAAGGCCGGATCATCGTTCGACAGCGCTTTATAGCTCGTCGGGACGATCAACTCATTGATGGCCGCCAGTTCCGCCGGAACTTCGATCTTATGCATGCCCGGACCCAGCGTCAGCGGAATCTCACAATCGGCAATGGGGGCCGTCGCCGAGTAAATCCGGTCAGCAGACGGCTTGAACCAGCCGGCGACCTCTGCCAGATCAAACGCCTTCAGCTGATCGGGGTCGAAGCATGTGAGCCGGATGTTGCGCCCTTCAGGGCACCAGATGCCGACGAAGTGTGGGGGCACAAGAAATGGACGGCAGTAGGTATTCAGTGCGAGCCGAGCTTTGTCCGGTTCCTGCTCAAGACCAAGCGTAACGAGGTGGGCAATCGGCCCTTGGTCGCCATGATGGGCCCAGACGAAAGGCTGTCCCGCAAGCGAACGGAAAGCAGGAAACGTCTTCCAGTACCACGGCACCGGGCCCACAGTTTTCGATAGGATCTCTCGGGCGCGAGAGGCACGGATGGCAGCCATCAGCCTGCCGCCGGCACGCCGGGCCCCTTCACATGCGTGCGAATGAACTGGACGATGTCATCCATCGCGGTACCGGGCTGGAAGATCGCGGCCACGCCAATTGTTTTCAATCCTTCAATATCCTGGTTCGGAATGATTCCACCGACGACCACGATTACGTCGTCCATTTTGTTCTGCTTGAGCAGGTCCATCACGCGAGGCACGATGGCGTTGTGAGCGCCGGAAAGAATCGACAGGCCGATCACCTGTACATCCTCCTGCAGGGCCGCTGTGACGATCATCTCCGGAGTCTGCCGCAGGCCGGTGTAGATCACTTCCATTCCAGCATCGCGGAGCGCGCGGGCAATCACCTTGGCCCCGCGATCATGCCCGTCGAGCCCGGGCTTGGCCACCAGCACGCGAATCTTCGTATCAGCCATCGCCAACCATTTAAACACAGAGGGCGCTGAGGTACACACGGTAGTCGACCACAGGGAAGTCTAGAAGAGCAGAGAGCACCTCTGTGTTTCCTGTGTCCCCAGGGGTTAAACGGTCTTGATGTCGAGGCTTCGCCACATATACCAGCAGGCTACGCTGCGGTACGGTTCCCACGCTCGCGCAATCTTCTTCATATCCTTCGGCTTGGGCAGTTTGCGCTTCTTGTAGTGTTTCTTGATTGCTACCTGAACACCGTAGTCGCCTGTGGGCAGCACATTCTGGCGCCGCAACGAAAACATCAGGAACATATGCGCGGTCCACTCGCCGATTCCTTTCACCTGGGTCAGGTGTTCGATGACCTCTTCATCTGTCATTCCCGGCAGCCGGGCAAAGTTGAGCAGACCATCTGAAGTCTTCTTCGCCAAATCCTTCAGATAAGCGGACTTCTGCTTGGACAACCCGACGCTGCGCAGTTGTGCATCGCTTAGCTTGAGAATACCTTCTGGCGTTAACGGATCACCTGCCTGCGCGGCAAAGCGATTGAAGATGCTGACTGCCGCGTTGCCATTCAATTGCTGGTAGACGATTGCCTCGGCCAGGCTGCAAAATTCCGGCACGCTAAATTCCATGCGGCACGGCCCCACGCGTTCAATGATGGCGCGCAAGACCGGGTCAGACTCCTTCAGGTGATCGACGGCTTTCCGCATGGTCTATACATCTATCATAAAACCGTCGATAGGCGAATGAAAAACGAATCTCTCGGTGTCTACTGGGCGCGTTTAATTGCGATCCCCAGCACCTCATATCTGCCGCCCCGGACTAGTTGGTTCGTCCCGATGAACGCCCGTGCCGGGTAGTCGCCGTGGAAATAAGTCTTGTAGACCGAATTGAACGTGTCATACAGCTTCAAATCGGTGCAGAAAATCTGCATCGACACTACGTCGTCCATGGAGAGCCCAGCGGCCTCGACCGTCCCTTTGATTCCGTCCATCACCAGTCGCGCCTCTTCTTCGGGGCTGGCGGGTGGTGTGCCAGTCTTTGGGTCCAGACCGATGTGACCGGCGATGTACAGAGTGTTGCCGACGAGTACGGCGTCGCTGAACGGTAGAGCTTTGGAGTCGCCGGGGCGTGGCTTCACGATGAATTTGCGGTCTGCTGCTCCTGCGGCGACCGAAAACAAAAGAAGCAGAGCTCCCACGACTATGCGCTTTTTCATGGTTGTCCTCACTATGGTTTTGAAAGAATCGGATATGCAGAGTATCACGCCCGGGGGAGCGCGAAGAATCGCCGTCCGTTAGTGGCCGACGCTCACGACGCCTTATGCTCACCCTGGCGGAAGTTCTCTATCAGATGTTCAGACGTGCGCAGCGAGAACGCCAGAATGCTGATGGTGGTTGTCTTGTCAGTGCAATTCAGAAACACACTCGCGTCGCAGACGTACAGGTTCGGACGTCATGCGTTTGCCCAAAGCGATTCGTCACAAACTTCTTTGGATCGTTTCCCATGCGGCACGTGCCGGTTTCGTGCAGGCTCCAGCCCGGAATCTCCGGCGCATCGCCATATCCTTCGACTTCGCCACCCGCTGCGCGCAACACTTCGGCGCAGACCTGCTTGGAATGTTCCCACATCTTTAGCACATTCTCGTCCCACTCGAAATGCATGCGGGCGACTGGAATGCCGAAGGGATCTTTTACCTCAGGATCGAGGTCCATGTAGTTCGTGTCCGAGCGCAGCGACGGCGCCTGGATTCCGAAGCTCACCGGGGACGGGTACCGCCGCTTGATTTCGCGCTTGAACGACGATCCGAAACCATCGAGCTCATTGGCGAACCATGGAAACTCCGTGCAGCCGCCGTCGGGATAGACAGAATATCCGCGGATGAACTTCTCTTCGTGCGGATTCTTCAAGTTCTGCCATCGCGGCATCCACGCAATCGTGCTGTCAGCTACGTGGTCCGGAAAGCTCGGCTGCCCCAGCAGTTGCGGCAGATATCCATGGACCGACTCGCCGTAAAGATGATCGCAAAGATTTCGTCCTACCTGGCCACTGGAATTCGCGATTCCGTCCGGCCAGTGCCGCGACTTAGAGTTCAGCATGACGCGCGCCGACTCGATGCACGAGGCTGCTACTACCACGGCGCGCCCGTAAACCTCGACCTCCTGCTTCGTCTTGCGGTCGATGTAAGCCACTCCCGCTGCATGTCCGTTTTCATCTACGAGAACGTTCTTCGCCAGGGCATTGGTGCGCAGCTCAAGATTCTTCGTCGCCTCCGCCTTGGGCAACAGGAAATACGGCGTCGAGAAAAATGCACCTACGTCGCAGCCCGTGGTGCACTCTCCGCAGTAATGACACGCCGGATGCCCTTCATGTGGTTGCGTCAGCTGCGCGCATCGGTCTGGCAGATACGGCACGCCGGCTTTCTTGCACCCGGCCTCGAGAATAAAGTCGAGGCATCGGAAGTTGAACGGCGGAAGATACGATCCGTCTGGATTGCTCGGGCGGTTCTGTACAGTGCTGGCCACGCCGATCATCTTCTCCACCCGCGTGTAGAACGGACTGATCTCCTCATAGCTCACAGGCCAATCGACGTCGTAGCCGTCGCAATGAAGCCGCGCGCAAATCGATTTCCCCGAACCGAGCCGAACTGCGTCCCCAGAAATTTGTTTTGCCACCCACTGCATTGCAGCGCGGCCACATCCATTTCGTTCCTGGCGCCACAGTGAACGGAATCTCGTGGTCCCATGCGGCCTTGGTGTACTCATTGTCCATGTATCCGAACGACTCGGCACGCAGCTTGGGATCGCCAAGTCCTCGATACTTCATGTCCCAGGGCATGCGGTGGTAGCGGAAGTCTTTCTCCGGATCAAGCCTGCGCCCTGCATTCAGTGCGCACACTTTCAGTCCGGCCTCGCAGAGTGTTTTGATCGCCATGCCGCCGCCCGCGCCGGTTCCAATCACGATCACATCGTAGATTTGTTTGGCCATGGTTTCGGAGCCCGAACCCCCTGTCAGCTGCGAGCTTGCGCGACCCGCGCGTGCTCAGGATCGTCGTGATGCGTGCATTTTGGAGACTCGGAATAGAATCTCAGCGCCGGATTATCCAACTCTTTATATCCAATCTCGCTGGTATAAAAGCCGGTCACGGTGTACTCGCGCATCATGCGGAAGAATCGGACGCCCGTCTTCCTCGCCGGGACGCGCTTTGTCTTTGAACCCCAGGGTTCGAGCAGGGAAGTCTGCTGCTCCGGTGTCAACTCCACAAATCGCTTTCCATTTTCTCTGCTCAGCTTGCACGTTCAACCAGGTAAGTCCCGCGCGAAACCCGTATTGCACCTCGGGATCGCTTGCCATCATGAAATCGATAAATTCCGCAACGCCCGCTTCCTTTGCACCCGGAGTGCCGTCGCTGGGAATGATGATCTCCGTGAGTCGCTCGACCATCGCGATACTCCGCCGCCGTAAAGAATTGCGGATGATAGATCGCCGGTTTAATCTGCAGGGCCGCGTTGCCGACATGCCCGCAAGCGAATCCCCACTTGCTGAAGCCGGGAAACTGTGCTGCCGCTGCCGCCGTCCCCAGAATGCGCAACACTTCCCGCCGCCGAATGCCTTGTCCCGCCATCGAGTTTCTCCTCTGACACAAGAGCTGTCGTT
This sequence comes from uncultured Acidobacteriaceae bacterium, assembly GCA_963844525.1. Classification (GTDB taxonomy): domain Bacteria; phylum Acidobacteriota; class Terriglobia; order Terriglobales; family Acidobacteriaceae; genus Sulfotelmatobacter. Next base: position 414,959 of record CAWJOM010000011.1, on the reverse strand, counting down.
CCGAACAAGCCGAGGAATCTTCGAACCTCGCCTACGAAAGGAACTTTACAGTCTCTTCTACTAACGTCGCTGTCGGTTTGTAGGGATCGCCCGGCGCGTCATACTCGATCGAGCAATATCCCTTGTACCCATGTTTCTTGAGAATCTCGAAACGCCTTGCCAGGTCCACGTGCGAGGCCTTGCCCATGTTCATCGACCTCCCCATCCTTCACGTGGCAGATGCCATAAGCGTGAGCGAACATCGCCTCCATCGCGCGATTCTGGAATTCCTCGTCATGCGCGGCCAGAGAATTGCCGAAATCCGGCAGAGCCCGCAGCCAGGGACTGTTCACCTTCTCGATCACCTGCACGATGAAAAATGGATCTTCGCTGACGGGATTGTCATTTTCCAGATGAACCACGACATTTTTCTTTGCCCCGTAATCTGCCACCCGCGCCAGTGTAGCGGCCGCGCGCCCGACGTCCGGCTTTGAATCTTTGGCGCCGTCAATGTGGGTGCGAATGCTCGGCGATCCGAGGGCCGCTCCGACATCAATCCACTGCTTGCTGCCGGTCACAGCTTTTTCGCGCTCCGCCTTGTCCAGCGCATACTGGCTGTGGCCCTGATCCACCGCGATGTCGACGACAGACGAATGGGCTCGCTCCACCGCGGCCCGAAACTGCTCCAGATATTTCGAATCGGTCGAAGGAAAGATCGGGCTCCAGGGCTCGATGTGGTGAACATTGAATTTCTCCGCCACGTGCGCCGCAAAGTCTTTCAACTCCATCTGCTGCGAGATCGGCACGGTGCTGGGAGTCTTGCCGTCCCAGCCCTTCCACCCGACAATGAACTCGCGAAACGGATAAGCCGCTACGGCAACCCGCTGCCGTGGATCGGAAGGAAACTGGACGGAAGGCTCAGAGCTCGCGGTCGCTCGCGCGAATGTGGGTAAGAGCCAAGCACCTGCGGCCGCGCCGGCGCATTGCCCAATGAATTGTCTGCGATTGCTTGCGCTCATGCGCGAAAGTGTACCAGAGAATGCCGCGGCTACTGGAGGCATCTCAGAGATTGTGGGAAGTGATTTCGGACTGATTCGAATGGCGCTCAGTGACGGGAAGTTGTGCGACAAAAGGGCCAAAAACGTGGGAGTAGCCGAAGATTCGGATCAGCAGCATCAGGAGGGATTCCGCGTGTGGCTTAACGTAATCGGCTGGACAGCAACGGCAGTCTTTTCAAGCTCGTGCTTCTTCGAGGAAGCGGCAACCCTGCTCCGTATTCAGGCATCCCGCCGCAGCCCTCTGGGTACTGTTCGGGATCTTGATCCACTCATCGCCAGTGGTCGCCGCGAACCTCATCATAGGGATTGCGGCGGTCTGCACATCCCTACGACTGGTGTTGGCCAGGAACTCCACCGCACAACCACGCGGAAGGTCCGAAAACTAACTGACAGGCATCGTCCCCCACCGAGCGGACGGGGCGATGGAAAAGCAGGGGGGAGGCCAGAACCGTTGAGGGGCGCGGGATTTAGGGGGTTTGTAGCGCCTGACGAGACGAAATCAATGGCTTGCACGTTTCGCCCACTACAGGCACAATCTATGGGTTAGATGGAAGATGCCCATCGTGGTTGGAGTGAGCCCTCGAAGTGCCACTCGGAAGAAGGTCCAAAGATGAAAACGAATCGGATGTTCCTATTGCTGTTCTTGTGTGCGGTTCTTGCGCTCCCGGGGTTCGCGCAGCAGGCCGTGACAGGGTCTGCGCCCCAGCGTGCCAGCGAACTGGAGCCGATCCCACCCCCTACTTCGGCAAATTTCTGGGACGGTGACGATCCTAATCTGGTGAATCTGGTCACGCATCCATTTGCTAATAAGAAGTATGTGCAGCGCTTGGTGGGACCGATCCGGGATCGGCTCAACGAACTTGATGAATTGAGTTCGGAAAACAGCAAAGCGATCAAAGACGTGGATGCGCGGGCGACCCATGGTATTCAGTTGGCGTCGGAAAAGAGCAGCCTGGCGGACCAGCACGCGACAGACGCGGCGAACAAGGCGCAAGTGGCGCAAACGGCTGCGACTCAGGCCTCGACACGAGTTTCGACGGCGGAGCAGATGGTAAGTAGCGTTGATCAATACAAGGGCAGCGGGCAGACCGAGATTCGCTTTCGGGTTGGCGAAACGGCATTGAGCAAGGCGGCGAAGGATGCGCTCGACGAGATGGCAGCTCCGTTGAAGGATCAGCGCAGCTACATCATTGAAGTGCGTGGGTTTGCGTCAGGCCGCGGCCAGGCCGCAATTGCGAGCTCGCAGAAGATGGCGGACTCGGTGGTGCGTTATCTGGTGCTGAATCACCAGGTACCGGTCTATCGGATTTACGTGATCAGCATGGGAAATGCCCCGGTCACGGGCGCGGACGGAACTACCCACACCAGCGGAGGGCGGGTTGAGGTGAACCTACTGAAGAACGATCTGGTGGGATCTGCGCAGCACTAAAATTGTTTTGAGTGGGAACAAGGGCGAGTCGATACCGACTCGCCCCTTTTTCTTTGGGAACGGTGAGGTAACTGCTTTCGAGATGCCCGTTCGTAATTTGAAAGGACGCGGCTGTCGAAGCAGAATTAATGAGCCCACCACTTCAGTTCAGCCTGCGCAGCGCGGCAGCTGCGCAGCCGAAACAACATCTTAATTCTGGCCAGATCGGAAGTTAAGTCGTGTCTCGCACAAAGGCAAGAATTCTCTGTATTGACGACCACTGGAATGGGCTGATCGGGCGAAAGATGCTGCTCGAAAAAAGTGGGTATGAAGTGCTGGAGGCGAGTGGCGGAGACGAAGGGCTAAAGCTGTTCCGGACCCACGCGGTGGATGCGGTGGTCGTCGACTATCAGATGCCGGGCATGAACGGCGACGTGGTGGCCGCGAAAATGAAGAGCATTAACTCGCGCGTCCCGATCATGCTGCTGTCAGCCTACGGGCCGTTGCCGAAGAGCAAGCTGAAGTCGGTGGACTCGTTCCTGTCGAAATCACAGCCCTCCACGATTCTCCTGTCCACCCTGCATGAGTTGTTGAATCACGGCCATAGAGCATTTTTTTACCGCTGGCTCGATCACTGGAAGAATCGAAACCACGGGGGTGCGCATTGAAATTCCTGAGACAGCTCTTCGGACAAGGGTGTACGCACCGTTTCTCGTGGCCACGGCTTGACGAAAATGGCCACTACTATCAGAGATGCCTGGGTTGTGGAACAGCGTACGAATACGATTGGAATCTGATGCGGCGGACGGAGCGGCTGTTGGCGGCATTATCTTCGGTGAAATAGACGAACCGGAAATGACCTACGTACCTCGAATGCGGCCGGGAACGCGCGCCCCGCGCGTCAGTGTGCAGGGCAGAGTCATGGCCGTTCTTCAGTTGGAGAACGGGCGGAGAATTCCCGCCAAGCTGCAGAAGTTTTCAGTAACCGGCGGGCTCCTGGAGCTGACAAGTTATCTTGAGGAACGAGCGAAGGTCAAGATATCGATTCCGGTGGGAAGCGTTATGGTGCGGCCCGAGGCTGAGATGCTGTTTCCCATGCCTGGCGTGAAATGTTATCTGCAGCCGTTCCGATTCACCAGTCTCTGGGCCGAAGAGCGGCAGGTGTTGGAAGCAGAAATCACGCAACTGCTGAAACAATCGCCGGCGGGGTCCACTGCAGGGCCTGGCGCTGCGGCCCCTCGAGGTCCCTTCTACCTCGAGTCTTTCTAACTCCTCCAATCCAGCGAACGCGGAATATATTGTGGCCGCGAGCTTGCCCCACCGTAAGCCATCTGCTGAGCAACGGTTTTGCGGCGCAGAGCGAGCGCCGAAGACCCATCAGAACGGAGTGTGAAGGCCGACTAAGGGCTGTGATTTGCATCACAGACCGCGAACGTGCCCTCCAGTCATGATGCGATACGCTGGTTCGCGGCCTTCCCCTAGACAGTCGAGCCAGGCGATTGAAAAGCAAGTTGAGCGGCAGAGCGACTGACTCGCCGCGAGCGGTTACCTCCGCGAGAAGAAGACCTCCTTGCGAAGGATGCGTTGTGACCCAGGGAATCCATCCGATGAAAGGTTGGCAATGAGTTCTGCTGATCGAAGGGAAACGATTGGAGCGCTGTCGCGTCGGCTGCGCATTTGGCCGCAGCAGTACGGACTGGCGCTGGGGGCAGTGCTGGCAGCAGGGCTGGCGCGGTACGGTCTGGATGTGGCCCTGGGTTTCACTCATCCGTTCGTGTTGTTTTATCCCGTCATCATGCTGGTCGCCCTGCTCGGCGGGTTCGGCCCCGGCTTGTTTGCGACGGTGCTCTCGTCCGCGATCGCGGAATACTTCTTCATGGACCCGCTGAATTCGCTTGCGGTCAGGAATTCACGCGATGTGGTGGGTTTGTTGTTATTTGCGGCGATGGGAATGATCACGAGTTGGCTGGGGGATTTGTTTCGGCGACGCGCGAAGAGGCTGCAAGAATTTGAAAAAGCGGTAGAAGGCCTGGAAGAGATGATTGTAGTGGTGGACCGCGACTACCGGTGCGTCATAGCGAACCGCGCCTATCTGAACTATCGCGGGATCAGAAGAGAAGATTTGATCGGCCGTCCCATTGAGGAACTATTGAACGCCGGAGTCTTTGAGACGACCGTAAAGGAAAAACTGGACGAGTGCTTTCGGGGCAAGATCGTGCAATTCGAACTGCGAAGTTCATATCCATCGCTGGGGGAGAGGGACATTGCCGTGTCCTACATTCCAATCGAAGGGCAGGGAGGAGTCGACCGGGTCGCAAATGTGTTGCGCGACGTCACGGCCGAGAGAAAGTCAGAGCAGGCTTTGCGGCTATTTCGTACTCTGATTGATCAATCCAACGATGCGGTGGAGGTGGTGGACCCGAAGACGCTGCGGTTTCTGGATATCAACGAGAAGGCCTGCCAGGACCTGGGCTACAGCCGGGAAGAACTGTTGACGATGACGGTGTTCGATATCAATCCCGATCTCGATGAATCTACTCGGACCAAAGTGGTCGAGAGACTTCGCGAATCGGGCTCCGCGGTCCAGCAGGGGGTTCACCGGCGAAAAGATGGATCAACATTTCCCATAGAAACCAGCCTGAGATGGGTGGAAGTCGACCGGAGCTATGTGGTCGCTGTTACGCGAGACATCACGGAGCGGAGGAAAGCGGATGAGGCGCTGGCCGCGAGTGAAAAGCGCTTCCGGGCTGTGTATAAGAGGGCGCCAGTCGGTATCGCTCTGGTCGATCCGGGCAGCGGACGTTTTCTTGAGGTCAACCCAAAGTTCTGCGAGATTCTTGGGCGGAGTGAGAAGGAAGTGCTGACGTTGGATTTCCCGAGCGTTACTCATCCCGACGACGTAGCGGAGAATGTCTCGAAAAACACCGAACTGGCCGAAGGAAGGTCTACGGGGTTCGAGCTGGAGAAACGCTATGTTCGTCCCGACGGAGAAGCGGTGTGGGCGAACGTGAGTGTTGCGCAGATGGCGAGGGAGGAGGAACCTCGCAGGGCGAATCTCGTCATGGCCCAGGATATTACGAAGCGCAAGCAGGCCGAAGAAGAGTTGCAGGCAAGCGAAACGCATTTTCGTCTCCTAGTGGAACAGGCGTCGGATGGCATCTTTATTGCCGATGCGCAGGGAAAGTACGTCGACGTGAACTCGGCTGGCGCCGGGATGCTCGGGTACACGCGCGACGAAATGCTGCAGCTCTCCATTCCAGACATTGTCGTTGAAGAGGAGACCCCTCGAATTGCGCCCGAAGTGGAGCGATTCGCTGAGGGGGCTGCGGTTCTCAGTGAGTGGAAGTTCCGCCGTAAAGACGGATCATTTTTTCCGGGAGAAGTGTGCTGGAAGCAACTGCCCGATGGGCGATTGCAGGGGATTCTCCGGGACATCAGCGAGCGGCGGGCGGCGGAAGAGTCCATGAGGCGGAACGAAGAACGGTTCCGCGTGGCGCTCAAAGATTCTCCGATTACAGTCTTCAATCAGGACGAAGAGCTGCGTTATACCTGGATTTACAATCCGTTGCTCCATTGGCAGCACGAGGTTCTTGGCAAGACCGATGTAGAGATTCTTGGTCCGAGGAACGCAGCGAAGCTGATGACGCTCAAACGACAGGTTCTCAAGACAGGGATAGCGTTGCGGGAGGAAGTAGTGGTTCCGAACGATGGGAAGAATTACGCTTTCGACCTCACCATAGAGCCATTGTTCGACGCGCGCGGCGGCATTATTGGAATCACGGGCGCGGCCATGGACATCGCGCGACTGCGCGAAATGACCGATCGCCTGCAAGTCGCGAAAGACAAGCTCGCGCAGGAAAAGTCATACCTGGAGAACGAAATTCAGACCGAACTGGGGTTCGAAGAAATCATTGGGCACGCTCCGGCGCTGCGCGAGGTATTGAAGAATGTGCGGGTGGTGGCGCCGACCGATTCGACCGTGTTGTTACTTGGCGAGACTGGCACGGGGAAGGAGTTGGTGGCGCGGTCGGTTCATCGGCTGAGCGCGCGGCGGGGCAAGACATTCATCAAGCTCAATTGCGCAGCAGTTCCTTCGGGATTGCTGGAGAGCGAACTCTTTGGACATGAAAAAGGTGCATTCACCGGAGCTGTCAGCCAGAAAGTCGGGCGCATTGAACTGGCGGACAAGGGAACGCTTTTTCTGGATGAGATCGGCGAGTTGCCGCTCGAATTGCAACCGAAGCTGCTGCGAGTATTGCAGGACCGCGAGTTTGAGCGGTTAGGCGGAGTGCATACCCTGCGTGTGGACGTGCGGATTATCTCGGCCACAAATCGCGATTTGCGGCAGGACATAGCCGACAAGAAGTTTCGAGAGGACTTGTTCTATCGTCTTAATGTGTTTCCCCTCAACTTGCCGACATTGCGGGAGAGGCGCGACGACATTCCGATCCTGGTAAATCACTTTGTGCGCAAGCACGCCGGCCGGATGGGGAAGCAGATTGACGTTATTGCGCCGGAAACGGTGAAGGTGCTGCAGAATTGGAACTGGCCCGGGAATATCCGCGAACTCGAAAACATGATCGAGCGCATGGTCATTTTGACCAAGGGACGGGCACTTGCCGCGCCCCCGGCGGGATTGGACGCGCCACTGGAGGCTACGGAAGACAACCTGACGGAAATGGAGCGTGAGCATATCATCCGGGTTTTGCGAGAGACTCGCGGTGTGCTTTCAGGAACGGACGGCGCGGCAAGCAGGCTTGGAGTCAAGCGGACGACGCTGCAGTCGATGATCAAGAGGCACAGAATCGAACTGCAGGATTACCGGCGCGGGAACGGGACGTTCGGAGCTAGTTAGGTTGTAGAGGCGATTCTTGGATCGGAAGATTCTACTGGCAGAGGAAGTCAAGTCCCCACCCTCTCGCAAAATACGCGAGAAGGGTGGGACAACCTTGATTACTTTGACTGTGCGAGACGGTTGTATTTCTTTAGCGCTTCGCGGAGGCGGTCGTGGGGCAGGGCGATGACGGTATGATTGTTGATGCCGGTCATGGTTTCGGCGGCGACCATGGCGTTGACCACCGCTTCTTCGGTTGCCTGAACCGTGGCCAGGAAAATCGGATCGAGAGAATCGTTGGGGAGCATCGTTAACTGGTGTAACCCTTTTGTGCCGACCGCGCCTGGATTCGCGGTAGAGAAGGCGATGAAGATGTCTCCAGAGCCGTCGCCGGAGTAGCTGCCGTCGCGACCGAGGCCGAGAGAAATCTTGCGGGCGATGCGTTTCAGCTGTGTCGGGATCAATGGAGCATCAGTCGCGAGAACAACGATGATGGAGCCGACATCTTCCTTCCAAACGGTGTGTTCGGGAATCTCGCGGCCGACGTTGACGCCGGCGATGCGCAGTTGTTCGCGGGATCCGTAGTTGCATTGCACCAGGACGCCGACGGTGTAGCCTCCGGCTTTCTCGTCGAGGACGCGCGAACTGGTTCCGATGCCGCCTTTGAATTCGTTGCAGATCATTCCGGTACCGCCGCCAACGCTTCCTTCTTCGACGGGGCCGGTGTGGGCGACGTCGAGGGCGTGCCATGCGTCTTCCGGTTTGACGTGGAATCCGTTGATGTCGTTGAGGTAGCCGTCCCACGTCTCGGCGACGACGGGGAGGGACCACCAGTAGCCTTCCATGTCGGGCGATCCGTGCTTGACCTTCCATGCGATGACGGCGTCGCGAACCACGCCAACACTGTGCGTGTTGGTGATCATGACAGGGCCGTTGAGGAAGCCGGAATCGTCGACCCATGTGGTGCCGGTCATTTCTCCGTTGCCGTTGAGGGTGAACCAGGCGGCGAAGACGGCGTCGTTCGAATTCTTGCCGCGTGGGTGGATGGCGGTAACACCGGTGCGCACTGGACCCTTGCCGATTTCGAGTTTGCCCTCGCCGGAGATGAGAGTGGTGTGTCCGACTTCGACTCCCTTGACGTCGGTGATGGCGTTGTTGGGGCCGGGAGTGCCGTCGAAGGGGACGCCCAGATCGCGGGCGCGTGGCTTGGTCTGGGCGGACAACGTGGCGAGGAACGCTACGGTTAGAAGGAACGCGGTCCGGCGGATCTGCGCAATGGGCATGGAGCCTCCAACGAACCTGGAAGTATAAAGGAAGCAACGACGAAGCGGGCCGACGTTTGGTGCTGACGGCGGAGGCTGCGTTACAATCGCAAACAAGAAAGCTTGCTTAGGGGGAAGAGTTATGGACGGGTGGCGGAAAGCGGCGGTGCTCGGCTCGATCGGTGCGGCGGGGATTTTGTTCATGAAGAAGAAGTATCCGGCCGGCGTGCTGGCGACAGGAGTTGGCTTGGCGGTGCTGGCGGCCGAATATCCGGAGAAGTTCGAGAAGGTGCGCCAGGCGCTGCCGGAATATTTCGAACGCGGCATGCGCGTGATGGAGATGGCAGGACAGGCCGGCAAGCGGATTACCGATGCCGCGGGGCGAAGCGCGGTCGAGGCGTGGGAAGAAATCGGGGGATGATGGCGAGTTTCCGGCTTCTGTAGATCGAAGGAAACGGACTGAAACCTATTTCTATTCGATGCCCAGTTGCTTCTTGGCCTCAGGGCTGAGGCGCTCGGGGGTCCAGGGCGGAGTCCAAACTACATTCACAGTGCAATTGCTCACGCCGGGCAACTGTTCGACGCGTGATTTAACTTGGGCGCTGATGTTGACGTGCTCAGGGCAACCCTGGGCGGTGAGGGTCATCTCGACGGTCACGTCCTGCTTCGGTTCCTCGGGGTTCTCGGCTGGGACGGGGGCGAAATCGACCTTGTAGATCAGGCCGAGGTCGACGATGTTGACCGGAATCTCAGGATCGTAGCAACTCTTCAAAGCACTGATTACATCTTGTTCGGTAATTGTCGGCATGGCAGAACCCCTATTTCAGTTTACAACGACTGGGATGCGAGCGTGCTTGGCTGGGCACAAAATGCCGAGACGCAGCGGGGGATGCATCTTAGGGTGCGCGCTCCATGGGCGATCAGCGCCTTATCTGGTAGAGTTTTGCGCATGATCAGCCCAGAGGCGAAACAGAAGATTCAACTCGCGCTCGTGTTGGCCGTGGCAGTTGCCACCCTGCGCGCGGGCTACATTCTGTACCAGCGCCATGAAGACAAAGTCGCCGCCGACAAGCAGAAGCAGGCGCAGAACGTTGGGTATGCCAATCCAGACTATTACGTGCACCCCAAGAAGCTATATCCCTACGACGTGAAGAGTGCGAAGCAGTTGACCCAGCAACCGGTTTGGGTGAAGGAGGGCTATCGCTATACCTATTATCCGTATGATGCGGCGCGCAAGCATGTGGACTTCGCGCATGACGCCGGGCTGCTGCTGCCCATCGAAAGACTGGTGATTAAGGATGTAGTGACGGCGACACCTGCGGGGAAGGGAGAGCGGCAACAGGTGATGGCGGCGTTTCAAAAAGAAGGAAAGACGTACGCTGTGCCGATTGGGTTTGAGGCGGAGCAGCAATTTACGATTTATTCCGATGAGATGTTTTTTGTGGAAGATCCGCATGACCTATACAGGCACTGGCCGCCGGACGTGTGGCAGGCTGTGGCGCAGCACGAAGTGAAGCCGGGGATGAACGAAATGCAGGCGGATTTCGCGATCGGCATGGGTGTGCCGGATGCGGGCGGAGGGTCGGAAAAGACGGTGCATTATCCGAATGGGGGCAAGCCGCTCGTTGTTGTTTACGAAGACGGCAAAGCGGAGCAGATCAAGCCGGGTTCGTAAGAGATGGCCCTAGCGGGCCGCTGAAAAACTCTTCCGTCGCGACGAAATCGACGACTGGGCTAAAGCCCACATTGCTTCTCACTCCGTACGCGACGCTGAAGCGCGCTCTTCCTCGTTGCGTATGCATTCGTGAGTTTTTCAGCAGCCTGCTAAGGAGCCGGGATTATTTGTTTCGTCAGATTCCATCCCCGCAGCGCAACTTGCGCCGGGCCATTGGCCGATTTCGCGGGATATTCGATTTCAATTTCGCGGCTTTCTCCTGGGAGCAGCGATACATAATTGTCGCTGTAGTATGCGGGGAGAATTCGCAAGCCGTCGGCGGCATTCAGCAGCGTCAGCTTAGTGGCCAGGGATGCGACGGTTCCGGTATTGTGCAGATCTACTCGTACGCGAATCTCATCGCCATCGCGCGTAGATTTAACATTTGCTGATAGCGCCGCTGGGGGAAGCCGATTCAGATGACGGTACGACGAGTTGTCGGCTCCAAGCCAATAGAAATTTCTGGAAACGACCTCTCCGGACGCGCCGTGCAGCTCCAGGCTCACTAGCACCATTTTCTCCGACGCCAACAGCGGGTCCAGTTCCAACTGGAATCCTTCGGTGAGAGCATCGGCCCCGGCGTCTTTCTTTTCTTCCTTGTGGAGCAAAAGCTTGTTCTCGAGAGAATACACACTTGCGCTGAGCAGCAATCCCGGTTGCGGATTGGTGGTGGTATTGATGACGGCGACATTGTAGTTCGAGAGATCGAGTTGAATGTGCAACGGTTCGCACGCCTTTTTCACCGCGTAGAAAGAAGACTGCGTGTCGTAATCGGAGTTGAGAATCTGCCATGTGTTGCTGGGCCATGCGGGCTGGGTCATCCATAGGAGGCGTCCGCTGTTGGGGGCCCAGAGGTGGGCGTTCATGCCTTCGAAGATTGCGCGGTGGTCGACGTAATCGAGCATCTGCGCCTTGCGCTCGAAGTCCTCCAGGCTCGCGGGCGCGCCGAACTCGGCCTGCATTTGCGCCATGAACGGAGCCATATCGCCGTTCCCGCTCTGATGCCAATCGTGATAGGCCCAGTCGTCGCCGATGGGCCACTGATCTTCTTTCGGAATCCAGGCACGGAAAGACTCCAGCGTCGAGAATGAAGGAGTTCCGGTTTCGACGGAGAACCCGTGGTTCAGCGTGGTGTAGTAGAGCGTGGGGTCCATGTATTTGTACGGGCCGCTGTTCTGGAGGTTGACCTGGTTGGAACTGGGGAAATAATAGCGAGTGCCGTCGAGCGAGTCGATCAAGGCGATGAGGCCCTCGTTGATGATGGGCTGGGGCACGCCTTCGTTGCGTCCGCACCAGACCACGATCGAGGGATGGTTGCGGAAGCGCAGGATGGTGTCGCGGGCGTTGTCGAGGAATAGCGCCGGATCCTCTGCTTCGACGTTGTAGTTCTGCGTGGATTCCCAGAAGTCGTTCCAGACCATCATTCCGTATTCGTCGGCGAGATCGTAAAAAGTCTCCTCAGTGTCTTGGCCGACCCAGTTGCGGATGATGTTCAGGTTGGCGTCGCGATGCAGACGGAAGTAGGGCTCGAGATGCTCGCGGGAGACGCGCTTGCGGGAATCGTCCATGCCCCAGTTGCCGCCGCGGGCAGGCGATGCGCACGCCGTTTACTTTGATGACGAGGTAGGGCGCGGTTTTCGTATCGTCGAGCATCTTCACGGACGGCGATTTCTCGCCACCGGGCGCCAGCGACGCTACCCAGGACTTCCATCCGTCGCGCCACTCCGAAGGGAAGTTTGGGGGAAAGGGATCGGAGGCAGGAATTTCGCGCATGCCGTCGTGGCGGACATCGACGACCGGCTCGGGCTTCAGTCGCGCGGTGGTCGGAGAATATTCCAAGCGGCGGAGATGTCCGGTGCTGTCGAGCAGGCTGAGTTCGTAAGTGATCTCGCGAATTCCGAAGCGCAGGAATTTCGTGTCGGATTCGGTGTTTCCTTCGGAAAAAGTCAGGTGAAGGGTATAAAGGTCAGGCTTGCCGTAGCCATTCGGCCACCAGAGGCGAGGATGCTGAACGGTCAGTTGCGCGAACTCCGACGGTGCCAATCTCACTGAGCTTTTGCCGGGCGGCAGTGTGACTTGTTTGGTCACGACGTTGTCGCCGAAGGATGCCTTCAAGACTCCATTCACTGGCGAGGCGGAGAGATTTTCCAACGGCACAGTGATCTCGACGTCGGCGCGTGTTGTATCAGGCAGCGGCAAGGAAGTAACGACCTGTGAGTCTCCTATTCTTACTGTGCTGGTTGCGGTCAGCGTGACCGGCTGCCAGATGCCGGTATCGCGGTCGCGGACCGCCGGAATCCAGTCCCAACCTTCAGTGGCCACGAAAGTGGGGCCATCGAGACACATGATGCCGCCGTTTTCTCCAGGGCCGCCCTTGACGGATTGCTCTTGCGGAATTCCAGGATGCGGAGGCGGCGAGACGCGCACGGCGAGCACGTTCGCTTTGTCGGGCTTTATGACATCCGTTACATCGAAGACGCCGCGAATGAAGGCTCCTTTGATCGATCCGAGTTGCTGGCCGTTGAGCCACACGGCCGCCTGGTAGTTGATGCCCTCGAAGGTCAACGTGAGACGGCGTCCACGGGCAGCCATGGGAGCGTGGAATTCTATGCGATACCAGTAGTCCTGTTTGTTGAGGCTTTCGGGGATGGCGAGATTGTTGAGGCCGTAGTCGGGATCGGGATAGATGCCGCGATCGACCATGGTCGTGAGGACCGTACCGGGAACTGTTGCGTACATCCAGTCTTTCGCATTGAAACCAGGTTGGGAGATACCTGCGCCGTCGGTGGTTGTCTTCGGTGCAGGAATCATGCGCCAGCCGGCGGCCAGCGTCCACAGGCTCTCGCCTTGCGGTTGAAGAATTTCTTCGGTGCGAGGGGTCTTTGCAACCGGGGCGGAGAATGGAGCCCTGCTGTGCGGCATGGTCGAGGGATCTTGAGGAGCACGATATCCCGCCTGACCGCGCGTTTGCACGGGCCAGGATTTTGAGCCCTCCTCGAATTCGAGGTTCGCGAAATCTCCAGGCCTTTGCCCGAGTTGTTTAAGTTCATCACTGTTGAGCGCGTTTCGGCCCAAGGTAAGGGAAGCGATCGTTCCACCGAAGTGATGCCAATCTTGCGTTGGGGGCGCGGGAGGGGCCATCTCTAAAACTGCGCTTACGCTTCCTAAATCCAGTTTGCCGCGTGCGACTTGGGTGCTGTCGCTGTAGAGGCGAAACTGTTCGCCGTCGAAGGTAGCGGCGAGGAAATGCCATTTCCCGGGCGCGAGTGAGGCTGGGCCCGAGAGGCTGTTGTCCTTGCCCATCCACAGCGTCACGTGGTCGTTGTCGATTGCGAGATACCTCGAGAATTCTTCCGTGGGGTCACCGAAGCCCGCGACGAGCGTGAGGGCGCGCGGAGTTTCGCTGGGCTTGACCCAGGCGTAGAGCGACCAGGGGGAATCGGCCCGCAGGACTGAGTCGGTCTTGACGAGAGGCTTCTTCAGGCCGTCGCCGTCGGACATGAATACGGCGTTGAACGGACCATAAACAGGAGGATCGTTCGTGATGATTGTCTGGGAGTAGCCTTGAACGGTCGTTGCCAGCAGACAGATTGCAATGAGTGCACTTGAAATCAGAAGTCGAAACAAGGAAAACGAGGTTTTCATGAAAGCTCCAGAAACGACGGGAGATGATTGCCGACAGCGAAGGGAAATCGTAGCAGGACTTCGGGGCGCATTCTACGCGAGCATCGAAGAACCTAATTCGTGGTATCTGAAAAATCGTTTGGACTAATGGATTAAATGGATTGACCGGGCTGCAGCGCTTGCGTAGTCTATTTCGCAGATGCAGCCTCATTTCCATCACCGCCATCATCATCACGCGCATAGCGCGACGGCGGCGATGTGCACCTGAGAATGCAGATTTGAGATAACAGCAATTTTCAGGTTCCGGCCCGCTGACGCGATATCGCTCAGCGGGCTTTTTGTTTTTCGGAAAGGAATTGCGGATATGAATGCGGAATTTGATTTCGAAAAGATGGGCGGATTGCTTCCCGCGGTCGTTCAGGACTCCACCAACGGCGAAGTTCTGATGGTCGGATTCATGAACCGCCAGGCGCTGGAACGGACGCTTGAGGGTGGCTATGTGACATTTTTCAGCCGGACGCGGCGGACACTCTGGATGAAGGGCGAAAGTTCGGGGAACAAGCTGCGAGTCGTTTCGGCATCCACGGACTGCGACCGGGATACCTTGCTGCTGCGCGTCGAGGTGGAGGGCGAGGGGCTCGTTTGTCACCGCGGGACCCGGTCGTGTTTCACAGAGTCCATTCCTGCGCGGGTCTTGGAAGCTGCGAACCTACTGAAGGAGACGCAATGAAGCTCCGCATCGGAATTCCCAAGGGCAGTTTGCAGGAGGCGACGTTGCGGTTATTCGCGCGCGCCGGACTGCCTGCGTACACAGACGGACGGTCGTATTTTGCCCGAACGGCAGATCCGGAAATCGATTGCATGTTAATCCGGGCACAGGAGATGGCTCGTTACGTGGAGCACGGGGCCATTGACGCGGGGTTGACGGGGTTCGACTGGGTGGTTGAGAGCGGGCTGGAAGTTGTGACGGTGAGCGATTTGATTTACGCCAAGCGCAGCCGGGGCAAGGTGCGATGGGTGCTGGCGGTGCCGGACGATTCGCCGGTGCAGCGGGCGGGAGAGCTGTCGGGGAAAATCATCGCCACCGAATTGGTGAAGGTGACGCGCGACTACTTTGCCAGGAAAAGTGTCGACGTGAGAGTTGAGTTCTCGTGGGGCGCGACGGAAGTGAAGCCTCCTATGCTCGCCGATGCGATTGTCGAAGTAACCGAGACTGGCAGTTCACTCAAGGCGAACCGGCTGCGAATTCTCGAAACGGTTCTGGAGTCGAACACGCAGTTGATCGCTAACAAATGTTCGTATGCTGATCGCGAGAAGCGGCGCAAGATCGACAATCTCGCATTGATGCTGCAAGGCGCGATGGAAGCGCAGGATCGCGTGGGCCTGATGCTGAACGTGAAGAAGGCCGATCTCGCGGCCGTGCTCGCAGTACTGCCTGCACTGCAGAAGCCGACGATTTCTCATTTGAGCGACGAGGATTGGCTCGCGGTGAACACGGTGATTGATGAGGGAGCGGCGTGGGATGTGATTCCGCGACTGAAAGAAGCGCGGGCGCAGGGCATCGTTGAGTATCCGCTGAACAAGGTGGTGCTGTGATGCGGATCGTCTCTGGGCTCGAGGCCGCGATTCTTGTGGGGCGTCTTGCTTCGCGGGGTACAAATCTTGATCGCTTGGAGCCGCGAGTGCGGAGCATCGTTGATGGCGTGCGGCGCGGGGGGGATCGAGCGCTCCTTAAGTATGCGAAGCGCTGGGACGGACTGACGCCGAAGCAGGCATTGCTCGTTTCGAGCGCAGAAATGGCGGAGGCTCTGAGGGCGAGTGCGCCACAGTTGCGCGAGTCTTTGTTCCAGGCCGCGCGGAACATTCGTCAATTCTGTGAATGGCAAAAGCCGCGTGACTGGATGAAGACTCGTGACGGAATTTCGCTCGGACAAATGGTGCGGCCTCTGGAGTCGGTGGGTTGCTACGTGCCGGGCGGGCGGTATCCGCTGGCTTCGACTCTGCTGATGACAGTGATTCCCGCGCAGGTCGCAGGCGTGAAGAACATTCGTGTGGTCTCGCCGAAGCCGTCCGTCGAAGTGTTAGCTGCGGCCGCGATGCTTGGCGTGAGCGAATTCTTCCGTGTGGGAGGAGCGCAAGCGATCGCAGCATTGGCTTACGGAACCAACAGTGTTCCACGAGTGGACAAGATTGTGGGACCGGGCAATGCATACGTCACGGTGGCGAAGAAGTTGGTGTCGTTTGATTGCGCGATTGACTTCCTCGCAGGGCCTACGGAGGCGGTGGTGCTGAGCGACTCGGGCGTGCCGGAATTCATTGCTGCCGATCTGGTAGCGCAGGCGGAACATGATCCCGAGACGCTGTCGATCTTCATTACGACATCCCGCAAGTTAGCGCGGTCGGTAAAGACGAATACGGCACAGTTGGCGAAGGGGAATTCCATTGCGCAGGCGTCCTTGCAAGCTCGCGGCGCAATTTTGATTGCGGCTTCGCGCGAACAGGCGCGGGACTGGGCTAATCAACTTGCGCCGGAGCACATTACCGTGACGAAAGAAGACTTGCCCTTCATTCAGAACGCGGGCTCGGTGTTTGTGGGGGATTACTCGGCGCAGGCTGCGGGCGACTATGCCTCCGGTCCTAACCACGTGTTGCCGACTTCCGGGCAGGCTCGCTTTCGAGGAGGCCTCAGCGTGTCCGATTTTGTGAAGGTTATTACGGTCCAGAAGCTTTCCGACAGAGGGTTGAAACGGATCGCGCCGGCAATTGAATGTCTTGCCGCCGCCGAGGGATTGCCGGCCCATGCGCAATCAATCCGAGTGAGGTGCGAACATGCTTGATCCACGGGAGGGCGTGCAGGCAATCCCTGCGTATCATCCCCCGCTGGCAGGGCGAGACGGGCTGCGGCTGGACTTCAACGAAAATACGGTGGGGTGCTCCCCGCGTGTTGTTGATCGTTTGCGAAAGTTGGGAGCGGAGGAACTTGCGCGCTATCCCGAACGTGGGCCGCTGGAAGCGACGGTAGCGGAAGTTCTGGGAGTCGCTGCAACGGAGCTGTTACTGACGAACGGTGTGGATGAAGCGATCCATTTGCTGTGCCAGACCTATCTCGAGCCGGGCGACGAGGCTCTGATCGTCGTGCCGACCTATTCGATGTATCGGATTTACATGATGGCCGCGGGAGCGAAGCTGATCAGCGTGCCAGCGGGCGAGGATTTCGCATTTCCCGCCGACGATGTGTGCAAGAGGGTCACGACGCGAACTCGAATGATCGCCATCGCGAACCCGAACAATCCGACTGGAGCGGTCGCGTCGGCGGTGGATCTGCGACGCATCGCTTCCGGTGCGCCGGCCGCCGCAGTGCTCATTGATGAGGCGTACTTTGAGTTCTACGGAGAGTCCATGCTGGCAGTGCGCCACGAATTTCCGAACGTGTTTGTGGCACGCACGTTTTCCAAGGCCTACGGTCTGGCGGGACTGCGCATTGGAGCGTTGGTGGGCGATGCGGAACAAATGCGCTCGATTCGACGAGTTGCATCTCCATACAACGTCAATGCGGTGGCGCTTGCGTGTCTGCCAGAGGCGATTCGTGATCACACCTTCATTCAGCAATATGTCCGCGAGGTTCGCGATTCGAGAGGACGTCTGGAGCGGGCCCTCGAAAGCATGGGGATCCAATTCTGGCCGAGCCAGGCGAACTTCGTGTTGGCGCGCGTGGGTGCGGCTGCGGCGTTTGTCGAGCAGATGAGGCGGCGCGGCATTTTGGTTCGCGACCGGTCAAGCGATCAGGGCTGCGAGGGGTGTGTGCGTGTCACGCTTGGTCCCCGCGCCCATGCGGACCGATTGCTCGTGGCGCTGCAGGAGACGTGTGAAGAACTCGGGATCGCGCAAGGAGCGTCGCGCCGATGAGAAAAGGAAGCATCAAGCGGATCAGCAAAGAAACGCAGATTCAGCTCTCACTCACGATTGAAGGGCGCGGGAGGTACCAGGTATCCACGGGAATCCGTTTCTTCGATCACATGCTGGAATTATTCGCGCATCATGGGGGCTTCGATCTGAAACTCAAGGCGCACGGCGATCTCGACGTGGATCAGCACCACACGGTGGAGGATGTGGGGATCGTCCTGGGGCAGGCGTTTGATAAGGCACTCGGCAGCAAGCGCGGCATTCTGCGAGCTGGATATTTCTTGATGCCGATGGATGAAACCATGGGAATGGCTGCGGTGGATTTCTGCGGGCGCACGGCCGCGGTGGTGGACACGAAGGTGCGCACACGTCTTGTCGGGGATCTGCAGGCCGAACTGGTTTACGATTTCTTTGAGGGGTTCGCGCGAGGAGCGAAGGCTAACGTTCATGTCCGCACGCTGTACGGGCGTTCGAATCACCACAAGATTGAGGCACTGTTCAAAGCGTTTGCGCGCGCCCTGCGTGCGGCTTGCTGGCGAGATCAGCGCATGGCGCGGTTGCTGCCCAGCACCAAGGGGGTGCTGTGACGATCGCGATCGTCGATTATGGCGCAGGAAATCTGGTCTCGGTGAAGAAGGCGTTCGATTCGCTGGGACAGGATTGCGCTGTTACTTCCGACCCGGCGCAGGTCGCCGCGGCGTCGAAAGTCGTGCTTCCGGGGGTCGGCCATTTTACCTCGACCGAATCTCTGGAGCGGACGGGTCTGAAGCAGGCCATTGCAGCTTCGATTAGGCGGGGAATTCCGTTCCTAGGGATCTGTGTTGGCATGCAGTGGATGTTTGCCGGCAGTGAAGAATCAGCGTCGACGCGCGGCTTAGGTGTGTTTGAAGGGGAGTGCACGCGTTTCCCGGAGAGTGTGAAGTCGCCGCATGTGGGGTGGAACCAACTTCAGGTCGATTCGTCATCGCGGCTCTTGTGCGGGGTTTCGCCGGGATCGTTTGTCTATTTCACACATTCGTTTCGAGCACCGGTTACGGAGGTGACCGTGGCATGCTGCGAGTATGGCGGGCAATTTTCCGCTGCCGTGGAACGAGACCATCTGTTTGGGGTGCAGTTTCATCCGGAAAAGTCCGGAGAAGTCGGGTTGAAAATGCTGAGTAATTTCTGCGAGCTCTGACGATGCTGACGAAACGGATTATCGCTTGCCTGGATGTGGATGGTGGACGCGTTGTGAAGGGCGTGCAGTTTGAAAACTTGCGCGATGCGGGCGATCCTGCCGAGTTGGCCAAGGCACATAGTGCCTCTGGAGCGGACGAGATCGTGCTTCTCGACATTTCCGCGGCGCACGAACGGCGAGCTACTTTGCTCGATACGGTCCGAAGAGCTGCGCGGGAGTTGTTTATTCCTTTCACGGTTGGCGGAGGCATTCGCACGCTGGAGGACGCGGCTGCGGTCTTTTCGGCGGGCGCGGATAAGATCAGCATCAATTCGGCGGCGCTCGCCGATCCGGATCTCATTACCCGCATCGCGCAGCGGTTTGGCTCGCAGGCAGTTGTCGTAGCAATTGATGCCAAGCGATGCGAGGAATCTTCACGATGGGAGGCGTACACCCATGGGGGACGTACGACAAGAGGGCGCGATGCGGTGGAGTGGGCGATCGACGCGCAGGACCGCGGCGCTGGAGAGATTTTGCTGACTTCCATGGATCGCGACGGAACGGGTATTGGGTTTGATTGCGAGTTGACGCGAACGGTGGCAAAGTCGGTTCGGATTCCCGTGATTGCCTCTGGCGGCGCGGGCGGGGCGCGACATTTTGTCGAGGTCTTCCGCGAGGGGCATGCAGACGCGGCACTGGCGGCTTCGATCTTTCACTATGGCTTCAGCCGGCTCTCAGAACTCAAGCAGGAGATTGGCTCGAGCGGAATTCCGGTGAGGTGGCCATGCTGATCCCGTCAATCGATTTGATGGGCGGCAAGATCGTCCAGTTGGTGCAGGGTCGGAAGAAAGCTCTGGAGTTTGACGACTTCGCCGCATGGATTGATCGGTTCTCGAAGTTCCCGCTCGTACAGCTCGTTGACCTCGACGCGGCGATCGGGACGGGCAACAATGTCACGCTGGTGAAGGAATTCGCTCGACAGTTGCCATGCCAGGTCGGGGGCGGAATTCGAACGGTAGAAGCTGCCCGATCCGTGCTGGATGCGGGGGCGCAAAGAGTTATCTTAGGGTCGTCGTTGTTTGCAGATCATAAGCTGGATTTGCGGTTTGTGGAGGCGATGGCGGAGGCCGTCGGCATCAGCAGGCTGGTCTTTGCTCTCGATGCCGTCGGCGGCCGAGTGGCGATTCATGGATGGCGCACCGTGACCAAGGTGACGCCGCTCGAAGTGGTGCACGCGCTGGAATCGTGGTGCGGCGCGTTTCTATACACGCATGTCGACACAGAAGGCTTGTTGCAGGGATTTCCGCAGGACGCAGTCCGCCCGCTGCGGGAGGCTACGGCGCGGCAACTGATTGCGGCTGGCGGAATCCGGAATCAAAAAGAGATTGATGCACTCAACGCCATGGGCGTTGATGCAGTGGTGGGCATGGCGATTTACCGGGGATTGCTTCCCGGGTTCGTTACTCCTGGAACCCTCGACCATTAGAACTTCAGACCCACTGCGCTGCTGAGGAACGCAGCCACCGGAGCCATTGTGCGGCACGCTTGAACAAAGATCGCCATGAACTTGGGGCTGCAGACTTGTTTGTCTGTGAAGTTTATGGCTGATCCCAGGTCGCGCAGCTTGAGGTCTTCCACAAATTCATGATCGGCTGGGAAGCCGCGCGGTGGGCGGCTTAGTTTGCGCGCATCCTCCCAGTTCAGCAATTTGTTGACGGCGCGCCATTCTTTGGGCCGAGACACGATGGCGTTGCGGACTCTCAATAGTGTCGGCGCCTCAGGATGCCAAAGGCCCGAGGCGGCAAAACTGCCACTGGGTTCCAAGTGTAAATAAAAGCCGGGAGAGTGTACGTCTTTGCCTTGATGAGAAAAACGCATAGCGACGTGTGTTTTGTACGGACGTTTGTCGTTGGAGAACCGTGTATCTCGATAGATGCGGAAGATAGAGCCGCGTGATGGGCGGGGATCGGCGAGTAGATACGGCGAGATCTCATACAAAGGTGCCGCAAAGTCGGTGATGAAGCGGAGTACCGGCTGGCGCACGTGACCCTCCCATTCTTCCTGATGGGCCTGAAACCACTCGCGCTTGTTGTTGCGCTTGAGTCGCGTCAGAAACTGAAAAAGCTCGGCGGTGAAATAAGCGGGCATTCAAGATACGTTAAGAAGGGTCGAAGAAAAAGTCAAAGGGCCGCCCCTCGAACGAAAGCCACTATTTGACGCCAGTTGAAGCGCCATGTTTCGATGGGAAGTGCCGATGCGCAAGCCTGCTCTTCCGGTCGACCTCATTCTGCCGGAGATTCTTGATTCTCTAAAAATCCACCCGAACCTGGTGATCGTGGCCGCTCCGGGTGCGGGCAAAACCACGCGAGTGCCGGCTGCGCTTCTCGGAATGGTGAGCGGCGATGTGGTGGTTCTCGAGCCACGGCGAATTGCGGCCCGGGTGGCGGCGCGTCGAGTGGCATCGGAACTTGGCGAATCGGTTGGCGAGACGGTTGGATACCAGATCCGATTTGAAGAAGCCGTAAGCCCACGCACGCGACTGCGATTCGTCACGGAGGGCGTGCTCACCCGGCGTCTGCTGTCGGATCCGCAACTGAAAGGTGTGACGACCGTGGTGCTGGACGAATTCCACGAGCGCCACCTTGAAAGCGACCTTGCACTCGCACTGCTGAAGCAATTGCAGGGAACACGGCCGGACCTGCGGATCGTGGTCATGTCGGCGACTCTCGACGCTGAGCCGGTGGCGCAATTTCTTGGTGGTTGTCCGATCATTCGCTCGGAAGGGAAGTTGTTCGAGCTCTCGATCCAGCACTTGCCGTACTCTCCGAAGCCGCTCGAAGCCCAAGTGAGCGACGCGGTGGAGTCGCTGCTCGATTCCGGACATGCCGGTGACACTCTGGTTTTTCTGCCGGGAGCAGTGGAGATTCGTCGTGCGATGCGGGCGTGCGACTCGGTGGCGCGGCGAGCGGGATTGCTTGTTCTTCCTTTGCATGGAAGTCTGCCGCCGAAGGAACAAGATCAGGCGCTCTCGCCTGCGTCGCAACGAAAGCTGATTCTTGCGACCAATGTCGCGGAAAGCTCGATCACGGTCGAGGGAGTGACGGCCGTCATCGACAGCGGCCTGGCGCGTTTCGCAAGCTATTCCCCGTGGAGCGGGTTGCCGACACTCGAGGTAGGCCGAGTGAGCAAGGCTTCGGCGAAACAGAGGGCTGGGAGGGCCGGCCGGACTGCTCCGGGCCGTGTACTGAGGCTTTACACCGCAGAGGATTACTCGCGCCGTCCGGAGCAAGACGCGCCGGAGATTCTGCGCAGTGACTTATCGCAACTGTGCCTCTCTCTGCGAGCGATGGGGATCGAGCACGTCGGCGATATCGCATGGCTTGACGCTCCGCCCGAGGCGGCAGTGGAACGGGCCGAAGCACTACTTGATCGGTTGGGCGCCCGGGGAGAGATGGCGCAACGTCTGTCGCGATATCCGCTTCCTCCGCGGTTGTCGCGGATTCTTGTGGAGGCCATCGAGCGCGGCGTGGGCGAGGACGGATGCACGGCGGTCGCTCTGCTTGGGTCAGGGGTGCGAATCGAGAAGAATGATCTTCTCGTCGCGATGGATCAGGAACTGGACCGCCGAGTTCTCCAGCATGTGTCGCAGCTCCGCAGAATCGCGCGGATTTCCGGGAAGGTGAAGCATAACGACGACGCTCTCCTGATTTCGGTGCTGGCTGGGTTTCCGGATCGCGTAGCGCGGCTGCGGTCTGGAAGTCAGGTGCTGCTGTCGACGGGCGCGTCGGCGGAACTGGCCGGAGAGCCTCCGCGTTACGAGTTCCTGGTTGCGGTGGATGCGGAAGACCGTAAGGAGAAGCCGTTGCCTTTGATCCGAATGACTGCGCGCATCGAGCCAGAGTGGTTAATTGATTTGTTTCCCGATCGCGTGAAAGACCGGTCGGGTGTCATGTGGAACCGGGTAGCCCAGCGAGTCGATGCGGCGAGTGCATTACTCTATGACGAACTGGTGATTCAGGAGTCGCGAGGTGCGGTGCCCGATGCGAACGCCGCGGCAGAACTGCTTGCCGAGAAGGCCTCGGAAGCTGGTATTGAGCGGTTCGTTGAAATGGGAGCTTTGGATGACTTTATGGGCAGGGCGGAATTTGCTGGTCTTGAAGTGCCGGATGTTCGGCAGGCGTTGCGTGAATTGTGTTTCGGGCTGCGAAGTTTTGCTGAGTTGAAGAAGGCAGCGGGGGATTTTGTTTCGGTGCTCGAACAGAAAGTGGGCGCTCGGAAGTTTCGCGAACTTGCACCGGCAAGCATTCGCCTGCAGAACGGGCGTCAGACCAAGGTTCATTACGAGCGAGAGAAACCGCCATGGATCGCGTCCCGGCTGCAGGATTTCTTTGGCATGCGTGAGACGCCGAAGATTGGACCCGAGCGCACGCCGGTCGTGGTTCACCTGCTGGCGCCGAATCACAGAGCCGTGCAGACGACTACCGATCTGGCGGGCTTCTGGGAAAGGCTGTATCCGGAAGTGCGGCGGGAGTTGATGCGGCGCTATCCGAGGCACGCCTGGCCGGAGAAACCGTAGCGTTTATTTTGTTCCTAAGCAGAACAGAGTTGGATTGGCAGGGGAGGGATTTGTCAGTTCGATTGTGATGGGGCGGCGTTGGTGTAGATAGCGTAGGTGTCAGTTTTCCGGACGTTCTTTAAGCTTTTGAATATATCGTAACGTGGGTTGACGTAGACAACCCAACACGCCTGAGACAGCACGGTGATCTTTGCCGCCATGGTTCGCATGACGGTTTCGATGGCTGGATTGAAGAAGAACAGAACCAGCGGATCCTCAGGAAAATGAAACGTCGTCATATCCTGGCAAAGGGCTTCGATGTGCCCGCATTTCTGGGTGTCGCCGCGATAACTCTGGAGATTCCGGCGGGCGGCTTCGTGAAGCTCAACCGCGTATTCGACGCCGATGATGCGAGAAAAAGGAAACTCGGACGCCACAAACAGCACGCGACCCTTGCCAGAACCAAAATCAATGAAGGTAAATTGTGAGGCGTCAATCGGCAGCGCTGCAATGGTCTCTCGTATCAGCTTCACGGGCGTGGGCTGGTAGCTCAGTCCGTCTAACCAGTTCCCGCTGTTAACGCGCAAATCACTTGGATGTACGTGCTGCGAAGTCTCGATGTTATGTTCCTGATCGAACGGGTCTGGCTCGCGGGTTGAGCTGAGACGCTTAGCCTCTCTGTATTCGCTCCAGAATCGAAACGGTGCATTTCCCAACAGGATCAGGGTTCCCAAAACCCCATGAGACTCAACCGACCTTTTAAGTCTGGGGAGAATTGTTCTGTAGATGGCTGGCATAGAAAGGAGGTCCAACAGCTGCTATCGATGATTGCGTCAGTTTCGGCGAGCGTTCTTAGCCCTTCATTATGCCCTGCTACTCCAGTGGTGTGAAGGGTGGATCAAAAGGATGACGAGAAACCGCCCATGCTTCCTACCTGTCGCGAAAAAACGCGCAAAGAGGACAACCGCTATAGACTTGTGAGGGGGGTTGAGCAAGCCCTCGCGTTTCCAAGCGGATGCAGCTCGAATTCATTCCAGCCAGCGCGATCACGTCGGAGGCTTCGAAGGAGATTGAGGCCTTTCTCGACTTCCGGTCCAACAGCGATATCGATATATTTCAATATCCGCAATGGTCGCGGGATGGCCTGTGTGCGATCTATCGATCGGGCGGGCAAATCTGCTGGTTTACTCTGATCTCGACGGTTTATCCGCTCGGCATTCGGCGATGGATCCGCGTGGCTCATTTGGGCCCGGGACCGTTTTGTGATGAGCTCGCGATGTGGCATGAAGGCTGTATTCAACTGGCAGGCAAGCTCCGGAGAGAAGGATACGCATACTTGCACATGTACCCGGCCTGGATGGAAGAGCCGCAATTCAATGCTGGCGATGATTCCGCCTGGATAAAAAGCGATAGCGGTCGCTACACCATGCGATTGAAGTTGGACCGTTCTGACGAGGAATTGTTTGAGGGCTTCCGCAAAACTACACGGTATGACATCCGGCGTGCGTTGCGCGAGGGAGTGGAAGTAGACATCCCGAAATGCAGTGCTGATTTGCAGGAGTATCTCCACATCTACGAGAAACTCCAGGAAGAAAGACGGTTCGGGATCAAGGCAACGAATGTCATCCAGCGGATTCAATGGCTCATGGACACCGGGCGGGGCACGTTACTGTTGGCCCGCCATCAAGGCCGCCTGATGGGAGGAGCGGTCTTGGCCAGAACCGGGCGCCTGTGCACCTATGTTTGGGGAGCGACCACCAAGGCAGAAAAATTCAGCGCCGGACAGCTCTTACAGTGGAGAGCTCTCCAATGGGCCAAGGCAGCGGGATGCGCGGAATACGATTTTGGCAACTACTGGCCGGGAGCGACCACTGGACCTTATTGGTTTAAGGCAGGCTTTGGGGGAAGTCCGATCCACTATGTCGCAACCCGATACATGGTGCTCAACCCCGTGCGATGCCAAATTATTTTCCAGAGTCAAAGACTAAAGAGCTACGCACGCCGTCTTCGTTCCTCGATGGCCTCTTCAAAGTGACGCTCCAGGAAGACCTAGATTTGTGTATCACGACTTCGGGGCTGGCTTCTGCGCCGACCAAGAGGGAATTTTTGCTGACTGCTGCGGCGTCGTCCTCTGACCTCAGTACGACCGCCATGAAGCGGTTGTTTAATGTTGCACCATCGCAACTACCTTGCTTGGTCTTCCAGCTTGAACACCCGTTCCATCAGCAGCCACTTCTCGCCGGGTTTCGCTTGGGGCAATAATTGCTGGAACCTGCTCATGAGTGTTTCCCACTCTTGCACCTTCGGATTCAGTTGATCGGCCTTGGCTTTGGCTTCGAACGAGAAAGAGTCGGTCACTTCCATGATCATGAACATGCGCGTGCCCAGCAGATAGATCTCCATGTTCTCGATGCCGGAGTCTTTGATGCTGCGAGTGATTTCAGGCCATATCTTCTCGTGATGGCGCCTGTATTCGGCGATCAGCTTGGGATCGTCTTTCAGATCGAGGGTCAGGCACAAGCGTCGGTTCATCGGGCCTCAGTGGCGGGAATCGCCAAGGGTGTGCCCGCATTCGCGACGGCGGGCCGGTATCCCCACATTGCAAAATAGAAGACGAAAGCGTGACAGATGAGCGGAACCACAAACGCGCGCTGGATGTTCCAGGCATCGGACACCCGGCCCATAATCCACGGGCAGACCGCGCCTCCGATGATGGCCATGACGAGCAGGGAAGATCCGAGCTTCGTATATGGGCCCAGGTTCTTCAAGCTGAGCGCGAAAATCGTTGGGAACATGATTGAGTGAAAGAAGCCGATCAACACAATCGCCCATACGGGCGCTGTGCCCGAAGCGAAGAGAACAATCAGAAGACAGATCAGCGAGCCGGCCGCAAACAGACTGAGCAGCCGAGGTGCGGCAACTTTTTGCATGATGGCGGATCCGGCGAAACGTCCGATCATGAAACCTGCCAGGTGCGCTTGCAAGTAGTGGGCGGCATATTTTTCATGGACGCCGGGAAGAGTGAACTCCGTGAATCGGATGATGAAGCTTCCTACGCCGACTTGTGCGCCAACGTAGAAGAACTGGGCCAGCACTCCCTTGATCAGGTGCGGAAAGGCTAGAGTTCCGCTGAGCTTCGCGGTTGAAGTTTCCAGTCCGTCGGCGGTGGTCTCGCGAATCTCGGGCAGCTTGGTCAGGAAGATGAGCAGGGCGACAAAGAGAAAGACTCCTGTGATCACGAGGTATGGAGTCTTCACCATGTTGGCCTCGGACGCCCGATAGGCCAACAACTGTGCCGGGTCCATTGCTGCGAGCTCCGCAGGTGTGTGCTCGATGCCAGACAGAATGAACCTGGAGCCGACCAGAGCGATCATCACGGCGCCGGCTGCATTGAAGGACTGCGCCAGGTTGAGCCGCCGCTCCGAGCTGTCTGGTGGGCCGAGAGTCGTCACATAAGGATTGGCGGCGACTTCGAGGACCGATTGTCCGCAGGCCATTACGAAGAGCGCGAACAGGAAGAATCCGTAGACTCTCACAGAGGCGGCGGGAATGAATAGGATCGTGCCCGTGGCGCAAACAAGTAGGCCGATCAGGATTCCGCGCTTGTAGCCTACGCGCTGCATGAGCCAACCGGCGGGCAAAGCCGCGAGACAATAGCCGCCGAAGAAAGCAACCTGGATCAGCGACGAACCGGAATCGGTGAGGCCAAATGCCTTCTTGAAGTGCTGGATCAGAATGTCGTTGAGGTTGACGCCGATCGCCCACAAGAAGAACAGGCTGGTCACAAGGACAAGCGGCACGACGTAGCGTCGTTCGGTGATCGGCGGAGATGGTTGATGCGGAGATCTCATGTGAGTGCGCGATCCAGATGAACGTAGCCGCCGTCGACGAATAAATGCTGGCCTGTGGTATGGCTGGACTTGGGCGAGAGCAGAAACACCACCATGGCTGCGATCTCTTCTGACGTAGTCATGCGCTGCTCAAGGGGGATCTTGGTGAGAATTGTTTTCAGCTTGTCCTCAGGATTGGGAAACGTATCGAGCCAGCTGCGATAGAGCGGCGTCATGACCTCGGCGGGAATGACAGTGTTGACGCGAATGCCGTAGGGCAGCAGTTCCGCGGCCCATTCGCGCGTCAGGGCCATGATTGCGCCTTTCGAGGACGCGTAGCCTGACGTGCTTCCTTGCCCTGTGACCGCAGTCTTGGAGCCAACATTGACGATAGAACCGCGCGTGCGCTTCAAGTGCGGCAAGGCGTAGTGGGCCATGCCGTAGTAGTGCACGAGATTGCGCTTGAGCGACGCTACGTATTCGTTGACGCTGCCGTGTTCGAGGCCGACCTTGTCGTTGCGTCCGGCATTGTTTACGAGTGCGTCGATGCGGCCGAACTTCGCCAGAGTCTCTTCCACGGATTGCGAACAGCTTTCTGGTGTGGAGAGTTCGACGGTGATGAGTCCGCAGGTGGCAGCAGCCTTTTTTAGGTCGTCCTGGATTTCTTTTCCGGCTTCGCCATCGCGGCCGACGATTACGGGAATCGCACCTTCGCCTGCGCAGGCGTGAACGATCGCCGCCCCGATTCCCTTGGCGCCGCCAGTGACGATGACCACTTTATCTTTCAGTTGCAGGTCCATGCCTTAGCCTCGCAGGTTGAAAAAGCCGCCGTCGATTGGGTAGTCCACACCTGTGATGAACGAAGCTTGGTCGGAGCACAGGAACAATGCAAGCGTGGCGACCTCTGCCGGTTCTCCCATTCGACCGATGGGCTGCGCCTTTGCCAGCTTCTCGAATATTTCCTGTTCGCGCCCGGGATAATTCTTGCGCAAGTAGTCGTCGACGAAGGGCGTGTGAACCCGGGCCGGCGAGATGCAATTGCAGCGGATGTTGTGCGCGAGATAGTCTCTGGCCACGGAATACGTCATAGCGATGACTGCGCCTTTGCTCATCGAATAGGCGAAGCGGTCGGGGAGGCCTGACGATCCGGCAATCGATGCCATGTTCAGGATTGTTCCTCCACCAGAATCTTTCATGTGTCCGACGACGGCTTGCGTGCAGTTGTAGAAACCCTTGATGTTGACTCGCACGACGCGATCGAAATCTGCCTCGGTCGTAGATTCGACCGTGCCGACATGCGAGACGCCCGCGTTGTTGATAAGGATGTGTACGCGGTCGCAGCGGAAGAGACTCTCGAAGCAGGCTTTCACAGCTTGCTGGTCAGTTACATCGCAGAGATGGGCTGAGGCTGATCCTCCGGCGGCGATTATCTTCTCGGTCAGTTGCGGCTGCTGCGGGTTCGTTCACATCCAGAATGCGAATCACTGCGCCGTGGGCTGCGAATTTCAGTGCGATAGCCTGCCCAATACCGCTGCCGCCACCCGTGACGACGGCGACTTTGCCGTCGAGCCTGAAATCCTGCGCGGCTGCGAGTTGACCGGTCACAGAGAGACGCCTCGCTTCCACGGAATGAAATCTTCCTGCGCCTTCTGCTCGGCTTTGGTGCAGACTTCTCCGCTGGCCACTTTGATCACGAGATCGAGAATGGCCTCTCCCATCTGCTCGATGGTCTTCTCGCCGGCGACCACGGGTCCCGTGTCGATGTCGATGATGTCGTGCATGCGCTTGGCCAACTCCGAGTTGGTCGAGAGCTTGACGACCGGAGTGATCGGATTCCCGGTCGGCGTGCCGAGCCCGGTGGTGAATAAAACCACGCTGGCTCCGGCACCGACTTGAGCAGTAACGCATTCGACATCGTTGCCAGGTGTGCACTGCAAATTGAGGCCGGGCTCGGTCGAGTATTCGGGATAATCGAGGACGGCCGTGACTGGAGACGTCCCGCCTTTTTTGCTGCGCCCGCCGATTTCATTGCGTCCGTCAGAAGCCCGTCGCGCATATTCCCCGGCGAAGGATTCATGTCGAAGCCGGAGCCCACGGCGACAGCGCGTGCGGCATAGGCGCGCATGAGCTGAATGAAGCGGTTGCCGACGTATTGGTTCTTGCCACGATTGATGAGTTCCTGCTCCACTCCACACAACTCGGGAAATTCAGAAAGAATTGTTCTGCCACCTAAAGCGGCGAGGAGGTCGGCAGTATGCCCGATGGCAGGATTCGCGGACAGGCCCGAGAAACCGTCTGAGCCTCCGCATTTCAGCCCGACGCACAAATCAGCGAGTGGCGCAGCGGTGCGCTGAGCCTTGTTGGCTTCGACCAGGCCGAGAAATGTTTGGCGAATCGCTTCCGACATCATCTGCGCTTCCGAGCCGCTGCGTTGCTGTTCCAGAATGACCAGCGGCTTGTCGAACTTAGGGTTGCGCTTGCGAATTTCTTCTGCGGAGGATCGGGATCTGGGCGTGCTGGCAGCCCAGGCTCAGGACAGTGGCCCCGCGACATTCGGGTGGTGAATGTAGCCGGCGATGAGGCCGCAGAGATTGTTGGAGTCTTCGCGCGTGCCGCCGCAACCGCCTTCGTGCAGCAGGAACCGGATGCCGTCGACATTCTCAAACAGGCGGGGACGCTGAGTTGGTCCCGCATCGGCCGTGAAAGGAAGAGTTTCGATCTTCTCTGCCTGTCCTTCGCGATAGAACTTCGCCAGTGCGGCGACTTGACGGCGGTAGAGCTGGGGCGCAGCGAAACCCAATTCTTCTTCGAAAGCCTGCTTGAGGACTTGTATGTTCTTGTTCTCACAAAAGACGAGTGGAACGACGAGCCAATAGTTCCGCGTGCCGACTTGCCCGTCGGAGCGGCGGTATCCCTGAAAAGTCTGGCCCTTGCGGCGGGAGACGTCGGGAGGTGACCAGTGAAAGTCTCCTGCTTGTTCGTGGAAGGGTGCAGCCTGGTGTTGGATGTTGATGGTGGTCAGGAGTTCTCCGGCGGCGATGGGCTTGGCCGCCCGGCCCACAAGAACGCCGTACATCGTGACATCGTCGCCCACGGAGAGGCTTCGCATGGCGAACTTGTGTTTGGCGGGAACGCTCTTAGGAAGAGTGTAGACTTCACTTCCGAATTCGATTTGATCGCCGGCTTTAAAGTCGGTGAGGGCGATCAATACGTTGTCGCGTGCGTCGAGTTGGAGGATGGATCGGTGCATGCAATGAACAAGGTCGATCGCGGGACTCTACAGAAACGGCGGGCAGGCCCGGCGATTGCGTCGGGTCATTGTAATGCAGGAGTGGGCTGACCGGCAGGTTCTTAGCGAGGTTTCAGCCGCCAGAACCGCTGTGCATTGCCGCCCCATACTGCTTCGCAGTATGCGGGGCTTAGCTTGCGAAGATAGGCCATCACTACGTCGATTGTTCGGGAATATGAGGCCGCGACCAAGCACACGGGCCAGTCGGAACCGATCATCAATCGATCGGGGCCGAAAGCTTCAAAAGCCACGTCGAGAAACGGGACGATTTGTTCCAGTGTCCAGTGTTGCCAGTCGGCCTCGGTGACTAATCCTGACAGCTTGCAAAAGACGTTCGGAAATTCGGCCAGCCGTCTGAGGCCATCCGCCCAGCAGTCAATGCGGCCGCTCTTGATCGGCGGTTTGGCGAGATGATCAAGAACGAATCGCTGCCGTGGGAATCGTTCCACGAACTCGGCGGCCACCGGGAGATGCTTGGGGTAGATCAGAATGTCGTAGGCGAGATCGAACTCTTCGAGCAGAGAAATGCCGCGCAGAAAGTCGGGCTGCATCAGGAAGCGATCGTCGGGCTCACTCTGCACGATATGGCGGATTCCGACAAGCCGTGGATCCCGAGCCAGAGACTTCAGCTGCAAAAGAACGTCGGGCGACCGCAAGTCGGCCCAGCCCACGACGCCGAGAATTGACGGAGACTGCGCAGCCAACTCGAGGAGCCAGCGGGTTTCTTCCAGAGTTTGGCGGACTTGTACCGCGACCGATCCGTGAAAGCCGGTGGCGTCGAGTGTGGGTTTCAGATCGGCCGGGAGAAAATCGCGGCGTATAGCCGACATTGAAGCATCGATCCAGCCATATTCGGCTGGATCGTAAATCCAAAAATGCTGGTGGGCATCGATACGCATGCAGACTTGCCGCTTCTCGACGGATTATGTGGCCAAGAAACTAGGGTCTCCATTCCAAAGAATATGCCGAAAACGACGTGGAACGCAGAATGTCAACCTGGATGTGTATCGGCGACTCGGCCTGCTTGAAGACCAGTTCCAAGCTCGTCTCGGAGCCGGGCGTGGCGTCCGGCACATCGACTTCCTGCCGCTCGACCGGAATGTTGCCTTGTCCGAAGAACAGGCCCCGCAGTTTGTAGCCTCGCAACGTGTATGACGGAAGATCGGGTCGGGTGCGGATCAGAATGTGAAATGCATTCTTCTGATGTTCGACCATGAGCGATTCAATCGGGCTCGATTCACGGCGAAGAACGTCGTAAGACGGCTTTCTCGTTCCGTAGAGGTCAACGACGCCGTGGACGCGCTGCTGTAACGAACCGACGCCGCGATCTCCCACATGAGTACGGTAGTCGTTGTAGCAGAAGAAAATCGCTCCGCCAACGAAATCTCTCGATCGCATCGCAGCGTCGTGGGAGCGCAGAATCTCTATTCTTGGTTCATCGCCTTCCGGCCGGTCGGGTGTGCAGGCGCAATATCCGTATTCGGAAACTACGATCGGCTTGCCGGGGAAGGCGGCGTGAATCTCGTCCAGATAACGGCCCGCATCCGCCGCGGTCCCAGGTGCCCATGTGCCGTAGTATTCGTTGGCCTCGATAAAGTCCATCAGTCCGGCAACGTCGCGCTCCGGATTGCTGTCGAGCGAGTTCGAAGCGTACGAGCAGAGACGGCGCGGGTCCAAGCGCTTGGCCTCCTCCAGCAGACGCTTGGCAAATTGATACGCCGGCGGATTCTGCCCTCCAATCTCGTTGCACAATCCCCAGGCCACCACCGATGGATGATTAAAGTCGTGAGCAATCATCTCGCGCAGTTGCTCAAGCCCGTTTTCCATGATGTCGGCGTCAGGGTGGCCAGTCATGCCCTCGAACGTGTCCGGTCCCCAGGCAGGAACCTCGGTTTGCATCAGAATGCCGTGGCGGTCGCAATAGTCGAGGACGCGTTTGTCCTGGGGCCAATGAACGCGCGTAAAGATGCAATTCAAATGCTTCATGTCAGCGTGGTCATGCGCGATCCAGTCGGTTGACTCCGCCATGCCGAATTCCGGATTGCTTCCGGCCATGCGCTCCACGCCCATCAGGCGCACTCGTTCTCCGTTGAAATGAAACGCGCCATCTCGAATCTCAAGCTTGCGCACGCCGAACGTTGTGGTGAAGCTGTGCTCAGTGCGTTCGTCGATGATTGAAAGTTCGAGTTGGTACAGATGGGGATGATCGAAGTGCCACAGCGTGGCTTGTGGCAGTGTGGCCGACAGCGAGAGTTTCTCAACCGTACCCGATTTGACGGACACGGTTCCGGGCGGATCGCTCAAGGCCAGCAAAGGCTCCTTTTCTTCGGTGATGACAAAGGAACACTTGCCTGACCAAGGTTTCGCATCTGTGTTTCGGATGTATGCGGTGATGGCAAGCTTTCCCTCGCCAGTTGCGAGATCGGGGACTGCCTCCACATCCACTCGTTCGACAAATGTCTTGGGCGTTACCAGAAGTTGCACGGGGCGAAAAATACCGCCGTCGTGCGCCCAGTCACTCGATCGGACACGGGGAAGCATCTGCTGGTTGAAGGCGCTATCCACGCGGACGGTAATCGTGTTGGTGCGATCCCACTGCAACAGGTGTGTGATGTCGAGGGTAAAAGCGGTGTAGCCTTTGCGCGTGTGTTCGCCAGCGAGTTTCCCGTTTACCCAGACCGTCGCGGAGTGGAAGACGGCTTCAAACTCAATCCGAACAGCACAGTCGCGCCGGCTCGTGGACA
The DNA here is from genome assembly GCA_963844525.1 of uncultured Acidobacteriaceae bacterium. Taxonomy (GTDB): domain Bacteria; phylum Acidobacteriota; class Terriglobia; order Terriglobales; family Acidobacteriaceae; genus Sulfotelmatobacter. Next base: position 381,603 of record CAWJOM010000011.1, on the reverse strand, counting down.
GATTGCTTTCTTTGAGGTCGAAGGGGCGTCGATACCAGGCGACTCCGCGATAATCGGCCAGCGTGGCTTCAACCTGCCAGGTGTGAGGCACCGTGACGGTCCGCCAGCCTGCGCCTGCGGCATTCGTATTTTGCCAATTTCTGTTGGTCCCCTGATCGTCCGGGTCTGTACGAAATAGCCATTCCCCGCACAGGTTGACGACTTCCGAAACCGATAGACGCCCTGTCGGCTCGGCTGCTGTTGACCTGGGTGCAGCCAGAGCTCCTGCCACGGCACTGACGGAGCCCACGATGAATTTGCGGCGAGAAGACATTGGAATGGGCGTGATTGAACTCACGCAGTTAACCAGTCGCGGTTTTGCGTGTCAAACGAAAAGTTAAAGCCCGAGTTGAGTTATGCTGGATCGCAAGTCCGAAGAGGGTTGGAGATTGAGGCAAAGGGATTCGAGGCCGGGCTTCTGATCGGGAAGGACGAAGGACACCAAATGCTATTTTCGCGACTCATTTCGTGGATTTCTTCTTGTCGGTGCTACTGGCTGATCGCGGTGCTCGCGGTTTGCTGCACGAACGCGGGCGCGGCGCAGACCGCGACTCCGAAGTTCAGGGTCATTGCGTTGGCGGAGGCGGGTGGGATCCATCGTCCGTTCGTCGATGCAGCGAAAGTCTGGCTGGGGAAACTGGCGACCGAGAAGCAGTTTTCGATCAACTATATCGAGAACACTGACAAGATCGACGACGCATTTCTCTCTCACTACCAACTTTTCATCCAGTTGAACTATCCCCCTTACGGATGGACGCCGACTGCCATGGCGGCATTTATCAAATACATCGAAGAAGGCCGAGGCGGCTGGATCGGATTCCATCATGCGACGCTGCTCGGAGAGTTTGACGGAACGCAGATGTGGCCGTGGTTCTCGCAATTCATGGGAGGGATCCGGTTCACGGACTATATTGCGAAATTCGCGACTGCAACCGTCATCGTGGAAGATTCCACGCATCCGGTGATGAAGAATGTGAGCGGATCTTTCACGGTGGATCAGGAGGAGTGGTACACCTACGACAAGTCCCCGCGACCGAATGTTCACGTTTTGGCTCGAGTAAACGAAGACACCTATTCGCCCGACTCGCCTCTTAAGATGGGGAACCATCCTGTGATTTGGTCCAACGAACACTTTAAGGCGAGGAATGTCTATATTTTCATGGGCCACCATCCTGAGCTGTTTCAGAATTCGGCGTTCACGACCATTGTGAGCAACTCGATCTTCTGGGCTGCTCACCAATGAAGGACTACCCACTTCGTGGCTTCATGCTTCTGGCACTTTTGTGCATTGCCATGCCCGGCGCCGCTCAGCCGAGTCGATTCAAGATGCTGGCTTTCTATTCTGCGAAGACAGAGCCCGACCATGTACAGTTTGCGGAAGGTGCGCTGAAGTTCCTCGCGGCTTGCTCTGCAAAAGACGGCTTTACATTTGAATCGACGACTAATTGGGAAAATATGAACGACGCGTACTTGAAAGCGTACCAGGTGGTTGTTTGGCTCAACGACTCGCCGACGACTGCAGAACAGCGGGCCGCATTCCAGCGCTACATGGAAAATGGCGGGGCGTGGTTGGGTTTTCACGCCTCTGGATACAACGACAAAGACACAAATTGGCCATGGTTTGTCGATTTCATGGGAGGCGCTGTCTTTCACATCAACAGCTGGCCGCCGTTGCCGGCAAAGCTTGTGATCGATGATCCCACACATCCCATCGCAAGCGGCGTTCCCGATTCTTACGACTCACCCGCGAATGAGTGGTACGTTTGGAAACCGAGCCCACGCCTCGATAAAGATGTGCGAGTGCTGGCGACGTTCGATCCTTCAAACTATCCACTCGGACTCAAGGACGTTCTGACTGGAGGCGATCTTCCCGCCGTATGGACCAACACGAAATACAAAATGATCTACATGAACATGGGCCATGGAGACAAGATATTCACGAGTCCCATCCAGAATAAGCTGATTGAAAATGCGGCAAATTGGCTCGGTCGTGGGACCGCGGCCACGGCGTTTCCGCCAGCCAGCGGGACGGAGATCAGTCCCCGCGGAATTGCGCTGGATCCCAAGACCCACAAGGTTTACGCCGTGAATACCACTGGTGGAACTGTGACCGTGCTCGATGGTGCTGGCCGCTGGACATCTACGATAAAGGTGGGAGCCGAACCCGAAGCGATTGCGATCAATCCAACGACTCACCGGGCCTATGTGGCGAACTCGGGAAGCGGTACTGTGAGTGTGATCGATGGAACGACCGACAACATCGTTGCGACGGTCGCCGTAGGCGATCTCCCTTACGTAGTCGCCGTGAACCCCATCACCGCGAAAGTGTATGTCTCAAGAACCTTCAGTAACGACATGACAATCATTGACGAGACCAGGAATGTCGCGAGTACGCTGAAAGCCGGAGTACAGGCGGATGCGATTTCGGTGAATCCGGACACAAACCGGATCTACTTAATCAGCTACGAGAGCAACAACGTCACGGTAATCGATGGCGCGAACGACAGCATCACGACGGTGGCTGCGGGCACACATCTCTGGGGGATTGCCATCAATGCAGAGGCGAACAGAATCTATCTGACGAACTCGGGCAGTTCGAACGTTACTGTACTGGATGGGAAAACGAATGCCGTGTCGCAGGTGGGCACGGGAAATATTCCCTGCGCGATTGCTTTGGATTCTTCCACAGGCCGAGTCTATGCCGCTAATTATGCGAGCGGTAGCGTGACTGTGATCGATGGCACTACCAACTCAGTGGTTGAAACCATAAGTGTCGGAAGGCGCCCTCAGGCCATAGCGGTTGACTCCGGCTCACACAGAGTTTATGTGGCGAGTACGCACGACAACATCGTCACGGTGATTGATGGCGCTAAGAATTCAGTGGCCGCCACCTTGAAGGTTGGCGGCGGACCATTTGCAATGGCCGCAGACGATTTCACTGGCAAGGTTTTCGTAAATCACCTGGCTGGACCGAGTCCGACCGTCATTGATGGGCGGACTCTGACGGTAGCCGGTGCGGTATCGGCACCATAAAGGACTGCTCCTATGAGGATTGTGTGTTCGCGTGCTGTTTTGTTCGTTTTCGTTTGTTCCACGGTGTGCTTCGGGCAAGGGATGAATCCACAGAAGAAACATCTCCTGGTATTGGGCGAGGAGAAGGGATATCGGCACGAATCCGTCTCCCACGCTCTGGCCACGATTGAACATTTGGGCGAGAAGACTGGTTTGTGGGACACCACCATCCGAACGGATACAGAGGTGCTCACGAAAAGAAAGCTCGAATACAACGCCAAAACTCTGAACGATTTCGACGCCGTTCTCTTCTTCACTGGGGGCGAACTCGAAATGGATTCACAACAGAAAGCGGATCTGTTGTCGTTCGTCCACGACGATGGAAAGGGTTTTATCGGCATCCATAGCGCCACTATCACGTTCACGGGCTGGCCGGAGTACGGAGAGATGATCGGAGGCTATTTCGACGAGCACCCGTGGGGAACGTTCAACGCCCCAATCCTTGTGGAGGATCCTGCTTTTCCGGGGATGCAGCAGTGGGGCAGTTCCTTCGTTCTGAGGGATGAAATCTATCAGGTCAGGAACTATTCGCGCGAAAAGGTGCGAGTCCTCATGCGTCTCGACGCGAGCAAGCTCGACCTGTCGAAGTCCACGGTCCATCGCGCCGACCGGGATTTTGCGGTGACGTGGGCGAAGATGTACGGCAAGGGACGCGTCTACTATTCGACGCTCGGTCATCCAAAGGAAAACTGGGACGATCCCCGGCTGCAAGAGATGTATACCGGAGCTATAAAATGGGCAATGGGACTGGTCGACGCAGATGTTACCCCAAGACCATTGCCCGGGAAGTAGGCTCGTCAATTGGAATCGGAACCTAATGCCATGAGAATCCGCAGGACACAGTGCGTCTGGAGAGTTGTCGCATTTCTGATCTTTATTCTCGGGGCAATTCTTGGATCACCCGCGTGGGCCCAGGAATCACATCCTATTCTTGCACTGGGCTCGCCCGCACCCAATTTCGAACTGCCCGGTGTCGATGGCGCGATCCACAAGTTGGCCGACTACGCATCGAGCCCCGTTCTCGTTGTGGTTTTCACTTGCAATCACTGCCCGATCGCGCAGATGTATGAGCGCCGCATCGCGCAGTTGGCGGACGATTACAAGGACCGCGGCGTAGCTGTGGTCGCGATCCAGCCGAACGATCCGACGGCAATCCGGATCGACGAACTAGATTCTTCCGACATCAGCGACAGCCTGGAAGAGATGAAGATCCGAGCGGAGTACAAGCATCTGACATATCCGTATCTTTACGATGGCCAAACTCAATCGGTAACAGAAGCCTATGGTCCCCAGGCGACGCCGCACGCTTTCGTGTTTGATCATGATCGGCGTCTGCGATACGAAGGCCGCATGGACAACAGCTATCGCGCCGAATTGGTGAAGACTCGTGAGGCTCGCGACGCTATCGATGCGCTGCTCGCGCACCGGGACGTCGCCGTGAAGCACACCGGGGTGTTTGGTTGTTCGACCAAATGGAAAGAGAAGCAGGCAGCGCGTCTGGAGGCTCTTCGAAAAATCGAGTCTCAGCCCGTGCAATTGGAATTGGTGTCGGCTACGGACCTGACGAAGTTGCGAACGAATCCAACCGGCAAGACATTGTTAGTCAGTTTTTGGGCTACATGGTGTGGATCGTGTCTCCACGAATTCCCCGCCTTCGAGGATACGTTACGGATGTATGGGGTGCGCGATCTGGAATTAGTGACGGTAGCGGCCAATATGCCAGACGAAAAAAATAGCGTAATGCGCGTACTGGAGAAAATGCACGCGACCAGCAGAAATCTTCTTTTTGCGTCTGAAGATACCGCTGCTTTGCAGTCTGCCTTTGATCCCACCTGGCAGTCTGCCGTGCCATATACGGTCTTGATCGATCCAAAAGGCAAAGTCCTGTATCGGAAACAAGGCTCGGTCGACATCTTGGAGTTGAGAAGAACGATCCTGGCGAACTTGCCGTCCGATTATGAAGGGTTCAATCAGTACTGGCTGCGGCAGTAAGTTCCGAGCCGCGGAAACCCAAAGCGTTGAAGCTTCATCGCCGGGGGCGGGGAAGTCCCGCCCCTAGCGAGAAGTCTGCTAGTTGACCGTGAATACGGCGCTGCTGGTCGCAGTGCCGCCTTTGGTCGTGATCGTGATTCTGCCGGTCACGGCTCCGGTCGGGACGGTCGCAGTCACCTGCGTGTCGGAATTCATCGTAAAGCCTGTTGCCGCGACGCCACCGAACTTCACTGTCACAGTCTGCAAAAGGCTGGTGCCCGTGATTACAACCGACGTGCTTACTGGACCGCTCGTCGGAGTGAAGTTCTTAATTGTGGGCACAATTTTGAACACTTGCAGAGTGCTCAAGTTGCCGCCCGGTTCCTTCACGGTGATCGCTCCGGTGGTGGCGCCAGTGGTGATTTTCGCGGTTGCGAAAGTATCACTCGACACGGTGAGCGCCCCAGCACCTGTGCCAAACAGGACGCCCGTCGCTGTATTGAACCCTTGCCCCAACAGTTCAACCGACGTATTCGATTTGGCTGAGTGAAGCACGACGGGAGCCACAAATTCCTTCAGGCTCACGTTCATGCTGTAAACCACTCCATAAGCCGAATGGGCGCCTCCGTGAAAGCTCAACCCATAAATCGTTCCGTTGGTGTGAAGAAATGGCGTGGCTAACGGAGTGTCTCCGGTGGTAGTCGCGAAATTGTGGAGTACCGCGAATCCCGTGCCGGTAGGGCTGATCTTGAACAACACTCCCTGACCGTTGGCACCCCCCGCTGAGGTTACACCGTAGAGAAACTTGTCACTTCCTTGAACCAACCCGGAAAAGGAGCTGGCTCCATTGGCACTGCCTGTCGTGAAATTGAACAGGACCTTGTACACTCCGGCCGTTGTAACCCTGAACACAGCTCCGCCAGATCCCGTGCCACCGGACGACGTTGTGCCATAGAGCGCGCCGTCGGCGCCTTGCATCAAGGGGCCATAAGGCGACCACTCGGTATGAAAGTTGTAGATTGTTTTCATCGCCTTTGCCGTAGGGGAGAAAACAAAAACTGTCCCGCCGTTGAAGGTCCCGCCATAGACGGTAGTGCCGTAGAGATTGCCATCCGCTCCGAGTAGGAGAGGGGAATAGCTCTGCGCCACCAGAGTTTCCATCACCGTAAAGACGCCGGCGGTAGTGATCTTGTAGAGAACCGCGACCGTGCCATTGGCGGTGGTGCCGTACAGGTTTCCATCCTGAGCTTGAACCGGAGGCGTGTGCGGATACGCGCCGTCCGTGGTATTGGTGAAATCGTACAGTTCCGTGAAGGCGCCACTGGGTGTGATTTTGAAAATGGTACCGAAGTGGTTGGTCCCACCCTGGTAGGTTGTTCCGTAGAAATTCCCGTCCGCTGCCAGGCTGATCCCGCCTTGAGGATATCCTCCGTGGGTCAGGTCGAAACTATAGATGCTGGTGAGGGTCCCCGACGGTGTCATCTTGAAGATGTTGCCGTAGAAATGCGCGCCGCCGCTGGTGGTGGCGCCGTAGACGTTCCCGTCTTGTCCCTGGGCGAGCATGCTGGGATAGTTGGCGCAGCATCCTTCAGCCTCGTCAAAGTCGTGCAGGTCAGTGTAGGTTTGGGCGTTTACCGGCGCAGTGAAAAATGCCAGGGTCAAAACAGCCAACAGAAGCTGGTGGCAGGGTACTTTGAGGTTTGTCATTATCCCCTCCTGAGAGGTCATGATCTTTAGGTTGCTCGGAGCTAGGCACGAACCTTGCGAAGACGTGCTGGCAGGGGTCCGAAGCCGCCACGCAAGGAACCAAGTCCGGCGATGAGTTCCCCGAAACGCATCGCCGGAGGCAATATCTAACCGCGCGGCTTAGACCCAGCCGCACTTGCCTACCTAGTAATGTGAGAAACTCCAGCGGATTGGCTCACGAGAATTCGGAAAAATGTTTCCGGAATTACCATTGGAGCCTTAAGTCTCATCCCTTCAATCTGTTGACTTGGGATTCAATACCAGATATGCTTCGCGCCCAAAGGCTTGGATTGACCGCGTTGGGGACGGAAGTGGCGTGCAGGATTCCTCGAATCCAGTTACCGATCTGCTCGTTCGATGGAGAGAGGGAGACCGTCAGGCACTCGACTCCCTCATGCCACTCGTGTACGTCGAACTGCGCCGCCTGGCCCACCACTATCTACAACGCGAGCGCAGCGACCATACGCTACAAAGTACTGCGCTCGTCCACGAAGCCTTTTTGCGGCTTGCGGGGCAAAATCCGCCCCAGTGGCAAAACCGTGCTCACTTCTTCGGCATTGCCGCTCACGTGATGCGCCAGATTCTGGTCGAGTACGCTCGTGCTCACAGCGCCGCCAAGCGAGGAGGAGCCGGCGCTTGCAAACTCACCCTTGATGAAGCGCTGGATTTTTCGAAAAAGGTCGACGTGGACGTGATCGCTCTCGACGGCGCCCTCGATCGGCTCAGCGAGTTGGACCCACAGCAGAGCCGCATCGTGGAGCTGCGTTTCTTTGCGGGGCTGACGATCGAAGATACTTCCGAGGTGATGGGGATCTCTCCTGCGACGGTAAAGCGGGACTGGACGTCGGCACGCGCCTGGCTCCATCGCGAAATCGCAGGGAGTGCCGCCGAATGACTCCGGAGCGGTGGCAGCAGATCCGTGAAGTGTTCGATCGGGCCGTTTCCCTCGAGGCCGGAGACCGCGCAGCCTATCTCGATACGGCCTGTGGTTCCGACTCGGAGCTGCGGCACGAAGTGCAATCGCTCCTTTTCTCTGACCGCGAGGCGGGAACGGGATTCCTGAATACTCCGGCGGTGGACTTGACGCAGCCTGAGCCAGCTGCCGCAAGCCGTGTTGGACGCCGGATTGGCGCCTACACCATCCTCGAAGAGATCGGCCACGGCGGCATGGGAGAGGTCTACCGCGCGGACCGCGCCGACGGCCAATACGAGAAGGAAGTCGCGATCAAGCTGGTCCGCGGCGGGTACGATACAGCAACAGTATTGGAGCGCTTTCGACACGAGCGCCAGATTCTTGCCTCGCTCGACCATCCAAACATTGCCCGCCTTCTGGACGGCGGCACCACCGACGAGGGTATCCCTTACCTGGTGATGGAACTGATCGAAGGCACACCGATCGACCAGTACTGTAGTGCTCAACACCTGACAGTAACGGAACGGCTGCGTCTATTCCTGCAAGTCTGCTCGGCGGTGCAATACGCTCACCAACGGCTTGTCATCCATCGCGATATCAAGCCGGGTAATATTCTCGTCACGCGAGATGGCGTGCCGAAGCTGTTGGACTTTGGGATCGCGAAGATTCTTGATCCTCTCTCCAGTTCGGAGACAACCGTCGCAGGCCCGATGACGCCCGAGTACGCGAGCCCGGAGCAGATTCGAAATGAGCCGATCACGACGGCTACGGATGTGTATTCGTTGGGCGTCGTGCTGTACAAGCTGGTGACCGGTCGCTCCCCGTATCCGGTCACGCCCCGGACGCCGCATGAATTCGCCCGCGCGATCTGTGAGCTCGAACCGGAACGCCCCAGCACGATCATTTCGAAGCCCGCGTGAAACTGGGGGTGGCGGATAACTCGTCGGCTCCTTCGTCGAATGAAGAGCGGGCGCAGCGTCCTAGACAGGAATCTGGCTGGTACTAGTGACAGTTGCCGTCCACGCGAACGTGTATTGAACTGGGCTTGTACAATCATCGGAAGCGCGCGAACTCACTCTCCCTTACTGCAATCATCGTGGCGAATCGGGTGCACGCTTGTGCTCCGCGAGGTGTTGGATGCGACGGAAACCAGTTCTTACTGCGATTGTTTTGCTGGTCGCCTTGCTAGTCTCCCAGGAATTTGAGCCATTGCTGTTCGCGCAGACGGCGATCGCAACGCCTCAGCAACTGGACCAGTTGCTGGCTCCGGTCGCACTCTATCCTGATTCGTTACTGGCTCAGATCACGACGGCCTCGACCGATCCGCAAGAAATTCTGGATGTGGATAACTGGTTGCAGCAGAATTCCGGGCTGACAGGCGCAGCGCTCACCGATGCAGCGGAGAAGCAGGGATTCGATCCGGCATTTATCGCGCTGACGACCTTTCCCCAGGTGCTGGACATGATGGCGCAGAACGTGGACGATTACGCCGCCATCGGGCAGGCATTCTTGGCGGATCAGGCGTTGGTCACGGCTTCGATCCAACGCTTGCGAGCTCAGGCGTACGCGGCTGGCACGTTGCAGAGCAATCCTCAGCAGCAGGTCGAGGTGCAGCAGACGCCCAGTCAGACGATCTATGTCATTCAGCCAGCGAACCCGCAAATCGTTTATGTGCCTATCTACAATCCCACGGTAGTTTATGTCAGACCCAGCACTAGCACTGTAGTGGTGACATCGCTGGTTACTTTTGGAGCAGGGATTGCCATTGGGGCGCTGCTGGTTGGAAACCAGCCGTGGGGATGGAGTGGATGGGGATGGGGATGGGGTTCGCACCGCTGCTATTACAACCACACGGTGTGGGTACGATGGGGAAATCCGTATCGGCCGCCGCACATTTGGTACCGTCCTCGACCGGTTCTGTATTCCAGCCGTCCGGGATACCACGGCAATTGGCACTATCGGCCGCCGAACTACCGGCCGCCGGTTCCGGGGCCCCGTCCTCCGCATCGCCCGCCTTGGGGACCGAATAATCGGCCAGGCTATCGCCCACCTGCGCAGCGTCCGAATCCCGGCAGGCCAACACAACCGATCGCTAAACCGTACCCACAGAAACCGCCGACCGCAACCAAGCCGCCAGCCAATGGGACGAACCGGCCGCCCACGACGCGACCTGCGCCGCAAACCAAGCCCGCACCGGCGAAGCCGTCGCAACCACAAACTCGACCGGCGGGGCCGGGTCAGTCTCCGTCTGCTGGAGCGCGACCAGTTGGTCCGACAAAGCCCCCACCGTCGAACGGTACTCAACCGCAGAAGAAGCCGGCTGCCCAAACAAAACCGGCGCCAAAACCTAAACCTGCGCCGCAATGAGCAAGCACATGACGAAGAAGTTGGTGCGGGATCCTGCCGCGACGTGCGGGGCCGATCCTGCTTCCCGCATTCCTAGCGAGTACCGGCGGGGCTTTCCGGTCGAATCAGCAGCGCAAGCCTCGGGAATAGAAAACGTCCGGCGGCGTCATCGATGACATTCACCTGGCACGTGTAGAACCCAGGCTTCAATGACGTCAGGGGCAGATCGAGTTGGAAGACTCCGGCCTGGCGGTCGCGAGCATTCAGCTCTGTCAGTTCCGCGAGGGAGCTCTCGAACACCTTGGACTTGCCTTGGAAGAAGGAGACGTTCGTCATCAGGTGAATGCTGGCTTTGGCCTGTCCGGCAGGTGTCGCTCCGGATGCGGTCGCCCGTCCTGGGTCATACACTTCGTAGTAAAGACGCAAATGTTGCGCGGAAGAAAAAACGTGGGTGACGTTTGGAATGATCTCAGAGCCGTCGCGAATCAGCGGGCTCGGAGTCGCACCCTTCTTCGCGGGCTGGAGCTGGCTGGCAAGAACAATCGAACTCATTTTCAGCGGCTGAGACTTGAGGTCGGGGACGTCCAGATCGGTTTCGAACGATCCCATGCGCCCGGTCTGATTTTCTCTCACGACAAACTTGAGGTGATATTTGCCGGGAGGCAGGCTCAGCCCGGTGTCGTACTGCACATTCTTTTTCTTCACATCTGAAGAGGTATCGACCGCAAGGTTCACCGTGTCACGAACTTGAGTGACCGGATGTTTTTGGCTGTCGAGCACGATGCCGATAACATCTAAAGTCGCTTTGTCGCGTTCGCTGCTGCGGGCGAAGGGGATTTCCGATCCTGGCACTACCAACGATATCGGAATAAAGAACTTGTTCGCTTCCAGCCGAAAGTAAGCCGTGCTCAAATACAAAGGCAGGTCGGTCGTGGGTAAATCGGAGGCGAGTTCCTCCTGCAGCTGAAGTTCTTTGTCTTCTTTCGTGGAGTGGCGGTAATCCGCAGGAGCATAGTATCCGCGGCGGAAATCGACCTTCACGTTGGGGACATTGACTTTTACCGAAATACGCCGGTACCGTCCGTCCCGCGCGGGATTTGAGCTGCTATATCCCAGCAGGTAGTACGTTGACGTGTCCTGCTGCACTCCTTTAAAGACCTGAGTGAAATCGTTGGAGTCGAGAAAAGCGCGCCCGCCTGTGTCGCTCGCCAGTGTGACCAGAGATTCTTGCGTAGTGAAGTTGGAGTTGAGGGCGTTGATCATCGATTGGCCGGAATAGGCTGACGTTCCCCGCAGGCTCGCGTTTTGTGCCTCTCCGCCGGCAACGAGCGCCTGCAGGCCGCGCAGGTCCATGGTGTAAATCGCCATGTTGGACCGCACCGCCGCGTTAATAGCGGCGCGCAATTCAGACTGATTTTCGATACCGGTTCGGTCCATGCCGCTCGAGAAATAAATCAGCGACTTCTTCTGTTGCAGGTGAGAGAGTTTCTCCGCGACCGACCGCAGCGCTTCCAGCCGCCGATCTGTATTGAAGATGTTGTATTCCGTATCGTCCGCCGTGAAAGGCTGGCCAGCGTCTGGTGTGCCTTCGGTCGTGCCGGTCGTGCCTTCCTCGAAGCCCTGGCCGCTGCCCGTGCTGAATGCCTTAAGCTGTGTTTTGAGCAGGTCGTGGTCCGCGGTGAAATCCTGATTGACTAGAAGCGCACTTCCCAGGGAAACGATCGAAACCAGATCTGCCGGGGCCATCTGAGTGTCGACATAGTGGTCCGCGGCGGTTACTGCGCGGTCGATTTCGTCTGGTTCCATCGCCGAGAGATCGAAGAAAAGAACAATGAGGCGGCGATCTTTGAACTGATTCGCAGAGCCTGAGGCCGCGGTGGCAACGTCGGGTGGATTTGCCGGCTCAGTTGCTGGGCTGGCCAATGGCTCTGTCTGCGTCACGTCCTGATTTGCCACCGCATCGATGTTCTCCACGTCAAACGAGACAACTCTCTGCGGCTTGTTGTCCTCGAGTATCGTGAAGTCTTCCGGTTTGAGGCCGCGAACAACATTTCCGCTCTTGTCCCTCACCGTTACATTGACCAGCACCAGATCGGTTTGAACACGAAACGTGTAATCAGCTTGCTGCTGTGCGGGTGCCGGAGAAGAAACCAAGGCCAATGCCAGCATGGTCGCTAGAAATTTGTTCATCGCTCGATTCAGTTCCGACTTCGTCTGCATGTTTTCCTCAAAAGCGGAAGCGAGCCGTCATCGTGATCTGCCGCATGGCGCCGACAGCCGTTACCCGGCCAAACGTCGGCGAAGCGACCGACGTATCAATCGACGAGTAATTCGGCATGTTAAAAATGTTGGTGGCCTGCGCCCGCAACTCGAGAACGCGCGATTCTTTTAACGGAATCACTTTGGTGAAGGCCATGTCGAATAAAACTGTTTCCGGACCAATGATGCTGTTACGGCGCGCATCGCCATAGGTTCCACAGGGAAGCGTCGGGTCAAATGCGGCTGTGTTGAACCATTGGGAAATTGATCGATTGGCCAGCGCGATCGATTGCCCCGGAACCAGATTCGGCCGCAGTGTACCGTTCGTGCCAGTGTTCAAATTGCAGGGCGAGCCGACGAAGCGGGGTGTGAAAGGCAATCCGGTGGCGATCGTCCAGTCGCCGCTCCACTGCCAGTCGCCGAGAATCGCACGGGCCGGCGTGTTTCCCGTAAGCCAGCGCTTGTCGTGCCCGAACGGCAGCTCCCACAAATAGTCTGCAGTGAATCTCTGCGTCTGATTGAAGCTGGAGAGCCCGCGCTCCGCTGACAGATCCAGCGCGTTCTGCGCAACGGACGCCGATCCGCCGCCCGACGAACCTCCGCCGCCACCGGCACCAGTGCCGCCTGCGCCCAGGCCAGACCGCCCCGAACCCGAAGTCGCTCCGGAGCCGATGGAGGAAGCGTCATCGATCGACTTGGAGAATGTATAGATTCCGCCGATCGAGAACCCGTTCGATAGACGCTTGCGAAGGCGCACCGATCCGGCATTCGCCTCGGAGTCGCCTACGGAATTTTCGTAAGTAAATGCCTGCGCGGTCGGAATCAGAATTCCTGTAGCCGTGCGATTGGGCGCTTCCAGTATGTCCAGATCGGTGCCCTTGGTTCCCGTGTAGTCGATGTTCAATAACAGCGTGGGGCGAATCTGTTGCTGAATGTCCAGATTTCGAATCTGGACGTACCCCAATCGGTAGTTGGGATTCACAGCGTAATTATTGGTGATGCCACCTGTTGAAACGGCAGGGAAGCCGCTCTCCAGCGTGAGGTCCCCAACTGCGCTCTGGATATTCGTCTGCGTTGTCGAAAATGGCGGCTGGAATGCCAATTGCTGAACCATCCCCTGGTACGCACCCGTGTTGTAGTTGATCCCATATCCACCGCGGACAACTGTCTTGGAGAATGGTTTCCACGCGAACCCGACGCGGGGAGCAAAATTGTTGCCGTCAGGGCGCACCAGGGTGTTGGGCAGACTTCCGCTGTAAGGAGCAATCTGTCCCGGTAAAACCTCCGCGACGGCCGGCGTACCGAGCGCAGGATTTAGCACTCCCGGCGAAAGGTCAAGATTCGCGATTCGATTGTTCTCTTCGGTGAGAGGTGAAACGTATTCATAGCGGACGCCGAGGTTCAGCGTCAGATTTCCGCGAACTTTCCACTCATCTTGCGCATATAGATCCCAGTAGTTGCCGTGAAAATGGTAGTTATCCTCTCCGAATTGCACGGATGTCGTCTGCGCGAACCCGAGCAGAAAGTCGGCGAAGTCGTATCCCGTGCCGGGCGCTTGCTGAGGAGGCTGCTCAGTCGGTCCGGGAAGCAGTTGCGAAGTGTTATAGCCGCTGAAGATGAAGGACCCGCGCGCATTGCTGCTGGTCTCCGTGTTGAGCTGGACGCGTCGAAAGTCGCCGCCCCATCGCCAGCTGTGCTTCCCATGCGTCCAAACAACATTGTCCGAGATGGTGTAGGTCTGGTTGCGAAACAGTTGCGGATTGACATCCTGAAGACCGGCGAAGTTCGTAAAGGAGAGACTCGGTAGACCCCAGTCAAAAGGGTTCTGCGAAACGCCGGTGATTCCCAGAGCATTGGTAATGTCATCGCTGAACGCGTAGAGATTCTGCGTACGGGTACTACTGCGATTGAAGTCGAAACGAAGGCTGTTGGTCAGCTTGCCGATGCTGCGAACATAACCGATCGGCACATCAAAACTGCGAACGCTCGTGTTACCGCCTACGCTGGGGAACGGATTGGTAATGCCGGTGCTCGACCCGTGATAGTGAAAGCCGAAAGTAAGGTTGTTGCGCGGAGCGCCTCGTCCCCCTCGCCGTCCGCCCGTTGGCGCTGCACCAAAAGTGTGATTGATCCGCACATTTAGATCGTCGCTGTTACTCGTAGCGGAGGTCACAAAATGAAAGTTCTGATCATCGCCGGGAAGATTCGGCAGCGGGATGTAGTTCAGCAATCCTGCGGCGGCGGAATTAATTTGCGGAATCGTGTTGTTCGGGAAGGGAGTGTTGGTCGCCGGGTTGAAGATCTCGACTGGTTGTCCCTTCTGCGGGCCCGAAGTGTATGTGGTCTGCGAAAAGTTTCCTTGCCGCTCGAGCGGCGTGGGAACCGTGGAAAACTGATCGAAAGGATTCTCCCCATGCTTGCCGTTGTAGTTGACGAAGAAGAATGTTTTGGCACCGCCGTGGTAGATCTTGGGAATGTTGAGTGGTCCTCCGATGGAACCTCCAAAGCTGTTCTGGACGTAAGCCGGATTCGTCGCAGGTTCGCCGGCGAGCGCGTAGGGTGCGGCGTTGAGGGCCGAGTCGCCGATGCTGTAATAGATCGATCCGTGAGGATGATTAATGTCAAAACCACGGCGGCCAGTAATCGTCATTGCGCGTCCCGATCCACCACCACCGAATCCTCCTGGACCGCCAAATCCGCCCCCTCCGCCGAACCCGCCGCCATTTTGACGAGCATCATTGATGCGCTGCTGCAGTTCGTCTCCGCTCATCGCATTGAGTGGGCTCGAGCTGTTTCCAGATACTGCAATGGATTCGGTCGCGCTGTTTGGATCAATGCCCGGTACTGGCATGCCCGAAGGCACGACGTCGCTCATCGTATTGCCGCCTGCATCCTGCGTAGTCATATTTTGCAACGCAGAAAGGGTTTGAAATCCGCGCTGAGTGGTGGCGGGTCCAGTCGGTCTTCGGGGCTGAGGACTGGCCTCTTGTGTACGTGATAAGAGGGTGAGCTCAAAGTTCGCGGCGACATTCCGATGGGAAGCATCGATCACAACCTGCTGCGTGCTATTCGCAAACGCGATCATCTGCACGCGTACGGCATACGAACCGTACGCGGGAACGCCCGCAGAATAGCTGCCATCGACGTCGGTCCATACAGAGATTGCCGGATCGGAGGATGCTGGAGAAATGGAAACCGACGCACCAGGAATCGGCGTATTGCCTGATTTAACGATGCCGTGAATCGTTCCGCCTCCGGCGAGAGGGGTTTGAGATTGCGCAGGTTGATCCTGGGCAAGTCCACGAACGAGCAGCAACGGTAAACCTAGAAGCAGACACCGGAACCGTCGCTTGCCTGTTGCCGTCATGAGTGGTTTCCAGGTGCCGGTCTTGGTTCATGGACACCCGTGAGGCGATGATAGCCGGAGCCTCCATCTCCATTAGTAAAATTTTGCATCTTCTCTTCCTAGCTGCCGAGAACTCGATTCCCGAGTTTGCGAGAGAGAATCCACATCGTCGCCTTTGAGTAAAGATTCGTAAAAGTGGCGCTGCTTTCGCAACTCCGGGGCCATAATCAGGTTCATACCCTCAAGAGCAAATCGAGAGTCACAGGAGAAAAATTATGCTCAGAATGCTGAAATGTTCTTTGCTTGCGCTCACGCTGGCTAGCGTTGCATACGCTGTGGTGCCCTCAGCCATGGCACAAGACAGCGGAGCGACCGATCAGCAGGCGGCGCCTCCCGAGCACGGACACGGTGGCCATGTCGATCCGGAAAGACGGACAGAAATGCTGACGAAACAGCTGAAGCTCACTTCGGACCAGCAGCCCAAGGTGCTCGACATTTTCAAGTCCGCGCAATCACAGATGCAGGGCCTGCGATCTGACACCTCGCTCTCACAAGACGATCGGCGATCCAAGATGATGGAGATCCGGAAGACATCGGATGACCAGGTCCGGGCGCTCCTTGATACCAATCAGCAGAAGAAGTGGGATGCGATGCAAAGCAAGCACGAACAGTGGCAGGGACATCACCAGGACGGACAGGCCCCGAGCGCTGCTCCGGATACACCTCCGCAGCAATAACCGCTTTTGCTGCAAATCGATTCTCTATCTGCACGAACCGTTTCCGATTCCGCGTGAGCAGGAATTATCCCTGTTCACGCGGCAAACGGCGGTCCTCTACTACCTTCGCCACCCATGGCTACGGCAGAATCCGAGAGGCTGCCGGCTTACCGGGCGGTTCGCGTTTTACGAAATTCTGACTCCAGCTTATACTCGCTTCTCAGCCAAGCGGCGGCGAAGGGTCCACGTCGACTGATTCGCGGGTTCGGACAGCTGACGACAGCGCGCCCTCGAAGAGTACGCAGAGACAGAGCCGATGTATGGACAATCCTTTCATGGCCAGAGCTATTCAGCTCTCGATTGACAACGTCCGTTCAGGGCGCGGCGGCCCTTTCGGCGCGCTTGTGGTGAAGAGTGGAGTAGTCATTGCGGAAGCGGCCAATCAGGTTACGGCAACGAATGACCCCACAGCGCATGCGGAAGTGCTCGCCATTCGTGAAGCGTGCAAGAAACTTGGAGCGTTCGAACTCGAAGGCTGTGAGATCTACACCTCTTGCGAACCCTGCCCGATGTGCCTGGGCGCAATCTACTGGGCCCGCCTTTCCGGCATCTATTTCGCAAATGGCGGCGTCGACGCAGCTCGGATCGGATTCGACGACTCGCTGATCTACAACGAGATGGCGCAACCGCTTTCACAACGCAGGATCCCCATGATTCAGATCATGCGGGAACAGGCGTTGGAAGCGTTTCGCGTCTGGGAACACAAGCCGAACAAAATCGAATACTAATTGTTATCGCGTTCCATGAATCGCAGGTCCGTGGAGGACGATTGATCGACCGCTATTTCAAGCTTACCGAGAACCAAACGTCAGTGAAGCAGGAAATGCTAGGTGGCCTGACGACGTTCGTCACGATGGCCTACATCATCGTGGTGAATCCTCAGATTCTTGCGCAAGCGGGGATGCCCGCGGACGGCGTAGTTTTCGCCACCTGCTTTTCGGCGGCAGTCGCCACGCTGGTGATGGGACTCTATGCGAACTACCCTATCGCTTTGGCGCCGGGTATGTCGCTGAATGCCTACTTCACCTACTCGGTTTGCATTGCGATGCACGTACCGTGGCGTACCGCGTTAGCGGTCGTGTTCTGTTCCGGAGTTCTTTTTCTAGTGCTCACGGTGACACGCGTTCGTGAGCAAATTGTCAATGGAATGCCCGACTGCCTGAAGCACTCGACGGCGGCGGGCATCGGCATGTTCATCGCATTTGTGGGTTTGCGAAACGCAAAACTCGTGGTCGCAAATTCAGCCACTTTTGTAGGCCTCGGCAGCTTCGCCGATAAAGATGTGCAGACCGCCTGTTTCGGCCTTGTCTTGACGCTGATCTTGATGTCACGAAAACTTCATGGAGCGATTCTGGTTGGAATTGTGGGCACAACACTGCTCGGTATTGTTCGCGGAGTCACGCACGCGCCGGCTGCGATCTTCTCGATGCCGCACCCGTCGTCCACTTTTCTGCAACTCGACTTCCGCGGCGCCAGCCACCTGCGTTTGCTCGAGATTCTGTTTGCATTCCTGTTTGTAGATCTGTTCGACAATGTGGGCACGCTCGTCGGAGTCTGCGAGCAAGGCGGTTTTGTCAAAGATGGCAAGATACCGGGTGCCGGGCGAATCCTGGTAGCCGATGGAGTGGGCACTGTCTTCGGAGCGCTGACCGGAACCTCCACGGTGACAAGCTATATTGAGAGTGCCGCGGGAGTTGCGGCAGGTGCTCGCACTGGCCTAAGTAACGTCGCGGTCGCGGCCCTGTTTCTGCTGGCGACGTTCTGTTCGCCGCTGGCCACGGCAATCCCAGCCTATGCGACGGCGCCCGCTTTGATTCTGGTCGGCGTTTTGATGACGCAATCCATTGCGCAAATTGCCTGGCAGGATTTCAGCGAGGCCGTCCCCGCGTTCATCACGATGCTGGCAACCCCTCTCACGTTCAGCATTGCGACCGGCTTGAGTCTCGGTCTAATTTCGTACACTGTCGTAAAAATTGCGGCCGGGAAATCTCGCGAAATCAACATGCTCGTTTGGACACTCGCTGTGCTGTTTATTCTGCGGTACGTATATTTGGCGGCGGCTTAAAGGCCGTGACAAGCACCCGCAATGTTGCCGCGGTGCCTTAGTGGCTTCGTGGCGACTCCGCATCGCGGATCGCAGAGTTTAATCTTGTAATGTCCCCTCAGCGGAGGATTGCGTTTGCTTTTCAGACAAAAACAGCCACAGATCAGGGGGGGCGCGTGGCGGATCAAGCCAGTGCTACCAAATCTCAATCTCAAAACGGCGCATGTCTACTTGGAACAGAAATTCGTCTTTCAGCGGTCAATCAGGCGGTTCCCAATCGAATCTCCTCGAATTGCAGGGATTGGAAGGGCGCTTTCTGAGCCGCAATTCCTTCCTCACAGGCTTGCAGAACTTTCTCCACAGCTCGCAACAGGATCTTGCTCTGCGCACAACGCTCGGCGGAGGGTATGGCCGCTATGTGCTTCGCACAAATCACGAGATGCTTTCCTGGGTTGCGGGTGCCGTCTACACGCACGAGAATTTCCAAACCAGCGACCAACCTGCCGCCGAGCAGGCGCTACCATTAGAAAGAGAGCCGCAGCGAAAACTGTATCTCGCGCGGGGTTCCCGTCCCCACCGGGCTCACCGGAGTCGTCGTGCTCACTGTGCTGATGATGTTCCCAAAACCATTTTGACCGGGCGCGACCGAGAAGTCGGATAGGGGCAGTCCGTACTGGGGATGATTGAAAATGTTGAAGAACTCAGCGCGGAACGCAAGCTGTGCTCGCTCAGTCAACGGAATGTTTTTCTCAATCCCCATGTCAATCTGCCATGCGCCCGGCCCACGGGCCACATCGCGTGGAGCATTGCCGAATGTGCCATCTGCGGGCACGGCGAATGCCGCCGGATTGATCCACTCGCCGATGGTAGAGCCGCCTGGGGGAATGAGCGAAACCCCAGGCACAAGATCAGGACGCTGATTCGTGTTGTTGCCGTCAGGCACTGCGGAGGCTGATCGATCGACCGTGACGTTTATGGGGAATCCAGTGCGCGCCACGACTGTCGAACTCAGTTCCCAGGACCCCAGAACGCTGCGGGCCACTCCAGGCTGGTTCAAGTACGGCTCGCCCGGTCCGAAAGGAAGCTGATAAACGGCGTTCGCGCTGAGGACATGGCGCACATCCCAGATGCCATCCGCTCGTTCACAAGGCTGGCAGGAAACATTCTGAGCTACCAACGAGTCGCCGTCACCGCTTCCGTTGGAGCCGTCGTCAATTTCATGCGACCACATATAGTTGGCCTGGAACAATATGCCGCGTGAGAACGAGCGCTTTGCCGCGACGGACAGTCCCTCATAATTGCTGTTGTTCCGGTTGCCTCGCCAGCTCACCTCGCCAAATGCAGGGTAAGGACGGGCTCCGGTAATGGGGTCGATGACATTGGTTTCGGAAAGAGTCAGTAGGTTGGACCCGCTCGTCCCGATGTAAGAGACTGTGCCCACAAACTCGGCTGGCAGGGCTTGCTGCACTGACACGCCCCACTGCGTGACGTAAGTATCTTTCCGCCGGCGGTCCTGAGCACGCGGCGAGACTATTCCAGTAGTGTCGACCAGAAAGGGATCGATCGGATAGGTCAAGTTAGGAATCGTTTTATTCGACAAAGAGTATGCGTAGACTTCGTTGGAGTTGGGGAGGTTCTGATCGTCTAGCTGTCCGTCTTCGTGATAGATGCCAAAGCCAGCGCGAACTATGGTGTGCCCGGTATTCCCCGGTGACCAGGCAAAGGCCAGGCGCGGATCGACGTCTCCGTAATTCGGCTGACCAAAGCTGGCGCCTACACCGCAAAAGCCTTGCGGTCCACAAGTAGCGAAATCGAAGGGATTGGAGCGGCCCTGGACTTCGTGGAAAATATTGAAAAAGCTGTAGCGCACGCCGACGTTCAGAGTAAAGTTCGGCAACCACTTGAACTCGTCCTGTAGATAGCCAAAAAACTGCGTCTTGCGCAGACCGTTTACCGGCAGAGCACCGGTGAGGCTGGCGGTAGTTACCTGATTGGCCTCGAAAGCAGCCAGGGCGTTCGAGCCAGTGTACTTAACGGTTCCACTTTCGCCATTGCCCTGGTTCATTTGCACGCGCCGAATTTCCACTCCCGCTTTCAGGACGTGACGCCCCTTAATCCAGGTAACGTTATCGATCTCAGCGAAGGTGTTGCCCGCGCCAATGCTGGCCCTGTTGTTGTTCAGCGTAGTAAAGCCGGTGACCGAGAATGCGTAAAGCTGTCCGGTTTGATTGATGTTGGTCGTGTTAGCGGTGCTGCGATTGAAGCCAAACTTAAACTCATTCACCAGCGTCGGAGAGAACAGATGCAGCAGTTCGATTCCGGCGTTGACCGGATCAGAAGTCAGTTGCTGCTGGTCCAAAAGATAATTTCCAGAACTGGCAAGCGGCTGTGTGTTAATCGCGTAGTTAATGTTGGCTCGGACGAACGCCGTTGTCTTGTCCGAAAAACGATGGTCGAGCCGGAACATGCCGGAATTTTCGGTGACGACCTGCCTGCCTTCACTGTTAAACGTGTCGATGTCAGGATTACTTGTCGGAATCAATCCCGTATCAGGATAGGCGTTGAGGACCGGAATAAGTACCGGGGACTGTGCTGCCACCTGCGCCCGGTACGGATCGCTGGGAACGCTGCCGGTCAGAGGAAAGCCCCAGTGCTGCCGGTATCCTTCGTACGCCAGGAAGAAGAAAGTCTTGTCACGCGCGATCGGTCCCCCGAACGCTCCCCCGAACTGGTTCAAACGAAGAGGCTGTTGTGCGGTGCCGAGCGGAACAGGTTGCAGGGCATCGAACGCGTTATTCCGAAGAAATTCGAAAACGTTTCCGTGGAATACGTTTGTTCCGGATTCTGAGGTTACAGCTAACTGTCCGCCTCCGGTGGCTCCCCCTTCTGCGGTCGCCAAAGCCGAGTCGATACGAAACTCCTGGATCGCGTCCAGCGGAATCGCCAGGCGCACATAAGCCTGCTGGCCCTGGTTAATGACGTTGGTGGCGTCGATGCCATCGTAGGTGAAGTTGTTGTCATCGCGGCCGCGGCCCGCAAATCGAACCGAACGCTGGTTACTCCCACCAGTGTCGACTGCGCCCGGCACGAGCGCAGTCAGAGTCGCCCAGTTGCGGCCATTTAAGGGCAGTTCGTCGACTTGAACCCTGTCGATGGGAGAACCCAGCGCGTTGGAGGTTTGATTAAACTGCTCGGAACCAGCCGACACTCGGACTCTTTGCTCGTCGCCGGATACCGCTAGAGTGGCGTCCAGGGTGCGGGTCTGACCGACAACTTGGACGACATTCAGAAAGGTGACAGGCCTGAAGCCTTCATGGCTGAAGGTGATGGTGTAGGCGCCGATAGGTAGCTCGGGAATGTCGTAGGTTCCACTGGAAGCGGATATAGCTTCCCGCCGCAGCCCGGTGGCATCCTGCACCGCAATGACATGCGTCTGCGGCAAAACGCGCCCGGAGGGGTCGGTCACCGTTCCATTCAATCCCGCACGGTCTACCTGCGCGGACGATTGAGACGCCACGCAAAGGACGATGCAAACGAGAGAGAAGATAGGACTTACTACCCGAATATATTTCCGGGTTCGCATACTTGAGGCACGAGTGTTTGCAAAGGAATTCTCGCAAGGCGGGAGGCAAGAGTATCTGCGCGCATTCATCGATATTGTCCTTAGTATACGAACGAGATTGTTGCCCCGACACCGCATTGTGGGACAAACTTCGAACCGTTAGCAAGAACGCGGCTGATACTAAGCCACGACCCAAGGAAACTCCATCGCATCGCGAGAGCAAGCAGCCTACTCGCGCATTGCTGACGAGGCTTAGCAGGCAGGTTAATTCTTGAAGAATGAAGTCGTCCATGGCTTTTCTTGGCTGGGGATCATGGTAGGGTAACAATTGCGCTGGCGGTTCCGACAGCCACGCTGGACCTTCCACCGTAGGTTCGCGCTATGCCCCAGTCTCCAAATCCAGCCGCTCAGCATCCAGTCGCTCCGCGGCAGGTCGCGCCCCTGCTTGCGTTAGCCACGAAATTACTCAGGGCCGGACGACCAGCCGATGCGATCTCGCCGTTGCACGATGTCCTGATGGCAGACCGGGACCTCGTTGACTCCGCGTCCGTCACCGATGCTGTGCGCGAAGGAACCCATTCCAGAGACGCCGAAAATCGACCCACTAGGCAACGGGCTAAGCATCAGTAGGTCTGTCCTAAGCGACCATGTCAAACCCTTCCTGAAGTAGAAGTCTCTTGCGGCAAGCCGGCGTGCTCGCCCGGCAAAAGGGGTGGGGCAACTCCCACGGTTGGCGCCCCAATCACTATCGATTCAATTACGATGTAATGCTGGCCCTCAAGAAGAAGAATCACTACGGGGGCGATGAAGAACCGCTAAATGCGGATGATCAAACACCCACCGGCGAAGAACAACCGCTACGCCAAGAGAGGGGAAGAACAACCGCCAAACTGAACACCAAGGTCCTAAGTACTGAAGGTCCAGGAAAGAGAACGTCCAAGGTATAGGAACGGGGCCGCTGGCAAATCTCATGAAGATTTGGCCCACAGACAGAATGCACCTGCGCCGCAGGTCCAGCGAGAGGAACAACCACATACTGCCGTTTCATCAGAACAACCACTTACTGATTCTTCATCGACGGTGACTTTGGCCGACCTTTGGGGACGACTGAGTCCAGACAACCAGAAACTGTGGTATCGACGTACCGGCGGCGACGCCGGACGCGAGGGGATTCGCGTAGCGGGTGAGATCCTGGCCACACAACAAGGAGAGCAATGAACATCGAAACATACGAAGAAGGAGCTCGGCGTCGCCAAGCAAACGGAAGCCGAAATCGACGCCCTGCAGCTTCTGTGGCGGGGAATGGTTAAGACGTTTGTGCCGGAGCGTAACCAGTTCGACGCTTGGCTTCGCCTAGTCGGTTACGTAGAAACCACCCGCTGCATCAACCAAATGGGGCAACAGTTCATCAGGTACCGCGGCCTGGGTTTGCGGACTCAGCTCGTAAGGTTCATGGACCGTGCGGTGAATCATTCCCTGATTCGATTGCGAAAAGCGGAGGAATCACGAAAGGAGGTGCTGAGCTAATGGTCACTCAGGAACAGACTTCAGCGGCGGAGCCTAAGCCAAAGAGGACATACAGGACGCGCAACCGGATGAGCCAGTGTGAGAAGTTGTTGCGCGACGTAGACATGAATTCCAAAACGACTCGCAAGATGCTCATGAAGTCGCCGGAGAACTGTAACGTTGGAACTGGATCGTACCTTCAGCATCTTAAGGCGCTCGACGATCAGTTCTTGAAGTACGCGGAATTCCGGCGTGACATCGGCCTTTTGCCGAAAAATGTCGCAAGTCAGACCACCACTGAGTACAAGTTCAAGGCTTAAGGCAGACGAACGCAGAGTTGCAAATGAACTTGGGAGAATTCTGCACGGTACTGCACGGAACGAACAAGAAGAAAGGCCAGCGCTGAAGCCGCTGACCCTTATGATTCAGTAAGATGAGATTGGTTGCGGGGGGTGGATTTGAACGATAAAAGCGTTCCGCTATCGGTACTGAAATCAGTAAGTTGCTGATTCCGCTCGAAAATCGCGATCCCCATAAACCAGTGAAAACATATATTTCAGATTTTTTTTGCCTGTTTTTTGCCTGCGCCGCTGACCCATATCTCACCGCTAATTTTCCTCTTGACCTGTGACTCTTGATGTTTTCCTATTCTCCCCCTTGACCGTAGGGACTAAGAAAGGAGCAATAGCATGGCCACCGAAAAATGGTTGAGTCCGAAGATGATCGCCGAGCAGTACAGCGTGAGCGAGGAGACCGCGCGGCGCTGGATCAAGCGCATCCTCGGCGATGACGTGCACATGACCCCGCGAAAAAATAAGGGGCGCGGGAAGCGCCCCTATCACCTGCGCCGCATTCCCGAGTCGCTGCTGAAGAAGCACCTCGACGAGTTAATCAACGGGTAGCCTAGACTTGTTTTCCAGACTTCCATCGGTCCATGAGCCTGCCGATGGTGAACCGGCCACCATCATTTCTGAAAGTAGTTTCAGGTGGCCAAGTCACACTGCGGGAATCGACGATGGGCCAAATAGGGATGAGGGTCTGTTCCCATGGTCCGTCTTTCGCGGTGATTCGGGTCGGACCATCGGCATCTTTTGGGGCGACACTGATGTTTGCAATCTGAAAGACGAGGTGGCCTACAACCAGCGTGGAGATGCTTCCCCTACCCGCCCTCTGAACTCCTTTGTGGGTAAGCCACACATCCGTGCCAAAGTAGGCCAGAGCGCGCAAACAGAATCTGCCGATCCAGATCGTCGTGGATGCCGGCATTTGCCTTTGCACTCGCAATCGCTCCCGTTGAGTCTGATCGAACCCCAATAATCTGTCCTTCTTGACGATTGCATCAGAAACCATTGCACACTTCATTGCCCACATCGCGGCCTGCTGTTGTGCCGCTGTATCAAGAACAACCGAGAGACTATTAAGCATGGCTCCGATCAATGGTCTACTCTCGGTCTCAAGATCACTCATCCATCCCTCATTGCAGTCTTTGCAGACACACTTAAACTTCCGTTCGGCGGTTGGAAGTATTTGCTCTGGAGACTTCCCAAGTGTCATCCGAATAGGGCCGACATTTGTCAGTTCCCTCAATATCCAATCAGGCCACACATGCTCCCGGCTGTTGGCTATGTTGTCGCAGAATAGGCATTGGCGCGGCACGCGAAGGATGCTAGCACCTTTCTCGCAACTGCAGGTTTATGGTAGCCTCGCCGAACGCGAAGTCGCCGTCACGGTTGACCGGCAGGCACCACAGGCGTACCGACGACCGATACAAGGTTGGAAGCCACCATCTTCGCGACGCGCCTTCGAGTCTTGCCTGACGCCCGCAATCTAGAGGCTTTGTAGTCGAGTTCGTACAAGAAATTCAAGAGGTCTTCCATTACCTCAATCGCCAGTTTCGTGTCACTTCGAGTCGGGGACTCTAATCTGTGAACGGCTTGGTTGCCGGTGAAACGAAAGTGATGCAGGTTCTTCACAATATTCTTGTTCGATAAAAGGGGATGGAGATTGTTGATCTTGTCGTGTAGGTTTTTTCCTTTGATGTGCTTGTCCTCACAGACACCCTCCAGCAACGCCCGAAGCCCGGCAGTGCAAAGAAGTAGCGATCCACTATTGAAACAAGTGATCGCCTCTTTGTAAATTTGCTTCAACTTTGGCTTCAACTTCAAAAAACCTTTCGGATTCAAGTCCCCACGCATTCGCTTTGGGTGAAAGGTAATCTCAGCAATCGAATCACCGTCTTGGTCTACCATCGAAGCGTCTGAGTATTCTTCTTCCAGCGTGCCAGTTTCGCACCCTGCGCAGGTCCATAGTCGGTAAGACGAGGTCTCCCACCAAAAGTCGTCGTCGTTCTCAGAGTAACGATGCTCTCCAGCGAGGGAGTGATTGGTCGTCTGTTTGCATTTGTTGCAGTAGATTCTTTTTTTGGTGTTTGTCGGGACGGCCTGAGTATCACTCATATCGTATCGGGCTTACTCTGGTTCAAAGTATCCCGTTCCTTTCTTGTACGCGGCAGCGAAGGCCAAAAGTTCAATAAAGTCGACTCGTCTTTCACCGGATTCACACTTGGAGACAAATGATTGCGCCTTGCCGAGCGCTCGTGCCACGTCCTCTTGTCTCAAACCAGCTTCTTCTCGCGCTTGCTTGAGCCTGCGAAGGAACTCCTTGTATTGCCGGATGTAGTTTTTGCTTTTCAGGAACGTGACTCCACACGTCCCTGATACATCCTCTTTCAGAATATCCCAAAATAGGATATTATTCTGAACCGCTCGCACGGCGGAATGCGACTGTGCATCGAAAAAAATAAATGTGCTTGCGGGGGGTGTAGCAGAACCACCGACACCAAAAGCCAACTCGTAGAAAACAAAAGGCCACTTTCGTGGCCTGCGGGATTAGTGTGTCGTATTGGTCTGTATCTTATTGATAATAAAAGAGTTGGTTGCGGGGGGTGGATTTGAACCACCGACCTTTGGGTTATGAGCCCAAGGGGTCAACGCTAAGTCCCGTTGAATCTGTTGCCCTTACCCGCACTCCAGCCTCAAAGAACGATGAAGGCGCGTGGATTCTGCACGCTACTTGCACGTAGCGGGGAGGGAGCAATTGTGACGACTTTTACGCTTCGCGTTTCCGATTCTCTGGCTGCCGGGCTTAGTTCTGCTAATATGCGCGCTTCGGTCGACGCCTTCCTTCGCCGGCCCCATCCGCTCCCAAAGGATCCAGGACCGGGCTATAAGCGGATATCGCTGACCCTGACCGATACCTCCGTAGCTGCTGCCGCTGCTTATTTGCAGTGCACAGCCAGCTCCGCCCTGCGTCGGATCGCCAATGATGGGCTTGGTGCACCGCGGCGGAACTCAATCCACAACGCGTTTTTCCCCAGCACGCCAGCCCCGACCAGTATCAGGCGGACGCCTCCGAATCCGGTCTTCACTACGCCACCGACAGAGACCGACCCACGCGGCAGCTCCTCCCGAGGCTATGGGTTAGCGGGAGCTGTCATTCAGTTTGTTTGCTCGGCTTTGTTGCTGGGGGTATGGTTCTTCTTCACTTCGCATAAGAAGAAGAGCGCTAAAGGAGCATGACACCATGACGCGAATAGTACGTATTTCTGGGAATTGCGAGTTTCGGGGGAATCCGGCCCGTGTCAGACGGCTAGTTTTTGCTGACTATCGCTCCGCCATTAATGGACGTGCCATATGACTATGCTCGCGCAACTGCGCTCACCTCGGTACAACAAGCTCAAGAAGCGTGCTTTGGCGATATTCGAGCGCCATGGAGGGTGGCTCATTCCTCCAGATTGGGCAGTCCTGGCGGGCTTTTATCCAACTCGTGCGGCATACTCGTATCTGAAGAGGTTGCACCAGTTTGGGCTTTTGGAACGGGGAACTGGTTCGCGTGATCGTTTAGTCTATAGGCTCTCACCAAAGGGAAAGGAGCGGCTGCTTTGGCTGCTCCGTGGGAGCGGTACCTTGGGGAGTGACAAGAACCAGTGCCGATTGGGGGAGAAATGACACCGAGCACAGCCAGGCCCGCTGGGGCAGGTATAATCCGGAGCCTGAGCAAAAATTCCCATGAGACGCGACGAGCTTGAGGAGCTCCACTACATCACTGCTATCGAGAACGTAGCACCCGCAACCCGCACCGATGAAGAACGAAGAAAAGAAGCGGTCAGAAGAGAAGCCGAAAGAGAACGAAAAACCTCAGTAGTCGAAGTTGTATCCAATGCGGTATTGAATGCAATGGGCACCCTGGATTCTCTGGGGTGCCCTTTTTCTTGCCAGGACTCCTAGTCGCGCAGAACCAGGGTTTGCCGTGAGTTGTGCACTTGCGAAGAAACAGATTCGCCGGTAGCGGCTATTTGTTCGAAGGGGCATGGCGACGTGGTGGTCGCCGGGTGCGGCCTGCGGGCTAGGCGCATGCGGATGTGCGATTTTCCCCGCCAATTCCCAACTTGATAGCTGGAGGCATCTCGTACAGTGGAACTGTCGCCCGCATCCTAGTGCCGCGAGTATCGGACTCTATTTCCAGTGTGCCTTTTAGTTCGTTCAAGCGCTCGCGCATCCCGGCCAACCCGACGCCTGTTTCCGCGGTCACTGAATGAAGCAATCGCAGGCGCTCCGCTGGTATGCCTTTACCGAAATCGCGGACATCCAGAATCACTGTTTCGGCGTCATGATGAAAATGGATGCTTGCATCCGAAGCTCCAGAGTGGCGATGAATATTGGTCAGACACTCCTGCAACACGCGAAAGAGAGCGATTTCCACGCGCTTGGGCAACAGTCCATTTGACTTTGCGACTTCAGCCTTTACGTTGATCCCGCTCCGCTTGGCGAATCCCTCGATATACCACTCGGCTGCGCAAGCAAATCCGACTTCATCCAATAGCGGCGGATGCAGCAGGTACGACATGGTTCGAATTTCTTCAATGGCCTGATCCGCCAGTTGGGCGACTTCGGAGGCCATCGCCACAGCGGCGGGAAGTTCCTCGCATCTTTGCTGCAGCATCGACACACTTATTTTCAGGGCAGCCAGGGTTTGGCCAGTGGTGTCGTGCAAATCGCGCGCCACTTTGCGCCTTTCCTCATCCTGTACTCTAAGCAAACGCTGAGTCAGTTGTTGCAACTCGGCGGTGCGTTCCGCAGTCAAGACTTTAAGATTCGAGTAGGCGTGCGCCAACCTGAAATGCTTTCCAATCCACATGTACCCTCCTGGGAGCAGCTAGGGGGACGAGGACGATCTCTCGTTCTAGTGCTTGAATTGTGCCATTTCCGGAAATACAGGTCTGCTCACTATTGCACAGGGGCCTCCACTCTAACTTCTGATACCTCACGTTCCAGGTACAAGTGGGAACACCAGCAGTTTTCTCAAATGTGAGCTTTACAGATCAGTACTTGCGCACTCTCTTCCCCCATACTCGACATGGTGACATCCCGGTCAGGAAGGCCTTTGCGAAAACCAACGACTCCCGTTAAGAAGCGCAGTAGATTCGATCCCCGCACTTTCCTTTCAACGATTGGGAAGGGCAGAGATATGGTGTCGTTTGACAAGCGGGACACGATCTTCGCTCAAGGCGATGCAACGGATGGAGTGTTTTTCATTCAAGAAGGAAAAATACGACTGAGCGTTGTGTCGGAGGCAGGAAAAGAAGCAACTCTCGCCATCTTGAGCGAAGGCGATTTCTTCGGGGAAGGCGGACTTGCCGACCAGGCGATCCGCATGTCGTCAGCCATTGCAACCACCCACTGCACATTACTGCACATTGACAGGAAGGCAATGATGCTCGCCTTAGGGCGAGAGGCAAAACTCTCAGCGCTGTTTGTCAAATATCTACTGAGGCGGAACATCCGATACCAGGATGATCTGGTCGACCAGCTTTTCAATTCCAGCGAAAAGCGGCTGGCGCGAGTTCTGTTGTTGATGGCGCAATTCGGCAAAAAAGGCGTTTCCGAGATGTCGGTCCCACGGCTGAGTCAGGAGACCTTGGCGGAAATGGTTGGGACGACTAGGTCGCGGGTCTGTTTCTTCATGAACCGATTCAGGAAGCATGGCTTCATTCACTATGACGTCGGCGATAGTTTGCGCGTGCATAGTTCACTGCTGAATGTTGTTCTTCGCGATGACGACGGGCTAAACATACCTCAGGGTACGAAGGATCTAGCAGGCCGTAGAAGCGTGGCACCAGAACCGCCTCCTGAGCTCGGTGGACCGCCCGATAAGGAGCGCGCCAGGACGCCGCGACTCTCAGGCGTTTCACAACCGAAGTGAGCATTTCAGCCCGCGCTTATTTTTGCTGACGGCGATCTGGGTGCGGTTGCAGAGGGGTCAGGAACGGAAGCAGGAGTGGACTACTAGTCGTGCAGAACTACATTGAGCAGTGAGCTGTGGACCTGCAATGCACCTTCGGCTCCGCCCGCGTAGTGAATAAAGCCAAGCTTCCGGAAGCGGTTCATGAAGAAGCTGACCCGCGACCGGGTGGTCCCAACCATCTCGGCGAGAGTCTCCTGGCTGATCCTGGGGACCACGGTCTCCGGGATTCCTTCTTTACCGAAGTGGGCGAGCAAGAGAAGGACGCGGGCCAGCCGCTTTTCACTGGAGTTGAACAACTGGTCGACCAAATCCTCTTCGTAGCGGATATTCCGTGCCAGCAAATAGGCAACAAACATCTCAGAAAATGCGGGTTCGCGATGAAGAGCTTCCATCATCGTCTTCTTGTCCACGCGCAGAATCTCGCAATCTGTCATCGCGGCTGCAGAACCCATGCGCAGAAGCTGTCCAGCAAGCGAGCCCTCACCGAAGAAGTTCCCCTGGCTCACGATGCCGATGGTCGCTTCCTTGCCGATTTGGGATACAACGGTGAGCCGCACCTTGCCTTTTTGAACGTAAAAGACCGCGTCGGCGTCCTCGCCCTGGGAAAATACTATCTGCTTCTTCGGGACCATTAGGATCTTCCTGCCATCGCCAATAGTAGCGAGGAAGATGTTGGTGTCAAAAGCGACGATTTTCTTCGAGGCTACAACGGTCGGCATCCAGATCAGTATAGCCCCCGGAATCGGGCGCGGAACGCCTAACTGCAGCCATCAGGATATTTCTCAAAGTGAGCGATTCTGCCCAGTATTTTGCGACAAATTGAGCGACTCTGAAAGATTGCTCAGAGTTATCTGAAGTGTTTCCTGAGACTCGGCTCGGCCTGAGTCTTCCACGCTCCTGAATATTCCCGGCTACTTATTCTGAGCCCGCCAGGCGGCGGTCTCGATGAGGGTTGGTGCGCGGTAAACCGGTGCTGAGTTCACATTTTTCTCCCGGCTTAGCGCCACACGTAGGGCAACGAACCGACAGGGCCAGTTTTTCTTTCGCGTTCATCCCGACAGAATGCACCGCAGCTCGGCAATAAGCTGGTCAATAATGACCAGTCCCTAGGGTGCTCCGACAGGGTACGCTAGTAGAATGTCCAAGAAGCCACTCAGCCAACGTGCGAAGGAAGACCAATTGGTGGCTTGGTATAAATGGGAATTCCTTCGCAGAAATGTCGAATACAAGAAAGACTATGAAGACTTCATTCGTCAGTTTGGAGACTGGTTCGAAAAGCACGGATATTGGTACGACCGAACGATAGAACCTTGGGGCTCGGCAAACCTCCGGTTCTTCGAAACCGTGATCGCTCCAAAAGCAAAAATCATTTGTGAGAAATGGGAGATACAAGACCCATTTTCGCCAGACTGGCAATTCACAAAATCCGGCGCGTACTTTTACAAGCCACATTACGAGGTACTTCTGCCGACTGATTGTGACAAGAAGTCAGCCGGCGCACAGTGGGACTTCTCGGATTTGCTCTTGTCGGACGATGATTTTGCGAAGACGCTGCCGAGATCGACTGAGCGTTCCCTTGGAACGAGGCCGGGTTGGCTTTTTAGTCTGAGATTCGACCTGCGGCTTCCGCTTTCGTCGCTACTGCGCCAAGCCAGAGAGCAGATCACCTCTCGCAAAAAAAGATACATACAGGTCCATCCCGATCCTGCCAGAACTGCTCCAGCCAACCGTCGTCGGTTAGACCTTTACGCCGTGTATTTGAAAGTGTGGGATTTGAGGGCAACCGGAGAGAAGTTTGAGGCTATCGGAGCCAGTATGTTTCCCGGCCAATTGGGAGCGGGGCAGCGCGCAAATGACAGCTTCAAAAGAGCCCAAGAGCTCATCGATTGCGGATACAAAGAATTAAGGTAATGTGCTCACTACTCCCTTATTTCCATCCGTTCCTTCCTTTCCCCCGCGCTGTATCCATGCTAGTTTACGAATGGAAACAGGAAGGAGAAATCGTGAAGAACACACTCGAATTGAAGCGTGAAGACTTGCCAGTGAGTATCCGCCTGAAACTTCCAGAGGGAACGAAGGAATACGTTTTGGTGAAAACCAAGCAAGATGGCCTACTTCTGAACAAGCCCCAAGAGGTACTGAGGCAGCCTCAACTCTAAGCATCAAAATCGAATCACAGCCAGCAAAACTTGCCAGCTAAACCGGCGAGGACATAGCCAGCCCATTGGTAGAGGGCTGGCTTCTCTATTTAGAGCGAAAGTCAACAGACGAAGAGGGAGCAAAAATGAAACGCCAAAAGATGAGTCCGGAGACGCAATTGAAAGGTGTCATGAAGGCCATCGACAGTCCTAAGACTCCGCCGCACCTCAGGAAAGCCCTGGGACGGCGTGCAATCGACCTCAAGCAGCAGCTGAATGGAAAACCGCGACGTGGCTTGCTCGCAAGGCTAGGTTTTTAACGCATGGGAGGGGTCCAAACCACAGTGCGGGCAACGTGGCGAATAGCCAACCTCACGACCCGCGACTTATACGGGCAGGACCCCTCCCTCCAAATCCGAACCCCAATCACACAGATGCCCGGTAAGGACACAGAGGGTTGGCTTGGGGAGGTTTCAGGAGGGGCAAAGCCCCTCTTGGGGGCCGCGAAGCGGCCCCCGTGCGAGCGGGCGAGCAAGCGCCCCTTTACTTGTAGAGACGCGAATAAGTGACTCAATGAGTGTTGCCCTACATCCGGCGATCCAAGCAATGGCCGACGCTCTCTTTCAGCCAGGGTTCTTCGACGTTGATCCGCGTCAGTTAGTTAAACGACAGAGCGGCGAGACGCGGACTCGCGACACGAAGCCTGTGGGAGTCAGACGGTCTGGCCAAAAACCGATCCTCTCGGCCAAAGATTTCATTCTGCCCGAGCTCGTGAAGCGTGGTGAAAACGGAGACCTCTCGATCTCGGTTGGCAGCTCGTCCGATAGCGCCCAGCTGGAACAGATCTTTCGGCTTGCTGAATGCGGGGAAGGGCCCACTCCAGACTTTGCTGACCTTTCCTATGCGGAACAACAACTAGAAAAGCGGAGATACCTTGACCATCTCAAACGAGTGCCCAAGAAGGACATGGAGCGGGTGATCCGACAGGAAGAGCTGGAGACCTGGACGAAAGGCGGTCCGGATGCCGATTCGAATTTCCATTCATGGGGGGAGCGAAAACAGACGCGCAAGAAATCTGCAATCCTGAAAAAGGCAAACCGCATCGCGAACTGTCGAACTTCGGGACGCCGTATGGACTGCAGAGACCATGCCGATCACATGTTTTTTGGTGAGTTCAGATGTCAGTGTCGCTATTGCCGCCAATGCGGTGCGGACGTGTTCGCAGCTCTCTTTGGTAAGTATGTCGGCCTCTGGCCGACAGTGCAAAAGCTGCTTCCTTTGAATGGCTTTCGCTCACGAGTTGTGATCGCCAAGCTGGATTTTACGGCGGTCAATCTCGGCCGGATGGCAACCCCAGAAGAAATTCGCATATTCAATCAGGACGCCCGAGAGTGCATGCGTCGCGCTTTGCTGGAGTCGGGAATCGGATCGAAGCAATATGGCTTTCTGTGGAGCGATGAATTCGGAGGCTGGGACCCAAAAAAAGAGGCGTACAACACCAACTTGCACGCGCACGGCGTTTATGTCGGTCCCTATATTCGGCAAGATGTGCTTGCGAGAATCTGGGCCGAGATTCGCGCTTCGAAGGACGGCGCCAAGGTGGTGTGGATCGAAAAGCAAAAGATTGACAATCCACCTGCGGATTTTCTCGCGTGTGAGCGCCGTCGCTTTATTCGAGCCCTCGGTCATGCTCTCAAGTACACCGGCAAGCACGTATCCCGTTCAGATGGACAGCGTCTCGCTGACCTTGAGATCGCATTCCATACAGTTCGGCGCGTGCACACGATGGGCTTGTTTTATCACGCTGACTTGCGTTGTCAATTGCAGTGCGGTCACTGCGATTCCCGATGCGAGCTAGTCAATGGACACGAGGGAGACCATCGATGCAAGGCCCACGGTCACGAGAATCGCTGTCCACTCTGTGACGGCTATCTGATGTTTCCGCGCGATTCTGGCTATGCTCCCGTTTCTGAACTTAGAAAAGAAGGACGGCGCGAACTTGGAGATGTTCGTCGGCAAGTTTTGCGGGATCGAATTCTTAACGGACCGAGAGGACCTGATGAGGAAGCGTCCAATGCGGCATGAGATCCGTGACAGCAGCAGCTTCTCGCCAGAGCAGCGAGACGGAAGTGTGCTCGAAGTGTCGGAATTTACGGGTTTTCGAGCGTCGTTCCGCCTGCCTGTTGGAAGTTTTGGTATCGGGAGACCGATTTTGGTGTGTGAGACGACAGATTCGTCCCGGGAAGAGCGAGGCCGAGCTCTGGAACGTGCAAATGCAGGCCTAGTAATACAGGTAAGTGTTGCAGTTGGGAACCAACGGTAACGGTTGAATGGATACTGCTGCTACAATTCCGGGCCAAGGGCAACAGGTCAACGGGCCGAAAGAGGTATCAATGGCCCGAAGACGCTACCAGAAGGGAAGCCTCGTTCCCAATCGAGGCGTACCTGAGAATGGGCTCTGGGTCGGAAGGTGGCGGGAAGACGTGATTCAAACAGACGGAACAATCACACGTCCCTACAAATGGGAGGTTCTGGGCACAGTCCAGGACTACCCAACGCGGAAACTCGCCCTGCGTGCCTTAGAGGCTCGTCTCTCAACCATCAACAGTCCAACCTATCGGGCAAGGCCGACAGCCACGTTTGCAGAATTCGCAAATCGGTGGGATGCGACCGTCTTGTCTCAACATAAACCTAGTACTCAATGCGCGACACGTAGCCAGTTAAGGAAATGGCTGCTGCCTCGGTTGGGCATGTGCGCCCTCAAGGATCTGGATGGGCAAAGGCTGCAGGAGTTTGTCTCAGACTGTGATTGCAACCCGAAAACGATCCGAAACTTGGTGGCAACGTTGCGCATGATGTGGAACAGCGCTCGTGCGTGGGGCTATGTGGCTCACAATCCTTTCGACGGGCTGGTTTTGCCGAAGCGGGGATTGAAAAAGACGTTCACGTTATCGCTGGAGGAGACGCAGTGCATCGTCGCCTCAGCCAGCGAGCCGTACGCGACGTTTTATTCGATCCTGGCTGAGACTGGAATCCGTGGCGGCGAGATCTGCGGTTTGCGTGTTGCCGACCTGGACTTGGAGAATGCCGTAATTCACGTTCGTCAAAGTGTGTGGCGCGGCAAGATCCAGACGGTGAAGTCGCGGAAAGGAAATCGCCGTTTCGCGATCTCGCCGGAGTTGGTGGAACACCTGAGGGCCTATCTGAGAACTTGGCGACCGAACGCACTCGGTTTGCTGTTCGCAACAGGGAACGGTACACCTTGGGATCACAGCCTCGTTCGTAAGCGGAAGTTTCATCCTGTGCTGAAGAAATTGGGTATCCCCCAGTGTGGTTTCCATGCTTTCCGGCACGGCAATGCCACGCTGCTCGATCAGATCGGAGCGCCGATGGCGATCCGGCAGGATCGGCTGGGGCACACCGAAGCACAGACCACGATGGATTACACGCACGCAGTTAAGGCAGACGAACGCAGAGTTGCAAATGAACTTGGGAAAATTCTGCACGGTACTGCACGGAATGAACAAGAAGAAAGGCCAGCGCTAAAGCCGCTGACCCTTATGATTCAGTAAGATGAGATTGGTTGCGGGGGGTGGATTTGAACCACCGACCTTTGGGTTATGAGCCCAACGAGCTACCAGACTGCTCCACCCCGCACTTCGATCATAGCAACCGTGCGGGGTGCCGTCAATCTGCGGGTCCAAGCTCGATTGCGATTTGGATTGCACGGTCGAGTTGATCAAGATCTCATCGCCCGCAACACTTCTAAGCGTTTGCTCCTAGCGCTCTGGTTCTTGAGGTTAGCTCCTTTGGCTCCGTGCAAGCGACTGCGGATCCAAGAACCGAAAACCCCCAGCATCCTCTTGCCAGTTATCGCATCCAAGCGGTATTACTCTAGGGGCGTGCATTCGTTCCGAGTGCATCCCGCTAGCTCAGTTCGCTCCCGGAACCAGGAGGATCCCACATGGCGAAAAAAACACTACCTGCCGCTCGTCAAACCACAATCAGCGCACAACCGCGGATTCATCAGCGTGCTGCTGAGATTCAGGCCTACGGAACGGTCTCGCACGGCTTGCCTCTCGAACTCGAAGAGCCGGTCCGCCTCGAAATGACCGAGCAATTGAATTTGTTGCTCGCCGATACCATGACCCTGCGCGATCTTTACAAGAAGTCGCATTGGCAGGTCGCCGGGCCCACGTTTTATCAGCTTCATCTTTTGTTTGATAAGCACTACAACGAACAGGTCGAGATCGTGGATGAGATTGCCGAGCGGATCCAGTTGCTGGGCGGAGTTTCTTTGTCGATGGCCCCGGACGTCGCTGAGACCACCCGGATCGAGCGGCCTCCACGGGGCAGAGAAGAAGTCCCCGTCCAGATCTCGCGGTTGTTGGACGCGCATCAGATCATCATCGGCCATTGCCGCGAACTCGCGAATCGCGCCGACGATCTTGGCGACGATGGCACGAACGATCTGGTCGTGAGCGATGTTCTTCGACCCAACGAACTGCAGGTGTGGTTCCTGAGCGAGCATCTGGTCGATGTTCCTCTCGTGCATGCGCAAGAACCAAACGTTCGGAAAGCCGGTTAGTCGCGGAGTTGAAGATTGAAGAACGAAACACGGGCCCTCGTCGACGAGGGCCCGCGCTGTTTAGAACGCTGCATCGACTGCCAGTTCGACGAGCGTCACACCTTCATGTTGTCGTGATCGTAGTATTCGTATCCCGACATTGGCTTCTCGCCGCCTTTTTTCCAGATGCGGGAATCTTCCGGCAGCTTGTTGAGGACGCGCGCCATTTCGCGAATATGCATGGCGACCGTACCGCAACACGCCCCGATGTAGTTGATTCCCAGATCGCGCGCTTGCACAGCATAGTCCGCCATGTCTTTGCGCGTGAGTTGCAGCGGATCGAGCGCGTAGGGAAACTCCGGAAGACTTGTGAAATCCGGTTTCTCTTTCGGAGTCCGGTACGCTACCGGCTGACACGCCAGATATCCGGAAACAGCCTTGCGCATCTGTTCCATCGGTCCCAGGATGTGCTGTGGCGGCCTCAGGCAATTCATGCCAACGATGTCGGCTCCAGCGTCAAGCAATGTTTTCGCAGCATCGGCTGCATTCATGCCTTCGGCTGTTTCATCTTTATTCTCAAAGCAGATGGTGACCATCGCAGGCAGGCCCGTCTTCTTGGCACGCTCGACGGCGATCAGCGCTTCGCCCACCCAGGAGAACGTTTCGCCAATAATGAAGTCGACACCTTCGTCGACTTGCACGGCAAGTTGCTCGTCGAACGTTTGGCGGACGCGTTCGGCCGCGGAAGGACTGCCCGGCTCGTACATCCACGTCAAGCTTAGGTTACCGGCGACCAGACATTGATCGCCCGCAACCTCACGCGCTACGCGAACGGCAGAACGATTCAGTTCCTCCAGTCTGTTTTCAAGTCCTACGGTGGCCAGCTTGTCGCGGCTGGCGTAGAACGTCAGTGCTTGCAAGACTTCGGCGCCGGCTTCGCGAAACTCGATATGGAGTTCCCGCAACGCGGCGGGGTATGTCAGGGCAACTTCCGGTGTGAACGGACCCGCGCGCACCCATCCGCGCTTTTCGAGTTCGAGCAAGTAGCCGCCGTCGCCAAGGACGGGGCCGTCTTTCAATCGTTCGAGAATACCTTTCTTCTTCATGGTTGCTCCTGAGAGTTTTTAGTCGTCGACATATTCGTATTCCGCTTTGATCGGTTTTTGCTCGGCGAAACGGCTCGGTCGGAAGGCGTGAATGTCTACCGACTTTCCTTGGCCGTCGAGCACAAGTTCACTCATGACAAGGCCCACTGCGGGCGAAATCTTGAAGCCCATGCCAGAGAATCCGGCGCATACATAGAGCCCGCGGATTCCCGGTGTTTCGCCCAGCAAGGGCCGTGAATCTGGAGTCATGTCATACACGCCCGTTACGCCGCGCATGACTTCTGCGCCTGCAAGCTTCGGAACCCGTCGGCACGCGCGCTCAATGATCTCCTCCAACGACTCGTCGGAGGCGCGTTGCGGAAAATTGTCGGGATCGACTGGACGTTTGCCGTAGAAATCGCCGACGAGAAACTTGTCGTGAGCATCGGCGCGAAAATACGTGGCCGTGACGGAGTCGATGCAGGCGCAGCCCCCACCTATCATGTCCGGCGCATTCCGAAGAATTGCGACTTGGTGAAATTCACATTCGATGGGGAGATCGTGCCCGGCATGCTGAAATAACGGCCTCGTCCACGGCCCGGTAGCAGAAATGACAGTCGGTGCCGCGATGGTTCCTTGTTCCGTGACGACTCCGCGAACGGAGCCGGACTCGATGGAAAATGCTGCAGCCTGGGTGCGCGATAGATATGTTGCGCCCATGTCGCGAGCAGCGCCGAGAAAGTCTCCTGCGACGCTGGCCCCGTCGCCGTAACCCGAGTCTGGTTCGTAGGCGGCGAGTTCTACTTCGTCGACGTTCCAGTCGGGCGCGAGCGCTTGCAGATCATGCTTGTCGATCAGATTGACCGTGGCTCCTAGATTGCGTTGCATCTCGACATTGAGTTTGAGGCGTGCCATTTCGTTGGGCTGAACGATGCGCACAAAACCGGTCTTGCGAAAATCCCCTGGCGCGCCTACAACGTCTTGCCAGTTCTGGAACATGCGCAGGCTGATCAGCGCCAGTTGCACTTCAGCAGGGAAGCTGTAGTGCATCCGAACCAATGCCGACGACCGCCCGCTGCCACCACGGCCCACATGATCTTTATCGATGACGACGATATCGCCCGCTTTTCGTTTGGCGAGATGAAACGCAATCGATGCTCCCATGACGCCTGCGCCAAGGATCACGACATCGGCAGTCTTCGGCAGAGAAATGGAGCGTCCGTTTACGCCGGTCATGCCGCCGCCTCCTGCAGTCGTCCCTTTTTCCAGTCCCGCAGAGCCTGATGCGCGGCGTTGCGCCCCGGCGCCCCGGTGACGCCGCCTCCGGGATGCGCGCCCGCTCCGCATAGATAGAGTCCATCAATCGGCGTCCGATATTGCGACCATCCGGGCACGGGGCGCATAAAGAAGAGCTGCTCCAGGCGCAGGTCTCCGTGAAAAATGTTGCCCTCGGTCAAGCCGTAGGTGCGCTCCAGGTCGAGCGGAGTGAGAACTTGCCGTGCCACGATTGCACCTGGAACGTTGGGAGCGTATTCCGCGATCTTCCTGACGACACGATTGCCTAACAGGTTACGCTTTTCATCCCAATTTCCCTCTCGCAAATGGTACGGGACATACTGCACAAAACAGGTCAGAATGTGTTTGCCCGGAGGAGCCAGCGAATCATCGGCGTTCGACGAGACAACGCAGTCGACCCACAATTCTTCGGGAATCTCTCCGAATTTGGCAATGTCGTAGCAGCGCTCTGCGAATGCCAGCGATGGAACCAAGGTGTAAAAGGTTCGCTCGAGCGCTGTGGCATGCGGAGAAGTCCCTGTAAATCGAGGCTCCTCAGACAAGACCATGTTTACTTTCGCGCATGGGCCCTGCATCTTGATTCCGCGCACGGCGAACAGGAAATCTTCCGGAAGCTCGTTTGCGTCCAGAAATCCCAGAAATGTCCGCTTCGGATCGGCGTTGGAGAGAATCATCCTGGCCCGAAGCTCCGTGCCGTCGTCCAGCACAACGCTGCGGGCCCGGCCATTGCTCACATCGATGTGCGCCACCGACGACGACGTGCGAATCTCCACTCCCAGCTTCTTACCGGCTGCCGCCAGGGCCTGCGTGATCGATCCCATGCCGCCCATTACGTGTCCGTAAAAGCCTTGCAGATCGTGCTCGCCACCGCTGAGAAGATGAAAGAGCAGTCCGATTGCCGTCCCCGGCTGGTAAGGCCCTCCATGTTTGCCGTACACGTTGTTCGCGAGAAACATCGTCTTCATCTTCTCGGATTCGTAGTTATGATCGAGAAATTCGCCGAGACTGCCAGTAAGAAACGAAACGAGCTGCGAGATCTCGACGCTAGAGATGCCGCGAAATCTTTTGCCGACGCGGAACAGATCAGTCCAGCCCTTCATGGTGGAAGTGTCTACTTCTGGAGGAGGCTCCATGAAGAACGGTTGCAAATAACGTGCCAGCTTTTTTAGCTGATCATCGACTTGCACAAACCTCGCTGCATCTTTTGCGGAAATCTTCGAAAATTCTTTTTGGGCCCGATCGCGATCGACCCACCATGGCACGACGTGGCCATCAGGGAAGGGAACCTGGATCGCCGGATCGCAGGGAATCATGCGCAGTCCATGACTTGCCAGATTTAATTCGGAGATCACCTCGGGCCGAAGCATACTGGCGATGTAAGATGTGGAGGACACACGGCAGCCGGGCGCAATCTCTTCCGTCACACAACATCCGCCGACAATGTCGCGGCGCTCCAGGACTAGCGTGGAGAGTCCGGCTCGAGCCAGATACGCCGCCGCCGTCAGTCCGTTGTGGCCTGCTCCAATGACGATTGCGTCGTAAATCGACCGGGTGCTGCTTTTGGATTGACTTGCAGTCAAGAACCTAATCCTGAATCGATCAACACTATCGCAGATAGCAGTAAAAATGAAGTTGAAATCGAGATATTTCTCGGGTATGCTTTCGTGACTTATAGTCATTCTTATGCCGG
This sequence comes from uncultured Acidobacteriaceae bacterium, assembly GCA_963844525.1. Classification (GTDB taxonomy): domain Bacteria; phylum Acidobacteriota; class Terriglobia; order Terriglobales; family Acidobacteriaceae; genus Sulfotelmatobacter. The sequence goes on along the minus strand of CAWJOM010000011.1, from coordinate 340,944 downwards.
GAATCGCCAGCAATCGAGCCACGCCGCCGCTCTACCAACGTCAGCCTCCGACGCGTCCCCGGTCCGAGGCCAAACGAACCCGCATCATTGAGGCTGCGACCCAGCATTTCGCCGAGCATGGCTATCACGCGGCCCGCGTAGGCGACATCGCGACTGAGCTCAACATCGCCAAGGGGTCCATCTTTCAGCACTTCGGCAGCAAAGACGGCTTGTTCTTCGAGGTCTACAAGCGTTCGGTTCGTTCGTTCGCGAAGTACCTGGACGCGCCGGAGGACATCCGTGAGGCGGGTTTCTTTGAGGTGCTGCATTATTGGCTGGTGCGCACCGAACACCTGGTTCACGAGGACTGGATTCCTTACCGTATTTCTTTGCTGGGGAATTATGGAACGGACTTCGTGCTGAAGCGCGAGATCAACCGCTTCCTGATCAGCGAAGATCCCTATGGCACGGTAAGTTTTGTGCGCTTCGGATTGGAGCGTCGCGATCTGCGCAAGGATATGGATATTGAGATGATCGTTTCGATCATCGACTGGATGATGGAGCGATTCCAGGACGCATTGCTGACGGCAGAGCTCGATCCGGGATTGTTTCGCCGCCAAGGGGAATTGACGGAGAAGAAGGAAGCCAGAATCCAGCAGTTTCTGGATGTGTTGCAGAGGGCGATCGGCGCACCGGCAGATCCGGCTCCCAAGCCGGGTTCTCAGGCGCGAGGGCATCGCCGGAAGTAAAGACTAAACTCATTCGAGACCATGAATATGCAAGCAACCGTTGAACAGATTCTCTCCATCTACGACGACCGGGCCCCATTGTCGGAGGCTTCCACCATTCCTGCGCCGTGGTATGTCGATCCCCGGATCGCCGAAATCGAGCGGCTCAGCATCTTCAGCAAGACTTGGCAACTCGTCGCTCGCACCGATCAGTTGCAGAAGCCGGGAGACTTTGTGGCTGCGCGTCTCGCAGGAGAGCCCATCGTCGTTGTTCGTGGAAGCGAGGGCACTCTGCGCGCTTTCTACAATGTCTGCCGTCATCATGCCGCAGCGGTTGTAACCCAGCCTTGCGGACGCGCGGAGATCTTGCAGTGTCCCTACCATGGTTGGAGATACGGGCTGGATGGATCGCTCAAAGGCATGCCCGAGTTCGATGGTGTGCAGAACTTTGAGCGCGCGGAGAATGGATTGGTTCCCATCCGCGTTGAAACATGGGAGTGCTTCGTATTCGTGAATCTCGATCCGCAAGCAGCGCCGTTAGAACAATTTTTAGGCGGTCTCGTGAAACGGGTCGCGCCGCTGGGCGTCAGTGAGCTGCATTACTTTGATCGCCGGACCTATGACATCAATTGCAACTGGAAAGTCTATGTCGATAACTACCTCGACGGCGGATATCACGTTCCGCACCTGCACAAGGGACTCAGTTCTGTGCTCGACTATAAGCAGTACACCATCGAGAACGAAGACCGTTATTGCCTGCAGTCGAGCCCGATGGTCGCGTCCGACGAAGATGCCGCCACGGGTGCGACCCGCAAAGGCGATCGCGCGCGATACTTCTGGCAATATCCGAACCTGATGATCAACTGTTACGAAGGATACATGGACACGAACTATGTCATCCCCGTGGACGCGGATCATTGCACGGTGATTTTCGACTTTTATTTCAGCGACGTCAGCGAGGCACGGCGGGCCTATAACACGGAGTCGGTGAACGTCGGCAACCGCGTGCAGGATGAAGATCTCGGCATATGCGAGGACGTGCAGCGCGGATTGAAGTCACGCGCTTACGGTGCGGGCAGGCTTTCAGTGCGGCGTGAGGCGGGTGAACAGTTGTTTCACCAGTTGCTCGCCGCCGATTTGAAGGGGCAGTCGGCACCATCGCTTGCGGCGGCCGATTGATCTAAGTCCTCTGGCGGCTTGATTCAGGGGCTTATTGATGATCGCGCGGAATCGTCTCCTGCCAGGTCTTGGATTTGATTACCGTTCCATCTTTCAGCAACTCGCGCGTGTATTTGTAATAGAAGTTTTTCTGGTCGGTCGTCACCAGCAGATGTCCGCGCCACACCAGCGTGCGGCCCTTCAGCGCAAACACACTCTCGGCTTCTCCGCGCACTGAAGATGTTTCCGGATGAGCGTCGTCGCCTTCGTAAGTGAGACTTTCGAAATCGTTCTCCGTGCCCCACGGATACTCGTATCCATCCTTGCCCTTCCAATGCACTGTTGTTTTCTGGTGAGCCTCATCGCGCTCGACGGTCCAGTCTCCCGGCCATGGGAATCCTTCATTCTTGATATCGGATCGCTCCTCAGACGGCTCTGGCGGCGAAAACTCTGGTGCAGGCGTTCCGTGCAAAGGAACGACGGGTAGCACAATCCGCGATCCAAGCGATCCCCCGAGGTCGAGCGTCGTGGTCATCGCGTATGGCGTCGGAAGCACCATCGGCCATAAGGAATTTGAGATTGCCACACGAATCCGGTGGCCTTTCGGAAAAACCCAGGATGTCAAGTGCATCTCGATGTTCAGCGGATAAACCTTTCCCGGCTCCAGATCTCGCGGCTCCGTCATCGATTCCCGCTGCGCAGCGTTCAGCCCAGCTCCCGTAATCTGCGTAACCGTGCCGTCGGGAGCGACATCCGAAAGCCGCGCAAACCAATCCGCCAGCGGAGCGGTCGCGGACGCCCGCAGCAAGGCACGAGGACGGCCGAGAATCGCTACCTCCTCTTCAAGGGGCGCAGAGTCATACACCAGGCTGAAGGCGTCGACGGGCCGCGGGTCGCTCAACAACTCTCCCCACCAGAAGCCGGCCTCCACACCCACCGTAGGAACATATTTCAACTGGTGCGAAGTCGAATTCGCCGCAGATTTCTCCAGAGAGTGATTGCCTTGAAAGAAAAGTGTGGTCTCGGCCGTGTCCTTCGGCGGCCATGTGTCTTCACGGCGCCACTCGCCCGGCACCTCCTGTAGAGTCGGATCCGGCGGATGCCAGTGCTGCACGAAGATCACCAGCCGCGGGTCTTCACGGACGCCGGTATTCCGCCCCTTGAGCCAATAGTCGAACCAGCGCACGGCCTGATCGCGCCACTCCAGCTTCGGTCCGAAGTCGGGCTCGTTGGGATAGGAGTGGTTCCACGGTCCGACAATCGCTTTGATCGGAGCCTTCGACTTCATCAGCATGTCGGTAACGTTGTCGCGATAACCGTCCTGCAGACCGCCGATCAGAAACGTCGGAGTCGTGATCTCGCTTAGTGGACGCACGCGATCGCGCCAGAATGGGCCATCGTGCTGATGCTTCAAGTAGAGAAGCGACCATGGCGGGGAATCGAAGCGCGGCCCCAGTACTTTCTCGTCGAGTGAATAATCCGGCGCGCCCACCCAGCCTTCGGCCATATCCATGTTCAGTTCAAACTCGTCGATGTGTGCCATCCCGTCGACGTAGTGAACATCGTCGTGGAATAACTCCGCCGTCGCGTGCAGGGCAAGAATCGCCTTCAGCGCCGGCGGGTGCCGCATCGCCATCTGCAAAGCAGTAAAGCCTCCCCACGAAATGCCGAACATGCCGACATTTCCGTTGCACCAGGGCTGACGCGCGAGCCATGCGATGACCTGCTCGCCGTCGACTTGCTCCGTCTCGGAATATTCGCGTTCCGGCGGAACACCTTCGCTGGCGCCAAAACCACGAATGTCAACGCGCACGCCCACGTATCCACGGCGCGCGAAGTACGCATGCTTGGGATAATCGCCCGCCGCCGTGCCGTCATCTTTGCGGTAAGGCAGATACTCGAGCAGGGCAGGGAACTTCTCTCCTGGCTTCGCGCCATCTGGCATATAGAGAGTCGCGGCCAGGCGGACGCCGTCCTTCATCGGAATCCTCGCCTGTTCCATGCGGACTCCGTAAGCGGGCGGCGACGGTGGTTCGGTCGCAAAAAGTTGGACGGGAAAAATAGAGATGAGGCCTAAGATCCAGGCAGTCTTCGCCAAAGCTTTCTCCGGGATGTTTCTTTGATCGCTGACCAGAGGTCAGTCCTGGGGGCCTTGCTCGCGCCGCATGGCGCGCAGGTCGATCCCCAGTTGCTCCGCCTTCTTATACAGGTGGCTGCGCTCCAGGCCAAGCGTTTTCGCGGCCAGGCTCATGTTCTGATGGCTGCGCTTCAGTTCGGCAAGAATTACTTCGCGCTCGAACGATTGCACGCGGTCGGCGAGTGCGCCTGAGCCGGTGTCAACCTGCGCCGCCGTGCCGCCCGCGGTAGTTTTGGGCAGCGCGATCTGCACCGTTGCCAGATCAACTTGACCGTCGGTCGCGAGCAGCATAAGCCGCTCCACCATGTTCCGCAGTTCGCGAACATTTCCCGGCCAAGTGTGAGATTGAAGCGCTTCGATTGCCTCCGTTGTGAACGGAACAGGTTTCCAGCCGTTCTGTGCGCAGACTTGCGCGGCAAAATGCTCGAGAAGGGCAGGAATGTCGTCGCTCCGCTCGCGCAACGGAGGAAGCGTCAGCGGAAAAACGTGGATCCGGTGAAACAAATCCTGCCGGAATTTTTCTTCGCGCACTCGCGCCTCGAGATCGCGGTGTGTCGCAACCAGTACGCGAACGTTGACGCTAACTGGCTTATCCCCGCCGATGCGCTCGACCTCGCCTTCTTCGAGAACCCGCAGCAGTTTCGCCTGCATGTTCAGCGGCATGTCGCCGATCTCATCGAGAAAGATAGTTCCCTGATCGGCCTGTTCGAATTTACCAATATGCCGTCCGGAGGCGCCGGTGAATGATCCTTTCTCGTGGCCAAAGAGTTCGGACTCGATTAATTCCGCTGGAACGGCCGCGCAGTTCAGCGTAATAAATGGCCCGGAAGCTCGCGGGCTGCGTTCATGAATCGTGCGTGCAACCAGTTCCTTGCCGGTGCCAGTCTCGCCGAAGATGCACACGCGGGACTCGCTCGCTGCGACGCGCTCCAGTTGCCCCATCACCCGCCGCATCGCTTCACCCTTCCACACAATCTCGTGCTTTCCGAGCCGCTGGCGCAGTTGCCGGTTCTCGCTCTCCAGACGTTGCAACTTGAGCGCGTTGTCGACCGTAAGCATCAGCTTGTCGCTGGAAATCGGCTTCTCGAGAAAATCCAGGGCTCCCAACCGAGTTGCCTTTACCGCCATCTCGATATGCGCTTGCCCCGACATCATGACGACGGGTGCGGCAACCCCCTGCCCTTCAGTTCCTCCAGCAGCGTCAAGCCCGTCTTTGCCCGGCATGACTACGTCGGAAAGAATCAAGTCGAAATGCTGCGACTTCGCCAGTTCCAAAGCCTTGGCTGCGTTGTCGCACACCGTGGCTTCATGTCCCGCCAGCCGGAAGGCTCGCGACAACGAAGCCAACGTGTTGGCTTCATCGTCGACGATCAGAAGATGTGCTTTGAGTGGCAACCGTCCTCCTCGCTAGTTTCGAGCGGAAACCTGTCCCGCGCTTTCGCTTGCTGTGTGCGTGACTGAAGTCTTCTGGAGAGCTTCAAGATTGTCCGGTAACTCGATCACGAATGTGGTTCCGTGCGCCGGTTCGCTTTGCACGCTGATCCTTCCACCGTGATCGCTGACAATCGATTGCACGATTGCGAGGCCGAGCCCCGTTCCATGCTGCTTGCTGGTGTAATAAGGAGTGAAGATGCGCTCACACTCTTCTGGCGTCAGCCCCGAGCCCGTGTCGGCAACTTCGATGATCACATTCCCGTCATCGCGCCTGGTCCGCAGAGCGAGCGTCCCGCCATTTGGCATCGCGTCCATCGCGTTGAGCACCAAGTTCGACAGCGCGCGGTGCAGCAGGTCGGGATCGGCAGCAATGGTTCCGAGATCCTCGGCCAACTTCAGCTTGCACTCGATCGGCGCTCGCCCCGGTACCTGCAATTGCGCCTGGTAAAGTTTCGCGATCCCCTCTAGGATTTCATTCACTTGTACCGCCTGCAACTGCGGCTGCGGCATCTTCGAGAATTCGCTGAAACGGCCAATGATCTTCTTGAGATTCGATATTTCAGCCAACAAAGTGCTGGCGCTTTCCTGGAATACTTCCTCAAACTGTTCGGGACTCTGTGTCCGCGCCCGCATAAGATTCTCAACTGTGAGTTGAAGCGGGAACAGCGGATTCTTCAACTCGTGTGCCAAACGCCGTGCCAGTTCGCGCCAGGCCGCAACCCGTTCGGTCTGCACGAGGCGTTCTTTCTGCGCCAGTAGTTCCGACGTCATGCGGTTGAACGAATCCGCGAGTTGCGCCACTTCATCTCCGCCGGGAATTTCGACTCTCGTTTCCCAGTTGCCCGCGGCGACCTCTTGTGTGGCGTGCGCCAGTTGCACGATAGGACGCGTAACTCGAGCGGCCACCCAACTACTGAGCAGGATCGCCAGGATGATCCCGCCACCTCCCGCCAGTAACGCCGATGCACGAATACGCCGCTTCAGTTCAACGTAGGGGCGCCGAGAATTTCCCACCAGCAGAATCCCGAGCAACGGACGATCCTTGCCCAGGCCCCGAAGCGGGAACGCGTGAAATACCTCTTCGTCGGCCTGATCCGAAGACCAGGAAACGATTCCGGTCATCTCTTTGTTATATTGCCGCACGGCTCCGATCAGAGCGGCAAATCTGTCGGCTGGCCTCGCAGGGTCCGGGCCATTCGTTGCCGCCGTCGGATCGAGCAACGAATCAGCCGCAAAATGATCGCTGCGATTCTGATAGAGCAAGACCCGCATATCTGCCGGCAGCTCCAGACCGGTGAGGAAATTCTTGTCCAGCCGCCGTCCACCGACCACGTACACGGGGAACTCCCCGATGCGGGTCGCGCGGACGGCAAGAAGTCCTAAAGCTGCGGAATCTTCCAACTCTTCACGCTTCAGGAATGCACCCTCGCCGCTCGCCGCGGACAGCGCTTCAAATGAGGCATCGGGATACCCAAATTTCGCCGGCCACTGTGCCGAAGAAATGATGGACCCATGTGCATCGAGAAACTCCAGGAAGTCGAGTTGGTAGCCCTCCGCCATCTGCCGTGCGAGTTCAAAATACTCAGCGGAGTCTGCAGTTCCGTTCATCGCGGTCGCCATTCGGCTGACCGCATTGGATGTCTCGATGGCTTCCACGCGCCGCGCTACTTCGTCACCCCGCCGTTCGAACTCGCGCTGAAACTGCGTGACCAGGGAGGTCGTTCGCTGATCCTCGGTCTTCTCAAACGCATTGCGCGTTACCATCAGCACGAGCCACGACACCGCGGCCACGGACAGGAAGACCGTCAGCGCAAAAACGGCAAGAAGTTTGCGTCGGAAGCTCATGGTTGGTCGATCATGCTCTGCCCATCATGCTCGGTCGATCAGGTTTTAGCGATCGTGCGTTGCCCGTCGCGCTTGATGAATCATGGTTTACTGTTGCCGAGCCACGCATCGGCAAGGCTCCAGCTCCCATCCGCGCGCAGCGTCCAACTATTTAGGGTCGATGTGGCAGCATACGCCACCGGCAAATGAAAAAGGGGGATGATCCGTTGAGTCGCCAAAAGCGCCCGTTCCGACGCATACAGATCTTCAATCGAACCAGACTCTCTTGTCACGGGCGTTCCCGTGAGCTGGGAAACATTCGCCAGCGCAACCCAAGGATCAGATGATTCCAAAGGAATCCGCACTAGCCGAACATCGGCCGCTGCTGCTGAAGTCGGTTGCAGCGACAATCCTGCATCTTTCGCGTTCAGCGCGATGCGTTCTGCCAACAGGCGGGCGATGGAATCACCGGCATCGAATCCGAGAGTCCAAGTTGGGACGGCACGGATTCCTTCCCGCGTGTGGCGTGCGCGCGATAAATCGGCGTCTGTCGGAAATACGAATCCATAGCCGCTCATCCAGCTGGGAAGAATGCTGGCCGACGGCTGGCCTGCGCCTTGCAGCAACACACTGCGGATCGAACCGCGCTCTATGCTCAAGGCCAACGCATTGAGCAGAAGTTTCTCGTCCGCCGACGCTGCACCGCGAGTAAAGAGCAATGCCAGTAGCTCAATCGGACTCGAAGTCGCCAGGTGGCGTCCTTCCTGCGATACCCGGTGCGCCTGTTCCGGAGCGACTTCTACTAGATCCGCTTTTCCCAGTTCCAGCGAGGTCATCTGATCGCGGAAACTCTTTCCCATCTCGATCTCGATCGAGTCAAGGAACGGGCGTCCGCGCCAGCAGTTTTCCTCGGCTGCCAGCGTCAGCGTTTTACCCGGCTGCCATTCGGTCACGTGAAATGGCCCTGTTCCGCTCGGCGTGACGCCTGAGGTCGGTTTTGCAATTGCATTCCGCAGCAGCGTTAATTCCACCAGGAGGTCGGACGAGGCGCTCTCAATCACGACCGAGTCACCATCCACAGTCACGTTCCATGACGGGTTTGCAGCGCGCAGGGAAGCGGCTGCAACATCGGGGCGAAGTGCGCTCCCGTCGTGAAACTTCACGCCGCTGCGAATCCGAAACTGCCATCGCTGACCTCCTGGAGATGTCTGCCACGACGTGGCCAGCGCGGGTTGAATACGGCCTGCATCATCGCTCGTGATCAAAGTGTCGAACATCAGCGTAGTCAGGCTACGCCGAGCGAAGGTGTCAAGCTGATTGTCCGCGCGATCGGAACTCGCAGCATCGAGCTCCGCCGGATCCAAGGACACAGGAGCAGCCCGCATCGCGACATGCAGAGCGCCTCCGTACTGCGGACGCGTTTCCGCGCTTGCCGCCAAAGCTCCGATCATCAAACTACTGAGTACAAACAACCGCCAGTCGAAACGCCTCATAAGTTCCTGTTTCGCGATTCCTTGTTACCGCAATCGCCGTATCGCCTTTCGCTTCGGTCCACAACGCCGTGATGTTACCCGGGACATCGACAGCACTGCTCACCGCAACCGCGTCGCGATCGGGAAACTCGTAAGCACGCACCGAGTCGCCTGTCGCTTCTCCGGAAGTGGCCAGGACTTGCCAACCAGCGCCGCATGCTGTTTTTACACTCGTCAGGTCGCTCCCCCACCCGGGTTTCAGCGCCTGATCATTCATGCCGTCGACCATATGAACCCGACCATCCGTTGCCGCGAACAGCCACAGTACGTACTTCTCGCGCGGCACCAATGCCGCCGAATAGAACTTGGACACGGTCGTGAACTTGCCAACGCCTGGAGTTAGAGCTCCCGTGAAAAAATTGCGCGTCGGAGCGAAGAACGCTCCCACGGGTGGAATCGTTATCGGAGTCGATCCGGCGCTGGGAAAAACGGTGAGAACACTTCCGCTCAGTCCTGCAGGAACGAGAGGCCAAGGATCATCCGTTTCGCGGCAATTCAACGTCGCCGGCGCACCAGCGGAACTGCGGCATATCACGCCGGGCAGGTACGCATCCAGCAAGTGATCTTTTGCCGGAACCAGCCTTCCCCGCAAATCCCGCGGCCAGGGCCGCACATGGACGATGCCCAGCGTCAGCTCCTGCTGCCATTTCGCGCCCTGCAACCGGTAGACCGAGACGTTGTCCGCGTCGAGCACCGCAATTCGCGTGGGAGTGGCATTCTCCTCGAGCACCGCAACGTCGAGAATCGGATTCGGCTGGGTCCACAACGAGGTTTTTCGCAAGCTGAGCGGCACAGAATCGTGGGGCGTCATCCAGTTCGCAGGACGAGGCGCAGATACCATTACTACGGCAGCTTCGCTTGTGCCCTGACGAATCTCCGCTACCCACACGCAGGACGTCGGATTCTCGGAGAGAACAATCGCGACCGTCGCGGCGGCTTGCTCCGCGCTCACAAATCGAATGCCGAGGCCTTCGAGCGCAGAACGCAGCCCGTTCTGAATAATCTCGCTATCGCGTTTGCCCAAGGAGGAACGGTTCTCCACCGTAAGAGCGACGGCGCCGGGTCCAGTCACCGCAACAATTTTGTGCGTTAGTTGTTGCTCCGGAGCGCTCCAGTCCGCCGCGTGGACGGCGATCGCGAGCGCCAGAACTGCAAGGCCGAGCTTCGCCGCGAAGTGAAGTCTGGGCGTGCGTGAAGCGCGATTCACCGAGGTAGGAATGGTGTTTGGGATGGCCAAATTATAAACTGCTCCGCGCATGAGACAGTCCCTCTTCCCTGTACTGTTTGGACACCGCTGAGCCTGATCTGTCAGGGTGCCCCACCCGTCTCGCGTTTTTTGCGAGAGGGTGGGGATTTTGACCCTGACTCGTGACTCCTGATAACCAAAGACCTTATCTCGGCTGTTCTTCAGCCTGACTGGCCTGATTCGCAGCGCTCATGCTGTGCAAGACATCGTTCGCGAAGAAGAACTTTCCGTCCGCCGGAACCATCATGATCTGCAGTTTGTCCGACAGCCGTTCCGCCACGATCTTGTTGATGAGCAGAGGATTCTGTTTCAGAATCGCCGCCTCGCTCGACATCCGCTCCGCATCGGCAGAAGCTGTCACCCGAATGCGGTCTGCTTCCGCCTCCGCCAGCATCTTCCGCCGTTCAGTCTCGGCCTTGCTGTCGATCACCTTCGCCTGGGCCGCGGCCTCCGCGTTCTGGATGGTCGCTTCCTTCCGCGCTTCCGCTTCCAACTTGCTCTGTTGGATCTGCTTTTCCTTCAGGGGCAGCGTGTACTGCATCGCATCCGACTCCCCCTTCGCCTGCAACACATGAACCTGCGCCTCACCCTCTGCTTGCTTGATCTGTTGCACCTTCGTTGCCTCGGCTTCAAGTTCGGCGATGCGCACTTGCTTCTGCTTTAGCTCCGTTTCCACGCCCATCCGGTCGTTCTCCTGCTCCTTGAGGAGCAGCGTTTCCAGTCCCTTGGAATATTCCTCCGGCAACTGGATATCCCGCAGCATCACCTCTTTCACCACGATTCCGTCGGCCGACAGTTTCTGCGTAATCATGCCGGCGGCCCTCTGCCGCACTTCTTCGCGCTTGGCCGAGAAGACATCCCGCACCGTGTAGTTCGGAACCAGTTCGCGCCAAACACTGGCCACGATCGGCGGAACAATCTCTTTCTCCACGGGACGCGGCAGGTTGCTCTGAATGTAGTCCAAGCGTTTGGGATCGAGCCGGTAACGCACGGTGATCGCGAGCCCGAGTGTCAGCCCTTCCTTAGCCTGCACGTCCAGCAGTTGGGACTTGGCCGAGACGTTGGCGGCTGCGTTCTTACCGTCCTCCGACATTCCGGTCGTGAAGACTTGATCGCGTGTGTCGAACAGGGCCACGTCCTCCACCAGGGGCGTCACAAAATGGATGCCGGGATACAAAGTGCCCGGGACCGTGCCGCTCATTTGGCTCACTCGGATTCCCGCCGTGCCGCTCGGTACCACGACAATGCTGAACGCCAGCAGAATTGGCCCCCAAGCCAGCATGCCCAGGGCAAGCGATGTGCGCCAGCGCCACTCCGGAAGTGGTGGCAGAGGGCCCCCGCCAAGTGTCGCTACTGCCCGCCGGTACAACAATTCGCGATACAAGTCATAACCCAAGATACTCACAGCCGCGAGAATCATCCCGAAGCCACCGGCAATCAGCAAATACCTCAACGCCAGCATTGTCGTTCTCCTCTGCGCCTCAGCGCTTCTGCTCAGATTTCACTGCGACCGTCTGCCGGGAAAAGAACAGACGGAATACCTGCCCGAAGATCAGTTCTTCCGCCAGCAACGCCACCGCCAGCGAGAAAATCATTCCTGCTACCACCGCCATGAATGTGATTGCCATTTGCATAATGTCCTCCTGAGAATTCCAACTTCGATTTCAAATTCCGAACTCAGAACGTCGACGGCTGCGGTTGCCCGCCATCTTGCTCGGCAACATCCGCTGCTGCCATCGTCGTATCGTCCGCGCTGCGTCCGAACACCTGCGCCACCTGCTCGTCGCGCTCGCCCCGAATCTGGACCACGTCGCCGACGCGCACCATCGTGAATAGCTTCTCGATATCCCGATTGCGCAGCCGGATACAGCCATGCGACGCCGCATGTCCGATCGATCTCGGCGCATTCGTCCCGTGAATTCCATAGCCCTTTTGGCTGAGTCCCACCCATCGTGTGCCCACGGGATTGTCCTTGCCGCTCAGGATCACGGTGCCGGGGTGATAGTAGGTCGGATTGGCGACGCGGCTGACGATCTGAAACTCACCGGTTGGGCTGGGGCTAACCGCCGCTCCGACCGCGACAGGAAACGTTGCGATCACGATTCCGTTCTCGATGACGGCAAGCTTGCGATCCGCGACGCTGACCAGTACGACACGCTTGATCGGATCCGCGGTGGGTTTCGCGGTTTGCGCCATGGAGGGAATTGCCAGCGCAAGAACTATTACCGCCAAGATTAGTGTCGGTGCCGACTTCGTCGTTGCCGTTCCAGCCAGCCGCTCCATGTCCGCCTCCCGATGAGTTGCCGTACGCCAATACAAGAGGCAGGACGGGAGCCAAAGGCCATCTGATTGAAAACAAGATTGTTAGGGGATCTAAAAGGTGGCCAAAGAGTGTGCTGCCGGCCACGGTGTGTCCAGCAGTACACAGGGTTGCGGGATTTTTATGTAAAGCGGCTGGAGAGGGGGAGTGGGGAGGGCTAGAAAACCTTGAGCCTTCAAACGCCCGGCCGCTGCCGTCTGGGGTAACGGCTTGTGGGGTTCTGTGGGTGCGGCCGGGCGATCCTATGACTAGAAGGCCTAGTTCAATTGTGCTTATTTAAGACCTGTCGCCTATGTATTTCTGTGACGACGGTCACAGGTCCGCGTGATTGGTATCAACACTCATTCGCGCGGAATCCCGCCGCCCTTTTCCTACCAGCGCACAACCGCCTGTGACCAAAATCACCGCCCGATCTCTCTATGCTTCTTACACTTTTACCTGAGCGAGCCGCACGTGCTCATTTCATTTTGGAGATCGATTCATCATGGCCTACATAATCACCGATAGCTGCATTAAAGACTCTCTCTGTGTGGAAGTCTGCCCCACCGACTGCATCCACCCCAAGCAGGACGAGCCCGAGTTCGAAGCTGCGACTCAGATGTATGTCGATCCCGAGGGCTGCATCGACTGCGGCGCCTGCATTCCGGCCTGCGGCTCCGACGCAATTCACGCCCTTGAAGATGTGCCGGAAGACAAAAAAGATTTCATCGAGAAGAACGCTGGCCACTATAAGCACTGATCTCCGGATTTTAAGGTTCTCGATAGACCATCTTCGCGAGATGAATGCCCCTTGCCTCCTTGAATCGGCGGGCGTTGGATGTCCCGCGAACCGGCCCTGTTCCAACGATCGAGGATTGCCTCTATTCGCAGTTTCTCGGCGCTAGGAACCGTTGACTTCCGTCCCCTGCCCCACTATCGTTGCTTGCGCCATGAACATCGTCAAAGCGACCCGCCAGTTTGAAGACTGGCTCGGTCGTCGCACCGATCTGGTCAAGAAAGACCTCGGCATCAAGCACGCCAACATGAAGGCCGCGGTCTTTCCTTTTCTGCGAGCCACCTATTACCGCTGGGCGCAAGTCTGGCCGAAGGTTTGCCCCGATCTTGCCAAAGGCCCGCACTTGCTCGCCGTGGGCGATTTGCACGTTGCGAACTTCGGAACCTGGCGCGACGCCGAAGGACGCCTCATTTGGGGCGTCAACGACTTCGACGAAGCTCATCCCATGTCCTACGCCAACGATCTGGTTCGCCTGGCCGTGAGTGCCCACCTGGCAGCCGAAGGCGGGCACCTGGCGCTGAAAAAGAAGGACATTTGTGATGCCTTGCTCGAAGGCTATCGGGAGGCATTGCGCGACGGCGGACTCGCCTTCGTTCTTGGCGAGAAGAACGAGTGGTTACGACAGATTGCGGAAAGTAAACTCCGCGACCCCGTGCAATTCTGGGCGAAGATGGACGCCCTACCCTTGGTTAAAGGAGACGTGCCGGTCAGTGCGATCGATGCCATCGAGCATCTCATGCCCTCGCGCGACCTGCCTTACAGGCTGTCGACTCGCATCGCTGGTCTCGGCAGCCTGGGGCACGCGCGCTATGTTGCCATTGCGGATTGGCATGGTGGCAGGGTCGCCCGCGAGGCCAAGTCTCTGGTTTCGTCGGCATGCTACTGGGCGAAAGACGATCAGGGCCCTCCAGAGATCCTGTATCAGACCATCATCAGCCGGGCGGTTCGATGTCTCGATCCCTTCGTTCAGTTACGTGGTCGCTGGATCATTCGTAGGCTCAGCCCGCATTGTTCGCGAGTCGAACTGGCCGCGCTGCGGGCGCCTGGGAAAGAATTGCGCCTGCTTCATGCCATGGGACGGGAGACGGCCAATATTCACCTTGGGACGAATACCGCTCGTAAGCCGATCCTCCGGCATATGCAAGCGCAGAGAGGGCGGTGGCTCCATGGAGCCACCGAAGAGATGTTGAATGCAGTCCGCGAGGACTGGAAGGCTTGGGCGAAGGAAGGCTACGCCTAAGTCGTGATTTTCGACGTTCTTCCACGAGTTGCCATCTATGCCACCCCGCTGCGTGCGCCCGTGGCTATTTCGGTCACGCTGGTTGCAGGTCGGTGCAGGGGCGCCAGAGCAACCCCACGCTCGCGGTCGTAAACTAGAGTCCACTGGACTGCGCAGTCATCGCACAGCCAGTAATGCTCCACGCAGCGTTGCTGCTGCCGCGCCCGAATGAACGGGGGCACGGCGGCCTCTCCCGGTTTGGTCAGACGTTCGGTCTCAACTAGGAACAGTTTCCCATCTCGCAACTTGAGGAAGGGCTTGCAACATTGCAGATTGGCGCATCGGCTGAGCATCTTCTCACTGCTTTCTGCTCGGCGATGAACGCTCGCGGCGAGCCACTGGACTCCAAGTCGATAGCACGTTGCCTGCCACAGAGTTATCCTCTCGCCCCTAAGAGTTTTCTCAGATTTGGCGCATCCCCGATCGTTGCCCGCGTTGGTTTGCCGAAAGGACGGCAATCTCTGCCGATCCCTCGTCTCGGCTTTCTTGCCTGAGTCCGATGAACCCAGCTACCATCAATCGTATGCCCACGGTCCTGCTCTGTCCGCCGAAATATTTCGATGTCGTCGATCAGAAAAATCCGTACATGTTACGAGAATCCGCAGTGGACCGTGGAAAGGCGCGCAGCCAGTGGGAAGCGCTCTGTAGTGTTTTGCAACAGAACGGATGCACGGTTGAAACCATCGATCCCGTCGAAGGCCTTGAAGACATGGTCTTCGCCGCGAATCAGGTTTTCGTCGGCGAGAAAAATGGATATGGAAAATTCGTTGTGCCCAGCCGAATGGTGTATGCCTCGCGGCAGCGCGAGGTGCCCTTCTTCACTGACTGGTTCCGCGCGCACGACTACCATGTCATCGATCTTGACTACGGCGGCGACTACCTTGAGGGCCACGGCGACTTACTCAGGCACCCCGACGGTTCCCGTATATATGCGGGCTATGGGTTCCGCAGCACGAGTGGCGGCGTGGAGAAGTTTTCCGCTGCCATGTCCAAAATGGGAATCCCCGTCGTCCCCCTGCAACTGGTCGATCCGTATTGCTATCACCTCGACACTTGCCTTTGCCCGCTTAACAATGACGCGGCACTGATTTTTCCTGGCGCCTATTCTGCTGAGGCACTCGCTTCTCTCCATAAAATCTGGAAGCGGGTTCACCTGCTCAGCGCTGACGAGGCGCATCGCTTCATGGGCAATGGAATTGTCGTCAACGGAAGTTACATCACTCCGTGTGTGACCCCTCCTCTGGAAGCCATTCTTCACCAGGAGGGGCTGACGCCCGTTGTCGTTGATACTTCCGAGTTCGAAAAGGCAGGCGGCAGTTGCTTCTGCATGAAGATCTTCTTGCAGTAGAGCGCGGCGCGCAACAGGCCAATGAAAGAACCCAATCACGATCTCAAAGGGCGCCTGATTTGTGTCGCGCGTTTCCCGCGGCTGCGGGTTCTGGCCTGGTCCGGCGACCAGCTCTACGCCTCGCGCGGCTATCATTTGATGCGCGCCACGGTGCAGGATCCTGCGACCAATCTGGCTTGGCAGCCTGTGGCTAGTTTTCATCCAGAATGGAGACGCCGTCTCTCAGTGAGAAACGGCCTCATCGCGCGCCTGTTTCGCGATGGCTTCCACGCGCTGGCCGTGCTGCCAAGCGGCGGGTTGGTCGCTGCCGCTTCTGGAGCAATCGTTACACTTCGTCCTGGCGAGACTGAATTCCGGCTCACGCACACGATCGTCCGCGGCACGCGCCCACTGCACATCACTTCAGTCCCCGGTGGCACAATTTACTGGGGGAATATTTCGACAATCCCGCCCGCGACGAAGTCCACATCTACGCGTCCACCGACGCCGGAGCAACCTGGAGCGTCGCATACACATTTCCCAATGGTGCCATCCGTCATATCCACAACATCGTTCACGACCCCTGGAGAGATTGCCTTTGGATATTGACTGGCGACTACGGAAACGAATGCCGCATGCTTCGAGCCACTTGCGACTTCAGCCGGGTCGAGTCCGTCCTGCAAGGCCAGCAGCAAGCCCGCGCGGTCGCAGCAATCCCTAGCGCCGACGGCCTGTACTTTTCCTCGGATACGCCGCTCGAACATAACTACATCTACCGACTCGACCTGCGCGGTGAACTGATGCAGGTCGCGCCGATCAGCTGCTCGTCGATCTACGGATGCCGCGTTGGCAACCGCGTTTTCTTCTCGACAATGGTCGAACCGAGCGAAGTGAACCGCGATCGATACGTCCGCGTCTATGGCGGCGCGGGAGCGAGCCCAAAGACTGGCACCTGTTGCTGGGATGGCAAAAAGATCTTTGGCCGATGGGCCTGTTCCAGTACGGAAATGCTTTCATGCCCGATGGAAACAACAACACGCTCTTTCTGGCCTTGACCACGGTCGCCGTCCAATCCGACGACATGGTCACCTCGCTCTACTCGGTCGGCTCTTAAGATATTCGTGTGAGGACAGCCGCCCTCGGCTGTCCGTCGAGCGAAGCTCGACCCTTCGCTGTTGCCGTAAGATGGATGCGAATCTCCCGCCCTTGCCAAGTCTCGCCTACTACCGACGCATCTTCAGCGCCTACCTGGGCGGAGGCAAGAGCCATCTGACCTTCTGGCACGAAACTCCCGCGGAGAATCCCAACGCGACCACCGACGCACTCGGCGAATACTACATGCTGTTCGCCAGAAGGCGGACTATCAGGGCTTCTACGACTCCGCTGGCATTCCGCAACTCGACTATCATGGCAAGATCGGCCTGCAGTACAACCCGATTGCCATCGCGCAATACGGGTTGGGAAACTACAACCTGTATCGGCGCACTGCCGATCCGGAGCGCCGCCGAAAATTCCTCGTAGTCGCCGATTGGCTCTGCGCTCACCTCGAGCAGAACCCGCAAGGCCTCTCCGTCTGGAATCATCACTTCGACTGGGAATATCGCGACACTCTCCGCGCCCCGTGGTACTCAGCGTTAGCGCAAGGGCAGGGAATTTCGGTTCTCGTTCGTGCTTACAAAGAATCGGGCGATGCCGGCTATCGCGACGCAGCTCAGCGCGCTCTAGCTTGCTTTCATGTGCCCATGAAAGATGGAGGCGTCGCCTTCACCGACGAATCCGGCGACCTGTGGTTCGAGGAATACATCGTCTCGCCCCCTACGCATATTCTCAACGGATTCATCTGGGCATCGTGGGGCATCTACGACTACTTCCTCGCGACGAAAGATGCCTCTGCGCAGGAGTTGTTCTCCCGTGCCGTCCGGACGATGCTGCACAATCTCGACCGCTACGACTTGGGATTCTGGTCGCGCTACGAACAATCTGGCACGCGTCTGCCCATGGTGGCCAGCCCTTTCTATCATCAGTTGCACATCCTGCAGTTACGCGTGATGCATCGCCTGACGGGAGACGATAAATTCGCCCGGGTCGCTGACCGCTGGGAAAGTTACGCCCACAGCCGCGCCAATCGCACCCGCGCCCTCGCCTATAAGAGCGTGTTCAAGCTCTGCTACTACTAGAACTGACCGCCCGCGCAAGTGACTCTTGTACCTTGCGAGGAACTTCTCAGCCACGTCTAATATGCAGGAGACTGAACTGGTTCCTTGGCATAGTTCCCTCGGCATGGTTCCCAAGTATCGATGAGCACAAATCTCGCGCTACCTGTCTACAACAATGCCAGGACTCATCCGGAACGTCTTGCGCTGTCCGTAAACCAGCGCAGTCTCACCTACGAGGAATTCGCCGAACTCGTCGAGCGGATCGCTTCATGGTTCCAATCGCGCCCGGGGGCTGATGTGAAACTCGTAGGAATCCTGGCGTCGCGAAGCTTGGCCGCCTATGCCGGACTTCTGGGTACCTCATGGGCCGGCGCCGCCTACGTTCCTCTCAATCCCGACTGGCCCGAACAACGACTTCTCAGCATTCTCGAAACCACCGAACTCGACGCGCTGGTGGTCGACGATCGAGGCCTGAAGCTTCTCTCCCCTCAAGTTCTGCAGAAGGCTCCGAAACATATCCTGGCTCCAGGCAGCTCCGAGTCAATCTCTCTCGATGCTGCGCCAACGACACTGATTGCCGGCTTCGACGCGCTGCCACCGTCCGACCCTCATCATGTCCCAAAGAAGCTCAGCGAAGACGACCTCGCCTACATCATGTTCACCTCCGGAACCACGGGATCGCCCAAAGGCGTCATGGTCTCGACGGGGAATGTCTCGGCATTTATCTCCGCCATGCGAGAGCTGTATCCGTTCAGTCCAGGGGACCGTGTCTCGCAAACCTACGATTTCACGTTTGATCCGTCCGTAATGGACATGTTCACGACCTGGTCTTCCGGCGCATCTCTGCATGTGGTGCCTGCCACTCAACTGATGGGCCCGTCGCGTTTCATCCGTGAGCACGAGCTGACCTGCTGGTTCTCCGTGCCCTCGACCATCGCGTTCATGCGCAATATGAAGATGCTGACTCCCGGAGCTTTTCCTTTGGTGCGCTATTCGATTTTCTGCGGCGAGCCCTTGCCGGCAAGCTCCGCCGAACTCTGGCAGAAGGCTGCGCCAAATAGTTTCGTCGACAATCTCTACGGCCCGACCGAAGCGACCGTCGTTTGCATCGGCCAACGCTGCACCGAGCCGATGGTTGTCACCGAAAGCCGAGGAACCGTCGCCATCGGCAAGCCCTTTGGCAGCAACGATGCCGCGATCGTCGACACCAACCTCCATTTCCTCCCTCCCGGAGAAAAGGGAGAACTTGCTCTCTGTGGCAAGCAAGTCGCAAAAGGATATTTCAAAGATCCCCAAAAGACCGCAGCAAGATTTCCGACTATCGACGGCAAAAGATGGTACCTGACCGGCGACTTCGCCTACCGCGATGCCGACGGAACATTCCATCACCTTGGACGCACCGACAATCAGGTGAAGGTGCTGGGCAATCGCGTCGAATTGGAAGACGTCGAGGCGCATCTGCGCGAAGTCTGCGCAGTGGATTCCGTTGCGGCCGTCGCCTGGCCCATTACGAATGCGCTGGCCGAAGGCATCGTGGCCTTCGTCTCTGGCTGCACTCTCACGACCGCGGAAATCCGCGAGAAGATGCAGCGCCGCGTTCCGAAATATATGGTTCCGACCGAGGTGCGGTTCCTGCCGCGGCTGCCCGTGAGCGTGAGCGGCAAAACTGACCGCAAGGCTCTGACCGAGATGCTCGCGCAAGGCTCCGTATGACTGCCGCTACCGCGCCGAAAGCCGCGCCCGTAACGCGACCCTTCAGTTTCTTGCGCGGCTTCCGGATCATTCCCCGCATCGAAACATATCCATGGATCGTCTCATTCGCCCAGACCCTCGCGGGTAAAGCCACGATTCTCGCCCTCTTCGGACTGGGGCTCTACTACGCGACCTGGCTTCACTACCTGCACAATCCGCGATGGAAAGCTCAAATCTGTTTTCTCGCCGCAGTAACGGCGCTCCCGCAGTATCGCCGGATTCTTCTGACCATCGGAACGCTTTTGTGGGCGTTCGGAATCTGGTGGCAGTGGGCAGAGCATCCGCAGATTATCCAAGCGGGAATCTCTCTAGTTCTTGCGGCGATAATTTTCTGGTACGCGTCCCGCTTTCGCAGTTCCTGGCTCGGCCGCAGGCCGGTCGCCACGCTTCTCATCGGATTTACGTTCACGGTTCTTCTGGCCAGTTATCTTCCGCGCGGAGGTTCCGTTCACACCGCCGCCTTCAATTTCCTGCCCGTGGCAGGGGCTTACCTCTGGTTCCTTGCCTACTCGCTGCTGGACCTCAACTCCAAGGCCCACGATCCTTTCCATCTGCAGGTCGGAGGCTATCAACCGATCTGGGGTCAGTCGAGCACGCCATTTCCTAAGGGCGCGGCCTATCTCCGGAGAATCGAAGCGAAGAATCCGGAGCAACTCGCCGTGGCGCAACTCAAAGGCCTCAAGCTGCTGGCGTGGTCGCTGGTGTTGGACCTCTTTCTCGAGTACGCGTATAAGCCGCTCGTCCACGGCTATCTCGGCGTTCCGTTCTACGAGTTCGTGTTCCACCTCAGCCTGGTGCGATTACCTTTTAAGTGGTACGTCGGATGGGAAAGCCTGATCGCGGAGTTCATTGAAAGGATGATCGAGTTTTCGATTTTCGGACATCGCATCATCGCCGTCTGCCGCATGGCTGGATTTCTGGCGCTGCGAAACACGTGGCGGCCTCTGTCCTCACGCTCCATCGCGGAATTCTGGAACCGCTACTACTATTACTTCAAGGAACTCTTGGTCGATTGCTTCTTTTATCCTGCGTTTATGCGGTATTTCAAAACGTGGGGGCGCTGGCGTTTGTTCGCTGCAACGGTCGCCGCTGCCGGCTTCGGGAACGCTCTCTTCCATTTCCTGCGCGACCTGAACTATGTCGAGGATCTCGGCTTCTGGCGCGCGCTCGCCGGTTTTCAAAGCTACATCTTCTATACGGCGGTGCTCTCGGTGGGAATCGGCATTTCGCAAATGCGGCAACAGAACATCGAAAAGAAGACGGAAAATTTGGGTTGGATTCGCACCCGGCTCATTCCTCCCCTGTGCGTCAGCGGTTTCTTTTGTATTCTGAGAGTTTTCGATTACACCTACAAGAGATATCCAATTTCAGAGAGCTTCCGGTTCTTGGGGCATCTTCTGAATTTGGGTTCGTGAGGAGTGACATGGAACGCAAAGAGGCAATTCGTGAATTCCTTCAAACTCTGCTGGCTCGAAAAGGGGATGAGCAACCTTTCTCCGACGACGCATCATTGCTTCTGAGCGGCCGCCTGCAGTCCGTGGACGCTGTTTCGCTGGCCGTTTTTCTGGAAGAGAGATTTGGCGTCGATTTCGCGGAGATGGGTTTCGATCAGGAAAAAATGGATACTGTAAACGCCATTTGTGACTTGGTTAAAGAATCATCCACCCCCGGACGCTAGCCTTCTTCCTACATCGCCTACCGCGAACGTCCGTTTATGCGATAGCCTCTAAGTTCGCGTGAAGATTCTCTACATCTCACAATATTTTCCGCCGGAGATGGGTGCGCCCGCCGCCCGCGCCTCGGAACTCGCGCGCCACTGGGCCGAAGCGGGGCACGACGTCTCGGTGCTGACTGGATTCCCCAACCATCCAACCGGTGTTGTTCCGCCTGCATGGCGCCTTCGGCTGCGCCACCTGGTCTATCGAGAGCGAATCGGTCGCGTCGACGTTTTCCGCACATGGCTCTGGCCGTTGCCCAACCGCAAGGCCCACGAGCGCATGCGCAACTACGTTTCGTTTTGCGTGTCCGCCGCCCTGCGCGGAATGACCATCCCTCGCCCCGATGTGATCATCGCCTCTTCGCCGCAACTTCTCGTTGGACTGTCCGGCTGGTGGATCTCTTTTGCTCGGCAAATCCCATTCGTCTTCGAGGTTCGCGACCTTTGGCCGGAATCCCTAATCGCCGTCGGTGTGGGCGATGAGAATTCTCTTCTGTACCATGTGCTGGCGGGAGTCGCGAAATTTCTCTACCGGAAGGCGGACCGCATCGTCGTCGTGACTCCGGCGTTTCGCGAGCATCTGCTCCGCCGCTGGCGCGTACCCGAAGAGAAAATTGCTGTCGTCGAAAACGGAGTGGAGACTGACCTCTTCGCGCCCAGTACTTCTACGGCAAACGACGCGTTGCGGCGCGACCTAGGTGCGCAAGGGAAATTCCTGGCAAGTTACATCGGAACCATGGGCAACGCCCACGGCCTGGAAGCGTTACTCGACGCCGCGGCGCAACTGCAGCACAACACGGATGTGCTTTTCCTGCTCCTAGGCGAGGGCGCCGAAAAAGAACGGATCAAAACTCTGGCCCAGTCCCGGGGTCTGACTAACGTTCGCTTTCTCGATCAGCAGCCTCGCGAAAAAATACCTGCCTACATTTCCGCCTCCGATGCTTGCCTGGTTCTTCTGAAGAAGACCGATATCTTCAAGACGGTGATTCCCACCAAGATGCTGGAGTTCATGTCCTGCGCCCGTCCGGTGATCCTCGGCGTCGACGGTCAGGCGCGCCAGATAATGGAAGAAGCCGGCGCCGGGATCGTGATTGAGCCAGAAAATGCCGAGGCCCTGGTCGCGGCAATCGGTCAACTATCTGCAAACCGCCAACTTGGTTTCGAGTTAGGTCAGAAGGGAAGGGAACATATCCTGAAGCACTTCTCTCGTGGCAGTACGAGCGAGAAATACATTCAAGTTCTACAGCAGTTAATCAAGAAGGACTGAGCCGGCTACGGATGCACCGCATAAATCGAGGCCGCCGTGGCCATAGCCATTGCGGCGTCAAAGGTCCTGGCCGCTACAATCTTGCCTGCGCTGATCGGCACGAAGAGAATGTCGTCCGCCTGCAATGTGACGTCGGGAACTTTTGCCTCCAGCATCTTTTTCAGCTGAACGTTCGTTTCCGTCATCCCTGCCGGCGTCTTACGAATAATACGGGCGCCGCCCATCTTCGCCGTGCGGTTCGTTCCACCGGCTAAGGCCAATGCCTGTAGCACCGTCAGCGTCCCGTTGTCGACCAGCAATCCGCTGGGCCGTCCCACATCCCCAACCACGTAAATAATCGGCGCGCGCGGCACCGTGATCGTGTCTCCAGGCATGATTTCGATGTTGCCACTCAGGTCGTCGGCCAGATTGCGGGGCAGATCAAGACGGATCGGTTCCGGCAGGTTCTTCCGGATCACTGCAATCTTGCGCGATGCCGACGGATTAAACCCTCCCGCCTCGGAGATCACCTCATAAAGTTTGTGATCGGCGACATCGGGATAGATGCCGGGCTTTCCGACTTCCCCAATCACCGTCACACCTTGTGAAGCCGCCTCGTCCACGAAGATCGTCACATGCGGGCTGCGGACGAATCCTCCGTCCGATAGCCGCTTTTCGATCAACGATTGTGCCTCCTCCTGAGTCAGTCCGTCGACATGAACGTAGTCAATCAAAGGAAGATACACGTCACCAGAATTGCTCACCCGGACTTTGCTCGTCAACTCTGGAACGTTATACACGTTCACTTCCATCAAGTCTCCCGGACCCAGCTTGACCAGAGCCGACTGGTCGGGCGAGTCGCTTGCCGTGATGGATGCTTTCGCAGGCGCAGGCGAGGCTGATCCCGAGGCGCTGCTCGCGGCCTGCGACACTGGCTGCCCCGGGGGAATTGCCTCGGGAAGTGCCGGGGGAACCGCCGAGGGAAGCGCCGTCAGCGTGCCGCGTGGCTCGGGTTGGTTGCTGCTTCCCGCTTGCTGCGCAACAACGCCGGTGACCACGGCTAGGAGCGTCACAAGAAGAATCAAGAATGTCCGGCAGCGAGCGAAACCCGAGGTGCCCGAGTCCATCAGAGGTCCCCTGAAGTGTTAAGTGAGAATTTGAAGAGCAGTTTAGCACAGCAGCTGAGGTTGTACCCTCACGATCCACTTAAGCCCCAATTAGTTTTCCACAGGTTTTTGCTCGGCGGTGATTGAAACTCTCATTCGGCTACTGCTAGAGTCGAAACACCCTCAACCACGGTAGGAATCTGTTTTCTAACTATTAACCGCAGAGCATCGCTGCAATACTTTCGTTAGAAAATCGTCGGGCTCGCATGCGGGTCTCTGCGTGCTTGCCCAAGGTGAATTCGTTGACCGGCATTTTCCTCGGGACTTTCGTCGTAGCGCTCCTGTCGGCGTTTGTACTGACACGGTATGTGCGCGACTTCGCCAACTCCCACGGTTGGGTCGCGGTCCCCACTCAGGAACGTCATTTGCACTCGACCCCTCTCCCACGCCTGGGCGGAGTGGCGATTTATCTCTCGTTCTCCTGTTGCATGGCCTTGGCGGCGCTTTGGGCCGTTTACAGTCCACGCATGCATGCGGCCTTCTCCTTGCAGACGCTGCTCACGATCCTTGTGCCGGGGACCCTCGTTTTTCTTTTGGGTGTCTATGACGACCTCCACGGTGTCGGGCCTTACTTCAAGTTTTCCGTGCAGGGCGTTGCCGCCACCATGTTGTTCATGGGCGGTCTTCGCATCGTCAACATCCCGGTTCTGTTCGGCGATCATCGCCTGCCATGGTTTGTAGGATGGGCCTTCACCGTCCTGTGGGTCGTGGCCATCACCAACGCGTTCAACC
This sequence comes from uncultured Acidobacteriaceae bacterium, assembly GCA_963844525.1. Classification (GTDB taxonomy): domain Bacteria; phylum Acidobacteriota; class Terriglobia; order Terriglobales; family Acidobacteriaceae; genus Sulfotelmatobacter. The sequence goes on along the minus strand of CAWJOM010000011.1, from coordinate 316,436 downwards.
TGATTGACGGTCTCGACGGTCTGGCCGCGGGCTCCGCCTTGTTCTCGACGCTGGTAGCCTTCGTAGTGGCTCTCCTCGACGGGCCTTCGCTGGTCACCGTGATGACCATCGCCCTGGCTGGCGCGATTCTCGGGTTCCTCCGTTTCAACTTCAACCCTGCGACGATCTTTCTCGGCGACTCCGGCAGCCTCTTCATCGGATTTGTTCTGAGTGCGCTGGCGTTGAAGGGAGCACAGAAGGCACCAACGATTGTGGCCGTTGCCATCCCCGTCGTTTCTTTCGGCTTGCCGATTCTGGAAACCGCTCTTTCCATCGTCCGGCGTTTGATCAGCGGACGCCCGGTGTTCACCGCCGACCGCGAGCACATTCACCACAAACTCCTGCAGCACGGCATGACACATCGGCAAGTTGTGATTTCGCTTTATGGCGTCTCCGCCGGATTCGCCATGCTGAGCTTGTTCCTGCTTTGGCCCACAGGAAGTTCTCTCGGCCTGGTGCTCGCAGTGGTTGGCATTGGGGTCTGGATCGGCGTGCAGCACCTCGGCTACCTTGAATTCGGCGAACTCGCCCGCGTCGCCCACCGCACCTTGGATCAGCCCCAAATCTTCGTCAACAACCTGGCCATCCGCCGCGCCACCGAGGAACTCAAGGTCGCGCGTGACTACGATCAGGTTCGCCGCATCCTTACCGCGGCCTTCGGCAGCAACGACTTCGATACCTTCGAGTTGAAACTCGAACTCCAGCCTGGCGAAGTGGTGCCATTCGAGTCATCCGATCCTTCCGCCACACGGCGCGCCACGAATTCATTCCGCTGGAGCAAACCAGGGGTTCCGAAAGTGCTCGACGCATCGGCGGCGTGGACTCTCGCTCTGAACTTGCTGAGTTCCGCCAACCGGCGGCGCGGTTCTCTGAGCTTGCAGCGGCTCTATTCTTCGCGGGATCTACAGCTCGACATCAATCTACTGACTTCGATCTTTCCCACAGCCCTGGCCGATGCACTGGATCGCACCTTGGCTCACTCCGCGCAAGTGATCGCCCTACCCGACCAGGACACGCCTCTGATTGCCGCGCAGGCCGGATAATCAGACACACCGACGCGACCCGCTCCTAAGTCATTCTTGTTCCTACGACTGGTTTCGTATCAGGGGGATGTTCACTCGCGAACGCGAGAGAAGAAGACACGCGCAAATAAGCTTGCCCCTGCACTACTAGCGAGAAGGGCCTGTACGAGGCAGGAGCCCGAGGCTCCGCCTCAGAAACAGGGATGCTGGGGAGAGCGTTTCGGATTACAACTTTGCGCTGGCGTAAGAGTTGATTTCGCAGTTCAGGCAAACTTCTTCAAAAGCAGGAGCTGTCCATTCCATAATTACCCCCAGTGATCGTTCCGCGGATCAGCCGTGGAACGTTTTGCTAGGATAGCCGAGCTCCCGTCTGAAATCAATACTTCCGGGAAAATAAAGCTCGTCGATCCTTCGCGTTTCAGATGAGCTTGACCCACCTAAGGTTGCAACTATCTGCACACAACCGCGCATTTCTGCGATTTCACCCTGCTTTTCCACACGGGGAACCAGTGCCGTTACTTTCTGACCCTTCGCTATCTGTTTACCTTCAACTGCACTTGATGGGACCGCAGAAGATAGAAGCTATAGAAGCGAGGATTCAGCAATCATGTTTGGCAAGACTGTATATGGCACTACGTTTAAAGACGTTAGCTTTGTCCCTCTGCAGTCCGCCACATTTTGCGTCCAGTGCGAGCTGATCAGCACCAACAGCAAGCCGTATTGTCTCGCCTGCGGTAGTCGCGCCCTCGTCGGTCTTTCCCGCGTTTTGGGTGGATCCCTACGCAATCAGCAAACCGCGCACCTGATCACCGACACGGAGCTCAACAGCCTGGTCCGGGATCTGCTACGCACCGTGCCCGACCCAGAAGTCACGAACGCTGACCATTTTCATATGCCCTCGCTGGCTCTTCGCAGCCAGCTTCGAGTCGCCAATGCGGCCCACCCCGTTTCCGGATTCCGCGCTGTGTCCTCCGAAGACACGGAAATCCATGCCGCGGAACTCGATCTGGAGCCGGCCATCAGCGCGATTACCGAACGCGCCCAGCATCTGACCGGAGCCACCGGCGCCGCCATCGCTCTGAGAGCCGGGGACGAAATCGTCTGCCGTGCCCGTGCCGGAAGAACCGCTCCTGATCTCGGAGTTCGCCTGCAGACCGACGCCGGCATCTCCGCCGAAGCCGTACGCTCTGGCGAGGTCATGCTGTGTCACGATGCCGAGCGCAACCCGCGAGTCGACCTCGCGAGCTGCCGCCGCCTCGGAGTCCGCTCTATCCTGGTCTCGCCCTTGCGCCATTACCGGCGCACTCTCGGTGTGTTCGAGGTCTTGTCTTCTTCTCCCGGGGCTTTCGACGAGCGCGACGTGGCCACCATGCAACTGCTTTCCAGCATGATGGTAGCCGCGATCTCCCGCATCTCGAGCCTGCACCAGGCCCAAATCCTCCGCCGAACTGGCTAGCGCTACGTTCCTCTAGAGATCAACCTCTTGGGTGCCTGTAGCCACCGAACGCTGCGACAGAGCTTTTCGTGCTCCGACCGTCGCATCTCCTGTCCCGCTGCTGCTGAGTTGTGCCAGCGTGTACCCATTCCTAGAACGCTACCCACTACGTCCGGCAAGAATTCATGAGCGGAAGTAGAATTCACGACGCGGGAAGAAGATGTCGTCTTCATTCGAGGATATACCTGTGACAGACTGGTTCGCGCGCCCCGTCCTACACGTGAGCGATGTTGAGGCCTCGCTCCGCTTTTACATTGACCGGCTCGGTTTCGCTTGTCCCTGGAGCTTCGACGACGAGGACGGCAGAGCGTATGTCGCACAGGTGGATCGACAGGGCTGCGCGCTTATTCTGGCTAAAAAGTGGCCGGAGAAGATCGGCAAGGGGCTGATGTTCATTTCCCTGAACGTCGAGCCGGAGACGCGCGAGGCCGCGGTCGCCGCGTTGGACGCGCTACGCGAAGAACTAGAAGCCAAGGGCGCTCCGGTCAAAGAGGGATGGTGGGGCTACCGGCTTCTGGTCGTCGATGATCCCGATGGCAATCAACTCTTCTTCAACTATCCGAACGAGACCACATCCGGCAAGACTGCTTAGAAATGCAACGTAATCGTGCTGCCGCGCCACGCTGTTTGGCGGCCGCTCTCCCCTTCGGGTGTCGCTTGACGTGATCGGCATCTGAAACGAGGCCGCTAACGGGCCACCGAAGCCGACTGCATCGACGGAATTCGCTCTTCCATCTGCCGTGTCAGGTGCGGCGTGATGCCGAGCATCCTCTCGACTGCCATCCACTGCCCCCGGTGGCGCATCTCGTGTTCCTGGGGCGCGATCAGCATTTCGAAGCGCGATTTCATTCGCGGCCCCATCCCTTCCGGGTAGTCGACCAGTTCCCCCAAAAAGGCCTCCGAAGCGCCTTCCAGAACCTGGGCGTACTTCTCGCCTTCGGCGCGCAGGAGTTCCAGTATCTGTGCCTTTGTGCGTGGTGCCTTGGCTTCTGCTTGAAGCTTGTCTCTAAGCCCAAAGAAATCGAAGTCCACCAGCGTGCTGCGGTGCTCGATCGCATGGATCTGCTCCGGCACGCGCGCCATCACCGCAATGTGGATCAGCATCTCCCTTACCGAGCGGCAATCCTGTTGCGGGCTCTCTGGGACACTTCGTTCAATCAAAGTTTAGGCTGCTATGATTACGCGATGTGCACGGCACAAACATGGGATCCGGTAGCTTATGCGCGTAACGCGAGATTCGTATCCGATCTAGGATCGCCGGTCGTGGAGTTGCTTGCGCCTAAGCCCGGCGAAAGGATCCTGGACCTTGGTTGCGGAGACGGCGTACTCACGAAGAAGCTCGTGGATCTTGGGTGCGACGTGGTCGCGATCGATTCGAGTGTTCCGCAGATAGAGGCCGCCAGGACTCTCGGCCTGAACGCGCATGCGATCAGCGCCGAAGAACTGCCATACAACGAAGAATTCGACGCCGTGTTCAGTAACGCCGTGCTGCACTGGATTAAGCGTGCAGATGGGATGCTTGCCGGAGTGTATCGGTCTTTGAAATCTGGTGGCCGATTTGTCGCTGAGTTTGGCGGCCACGGTTGTATTCACAAGATCCGAACTGCTCTGGTTCAGGCCCTGGACGGTCGTGGACTGGATGGCGAGGCTCGCGTTCCCTGGTATTTTCCCACGCCCGGCGACTATGCAACCAGGCTGGAACGTGCAGGGTTTCGCGTCGATAGCATCGCACTAATCCCCCGTCCAACTCCCCTGCCTGGCGACATCACCGATTACTTAGAGACTTTTGCTCTCAATTTTTTTCAAGGCTTCTCCGACGAAGCTCGCAGCGAGTATCTAAAAGAGGTTCGGAATGTCCTGGAACCGCAACTTCGCGATGCCGATGGAAACTGGGTGGCCGACTATGTACGACTGCGGTTCGCGGCCACCAAAGCTCGCGACTGATACCGAGTGGAACAAGACAACAAGGGCGCGCGGCGGCGCTCTTGATCGCGTTCAGAGCACGTACATTCGAAGCATCCACCACACAAGAAATATCGCGACGATGGCCCCTGCGATGTGAACGATCCAGTCACCCGCTGTTTTCGGCCTTCCAAAATTGAACATGCGGCAATGGTAGCAGTCCTCTCCCCGTCGTCCTTCTGATTTTTCTTTGCCTGCTTACTTTTCCGCAATCCCGCGCTAATATGGAGCTGGAATAGACCGGGCCCTTTCCCATGGCAGCTTCGACTTCGGAATTCCGCGCAATCTCACCGAACCGTCGTCGGCGTGTCCGACATAAGATCCAGACGCCTGCGTACGCCACTTTTACCGTCGAATCTCCGGGCGCGATGCTCGATCTCCACGAGATCGTCGACATCAGCGAAGATGGCGTCGCCATTCAGTGTCACTCGCCGTTAGAACTACAAAAACGCGTCGACCTCTGTCTCGACCTGGCCGACTGCGCGGAACATATCTACACGAGTGGGCAGGTGGTGTGGTCGAACGCCTCGGGACGTGCTGGCCTTCGTTTTTCTGACCTGGCTCCAGACTCGACTGCCCGATTGCGCGAATGGCTCTTCGTAAATGTCATGGCCGGCGTCGCCAACGGAGAAGCCGATGGGGACGCTAAAATAGTCCCGTTCATCGGCTCGCTCGACGACGCATCCGTCCGGCCGAACTACACCGATTCTCTTGCCGCGGTCTCCGCGGTTCAGCGCCAGGTTGAGGCGCTCGGTTCCGATCTCGCCGAGGCTCTGCAACTCATTGCGGAGCGAGCCGAGACTCTGGTTCGCGCTACGGGCGCGGCCATCGCGCTCGCGGACGCAGATCCGGAGTTCATGATCTGCCGCGCCAGCTTCGGCACTGATGCTCCTCCTGTTGGGGCACGCCTCCAGGTAGGATCCGGCTTCTCCGGTGAGTGCGTGAAGACCGGCAAGCTGCTCCGCTGCGACGATACCGATCTCGATCCTCGCGTGGATCGCGAGAGCTGCCGCGCGCTGGGCATTCGTTCCATTCTCGCGGCTCCGGTTCAAGTCGGAGAGAAATCGATTGGGATTCTCGAGGTCTTCTCCCCAGAGCCGGATGCATTTTCCAGTTCCGATGGCGAGATCCTGGAGCACCTCGCGGAAGCCGTGCTGGCCGCCGTCAATCGTGCTGCTCGCGCCGAGGATCTTCCTCCGCTGCGCGCCGAAACCCCGGTGGACCACTTCGCGCCGACCGGTAGTGTTCTTTTTGTATCCGCGCCAGGAGAAGAAAAGCAGACGGAAAATTCGGACGAGAAAGGCTCCGGAGGCATCAGCCTGCCGCGTTCGCACTTAATTATTCTCGTCTGCGCCGCCGCCGTGATCTTTGGAGTTCTCGGCTACACCCTCGCTCCTTTGATTCAGAGCAAGCTGCAGGAGCGCGCCCACAGCCCCATCCAAACCGTTCTGGCGTCGTCCCACCCACCGAAGCCGGAGAATCCTCCGCCGGTCGCTCCCTCCGTCGAGACTGCAACCTTCGACCAGCTTCGCCAGATGGCGGAGAACGGCGATGCTGCCGCCCAGAATAGCTTGGGCCTTCGCTATGCCACCGGCGAAGGGGTGAGACTCGACGAGCAGGAAGCCGTTCGCTGGTTCACCCTGGCTGCGGAGCAGGGCAACGTTGCCGCCCAATCCAAGTTGGGATCCGCCTATTTCAGTGGGCGCGGCGTGCCCCAGGACTTGGACCGCGCTTACTTCTGGATGGTGGTGGCTCGCTTGAGCGGCGATGATGCCAGCAAGACTCTCGGACCCTTCGTCCGGGCGCGTTTGACGCGAGCCAGAATCACGTCCATTGAACTCGACGCCGACGCGTGGCTGCGGCAACACGCAACCGCCGGCAAGCCCACCACCGGCCACTAAGACGTTCTCCCCGAAAGCTTGTTCTTGCAAGCTTGTATTTGGGGGCTTACTTTTAGAGGTGCTTTGGAAGCGTGCTTTTGGGTGGCGCAGCGCTTCCAGAGCTGCGATTAAGCCGGTTTTCGGTGGGGGCTTTTAGCCCCTGAGGTACATCTCGGGCGCTAGAATACCCCCAGAGGCTTCCAGTGCCCACCCTCCTCGACATCCTCGACCGCAGAGTTCGTGAAGCCGATGCCTCCCTCTGCGAAAAACTCGACAACAATCGCGTCCGCTGTTTCTCCTGTGGCCACTGCTGTCCGATCCCTGAAGGCCAGCCGGGCGTCTGCAAGGTCCGCTACAACCGCGGTGGCACGCTCTACGTCCCCTACGGATACACCGCGGGAATGCAATGCGATCCCATCGAAAAGAAACCTTTCTTCCACGCGCATCCTGGCGCTCTGGCCTACAGCTTCGGCATGCTGGGTTGCGATCTGCACTGCGGCTATTGTCAGAACTGGGTTACGTCTCAAGCGCTTCGCGATCCGAACGCCGTATCGCCGCCTCTGGAGGCATCTCCTGAAGCCCTGGTTCGCGACGCCGTCGATCAAGGCGCGAGAGTTCTCGTGAGCACCTATAACGAGCCCCTCATCACCAGCGAATGGGCGGTCGCTGTTTTCAAAGAGGCGAAGGCCGCCGGACTGCTCACCGGATTCGTCTCCAACGGCAACGCCACGCCGCAAGTTCTCGAATACCTGCGCCCCCATCTCGATCTCTACAAGGTGGATCTCAAGAGCTTCGACGATCGCCACTACCACGAACTCGGCGGACGTATCGGCCCCATCCTCGACAGCATTCGCCGCATTCACCAGATGGGATTGTGGCTTGAGATCGTCACCCTGCTGATCCCAGGCTTTAACGACTCGACCGACGAACTGCGCCGCCTCACTGAATTTCTCGCCGCCATCTCGCCCGATATTCCCTGGCACGTGACTGCCTTCCACGGCGACTACAAAATGCAGGGAGAAGATCAGCGCGACACGACCGTCGAGGATCTGTTGCAGGCCGCTGAAATCGGCCAGGCCTCCGGACTGCGCTACATCTATGCCGGTAATCTTCCCGGCAAGGTCGGCCAATGGGAAGACACGCGCTGCCCGCAGTGCACTGAAACGCTGATTCGCCGCTACGGCTACTACATCGAGGACTACCGCCTTACTCCCGACGGCCGTTGCCCGAGTTGCTCCACTCAAATCCCCGGACGCTGGCCCGCCCAATTCAGCGGCCAGATCACCGACCGCCCTTTCCTCCCGCACAAACGGTCTCGTTTATTTACAATCACAAGTCGTTAAGGATTTGATGGAGTTGATTTTGACTATGTGGGGACAGCCGCCCTCGGCTGTCCGCCGGGCAAAGCCCGGCAAATTGGCAATCCCGGACCGATGCAAAACAGACCGATCGTCGTCGCGCTGTGTCTCTTCGTAGGCCTCGCGCTCTCCTCCTGCTCTCCGCGAGACTTTCTCACCCGCCGCCTCGCCACCGACCTGATCTCCGCTTCCAACGCTTTCAAGACTCCCCAGCAATTTGCTGTACAAACCGGAGTCGTCTCCAACAGAGACTACGTCACTCCCGAATACCTCGTTTTACAACAGCACGGCTGGATCTCGGCCACCACAGCCCGTTGCTCCCCTGGCATGGCGCCTTCCCCCTGCTGGGATGTCCTGCTGACCCCTTCCGGCGTGGAAACCGTTCGCTCCCTCGTCTCTGCGGAAGAAGCCACCAAGGCGTCGTTACAGATCCCGGTCGCCAGAAGGGAACTGCTCGGAGTCACCGGCATCAGCAAGCAAGGTAATCTGGCGGATGTCGAGTTCACATGGAAATGGGTACCGTTGAACGAAATCGGTGCCGCACTCTACTCTGGCGACCTGCGCTATACCTCGACCGTCGGATTCCGCCAGTATGATGATGGCTGGCGGATGATGCAGAGCGCTCCTCACTCGTCGCAAATCCTCGACGACGCGTTCAAGAACGCCGAGCCGGCCCAGTGATTCCGCAGGTGAAGAGCGCATCGCATTTGCTGATCGAGTCCATTGCGCGCTGGCTGACTCCGCGTCGCATTCGCGCCCAGGCGATCGTCCTCGCACTCTGCTTGTGGGGAGTCTGTGCCGTCGACTTTGCCACACCGGGACTGTTCGACCGCGCCGGCAACATCAAGTTCCAGGATTTCATCCAGTTCTACATTTCCGCTCATCTCATTCGTCAAGGCCGCACCGACGCGCTCTACGATCAGAACGTGGCTGACCAGGAAATGCGCGCGATCGCGGGCGACCAAACTCGTGTTCGCCTTCCCACCGTCTACGGTCCGCAAGTCGGGCTGGCCTTCGTTCCCCTGGCGCGGTTTTCGTTCCCGGCCGCCGCCCGCCTGTGGGTCGTGATCAGCGTTGCTGCAATCGCTGCCTGCCTTTTCCTGATCTGGAGATCGTGCCTGAGTCTGCGATCGCACGCGTCCACTGTGATCATCTGTGCGCTCGCCTTTCCGCCGCTATTTCACTTCTTCGTGCGCGGACAGATTTCCGCGCTGTTGCTAGGTTGCTTCTCTGCGGCGTTTCTGGCATTCCGTGGCAATCATGATTGGCTCGGCGGAATGGCCCTCGGCTTCCTCGTCTTCAAGCCCCAGTTACTGGTTGCGCTTCCGTTGATCCTGCTGCTTGCGCATGCATGGAAGGCGTTCGCTGGCCTCATGCTCTCAGCCGCGGGACAGTTGGCTCTCACCGCGCTCTATTTCGGAACGACGGTTTTCCGCGCGTACTTCGACACCATGCTGCACATGTCCCGCTGGATCGATCTCGCGGAACTTACCTCATCCCCGATGCAGATGCACTCCCTGCGCTCCTTTTGGACGCTGCTCATCCCGTGGCCCGAAACCTCGCTCGCACTCTACCTGCTGAGTTCCATCGCGGCGATCGTGATCGCCGCTGCAGTCTGGAAATCCTCCGCCGCGCTTGCCCTACGATTCACTGCGCTGACGCTCGCTGCGATACTCGTCAACCCACATCTCTTTATCTACGACTTGCTCCTCCTCGGCCCCGCGCTGCTGCTTCTCGTCGACCGGATACTCTCCCACTCGCCGCATCCATCGTCGTCCGCACTTCTTGTGCTGACGTACCTGGCCTTTGTCTTGCCTCTCTTCGGCCCGCTATCTCGCTGGACTCACATCCAACTCTCAGTCCCGGCCTTTGCTGCATTGTTATGTTTCCTCTGGCTGGATTGCAAAACTCCGAGTCACAAACTTGCCTCCAACGAATCCGCCGTTGTATAACCCTTCTTCCCACCGGGAACCCCTATGCGACCCCACAAAACTTGTCTCGCAGTCTGCATATTCATGAGTTGCGCGCTCACACTCACCGCGCAAAGCAAGCCCAAGCTCACGCTCGACGAGTATTTCAACTCGGTCGACTTCCCGGCGATTGAGGTTTCGCCCGACGGCAATTCCGTCGTCATCGGCGCCGAGCGCGCCGACTGGGACCAGCAAATCTTCCGCACCGACCTCTGGCTTTATCACGACGACGGCAAGGGCGGCCCTTCCATCGCCAATCTGATTCAGCTGACGCAGTCCGGACACGACTCCGATCCGAAGTGGTCGCCCGACGGACGCTGGATTGCCTTCCTTTCCGAGCGCAAAGCTGCTGCCGCGAAGGCCAGCGACTCCGACTCTGACGACTCCAAAGATGAAGCGGCGAGCCAGATCTACCTCATCTCCCCTAACGGCGGCGAAGCTTTTCCCGTGACTCAGGGAGAAGAAGACGTCCACTCGTTCTCATGGTCGGCCGATTCGCACACCATCTACTTCGCCACGCGCCAACCGTGGAGCAAGACCCAGAAGGACGACTACAAGAAGGTATGGAAGGACGTCACGCAATATCGGACCGCCGAGCGCGGCGACGCGATCTTCGCACTCGACCTCGCCGCCGCACTCGCTCGCCATGCTGCCGCGCCAACGAGAGCGGACACCCCCAAAACCGACGACGACAAAGATCCAGACCTCACTCCCGGGACCGTCGAGATCGCCAAGTCTCCCTTGCGCATCGAGCACCTGATCACTTCGCCCGACGGCGCGACCCTCGCCTTTCTGACGAACGCGATCAACCAGCGCCAGGAAAAATATGAAGATGTCGAGATCTACACTCTCGATCTGAACGCGGCGCGGGCACTCTCGCCCACGACTGCCGGCGCTGAGTCGAAGCCAGCCCTGGTGCCGAGTCGCATCACTCAGAACCAGGCTGAGGAAGTCCGCCCGCGCTGGGCCGCCGACAGCCGCCACATCTTCTTCAGCGTCGAAGTCGGAGACGTTTCCGGTCCCTACCGCGATCTGCAGCCCCACCTGTATTGGGTCGACATCGCCAGCAAAAAAGTCGAGCAGTGGGCCAAAGACTTCACTGGACAGATCGCGAGCTACGAGCCTTACGGCAACGGAGTCCTCGTGACCGCGCGCCTCGGCACCGAAGTGCAGATGTACACCGCCAGTAATCCCGCGGACTCCCTGCATTCGGTCACCGGGCAGAAGGGAACGTACGCAGACCTCTCCACCGGGCTGCACACGCAGCGCGTCGCCTTCGAGTACTCATCGCTGACCACTCCAACCGAGGTCTACCTGGCCGACGGCCCCAACGCCGTTGCGAATGCTCGTCCCATCACATCCTTCAACAAGCTCTTTACCGAGCGCGACCTGCCGCAAGGCAAGACTTACCAGTGGAAGGCCGACGACGGCACCACCGTCGAAGGCATGCTGATCTATCCTCCCGGCAAATTTGAAGCCAAGAACTTGCCCATGTTGACGCTGATCCATGGTGGCCCCGCCGATGCCGATGGCAACAGCTTCGCCGCCGACTGGTACGAATGGGCCGGTCTCGCCGCCACCAACGGATGGCTGGTCTTCCGCCCGAACTATCGCGGCTCTACCGGATACGGCGACAAGTTCCTGATGCAGATCGTTCCCCAGATCGTCTCGCGGCCGGGCAAGGACATTCTCGCAGGCGTCGATGCTCTGGTGAAAGACGGCATCGCCGACCCCGATCGCCTGACCATCGGCGGCTATAGCTATGGCGGATACATGACCAACTGGCTCATCACCCAAACCACGCGCTTCAAAGCCGCGGTCACGGGCGCGGGATCGGTCGAGCACGTCGGCAACTGGGGCAACGACGACACGACCTACGACGACGCCTACTTCCTCGGCGGACGTCCGTGGGAAGCGGCGCAGCGCTATCACGACGAAGCCGCGATCTTCCAGATCGACAAAGTCCGCACGCCCACGCACATGGTGGCCGGCGCCGACGACATCCGCGTCGCGGTGCTCGAAGACTACTTGCTCGAGCACGCGCTCTACTCGCTCGGTGTTCCCAATAAACTGCTCGTGTTCCCGGGCGAAGGCCACTCGCTGTCAAAGAATCCCTGGCACGGCAAAATCAAAGTCCGCGAAGAGCTGAAGTGGCTGGAAAAATACGGCGGCGTGCCAGCCTCGAACTGATCGCAGACTGATCTCAAATTCGAAGCATCAAGCCTTGTCATCCTGAGGCCCGCGCATTAGCGCGCCGAGGGACCTTCCCATCCGCATGCGGTGGCGGCGAAGAAAGTAAAGTGCAATGTCCCCATCCTGGGCAAGGGTGAGGACCAGTATGACTGCTCACCATTGACACATAACCAGTGTCCACGTATACTGTGTAAATGAACGTGACTCTCTCCATTGAAGACCAGCTCGTGGCCCGCGCCCGTAAGAAGGCCGAAGCTCTTGGGAAGAGTCTCAATCAGATGATTCGTGACTACCTGCAGACGATTGCTGGCGGGGACGATCCTGAACGCAGTATTGACGAATTCAACCGGCTCTCGGGCCAGGGCCACTCCCGCGGACGGCGCTTCAATCGCGACGAGATTCACGATCGACAAGATAAAGTCCGCCCAGACCATGCCCGCTCGTAGCTTTTTCGACACCAACGTCCTCATCTACGCCGATGACAAGGCTACGCCGGCCAAGCAGCGGAAAGCGCTCGACCTGGTGGCCGAACACCGGCGCTCTCGGACTGGAGTTGTATCTCTGCAGGTATTGCAGGAGTACTTTGTTGCCGTCACGCGAAATCTGCGCGTCGATGCGGCCGTTGCCCGCCGCAAGGTCGAATTGCTGGCGGAGTTTGACGTCGCCGTCCCCGAACTCGCGGATATTCTTGCGGCGATCGACTTGCACCGGCTCCACGGTTTCTCCTTCTGGGATGCCTTGATCCTTCGCTCAGCCAAGCAGGCTGGATGCAGCGTGCTCCTCTCGGAAGACATGCAAACAAAACGTGAGATCGATGGGGTTCGCATCGTGAATCCGTTTCAATAGGACGAACAGTCGAACGAGGCATCTCGAACTCTCACCTTCCTCCGAAAAGATATTCACAGCCCTCGATGTGATATCTGACCTTGACCGAGAAAATCCGATCGGCGATCATCACGAGGCCTTGACAGCGCACAGAAGGTGCGTCTCGACCCGTGTTGGGGAACCTGTCCGACGACGGTGGCCTCTAAGTTCTTTGACATCAAGATTTTGCCTGCAACTGATTGTGCCCCATAGATTTTTCGGCGATTTCCCGCTAACCCGATGATTCCAGGAGACCGGGTTGGAGGGGGGCCCTCCAACCACCGACGGGAGTCCCATCTTGGGAAATTCGGGGGAGACGTTTATTTTCGACAGAAATTCACACGGGTTCTAGTCCGCGTCCTGCACTACCCCTTTGCGCACGCCGAGTCGCTCTTGCAGTTGTTTGCGGTAACGGCGGCTCAGGCGAATGGTCGCGCCGTTGTCGAGCAGCACTTCCTGTTCGCCATCCTGCCGCAGCTTTAATCCTCGAACTCGCTCCAGGTTGACGATACTCGAGCGGTGCACGCGGCAGAACATGTTGGGATCGAGATCGCCTTCCAGGTCCGACAGAGTGCGGCGCAACAGGTGGGTTTTCGGTCCCACATGCAGGCACGCATAGTAGTCGGCGGCTTCGATCCAATCAATCTCGGAGATTTTCAAGAAGCAAAGCTCGCCTGCGTTCTTGATGGCGACGCGATCCGGTCTCGGCGCGCGCTCTCGACCCTGCCTGATCTTTTCTTTTGCGCGGCTGAGGGCGAGTTCGAAGCGTGCGTTGTCGAAAGGCTTCAGAAGGTAATCGAGCGCGCCCGCTTCGAAGGCGCGCAACGCATAGTGGTCATAAGCGGTAACGAAAACAATCGCAGGCGGCAGATCGCTGCCGAGCAACTCGAGCACGTCGAAGCCATCGCACTCCGGCATCTGCACATCCAGAAACAGCAGATCGGGATTCGCGACTCGGATCTCCCCCAATGCCTCCGCTCCCGAACTGCACTCGCCAACCATTCCAATCTCCGGATCGTTCCGCAACAACACGACCAGATTGCTGCGCGCGAGAGGTTCGTCGTCGACGACCAGCGCGCGGATCTTCGCAGGATACGCATCGACGGGCACGAGATCACTCCTTGGTTTTTCCGGAAGCAAGTAATGAAACGAAGGGCAGGGAAACTGTGGCCTCGACGCCTCCGGGTTGCTGATCGCGCATGCTCAACTCGAACCGATCGCCATACAGGCTTTGCAGACGCGTGCGCACATTCACGATGCCGATGCCCGACTGGCCGATCTCCCATCCCACAGGCAGGCTCGGTCCATCGTTATAGACGCGCATGGTGAGGGTCCCGTTCGAACGGGAGGCTGTGATTCTGATGGCTCCGCCTTGCACGCGGCGCGCAATGCCGTGTTTAACGGCGTTCTCGACCATGGGCTGCAGGATCAGGCTGGGAACCTGCGCTGGAAGAAGTTCCTGGGGAACGTCGACGCTGAACTGGAGACGATCGGCAAAGCGCACTTTCTGGATGTCGAGATACTTCTGAGTGAAATCCAGTTCCTCGCCGAGCGGCACCTGCTGCCGGTCGGAGTCTTCGACAACCCTCCGCAGGAAGTCGCTCAGACCGACGATCATGCTGACTGCCGCGTCGTTTCGCTTTTCGCGGACCAGGCCAGCAATGGCATTGAGCGTGTTAAACAGGAAATGCGGCTCGATCTGCCGGCGCAGCGCACTGAGTTGGGACTTGGAGAGTTGCTCGTTGAGACGCGCCGTTTCGGTCTGCTGGAGGGCCAACTGCTCCCTCGCATCGAGAACGTGATTGACCAGGAGAATCAGGCCGTATAGAAAGAGGTACGAGAGAAGCCCGCTGCCGAACTTGTGCCTCCAGAGTTCGAGGAACGGGTCTGGACCGGGCGTCAACGCCCAGGGATTCAGCAACTCCTCCCACAAGGCCACCCATGCGGCGTAGACGACTCCAACGACGCCGCATGTTGCGAGATGCGTTCCCCACGTCGACAACCGTTTCCATCGGGCCGGAGGATAACGGCGAGCCAGGCGCAAGACAAGAGGAGTGGCGAGGATCCAGGGCAGCCAAGAAAATAGCAGCGTGAAAAACAGGCGGGTCCAGTGGTGATGCATGCCCTCCGCGCGCATAACAAAAACATTCTGCGTCGCGTCGAACAAACCCAGCCCGCACCAAATGGCCGCAAGCCACAGCCAGCGAGGCGAATCAGATTGGGTGCCCGTTGTCTTCATAGACAGGATCGTATTCTACGGCCGGAGCAAAGAGGGAACAATGCAGCCAGTCGCCCGAAGCGTGCAGCGGGTGGTCTGGCGTCCCGCGAAGATCCGGAGCATACTTCCCGTCATGAAGAAGACGAACAAGACTGCGTTCCTGCTGGCCGCGCTGGTTGTGTTCTGCTCGGCGGCGCTGCTCAATTCCGCAACTCCACCGGGTTCGGGCCCGGAATACACGAGCGACGCCCAGATGAAGCTTCCGGAGAACTATCGCCAGTGGGTCTACCTGACCACCGGATTCGACATGAGCTACAACAAGGCTGCGATGCAGATGGATCATCACATGTTCGATAACGTATTCGTCAATCCGGAGTCGTATGCCGCGTTTCAGCAGACGGGAACGTGGCCCGATAAGACCGTGCTCGTGCTCGAAGGGCGCATGGCTCAGGGGAAAGGCTCGATCAACCAGAAGGGAAACTTTCAGAGCACCGAGATCATGGGAATCGAAGCGCACGTGAAAGATGAAGCGCGCTTTCCGGGGAAATGGGCGTTCTTCATTTTCGGCGATGCAAAGACCGCCAAGATGGTCCCGACCACCATGGAATGCTACAGTTGCCATTCTGACCATGCGGCAGTGGACACAACGTTTGTGCAGTTCTATCCCATGCTGTTGCCGATCGCCCAGAGCAGAGGCACGCTGAGCGCGGGGTATCAGAAGGAGATCTCGGCGGAGCAGAAGTAACGGTCGGATTTACTGTCGAGTGGGCCAGTCGAAAACGGTACACGGGGTCTAAGGGCTGTTCTGGAATGAGCACTCGCAAGGCGGCCACCGAAGAGCCGTTCGAGCATGGGATTTGCGACGGGGTCTTCTGGTTTACTTCGACGCGCTTGCGATTTTGGCGCCTTTGGAACTGGATGCGTAGCGGGCGATGCCACGGTAGAGCGCTTCGGCGATTTGCTTCGCGGTAGCCGTCGCTGCGGAGTTTTTGTTCGTCGGTGGGACTGCTGACGAAGGAAACTTCCGCCAGAATTCCCGGCATTGCGCTTTCGGTGAGGACGACAAATCCGGCTTCTTTGATGCCGCGATCGCGCAGGCCCGGATTCTGCGCCGAGAGCGTGCCGTAGAGCGAACGCTGCACGCTGGCCGCCAGACGCCGCGACTGCTCGATGCGCTCGTGCAAGTCCGCGGGCGAAAGCGTAGCCGCGACCAGCGGGCTTCGCCGCAGCCGCGCTCGCGTGAGTGTCGACATCTTTGGAGCCGGGAGCAGAAAAGAAATTCGTGTAGTAAGTTTCCACGCCGCGCGCCGAAGGCAGATCGCTGTAGTTTGCATGGACGGAGATGAACAGATCCGCCTGCGACGGTTGGCAATGCTGGCCCGCTCGTCGAGCGTGATGTAGTTGTCGTCAGGACGCGTGTAGATGACTTCCATGCCGAGACGGCTCTCGAGCAGCTTGCCCAGGCGCTGCGAGATTTCGAGCACGAGATCTTTTTCCAGCAGACCGCGACGGCCGACGGTGCCGAGGTCCCAACCGCCGTGGCCAGCGTCGACCACGATGCGCATCTTGGGAACGCGCGCCCGCAGTTGCATGTCTTCTTTGGTCGGCGGCGGAACTACTATCGCGAGTTTGTTCTTTTCCGCATCGCCGGCATTCGGGAACAGGTTTACGGCGCCTTTCGGATTCGCTCCGATCTTCCGCACTTCTACGACCAGCCGGTAAGGATTCGGTTCAAGGCTCACGGAGAACGTCGAGTTAGCTTTAGTCTCGAGCACGATGCGCGTCATGCCAGCGACGGGCTGCGCCATGCGGATGCGGCTCACAAATGTGTCGCCGACTTCGATCGACTTGCCGACCAGATCAGAGAGCGAGTTGCGTGTCGCGCAGATCGAAGTAGATGCGGTCCGGGCCGGAGAGGCGATGCGCTTCGTACTGTACCTGGTCTTCAAGATCGAGAACGACGGTGCTGGAGTCGGCCGAAGACCAGTGGCGGATTCCAGTCACTTCGCGGAACTTCGAAAGCTCCTGCGGAGTGGCGGGAGCGCTTTCGGGCTCGCCAGCATCGGACATGGAGTCGGAGGAGGGATTTGCCGAGGTCGTGGAGTTCGCGTCTGCCGCGATACTCGGCGCTGCGGGAACTGCGCTGTCCTTTGCCGCCTGTGTGCTGGCTGGCTTGACCGGCATCTTCTCGGTGTGAATCATGGCGCTTCCCAGCTGCGCCTTCTCCATCTTCCACCAGACTCCACCGACGAATGCCGCCGTGATGAGCATGAACAACAGACAATCAGCACAACAGGACGTGCTTCTGCAGGCTCGGGCGCCAAAGCGTTGACTTCAGATTCAGGAGCCGTCGCGGCTGCGACGACGGGTTCAGCGGGCGTGCCGTTTCGATGGCTATATCCAGAAGAGGTTTATCAAGAATCGCGGGCTTGTCGAGAATCGCAGGCGTGATCGCAGGACTAACGCTTCGCCGCTGGTTTGGGATCGATCGACAGGCACAACCGGCGACTGGAGCCGCGCGGCAGGTGTGCTCAATGTGGGCGCATTCGAAGCGGGCAAAACGGGAGCAGGTGCAACCTTCAGAGGCGCAGCCGAAATCGTTGCTGCGGGAACAGAGGCCGCGACAAGCGGAGCCGCGGCGATGGGTGCAGCGACCACAGGCTTCGGCGGCTCGATGGCTGCGGGCGGTTTCGCCGTGCGCGGAGCGGGTTCCAGCTTGGTGACCGCCGCCTGGGCTGACTGCGCAAAGCGGTCTTCATCTTCAGGCTTCAGCGCGCCCAAGCACCAGTTCGGCGAGCAGGCTCAGGTTGCGGATATCGCTTTCGTTGAAGGCGAAAGGCCATGCGGAAAAGGCTTCCAGCAAACCGATCACGCGGCGGCGTCCGCAGAGCGGAACCGCAACCATGGAGCGCGCGCCGAGCTTGCGGCAGGCGTCGAGGTTGACGCGGGGATCAGTCTCGGTGTCGTCGCACATGACGGTCTGCGCCGTGCGGAAGCAGGCTCCGGAGAATGCGGAATCGCGGTCGATGCGCGCGCCGACATCGGGCCGAACTGAGCCCGCGGCCGCGCGCAGCACAATTTCGTTATTTTCGGCGAGGGCGATGGCGAGACCGTCGGCGCCGGTGATGGCGACGGCGCGTTCGGCGACGAGTTGCAGCACTTCATCGAGAACGAACTGCTCTTGCTGCTCGAATTCAGCAGCAGGAGAGCCGGACGTCGAAACCATGGTTGCGCGCGGCCAGAGCTTTTCTGCGGCGAACCTGATCGTGCAGCGCAGAGAAAGCGAGCAGGGCTTGCAGAGCGTCGCGTTGTGAAGGCTTCCCCGGACCTTGTTCGGAAGAGTCTGAGACGGCAGAAGGGTTCTGTCCGAGCGGCCATGGAGGCGCACCAACACTGGCGAACGCAGTGGTCACATCAGCATCTGGTTTAGTGGTCGTTGTCGCCATCTAGAGACAGTTCACTTGTAAGTTATCGGGCTTTGAGCCGAGTTGCAATTACCTGGGCATGACCCCTTGGGCATGTACTTTAGTAAGGCGCCGGAAGCGAGCCGTTGTGCGGGTGTTTCCGCTTTTCCCGGACGTCTTACGAAAGTTTATTTCGAGGTTCCGCGAGGAGTAAAATCCACCATCCACAGCAGAGGGAAAGCGCAATGAGCCAGCCGCGCACACACGGATCGCCCCGGCCCACGGCCGCCGCGTGGATCGTCATCGGAATGCTGGCGATGCTCGTCATCCCGGCGGCGATGACTCTGCATTCGGTTCGTTCTCCCGGAACGCTCAGCGTTGGACCCGATCCCTCACCGCACGGATACACATGGAGCCTGCTTCTGTTCGTCGTTCCGATCCTGGCGATTACCTTCTGGTTTCTGCCCAGCGAAGGACTCGAAATTCCGCAACGCGCCTTCTGGAGGACGATTGGCATTCTCGTGCCGTTAGGATGGCTGCTCGATATCATATTCGCGCAATGGTTCTTCTGCTTTCCAAATTCCAAAGCGACCCTGGGCGCTCTGGCGCCGGCATTCGGCCGGTGGGTGCCGATCGAGGAGTATTTTTTCTATTTCACCGGATTCATGGCGGTGCTGCTGCTCTACGTTTGGCTTAGCGAATACTGGCTGGCCGCTTACACCGTTCCCGACTATGCCGGAGAGGCGAGGAGCATGCGGCGACTCCTGCAGTTCCATCCGACATCGCTGATTCTAGCGGTCGTGCTGATTGCGGCGGCGTGGCTATACAAGAAACATTTTGCCGTGGCTACGGATCGCGACGGTTTCCCCGGGTATTTCGCCTTCCTCGTTGCCGGCGCCCTGGTTCCGGCGATGAGTTTTTATCCTGTGGCGCGGCGTTTCATCAACTGGCGCGCCTTCAGCCTGACGCTCTTCTTCATGTTGCTGGTGAGTGAGCTGTGGGAGGCGACGTTGGCTCTACCTTACGGGTGGTGGGGATTCCAACACCGGCAGATGGTCGGCCTGTTTGTGGGAGCCTGGTCCAACCTGCCGATCGAAGAGATTTGCGTCTGGATCGCCGTCAGCTATGCGACGGTCATCGTGTTTGAAGTGGTCAAGATCTGGCAGGCGTCGGGACGGCGAGCGAGAGAGGTATTTCTGGGGCATTCATAGAGATTGCACCGCGGCAAACGTCTCGCTCTATTCTCACTATTTTTCTTGACATCCACTGCTGCCCGTTCGATGCTGACATAGTTTAACTATGGCAGTAATCCTTCGGATGGGGACCTTCCTTGCATCGAGACGAAATTCCGCCCGGAACGCTTTATCTTCTGATTTTGAAGACGCTCGCACGTGCCGGTGAAATGCATGGCTATGAGATCGCTGAATCGATCCAAAGAATCTCCGATGACGTTCTTCAAGTGGAGGAAGGGTCGCTCTATCCGGCTCTCCAGCGGATGCTGATCAAAGGCTGGGTGAAGGCGAAGTGGGGAACCACGGCTGGAAATCGACGGGCACGCTACTACCAGCTGACGCCGGCAGGCCGGAAACAACTGGAAACGGAATTGTCACAGTTCGAGCGGGTAATCGGGGCCATCACGCGCGTGATTCAGACAGCTTGAAAGGACCATTGTCATGAATTGGCTGAGTGAACTGGGAAGGCGTCTTTGGATGCTCATGCGGGGCCGAGAATTTGACGCGGACCTCGAAGAAGAGATGCGTTTGCACCTGGAACTCAGAGAACAGGAGCGGGTACGGGCAGGGCTAGCGCCCGAGGAAGCTCATTATGAAGCCCGGCGCCGGTTTGGAAATCCGACCTTGTTGAAGGAGAAGAGTTCTATGGCGTGGGGATGGGAGTGGTTGGAAAGTTTTCTTCAGGACGTGGCTTATGGCATCCGCGCTATGTTGCGCAGCCCAGCACTCACGGTCGTCGCCCTGCTCTCGCTCGCATTCGGCATCGGCGCGAATACGGCCATCTTCAGCCTTCTCGACGCCGTCATGCTGCGGTCCTTACCAGTAAAGGAGCCCGCTCAGCTGGT
Organism: uncultured Acidobacteriaceae bacterium; assembly: GCA_963844525.1. Taxonomy (GTDB): domain Bacteria; phylum Acidobacteriota; class Terriglobia; order Terriglobales; family Acidobacteriaceae; genus Sulfotelmatobacter. Next base: position 295,954 of record CAWJOM010000011.1, on the reverse strand, counting down.
GTTGCTGGGGAATGGAACCGCTTCCGGCATCACCGACGATTTCGCCCGGACCCAACTTTACTCCTACCCCTTCTATCGTCGAATGCGGGCAGAGAACCAGGTATTTTCTGAAACCGCCGCCATCTGCAGCATGACGAACGGCGTTCACGGCTTTGTCGAGGGGCGAACCGAATCAGAACCAATGAACGTCCAGCTCGTGTCTGGCACGTACTTCGACACGCTCGGAGTGAACGCATTCGCGGGGCGCACCTTGAATGACGGCGACGATAATTCCGAAGGCGATCATCCTGTTGCCGTCATCAGCTACGCCTGGTGGAAACGCAGTCTCGCACGCGACCCCAACGTCCTGACCCGCACGCTCAAGCTCGGCGACACAACCTACAACATCGTCGGCGTTGCCCCGGCCGAATTCTTCGGCACCAAGGTCGGCGAAGCTCCCGATATGTGGGTTCCGCTCGCCATGATCAAAGAAGTCCCGCCAAACTTCGGAGGGTATGACGACAACTTCTCGGAATCCCTCCTGATTATGGGACGTCTCAAGCCCGGAGTCTCGATGGTCGAGGCCGACGCGAATGTGAATCTGCTCTTCCGGCAGATCCTGGTCAGCTTTGCTGGCGCCAAGCTCGATCAGGAAAATCAGCAAAAACTGGACAGGACGAAAGTCCCGTTAATGTCGATGGCCACGGGCCTTTCGTCACTTCGCCGCCAATTTTCAGAACCGCTCCGGCTTCTGATGGGCGTCGTAGCCCTTGTCTTGCTCATCGCGTGCGCCAACATCGCCAATCTGCTTCTTGCCCGATCGACTGCGCGCTCGCGGGAACTGGCGGTCCGCCAGGCACTCGGAGCCCGGCGAACGCGAATCATCCGTCAGCTCCTCACGGAAAGCCTCGTGCTGGCTCTGGCCGGCGGCGCGCTCGGCGTCGCATTGGCATCCATCGCCAATCGCGTTTTGTTGCGCATGGTCTCAGGTGGACTCGACCCCATACCTCTCGATGTCTCCATTGACACTCGGCTGTTGCTGTTTACGGTCGCAGTCACGATCGCTACTGCGCTGATCTTTGGCACAGTCCCCGCCTTCCGGGCGACGCGGCTGCAACTGACCGATACGCTGAAGGCTGGCCGGAGTCCCCAAGGCGTCAGCGGGAAAAATCCGCTCGCCAAAGCGCTCGTCATTGCACAGGTGGCGCTCTCGCTCATCCTCATGGTGGGAGCCGGACTCTTTCTTCGCAGCTTGGTCAATCTGAACAATGTCGACACCGGCTTTAACAAAGAAAACGTCCTGCGCCTCAACCTCGATTCCAGCTCCGCCGGCTACAAGGGCGGAGAGCCGCGCGAGGTCGCACTCGATCAGCAGATTGAAGAACGGGTCCAGGCCCTGCCAAACGTGAAGGCAGCCAGTTTCTCCGCGTTCACCTTCAACGAAGGCGCTTGGAGTTCGGATGTCGTGTTGCCCGGAATGAAGGTCAATGAAGACAATGTGATGCACAATGTCGTCGGCGTCCGTTATTTCGACACCATGCAGATCCCTCTAGTCGCAGGTCACGGCTTCTCGGCCTCTGACACCAGCACCTCGCCGCGTGTGGCCATCATCAGCGAGCACATGGCGAAAACCTTCTTTCCGCTCGTCAACCCGATCGGCCGCCACTACGGTGTGGGCGATGACAAGCCCGAAAACGATGTCACCATCATTGGCGTGGCAAAGGATGTCAAGTTTAATAATCTTGCGGAAGACCCCGTCGATCTCGACTACCTCCCGTACACTCAGCGCCCATGGGGCTTCGGCGACCTCGAAGTTCGCTACACGGGCGACTTCGCTCCAGTCGCTGCGGCCGTCCAACAGACCATTCGCTGGCTCGATCGCAACCTGCCCATCACTCATGTAACCACACTCGATGAGCAGGTGGCACACTCAATCACGAACCAGCGTCTCGTCGCCCAGCTTTCCGCCTTCTTCGGACTGCTTGCAGTTTTTCTCTCGTGCATCGGGATCTACGGGGTCATGTCGTACGTGGTTACGAGACGGACGAATGAAATCGGCATCCGCATGGCGCTGGGCGCGGGGCGTTCCAATATGTTGTGGATGGTGCTGCGCGAGATCCTCACGCTGGTCTCGGTCGGCGTTGTCATTGGCGTGCCCGCCACCTTGGCGGGTGACCGGCTCGTCTCCAATATGCTGTTCGGACTCAAGCCGACCGACCCGGCCACGCTCGTGGGCGCAACCGCTATATTGCTGATCGTCGCGGCTATCGCAGGCTACTTGCCCGCGCGAAGAGCTTCCCTGATTGAGCCCATGGTAGCTTTGCGCTACGAGTAGCCGCGACTGACCGTCGATCCGACGACAGCGCTGCGATTTGGTTGAGGGCGTCGCCGCGGGATTCTGATTGAGCGCCTTCCGAACCACCTTAGTTACTCATGCGGTCCTTGTAAACAGCGATAACATCGCTTGAATAGGGACCCTGGCCGACCTGATTCTTTCCGGCGGTGTGTGCATGGACGCAGGACTATCTCCCGTACGGCAAGCCAGGGCGAAGCACCGTCACGAACTCCGCACCCTCACCTACGTTACTCTCGATCAAGCCAACGGCGGCGTAATCCGCAATCTGAGCCATGAAGGCATTGGAGTGCAGGCGGTAGCGGCGCCGCGCCCGCACCAGCAAGTGCGAGTGCGTTTCGAATTGCGGCGCCCTAAGCTGCGCGTGGAAAGCGACGGGGAAGTCACATGGTCCACGATGTCGGGGCAGTGCGGCATCCGTTTTCTCGACCTTCCGCCGCGGATTGCCCGCCAGATCGACGAATGGATTTTCGGCAACCTGCTGGAGGGATTCTCAGTTCACGCGGACCGTGCCGGATCGATGTTCGGCGGCGACGAGTTTCTGCCGGCGGACGGAGTGGACGACGGGCTGATGGTTTCCGAGACGCCATTGAATGTGATTGAGCTGCCGGTGCGGCCCGATCCGTTCCAGTCGGTAGCGGTGAATGGTGCGATGGGGCGAGAAGCGTCCGCACAACTCGACTGGCTGTCGCAGCCACTTTCCGCACGGAGCCTGGTGTGGACGATCAACTCCCTCGTGGTGGTGGCGGCTTTGCTGCTGTTCGCGCTGATCTTCCTCGCCATCACGAATGAGAGCCCATCCCGGCCGTTCACTATGCTGGGGATATCTATCCTTGTGGTAGCGGCGCTGTATTGGGGATTCTTCGAGATCTTCGGAGGCGCAAGCCCCGGTGTGCGGCTGGCGCGGCTGGTAGGGTGCGATCCGGAAGAGGACGAGGAAGCGGACAGCCGTTTCCGGTGAAGTGTTTTCGCAGATTGATTTCGCTCAGTTCCGCGACTGCTGCTAGTTCGTGAAGTACTGCTGGGCTAGCCAAAGTTGCAACGTGCGCTGCTGCTGCGGCGCCAGCTTTACGAAGCGGACGCCCATATTCCCGCGTTTATCCTGCCAGGCGACTTCCGCCTTGGTTTTCAAACTCGACCGGGCGCCGGGAAGTTCGAAAGACACTTGCAGGGCCTTCGCGGCTTCGAGCGGATCCTTGGTGTGAATCTGCATGCCGCCCTGGCTCAGGTTGACCAGGAACGCGTCCATTGGCTTGTGGCCTTTGTAGCTCACAGACACCGGCACTTCCAGGCCCGCGCGGTGATAGCGAAGGCGGCCGTCGAGAATCATGCTGCGCGCCGCGGAGAGCGTGCGGACTGCCTGCTCGACCGAGATGGGCTTCTCGAAGGCAAACAGAGCGCCGGTTTCGTCGAGGCTCTGGTTGTGCTGCGGGTTGCCCATGATCACGAGGGGCACGGTTTTCGGACCTTGGGTATTTTGCAGCTCGCGCAGGAATTGCGAGCTTCCGTTGAGATCGCAGTCCACGATGAGGGCGTCAATCTTTGATTTGCTGAGGCGGGCCATGGCACGCTGAGGTTCGTTTTCGACCGCAACGTCCATGTGAAGACCACCGAGGATGCACTCGAGAACGCTGACTTCCTGCCAATCGCGCGAAACCACCATCGAGGAAAGTGTCATGCATTCCACTCTAGCGGGGGCGGTAATGTTGCCGTAGATAACTAACGTAATGCAATCAACCACGGAGGAGACAGAGGACACTGAGCCGATTCACCGACTCCCCAACTGAGGGTGTGAAGGTTCAGGAAGGAAACCGAGGTCCCTAGATGCTCTTGCGGTACCACTCCACTGTGCGGCGCAGGCCTTCTTCGAAATCCACTTTCGGCTTATAGCCGAGAGCCGCTTCGGCTTTGGAGATGTCGGCCAGGGAGTGTTTGATATCGCCGCCGCGTTCGGGGCCGTATTTGGGCTGGCCGGAATAGGCGGTCATGCCCTGCAACAGTTTGAAGGTCTCGTTGAGCGTGACTCTGCGGCCGGTGGCGACGTTGAACATCTGTCCTGCGGCTTTGGCGGCAGGAGCTGTGCAGGCCAGCAGATTGGCCTCGACCGCATTGTCGATGTAAGTGAAGTCGCGGCTCTGCTCGCCGTCGCCGTAAATTGCTGGCTGTTCGCCGCGCAACATTACAGTGATGAACTTCGCGAGCACGCCGGAGTAGGGAGAAGTCGGATCCTGGCGCGGGCCGAAGATGTTGAAGTAGCGCAAGGCTACGGTTTCGAGCTGATAACAACGGTAGAAAGAGAGCAGGTACTGCTCGCTGGCGAGCTTGGCCACGGCGTAGGGCGAGATAGGATCGGGCTTCATGCCTTCATGCTTGGGCAGCGTGGGCGTGTCGCCGTAGGCGGAGGAAGAGGCGGCATAGACTAGGCGTTTTATTTTGGCATCGCGTGCGGCAACGAGCACGTTCACCGTCCCGTCGACGTTGGCGCGATTGCTGCCGAGCGGGTCGAGCACGGACTTCGGCACGGAGGGGATCGCCGCCTGGTGGAGGACAAAGTCCACGCGGGCGCACGCCTTGTGCATGGCATCGAGATCGCAGATGTCGGCCTCGCGGAAATCGATCCGATCGAGAATTTCCGTGAGATTCTCGCGCTTGCCGGTGGAGAAGTTGTCGACGCCGCGCACCTTCTCCCCGCGGGCGAGCAGCGCGCGCGCCAGCGACGATCCGATGAAGCCTCCGATGCCTGTGATCAGATAGAGAGACATAAGTATTTATGATAGCGAATGGGGAAAGGGTCTGTCAGAACTCAGAAGTCCTCTCCGGCTTGTTCGTTTCAATGCTACTTGGATTGACGAAGGATTCTGAGAAAGTCTTCGCGCATGAGCATTTGGCGGTGCTCGAAGAATTGGGTGAGAGCCTGGAGAGCGGTTGCGGGATCCGCGGTTAGAGGCACGGCCTCCAGTGGACTGCTAGCTGGGAGCGAGGAGGCGATTCCAGGTCCCATGATCACTGTGGGGCGGCTGATGGTGGCGAGTAGTTCGCGCAATCGGGTTTGATCCTCGTCGGAGATGTCCTGGAAGGCTATGCCCATGCCGAGGTAGGGATAGTTCACGCGCACGTTGCCCTTGGTCTCGAGCCGGACGCCGTTGGCTTCGAGCTTCATATGCAGGATGGTGCCGGCGGGATAGGTGGCTTGGGCTTCCACATAACAGCCGTGCAGGCTGATGTCGCTGAAGGTCGCCCAGGTGTGAACATTGCAGCCTTCCTCGCGTAATTGGGCGCTGCCGTCGCACTTGTAGCGAGGGCTGCGCCGCTTCTCCGCGCCTTGAAAGCGCTCGCCAGCGTCTGTGACTGGGCTGGTCGGGGACGATTGTATCTCGGCAGCTGGCTGCGACGTTGGGATTGCCGGGGCCGCAACGAGCGGCTTCACCGACTGCTTCAGCGCCCGCAGGTACGCCACTCCGTCGTCGATTTCCTGTGCCATGGTGGTTCCGATCGGGCGAGTATTTTCCGCCTGTCGAAGACTTTCCGGTGAGTTTCCTGCGTTCGCTGAACGCCCGGGAACTCTAAATCTCTATCGGAGAGAACACGCTGAAACATTAGACACAGACCTCAGGGACACCTGCGGAAGAATTTTCTAAAGGAGAGATGGGCCCGAAGCAGCTTCCGCTTCTGTCATTTGCTGCGCGACTTGCCGGATGCTCTTCCAGAGTTCCTCGCGTCCCGCGCCGGTTTTGGCCGAGAAGGGAAGGGGGCGAGCCATGGGATATTCCTGCGTCAAAGTACGGAGGGCGCCCGTCAGTTGATTGTTAGAGAGGCGGTCGCTCTTAGTGGCGACGAGCAGGAACTCGCGGTCGGAGGCAGCGAGGAAATCCAACAACTGGCGGTCGCTTTGTTGCGGGGGAACGTTGGAATCGACGAGAACGACACTCAGGCAAAGGGTAGGTCGATCGTTGAGGTAGGGCTCGATGAATTTGGGCCATTCCTGAGAAATCTCGCGGGAAATCTTGGCGTAACCGTAGCCGGGAAGGTCGGCAAAGATCAGTTCAGGATGCGGCTTTCCGGCCCAGCGGATCTCGAAGAAGTTGATGGCGCGGGTGCGGCCGGGAGTAGAACTGGTGCGGGCCAGCTTGGTGCCTACAAGCGAGTTAATGACGCTGGACTTGCCGACATTCGAGCGGCCGAGGAAGGCGATCTCCGGCAGCGTGGGAGCGGGGAAGTGGGAGGCGTCGGTCGCAGACGCCATGAACCGGGAGAGAACCCTCATGCTCAAGTTTGCTACGCGAGAGACGGGATTGGCAAGTGAGGGCGCTGCGGATCCGAGTTCGCGAGGCAACGCTGCAACTACCAAGGACACTAAGGATCACGAAGGGAAAGCCAAACAACGCTACAGGAACTTGAGTCGATGTGCCGAACGTCGGTAACCGAGCCGGTCTCAGCGGTGCTTGCTGCGGAGTCAACCTCGGCCGGGGATCGCCGATTGAGTCAGTAGCGGCACTGGAGACTGAAATGGAAGCCATCCGGAAGACCACCCTCGACATGCACACGTTGTTGCTGTGTGCGGACGCGCAGTTTCTGGGGATTACGCGCAGTGTGCTGAACCAGCTGCAGGTGACACCGAAGATGGTGGGGAACTGCGACGCTGCGCTGGCGATGATCCAGGAGCACGAATTTGATGTGATTATTGTCGACTGGCGCGAGATCGATAATCTCGGGGATTTTCTTTCGGCTCTGCGTAAATCGAAGCGAAATCATGAGTGCGTGCTGGTTGCGATTATGCGCGACCTGATGGATTTGCGGCAGGCGTTCGCGGCGGGTGTGCATTTCCTCATCCACAAGCCGGCGTCGGCGGTACAGATTGAGCGTTGTTTGCGCGCTGCTTATTGTGCGACCGTAGCCCGGCGGCGGAAGCATCACCGCGAGCCGGTCAGCATTCTAGCCTCGATCAGTTCGCGTACGCAGCCATTTGCCGAGGCCACGATTGTGAATCTGAGTGAAGGCGGAATTGGACTTCGGACCGATGCTCACGACGACGTGGCACGCGTGGCGTTGTCCGCGGGCGATGAAGTGGATGTTCGGTTCGCGCTGCCCGAGAGCGGGCAGATTCTCCATACGACAGGGAAAGTGGTATGGACGACGGTTCGGGCGTGCGGCATCCGCTTCAGCTATATCCCGGAAGATGAGCGGCCGGCACTGGAGCAGTGGATGACTGATTGCGTCGAGCGCTCGCTGGCGGAGCTGTGCGGGCGGTTGCGGACGGCGTGCGCGTAAGGGATTGAACGAGAATCCTTACGACGCGCCAACCACTCTGCAGTGCGGGTCGCGGAGTGGAACAAACCGGATGGCCGTTGCTTTGGGGTATGTCAGAGCTCTTACGGCTGTACCCGGAAAACGACGTTGCTTGTGAGCGTTCCGGCGGGCGTGGCTACGGTAATAAATCCAGTCGTGGCTCCAGCTGGGATCGTCGCTTCGATGACGGAATCGGAGACCACGGCGAAGGTTGCCGGAGTTCCGTTTAAGAAAACACCAGTGGTTCCGGTGAACCCTTGTCCTAGAATGCCTCCGGTCTGGCCGACCTTGCCGGAACTTCGTGCCAGCTTCACGAATGGGCCAAGGCCCGTTGAGAAGCGGAAGACCGTGCCCGGGCCGTTGATGCCACCAGTCCCGCCTGCACTTGTCGTCCCGTAGAAATCTCCGTCAGTGGCTTGTAGCAGGGCCGCTTCCGGGTAGGATCCGTCTGTGCAGTCCGTTTGTTCGCAGAAAGTGTAGATCGTGGTCAGCACACCTTGAGGAGTAATTTTGAAGATAGTGCCAGCGTTGTTGGCATTTCCCCCGTAATTGGTGGTGCCGTAGAAATTGCCATCGCTGCCCAGCACAAGGCCTGCATCAGGAAACAACCCGTCCGCGCAGTTGGTTTGAGAGCAGAAAGTGTAGAGCGTTGTGAACTTGCCTGTAGGGCTCATGCGGAAGACTGTGCCGCAGCCCTCGCACGGCTGGTTGTTCTGGACGCCTCCGTAGACTGTCGTTCCGAAGAGGCTTCCATCCGGACTCTGAATGGGTTGATTGGGTTCGTAGCCGCCAGCAACCAAACCAAAGGAATGGAGCTTGGTCACAGTGCCGGCCGGGGTCATCTGAAAAAGCGCGCCAGTACCGCTTAATGCTATCCCATAGAGGTTTTCATCGGCCGCTTGTATGAGCGAGCCAGCGGGATTGATGCCGTCCGTGCCACCGTGGAATGTGTGCACAATGGTCAGGGCTCCGCCCGGAGTCATTTCGAAAGCTGTCCCGTGGTTGTACTTGCCGCCGAACTCGGCCGTTCCGTACAAATTTCCGTTGGCGACTTGCACCAGCCCGTTGGGCTCGTTGCCATCGGGACATCCGAGACCCTGGCAAAAGCTGTAGAGTTGCGTGATCTTGCCTTTGGGGGTCAGCGCGAAGATAGTGCCGAAACCCTGCCCTCCGACGCTAGTGGTGCCGTAGAAATTCCCATTGGTCGCTCGCACCAGCCCATTCAGAGGTTCTTTGCCGTCAGTGCAGTTGGTTTCAGCACAGAAGCTGTATAGGGTTATTAGGGTGCCAGTGGAGGTGAGTTGGAAAGCAGTGCCCGAATTATTGAGTCCGCCAAGTCTCGTTGTGCCGTAAAAGCTGCCGTCATAGCCCTGAATGACAGCCGAGGGATCTTGACCATTTGTTCCATCGAAATGGAGCAACGTGGTGAGGGTTTGCGCAGACGAGGCGATCGCCACCAAGGTACAAAACAGGATAGCGGCGGAGAATTGCTTCCAGCCGTTACGTAGGGTGAGCTTTCCAATCTTCATTTCTCTTCTCCAGCGGTGTTCCTGATCGAACGGACAAATTCCGGGCAGGGCCTTAGCTACGGGTAAAAAGATCCGCATACTGCGATGCCTTAGGGGAGGAAGGTACAGCAGGCTGCCGGATTATTAGCCGAACCGAAACGATTGTCAACAGTGAATCGAGAGCCTGCCGCCGAGCGCGCAGAGAGTGCCGGAGCTTGAGGGCAAAATATCCAAAACAAAAGACCCGCGGATGCGGGCCTTTTGTTTTCCGGAGAAACAAGTATCGCTACTGATGGGCTGCGGGACTGTCGGTGGTGCCGGAGGTGAGCGGAGCGATGGGTTGCGCAACTTCCTCGTCGACCAGCGTCGGCAGCGGAGATTCCAAGGCGATCTGCAGGACCTGGTCCATCGTATCCACGAAGTGAAGCTTCATGGCGGTGCGCAGGTTCTCTGGTACCTCGGCTACGTCTTTCTCGTTGTCCTTGGGAAGAATGACTTCGAAAAGTCCGGCGCGGTGAGCGGCCAATAGCTTTTCTTTTAGCCCGCCGATGGGAAGAACTTTACCGCGCAGCGTAATTTCACCGGTCATGGCCAGATCGCGGCGCACGGGAATCTTGCTGAGGGCGCTGGAAATGGCCGTGGCGATGGTGATGCCAGCCGACGGGCCATCTTTCGGAATGGCGCCTTCGGGAACGTGAACGTGCAGGTCGAGGTTGCGGTAGAAGTCGCGGCTCAGGCCGAGGCGTTGCGCGCGCGAGCGGACGTAGGACATGGCGGCCTGGGCGGATTCCTGCATAACGTCGCCGAGTTTGCCGGTCAGCGTCAGCTTGCCTTTGCCGTCGACGACGCTGGCTTCCGTGCTCAGGATCGAGCCACCAACTTCGGTCCAAGCCAGGCCGGTGACGAGGCCGACTTCGGATTTTTCGTGAGCGAGCGTGTCGCGATACTTGATCACGCCGAGGAAGTCGTTGACGTTCTCGCCGGTGATGGTGACGTTGTAGTTTTCGCCTTCTTTGACGACCTTGCGGGCGACTTTGCGGCAGACGTTGCCGATTTCGCGCTCGAGGTTGCGGACGCCGGCTTCGCGGGTGTAGGAGCGGATGAGGCCAGTGATGGCTTCATCGGTGAACTTGATGTTCTTTTCCGAGAGGCCGGCGGCGAGCATCTGCTTCTTAACCAGGAACTGCTTGGCGATTTCGACTTTTTCCTGCTCGGTGTAGCCGTGCAGGCGGAGCACTTCCATGCGGTCTTGCAGGGCCGCGGGAATGGTGTGCATCACGTTGGCAGTGGCCACGAAGAAGACCTGCGAGAGATCGTATTCGACGTCGAGGTAGTGATCGACGAACATGAAATTCTGTTCGGGATCGAGGACTTCGAGCAGGGCGGCGGATGGATCGCCACGGAAGTCCATAGACATCTTGTCTACTTCATCAAGCATGAAGACTGGATTCTTAGTGCCCGCCTTCTTCATCATTTGGATGATCTGGCCGGGCAGAGCGCCGATGTAAGTGCGGCGGTGGCCGCGAATTTCGGCTTCGTCGCGCACGCCGCCGAGGGACATGCGGACGAACTTGCGTCCGGTGGCCTTGGCGATCGACATTCCTAGCGAAGTTTTGCCGACGCCCGGAGGCCCGACAAAGCAGAGGATCGAGCCTTTGGGATTCTTGACTAACTGGCGGACAGCGAGAAATTCAAGGATGCGTTCCTTAATTTTCTCCAGGCCATAGTGATCTTCGTTCAGAACTTTTTCGGCGCGGGAAATGTTGCGGATTTCCTTGGAGCGCTTCTTCCACGGAACGGCCAGCAGCCAGTCGAGATAGTTGCGGGAAACCGTGGACTCGGCCGACATCGGCGGCATGGCTTCGAGCTTCTTGAGTTCCTGCAGAGCCTTGTCTTTGACTTCTTTGGGCATGCCGGCGGATTCGATTTTCTTCTTCAGTTCGTCGAATTCGCTCTTTTCGCCGCGGCCCAGTTCCTTCTGGATGGCCTTGATCTTTTCGTTGAGGTAATACTCTTTTTGCGCCTTTTCCATCTGGCGTTTCACGCGCGACTGGATAGTGCGGTCGACGTTCAGTTTCTCGATTTCGATGTCGAGCACGTCGGCGATGCGGGTAAGGCGCTCGGCCGGATCGAAAATCTCAAGCAGTTCCTGCTTCTCTTCGATGGAAAGCTGCAGGTTGGCGGAGATGACGTCGGTCAGCTTGGCCGGATCTTCCATGCGCACGGCCGAAATCATCGTCTCGTAGTTCAGGGCCTGGCAAAGCTTGACGTATTGCTCGAACAGAGTGGTGACGCGCTGCATGCTGGCTTCCAGCGCGGGATTCGGTTCGCTGGCATAACGGGCTACGCGGACCGTGGCCTGCATGAAGCCCTCGGTGTCGACGACCTGGAGAATTTTGCCGCGCTCGACGCCCTCGACCAGAACTTTAATGTTGCCGTCGGGCAGCTTCAGGCTCTGCACGATGTTGACGATCGTGCCCACCTGATAGATCTCGTTGGCCTTGGGTTCATCGATGGAGGCATCGTGCTGGGTGGCGAGGAAAATTTTCTTGTCAGCAGCCAGCGCCTCTTCCAAGGCTCGTACGCTCGATTCGCGGCCCACCACGAACGGCGTCATCATGAAAGGAAAGATGACCACGTCCCGAATGGGCATCATGGGCAGCTTTCTGGATTCGAACTTTTCCTTGGATGTGGTCACTGAGTCTCCCTGGGATGAACGAGCCAAACAGCAATCCTACAAGAATTCTACCTTGTCGTGCTGGCAAAGTCCTTGGTCGTTAGTCCATGGTCGTTGACGAAGCAACGACGGGCCAGCCAACGCCGAACGACGATCGACCAACGACGAATCCCTACCCGGCTTTTTCCATCACGGTGGCGAAGGATGCGCTGCGTTTTTCCACCATCTCCCGCGTTACTTCGAACTCTTTTAGTTTCTTCTGGCTGGGCAGGTTGAACATGAGGTCGAGCATGAGTTCTTCGAGAATCATGCGCAGGCCGCGGGCCCCGACCTTGCGGGCCATGGCCTGGCGGGCGATCGCTCGCAGAGCTTCGTCGCTGAACTTCAGGCGCACATTCTCGAATTCAAACAGGCGCTGGTATTGCTTGACGATGGCGTTCTTGGGACGGGTGAGAATTTCGATGAGCGCGAACTCGTCGAGATCTTCCAGCATGCCGACGACGGGCAGGCGGCCGACAAATTCAGGAATCAAGCCGAACTTGATCAGGTCTTCGGGCTGGATCTCAGTCAGCAATTCCTGGGTGCGCTTTTTCGAGTTCGCAATGTCTTCTTTTTCGGCATCTTCGCCGGCGCGGAAGCCGAGCGACTTTTTGCCGATTCTGCGGGAGATAATCTTGTCGAGACCGACGAAAGCTCCGCCGCAGATGAAGAGGATATTCGTGGTATCGACCGGCGTGAATTCCTGGTGAGGATGCTTGCGTCCCCCTTGCGGCGGAACGTTGGCGATGGTGCCTTCCAGAATCTTCAAGAGCGCCTGCTGCACGCCTTCGCCGGAGACGTCGCGGGTGATCGAAGGATTTTCGTCCTTGCGCCCGATCTTGTCGACCTCATCGATGTAGATGATGCCGGTCTGGGTGCGGCTGACGTCGCCATCGGCAGCCTGCAAGAGCTTCAGGATAATGTTCTCGACGTCTTCGCCCACATAGCCAGCTTCGGTGAGCGTGGTGGCATCGACGATGGCGAAAGGCACATCGAGCATGCGGGCCAGAGTCTGCGCCAGAAGCGTCTTGCCGGTTCCAGTCGGGCCGATCAGCATGATGTTCGACTTGCTCAGCTCGATGCCATCGCCGGTCTTCTGCCGGTTCATGAAGATGCGCTTGTAGTGGTTGTAAACCGCGACCGCCAGCTTCTTCTTGGTCTGCTCCTGCCCGATGACATACTCGTCGAGGAAGGTTTTGACTTCCTGGGGCTTGGGCAGTTGGTTGGGAGTGGTGGCCTGGGGAGTGGCGGTGCGGTCGTCTTCGAGAATCGAATTGCAGACGGCGACGCACTCGTCGCAAATGTAAGCGCGGGGATAATCGCTGGGCGACGAGATCAGTTTGGCCACGGCGTCCTGCGACTTGTGGCAGAACGAACAGCGTAGAATCTCGTCGGAGCCTGACTTGGTTTTCACTCGGCTCTACTCCTTCAATCGTTCTCCGGTATCACCATCACCGGTATGATTGGGCCCCAGCGTCGTTCGGCCCATCCCGCCGTTCTTTCTGCGCCAACCACTGTTCGCCGCCGACTCGGGCCAGGCGCGAAGGCAGATCATACCGCTTTTGTCGTCTTATAGATGATATCGTCTATGATTCCATATTCCTTAGCCTGCTGCGCGTTCATGATGAAGTCGCGCTCGACATCCTTTTCGACCTTGTCCAGCTTTTGACCGCTGTGCTTGGAGAGTAACTGGTTGGTAATCTCTCGCATGCGCAGGATTTCGCGGGCATGAATGTCAATGTCGGTGGCCTGTCCCGACAAACCTCCCATGGAAGGCTGATGTATTAGAATCCTCGAATTCGGAAGTGCCAATCTTTTTTTCGCTTCGCCGGATGCCAATAGTAATGCGGCCATCGAAGCAGCCTGACCGACGCAGAGCGTCATCACGTCGTTCTTCACGTATTGCATGGTGTCGTAAATCGCCATGCCGGCGGTGATGGAGCCACCCGGGGAGTTGATGTAAAGCTGTATGTCTTTCTCCGGATCTTCCTGAGCCAGAAACAACATTTGGGCGATCACCAGGTTGGCGATGTTGTCGTCAATGGGTGTGCCAATGAAGATAATGTTGTCGCGGAGCAGCCGGGAATAGATGTCGTAGGCGCGTTCGCCCCGCCCGGTCTGCTCAATGACCATCGGAACGAGCATCATGCGTGCGTCGTTCTTGTTCCCATCATTTTGCTTCATGTTCACCTGTCACACTCCACCCCGATGCAACGGCTAGTTTGCTGGGGAGGATTCGAAAGTGGCCCACGTTCATTTTCCGGACTTATTCCGGACTTACGCGGACTGGTGATACAGAAAATCGAGGGTCTTTTCGCTGCGGATTCTGTTCCGGATTCTATCGAGGCCCCCATCCTGTGTCAAACGAGCGCGGACCGCTTCGGGAGTCTGTTTCGACTGTTGGGCGAGGGCAGTAATCTCGTGATTGACTTCGTCCTCGCTCACTTCGATTTTTTCCAGATCCGCGACGCGTTCCAGTAACAACGACGACTTTACATCTTGCACCGCCTGGTCCCGTTGGCCCACCCGCAAGCGGGGCAGGTCCATCTTTTTCAGGTCTTCCATCTTCATGCCCTGGGCGGCAAGGGCGCGCAGGCCACGTTCGAGACGCACATCGATTTGCCGGTCGACCAGCGACTCGGGTACTTCGAATTCGTTGCGCTTCACCAGTTCGGCGACCAGTTTGTCCTTGGCTTCGCGTTCGGCGTCGTGCTTGCGCTCCGCTTCCATGTTCTCGCGAATCTGCTTGCGCACCTGGTCCAGGCTGGTGAAGTCGCCCAGTTCTTTGGCGAACTCGTCGTTAAGTTCGGGCAGGTTCTTCTGCTTGATGGCCTGAATCTTGACGGAGTAGACGAACGTTTTGCCAGCCAGGCGTTTGTCGGCGGTATCTTCGGGATAACTCACTTCGAACTCGCGTTCGTCTCCGGCGTTGGCGCCGCGGAGGTGCTCGGTGAATTCGGGAACGGTGTTCTTGCCGCCGATCTCGATGAGGACTTCGTCCATGTGAACGGGCTGGGCGGTGCCGTCGTCTTGTTTGGGCTTACCGTCCATGGAGGACTGAGCGAAGTCGCCGTCGGCCAGGGGACGCCCTTCGACCGAAGTGTAGGTGGCGTGCTGCTCGCGGACGCTGTTGACGGCAGCCTCGACTTCTTCGTCTTTGACCACGATTTCGGGATGATCGGCACGAAGCTCTTTGTAGCCTTCGACCACAATTTCGGGCAGGACTTCGAAGCTGGCCTTGAAGCGCAGCGGCTCGCCGTCATGAATGTGAAGGTCTGTGACGCGCGGCTGCGAGACCGGAATCATCCCCAGCTTTTCGGCCTCTTTGCGGAAGTAGCGGGGAACGAGCGCTTCGACAACGTCGCTCTTGAGGTCCTCTTTGAAACGCTGCTTGATGATGGAGGCGGGAACGTGCCCGGAGCGAAAGCCCGGCAGCCGCGCGACCTTCTGATATTTCTGAACAATCACTTCCATTTCGCGAGCGACTTCGTCGGCCGGAATTTCGACCGAGATCTCGCGATTGACGCCGTCTTTTTTCGCGTCGACTGTTTCTGTGGGACTCACGTTTGCCCTTTCGGCTGGCAATGCTTCGGGTGTATCTGAGGGGTCCCCAAGGTTCGGACTGGTCCTAATTCACACGCCGTTCATCTTGAGTGTAAAGACTAAGGGAGAGCAGCGTCAAACGAGCCAGACCTACTCTTGAATTACTTCCTAGTCTCGTTTCCAGAACGGGCATTGCGAGAGAGGCTCGGGGCGAGTTGAGTCATCTTGAAGACCGGAGGAAGCGCACTGCCTTCGCCGGATCGCGCCATTAGTTAGGAGGCGGCAGAGTCAGCGGAGCGGACAACTGGAAAGTCAGCGCCGACTCGGTTGGGTACTCGATCTGTTTGTTTCCGGTAAAGGCTCCTCCCACGAGTCCTGCGCCAGCGCCCACGAGCGCGCCAATGCCGGCTCCTTTGCCGCCGCCCGCAATGCCTCCGATCAATGCGCCGCCAGCGGCGCCACCACCGGTCGCGACCGCGGTTCTCTTGCCTTTGCCCTTCACCGTGCTATCCAGCGTGGCGGTCTTGATCGAATAAGTTTTTCCATTTACGGTGATGCTGGTGAGAGCGAGGACAAGTTCGCCTTCGCCCTTGATTTTCCCTTTCGCTTTGGCCGAGACCACCGTGCCACTGATGGTGGATCCGGCGGGAATGGCGGGTGTACCGCTCACAGTTATGGGTTGTGCCAGAGTGGCGAGAAAGGTCTGGCCGGTCTGGCTGGTCTTCGATCCCACGGCCTGGCCCAGCTTGACCGTGAGAGCGGTGCCAGAGGGCACAACAATGGGTTGAGGCGGGGGCGGAGCGGGCTGGGCGGGCTGGGCTGCCATCGCCTCTGGCTCAACTGCAGTTTGATTGTCGACGTCTGCGGTTCCCGGTTCTTCCTTGGCGAGTTGCTCCAGTTTCTGGCGAGCCGCCGGGGTCTTTACTTTTCCAGTGATGGTGACTTTTCCTTCCTTGGAAGCGACTTGCACGTCGGCGTCTTTGGTGTCAGGATCGGCGGCGGCCTTGGTCTGGATGTCTTGTTGGATCTGTTCATCTTTGGTTTTCTTGGAACAGGCGACAGTCATCCCAAGCAATAAGATCAACGTTGAAAATAATGCAGTGCGTTTGCGCATCATGATCCTCCTAAGAAATGTTCGGGCGATTCCTGGCTCGGGCAGAAGGAGAACTTGCCCCGATTGAAGTAAGTATTCCGGCATGGAGCGAAATGCGACTGGCAGATTTAACAGTAGGTGCTTTGGGAGCGGGAGCGGCGTTCGGGATCGCGTGCCGCATGCTTTGACGTGCACAATTTACAGACGCCGCCCACGGAAAGCGCCGGGAATGCTTTTGGCGGACGCCGTGATCAGATAGCGTCGAGGACCGAATCCTCCGTCACTGAGTTACGGTGAAAGTTGCGCCGCTGGTTGCGATGCCTCCGGGAGTACTGAGGCGTATCTTCCCGGTTTTCGCTCCAGCCGGAACTTTGAGTGTCACCTGTTGATCGGAATTCACAGTGAACGCCGTCACCTGGGCGCCACCAACCGTGATCTGGGTGGCCTGGATAAGGCCTGAGCCAGAAAGAACGATCGAGTCGCCGACCTTTCCAGTAGGTGGACTGAATCCGGTGATCTGGGGCGTGACTTTGAAAACCTTGTTGCTGATGAGCGTGCCCGATGTCGTGTTTACGGTGACGAATCCGGTTTCTCCCGAGGGAACGGTCGCCGTCAAGAAGTGAGTCGATAGGACATGGAAGCTCGCAGGGGTTCCGTTGAACTCAACGCTGGTCGCGCTGGTGAACCCATTGCCAAGGATTCCCAGAGGCTTGCCCACGAGGCCGACAGGGCTGGTCAGCGAAACGAATGGCGCAAGGCCGGTGTCGAAACGATAGACGACGCCGTTGAATGTCGTGCCGCCTCGAGAGGTCAATCCGAAGATCGACCCGCTGGTATGCTGCATTGGAGTCGCATAGGCTCCGTCTCCATCGGGGCGATCGAAGCTGGTTAGGACCGAGTATGCGCCGCCGGTTGTCATTTTGAAGATCACGCCATAGCCGTTGGTGCCACCCCAGATCGTGGCGCCGTAGAGATTTCCGTCGCTTCCTGCAATCAGTCCGGCAAACGCCTGATAACCCAAGAGAGGCTGGCCCGCGTGATCAAAGTTTACGACTACGGTATAAGCTCCTGCGGGCGTGATGCGAAAAATGACGCCGTCATTGTTAGCGCCGCCAGCGGTTGTTGTGCCGTAGAGGTTGCCGTCCGATCCTTCGACCAATCCACCAATCGGAAATGCGCCGTGCGGTCCGTCAAAGTTGTAGAGCGTCGTGGAGGTGGTTCCGGTGATCCGGTAGATCGTGCCATCGGTATGGGTTCCGGCGAATTCCGTGACCCCGTAGTAGGAGCCATTCCTGGCCAGAGCTAGAGGACCGTAGGACTCACTTGGGATCTTGGCCATCGGAGTGAACACGCCCGCAGGAGTCAACCGGAAGGCAATTCCAGGGTGTGAAGTGCCATAGAAGTTTCCGTCAGTGCCAATGATGAGCGCTGCGACTGGAAATCCGCCGTCGGTAGTTCCGGCGAAGTCGTGAAGCACGGTTAAGACCCCGGTGGGGGTGATCTTGAAGATGTTTCCAAAACCATGCGCACCGCCACGTTCGGTGGTGCCGTACAGGTTGGCGTCGAGCCCGAGAACAAGGCCGCCGACGGGCGAACTCCCGTGGGTCGTGTCGAAGCTGAAGAGGGTAGTCAGTGCTCCGGTGGGAGTTATTTTGAAAATGGAGCCGAGATTGTTTGCACCACCTGTGGTGGTGATGCCGTAGAGGTTGCCATCGCGGCCTTGGGCCATCAAGGAGGGATGTTGGGGACAGCATCCGCCGGGAAATCCGGGGAAGCTATAAATATCGAGGTAATTCTGGGCGCTGAGGGTGCCTGAGCAAAGGATGAAAAACAGGAGGATCGCCGCGAAGTTCGCGCAGTTGCTGGCATGGCGAGTGGCGGTCGAGAGCACGGGTGGGGTTGTCATATCGATATCCCTGGGAGTGGATTCACAGCCGGCGGGGTGTACTCAGCGGGGGGCCCCTGACTTATGGCGGCCAATAGTATCAGATTTGCCCGCCCCAGGCTTGGGTATTGTGGGGCAGAATGCCCGTCCCGGGCTGGATTTCGAGTGGCAGACCCGTTGGTGTGATGTAATGGCCCCGTGGATTGGCTGATCATTCTGAACAAGGAAGTTGTGGCATGCACCCGCTGTCCCAGGCTCGTGGCATATCGGCAGGAAGTCGCGCGGGTCAAGCGGCGCGCTTACTTGAGCTGGGAGTATTGGGGAAAGCCAGTGCCTGGATTTGGGGATCCGCACGCACGGGTGCTGATTATGGGCTTGGCGCCCGGCGCTCATGGATCGAACCGCACGGGGCGCCCGTTCACCGGAGACGCTTCGGGCAATTTCATGTATCCAGTGCTGTATGAGACGGGTTTCGCCAACCAGGCGACAGCCATGGACCGCAATGATGGCCTGAAGTTGAGGAATTTATATATCACGGCAGCGGTGCGCTGTGCCCCGCCCGACAACAAGCCGCTTCCGGAAGAACTTGCGGAATGCTCGCATTTTCTGGATCGCGAGCTGGCGGGACTGAAGGATGTGAAAGTGGTGGTCGCGCTGGGGAAGATCGGGTTCGAGGCTTATCTCAATTACCTGAAGCGGCGCGGGCTGGTCGCCAGCAAGAAAGCGTATGTGTTCAAACACGGCGCCAGTTACCAGATGCCGGACGGTAACGTGTTACTGGCGTCTTATCATCCATCGAACCAGAACACGCAGACCGGGAAGCTCACGCGGAAGATGTTTGTAGAAATCTTTCAAGAGGCGGCACGAATTGCCGATAGAGAAACCTGAGCGCCGCTGGTGCCGGTCCGTTCAACCTTCCCTCAATTGAGGGTAGAGCCGAAAAAGCTGGGTTGCGGACCGGAGCGGCGCCGGTTTCGGCCTGCTGCGCCAGGGGACATGGCTAGGGCAATTGTTGATTTTTGATTGCTGATTGTCGATTGAAAATCGAAACCGGCGATCGGACTCGGCCTTCCATCAACAATCAACAATCGACAATCAAGAATTCTTCGTCCTGCACCGAACGATTCACTTCAACTTTGTCACCGCCACCTCCAGTTGGAACTGGCGCTTGGAGTTGGGGTCGTCTGCGCTACCGATCAGGATCGGCTTGCCGACAAGCAGCAATGTGTCGCCACTGATTTTGATTTGGCGAACTACCGGCGCCAATCTCCCGGAGTTCTCCCCGCTTTCCATATCCAGATTGCTGACTTCACCCCTGACCACCAACACCCACTCGTCGCCGTGCTCGCGCAGTTGAGCCCAGATACTAGTTCCGACGTCCAAGTACTGATACTGAGCGGGGTAATTGCTCGAGTTTGAGGTGCCGCTAACAACTGGAACCCGCGTCCCAATCTTAATCTCATCGGAGTTGCCGGCGGTCAGGTTCATGGAGTAATGCCGCGTGTTTACAATCTTTCCGTCCAATACTTCGTTGAAGGAAAAATCAAGACGATAAGACTCCACTGGGAGTTTCGGCTTCGCCGGCGGTGGCACGCCGTTCTCTTTGGACGCTTCTTGCGCTCTTGCGCGCGTCGGGACGAACGAAAGCCCCACCGTTAGGAAGACTATCAACACTGCAATCATTTTTCTCATAGGTAGTTGCCTCATCTTTCTTGTTGGTCGAAACTTTTGCCGTCGATCTGACGACGTGCCTCGTCCGTTTTCTGCTCGATTTCTTTCTCGAATTCTTCCTGGGCACGCGCGATCAGCGTAGCTTCCTCGGGAAACTCGCTAACGTACCTTCGTAAAGCCAACTCCTCCGGGCTTGGTGGTTGGCGCGAAGGGAATTGATCGAGCTTTGGGAGGTGCGTTGCTGGGTGCCGGCGATGAGGGGAAGCCCCTCGGACCGAGCGAGGCGCCGAAGGCCGCGCCCCATCGCTCTCGAAGTTCGATCCGGATGGCGTTGCTGGAGTTCTTGGAGACTGTGTCGTTTGAGGAGAACGCTGCGCCACCACCGGATGCGCCGGTTCGCCCCATTTCCATGCCAGGACTACGGACACAATAACGACGGCTGCGAGTGCTCCGGCCAGACCCCAGCGCCACCACATGTGATTCGGTATCGCTAATTGCTCGGTTCGCAGGCTTGCCAATACTCGATTCTCGAGCCCTGGTCTCGGATCGACCGAGGCATACTTTGCCAATACGGCGTCCAACTCGCGACCGAGAGCGTCGTTTTCTTTTGGCCACCCAGTATCCGCTTGATTGTGATGCTTGTCTGACATGGTTTCTCTACTTCCGGCCCGTTCGTCCCGCCAGTTTTTCCCGCAGAATCTGGCGCGCGCGGAAGACTCTGGAGCGGACGGCAGCTTCGTTGATGCTGAGCGTCACTGCGACCTCACGGGGCGACATTTCCTCGATCGCCGACAGGATCAGCGGTTGACGGATCTTTTCGGGAAGGGCCGCGATCATTTTCTCCATGGCCGCGCTGACTTGTGTGCCCTGTACGGTCTGATCTGCGGGAGTATCGGACGATGCCGCTTCCGCCACCGGCTTTTCGGGATCTTCCAAGGGAATTTCCCGGGTGCGTCCGCGTTGCCTGCTGAGATCGACCGCGACGCGCCACGCAATCCGCGCCAGCCATGTCTTCGGATTTTCGACTTCCGGGAGCTTCGAGCTGTAGCGCAGTACC
The DNA here is from genome assembly GCA_963844525.1 of uncultured Acidobacteriaceae bacterium. Classification (GTDB taxonomy): domain Bacteria; phylum Acidobacteriota; class Terriglobia; order Terriglobales; family Acidobacteriaceae; genus Sulfotelmatobacter. The sequence goes on along the minus strand of CAWJOM010000011.1, from coordinate 274,863 downwards.
CGCATGAAAGTTTCCTGAGTGGAGTCTTCGGCGTCGTGGTGGCTGCGGAGAACTGCATACGCGATGAGGTAGACCAGGCGGGAGTGCTCCCGGACTAGCTGTTCGAGCGTGTCGTGACTGCTCTCGGCCCGGCTGCGCTCGGCTTCGTTGCGCTGGATCGTCGCCACTCCGCTCAGGATCGCCTCTCCTGCCGCCACTCGTTTGCCCTCAATCATGAAGACCTGCCTGGGGTCCGCTTTGTTCAGGAAAATCTTTAGAAGAACGCTGACGCAGGCTCAGCTTGCGATGACAGGAGATCGGGGTGGGTTTGTGCTGGTTTTGATTTTGCTGGGAGAGACGACTACCGTCCTTGCAGCTTGATCGTCTCTAACGGCACGCGGGCGAGGCGCCCGCGTCGCCTCAACTTAGAAGCCGACCATCACCGGTTCTGGATCTAACTTCACGTTCCAGATTTCTTGCACGCGGTGCTGGATCTGATCTTTCAGAGCTATTACTTCGGCTGCGGTGGCATCCCCCCGATTCACGATTGCCAGCGCGTGTTTATTCGAGATGCCGACGTGGCCGAAACTGTAGCCGCGGGCGAATCCGGACTTCTCGACTAGCCACCCTGCGGAAACTTTTCTGCTTTTCTCCAGAGCGGGATAGCTCGGCAGAGTGAATCCTTTGGCGGCGGCTCGTTTTTGCAGGTCGTCATGTTGCTGCTCGGAGAGCACGGGATTTTTGAAGAACGAACCGGCGCTTTGGCAGTCGGGATCGCCGGGGACGATCAACATCCCTTTGCGCGCGCGAATGTGGCGCACAGCTTCGCGCGTCTCAGCGAGATTGGGACGAGTCTCGCGGCCTTCGAAATGGCGCTTCAGATCGGCATATTCGAGGTGAGGCTCACCGCCTGGGGTGAGCGCATAAGTGACACGAAGGATGATGAAGCGTCCGCGTTCCGTCGTATTGAAAATGCTGGAGCGGTAGGTGAAGCCACAGGCCTCGCGGCAAAGCTTGCGGACTTGGACGTCTTTCAGATCGAAGACTTCAACCGACTCGATGGTCTCGGAGACTTCCTGTCCGTAGGCGCCGACATTTTGGACTGGAGTACCGCCTACGCTGCCAGGGATGCCGCTCAAGCACTCGACGCCTGCGCATTTCGCCATGACGGCGTGCGAGACAAGGCGGTCCCAGGACTCGCCGGCACCGGCATCGAATAAGACTCGACCATCGTCGTTGTGCCCGGACCGCTGATCGATTCCGGGAATCGCGACCTTAAGGACTAACCCCGGCCAGCCCGAATCCGCCACAACCAGATTGCTGCCACCGCCCAATACGAAGAGCGGCAGGTTCTTCGATTGAGCGAAGGTGACGGCCTCCTGAACCTGGCTGGCGGACGTTGCCTCGACGAAGAAGCGGGCGGGCCCACCGATACGGAACGTGGTCAGCGGCGCCAGAGCGATGTTTTCCTGAAGCACCATCGGTGCCTTCAATATATACGGGCGCCAGGGCTAACTTGGATAGGCTTCGAATGCCGGCTGCGCCAAGGAGCATAGACACGCTACAATGGAGTCACACAATCCAATCAGGGGAATTTACTGACATGTCTATGTATCCCGAAATTATGGTGATCCCAATGCGCGAGGAACTGACGCGTTTGGGAATTGAAGAACTCCGCACGCCGGAAGAAGTTGATCAGGCTTTGAAGAACCGGCCCGGAATTACGATGGTGGTGGTGAACTCCATTTGCGGTTGCGCCGCTGGACGCATGCGTCCCGCTGTCCGCATGGCGATGCAAAACTCCGCGCGGCCGGACCATGCGTATTCGGTTTTCGCGGGGCAAGAGAAAGAAGCCACCGAGCGTGCCCGCAGTTACTTCACGGGATATCCGCCGTCGTCGCCTTCGATCGGTATTCTGCGCGACGGGCAGCTTGTGTACCTGATGCCGCGCAGTGATATTGAGCGGCGCGAAGCTCCAGCGATCGCGGCGGATCTGAAGGCGGCGTTTGATCAGTTATGCGGGAAGCCGGCTGCGGTCTAACTGCAGGGCAGATCAGAGACGGGAAGAGTGCGAAGGTCGCGTTCGGGTCTACGGTTCCTCCGACACCTCAATCACGTTTCCGTCGAGGTCTTTCACCTCGAAATACTTTGTTCCCTGGCGATCTGTTTCAATCGGGCCTATGTTTACGCCTCGGGAGCCCAGCATCTTCCTGGCTTTTTCGATGGCGCCCGTATAGAGCATTCGAGTGGCGGGGTCTGCTCGAGAAGATTCGGGACCGATGACAATCGGCGGGCCCAGTTCTTTGGGGAAAATCAATCCGACGCAACCTTCACGTTCATCGAGTTCGACTTCAGTCTTCTTGAGACCGAACGTCTCCATGTACCAGGATGTTGCGGCGGCAACATCGTTTGACCCGACGTAGAAAGAATCCGCAACCCACAGCAGAGACATAAAAGCGACCTCGTTCTGCATGAAGTCTACTGGAATCACTTTTTCGCGCTGGCCATGAAGGCCTTCACCACGATTGCGTTTGGCTGCACGCCGACTGGGATCAGCGTCAGCAGGGAATACTCTTTTGGCTCCAGTTTGCGCCCCTTGCGTTTCTGGATCACGGTTACATCTCCCGATTGCGTATCAAGTACGAGGATGTAGTTCTGGTCGGGCGTCAGTGCCAGTCCGTCGGGACGGCTACCCACCGCGATCGTGTCGATGCGACGACCTATATCGATGTCGTAGACCGCGACGCTGTTGGAGCCGAAGTTCGTGACATAGAGTCGCGAGTTGTCCGGTGTGACTATGCCGCGAGACGGGTGCTGTCCGATCTCCAGGCTGTTGCCGACTTCGTCGTTGCCGGTCTCGATGATCGAGATGCTGTCGGAGTCGAAATTGCAGACGATCAGTTCTCCGCCGTCGGGTTTCAAGGTCAGACTGACCGGGGTGCGACCGACATCGAGCAGAGCTAGAAGGCGATCACTCTTCTGAGGGCCGCTCTGCAGGGCAATCGAAGCAACCTGCGAGGATCCGGAGCAGGCAACAAAGGCCTTGCTTGAGTCTGGCAGGATCGCGACGTCCTCCGGCTGCTGGCAGATGGGGAGCGTCGCGCGCACCCTCAGCGCTTTAGCGTCAATCACGGATGCGGTATTGTCGCCGCGGTTGCTGACGACGATCGTCGAGCCGTCCGGAGAAATGCGCGCCATTCCGGGGGAAGCGCCCACGCGCACGTTGCCGATTACGATCCGCTTCTCAAGATCAATCACGCTGACATTCGCGGAGGCCGAGTTGGCGATGTAGGCCCGCTTGCCGTCCTCAGCGACGTCGATGAAGTAGGGGCGCCCATGCACGCCGATCGTTGCGACGACGGTATTGGACTCGGCGTTGATCACGCTAACGTTGTTCGATCCGGCGTTCACGACATAGATTTCGTTCTTCTTGCTGTTGGCGGCGATTCCGGTCGGCTCGCTGCCCACGGGAATGGTTTTCGCCAGCGCAAATGTTCGCAGGTCGATCACGCTGACTGTGTTGCTCTTACCGTTCGAGACGTATGCGTAGACGCGATAGGCAGGGCCGTAATCGGGCAGAGTCTGCGCGCGGAAATACCACCAGCCCATCCCGCCGAGGATGGGAATCAGGACAGCGATGAAGAGGAGCTTTCGCAAGGTATGCTGGTTAAAAAAAAGAAAATTGGCAGAGAAAGATTAGCAGATGTATCGAAGTCTGGGATGCTGTTGGGGCGGCGATGATCGTCACCATCGATCTTTGGGAGCCTTCAGAATCTTGCGTCCCGCTCTCAGGTCGCCGTGCCAAGCCTTAGCCTCTTCGGCCGTCAATCCAACCTCTCTGAGAGCGTCGGCCAGTCGGTTGCCGGTACACTTCATCCGATTCGAGCGCTCTGGGGAATCGTCGGAGGTCTCGTCATCTCCCGAATTTGAGTCGGGGTATCGTGACAAGGGTTCGATATCCTCATCCTCTATTGTCCATCTCAAGCTCCGGACCCCTGGTTCTTACTTGCTGACTCCCACCGGCTCCCGAACTCCGATCGCCGGGACCGTACGTCCGACCACCGCGGCGATCTGCCGCACCTGCTCCATCAGCGTGTCGAACTGATCGGGGAAGAGCGACTGGGGGCCGTCGGACATGGCTTGATCGGGCTGGTTGTGTACCTCGACCATTAAGCCGTCGGCGCCCACTGCGACCGCAGCGCGCGATAGGGGAGTGACTTTGTTGCGTTTGCCGGTGCCGTGGCTGGGATCGACCAGGATCGGCAGATGGCTCAAGCGTTGGACCGCGGGAACCAGGCTAAGGTCGAGCGTGTTGCGGGTGTGGTCGGCAAAGGTGCGGACGCCGCGCTCGCAGAGAGCGACGTTGTAGTTGCCTTCGCTCATGATGTATTCGGCGGCCATCAGGAATTCTTCGAGAGTGGCGGACATGCCGCGTTTCAGGAGCACGGGCTTGCGCGATCGTCCAGCCCGTTTGAGCAGAGAAAAATTCTGCATGTTGCGGGCGCCGATCTGGATCATGTCGGCGTACTCTTCAACGAGGTCGAGCGACTCGTGGTCGATGGCCTCGGTGATGATCTTCATGCCGAATTGCTGGCGGATGTCGGCCATGATGCGTAGGCCTTCCTCGCCGAGTCCCTGAAAGGAGTAAGGCGAGGTGCGCGGCTTGTAGGCGCCGCCGCGGAAAAACTGTGCTCCGGCGCGGCATACGCGCTCGGCCACGGCGAAGGCCTGGTCGCGGTTTTCGATGGCGCACGGTCCCGCGACAATCGCCAGCCCGGGTCCGCCGATCGCTGCGGCTGTTCCCGGAAACGTGATGACGGTATTGTCTTCCTTAACGTCGCGGCTGACGAGCTTGTAGGGTTTCGAAACCTGAATGACTTCCTGCACTCCCGGCATTTCTTCCAGCGAACCCTGTTCGACTTCGCCTTTGTTGCCGGTGATGCCGATGGCGGTGCGGGTTGCGCCGGGCATGGAATGGGCGCGGTAGCCGAGTTTCTCGATTTTCTGGCAAACGGCGCGCACCTGTTCTTCGCTGGCCTGCGCCTTCATGACTACAAGCATAAGTTCACCTTTGGACGGCTTCTCTGCGGCGAAGCGTTAGAAGGTCGAGCTTCGCTCGACGGGCAGCCGAGGGCGGCTGTCCCACATGGTTCGCTCCTAAGTCTACCGTTCCGCGCGCTTGCACCGCAAATAGAGCAGTTAGCCCGATATACTTTTTCTATGCCTCACTCGATGGCGCGTGAGCAGGATATTCTCAAACGGCGCCCGCCGAAGCGCCCTCCACTCCTGACGTCCCGCCGAATTGGGATCCATACTTCGTCTGCCGGAGGAGTCGCGAACGCAGCCGAGCGGGCGTACCGGTTGGGGTGCAACACATTCCAGATTTTCTCGTCGAGCCCGCGGCAGTGGGTTCCGTATGAACTTGGGGAGCAACAGTGTGCTGAGATGTCCCGGCTCAGAGAAAAGTATGATCTGCGGCCACTGGTGATTCATACCAACTACCTGGTGAATCTTGCCAGCGCGAACGAGGTCTTTCTCCGAAAGTCGATGGAGGCCTTTCGCGGCGAGGTCGTGCGCGCCTTATCTCTGTGCGCGGAATATCTGGTTCTGCACCCTGGCTCGTTTCGGGGTCACGACAGGGAACAGGGATTGATCCGCACGGTGGCCGCGATCGCCGCTTCAACTCAGGGTCTCGACCTTGCTAAAGGAAACTTGACGATCCTGATCGAGAACACGGCTGGATCAGAGTTTTCCCTGGGCGGAAGCTTCGAGCAGGTCGCTGAGATTCTGGAGAGGTTGCGCGGACTCGTGCCGGTAGGGGCGTGCATTGATACGTGTCACACCCACGCGGCTGGGTACGATATCGTCAGCGAGACAGGACTGTACGAGACTCTGCAAAACCTTGATGCCACGGTCGGGCTGAGTCGCGTCAAAGTCTGGCACTGCAACGACGCCAAAGCCGCGTGCGGTTCGAAGCTGGACCGCCATCAGCAAATCGGCAAAGGAATGATTGGCAAAGAAACCTTTCGCGTCCTGCTGAACGATCTGCGCTCGGCTCATGCCGCTTTCATCGCTGAAACGCCGATCGAGAAACCGGGCGATGACCGGAGGAATGTGGATGCTTTGAAGAGGCTTGTGGCTTAGATCTCGAAACTGGCTTGCTGCTTCAGCCATCATGCAGACGTTGCAAGCAACGTCTCGACCGCTGATACTCTTTGCATGAAACTCTACCGCTCCCGCCACGGGATCGTGGCCGAAAACGCCGATCGCTTCTACACCTTGAACGTTTCCTCCTGGGATGATCTGATTGCCCGCGAAGATTTGCGCGAATATCTGACTCGACTCGTTGGCGAATCGAAGACCGCGGATGCGGTTGCTCTCGAAAACCTGCTACCACCCATTGGCAGCCAGGAGGTTTGGGCGGCGGGCGTGACCTACTATCGCAGCCGGGATGCGCGGATGGAGGAATCGAAAAGCGCTGGCGGCGGAGACTTCTATGATCGTGTTTATTCCGCGACGCGGCCGGAATTGTTTTTTAAGTCATCGCCACATCGCGTTGTGGGATCGGGCGGTAAGGTGGCGATCCGCGACGACGCCTCGTGGTCTGTACCGGAACCGGAGTTGACTCTGTTCGTCTCCCCGGGCGGCAAGATTGCGGGATACACCATCGGCAATGACATGAGTTCACGAGATATTGAAGGCGAAAATCCGCTATATCTTCCCCAAGCCAAAGTTTACGACCGCAGTTGCGCGCTCGGGCCGTGTTTGTTGATCGCGGAGGAGCCGTTGCCGGTGTCCACGGAGATTCTGCTGGAGATTCGACGTGCAGGCGCCGTCGTCTTTTCGGGTGCGACCACGCTCAAAGAAATGAAGCGGAAGCCCGAGGAACTCGCGCAGTATCTTTACCGCAATAACAGTTTTCCCAAGGGTAGTTTTCTTCTGACTGGGACGGGCGTCGTGCCGCCGGATTCGTTTACGTTGCGGGTGGATGACGAGATTCGGATCAACATCCCGCCGATCGGGACGCTCATCAATCGCGTTGGATGAAATTTCGGTGCTGGTGCGATTGCAGAGTTCAAAGCTTTAACCACTAAGGACACTAAGGTTCACTAAGGGAAACCTCCACTGTTGCCGGGCGGCCCTGTAGCATTTTTGCTTTGTGCGCTTCGACACCTCGGTTCGATTGTTGCCGTGCTCTGGACTTTGCTGGGCGACGTGTAAAATAGAGGACTGTCTACTGGTGCCTTCCTCGCTATGGCTATCGGAGAAAAAACTGTTAACGATATGAGCAGCGGATCTGAATCCGGAGCACCGGCGGATCGTCCGAACGACGAGCGCTATGACGCGCAGCGCGTTGAGACTAAATGGTTCGAGCGCTGGCAGCAGGATGCTTCGCTTTACGCCGCCGAGTCCGACTCGACCAAGAAGAAGTATTACGTTCTCGAAATGTTGCCCTATCCCTCGGGCGCGCTGCACATGGGGCACGTGCGCAACTATTCGATTGGCGATGCGCTGGCGCGCTACATGTGGATGAATGGCTACAACGTGCTTCATCCCATGGGATGGGATTCGTTCGGATTGCCGGCGGAAAATGCCGCGATCCAGAACAACACGCCACCGCGCGAGTGGACGCTGCGCAACGTCGCCAACATGAAGGCGCAGATGAAGCGGCTCGGCTTCGCCTACGACTGGGCGCGCGAGGTTACGACCTGTTTTCCGGAGTACTACCGCTGGAATCAGTGGTTCTTTCTCAAGCTCTTCGAGAAGGGATTGGCGTACCGCAAGAAGAGCAAGGTGAACTGGTGTCCGAAGTGCGCGACCGTGCTGGCCAACGAGCAGGTCGTGAACGGCTGCTGCTGGCGGCATGAAGACACATTGGTTGAGCAGCGTGAATTGGAGCAGTGGTTCGTACGTACGACGAAGTATGCCGACGAATTGCTGAGCGGGCTCGACAAGCTTGAAGGCTGGCCGGAAAAAGTCCGCACCATGCAGCGGAATTGGATCGGGCGCAGCGAAGGCACGCTGGTCGATTTCAAACTCGATTACGCAGAGAACCATACTGGGTTCGGTCCCGCGGGATCGACGATCCCTGTCTTTACCACGCGCGTAGACACGATCTTCGGCGCGACCTCGGTGCAACTCGCGCCCGAGCATCCGATCGTCAAAGATCTTGCGGCGGCGAATCCTGATCTTCGCGCGAAAGTCGATCAACTGATTGGCGAGCAGCGCAACGCCAGGGAAAAGGGCGATATTGGCGAGATTGAAAAGCACGGCGTCTTCACCGGACGCTATGCCATCAATCCGTTCAACAGCGAGCGCGTGCCGGTGTGGGTTGCGAATTACATCCTGATGGATTACGGCACCGGGGCGATCATGAGCGTCCCGGCGCACGACGAGCGCGACTACGAGTTCGCCAAGAAGTACGGCTTGGAAATTCGAATCGTGATTCTGCCGATGTCAGGCGATCCGGACGACACCGTGGCCGAGCCGCAGCTCCCGTTCGCGGGGCACGATGGCATGCTGATCAATTCCGGGCGCTACAACACGTTGGCGTGCGACCAGGCGATTCGAGTCATGTCGGCGTATGCAGAGGAGAACAAGTTCGGCAAGGCGACTGTAACCTATCGCCTAAAGGACTGGGGGATTTCGCGGCAGCGGTATTGGGGCACGCCCATTCCGATGCTGTATTGCGAGCAGGACGGGATCGTCGCGGTTCCGGAAAAAGACTTGCCGGTGATTTTGCCGGAGAACGTCGATATCACGTTGACTGGCGGATCTCCGCTCAGCCGCGTGCCGGAATTCGTGAATGCCACATGCCCGAAGTGCGGTGGCCCTGCGCGTCGCGAGACCGACACCATGGACACATTCGTCGATTCGTCCTGGTATTTCTACCGCTACACCGACGCGCGGAACGATCAGGCGCCGTTCGATGGGAAGATTGCCCAATACTGGTTCCCGATCGATCAGTACATTGGCGGGGTTGAGCACGCTATTTTGCATTTGATCTACTCGCGCTTCTGGACCAAGTTCATGCGTGACCTGGGCATGATCACGAACGACGAGCCGGCCGCGCGTTTGTTCACGCAGGGCATGGTGATCAAAGACGGCGCGAAGATGTCGAAAAGTCTCGGCAACGTGGTGTCGCCGGATGTGATGGTTGCGCGCTATGGCGCCGATGCGGCACGTCTCTACAGTTTGTTTGCCGCGCCGCCGGATCGCGATCTGGATTGGCAGGATTCAGGCATCGAGGGGATACAGCGGTTTTTGGGTCGCGTGTACCGGTTCGTGGTGCGCAATGCTCGGCCCGACAATCCTGACTGGCGTAAGTCGATGCCGGCGGAACTGCCGCCCGCGGCGCGAGCCATCCAGCGCAAGCTTCACCAGACGATCAAGCGTGTGAGCGATGATTTCCAGGGACGGTGGCACTTCAACACTTGCATCTCGGCCATCATGGAACTGGTGAATGTTCTGTACGCGTCAGAAGAGGGGATTGGACGGAATGAAGTTCCTACACCCTTTCTGGCGGACGTGCAACGCAAGCTCGCTTTGTTGCTCGCCCCGTTCTCTCCGTATCTCGCACACGAGTTATGGGAGATGCTGGGCGAAAAGGGAAACTTGCTCAAGGCGACGTGGCCGAAGTTTGACGCTGAGTTGGCAAAGGAAGAAGAGCTGGAGATTCCGGTGCAGGTGAACGGCAAGCTGCGCAGCCGCGTGGTTGTGCCTGCGGATGCCACGGAGCAGACCGTGCTCGACCGCGCGCTGGCTGATGAAAAGGTGAAGGCTGCGATTGCCGGAAAGCAGATTGTGAAGAAGATTTATGTTCCGGGAAAGTTGGTCAACATCGTCGTGAAGTGACGCGATGGTGCGCGATAGGGATCCTTCGACTTCGCAACGGCTCCACCTTGTGGAGCCGTTGCTGCGCTCAGGAGGACAAAACGTGCAGGTGGTGACTGAGATTAAATGCCGCATGATTCGCGATGAGTTATCCTGAGGCTGCATGGCTATCTCTCCCACCGCTGAAGGTTTCCGGGCCGCGTTCCGGCGGCCGTCTTTCACTCTGGCTGAAATCATGTGGCGGTGGACCGCCGGCGGGACCGCAGCGGCGCTGCTCATCTTCCTCGTCTTCGAATATCTCAACACCCTGCCGGTAACGAACGGCGAACTGCTATTTCTGCGGACTCGGCATCCTTACCTGGTCGGAGAGGCGATCGCTCACATTCTCCGCGGCAATCTGAACCGCGTTGTATTCTCTGTACTGCTCGCGGGGCTGATGCTGGGACTGCTGTGGATCGTGGCTGCGTCTGTGGGGCGAATCGCCACGGTTCGAGGACTGCTGGAGTATTTTCGTCAGAACGCTGCCGATGGTGTTCCGAATGTTCGTGAGAGCGACGCTGCCAGCGACGTACCCGTGAACGGTGATCCCCTACCTGCGGTGGTCAGGCTCAATTTTCTGCGCATTGCCGTGGCAATGGCTGCTCTGTTCGGATTTGCGGGCGCGTCGATCCTGGCTGGGTTTGCATCGCCCGCCGCGAATCCTCAACCTGGACTTGCGTTCCTCTTCTTTCTGCCTGTTGCTGGACTGATTTGCTGGGCCTGGTGGTCCTTCAACTGGCTGTTGTCGCTGGCCGCAGTGTTTGCCGTGCGCGATGGCGAGGACGCGATGGGAGCAATTTCTGCCGCGGTGACTTTCTGCCGGGAACGGTTCGGCCCAGTGTCGGCGGTCAGCACGTGGACGGGACTGGCACACCTCATCGCGTTTGTGGGAGCGAGCATTGCGTCGTCGCTGCCGCTGGGCTTCGCAGGAGTGGTTCCGTGGCGACTGGTGGCATTGGCCGTGATCTTCGTGACGCTGGCCTATCTCGCGGTTGCCGACTGGCTGTACATGGCGCGACTGGCTGGATACGTCTGTATCGCGGAAATGCCGGAAGAGGCGCTGGCTCCTCTACCGCCCGCGCCTGCGCCTTCTTCTCCGGTCACTGGACCACCCGTTCAGACCACGATCGACCGGGACGAACCGATTCTCAGCGATCTGCCAAATCTGGCAGTCGAGACGTAGTTCGCGTCGATTTGCGAAAGAATTTGACGCTCTTCGGGAGGCTCCCTTTACACCCTCTCCTCGAATTTGAGAAACTCGCTTGTGGCAAACAAATCCCCGCACAAGCAAATTTCCCCGGCCCAGAGCATCGTAATTCTCGACTTTGGCGCGCAGTATACCCAACTCATCGCACGCCGCATCCGGGAACAGAACGTGTTCTCGGTGGTGTTGCCCTGCACAGCCAAGCTTGAGGAAGTGAAGAGCTATGCGCCGGCGGGTATTATTCTTTCGGGCGCGCCATGGTCGGTGTATGACAAGGACGCTCCTCCTTCTGATGCGCGCGTGTTTGAGCTGGGCATTCCCGTGCTCGGCATCTGTTACGGATTGCAGTTCATGGTGCACACGCTGGGCGGCAAGGTGCGCCCAGCCGACAAGCGCGAGTATGGCCACGCAGAAATCGATGTAGTTTCGGCTTCGGTTCTGTTTCAGGGGATGGCGAAAAAGCTTGCGGTCTGGATGTCGCACGGCGACGAAGCCTTGGAATTGCCGCCGGGCTTCGAACTGATGGCAAAGACGCACTACGCTGTCGCGGGAATTCAAAATACCGCAAAGAGATGGTACGCGGTGCAGTTCCATCCCGAGGTGCACCACACGCCGCAGGGCACACAGATGCTCAGGAACTTCATCTTCGAGATCTGCGGCGCGAAGCCGACATGGACTCCGCAGCGCTTCATTGATTCAACTGTTGAGCAGGTGAAACAGCAGGTAGGAAGCGGACGCGCGATCTGCGCGCTTTCGGGCGGAGTGGATTCATCGGTTGCGGCCGTGCTCGTCGACCGCGCTTTGCGGGACGCCAAAGGGAAGTCGCGATTGACTTGTGTCTTCGTGAACAACGGCGTCCTGCGCAAGAACGAATTTGAGAAGGTGCAGAAGGTGTTGCGCGATAAGCTGAATTTGAACTTAGACGCAGTAGACGCGACCGACCGGTTCATGAAGAAGCTCGCAGGCGTCAGCGATCCCGAGAAGAAACGCAAGATCATCGGCAACGAATTCATCAAGGTATTCGAAAAGGAAGCGCTTCGAATCGAGAAGAAGGAAGGCAAGGTCAAGTGGCTGGTGCAGGGCACGCTGTATCCGGATGTGATCGAATCGCGCTCGGTGCGCGGGCCGTCGCAGGTCATTAAGTCACATCACAATGTGGGCGGCCTGCCGGAGAAGATGAAGCTCAAGCTGATCGAACCGCTGAAGGATTTGTTCAAGGATGAAGTGCGCAAGCTCGGCCGCGACCTAGGCATGCCCGAGGAAATCCTGCAGAGGCAGCCGTTCCCAGGGCCTGGACTCGCGGTACGCGTGCTCGGAGAAGTTACGCCTGATCGTTTGGCGCTGCTGCGCGAGTGCGACGACATCGTCGTTAGCGAGATCAAAGAAGCTGGGCTTTACAACAAGATCTGGCAATCGTTTGCCGTGTTGCTGCCAGTGATGTCGGTCGGAGTGATGGGTGACATGCGGACGTATGCTTACACCTGCGCTATCCGCGCGGTAAATTCCGAAGACGGCATGACCGCTGACTGGGTCCCGCTCCCGCACGAAGTGCTTAAAACGATTTCCACGCGGATCGTGAACGAGGTGAAGGGCGTGAACCGCGTGGTCTATGACATCACGTCGAAGCCGCCGGGGACGATTGAGTGGGAGTAACCAAGCTCCTAGCTCTTAGCTACTAGCTCTTAGCTAAAACTTGATCTCGGCTAGACCAAACCTTCTGGCGCGCTGCATCACTTCCGCTCATGTCCTTGCCTTGCGGCTGCGCTTACAGGAGATCGAGGCCTAATGGTCCCGGTGAACCGTTTCCATCGAAAATGCGGGCAGGCAGACGGCGATGTAGTCGGCTCCCCCTTCTTGGGGAGTCGAGTACCGGATCCATTCGCCGGCGTGGGCGACGACAGCTTGTCCCGCATTGACTTCGAGCGAGCCGACCGTTCCGTCCGCATTCCTGTATTCCACTCGCAGAAATCCTTTCAGCACGATCGTAAATTCGTCGAACTCGGGAGTCTGCCCGGGCTCGAGCCAGCCCTGCGGGCTGCGCATGTGAGCGACGCTGGCGGCGGAGGTCTGGGAGTTGACGCGGCCGACATATTCGTCGATGAGTTTGGGTTTGTTGCCGGCGGCTTGGATTCGTGTGGCTTGGGGAATCAGTGTGGGCATGGTTAGACTTCCGGCCTCCGTCTTTCGGTTTCCGGATTAGAGTACAACAACAGCTTCTGTAGCAGAGCTCGCGAAGGAAATTAGAGCGCGCGTACGAGTTCGCGTACTAGCTGGGAGTCGGCTTTCCAGGAAGAAATCTTTGGAAGACCGAAGGGAGCCTTCAGTCTTCCACCTCGCTTATGAACGAAAACTATGGCGTGCCCGGCGGAGTGCCGGGGATGATGATTGGCGGTCCGGGAACGCCGTCCGGCCCAGGCGCGCCCGGGATGATTATGGGTGGCGTGCCGGGAGAACCGGTGGTGCCCGGTGGCGGACTGTTGTCGGGCGGTGGGAGCGGGCGTGGCGCGATTGGTTGTTCCGCCACCGGATGCTGCTGAGACTCATGAACGGCTTCTGCGACTTGATGTTGATCGAGCGATAGCGGCTGCCGCAGCACCATATCGACGGGCGAGCCTACGTCGAGAAAGAAGTGGTGCGAGCTGAAGAGCAATATCAGGGAGCCAGCAGCTCCAATCGCGCTGCCGATTCCGGCTCCGATGATCGCGTCTCGCCCCTTGGTGCTGAAAACCGGCGTTGTAATCGTGGTGCAGAAAGGCGGCGCTCCGATACAGCCGGGTGGGAAAACGCTAGTCGTGCTGGACTCCGCGGATCCCGCTGAGTAGCCGATGAGGGCTCCCAAGCCCGCTCCAGCAGCCGGCAGGGCGAACATCCCGACGGTTCGTGCGCTGCCGGGATCGGTCAATGCATAGCCCTGGACGGTCTCGAGAACGGATGGTCCGGAAATGGGCACCACGTAGCCATCAGGGAAGGTGATCGACATCGATTGCAGGTAAAGCTCCCCGCGGCCGCTTTTGCGTTGGAGCTTGTCCACAATCCCGTCCACCAACGAACCGGGCGGGATGACGACCTCGTTGCCCAAAATGATAGGAGCGGTGATTTGGGCGTAGATGTCATCCCCGCGATGGAGGTATCGGCTCTGAATGGGATGCGTGAGGACCAGAGCAAATCGTGTGCCGGCGGGAATCGTTTCCGTGACCGGAGTGGGGTTGGCCGAGGCCTGCACATTTGTCTGCGAGTCCGGAGGAGCTGGTTGAGGTTGATCCTGATTTTGTGCAGAGCAGGCGAGGGCAAGAAACAGGGTTGAGAATGCTGCGAGGGTTCGCCGCGGATGGGTCCCGGCCAGAGTCAGAAAGGCAATCATGGTCGAAACGGGTCGAGCGATCGTGCGATTGTTCGCCATTTGCTACCTCCTGTCGAAAGCTTCTTTTGTGGCAAAGAGGATTTCGATTTCGTGCGAGCGGGGGAGTGTAACTTTGGCTCCCACAGCATTAGACCCTGTTGCTTTACAAAAGTGTTGCTTCGGTTGGTAAAGGTTTGCAAAGAGTCCGTCGGGATTTGTAAAGGCTTGCGGGCCGCGGGTTTGATGAAATTCGCAACACCCGGAGCACTTCACCACTAAGGGCACGAAGGTTCACGAAGGAACAGCTCAGATTCCTCTTTTTGTTTGAACCCTGCTATTCGACTTTTTCGCTGACCCAGCGGGAGATAGCCGTAACCATTTTGCGGGGAGCGATGCGGGTAGATTGAGCCACCAGCCAGTTTTGCGCGCCGGAAATTGCGAGGGTGCGGCCTTCCATAGCGGCGCGATACCCGTCGAGCGCAACTTTTTCTGCGCTCATCGCCCCGAACTTCTTGAAGACTCGGGATTGGTCGTTACCCGCGCGTTTCGCAAAGCCAGTGTTCGTCGCACCCGGACAGAAGCAGGTCACAGTGACCCCGGTGTTGTTCAGTTCATTCGCGAGCGCTTCCGAGAAAGAAATTACGTAGGCCTTGGTTGCGTAGTAGACGGCCATGAGAGGGCCGGGCTGAAATCCGGCAGTAGAAGCGACGTTCATGATGCGGCCTTTGCGCCGCTGCACCATGGAAGGAAGAAATAATCGCGTGAGCACAGTGAGAGCGGTGATGTTGAGATCGATCTGTCCCTGGATTTCCTGGTGCGACATTTCTTCGAACTCACCGAAGGCGCCGAAGCCGGCATTGTTGATGAGGATGTCAATCGTGATTCCTTCACGCTGCAGCTGATCGAAGAGGACCTTGGGTGCGGGTGCGGTAGCCAGATCGAGAGCGATCGTCTTGACCGTGACGCCGTGCAGTTCGTTCGCAACCTGCGCGAGTTTGTCGGCGCCGCGGGCGACTAATACGAGATTGTAATGATCGCAGGCGAAGAGCTTGGCGAGTTCGTATCCGATGCCACCCGAGGCACCGGTGATCAGGACGGTATCTGATGACATGGCGGTTTCTTCCGGTATCAGTGTACTTCGTGCGGCTGACGGTCGGCGTTGTTCATCACCATTTCTGAACCGGGAAGGACGTCAGCGAAGAGGAATCCGTCGCGGGTTACGCTTTCGCCGTCTATGAGAGGAATGGCCTGCGAGAACATAGGCCCGGCGTAAGCGAAGGTGTGAAACTCGCCATTTTCACCGCAGGGGTCCACTGCGGCGGGCAGGCGGCCTAAGACGTCGTAGTCGAGATCACGCCCGATGAAATCGCCAGCTAGCTTCGCAGGATCAGTACAGATAATCCGAGCGCGCAAACCGCCATCGAGCATTTCGAAGATCAACTTTCTTGTATCCCGTCCCCAGAGCGGGAACACGGGGTCCAGCCCAGTCCCGCGAAGGCGGTCCTCGCGGTACCGACGAACGTCTTCGAGAAACAGATCGCCGAAAGCGACGGCCGAGATGCCTTGCTGAACAGCCTTGGCACAGGCCGCCGACATCGCCTCTTCATAGACATTGTTGCTGCAGGGCCAAGGCAAGGGAACCTCCCACAGAGGCAAGCGGGTGGCGCTCGCCTGCGCCTTCAACAGCGTGTCGCGCGTGCCATGCATGGCAACGCGCTGGAAACGTGTGTTGACCGTGGTCAGAAGGCCGACGACTTCGACATCGTCGCGCTGGCGCAGCACGTGCAGGGTCCATGCGCTGTCCTTGCCGCTGCTCCAGGAGAGAAGAATCTTTTGTTTCAAGTGAAGTGATCTCTATGAGCAGGCGTTCGCAAAGGAGTCGAGATTCGCGTAGCCCCGGACGCATTCGTCCGGGGCTACGCTTCGCTTCGCGGAACGGACGAATGCGTCCGTCCCTACGTGTTTGCGTTCTCTACGCGTGGACGAGTTCCACGCCGTAGATCGAGTGCCACGAGGTTGCTGCTTTCAGCTTATCGTTGACGTTGTGGATGTTCTTGACGCCTTCGGTCTCCAGCCACTTGCGGAAGGCGTCTGGGCCCTGCTTGGCATAGACCGGAATGCCGTCTTTCCACGTGGCGCGACCGCAAAGAACTCCGTTGAACTTCACTCCGGACTCTCCGGCGAGTTCGAGGGTCTCACTGAATTCAGCGTTGCTGACGCCGGCCGACAGATAAATGAACGGCTTGGTCGCGACATTGGCGGCTGTGTGGAACAACTCGATCGCTTCTTTCTTGGTGTACGCTTTCTGCCCGCCGAACGACTTGGTGCCCTCAACGAACTTCATGTTGACCGGCACTTCGACCTTCAGCACGTCGACGCCGTAGCGGTCCTTACTGAACTCGCGCATGCTCTCGGTGACGATGTGCGGTTTCTTCTTGGCGTATTCGACGCCTTTTTCGTCGGCACCCTCTTCGTAGCCCACAAACTCCAGGAAGTAAGGGATGTCGTTGGCGCGGCATTCGTCGCCAATACGCTCGACCCACGCGTGCTTGATCTCGTTCACGTGCTTCGGGTCGTCCGGGGTGTAGTACAGCAGAATCTTGACACAGTCGGCGCCCGCTTCCTTCAGGCGGCGCGCGGACCACACGTCGAGCAGGTCGGGCAGCCGGCCCGGGCCGGTCTTGTCATATCCGGTCTTTTCATAGGCGAGCAGCAGTCCGGCGTTCTTGGCGCGGCGCTTGGAGGCGGGCAGCCCCCACTCGGGATCAAGCAGGATGGCGGTGGCGTGCGGGGTAAGAACCTCGGTGACCAGAGTCTTAAATTCTTCCATCATGGCGTCGGTAATTTCACCGCCTTTTTCTTTGGCCAGTGATTTTTGCAGGGAGCCGCGCTGGTCCATGGCAGCGGCGGCGATGATGCCGCGTTCGTTGGAGACTTTTCTAAGACCGGCAAGTTTGCCAGGCGTGAGTTTCATGAGAATCCTCCTGATTACGAATGAAGATGAGTGCTTGAAAGTACCCAACATTGTAAACCAAAGCGAAGGAAAATCCGCTGATTACGGAGGACAAACACGGCGAAGCTTGTTATGGAATAAGGATCTTCTGACTGTGTGTCAGTGATCAGGGTCACTGAAGAAATTGCGACCTCGAGCCAGTCTGAGGGTGAGAAGTC
Source organism: uncultured Acidobacteriaceae bacterium (assembly GCA_963844525.1). GTDB lineage: Bacteria > Acidobacteriota > Terriglobia > Terriglobales > Acidobacteriaceae > Sulfotelmatobacter. Next base: position 257,296 of record CAWJOM010000011.1, on the reverse strand, counting down.
ACCTGCCCATAACGACAGGTTGGGGGTGACGCGATGTTGGTCGGACTCATGCTGTTCTGCGCCGCGGGAGCAGTTTTTCTGATTGGCCTTAGTGCCTACACCGAGTTTCGGGACGTGAAGGCCTCAAAGAATAGAGTCATCAGGAACCCGACGATCTCGACGCACCATCGGTAACACTGAGCGGTTGTGTCTGGGCTTCAGTTCGTGGCGCCAGCGGGGACTTTCTTGTCCTCAATGCGCTTCAGCAGACCGGGAGGCAGATTGTCGATACGTCTCCGGAAATTCGCAAGAGCCCACATTTCCATGTCGGTGTGTGGTGAGCGTCGCCGGCGACGTCCGGCAGACCTAGAATCATTTATCCGACAACACCGAGCGCCATTGCGAATCCGCCAGTCAGAAAACCGATGACAAATCGCTTCATGGGTGCCTATCCCATACATCATCCAAAGTGGCGGCTGCGAAGCCATCTAGATTGGACCGTCGAACCAATGGTATAGTGGTATGACCATTAGTTCTCCCTGCTATTTTAGAGACTGATAATCGAGCGATCTTTTTCGATCGCTTCATCGTTGGTCGAAGGCAAACCCGGAAGGACAACTTAATTATGGGCATTGCAACGATTAATCCCGCCACGGGCGAAGTCGTCAAAACATTCCAGGCGCTTAGCGAAGCCGAGATTGAGAAGAAACTGCAGATCGCAGTGAGCGCCTTCAAGGCGGAGCGCAAGACTTCGTTTGCCGCGCGGGCCAAGCGCATGCTGAAGGCGGCCGAGATTCTGGAGCGCGACAAGGAAAAGTTCGCGCACTTGATGACACTTGAGATGGGCAAGCCCTATAAGGCCGCCGTCGGCGAGGCGGTGAAGTGCACGACCGCGTGCCGCTACTATGCTGAGAATACCGAGCGCTTCATGGCCGACGAACCGGTCGAGACCGGGGCAAAGAAGAGCTTCATCCGATACTTGCCGATTGGTCCGATTCTGGCGGTGATGCCGTGGAATTTTCCGTTCTGGCAGGTGATTCGGTTTGCGGCGCCCGCACTCATGGCTGGCAACGTCGGACTGCTGAAGCACGCCTCGAATGTGCCGCAGTGCGCGCTGGCGATTGAGGAGATCTTTCTGGAAGCAGGATTCCCCGCGGGCGCATTCCAAACACTGCTGATCGGATCGGGACAAGTCGATGCTCTGCTAAACGATTCTCGTGTGGTAGCGGCGACGCTCACCGGAAGCGAGCAGGCCGGGATTCAAGTTGGTATTGGGGCGGCTAAGCGGATCAAGAAAGTTGTCCTCGAGTTGGGCGGAAGCGATCCGTTTATCGTGATGACTTCGGCCGATCTGGACGCAGCGGTCAATACGGCGGTCGAAGCGCGCATTCTCAACAATGGCCAATCGTGTATCGCGGCGAAGCGTTTTATTGTGGCCGATTCCATTGCGGCGGAGTTTGAGAAGAAATTTGTGGCGCGCATGGAGAGTTTGAAGATCGGCGATCCTTTTGATGAGAAGACGGAACTTGGCCCACTGGCTACCGCCGATGCCGTCACCACGCTCGATGCTGATGTGCAGAAGTCGATAAAGGCTGGCGCGAAGCTGCTGACCGGCGGGCATCCGCTGAAGCAGAAGGGGAATTACTATGCGCCAACGGTGCTGACCAACATTCCCAAAGACTCGCCGGCATACGGCGAAGAATTCTTTGGTCCCGCGGCGTCGATCTTCCGGGTGAAGGATCAGGATGAGGCGATTCGCATTGCCAATGATGTGCGCTTCGGGCTTGGCGCCAGCGCTTGGACCAACGATGACCAGGAGCGCGAACGCTTTATCAACGAACTGGAAGCCGGGATGGTGTTCATCAATAAGATGGTCGCATCGGATCCGCGCATTCCATTTGGCGGCGTGAAGCAGTCCGGGCATGGGCGGGAGTTGGGGGCGCTGGGGATCCGCGAGTTCTTGAACGCCAAGACAGTGTGGGTGGCGTAGGCAAAGAGCGATTCACCACAGAGGACACGCAGGGCACAGAGTCAGCGCGGAGAATCTGGATCTGACTGGCCCTCCTTCGCTTTGCTTTCCGCTTGCTCTTCAGTTAGCAGGTCCCTCCAGGGACATTCGTCAGGTGCGAGCCGATGAACCGCGGCCTGCACCTTGTCTCCGGTCCCACTGAGGCGGACCCAGACCACGCGGTAACGCGCCTTGTTTCCGGCGTAGAGGATTCCAATCACATCGCCGGAGCGCAGTTCGGCGTCGAGGCCTACGATTAGTGCGCCACTCAGGCTAACCTCGCGGGCGCGAGCTTCCTGCAGAAAGTGGCCGCCGCGGGTGTCTACGCCCCAGACGGTGAGCCCCAGGTCGATATCGGTGCGTGGTTCGCGGCGCCGGTCTTTGCCTGGGCGGTCTTTGCTCGGGCGGTCGTTGTTGGGGCCGTCGCTGGCGCGGCCGTCAATGCTGCGGAGAGTTCCCATGCCTCACCGTAGCGTCGCGGAAGATGCTTGTAAATGGTCGCTGGGCTCTTCTGAGAACGAAAGTAGCAAGGCGCGTTTCATTTCAGGAAACGTCCCAAAAAGCGTGCGTCAAAAGGCTTGACAAGGGCTTTGTCGAAAGTATGCGATCACTATATTGTTGAAAATATGGAAAAATCCATTTCAGCCGCCGATGCGATCCGGAGATTCTCCCAACTCCTACGCGAGGTGCGGGAGGGGCGGAGCTTTGTCGTGACAAGCCATGGCAGGCCAGTGGCTCGCATTGGCCCGGTGACCGAAGATCGCATGAGCAAAGCCAAGGCTGCGTTGCTGGCTCGCCTCGAAGCCCGGCCCGTGCAACGGCGCCCTATTGGCCGCTGGAAGCGCGACGAGTTGTATGACTGATTGAGCGGGGCTAATCGAGTGAGATATGCGAATCGCGCTGGGTACCAATGTGCTGGTTCACGCTGAAGGTGTGAACGGCGCGCTCCGCGCAAAGACGACAGTAGGCCTAATTAAAGAGCTGCCGGAATCCAGCACGTTTCTGCCCGTCCAAGTGCTCGGAGAATTGTTTCGCGTCCTGTAGGGAAATCGGCTTTTCCCCCGTCAGAGGCGAGGACTGTCGTTCTTCGCTGGCAGGACACTTTCCCGCTGATTGAAACCTCGCCGGCGATTCTGGTCGCCGCCCTCGATGTCGCCACCGACCATGGTCTAAACATCTGGGACGCGATCATCCTTTCGGCGGCGGCCGCGGCTGGATGCCGGTTACTGCTCTCCGAAGATATGCAGGAAGGATTCACCTGGGGCGGCGTGACGGTGGTGAATCCGTTTGCGCGAAGAAGCACGAGTTGCTGGCGGGAGTGCTGGAGGACTGAGGCTTGGTGAACGCGAAGGCGGCATGGTGACTAGGCAGAGAAGTATAAGCCCCCAATGAGTGTAAACGGCCTGATTTCGACAGTTGACGGCGACTCTCCCGAAAGTTACTTGCACTCCAACGCGCCGGGATTTCAAATCTCGAACATGCAACCATGCCGGTTCGGATCGTGGCTATCACGCCCTCAACTTTCCTACCTCATGCTGTTGTCGTTGGTCGCCATGTTCCTGTCCGGTTCCGCTAGAGCCACTGACAGGTGCGGGTCGGTCGACCGCACCAGAATCGCACTTCGCTTGACCGAGATTATTTATCCAGAGACAAAGAATCGAGAACTCGATATTTCCCTCGGCAACGGATACAGTGGCCCACCCGCATGCCCGACTGACGCTCGAGCTGTCATGATTACGGTCGGCAAGGATAGTTGGCTGGTTTATGGCAAGCCAGCGCCGGAGACGGAAAAGTATTTCAGCGAGAACGACCTTGAGCTTCCCTTTCATCTGCGATTTGACTTCATTGAAGGGAAGCAGTTTCCCGATTGTTTACCAGATGTCCTGAATGACCATCCTAGCGATGAACGTTTCAACGCGGAACGGCTGATGCAGTCCCATCCTGAGTGGAGCGATAAGGATGCACTTGCGGCTGTCAGAAAGGCTGGACTGCGCTTTGGCCCCAACGAAAAACAGCAACTGCTACAAGGTTTGCCACTCAAGGGACTCGCTGAGATTTATGGGCCTCTCCGAATTCAGCATGCCACATTCGATCTGATGCGAGAGCATGAGAAAGATGCGGAATGGTGGTTCACCGGGCTGCAATGGGACATCAGTGCCGAAGTGGTGGGTACGAGCAGAACTGTACAAATCACTGTCGACCCTTTCACTGGAAGAATATTCGCAATCCACAGTTTCGGACGATAAGGCGTTGTGATGGCCAACTGGCGAAATATCGCCAGTACACTCAAAATCCCTGAGGGCGCGGAGACGGGTAGATGCGGTTATCTAGGAATGAGTTTCTGACGAGTGTCGATTCCGACCCAAACACACAGCGCGACCCCGCAAACCGCAAGTCCAACTCGCATCCAATGTGATCGAACAGGGGCGATGATCGAGTGTCGGCGCGCTACAACATCGACCGTTGAAACATCTCGATATCACTCATTAACAGACTGTGGCATTCCTACTGCCTTAGCGTCAGGGCTTTCAGTACCGCTTGCTGTTTGGCGATGAGCGACTGCACACCCTGGCGCGCGTAGGCGATCATCTTGGCTAGTTGCTGGTCGTCGAAGACCTGGTGTTCGGCGGTGGCTTGGATTTCCACCATTTTGTGACCGGCCGTCATGACGAAGTTCATGTCGACGTCGGCGCGGGAATCTTCTTCGTAGCAGAGGTCGAGCAGGATTTCTCCGTCGACAATTCCGACGCTTACCGCAGCGACGAAATCTTTGAGCGGAACCGAAGTTAGCGTTCCAGCGTCCACCAACTTCTCCAAAGCGAGGCCCAACGCGACAAACGCGCCGGTAATGGAAGCAGTGCGTGTGCCGCCGTCGGCCTGGATGACGTCGCAATCGATCCAGATGGTGCGTTCGCCGAGACGCGTCAGATCTGTTACTGCCCGTAACGACCGTCCAATCAGACGCTGGATTTCGTGCGTGCGTCCGCTCTGGCGTCCCTTGGAAACTTCACGCGGAGTGCGGGTCAGGGTAGAGCGGGGAAGCATGCTGTACTCGCTGGAGATCCATCCTTTGCCGCTGTTGCGCATGAACGGCGGGACCGTCTCTTCGATCGATGCGGTGCAGATGACGCGCGTATTGCCGACTTCGATCAGGACGGAACCTTCGGCGGTGGTAATGAATTCCGGGGTGAGGACGACGGGCCGCAACTGGTCGGGAGAACGATTATCAGAACGATAGAACATTTCCGGGATTGTAAATGATGGCGGGAAAAAGGGACCATTAGCCGTTGAGGTGAGGATTAGTCGGCCCCGCTGTGAAGCCTATGCACAAGTTATAATTCGGGCACTCATGCTTACCTCTGGCACGAAACTGGGCCCTTACGAGATCCAATCGCAACTGGGCGCTGGCGGGATGGGCGAAGTTTATCGCGCCCGCGACGCTCGCCTCGATCGCACTGTCGCCCTGAAGATTCTTCCCTCTGCCTTCTCTGCCGATCCCGACCGCCTTCATCGTTTCCAGCATGAGGCGAAGGTACTGAGCGCGCTGAACCATCCGAATGTCCTCGCCATTTACGACGTCGGTGAAGAGAACGGCGTCCGCTTCCTCGTTTCCGAATTCCTCGAAGGCCAGTCGCTCCGCGATACGTTGGCAGTTGGAACTCTTTCGCGCCGTCGGCTCATCGAGTACGCCCTCGACGTAGCGAAAGGACTTGCCGCAGCTCACGAAAAAGGGATCGTCCACCGCGATCTCAAGCCCGACAACATCTTCATCACTCGTGACGACCGGGTTAAGGTCCTCGACTTCGGCCTGGCCAAGCAAGTTCCGGACGCCGCCTCAGACTCTGCCACCATGACGGGCGCCGTGCCGACCATCCCCGGCACCGTTATGGGCACCGTTGGCTACATGTCCCCCGAACAGGTGCGTGGACTTCCACTCGACCATCGCTCTGACATCTTCAGCTTCGGCGCGGTCCTATACGAAATGGCATCCGGCACTCGCGCGTTTCGCGGAGATTCCTCTGTCGAGACGATGAACGCGATTCTGAAGGAAGAAGTACCGGAACTCTCGGAATCGGGCGTCCACGTTTCTCCCGGCCTCGAGCGAATCATCCGTCGCTGCCTCGAGAAGAAGCCGGAGCGGCGTTTCCAATCAGCCAGCGATCTCGCCTTTGCGCTCGACGCTCTAAGCGCGGGCTCGGGCATTTCGCAACCCGTGGGGTCCACACCGCTCGCAACGAAAAAGACTCGCCTCGCCTGGATTGTCGCCGCACTCGCTGCGCTGGTCCTGATCGCGTGCGGCTTCTGGTTCTTCAGGCAAGCAGGGCCGTCGCTGGGTAAGTTTTCCCAAATCTCGTTTCGCCCGGCTTACATCCGCGCAGCGCGTTTCGCCCCCGGACGGACCATCGTCTACGCCGCTTCTGTCAATGGAGGGCCCATGACGCTGTTTTCCACGCGGACCGACACCTTCGAGGCCCAGCCTCTAAATCTCACAGCCGATCTTCTCAGCGTCTCCCACTCCAGCGAACTAGCTGTTTCGCTCGGCCGTGACTTCGATCTGGTCTGGACTCCCGTAGGCCGTCTCGCCAAGGCTCCCCTCGGGGGCGGCGCTACCCGCGAACTACTCGACGATGTGATAGACGCCGATTGGAACAAAGATGGAACCGACTTGGCCGTCGCCAGACGCGTCGGCAATCAGTTCCGCTTGGAATATCCCGCAGGCAAAGTGCTCTATCAAACTGCCGGATATATCAGCGATGTGCGCTTCTCTCCCGCAGGGGATCAAATTGCTTTTCTCGATCATGGACTCATCGGCGACGATCGCGGCGTGGTTTCGGTCATTGATCTCGAGGGGCATCGTCGTCGCGTCCTGACGCAGGAATTCGAAAGCGTGCAAGGCCTGTCCTGGTCTACCGACGGAAAGGAAATCTGGTTCTCCGCCAGCGAAGCTGCCGAGCTGAACTCCTTGCGATCCGTGGATCTCAGCGGCAAGCTCCGCATGGTTGCAGCAGCTCCCGCACGTCTTCACCTTCAGGACATTTCCGAAGAGGGGCAAATCTTACTCACGACCGACGTCGTGCATTACCAAGTCGGAACCGGAGAGAGCAAGGCCGGTACCGCTCGAGATCTCACTGCTTTCGAATACACCACTCTGACCGGTATTTCCGACGATGGCAGCATGATCCTCATGAATAGTTTTGACGTCTCGGGTGACACGGGTTACCGCCTTTACGTGCAGCACACGGACGGCTCCCCGCCGGTCCTCGTCGGGCATGGAGCCGGCTCGGGCTTTTCCCCAGACAACAAGTGGGTTGCTGCGATAGACGCGGGGCATCCTGAAAACCTCTCTATTATCCCAACCAGCATCGGCGACACCCGCAATCTGAACTCCCCCGCAGGTACCCATTACGTTGGCGTTTCGCTATTCTCAGACGACAAACACGCGTTGGTCACAACCGCTGCTTCCGGGCAGACACCGCAGACAGGTGTGCAGGATATTGAGACGGGTTCGGTTCGTTCGGTCGGACCCAAAGATCGCTATGTGGCCGCCTTCGACACCAGCCTTTTTCCGGGACCGTCTCCCGACGGAAAGTTCTGCATTCAGACCGACGGGAGCCGCTACTGGCTGCAATCGCTCGAGGACAACACGGTCCGCGAAGTCTCGGGAATCGCCCGGGGCGAGAGAATCATCAACTGGCACGCCGATTCCAATAACGTATTTCTGGCGCACCCCGACGGCATCAATGTTCAGGTTTACAATCTCAACCTCACCACCGGAGAGCGCAAACTGTGGACCATGTTTTCGCCACCTGACAAGACCGCCAGAGCGGGACATACTCTCCTGTTCATCACGCCAGACGGTGCTCACTTCGCCTACGAGTCCCACAGGATTTATTCGACTCTCTTCATTGCCAAAGGGCTCCGCTGATTCGTTTCCGGAATCTCGAGAGACGGTGAAGGGTCTTTTCTTAGCGAACCACGGTTCTATTGCCCGGGTTGTAGTTGCGTGGCAAGCTGATTCACTGCGGTTACATCGTAGAAATCGGAGAGGTCGGCATGGCCGGCCAGAGTGTCGCGCTCCTTGCCTTCCACGAGGATCTTCACTCTTAGAATGCCTGGGGTGTTGGCGGAAATGGTGTGGATCAGCGACATAACGGTAAGTTCTTCGACGAGAACGCCGGAGCGGTGGGTGTCGGCGAAGGCCGAGTTCACGTCGATGACAGCGACGCCGGGATCGACTAGAAAGACGCTGCGAATATCGGCGCCGGGGCCCAGGACGTGGGGGGAGGACTTATCGAGATACATCGAAAGCAGCGCGCGCAGAAGTTCTTCGGCACGCTGTTGCCGGCCTGAGGGCAAGGGAATCTGGGCAGATTCGGGACGGAGCGTTCCGTCCTCATCGTGTGCGACGTAGAGCACGACTCTCTCGGTGGGTCCGGCAACGGGCGGAGCCAGCGGGCGGTTATCGGACGAGGTGACGGGGGTCGCCGCCACTGTCTTTCGCATGTGCCACGCGTACAGGCTCAAGCCTAGAGCCGCGACCAGCAATATCGACATCGCGATTACCAGGTGGCGGGGGATCATGCGGTGTGCCTTCCAGGTGAGAGGCGACGAGTGAGTAAAAGGCCAGTCTCGTGATGAGGGCAGGGAAGGCTGTCGAACTGCGCTCGCCCGGACAGCCGGGGGCGGCTGTCCCCACATTTTGAGGATATGAATCTCATTGCGTGGCTCCGAGCTGATCGCGCGTAGCTGCGATGGCGGTGGCCACCGCGCTGGTGACCAGTTGCTGGTAGTCGGGGGCGGTGAGCTGAGAGGAATCGGATCCCTGGGGCGCGACTTCGACCGCGATGGCGGGTCCCATGACATTATTCAGCGGTCGAAGCGGGGCGCTGAGGTTGCGGACTGGAATCTGCCGTCTCTGGAACTCCGCGGCAACGGCGGCGGCGGCGGTCTTGCTCAATTGCAGCGAGGTGTGCTGCGCGGTTGTCCACGAGCGGAAGTTCCCGCGATCGTCCTCGCCGAAAGGAAGCATCGCGGTATAGACACGCACGCCGTGACCATTGGAAGCTGCGTGCACGGCGATGTAGATGGCGGCGCGATCGGCGTTGGCGAAAATGGCGCGCTGATCGACAGAGAGATTCGCGTCGGAATCGCGAATCACTAGCGTGGGGATGCCGCGACTCTGGAGTTCCTGGCGGAGGCCGCGTGCCAGTGCGACCGTGACATCCTTTTCGAGCAGCGTGCTGCTGAGAGTTTCGCCGTGATCGTCGCCGCCGTGGCTGGCGTCGACGACGGCAAAATAACGGCGCGACGCCGGAGGCGCTGGTGCAGGAGGATTTGTAGTGGCTGGTGAGGGTGAGGGCTGTCCTGCACTTGCCGCGCCGGGCTGCGCCGGAGTTGCATTTTGGCCGCTGTTTGGTTGAGCCGCTACTGCTGTTGTGGGTGAAACCGTCACCGTGCGTCCGTCACTGCTGAAAGAAGCCATCACTGGAATTGAAGCATTGACGGTGACCACGGCGGCTCCGTTGCTCTCGCTGTAAATTGCCGACGGGATGGCCTTGTTCCCGAACGTGAGCGTCGGCGAAGCAGGAGCGACCACGGGATCGCGGGAAAAAGTCATCCGCAAAGCTCCCGGTTCGGTGGCAATGGTCGGATTCACGGGCGCGGTGAAATGGAAGACGAGCCGCGGTGGATTATCGCCTGACAGCGAGGCCGTGAAATGAGTTGCGGTGCTACCGATGAAGAGGCGTCCGGATTCTTCGTGCAGCGTAACCGGACCGCCGAGGAAGCGTGGCAGCAGGGAAGGGAGCGAACCTACGGGGACGAGGCCGCGGCTGTTTTCCACGTAGAACTTGGCGCCTAGATCGGCGTCGCGTCCCTGAACATGAGCACGCGTCTTGCCCACTTGAAATTCGCCGTCAACGTTGTTGTAGCGAAGTCGCCAGCTTCGGCCTTCTGCCTTGGCGCTCACCTTGCCCAGGGGCTCAAGCACTTCGAGCAAGCCAACATAGGAATGGCCGTCTCGCTGTACGAGAGGCAAGGAGTAGTTGGCCGCGACCGAGTAAACCGCGAGATGCTTATCAGCGGGGGCGCCCGACAGAAAGATTGCGCACGCAAAGAACGCAGCGATTATTAATCCACTGATCGCGACGATTCGCGCCGGCTGGACGCCAGCGCTACTTTGCTTGCTAGTCCAGCGCATAGGCGGTCAATCCACTCAGCAGCTTGGGGTAAAAATCTGTGGACTTCTGGGGCATGACTTCGCCCGCGAATGCCACATCGCGAACCTGCGCCACCGGGCAGGCGTTCATTAGGAATGCAATGTTGGCTTCCCCTTTGCGAACTTGTGCCATGGCTTCGGACGCGTCGCGCAGGTAAGAGAGGTTTTGTTGATTCCGGATGGATTCCTCGGACAACTTCAAAACGCCCTCAAGCAGGCACTTGTGCAGTTGTACGACATCGAGGGCCTGCTGGCGAGCGGAGAGGCCGGCGAAGAACTTGGCCGCCGCGGGTTTTGGGGAGTGCAAGACGAAGGCGCGGTTGGCGGTGACGGCAAGAAGTGCGGTTCCGGCGCCGCCGCGGTCGCTGAGAAGCGCCGTGGCGCGGGCGGCGTCCAGCTTGGGATCAACCTCTTCGACTCCATAGAAAGTGCCGCTGGCTTTCTGAAACTCATCGACGGAGAACGATTCCAGCGAATGCACTACCCGGTGCGTGGGCAGCACCAGCAGTCCGGGATCGTTCATGTTAACGAAAGTCATCATTACGAATTCATAGGGAGCCGATGGGTTCGATGCTGCTGCTGGAGTCTGTTTGTTGTTGCTTCGGCACTCATTGCGGTAGTTGAGCGCGGTTTCGTAGCGGTGATGGCCGTCGGCGATGACCAACTTCTTGTCGCTCATCTGGTTCTGGACGGCTGCAATGACTTTGGCGTCGGTGACTTGCCAGACGCGGTGCGCGACTCCGTATTCGTCCGTCACATCGATAGTGGGGACGGCACCGGAGCGAGGCGCTAACTGGGAATCGACTTCTCCGGAGTCTTCATAGAGCAGAAAAAGCTGTTCGTAGTGGGTGCGGGTTGCCCGAAGCAGATCGAGCCGGTCGGCCTTTGGCTTGGAGAGAGTTTGCTCGTGCCGGTAGACGACTTTGGCGGAGTAGTCCTCGACCCGGCCGAGGGCGATGAATCCGCGGCGCTCAAAAGTCGACCCTGACGGCGCCGAGAAGGTCTGGGAATAGGTGTAGATCGAGGGTGAGATGTCCTGGCGAAGGATGCCCTCGGAGCGCCAGTCCCGACCGTAGGCGGCGGCCCGGGTATAAACATTTTCGTTGGCGTTATCGGGTTCACGCCGTCCAAGGATAATGCGGACCAGGTTGTATGGGCTGGCTGCGTAGTAACGGTCCTGCATCGCGGGAGTGATCTTGTCGTAGGGTTGAGTGACCACTTGCGCCGCGGAGACACGTTGCAAGTCATAGCGGAGAGCGCGAAAAGGAAGTATGTTGGCCATGGGAAACTTTTGATTGTAACAAGATAGCGGTAGCGGCCGGGAACGCCCGCCAAATCAAGCGGCCAGCAACCCGGAGCGCACGAAATGACAACGAAAGTGCGGTCGCGGAATTTGTCTCCGATTTTTGACAAAATGCCTGCGCCAAGGGCCGAAAGCTGTGCTAACATCCGGCCCACTGAGGTATTTATGGCCCGCCTAGACGATGGGCGCTGGTCATCTCACCCGATGGCCCTAGTTCGATGTGGCTGTCAGGTTCTCCCCTGGGACCCGACCCCAACCCGGCTGCGCAAAAAATGTTACGCCGCCAACCTGTCGCGGTGGCTCCCACTTGCTCTATCTGCACTTGCACTCTTTTGCGTCCCCGCGTTCGGCCAAAGTGACGTCAACGATGTCCACGTCGTACCGCGAGTCGTAGAGAAGCCGCCCGATCCCCCTAAGCCGGATCTGCTGGCTTCAACCACTGGAATGAGCGCCCATGTGCGGCCGCTGAAGGTGGACGTTGACCTGGTGTTGGTCCCGGTGACGATTACCGATCCGATGAACCGGTTGGTGACCGGGCTCGACAAGGACCAATTTCCAGCTTTTCGAAGGCAATGCGACGCAAGAGATTCGGACGTTTTCCAGCGAGGACGCCCCGGTGTCACTGGGCGTAATTTTCGACTCCAGCGGCAGCATGGCCAGCAAGATGGATCGCGCCAAAGACGCGGTCATCGAGTTCTTCAAAACTGCGAATCCGCAGGATGAATTTTTCATGATCACCTTCTCGGATGAACCGGAGGCAGTGAGCGACTTCACGAATTCGGTCGACGAGATCCAGAACAAGCTGGTCTTTGCGGTGCCGCGGCACCGCACCGCTCTGCTCGACGCGATTTACATGGGCGTCAGCAAGATGCGGCAGGCTAAGTATGCAAAGAAAGCGCTGCTTATCATCTCCGACGGTGGCGATAATCACAGCCGCTACACCGAAGGCGAGATCAAATCGCTGGTAAAAGAAGCCGACGTGATGATTTATGCCATTGGCATATATGACCGCTATGCTTCCGCCACGGAAGAGCGGCTCGGTCCGCAACTACTGAGCGACATCACGGAACTGACCGGCGGCCGGGCGTTTACTATCGACAACCCCAACGACCTGGGGGATGTGGCAACCAAGATCGGCGTAGAGCTTCGGAATCAATATGTTCTGGGATACCGTCCGACGAAAATGGTGCGAGACGGCAAATGGCGTAAGATAAAAGTGAAGCTGCTGCCACCGAAAGGATTGCCGCCTCTACGGGTGTATGCCAGGACGGGATATTACGCGCCTCAGGAATAGGGCCGCGCAGGTTCTTCTCTTCATGTGCGTGATTGGGGCCGGTGCCCAGTTGCCGGCTCGATCGCAAGCCGCCCCACCGCAAAAAGATTCCAAGCCCAATACTCCGCCCGCCGCAACGGATGCTCCTACGCCTCCGAAAACCGCGGCCGATCAGGATAAGCTCAATGACGATGGAGTCTTCGTCTTTCGGAAAGACGTCGATGAAGTCCTGCTCCACGCGTCGGTGATTGACGACAGGCAGCACATCGTCACCAATCTCGATCGCGGCGCCTTTACGGTGTTTGAAGACGGCAAGCCGCAGAACATCATTTCGTTTCACCACGTCGACGTTCCGGTTGCCATGGGAATCGTGATCGACAACTCAGGGTCGATGCGCGAGAAGCGCAACAAGGTGAACCAGGCCGCGCTGAATCTGGTGCGGTCGAGCAATCCCAAGGATGAAGTCTTCGTGGTGAATTTCAACGACGAATATTATCTCGACCAGGACTTCACCAACGACCTGCTGAAGCTGAAGGAAGCGCTGGAAAAGATTGACGCCCGGGGAGGAACGGCGCTGTATGACGCCGTCGTCGCGTCGGCGGAGCACTTGAAGCGGTTTGCTCGGCTGGAGAAGAAAGTACTGTTTGTGGTCACGGACGGAGAAGACAACGCAAGCAACGAAACTCTGGAGCAGGCAGTCAAGCTCTTGCAGGAAGAGAACGGGCCGTCGGTCTATGCGATTGGGATTCTTGGCGACGAAGAACATCCGAAGCGGGCCAAGAAGGCGCTGGACATCATCGCGCAGCACACGGGCGGGATCGCGTTTTTCCCCAAGACGCTGGATGAAGTGGACGAAATCAGCCGGACCGTCGCGAACGACATTCGCAGTCAATACGCCATCGGCTACAAGCCGACCAATCCTCGGGGAAACGGAGGCTTCCGCCAGATTCGCGTCGAGGCCAAAGCCAAGGGGCATGGCAAGCTGATGGTACGCACCAAGAGCGGGTATTACGCGGGCGCGCAGCCGGCATCAGGGGCAGGGAAATAGGATTCGAATTGCTCCTGGGCAGGTTAACTTTTCAGAGTACTTCGAACTAGCAGGCTGCTTAAGAGAACAGTTCGTATCCGGGGTTTCGTTACGTCTCGGCAAAAACAATCATTCATGCAGAGGCTCGGGCAGGAGCTTTGATTCTTGTTCTTCTGCCCTTCATCCTGCCGCTCGATTATTTGCTATCCTAGTCATATCTTCTACCGAGCGTTGCTATGCCTGCTCGTCTCAGCATTGTGGGTGCCCAAAGGAAAGGACGTGCTCTTGGTTTATTCCGACAGCCCAATATGGCACGAATACTGACAACCCATTTTGCCACTGGTCGCAGGAACGCGCGGTTGTTTTGAACTGGTCGGACCGTAAGAAGTGGCCGCGATTGTCCCTTGCAGTTGCTGTGTTTCAGCACTCCGGCGGTGCGGGCGATTTTGACCCATTGCTGGTCTTGTTTGCCACTTCGCGTGGCGAACATCTATGCTCCACTGTCGAAGGATCGTCATCGCGCTCATTGCCCAGGCAAAGCGGTCCCAGGCGCTCCCGTATGCTGGCATGTGCTTCGAACAGCGCTTCGAGGTCGATGAATATGCGCTGAGACGGTGGAGCGACACTTCTCCGCGGCTAAAGCCGAGATGGATGCTGGCGCACTTGCGGCGCAGCTTGAAGCCACGGCCTTTTCAGACTGAGGGGCTGATCGAGTTTCAGGAGTCTGCTAGTGTGTCGATGGTTCGAGCATTTGCGAGGCTGACTCGATCAGAGCCGATTCTTCTTCCAGCGCTTTCCCTACCCGCACGATCTCCTGCTCGGCCTCGGAATATCTCTTCTGCTCAATGGCCTCTCGAACGCTAGGCACGGTCTTCACCCCGTATCCGCTGTAGACTCCGGGGGCGTAAAGCAGATGCTTGTACCACGGCCGCCTCGGGAGTCCGTCGTCATTGGTCAGTGTTCGTTCACTCTGGATCAGGCGCAGGTTCAACGCGTGCAACGACTGGGCCTGTGCATCGCTCAGCGTCGACTGGTTTTGCAGGAACGCTTTCCGATAGTGGTCCGCGCTGCGCGCAAGAGATTCCCCAGCGTTCTCCATGGGGGCAAAGTTCAAGTGTGGCGGAACCTCTTCTCGAGGGGGTGCAACCGTGGGACGCCTGGGATCGAACGTAGCCTTGAAGACGCCGTCGTCTAATTGCTGGTTGCGCTCGCGAATTTCTTCCTGCTTGTCGGCCAGCAGCTTTTCGAGATCCTTGGTGTATTTCCGGACCGTGTCGGCGAAATTCACGAAGTCGAGGGGCAGAATTTCCGCGTCCGCCAACCGCATCACCGAGGTTCCGACGGTTTGCGCTAGCGCGCGGCCATAGACGAAATCGTAATCGGAAAAATGCATGTACCAGTAAAAGTCATCGTAGATCGAGTGATAGATGCCCTGCTCATCCTCGCCGGCATAGCCCATGTCGAGAGTAGCGACGCCGATGTGATCGAGAAACCCGGTGAAGTCGGTGCCCGACCCGAGAGCATTGATGCGAAGATCGGCACGCTGGCGCAGTTCCTTGCGGTCGTCAACGGACTTCGCTTGCGCGATCCTCGATAGCTGCAACCGCTGCCAGACCGACATCTTTGTTTCAGGATCCTCAATGTCGCGAGCTACTCCGTTGATGAATTGTTCCAGAGTGTGAGATCCACCCATCTCGAGCAGGCCGCGATCGTTGCCGTCAGTATTGATGTAAACCGCCGCGTGCTGACGCAGTTCGTCCGCATGCGCTTCGACCCACTCGGTCGAGCCCAGCAGCATGGGCTCTTCGCCATCCCAGGCCGCGTAGATGATGGTGCGCCGGGGCTTCCAACCCTGCTTCAGCAAGAGGCCTAGCGCTCGCGCTTCTTCCAGCAGGGCAGCCTGGCCAGAGACGGGATCCTCCGCGCCGTTCACCCAGGCATCATGATGATTTCCTCGGATGACCCATTCTTCGGGCGCGACGCTGCCAGGAATTTTTGCGATGACGTCGTTCACTGGCTTGGTGTCCCAGTTGAATTCAACTTTAAGATGAACTTTCGCCGGTCCCGGCCCGACGTGATACGAGATCGGGAGACTTCCGCGCCAATCGTCCGGCGCCATGGGCCCTTTGAGAGCGGCGAGCAGGGGCTGGGCGTCGCCGTAGGAGATCGGCAGAACCGGAATTTTGGTGATGCTCTTTGCATCCTTGAGTGCGAGTCGCTTGGCGCCGGGCGTGGCGCCGACGCCTGGCGTAAGCGGGTCTCCTGGACTTGCCGAGGCGAAGTCCATCACGCTGCCGCGCTGCACGCCATCTGGATTGCGCATTGGTCCCTGCGGGAAGACGTTGTCACGCGTGTAGCCGTCATCCTTGGGCTCGGAGTAGATGAGGCATCCAATGGCTCCATGCTCGGCCGCGACTTTTGGTTTCACCCCGCGCCACGACTGGTAGTACTTCGCGATCACGATCGCACCCTTTACGGAAATCCCCAGACGATCAAGTTGCTCGTAGTCTTCGGGCAGTCCGTAGTTCACGAAGACCAAGGGCGCGGTCACATCGCCGTCAATCGAATACGCGTTGTAGGTGGGAAGTTGCTCCGACTTCTGATTCGAGGTGGGATCGATCGCCAGCGCAGGCTCTTCGAGCTTGGCAGTGAATTTGGTGGGCTCGACCATCTCGAGTACGCGGATTTTGGGTGTGGGGAAAAGAACATCGAAGGTTTCGATATGCGCGTCCAGACCCCACTCCTTGAAGCGGGCGAGAATCCATTCGGCATTCTGCTTGTCGTAAGGTGAGCCCACGTGATGAGGCCGGGCGCTCAGCAGTCGCATGTATTCCTTCAGGTTCGCCGGATCTGGGATCGCCCGAAACTTCGCCTCCCAATCGCGCTCGGCGAGGCTGGAGTGGGACGAGTAGCCCACCAGCGGGGCCTCGTCGGCCCCAAACGCCAGGGACGGAACAATCAGGTTGATGATCAGCAGCACGGCGGCGAAGCGTCGCATGCGAGTCCTTTCTAGTGTTGGAATGGGCGGGTAATTATAGCCTGAGGCGAAGTTACCTTTGCGTGGCGCACGGCAATTGACGATCCTGCGCACCTGCCCGTACCCTGTAAGGTGACTTCGAAAACCTCTGAAATGCCCCGCCTGCGCGTAGCCGACGATATTACCCAATTGGTCGGCGAAACTCCCATGTTGCGGCTGAAAAGGCTGGTTCCGGCCGGATCGGCGGACGTGTTCGCCAAGCTCGAGTATCTGAATCCGGGTGGCAGCGTGAAGGATCGCGCTGCCATTGGGATTATCCGGCGCGCCGAGCAGGAAGGAAAGCTGAAGCCCGGCGGGACCATCGTCGAAGCCACTGCCGGCAACACGGGCATCGGCCTTGCACTGATCGGAGTGAACCGTGGCTACAAGGTCCGGCTGTTTGTGCCCGAGCGATTCTCGGAGGAGAAAGTCACGATCATGCGGGCCCTCGGCGCAGAAGTGGCTCGCACTCCGGATGCGGATGGCATGCAGGGGGCGATCCAGCAGGCGAAGGCTTTGGTTGCGAGCGATCCCACGGCGTTCATGGCGGGACAGTTCGAGAATCTCGCCAACCCCGACTATCACTACGAGACTACGGCGCACGAAATCTTCGAACAGATGGAGGGAAGGGTCGATGCCGTGGTGCTCGGTTGCGGGACCTGCGGCACGTTTTCTGGAATTGCGCGCTACTTGAAGGAGAAGTCGCCTGCAGTGCAGGCTTACGCGGTCGAAACCCAGGGTTCGACACTGGGAGGCGGACCATCGGGGCCGCACAAAGTGGAGGGGATCGGCACGAGCTTCACTCCGAAAACGTTTGACCGCACTGTGTGCGACGAGGTCTTGATGGTGACGGACGACGATGCGTTCGGTATGGTAAAGACGCTGGCGGCGCGAGAAGGCGTGCTGGCCGGATCGAGCGGCGGCGCCGCGGTATTCGCGTCGCTGAAGGTTGCAAAGACACTGGGTCCGGGGAAGCGGGTCGTGACCATCATTCCGGATTCAGCAGAACGGTATCTATCGAAGAAGATTTTTGAGGGCGGAATCTAGCGGTACGGACCTTGGGGCTGCGAATCTCGCAGATTCACATTTCATGAAAAAAACAAAAGAGCCAGGTTTTGCCACGCGCGCGATTCACTGTGGGCAGGAGCCCGATCCGTTGACCGGGGCGGTGACGGTACCGATCTATCCCACCTCGACCTACGTTCAGCAGGGGATCGGCGAGCACAAAGGATATGAGTATTCGCGCGTGTCGAACCCCACTCGGGCGCGTCTAGAAACGAATCTCGCCGCACTCGAAGGTGGTGTGGCGGCACGCGTATTTGCCAGCGGTATGGCAGCCATCAACGCGATCGTCAGCATGTTGAAATCAGGCGACCACGTGGTGTGCGGCAACGACTTGTACGGTGGCACTCCACGGCTATTTAACAACGTGATGACGGGCTTTGGGCTTGAGTTCTCCTACGTCGACACGTCCGATGTGAAGAATGTCGAGAGCGCCATTCGCAAGAATACGCGCATGGTTTACGTCGAGACGCCGACGAACCCGCTGATGCGGCTGAGCGACCTCGCGGCAATCAGCAAGATATGCCGCCAGAAGAAGGTGTTGTTGGTGGTCGACAATACGTTCATGTCTCCGTATTTTCAGCAGCCACTCGCGCTGGGTGCGGATATGGTCGTGCATTCGACGACAAAGTTCCTCAACGGACATAGCGATGGTCTGGGCGGGGTCGTGATTTGTGCAAAGCAGGAGCACGCGCATCAGTTGGCGTTTCTGCAGAAGGCGGCGGGAGCGATTCTTTCGCCCTTCGAATGCTGGCTCGTTCTCCGCGGAGTGAAGACCCTGGCGGCGCGCATGGAGATTCACGACCGCAGCGGCCGCATTGTGGCTGATTTTCTTTCGAAGCACAAGAAGGTGAAGGCCGTCTTCTATCCGGGATTGCCCGATCATCCGCACCATGCGCTTGCACGGCGGCAGATGAGCGGGTTTGGCGCGATGATCACGTTTGAGACCGGCTCTCTGAAAAACGCGAACAAGATGCTCAAGAAGGTACGCGTCTGTTCTCTGGGCGAGTCGCTGGGCGGCGTCGAGACGCTGATCTCGCACCCTGCAACGATGACGCATGCCGCTCTGGGTGTGAAGGGCCGTAAGGCGATCGGCATCACCGACGGCCTGGTACGGATCTCCGTTGGGATCGAGGACGTGGATGACATTCTCGACGATCTGGATCAGGCTCTGAACGCCATCTAAGGACTTCTTTGCCACGGATTCACGCGGATTCACACCGATAAACTCTGGATGGGAATACCCACATCTAGACTCCTATTTATTCGTGCAGCGAGTTCGCCAGCCAATCCATGTATTCGGGGCTGCCGTCCTCAATGTTGATCGCGACGCACTCCGGGAGATCGTAGGAGTGCAACTCGCGAATCGCATCGCGGACTCTCGGAAAATACTCCGCACTCGTTTTGATCAGCAGCAACCATTCCTGGCTCGTCTCCACCTTACCCTGCCAGCGGTAGATCGACTCAATTCTCGGGACGATGTTCACGCAGGCGGCAAGTTGGTGTTCGACAAGGTGGCGTGCGATCTTCTCGGCCTCGCCTTCGGAGCCCGCGGTGGACAGGACGATACGTTTGTCAGTCATATAAAATCAGCGGTCAGCTTTGGCGATGAGATTTCAGCTTGTCGATACTTTCCGCTCGTAGATGAAGAGATTAGCATTTCGTTGTGGTAGTGCGAGGTGATAGATGGCTACGCAGATCAAGTTTGGCACGTCGGGATGGCGGGCGGTCATGGCCGAGGAGTTTACCTTTGCCAACGTGGAGCGAGCCGTTCGCGGAATTGCCCGCTACGTGGCGTCACAGAAGCCGAAGGGGGCGCGCGTGATCGTGGGCCGCGATCCGCGATTTCTCGGCGAAACCTTCTGCGCGATGGCAGCGGAGATCCTGGCTGCGCAGGGAACCGAGCCTCTGGTTGTCGCCGAGCCCGCGCCCACCCCGGCGTTTGCCCATGCTGTCACGGATAACAAGGCCGACGGCGTCATCAATTTCACAGCCTCGCACAATCCGCCGGAATACAACGGCATCAAGTTCTCGACGCCCGACGGCTGCCCGGCGCTGCCGGAGGTCACAAAGAAGATCGAAGCTGAAATCGTCGCAGGCGATGCGGGATCCTCAGGCAAGAGCACAAACGCGGCCCCAATGGAGCATGGTTCGCTGGATCCCAAGGCGGCTTACTTGAAGCGCCTGGCCGAGGTCGTCGATCTGGAAGTCATCCGCAAGGCGAATCTGCGCGTGGCCTTCGATCCCATGTGGGGCTCGGCTCGCGGATATTCCGACGAATTGCTTCGCAATGCTGGTGTGCAGGTTGCGACAGTGCACGACTATCGCGATGTTCTATTCGGCGGACACGCGCCAGAACCCGACGATCATCTGCTGGAGGACCTCCGAAAGAAAATGCGGGATACGAACGCGCAGATCGGGATCGCAACCGATGGCGATGCTGACCGCTTTGGCATTGTCGACGCCGACGGCACATTCCTGCAGCCCAACTACGTGATTGCCCTTCTTTTTGACTACCTCGTCGAGAGCCGCGAATGGAAGAACGGGGTCGCGAAGTCGGTAGCGACCACCAATCTGATCAATGCGCTGGCGAAGCACCACGAGGTTGAATTGTACGAGACTCCGGTGGGTTTCAAATACATCGGAGAACTCATCATGCAAGACAAGATCGTAATTGGCGGAGAAGAGAGCGCCGGACTGTCGATTCGTCACCATGTTCCCGAGAAAGACGGACTACTGGCCGGCCTGCTGTGTTGTGAAGCCGTAGCTCGCCGGGGCAAGTCTCTCGGCGAACAATTGAAAGTGATCAGTAACCAGGTTGGTTCCTATTTTCCCGAACGTCAGAACTTCCGCTTGACGCCCGAGGTCAAGGCCAAGTTCACTGAGAAGTTGAAGTCTGATCCTCGAGATTTCTGCGGGCACACGGTTGGACAGGTTGTCCGCACCGACGGACTGAAACTCATCTTCAGCGATGGGTCATGGGTCTGCTATCGCTTGTCGGGAACGGAGCCGGTCGTGCGCGTGTACACAGAAGCGCGCAGCGAGAAGGGGCTGGAGAAGCTGAGCACGGCCGCGAAGCATTGGATTTTTGAGTGAAGCCATTTTCTAAAATCGCAAGATTTCCACGTCCTGAAGACGGCCTGCGCGCCATGGTCGACCGTGCGCCGCAGGCGGAAGCCTTTGCGGCCTCATGGATTGAGCGCGTTCGGCCGCTGGGGATCCGCATCTACACTTTGCGCCGGCGGATCGCTACGATTGCGGTGACCGTTCTTACCGTTTCTCTGTTTGTGCATGTTATGTTCGGCGCAAACGGAATGGTCGTCTACAGGCAGAAGCGTGCGGAGTACGAGGCCTTGCGCAAACAGGTTGTGCAGGTGCAGCAGGAGAACGACCGCTACACACAACAGATCCAGGGGCTCAAGAGCGATCAGAAGTCCATTGAAAAGGAAGCGCGCGAGCAGTTAGGGTATGCCAAGCCGGGCGAGTATGTGTATGTACCGCCGACTCCCGCGAAGCCCGTCCCGCAGGCCACGCACTCCGCGAAAAAATAGTGGCGCGATTTTTCCCAGCATGCAACTTCCGAGTATCGGTTTCAACGAAGGGCTGACAATCCCGCGGTTCGCCTGTGGTATATTTTCGGTGCCTCATCTGACAATCGAGCGGGGACGACTGTTTTCGAAGGAAGCAGCGTGACCCGAAATGCCAGTGATTTTTGCGGTGTGGGGCCGCAATCTGAGCTTCCAAAAGGAGAAAAACCGGCCATGAGAAAAGTTCTATTGATTTGTCTTGCGTTAAGTTTCGTGTTCGCCCTGTCGGCGATGGCGTTCGATGATATGGGGAAGAGCACAACCGTCAACGGGTGGCTTGTCGATGCCAAGTGCGGCGCGAAGGGCGCCAACGCTGGCGGAGAGGCCTGCACTAAGAAATGCGTAGCGGCCGGTGAGAAACTGGTCATCGTTACGGATGGCGATTCCAAAGTGATCGCCGTCGATAACCAAGACGCCGTGAAAGAGCATGCCGGACATCACGTTACCGTGACCGGCACCATGTCGAAAGACGATATGCACGTTTCCAGCGTCAAGATGATGTAATTTGTTTTCCGGAACTGAGCAAGTCGAGGGCGGCTCTCACCGCCCTCTTCGTTTTTTGGGGGAATCTTCCAGATCCGGGGAAACGCGGGTGAGGGCGCCCGCGCCACATCGGCCCTACCGCACGACGCCTTCCAGCGGCGAACTTGCGGTGGCATACAATTTCTTGGGCATTCGTCCCGAAAGGTAAGCTTGCCGTCCCGCCAACACGCCATGGTGCATCGCTTCCGCCATGAGCACTGGATCCTGCGCATTGGCGATACCGGTATTCATCAGCACAGCGTCTGCGCCCAGTTCCATCGCGATCGCAGCGTCCGAGGCTGTGCCGACTCCCGCGTCGACGATCAGCGGAACCCCGGTGATCATCTCCCGCAGAATGCGAATGTGGGCCTGATTCTGAATACCCATGCCGCTGCCGATCGGCGCACCGAGCGGCATGATTGTCGCTGCTCCTGCATCAATCAGGCGTTTGGCGAAAACAATGTCGTCCGAAGTGTAGGGGAGCACCGTGAAGCCTTCCTTCACCAGCACCCGGGTGGCTTCGAGAGTAGCTTGCACATCTGGATATAGCGTCGCCTGATCGCCGATGACTTCCAACTTCACCCAGTCGGACAGGCCGACTTCGCGGCCCAGGCGTGCCGCACGGATTGCTTCATCTGCCGTGTAGCATCCGGCAGTGTTGGGCAGCAAAAAATATTTCTTAGCGTCGATGTAGTCGAGCAGCGATTCCTTGCTGCGGTCGAGATTGACGCGCCGCACCGCGACGGTGACCATCTCCGCGCCACTGGCCTCGAGCGCACGCGCCGTTTCCTGGAAGGATTTGTATTTTCCCGTGCCCACGATGAGGCGCGAGCGGAAGGAGCGTCCAGCAATGATCAATGAGTCCGACATGGAACTATTGTAGCGCTGCCCTGCGGTTGGGAGATCGTACTCCGTGGGCGAGACGCCCACGGGACAGCCGGCGAGACGCCGGCACTACTCTATTGCTACGGCTCTGCCGCTTCTTCCGCCTGCGCGTACAACTCGTCAATCTGCTTCTTGTACCGTTCTTCGATTACGCGCCTTCGCAGTTTCATCGTCGGCGTCAGCGCGCCATTGTCGGCGGTAAATTCGTCCGCCACGAGCAGCACGCGTTTCAGTTTCTCGAAGCGCGCCAGATTCGCATTAATGCCTTCGACGATCCCTTCGTAGAGCGCCTGAACTTTCGGATTGGCAATCAGTTTCGCTCGCGAAGCAAATGGAACGTTGTTCTCGCGCGCCCACTCTTCGAGCAGAGTAAAGTTTGGCGAAACCATCACTGAAGGGAATTTTCGCCGGTCGCCAAGGACGGCCGCAGTTCCAACCAGCGGGCTGAGCTTGAGCGAATTTTCGATCGGCTGTGGCGCGATGAATTTTCCACCCGAAGTCTTGATGAGATCCTTTTTGCGGTCGGTCACGGAAAGATATCCATCGGCGTCGATATTGCCGATGTCGCCGGTTTTGAACCAGCCGTCAGTCAGCGCCGCGTTCGTTTCGTCAGGACGGTTCCAGTAACCCTTGAATACGGATGGGCCCTTCACCAGGATCTCGCCGTCTTCTGCGATGCGAACCTCGAGATTCGGCAAAATCTTGCCGACGGTCCCGATGCGGTGATTGATCGGCGTATTCACCGCAATCACGGGTGATGTCTCAGTAAGTCCGTATCCCTCGTGAATCCGGATGCCGGCGTCGGCGTACCACTCTGCGAGTTCTCGGCCTAAGGGGGCGCCACCCGAGATGAAGTGCTCGACCTTCCCGCCCATCCCTTGGCGGATCTTGGAAAAGACAAGTTTGTTCGCCAGCTTCCAACTGTGCGACGTAGGAATCTTCCCCGCAAGAATCTCAGCCTTGTGGCTGCGTCCGACGGAGAACGCCCAATCGAAGATTGCGCTCTTGGGCAGGCCCCTGGATTTCTGCTTAGCCTGGGCGTAGATTTTCTCGTAGACGCGAGGCACCGCGACAAAGATGGAAGGCTGTACCTCAAGCAGGCTCGCCGGCAGCCGGTCTAGAAATGGGCAATAAGCCAGCGTCACGCCGTGATAGAGCATCGCGAAATCCACATGACGCGCAGTAATGTGGCAGAGCGGCAGAAACGAAATGCTGACCAAGCCGGGCCGCATGTCGAACCCCAGCAGCGAGCATTGAATGTTCGAAGCGATGTTGCCGTGCGCGAGCATCGCTCCCTTGGAAGCGCCTGTGGTTCCGGATGTGTAGACGATGGTGGCTAGGTCGTTGGGGTTGACGGATCGCGCCTGCGCTTCGATCTCCCGGTCGAGGTTCTCCGGTCCTTGCGACGTGATTCGGTTCATGATCACGCACCTGTCCGCGAACGGGGCGAGATCGCCGTGAAACTCCACGGGATCCATAACGACAATTTTTTCAATCTGCGTCCGGTTGAGAATCGATAGAACCTTGTGGAGTTGCTGGTCCGATGACAGGAAGATGGCGCGGCATCCCGCGTCATTCAGGACAAACGCCGTCTGCTCGGCGGTGAGCGTGGTGTAAAGCGGCACTGTCACGGCCCCGAGCAACAAGCTGGCTATATCGGCGGTCGGCCACTCCGGGCGATTTTCGCTGAGGATGGCGACGCGATCTCCCGCTCGAATGCCCCAGGCACGCAACGCGCGTGCGGTTCGGGCAACGCCGACACCGAATTCGCGCGACTTGATGGGACGCCAGCTCCCCGCATCGCGATACAGCATGATGCGGTCCAAGTCGCGTTCTATCGCGGCGAAGAAGATGTCATTCAGCGTGGCGATGCTCATTGCGTCTTTCTGGCCCTGATCGGGAGTCGTAACTCGCGTTGCCGCAAATGGCTCCCGAAGAGAACTTTACTGTCTCGCCGGTGGTTTGGGCAATGAGAGCGATGACTCGATTAGGTACTCCCCGGTTTACCGTATCGCCCGCGCAGAGTATTCTAAGCCTGCGTTATTCCTGTGGGAGGGTTTCGATGCATATACGACGCAAGTGTGTTCTGGCGATAGCGTTGTGGATGGCGGCCATTGCCGCATCTCCGGCGCTTGCGCAAAGCAAGATGGCCGACTCGAGCATGCCCAAGGTGGGAGATATGGCTCCCGACTTCACGCTGAAATATTTCGACGGCAGCGATCGGAAAGACGTGAAATTGAGCGACTACCGGGGAAAGAAGAACGTCGTTCTGGCGTTCTTTGTCTTTGCTTTTACCGGTGGTTGAACGCAGCAAATGAAAAACTTCCAGCAAAACCTGAAAACGCTGGAAGCAGCCGACACCCAGGTCCTGGGTGTGAGCATGGATAGCTGGTTCTCGAATAAAGCCTTTGCCGACCAAATTGGAGTAACCTTCCCCCTTCTCAGCGACTGGGGCGGAAAAATAACCCGCGAGTACGGCATCTACAAAAACGAATACCAGGCCCCCCGCCGCGTGAACTTCCTGATAGGAAAAGATGGAAAGATCATGGAAGAACAAGTGGACAAAGATGCCATCGATCCCACCAAGATCGTGGACGCCTGCCAGCGCCCGAAGCTGAAAAACTAGAATTCCATTGTCATCCTGAGGCCCGCGCTTTTTTGCGGGCCGAAGGATCTCTGCATTTACGGTCTGGGCCGATGCTGCGAGCGAGTGCGTAGATCCTTCGCGTTGCTCAGGATGACAAAATCTTTAAAAATAAAAACTCTCAAGTCCGCCCAATCTAAGCACTTCCGTACCCTCGGAAACTAAAGCGTCTCTATTGTGTTTACATTCTTGCCGGTAAGATTCAGCCATACGGATTTTCCGGCGGGGCGAACCTATGAAAACACGCAAGTTGTGGGCTTGGATGTTAGTACTTGCAGGCTTTGCATTTGTGCCGCAAGTCGCAACCATCGCGAAGGCGCAAGACAATGCAGACGCGCAGGCGCAAGGCCCGGATCAAGACCAGGATCAGGTTCAGGACCAAGATCAAAGCCAGGATCCTCCAGGGCGCGTCGCGCGGCTGAATTTCTATCAGGGTTCGATATCGTTTCGCCCGGCTGGCGAAGACGATTGGATCACCGCTGTTCCGAATCGTCCCATGGTCACGGGCGACGATCTGTGGGCGGACGAGAATTCCCGCGCCGAAGTGCACATTGGCTCAGCCGCGATCCGCCTGGGAGCGAAGACCGGCATTACCTTCCTCGCGCTCGACGATCGCACTACACAAATCCGCCTGGCGCAGGGATCCATCATCTTGCGCGTGCGTCATGTTGACGACGATGACAATTACGAGATCGACACACCGAACATCGCCTTCAGTCTGTTGCAGCCTGGCGAATATCGCGTGGACGTGAGTGAAGACGGAAGCCAGACCATCACCGATGTTTGGCACGGCCGCGGGCGCGTTACGGGCGGAGGATTCACCTACACCGTCGTGGCTGGTCAGTCCGCCACTTTCACCGGAAACGAGCAGCATCTGGACTACGATCTCAGCCAGATTCCGGCTCGCGATGATTTCGACAGCTGGGCCTTCGACCGTGACGATCATGAAGATCAGGCTGACTCCGCCAACTATGTTTCGCGCGAAATGACTGGCTATGAAGATCTCGACCAATATGGCGACTGGAGCTATGTGGCGGGCTATGGTCCCTGCTGGCGGCCACGCGCGGTCGTTGCGGGATGGGCTCCGTACCGCTTCGGCCACTGGGTTTATGTTGGCAGGTGGGGCTGGACTTGGGTGGGAGATGAGCCATGGGGATTCGCTCCGTTCCACTACGGACGATGGGCAGCAGTCAATGGCGGATGGTTCTGGGTACCGGGACCGGTCGTCATCAGGCCGATATGGGCACCCGCGATGGTTGCCTTCGTGGGAGGCGGGCCGGGATTCCGCTTCTCGGCTGGCGCTGGCGTGGGATGGTTCCCGCTGGCACCGGGAGAAGTCTACGTTCCCGGATATCGCGTCAGCCGCGCGTATGTTAACAGCGTAAATGTCACGAATACGACGGTATCCGTCACGCGGGTGACGAATGTCTACAACACGGTGATCGTTAACAAGAGTACGACGATCAACAACATCACCTACGTCAACCAGCGGGGAAATAACGGAGTAACGGTTGTGTCGCATGACACGTTTGTGAATGCCCGGCCGGTAGCGGGAAATGTAATGAAAGTCGATCCCAGGGAAATCGCCGCTGCGCCGGTGAGCCGTCTGGTGCGCGCCGAACCTGTCCGCACCAGCGTGATTGGCGCAGGGCGCCCGGTGACTGTGCGGCCACCGGCAGCGATCATCAGCCGGCCCGTTGTTGCGGTGAGGACGCCTCCTTCACCACCGAGTGCCATCGAGCAGAGGCAGGCTCAAGCCGGTGGGCACTTGAACGAGCAGACATTAGCTCGCCCGGTCGGTCCCGCAAGGCCCGTTCAGACGAACCCTGAGGTGCGGACGCAGCCATCGCAGGAAGGCTTTAAATCGTTCACTCCGCAGAACTCGGGGAACAATCAAGTCCGTCAGATTCCGCAGACGCAGCCGCGGACCTACGAACAGCAGGGAACTCCGCAGCCTGAGAACCGGACCGCCCAGCCTCAGGAGAATCGTAATCCGCAGCCCGGGAACCGCGAGTTCCGTCCACCACAGTCGGAGCAGGTAAGGCCCGCTCCGCAGGAGACGCATCCGTTGGTGCGGCCCGCGCCTGCGGTGCAGCAACGCAGTCCGCAACAGGAACAGCAGCAGGAGCAGAAGTTTAATCAGTGGCACCAGGAACGCCCTGCAGCTCCACCTCCGGCGGCGAAGCCTGCTCCGCGGGCTCCGGAGCCGAAACCGGCGGCGCCAACGAAGAAGTGACGGTGACGCCGACGGTTTTTTTGCAATGTGATAGGGTTCGCAGGAGATGCGCCAGCAAACCAAAGAACCAGTAAGCGCGACGCCGGGAGAAATGTGAACTCTCCCGGCGTCAATTTTTATGTATCGGCGACTTCCGCAGCCGAGTCGTCATCGAAAGATAGAGACTGAAGCGAGATGACGGAAGCCGAACGTCCGAAGCTCAATCCGAGAACCAGTCCGAACGTCAACTGGATGGATGTGCTATGGCTGGTGTTACTGGCGGCGCTCGCTCTACTGCCTCCCATCCAGGAATATCACAAGCAACTCATCCTGCTTGCTTTTGGCGTGATCCAGTTGGGAGAAGGCTGGCTCATTTCCGTCCTGCCTCGTCGGGGCCCAACCTATCTTGTGCTGCTGAAGATAGGGTTAGCCACACTGCTGATCGTACACACCGGCGAAATCCCGATCAACAGCTACTACTATCCCATCTACTACTTGCCTGCAGTCACCGCGGCGGAGTATTTCGGACCTTGGGCCACCTTGTTGTGGACCTCGCTGGCATCGGCCGCGTACTGTTCCTTTCTCTATCCTGCGCTCCAGGAGTTTGAGATTACTCCAGAGGATTACGGGCGGCTGGCGATCCGCATCGTCTTCTTCTTTCTCGCCGCTATGGTCGTCAACCGCTTCGTGATCGAGAGCCGGCGCCAAACGTTGCGCTACCAGGAACTGGCCGAGACTCTCGCGGAGACGAACCGCCGACTGGAGCAGGCCCAGGCCGAGGCCCGCCGCTCCGAGCGCCTGGCGGCGCTCGGCCAGCTTTCCGCAGGACTCGCCCATGAGATTCGTAATCCACTGGGCGTGATTAAAGGCTCAGCCGAGATGCTCACCCAGAAACTGGGAGAATCGAATCCTCTCGCCACAGAACTGGCGGGCTATATTTCGACCGAAACGAACCGGCTCAGCGCGCTGGTCACCCGCTTTCTCGACTTCGCGCGTCCGTTGCATGCCGACCTGACTCCGCAAGATCTCACTGCCGTCCTCGATCGCGCTTTGAACGATGTTGCTCAATTCTGGAAGGGTGCAACGGTTCGCGTGGAGAAGGATTATTCCGGAAGCCTGCCGCTCGTTCCGCTGGATGAGAATTTATGTGAGCAGGCATTCGTCAATATTGTTCAGAACGCTTACGATGCCATGAGCTCTACCGGCGGCAAACTGACGGTCCGGGTTCGGAAGTCACGAGCGAATGTTGGCGATGTCAGGAACGTCGAGGGAGTCGAAGTGCGTATCGAAGACAATGGACCCGGCATTCCGCCGGAGCTGCGCGAGCAGATATTCAATCCGTTTGTGACAACGAAGAAAACTGGCGTTGGTCTGGGGCTCTCGATCGTGTCCAAAATCATTGATGGACATCACGGCACGATCCGAATTGAAGGCTCGGAGCGACCCGTTGGAGGTCAGCGCCCCGGTACGTCGGGGACAGGAGCGCGTTTTGTGATATTTTTGCCCGCAGCCAGCGACCAGGCTGCCACGACAAAGCCGGCTCATTTGGTAATCTCTTGAGACTCCGCGAATCAGGAAAGACGCGACCATGCCGGCCATTCTGATCGTTGAAGACGAAGCCAAGATGCGCCGCTTGCTTGAGTTGAATCTCGCCGACGACGGATTTACCACGCATTCGGCCGGGGACGCCGAGACCGGCCTCAAGTTGCTGCGCGAAAATGCGGTCGATCTGGTCCTAACAGACCTGAAGCTTCCCGGCATGGACGGGTTGGAATTCCTGCAAACCATCAAACGGCAGAATGCCGCGCTCCCCGTGGTTGTGATGACTGCATTCGGCAGCGTCGAAACCGCAGTCGACGCGATGAAAGCGGGCGCCAGTGACTATGTCCTCAAGCCGTTTTCGCTAACCGAGATGCGGATGGTGATCCACAAAGAACTGGACGTCCGCGATCTGCGGGAAGAGAACCGCTCTTTGCGCGAAGCGTTGGGCAAGCGTTACGCTCACCCAAACATCGTGGCCCGCAGTCCGAAGATGCAGGAAGTGCTGGCTACGGTCGAGCGTGTTGCCCCTACCAATGCAACCGTGCTGCTGGGAGGGGAGAGCGGCGTCGGCAAAGACTTGATTGCGCGTGCGATCCACGAAAAATCGCGCCGCGCCTCCGGGCCATTCCTCAAGATCAACAGCACCGCCATCCCAGAGAATCTTCTGGAAAGCGAATTGTTCGGCTTCGAAAAAGGAGCTTTCACCGGAGCGGTCGCCAGCAAGCCCGGCAAGTTCGAACTCGCCGACAAAGGAACGCTGTTTCTCGACGAGATTGGCGACGTTCCTCCTGTGACCCAAGTGAAACTGTTGCGAGTGCTGCAAGAACGCGAGTTCGAACGTCTGGGAGGAACGCGCACGGTGAAGGTTGACGTCCGCCTGATCGCGGCCACCAACAAAGATCTTCGCGAAGCGCTCGAGCAGGGCACGTTTCGCGAGGATCTTTACTATAGGCTGAACGTCGTTCCCATCGACATTGCGCCGTTGCGCGAGCGCAAGGAAGACATTCCCGAACTCGCCAACCTATTCATTTCGCGGTTTACCGGAGAATCCGGCAAGCCGGTCGAAGGCATTACACCCGAGGCTATGCAGATTTTGGTGAATTATCATTGGCCCGGAAATGTCCGAGAACTGCAGAACATAGTCGAACGTGCATGTGCGCTCGCAAAAGACAGTGTACTCACGCCGTCTGATATTCACCTGGATGTGCGTCCCACGAAGGCCTCCGGCCCCGGCGGATTTCTACCCGACGGCATGACTCTGGAACAGTGGGAAGATGAAATGGTCCAGGAGGCCCTGCGCCGCGCCAACGGCAACAAGAGCCAGGCCGCACGCCTGTTGGGCCTGTCGCGCAACGCACTTCGATACCGCCTCTCAAAGATCGGCGTCGCTGACGAAGGAGAAGGTTGAGCGAGTCCACTTCCAGCGATTCAGTCAAGGGGGAGGCTTGGCGGCGCCTCGTCGACGGCGAATCTCTCAAGGACCTGCCTCTCTCCAAGAAAAACAGACGCATTGACCTACGGGGGCTGGAACTGCCCGAGCCAAAAATCTTAGAACGATGGCAGACGGGGTTGGCAAACGTCGAACGCTTTGAGCCAAACGGCATTTTCTACAGCACCAAACTGCAGAATGTGGATTTTACAGGGAGCAAGTTGCCCTCGCTTCATTTTTCAGATTGCGAAATTAGAAACTGCTGTTTTGACCACTGCAATCTTCGAGATTTGCGGTTGCGTGCCGCGACGATTGGTGAGTGTTCGTTCCAAGGGCGCGGATCTGAGAGGTACGCCCCTTGGAGTGGCGGATGTGGCAGGTCCGCTCGCCGGAAGGCGGAATAGCTTTTTTGAGGTAAGTTTTTCAGATGCGGACCTGAGGGGCACGGTATATGTTGCCGCCGCCTTCCGACACTGTGATTTCAGCAACGCTAAGTTAGCAAGAATTGGATTTGGAACGAGCACATTTGCAGATTGCAAGTTCGCGGGAGAGTTGCGAGAGGTTCAGTTCTGGCGGTCTGATCTTTTCGCCCGCGGTTATCCAGACGACGCCTTTCCTCCGAACGAGATGGTGGACGTTGATTTCCGTCGTGCAAGGCTCCGCGATGTTGAGTTTCGCGGTCTAACCCTAGATCACGTTCAGCTCCCGGACGACGAGGAGCACATCGTCATAAGAGATTTTGCCAAAGTCCTCGATCAACTGATTGGCGCCCTGAAGACCGAGGGCGATCAAACAGCCAAAATACTCGTTGCATATCTCGGAGGCTACCGGAAGTGGGCCGTCTCAGGTGCGCGGGGTGTGCTGAACAAGCTTGACCTTGATGCGGCTGGCGAAGGTGCGGTCGACCGCATTGTCGGACTATTGCGGAAATTTGGTGTCCCTACCGATTGACCTTCTCGCTATCTGCTGGGCATGTCACCAAACACCTGCGTTAGTGATTTTGATCGCGTTTTATACTTAAGTGAATACTTGACAATTATGGCTGCCCGAGAT
Source organism: uncultured Acidobacteriaceae bacterium (assembly GCA_963844525.1). Classification (GTDB taxonomy): domain Bacteria; phylum Acidobacteriota; class Terriglobia; order Terriglobales; family Acidobacteriaceae; genus Sulfotelmatobacter. The sequence continues at coordinate 225,533 of CAWJOM010000011.1, read as the reverse complement.
AACACTTAAGCATGCACTAAACCGATGGAGGCCGCACGGCAAAAGGAGAAACACTATGCGCAAACTGATCGCTTTCAATCATGTGACGCTCGACGGCTATTTTGTTGGCCCGGGCGGAGACTTCCGCTGGGCGCATCAAGGAAATGACGATCCCGAATACTCTCGATTCGTGGCCGAAAACGCCAGTGGCGGTGGCCAGTTGCTTTTTGGCCGCATTACCTACGAACTCATGGCGAGCTACTGGCCCACGCCTGTCGCCGAGCAACATGATCCCGCCGTGGCCAAAGGCATGAACAGTATGTCAAAAGTCGTGTTCTCGCGGACCCTCACGCAGGCTGCATGGAGCAACACGAAGCTGGTGAAGGGCGATCTCGCCACGGAAATTCGAAAACTGAAGAGCGAATCCGGACCAGGAATGGCGATCTTAGGCAGCGGCAGCATCATTGCGCAGTTGGCCCTGGAGCGCGTAATCGACGAATATCAGGTGATCGTGGACCCCGTCGCCCTCGGCAAAGGCCGCTCCATGTTCGACGGCATCAAGGAACCGCTGAACCTCAAGCTGACCAAGACACGAACTTTCGGGAATGGTAAGGTCTACCTGTGCTACGAAGCAGCGGCATGAAGAGTAGCCAACCGGTGGAGAGAAAATGAGAATAAGACTCACCGCAGCATTGGTGTGCATTTTGGCGGTGCCGAGCGTCTTCGCTCAGTCGACGAAGAGCGAGTTTTTCAATACATCCGATGGCGTGAAGATCCATTATGTGGAGGCGGGCAACGGTCGCCCCATAGTCTTCATTCCAGGTTGGACCATGCCGGCGTGGATCTGGCAGAAGCAGATCGACGAGTTCTCGAAGAGATACCACGTTGTCGCCGTCGACCCGCGTTCCCAGGGTGAGAGCGATAAGCCACATTCGGGTCATCTTCCCGAAACCCGCGCCCGTGATTACAAAGAATTGGTGGATCACCTCGATCTGAAACGGCCCGTTCTCGTCGGATGGTCCATGGCCTGCGGCGAACTGGTGAAGTATGCCGAACAATTCGGCACCGACAACGTTGCCGGGATAGTTTTGGTCGACGGCTTTTTAACGGAGACTTCCAGTCCTCAGATGTTCGCCAGTTTGTCCGGATGGATGAACCAGCTCCAGCAGGACCGGAAGAAACAGGCCGAAGGCTTTGTCCGCAGCATGTACAAGAAGCCGCAGACGGAGGCCTATCTGCAGAGCGTGATCAATGCTTCGATCCAGGTTCCAGCCGACACCGCGGTTGTGCTGATTTACAACATGATTGCCGTCAAGGATTTCTCCATCGGCCTGGCAAAGATAAATCGACCCGTGCTCTTCGCCTACCAGCCCGAGTCCCAGGCCACCGCTGACTTCTTGCAATCGAAACTCGGGGACAAACTACGACTGGAGCGATTCGACGGTGATGGCCACGCATTGTTCGTGGATGACCCTGAGAAATTCAACCAGGCCCTGGAATCGTTCATAAAGAGTTTGCCCAAATAAACACGGCCTGTCCTTGGCCAGACTGGAGAAAGCGTGAAAGAGCGAACCGTCACTCATGCCACGTTCGTGATTGAGCGGAATTATTCGGCGAGCCCGAAGCGCGTGTTCGCCGCTTTCTCGGATCCCGCTAAGAAACGCCGCTGGTTTTCGGGCGACCAAGAGTTCAGGCCCGGCCACTTTGCGATGGATTTTCGGGTGGGCGGCAGCGAGCGCTCAAGCTTCCGGGCCCAGGGCGTGACCTGCACGAACGATACGGTGTATCGCGACATCGTGCCCAACCGCCGCGTCGTGATGGCCTATACGATGACGCTCGGCGAACACCGCATCTCTTCGTCGCACGCTACGGTGGAATTAGTGCCCAGCGGGCACGGAACCGATCTCATCTTCACCGAGCAGGCAGCCTTCTTCGAGGGCGCCGACGGTCCGCAAATGCGCGAAGAAGGTTGGCGCAAGCTGCTCGACCAGCTGGCGAAAGCATTGGCGAATTGATCGTGCTCGCAGCGGAAGGACAACATGCTTAGTCAAAGAGTACAGATTGACCGCGTCTTCCACGCCTTGGGCGATCCCACGCGCCGGGCGATGATCGAACAGCTGAGTGAGGGTCCGGTTTCCGTTTCCAGATTGGCCAAGCCTCTCGATATGACGTTGGCTGCCGTCGTGCAGCATTTGCAAGTGCTTGAAAAGAGCGGCCTGATACGGACCGAAAAAGTTGGGCGAGTCCGAACCTGCCGCGTCGAGCCGAAAGGTTTGACCGTGGTCGAGCGCTGGGTCGCCGACCGGCGTTCGCTGTGGGAAGCCCGCTTCGACCGGCTGGGAAAGCTGCTCGCAGAGCCAGACTAGGATCGCCCGACGACCAGCAGTTCTGGGCAGCCGCTATTGTTTCGAAACCCGCGCCGAATTGGGTCTTGGCACATTTGCTTATCTTTCCCGCGGAATCCTGACCTTCGCCTAACAAAAACCAAAGAGTGCCGATTCGCGCACACCCGGGTGTGATTCCAGTCACAGCAGGCCTCTTCCCCCGCGAGGCATTATGAAAATGAAATTCAATTTCATTTAGCTCCGGCGCGTTCTGGGAACGCCGATCGAAAAAGGGGCAGAGGCGATGAACAACCAAATGGATTCTTTCGAGCGAATCATGCGAGCGTTAGCAAAGCTAGCAGGGCTGTGGATGATGCTGTTTTTCCTCTTGTCTTCATTAAGCTTCGCCGGCGATACCGGCATTGTTTCAGGAACTATCGTCGATCCCTCAGGGGCCTTGGTTCCGGCTGCCGTCGTGGTTCTGCATAATTCCGCGACCGGCGTCCAGCAGACATGTTCCGCCGACGCGGCGGGCCAATATGCCTTTTCCTCTCTTGCAGCGGGCCACTACCGGATCGAAGTCGCTGCTCCCGGCTTCAAGCCGTACCAACTGAATGATCTCCATCTCGCCACGTCAGCCTCGCTCATTCTCGACGTTCAATTGGAACTAAAGTCTGACGCCACCAGCATCGAAGTCAGCGCCGACACGGTGCAGATCGATCTCTCGACCACGCAGATGGGCGAGACCATCTCGGCCAACAAGATATCGACCGTCCCGCTGAATGGGCGCAGTTTTACCGATCTCATGTCCATCCAACCCGGAATCGTGCCTGCCAGTTCGCAGCAGCCCAATGCCGTCGTCATGAGCGGCGTGACCAGCACTTCTCCGTCCGGCGACCTGAATGCGGGGAACACTTCCATCAGCGGCCAGCGTGAGACCACCAATGGCTTCCGGGTGAATGGCAGCGATGTTGAAGAAGACGTCAATATGGGAACGGCGATTGTTCCGAATCTCGATTCCATCCAGGAATTGCGCATTCTCACCAACAGCTTCGACGCCGAATACGGTAACTATAGCGGCGGACAGATACTCGTTCTCACCAAGTCAGGCGCCGATCAGTTTCATGGCGATGCCTTCGAGTTCCTGCGCAATACTAATCTGGACGCGCGCAACTATTTCTCTTCCAACCGAGCGCAGTTCCAACAGAATCAGTTTGGAGGTACGCTCGGCGGCCCCATCCGTAAAGATACGCTGTTCTTCTTCACCGACTATCAGGGCACTCGAATGACCCAGGGTGTCGACACAGGCCGGATTTCCGTTCCTTCTCTGCAGGATCGAGCTGGAGATCTCTCCGACATGGCTGGATCGTTGACGGGATACGTAAATGGACAGAGCTGGGCCGACTCGCTCTCACAAAAGCTCGGCTATCCGGTCCATCCGGGTGAGCCCTATTACACGGCGGGCTGCACCAAGTCGACCCAATGCGTTTTGCCCAACGCCAAAATTCCAGCGACTGCATGGTCGGCGCCGGGGCTAGCCTTGCTGCCCTACATTCCCAAACCCAATCAGCCGGGGAACAGTTTCTCGACGTCGGCGTACAACGAGACTCTGCGGGACGACAAAGGATCTCTTCGGCTCGACGCCAACACGCGCTGGGGATCGGTCGCCGCCTATTACTTCCTCGACGACTATGCGCTCAATAATCCATACCCCACGGCTCAGGGAGGAGCGAATGTCCCAGGTTTCAACGCCCTTACGCAGGGCCGCGCTCAATTGCTGAGCCTAAGCATTACCAAGGCGATTGGCGCACAGGCAGTTAATGAATTGCATTTCAGCTACATGCGCAACGCGAACGAAGCGGGGCATCCAGTCGGTGGAGTTGGGCCGACTTTGGCTTCGCAGGGATTCGTAGGCCCCAACGGAACTCCCGGCATCGTTCCACTTTCCCCTGCAATCGAAGGCATCGAGAACGTTTCGTTCAACGACTTTACTTTTGGCGTAGATATTACCGGGCTGACGCAGGTCAGCAATACGCTCCAGTGGAGCGACAACTATTCGAGAGTCTTCGGCAAACACACGATCAAAGCCGGGGGAGAATTTCATCTCGATCAGATCAACACCGATCCGGATCCGATCTTTAACGGGGCCTTTGTATTCCAGGGAAGCGAGACCGGCACCGATATGGCAGACTTCCTGCTCGGGGTCGCCAGCGGTTTCAATCAGGGAGACTCGCGGCGTTTCTACGACCGCAACAAGTACGTTGGACTATTCGCGCAGGATAGCTGGCGGCTTCGCCACAATGTCACGCTCAACTACGGTGTGCGTTGGGATGTCATCTCTCCCTGGTACGAGAAATACAATCAGCTTCAGACTCTGGTGCTGGGCGAGCAGTCGCGAGTCTATCCCGGCGCGCCGGAGGGTCTGGTGTTTCCCGGCGACCCGGGTGTTCCACGGACGCTTGCTCCAACTAAATATGACAGCTTCGCGCCGCGCATTGGCGTCTCTTACTCCCCCGATCGGCAGGATGGCTTGCTCGGCAAAATTCTCGGCGGGCCCGGAAAGACCAGTTTCCGCACGGGTTACGGCCTCTTCTATACCGCTTTCGAAGGACTATCCGCCGGCATCATGAGCGCCAACCCGCCGTACGGGTATGACTACACGAGTCTCGCACCGCCAGTGTTTGCCACACCGTTCGTAACTGCGGCCAGTGGTCACGATGTCGGCCAGCGCTTTCCCACCACAATCCCTTCGTTCGGAGCTTCTCCGAAGAATCCCAATTCGAGCGTCGACTGGTCGCGATATCTTCCAATCACTGGCGTTCCGTCTTTCTCGAATCAAAATGTGCCGCCTTACTCCGAGAGCTACATGCTTTCCGCGCAGCGGGAAATTGCCTCCAAAACCTTTCTCAGCGTCAGCTATGTCGGCACGCAGGCCCATCACCTCCTCGTGCTCACCTCCGCGAATCCTGGCAACGCGGCGCTGTGTTTGAGTCTCAGCCAGCCGAGTGAGGTGATGCCCGGCACTCCAACCTGCGGACCTTTCGGCGAAAGCGGGATCTACACAAAGCCGTCGGGTGAAGTTATTCAGGGAACACGCGGGCCCTTCAGTTCGCAGTTCGCCGCCGTCACATATCAGAAGACCATCGCGAATTCGAATTACAACGCATTTCAGATCAACTTGCGTCACAGCTCCGGACCGTTGGAGTTCATGGCCGGCTACACCTACAGCAAGTCCCTTGACCAATCCTCCAGTCTGGCGGAAGCCGTCAATCCGCTCGATCAGGAATTAAGCCGGGCGCTCTCCGCCTTCGACATGCGGCACAATTTCGTGGCCAGCTACCGGTATGCGCTTCCTCTCGGCCGCTTGTTTTGTCGCGAGAACGGATGGACGAAGGGCTGGGCGCTCTCTGGACTAACTCGCTTCACCACCGGATTCCCGGTGACTCTGTACAACAACAACGACACCTCGCTGCTCGGAACGATTCCGAACGGAATCAACAACAATGGGGTCGACACCCCAAACTCGGGCGTTGGAAAACTGGCGATCAATACCAATCCGCGCAACGGCAGTTCAGCCTTTGACACTTCGCTTTTCAGTCCCCCTGAACTCGGGCAGGTCGGCAGTGCGAGAAGGCGTTTCTTCAGCGGCCCGGGAATCAGCAATTTCGATATGGCGTTGCAAAAAGATGTGCCTCTGTCCGAATCGAAATCGCTGCAATTCCGCGTGGAGTCTTTCAACGCCTTCAATCATTCGCAGTTCTATGGGCCTGCTGCGGTCAATGGGAACATCAGCAGCACGAATTTCGGAAAGATCGTGAGCGCCGCTTCTCCCCGGCTTGTACAGCTGGCCGCGAAGTTCCTTTTCTGATGTCTGCGGTTCGGTGGGAAGATCGGAGCCGAGTCGGCGGAGCTCTTAATCCGTCGACCCTTGACGCCCAGGCAAAGTGGCCGAAAACCACCACCCTTGGCTGAGGTCAGCCAACTCTCTCGAGGTGAGCTATCTCGAGGTTGATTTTGTCGTTTTCTCGACTCAAAACAAACGACTTATTCGCATCCCGATGGCCATCTTTGGCATGGTACTTGCACCTTCCTTGGCGGAGATATTTCTCCCCATCCGGTTTATAGAGTCAAGTCCGGCTGGAAGGGGGTGGGTCATGAAAAGGGTCATAGCAAAATACGCATTCTTAACATTGGCACTATCGGGAGTTCTGTCGTTCAGCGCTTTGGCGCAAACGACCCAGGAGACTCCCGCGCCCTCGGATCAACCGAGTGCGCCCATGGAGATTGGCGAGCCCGGCCCAAACACTCAACCTCCCGACGCCCAGTCCACCGAAGCGGAGCCGACCGACGCGCAGCCCGGTGGGCCTTCTGGCGAAGCTCCTGTAAAGACAGATCAAGGCGTCGCGCGCGTCAGTCTGATTCATGGCGACGTGTCGACGCAGCGTGGCGATTCCGGGGACTGGTCGGCAGCCATCTTGAACCAGCCCGTCATGACGGGCGACAAGGTTTCAACCGGCGACAACGCGCGCACTGAGTTGCAACTCGACTTTGCCAACATCCTTCGTCTTGGTCCCAACTCGAAAGCCAACGTTGCGAACCTCACGCAGAAAGACATTCAGATCCAGCTGGCTCAGGGCATCGCGAATTACACCGTCTCAAAAGATAGTGAAGCCGAGCCTGAGATCGACACGCCAAACGTGTCGGTGCATCCTTCGCATCATGATGGCGTATTCCGCGTCGAGGTGCGGCCGGATGGCGACACGATCGTGATCGTCCGCCAGGGCGAAGCCCAGATTGCCACACCGCAAGGTAGTACCGAGGTTCGCAGCGGCGAAATGGCGACGATTCGTGGTGACGCAGACTCGGCGCAATACAAAATCTCTTCCGCTCCGGATCGCGACGCCTGGGATCAATGGAACAGCGACCGCGATCACCTGATCCGCAACGCCAGCTCGTGGCGCCACACCAATCGTTACTACACCGGAACGCAGGATCTGGATGCTTACGGTCAATGGAAGAACGTTCCCGACTACGGCGATGTCTGGGTTCCCAACGAGCCCGATGGTTGGGTTCCATACCGCAACGGCTCGTGGACGTATCAGCCCTATTACGGCTGGACTTGGGTTGGTTACGAGCCTTGGGGCTGGGCGCCGTATCACTATGGCCGCTGGTTTTACTACGGCAACTCGTGGGCCTGGTGGCCCGGTCCGGTCTATGGCGGGGGATTCTACCGTCCGTTCTGGGCGCCGGCGTACGTGTCGTTCTGGGGTTGGGGCGGAGGTTTCGGCTTCGGAGTTGGTTTCGGCGGTTGGGGCGGCTTCGGCTGGCTTCCGATCGGGCCTTGTGACTATTACCATCCCTGGTGGGGCGGGTACCGTGGGCGGTTCGGCGTTGTCGCTTTCCATGGAGGGTACAACCGGTACGGCGGCTTCGCGCCTCTGCACGGTGGAAACCGATTTTCGAATATTGCCAACATTCACGACAACCACATCGGTCGCGCGCTGTCGACGGTCAATGCGGGGCACTTCGGCGCTGGCCGCGTGACGGCAGGGGCCGCGACTCGTGAGCAGATTGGCGGTGCGCGCATGATGGCTGGCAATCTGCCCGTGGTGCCTTCGCACGCCAGTTTGTCTGCCAGCGGGCGCGCGGCGGCGCCTTCCACGGTGCGCAACGGTTCGGAGCGGTTCTTCGGATCGGCGCATAACAACGTTGCGCGGCCGGCTTCGTTCCAGCAGCAGACGGCGAGTCTGCGGCAGGCAATGCAGCAAAACCACGTTGGCGGAGTTCCGGCCGGCGGTCGCACGGGCGGCGAGTCTGGAGGATTCCACGGCACCAGCACGTCGAGCAATCTGCAGAGGCCGAGCGCGGGCACTCTCTCTAACCGGGAGATGAGCAATCCCGGCAACAGGGGCGGGGCGAATCTGTCGTCTGCGGAAAACGGAAATCATGCGGGATATCGGCCATTTACGCCTCCGAGCAGCAACACTCACCCGTCGGCGCCCGTAAGTCCGGAGCGAACAAGCACCGGGCCTGGGAACGTCGTCCCACAACGGGGCACGATGCAGTCCTCTCCCGCGGGCAACCAGAATGGTTTCCGGCCGTTCACGCCCCCCTCGGGCAGCGCATTGCCGCGAAGCGGATCGAACTCAACCGCGCCTCGCGGCAGCAGCGGAACCTACTGGAATCGGACGGCGCCGAGTTCGATGGAGTCGCGCGGCAGCAGTTCGTCCCCAGGCAGCTACGGGCGCGGATCGTACTCGCGTCCGCAAGGATCTTCCTCGCGTCCGCAATTGGATATGCGGCAGCCGATCGCGCGATCGCCGTATAGCGGATATCCGCGCGGAGGCTATGGAGTCCCCGGAGGTTATGGAGCCCCTCGCCCTGCTCCGAGCTACGGCGGATCCCATAGCGCTCCCAGTTACGGTGGATCGCACAGTGCGCCCAGCTACGGCGGTGGCGGCCATTCGAGCGCCCCGAGCGGCGGTGGTGGGCACTCCAGCGGGGGCGGCGGTGGGCACTCCGGCGGAGGCGGCCATCGCTAAAGCTGAAAGCTTTGTCAGCCTTATTTGCACTGGCAAGTTGATGTAAACGAAGTGAAGACAGAGGCGAGAAAGGGCGTGCCAAACGGTACGCCCTTTCTCTATGGAGAGAAAAGTTTCAAGGTGTCGAAGGTTGCAAAAACTTCAAGGTGCGTCGCTGCGGCCGACGCTTTGCAACCTTGAAACGTTGAAGCCTTGCAACTTTGAAACCGTGCCTTTACGGCCTTGCATAAGCCGGACTATCCGGATCGGGCCGATCGTAGTCGCGTCCGTATTTATTCTTGTGTGCAAGCGTCAGGTCGGTCTCTGTCAGCGTGAAGCTCCCAAGCGAGGTGTCTCCCGGAGCGACCGTGATTTCGTGGCTTAAGGCTCGAAGCGCGTCCGGTGCGACCGCGGAATGAAACACCTGCAACCGATAACGTCCCGGAGGAACGTTGGGGATGCTAATATCGCCTCGCGCATCGGAAATAGCGTAATAGGGTGTTGCGAGGGTGATGACCACGGCGCTCATCTGCTCGTGAATGTTGCAGAAGATGAAAGAGATGCCCGGTTTGTCAAACTGCACAAAGCGTGTCGTCCCGCTTTCGTAGAGTCCAAGGTCAAAGCGCTTTCCCTCGAACAACGAGAATACGTTGTGAAAGAAAGGATCGTGGTTGGGGAATTCCACTTTGCCGCCTACCGGAATCACCAGAAGCGAAGGCTGAAAGCTCTTGTTTTTCTGCACCAGCCGTGGAATTTGGGAACGTTCCTGCCGTGGTGATTCAATCGTCACGCCGATCGGAGTCAGCCAAACGACAGCCTTGGATGCGCTCGCCAGAGCGTGACCATTCCGAACAACTTGCACATGCCCTTTGAGGGCCTCCTGCGCGGGCGCGCAGACGGCCACCGCCATCACGAAGAGCGACAGCCCGCAGTGGATCGCACGAGTTCTCAAAACAAGATCCCCACCGATAGATTCACTTGATTGGTTACAGTGCTGCTGTTGTATACGGGGAAGGTGCGCAAGCGCCGAAATTCCGCAGAAAGTAGCAGGTCGGAGCGAGGCCGAAACACGACGTTGCCCAAAGTGCCCCGGTTACGCCCGAGAATCTCGCCAAAATTATTCTGGTCGGTGGCGAATCCGCGAATGTCGCCGGCAAACGCATCGTCTTCGGCAAAGACTCCGTTCAGCTCCACCTTGGGAGTCACTTGGAACTTAAGCTGGCTCCATCCTCCCACGGTGTCGAGGCCGCGGATCGGGCTGAAGGGCGCGTTGGGATTGCCCCCATACACGATCGACGTTCCGATGGCGCCGCCCAGCCCGCCGATCCCACGTCCACGATAGAACTCGCCCGAGAGGCTTAACCGCGAGAGAATCGGAATCTGCCAATCCGCCATCCCGGACCAGGCGTCCACATCACGATCCCACGTCCAGTTCTGGCGCCCGTAGTAACCGGCAACCCCGAAGCTCAGGGGATGTTCCCGCACCGGGCGTGACCACGCGGTCCGCAGCGCATAGGCTGGCTGCCCCGACATTTCCCCGGCTTGTGCCCAGCGGTAGTAAGGATTGGGAGGATATTCCCAATCGAGGTTATCGAGAATCCCAGCCTGTACCGTGACGGTTTGCTGATCGGAGAGCGCGAAGCTATGCTCCACTCGCAGTTGCGGCGTCCAGCCCCACAGATTTCCAGCGAAGGCGAACGCCGGCGTGGCCAGCGACGCGAACGAAGTGGGGGATAAGGGCGAGATAAACAGAGAATCCTGACCAGCGACGACCGAAGTGTGTTCCCAGTCAAATCGCACGCTGGCGGTCTGCAACCGGACGACGCCAAAGTCGACGCCGTTGCCAGTCCCGGGGAATCCTCCGGCGAAATCAAGCTGAACATCGGCGGACGTTCGCGCGCCGGCGACCGTGGGTCCGAAGACTTCCAGTCCGATTTCAGACTGCCGCAGCGTAGCCCCAAGGGTGACCGCGGGTGTGCCGGCAGGCACACCTTCGGAATAGGTTGGGAAGTCGAGGTTGTCGGAGCCTCCGACGTTGCGGAACGCGTTCATCAGGATGATGCCATGAAGACGAGCGCGATACTTGGATGCGCTCTCGACTTTGGTCTGATACTGTTCGTCGATCTTCGAGCCGATGAGAGAGGTTGACTCCTCCAGCTTTTGAACCCTTTCTTCGAGCGGTGCCGAACCTTGAACCGCAGAGGCGCTATTCGCTTGAGACACCGGGTTGGCTGCCGTCACCGAGCCGTCGCCCGAGGATGGTACCGGTCGCTCCAATAGCGAGCGCGTGGATTGCAGATCCTGGCGCAACTGATGCATCTCGGCGCGCGACTGAACGTTTTCAGCGCGCATCTGTTCCACCAGATCTCGCAATTGGCGAACCTGATCCTGCAGGTCGCGAACGGCGCCTGCAGTTTCACCCGACGTTGGTGGGGCAGAATTGGGCGCCGCCTGAGCGCGGGCAAGTGTATTGAATGAGATGAAGGCGGCCACCGTCAGAGCGGCAGCGCGCAGCGCAGGGGTTTTTTTCACACCGTCCTCCTACACCATCCAGGTCAGGGCACTTTGGTGAAGAAGGAAATCGTGCCTACGGGCCCGGATGCGAAATTGAATTCTGTGTGGCATCATCCCGGTCTGCGGACACAAGCGAAGGCACTGCGATGGCCGGTTCGCTGTCGCCGCGAGGGAAACTTTGTCCGCGCCCGGGCAGCACGATCCGGAAGATCGTTCTGCCTTGAGCCGTTCGTTCTACAACAATTTCGCCGGCATGGTCCTGAACGATCTTTTGCACGACCGCCAGTCCCAATCCTGTGCCGTTTTCCTTGCCGAAACTCACAAACGGGTGAAATAGCCTCTCCCGGATGGATTCAGCGATGCCTGGACCGTTGTCCGCAACCGAAATCGTGATCGATCCAGCGACTTCGCCAGCCGTGACCTCCACCTTGCCTCCCAACGGAGGCGCGGCCTCGCACGCGTTCAACAGCAAGTTGTATAGGGCACGCTCCAGCTTGCGTTGATCGAACCATCCCGAAACCTGAACCCCGCACAGCACATCGATGGAGCGATTGTGATGCCGGGGATGCAGCCGGACCGCCAATACGGAGCGCTGGATCGTTTCCGAAACGCTGGCGTATGCGGGGCTCAGCGATTCCCGCGTGCGGGCAAATTCCAGCAGAGAGTCGATGAGATCCGTCATCAGATTCACACCCGTACGAACTTCCTGATAGAGCTCTTCGCGCTGCACGGGAGTGAGGTGACTGTCGCAGAGGAATTCGGAGTTGGCGACGATAGCGGCCAGAGAATGGCGCAGATCGTGCGAAATAGAACTCGCCATACGCCCAATGGTGGCCAACTGTTCGGACTCCAGAAGATCGCGCTGGCTCTTGAGAAGGCTGCTGCGCATGCGATCGAAAGCGCGCGTCAGTTCGGCGACTTCGTCACCGCCTCGCGGATCGAGCGGATGGTGGAAGTCTCCTCCTTCAAGAGCGCGTACGCCAGCGACTAGGCCTCCAAGAGGCCGCGTGAAGGTGTGCGAGATGAAGAATACCAGTCCGCTGCCCACGAGAATTGCCGCGAAGCCCAGGAGAAGAAGATAACGATTCAGCTGAGCGACAAGCTTCGTGGCCTGCTCGTAGGAGCCGAGAACGCTTAAACGAACCGGCGCCTCGCGAGAACCCGACAGGATGAGGGATGTGGCCAGAAAACGATCTCCCCCAATCTCGACGTCGCGTGGGTCGTTCTGGACCGATCCCTCGATCAGATCGCGGATGCTGCGCTCCTCCACCTGCGCCGGCATGAACGTCGTGGCTACGATTTCGTTTCCGCAGGAAAAAGCCACTTCACTGCCGGCTACCTTGCTGACGATATCCGCGAGCCGATCGTTGATTTCGTATCCGATGACCAGGAACCCGAGCAGGGTTCCGTCTGTCTTTGAACCGCGGTAGATCGGCTCAATAAATGTCTGGTAGAGATGATGGTCTCCCAGCCACCAGTGGCTGGTTTCTCCCCGATCCTCATCGAGCGACTGCTGGAAGTATTTCTCCGCTGCATCCTTTGTGAACCCCGGCGTCTTTGTATGAATCGCGACGACTCGCCCACCACGGTCCACCAACACGAACAAATCGCTGGCGGCAATTTGGGAGATACCTTGCGACGCGTCCTGAATGGTGACGGGGTCCGGGCTCGTCATGATGGCGCGAGTAATGGGAAGATCGGCCAGCAATGCTACATCGCTGGTGAGCATGGTTTCGCGCTCGTGCCGGAAATCTTGAAAGGCAGCAACGGAATTTCGCAAATTGACGGCGATGCTTTGCCGGACGTTGCTGCGAATACTTCGCTGCACGAGAAGCAAGCTCGTCGTCGTCAGGCCCGTAATGATCAGCAGCATCGAAAGCAGGAAACGGGTTCGCAGGCGGAGGCGCGGCAGACGTCCGGCGGCAGACGCGATCGACGACTCGACTTGAGAATCAGGCAGCACGGGTTCTGGGGTCCGGTTCACGGGAATCAGCGGACGAACTTGTATCCCATGCCGTGTACCGTCCGGAAATGTACCGGGCTGGACGGATCTTTCTCCAGCTTCTGGCGAAGTTTGAGAATGTGGTTGTCGACGGTACGCGTCGACGGATAATTCTGGTATCCCCAAACCTCGTTCAGCAGTTCATCGCGGCTGATCACCCGGTCGGCATTCTGCACCAGGAACTGGAAAGTCTTGAATTCCTGCGCGGTCAAGACTACGACCTTTCCATCCCGCTTGATTTCCATCTTCTTGAAATCGGCGGAGATGCCGTCGAAGCTGACGATCTGTGCATCGGGAGTGCGAGCCGTGTGGCGCAGTGCGGCCCGGACGCGGGCCAGTAGCTCTCTGGGACTGAAAGGCTTTGTGACATAGTCATCCGCCCCTAGCTCGAGCAACAAGACTTTATCGGATACATCGCTGGCAGCGCTCAGCACGACGATTGGGCAAGCCGGGGCGATCGCCTTCAGTTCTTTGCAGACATCGCGCCCGGAAACCTTCGGAAGACGCAGATCTAGGACTACAGCCGCTGGTGCGCAAGCGTGAAAGCTATCGAGCGCGGACCTGCCATCGGATTGCGTCTCCACCGTGTAACCCTCGGTCTCGAATAGGCGGCGAAGCGCTTTCTGCACCGCAGGATCGTCCTCGACTACCAGGATTCGACCGACTGGCTTGGCGGAAGCGGCTGGATTGACGGTTCGCACGGTACTGATTGGTGCTGCAAGGTTCCCCATATGAAAAATTTTCCTGTGAGCGAGGGGGGCTTCCGGTTCCCCTGAGTTGCCCCTCCGGAAGTGGCTCAACTTCTGAAAGCTTACAACGCCTTAGGGGCAATTTACGCGCGGATTCGCTGTTTTTGACATTTTTTTTACAACTTCACAACCTTGTCATTGTCCCCTACGGCGTACTAGTTGCTCACCAAACGAGAACGCGGGAACTCACCCGCTGTCGTAAAATTGAGCGCTTGCCTATCTCTGCGGAACTCGATGGTCTTGTAGTGGTGTTAGTGCGTCCGCGCAATCCTCTGAATATTGGAGCTGCGGCCCGTGCTATGAGTAATTTCGGCGCGCGCCATCTGCGACTGGTGAACGCATTCGCGGAAGGATTTCGGGAAGCTCGTTCGGCGGTAGGAGCATCCGATTTGCTCGAGACGGCAGAAGAATTTAAGACTCTCGCCGAGGCTGTCGCCGACTGTGCCCTTGTCGTGGGGACAACTGCCGTCCGTCAGAGAGTCTTACAACAGCCCGTTCGCCGCCTTGATGAACCGGCTGGCGCCGCGATCCGCCAGCAGCTTCAGACGAACCGCGTGGCTCTTCTGTTCGGCTCGGAAAAGATCGGGCTAACGAATAAAGACTTCAGCCACTGCCACTGGCTGCTCAATATCCCGACACAAGCGAAGAATATCTCGATGAATCTGGGACAGTCCGTCGCTGTCTGTCTCTACGAATTGGCGCGAAGTACGCCAATCCCGCCGGCGAAAGAGGAGGCCGAGCCCGCGTCGGCGGGCCAGACGGAGCACATCACAGAAGCCTTATTCGAAGCGCTTCGCATCAGCGGATATGTGAAGCCCGGGACGGATGCTATGTTCGAAAAGAAGGCGCGCTGGCTGGTCCTGCGTTTTGGCCTTGAAGCTTACGATGCGAAATTACTTCTTGGGATGGTGCGCCAGGTCGTCTGGAAATTGCGCCAGACAACGAAAGATTAATGTTTCACGCGCTCGGGCGATGCCTGCGTTGCGGTACGTTTGAATCTGAACTGGATGACCCACGCGCTCGCCGTCGCCTGTCCATCCACTTCGGGAGGAGAGAACTCCCAACCTTGCGCTGCTTTCAAGGCTAATCCGGCAAAATATTTGCTCGGGCCTGGGGACGCGAGTTTCGCGGCCGTTACCTTGCCCGCCGAATCTACTTCGACCCGCACTCCGACTTTGACTGTTCCCGTAATAGTCCTTCGCGCACTCTGAGAAACGTCGGGGAGAACCTGACGCAGGACCTCGCCGTGCGAAGCGACTGCCTTTTTCGGGGGCTGGATCGGTTCAGAAGCGGGCGGCTTCGCAACCAACGGCTGCGAAGGTTGGGGCGATGGCGAAGATCCATTCTGCGTCGCGGTCTGAGGTGTCGATTGCTCGGTCGTGGTGATCGCCGGCTCGGGCCCCTTTTTTCCACGAGAGAAGAAAACGATCAATCCAATCAACAGAGCGGCGACCAGCACCGCTGCGGCGATGGATCCAAGTCTCATGGACCGCCGTGAAGGTAAGGGTTGAGCGGGCTCAGCGGGCACCGAGCGACCTGCGGGCTGCAAACGGGCTTGAATGTCCGCGATCGAGCACCGTCGCTTAGGATCCAGATGCAGGCACTCGCGTGCAATGCCACGGAACGGCGCTGGAACCGTTTCCGGCGGATCAGGATCGCGACGCGAAGTCTCGCCGTCAAACGGCACGTTTTGCGTGAGCGCGGCGACCAGCGTTACGCCGATCGACCACACGTCGCCTGCGGGAGAAATAATTCCTGCCGCCGTTTCGGGCGCGTCGTAAACGTCGCGGCGCTTGGACATTGGGCTCGACTCGGTGGCAGACGTAATCTGATCTGCCGAAAGTTTTAGCTCATCGCCCGTGGCGTGCACGTTCGACGGCTTGATGCGCCCCTGTACAAATCCCTTGCCGTGCAGATACGACAGCGAGTCCAGAAGCGCAGGGAGCAGATCCGTGACTTCGGCGGGCGACAGTGGACGCTGCGGAAGAATCTGCGACAAATCCTCTTCCGCGTATTCCATCACGAGATAGAGCAGGGAAATGCCGTCGAGCCGGCAACGACCAGCCTCGTAGATTCGCATCAGGTGAGGATGCGAAAGCTGTGCCGCCGCGCGCCATTGCGCGAGCTGGCGGTCGGCCTGCGCGTCTGCCACGATCAACTTGATCGCGAACTTCTGATCGGCTTGCCCGGTCCGTTCCGTGAGAAAGACGGCGCTGTGATCCGAGCCGCCCAGCCACTGTCGAAGAGGAAACTTTCCATCGACGCGGCCTTCCCACTTCTTCCATTCTTCCGGACTGCTCATGAGGTTCCCCGCGAACCGTCATTCTATGCCATTCGCAAGAATGGGGTAAATACGGTGGTTCTTGCGGGGCCTCTCACCGAGAATCGCATCACCTGCTCTTGTAGCTGAACGTGACTCTTGTCTCCTCATCTAAAACGAGCGGGCGGACGAAGCTGAATGAAGTCCCGGTTCGCGGAACCTCGATCGCCACCGGCAACACACCTGCCATTCGTCGCTGCAAGTTCACAACGTTAGCGGAGGCTGTGTTTTGACCGACGACGCCCTGGTTCAAGAACACCGGTGTACTGATATTGCGGCCGTTGATCGGGCCACCGATGCTAGCGCCAGTTGCCGAGGCGGGAAATTCATTCGTTCCGCTCTTTGTCTGAACCGCCTGAACCTGGGCCATCTGGTCAGAAACTTCCACAGTCTCAGACGCACTCGAGATGCCCAACGGAAAGTTGTAGCTCGACGGCTGGCTGGCATCGTAGTTGAGATTGAAGATGCTGGTCTGAAAGCCCGGCATCTCAGCCTTAGCCCTGAAGTTTCCCGAGCCCAACCCCGAGACGACCCAACGTCCCTCTCCATCCGTCGTCGCAGTTCGGCTCGCTCCATTGCTCGCAGTGACGGTGACTCGCGCATTTGGAATCACCGCACCGCTTGGATCCGTGACATAACCTCCCATCTGTCCGGGTGGCGCCAGCGCGGGAGCGTTGTTGAATGTCCCAGCATCGCGGCGTCTCTCCGCGGCGACTGCGTCTTCCTCGCGGAGTGGCTGCGGCACCAGGTTAGCTGCAATTACATCGCCGCCAAAGTCCTTCACCTTGTATTGTTCCGGCAGAAAAACTTCCCAGCTCAGCAGGCTGATGGGAATGTCCATGCTCGGAAGGCTGAGGTCGGCTCCGCCTTTCTTGGCGAACGGCGCTCCCGAGTGCATAAAGACGAATGACACTTCGTACGATCCGGTCGGACGAAATCCCGGTCGAAGGAGTGGCACCCGGCTTCCGTCGGCGCCTTGCACCGGTTTTACTCGCTCGCCTCCGACCTCTGCCGACAAAATGCTGACGCCCGCCGGCAATGCAATCTTCAAAAAGGGCTGGGCCTGATTCTTGAGAATGAGTTTCACTTCGGTGAGCGACTTGCCTTCGGAGGTGACCATCGTTGTCACGATGGCGCTCTCTGCGACCGCGGCAAGAACGCTTCCATCAGGGAAGCGCACCCACTGTAGTGCCAGAGTCGGCGCCTCGCTCGGCTGCTTGTGATAGCGAAATGCAGCCTGTGCCGGGAAATGACTGAGCGATCGTAAGTATGGGCTCGCCTCTTTCACATCCATACGCTTGAGGCTTCCCCCTTCCGTTGCGGTAAGTTCCATTGTTCCGGCGCCTTCGACGAGCACCTCGCCGGTTTCGCGCTGTGCTTTCTCGAAACTCAGGAACGGAGCTTCTGCTTTTTCACCACTGATCGAGCGCTCCAACGAAACCAGAAACTGGTGGCTGCGTCGGCTGGGAGAGTTTACTGTCAGTCTTAGCACTTTCGAGTTGATTTCCGTGGAATCGAGTGTGGAACCGGTGACTCCGGTGACCTCAAATCCCTCCGGCACATCAATGTGGAATTGCGAAGGCTCGCCCTGCACCACCGTGATGTCTGCGAGTACTGCGACACGGATCTCCTCCTCGCTCACCGAAACGAGTGTCTTTTCGTCGGAGAGGAAGCGTACTTCCCGCGGCACTACTGGAGCGACGGCTTCTCGCGTGGCCCACCAGATGTTGGCCGGTTGTCCCGGAACGAGTGTGGCTTCAATCGCCGTATGGCCGTTCTCCGATTTCCGGCTGGTAATGATGCCGGGGTTAATGTTCGCGAACGTGTGGTCGCCAGGAATCACCAACTCGAGTTGCACGCTGCCCGCGGCCGGCGCGGGTAGGCTGAACGACGCGCGCCCCGCCTCAATCCGCAGAGGCAAGCCGGTTTCGAGCGCTACGGAGAATTCGCCCGGTCCTGGGAGCAGCGCCATGTGGGTGCCGTTCTCCTGCAGCAGGGGGATGCCCTTGCCGTTCTGGTGCGCGTCGAGCACCGTCATGCCGCTACTTAATGGAACCTTGCTGATGCCTTTGCGGAAGACCTCTCCGTCCAGTTGCACGGTGCCGCATACGCCGTCATTCTCCACATGCAACTTCAGGTCAGCGTGCTTGACCGAGTAGGGAAGCGGGGCCACGTCGGATTTCTTCGGAGGCTTCGCGGCCATCTCGACCAGCCGGTTGTATTCGTCGAGGCTGAGCGTCACATTGCCAGAATCCGGCAAGGGCAGCGCAGCTTTCTCTTCCGCCGGAGGCATTTGCGCCATACTCACGGAACAGAGCAGCAACATCACGAATAAGTTTTTCATCGCGCACCTGCCTTTTTGTCGCGCTGGAAGTTGAATTCTGCCCCCGGGAATTGGTTCTCACTGGTGAGTTCAGAAACGAGAAAGATCGATGGTCCGAATGCCGGGAATACTACGTTGATCGGCAAAATGCCGGTGACTTTTCCCACCGATGATTTGGCTTTGAAGGTGTCGAGAAGCGCCTGGGTCGCATCTTTCTTCTCTTTGTCGTCGGCGCCTTGTTGTTTGGAGAACTGGGTCAGCCGATCGAAATCCGTGGGACTCGCAGGAGCGTTCGCGGGTGCCGCCACGCTCTCCGGAGGTTCGAGCACAGCCGATACCGGACTCACATACTCCTGCAGGCGAAACGTTCCCGGCTCCGCCGAAACCTTGAACAGCGGCGGGTAGTACAGCAGCAGTCCCGTGCGAGAGATCGGTAGATCCAGCGCGGGAAGCGTGACTTTCTGTTGGCCCTTGTCGTTCCAGGCCGGGGCTTTTGCGAGATACAGAATTTCCACCGCGAACGCGGGCGCATCATCGCCGCCGCGCGATTTTTCCAGCGGCAGCAACAGGCTTCCGTCCGGCGATTGTCCCGGACGAACCGGCCGTCCCGCCAGTGAAACACTCCAGACCGTCGCGCCTGCAGGCAATGTGACCTTCACGAAGTTCCTTTGGTTGTTGCGAACCGCGTATCGCGCTTGCACCAGCTCTTTTCCGTCAGCGCTCATCAGCACCTGGTAGCGAGCCTCTTCAACGTTCGCCATCAGTACAGCCTGCTGGTCATAGCGAGCGACGTTCACACTCAACGACCGCGTTTCACCGGCTTGACCGGATCGCGCACGAAACGCCACAAGCGCAGGAGACTGCCGGTTAGCCACCATCTCGCCGAGATCGGTAGCATCCGCGTCCTCGAGCCCTTGTGCCTTCTGATCTTTGATCTCACCCGCGCCCAGGATCTCCACGGCCACGCCGCCGGTGTCGCGTTCGGTGTTCAAAAGTCGCAGCAGGGGAATGTCGATGATTCCATCTTTCGGCAGCCGCGCCTCACCGTTGATGACAAAGCGCGCGCTGTGCTCGACCGGTTCAAGGAAGCTCACGGCGAGTTCGCCGTTCTTCATCTCCCAATCCGCAACCATCGCGCCGGAAACTTGATTGACCGTGATCTTGTCTGGCAGTTGGATTCGAACTACGCGGGCAGCGCCCTGCACCACTTCGAAACCTGCTTCTGCATAAATCGACGTGGAGTCTTCCCCCAAGCTGGTGAGTTGGGTCAGCGATCCTCGCAGCCGGAGCGGCAGTTCGACGTGGTGATCTTCCGTCTTCCGTCGCCAAGTGAACGTCAACGCCTCATTCCCGCGCGCGTACGCCAGCCATTTGGTTTCGCCAGCCGTTTCCGATTTTTCCGAGAGCAATCCTCCGCCGATTCTCAGATCCACTCCTTGTCGTGGCAGCAGAACCGTAGCCTTGGTCACTCCAGATTCGGTCGATGGCAGCGAAATGTTTTCGTCGCCAGCGGATGTCGTCACCGGCACGTCGATATCCAGTAGCAGCTCAAAGCGCCCAGCATGAGAAAGTAGCGCGGAGAGATGCGTCCCCCCTTTGCCCTGCGCGGTCGGAACGAGCGACACGAGCTTGCCGTCAAGCCGGGCCTCGCGCACCAGCAAGCCCGCAGGTACGGGGACGCGCACCCAACCGTCCTTCAATACGTCGACGGTGAGGCTGGCACGCCCTGCCGCCAGGTCTCCCGCTACGTGCAAGTCGTAGTCGACCCGCGTCAGCGTGGCATCGGTCGGAGGCGGTTCTGGATCGTGCTCAACCGGATAAGCCTTTGCCCGCAGCACGCGGTACTCCTCAACTGGAATGACGACCCACCCCGCAATATGGGGTGACACGGTGGGTTTCTCTTGGCCTTGCGCAGTGACTCCCCAGCACAGCGAGGCCGCCACGATGCAGGAAAAAAACGGTCTCAGAGCAAGTCCTCTGAGTTGCGGGAACACAACGAGAATCGAATTGTTCATGGTTCAAGCCTCACTCCAACTGATCTGGGGATGCGCCTCTTTCCCCAGGGGATATTCAGGGTAGCGGCCCATGCAGAGTAAGAATGGTAGGCAGGATAGAAATTGCAGAACAAATTAAGTAATGGTTACCGGCGAAGGCCATTGCGAAAGGCGCCACCTGCGGCCGCTCTGCGGTACCATAGCAAGTCGTAGTGCCGCCGTCCCTTCGCCAAGCTCAGGGCAGGCTCCGGCGGCTGTCGTGGCGGCGTCTCGCCGCCACTGCCAGGCGCTACCCCGGAGGTCGATTGCCTTTTACGACGGAGAAGTCGAAGCAGATTTACGAGCGCACGTTGGGCGTGCTGATCGAAGCCAGCAGTTCGTCTTCCCGCGGCCCGGCAAATTTCGGGAAGTATCCCCTCTTCATGGAACGCGCCGGCGGCTCGCGCATCTACGACGTAGACGGCAATGAATACATCGACTGGATGATGGCCTTCGGCGCGCTCCCTCTGGGCCACGCCCATCCCGAGATCGTGGAAGCGATCTCGGAAGCCGCATCCACCGGAGCGCACTTCGCTACCGCGACTCCCATTGAGCTGGAAGTCGCCGAGATGCTGCAGCGCATCGTTCCCAACGCCGAGCGCGTGCGCTTCGCAAACACAGGCACCGAAGCGATGATGGCCGCGATCCGTCTGGCCCGCGGCGTAACCGGACGCCCGAAGCTTCTGAAATTCGAGGGCCACTATCACGGCTGGCACGATGATCTGCTCGTCAGTTCCAACGTCCAGCCGCCGGCCGCGCTCGGACTGCGGACTGATCCCGTCAAGATTCCGGACAGTTCTGGCCTGAATCGAACCGCGCTCGACGACACGATTGTCGTTCCGTGGAACGATCTTCCAGCGCTGCAGCGTGCGATTGAGAATCATCCTGGACAAATCGCCGCGATCATCACCGAAGGCATTATGGCGAACATGGGTGTCATCCCTCCGGCGGACGGATATCTAATGGATCTGCAGAAACTCGCCAAGGCCCACGGAATTCTCTTCATCCTCGACGAGACCGTCACCGGATTCCGCATTGCCCCCGGCGGCTGCCAGGAGTATTACAAACTCTCTCCGGACCTTGTGACCTTCGGCAAGGCGCTGGGGTGCGGCCTGCCGGTGGCGGCCTTAGTAGGCCGCGCCGAAGTGATGGACGCATTGCAGTGGGGAGGCGTTCTACACTACGGCACGCACAACGGCTCGCGCATCGGAATGTATGCTGCGCGAGCTAACCTGCGAGTGCTCACCCGCGACAACAACGCTTCCTTCCGCCACACCTGGCGCCTTGCGGAGCGGCTATGTAACGGATACAGGGAACTGTTCAAGAAGAGAGGACGTGCGGTGGTCGTTCAGAATGTAGGCCCGATGTTCCAACTGATGTTCACCGACCAGCCCGCAATCCGTGACTACCGCGATTTCTGCCAGTTCGTGGACCGCTCAGCGTTCCAGAAATTCGTGCTGTCGCTGTTTCCTTTCGGTGTGTACGCATCTCCATCTGCGGCGCTGCATTCGATCGTGACGCTGGCGCATACAGAGCAAGACGTTGACCTTACGCTGGAAGCAGCGGGGAAGGCGCTGGACACGAATGGCTAATGGTCCAATTCAAGAACACGCGTCGCAACTTCTCTCTCGAGGGCAAGGCCGCCATCGTCACCGGAGGCGCTTCGGGGATCGGGCGCGGCATCTCGCTGCGTCTCGCCGAGATGGGAGCGTTCGTCGCGATCCTTGACATTGATGAGAGCAAGGGATCCGAAACCGTCGCGGAAATCGAAACCCACGGAGGCTCTGCCGCTTGCGCGAACTGCGATGTTCGCAGTGCTGCCGATTGTCGGCACGCCGTCGGTACGATTATCCAGCGCGCAGGCAAGATCGACATTCTCTGCAATTGCGCCGGCATCGCCATCCGCAAAGACATCGTCGACCTTACCGAGGACGAATGGGACCTCACCCTCGATGTGACGCTCAAGGCAATTTATCTGCTCTCGCGCGAAGTCGTGCCGCACATGATCCGCGGCGGCGGAGGCAGCATCATCAATATCGGTTCGGGATGGTCCCTCAAAGGCGGCCCTCGCGCCGCGTCCTACTGCGCTGCCAAAGGCGGTACCGTGAACCTGACGCGCGCCATGGCCATCGACCACGGCAAACACAACATCCGCGTGAACTGCGTTTGCCCCGGAGACGTCGATACTCCCATGCTGCATAGCGAATGCGCTCAGCTCGGCGAAAACAGGGAAGCCTTCATGCGGGAAGCCGCCAATCGTCCGCTGGCGAGAGTCGGCACTCCCGAAGACATCGCAAGTGCAGTCTTATTTCTAGCAAGTCCGATGTCGACTTGGATCACGGGAGCGGCCCTGGTGGTAGACGGCGGCGGGCTCGCGTAACGAAGTTAAGTAGCGCCGGCGTCCCGCCGGCTGTTGCGAGAGCCTGTCCTGAGCTTGCCGAAGGGGCATCCTGCCCTCGCACTCCAAACAAGAGACGCTACTGTCCTCTTCTCTGTCGCGCCGCCTCGTAGAGCACGATACTGCCCGCGACACCGGCATTTAACGATTCGACTTGAGCAGTATGCGGAATCGCGATCAATTCATCCGCCTGCGCCAGAACCGCGCGCGGCAGCCCCGAGCCCTCGCTCCCGACGAAAACTGCTGATGGTCCCGTGAGGTTTGCCTGATCAATCGGCGTGCCCTTGTGGGAAGAGGTCGCAATCAGACGTACGCTCTGCGTGCGCAATTTTGCGGAGATTTCTTCCAAGCCGCCCGCGCTCTTGCCAACAATCACCGGTAGGCGGAATACCGACCCCGCTGAAGCGCGAATCACCTTCGTGTTGAACGGGCTGACCGTTCCCTCGCCCAGCACTACTCCAGCGCTGCCAAACGCTTCGGCCGACCGTAGGATCGTGCCAAGATTTCCCGGATCTTGTAATCCTGCGAGAACAATGACTGGGCCGACCTGCAACCGCTCGAGCACGTCCGCGAGCGAAGACTCCTTCAAGCGAACCAGCGCGGCTACTCCCTGCGGTGTCTCAGTGGGAACGGTGGCGTCGAAGAGCTTGTCGGGCAGGAGCAACGTGTCAACGTTAGCGCCAATTTGGGGCAGAAGACGTTCGGCCAGATTCTGTGCCGATTCTTTGAAGAACACCGCCCGAAAGCGCAGTCCGCTGCGGATCGCTTCCTCGACAATGCGCAAGCCTTCGACCGCGCAGCTTCCGTCTTCGGTGCGTTCGGCCCGCACAAACGCCTGCCGCAGTTCTTTCACAACAGCATTGTGCCGGCCCTCGATGCGGCGAAGCCGGTGCTGAATGGGCGTAGATTCTGTGGTTCGAGTCATAAAGAGAAAAATCAGGAACCACGAAGAACAGGGAGTATCACAAAGAGTATGCTGTGCAAGTGTTTCCTTCGTGCGACTTCGTGTCCTACGTGGTTAAAGCCATTGACCTACACCCGAATCATACGCTGTCGCTTCCTCTGGCCGCGTTTTGCCGTATTATGATAAGTTTCGCGGTCGAATCAAACTTTAGATCAGTTGCAAATCGAAGGGAGCGCCGTGCGCGCCGAGATCTTAAAAATTAATAGCGATACTCCTGAAGCGTCTTTGGTGAAGTACGCTGCTGACCAGATCCGTTCCGGCGAAGTGCTGGGTATGCCCACCGACACTTTCTACGGTCTCGCGGCCGATCCCTTCAACCTGCGGGCGGTTGACAGAGTGTACGACATCAAGACTCGTTCGCGTCACAAGCCACTGTCTCTGTTGATCGCGAGCACCGACCAGGCCGAGGAACTGGCCAAGCCACTGCCGGAAGAGTTTTATGCTCTGGCGCGGAAGTTTTGGCCGGGGCCTTTGACGATCATCGTGAAGGCAGGTTCGCGCTTGCCGCTCAAAGTGACGGCCAATACCGGTAACGTCGCCTTGCGTGTGCCCAATGCGCAGATTCCATTGGCGGTTGTTACAGCGGCGGCCATCCCGATTACAGCCACGTCGGCCAATCTTAGCGGAGCGTCGGAATGCACCAGCGCTGAGCAAGTCCGCGAGCAGCTGGAGGGACGCATCAACATCATTGTGGATGGTGGCGACTCGCCACGCGACGTTGCATCGACCATCATCGATCTCACGGACGAAACCTCGCGCTGGCGCGTTATCCGCGAGGGTGCGATTCCGTCCGACGAGATCTCCAAGTTTTTCGCGCAGGGATGACCGCGTCAGCGTTGTTCGCCTAAAGGATGATCGTCTAAGGATGACTTCGAAGGAATGACCGATGAAGCCGCCAACCAGCCTCCCCATCCGCGATGGTGGCTTCGTCTGCTGTTGCTGGCCGTCGCGGCGGTCGTTTTGTTTCTGGCCACGACAGCCGTTGAAGTAATCCAAACCTCTTCTCTTGAGGAACTCCATCCCGCCGATGCTATCGTCGTCTTCGGCGCCGCCGAATATTCCGGGCGGCCATCCCCTGTCCTCCGGGCGCGACTTGATCACGCTCTCGATGTATTCCACCGCGGTGTGGCGCCCGTCGTTATCACGACTGGCGGCGCGGCGTCCGATCCAACGTTCAGTGAGGGAGGCGTGGGCCGCGATTATCTGATGCGCCACGGCGTCCCGGAGCGCAGCCTGATTGCGGAAACGCAGGGCCACGATACGGCAGAATCCGCTTTACGCGTAGCCGTGATCATGCGGGCGAACGGCTTGCACAGTTGCGTCGCAGTCAGCGATGCATATCATGTCTTCCGCATCCGCAAGCTTCTGGAACACGAAGGCGTTGGCCCGGTCTACGTGGCGCCCCGTCCCGACTCGCGGCCGCATGGCTGGTGGCAGCGCACGGTCGCAGTATTGCGCGAAGCGACGAGTTACCTACTATGGCGAGTGGGCGTGACGTGAAACGTGCGCGGCGGGTTCAGAAAGTGTCGATGCCGTTGGTCGTTCGAACTTTGAACCAATCGTAGCGTAGCCCGTTCTGCATGAGTCCATTGCGGACTTTCATGAACGCGTGCTGAATCCGCACCTCGAGATTGGTGTTCCTGGTCATCTCAACCTGATCGTTGCGGGCCCCGCGCAGTTCGGCCATCTGCCGGTTCTGGCATTGTTGGTAATCCTGGCTCTGCTGGCAAAGCTCGTATCCATTGCTGTAATTCGCATCGCGCAGAACCTTCACGTCGAGATTCTGCTGGATTGCTGCGCCCAACATCTCGTCGTATCGGTCATACCAAATGTGGACTGCGCTCTCCGTTTGTTCCGGTGTATGTCCTGATTTGTAGGCGGCGATCGCAGTTACGACATCATCGGCGTTCTCGGCTCCGTCCATTTTCAAGCGTGGCAAAGGCCCGGCGGTCGCTTCCATGTCCTCGTCCGTAAACACTTTCTTCGCGTGTGCCGATTTCTCCTTGGTGCTACGCGCGGCCGCAGCCAAAGGGCTCCCCGGATTCGCCGAGCTCTGGGCACTTGGAGCTCCGGCAGAGGTTTGCTGGTTTTGAGCCAGGCCCGCGGTCGAGGCTAGCAGAGTGGCGCTTAGCAGTAGGCAGCACAGCTTTGGTGGCCAGCTTCTCATCTCGCATCTAGGCTATCGGGCGAGTCTAGGGCATAAAAGATGACGTAAGTTTGCCTCGGATAACACGGAAGTGATCCCAGAACCTACCAACCCTCACGCTCACGCAGGCTTGTGATGTGGCTCACATGGTGTCGTCCGTGCCACGCGTACAAGGCGAGCGTCTTTTCCAGGGTCATAGCGCCCAACTCAGGATGGCGGAACGTACGCTTCCACTCCTCGGGCGTGAGCGACCGCAGCAGGCGCACCCAGCGGTCGTGCAGCGACTCCAGCAGGGTCAGCGAAACCTCGACTGGCGTCGTTTTCGTATCGTCCAATTCCGCCCAGCGATCTTCCGCGTAGGTCTTGATCATCGGCTCGTCTTCCGTGAGAGCCAGCTTGAACCGAACATACGAATTCAGATGGCTGTCGGGTAGGTGGTGGACCACCTGGCGCACGGTCCATCCGCCGGGACGGTAGGGCGTGTCTATCTGAGCTGCGGATAGTCCCTGGACTGCGGAGCGCAGGTTTGCCGGCGCCACGGCGATATCGTCGAGGGATTTTTTCGTTTGTTCTTCGGTTAGCGATCCTTCGAAGTGGAACTTGCCGATGGGAAAGCGGAGGTCGTTCATGTCGTCTCCAGTCACAGGATTTGCATGTCAGGATGAGCGCAATGGGGGGCGGGCTTCAAAAAAGCACTATGCATTCGTCGAGTGATCGAGGCATGGGTCCGATTCGCGGCAAAAAGCGGAACCTGGACCATAACTACCACCCCTAGTGCCCAGCACCCGCCGACCCCATCCCCTCCGGCTTCGAATTTCGGTTCCTCTTGCCCCCAACGTGCCACTGGATTGGTGCATCCAAGGTAGGTTCTAGGCTAAACTCTCTGAGCGATTGGAGTTTAGCGACTCGGTCCCTGAGGCTGCAGAGGTGAGGCTGCTTTCGGGGATTTGCCTGCGGGGGAACTATGCCATCGTCGGTCTGGTCTGGTCACTTAACCTTCGGACTCATCTCGATGCCCGTGCGTCTGTTTTCTGGCGCGCGCAGCAGCGGCATTTCTTTCAACATGCTGCACCGCACCGACAAGTCGCGGCTCAAGCAGCAGTACGTTTGCCAGGCGGATGGCCAGGTCGTCGATCGCGCCGACATCGTGAAGGGCTATGAATTTCGCAAGGACGAATACATCATCATCGAGCCCGACGAGATCAAGAAGATCGAGCCCCAGACCGCCAAGACCATGGAGATCCTCGAATTCGTAAAGTCGTCCGATGTGGATCCGGTGTATTTCGAATCGTCGTACTATATGATGCCGGAAGAAGCGGGCCGCCGCCCCTACGCCCTTCTGACCAAGGCGCTCGAAGAGAGCGAGTACGTGGCCATCGCCAAGATCACGATGCACAATCGCGAATACACGGTGTTCCTGCGCCCCCACGAAGGCGGAATGATGCTGCACACCATGTACTACGCAGAAGAAGTGAAGAAGGTCGAAGGTTTTGGTGCTCCCGACGTCGAGTTGAAGGACGCGGAAGTGAAAGTGGCCCACCAGTTGATCGAGGCGCTGGCCGACGAGTGGAATCCCGAAAAATACAAAGATAACTTCCAGGAGAATTTGAAACAGCTGATCGAGACCAAACTCGAAGGTGGCGAAGTCGCGGCCGTCGAGAAGCCGAAGAAACTAGCCCCGGTCGTCGATCTCATGGCTGCACTGAAACAAAGCCTGGCGCAGATGGAAGGCAAAAAGAAGCCTGCCGCTACGATCAAGACCGAGGAACCCGTGCCCGCGGCAAAATCTCGCCGACGGTAGAACGGCTATCCGGTTCTCGGCGTGGAGCTTCGCTTCTTGAGCGATCCACAGCCTTCACCGAACTTCGTGACGGCTCGGGGCATCCTGCGTCATCCCCCCCGCATCCCTTTTTAGGTGCTCGTGCCGAGGCCGAAACCAGACTCTGCCTAGCGCGTACGGCCCACAATCGTTACAATAATCGTTTCTGTCTCAATCATTCGATTCGAGTTATGCGAACCAAAACTTCTTCTTCGGGGTGCCGATGAGTTTCCGACGTTTGGGCTGGGTGGCAGCGGTCGCGCTGGCCACTTTGCTGGAGCTTTCCTGTGGTCAGGTCTATCGCCCCGTGGTGATTCCCATCAGTATCGTTCCGCCTAACCCGGCGAACTTCCACGCCGTTTTTGGCATCAGCGCCAACGTTCCCTTGAACCCCGGAGCAGCACTCCAAATCGACGTCTCCGGAGATACCGACATCGGCCAGGCCACCATGGGCGTGAATCCCACCCATGCGGCCATTCTTCCCAATAACTCGCGGGTTTTCGTGGCGAATGGCGGCGCCAGCCTGTGCGGCGGAGGATCGGACGTCGTTACCGCGTTCTTTCCAGCCACGGACAGTGCTACCACGGTCGGGCTGGGTTCGACGACAACCTTTACCCTGCCGAATGTGGGTACGTCTCAGGCTGCTTCGATCACCGCCATCAGTGAAGTCGGCAATCTCGTCAACGTCACGCTCAGCGCTCCTCTGAGCACCGTGGCGGCAGCGCAGGTTGTCATCTCGGGTGTCGTCATCCCTGGAAATCCTGTCAATCCTTCTGGGTACGACGGATGTTTTCCGATTACCTCTGTCAGCGGGACCACGCTCTCCTACGTAAATCCCCTCCCCAGCCTGCCAGCGATTAACACCGGAGGTGCAATCGGGCTTGCCACAGTTCCCACTTTTTGCCCGTATCTCCCCGATTACGTCGCCACCACGCAGACGAACGCTGTGTACGTAGCCAATTACGGAGCTGAGAACGACCCGAATTGCAATCGCGCCAGCACGGACTCGGTAATGTCCCTCAGTTCGATCACGAACACGATCACCAACATCGCCTACCTCCCTGCGGCGGCGCACCCGGTGGGGATGGTCGAGACGCCGAGCGGATCTGATCTCTACGTTCTCAACCAGGGCAACAATACAGTGAGCGATCTTTCTCCCACTGACTTGTCAATGATGAACACGATCTCGCTAGCGAGCCCTCCAGCCTGGGCTACCGCGCGGTTGGACAGCCAGCGCCTCTACGTCGTCACCCAAAGTGACGGAGAACTCTATACCATCAACACCGCCACGGATGCCTTGGTACCGCAATCTCCGCAGGCAGTTGGAGGACCCGGCGCCGGCGCGAACTTTGTCCTCTATGACAAGAGCCGGAATCGGCTGTACGTGACGAATCCGGCAAATGGAAAGATCTTTATCTTCGACGCCACCTCGGATCCGCCCACGCCGATGGGAAATGCAGCCGGCATCAGCATCCCGCTGCCGCCGAAGTGTACCAGCGTGAACCCCTGCTCCCCAGTGGTACCTGTTTCAGTAGCGGCTTTGCCGGATGGCAGCCGGTTTTACGTGGCGAGCTACGCGACGGCGCTGGCGAAGTGTCCTGATCCGACTGTAACCGCGGCAGGGTGCGTGATCCCGCAAGTTACGGTCTTCGACGCCGGGACCTTGGCGGTGAAGACAACCATATTTCCGCTGTTGGCGCCGTCAGGAACGACGCCGGCCCCCTATGCACTGGTCCCCGCAACCTTCTGTGCGCCCGTTACGGCCTATTCCCCGGTCTCGGCCCGGTTCCGCATGTCCGCGGCCGCTTCGCCTGACAGCAGCCGGGTTTATACCAGCCTTTGCGATGGCGGTTCCGTCGCCATCATCAGCACGGCGACGAGTTCAACCGCGACAGGGGTCAATAACGCTGCCGATACGCTGGTGACCGATCTGCTCGCGCCGTTCAGTGCAGGTCCAGCGCAATCGAATAAGGAGCCCGCGCCTCAAAACCCGGTCTTCCTGTTGACCGGGCAGTAGTAGCGCCGGCATCTTGCCAGCTGTCCCGCGGGCGTCTCGCCCGCGGTCGCCGAAACCACACAACATTCTTAAGGGGTTACCACTACGCTGGTGGCTTAGACCTTGGCGGGGACTTCTTCCTTCACAGCTTCTCTCGCTGCATAGTGGGAATCGACGTATTCGTCCAGAATCCCGATAAACTCCGCGACGATGCGGTCCCCCTTGAGCGTCGTGAACAGCCGTCCATCAACGTACACAGGCGCCTTGGGCTCTTCGAATGTGCCGGGCAGAGAAATGCCAATGTTGGCATGCTTCGATTCGCCAGGGCCGTTGACCACGCATCCCATCACCGCGAGCTTCATCTCTTCAACGCCAACGTAGCGGCCTTTCCATCCGGGCATCTGCTCGCGCAGGTAAGTCTGTATCTGCTCGGCCATTTCCTGGAAGAACGTGCTGGTGGTTCGTCCGCAGCCGGGGCAAGCCGTAACTTGCGGAGTGAAGCTGCGAATGCCCATCGATTGCAAGATCTGCTGTGCCACGCGGACTTCTTCCGTACGATCGCCTCCGGGAGCAGGCGTGAGCGAAACGCGGATCGTATCGCCAATGCCTTCCTGCAGCACCACACCCATCGCCGCGCTCGACGCCACTACGCCCTTCGCACCCATGCCTGCTTCGGTGAGCCCAAGATGCAGGGGATAAGTGCAGCGTGCCGCCAGGGCGCGATAAACATCGATCAAATCCTGTACGCCACTTACCTTCGCGCTCAGGATGATCTGGTCGGGCCGCAGCCCGAATTGCTCGGCCAGTTTTGCCGAATTCAGAGCGCTCACCACCATCGCTTCCATGGTCACTTCGCGCGCGTCTTTCGGATCGGCGAGGCGCGAATTCTCGTCCATCATGCGGGTCAGCAGCGTCTGGTCAAGTGATCCCCAATTCACGCCGATGCGCACCGGCTTCTGATACTTCACCGCGACTTCAATCATGGTGCGGAAATTGGAGTCGCCCGTCTTTCCAATGCTGGCGTTACCGGGATTGATGCGGTACTTGGCCAGATCCCGCGCGCACTCAGGATACTTCGTTAACAGAACGTGCCCGTTGTAGTGGAAGTCGCCGATGATGGGAACGCGAATCCCCTGCTTGTCGAGCAACTCGACAATGTGTGGGACGGCTGCTGCTGCTTCGTCGTTGTTCACGGTGACGCGCACCAGCTCCGACCCAGCGCGCGCCAGTGCCGCGACCTGCTGCACTGTGCCCGGAATATCGGCCGTATCGGTATTGGTCATGGACTGCACCACAATCGGTGCATCCGACCCTACGCGCACACCGCCGACTATAGCGGTAACGGTCTTTCTGCGTTGAATAGTAGCCATATGGGAAGCTCTATTTTATCACGCAGAATGGGGGTTCTAGGGTGGTCTGGGGCGGACGCACCGCTTCCAGCGCTGCACCAAAAGCCCAAACCGCTCAAAAGGCGCGCTAAATATAGGAAACCAGTCCACCTGAACCGGGCGGCGGAAAGAACAAGGCCGGCTGCGGATCTCTCAGCAACCGGCCTTTGTTCGTCAGCTAGAAAGAATCTAGGGCAGTCGATCCGCCAGCCCTGGAATCGTCTTCGTCAGATCGTTAAAGATCACCATCACCGCGAACAGCACCAGAAAGACGAACGCCGCCTGGTAGACCCGTTCTTTGATATTCATGCTGATGTCGCGGCGCATCAGGCCCTCGATCAGCAGGAACAAGATCACACCGCCATCGAGAATCGGAATAGGCAAGAGGTTGAAGATGCCAAGGTTCAGGCTAATGGCCGCCGTCAGCCCCATCAGCGGAGTCCAGCCTTTGCTCTTTGCCGCTTCTCCTGCAGCCTGGCCAATCCGGATCGGCCCTTCAATCGACTTCAGCGGCATCTTATGCTGGACCATCTTCTTGACCAGCTTGAGGATGAGCAGCGCGTTCTTCCGGTTCTCTTCCAAGGATTTGTTGAGGGCAGCTCCAAACGGCAGAGTCTTGACCTTCATCTGCATGGCGCCGATGCCAATGCGATACCGTTTCTCCGCAAGAACCGGAGTCAGGGTGACGGTCTGCTCCTGTCCATTTCGAAGCACGGTCAGGGTGATCGGCTTATCCTTCGTAATCTCCAGGCTCTCGACCATGGCGCCCAGTGCAGGCACCGGTTTACCGTCGAGCCTGAGGATCCGATCTCCTTCTTTCAGACCGGCCTTTTCCGCCGGCATCTTCTCTTGCAGATCCGTAATTGTGACCGTGTCTTCTTTCGGTGTCCAGCCCGCGTATCCGATCTGATCGATTCCCATCGGCTCCGGGGTGACGATCTTTTCCAGTGTCTGCCCGTTGCGTTCAATGTCCACAACCAGTGGCTGTGAGGGACTCAAAGCTTGCTCTTGATCGACCTGCTCCCAGGTCGGATTCTGCACATCGCCAATACGCGTAATGCGATCGCCGATTTCGAACCCAGCCTTGGCGGCTGGCGTGTCCTTCGCCACCCATCCGATCACCGGCACTTCGTCATACACCGCCGGATATTCGTAATGCACCATGTACACAGTGGTGAGCAGGACGATGGCCAGCAGGATATTCATCGTCGGCCCGGCAATCGCGATCAGGAAGCGGTGCCAGCGCGAATGATTCATGAACTCGCGCGGATCGTCCGAGCGCTCATCCATCGGATTCTCACCGCTCATCTTGACGTAGCCGCCGAGCGGGATCGCGTTGATGCGATAGTCCGTCTCGCCCTTGCGGAAGCCCACGAGTCGCTTGCCAAATCCAATGGCGAACTGCTCCACCCGTACTCCCAGCCACTTGGCCACGGCATAGTGGCCAAACTCGTGGATCAGGATCATGAAGCCCAGCACCGGGATGATGTACAGATAGTAGAGATTCGAGAGGTCAAACATAATAGAGGTACGTACTCTCCAACTGGTTAGATTCCGAAATTATGCGAAAGATGTCGCCCGGGGACCTTCTATTTTCTTCCCCTCGGTCGCCCGCAGACGAGCCAAGCGGCGGCCCTCGCCGTCCGCTTCCAGCACTTTCGCAATCGAGTCCAGCTTGCCTGAAGTTGTTCGTGTCAAAACGTCTTCGATGATCCTGGGAATATCGTTGAATCCAATGCTGCCGTCGAGAAATGCCGCCACCGCGACTTCGTCGGCCGCGTTCAGCGCCACTGTCTTCGCGCCTCCCGCCTCTGCCGCCTCGTACGCGAGACGCAGACAAGGGAATTTTTTCAGGTCCGGCGGGCTGAAGTCCAGATGACGCAAGTCACTGACCGCAAAGCGCATATCCGACTGAATGCGATCGGGATATGTTAGGGCATACAGGATCGGCAGGCGCATGTCGGTCACAGAGACTTGTGCAAGTATGCTGCCATCCACAAACTCGACCATGGAATGAATTGTCGACTGCGGATGGACAATCACTTCCACTTTTTGCGCAGGCATGTGAAACAATCTGCATGCCTCGATCACTTCAAACCCTTTATTCATCAGGGTGGCCGAGTCGATCGTGATCCGCCGTCCCATCTTCCACGTGGGATGGTTCAGCGCCTGCTCCACCGTGATCGCCTCGAACTCGGACTGCGGCGTGTTGAGAAATGGGCCGCCGGAGGCCGTCAGCCAGATCCGTTCGACTTCGTCCATGCGCCCGCCGCGCAAGCACTGATGCACCGCATTGTGCTCGCTGTCGATTGGCAGCAGCGGCTTGCCCTGCCGCCGGGCCTCAGCAGTAATTAACTCGCCGGCGGCGACCAGACATTCCTTATTCGCGAGACCAAGAATCTTTCCCGCGCGTACCGCTTCGTATGTCGCCTCGAGTCCTGCCACACCGACGATGGCGCTGACCACGAAGTCGACGTCTGGATGCGTCGCAACCCCCACCGTCCCGGCCGCGCCATGCACAACTTCGATCTCGCCCAGTCCTTCTTTCTTCAAGCGGGCGCGTAGAGTACCAGCATCGGCTTCTTCCGCCATCGAAATCACGAGCGGACGCCAGCGTTTCGCCTGCTCAAACGCGGCATCGAGATTCGATCCCGCGGCCAGCGTCACAATCTGAAACCGGTCGGGATAGGCCTCCGCCACACTGAGCGTGCTGCGCCCAATCGAGCCCGTCGAACCGAGGATGGCGATACGTTTCATATCAATGCGAGCTGTTGCGGCAGGTGTTGGCACGGACTCTCTATTTTACGCGCTTATGCCTTCGGTCGGGGGAAGCCTAGGAGAAGAAATGACGTTCTTTGTTCGACGCTATGTTCGGACGCTATCGAAACCCGGGTGGCCCATCTTTGCCGCGACTTTGGCGGCAAAGGTGGGATTCCACGAATTTCACCCGCTAGGCGTTACTGCATCACGCGCCAGGCCGTGTAAAACCACAATACCGGAGCCGCAAACAGCAGGGCGTCGATCCGGTCGAACATGCCGCCGTGCCCGGGCAGGATCGCTCCCGAATCCTTCACGCCCGCGCCTCGCTTGATCAAAGACTCCACGAGATCGCCAAGTTGCGCCGCAATATTCAATACGATTGTCAGCAGGATGACCGGCCCCATCGCGGGCTGCTCGAGTCCGAACAAGCCGTCGCGGCGCTCGATGAGCCCGATCCGCAAGAGCGCGGAACTCAGCGGCAATGCGTAGTGAAACAGTAGCCATCCGACCCCGACGCTCCCCACGAGCGATGCCACCGCACCTTCCCACGTTTTCTTGGGGCTAACGCGCGGTGCCATCAAATGCCGCCCAACAGACTTGCCCACGAAGTAGGCGAAAATATCCCCCGCCCAAACTACGAGCAGCAAGTACAGCAGGTAAAACGCGCCGGCCCACTGCTGCCGAAGTTGCACCAGCATCCCCATGGGCAGCGCGATGTAGGTGAAGGCGAATACCGAAGCTGCCGCCGCCGGATATCCGCTGCGCAAGTCAACTCGAAGCATCAGAATGCTGAGCGCCAAAAACGGAGCAATAGCTGCGGCAAATCCTAAGCAGTACACGAAAACGGCTGTCGAAAGCAGCGGCTTCTCGTTTCCCACATTGAGCGCCAGCAGCAGGAAAAAAACACCGACGAAAACATAGGTCGGCATGCGCAATGGCTGCACGCCGTAAGATTCCGTCAGCTTGAGGAATTCAACGATAGTGAGCAGCGCCACAATGCCCGCCACCACCGCCACCACCGGTACCGGCGCCCGCAGAACCAGCACCAGCACAATCGGAATGAGGACGACCGCGGTCGCGATTCGTGTTAACAAGGGAAGTGTCTGGGATCTGAAATCAGCGTGCCGCTAAAGATATTTGCACGAATTCAAGAAATTAACCACAGAGGACGCGGAGGACACAGAGAAATCACATGTCTTCCTCTGTGTCCTCTGTGTCCTCTGTGTTTTAGGATTTTCCTTCGGAAACGGTCTCCACCGCGGCGTGCCCGTCGCCATGATTCAGCCCGCCGTAGCGCCGCTCGCGTTTCTGATATTCCGCAATGCCTTCCAGCAGGTGAGTCCCCCGAAAATCGGGCCACAAAGTCGGCGTGACATAAATCTCGGCATACGCCAGTTGCCACAGCAGGAAATTACTCAGCCGCATCTCGCCCGAGGTCCGACCACCAGATCCGGATCCGGCAGATGCCGCGTGTACAAATGCCGCGCCACCATGTCTTCATCGATCTCCAGATGCTCGATCCCGCCATTCTGCGACGCCGCGTTCACCATCGAGCGGAACGCGTCCACCAGTTCGCTGCGCGCGCTGTAGTTCAGCGCCAGCGTCAGTACCATGCCGGTGTTGCGCGACGTCGCACCGCGTCGCCCAGGCCATGCGCTCCTGCACATCGTCGGGAAGTTCGTGCTGCCGCCCAATATATTCCAGTCGGATATTGTTCTTGTTCAGCGTGGGAACTTCCGCCTTCAGATAGCGGCTCAACAGCCCCATGAGAAATCCAACTTCGCTCTTCGGACGCTTCTTCCAGTTCTCCTCGGAAAACGCGTAGAGCGTGAGCGCAGGAATATGAATGCGCGCAGCGGTCTCAACGGTTGAGCGGACGGCTGTCACTCCGGCCCGATGCCCGGCCACGCGCGGCATGTGCCGTCGTTTGGCCCAGCGTCCATTGCCATCCATGATGATCGCGATATGTTTTGGGAGCCGTGCCGGATCCAGCCGCCGGTAAAGTTCGGTTTCCTTACGGTCGAGCCCCGTGGGTACTTTGTCGTACAAAGTGGCCTCTCAGCATGAGGCTACCACAGCAGCGAACCCTGCGCAATGACGCCAAAGGTTTGTCTTGCGAATATGGCACGGACGCCTCTGGCCACGAACTGGCGGGCGATTTGGGATTATGTGGGGACAGCCGCCATCGGCTGTCCCGGGTGCGAACCTCCCGAGGGCTTGCGGCCCTATGCGGGTAAGAGTGCCCGTCACCCCAAGCCTACCGCGCCTCCTCCGGCACCACCTTCAACTCCAGCTTCTCCGTCCACCTCAAAACGGTCAGTGAGCAACTCACGCCCACGCGCACATCGGTCAACAGCGCGGTGCAGATCGTCCACACCCGCGACCGGCTGCCCTTCCAGTGCGACAATAATGTCCCCGTCGCGCAGTCCCGCCCGCTTTGCCGGACTGTTCTCCTCGACACCGAGCACGACCACGCCCATCTCCTTCGGCAGGTCGTAGAAGCGCACCACGCGTCGATGCACCGGCACAGTCTGCGCCGACACGCCAATGTAGCTGCGCCGAATGCGTCCATCGCGCAGCAACCGGCTGGCAACAAATTTCGCCGTATTGATGCCGATGGCAAAGCAAATCCCCTGTGCCGGCAAAATCGTGGCCGTATTTACACCCACCACGCGTCCCGCTGAATCAACCAGCGGCCCGCCCGAATTGCCGGGATTCAAAGACGCGTCGGTCTGGATCACGTCGTCAATCAGCCGCCCGGAATAAGACCGCAGCGATCTCCCCAGCGCGCTGACTACTCCCGCTGTCACGGTCGACTGAAATCCGTAAGGCGCGCCGATAGCAATCACGATCTGCCCCACGCGCAAGCGCTGCGAATCGCCGAGTGCAGCGGCAACGACCCCAGGCTCTCCAGTGCGGCTGATCCAGCCGAATCACGGCAAGATCGCTCGCCGGATCGTCGCCGATCACCGTCGCCGGCATGCGCCGCCCGTCTGCGCAGCGTTACGGCAATGCGCACCGCATTATGCACCACGTGGCTGTTAGTAAGGATCAGTCCGTCGGGCGTAAACACGAATCCAGAACCGCCGCCTTGCCGCTCACGTGCGCTCTCCCGATCGCGTGCGTCCCAGCCGCTTGATGCACCTCAATATTGACCACCGACGGGCTCATGCGTTCAACCGCACCAGTGACAGCCGTGGAATACGCGTCGAGCAGGGAACCATCATCAGCGCCCCGTGGCGCGACGGAGGGCCCTCTCGGAGCCTCGTTCCATCCCACGCGATCCTGCGCCAGTGGAGCCACTACAGAGGGATCGGAAAAATCAGAGACAAAACCTACATCCTGTTGGTCCATGCAGGATAGATGCCGATCAATCTACTCTGGATTCACGGCTCCGGGATTCGAAGGCTAGAAGCCGAAGGATGTAGGTGACTGAAGCCGCGGAGCGGCGCAAGAATGCAGCCCACCGCGCAAGCCGTGGGAAAAACGATTGCAATGAAGGAATGAGCCCCAGCGGGGCGAAAGAAACAGCGTTCATCCCCATCACCAATAAAAAAGCCGGAACCCAAACATCAGTCCCGGCCTTAGTGTTGGCTGGTTGCCCGGATAAAATCGATGTTTCAAAGTGACAAGGTTTCAAAGTTAAATCCCGCACCAACAGCATTGAAACCTTGAAACCTGAGCCTGAAACCTTGAAACTTTGAACTTACGCGCTTCGCCTGGGCCGCACCGTCAAATCCCGCACCTGGGTCAGAATGCTCGACATCTGCATCCCATTCAGTTGCGCAACAAACGGCAGCAACTCCGCGATGAACTGATCTTTCATCAGTTCGTTGACTTCTTCCTGCCGGGTGCGTTCCCCGCCGCTGAGTAGATCGGGCACAGTAACCTCCAGTGCACGCGCCAGCCGTTCCAGGGAAGACAGCGTCGGCGTTGCCTTTTCGTTTTCAATTTTGGATACGTACGTTCGCGGCACCGACATGCGTCCCGCGAGTTGTCGTTGGCTAAGCCCGTTGCGCAGGCGCAGCGAGCGGATGGAGGTCGCCAGATTCAAATGTCCGCGTCCGTTACCGCTGGGCACGGGCATCATCATCGGTGGCGCTACCATGATGGGTTCAGGTTCAGGCTCCTCGTCCAAAGACGCGTGGCAGCGTCGGCAATTATTATTGGATGTACGGAATTGAACCAGCAGGCAGTGATCGCATCGTACGACTTCCCGTGAATCTACCGGGGCAAGAGTCGTGGCCATCGGGTTGTGGGAGTGCCAGAGCGGGCTACTCCTTACAGCCTTGGTGCTTGGAACCAATTGGGGGAGAGGTTCCGACTGCTTGGACAATCTGCGGCATACGCCCTGTGGAAGTCAACAGAAAAATGCACAGAAAACGCTACAATGCTCGGACGATACACTGAGAATCCCCGGCAAACGCCGGAGAAACTGGCCAAGACATGATTGATCGCGATTCCGCATGGTGTTTACTAACTGAGTTCACCCAGTCAGAAAGTTTGCGCAAGCACGCTCTGGCTGTCGAAAGTTGCATGCGTGCCTGTTCCCGCAAATTGGGAAACGGCTCTCCCGAGGACGAAAGCCTATGGGGCGTCGTCGGACTGCTGCACGACTTCGACTACGACCGCTGGCCCAGCCTCGAAGACCATCCCTACAAAGGCAACGAGATTCTGAAGGAGCGCGGATACTCCGATGAAATCCGCCGCGCCATCATGTCGCACGCCGAGTACACCGGCGTCACCCGCGACACGCCCATGGAAAAGGCTCTCTTCGCTTGCGACGAACTTGCCGGATTCATTACCGCCGTCGCCCTGATCAAACCTGGAAAGTCGCTGGCCGAAGTCGATACCAAGTCCGTACGGAAAAGAATGAAAGACAAAGCCTTCGCCCGCAAAGTGAATCGCGATGACATCATTCAGGGAGCAGCCGCTCTGGGCGTCGACCTCGATGAGCACATCGGATTCTGCATCGAAGCCCTGAAGCCGATCGCAAAAGAACTCGGCCTCGATGGCAGCGCGGTGAAGACCGCGTAGGGGACTTGCATTCTAGGAAAGCTGCCGGCAGTGTGAGTTGGTGTGGGGACGGGCGCCTTCGCCCGTCCCGCCAAGCCCAGCGAGGCGAGCCGCGACCACGATTCTAGGTTTTCACGCCGAATTTCGCTGCGTCCTTCTACCCGAAAGTGCCGGCGCGGCGGCAACGCAACCAACCCAAACCTATGCTAATATCGGCTGGCATTTTCCCCTTGAAGGTGCGCACTTCTTCTCAGCGTGCGGAGAGCCGGTGAGTATGCCGACGGATAGCACCACACCACGACCAACCACGGTGCTCTTGGGATGCAGCAAGTGCGGCGCCAGCCTGCCGGACGAGGCGCAGTTCTGCTTGAAATGCGGTAAGCCGGTGAGTTCTCCGCCGAGAAGCGCGCCTACGGTAGAAATATTGCCTCCACCAGCGCTCCCGGCGCCGCGACGCAAGGCGCCGATGCTCCTTTGGATACTCCTCGCCATCCTCCTGTTATTCATCGCGTGGGCTGTGATGAGCGAGAGCACCAGCGCGCAGCAGGTGCAGGAATTTGTGGGATGGAAGCAGGATCGCCCAATACTAGATTCCTCTTTCTCGGTTGGTCCGCATACGTTCCGCTATTACAAGTTCGCCTTGCCCGAAGGCTCCGTGAACGTGGCTGCCGTCGGCCAGTTCAAATCCACGGCGGAGAGTCAAAGCGCAGGGAATCGCAAGACTCAAGCAGCGGACAAAGCCGGTGGCTCGGATATCGATAACAGCATCGAAGTTTTCGTTCTCACCGAATCCGCCTTTGCGGTTTGGCAGAACGGATATGCGACCAGCTCCGTCTACGACAGCGGCAACATTGCTGCGGGAACCATCCAGGCGGACATTCCGGCAGGAGCGGGGATCTACTACCTCGTCTTCAGCAACAAGGCTGCGCCGAAGACGCCGAAAGCGATTCATGCTGCGGTCCTGCTGCGCTACAAGAGCTGGTTGCCCGACTGGTTTCGCCGCATGAAAGGCCGTGTCTTGGATTGGGCCGGAGTGTAGTCGAAATTTCCCGGACTATCGAGTCGTCTCTTCGATTTCAGAGATCCAATCGGGACGCTTCAGTACTTCTCGCGGCTTGGGGCCGTCGGCAGCGCCAACGATTCCGTCCTGCTCCATCAGATCGATGAGATGCGCCGCGCGGCCGTAGCCGATGCGTAGACGCCGCTGCAGCAGGGAAGTAGACGCCTTGCCGAACTCGATGACCAGCTTCACCGCATCGCCGAACATGGGATCGTCTTCGGCTTCGCCGTCGCCGCCGGATTCTCCGCTGCCGCCTTCCGCTCCCGCCTCGCGTTCGCCTTTCGGTGGTTCCAGGAACTGCTGCTGATATTCCGCCAGGCCTTGCGCCTTCCAGAATTCGACGACAGCGGCAATCTCTTTCTCCGTGACAAACGCAGCGTGCAAGCGATGTACACGAGCTGAACCCGAGGGCAGATAGAGCATGTCGCCTTTGCCCAGAAGAGCTTCTGCGCCGTTGGCATCGAGAATGGTGCGAGAGTCAACCTTCGTCGCCACGCGGAACGAGACGCGGGCAGGGAAGTTCGCTTTGATCAATCCCGTAATCACATCGACCGATGGCCGCTGCGTTGCCAGCACCAGGTGAATGCCGACTGCGCGCGCCATCTGCGCCAGTCGCGTGATGGACTCTTCTACGTTGCTGGAATCGAGCATCATCAGGTCGGCCAACTCGTCGATGATGATGACAATGTATGGAATCGGCTTCTCATCCGATTCTTCGTCGAACAGGCTCGGCGTACCGTTCTGGTCGAACAGCTTGTTGTATTGGTCGATATTGCGGACGCCTTTAGCCGCGAGCAGCTTCAATCGCCGTTCCATCTCGCGTACCGCATTTCGCAAAGCATTGGCCGCGAGTTTCGGTTCGGTAATGATTGGCGTGTAAAGATGCGGAACGCCTTCGTAATTCCCCAGCTCCAGCCGCTTCGGGTCCACCAGAATCAGCCGCACCTGATCGGGCGTCGCCTTATACAGAATCGACATGATCATGGCGTTGATGGCAACGCTCTTGCCCGCGCCAGTCGAACCCGCGATAAGCAAATGCGGCATTCCTGCCAGATCGGCCGTGACGATGCGGCCGTTGATGTCTTTGCCCATGGCGATCGTCATCTTCGACTTCGATCCCATGAACTCCTGCGACTCAATGTTCTCCCGCAGCCAGATGATCTCGCGCTGCCGGTTCGGCACCTGAATTCCAACCGTGCTTTTGCCCGCCATGCGCTCGATCAGAATGCTCTCGGCCTTCAGCGCGAGGCAGAGGTCGTCGCTCAGATTGGTGATACGGCTGTACTTGATGCCGGCTTCCGGCTTGAACTCGAACGTCGTAACCACCGGTCCGGGATTGATCTGGGTAATCTGCCCGTGAATTTCGAACTCGGCATATTTCTCGGTCAGAACCTGCGCTAGCAACTTGAGTTCGTCGGCGTCAACCTGCTGCTGTTCGTCGGGGCGTTGCAACAGGCTGCTCGACGGCAGTTTGTATCCGCCGGCGATGCGCGGCATCGTCGTCTTGGCCTTGTTGCCGCTGTCGGCGCGCTCGGTGACCTGAGGATCGACAGCGTCGCCGGAAGCATTCGCTGCCAAAGGCTCAGCAAGAATTCCGCCCGTTGCGCTCGCGGACTTCGCCTCCGACTTCGGCGCTTCGTCTTCCATCATGCGCTCAATGCCGGTACGGCGTGGTTCAGCCGGCGCTTGCGCGGAGGGCGAAGTAGGCCGCGACTGGATCAACTGCGTCTTTACCACAGGCTTCGAAATCCGGCGCTGGTCGAGTTCCTTTTGCTGGCGTTTCTTGGCGCGCTCCTGCCGCCAATCTTTGTAGCGATTCCACAAGGCGGTCACGAAGGCAAATCGAGTCGGAGCCCAGAGCTGAATCGATGAGAACGAGAATGCCGTCGAGAGATAGAGCGCAACTGCCAGAACCGTGCCACAAACAATGTAAGCGCCAACCAGATTCAGATAGTGAATCAACACATCGCCCACGACGCGGCCGAGCAGGCCTTCGATCGGAATCACGTGCATCCAGCGCAAGTGTCCAGGCAGCAGAGCCAGCAGAGCCGGAACAAACATCACCAGCCAGATTGCGCCCAGGCTCTTTGCCAGTGGGGACTGCACTTTCATCGAGCGGAACCAGCGCGTGCCGAGCATGGTCGGGAAGATCACCAGCAGGAATGCGCCGATGCCGAAGAATTGCAGCATCATGTCTGCGGTGAAAGCGCCAACCACGCCGATCCAATTGCGCGCAGCATGCGAACCGGTCAAGACCGAGGCGCTGTTCCACGATGGGTCGAGAGGAGAGTACGACACGAGTGCGAGGAAGAGGAGGAGCGCGGAGACGCACATCAGGAATCCGACCAGCTCGTTGAGCCGCCGGTTCCCGGTGGGAACAAAAATGCCTGCCAGATAATCCATGTAGGCTGATTCACACCGAAGACACAACATTCCTCAGTGCCGCAATCGGCCAGAGCCCTTACATTATGCCAAGAAGCCGGAGATCCGACAACGAGGGAATTTTGCCGTAGTGCTTAGCTGGCTTCCCGTGCCGGACCAAGTTTCAAGGTTTCATAGCTTCAAGGTTTCGAAGACCGGCGAGTATTCGGTTCGAACCTTGAAACCTTGTGACTTGGAAAACTTTGAAACCTTGCGTTATTGCAGGTGCATTGCGAGCGCCAGTGCGATCACCGCAACACCCGCGACGATGCGGTAGATGATGAAAACGCGCAGGCTGTTCGATTGCAGATACCGGATAAGCCATGCAATTGCCGCGTAGCCGACTAAGGCGGAAACAATGATTCCGACCAGAACCGGTATTTGCATGTCGGCAGGCAGACCTTCTTTGTGGAGTTCGTGCGCCTTCACTAGTGCGGCTCCAGCAATGAGCGGCGTCGAGAGCAGGAAGCTGAAGCGGACGGCGGCTTCGCGCGTGAGTCCCTTGAACAGGCCAGCGGTGATGGTCGATCCTGAACGGGACACTCCGGGAATGAGGGCAAATGCCTGCGCAATGCCGATGATCAGCGAATCGACGAGCGTGATGCGGGTTAGGGGAGTGCTCAGCTTTCCGACTTTTTCTCCCAGCCACATCAACAGGGCGACCACGATCAAGGCGCCCGCGATCAGGAAAATGTGTTCGCGGAAATAGTCCTCGGCAGAATGCTCCAGAAGTTTTCCGGCGATGGCTCCGGGGATGGTCGCAATCACAAGAAACCACAAAAGCATACGCTCGTCTTTTTGCTCTTCGGCTGTGAGGTTGGCATCGGTCGCGCCGGATTCTGAGAAGCGGACGACTTTTCCGCCGAGCGCCGCGCGAATGATCTGAAACCACGTACGCCGGAAGTAGAAGAGCACAGAGAGCAACGTTCCGAAGTGAAGCGCAACGTCAAAGCTCAATTCATGCGCCGGAGAAAGTTCGTTCCAGCCGAGCAACCGACGGACGATGATGAGATGCCCGGAGCTGGAAATGGGGATAAATTCCCCGAGTCCTTGAACGATCGCAAGAACAACAGCTTGATAAATTGGCAAGGTTAGTCCGCCGCGTTTCCGAAGGTTGGCAAGCCGTAACGAATGTAAAACATGAGTTGCGAATCGCGCAATGGCCCGAGACTCCGCCAGAATCGGAGAAGTCTAGTCGCTGGCATTGCCGAACGTCGGAACGC
This sequence comes from uncultured Acidobacteriaceae bacterium, assembly GCA_963844525.1. Taxonomy (GTDB): domain Bacteria; phylum Acidobacteriota; class Terriglobia; order Terriglobales; family Acidobacteriaceae; genus Sulfotelmatobacter. Next base: position 181,577 of record CAWJOM010000011.1, on the reverse strand, counting down.
CTTGCTGCACGTAGAAGATCAGCGTCAGAGCACGCGACGACCAGTCGCTTTGGCTGTATTGGCTGGCGATTTTTTGTGCCAGCTCAAGCGCGCGATTTTTCGACTCTTCAGATTTTTTCTGGTTGGCTTCGGTTTTGTAGATTTCGATTAACGCAGATCGGCGCCAAGCGGCCTGGTAAAGCGCTTCCGGCGCAGCGGGCGACTGCTCGTGCTCTTTCGCGTACTTCTCGTACATGTCGGCTTCTTTGTCAGGGCACTTCGAGGCAGCCTGCCAGTCTCCGCAGAGTTTGTTTTCGAGGAGATGGAACGCCGCGAGGTCCGCCCACTTCGTGCCCGGATATTTCTTGATCACCATTTTCATCCACTGCTCGTCGATCTGGCCGCGCATGTAGGAATCTCTCTCGCGAGCGGAAGGACGCGTCAGCACGTCGGAGCGCTCGACCTGCCAGCGGATGTCGGCGGCGCGGTAGAGCCCTTCGGCTGCCAGGGGCGACGTCGGAAATAAATCGTAAACGCGGTAATAGAGACGCAAAGCATCTTGTGCGGCATCGCGGCGGCCGCGGCGGCGGCTGGCCTGCTCTTCGGAATCGGCGGCTTCGCCGAAAATAATTTTGTCGCCATTGGGAGTGGTGAGGCTGACGAGGGCCTTGCTGTTGACCCATCCAGTGATTGTCTTGCCTTGGGATTCAGGGTCATCCTCGTCGGCGTCTTTTCGTGGCTCGCGGAGGATAGCTTGGACGTGAGTCCAGTCCCGGCTGGTTTCGATGATCACGAGTTCGTGCCCGCGTCCTGCTTCACCGAGTTTGGCGGCATCGCCGGCGGGAGCGACGCGGATCGTCTCTTCGTGAACGAGAGTGCCGCGTTGGGGCTGCGCAGACGCGAAGGACGCAGAAAAAAATGAGAACGAGAGAATTGCAAGGCAGATTGACATTGCCCGAAATGGGAACTGGGACGCGGGTACCCCCCTCCCCCCGGTCCATTGGAATCATGGAATTAGGGGAAAATCGCGAAAAAATCCTAGAGTCGCAATGAGTTGCGGGCAAAATCTTATCAACAAAGGACTTACGTTCGCTAACAGGCGCTGCGGCCATAGGAATCCTTGGGGCGTTCCCAGAATCATCATTCTTAGGGTTCAAGTCAAGGTTGATTGAACATTGGCTGCCTGTGGATTTCAGTTCAGTGCATGCCATGAGTGTGGTTTCTTTCGCCCCTTCGGGGCTTTGCTGCCTAGATCAGACCGGTACCCACAGCTTGCGCTGTGGGCTGCATTCTTTCGCCGCTTTGCGGCTGGAGTCGGTTTGGTGCATGCGCTGTGACGCCGAGGATTTTACTTTCTTTCTACTTTACTTCCTATCCACCACGGAGTTCTTCCAGCATTTGCGGTTCGATGTTGCCGCCGGAGATGATCGCCACGTTTAGTTTTGTTTTTGGCAACTGATCGGCATGAAAGAGGAACCCGGCGGTGGCGACTGCACCGCTGGGTTCCGCTACGGTTGCGGGATTCGCCGCCAGTCGCTTCATGGCCGCGTGAATCTCATCTTCGGTTACGGTGATGATGCCATCGACAAAACACTGCATGTGATCGAAGTTGATGGTCCCGACACTCTGCGTGCGTAGTCCATCGGCAATGGTGCGTGTGACTTGCTCGGCGGGGAAGTTCACAATCTTCCCGGTGCGCAGGCTGGCTTGCGCGTCGGCCGCTAGTTCGGGTTCGACGCCGAAGACATTGACCGAAGGCTTGGTCAGCTTGATTGCTGCGGCCAGGCCGCTGATGAGCCCTCCTCCACCGACGGGGGAGAGGACGGTTTCGACTTCGGGCATATCTTCGAGGATCTCGAGCCCGATGGTGCCTTGGCCGGCGATGATTTTTTCGTCGTTGTACGGAGGCACGATGATGTAGCCGTGCTGCGCGGCCAATTCCTCGGCTTTCAGTTGGCGTTCGGTACTGCCTGGGCCTACGAGTACGATGTCGGCGCCGAGGGCTGCAGTTGCCTCGCGCTTGATGGCAGGAGCGTTGTTGGGCATGACAATCACCGCCTTCACGCCAAGCGCGCGGGCGGCGTAGGCGACGCCCTGGGCGTGGTTGCCGCTGGAGTAGGAGATTACGCCGCGCTTTCGCTCTTCTGCCGATAAGGAAGCGATCTTGTTGTAGGCTCCGCGGAGTTTGAAGGCGCCGATAGGCTGCTGATTTTCGGGCTTGAGGAAAAGGCGGCGGGCTTCGCCCGGCCGGACAGCCGAGGGCGGCTGTCCCCACATGGTTTCTGGGAATTCGACGAGGGGCGTGCGGACGGTGATGCCGTCGAGGCGCTTGCGGGCGGAAGCTAGGTCGTCGAGAGTGATCATTCGGCGGTCGTTCAGTTATGCGTAGGGACAGGGTATCGTTAATCGTCGGGTTTTCGCCAGTGGACATGGAGTCCACTTTCAGGGTTCGCAGGATGAAATCGGAAAGTTAATGCCTTGCCGATTCATAGAGCCGAACAGGGTGGGGATCCTTCGACTCCGCACTTGCTCTCGCTTTGCTGAGGCAAATGCTTCGCTCAGGGCCGATTTTGTATTCGACGGGGCTCGGCTTCGCCATCGCTGGACGAACGAATGCGTCCGTCCCTACGTGTGATGATTAGATCTCCAGGATCACCGGCATGATTAGCGGGCGTTTTTGGGTTTGCTTGGAGATGTAGCGCTTGAGGTCGGCGCGGATTTTTTCTTTAATGACGCCGTAGTCACCTTTTTCTTCGTCGCTGGAATGGGCGAGCGTGTCTTGGACGATGCGCTTGGCGCCTTCCATCAGGCCGTCATCGCCGGGATTGAAGCCGCGGGTGACGATTTCGGGCGCGGATTCCACATCGCCCGACAACTTATTGATTGCGATGATGGGCAGCACGATGCCATCTTCGCTGAGGTGCAGGCGGTCTTTGATAATCAGGTCCTCAACGACATCGGTGCGGCTGCCGGAGTCGATGCAGACGCGGCCTACTTTGATGCGGGCGGTTTTACGAGCGCCGAGTTCGTCGAATTCGAGAACATCGCCACTTTCGATCAGCATGACTTTGCCGACGGAGCCGTGCATGGCTCCAGCCATTTCGGCGTGCAGCTTCAGTTGGCGGTACTCGCCATGGACAGGAATGAAGTATCGAGGCTTGACCAGGTTGATGATGAGCTTGAGTTCTTCCTGGCTGGCGTGTCCGCTGACGTGGATGGGCGGCGAGGTTCCGTCCTCGTAGATGACGTGGGCTTCGCGGCGGAAGAGATGGTCGATCATCCGGTAGATGGTTTTTTCGTTGCCGGGGATGATGCGCGAAGAGAGGACGACCGTGTCTCCCTTTTCGATTTTGGCGTGCTTGTGATTGTCGACGGCGGCGCGCGACAGAGCGGACATGGGCTCGCCCTGGGTGCCGCTGATCAGCACGCAAACTTTTTCCGGCGGGAAATTCTTCATCTCGCCGGGATTGATGACCAGGCCGTCGGGGACTTCGATGTAGCCGAGGTCTTCGGCAATCTCGGCGGAGTTGTTCATCGAGCGACCGAGGAATGCGACCTTGCGGCCGTGCTCGTGCGCGAGTTGGACCGCGAGATTGATGCGGTGGATCGACGACGAGAAGCACGAGATGAACAGTCGGCGTCTTGGTGTGCGCGAAAACTTCGTCGAACTTGCGGCGGACGGCGCGTTCGCTGGGCGTGTATCCCTTGCGCTCGACGTTGGTGGAGTCCTGGAATAGGGCGAGTACGCCATTTTTGCCGTACTCGGCGAAGGTGTGCAGGTCGAAAAGCTTGTTATCGGTGGGCGTGGGATCGACTTTGAAATCGCCGGTGTGGATGATGACGCCGAGCGGAGTGTGGATGGCGAGCGCAACGCAATCGACCAGGCTATGCGTCACGCTGAATCGGATGAACAGTGAATGGTCCGGCCTTAAAACGCTCGTTGGGGCGCATTTCGCGCAGGTCGGCGTCGTCCAGCAAGCCGTGCTCGTCGAGCTTGTCTTCGACGTAGGCGAGCGTGAATTCAGTGCCCCAGACGGGAACTTTGAGTTCAGAGAGCATCCAGGGCAGCGCGCCGATGTGGTCCTCGTGGCCGTGAGTCAGGACGATGCCGCGGATGCGCTGGCGGTTCTCGACCAGATACGAAATGTCGGGGACAACGATGTCGACGCCGAGAAGTTCGGCCTCGGGGAACATCAGTCCGGCGTCGATGACGAGATGTCGTCACCCCAGCGGACGGCCATGCAGTTCATGCCGAACTCGCCGAGGCCTCCGAGCGGAATGATTTGCAGTTTTCCAGTGGGCATGGAGTAAGGATGATGCTAGCACACAGGTGTGAGCTGGAGTCGCGAGCCACGAATAGGAAGCGGTGAAGGTTGGCTAGCGCCTTAGGCCGGTTCAGCGGGAGATCCCTTCGACTCGCTCAGGGCGGGCTCTTCGCTGCGCCTGAAAAGCGGCTCCGCTCAGGTGACAAAGTCGTGCCAGGAACAGACTCCATCAGTACCGCGATGCCGAGCAGCAAGGCGGGCCGAGTGTGCACACGATGGATCGCTCGTGGCTCGTAGCTCTAAGCACATGACCCGATGGCGTTCTCGCTCGGCGTGCGGTAAGGTGGAAGCAATGGCAGGACCGGGCAAATCGTGGCTGCGGCGGCGCATTGAGGGAGGCGCTGGTGCGCGGGCTGACGCGCGCTTATTCGACGGTGCGCGTGGATCCCGACAAATTTCTGCTGCAGCTGCGGGCGGCGTATCGGATGCCGATCAGCGGGTATCACGGCGTGTATTCACTTGAGATCGGCGAAATCGATATGGTGGCCGATTCGGTGATTCGCAGTGGAATGAAGGTTGCCGCGGTTGAGGGCGCGGGTTTCGGCCTGGGTGGGTTGATCACGATTGTGCCGGATCTCGGAATTCTGTCGGCGATCACGATGCGGACGATCCAGAAGCTGAGCCTGGTTTACGGATTTGAGTTTAAGACTGACGATGACATTGCTGAATTCTGGGTTGCCGCAGCCAGCGCGGCGGGAGTCGACATCAGCCGCGAGCTGCTGGAAAAAGAAGTCGTCAACAAATTTGTGCCGAAAGTCATCCAGAGGATTGCGGCGAAGGCCAGCGCGGAGGTTGTGGAGAAGTGGGCGGGGCGGGTGATTCCGCTCGCCAGCGCGGCGATTGGAGCAGGATTGAATTACTGGTTTGTGCGCGCCTGGGGAGAGCGGGCGAAGTCGCATTTCCGGCAGCGGCATTTGATGCTGCGAGAGCGCGCTCTACAGGAGCAGGATCAGGCGGGCGCTCGCATGCTGCGCTAGGAAGCGCATTGCATCCTGAGCGAAGCGAAGCATCTCTGCCGTTTGGTTTGCGGCGCCTCGACCGCCAGCAAGTTGCATAGGTCCTTCGCTTTGCTCAGGATGACAGAGCACGTTTGAGCCAAGAATTCGGACGCCCGCCGGACAGCCTCCGAGACGCCGGCCCTACTGTGATTTAATACTGATAGATGCCTACGTTTTTTTGCTCAGCCATTCTTTTTGATCTGGACGGAGTTTTGGTCGATTCGACGCGCGCGGTGGATCGCGAGTGGCGCGAATGGGCTGCGCGCAAAGGCGTCGATGGCGACGCGATCATGGCCATCGCGCACGGTGTGCGGACGGTTGAAGTGATCCGGCGCGTCGCGCCACATCTGGATGCCGAAGCGGAGGCCGCATGCGATTGAGAGTCATGAGGCGGGCGATCAGCGTGGAGTCACGGTCATGCCCGGCGCGGCCGATCTGGTGAGCGTCGATTCCGGAAGGAAGTGGGGCGTGGTGACTTCTGGGTCGCGACTGCTGGCGACGAATCGCTTGCGTTATTGTGGACTGCCGGTTCCCGAGGTCTCGTTACATCCGACGACGTCACACATGGGAAGCCGCATCCAGAGCCGTATTTGAAGGGAGCGGAGTTGCTGGGATTCGTCCGGCGGAGTGTCTGGTGATCGAAGATGCGCCGGCAGGAATTCAGTCAGCGCGCGCTGCCGGGACGAAAATCGTCGGCCTTATGAGCACTTACGCAGCGGAAGCGTTGCAGCAAGCCGATGCTGTAATCGGGAAGTTTGGGCAAATTCAAGTTACGCGGAACGGGATGGGAACGTTGGCGATTGAGATCCGCTAGACGCATCGGCGTTCCTCTTCGTCACGTTAGCTCGCCTGTCTTTTATCCCTTGCCTGACTCTGCTCCAGGTAAGCCCAGTAGCAATCCTCATGAACGGCGCAACCGTGTTCATCGGTGTTCGCGCTTTCCAGGCTGACGGGATCGTGGCAAATAGGGCAGATCGGCAATTTCGCGCCTGGCGGAACGTTCAACATCACAGAAAACTCCTCTGAAACAACTAGCGCTACAGCGACGAGCGGTTTCTAGGAAATCCTGAGTCGCACGCACTTGGCACACGTGCACGCAAACTTGGGATTCGTGGGCAATGCCAGGTGTCCGCAGCGATTGCAAACGTGATATTGACGGTCCTCAGTGTTCATCATCACCTTGAAATTTCCCTCTTCGACACAGTACGGGCATCGGATTACGTTTCCTCCGCGTTGCCTTTTTCCCGGTGGCAGGTGTGCACTGGACACAAGACGTCCCCTAGGTGTTGGTTTATTCGTCGCTCGATAGAACAACAATCCCACACGATCTTCGCTTGGTTTCCGAAATGCTACGCCACGAGAGGAAAAAGCGTCTGCACGGCGAACGCCATATAAGTGAGCGTTTCAGTACATACAATTGAGGGGAACAAGAGTAGGGTTGGTGTGTCTCTTCGCGCATCGTTCCGCCACTGGCATTCCTGGCAACGGTCCCTTGCAAAATCAGACGGATATCCGCTGTGCAAGGAGCACTCATGCCCAGAGACGCCGCCGTGCGCTCGCCGAAGGGTTTAAGCCCGTCTTCCAGCAAAGGAGACGGAAATGGACGCGAAGTAGGCAATTTCATTTTGCGCAGCCTTCCCGCCCGAGAGAGCAATCTGCTTTTTCCGTCGCTAGAATTTATCCGCCTGAAACTTCACCAAGTGTTGCATGAGTCGGGAGAATCGATTCGTTCAGGATACTTCCTGAACAACGGACTCGGTTCCCTCCTGACATTGCAACCGGATGGAAAAACGGTCGAGGTAGGATTAACGGGAAGAGAAGGATTCATTGGCTTGCCGGTGGTCTTCGGATTCAAGACCAGCGGACTGAGAGCCGTCACCCAAGGGGAGGGGACCGCTTACCGCGTGGACGTGGATACCCTGCTCCGAATTCTGCCCCAGTGCCAAGACTTGGAAAAACGTCTGCAGCGCTTTGCAATGGTTCTGGGAATGCAGTCCACGCAACTGGCGGCCTGCAACCGCTTGCACGATGTCGTTGAGCGGTTGGCGAGATGGCTGTTGATGAGCCAGGATCGGATCGGCGGCACCATTCTTCCTTTAACCCAGGAGTTCCTGGCACAAATGCTCGGCACCCGCAGGGCTAGCGTTACGGTAGCAGCGGGCGTTCTTCAAAAAGCGAAGATGATCGAATACTCGCGGGGAAGCGTGAAGGTTCTCAATCGAGCGAAGCTCGAAGAAGTAGCCTGCGACTGTTATGAGGTGATCGAGCGGCAAAAGAAGAGATGGGAGGCAGAGGCTAGTTAATGTCGACCGTTGCGGGGCGATCCACCATTCCGCGATCCAGCCTTCCGCGATCCAACCGGGCTCGGCTGATACTCATCGCGCTGCTCGGATTCAACGCGTTCCAATTCGTGGATGCGATTTTGCCGATTGTTATACGTTAGCCTCTCTTCAGGCGACAGACCACCGAAAACCTCGTCTTGCCGCGCCTTCGATTGCAGCCTGCGTAGGCGGGTTAATTCGAATTCCGGCGTTTCGCGATGCATAATGGAACCCGCCCGGCCGTAAACCCTTTCGCGGCAGGTTAGGTGGAGAGGATCTATGTTCACCATAGTCCTCGACCCGCCCGAATCAGATACCGTGAACACTGTACCATACCGTACAGAAGAAAGATCGATCAAGAGCTGACCTAGCGGAGCCAGTCCTCCAGTTCGATTCCGCGGTCGGTTTTCTCATCGCGGTACTTCACGATGACTGGGGTGTAGAGCGAGAGATTCCAGTCTCCACGGTCCCTTTTCCTTCTTGACGGCGCGGGAGCCGGGAACGACTACGGCATTCTCTGGAACTTCCAGGGAGCGTCGGCGGTCGCGCGATAGACTTCGCCGCTTCACCAGATCGTAGAGCGGAGTGGATCGGGTCAGAATTGTTCCTGCGCCCAGCACTGCGCGGGCGCGAACCAGCGTGCCTTCATAGATCCCGCAATTTCCGCCGACCAGTACGTCGTCTTCGATGATGACGGGGGCGGCGTTGATGGGTTCGAGCACTCCTCCGATTTGAGCGGCGGCGCTCAGGTGGACGCGTTTGCCGATCTGCGCGCACGAGCCGACCAGCGCATGGGAGTCGACCATAGTACCTTCATCGACATAGGCACCCACGTTGATGAACATGGGCGGCATGCAGATGACCGAAGGCGCGACGTAGGCTCCTTCGCGGACCGACGAGCCGCCGGGTACGACGCGGACGCGATCTGCGACCGAGAACTGGCGGGCAGGGAAGGTCTCTTTGTCGATGAACGAGAGCCCGGCGGTCATTTCGGCAGCTCGCCCAGGCGAAATCCGAGCAGGATGCCTTGCTTGACCCAGGCGTTCACGATCCAACGCGCGTCCTTTCCATCCCCAATTTTTTCGGCGGCGCGGATTTTGCCTTGTGTGAGCTGGTCGCGGAATTCGAGAAACGTCTTACGGGCGTCGGGATCGTGTTCGACTTCGCCCAGAGAGGCGAGGCGTTCGATGGAGGATTTCAGGGAGGACATGAGTGGTTGATTGTTGATGGTTGATGGATCATTTGTCAAAAGGACAACAGCAGGTCCCTCCACTGCGCTCGCGTTCGCTCGCTTCGGTCGGGATGACAGGGAGGTGTGGCCCGTACGCTGGTTTTCAATCAGCAATCAAAAGATCAACAATCATCAATCAGCAATTAAAGATCAACAATCAACAATCATCAATCAACAATCAACAATTTCTTCACACGCACTTGCACTCGCTGCGAATCAGCACGCCGGTCATGGCGTGGGCGGTTTCGCGGGCTTCGGGCAGCGTCGTGTAGGGGCCGTGCCAGCGGGCGTGGTTGGCGTCGTGGCCGGCGGGGCGTCCTTTGCCGTGGCTGCATTGGCCGCAGGATCCGCGGTGCAGGACGATCTTGCGCGGGCCGGCCGCCCAGTTTTCGTAGATGAAGAATTCGGCGGCTTCGGCGGCGGGGGCGGCGGGCTTGGAGATCAATCCGGCTTCGGTGGCGATTTTCTGCAGGCGCGAGCGCGTGTCGCGGCGCATGGGCAGCAGGGGCAGGCGGTAGACTTCTTCGACTTTGCCCATCATCGCGAGCACCGCCTTCACGGGCAGCGGGCTCGACTCGATGAAGTTGGCCTGCATCAGGGGGAGATATTTGCGATGCAGGGTGCGGGCGGTGGTCCAGTCGTTGGTGAGCGCGGCGCGCGTGAGCGCCGTCATCTCGTGCGGGAATTTCGTTGGACGCGACCGACACAACCCCGACGCCGCCGAGCGCGATGACTGGAAGCGTGACCGCGTCGTCGCCAGAGAATACGAGAAATGTTTCCGGCACAGCGTTGATCGCTTCCGCAATCTGGGTCATGTTGCCGCTGGCTTCCTTCACGCCCACGATGTTGGGAATCTCGGCGAGGCGCGCCAGGGTTGCGGGTTCGAGGTTCGCAGCGGTACGTCCGGGCACGTTGTAGAGAATGATAGGCTTGTCGCCGACCGCCTCCGCGATCGCTTTGAAATGCCGATATTGGCCCTCCTGCGTGGGCTTGTTGTAGTAGGGCGACGCGGTGAGGATGTAATTAACGCCGGGCCGCGCGGCAATCTCTTTCGCCTTTTCGACGGCATCGTGCGTAGCGTTGGACGTAGCTCCGGCGACGATGGGGACGCGTCCGGCGGCGACTTCGATCGTCATGTCGATGACGTACAGCCATTCGTCGTGGGTGAGAGTAGGAGTCTCGCCCGTGGTACCGCAGGGAACTAGAAAATCGATGCCCGACTCGATCTGCCATGCGACCAGATTGCGCAAGGCTGTGTCATCGATGGAGCCATCCTGATGAAACGGAGTTACGAGTGCGGTGCCACAGCCACGGAGTTGCATAGGAATAGGATAACGCGAGAGCAGGCGGAGGGAAAACTCGGGCGGAGGGTTCGGCGACGTCCTAAGAACCTTTCACCACGAAGGGCACGAAGGCTCACGGAGGAAAATGGAGTACCAACATTCCGGAGAGCGTCGAGCTACGTTCGACGGACAGCCGAGGGCGGCTGTCCCCACACTGTACATTCCTACAGTTCCCGCCACACGTCCTTGAAATCGTAGAAGCCCTTCTTTGGGGCGAGCCATTCGGCGGCGCGGATGGCGCCTTCGGCGAAGCCGCGGCGGGATTTGGCATCGTGGCAGAGGTAGATACGATCGGCGGGAGATTCGAGCACGACTTCGTGCAGGCCGACAACATCGCCTTCGCGGAAGGATGTGATCTCGACACTTTCTTTCTGGCCGCTGGATTCGCGCATGATTTGCTGGAGAGCGATGGCGGTGCCGGAGGGCGCGTCTTTCTTGTGAACGTGGTGGCGTTCGAAAATCTGGCCGGAGTAATCGTGGCGCAGGGCCGCGGCAGCAGCGCGGGCTACGTCGAAGAATAGATTGACCCCGACAGAAAAATTGGCGCCGTAAACGAATCCAGTCTTGTGCTGCTCGACCAGGGCGCGTACGCGATCGATGTCTTTGTACCAGCCCGTCGTTCCGACGACCATATTCTTGCCAGCTCGGGTGCAGGCTTCGATGTGGGGCAGGATGACGTGCGGAGTGGTGAAGTCGATGACGGAGTCGATGTCGCGCAGATTTTCTGGCGTCAGGAAGGCGCAGGCGGTGTTCTCTGCCGATCCGATCGCGCGGACCTGGTGCTTGCGCTCAGCGGCTACTTCCGCGATCAGCGATCCTGTTTTGCCTCGGCCTAGGATTAGGAGATTCACATTGATCAGATCGACTGCACACAGATTACCTCAACCGTGGGCGGTTCGCATGCTCTCGGCGCGGGGATGGATCGCGTAGCCCCGGACGCATTCGTCCGGCGGCTTTTCAAGCTGAATCCTTGCGGGCGGACGAATGCGTCCGCCGCTACGCGTGCTGCCTAGGCGAAGACTTCCGGGTCCAGTTCCGAGAAAAACGTTTTGTGCAGTCGCTGGATTACATCGGGGACTTCGTCTTCTTCAATCACAAACGTCAGGTTGATTTCCGAGGCGCCTTGCGAAATCATGCGGATCTTTTTGTCGGCGAGTTCCCGGAACACCAGAGCGGCGATGCCGGGCGTCTCGCGCAGGTTTTCGCCGACCAGGCAGACGATAGCTTTGCGTCCTTCGTATTTTACGTCGGCGAGCTTGGCGAGGTCGGCTGCCAGAGCGGGAATTGCCTGGTTGGAATCGACGGTTAAGGAAACGCTGACTTCCGAGGTCGAGACCACGTCGATCGGAAACTTTGTGCCGGTCGAAGGCTTCAAAGATCGAACGCAGGAATCCGTGGGCCAGCAGCATGCGCGGGGCAGCCACGTCGACGATGGTGATGCGTTTCTTGGCGGCGATCGCTTTGAAAATATTTTTGCCTTGCGGCGCGCGAGTGGTGATCCGGGTTCCCTCGCAAGAAGGATTGCGCGAGTTCAACACGTAGACTGGGATATTTTTCTGGATGGCCGGGAGTACTGTCGCAGGGTGCAGAACCTTCGCGCCAAAGTATGCGAGCTCGGCCGCCTCGTCGAAGCTGATGACTTTAATGCGGCGCGCTTCAGGACAGATTCTGGGGTCAGTGGTAAGGATGCCGTCGACGTCGGTCCATATCTCGATGCGTTCGGCGCCTAGACCCGCACCGAAAATTGCCGCGGAGAAATCAGACCCGCCGCGACCAATCGTGGTGGTGATGCCGGCGCGATTGGCGGCGATGAATCCGCCCATGACCGGGACTTGCCCCGCGTCTAGCAAGGGCTGAACTTTTTCCTGTAGGTGGACGTTGGTCTCTTCGTATTGCGGAACCGCCTGCATGTAGGCGTTGTCCGTGACCAGCACTTCGCGAGAATCGACGTGGGCTCCGTTGAGGCCGCGTGCGGCGAAGGCCGCGGCGACAATTTTGCTGGAGAGCATTTCGCCGAAAGCCGCAACATGGTCGGTGGTGCGGGGCGTGATTTCGCCGACGGCGGAAATTCCACGCAAAAGTTCGTCGAGCGATTCGAAGTCCGTGCCCAGTTCGGAATGGAATTCGGTGAAGCGCGCGGTGCCGAGCAGTTCACTGGCGGTGTTGTAGTGGCGCTCCTGGAGCGAGCGGCAGAGTTTGAGCGCGGTCTTGCGCTCGCCTTCGCCGGCAGCGCGGGCCATAGTCAGCAGCGTGTCGGTGACTTTGGCCATGGCGCTGACTACCACCACCGGCTTTTGCGGCAGGCGACCTTGGACGATGGAGGCGACGCGATCGATGGCTTTGGCGTCTTCGACGGAAGTGCCGCCGAACTTCATGACGATCATGAGCGGGAGTTCCTTGGGAGAACTTGACGCGGATGGGAGCCGCCGGCTGCGCGGGCGGGACGCCCCCGCGACAGCCGCCGGGACCCTTCGACTTCGCTCAGGGCAGGCTCAGGCGCTACGTTTTCTCTGGCGATGCCGATCATCCCAAGTAGCCTTTGGCTTTTAGGAGTTCGGCATTGAGCACGGCTGCGCCGGCGGCTCCGCGGATGGTGTTATGCGAGAGCACGGTGAATTTCCAGTCGAGCACGCTGCAGGGACGAAGGCGTCCGACGGCCGTGGTCATGCCCGCGCCCATGTCGACGTCGAAACGAGGCTGCGGTCGATCCGCGGCTTCCAGATAGACGACGGGGCGCTCAGGAGCGCTGGGGAGCTTCAGTTCCTGAGGCTCGGCGCGGTAGCTGTTCCAGGCGTCGATGATTTGCTGCGGCTTCGCTTTCTTCTTGAGGCGAATGGAAATCGATTCGGTATGGCCGTCTTCGACCGGGACGCGGTTGCAGTGCGCGCTCATGGCGAAGTCGCCGGGAATCACTTTGGAGCCGTTGAGCTGGCCGAGAAGCTTCTTGGTCTCCTCTTCCATCTTCTCTTCTTCGTTTTTGATGTAGGGGATGACGTTGCCGAGGATGTCGAGGGAGGCCACGCCAGGATATCCGGCGCCGCTCACGGCTTGCATGGTCACGGCCATGACCGTTTCGAGTCCAAACTGCTGATGGAGAGGCGCGAGGGCCAAGACGAGTCCAATCGCCGAGCAGTTGGGGTTGGTGACGACGTAGCCGCCGGATTTCTTGCGCCAAGCTTGGACGTCAATGAGTTTGATGTGTCCGCCGTTGACTTCGGGGATGACGAGAGGCACGTCTTCCTGCATACGCAGCGCGCTCGAGTTTGAGACCACGGCGCAGCCCGCGTCGGCAAAACGAGGCTCGAGTTCGGCGGCAATGGTGGAATCGAGGGCGGCGAAGATGATTTTCGGCGCGCCTTCGGGAGTGGCCGGCGAAACGGTCATCTTGGCGACAGCCGTTGGAATCGGCGTTTTGAGACGCCAGCGTGCGGCCTCCGAGTAGACCTTGCCTTCGGAACGGTCGGAAGCGGCCAGCCAGGCCACTTCGAACCAGGGATGGTGCTCCAGCATCTGGATGAATCTTTGTCCGACGACGCCGGTGGCGCCCAGGATACCAATAGGAATTTTGCGGTTCATATTCTCTCAATCAGGAATACTTGGAATTCTATAACAGTCGCGGGAAAGCAGATTCCTCCGCCCCTCGCCGGCACGCGGGGCCGGAACGACAAACTAAGTGTTTAACGGTTTTGCGATGCGCGGCAAGTAGCGAAAGGAGGACCACTCCCGCGCGGGATCCGTGCGCTCTGACTCGGGATGGATCCAGATTACGAGACGCTCCAGATTTTCCTTCGACTTGCCGATAGAGGATTCTGGAGGGACCACATGCCCGAGCTACGCCAGAACTTTTTTACCAAGGAATGGGTCATCATTGCCACGGAACGCGCCAGGCGGCCCGAAGAGTTGGCTACTCATCGCGTCGTGGAGCCGATACCGGAATTCGTCGAGAGCTGTCCGTTTTGTCCCGGCAATGAAAGCAAGACGCCGCCAGAAGTGTTGCGCTATCCGGCGAATGGTAACCCGTGGGCGGTCCGAGTAATCCCCAACAAGTTCGCCGCCTTGTCGAGCGACCTGCAGCCGACGCGCAGCCTGCAACATCTGCGGCGGCGCATTGATGGCTTCGGCTTTCACGAAGTCATCATCGACAGCCCCGACCACTCGCGCTTCATGGGACTGTTGTCGGACGCGCATGTCGCCAGCATTCTGCGCGTTTATAAGGAGCGCTACAACGCTCTGAGCTTGGACCACCGGGTGAACCACATCACGATCTTCAAGAATCATGGGACGGATGCGGGTGCGAGCCTGCAGCATCCGCACTCGCAGCTGATTGCGACGCCAGTGATTCCGAGCCAGGTGCGGCACCGCCTGTTCGAAGCGCTGCGTCACTATGACGACGCCGGGGAATGCATGTTCTGTCACATGGTCGAGCGCGAGGTAGAAGACCAGACGCGAGTAGTGCTGAAGAGTGAGCGCTTTGTGGCGATGGAAGTATTTGCGTCGGCGACTCCGTTTGCCACGCACATTTTTCCTCTCCGCCACATGGCTAGCTTCGGCGACATTTCGGAGATGGAGGTCGTCGACCTGGCGCGGGTGCTGCGGACTCTGTTGGCGAAGATTTATGTTGGGCTGGAGAATCCTGACTTGAACTTTACGGTGCGCAGTGGGCCCGCCGAATATGCGGGGGCACGGCACTTTCATTGGTATGTCAGCGTGATTCCGCGATTGACGCGGGTGGCGGGATTTGAGTTGGGGTCGGGAATGTTCATCAATACCGTTCTGCCCGAGGCCGCGGCGGAATTTTTGCGCAAGGTTGCGGTGGAGAAAGTGGCGGGGGCGGCTGCGGGACAGTAACAATCTGGTGGTTGACGCCGCGGACCCACCGGGGGCCTGCGGCGTTTTCTTTCGCTGCTTATGGGGCTGGTTGATACTTTCCTTCGGTCCCCTTCGTCTTGCTGCGCGGGTTGCATCCCGCCGCATCGCGGCTGGAGCACGGGGGGCGGCCGCGGGGGCGGAATCTATTGAAGGCGATGCCGGGTGCGGCTCCGCGGGCGAGACGCCGGCGCTACGTTTATCGTCTCTACGCGATCGACGCTTCGCGTAGTGAACTACAGGCGGGTTTCCTGGTTGCGGAAGGGGTATTCGGTGAGGGGACCGAACTTCTTCTTTTCGGTATAAAGGCGCCAGCGGCGGAAGATGATGCGCAGGCCGGCCATCACGGGAATGGAAAGATAGATACCTAAGATGCCGGCGACTTCGCCTCCGGCCATTACGCCAAAGATGGCGGCTAGCGGATGCAGTTCCATGCTCTCGCCCATGATGCGAGGCGAAGAAACATAATCCTGAATCAGGCGCCAGAAGCCGAGAAAGATCACCAGGATCAGCCAGTGCGGGTAGCTCATGAGGATCGCCACCGAGACAATGACCAGCGCTCCAACGAGCGGTCCGACGACGGGGACGAACTCCAGGACTCCGCCCAGAGTCCCCAGAACCAGCGCAGTAGTCCACTCCCATGAGGCCGAGAAAGGCAGAATACATGACCAGCGTTAGCGCCGCGAGGGTGAGTTGGGCGCGGATGAAATGGGCGAGCATCTGGTTCAAATCGTTGAGCACGTTCTCCAGAAATTCGCGCTGCGGTCGAGATTGAATTGCCGCGAGCAGGAAGTCGCTAAAGGCGCGGCCATCCTTTAAAAAGAAGATCGACAACAGCGGCACGACGAAGAACAGCCATGCTTGCTTGGCAACGTCGGCCATACGCAGTCCGATGCGCTGCGCGATCTCGGTGATTTCGTCGCTGTGGCTGACCAGAAATGACTGTGCCAGTTCGGTCGTCTTCGAATTCCAGCCGTGCTCCTCGCCGAGTTGTTTGGCGATCTGGCCTGAACTAAGGTTGGTCAGCAAAGCAGGCAAGGACTGTCCAAGCTTCGCGCCTTCGCGCGTTACCTTCGGACCGACCGCCACGAAGAACACCACGACCAGCGCGAGCAGCAGGGCGTAGATTACGGCGATGGCGCGGCCGCGGCCGCGCAATACCTTTTCCAGACGATTGACTAGCGGGCTCATCAGGTAAGCGAAGAAGATGGCGAACAGGAAGGCGATCAGAGTGGCGCGAGCCACGTAAAGAAAGCCCAGGGCCAGCGCGAACAGCAGCACCGTGACGAGGGCGCGCGCGGTCCGTGAGTCAGTCAGAAGCAATAAGTTTTCCAGTGCAATCTCGATTCCGCCGCCGGGCAGGCACAGCCCTAATCCCGTTCCACGATCGTGTTATCGGCAGGAATCTCGACGCGGATCAGCTTGAAATGGTCGTTCTCATCCACCCAAAGGGCCCAGTCGAATTGGTCGCCATGCAGATTCAGCCGCAACAGCTCCCGCTCGGTGCCGCGGATCGTGACTTTCTCTTTGCCAACGAGAGTCCATCCGAACCGGCATCGAAGTTCGGTCTTGAGGAACGAGCGCTCCGAAGTCGGCGGGTTCGCAGTGCCGGTGGCCATTTTCGTCTTTGCAGGGCGCCACCGCCAGGTATTTCCAGGCCAGCACTTCGCGGTGGATGAAGAAATTGTTGTCGAGGATGGGAGTTACGCCGGGCAGCAGGAACGCCTGTTCGGCGGGCTTGGCGTTCGGCGAAGCAGTAATCCGCTCCTTCAGGAATTCGTTGTCAGGAAACACGCTGAGCGAACCGCCCGAAGACTGGCTCCATTCGTAGCGCAGCAATTCGCCGGTGGGACTCATTTCGAGATCCGATCTCTGGCTCACGGAATCTCCCCCGACGGCATCCTTGAGCTGCGACTTAATGACGCTGTTGCCGGCCTGCTGCTCGATATGGAAAGTCTCAGTGGCGACGCGCTGGCCCTTAATGAACACGCCGAACGAACCCGAGTCGACGACCTGGTTCGTGGCGACCTTTTCCTTGTCTTTCTTGTCCGCTGCCTTATCCGCCGCGCCGGCGCTGGCGAAGGCCACGAAAGAGGAGGCCAGCAGCAGGGCCACGGTACGGCGGATGGATGTTTCAAACTTCACTCGACTTCTCCTTGTTCGGTGCGCAATTCGATTTCTTTCAGGCCCAGAGCTTTCACAATCTCGGACGCAATCGCATCCACCGGGCGGCGGTCGGTCTGTATCTTCAAGGACGCCTCGGCATAGTTTCGGCTCCTGCTTACATAGAGCTTGCGAAACTGCTCTTTGCTGCGCAGCAACGGACGCTCAGCTCCTCTCTCAGCGGCCTGTGTGCAGCAACGCTGCCAGAGTTCCTCCACTGGAGCGTCCAGAAAAACCGTGGGCACGCCGGATGCTTTCAACAGAGCCGCATTCTCTTTCTGCACGAAGGCGCCTCCGCCCAATGCAACGATTCGTGAGCCCCCGGCTTGCAGTTCCTGGAGCACTTGCCGCAAGGCCGCGTGCTCGACTCGCCGGAACTCGGATTCTCCCGAATCGCGAAAGATCTCCGCGACGGTGCGCCTTTCACGGGCCTGAATGCGGTCGTCCAGATCTTCAAAAATCCAATTCAGCCGCTGCCCGAGGGTGCGCCCGACGCTGCTCTTGCCAGCCCCCATGAAGCCGACCAGAAAAACGGAGTTCGCGACAAGACCGTTCGGCTTGGCGGACAGCCTTTTGGGCCGCACACGTATGCCTCGTTTGGCGCTCGCGGTTTTGCCAGAACCCTTCTTCAAGTCATCTTCTAGCTGCGAACTCCCAGCCACCCAGAGGTTTGGCTAGAAGCCAGGAGCCATGAGCTAGCAGCTGTGTTTTATCTTGAGGTACGTTTTCTGAGGTGGATTTTACCACTGAAGCTGCGCAGCACCACGGTCGATGAGACCGCCGCTCGACCCATGGTACCCCAGAAGGCACTTCCTTCTTTGATGGCGAACCAGGAGTGCGTTTTGGGCTGAAGAGGAATGTCGTCGTGAACTTCGCCACGTACCGAGCGCGCGCTGACGTCGGCTGACGTCGATTCGGGGACGGTTGCTTCGATGTTTCCACTATGGCTGGTCAGGCGATATTCGCCCCGGTCGCCGAAGTCGCCGATATAGTTAATTCCGCCGCTGGTCGAAATCACCTGCACCAGCGGGCCGGTAACGCCGTTGAGCGTGACTTCGCCGCTCAAGGAATCAATTTCGACGTGGCCATCCTGCACATTGGTAAGAGTGACAGGACCGTTCAGAGTCTTCACATGCACGTGTCCGCCAGTAATGTCGCGGATTTCGACGGTTGCGGCGGAGCCCTCCAGAGTTACGTCGCCATGCAGCCTTTCGGCGCGCAAAGGACCGGTGCTGGAGTGCAGAGTGATGCTGGCATCGGCGGGCACCAGGATTTCATAGTCCACGCGGCCCGACTCCGGATCGGCGCCCGGAAGCAGGTGAGACTGTATTTCCACGCGATTGCCGACCATGGCATTATCAACTTCAACTTTATCGGATGCGAGCACGGCATTAATGACGACGACATTGCCCGTCGACGGCTTGACCGAGATCGAGCCGTAGGGATTGTTGACCGAGACTCCCGCCTTGGGCCCGACGTTGAAGCGATAGTCCTTGTGGGTCTGGGCGACTAGCGACCCGGCCAGCATCGCGCCTACGACCACAAGTTGGATTGTGCGCCCACTCATAAGACTCCTCGACTGCCCCTGTTCGATCCGCACAGCGCGAGGCCTGCGGGTTGAGAACTGCCCTACTCTATGGCAAAGAACGATCCATCGCCAAGTCGAAAAGCATGGCCTTTTCCTGATAGGCCTCCATCAGTGAACGCCGAGCTTCCTCATCGTTGGGATTCTCGGCGACCACACTCTTCGCGTCCCGAATGTAGTCGTTGACGTGTTGGAGGTCGTCTCGGTATTGAGCTTTTACCGCGGGCGACAGCTGAGCCACTTCCTGCAGCAGGTCGTCGTCATTGAGCCCGGCGATCGCCATGTCGGAAACGGGTGCCGTCAGGTCTGGCGTCTTTGCGATTGGCGGAGACGGCGAATGCGGGCGAACGTACAGGCCTACCGCCATCAGCAGGGCGGCTGCTGCCGGGACTACCCAGCGAGCCCAGCCCCAGCGGCTGCTGAGCGATGGCAGAAGGGAACGGCTCGCCCGCTGTGGGCGAATGAGTCCCTCCTGCCGTAATGCAATTTCGATGGAATTCCAAACGCGAGGACTGGGTTCCTCGGCCGCGCGCAGGTCGGTTCCAGCTGCGGCAATAAGATTCAATTCCGCAACCAGAGTTGAGCACTCCGGGCAGGCTTTCAGGTGAGCCCGCTGTGCGGGACTTCGTCCGTCTATGATTTCGGCCAGGCTCGCTTGCAACTCAACGCAATTCATACTGCTCTCCCCAAGCCTCTGTTGAATCAGTCTACTTCCAATTCAAACCAGCTTGCAGTGTTGCGCCTCTGCAAAAGTTACCGCGGTGTCCGGTCTGCGCCGGATCACTTTCAGATTCCTTCCGCTCAGGAGTCTTCGGCCTTTTCGGCTCGCTGCATCTTGAGCAGATCGCGCAGCTTCATGCGTGCTTTGTGCAGCTGCGACTTGCTGTTGCCGATCGAACAACCCACGATCGTCGCGATTTCATTATGTTCGTAACCTTCGACGTCGTGAAGAACAAAAATCATGCGGTAACCGGGAGGGAGGTCGTCGACTGCTTTTTGCAACTGCAGCCGGTCGATGGACCCGGCCAACGCCAAATCTTCGGCCCCGAAATCTTTCTTCGGCGTATCGTCATCGCCGCCTTGCGTGGTTTCTTCGAGCGAAACCACCGGAAGGCTTTTCTTTCGCAACTGCATCAACACCACATTGACCGAGAGCCGATGCAGCCATGTCGAAAACGCCGATTCGCCGCGAAACGTTCCAATCTTGCGGTAAAGCTGCAGGAACGCTTCCTGGGTCAGATCTTCGGCCTCGGCAGTGTTCGCCGTCATGCGCAAACAGAGCGAGTAAACCCGCCGCTTGTGCTTGTCGTAGAGAGCCTGGAACGCCTGGGCGTCCCCGTGCTTGGCCCGCTCGATGAGCTCGGCTTCGTTCGAGTCTTTCTCTCGGCCCTGTTGCTGGGCTCCCTTTGAATCTCGGTCGGTCAAGCTGCCTTTTCCGGCCGCACCCCGTGAGATGCGGCTAACTATCTTTGCGTTGTATGTTTTGCGGGCCTTCAACGCCGGACTACAGTAATGTGTGTATTCAAAATATTAGAGCATTTCTACCGATCTTGGGATTCCCGGATGAGATGCTTGAACTGCGGAAATCCTTTGCCTGAGCAGGGTTAAACAGCTTGGCTCCTCATGCTAGAAACCCGATCCCGAATTTAGAGTCGCGATCTTCGGAAATTGGTAAGTTTCTGATCCAATCAACCCGCTTTTTTAACCGTGGTAATGGTCTCCAGTCCATGTCCGTGCGGGCCAGTTTCGCGGATGCGGAGCAAGATCGCCAACGCCATCCCAATGAAGCCGAGAATCGAGAAGATCCACAAACCCAGGGCGTACCCGTTGGGATTCTGCAGTCCTGCTCCGGCATAGTCGTTGGCCTTTCCGATCAGCAAATTCATGATGAAAAAGCCAATCTGCTGGATGAGGGTCATGAGCGCATAAGCGGTGCCCAAGCGGGACTCATCGACGATGTAGGCCACTGAGGGCCACATCACGGCAGGGATCAGGGAGAACGCGATACCCATCAAGGCTACCGGCACGTATAACGAAATACTGGTGTACGCCATCATCAAGTACACGGGCATCAGAAGCAGCGAGCCAAACATCATGAACCATGCCCGCTTGCCCACGCGATCAACCAGGAGACCAAACAAGGGTGTGGCGATCATCGCAGACAGCGGAAGAAGACTATTGAGGAGGCCAGCCTCTTCCAGAGCGTGTACCCGGACCACTGCCAGGGCAGATATGCCGCCATGAGCCGCCAATATTTTGTTGGTGAAAAAATCGATTGCGAACGTACGAAATGGAAAGATTGCAGAATAAAAAGTGAAGCAAAGGCCAACTACAAGCCAGTAAGAAGGATTGAAACGAAAAATCCCTTTGAACTCGAGTTTGTCGATTGCGCCGGCCTTGCCGAGTTCATAGGTGGATTCGGCGCGGGTTTCCAGGGCCCAGTAAATCAGAGCCGTCGCCACACTCATGAGGCCCGCACCAACCGCCAATAGTAGCGGACCTTGCCAACTGGCCGGACCCACACGTCCTTGGGGGTAGAAAACCCGACTTGCCCAAGTGGGCGAGTTATCGGCCGCCACCGAAGCGATTCGTGCGATCGTGAGATTGATTCCGAAAGCGAAGCTCAGTTCTTTGCCCTTGAACCATTTTGCCAAGGCGGTCGTGACCGCAACGATCATCGACTCGGCGCCCAATCCCAGGACGGTCCGCCCTGCGATCATCACCGACGCTTGCCCTCTCACAGCCGTCAAGGCCGCCCCCAGCAGGCAGAGGAAGGCGAACATCGTAATCGCCTTCTTGGTACCGATCCGATCGATGATGATGCCGCCAATCAGTAGCGTCGCGACCGCTGCCACGCTATAGCTGGCGTTCAGCCATGCAAATTGGGTCGCCGAGAATCCCAAATTGTCGATGAAGATTCGTTCCAGGGGATTGATGCTGTCATAGATGTAATAATTTCCCCCCATCGCCAGACTGATAAAGATGAGAACCGACCATCGGTATAACGCTGGTGGCTGCGGGCGCAGGTTGTCGTGCATCATTGCTCTTTTCCGAGCAGATTGAACTCCGGGGATGAGGAACGGAGAAGAGTAGCAGAAGTCAGCTTCTGGCTCCTAGCTGCTGGTCTCTAGTTAAACAGCCCGTCGCGGCGTTGTGGACTGTCAATTATGGCAGTTCGCCGGCAGCCGGGTCTGTGTCAGAGTACACTGCCAATCCAGAGCAACATTTGCCCGCTTTCGTTTTCGCCATGCGAACACGAAGATGCGGTTGAACTCAGGCACCATATCTCGTTCCAGGAATCGTCATTCCAGACAGGATCTCCATTTGATGAAACTCACGACAGGTGCGAACGCTGGCGGGCGCGCTGCGAAGCGATACTTCTTCTTAACCATAGCCGGCAGTTTTTTGTTCTCGGCGTTCAGCGTCGCACAACAAACGCAACCGAGCGCGACGCCCGATGCACCTTCCGCAACACAATCTCCCGCGGCGCAATCTTCCACCCCGCAATCCTCGACCACACCGTCTACCGGCACTCAATCTGACACGCAATCGCCGGCTGCGCCAAGCAATCCAGTTTTGAAGAGTGGGGCGAGCTTCGTCCAGGTGCTGGAGCGGAAATCGCTTGTATTTCCGGACTTGGCGACAGGTAAGGAGCGGCTCAGCACTTGGGACAAATTCAAGCTGTCGGCGAACGAGAGCGTGGCATTAGCGACCGTCGGCGGTGTGTTGCTCGGCGCTGCTTACAACCAGGCGACGGATTATCCCTCAGGGTACGGCCAGGGCGGCTCGGGATTCGGCAAGCGTTTTGGATCTGGCATGGCCCGGGCCTCTTCCGCCTTCGTGTTCGGAGACTTTCTGGTTGCTTCGGCGTTTCATGAAGATCCTCGCTTCTACGTGAAAAAGGACCTGTCCTTCGGGCAGGCAATCAAGTACAGCCTGGTGCGTCTGGTGGTGACGCGCAGCGACTCGGGAGATCAAGTCGTGAATCTCGCGGGGCTTCTGGGCCCGCTGGCGGGAGAAACGCTGGCGAATACGTACTGGCCTGAGCAGAACCGTTCGGTCAGCGACACGCTGGTGCGCTACGTGTGCGACCAAGGGTGGAAATTTGGTGGAAACCTGACGCGTCAGTACTGGCCGCAAATCAATCGGAAGCTGCGGTTGCTGCCATCGGAGCCGGCAACCCCAGCCCCGAACAATCCCTGAGCGACTAGCTGCCCACATACCGCGCGTATAAACTCCGCGCCACAGCCGTGTCGGTGGTCCCCTTGATGATGGCGCGTCCGTCGGGGAAGAGCGTCATCTCGTAGGGGTCGTGCCAGAACTTCAGGACGAAGTCGTTGTGCCGGACCGTGCCGTGAGGTTGGAGACGGCGGTTCATCTCCGCGAAGTCGATAGGGCGCTGGCGCTCATGGATTTGCACGGAATTCCTCCCGCAGAGGGTGATGTGCGGCCGGCCCTCGCCCGCGAGGTGAACAAACTTGCGTTCTCCGCAAGCGCGGCAACCGCGTCGTGGTTTCGCTGCCGAGATTTCCGCGTGCTCGTTCGTCCAAACATCGAAAGAAAGCAGAGTTCGTCGCAAGTGAGAAAGCGCTGCTCCGGCGACCGAGAATTTGAGCGCCTCGGTTGCGGCGATCGATGCGACCAGATTGACGGCCGAATTGAGAATGCCAGAGGTTTCGCAGGTCTCGACTATGCCACCGCGGCGAGTCCGGGAAGATGCAGGCGAGGCACGCCGTTTGTCCCGGCACCACGTTCAGTGTCACAGCATAGCTTCCTACCGCGGCGGAATAAATCCAGGGCAGCGAACGATCCACGGCGATAGTCGTTGATCAGATAGCGCGTCTCGAAGTTGTCGGTTCCATCGAGGATCAGAGACATTCCTTCAAGAAGCACTTCAATGTTCGCCGGGACCAGGTCTTCGACCTTCGGTTCAACGACGATCTGGGAATTGAATGCTGCAATCTTGCGCGCTGCGGCGATTGCCTTGGGCAAAGACTCCGCGGCATCCTTCTCATCGAAGAGAGACTGACGTTGCAGGTTGCTGGGCTCGACGTAATCGCGGTCGATGATCCGCAGCTTGCCGACGCCTGCGCGAGCGAGAAGCCCGGCGAGAGCAGAGCCGGTGGCGCCGCATCCGACGATTGCCACCCGTGCTGCTGCCAGCTTCCGCTGGCCCTCGATCCCAATTCCGCGGAAAAGGATTTGGCGTGAGTAGCGTTCGCTGAATTTGTTTCGGGCGGAGTCGTGACTCGGAGTTCCGTCGGATCCGCTCAGTTCTGATTCCTGTGCCAAAGAGGTCACCGGTCCTGGGCTGCAAAACCTTTATTATAAGTGGCGGGCTCGCCGATGCGGATTGCTGATGCCGGGCTCGACTTCAGAGCGCGAGCTTAGAAGAACTCGTACAACAATTCGCCGGGCATTTTCCATCGAAGTCATTAACGCCCGGACCCAAGGACACTGTTTGCTGAAACGGTACGCGATACTTCTGACCGCGACGATCGTGCTGTGGTCTTCGGTATTGGTGCCGGGAGCGGCGGCCCAGAATGCGGCGCGTCCGCCTCAGGCGAACCCTGCCGAAGCAAAGCCCGGGCCCGCGATTCAGGAGGAACTGCCCGCGCCTTCCATGACCGCGATGTCCGCTTACGAGGGGAAGGTGGTTCAGCGGATCGAGATCCCTGGAGTCTCGGGAAGCGATCGCGAGCACCTGCTTCTGTTGCTGCCGCAGAAAGTCGGGGAGCCATTGGACCGTGCGCGCTTGCGTGACAGCATTCGCGCCCTCTACGCCACGGGCCGCTTTGCCGACATTCAAGCGGAAGCAACGCCGTCGGGCGACGAAGTGGCACTGGCATTGACGACCTCCGCGAATTTTTTTGTGGGTGCGGTCACGGTGGAGGGTGCTCCGACCCGTCCTACTCCCAATCAGATTGTCAATGCATCGAAATTTCAGTTGGGAGAGCTGTATACCCACGAGAAGCTCGACCGGGCGCTCGAAAATATTCGTCAACTCATGCAGGAAGGCGGCTACTACCGCGCGCGCGTCACCGCCGAAAGCATGTCGAATGCCGCCACGCAGCAGGTGGATATTCTGTTCCACATCAGCCGCGGGGACCAGGCGCACGTGGGCGAGGTGAAGGTTACCGGCACGTCCAGTCTCACGCCCTATGAAGTCCAGCGGATCGCACACATGAATCCGGGGGACCGCATTACGGCCGCGCGGGTGAGCGGCTCGCTGCAACGGCTGCGCAAGAAATTTCAGAAGCAGAATCGCGCCCTGGCTCAGGTTTCCATCGCCGATCAGCCCTATCATTCGGACACGAACGCGGTGGATTTCACGTTTCAGATCGATCCCGGCCTGGTGGTCGTCATTTACGCCCAGGGCTTTAAGGTGAGCAAGGGCGTCCTGAAAAAACAGATTCCGGTCTACGAAGAAAACGCCGTGGACGACGATCTGCTGAACGAAGGCAAGCGGAACCTGCTTGACTACCTGCAAACGCGCGGCCACTTCGACGCCAAGGTGGAAATCCAAAAGGAAACCGACGCGACGACGATGCGGGTGATTTATCAGATCGATCCCGGCCCCATCCACAAGCTGGAACTGGTCGAGATCACCGGCAACAAGGACTTCCTCGACACGGCGAAACTGCGATCCTATCTGCAGATCCAGCCTGCAAGACGCCTGCTCAGCCATGGCCGTTACAGCGAAGCCCTGCTCACGAGCGACGTCGCGACTCTGGAAGCGCTCTACCGGTCGAGCGGCTTCCGGCAGGCCAAGATCACCACCAAAGTGGACGACAACTACCACGGGGAAGACAAGCTCGCGGTTCACATCAACATTGAAGAAGGAGTGCGCACGATTGTCGGCGAGATGCATGTGCTGGGGACGCAGAAGATCGCGCTCAGCGTCCTTCCCGAACTGTCTACGCAACCCGGCCAGCCCTATTCCGAGCAGGATCTCGCAAACGATCGGGAAAGAATCCTGAGCTACTATTTCGATCATGGATTCCCCAACGCCACCCTCGACATCTCCACCAAGCCGACACCCGATAAGCCCAATCGCGAAGACGTAACCTTCACGATTCAGGAAGGCGAGGGCTTTACGGTGAACCGCGTCATGGTGGCGGGCACCGAACACACGCGGGACTATGTTGTGCAGCGAGAATTGCAGGTACACGAGGGAGACCCGCTCAGCCAGCAAGACCTTCTCAGCACCCAAACCCGGCTCTACGATCTCGGCATTTTCAGCCAGGTGGATACGGCGGTGCAGAACCCGGAGGGAACCGACCCGCAGAAAAATGTTCTGGTGCAGGTGCAGGAGGCCAAGCGTTACACCTTCACCTACGGCGCTGGACTGGAATTCCAGACCGGACAGCCGGCAGGGTCTACCGAGCCGCAAGGCGAGACAGGAGTGAGTCCTCGGGTTGAGTTTGACGTGACGCGGCTGAATGTCGGCGGGCGCAACCAGACTGTGACCTTCCAGTCCCACGTAGGGCGCCTGCAACAACGCGGGCTGATCAGTTACGCGATCCCCAAGCTATTCGACAACGACAAATTCAGGTTGATCTACACCATCTTCTACGACAACAGTTTGGATGTGGCTACATTTTCGTCCGAGCGGCTGGAAGGGAAGATCGACCTGCGGCAGCAGATTGGAAACTCAGGGCACGAGCCGGGAACTCGTCCCGGACCCAGTTCGCTTACATATCGTATGGATTTCCGCCTGGTGAAGGCGTACCACTTTGCCCAGGACTTTTCTCCCGGCGAAATCACGGTGCTCTCGCTCCCCGCCCGCGTGAGCGGTCCCGGAATCACATACATCCGCGATAAACGCGATAATCCTCTGGAAAGCACGAAGGGCAGCTACTTAACGTTTGATGGTTTCGCTTCGTCTAAGTATTTCGGGTCCGAAGCCGACTTTGGACGCGTGCTGGGCCAGTACTCCACGTATTACGCGTTCGGAGGAAAAGGCAAGGTCGCTCATCAGTGGGTGTTCGCCCGTTCGACGACGATCGGCCTGGAGCAGCCGGTAAACGGCACCCGGGTTCTTCCCCCGGGTTCCTGCCCGCTGAATGCGGCGGGCGAGCCAACATGCACTGACATCACCACGATCCCGCTGCCCGAGCAATTCTTTACGGGCGGTGGCAACTCTCATCGCGGATTCGGGTTAAATCAGGCAGGACCCCGCGATCCCTCGTCAGGGTTTCCTGTCGGCGGTACGGCCCTGTTCGTCAACAACCTGGAACTGCGCTTTCCCCAGATAGGTCTGCCCTATTTCGGGGACGGATTCGCTTTCGCTATTTTTAACGATATGGGGAATGTATTCACCGCCGGACATGACATGTTGACGGGGCTTTTGCGCTGGCACCAGGCGAATCCGGACCTGTGTCTGCAGCCGGTGGTACAACGACCAATTCGTGCTTCAATCAATTCAATAACTCCGGGTATGATTACACCTCGCAGGCAGTCGGAGTGGGCATACGGTATAAAACGCCGATCGGACCCTTGCGTTTCGACTTCGGATACAATTTGAATCCGACCAGATATTTCCAGGCGTATGTTCGATCGCCGGGCAACCCATGCTGACAGGCTTTGAAACGCAGCGCCTGCGGCATTTCAACGTGTTTTTCAGCATAGGGCAGCCATTCTGAGGAATCGAGTTCACGTGAAAAGCTCGATAAAAATGATCGCAGCGGTCGCGCTCAGCTTCTTCCTGAGCGTCCTCACGCTTCCGCCAGCCCACGCCGGGCAGGTGATCGATCGCATCGTAGCTACCGTGAACGGTCACATCATTCTGCAAAGTGATTGGGACGAAGCCCTCTGCTACGAAGCTCTGCTCAATGGCCGGGCGATAAGCCAGTTTACCGACGATGACCGCAGAGCCGTTCTCGACCGGCTCATCGATCAGGAACTGCTGGGCGAGCAGATGAAGTCGGCGTACTTCCAGCATGCCTCCGAGGCCGAGGCTGCCGCCGGGTGGCCGATGCGCGAAAGCAGTATCCGGAAGCGGCGACCGACGAGGGATGGCGATCGATGCTGAGCAAGCTCGGGCTCTCGGAAAAAGATCTGGACGCGCACGTGCGGCAGCAAATCGATCTTATGCGCCTCGTGGATGCCCGCCTTCGTCCCGCCGTGCAAATCGACTCCAAGAGCGTCGAAGCCTATTACCGCGAGAAGTTTGTTCCGCAGTTGAAGCAACCCGCAGGCGATGCTCCTCCGGCCGATGTCGCTGCCCAGATCCGTGAGCTGCTGACCGAGGAGAAGGTCAACGAGCTGATGGTTTCCTGGCTGCAATCTCTGCGTTCAGAAAGCAAGGTGAGTGTGCCCGGTTCTACCGGATCCGCGAGTGATGGAGTGCAGACGCGGTGACCGAGCCTGCCGCCAGGCCGCGCCGCTGGTGGAAATATCTGCTGATTGCCAGCGGTGTAGCCGTCGTCGCTTTTTTGGCCGCGCTCTGGTACACCACCACTGATTCCTTCCAAGCCTATGTCCGCCGCCGGATGGTCGCTGAAGTCGAGCGAATTACCGGGGGCCGCGCCGAGATAGGCAGTTTCCACGTCGTTCCTTTCCACCTGCAAGTGGAGGTACGCAACATCACAGTGCATGGGAAGGAATCTCCGGCTGAGGTTCCCCTGGCTCATGCCGACAGCCTGCTCGCGCAGGTGAAAGTCATATCGTTCCTGCGTACCGAGTTCGGGTTTTACTCGGTAATTCTGGAGCACCCCGTGGTTCACGTCGCGGTGGGTCCGGACGGTACGACGAACGTGCCGGCCCCCCCAGAGCCGCAGAATACTTCGGGGAACTCTCCGATCGAGCAGTTATTTGCTCTGTCCATTAATCATCTGTCGGTGCGGAGCGGCGAATTGATCTGGGCTGACCAGCGAATTCCGCTGGAGTTCGCCGCCTATGACACCAACGTACAGTCGGACTATTCCTTCCTGCACAGACGCTACGAGAGCCACTTTGCGGTCGGCAAGGTAGACACAGCCTTCGAAAACTTCCGTCCCTTCGCATGGACGACGACAGCGGAGTTCAGCCTGGGATCGACGTTTGCGGACGTCAAGTCTTTGCGGTGGAACTCCGGCCGGTCTTCGCTGGAGATGAATGGGCGTATCAGCGATTTCCGCAATCCCAATTTCGAAGGAAGGTACGACGCTCGTGTGGACCTCGGAGATGCGGCCGCGATTGCGCGACGGCGCGACCTTCGCGAAGGTACCGCGGAGTTCAAGGGCAGCGGCCGGTGGTCTCTGACCGAGTTTTCTACTTCGGGTACGCTGGTCCTGCGCGACCTCGGCTGGCAAGACGATCAGATCGCTCTCAAGAAGGCGAATGCGACCTCGGACTATTCGATCACCGACGATCAGATCAAGCTCTCGAAGTTGCAGGCGAAATTGTTCGGTGGAAGCGTCGCAGGAGACGCGCAGATCGATAACTGGCTGCACAGCATTCCCTCGCCAGTGCCGGCCAAGGCGAAGAAGGGATCGGAAAACCTCGCAGTAATTACGGCGACTCGGCCCGCCGCGAAAAAGGGTGAAAAGGTGAAGCTGCCGGGGGTGCAGAGCGGGGCGGTGCGCCTTCGCGTGCGGGATGTTTCCGCTGCAGAGGTCGCCTCTGCCCTGAACGTGCCGTCCCGCCCGTTAGGGCGATTCCGCCCCTCCGGCCTCACAAACGGCACCATGGACGTGGCGTGGAAGGGCTCGTATCAGAATGCCGAGGTTGGCTTTACGTTCGACGTCAGCCCGCCCGCACGACTGGCTGCCGGGGAGCTGCCGCTCACCGCCCATCTTCAAGGCAAGTATCGTATGGGGGCCGACTCGCTGGAGATCGGACAATTTACGTTGTCCACGCCCGCGTCAAAGATTCAAGCCTCCGGGACTCTCGCAGCTTCTTCGACCATGCGCCTTTCGGTTTCGACCTCGAATCTCGAGGAATGGCGGCCGCTCGTGACGGCTCTGGGCGGACCTGCGAATCTGCCGTTCCAGATCGACGGGAATGCCACCTTCAACGGTGTTGCCGGCGGCACTCTGTCGGCGCCGACTTTGGCGGGGACACTGGCTGCGGAAGACTTCGAATTCACCGTGCCCGCAACCTCGCGTACTCCAGAGCAACAGGTACACTGGGATTCCCTCGCGGGCAGCGTCCAGTTGTCGTCGCACGAGGTTGCCTTTCGTGGTGGCACTCTGCGGCGCGGGGACACAAGCGCCGACTTCGAGGTCAGCACCGTTCTCCAAAAAGGCCAGTTCACCGAAACGAGCCCTCTCAGCGCGCAGGTGAACCTCCACAACGTCGATGTCGCGTCGACGGCGTCACTCGCGGGTTTCAACTCTCCCGTGTCGGGGACCGCCGACGTAACCATCCAGATCGCAGGCACGCGCGCGCATCCCCAGGCCCAGGGGCACATTCATGCGGTGAAGGCTGCAGCGTATGGGGAGTCGATCGAGAAGTTTGATGCGGACCTGCGCATCGCGGGAGACGAGACGGCACTGAACAATATTCATCTTACCCACGAGGATGCATACGTTTCCGGCAATGCGGCGTATGCCCAATCAACACGGGCGTTCCGGTTTGATCTGGAGGGGAAGGATTTCGACCTTGCTCGTATTCCCCAGATCCATTTAGATCCTCTGCCGGCGGAAGGACATGCCGACTTTACTCTGCACGGCTCCGGAACCCTGGATGCGCCGGTGATCAGCGCCACCGTTCACGTGCGTGATCTGGCCGTCGGCCACGAACGGGACGGCGAATTCGATTTGGAAGCAACCACGAAAGGCGGGGAACTTCGTTTGAGTGGGCACTCCACGTTTTCGCACGGCAACCTTGCACTGGAGGGAAACGTCGGGATGCACGGTGACTATCCAGCGACAATCACGGCGCGCACCGATCATCTTGACCTGGATGCGATATGGCACGCTTATCTGGGCGAACAACTCACGGGACATTCCTCGGTGACCGGCACGATTACCATGCAGGGACCGTTGCGCTATCCGCGGCAATGGACGTTGACGGGAACGGCGACCGATCTCGCGATCGAACTGGAATACGCCAAGCTCCGCAACCAGGATCCCATCCGGTTTACATACTCCGGGCAAACCGCGCACATCGAGCCAGCGCACCTGGTGGGAGAGGGAACGGATATAACCGGACAAGGTTCCATTCACTTCTCAGGCGCGCGGGAGCTTGATCTCGCCGCAGACGGGCAGGTGGATCTCAAACTGCTCGGTAGTTTCATTCCCGATCTCGCGGCGTCCGGCTTGACGACGATCCACATGACGCTGGCCGGAACGATAAGCCAGCCGCTCCCGCAAGGCAAGATTGAGATCAAGAACGGATCCGCGGCCTATGCCGGATTGCCCAGCGGCCTGAGCGAGATGAATGGCGCTCTGAGCTTCACGAAGGACCGAGTTCATATCGAGCAGTTGACCGCTCGCACCGGTGGAGGCACGCTCGACCTGAAAGGCGACGCGACCAACTTCAACGGCCAGCTCAATTTCAATCTGACGGCCGCGGGGAAAGATGTCCGGCTGCGCTATCCGCCGGGCGTCAGTTCAACAGCGACTGCGGAATTGCACTGGGTCGGCAACCGCTCGGCCTCCATGATTTCAGGGGATGTTACGGTCACCAAGCTTGCGGTCACACCTGGTTTCGATTTCGGTTCCTACCTCGAGCGCAGCCGGCAGTCGGCTTCGATTACTGCGGCCAATTCACCGCTCTACAACGTGAAGCTGGATGTCGCCGTGCGCACCGCGCCCGAACTGCAGATGAAGACCGCCGTGGCGCGATTGTCCGGATACGCAGACCTGCGTCTGCGCGGATCGGCCGCGCGTCCCAGTGTTCTGGGCCGAGCGGATATTCTGGAAGGCGACGCCACTTTCAACGGCATCAAGTTCCGGCTGGAACGCGGCGATATTACGTTCGCGAATCCCGTGGCGATTGAGCCCCAGGTCAACCTGCAGGCGACGACGCATGTACGCAACTACGATCTCGATATCACAGTCACCGGGACGCCGGAGCGCCTGAACGTGAACTACCGCTCGGAGCCGCCGCTGCCCAAGTCGGACATCATCGCGTTGCTGGCTTTGGGCCGCACCAGCGAGGAGTCGGAGCAACTGCAGCAACAATCCGGTCAAGGAGGGTTCACCGACCAGGCCACGAATCTCATCATCAGCCAGGCGATCAATTCGACTGTGAGCAGCCGCATGCAGAAGCTCTTCGGCGTTAGCCGGATCAAGATCGATCCTCAGGGGCTGACCACCGAGACCAACCCTACCGCTCGAGGGCCGCAGGTCACCATCGAGCAGCAGTTTGCCAACAACATTACGCTTACCTACAGCACCAACGTCTCGCAGAGTTCGCAGCAGATTATTCAGGGTGAATATTACGTGAACCCCAATATTTCGATTGTGGGCACGCGCGATCAGAACGGCGTCGTCAGCTTCGACGTTCGCATTCGACGGCGTAAGAAATAGAATTAATCCTGCGGGACAAAATACCCGAACCCACAAAATGAGTTCGTCAGCCGACATTTCCTTTGGGGCCGTGCGTCGGTCGATGGTCGAGTCTCAGTTGCGCGCCCGTGGCGTGAAAGACGAGCGCGTGCTCGATGCCATGGCCCGAGTGCCCCGCCACGAGTTCGCGCCGGAACCCTATCGCAGCCAGGCGTATGAAGATCATCCCCTGCCCATCGGCGAAGGGCAGACCATCTCCCAGCCCTACATTGTGGCGCTCATGCTGGAAGCGCTGGCTCTGTCGCCTTCCGATCGTGTGCTGGAGGTTGGCACCGGGTCAGGATACGTAACGGCATTGCTCGCCGAACTTGCTGCGCGGGTTTTCTCGGTAGAGCGGCATGCATCGCTCGCCGATTCTGCACGGGATTTGCTCGCCCGCTTGGGATATGCCAACGTGAAAGTGATTGTGGGCGATGGCAGCGAGGGATTTGCGGAGGCTGCGCCTTACGATGCGATGATCGTTTCGGCTGCGGCCGGAGAGATCCCGCATGCGCTCTTGGCAGAAATGGCCGAGGGCGGACGATTGATTATTCCCGTTGGCCCGCCAGAGTCCCAGCAACTGCAACTGATCCGCATGGAAAACGGTCAGCCGCGAATTGCTTTGCGCGAACTGTGCCGCTTCGTGCCTCTGGTCTCCGGGAACGGGCGATAGCTCATCTACTCTGTCATCCCGAGCGCAGTCGAGGGACCTTGTGTTTCCTCTGAGGGCGCCCTCAAGCCCAGCGCCCCTGCATTACAATCGACTCGTGCCTGTCCTGCAAAACCTGCGCGTCACGTTGGAGATGATCAAGTGGGAGCACTCCATCTTCGCGCTGCCGTTTGCGCTTTGCGGAGCGATGCTCGCGGCCGGGGGATTTCCTGCGTTGCATCAACTGGTTTGGATCGTCGTGGCCATGATTGCGGCGCGATCCGCGGCCATGGCCTTCAATCGCTGGGCTGACGCCTCGATCGACGCCGCTAACCCGCGCACGGCCACTCGCGCCCTGCCCGCAGGACATCTTTCTCCTTCATTCGTAGCGACGTTCGTGATCGTCTCCAGCGCGATCTTCATTTTTGCCGCGAGCCAATTGAATCGCCTGGCGCTGATGCTGTCTCCGGTTGCTTTGGCGGTGCTGCTGCTTTACTCCTACGCGAAACGAGTAACACGCTGGTCGCATCTCGTGCTGGGATTCGCTCTCGGAATCGCGCCCGCGGCCGCATGGATCGCGGTCCGAGGCTCGCTCGATCCCCGCATTCTGTTATTGACGGCGGCTGTGACGTTCTGGGTCGGCGGCTTCGACGTTCTTTACGCCTGCCAGGATCTCGATTTCGACCGTCAAAGCGGGCTGCACTCCATTCCGCGATACGTGGGTATTCCTGCCGCGCTCTGGATTGCGCGCGGCTTTCACCTGGCCATGGTCGGCCTGCTCGTCGCCTTGCTCATCGTGTTTGGCATGGGGAAGATCGCGGCAGCCGGCGTTGGAGTCGTCATCCTTCTGCTGCTCTATGAACATTCACTGGTCCGTCCCAACGACCTGTCGAAACTCAACGCCGCGTTCTTCACCATGAACGGAGTGATATCGGTGCTGTTCTTCGTGTTTGTCGCGGGAGATCTGCTGCTGCGGAAATAACCGCCAGCCAGTAGCGACAGCCGCCTCGGCTGTCCGGCGAGCGCATAGTGAGTGTCCTGCGGCCCTGCTCCTACCTGATTCCCGCGCTCCATGCCATAATCACAAGCGCCAAAATTTGGAGGGTTCCATGCTTCGCAGCAATGTTGTTCTTGTCACCTGCATTCCGTTCTTATTCGCAGCCCTGAGTTTTGCCCAGCAGACGGCCTCTGCTCCGGCGCCGGCTCCCGGCAGTCCAGCCGACCTCGTTCTGCAGGGCCAGAAGCTGAGCCGCGACGGCAAGTTGGACGACGCGCTTGCCCTCTACCGGCAAGCGCTCGACAAATCACCCGATCTCTACGAGGGACATCTGGCATCAGGCATCGCGCTCGATCTCAAGGGAGACTACACCGAGGCGCACGAGCATCTCACCAAGGCCATCGAACTGGCTCCGGCGGATTCCAAGCCCCAGGCACAGCGTGCCATGGCCGTGTCTTATGTTTTCGAAGGCAACACGTTTAAGGCGGCGGAATTTGAGCTTCAGGTTTTCAATGCGCGCCTGGCCAAGAACGACTCGGTCGGCGCCGCCGAAATCTGCAATGAACTTGGCCGCATCTATCTTGACGCCGGAGATCCTGACCACGCATACAAGTGGTACAAGATGGGATACAACACGATGGCGCACAAGCCTGACCTGAGCGAGGCCGATAAGAATCTGTGGCTGTTCCGTTGGGAAAGTGCGCAGGCCCGCATCGCCGCCCGCCGCGAAAATGCCGACGAAGCGAAACAACACGTGGCGGCTGCCAAAGTGGCTCTCGGCGAGGCTAAGAATCCCGATCAGATGAAGTTCTATCCCTACCTTACGGGCTATGTTGCCTTCTATACGGGGGATCCCAAGGTCGCGATCACGGAACTGCTGAATGCCGACCAGCATGACCCGATGGTCCTGGCGCTGATCGCCCAGGCTCATGAGAAGCTCGGCGAGGCGGCCCCGGCCAAAGCCTCATATCAGAAAGTTCTGGAGTCCACGGTGCACAATCCGGCCAACGCCTACGCGCGTCCACTGGCCAAGAAGAAGCTGGGCGTGTCCTAGACTTGACCGTATGAGGTCGAAACCGGAGAGGCGAGAGAACGCCTCTCCGGAATGCTGTTCGGTCCGGCCTAGGGATTGACCTTCAGAAGCAGCATCGTGCCGCTTTCGACCTTCACGTTATTTTTCTCGGAACTGAGCACCGATCCTTGCGTCGGATTCTGTCCGGCATCGAGCTTGAGGCCGGAAATTCCGACGACGCCCTGGGTGTTCCCATTGATTTGCGGGCGCGCGTTGCTTTGCTGTGTGTCGGTGCCCGTTGTGGGCACCGCGTTCGGGGATGGGGTGGAGGCTTGAGCTTGGCCAGACCCACTCATTCCGCCGTTACGTCCGGCACCCATCGGCGAAGTGGGTGCGCTTCCGCCGCTGGCGGCTGGACCCTGGTCGACGCCGCTACCGCTATTTTCATTGTTGGTGGGAGCAATCACAGCCTGAATCGACATGGGCAGCGCCACGCTACCATCTTTCAATGCCGCATGGTCAAAGGCGATACCCACTTGCGACTCTTTCTGATCTTTGCTGCGCGCCTGCGCCTCAGTCACGTGTCCCGTGACCTTGGTGTCTTTGGGGACGAGAACTTCGCCGCTGTTCGTCTTCAGGTCCATCGTGACCTTGGCAACAACTTCATCACCCGGCTTGGCCTTCTTGGCGTCGATGGTTTTCGTCAACTGAACGGGAATCACACTGCCCGGAGCGATGCGCGGGGCTGCTGCCGCCGTCGTTGACGAACTGGTCCGAGGTGCGGTTTGCGATTGCGCCGGGCCTGCTGATTGCGGGGAGGCCTGAGTGGTGCGCGGATCGGTAGCGCTTGGACTTTGCGCGAGCGCAGTCGCGCCCGCCAGTGCTGCCATGAGTGCTGCGGAAATAAGAATTGTTTTCATCGACCGTCTCCTTCCAAGTTGCGGAGTGGCTTCTGAAATAGATGCGATTTTCACCGCGGAGGTGGGCGGCGATTTGCCGGACGCCAACCGCCGCGGCCAAAAAGGCATCCGAATGGCATGTCAATTCGACTCATCCCTCTGACGTTGCTTGCCTCAATTTTGGGCGCGTGCGCTGCGTGCTCGCCCAATCAATCGCCCGACCAGCTTCGCGAGAAAACTGCCGAAGCCACGTCCACCCTCAAGCGCGATACGAAGGCAGTGGCCGAGGGTGTGAAAGAAGGCCTCAGCAGCAAGAAGTCAATCGTGGACCTGAACAAATCGTCAAAAGATGATTTGTCGTCCCTCCCGGGAATCACCTCGCAAAAGGCCGACCGCATCATAGCGGAGCGTCCCTTCGCCACGACCCATCAACTGGTGTCCCGACACATCTTGTCCGAGGGCGAGTATTCGCAAATTCAGGATCGTGTTGTTGTCGATCACTAGCGCGGTTTGGAAAGACCGGATGCCATGACGAGTATTCAAGTCCGGATTTCAAGCATTGCCTTCGTGAACCTTAGTGTCCTTAGTGGTTCAAGCTCCTGACTCTGTGTCCTCCGTGTCCTCTGTGGTTAACATGGCAGTTGCCTACGTCCTGCGATATCATCAAAAGGATGTCCGCCACACTCTCAAACCACGCCCTCCAGACGCATGCCTTTCAGACGGACGACGCACGGCTCAGCCCGATCCACGACAAAGTGCTGGCAGGGAAGCGCCTCGATGTCGATGACGCACTGGCCCTGTACCGCACCGGCGACATTCTCGCCGTGGGCTGGATGGCCAACCTGGTGCGTGAGCGCATGCACGGCGACAAGACGTACTTCAACGTCAACCGCCATATCAATCCCACGAATGTTTGCGTGGCCGCCTGCCGCCTCTGCGCCTTTGGACGAAAGAAAGACACGCCCGGCGCTTACACGATGGCGCTCGACGAAGCATTCGAAACCGCGGCCTCTGGATACACCGAGGCGGTCACGGAATTCCACATCGTCGGCGGACTGCATCCCGACCTGCCGTTTCAGTATTTCCTCGATCTCTGCTCGGGCCTCAAGCAGCGCTTTCCGCAGGTCCATCTCAAGGCGTTCACCATGGTCGAGGTCGCATATCTGTCACGGCGCGCGAAGCTCTCGATCCTCGAAACGCTGCAGCAACTGAAAGCCGCGGGTGTGGATTCGCTTCCCGGCGGCGGTGCTGAGATTTTTGCCGACCGCGTGCGCCACATTATCTGCGACCACAAGATTGACGGCGGCGAGTGGCTCGAGACTGCCAAATTAGCGCATCAGATCGGCCTCAAATCAAACGCGACCATGCTCTACGGCCACGTTGAGAACGACGAAGACCGCGTCGACCATCTCATGAAGCTGCGCGCTTTGCAGGACGAGACCGGCGGATTCCAGACCTTCATTCCGCTGGCCTTCCATCCCGACAACACGCCGCTGCAGCACCTGCCGAAAACCACCGGCATGCTCGACATCAAGCAGATCGCGGTCAGCCGCCTCGTGCTCGACAACTTCCCGCACATCAAGTCCTATTGGCAGATGATGACCGCGAAGATTGCGCAGATTTCCCTGCGCTTCGGCGCCGACGACATGGATGGCACCGTGATCGAAGAAAAGATCTACCACGACGCGGGCGCGACCACTCCGCAAGGCATGCGCCGCGAAGAGCTGGAACGCCTGATTCGCGCCGCCGGCCGCGAGCCCATCGAGCGCGATACGCTCTACCGCCCCGTCACGCGTACCGAGACCTCAGTCACGGTCGCGGTGTAGAGAAGATATTTGTGGGTCATGACGATTCGAATAGATCGTCGACCGACATTTCTACATCGCGCAGAATCGCACGCAGCAAACCCGGCCCAATTGTTTCGCCCGAATGAACTGGAACGACTGTCGCTCGCCCGTCTGCATGTCTCAGGAAGAGTGGCTGCCCTTGGTGCGGACGATCTGAAAGCCGGCGTGCTCAAGAGCGCGAATGAGTTCCTTGCCCTTGAGCCGGGGAAGGCGTGTCATATCGAAATTTGCTGAACTCCGACCAATTCAAGCGAACCGCCCGTGGACTCTTCACTTTCCAGGCATAGCTCCACGGCTTCTCGCATACATTTCATCAGTGTATCGAGGGTCTTTGCTTGGGTGTGACACCCACGAAGCGTAGGTACTGTCCCCACGTAGTAGCCGTCCTCGTCGCGTTCAATCACAACCGTGAATTGTCGCCGGCTGTTCATAAGTTCGATTTTGTCATTCGAATACATCTTGCCACCCGGCATCCGTGCACAGTGGCTAGGATGCCTATGGAGTCGAGTGTTCTGCGATTGACTTCCGCAGTTCGTCCGCCGTCCCCTGGAGCAAGTTACGCAGAACAGCGACCTCAGCCTCAATCCCGGCGTGCAGTGCAGGATCGACATCCGGTGCAAAGAGGGAAGAATGATTCGAGGGCAACTGCGCGCCCGCCGCCTTCGCTTGTGCAAACTTCTCGGGATCGGCTCCGCCCAGGCTGAAATAGAAGCCCGGAACGCCCTGATTAACGAAATACGAGAAATCCTCTGACGGGCTGATGGGTTCCGCGGTGACCACTTTGTCTTTTCCAAGAGCCGCTTCCAACGGCCCTCTCAGCCGCTCCGCGAGCGTGGGATTGTTGTAAACCAAGTCGGTGCCTTCGTAGCGTTCCACCAACGGTTCGCGCGGTGCTCCAGCCGCGGCGGCCTCTGCCTTGGCGATTCGTGTGATGGCCGCAAGAATCTGCTGGCGGACGTTCTGCTTGCGGGTTCGTATCGTCAATGCCATTTCGGCGTGGTCCGGGATGATGTTGTTCTTCGTCCCGGCCTGGATATAGCCGACCGTCACGACCGCCATTTCGCCAGGCTTGACCTCCCGCGAAACGATCGTTTGCAGCGAGAGAATAGTGCGCGCAGCAATCACGATTGGATCGATCGCCGACTGCGGCATCGATCCGTGACCGCCCTTGCCATAGATCGTGATGCGCACCGAATCCGAATTTGTGTTGTAGACGCCCGGCGTGATCGCCACAATTCCAGCCGGGAACTCGTTTCCGACGTGCAAAGCTACAGCCACGTCGGGCTTGGGAAAGCGCGTGAACAAACCGTCGCGAACCATTCCGTCCGCGCCATTGATGGTCTCCTCGGCCGGTTGCCCGATCACTATGAGGGTGCCATGCCATGTGTTCTTGCTGCGCGCCATGATCTCGGCCGTGCCGAGAAAAGCTGCCATGTGCAGGTCGTGCCCGCAGGCGTGCATCACGGGAACGTCGCGTCCGGCGTCGTCTTTCGTGTGAACTTTGCTGGCGTAGGGAAGTCCGGTTTTTTCTTCCACCGGAAGTGCGTCCAATTCCGTGCGCAGCATAATGACCGGGCCCGGCCCATTCTTGAGAATGGCGACGATTCCCGTGCCCCCCACGTGCTCGGTCACGTCATACCCGGCGCTGCGCAGGTGGGTCGCCAACTTCGCCGCCGTCTGCGTCTCATGCCCCGACAATTCGGGGTTCTCGTGCAAATCAAGGTAGAGCGCATGCGCGTCAGGATAGACGGTTTCCACTTCCTTGGAAGACGGAGCCTGCGCGCAAGCGAAGGCAGTGAGAACGGCCAGCAGCGGGAGTTTTGACAAGATCATCGTGCCGGGATCATATCCTGCTGGTTCCAGCGGCTGCAAACTGTGACCCGTCTGCGGGAATCCCTTTGCAACGAAATCCCGCTGGACGCCATCCTATTTGGCAGGAAGTCGAATTCTCCGCTTGCCTTTTTTCAGCCGGGTGTACAATTCGGCTTAGATCGTCCTGTTAAGTCAGCACTTGGTTGCGCACTTCGTAAGCAAGGCCGAGGCGCTATGAACGTTCACGTCAGTTATCGTCTTCATAAAATTCCCGCCGTCGAGAAAGACATCCAGCATCAGATTGAAAAACTGCAAAAACGCCTGCAGGTTTTCCGTCCCGAGCTCATCCACCTGAAGGGGATGGTGGAAGAGATCTCGCCCCGCGAGGGCACGAGTGTTTCCCTGAATCTGCGCCTGCCTTCGGGTCAAATGGCGGTCCAGACATCGGCGCCAACCGCAGCGGCGGCCGTCAAGAGCGCATTTGAAGACCTGTTGCAGCAGGTCAGCAAGCACAAAGACATTCTGCGTGCGTCCCACAAATGGCAGCGCGGCAAGCGTGGCGACAGCGTCCGCCCCGGTGCCCTTGTGCGCGAAGTTCCGTTCGAAGAGACGATCGCGGCGGTTTTTCCGGCGACCATTTCTTCCGACGACGTTCGCTCCTACGTGAACGTCAATCTCGCCCGCCTCGAGCGCTTTGTGGAACGAGAGATTTATTTTCGCGAGGCGCAAGACTCGATTGCACCCGACAGTCTCTCGAAGGAAGAAGTCATCGACGAAACCATCGCCGCTGCCCTGGGCAACGGTCAGGAAAAGCCCGAGCGCCTGGCGCTTGAGCCTTGGCTTTACCGCCTTGCCCTGCGCGCGCTAGACGAGCTCTCGCACCAGGACGAAAGCAACGGCAACGCGATGCCCCTCGAAGATTCCGCCCGCCGCCGCAACGTTAACGGTAACAACGAACCGCAACTGCAGTTTCACCAGCCCGACGAATCCATCACCGGCGAAACCGTAATCGCCGACGCCCGCGTCGCCACGCCCGAGCAAATCATGGCTTCCGATGAACTGTTGCGCCTGATCGCCTCGTCTTTGCGCGACCTCGGGTCGGGTCCGCGTGAAGCTTTTATTCTGCACGCCATCGAGGGCTTCAGCGTCGACGAAATTGCAGCGATCACGGGTTTACCGCCGGACCGCGTGCTCTCGTTCGTTTCGGCCGCCCGCGACCACTTGCGCAAGGCGCCAGGACTGGCCCGGCAGTTTCAAGGCCGCTTCGCTCCGACCGGCACCGCTTAAATCCAAGCTTAAAATCATTGATGGGGAGGTCATTCATGACCATGACTCGAGAACAAATCCGAGAGTTAGCTCAATTTCAGGATGAAAAATCGTGCGCCGTCAGTTTTTATTTCCAGCCGTCTGCGCCCCGCAACAAGGCGCACAAGGAAGATACGATTCTCGTCAAGGATCTGGCGCGGGAAGCCCTGCGCGGCCTGGAGAGCAAAGGCCCCGAGAGCAAGGCTCAGAGAGAGTCGGCCCGGGCAGATCTCGATCATATCCTTCGCTTGTCCGGCGAACTGCGCAGCAATGGAACGCACGGCAAGGCCGTGTTTGCCTGCGCCGCACAGAACCTTTGGCGCGAATATGATTTGCCCGCCAGTCTTCCGAGTACGCAACTTTTTGTCGACCGCCATTTTCATCTCAGGCCCATTGCGCATCTCTTCGGTGCATCCCCGCTGCTGGGCGTCGTGCTCGTCGACCGGCACCGCGCCCGCATCTTCGATCTTCGCCTTGGCGAGTTGACCGAGCGCGAGGATCTGTTCCAATCCCTCTCCCGCAAGGGCCGCGGCGACGGATATGCCGGCTACGACGGTGGCCATGCCCAACGGCGAGTGGATGACGAAATCCGCCAGCACTTCAAGCATGTGGCAGACTCGCTCAAAGAACTGCTGGAAAAGGGCGTCTTCGAGAAATGGATTCTTGCCTGCCCGGATTCGCATCGCGCTCTGCTCGAATCCCAACTGCATTCCTATGTCAGTCAAGCGCTGATCGGGCGTTTCCATGCGGATCTGGCGCATGCCACCCGTGACGAAATTCGCACTCACGCGCAGCAGATTGTCGAGCGCTGGCAAAGCGATCGCCGCCGCGACCTGGTTGGTCAGGCGCTGGGCCAGGCGCGCAGCAACGGACGAGGCGTCACCGGCTTGCGCCGCGTGCTGCGCTCTCTGGAACTGGGAGAAGTGCAAACGCTTCTGATTGGCGAGACCCTGCAGGCGCACGCGGTCGAGTGTTCCGGATGCGGCCACATTGACGCGCATCTTGTCGGCTTCTGTCCGGCCTGTGGCCGGGCTACGCAGGAAGTGGTCGACGTGGGCGAGGCGATTTTGCCCTGGGTGATTCGCCGGGATATCGAGACGTTCTACGTGAAAGACGATCCCGAGTTCGACAAGGTTGGCAACATTGCGGCTCTGCTCCGCTTCCGTTCGGAGAAAGTGCAGCCCATCTCGACGGCCGCTGCGGACCGGCTCAGTAAAGCGGGCGCGGCGTATCCCGGTCGGCTACGCCGATTTGCCAGCCGCTAAAAGCGAAAACGACGACCACCACCAAGGGCACGAAGGCACACGGGGGAAGTCGTAAAAAGGAACACAGGCGAATTTCCTTCGTGAATCTTCGTGTCCTTCGTGGTGATGGTTTTCCTTCTTCGCATAATCCCTCGGCGTGAATACTCGCCCTACCCCGTGATATGCTTCCCGCTTCGTCTGCATGGCGAATGTTGTAAAAAGACCTGGGAGGATTCGTGACATTCTCGCGCCGTGATTTCGTGAAGTCGTCTGTGCTAGGAGCGGTTGCCGCCGGTGTGGGAGCGCACTCAGCCATCCCTGAAGCTCTCGCCGAAAACGGCCAGCAGGGCCACGCTTCCAAAGAGGATTCTTCCAGGCGCGCCGTCATCATCTGCGCCCACAACGGATATCCCTACGTCGAAGCGGCCTATGCGTACTTGAAAAGTGGCGGCGACACGCTCGAGGCCGGCGTCCGCGTGGTGAAGGGCCCGGAAGACGATCCCAACGACGACTCGGTCGGACTCGGCGGCCTGCCCAATGAAGAAGGCGTCGTCGAACTTGATTCCTGCTGCATGCACGGACCCACGCGCCGCGCGGGCTCAGTCGGCGGCGTGCGCAATATCAAGAATGTCTGCATGGTCGGCAGGGACGTGATGGAACACACCGGGCACGTCATGCTGGTTGGCGAAGGTGCCGAGCGATTTGCCGTGGCGATGGGCTTCCCGCGCGAGAACCTGCTGACAGAACGCTCCCGCAAGATCTGGCTGCTCTGGAAAGAATTTAATTCCGATCGCGACTGGTGGGGACCCGGCATGGCCGATCCACACTGGCATCCGCCCGCGCCCCAGTCTGCGCCGCAGGCCGAGGTGTGGCGCGATCGCATTCAGCAATTGCAGCAGCGCGCCGCCGATCTTGGCATTGAGCCCGAGCATCAGCTCGCAGCCGTGCGCCGCGTTCTCTTTCCTCCCACCGGGACGATCCACTGCTCCGTCCTGAATGACAAGGGAGAAATGTCGGGCATCACCACCACCAGCGGCCTGGCGTTCAAACTGCCCGGCCGTTGCGGAGACTCGCCCATTATTGGCGCAGGTTGCTATACCGACC
Source organism: uncultured Acidobacteriaceae bacterium (assembly GCA_963844525.1). Lineage (GTDB taxonomy): Bacteria > Acidobacteriota > Terriglobia > Terriglobales > Acidobacteriaceae > Sulfotelmatobacter. The sequence goes on along the minus strand of CAWJOM010000011.1, from coordinate 138,419 downwards.
AGGACATAGGCTCGGCCGGCGCCACCGGCGCCGGGGAAGAGAACATCAAGGTGGCCGGCGCTCACACCATCATCGAAAACATGCGGCACGGCATGTCCCCGCAGGAAGCCGGCATGGACGCGCTCAAACGCATCGTCCGCAACTACAACGGCGACATGACCAAACTCCGCTACATGGATATGACGTACTACATCCTTCGCAAAGACGGTGCGTATGCCGGAGTCTGCCTGTGGGAAGGCTATTCCCCGGGCAACCCGCACAAGTTCGCGGTGCATGATGGCACCTTGCGAGCCGAAGTTGCGACGCCTCTGCTCAAGGGATATTCGCAGGAGTGGCCGCCCTTCCCGCCCATTCCCGAGGACCTGAAGAAGGATTCGTACTATCTGAAATAACCTAGCGGCGCGCGGCCGCGTCAGGCAGTGGTAGGACTATCTTCTGCCAGGACGGTCTCCGACTCTCTTGCGTCGATCGCCGTCAGCAGTGGCCAGCCTTTTCGCAACACGTAGTCGAGCCACGCGCCTGCCCCCTGCGAAGTCAGGACGGCGGCGAGTACCAGTGTCGTGTAGAACTGCGGGCTGATGATCCCGGCATCGAAGGCCACGCTCGCCAGCACTATGCCCGGTCCGCCGCGTGCGTTCGTCGTGATCGCCAGATTCAGCAAATCCAATCCCCGGAACCCGGCGAATCTGCCCGCCAGCGACACCGAAAGCACCTTGACCAGACAGCTTCCGGCGAGGAACGCCGCGATCATCCAGAACGAAAATCCCCGAATCAAGTCGAGTTTCAGTCCAACCAAAGCGAAATAGACGGGGACAAAAAAGGCGAACGAAACCTTCCCGATAACGTCCAGCGCTTCCGCAAACAGTCTGCGCTTCTTGTGGACCACGGCGAACCCGGCGAGAAAGGCCGCAAACACCACGCTCACGTCCAGCGCGCCGGCGATCACGCAGTACCCCAGCAGCACCGCGAGCGCATACCCCACGGGTGACTGTTGAGCGAAGATATTGAACCTTGACTTGTTGATGCGTTTGACAATCCGGGGAAGAATCGTCAGCCCAAGCCCAAAAAACACGACCGTGGCAATCAGGTGATAGGACATCTGCCGCGGGTTCAGTGCGGTCTTTCCGGCCATCGCCGTCGCCAATGCTAGAGCCAGCCAGAGGACGATGTCTTCCGAAACCGCGACTCCGAGAATGACCCGTGCGAAGCGAGTGTGCAGGATTTTGAGGTCGGCGAAAATCTTCGAGACCACCGGAACGGAGGTCACGGCCACGCCCACCGCCAGAATGATGATCAGTGAGACGCGGCTTCCATTCGGACCTGCCAGCGTGGGCCGAATCAGCCATGGCCCCAGTGTCAGCCCCAGCACAAACGGTATGCCGGTTCCGACGATCACAAGCCAGCCCACTTCGCGGCGTTCATCGCGGCTGAAAAGATGGCGTGTCTCCGCGCCCGACAAGAACATCAACAGCAGCAATCCGAGCCAGTACACAAAGTTCAGGATGGTTCCCTGGTGCGCGGTGGCTTCCGTGAACTTCGCCGCTATCGGCAACCTGCCCAGCAGAGCAGGGCCAAGTACAACGCCCGCCAGGATTTCGCCCACAACTCGAGGCTGTCGCAGCTTTACAAAAAGCTGCCCCAACAGCTGTGCCAGCCCCACCAGAAGCAAGAGGATGAAAAGGACCGAAGTCAGATCTGAATTAGACACCCGGGGACACGCTCCGGGCCTAAGATGCGCTCAGAGCCGAAGAGGTTTGCGGCCGTGCGGCCGGCATCTTCCTTATCGGGCTTCACCGGCTCCAATCATGGCCGCGGAAAAGTTCTGCGGAAAGGATTCGTACGATCTGGAATAGCGAGGATTTTTATTGAACCTGATGGACGCCGGCCTGAGTTGCCGCTTGCTCGAGCTTCCGGTTCAGCGTAGCAAGGGGAACTTGCTGAAGCCGTGCACTGTCCAGGTACTCTGCGTCGCACGCGGTAAGTTGAAACTGTCGCGCCGTCGCGATGACATGCCTCATTGGGACTGGGCGCGCGCTCTCATCGATGGATTGAGCGATCACAATTTCCAGATTTTGCAGCGCGGGCGCAATATCGGACAGGGCGAGAATGCCTCGCCTTTCCGCCGTTACGAATCCATTTGCGACTCAAGCCGCCAAATTGACGGAACCACAGCACGGTCACCCGCCAGAGATATCGCTTGTCAATTAGTAGTAGGAGCCTTCACGAGGCGGTCGCCGATCGTGAAGCCGACTCCGCATCCTGATCTCACACGGCCCGAGCGGCGCTCCCCCCGGTGACAGCAATATTGTCGTTTGTCAGGATCGAAGCATCAATTCCGCCCATGCGCGCGGCAAGGAAGTTGAAAGCCAACACTGCGGCCGCCCCAGTCAACCATCCCGACATCGCGTAACAGGCGCCGGCTGCGAGCGCAGAGAGAATTCCACTTAAGAAGTGGGTTGGAGCAGGCAAGTGAAGGTTGAAGTTGAAATGGATCAGCGGGACAAGGATGCCGAGCGGCAAAGTGATCTGTCTCAGATCGGCAATCAGAACTTGTACGGCATAACAGACCCCTAAAGCGCCGTAGATGATTGCGAGGATTGTTGCGACGGGCATCACTCGAACGACATGATTCTCATTCAGTCACTCCGATCAGAACCTGACTTTCACATCCGGACTCTTCTCCAGATGTATACTTTCTACGAAGCGCACTTTCCCCGTGCGTAGCGTCATGATTACGGAGGAAGTACGCGTCCCTTCGCCGAAGAAGCGGACGCCCTTCATCAGCGCGCCGTCGGTTACACCCGTGGCCGCGAAGATCAGCTGCTTTCCCGGCGCCAAGTCTTCGGCTTCGTAGATACGATTCTTGTCCTTGATCCCCATGCGCTCCAGACGCTCTTCCTGGTCGGGCTTCACCACGAGGCGGCCCAGCATGTAGCCATTCAGGCAGCGAATCGCGGCTGCCGTGATGACGCCCTCCGGCGCTCCGCCCGATCCCATGACGGCGTGCACGCCAGTTCCAATCACGGCCGCAGCAATTCCCGCGGAAAGGTCGCCGTCACCGATCAGCCGGATGCGCGCGCCGCAGGCTCGTATGTCGGCGATGAGCTTCTCATGCCGCGGACGATCGAGCACAATCACGACCAGGTCTTCCACATCGCGGTCCAGCCGCCGCGCAATGTTCTTCAGATTGTGCGACACGGGCGCGTCGATATAAACCGCGTCTTTGCAGGACGGGCCCACGACGATCTTGTCCATGTAGCAGTCCGGCGCATTCAGCAAGCCTCCGCGCTCCGACGCCGCGAGCACCGTGATCGACCCCGGCGCCCCAGTGGCGCACAGGTTCGTGCCCTCCAGAGGATCGACCGCAATGTCGACCTCGGGGACTTCGGTGCCATCGGGAAACTCGGCGCCAACTTTCTCGCCGATATAGAGCATGGGCGCTTCGTCGCGTTCGCCCTCGCCGATCACGATGGTGCCGCGCATCGGGATCGAATCCATGGTGCGCCGCATCGCCTCGGTCGCCACCTGATCGCTGAGCTTGCGCTCGCCTTGTCCCATGGTGCGGGCCGACGCAATCGCGGCCACCTCCACCACGCGCAAGAATCGCGACGCCAGGTCGCTCTCAATGTTTTCCCCGAAAATCCGCGCCTTGCCTTCTGGACGAGCCTGCGTACCCATTCTGCTTCTCCCGAGCGCGCTTGGATGCGCCAGTCACGCGCCGGGTTGAGACTATAACGCAATCGCGGGATGGATGGAAAGACGGGTTGCACAGTATCGATTTTGTTCGCGCATTCCTGGATACACTCAGGCTGGTTCGCCGTGTTATCCTCCATCCCTGATCCGGATCTGACCTCATGGCTGACGCTCGCCCGTTGACTTTTCTTTGCATCACGACCTACGAAAAAGGCCAGGAGTTCATGCGCGAGTGCAAGCGCCAGGGTTGCCGCGTCATCCTGCTCACCGCGGAAACGCTGCGCGACGCCGACTGGCCCCGCGAGAGCCTCGACGATACCTTCTACCTTCCGGCCGAAATTGCCCTCGCCGACATTGTCGGAGCAGTGACACATCTGGCGCGCGGCCAGAAACTCGACCGCATCGTCGCGCTCGACGAATACGACATGGAGACCGCCGCCACTCTGCGCGAGCACTTGCGCATTCCAGGCATGGGCCTGACCACCATGCGTTACTTTCGCGACAAGCTGGCGATGCGCATGCGCGCCCTCGACCGCAACGTGCGCGTGCCCGATTTCGTCCCCGTGGTCAATCACGGCGACATCCGCTACTACTTGGAGCATGTGCCCGGGCCGTGGGTGCTCAAGCCACGGCAAGAGGCCTCCGCGATCGGCATCAAGAAAATTCACGCTGCCGAAGAATTGTGGCCGCTGCTCGAGCAACTGGGAGACAAGCAGTCTTCCTACCTGCTGGAAAAGTTTGTCCCTGGAGACGTTTACCACGTCGACTCAGTTGTGTCAGAGAACGAGGTTGTCTTTGCCAATGTCAGCAAGTATGGCAAGCCTCCCATGAACGTGGCCCAGGGCGGCGGTATCTTCACAACCTTCACCGTCCCAAGGGGAAGCGACGACGACACGGGATTGCGCGCTATCAATCGCGACCTGATCGCAGCTCTGGGGCTGGTGCGTGGCGTCGCGCACGCCGAGTTCATCAAGGCCCACGCTGATGGGCACTTCTACTTTCTAGAATGCGCTGCCCGCGTGGGCGGAGCCTACATCAACGAGATGGTCGAAGCCGCGACCGGAATCAACCTGTGGCGCGAGTGGGCGCGCATCGAGGTCGCGGGCGGCGACGGCACCTACAGGCTCCCACCTCCGCGGGAGGAATATGCCGGAGTGATCCTCTCCCTCGCGCGTCAGGACGATCCCGACACCGCGGCCTACAACGATCCGGAAGTATCGCTGCGAATCAAGAGGCATCACCACGCAGGCCTGGTGTTGCGGTCGCCGGATCCTCGCAGAATCCCGGAGCTGTTGGAACGATACGCGCGCCGCTTCGCCGAGGAATTCCTCGCCATAGAGCCACCGCGCGACAAGCCGACTGCCTAGCCTACGTGCCGCGGGCGCCCCGCCCGCGCACTGCGTGCAGCATCGAATGCTGCAACAGTTTCCGCGAACTTCATCACTCTCACGCGACCTTGTGGCTCTGCTAATATTTTTCCCATGAGCACAACGACCAGTGAGCATGCAGCGCCGTCAGAGCGCCCCGAACGCAAAGAGCCGACGTACCTGTTCACCGAGAAGTACGTCGCCGATAAGAGCGAGATCGCGCGGCGGTTCATCGAAACCCGCGCCCGCCTCAATGCCAACGTCGATAAAGCCAACAATTTCCTGGTGAAGCGCTTCTATAACATTGATCACAACGCATACCTTGAAGGCCCGCTGCCGGCCAAGACGAAAGAGCTGATGGGACTGGTGGCCTCGGCCTGCCTGCGCTGCGACGACTGCATCTTCTACCACGCGATCCAAGCCTACCGCCTGGGCGTTTCGCGCGCTGAGCAGGAAGAGTCGCTCAACGTGGCCCTGGTGGTGGGAGGAAGCATCGTGATCCCACACCTGCGGCGGGCGTATGAACTGCTGGAAGAAATGTACGGATGAACCCTGCTCACTGATTTAATCCCCGCCCCTGCCGTACCACCGAGGTGACAAAACTCACGACGATGAGCGCGATGCCGGCGCCAAGTTCCAGTCGCTGCGGGTGTCGCAACGCGTCCCAAACAACATCGGGCGGCCAGAAGACTCGGGCGTCGCGTAGCGCATCAAGACAGGCGAGCACACCGGAGAGGAATCCCGCGGCAGTTGCGACCCGGCGCTTCTTCTCTGGAGTCATCGGAAATCAAACCCAGTGAGTCAAGCAGAGCGAAGTCGTGCTTCGCTCGACGGACAGCCGAAGGCGGCTGTCCCCACATTCAAACACTAGAACGCGTCAATCCCGGTGATGCTCTGGCCGATGATCAGCGAGTGCACGTCGTGGGTGCCTTCGTAGGTCTTCACCGACTCCAGATTCATCATGTGGCGCATGATCGGATAGTCATCGGCGACGCCGTTGGCTCCGAGGATGTCGCGCGACAGGCGGGCGCACTCGAGGGCCATCCAGACGTTGTTGCGCTTGGCCATGGAGATGTGTTGGTGCTCCACTTTCCCCGCGTCTTTCAGGCGTCCGACTTGCAGCACGAGCAGTTGGGCTTTGGTGATCTCGCTGATCATCCACGTGAGCTTGTCTTGCACGAGTTGATGCGAGGCAATGGGTTGGTCGCGCCATTGTTTGCGCAGCAGAGAATATTGCAGCGCGCAGTCGTAGCAGGCCATGGCCGCGCCGAGAGCGCCCCACGCGATTCCGTAGCGCGCCTGGTTCAAGCACATCAGCGGAGACTTCAGGCCGCCGGTCTTCGGCAGCAGATTTGCTTCCGGCACGTGGACATCTTGCAGTGACAGGCCTGACGTGACCGACGCGCGCAGCGACCACTTGCCGTGAATGTCGTCGGCCTTGAATCCGGGCCGATCGGTTTCGACGAGGAATCCACGGATGCGATCGTCCTCGTTTTCAACTTTCGCCCAGATGATGGCGACGTCGGCGATGGTGCCGGAGGTGATCCACATCTTCTCGCCGTTGATCACGTATTCGTTCCCGACTTTCTTGGCGCGGGTGCGCATGCCGCCGGGGTTCGATCCGAAGTCGGGCTCCGTCAGGCCGAAGCAGCCAAGCTTCTCGCCCTTCTGCATCGGCAGGCAGCCAGGCCTGCTTCTGCTCTTCGCTGCCGAACTCATAAATTGGATACATGCACAAGCCTGACTGCACGCTGACAAAGCTGCGCACGCCCGAGTCGCCGCGCTCGAGTTCCTGCGTCATCAGGCCGTATTCCACGTTGCCCATGCCGGCGCAGCCGTAGCCTTTCAGCGACGCGCCGAAGAATCCCATTTCGGCCATGGGTGTAACCAGTTCGCGCGGGAAGCGCCCGGCGCGGTTGCATTCTTCGATGATGGGAATCAGATTGTCTTCAATGAACTGGCGTGTGGAATCGCGGACGAGGCGCTCTTCGTCGGTGAGCAGGGAATCGTACTGTATGAAATCGACACCGCGGAATTTAATGGCTGGCATCATGACCTCCTAGAAGAAACAAGAAGAAGCAGGTTCGCAGGACCGGCCGGACGCCGGTGGGCAAACATATGACGGTAGCAGGGCCAAGCACGCGGGTCAACGGGAGAGGAATCGGCTGACGTTGAGGTCTGAGCAGACGTTGCAGACCCGAGATCCGAGCCGCTCACGCGCGTTCCAGCCACGCGATATGGTCTCACGTTTTTTTTCCCCCATGTTCCTAAAATATTCATTCTTAACCACTTGTGGGACGGGAGCGGCGAGCATCGCGCGCAAAATCTTGAGCCGCAAAGACTTACGGGTAAAATCTTCCAGAATAAGGACTTAGCGTGGAGCTGGTCGCTCCAGATTTTTTCAGTCAGAATTTCTAAAATATTGATTCCGAACGGGTTGGGTTGTTTGGAGGGGAAACGGTCTTGGCAAAATCTTGAGCCGCAAGGACTTACAGGTAAAATATTCTGGAATAAGGACTTAGCGCTTGGGCGAAAACTCGTCAGAGAATCGGCTGGGAAGAACTGGTTGGGAGAGTCCTCGCGCATGGAACGAGCTTGGGCTTTCTGAAATTCTCAGTCAAGGTCATCCGTCACAAGAAGTGCGATTTTTGTTGTGGAGGGCTGTGGAATTCCCGTTTTGGGACTACTAAGTTTGGGGGAATGTCTATCCCCGAGTTTTCCATAACTTTTTTTGCGGGCGGTTACGGAGGCGCGTGGAACGGAGCGCAGGCGGAGGTGGCGCGCGGCCGCCATCGGCTCGCAGTTTCGTCACTTCGCGGCCGCGCGCTGCCGGAGGCGGAGCGGAGTGGAACGCACCGGAGTGCCCGACAAAAAAAGAACATGGTTTTCACCTTGTCCTGGACGGTGCGAGCGAAGCGAGTGCCGTTGCGTCACCACGGTCCTCGCCGGTTTTGACTTCCCCGCCCTGAAGGGGGTTTTGAGTGCTACACCCTGGTTTCGACAACTGACGCGTAAGAGCTCGGTCAGTGTGGCTGCCGATATAATGCCTTCACGATGATTTGGCACGTGACGCGGATACTACTTTGAGTGTTGAGCTCAAAATCGACGCAAGTCAGAAGGTGGTTATCGTTACATTTGCCGGCGAAATCCGCGATGCCGATTTAATGGAAATTGGCCCCGTGACTAAGTCTCATGCCCTGTTCGACCCAAGCTTTTCGGAAATTGTGGATTTCAGCGCGGTTACAGGTGGAAGGGTCTCAACGTTTGCAGTGCAGACGTTGGCGCAACGGACGAGCATCTACAACAAGGCTTCAAAACACGTAGTCGTCGCACCCCAGCCTCAGGTCTTCGGGCTCACTCGCATGTTCCAGGTGTACGCCGAGAAAACCAGACCAGAAACGGTGGTGGTGCACACTATGGATGAAGCGCGTGAATGCCTCGGTCTCCAAAGAAGCCCGGCTAGCCCGAATCACGGCCTCGACTGACGATAAATCGCTCATTGACCCTGCCTCCCCCGGTTTCCGGGTCAAAGCGTGTAATGGCCTGCTAACAACATCGCACGAATCCCAATCGACCATTTTGACCTGACGATGTACTTTGCTCTATAAAGTGGCGTATGGTCCCATTGGATACCGGAAAGCCAAGAGGAAGGATGTTTTTATATGCGGCGCTTGGAGTGGCGATCGTCATTTCGACGGCGATTGCGTGGAACTCCTATGCAATCCGTAGCAATGCACGTTGGTTCATACGCGCGCGTCGATATAAAGCTGAGGTTTTGGCGCAGCCGAGTGTTAACGGACAGTTGCGGCACATCGAGTGGGACGGATGGGGCGGTGCCCCGGTAGGTGACTGGACTGTTTATCTCGTTTTCGACCCGACAGACTCACTTTCAGCAGCAGCCAGCCATCGTGAGTCCGGCAAACTCAGCGGCATACCATGCGACGTGGATGAAGTTCGTCGCTTGGAACGTCATTGGTACGCTGTCACCCTGTCGATGAATGAGTGGTGGGAGCAATGCAAGTAGACCGATGACTGTTGAAACACCCATTACACTCAAAATGCCCACGGCAAGGGCGGAAAGAGCGGTGTAAGTGAAAGTCGGCTCCAAGGTTCGCCTCGTCGGTGTTCCAGATGGTCTTGAGGACTATCCAAATTTCCCGACGAAATCGACATTTGAAAGGTGCGTTGGCCACGACTTCGTGATTGAGGGATTCAATGATGTCGGGATGGCCGAACTCGACATTGAATCAGTCACAGGCAGCGTGGGTGAAACAATCTGGGTTGAACCGAGATTTCTAGAACTGATTTCAAAGTAGCCCACCACCCAATTGGCGAAACATCGCCATTACAACTAAAAATGGCACTTTGCGGCTTAAAGCGTGTAATGGCCTGATTTCGTCAGTCTCTCTCTTCAGCTCCCCGCATGAGGGCAAATTTGTATTGTAGCGATTGAGGTAAACTCGTTTGATTAAGCACCAAAATGCGAAACAAACTGAAACTGACAGTACTTATCGCCGTCCTCGTGATCGGAGTCGGAGTACTTGTCTTTGGGAAGATATATCTTATACGCGACGATAGCGGCGGAGACCTGCTATGGGACGGAAGCGAAGCATATCTGTTCATGGATGTGCGTCATCGAGGCTTTCAAATAGGATATCTGGAATTTCCGTGGGTAGTACTAAAGGAATTGCTTTATGGAGTTCGGGGCCCGGATGACCAACGAACCTCCGTCACGGTGGTGCATATAACGGCGTCTGGAGTGGATCGCCATGTGGTCGAGGCCTTGGACGAAGAACAGGCAAATACCCCGGATTTGTACACACCATTCGAAGGCTACATTTACGCGAACTACCATGGATCTCTCTGTAAATGGACCGGGAACAAGTTCGAAACGGCGACCGCAGAAGAGCAGCGCCGACTTGACGGAACCAACCGACTTGTTGCAACGGACATTGAGAAAGACACTGCGGGATGGTCCAAGCGTGGCTTTGGGGAAGCAGTGAGCGACTATGAGTTTGCAGTCGAAGTAGGAGGGAAGTTCACTCTCCACGTTACAAATAAACGCTTGGGCCGGAGCGGAGGGGCCGTGGTCTCGGTCACTCTTGCTCGTCCGGGACAGCCTGTCGAAGATGTCTGGCGCGTCGATGGACGCCCCAGAAGAGTCAGCAAGACGGAATATCAGATTGCGTTTAAGAGGTAGTGATCCGGCCCAAAACGTCGGCGCGCCCGACTAGCAACTGTTGAAATATCGCCATAGCACTCATTTATGGCCTTGCCGATGGTCACCTGAGTGTCACGGCCTGCTTTCGACAGTTAGGGCCACCCAGCCAGCTGATCGTGCTTGAGAACTGCCGACTTTTCGGGATGCTTCGGGCTAGAACGGACGAAGATCATTTGATCCTTCATGCTTTTTACAAAACGGTCGGCAGCACTTTCGCGCAGGAATGCTCTTTCGAAGTTGCCGGAATAGTACTCGTTGCTGGCGGTGTACGAGTAGTGGATGGTGGCAATGAAGTAGCTAACATAGCGGACGCGCTGTTCCACGACACTGCCGAACTCCACTCGACCCTGCGTAGTGGGCCAGCCGCCAGCCATCAACCTTTTGACCATACTCCGTGCGAAGAGCCGAATCAGGCCGGCGGCGGCAATTATTAGTAGCACGAGGAGAAAGAGCAGCCCGCGTAGGGGAAAACCATCAGATGCGGAGTTTCTCATGGTGCCAAAGTATATCCGGTGGGTCCGTTGGCGAAAAATCGCCATAGCACTCAGAATGGCCGGAACAGGGGTTCTGAGTGTAACGGCCTTGGTTACGACAGTTGACCCGGATGCTGGCAGCGCCAGTATCCTTGCCTAGCGCCTAGTCGCGACGACACAAGACAAAAGTGCTCTGCGCGTGCCATCATGCTCGACATGCGAAGGATGATTTACGCAGTGGCTGCGGCTTGTGCCTTCACTTTCGTCCCTCTCGTCATCTTGCGACTAGAGTCCACTACCACAATTGTCCAGTCGTTAAAAGACATGGCCGCTGCGCTGAGCGTGCCCGGTGCTGCTGTCGGATTCATTCTGGTGGGGGGCGTATTGACGACATCGATCCGGGCGTCAGCGACGCAGCCAACTTCGCGTTCTACTTTGTGATTATGTGGCTGTTGTTAAAAGCCATCAGCGTACTCAAGACGCGCCGCCTCACTCAAAAAGGTCATGTCGTAAATCGCTGACTGGCGAAAAATCGCGATTACGCTCAAAATCCCACTTTGCAGCTCAAAGCGTGAAATGGCCTGATTACGTCAGTCTCTCTCTTCAGCTCCCCGCATGAGGGCAAATTTGTATTGTAGCGATTGAGGTAAACTCGTTTGATTAAGCACCAAAATGCGAAACAAACTGAAACTGACAGTACTTATCGCCGTCCTCGTGATCGGAGTCGGAGTACTTGTCTTTGGGAAGATATATCTTATACGCGACGATAGCGGCGGAGACCTGCTATGGGACGGAAGCGAAGCATATCTGTTCATGGATGTGCGTCATCGAGGCTTTCAAATAGGATATCTGGAATTTCCGTGGGTAGTACTAAAGGAATTGCTTTATGGAGTTCGGGGCCCGGATGACCAACGAACCTCCGTCACGGTGGTGCATATAACGGCGTCTGGAGTGGATCGCCATGTGGTCGAGGCCTTGGACGAAGAACAGGCAAATACCCCGGATTTGTACACACCATTCGAAGGCTACATTTACGCGAACTACCATGGATCTCTCTGTAAATGGACCGGGAACAAGTTCGAAACGGCGACCGCAGAAGAGCAGCGCCGACTTGACGGAACCAACCGACTTGTTGCAACGGACATTGAGAAAGACACTGCGGGATGGTCCAAGCGTGGCTTTGGGGAAGCAGTGAGCGACTATGAGTTTGCAGTCGAAGTAGGAGGGAAGTTCACTCTCCACGTTACAAATAAACGCTTGGGCCGGAGCGGAGGGGCCGTGGTCTCGGTCACTCTTGCTCGTCCGGGACAGCCTGTCGAAGATGTCTGGCGCGTCGATGGACGCCCCAGAAGAGTCAGCAAGACGGAATATCAGATTGCGTTTAAGAGGTAGTGATCCGGCCCAAAACGTCGGCGCGCCCGACTAGCAACTGTTGAAATATCCCGTGGCTGTTGAAAAACTCACTCACCGGAAACTGGTCGAAAAAACTTTGCAATAGGAAGCCCTACAAACGACGATCTCCGTTTTGGTAGACATTTTCTATCTTCCAAATTCGGGCTGTTTTGACTGAAAGGGAGTTTTTCAACAGCCACTCCCCATTACACTCATCGTCCCCGGACGGGGTGCGCTTCGGTCACGACGCGGGCTTCTTCTCGTCGTGCATGTGGTCGATGTAGCAGGCGAGGTGGGCGGGCTCGTCGGATTTGGTGCGAGCGGAGGGGCGTTGCTGGTCGGTGATGGGCTGCTTGCAGTACGCGCAAATCGGTTCCAGTTGAGTCTCTTCCCGCACGGAAGAACTCCTGACCGCTTTCTAGGACTTCACGGGTTGAGGACACCTTACCACGTTTGCGGCGGCGGGTAGGTTGCGTCCGGGTGAATGTCGATGGCGATCTCGATCCACTGGAGGCGGATGGCCAGGGCGATGAGGGCTTCGTTGCTGGTGGTGTAGCGGGCGCGCATGTTGCCGAGGGCGCTGGTGACGCAGCGGAGTTTGAGTCCGAAGTGGGCGGCGACTTGCTTTTGCGTGAGGCCTTCGGCGAGCAGGGTGAGGATTCCGCGCTGGCGCTCGGTGGGATTGCGCGGGTGTTGGTAGACGACGAGGCGCGCGGGACGGTACACCGGGGCTAAAGCCCGGTCCATTGTTCGCTCCCCGCGCGGCCCCTTCGACAAGCTCAGGGCAGGCTCTAGAAGGGCCGCTCTTCCACGGGGCTGCGGGCGTTGCCAGACTGGCCCACACAGGGTGCTCCATTGGCGTCGGTGGTTCTTCTGCCGTCCCTACGGGACTTGTTAGGCGAGCTACCGCTCCTACCCAGCGCTGAAGCGCTGGGCTAAGTTGGGTCGTCCCTCCGGGACTTGATTTCTCTTTATTTGACTTACCCGGGGACTTACGTCATCTGACTTACCCAGGACTTACATCCTCTCGACTCCGGAAGACTTTGTCGCGCGATGGAGCATCCCCACTCAGCCAAGAGATGGCTTGAATGGGCCACCCGCACCGCTAGGGTTTATGGACGGGAATAGGGACCCTTCGACTCCGCCGGAGCTTTGCTGCGCGTCGCTCCGGCTCTGCTCAGGGTGACAGGGGTTGATCGCGGCTCAATCAGCAGCCCGAAATCCCCACTCAAGCCAAAACCGGGCTTGAATGGGCCACCCGGCCCTTCGGCTCCGCTCAGGGCAGGCTCTTTCGAACATCACGAAAGGTGGGGCAGCCCGCCGCCTTCTTTGAGGGTCGCATGGGTGGGCCAGCTGACTAAGAGATGAGAGATGAATGTGCTCAGTCGAGATCCCCACTCAAGCCAAAACCGGGCTTGAATGGGCCACCCGCCACCCGCCGGTGAAGTGATTATCGCTAGGGGCGATTGGCATCGCCGAGGTAGGCGTAGAGCATCTTTTGGGTGGTGGGTTCCTTGGCTCCGGTTGTCGGTTCCGACGTGACAAATACGGCGCTGATCTGCTTCACCAGGTCGGGATTGTCAATCTTCAGAACCCACCGTCCGGGAGCTTTCGCATCCATATGCAGAGAGCCGAGGCTGTGCGACGAATTCTTTCCGTCGGCCACGGCCCAGACCTGGTAGCTGCGCTTCGCGTCTACGGCCTGCCCTTCGTTTAAATCGAAAGCATAGAAGGAGAGGGACTTGCCTTCGGTCAGGAAGACGCGTCCAAAGGCTTCCGTGGGCCGGCCATCCGCATCGGTGTCGCGGACATCGATCACGTGCAAGTCGCGGGCCGCCATAAGCTCCCGGACATCCTTGCCCGTGGCCGCCAGCTGCCGTTCCATATCGAGTGTGGCACTGGCGATCCGCAACTTGTTGGTGAGCACCGTGATGTGCGTCTGCTGCTCCACCAGCGATGCTTCGGTATTGATGCGCAATTGACTGTTGCGAGCGGCTTCGTCTTTCGCTTCCGCCAGCAATTTTTCCTGGTTGCGGGAGTCGTCCAACAACTGCGCGTTCTGAGCGGAGGACTGTTGACTATTGCGGCGAAGGTTCTCGACCGTGGTAGCGGCGTTTTGCAGCTGGGCGCGCAGACTCTGAATCTCACGCTGCTGCGCACCCAGCGAGTCGTTGGACTGAGAAAGACTCGAAGCGAGGGTGGCGTTCCGCCGTTGAAGTTCCGCGACTTGCTGTGCCTCGGCTGCGCCGTTTTGCCGCGCACTTGCCGGCACGCCGCGAGCGTGGTAAACACCGAGACCAACCGCCACCAGAACGAGCGCTGCCACCGGACCCAGCAACCCGACCGGAGCCAAATTCCACGCCCTCGACGGCGTAGGCGCATCAACCTGCGAACTAAAGACGATGCCCTCGGTGCGGGCGCGGCGCAGGAATCGTTCCCGGGAGTCGGGCAGGGGCTTCGCCCTCATCGCGGCCAGCTTTTGGCGCAGCGTGGGTCCAACTTGCGGCAGATCTCCAGCCACCAGGCTGGAGAACGCCTCATACTCAGCCCGGCAGTCGCCGCATTCCTTCATATGGGCACGAAACTCGGCACACTCGGCGCCTTCCAGCAAGCCGCCGGCAGCTAGCGCGCAAAGTTCTAAATAGCGGTTGTGGTCTGGGCTCTCTATTCGTTCTTGCTCAGGCACACTTTCCTTTCTGTGCAGGCCGTTTGGTGTCTCCCCCACCTGCTATCAGAGATCGCAGCTTATGAAGCCCGCGATAGTAATGATGGCGCACGGCGGCGAACGACTCTCCCGTTCGCTCCGTAATCTCCCGCATCGACAGACCTTCGTAGCAAGCCATTTCGATCACGGACTTCTGCGGTTCCGACAGGGCGGCCAGGCTCTGGCGAACCAGTTCCTTGGTCTCCGGCGAACTCAGGCCAAAGGTTGCGCGCGCCTCCACCGGCCGGGTTTCCAGTACTTCCTCTTCCAGTTCCGTGCTTTGATAAAACTCCCGGTCTTTCAGGTGCTGCCGGCGGTTGATGGCGCGGTGGTACGCATACTGCATCAACCACACTTTAGTATTGCCTTTGCGAGGGTCGAATTGTGCCACTGCGCGATAAACATCCAGAAAAACCGTTTGGGTAACGTCCTCGGCTTCCCCCGGGTCGCGGACAATCTTCAATGCAATGCTCAGGACCAGTTTCTGGTAGCGGTCGAACAGGACGGCGAGCGCGTCGCTCTGCCCGTCCTGGAGGCAGGCCATCAGTTCATCGTCAGGCAGACGGCGCAGGTGTGCCAGCGATAAAGGTTCGGGCTTCGAGGGTCTGGGGCCGATGGATTCCAGGTCACACGCTCGCGGCTCACCAGCCTTGGTGAGGCACGGAAAGTTTACAGGCAATCCGCCGGAAATGCATTTTTCGGAGGGGGTGGCACAAAATGGCACTGCCGCTGGCATATAACCTCAGAGATTGTCCCGAGTTGGGGGTATCGAGCCTAGTCCCAGGAGAGACCCTTATGTTATGTCGAGTATGTGCCTCAGAGAGGCGGACAGAATACGCTTCGGAGATCAACGTGCATTTCTCCGGAGCGAAGAGTTTGGACCAGCCAAGCGTGTTTGTGTTCCCCAGGATTTCCGTGTGCCTGGATTGCGGCTTTTCCAGTTTTAAGCTCGCCGCAGGCGAACTGGCCGAGTTGGCGCAAGGCAATGGAACGACCCGATCCGCGATGGGAACGAACGGTGTCGACGAGTGTCGCTTCGATTTGCTGGATTGTGCTTGAGTCGGTGGCCCAAGCTGGACTGTTTTCCGCTCTGGTAAACGCTAGAAACACGACTTCATCGGTCGCTTCGTTTGACCGCACGAATATGCCTGCCCTAAAAGGAGTGCAGAACCATGATGACCCGGGCCCGTGTTCTGATTGCCGACGATCATACTCTCGTGGCGGAGTTGTGCAAAACGCTTCTGGAAGTCGATTTCAACGTAGTCGGAGTCGTCACTGACGGGCGCGCTCTGGTGCATGCCGCAGCCGAACTCAGGCCCGACGTCATTGTGGTGGACGTCACCATGCCCGTTCTGAACGGGTTGGATGCCGGACGGCAAGTGAAGGAATTCCTGCCCTCCGTCAAGTTGGTGTACCTCACCATGAATTCCGACCCGGAAGTTGCCGCGGAAGCGTTCGAGCGCGGAGCCTCCGGATATCTGCACAAGACGTGCGCCGCCAGCGAGATGGTGATTGCGGTGCGCGAAGTGCTGCGCGGCAAATCGTATATTTCACGAGGCGTGTCGCGGGATGCGATCAATTGCGTACGGTGGCAGCGGCGCGGCCTGGTTCAGGAAGAGGACCGGCTGACCGACCGGCAACGGGAAGTATTGCAGTTGCTGGCCGAGGGAAAGGTGATGAAGGAAGTCGCTTTCATTTTGAACATGTCGACCAGGACCGTGGCCTATCACAAGTACCGCATGATGGCAGTCCTGGGCGCCAGGAGCAACGCCGAACTGGTCAAATACGCGGTGCGCAATCACATGATCGCCGCATAGCATCCGGCAGGCCGCGATCCGCTGCCGCCGTCAGCCCCGGGGATCCGCTTCGCAGTCGCGGATCCCCGTCCCCCCTCTGTTTCGGCCTCTCCCTCACCCGATTTCATTCGATTTCTAGGTCCCTCTCCGGCTGAACAGCGTTCCGCTCACAGTCCCGAGCTTTTTCACAGGAATGCTGATGCCGCCGATAGGCGATCCTTGGAGAATCGGGCAAGAACTTCATCGAAACAGGCAAGCACGCGAGCGCCCATCGGTCTATTCTCATTGCAGTCAGAAGAGGTAACACTCTGGCAGCAAGGCGAAGGAGAAACCATGCAGAAGCGCAAGCTTGGAAAAAGCAATCTTGAAGTCTCCGCCCTCGGTCTCGGTTGCATGGGCATGAGCTTTTCTTATGGACCGCCCAAAGATAAGAAGGAGATGACCGAACTTCTGCATGCCGCTGTGGATCGCGGCATCACGTTCTTCGACACGGCTGAGGTGTACGGCCCGTTTTTGAATGAGGAACTGGTCGGCGAGGCCCTCGCTCCGTTCAGGGGGAAGGTGGTCATCGCGACCAAGTTCGGGTTCGACCTGAGCGGCAGCGACAATCGCCCGGGAGCGCCGCCCGTCAACAGCCGGCCCGAGCAGATCAAGAGGGCCATCGAGGGCTCACTCAAGCGCCTCGATGTCGAGACCATCGACCTGTACTATCAACACCGCGTCGATCCGAACACTCCCATCGAGGATGTCGCCGGTACGGTCAAGGAACTCATTCAAGCCGGAAAGGTCAAGCACTTCGGCATGTCGGAAGCGGCGCCAAAGACGATTCGCCGCGCTCATGCCGTTCAGCCGGTCACTGCGGTGCAGAGCGAATATTCGCTGTGGTGGAGAAAGCCCGAGCAGGAATTGATCCCGATGCTGGAAGAACTGGGGATCGGTTTCGTGCCGTATAGCCCGCTCGGCAAGGGATTCCTGACGGGAGCGATCAAAGAAGACGCCAAATTCGACAGCACGGATTTCCGGAGTAAACTCCCTCGGTTCGCGCCAGACGCCCTCAAGGCGAACCAGGCGCTGATCGAAGTGCTCGGCAGCATCGCGAAGCAAAAGAAGGCGACTCCAGCTCAGATCGCGCTGGCCTGGCTGCTGGCGCAGAAGCCTTGGATCGCTCCTATCCCGGGCACCACGAAGCTGCATCGCCTCGAAGAAAACATGGGGGCACTGGCGCTGGAACTCACGCCCAACGATCTGCGCGACATCGAAAGCGCAGCCTCCAGGATCACGGTGGAGGGGGCGCGGTATCCTGAAGCCATCGAGAAAATGACGGGGCTCTAAACGAAAATCCATGCACAAAGCAAACGCTTATTCTGCTGCCAGTGCGACGTCGCCGATGGTCTCGACGACGATCGCACGGCGCGATCCCACGGAAAATGACGTACAGATCGAAATCTTGTTCTGCGGTATCTGCCATTCTGATCTCCACGCGGTGCGCGATGAGTGGAGCGAATTCATACCCACGGTGTACCCGATCGTTCCTGGCCACGAGATCGTCGGGCGTGTGACCAAGGTCGGCTCTGCCGTCACCAAGTTCAAGCCCGGCGACCTCGCTGCAGTTGGCTGCCTGGTTGACTCCGACGGGACTTGCACCGAATGCCGCGCTGGACTTGAGAACTTCTGCCCGAACCTGACGTTTACTTTTGGCATGCCGGACAAGCATACCGGTGGAATCACCTATGGCGGTTACTCCGATAGCATCGTGGTAGACCAGCGATTCGTGCTGCGCGTTCCGGCAAACCTGAAACTCGCCGGAGCGGCGCCCCTGCTCTGTGCCGGCATCACTACGTACTCGCCGATGCGCCGCTGGAAGGTTGGCAAGGACAAGAAAGTGGGCGTGGTGGGTCTCGGCGGATTAGGCCACATGGCCGTGAAGTTTGCCCGCGCCCTGGGATCGCACGTCGTCGTCTTCACGACTTCACCGGAGAAGAAAGAAGATGCGCTCCGCCTCGGCGCGCACGAAGTCGTGCTCTCACGCAGTGCCGACGAAATGCAGAAGCACGCTGGCAGTTTCGACTTTATTCTCGATGCTGTGTCCGCCGATCACGATATCAACGCTTACCTCAACCTGCTGGGCCGCGAAGGGAACCTTACTCTAGTCGGGGCACCTCCAAAGCCTCTCGGAGTCAGCTGCTTCAGCCTGATTATGCGCAATCGAAATTTGTCCGGATCGAACATCGGCGGCATCGCCGAAACCCAGGAGATGCTCGACTTTTGCGGGCAGCACAACATCACCGCCGACGTCGAAGTGATCCCGATCCAGAAGGTGAATGAGGCCTACGAGAGACTGCTCAAGTCCGATGTCAAGTACCGCTTCTCCATCGACATGGCTTCGCTCAAGCCAAAGTAATCCGTCTTCTTCCACGGTGAAGGCAGACGCGAATGACGAGGTGCCGAAGATGAAAAAACTGCTTCCGATCGGCCTAGTGGCTATGCTCATCGGGTTCGCTGCCGTGACTCTGTCAGGCCAGTCGGGGAGCAGTAGTCAAAGCCGCGGCGGAATTGACAGCATCCGGGATCAATTCGTCGGCGCTTGGCAGTTGGCATGGCTCGAAGAGCAAGGCGCAGACGGCAAAACTCACCGGGCGGATTGCTCCGGGCTGCTCGTCTACACACCCGACGGCCACATGTCAGTGCAAGTGATGTATCGAAATTCGCCGGCGACCTCGCAGGCCAGTTCGCAAAAAGCCACCAACGCCGCGCCGGTGCAATACGCACAGGGCGGATACGAGGCATCGTTCGGCACCTATGAGATCAACGAAGATGGTCACACTTTCATCTATCACGTTGACGGCGCGCTGGTGCGGACCCTGATCGGCAAAGACTTGTCGCGAGCCTTCGAGTTCTCGGGCAATCAGCTGATCGTGAAGTCGACTCACGCCGACGAGCACTGGCGAGTCGCGTGGGAGCACTATCGGACCGATCCATCGCGCAAATGAGAAGTCGCTAGCAGGCTAGTCCAAAAGGAAAAGAGAAAAGAGAAATGGAAGTCAAGAGAGTCGGTTCACAACCTTCCGCCAAGGGCCCTGCTGATTGGTTTACGGGCACAGTGCGCGTTGATCCGCTGTTTGAGGCGCCTGATCCTGCTCGTGTTCTTGGAGGCCAGGTCACGTTCGAGCCGGGCGCACGTACCGCGTGGCACACTCACCCGCTGGGGCAGACGCTGATCGTTACGACCGGCTGCGGCCGCGCCCAGCGATGGGGCGGTCCCATCGAAGAAATCCGGCCAGGAGATGTAATCTGGTTCCCGCCCGGCGAGAAGCACTGGCATGGGGCTGCTCCAGCCACGGCCATGACGCACATCGCCATCGTAGAAAAGCTCGACGGCAAAAGTACCGACTGGATGGAGAAGGTCAGCGACGAACAATACACCGAAAGGAGCCAGTCATGAGTAAAGAGCCTTCAGCAGCGCAGAAAATGATCGGCGATTTCGCACCCAAACTCGTTGATCTGACGGATAGCGTTCTTTTCGGCGACGTTTGGGAGCGCTCGGACCTTTCCAAGCGCGACCGCAGTCTCGCCACCGTGGCCGCGCTGATTGCGATGAACCGCCCCGATCAGCTGCGCTTTCACTTGACCTATGCCGTGCAGAATGGAATGAAGAAGGAGGAACTGATTGAGGTCATCACGCACCTGGCGTTCTATGCAGGCTGGCCCAGCGCGATGAGCGCCATCATGGTCGCCAAAGAGATCCTGTCGAAATCCTGACCACCGAGTTTGGGACTAAGACTCGTGGACGAGGAGCTACACATGCCAAAGCAGAGCAACGGTCTAAAGGAACGTCTTTCCCGATCCAGCGAAATCACGATTAGCGTGACCGGAAGGAAATCCGGGCGCACGATTTCCAATCCGGTTTGGTTCGTGCTTGAAGAAGACAAGCTCTACCTGATCCCGGTCAAGGGTTCCAATACCCAGTGGTACAGGAACGTGCTCAAGAATCCGTCGATGCGCATCAAAACCGGCAGCGAAGAAGCCGAATTCAAGGCCAGTCCGTTGACGGATACAAAACAGGTGTCTTCTGTCGTCGAGAAGTTCCGCGCCAAGTATGGGGCCGGCGATGTGAAGAAATATTATTCAAAGTTCGACGTTGCCGTCGTGCTTCAAATAGGTGCATCAACACGAGCAGAGAGTTAAGATGTCCGCTACAAGCTGAATTGAAATGGCGCTTTCGTGGGCTGGAGCGCGAAGCGATACCGGGTCCGACACACAACCGAGTTATCCGAATTCCTAATTTGGCTTCGGAGGGAGTTCTCTATGATCACGCTCAATGTGAATGGTGTCCGGCGCGAGGTGCAGGCGCCTGACGACACTCCGCTGCTGTATGTTTTGCGCAACGATCTCGAGTTGATTGGCCCGCAGTTCGGCTGCGGACTTGCGCAGTGCGGAGCCTGTTCCGTTCTGGTCGACGGCAAGGAAGTGCGGTCCTGCGTGACTCCCGTGGCCAGCGTCGCCAACCAGGAAATCACCACGCTCGAAGGTCTGCCTGCAAGATGGGCCAAGCAAAAAGGGCTCTCGGCGGACCAGGCGAAAAACACGCTGCATCCCGTCCAGCAAGCGTGGATCGAGGAGCAAACTCCGCAGTGCGGCTTCTGCCAGAACGGCATGATGATCAAGGCCACCGAACTGCTCGAAAGCAATCCCCAGCCGACTTTGGCGCAAATTAAAGACGCCTTTACCAACTCCGGCCCGTCACCCAATCTCTGCCGCTGCGGAACCTACGTGGCAATTATGGAAGCCGTACAACATGCCGCCACCATCATGGCGAAGAGGAGTTAAGCGATGGCAACCATGAGCGAAAAACCAGTGCATGTTTTCGCGCCTACTCTATCGCGCCGCCAGTTCATCAAGGCGGGTGGCGCCCTTGTCGTGGGATTCAGCTTCGTCGGCACCGAGCTCCTGAAGGGCGATACCGCGAAGGTCGTTCCGTTCAAGAATTCGCTCGACCCCACGCTCTCGAGTTCGTGGATCGAGATTCACCCTGACAACTCGATCTTGATTCGCACCGGCAAGAGCGACTTCGGTCAGGGGTCAACCTTTACCGCGTACCGTCAAATCGTGGCCGAAGAGTTGAGCGCGCCGTTCGAGGCGATCACCACCGTCATTGCTGGAGATACCGATCGCACGCCCGACGGCAGCGGAGCCTTCGACTTCCTCGGCGGCGGAACGCCGAATATTCGCAAAGCTGCTGCCTATACCTACCAGGCCCTGCTCGATCTGGCGTCAGAAAAACTTGCTGTGCCGAAAGACAAGCTCTCCGTCAAAGACGGCATTGTCTCGGGAGGCGGCAAGACTATCTCTTACGGGGACCTCGTCAAGAACCAGCAATTGAAGCTCACCATCCCCGTCAAGGGAGATCTCACCAGCATCGAGGGACTGACGATCGAAGGCGATCCGCCGATGAAGCCTGTCAGCGAGTACACGATCATCGGCAAATCGTTCAAGAATTCCATCATCAGTTCGAAAGTCGCGGCGAAAGAAACCTGGGCGACCGATGTGCGCCTGCCGGGCATGCTGCACGCGCGCGTGGTGCATCCGAAGACGCTGGGTTCGACTCTCGTCGCTGCAGGTCAGGTGGATAAGACCAAGTTTCCGAACTCGCAAGTAATCGTGAAGGGCAATCTCGTTGGAGTCGTCGCTCCAACTGAATGGGAGGCGATTCAGGCGGCCGAGCAGGTCGCCGCCGCAACGAAGTGGACCGAGTGGAAGGGCCTTCCCGGCAATGCGAAGATCTACCAACACCTTCGCGAAGAGGCCGATTGGACTACCGCACCCGTCGAGAAGAGCAAGGACTCCAAAGGCGACGTGGGCGCGGCACTCGCCTCGGCGCACAAAAAGCTTTCTGCAACCTACCAGCTCTCTTATATGAAGCACGCGCCGATCGGCCCGACCATGGCCGTGGCCGACGTTAAGCCGGACGGCACCGTACACATCTACGTGCATAATCAGAATCCTCAAGCCCTGCGCGGCGAGATCGCGATGATGCTCGGCACGACGCCCGACCACGTGATCGTCCATTCGTATCCCGGCCCAGGTCACTACGGCCGCTCGAACGGTGGCAACTCCGGCGCGGAAGACGAAGCGGTGCTCTTGTCGCAGGCTCTCGGCAAGCCGGTGCGCGTGCAATGGATGCGCGCTGACGACATGCAGTGGTCGACGCAAGCGTCGGTGTCCTACTCTGACGTTCACCTTGCCATCGACGAAAAGGGCAAAATGGCGGCCTATCAAATCGATCACTACATGCCTGCGATGCAGGACGACCGGCCAATTGGCGCGATCCTCGCGGGTCTGCCGACGATGCCCGCACCGCAGGTTCATTCCGACAGCGTGACTTCCACGGTCAACGGCATTGAAGATCCTTGGATCTACCCTCAGGTTCCGAACCTGCTGGAGAATGGCCACGGCACTTTTCAAGTCGGACAGAAAGCCTCGCCGATCGCCGTCGGACTTCGCGATCACAGCATGCGCACCCCAGGTCAGTTCCAGCAGAACTATCCGCGTGAACTGGCTATCAACGAAGCTGCAGCGCTCGCGGGTGCGGACGCCATCCAGTTCCGCATTGACCACGCGACCGAAGAGCGGGCCGTCGGAGTGCTGAAGGCGGTCCGTGAGGCTTCCGGTTGGGACACGCGTCCGTCGCCCAGGCCAGGCGCAGCATCCACCGGATCGACTCCCCTACGGGGCCGCGGCGCTTCGCTGATGTTGCGCAATGGAACTTACTGGGCTTGCGTTTGCCAGATTGCTGTCACGCCCACAACCGGTGCAATCGTGGTCGAGAAGTACACCATCGCAGTCGATCCCGGCATCGTCGTAAATCCGACGCAGTTGAAGCGCAATGTAGAAGGCGGCGCGGTCATGGGAATCGGCCACTCGCTCTTCGAAGAGGTAATGTTCGACGAGAGCGGCATCACCACCGAGGACTGGACGAACTATCCGATCCCCACGATGTCCGACATCCCGGAGATCAAAGTCGTGCTGCTGCACAATCCGAAAGTCGGCGCGTATGGCGGAGGTTCGGAAGCGGCAAATGCGCTGGCCGCACCAGCGATCGCAGCGGCCCTGCACGACGCAACTGGAAAGATCATCCGCCGGCTTCCGATGAAAGCGGCCTACGTCCAGGCGGCTTTGAAGGGTTGACAACTGCCGGGTCACGGAAAAACTAACCATGGCTATGTCAGATTCTCAGGACCAATCTCTGCTCGACGCCCTGCTCGACTCCTGGGATCGCAGCAATACGATCCTGGTGAACCTTCTCCGCGCTCTGCCGGAAGGCGCGTTGAAGGTCCGGCCCATGGAGGGCAGCCCGTCCGTCGCAGAATTGTTTACCCACATCCACTACGTGCGGCTGGTGTTCATCTCCGAGGATGCACCCGAGTTCGCGACAGAGCTGCCTAAAGAAGAGTGGGCGGACGAGCGTGACCCCGCCCGCATCGCGCAGATGCTGAATGAAAGCGCCCGCGCCGTGCGCGATGTAGTGCGCAGCAAAGTGCAAACCGGCCAGGCCATGAATCTGCACTACGACCACCCGATCCTCTTCCTTCAGCACATGCTCTGGCACGAGGGCTACCATCATGGCCAGATCAAGCTCGCTCTTAAATTGGCGGGCCACGCAATCTCCGATGAGCAGGCCGGGCCGCTCACCTGGCAGATTTGGATGCGCAAGACCAAAGCCATCGGAACGCAATGAGTGCCACCACGACCACGCGAAAGGTATTCTGAATCATTGAAGACCAACGAAAAAATCGTATCCTTCCGACCAGACAACACGGTAATGGATGCCATGGAACCCGGTTTGTCGAACCTGGCCCGTTTGATCGCGGCCTACGCGCCTCACGATGGCAGTTTCGATCTGCGCGTCCCGGGCCTGCATGCCAGCCGCTTTTCCCGCGTCAACAACGAGTGCGTGCATGCGCTCCGTGTCTCGTCGCTGTGTATCGCTGCGCAAGGAGCGAAGACCGTCATCGTCGGCGACGAAGTCTACGAGTACGACGGCTCGCGCATGATTGTATTCTCCGTGGCCCTGCCCGTAGCGGCGCAAGTCACGCAGGCCAGCCAGTCCGAGCCCTATCTCGCCCTCCGGTTGGACCTCGATCCGCACAAGATTGCCGAGCTTGTGTTGAAGGTCTACCCGCACGGCCTGCCTCCGGTGCAGGAGAGAAATGCGGTTTACATTACTCCGGTTGACGGCAGCATCGTCAGCGCAGCGAACCGATTGATGGAATGCCTGGCGCAGCCTGCGGACATCGACCTGCTCGCCCCGCTCGTGATGGATGAGATCCTGATCCGGCTTCTGCGCAGCCCTATCGGCGTTCGCGTCGCTCAAATGGGCTTCGCGGAATCCAGCGTCGACCGTGTTGCCAAAGCCATTTCCTGGTTGCGGGAAAACTTTTCCCAACCCATGAAGGTCGAAGAGCTCGCCGAACTCGTACACATGAGCGTCTCGTCGTTCCACGAGCACTTCAAGTCCGTGACCGCAATGAGCCCGCTGCATTACCAGAAAGTGCTGCGGTTGCAGGAGGCGCGCCGCCTCATGCTCTCGACCATGATGGACGCGGGCGCCGCTTGCCAGCGCGTTGGCTATCTGAGCGCTTCGCAGTTCAGCCGAGAATATAGCCGCTTCTTCGGAAGCGCGCCCAGCAAAGACATCGCCAGGCTGCGCCAAGAGACCGGAACCTGGGCCTGACCGACCCAACTCTTTGCGGTCGCGCCAGACTCCGTGGTGCCCACCTTTCGAAAACCACGAAAGGTGGGGCAGCCTTTTTCATGGTCGCGCATGGATGGTCCCGAACGCCCGTTCCCGCGACTGGAAGCTACGGTGTATGCTGTTGGTGGACTTTTTCCCAGTCTTAAATCGATTCACTACGCGGTGGCAGAACGTCAAAATCTGCCGTCGGCCGAAATTACGGAGGCATCATGGCGTTGCGTGCCCGGTACCGTCTTCTTGCGGCTTCATTTGCAGTCAGCCTTCTCTTTCTTTCGAATCCGGCGAGCGCGCAGAAAGTCGTCGTCGATGCCGAGCCGGCGCATGTGGCCAACACGTTCAGTCCTATGCGGGCTCTGGGCGCTTCCATCGATCGCCTGCGGACTGGCACACCCGACCACTTGCTGAAAGATCCGCTGCTGAAAGAAATTCTCGGCGCGGGATGGCAGCCGGTGAGTTATCGGCAGAACACCGAGTTGATGGTCGAGGCCTGGCACTGGAATCCGGCAGGGAAGTGGAGCAACGCCGACAAGCAGGAAGGCTACTTCGTGGGCAGCGCCGAGCCTGGAGCCGAGATTCATAGTTCGTGGGCGTATCCGCTGCCGCATCGCGGATTCAGCCGCGGCGACGGCAATGGATGGTCGCGCCTGACCGACGGCGATCCCAAGTCGTACTGGAAGAGCAATCCTTATCTGGCGAAGGCTTTTACGGGTGAAGACGATTCGCTGCATCCGCAGTGGGTGATGATCGATCTCGGCAGCAAGATTGATGTCAACGCCATTCGCATCGCGTGGGCCGATCCCTACGCAAAACACTATGCGGTGCAATTCTGGACCGGAGAACTCGAGCCCTTCTATGACGGGACGACGAAGGGCACGTGGCAGACGTATCCGCTGGGCAATATCAGCGAAGGCAAGGGCGGCACAGTCACGCTGAAACTGGTTTCGTGGATGATTCCGGTACGCTACATCCGCATATGGATGACCGAATCGTCCAATACCTGCGACACTCACGGCTCGGCCGACAAGCGCAATTGCGTGGGCTATGCGATCAATGAACTTTATGTCGGATCGCTCGCGGCCGATGGCACGTTCAACGACTACGTCACGCACTTTCCCAGCCGCGAGCAGACGGTGACGTGGCCGTCGTCGGTCGATCCGTGGACGGCGTCGACCGATCTGGACGAATCCCGGGGCGATCAGGTGGGATTTGATTTCTTCTTTACCTGCGGCGTCACGCGCGGGCTGCCGACCATGGTCCCGATTGCGATGCTCTACGCCACGCCCGAGGATGCGGCCAATGAGATTGCGTATCTATACAAGCGGCACTATCCGATCTCGTGGGTGGAGATGGGCGAAGAGGCCGACGGGCAGCACATGCTGCCGGAGGACTACGGTGCCTTATATGTCCAGTTCGCGACCGCCATTCATAAGCTCGTGCCGGAAGCGAAGCTGGGCGGCCCGCCGTTTGAAGGAACCTTTGGCGACGTCGAAGTCTGGCCGGATGCGAACGGAAAAGTCTCGTGGATCGGGCGATTCGTCGACTATTTGAAAGCGCACGGGCGACTGAACGATTTCACGTTCTTTTCGTTTGAGCACTATCCGTATCAGGACCGCCCGAACTATTCCTGGGCCGATCTGTATCCCGAACCGGGATACGTCAGCCACATCGTGCAGGTCTGGAAAGACAACGGGGTGCCGGCGAATATTCCGTTCTTCATGACCGAGGGGAACATCGGGGGCGGCGCGCCTCCTTCGAGCGTGAAGAGCGGGCTGTGGCTCGCCGACTATGTCGGAACCATCATGAGCGAGGGCGCCGGCGCGACCTACTATTTCCACTACATGCCATACCCGCGAGAAATGAGCGGCTTCGGCAACTTCTTGTGGATCGATCAGAACTACAACGTGACGGGCTATCCTCCCCAATATCTGGCCGCGCAGGTGATCACGAAAGAATGGGTGCAGCCGATTGATGCGCCGCACAAGCAGTTCAAGGCGGCAAGCGACGTCAACGACGCGGCAGGAAATGTTCTGGTGACGGCATACGCGGTCGAGCGTCCGGATGGGCAGTGGTCTGTGATGCTGGTCAACCGCGATCAGTTCAACGATCACGCGGTGAAAGTCGCATTCGCCGGCAGTGGGCACGATCGCCATTTCTCCGGCTCCGTCGATCGCATCACTTTCGGATCGAACGAATATCAGTGGCACCGCGAAGGAGTTGGCGGCCACGCCGACCCGGACGGTCCTCCGTCGAAGTCGCAAGTGGAAGGAAGCGCCGACGCGCTGTACCAACTGCCGAAGGCGTCGATCACCGTGCTGCGGGGAAAGATCGGAGACTGATCGGGAAAAGCATTCACCACAGAGGACACAGAGGACCATGAAGGACTTCAAATTCAAGATTTTCTTCGTGATCCTTCGTGTCCTTGGTGGTTAATGCTTCTCGGTTCCCCCCAAGACAGCCGCACCCACCTTACTGTAAAATCAAACTCGACGGAAGAGAATCGAGACGCAGCTTCAGAGTCTTCCAGAGTGGATCCCCGTAAGGTTCCGGGTCAGGGTTCGGAGACATTCCATCCACAACATCCGCGGTGACGGCGAAGCGGATCGCGCTGCGCAAATATCGCAAATATTGAAGAGATCAGGAGACATCCCATATGGCACCAGGCGCGAAGATCGCAAAGACAGCCGACCGTAAGAAGGTCATGGACACCACCAAGAGCACGGATTGCCCCAAGTGCGGCAAATCCACGCGCATCGTAAAGCGGGTCAAAGACCGCGAACGCGGCGTCCCGGGCGGGGTTTACATCTCCTGCTCGGCCTGCGAGTTCTTCGAGAAGCTGTAGGAACCAGTTTCGAGTTTCAGGTTTCGAGTTTCCAGCGCCGGAGCGGGCAGCGATCACTGCTGTCCTCTTCGACTTTTTTTAAGGCGCATCCTCGCCGAAATCGATAGGAGCTTGATCCTCAAGGCCGTCAAGCGCGTCTGCATTCAGCTCATCCACGTTGCGGTTAATCAGTTCGATGTCGCGGGCATCACGTTGTGCTCGCGTCTGGTCTTTTTCTTTAAGGCACGTTTTCATAATTTCTTAAACTTGGCCCTTCAGTGACGCGCACCGGACTACTTCGTCTTAGTCACGATATTGTGGCGTAGCAGGTCGCGGAACTCAGGGACTTGCGCCTCGCTGAAGGCACGCTTCGGGATGGCAACATATGCGCGTGGCTGCGGCATGATGATGAATAACCACTTCGCTTCTCCCCAAGCGATAGACGCGGACCATGCCAACTTGGATTCTGCGTGGGGATTGTGGAATTCAAGTCCTTGTTCCGAAACGTCTAGAGTGATAGGCGCTTGTGCCATGGGGTGATTTCCGATTGCCGCCGAGCGGAAGTCTTGGGGCGAGCAACATGTATGAGAGCCACAGAACGCCGAAGATGACCGTGAAGACGGCTGTGGTAGTCGTTTCGCCGCTTCGATCAAGGAGAAGTATCAGCACAGAAGTCAGCGATGCGCCTGCGACAAGCAAATATGAGATCCACCTCACCCACTGCTGCCATTTGTGCCGGTTTCGCCACGCCATCATTCCTTGGTAGAAGTCGTCGGGAGTGAGTTGATATGAGACGTGCATGGCCGCGGATTATAGCAAGGGATTGAGTGGCGCTACCCGCTGATCTGCCCCAGAATCGCCCTTGCTTCGGCCGCTGGATCGGCCGCTTCGGTGATGGGCCGCCCGACCACGATGTGGGTCGCTCCCGATGCGATGGCTTCCGCAGGAGTCACGACGCGGACCTGGTCTCCGACATCGCCTCCCGCTGGGCGCACTCCCGGAGTGACGAGCGCGAATTTGTCCCCAAGCTCCGCGCGCAGGGTCGAAGCCTCGCGCGCCGACGCGACTATACCCTGGCATCCATTGGCCAGCGCAATCGTGGCGAGCCGCACCACGCTATCTTCGACCGTGCCCCGGATCCCGATTTTTTCGAGGTCGTTGGCGTCCATGCTGGTCAGCACGGTCACCGCGAGCACGATCAGATCCGTATTCGTTTTCGCTGCTTCCACCGCTGCGCGCAGCATCTTGCCGCTGCCCGACGCGTGTACGGTCAGCATGCTGACGCCCAGCTTTGCCGCTTCGCTGACTGCGGCGCCAACGGTATTCGGAATGTCGTGGTACTTCAGGTCGAGAAACACGCGGCGACCCGAAGCCACAAGATCCCGCACCACTTGCGGACCTTCGGCGGTGTATAGCTGCATGCCGACTTTGTAGGTCAGCGCGGAGTCTCCCACCGCCGCCACAATTTTCTGTGCGGCGGCGGCGGTGGAGACGTCCAGGGCAACGATGAGCCGCTGGCGCGGATCACCGTGCTTTAGATCAGCACCGTGAAAATCATCACCGCGGTAGCTCGAGCCACCGTGCGGGACACCGGGAAATGTTGTTGGCATCCCAGCCAGTTTATGATTTTTACGGGAGTTTTACTACCGGGGGATGGTTGACTGCGACCGTCTGGTAAGCGGGTTTCTGGTCGCGTGGGTTGCTGGGGTTGTTAACCAGATCCAGACGCACGCGTTGCAGGCCCCGCGACTTGAATTGCAGCGCCTGGGCAGCACCGTACGACAGGTCGATAATCCGGCCTGGAACGATGGGACCGCGGTCATTGACGCGGACCACAACGACCCGGCCATTGCGCAGGTTGGTGACCCTGACATAGCTTCCCATGGGAAGCGTCAGGTGGGCAGCGGTCATGTCGTACATCTCGTACGGCTCACCGCTCGCCGTGGTCTTGCCCTGAAATATCTGTCCGTACCAGGACGCTGTCCCAACTTGATACGGCTTTGTCTTAACGACCTGTGGGCGGACTTCGGGTTTATCTGGAACAGAACTAACTGGAGCCGCTGTCGCCTCCGAGATGTTCGGTCCCTGAGCCGCTCCCAGGCCGACGATCAGACAAGCGATCGCCAGTCCTCGAGCTATACATCTTCGCATTCAGTTCTCCTCGCATACTCAAAAGTGCCCTTGGCCTTTAGGCTGGTGTTTCTCTGCAGTTTGTAGATGCTATCGACGTGCCAAACTCGTGTCAAGGCGATTTGGGGGGTCTGGCGATGACCTCCTAGTTATGGATGTCACACGTAACCCATTGGTAATTTAGGCACATCCGGGTAAGACCCTTTATTTCAGGAAGGTTACGTATTTACCAAAAGGTAAATAACTAAAGGCCAGGGGTAAGGTAGAATTTACAACTTGTCTGGAATCAATGGCTTACAGGTTTTACGATGGCAACTTACATGGAATCATGTATTTACGGGATGTCCCCAAGGTCAGCACCTAAAGATTTTTTTCTCAGGCGAAGCCCTGAAAGTAACTTCCGATGGTGTCCGATGTAAGATGCTGGGGCTTGTAACGAGTCGCCACGGGACTCGTTTCAGATCGGATCCTATCGGAGGGCCATGCCCGAAAAGCCACTTATCGTCCTGACAATCGCCGGGTTCGACCCATCGTCCGGAGCTGGCGTAACCGCCGATATTAAGACGATCGCAGCCCACGGCTGTTATGGGGTGGCGTGCATCACCGCCCTGACCGTCCAGTCGACCTCCGGGGTAAAGCGGGTCGAGGCGGTCGATCCCGCGTTGATTTCCGACACTTTAGAGGAACTGGCGGCCGACATGGAGATCGCCGCCGTCCACATTGGAATGCTCGGATCCGCCAAAGTCGTCAAAGCAGTCGCCGAATTCCTTTCGAAAGCCCCCGGTACCCGTTCCGGAGACCGCACCCAAAAGGCTCGATGGGCGAATATTGTGCTTGATCCCGTCCTTAAGTCCTCTTCTGGCAAAGACTTACTGGATCCCGCCGGAACCAGGCTTTTGGTCGAAAGGCTGATCCCTCTGGCTGACGTGGTAACGCCGAATGTTGATGAAGCAGGGGTCCTTACCGGGTTGAAGGTTCAGGACTTGGACGAGATGAAGGCGGCTTCCGCCAAACTGCACGAGATGGGGGCCTCCGCCGTGGTTATCACCGGCGGACACCTGGAGAAAGCCATCGATCTGCTGAGTTTCAATACCGCACACGGGGTGGAGCAAGAAGTATTCAAGGCGGAGCGCCAGAAGTCGAACTCAACTCATGGAACGGGGTGCGCCTTCGCCACAGCCATGGCCTGTCATTTAGCCCTGGATCGGGGGCTGGCTGAAGCCGCGCTGTTAGCGAAGACATTCGTCACGGCCGCGATCGCCAACGGACATCCCTTGGGCCGGGGAATCGGACCCATTCACCATCTTTATCGAATGAGCCAGCAAAGGCGTGCGGCCGGGTCCGGAAGTGAATCGTAGGAAGGCTTACTCGCTATCGCGATGGGAAGACTTCTTCAGCAGGATCCCCGCGACGAACGATGCCGTTGCCGCCAGCAGCCATTCCGCCCGGTAGAACTGAATCGCCTGCCAGTCCACGAAGGTCTTGGCCGTGAGCAATCCAACCAGCAGGGCCCCGGCGATACATCCAACGCCGGCTACGAAAGCGATCAACGAGGCCGTTGATAGCCCGATCCGGCTCTTGATCTCGTGGAAGTGCAGGTAGCGCAGCCAGGAAGGCACAGAGATCTTGCTCCACGGAATCGATCCAACCGACGCCTGTACGCGGGATACTGCCTGTTTCCACAAATGCGCGAATTCGGCGGCATCAGCGTGAGCTTCGGCGGTTACGGCTTCCCGGCGTCGTCCGCCGCAAGAGTGGCAAAACCGCGAGCCCAGCAGGAACTCGCTTCCGCAGCGCGAGCAAGCCTCCGCCATGACAGGCACGGCCTCCCGCACAACCACCTCGTCCGCCACGACCGGGGAGGGCGCCCGCCAGAATTCCTGATGTGTCTCTTGCACTACCTCTGACATAGTAGGTCCTACAGTAAAAACCTTAAGGTGAAGGGCATTCCAACCGCCAAAGCCCAAGCTCCCTTAAACGTTCCAGATCCAGAGACTTGCAATTCTTTCCAACAAACACCTCACGCCTCCGCAGGCAATTATTACGCGAGCCAGCGAGTAAAGATGCACCAGTTACGAAGGCCCATGCACTACGAGGAGCTCAAAAAATCATCTGACAAGGTGCGGGTCGGAACGGTTATCAGGATGCCATCCTCAGCCCCTGACTATAGCGCCGCTTGGCTGGCCGAGCTCCATTCGGCGAACCGGGCACAGCTAACTTGCCCGCGCCTTCCCGCAACCTGGATCAGTCTGTAGCTGCGCCGATTATAGGGTCGCACGATATGGTAAGGCAGGTAGCGCGGACGGCACGTAGATGACATTCTTGGTTCAAGCGGAAATCAGGATATGGGGACAGCGGCCCCCGGCTGTCCGTCGAGCGAAGCTCGACCCTCGACCCGAAAAGTTTAGTGGCGTCATTCCCGACCGGAGCCGTTCTTCCGGGGGAGGGAGGGATCTCGCGCGCAGCTCCGCGGTTCATGGGGCGGGCTTCGGGATGACGCCGGTCAAAGAGCCTGGGATTCGAATTCCACGACAAGTGCGAGCGAGCTGGGCTGAGGCAAACCTTCGACTTCGTTTAGACTAGGATTCACTCGAACCATGATTCACTCGAACAAGGATTCATTCGAACTAAAGATTCACCCTAACTAAGAGCCATTCGATCCGTGACCGCCCCAGCCAATCTTCCGAAGCGTTCGCGACACACCGGCCAGCGGTTGATCCTGCTGCTCCTCGTCCTGGTCTCGTGGCTGTCCGCGTCGGCACAGTCAGGGCCGGCCATACCCCCCCTCCACGGTGCACCGCACGATCCCCAGACCGACGCCGCCTTCGACCACTTCTACAACATGGACTACGAGCGGGCGACCCAGGAGTTCGAGAAGATTCTGGAGAAGCATCCTAACGATCCCTTTGCGGTCAACCATCTGCTGACCGTGGTGCTAATGCACGACCTTTACGACACGGGCGCGATGAACACCGGCGACTACGCCAATGACAGCTTCATCGGCCGCACGCCGCGGCCCACGGATCCGAAACTGAAGGAGCAGATTAAGGAACTCGTCCGTCGCGCGGAGGCCCTTGAAGAAGATGAGCTGAAGGCCAACCCGAAGGACGTCAACGCGCTCTATTGCCGTGGAGTTTCGCGCGCGCAGTTTGCGGTGTATACCGGGCTGGTCGAGCGGGCGTGGTTTTCCGCGCTGCGCAACGCAGTCGGGGCACGTCATGACCATGAGCGCGTCCTCGAACTCGATCCCGATTATGTCGACGCGAAGATGGTGGTGGGCACGCACAACTACGTGATCGGGCGCCTGCCCTGGAGCGTGAAAATGGCCGCGGCCATGGCTGGATTGAGCGGGTCGCCGGAGAAAGGCCTCCAGTATCTTCGCGAAGTCGCGAAGAGCGACGGCGAAAACTCGGTCGATGCCAAAGTCGTGCTGACGCTGTTCCTGCGGCGCGAAAAGCAGTACGACGAAGCGATTGTCTACATGAACGACTTGGCGCTGAAGTATCCCAGAAATTACCTGTTCCTGACCGAGGTGGCGAACCTGCAGCGGGCGTCGGGCCGCTTGCCAGAGGCCGAAGCGACCTATCGCAAAGTCTGGCAGAACGGCCGCGAAGGGAAGTACGGCGCGCTGCATTACGAACTGGCAGCGTGGGGCCTCGGAGAACTGTTCCGCAGCGAGAAGAATCTGGCCGCGGCCGCCGCGGCTTATGACTTGGTGAATCAGGCTCCCAACCCGGACCCCGACATCCTGCAGAAAGCCAACCTGGCCGCCGGCGAAATGTACGATCTGCTCGACAAGCGCGAGCTGGCCATGCAGAAATATCAAACCGTGCTGGCCGGCAACGCCAACACCGGCCCCGCCGACCAGGCCCGCCGCTACATCAAAGAAGCCTACCGGGAATAGACGGTTTATGTTCACAGCCGCCTTCGTCCGCCGCGACGCGCGGTCAAGGGTTCCTTCGTGGACCTTCGTGCCCTTGGTGGTAAATGCGTTCCCATCCCCGCTAAATCCTCTCCGGAGAGACAGGGAACTTTCGTCCTATAATTACGTACTCTCTAGGGGAGGGCGGAGCCATGTACTGCAACTACTGCGGAAAATTGATTCAGGACGATGCTGCTGTTTGCGCTTATTGCGGCATTCGGGTCGGCGCTTCGCAAGCCCGGACCCGGCTGGTGCGTCCGCGCGCTGGGGCGCAAAGTGGCCGGCGTTTGCCTGGGCTTCGCGGAGTACTTCGACGTCGATGTCAGCCTGGTGCGCGTCGTCTGGCTGATCACTGCGCTCATGACCTGCGTGGGCTTCATCCCTATATCATCGCGTGGATCGTGATGCCGGAAGAACCTCTGCTGCTCGCCGCGCCCAGATCGCGCAAGCGGTAACGAACCAGTACTGCAGAAACGGTTCACGTAGGGGCGGACGCATTCGTCCGCCCGCGACTGCCTGAGAGCGCGCTCTATTCCTCGCGGACGAATGCGTCCGGGGCCACGCTGAGTCTGTGATCTAATCCCTGGCATGGAGCGCATCTCCTTCCCATCGCGTCAACAGCGGCGACGCCGAGATCTGTCTACTGGTCGCTCGGCGACGGTCGGCCCGGTGGTCCTGCTGCATCCGTTTCCCGTGCACCATGAATTCTGGCTGCCGGTCGCCGACGCGTTGTCGACGCGCTATCGACTCATCATGCCCGATCTGCGCGGGCACGGCGAATCCGAGGTTGGCGAAGGTCCGGCCACGATGGAGAAACATGCCGCCGACATCGCCCGCGTGATGGACGATGCCGATGTGGGCCGCGCGCCGCTGATCGGCGTTTCGATCGGCGGCTATGCCATCTTCGAATTCTGGCGGAGACATCGCGGCCGCGTGGCCGGCGCTCGGTCTGTGCAACACGAAGGCTCCCGCGGACAACGACGAAGCCCGCGCGGGACGTCTGCAGGCGGCGAAAGACGTTCTCGATCGCGGCACCGAACCATTTTTCGAAGTCGATGATTCCGCAAGTTGATGGCGAAGACGACGCGCGAGATGCGTCCTGACCTGGTCGATGGCGCGCTGCGCATGATGCGGAAAATGTCGCCCGAGGATGTCGCGCAGGTGCAGCGCGGCATGGCGGCGCGCCCGGATTCCGTCGAGACCTTGAAGACCATCAATGTGCCAACGCTGCTCGTGACCGGCGACGAAGACTTGCATGACCGGCGTGAACGAAGCCGAGTTGATGCGTCAGCACATCGCCGGCAGCGAGCTGAAGGTGATTCCGAAGGCCGGCGCACTACTCCGCCGTGGGAGCAGCCAGGAGATGGGGCGAGTGCTTCGGCAGTTTCTGGATGGCCTGGTTAGCGCGGTAAGGCCTGTCATCCGAGCGAAGC
Source organism: uncultured Acidobacteriaceae bacterium (assembly GCA_963844525.1). GTDB lineage: Bacteria > Acidobacteriota > Terriglobia > Terriglobales > Acidobacteriaceae > Sulfotelmatobacter. The sequence continues at coordinate 102,718 of CAWJOM010000011.1, read as the reverse complement.
GTGGAATCCCTGCGCCGCATTCGTCACGCGCAGGGATGCTTCGAATCGCGCAACAGCGCTTCGCTAGTTCCGCTGCGCTCAGCATGACGAATGCTCTGCCGCTTCGTGGTCTGTGTGTTCTAGAATCATCCCGCCATGAAGAGACTGCTCTTTCGTTCTCTGCTGCTGCGCCTGCAAACCGTCGCTTGCTCACGGACAAACTGCCGCCACCCGTCCGCACATCCTCGGCATCGATCACGTTGCGTTTTACACCACCGCGCCTGACGGCTGCGAAAAAGCTTTACGGCGACATTCTCGGGCTGGCGTCGGCCGCTCCGTCGAACCGGCGGGACCGTGCGCTACATGGCGGGCAAGCAATGGGTTGGTTTCAGCCCTGCGCCAGATCCGAAGTCCACCGACCGCATGGATCATGTGGCGTTTGCCACCGACAATATCGTCGCGCTGCGAAAATATTTCGTGGCGCAGGGGATCAAGGCTGCGCAGATTCAGGGCCGCGCCGATCACAGTCTTTTCTTTTTCGTCACCGATCCTGAGGGACATCAAGATCGAGTTCGTCGAGAGGGGAAGGGAGAAGCCGCGGCGCCGCCGGCCGCGTGCCGTTTCACGCCACATGATCCACGCTGGCTTCCTCGTCCACGACCGCGCGGCCGAGGACCATTTTTACCGCGACATTCTCGGCTTTCGTCCGTACTGGCATGGCGGCATGAAAGACGACGTGACCGAATGGGTCGCCATGCAGGTTCCCGACGGCACGGACTGGATCGAATACATGCTGAACCAGCCCGACCCTGCCGACCTGCAGACTGACCGGCGTGATGAACCATATTTCGCTGGGCGTGGTCGACATAAAGAAGGCGCAGGCGATGCTGGAGTCGCATGGCTGGAAGCCGCATGGCGACGAAAAGGCGCAGATGGGCAAAGACGGCAAGTGGCAGCTCAACGTGTACGATCCCGATCTGGTGCGCATGGAACTGATGGAATTCAAGCCGGCGGAGAAGCCGTGCTGCAGCGAATTTACCGGCCGCATCCGTCGGAATAGGCTTTACTTACAAGTCTGCTTCGGTACAAAACGCAAAAACATATAATATTGTAAGCCGTTTGTGTACGTACATATTCTGCCCGACGGCGCCGGGAGTCATTTGCGTCCAGAGTCCCGCCCACAATGCCATTTCCTGAGCCGGAAACGGCCCTGGCAGCGACGATCGTCCCTCGGGTTGGGCGTTAGTCGTTCGCAACTCGTCGTTCGTCTTCGGTCCTCCCAGGGCGGTTCTACGACTTTTCGATCACCTGCCGAATGCTCAACGACTTACGCGGTTTGCCGAGAGATTGCGCCGCCGGATTTGTTAGAATCCTCTCGCTATGACTACGATGAGCACATCATCGATGATCACATCCTGGTCGATTCCCAGACTGTAACCGCCAAAGGCGACGGCCCGGCCGTTGATGTTAGCGGCGCCACGAGCCGAGTCTTTCTGGTGACCTTAAGATCACGAAGATCATCGAGCAGGAGTCGCTTGATGTCAGCGTCTATGGCTCCGCCGACGGGACGACATGGGGCGCGAAATCCATTGCGGCATTTCCCGCAGAAGTTTTATTGCGGAGAGACGCCGCTGCTGCTCGATCTGACCGAGCATGCGGATGTGAAATTCGTGCGCGCGCATTGGGAAGTGGCCCGCTGGGGACGCGGCACAGAGACGCCGATGTTTGAGTTCGGCGTGACGATGAAAGAAGTCCCGGCCAGATATTCTGCGAGAGGCGACGGCAGAGGCCAAAGCGATGGCCTGAAGAATTGTTGATTGCTGATTTGCTGATTGTTGATTGAAAAGCCTTGCAGCAGAATGGATTTCATTCAGCAATTCAAAAATCAGCAATCAACAATGCGAATCGGATTCGTCATTTCCTTAGCCCCAAACCACTATATTGATCTCAGCATGAAAAACTGAGTCTCAAGTGATTGTGCGTCCGGCGCGCAACGTGCGCGGCAGCGTGCGGCTGCCCGGAGACAAATCCATCTCCCATCGCTATGCCATGCTGGCCGGAATCGCCGAAGGGCCCATCGCGGCTGGAAAACTATTCAACGGGCGCCGATTGCGCGAGCACTCTTGGCTGCATGCGATCGCTGGGCGTGTCGCTGGGAGCGCAAAGGCGAAGCCGGACAACGTGATTGAAGTGCAAGGGCAGCGGCTTGTTGCTCGCTGCGCCGACGGTCCCGCTCGATTGCGGCAATTCCGGTTCGACCATGCGCATGCTGAGCGGCATTGTTGCGGGACAGAATTTCACCAGCGAGATGATTGGGGACGAGTCGCTCTCGCGGCGTCCCATGGCGCGGGTGATCACACCGCTGTCCGCGATGGGAGCGCAGATCGCATCGGACGAGGGCAAGCCGCCGCTGCGCATCAGGGGCGCGGCGCTGAAAGCGATCGACTATCAAGATGCCTGTGGCCAGCGCGCAGGTGAAGTCGTGCCTGCTGTTTGCGGGATTGTTTGCCGACGGCGAAACCCGCATCGAAGAACCCCTGCGCACTCGCGATCACGGCGAAGTGGCGCTGCGCGCTTTTGGGGCGAAGCTCGAGCGCAAGGGCGGCGGCCAGGGAGGCGCGGCCGGAAATGAAGTCCGCATTCGCGGCGGCCAGCGCCTGCGCGGGATCGAAGCTCGCATCCCGGGAGACCTGTCGAGCGCGGCGTTCTTTCTGTGCGCGGCTGCGTTATTCCCGGACTCGCAACTGACTCTGCCTGGCCTGCTCATGAATCCAACGCGCGCGCGGCTGCTGGACCTCCTGATGCAGATCGGATTGCGCATTTCGGTGACGCAGCTCGACGAAATTCACGGAGAGCTGGTGGGATCGTTGCAGATTGAAGGCGGCAAACTCAGGCAGGCCACGATTGCGGGAGCGGATTCGGCCGCGCTGATCGACGAGATTCCGGTGCTGGCGGCGATCGCTCCGTACATGGAGAAGGGACTCGAAGTGCGCGACGCCAGAGAACTGCGCGTGAAGGAGTCGGACCGCATTGCGGCCGTAGCCGCGAACCTGCGGCGGATGGGGGCGGAAGTGGAAGAGCGCGACGATGGCCTGAAGATTCGCGGCGGGCAGACGCTCCACGGGGCCGAACTCGATTCGTTCGGCGATCATCGCATCGCGATGGCCTTTGCAGTCGCCGCCTTGCGAGCCGAGGGCGAGACGCTGATCCGCGGCGCGGAATCGGCGGCGATCTCGTATCCGGCGTTCTTTCAGACTCTGGAAGAAGTCACCGAACGATAAACGTCGAACCGTAGCGCCGCCATTCTGGCGGCGGTCGTGGCGGCGTCTCGCCGCCACTGCTGGCGGCGACTCAAAGATTGCCAGCTTTTCGTTTGATCCGGTGCGCGGGCGGGACGCCCCCGCGACAGCCGGCGGGGCGCCGGCGCTACTGGGACAGCCGAAGGATGCGGCTGCCACATCCCAACGAATTGCGCCCCAACCCTGCTAAGCAGAACCGCATTAGTCCGCAATTGCGCCGCTAGCGCGGCCTACCTTGTTAATCGACGTCCAAATCATCAACACGAAGGACACGAAGGACCACGAAGGAAATCTTTAGATTTTGAAGTTCTTCGTGTCCCTTGGCGTCCTTCGTGGTTAATGCATTTGCGGCAGCCGTTAGCACCCGTCTCTATCCCGCCCAAGGTAACGTCGCCTTGTGATTCGTATCACAGCATCGCGGTTCTCTCTCCTTCAAACTGAACAGTTCGATACGCGGATCTCTTCCGCTGGCAGGACATGTTCTGGTGGATGCCCGTCCACAACGTTTCGTGAATCCGTGGGTCGTCACGGTCTCGGTGATGCTGGCGACCTTCATGGAAGTCCTCGACACCACGGTCGTCAACGTTTCAATCCCGCACATTGCCGGCAATCTGGCTGCAACCAACGAAGAAGGCACGTGGGTCGTTACTTCGTATCTGGTTTCGAATGCGATCGTGTTGCCGATTTCCGGCTGGCTGGCGAATCATATGGGCCGCAAGCGGCTGCTGCTGGCCTGCGTCGCGGGATTTACCGTGACGTCTCTGTGCTGCGGCCTCGCCACGACGCTGACGCAGTTGATTATTTTCCGCGTGCTGCAAGGGTTGACTGGCGGCGGGTTGCAGCCGCTAGCGCAGGCGATTCTGCTGGAGACTTTCCCGAAGGAGCGGCATGGGCACGCCATGGCGGCATTCGGAATCGGCATTCTGCTGGCGCCGATTCTCGGGCCCACGCTCGGAGGATGGATCACCGATAACTACAGCTGGCGCTGGATCTTCTATCTCAACCTGCCGGTGGGCGCGCTCTCGCTGTTTCTCATGAATAAGTTTGTATTCGATCCGCATTATGTGAAGCGCGGCAACGGGTCGCGCGTCGATCTTTGGGGAATCGGATTTCTGGCGCTCGGCATTGGCTCGTTGCAGATTCTGCTCGATACCGGGCAGCGCAAAGATTGGTTCTCGTCGCAATACATTCGCGTTTTCGCTGCGTTGTGCCTGTTTGGATTGGTCGCGTTGATTGTTCGCGAGATGATGACCGACCATCCGGTTGTCGATTTGCGCGTGCTGCGGGACCGGTCCTTCAGCGCGGGAGTGTTTCTGATCAGCATGCTGGGCTTCGTGCTCTACGCCAGCCTGGTGCTGCTGCCGCTGTATTTGCAGACGCTTATGGGATATCCCGCGTACAACGCAGGGCTGGCGCTGTCGCCGCGAGGAATTGGCGCGCTGCTGTTCACGCCGCTGGCGGGACACCTGACGACCAAGACGGATCCGCGGCGATTGCTGGGAGTGGGCATTGTGCTCGGATCGGTGACAATGTTCCAGCTTTCTGGACTCAATCTCAACGCTGGGTTTTGGGATATTTTCTGGGCGCAGGTTCTGCAGGGAGTCGCGCTCGCCTTTCTGTTTATTCCGCTGATGTCGCTGGCCATGTCGCACATCTCGCCGGAGAAGATGGGGAATGCGACCAGCATCTTCAACCTGATGCGCAACATCGGCGGCAGCGTGGGGATCGCGCTGATGACGACGTTCCTGGCGCGGCGTTCACAGGTGCACCAGAACCATCTGGTGGCGAATGTCACAACGGGCAGCCCGCAGACTTTACGATTGCTGCAAGGGTTGAAGGCGGGCTTCATCTCGCACGGGATCGACGGCGTCACGGCCACGCGCAAGGCGCTGACTGCACTCTATGGCATGGTGCAGCAGCACGCGATGATGCTCGCGTTCGTGGAAGCTTTTTGGCTGATGGGAGTGGTGTTCCTGGGGATGCTGATTTTCTGCCGCTGCTGCAGTATTCGAAGCCGGTGCGTCCAAAACGCCTGTGGCTGAAACGAAAATCGATGTTCCTCCTGAAGATTTCCTACGACGATCTGGCCGATCGTCGTGAGCACGAGGATGCTTATGACGAAGAGCACGAACTGGTTCTGCACTAACGGGAACTGTTCCCCTTCGCTATCCATGCCTGTCCCTCGTTCAGCTTCACGGTTGGCCACGCTTCTGGCCAGTGACGTAACCCTCAGCTGGATGTGGTAGGCTTTCTACGCCTCGTATCACGCTGTCCCTCCCCTGAGGCGGCGCAGTCTACGGTGTCAGTGGTATGCCTTCGTCGCAAGGCCTCGTCTCGCGGAATCTCTGGTTTGGGTAGGAGGCAGCATGAAGATCGGGAAAGTTACTCAGAGCGAACCTATTGGGTGGAAAAACATCTGCGCCCTTTTCCTGTTTTGCGCGGCAGCAGCAATTGGATCGCCCGCACAGACCTTCACGAGCCTGGTAGCCTTTGATTATACCAATGGCAGCAACCCCACGGGTTCGCTCGTTCAGGGCATCGACGGAAACCTCTATGGGACAACCACGACCGGGGGAATGACCTTCGACCGCCCGTTCGGCACCATCTTCAAGGTAAGTACCACGGGCAATCTGACGACCCTCTACAACTTCTGTACGCTGGGCTCTTGCCCGGACGGTGAGGAAGCGGCTGCTGGCTTGACGTTGGCCGCGGATGGTAATTTCTACGGAACAACGGAGTATGAGGGGGGAGGCAGCAGCGGCACGATCTTCAAAGTCACTCCTGCCGGCGTGTTGACCACGCTGCACTCCTTCTGCCTGACCCCCCCGTGCTCCGACGGCCAAAACCCCATTGGAACTCTGGTGCAGGGAGCAAACGGGATTTTCTACGGGACAGCTTCTTCCGGCGGCCTTGCCAACTTTGGAACTATCTTCGCGATGACTTCAGCGGGCAATTTCACTACTCTCTACGAGTTCTGCTCCCAAGGGAACAACTGCGCCGACGGCTGGGACCCACGTTCCGGCCTGGTACAAGGTACAGATGGAAGCCTCTACGGGACCACCTACCTCGGAGGGTTTCAAAACTGCGTCGTCGCTGGCTGTGGCACGATCTTCAAAACGAGCGCAACCGGCAAGTTTACGACGCTGTACAGCTTTTGCGCCCAGGGGGGAAATCCCTGCGCTGACGGCGAGAACCCGGCGGGCGGCCTCATACAAGGTCCGGATGGCGACTTCTACGGAACTACCACCTATGGCGGCGCCAACACCACGGGCGGAACGGTTTTCAAGATTACTCCGTCAGGTGCTCTGACTACGCTCTACGCTTTCTGTTCACTGGCCAACTGTGCGGACGGGTCCATCCCTCAAGGCGCTTTGATACTGGGTACAGACGGTAACTTTTACGGGACCACCGCACACGGAGGATTCTCCGGGTGTCGTTCGAATGGTGAAGATCTCGGGTGCGGCACGATCTTCAGAATCACTCCGGCCGGTGAGTTGACTACGCTTTACAAGTTCTGTCACCAAAAAGGCTGTCCTGACGGAGCGTTCCCTTGGGCCGCACTTCTGCAAGCCACGGACGGAAACTTCTACGGGACAACCGAGAACGGTGGAATGCTCAATTGCGGTTCCCAGGGCTTCGAATGTGGAACCATCTATCGCCTGTCCGTCGGGCTTGGGCCGTTCGTGAGCTTGCCGCGGCCGCTTGGCAAGGTGGGGCAGGCCGGGGCCATTCTTGGGCAAGGATTCACCGGAACCACCGCCGTTTCGTTGAACGGCACTCCAGCCAGTTTCACCGTGGTTTCCGACACGTACATACGAGCGACGGTCCCCGCGGGAGGCACGACAGGATTCGTCACCGTGATCACGCCGCAGGGATCGCTCACCAGCAATGTGGCTTTCCACGTGATACCGTAGCGATGCTAATCACTTCGCCTGAATCGTCCCAGCCTTTGCTGTGCCGAAGGAGGGATCGCCATGAATCTGGTTTAGGCGACCTTCTCAGCAGGGTTTCTATGCGTTCCTGCCGCCTGTGATACAGTATTTCCCACCGCAAAGGGCTGGCCGTGGGGGCTGGCCGAATCCAACCTAGTTTTCAGCTTGTCCAAGGAGTAATCCATGAAGACCCTCCGCGATCTCGTGAAAGACCGCAAGCTTTATTCCGTGGAAACCAGCCGCACCGTGCTGGAAGCGGCGCGATTCATGATGGAGCACAACATTGGCGCGCTGCCCGTGCTGCGCAACGGCGAACTGGCGGGGATCCTGTCGGAGCGCGACATCATGAACCGGGTTGTGGCGGTGGGCCGCACTCCGGGAACGACCGTGGTGTCGGAGGTGATGACCGCGAACCCGCGGGCCGTGCCAGCCGACGAGACGATCGAGGAGTGCTTGTTCATCATGCGCGAATTCGGATTCCGCCATCTGCCGATCGTCGATGGCAAGGATTTGAAGGGACTGGTTTCGTTGCGCGATGTGCTGAATCACCAGGCGGCCGAAATCGAACGCCAGGCTCGCAAAGCGGCGTCGTAAATACTCAGCTCCGACTTTCGCTCTCCGGTTTGCGCCGACTCGAAGTCAAAATCCAGTCGTTCGGGCGTTCGCGGCGGGTCCCGTCAAAGCCCACTCACTTCGTCCAACCACTTCGGCCAATCACTTCGTCGGCGCGGTGACCGTCATCGAGACCGTGGGATTGGTGCTGGTGGTGGAGTCCGTGTTGCTGGCAATGTTGCCGTCGGCGTCTACGCCGGTCACCGTGAAGGTGTAGGCGTTGCTGGGCGTGGTTCCGTTCGGCGTGCTGGTGGTCGTCGTGCCGGAGTTGCCGCATGCGGGCATCAGGAACAGTGCGCCGCTCATGACAAAAAGAGCGAGCAGGGCCCAGGCTTTTCTGGATCGCTTTCCGCCGATGGCCGCGCCGAAGCCTGCCAGCGCCAACATCGGAAAGGGCATCCACAGGGCGAAAAACGCTCGGGGCGGAGCGGTCGAGCTCGTGATCACCGGTCCGAAGGTGCTGATCGTGATATTCGAACTGGCCGATCCCGTTCCGTTTACTGGCAACGTCGTTTGTCCCGCGGGATACGAGAACGTGCAGATGGGAGGAACCGTTACAAGAGGAGTAATGGTGCTGCAGGAAAGCGTGATCCCGGGTTTGCCGGGCGGAGTGACATATCCGTTGACTGGATTTACGTTGATAACCCCCTGACCGCCGCTGCCTGCGGGCACAGAGGTGGGCGTCACGGGTCTGGCCACGGTGATCGTGAATTGCGGGGTGAGCCCCACCACCGTTACTGTGGCAGGCGGTAAGCTTACCGTTTGGGAGGTCGAAGGCGCGGTGCCGGTGATCGTGATTGAGTATGCCGCCGGAGCGGTGTCGATCTTGCTGGTAATGGTGGCCGAGGCGCTCGTAGGCGGGGTCACAGTGGCTGGACTCACCGAACAGACCGGGGGATCCGCCAGATTTGTCGGGGACACGGCGCAACTCAAGTTGACGGATCCGGTGAAGCCGTTCACCGAGCCGATCGTGATGCTGGCGGCAGAGGTGCCCTCCGGGCCCATGGCCACGGGCGAGAAGGAAGTGGCCGACAGAGTGAAGCTTCCCTGGGCAGAAGCCGCAGTGGCCAGGGTCAAAAGCGCCACCAGGAGGCAAACTGCCGCGACGGCGGCGCGAATGCTCCCGGATACGATGCAGGATTTCGAGCGCTTGGACGGCAGCGGCGCGGGCATGGACGCTTCAGGCGCCGAGGCTTCAGGCGCTGATGCTTCAGACAATGGTGCTTCAGACATTAACGATTCGGATTTCAACATTAGCAAGTTTCGGTTCAACTAGCTTCGATTCTCAGGGCATCCTAAAGGCTGCCCGGTCCGCGTACGAACTTCCCACCAAGAACCGCGCGGTGCGACGGCTGCCCGACGGTGCCAGAATCTGCGCTTCATTTTAACGCAGACATTTCCCAAAGGACCACGGGGACACAAGTTCCCGGAATCACTCTCTCGGAATCTTCCATAGTACCATCCTGCGCCGAGGAGGCCAGAAGATTGGCCTCCCCCTTCGCAGTATTGCAGCTTGCTTGCGCGACAGGCCGGTCGAGCTGGAGATCCCTCGCTACGCCTGAAAGGCGGCTCGGCTCAGGATGGCACGATCGTGAAGAGAGGCAAATTGGACCCCCGCCGTGCCCTAAGGATCGGGGAGCTTTTCGCGGCTGCGGTGAGGCGTTCCAGGAATAAGCGATGAGGGTCTGGCTCACGGGACGGTGACGAGGACGCCGGTACACGGCTTCGATCCGCGGCGGCGATAGCTGTGCAGCACGGCGGAGTCGAAGTAAATGGCGTCCTCGGCTTCCAGATGGAATTCCTCGCTGCCGATTTTGATGACCAGGGACCCCTTCAGCACATAGAGAAACTCGACGCCGGCGTGCAGGTGAGGCTTGAGTTTCTCCGGCGACACGTCTTGAAAATCGGCCAGAAAAGCGCTGAGCTTGCGTTCGGTGGAGCGGAAGTCCAGGCACTCGAAGTAGTACTGGACATCGGTTGCCCCGGGCTTCTCGGGGAACCGGACGCGCTCTTCGCGGCGCACCACTCCGGCGATGCGGCGTTTGCGTTCGTCCGCAAAGAAGTAGTCGAGGCCGACTCCAAACACCATGGCGATGCGGAGCAAGGTAGGCAGCGTGGGAAACAGCTTTCCGCGCTCCAGCTTCGATAACAAGGCAGCGGAAAGGCCCGTGTGCTGGCCCAGTTCCACAAGCCCCATGCTTTTGCGCAGGCGCATGGAGCGCAGCTTTTCGCCGATGGAATAGCGAGCCAGGCCGTCAGAGATGGTGTCGGACATGCCAGTCGTCATTTCTTCATAATAGTAAAAAGCCACGTCGCTGGACGTGGCTTTGCCAGTCGACATCTCTTCTATTTTCTATTGCTTCTTTTTGTTGAACATTCCCATCACGTTGTTCACGGTATTTTGCTGGTTCGTATTGCCCTTGCCCAGGCCTTTCAGCAGGCCCGTGGCGATACCTTTCACGTCAGGAACGAACTTCGGATCGGAGCTGGTTCCTGCGACGGAGAACGGGATTCCCATCCCTCCGACATCTGCGTTCATCTTGAATGCAAGCTCGCTCGCCGGGCTGACCGTGCCCGCCCCAGTGACGACGCCGATCGACGGCACATTGAGATTGATGTTGTCGGCCTTGGTGCCTTCGGGAGCGACGCGGACATCGGAGCTGAAATTTTTGATCGAGGTGTCGTTGCCGGTTTTCTTGCCGGACAGCGCGGAAATGGCGGAGAGCTTGGAGCCCAGGTCGAAATTGGCGAGCGTGGAATTTTCCAGCTTCACGGTTCCGACCGTTACTAACTTGTCAACTGGCCCAGCGATCGCCATGGTGGTCGCGAGAGTGCCGCCCTTCAGGGCTGCCTTCGGAGGTAACACGACGCCGACGGCCGGAAGCATGGCCTCGAGATCGTCGACGGGCATGCCCTGCCCATTGAGCTTCAGATTGATGGAAGTGATCGCGCCGTGAGCGTCGTAGGTTCCGGTCATGTGAGCGACGGCTTTGCCCATAGTAATTTCGCACTGCGGAATTGTGCCGGTCTCTTTCGCCAGGTCATGGGTCACCGTATAGGTCACCTGCACTGGCTTGCCGGCAGGCGATCCCTTCTGAACGAGCTGTAAATTCGAGGCTGTCAGCTTGCCACTCGTTTTGGCTTCATGACCGTTGGAGTCGACGGATCCGTCATAGTCGGCGATTCCAGAGATGCCGGCCGCGGGATCGAGAAAGCCGGAAGCCGCGAGGTTCATCTTCTGCACGGTGACTTTCGCTTGCAGCGGGGTTTGAGCCGTGTTGTTGGCGTCGATTGGTCCGGCTTTGCCTTCCAGTTTCAGGCTTCCATCGGCGGGCAGTTGCGCCGTCATTTTGAAGGGAAAGGCTGCGGTGAGCGAGAAGTTAGTTACCTCAATATTAACTTTATCGTATACATGAGGCTTCGATGTCCCGCGCGTGACCGTGAGCCGCCCGTCGTTCACGTTCAATTTCTCGACCGAAAGGTTGGGGGCCGAGGAAGGCGAAGCCGCGGGCTTTGACGCCGAAGGATTTTTTCCGCCCAGGCTGGAAAAGTTCCACTTTGCACCGTCGTCGGACCGCACCAGGTTGATCTCGGGCTGGTTCAGAGTCAGTTCGGTGACGATCAGGGTTTTGGAAAAAATCAGCGGAACCAACTCGACACCGACCTTCAGCGATTTCGCTTGCACGAACGGCGACTTGTTGAACGCGGGATCATCGGCGATGGAAATGTCGTCGGCCGATACGCTACCGGAGAGCAGCGAAAGGGAGAGATTCCCCACCTTGACCTGGCGGCCCAGCGCGCTGGTGAGATCCGTCTCCAGAGTGGGGCGGAAGGTGTTGGCGTCGATGAAGAAGGGGATCGCGACGGCGATGACAATCAGCAGGCCGACGATGATTGCGATGATTTTCAGGGTGAGCTTCATGCTTCGTACCTCCTGTCAGAACGGCGATTTGCGGACTTAGTGGCGGGGTATTCTAGAGCCGAGTGTATCACTGCGGAGGCTGCAGAATCTCGGGCGAGGGAACAGGAATCGCCTCCGGTTTCTGGTTTGCCTGCGCCGTGTCCAATTCTTTTTTGGCTTCGTCCTTGCGTCCCATCTGGAGCAGGATTCGACCGCGCAGGTAATGGATGTCGGGGCGCGCCGCGTCGATCTTTTCCGCGGCATCGATTTCCGCGAGCGCGAGGGCGTACTTTTCCTGGTGCTGGTAGATCTTTGCCAATCCCAAGCGCGAGTTCAGCAGGCGCGGATCGCGGCGCAAGGCCTCGCGATAATTTTTCTCGGCGTTCTTGTCGTCTTCGAGCAGCCAGTAAACGTCTCCCAGTGCGTCGTAGTTGAGGGCGAGATCCGGTTCGATGGCCGAGTCCTTCAAGAATTCGTCGAGCGCCCGCGGATAGTCGTGTTTCTTCAGATATGTGAATCCCAAGTTGAAGTGGATGAAGGGCAACTTCGGATCGGCATCGGCCGCGGCTTGAAATTCCGCCAGAGCTTGGTCGTATTGATCGAGATTCAGATGAAATTTTCCGACGAAGAGATGGTACGCGGGAGAGCCGTCGCCAACTTTGATCAATTGCGCGGTGGCGCGGTCGTCGAGTTCCTGGCGGCCGGCGCGGTGGGCCGCGTTCGAGAGCACGTAGAGATACGGCAGTTGTCCCGACTCCTGCGCCCAGAGCGGCTCGAGAGTGGTGGCGGCGTCGGCCCAACGGTCGGCGAAAAAGTAACACTGGCCCAGGAGATAGCGGGCCTGCAGAGAGTCCGGCTGATCGTGCAGCACCGACTCGAATGCCGGAATAGCATTGAGGAATTCATTTTGCCGGTAGTACGCGAGCCCAATGTTGAGCCGGATGCCGGCGAGATGGGGCAGCAAGTGCTCGGCCTTCTCGAGGGATTCCAGGGCTTTGGTCCATTGCTTGCGCCGCATGTAGACGACGCCGAGATTGGCATAAGCGGCGCCGGATTGCGGATCGAGCTGCAGAACCGTGCGGAAGTCGCGTTCCGCGTCGTCTAGCTGGCCGTGGGTCAGGGCGTCCTGCCCACGCTGAAAGAGCGTCGCCGGATCAGCTGGATGCGCGCTTCCGGCCGGGGATGAGGAGGTGGCGCTGCGGCTATTTCCCGCGGGCACAGGCGAGGTTACTTGGGCGGGAACTGGGGTTGCGGTTCCGGCCAACAGAAGCAGGACAAAACATCTGGATGTGATTCGCGCGCTTGACACTGGTATGAGTCTCTGCTGTAGTGTCCGCCAGTGTACGCTTTCCATTCAAGAGGCGACGCGAAGTTATGTGGGGACAGCCGCCCCCGGCTGTCCATAGGGCCGAAGGCCCGATTTCTGTTTATTGTCGGAGGGTTCCCGGCAAACAAATCGTCGAGCTCTGCTCGACGGACAGCCGGGGCGGCTGTCCCTATATAGCTTCGTAAAGGCTGCGATGGTGACCATTCGGGACGTGGCGAAGGAGAGCGGATTTTCCTCGACCACGGTGTCAATCGTGCTGAACAACGCGCCGTTAGCGCGCTACATTCCTGCGGTCACGAAGAAGCGGATTGAGCGTGCGGCGCAGAAGCTCGGCTACCGTCCCAACCAGTTCGCCCGCTCGTTGCGCAGCAAGCGCAGCCACACCGTCGGCGTCATGGTCTTCGACATGACCGATCCCTACTGCACGCTGGTGCTGCGCGGCATCGAGAATACGCTTTACCAGTCGTCGTACCTGCCGATACTCACCGATGTACACAACGAGCGCAGCCGCTTCGAGCGCTATCTGGAGATGTTGCTCGACCGGCGCATTGAGGCTCTGATCGTGCTCGCCAACTGGCTGTTTCTCGATATCAACCTGCTCGGCGATCTGGAGAAGAGCAGCATTCCCACGGCGATGATCGGCTGCGAGCTGAAAACTGACACGATCAGTTCCATCATTGTCGACAACGAAGTCGGCGGCTACCTGGCGCTCGAACATCTGCACTCGCTGGGACACCGCAAGATCGCATTCATCCGCGGTCCCAAGGCGCTGACCGATAGTTCACCGCGGTGGCGGGGCATCCGCAACTGCGCCAAGGAATGCGGGCTGGAACTTGATGCCCGTCTGATCATGGAGTTGCCGGAGTCGCGCGATCCCATGTCAAGCTTCGAATCGGGGCACAAGTTGACGGAAGAACTGATCCGGCAGAAGCGGCCTTTCACGGCGCTGCTGGCCTTCGATGACATGAGCGCTTTCGGGGCAATCCGGGCGCTGAATCGCGCGGGCGTGCGCGTGCCCGAGCACTGCTCGGTGATTGGTTTTGACGATGTGGCGACCTCGGCTCTGTACACGCCGTCGCTGACGACGGTTCGCCAGCCCATGGAAGCAATGGGAGCATCGGCTGTAGGAATCGTTGTGGACGGCATCAACGGTGTGCTGGAAAAGCGTGAGATCAGCGCCACTCACCGCAAAGTTGCTCCGGAGTTGGTGGTTCGCGAGTCGACTCGCAACCTGCCGTAGGTCATCGAAAGATGTCGATCTTGTGCTTCCGCTGCAGCCTCGACTACCTCTAGAAGTACGTTTCCGCGGATCGAGCATCGCTTTTTTCTTGACAGTGGATACCCCATAAACGCACTATTCATACGTTTTAATACACCCGTCTCGGGTCTCAATCCACTGACGGGTCCAAAGTGTTCGTCGAAAACGAAGCCCCGGGCCGCGAGGCTCGGAAGAAATTCGTCAAAGCTGACTGAACCAGCGCAGGGCAATGCCCGCGCTCACGGGGAGAGCGTGTCCATGAAATCTCAACGAATCCTGTTCCAGGTCGTGCTGTTGGTCGTAACGTTCTGCGGAGTTGCATTGGCTCAAAATGGGTCGATCACAGGAACGGTGAAAGATCCTTCGGGAGCCGCGATTTCCGGGGCCGCCGTCGTGATCGCCAGTCCGGAGCGGGGGATCACTCGTCAGACCACGACGAACTCGGCGGGCGATTACAACGAGGCCTCGCTGCCTCCCGGCTCGTACGACATCAGCGTGACCGCAACGGGATTCAAGAAATACCAGGCCAAGGCCGTGAAACTGGACGTCGCGGAAAAGGCGCGTGTCGACGTCGCTCTCGAAGTTGGCTCCATCAGCACGGAGGTTATCGTCCAGGGCGAGAACGTGGCGCAAGTGGAGACGCAATCCTCCGAACTCGCGGGCACGGTGAGCGGCAAGGAAATTACGCAGCTGCAATTGAACGGCAGAAATTTTACTTCGCTGGTTTCCCTGGTTCCCGGCGTGAGCAACCAGACGGGACAGGATGAGCCGCAGGTCGGCATTAACGGCAGCGTCTCGTTCAGCATGAACGGCGGCCGCACCGAGTACAACGCCTGGGAACTGGATGGTGGCGACAACATGGACAACGGCAGTAACGGAACGTTGAACGTGTATCCCAGCATCGATGCGATTGCCGAGTTTACGGTGCTCACTTCGAACTATGGCGCGCAGTACGGCCGCAACGGTTCGGGCACAGTCGAAGTCGAAACCAAGAGTGGGACGAAATCCTTCCATGGTGACGCCTACGAATTCGTGCGTAACGATATTTTCAACGCGCAGAATTACTTCAACAGCGTTGGCGCCGGAGGTTCTGGCGTTGTTCCTCCTTACAAGAAGAACGATTTCGGCTATACCATCGGCGGACCGGTGTATATCCCCGGCGTCTACAACAAAGACAAGCAAAAGACCTTCTTCTTCTGGTCGCAGGAGTGGAGGCGGGAAAGGGTTCCGGCCAGCTTCAACACGCCGGTGCCCTACAGCGCCGAACGGACCGGGAACTTCAGCGACGTTTGCCCCGGTCCTGATTGTCCCCACGATCCCGTCACAGGGTTACCGTTCCCTGGCAACCAAGTTCCAATCGACACCACAGGAACGGCGAATGCCCTGCTGGCGTTGATCCCTTCGCCGACCGCGGACATACCGGGTGCGGCTATTTTCAATTCGAATTCCACCCAACCCACGACTTGGCGCGAGGAATTGTTCCGCATCGACCACAACATTAACGACAAGAACCGCCTGACCTTCCGTTATATTCACGATTCGTGGTTCACGATCGAACCGACTACGATCTGGACGGGTTCCGCTTTCCCAACAGTACAAACGGCCTTCAACGGGCCGGGTATCAGCATGGTGGCGCGCCTGACCAGCAACATCTCACCCACACTGCTGAACGAGTTTGTAGCGAGCTATACCACGGACCACATTTCCTTCAAATCACAGGGTGCATACGCCGCGCCTGCCGGCTTTGGAATGGGCTATCTCTACAACAATGGCGCCGGCGGAAAGTTACCGGCCATCAACATCGGTGCCGGAGCAGCCTACGGCGGCGGCTTCTACGAGGATCCGGATGGAATTTGGCCCGAGGGTCCGTACAACTCCAATCCCACTTACACCTATCGCGACAATCTCACGAAGATCGTTGGTCGCCACAACCTGCAATTCGGCGCCTACTTCGTCGCCGCGCAGAAGAATGAATTGAGCAGCGTGCAAGTGAATGGCTCTCTCAATTTCGATCCTTCCTCGCCGATCAGCTCAGGAAATGCGTTTGCCGATCTGCTGATGGGCAACATTGCCAGCTTCAGTCAGGGCAGCAACCAGCTGAAGTTCTATAACCGGTACAAGATTCTTGAACCCTACTTCCAGGATGACTGGCGCGTGACCGACCGCCTTACTTTGAACCTCGGTCTACGAATCAGCCTGGAAGGTACCTATCGCGATCGGTATCAACACGCTTACAACTGGGATCCAGCGGTCTACAACGGCGGAATCGCAAACGCAGCTCAAGTGGACGGAGACGGCTCCATCACGGGAACGCAAGGCGCTCTGATTCCTTCCGCTACTGCCAATCCATTCCTGGGTCTCGTACAATGCGGCGGCACCGGCGGTCCAGTTACCTTCCTGAATGGATTTCCGAATGCCTCGGTCGGCGGAGTTTCGACCGTGGGTTGTTCGAAAGGTCACCTGTTCAACCCGGCTCCCCGCATTGGCTTTGCATGGGATCCGCGTGGCAACGGTAAGACTGCAATCCGGGGCGGCTACGGCATCTTCTTTGAGCATGCCAATGGAAACGAAGCCAATACGGAGGGCATGGAAGGTCAATCCTCGCCACTGCTGCAAAGCTCGAGCCAGAATAACGTTGTTGGCTACGCGAATATCGGCAACCCGAATGCGGGCAGCGCAGCTCCTCCTGTTCCCCTTCGGCTTTTACTCGATTCCGAACCAGGTGGTATGGCCCTACATGCAGCAATGGCATATTGACGTGCAACACGAAATGCCAGACCGCTCCGTGCTCACGGTTTCCTATGTGGGCAGCAAGGGGACGCATCTCGGGCGTCAACGCGACCTGAACCAGTTGTATCCAACCCCAGCCTCGCAGAATCCTTACGGCTACGGCCAGCCGATCACTGCGGCGGACTGCGACAGCCTCATTAACGTCGGACTCCCCAACGTGAGCGGCACGGCGAATGGGAGGCCGGTGAGTGGTCAAACCGCGATTAACTTGCAGACCGCCTGCGGCAACGACGCGAACCCGTATCGTCCTTACCTATGGGGTTTCGACAATCACCGGCCTGGAAAACAAAGCATCCTCCAACTACAACGCCCTGCAAGTTTCGCTGCGCAAGACCGTAGGATCTCTGAGCCTCTCGGCGGCATACACTTACAGCCACAGCATTGACGATTCCTCCGATCGGTACGACGGCACCTTCGTCAACTCCTACGATGTCGCGTCGAGCCGCGCCAGTTCGAATTTTGATGAACGCCACATGCTGAACGTTGGCTATGTCTACGACCTTCCATTCTTCCGGAAGACTGGACTCACCCACGCTTTGCTCGGCGGCTGGCAGTATTCCGGCATCGCAACCTTGGCAACGGGAACCCCGCTGACCATCACGAATGGCACGACATTCGGCGACAATGCTGGCGTCGGCAATGGCGTCGGTACCGGTTCGTATCCGGACTTGGTGGGAATCGCCACCTCGAACGTTCCACCCCAAAGCGCACTCAATTCGGGGAGCTACTCCGAAGTGGGCCTACAATCCGTCGGCGTTTGCGTTGCCGACTGGACTGACCTTCGGGGACACCGGCAGAAACTCGCTGCGCAACCCGGGCCGCGTAAACTTCGATATGGCGTTGTTCAAGCACTTTGCCATTAAGGAGAGCATGGCCTTCGAGTTCCGCGCCGAAGCGTTTAACATCTTCAACCACCCGCAGTGGGCTGGATACTCTGGATCAATGAGTTGTACGGGCGGGCCCAACAACTCGGCTGGAGATCCTAGCTGCGTGGCGGCATCTCCTGCGGGCGCAGGCGCGAACCTGTTTGAGATGAGCTCGGCGCACCTTGCCCGCATTCTGCAGCTCGGAGCGAAGTTCATCTTCTAACAGTACTCGCATCAGGGACACAAAAAGCCGGCCTCGCAAGAGGCCGGTATTTTCTTGATCGCAGCGGGATAAAGATGCGGATGAAGAAGCTCATGTGGAGACGGCCGCCTTCGGCCGTCGTCAGCGCAAAGCGCGTCGGAAAGGCGGGGAGAGCCAAGAGCTAAGAGCTAAGAGCTAGAAGCTAGGAGCTAACCAGCTTCCTACTCAACCTGCACCGTTTGGCGGCTCCCTACAGCTTCCAGCGCATGTTCCAGATCCGCGATCAGATCTTCGACGGCCTCGATCCCCACCGACAGTCGCACCATCTGCTCGTTGACACCCATCTGCTCCCGCTGCTCGGCCGAGATCATGGCATGCGAGGTGAGCACGGGGATCGACACCAGCGACTCCACGCCGCCCAGGCTCGTCGCCAGCGTGAACAGGTGCATGGCCTCGCTGACGCGGCGCGCGTCGTCGCCGGTGCCCTCGACCTCAAACGTCACCATGCCCCCGCCGCCGCTCATCTGCTCGCGGGCAATGGCGTGATGCGGATGGCTCTTCAGAAACGGATAGTGCACGCGCCGTACTTTGGCATGTTGCTCGAGGAACTCAGCGATGCGCAGCGCATTTTCGTTCTGCCGCGCCACACGCACCGCCAGCGTCTTCAGGCCGCGGATGAGCATCCATGCTGCATGCGGGTCCATGCAATTGCCGAGCGTTGTCCGCGTCTCCCAAATCTGGTCCATCAGTTCCTGGCGCCCGCAGACTACGCCGCAGGTTAGGTCCGCATGCCCGCTGAGATACTTCGTGCCGGAGTGCATCACGAGATCGATGCCGTATTCCGCGGGATGCTGGTTGATCGGCGTGCAGAAGGTGCTGTCGATCATGCTGAGCAGCTTGTGCTGCCGGGCCAGCGCCACGGCTTTCTTCAAGTCGACCACGCGCAAGGAAGGATTCGTCGGCGATTCGAGATAGAGCATTCGTGTGTTCGGCCGGATCGCTTTCGCGGCTTGCTCGTAGTTGTTGGTGTCGAAGAACGTGACTTCGATCCCCATTTTCGGCAGCCACTGCGAAAAAAACTTCATCACCCCGCCGTAGACGTCGCGCTGCGCGACGATGTGATCGCCCGTTTTGAGAAACTGCAGGATCGTGGTGGTGATCGCTCCCATGCCAGAGGCGAACGTGCGCGCGGCTTCCACGCCCTCGATCGCGGCCACGGCCTGCTCTGCGGCCGTGTTCGTCGGATTGCCCCAGCGGGTGTAGTAGCGATCGGTCGTCGTGACGCGCTGCTGCTCTTCGTTGTCGGTGACTTCGAACGTCGACGTCTGATAGATCGGCGTGCCGACCGGGCCGTTTTTCTTCTCCAGATCGGCCGCACCGTGAACGGCAGCGGTTTCAGGGCGGCGGGTCTTCCGTTTCATAGTAGCCTCGTGTTCTCAAGAGTAATGGCACGCTCAAGCCGGGGCAAGCAAAACGCAGCGACTCCGGGTTTCTTTGGTGAACCTTAGTGCCCTTAGTGGTTAAAGGTTTTTGCTCGCGTTGTCACTGAGTCCATCCATTTATAATTGAGCGCTCAAATGGACCTGGGATTAAGAAACCGCGTTGCCTTGGTAGCCGCGTCCAGTCAGGGACTTGGCCTGGCCACCGCCGAAGCCTTTGCTGCGGAAGGCTGCCGCGTCGCCATGTGTGCGCGCAACGAGCAAACGCTGCAGGCCGCTGCCGAGAAGATCCGAAAGCAGCATAAAGTGGAAGTCTTGGCCGAGGCTTTCGACGTCGGCGACTCCGGTCGCGGTCGCGCAATTCGTTGCCGACGTGACCGCTAAGTTCGGCAGCCTCGACATCTGCGTGACCAACGCTGGCGGTCCTCCCGCCAAGGGATTTCTCGCCGCCACCCTTGAAGACTGGCAACGCGCCATTGAATTGAATTTCCTGAGCACGGTCTACTTCGCGCGCGAAGTCATTCCGCACATGCAGAAGAAGCACTGGGGACGCATCATCACCATCACGTCGATCACGACCAAGCAGCCGGTCACCGACCTCGTGCTGTCGAATGCCGTTCGCGCCGCGGTCGTGGGACTCGGTGAAGAGCCTAGCCAACGAGTTTGGCAAAGACGGAATCCTGGTGAACAACGTCGGACCCGGCTTCACGGCCACCGATCGCCTGAAAGAACTGGCGAAAGCGCGTTCCGCGGCTTCGGGAAAAGGCGAGCAGGAAATTTTCGACGCGTGGGCGGCCGACGCTCCGCTGAAGCGCTTGGGCGAACCGCAAGAAGTTGGCTGATACCGTTGTATGGCTGGCGTCAGAGCGCGCGTCGTACGTCACCGGCCAGACGGTGCTGGTCGACGGCGGCATGTATAAAGGATTGTGAGAACAAAAAATGCGTAGCGGCGGACGCATTCGTCCGCCCGCCGGCCCGGACGAATGAGTCCGGGGCTACGTGGTCCGTATTCATCCGGGAGATTCATGCGATCGATTGCTTCAAGAATGTCCGTCATGAGTGGCGAAGGCGCGTTGTCGGTCTTCGCTCGAGCCAAGGAACTGGAAGCCGAGGGCCGTTCTATCATCCATCTGGAACTCGGTGAGCCCGATTTTCATCCTGGCAAGTCGGTAATTGATTCGGCCGCGAGGGCACTGGCCGACGGCAAAGACCGCTACTGCGCCGTCGCCGGGGTTCCTGCGCTGCGCGAAGAAATCGCCGCCTATCTGGCACGCACGCGCAACATTACGGTTTCGCCGGCCAACATCGTGCTCGCGCCGGGATGCAAGATCGCGCTCTTCCTCGGAATGATGGCCTTGCTCGAACCCGGCGACGAAGTGCTTTTTCCCGATCCCGGCTTCCCTGGATACGCCTCGATCGCGCTGGGCTTGGGCGCGGTGCCCGTGCCATTCACACTCTCTGCGCGCAATCAGTTTCAGCCTGACCCTGCGGAGATCGTGTCGAAGATCACGCCGCGCACGCGCATGCTCATCACCAATTCCCCCGGGAATCCGACGGGAACCGTTTATACCGACGCGGTGCAGCGCGCGCTGGCCGAACTCGCCGTCAAGCATGACCTGTGGGTGCTCTCCGACGAAATCTACGCGCGCATTCATCTACGGCGGCGAATATCTTTCCATGCTGCGCTATCCCGGCATGGCACGAGCGCACGCTGATCATCGACGGATTCTCCAAGAGCTTTGCCATGACTGGATGGCGGCTGGGATACACGGTCGCTCCGCCGGAGGTCGTGCCCGCGCTGCTGATGATGGCGGTGAACACCTACACCTGCGTCGCCGAGTTCACGCAGTATGCCGCGATCGATGCGTTGCGCGACCGCGAAGGCAACACGCCGTACATGGTCGGCGAGTTCACGCGCCGCCGCGAACAATTCGTGCGCGACCTGAATCGCGTGCCGGGTTTCCGCTGTCTTCGCGCCGGAAGGCGCGTTCTACGCCTGGGTCGATATCACCGGCACGGGCATGTGCGCCGAGGATTTGTGCCGTATTCTGCTGGAAGAAGCCGGCGTCGCCGCGATTCCCGGCGCCGCCTTTGGGCCGGCGGGAAAAGATTTCATCCGATTCTCCTTCGCGTCTTCGATGGCGACTCTGCATGAGGCGGTGGAACGGATTGTGAAAGTCTCAAACGGTCTGGCAAGGAACAGCCGTCGCTCGCTGAACACATTTAGGGTAGTTAAGCGGGAGATCCTTCGCTACGCCTGAAAAACGGCTCCGCTCAGGATGACAAGTCGCTTCTGGAGAATTTCTTGCTTTTGGGTGGCGCAGCGCTTCAGCGCTGCGATTAGCAGCTACCAATGCATTTGGGGCTTCAGCCCCCTGAGGAACTGCATGCGACTTGCAATTCGAGGAGTGGTACTCGCCGCTGTTGTCGCCGTCTCTGCTTTCTCGGCCGCCCAGGCGCGCCCGTTCCCGGGTCCCGACGTCCAGCAGATCTACCAGCGTCTGCTGCCGCAGATCGAAAAAATTCCCGCCTTCGACCACCACGCGCATCCCGGATACGCCGACGATCCCGACGTCGACGCCATGGCCGCGCCTCCCAACGCCAGCGAAGCCCTGCGCACGCGGGACGATAATCCTGAACTCGTGGCAGCGGCCAAGGCGCTCTTCGGATATCCCTACGCCGATCTCTCTCCCGAGCATGCGAAGTGGCTGCTCGCTAAGAAGACGGAACTCAAGAAGCAATTGGCCGGTACCGCGTACTTCAACGCGATTCTCGACAAAATCAACACAGAGAGTTCGGTGGCCAATCGCGCCATGATGCCCGACTACCTCGACCCGAAACGCTTTCCCTGGGTCTTCTTTGGCGATTCGTTTATGTGGCCGTTCAACAATCAGCGCGAGACAGCACGCAATCCCGACGAGGGAGTATTCATTCCCCTGCAGGAGAAGATGCTGCACCGCTGGATGCAGCAGGTAAACGTCGCCAAACTTCCCGCCACGTTTGGGGAATACCTGAAGTTCATCAGCCAGGTGCTGGAAGACAATTCGAAGCGCGGCGGCATCGCGATAAAGTTTGAAGTCGCCTACTTCCGGCCCACGACGTTTGGCGATCCCTCCCGCGCCCAGGCTGAAGATATCTACGAGCGCTACGTCACGGGCGGCATTCCCAGCGAGAAGGACTACCGCGCGTTTCAGGATTACATCTTCCGCTATCTCGTCACGGAGGGCGGACGCCTGCACTTGCCGATACATATTCATACGGCCGTTGGCATCGGAGACTACTTCAATCTGTCGCAAAGCAACATCATGAATCTGGAAAGCGTGTTGCGCGATCCGCGCTACGCGTCGACCACGTTTGTGATGATTCACGGCGGGTACCCGCTGGAGCGCGAAGCCATCTGGCTGGCCGCGATGAAGAATGTTTATCTCGATTCCTCGTTCGGGGAACTGGCGCAGTATCCGTCCGCTTTCAAAGAAACGCTGAAGATGTGGCTGGAAACTTTTCCCGACAAGATCACTTTTGGCACCGACTGCTTCCCTTACAATGAAGTGCTGGGGGCGGAAGAGAGCTACTGGCTGGGTGTGCAGTCGTCGCGCACCGCGCTGGCCGCGGCTCTGGCGGAGATGGTTTCGGAAAACGAAATCACCGAGTCTCGGGCCTTGGAACTTGCCCACGCTTACCTGCACGATACCGCTGTAAAACTGTACGAAGGGCGAGTGCACTAGAGGCACGGCACATGCTCTAGACATGCTCTAGAAATTCGCCGGACGATTTCCAGGAGACTCTGATGGTCAAAGGATATTGGATCACGATCTATCATTCTGTTTCGAATCCTGCCGCGCTCGCCGAGTACGCGAAGCACGCGGGTCCGGCAATTGAGGCAGCAGGTGGCCGACTCCTGGCGCGAGGAGTGCCAACTAAGACGTTCGAAGCAGGAGAGGCGCAGCGGGTGGTTGTCATCGAATTTGACAGCGTGGAAAAGGCAATCGCGGCCTATGAGAGCGCTGCCTATCAGGCGGCCTTCCGGCTCTTAGGAAACGGCGCGAAGCGCGAAATACGAATCGTGGAGGGGCTGAATTGATCAAGAAGAGTAAGCCCACGAAGAGCACGCCGAAAAAGAAAGCTGCGCCGAAGTCAAGGAGGAAGCCACCGAGTTCGCGCGCCCGATCGAAGTACGCCACTGCCTTGAGCAACACCGTCTCGCGGAGCGCTGCGAGGCCATCCGTGCTCCAGTACATTCCGTGGAGCAGCGTTCCCATCGAGGACCTGACTCCGCTCTTACAGCGCCATTTCGTCGTCGGCCAGGAAATCATGCTAGCGCGCGTGCTGCTGAAGAAGGGATGCATCGTCCCGGAGCACAGCCATCACAACGAGCAACTCACCTACATCCTCGAAGGCGCACTCAAGTTCTGGATCGACGGCAAAGAGATTGTGGTACACGCGGGCGAAACGCTTTGCATTCCTTCGAATATGACGCATAAGGCGGAGGCCCTCGAAGACACGGTCGATCTCGATGTGTTCAATCCGCCGCGCGCGGATTGGGTTAATAAAACGGACCAGTATCTGCGGGGAAAGAAATAGAACGGGCCCATGCCTTCGACCTCCACTTCAGCGCCAGGCGTGCGTCCCGCGAACTTCCGGTTCCGCTGCATCGCCTGCGGCGATCTCAGCGACAGTGCGAGCCAGAATTTTCGCTGCCAGCATTGCGGCGACCTGCTGGAGATCACTTATCCGGATTGGAAAGTAGCCGAACTGGCGCGTGATTTGAAATCGGTGTGGCGGCAGCGGCGGCTCTCCCAGTCGGCTGTCGATCTGAGCGGCGTCTGGCGATTTCGCGATGTGCTACCCGCGCTCGACAGTGACGAACAAGCCATCACCCTGCGCGAAGGCAACACTCCACTGTATGAACTGCCGCAGTGTGCGCGGATCACGGGCGTGCCGCGCCTGTTTGCCAAACATCAGGGGATGAATCCGACCGGATCGTTCAAAGACGCGGGCATGACTGTCGCGGCCACGTTTCGCGCGCTTGGCGGGATTCCGCTGGGTCGCGTGCGCCTCCACGGGGAATACTTCGGCCTCGATGGCGGCATACGCGGCGCGCGGAGGCATGCGCAGCCTGGTCCTAGTTCCCGACGGCAAAATTTCATGGAGCAAGCTTTCCCAGGCCCTCGATTACGGCGCCGTTACGTGCCAGTTGCGTACCGACTTCGATGGATGCCTGCGCTTGCTGCAGGAACTGGTTCTGCGCGCGCCCGTATATCAGTTGAATTCGATCAATCCGTTTCGGCTGGAAGGCCAGAAAACTCTCGCGCTTGAGCTGATGGAGCAACTTGATTGGCAGCCACCCGACCACATCATTGTTCCGGGCGGCAACCTCGGGAATAGTTCCGCGATCGGCAAGGCTCTGCTCGAGATGCGCGACCTCGGCTTGATTTCGCGGCTGCCGAAGCTGTCGGTGATCCAGGCCGAAGGAGCGAATGCGCTCGTGCGGACGTTGCGCGAAGCGGCTGGGAAAAAGCTGGTGAGCGTGCAGGCTGAAACCCGCGCCACTGCAATTCGAATCGGCAACCCCGCCTCGTGGAAGAAAGCGGTTCATGTGCTCGAAGCCACTGAGGGAGCCTGCGAGCAGGTCTCCGAGGTCGAGATCGCCCAGGCCAAAGCTGAGATCGGAGCCGAAGGTATTGGATGCGAGCCAGCATCGGCCGTTACGCTCGCCGGACTGAAGAAGCTGGTGAAGCAGGGCTTTGTGAAGGCGGAAGAGAACGTGGTGCTGGTGCTGACTGGAAATTTGCTGAAGGATCCCGACTTCACCATGGAATTTCATCGCGGCGATCTGTTCAAAGGAACTGCGAGTGAAGATGAGAGCGCGGCATTGGATCCGCTCCGCCGTCCGCCGATTGTGTTAGACGCGACGCTGGATGCGGTGATACGCACGCTGGAGCAGGCGGAAAAGTAGCTCCGCCGTCCCCGCCGCCACACTGCGGGGGCGGGACGCCCTCGCCACAGCCGGCAGGATGCCGGCGCTACTGTGAAGCGCTGCCGTGAACCGTTCTGGAACCATCGAGAACATGCCTTCTAAAAGCAAGAATTCGACGCTCTCCCGGTTGCGGTTGTCGCTGCCGGCCACGTCCGCCAATCTCGGCCCCGCCTTCGACGCCGCTGCGCTCGCCATGGACTTCTACATCAACATCGACGCGAGCGCGGCGAAGGAATTCTCCATCGCAGCCACCGGCCGCGACGGTGAGATCTGCGGTGCGGTCCCGAATCACCTCATCCTCAACACTTACCGCGAAGTACTGCAGGCCGCGGGCCGAGAGATTATGCCGCTTTCCCTGCGTATTGCAAACGACATTCCGATCGGCAAAGGATGCGGTTCGTCCGCGGCTGCACGACTGGCAGGCATCGCTCTGGCTGTTCATTTCGGATGCCTGCGCTGGAAGGACGCGCAGATCGTAGGGGAAGCGTCGCTCCGCGAGCACCACGCCGACAATGCCTCGGCCTGCTGGATGGGCGGTCTCACTGTGGCGCGCATGTCCCGGCAATCCGTATCCGGGCAACCCGAGGCTCAGGTGGTAAATGTCCGCCCGAAAGGGAAGTGGCCTTTGCTGCTCGCCATTCCCGAGCAGAGCTTGCCGACCGAAGAGGCACGCCGCGTTCTGCCCGCGCAATATTCCCGCGCCGATGCCGTCACCAACGTGCAGAATTCCATGCTGCTGCTTGCAGCGTTCACGCAAGGGCGTCACGATCTTCTTTCATCCGCGCTCGAAGACCGCATCCACCAGCCGTATCGCGCGGAACTGTGCCCGCTGTTGCCTTGCTTGCAGGAGTTTAAAGGGAAGGACGGCATTCTGGGAGCAGCCCTGAGTGGCGCCGGTCCGTCGGTGCTGATATTTTTAGATCCTCGGGCGTCGAAGCAGAAAGTTCGTAAACAAGTTGCGGCTTACCTCTCGCAGCGCCGCCTCATTGCTGAACTTCTACCTACGTCGATCACGTTGCGCGGAGCCCGCGCCTCATTCCGCTGAATCATTCGCGAGGTCGTGATCACATGCGGCTGGCGGGCGGCACAATTCCGTTCATGCGCAGATATATCACCATCTGTCCGTAGTGGTCGAAGCCATGCCCTGCCACCGCGGTCGCCAGGCCCAGGCGCGTGACCGAGCCCTCTCCGAACGGGCTTTTCACGGTTTCCACAAGGTTTTTCTCGTTGATGGTTGCGATCGCCTTGTGTACGTATTCGAAAGATTCTTTCAAAAACTTGAGAATGTCGGCCTTGCTCTTAATCGAAGCGGGTCCCGATTCGTCGCCAATGTCAACTGGGGGCTTCTGCTCGAGGAGTGCGGCGCCGAGTTCATAGTTGACTGCCGCGACATGCTTAATCTGCTCGCCAAAAGTGCGAGCGCCCTTGAACTCGCCGTTCGTAGGGGCGAATCCGAACTTTTCTTCGGGCATGGCCTCTGCGGCAGGGATGAATTCGTGCTCCATATTCAGGACTGTGCGGTCGAGCACCTGCGTGACACTGCGATGTTCCTCCTTCGGCTTCGGCGGCGCTTGCGCTGCCATCGCACAAGTCAGCGCCAGCACAATCCCCGCCACCAGACTCACTCTCTTGCCCATGATTCCCCCTTAGTCTCTTACCACCGCTGGAGCCATCTTCAACTCCGCTGCGGTCAACCGATGCCGCCCGATGCTAGCCAGCCCCACGATCATTGCCAGGGCCGACCACGCCAGCGCTTCCGGCACGCCCTCGCGCGCAGCCAGCCATCCCCAAACCGCGCTGCCGACGGCCATTCCTCCCTGCAACACGAGCAGGTACATGGAAAGCGCCCGCGCCCGCATCCACGACGGGCACATGGTCTGCGCTACCACATTGAAGCACGCCAGAATGCCGATCCAGGCTGTGCCCGCGGTGAATAATACCAAACACAGCCACTCAAAGACATGGACTTGTCCGGCCAGAAAGGTCATGGCGGCGAACACGACCGTCGCGCCGGAAACCAGGCCGTCGACGGAATATCGCAGCCGCAGGCGAGGCAAGATTGCCGCACCGGACAGCGCACCCAGCCCGAAGCAAGTGAGCAGGAAGCCGTATCCCTGCGCGCCATGCGGCTGGCAGACGACCGGAAGCAGGGCGAGAAGTGACGCCGCTCCCACGCTGAAAGCTCCCGTGCGAATCAGCACCGAGCGGACTTCCGGCGCTCCGCGCACGTAGCGGAATCCTTCGACGATGGCGGCTCGCACCCGTTGTCGAGGCAACGGCTCGTGAGGCGTCTGCTGCCACTTGCAGAGAAAGAAGATCACGCCAAAGAACGACGCCGCATTCAGCAGGAACGACCATCCTGCGCCCGCAGCGGCCACGACGATTCCGCCCAGCGCCGGACCGACCGCGCGCGCCACATTGAATCCTGCTGAGTTCAGTGCCACTGCCGAAGCGTGCCGCGCCGGAGAAACCACATCCGGTGTGATCGCCTGCCATGCAGGATCATTCATCACCGCGCCCAGTCCGAGGAGGAACGTGAACACCAGAAGCACCCACGGATTCACCGCATGAAGCAGCGTGAGCACGCCGAGCGCGGCCGATGCTGCGACCATCCAGCCCTGCGTAAACAGCAGAAGCCGCCGGCGGTCGACCATGTCGGCGAGAGCGCCGGCGGGCAGCACCACGAGAAAGACAGGAACCGCCGCCGCCGCCTGCACCAGGCTCACCATCAGCGGAGACGTGGTGAGCTGCGTCATGAACCAGCCCGCGCCCACGTTCTGCATCCAGGTGCCGGTATAAGAAATGACGGCGGCAATCCACAGCGACCGGAACACCGGCTCACCCAACGGCGCCCACGCCGGATCCGCGCGCCGCATCCCCGCACCAGGAATCGGAACTGAAATCTGATCAGCCAAGAAAAAACATTCCTTCGTGAAGCTTAGTGCCCTTGGTGGTTAAGCCTTTGCTTTTATGCCCTCAGAGAACGGCCACTGCGATTCTTTCCACGCGCGGATCAGATAAATAATCACGCCCGTCAGCAGAATGACCACCGCATACCGCATTTCCTTCTGCCAGTTTTCCCGGTTAAACAATATGAAGAGAAAGCCCGCCGACGCCAGTAACGCCGGTAACGGATACAGCCACATGCGAAATGGCCGGCGCATCTCGGGCCGCGTAATCCGCAGCACGATCACTCCCACGGCCTGCACCAAAAACTGCAGGATCAGCCGGATCACCACCAGCGCCGCGATGGCATCCTTCAAGCGCAGAAAACAAAATGCGGCCGCGACCACTCCCAGGGCCAGCAGCGAAATATGGGGGAAGCGGTGCACCGGATGCACCTTGGCGAAGGCCTTGAAATAGTTGCCATCTTTCGCGGCGGCGTAGGGAACCCGCGAATATCCCAGCATCAACGAAAAAACCGAGGCAAACGCCGTCACGATGACCAATCCCGTAACCAGGCGCGCCGCCCACGCGCCGTATACCCTCTGCATAAACAGCGACACAACATACAGGCCAGTGTTGTTTTGTCCAGCCTGCAGCATCTCCCGCCAGGGCACCACGGCGAGGACGCACACATTCATCATGAGATATAGACAGGCCACCAGCAGAATGGAAAGCAGCAGCGCCCGCGGAATATTCTTTTCCGGGTCTTTGATCTCATCGCCCAGAAAACTGACGTTGTAATATCCCCAATAATCGTAGGTCGCGATGAGCATGGCTCCGCCGAGACCGGTCAGGAAGTGGCGGGACATCGTGAACGCGCCCGGAGGGAAATCGAAGGCCCGCGCGGCATTGAAGTGCGTCAGCCCGGCGAAGATGATCCAGCCAATTGTCCCCATCACTCCAAACCACAATATTTTCGAGAGCCGCCCGATCGCGGTGATGTTGCGGTAGAGCAGCAGCACGGTGAAGAAGCAGATCAGGACGGCCACTCCCGTCCCTGGAGTGACGACAGTGCTGGCCTGCAGGGTTCCTACCCACGGAATATGTGCCGCCGCTTCATGGTGCGCGAGGACCGTATCCAGGGACGGCCAATAAAACGCCGCGTACCCGGCCAGCCCGATGCAGCCGGTCGCAATGGAGAGAGGCGCGGAAAAAGAAACCTGCCAGATGAACAGGAACGAGATCAGCCGTCCCCATTTCTGGGGCCCATACATCTCGCGTAGATAGCGGTAGGATCCGCCGGATGCCGGCAGGGCCGCGCCTAACTCGGCCGATACCAGCCCGTCGCACACGGCCAGCAACGCGCCGACTACCCATCCCAGCAGCGCCTGCGGTCCGCCCATAGCGCTCACCACGAGAGGCATGGTGATGAACGGACCCACGCCGATCATGTCGATCATGTTCAGGGCGGTCGCGCTCCACAGCCCCATCCCGCGGATGAGACCGGGAGAACTCGAACTGCTTTGTGAGGGAGATGACATGCTGAAGGGGGCCGGCCGCTAGGGCAGAAGCAGGACCCTCCCGCTGATCTGGCGTTGCTCAAAGGCTTCGTGCGCGCGCGCCGCCTCGGCCAAGGGATATGTACGGTCAATCTTGATGGAGAGTTTTCCTTGCTTGATCCAGGCCGCGAATCGTTCAAGGTAATGCGGATATTCCTTGAGGTACGGCAGTCCGTTGGTGCGAGTCAAAAACAGGGAACCCTTTTCCTGCAGTGTCATCAGATCGAACGGCGGCACGTATCCGCTGGATTGCCCGTAGATCACCAGATATCCGCCGGGCGCGAGGCTATTCAAGTTTGCGTCAAATGTGTCTTTGCCGACGCCGTCGTACACTACGCTCACGCCGCGTCCTTCGGTGATGAGTCGCGCCTCTTTCGCGATGTCGGACTGCGTGGAGATGATCACGGCGTCCGCGCCCGCTTCTGTGATGAACATGGCTTTCGCCTTCGAAGAAGTTACGCCAATCACGCGCCCGCCGCGAATCTTCGCCATCTGGCAGAGCAACAGACCAACGCCCCCGGCCGCGGCCTGGATCAGACACCATTCTCCCTCTTTGACGGGATAGGCAAAGTGTGTGAACGCGTAGGCGAGGAAGCCCTGGTTCATTCCCGCCGCTGCTTGTTCAAAGCTGATTCCCTCCGGAATTCGGACCAGCCGTACTGCCGGCACCAGAGCGTGGCTGGCATAGGACTCCCCGACGAAACTGACGCGATCACCGATCGCGACGTTGCCGACATCGGGCCCGACCGCTCCGACCACGCCGACGCCCTGGCTTCCCAACGTTGCGGGGAGATCGCTGCCTCCCGGGTCCATCCGGCGGTAGAACTCCTGCCCGACGAGTTCGCCGCGCCGTTTCTGAAGATCGAGAAAGTTCACGCTCGCCGCGCGTACACTCACCAGAGCCTGCTTGGGGCCAGGGACCGGTGTAGGTACATCTTCGAGTTGCATGACCTCCGAACCACCGTAGGAGTGAATGCGAATCGCGCGCATGGTGGCTCATCCTTTCTGGAGGTAAATCATCCGGAGGTTCCGAACTACTTCTTCTCGTGCCCCGCGCTCAACAGATTGACATACAGCCGCACCGCGCCCGGCACGCCTGCGGGCAACTGCCGGAAGAACGCGTACGCCGCATAGATGTATGTTCCCTTGCCATACCGCGCGCGCAGCAGTCCGCCCTTCTGCGCGTCTTCTCCCGGATCATGGCACGACAGCAGCGCTGTGAAATGGTCGTCCCATTTGTCCATGAAGTAGAGGCCGCGTTCCTGCACCCATCCGTCGAAATCTTTCTGTGTGATGGTGTTGGGGTAGTGAAAGACAGAATCGTTCGGCGCGAGAATCTCGACGGTCGCTTCTTCCACCGAAACTCGCGCCCGGCTCAGTTCCGCAGAATAAGGAGTAAATTTTCCACTGTTGAAGTCGCCCACGCCCGCGTTGTACTGCACCACGAGAGTTCCGCCGGCGTTGACGAAATCGAGCAGCTTCTTGTTATTGGCGACGACATCCTTCTGTGTATCGTAGGCTCGAATGCCAACCACGATCGTTCCAAACTTGGTGAGATCCTCGCTGGCGATCTTCTCTGCGGGGATCTGCGTGACGTCCATTCCCACCTGCTGCAGCACGGTCGGGATGTCGTCACCCGCTCCCATGATGTAGCCGATCTTCAGATCATGCGGCGCTTGCACGTCGACAATGCTCACGCGCTGGCGCGCCGGCTGGTAGTAATAAAAGCTGCCCAGATCTTCGCGAGTGACCAGCGTGTATCCCTCGCTGTATTTCTCGCCTTCGAATTCGAGCACTGCCCGCACTGTCGCACGCCCTTGCTGTAGGCCGGAGGGAATAATCTTGAAGGTGCGATCCTGTTTTTCTCCGGGCCGCGTGAACTCCAGGGCGAAGTGTTCCGGCTCTGACCTCCAGCCGGGCGGCAGTTCCAAACGGAGTTCTCCGATTCGTTTGATTCCGTCACCTTTTACAGTCCCCGTGATGCCGACCTCAACCGTCGACGTCGAACCGTTGTGCGTGGAAATCACTTGCGTTCCCGGCTCCAGCATCACAGAAAACGCCGGCACAATCGCCAGGGGACGCGTGCGCTGTTTTCCTGCGTCGTCCAGGTATGGCGTGACGACCACTGCATTGATTCCGTTTCTCGTCCCCGTCTGGCCCGATCCCTTTACCACATACTCCACGCGCGCCCGCAGCGCCGGAGGCGGGAAGGGAAGCGTCAGATATTGCTCGTTGTCGATATGATTCACCGCCTCGGTTTCCGGATCATCCCGGTGCCAGTAAGGCCGCGTGTACTTCGTGTTGTTCGGCACTCGCAGGCGGAAGTTGGCGTGTTCATCCTCCCCGGGCTTGATTGTTTCTGGCCGGACCTTGCCGCTGATCGTATTCCATCCCGCGGGAACTTCCAGCTTGATGTGATCGATCACCAGCGGAAATTTCGATCCATTGTGAAACGTAACCGCGATCAGGAACTCCTGTCCGGGTGAAACCGTGGTCTGCGCGTCCGCTTCCTTCGCCACGGGGGCAGCACGCTTGCCGCCGGTCTCCACATGTGCCGTCAGGCCTACGCCCAACGCCAGGTTCAAGGCGGTCTCCGCCTGTTGCTGTTTCTCCGCGATCCGCGACAGCAGATCGAGCTTCGCAGCCGCGCTCAGCGCGCTGGCCTGGACTTCGCTGCTCACCTGGCTCAGGGCCGCTACGGCTTTCATCAGAGGCGATGCCGTTGCCGCCGGATCGTTTCCTTTAGCACTTTCTGCCGCTTCGGCGACCTGCTTCCCAATCTCCGTCAACTCCGTCCGCAGTCGCGGCAACTTTGATTCTTCCGCTCCCAGGCGCGCCGCCAGTCCCGGCCACGTCGTATCAAGCCCGTCGAAGAAACTTTTTTCGTGTCCGTCCTTGCCGCCACTGGGCGGCAGCACCGAATCGACAAGGCGATAGAACGTAAATCGGTCCCCGTCGTCGACCGTCCAGTTGGCTGCGCCTTGCGATGCCTGATGCCGCAGCCCCTTCATGGCAAACTGCACGTAGGACATTCCCAGCGCGTCGCTCTTTTCTCCAGTGTTTAACTTCAGCGTCCACTTGTCGTCGTCACACGTCATGGCACCAAAGCCGCAGACATTGCCGATGTAAAACTTCTTTGCCTGCCAGGGCTCGAGTCCCTGGGCGATCTGCTCAGGAAATCGTTTTGGATCGGCCGCAGCCCGGAACGCTTCTTTGGCCAGAATGCTCGACGCCTGATGATGTCCGTGTCCATCCCGATCGGTTCCCGAAAACCGCGCCACCAGCACATCGGGACGGAATGTCCGAATCACGCGCACCATATCGGCCAGCGCTGTATCGTGGCCTCCCCACTTCTGAAACGTCTCGTCGGGACTCTTGGAAAATCCAAAATCCGCGACGTGCGAGAACCGCTCCTGTATGCCGTAATACTGATCCGACGCCAGCAACTCCTCGGCCCGCAGCACGCCCAACACATCCGACAGATTGCTGCCAATTTTGTTCTGCCCGCCTTCGCCGCGATTCAGCGTCATCAGCAACGTGCTCACACCGCGCCCGCGTGCTTCCAACGTGAGCATGCCGCCGTCTTCATCGTCCGGATGCGCGACCGCTTGCATCAGCCGCGCGGTTGTTCCCAGCCGCAACAGTTCCAGATGCAACCCGGCCATTCCCTCATCCTGCGGAATCTCCGCGGGAACACCTTGATACAGCAGTCCGGGAGGATCCGCCAGAGCGTCGAGGCTCGGCGCAGAATTGCTCGAAGAAAAAACTGGAGCCGGTTTGGCGAGCCGCGAGACGGGTTCGTTCGGCGCGTTCTGTCCCGGCGCGAGCAGAGAACAGATTGCCAGGAAGCAAACGAACTTCACGCCGTGAAAGTGCAAGCTTTGATAAGGGAAGGAAGCGCGACGCCGATTGGGCCGCAGCAGGCTAAGGGTTCCGGAATGTCTCACGCTACAAGGATGGGGCCTACCCCCCGTTTGACGCAAATTCTTTCTCCGGTGCAGCTTTGAGAAAAGCAGGTCCCTCCACTGCGCTTGCTGCGCTGCGCTGCGGTCGGGCTGACATGTTTTTTTTGCCTCGAGCGCCTGCGCTCACAGGTGAACCTTACGAATGTTGCGGCACGCCGGGGCTACACATCACACAACTCGACCGCTTTCCGCAGCGACTCCCGCGGATCCCCGGTCGGCACGAATTCATGCGCCACGTAACCCTTGAACCCCGCATCGGCAATCGCCCGCATCACTCCATCCCACTGCACTTCCTGCGTCCCATCGAGTTCATGCCGGCCCGGCACGCCGCCGGTGTGAAAGTGCCCAATCCACTGCATGTTCGCGCGGATCGTATCGATCAAGTCGCCTTCCATGATCTGCATGTGGTAAATGTCGTAGAGAAGCTTCACGTTCGGCGAGTTCACTTCCTGCACCACGCGCACTCCCCAAGCCGTGTGGTCGCACATGTAATCGTGATGGTCGTGTTTACTGTTCAGTAGTTCCAGGCAAATGGTCACGCCGTTGTCTTCCGCAATTTTCTTCACGCGATTCAGGCCGGCGATCGTGTTGCGCGCGCCCTCATCATCGGACAAACCGGCCCGGTTCCCCGAAAAAGTAATGACGTTCGGAACGGCCGCCTTCGCTGCCCGGGGAGTATTAACGCGGAATGCCTGCTCGATGGCGGCGTGATTCTCCACGCGGTTGAGCGCCTTCCCGATGTCCCCGCCGCCGGCGTACCCCATGGTGCACACCAATCCGTAGCGCCGGGGAAATTCATACTGATCCGGCTGCAGCAGGTCGATTCCGCGCAGCCCAATCTTCGCCGCGTACTCCGCCAATTGATCGAGAGGAATGTGCGGATAACACCACTGACACACCGACTGATGAATGCGGCCCTTGAGCGGGGGTGTATCGAGACCGGAAGAGAGCGAGGGAAGAAGAGTTGCCGCCGCTCCGGCGACCGAAGACTTGAGTAGCCCGCGCCGCGTGAATTTCCCCATAAGAGTGAGCAAAGCCACGTAGCCCCGGACGCATTCGTCCGGGTTCTCGTTTCGCTCGCGGGCGGACGAATGCGTCCGTCCCTACGTCAGAAGCTGCGCCCTTCCTTAAACACGGCCTGGCAGTTGCTCGATGCCGTCAGCACCTCATTGAACGCCGTCTCCTTGCGCAAGCTCTTCAGCAGCGGATCTTCCAGCAACGCCGAATACGCGCAATAGTTCTGCTGCACGGCCGCCTTCAGCAGCCGCAGTGCCGGCTCATTCTGTCCGCACGCCGCCATCAACGCCGCCTGGTGATACCACAGCTCCGGATCCGGCTCAATCATCACCGCCGATTCGGTCTCGCGAACAATCTTTGCCATGTCGGCAGGGCGCTGCGGCGCCGTGCAGGCGTCCAGTAACTCGCGGTGATAGGTGGGCGCTTTCCCAACGTTTTTCGACGCAGAGTGCGCCTCGCCGATGTTGCCCTCTGCCAGATAAATATAAGGAGTGACCCAGTTCGCCCATTCCGAGCCCGCGTCCAGGTGCACAAAATCCATCGCCCGGTCGGTCTTGCCCAGCTCCAGGAATGTCCACGCGCAAGACCGGAACGCAAAATTTCCGGGATCGAGTTGCCGCGCCGTATTGCACTCCTGCGCGGATTGTTCCAGCATTCCCGCATAGCGCAGCACGTAGCTGAGCGCGAAGTGTGCGTCGGCGCTCTTCGGAAGCCGCTTCACCAGGTCTGTCGCCGAGTCATACGCGCGGCCCAGTTCGCCGCGCATCACGCGGTTGGTGATCAGCAGGCTCGCTGCCATGACCCGGTTCGGATCGAGCCCAATCGCCCGCTCGTATGCCGCACTCGATCGCTGGAATTTTTCTTCTCCGCCCCCGCCGTAAGCCGAGTCGAAATAGTATCTCTGTCCAAGCGCTTCCCATGCCGGAGCGTAGCTGGAATCGATCCCAACCGACCACTCCAGAGCCTTGATGGCTTCCTTGTTCGGCACCGGATCGTGCGGCACGGCAACGCTGCGCAAATAGAGGTCGTATGCCTCCTGGCTCTTGGGCCGCGACGTTGCCGCGTCCAGCGTGCCCGACCCGCCGCCCAGAATCGGCAGCAGCCCATGCTGCACCTGGTTGGTGAGTTGCTCGCGCAGTCCGATCAAGTCTTCGGCCTTGCCCGTCGCCGTACCCTGCCACAGCAAGCGGTCGGTCGGTACATCGATCGCTTCCAGCGTCACCGTCAATTGATCGCCCTGCTTCATGAAGTGGCCTTGCAGCAGCCGCCCCACGCGCAGTTCCTTCCCCACAGTCTTCGGATCGACGTCGGGCGAAACATACTTGCGCGTGACCGACGAAGGCCGCACTTCGAGCGACCGGGAATAAGTGAGCACACTCGACAATTCGTCGGCCAGCGCGAAGCGCAGATACTCGGTACTGGCGTCCCCGTTGATGTTCTGCAATGGCAGCACCGCAATCGCATTCTGCTGCTCCGCGTTCGCGACCTCGCGGTGCTTGTAGTACCAGGCGCCCACCGACGCCAGCACCGCCACCAGCAGTCCTCCCATGCCCAGCAGCAGATACGTCTGCAGCGACGAGTTTCTGCCAAAGGTTCTCGACGCCGCCCGCAGCCTGACCACAGTAGCGCTTCCGCTCTTGACCGTCCCCGACTCGGTCTCTTTCTTCAACTGGGCGAGGTCTGAGCGCATTTCCGCAGCGCTCTGGTAGCGGCGCGTGCGGTCTTTCTCCATGGCCTTGCCGATGATTCCTTCCAACTCGATGGGAACTTTCGGATTCAAATCGCGGGGTGGCATCGGCTTGGAGTGCAACACTCCGTCGAGCGTGACCAGCGAGTTGTTTCCCGTGAAGGGCTTTTTCCCAGTCGACATCTCATAGAGCACGGTGCCAAACGAAAACAGATCGCTGCGGGCGTCGATCATCTCGCTGCGCGCCTGTTCCGGAGACATATAAACCGCGGTTCCCGGGATCACTCCGACCGCGGTCAGCGACAGGTCTGCGCCGCCATCGTCTTCGGCATGCACGAGTTTTGCCAGGCCGAAGTCGAGCACCTTGACCTGGCCGCTTGGGGTCAGGAAGATGTTGGCCGGCTTGATGTCGCGGTGCACGATGCCCTTGGCGTGCGACGCCACCAGTGCATCGGCCACTTGCACCCCCACGTCGAGCACTTCTTCGATGGCCATCGGGTGTCCGGCAATATGCGCCTTGAGGCTCTCGCCCTCGAGTTTCTCCATCACGATGAAAGGATGGCCGTTATTGTCCTCGATACCGTGGATCGTGCAGATATTAGGGTGGTTGAGCTGGGAAGCCGCCCGCGCTTCGCGGGTAAAGCGTTCCAGAGATTTGGGGTCGCCGGTCAGGTTTTCGGGGATAAACTTCAGGGCAACATGTCGCCCCAGCTTGAGGTCCTCGGCCTCATAGACGACGCCCATACCACCGCCCCCGAGCTTGCCAAGGATACGGTAGTGGGAGACCTGCTGGCCGATCATGAGAGCGCGCGCCCTTGCTCGGCGGTAATGTTAGGCCCCCGACCGAATCCGGTCAACTCCCTTATTTCCCAAGGCCTACAGAGTCTCAGTGGATGCATCGGAGAGGTAGATACGGGAAACGAGCTGATAGCCCAAAAAATCATGACGCCGGAGGCGCGCGTTAAAATAACCCGGGTTCAACGCCGGGAGCAGCCGGTAGGCGCAGAGGTGCCGTCGGGACGCCTGAACCGCCAGTTCGTTAGAATGTCGCACTGTCTTCCGTAATCCAGATCTCCGTATTGGAACCCACGCCGACGATTCCCACTCTTGCGCTGCCTACGTCCTAACGGTCTGATGCCCGCCCCCACAGCCGCGGTTTACGCGAATATGATGAGGAAAGCGGGGCATTTGCCCAGTAGGAGGCACCCTTCATGAACGCCGCTGCAAAATTGCCAAATCCCTGGCCATCCACTCCGCCGGACCAGCACGAGGCCATCCGCCGGCGCGCGGAAGAAATCTACATACGCAACGGTAGAGTTCCCGGCCGCGACACTGAAAACTGGGCGCAAGCCGAGCAGGAAATCTTCCGCGAGGCCGCCCAATCTCAAAGCCGCAGGACTGCCATCATCGTCAGAGTCGGCGGCGTCGAGTACGTAGGCGAGTACAATTCGGCGTCTTGCGACGGATACGCTCCCGGTGAGTTCGGCACTGGCGTTTCAGTCCCGGTCCGCTTCCACGGCGACAAGATGTTCGTGAAGCGCCCCAACGGAAAAATCCTCGAAACCACCATTGTGAAGAAGACCGGCTGACCGGAGTACTCTGAGGCAGGAGTGCGAAAAGGGAAGAGCGCGAACCACGAAGGACGCAACGCAGCAGGAGCCGTGTTTTTTTCTTCAGAGATTCCTTCGTGTAACTTCGTGTCCTTCGTGGTAAAGATTCTTCAACGCCGTCCACCGCCCGCCGTCCCCTTGATACTATTTCGAAGAATGCTGAACCTGCTCAGTCTGCTGGCTCCAGCCCCAAAACGACGGAGCACGCAGAGTATCGCCACGACCCTCCGTCACCTGGGCGCTCTGGGGCTCTTCTTTCTGGCGGTTCTCGACAGTTCTCCGATTCCAACTTTTGGCGGTCCCGACATCCTTATCGCGATCTTGTCCGCCACCCATCGCAACCCGTGGTATGAGTACGCGGCAACGGCGACCGCCGGATCGGTCCTGGGCGCGTACTTTACGTTCCGCGTGGCTCGCCATGCGGGATCGGCGTACCTGGATCAGAAATTCAAGAAAGGAAAAGTATCCAAATTTCTGAAGTTGTTTAAGAAGTGGGGCACGGGAACTCTCGCGGCATCGGCGGCCATACCGGTTCCGACGCCGACGAGCCTGTTTTTCGCCGCCGCGGGCGCATCCGATTATCCGCTGGGAAAGTTTCTCGCAGTCGTCACCATCTCCCGGGCGGTCCGCTATTCTGCGATCGCGCTGGTCGCCGATCTCTACGGCCGCCATTTCGTCCGCGCACTCCGCCATCCCACGCAGTATTGGGGATGGATGCTTGTGTTCGCCACGCTGATGGTCGCGTTGGTCGCCGGCGGTATCCTGCTCAACCGCCGCCTGGAAGCCGCTCCCGCAAGGTGAAGGGATGATCGGCAGGCGAAATCGCGCGCAAGGAAAGAGGGCTGGGGAGATCATGAGCGAGCATGACCGCGGAAGAGCGGCGCTTTAGCGCCGCGTCCGAGCGCAAAAGCGAGCACAGCCTTCAGCCCGTTGGTTAGGCGCTTCCGCTAGTGCCCCACCAGCCGCCCGTACGCCGGCTTCATCGCCATATATTTCGTGTTGGTTAACTGATGCGTCTTCATCTGGCTGTCGAGCGTGAACATCTGATATTCCCCGGTCCACATCTCACACTTCGGACGCTCCTCGCCCACCGCAACAAACTGCCTGCCGACCCGGTTCAACGCCGTGAACGCGATGGTCTGCCCATCGAGCGACCACGCCGGAAAACAGAAATCCTGGCGTTTGGAGAACACCAGTCGCTGCTGTCCCGAACCGTCCGGAGCCATCGTAAACAGCGCGGGATGCTCGCCCTCGCGATCGGAAACAAAAAGAACGTCCTGGCCGCTCGGCGACCACGCCGGAGCCGATTCCTCCGCCTTGTTGTTCGTCAGCCGTCGCAGGTTCGAACCATCTGCGTTCATGGCATAAATCTGAAACTTGCCATCCCGGTTCGATGCAAACACCATCTGCTTGTCGTCCGGAGACCACGACGGCGAAAGCCCATGCTCAACGATCCGCTTCATGTTCGAGCCGTCCGGATCCATCACCCACACCGCCGGATTGCGGCTCGGGTGCGGCAGGGCGAAGCTGTAGAATGCGATCTTTTTCCCGTCATGCGACCAGACCGGTCCGCAGGAATCGCCGGTCGTGATCTTCGTAATGACCTTCTCGCCTGACCCATCCGCGTTGGCCACATAGATCTGCGAGTACTGGTCGTCGCGCAGCGAGCAGAACGCGATCTTCGTGCCGTCGGGCGAGACCGACGGATCGTACCCGTTGATGTGCAACCCCGCGATCCCCGTGCCGTCGGGATTCATCGTGGCCAGCAGGTTCATCTTTGCGTCCGAGACCGAGTGGAACTGCATCGATGGGTCATCGACTGAGTTGATCGTGCCTTGTACGGGATCGGCCGACAAATGCACGCCCGAGGATTCCGCCGTAATGATAGGGTCGGGCCGCACAAACACAATCTTCTCCTTCCTTCCGTCGCTCTGCGAGAAGCCAGGGACCGGCAGCAACAAAGCGCAAATGCAGAACATCACAGGAAAGTTTTTCATCGGTCTCTCCAGAAACGAAGAAGTTGAGCGCTGCATGCGATACGTTACTCGTCCAAATACAGTCCCGCCGACGCTCCCACCCACTCCATATTCTTGTTGTGATCCACACCCATCATCAGCCCTCGCCCCATGCGGATAATCGTCATCACCGGCGTCAGTTCGTCGAGCCAGATATACATCACGCGCACCTCGGCCTTGGTGCCGCCAAACGGAGTCTCGATGACCGGCTCGAAGTTCATGCGCTCCTGCAGGATGTAGTAGGGGCGCTTGTCCGCGGGAATCGCCGCGATGTCTTCTTTCGTCGGCGCAATCACCACGCCCAGACCGGCGAACGAATACAGCGGCTTCAGCGCATAGTTCTCGAGGTCTGGTGGAATCTCTTCCAGCTTGTCGAGGAACCATGTCTTCGGCACCGACGCATGCTTCAGGTAGGGAATCGAAAACTTGCTGATCCGGAAATACCAGTTGGGATGGCCTGCCCATTCGACATCGAGGTCGTCGCGCCAGTCGAAATCTAGCTTGACGTTCTTGCGTTCGAGTTCGTCGACAATCGCACGATTGTAAATCCGCCGGATCGGCACCCGCTTCCCGCCGCGCTCGTAATAAAGATGCGACCCATCTTTTCGGATCTCGACGATATCGACAGTTTTCACCCCGAGCATCTTCTCGGTCAGCAAAAAATCAGGCAGAGTCTTCTGATGCTTCGGATCAATCTCCATCAAAATCACATTCTCGGGATCGTGCGACCCGACAATCGCGCGCCGCAACAGCTCGCGATAAGAGGAAGTTTCCAGACCGCTCAATAAATACTTCAGCCGCGAGTCCAGCCGGTACACGTCGATGTATGCGTCAGCCAGCGGCCCCTGATACGCATACAGAGAAGGGAAGGCCTGCAACTCGACCAGCTTGGGCTGCAACTCGCCGCTCGCATCCCGCACCAGCCCAAAATCCACCTGCACAAACATGGGATGATCCGGCTCATTCGGAACCTTGAACTCGGCAGGCACCGCCTCATCCGATTTCGCGCGGTACCGAGGATTATCGACCAGCTGCCGAATCAGTTCCCGCCCGTCGGCAGCCATTCGATCCATGAGAGCCTTAGGAAAAAAGCAGGGAGTCTCCGACAGCCGAAACTGCACATGCGTCCCGCAAGCTAAATCAACCCGCCGCAAGAACGCCTGGTATTTGTCAGAAGCAAAGCTCGCGTTGAATTGCTGACGAAAGGAAGGAATCATCAGAAACGCCGATCATCCTGGCTCGTAGCGTCGGCGTCCCGCCGGCTGTCGCGAGGGCGTCTCGCTCCCGCTCTTTTGACGATCACAACAAACCCTGTCATTCCGACCGGAGCGAAGCGAAGTGGAGGAACCTGCCGTTCGCCGCCAGCGCACAACCGCAAGCTGGAAGCTGGAAGCTGTACTACGCCTCCACCAGAAACTTCCCCTCCCGCATAATCTGCTCGTCATCGACCCAAATATTGAACTTCCTGCCGACGACATCAATGTGCGTGGTCGAGTCCCAGTCCGCGCCCGTATGAGCCCCATACGGATTCCCGAACGCAATATGCACGCCAGGATATTTTTCGTCCTGCAGAATCTGCCCAATCACTTCCTTCAGGTCGATGTTCGTCCCAATGGCAAACTCGCCCACCCGATCGCTGTTCTCGTCGGTATGCGTGTACTTCCAGAAATCGTTCTCCAGTTCGCGATTCTCCGAGTGCGCTTCGGTCAGCCGGTTACCCTTCATGCGCACGGTTAGCGGATTCTCTTTCAAATCTCCAAACTTCGCGCACAAATAATCTCCGACCACGCCGTCGATCACGAACGTCCCATTCACCTCGCCCGGCGTTGTGAAAATCTCTCCACCAGGAAGATTCCCCCACTTCTCCGGAGAAATAATCCCGCTGGTCTTCAGCCACTTGTAATTTGGATTCAGATCCGCCGTCAGGTCGGTTCCGGCAGCGGTCTTCGCCCGGATCTTCGACGCCTTGCGCACCATCTCAACGACTTTCTGGCTGAGCCGGTCGACG
This sequence comes from uncultured Acidobacteriaceae bacterium, assembly GCA_963844525.1. Classification (GTDB taxonomy): domain Bacteria; phylum Acidobacteriota; class Terriglobia; order Terriglobales; family Acidobacteriaceae; genus Sulfotelmatobacter. The sequence goes on along the minus strand of CAWJOM010000011.1, from coordinate 60,389 downwards.
CGTGCGAAATCCGCTCGCATGCCTTCGAGCATGATCTGCCGGTTGATGTTCACCATGTGCGCGTGCCGAATCTTGCGGCGGTTGACCACGTCGGTCATCTGGATCCGGGACCGCAGCTCGCGGGTCTGCGCCTGCACCGCAAAAATCGAAACTTGGCTCGTCTCCAGATCGTCGAGAATCGGCCGCGGCAAATCGGTCAGCGGACGCTCCGCCAACTCCTCCAGTACCCACGCGTGATACGGCGCGCCGATTTTGTCCAGTTCGTGCACGATCGCCGCCGCAATCTCAATCGTCGCCTCATCGGTAATCACGCAAACCTGTTCGCCCGGCTGAACACGCAAGCATACGTTCACCGCGTTGAAAGCCCCGGGAGTGTATTCGGGATCGAAGGGAATGTTGAGGGTGCCCCATCCTTGTCGCGCAGTTTGCGACAGGGTGGGGATTTTGATTGGATCTGAAGAATGTCCCACGGGAATACTCATTACCCTACTTTTCGTGCGGATGCCGGCTCTTCTTCGAGCCCCGCTTCCGTCTCCTCGATGATGTAGTCCACCACTTTTTTCAAATCCCCAGTCTCCTGGAATACGCGCAACTGCCGGTCGGCCCCGCTGCCGTGTTCCAGAATCGTGTGGATGTAATTCAATTCCTCGCGCGAATCCAATTCATCCACCACGTCGTCGATAAACTCCAGGTATTCATGCACCAGATCGCGTGCCGGCACTTCGGTCTGCTTGCCGAAGTCGATCATCTTGCCGTCGAGCCCGTAGCGTGAGGCGCGCCACTTGTTTTCCATGATCAGCGCGCGCCGGTACAAGCGGAATCCCTGATTCGCCGTGTACAGCTTGTAGAGCTTGGCCACCGTCGCCTGAATCAGCGCAGCCAGCGCGATCGTCTCATCCGCCCGCATGGGAATGTCGCACACCCGGAACTCGATCGTATTAAAAAATGGATGCGGCCGGATGTCCCACCAGATCTTCTTCGCGTTATCGATGCAGTTGGTCTTGATCAGCAGCTTGATGAAGTTCTCGTATTCGCCCCAGCTTGGAAAATAATCCGGAATATTCGTCCGCGGAAATTTGTCAAACACCTTGCAGCGGTACGACTTCAATCCTGTATTCATCCCCAACCAGAACGGCGAATTCGTCGACAGCGCCAGAATGTGCGGCAGAAAGTACCGCGCATGATTCATCATGTGGATCGCCGTCTCGCGATCCTCAATCCCAATGTGCACGTGCAGCCCGAAAATCAGGTTGGCTCGCGCCACCACCTGCAAATCCTCAACGATATTCTTATAGCGCTGGTCGGGATGAATCTCCTGATCCCGCCAGTCCGAAAATGGATGCGTCGCCGCCGATGCCAGCCTCAGCCCATTCTCTTTCGCCAGTCGCACCATGTTGCTCCGCAGCTTTTTGACCTCGGCCTTGGCCTCCTTAATATTGGCGCAAACCGACGTCCCCACCTCCACCACCGACTGGTGCATCTCGGCCTTCACCCGTTCCTGCAGAACCATCCGGCCCTTGTCCAGGAGCTCGGCGTGAATATGCGACCGCAGCTCCCGCGTCTCGGGATCCACCGTCTGATATTCCTCTTCAATTCCAATGGTAAAAGTAGGCTGCATTCTGTATGTTCTGTCATTCCGAGCAATTTAGTTGTGTAGATTAGATTTGTCATTCCGAGCGAAGTCGAGGAACCCGCTGTTCGCCGGCAGTACCCAAGCGCCGGAAGGTCCCACTAGTATAGCAATCCACGGATTGCGTCCCTGGCCGCTCTGGCCTTCAGTCCCACTCCCTATTTTCCTTCACCCGCGCCCTCACGATCTTCTTCACCAGCGCGTCGGATAGAGGCTTCTCGGGAGGGAACTGAATCGTCCCCTTGGAAGTGCGGTAGCCCTGCAGTTCCTTCTCGAACTGGTCGAGCACTCCCGATCCCGTGGGAAACAGGCTGCAATGCTTCTTGAACGCCGCATACCCGACCAGCATCCCGTTGAACTTGAACATCGGAATCCCGTAGCTGATCACTTCAGTGGTTTCCTTGGGCACCACGGACCGGATCACGGCGCGAATATGTTTCAGCGCACTCTGCGCGGGCTCCGGCGTGTTCGCCAGATATTCGTCCACGGTCTTCGCAGGCTTACCTTTCCGCATCGTGATTCCTAAAAGCGTTGTCATCCTGAGCGCAGCGAAGGACCTATGCAATTCGCCGGCAGCACATGAGCAGTCGGCCGGTTGCATAGATCCTTCGGACCGCACAAAGCGCGGTCCTCAGGATGACAATTGCTTCATAACTCCAAAGCGGCCCAGGCGATCGTCCACGCCATTCACTCCGCTACTTCCCCGGCTTCCGCTTCCGTGCCGCCACCCACTCCGGTTCTCCCTTGCGCTCCGGTTTCTCCGTCGCACCCGCCAAGAAACCCGCCCAGCGCAATTCCTTCACCGGACTCTCCCCGCCCAGCGCCATCTTCACTGCCATTTCGGCGACCGCATTCACAATCCAGTCGAAGTTCTCCTGGCCTACGGAAGTAATCTCCGCATCCGGCGCGGGATTCAGAAAGTCAATCGCATACGGCACTCCGCCCTCCACCGCAAACTCCACCGTATTCAAGTCGTAGCCCAATGCGCGGCACAGCGCCAACGCATCCTTCTCAATGCGATCGCGCAGCGCAGGCGTCGACGGTGGCGGATTCCCCTTCACATACCGCTCATGATGCGGCGCTCTCGGGTCGTACTTCATGATGTGCACTTTTTCCTGCCCCACCACATAGCAGCGGTAATATTCGTCAAACTCCACGCCGTGCTGCAGCGTCATGCACAGCCGGCCCGTCTGGTTGTAGTGATGAAAAAACTCCTCCGGATTGTGCACGTGATACACATGCTTCCACCCTCCGCCGGAATAAGGCTTCAGAAAAGCAGGGAAGCCGACATAGTCAAACAACTCCTGCCAGTTCAGCGGGAACATCAGATTCCGCATCGACTGGTCGGTCGTTCCCTCGGGATGCTTGTTGTGCGGCAGAATCACCGTCGGAGGAATGGCCACGCCCATCTTGTGGGCCAGCGCATAGTTGAAAAACTTGTCGTCCGCCGTCCACCAGAACGGATTGTTCACCACGATCGTCCCGTGCAGCGCGGCGTTCTTCAGATATGCGCGATAGAACTCAATATCCTGCGAAATCCGGTCGATGATGACGTCATACTTCTTTGGCTCATCCATCCGGATGCCGCCGATCTTCACAAACTCCGCCTCAACGCCGTCGAGCTTCATCGCGTTGATCTTCTCGACCAAAGCCGGCGGAAACGTATTCTCCATCCCAAACAAAATTCCAATCTTCTTCACGTGATTCTCCATCCGTTCCTAAATAATTGAGATTGTCATCCTGAGCGAAGTAAGCGCATCACGAAGTGAAGCGCTTACATAGTCGAAGGACCTCGCGCTTCTCAACCGCGTCTCGACCTTCGCCCGAACACAGATGACTACGGCTACTGACCAACGACCGCGTCAAAAGTACTTCCCCGCCATCCTCAACCACAGCGGCCAGTCATGCTTCGAATTATCGTTCCAGACATCCAGCCAGTGCGGAATCGCCTTGCCATTCAAAATCGCCGAAAACTTCACGTTCTGGTCCAGGCACATATCCCAATCCGCCGACGCGAGCACAATCTTCATCTGACGGTAGCGGCTCAGAAACCAGTCGTCGGTCATATTCGGCACAAAGTCCGGAGGATTATTGAAGTAGCAATCGTTGTCGTAATACCCATCCAGAAACTGGTGAATATCGAACGCCCCGCTCATGCTCACGCAATGCGTCACCACATCCGGATGCTTCAATGCAAAATTCACGGTGTGGTATCCGCCAAAGCTGCAGCCAGTCACGGCCAGTTGCCACGCCTGATTCTTCCACCGGACAAACGGCAAGAACTCGTGCAGGATGTAGCGCTCGTATTGCAAATGCCGCAACACCCGCACTCGGGGATGGACGCCCTTGTTGTACCAGCTCTCGGTGTCGACGGCATCGGGACAAAATACCTGCAGTTCGCCGCGTTCAATCTTCGGGGCCAATGCTCCAATCATTCCCCGGTCTTCGTACTCGAAGAATCTCCCCATCGAAGTAGGGAAGACCAGCAGCGGCATCCCAGCATGGCCAAAGACCAGCGCTTCCATGTCGCGGTGCAGTTCCTGGCTATAAGCTTTGTGATATTCGCGGTTCATCGTGAGCAGAGACTTTCCCGCAGCCGAAGTATCTTACCCGATGGAAGCCGGAAAACCCTAAGAGCAGGGTGGGTGAATGGTGGCCGAAGAAGAAGTCTAACCACGAAGGACACGAAGTTCCACGAAGGAAGAGCCTTTAGGATTCCCTTGGTGATCCTTCGTGCCCTTTGTGGCGGATGGTTCTGTCGCCCTGGTCCAATCCTCGCCGCAAAGAAAAAACCCGTCCCTCGCGGGACGGGTTGTTACGAGGAAACGGTTCGTCTAGCCACCGTTGTTGCAGATGCCCAGACCAAAAGGATTATCGTGGAACGACTCGGTTCCGCCATCCACCGAAGTGGTTTTTGGAGCACCGAAATATTCCAGGTAAACCAGATCCTGCAGGTTATAGGTAAACCCATTCAGCGTGTAGGGGAAGCCTCCGTAGTTCGTGAAGCCTTCCTCCGGGTCGCCCACTTCCAGAATTCCGCACGTGACGGCGTTGCCACTGGTGTTCACGACCAGAGGATCGTCCAGCCACTCGCCAGCTTCGTGTGACAAAGCCGAAACGTCCTGCGAGAAAGCGCCGGGCGTGCCGATGTAGGTGAAGTGCGCGTAGGCCTGCGGCGCAGAGACGCTGCCGTAGGAGCTGTGATATCCGCCGATGCAGCACCCACCGAACTCCGTCAGGTACGCGTTGTACGTGATGAAGATCGGGAAGGTGTTCGGCGTGACGTACTTCGCGTACTTGGTGATGAGCGCTTCCAGTTGAGCGTCGAACCAGTCGATGTCCGCTGTGCCCACCGTGACGCCGAATGCGGTAATGATCTTGCCCTCGGTAGACGGAACGGTGATCGTCTGCAGCGGTCCGAGGACCGGCTTGGCCAGGTACACGTGGTATCCGGTGCCGCCGACGGTCGACCAGAAGTTGCCGCGCTGGAACGCGTCTTCATACTGCGTCTTGCCCAAGTTCACTCCCTTGGGAGTAGTAAACGTCATGGGTTGGAAAATCGGGGAGTTGACCGTGTTGGTCACCGCCGATGCGCCGTTGCTCTGGAGGGTCTCGGGGCTGAAGGTCGTCGTTCCGGTACTCGTCACATACTTGAGTGCGATCGGAACCAGGAAAGTCTTGACTGTGGTCGCTGTGCCCGTCGAGGGCGCAGTTCCCACCATGTTGTAGTTGTAGGTGTGGCCGTTGTACACGAAGGATCCGTTCCAGGTCGTCAACGGAGTCACAGGCGCTTTGCTGCCCGTATCGGCGTGGAGATTCGGACGCAGGCGTTCAAACATCGGGTGAATTGGCATGTCTTCTTGGGCAAGGGCGGTGCCGCTGACGCAGGCAACCAGAGCAAGCGCAGCCAGCAGGCTGAGCACAGTAATTCGTTGCTTCATGTGTATGGATTCTCCTTAGGGTCAATCGAGCAGTTATCGGTTAGATACGAACAAGAGGCTCTCGTTGGAGTCCTTGGGACCACAGTTCCCCGGACACGGGCGACAAGATGCGTTCGATTCTGCGTTTGTTCGATACCCGATGTCAACTGTGAATTTTCTTGCAACCTCACCTGTGCTCTCTCAATTCCGCGCTCCCGGGCGTCTGACAAGCCTGCCCGCGCCCGTCGAACGGAGTCTTTTCTCTCCATAACGAATGTGGTCCTCAGTTTTTTGCTTTTCGGTAAAATGAGTCCGCTGCGAACCGACGGAATGCCCAGCCCTCACCTCACCGAAGCCGACGTTCGCCGCCTCCTCGATCCTTCTCAACTCATCGCCGCCCTCGAATCCGCGTTCCGCGACCGCTATCCCTCCATCAGCCTGCCCCCTCGCACCCAAGCCGAACTGGCCCACGGCATTTTCCTCGCCATGTCTTGTTATGACGGCGCGGCCAATACGCTTGGAATGAAACTGGTATTAGTGCGGGACCAAGCCCGAGCCCGGAACCAACCGGAGAGGCAACATCCCGACCCAGCGCTCGACAACGCCACTCTTCCCGAAGGCCGTGTTCAGGCCACGTATTTGCTCCTCGATCCTGGGACTGCCCAACCGCGCCTCACCGTTGCTGCCAACTACCTCACCGACTTGCGCACCGCCGCAACCTCCGCGGTCGCCACAAAATTTCTCGCGCGCCCCGACGCTTCCACCCTGGGCATCTTTGGCACCGGACGGCTCGCCCGCGCGCATCTTACCGTCCTCAACCTGGTACGGAACTTTCAGCGCGTGCTGGTCTGCGGGCGCAATTCCACCCGCTCAGCGGAATTCGTCCACGCCGTTTCGCAGCAATTCCCGCGTCTTGCCATCACCGCTGCCGACGCGCGCACTTGTGCCTCCCAGTCGGACGTTCTCTGCACCTGCACCTCGCACTCCGCGCCGCTCTTCGATGGGCACGATCTCCGCCCCGGAACTCACCTCAACCTGGCCGGCGCCTTCCGCCCGCAAACTCGCGAAGTGGATACGTACACGATCCAGCAATCGCGCGTCGTGATCGAAACCTACGGCGCCGCATCCGACGTCGGAGAATTATTGATCCCTCTGCACGAAGGCGTGATCGCGCGCGACCATGTCGCCGCCGATCTTCACGAACTGGTCAGTGGAGCGAAACAGGGAAGGCGCAGTACTGATGAAATCACCGTATTCAAGAGCGTGGGCTGCGCTCTTGAGGATCTGATTGCTGCAGAATTGCTGCTCGCAGCTCACCCCGATCGAGCATCCTTGCGCTGAATAAGGCCGCAGGTCGCGCGGCCGGCTGTGGTTCAGAACTACTTTTCAGGTGAACTGGCAGACGTACTACCACCCTCGCTCCGCAGGAGACGACGGTTCGAGGAGTTCTATCGAGGCTTCATGTACCAGAAGATCGCCAGCGCCACCAGAGCGACGGTAATGATCCACAAAACAATGTCTTTACTGCGGTTCTTTTCTTCTGCCATAGAGGAAGAGTACAGCACACCTCTTGCCCCGGTTCAAGTGCCGCGGTGATTTCCTCGATCCCCGTCGCTCAATGTGGTGGTGCTGCCGCCGCGGCCGTTCCCGCCCGCTTGTAGCCTGTCAGCTTTACGATTTCGCGCAAGTGGATCGCCTGCACCTGGAAGTGCAGCGTATCATCGACCCGCGCGTACGCTGGAAACCAGAACCCATCGACCAGTTGCCGGTAGCCCACAAACGACGGGCGGATGTCCATCGGTTGGCGCTTCTTCACGTGCACCACATCCGGCACGCTCTTGCCACATAGCTTCACGATCTGGAAATCGCGGTTGTCGACCCAAATGCGTCCCTGAAAATATCGTTTCCCCTTCTCTTCTTTCTTCGGTTCAACGTGGAAGACATAGGTGTCCAGATCGTCCACGTGCTGCTGTCCCGCATAGGTCAAGTTGTATTGCGGCACCTCGTCGGTCGTCAGGATCCACGGCATGAAAATCCGGATGTCTTCGAAATCGGTTTCGGACAATTCCACCTGCCGCAAAGTCGATTGCTCGCCAAACGTTACCTTCTCCACACGCTTCCCCTTGTCGTCATACGACACGGTGGAGATCTCGTGAAACTGCCCATCGACCGCCGACCTGTCGTTCAGCGTCTGCACCAGCACGTCTTGCGTATAGGTGTACTGCGCACGCGCCTGTTTCACCTTGGTTTCTTCAGCGGCAAATTTCTGGATCAGTTCCTGCGGAGTCATATTTTTCGGCGGGCCCATGTCGAGCACGCCATTCCCGTCGGCGCAATCCGTCTGCGCCCGCGCGCCCGCCACCAACGCGCATGACATCAACGCGGCGAATACAACCATCCACGCCGCTGCCTTTATTGCTCCCGCTCCACCCCTCTCACGATTGCACTGGTCCATTCGCTATCAGTCCCTCTCTGTTCAGCGGAAACATACACCGGAGAACGGCGCTACGCAACGCAGGATTCCGCCGTCCGCGAGACCCTTCGACTTCCCGCCCCCAGCGCGGCTTTTGCGTCCCGAACGCCCCTCCCCAAAATGTGCAAAGTCTTGCGCCAAGCTCCCGATCCAGCCCGTAAGTCCCCGATTTATAAGCCCCTTCGATTGGTATCGTGGTTGCACCCTTCTCTGTAGAACTTGGACCAAACGCCTATGAAAATCACTCTCTTCGTCTTATTTCTCTTCTGCACGGCCGGAGCCTTCGGCCAGGTTGGAGGTCTGCTTTCAAGCCAACCGCAAATCTTCGAGATCCCCGACCATCCCATGCGTGCCGAACGGGGCGCCATGGCCTGCGAGCATCCTCTCGTCGGTGCCGGATCGGATGCCTATACCTATGCCCAGGGAGAGCTTCCCTTGTGGGAGTTTGGCTCGCCGAACCCCGAGCCCGCGCCTCTCGGCGATGTCGCCCGCGCCTTCCGCAAGGAAAAGCTGGCCGCCAAGAAAGCCGAAAAGGTTCTCGAGAAACAAGGCACGTAGTTCGTAGGATGCATTCGTAAGATCGATTCTCGTGCGGGGCCGAGTCTCGGACCCGGCCGCCGAGCGTAAGCTCGGCGATGTTCCTGAGTTCGCTCCGTTCGTCTGTCGGTCCGCCGCCGCCCATAAAACGCTTATCTCCTTGCCTGCATCACACAGTAAGCATCTCGCCAATCAAGTTCCGTGACCCTGAACCCGGCCGCGCTCTGTCCGTTGGGATTCGCGGGAGTGTACACTGCCCTCTGGGGGAGGAAACGTATTGATGAAGCCCGGCAAGGCGGATCGAGTCCGCAGGCATTTATTTTTCCCAGCTGTTTCGCTCTTATTTCTCTCTTGGGCCGCGGTCCCGGCCTATAGTCAACGAGGCAACTTCGATCTCAACGTCGGCGAAGTCTCCGATCAATATGGCACGCTGCCCAAGGAAACCGGGGCCGTCCTCGACATGACCGGCCAATTTATTATCAAGAAGCCCAATCCCAAGAAAGGCGGCCCCAGCATCCTGGCGGGAGGCGAAATCCGCGTTCCTTCCAACGATGCCAACCACTCCAAAGAGTATGCCGTCTATGGCGGAGCGGCCTTCGAAGTCCACAACTTTTCATTCGGCGCCAACGCCGAAGTCCGCAAGATTGTCATTCCGCCCGCCACCATCGACAATCAGATCGTCGTCCGCTACAACATGAACCTGTTCGAGCTGCCCGTGGTTATCCGATATAAATTTGGCCCCGACAAGCGCGCGTTCGTGCAGGTCCAGGGCGAACCGGAATTCACTCCACACTACAAAACGCCCAAGGGCACTGTGGTTCCGACGCCGAAACCCGCATTCAACTACGGCTACACCGTGCGCGCCAGCGTGGGCTACAACTTCGGCAAGTGGTACTACGCCAAAGCCACCGCCGAAACCCGCTACCTCAAATTCGCCTCGGGCCTCGGCAACCCCAGCAGCCTCTACAACTGGAAGAGCAACATGGTCACCGGAGGCGTCGGCGTCAGGTTCTAGGGAAGCTTTCAGCTGTCAGCCTCCGGAGGCTTTGTCAGCTCCGAGGAGTTGTCATCTCCCGAAAGTTGCCATCTCCCGAAAGTTGCCACCTGCGAGAAGTCGTTCCAGGAAGTTGTGATCTTCGAGAGATTGTCATCTCGACCGGAGCTTGCCCTTCCGACCAGGACGGGCAAGCGTAGTGGAGAGACCTGCTGTTGAGTCTGTGAGTTAAGCTGTATGTGGCGCGGGCGCCCCCGCCCGCGAGCACATCACTAACTGCGCGCTCGAAGAATTCCGCACTCACAACCACGACCCTTCCATCGCCAAGTGGGACATCTTCCACTACATTCATGCCGTCCTGCACCAGCCCGGGTACCGCGAGCGCTACGCCGCCAACCTCCATCGCGAATTGCCGCGCATCGAGTTCGCATCCGCAAGTCCTTAGTCATCCTGAGGCAGCGGTTCGGCCAAGTCTTAACCGTCAGCCTTGAGACGGTCGAAGTCGTCCGCTCCCTGCCAGCCCTTGGTTTGTCTTATCTCGGCACCGGCTTGGCCAGTCCGCCTTTACTTTCAACGGCTTAGCTCCGTATAATCCCTTACAGAACCACTAAACCTCAATTTTGCACCATTCGTTGGGTAATGGATGCGCCATTCCTTAGCTTTCCAATAGGATAGGCGTAGATCAATACCTAGGGAAAAGTGTAGATGTTGCAGGCCGGAACCCGGCTTTTTAGGGGGGGCCCTGAGAGAGCCACAGACTTGGCGGGATTCGTTTGGATGATCTTCCAGGTTCATCCAAGGTGAGGCCAAAAGTTGTTGCAGGATCGCAAATTGAGGGATTGCTGTAGCCTTTGTGGGTAGGCAGCCATCCAATAGAAACGAAGCCAGAATCAGCAGGCCAGAACCAAGATGTTTTGGCCCGAAGCCAGAAGCCAGGAGCCAGAAGCTAACATGCGCAAGCCGATTAAGTACGTGGAAAAAGCAGTCGTCATCGCCGCCCAGGGAACTTGGGCCGTATTCGAGCGCTTGAACCGAGTCAAGCCGAATCCGTCGCCCACGCCGAAGTGGTCGGAAAAGCCGCTGCTCAAGTCGTACGAAAAGTCGAAGCCTCCGCTAGGCTGGCCGCGGACGACCGATTCGCTGTGCCCGAAGTGCGTGCCGGAAATCCGGCAGCAGATTCTCGACGGGCACCTTCCGCATGAAGTGTTGATGAACGAGAAGGTCGGCGAGATCAAGGCGCAGATCGTGGAGCGCGACGGCAAGATCCTGATGGTGAAGGATTGCCCGGTGCACGGGCACTTCGAAGACGTGATGTCGATCGACACCGCGTTCTCACAGCATCTGGAAGAAGTGTTCCCCGGACGTGACATCGCGGCGCACAACGACGAGAAGCTGCATCATCACGGCTCGTCGACGGTGAAATATGGGCGCGGATCGGTGTTGACCATCGATCTGACGAACCGCTGCAACATGATGTGCGATCCCTGCTTCATGGACGCGAACCAGGTTGGATTCGTTCACGAACTCACCTGGGAAGAAATCAAGACGATGCTCGACAACGCCATCACCATCAAGCCGCGGCGGCAGATGAGTGTGCAGTTCTCCGGCGGCGAGCCGACGTTGTCGCCGTACTTCCTCGACGCAGTACGCTACGCCCGCAAGGTGGGATACAACTCCGTGCAGGCCGCGACCAACGGCATTGAGTTCGCGAAGAGCTTTGAGTTCTGCCAGCAGGCAGTCGAAGCCGGCATGCGTTATGCCTACCTGCAGTTTGACGGGATCGGCAACGCAGCCAACGCGCACCGCCTGGTCGGCAATTTGTTCGACGTGAAGTTGAAGGCGATCGAGAACCTGCACAAAGCGGGAGTCGAAATCGTTCCGGTCGTCACGATCGTGAACGGCATCAACAACGAGCAGGTCGGACGAATCATCAAGTTCGCGCTCGACAATCCCAAGACGATCAGCTTCCTGAGTTTCCAGCCGGTCAGCTTCACCGGCCGCGACGAAGCAGTCACCGACGATCGCCGCGCGGCACAGCGCTACACGCTGAGCCACCTCGCGCACGACGTAAAAAATCAAACGGGCCTCGGCGAGCCGACCCGCGACTGGTTCCCCATCAGCTTCATGGGAACCTTCAGCGACTGGGCCGACCTGATGCACGTCAACGACGTGAAAAACGATTGGGGCCAATTAAGTTGCGGCTGCCATCCGAATTGCGGGACTGGGATGGCGGTGATGATTGACAAGGAAACTAAGGAAGCGGTTCCGGTGACGGCGTTCTTGCACGGGGATCAGCTGGCGAAAGATATTGCCAAGGTCAACGACGCGTCGCGCGGGAAGTTTCTGACCGGGTTGGGAATGGCGCTGTGCCTGATGAAGAACTACGATCCGTTCCAGTCGCCGACGCACTTCAAGCTGATGGATTTGCTGAAGAAGTTCGACAAGAACTATCACATCACGGGAAAGAATTACGGCAAGGTCGGTCCGGACCGGACGGTGGAAGACGTCATGAAGCGCCGTACGACGGACCGCTGGAACTTCCTGTTCATCGCAGGGATGTGGTTCCAGGATCTGTTCAACTACGACTTCCGGCGGACGGAGCAGTGCATTATTCCGTACGCGACACAGGAAGGCGAGATTTCGTTCTGCGCCTACAACACGGGCGTAGGATGGCGGAACATTATCGAGAAGATGCACATGACGGCCACGCTCACCAAGTGGTACGAAGAGCACGGGCGGCACGAGATTTTCGCGGGCGGCAAGAAAGTGAACATGGAGAATCAGGAGACCGCCACGGAGTATCTGAAGCTGCGCGAAGAGATCGTGACGACCGAACTGCAGCACGATCTCGACAGCAAGGGCATCGCGAAGAACGCGCGCGAAGAAAAAACGCGGGCGCGGGATTTGAAGCAGAAGCAGACTGCCGATGCGAAGGCTGAGGCGCGCGGTCCGCAGATCAACGATGAGGCTTACAATGCACGCATGGCTGCGATGTATCGCGAAGTCGTGCTAAAAGAGAAGCCAGTCGTGGCCGAGAACGGATTCATTCCGTTGGGGGCGCTGACGAATGCGAAGAGCAACGGAAATGGGCACGCGGCTCCGGTTGAGAAGCCGGAGGTTGCGGAGCCGGTGGCGGGAGATTGAGCTTTTAGCTCCTAGCTTCTAGCTAAGAATATGCGGGCCGCCTTTGGGCGGCCCGATTTCTTTTCTATCCGTTTGGGGTTAAGTGAAACCCCGACTAACGGGCTGAAGCCCGCGGATATCTATTTGGTGGCGCTTACGCGGCGGTGAAGCGCCGCTCTTCCACGGTGCTCCGCTTCTTTCTTAGGCTTCTAGCTTCCAGCTTGGAACCAGACGGGCGGCGTTTGGAAGGACCGTTTCTTTTAGCGGCCCAGCGGAGATCCAGGAGCCCCAGCCTCGACAGGCCCTAGGGCGTTATACTTTTGGACCTATGCGAAAACTTGTCTCACGATTTCTGCTGGCAGCAGCTTGTGTTCTCTCTCTCTCGGATTTGTGATCATTTCCGCCAGCGCGCAAACGTTGTTGGTGGTGAATCAGGGCGACACGAGTGTGAGCTTGGTTGATCCGGTTTCGGCTAAAGAAGTGGCGACGATTGCAGAGAAAACTGTCGGAGTTCACGGTCATGAGGTGGCTGCGTCCGCGGACGGGCGGCTTGCTTTCGTACCCATCTATGGGAGTTCTGGTGTGGGGAAGCCCGGCATTGATGGCCACGAGATGCTGGTGATTGATCTGGCCTCGCGGGAGATCATCGAACATGTAGATTTTGGGCACGGGGTACGGCCGCATTTTGCGGTTTTGAATCCGGCGGATGGGCTGCTTTACGTCACGACAGAATTGGATAAGAGTGTGACCGTGATTGATCCGCAGACCCGAAAAATTGTGGGTGCGATTCCGACCGGGCAGGAGGAGTCGCACATGCTGGTCTTGTCTCATGATGGGAAGCGCGGGTATACGGCCAACGTTGGCCCGGGGACCGTTTCGGTGCTTGATCTGGTGGGGAGAAAGACGTTGGCTGTCATTCCGGTGTCGGGGCAGATTCAGCGCATATCGATTTCGGGAGATGACAAACTTGTATTTACGTCGGATCAAACCAAGCCACAGCTGGCGGTGATCGATGCGGCGACCCAGAAGGTGAAGACGTGGGTGGCGCTGCCGGGCACAGGTTACGGCGCGGCCGCGACGCCGGATGGGAAATGGCTGCTAGTCGCGGTGCCATCGACGAACCAGGTTGCCGTCGTCGATTCGGGAAGCATGCAGGTGGTGCGGCGGATTGAGGTGCCGAGTACGCCGCAAGAGATCCTGATTCGTCCAGATGGCAAGATTGCGTATGTATCGTGTAACACGAGCGGGAAGGTGGCGGCGATCGATCTGGGGGACTGGAGTGTGCAGAAGTTGATTGTTGCCGGCAAGTTTGCCGATGGGTTGGGGTGGGCGAAGTAGGTCGTCGTGTGCCTGCTGTGTTCCTAACTTTTCCGGATCAAATCCCCACTCTAACGTCGCAGGAAGCGCGACGTTAGAATGGGACACCCCCTCGAGATTCTTTTCTTTGGTCAGCTCCTCGTATCGTGGCAAGCCCCACCGTTCGACAGGCTCAGGCCGGGCTTTGCGGCACCCGGTTTACGCGAAGGGCAGCCGAGCGTTGCTCGGCTCGTCCGGGTCCGAGACCCGGGCTCACATAAAAAACAAAATCAAAAATCCCCACCCTGTCTCGCCAAAGTGCGGCGAGACAAGGATGGGGCACACAGTTGTCATCCAGGAGCCTTGTCATTTCTGTGAATATTTTTGCCAATGACAGGCAAGATGAAAACTTTTGACATGGCGGTGACAAACGGGACCCGGCATAAGGCCTAGCATTCGGAGGCTGGCAGGCCGGGGACGGGAATCCGAACCTGCGCGGTTGTTCCTTCATGCTGTGAATCAGTTCGTCAACAGGGCCCCCAATCGTGCGTTAAAGGAGAATTTTGCATGCCCAGTTTTGTTCGTCGTGGTATCACACTCGCCGCTTGCTGCGGGCTCGTGCTGGCAATATCTGGCGCAGCCGTGGCTCAGCACTATACCGTTACCGCCCTGGATTCGAATCTCACCGGAAAAGCCAAGTTTACCGATCCGCTCTTGAAGAATGCATGGGGGCTGGCGTACGCGCCGACCGGCCCGTTCTGGATCAGTGATGAAGCTTCGGGTTGGACGACCCTCTACGATGGGAGCGGAAACATTCAGGCGTTGAAAGCGATTGTGCCGCCGTCGTCGGGCACAGGGGCGGGAACGCCAACCGGGATCGTGTACAACGGGTCAACGCAATTCAAGATTCAGAACTGGACGTCCTTGTTTTTGTTCGCAACGCTGGATGGCACCATCAGCGGGTGGTCGAATTTCGAACCGAGCACGGCGCTGATTGCGGTTCGGCAAGCAGGCGCGGTATATACCGGCCTGGCCATCACCAGCCGTACGAACGGGAACTCGTTGTACGCAGCTGACAATGCGAATAACAAGGTGGACATGTACGACGGAAATTTCAATCTGGTGAAGTCGTTCACCGACACCACGATTCCGGTGGGGTTCGCTCCGTTCGGGATTCAGGACATTAACGGGCAGGTGTATGTGACTTATGCCAGCACGACCGGAGGCACCGGCGGATACATCGACATCTTCGACGAAGACGGCACGTTTAAGAAGCGGTTCGCGCAGGGCAAGCCGTTGAACCAGCCGTGGGGGCTGGCTATGGCTCCATCGAACTTCGGGCCGCTGAGTGGAACGCTACTGGTTTCGAATAATACGCCGAGCGGCGTGATCATCGGATTTGATCACAGTTCGGGGAAGCCCGTTGCTGCGGTCACGAATTCGGCGGGAAAGCCCATCGTGATCAACGGACTGTGGGGAATTGAGTTCGGTGGCGGCTCGAGCCTGAATGGACAGACGAACCAGTTGTTCGTTACGGTTGGACCGGGCGACACGAGCGGTTTCTTCGGAGTGGTCAATTTCGTTCAGTAGGAACGGCGAGGGTCTCAAAGGAAAGGCCGCCTGCAAGGGCGGCCTTTGTTTTTGCCATTGCCTCTTAAAAACGAGCGATCAGCCGCGGCTGAATCTGACTTCGCCGTGGCGGAAACCAACGCTGCCTATATGATCGTCTTAATCGTGGCGCATGGAGGCCAGGTCATGAACACGAGCAGACTGGTTCGACGTAGCGCTTCGGTAGTCTTGCTGACGGTCGGCGCGGTGCTGGCCGCGACCTCCCAAGTCCAGCAGTACCCATCTCCATCGGGCGATGGGATCAAAGCAGAGACGGCGAAGGCCTATGCGGATGCACATCCGTATATGGACGAAGCGTTCCCAGCTATCAAAAAGACGATACGTGAACTGGGCGGACTGAAACCCGCCGCCAGCCAAGAGCAACCCACCGATCTTCTCGTCAAGGTTGGAGCGAAGGCTGACGAGTTGCTCCAGAAGGTTCCGGATTTAATTTCTGACGAGTCGGTGAGTCAGGCGCAATACGCTGCGTCTCAAGGCATGGTTCCCGGTTGCATCGGGATGGATTGTTTTGCTGCAGGGCGCAGTTCGGTCTGGGACGATGGTTTCAGCTATTTAATCCTGACGCATGCAGCGCCGGGTGGACGGTTGGCGCTAGAGGAGTACCGCACCGGCCGAAAAGGCAAACCAGTCGCGGGAGCGAGAACGCCAAAATTTCAAGGTTTTGTTGCGGCGTGGATCATTTTCTCTTCCGTGAATCAAGTGGAATCACGCTTCCGCTACTTAGGAGAGCAGCAAACGGATGGACACAATACGTTTGTGGTTGGGTTTGCCCAGATTCCTGGTTTGGTAGAGTCCCCCGGGCAAATTGTGAGTGAGGGGGAATCAGTCCCCATGCTTTTGCAGGGCATCGCATGGGTCGATCAATCGGATTTTCGAATCGTTCGTCTGCGCACCGATCTTTTGGCGCCTCGGCCCGAGATTCTGTTCCAAAGGCAGACGGTGAACATCCTGTTTGGCCCGGTGCAGATGCCGGGCCTGGGCTTGACGTTGTGGCTACCACAAGCCGTACACGCCGAAATGGAGGCCAACGGGCAGATCGTCCAAGAGGAACACACGTATTCCAAGTATCGGTTGTATCAGACGAAGAGCAAAGTCATCCTGGGCCCGAGTCATGGAACCTAGCGCGCGAACCAGTAACTGCGGCCGTCTTTATTGTTCTGCAAAGAGAAAGAATTTACGATCAAAAGAGAATCAGCCAATATTGAGGTTTTGAACGTGCACAATTTCCGCTTTGCAAGAGCTGCCTTTCTCGCGCGATTTTGTGGCCTTGTTCTGTGCCTTCTTGCTCTCTCACACGTGCCGGTTGCCGGTCAGGATGGCAAGAAAAAGGAGCTGCCTACTCCGGGTCCCATGCTGAGCCAAGGGACCATTGACTTCGATACACCCGAATTTACGCTTACTCTGGTTCGCTCTTCGCAGACGGTCGCGGCTCTGAAGCCGAAAGGCGCTGGGGATTTCGATTTCACGCCGGGTGATCTGCTGATCAGCCGCTCCCATGATGGTTATTTTCATCTGGGCGACATTACGCTTCGTTTGCGAAATGGAAATTCTGGCGAGTGGAGAAACTATTCGACCGCCGCGGCGCGTGCCCCGGTCGCCGTTTTGCCCGGATCGAATGGCGTTCTGGCGGCAGCTGATTTGGCACCCACTCTGCCCGTCGATTTTCCGCTGCTGGTCACGCGCAGTTGGGCACTCGAGTCAGGAAAGCTGGTCCTCCGATTCGAGTTGAAGAATAAATCATCGAGCACCGTCGAGATTGGGGCCTTGGGCATCCCAATGGTCTTCAATAATGTGCTCAACGATCGCTCGCTGGAGGAGGCTCATGCCAAGTGCTCCTTCTACGATCCGTACATTGGAGAGGATGCGGGATATCTGCAGGTAACGCGGCTCAGTGGGCATGGTCCTGCGCTGTTGGTCGTCCCGGATGGGAAGACGCCCTTCGAGGCCTACAATCCGATTCTCGACCGGGCAAACCCGTGGGGAGCAGCGCCCGTATTCACCGACCCAACACCGAGGGGAATCACGTTCGAAGGTTTTTACGAGTGGATGGTTCACAGTCAGGCTTATGCTGAAAATGAGTGGAAGTCGGCACAACCTTGGAATCCTCCCACCACGCTCGTTCTTGCGCCGGGAGAATCCAAGATTTACGGGCTAAGATTTCTGCTGTCCGGCTCGATTCGCGAGATCGAAAACACTCTAGCCCAAAATAACCGACCGGTGGCTGTGGGCGTTCCGGGGTACGTCGTTCCGATGGACATGGACGCTCGTTTATTTCTGAAGTATTCCAAGAGCGTCGCATCGATGAAGGTGGAACCGGAGGGCGCACTTTCCATTAGCGCGGACGATCCGCTCGATTCCGGTTGGAGAGCTTATAGCGTCAAAGGGAAGGCTTGGGGGCGTTCGCGTCTTGCCATCACTTATCAGGATGGCTCTTTGCAGACGATTCAGTATTTTGTGACCAAGCCTGAATCCCAGGCGGTCGCGGACATGGGTCACTTCCTCACCGGTCAGCAATGGTACGTGGATCCGAAGGATCCCTTTCATCGGGGCCCATCCGTCATGACATACGATCGCGAAGCGGACCAGGTGGTTATGCAGGACAGCCGCGCATGGATAGCCGGCCTTGGTGATGAGGGGGGCGGCGGCGCTTGGCTCTCGGCCATCATGAAACAACTGGTCGAGCCGGACAAGCAGGAACTAGAAAAGCAGCAGCAGTTCGTCGACGAGGTTCTGTGGGGAGGATTGCAATATAAGGATGGCCCGCATCAATACGGTGTGCGCAAGAGTCTCTTCTATTACCAGCCTGACGCGATGCCACCAGGCTATTACCGCAAGGACTTCGATTGGACTACGTGGACGAGTTGGAACAAGAAAGCGTCAGAGCGGGTCGACCGCTCGTATGACTATCCGCACGTGGCAGCGGCTTACTGGGTTCTGTATCGTCTGGCACGCAATCATGAAGGATTGGTGACGAACCATCCGTGGGATTGGTATTTGAATCAGGCGTATGAAACGTCCGTGGCCATGACCAATTTCGCGTCGGAGTTGGCAGTCTTTGGACAGATGGAGGGAGATATCTTTCTCCAGATTCTGAGCGACCTCAAGAGTGAAGGCTGGAAGGAACAAGCCGCTGGCCTGGAAGCGAAAATGCGAAGCCGCACCGACCGCTGGAGAAAGGAAGCCTACCCCTTTGGCAGCGAAATGCCGTGGGACTCGACGGGCCAGGAGGAAGTCTATGCCTGGACGAAGTATTTCGGATACGAGGACAAGGCGCAGGTGACGCTGGAGGCGATCCTTGGCTACGATCCCGCAATCCCGCACTGGGGATACAACGGCAGCGCGCGCCGTTACTGGGATTTTATTTTCGCCGCCAAAGACCGGCGACTGGAGCGGCAACTGCATCACTACGGTTCGGGGCTCAACGCGATTCCTGTGCTCTCCGAGTATCGCGAACATCCCGACGACTTCTACTTGCTCCGCGTGGGTTATGGCGGAACCATGGGCGCACTCACCGATATCGATCAAGATGGATTTGCCTCAGCGGCGTTCCACGGATTCCCGGATATGCTGAAGCCCGATCCGTTGTCGGGCGACTATGGTCCGAACTTCTTCGGATACGCGTGGAATACTGCGACATATATCGTGGATCACCCGCAGTTTGGATGGCTGGCATTTGGCGGCAACATTACGAAAGACGGCGACGTGGTTCGAGTCACTCCGCTTGACTCTTTTCGGTCGCGAGTCTATGTGGCACCGTCGGGCCTGTGGCTCACGCTCGATGCGGGGAACTTTGAACGTATCGAAGTGAACTCAAAAACCGGCGTGGTCCGCGTGGGTCTTGCTGCCGCCACTGCTTTTACGCCGATGGCGCGGCTGCGTGTGGACCAACCAGCGAAGGGGCAGGCGCGAGTTTATCGTCCGATGACGCCCCTCAACGCTGAACGAGGCGCTTTCGTCGTGCCGCTCGGTAAAGAAATTACTTGGATCGAGTTGGGGCGAAACTCGAAGTAGAGGTTCTGGTCTAGCCGAAGAAAAAACATCGGGCTTAGTTCTGTCAGGGTTATCTGGCCAATCGCGATTGAGAGCCTTTTTCTGTCTTGGTAGTGGGCTTCAGGAATTTTTCGTCGTCAATCGGAATGTTCTGCTGAATCTCGTGGATATGGATCGTTGACATGCTTCCGGGTCGCGAGATGGTCCAAGAGAATGGAGTTTGTACACCATCGATCGCGCGATAGTCTCGGTAATCGATTTGCGTAGGATCGAGGCCTAGAGGAGATTCGGCATAGCGTACGAGCCGCACGAGTAGTCCGGATTCGGCATCAAAGAAAAGCTTCCATGAGGGCCTCGATTCCCGCGTGCCTACGACCACATAGGTTTCGCGACCGTCGACTGCTTCCGGGTATTCCACATGCAGATCGGGGAAGATTTGTTTGATGTGCAAGGCGAATTGCAGGTCGGCATCCGCTTGGGCCGCGTCGAGATCGGAGCCGCTGAGCTCGCGGAGCGGGTGGTTCGGAGCGCTGACCCAAGCGGAGTTTCCGTCCACAGCGGCAAAGCTATCGCCAGCCGAAGTGTGCTGGATGAACAGCTGCTTGTCATTTCCCTTGTTGAAAAGATCGACGTCAAAGATCTTTCCACCGACTTGGGCGGTCCCCGTTTCCTTTCGCGTTGTGATTTTCTCAACTGCAGCTGCCCCGCCGAGGGCACGAATGAAATTGTCGATGATCTGATCGGCAGAGGGCAACTCGCCCGGTAACTTTTGGGCGACGGCATCGGCCTGGCGCGCTGGGATTTCACCCATCACCGCGGGAACGCCCGCCGGCCGGGGCGTTCCGCGGTGACACGAGTAGCAAGTTACCTCGCGGACTCCTTCGAAATGGTTCTGATTGATTGCGAGCATCATCCGCATCATGTTGCGGGCGGTCTTCTTTTCCTGCTTGGCATCATCGTCGAAATGACCCTGCACATGGCAGTAACCGCATTGCACACCGAGGGAAGAAGTAATGAACTGCATGCTCGGAATGACCTGATCGGAGCGGATTCGATTGAGGACTTTGAGGTTTTTGAAAACAGCTTCCGCCATGGGTGGCTCATTGTTGGGTGTATGCGCACCCTGCCCATGTTGTTCTTCGAGCATGCCTCGAACTTTTCCGGAAAGTTCGCCGGCCTTTGCTGAGTCTCCCCGCTGCTGGTAAAGATTGATAAGAGCGCTGGTAGCGGGCAGATGCATGGGATCGAGGGCAACGGCGCGCTCCAGATGAGCAATCGTGCTTTCGATATCCCCCGCCTGCTGGCGGGCCGCGGCAACATTTGTCTCGGCCACGGACGAGTTTGGGCGAAGAGACAGGGCGCGTTCAAAAGCAAATTCTGCTTCGGAAGCCTGCTTCCCGATGAGCAGGGCCGTTCCCATGGAGGTAAAGACTTCCGGGTCGGAGGAGAATTCCTGCTGTACCTCGGTCAACAGCCGATATCCGCGAACCAGAGAATTCGCCGATCGACGTTGCAGGCCCGCACTGATGTAGGCGATGCCAAGGTTGCGTTTCTGCAGATCAGGCGCGGGTTCTCGCCATGCGGCGATATCTCCAGCCGGAGCGTCACCAGTCTGGACCTTGGGACGCCGTTGAATCCTGTGATCGGTAAAGGCTGTGTGGCCTCCATCTTGTGCGTCCCTTCGCGGCATGTGGCAACCGATGCAGTTGCTGTCTGCGCTGGGATGCGCGGCGGGAAGTTTTGCCGTGTGGCAGGTCAGGCATCGCGAACGGTAGTACTCCACGGGCTGAGCTGGCTTGTTGTGCGGGTCGTGACAGGTTCCGCACCACAAACGTCCCTGGCTGTTTCGGGCGCATGTGCTCATTGCCAGCTGCTCGACGTGGCTGATGACTTTGAATGCGCCTGCGGGTGCGTCGGTGGGCGAAACGTCGTGATACGTGGTGAACGTGCTTTCCAATCTTTGCCCAGGTTGAAAGTCTCGGAATTCCCGCCCGGGATTCAGGACTCGAGTGACTCCCATCAGATGGCACTGCTCACAAATGCTGTCGCG
Source organism: uncultured Acidobacteriaceae bacterium (assembly GCA_963844525.1). Classification (GTDB taxonomy): domain Bacteria; phylum Acidobacteriota; class Terriglobia; order Terriglobales; family Acidobacteriaceae; genus Sulfotelmatobacter. The sequence continues at coordinate 38,747 of CAWJOM010000011.1, read as the reverse complement.
GGCACCAGGTTCGAGCTTTGCCGGATTCACAATCGTGCCGGCTCTGGGGTCTGCAAGATGCTTTCCGGTGGGACCGTGGCACCGCTCACAAGAGATGCCTTCATCCGGGAAAACGGGAGAGAGATATTGGTTATCGGTGCCGGAAACGTGCAGCGCAGATCCTGCGTGGCAGAAGACGCAACCCTCGGCAACAGGACGGGTGAAGTCGGGATCCTGCGTCTTCTCATAGCCAGGGGCCAAATCGTACGAATTGCGACTCTTGTAAAAAGCAACGGGAGACTGGAAGAGATGCCCCGCGATATCGACCAGATATCCGCTTGCGTGGTTGCCAGAGCCGATCACGTAATCGATGTGATAATTGGTGACGCTTCCTTCAGAGTCCAAACGCTGCCAGGAGCCGGTCGGCGAGGAGTACATCGTAATCTTGCCGCTGGGAGTGGCGACGGCACCGGTTGGTTCCTGGCCGGCGCGGCGCAAAGCGTGGGCCATCGCGGAATGGGAGTATCCTTCGACTTCGGCGGAATGGCAGACCTTGCAGCGACTCGCGCCCACGGGCTCGCCAGCCAAGGGGATGGCCGCAGTTTGCGCATCCGAGTGAGCAGGGCTGTTGATTTGGGACTGTGCCGGTCCTGAAGAAACAAACCGGAGCAGGATGAGCAGCACCAAGGGTAGGGTTCGTCGTCCGCTCATGGATACTCAGTCAATGATACTCAGTCAATCAGTTTCTCGTTATTGCCTCATCCCTATTCAGTCGCCCGGCGTGCTGCACTTTCTGCGACGGCGATCAGCGTGGGTAAAACATTGCCGAGTCCGTCTGCGCTTTTCTGGCCCAGGCTGAAATAGACTTTGCTAAACAGCGGATAAAGTTCCGCATAAGTGACTTCCGCCGACTTCTCTGGCATGAACGTTCTGTGATCAGGGCAAATCTTATCCTGCGCATCGTCGATGGATTTAAAGACACCGGCGGCCAGAAAAGCAAAAATTGCGGAGCCAAGACTCGTCACACTCTTGGCCGGGACGAGCACCGGGCGCCCTAGAACATTGGCATAAACCTGATTCAACACGTCATTCTTCTGCGGAATGCCCCCAGCATTAATCACGCGACGAATGGTTACGCCATTTTCGGCCATCCTGTCCAAGATGACGCGGGTGTGAAAAGCAGTGCCTTCGATGGCGGCGAAGAGTTCATCCTGGGCGGTGCTTTGCAGGTTCCATCCCAGGGTTATGCCTCGGAGGTTTGGATTTACCAACACAGTTCGGTCGCCGTTGTCCCACGTCATGCGCAACAAGCCGGTCTGTCCCGCTCGATATGTTTCCAGCCCGGCGCTCAATGTTTTTACGTCCGTGGCGGCTCGCGAGGCAATTGCACTGAAGATGTCTCCCACGGCGGAGAGACCGGCTTCGATCCCCGTTCGTTGCGGATGCACGCTGCCTTGCACGACGCCGCAGACCCCAGGCACCAGATTCACGGATGGAGTGATGCCAATGATGCAAGTCGAAGTGCCGATTACGTTGACCATGTCATCGGTGCGGCAGCCCGCTCCGATCGCGTCCCAATGGGCATCGAAAGCTCCTACCGGGATCGGAATCCCTGGTTTAAGCCCTAGCTTTTCAGCCCAGAGAGGGGACAACGTGCCGGCGATCTGATCGGAGGTGGCGTACTGGCCATCAAGCTTCTCGCGGACTCCCTTCAACAACGGATCAATCCTCACCAGAAAACTTTCTGGAGGAAGGCCGCCCAATTGGGCGTTCCAGAGCCACTTGTGTCCCATCGCGCAAACGCTGCGTTTTACTTTTTTGGGATCGGAGATGCCACAGAGCGTAGCCGCAACCATGTCGCAATGTTCGAACGCGGAGACGAACTGAGCACGCTCGGCCGGATTGTGACGAAACCAGTGCAGAAGTTTCGAGAAGCCCCACTCCGACGAGTACACGCCGCCGCACCATTGGATCGCTTCCAGGCCCTCGCGACGGGCGGCCTCTGTGATCTCAGCCGCCTCGCCTTTGGCACGGTGATCGCACCATAAGTAATATTCGCCAAGCGGTTGCATATTCTTGCCGACTGGAATGACGGATGAGCCGGTGGTGTCGAGAGCAATCGCCTCAACCTGATCGCCCCGTATCGCAGCCTTGGCAACGGCTTCGCGCGTGGCTGCCGCGAGAGCGCGCATGTGATCCTCATGCGATTGCGTGGCGTATTCCGGATCTTCGCGCTTGCGATGCAGCGGGTATTCCTGCAGAGCGGACGCCAGCAGGCCGCGCTCACTATCGACCAGCGAGACGCGCACGCTGAGAGTACCAAAATCAACTCCCGCCACAATTGCCACTAGAGGCCTCCTTCGTTTCGTGTCGCGCGCGAGCGAGTAGTGATCGGCTCGGCTTGATGAACGGACATTCGTTCCCGCGAGATGCTGCTGGCGCTGCTGAGTGTGTATAAGATGAGGCCCCTTCGTACCAGTTCCAGGTTGAAGTCAAGGAATTGCTTCCGCGAACGCTCCAGCAATTGAATCGAGCACTCCTTCGAGATAGATCCGGAGTAATCGTTTACTGAGATTCAAGACCATCTGGGGAGCGTTGTCAATTATCACGCGTTTGCCGATATTTTACTGACCGCTTCGACTTGCGAGGTTCTAGATGCAGGTTCAGGGCTCAGAATGCAACTTCAACTGGCTTTCCGTCGAAATGTACAGCCCGAACCGCCTCTTCGAACTTCACTTCGAATTGCCGGCGGAGGGGCCGGAGAATCTTTGAGCCTGGAGCGAGCCGCAGAGTGAGTGCGCGTCGCGCGTCCTTCCAATGCAATTCGATTCCCATCCACTCACCCTTCCTGTAGTCGAAGGAGCGGCCATCATCTTCATAGAGCAAGAACGAAGCGTCGGATCCAGGATAGATGGAAATAGAGAGCGGTTGCTCGTTGCTCTCGCCAGTGTGTTGCTTGACAGGAGCGAGGGGCAGGATGGTTCCAGCGCGCACATAAAGGGGAACGGTCGCAAGATCAACCGGGCGCTCAAACTCGCTACCTCCCTCCAGTCGAGCGTTCGTCCAGAAATCGTACCAACCGCCGGGTGGAAGATACACTTTGCGCGAAGTTGCGCCTTGTTCCACCACAGGCGCCACTAGGATGTCGCGCCCCCACAAATACTCGTCAGGCCGCGAGACCGACTTTGGATTGTCGGGATAATGCAGCCACAAGGCGCGCATCACTGGCAGGCCGGTTACGGTACACTCACGCACCACGCTGTAGAGATAGGGAAGCAGTCGATAGCGGAGCTCCAGGTATTTCCGGCAGATCAGTTCGACGTGCTCATTGTGGAGCTCGCTCGAACCAGGAATCGCAGCTCCGTCATAGTTGCGGATCTCGACCGGGCCTGGATCCCCTGTATTCCATCCCCAAGGCAGACGCAATTTCCAAGCGCGACCGTGGGAGCGAAACAGGGTGCAGAACGCTCCGAACTGAAACCAGCGCAAGTACAGTTCCGCGGTGAACTCTTTGGTCGGAACGAAGCCCCCGATATCCGTTCCCCAGTAAGGAATGCCGGTGAGTGATGTGTTGATCGCAATGGAAACCTGGGTCTTGAGCGTCTCCCACGTGGAGTAGACGTCACCCGACCACAAGAAGGAACCGTAGCGTTGCATGCCCGCGTATCCGTTGCGATGAAGGGCGTAGGGTCGCTCGTTGGGGCGGTCCATCTGCGGTCCCTCCCAGTGCATCCGATTTCGCGCGAGTCGAGAAGCGATGTCTAATGGATCGCCTTCGTCGGGCCACCAGCCGTCGACACCCATCGCGAAATCCTTGCGGTGAGCATCCCAGTAGCAGCTCGCTTGTTCCGCGTCGAACTTCGGCAACGTGCACACATCCCGGGCTGATCCACGCAGTTTGTCGGTCAAGATTACGTCATGCAGCACTACCCGGAAATTGTCTTGATGCAGTTGCTCGATCATCTTCTCGGGATCAGGGAATACGCGAGAGTTCCAGGAGAAAGAGCCGTTCTCGGTATTCCAGCCGGACGGGCAGAAGCCGGTCCCCAAGTAAATGAGAGCATCGCAGGGAAGTTTCTTCTCGCGGAAGGTCTTCGCTTCGGCAAGCACCTCTTCACGGCTGGCAAGGGTGCGGTGCGACTGTTGATATCCCAGGCTCCATAGGGGAGGCATTTCGGCGTGCCCTGTCAGACGTGCGTATTCGGACATGATGGTTGGCGGATCGGGCGATACGACAACGAAAATGTCGAGGGGAAAGGCGACGTTGGGATCCGGCGGTTTGAACTTGCTCTCGGGTCCTCTGAAGTCGAATGTTCCAAAAGGATGATGAAAGAACATCGCCCAACCGGCAGTGCCGATGAGCCAGGGTACGGGCAGGCGTCCGCCGTGCGTCTCAAGTCGATAGCCGCCTTGCCCGCTCACCATGGTGTCGATCGAACCGCGTCGGTCGAATTGGGGGCCGCCCTCGCCGAGTCCGAGGAGAGGGGAGGTTCCGGTCGAGAAAGAGACGATACCCGTGGCGCCGTCCACGGCTAGTTTTTGGACCAATTCTCCGTCTAGGGTTGCGATCGTAAAGGCGAGAGGCTTGAAGGAGATGTGAATGCTCGAATTGCCGGATCGGATCGTTTGATCGGCGGCGTCATCACGCAGCTTCACGACCGGTGTGCCCCAAGATTCACGCACGAGAGAGCCATTGCTCGGAATCGCTGCTATTTGGCCGTCCTTGATGGGCAGAACCGACAGTCGGATGGTGTGCACGCTAACGGAAACGACTTGGATCTCATATCTCTGTTCGACCATGTGAGGGGTTGACTGCGTGAGGGAATCGCTTGCAGGGAGAACCAGCGTTGCGGAAACTGCGGCGAATTGTTTCAGAAGCTGGCGGCGGCTCCATTGTTCGTTCATGGCAGTGTCCTGGACGGTCGTCGGGTCAGTGCGAATCGCGAGCCACGCGGGCACCGCTGTGGCCGACGAGAAAATCGAGATCAGCTCCAAGGTGCGCTTGCTGGACGTGCTGGACGAAGAGTCTCTCCCAACCGCGCTCGGGCAGCGGTGGTGGGGTCCATTGTGCGCGACGCGCGCTCAGTGTCTCGTCGTCGACCTCCACTTGAAGGGCGCGCCGCGGGACATCAAGCACAACCATATCGCCGGTACGGACCAGAGCAAGCGTGCCGCCAGCAGCGGCTTCCGGCGAAGCATGCAGCACGACCGTTCCGTAAGCGGTGCCGCTCATGCGGGCGTCGGAGACTCGGACCATATCGGTTACACCTTTGCGCAGCAATTTTGGAGGCAGAGGCATGTTGCCAACTTCCGCCATGCCCGGATAGCCACGAGGCCCGCAGTTCTTGAGAACCATCACGCAGTTCTCGTCGATGTCCAAGTTCTCGTCATTGATGCGCGAATGAAACTCCTCGATCGACTCGAAGACCACGGCGCGCCCACGATGCTGCAGCAGGTGCGGGCTTGCTGCGGATGGCTTGATCACAGCACCGTCGGGTGCAAGATTGCCGTGAAGGACGGCAATGCCCGCGCTTGCCTTGAACGGAGTTGCGAACGAGTGAATTACGTCAGCATTCCAGCAAGGGGCTTCGGCGACATTTTCCCAGATCGATTTTCCATTGACGGTCAGAGCGTCATGATGCAGCGCGTCGGATTCCCCAAGTTCACGAAGAACACGAGGCAGCCCACCAGCGTAGTAAAAATCTTCCATCAAGTATTTCCCGGAAGGCTGAATACTAACGAGGCAGGGCAGGTTCGAGCCGATCTTGTCAAAGTCATCGAGAGAGAGCGGCACCCCGGCGCGCCCGGCGATTGCGATCAAATGAATTACGGCGTTCGTGGATCCGCCGATGGCAGCGTTGGCACGGATCGCATTTTCAAAAGCCTGGCGGGTCAGGATGCGCGACATGCGAAGGTCTTCGCGCACCATCGCGACGATACGCCGGCCCGTCATCTGAGCGAGAGTGTTGCGGCGAGCGTCCACCGCCGGAATCGCCGCGTTACCAGGCAGGCTCATGCCGAGCGCCTCAACCATACTGGCCATGGTTGAAGCGGTGCCCATCGTCATGCAGTGACCCTTGGAGCGGTGCATGCAACTCTCGGCTGCGAAGAAGTCCTCGGCTTTCAGGGCACCGGCGCGGACTTGTTCGTGCATTTGCCAGAGCCCTGTCCCGGAACCGAGATCGTGGCCCTGAAACTTGCCGGAAAGCATGGGACCGCCCGAAAGTCCGATGGTCGGCAGGTCGCAGGAGGCGGCGCCCATCATCAACGAGGGTGTGGTCTTGTCGCAACCCATGAGCAGGACAACGCCGTCCATGGGATTGCCGCGAATGGATTCTTCGACGTCCATGCTGGCGAGGTTGCGAAAAAACATTGCGGTGGGACGCAATTGCGTCTCGCCCAGCGACATGACGGGGAACTCGAGGGGAAAGCCGCCGGCCTCCCACACTCCGCGCTTTACGCATTCCGCGAGCTCGCGAAAGTGAGCATTGCAGGGAGTGAGTTCCGACCAGGTGTTGCAGATGCCGATGACAGGGCGACCATCGAAGAGATCATGCGGCCAGCCTTGATTCTTCATCCAGCTGCGATGCATGAACCCTTCACGATCTTGCCGCCCGAACCATGATTGACTGCGCAACTTGTTCATCGAGGCATCCTGATTTCGGCTTCCGGTCCCGATCCGAGGTAGTGAAACGCTCCGATGATACTGCAAAAGGAATGGCAGCGGCTGAGTAAACGATTACTGCAACCCGCGCTATAATTCCGGGCGAGGACGACCCAAGACTGCGAGGAGGAATTTATGGCTCAGGAAAATGATATCTCGCGCCGGCAGTTTGTGACTTCGGCCGCGGCTTTAGCGGCAATTTCGTCCCTTCCCTTGAGATGCGCTCTTGCGGGCGTAGTGCCTTCGCCGCAGACAGAGGTCGCTCTCACTGACCATCCTTCCTGGAAGAACCAGGGGATCGAGAATCTCGCGAAATCTCCACATGCGAAGCTGCGAAATATTCCGGTGCGGGCCGTAACCATTCAAGACGGATTTTGGGGACGCCGGCGTGAGATCAATGTCACCAAGAGCATCCCCACGATGCACGATCTGCTCGAGGCGAATGGGCGCATGAACAATTACCTCCGGCTGGTAGGCAAGAGTGACGCTGCGCAGCGCGGTCCTGTCTATTCGGACTCCGATGTCTACAAGTGGACCGAGGCGGCTGGCTTTGCGCTGCAGTCGGGCGATCGTCCGGCGCTTCGCGCGAGCGCGGAGAAGGCGATCAGCGAAGTGGTTGCCGTCCAAGAGCCCAGCGGATACTTGAATACCTATTACGTAGACGACCGAAAATCGCTGCGGATGCTGCCGCAAACGCAGACCACCGGTCACGAACTCTACAACATCGGGCACATGCTGCAGGGCGCGATTGCCTACTATCGGGCGACCGGCGATCGCAAACTGCTCGACGCAGGCGTCCGGTTCGTTGATGACTTTCTGCTTCCCAATTACGGGCCGGCTCCCAAAAAGCCGATCGTCTCCGGCCATCCTGAGATCGAGATGGGGCTGATCGAGCTCTACAGGATCACAGGGGACAAACGACAACTTGATCTCGCCGGCTACATTTTGCAGGGAGACAAGCGCATTGAGCTGCCGGAGCGCCGAACCATCTACATGTTCAGCGGGACACCCTTCACAGAGCGGACCAAACTCGAGGGCCACGCGGTTCGCGCCATGTACGCCTGCTGCGGAGCCACCGACTATTACATGGAAACAGGGGATGAGTCTTATTGGAAGACTCTGAACGCGCTGTGGAACGACATGACGACAACCAAGATGTACGTCACGGGAGGGGTTGGCTCGCGGTCTGACGGGGAAGCATTCGGGGATGCCTACGAGCTGCCAAATTTCCGCGCCTATGGAGAGAGCTGCGCCGCCATCGGCAACATGATGTGGAATTGGCGCATGCTGGCAGCGACGGGAGATGCGAAGTTTACGGATGTGATCGAGCGGGCGCTCTACAACGGAATCAATTCCGGGATGTCGCTCGATGGAACGATGTACTGTTATCGCAACCCGCTAGCCTTCGATCCTTCGACGGGGGACAAGATCCGCAACCCGTGGTACGACACGACTTGTTGTCCACCAAATCTGGAGCGCACGTTTGGCTCTCTGCCGGGATATTTCTACAGCACCAGCAGCGACGGGATTTACGTGCACCTCTACGACAACTCGGAACTGAATTGGTACTTGGAAAGTGGCACGGGCCTGAAGGTCACGCAGAAGACGAACTATCCATGGGACGGCAACGTGGAGATCGCAGTAACCCCGTCGCAGCCCGAGGACTTCGTTTTTTACTTGCGAATTCCTGGATGGGCCGATCGCGCTCAGGTAGCTGTGAACGGCAAGGAAGTGGCGGGGGTAAAACCGGGCGCGTATTTGCCCATCCGCCGCCGCTGGTCGTCGGGAGATCGCGTCACCTTGCGCGCCGAGATGACTCCGGAGCTGCTAGAAGCGAATCCGCGAGTGGCCGATGATACCGGCCGGGTCGCCGTGCAACGCGGCCCGCTCGTTTACTGCCTGGAAGAACTTGATCAGCCGGGCGGCGTGGAACTCAGCACTGTAGCGCTGGAATTGGGGAAAGGGCCTCAGCCGGAGTTTCAGAGCGAGATGAAGAGCGACTTGTTGGGGGGAGTTCTCCTGCTCCGGCACGAGGGCGTGTCTTACGAGCGGAATGCATCCGCGAATATGCTCTACCCGCGGTATACCGGTGCTGCCGCCCGGACCATGAAAGTTCCGCTGACATTCATTCCGTATTACGCATGGGCGAACCGGCAGGCAACCCCAATGCAGGTTTGGACTCCTCTGCTCAAGTCCTGAGGAGAAGGACATCCATAGCAGCATGGCGATTGATGTCGTCAAGAAGTACTGAATCGAGGAGCCGACCCTTGCCAAGGTGGAAGATCGCTGTCCTGGTCAGCGCCGCGATCGCGATTAGTTATCTGGATCGCCAGACTCTGCCGGTTGCGGTCAGTGCGATCGGGAAAGATATTCCGCTATCGAATGAGCAGTTCTCCGCGCTGCAGTCCGCATTTCTGTTTTCGTATGCCCTCATGTATGTCGGAGGGGGAAAGTTAGCCGACGCCATGGGGACGCGTGCTGGGTTCACGGCCATCATGGTTTTCTGGTCGCTGGCGTGCGCCAGTCATGCCCTCGCGATGAGTTTTGCGATGCTTGCGGTGAGCAGATTTCTGCTTGGCATGGGAGAAGGGGGTGGTTTTCCGGCGGCAACCAGAGCGGTGGCAGAATGGTTTCCTACCGAAGAGCGCGCCACAGCCATGGGCATCATTAATGCGGGAACCGCGGTCGGAGCGGTTATTGCGCCGCCCCTGATTGCAGTCATCCTGAGCTTCTTGAGTTGGCGGTGGATCTTCGTGATTTCTGGAGGACTCGGCCTGTTGTGGACGGCATGGTGGCGATTGTCGTACTTCTCCCCGGAGCGACAGACGGAATCGGCCATTGTCGTCGGGAGCGAAAGAGGAGAGGCGGCGCAGTTGCGTTGGGTTGATTTGTTGCGGGTCCGTGAGGTTTGGGGGCTGGTCGGAGCGAAATTTCTCAGCGATGCTGCCTGGTACTTCTACCTGTTCTGGTTGCCAAAATATTTGTATGACGCCCGCGGTTTCAACATCAAGGGGGTCGGCATGTTTGCGTGGATACCGTATGCCGCGGCGGGAGTGGGATGCTTGATCGGCGGATGGTTCTCGAGTTACCTGGTGCAGCGCAAATTCTCGTTGGGGGTTGCAAGGAAACTGGCGCTGGGGCTGAGCGCCGGCGTGATGCCTATGATCATCCTCGTCCCGCATGTGGCCGTGTCGTGGGCGATCGCGATCTTCAGTCTGGCATATTTCGGGCAGCAATCGTGGTCGACGCTGGTGATGGTCCTGCCTACTGATTTGTTGCCGCGCAGCGTGGTGGGCTCAGTGGCTGGATTGGTTGGCTTCGGAGGTGCGATGGGCGGAATCGCGTTTGGGCAACTGGTCGGCTACTTATTGGACCATGGCATTGGCTACGGTGTGGTATTCACTTTGGCCGGCACGTTTCACGTAGCTGCGTTCATGGTCATTCTGGCCACGATCCCGAGAATCGCGCCTGACGAGGTGGAGCGGAGATTGGTTACTCTGGGGGCACGATGAAAATCAAAGAGATTCGCACGCGCGTGTTCCGGTGGCGTGGCAGAACAACGCCGTTGCCGCCGCATTTTTGTACGAATCCGATGGACCTGCTGCAGCTTCCGGAGGAATCCATGGGAACGTTCACTTTCCACGGATGGTTGGTGGTCGAAGTATTCACCGACAATGGTTTGGTCGGGATTGGGAACGCCGCGTTAGCGCCGCAAGTGACGAAGCAGACGATTGACCTGTACCTGAAACCATTGTTGCTGGGACAAAATCCCTGGGACATCGAGTTCCTGTGGCAACACATGTATCGCAAGACCATGGCATTTGGCCGAAAAGGGATCGGCATGGTCGCAATCAGTGCCGTCGACATCGCGTTGTGGGACATTCTGGGCAAATCGACGAAGCAACCCGTGTACCGGTTGCTGGGAGGCCGAACCAAGCCGCGTATCCCCGTTTATGCCAGCCGTCTCTATGCCACAGAACTATCCGCGCTCGCGGCCGAGGCGCGGGGTTACAAAGCGGAAGGCTATCGGGCAATGAAGCTTCGTTTTGGGTGGGGCCCGGCCGACGGCGCCGACGGCATGCAGCGCAATCTTGAGTTGGTGCGCACAGTGCGCGAAGCCGTGGGGGATGGCGTTGATGTCATGGCGGACGCCTACATGGGTTGGACACTCGATTACGCCAAGAGAATGCTACCGCTCCTGGAACCGTTTTATCTCCGCTGGCTCGAAGAGCCAGTCATACCAGACGACGTCCAAGGCTATCGCGAGTTGAAGTCGTATGGACGGGTTCCGATTGCGGGAGGTGAGCACGAGTTTACGTTGTATGGTTTCCGCGATTTGCTCGAGGCTCGCGCCGTTGATTACATTCAGTTCGATACCAACCGGGTCGGCGGCATCACGCAAGCTCGCAAGATTGCTGCTTTGGCCGAGGCATACTGCGTGCCCGTCATTCCTCATGCTGGCCAGATGCACAACTATCATGTCGTCATGGCAAGTCTAAATTCGCCGATGGCTGAATATTTTCCTATGGTGGATGTCGAGGTAGGCAATGAACTTTTCTGGTATCTCTTCGATGGTGAACCCAGGGCAAAGGACGGATTTGTCGATCTAGATGAAAATGTCCCCGGGCTGGGGTTGATCTTCGACGAGGCGAAGCTCAAGGATTTTGAAGTCGTTGAGTAGGAAATCGCTGAGTAGGAAATTGTCGAGTAAAAAATCAAAGTGGGAATCGAAGCTATGACGCGCCTGGTTCAAATCAAGAAAGGCACGATTCGCCGCGTGGCGCTCGTCGAGGAGCCACACCTCCGACTGTTGGATGGCTGTTCCTCCGTGTACGAACTGGCAAACGTGGCCATCGGAGCTGGGTCAAAGCTCAGCGATCTGGTGAAGAAGAGATTCACGACGGAACTGTTGAGCTATGACCTGGTGTATAGCGGCCGATCGGAATGGCGAATGTTGCCACCGGTTGACCATCCTGATGAGCCGTCCCGATGCATGATTTCAGGGACCGGCCTCACTCATCTCGGCAGCGCGCGGGATCGTCAATCGATGCACGCCGTGGCTAGCGAAGAGATGACTGACAGCATGAAGATGTTTCATTGGGGAAAGGAAGGGGGACGTCCAGCATTAGGCAAGATTGGAGTTCCTCCGGAGTGGTTCTACAAAGGCACGGGCACGACTTTGCGCGCACACGGGGAACCGCTCGAGATTCCATCGTATGCAGAGGATGGCGGCGAAGAGGCTGAAATTGCCGGAATCTACGTGGTTGACCGCACCGGATTACCGCACCGGATCGGCATGTCCGGAGGCAACGAATTCTCGGACCATCGCTTCGAGAAAAAGAACTATCTCAATCTCGCGGGTTCAAAACTTCGAACTTGCGCGCTGGGACCGGAACTGGTCGTCGACCCTGAATTTGTGTCGGTATCCGTAGAAGCGAAGATTGATCGGGCGGGAAAGCCGCTCTGGTCCGCGAAGTTCCGAACCGGGGAGGCTGAGATGTGCCATAGTCTGCAGAATCTCGAACATCATCATTTCAAGTTCGAAGGCCATCGCCGGCCGGGAGACGTGCATATCCATTTCTTCGGGACAGACCGGCTGAGCTTTGGCGATGGCATCCATCTCGAAAATGGAGACGTGATCCAGGTTGCCTTTGAGGGTTTCGGGCGACCGTTGTGCAATCCGGTTCACGTGGCCGAGTCGGAGGCTGTGTTGATTGACGTCCGTTGTTTAGGGTGAAGAAATGTCAAAACCTCGCGTCGCAATTCTTGGTCTCGGCATCATGGGCGGAGGGATGGCCGGACGGCTGCTCTCCGCAGGTTTTCCGCTGTCGGTGTACAACCGAAATCGCGAGAAAGCTGCTAAGTTCGCGGATGCTGGCGCTTTCGCCGCTGCCTCTTCACGTGAGGCTGCTGAGCGCGCCGACATCGTGATCAGCATGGTTGCGGACGATGCCGCATCTCGCAATGTATGGCGTGGCGCAGACGGGGCTCTGGCGGGGGCGACGAAAGGCTCCTTATTGTTGGAGTCAAGCACTCTATCGGTGGCTTGGGTGCGAGAGCTCGCCGCGGCTGCCAGCGACAAGGGCTGCGATTTTCTCGATGCCCCGGTGACTGGAACCAAGCCCCATGCCGCTTCGGGTGAACTCTTCTTCATGGTGGGCGGCTCGGTCGCAGCAGTCGCCCGCGCACGAGAGGTTCTGTCGGTGCTGGGCCGTGAGGTTCTGCATCTCGGTCCAAGCGGCAGTGGCGCTCTGGTGAAGTTAATCAACAATTTTGTCTGTGGTGTGCAGGCGGCTTCTTTTGCGGAAGCAATGGCCCTGGTGGATAGGAGCGGCCTCGATCGTGAGAAATGCGTTGCGGTTCTTGCCAACAGCGCACTGGCAAGCCCATTGATCAAGAGGATGCTAGCGAGCATGGCGTCCGACGACTTCACGCCAAATTTTCCACTCAAGCTGATGGCCAAGGACATCGGGTACGCCATCCAAGAAGGGGTGAGATGCGGTCTGACCCTGCAAACGGCTGCTCCCGCGTTGGAAGTTTTTGAACATGCGGTCAACCAAGATTTGGGCGAGCAGGATTTCTCCGCAGTCATGAAGTCACTCGGAAAGAAGTAAGTCCCGCGTGGCGACCTACCACGCGAGACGCACGAGGGACAGCCCTTGCCGGGGCAAATCAAATTTTAGATGGGCCACGCCCTTCTCGATCGATATCCATTCGGGAGAACTCAGAAGCTGCAACTGTCCTTCCTTTTGCAGTTGCTCGTCCTGGCGCGGAGACAGCGACTGCGGCGATCCCAATTCTTTCCATGCGGTGAACGCATTGCTGTGATTGGAGTCGATTCGAAAGTGCTCGAGCAATCCGCGGGTCGTTTCTGCGGGGAGGCCATCGATCTTGAGATCAATGGGCGCAGCGGCTGCCGGGACATCATCGTCGTGATAGTTCCAGACCAGAATATCCACTTCGCGATCCTTTCGAGCGGCAATCACATTGATATCGGGACTCTGCCGCACACCTGCGCGAACGACGGTATCTGCCGGCAAGGCTCCCGAACTTGTTGCCTTCACGCGCTCAGTTCCCAACAGGCCAAACATCCGGAAGGCGTTCAGCACGGGTTTGTCGATGCCGTTAGTGGCCAACTCTCGAAATCCCTCGAACGGAGTCTGATTCTCGAACTCAAAGGCCCAGGTCACCGCACCCAGGAAATTGATGTGATCCTGATCGGCTAGCCCGTAGATCTTGCCGAGCACTTCGGCGGTGTAAGCCGCGTACAACGGGCCATTGCGATAAGAGTTTTGAGGATTGTTCTTAGCGGAGCACGCGGCGCAGCCTTCCGGGTCGGACTCTCCCAGGACGACCGGCGTGTGACGCCACTCGGGAAACGAGGCGACGATCCTGAAACCTTCATCGATGGAGGCAAGCTGACGGGCAATGCCCATCTGCACGTGATCGCCCTGCCACGTGGGAGAACCCTTGGGGTGAAAGGCAATAAAGTCCAGGTGCGAACCAGTCTTGCCGTTGGCATAGTTTTTCTGGTGAGCGCAGTGATCCAGGAACAGGCGCAAGAATTCGATAGCCTTGGGCGACGACGGGCCGGTGCTATCGGGGCCGCCAACTCGTGCACCCGGTAGGGCTCGCAAAATTGCATCTAAAGAGAAATCGTAGAGTTTGAAATATTCTTCGGGAGTGCCTTTCCAATAGCCAATGTCCGGCTCATTCCATACCTCCCATAGCCAAGTTTTCACCTCGGCTTCGCCGTAGCGCTCGCGCAAGTGATCGACAAAATGAAAGACGAGGTCGGACCATTTCTGGTAATCGTTGGGGGGATAGGCCCATCCGGTGAAGATATCCCCTTGGGGAAAACTGTGGCGATAAGGCTCTGGATGGGTCGAAAGTGCTTGCGGCATGAAACCGATTTCTACCAGCGGCTTGATTCTAGCGTTGTGAAAGGTGTCGAAGATCTGATCAAGGATGGTCCACGTATAGACGGGCTTTCCGGCCGCATCTTCCGTGTAGACATTTGTCGAGCCCCACTTCAAAGAAGCCGACCCATCGCCGGAGGTCAGCAGATTGTGCACGCGAACATAAACCGGCACCGGGCTTAGGGCCGACAGCTCGCCAAGAAGCTTTCTGCCATTTGAGGTGTAGGTGTAGTTGGGCTCGTCGTATCCGAAGAAACTCCAGATGGGAGCAATTGTCCCGTCGGGCTGAGCAGCATGCACCTGAACACTTACGTTGTCCAAAGCTTTCTGCGGCCGCAAAAGTGCAGGTGTAATGAAAAGAAGCAGCAACATGCCTGCGAGAGAAGGAAATCGAGGGGCCGAGATGCGGAAATCTGGGAAAGTTCTGGGGATCATTGAGCGCATCCAAACTACAAGCGAAACCATCCGCTGCGAGATTACTATGAGGTTCGTAATCGCATGAAGTATAAAGACAAGAGTTGGAAACTACGCGACGATCCGCATGATATCAGCCTTGACCCCGAAAAAATGTAGCTCAGCCTTTGTAGCGATCCTGCTTATTGCCATCGCGGTCGGGCAAACGGCAACCGACCGCGTGGGGCGAATCACGGCTGCGCTGAAGAACAATGAATTCGATCAGGCCCTGCAATTGCTCGAGCCCACATTGCGCGAGCTGCCGAATAGTCCGCAGCTGTGGATGCTGCAAGGCCTGGCTTACTCAGGAAAGGGAGATCAGAAGTCGGCTCTTGCTTCGTTCCAGAAGGCGCTGAAGATTTCTCCCGACTATCTTCCGGCTCTCGAAGGCGCGTCCCAGCTTGAATACGACGCGGGCAGCGCAGAGGCGGTTCCGCTATTGCAGCGCGTGCTGCGGTTACAGCCGAACGACCCTACTACTCATGCGATGCTCGCTGTGCTTGCTTACAAGAAGGGTGACTGCGCGGGTGCTGTGCAGCACTTCGCCCAGAGCGGCCCTCTGATCGATTCGCAGCCCGGCGCGCTACAGGAGTACGGCGTCTGTTTGATAAGACTGAAGGAACCGGAGAAAGCGATTTCTGTCTTTCAACGGATATTGTCATCTCATCCTGACGATCCTCGGGCGAGGCGCGGCCTGGCCGCGGTCGAACTTTCTGTTGGGCGACCGCAAGATGCGATTGCTACGCTGCAGCCCCTGCTGGCGGCCAACGATCCGGACGTGCCTACGATTCGACTGGCGGCCGCTGCCTACGAGGCTAACAACGACACGCCCGCGGCCGTGAAACTGCTGCACGACGCAATCGTCAAGGATCCGCGTAACGTTGCTCTCTATGTGGATTTTGCCAACATCGCAATGACTCACCAGTCATTCCAGACCGGCATCGAGATGATCGATGCTGGCCTCAAAGGGAAGCCCAAGGCTGCCGAACTTTACCTGGCGCGCGGGGTGCTCTACGTTCAACTTGCCGACTACGACAAAGCGGAAGCTGACTTTCGAAGTGCCGAACAGTTGGATCCGAATCAGGCTCTCAGTGCGGCGGCGCAGGGCATGGTCGCGGAAGAACGAAATCAGAATGATCCTGACCGAGCTCTTGTCACAGTGCGATCGAAACTGGCGAAGCAGCCCGGCGACGCATTTCTCTGGTACCTGCAGGCCGCAATTCTCGCCCAGAGGGCACCGACCCCAGGAAGCGCGGAATTCCAGCAGGCAGTGCGATCCGCAAATAAAGCTGTTGCTCTGCAACCCTCCCTTGCTGCCGCGCACGATGTTTTGGCAAAGCTTTATTTGCAGGCTGGGCAGACGACGCTTGCCGCCAAAGAGTGCCGTCTGACGCTGCAGTACGATCCAAAGGACCAGACCGCTTTGTACCACTTAATACTTGTGCTACGAAAAACAAACGACAAGACAGAGATTCCGGATTTGTTGAAGCGGCTGGCGAAAGCCCGGCAGGATGCCACGAAAGAGGAAGCGGAGCACAACCGCTACAAACTTGTCATCGAACCCGGATCTCAGGAAAACTAGCACAAAGTGTTGCTCGATGTTGATCTTGAGAAAACCTTTACGCACGCACTGGCCGCCGCCATAATAGAAAGCGCTGTCGTACCAGAAAATCATGACGATCACCCGCCGTTCCTTTGTTTTGTTTTCTCTCTGTGCAACCGCCCAACAGATGTTGGCGCAGAATCAGGGAATTGCCACGCGTGAGGTGAAGGCCCAGGCTAAGCCCGCTGCTTCGGGGCGGCCTTTCGACGCGCATTTCACCGATATTGCGAAAGAGGCAGGCTTGCACGCGCCTGTCATCTATGGCGGCATCGAATCCAAGAAGTACATCCTGGAGGCCAACGGGTGTGGTTGCGCCTTCATCGATTACGACAATGACGGTTGGATGGACATCTTTCTCCTCTCCGGCACGCGGTTGGAGGGCGATCCGCCTGAGGCGACCAACCGGCTATACAAAAACAATCGAGACGGAACGTTTACCGATGTGACTGACAAGGCCGGTCTTCGTGAGGCAGGGTGGGCGAATGGTGTTTGTGTCGCTGACTACAACAACGACGGCTTTGACGACATTTTCTGTACCTACTTCGGGCAAAATCGCCTTTATCGCAACAATGGCGATGGCACCTTTACGGATGTGACGAAACAAGCGGGATTGTGGGATTCCGCCCCGGCGCGGTGGGGAGCCGGTTGCGCATTTCTGGACTATAACCGCGACGGTCATCTCGATCTTTTTGTTTCGAATTACATCCGGTTCTCCTTCGAGCATGCTCCAGCCCCGGGCGAAAACTCCACCTGCAATTGGAAGGGCATCCCGGTCAACTGCGGACCGCGTGGGCTGCCGACGGGCAGGCATTCTCTCTACAAAAATAATGGGGACGGCACCTTCACTGACGTCTCGAAGCAGGCAGGCATTGCGGCAGCGACGGAAAGTTATGGCATGACGGTGGTCGCCGCAGACTTTGATGAAGACGGATGGACTGATATCTTTGTGGCCTGCGATTCTACGCCCAGCCTGCTCTTTATGAACAATCATGACGGCACTTTCCGCGAAGAAGGGGTGATGCGGGGAGTGGCGTTGAGCGACGATGGAATGGAGCAGGCGGGAATGGGCGTCGGCATTGGCGACTACAACCTCGATGGCCACCTCGACCTGTTCAAGACGCACTTCATCGGCGATACCTGTGGCTTTTATCGCAACGACGGGAAGGGAAACTTCGACGAGGTGACGCGCCTGGCAAAGGTCGGAGTCGAAACGCGGTTCACCAGTTGGGGAGCGGGCCTGGTCGACCTGGACAACGACGGCTATCCGGACGTGCTTTTCGTGACGGGTAGCGTCTACCCGGAAGTGGAGCGCAAGTTGCCGCAATATCCGTACAAAACGCCACGCGTCTTGTTCCGCAACCTGGGTAACGGTGCGTTCGAAGAACTCGAGACGCAGGCGGGGACGGGAATTACAACGCCCCACAGCAGTCGCGGCTGTGCCTTTGGAGACTTCGACAATGACGGAGATATGGACGTTCTGATCGTCAATATGAACGAGCCGCCCTCGCTCTTGCGAAACGATTTGAGCACTCGAAAAAACTGGCTCAAAGTGAAACTCGAGGGCGTCAAATCAAACCGCAGTGCGATCGGGGCGCGCGTGCTGGTGCATTACGGAAACAAGGTGCAGGCGCAGGCCGTCGTCAGCCAGTCCAGTTACTATTCCTGCAATGATCCTCGTCTGCATTTTGGTCTCGGCGCATTCGGATTTGCAGATGTCGAGGTCTATTGGCCGAATGGGCTGCACGAACAGTACAAAAAGCTCGCCGCGAACCAACTTATTACCCTGCGGGAAGGCTCGGGAATTGTGAACAACAAGGGCTGGAATCGAAGCTAGAACATTGCGGTCTTTGGCGCGGGATCGTGCATGGGGTTTTGCGCGCTTCGCTGGTGAAACCTTCAACTGAACTGACGCTGCCCCAAAAAAGTTCTTGACAGGCGTTGACGATAGTATTTATACATTAGCGGCTCAAGTAAACGTTTTCTCGGTGAGTAAACGTTTACTCACAGGGCGGTTTTCTGGGGTTCATCAGTGCAAAATCCATCTTGGAGGCAAGCATGCCAAGAAGCATGACGTCTCGCCGGTTGATCAGCTTACTCTTTCCTATTCTGGCCATCGCCAGTGCAACCGCATTCGGACAGTTCACTGCCAGCATCCAGGGCGTGATTCAAGACCCGAAGGGCGCGACGGTCGCAAAAGCTAAAGTCCAGTTGGTCAACACCGCAACCCTGGTTACCGCGGTCGCGACGAGCGACGATTCGGGCAACTACAGCTTTGTGAGTCTTGCGCCTGGCAACTATAAGATCACGGTCGAGTCGGGCGGATTTGCGAAGTCTGAGGCGGACGTTACCCTCCTGACTTCGCAGAATCTGAACGTGCCCATTGCTCTGAAAGTCGGCTCGGCCAGCGAGTCGATTGTGGTGAGTGCGCAGGCGCCCGTGGTGGACACTGCGGATAGTCGTACCCAGATGACGATCGAGAACCGGGCCGTAGCGCAGTTGCCCATCATCGGCCGTAACCTGGTCACACTGGTGACCATGGCGCCCGGCGTCTCCGGACTCGGAACGAGCACATCCGGAAGCCCGGCCTCCGGCGTCGACAATTACTCCACGGAAGAGCAGGTCGATGCCAGCGCCAATGGCCAAGGCCAAAACAACAATCAATACGTGGTGGATGGACTTGACGTGACCAGTGGTATTCGCCAGGGCGTCTTGAATTTGACCCCGCAGCCTGACGCGATCCAGGAAACGAGTGTTCAGGTCAATACATTCTCAAGCGAGTACAGCCGCGCAGCCGGACTACAGACCATGTTTACGACAAGATCCGGGACGGATCAGTTCCATGGATCTGCTTCGGACTGGTTCAATTATCAGGGTATGTTTGCGAATCAACACTTCGTGAGTTCGTCGGAGAGTCCGTACAAACCTTTCCACTCGAACAACATGGACTTTGCGATAGGCGGACCGATTATTCCCCATCACAACAGTTTCTTTTACTTCGCGGTCGAGCCGTTGCGCTCATCCTCGAGCGCCGGCGGGTCCGTCACGTTCGCGGCTCCAGAATTCATTTCCTTCTCGCAAACGAATCACCCGAACACGGTCGGGACCCACGTGCTGAGTTCGTATTTGCCTACGGGCGTCGGGGGTACGACTGTCCTTCAGACCGCACAAGACGTATTTGGGTCTGACCCAGGTGGTTGCGGAACGTCCGTCGGACAGAACGGAGTGCCTTGCACATTGCCCGTGATTGACCAGGGCTCGTTCGGCGCGACGTCAGTCCGGAACGGCACCCAATACTTTGGCCGCATCGACCAGGGCTTCAAGAACGACAGGATCTATGTCAGCATCTTTCGGACCCTCCTTCTTACCGGGGCTCCGTCGTCGATGCCGCAGTTCTCGGCCTTGAACAATACTTGGCAGATCGCAGGGCAAGCATCCTGGACGCATACTTTTTCGCCCAATACGCTGAATGACTTCACGGCCGGCCTGAGCAGAGTAGAAGGCGTTCTGGGGAGCGGCGCCAAGGACTACACTGTGCCGTCGATCTCGGTAAACGGGATCAATGCGGATTCTGGCCAAGCCTACGGTGTCGGCTTCGCGCAGGGAGACTTTATTCAGCACAATTATCACTGGCGCGACGTCCTCACCCATGTAAAAGGCGCGCACACTTTGAAGTTTGGTTATGAAGGCTGGTACGGAGACGACGTCGAACCCTTTCAAGGGCCATGGTCGCAGCCGAAATTCTCGTTCAACAATTTGTTGACCCTGGCTCAGGATGCTCCCGCAAACGAGAACGGCGTGATGTACAACCCGGCAACCGGTCAGCAGCAGTTGTGGAACTGGGACGCCGCCTCCAGAACCTTTGGACTGTTTGTGCAAGACACCTGGAAGGCGAGAAAGAATCTGACCCTGACCCTGGGGCTGCGGTACGACGACAGCGGCAACCCGTGGTCCAAGAGTGATGCGACGGTGTTCGGGAACTTCTATCTGGGGACTGGCGAGACCGAGCAACAGCAGATTGCGAATGGCTATGCCAAAGCCACTCACAATGCCCTGCTGCACTCGGTTAACAATCTGTTTAGTCCCCGCGTCGGTGTCGCATGGGATCCCACAGGCAGCGGCGAATGGGTGGTACGCGGCGGCTTCGGCATTTACAACAACTGGCTGACTTCCGCGAACGTTCAGGAAGAATTCAGAGGGAGCCCTCCGGGTTTGGTCTTGCCTACTTTTTTTGCGGGCGGGACCGCAAGCGCGCAAGCTCCGATCTTTGTTCTGGGAACCAGCAGCAAGGCACCGTTCGGATTCGTATATCCGACCTTCGGGCCGGGGACAGGCCCGACTCCACAGTCCGGGGGTGGACTCGACTCCCAGGGAGGAGTGGTTGGGGCAGGCTTCGCGATCGGAGGCATCAATCCGCTACTGAAATCCCCGAAGGCGGCCGTCTGGTCGGCCAGTGTAGAACGCAAGATCGGGAACTACTTCGCGGCCACCGCGGGCTATAGTGGATCTCACTCCTACGATATCGTCGGCAATGGCAACTCGATCGGCAATGTCGCCTACGGAGTGGACATCAATGTTCTCCCGAATGACCTGATCGATCACAACAGCACTACTCCAACGCGGCTCAATCCGAGCTTTGGGTCGATCACATACGCCGACAACAACCGCTACGGTAACTACAATGCCGTTTATGTTGATTTCAAGGGACGCTTCCCACGTGGGTATGTGGATGTTTCTTATACACGTTCCAAATCCCAGGATGACGCGCTGGCCTATCCTACGCCGCAGAATCCGGCCCAATACTACGGACCGTCTATCTTCGACGTGCCAAACCGTTTCTCGCTCAGTTTCAACTATTCGATTAAAGGGCTAAACGGCGGCAAGGGAGTTGTGGGGTATGTGACCGGTGGGTGGGGAATCAGCGGCACGAGCATCTACCAGTCTGGTTATCCTTTGACAGCCTCGAACTTCAATGCTTATAGCCCAGTGTGCGGAGACACCTCGCCAACCGCTCCTCCGTGCCCATCGGCTAAGAATCGAGCGGTAGGCTATGCGCCGGGCAGTGGAGACTACAACGCTGACGGGAACAATCTGGATTACCCCGACGCAAGCAGTTACAGCCAGGTGAAAGACAACAAGGCCTGGCTGACGGGAGCGATTCCGAAGAGCAACTTCGCGGTGCCCACATTCGGCACGGGCGGCGGGAACGAGAAACCGATGCAGTTCCGGCAGCCGAATTTCATCGAGACCAACGTCAACTTCTACAAAGACACCAAGATTACGGAAAGGGTCAATTTCCAATTCCGATTTGAGATCTTCAATCTGTTCAACCGGGCGAACTATGCCAACGTCGACACCAATTTCCCGGATGGAAATTTCGGTGCCGCGACCGCATCGCATGAGCCCCGATTCTGGCAACTAGCAGGCAAGCTGTCCTTCTAGGTCGCAGCACCAGACACAGTGGCTGGCACGCTTCGCCCGAGGCGTGCCGCCTGTCTTTAATCAGGGACTCAAATGCCTCAGCGAGGACTCCTACAGCGCCGTCGGCACTGACACGGTCCAGGCCAAGCACCCACGAGCAGGCCCGGTCACCTTTCCACGAGTAGCCGACTGCTCTAGTCATTTGCTGACTGTGGCGTTTGGTGGATGGAACAGCGGATCAGGGTTCAGGCCAAAGCGCCGTGAGAGGACAGAATGATCGATCTCGCCAATCTGGAAGTCTGGTTCCTTACCGGCAGCCAGCACCTCTACGGACCGGAAACGCTCAAGAAAGTGGAGGCGCACGCGACTGCGATCGCGAACGCGTTCGCAGCATCGCCACTGATGCCTGTAAAGATCGTTCCTAAGCCGGTAATGACGAGCGGCGATTCGATTCACCAGTTGTGCCTGGAGGCTAACCGCTCCAAAAATTGTGTAGGCCTCATTACCTGGATGCACACGTTTTCACCGGCTCGAATGTGGATCGCGGGCCTGCGGTCTCTCGATCGGCCACTGCTGCATCTGCACACGCAATTCAATCAGGAATTGCCGTGGTCCACCATCGACATGGACTTCATGAATCTCAACCAGTCTGCCCACGGGGACCGGGAGTTTGGATTCATCGGGGCCAGGATGCGGCTCAAGCGCAAGATCGTTGTGGGCTTCTGGCAGGATCCGGCCGTTCATGCGGAATTGATCACCTGGATACGTGCGGCCTGTGCCTGGCACGATGCCCGGCAACTGAAAGTGGCTCGCTTCGGCGACAACATGCGGAATGTTGCCGTGACCGAAGGAAACAAGGTCAACGCGGAGATCAAGCTGGGCTACTCCGTAAATGGATATGGTGTTGGGGACTTGGTAAAGCACGTTCTGCAAGTAAGCGACGCAGACATCGATCGGCTAATGGCGGAATACGACGACACCTATACGGTCGCAGAGCCGCTGCGGTCGGGGGGAATCCGGCGCCAAGCGATGCGCGATGCGGCCCGAATCGAATTGGGCCTGCGTGGTTTTCTGGAGGAGACGGGCTCCCATGCTTTCACCGATACTTTCGAGGACTTGCATGGCCTTAAACAACTTCCGGGCATTGCTGTGCAACGACTCATGTCGCAGGGTTACGGCTTCGGCGCGGAAGGGGATTGGAAGACCTCCGCGTTAGTCCGGGCAGTGAAGGTCATGAGCCAAGGCCTTGAAGGTGGTGCGTCATTCATGGAGGACTACACCTATCACCTCTCCGATGGCGGCCAAGTGCTCGGCGCACACATGCTGGAAGTGTGTCCGTCGATTGCAGAAGACAAGCCGTCAGCGGAAATCCATCCCCTCGCGATCGGGGGGAAAGAAGATCCTGTCAGGCTGGTATTCACCGCGGCTCCAGGAAAGGCAGTGAATGCTTCCGTAGTTGATATGGGGAACCGCTTCCGCCTGATCGTCAACCAGGTGGACATCGTCCGCCCCGAGCAGCCGCTGCCCAAGCTACCTGTGGCGCGTGCGCTCTGGATACCTGAGCCAAACCTAAAAGTGTGCGCGACAGCATGGATTTTGGCCGGCGGTGCTCACCACACTGCGCTGAGCCGCGCCCTCACCGCAGCGCACCTGGAGAACTTCGCGGATATGGCGGGCATAGAGTGCTTGTTGATTGATCAGGACACGAACGTTCGTAGTTTTGAAAAAGAACTGCATTGGAATGACATGTATTACCATCTGGCAGACGGGCTCTGAGGGCTGGCGGTAGTGATTACACCCTCGTCTTCGATCACTGTGTCGCTGGGGAGTCAGAAATAGAAGGCAGCGATAGAAGACACCGTCCCCCAATCATGGCAATGTCACTCCGCAAGCTCTGCGTCGCCCTGCTTCCTATGCTCTTTCTTTCATGGGGCTTTGCTCAGACTTCCGGAGACCGAATTTCCCCCATCGTCACGGCACTGCGCGAGCAGGAATTTGCCAGGGCGCTTGAACTGCTTCGTCCAGCACTGCAGGAATCACCCGAGAATGCCCAGCTGTGGACGATGCAAGGCGTTGCCAGCGCAGGGCAAGGACAAAAGAAGGAAGCGCTGGCCTCATTCCGCCACGCGTTGAAAATTGTCCCCGACTATATCCCGGCTCTCCAGGGGGCTGCTCAAATTGAATACGATGCGGGTAGCGCGGCTGGAGTGCCGCTTCTGCAGCATCTCGTGCGTCTACGGCCGAGCGATCTGACCAGCCAGGGCATGCTGGCTGTGCTCGAATACCAGCAAGGCAACTGCGTTGATGCCGTCGTCCATTTCGAAAAGGCTGCTTCTCTATTTGACGATCGCGTGGAGGCACTCCACGCATATACCACCTGCCTGGTGAGGCTGAAACGGTTCGAACAGGCGTCCCAGGTCTTTGCGCGTGCCTTGGCGCTCAATCCTGACAATCGGCGGGAGCGCGAACTGCTGGCCTCAATTCAGTTGATGGCTCACAATCCTGAGCAAGCCCTTTTAACTTTGAAGCCTCTGCTCGAGGGCGATAGCCTGGACGCCGAGACTCTGGAACTAGCGTCGACCGCTTACGAAGATCTCCACGATACAACAAAGGCGGTAGAGTCACTTCGAAAAGCCATCTTGCGGAATCCGCTCAACGTCAATCTCTACCTGGATTTCGCGACCATTTCGGCAACGCACCAATCTTTTCAGGTGGGCATTAACGTCGTGAGTGAAGGGATCAGCCAGCAACCGAAGGCCGCATCGCTTTACTTTGCGCGCGGCGTTCTTTATGTGCAGTTGGCCGAATACGACAAAGCGCAGGCTGACTTCGAAACGGCATATGAATTGGATCCCAACCAATCCTTGAGCGCGGCTGCGCAGGGGTTAGCATCCGTTCAGCAAAACGACCTTGATCATGCTCTGGCAACGGTTCAAGAAAAACTGACGCGGAGACCCACCGACCCAATTCTGCTTTACCTGCAGGCGGATATTCTTACTCAAAAAGGTGCAGAGCCGGGCACTGCGGAGTTTCAAACAGCCATGCGTTCAGCCAAAAAGGCCGTGGCTTTGCGTCCTACACTCGGGCCCGCTCGGGATGTGCTCGGAAAGCTCTATCTGCAAGCGGGACAATATTCGGAGGCCGCCACGCAATGCCGAAAAGCACTGGACAGTGATCCCAAGGACCAGGCTGCGCTCTATCACCTGATCCAGGCATTGAGAAAGAGCGGAAGAAACAGTGAGATTCCAGAGTTGCTCAAGCGGCTTGCTCTTCTCCGCCAGGAGGCAACAAAAGAAGAACGAGAACAGTACCGCTATAAGCTCGTAGAAGATGACACGCCACGGAACTAATTGCTGCTGCCGCGACGCTTCGATTCCCCGCTCTGCCTAAGCCT
Source organism: uncultured Acidobacteriaceae bacterium (assembly GCA_963844525.1). Lineage (GTDB taxonomy): Bacteria > Acidobacteriota > Terriglobia > Terriglobales > Acidobacteriaceae > Sulfotelmatobacter. The sequence goes on along the minus strand of CAWJOM010000011.1, from coordinate 13,317 downwards.
TGAGCAAGACGTACGTGCTGTAGGTTTCCTTGTCAATATTCATGAACGGGCGCATCGTCACGCTGCTTCCGTTCGCTGAAGTTGCGAGCCAGTCTCCGGTCGCATTATTTGCGGACTTGGCTTGCAGCAATGCGTTCGTCTCGAAGCTGGGCTGCGAATCGGCCACCGCGAATAGGACGAGCGGTCCTCGCATCAAGGCCACCAATTTCGGATGGTTCGCGTCCACTGGTTCGAGTCGCAACGGCATGGGGAGTTCGAGTTCGACCCGATCGCCGTCTTGCCAAGTCCGCCGGATCGCGGCGAAACTACCGGGCTGGACTGGGTCGGAGACTCGCTTGCCATTGACGGAGAGTGCGGGATCAGGTACTGCCCAGGCAGGAATTCGGAGGTACAGCGTGTAGTCCTTGGGTTGTGAAGCGGATACAACGATCTGGATTTTGTTGTCGAAAGGGTATTTGGTTTCCTGTTTCAACCCACAGCGCGCTCCGCCATCATTCCATTGCACGCTCGAAGGAGCGAAGAGGTTTACGTACACACCATCCGCTGAACGAAGGTAGGTGCTGATGTGGTAGTCGGCGGCAAGCTGAGGAAAAGTTCCGGAGCAGCAAGGCCATTTGTCTCTGTACCAGACCTTCTTTCCGCTCGATGCGTAATCCGAGTAGTAGAACGAAGTACCGTCAGCTTGAATCGGCCAGGCTCCGAGGATCGTGTTGTAGAGCACGCGCTCCATGCTATCGCCGTACCGCGATTCTTTCGTTACACGCAGCAGATAGCGTGTGATTTTGAAATGGCCGTAGGCGCCGCAAGGCGTTTCAAAGCTGGCGTGGGTGAGTCCGAGGCTGTCGCCTAACAGGCCCGTGCCCGGCTCTCCAAAACCTTCATTCGGTCCCCAGCCGCCGGTGGCGAAGCTCTGCGTCGTCAGCAGCATTTCGAACCCATTCTTTGCGGCCCGCAGATGCTTCTCGCTCCCCAACGTAATGTAAGCCTGCATGGCGGAACTAAAGGCGTTGACGTGACTGTAGGCGTGCTCGAAAGGAAGGACATTGTTGCCTTCGGATAGAGGTCCGAAATAAGTGTCATCCTCAAGGAACTGTTTTGCCATGTCGCGGTATAAGGGGTTGCCACTGCGCTGGTACGCGAGGAAAAGATTTTCAGGCAGAGTGTACGTCTCGTCCCAGGTATAGGGCGTGCTTTTATGCGGACGAGAACGTTGTTCAGCTCGGGACAGTGCCTTCTCCGGTAAATACGCGACAATGGCGCGAGTGAGCTTCTCATGAATCTCCATGGCCATGGGATCGTGAGCGAATTCGTGGGCGTCGATCAAGCCGCACGACAATTTGTCGTAGGTGTAAGCCGGGAGGCGGTAGTCCACAAAGAACTTGGCTTTTGCATCCAAGGTCTCGCCATAGCCTTTGACGAGTCGATTAATCTTGGCCCGAGTCGGCTCCGATCCAGTGACGGCGTAGGCTCGAGCCAGACCGGAAATGTACTGTCCAAAGGAATGGCCAGCGATGAAGCCGTGAAAATCCCCTTTTTCCAGGCTGAAGCCAGTGAGGTCATACCAGCCGCCCATGTCTTCTCCCGGAGCGGGCATGCCGGCGACTTGCCGGTAGACCTTTAGCATTCGATCGTCGTCGAGATTCAGGAAGAGCGCGTGGTTCTCTTCGAACTGCCGCTTCATCGGTCCGTCAAGCAACTGGACATCGGCGTATGGAAAGGTTGTCAGCGGGGTGGAGATAGCGATCAGGTTCTTGTCAGAGGCCGCCCAGGCTGGAATCGCACGCGCAGCATAAGCTCCCGCAGTGGCAGTACCCGTCGCTTTGAGGAACGTTCTCCGATCGATGCCAGACGCCATTGTTCTGCCCTCCCGGTAAATCTCAGTAAGCGTTTACTATAAGCCCCGACCCAACTGCTTGTACATTGGGAACCTTTTCCTCGCTGCGCCACGGGGCTAAGGGCTTATCGCACGGCGCTTGTCTCACTCGATCATCCTGCTAGCTTGACCACTGCAATACCGTGTACGAACGGGGTGGAACCTCGAACTTTGTGCGGCCACCATTTGTGGACGGCTTGTCCAGCGCCCGCGGTTGTACCCGCCGAGGCGCCTCGAAACTGTTGACAGCTTTGAGATCATCGCCGGTCAACACCCAGGATGCGAGCACTTGCTTGCCCGGGCTGTCCTCCCAGACGATTTCGACCTCACGCGCTTTCGATAGATCGCGGTTCAGAATAAAGAGGGATGTCTGGCCGTTTTCTGGATTGAGAGTTCCCGCAGCATCGAGATAAGGAACGGGATCCATGTGTGAGACTTCGTAGGTTGGTGATTGCACCAGAACATTCAGAACACTACCGCGTGCGAACTGCAGGGCCCAGCTATAGGGATAGAAGATGGTCTGCCGAAACAGGCCATTTGGGTTCGTCATGATGGGAGCGATGACGTTTATCAGTTGTGCCAGGCAGCCGATCTTCACGCGGTCGGCGTTTCTCATCAGCGTGATCAGGAGTCCGCCGACGAGCAGCGCATCCTCGAGGTTGTAAATTTCTTCCAGCAGATGGGGAGCTTCCTGGCGGTTTCCATTCACCGCCGACCCGGTCCGTTCGCGATACCAGACGTTCCATTCATCGAAAGAAAGCCAAAGTTTCTTGGGCGATCGCTTGTGGCCGCGCACCAGGTCGCACACCGCCAGGGTCTCCGAGATTTGGCGGTCCATGGTGAGATTCAGAGCCAGGAACTTTTCGCTGCTGCTGCCAGTCTCGTCGGGCGTATTTCCGAAGTACCGGTGCAGGGACAGCGCATCCACGTAGTCGTAACACTGCTCGAGCACCTCGCGGTCCCATTCCAGATAGGTAGGCATGAGAGGGCCGCTCGAACCACACGCGATCAATTGCAACGAAGGATCAACATAGCGCATCTGGCGGGCCGCGTCTTGGGCTTTCAAACCGTACTCCGTCGCGGTCATGTGCCCGATCTGCCATGGACCGTCCATCTCATTGCCCAGGCACCAGCGTCGGACATTATAGGGGGAAGCGAATCCATGCTTGCGCCGGAGTTCGCTCCACTGCGTTCCGCTCTGGACGTTGCAGTACTCTACTAGCGCAGCAGCCCGCTCCGGAGTTCCTGTGCCCAGGTTGAGTCCCATTAAAGGTTCAGTGCCAGCGGCCTTACACCATGTCATGAACTCGTTGGTTCCGAACTGGTTCGATTCCAAAGAATTCCACGCTTTGTCGAGCACGCGTGGGCGATCTTGCTTCGGCCCTACTCCATCGAGCCAGTTGTAACCCGATACGAAATTCCCACCGGGATATCGAATAATGGGAACTCCCAGTTGCTTGACCTCATCCAGCACATCCTTGCGAAAACCATTCGAGTCGGAGAGCTTCGACGCCGGATCATAAATTCCTTCGTGAATCGCGCGACCGAGATGTTCGAGAAACGAACCGAAGAGATTGCGATCGAGGGGCGCTATCATGCGCCGGGAATCAATAAAGATGCGGCTGGGATCGCTAGAACTCGAGGAATTCGTTTGGGCCGACAGGAAACGGCCGAGCGCAAGGTTGGCGGAGCAGGCTAGCCCTGCTGCTCCAGCCTGGCGCAAGAAGGAACGCCGATCGCCGGAAAACATGATTACAGCCTCCCGAGGAAGAGAAATTCAGGCGATGCGAACGATACCAAAGTGTCGAGGCAAATGCCAGTGGTAAACGTTTACCGAATGCGCCTAAGCAAGAGGCTATTTGGATTTATCAGGATTGTAAGCAGGCGCCAGCGCGGTGGACCGCCTTAACACCAGATTGGTCACCAGCGCGTACTCGGTTCCGCCCCGCGCGGAAGCGACTTGTTCCACTTCGTTGATCAGGGCGCGAAAAGCAAGCTTGGCAAGTTCTGCCTGTGACATTTGCACCGTGGTCAGGGGTGGCGTCGTAAATTGGGCGAGTCGAATATCGTCAAAACCCACGACCGAGAGGTCGGCCGGTATCTTGATGTTGCGATCGTAAGCCTGACGAATCACTCCAATCGCGGTCATGTCATTCGAGCACAGAACGGCCGACGGGCGCTTTCGGCGCGAGGTCATCAGGTCAGTGAGAGCGCGCATCCCACCCTCCAGGGTGTGGTCTCCCTCCATGATCAGATCGGTAGGCAGTCCGATCTCAGCCATCGCGTTTTGGAATGCGCTTTTTCTTGCCAACGCTGACTTGAGGTGTGCTGGGCCGGCAATAAATGCAATCCGCGTGTGCCTCAATGCGGCCAGATGCTGGACTGCTTGCCGGATTCCGTTCTGATAGTCGATTCGAATGTTGGCCACCCGCGGAGCATCGGGCCCGACATCGACGAAAACCAGTGGCACTTTCCGAAAACGAAGATGTTCAAGCAACGACTCTTCCATGCCGAACGTAAGGATGGCTACGCCATCAACCCTGCGTTCCATCATGCGCCGCACCGACGATTCCATCCGCTTGGGATCGTGCACGGTCGAAGTGAGTAGGATCTCGTAGTTATTTTCTACAGCGAGGTTTTCGAAAGTCTGAACGATTTCGGGAAAAAAAGGATTGGTAATCTCGGAGACGATCAATCCGAAGATGCGACTTCGTCCCGAGACCAGAGCCCGCGCCTGAGTATTGGGGAAATAGCCTAGTTCATCAACTACCTTCCACACGCGGCGGGAAAGCTGAGGATCTACCGTGGGAAGGTGGTTGATTGCGCGTGAAACGGTGGCGGTGGAGACCTTTGCCCGCCGCGCAATCTCTCGGATGTCCATTTAGAATCTCTGAAAATTCACTGGGGGGCCTTCAGTATACGTTTGCGCAATACGGAATGTCCAGATCCGGGGCCACCGCTTGTCCATGCGTTGGCGCCGCCGTTGCCACAGAATCTGGGCGATTTTGTACTCAGCATTCTCGATCGGCGTCATCGGCAAACTGCTGATCGATTTGAAAGAGCTGAACGATTGGATCTCAGGGCAAAGCTCCTCTGTCAGGCGCGACGCATCGCAGATGACCCACCGCGACGTTTGCTGGGACTGCTACACACCCTCGTTCGCGTTTGGATTCTCGTCACACATTAAATCCTTTGTTCTGTGTTAGATTAAAAGATCGTGGGCGCGTAGCTCAGTTGGTAGAGCAATGCCCTTTTAAGGCATGGGTCGCAGGTTCGAGTCCTGCCGCGCTCACCAAGATTTCAAAGTACTTAGCTGATTTCGGCAGGGTTGCTTTCAGGCACCCCCGGACACCCGGAACGGTTTCTACCCAGCTGGGGCAGCGCTCCGAGCTTTCAATTTCTCGGAAAATTTCGCCGGCAGCACCATCTGGACGACCTTCCTGTGTGCTTTCTGCTGGTCGGCGGAAACCGCTTGTGCGTAGAGTTCCAAGGTTATCTTCGGGGTGGTGTGACGAAGTTGCGATTGTGCGACCTTCACATTCTCGCCGTTCGAGATCAACAATGTAGCTAGTGATCGGCGCAGTGTGTGCCATCCAATCGGTGCTTGCTTGCTGCTCTTGAAGCTTGAGACTCCCTCTATTACAGGGCGAATGTGACGTCGGAAAAGGATTTGATACGTATACGGGGTCTTGCCATGGTAGTGCGGACTGGCAAAGATCCAGTCTTCGTCCCCGCGATAAGGTGTGTGCTCGCGCCAGAGACGAAGCACATTCAGAACGGGTCGAGCTAGAGGCAGAGCGTTGCTTCTGCTTTTGGTATCCTTCAACTCGCCTTCCACGAACGCAAATTCGGATCGAAGGATGCCTGTGTCCCAACCGACATTCCTCCACTTCAACGCGACCAATTCTGAGGCCCTCAACGCCGTGACCGCATCGATGAGCGCCATCGTTGCTTCGCGCAGGGGCAACTGTTCGAGAGTTTGACGCACGACATCGGGCGGCAGAATCACGCGAGTGATGGAGATTCTGTTGCTCTGCCGCACGCCAGTCGAGGCTCCACGGTGGCCAGGAGAGCCGCCTTGACCGCAGACAGGGTTGCGTTCCACGAATTCCCACCGAACCCCGTGCGAGAAGATCGCGGACAGGATGTTCTTGATCTTCAGCTTGGTTCCGTCCGGGCGCTCGATTTTGTCCAGCCAATCTTGAATTTGCATGGTTTTCATGTTGTCGGCAACATGAAGGTGCCACGCAGGCTCGATCCAGTTCTTGATGTACGATTGGTTTCCCTTGCGGGCGGATTTCGACAAGCGCGGGAGTTCGTGATCTAGGTAGTGGTTGATTAGTTCCCCAAACGTGAGAGATTTGAGGCTCAGCGATTGCTTTTGTTCGTTGAGGCGACAACGTAGCCGATCGGCCTCTTTGTTGGCCGTCGCTTCGGTAGGGAATTTCTTCGTTGCGCCGATTACTTCCTTGTGTTGGCGCCGCTGGCCATTTACCTCTTCGCTCCAGCGGAAGACCCACACCATGCCAATTGCTCTTTTCTCTTTGCAAAGCATACCCGCGTTGTAGCGGATAGGCTTGCGGCGATCGTGACTCAAATGACCCTCCTCTGTGTCTTGTCACGACCAGCTTCTCCATGAGCGCAATTTACCTGAGCGCGAAGATGCTCCGCAAGCTCTGAAATGAGGAAGTACCATCTCTTGCGGGAACCAGTGCCGAACGGATGAGCGGGAATTCGCCCCTCTCGGGCCATCTGTTTTATCGTTCGAGAGGAATAATTCAGAAATTCCCCAGCAGCATTTGCCTCTACAAAAAGCTCGGGTGATTGTGCACCCAGATGCGGAAGAGCTCTAGCGCTAGGTTTTCTGCTGCTTGTGTTCCAACCTGCGGTATCTGCGAAATGAAGGGAAGAAGGTTTTCTTGTTTCGATTTGGCTGGGGCATGGTTGATCAACTCCTGGCTGGTATTGCGCTTGACAATAACGCAGGAGTACCAATACAGTCAATATGTAACGTTACATAATTCTGATTCGGAGGGCCGATGGCAGAGAAGGCAGTGACGCTGCACCAACCGGTGATTTCCATTCGGATTTCCGAAGAGCTCCGTTCAAGGCTGGAAACATTGAAGGAAGTTATCGCCCTCAAGACGGGCCAAACGGTCTCTACATCGGAGGCAGCAAAGCAGTTGCTTGAGTCAGCCAGAGACGACCGTCTTGAGTTAGCAAACCTGCTCACCGAGCCAACGGATTCGCTGCTCAAGATTCGCGGGAAAGCAGAGGCAAAGCTGCCACTATCTCTGGCCGAATGGACCTTGGTTGCCTACTATTGCGCGAAGGGTGCAGAGTCGTTTACGAGCACCGAACAAGGCCAGCTTTCTTATGAATCTTTGGCCGAGATTCTAGAGGCATTTCTCGCTGCTTACGCTCTGGTACGCCGACAAAAGAACTCGCCCCGCGACTTCTTTTATTTGATGACGCTTCCCGAGGACAAACAGGCTGCGGCAAAGGAGCCAGCTGCGGTCGGAAGCGACGACGTTCACCGAGTCGTTAAGCATACGATTCAAATGCTGAATGATTCGACTCAGAAGCGGCGCAGACCATTGCTTGCCATTCGTAACCTCTACACTCTCTTGGATGAGGAAAAGTTCTCGAATGTCGAGAAGCTGAACGATGCTCTGTTGCCCCATTGGGCTGCTCTTTGGCGGGTGTGCGCGAGAGGGCATTATGCGGCTCATCGCAAGCCTTTGCGCCGCACGGCCGACAGAAGGGGATGACGACGATTTTGAACTCCCCGTGCAGCGAGGATTGCCCGCACAGGAAGAAGGCCGGATACCGTCTCGATCTCGTGCGGGAGAAAGGCAACGAATTCTCCCCGATCTTGCAGTTTCCTGGGCCGCTGGCACCTCGCTTTCCCGTGGGCGGATACGCACGGATTGCCGAGTTCCGAAGGATGCTCGAAGGACATGACATGACACGCCCATTCGTACAGTGGAAGGGGTCTTATTTCTCGGCCATCAACATGATCATGGAGAACGAGGAGTTGAATGTGTCGTTTTGTGCGCGCGAGAACGGGATTAGCTTTAGCTTTCCTATAGAGCACTGGAAGGCAATTCGCACTTTGTTTCGGCGCGCGTGGCAGTCGCCAGGCGTGGTCAGCGCATGGGAAACGTTGGCGCTGGAATATGGCGAGATGTAGAAGCGCGGTGCTTCGCACCGGAAGAATGGTGGGACACGTCACCCCCAAATTGGGAACTGCGGCATCGCCAGACGGCGTTTCGATGTTTACGCAGGTTAACTTTCGCTGCATCAACAAATTCGAGATTGGCTGAAGTGAGCGTGCTAGCAACGATAACGGTTGGTTTGCGACAAAGCGCTGGGCATCGTCGATCACGTAAACGCGTTGAAGCGCAAGACCTTGCTGTGAACTAACAATTACGCAGTTTAATCGCAGCGGAATCAAGCGCAGTAGTGCAACTAGGTGGTTCCTCCAATGAGTAGTCCCCGCATCCAAGCTAATCCTCAGTCCAGTTTGCCGTTCGGAGAAGAAGCGAAGCCCGGCTTCCGCACCAAGACCGCAGCCACGAGACTGACTCCCGAAGAACTGGGGGAAATAGAATCTGCCGCCGAAAGCGCGGGACAGGTTCTTTCCGAGTGGCTACGCGGGACCGCTCTGTGCGCTGCGCGACAGCGGCCCGCTGATCCCATCGAACTGGTATTGGCCGAAGTCTGGGCGGTGCGTTATGCGCTATTGAATCTCTTCCATGCAGCCTCTCAAGCAGCATCGGAAGGCAGACAATTGTCGCCTGACTCCGTCCTCAAAATTCGCGACCAGGCAGACGCACGGAAGCTTCAGCAGGCGCGCAAACTGCTCGATGACTTCTTCGCCCGCGAGGGCAAGGAAAGAGCTCGTATGCCATGAATGCCATACCTTTTCCTAGAAGCTTTTCGCTCTTGACGCCGCTGCTTTGGGTAGCCGCGATGTTCCTTTTGCTAATGGCTGTGCGGAGTGTGTTGCAGAGCCGGTCTTCACGTAAATGGTCGGATAGTGAGACGACCGAATCGGGACGGCCTCGGCCAAGTTTGGTCCAGAGATGGAGCATAAAGATGGGCAGAATCCGATTCGGACTGCCGAGATTCTCGCAGCAGCAGATGCCAGAGATCGCGCGCAAACCAGCGCCATCAGTGCCCCCGAATGCTCCGGCATATCCTCTGAAGAAGCCTACCCAGCCGATGCTCGCAATCTTTGGTTCGACCGTCAATGGTTCGACCATCGGTGCGCCCGAGACCGAACCCAAAGAGGCGTTCGCCTGGGAGAAAACGAAGGGCATCGAATGAGAGACAAATTGCCAAGAACACCACTTCACGCTTGAGGAACGCTCGGTATGCTCACGATCTCGAAACCACTGTCGGCCAGCCAGGCGCAGACCTACCATGTGCGGGAGTTTGCCTCGCAGGAACAGAACTACTGGAGCCGCGATCAGCAGGGTCACAGTGAGTGGCAGGGCAGGCTCGCCGAACAGTGGGGCTTGCAAGGTGGCGTTGGCTCCGAACACTTTGCACGACTGAGTGAAGGCCAACATCCGCACACGGAAGAGCAACTCGTACGGCATCAAGTTTCAAGAACCTATGAAGGCAAATTCGGCAGAGAGGTAACCAGCGCCGAGCATCGCGCCGGGTGGGACGCCACATTCTCTGCGCCGAAATCGGTATCGCTTACCGCGCTGGTGGGCGGCGATGATCGGGTGCGGGAAGCCCATCGCGAGAGTGTACGCGCGGCACTTCAGGAGCTTGAACGATACACGCAGGCGCGGATCGGCAATGTCCATGCCCCGGAGACGACCGGAAAATTCATCGCCGCCACTTTCGAGCACGACACCGCGCGGCCAGTCGATGGCTATGCTGCGCCCCAGCTTCATACCCATGCCGTGATCTTCAATATGACCGAGCGTGAGAACGGTCTCGAAAATGAGAAACAGATGCGAGCTTTGCAGCCCCACGAGATGTTCGTGTCACAGCGCTACGCCACGGCCGTTTACCGATCCGAGTTGGCACTGCGTCTGGAAAAGCTGGGCTACGAACTGGAGCGAGGTAAACATGGACAGCCGGAAGTAAAAGGCTACACGAAGGAATATCTGGAGGCCTCGAGCCCGCGACGGGAACAGATCAAAGACCATCTCCGAGAACAAGGGATCGACGGAGCCGCGGCGGCACAGATTGCGGCCCACCATACGCGCGACCGCAAGGAACTGCTGTCGCCTGGCGAAGTCTTACAGCGGCACCGCGAGTTAGCCGCAGAGTATGGGCATCAGGCGGACCGCGTCGTCGCACGAGCGCGCGAACATGGGCAATACCAGATGCTGGAGCCAGAGGTTCAGGCGAAGCAGGCCGTGACATGGGCGCGCGATCATGTCTTCGAGAGATCGGCTGTGCAGGACCGCCGCGCGATCCTTGAAACAGCGCTGGTGCGCGGCATGGGTGAAACCACCTATGCCCAGGTCCGGCAGGAGTTTGAGCGTCGGATCGCGACCGGGGAGTTCCGGGAAATCTCGCACGTTGGCGCTGGCAGACGGTACACCACCGCCGCGATGGTTCGCATGGAGCGCGAGGTTGTTGGCCGGATGCAGGAAGGCAATCGGCGCGATTACAGCGACCCGATGCTGGTCTCGCCGCAGGTGCGCATCTCCACGGAAGACCGCCACCCGGAGTTGAATGCGTCGCAGCGCCAGGCGGTAGACGAAATCTTTCTTTCGCGGGAGAAGGTTGTCGGTTTAGATGGCATCGCAGGCTCTGGCAAGACAACAACTATTTCCGTCATCCGCGAAGGCGCGGAGGCCGAGGGCTACAGAGTGGAAGGTTTCGCGCCCACGTCCCGCGCGGCGCAGAAGCTCGGGGAAGCAGGCATGGAGACATCCACGCTACAGAAGCACCTGGTACGTGGACAGCAGCCGGATATCGGGGAGAAACGGCTTTATGTACTCGACGAATCCTCTCTGGCATCGACCAGGCAGGTGCATGAGTTTGTGAACCGGCTCCATGCGAATGACCGCGTGTTGCTCGTCGGCGACCGGCGGCAACATGAGGCGGTCGAGGCCGGGAGGCCCTTCGCGCAGCTCCAGGACGCTGGTATGAAGACCGTAACGCTCGAAGAGATCCTCCGTCAGAAAGATCCAGACCTGAAACAGGTAGTCGAGCAGCTTGCCCAGGGCGAAGTAGTGGAAGCAATACAGAGTCTTGACCGGCAGGGCCGAGTCCATGAGATTCAAGGCCACGACGAGCGCATCGCGGCCATTGCGAAGGACTACTTAAAATCGCCGGAGAACACGCTGGTGATTTCTCCCGACAATCGCTCTCGCATGGAGATCAATGAGCGCATCCATTCCGAACTGCAGCGGAGTGGCCTCGTTAGTAACGAGGAGTACTGCATCAGAACACTAGTGCCGCGCCAAGACCTCACCGGCGCGGACCGGACATGGGCCGAGCGCTATGAGATGGGGGATGTGCTGCGCTACTCGCGCGCATCGAAGGAGACCGGCATCGGAAAAGGCGAGTATGTGCAGGTGAAGAGCGTCGACGCTCCGAAGAACCGGCTAACAGTCGAACTGCAGGACGGCGCTGAGCGAACTTACGATCCGCGAAGACAGCGGGGTGTCTCGGTTTTTCGAGAAGAGATGCGGAGTTTTTCATTAGGCGACCGCGTCCAATTCACTGCGCCCGCCAACAAGCCAAAAGTTGCCAACCGAGAGTTGGGAACCATGGAGGGCATCGACGGAAAAGGGCGGCTGCGCTTGAAGATGGATGGTGGTCGGACGGTGGAGCTTGATCCGCGCAAGCATCCGCATCTCGATCACGGTTATGCCATGACCAGCCACTCCAGTCAGGGACAGACTGCCGACCGTGTCCTCATTTACGTGGACACCGAGTTGGGCGCGAAGGACCTGCTCAACAGCCGTATGGCATACGTTTCTGTCTCGCGTGGACGCTATGACGCGCAGATTTATACCAACAACGCACAGACGCTCGGGCAAGAACTCAGTCGCGATGTTTCCCATTCGCACGCGATTCAGCAAGAGCCAGTAGCGCACAAGATAGAACGACAAACCACGCACACGAATCAGATCAGTCAGGGTTTCGGTCTAGGTCTGTGATGCAGGCATTCCCGAATGACATGCCCCGGATAGCCAGAGCATAGCCGAGGCTCGGCCAGTGTCAAGGCCGCGCTTCGCGCGCCGCGCTCGCGGTCTAAGAGCCTTGACACTGGCATTTGCGCCTCGGCTTATTATTCAGCTATCCGGGGGATGTCAGATTCTTGCTTCCACGAACCGTGGCCCCGACCGAGGGCGGGGATGCTAACAACTCCGGCACAGTTTTTAAAATCACGCCTGCCGGAACACTGACCACGCTCTACAGTTTCTGCTCGCAAACTGACTGCGCGGACGGTGGCGGAGCCAACGGGTTGGTGCGAGGTTTCCGACGGCAACTTCTACGGGACAACCGGGGAAGCGCTTTTCAAGATCACTGCGGCGGGCAAGCTCACCACTCTCTACAGCTTCTGCTCTCAAAGCAACTGCTCCGACGGTTTTGAGCCCGCAGCCGGGCTGATCCAGGGCAGCGACGGCAACGTCTACGGGCACCACCGGTTTCGGCGGCGCCCACAACGGTGGCACCATTTACAAAATAACCCCGACTGGTCAATTCACAACCCTTTACGCGTTCTGCTCGCAGAAAGACTGCAGCGACGGTGAGAATTCGGTGGCCGGACTCGTACAAGCCACGAACGGAAATTCCTACGGAACGACGCAAGTAGGCGGGATCAAGACTTCTTGAAGGCCGTACGGTTGCGGGATGATTTTTGAAGTGACTCCGTCCGGGCGGTTCACCACTCTCTACAGTTTTTGTTCTGAAGCAGTTTGCATTGATGGCACGAGGCCGACCGCGGGTTGATTCAGGGCAACGACGGGAACTTGTATGGCACTACTCTTGGAGGCGGCGAGCGCGGCGTAATTTTCAAAATCACGCCGACAGGCGACTATAGCGTGCTTCACCACTTTTGCCGTGAGGCTGGATGCGCGGATGGCGCGAGCCCGCTTGCTGGAGTTTTTCAATCCACCAGCGGACTTTCTACGGGACTACGAACTATGGCGGCAACAGTTCGAGTTGCACGTCGTGCGGCACGGTTTACAGCTTATCGACAGGGCTGAGCCCGTTCGTGAAAGCGCTGCCCAATGCCGGCAACGTTGGCCGGGTCATTCATCGGCATCCTGGGAAACAATCTGAAGGGCGCAACGAGTGTGACGTTCAACGGAGTGGCGGCGACGTTCACAGTCCTATCGAACACGACTATCAAAGCGACGGTGCCGGCGGGTGCGACGTCGGGAACGATTCAGGTGACGACGCCCAGCGGGACGCTGACAGTAGTGCGGCGTTTGTAGTCCCGTAGTATCTGTTCT
>CAWJOM010000010.1:0-99185 GCA_963844525.1 uncultured Acidobacteriaceae bacterium | reverse complement strand
AGCACGCTCAGCATTCCAAATATACTGCGCTCCTTGCGAGTAACCGCGGCGGAGATGCCTAACATGCCCAACCGCCCGGTCGGCGCGAGCACGCGATATCCCCTTCTCCCAGCACTGCCGCCAACGGCGTCGAGAATAAGCTCGACACCGCGACCGTTGGTGATCGCGCGCGTCCGCGCTTCGAAATCTTCCGTCCGGTAATCGATGAGATGGTCTATTCCGAGCGAGCGCAACTCGGCGTGCTTGGCCGCGGATGCAGTTCCGATGACGTGGGCACCGATATGTTTTGCAATCTGCGCAGCAGCAATCCCAACTCCGCCGCCCGCCGAATGGATGAGAACCGTCTCGTTGCGTTTCAGGCCGCCCATGGCGACGATCAATTGCCAAGCGGTGAATAAACTCACCGGAATAGCAACAGCATCCAAAGCTGACATGCCAGCCAGGCGCGCGAAAACCTGTTTGACCGGCACGCAGACCGTATCGGCATAACCGCCAAATCGCGTGATCGCTAAAACGTCGCGTCCGGTCCAACCGCCATCGACGCCGGCGCCCACCGCGTCGACGCGGCCGCTCACCTCGTAACCCGGAACAACCGGGATCGGCGGCGGGTCCGGATGCGTCCGAGCCGGCCCATAATATCCGCGAAATTGATCCCGCTCGCGGCCACGCCGAGAATCCGAAGCTCGCCGGCTTTCAGCTCGGGATCCGGCGCTTCCTTGACCTCGATGCCTCGGGCGGGCCGGCTTTGGTGATCCAAATCTGCCGCATGACTGTAACTCCGGTTTCGCGCCGAAACGCGCGCAGTCTCCAGATCTAGTTCCGAAATCATATAAGAGCCCGGCCTGCCCCGCGCTGCCTCTTTGGCGCGCGCATCTTGCTTTTGGGGGCCTGCGCATGCAAGCCTTAGCTCGCTACCGAAGAAGACTTTGCGACCGGGGAAATCTCATGGACGTTCGTGCCGCCGTCGCGTTCGCCGCCGGCAAACCGCTCGAAGTCGCCACCGTCGAGCTCGACGGCCCGCGCGCCGGCGAAGTGCTGGTCGAGATCAAAGCCACCGGCATCTGCCACACCGACGAGTTCACGCTCTCGGGCGCCGATCCGGAGGGCCTGTTTCCCGCGATTCTCGGCCACGAAGGCGCCGGCATCGTCGTCGATGTCGGCCCCGGCGTGACGTCGGTGAAAAAAGGCGATCACGTCATCCCGCTCTACACGCCGGAATGCCGGCAGTGCCCGTCCTGCCTGTCGCGCAAGACCAATCTCTGCACGGCGATCCGCGCCACCCAGGGCCAGGGCGTGATGCCCGACGGCACCTCGCGCTTCTCGCTCGACGGCAAGAAGTCCACCACTACATGGGCTGCTCGACCTTCGCGAATTTCACCGTGCTGCCGGAGATCGCGGTGGCGAAGATCCGCGAGGACGCGCCGTTCGACAAGGTCTGCTACATCGGCTGCGGCGTCACCACCGGCATCGGCGCGGTGATCAACACCGCCAAGGTCGAGCCCGGCGCGAAAGCGATCGTGTTCGGCCTCGGCGGCATCGGGCTCAACGTCATCCAAGGCCTGCGGCTTGCCGGCGCCGACATGATCATCGGCGTCGACCTCAACCCGGACAAGAAGGCCTGGGGCGAACGCTTCGGCATGACGCACTTCGTCAATCCGAAAGAAATCGGCGGCGACCTCGGTCGCCGCACCTCGTCAACATGACCAAGTCCGGCGCCGACCAGATCGGCGGCGCCGACTACACCTTCGAATGCGTCGGCAATGTCGATCTCATGCGCGCGGCGCTGGAAAGCTGTCATCGCGGCTGGGGCCAGAGCATCATCATCGGCGTCGCCGGCGCGGGCCAGGAGATTGCGACGCGGCCGTTCCAGCTCGTCACCGGCCGGGTGTGGCGCGGCACCGCCTTCGGCGGCGCCCGCGGACGCACCGACGTACCCAAGATCGTCGACTGGTACATGGACGGGAAAATCGAGATCGACCCGATGATCACCCACACCTTGCCGCTCGACGACATCAACAAGGCGTTCGACCTGATGCATGAGGGCAAGAGCATCCGCAGCGTCGTGGTGTACTAGCCGACACGAGGTAGAAAAAATGTCCCAACCGATAGACCATATCACTTTCCTTCGAGATTCAAAGCGCCGTTCGCCGATTTCCTCGGCATCAAGATCACCCACATTTCGCCGGAGCGCGTCGAGGCCGAACTTGCCGTTCGCCCGCGGAACTCGCGACCGTGCCCACGATATCCTGCACGGCGGCGCCATCATGGCGCTTGCCGACAATCTCGGGGGCGCCGCTACCGTAGCGAACCTGCCGAAAGGCGCGCGCACGGCGACGATCGAGAGCAAGACCAATTTCTTTGCCGCCATTCCCGCTCGGCGAGACGGCGCGTGCCGAGTGCACGCCGCTGCACCGCGGCCGCACCACCATGGTGTGGCAGACGAAGATCACGCGCGACGACGGCAGACTTTGCGCGCTGGTGATCCAGACGCAGATCGTCATTCCGGCGGCGGCGAAGAGTCAGCGCGCCAAACACACTAGGGTTGGCCGCGAAGCTTTTTTCCGATTACTATTCTTAGCTTAGGCAGCTTGGTCAAACTTACACATCGGTCATGGCTTACACCTTCGACCATCTCCCTTCCGTCTCGGAAAACCAACGATCGCTGTTCCATTCGCAGGGTTTCCTTGTCGTTGAGCGGCTGCTCGACGGCGCACAAATAGACGCTTTGCGCGAGCGTTTTCCGCGCCTGTTCGCCGGCAAGTTCGACACCGGCATCTACCCGGACGAATGGTATTGGCGCGAAGGCATGAGCCTTCCAGACGTGACGCGCCATATGGCCAACGCCTGGAAGGCCGACCTCACGGTCGCGAAGCTCGCTCTCTCGGAGAGCGTCGGCCGGTTCGCCGCTGAGCTTTCCGGCTGGGACGGCGCGCGGCTCGGACGGATACGATCTGGTGGAAGGCGCCCTGACCAAGCCGATCGCGCATCATCAGGATACGTCGTTCATGGATTTCATCGATCCGCCGTCGACGGTGACCTGCTGGGTGACGCTCGACGAGACGCATCGTGACGCCGGCACGCTCGAATACGCTCCCGGTTCGCACAAGTGGCCGCTGGCACCGCTGCCGGATGAGTTTCACGGGCAATCGGACTATAGGGCGCAAATGAAAGCGGCGGCCAGGGCCGCGGGCGTCACGCCACCCGATCCGGTTTTCATCGAAGTGCCTGCCGGATCCTGCGTCTTTCATTGCGGCGAGGTCTGGCACGGTTCGGCCGCGAACACGACGGGCGACCGCATGCGGCGGGCGATCGGCGTGCATATGTTGCCGGCCAGCGCGCGCTTTAGCGACAGGCGCGGCGGATACATCTATCGCCGCTATCAGCGCACCGGCGATCCGACGCTGGATGAAAACTTTATTTCCCGATCCTGTGGTCGCAGAGCGGCTACCGTACGCCGTGGATCGAGGGTTATTGTAACAGCGGGCTGCGCCGGGCCGCTTGAGGCTGGCTCGGCTTTCCGCCGCCTGTTACTCCACGAGTTCTTCCGTGGCGGCGCTGAGCCGAAGCGCAAGGCGCGGATCGAGCCGCTGCTCAATTGCGGCGTGCGCGTCGCGCCACAGCGGAATCGCCGCCTGCAGCCGGCGGGCCCCCTCTCGGTGAGCCACACGCGCGGCGGCGCTGATCATCAGCGACGACAGCCATTTGACCAGGCCCGCCGTCTCGAGGCCGCGCAGGTCTCGCGACAGCGTCGACTGATAGACCCCGTGCGTTCCGCCAATGCGCCGAGCGTGTCGTCGAGAGCGGCCGCGATCTGCGCCATCAAACCGAATTGGGCGATACTGAATCCGCTGCCTTGCATGCGTTGGTCGAGGAAGTTCGTGATCCGCCGGGCGGCAAGCCGGCTGGCCCGGCAGGCGCACCGGGCCATGGCGGCGCGCGCATCGCTGACGAGCGTCCTCGGCGGGACTTGCAGCCGTTTGACCATGGTTGTATGTATTTACATCATTTGTCTGTACAAGGAAAACCCATGCCTCCCGCTCCTTCGTTCCAGTACAGCAATACGTGCTCTGTCGTCTGCTTGGCTCAGTTGCATGTGCTTCTAGAATCAGCCCTACCACCGTGCCGGTGCGCATCCTACTACTGGCCAATAGTTTATTTCAAGGGGTCAACAAAATATTTTTTACATTTTTTTTACAAAGTAAATTGGCAGAGCATGGCACTTTGGCCATTGGAATCGAACAAATGCTGGGTTGACAGGTCCAGCGTATTGCTGAGACTCTGTGCCGACGAGGAAACTTAGGGTGCTGAGGAAACGAAACAATCTCAAGAGACCGAAGATTTGGGGCCGCGGAGAGGCAGCCGTAGGGACACTTCTGCGGGGGACCGCGGCGATCCTGATCCTTTCGGTCGCCGCATTGGCGGCGCCGGCGCGGGAAAAAGACGCTACCCAGTACGGAATGGGGCTCATTGTCAACCTCCCGTTCCCCGAGAGCGAGGTCACTCAGATCGTACAGGATATTATTCAGAACGGAATCATCCGGGGGACCAAGGAGTACAACAAGGACCAATACATCACCGATGCCAACCCGGTGACCTCAACCCGCGTGTTTCCTGAGTGGACCGAAGGCGGCAAGGTTTTCTACAAGCAGCGCCTCAAAGCGATCGACCCCCGAAATTTCAAAGACGGCGGTGATGTTGGCACGCTGGTCGTCCGCTATGTCGTTCAGCCCCAAGGCGATAAGAACACCGTCCTTCGCATCGACGCTCGATTTGAGGAGGACTTCCGCCATATCACCCACCCCTCAAACGGTTCTGTCGAAAGCGCCGAGTACAAAGACATCCATGACCACCTGGACGCCATTGAGTCCATGAAAGCCCAGACGATGGAAGCGGAGAAAGAGAAACAGGAGCAGACCGCGAGAAAGCAGGCGCCAACGGTGAGCAATGACGCTCCCGTAGCCACCCCTCAAACGGCGGTTGTGAACGCAACCAGTACGGCCCCCCCCCGACGCCGGGCGCGCCGCCAGTGAGTCCGGCGCCTCAGGGAATGTCATCCCCCTTACAGACATTGGAGCAGCAGGTTCATGATCTTCGCCAGCAGGTTCAGCGTCTGGTGAAAGCGCCGGGAGCTCCGCTTAAATCCGCCCCATTCCACACTGCCAGCACCTTGCAATCCCTGCCTCCCGGAACCGAGGTTCTAGTCGTAATATCAACGACTTACTGGCTTGGGGTAGAAACTCACGAAGGCCAGCATGGGTGGATCTTGCGCGACGAACTGGAGTTCCTGCCATGAGATCGGCATCGGAGTTGATGGGCCGAGCCGCGGTGTGGATAGTCTCGGTCGTATTTCTCGTTGGCCTGGCCCAAACACAAGCCGCTCCATACGAGCGCGCTTTCCCGCAGTCGAAACAGGCCATCGAGAAGGCCCTGACCCCTTTGCAGACAAGTCTGGCCGGACATCTTCCTGTGCTGGACGGATTCGCTCAACCCGGCGAGCGCCCACTCGACCGTTACCAGCGTGGCTACTACCAGTCGACCGTGCAGGTAAGTTCCACGCCTTCGGGTGGATCGATTGTTCGGATCACAACCAAGGTCACGGCCTGGTACGCCGATCCCGCGGGCACTCAGTCCGGATACCAGTTGTTGACTTCGAATGGCCGACTCGAAGCCGACCTGTTGGACCAACTTGCGGAGCAACTCGCCAAAGTGCCGGCAGAGAGTAACAGCCCTGTTCCGGCAGTCGCGGCCCCGAAGCCGAAGGCTGAACCACCCGCGGTCGCGGAATCGTCGGGTTCCGCCGCGGTTCACAAGTTCCCTGAGACAGATCGAACTTTCTCTTCGCCCGTGAGTCAAGGCCTGGCGGCAGATCAGCTCCGAACGAGGGCGCGGCCAGCGGACACGCTGAGCGACAAGTCAAACAACGCCCTGCAAACCGAAGCAGAGAACCTGGAAGAGATCCTCAAGAACACCGCTCATCCCAAGAATCTGGTGGCAGTCAAGAAATCTGGCACCCCGGTGGTTGCGTCTCCCACCCTGACTGCGAAACCGCAATTCCTGGCCAGCATGCACGACGAATTCGAATTGCTGGACTTCAATGCCGACTGGGTGCACGTGCGCATTTCCGGCCTATCGCGTGGCTGGATCTGGCGCAACAGCGTCGAGATGCCCAACGGCATCGCCGACACGACGGCTACGGCGTCGGCTGCCATGCCTTCCGCCGGAGATTTGTTCCACGTCATTCGCGAAGAGGCGTCCACCTTCCCTGGAGATTGGGAGCCCCTGAAGAATAAGAACGTCAAGATTGTTTCCGTGCAGAAGGTCGACGAGAACGCCAAGAACGCGGGTGCCGCGGAACGACTCGAGTACGCGAAATTTCTTCTCGAAAAGAGTTACAAGGAAATCGCGCAGAAGCCGCAGGACCTGGCCGGCGTTGTAGTGATTTTTGACTCTGCCGACGGGGGCATGATTGCCGCCACCATGCCTACTCTCCAGCAATGGACGGCCGGCACGCTATCCGATTCGGCTCTCTGGCACAAATGCTTCTTTGATCCCCCGGAAACGTTCGATTCGGCGGCGGCTTCGGGAAGCCGGTAAAGAAGTTGTGCAGACCAGCTTCGCAACATTGTGTTAGCCTGATGCCTGACTTGGATTCTGTTTTAACTTGACTTTCGAAATTGATCAGAGTACGTATGCAATCCTTGAGCACGTAGCGGGCGTGGGGTCCGTCACGTGGTTTTTCTGTACCCATCAGGAACGGTTTTCCGGAACGCTGTACACGGCCAAACAATGAGCTCGATGACATTGCCACTCTCTGCTTTCCGAACCAGGGCAACTTCCCTGCTCCGCGACTACGCCGAATTGACGAAGCTTCGGGTCACGAGCCTGATCGTCATGACCGCGTGGTGCGGCTATTTCTTCGGCGCTCATCAAGCCGGCGTTTCCTGGATTAGCTGGGGGCTATTCCATTCCCTCCTGGGAATCGGACTCGTCTCGAGCGGAACCGCCGCGCTGAATGAAGTCATGGAACATGACGTCGACGCCAACATGCGGCGCACCGCACTTCGTCCGCTGCCCGCGGGCCGTATGAGCTTGTTGCATGCGACCACCGTTGGCGTTCTCGCGGCGGTCGGCGGATCGATTTATTTGGCGATCTTCACCAATCCTCTGACCGGACTCTTAACCTTCCTGACTTCGATTGTCTATCTTGCCGCCTACACCCCACTGAAGCGGATCTCGCCGATCTGCACGTTCGTTGGAGCTTTTCCCGGGGCCATGCCCGGAGTTCTGGGCTGGACCGCCGCCCGCGGCCAGCTGGAATGGGGCACTCTGGTGCTGTTCGCCATCCTCTTCATCTGGCAGTTTCCGCATTTCTTTTCCATCGCGTGGCTATACCGCGATGACTACGCTCAGGGCGGAGTCAAAATGCTGCCAGTCGTGGAAGAAGATGGACGCTCCACTGCCCGCCGCATCCTGGTGTATTCGGTAGCTCTGATTCCCATCAGCCTGCTGCCCAGTTTTATGGGCATGGCCGGCCGCGTTTATTTCGTCGGCGCTGTCGTGCTGGGGTTTGGGCTGCTCTACTTCGGAATCCGGTTAGCATTTCTGGACCAGCCGCTTTCCAGCGCACCTTCCAAGATGCGCGCCCGTCACGTATTACAGGCAACCGTAATTTACCTTCCATTGCTCTTCGCGCTGATGATGGGCAACTCGCTAAAGCCATAAGCTAATGTCGCGGCGGCGTCCGATTGGCGACTCTCCCAACGGCCTCAGTTCGTCGTAGAATGCTGCGAGGCCAGACTTGAAACTCACTGAAGATCCTCATCGCCGGCTAAATGCCCTCACCAATGAATGGGTGCTGGTCTCGCCGCATCGGGCGACGCGGCCTTGGCAAGGAGAAGTCGCACCTCTTTCAGCCGCAAAAGGGCTCGCCTACGACCCAAGTTGCTACCTCTGTCCCGGCAACACTCGCGCAAGTGGAGTTCAAAATTCTCTCTACTCCAACACGTATGTTTTTGAAAACGACTTCGCCGCTCTGAAGCCTCAGACCGCCCCGGCCACGCTTGACGTCGACGACATGGGATTACTGGTGGCCGAAGCGGAGCCTGGGATTTGCCGCGTGATTTGCTTTTCTCCCCGGCACGATCTCACTCTCGCCACCATGCCCGCAGACCAGATCGAACTCGTCGTTTCATACCTGGACGGAACAATTTCGCGAACTGGGAGCCCACGACTCCATTACCTACGTGCAGATTTTCGAAAATCGCGGCGCGATGATGGGCGCCAGCAATCCGCATCCGCATGGCCAGATCTGGGCCACGGCATCGATCCCAGAGGCGCCATCCAAAGAGCTCGCAGCTCAACGAGCCTATGGAAAATCCCGTCTCAGCTGCCTGCTCTGTGATTACGTTGCACTCGAAGAGCGCGAGCAGGCGCGAGTGGTTTGTCAGAATGAGGGATTCATTGCTCTTGTGCCCTTCTGGGCTGTTTGGCCGTTCGAGATCCTGATCTGCAGCCGCCGCCATTTCGGGAGCATGAACGAACTCGCGCCAGAGGAAACAGGTTCTCTAAGCCGAGATCCTTCATCGCGTCACGTGCACCTACGACAAAGTTTTCGGAGTTCCTTTCCCATATTCGATGGGCTTCCACCAGTCCCCTACGGATCGCGCGGAACATCCGGAATGCCATTTCCACGCGCATTTCTATCCGCCTCTGTTGCGGTCAGCGACGATTCGCAAGCATATGGTCGGCTTCGAAATGCTTGGGACGCCGCAACGCGACATCACTCCTGAGAGTGCGGCAGAACGCCTGCGGGCTCTTTCCGGATCCTAGCCCCTGCAATTGGGAATGCAGCCGGTGTATTCTTGCGGGTACCCTGAGGGTACTAATTCTGAATGAGAATCCCTATGCGAAGTATGGTCCGTAAGGCAAGTCGTGTCATCAGCTTCCTGGCAATCGCAGTCGTGTCGGTGACCTTGGCCGCCGCTCAGGCATCTTCCATTCCCAACAGCCGCCTCATCAATCCCGAAGACTTGGTGAAACTGCTCCAGACCTCCGGCAAAGATCAGCCGCTCGTGATTCAGGTCGGTTCTCATGTCCTGTTCTCGCAGGCACACATCCCGGGATCCGAATACATCGGGCCGGCTTCGAGCGAGGCCGGATTGCAACAACTGCGGAAGCGCGTAGAAACCTTGCCGCGAGCCAAGTTCATTGTCCTGTATTGCGGCTGCTGCCCCTGGGGCCATTGTCCAAACGTCAAGCCGGCTGACGATGCGCTTCACGCCATGGGTTTCGCCAACGTGAAGGTGCTCCACATTTCCGACAATTTCGGAACAAATTGGGTCGACAAAGGTTACCCGGTCGCGAAGGAGGAATAGTTCTTTGCGCCCGCGGACGAGACTCCTATTAGCTGGAGGCGCTTTCCTCTTTGGCGCCATAGTGACGCAGAATGCGTTGCGGTTCCGCCACAATTCGCACCCACCATCGCCAGCCACGGCAAGATATCTTCCGGCGCCTGATTTCAGTCTTCCGACACTCGACGGACGCGACCTTCGCCTGTCGTCATACCGGGGAAAAGTGGTGCTGCTGGATTTCTGGGCCACCTGGTGCGATCCCTGCCGCGAGGAAATCCCGCACCTCATCGAGTTGCAGAAAAGGTATGCCGACGGAGGCTTGCAGGTCATCGGCGTTTCCATGGACGACAGCCCCGATCCGGTCCGCCCCTTTTACCAGGAATTTCACATGAACTATCCAGTGGTCATGGGGACGGCAAAGACCGGTGCACTGTTCGGCGGCGTGATGGGATTGCCAATCACGTTCCTGATCGGTCGCGATGGGAAAATCCGTGCCAAGCATATTGGCGCCACGGGCGCGTCGGTCTTGGAAAAAGAAATCCAGAGCCTGCTTTGACCCCGGCCAAACAAGCCTCCGCAGCACAGAATCTCGCGGGCTACTCGGTCGCTGCTGTTCTCAAAATCACACCCCCGTGTGATCCAAAGTGTCGCGCCCATCGCCGCTACAAGCTAACCTGAATCGTCTGCTGGCGCCTCTGATAGCGGGACGCTATCAAACGCCTTTGGCCGGAGATCAGTCGGATTGCAGATCTCCAAGCGCGTTCCCAAAATATCCAGGACTGGGCGCCGCCCCAGGCAACTCAAGGCACCCGAGTCGTTAGCCGAACCCGAGGCGGAACTTGCCGAAGTCGGGTATAAATAACTCCAGTGATTTCATGACCGTTGCATCCGAATCTCGCTCTGGTGAAGCGGGCCACTCCGGCGCAGAAATCCGGTCCGACCTGCACGTGCGCATCGAGCCCCGCGACCGCGGCGGGATTGCGATTGCCCTTGAGTCGCGGGTCAAGCCCTACTACGGCGAATCCATCCATCGGCAGGCTGAAGAGGTTCTGGAAGCGCTGGGCGTGCGGCACGCACAGGTGCAAATCCATGATGAAGGGGCGCTGCCCTTTGTGATCGCCGCGCGCATCGAAGCGGCGGTCCGGCGCGCTGGATTGGGCAAGGGCACCCGGGTGCTTCCAGACCGGATCACTCTTCCCGAATCTTCTGCTCGCGATCGCTTGCGGAGATCGCGGCTCTATATTCCCGGCACCGAGCCGAAGTATTTCATCAATGCCGGCCTCCACGGGGCGGACGCCATCATTCTCGATCTCGAAGACTCTGTCCATGCCGCCGAGAAGGATGCGGCCCGACTGCTGGTGCGCAACGCGCTGCGTGCCGTCGATTTCCTGCATTGCGAACGCATGGTCCGCATCAATCAGCTTCCTCTTGGAATGGAAGATCTGGACGAGATTGTCCCCGAGTCTCCAGACCTGATTCTGATTCCCAAGGTAGAGAATTCCACGCAGATCGTTGAGGCGACGGCGCGCATTGCGGAGATTAAGGCCGATTACGGCATCACGCGGCCGATCTGGCTCATGCCGATTCTGGAGTCGGCACTCGGGATCGAGAACGCATTTGCCATCGCCCAAGTGAGCGAAAAGATTGTCGCGCTGACCATCGGACTCGAAGATTACACCACAGACCTTGGCGTAGCGAAAACGGCTACCGGCGCGGAGTCGCTGTACGCGCGCCAGCGTATGGTGAATGCTGCGCATGCGGCCGGCGTGCAAGCCATTGATTCGGTCTTTGGCGACGTCGGAGACATGGAGGGCCTGCGCTCCTGGGGTGGCCGCTCTCGCGCTCTTGGATTTGAAGGCATGGGCTGTGTTCACCCGTCGCAAATCGAGGTGATTCACGAGGCCTTTGCGCCGACCGCATCGGAAATTGAGCGAGCCAGGAAGATCGTAGCGGCCTACGACGAAGCGCAGCAGAAGGGTCTGGGAGTTGTAAGCCTGGGCTCGAAAATGATCGACGCTCCCGTCGTGCAGCGCGCGTTGAAGCTAATGGCGCGTGCGCAGTCGATGGGAATAATCGAGTAAAGCTTGATTCGCTTGCTCCATATCCTTGAAAGAAATTCGTTGTGCCGGGGGCGTGATGGCACTCCTTGATAAAGCCGAGTTGGTCGCAAATGCGGCGGGACGCGTCGTTCCAGAAAACGTCAATGGACGTCCTCAGGTTCCGTACATGGGGGTCGGGAAATACCGGCCGATCGATGGCAAAGCTTCGCCCGCCGTGCGCACCGCGGCCGACTATCCTGCGAACGGCGACAAGCGCGTGCCCGATCTCGAAAGCGCGCTGCGCAAGTGCGGATTGCGCGATGGCATGGTCCTATCGTCGCATCATCATCTTCGGGATGGCGATCGCGTCGCGTTGATGGCATTGGAAACCGCGGCGAAGATCGGCGCGAAGAACCTGACTTGGTTCCCCAGCGCTTCGTTTCCCTCTCAGAAGATCGCGATTCAGCTGATGGAGTCGCGCGTCATCGATCATATCGAAGGCAGCATGAACGGTCCGTTGGGTGATTACTGCACCCAGGGCAAAATGCGGGGGATGGGCGTTTTGCGTTCCCATGGCGGACGCTGGCAGGCCATTCAAGACGGCGAAGTTCACATTGATATCGCAGTAATCGCTGCCCCCACGGCCGATCCCTTCGGAAACTGCGACGGTTCGCACGGAAAATCTGCTTGCGGCTCTCTCGGCTTTGCGCTCGCCGATTCAACGTATGCCGACCACGTCATTGTCGTCACCGACAATCTCGTTCCCTTTCCCTGTGTCCCGTGGCAGATTCAGGGCAACAACGTGGACTACGTGGTCGAGGTGGACTCCATCGGCGATCCTGCTCGAATCGTCTCCGGCACAACGCAGATCACGCGCTCGCCCGATCGGCTTCGCATCGCCGAATTCGTTGCGCGCTTCCTGCGCGACACCGGTATCATGCGCGACGGATTCTCTTTCCAGGCCGGCGCGGGCGGAATCGCGCTTGCGTTCGTCGGCTACCTCAAGCAGATGATGAAGCAAGCGGGCGTGAAGGCCCGTTTCGTACGTGGCGGATCGACCAAGTATCTTGTCGAATTGCTGGAAGAGGGACTCACCGACTACATCCTCGACGGCCAGACCTTTGATCTCGACGGAGTACGTTCCATGGCGACGAACCCGCGCCATGTCGCAAGTTCCCCGTTCACGTCCTATAACTATCACGGCAAGGGAAATTTTGCGTCGATGGTTGACGCAGTCGTGCTTGGCGCCACCGAAGTTGATGCCGCTTTCAACGCCAATGTGGTCACACATTCCGACGGGCGCCTTCTCCACGGCATTGGCGGATGGCAAAACTGTCTCGCTTCAAAATGCACGATCCTGGCAGTGCCCTCCTTCCGGGACCGCATTCCGGTGATTGTCGACGAAGTGACGACGCTATGCGGACCGGGCGAATTGATTGACGTTGTGGTCACCGAGCGCGGCATCGCCATCAACCCGCGGCGTCAGGATCTTCTCGACGCGGTCAAAGGCTCAAAGCTGCCGATCCGGCCGCTGCAAGAGATTAATCTGGAAGTAGAACGGATCTGTGGCGGAAAGCCCCAGCGGCCGGTTCACCGAGATCGTCCTGTAGCAGTTGTGAAGTGGGTGGATGGAACCGTGCTCGACACCGTGTGGCAGGTCCCGTAAACAGGCTTTCTTAACGGGACAATCTCGACCTTAGCCTGGAAAATCCCAGCCTTCTTCTTTCATCTTCCGGTTAGTCCAGTGCTGTAGTTCTTCGAAGAGCGCAGGCTCGATGACAGCGAAGCGGATACCCACGCGGCCTTCATCGCCCACCCACATCAGCCTGGCCTTGGCCTGAAACAAAATCTCAGTATCGGGCAGCATAAAACTCACATCCAGCAATCCCGCGAAGCGGAGCGGCTCTTTCAATCCGTCGAGGCCCATGCCGCCGGTGCTCAGGTTTACTCCCTGCACTTGAATCTCTTCGCCCTGAGCGCTCTTCACCGTGACTGAAATTTCCACGCGGGTGCGGAAAAACTTCTGTTGTTCGTTGCTGATGAAGCCCAGTGACGCGCTGGTTTCTCCGGGCGCGAAATTGATGTTGTATTCCTTGAGCTTGCGGCTTAGGGTGCGCCGGGAAATTCCGAGCTGTTCGGCCGCCAGCGTCCGCTGCCCGCCGGTCCGCTCCAGAGCTTTAATGATCATCTGCTCTTCCATGCTGTCCAGATTGCTGACTGGCAGGGAAGCAGTTTGACGCAAGGCTGTGGGCTCGCCCGTGAGCGAGGCGTTGAGTTGGGAAAAGTCAATTTCGGAGCTGCCGGATTCCATCGCCATCTTGGCGACCAGATTGCGAAGTTCGCGAATATTTCCCGGCCAGGCATGAGAGAGCAACGCGGAAATTGCGCGCGCGGAGAAACTCTTGCTGGGGGCCTTCAGGCGCAGGAAATGTTCGGCCAGAGCAACAATGTCCTCAGGACGTTCGCGCAGGGGAGGCACACGCAACTGGATCTGGCCCAGACGGTGAAACAAATCCTGGCGGAAACGGCCGTCGCGCACGGCGGCTTCAAGATCCTGGTTCGTGGCGGCCACAATGCGAACATCGACCTTGATCTTGCGATGACCTCCCAGTCGGTAGAACGGCTGGCCGTCGAGTACCCGCAGCAGCTTCACTTGCGTCTGCAATTGCAGCTCACCGATTTCGTCGAGAAAAAGCGTGCCCCTGTCGGCCATTTCGAACAGGCCCGGCTTGGAAGAGTCGGCGCCGCTGAATGCTCCTTTTTCATATCCGAAAAGTTCGCTTTCGACCAGGTTTTCGGGAAGCGCTGCGCAGTTGATGTCAACCCATGGGCGAATTCGGCGATTCGAAGATTCGTGAATCGTGCGGGCGATGAGTTCCTTGCCGGTGCCTGTCTCGCCTGTAATCAGGACGGTCTCTGTATGGCCTGCAACGCGGTCGACCAGCGCCATGAACTTATGCATCACCGGACTAGCCAGGATGAATATCGTGTCATCGATCTTGCGTGAGATTACTCCCGGAGCGACGACATCGGCCTTTGGCGCACTACTGACGGCAAGGGATCTAGCGTCGACCATCGGTTCGACTACGGCGATCAACGCGACCGGTGCCGTACCCAGAATCGTCGCGGAGAACTGCACCGGAAAAGCAGGGCCGGCCTTCGGTCGAGCGAACAACTGACAGCGATAATCGGCCGGTGTGGAAATTGCCGAAAGAATAGCCTTGCGCAATTGCAAGCGGTCATCCCCGATGGGCTTTTCGGTCTGCGAGAAGAGCGCGCAAAAGTCCCGCCCAATCAGTTCTTGCGGCGCATATCCCAGGAGCTTGGAAAAGGCTGCGTTGCACGCGCTGAATTCTCCCCGAAGATCGGCGGAGAAAACAGCCATCTGCAATGGCACGTCCACTACGTTCACGCCGCCAGCGGCTGCGGCGCTGGTCACCGGCTCTGGCTGGTCCGAACTGCGGTGTGGGATCGGCATATCGACGTTTGGAGAGATGGTGACACAGGCAGGCGGTTTGGACCGAGAAGCGAGTTACGAAAGGCGTAACCAAAGTAACGGCTTTATCCTTCCGGAGAAAGCTAAGCCCGGAAAGGTATTACTTGAGGCAAAACGGAGCGCTTCTCGCGGGAGCCCGACGGATCCCTTCCTTCCGATGGCGACGATCCGTGCGATCGATTGACCCAGCCAGAAAGTTCCAAAGATAGTGAAGGCTCGGACTGGCTAATCCCGAGGCAATCCTTCTTTCCGGTTACTCCAGTGGATAAGACCCTCGGGGTGGTTACCAAAGTAAGCTTTAGAACCCCTAATCTTTGCAATACGATTCACGGCAGGCTCGAACCGGGGGAGATGTCTTCCATAAGGGCCGAGCGCGGGCTGCGCGAGCCCGCGCAGTTAAATTTTTGTGTCTCGCGGGAGGGAATGGCGAGGGCGTCGGGGACAACGCGCTTCGAGCCCGAACAGGGCCGCAGCAGGGTCGTACATGAAAGCAGAGACGGACGGATTGTCGATTCAGACGAAGGCATTCGTCGGCGTCACCGCGTCGCTCGGCGTGGTGGTGCTGGGCTTTTCTCTGTTCCATTGGCAATCGCACGACCTGATGCGTTTCGCGTGCTACATGGCCGTGGCGGTACTGGCGTCCGGGCTGAAAGTACAGTTGCCCGGCATCGACGGCACGATGTCGGTGAACTTCCTCTTTATCCTGCTGGGCGTTTTGGAGCTGAGCCTTCCAGAAACGCTTCTCATTGGGTGCACGGCAAGCCTTGTCCAGAGCGTTTGGCAAACGCGCAAGCGTCTCGATCCCGTGAAAGTGCTGTTCAATGTCGCGGGCATGATGGCCAATGCCAGCGCGCTTACCTACCTGAGCTATCACTGGCTGGTTGCAAGATTCGGATCGAACAAACCGATTCTTCTGATGGTCGCGGCGCTGGTGTTCTTCTTCGCGAACACGTTGCCGATCTCGGTTGTCATCGCGATGACTGAGGGAAAATCGAGCCGCAAGGTATGGTCCGAATGTTATTTCTGGTCGTTTCCTTATTATCTGGTCGGCGCAGCCGCAGTAGGGCTCGTAGGGATCGTGAACCGGTCCGCCGGATGGGAAACGTCGCTGCTGGTTCTGCCACTGATCTACTGGGTCTATCGATCCTACCGTCTCTATCTCGGCAGGCTCGAGGCTGAAAAAGAGCGAGTTGAAGTGGAGAAGCGGCACGTAGAGCAAATCGCGTCGCTGAACATGCGGACCATCGAGGCGCTGGCCCTGGCGATCGAAGCCAAGGACCATACGACCCACACTCATCTGCAACGCGTGCGAACCTACGCCGTGGCCATCGCAAACCAACTCAATCTGCCGGAAGGGGAAATCGAAGCCCTGCGCGCGGCCGCGCTCTTGCACGACATTGGGAAGCTGGCCGTGCCCGAACAAATTATCAACAAGCCAGGCAAGCTCACGCCGGAAGAGTTCGAGAAGATGAAGGTGCATCCGCTGGTGGGCGCGGAGATCCTGGAGCGCGTGGCATTTCCCTATCCTGTGGCGCCGATTGTCCGATCCCACCACGAACGCTGGGACGGCACCGGATATCCAGAGGGATTGAGCGGACTGCAGATTCCAATTGGCGCACGAATTCTGGCGGCAGTGGATTGTCTCGACGCGCTGGCATCTCACCGGCAGTACCGGCCCGCGTTGCCTCTGGGCGAGGCGATGGCAAAAGTGAAGGAGAAGGCCGGCACATGGTTCGATCCGCAGGTGGTTGAGATTCTCGCCGGCCGCTATGTAGAGCTGGAACGCGTCGCGCAGATGTCAGAGGAGACGGCCGCACCTCATTCCCTCTCCAAGACGGTGCGTGTGGAACGCGGTCAGGCGCCGGCGGCTGGATTCGAACGAACTGAACCCACGCACGGTCCTTCGGACGGTGGAGACTTCCTGTCCTCCATCGCATCGGCCCGTCAAGAAGCGCAAACAATGTTCGAGCTGAGCCAGGACCTTGGCGTGTCCCTGAGTCTGAGCGAGACGCTGTCGGTGCTCTCCATGCGCCTGCGCCGCATGATTCCTTACGACTCCATCGCCGTGTTCGTAAACCGGAATGGCTGGCTATTGCCCGAACTTGTCAGCGGAGAAAATTTCCGCATGCTGTCGTCCCTCAAGATTCGAGTGGGTGAAGGACTCTGCGGATGGGTGGCGGCGAACTGCAAGCCCATTGTGAACGGGAACCCGCAGGTGGAAGCGGGATACGTGGTCGATCCGGGGAAGCACACCACGCTGCAATCCGCGCTGGTAGTGCCTCTCGAAGGCCTGAACGGCGTGGTTGGCGTGCTGGCCATGTACCAGTCGAGCCGAGACTCCTTCACTCCCGACCATTTGAGAATTCTATTGGCGGTCGCCTCAAAGGTCGCCCTGTCCGTCGAGAACGCGTTGAAGTACCAGCAGGCGGAGAGCTCGGCAACGACCGACTACCTGACCGGCCTGCCGAATGCCCGTTCTCTGTTCGTCCATCTGGCGCAAGAAGTGGCGCGTTGCCGCCGCATGAAATCCTCACTGGCCGTGCTGGTATGCGACATCGACGGCTTCAAGCAAATCAACGATTCTTTCGGGCACCTCGAAGGCGACAAGCTGCTGCGCGAGTTCACAACTCGCCTGAAAGACGTCTGCCGCGGTTATGACTACGTTGCGCGTATGGGCGGGGATGAGTTCGTAATTACCGCTCCTGGCCTGACCGCCGACGCAGCAACTGAAAAAGCGGATCTGCTCAATCAGGCCGCCATCGAATCTGGACGGCACGTGTGCGGACGAGACGTAATCACGCTGAGCGTGGGAATGGCGTTCTGTCCGGAAGATGGTTTCGATGTGGAACGGCTGCTCGCCGAGGCGGACCGCCGTATGTACTCCATGAAGCAAATTCACCACGCAGCCGCGGTCACGCACGAGGAAAAATCAAAGACCCGCGGCGCGACGGCCGAATAGGAGAACCTGGACCGTGCTAGGGCGAAAAGTTGCGCGGCATGGGCTCGGCATCGTCGCGACGGTTCTCGTCGGCGGATTGCTTTCGGCAACGCTAGTCCGGCTCGCGCCTGGCTTTGACGTGGACGAAGCCCAGTTGGATCCTCATCTCAACTCGGCCAGCGTTCAGGCGTTCCGCCAGGCGCGGATGGAACAGAACAACATCGTGCGCTTCTATTTGCATTCCTTACAACGTGCGGCGCACGGAGACTTGGGAACTTCGATTTCCCTCGGTCAGCCAGTGAGCCAACTGCTGCGCGATCGAACTCCCCTGACATTACGACTCGTGGGAATTGGATTACTGCTAAGTTGGGCCGTTGCCATGGGTATGGCGCTCAGTGCGGCGTGGTTGCGAGTTTCCGCTTACGACGCTCTCACGACCGCGATCAGCGGAACGTTCCTCTGTATTCCAGCCGCGGTTCTCGCACTGTTATCAGTGTTGTGGAATGTTCCCGGGGCCCTGGCGATCGGATTGATCGTCTTTCCCCGCGTATATCGTTACGCGCACAACCTGCTGACGAAAACTTATTCCCTGCCCCACATCGTTACGGCGCGCGCCAAAGGCTTGAGCGAGTTGCGTGTTCTCTTCTGGCATGTCATCCCAGTTGCCGGGCCGCAGTTACTAGCCGTCGCGGGAGTTTCGGTCAGTATCGCGGTCGGAGCTGCGATCCCCGTGGAAGCTCTCTGTGGATTGGCCGGAGTCGGGCAGTTAGCGTGGCAGGCAGCATTGGCGCGGGACCTTCCGTTGCTCACGAATCTAACGATTCTCGTTACGCTCGTAACCTTGCTGGCAAATTGCGGAGCCGATGTAATCGCACATGTACTGCGAGGGCAGGAAGCATGATGCTCTGGCGCAAGAATATCTGGCGCTCAATGGCATGTGCCGTTCTGCTGATCGTAGTGAGCCTGTCGTTGGCGGCAAACTGGTTAGCTCCCGCGGGATATGCGAAGCAGTATCGCGAAGCCGCAGGCGCTCCTCCATCGCACCAGCATTGGCTTGGGACTGATGAGATTGGACGCGACCGGTTTGCGCGTGTGCTCTACGGGACACGGATTTCTCTGTTGTTGGCGCCGGCCGCGGCATTGATCTCGACGCTGATGGCCGCGCTGGTGGGAGGACTGGGCGGATATCTGGGTGGCGCCTGGGCGCGGGCAGCAATGGCGGTGACGGACTTGTTCTTGTCACTCCCCTGGCTGTTTCTGCTGATCACGGTCCGCGCGGTCATGCCGTTGAACGTGACGCCGCTCGTTTCAGTGCTAGTCACGTTTCTGATGTTGGGGCTTCTCGGTTGGACGAGCGCCGCGCGCGTGCTGTGCTCGAGGGCTGGATCGTTGCGGGACTCGGATTTCGTTCGGCAAGCGAAAGCCTCGGGCATTCGCGGGCCGCGATTGTTCTGGATTCATGTGCTCCCGAATCTGAAGCCGGTTTTATATGCGCAGTTTTGGATTTCGATTCCCGCATTCATTTTGAGCGAAGCGAATCTGGGAATTTTGGGATTGGGCGTGGCCGAGCCGATGCCTTCGTGGGGAAGCCTGTTGAAGGAATTAGAGGGCTTGGTATCGGTGGGCGAAGAGCCCTGGAAGTTCGTGCCGCTGATCCTGCTCGTAGCGGTCGTGACTTCATTTCAGTTCGTGCTTTCGAAGCAAGAAGAGGCTTCGGCATGACGAGCCTCGAGGGAAGGTTGGCAGGAATGGCGGCAATGTTTAGAAAAGCAATCCTGGTCGCGATGGTCTTCCTCGGGATCTTGGCGGGTTCGGCATTGGCGCAGGGCGAGTTGCGTTTCTGTTTGCGCTCGGAGCCCAAGACTTTCGATCCGTTGAAGGTCGAGGACGACTCGTCGGTGGTGATCCGCTATCTGACCGGGGGCGTATTGCTCCGTCTGAACCGTCAAACTCAGGCATTGGAGCCGGAACTGGCCCAATCCTGGAAAGTTTCGAAGGATGGCAGGCAAATCACCTTCTCGCTGCGCAGCAATGTTTCGTTTTCCGACGGCACTCCCTTTTCCGCCGAGGATGTCGCCTACACGATCAACCAATTAATGGACCCGGCGCTGCATTCGCCAACGGGAGACGCATTCCGTTCGGGCCCGGGCAACGTCGAGACGAAAATCGTTTCGCCAACTCAGATTTCGATTACCTTCCCGGCTCCGGTGGCAGGACTCGACCGGCAGTTCGATCAGGTCGCAATTCTCTCCGCACATTCCGCCAAGAAAGAAATGGCGGTGCTGGGTCCGTTCATGGTGGCAGACTACAAGCCCGGGGCCACAGTCCTTCTCAAACGCAATCCTTACTACTGGAAGACAGACGCGCAGGGGCGCAAACTCCCCTATCTTGACTCGATCCAACTGGACATTCAGCCGAACCGCGACGTGGAGATGTTGCGTTTCAAGCGCGGCGAGATCAACCTGATTAACTCGATTGATAGCGAATATTTCGATAAGCTGGCGGCCACTTCTCCGCGACTGGTGCATGATGCCGGAGCTTCTCTCGACACCGAGCAGATGTGGTTCAACGAGGTGGCCAAGTCTCCGCTGCCCCCGTACAAGAAGAACTGGTTCCGCTCGGCGACGTTTCGCCGCGCGATCTCCTCGGCCATCAACCGGGAAGATCTCGCCCGGGTTGTATTTCGCGGGCATGCGCAACCCGCAGTCGGTCCGGTCTCTCCCGCAAACAAGTTCTGGTTCAACGCGAGACTGAAGCCTGAGACCCACTCTCCGGAAGCCGCGCTGAAGGCACTGCAGAGCGAAGGCTTTCGCATGGAAAACGGAATCCTGAAAGACAAAGACGGAAATGCCGTCGTTTTTTCGATCATCACCAACGCGGGAAATAAATATCGCGAGCGCATGGCTACGATGATTCAGGAAGACCTGCAGAAGATCGGTATTCAGCTCAACGTCGTGACCCTCGACTTCCCTTCCCTGATCGAGCGTATGACGCAGACCTTCGACTACGAAGCGATCCTGCTCGGCCTCACGAACGTCGGCCTTGACCCCAACGAACAGATGAACGTCTGGCTGAGCTCGTCGGAGAATCATCAGTGGAACCCATCCGAGAAGACTCCCGAAACCGCGTGGGAAGCGGAGATCGACCGCTTGATGCGCGCGCAGGCGTCATCTGCCG
Organism: uncultured Acidobacteriaceae bacterium; assembly: GCA_963844525.1. Taxonomy (GTDB): domain Bacteria; phylum Acidobacteriota; class Terriglobia; order Terriglobales; family Acidobacteriaceae; genus Sulfotelmatobacter. The sequence goes on along the minus strand of CAWJOM010000010.1, from coordinate 78,185 downwards.
ACCCTACAAAACGAAAAGAGAGCTTCGATCGCGTGCAGGAGATTGCGGTGGAACAAGCGCCATTCCTGTATCTGGTGAACCGGAACGCGCTCTCGGCAGTTGCACCCAATGTGCAAGGGGCGAGCCCGGTCATCCTGGTTCCGCAAACGTATTGGAATGCGGAGCGGCTCTCTGTGAAGCAGATCGAGTCCCACATTGCCGCGAAATGAGATTTGGCTACCGAGAACAAAAAGGCGCCTTAGCAATGCCAGACGGCCAACAATCCGACGTTCTTTCCGCACGCATTTCCGTGCGCTACGGAGAAAATCCGCCGGTGTTGCGTGACGTCGCTTTCGAAATCCGGCGGGGCGAGGTCCTCGGCCTGGTCGGACAGAGCGGATCGGGGAAGAGCACTCTCGCCATGTCAATCCTTGGTCTCCTCGACCGCAAGAAGGCGAAGGCCGAGGGCGTAATCGAGTTCGAAGGCTCTGATTTGTTGACCCTTCGCGAACGAGACCTTCGAGCCCTGCGCGGACGCAAGATTGCCCTCGTGCTCCAAAGTCCGCTGTCATCGCTCAATCCAGCGTTGAAGATTCGTACTCAGCTGAGCGAGGCCTGGCGGGCTCATGCAGCAGGACCGAACTCCGATTGCGATCTTGCGATCCGAGCCGCGCTGCGAAGTGTAAGTTTGCCTGCGAGCGACGAATTCCTGCAAAAGTATCCTTCCCAGATGAGCGTTGGCCAGGCCCAACGAGTGCTGATCGCGATGGCAGTGATGCATCGCCCCGCGCTGCTGATTGCCGATGAAGCCACGAGCGCCCTCGACGTCATCACCCAGTCCGAGATCCTCGCGCTCTTCCGCGAGCTGAACCGCAGCTCGGGCATGGCGATCCTTTACATCTCGCACGATCTCGCGTCAGTCGCAGGTATTTGCGATCGGATTGCGATCCTGCACGAAGGTCAGATCGTCGAAACCGGAACTACCGAACAGGTATTGACTCGACCTCGTCACGAATATACGCAGCGTCTGATGGCGGCCATGCCAAGATTGGCCCACACGCCGCAGCTGGCTTCGGCAAAAGCAGCGTCGCTCTGACGCGCTTCGTCATTTCCATGTCCATCCAGTAATCCGCGCGATGGGACTGAAGTCACATTTCTGTCCTCCCAAAGTGGGACAGAGTGTCCCGCGCCCACGCCTGAGGGACAGACTGGCTCAGTTACACCCTTCCCGGGCTCCATGATCCCCAATAGAAACAATCACTTACCAGGTTCCAATTGGTTCCTCCCGTGCAACAGAGGCAGTGGGTAGTAGCTCGATCTTTCCCCCCATTCAAGAAAGCAGGGTGAGGTTTTATGGAGCAAACAAAGAAATCGCCGAAGCCAGCGGAGCGCGGAGAACGCCGCAGCGCCGCCTGGGGTAAGCGTACGAGCCTGAGCTTGGTCCTTCTGCTGGCAACGGGAATGGCGTTTGGACAGCGCTGGAGCAACGCTAGCGCCAGCGAATCGAGCGGACGTTTCTCGTCTCGGATCGCTCCTGAGCTCTCGACACTTCTGGCCAAGGCTCATCACGGAACGGCAAAGGGCCAAACCGTGAAGGTCATCGTCCAATACAAGCAGGTGCCGACATCGGCCCATTACGCCAAGATGCAGGGCCGGGGCGCTCGCTTGCAAGCGCGTCTGCACATGGTTAAGGCAGCGGCGTTCACGATTCCGGTGAGCGCTCTCGCTGCGTTAGAGGCAGACCCCGAGATCGTATCCGTGACCATCGACCATCCCATGAATGTGATGGACGATCTCACCAACAACGCCACGGGCGTCCAGAGCGCATGGAGCTCCGGATATAACGGAGCCGGCATCGGCATTGCCGTGATCGACAGCGGCATCAACGATAGCCATCCCGACCTGCGGGACGCGAACGGGCACTCCCGCGTGGTCTATCACCAGGACTTCACGGGCACCCCGACCTCCAACAGCAGCGGAGCGAAGTACGACCTCTACGGACACGGCACGCACGTCGCTGGCATCATCGCCGGCAACGGCTCCTTGTCCGGTGGACAGTATGCAGGCGTGGCGCCCGGCGCCTCGCTGATCGATCTTCGCGCCTTGGATGCAAACGGCGCGGGCACCGACAGCTCGGTGATCGCAGCCATCCAGCAGGCTATCGCACTGCAGAACACCTACAACATCCAGGTCATCAACCTGTCCTTGGGACGTGGAATCCCTGTGAGCTATACCCAGGATCCTCTCTGCCAGGCAGTGGAAGCGGCCTGGAACAGCGGAATCGTGGTCGTCGTCGCGGCCGGCAACTATGGCCGTCTCAGCGTCAGTGGCAACAACGGCTTCGGAACCGTCACTGCGCCGGGCAACGATCCCTACGTCTTGACTGTTGGCGCCACCAAGAGCAACGGATCTTCGAACGCCGCGGCCGAAACCAAGGCCAGCTATAGTTCGAAGGGGCCAACGACCTATGATCACGTCGTGAAGCCCGACATCATGGCGCCGGGCAATCTCGTCGTTTCGCTGGCGGCCCCGGGAACCACTCTGGCGGCTTCCTACCCGAGCGAACTGGTCACCGGAACCGATGGCAAGAACGACTACTTCACGTTAAGCGGCACCAGCATGGCGACTCCCGCCGTTGCAGGCGCGGTGGCGCTGATGCTGCAGGAACAAAGCACGCTTACTCCGGATCAGGTCAAAGCGCGGCTCATGAAGACGGCCTCCAAGATGAACAATTTTGGTCTCGTCTCCACGTCGGCTTACGTGCCTCATCTTCTTGCCTCCTTCACCGATTTCTACGACCTGTTCTCGGTGGGGTCGGGCTTACTGAACGTCCAGAGTGCGATTGCTAACACGGACCTGGCTCCGTCCACGGTCGGTGCGGCGCTCTCGCCCACTGCGGTCTACCATCCTCAGTCGCATACGGTCACGCTTTCGTATGGAAACTCGAGCGTCGCCTCCAGTTCCGTTGTCTGGGGTACGTCGGTGGTCTGGGGAACCTCGGTGGTTTGGGGTACTGCGATGGTGAACGGCAACTCCGTGGTGTGGGGCAGTTCAATGCCTTGGAGCGACAACACCCTCAGCGCTTTCAGCGTGGTTTGGGGATCGAGCACGGGCACGAGCACCTCTGCCTCCAGCGTGGTCTGGGGAGCATCGGTCTCGAGCGCCAATGGCGCGTTCTCAGATGCGGGTGATGATGAGCAGTAGTTAGCCGTGTGCATTTTGAGGAAAGGAGAAGAGATCATGAACAACACACGGCGAATTAAGACGTTCATCGGCGCAATGATGCTGGCCGCAGCCATCACCGCAGGCTACGCAACGTTCGTGAGCCACGCGCTGCATGCCTACTTTGCTCTGGCGGTCCTGGTGCTGGCGGCAGCTACCTCGCGGATGAAAGTGAAGCTGCCCGGAATCAACGGCAACATGTCGGTCAATCTGCCATTCCTGCTCACGGCAGTCGTTAATCTCAGCGCTGCCGAAGCAGTCGTGGTCACATGCGTCTCAACCGCGGTGCAGTGCTGGCCCCAGAAGAGCGCGAAGTTCAACCCGCAGCAGATGGCATTCAACATCAGCATGATGGCGTTTGCCACTTGCATGGCGAGCCTGATCTTCCACACGAACCAGGCTGGGATGCACTGGAGCTCGAGCACCCTGGGACTGTCTCTGGCGACAGCTACTTTGTTTCTGGGACAGACCGCTCCGGTCGCCGCGATCGTGGCCGTCAGCGAGGGCAAGGCGGCAGGACAGATTTGGTGGAGCCTGGCTCACCTGTCGTTCCCGTACTACGTGGTTAGCGCGGGAGTCACCACGATGGTTCAGGCCGTCAGCTCGCACCTGGGCTGGGGACTGGCTCTCGCGGTGTTCCCGGTCATGTACGGCATTCACCGCTCCTACCGGGTCTACTTCGCAGAGATGGCAGAAACCTTGCATCCGGAACCTCGGGCCAAGGCTGCGGCTGCTGGAGCGTAATCCGATTGAGTTGATCTAAAGATTGAGGGTGGCATTGCGGCTGCTGCGCGATGCCACCCTTTTTCCTTCCCTTCCAGAAACGCTGCTCCAAATTTACCGCTCCTCCGGGCCCTGGACGCCTCGAACCGTCAGTTTGAAGGCTTCTCATCGGAATCGCCAGCCGCGGCCTTGGCTTGACCTTCTTTTTCTTTCAGGCGCTCTTGCCGGAGCAAGTCCTTCATCTCCGTCTTATATCTCTGGCGAAGTTCTGCCACGATCTCTCGTTCTTCGTGCCAAACGCGAAACCTCCGAAAGAGCCAGTATCCTGTCGCGGCCTTCCGGATATTCTCTTTATCAGCCCGCTCGGCTTCCCGCTCTGACTTCAGCGCGTCCCATTGTTCTTTTCGCAGCGTGAACCGCATGCGGAGCTGCTGTTCGCGTTCCTCTTCCATTTGATTCAGAACTTGCCGGTGCGAAGCCACCACGTCCACCAGCGCACTGGTCGTCCAGGCGAAGGTGAACAATCCCGAAATACCGATGATCGGGCTGATAACCCGCCAGTGCTCTTCGAGCTCCATCTTCCCCATGCCCAGCGTGGTGTAGCCGTTGGCGCAGAAGTAGATGGCATCGTAAGCATGCTTGACCAACCCCATGTGATTCAGGGCGAACGCCCAAATCATGATCTCGATAATGTGCAAATCGAGCATGAGGAAAACGGCCCACCCGAAGAGGAACAAAGCCGCGAGAATACGCGGCCGTCCCGACCGCAGCCGCCGTTCGCCGCGTCTTTGCCAGACCAGGATCCGGTGAAGACCCGTGCCATGGAACAGCGCGAGAAACACCAAGACGAACGCGCCGATGCCAATCGCCGCCAGCGGAATGAATTCTTCCGGAATCTTTGCCAAGAGTGTTGGAATATTAGCCCCGTGCGGAGTGCCGCGCTGACCCGCTCTTTCGCATGCTATCGGTGTACGGCAGCGTCCGCGCTGGGCACAACTGTCGCTTTTGACAGGTGCGGGCGCCATCTCTCCCCCAAGACGATAGTTGTACCGCTCTCGGTGCCACGTGCGGATCGGAGAAAGACTTGATGAATTCAGAGTCGGCGCGACAGTCGACCCATGTCGATGGCATCGATTTCCGGCCGGCATTGGCGGCGGCATTATTATGGACAGCATTGTTTCTGAGTTCGTCAGGATTCCTCATCGCCCAGCAGTCTTCAGACTCCGTGACGAGCCCAGCGCAGAGCGCGACCGTATCAACGCCCTCGGCTCAGGCCCAAAATCCCGCTCCTCCCGCTACTCCGACCCCACCGCCAGCCGCGGTTTCGAAACCACGGAAGCTGAACTGCCAACACGCCGCCAATCCGAACAAAAGAAGATTTGGCTGCAAGGATGAAGACTTTGACTGGGAAGAGACGCTGACTTCTGACTGGAATGGCGTCCGCGCCGAGGCCAGGAAGTTGGGAATCACTCCGAGCGCCGCATATTACTCCGCCCTGCAGACCAACGCGACCGGCGCTCCGCATCAAGTTTGGGGATACACCGGTCAGTTGACCACTGCGCTCGACTTCAACTTCGAAAAGTTACTCAAGGTTCCCGGCATGTCGTTGTATGTCTCCGCTTCGTGGGGAACCGGCAGCAATCTCTCCGCGACGATCAACAGCGTCTTCGAAGTCAATCCAAACTACGCAGTAGGGGCCTACCTGGGAGAAGTTTATCTGGAGCAGAAGTTTCTCCACGACAATCTGACCCTTGCCGCCGGACACCTGGCCGCCAGCTACACGTTTGCCGGCCTGCCCATTTTCGAAAACTATGTCAGCCTCGCCGTGAACCCAACGCCGGTGTCCTTGATTTCCAACGACCTCAGTTTCTCCGGCCCTCCGCCCGGATTGGAATGGGGAGCGCAAGCCGTATACAGCGTCACTCCAGTTGTCGAGGTCGCAGCGGGTGCCTTCAACACCAATCCAAACTCGGCAATCAACGGGAATGTCTTCGCCCTTCAGCAAGGAAACATCGGCGTGCTCGTGACCGCTCAGATCACCTATCTGTCCAATCAGGGACCGAACGACAAAGGGAAGCAGGGCCAATATACCGCTGGCTTTTTTGCCGACAACAACTCGTTTGCCGCGCTTCCCAACGGGAACTCGCGCAGTGACGGCAATGCCGGAATCTTTGTTCTTGGCCAACAGATGATCTACCGCCCAAAAGATGCGGGTGCCTCAGAAGGTCTCACAGTCTGGGGCGCGTGGGCGTACAGTGCGAAACAGCTGGTCAGTTCCATGCCGCTGTTCGGCGGGGCGGGACTCAGCTACCAGGGCCTGTTCAGGAAACGTGCTCGCGACTCCATCAATGCAGCATGCATTTACGGAAAAACGAGCAACTACATTCCTGACGCCTCGGCGGCGAAACTCTTCGAAGTGAATTATCAGTGGGTAGCCAAACGATACGTCACGCTAGCCCCCGACTTTCAATACATCTGGAATACAACTGGTACGAATGGGACCGCAGCCGCGGTCGTCGGCCTGCAGGTAAATCTGACCTTCTGACGCAGCCTTGATCGCATTCCTTGGACATCTGTCGCCGAAAGCGCAATCCTTAGCTGATCAGCTTTGTTTCGCCCCGAAGGCCAAGTCCAGGACCCGGACCGGCGATTCCGGCGCTTTAGCGGGTGTGGCGGCAACCCACAAGTGTCAAAACTGACAGGTCCGGGACAAGGCACGGGGCCCCATACTGGCTGCGTAGCGCATTCGTACTGTTCTCCCCTGGGGGCAGAAATGAACAACCACGCTCGGGTTCTGATTGCAGACGATCATGGATTAGTCGCTGAATTGTGCAAAAGACTTCTGGAGACGGATTTCAATGTCGTGGGAGTTGTTGGCGACGGCCGCGCCCTGATCCATGCGGCTGCTGACTTGAAGCCGGATGTGATCGTGCTCGACATTGCCATGCCGATTCTGAACGGCTTGGACGCCGGCCGGCAGGTAAGAAAGATTCTGCCACTCGTCAAACTGGTCTATCTGACCATGAATCCCGACGCCTCGGTGGCGGCCGAGGCCTTCAACCGCGGGGCTTCCGGTTACTTGCTCAAAACCTGCGCCGCCGCCGAGATTGTGCTCGCGGTCCACACCGTTCTTCGGGGCAAAACCTATCATTCCCGAACCATCTCGCGCGACACCATCGACTGCTTGCGATGGGAAAACAAGGAATTCCCAAACGACGACGAGCGCCTCACCGACCGGCAACGCGAAGTGCTGCAACTGCTGGCCGAAGGCAGAGTGATGAAAGACATCGGCGGCATCCTGAACATGACCACCAGGACGGTCGCATATCACAAGTATCGGATCATGGAGGCGCTCGCCATCGACAACAATGCCGACCTCGTCCGATACGCCGTCAGGAACCACATGGTCGCTGCCTAGTTGGGTGGGCGAGTCGGCAATCATTTCTGGAACGCCCGGGTGCTCTTGTGCCTTCTCGGCCCACCACCATCTCGGAAGATCGAGTTAGACTCGTCGCGATATCTGAGCCCAGCGTCGGATCACTTCCTGCTCGCGCCTTCAACCGATTCAAACGCCAGCCGAAACTTCCCGGACTCAGCCTGGTCTCGCGGCTCGCCCTCCTCTTGACCCGCAGAGAAACTTTCGATTGACAGAGCTTGTAATCGTTTTATAATAATTCTCATCCGATAATCATGCGCACCACCCACGAACAGTTCCGTGAGCTGGCCGCAAAGCACGGTTTGGCGGTCACGCACCAGCGCCAGGTGGTCTATGAGGCCGTCGTCGCATCTCACGGACACTATTCTCCAGAAGACATTTACGCCACGGTCAAGCGGCGCATTCCATCTGTTTCTCTCGCTACGATCTACAACAACCTGCGGCTGTTTATCGAGTGTGGCTTGTTGCGAGAGGTAACTCCTCATTCGTCCACGTTACGCGTGGACGGCAATATCGAACCTCATCACCACCTGGTCTGCTTCCGCTGCAAATCGGTACAGGACATCGAGGGAGAGTTCATCGATTTCAAACGCCTGTCGCGGCACGTGCCCGACGGCTTTGATCTAACGCAGCCGCTGATCGAGGTCTTTGGCCTCTGTCGGCGCTGCCGCACCAAACAATAGCCTTTTCACATAGCACGCAATCAAAGAATCGAAGGAAAAAATATGACGATGGAAAATACACTCGCGACTTCATCCGGAAGTGTTTCCCCTGAAACAAAAGACAAGAGCACGCTAGCCGAGGCGCAGTGCCCCTTCGGGCACGGCGCTCGCAAATCCCACGCCAATGTCGATTGGTGGCCGAATCAGGTGAACCTGAAGGTCCTGCACCAGCATTCCTCTCTGTCCGATCCAATGAGCAAGGAGTTCAATTACGCGCAAGAGTTTAGGACGCTCGACCTCAATGCCGTGATCACGGACCTGAATACCTTGATGACCGACTCGCAGGCATGGTGGCCGGCCGACTTTGGCCACTATGGGCCGCTCTTCATTCGTATGGCGTGGCACAGCGCCGGCACCTACCGCATCGGCGATGGCCGCGGCGGGGCCGGATCCGGTCAGCAGCGATTCGCTCCACTCAATAGCTGGCCTGACAATGTGAACCTCGACAAGGCGCGCCGGTTGCTCTGGCCAATCAAGCAAAAGTACGGCCGCAAAGTCTCATGGGCTGACCTCATGATTCTCGCCGGCAACGTCGCCCTCGAGTCGATGGGCTTCAAGACGTTCGGTTTTGGCGGCGGCCGTCCCGACGTCTGGGAACCCGAAGAGGAAATCTATTGGGGACCTGAGGGCACGTGGCTGGCCGACGAGCGTTACAGCGGCGACCGTGATCTATCAAATCCCCTGGCGGCCGTGCAAATGGGATTGATTTACGTGAATCCGGAAGGACCCAACGGGAAGCCCGATCCCATCGCCGCCGCTCGAGACATCCGCGAAACATTTGCCCGCATGGCGATGAACGACGAGGAAACGGTCGCCCTCATTGCCGGCGGACACACCTTCGGCAAAACCCATGGCGCTGCCATTCCCGCTCAATATGTCGGCGCCGAACCGGAAGGCTCCGCCATCGAGGATCAGGGCTTCGGGTGGAAGAACAAGTTCGGCAAAGGCCATGGTGGTGACACCATCGGCAGCGGCCTGGAAGTTACTTGGACCACGACGCCTACGAAGTGGAGCAACAACTTCTTTACGAACCTGTTCAGTTTCGAATGGGAACTCACAAAGAGTCCGGCCGGAGCGCATCAGTGGACACCGAAAAACGGCGCAGGCAAGGGTACGGTGCCGGATGCGCACGATCCCTCCAGGCATCACGCGCCGTCCATGCTGACCACGGACCTCGCCTTGCGCTTCGACCCGGCTTACGAAAAAATCTCGCGGCGCTTCTACGAGCATCCGGATCAGTTCGCAGACGCGTTTGCGCGCGCTTGGTTCAAGCTCACGCACCGCGACATGGGGCCGATTACGCGATACCTCGGCCCCCTGGTTCCGAAAGAAACCCTGGTGTGGCAAGACCCTGTTCCAGCCGTCGATCATAAGTTGATCGGGGAAAAGGAAATTGCTGCTCTCAAGGCGAAGATCCTCGCGTCCGGACTGTCGATCTCGCAGCTGGTGACGACAGCCTGGGCGTCGGCCGCGTCCTTCCGCGGCTCCGACAAGCGCGGCGGAGCGAACGGGGCGCGTATTCGCCTCACGCCGCAAAAGGACTGGGAGGTGAACCAGCCAGCCGCACTGGCCAAGGTTCTCAAGAAACTGGAGGCAATCCAAAAGGAGTTCAACGGCCCGCAATCGAACGGGAACAAATCCGCCAACAAAGGGAAGCAGGTCTCGCTCGCAGACCTGATCGTGCTCGGCGGATGCGCAGGCGTCGAGGAGGCCGCAAAAAGAGCCGGACACAAACTGAAGATCCCCTTCTCGCCGGGACGCACGGATGCTTCGCAGAAGCAAACCGACGTTCACTCCTTCACGGTAATGGAACCGGTCGCTGACGGCTTCCGCAACTATCTCCGCGGCGGACAGATCCTGTCGGCCGAGGAGTTTCTGGTGGATCGGGCGCAGTTGCTAACCCTGACTGCTCCCGAGATGACGGCTCTGGTCGGCGGTCTGCGCGCTTTGAATGCGAACTTTGGGCAGACCAAACACGGCGTTCTCACCAACCGGCCGGAAACGCTGACGAATGATTTCTTCGTCAACCTGCTCGACATGAATACGAAGTGGGAGGCCTCGAAATCCGAAGGGGTTTATGAGGGACGTGATCGAGCAACCGGCAAAACCAAGTGGACCGCCACTCGCGTCGATCTGCTTTTCGGTTCGAACTCCCAGCTCCGGGCAATTGCAGAAGTCTACGGATCGAACGACTCGAAGGAAGCGTTTGTGAAGGACTTCGCGGCAGCGTGGAACAAGGTCATGAACCTCGATCGCTACGACCTGGGCTGACCTCGACGAAAAAAAGGCCGCTGTCGACTTGGTGCGGCTTCAATTGTTTTGGTTCAACTCAACGCACGTTGTTTTTCAAAGGACGCGTGGGGGCGCCAACCCGCCCTCACGCCGCAACATGCGACAAGAAAGCTGGTGCCGGGAGGGGGAATCGAACCCCCACAGGGCGGTTAGCCCCTGCGGATTTTAAGTTCCACACGAACGAAGAATCAACGATTTAGCGGGATTGGTGCTGATTTGTATTGCCCTGTGTTTATGCTGCTTTTATCGCTTTAACCCACTCAGCATGTAAAGCCATACAAACCAGCACTAGGGACAAATTTAGGGACAGTTCACTGTGGCTTGGGGAAGAGGTAATTAACTACGATATATCCAAGGCCAAGAACATCGGCAGTAGTAGTCCCAATGAAGGCGATCAATACCGAATTGTCCAGGTGGAATCCCCAAAGATTGAATCCTTGAAGCGCGAGAACAGCGACCACCGCTAGCAGCCAACCCGCGCATAACGGGAATAGCCTCCTTGCCCATCTGTCCCGATGCCCGGTATCCAGAGCAGTAGCGCGGTTCTCAAGTTGTAATTTCTCTATTTGCAGTCGTTGCGTTTCAATCGCAAAGAATTGAGCCCCTGCTGTTGCGTCCGCAGGGGCAGGAACCTCGACGATACTGTCGAGGGTTAGAGCAGCTTTTTCATCTGGCGGCTGCTGGGACTCTGTCATTTTGTGTGGCTATGCCCTGAAAGTATTCCTTGATCAGTTCGTCCGGAATGTCGGTGCCACGAACGTTCTCGTCGTAAACCTTGCTCCAAGGCGAGTTTGCAGCGTGAGTCATGCTGGAAAGCTGAACGGCTGAATACTTCCCATAGATATTCCACACCTTTGCAATCAACTGACGCGCAAATTCATCCTGCGCAGGATTGTTACTGTTAAGCCGATACTGGCGGATTTTCACTTTGCCGTCCTCGGTAAACACTTCGCCGGAGGGCATCGTGATGGGGCCACTTCCATACGGCTTGAATTCGCCATACAGAGACGGAATGACCGGACCCCACTGCCAAGCCTGCACACGCTCATTTAATAATCGTTCGCCAGTAATGGCAAGATGCCACCCATAAGCGAAATAAACGAGCTTCTGCACCTGCATCGGGGTAAGCTGTACACCGTCCCGCTTTGCGAGTTCTAGAAATTCGTTGGCTACTTGTTTTGCGCTGTATGCCATCTTCCGCTCCACTAGGATTAGATGGTTGAGGGGGGTAGTTCGTTGCAAACGAACCACGGCGGAAGCACCCGCTAACAACACGTTACCACTAGTGGACCGCCCATGTCACGGCAAACTCAGCATTGAGCTTTTTGGCCTTAACGGAACGGGCGTGGGAGAATTCGGAGTGCCCCGGAAGCAGAAAATCAATCTCGAAAAAGTGATGGCAGCCATCAACACCACCTGCACGAGGTGCGGCTGCTCGATCCCGCCCGCCAAGATCCGCCGCGTTTCCTTTGACCAAATGGTGTGTCCTGAGTGCGGGGAGAGGTTCGTGCCAGAAAAAACGCGGAAGGGAATTCTCTAAAGGATGCTGGTTGTCCCAACTATTCAAGTCTGAAACCCGCCAGAGCTTGCCAGCGTCAACAGCCAGCACCCACGCGGGGGATTCTATCAAGGCCAAGAGTCGTCTTCTACCACGCGAATGTTAATTTCTGGAGTCGGGACTACTTTGGCGCTAGCGTCGTTTCTGGGCCGAGTTTAGACTTCGTGCGGCCCGTCGCTCATCCTTGGAAAGGAATCTCCGAATGGAAGACGAGAACATGCAGAAACTTCTTGAGCAATTTCTCATTTTAGAGAATCAAGTCGCAAACCTTCGAGCTTCCGTGCTCGTATTAAGAGGGATTGCAGCAGTGGATTTGAATCCTTCTGATCCAGCAGAAGGGATAAAGCAGCTTCAGATTCTAGAAAATAAGACGTTGGCCGCTGATCCCAACGCTCAACTACGTCAAGAAGCTTCTGACGTAATTGCGGCTCTGAAAGCTGCGAAAAAGAAGGGCGGACCGCATGAGGCTTAGTTGACATAAAGTAGGTCTCGATTCCGAATTCCGAGGTAGCTAACCCCTAACGTGACTCTGGGTGCTTCTGCCCTGTCGCTGCGTAGTGCGCGAGTACTTCCTGATCTGTTTCTACCCATTCGCCCCGGCTCTGCGCGAATCGCTTGTATTCGTTTGCCGTCATCATGGCGACGTGCGCCGAGGTCGGACCACGCTTTACTGGAGTGTGCCAGCCGCTTGCATCGTCCCGTCTTAGTGAAGCAGGAAACTTGTTCATCGTGACCCCCTAAAAGCAAACCCTAAAACCGCCGCCGCAATAGCCATTAGAATTGCCAGCTCCACCGATATCGAGCCGCCGCGTTCTGATCGCCTTTCAGCTCCCGTAAAGAACCCAGCCCGACTGTTGAACTGCCGCAGTCGAAGTAACTGAAAGATTCGAATTCGGGTCAATCGTCCACATTGGCTGGTTAGCCAGTCCAGACTGATCGAATACTCCACCGGCGAGGAAGTTCATGTTTCCCGTCAGAGCGCCAGACCCGTTGTAGAACACGAGATTCGTTGCCCCTGCGACCGTCATGTACAGATCCCACACGTAGAGAAATCCTGTTGTGCTGGGATTCTTGATCCAGAGTCGTCTGCCCCAGTGGCAGCGTTGTTGATGGTTGCGGTTTGTAGATTTCTCTGTGACGGCATAGTAGCCTTTCGCTGTGTTCCTAATCAGACCAAAATCTTCGACACTTTCCAGTTCACGCTGGGAACGGGGGAAAGCTCCACGGGAACCGTTTGGTCCAGCGCAAACTGCCCGCAATAGTCCGGGATAATCCGAATAGAATCTTTCCCGTCCGTCAGGGTCACAGTTTCTTGGTGCTCGATCTTCGCAACCTTCATCTCTGTCCGCATTTTGGCAAATCTCCTTTTGAAAAATCCTCATCAAGTGGTAGAGCTTGAGGGTCGCTCACCACTTGAAGCCCTCAAAGCCTCTCAGTCCGAGAGTCCTGCCGCTAGTCAGTTACTACCAGCGTTTACCGCCGTGCATGTTTGGGGCTGAGTAGGGATCTTCCGATTCCCTCTTGCCCCAAAGCTCCGTTTGTCGTCCGAATCGGAGCTAATCTCCAGAAGGGGCAACAGATGGCCCCACAGAAAAATGCAGTGCATCTGTTACCGCTGCCCCAGGCTGGCTGAAAATTCGGGAGCGTCGTGTTCGTCATCGCAACCCAAAAGCCGTTAGGCGGAATCCATTGCGTGTACAGAGTTCCCCGGCATCCGTTGGCCCGTTCCAGATCACGATTGTGCCCTGCGCTACGTTGAGGCCTGCCCAGTACATCGCAACAGGTTGTGCGCCGTAGTCCGATGACACGCACGAAAGATATAATCCGGCGTTGGACCGAACCCCCACGCTGGACAAACATAAGCGCTCACTAGTACCCCCGAAGCTATTCAACGCACCAATTAAAAACTTGGCGTTCCGTTAGCGCCGCCGAGAATGCGGCCATCGCCGCCAATTCCGGTTTGAGCAGCGTCATACAGTCGCCGGGTGGTAACTCTGTGGGACGCCCTGCCCCGAATAGCTTGCGCCCGTGCTCCAATGGAACAGATCGGTGCTCTCGACCCAAGGGCAAACCTCCCAGGGGGACGGTAGCGGTCGAGCCAAGTGGCGCAGTGCAAATATGCCATCCCGCGCCGCTCGCATGCGCTACGGCATCTCCTAATTTAACGATCACCGCTGGCCCGCCCGGTGTCACGGGGCTCGTGACGATGGCGGCTCCGGCTTTCAACTGTTTTGGGTTTGGTGACATTTTCATTGCTCTCCTTTTTTGTTTCTATCGTTCGCGGGTTTCGACTCCATCGTCCCCGAAGTGCTCATGCAAAGCAGCGTGCACGCCATCCAGGTCGGCAGCGCTGCCCTCCTGCGGTTCGTTCATGCCGTCATGCAGTACGTGATGGAAAGTGCCATCGTGCAAGCGCTTGACGTGAAATTCCTTGATCGCGTCGTGTTCCGGTTCCTTCCCTTCCTGCGTTGGTTCCTTTGGACTGGGATGCGTCATCGTGTGGAGCGCCATGTCCAAGTCTTGCCGCGTGTTCTTGTCCACCTTTTTCATTTGAGAACTCCTTACTTGGTCAGAAAATCCGGCAAGTTCTTTCCCCAATACCCGCGAGCGATCAGCCAATCGCGTTGACGGCTGGAATTCCAGAATGCGAATTCGCGTTTGCTCGGATTCCGCTTCGCATCCTCTGGATGTACGGGAGGAGTGTTCTGGGTATAGCGAGGACGGTTATAGCTTTCCGTTGACTCCCTGAGATAAGCGTCCGGCAGTTCATAACTCACGCGCCCGACTTCATCGCTCACGGGGGTGCCATGCGTTTTGGCGAATTGCTTGAACTCCTCGGCACTCATGGTCGCCAAAGCTTCGCGCCCCGGCAGGAGTTCGCCTTGGCCTTTCAGCTTTTCGAACGCATACTCGTAATTCTCGGCATTCAATTTCAGGTTATGCTCCTGCATATAGTTCACGATTTTGTGCCCGTTCGCGGGAGTCGCGAAAAACTCAGGGTGCTTCGACAAAAAAGTCTGAGCTTCATAGCGGGCCGCCGACACCTGATCTAGATAATCCTTGTTCACTTCTGTCACTGGTTATTCCCTTCTCTCCGGATGCCGCTGCCCAGATGCAAAATAGTTGGCTAGTACTTCTTGATCCGCTCCCTGCCACTCGCCACGACGCATTGCATATTGCTTGTACTGTTCGCTGTTCATCATTGCGATTTCCGCCGCGTTCGGTCCTTTAGGTCGGCCCGTTCCGAGAGTTGGCCCAAGGCTATCGCTGCGCGTCAGTGCTCGTGGAAATTTGCTAGTCATGCCTGCCCCTCCGCGTGCCTTCAGCCCGGATGACATGGCCCCGAACGTCGTGGACGCGAGTCCAGAGGTAATCTTCCGGGCCGTACTCGATCACAGGCTCAGGCTCAAGCGCAGGCACCGCAACGGCAACGGGGGCGGGATGTGTTTTCCGGTTGGCTACTAGTTCTCTGACCAGGGCGGAGGACTGCTCCGGAATCGGAACGATAGCCGCTTGCGTCCTCACGGCTACGGCTTCCCGCTCTGCTTGAAGAATCACGCTCATCCTGCCTTCGCTATCCCGTTTGGCTTCCCATGCTTTCCGCTTTTCCTGCCGCTGCTTTTCGGAGTGGAGATATCCGGCCATGCGCGCCGCATTCAATCGTTCGCATTCGGACTGATGGCACTCCAGAATGTCGCCTCTCGTGGAGCCGTCCGGAGCCGTCAACTGAAACCAATGCACAGGATCAGCCGCCTTTTTTAGCCGCTCCGAATCCAATATCGCCGTCAGCATTTCAACGTCACTCATCAATCCTCCACGTCCGCAATCAAACTTTCTCTCCCCGTGGGATTGAGCCCGTAAATCGCCACACCGCCGTTGCCTTCCACGATTCCACGGTACTGACGGCCCTTGTAGGTCGCACGTATCTTGCCCCGGCTGTCAGTGACTACGAACCCGTACTCGCCAGCCGTAGTTACGGGAGCTACCAAATACTTGGCATCCCATCGCGCCACCCATCGAGCGAGCGACAGATCAAAGGGTGCGAATTGAACGTTAGGCGTTGGCATGACTCGGTTCTTTGTGCCGCGTCAGAAACACTTCGAACTCGGCATCGTCCAGTGCTCTTTGCTTTTCCAATTTGGGAATCCTAAAAAGGACCGATCCAGGCACTTCGCCAGAGTCCGTCTGAAACAGAGGCCTATCCCATGAAGCGACATCCCAGTATTCGCGCTCCTGCTTTCGGTATTCGGCTAGTGTCATACTGCCGTCCAAGACCGCCCGCTTCGAGGGGAGGTGCCACTCGCGGATGCACCGAAAACAGATGAAATAGCGTTCGCCCGTGGGCAACTGCTGCTCTGCGACGCACTTTCCCTGCTTTGAATCGCCAAAAAAGAACTGTGCGACGCCCTTTCCTCCGGTAGCATGACGGCAGGTGCTCTGTTCGGCTTGGGTCTTGGCATTCTCGGCGTCGATGGATTCCGTCTTATGTCGCGCCCGAGCTTCCCGGTCCGCCTTCTGGTCCTGAAAGTCGCTTACCTGCTTGGCGACCACTTCGCATTCCATCGACGCCTTACGCATCTGTTCATAGACGACGATTTTCTGCATGTCCTCTATGGAGAGATCCTCGCCCGCCGCCAGAAGTCCCTGAAGTTCTGGAATTGATAATTGCTTTTTCTCTGCCATATCTCCCCTTTTAACTATTCCTTGCTGGACTTTCATCTTCCAGCCGTTCCCACGGCTCCAGAACGCCCAAATGAACCGCGACATGCTCAAGGTTCGAACACACCGCCGTGATCTTCCCGGTCTCAACGTGGACCAAGAAATAATCGCCAACCTGTTCCCGCTCATGCCCGACTCCGCGAACGAGTTTTTCCCCGCTGACGTTTCAGCACTCGATCAACTCGCTGCTTGATCGACCGCCGAGTCTTAATATTCCATTCCAAGGCTGCTGTTACTTGTACTTGTGCGCTCACATTCCCAAGTTCTCACAATCACGCCGGGAGTCAATAGGAAATCACAGATGGATGCGTACGAAATGATGCGTACATCGTGGATTTGTAGAGGAGAAACAAAAATGCCCCAGCCAAAGTGGGACTCGGGCTTAAACGCTCTGTGGAAGCCAAATTGCTGCGGGAGCATACCACGGGGCAAGATGTCGGCAAGTGGTCTTTAGACCCCTTGGCCCTCAATCCGAAGGCGCATAAACTTCCGGGAGTTGTTAGTCTTGGGGAACTGGCCCTGACTCAGCCCTGGGGGGGAGGGTCAGGGCTTTTATATGCAGATCGATCCGAAATCCCTCGATACCATCCTCGCTTTGCTCAAGCAGCTCGAAGCCACGCTCCGGCGGAGGCGGTTCGGGTGAAGGCCCCCGGCAGGGGTCAGTGGCCCCGGCCTAAAAGGAACTACTTCACAAGGGGGTCAGGCCCTAGGAGCATGCGCGCTGCTCACCGCTGGCGCTGTGAGGGCGATCCGTGGACCATCCGTGTGGCGACTCTCCAGCGCGAGGTTAGAGCACTTAGACCGCTGTTGTGATGGCATTGGCCCGCTGGCGACGCCACAGAGTTGCACGAGATGCCCCGGACAAATCTTTCAGCCTGGGCCGTCCTAGTTGCTGCCCCTGAGATCGGACGCGAGCTAACCCGGCCTTTGTGCGCTCGCTGAGTCTGATTCGCTCTTGCTGAGCAACCGCCGCGAGAATCCCGATGATCGCCTCGCCGAAAACTCCGAGCGAATCAACGTATTGCTCTGTGAACGATTTGAACTTGATCCCAAGATCGCTCAGGCGGCGCAGGTATTGCAGCGTGGCGAATGTTCCCTCGCGTGTGAGCCTGTCGAGTGACCAGAACAGCAAGCAATCGAAGCGATGCGCCTCCCCAGCCTTCCACATCGACTTGAACCCTAAACGGTTCCCATTCTTCGCGCTCTCAGTTCGTCCGTGAACTCCAAGACCACGCTCCAACCTTGCTGCTCGGCGAACTCCCGAAGCTGCAAAAGCTGATTGAGGGGATCTTGGCCCTTGTTGTCGGTGGACACCCTGGCATAGATCGCAACCCGCAGATTTTGTTTCATAAACGTACCCCGTTTCTGCCGCGTAAGTGCTTTGCTGTCAGTAGCAAATCGGGCTATAAGCACTGTATCATAATCGGTCGTTTATGCAACACAATTCAACCTGGATAATGCGTGTTTGGAGTGTTCTGTGGCAGACGAGAATCGTACTCCTTCTGCTCCGCCAACCTGAACGCATCCCGTTCCTCCTGTGACACCGGGCGGGCGTAAGACTCCGCTAGCCGCTCGCGCCACTCCGCTAAATCGCTCTCGGTGTATTCGCGCTGGACGACTGCCGCCCAATCGCTTCGAGGTTCGCCCACCATGCGCTGCCATTTTTCCGCAAGCTGATCCGCTAAGAGCGCCTCCACGTCATCGGAAAGCTGCTGGAGCGATTTCATCCACTCCACAGAACCGATGCTGCCGCCGTCTAACTCGTCCATTTAAGACCCTCCCGTTCGCGAAATTTGATGCTGTCATCATGGCCACCTAATATATGTGTCACAAATCCAGAAAAAGACCCCAATAGAACCACTTCAGGGATGGATGACAGAGTGATGACACGTGATGACAAGGCATCTGTAAGTCTAATAATCACAATAGTTAAGTAACTCCTTACACATCGCGCGCGCGCGGTGATGACAGTTCCAACTTTGGACCATGCGGCGCGGTGTCATCACTGTCATCGTCACGATGATGACAGCCTGAGTTCCCCGCGTTTAAAGTCAATTTCGATCTCGTCGTTGAACTGCAGGTTCGTCAAACAGCGGTTAAAGACTCCGGGGCCGAAGCGACAGCTATTGATTCCCCGGTCGAGTTGGCGTCTTCGAATCCAGTTTCCATCTGGTGCATGGCTGGTCAACCAGTCTCGGATGGCAACGGCGCAACGGGCGTCGGGATTCTCGCCGCAATTGGGAGTAAGCACGACGCGGACGCGGGTTTGATATTGAGCGAAGGCGAGCGCTGGACCTAGTTCGACGGCGCGCAGAGTTGGCCGACCATCGACTGAGGCGCAGATGTAGGCCACTCGCAAGGCATGCTCAGCGACGCGGGGTGACATTCCGTCCTTAACCCATTCATCGCGCGCATCCCACACTTCCGGATCGACCGAGGCCGGGAATGGGTTCAGGGTTTCGGGTTTGCCTTCAAATGGCCGGTACAGGTACTGATACGGCTTCGGGCAGAGGCCGAAAAGGAAACGGTCGTATAGCCCGCCAGTCGTCGCCATGCCAAACGCATCCCCGAACAGTTCCTCGACTAATCCCCCCGTGAGCGAGATCCGGCAGTCGAGTTGAAAGGGATGACCCTTGCTGCCGCCGGTCTGAACGTCGTCGTAATAGGCGGAATTGAGAATGTAAGGGAAGCTGCTCCTGTCGATGGCTGCTTTGGCCAGCAAATGTCCGAGTTCGTCAACGTAAACGAGGCGCACCCCGCCAGGCTCAGCCTCCGACAAATGTTCGATCAACGCCTCCGCACTGCCGAACTTGGCCTTAAGCAATAACGGGTGCGAGGGCCGCATCATACCGAAGAGCACGGAGAGCGTGCTCCATGCTCGAACTCTTCGCGCTTCCCTTAGGACCAACCGGACACCAATACAGGTTTGTCCTCAAGGGCTGGTTCGTTCGCGGGATCTGGGCTCCTGCCGCCGCTACCAAAGATATCCACGAATAGGCTCGTGGGAAACGTTCAAGATGGCGCTGGCAAATTTCTCCTAGACGACCATCGAGAACGTTCTCGGGCATATCGACGCGCCCGCTTTGATCTTCCTCCGGTTCATCGGAATGCCCGTTGACCTTGCCGTTCCCGTTTTTTGGTGTTGCCGTGCGGGTGAATGGCTCCGAGTCCGTAAAGTCGAGCTGCGGAATGGCGCATGCCGTCGTAGCAATTTTTTGCAGGCGTAGAGCCTCGGTCATCTGCAATTTTTGCGCTTCAGTCAGTGGCGTCATGTTTGGCCGCCTCCGCTTCGGCGAAGGCAAACAGTTCAACCAAGCCCCACTTCTGCATATGGGCCATGACCCGCGCCCGCAGTTCGTCGTAACTCAGGCAGTCGGGATAGTTCATGTCATCGACATTTTCGAATCCGCTTTCAGGGATTACAGACGGCACTTCGCCGAGTCGATTCCGAATTGCATCCGAGCTGGCCTTCAGTATTCCTTCGTCCGTCGTCTTTGCTTTTTCGAGTAGGGAGACGTACAGGGCGATCCGCTGAGCTTCCTCTTGTTCGGAATCCAAATTGAATCCGTGAAGGAATTTCCAGAACTTGATCGTGATTGGCTGTCGCCCCTGGTCTCGGACGCAGTAGCCCAAAATGGCGTCCGGCGCAATCTGCTCCTTTTCTGGTTTCATGCGCTCACCTCGATTCCGGCGAGTCGGAAGTAACGTTGCTCTGCCGATCTGATTTCGTCAGTAAGCAGGCACAAGGTTGCAAAGCACCGTTCCTTCTCGCGGGTTTCGACTCCCGGCGACTGTTTCTCCAGTGCGCAGAGTTCTCTACTGGTCACTTCCCGCAACCGTTCCAAAGCGTGGAGCAAAGAACGGGCTGCAATTCGATCCCGCTTACATTCCGCTTCCCGAGCTTCGTCTGCCAGTCGCTTCTGCTCGCGGTCGCGCTTGTCCCGCTCTGCTCGCTGGCGATCCGCTGCGGACATATCGCGCCATGCGCCTAGAAGTTCTGCGGCCCGCTGAAAGCTAAGACCGTCCCGTTTTTGAAGAAACGAAACAACGTCACCACCCTTTGCGCCACAGCCAAAACAAACCCAACCACCGTGATCCAAATTGACGTTGAAAGACTTCTTGGACTTGCTTTCGTGAAATGGACAGGCGCACTTACACCAGCCCTTGCGATCCGCGCGGCCAAGCGGGCCAATTTCCCTAAAATAGAAAGTTTGCGGCGGAGGCAATAGCGACCGATCAAAACGGGACATCGGCATCGCTCACCTCCACCCCGTGGATATTTCTCTCTGTGGCCGAACTCGGCGAAAGAATTGCCATCGCCATCGCTGTCCCGCCGGATGGGTCTTCCCGCTCCTGCCCTGGAACCACAAGCTGGAATGCGACAATTTCCGTAATGTACTTTTTCTGCTTGCTATCTTTGTCTTCCCAAGATCGGGTTTGCAGGCGTCCGACGACTTGCACGAAGTCGCCCTTGTGCAGAGTCTCGGCTTTTTGCGCCAGACCTTCCCACGCGACGATCCTGTGAAACTCGGAGAACTCTTTGTGCTTGGTCGTCAGCGTGAAATTCGCAACTTGTTTGCCGCCCGTGGTGTACCGTATCGCCGGATCTCTGGCGAGGACGCCATGAACGTGGCACTCATTTTTGTACTTCTGGAGGTCGGTCATTTACCGCACCCCCGGCTTCGGAAGGATGCAGAAGTGGCGCAGACTTCGTTCCAGAACTTCCAAACCGCCTAGCGCGGGTCCGTTAATAAACTTTGATTGCTGTGAACTGGCCGGTCCTGCGGCGTAGGCTCCAAGGGCTTTCCGGAGAATCCGGAATCCTTCCGCTATTGCCGAAGTGCCGTCCAACCTAGGATCAATGTGGGCCGTTGCGGCTTTGCGAACTGCGCGAGGCGTTGGCGCTGTTTGTGGGGATTGCCGCGATTCACTGTTGACTTCCGATTTCGAGGGTCCTAGTGTGAATTCATCCATTTGGTAGTTTCTTCGTTGGCCGCCAAGCCGCGAATCTCAGCCCCGGCTTTACAGAGTCGGGGTTTTCCTTTGGGCAGACTTAGCGGAATATTTTGAAAGAGATTCCAGCGCCCTTGGGCGCCCGGATTCTGTCGTGCCTGATTCTTATGCGCCTACTGCCTCCGGTTCTTCCTTAATCACTCGCGCTAGTTCGGACTCCCGGACGAAGGTCCTGCTGCCTACTTTCGTTCGCCGCATTCGACCCTGACTGAGCCAGCTATAGATCGTCCACCGGCTGAGCCCGCCCAGACGCTGCGCCACCTCTTCCACGCTCAAGAGTTGATCGATTGCCACTGTTTAAGCCCCCCTTCGCTACCAGTTAACCAAGTGCAGATTACCTTGCATCAAGCCCACAAAAACTATATAATTTGATCGTGCCTATAGACACTAGCCACGATAAAAGTCGTCGATCTTATCCCGGCGAAGTTTACGGCGTGCCTATCGCGGAATTCCTCAACCGAGCGGAGCGGGAATCTCGACGAAGGATCTTGTACCTGGCGATTGAATTGAAGGAAATCGCTATGCAACTCAGGCCAGCGCGGACGAAAAAGAATAAGAGTGCTCAATTGCGGCGAGAAGATAAAACGCATCAATGAAAGGCTTGAGCGGTATCAGACAGTCCCGATAGTGTGGACAGCCTCCTCGCCTGAAGGCGGCTTCATCATTGAGGATGTTCCTGCCAGCCGCGACCAGTCGGAATATGACGAATGTGAAGCGGCCCGTCAGCTTCTGGAACTGTCGAAAATGAACCTGCTGTTACTCAATTCGCTTCGGCAATGTGAATACGAAAAATGCCAGAAGTGGTTCTTCGCCCGGTTCTCTCACAATCGCTTTTGCAGGGAGCGGGACTGCCAGAACGAGTACAACAAGTTTCAGAGCGAGCCAGGGGAAACCGGAGAGAAACCGCCCTGCGATACTACTGGGACAAACATCCTTCCAGAGGACTCCGAAAATACCGGGGTCTTACATGGCGACAATTCCGCGAAGTCTTTTTGAGTTCTAAGAGAGAGGAAAACAATGGGACTCTATCGGCGAAGTGAAAAAGGTGTTTGGTGGTTCAAGCACATGCGGGACGGGGTAATGATCTACAAATCCACGCGAGTCCGGAACAAGCGAGTGGCGGAGGAGATCGAGGCCGCTCATCTCATCAAATTGGCTAGGCAGGACGTTGGACTCCGCGAACAGAAAGTCGCGCCGTTGCTCCGTGATTTCCTAAAACGATTCCTCACCTTTGCCAAGGAACGCCACAGCGGAAAGCCTGCGACGTACAGGTATTACCGGCAAGGGTGCGACATGCTTCTAAAGTCCCCCTCATTGTCCAGGCTGAGGCTGGATCAAATTACAGACGAGTCCGCTCAACAATTTGCCAGCGAGAATGGCAAGCTGTCGGCCAGCGGCGTCAATCGCGGACTGCGCACGCTGCGCCGTGCTTGCAACCTAGCGCACAAGTGGGGCGACTTGGAGAGATCCGCAGAGATAACACTTGCCGCTGGCGAAGTCCGCCGAGACAGAGTGTTGACGGTGAGTGAATCTGAGAAGTACTTGGCTGCTTGTCCGGAGCCTTGGAAGACCTGCGCGATTCTCATAAACGATGAAGGTTTCCGGCCGATGGAAGTCTTCAAACTAGAATGGTCTCATCTCAACTTCGAGCACATGGCAATCGCTATCACGTCCGGCAAGAGTAAGGCGGCCCGAAGGACGTTGCCGATGACACCCCGCGTCCAAACCGTGCTGCTAAAGCGCTGGAAGGCTGCTGGAGAACCTAATGTGGGATTCGTGTTTCCCAGTGCAGCCAAATCTGGGCACTTTAACCAGAATGTCGGCAAGGATCAACACTCGCGGGGGCTGGAAGGTTCCAAGGTAGCTCCCTTCCCGCCCTACACTTTGCGGCACACCGCTCTAACCCGACTGGCAGAAGCGTCGGGTGGTGATCCGTTCGTAGTTGCTAGGATCGCGGGACACAGCTCAATCGCAATCACCGCAAGATATGTGCACCCGCAAGAGGATCAGATCAACCGCGTTTTCAGCGCATCCCTGCCGGATGTAATGGGGACAAAATTAGGGACAGCGAGAAATCGAGGCAAAAGACGAACGCTAAAGGCCAGACCGCAGAGAGCGCTCAAATCAGCATAATTAAAGGAGTTATGTGGTGCCGGGAGGGGGAATCGAACCCCCACAGGGCGGTTAGCCCCTGCGGATTTTAAGTCCGCTGCGTCTGCCAATTTCGCCATCCCGGCTCGCGCCTTATTTTAGCGTAGGACGCTGCCGGATAATGTCGCGAGGAGTCTGAAGCGGAACTGATCTAGGCGTGAGCGGCGTTCGCTGCTCCACCCGCAGACGTGCTCGGAGTGGCGCGCTGTTTGTGCAACACTTCGTGGAATTGCTCTGCGGTCAGCGACTCGCCATAGAACAGCTGAAGCAACGGATCGTCCGCATCCGCCGTAGCTTTCTTTGGGTTCGATTCCGATTCCAGCCCTTCTGGTTCGACCAGTAATTCTGGTAGCAGTGTGCGGTTTTCGGTAAGCACTCCCAGGAATTTCTCTACCGCCGCGCGATGCTCGGGCGTGGTTTGCGTAAACTCCACACCCATACCCTTATCCGGATGCATGACTCGCACCACTCCGTGGGCTCGCACTTCGACTCCACCCGCGCGCATCGACAGCGTCACCCGGCTCGACGCTGGAAACGGCGAGGCCATCTCCAGATAACATGCTCCCAGACTCAGATCGGTGAGCTGGCATCGGATCGGCGGATCGTCCTGTTCCACTTCTGGTGAGTTCTGCTTGAGCCATTCGCGCAACTGTTGCGTCGCTTCTGGGGACATTTGCTGGAACCGCAGCCCCGCTTGCGCGCCCGACCCTTCCCACGCGAACTCAGCCGGAAATTCCAGAGTGGTCTCCGTCCCTGGTAAAGTAAAAGAAATCTCCCATCTTCCCGTCGGCCGGTGTCCACCGCGGATTCCGACCGCCATTCCACCCTCACTCAAGTCGCTGGTGGTTACCCTCATGTTGGCGCCCGTTTTCGGGTTCTGCAACCCAACTGGAATCTGTATCGCGACTCTTGCGTTGCGCCGGCGCTCGCTTTTCATCAGAGCCCGCGCGGCCCGGAAACTTGATTTTGCGCGTTCGCTCGAAACCGGCTTGTAGAGCACGAAGTGCGCTCCAATCTCGAAAACTGCCTTCAAACCGATCATGGGATCGACCACTGCCACCGCGACCGCGCGCTTATTGCAAGGAGCCGTGCGCGCGCTGCGCAGCACCTGCGTGGCTCCGTCGTCGGTTATATCAACGATGATCGCCTCGAATCTCTCACGAGTCAGTTTGCGCAAGGCTGCGTCTGAATCCGCGCATAGTTCCACGGCGATATCTAAATCGCCCAGCACGCGGCGCAATACCCGCACGATCTTTTCGTCCGAACACAGCACCAACGATTTCAAACTCATGGCCTCGCCTGTTCCTCAGCCGAACTCAGGGACCCGATGTCGGGACAACGCGTTCACGGCCACAACTCCAGCCGGAGGCCCGCATGATGGAACTCCCTCTCTGAACTTTATGTCCATCGGTCGCAGGTATCAATGTCCTGTAACTGGAATAGGTTACGACCGTAATCTGCAAGTTCTTGCACCCTCCTCCCATGTCGATACCGAAACCCCGCAAGAAAGCTAGAGCTGGATGTTCCGTCTCCCGAACGATTGGGCGGCGGACTGGACATAGTTGCCCGCCGAATCCTCCGTAACTACTGTATTTACATGAATTTGAAACAGGTTCCATCGCGTTTCCGGCAAGCGATTTCCCATTGACTTTCGCGGCAAAATGACTGTATGATGCTTAGTCTCCGATTAGCTTTGGGTGCGGATCAGTCAAGGTCCTAGTTTTGTTCTAAAGTAGGCCTGCATTCCAGCCTTCACCCGGAAGCTGAATCCTCATGACGACTCGGAGAATCATATAGTTAGGCAGTTCTTAAGAGACGAGTTTGCAGTTTCATCCCCTTAGGTGGAAAGGCATTTTTCATGGCCAAGCGACGCGGAAATCCGAACTGGGGCAAGCCCGAGCCGATCGGGCCCATTACCCCAACCATCACCGAATTTGAACAAGTTGTGCGCGAGTACAAACTTTCGCCCGATCAGTACCTGCGTTCAACCCGTCTGCGCGAGTGGGCTCGCCGCAATAAGAACTCCAAGTACATCCCCGAGCCTCTTCTGGAAGCCTGGGGCTTCGAGATCGAGTCCACCCTGTAACCACAGCGGCCGCAGCAATTTGAGGGTCGCTCCTTAAGCAAGGGAGCGACCTTTTGCTTTTGAAGATAGATCTGGGATGGATGTGGGGACGGCCGCCCTCGGCCCTCCGCCGGGCGCAGCCCGGCATTACCAATACATTGAGGGACGCAACACACGATCCCCCATCCGCGTGATAAGGTCTTGCCCAACGAATGCTCGACCTCCTCCAAATCCCGACTGCCGAAATCTTTTCTCTGCTGGCCGCGATCGCCTTCGCCGCCGGCCTGAATCTTTACGCCACGGTCGCGGCGCTCGGGCTTCTGGCCCGCTTTGGACATCTCCCACTTCCGCCCGGACTTCAAGTGCTCGCCGGATGGACGGTCATCGTCGCCAGCATCATCCTCTTCGTGATCGAATTCTTCGCCGACAAAATCCCCGCCCTCGACCTGATCTGGAATGCGCTGCACACTTTCATCCGTGTTCCCATCGCCGGTCTCCTGGCCTACCGGGCGACGAGCCAGCTCAGCCCTGAACACCAACTTCTCGCGACGCTATTGGGCACTGTCGTCGCCCTCATTGCTCACAGTGGCAAAACCGCCGCCCGCGCAGCCGTGACACCTTCTCCAGAGCCCTTGTCCAACATCAGTCTCAGCCTGGCGGAAGACGCCCTCGCCATCGGGCTGACTTGGCTCGCCACCCGCCATCCTTATTTAGCGGGCATGCTGGCCACAATCTTCGTCGTGGTCATCGTCATCCTGATCCATTGGGTAATCCGCGCCATGCGAGCCCTCTTCCGCGGTGCCGAACACGTCCTGGCCGGATGAATGTCGCGGCCTCAGTAGCCTAACCAAAATTCATGTCATTCTGAACCGGTCTGAAAGACCGGTGAGGACCTAACGACATTCGACGGAAAGATGCAGTCGCGACCGCGCCCTGCCCACCAGTCCCCGAGTGGCAAGAGATGACTGCCTCACCCTACTCCAACACCTGTCATTCTGAACCGATCTGAAAGACCAGTCAGGAACCTAACGACGGTTGGCGCAATGAATGCGGTCGCCGCCTCGCCGTGAAGTCGAGCCAGCGCCAGAGTGGAAAGGAGTGTGACACCACTCAACTCACCTGTAACTCTCCGAGTCCCTGATCACAAGCCGGTCGACCGTCAACTCGCCAATGCTCAATCGATCGATCCGACCCTCGCGGATCGCAACCTTCCGAATCACGAGTGCTCCGATGGCAATCGCACCGATCGCGAACGCGCCGATTGCAGTCGCTCCCAGAGCTAGGCCCTGGCGTGCGACGATGGATGTTACCGATCTGGATCCGCTCATTTTCAAAACCTCCGTGCTCGATGGCTCTAACGACGCCCACAGGTATTCTGCACCAGTTCATCGCCATCATGAACTGACTTTAACCCTTGTCATTCTGAACCGGTCTGAAAGACCGGTGAGGAACCTAATGACAGCCGACGCAATCGATGCGGTCGTGGCCTCGCCCTACACGCAAGCGGCCCCCGAGCGCAAAGATTGCAGCACCGCCCCGCCAGGCTGCCGCCAGTAAAGCTTCGGCTGGTTGATTTCGCAAATTCGCGGCACCCTCGCCAGCGACCGGCCACTCCACTAACTGAGTCTGCGAGCCCACGCTTACTTGAGCCTGCGAGGCCGCGCATAGAAGAATGGCGCAGATGGCAAAGGCAATGCGAATGAGGAAAGACCAGAGGGATCGGGCGATATGCATGGATGGAACTCCACTATCAGAGTGAATCAGTGGAACGCCGCCCGTCGATTTCGTGAAACTCCGCTAAGTCGATGATTCCAATAGACCCAAGGGGGAGGGGGTTACTGTCCATTTTCCCAAAAAGGAACTCGCTCCGCTGCTTCAAAAGGCAGTTTCGGTCGAAGCCATTCCAGAAAACGTCGTTCCGGAGTGTACAGGTTTCGCGGTTCTACTCTGTGACCTCTGTGCCCTCTGTGGTTAAAGATCTTGTCTCCGTTCAAGGACAAACTCCCCCGAAACCTCTGCTAAAATCGCCGAATTATGAGCCCCCAGCATCCCTTCACCGACGTTCCTGATGCGATTGAGGAAATCCGCGCGGGCCGCATGATCATTGTGGTCGACGACGAAGACCGCGAGAACGAAGGCGACCTCACCCTCGCCGCCGAGAAGGTCACGCCCGAGGCCATCAACTTCATGGCCAAGTTCGGACGCGGTCTGGTCTGCCTGGCGATGACCGAAGAGCGCCTCGAGCACCTGAACATCGGCCCGATGACCTCGGAGAACACTTCGCAGTTCGGCACCGCGTTTTGCGAGGCGATCGACGCGCGCCAGGGCGTAACGACCGGTATCTCGGCTCACGATCGCGCCCGCACCATTCAAGTTGCGATCGATCCCGCCACGAAGCCTTCTGATTTAGCTCGTCCCGGACACATGTTCCCTCTCCGCGCCCGCAAAGGTGGAGTGCTGGTGCGTGCCGGGCAAACTGAAGCCTCCGTCGATCTGGCGCGGCTCGCGGGCATGATCCCCGCGGGAATCATCTGCGAAATCATGAAGGACGACGGCAGCATGGCGCGCGTGCCCGACCTGATTGAGTTCTGCCGCGAGCACAAGATGAAGATGCTGACCGTAGCGGAGCTGATTCGCTACCGCATGTCGCACGAGCGCTATGTGCATCGCGTCGGCGAGGCGTTGATCGACACTCGCTTCGGCGAGTTCCGCATGATCGCCTACGAAAGCGAAGTGGATGGCGGCGAGTCGCACGTGGCGCTGATTCGCGGGGACATCGAACACAGCCCA
Source organism: uncultured Acidobacteriaceae bacterium (assembly GCA_963844525.1). GTDB lineage: Bacteria > Acidobacteriota > Terriglobia > Terriglobales > Acidobacteriaceae > Sulfotelmatobacter. The sequence continues at coordinate 49,515 of CAWJOM010000010.1, read as the reverse complement.
ACTCCGGTTCTGGTCCGTATGCATGCCCACTGCCTGATGGGCGATGTCTTCGGCGCGACCGGATGCGAATGCCATGCCACGCTCGAAGGCGCGCTGCGCCGCATCTCCCAGGAAGGCCTTGGAGCGCTGATCTACCTGCACCAGACTTCGCAGGGATTCTCGGTCGAGAAAGTCGGCGAACGCAATGCACTCGGCTTCCACCGCGGACAAAGGCTTCCTGCCCTCTACGACAATGAAAAACAGACGCAGCGCGAAGTCGGCATCGGCGCGCAGATCCTGTCGGACTTGAACCTGCACCGTATCCGATTGTTGACGAATCGCCCCAAGAAGGTAGCGGCGCTCGAAGGCTTTGGAATTGAGATCGTAGAGCAGGTTCCGGTGGAGCTGCAGGCTGTGAAGTCTCGTTCCTAGCCTTGTCATGCTGATCTAGTCTTGTCATCCTGAGCAACGCGAAGGACCGGTGCAACTCTTCGCGGGCTGCGCATGCCTGGCGCAGAAACAAATTGCACAGATCCTTCGGCGGCGAAATGCGCCGCCTCAGGATGACAAAAATGGATGACAAAACTGTTTCGAGGAATGGGAACGTCTAGAAGGGTTTGCGCACCACGACTTCGTTGTCGCGGATGAAGAACTGCGCCGAGCAGTGCTCGGAACCGCAAATCACAGGCAGGAAGCCATTGATCTGTTTGCGCGTGATCAGGCCCAGCATGCCGCAGGAAGGGCACGCCAACACAGCCCAATAGGGATCTTCCTTTTCGCCAATCTCGCCGGCATTTTCCAGCACGAAGACGGTTCCCGGCGCCATTTGTTCCGGTATCCACTCATTGAGAAGATCCAGTTCACCGACCATGTCTTCCTCCTATGTTCGAAGTGCCTGCTTGTGCTGCGATGCCAAACTCTCCCCTACGAAACTTTTTTAGCACGCCGGCGGTAATCAGGCGAAGTTACCGAAGTATTCGCCTTGCCAGAGATGACCCCGGCTCGCACCTGCCGGACCGCGTCGCTCAGGCATATTCCCAGAATCGGCTGCGCCGAATTCTTGAGGATGTCAACGATCTGCCGCGCGGAAGTCTCCAAGTAAAGATGCGTCCCGTCGGTCAGTAGGTGATACTCGGAGCTGCGGCCGACGATCTCGGCCAGTCCCTTGCCGATTTCGCGATCGAGAAAGCGCATAACCTTGCGAACGCCCTGCAACGAGAATCCCTTGCGTCGCAGTTCGCAGATCACCGCCACTTCGGTCAGGTGATTCAAGGTGTAGAGACGGCGATGGCCTTCGCGTTCGGGTTTGACGACGCCACGCTCATCCCACCACTGGAGCTGGCGAGGCGTGATCCCGGTCAGCGCGATCACCTGTTGCGATGTGAACCGTTCTCCGTGCCGATCCCGCATGAGCCCCCAGATACTTGAAACATTCCTTTGGTCGAATGTTTCAAACATTTTAGGCGCGGATGGAGGAAGGTCAAGAAGAGAATCGGTGGAAAAGGGGTGACTAAGAGAGTTCCCGCCCGAAATGGGAATCAATGCCGCCGCCAACGAAGTGGACGATCTCGAGCTGGTCGCCTTCGCTGAGCTGAGTCGCAGGCCAGCGGTCGCGCGGCACGATGTCAAGGTTCAGTTCCACGGCGACGCGATCGGATTTCATGCCGAGGGTTTCTACGAGCGCCGCGAGGGTGAAGGGAGTGGGCGAGTCGCTGAAGTCGCGCGCCTCGCCGTTGATTTGGAGTTTCATTTGGATACGAGATTCGACAGGCGGCTGCTGCTAAGCTTGAGATCCCCTTCGACAAGCTCAGGGCAAGCTTTCGCTTCGCCTGAAGAACGGCTCCGCTCAGGATGACAGCGCAAAAGATGCTAAAAGCCGCGAGTAACGCTGCGACTGTTCCGCTCTACTCAGCTTTACGCAGCACGAATTTTCGGGTCGCCGTGCGGCCTTCCTAGTTGATCTGAACCAGCAGGGTCGAATCCGGCAATTCTGCTTCTTCGACTTCGATCTTGATTTCGGCCGCGCCGCCGGAATCTGCCACTGCCTGTGTGTAGAACGGCGTACCGCCCGGACGCGCGAAGCGAAAGGTCAAACGCGCTCCAGAGGCTGCCGCTCCTCCTTCGGTGACTCGCAACTGCATCGTCAAGTTGCGGTCAGATGGACCGACTCGGAATTGAGCCACTGCACATCCAACTCTTTAACGGTGGCGAGCACTTCGGGTTCAGGATGGTCCAGAACGTTGTCGAGTTTCCCTTCGCGAATGGCGTCCAATACCAGCCGGTGCTGCTCGCGGAGCAGCTGTTCCTTCTGGGAGTCGCCAACTTGCGCTTCCCCGTTCTTAATGCCATAGGAGGTGGCCTTCTTGCCCATGCAGCGGCCGCGGACAAAGACCTGCGTCTGCAGCAGGAGTTCGCCTTCCCGCGCTTCACTCTGTACGTGGTAGATCGTGTCGCCGTGCTTCACGTCGGTATTGAAGCCAAAAATCATAGGGATTGGGGCAATTCGGCAATTGTGAAATTTGATAATTGTGTAATTGGATGGCCCGCAACCACGCTGACCGCATTGATTTTCAATTACAAAATTACCCGATCACTCAATTACAAAATTTTCTTCTCCATTTTCACAGAATGCGCAGCTGCGCGCTTGACACTCCTGAGTGTAAGCCCATAATCTAGAACGTTTAAGCAACACTTGGCGCGAATTATATATACGTCCTCCTATGCCCGACAATTACTTCGCTCAATACCTCCCGTTTTTGATCCATATTCTTATGGCTGGCGGGATTGCGGGTGCAATTATCACGCTTTCCTGGCTGATCGGGCAGCGTAAGCCCACCCGCGCCAAACTTTCGCCCTTACGAATGCGGCATGACCCCGGTGGGCGACTCCCGCCAGCGCTTCTCGGTAAAGTTCTACCTGGTCGCCATGCTGTTCATTCTGTTCGATGTTGAGGCGGTTTTCATCTATCCTTGGGCCATCATTTTGCGCGATTTGAAGCGCTTCGGCCTGTGGGAGATGCTGGTGTATATCGGAATCTTCCTCGTCGGATTCTTCTACGTCTGGAAAAAGGGCGTGCTCGATTGGGGCGAGACCTCTTCAAAGCGGGGGAATTTCTAAAATGCCGCTGGCACCCGCCATTACCGATCTGGAACAACTGAAGAACCATCCAGCCGTGGCCCGCCTTTTGGGCTGGAATGCCGAGGCCGTGGCCGGCGTGAAATTCGATCGCGACGAGATGACGGTTTACGTCGATCGAGCCTCCATTCGTGAGGCCTGCGTAATCCTGAAAGACGATCCCGCCTGCCCGTTCAACTTCCTGTCGGACGTGACTTGTGTGGACTGGTATCCCGCGGAGCCGCGGTTTGAAGTTGTGTATCACCTGCTGTCGATCCCGAATAAAGAGCGCATCCGGTTGAAAGTTCGGCTGAACAGCGACAGCCCCGCGATTGAGTCGCTCACTTCGGTGTGGCCTGGAGCCAACTACTTTGAGCGCGAGGTTTTCGATCTGTTTGGTGTGCGGTTTACGGGACATCCTTATTTACGACGCATCCTGATGCCCGAAGACTGGGAAGGCCACCCGCTGCGCAAAGACTATCCGGTGGAGGGCTATCGTTGATCGCGAGATAACATGGCCCACCTGAACCCCACGCCCGTTTTGGAGCCCGGACAGGATCGAACCATGATCTTGAACATGGGGCCGCAGCATCCGTCGACGCACGGAGTGCTGCGCGTGTTGCTCGAAATCGACGGGGAAACTGTCGTGCGCATGATGCCCGACATCGGATTCCTGCACACCGGGATTGAAAAGACCTGCGAAGCCAAGTTCTACCAGCAGGTAGTACCGCTGACCGACCGCATCGACTATCTGTGCCCCATGACTAACAACCTCTGCTACGTGCTTGCAGTGGAGAAGTTGCTGGGGTTGGAGATCCCGCCGAAGGCGCAGTGGCTGCGGGTTCTCCTGAACGAGTTAACCAGGATTAACTCGCATCTGGTCTGGCTGGGCACGCACGCCATGGATATTGGCGCGCTGACGGTCTTCTTATATTGCTTCCGCGAGCGTGAAGAAGTGTTGCGCATGTTCGAGATGGTCAGCGGGCAGCGCATGATGACCTCGTACTTCCGCGTGGGCGGAATTGCGCTGGAGCCGCCGCTCGGATTCTTTGATCGGGTGCGCGACTTTGCCGGGTATTTTCCGGAGCGGATCGACCAGTACGAGAACCTGCTGACCGGGAATCCGATTTGGACCATGCGGACCAAGGGTGTGGCGCGCATGACGGCGGAAGACGCCATTGCCCTCGGTGCGACCGGGCCGACGCTGCGAGGTAGCGGCGTGGATATCGATCTGCGGCGCGACATGCCGTATTCGAGCTACGAAAAGTTCCAGTTCAAGGTGCCGGTGTCGCAGGAAGGCGATGTGTTTGCGCGGTACATGTGCCGCGTGCAGGAGCTGCGCGAGTCAACCAACATCGTGCGGCAGGCGCTGGACGGTATGCCGGAAGGCCCGATCAAGGCGGATGCTCCGGGGATCGTACTGCCCGACCGCGAAAAAATGAAGACGCAGATGGAATCGCTCATCTACCACTTCAAGATCATCACCGAAGGCTTCGCGGTGCCGCCGGGCGAGGTCTATCAGGCAGTCGAATCACCTCGCGGAGAGATGGGCTACTACATCGTCAGCGATGGAACGGCCAAGCCCTATCGCGTGCATATGCGGTCGGCCTGCTTCGCGAATCTGCAAACGCTGCCGAAGATGTGCGAAGGAAGGCTGCTGGCGGACGTGGTGGCAGCGATCGGCAGCATCGATATTGTGCTTGGGGAAATAGACCGTTGAGGAATTGGGCGACTCTCTGTCGGGCTGGGTAAATAAACTCTAAACCACAGAGGGCGCAGAGTACACAGAGGAAGACAAGCACTTCATCGTATGAAGTTTTCTGAAGAATTCGAAGCGCGGTTTGCCGAAATGGTGCCGCATTATCCGACGAAGCGGTCCGCTCTCGTTCCGACGTTGCTGTACGCGCAGGACGAGGTTGGCTATCTTTCGGATGAGGTCATCGCGGAGATTGCGTCCCGTCTCGACCTGACCGATCTCGAAGTGCGTAACGTGATCAGCTACTACTCGATGCTGACCACCAAGCCGCGCGGCAAGTTCAACGTGCAGGTGTGCACCAACATCAGCTGCATGGTGCGGGGCGGCGAAGACATTCTGCATCACTGCGCGAAGAAGCTCGGCGTCGGTCACAAGCAGACCACGGCCGACGGCATGTTCACTCTGGAAGAAGTGGAGTGCATTGGCGCCTGCAGCTGGGCTCCGGCCGCGCAAGTAAATTACGATTTTCACGAGAACCTGACCACCGAAAAGATGGACAGGATTCTCGACGAGTATACGAAGAAGGCAACGCAATAAAGCAATTGCTGATTGTTGATTGATGATTGAAACTTTCCGAGCGAGCGACGTTTAGTCAACAATCAGAAATCAACAATCAACAATATCTCCATGGCTGACTTGGTCTCCCATCCCGACGAGGTAAAGGTCGTCTCCCGGCGCTTTGGCCAGGGTGCGGCCAATATCGACCGCTATCTCGAACTGGACGGCTACAAGGCCGTGCAGAAGGCGCTCGCGATGGAACCGGACGCCATTATTAATGAGGTCAAGAATTCCGGCCTGCGCGGGCGCGGCGGCGCAGGATTCTCCACGGGCATGAAGTGGTCGTTCGTGCCCAAGCAGTCGGCCAAGCCCAAGTATGTGCTGTGCAACGGCGATGAGAGCGAGCCCGGCACCTGCAAAGACCGTCTGATTTTTGAGCACGATCCGCATTCGGTGATCGAAGGCGTCATGATCGGCGCGCTGGCCGTGGGCGCCAAGAGCGGCTACATCTACGTTCGCGGCGAGTACCGGTACCTGCTGGAGATTATGCAGAAGGCGATTCGCGACGCCTATGCCAAGGGATTTATCGGCAAGAACATTTTCGGCAGCGGCCGCGATCTCGACATCTACTGGCACGGCGGCGCCGGAGCCTACGAGGTTGGCGAAGAGTCCGCGCTGATGGAGTCGCTCGAAGGCAAGCGCGGTATTCCGCGTATTCGTCCTCCCTTCCCTGCTGTGGTTGGACTTTGGGGCGGCCCTACGGTCATCAATAATGCGGAAACTTTGGCGAATGTCCCGCACATTATTCTGGGCGGTGCCGACTGGTACGCTAAGCTGGGCACCCCGAAAAACGGCGGCACGCGCCTGTTTTGCCTGAGCGGGAACATTGCCAAGCCCGGTGTCTACGAACTGCCCATGGGCTACAACCTGAAGAAGATGGTCTACGAAGTTGGCGGTGGCATTCCGAACGGGCGCACATTAAAGGCAGTCGTCCCGGGCGGCGCTTCTTGTCCCTGCCTGACTGCGGATGAAGTCGATGTCGCCATGGATTTCGATTCGGTCGCGAAGGCTGGATCCATGCTGGGTTCCGGCGGCGTGGTCGTGGTCGACGATCAACAGTGCATTGTGAAATTTGCTCTACGCACCATGAAGTTCTATCAGCATGAGAGTTGCGGATGGTGTATCCCATGCCGCGAAGGTACCGACTGGATCAAGAAGACGCTGGTTCGTTTTCACTCCGGTGGCGGCATGAAGAAAGACATCGACAACATCCAGTACCTGGCCGAGAACATGCTGGGGCGGACGTTCTGTCCGCTGGGCGATGCGGCCGCGATGCCGACCATTGGGTTTGTGAAAAAGTTCAGGAAAGAATTCGAAGATCATCTGGACGGCAAGCCGTGCCCGTATGAAAAAGAAGGCGCGGCGGAGCAGATGCTCGTTCACGCGTAGCGCCGGCATCTAGGCCGGCGCGGGTGCGGGAGATTTCCCGCGGATTTCGAACTTGGTGATGAGTGCGAGGGCGAGACGTCCTTGCGACAGCCGGCGGGACGCCGGCGCTACAACTTTCGCTTATGGCTGACGTAAATCTCACTGTCGACGGCAAGAAGCTCACGGCTCCCGCGGGCACACTGCTCATTGAGGCCTGCAAGACGGTGGGCATCGAAGTGCCTTCGTTCTGCTACTACCCCAACCTCTCTTTGCAGGGCGCGTGCCGCATGTGCCTGGTGAAGGTTGAGAAGATGCCTAAGCTGCAGACCGCGTGTACGACCGTGATAGGCGAAGGCATGATTGTCACGACCGATAGCGACGAGATCAAGCAGGCGCGCAAGTCGATGCTGGAGATGCTGCTCGGCAACCATCCGCTGGATTGCCCGGTCTGCGACGCCGGTGGCGAGTGCGAATTGCAGGACATGACGTTCAGCTATGGCGCCGCCGAATCGAAATTCATGGAGGCGAAGAACCATAAAGAAGAGCAGCAATGGTCTCCCGTGGTGTTCTTCGACCGGCCGCGCTGCATTCTGTGCTACCGCTGCGTACGCGTGTGCGGCGAAGGCATGGACGTCTGGGCTCTCGGCGTGCAGAACCGCGGCGTGAGTTCCCTGATTGCGCCGAATAAAGAAGATCATCTGGAGTGCGAAGAGTGCGGCATGTGCATCGACATCTGCCCGGTCGGCGCGCTTACATCCGGCGCGTACCGCTACAAGACGCGGCCGTGGGAAATGAAGCACGTCGGCACTGTCTGCACGCACTGCGGAGACGGCTGCAAAACCACGCTGGGCGTGCGGCGGTCTGACACTGGCATGGAAATTGTTCGCGGTGACAATCGCGACAAGAGTGGCACCAACGGCGACTTCCTATGCATCAAGGGCCGCTATGCATTCGATTTCGCGAATCACGAAGAGCGCTTGACGCAGCCGCTGATCCGCAAGAATGGCAAGCTGACTCCCTCAACCTGGGAAGAAGCGTTTGAGTTGGTCGGCAAGAAGTTCGCAGACGTTCGCGATCGAGATGGCGGGGCGGCGATCGGAGTGATTGGATCCAACCGCACAACAAACGAAGAAGCATACCTGCTCTCGAAATTCGCGCGCGTGGTATTGAAGACGAACAACGTCGACCACCACCGCACGGCCGACTTCCCTGCCGTTTCGGCGGCTCTTCGCGGCAAGTCCGATGCAACGGCAAGCATGGCGGACGTCTTCACAGCCCCGGCGATTCTGCTAATTGGTAACGATCCGACCGAGCAGCATCCGCTGCTGGCCTGGCAGATTCGCAACAACGTGCGTCTGCACCGCGCGAAGCTTTACGTCATCAATTCTCAGTCCATCAAGTTGCGGCGGCAGGCGACCAGCTTTACGCAGATTCCAGCAGGAATGGAAGGCAAGGTCGCAAGCTTTCTGGTAGGGGATGAAGCAAGTGCGGACGCTCTAGCCAGCGGGAACACTAATAAGGAAGCATGGACTGCGCTCCGCGACCAACTGCGCGGCGAACAGAAGCTCGTCATCATTTTCGGTTCGGAAATCCGCGGCAACGATGTGGCCAGTCTAGTGGCCTTCGGCTCCGGCATTGCGGGCGCCAAGTTTCTCTGTCTCGCCGATTACGCCAATTCGCGCGGTGCGGCGGACATGGGCCTCTATCCCGATCTTCTGCCCGGCTATCACCCGACCGCGGGCACGAGCGACTTCCATCAGGAGTGGGTTGTTCCGCAAGCGCCCGGTCTCGATCTCAACGGCATGGTGGAAGCGGGTAAGAACCGGAAACTGAAAGCTCTGTATGTAGTCGGCTCGAATCCCATCGGGCGCCTGAACATCGATCCCTTCGCCTTCTCCAACAACTTCGTGGTCGTGCAGGACATGTTCCTCACCGAAACCGCGGTCATGGCTGACGTGGTTCTTCCGGCGGCTAACGCCTACGAAAAATCCGGTTCCATGACCAACACCTGCGGCGACGTGCAGTTGGTGAAGAAGGCTGGCGAGGTTTCCGGCACGAAAACGGATTTCGAAATGATCGTCCGCATCGCCGACGCGATGGGATTTGAGGTGCGCAAGCTTGTCCCGTTCGGCGGCGGCGGCACGCGGGCCGACATGGGCCAATCCCGCGGCGCGCAGTCAGGCGAGGCCGACCGGCATGCCGTATGGCTCGAAATGCAAGGACTGGAGCCGAAGTTGAGCCCGCTCGATCCCATGGCGATTTTCGATGAGATCCAGCGACTCGTTCCCGGCTATGACGTCTCGCGCGTGAATCTGCTCGGGGGTAACGTCGAGCACACATCGCTCACGAAGAGCGGACCGGGCGCGGCCCATAATCCGGAATCGATCTCTCCGGCCAATGACGGGCTGTTCACATCAGGCACGCTGGGGCGTTATTCGCGCACGTTGAAATCGGTGATGGAGAGTCACGCAGTAAAACCCGCGGAAGTCGCGGCGGATTGATTTTTAGCGGTGAGCTACGAGTCGCGAGCTGCGAGAAAAACCCGTTCGTTGTTGCTCATAACTCGTAACTCGCGGCTCGTAACTCGCAACTCAGCAAGAGAGGAAGCAAGGCGTGGCGTTGCCAATCTGGCTCTACCTGCTGGTGTCGGTGATCAAGTCGGCGTTGGTGCTGGGCGTGCTGCTCACTGCGGTCGCCTACACCGTCTGGCTTGAGCGCAAAGTGGTTGGCCACATGCAGAATCGCTGGGGACCCACGCGGGTCGGCCCGTTTGGCTTGCTGCAACCCGCAGCTGACGGCATCAAGTTTCTATTCAAAGAGGACCTGACTCCGCCGCACGTCTACAAACCGCTGTTTCTTGCGGCGCCATTGATCGCAGTGATCTTCGCGCTGACGTCGATCGCGGTCATCCCGTTCGGCAACTCGATCGTGATCGGTGGATACCGCATTCCGCTGCAGATCACCGACGTCAACACCGGCCTGCTTCTGATCCTCGGCGTCACATCGATTGGCGTCTACGGCGTCGCGCTGGCAGGCTGGTCCTCGAACAACAAGTATTCTCTGCTGGGCGGGTTGCGCGCGAGCGCGCAGATGGTGAGCTACGAGATCTCGCTCGGGCTGTCTTTGGTCGGCGTCTTGATTCTGTCGGGCAGTTTCAGTTTGCGAGATATTGTGAACGCGCAAGGCGGACACGTTTTCGGATTTCTTCCGCGCTGGAACATTTTCATTCAACCTGTCGGCTTCTTTTGTTACCTGATGGCGGCTTACGCGGAGACGAACCGCATCCCGTTCGATCTGCCGGAAGCCGAGACGGAACTTGTGGCCGGATACCATACCGAATACAGCGCGATGAAGTTTGCCATGTTCTTTATGGCTGAGTACGCCAACATGATCACGGTGGCGTGCCTGGCGACGCTGCTATTTTTTGGCGGATGGCACGGGCCGATTTTTGGGCCTCCGATTTTGCAGGCGCTTCTGCCGGTGTTCTGGTTTGCGGCGAAGATTTTCGGATTTCTCTTTTTGTATATCTGGGTGCGCGGCACGCTGCCGCGCTTCCGTTATGACCAGTTGATGGCGTTCGGCTGGAAGTTCCTGCTGCCGCTGGCGCTGGCGAACCTGATTGCCACCGCGATCGCAGTAGCGTGGTAAGAAGCAAGTACTCAGTACTCGGTACCCAGTACTCAGAGGAATTCGTTGTCTGACTGAGAGCGGTGCAAAGCCGAGATTTTCTGAGTACTGAGTACCAAGTACTAAAAACGTTCATGCTCAGCATCCATCTGATTCTGTTCTTGGCCTTCGGGGCCGTCTGTGTAGCGGGCGCGATCAACCTGCTGGCGCAGACTCATCCCATCAACAGCGCGCTCTCGCTGATCGCGGTGATGGCCGCGCTCGCCGGCGAGTACTTGCTGTTGGGCGCGGAGTTCGTCGCTGCCGTGCAGGTCATCGTTTATGCCGGCGCCATCATGGTGTTGTTCGTCTTCGTCATCATGTTGTTGAACGCCGGTGTGGAAGAACACACATCGGGCAGCCGCGTCGCGGTTCTGTTCGGCGTTCCGGGACTGCTGCTGGGTAGCATTCTGCTCGCTTGGGTTTTCTTGCGGCACTCAGGAACCCAGGCGGTCGCCGCCGGAGCGCTTCCCGGTGATCCCAGAACGATCGGACAGTTGCTCTTCCACGATTTCCTGCTGCCCTTTGAAATTACTTCTGTCCTGATCCTGATCGCGATTATGGGCGCGGTGGTGCTGGCAAGCAAGCCTCCAACGTCGCCAGCCGGGAAGGCGGACTGATGGTTCCTCTTTCTTACTACCTCCTGCTCAGCGGATTTTTGTTCGCCTGCGGCGTGGCCGGATTCCTGATCAAGCGCAACATCATCACGATCTTCATGTCGATTGAGTTGATGCTGAACGGCGTGAATCTTTCTTTTGTCGCCTTCGCGGCGCACTGGCATTCGCTCGCCGGGCAGGTGTTCGTTTTCTTCGTCATGGTGGTGGCGGCGGCGGAAGCGGCGGTGGGATTGGCAATCATCATCGCGGTGTACCGCACGCGCGAAACTCTGAACGTCGATCAGGTGAACCTTCTTAAGTTATGAAGCAACTCGAGCTATGACGTCGAATCTCAATCTCTGGCTGATCCCTGTGCTGCCTCTGGCGGGCGCCGCAATCAACGGCCTGCTCGGGAAACGGTCTTCGCGGACCGCGGTCAGCGTCATCGGCCTGTTCTTCTCTGGTGCGGCTTTCGCCTGGGCGCTCTCCGTTGTAGCTCGCGTCTCGTTGGACGCCCTTCCCTACCAGGAATATCTGGCGCACTGGATCCGCTCGGGCACGTTCAGTGCTGACTTCGCTCTATATCTAGACCAGCTCTCGCTGGTCATGCTGTTGGTCGTCACCGGAGTCGGGTTCCTGATCCACATCTACTCCGTCGGCTACATGTGGGACGACCCTAGCTACTACCGCTTCTTCACCTACCTGAACCTTTTCATGTTCTTCATGCTGACGCTGATCCTGGCCAATAACTACCTGCTGATGTTCATCGGGTGGGAGGGCGTAGGCCTGGCATCGTATCTGCTGATCGGGTTCTGGTTCACGAAAGACTCCGCGGCATCGGCGGGCAAGAAAGCGTTCATCGTCAACCGCATCGGCGACTTCGGATTTCTTATCGGCCTGTTTTTGATCATTCAGCACTTCGGATCGCTCGACTTTACCAAGGTATTTGCACAGGTCCATCCGCTGGCGGTCGAAAACGGCGGCGCCGGACTGCTCACCGCGATCGGGATTTTGCTGATGGTTGGCGCCTGCGGCAAATCAGCACAGATCCCGCTCTACGTATGGCTTCCCGACGCGATGGAGGGTCCCACGCCAGTTTCGGCCCTCATTCACGCAGCCACCATGGTGACCGCCGGCGTCTACATGGTTTCGCGCTCGCACATGATTTTTGAGCGCGCTCCGATGGCTCTGATGGTTGTCGCTGTAATCGGAACACTGACTGCACTGTTCGCTGCGACGATCGGCATCACGCAGACCGACATTAAGAAGGTTCTCGCGTACTCCACGGTCTCGCAGCTGGGATACATGTTCATGGCGTGCGGTGTGGGAGCATTCTCCGCCGGAATCTTCCACCTGATGACTCACGCCTTCTTCAAGGGACTTCTCTTCTTAGGCGCGGGCTCGGTGATCCATGCGGTCGGGGGCGAGCAGGACATGCGCAAGATGGGCGGCCTGCGCACCTATATTCCGTGGACCTTCCTGACCATGGGAATCGCCACGCTGGCGATCGCGGGAATCCCACCGTTTGCGGGCTTCTGGAGCAAAGACGAAATCCTCTGGAAGGCTTATTCCAGCCCGCACGGAAGCTGGGTGTTCTGGCTGGTTGGCGTGGTCACCGCTTTCATCACGTCTTTCTATATGTTCCGTCTGTTGTTCATGACTTTTTTTGGCGACTATCACAGCGCTCAAATCGACTCACACGGACACGGGAGCCACGGTCACGGCGAGCATGGCCATGGCGAGCCCCACGAGAGCCCGATGGTTATGCTGGTTCCGCTGATGATCCTCGCGTTGCTCTCGATCGTCGGCGGGCTGGTTGGAATCGGCAACCGCTTCGAGCATTTCCTGGAGCCGGTGTTCGGATCAGGCGTAGCCGCAGAAGCCGCTGGCGAAGCCGCAGGGCGCGGAACAGAATTTCTGTTGATGGGAGTTTCGGTCACGGTCGCATTTCTTGGCCTGGCCCTCGCTTACGTGCTTTACATCAGCAAGCCGTACCTCCCGCAGAAGATCGCCGACGGCATGGGCGGTCTCTACCAGGCGGTCCTTGACAAGTACTACGTCGATGAACTGTACGCCAAGTTGTTCGTCAAGCCGCTGATCGATGGATCGACCACGATTTTGTGGCAGGGAGTGGATCGTAAGGTCATCGACGATACCGTGAATAATGCGGCCGACGGCGCGCGCCACGTTTCCGACGAAGTTCGCCATATGCAATCTGGCAACCTGCGCTCGTATGCGGGCTGGATCGCCGCCGGCTCTGCGATCGTGATTGCCTACATGATTTGGATGGGAGTGCGCTGAGTAATGACCACCGATAGCTGGAGCTCCTACATCCTGACGCTAGTGACTTTCGCCCCGCTTGTGGGCGCGATGCTGCTGGTGATATTTCCCCGGCGCGATCGCGATATCCGGATCTTCGCTCTCGTCTTTACGCTACTTACGTTTCTTCTTTCGCTGCATCTTCCTGTTCACTTTCACCGCGTCCCAGACAGGATTCCAGTACGAGATTGATCGGCAGTGGATCTCGACTCCGAACATTCACTACCACATGGGCATGGATGGCATCTCCCTGTGGCTGGTGGTGCTGACGACATTTCTCACGCCACTCTGTGTGCTGATCTCGTGGAAATCGGTCCACGACCGGGTGAAGGAGTTCTTCATTCTTCTGCTGATCATGGAAACGGCGCTGATCGGCGTCTTCACTTCGCTCGATCTTTTCCTCTTCTATTTCTTCTGGGAAGCCACGCTGATTCCGATGGCATTGCTGATTGGCGTCTTCGGTCACGAGCGCAAAGTGTACGCCGCCGTGAAGTTCTTCATGTACACCATGATCGCCTCCGTGTTCATGCTGGCGGCGATCCTGTGGTTATATGCGCACACGGGAAGTTTTGATTTCCTTACGATCAGGGACCTGATCGCGAGCGGCAAGGTGCCAAACTTCCCCGCCGCGGCGCAGTGGCTCTTCCTCGGCTTCTTCCTGGCATTCGCGGTGAAGGTTCCACTGTTCCCATTCCACACTTGGCTGCCTGATGCGCACGTGGAAGCGCCGACCGCCGGATCTGTCCTTCTGGCTGGCGTTCTATTGAAGATGGGCACTTATGGCATGTTGCGTTTCAACCTCGGCCTGTTCCCTGAGCAGGCCCGCCACAATGCCCCATGGATCATGACGCTCGCACTCATCGGCATTATCTACGGCGCGCTCGTGGCCATGGTCCAGCCCAACATGAAGAAGTTGATCGCATACTCCTCGGTCAGCCACTTGGGCTTTGTGGTGCTCGGCATCTTCAGCTTTACGCAGTTGGGATTGAACGGGGCAGTATTCATCATGCTGGCGCACGGAATTTCTACCGGCGGACTATTCATGCTGGCGGGGATTTTGCACGAACGCCGCCATACGTATGAGATTGCGGAGTTTGGCGGCCTCGCAACGCCGATGCCGGTCTACGCGGCGTCGTATTTGTTCGTCGTATTGGCCTCTGTCGGACTTCCCCTGCTGAACGGGTTCGTCGGCGAATTCCTGGTGCTGAGCGGAGCGTTCCAAGCGAAGGCCATCTACGGGATCCTTGCGGCGACCGGGGTGATCTGGAGCGCCGGTTATCTGTTGTGGATGTACCAGAGAGTGTTCTACGGCAAAGTGACGCACCCGATCAATAACTCCATGGCCGACATGATCGGCTTTGAGAAAGCCGCCGTCTGGCCGTGCGCCGTCGCGGCCCTTGTGATGGGCGTGGCTCCGATTCTGTGGTTGGGCGCAATTGATCCGGCAGTGCAGGCTGCACTTACACCCTTCACGCAAGTGGTCAGCAAGGTGGTGGGACAATGATCATGCTCCCCGCAGCTTTGCTGCAGTCGATTCCGCAGACAATTCCCCAAAGTATTGACTACGTGCGAATCCTGCCGGAACTGATCTTGTCGGGCTTCGGCATCCTGGTGATGCTGCTCGATCCCTTAGTGGACGAGGAGAAGAGCCAGAAACTGCTCGGCTTTATCGCGCTCGGCGGCACCGCGGCTGGGCTTGTCGCAACTTGGTACATGGCGCAGTCTCCCGGCCTTGCATTCTCGAACATGGTAAAGGTCGACGGCTTCAGTGTATTTTTCCATTTTCTGGTCATCGCCATTGCGGCAGTCGTCATTCTCAGTTCGCTCGAGTACATGGCAGTGCAACGGATTCGTGCCGGCGAATACTATGCGCTGATCCTGTTCGGTGTGGTTGGCATGGCGCTGATGTCGTCGGCCGTGGAACTCGTACTGATTTTTATCAGCCTCGAGATCTCCTCCATCTCGACGTATATCCTGACGGGATTCCGTCGCAATGAGGCCTCCAGCAGCGAATCGTCGCTGAAATATTTCCTTCTGGGGTCGTTCGCTACCGCATTTTTCCTGTACGGCGTGGCCATGATGTTCGGCGCGACCGGGTCCACCAACATCGCGCTGATCAGCCAGAAGTTGCAGGCTGGTCCCGTGGAGTTACTTGTGTACGTGGCGATGGCCCTGATGTTCGTGGGCTTGGGATTCAAAGTTGCTGCGGCTCCATTCCATATTTGGACTCCCGATGTTTACGAGGGCGCTCCCGCCCCCATCGTCGGATTCATGTCGACGGCGCCGAAGGCTGCGGCGTTCGCCGTGCTGCTGCGAGTGGTATTCACGATGAACGCGCCGGGACGATTCTGGCTCATCTGGATCGCAGCTGCCCTGTCAATGACCCTGGGCAACGTTGGCGCTCTGGTACAGACCAACATCAAACGGTTGCTGGCTTATTCGTCGATCGCTCATGCCGGCTATCTGCTGGTGGCTTTCGCGATGACCAGCGCCGACAGCTCCGTCGCCGGCATCTCCGCGGCAATGTTCTACACGGCGTCCTATGCCGCCATGAACGTGGGCGCATTTGCAGTGGTCAGCCATTTTGCCAACGCGGGCGAGCGATATGTAACGCTCGAAGACTACGAAGGACTGGGCCGCACTTGTCCGCTGCTGGCGGCGACGCTCACGATTTTTCTGCTGTCGCTGATCGGCATCCCGATGACCGGTGGGTTCTTTGCCAAATTTTACGTCTTCAGCGCAGCCATGAAGTCAAACCTGATCTGGCTCACGCTCATCGGAGTGGTCAACAGCGCAATCGGAGCATATTACTATCTGCGAATTATCGTCGTCATGTATATGCGGGAGTCGCGCAAGCCGGTTCCCGTCACTACTGTCCCCTTTGGACTCGGATTGGCCCTCGTGGTGACCATCCTTGCCACTCTTTACCTCGGCATTCTTCCCGACCGAGTTTTGCATTTCGCTCAACAATCTTCGCAGGAAGTGCTTCCGCTCGCGCCCGCTCCCGTGGCTGTAACGACGCCGCAAACGCAGCCAGCAGCGGCCCTTCCAGCGCGCTGATTTCTCGACTGAAAATCGTAAAACGCGCATTGACAAGAGGCTTCGCGCACGTGCATCATGTCTGCACCCAGTATAAGTTCAGTCCTTCCCTCTCGAGGAACTGACAGCGACCTGGAGGAGAACAAATGTCCAAATTGATGCGTCGGCTTTGGTCGGAAGATGAGGGACAAGACATCGCCGAGTACGCGGTGATGTTGGCAGTCATTCTGGTTCTGGTGGTAGGAACGGTGCGCTTGATCGGATCGAATGCCAATAACGCATTTTCAAGCGTAGCCAGTTCGCTCCAGTAAGCATTTCTTCCCCACTTGAGGACACCTCGTCGTTTGTTGCATTGAAATGAAGACTTCTATGACACGATTTACTCCGTGCGCCGCGTTTACTGCTTACTTCTGGTTTCCAGGAGCAGCGGCTGCGGGCAGCTTGGAGTGAGGATGAGCCACTAAGGGCCACCGAAACCAAAAACGCTTCCAGCAAGCCGCGATCCAGAGATCGCGGCTTTTATTTTAGCGTCGCACCCGAAAAGGAGAACCAGCCATGATTGTCAACATGTCCGAGAAAGCCACGGAGCAGGAAATCAACCATATTATTGAGCGCATCCGCGAGGCCGGGTACCAGCCCCATGTCACGCGCGGCACGGAGCGTACCATCGTCGCCGCTGTGGGCAGCGGCCGGCGCCACGAGATCGAGGCGCTCCAGGTGGCTCCTGGAGTGGACAACGTCGTCGCGATTGCCCAGCCGTTCAAGCTGGTTAGCCGGCAGGTCAAGCCGGACCGCACCATCGTGACGATTAACGGTGTCGCGATCGGCGGGCCTGAGGTTGTCGTTATTGCCGGCCCCTGTTCCGTCGAGTCTCGTGCGCAGTTGCTCGACACGGCCCACGCCGTGAAACGCGCCGGCGCGGCGATGCTGCGGGGCGGAGCGTACAAGCCCCGGACTTCTCCCTACGACTTTCAGGGCCTCGGCCTGGAAGCGCTCAAGATTCTGCGCGAGGCGCGCGAGGAAACCGGCTTGCCCGTGGTCACGGAAGTCATGAGCACCGAAGACGTCGACGTCATCTGCGAGCACGTGGACATGCTGCAGGTGGGGGCACGGAACATGCAGAACTTCGCGCTGCTGCGCCGTCTTGCGACGGTCAACAAGCCCATTTTGCTGAAGCGCGGTCCATCCGCGACGGTAAAGGAGTGGCTGCTCGCCGCTGAGTACCTGCTCTCTGGCGGCAATCAACAGGTGGTCTTGTGTGAACGCGGCATCAAGACTTTCGAAACCGAAATGCGTAACACCATCGACCTGGCCGCGGTGGCACTGGCGCGCGATCTCTCACATTTGCCCGTCATCGCCGATCCTTCGCACGGAACCGGCAAGCAGAGCCTGATTGCGGCGGTCTCGCGCGCAGCTGTTGCCGTGGGCGCCGATGGGCTGATTATCGAGGTTCACCCTTGCCCCGAACGAGCGCTCTCGGACGGTCCTCAGTCCCTCGATTTCGCTGGATTCGGCAAGGTGATGCGGTCACTGGCAGAGCCGCTGCGGCAAACCGCCAGCCTGCCCGCCGCGGTGTCAGCGGCTTCTTGATGGAGAAGCTCGCGTGCATTGCGCTCGATCGAATATGGCGAATCGGCGTACGATGCCGTTCGCCCCATCCGTTCAAAGCGCTGCGACCTGTATTCCTCAGTGTTTCGCTGCGGTCCCGGTGCTTTGCTTCACCACCATCGCGGGATCGCCGAATAGAAGGAATGTCTTGCGCACGTCTGTGTCGCTAATCTGCGACTTTGCTTTCACCAGGGCATCGCCCAAAGTGGTTCGTGTGGTGCCGAAAATGTTTTGCACGACTAACGAGTCGAGGTTCGTTTCCGGCTGGGGCTGGTTCAAGCCACTCGAAGCCAGCACGGCCGCAGCGCCACCGTTCGGCGCCAGCAGGAGCGTCACTCCCAGTGGTTGTTCATATACGTCCTGAAAGAATCCATTCAGACAGTCAATGATCAGGAAGACAGGTAGTTGGGTTTCATTCGTCAATGAACTCACCGAAGTCGTGTCGAAGATGTCGGAACCGGACCACTGCTCTTCCGAACCGTGTCCCAGGTAGTTGACCAGTAACTGGCCGGAGTCGATCGCGCTGAGAATATCGGTACGGGCAGCAGTCGTACCCAGGGTGTCGGTAAACACATCCGTGACCTGCATCGTCTTCGGCAGTCTCGCCTGGACCGTCAAGCTATCCTGCGAGAAGTCTTCCGTGTCGCCCTTGTCCGCGACCATGAGCGCGTTCGCGAGCCACGGGCCGTTGGTCGATTGGCCTTCGTAGGTGGTGATTTTCTTCACCACAGTGGTGGCTTCATCGACGGTACTGACCGGCAAACGGCCAGTGGCAATGGTCGGCATACCGCTGTCATTAAAATCCGAAAACCAGTCGTCCGAAGCGGTCATCAAGCTGCTGGAAGCTATGATGCGAGTCGGAACCAGGTCCAGGTCCCCGAATCCCAGATAGTTCCTGGGATCGAGTGAGGCGCGTCCATTCAACAACAAATAGCTCGGCGGTGTCTTCCAATTCTGAGTTGCCGCCTGCAGGAAGTGTTTGATCGCGAATGGAGAACGCTCGCCGAAGCTGAACTCGTCGTAGAGATCGTCGAGGAGCACGACAGCAGATGACTTGCCCTCCGCCTGATGCGCGCGTACCAGTGGCGCCAATGCCGTGGCGAACGGACCATAGGTCACCATGGCGATGTCCGCGCCAGCCTGCGGGCTGTGCCAATGCGAAGGGTGATTCGGCAACACGCCGGCAGATTCGGCTCGATCCGTTGCCCACGCCGCCAGCGTATGCCGCATCGACGCTGACGCATGGATCGTAGTAAACGGCACCTGCACGGCCATACCGTACTTGCCGTTCATCGAGACAACTTGTGGCGTCAGCTGAACTGGATGATCGGGATCCGTGATATCTACCACGACCGGCGGGCTGGTGAAATCACTCACCATGATCTCGTCGCCAGCCCGGCCTGTGAATTTCAATTGATCGTTCTCCGCGGCATACAAGTGCGGATACGTGATACGAATGCATTCGACCAGACTGGTGTCGTAGTCTCCATTTTGTGAGGTGAGTGTGACCGTGTTGCTCCCCGGCAGCAACACGCCGGTCGGTATGCTGACGGTCAGCCTGCCTTTGTCCTGCCCGTTGAAGACCACATCCCCCATCGACGTGCCGTTCAACGTAACCGTGACATCGTGCGGGAATGCCGTAATAACCCCCTGCAGCACGATCTCCAAGCGCGCTGGTTGTGTCGAACTGGTGTTCAACCGGGGGACATCGAGCACTTGGTCGACCGGTGTCGGCGTGACAATGGCGCCGAAGAAGTTTTCGTCGTTCTTAGTCAGCAGCGCCGCAAAGTAGATCGCGTGTTGCCGCAGCTCCACCGTGGCAGCACACTCGATCGGCGGTTGGTTTGACCCAGCGGAGACGGGCAGTTGCGGAATCCGCGCTCCCCTTCCTTCCTCCGCCACCAGCCAGTAGGCGCGCGTGCCCGAGAAAACCGTATTGATCCCGATGCCGTAGAAATTGATCGCCGCCTTGGGCCCAAAGCCACCGGGACCACCAGTTCCACCTGTAATCCGTATGGGTTGCTCGACGGCTTCGGCATAGAGATGCAGGAGCGCTGGATCAACATTAGGATTGAGACCGGCCCTGACGAGGTCTGGCTGCGCCACGCGATACCAGCCCTCGTGCCCCACGTAGATTTTGATCGCCGAACGCGAGGCCAGTTCAAACTGCTTCTGAATCTGGCTCTTGCTGGGCGGGTGCAGTTGGAGCACCGTCTCCACGGTGTGACTTTGCTGACTTCCGGGCGTCGCGGGCGTTGCCTGGTTCAGTTGGCTCATCGTCCGTGTCTGAGACGCGGAGATATCGCTTCCCATTGGCAATCCCCCCGATGCGGAAACGGGACCGTGCATCGTGCGCGTGCCATTGACGTCGATGTCTTCCAGCCAGTAATAAGCTCCCGTCACACCCGCGGACGGATCGATCCAGGCATAAGTGCGGCCAGCATGCCGAGGCAGAGCGCCATTCATCAGGAGCGCCGACCCAGCAATTACCGATGGATTCATACGGACCCGGTTTCCGTTCTGCTCCCGGTACACGTTGAATCCCAGGTTGTGCGATTCCCCGCTCGTCTTCCACGTCAAGACGACCCGCCTCGCCCCGTTCTTATCGGTGCCGGAGTAGGCAGAAAATGACTGCAGCGTGATCTTGGTGGGAGCAGTGACGATTTCAACCTGCGTCGCCGTATTGTTAGCCAGGTTCGAGTCCGCCTGGTCTGCAATCACTGTAGCCGTGTTGGTAACGACTCCCCGTGTCCCTGCAAGGGTCAAGATCGAAATGGTCGCGGTGCTCCCATTCGCCATCGTTCCGAGCAAGCAGGTCACACTTCCGCCTGCCTCTGAACATGAGCCTTGTGTCGTCGCTGTGGAAAGATAGGTTACCAGCGTCGGAAGTGCGTCGACCGCCGTCACATTCGTAGCAGACGCGGGACCATTATTGGTCACGGTGAGCGTATAGGTGAGTGGAGTTCCCTCGGTTACCGGATTCGGCGTTCCGATCTTCGTGATCGCCATATCGGCGCTGCTCGCATTGGCCACAATCACCGTTGCGCTAGCGGTATTGGTCGTGATGAAGGGGACGATGTTGCCCGCATTGGCCGTAACCGTGTCGGTGATGCTTGTTCCCGACGGAGTTGTGGAATTCACATTCAGCACCAGCGAAAAGCTTCCGGTGCCATTGACTATAAGCGTGGCGGTTTTGGTGCAGGTGATGGTGCCGGTGCCGCCCACCGGCGGCAGAGTTCCGCAAGTCCATCCCGCGGGCGGCGTCATCGACTGAAAAGTCGTATTTGGCGACGTGGTTTCTGTGATGGTCATCCCGGCTGTTGCCGCCGCTGGGCCCTGATTCGTAACGATTTGCGTATACGTGACGTTGCTTCCTGCCGCGACGGACGAGGCGGAAGGAGCATTTGTCATGACCAGATTCGCTTGCGTCCCGAGAGCAACCACATCCGCGGCCGTCGCGCTGTTATTTGTCACGACCGGGTCGGTAGCTGCAGAACTTACCGTGGTCGTTTCGTTGATCGCTGTGCCGGCCCCGACGCCTGTGTTCACCTTCACCACATACGTGATGGTCCCACTCGTGCTGGGCGCAAGACTCGTATCGGTGCAGATGAGTGTGGCGAGGGTGCAAGTCCATCCCGCTGTGCCCGTGAGCGATACTGCGGTTGTGTTCGCAGGGAGCACATTGGTCAAAGTCACTGATGTAGCCGTGCTCGGCCCGTTGTTCGTGACGACCTGCGTATAAGTGATGTTGGCGGTGGCCTGCACTGGGACCGGGCTGGCGGTATTCGTCACGGAGAGATCCGACGAATCGCCGACCTGCACACTGGATGCGGCGCTGTTGTTACCGCCGTTCGGATCGCCGGTGGTCGACGAGACCGTATCGGTCTGGGTGATGGTCGACCCCGAAGTCACGGTCGTGGCAACCTTCACCACGAATGTGAAGTTCGCAGTGGCATTGGCCGCCATCGTGGTCGTGTCCGTGCAAGTCAGCGTGCCCAGAACGCAAGTCCATCCCGCGGGGCCGGTCAACGATACTGACGTAGTGTTTGCCGGAAGCGTTTCGACCAACTTTGGAGCGGCCGCAGTAGCCGGTCCGCTGTTGGTCACACTCTGTGTATAGGTAATGTTGTTGCCCGCCGTCACCGGATTTGGGCTTCCCGAGTTCGTCACGCTCAGGTCCGCTTGCGTGCCTGACGCGACGGCAATCGTCACGGTCGCCGTATTGTCCAGCAGATTCGTGTCGTGAGAAGTGGTTGCCCCGGTGTCGGTGTCGGTAATGAGGGTTCCCGCCGTGGTTCCTGTGGGCACGTGGTAGATCGCCGTAATCGTTCCCGTCGACCCCGGAGGGACGCTTGGGTTCGTGCAACTCACGGGCGCTGAGTTCGGGCAAGTCCACGTTCCCCCGCCAGTGGTCACGACCGCCACGGATACAAAAGTTGCGGGCGCCGGCGTCGGTTCCGAAAACGTAGCCGTGCTGCAGTTGCTGGGGCCGTTATTGTAGATGGTCTGCGTGTATGTGATGTTCGAATTGGCAGTCACCGGACTCGGGCTTCCGCTGTTGGTCACCGTCAGGTCGCAGCCAATACCGACACTTGTGACAACAGTCGTGGTACTCGTATTGACCGAGTTGGTGGCGGATAGACTCGACGTCGCCGTTATAGTCGATGCAACTACGCTCGACGGGACATTCACCACTACTACAATGTTGGCCGACGCTCCTGCGGCAAGGCTGGGATCGGTGCAGATGACATTTCCCGTGCTGCCCACCGCGGGCGTCGTGCAAGTCCAACCTACCGGAGCAGAAACAGACTGGAAGGTAGTATTGGGCGGCGTAGCCTCGGTGAAGTTCGCAGTCGTTGCCGCCAGTGGACCATTGTTGGTTACAGTCTGGGTGTAGGTGATGTCGTTTCCGGCCAGCACCGAGGCTGGAGACCCAGCCGACGTCAGCACAAGATCTGCCTGGGTTGCAGTCGCAACGATATCGGTGGCCACTGCAGCGTTCGCTCCATAGGACTGGTTCGTCCCATTCACCGTCGCGGTATCCGTGATTACGGTTCCGCTGGCCGTTCCCGCGTTGACTTTATAGATGACGGTGAATGTTCCCGAGACACCTGCGCCCACGCTCGGATCCGTGCAAGAGCTCGCGGGAAATCCCGTGCAAGTCCATCCCGCCGGAGGCGTAACCGAAACAAACGTCAGATTCCCTGCCGGGGCATTCGCTTCGCTGAACGTGGCGCCCGTCACAGCCGAAGTGCCGGTGTTGGTCACTGCCTGCGTATAAGTAATATTGCTGCCGGCCTGGACCGGATTCGGCGATGCGACGTTCGTCACCGACAGGTTCGGTCCGGTCGCGCCCACGATCGTTCTTACACTGGCTGTATTGTTCGCGGCAATCGGATCGATCGTCGCGGAACCCACTGAAATAGTCCCGGTGATCACTGTGCCGTTTGGCGTGCTGGCATTGACCTTCGTGACGAGCGTGAATGTGCCCGAGCTCGAACCCGCCATGTTGGAATTCGTGCAAACCACGTTACCGGCGCTTCCGGCGCCGGTGTTCACGCATCCCCATCCCGCAGGCGCGGTGAATGAGACCAGGCTCGTATTTGCGGGAATCGAAGCTACTACCGTCGCGTTATCGGCAGTGCTGGGCCCGTTGTTCGTCACAACCTGCGTATAGGTTATGTTGGCCCCGGCGGCAACAGGGTTCGGTGAACCCGTGTCGGTAACGCTCATGTCGGCGCTTGACACCACGTTGGCGACATCGATGGCAATGTCGTTGAGCAAATTCGCCTCGCCTCCACCGGCAATCACCGCCGTATTCGTAACCGTCGCAGGAGCGGCCTGCGACACGCTGACACTCACCGTAATTGCTGAATAGCTGGTGGCAGCCGCCAATGAATCCGATCGCGTGCAACTGACAGTCTGCCCTGAGACGGAGCACACCCATCCCGTTCCGCTCGCGCTTAGAGGAGTGACTCCAATCGGCAGCGTATCGTTCATCGTGACCAGTCCGCTGGTCGCACCGAGAAGGCTGACGTTCGATACCGGAATCGTGTAGCTGGCGTTCGACCCGCGCGTGAAGTTCCCGACATGGCTCTTGCTGAGCGTGAGGTCCGCAGTACACAGCGCGGACGACTGCATGCCGGTCACTTGCGACAGCGTGGCATTGGCTACACTCGTTCCTGATCCACCCGCTGTGGCTCCGTAAGGGACGCCCGGGTTCAGGGTCGTGCCACTTACTCCTCCCGCGACACTGATGCTGGCTGCCGCGCCCGAAACGAACACAACACCGCCGGCACCGCCGCCTCCCGGTCCATGACGGTCTGCCAGGCTGTAGCCTTGCGAGTCCCAGGCATCGCCGCCGCGGCCGCCGTTTGCCTGCAGAGTCAATCCGCTCTCGCCGCCGTTCGCCGCGAGAACGACGATCGTTCCGCCAGCGCCGCCGCCACCGCCCGCATCGTTCGCCGTGCCAATATACGCAGCCGTGCCGTTCGCGGTCATGGTCCCTGTGCCAGTCAGACTGTCCGCGCGAATGAAGATCATCCCACCGCCCGCAGCGCCGCTGCTGGCCAGAGTGTCACCATCGGAATTGTTTCGCGAACCAGCGCCGCCGCCGCCGCCCATCGCAATGCGGTCAATCGTTGCCGGAAACGGAGATCCGCCCGCGCCGCCATCGCTGAAATTTGTATTCCACGAGTCGCCGCCGTACCCGCCAGTTCCTCCGTTACCGCCGCCACCGCCACCCGCATTCTGATCGTTCGCCGGGGCGTTGCCGTCCGTTCCACCGCCGCCGGCATTGCCCGGCGCGCCGCGCGCCATACTGCCGTCGGTTGTACCGTTCGGATATCCAATCGTGGTCGTAGTTTGAAGGTACGTTCCGCCAGACTCCACCCACTCGGGCGTGCCTGCCACACCTTCGCCCTTGGAGCCATCCACCCCGGCTACTGCACTACCGGTGTATGCGGTCGGCGCCGTTAGACGATAGTCCGCATTGGTCGCGCCTGCAATTCCGCCAGTCAGTTGCATTCCGGCGCCGCCACGGAAACCTTGGCCGTCGACGATAATCGTGCCTCCGCCCAGATTCAGTTGTCCCGCAATGTCGAGCGCGACAATTCCGCCGGTTGTGCCATTCCACGGGCTCGCAACAATCGCTCCCACGGTCGCGGACAGATATTGCGGCACCAGCACAACTTGATACGTGCTGCGTCCCTTGGTCGCGGTGGCCGCGGCCGAGGTATACGCAAAAACCAAGCCGCTGGTCGGCCCGGCGCCCTTGATCGGCACCGATCCGGCGGCAACGGGTCCGGTCGCCGTCACGAATTCGTAATTGCCCGCGTTATTGATCGCTGTAAATCCAGTGCCCGTGCTGCCGTTTCCGTAGGTGACGGTGTTTCCGCTGTTGATGCTGGCATCTTGCATCTGAATCACCAGCAGCAGGCTCCCGCTTGCGATCGTGCCCGTGCCGTTCTTAGTTCCCACGGAAATCGACGTGGCTCCCTTCGCCACGTTCGCAGTTCCCGGATAGTAGGTATTCACCACGCCGTTCAGGGTTCCGCCCGCTACGAGGGTCGCTCCGGAACAGACCACGCTCACCACTGGAGCTAGCGATACATACGTGTTGTTGCCGGTGTTCGGGTCAGGGGGCGCGCCGGAATCGGTGACGGTTGCCGTATTCGAATAGAATCCGGCGGTCGTGGTCGACACCACCACCGCGACCGTGGCGGTGGCCCCGGCGGCGAATGAGGCCGGAAGCGTGCAAACGATCGTGGCTCCCGTCACGCACGTCGTTCCAGCACTCGGCGTCACCGATACCACGGACAGCCCTGTCGCCGCATACGTGTCGGTTAGAACTACGTTGTTGGCCGCCGAAGGGCCGCTGTTCGACACTGTGATGTTGTATGTGGAGTTCTGTCCCACCGGAACCGCGCTAACGCTGGTCGAAACTCCGATGTCAGCCGTGCTCGGATTGATCGAAACCGCTCCTAGCGACCAGTTGGAGTTGCCGCTGAATGTCTCTGAAATCGGCACGCTGGGCGCGCCCGTGCGGCTGCTGCCGGAGCCCGTAACTCCCGGATTCGCGCTTCCAGAACTGTTGGTATTCCACTGTGAAACCTGGGGGTTGGGTATCGCAACCGTCTGATTTCCGCCGATCGCCAGCGTGTCTAGAATCATGCCGTTGATCACGCTGGGCACATCCAGCTGCGAATTTCCTGCCCCCGCACCATCGTCCGAAACGAAACTTCCTAGCGGAACAGTCTGATCGACGCCGGTGAATGTAGTGACTCCGGCCACCACGCCCTCATTCACCGCACCTGGAATGTTGACCGTGACTACGACGTTCGCAGTGCCCGTGGCTGGAGCGAGCAGCGACCAAATCTCCACGCGCCGCGTATTCCCGGCGTCGTTGTTTGCTCCGACCAGAGTCAGCGCGGTCCCGCCATAGGCCACGGACGCCACGCTCGTGGCCGCCGAATTCGTGATGTTGATGGAGACGCCGACGAGCATCAGACGATTCGTTCCCGCCGTCGTGTGCGCTACCGTGAGGGTTGGCGTGCCCGCGCCAGTCAGCGTCGCCGAACCAGAAGTGGTTGCATCGACAGCGACCTGAGCGATTGAACTGGACGCCGCCAGAAGCACCAGCAGCAGGCTAAAAACTCCTAGCAAAACGCGGGTTGTAGCAAAGGCCGGGTTCGCTGCGCCCGACCGCGATGAGTTCGACATTGTGACCGTAAAATCCTTCAAATGAGTCCGCACAACTCTCCGTCCCACGTGTACTTCCTTAGCCTGGGCAAAGCCCAAAATCTGCACTCGATGGCCACGTCCGATCACTCTTGCCGCCCACAAGAACGATCTGGCGAAGCCGAAGCTATTTCTGAGAATCTGCTAAGACGATACCGTCCTTCCGTAATTTGCTCACGATTACGGCAGTAACTGGCACATCGCGGCTATTGCGAATTGCTGGGAGATATGTTGGCGGAGGAATGAGAGCAAAGGGAGGAACCGGTCGGTTCCGGCGAGAATCTGCCTAAGAATGAAGATGAGGCGCCGGTTGTCACAGCACCCAGACTTCAGGATGCCCGGCGAATCTGTTCCGTGGTCCGAGCCGGGTCGGCAACGCCCATTCCCAATGAGTTTGGCATGGCAGCCGCGAAAATCTTCAACAGAATGTGCTGCGCTCGCGCGACCCGCCGCAGCGTCCATCCGCCAACACCTCGGAAGTTCGCGCGCAGAGCTCTCCGTCCCACGAACACCTCTTTGGCCTGCGCCAGGCCCAAAACCTGCGCTCCCTTCAGCGGGGGATCGTTTTCCTGTCCACAATCCCCTCGCGTGACGAACTCATCACTGGCGTGATCGGCAATCACGATTCGGTGAAGCCGGAAGGCATTCGTCGATCGGGTCAACACGACGTCGCCCTTTCGCAATTTGTTCACGATTACCGGCGTAACCAGCACCACTTCGCCATCGCGGATTGCGGGAGACATGCTGGCGCCACGCGCCTGAAAACGCACGGTCAGCCCCTGCCCGAGCAAATCGTGCAGCACCGCTTTGAAGAGCTTCGAATCGGCTCCACTGTCAATCATGGAAATTGAGAATCACGTCGACCGCGCGCTGATCGGGCTCAAAGGAATAGCGGTAAACGGGAACCGCTTCGACGAGTTCTTGCAGGAATTGCAGCGCAGACTCGATATATTCATGCCGGTGAAACGGCACGAAACTTCGGGCAAACAATTCCCCGACCGCCTGGCCCGGAGAAAGCCGCGTCAGCACATTGCCGTGTCCATGCTCAAGAACAAATATTCTGGACAAAGGCGCGCTCCCCGGCGAAGCAAACATCGCCTCCCCATGCCAAGGCGTCCCATACATCCGCATCCCCAAAGTTTTATTGGGTTTGTCAGCCTGAGCGAATCTTGTCGTTTTCGCTGTGTAATCCTGAGCCGAGTGTTGTTTTTTTACTTTGTCATCCTGAGCGAAGTGACCGTTCGGCGAAGCCGAGCGGTCACGCAGTCGAAGGACCTGCTGTTTGTTGGTGGCGCCATTGGCGTGCCGAGGAGTTTCCACGGCAGGCTCGTCCCGTCGCACAATAATCCGGTCATCACTCAAAACATGAACGTCCTCGCGCTCCGTCCACAGCCGCGTAGTCGTGCTCTTCCCCGCTCCCGAATGCCCAACAAACAAATTCCCCGTCCCATCGGGCCGCACAATCCCAGACCCGTGCAGCTCAATCGCCTTTTCCTGCGTGAGCCGGTGCGTTATGAGGAGTTCATCAAGGGGATAGGACAGAGCCGCCCCTGGAAACGAGGTGCGGGCTGAATACTTGCCGTTCATTTGGAGAACCCCTCGCGTGAAGCGATCATCCACCACCAGCCTCTTGTAGGGTTCATCTCCGAAAAAAGGCGCTGAAAAATCGAACTGGAATTCACGGTCGCCTTGATATAGGCGCCAAGTAGATCCAGAGTCGAAAATCGGGGTGCCAGCTGCTTGCATGTTGCTGACCCGCTCAACCTGGATCTCGATATCTAGGGGGGCATGCTCGGAACGAAACAACGATAGCGGAGGAACCATTGCTATATCTGTTTTGCAGCCACCGCTGAAACCCACCGATATTCGCCCGATGCGGAAGCCAACATGGCCACCATGCATCACCTCGACCTCGTCAGGTAGATCGCCCGCAACCACTGACCATGGCATTGCGCCGTTCACGAGCCCACACTGTTGCATATCCCTAGTGGAAAGCAACTTCCCGGCGTGGAGTTCCCACCCCCGCTGGCAGTCTTGCAGTGACCGAGAACTGCCTCCTCCGGACGCAGGCTGATCGTCGCCAATCGCGGTGGCTCATACTTCGTCTTGCCCTCGGTTTGGTTCGGTCCGGAATTCATTCAACTTCACCTCTCATGATTACCTTCAGTGACTTCCACAACTCCCGCATCCCCCGCTGACGGCAGTGGAGTTGTTAAGGATTGGGAGCATATGTTGCGGCCCAACCCAAGACTCCACATCGATTTCCTTGCCGGCAATCTTGCGCGCCGACTCAACTATGTCGTCGTGCTGAACGCCTCCCGCACAAAACTCACACTCTCCGTGTTCTGGAACGTGCGCGCCAATCACCGCCGCTCGGAGATGCGCTACATGGCAAAGGAAGTCCACAGGACTCTCTCGGTCGCCATTCTCCATCTCCCCGTTCGCGGGACACATTCCGCAAAGTAACCTGATGTGGCATTGAGTGCATTTCGTTATCCGCGTACTTTTCCGCTCTCGCAATTGCAGTAGCGACTCTTCCCAGACAGCTTTCACTCCGCCGGTCCTGACACTGAAGGTCTCTTGCTGCGAGATCACACAAATCCCTATTTCTCCAAGCGCGTTAATCGCGAAAGAGTTCATTCCACCGCCGCAGGAATATACGGTGTCGATCTGGGCAAGTTGTGCAGCGCTTCTCAGTTCTCGATCTGCCAACGCCTGATATTCGTGAATCGCCTTGGGCGTCGCCATATCCAGCGCGACCACTTCCTCCGGCGTAAGCCGCACTGCCAGCGGGCTCTGCGAGCAATCGATCCGCGGATTGATCTGCCCATCCATCTTGAACTCCACGCCCAACTCTTCTTCCGCAAACTGCCGCATCGCGACGACTTCGTGCTTATTGATGCTCGTGGCAACCGTCTTCAACTTCAGCGGCAGGCCTCGCTCCTTCAGCAGTTTGATCCCGCGCAGGCAGCGGTCATACGAGCCCGGAATCGCGGTCAGCGCTTCATACGTCTCCCGCGTGCGCCCGTACAGCGTGATCTCAATGGCAAACGGAGGCCACTCCGCCAGGTAATCTGCGATGGTTTCGTTGATCATCGTGCCGTTGGTGAACAGAGTGATCAGGAATCCTTTTTGCTTGGCGTAGGTGTATATCTCGAGGAAGTCCTTACGCGCGAAGATTTCGCCGCCGGTGTAGAGCAGCCAGAAGCAGCCCATGTCGACCAATTCATCGAGCACCTTGAAGTGCTCTTCTTTGGTCAACTCGCGCCGCTTGGCGTCCATGTCGCCCATGGGCAGGTTGTTGTAGCAGTGCAGGCACTCGAGAGGACAGCGGCGGGTCACTTCAATCGAAACCTGCATCGGCACGCGCTGGCCGGCCTGGCGCTGGTGCAGATCCGCGCTAAACGCACCGTAACTAAGCTGCTCCAAATCCCCCTCCACGACTCGGAAACTTGTCTGAAGGCGGCGGACGCGCTTTCACGCGCCCACTGCCTCCAGTTCTTCCCGCCCCACTGGTCGCTCTTCTCTAGTCCCCGGCCATCGCTACGAGTGCAGCAACCGGGACCTCGACCAGACCTACAGATTTCATGTCGTTCACAAAATTCGTCACATCCCGCTCGGCCTGCTCCGGTTCGACTTCATATTCGTGCGCGACAGCCGCCGCCAGTTGCGTCACGGTTCTCGGCGACTCCAGCAATTTCCAGATAAGCGTCCCTGTGCCGTTGAAGCTGTAAATCGATGCCAGGTCTCCAATCTTGCCGCGCACTGGAACGAGTAGAGTTTCTCCGGCCACCACGCGCGCGGCAACCGACTTCGAGCGGATCAGCGTCTCTTCTCTCGTTACTTGTCTCGCCACTTCCACCCACGTGGTTGCCAAGGGAAATCTCCTGCGCTCGACTGAGCTTCCGGGTTTCGTAACAAAAAGCGCCCTTCGAAAGCCGGACTGGTTTCGTCCCAATCTGAGACTACGCCAAAGCCACCCCCTAGATGCAATCGGGCTAACGGCCGGGGTATTCGGTTGGTTATCATCGCCCATGGTTCCCAACTGCCCACAAAAACATGAGTTACGGGATTTCCTGTGCTCCCCTTCGGCCTGGGATTGGGGCCTGCCCGGAACCTTGGGCGGCCTTTCCCGGGGGCCAGACCTGTCAACCTTTGCAGTAGACAAACGAAACAAAACGCTATAAAAAGAAATCGACAACCTGGACCATCGGTTGCACAAAATGGATTCGCTGCAAGCTATTCCCGTGCTCAACGAAGAACGTCGCCGCGCCATTCTCGATCTCTTAACTCACCAGGGCAGAGTTCTGGTTACGGAACTCGCCCGGCAGTTCGAAACCTCACAGGTTACGATTCGCAAGGATCTCGAAATCCTGCACGCTCATGGACTCGTCCACCGAACACACGGCGGCGCACTCCCCTCGCGTGACGGCGCTCTGGAAGATCCGACCCTGCGAGAAAAAGAAAAACTTCACCACCAGGAAAAAATACGGATCGCCGAGAGTGCTGCCGCCAGAGTCAAAGAAGGCCAGGTGTTGATTCTCGACTCCGGCACCACCACGACCGCGATCGCGCGCGCGCTGCGCAACTTTCAGAATCTGACCATCATCACCAACGCCGTCAACATCGCAGCAGAATTGGCGGGGACTGCTGTCGAAGTGATCCTGACCGGCGGAACGCTGCGCAAGAATTCATTCTCTCTGGTGGGCCCCATTGCCGAGGAAACACTGCGCCGCCTGAGTGCCGATCTCTTATTTCTGGGCGTCGATGGATTCGACACGCACTTCGGATTGAGCACTCCAAATTTGCTGGAAGCGAAAGTCAACCGCGTGATGGTCGACATCGCGAAGAAAACCGTGGCCGTGTGCGACTCCAGCAAATTCGGCCGCCGCAGTTTGTCGTTGATCGCGCCACCATCAGCGCTGCAGGAAGTGATCACCGACCGCGCAGCTCCAAAAACCGATCTACGCGCCCTGAAGCAGGCTGGAATTGAAGTTACGCTGGTCTAACCAACGCGCCACCACCCAACCCCATGCCACGCTTTGACGTCACTATCGCCGGCGAACTCAACCTCGACCTCATCCTCTACGGCCTGCCCGAGCAACTTCCTCCGGAGCGCGAACTGCTCGCCGACCGCATGATGCTTACGCTCGGCTCGTCATCCGCGATCGTGGCTCACAACCTGTCCGCACTCGGCAGCCGCGTAGGATTTCAATCGCGCATCGGCGACGACCCGCTCGGGAAGATCGCACTCGAGCGCCTCCAGCAGGGCGGAGTCGACATCTCGCAAGTGCGGCGCGTGCCGAGCTTAACCACTACCGGCCTCACGGTGATCCTGCATCACGAAGCATGGCGGAACATCCTTACTTACGCGGGAACGATTGCGGAAACTTCATGGGACGATCTTGATCTCGACTATCTCGCCGACTCGCGCCACTTTCATTTCTCTTCGTACTATCTGCAGCGGGCGCTGCGTCCGAGAGTGGGCGAATTATTTCAGCGGCTGAAGGCGAAGGGACTCACGATTTCACTCGACACCAACGACGATCCCGAAGACCGGTGGGAAGGCGGCCTGCACGAGGTCCTCCGCCATGTGGATGTATTTCTTCCGAATGAGCGAGAAGCCTGCAAAGCCGCCGGCACGGATGACGACGACCTGGAAGCCGCGATCCGCATCCTTTCAAAGCATGTTCCGCTGGTCGTAGTGAAGCTGGGCCGCAAAGGGGCGCTCGCCCAGCGCGGGGCTGAACGCCTTACGAGTGCGCCGATGCAGGTTGTTGCGGTTGACACCGTAGGTGCCGGCGACAGCTTTGACGCCGGATTCCTGCATGAGTACGTGCGAGGGTCCGATCTGCCG
Organism: uncultured Acidobacteriaceae bacterium; assembly: GCA_963844525.1. Classification (GTDB taxonomy): domain Bacteria; phylum Acidobacteriota; class Terriglobia; order Terriglobales; family Acidobacteriaceae; genus Sulfotelmatobacter. The sequence continues at coordinate 16,916 of CAWJOM010000010.1, read as the reverse complement.
ACATGCCTGGCGAGCGGCAACCGGGCCGGAGCGCTCTCAACCACGCGCCCGGGCGGCACCGAAGCCTTCCGCGATGCAGACCATCGCGAGACGTTCTTTCGCAAAGCTTAACGACTCATGTGGAGAAGCTCATGTGGAGACGGCCGCCCTCGGCCGTCCGGCGGCAATTCCTCCTGAGCGAGTTGAAGGGGCGACGCCCATCGGATTCGAAAACCCTAAAGCCGATCTATTTCGAACTGACTTCCAGTAGCAGGTTTCCCTTGAACTCCGTCTTTAGCTGGGGAGACTTCCCTGCCTCCGCCTGGACTTCACCCAGATCTTTTCCATCCACATAATCCACGACGTGGTAGCTTCCCGGCTTCAACCCGCGCAGTTCAACTTCCCCGCTGAATGAGCCGTTTTCTTTGTCCGCGAAGAACGCGTAGTACATCTTGCCATCCTTCTCAATCGCATACGCCTCGGGCACGTCGTAGCCGTAAACGTACAGATCGCGGAACTCTCCCTTCGACAGCATCTTCTCGTTGTAGAGCCCAATCCATTTCTTCCAGTGCGCTTCTTTTTCGCTGGTCAGATTCACGGGCTTGTACTTCGGGCCCGGATCGGGCCAGACGAATTTCGTCCCCGGAACGCCGCCAACGCCGAGCGTGGAAGCGAAATCGTCTCCGTGCTCACTCCAGTTGCCCTTCCCGATGGGCGTCATGGCATGACAGTTCCACGTGATCGCCGTACACCGCCGCCTCAGGTCCGAGCAGCGCCTTATACATCTTGATGCGCCGCCGCACCTGCACCGCGCCCACCGGATCGGCAGTCACGGCCTGATCAATAAATGGCAGCCACGCTAGAGAAGGCGGCGTCCCGCACGGACAGGCCTGCGTCACGCTCTCCGGCTTTATCGCGCGCGTAGTCTCGAAAATAGTCTTGTACACTTCGCCCATCGCGTTCACCGAATCCTGCGGCGATTTGTGATGATGCGCCGGGTTGTAGCACGCGGGCACGCTATAAATATTGTCGAGCTTCGAGCCGTCGAAGCCCCAGTCGCGGATGAATTTCTCGGTGAGTTGCTTGAAGTAGGCCTGCACCTCGGGCAACGACGGATCGAGCGTCGCCAGGTCGCGCGTCATTCGCGCGTGCTTGCCGTTCTTGTCGAGAATCAGCCACTCGGGATGCTCCTGCACCACCTTCGACACGATGTATTTGTGCGACTCCCACCGTCCCTGCCCGTCTTCCACTCCCAGCGGCAGCCACCACAGTTGCGCCAGGATTCCCTGCTTGTGGAAGTCATCGACCATCTGCTTGATCGAGTCGCCTGGGAAAGTCTCTTTGCGCGGATTCCAGTCGCCGTAAGTGTCGAACCAGCGATCGTCGAGCGTCGCCCACTTGATTCCCAGTTCTTTCAGCTTCGGCACGGTCCCCAGCATTTGCGCCGGGGTGACGTTGAATTCGTAGCCCCATCCGCACCAACTCACGTTGTAGGCTTCGTTCGACGGCTTGGGAATGTTCCCATCCTTCTTTTTGCAGCACGCTCGACCACATGCGCAGCGGCTCGTAGAAATCTCCGCTGTACACGGCGACGAAACTGCGCGGCGTGGAATAACTCTCTCCGGGCTTGAGCGCCGTATTTGCCGGGATGGTCACGCTCGCACTCACCCGCCCATCGGTTCTCCACCTTGACCGGAATCGACAGCGTCCATGGCAGCGTCTCGATGTGGCCGATCGCTTCACCCGACCGAAGCCGTCCAGAACGCGACGACCGGAATCCCGCCCCCATAGCCGCCTTTCACCGCCTCTCCCATCACATTCGGCTGCGAAGAAGCCCGTGTGAGCTGTTGCACGTCATCTTTTCCCCAGTCGTAGCTCGATCCCTGAAACGACCACATGTCGTACGGCTGCGACCTTCGCATCGACTAGCTCGGCGTTGAAGCGGTGCTGCTGCATCCAGACCTTGTCGATCTGATACTCCGCAGCGCCTGCATTCTTGTACGTCGTGCTGACCAAAGCGATGTTCGGTAAATCGTCATACGCTTCCACGACCAACATGCGCTCGATGTCCACTCCCGCTGGAGCCAGAGGACGCGCCGGAATCTCCACTCGCTTTCCGCGGCCAAGTTTGCCGATGCTCTCCACGACTTTCGCTTGCGCAGAAATCCGGCATGAAGTCCAGCTCCTTCCCTTCGTGCACAATGGAATCGCTGCCGCCTGCCGAGCCGACTTCGGGCTCGTCGAGCGTCAACCGCTTGCCGTCTTTCAATAGAGTCGCCTGCAGGAATCCGGAAGGAAGAATCTGAAACTCCGCGGCGCTGGTCGTCAGCACGATGGGCCCTCCATCGCGCACTTCCACCTTAATATCGGAAGGCCGCGAGGGTGCTGCTTTTGGCGGCGCTGCCGCGGGCTTGCTGCAACTGAGCATCATGCCGCCGAGCGCGGCCAATGTGAATGCAAGAATGAAGGAATACGACTGACGAATGGTGCCCCGCCCGTTCCGGATGCGCTTCATGGTTCCCCCTCACAAGCCTGGTGGATAACGAAAGCAAACACAATCTTTCGTAACTATACAACAGGCTGCGAGTTTTCTGCGCTTTTCCTTACCGAATCTCGGCCAGCGAATGTTCCAGTGCTCCGCGCTTCGGAGCGGGCATCGCGCCCACCTCGCTCGCCACCCATGCGCCCACCAGGTTCGCCACTTCGTTCATCAGGTCGAGCGAGGCACCGTGCAGATATTCGTGCACCAGTCCAGCAGTAAACGCGTCTCCCGATCCCACGGTATCCGCCACCCGGACACGAAAGCCTCGGTGCTCGCTGGCGTCCTGGCCTCTTACCAGCAGGCTTCCGCGCCCGCCCCGCGTGATACAGACCAGACGTCAAATCGTAGGCACTGATCAACCGGTGCGCCGACGATAGCTCATCTTTGTGCGGAAATTTGGCGAGGCTCATGATCCTGGGCAACTCCTCGTCATTCAGCTTGACGATGTCCGCCATCCTCATCGATTCCGCAAGAACCTCCTGTGAGTAATAAGCCTGACGCAGATTCACGTCAAACACCTTCACCGCATCGGGGGATACCGCGTGCAGGAAATGTTGAATCGTCGCCCGACTGGTTTCGGCGCGCTGCGCGAGCGACCCAAAACAAACGGCGTCCACCCTCGCGGCGAGATGCTGCCAGTCCAGGGTCCACGCCAGGGCATCCCATGCCACCGGATGCGCAATCTCAAAACGCGCCACCCCGTCGCCTTCGATCTCTACTTTTACGGTGCCCGTCGGGCGCTCGCGGTCCGTCTGCACATGATCGATGTCGAGCCCCAACTCCTCCAAGCGCCGCAGAGCTTCCAACCCTTGGGAGTCTTCGCCAACTCGACTGGCCACAATTCCCTGGTCACCCATGAGCGTTGTGATGTAGGCGAAGTTTGCAGGCGCTCCGCCCAAACATCTCCGCTCCGGCAGAAGATCCCAGAGCACTTCCCCTAGCCCCACAACTCTCTTTTTCATCGTTCCAAATCCCGGCAGTGTTCGTACTGACTATATCGTCCGGCGTCAACCGGAAACGAGGAAGGAAGGACCGTATCGAGGCGCTTGAAAATCTGGGGGAGCCGGCGGCTCCCCCAGATTTGTTCGTGGTTGACGACCGCGTCTAGAAGGTAACCCGGACGCCGAGCTGCATCTGCCGCATCTGGAGGTCCCCCTGCAGACTGTTGATGATGCCTGCCCCGCCGCAGTCAATACAAGTATTGCCGGGCAGCGCATACACCGGATGGTTAAAGATGTTGAAGAATTCAGCCTGGAATTGAGCCTTGATGCCCTCAGTGATCGCGAAGTTCTTAAAGATGGACATGTCGGACATGAACTCTCCCGGTCCCGTGAACTGATTGCGATGCACATTGCCAAAGTTGGCAATTCCAGGATCGGTGAACGGCCCTGTCTGCGTGATCAGGGCCGGGACCGTTGGGTCGGTGGCCGACGGGCAGTCCGCGTTGCCGGTTGTGGGCGAGATACCCGGACTATCACAAAGAGAGACCGGTTCCGGGGTAAAGAAAACAACCTGACCTGCATGAGGCCCACTCGTGTTGAATCCGCCTGCCCCCATGGCGAAGCTGCCGTTCAGACTGGGGCGGCATGGCCCGGTGTCCCGGTCTAAATTGCAATTGTTATAGCCGGGCGACCACGGCAGGCCGCTGCCGATCGTGAAGGTTGCATTCCACTGCCAGCCCCCGACCAGATAGTCCATTCCCCGGCTCACGTTCCCCAGGTAGTGTTTACCTCTGCCGAATGGCAGTTCGTACAGCGACGTAATGATCAGAACACTGTCGCGGTTGAAGTCCTGACGCCCCCAGCCTTGGCTAAGATCAGGCTGGTAGCTGCCGTCGTTATCATAGGCTTTGGCGTAAGTGTAATAAGCGTTGAGCGTCAAACCGGCCCCAAGGCGATGGTCCAACTTGATTTGCAGAGCGTTGTACTTGTTCGTGCCGTCGTTGCCGGCGTATCCCATGCTTTGGCCTGAGCAGCAAACGACCGGGGCGCTCACGCCGGCCGCATCCGTGTAGGTGGTCGTGAACGCTGTGTTGTAAGGTGAGCGGGCGTTATAGCTGAGGCCGCCGTAACCACCGCTCGAGTTTTGTACGTTGGGTGGCAAGAAACCAACCACCGTCGCCTGGTTCGGGTTATATGTCGGCCCCGTACCCTTGAATACGTGACTCCCGTGATTCCCCACATAGGAAACCTCCAGGCTGGTCTTGCTGGTCAACTGCCGTTGAATGGTTGCGTTCCACGCGTCCACGGTTGGGGCCACAAGCTTATCAGGTCGCAGGTGCGGCGATACGTTAGCCTGCGGTCCGAACAGGGGCAGGATTCCGCTGGAGGGAATCACTGGGAATTGATTGGGAGTCGGTCCGCAGATCGTTGGATCGTACCCGCCAGAAGCAGGCAAGCATCCGGGTGACCCGGGCGCCGAGCCCGGTACGCCGGTAAAGTTAAACGCTGCGGTTTTATTGTCATTCGTCGGCGAGTTCAATTGTTCGTTGGCCAGAACCGGCAGGTTCTGGGTGACGGTGTGACCGAACAGCGATCCGAATACACCGATATCGTAGCTACGTCCGTACCCCATGCGGACTACTGTCTTTGGATTGATTTCGTAAGCTACCCCAATCCGCGGAGCGAACAGTTTCCAATTATCGGCGGTGTTTCCGTTCATCCCGACACCGCCGTAGCCGGCTACCCGGATCACGCCCTCCGGCAACACGGCGAAGCCGCCGTTCCCCTTGCCGTTGACGTATTCCGGAGTGTAGAACTCCCACCGCAAACCGTAATTGATGGTCAACTTTGACGTTGCGCGCCAAGTATCCTGGGCGTAGATGAAGTAGCGGTTCTGGGTTTCCTGCGCATTCGGTTCAGTGGCCGATCCGACGTACCGGTTGAACGATGTCACTTCGCCGAAGAGGAAAGTCGCGATGTCCAAACCGCCGGTTCCGCTGTTCGACGTACCCAGGTGGTTGAAGTTCATAATTCCGGTGCGGTTCGCATCCGAGGGCACGCGCAAGTTGGTTGCGTGTCGTAAATCAACACCCACCTTGAACTGGTGGTTGCCCTTCATCTTGGTCCAATTGTTGACGAACTGTATGCCCTGCTCCCTCTCGATCAAGGGGCAGTTGCAGCGGCTCACGTTGAGGCCTTCTCCGATTCCGTTGTAACCGGTATTGTTCACTCCGATCGTCTGATCGAAGGTGAATTGCGGCAAGCCGCCGGTGGTCGGATCGGAAGTGTTAAAGCCGCTAAGCCCAAGAGCCGTTGCGGCGGCTACGTTCGCGTCGTATTTCGTGGAATGCGGATTGTATTTGAACCATCCGAATCGGAAGTCTGTCAGAAGGCTGGTGCTCAAGGTGTAATCGAAGCCTGTCGCCAGACTATAGTTGTTGATCTGCGACTGCCCTGCCAATCCTAAGTAGCCTAGTCCGGGTCCGCCGATTTGGTCCCCGAAGATCGGTGAACCGGAAAGCGTAAAGTGGGCGTGCGAGTATCGGCCGAAAACATTGAGCTTCTGATTCACCGAGTAATCGACGCGCCCAACATATTGGTAGTCGTTGAAGCTGCCGCTTCCGCTCGCGGTATAGTTGTCAACCGTTCCACCCTGGGTTCCTTGTATATTCGGGGCCGGCAACAACGACAGGATGTGTTCAGCAACACCATTGGGATCATATTGCTGCAGCACGCTCATCGGGATCGAACTGCCGTAGAGCGTTCGCGATCCGTCCGGCTCGTAGGGGTTATAGACAGCGCCAGCGCCACCGCCCAAATTAGCGTTCACATACTCGCTCAAATCGCAAACTGTGGCACCTGGCGCAAGACAGGTCGAGCGAACCAGAGCTGTGGGCACCGTAATGCTGATGGTCTGACCTGAGGTGCGCCTTGTCCCTTCGTAGTTCGCAAAGAAAAACAGCTTGTTCTTGATGATTGGGCCACCGACCGCGCCGCCATATTGTTTCCAGTTATTGGGGGCCGCTTTGTCGGTAAACGGATTGACCGCCGGACCCGTCGGATCCAAGTCATAGAAGTAGCCGCTTCCGTGAAACGCGTTGCTTCCTGACTTGGTCTGCGCCGTCATAATTCCACCCAGCGCTTTGCCGAATTCGGCGTCGTAGTTCTGTGTCGCAATCTTGGTTTCGGTTACCGAATCGAGACTGGGGTTCACAATAATGATGCCGAGAATCGGGTCCTGATTGTCGGTGCCGTCGAGTTCGTACCCAGTACCGCTGAAGTGCTGGCCGTTCACGAAAATCTGCTTGCTGCCTTGCGGATTCTCGGTGGCTGCATGCCCCCATCCCGTGATGATCTGCGTTCCCGGCGAAAGCAGTTCGAGACTCTGGAAGTTTCGGTTGAAGACTGGAAGGTCTTCCAATTGTCTTCCCGTAAACTCGGTCGAAACGTCCATGCGGTCCGTTTTGAGTTGTGGCGCCGCGGCGGTTACTTCCACCTGCTCGCTCGCCGAACCGACCTGGAACTGCCCGTCAATCTTCGTGCCGTTATCCGCCGACACTTGAATGTTCTTATATTCGAGGCTCTTGAAACCGGTGCCCTCGATCCGCATGGCGTAAACGTCTGGGATCAAGTGTGTAACGGAGTAGTTGCCACTCTCATTCGTGGTGACCTCGGTCGACACATTCTTCGTCTGGCTGGTGACCGTCACTTTTGCCCCAGTGACCGCTGCCCCAGATGGATCCGTTACCGTGCCCAGGATACTGCCGTACACGGCTTGCCCTATTGCATTGGGCACCCACAGACTGCACAGTAGACCCAGCATCGCTACCGCGACCCAAGCTGATCTTTTCATGAACTTCCTCCTCAGACTTTACCCACAGATGTGCCTCGGAAATGCAGAAGGAGACTTGACTATGCAGGGTGCAGTCGTAGTACAAAACAATTACGTACAAGAAGTTTCACTAGGTTTGATACTGTTACAGGTGTAAAGTACTAACACTGCAGTAAGATACGTCGAGCCGTTACTTCCCTGTGATATGGCTGTCACGCACACTTTCGCTATCGGTCGCGAGCAGTGCTTCCAACAAATAGATAAACTTATTAAAAGTCATAGCCTGCACACCTCTGAATCTCTGTGCAAGCTCCTCCGCTACCTCGCAGAACACTCACTCGACCACCCCGGCGTTGCCCTCAAGGAGTACCAGATCGCCACTGAGGTCTTGGGCCGCCCCGCCGGATTCGATCCGCAGAGCGACTCCACGGTACGGGTGCAGGCCGGACGCCTGCGCGTCAAGCTCGCCGAGTACTACTCCCATGAAGGCCCGGACGATCCCATTGTCGTGGAGATCCCCAAGGGGTCGTATGCGCTCACCTTCCACTTGCGCCCTTCGAAGCCGGGAGCCCATCCCCTCACAACGCTCATCTTCGAACCAGAGAAAAAAGCAGAGACTCATCCTCTACCGCGCGGGTGGGTGATTGCGGTTGCGGTCTTCTCCGTTCTCCTCGCGGCGTCTCTATCGACTACCGCCATCCTGTTGTCGCAACGCACGCGCATCCAGGCCGCCGCCCCACAACCAGCTCCCGCCGCCTATCAGATTTTCTGGAATCGCTTCTTGATTGGCCCCCAGCAGCCCTGGGTGATCTTTAGCAACGGAAGCTTCGTTGGCCGGCCTGAAACCGGGATGCGCTACTTCAACCCTTCATCCGACCAGAGCGCATTTATTCTTGACCACTACACCGGCGTGGGAGAGGTGCTGGCCATCCATCAACTGGACCATGTTTTCGACCTTCTCAATCGTCCCATTCGCGTGAAACGCGGCGCCCTGTTTTCTCTCGACGACGCTAAAAATAACGATCTGATTTTCGTGGGATCGCCCTCGGAAAACCTCAGCCTGCTCGACATCCCCGGCACTCAGGAATTTGTGTTTCACCGTCTCGATTCCGGCCCGCGCAAGGGAGACCTCGCCGTCCTCAACGTACACCCGCTTCCCAGCGAGCCCTCCGTATTCCTCGCCACTCCGGCGAATCAGCCAACCGTCGAGGACTATGCCGTAGTCAGTCTGCTCCCAGGCCTTGACCCGTCACGCTCTATTTTGATTCTCGCTGGCAACTCGACCTTCGGCACCCAGGCGGCGGTCGAGTTCGTCTGCCGGGAAGACTCTGTGAAGGAATTGCTCTATCGCCTGAAGGTCACGAAGCCCTCCGATCTAAAGCCCTTCGAAGCGCTTCTCCACGTGAAGATCGCACACGGTGTCCCAGTCATGACAGATCTGGTCTCAGTCCGCAATCGCGGCAACTGAAACGCCGCCTGTCCCAATCTGTCATCCTTCCATCCAAAAGTTGTCATTCCAAGTGAAGCAGCACCGCACCACCAAATACTGTCATCCCGAGCGAAGCATTGCGATCGGCCCTATCGATCGCAATGCGCAGTCGAGGGACCTGCTTTCCTGGCAGCGCAGATCTCACCCGCTGCGACGCGCGCCTATGAATTACCGCTACCGCGGCACCGTCAAATGCGGATCCAGTTCCGCCGCTCTCTGAAACTCTTTCCTGGCCTCATCCTTCCGTCCACTCTGCGTCAACGCCAGACCCAACTGATAATGTGCGGCCGCATAATTCGACTCCGAACGGATCGCGGACTGGAATTGTGCAATCGCCCCGTCCACGTCTCCCGCACCGAGCAATCTTTTTCCTGAATTCGTCGCAAACGTTGCGGTCTGCAGATTGTTGCTTGAGGCCGCGATATTCGCTCCCGCCTTCGCTTCCTCAGCCGCGCCCTGCGCATCGCCCATTTGCCGCAGCACCGCGGCTAGAGTAGTGTGCGCCCCGGCAAAATCCGGCTGCAACCGGATCGCCTCGCGCAACGACGCCGCGGCCTCCTTGAGTTTTCCCTGCTGTTTGTAAATCGTGCCCAACGTGTAATGGGCTTCGGCGTAATTCGGCTGATTCTGAATTGCCCTCTGCAATTCCTCAGTCGCCTTGTCGAAGTCGCCCTTTTGCCAGAACAAAACGCCTAGCGTGTAGTGCGCATCCGCCAAGTCGGGCTGCAACCGGATCGCGTTCTGAAATTCGGGGACGGCCTTGTCAAGTTGATCCTTCAACTTGTACGCCAGGCCAAGGTTGTAATGCAGTGAAGCATTGTTTGGAGCCAGTTGAACCGCGGCATGCAGTTCTGTGATTGCAGCATCGAAATCTGCCACCTGCATGTACCCGATCGCCAGATTCCCGCGAAGTGTCCCGTCCTCCGGACGCAGTTGCGCCGCCGCTTTGAACTTGGGGATCGCTTCCCCAGCATTGCCCTTCTGCACCAGCGCCAGCCCGAGATCGTTGTACGCCTCCGCATCTTGCGGCCGCAGTTTCACGGCAGCTTCAAACGCTCCGACCGCACCTTCGGCGTCTCCGGCGTGCTGGCTGGCAATCCCTAGTTCAATCTGCACCTCAAACCAGTTCGGACGCAACGCCGCAGCCTTCCGCAATTCCTGCAGCGCCTCGGCGTTCTTCGATTGCGCGGTCAACGTCTTCGCCAGGTAGTAATGAGCCACCGCATCCTGCGGAGCTAACTCGGTCGCCTTTCCCAATTCGTTCGCAGCCTCATCCAATTGCTGCGCCTGTAAACGCACCACGCCCAGGTGAAAGTGGGCCTGCTCCAGATCCGGTTGCAACCGCAACGCCTCTTGGAACGCCACTTCCGACTCGGCAAACTGACTTCGTTGCGCCAGAAGATTCCCGAGGTCGTCCTGCAGATCGGGACGCTCGGGCGCGAGTTCTACCGCTCGCCGCATCTCTGTCAGGGCCTCATTCCCGGGCTGTTGGCTCAGAATCCTCGCCAGTGCGCGATGAGCGTCCGCGTTATCCGGTAAAATCTTCAGCGCCGCTCGTGACTCCTGCTCCGCCTCCGCAACCTTTCCCTGCTGCGCGAGCACGCTAACCAGAGTCAATAGCGTCTGCACCAACCCGGGCTTGGCCTTAATCGCTGCTCGCAGGTGAATTACCGCGGCGTCCGATTCCCCTTGCTGCGCCAGCACCCAGCCCAGCGCGGACTGTGCCTCCGCGTCGCCCGGAGCGAGCCGCACCGCTTTTTCAAACTCCGCGCGCGCCCGCACCACGTCGCCGCTCTTCAGCGCTTCTTGCCCGCGTTGCAGCGCCGAGCGCTCGGCAGTCTTGGCCGGAGGAGCCGGGGATGCCGACTGCCCCCACGACGCAACGCTCGCAGAGAAAATCGCTGAGAGGATCAGACTAGCGAGCCTGGAATGGTGTCGGAACACGATGGGATGGACGATGCTCAATCTTTCCCGCATTATATCCAACGCGCCCTCGTCAGCTTCTGTGGTATCACTGAAGGCGAATCGCAAGGGCGGGAGCGTTCTCAGCAGGAGGCCTCGCTTAAACCATGTCGCTGTCTCGACGAACGTTCCTGCAACTCTCGGGCGCAGCAGCACTCTCGCCGGCGTGGCCTCACCGCTTTGCGTCCGCTATTGACACCGCAACCGCCGCGCTCTGCCGCAAGCTTGCTTCTGATCCCCTGCGCCCCCAGTACCACTTGCTTCCCGCGCATAACTGGATGAACGATCCCAACGGTCCCATCTTTTTTCGCGGACGCTATCACATGTTCCACCAGTACAATCCACAGGGCGCAACTTGGGGCAACATGAACTGGGCTCACGCCACGAGCCTCGACATGATTCATTGGCAGCACGAGCCGATCGCCCTCTCGCCCACTCCCGATGGCCCAGACCGCTCGGGCGTTTTCAGCGGAAGCGCCGTCCTCGACAACGGCACGCCCACCGTGATCTACACCGGAGTCGCGCCACCGGCATCCGACGCTGCAGCCACTCTTCGCGACGGTGCCCACACCTGGCGCGAGACGCAATGCCTCGCCGTTGCCCAGGACGACGATCTGCGCACTTGGAAGAAACTACCTGAGCCCGTGATCGCCGCGCCTCCCCCTGGTCTCACCGTCACAGGATTCCGCGATCCCTGCCTCTGGCGCGAACGCAACCAGTGGATGTTGATTCTCGGTTCCGGCATTCCCCACGAAGGCGGCACCATCCTTCTTTACACTTCATCCGATCTGCGCCACTGGACCTATCTCCATACCCTCGTCGAAGGACCCGCGCCGGAACTCAAGAGCACCAACCCCGTCGACACCGGAGAGATGTGGGAGTGCCCCGACTTCTTCCCGCTTGGCAACAAGCACGTTTTGCTGATCTCCACCATGGGCAAGGTTCGATGGAAAGTTGGCACCTACGCGAAGCAGCGTTTTACTCCCGAGAAAGAAGGCGTTGTCGATTGGGGCTCATACTACGCGGCGAAGACCACGCGTGATGCCGACGGCAATCTCGTTCTCTGGGGATGGATTCCTGAAACCCGCCCCGACGCGGATCTCATCGCCGCCGGATGGGCCGGCGTCATGTCGCTCCCACGCGTGCTGTCGCTGAACTCCGACAACGAATTGCAGACCGACGTTTCCCCCGCAGCCCATGGACTCAGAGCTGCGCATACCACCATCAACGCCGAAACCGATCTCTCGGCGCGTCAGAAGGTTCTCGACGCTCTGCGGATCACCGATCTCGCCGCGGAACTGACGCTGGAACTCGTGCCAAAAGCTGACGAGATTTCCATTCACCTGCAGACCGAGAGCGGGGAGAACTTCACCACCATCTCCTGCGTCAACAAGTCCGGAACGCGCGAACTGCGCGTGAACCGCGTCACCGCACCGCTCCCAGGCTCGCCCGCCGCACCCCTCCGTCTGCACGCCTTCCTTGACGGATCGGTGCTCGAACTATTCGCCAACCAAACGACATCTCTAACAGCACGGGTGTATCAGATTCCCTCAGGCCCGCTGCGGCTGAAAATAGAAGGCGACGCAGAACTGCGAGCTCTCGACGCATGGCAACTCACCTCCATATCCAAAGACCGGCTCACTGGATCCCTGTGCGGGTAGTTTCGAAAATAGACACCCTCAATAGATCCCTTTCCCAGCTTGCGTACTCTCAATCTTTCCGCGTTCCACCGAGAGCGAATACGCCGTCCCTCCATCGCCCGTCCACGAAGTCAGATCAAAATGACCGCCCGAGCGAACCCGGTAGACATCGATGCTCTGGAACGTAAGCGGAACTCCTTTCTCGCAAATCTCCGGCGCCCGCGTGGGACGCAGAAAATACGCTCCTTTCCCCGTTCCCACCACGGTCCCTTTTCCATCCGCTTCGACCAGCACCGCCGATTTTTCGTCGATCGCCACTTCCCGCGGAGACGAACTCCATCCATCTTTCATAAGGCGCGCTAGAAACCCTAGCGTCCGTCCCATGCGGTCGCGTTTCGCAAAATGCGAATCCGTGATCAGGTTCTCCAGGTGTGGAACCTTCAGGAAATCCCGCACCAGCGTCACGCGGTCAAAATACGGATCCGGCAACACGTCCGTCGACGCCAGGTCCTTATCGTCCGGCTTGTCTTTCATACAGCCATAAACAAACTGTCCTTGCACCGCCAATCCCGCGCTCGTTCCGCCGATCGGCTTTCCCGCCGACACGTTTTCATTGATCGCCGTCTCCACCGGAGTGCCCTGCCAACCGCGAATGTAGTTCGACTGATCTCCCCCTGCAATGAATACAACTTCCGCCTTGCGAATGATCTCGGCCACCGCCGGATCTTGCGCTGCCGCGCGATCCGGAAGAATCAGCGTCGCCACCGAATTCGCGTTACACAAGCCCTTCACGTAGGGGTTGTAATCGTCATCACCGCGCGCGCGCAGAATCAGAAAATCTCCGCCGTTGCCCTTGTTGCACAGCCAGCGGAACGCCTCATCCAGATCGCTGCCCCCGCCCATCATGGCAATGCCCGCCACAGGTTTGGTTTGAACGTCCTCTTTATTTCCCAGACGAAAGTATTGATAGGAAGCCGCGTGTGCCAGACTCGCAACGCACACTAGACCCAACAGCAGAGCGAACCACCGGTTTGTTTTGATCACCCAGAGAATATACAGGAGGATCATGCGAAGAAGATTATGTGGCGACGGCCGCCTCGGCCGTCCGCCAAATGCCTGCCCTGAGCGAAGCCGAGGGGCGAAGCGAGGCGGGATCTCTCAACAGTGAGCACAACCACACACGAGAGGCCTTGCAGCCTCTCCCTACTTCAATCCCTGCACCAGATACAGGTCCGACAACGTGCGGCTGTATCCGTAAACATATGACTTGTTGTCCGCCGAGACCAGCACGCCCCGGATCGTGTCGATCCCCGCTGAATCCGCCGGCTCGAACGATCTCCAGAAGGTTCGTTGTCCCGTGCCCACATCGACTCGAAACACCTGCGCCGGGATCTGCCCCCGCGAGATCACAAAAATCGAGTGTCCGTCCGATGACCAGGACGTGGGAAACTCGCCCGCCTCCACTCCCGCAACCGGAGTCGGCTCGCCACCGCCCACCGGAAAAAGATAGACCTTGTCATCCGGCCCGCGGGCCGCCACAAATTTTCCGTCTGGAGACAATACATTCGACCGCACTCCCTCCATGCTGATCGGATGCGGCGTGGCATCGTCCAAAGACTCCAGGTACAGCCGGGCGCCGTGTCCTGGCTCCATGCCCGTAAACACAAATCTTTTTCCGTCCGGCAAGAAAGCGGCCGTCGTGTGATTCAGCCCGTCACCTTTCAATTGCTTCATCTCACCTACGCCCGTCGGATAAAGCACCAGCGGCGAGGGCACCACGTTCAACCGCGAAAGCGCCCACTGCCCATCCGGAGAAAGAGACAATCCCGTGCCCTCGCCTAACCGGATCGCCGGCGATCCGTCCGTGTTTCGCAGATAAACCGCATAGTGCGGCCCGCCACCCTCGCCGGCCTCCTGGAACAGAATCATCTTTCCGTCGGGCGACAGGCTTCCTGGCACCGACCAATCGAGCCAGGACAGATCCTTCTCTTTCGGTTCGCCCGGCGCCAGCCCGATCATGCCCGCGCGATCGTTGCCGCGCGTCAGCAACACGTTTCCCTCTCTGCCTACATCGAAAATCGTCAACTCACCCGGCACTCGCGCCAGCAACCGGACTTTCCCCGACAAGTCCGTCGCATACAGCGACCGGTCTCCTCCGGTGCGGGTTGCCGTGAACCAGATCTCTCTTCCATCCGGCGACCACGCCAGACCCTGCACGCTGTCCCATCCGTCCGACAGCATCGTTTTCTTTCCCGCCAAATCGACCACAACCACGGCGCCGCCATCATCCCCCGCTTGCGGATGATCGACGAACGCCACGCTCTTTCCATCCGGCCGTACTCGCGGATTCCCAATCCAGCCGTCCGCGTCGTACAACACTCTTCCCAGCGGAAACTCCAAGCGCTTCCTGGCCCCCACTTCATGCACGACTGCTACATTTGTTCCGTCCGGCGACCAGTCGGCCCATTCCACATCATTCAGAATTTCGCGCGGTGCTCCGCCCACCAGCGGCACCCGCGCCAAAGTTCCCGCATATAAGAAGGATGAATCCCGCGGCTTGCTGTGCAGCGCCAGCAGCATCTCGCCCGACGCCGAAACCGCCAGCACGTCGGCACCCTTCGGTTCTACCTGCTGCGACTGCGGACTCTCCGGTCGCGTCGTGTAAAGATCCAGAGGCTTGCCTTCCCACGCTGCGCTGTAAATCACCGTCTTTCCATCGGGCGCAAACCGCGCTGAATGCACGATCCCGCGCCGGAAGGTCAGTGGATGGTACGCCGCAAACTCCGCCTTCCCCGACCCTTTCAGCAGCAGCGCTCCCGCTCGCCAGTCCCGCCAGCAACGCCAGCACTCCTGCCACGACCGCCGCCGTCCACACCCGCCCTTGCGGAACCAGATTTCTCGCGCACCGGCCGACTCGGCACGGTCGTCCCCGAAACCGCGCTAATCCCAAGCGCTCGCCGACCCGCTCGCGCTTCCGCCCGCTTTCCTCGCGAACTTTCCAGCCCGCGCTTGATCCGCTTCAAATCGCCGCGCAACTCCGCCGCCGTCTGGTAGCGCATCTCGCGCTCTTTCTCCAGCGACTTCAGATATCAGATCGTTCAGTTTCTCCGGGACCGCCGGGTTCATTTCCGACGCTGGCGGCGGCATCCGGTTCAGAATGCTCTCAAACACCACGCCATTGCTGCTTCCGGAAAACGCCATATCCCCGGTCGCCATCTCATACATCACTGAACCAAACGCGAAAAGGTCGGTCCGCGGATCCAATTCCTCCGCCCGCACCTGCTCCGGCGACATGTATGCCACCGTCCCGATAGTCGACCCTGGACTCGTCATCGGCCCTTCCGGCGTCGTCACCGTATGCTCCGTACTTTGCGCCAGCTTGGCCAGACCGAAGTCCAGCAGCTTGCCTGCCCGCGCTTGGTCACGAAAATATTTGCTGGCTTGATGTCGCGATGAACGATGCCGCGGTATGCGCCGCATCGAGTGCATCCGCAATCTCGATGCTGATCCCCAGCAGCGTCTCGACATCCATCGGCCTGCCCGCCGATGCGATGCTTCAAAGTCTGCCCGTCAAGAAACTCCATCGCAATGAATGGATGGCCATCGTGTTCATCGATCTCATAAATTGTGCAGATGTTGGGGTGATTCAGTGCCGATGCCGCCTGCGCCTCGCGCTGAAACCGGCGAGCGCCTGCGGATCTTTCGCTACATCGTCGGGAAGGAACTTCAACGCCACGAAGCGCTTCAGCTTCGTGTCCTCGGCCTTGTAGACGACACCCATTCCCCCGCCGCCGAGCTTCTCAACGATCCGGTAGTGGGATATAGTCTGGCCGATCATTCCGTAGGTCAGGTGCGGCGCAGCTATCTTATTGATGCAGCCCGTTCCGCGCAAGCTACTTCACACGGCCCGACCCCATGCCACCCCGAGCGAGTGCAGGATTAAGGCATCTCCCGCCGTGATCTTCGTGGCGTCCACCACGATCTGGTAGGCGTACGCCATCCGCGGAGCCCGGGTTGCACACCATGGTTCATGCTCGAAAATTCCTTCGCAATGAGCGCAAGTAGACTGGGAATTCTGTTTCTTGTCGTAGTAAGCGGAGTTCGTCATGGCTGTCTTCCTATCCCTTCCAAATTTTCTTCCCGGCCAAGGGTTACGGAATTTGGATGGTCACGCACCCGCCCATGCGTGAAACTGCGGCACTATACCGGCGCCGGTACCAGAGAAAAGTCACCAATCTGAATGGATCAGTGGTCCGATATCAGGAAAAAACAGCAGAATGTGAACGGCACAGCAGAGCCCGCACCGGGCGACCCATTTCTTCGCGTCTCTTTCGAGAAGGGATTTAGGCGCGTGCCTTCTCAGCAGATCCTCATTTGCGCCGCTTCAATCCTAAGAGCCTTGGGCTGGTTGGAGGATGGAAGACCGAATCAGGACAACCGGGAAATGCAGTCTGGAACGCCGCACGCGAGCTTTGCAGCCGATGATTTGGTGAGCGCGGCAGGACTCGAACCTGCGACCCATGCCTTAAAA
>CAWJOM010000009.1:0-125707 GCA_963844525.1 uncultured Acidobacteriaceae bacterium | reverse complement strand
CCTCCCTCTCCGCCATTTTTGTCAGCAAGTTATGGGCTGGTGCTATCTTCGCTGATTCCGAGTCGAATCGGAGTGGGGGTACCGGCCGACCCCCAATCCGAAGAAGTTAATGTCACCAAACTCAACGATCTAAACAAGGGTGTCCCCGTCGTGCCTGAAAAATGGCCCCTTTTCGAAAACTCGCCCTCAGCGTATAACCTCGGTTCAACGTTTGAGCTCATGACTCTTGAACTCGGTTCTCATCGGAGGATCAGGCTGAATGGCGGTCTCGGAAATCCTCGATCTTGTCTTTCACCTTATCTTTGGCCTGCTCCACCGATTCGCTGATTTTCCGCCGTTCTTCGGTAGCTTTGTCCGCAGCGGCTTCCTTATGCGACTCCTGGATCTGTTTCGCTGCGTCTTTGGCGTCGCCCCATGTTTCCTTGGCAGCACCTTTCACTTGATCGGCCACGCCTTGATTGGCTAGATCTTGATTGCCCACCGCTTCTCCAACACCCTGCTTGACCTTCCCAACGACCTGATCCATTTTTCCTGAAACCTGGTTCTTGTTCATGACTTCTCCTTGTTCGATTTGTTCCACTGCTTTGGCGATCTCGTCCAAATACCCGGCGGAATGGCTCCGCCAGGTATTGAGTTGACGAGGGCAGAAATGCTACGCAACTCGAGTTGTGACGGTCTTTTCGCCGGCGGCTTCACCGGTCGACGAGATGTCTTGTGCTCCCGTCCCTTCGAGGATCGCCTTCGCTCGCTTAATTTCATCCGAAGTGTCCGAGTGAACGGAGAGCAAGATTCCGCCATCCTTCACTCGGCCTTCATATCGCTTGGCCTCGTATTCAGGAATGCCCATCCCAATCAGCGCTCCAGTGATTCCGCCGACCGCGCCTCCGACGCCCGCTCCCGCCAGCGCCGCCATGATCGGTCCGGCAGCGATGAACGGCCCGAGGCCGGGAATCGCCAAGGCGCCGATCCCGGCGAGCCAGCCCAATCCGCCGCCCAGGACCGCCCCGGTCCCGGCGCCCGCGGAAGCGCCTTCAGGTGCTTTTGTGCTCTTCTCATGGGCGAAATCTTTGGTGCCCTCGTTCTCCGGGAATAAAACAGAGATGTCGCTGTTGGAAAAGCCGGCGAGTTTCAGAGCTTCAACGCCGCGTTCCACACTTGCGTAGTGCGGATAGATTCCAAATACTGCTGTATGCTTGCCTGACATGTGGATCTCCTTAGTTGTTATTTCTTGGGTGCAACTTGCAGTTCGCTGGTCACCTTGTCCTGCCCGACCACATCGGCGGCCTTGGATTCGATGACACGCTTTTCGTCATCGGATCTCACCGGCCCCTTCAACGTCACCATGCCGTTTTGCGAAACGATCTTCACATTGTGGGCATACGTAGACAGAGATTTGTCGCTCATCACCGATTGGCGTATTTGCTGGATGATATTTTGATCGGAGCGGTTGCCTTTTTGCTGATCCGGGGTGGACTGAGATTTGTTCTGCTCTTGTCCGTTCACCTTTGTGTTGTCAGGAGCTGGCTGCTGCGAGCTGTCCTGTGCGCTCGCGATCAGCCAGGCTCCCATGAGCAAACAAGTGAATACCGACACTTGAAGTCTTCGTGTTAACGTGCATTTCATTTCTAGTTACTCCTTTACAGTGTGCGCTTTGACATTTCGCCATCGCGGAGCTATGAACAAAAAACTTTGCGACTGATTCCGCTCCGCTGAACTCCGGTCGATGCGGAAGCAGCCGACTCCCCGGCCGCCAAGAAACTGCTCTGCGAGGCTAGTTGCTTCCAATCGAGCCAGGAATACCCTTCATCCTGTACCCTTCAATAGGTTGTGGCCCTGGTTTCTGGCAGCGGGTAGATGCGCTAATTCGCAGGCAACCTCTTAGCCCTTCTTGTGGTCCGGCGCAGGACGCGGGCGCTGGGTCTTCTTCGGTTTTTCTTCTTTCCTTTAGGCGGAACACTGGGTGCTTTGTTCTCGCCCGACAGAAGCAGAGCTGCATTTGCCACAACGCCCACAGCTCGCCCCACGCTCCGTGCCAGCGCATTCAGAAGAGGTTCTGCCTCGACCCTACTTCTGTGTCCGGAGGCCGCGTTGTTACGGCGTACGATCTTTGCTTTCATAAATCATCCTTCTTTCATAAAAGAACGGCCACTCAGCGCCCAGAGGATCAGAACTAACAGCACCACCAGATTCGGATGATTGGGAACAAATGGCGATAGGGTCTTGCCTGTAAGGTTTCACCAGGCAACGGGTAGGAATGGCTGTTAGAGAATCCCTTCCTCTTCGCCATTTACGGTGCTTATCACTGAGGCCGATCTGGTGGCCGTTTTCAGCTGGATAGTTTCAGCTCGCGAATCGCTTCTCCAGCGCCGCCGAGGTTGGCGAGCCGCATCTCGGAATACTTGCGAGACAGAAGGACGCCGGGGGCGCCCGCGCGAAAAGCTGCCAGAACAGCCGCCTTCACGCTTTGCGGCGTGCACTTGCTGTTACCAGGCTCGGTTGGGATATCGATATCAATGCCGGGCCAAATCAGAGTCTTCGTACCCGCAACGCCCTCCAGGGCGCGCTTCGTCTCGCGGTAGACATAATCAGCGGAGAGTCCCGTATGAGGAATCTGATCGTAGCTGCGCTCGTTGAATCCCATGACTGCGTAGTTAAAGTTGATCAGACCCTGTTTCGAGAGATCTCCATAAAGTGTCGAGCCGATGTTGTCCGCATACAGCGCCATCCGCTCGCCGCCGCAGTTGTTGTACATCACAACCTTAATAAAATCCGAATAATTTGAGAGTTCATGAAGGTCCTGTTCCGCCCGGTAGATCGGATTGAACGAATTGTTGTGCCAGATATGCCAACCCACCGGTACCGTCGGCTTGGCGCTCTTCACTGTCTTGTAGATTGCGGCGTAAGTCTCGCGAAGACTGTCCGTCCAGAGCATCTCCCATGCGGCGAGCTCCGGATAACGCAACAGCAACCGCCAGAATTGAACGTAGTAGCCGTCCACAGGGCGTTTGCCGCTTCGCGCCGACCGCACGAATTTTTCCAACTCCAGAAATCCCAGCCTCGCGCGATCCACGTTGATACCTTGCTGTTTGGCCTTGCTCAGGCAAAACTCGCAGAAGCAAGTTACGTTTCCAGGGTCGATCGGCGGCATGTCGTGCGTGGCTCCCAAGCTGTCGGAAAGCGCGCCTTGACGCTCGGAGCCCCACATGATTCCATCGATGTCATACGAACGCGCGTAGTCTTCGACCAGGCCGGTCAGGAAATTGCGGTAGTCCGGATTGTTGACGCACAACGTCTCAGCATTCCGTCCATAAAGATCCCGCTCCTGCAGTTTCTCGATGTTCGGTAAGTCGGTGCGGAATACGTCCTCCAACCAGCAAATGACCCTCATGCCCCGCTTTTTCGCCGCAGGAAGAACTTCGGCCAGGATGTCGAGTGCGCCGTGGTCGGGCGCGCGTGTGTCCTTGAGAACCGTGTTCTTGTAGTACTGGGGATGAGGCGAAGCAAAGTTCCCGCCGTGAAAATTGAGGTCATACTCCTGCTTGCCGTGATCGGGAAGCGGCTGGCCGGGAATCTGTCTTCCGGCAATACCTCGACCGTACGTGAATACTGCAAGAAACAGCGTATTCACGCAGGCTCGTTCCTGTAGCACATCGAGGACCCTCTCGGTACCTTCGTCCACAAAAGAAACTGCCCCAACTTGGATGCCAATCATTTTGGAGGAGGCAGCTGCGCGGCCTAGATCCGGCACGGCCAAGGCGGCGCCGGCGCCAGCGCTAATCTTCAGAAAGTCGCGGCGATTCACATTCGATTTCAACATGGAGACTATTCCTGTTTTCTTTGGTAGCAGCCAATGTCGATGTTCCCGGATTTGACTCGCGGTGAGCCTTCCAGGTCGAGATCTCCCATCGGCAATCCCTCGGTCGAGCCGGCGGCAATCGCGGGTGAGTCGGATCGCACATGGAAGTCCTTCGCGGCGGCGTCTATGAAATGCGGATCCAGAAACCGGGAGTGACGGTCATTCTCTGTTGATCGAACGTAATTCTCAAATCCCGTCACCGTGCCTGAAGCTTCTATCCACGTGCTCGCCTTTGCTCCGGAAGCGCAGAAATAGAGGTTGTGATCAATGGCGACTGGCGGATGATTTTTATCGACCTGCGATTTATTTACGGAGATAAGACAGCGAGACCCCGCATAGACGATGTTGTTCGCGAAAATATCGTCTGCCATGTTCCACTGCATCTGGAACTCACCCGCTCCTGTTCCCGACGTGTCGTTGTCGTAGAGCGTGTTGTTGACCACTGTGCAGTGTTCGGTGTGTCCACGCTCGGGCGCATAGCCTCCAATAGAAACGCCCGCAGTGTGGCCGTGATAGATAAGGTTATTTCGAGCGGTGATGTAACTGGTGGCGCGGTCCTTGTGCTCACTCGCGAGTTCGATTCCAAAGTCCACATCATGAATCACGTTCTGCTCGATCAGTACCCTGGTGCCACCGTCTACGTAAATACCATCGGAATTTTCGTCATTGCCATACGCCGGATTGCCCCTTGAAGTAATGTTGTAAACCAGATTGCCACTCACCACTCCGTCGCGAGCCTGATCGACAGCCGGGTCTGGCGCGGTGCGCTCAAAACCGATGACGTCGATTCCGATGTTGTTGTTGTCGTGGACAACGTTGTGCGTGATGCGGAACTTCGTGACGTTCCCGTTTACTACCAGCGATTCGCTAGATCCGGTCTTAAGGTGATGCACCTCGTTGCCATCGATCACCAGCTGACTAATCGGGGTTTTGGCGTCGGTGCCGTATACCGCAATGCCAAACCCGTTGGCACCATGTCCCGGGCCATCACGTCCGTTAAACGTCTGCTCAATATGATGGACGTTGTTCTTCAGTAGTTCGATATGGGAACCGGCCCCCATAACACTGATACCCAACGGAGTCAGTCGATGTTCGGAGGTGCGGAAGTTGCGAATTTCAAAACCCTCAATCCTGATGTAGCTCTTGTCATAAATCGTCAGAATCGCGCTTCTGGCCGTCGGAGTGATGTGCTCCGCATCGAGGGTGGCCGTTTCTCCGGGATAGCTCCGAAGAGTAATGTATCCCTCAGTCGCATTGCCCGATGCCTTGATCGTTACGAGTTCTCCGTAGACTCCGCCCCGCACATTAACGGTACTGCCCGCACGCGCGATGTCCGCGGCATGTTGCACCGTGCGCCAAGGCGCCGTTTGGGTACCAGGATTCGAATCGTTCCCGGTGGTCGACACGTAGAAGGAGGAGTTCGCTTGGCCAACGGCCGCGGGGATGCACACGAACAGCACCACAAGAGACAGAACTTTCACGCCAGTCCTCCGAGGAAAAGCCATCTTAACGAACCACTAAACACCGTTCATTGCGGCCGCACTTCCAAGAGCAGATGCTCCTCAAACTCAACCGGTAGATGCGCATTGTTCCCGGACACCGTCCCCAGGCTTTTTCCCGCCACGTAGTCCACCACGCTGTAGTTGCGGTCTTCGAGGCCACGCAGTTCGATTGGCCCCTTCCACTGCTTGGCGAAAAA
Organism: uncultured Acidobacteriaceae bacterium; assembly: GCA_963844525.1. Classification (GTDB taxonomy): domain Bacteria; phylum Acidobacteriota; class Terriglobia; order Terriglobales; family Acidobacteriaceae; genus Sulfotelmatobacter. The sequence continues at coordinate 120,152 of CAWJOM010000009.1, read as the reverse complement.
GGCGTAGTACATCGTCTGGTCCTTGCGGATCACATGCGCCTCCGGCACATCGAAGCCGATGTCATAGAGCTGCCCAAGATATTGCCCCTTTGACAACATCTTTTCCCGATAGATGCGAAGCCACTTCTCGAATTGCTTCTCCCGCTCCGGAGTCAGATCGGACTTGCTCCGCTTCTCAACCAAAGACGGAAGTACAAACTGCGTTCCTACGACGCCGCCCACGCCCACGGTGGATGCAAAGTCATTGGCGCCATCGCTGAGTTCGACGTGATCGCCGAAGAAGGGAACGCTATCTCCCATCAAGGCCTTTAGCGTTTTCGCCTTGGAACGAACCTGAAAGGAATTTCTCGGGTCGGAAGCGACCGACATATTGAAGTGCGGCATGGTGAAAAAAGAGAACGCCGTACCGCAGGGGCAGAACTCCACCAGTGTGCCGGGCTTCACTGACTGGGCCGTGTCGTAAATTGCCTTAAAGAAATCCGGCAGAGCTTCGACCGATGCCTCGGGCTGCGCGTGATGGTGAGCAGGGTTGTAGCAGGCTGGAACTCCGTTCATATGCTGGCCATCGAGCTTCAGCCCGTCAAATCCCCAATCCACCAAAATCTTTCGAACCAACGCCTTGTGATACTCCACCACCCGGCGATCGGCTGGGCACAAATAATAGGAATCCCACCAGGAGACTTTTCTTGTAGAGCCATCCTGGTTCAGCAACTCGTAGTCGGGATGATCCCTCAGCAACTCGGAGTCTGGCACCGCGCTGAGCGGCGACCACCAGAGCTGTGCCTTGAATCCTTCCTGGTGAATGCGGTCCACCAGGGCCTTCATGTCAGCGTCACCGTGGGGAAATTTCTTGGGATCAAGTTTCCAATCGCCGACATTGTTCTGCCAACCATCGTCGAGCGTGACCCATTTGAATCCGAGTCGCTTCGCCGTGGGAAGTGAGTCGTACACCTGTTGAGGCTGGACCTTTCGTCCATATCCCCACGCACACCAAATGGCTCCGAAAGCGTCCTCGGGAGCGGTGGCCATTTGGAATCCCTGTTTTGCCATGAAGCGCCGGTAATCGGCGAGCGCGTGAAAGTAGTCTCCTTGATGAACGGCGACGAAGGTGCGGAACGTATGAAAACTTTCGCCGGGGCTCACTGAGATAGATTTGGTGAAGCGCACAGCAATCCTGGCATGTGCGGGATCGGGCATGGATACGGGCAGGGAAACCAACTTGGGCCTCGGCTCGACGTGTCCCACGGCCATTCCGACATCACGCCGCCAGACATCGACGACTGGCGTACCTCCGCCATAGTCGCTGGCATTCATGCCCTGGTAGTTCTCCTGCCGAAAGTTGGTCGAGAGCGGTAAAACCCAGTTGGGGCGCTTCTCGTAGGAGCCACTCTGGTAAGACCAGAAAGCTGGCGCAGCCGCATTGCGTTGTGCGTTTACTGTGTACGCGTTGTTGGTCCAACTTTTGACCCCGAGCTTGCTCGTTCCAGTGTTTGTGTACTGGACATCGAAGAACGCCATTGCGGGAAACTCGTCATAAACGATGACGGATACCGTCTTTGTGAGAGGTCCCGACTTTCCTTCGACTGTGAGCCTTTCGCCCTCCCCGAACGCGTCTTTTGTGCGTTCGTGCCTTTGCGAAGTCAGAAGAAATCCCGCCCGCGGCTGGTCGCCAGTTGTCACCGTCTCGGAGTCGGTGAACGGACCTATGACCGTCTCCGTCTTGTCGAATCGTGCAACAACGCGCGTACGCAGATGGTTATCAAATTCAACGCGCAGGTTGCCGCCTTGAATCTGAGGCTTGCTGGTGGCGATGTCCGCAGCGCCGGCGAGTGAACAATACGCTAATCCAATGGTGAGAACAGCCCAGCACCGGATCGCAATCAAGGTGCGTCGCTTTGGTAAGAGGAAGTCGCCGCCAGACCGCCGAACCTTTTTCTCGCTGGGAAACATAGTTGATCGCTACTGACGTTAGATCGAATGAAATCGAACGCAAGCATTCGTAATACAAGGAAAGATTTCAAAAGTCAACGGTCAATGACAGCTCAAGAGAATTTGCTTCGAGTGTGCGGGTCGAGCCTTGCCCTAAGCATCGCGCCTTCGACGGCCGCGGGAAGGATCGCGCGCCGGTCGGATCGCCGGAAACCACTGCACCCGAGATTCCGCGCTCCGGCGGAAAAGCTGCTTCGCTCGGGATCATGCCGGGCCTAATTGGGCTAGATGGGGCGGCCTTTGAAGAAGTAGATGAGTTCGATGATCAGGATGACGACGACCATCAGTTCGAGGATGAAGGCGCGGGACTGGTTGAATTGCTCGACCATGAAGCGGTACAGATCTTCGGCGGTCTGGAGCTTTTCTTTGACCAGATCCTTGTAATCGGGGACTCCGACTTTCTGGGCGCAGAGTTTGTAGAGGCGCGCCGAGAACATGTCGCTCAGGAACTTGATGGCGTTGTCGGCGCGTTCGGTGAGTTCGTTCACGTCGAGCAGGACAGTGTGCAGTTTGGCGGCGGCGCGGGCGGTGCGCCAGCGGGACCAGAGTCCGGGCCTCCGGCGTCGAGGAAGTCGTAGACGTTCTCCAGTTCTTTGGTGAGGAGTTCGTCGTAGTGGCGGAACTCCAGCAACTGCGAGTTGGCGTACTGCAGGAGCTGGATGGCGGTTTCGGCGCCGGCGTCGGTGTCGTAGATGAAGGCGGCGTTCCATCCGATGACGGCGAGGTCGTTGGGATAGTAGGAGATGCGGGACTGAAAATTTCCTGGCGCTCGCCTTCGGAGAGCATGGACATTTCACCGCGGACGACCTGCGCAATTTGATCTCCGTGAGTCGAGAGCAGGGCGTTGGCCGTGGGCGCGGTGTCGATGCCGCCGAGCTTCGAATTTCTTCACGTGGAAGATGAAGTAGTCCTCGTGCAGCCACTCGCCGGCCTTCGGATCGTACGGCTTGACGAGGGCAGGGGCGGCGAGTTCGAGTTTCTGGCTGGACGATGCGCGGGCGAGTGTCTCGAAGTTGGTGTCGGAGGTCCAGCGGCAGGAGAGTTGGACGAGCGTGTCCCAGTCGCCGGAGAAGGGAAGTTCGAGTCGAGGCTGACGACGCCGTAATCGTAATACTTGATCTGGCCTTCGAGGCGCTCGCCGGATTCGAGGATGAGCGGCTCGAGGGTCTCTTCGACGGGAGGGCGCTGGTAGCGGACGTATCCGGGGGCCTTCTGTTGAAGCTGGCGTCGGCAGTGCGGGCGCCGAAGATCTTGCGGAGTTCGTCGAGGTGAATCTCTTCGCAGACGTCGAACTGGATGAGAGCGAGGACCGAGCCGCGGAGGGGAGCTGAAGCAGACAGCTGCGATGACGGAGTCGAGGCCGCGGTCGCGTGCGGGCTGTCGAGACTGGCCAGCCCGGTTCCGAGTTCGGATGTGAGTTCGCGATCCATAATGCCGCTTGCGGATTGAGACCGGCTGCGGAGGGCGAGCATTGGGCGCCGGAGACTGATCTATTGTCCCAGAAAGTGGGGCGATGAGCCATAGCCGAGAGGCTGTCGAGCTTCGCTCGCTTGGACAGCCGAGGGCGGCTGTCCAAGCATTAAGGTGTAAGTTGCTGATAGGTCAGTGGTTACGCAGGGCGCGCCACAGGAGCAGGGAGCCGGCGGCCAGGGCCCCTAGGCCCAGGCCAGCACGAGTCATGCTGGAGCGGACTTCGGACTCTTGCTGTAGAACCCGGCTGGATTCAGGATATCGGCCAACAGCAGGTTCCTGCACTACGCCGTCGCGTGCGCTCCCGCTTCGGTCGGAATGACAAGGCGGCGGTGGAGCATTGAGCGCCATTTGAAGGACTTCGGCTAGGTGGAGGGCGTGGCGGTCGGTGCCTTGGGCGATCTGCTCGCGGCAACTGAATCCGTCGGCGATGATGAGCCAGTCGGCGGGCGCTTTCCGGACCGCGGGGAGGAGTTCGAGTTCTCCGATGGCCGGGAGATTCGTACTTATTTTATCTCGCTCGAAGCCGAAGGATCCGGCCATGCCGCAGCATCCGGGCGCAGGGGATTGGAAGTCGATGCCGAGGCGGTGAGGAGCGACTCTTCGGCGGTCATCCTCATGATGGATTTGTGATGGCAGTGTCCGTGGAGGAGGGCTTTGCGAGGGAGTTGTGGGAGCGGCGCGTTGGCAGAGTTTCGGTCGAGAAATTCGCTGAGCAGGAATGTTTGTCGGCTCAGCGCTTGGGCGCGCGGTCGTGCGGAAAGAGGTTGAGGAGTTCGTCGCGGAAGACGGCGACGCAACTGGGTTCGAGTCCGATGATGGGGATTCCGGCTTCGATTTCGGGCTCGAGTTGGTCGAGGATTTCGAGGAGCAAGCGCTCGGCGCGGTCGAGCATGCCGAAGTCGTAGAGAGGGCGTCCGCAGCAGAGATTGGCTTGGGGGACGGTGACGCGGAAGCCGGCGGTTTCGAGGACTTCGACGGCGGCGCGGGCGGTGGTGGGGAGGAAGTAATTGTTGAAAGTGTCGGGCCAGAGGAGGACCATACGAGGCTCAGGGGCTCGGTTCGCTTCGAAGCGCTTCTCGTCGCCGATGGCGTCGGCGTGAATGTTCCGGTCGCGAAGTTTTCGGAGCACGCTCGCTGCGCTTCGCGGGACGGACGAATGCGTCCGTCCCTACGCGATTTCGTTTCGTGCGTGCGGTGGAACCATTGCTTGAAAGTTTCGGGGGCGAAGGCGGGGATGGTGCGTTGGGGCGGGATCCCGGCGAACAACTTAGCCAGGTCTCGCAGGAATGGGAGCTGCGTTGTTAGATTTACCAGGCCTGGGGCGTTTGACGCCAGGCGGGCCCAGAGGTCGATGTTGCCGAAAGCGTAGGCGCTGCGGGGGCGGATGCGGCCTTCGTAATAATGAGAAAGGAATTCGGCTTTGTAGGTGGCGACGTCGACGCTGACGGGGCAATCGCTCTTGCAGCCTTTGCAGGCGAGGCAGAGGTCGAGAGAGTCTTCGACTTCTTCGCTGCGCCAGCCATCGCGAATGACTGCGTCGGTTCTCGCCTTGCCCCTGTGTCATCTCCCAGAGCAGGTGGGCGCGACCGCGGGTGGAGTGTTCTTCTTCGTGGGTGGCGCGGTAGCTGGGACACATCAGTCCGCCTTCTTCACGGCGGCATTTGCCCATGCCAACGCAGCGCAGCGCGGCGTGCGAGAGGCTGCCGTGATCCGCGGGAAACTGGAAGCGAGTCGCGGGCTCCCATGGCGCGTAGTCGGGGCCGAGGCGGAGATTGGCGTCGAGCTTGTTGGGCGTCGTGCCAGGCGGGCCGATCAACTTGCCGGGATTCATCTTCCAGTCGGGATCCCACGCGGACTTGAATTCGCGAAAGGCCTGCATGAGTTCGGGGCCGAACATTTTGGGGAGGAGTTCTGCGCGGGACTGTCCGTCGCCATGTTCGCCCGACAGCGAGCCGCCGTAGCTGACGACTAGGTCGGCGGCTTCTTCGACGAAGCTGCGGAACTTGGCGATGCCTTCTTTCGATTGCAGATCGAAATTGAGGCGGGTATGGACGCAGGCGTGGCCGAAGTGACCGTAGAGCGAGCCTTTGTAGTTGAAGGCGTCCATCATTTTGCGGAGGTCGCGGAGATAGGCGCCGAGTTTCTCGGGAGCGACCGCGGCGTCTTCCCATCCTTCCCAGTTCAGGGGCTCGCCGGGGACGTGCGAGGTGACGCCGAGGCTGGCTTCGCGAATGTCCCAGATGCGGCGGGCTCGCTGGCCGGAGTAGAGGCGCGAGTTGGGCGGATTGGCGCTGCGATTGAGGGCTCGGCGAGGCCGCGGGCTTGCGACTCGGCTTCGGCGAGGTCTGGCCGCCGAACTCGACCATGAGCCATCCGCCGCCGTCGGGGAGCAGAGCGAGTCCTTCAGGATTGATGCCTTTGGTGCGCGTGTAGTAGACGAGGAGATCGTCGAAACCTTCGAGGCCGATGGGCTTGTGCGCCAGGATTTCGGGGATGTGGTCGGCGCATTGAAAGATGTCGGGATAGGCGACGACGAGGAGCACGCGCTCTGGAGGACTTTCAACGAGGCGGCAGGTGGCTTCGAGAACTGTGGCGCAGGTTCCTTCGGAGCCGACGAGAGCGCGGGCGATGTGGAATCCGTTTTCGGGCAGGAGATAGTTGAGGTTGTAGCCGGAGACGCGGCGGGGGATGTTGGGAAACTTCTGGCGGATGAGATCGGCGTAGGTTGGTCGGCGATTTGCTTGAGCGAATCGTGGATTTGGTGCGTGCGAAGCGGCGCTGCGGCCCGATACTTCCGGGCCGCTGGACAGCCGAGGGCGGCTGTCCCCACATAGATCATCTCCGCTAGCCGGACGGACGAATGCGTCCGTCCCTACGCTGATCGCGGATTGATGAAGTTCTGGCCTACTCTCAGGCGGGTGCCATCGTACGGACTACTTCCAGTTCTTCGATGTTTTCGTCGGTTTTGCCGGCCATGACCGAGTGGACGCCGCAGGAGTTGTTGCCGATCATGCCGCCGATGGTGCAGTTGCGGTGGCTGGCGGGATCGGGGGCGAAGGTGAGGTGATGTTTTTCAGCGGCGTTGCGAAGTGTGTCGAGGACGACGCCGGGCTGCACGCGAGCGATGCGGCGCTCGGGATCGATGTCGAGGATGCGCGACATGTATTTGGAGAAGTCGAGAATGACGGCGACGTTGCAGCATTGTCCGGAGAGTGATGTGCCGCCGCCGCGGCAGAGCAAGGGTGCGCCGAACTCGCGGCAGAGGGAGATTGTGGCGAGGACGTCGTCGGCGTCGTGGGGAAGAACTACGCCGATCGGGACCTGGCGGTAGTTGGAGCCGTCGGTGGCGTAGAGGGCGCGGGCACCGTCGTCGAAGCGAACGTCTCCTGTCGATCCGCCTTTGACGGCGGAGCGCAGGGCTGCTGCGAGCCCTGCGGCGTCGAGTTGCGAGGAGGTCGTCGGCGCGGAGTCTGCGGTGCGGTGCATGAGTCCTTTTATTTGGGAGAGGGTCAGTCAGCCGCCGGGAGATCGAAATCTTCAACCACTAAGGGCAAGAAGGTTCACAAAGGGCTCACTGCCGGCATTCGTGCCGTACTACATCAGTTGGACGACGCCAGCTTCTTGCTTACGCTGGTGATTTGAAATTTTGAGCTGTCGCCATTGGGTTCAACATTGACGGTGATCATGTTTTTCTGGTCGGTGGAGACGATGGTGCAGCGATTTTGATCGGACGTCGTGACCGTGGAGTTGGGGAATTTGGATTTGTAGAAGGCGCAGACTTTGTCGACCGAGTCGCTACTCACGAAGTTGGCCGCAACGCTGTGCATATTTCCAAACGAGACGGAGGCGGAGCCGTTCTGCTGGACCTGCGCTCCAGGATAGACGTCGACACCGAGATCTTTCGCGGTTTGCGCCGGGTCCTTGGAGGTTTCGACGGAGCCGAAGGGGCTCTCGACTTTCACGTGATCGCCTTCCTGGGTGACGTGAGAACTCTTGGCGACGTGGTAGATGAAGAAGCTGAAGGCTCCCACGCCCAGGATGCCGAGGCCAATGACGACGGCGATGATGATGAGGACGATCTTGAGGGCGCTGCTGCCGCCGGTGGGAGGGGGAACGGGTGTTACCGGAGTTGGCGTTACGGCTGGAGCGCGGGCAGGCCAGCGGCGACGCCGCATTTGTTGCAGAATTTTGTGCCGGCGTTTAGCGGAGCGCCGCAGGAATTGCAGAATGCCATAAATCACCTCGTAGGGTGGATTCAGCTTGACGCGAGAGTATACCGCAGACTAGGGACCACGGGGGCTAAAGGCCTTTCCATTTTAGGTCCCCAACCCGGCGCTAACGCGCCGCTCTTCGACGGCTCCTCCTCTCAGCGCGCGGCCGGGACGGCCCCGCGACAGCCGGCGGGACGCCGGCGCTACGAAACGGCTGCCGGGCTCGGAGCAGCAGGTCCCTCCACTTCGCTTCCCATTCCTGATCGAAATGGGAAGCTCCGGTCGGGATGACAGTTCTTTTTTGCGAGGATGACAGTTCTTCCGGGATGCCGCGATAGGTGCCGGGCTGCGCCCGGCGGACAGCCCAGGGGCGGCTGTCCCCACATAAACCTAAAGTCTTAGCTCCAGAGGCGGGTGCCGTAGTCGGCCATGGAAAGGGCTAACAGGATGAAGAGGAAGAAGACGGTCGAGATTACCACCAGCTTGAGGAGTTTTTCGTTGGCGCCTTTCAGATGCATGAAGAACAGGGCTACCAGAAGGGCTTTGACCGTGGCGATGGTGAGGGCGACGGCAGCGTTGAAACGTCCGAGGTCGATGAAGGCGGCTTCGTAGGTGATGAACGTTCCGACGAGCAGTGCGGCCCAGACGGCGAAATAGGTTTTCAGGGGCGACGAGTTGGAGTGGTTAGACATAGGATACCTCGGAGTTTGCCGTCGGGAGGATGGGGCAGATGAGAGGGAGATCCTTCGCTTCGCCTGAAAAGCGGCTCCGCTCATGATGACAACGGCTTGGGAAATTGAAGATCATTTGTCTCACCGGTGCCGGTCGATCAGGTAGAGCAGGGGGAACAGGTAGATCCAGACAATGTCGACGAAGTGCCAGTACAAGCCGCCCATCTCGAGCGGCGTGTGATATTCGGGGGTGAAGCGGCCGCGCCAGGCGGCGTAAAGCAGCCACGCAAAGAGTCCGAGGCCGATGATCATGTGCAGGGCGTGCAGGCCTGTCATGATGAAATAGAGCGCAAAGAAAATCTGGGCGTGACGAGGGTTGGCGTATTGATCGGGATGTCCCGGAATCGGCACATGATCGAAGCTGAACGACGCGCCCGGAACGTGGTGCTCTTCGAACTTGTCTTTGTATTCGACACCTTTGATGGCAAGAAAGGTGACACCGAAGAGCATGGTGAGAACGAGCATGGCGATGAGGAGCGTGCGGCGGGAAGTTTGCGCGGCCCAGATAGCGAGCACGACGGTCAAACTGCTGCAGATGAGGACGGCGGTGTTGGCGGCGCCGAGGGTGGCGTTGATGGATGTGCTGGCAGCGCCGAAGTCTCCGAAATACCAGCGGCGATAGATCAGATACGCGCAGAACAGGCCGCCGAAGAACATGACTTCGGTGGCGAGGAAGATCCACATGCCGAGGCTGGCGGAGTCGCGCTGCTGCTCCTCGGTGGCGAAGTGGTGGAGCAGTTCAGGGCGATTTTCGTGGTGAAGGCCGACGGCCGTGCTATCCGACAACTTTGACCTCCTCTTTATGTCCGGCGTCGATCTCGTCGTAGTTGTAGGCTTCCCAGGTTACGATTGGCTCTTCTTCAAAATTGAATGTCGTGGGCGGTGACGGAGTCTTCCACTCGAGGCCGGCGGCGTTCCACGGATTGTCGGGCGCGGGCTTGCCGTAACGCATCGACCACAGGAAGTAGATCATGGGCAGCAGGTAGCCGACGCCAAGCACGGTGGCGCCCGCGGTCGAGAGCACGTTCAGCACCTGGAACTCCGGCGGATACTGGATAGTAGCGGCGCGGCATGCCGAGGTAGCCGAGGATGAACTGCGGAAAGAACGTCAGGTTGAATCCGAGGAAAACGATCAAGGCCGCGAGGCGTGCCCAGCTTTCGGGATAGAGGCGTCCGGAAATTTTCGGCCACCAGAAGTGCAAGCCGCCGAGGTATCCCATGAGCGCGCCGCCGACCATGATGTAGTGGAAGTGGGCGACGACGAAGTAGGTGTCGGTGACGTGCACGTCGATGCCGAGCGCCGCAAGAAAGAGTCCGGTCAGGCCGCCGATGGTGAACAGGCCGAGGAAGCCGAAGGCGTAAAGCATCGGCGCATCGTAGCGGATCGACCCTTTATATAAGGTCGCGGTCCAGTTGAAGACTTTGACCGCGGAGGGCACGGCGACCGAGTAGCTGAGCAGCGAGAACAGGAGCGCGGCGTAGACGGAGATACCGGCGACGAACATGTGGTGCGCCCAGACGAGGAATCCGAAGACGGCGATCGAGATGGAGGAGATGGCGACGAAGGTGTAGCCGAAGATGCGCTTGCGCGAGAAGCAGGCGATGATCTCGCTGACGACGCCCATCGACGGCAGAATCATGATGTAGACGGCGGGATGCGAGTAGAACCAGAACAGGTGCTGGAAGAGCAGCGGATCGCCGCCAAGTTTGGGATCGAAGATGCCGAGGTGTAGCGTGCGTTCGACGGCGACGAGCACGATGGTGATGGCGATGACGGGCGTTCCGAGGATCTGAATGATGCTGGTGGCGTAGTGCGCCCAGATGAACAGCGGCAGACGCGACCAGGTCATGCCGGGAGCGCGCATGCGGTGGATGGTGACGATGAAATTCAGGCCGGTGAGGATGGAGGAGAAGCCGGCGACGAAGATGGCGAGTCCGGCTTCGACGATCTTAGTGTTGGTGAAGGCGGTGCTGAAAGGCGTGTAGAAGGTCCATCCAGTATCGACGCCGCCAGTAAGCATGCAGTGCAGCATCATGACGCCGCCGATGATGTAGAGATACCAGCTCAGCAGGTTAATGCGCGGGAAGGCGAGATCCTTGGCGCCGATCATCATGGGCACAAGGAAGTTGCCGAGCACGGCGGGGATCGACGGGATCAGGAAGAAGAAAACCATGACCATGCCATGCATGGTGAAGAGTTTGTTGTAAGTGTCGGCCTGAACGAGGTCGCCGGCGGGGGTGAGGAGTTCGAGGCGAATGAGCAGCGCGAAGAAGCCGCCGATGAAAAAGAAGAAAGTGATGGAGAGCAGGTAGAGCAGCGAGATGCGCTTGTGGTCGGTGGTCAGAAGCCACGAGCCGACGCCGTAGTGCTTATTGAGATAGTTTTCCCGCTCGATTGTTTGACCGGCGGGTTGAGCCGTTGCGGTAGCCATACTCATTGCACCTGACTTCCTGCTTTGTTCATGTCTTGCGCTTGCGGCGCGGCAGCGGTAGTTCTTGGTCCGGTTGGGATCGGCTGCGACTGCGATTTGATGTACGCCACCAGCGCGTTTACTTGCTCTTCACTGACCAGGCCCTGGAATGTGGGCATGATCGGCTGGAAACCCTTGACCCGCTTGGAGCCGGGATCGAGGATGCACTCGCGGATGTAATTCTCATCAGCCGTTACGGTGCGTCCGTCGGCGAGTTGCACGGGCTTGCCGAAGACTCCCTGCAAGTTCGGACCGCGGCCCTGGGAGTCGCTGCGGTGGCAAGTGACGCAGCCGAGTTCGGAAAAGATTTTTTCTCCCGTGGCGGAGAGCGGTCCGGTGGTGCCGCCGTTCATCCAGGCTTCGTATTGCGCGGGCTCCTGCACGACGATGGAGCCGATCATGCCGGAGTGCTGCGTGCCGCAGTATTCGGCGCAGAACAAATGGTAGGTGCCGGGCTTGGTGGCGCGGAACCAGGCGACCGTGTAGCGGCCGGGGAGCACGTCCTGCTTCATGCGGAACGCGGGAACGTAGAAGCTGTGGATGACGTCCTGCGAAGTCATGATGAGCTTGATGTCGCGGCCGACCGGGACGTGCAGTTCGTTAATCTCGCGCTGGCCTTCGGAGTGTTCGAGCTTCCACATCCATTGCTTGGCGACGACGTAGACTTCGGTGGAATCGCGGGGTGGCGTCCGGCTCTTGAAGTAGACGACCGCGCCCCAGGCAAAGATGACGATGAAAACGCCGAGAGGAATAATCGACCAGGTCAACTCGAGCGGAGTGGAGCCTTCGATCTGCTCGGCCAGCACGCCGCGACGGCGGCGGTAGCGCGCGGAAAAGTAGATGACCGCGGAGAAGATGAGCGCCGTCATCAATCCTGAAACGATGAGCAGGAAGATGAACAGGGCGTCGACGTTGCCCGCCGCGGTGGAGGCCCTGTCGGGCCATAATGGAAAATTATCGAACATAGTGAATCAGTCGTTGGTCGTCGGTCGTTGGTCGTTGGTTGTCATTCGTCGCATCCGGGCGAACAGCGGGTCCGTCGACTGCGCGGAATGAAGCGCCTTGCTGTTCATTTCGCTCCGCTCGGGATGACAGTCTAAGTTCATCACTGCTGACTTGCCTTTACTTCGTGCCAATTCCTGCGCGCCACGGCAGCTTTGTCCAGACGGAAAAGAATGAACAGCAAGCCCGCCAAGAGCACAATGGTCGCTGCCGCAGCGAGACGCAAAATGTTGTTGATCACCGCGCCGTATTTTCCGGTCTCGGGATCGTAGTGATAGCAGTAGAGCAGCACCTGATCGACGGCGTTGCCGATTTTGCCTTGCGAGGCTTCGACCAGGCCCATGCGCAGATCTTTCGGCGGATAGTCCACACCGTAGAAGTAGCGCGAGATGCGGCCTTGCGGCGTAAGAACCATGATTGCCGTGGCGTGTGCGTATTGGTTGCTCTTAGGATCGTACTGATACTGGAAGCCAACGGCTTTCGTGAGCGCGTTGATCGACTCCGCGGGGCCGGTAAGGAAATGCCATCCAGAGGCGGCGCCGGGACGTCCGTAGCGCTTGAGATATTCCTGTTTCTTCTCGGCTGCGATCGCCGGAGTTTCCCGCGGGTTGAAGCTGACGGTGATGACGTCGAACTGGTTACCGACGTCGAACTTCACCATCTTCATGGAGCCGCTGAGGCCGGCGAGCGCTTCGCCGCAGAGCATGGTGCAGTTGTAGTAGACGAGATTCAGGATCAGGGGCTTGGTGCCAAAGTAATCGCCGAGCTTCACGGGGCGGCCGGCGTCGTCGGTGAAGGCGAGGTCGGCGGGGACCTGGGCGTCGAGATGCTGTTCGATGCCGACGTTCTGCAGGTGCGGCGGGCGAAAGTTGGCGGGCGGGGACATGATGCCTTTGGACATGCCTTGTCCGAAGGCGGTCGAGGTGAGCAGGAGGAGTGTGAGCGTTCGTGACGCTGCGCGCGAGATCCTTCGCTTCGCCTGAAAAGCGGCTCCGCTCAGGATGACGCCCTCAAGTTGCTTTCTGGCCGAGTGCGCTGTCGAGCGTTGCTCGACTGGACGGACGAATGCGTCCGTACCTACATGGCTCGTTACGGGCTTCGAATTGTGGTTCCCGTACTTCACTTCTTGGTCCCTTTCTTTTCCGCTTGTGCCGGAGCGACTACGTGAATTGCGTTCGCTTCGCGCACTGGCAGCCCGCGCTGGGCGATCAGGTCCATGGCACGGTCGATGGGGATGCGGACGGTGCCGGCGTTCTTGTCGATGTAGTCGTAGGTGGCGAGGGTCCGTTCTTCGTCCTTGCGAATCTTGTCGAGTTGATTGCGCTCGTCGATTTCCAGTTGCGGAGCGGGAAAATTTTCCTTCAGGAATTTCGCGTAGTCTCCGTTGTATTGCTCGGGGATGTGTCGCGTGTCCGCGGGAGCGTTGGTGACCAGCGGATTGACCGGGGCTTGCTGGGCTTCGGAACGCTTGTCGAGGAAGTGGTACAGGCCGTCGACGAGGAAGTAGGCGAGGAATCCGGCGACCGCGAGGCCCAGGAGGAAATAGAGCACGCCGGTGACGCCGATATCCTGGCGCTCGTAGCCGCCGTTGCCGGTCGAATTCGCGGAATGTGGGTCGTTACTCATATCTCGCCGTTCAGATCTCGTTGATGTATCTCGTTTAGGTCAAGCGTTTTCCGGGTGATGATGCTCCGGCTGCAAAACTTCTATGGCCGATGGGTCATACACCGGCAATAACGGTAGCGCGCCCAGATTGCGGAAGAAGAAGGCGAGCCAGAACCCGCCGATGGCGATCGGCACGACGATATCTGCCAAGGTTACATTCAAGGTTTTGGAGAAATTCGGTTCGATGATCCAGAACAGATCCACCCAGCGCATGAACATCATCCACGCGGCCAGCCAGACGAGTTTGTAGATGTTGCGCTTGAAGGGGCGCGACAGCAGGATTCCGAACGGGATGGCGAAGTGGAAGATGACGACGAATAGGCCGACGTATCCCCAGCCGCCGTTGAGGCGGCGGATGTAATAGGTGATCTCCGCAGGCAGGTTGCCAGCCCAGATGATAAGCCACTGCGAGAAATTGAAATAGGCCCAGACCATGGTGAAAGCGAGCATCCACTTGCCATGGTCGTGCACGAAGTCGGGGGTCAGCATCTCCGACATGGGCTTGTACTTGAAGAGAATGCGTTCGACGATGACGGCGAAGCACATGGCCGAGAGCACTTCGCCGATGAGGATGACCAGGCCGAAGATGGTGGAGATCCAACTGGGATCGAGTGACATGACCCAATCGATGGCGGCGAAGGAGATAGTGAATCCGTAGAGGATGAGGCCGGGGCCGGAGACGGCTTTGAAACGGTCGGTATTGTCGCGGGCGCCGGCGCGGTCGCTCTGCTTCGACCAATATGAGAGCAGGAACGAGAGCAGGTTCCAAATAGCGAAGTAGATGATGGCGCGGACGATGAAGCCGTTCGTCGTGAGATATGTTTTGGTGATGTCCTGGAGGTGCTCGCGCAGATGCTTGTCGGCGATCTGATCGAGGGGCTGCGCCCAGATGTAGAGCTTCTTGATGCCGAGAATGATCGGGAAGAACAGGACCGCGAGCAGCGGCAGGGTGCGCATGGCCGCGCCGAGAATGCGGCGGATGACGACGCCCCAGCCTCCGCCGGTGAGGTGGCGGATCATGACGATCGCCATGGAGCCGAGGGCGACGCCGAGCCAAGCCATGAAGCCGAGCAGGTAGGCGCGGTAGAACTCGTTGGGATTCTTGAAGGCGAGGACCACGGCGACGATGCCGAAGACGACGCCGACGATCAACGACCGCTGCGCAATGGTCTTAACCACTGGCGGAGGAGTTGGATCGAATTGTTTTGCGGGCGCCGTCATTTCTTGTCTTCCTCTGTCTCTTTCTGTGTTTTCGAATTCGAATCAGGCACTAAAACCGGCAGACTCGCGCCGGATCCCGGGTCGCGGAATTTCGGCGGCTCGGAGGGAACTGGCTGGCCAGCGGGGACGTCGGCCAGGGTGGCGCTCTGGCTGAGTTGCAGGGCGCGGACGTAGGCGACGATGTCCCAACGATCCTGCGGGGGAATCTGCGAGGCGTAGTCGGGCATGATGCCGAAGCCTTCGGTGATGACGTCGTAGAAATATCCGAGCGGCGCTTTTTGCAGGCGCGCGATATGGAACGACGGAGGCTTGCGGGCGAATCCGCGGGAGGGGACGAAGCCGTTGCCGTCTCCGACGCGGGAGTGGCAGGGCGCGCAGAAAATATTAAAGCGCTCGCGGCCGCGGGCCAGGATTTCTTTGGTGACCGGGAAGGGCATCACATCGCCGGGATTGTTGCCAATTTTTCCGGTATAGAAGTATGTGTCTTCGTGGAGTTGTCCGCGGGCGACGGTGCCTTCGACGGGCGGACGCTCGGAACGCTGGTCAGAATAGAAGTCACTGCGAGAGAGCGGATTCTGGCGCGGTTGCACTTGCATGTCGAGGCGGCAGGCGGTGGTGAGGGTGAGTGCTGCGACCGCTGCGAAAACCTTTAACCACGAAGGACACAAAGGTGCCCTAAGGGAAGCCCATGGTGTAGGCGTTCCAGGAATCCCGCTCTTGCGCAAAGAACGCGCAAGAATGGGGCACCCGACAGCGTGGTTGGAGTATGCCTCTACTCCACTCAGATTTAGGAGGTGCGGCATTTAGCTTGGCACCTCCGAGATGGAGCGGGGGGACATGGCTTCGAGGAACTTGCGCGTGTCGGTGGGATCGTATTTCTTGTCGGACGAGAACACGATCAAGAAGAAACGATCTTTGGAGGCCGACGAGAATCTCGGGACGTTGAAGACCGGGTGATAGGGCATGGGCAGGCCGTTGAAGGCCAACATGCCGAGGACGGCCGAAATTCCGGCGAAGAGAATCGTCATCTCAAAGGTGATGATGATGAAGGCCGGCCAGGAATGATACGGCTTGCCGCCGATGTTGAGCGGGTAGTCGACGGCAGACATCCAGTACTGCATGAGGTATCCACTGAGGCCGCCAATGATGCCGCCAACAAGGACTGTCAGGGGGATTTCGTCGAAGTGGAATCCGATTTCTTCCGCCAGGCCTTCGATGGGGAAGGGGCTGTAGGCGTCGATCTTTTTGTAGCCGGCTTGATGCGTGGCGTGGGCCGCGTCGACCAGGGTTTGCGCCGAGTCGAACTCCGCCATAATGCCGTAGATGGGGTCGCGTTTCATATGCTAACCCTCACCTCAGGGGCTAAAGCCCCTTCTGAAATAGCAGAGTCTACCGCAGCGCTAAAAGCGTTGCACCACCCAAGACCAGCGCCACCAACTTCTGCGTTGGAAAGGATCTGCCAGCCAAAGGCTAATTGATCGGCGAACCGCATCATTCCTTCACCTCCGCTTCGGGGAGCAGGGTGCGCATTTCGAAGATGGAGATGGCGGGCAGAATGCGCAGGAACAGGAACATGGCGGCGAGGAACATGCCGATGGTGCCGATGTAGGTCATCCAGTCCCAGCGCGTGGGGTAATACATGCCCCATGACGAAGTGAGGAAGTCGCGCTGCAGGCTGACGACGACAATGATGAAACGCTCAAGCCACATGCCGACGAGAATCACGCCGGAGACAAAGAAGAGCGCGATCGGACTGGTGCGCAGTTTGCGGATCCAGAGAACTTGCGGGATGAAAATGTTGCAGATCAGCAGCATCCAGTAAGGCACGGCGTAGGGTCCGTGCAAGCGGTTCCAGAGGGTGAAGGCGTCGTAGCGGTCGCCGCTGTACCAGCCCATGAAGGCTTCGATGCCGTAGCCGTAGGCGACGATGAGTCCGGTGGCGAGCATGACTTTGGCGGAGTTCTGCAGGTGGCGCTCGGTAATGAAATCTTCAAGGCCATAAATTTTGCGGATGGGGATGGCCAGCATCAGCACCATGGCGAAGCCGGAGTAGATGGCGCCCGCGACGAAGTAGGGCGGGAAGATCGTGGTGTGCCATCCCGGGACGATGCCGACGGCGAAGTCGAAGCTGACGACCGTGTGAACCGAGAGAACCAGAGGCGTCGCCAATCCCGCGAGCAGCAGGTACATGGTCTCGTAACGGTGCCAGTGGCGGGCAGAGCCGCGCCATCCGAACGAGAGCATGCCGTAGACCATCTTCAGGATCGGGTTGTCGGTGCGGTCACGAAGCGTGGCCAAGTCGGGGATGAGGCCGACGAACCAGAACAGCGCCGAGATGGTGGCGTAGGTGGAGACGGCGAAGACGTCCCACATGAGCGGGCTGCGGAATTGCGGCCATACGCCCATGGTGTTGGGATAGGGGAAGAGCCAGTAGGCGAGCCAGGGGCGGCCGACGTGGATGGCGGGGAAGATGCCGGCGCAGGCGACGGCGAACAGCGTCATGGCTTCGGCGAAACGGTTGATGGAGTTGCGCCAGCTCTGGCGGAGTAATAAGAGGATGGCCGAGATGAGGGTGCCGGCGTGGCCGATACCGATCCACCAGACGAAGTTGACGATGGCGAAGCCCCATCCGATGGGAATGGTCACGCCCCAGATGCCGACGCCTTTGAGGACGAGGTATCCGATGGCGTAGAGCATCATCATGGTGAGCATGAAGGCGATGCCAAAGCCGAGGAACCATCCGTTGGAAGCGGGACGGGTCAGCACGATGGCGCTGATTTTTTCCGTGACCGTGCCGAAGGTGTGGCCGGGCTCGATGACGGGAGCGCGATCGAGATCGGTGGTCGATTTGTATTGCTCAGGCATGCGGCTTGCGAAATTCCTCAGGGGCTAAAGCCCTTCGATTTTCCTCGGCTCATGCGGCGCTAAAGCGCCGCTCTTTCACAAAATCTGCTTCGTTCGACGGCATGGTGCATGTAGCATCGGATTTCCCAACCACTGCATCGACAGCTTCCCTCCGACGTACGGTCCCTCGCGCCGGCTTTGCCGCCGCTCAGGATGACAACCGATGAAATCACGAGCATATTCTTATTCCTGCTTTGCAGATTCCTACCCCTTCAGCTCCGGGTTCGGGTTTCTGATTTCTGCCAGGTACGTCGTTCTTGGACGGGTGTTGAGTTCGCCTAGCAGGCTGTAGTTTCTAGACTGCGCTTTTAACTTTGATACTTTGCTGTTGGGGTCGTTGATGTTGCCGAAAACGATGGCGCCTGCGGGACAGGATTGCTGGCAGGCGGTCTGGAGTTCGGCGTCATTGATCTTCCTATCTTCTTTTTCGGCGTCGATGCGGCGCTCATTGATGCGCTGGACGCAGTAGGTGCATTTTTCCATGACGCCGCGGCTGCGCACGCTGACGTCGGGATTGCGCATCATTTTGTATTGCGGTGTCTCCCAATCCTGGAAGAGCAGGAAGTTGAAGCGGCGAACTTTGTACGGACAGTTGTTCGAGCAGTAGCGTGTGCCCACACAGCGGTTGTAGACCATGTCGTTCAGGCCTTCGGTGGTGTGGTTGGTGGCGCCGACGGGGCATACGACTTCGCACGGGGCGTTCTCGCACTGCATGCAGGGCACGGGCTGGAAAAAGGCTTTGGGATTGTCGCGGTCGCCCTGGTAGTAGGCGTCGACGCGGATCCAGTGCATGTGGCGTCCGATGACGACCTGCTCTTTGCCGACGACCGCGATGTTGTTCTCCGACTGGCAGGCGAGCATACAATTGTTGCAGCCTACGCAGGAGTTGAGATCGATCGTCATGCCCCAGGCGTAGTCTTCTTTGTCGTACGGATAGGGCTCGTAGAGCGTGAGGTCTTTGGGGACTTCGTCTTCCTGCGCGAAGTTGGGTTCTTTCTTGTATTCCTCGAGTGTGGTTTCGCGGACCAGGGGACGATGGGCGCCGTCGGGCGTGTCCATCGATTGGTAGCCCTGGGTGGAGGCGAGTTTGTAGGTGTCTCCGGTCTTTCTTATCGTGACGCCGGTGGCGATCCACGGAGCTGCGGTGGTGCGCAGGGCGTAGGCGTCGAAACCTTGCGCGGTGCCGACGCGGCCGGCGCGCTTGCGTCCGTAGCCGAGATTAATGGTGACGGAGTTGTCGGGATGTCCGGCTTGAACCCAGACGGGGCCAGTGACTTTCTTACCGTTCAGTTCAAGCTCGACTACGTCTTCGGATTTGATGTTCAGGCGCTGGGCCATCGCGGGACCGATTTGGATGACGTTGTCCCACGTGAGCTTGTTCATCGGCTTGGGAAGTTCCTGCAGCCAGCCGTTGTTGGAGAATTGTCCGTCGTAGATGGTGGGGTCGCGGCGGATGTTGAGCTCGATGGCGTTGGGATCCGAAATTGCTCGGCCGGAACTGTCTCTGCCAGCTTCGGCGTCAGAGCCCTTGGAGTGTAAGTTGTACCTTCGACCCAGCCATCGTGGAGCGACTTGCGCCAGAACTGTTCGAAGTCCGCGCCGGTGTGCTGTTTCTGCCAATAGGCGCGGTCGAGATCGTATCCGGTGGCGTCGGCTTGGCCGGAGAGTAGTGCGACGAATTCCATCGCGCTCTTGCCGTTGTAAAGAGGCGCGATCAGCGGCTGGATGATGCTGACGGTGCCGTCGTAGGCGCGCGCGTCGCCCCAGGCTTCGAGTTCGTGCGTCGCATTGACGTGCCATTGGCAGAGTTCGGCGGTTTCGTTCTGATAGAGACCGTAGTGCACTCGCACGGGAGTCTTGTTGCTCTTTAAGAGCGTCGGCGAAGTTGAGATCGGCGGGCGCGTCGTAGGCCGGATTGCCGCCGAGGATAATCAGCAGGTCGACTTTGCCGCCGTTCATGTCGGCGACGAGGTCTTTGATCGATTCGGTCTGGTTGACCGGATTCGCATCGACCGGGTCGGAGTAGAAAACGGTTTTGCCGACGTTTCCGAGCTGGCATTGAAAGCGTGGGCAAGAGCGTGGACTGCAGGAGGCTGGTGGTCGCCCGCGATAAACGACGCCTGCTCCGCTGATGGTTGCCGAGTTCCTGATGCAGCAACCCTGTCAAATCCCTTACGTTATGCTACAGCGCACGTCCTGCGCCAGCTGTCGCCGCTCGCCGATCATTGCGCGCAACTTCGAGCAATCTCCAGATGACCCGCACGGACCACCGATGATCCGCCTTCGCGCCGGTTGAGCTTGGCGTGCTTTCGATGACGTACAGGCGGTTCATGTTGCCGCTGTCGGGATTGCGGCGGCTGGCGAAGTCGCGGATGTAGCGAGTGTTGCCGGGGAATCCGGCGTAGAGGAAGTCGGCGTCGAGCGAGACGATGACGTCGGCCTTCGAGAAGTCGTAGCGCGTCTCGACGGGCTGTCCGAAGGCCAGCTTCGCGCCTTCGAGGACGTTGTCGCGATTGATTGGCTCGTAGACGTGCCACTTGGCCTGCGGATAAATCTTCAGGAAGTTACGCAGCTGGTCGGCCAGCGTGGGCGAAGAAATCGTCGGCGTCAGAATTCGGATGCCAGCGCCTTGCAGCGGTTTCTGCGCGCTGAGCGGGCCGCGGATTGCGCCGAGGAACGACTGCCAGGAGCGGACGTCGCCCATCGACATGACGGTCTGAGAGCGGTCGGGATCGTAGAGGCCGAGGAGCGACGGCTTGGGCAAAGATGTCGGTGCCGCCGAGCGAGGCCGGGTGCAGGTCGTTGCCTTCGACTTTTGTGGGACGGCCGAGATGGCTTTCGACGAGCAGCGGGCTGGCGTATCCGCCGAGCGTGCTGGCAGTCGCGTAGTACATGGGACGACCGGGGATGACGCCTTCGGGCTGGCGGACGTAGGGGACGATGGGCTCGAGCGGGAGGCGGACGCATCCGGTCGTAGCTGTCAAACCCGCAAGGCCGAGCGAGGCGCCCATGACTTTGAGGAAGCCGCGGCGCGAGACGGAGTCGATCCATTCGGAGGCGCCTTTGGGAAATTCGCGATGCAGAGCTTGTTCGAATTCCTCGGAGCCGGCGAGTTCTTCGAGCGAGCGCCAGTATTCGGGGCCGGTTTTTTCGCGCTCGTCGTGCGCGATGGCGGCGTCGAGGCGTTCGCGGACGGTGGCCAGGTCCAGGGTTTTCGAAGGACAGACGTCTTCGCGTTTTTTGATCTGGATCAGACCCGCCGTGTTTTTATCGTCGTTCGTCATGCGTACGAATTGCGCTTCTTTCGCCCCTTCGGGGCTGGTTCCCTTTTCTCTCAGCTATCCCACGGCTTGCGCCGTGGGCTGCAATCTTTCGCCGCTTCGCGGCTAGGCTCGTTGTTGCTGGTCCCACAGGGGCTAAAGCCCCATCCTTACTCTTGACTGCTGACGCCCGGCTAAAACCGGGCTCTTCCACAAAAATCTATCTGTGACAGGTGCTGCAGTTGGTGATGTCTTTTACGCTGCGCACGTTGTACTTGTGGACCAGGGCTGCGCCCAGGTCCGCTTGATCTGTGTAGCTTTGGCCGTCAACGACCACCGGATTCGCCCTTGTGGGCTGCTGGTAGCGCATGTTGAATACCTGATCGCGCGGGCGCAGGTTGTTCTGCGGGGCGCGATGGCAGCTCAGGCACCACTCCATTTGCAAACTTTCCTGCTGGTACATCAGCGGCATCTGGTCGACGGGGCCGTGGCAGGTGTTGCAACCGACTCCTTTATTGACATGAATGCTGTGATTGAAATAGACGAAGTCGGGAAGCTGGTTGACGCGCGTCCACTGTAGCGACTCGCCGGATTTGTAGCTGGCGCGGACTGGCTCGAGGAGATGTGCGTTGGTCCAGATCTGCGAGTGGCAGTTCATGCACGTCTTGGTCGGCGGAATGCCAGCGAAGCTCGAGGTTTCGACAGAGGTGTGGCAGTAGCGGCAGTCGATGCCGAGTCCAGTGACATGGTGCTGATGGCTGAAAGGGACGGGCTGCGGCTTGCGGACTCCGGCGTAGGTGACGTAAGGAGAGCGCTGGATTTCCATGGCCATCCAGCCCAGGGCGGCAACGACGAATACCGCGCCGAAAATCGTGGCGCGAGACAGGGTATTCGTGCTGCGATGAAAAATCTGCGACATTCCCTTAGTAGATCTGGCTTAAGAGACCCGGCGGATCGTCGTTTGTTCGATTGTCCGCGACTTGGTTGAATACTGAGTTAGTACGGCGAAAGAGAAAACCACCCACTGGTTTTCTGAGTTGTCGGTGAAACCCGAAATTATAAATATTCCGTTGGAATTTGTCGCGGATTTTTGCGTTTTGGAAAAGAAAAATGTTTTGACCGGGACGCTACGGAAAAATGTTGATTTTTTCAACGACACTGGAGTGCGAAAATTCAAAAACTTTAACCACGAAGGGCACTAAGGTTCACGAAGAAAATGGAGACCGGCTACGGCTTAGCGGAGATTCATGACCATCAATTTTGGCTCGGTCATTTCTTCGATGGCGTAGCGGAGACCTTCGCGGCCAAGGCCGGAATCTTTGACGCCGCCGTAGGGCATTTGATCGATGCGGAACGAGGGAACGTCTCCGGCGATGACGCCGCCGACCTCAAGTTCTTCGTAGGCCTGGAAAAGGAGTTTGGCGTCGCGAGTGAAGACGCCGGCCTGCATGCCGTAGGCGGAGTTATTGGCCGTGCGCAGGGCCTGGTCGAAATCTTTGTAGGGCTCGACGGTGACGACGGGGCCGAAGATTTCCTGGCAGTTCACTTTCATGTCGGGCTTGGTGCCGGTGAGCACCGCGGGCTCGACAACGAGATTGTTGCGCGTGCCGCCGCAAAGCAGGCGGGCGCCAGCGCGGACGGCTTCGTCGATCCAGTTGACGGTGCGAATGGCATCACTTTCGCGAATGAGGGGGCCGACGTCGGTGGATTCGTCGAGCGGGTCTCCCGTTTTTAATTTCTTCACGCCGTCGACGAAAAGGTCTGTGAACCTTCCGTAGACGGAGTGCTCGACGAGGATGCGCTGCACGGAGATGCAAGTCTGGCCAGCGTAGCCGAAGCCTCCGGTGACGCAGCGGTCGGCGGCATATTCGAGGTCAGCGTCGCTGTGAACGATGACGGGAGCGTTGCCGCCGAGTTCGAGGACGACTTTCTTTTTTCCGGCGCGGCGCTTGATGTCCCATCCGACGGGGACGCTGCCGGTGAAGCTGATGAGCTTGATGCGCTCGTCGGTCACGAGGAGGCTGGCGTCTTCGTTGGAGAGGGGGAGCACGTTGAGTCCGCCATCGGGCCATCCGGCCTGCTGCACGCATTCGGCGAGAAGCAGCGAGCAGAGCGGAGTTTGGGGCGCGGGCTTCAGGACCATGGAGCATCCCGCGGCGATGGCCGGCGCGACTTTGTGCGCGACCAGATTGATGGGGAAATTGAACGGCGTGATGCCGGCGATGGGGCCGAGGGGGAAGCGGCGCACGATGCCCCAGCGTCCGGCGGTGGACTCCTGCCAGTCTAGGGGAAGATAGTCGCCGTAAATGCGCGTGGTCTCTTCGGCGGCGACGTTGAAGGTGAAGATGGCGCGCTCGACTTCGGTGCGGGCAGCTTTGATGGGCTTGCCGGCTTCCTGCGCGAGCGTGCGGATGAATTCATCCTTGCGCTGCGTCATGTAGGAGGCGATCTGGCGGAGGACACGCTGGCGTTCGAAGGCGGGGAGGCGGCGGGTGGTGCCAAAAGCCTTGACCGAAGCGGCGATGGCGGCCCCGGCGTGCTCGCGGCGGCCTTGCACCACGCGGGCGATAAGGTTGTTATCGTAGGGGGCGTGGATTTCGACGAGGTCGCCGTCGTCCCGCCACCGGCCGTCCACAAAGAAACCGTGCGTCGCAACGGGCGTGATCGTCATCTCTGACATAAATTTCTATGGCCCCCAGCGCACTTGCTTTTTGATTATAGGACTTTTTGGGGTGACGCGAGGGAGTGTCGTCTGCGGCGGGAAACAGCACAAACCACTAAGGGCACGAAGGTTCACGAAGGAAACCATAAACCACAGAGGACACAGGGGAAATAATCGATAGCTTTACAATGGACACGGCTTATGACTGACTTCGCTTCTATTTCTGAGTTTGCGCCGCGGTTGCGGCGGGGGGAGATCTCTCCGGTGGAGATTACGCGCGACTGCTTGGCGCGTATCGAGAAGCTGAACCCTTCACTCAATGCGTTCATTACGGTGATGTCAGAGTCGGCGCTAGTGGAAGCGCGTTCGGCAGAGGCTGAGATTGGGCGTGGGGAGTGGCGCGGGGCGCTGCATGGGATTCCGGTGGCGCTGAAGGATTTGATCGATACGGCGGGCGTGCGCACGACCGCCGCCAGCGGGCTATATAAGGACCGGGTGCCGGGCGAGGATGCGGAGGTGGTGCAGCGGTTGCGGGAGGCCGGAGCGGTCATCATCGGAAAGAATAATCTGCACGAGTGCGCTTACGGCGGGAGTTCGCTGATCAGCTACTTTGGAGAGGTGCACAATCCTTGGGATGTAGGACGGATTGCGGGCGGATCGTCGGGCGGATCAGCGGCGGCCGTGGCGGCGGGGCTCGCGTATGCGGCGATTGGAACCGATACGGCGGGATCGATTCGAGAGCCAGCGGCGCTGTGCGGGTGTGTGGGGATCAAGCCAACGTATGGGCGCGTGTCAGGGCGGGGAGTGATTCCGCTGTCGCTGTCGCTCGATCACATTGGGCCGCTGGCGGCGACGGTGGAGGATGCGGCCATCGTTCTACAGGCGGTTGCGGGATACGATTCGCGCGATATCACGTCCGTGGATGTTCCCGTGGCGGATTATGTGTCGGCGGTGCGCGAAGGAGTGAAGGGAATACGCGTGGGAGTGCCGCGCGATTATTTCTTCGATGATCTTGATGTGGATGTGGCGGCGGCGATGGAGCATGCGCTGGAGGGACTGCAGAGTTTGGGCGCGGAATTGAAAGACGTGCATCTGGATGTGCCGACCGACCGCAGGTTGCAGATGGCGGAAGCCTATGCCTTTCACGCGGAGAACGTGGCGAAGAGTCCGGAATTGTACTTGCCTGATACTGTACGACGGATCCGGGCGGGGGAGGACGCTTCGGCGTCCGAGTACATACAGCGGCGGCGCGAGCAGGATGAAGCGCGGCGCAACATTCGAGCGGCGTTCGCAGATGTGGATGTGCTGGTGACGCCGACGATTCCGATGCCTGCTCCGGCGATTGCCGATTTGAAAGCGGATCCGGATGCGCTTCGGCCGGCAGAATTGAAATTGCTGCGCAACACGCGGCCGTTCAATGTGTGGGGCCTGCCGGCGATTTCGGTGCCGTGCGGATTTACGCAGAGCGGCCTGCCGATCGGGATGCAGATTGCGGGACCGCATTGGCGCGAGGATCTGGTCTTGCAGGTGGCTTATGCCTATGAGCGGGCGACGGCGTGGCACAAGCGGCGTCCCAGAGAATAACGTTCAAGATATCGACTCGAATGCGGGCATGAAACCGATCTCGTTGCGGACACAGCTGATTCTGGTGGCTGCGGGCTACGCCGCGGTGCTGGCCACTGCGGCCGCGATGGTTTTTGGGCGTTACCTGCTGTATGTGACCCATCCGCAGGACGCCGCGGCGGCGGGCGGGATGTATGCCGCGGGCGACATGTTTCTTGAGATGTTCATCGCCTGCATGTTGCTGGTTCCCACTTTTTTCCTGGCGATGGTGATCCGCAACTCCGAGGATCTTTACACCGGGTATTCCAAGATCCTGCTGGGCCTGAGCCTCACCGCGCCGATTTGCCTCGGAGTGCTCAGCATCCCCGCAGTGGGCCGAGGGCCGATGGCCCTGGGAGAGATCTTCATGAGCCGGCTGATCGGCTCGCCTTTCGTGATTGTAGGGTTGGGGTTCAGTCGGATGCTGGCGCGGTTTGACCGGGCAAAACGTCTGACTCTCTATGCGCTGATGATCGAGATTCTGACGCTGGTGTTCATGGTAGCGGGGTTTCTATTCTTGGCGAGAGGACATGGGGGCTAAGAGCCAGAGAGTGATTAGTGATGCGAAATCGCACCGCTACTCAATGACCAGCGGTCAAAACGTGAAATGGCCGGTTCTGGTCACTTTGACGCGATCATGCCGTCATCAGTGCCGGCTCTTGCTGTCCTTGGGGAGTGTATAAACAGTCAGGAGACTATCTGAAAGCATAGCGAGGGACGTGCCATCTGGGGAGACAGCCAAGAAATGTTCATGGATATTCCACGGCGTCCAAGGGGAAGTTCCCTTTAGTTTAAGTGAAAAGATGGCGCGGCGGTCTTTGACGCTGTAGACGAGCGCCCGATCATCTGCTCCGAAAGGGTACATGTCGAGCGGTGCACTTCTCAGCCCCCTTGACCGTTCTTCCATGACTGCAAATACCTCGCCCGCGGCAGAAGGTTGTGGCTTTAAGAGGTAATGTCCTTCGCGCAATTTGACTTCTGAAAGCAACTCACCTCGAACTGTAACGATCGTGGTGACCTTGCTTCCTATAACCAATACATCGCTATTAACGAATAAAGTCGGCAGCCGCTGCCCCTTACTCATTTGCGTGCCTACACCGTTTACGCGAAGTGGACGCCATCGTTCCTCATTGAAGCGACGAAGACATATCTCGTGAGGATCACCACAGTAGCCGACCAGCGAGTCATCCGAGATCGCAATCGTTCCGCTCGGTACAGCGCTCGCAGGGTTCAACTCCTCCGTCCAAGTGGAAATACTGGTCAAATCTCCCACATTCAATAACTCCAGATGACGGTTGTGCTCTGCACGAATCGTAAGAAGAAGAGTGTGTTTGCTGGGCGAGAGTTGAGGACTGGAATTCATGCAAGTTGCGTGATTTGGCAGCTCTTGTTCCCGAACGCTGTCGAGGCTGGCAGACAGAAGACGGAGCGAGTTCTCACTACAAATCAAAACTCTCCCATCGGGAAGACCGAACAACTGTGGAACGGGATAGTAAGGCGTTGACCAATCTTTTTGCCTCTGTTTCAGTCCTGTCTTGGCATCGAGGATAACTGCATGCAGGCGAGCCGGTTCACCAACCTTCGGCGCATTTCGCTTGTTTTCCGTCGTCGTACCCGGAGTGACCCAAGCGATAGCCACATAGTCGTTGTCTACAAAAGTCACTACAGGGCGCAACGGTCTCGCATTCCTGCGAGGGAATCGCTCGTGCCCGAATTGCTGCACATCAACTTTCCAAAGGGGATGACCTTCAATTGGAGTCCGTACAGGTTCTTGTGCCCATGGTTGAATGCTACACATGAAAACGACCACCAATAAGACCGTCGTTGCTTGGCGAAAACATCGCATCCTGCAACCTCTTCTAACCAAACACAGACGCATTAGCAATGCATAACAGGTAAATCGCAACTCATCAGCCAACCGCTTGAATCCAAGAGGGTTTCAGCCACAGATCAACTGCCGGGTAACGTAGAGCGCTCTTGATTGGCGAAAAATCCCGATTGCACTCTTACACTCAGTGACCTTCTCTACTAGCGAGCGTCCATCGCTTTCAAGGCTAAGCCGCGGGCTACCGAGGTGAATTCGTTGCCTCCGCGAATTCGCTTCTTGCCAAATCGGGTTTCGAAGAGTTTTCTCACTGCCGGCACAAAGGAAGAGCCACCGGTCAAGAAGACCATATCGACGTCTTTGGGAAGAACACCCGAAGTTGTGAGCAGGGAATCGACGCAGCCGGCGATCTGGCCGAGTTCGTCAGAAATCCACTCCTCGAAGGTTGCGCGTTCCACATCTGCGGCCAGATCCACAAAGCCGTCCGAAAACTGGAATGTGGCGCGGGGAGCGTTCGACAAGTCGCTCTTCACTTTTTGCACGGCGCGGTGGAGGTGAAAGCCGAGATCCTCCTGGATGAAGTGGATCAGCGCTCCGATCTTTTCCGGTTCCAGCGATTGCGCGTGAACGCCCTTCAGCATCTGCAGCACATCTCTACCACGCAACAGCGAAAGGTGGTGCCAACGCTCGAGCTTGATGTACACCCAGTTGGGAACGGTCAGGATCTTGCCGAGAGAGCGCAACTGCGATCCCGCTCCGAGCGCCGGAGACACGAGGTGCCGGACGATCTTGGCATCGAAGGCATCTCCGGCTACGCCCACTCCGGCATTCCCGACGATGCTGTCCAGGCCTCCATTCTTTCGAACGGTGGGGCCGACGTGAACCAGGGAGAAGTCGCTGGTGCCGCCCCCGAAATCTCCAATAAGGATGAGTTCGTCCTGATCGAGCGTGGATTCGTAGTAATGTGCGGCTGCGATCGGTTCCATCTCGAACTGTACAGATTCGTAGCCAGCCGCGTCGAAGGCCGATCGGAGTCGACTCTCGGCATAGGTGTCATCTTCCTGGTTTTCTGCGCCGACAAAATGAACCGGTCTTCCAACGACGGCGGACTTGATGTTGATCCCAAACTGATGTTCCGCCTTTTGGCGCAGGTCCCGGAGAATTCGTGCGATCAGATCTTCAATCGTGTATCTGCGGCCGAAAACCTCTGTGCTGTGGAGATTGCGACTGCTTAAGAACGACTTGAGCGATTGGATGAGGCGGCCCTTCACGTCGGCGGAGAGATATTCGTCAATGGCCTCAGGGCCAGTCCACGACTTCAGCGTGTTCACACCGGCTTCCTTCACGCGCTGAAGATAGAGGAGCGACCGGTAAGAATCCGTCAGGCCACCCAAATACGGGAACTTGGCCAGCTGAACTTCACCGGAACGGGCGGCACAGGCGATGGAACTGTTCGTCGTGCCAAAGTCGACGCCGATCGTGGCTTTGCCCTTCATGGTTTCGCGATCCGTGGTCGGCCGACACGACAAGATTCCTGCTTGCAGTGCGACGCCTTTCTCCTGAGAGATGGAGAAATCTTAAATTACCGGCTTCTGATATGGCGGACGCAAGGTCGAGCTGCGCTCGACGACCGGATCAGAGATCCGGTCCCACACTTAGTCCACGGAAGTCACGTCATCCGGGAGGGTCATGACGAATTCGCATTTGCCGGTGGCGACGGCGCAGGAGAGAGTGCCGCGGCGGAAGACCTTGACCGGGGTGTCGTCGGGGAAGGTGAGATGGTAATCGGCGGTTTTGAGCGCTGCGGTGAAGGACTTGAGCTTCTCGTCTCCACTGACGAATTTCACGGAGTCGATTCTCGTGGGAGAACCTCCACCGCCGCTCAAGAGAATGAAGAAGTCGGCGTTGCCGGTTTGCGTGGCTTTGCCGAGGTCGACGGTGCTCAGGTGGTGCAACTCTTCTTTATAGTGTGCGACGGCGGCGTCGGCTTTCGCGTCTCCGCCGGCGAGCGAGGCTAGACGGCCGCGGGTTTCAGGAGCTGGGCGCAGGCCGTTCATCGAAAGCGCGTAGGTACGGAGCGCGAGATCTTTTTCGCCGCGCTTCTGGTAGATCTGTCCGAGATGGTCGCCGACTTCGCCGTGATGGCCCAGTTCCCACGCCGCGGCGACGTATTTCTCCGCCTTGCTGAGATCGCCTTCGCCGTAGTGAACCCAACCGAGAGTGTCCCAGTAAGCGATGAGCGATCGAACCAGAGGCAGGTCATTGTTCGAGAGGCGGTCGAGGGAGACATTGCGCAGGGCGGCGGCCGTGGCCGAGACGGCCGATTCGGCATACTGCTGGGCGCGGTCGAGATGTGAATCCTTCAGCGAGAGCTGGTAGGCGATGTTGTTCCAGACCAGCGGCGTAGCGGAAAGTTCGACGGCATGATCGAAGGCGGCAAGAGCTTTGTCGTCCTGGCCAAGGTTCAGGTAGGCATCGCCGAGGCTGACTTGCAATTCGCCGCTGTCGGGAGTGAGCGCGGCGGCCTTTTCCAACTCCGCGACGGCCAGGTCGTACTTATGCCACTCGGCGTACATCTGCGCCGAGGTTGGCGTGGGCAAACTTGTCGAGGGGATTGTTCTCGAGTTGCTTGTTGAAGGCTTTCACGGCCTCGTCGTACTTGCGGTCGTTCCAATAGACGCGGCCGAGATTGTTGTAGGAGTACTCGTCGTAGGGATTGACTTCGAGTTGCTTCTGGAAGGCGGCGATGGCCTGATCGTTCTCGCGCATGGCGAAATAGACCAGGCCGAGATTGTTCCAAGCGACTTTGTTCTTGGGATCGACTTCGGTAGCGCGTTTCAGGAGTACGAGCGCAACGGGCAGATTGCCGTTGTCGGCGGCTGCGCGGGCGCTGTCGACCAGGTCGTCGGCCTTCATGTCCGCAGGAGGAACGGGCGCTCCGGCAACGGTGCTTTCGACGGAGAGGCGCTGGGCGAGATCGGCGCCCACGGCGCGGCGGAAGGATTCGTAGTCCGAGGCGCGAGCTACGGGAAGTTCGTCCTGGTGGAGGATGAGCCTGCGGCCGGCGGTGAACACTCCGCCTTCAATTTTGTAGGTGGCCTGGTATTCAGCGTAGTCGCGTTTCAGCGAGAAGGCCAGCGGCGCGTGCGCGGTATATTTCGCGGGCAGCTGAAGGGTGATGTTGTAGGAGTACTCGGCTTTTGGGCCGAGTTTCATGGGTTCGGCGTCGGCGTCGGTATCGTCGCTGTTGACGTCGGGCAGATTGAACTGTACGAGAGGCAAAACGATGTCAGTCTTTTTCTTGGACCAGTCGAGAAAATTGGGCTTGGAGACGTCGTAGGAGAGCGTGAATTTCTCTCGCGTTGCGGCGGGATCGCTGATCTTGAGATTGGTGATTTCCCCACCCAATCCGGAGTTCACATTTTCAACGACGCGTTGCCAGTTGGCTTGAGGGACGCGGCGGAAGACGGAACGCAGCAGAAGTTCTTCGTCGCCGCGAAATTCGTAGTGGACGTGAGCTTCGAGTTTGCCGATGTCGTTGATCTTGCCGTCGATCTGGGAGAACTCAAGATCGGGCATCGGCGTATCGGCGGGCGTTTCTTCCAGATGAGGCGCGATGTTCGAGGGCGGCTCGGCCGGAGGAATCACCAGCGCCTGTTTTTTCCGGAGCGTGTAGGAGAGCAGACGGAAGGGTGCGACCTCAGCGGTCGTGTCCATCCAGACCTGCTCTTGATTGGGCGCCTTGCCGAGGGGCAGCATGGTGATGACGTGATCGAACTGTGAAGGCGAGGGGACGTCGGGATCTAGCTTGCGGCTCGAATTGATCAGCACCGACCAGGCGTGCAGCCCTTCGGCCTCGAGCAGAGAAGCCAACAGCGTGTGCTTGTCTTTGCAGTCGCCGTACTGGTCGTGGAGCACGTCAGAGGCTGCGTGCGGCTGGTAGCGGCCAACTCCGAGCGAGAGGCTGACATAGCGGAAATTCTTGGCTACGAAATCATAGAGGGCTTCGGTCTTTTCGAGATCGGTGGTCAGGCCCTTGGTCAACTCTTGCGCCTTGGCGCGTACTTCGGCTGTCGGAGCCCGGCGGTCTTTTTCGAGGCTGGCGTACCAGCGGCCAATCTGCTCCCAGGTTTCGAAAGTCGTTAACTGGATGTCGGGACGCTCGTCGTCGGGACGATGCCTCCTTTTCTTCTTCTCTTTTTCTTTGGCCTTTTCGTCGTCATCGCGTTCTAGGTGAGAACTCGACCAGTGATAGATGCGGCGGCCATTTTCCTCGGTGATCTTCGGATCCATGCCGGGCTTGCATTTCAGCTTGAGAGTGCGGCCCGCGGGAACATCGACGTCGATGGTTTCATCGAGAGTGATGTTGCTCTTGTCGAAATCATAGTCGGCCCAGAACTGCCCGGCGGCGAGCGGAGTGTGGATCACGGTGACCATCTGATATTCGAGCACCTCGCCGGGGCGCAAGCCGGGAACCGTGATGTGCTTCTGGCGGTAGTCGGTGTAGACCGGAGCTTCGCGCTCGACGGGGGCACTGAGATCCTGGACGGCGTCGTCGCCGGCCTTAACGATGGTGCCGTCTTCTTTCAGAACGCGGACGTACGGAATCTCGACGCGCTCATTGGCGGAGTTGTAGCCCTCCTGGATTTGCCCCCACTGCTGCACGCCAGCTTCGCTTTGCACGCGAATACGGGCCGTCGTCTCTTTGCGTCCGGTGCCGTCGGCCTCAAAGCGGTAGTGAGAGTGCATCTGCTCAATGACGAAGGACTCCTGCGTATAGTCGGGCTTCGCGGAGTCGGCGATCTTAGCGGCGGCGCCACCGACAGGAGGCTTGTCGGCTGGCTTGGATTGATCCACCGGGGCGGAGTTTTTCGCGGGCTCGGCGGACTGCGACGGTGTTTGGCCCGACTGCTGAGACCGTGCGCTTACAGTCAGCACACACGAAAAAAGAAGAACGAGGCAACGATTGCGCATAGGTTGGTTAGGAATGGAACCCTACTCATTATCCCACGCAGGAGTCGGAGCGCGCGGGTGCGGGAGGGGGCGGCAGAAATCAGGAGGCTGGAGACGGGGAGGGTACGCCGGAAAGCGGCATAATTGTCATATTATGACAATTTATTTGCATATAAATACTGTGATTTCGATCACACTTTTCTCGTCCACCCGCATGAATCCGGGGTAAAATGCGGCTCAGATAGTGTTGTTTCGCCGCGACGCGAAGCAGCCGTGACGCATAACGTACTTGCGCCACGATCTTTCCGCTGGAGGTTTTTGCATGGAAGATCGGGCCCCTGTCGTCTCTTCTACGGTCAGTGAGCAGTCCTCTACTACTACTTCTACCATCCGCCAACATGAAGGCCGCGGAGCCTGGGTTCTGACGGCTTACAGCGTCTCGGGTCTGGCGCTGTTCGGAGTACTGGCGTACTTTTTCTCGGACTTCATCTCTCATTAGCCCGGGCCCGCGTTGACGAACGGGCGTGCGCGCCCGCGGAATGCGGGTTTGGTGTATCTGCCGCTTTCTTCAAGAGTTGTTCGAGATCCTGGGGCCTGCCTGCCGGTTGCCAAGGCTGCGGGTTGAACGTGCTACAATGAGCGGCCTTAGGTTATCGCTTCGGCACCCAGTACTACCCCACGCAAGGATTACGAAATACACGGAAGAAATCTGTGGCCAAGACTCCCACACCCAGCGCGACACCGATCACCTACGCCGATGCCGGCGTGGACATCAGCCGCGCCAATCGCACCAAGCAGCGCATCAAGTACCTGGCGCATAAGACGTTTACGCGCGGCGTGCTCAGCGAGATTGGCGGCTTTGGCGGCCTGTTCGCCGTGGACAAGACGAAATATACCGATCCGGTGCTGGTGTCGAGCGTGGACGGCGTGGGCACTAAGCTGAAGATTGCGTTTGAGATGGACCTGCATTCCACCGTGGGAGCCGACCTGGTCAACCACTGCGTCAACGACATTGCGGTGCAGGGCGCGGCGCCTCTGTTTTTCATGGATTACCTGGCGACGGGAACGTTGGATCCGTCAATCGCAGAGAAGGTGGTCGAAGGCATCGCCGACGCGTGCAAGCACAATGGATGCGCGCTGATTGGCGGCGAGACGGCGGAAATGCCGGGATTTTATCCCGATGGCGAGTACGATCTCGCGGGCTTCATTGTGGGCGTGGTGGACCGGGAGAAAATTATCACCGGGAAAGATGTGCAGATCGGCGACATTATTCTGGGGCTGCCATCGAATGGGCTGCACACCAACGGATATTCGCTGGCGCGGAAGTTGCTCTTTGAGGTGGCGCATTACTCGGCCGACACCTATGTCAATGAAGTGAAGAATAAAGTTGGCAACGAGTTGATGCGCACCCACAAGAGTTACTGGCCGGCGCTGCGAAAATTGATTGACGCACAGTGTGTGGCGGCGTTGGCGCACATCACTGGCGGAGGCATTACCGAAAACTTGCCTCGCGTGCTGCCGCGCGGAACGGCCGCGGTGATTGAACTGGGCTCGTGGCCAGTGCTGCCCATCTTTGAACACTTGCAGCAGTTGGGAAATGTCCCTCAGGACGAGATGCTGCGGACTTTCAATATGGGTCTGGGGATGCTGCTGGTGGTGCCGTCGGCGAAATTCAAGAAAGCCCAGTCGGTGCTGGAACGCGTGGGGGAGAAGGCTTACACCGTCGGGCGTATCGTGAAGGGCGAGCGGAAAGTCACCTACAGCTAGGAGACATTGATGATTGTTGATTTTTGATTGAATCAACAATCAGAAATCAACAATCAACAATCAGCAATGCACTCTTTGGGCATACTTCTTTCCGGGCGCGGTTCGAACTTCGTCGCTATTACAGACAGCATTGATGTGGGGCGAATTCCAGATGCGCGGATCGCAGTTGTCATCTCGAACAAAACTGACGCACCGGGGATTGCGACGGCACGCGCACGCGGGCTGACGGCGCTGGTGATTCCGTCGAAGGGGCGGCCGCGCGAGGAGCACGACCGCGAGGTTGTCGCGGCTCTAAAGCAGCATGGGGTGGAGTTGGTTTGCCTTGCAGGGTATATGCGGCTGCTGTCGCCTTGGTTCGTGCAGCAGTTCCCGCATCGGATTCTGAATATTCATCCGTCGCTGCTGCCGGCGTTTCCGGGACTGGAGGCGCAGGAGCAGGCATTTGCTTATGGCGTGAAAGTCTCCGGGTGCACCGTGCATTTCGTCGACGAAGAGCTGGATCATGGGGCGATCATTGTGCAGAAGACTGTGCCGGTGCTTGATGGCGACGATGAACACAGTCTTGCGGAACGCATTCTTGAACAGGAACACATTGCCTACACGGAAGCGATCAAGATGGTCATGGAGGGGAACTTTACGATATCGGGACGACGGCTAGTGGCTAGCCAGAAGTAAGGTTACTTCTTCATTCTGACTTTTGCACTCTGACTTTCATTCAAACGCTTTCGTCATCTTCACAATCGGCAGCGTTTCGCCGTTGCTCAAGGGGATGGTCGGATTTTCGACTTCCACGTATCCCCTCGCTTTGTAGAATTGCACGCCGCTGAGCGTCGATCCCATTTCCAGTCGCCTGAAACCAGCAGCTTTCGCGGCTTCTTCGCAGGCTTTCAGAATCATGGTGCCGAGGCCGCGGCGGGCGTATTCCGGATGCACAAAGAAGGCGCGGATTTTGGCGGCATCGTGCGAAGGGTCGAGCAGGGAGTCTTCCCGTGCCTCGTACTGGTCGCCTCCGTATAGCGTTTTGCGCTTGCTCCAGCCTCCGCAGGCGACGATCAGAGGCTCGGCCCCCGACACTTCTTCCGCGACCAGATAGGTTCCATCGGCGATGAGCTGGCTGTCAACGCCATAGACGGATTGCAAGGCGCCTTCAATCTGGGCGGGGGAATAGTCGTCGGCTTGTAGTCCGCGGACGGAGGCTTCGATGATTTCCCGCAGGTGGGGAACGTCGGTTGCAATCGCTTTGCGGATCTGAACGTCCACAGGGATTCCCCTCGTTTGTCATCCTGAGCGGTGTTCTTTGCCGCGAGGGATCCATGCACTCTCGGCCAGTTGCATAGGTCCTTCGCGGCCAAAATCGCCGCTCAGGATGACACCTTTTTTGCGAGCCAATCGAGCAGTGGAACATTCTATCGTTCCGATTCGGCCTTTGCCGAGGCATTCCTTATAATGTCCTTTCTCATGTCTACTTTCGCACCGGTCGATGAGCAGCTGACGTATCTCAAGAAGGGTTCCGCGGAAATCATTCGCGAGGCCGATCTCCGCGCCAAGCTGGAGAAGTCGCGCGCGACGGGCAAGCCGTTGCGAGTGAAGCTGGGGATGGACCCGAC
Source organism: uncultured Acidobacteriaceae bacterium (assembly GCA_963844525.1). Taxonomy (GTDB): domain Bacteria; phylum Acidobacteriota; class Terriglobia; order Terriglobales; family Acidobacteriaceae; genus Sulfotelmatobacter. The sequence goes on along the minus strand of CAWJOM010000009.1, from coordinate 84,809 downwards.
CGCTCCCGATCTGCACCTGGGGCATACTGTGGTGCTACGCAAGCTGAAACATTTTCAGGATTTGGGGCACACGGCCATTTTTCTGATCGGCGATTTTACGGGGATGATCGGCGATCCGACAGGGCGCTCTGCGACGCGGCCGCCGCTCAGCCGCGAGCAGGTGGAGCAGAACGCGGAGACCTATAAGGCGCAGGTCTTCAAGATTCTTGATCCGAAGAAGACCGTGATCGACTTCAACCGGCGCTGGATGGGCGCGTTTACGTCAGACGATTTTGTGCGTCTGATGGCGAAGTACACAGTGTCACAGTTGCTGGAGCGCGAGGATTTTCACAAGCGCTTTCAGGAAGAGAAGCCGATCTCGGTGCATGAACTGCTGTATCCGCTGGTACAGGGATATGACTCCGTCGCCCTCGAGGCTGACGTGGAGTTGGGCGGGACTGACCAGAAGTTCAATCTGCTGGTGGGGCGAGAGTTGCAGCGTTCGTATGGCCAGGAATCGCAGGTGGTGCTGACTACGCCGATTCTCGAAGGCCTGGACGGCGTGCAGAAGATGTCGAAGTCGCTGGGGAATGCGATCGGGATTCATGAGCCGCCGCTGGAGATGTATGGGAAGGTGATGAGTATTTCCGACGAGATGATGTGGAGGTATTACGAGCTGCTGACGGATGTGCAGGTCGCGGACATTGAGAGTTACAAGAAACTGCAACATCCAATGGAGTCGAAGAAGGAACTTGCTTCTAGGATTGTAAGTGATTTCCATTCGCCAGCCGCCGCGGCTATCGCTTCCGAGGACTGGGCAAAGCAGTTCCAGTTTCGGCAAACACCCCAGACGATCGAGGATGCTCAGGTTAACTATGAGGACGTCGCCGCAAGCTGGTTACCGGGCAGTCCGATTCCACCGGATGCTCCCATCAAGGTGGACAAGCTCGTGCAGAAGGTGGGTCTAGCTTCGTCTGTAACAGAAGCATCCAAGAAACGCGCCCAGCGTGCGGTCAAGATTGACGATGTAGTCGTGCTCGATCCCATCTATTTACTGGGAGCGCCGACGTTTCCCAAGTCCCTAACACTGCAGTTAGGCCGGAAATATAAAAAGGTGATGGTGCGCGGCCCGCTCGCACCTTAAAGTGACCTCAGGAGAGAACTCCCTTGATGGCCGCGAGAGCTGCAAACAGGCATGGGATCCTTCGTCGGGAGTTCTGCGCGTTGCGCAGAACTCCGCTTCCTCAGGATGACAGGCGTTGGAGTTAATCCTGCTCTACGGCAGTAAGCCGAATGCCGCTATGCCGTTTGGTGTTCCCACGAAGACCTTCCCGTTTACGACTATCGGCGTGATGAACTTGTTGCCGTTGCCGAACTGGTCGCGGCCGCTGCTGGCCTGGTTGCTGTTGTAGAGTTCGGCCAGAGTGGTGGCATCGAAGGCGTGAAGCACGGCGGGGTTGCTGTTCTGGATGGCCCAGACGATTCCGCTGCTGGTGCCATTCGCCGAGATGGCCGGAGTTGCGCCGGGATATCCAAAGCTCTGGACGGTGTGGGCGGTGGCGCTCGTCGAAAGCTTCGCATTCGTGATGGTGAACGCCTGAATCGGATCGCCGACCGAGCCGTAGTACACCGTATTGTTAAAGTACGCGGGCATCGCAAAAACGCCTCCCGGCAATTGCCCGGGCAATTCCTGGTAGATGGCGCTGTTGTTGGTGGTGAACTTGCCCATGGAATCGCGGTTGACGACGTAGAGATTCGAATCTTTGCCGGCGCCGACGGCGAGATGCAGCGTGTTGCCGGAGCCATCGGTCAGGTCGGGCAGCACGAGAGCTCCGCCGGAACCGAGGTCTATATCGCTGTTATTTTCCGAGTCCTCGTTGTCCATTTCGAAGTAGTCTGCCACGGCGAGACCGCTGGACGTGGAGATTTTCAAGAAGGCGTTGCCATAGTCGCCGCTGATGGGGAAGCCACTTGCATTCAGGGTTGTGTCAAAGACGCCGTTGGCATCGAGGAAATAAATGTTTCCGGAGCTGTCGGCCGCGAGGCCGGCACCGGCCATCCAGATGGAACCTTCGTTTCCGTTCGGAGTCACGTTCAGCACGGCGGTCTGGGCCAGCGTGGCGGCGTCGTAAGCGATGAGCCATCCGGTGTAGGGGCGGATATCGCAGTGCGAAGTCCAGCCCGTGTAGAGGACGCCGTTCATCAACAAGAGTCCCGCGCGTTCGGCATATTGTCCGGGATCGAAGATCACGTTGGTGCCGTCGGAATTGTCGCCTGTCCCCGGATACGTTGCTTGAACGTCGACGGGACCGCCGAACAATTCGGTTCCCAGCGCGAGATCTAGCGCGTGTAGGCGCTGATGGTAATTGTTCGAACTATCCTTCGACATAGCAACGGCGTAAACAACACCATTGGGTCCGCGAGTGCGGTCGATGACCGGGGTTGAGGTGACTCCAATTTCGGGTGTGATCTGACCGCAGCCATTCGTAGCCGTGGCCTCGCCTGACTTCAGAGTTGATATCTGCCAGATCGTCGCGCCGGAGTCGGCGTCGAAGGCGTAGACCGAGCCGTGCTCCGAGGCTGCGATCAAGAGATTGTGGGTACCGTTGCCCGGAACCGCGGCATTGGAGACGTAGAGAGGCTGCGCATCGACCACGCCGTCCATCGTAAAGAACCCGATCTTGCCAAACCGCGCGGAGGTTACGTTGCCGGGGTTTAGCACGGTTTCTGCTAGGTTCTGTCCCGTGCGCTCGATGTCGTTGTGGTAGGTCAAGACATCGGTGGTCGAGGCGGCGACGGCGTTTACAGTAAGCATCGCGACATTGCTGGTTGCGCTTCCTGCTGAATTGCTCACGACCACTGTAAATTGTGAACCGTTGTCCGCGGAAGTCGTGGCCGGGGTCGTGTAGGTGGACGCGGTCGCGCCCGATATGGGAGTGGTCGCTTTCTGCCACTGATATGTCAAAGTGCCTGACCCGGTGGCCTGGACGGAGAACGTTGCGGTTTGGCCAACGGTCACGGATTGGTTTGTTGGCTGAGTCGTGATGGTGGGAGACTGATTCGGGGGTGAAACCGTGAGCGTGGCGGCATTGCTGGTTGCGCTTCCCGCTGAATTGCTCACGATCACTGTGAATTGCGAACCGTTGTCCGCGGAGGTCGTGGACGGGGTGGTGTAGTTGGATGAAGTTGCGCCCGAGATGGGAGTGGTTGCTTTTTGCCATTGATAGTTCAGCGTGCCGGGCCCGGCCGCCTGCACGGAAAACGTTGCGGTTTGGCCCACGGTCACGGCCTGGCTTACTGGCTGTGTTGTGATGGTGGGAGGCTGGCCCAGGTTCGTCGAAGTGGCCCCACCGCCGCTGCAGCCCGCAAGGGTCAGGCTCAACACAAGACAATACGGGGCGAGAGATCGCGAGTAGTGAGACATCGTAAGGCCTCCCAAAGACGCCACTCTTTATGATGCCAGCCATTTGGTCCCCGAGAAAGCGGAAGACACTGTAGATGAGGCCTCTGTTACTCTCTGCACGTCCCTGGTAATCGATGCGCGCCGCTGCCATTCTCGGGCTGGGATGTTCTCCGAAGGACCTGAAGCCGTTTCAATCGGGGCAGGGCATTGATTGGCTTATGGGCATGCCGTCCTCCGAAGAGATAGCGGATGTCGTTCTCCTTTTCGGCGGGGATGGGACAGTTCATCGGCACTTGGGGCAGTTGGTGCGATTGGGGTTGCCGGTGCTGGTTGTCCCGGCTGGAAGTGGAAATGATTTCGCCCGTTCGCTCGGGCTGAGGAGGGTGCGGGATTCACTGGCGGCCTGGCGGAAGTTTTGCAGCGAGTCGGGTAATACTCGGACTCGCAATGTGCGTGCCATTGATTTAGGGATTATCGCTCCAGTCGAGAGCGGGGGCGGGGCGCCCGCGCCACACAATCCTCAGTACTTTTGCAGTGTGGCGGGGGTTGGCCTCGATGGGGAAGTCGCGCGGAGGGCGAACCGGTTGCCACGCTGGCTGCGCGGGCACGGAGGGTACGTGCTCAGCCTGGCTCCGACGATTTTCACATTTGCGCCAGTGCCGATGAAGGTTTGGACTTCCGAGGACGGCGAGCTGTCCGAGCCTCAATGGAGCCTTCGCAGCGATCGGCCTACGATCCTGGCGGCGTTTGCCAATACTCCGTTGTATGGCGGCGGGATGAAGATTGCGCCAAGGGCGAAGATGGATGATGGGCTCCTGGATGTTTGCGTGGTCGGCGCTGTCGACCGGTTTCGGCTCTTGCGCCTGTTTCCGACTGTTTATAGCGGGAACCACCTGAATATTCCTGAGGTGGAATACTTCCAGGCGCCACGGGCGCGGATCGAGACAGAGTATCCGCTGGACGTTTATGCGGACGGAGAATTTGTTTGCCGGACGCCCGTTGAGGTGGGTGTGGGCCGGGCGGCGCTGAAGGTGGTGGCGCCCTAGGCTTCCGTGCGGTTGGCCCGCGCGCGAGATTCCTCCCTTCGCCTGAAAGGCGGCTCCGGTCGGAATGACGTCATGGGAGAGGTGAAACTACCCCGAGCTCGGGTGGACTTCGGCCCGCGCTGCCGTTGATCCGCCTAAGTGCTAAACTTTCTTCATGCCTCAAGCCCGTTCGCGCACACTGCTCTGGATCCTGATTGGCGGAGGAGCATTTTTCCTCTTCGTGCTGGCCGTCTTTACGCTCGTCTACATAACGCTACACGCGGGCACCAGCGATGCCGGCATCACCAGTTTCGGCGACCGCATTGGCGTGGTCGATCTGGATGGCGTGATTCTTTCTCCGCAGCCGGTCGTGGGGCAGCTCAAAAAGTTTGGCGACGACTCGTCGATCAAGGCGATTATCATCCACGTGAATTCTCCGGGCGGCGGCGTGGCTGCGTCGGAGGAGATTTATCGCGAGGTCAAACGCATTCGCAGCGAGAAGAAAAAGAAGATCGTCGTGTCGATCGAGACGGTGGGCGCGAGCGGTGCGTACTACGTGGCGTCGGCGTCAGACAAGATTTATGCCGACGAGGGCAGCATTGTGGGGTCCATTGGTGTGATTGCGGAGTGGATGAACTACGGCGATCTGTTGAAGTGGGCCAAGTTGAAAAATGTCGTGATCAAGACCGGCGAGTTCAAAGACACCGGGAATCCGGCCCGCGATCTGACTCCTAACGAGCAGGCGTATATGCAGGCGCTGATCGACAACATGTTTGGCCAGTTCGTGCAGGCCGTGAGTGAAGGCCGGGGAATGAAGTTTGAAGATGTGAAATCGATCGCGAACGGCAAGGTTTGGACGGGCGAGCAGGCTATGTCGATGAAGCTGATCGACGGCATCGGCGATTTTGAGACCGCGGTGGCCGACACCGCGAAGTCCGTGGGAATCAAGGGCGAGCCGACGCTGGTGCGTCCCGATCGCGACCGCAAGACGTTGATGGACCTGCTGATGGGAGATATTTCGGATTTCTTGCCGGGCCGCGAGAAAATGCTGGAGCAGCAGGTGGGGTTCTATTACCTGTGGAAATAGGGACGGAGATCCCGGGGCGTGGATCGATACGTATTTTGATGGTGTATCTGCCCCGTAACTTGCATTAACCCCCTGAAATTTGAGAAGGTTATGGAGGATGGGTCGTGGGGCGCCGGGGAATGGGGTACCTTGCGGGCATCGATGTTTCCGGAATTCGGGCGGCGGATCAGAGTTTGTGAGACAACCCCCCGAAGAGCGAAGAAGGACCTATGACCAAAGCCGACCTGATTGACGAAGTCTCGCGTTTGGCGGAACTTACGCGGAAAGACAGTGAAGTGATCGTGGAGACGATCTTTGACAGCGTGGTGCGCTCGCTGCGGGCCGGCGACAAGATCGAGATCCGCGGCTTTGGCAGTTTCCGTACCCGGCAGCGCAAGCCGCGCGTGGGGCGCAATCCGAAGACCGGCGAGCGCGTGGAAGTGCCCGCCAAGAAGATTCCATTCTTTAAGCCGAGCAAGGAACTGAAAGATCTGGTGAATGATTCGGCGGCGGCTCCAGCAGCGGCAACTCCAGCGCCGCCAGCGAGTTCCGCACCTCCGACGGCGTAGGACGGACAAGTCCCTGATGGAGAGACGTTGCTAAGCAACGTCTCTTTTTGCGTGGAGTCTCGGGTCTGCGGCGGCCGCGCTTCGCCCGGCGGACAGCCGAGGGCGGCTGTCCCCACATTCAACTCCGGCTCTACGTTTAACTTCAACACCCTATTGTTTAATTCCCAGATACAGGTCGGCTGTTTTCAGGGCGAGGTCCTGCGGATTCAGGTCGGCGCGGTTGGCCAGCACGATGATCGTCAGATTGTCGTCGGGAAAGCGCTGGATCGTGGTGCGGAATCCGATGGTGTCACCATCGTGCGACATGCGCTTGTGATCCCGGTAGGGATCAAGGAACCAGCCGAAGCCGTAGCTCAGGGCGGGACCGTTATCGAATTGCGGAGGGCCGTCCTTGGGCTGCACGGCTGTGAGGGCGGGTTGCATCTGCGCAGCGCTGAGCAAGGTGTGCTCGCGAAGGGCTTGGTCCCATTTTGCGAGATCGTCAAGCGAAGAGTAGATGCCGCCGTCGCCGAGGACGGCTGACGTCGGGCTCTGATCGGTTTCGTGCCAGACGCCTTTTTCTGATTGGCCAAGCTTCGATTGATCACGCTGGGTGTGGCCGTAGGCTCGGTGTGGGACTTCGTTCTTGCCCTTTTCGTAAGCGAGCGTGTGGTTCATTTTCAGCGGGACGAAGATTCGCTCGTGCAGAAACTGTCCGAAGGGCTGGCCGGAGACTTTCTCTACGATCATCGCTAGCACGGCATAGCCTGAGTTGCTGTACTCCCACTTTGTGCCGGGAGGGAACTTGCCGCTGGTTTGCTGCTCGAGGAGTTTCAGAACGCCTGCGTCTACGATCTGGGGAATCTTGTCTTCGGGAATCTTTGGGTACTGCTGCATCAGGAGGTCTTCGTAGTCGGGCAATCCGGAGGTGTGGTTGAGCAGGTTGCGGATGGTGATGGATTTTCCGTAGGCCGGGAATTCGGGGAAGATGTCGGTAAGGTGATCGTCGTAGTGAAGCTTGCCATCGTGGACGAGCAGCATGATGCAGGCCGCGGTGAACTGCTTGGTGAAGGAGGCCAGGCGGAAATTTGTGCTGGCGTCGATGGGATGGAGAGTGCGCAGGTCGGTGACGCCGTATCCGCGGGTGAAAACGGGCTCGCCGTTGCGGATGACGAGGACCGCCGCGCCGGGAGCGGTGGTGGAGTTGAGCGGGGCGAAGATGGCGTCGATCTGAGCGGGGGAGACCTGGGCCGAGGCGGTGACGGAAAGGGCGAGGGCGAGCGCGAGTAGTGCGAGGATTGGTCTCAAGGCGTGGCCTCGGGTGATGTAGACGCCCGGATCTCGGACACAATAGCAGATACGGACAAATCCTGTGCGAGCCCGTCGTGTAATAACTGGTGGGGAGTGAAACGGCGCTGTTTCCGCCGGTTATCGCATCCCGTCGTGGTCTAGCACGCAAATCTCCGGCTTATCCTGCTGGTAGTGAACCTTCAGCGTTCGTCCTCTGCATTCGGACTCAAGCCGTTCCGCATCGTCTTCACTCGTAACTGTGAACGACTCGACACCAAACAACTCCTCGTCATGCACTTTGTATAAGTAGCTAAGGCTCACTTTCAGAACTCCGCCCGCGTCGCGGGTTTGCTCGGTGTGAAGGACGAACCCCTCGGCAACGGGCCAGCCGCGTGCCTCCTTCGAAATTCTCGCTTTTCTCTCTTGTGCCTGCTTTAACCTTCTCGCTTTTCTCAGGTCGAAAATCGCCGCGGCGGCGACGCCGATTCCCACCAACCCGACCATCGATACGATCCACCGCGGTTGATTGAAGTGCCAAATGGCGAAAGCGCAGTAAAGCAGATATGGACCGATGACTTTGTTGGATATTATCTTCGGAATCCAGCGCTCCCAAGGCAAGACCCAAAATGCGATCACCGGAATGGCGGGTATCAGTGGAACAAAAATGAGAACATCGACGGTCTTGGCGCTCACAAGTCTAGCCCCTGTGCTGAGATTGTAAAGCTATAGTGGTTCTCGGTTGCTGCTGCCGGGTCATATGTTCTTCTACCGCTATTCTTCAACCTCGCCCATCCATCGTCCCTCACTCGCGGAGTCCGGCGACTCCCATCATTCTTCCTGTCTTGCCTCGCTCTGCCCGGTAAGAGAACAGCAGTTCAGGATGACAGTTCGTGCACAATCGCGATGCTTCGATGTTTTTTTTGGGCACGCCTGCGGCCAGGAGTTGCTGGCGGTTCGCTTCGACTAGATCCAGAAAAATCTTCTTGGGCAACTCGCTGTGGCCTGGGGCCCGGGCTGTCAGGAACAACAGCGGATATTTTTCCCTGACGGGGTCGGAATCTTTCGTCTCACGAAACAGGCTGGCGCCGTATTCGAATTGCGATTCGAACTTGATGCGGACTTCTTCTCCGACTTCGTAGCAGCAGCCGCCAATACCGGGGCCGATTGCGGCTTTGATATCGCGAGGGTTCGTGCCGAAGCAGCGATGCATTTCGCCGACACCTTTTTCGACGATGCGGCTGACTGTGCCGCGCCATCCGGCGTGGAAGACGCCTACGACGTGGCGCTTTGAGTCCACCAGAATGACAGGGAGACAGTCGGCGGTCTGGATCGCGAGCAGCAGGCCAGGAGTCGCGGTGATGAGGCCATCGCCGCTGAGCGGCTCTTCTGGGACAGAATCGATGCAGCGGATGATGTCGGAATGGATCTGGCGGACTGTGATTAGCGGCCAGAGTGCCTTGCCGTCGAACTTCGCTCGACTGGACAGCCGAGGGCGGCTGTCCCTACATAAATCTCTGGGCCCACATGCTCCGAGGGCGCGCAGAAATTCGGTGCGGTTTTGTTCCACGGCGGCGCGGGAGTCGTCTTTGGTGAGGCCGAGGTTGAGGTCTCCTTTGCCGTAGGCGCGGGAGGATCCGCCGGCGCGCGTGGAGAAGCCGTGGACGAGCCAGGGAAACTCGCTCAGGTGCTTGCCGTGAAGAATAGTAAGGGTTGCTTGGCGAGACGTTTGCTTGGGGGCCCGGGTTGTCACGCTTCTATGTTACAGGAAGGATTTGGTTGCCTCAGGGGCTAGAGTCCGCTGCTTTGACGCCTCTTGCGCGGCCTGAAGAGCATGGGTGCGGGGAAAGGCATGAACCACCAAAGACACGAAGGTTCACGAAGGGAAACCACAGCCGCAGGGGTTGCGTTCCGTTTGCTCCCGCAGTGAGCACTCCGCTATAGTTTTATGCATGTTTGGAGACTTTACTGCCACCGATCGGTGGACGAAGAAGCAAGTGCACTGCGTGTATCAAGCTATGATTGTTGCGATTGCGACGCGGCATGCGGATGCCGTGGATATCAAGTTTTTGGTGGATGGGCGGAAGGTGTGGGTCGCCCTGCCGCATCCGGCGTGGGTCGAATACAAGAAGCGGACTGGTAAGATGATTACGGATTCGCTGGCGCAGGAGATCGCGGGGCATTATCTGAAGACGGCGCTCGAGTCTGGCGAGGGTGGTGGGCGCGACATGTATTCGCTGACGGTGGAAGAGACGCTGGCGCATCTCGACGCGGCGGTGGCGGAGATGCAAGCGCAGCCGGCTTAGCCAGGATCCCTCAGGGGCTAAAGCCCCGATTGATTTCGCGCCGTTTACGCGGCCCTGAAGGGCCGCTCTTCCACGGTTAGTCAGAAACCACGGTTAGATCCCGACTGCGATTAGATCCCGACCACCGTTAGATCCCGACTGCTTTAGATCACGACTGCTTCCTTGTATTCCCCGAAAACTTTTCGCATGGCGTCGGAAATCTCGCCGACGGTGGCTGAGGCTTCGACTGCGGTCAGGATGCGTGGCATGACGTTGGTGCCGGAGCGCGCGGCTTCTTCGACTGCGGCCAGCGCTGACTTCCAGGGGCCGGCGTCACGTTTTGCTCGCAGGGCGAGCACGCGCTCTACTTGCTTCGGTTCTAGAGCCGGATCGATGCGCTGGATCGAGATCGGCTTTTCTTCTTCTACTTCGAAACGATTTACACCGACCACGATTGCCTCTTGTTGATCCACGGCCTGCTGGTATTCGTAGGCGGCGTTTTGAATTTCGTGCTGCACGAAGCCGCACTCGATGGCTTTCAGCATCCCGCCAAGGACTTCGATTTTCCCCAGGTATTCGGCGGCGCGCTTTTCAATTTCATTCGTGAGAGATTCGATGTAATACGAGCCCGCGAGCGGATCAATCGTTTGCGGAGCGCCCGACTCGTAAGCGATAACCTGCTGGGTACGCAGGGCGATACGGGCTGCCTGCTCGGTGGGAAGGGCCAGGGCTTCATCGTAGGAGTTGGTGTGGAGAGACTGCGTTCCGCCCAAAACCGCCGCCATCGCCTGAATCGCGGTGCGGACGATGTTGTTCTCCGGTTGCTGCGCGGTGAGAGTTGAGCCGGCAGTTTGGGTGTGGAAGCGGAGCATCCACGATTTGGGGTTTCTGGCTTTGAAGTGCTCGCGCATGATGCGCGCCCACATGCGGCGTGCAGCACGAAACTTGGCAACTTCTTCCAGGAAATTATTGTGAGCGTTGAAGAAGAACGACAGGCGCGGAGCAAAGTTGTCGACATCCAGGCCAGCCTTGATTGCAGCTTCGACGTACGCCATGCCGTTGCCTAAGGTGAAGGCCACTTCCTGCACGGCGGTAGATCCGGCTTCGCGCATGTGGTAGCCAGAGATTGAGATCGTATTCCAGTCGGGAACGTTGTCGTTGGCCCAAGAGAACATGTCAGTGATGACACGCATGGCTTGATGCGGCGGATAGATGTAGGTGCCTCGGGCAATGTATTCCTTGAGCACGTCATTCTGTACGGTGCCCGAGAGCTTGCGTGGGTCGCCGCCCTGACGGCGGGCCACGGCTACGTACAGAGCGAGAAGGATCGATGCCGTCGCATTGATGGTCATCGACGTGGAAATCCCGGTGAGTTCGATGCCGTCGAAAAGGCGCTCCATGTCTTCAATGGAATCGATGGCGACCCCGACTTTGCCGACTTCGCCCGCCGCGAGCGGATGATCGGAGTCGAGGCCGATCTGCGTGGGCAAGTCGAAGGCGACTGAGAGCCCGGTGGTGCCATTCGCGAGCAAATACTTGTAGCGTTTGTTCGATTCTTCGGCGTCACCCATGCCGGCATACTGGCGCATGGTCCAGAGGCGGCCGCGGTACATGGTGGCTTGGACGCCTCGGGTGAAGGGATATTCGCCGGGATATCCAACTTCGCTTTCGTAATCGGTGTGTTTGAGATCGGTGGGAGTGTAGAGCGGATTTACTGGAATATGAGAGGAGGTTTCGATTTCCATAGGATCGGGGCGGGTCTTCAGCTTTTCCGTCATTCCATTTTCACCTGACCATCCTCTTCCATTTGGAGACGCTGCTCGCCAGTCGTTGCGCGGTGTCAGGGGCGGCTCTTCCTCCGCGCCTTCCAAAACGAGCTCAACCCGAACCAGGAGAAGGTCAACGTGAAGAGAATGGTAATCGCGAGGCGGCCGGGCCCCGTCTCTCCGACATGATACTTGCCGTACTCCTTCACCGAAGCGCCCCCAAAGCTGAGAGCCATGATGAGAAAAATGACTCCGGTAACTTCCAGCCACAACTGGTGGGCAGCGCGTCCAAAGGATCGGCCGGTGGTGCGGACCCCGCTCATGACCGCGCTGAGCGTTCGGTTGCGCCCGGCCTGGTTCCCGGCGACTCGGGCGACCGCGCCTAACTTTCTTAAGGCAGAAACTTTGCTCACGGCCTCGATTTTAACAGTCTCCGGGTCTACAATGACGCAACGCGGGTCCGTCGAACCGATCCTGCGCGGACGGCATCTAATTGTGTGTAGGCTGGTGATTTCGTTTAGGGGGACCCGGTGGATCCACAATTGAAGCAGCTGATGAAAGAGCTCGGCGACGCCATCAACGAATCTCTTTCAGACTCCGAGCAGATTTCTGAGGTTGTGTCGCGCATCAAGGAAGGTGGGTATGACATTTTCCTGGTGCTGGAAGCGACCATTGGCGTCAGCAAGCAGGGGGAGAAGTCGCCGGATAAGACTTCTCTGGTTACCACGTTGTCGACGAATCCGGAGTTCAAGATTAACGATCAGGATCTGAAGTTTCTGAAGTCGCTGCGCATCAAGATCGACGAAGAGAAGTTGGAAAAGGATAAGCCCGATAAGGATAAGTAGCCCGTGGTATTTGATCCGACCGAGATTCGTCGCGTCGCCTGAAAAGCGGCTCCACTCAGGATGACGTCCCTCCGTTAACCTGGACACATCTGGCCCATCAAATGCCCTACCCGCAGCAACCACTTGGACCTGTGCTAACATCTACTGTTTTCTTTTCGCATCCGCCGTGCGGAAAGCGAGATTCCGCTGGGCGAGCAGCACAGCGACGGAATCTGAGAGGCGGTAATGAAAGACACTCTTGGGGTTCTATTGGCAGGCGGCGCCGGTGAGCGACTCTATCCTCTGACTCGCGATCGGGCCAAGCCAGCGGTCACGTTTGGCGGCATCTATCGCATTATCGACATTACTCTGTCGAATTGCCTGAACTCGGATCTGCGCCGCGTTTATATCCTCACGCAGTACAAGGCGCTGTCGCTCAACCGTCACATCCGCGAAGGCTGGAACATTCTGGGCCGCGAGGTGGGCGAGTTCGTGGAAGTGCTGCCGCCGATGAAGCGGGTGAGCGACCAGTGGTATCAGGGCACGGCCGACGCGGTGTACCAGAACATTTATTCCATCGGTTCGGAGCAGCCCAAGCACGTTCTGATTCTTTCCGGTGATCACATCTACAAGATGGATTACGGGAAGATGATGAAGCAGCATCTGGATTCGGCGGCCGATATTACGCTGGCCACGATTCAGATCGATCCTTCGCAGACCTACCAGTTCGGAGTTGTGGACGTCGACAAAGACGGGCGTATTAACGGTTTCGAGGAAAAGCCCAAAACAACTACGCTGCGTTCTCCGCTGAACCCGGAGAAGGTCGCGGCATCGATGGGCGTGTATCTGTTCAACGCCGACGTGCTCATTCCTGTGTTGTTGAAAGATGCCGAGAATCCGCAGTCAAGCCACGATTTTGGCAAGGATATTCTGCCCAAGATGGTCGATGACTACCGCGTCTTCGCCTACGACTTCGTCGATGAGAACAAGAAAGAAGCGCTTTACTGGCGCGACGTGGGTACGCTCGAGGCATACTACGAAGCGAATATGGACATCGTTTCGGTGTCGCCCATCTTCAACTTGTATGACGAGGAGTGGCCGATCCGGACGCACCAGCGGCAGTATCCGCCGGCGAAATTCGTTTTCGCGGAGGCGGGACGGACCGGCACCGCGCTCGATTCCATCGTGTCCAATGGCTGCATCGTCTCCGGCGGACAGGTGAAGAACTCTGTGCTTTCTCCCGATGTCCGTGTCAATTCCTACTCGGAAGTAGACGACTGCATCCTGTTTTCGCATGTCAGCGTTGGCCGCCGCTGCCGGATTCGGAAGTCGATCCTTGACCGCGACGTGCATATCCCCGAAGGGACGACTATCGGCTACGACGCCGAGGCCGACCGCCAGCGATATTTCGTGACGGAGAGCGGCATCACTGTCGTGACTCGCGACTATTCACTGTTTGAGAATCCCGTCACGGTGGACTACTTCACCAGCGAGTAGGCGGAACGAACCGCGAGGGCCTGACGGCGTGGTCGGCATCCGCAACGTCCACATTTCATTTGTCATTAAGCAAGAGGCGAGGAACCATGGCGCGCGTGTTCATCACAGGCTCTTCCGATGGTCTCGGGCGTATGGCCGCTCAACTTCTGGTCGAGCAGGGGCACGCGGTTGTTTTGCACGCACGCAACCGGCAGCGGGGCCAGGAAGCGCTTGCGGCGGTTGCTCAAGCGGAAACAGTCGTCGTCGGAGATCTCACGAGCATCCGGCAAACCCGCGACGTGGCGGAGCAGGTCAACGCACTCGGTTCGTTCGACGCAGTGATCCACAATGTCGGGATCGGTTACAGGGAGCCCCACCGCGTCGCAACCGAAGATGGCCTGCCCCATGTCTTTGCCGTGAACACGCTCGCTCCGTACATTCTGACTGCGCTGATTCACCGACCGAAGCGCCTTGTCTACCTGAGTTCCGGCCTCCACCGAAGCGGCGATCCAAGTTTGAAGGACCTGGCTTGGGAAGACCGTCCATGGCAGGGGCAACAGGCATACTCCGACACCAAGTTGCATGATGTGCTTCTGGCGTTCGCGATCGCGCGTCGCTGGCCCGACGTTCTCTCGAATGCCCTCGAGCCCGGTTGGGTGGCGACCAAGATGGGAGGAGCGGGAGCGCCGGATGACCTCGACGCCGGACATCGTACGCAGGTATGGCTCGCGGTCAGCGAGGATCCGGCTGCTACGGTCACGGGCGAGTATTTCTATCACTTGCAGCGTCGCGCGCCGAACCCCGCCAGCCGCGATGAGGTTCGGCAGGAAAAACTACTCGATGCCTGCGCGCGTTTTTCGGGATTGACGCTGCCGAACGGCTGAGTCGGAGCCAGAGCTAGAGTTCTTTTTCCGGCCTGGCTACCGCTTGCGAATGCTGTTATTCGGGATTAGCATGTCTGTCTGTCCGCTGGAGAGTGGCTTATGTCCATCCGGGCCCTGCGTGTTGCGCTGTTGGTTGCGTTGTTCATTGCCTCCTCGTTCTCGCAGTCCGCTCCCAAGATTGCGCCGCTGCCTTACGATCCCTTGGAGCTTGCGACAGGGCCGACCGTAGTTCCGGATACTCCAGAAAAGCGCGCGATGCTGTTAAATCTGCTGGAGCGTGCGCGACAGAACAGCGCGATGCACACTCCCGGGACCGCGCCCTTCACGATCAAGGTTTCGTTCAACTCCACGGGAGGGGATTCGCACAGCCAGGGATATGGCGAGTTGGAAGAGACATGGCTCAACGGCCAGACATGGCGTTGGTCGGCTCGGCTGGGTGATTATTCGCAGCTCAGAATTTTCTATGAGGGCGCTGCGTATGACGATAAACCGCGCGGGCATATGCCGCTCCGGCTGCAGATGGTTCGCAACTCTGTCTTCTGGCCCGTGGTCGGAAACTTCGCGCCTTCTTTGATTCGCATGGCCACGGCCAAGTGGGAAGGCACGGACCTCGCGTGCATCCTGATTTCGGGCGGCGGAAATGACGCCTCACCCACGCTGGGACGCCGCTGGGAAGAGAATGAATTCTGTATCGATCCCAAGACCGGGTTGCTGAGGATTCACTCCGAAGCGCCGGGCATTTATTCTGTCTACGACTACAACGGTGCCATACAGTTTCACGGACGCGTGATTCCGCGGCAAACCACAATCGTTGAAGGTGGCACGAGCGTGTTACAGATTCATCTCGAGAGCGTCGACGACGCGAACCCGGATCCCAACCAGTTCGTGCCGACGAAAAAAATGATCTCCCATGGGCCGGGCGCGATTATGGTGGGGCCTTTCCGTTTTCCAGAATCCGTGCCCGTTCCTGCGGGCTATAGCGGCGAGGTCCAAGCGGTCATTGTGCATGCGATTCTCGATCAGAAGGGAAAGGTTCTGGATGCCGAGGTCGTGCAGACTTCGGATCCGGCGCTGGCGGCCGCAGCTCTGGGCGTAGTGTGGCATTCGTCTTATGCGCCGGCCCGGCGAGAGGGACGTCCTCTGCAGCGTGAGGCCTTTATCAATGTGAGGTTCACTCCAGCGTCTTGACCGTGTCCCGATTGGTTGCCAGATCGATCTGCTAAGCTAGCGGGTTACTCCGCGCAGTTTTGGAGAGATCGCCCCCACATGAAGAATCGATCTGGGAATCGTCCTTCAGGATGGATTCTCATCATTGCTCTGGCCGCCGGTGTCGAAGCGTGGGCGGCTACGCCCGCCGACAAAGACAAAACAGATGTGCTGCTCTCGACGATGCAGGACGAGATGCAGCGTGCCCAAACCAGCTTGAGCAAGCTGGACCCTGCTCCCTACTTCCTCAGCTATTCCGCGTATGACCAAACTAGTGATATGGCGGTCGGAAGCCAGGGGAGCCTGCTAAGTTCAATGCATGTCCGCCGTCGTGCCGTGGATGTCTCCATGCGGATCGGCACTCCGGCACTGGATAATGCTCACGGTCAGAACCGCGCTTCGGCGAAGACCTCGGGAACACTGCCGCTGGAAGATGACCGGAACGCCATTGCCCGCGAGCTATGGCGCCTGACCTATGAGGAATATCGCAAGGCTTCGAAGGCTTACTTGAACGTGAAGACGAATACCCAGGTACACGCTCAGGAGGAAGATACGTCGCCAGATTTTTCCCAGGAAAAGCCACCGACCTACGTCGAGTACAAGGATGTGGCTGCTACGCCCGATCAGCGGGCAATGGAGAAATTAGCTCGCGAATACTCGGCACATTTCAGCAAGTACTCTTACATCTACTCCTCAACCGTACTCATCACTGCGCAAAAGACTCTGTTTCACTTCCTGTCGACGGAAGGGAATCATGTTGTGGCGCCCAGCGCATTTGTCCGCGTAGCCATTCAGGCGGAGACGCGCGCCGACGACGGTATGGAACTCATGCGCGTCGAGACTTTTCAGGCAGAGACTCTCGAGCATTTGCCGGCCGAGTCCGAAATCGTAAGTCGCATGGAAAAGATGGCATCCGATTTGAAGGCTCTGCGGGAAGCTCCTCTAGCCGAGCCTTTCGACGGACCGGCGCTGCTTTCCGGCCGCGCCGCCGGAGTCTTCTTCCACGAGGTGCTGGGCCACCGCCTCGAGGGGCACCGGCAGCGCGGCGAGCAGGAAGGGCAGACCTTCACGAAGAAGATCGACCAGCCGGTGCTTCCGGAATTTCTGACCGTAGTGGACGATCCGACGCTACGCAAACTGAATGGTATGGATCTTGGCGGCTGGTATGAATATGACGACGAGGGCATGCCAGCTACGCGGGTCGAAGTCATCAAGAACGGCATCCTGAAAAGCTTCCTCATGTCGCGGATGCCGGTCAAGGGTTTTGCGAACTCCAACGGACACGGCCGTTCTCAGCCCGGGCTCATGCCCACGGGACGCCAGGGCAATCTCATCGTGTCTTCGTCCCGCACAGTCAAGGACTCTGAGCTGAGACAAAAGCTGATCGACGAAGCCAAGAAGCAGGGCAAGCCTTACGGACTGTATTTCGAAGACATTCAAGGTGGATTCACTCTGACGCAGCGTTCGATGCCGCAAGCGTTCCAGGTTCTTCCAGTTCTGGTATGGCGCGTCTATGCAGACGGGCGGCCTGACGAACTTGTGCGTGGCATCGATATTGTAGGAACGCCACTTGCCGCTCTGAACCGTATTCTCCTTACCGGGGAAAAGACCGAGGTGTTTAACGGGGTCTGTGGTGCGGAGTCGGGCCAGGTTCCGGTCGCGGCGGCAGCCCCGGCGATGTTGTTTTCTGAGATTGAGGTGCAAAAGCGAGCGCACTCGCTGAATCGCCCGCCGATTCTGTCTTCGCCTTCTGCCGCAGACGGGCCAGAGAAGGAAGCGGGGGCAAAACAATGACAACGAAAGCGCCCAGCATAACTGCCCGGCTCGCGAGACGAATTCTGTCGCCGCTGCTCGTGTTCGGGGTGCTGATCCCCTCCGGAATCGCCCAGCAGAAGCCAGCGCAGGGCGGCGACGATATTGTCCTCGGCGCGATGCGGGCGGAACTAGACCGGTCCAAGGCTCAACTGAAAATGGAGCAGGTAGCAGCTCCCTATTACATCGAGTACCGGATCTTCGACGTGGATCAATATTCCGCCGATGCAGCGTTTGGAGCGCTGCGCTTCGACGTGCATACCCGCTTTCGCTTTGTTCGAGTTGTTGTCCGCATCGGTGACTACAAACAGGACAGCTATTTTGGCCATGGCGAGGGAACCGTCGACATCATGCCGCTGGACAATGACATGTTGGCGCTTCGCCACCAGCTTTGGCTCGCCACCGACCGAGCCTACAAGGCGGCCGCCGAGTCGTTGACTGCCAAGCAAGCTCAGTTGAAGCAGCTTAACGTCGACCAACCCGTAGACGATTTTGCGCATGCCGAGCCGGTGCAGTCGATCGGACCGATGGCCGGTCTCGATTTCGATCCTGAGCCCTGGAAGCGGATGCTGCAGGATGCGTCAGCCCTCTACAAGAGCGATCCTGACCTCGAGACGTTTGAGTCGCGCCTAAACTTTCAGGCAGTGAACCGGTATCTGGTCAATTCGGAGGGCACGGTTGTGCGCAGCGGCCAAAGCTCTTACGAGATGGCGATTTCTGCCACCACGCAGGCTGCGGACGGCATGAGCCTGTCTCGTGACAATGCGTTTAACGTCGGTAGCATGAAAGAGCTTCCGTCGGCTGCAGATTTTGTTTCGCGAGCCACGACCTTAGCCAGCAGCCTGAAAGAACTGCGCGATGCACCTGTGACCGAGGAGGAGTATCGCGGTCCGGTTCTGTTTTCTGCCGATGCTGCCGCAACAATGTTTGCCGATCTGGTGGGAGAGAATGTTCTGGGCCACAAGCCGGAACTGGGGAAAAACGCGCGCACCACGGGAGCGTTTGCGGCCAGTTATAAAACTCGCGTGCTCCCTGATTTCCTATCGGTGGTCGATGATCCGACGATCTCTTCTTTTGCGGGGAAGGCTTTGCTCGGGCATTACAAGATTGACGATGAGGGTGTTCCCGCGCAACGTGTTTCGCTGGTTGAAAAGGGGGCACTGGTTAATTACGTCATTGGACGCGAACCGATTCGTGACTTCCCGACGTCCAACGGTCATGGGCGCGCCCGGGTTCCTACCAATCCCGCCGGACCAAGTCTCGGCAACCTGATTGTGACCTCCGCGCAACCACTCTCCAACGAAGAACTGAAGAAAAAGCTCATCGACCTTTGCCAGCAGCGGGACCTGCCATACTGCTACCGCGTCGAAACCTTTGGGCCGGCGTTGACTCCGAGGCTTCTCTATAAAGTCTGGACGAAGGACGGCCACGAAGAACTGGTCCGTGGGGGTGCCTTCGGAGACCTGGATGTTCGAGCGCTGCGCAGCGGTTTGATCGCCGCGGGAGATGCATCTTACGTCGAGGACCACCTGCTTAACATTCCACACAGCGTCGTGGCCCCTTCGGTCCTGTTCGACGAACTGGAAGTGAAGCGCGCCAATCAGAACAAAGAAAAACTGCCGGAATATCCCGCGCCGGCGCTGAGCAAGTAGGATCCCGCCTTCCGGGTATTGTTTCCAGGAGCGATTTGCGGGTTACTTCGCTAGTTACCCATGCACCAAAATTGATGCACATTTCATCAACCCTTAACATTCCCTTGCTAGAACAGGGATATGGATCTGCAGGTGTACAACACGCTGATCCTTTCCGACCTGCACCTGGGTGCAGAGACGAGTCATGCCCGTGAAGCGACGCGGGTGCTCAAGGAAAACCGCTTCCGGCGGCTGATTCTGCTGGGCGATATTTTTGCTGACCTCAATTTTGCCCGCCTCACGAAAGACCACTGGAAGTTCCTGAGCTATATCCGCAAGCTCTCGAATCCGAAGCGAAACATTGAAGTTGTGTGGGTGGAAGGAAATCACGACAACGGGCTGACGAACATCATGTCGCACTTGGTCGGAGTGCGCGTGTATCAGGATTACGCGTGGGAATACGGCGGGCTGCGGCATGTTGCGATTCACGGCCACCAGTTCGACGGATTTCAGGTGAACCGGGTCCGGCTTAGCCGATGGGGCACGTCGCTCTACCTGCAATTGCAAAAGCTGGACTTCAAGCGCAAGCCGATTGTGCGGCTGATTGACCGGCTGAACACCCGCTGGCTGCGCATGTCAGCAAAAGTAGCTGCTGGAGCCCTGAACTATGCGCGGCAGCACGGCGCCGACCGGATATTCTGCGGACATACGCATGAGGCTACTCAGGTGGAGCAAGATGGCGTTCGCTATTACAACTCGGGTGGGTGGGTTGATTCCCGGCTTACTTATTTGACGATCGACGAACAGGGGGTAGAGATCCATGAATACGACGAACATGAGCGAACTGACGATCGTAATT
Source organism: uncultured Acidobacteriaceae bacterium (assembly GCA_963844525.1). Lineage (GTDB taxonomy): Bacteria > Acidobacteriota > Terriglobia > Terriglobales > Acidobacteriaceae > Sulfotelmatobacter. The sequence goes on along the minus strand of CAWJOM010000009.1, from coordinate 64,758 downwards.
CCGGCGAAGAACGAAGCGAAACTGATTCCGCGCTTGCTGACTTCGCTGACGAATCAGGACTACTCGAAGATGTCGAGTACGAGAGTGTTAGTCGCTGACGCGAACTCGACGGACGGAACACCAGAGATCGTGATGAGCTTCCGCGATCGGCTGAACGTCGGCGTGATTCGCGGCGGAATGCCTTCTGTGGGACGCAACCTGGGCGCGTCCCAGGCCGATACGCCCTATATCTTGTTTCTCGACGCAGACATTGCACTTGCTGACCGGTCGCTGGTGCGGCGTTGCGTGGAGAAGGCACAGAACCAGCAACTACACTGCGTGACGACAAATATTCTGTGCGATGAAGGCAGTTGGCTTGACAAGGCGTTTTATGCAGGGAACGACTTCTTTCAATATCTCTCGTACCTGCACCGCCCGTTCGCGACGGGGATGTTCATGTTCTTTGACCGGAAGAAATTCTGGGAACTGGGCGGATTTCACGAGCAGATTCTGTTCGCCGAAGACTACCGGCTGAGCCAGCAGGTGCAGCGCAAACGCTTCGCGATCGTGCGTGGCGGGGTCCACACGACGAATCGCCGGTTCAAGAAGATGGGCCACCTGCGCGTGGGCTGGCTGTTCTTGTGGACCGCGATGAATTACTGGAACGAAAAGTTTTTTCTGCGCGATCACAAGTATTGGGCGGCAGAACCGGATAGCATGCCCCGCGCCTAGTTCTCCCGGCGCTTTGTTCAACGAGTTTTGCCGTGGCCACAAAGAGCAGGATTCAGCAAACCAGCTGAATCCTGCTTTTTCTTGTGCGGCTTCGACTCAACGATTAGAAGCGGATGACGACACCGGCACCCAGACGAAAATTGTTCTGATCCGTGCTGAAAAATGACGTTCGCACATAGTCGCCTTCAACACGCAAAGCGATCGGACGAACAATGCGGTAATCGAGTCCCCCGCCGAATGCGTATGCAAACGACGTATTCGAAGGGGTGGGCAAAGTGCCACCGGTATGGATGTGCGCTGCGCCGACAAAGGCCTCCGCAAATGGCGTGAAGCTGCCCACGGGTATTGAGAGCCGGGGCCCGAAGAGATATTCCTGCTCATGGCCTGTGACGTTCGTTGTGATTAGGCCGTTGGGCGTAGGCTCGGTGAAGTTCTCCGATCCGTAATGCCCAGCGACATCGCCCACAAGTCCGACGAAGGGCAGGATCTTACCCTCGAACGAGGCTTCCCATCCGTTCAGGTTGGGCCGGGTCGCGGTCGAGGCGATCACATTTGGGCCGAATGCTGAAGTATTGGTGCTCTCGTAAGAGTAGCCGAAAAAGACATTTCCGCCTGGAACCTGCGCATTGGCGAGTCCCGCGAAAAGGAACAGCACTGCGGCAATGCACGCAGCTTTGAGCATGGGCGATTCTCCCTTCCTGGCATCCATCAAACCCCTGTAGAGTGGGAAAGTTTTGGATGAGAAAGAAGAGATTCGGAACACGACGAATTGGTTGATGAAGAAATACGAGCGGCGGTTCAGAAGCGCCAAACAATTCCCGTGGAAGTCCGGTAATCGTTCTGTGTGGCGCTCAGGAAATGTGTGTGCATATAGTCGCCCTGAAAGCGCCAGGAGAAATTCTTGAAAGGAAGCTTGTAGTCGACGCCGCCACCCACGTCAATTTCGAGCGGGTTATAGACGAAGCCGCTGGAGTTCAGGTGCCGTATGCCGACCATGGCGTGGATGAAGGGGCGCCATTTTCCATAGTCGGTTGACAAGCGAGGTCCGCCGAGAAAATTGTATTGTGTGACGCCGGTGCGATAAAAGCCGCTGGCATCGCCCACGAGCCCGAAATGTGGGTGGCGGGTGAAGGGGAGCGCTTCGAACGAGCCGTTCCATCCACGATAACTCTGGGTGTTCGTGGCGTTGGTGAGCTGGGCGTAGGAAACTCCGCCGTAAACGTTGCCATTCGGAAGAAGTCCGTTAAATTGTGCCGACATCGGGATCGAGAACAACATGCAACCCAAAAATGCCAGGGCTGCGGCAGCAGACTTGGACACGAATTATTCCTCCCCGGCGGTTGCGCCGGCAAAAAGTGCAATTTAATCAACGAAATCCGTTAGATGCAGTGTACTGGATGCCTAAGATGTCCCAGTTTACAAAATTTGTGCCGGCCAGGACCATGTCACGGGCATGGCCAGTCTTGCGGGCTTTCGCAGGATGGATGAAAATTTACCAGATTTTCATGGTGCCAAAACCAACGCACCTGCGTCTATCTACTAGCATGCAACCAATGGACATGAATTGGCAAATAAGCGAGCAGCCGAAGTGGATGGCTGCCTTTGACGCACACAAGGAGTTGAAGTTGAAACTCAGTCTGGAAACACGCAATCGCGGTGATGTCATCATCGTGCGCTGCCAGGGCCGCATCGTATATCGCGATGAGGCGGCCGCGCTGTCGCGGGTGGTGGGAGACGTGTTGTATCAGGGAGGGAAGCTGGTGCTCGATCTCACTGGGGTGAGTTCGATGGATAGCGCGGGCATCGGCGAGTTGGCCCTGCTGCAAACATGGGCGCAGAACAGGAAGGCGAGCCTGAAGTGCGCCGGGGCCAATGCGCTCGTGAGCAGCTTGCTCGAATTAACGAATCTGGATTCGGTGGTGGAAGTTCATCCCTCAGTGGATGCGGCTTTGGCATCGTTCCGGGAAGAGAAGATGTGCGCCTGAGGTGAATCGTTTCAATGTAGGGAGCAGAGCTACGGCTCTGCTCCTTTTTGCTTTTCTGCCTAATTCTCGCGCTGGAAGCGGTAGCGTCCTTTGCGGTCGATGGCCACGGCTTCGGCTACTTTCAGAAATGCGCGGGCAGCGTGGGACAGGTTCGCATCTTTGCGGTAAATGAGGCGCAATTTCCGTTTCAACTGAAGTTCGCGAACTGGAATTCGAACCAGTTCCCCCCGGGATAATTCGGTCTCGACACTGATCTCGGGAACCAAAGCCACTCCCTGCCCCATCGCTACGAATTGCTTGATGGCTTGCAGCGTGGGTAGTTCCAGGTCCATGTGCAACGGCGTTTTTTGCGTTTTGAACAACTGGATGACTTTCTCGCGGTAGGGCGAGGAGACGATGTGGGCTACAAACGATTCCGCGCCCAATTGGCGGATACTCACTTGCGGCGCCTTAGCGAGCGGATGTTTGGGGGGAACGACCAGCACAAGTTCGTCGAGATACACCACGATTGAATGCAGACTTGCTTCCTGAGGCTCGTACGAGAGAACGCCGAATTCTGCGTTGTAGCGCAGCACGTCGTCGGGAATGTGACTGCCCAAGGCACGTTCGACCGTGATTTTGATCATGGGATGCAGGCGGCGGAATTCGGCCAATATTGGCAGCAGGTACAGCACGGTGAACTCGTTGGCCGCGATAACCAGTTTGCCCTTTTGCAGTTCGCGCAGTTCGGTCAGAGATTCAGCGGCTTCGCTTCGCAGGTTGATGAGTTTTTCGGCATATTCGAACAGAACTTTTCCGGCATCGGTCAGCACACCCTCGCGGGATGAGCGGTCAAATAGGGCTTCGCCGAGTTCGTTCTCAAGTTTGCGGATGGTCTGGCTGACCGCGGACTGAGTGCGATAGAGCTTTTCGGCGGCGCGAGAGAATCGATGCTCGCGGGCCACGGCCAGAAATACTTCGAGTTGAGAAAGCTCCATGCCGGCTCCTTAATCAATACTTGAAAATGCATTAGCAGTGCTTATTGTACAATTGTAGCTAATGATCCATAAAGAATTATAAGTTTTGCTTCTAGGGTCGCAGCCCATACCATATGAAGTTCACCTTTTTAACTTGAGGGAGATCCATGACTCCAGAGCGAGCCTCCATCACCGTTTTCGATACGACTCTTCGCGACGGCGAGCAGTCCCCGGGCTGCAGCATGAACCGGCAGGAAAAACTGCGTCTGGCTCACCAGCTCGACCGCCTGGGCGTGGACGTGATCGAGGCCGGCTTTCCCATCGCCTCGGATGGCGATTTCGAGTCGGTCAAGGCGATCGCGTCCGTTGTTCGGCGACCCATTATTGCTGGACTCGCGCGGGCCTGCCGTCCGGACATTGAGCGGGCATGGGAAGCGCTGAAAGAGGCGGCCCGTCCGAGGATCCACGTATTTCTGGCAACGTCCGATATTCACCTGCAATACAAGCTGCGGATTACCCGCGACCAGTGCGTGGAGCAGGCGCGGGAAGCGATTCGCTTCGCCAAGTCGCTTTGCGATGATGTGGAGTTCTCACCGGAAGACGCGACTCGTACGGACCCGGATTTTCTGTGCCGGGTGCTCGATGCTGTCGTCGAAGCCGGAGCCACCACGCTGAACATTCCGGACACGGTCGGTTATACGGTTCCGGCGGAATTTGGAGCGCTGATCACGACCATTCGGCAACGCGTGAAAGGGATCGAGAACGTCGTCATTTCCGCGCACTGCCACAACGATTTGGGCATGGCCGTTGCCAATGCGCTGGCGGCGGTATCCGCGGGAGCGCGGCAGGTCGAGTGTACGATCAACGGAATCGGTGAACGAGCCGGGAACGCATCGCTCGAGGAGATTGTGATGGCGATGCGGGTTCGTCCCGACCGGTATCCCTATGAAACGAGCGTGGTAGGCGACCAGATTTTTGCTTCCAGCCAGATGCTGAGCGAGATCACCGGAGTTCCCGTGCAGCCGAACAAGGCGATCACTGGGCGCAATGCGTTTGCGCATGAGGCGGGCATTCACCAGGATGGCGTGCTGAAGAATCCTTTGACCTATGAGATCATGACCCCGCAATCGGTGGGCGTACCGGACTCAAAACTGGTTCTAGGCAAGCACTCCGGACGCCACGCTCTCAGCATGCGCTGCGAGCAACTGGGCTATCAATTCGATCGCCGGGCGTTGGACGACATCTACCGGAGATTTGTCCGGTTGGCCGACAAGATTAAGCACGTCGAAGATCATCACTTGCTGGAACTGATTCGCGATACGCACAAGCCTTCGGGATCGGCGACGCCGCTCATCGAGCCAATTGTTCCGGCGCAAGCCGCGGTTGTGAATGCCCCTACACCCGAACCAGAAACCGCACCTGAGCAGACGAAGCCGTTTCCCGTGGGCCCGCAGACCAATGCGTTCGGAGTGCCGTTGCCGGTCCATGCGGATTCCCACCACGAGCAGACGCAGCAGGAAGACTACCTCTGGGGCGTCTAATTTGGATCGGCTATTTGGGAAATTTAGTAATTGGGAAATTGAAACGGCAAAGCTCTTCAGGCAGCACTCTTCCTGCTCGCGAGATAGAGTTGGCAGGTTTTCAATTTCTCAATTACCAGATTTCCCAATTACTCAATTCCCAATTACTCAATCATCCCCATGCTCCTCACACTGACAATTCTCCCTGGCGACGGCATTGGTCCGGAAGTTACTGAACAGGCCGTTCTCGTTCTGCGGGCGGTGGCCGAAGGCTTCGGCCATCAGCTTCAGCTTCAAACCAAACTTATCGGCGGAGCGGCGCTGGCCGCGGTGAATGATCCTCTGCCTCCAGATACCGTAGAGGCTTGCCTCGATTCGGGTGCCGTGTTGCTCGGGGCGGTGGGGAGTCCGGCGTTCGACCACAATCCGGGACACCTGCGGCCAGAGGCAGGATTGTTGCGCATCCGGCGGGAGCTGGGGGCGTACGCCAATTTGCGTCCTGCAGTGTTTTTTCCGGCGCTCGAGGATTGCTCTCCGCTGCGGGCGGAGATCGTGCGAGGGACCGACATCATGATCGTGCGTGAACTGCTGGGCGGCGCCTACTTCGGCTCGCCAAGGTCGATCGAAGGTGAACCTGGCTCACGGGTCGCGGTCAATACTATGCGCTACGGCGAGTCGGAAATCGAGCGGATCGCACGCGTGGCATTTGAGTTGGCGATGAAGCGGCGGCGCAAGGTTCTGTCGGTGGACAAGGCGAACGTGCTGGAGTGCTCGCGGCTGTGGCGGGAAGTGGTGACGCGCGTGGCGAAGGATTATCCCGAGGTCAAGCTGGGGCATCAGTATGTCGATTCGGCCGCGATGCTGCTGGTGCAGCGGCCAACCGATTTTGACGTGCTGCTCACCGAGAACATGTTTGGCGACATCCTTTCGGATCAGGCCGGCGGAGTAGTCGGCTCGCTGGGGCTGCTGGCTTCCGCGAGCATCGGAGGGCCGGTGGGGCTGTATGAGCCGGTCCATGGATCGGCTCCAGATATTGCCGGGAAAGGGATCGCCAATCCGCTGGGAGCGATTTTGTCAGTCGCGATGTTGCTGCGGCATTCATTTCATCTGGAGACAGAAGCATCGTGCGTCGAAAAGGCAGTGTCAGCAGTCCTCTCGCAGGGAGTACGGACCGTGGACTTGGCGGGGAAATCGCATGTAGCGATTTCCACGACGGAAATGGGGCGGCGAGTGGTTGGGGCGGTGAAAGGCAATCAATCCTGATCTGAGAGGAGAGAAGGATCAATGCAATTTGCTGGCGGCAAGCCAGCTTCACAGATCCTTCGTGGCGAAGAGCGCCCCTCAGGATGACAATTCTTCCCGACAATCTTCTCTAAAACTCTGCTCGGCATTCGTCGCAAAGAGTCGCATACTTCGGGAGACGATCCTGGGCCGAGGGTCGCTGGGATCGGGCTACGGCTTCGCGGGCTGGGTGGCTGGTGTCTGATCTGAGCTGTACTTTCCAGTCAGATCGTACCAGCGGATTTTGAGCATCTCCATCACCATGCGAGAGCCGTCGACCAGCGGGTTGATGCGCGTGCCTCCGCTGTGTCCCCAGGCAACCGGCACTTCCTTCACTTTGAATTTCAGCTTGCGCGCGAGGAAGAGGATCTCGGGATCGAATCCCCAGCGTTCGATTTTCTGCAGCGGGAAGATTGCCTGGACTGCCGCCTGCTTGAACGCTTTGAAGCCGCATTGTGTGTCAGCGAACTGCAGGCCGAGCGTCAGTCGCAGAATCAAATTGTAGATCCGGCCGAAGACCTGGCGATGCAGAGGCTGGCGCTGCGTCTGAGTTTCGGCGCGCAGCCAACGCGATCCCATGGCAATGTCGGCCCCGGTGTCCAATGCCTGGAACAGCTTGCGAGCTTCTTCAATTGGAGACGATAAGTCGGCGTCGCTGAACAGAACAATCTTGCCGCGCGCGTGGAGCATGCCGTTGCGCACGCTGTATCCCTTGCCGTGGTTGCCGGGATTTTCGACCAGACGCAACACCGGGTCTTTCGCGGAGTAAGCTCGGACAATCTCCGCTGTATTGTCGCGAGATCCGTCGTTGACGACGATGACCTCCGCGTCCCAACGCTGCCCGTGTACGTAGGCCAGAACCTTTTCGAGCGTGGCGCCCAGGCGCGCACTTTCGTTATAGGCTGGAATCACGATGCTGTATGTGGGATCCAAAAGCTGTTCTCAGTTATTCGATGTCAGTTCTCAATCGCGCGATTGTGAGCCGGAAGCTGGATTGTATAGTGAGCAGTTGTCATTGTACGTTGGGCTTTTGGGATTTCGGAAATCGGAGTCGGGCCGGAGTACCTCTGGGGCCAAAGGCCACTGAATAAGGCGAGTTCTTCGCAACGTTGAAAACGCTGCGCCACCCAAAATGTCGAAGGATAAAGCTTATGGCGAAACCTAAGGGCAAAACCGCCAGAAGGACAAAGCGCTAAGCGAAATGCCCGATGCCGGAAAGAAAGCTAGAAGCTAGAAGCTAGAAGCTCTCTTACGCTACCTGACGCTGCTGCTCCAGCATGTAGAAGTATTCCGCCACCAACTCAGCGTCCCATAGGCCGCGGGCCGCTTCTTCGCGCATGGTCTGCGCTGCCTGTTCATGGGTCAACGCCGGTTTGTAGGATCGGGCAGTGCGCAGCGCGTCATACACATCCACGACCTGCAGAACCCTGGGGAGTACAGGAATCTCTGAGCCGGTCAGTCCGTCGGGATATCCGGAACCGTCCGAGTGTTCGTGATGATTTCGGATGATCGGCAGAACCAGGCGCAGCGAATGCAGCGGCCGGCAAATGTTCTCACCGGTGATGGGATGGAGTTTCATGACGGCCCATTCTGCAGGAGTGAGGTCGCTGCCTTTTTTCAGAATTTCATCCGGTACGGCAATTTTGCCGAGGTCGTGCAGATATCCGCCACGCTTGAGCGCAATGATGGAATCCGCGTCCATGCCGAGATGGCGGCCCAGATCGGCGGCGCGTACCGACAGCCGCTCACAATGGCCCTCGGTGTACGGGTCACGTCCTTCGACGATCAGGCCCAGGGTGCACAGGACGGAGTCGGCGTTCTCCAGTTCGTCGGTGAACTCTTTCAGCCGCAGCAGAGATTTCACACGTGCGATGAGTTCTTCGGCGAGAACCGGCTTGTTGAGGAAGTCGTCGGCTCCGGCTTCAATGCCGTGTACTTTGTCGCTGCTGTCACTCAGTCCTGTGATGAGGACGAAGGGGATCAGGCGCGTGGCCGGATTTTCCTTCAAGCTGCGGCAGAAGTCGTAGCCTGATTTGCCGGGCATCATGACGTCCGACAGGATCAGGTCGGGCAACTGCCTCTGGACTTCAGCCTCAGCCTGCTCGGCGTTGGAGGCGGTCGTCACATCGTACCCGCGCATCGAGAGCAACTGGCTCATTAAGCCAGCAATGCTGGGCTGGTCGTCGACGACCAGGATTCGCGGGGCACGACGGCGTGGTAGAAGATCACCCATCTCTTTATAAGAAGCGGCTTGGTATTTCGAAGTTGTCCGCGCGTCCGGTTGCAAACGAGAAGGAGGCGAAACACTCATAACAAAACATACCGATTGTAACGCCATTTTCCGGTTTTCGCCGGGGCGGGCAAACTTCTTGGAACTCTATCACCATTTGTGGAAGCGCGCGATTCCCATTTTGGAATCTGACATTTCGTGAATGTGATTGAAACGCTTGCTCTTGGGGGCTGTTGGTGCCTAGTCTCGGCCTATGCGGATTTTGCAAACGCACGTTGAACCAGGCACCGTAGCCCGATCTATTTTTCGCCTGTTGGTCTGCGCCGCGCTGCTGCTGACAACGGCTGCGGCGGCGACGAAAGTCCACGTTATCGCGTTCGGAAAGTGGACGTCGGTGCAGTGGTTTCCGGATGGAACAGAGGGCAAAGCGCTCGTTCTGAAGATCCGCGCCCTCACCGTAGACGGGCGCGTCAAGGAATACGTGCTGGGCGCGCCGCACGAAGTGACCGACCGGCTGTTTGTGGTGCGGCGGATGTTTCGGCTGAATGACAGCCTGCCGGAGGATCCTGGTCCGCACTGGCAGTGGCAGCGCGGAGGCTGGCTTCTAGTCGATCGAGTCACCGGTCACGTTTCCGTCATTAATCTTCCGGAGTTCGATCCGTACTATTCTTCTGCCAGTTGGTACCGCGATTACGTTGCGTATTGTGGCGTGGCGGACGACGGCAAGAAGACGTATGCGTTTGTGGAGCAGCTCAGTCGTCACAAGCCGGTATTAAAGAAGGAACTGTCCAATGCCGGTGTGGCTGAGGATGCGGCGCCAGACTCGGCGTGTCCTGCACCTTCATGGCAACGAAGTCCGGTGCGGGTCAGTTTTGAGGCCGCGGGCGGCATGAAGCAGACGTTCGCGATTCGTGGGCATGTGGTGGATCTGGTGAATGATGCGGAGGAGGACGAAGACGGGTCTAGGTAGCTGGAAGGGTCTTAGGTCATAGTCTTAGTGCTAGGCATCGGCCGTTGGCTGATCAGTCTCCCGCCGCTTCCACCGCAGGCAGCTCTTCCGCAACCGTCTTTTCCTTTACTTTCGCACTGGTGACGAGAATGACAGACAGCACGACAATCGCGCTTCCTGCCAGGATGAATCGGTCGACGCGTTCGTGCAGAATCAGCCAGCCGAGAAACACCGCGACCACCGGGTTCACGTACGCGTAAGTCGAAACCTTGGACGTGGGAACGTGCTCGAGCAACCAGATGTAGGCGGTGTAGCCAATCCACGAACCGCAGACCACCAGATACATGGTGGCGCTGAGGCTGCGCGCGGTCCAACGGACGTGTGCGAGATCTCCGTTGAATAGCGCAAAGATGAGATTGCCTGCGCCTGCGGCGGTGACCTGCCAGCCGGTGGCGCTGAATACATCCATGCCGGATTGCCAGCGTTTCGAGAGCACCGATCCCAAGGCCCAGGAGAACGATCCGGAGATCAGGCTGATCGATGCCCAGAGTTCGCGATGTCCCATGCTGCCGGATTGCAATTGCGGCCAGACCAGGACGAATAATCCCACGATGCCGAGCAGCAAGCCGGCCTTGCCGCGCCGCGAAATGTGGTGATCGCCGAGGAGTAGGGAATCGAGCACCAGAAACCATAGCGGGGTGATGGCGATGATGAGTGCTGCCAACCCCGAGGAGACGGTGAGTTCCGCATACGACAGCGTGAGGTTGCCACCCATGAGCAGCAGTAGGCCCACGACTGAGGCGAGCGCGATCTGCTTGGGGGAATAGAAAATCTTCCGCCCCGTTGCAGCACAAACCGCCAGCATGATCGTGCCTGCGATCGAAAAGCGTACGGCGCACATCAGGGCCGGAGGGATGGTCCCCACTGCGATATCGATGGCGAGGTAGGTCGAGCCCCAGAAGAGGTATACGAGTCCGAAAGCAAGAATCACCATCCACCGGCTTGGGCGTTGAGCGGAATGCATTGGCGTGAGAAATAGGGAGAAGCTAAAAGATATCAGACGAGTCAGTCGGCGGGTTGGATTCTAAAGTTGCGGCGGGGCGTGAAAAGTGATAAGGCGACGGTACACCAGCGTACTTAGTTCAGCTTGGGTAGCGAATAGATGTGGAGTTCTCCAGACTCAAACGCGGCGTAATGTAGCCCGTCTGGGGCCAAGGCTGCACGCGCATTCTTCGGAAAGAGCCGATTCACAATCGGAGCTTGTGACCTCCGATCAAACACGATCCAGCGTCCTGTCTCGCTTCGGTCGTCGCATGTTGCGAACGCCGCATAACGCGACATATCGGTAGTGGTGCTCTCCACCGCTCCGCAGTCTTCTATTGGAATCCATGGCAGCAATTCGGCTGGCTTCTCCTTCTTCCACAGGACTAGTTGGCCTCCGTTATCTCCTTTTCCAGGTCCGCTGACCTGAGCCACAATACTTCCATCCGCCAAGAGCCCGACTATGACGGCTGTCTCGCCGTCTTTCAGCGAAACCTCCCATGTACTCTGATTCTCACTTTCTACAATCATCTTGCAGCGTTGCTTCGCTCCGGCATAGACGATGCCTGTCGAGACGTACTCGTTGGGCTTCAGTTGTTGTTTGCAAACCATATAGGCCAGCCCGTGCTCTCCAAACCTCCGATCCCTTGCGTCTATTGGCCAGTCCTGTTGCCAACGCCTGGTCTGCAACGGATGAGCACCGTTCAAAATGTCGTAGGTGCGTGACTGCCCTAGAGTAAAGCCCTCCTGAAATACGAGAGCATGATCAACGAAAGTCGTTTGCTCCAGAAAACGATCAATCCGTGCTACGTCTTTCAAGTTCGCATCGAGTAACAGGACGCCGGATTTGGACTCATTTCTGCCTTCCTGGTCAAGATTTACCGACTGTATTCGGAAGAGAAGAGTTCCCTGTGGACCTTGCGTTGCCTCGCCGTCGGCCACTATTTCACCGTACCCATCTGCAAGGTACGCAACGTCACGCGTAGCCTTCAGTTTTCCGTTCAAACTGAAGACCAGAAGTCGAGCAGAACCCTCAACCTTGTGATCGGGAGCCACTCTGGAAGACGGACTTGTATTGAACCCGACGATCACCTCATCTGGGTTCAGCCAAACTAGAAATCGATAACCGATGATCGTTGTGGGCCGCTGATCCCTAGATGAGAAGAAACCCTTCGGCAGACCCAGTGGAAAGAGGTCAATTCGTGTATCGGGAATTGGTTCCGGCTCAGTCTTTGGATGAGCTTTCGAACAGTTTATGAAGTGCAAGGCAAGAACAACCATGCTTGCTATCAGAGTGACTTTCGAACGTAGTCTGTTGATTCGATTTTTCGGGCCGACATGTGCCTGCACTGGAGCATTTTACCCGCATATGGGGTTGGTGGATCATGTCAACTGATGTAACCAGCGTTACCACGCATTGTGTGTGAACTAACCTCCAATCGCGCTATTTTGCGGGCGCCACGTCTCCCAGTCCTTTCACGTTCTTCTTCAAAAATTCCCGGATCGCGGCCCATGCGCCCTGATTCTGCTCATAGGAGAATCCGCCGTGACCGGCGCCGGGAACCGGATAGAACCGATTGGGGACCCCGGCCGCGTCGAGCGCCCTGTGCAGGCGCACGGACTGCTCGTAGGGAACCAGCGCGTCCTTGTCGCCGTGAATTGTGATGATGGGCGGCGTGTTCTTGTCGACGTAGTTTATGGGCGACAGGCGCTTCGCGAGTTCGTCGGCGTTCGGTTGATCACCCAGCCATGCGACGGCATATCCTTTGGAGTTCGGGCCATGCAGCTCGTCGAGAACGTCGGCGATGCCAAACCAGTTCACGATCGCCGCAACGCGAGGATCTTTGTCCGTCCCGGGATTCTGGCTCCAGACGTTGTCCTCGCCCGTGTAGCATTCGCGGTCAAATCCTGCCGCGGGCGTGAGCATGCCCGTCGTGAGCGCCAAATGGCCTCCAGCCGATCCGCCCTGAAGGACGACGCGGCTGGGATCAAAGTTGTACTTCTTCGCGTTGGCGAAAACCCAATGCAGCGCGCAGCGGCAATCTTCCACGGCTGCCGGAGCCAGCGATACGGGCGCCATACGGTATTCGACATTCACGGCGGCGAATCCCATCTGGAGATACGGCATGATTTCCAGCACACGCTCTTCTTTTGTTCCCGCGATCCAACCGCCGCCGTGGATCACGATGACGACGGGCGTGGGCTGCGATTTGCCGGCGGGTTGATAGACGTCGAGCTTGGCCTCGTAGTTGTTCGCCGTGTGATAGACGATGTTGGGATGGACCTCGTAACGGAACAACTCGGCGGTGAACGTCGCCGTGTCAGTTTGCGCCATGCACATCGATCCAGAGAGCAACAGCGAGGTAAGCAGAAGGTTTCGCACGGGTTCCTTGAATGAATTAGTTTTGGGCCAGCGTACTGCGCGAAACGGAATGATACTCCTCAGCTACTTCAGCTTCTCGTATTCCGCTTTTGCCGTTTTGAGAATCGGCACATCGGGATCAGCATCTTTCCACAGCGCAAAGAAATCCTGATAGGCGGACTTCGCTTTTGCGGTGTCGCCCTGCAACGCGTAGGCGCGGCCGAGGCCCAATCGCGCCAGGGACACAAACTGGCTCGTCGGCTGAATCCCACGGTGATCGAGAATCTTTTGATACTCAACCGCGGCGTTGGCGCCATCATGAGAATGAAGGTACGCCTCGCCGCGGACGTACATCGCTTGGAAGGTTCCGAGCGACCCGCGATCTGCAGCCAGGTCGTAGGGTCGGGCGGGTTCGAGCGCGACGACAGCCTGAACTGGTGCGTTGCGTTGCAGGTCGAGGAGAGCCCGTGCTGTGGGGAGCTTCACCTGGTTTAAGAGTGTGTCAAACGGCTGTGCTTTAGCAAGGTCCGTGATTAACTTCTCGGCCCGGGCCGTGTCTCCTGTACGCGCAAACACCCGGGCGGCATGGGCTTCTACATCTGGCGCGTCGGCGGCGGCCAGTGCGGCGTTCATGGCCTGGCGCGCCTCAGGCGTAAAACCGACCTCGGCGTTGCAATACGCTTCGCCAGCCATACTCAGAGCAACCCATTCTTTGATGCCGTGAGTTTGCGCGGCCGCTGCGGCCCGGGCGAAGGCTTCCTGCGCCTTCTTGATTTTTCCCTGAGCGCACTCACCTTCCGCATGAAGCATAACGATGATCGTCTCCTGTACTTTGCCGCTGGATAGGCTCAACTCCTGCTGCATGGCGGCATCATCCCCACGAAGGAAGGCCGTCCAGTACAGCACCATGTGGACGGACCACGGATCGATTTTCTGCGCGACCGCCTGATCTGCCACCGCTTTGGCTTCGTCGTAGCGGTTGAGATATTGATAGGACGTGGCCAGGTTCTGGTAAGCGTAGTGATCCTTGGGGCTCAGCTTCATGGCCTCGCTAGCGGAGGCGAGAGCCTTGTCCAACTGGCCTGAGTCCTGCTCCGCGAGAGCGAGGTTGTCGAGAGGGACGGTGTCGTGAGGATAGGCTTGGGTCCACTGCTCTAGAGTCTCGACCTCTTTGTCGATCTGCCCGCGGAATGTTCCGTAGTAGTGGGATGAGATGTAGTATTTTTCGCGCTCGCTGGCCCGGTCTTTCACGTCAAAGGCTTTCTGCAAGGAGTCAAACGCTTGCTTGGTATTGCCGGTGTTGTTGTAGGTGATGCCGAGTACAGCCCAGGCCATCGCGAACGTGGGATCGAGTTCGACGGCGCGTTTCAGGTGTGGAATCGCAGCGTCATCGTCGAACTTGGAGTGCGCTTCCTGGCCGATACTGAACTCCTTCAGCGCTTCGAGGGAGGAGGTCGTTGCAGCTTCGAGCGGCGTGGTGAACTTCTGCACCGAGCCGATGGACTCGCCCAACTTTTCGCGGAGATTGGAAGCCGCCTTGTCGAGAGATTTGAGGACTTGCTCCTTGCTCTCAGCCTCGACCTGTTGGCGGTCGAGCGAGTCCCCGGTCTGGGCGTTTATCGCTTCGAGAGTGATGACGTAATGGCTGCCGAGGCTCGAGATGGAACCGATCAGCATCGCCTTGACGCCCTCGCGCAAGCAGATTTCGTGGGCCACGTCTTTGGTGACGCGCTCGCCAGCCGGGCGTCCCATGAACTTCAGAGCTTCCTGGATCCGGGACTCAGGAAAAATATTGAGATAAGGCGATTGCTCAAGTTGTACTGCGAGCGCCTGCTTGAGAGTGCCGTCAAAGACTGAGTCGCCGGTGGTGTTGATGAAGTCGGCCAGCAGCACGCTGTCTTTCTCGCTGAGCTTGGCGGACTGCCTGGAACGGAAATAAAACGCGCCGGCGATGAGCAATATGAGGACAGCCAGGCCTGCGGCGATGAGAGCTGTCCGTGATTTCTTCGGAGGGACAATAGCGCTGACGGCTGGCGAAGACGCAGCCACCGCGGAAGAAGACACGGAGATGGGCGCGACCGGAACAGCCACTGCTGATCGGCCCGAGTCTGTCGCGGGGGAAACTGAGTCCGAAGTGTGGGCTACGGCGTGCCCACTGTCTGTGTCGCGCTTCAGGCGCTGCAGATCGGCGCGAATATCCGCCGCGCTCTGGTAGCGCAGGTTGCGATCTTTCTCCAGCGCTTTGTTGATGATGTCTTCGAGCTTCGGAGGAAGATCGGGATTCAGCCGGACCGGCGACACTGGAGCACGGTCGAGAATGGCTTGGAAGATGACTGCCGAAGTTTCTCCACGGAAGGGCAGTGTTCCGGTGGCCATCTCGTAGAGCACCACGCCGAAAGAAAACAGATCGGTGCGCGGATCGAGTTCCTTGCCCTTGGCTTGCTCGGGGGACATGTAGGCGACTGTACCTAGTGTCGACCCCGGGCTGGTGAGATGTTCTTCGACCACAACCGCTGTGGCAGCAGTGACTTCGGCGATTTGAGCGTTCGATGACGCACTCGATTTCACCTTGGCGAGGCCGAAGTCCAGAATCTTGGCGTGCTCGCGCTTGGTGACAAAGATATTCGCAGGCTTGATATCGCGGTGGACGATGCCGCCGGCGTGGGCGGCGTCGAGTGCGTCGGCGATCTCGATGCCGAGGGAGAGAATTGTTTCCAATTCCATGGAGCGGCCCGCGATCAGGTGCTTGAGCGTCGAGCCGTCGAGGAACTCCATGACGAGGAAGGTGCGGCCGTCCTCCTCGCCGATGTCGTAGATGGTGCAGATGTTGGGGTGATTCAAGGCTGACGCGGCCTTGGCTTCGCGGCGGAAGCGCTCCAAGGCCTGGCGATCTTGCGCGAGGTCGTCGGGAAGAAACTTCAGAGCGACGAAGCGGCCGAGGCGCGTGTCCTCAGCCTTGTAGACCACGCCCATACCGCCGCCGCCGAGCTTTTCGACAATCCGGTAATGAGAAATGGTCTGATCGAGCAAAGGAGATGGCCCCGCCGTTGGGTCAAGCCATGCTAAGGGGCGGAGGGCGGGAAGTCAAAGTGACTTCGCTTCCCGCACTTGAACGCACCACCGGGCCTCAGAGACGGAAAAATATCTTGCTGGCGGACGATGGGACGGGCTCTGGCGTTACGATAGGGAACCTCCTTGGCTCGACGGGTCGAATCGAGCGCCGACGTTACCGAAGGGGGTTACGCCGCTCCTCCCTTCCAGCTATAATGAATCAGTGTTTTCGACCGTCTGCGATGCTGCTAAAGCGCTCCAATTCGCGTGTTGCTTATGCTCACCAGGGCGAGTGCTGGCTGGATTGTCTGGTGTGCCCGCGGCGCTATCGGGCCAATCTGCCTTCCCGTCTTCGACCCAGCCTCTTCGGTAGCGATTAATTCCTTCATCCTCCATCTGATTCGCTTTGGACTGCGTGCGTCCGAACCAGGACTCCGTGTTTCGAGGCTGCCTTTCCTGATAACCGGCAACTGACTACTGACGGTTGCTATCGGAGGATTTCATGACTACGAAGACTATGACCGCCACAATTGGTCCCAAGATCAAGACCGCCCTGCCCGGACCCAACGCCAAGCGCGTGCTCGAGGGCGATGAGAAATACATTTCGCCGTCCTATACCCGTTCGTACCCGATGGTGGCCAAGAGTGGGCGCGGCATCGTGGTAACCGATGTCGATGGCAACGAGTTTTTTGATTTCTCCGCGGGCATCGCCGTGACTTCGACCGGCCATTGCCATCCTGATGTGGTTGCCGCCATCCAAAAGCAGGCCGGCGAACTCATCCACATGTCGGGAACCGATTTTTATTACGAGAGCATGGTCGACCTGGCCGCGCGGCTGTCGAAGATTGCGCCCATGCCCGGGCCGCACCGCATTTACTACGGCAATTCCGGTGCGGAGGCAATCGAGTGCGCACTGAAGCTGGCGCGTTACCACACCAAGCGGCAGAACGTGATCGCGTTCTTCGGAGCGTTCCATGGACGGACGATGGGTGCCTTGTCGCTGACCGCGTCGAAGCCGCAGCAGAAGCGGCGTTTCGCGCCGCTTGTGCCGGGTGTGACCCACGTGCGTTATCCCGATGTGTACCGGAGCGGCAGCGCACAGAGCGCCGACGACTTTGCGCTGAGCTGCGCCCGTTTCATCGAAGAAAAGTTGTTCAAAACGATTCTTGCTCCAGAAGAAGTTGCGGCGATCTTTGTCGAGCCGGTGCAGGGAGAAGGCGGATATGTGGTGGCCCCAAAGATCTTCATGCAGGAATTGCGCCGCATCTGCGATCGTCACGGCATTATGCTGGTGGTGGACGAGGTCCAGAGCGGCATTGGACGGACCGGCAAGTGGTTCGCCGTTGAGCACACTGGCGTTGAGCCAGATATGGTTTGCATGGCGAAGGGAATTGCCTCAGGCATGCCGCTCGGCGTCACCATGACGCGCGCCGACGTAATGGACTGGGTACCGGGATCGCACGCGTCGACGTTTGGCGGAAACCCGGTGGCGATCGCTGCCGCTCTGGCTACCCTCGATGTGATCGAGAAGGAAAATCTGCTCGAGAACTCGGCCAGCGTTGGCAATCACATGATGAAACGCATGGCGGACTGGCCGAACAAGCTGAAACTGGTGGGCGATGTTCGCGGCCGCGGATTGATGATTGGAGTTGACATCGTCAAAGACAAAGTCACCAAGGAATACGGCAACTCGGAGCGCGATCGCATTGTTGAAATGGCGTTCGAACGCGGAGTGCTGTTCCTGGGTTGCGGACCAAGCACGGTGCGGATCTGCCCGGCACTGGTGGTCACGAAAGAAGAAGCCGATGTCGCCGTGGATGTGCTCGAGGAGTGCATTTCCGCGGTTGGCAAGGGCCTGTAGAGCGAATGCGTCAATTCACCACAGAGACACGGAGTTAGCCTTTTTTGGCTGGTTCTTCTCTGTGACTCTGTGTCTCTGTGGTGAAAAGTTAGCGGAATCCTTCGAGTTCTCTGTTTCCCTGTTTGGGAACGGTCCGATCTCATCTCATCGGCTTGTGAGTCGAATCACATCCTGAGGCCTGCCTCTCCGTTAGATTAATGCTTATCGATCATGCTTCCGCCTGCGGTCACGCGAACGATTATTCAAGGCTTGGACTGGCTCGGGCGGCGCGTGCTGCCGGCTGACGCGCGACCGAGGCATCTGCGCATTGGAACGCGCGGGGAGGAAGACGCATTCTTCCATCTGCGGAAACTCGGCTATGTAATGGTGGCCCGCAATTTTCGCTCGCCGCGCTGCCGTGGTGAAATCGACCTCATCGGGTGGAGTGAGGATGTTCTTTGTTTTATTGAGGTTAAGACCCGGACGTCGCAGAACGTGAAAACTCCAGAGGCGGCCGTGGACCGGCACAAACGGCGGGAGGTGGCGAAGGTGGCGCGGGAATATCTGAGACGGCTGCCACCTTCATGCCCGTGGAGATTCGATATCGTGAGCGTATACTATGCAAATCTTAGTTCCCGCCCGCAGATCGAAGTGTTTCGCAATGCTTCCTTGTCGGCGTAAGATATGGGGTTTGTGCGAACCCGTGGAAAGGATTCAGTAATTGCCTGAACTAAGAAAAGATCCGATTGTTGGCCGGTGGGTAATCATTTCGACGGACCGGGCGAAGCGCCCAACCGATTTTGTCCGCGAAAATATGAAGATCAAGGGGGGATTCTGCCCCTTCTGCTACGGGAACGAGAGCAAGACGCCACCCGAAATTCAGGCGTACCGTCCCAACCCAAACGGAGGTCCGGCTCCGCAGCGGGACACTTCTGGATGGACCGTTCGGGTCGTTCCCAACAAATTTCCAGCCTTAGGCATTGAAGGCACGCTGAACCGTCAGGCCGAAGGCATGTTCGACCGCATGAATGGGATCGGGGCGCACGAAGTGATTATCGAGACCCCGGATCACTCAGCCAACCTGGCGACTCTGCCTCCAAAGCGGATTGAAGATGTGTTGTGGACGTTCCGCGACCGCATTCTTGATTTGAAGAAGGATCGCCGCTTCAAGTACATCCTGATCTTCAAGAATCACGGGGAAGCAGCCGGCGCGTCGCTGGAGCACTCCCACTCGCAACTCATCGCTCTGCCGATCCTGCCGATCAACGTGGTGCAGGAACTCGAGGGCGCCAAGCAGTACTTCCTGTACAAGGAACGGTGCGTCTTCTGCGACATCATCCGTCAGGAGATGGATTCCGGAACCCGTGTGGTGGCGGAGAATGAAAACTTTCTTACGCTCGCGCCGTATGCTCCGCGCTTCCCGTTCGAAACGTGGATTCTGCCCAAGCAACACGAGTCGGCGTTTGAGAACTCGTCGTCGCATATGTTCGAGAACCTGGCGCGGGCGCTGAAGGATCTACTCGGCCGCGCTGATC
Source organism: uncultured Acidobacteriaceae bacterium (assembly GCA_963844525.1). Taxonomy (GTDB): domain Bacteria; phylum Acidobacteriota; class Terriglobia; order Terriglobales; family Acidobacteriaceae; genus Sulfotelmatobacter. The sequence continues at coordinate 45,297 of CAWJOM010000009.1, read as the reverse complement.
GAGTGCTCGATAATCCACCCTATAACCTCGTGATCCATACTTCGCCAGCGCAGGATCCGACGAACGACCACTATCACTGGCATATCGAGTTCATGCCCAAGCTTACGAAGACCGCCGGATTTGAATGGGGGACCGGTTTCTATATAAATCCGACCCCGCCGGAAGAGGCAGCGAAATTTCTGCGCGAAGCGAATGTCGAAGAGTCCGCGCCGGTAACGGTCGGCTAGCGGAAATTTAGCTCCTGAAAAAATGAGGGCACGGCTGTATGCCGTGCCCTTCGCAATTGGGCCTTAGAGAGTGAAGGGCTTTATGCGTTCCCGCGCTGGTCCTTCATGAGCGAGGATAAGGCTGCCCGGCACAGCGGTTTGTCATAGAGTTGTAAAACCTCCGACAGTCTGTTCTAGGGCTGTGCGCCCGTTCAATTGACGCTTGTTCCTTCTGACCTCTACCATGAGCCGTTTTGAGGTTTCCTATGAAACGCTGCTTGCTATTTTTTCTGCTTGTGGGATCGGCTTTTGCGGCTGCCGCTCCATCCACCTTGATCGCGAATGTTTCTGGCCGGAGGACCGTGAGTCTCAACGGCGCGTGGCAGGCCATCGTTGATCCGTTCGACAACGGGAAGTCGGGGTTCTTCCGCAACGAAAAACCTAAGAATAAAAGTGAGCGCGTGGAGTACAGCTTCGACGTATCGCCCGTCCTGAATGTTCCGGGAGACTGGAATACCCAGCGCGAGTCGCTGATGTTTTATGAAGGGCCGGTCTGGTACCGGCGAGAGTTCAATTACCACAAGCAGGCGGACAAGCGCGTCTTCGTGTACTTCGGCGCCGTGAACTACGAGTCTACCGTTTACTTGAACGGAGAAAAGCTCGGCCAACACGAGGGCGGTTTTACTGCCTTCAACTTCGAGGCGACTTCAAGTTTGCGAGACGGCGAGAATTTCCTGATTGTTGAAGTTCGCAATGTGCGCCGTGCCGATGCTGTTCCCGCGTTGAAGTTTGACTGGTGGAACTATGGCGGAATCACCCGTGATGTGATGCTGGTGGAGGAGCCAGCGGTTTTTATTCAGGACTATTTTGTGCAACTGGCCAAGGGCTCCAACCACGAGATTAGGGGATGGGTCCGGTTCAACGGGCCCGTGACGAAGCACGAAGTCACAATTGAAATCCCGGAGGCCGGCATCAAGTTTCGGACGCTCACAGACGTAAGTGGTTATGCTGATTTCGGATTCGATGCCAGGGTCCTGGCGTGTGGGAAACGGCCGGCTTCGCAGTGTGTCGCGCCGCTGAAACTCTGGTCGCCGGAGAATCCGAAGCTCTACCGCGTGATCGTCTCGGGCGAGGGCGACAGCGTTGCCGACGATATAGGGTTTCGCACGATCGAGGTGCAGGGAGCACAGATCCTGCTGAACGGCAAGCCTATCTTTTTGCGCGGCGTCTCGATGCACGAGGAAGCACCGTTTCGCGAGGGCCGCGCTTTCAGCCCCGAAGATGCGCAGACTCTCCTCGGATGGGTGAAAGATCTGGGGTGCAACTTCGTGCGCTTCGCTCACTATCCGCATAACGAGAATGAGGTTCGGCTCGCCGACCGCATGGGGTTGCTCGTCTGGTCTGAGATTCCGGTCTATTGGGACATTGACTGGTCGAATCCTGCAACGCTGGCGAACGCTGAGGCGCAATTGCGTGACGAGATCGCGCGCGATCACAACCGAGCGGCTGTCGTCTTCTGGTCGCTATCTAATGAAACTCCCGTAAAGCCGGAACGTTTAACGTTCTTGAAACAGCTCGCACGGGATGCGCGGGAACTCGACTCCACACGGCTGATCACTTCGGCGATGAACCATGTCGATGATACGAGTGCCGACGTGCGCACAATCAGTGATCCGCTCGGAGAAGCGCTGGATGTTCTCAGCATCAACGAATACTTAGGCTGGTACTGGGGCCGTGCGGAAGATGCCGACAAGATGCAGTGGAAGTCGGCGTGGAACAAGCCATTGATTGTGAGCGAATTTGGCGGAGGCGCGGTGTACGGCCGTCACGGCGATGCGGACGAAATCTGGACGGAGGAATATCAGGACAACTTGTACCAGCACCAACTCGGGATGATCGAGCGCATGCCGAACCTGGCAGGAATGACGCCGTGGGTGCTGATGGATTTCCGTTCGCCGACGCGGATGCTGCCCGGCGTGCAGGATTATCACAATCGCAAGGGACTGATTTCGAATCGCGGACAGCGAAAGCTGGCATTTTTTACGCTGCAGAAGTTCTATAAGAAGCGGGAGGATGCCGGGAAGTAGGGATAACAAGTGCGAGGCCGAGATGGTCTCGCTACAGCCGGCGAGAAGCCGGCGCTACGCAAAACCGTGTCAGCCCTGCGTGCGATCCTGGACTTCGTCGTTCCAGGCCATCTGAATGGCTTCCAGCTTGCCTTCGTTCGAGGCCTTAGGATCGCCTGCAAAGTCCGGCAACTCGGTGACGTAGCGGTGCAGGTCCGTGAAGCGCACGGTGAGCGGATCGAGGGTGGGGTGAGTTTCGGAGAGCAGGATGCCGAGGCTCTCGGCGTCGTCCCAAGTCAGTTGCTTTGGCATTCCTCAGTGCTCCTCTGGTATTTAGGTTTCAAAGTTTAAGAGTTTCAATGCACACTGCCGGCCTCTACACGCCCTGACTTTGAAACCTTGCAACCTTGAAACTTTGAAACCTTGCTTCTAGTGCTCTTCCGATACGTAGTTCCGATTCCACGCGGGAATCTCGACGACCACTTTGCCGGGCTTGGTAATCTGCGCCTGGCAGCCGAGACGCGAGTTTAACTGGAGATCGGCGGCCATGTCCAACCGGTCGGCCTCCTCGTCCTCCATCGGAGAAAGATTCTCTGCGCCTTCCTTCACCCAAATGTGGCAGGTGGTGCACGCATTATTGCCGCCGCAGGCGTGATCGAGCGTAATGTGGTTGTTCAGGGCCACATCCAGAATCGACTCTTCCTTACCGTGATATTCGTACGGCAATTTGCCGTGCTCAAACTGCACGGTCTTGCCTTCGGGCAGGAATGTAACCTGCACCGTGTTTTCGCCCGGTGCCTCTTCCGTCAACGTGCTCGCTCCATGCGTCTTTTCGTCAGCCATAACTTGCTCCTCGATCTTCTCTGTGTCCTCCGTGTCCTCTGTGGTTAGATTCCAGACTAACCACAGAGGACACGGAGGACGCGGAGGCTACTCAAATTCTGCTTTTGCCATGGGGTGCGGGGCAGTCGGGCCTTCGCCCAGGTCCGTCTCGTCCATGTTCTTGCCTTTCAACGCCGATGATACGGCGGTGTCCATCATCAGTTCCGCCAGGCGCATCGTGCCCTGGTTCAATGCGTCGATGGCTCTGCGGATCGCCTGATAGTCTTCTTCGGCGTTCACCGCGACCAAGGATTTCTCCATCTTCGCGATCTGTTTCTTCTCGTCGGTGGTGAGTTGTCCCCAGGCCGCGCTCTTCTTGCCTTTTTCCAGCGCAGCGAGAATCGTCGACGTTTCGGCGCGCGCTTCGATCAACTGGCGTTGCCGGAAATCCTCTTCGGCATTGTCGAACGAGTCGAGAATCATTCCTTCGACCTGCTCGTCGGTCAGGCCGTAGCTGGGCTGAACTTGAATCTCGGCCTCTTTGCCGCTGCGCTGTTCGCGCGCGGAAACGTGAAGAATGCCGTTGGCATCGATCAGGAACTTCACTTCGACCCGTGGGATGCCCGCCGCCATTGGCGGAATGCCTTTGAGATCGAAGCGCGCCAGAGATCGGCAGTCCTTGGCCAGTTCGCGCTCGCCTTGCAGCACATGGATCGCGACGTTCGTCTGGCCGTCGACTTGCGTGGTGTAGAACTGCGTCGCCGACGCTGGAATGGTCGAGTTGCGCAGAATAATCTTGTCGGTGACTCCGCCAGCCACTTCGATGCCGAGCGAGAGAGGAGTCACGTCGAGAAGCAACATGTTCTCGGTGGCCTCGGAACCACCGCCGAGGATGTTGGCCTGCACGGCCGCGCCCAGCGCGACCACTTCGTCCGGATTCAGGTCAGTGTGAGGCTCGCGGCGGAATAATTCCTTCACCAGCGCGCGAACTTTCGGGATGCGCGTGGACCCGCCTACGAGGACAACCTCGTCGATCTGTTCGGGCTTGAGCCCCGCATCTTTCATGGCCTGCTTGCACGGCCCAACAGTGCGATCGATCACCGGCTGGATCAATTGCTCGTACTGTTCGCGAGTGATTTCGCGCTGATAACGGTGGTCTTCGGGAAGTTCAATGTCGAGCTTGACCGATGGTTGCGACGAAAGCGCGATCTTGGCGTCAATGACAGCCTTGCGAATCGCCTGCACCGCTTCGGCGTTGCGGCGAAGGTCGAGTCCGAGGTCGCCGCGAATGTCATCGAGCGCGATGGTAATGAGCAAATTGTCGATGTCGTCGCCGCCGAGGTGCGTATCGCCGTTAGTGGCGACGACTTCGAAGATTCCGTCGTGCAGCTTGAGGATCGAGATGTCGAAGGTGCCGCCGCCGAGGTCGTAGACCGCGACAATGCCGTTCCGCTTCTTGTCGAGTCCATACGCGAGCGATGCGGCCGTTGGTTCGTTGACCAAACGCAAAACTTCGAGGCCGGCGATGCGGCCGGCGTCCTTCGTGGCCTGACGCTGGGCATCATTGAAGTAGGCGGGAACGGTAATGACTGCTTTCGTCACCGGTCCGCCGAAGAATCGTTCCGCGCTACGCTTGAGTTGGCGAAGAATGAGCGCAGAGATCTCTGGTGGAGTAAATGTCTTGTCGCCCAGCGTGATGCGCAGGACTTCGCCTGCCTGCATGTCATCGGCAAGGCGGAAGGGGAACAGCTTCAGTTCTTCCTTAATGTCTTCTACGCCACGTCCCATGAGGCGTTTGATCGAGTACACCGCGCGCTCTGGCGTCTCGATTAGTGAGTTGCGGGCACCGTTGCCGACGACGGGATGATTATTCGCGTCGAGCGCGACCACTGAAGGCAGAAGATTTAATCCGTCATCGCCCGGGATTACGGCAGGCGTATCCCCTTGCATGAACGCCACCAGAGAGTTGGTGGTTCCAAGGTCGATGCCGACGATGCGATCTGATGCCATTCCGTGCTTATGACTCCTCTAGCGCCGCATTTACATCCCTGACCAGATTGCGGATGTAGCTGCGGCGGTTCAACACGTTCACCATTTTTCCTGTCGCCTGCGTTCGCTCTGCGGATGCGGCGTGACCGCCGTCGACCAAAGCGTCCCATTCTTTCCAGCACGCCTGCAGTTCCTGCAGCAGAGCTTCGTGCTTGCCTTCGAGCGACAGTTTCTGCTTGCCAATCTCCGCGATCAACGCTGGATCGTTATCGCCCATCTTCCTGTTCATGCGGAGTTCTTCGAGTTGCACGTTCAACTCGAACACTTCTTCGAGCAAGTCCGCCGGCACAATCTGTTTCTTAATCGCTCCAGTCGCACGGGCCTGCTCGGTTGCGCTCTTGGATTGTTCTTCCAACTCGACGCCTTCCAGGTGCAGAAGGTACTCCGTTCGCTTGATCGGATCGCGCAGCGTGCGGTACGCGTCGTTGAGCAGGGAACTTTGTTCCAGGCTCCATTCCTGTTCCTGGCTTCCGGAGCGCGCGTTCAAGTCGGGATGCAATCTTCGGCTCAGTTCGTAGAAGCTCTTCTCCAGCGCGGCGACATCGACGTCGAGCTTAGGCGATAGGCCGAAGAAGGTGAAATAGTCGACCGGAACGGGAGGCTGCACTTTGCCGCAGGACTCGCAGAAGTGGGCGGCGCGCATGGATCCGCAGGACCAGCAGGAGTGCGTCTCCTCCGGCAGGGGCTTGGAACCGATCACTGTGAGTGCAGAGTTGGTCATTCCGTTTTCTCAAACCACATACATAGACGGCTCAAAGACAAAGCGCTGGATCGGGCAGACAGTCCCGCGTGAGCAGGCTGCACGGGCCGGATCGCCCGCGCCACACGGGCATCAGGCGGAGAACGAAGTCCCGCAGCCGCACGACTTCGACGCCTGGGGATTCACGAATACGAAGCCCTGTTGCATCAGCGTTTCCTGATAGTCCAGGGTCATGCCGTTCAGGTAGATGAACGACTTCGGGTCAACGAAGACCCGGATGTCGCTGAACTGAAAGATGCGGTCGCGCTCGCGCGGTTGTGTGTCGAACCGAACGTTGTAACTCAGGCCCGAACATCCGCCGCCCTGCACGCCGAGGCGCAAGCCGCCCTGCTCGGCGGAGATTCCTTCCTTCGTCATTGCACTGCGCACCTTGGCGAGGGCTTTCTCGGTGACGAGAATGCCTTTAGCCGGTGCGGCGGGCTTGGTCTTTTCCTCAGTCGCAGTCGTCATAAGTCATCGGCTGTGCTCTGAACCTCGAGCCGTGAGCAAACACTCGTAGCTCGTTGCCCGAAGCTCGAAACTATTTCGCTTCCGCAGCGACCGGCTGTGCGGCTTCCTGTTTCTTCTTCCAATCGCCGATCGCGGCGCGGATTGCGTCCTCGGCCAGAACCGAGCAATGGATCTTTACGGGAGGAAGCGAAAGCTCCTTCACGATGTCCATGTTCTTGATGGCGAGAGCTTCGTCCACCGTCTTGCCCTTGACCCATTCGGTCGCGAGCGAGGACGAGGCGATGGCCGAACCGCAGCCGAAGGTTTTGAACTTCGCGTCTTCAATGACGTTGGTTTCACGATTGACCTTGATCTGCAGCTTCATAACGTCGCCACACTCGGGTGCGCCGACCAGGCCGGTTCCCACGTCAGTGCTCTGTTTGTCCATGGAGCCGACGTTGCGTGGATTGTTGTAGTGATCGATCACTTTGTCGCTATATGACATTTGTTTCTCCAGGTTTCAAAGTTTTCAATGTTTCAAAAGACGCCACGACACTGCGCTCATGTTCCAGAGTTCGAAAGGTCTTGAAACCTTGAAACTCTGAAACCTTGAAACTTGCCCTTAGTGTGCTTCTCCTGCCCACTTCACATCTTTCAGATTGATGCCTTCTTTCGCCATTTCGTAGAGCGGAGAAAGTTCGCGCAGACGCTCGACGGTTTCGATAACGCGGTCGGCAACATAGTCGACTTCGGCTTCGGTATTGAAGCGGCCGATGCCGAAGCGAATCGAGCTGTGCGCCAGATCGTCGCCCGTGCCCAGAGCCTTCAATACATAAGATGGTTCCAACGTCGCTGAGGTGCATGCTGATCCGCTGGAGACCGCGATGTCATTGATGCCCATCAGCAGCGACTCGCCTTCCACATACGCGAAACTGATGTTCAGGTTGCCGGGCAGGCGATGCTCCATCGATCCGTTGATGTAGCTCTCATCGAGCCGGTTCATGATGCGGTCGCGCAAGCGATTCCGCAGGCCCGCCAGACGGCATGATTCCTTCGCCATCTCTTCCTGAGCTATGGCACAAGCCTTGCCCAAGCCCACGATTCCCGGGACATTCAAGGTGCCGGAGCGCATACCGCGCTCGTGGCCGCCGCCATCGATGCTGGCGGAAATCTGCACGCGGGGATTCTTGCGTCGGACGTATAGAGCACCCACGCCCTTCGGCCCGTACATCTTGTGGCCAGAGATCGACATCACGTCAATGTTTTGCTTGATCACATCCACCGGAACCTTGCCGATCGCCTGCGTCGCGTCGGTATGGAAGATCACCCCACGCTCGTGACAGAGCTTGCCGATCTCGGCCACGGGTTGCAATACGCCGATTTCGTTATTCGCATACATGATCGACACCAGAATGGTCTTGTCGTCCATGGCGCGCTTCAGGTCGTCGAGATCGATCAGGCCGTCCTTCTGGACTGGGAGGTACGTGACTCGATAGCCATGTTTCTCGAGGCGCTTGCAGGTATCGAGCACTGCCTTGTGTTCGGTAACCGCCGTGATGATGTGGTTGCCCTTCTCGCGATACATCTCGGCAACGCCCTTGATGGCGAGGTTATCGCTCTCGGTGGCGCCGGAGGTGAAGATAATCTCTTTCGTCGTGGCTCCAATGAGTTTGGCGATACGCTCGCGTGCCGTCTCAACGCCCTCTTCGGCGGCCCATCCGAACGAGTGATTGCGGCTGGCCGAGTTGCCGAACTTCTCGATGAAGTAGGGCAGCATCTCTTCCAGTACCCGAGGATCCATCTGGGTAGTGGCGTGGTTGTCCATGTAAATGGGCAGCTTTACGCCCTTGGCGTCGACTTGATGCGACTGGTTCAGTGCCTGGGGGATCTTTACGTCCGTGCTCATTGATTGCCTCTCCTGCTTCGTTAATCTCTTTGATGAATCTCTTGGGGCCCAGGGTTCAGCCGATCGTTACCAGTTCGGCTGCCTTCACCGGCCCGGTCGAAATCTCTTCCGGTTCTTCCCGCATGTGCGAAATCTTGATTCTCTTTAGCACGGCTTCAATACTGTCGTTTACCTTACGCAACGGCTCGCGAATGTTGCAGCGGTCGCTCTGGTCGCACTCGCCACGTACGGTGAAACACGAGGTGATAAAGAGCGGGCCATCGATCGCCTGAATGACCTCAAAAGCCGAAATCGTGTGCGCCGCCCGCGCCAACGTATAACCGCCGTTCGTTCCATGCTGCGATTGCAACAGGCCCGCCTTGGCCAGGCGCTGCAGGATCTTGGCTAAAGCCTCAGGCGGGATTCCATAGGCATCGGCAACATCTTTCGCGCTGCGTGAGCCCTCGGTCGAGTGCTCGGCGAGATGCTTCATCGCCATCAGTGCGTAGTCCGCCTTTTTCGTCAGCTTGAGCATCGTTAGCCCGTGTGAAGCCCGACCATTAAGGTCGGAGTTAAATCCGACCTTTTCCGTCGCAATTTCATTCTACGTCACTCCGGCAGCGCGAAGCAAGCTTGCTCAGGGATGTGTCGCAAAATCCAGTTCAACGGTAAGTATTGACAACTAAATGGTTTATGACTGTGCGAGGATTTTAGTCGGAATTTAAGCATGCGGAGATCTTGTGAGCATGCCGATAGGGCTGCATCTACCTGTTACAAATTTACGACAGCTTAATGCTTGGGGACTTGACAACCTCCAAAGCCGGTCTAAAATACCGGGAAATTCCGGCGACAAATTGGCCCCCGCCGTCTTCCCTTGGGAACTTCCGGATTTATGAATTCAAAGCCGCCCGTTAATCCTCCAAGCCGTGAAATGAAGCAGCCGTGCAAGCACCCACGCGTGCAAATCGTGAGCCGGGACGAGGATTCCGAGTTCGTCGAGTGCAAGGAGTGCGGAGAAATCTTCGAGTCCAGTGAATTCAAGGACATGAACATCGAAGAGCGCAGCCAGGAAAGCGAGATCTAAGGAGCTTCTCTTGCGGGTCCCGTGACCGAGGTAATCGGAGGGGTCCGTTTCGGCTGTTCCGTGTGAAATTCCTCTGCTATGGTCCGAGAATGTCCGACCCGGGGACATGTGCGGATGGGGTCCCCGTATCCATATGTCCAAAGTCGCCCTTGTCGTCGACGATTCGATGCTGATTCGCTACACCGTCTGCCGCTTTCTGGAAGATCGCGGTTTTGCGGTTGAGTCTGCCTCCAACGGTGAAGAAGCACTGGGTGTTCTCGCGCGAGTGCGACCGGACTTGATTGTCACTGACATGCAGATGCCGAAAATGTCAGGCAGCGAGTTGATCGCGGCATTGAAGAGCAAGACGGAGACGTCCGGCATTCCTATCATCATTGTGGCACGCCACGACGGCCGTTTTGCCGAGGCTGAGAAGAGCGCCAACTTCATCATCTACAAAGACGTCGATGTCGAAGCGCAGCTGGGCAAGGCACTCGACGCGGTTTCGGGCAAAACGCGCCGCGGGCAGGCTGCCGGGAAATAGACATCCGGCAAGGTCACCTTAATCGCAGTCCCGCCTCTGCAGAGAAATCCATCGCAGCAAATTCTTTCAGCAGAAATTTAGGATAGGCCGCCGCGGCGATCATGGCTGCATTGTCGGTTGACAACGGACGCGAAGGGAAGTATACGGGCAACCCCTGCTTCGCTCCCTCGCGTTCAAACGTCTGGCGCAATTCCTGATTGGCGGCGACTCCTCCGGTGACGAAGAGCGTCGCGACGTCGTAGGCTCGGGCTGCCTCCAGAGTCTTTCCCACCAGATCCTCGACAATCGCGCGCTGGAAGGAGGCCACGAGGTCGAGGGTGAGTCTGTCGCAGTTGGCGAGGTAATCTTCCAGCTTCGGTTTCGTAATATTCGAAAGAGCTCTGTGCCGCTCTTCGACCGCGGAGCGCATATCGTGGGCATCGACGTAGCGCAGAATTGCAGTCTTGATTCCGCTGTAAGAAAAATCGAAGCGGGGACGGTCGTCCTCTTCATCGACGACTCTGCCGTCGTTACGGCCACGGCGATCGCGATGCTTGATCTGTGCCGGGGCGAATTTCACCGCTCTAGGATCGCCGTGCGGAGCGAGTCGATCTACCGCTGGCCCGCCGGGATATCCCAAGCCGAGAAGCTTGGCAACTTTGTCGAAGGCTTCGCCCGCAGCGTCGTCGCGGGTGTGGCCGATATTCTCGTAGGTCCAGGCATCTCCCGTTTGGGCGGCCAGATATAAATGCGTGTGTCCGCCCGAAACGACGAGCGCCAGCACGGGGAACTGCAACTCATGGTTCCCCTTCTGCCGCTCCTCTAGCAAAACGGCGTGAATGTGCCCTTCGAGGTGGTTGACAGCAATCAGAGGCTTGTCGAGGGCGAAGGCGAGACCCTTGGCATAGCTGATTCCAACCAGCAATGCTCCGGCGAGGCCTGGGCCTTGCGTCACCGCGATCGCATCGACGGATTCGTACGTGTGTTTAGCCTCGGCCAGTGCCTGACGTACGACCGGCACGATGGCCCGTAGATGCTCGCGCGACGCCAGTTCCGGTACGACGCCCCCATACGGCTGATGGGTAGCGATCTGCGAAGCCACAACGTTCGAGATCAGCTGTTCGCCCGAACGGACCACCGCCGCTGCGGTCTCGTCGCAGGAACTTTCGATGCCGAGGATGTAGACGTCGGGCATAAGCGTAGCCTCCAGTCTACCGTTTCCCGACGGACGTCGACCGGATTCTGTCTCCCGTCGTGCTTTGGTCGGTGCTTACTCGAGCGCGACCTCGTCAACCTGGAAGTCGAACTTGCCGGCAGCCGGGCCTCCCACAAAAAGAACTGCCGAGATGTCATGCCCGTCAGTTCCGTTGAATGCCGAGAAGGGAATGCTGGTTTTCTTCCATTCGGGACCGGCAATGAACGTCTGCTGCGCCGGGATGCGGCCTCCGCTGGTGGTGAAGACAAGGACGCGGTAGGTCTGTCCATCACCCTTGGCGAAGAACGAGATGTTTTTCTTCGACGACAAATCCACGGGCACGAAAGGTTGAGAGCCGGGCGCCCACATCACGCCGGCCCAGGCGTAAGGCAAGCCACCGTCGATCACGCCTGAGATACCCAGTGCGTGCTTGTCTCCATTGGCGCCGCTGTCGACGACTTCCATGTCTCCGGTGGACTTGCCGCCCGCGATGCTGTCGGTGGAGAGCATCCATGCAGTGCCAAACTTGGCGCTGGGAGTGCCATCCTCGAAGTCGCTAATCAATCCGATGGATGAGTCCGGGGGGCGACTCGCCTGCGCTGTTTTCGCGGCGTCCTGCTTCGTCTGTTCGACCGATGCGCGGTAGCTGGCGCGATCGTCTTCCATACCTACCTTCCACACCGAAATAATTTCGCGAGTGGCAGTAATGTCCCTGGTCGGGTCGCCTTTGACGAGCAAGAGATCAGCGCGCTTTCCCGGAGCGATCAACCCGCGGTCGTCAAGATGAAACGTCGACGCCGGAACCGAAGTGGCCGCCGCCAATGCTTCGGACGGTGTGAGCCCCGATCGCACCAGCAACTCGAGTTCGCGGTGGATGCTGACGCCGTGCGATGTTCCGGGGTTGGGCGCGTCGGTTCCAGCCAGGACCGGAACGTGAGCGGCCTTCAGCTGCGCGACAGTCTGCTCCGCATATTTTTCACTGGGAGAGGTCGAGAACTTCGGGAATGACCGCTTCAGATTGCCGATGTCGTCTCCGGTGAGGTAGGGCTCCAGCCGCAAATCCTTCGTCAGAGATTCTCCGCTGGGAGTGCCGCTCACGCTTTCCAACACGCCGAGCGTTGGGACGACGAAAGCATGATGCTGAGCCACGAACGTCGCGAAGTCCGGGGCCGGAGCGCTGTCCGCGAACAGATGGGCAAGGCCGTCGGCCCCGGCGCCGATGGCGTTACGGGCATCCTGCTGCGTGCCAATGTGCACCACGACCAGTTTGCCTCGCCTGTGGGCCGCATCAATCAAGGCCTTCAGTGTTTCCTGATTGAGCGTAGGGCGATGGCCTCCGTAAGCGCTCGCGTCGTCGATCACGATCTTGATGTAATCCGATCCCTCGGCAATGCGGGCGTCGACCCAGGCTTGTGCCTCGGAAGGAGACGAGAGAGTAGGGATCGGGATGCCGTATTCGGTGCCATGGCCGCCGGGCGCGGTCGCCAAGGTGCCGGCGGAACGGAGATCCGCCAAGTCGAGATCCTTGCCTTCGGCCTGCTCCTTTTTCGTTTGTTGCATGTACTTCACGTCGGTGAACATGTCGAGTTCTGTGGTCACGCCGAAGATTTCGGCCTCCTTCAGAGCCGTGCCCCAGGCGTGCGTGTGCGAATCAATCAAGCCGGGGAGCAGTGTGTCGCCTGCGGCATCGATCGCCTTCACGGTCGACGGGACTTTGAGGCTCTTGCCCACCGCCTTGATCTTGCCGCTGTCGACCCAGACGTCGGTCTGCTCAAGTACCCTGTGGCCATCGAACACTCGGGCACCGCGGATTACGAAGCTGTTGCCGTGGTCCTGGTCGGCGAGAATGATGGCTGGCGCTGACAGGAGCAGATAAAACATCATCCAGCCAAAGACTCGTAGAGTTGAAGCTAATCGTCTCGATTTCATCGTCATCTCCATTGTGCGGAACTTGATCGGAACTCGATCTCGCGATCATCCGGTATGGCAGTACGAACCGCCAGTACAAACCGTCACGTGGCCGGCGTGACAAGTGTCATGATGTAAAGCATGCTTGACGTGTGTGAATGTAAAGTACGCTTGACATGTCTGTCAAGAGGTTTTTCGCGAGATTTCTTTGCCTAGACGAGCGGTATCATGGTGGGCAACCGTTTATGTTGAAGGACTTCGCGACCTCGATCGTGCAAACCCTGCGCCAGCACGGCTTTCATGCCTTTCTGGTGGGCGGCTGTGTACGCGACCTGCTTCTCGGCCGGGAACCGAAAGACTTCGACGTGGCTACGAGCGCGGCCCCGCAACAGGTGATGGGAATTTTTCCAGAAACATACGCGGTCGGAGTGCAGTTTGGAGTCGTCCTCGTGCCCGCTCCGGACCGCGATTCCGCAGTTCAAACCCATTCCAAATCGCACGCCATCGAAGTCGCCACCTTCCGTAGTGACATTGGATACTCCGATGGCCGGCATCCCGATGAAGTGCGATTCAGCAGCGATCCTCGCGAGGATGTTGCGCGCCGCGACTTCACCATCAACGGCATGCTGCTCGATCCCGTGAGCGGCGAGGTGCTCGATTTCGTTGGCGGGCGTCAGGATCTGAAGACCGGAATCATTCGCACCATCGGCAATCCCGAGCAGCGCTTTGCTGAAGACAAACTGCGAATGTTGCGCGCCGTTCGCTTCGCGTCACGGTTTGAGTATGCGATCGAGCCGGCAACGTTTTCCGCGATCCAGAACCTGGCAGGCCAAATACAGGTTGTATCGCGGGAGCGGGTGCGCGATGAACTGACCCGCATGTTGACCGAGGGGCAGGGTCGCCGCGCCTTTCTTCTGCTGGATAAGAGCGGCCTACTCAAGCATGTGTTACCAGACATTTCGGCGATGAAGGGTGTGGACCAGCCGCCCGAGTTCCATCCTGAAGGCGATGTGTTCGTGCATACGTTGCTCCTGTTGGACAACCTGCCGAATCCGTGCTCCATGACACTGGCCTGGGGAGCTTTATTGCACGATGTCGGAAAGCCGCCGACGTTCCGGGTAGCGCCTGATCGCATCCGGTTCGATGGTCACGTCGAAGTTGGCGTGAAGATGGCGGAGGAAATCTGCCGAAGCTTGCGCTTTTCCAACGACGAAACAGAGCAGATTCTGGCGCTCGTCGACAACCACATGCGTTTCGGCCATGCGACGAGGATGAAGGAATCGACGCTGAAGAAATTTCTTCGCTTGCCTGCATTCGATGAGCACATGGCCCTGCATCGTGCGGATTGCCTGGCCAGTCATCGCAATCTGAGCACGTATGACTTCGTCCAGCAGAAGCGGGCGGAGATTCCGCCAGAGAAGATTCGCCCTACGCCGCTCGTGACCGGAGACGATCTGATTGCCGCAGGGCATAATCCTGGGCCGAGGTTCCGCGAGATCTTGAGTGCGGTGGAAGATGCTCAGCTCGAAGGTCGGTTGCCATCACGGGAGGCTGCGCTCGAATATGTTCGGCATGAATTTCCGACCGAAGGCATTGGACGGCCGTGAACTGACTGCCGACGGCAATGTTAAAATCGTTGTCTCTCGACTGAGTTCTCAGATGTGAGACGAGGTGGCGCATTTGGAACAAGCAGGATCCGGGCTGGAAAAAATCGTAGCTCAATCTTTGAGGCTTGCCCCGCGGGCTGATGCACCGCTGATGGCGTGGCCGGTGGTGTGCGGCTCCGCCGTGGCCGAACGCACACGCGCCCTGAGTTTTGAAGACGGAGTATTGCGAGTGGAAGTTACCGGCATGGGATGGAAAGCCGAGCTGCAGGGCCTTGCGGCACGATACTTGGCGATGATGAACCGCTATACTACCGATCCTGTTCGAAGAATTGAATTCGTGATTGCTCTTCAACAGAGCGTAGATAGGGGCCCGCGCTGAAGCGTCCTCAACCTCATGAAAGTTACTGAAAAGGACGTTGCCTATGTAGCCGAGCTGGCCAATCTGGAGCTCAGCGAGGAAGAGCGCGTCGGAATGCTGCGCGATCTGAACTCCATCCTCGAGTACATCGAGCGTCTGAATGAACTCGACACCTCGAAGGTGCCGCCAATGGCGCAGGTCTCGGATCGCTATGGTGTGGACGAGGCGAAGCAAGGCAGCGAGCGCTTCG
The DNA here is from genome assembly GCA_963844525.1 of uncultured Acidobacteriaceae bacterium. Taxonomy (GTDB): domain Bacteria; phylum Acidobacteriota; class Terriglobia; order Terriglobales; family Acidobacteriaceae; genus Sulfotelmatobacter. The sequence continues at coordinate 30,176 of CAWJOM010000009.1, read as the reverse complement.
CGTATGCGAGCCGTGAGGATGTGCTCGAGGGCCTGCGAAAATCGTTGCCCCATGCAGAAGCGCTAGCGAACGCGCCAGATTCAGATGAGGACTTCTTTCAGGTCCCGAAGGTGATTACGAGATAGCAGACAGACCTGCGAAAAGTCCGATGGAATTGGCTTCACTCACAATCGACGCTGCGCGTGCCGCTGTGCAAGAGCGTAAGACGACCGCGCTCGCGCTGACTGAAGCCCACTACGCCCGCATCAAGCAGGAAGATGGCCAGATTGGCGCGTTTCTGACGCTCTCGAAAGAGCGGGCGCTGGAACAAGCCGACCGCATCGACCGCATGGCTGCGGCAGGTAAGACGCTGCCGCCTCTTGGCGGTGTACCGGTCGGAATCAAGGATGTGATGAGCACGCGCGGCGTGCGCTCGACTGCAGGATCAAAGATTCTGGAGAACTACATTCCTCCATTCGACTGCACGGCTGTCGCTCGCGTGGAGTCCGCAGGCGCGGTCGTTCTCGGCAAGATGAACTGCGATGAGTTTGCCATGGGCTCGTCGAACGAAAATTCCGCGTATCATCCGGTGCGCAATCCGCGGGATCTGAGCCGAGTGCCTGGTGGCTCTTCCGGCGGTTCGGCTGCCGCGGTCGCTGCGGACATGGCGGTGGTTACCCTTGGCTCCGATACAGGCGGTTCGATCCGACAGCCAGCATCCTTTTGCGGTGTAGTGGGACTGATGCCGACGTATGGACGCGTTTCGCGTTACGGGCTGATTGCGTTTGCGTCATCACTCGACCACATTGGGCCGCTGTCGAAAACGGTGAAAGACGCCGCGATTGTGCTGCGCACGATTGCCGGGCGCGATCCCATGGACTCGACATCAGCCGATGTTCCCGTGCCCGATTACGTGGCAGAACTCGACAAACCGATTCGGGGAATAAAGATTGGCGTGGCCAAGGAGTATTTTGGCGAGGGCCTGGAGGAGGAAGTCCGTCAATCAGTGGAATCGGCGATCGACAGGCTAAAGCTGTTAGGGTGCGAGATCGTGCCCGTGTCGCTGCCGCATACGCCTTACGCGGTCCCGACCTACTATCTGATCGCCACCGCAGAGGCCTCCTCGAATCTGGCGCGCTACGACGGAGTGCGATACGGTCACCGGGCGAGCGGAACGACAACGTTGTCGGAAATGTATCGTCGCAGCCGAGATGAAGGCTTCGGGGCCGAAGTGAAGCGGCGCATCATGCTCGGCACGTATGCGCTCAGCGCTGGTTACTACGATGAGTATTACGTGAAAGCGCAGAAAGTACGTACCCTGCTGACGCGAGACTTCGATGAGGCCTTTCGAAAAGTCGATGCGATCGTCACGCCTACGAGCCCGACCGCAGCATTCCGCCTTGGAGAGAAGTCGAATGACCCGCTGGCAATGTACCTGGCCGACATCTATACCGTAACTGCGGATTTGGCCGGGATTCCGGGGATTTCCGTGCCCTGTGGAGAGACGAAAGAGAAGTTGCCCATCGGACTGCAGATTCTAGGCAAGCACTTCGACGAGGCGACCATTCTGCGCGTGGCCCACGCGTACGAGTTGTCACTCCGGTAACGATTCGTAGTAACTCTCTCCAGCGCAGGCCCGGCACAGAACGTTACCATCGCGCAGCACTTCTCGGCGGAAGTTGATTCCTTCTCCGCACTGCTCGCACGTGACGCGTTCGCCTTTGTATCCGGGAAACTCTTCGGGCGGCAGTTCGACTTTTACCCATTGTGTAGAGAAGAGATTCTCGTCGGCGATTTCGCGGTACGCCAACATTTGCTGCTGATTCTTGTCTGGGATTTCGGGATGCATCTGGCGAGCTAGCGCCTTCGACGATTCCTTCGCCGCGATGCGGATTGCCTTGCCAGTGCTTACATCGACGAATGTGGCTGCCACTTTGCCCCAATCACGAAATTTCAACGCTCGCTTGCCCAGGCGGCACCCCGTGACGACCGCAACGGCGTCGGTGGCGCAGCGGTCGATTTCGACAAACGTGACGAGACGTTTTCGATCTTTTCCCGCGGGATCATCAATGCCGAGTTTTTGCAATCCGAGCATCGCAAGACGCACGCCCAGGACTTGCCCGGCGCAAAGGTGGCCATGAGCTTGTTCGGCGTCGCGGAGATACTCGTCGAGGGATTTCATGGCAATAGCTTTACTTTCTCTTCCAGCGAACACCGTCTTTGGTGATCTCCACCAGGATCCCGGTGTTGGCGAGTTCGGCGCGGATTGCGTCGGACGTTTTGAAATCGCGGGTGTTGCGAGCGGCCTTCATCTGAGCGATTTTCTGTTCGATGTCGGCCTCCGAGCGTTGTCCTAACTGAACGGCTTCGCGCAGCTCGGCACTGATGTCGCTTTCTCGTCCTTCTGCTAGCGCCCACTCAAAGACCCTCTTCATTTTTGGACCGTCATCGTCATCAAGCACGGCGAAGATCTCGTCGAACTTGGCCAAGGTCGCGAGCAGCGGCCCGACGTCATCTTTCTTCATCACTCCAGTGTCGAACGCAGCGTTGGCCTGGCGCACCATGTCGAAGATCGCGGCTTGCGCCTGAGCCGTATTGAGGTCGTCCTCCAGAGCAGCGGTCATGCGCTCGGTGGCCTGCGCAGCAAGAGCCTGCACCTCAGAGTTGGAGCCCTCCACAAAGGTACCCGAATTCAATCGGAGCCGAAAATTCCGCAAACGCTCAACCGACACCGCGGCCTGCTTCAGCCCGTCGAAGGTGAAGTTCAGTTGGTTCCGGTAGGGAACCGAGGCGAGTAGATACCGGATCGACGAGGGCTTATGTCCTTTGAGAACGAGGTCGCGTAGAGTGAAGAAATTGCCCAAGCTCTTCGACATCTTCTCGCCTTCGACCAGAAGAAAACGCGCATGGAACCAGAAATTCGCGAATGGCTTGCCGGTATAGGATTCCGACTGCGCGATTTCGTTTTCATGATGCGGAAAGATGAGGTCTTCGCCTCCGGCGTGCAAATCGAAGGTCTCTCCAAGTTCTCCCATCGACATGACAGAGCACTCCAGATGCCAGCCCGGCCGTCCCGATCCGATCGGCGTGTTCCATGAAGCCTCGCCCGGCTTCGGCGCTTTCCATAGGGCGAAGTCACGGGCGCTATCTTTGTCGTATTCGTCGACATCGACCCGCGCACCATCGCGCATATTGCTGAAATCCTTCTTCGAGAGCGCGCCATAGCGCGGGAACTTGGCGATGCGAAAATAGTAGGAGCCATCCTCGGTTCGGTAGGCGAGGTCTCGCTCTACCAGGTTTGCGACGAAAGCCGCCATTGCCGGAATGTGCTCGGTCGCGCGCACGAGGGTGGGCTCTTCGATGCCGATCATCGCGGCATCTTCCAGAAAGGCCTTCTCATACTTCGCTGTGTACTGCTGGACGCTAACGCCGTCGCGGGCAGCGTTGCGGATAATCTTATCGTCGACGTCGGTGATGTTCATGACATGTCGAACGGTGTAGCCACTCTGGCGGAAGAACCGGCGCAGCAAGTCGACGGCAACGAAGGTTCGAAAGTTGCCGATGTGTCCGTAATCGTAGACGGTCGGACCGCAGGCGTACATGCGTACTTCACGATCGCGAAGAGGCCGAAATTCCTCGATCTGCGACGACATGGTATTAAAAAGACGAAGAGCCATAGGAAGTTCGAGCACCGGGAAACGATCCAAGCTTGGGCGAACTAAAGATTCTAGGGTCGACGCGGGAGTGGGTCAAATCGCCATCAGGATGCCAAGTTTCAAGCGGGCGGCAAGGCGTGCGCGTGCTCTCGCAAACGCCTTTGGACGAGAATGACGTAATGGAGGGCGGAGATAATCGTGAAGAAAAATGTGGCTCGCAGGAACTCTGTCCGCACAATCCATATCCCTCGCAGCGGACGGATCTCATACATCAAAACGAAGAATACGGCACTGATCTGCGAGAACGTATTGGCTTTGCCGAAAATGCTAGGCTGGAAGTTGCGCAGCCCGGCAATTGCAAACAAGACCGCGCTCGCGGCGAGAATCGAAATATCACGGCTGAAGACTACGACTGTGAACTTCCACGGAATCTTGTGCAGAATGGAGAGCACCAGAAACATTGTGCTCAGGAGAAGTTTGTCCGCTATCGGATCGAGGTATTGGCCCAGCAGGGTTTGTTGGTGAAGAGTCCTGGCGAGCAGGCCGTCGAGTCCGTCACTGAATCCGGCGATGACGAAAACGACCAGAGCCCAAAGATAGTGCCCCTCCACCAGGTGAATGACGATGAACGGAACAAAGATCATCCGCAGCAACGTGAGCTGATTGGGAGCGGTAAAGATCTGCGACAGTTTCACGCACGCTCCTCGGAATCGTTCGATCCGGAGTGGCGAGAGTCGGCCGCTATTCCTTGATCCCAAGGCGCCAGCGCGGTGGAAGGCTCCAGCCCAGTTTTGGCGAAAAAGCGTTGCGAGAGAGAAGGCAGGCCACCGTCGGGCAGATCCAGTTCCACGCGCTCGATGCGGTGCATGGGAAAGAAAACGACGGCAGGAGTAAATGGTTCGCCGTCCCTCACCATCACGGTGAGGTCCTCGAACGAGGCGAGTTCCGCGCCGCTCAGACTGAGTCCTTCAGTGGCAAGCGACAAGATCATGCCCCAGAACTTCTCGCGCGGATTGGATAGAGTCGCAATCACGACCGAGCCCGGCAGAAATGGCCCGCGAATTCTTGCCGGTGTGTTCAAGCCACCGCCCCCAGCGTTGTTTTCCACAGCAAGATTGTCGCCGGGAGAGGCGTGCATTGCAAATGCCCGCGAGCCGTAATCGAAAGATCCGAGTCTCCTTTTGGCTGCGAACTCGGGTATGCTTGGCGGACATGGAGCCTGCACCTTCCAGCCCCCTGATTGAATTCCGCGGCGTCTCTTACCGCGTTGCTGGCACACAAGTGCTTTCCGGATTTGATTTGCGGGTTCACAGCGGAGAGACCATCGTGCTCTTGGGCCGCAGTGGTTCGGGCAAGACCACGTCGCTGAAGTTGGTCAATCGCCTGTTGTCCCCTACGTCCGGCGAAGTTCGGGTCAAGGGTGTGTCCAACACTGGGGGAGATCTCATTCGCTTACGACGCAGCATTGGCTATGTGATCCAGGATGTTGGGTTGTTTCCGCATTTCACGGTGGAGAGGAACATCGGTTTGGTACCGAAGATCGAAGGATGGCCGCAAGATCGAATTCGCGCGCGTGTCTTGGAGTTGCTGCAGACTGTGGGGCTCGGGCCGGATGTTGCGTCGCGCTATCCGCATCAACTGTCGGGTGGGCAGCGGCAGCGAGTCGGAGTAGCCCGTGCGTTGGCGGCGGATCCCGAAATCCTTCTCATGGATGAACCTTTCGGCGCGCTCGACCCCCTGACGCGCGACGAGTTGCAACGGGAATTTCTTATGTTGCAGCGAAGGCTTCACAAGACCGTCGTGTTTGTGACCCACGACCTGCGCGAGGCATTGCGGCTCGGGACGCGGATTGCGTTAATGGAGGCGGGCCGACTGGTCACGGTTCTTGCGCCAGCAGAGTTCTTGCGATCGACCGACTCGCTGGCCGCCGCTTACGTCCGCGCTTTTGGTGAAGGCTTGGAATCTGCTGTCAATCGAGGCACGTCATGAACGTCTTTCGATTCATGCTGCAGAACCGCGGTCAAGTATTGGAACTCACGCTGGAGCACCTTCGCCTGGTGGGATTTTCGACGCTCTTCGCAATGCTGATCGGGGTACCGTTGGGAATCGTGATCGCTCATCGCCCGCGCTTCAACAAGCCCGTTCTGGCGAGCGCAAACATTATCCAGACAATTCCAAGTCTTGCGCTCTTCGGATTTTTGTTGCCCGTTCCTTGGCTGGGAGCGCGCTCTGACCGGCTCGCAATTTTGGCGCTCACGCTCTATGCCCTGCTCCCAATCATCAGAAATACTTTTACGGGTATTCGAGGAGTTGATCCGGCCGTGATAGAGGCCGGGCTTGGCATGGGATTGACCGAATCTCAGCTCTTATTTCAGGTAGAACTGCCGCTGGCGGTGAGCGTGATCCTTTCAGGAGTGCGGGTCGCGATTGTTATTTCGGTTGGTCTCGCCACCATCGCTGCGGCGATCGGCGCTGGAGGCCTCGGAGAATTCATTTTTCGAGGACTGGCGATGGTGGATGACAGAGTCATCCTTGCCGGAGCGATTCCGGCTGCAATTCTGGCGCTGGCCGCAGACTTTGGCGTGGGATGGCTGGAGAGGCGCTTGCAGCCACGACGATGATCGACCGTCTCTCGAGTCTGTGCATCTTGGTTCTTGCCGCCTTGGGCCTGCTTCTGCCATCCTGCTCGCCCTCTCACGCGGATCGGATTGTCGTCGGCTCCAAGAATTTTACCGAGTCGTTCATTCTGGGCGAACTGATCGCGCAGCAGATCGAATCTCACACAAATCTGAAAGTGGAACGGCGCTTCTACCTCGCTGGAAGCTACATCTGCCAGCAGGCAATTCTCGCGGGGCGAATCGATGTGTATCCGGAGTACACGGGAACGGCGCTCACAGCGATCCTTAAGCAGAATGCCAGCGGAGACAGGCAGGATGTGTACCAACGAGTTAAGAGTGAATACGAACATCGCTTTGGACTAACGCTCGGGCCTGCTCTCGGTTTCAACGATACGTTTGCAATGGAGATCCGCGGCGAAGACGCTCGCCGCTTGAATATAAAGACCCTGTCGCAGGCGGCCGAGTTCGCCCCGCATTGGCGGGCGGGATTTGGTTACGAATTCATGGAACGGCCCGACGGGTATCGAGGCCTGGCGGCGACGTATGACCTGCACTTCGCGGAGCAACCGCGCATTATGGACTTGGGCCTGCTGGCGCGGGCATTGAAAGATCATCAGATTGATCTTGCCGCGGGGAACGCTACCGACGGGTTGATCCCCGCTCTGGATCTTCTTGCGCTCGAGGACGACCGTCACTATTTCCCCCCGTACGAGGCAGTGCCGGTGATCCGAGAACAGATTCTGCAGCAGCACCCCGAGGTCAAGGGAGCGCTAACGGAGTTGGCGGGCTTGATTAACGACGAGGAAATGCAGCAACTGAACTATGCCGTCGACGGCCAGCATCGTGACGCGGCCGAAGTCGTGAGAGAATTCCTAAAGAAAAAGCGGCTGCAGTAGTCGGAACGGAAGCGAAAGCGAAGACGCTAGATCTCGAGAGTGCCTTGCATCGTAAGCACCGCGTTCCCCTTGAGGATCACTCGGTCTCCCGCCATTTCGCACCAGAGTTCACCACCACGTTGCGACAATTGGTGAGCGTGCAGCCTCGGTTTCCCCAAATGCTCTGACCAATAGGGGGTCAGCGCGCAATGCGCCGAACCTGTTACCGGATCTTCGGGCATCCCATAGCTTGGTTTGAAATAGCGCGACACAAAATTCACTGTCTCTCCAGGTGCAGTGACGGCGACAACAGCCGGATGGAGCAGTGCTAAACGCGAGAAGTCTGGGCGCATGTTCTGAATCGCCGTTTCGTCTCCAAAAACGGCAATATAGATATCATTCACTTCCAATACTTTGTCGGGCCGAGGCGCTGGTCCGAGTGCTTCGACCAATCCGGCTGGAAGAGTTATGCATTCGTTGGGGAACAGCGCCGGAAAGTCCATCGCCAGCAGGTTGCCTTCCTTCCGAACGCTGAGGACCCCGCTGTGACGCGTCTCAAACCGCACCAAGTCGAGTCCGGGCCCCAGCATGTTGACCACCACATACGCTGCACCTAGGGTCGCGTGGCCACAAAGCTTCACCTCGGCGCGAGGCGTAAACCAGCGCAGCTCATAACCGCTGGTTGCGGGCACAAAAAATGCAGTCTCAGAAAGATTATTTTCTGCAGCGACCTTCCGCAGAGTCTCGTCATCTAACCACGATTGAAGGGGACAGACTGCCGCAGGATTTCCGAGGAGCAACTTGTTGGTGAAGGCATCCACGTGAAATACCGGAATCCGCATTGCCTCAATTGTAATTGTTCGCGGATTGGCTTTCTGCACCCACTGTTGATCGCTGCCGTGGGACAGTGATAATCTCTGAGACCTTCGTCTTCTGGGGGACGAATGGTTTGCCGCAGGTGTGCAGGCGATTTCCGTTGGCGCACGCTAGGTGTGTTGGCGCCCACTTCCATTGCGCTCCAGATAATGCTCCGCGCTTCGTCGATGCTTCGTCAGGAGGACCCCATGCTCGCTGTTCTAGGAGATGTCGCAGCCCGGCGCCAGCTACTCGAACGCGTCGCCGATGCCCGCCGCAGAAGCGATGCGCTTTTCGGCGTAGTGCGGTCTGACTCGTTGTATGAGCGGCCCATCCCGGAGCGCCACCGTATCATTTTCTACGTCGGTCACCTGGAAGCGTTTGACTGGAACCTGCTGCACGAGAATGTCCTTGGCTTGAAGAGCTTTCATCCTGAGTTTGACCGGCTATTCGCTTTTGGCATCGACCCTGTGGGCGGTGGATTGCCGTCTGATGTGCCGTCGGACTGGCCGTCGCTGGAGGTGGTACGCGACTACGTGACTAGGATCCGGGCGGCGCTCGACGAGAAGCTCCTCGATGGCACGCTGGAATCGTATGGGCAGACCCGCGACGGCTTCTCCCTCGATACTCTGCTTAACGTTGCGATCGAGCATCGCTTGATGCATGTTGAGACGTTGGCTTACATGCTTCATCAATTGCCGCCGGACCGAAAAGTGCCTCAAGAAAATACCTTCAATGTTATCTCCCCACCTGTAGTTCATCGAATGATCACGATTCCCGCCGGTTCCGCGACTCTAGGCCTCGCCCGCGGCGGTGAAGAGTTTGGTTGGGACAACGAGTACGAAACCCATGCCGTGCACGTGCCTGCATTCGAGATTGATAAATACGAAGTGACAAACCGGCAGTATCTCGACTTCATGTCTGCTGGTGGTTACGAAACTCCCGCGTACTGGAGCGAGAAAGACTGGAATTGGAAGACAGCAAATTCAATCTCGCAACCAGTGTTCTGGAGCAAGTCGCCCGACGGATGGCGCTATCGGGGAATGTTTGAAGAAGTTCCCTTGCTGATGGACTGGCCCGTCTACGTCAGCCATGCGGAAGCTAGCGCATATGCGCGCTGGGCTGGCAAATCGCTGCCCACTGAACAACAATGGCACCGCGCAGCGTACGGCACTAAAGACGATACCGACAGGGAATACCCGTGGGGCAGCGAGGCCCCCGGTCCGAATCTCGGGAATTTCGATTTCCACCACTGGAATCCCACTCCGGTAAATGCGTTCCTCGCGGGCGCTAGCGCTTTCGGCGTGCAAGATCTGTTGGGAAATGGGTGGGAATGGACATCGACGGCCTTTGCTCCTTTTCCGGGATTCGAGCCCTTTCCGTTCTATCGCGGCTATTCGGCGGATTTCTTCGATGGCAAGCACTTCGTCATGAAAGGCGGCTCGCCGCGTACGGCGGCGTGCATGCTGCGCCCAACATTTCGCAACTGGTTTCAGGCTCATTACCAATACGTCTACGCGGGATTTCGCTGCGTGAATCGCTGATCTACGTCAATCTGATCGAAGGAGTTGGCAAATGCTTGTCCATGCAATCCCGACCAATGCCACCTACGAATTTGCCGCGGATGTTCGCGACGGGCTCACCCGCATCGGGCAGAAGGAACTTCCGTCCAAATATCTTTATGACAATGTCGGTTCGGCCCTGTTTGAAGTGATCAGCCATCTGCCCGAGTATGGGCTTACACGGGCTGACGAGCGTCTGCTGCGGCGGCATGCGAATGAGATCGTCGACCGGCTACCGGGGCCCGTCGCTGTTGCAGAATTAGGCAGCGGGAGCGGGAAGAAAACCCGTTGGCTGCTCGAAGCGTTCTGCCGCCGCCAGCGCACGTCGTACTATCCGGTCGAAATCTCGCACTCGGCCCTGGTCATGTGCGAGCGCGAACTCAGCGACATCGATGCGATCAGCATTGTGGGATTTGAACGCGAATACCTGGATGGGTTGCTCGAGGTTGCCGCCTGCCGCAAGAGCGGCCAGCATTTGTTTGTGTTGTTCCTGGGCAGCACCATTGGGAACTTCGATCGGACCGCCGGGCTGAAATTCCTGGCCGACGTGCGTCGCATTCTTGAGCCGGGCGATTCGTTACTTCTCGGAACGGACCTGGAGAAGCCCAGCGTTCAGCTGATCGCGGCTTACGACGACGAACTCGGTGTCACGGCTGCCTTTAATCTGAACCTCCTGGCCCGGGTCAATCGCGAACTCGGCGCCGACTTCGATTTGCGCGAATTCGCTCATGTGGCAAAGATCAATCCCGAGGCTCGGAGCGTCGAGATGCATTTACTGTCGAAGCGAAAGCAGATCGTGAGCATTCCTGCGGCAGAGGTTGTGATTGAGTTCGATGAAGGAGAAACGATCTGGACGGAAAGCAGCCATAAGTATTCGTCCGATGAGGTGATTGCGACGGCGCGCGATTCCGGCTTCCGCTGCGAGGTTCAATGGGTCGACGAGCAGTGGCCGTTTGCCGAGAACTTGCTTATCGCCGAGTAGGTGGGCGTGTACCCCAAGGTTTCGGCTAAGACTGTGCGGCTTTGCGCCACGCTCGCAGGTGGATGGCGCTCATCACGATGCAAAATACATTGGCGGGAATGAACCCCATTTGAGCGGTTTTGAATCCTATGACGCACACGACGACGCTATTAACTCCGGACAACGCCCAGCCTTCCCAGTACCGTCGCCCTACGAGAACCGTGGAAGCGATGGTCAATACGCACGATAAATAATCAAGGCGAAACACAGATGAAGACCTCCGTAAACATTGTGCGTGAAGAGTGCGGCACTTGACTGTGATTGTGTCCTTTCGTTACATGACTGTAGTCACTTGACCCGAGAATCGAGATGTCCGGAGGAACTATGCCCGCAGAATGCACTCACTTGAACCAAATCAAGATCACGAAAACAAAGACGCATGTTTGCGAAGAGTGCGTCAAAATGGGCGACAAATGGGTTCATCTGCGGTTGTGCCTTGTGTGCGGAAATGTGGGCTGCTGCGACTCGTCCAAGAACAAGCACGCCACCAAGCATTTTCACAAAACGCAGCATCCCCTGATCCGTTCCATCGAACCTGGCGAATCCTGGGTCTGGTGTTATGTGGACGAGGTCGAAGCTGGAGAAATTGGAGCCTGAGCCGCGGATTTGCAAGTTATCGATAATCGCGCAACCGAATGCAGGTTCGTGTATCTAATCAGCTAATTCAGGTAGCTTTTCTCCGGGGCTAGCTGCTTCATCCGCAGTTCCGAAAACGATCATGCCGAAGCCCATTTTGCTGACTGTCGATGACGATCCCGATGTCCTGCGGGCGATTGAGCGCGATTTGCGCTCGCAGTACGGTGCGGAGTATCGCGTGGTCAGCAGCGATTCTCCGGAAAGCGCTCTGGATCTCCTCAAGGCACTTAAGGTCCGAAATGACGGCGTTGCGCTTCTTCTGGCCGATCAGCGCATGCCGCACATGGACGGAGTCGTATTTCTACAGCAGGCGCGGCAAATATTCCCCGACGCGAAGCGGGCTTTGCTCACCGCCTACGCCGACACGAACGCTGCGATTGCCGCTATCAATCAGGCGAACCTCGACTATTTTTTCATGAAGCCCTGGGACCCTCCTACCGAGCATCTGTATCCCCAACTCGACGACCTGCTTGACGATTGGCTGGCGTCGTACCGTCCCCCCTTTCAAGGGATACGCGTCTTAGGCACGCGATGGTCTCCGAGGAGTTACGAGCTGCGAGATTTTCTGGCAAGGAGTCACGTCCCTTATCAATGGATCGATGTTGAGGGAGCGGCCAACGATCCGGAAACGAAGCGCCTTCTCGAAGCGTTGGGGCCGGATGCGGCCGATCTTCCCGTCGTCCTGTTTTCGGATGGAACGAAACTCCTCAACAGCGTTCCGGCCCAAGTGGCGCAGAAGGTCGGGCTCCGCACGCGCGCCGAAACCAGCTTCTACGATCTGGCAATCGTCGGTGGAGGCCCCGCTGGCCTGGCGGCTGCGGTCTACGGCGCGTCTGAGGGTCTGCATACGGTCATGGTCGAGAAGGAAGCTCCGGGTGGCCAGGCGGGCATGAGTTCGCGGATCGAAAACTATCTCGGCTTCCCCGCCGGACTCAGTGGCGGCGATCTGGCTCGCAGAGCCGTCGTGCAGGCGAAACGATTCGGGGTTGAGATCCTGGCGCCTCAAGAGGCAGTCGGCGTCCGCGTCGAGGGCCCTTATCGCATCATCAAACTCGCTGACGGCAACGAGATTTCCTGTCATGCCCTGATGATCGCGAGCGGCGTGCAATGGCGTCGTCTGGAAGCTCCAGGCATCGACCAGTTGCAAGGCGCGGGTGTCTACTACGGCGGCGGCGCCACTGAGGCGCTCTCGTGCAAAGGCGAGATCGTCTACGTTGTGGGTGGCGCGAATTCGGCCGGCCAGGCGGCGATGAATTTTGCGAAATACGCAGAGCGCGTCGTAATTCTTGTTCGCGGAGATTCGCTCTCCAGCACCATGTCGCAGTATTTAATCGATCAGATCAAAGAAACTCCCAATATTCAGCTGTGGACTCATGCCAGCGTGGCAGAAGTCCACGGCGACACGCATCTCGAGGAAATTTCGGTTGTTTGTTCCGACACCAGCAAGGTCGAGCGCGTGCCCGCGAGCGCCATGTTTATCTTTATTGGCGCGTTGCCTCGGACCGACTGGCTGGCAAACACCATCGAGCGAGATGAACGCGGATTCGTTCTGACGGGCGCCGATCTCATGCAAGCTGGGCAGCATCCCAAGGGTTGGTCTCTTGATCGCGACCCGTTCCTCCTGGAAACGAATGTGCCGGGTATATTTGCCGTGGGCGATGTACGCCACGGTTCCGTCAAACGGGTGGCCTCAGGAGTTGGCGAAGGTTCGGTAGCGGTGCAGTTCATCCATCAGTATTTAAGCAAGGTATAAATGGCTGACAACACATTGGATCTCCTGCGTCGCGTCCCGATCTTTGCAGAATTGGCCGATGAGCAGCTCACCTGGTTCCTCGGTCAATCGAAAGAACTGCGCCTCAAGGCCGGCGATACCTACTCCCGTCAAGGTGATACGGCTGATGCCATGTTTGTGATTCTTGAGGGGCACCTTCAGGGACGCGGAGAGATCAATGGCGAAACCATCATCCTGGAACTCGCTCCGGGCGATGTTACCGGCTTGCTCCCGTTCTCAAGAATGAAGCAGTTCCGCGTCAACGGGCGAGCCGAGACGGATAGCCTCGCTCTCCGCTTTCCCGCCGCGTTGTTTCAGGATCTCGTGCAGAAGATGCCAGTGCTCACCCAGCGTCTCGTAGGGCTGATGTCAGATCGGATTCGCGAGACCACCCGGTTCGAGCAGCAACAGGACCGCCTCGCAGCGCTGGGCAAGCTCTCCGCAGGACTCGCCCATGAACTCAATAACCCAGCTTCTGCCGCGAAACGTGCCACCAGCCAGCTGCGCGCCACTATAAAGCGAGTTCGCGACGCAAGTCTGGAACTGGGTAGGCGCGACCTCACGCCGGCGCAGAAGGCAGAAATTGAAAAGCTGGAGTCCTCACTCTTTCAGACGGATGCGCCTCCACCGGACGCCCTCACTGCCAGCGATCTGGAAGACCAGTTGGACTCCTTGCTTCGGAGCCACGGACAAAACGACTTGTGGCAACTCGCCGCCGATCTGGCGCATAAGAATTTCAAGCCGGAATTGCTCGAGCAGTTGTTTGCCACGCTTGATCCCGACACTGCCCGTGCGGCACTTGTCCGTATTTCGTCATCGGTGGAGATCGCTGATTTACTGAATCAAATCGAGAGCAGCGCTTCCCGAATCTCCGACTTGGTCTGTGCAATCAAGGAATACACGTTCATGGATCAGGCGCCCGTGCAGAACGTAGATATCGTCAAGACCCTTGAGACTACGCTCACCATCCTGAACCACAAGCTCAAGCGTGGCGTTGATGTGCGCCGCGACTATGACAAGGCTCCTCTTCTGGTAAATTCCTTCGGGAGCCAGCTGAATCAGGTCTGGACCAACCTCATCGACAACGCCATTGACGCGATGAGCGGAAAAGGTGAATTGCGAATTCGCACCTACCGCGAAGACAATTGCGCGGTCGTGGAAATCTCCGACAACGGCCCCGGCATTTCACCCGCGGTCGAGCCCCACATTTTCGAGCCTTTCTTCACGACCAAAGGAGTCGGAGAGGGAACTGGACTTGGGCTCGATACGGTGCAACGCATCGTGAAGAAGCATCGAGGCAGCATTCAGGTGCGCTCCAAGCCGGGAGACACTCGTTTTCAGGTGTGGCTGCCATTGGCAGAGAGCGTCGCGTAAATCCTTCTTTAAGTCTTGAATGTGGTTGTGAGGGAGAACGTCCATGAGTTCCGGATTCGTCGTATTGTTAGCGCTTGGGATCGGAATTGTCGCAGGCCTGCGGTCCCTGACTGCGCCTGCCGTCGTCGCCTGCGCAGCGCATATCGGCTGGATGAATCTTCACAATTCCTCCTTAGCCTTTATGGGAAGCCTGTGGGCAGTGGCGATCTTTACCGTGCTTGCTCTGGTCGAGTTCGTCGCTGATCAACTTCCTTCCACTCCTGCCCGCACCGCCGCGGTGGGACTGTCTGCTCGAGTTGTCACCGGGGCGCTTACGGGTGCTTGCCTGGCAGTTGCTGGGGGTGCATCGACTTGGCTGGGAGCGCTGGCTGGCGCGGCCGGTGGAATCGCCGGCGCATTCGGGGGATATCAAGCGCGCGTCGGGCTCGTGCGGGCCCTGCGCGTCCCGGACATTGCCATTGCTATTCCAGAAGATTTGATCGCGATCGGTCTCGGTCTGTTCCTGGTTTCCCGCTTCTAAATTGTTCTTATGCCTGATCCGCAGAAATACGATGCTCTTGTCGTCGGCTCCGGGCAGGGCGGCAACCCGCTCGCCATCGCACTTGCGCGAGCAGGAATGCGCACCGTGATGGTCGAGCGCAAACATGTTGGCGGTACCTGCATCAACGAAGGATGCACTCCCACCAAGACCATGGTGGCAAGTGGGCGGGTCGCATACCTGGCACGGCGGGCGGCCGATTATGGCGTGCGCATCGGTCCGATCAGCATTGATATGGCGAAGGTTCGCCAACGCAAGCGGGACATTGTGGACACCTTCCGCAATGCAGGCCAGTCGGGCCTTGAGAACACTGCGAACCTCGAACTGATATTCGGCGATGCCAGCTTTACGGGTCCGCGGACGGTTCTAGTTCATTTACGAGACGGCGGTGTACGCACGATTTCAGCGAAATACATTTTCATCAATGCCGGTACACGCGCGTCGCGCCCAAAACTTGAAGGACTCGACACAGTACCTTTCCTTGACAATATTTCCATCATGGAGCTAGACGCTGTTCCGGACCATTTGCTGATCCTGGGCGGCGGGTATATCGGTTTAGAATTCGGCCAGTTGTTTCGGCGCCTTGGCAGCCGGGTGACAATCGTCCAATTTTCCAGTCAACTCCTCACGCGAGAAGACCCGGACATCGCGGAAGAGATCACGAACATCTTGCGGCAGGATGGGATTGAAGTCCTGTTGGATACGAAAGCGACGAGTGTGAGCCGATCGGGCCCGAGCATCCACCTCGAAGTCCAGACGCAGGCAGGCTCGACCGAGCTGATTGGATCTCATCTCCTCGTAGCCACGGGTCGCGTGCCGAATTCAGATACTCTCAACCTCGATGCGGCCGGAATAGCAAAGGATGAGCGTGGATTTATCCAGGTCAACGACCGCTTGGAGACGAACGCGGAAGGCGTCTATGCTCTCGGCGACATCAAAGGTGGGCCAGCCTTCACGCACATCTCGTATGATGACTTTCGAATCGTTCGTTCCAATCTTCTCGAAAAGAAGCCTGCCTCCACGAAAAACCGGCAAGTTCCGTACGCGCTTTTCATCGATCCACAACTAGGCCGAATCGGTCTGACCGAGAACGAAGCCCGGGCTCAAGGACGAGATATTCGCGTCGCGAAGCTGCCGATGACCCACGTCGCCAGGGCTCTTGAAGTCGACGAAACTCGCGGCTTCATGAAAGCCGTTGTGGACGCAGACACCAACCTGATCCTCGGGGCCGCTATTCTTGGAATCGAAGGCGGAGAAATCATGACTGCCATTGAGATTGCGATGATGGGCAAATTACCTTACACGGCCTTGCGCGACGGCACTTTTGCCCATCCCACTCTCGCGGAGTCGCTGAACAACTTGTTCATGGCCATGGATAGCGGGAAGTAAATCGATCATGGTGACGGATTCTCAAGATCGCATCGATGTGTACCTGGTGGACGGAACCTATGAATTGTTTCGGCATTTTTTCGCGGTACCCTCGGCAAGAGACGTGAATGGTCAGGAGATCGGCGCTGTGCGGGGCGTCCTCGCGTCCGTTCTCTCCATGTTCGAGCGCGGAGCGACTCATCTTGGCGTTGCCACCGACCATGTTGTGGAGTCCTTTCGAAACGACTTATATTCCGGCTACAAGACCAGCGAAGGAGTCGCTCCGGAGTTGCTCTCCCAGTTTCCGATCCTCGAGGAAGCGCTAACAGCCATGGGAGTGTGGGTCTGGCCGATGGTCGAGTTCGAGGCCGATGACGCGCTCGCCTCCGCTGCTGCGAAAGCTGCGCCGGATGAACGCGTGCGGCAAGTGATCATTTGTACTCCCGATAAAGATTTGAGTCAGTGCGTAGTGGGAACGCATGTGGTTCAAATGGATCGAAGAAAGGAACTCATTCGCGATGAAGCCGGTGTTGTCGCCAAGTTTGGAGTGAGTCCGCACTCCATTCCAGACTATCTGGCGGTGGTCGGCGATAGTGCAGACGGGTTCCCCGGTGTATCCGGTTGGGGCCAAAAAGCCGCCGCTCTGGTGCTGTCGCAGTATCCTCACCTCGAAGATATTCCGAAGGATTGGCAGGCCTGGCATCCATCCATCCGCAGGGCCCGCGCGCTCTCCGAAGCGCTCTTCAGCGCGTGGGACGACGCCCTATTGTTTCGCAAGCTAGCCACGCTGCGGCTCGATGTTCCTGTATTTGAGAACATCGACGACGTGCGTTGGAGAGGAGCGAGCCCAGGCTTTGAAGAATATTGCCGGCGCATGAAGTCGTCCGAGTTACTTCGCAGGGCCAAGGCAGCGGCGCCAGCGATGGTTGGGTGAGCCCGCAACTGAGCGAGACGCAGGCCCGCATGGTAAAATCCCTACTGGACGCAAGCGTCTCTACCGGCCTACCCGGTAGCTGCAAGTGGTTGAAACCAAAATGTAGGCGCGTAGCTCAGTTGGTTAGAGCGCTACCTTGACACGGTAGAGGTCAGGAGTTCGAGTCTCCTCGTGCCTACCATATCTTTCAATCAGTTGCCCAAACCCCCGTTCGAAGATCTGGGTCCATTTGGGTCCAATAAGCGCTGAGACTCCCCAACTAGATTCGTTCGCAGTTCGTCGTCGACCTGCGCGCCGGATCTGTCCTGGAGAATTTACTGAATCAGGTGGGATTTGCTGGCAGACAGCGATCCGCTCGGAAGGATCGCGTCGACCAGTTTGTCCTGAGCGAGGCGCTTGGTCTTCGATGTCGCCTGCAAGCAGCTGATCTGTTTTGGGTGGATCTCATGCGCGAATATCGGAGATGTCCGGAGGCTACCTCGACAGGGTAGGCGTCAGGATGGGTGATCACTGGAACTTCATAAAGGACGGCACTCCGGTCAGTTGCTCGGATAGTCTTAAAACGATTTAGTTTTTGCACGAAATTGATTAGGACAGCCGCGTTTTCCTCCCAACCGTCTGAAACTTCCTAGAAGCCGACTTGAACTAAGCCGCGTTGCGGCGGACGCATGCGCGTGTTGCGGAGCCGACGGTTGATGTGAACTGAGCTAGTTTGTTGTCGCAGAGGAGGAACTCTCTGTGACCCATCTACGCCAGATCATGCTTGAAGAACTACGGCGCCGCAACTACGCCGAGTCCACCATCCACGCTTACATTCACACGGTCGAGCATTTCAGTCGGCACTTCCATCGTTCGCCCGATCAGCTTGGCCCCGAGCATATTCGCCAGTATCAGGCCGCGGTGTTCACGCGCTGGAAGCTGGCCCCGAACACGGTGACGCAGCGGTTAGCCGCCCTGCGTTTTTTCTATGTCCAGGTGTTGAAGCGAGGCTGGAGCGTAGCCGAGACCCCGTATCCGAAGAAGGTTCTGCACTTGCCGCAGGTGCTGAGCCAGGACGAAGTGGCACGTTTGATCGACGCGGCAGAGTTTCCCTTTCAGCGCATTCTGTTGATGACCCTCTATGCCACGGGCGCACGTCGCGCAGAAGTGGCGCACCTGAAGATCAGCGATATTGACAGCCAACGGATGGTCATTCATATCCGGGGCGGTAAGGGACGCAAGGACCGTGATGTCATGCTCAGTCCCAAGCTGCTCGATGCATTGCGCATCTACTGGCGCGGGCTTCGGCGCAAGCCCACCGACTGGCTGTTTCCCGGCAATCGATGGCATACGGCGAGTCATCCTGTCTCCACCAAGGTTCTATGGACCGCCTGTCAGCAGGCCGCCGAACGCGCCGGTCTTGAGCACAAGCGCATCCATCCCCACACTCTGCGCCACTGCTTTGCCACTCATCTGCTCGAAGCCGGTGCCGACTTGCGAACCATCCAGATGCTGTTGGGGCACCGCGACCTGGAGGAAACCACGATCTATCTGCATCTCTCCCGGCGGCATCTCAGCGCTACCGGCAGTCCGCTGGATGCACTCCCCATCCGCGGAGAAGGAGAACAGACGCAGAACGCATGAACCGGCCACCTCTGGAGGTGGCCGACATCGTTCGCTGTGCAGGACAGTCCTTCATTGAACGCAGTCGCAAGTGGATCAACGGCCAACACGAAAAGGTGTTGTTCGCCATCACACGCTGCCGAACCGCCGCGCTGGGTGGACATCGCGATCAGTGCTCGGACTGCGGACATTCCGTCATCTCTTACAACTCCTGCCGCAACCGGCACTGCCCCAAGTGTCAGGGCAACGCCCGCCTGCGCTGGCTCCAGGCGCGGGAACGCGAGTTGCTGTCCACCAGCTACGTGCACGTGGTCTTCACGCTTCCGCGGGAACTGGCTCCGCTCGCCTTGCAGAATAAACGGCTGATCTACAACCTACTGTTTCACGCCAGCGCTCAGACCTTGCTGGAGATCGCTCGCGATCCCCGTCACCTCGGTGCACAGATCGGTTTCTTCAGCGTGCTCCATACTTGGGACCAGCGACTGCAACATCATCCCCATGTCCACTGCGTGCTGGCCGCCGGCGGTCTCGCTCCGGACCACTCCCGCTGGATCTCATCGCGCCGATCTTTCTTCCTTCCCGTCAAAGTGCTCGGCCGTGTCTTCCGCGGCAAGTTTGTCTCCGGACTCAAGACCGCCTTTCAGACAGGCACACTCCAGTTCCACGGAGATCTCTTACCGCTTATGGAACCGCGTGCCTTCGCCTCGTGGCTGCGGCTACTGTTCCGTCACGATTGGGTCGTCTACTCCAAGCGGCCTTTCGGAGGACCGGAACATGTGCTGCGATATCTCGGTGCCTACACCCATCGCGTCGCCATTTCCAACAGCAGGTTGGTTGCCCTCTCCGAGGGCAACGTAACCTTTCGCTGGCGCGACTCCGCTCACGGCAACAAGAAGCGGCTGATGACTCTACCCGTCGATGAGTTCTTGCGCCGCTTCCTCCTGCACCTGCTGCCACGCGGCTTCATGCGCATTCGTAACTTCGGCTTCCTCGCCAACCGGCGGCGAGCAGAACTCCTTCCGCTTTGTTTGCGGTTGCTCCAGCCATCCGATCAGCCAGCAGTATGTGTCGCTTCGCTGACCACGTTCCCCGCTCACTCAACATGGAACTGTCCGCTCTGCAGCGGAACCATGAAGGTTGTCGAGCGCCTCTCCGCCGCGCAACTTCTCCTCCGATCTCCGCCTCATCTCAGCCGGTGTACCTCATGAATCCACATCTCCAGCCTCGAATCTTGCTCGTGCTTCGGCGCGCACACTGGTGCTTTGTCTCCCACTCCTCAGAATGCTATATGGTGGCGCGCTCCATGCTCTCTGAGGTGCCGCCCCACGACCACTCTCTCTGCCACGAGCAACTGAAACGGAAGCGCACCGACAGCAAGCGCCATCTCGCAAACGACAACGACCGGCTCATCGGAATACAAATCCCATAGTCCCCCGGGGCAGCTTCCTTCAAGTCGCTGTATCTGGAGCGCCCCTACAACAGCTTCTCAACTCCCAGCTCTTCGCTCGGGGGCGCTCCAGATACAGCACTAGGACTTCTGACCCGGAATAACTTCCTATTAGCTCGTCATTCGGCCGCAACCTGACATCACTAAGTCTCCGAGTCTCTTCGCGTTCCGGCTCAGCCACTTCTGGAGCGTCTAACGGAAACCCGTGAACAGTACGACATCGGTATCGTTGTAGCGAGCGCGGGCGATAGCGAATTTCTTGCCATCCCGTGACCAGGCATAGGCGGCGACGACAGCCGGTTCAGAATTGAAGTGGGTCAACTGCACGGGCGCACCACCGGCCAGCGGCTGTAGGTAGACATTCTGCACGCTTCCCGTTGTGTTGTGCACAAAAGCGAGTGCCTGCCCATCTGGCGCCCAGCCGAGCTTATGCCAGTCAAACGTCAGGGGCAGCGTAATCTCCTTTAAAATGGCTGCGTCTTCCAGCCTCTGCACCACAATCTTTGACTTTGCACTGGCTCCTTGCCCTACCGTTCGCCCATAGGCAATCAGTTGTCCATCGGGCGAAACCAATGGTGAGAACTCCGTCCCATGTGCGAGCTCCACAGCTTTGCCGCCATCCACCGATACTTTTGAAATGGTTCCGTGAGCGCTTTCTCCCCCGCTGTCGTTGTACACGATCCATTTTCCGTCGGGTGTGCATGAGGCTTTCTCGATGTCGCTGCCGAAGGTGAGCTGCTTCAACGCGGCCGTGGTCATGTCCAGCCGCCAGACATTGGGTTGGTTATCCTCAAGCACTCTGCCAATTGCGAGGACATCGCCGGGACCACAGGCGTTCACCTCGAAATCCACGGCGTCGTTTTCAAGCAGGCGCACGCGGCTCGAGCCATCTGCGTTTGTAGCGTAGAAATGGGAGGCAACATCCTTTTGCACTAATTTGTTCGTGGTTGTCCAGGTCAGATCGTAGCCGGTCGCTTGCTCGGTTGAAATCGGGGTCAACTTCCAGTCGATCCTGTCGTTCAGCAGAGGTGGGGAATCTGCGACATAGATAGTCGCCATGGGTCTTTGCTGGGTAGTCACGAAAGACTTGCCGTCACCCGTAACGCTGACCGACTGATACGTGCTCAGATCGTTGCTGATCTTGATTAGCTCGCCCGCGGGATAGGGCTGGAACCATATCTGAAATCGGAGTCCGGTCGCCTTCTCACCGGCGACCAGGAACATTCCGGAAGCGTTCGGCACCCACGCCTCATCCATAATCAGGCTGTTGAGCGCCACATCCTTAATCTGCTTGCCCTCCAAATCGAACACCCGAATCGATGAGATTTGATTTTTTCCGACTTCGAACCCGCCCACGGCGATGAGGTTGTCCGCAGACCATGAAGGATTGCCGAATAGGCCGCTGCCGCCGACGATCGGCTTCTGGTAAATGATTTTCTCGCCGCTGCCATCTGCGTTGGCGATCAATATCTGGCTTTCTTCTTTTTCTCGAATGATCCGGCGGTAGGCCATATGTTTTCCGTCCGGAGCAAAGGCCGCCGTACTGGCCACGTCGCTCACGACCTGCCGCGGCGTGCCGCCGAGAGACGCTACGCTGTACAAATTGATATTGTTCGGATTCGCCGGGTCCGTGTGGGTGTAGTACAGGTAATTTCCATCGGGAGTAAAAGTCGCGCCGGGTCCGAAGTCTCCGGGCTGTGGCGGGACCACGGTGACTTCGCTGCCGGTGGCCACCTGTTTCACGCGCAGGCTACGTTCCCCTTCGCGCCGGCTATAAGCCACGAACCGTCCATCCGGCGAGATGCTGGCAAATCCAACCGCCTGCCCGTGGTCGGTCAGTGGCCGGATCGCAAGATTGCGGGTATTGACGGTAGGTTCCTCGCGGCTCAGAAGTTTGTAAATGCCGAAGGTGGCTGCCGCCATGAGCGCCAGAACCACCACAAAAATGCCGATCAGGGCTCCCCGGTGGCGCCGGGCTTCAGCTATAAACAGAGAACCGGATGATGAGGCGGCTGGGGTAGACGTGGCGGCTGCGACTCGGGGGGGAGGAGCTTCTGCGGGCTCAGCCCCAGGCGAGTCTGACGATGATGCTTCTGCGGCCCTGCCCAACTCTGTCTGCCGCTTCAGTCGCTTCAGGTCGGCGCGCATCTCCGACGCGTGCTGATAACGCAAGTCCCGGTCCTTCTCCAGGGCCTTGTTGATGATGTCTTCCAACTTTGGAGGAAGGTCGGGGTTGAGCCGCAAGGGAGGCGGCGGAACACGGTTCATAATCCCGTCGAAGATCACGCCTGTACTCTCACCACGGAACGGCAACGTCCCCGTTGCCATTTCGTAAAGGACGGCACCGAACGAGAACAGGTCCGTGCGTGCGTCCAATTCCTTGACGCGGACTTGCTCTGGCGACATGTAGGCGATGGTGCCGACCACCGTTCCTGGACTCGTCAGATGCGCTTCCTGGAAGGTGCCCGTCAGTGTGTTTGCCCCGGCAATCTGGCTCGAAGAACTAGTCGGGCTGGTCTGTTTGGCCAGACCGAAATCCAGAATCTTGGCGTGTTCACGCTTGGTCACAAAGATGTTGGCGGGCTTGATGTCGCGGTGGACAATGCCTTCTGCGTGGGCTGCGTCGAGGGCGTCTGCGATCTCGATGGCGAGCGACAGAATCAACTCGGTTTCCATCGGACGGCCTGCGATCCGGTGCTTTAAAGTGACGCCGTCCAGGAACTCCATCGCGATAAAATCTATTCCGTGCTGGTCGTCAATCTCGTGGATCGTGCAGATGTTGGGATGGTTCAGGGCGGAGGCGGCCTGGGCCTCGCGTTGGAAGCGGGATAGAGCTTGCGCATCCTTAGAAATCTCGTCAGGCAGGAACTTCAAGGCAACGAAACGGTGCAGCTTCACGTCCTCGGCCTTGTAGACCACGCCCATGCCACCGCCGCCGAGCTTTTCGACGATGCGGTAGTGCGAGATGGTTTGGCCGATCATGCGAAACCTCAAGTAGCCGCATGTTAGGGTGCCAATGCTTAGAAAGTCAAAGCGTCACTCTGTTCGGTAGTGCCTCAGTTGAGGCACTACCCTCTGTGCGTCACTCTGTTCGGTGGATCGGGGGTGGTTGGTAGCCTGCGAGGCGCTAACATACTGTTTCAACGGAGGAACGCTTCTCCGTTAGTCCAGGTTTCGGTTCCGGGTTAATAGTCGGCTACTCTTACCTTACCCGGATTATGGAAGGGTTGCCCGTCAACCGTCCGCGCGCCTATTTTTGCGCTTCTTTTTTCAGGTCCTCGAACCAGTGCGGCACTACATTGATCTGGTTTTCGGTGCCGGGGACGTCGGCCTGGCGCACCGCTACCAGACGTCCATCCGGAGCGACCGTGTAACCCGATGAAACCTTCTTGTCCTCGAACAATAAAGCGGGTTTGCCGGGATGCAGCCCGCCTCCAGGCGCAAACTTCACCGACATGACTCGTGTCTTGGACCGGAAAATCAGTTCGTTGCCGAGGGTGCCCACCGCGGATACTCGCCGCCTTCGGACGAAATCTGCGCGCGTGTATCCGGATCGTTCATCGCTTGCACAAAAACCTCCCGCTGGCCCGATTCGTCGGAAACGTACGCCAGCCATTTTCCATCAGGCGACAGAGCGGCATCGCTCTGGTTAAACTGAGCCACCACCAGTGGACGCACTTTGTGGTCGCCCTCCTCGGCAGCGGCGTAGAGATCCCATGCGGTATCCTTGTTCTGGCGGCTGTAGATGACTTCTTTTCCATCCGGAGTCCACCCAAACAGTTCTTTCATTTCGGAACCATCCGTCACCGCGGTTTCCGCTCCCGCGATCCCGTGCTTCACAAAGACTTGTTGGCTGCCGGACTTGGAGGAGTCGTACGCCAGCAACGTGCCGTCGGGAGAAAAAAATGGCCGGTAGTCGTCGCCGCCCAAGCTGGCCCGAGTAAAGGTATCCCGCTCCACGTCGTAAACCCATACATCAAAGGTACTGGTCTGCAACACAAGCGGAACTCGTTTTCCGTCGCGCGACATCGAAGTGAGATTCAGGTCTACCAATTAAGCAAACGTTTGAGTGTTACCGCCTCCCGGTAGACATCGAGGGTTCGCGTCGCCTGGATGGACTGAAAATTTCAATCTCCCGGTGACTCGTCGAAAATCGATCTGGGTCATTTGGGTCCAATAGCAGGTACAGGATTTCAGGAGATCCGGATCGCGCCATTGCCGCTACATTGCCGACACATACGTCCCGAATTTCATCGACACTTCCTCGAAGCCCGTCTCTGGAAGTGACCTGGACAGGAGTACGAACTAATGTTCTTGTTTCACGAGCGTCGGCAAAGACAATCCTGCATGCAACCGTGGTTTGCGGGCACCCAGACTTTTCGATGTGGAATTGCTTTCATTGTCGCCCGGCTTGATGCGGACAAGATTGTCGTTTCTGCAACCAGCAGTTGGCTATTGGACGGTGAGCGTAAGAGTCGTCGTGGTCTGAACCGAGCCCGCGGCGCTGGTGACTGGGACGGTGAACGTTCCGATCGGTGTGCCGCCGCTTGGAGTCTTAACATTGCTGTAGCTGCCGCTGCCACACGCCGCCAGAAATAGCAGGAGCAAAATCATCGCGGCTAATGCGAACCTGCATTTCAGGGCTGCCCAGGTGGTCCGCCGACGGTTCCACGCGGGGGCGCTCACGATTACTGCAGGGAAGAGCAATCCTACCGCGAACAACAGATTCGGCTGGCGGAGATTCGTGGGGGTACTCATGGCCACACTCGGCGCAGTGGTTGTGATCGTCAGGGTCACGGTTGTGGAAGTGCTCGTCGCGTTAACGGAGGCAGGGTTAAAGGTGCAAGCTGTGTCCGCGGGCAGGGCACCACAGCTAAATGTGACTGCCGTTGGCAACGTCCCCTGCGCGCTCACTTCCAGCGTATAGGTGGCTGAACCTCCACGCGTGACGGTTACCGTTGCATTCGGCACATTGAGGATAATCTGCGGCTGGATCGCGATGGTTGCGACGACGGTGAAGGGATAGCTCGCGATCTGGCCGACCACAGCCTCGCTTCGCGCGAGTGTGGTCGCTTCCGAGCCATCTCCCGCATATGCGAAGAGGATATGATCGCCCAACGCCAGGGACTGAGTCTGCCCACTGAAAAGGCCGCCGGACAGACTGGCCGCCGTCCACGGGCCTTGCCAGCCATCCACCTGGAAATAGACGCTCTGCGGAGCGGGAGTAAAGGGGAAGTAGTTGCTCTGTGGAGTAAAGTTGAAGATCGGATTGTTGGCGGAAGATTGCAGCCCCGTAAATGATTGCGGCGCGATATTCGTGACCAGCGGCACGGGTTGGGCAGCCTGTTCGGTGATCAGCGTGACGCCCGCGCTGAAAGCGTCCGCGACATAGACCGTATTCGCGACCGGGTCCACGGCCAGAGCAATCGGACCACTTCCCGCGGCTGCGGTAGAAGTGATGTTCGTCGCACCGTCAATCACGATCGCGTTGTTGTCGCCATTCACCGCGTAAATTTTGTTGCTGGTTGGATTGACGGCTACTGCGACCGGGGCGTTGCCCGCGGGAATCGTTGTCGGTAGATTTGAGACTCCGTCGATTTCGGTCACGGAGCCGTCTACCTGGTTAGCAACATAGACTTTGTTGGTCACAGTATTCACAGCAATGGAAACCGGGCCCTCTCCGACCGTCACGGTCGTGGTTGTCAGGTCGGATGCATCGACGACGATGACGTTGTTGTCTCCGTTGGCGATGTAGGCCTTGTTCGAG
Organism: uncultured Acidobacteriaceae bacterium; assembly: GCA_963844525.1. Classification (GTDB taxonomy): domain Bacteria; phylum Acidobacteriota; class Terriglobia; order Terriglobales; family Acidobacteriaceae; genus Sulfotelmatobacter. The sequence continues at coordinate 4,173 of CAWJOM010000009.1, read as the reverse complement.
ACCGGGTTCACGGCGACCGCAAAGGGAGAGGTGCCGGCAGGGATGGACGTCGCGGTGTTCGTGTCGCCGTCGATGACGGTGACGTCATTGCTGCCCTGATTTGCGACGTAGATCTGGTTCGCGGTCGGGTTCACAGCAACCGCAACCGGGGTGGTTCCAACTGAAACTGTCGCCGGAGTGTTGGTGGCGCCGTCAATTACGGTCACGCTGGCGCTGTCCTTATTGGCCACATAAATCTGGTTCGTGGACGAATTCACGGCGACAGCAACGGGAGTCGTACCGGCGATGACGGTTGCTGTAGTGTTGGTGGCGCCATCGATCACGGTGACGTTCTGGCTGTCTCTGTTGGCGACGTAGATTTTATTTGTCGCCGCGTTCACACCGATTGCAACCGGTGTTGTCCCGGTCGGCACGGTGAACTGCGCGGTGCCGCTCGCGCGGTCGATCACGGTCACACTCGCGCTGCCGGAATTGGCGATGTAGGCGTTGCCCGTTGCGGCATTCACCGCTGCCGCTGCCGGATTGAGTCCCGTCGGGACACTGACTGGTTTGTTGGTCGCGCCATCGATCACTACGGATTGCCCGTCACCGGTGACATAGATTCTATCGGTGACCGGGTTCACTGCGACATCGCGGGGACCGCCGGAAATTGGCAGTGTAGTCACGCCAAGAGTAGTACCGTCGATGATCGCCACTGCATTCCCCAAAAAATCCGCTATATAGATCTGGTTGGTGACGGGATTGACCGCGAGCGAATCGGCGCTGAACCCGACCGATAGAGAGGACGCACTGTTCGTCGCATCATCAATAATCGTGACCGTTCCCTGTGAGGCGCCGACATAAATCTTGCCGGTGACAGGATTCACCGCCAAGGCAAAGGGGAACTCTCCGCCGGACGGTCCGCTCGATAATGGTATGACGGCGGGATCGTCGCTGGTGCCTGTGATCACAATCGCGGCCGGGTTGTCATTGTCTTCGTTGGTAAAGTAGGCCTTGTTGCTGACCGAGTTCACGGCTACTCGAGCATTACAGTCTCTGCCCGATATGGTGAATACGGAGACTGCAAGGGTCCTGCCGTCCACGATGCTCAAGTGACTGTCCGTGCCACCACCGTCGCCGTCGCAGTTTGGAATGTAGACGTTGTGAGTTGCCAGGTTCACGGCTACGTCCAGGGCCCCGTTCGTCAGGGGCACGTCCGTTGTCGTATTGGTTGCGCCGTCGATGACGACGAGGCTGGTCAGCCCAACGACGTAAATCTTATTCAGGATTGAGTCGATTGCCATCGCGAACGGTGACACGTCCAACGTCACCGTGGAAGTCGCGTTAGTGGCGCCATCGACGACCGTCACAGTACTGTCGCCCCCATTCCCCACATACACTTTGTTCGTGGCGGGGTTCACTACGACGTTTCCAGGACTGAGTCCAACAGGCACGGTCGTCGTGGTGTTGGTTGCGCCGTCGACCACGATCAGGTTGTTTGAAGATAGGTAGTAGATTTTGTTCGTGACTGGGTTCACGGCGGGCCTTGCCCCACCCGGCAAAACAGCGGTCACGACTTGGCCGAAACAGACGGCATTCAAGAGAGCCAAGGTCCCAAGCAACACTCGCAGGCGCGGCAATATGTAGGTAGAAACGACGGAATTCATTCGGGCACTGGTCACTGGGGCCTCCCACGGCTCTGGTCAGGACGCAGTTATGCGGCATAACCGATTGCCCGGTCAATGAGCGCGCTGTAAGTTCTGCGTGAGTTTCTGGTGAGGGCCCCAAGTCCGCGACCGACAAGGCTTTACGAGCCTCGGCTATAATGCTTTTCAATGATTTATGGTTGGGCTTTTGGGGGCCTGATTGGCGACTGCTTCGTCGAATCTCGTGCGCTTCGGCAGCTTTGAGCTGGATCTCAGCAGCGGAGAGCTGCGCCGCGACGGCGTCCTACTAAAGCTTCAGCCCCAGCCCGCAAGGGTATTGGTCCTGCTGGTCAGCCGGCCGGGTGACGTGATCGCCCGCAACGAGCTCGCCGAGAAAGTCTGGGGATCGGAGACCTTCGTTGATTTCGAGCGCGGCCTGAACTTTGCGATTCGCCAGATTCGCGCCACGCTGGAAGACGATGCCGATCAACCTCGCTACGTGGAGACGGTACCGAAGCGAGGATACCGGTTTATCGCTCCCCTGGAGCAAGCTCCGTCCGAACCTCCGGTACACGTTTCTCCGCCGCGACGGTCCGTGAGATTCCCTATCGCGGTCGGCGTGGCAGCGCTGTTGCTGGTTGGTATCGGCAGCTACTTTGCACTGCACCGGACGGCGCCCCAGACTGGGCAAGATTCAATTGTCCTGGCGGTTCTTCCTTTCGATGACATGAGTGTCGATCGTCAGGCCTTTCTTGTCGACGGCCTGACCGAGGAGATGGTGGCGCGCGTCACCCAGATCAGCCCCGAACATCTGAAAGTGATCGCCCGTACATCGGCCATGCAATATGAACGCACGCAAAAGAGCGCGCGCCAGATCGGAGAAGAGCTTGGAGCCGACTACGTCCTGGAAAACAGTATTCGGCATGAAGGCGGGCGCATCCGGATTACATCTCAATTAGTAAGGACCGCGGATCAAACTCATCTTTGGGCCCAGAATTATGACCGCGATATGCGGGAACTCTTGCCACTCGAAACTGAAGTGACCGCAGACATCGCCGAGCAGATTCAGCGGAAGCTGCTGCCCACAGCCGCGATTCATCATCCGGCGAGCAAACCGATCGATCCGGAAGCGCATGAGCTGTACCTGAAGGGCCGGTATTCCTTCAACGATCGGTCGCGCGAGAGCTTGCAACAGAGCCTCTCATACTTCCAACAAGCGCTGGCCCGGCAACCTGACTATGCCGCAGCGTACGCGGGCCTTGCCGACGCTTATAACCTGATCGGGTTTTATGGCTTTGACCCTACCCAGGAGGTCGTGAGCCAGGCCAGAGTGGCAAGCAGCAAAGCGTTGCAACTGGATGACTCCCTGGGGGCCGCTCATGCCGCTCGCGCCTACACGGAGTTCATGTGGCAGGAGGACTGGCCCGACGCAGAAAGGGAGTTTCGGCGAGCCTTGGAACTGGACGACAATTACGTCCCCGCGCACCAGTGGTATGCGCTGTATCTGGCCGCTATGGGCCGCACGAATGAGTCCGTGAATCAGATGCGCTACGCACAAAGACTGGACCCACTCTCCCCAGCGGCATACGCCGGCTTGGGCTACATGTACTATTTCGCGCACGACTACGAGCAAGCAATCAAACAAGCGAACGTGGCGCTGAAATTGAACGGAAATTCCATGGCCGCTCACGCGGTTATTGGGTGGGCTTACACCGAACAGAAAAAGTACACGGACGCGATTGAGGAACTGCAAACTGCCGTACGTTTGTCGGGCGGTGTTCCGTTGTATCGGTGCACGTTAGCACGAGCGCATGCGCTGGCGGGAAACCTGTGGGAGGAAGAGAAACTACTGCGGGAACTGGAGACTGAGCAACATCAGGCGCACGGAGTTGGCACGGGAATCGCTGCCATTTACGCGGCCTTGAGCAACAACGAGAAAGCCCTTGATTGGATCGAGCATACGGCTCCGGGCGATATTCAGGCCAATTGGTTGCGAGTGGATCCGGCATTCGACGGGCTGCGCCACGATCCCCGGTTTGCTGCCGTTGTCAATCGCATCGGCACGAGAATTGCGTCCCCAGACTCCTCCCGCTGAATAATCTTCAAAAGGTTTCCAGCTGCACTCGGTAGGTCACCGCTTCTGAGAATGTTCTCTTTCAGCTTTGCGTCTGAATGACAGGCTGCCCTAGAGTTTTCGAACTCTCGTGTCCGAGGTGGAGGGTTGGCGCATGGTTCCGTTGTGCGATGCCGCCGCTTCGCTCCCCTGCTATCGCTCTTTCTACGAGTCTTCGAATGATGAAGAGTAAGATCCGCATGGGCAATCGGGAAGCGATTGCGGTCCGAAGTCGGCATGTAGGAAGTTTGCCCACTCGTATTGCGGCACTCAATGTAGAATGCCGGGCCGTCATCAACTCGATCAAAGAACGGTGAGATATGGTTGCTGCGCAAAGAGACAGCCACTTAACAGAAAAAACGCTGCAATTGATCGCATTGTCACCCGCCTGAAGATATTTCCCTTTAAGGAGTCTAGTCGATGATTCCTGTTAAC
>CAWJOM010000008.1:0-116133 GCA_963844525.1 uncultured Acidobacteriaceae bacterium | reverse complement strand
CTGACTCGCCCGGCGCGAGCCCGATAACCTGTTCCTATTCTCTACTAATTCACTGGAAATTGTGTAAATAAAGGACCCCTCTGTGAAAAAAACCAATTTGAAGCGAATCGCCGGAATCGCGGTGGCACTTCTGCCGATCGCACTGCTGGCGACGACTCCCAGGCGTCGACGTCCAAGGCGTCCCGCAAACCGTGAACGTCGTGGGCTACTCGATCGTCTCGAAGGCCTACACCGCCCTGGAGACGGCCTTCTCGCACACCGCGGCCGGCCAGAACGTCACCTTCACGAACTCCTTTGGCGCCTCGACCACCCAGGCCGAGCAAGTCGTCGCCGGTCAGCCCGCTGACGTCGTGAACTTCTCGCTGAACCCGGACTTGGCGCTGCTCATCAACGCCGGACTGGTCTCGCGCACGTGGGCGTCAGTGAAAGCCGTCAAGGCGCAGAAGGGCATCGTCACGGACTCGGTGGTCGCGATCGTCGTGAAGCCCGGAAACCCGTTCGGCATCCACTCCTGGAACGACTTGACCAACGCCGGCGTCAAGATCGTGACGCCCGACCCGATCAGCTCGGGTAGCGCGCGCTGGAACCTGCTCGCCGCCTACGAAGTCCCAGATCGACCAGGGATCGTCCCCGGCGCAGGCCAACACCTACATCAACGCACTGATCAAGAACGTGGTCTCGGAGCCGTCGAGCGGTAGCAAGGCGCTCTCCGCCTTCATCGCGGGCACCGGCAACGTGCTCTTGGCCTACGAGAGCGACGCGCTGAACGCGTTCGTCTCGGGCCAGAAGATCCAGATCGTCCAGCCCGCGCAGAACCTGCTGATCCAGAACCCGGCCGCGCTGACGAAGACGGGCACGGCCAACAAGGCGGCCGTCGCCTTCTACGACTTCCTCTTCTCCAAGGCCGGTCAAGCAGGTCTGGCTCCAGCAGCACTTCCGTCCGACGATCGCCTCGCTGCAGGCCGTCACCAAGACCACCTTCTACACGCCGGTGAAGTTGAACACGATCACGGCGCTCGGAGGATGGGCCAAGATCACGCCGAAGTTCTTCTCTCCGACCGGCATCATCACACAAGCAGAAAACGCGAATGGATACACCAGCTAGACGACCCAGCTCCGAGCGTGGAGCGCCGCCAGCCCGAAAGGGCTGGCGGCGTTTTTCGTCGCGTCTGGGCTCGAACTTCGGTCTCTACGGCGGCGCGTCACTCATCGTCGGCTATCTCTCGATCATCGTCCTGATTCCGATCGCCGCGGTCGCCGCGCACGGCTTCTCCTTCAGCATCCACACGCAGGGCTGGGGCGTCGCGTTCTGGCATTGGCACTTCAGCGCCGGCTTCGGGACCTTCTGGACGACATCACGCAGCCCGCGGCGATCAGCGCGATTCGACTCTCCCTCTGGCTCTCGTTGACGCGTCGCGGCGATCAACGCCGTCATGGGTGTCGCGATCGCCTGGGTCCTCGTGCGCGACAAGTTCCCCGGCAAGTGGTTCCTCGAGGCGTTCATCGACCTTCCCTTCGCGCTCCCGACCATCGTCGTCGGCGTCGTCCTGTTCTTCCTCTACGGCACGGCGAGCCCGCTCAAGATCGACCTCTTCGAGACGTGGATGGGACTGCTGGTCGCCCTGTTGTTCGTGACCCTGCCGTTCTCGGTGCGCGCCGTCCAACCCGTGCTGGCCTCGCTCGATGGTGAGGCCGAGGCGGCGGCGAAGTCGCTCGGCGCCGGCGGTATCCGAACCTTCGTGTGGGTGGTCCTGCCGTCGCTGTGGCCGGCGGTGCTCGGCGGGTTCGGACTGGCCTTCGCCAGGGCGATCGGTGAGTTCGGATCGATCTCGTTGATCGCCGGGGGCATCGGACGAACGACGTTGGCCTCGTCGCTACATCTACAACCTGACCCAGGGCTTCCTCTGGACCAACGCCGCCGCGGTCTCGACCGCGCTGCTGGTGCTGAGCCTCGTGATCCTCATCGCCACCAACGTCTTCGCGCGTCGCATCCAACGTCGGTTGAGCGCCATGAACCACACCACGCGCAAGTGGTCGCTGCGAGCCATCGTGGTCCTGTACCTCGGCGTCCTGGTGGGGCTCCCGGTCGCGCTACCTCTTCATCAAGGCCTTCAGCAACGGCTTCCACGCGTTCTGGGTCGAGGTCACCAAACCCGAACGCCATCGCCGCGTTGAAGCTCTCGGCCGAGGTGGCGCTGATCGCCGTGCCGGTCAACACCGTCGTCGGCATCGGCGCCGCGCTGCTCCTCGCCAAGCGCAAGTTCTTCGGCAGCCGCGCCCTGCAGGTCGCCTTCGACATCCCGGTCGCGGTCTCGCCCATCATCATCGGCGTCGCGCTGATCCTCGCGTACTCGAGGATCGGCTGGTTCGGCAGCTGGTTGAGCTCAGCACGGCATCCAGATCCTGTTCTCGCCGATCGGCATCGTGATCGCCACGATGGCCGTCTCGCTGCCGTACGTGCTGCGCTCGGTCCTGCCGGTGCTCGTCGAGGTCGGCAAGGACCAAGAAGACGCCGCGCGCACGCTCGGCGCCGGGCCCTTTCGGACCTTCTGGCAGGTGACGCTGCCCGGCGATCCGCTGGGGCGTCCTCTACGGCGTGACGCTCACGATCGCGCGCACGCTCGGTGAGTTCGGCGCGGTCCTGGTCGTCTCGGGCAACATCACCGGCAAGACCCAGACGCTGCCGATCTACATCTTTGACGCCTGGGACCAGAACTTCGACACCATCGGCGCCTTCGCCGGCGCCGTCGTGCTCGCCTCCATCTCCATCGTGGCTCTTATAATTCTTTCGACCCTTCGTGCGCGTGAGAGGAAACTGCATGTCGATCTCGCTTAGCCACCTCACGAAGCGTTACGGCAAGGACGCGGTCGTCGACGACGTGAACGTCGAGATCCCCGAGAGTTCGCTGACGGCGGTCCTCGGCCCTTCCGGGTCCGGTAAGTCGACCCTGCTTGAAGCTCATCGCCGGACTCGAACGTCCCGACGAGGGGCGCGTCGTCATCGAGGGCGACGACGTCACCGACGTCGATCCGCGCCACCGCGACATCGGCTTCTGCTTCCAGCACTACGCACCATTTCGCCACATGAACGTGGCGCGCAACATCGGCTTCGGACTCCGGGTGCGCAAACAGCCCAAGGACGTCATCGACGCCAAGGTCGCCGAGCTGATCGAACTCGTGCGACTCGACGGCAAGGCGAAGTCCTACCCCGCGCAGCTCTCCGGAGGCGAACGTCAGCGCATGGCGCTCGCGCGCGCGTTGGCCATCGAACCGCGCGTGCTCTTGCTCGACGAGCCCTTCGGCGCGCTCGACGCACAGGTGCGCACCGAACTTCGCCAGTGGGTGAAGGAGCTCCACCGACAGATCAAGGTGACCACGATCCTCGTGACCCACGACCAGGACGAGGCCATGGAGGTGGCGGACCAGCTCTTGATCATGCACAACGGCCGCATCGAGCAGGCCGGCGAGCCCACCGAGCTCTACGAACGACCGGCGACCGAGTTCGTCCACGGCTTCCTGGGGCCGACCACGATGTTCAAGGGCGTGTCGGTCCGACCCCACGACCTCGAACTCGTGCCGCCGTCGGAGGGCGCCATCGAGGGTACCGTGCAGTCCGATCATGGAACTCGGCTTCGAGGTGCAGGTCACCGTCGCGCTCAGTGACGGCTCGACCCCGTGGGTCCAGATGAGCCGCAATGAGTTCCGACGGCCTCGACGTCCGGGTCGGCTCGCCGGTGTCGAGTTCGCGAACGTGAGTGACGAGACCGTCTCGATTTCTCCTGACGTCGGCCAAAACCACGAATTAAGACTTGCGTCTTGTAGCCTTAATCATCTTGAATCCGGTACGACGCGCGCGCCGCGACTCTTAGAGACATCCCAGTCATGTCGGCCACACGAATTCGAACGAGCTGATTACAGCGTGTCAACTCGGAACGATCGACTACTTGCGGCCCGCTCAGTTCTCCCTGGTTCGATTTTTGGATGGATCGCGATTTCGATCTGTTTCATTGCCTGGTCGATGTTCGTGGGCGGTCCGACGACCAACGACTCCGACGTCACCGTTTTTACTGCATGGTCGTTGGGACACGGCCATATGGCGTGCGCGTATCTTCCACAGGGGTTTTCGGTTATCCCCCCGACTGCGCCGCCATCTATCCGATTGTTCTCGGGTGCCATCACCGCCCTCTTTCAAGTAGGTCACCGATTGCCATTTCCGACCTCGACGCAATTGGGACCGCATTGTGTCACCGCGACGGCCGCCATTTATCAGTGGGCATTCCATTCCGGAGCGTTCGCACCTACGCTTCGAATCGGTTACGTCGCATGGTTCGTATCTGGCGGCTGGCTTCATCGCCTTTCTTCGCGCCTCGGGACGCGGCCGCTGTGGCTGGGAGTTAGTGGGCCTGTTCTTACTCGCGTGTTACCGCCAGTTTCCATGTGCTCTGGCGGAGTATTTCCATCCCCAAGACCTAATCGCCATGGGACTCGTCTTGGGCGCTCTGGCGTGTGCCCTTCGCGAGACGCTGGTTCCGGACGGGGTACTCTTGGGCCTGGCCGTCTCGACGCAACAATTCGCCCTTCTGGCCATCATCCCGCTGCTGGCCATGGCTCCGAGGATCGACTGCTACGTCTGTCCTCGCTGGGTCGCCGCGGCGGCGCTGATCGACTTCCTCTGGCCATACTCTCGTCGGGTCGAGCGATCGTCGGCGTCGTTGTGGGCACCGGGGCGTCCTCTACGAGAACACGGTCCTCGATCTCGCGCACCTTCACGGTTCCGGTCTTTACGTGGTTTCGAGGGTGCTACCTATCGTGCTCGTCTCGCGCTTGGTTGGTGGGCGGCGAGTCGTCTCGGATCCTTGGCCTTGAAGCCGGTGCCGCTGGTCTCAGTGGTGGCGACCGCTTCTGCGCTTTCCGGCTGATCTTCGAAGTCAATTTTTGGGGCTACTACCTAATGGCGATGGCGACCTCGCTGGCGGCACTCGACTTGCTTCGAGGACGCTTTCGACTCACCTTCGGCGCGTGGCTCCTCGCGATTCTCTTGGTCTCGCTCAACGGTGGCCTCGTGAACACGGGGCACTTCTCGTGGTTACCGGATTGGATTTGGCAAGCAGCCTTCGTGCCCACGGGACTCGGGCTGGCCCTGGCGCCGCTCCTGACCTTCATCAAGGACCATCGACAACGCTCGACGGCGTCCGAGTCGCGAACATCGCCCTGAAGAACTCCTCGCGGTCGTTCGCCCAAGTCGTTGGACTTCGGTTTCGCTAATCTTCAGATTCATGAGCTATTCCGATTCCATCGATATAGAAACCACGCCCGAAAAGGTCTTTGCGATCATTTCGGACTTACCAGGCATGGGTCAATTGTCGCCAGAAAATGATGGCGGCGAATGGTTGAACGGCGAATCGGCGCCTCGTGCGGGAGCGAAGTTCAAGGGAGACAACTCCCGCTCTGGCGACAAATGGTCGACGGTGGCCACAGTGAAGACCTTCAATCCACCGAATCAGTTCGTCTTTGACGTGTCGTGGCATCGAATCCCCATCGCTCGGTGGGAATACAGCGTTGAGACGGCGCCTGGTGGTTGTCGCGTCACCGAGACATGGACCGACCGACGAAACGCTGTACTTCGCAAACAGGGCGACAGCAACGGATTTGTCCGCGCCGAGTTCACGAAGGACTCCATCCGCCAAACGCTCGAACGCCTAAAGGCGCGTTGCGAAACCCCAGCGCCGTAGCTCTCCCGATGGAGTGAGAATCATCGATGTCTCCGCGTGCTGCCGCGTGACAGGACGGTCGTAAGGTTACCGTATCGGAAAATCTTCAGGCTTCTCCAGCGGCGGTGAACTACAGCGCGTCATCGACGCCGCGCGTTCCCCTGAATGGAGTATCGGTCAGGGACGCAGCGGTCAAATCATGGCGACGCGTGATACTGGCGAGGTCGGCATGCCCCTAGTAATCACCGCCGAACGATCCGGTCGCGGCATGCGCGTCTCTCTCTACCAGCCAGGCGATGACGTCGAACTCGAAGGCGACGTCATCGGAGAGATTTCCGGCAATCCTCGTGACATGGGTCGTCAACTCCGAGCAATCCTCGAAGTGCATTAGGTCCGGCTGGTCAGCGAATTCGAGTGGGCACGACCGCGGTCGTTGCTTAAGGCTGCGCACCGAGCCGCGCTCGCTGCGGTCAAACGGTTGAAGGGGGGTCCGTCAACCGGTTTTTCATCGAGAGAGTCCTCGGAATCTGATGTCATCTTCATTTCCTTGATCAACGGACTCACCGCCAGTCCGATCACAATCGGCACCATGATGACCTGCCAAAACCAGTTGGCAATGCCGGCCGGAGCGCCTCGTGCGAGAACGGATTCTTCACGAGCGTCAAACAGACGAAGAAGAACCACACGACGAGGTACCAACGGACGTGGCGTCGAAGTACGTCGATCAAGATCAGTATCAGCGCCCCTACGACGAAGACGTTCGGCAATGCTTCGCGAGCGAAGAGGCCCCATGAGCGCCCATTTGGAGCGAAGCCCCACGGCACCGGTTGGAACACCAAGACGAACAGTGCGAGCAAGGCAATGACGTGACCGCGAATACGGTGCTGCACAACGTCGTTGATCACGATGAGAACAGCGCTCGCCATGAAGTAATAGCCCCACAAACTAACCTCGAAAACGAGCCGGAACGCCAGCGCCGTCGCCACCAGCGACAACAGCGGAACGGCCGCCACGATTCGGTCACCGATCTTGTTCTTCACCCACAACGCCAGCGCGAACGCGAAGACAATGGGAAGGACTCTCGCGCAAATGAGCAGCGCGTGCGGATTCACGCCGATCTCGCGCAGCACCGTGCCGCCAGCGGCACCGCTGGGAGGTGGTGCATACCCGGAACCGATCAAGACCAGCGAAGCGCCCGGCCGGAGGTGACGATCGCGAGCGGCGCGACGACGACGGCAATGGCCACGGCAGCGCCAAGGATGAACCGAAGACGTTCACGGTTCGGCACGACGACGATAAGGACCGCGGCTACGAGCAAGACGAACGGCTGGGCCGTGAACGCCAAGCCCAACATGACGCCAGCCCAGGCCCACTTTTGACGCAGAACGCAAGCCAACGCACACATACTCAGACCCATGGCGAGAAGGTCCTGAGGATGGAAATAGATATCGAGGCACTCGACCACGGCGGAAGCACCGCGAGCCCGAGAAGCATGGCCGGTTCCCAGCGAGTCGCCCGCGCCCCGTGGCGCGAAGCAACATGATGGCGCCGACCATCAACGGAATCCACATCAGGTAGCCCACTTCAATCGTGGGACCGATGACGTTCGTCGTGAAGGACCAGTTCATCATGGCGACGAGGGCGTGCGAGCAGCCCGGTCCCAATTGCGCCTCGTCGGAAATGGCGCCGTCGGCCCCGTGCACGAGTGCCAGTACGGCGCCCGAGATCAAGGGGTACAGCGGTGCGACCATCGTGTACGGACTGGCGATTGGCGGGAAATAATGATGGCTCAGTGGCGAGTAGAAACAGGCCAGATGACCGTGCGCGAGAGCCCACGTCGAATAGGCCGACACCGAGGCATCGTCTTGCGTCGGGCCGCCCAAGAGATAGGCGATGCCGATAAAAATGATGGTCGCCGCTATCGCGGCGATGAAGCACTGACTCGCCCTCATCGGCTGACTCAGCCAGGCGTACACCCGGATCGACACGTCCATCTCTTCATCGGGTGACGTAGTTCAGAACCCCGAATCGAGCTGCTCCAATTCGTGAATCACTCATTTCATTCACCTTAGGACAAGGGGGCATTTTTCCGGGTGACCGAACGTGACGAAACGCCCATCCAGCAATCGCTTCAACGTGTCAACACTTCAGAGTTGTGAGCCAGTTTCGATGTCAAGCGCCAGTACAACGGAGACTCGGTGGGCGTCCATTCAATCGCCAACGAAAACCAGGTCATCCCTTAAAGTAAGTGACAAACATCATGGACATTCCAACGCGCCCGTGGGGCCACCCATCGATCACCCGGATGCTCCGATAGCGCTTTCAGACAGTGCGGATGCCAAAGCCCGAGCGTGAGGTGCGGCGGTTTCGTTGCCGCGGAGATCGCTCGTGTTAGCTCTCTTGATCGCAGTGTGCGCCCTCTTCGGCTTGGCGATCGGTTCGTTCCTGAACGTCGTGATCTATCGCGTACCGATACACAAATCAATCGTTTCACCTCGGTCCTCCTGTCCGACCTGTGCGACACCGATTCTCGAACGCGACAACATACCCGTCATCTCTTGGCTCATCCTCAAGGGCAAATGTCGCTCCTGCCACGAGCCGATCTCGGCGCGCTATCCCTTGATCGAGTTGGCGTGCGCCGCACTCTTCGCGGGCGCTGCGGCGCGCTTCGGATTCAACTGGTACCTGCCCACGGCCCTGATCTTGCTCGCGACGTTGTTGGCGCTGTCATTCATCGACCTCGAACACCTGCGGCTTCCGAAGTCGATCATTTACACCTGCCTGGTGGCCATGGTGGCCCTGCTCGTGCTGGACGCCTCGATAACCAACGATTGGCACCGATTACTCATCGCCGGCATCTGCGCGGTCGCGTGGTTCGCCGTCTTCTTGATCAACGCGCTCAGCCCGCGAGCCCTCGGCTTCGGCGACGTCAGGCTCTCTTTGATCCTGGGATTGGGCCTTGGTTGGCTCGGCATCCGTTATGTCCTGTTGGGATTCTTCGCCAGCAACTTGATTGGCGCGGTCATTGGACTGCTCCTCATCGCCGCGAAGAAGAAAACGAGGAGCGAGCCCGTTCCCTACGGTGTGTACTTATCGCTCGGCACGGCCCTCACACTGTTCGCCGGCGCTGAACTCCTCGCGCCGTTTCAGAACTTCCACTGACGACGCCATGGCGTCCAGCGCGCAGCCTCCAGGGCGCAGCGACGGAACGTGTGATCAGTAGACGATCAGCAAGACCAACGGTGCCCGGCATCCACGCCCGAGGACGCTCGTCACGCGCACCGCCGCGCCATGTGCATCGCAGATGGTCTTGACGATCGCAAGCCCCAGCCCTGCGCCGCCGGTATCGGCGGAGCGCGCGCGTCGACCCGGTAAAAGCGGTCAAACACGTGCGGCACGGCTTCAGCGGGGATGCCGATGCCGGAGTCCTCGACCGTAAAGACCGCATGGCCGCCGCTTCGGCGACTCGCAGATCCACCTTGCCGTCGAAGGGCGTGTATTTGATGGCGTTGTCGAGCAGATTGACCACCACCTGTTTGAGCCGCGAGCGGTCGCCCCTCACCATCACCCGCTCGTCGCGCCTCGCAGCGTGACGACGATGCCCTTATCGCGGCCAGGAGCAGCATCTGCTCTGCCGTGCTCGCGACGAGCGGGCCCAAATCGATCTCCAGCCATTCGGCTCTGCGCCTCGCCCGCATCGAGCCTGCGAGAGGGCAAAGAGCCGCTCCACGGTCTTACTCAGCCGCTCGACCGGCTGAGCAGGCTGCCGAGGCGCTCGTACTGGTCGCTCGCTGCGAGCGGGCTCTGTGCCAGGGTCTCAAGCTCGCTGCGCAGCACGGTAAGCGGCGTGCGCAGTTCGTGCGAGGCGTCTGCCACAAAGCGCTTCGACTGCTGAAACGCGTCATCCAGCCGCGTGATCATGCGGTTCAGGGAATATTGCCAGCCGCTCGAGCTCATCGCCGCGTGTGCGCAACCGGCAAACGCTCGGCAAGATTGTGATGCGTGATGAGCTCGGCCTTGCGGGCGATCCGCTCCACCGGCGCAAGCGTGCGCTTCACCAGCACATAGCCGCCACTCACCGCGACCACGAGCAACACCGGCAAGCCGCAGAGCCATGAGCCACAGGAGCTGCCGCAACAAGGCGTCGACCGGAGCCGTCGATGCGCCCACTTCGACCGTATAGCCGGCGAAATCGCCGCCGCCTGCGTGCACCGCCGCGATCAACACCTGCCGCCCGTCGGGCACGGGTCTGCTTGCGGCGCAGCTCCGTCTTTAAAAGCTGGCGCGACCGGCGCCACCTCCTCGGGAGCGAAACTGCGATCGCTCGGCTCGCCCGAGCGATACAGCACGCTGCCATCGGCGCGCGTGATCCGGATAAACCGGTCGCTCATCTCGGGCGAATAGAGCGCCTTCACTTCTGCAACGGCCGCCGCTTCGGTTGCCGGGGGAGACCTGCGCGAACAGAGTCGAAGCAATCTGGCGCGCGCGGCGCGCCTGCGTGTCGAGAATATTGTCCTCAAGATAGCTCTGCAGCTCGCGCCACCAGCAGCGCACCGAAAAGCACGTACACGAGCGTCAGCAGTCCCGCATACCAGCCGGTCAGCCGAAAACGAATCGAGTTCGTGTTCAAGCCCGGTCTCCTCCTCGCGTCAGGCAATACCCTGCCCGCGCACGGTGCGAATCAGCTTTTGCTCGTGCGCATCGTCAACTTTGGCGCGCAAATGGCGCACATAGACGTCAACGATATTGGTCAGGCCTTCGAAGCTCTCATCCCACACGTGCTCCATGATCATCGTGCGGGTGAGCACGCGTCCGGCATTGGCGGCGAAATATTCGAGCAGCGCGTATTCCTTGCCCGTAAGGTCGATGCGTTTGCCCGCGCGCCGCACCTTTTGCGTCAGCCGATCCAGCTCCAGGTCCCCGATCCGCACGATGTAGCTGTGGCCGGTCGGCGGCCGGCGCAGAGCAGCGCTTTGATTCGCACCATGAGCTCGGCGTAGGCGAAGGGCTTCGTGAGGTAATCATCCGCACCGGCTTCGAACTGCTTGACCTTCTCGCCGATCGAGTCGCTCGCCGTCAGTACCAGCATTGCCGCGCTGCAGCCTTTTTGTTGCAGGCGTCGCAACACTTCGGTGCCGCTCATGCCCGGCAGCATCAGATCGAGAATGATGAGATCGTACGGCACGGTGGATGCCATCTGCCATCCGGTGTGCCATCTGGGCGACATCGACCGCGAATCGCTCCGCGCGCAAACCGCGGGCAATGACGTCGGCGACCTGTTGTTCATCCTCGATGAGAAGTAAGCGCATACATGCACTCCGGCTGCGCACCAATCTACACCGCGGAGGTTAAAGGGCGCTAAATCGCAAATTAAAATCCGCTCAGAATGGCCTGTTTGGCGTACAACCGCAGCGGCCGGCGCGCTGCGCCCCAGGCGACTGGTGGCGTGGCGCAGGCAGCCGGGCAGACGTGGCGCGCGTCCGCACCGTTGCTTGCAGAACCTAGCCGAAGCGACCGGAGATGTAGTCCTCGGTGAGCTTCTGCCGCGGATTGGTGAATACCCGGTCGGTCTCGCCGACTTCAATGAGCTCACCCAGATGAAAGTAGGCCGTGCGTTGCGATACGCGCGCGGCCTGATGCATCGAGTGCGTCACGATGACGATCGTGTAGCTCTCGCGCAGCTCGTCGATCAGATCTTCGATGCGCGCGGTGGCGATCGGATCGAGCGCCGAGCACGGCTCGTCCATCAGTATCACTTCGGGCTCGACGGCAATGGTGCGCGCGATGCACAGGCGCTGCTGCTGGCCGCCCGAGAGCCCGGTGCCAGGCTCGGTCAGACGATCCTTGACCTCGTCCCAAAGGCCGGCGCGCCGCAGGCTGGTGCAGACGATGTCGTCGAGTTCCGCGCTGCCGCGCGCCAGCCCGTGGATGCGCGGTCCGTAGGCGACATTGTCGAAGATCGACTTCGGAAACGGATTGGGTTTCTGAAACACCATGCCGACGCGGGCGCGCAGCTGCACGACATCCAGATCCTTGTCCTGAATATCCTCGCCCTCGAGGCGTATCGAGCCCGTCACACGCGCACCGGCAATCGTGTCATTCATGCGATTCAGGCAGCGCAGGAATGTGGATTTGCCGCAACCCGAAGGCCCGATCATTGCGAGCACCTGCTTGCGCCCGATATCGATGCTGACGTTCTTAGACGCCTGCTTCTGGCCATAGAAGACGCTGACGTCACGGCACGAAAAGACCGCATTCGCAGACGTGCCGGCGTGGCTGCCGCGCCGGCTGCTGGGCCGCGACTTCCGGCGCCGCCGGCGCCGGCATGCGCGAGCTCGGCTTGAGGTTGAGCCGCCTCGAGCACCTGCGGCGCTCGGCGCTTCCGGCGCGGGTCCCCTGTAGCGAGTGTCATCTCCCGGAGTATTCATGAATCAGCCGAACCGTCCCGGTCACGTAGTCGTCGGTGCGGCGATTCCTGCGGCGCGGTGAATATCTGCCCCGTCGGCCCGATCTCGACCAGCTCACCCATGTACATGAAGCCGGTGACGTTCGACACGCGTGCGGCCTGCTGCAGATTGTGAGTGACGATGACTGATGCAGTATTTCTCGCGCAGGCTCTGCAGCATCTCCTCGATGCGCAAAGTCGAGATCGGATCGAGCGCCGCAGTCGGCTCATCGAACAGCATGACCTCCGGCTGCACGGCGATCGTGCGCGCGATGCACAGCCGCTGCTGCTGGCCGCCGGAGAGGCTGCGCGCATCGTCGCCCAGCTTGTCCTTCACTTCATCCCACATCGCCGCGTCGCGCAGCGCGGCCTCGACGCGCTCGGCCGCGCGCGCGCGCGAAACGCGCTCGCTGCGAGCCGCAGGCCGAAGGCGACGTTGTCGAAAATCGTCATCGGAAACGGCGTCGGCTTCTGGAACACCATGCCGACGCGGTACCGCAGGCTTGCAACGTCGACGCTCGGCGCGAAAATACTTTCACCGTCGAGACGCACATCACCGGTGGCGCGATGACCAGGATACAGGGCGTACATCCGGTTGAATACGCGCAGCAGCGTCGATTTTCCGCAGCCGGAAGGGCCGATGAGCGCGGTAATGCTGCGGTCAGCGAACTTGAGGTTGATGTCGATCAGCGCGCGGGTGTCGCCGTAGTAGAAATTGAGGTCGCGGGCCTCGAACTTCGGCGGCAACACCTGCGTCGCATCGTGCGGTGTCACCTCGACCGCTGCGAGCTGCGCGGCGCTCATCGTGCGCGCCTTGCCGCCCGGCAGCGCTGCGATACGATCAGGCGCGCGATGATGCTCAGCAGCAGAATCGCGAACGTGATCAGCAGCGCGCCCGACCAGGCGAGCTGCTGCCAGTCCTTGTACGGGCTCAAGGCGAACTGGAAGATCACGACCGGCAGGTTCGCCATCGGCGCGTTGAGATTCTTGCTCCAGAACTGATTGTTGAGCGCCGTGAACAGCAGCGGCGCGGTCTCGCCGCTGACGCGCGCGACCGCCAGCAGCAGGCCGGTGACGATGCCGCTGCGCGCCGCCGGATAGACGATGCTCGTGATCGTGCGCCACGGATACGCCCCGAGCGCGGCCGAGGCATCCTTCATGCCCTGCGGCACCAGGCGCAGCATGTCCTCGGTGGTGCGCACCGTCACCGGAATCGCGATGATCGCGAGCGCCATCGCGCCGGCGATCGCCGAGAAATGCCCCATGCGCACGACCAGCACTTCGTAGACGAACAGGCCGACGATGATCGACGGCGCGCACAGCAGCACGTCGTTGATGAAGCGAATGACGCTGCTCAGGCGCGCATGCGCGCCCGTACTCGGACAGATAGGTGCCGGCGAGAATGCCGATCGGCGCGCCGATCAGCATGCCCAGCGACGTCATCACCACGCTGCCGTAGATCGCATTCAGCAGTCCGCCGCGCTGCCGGGCGGCGGGCGTCATCTGCGTGAACAGCTGCAAGGACATGCCGCCGAGGCCGCGCGAGATACAGCGTCCACAGGATCGCCCCGAGAAACGCAAGCCCGATGAGGGTTGCGACGCCGACAGGCACAGCGCCACGGCATTGCCGAGCTTGCGCGACTTGACGGCGTCGGCTCATACGCGCGGACAGCGCGCGGCGTCGAGCCGCAGCAGCATCAAGCGCGCGCGCCGCGATGACCGTGAAGGTCATGCACGAACAGCAGCACCCCGAGCGCGATCAGCGAGGAGGTGTACAGCGTCGCCGACCGCCTCGGTGAATTCATTGGCGATCGACGCGGAGATCGTCGTGCCCGGCGCCAGCAGCGAGGCGCTGATGCGATGCGCATTGCCGATCACGAAAGTCACCGCCATCGTTTCGCCCGAGCGCGCGCCCGAGCCCGAGCATGATGCCGCCGACGATGCCGGCGCGCGAATACGGCACCACGACCTTCCAGATGACCTCCCAGGTGCGTCGCGCCGAGGCCGTAGCCAGACTCCTTGAGCACGTCGGGAACGGTCTCGAACACATCGCGCATGACCGCCGCGATGAACGGCAGCACCATGATCGCGAGCACCAGCCGGCGCGTCAGCACCCCGATGCCGAATGGCGGCCCCTGAAAAAGCTGCCCGATGCCGGGCAACGGCGCCGAGCGTGCGCGATGAGCCAGGGCTGCACGTGCGCGCTGCAGAATCGGCGCGAGCACGAACAGCCCCCAGATGCCGAAAATGATGCTCGGCACCGCCGCCAGCAGCTCGATGGCGATGCCGATCGGCCGGCGCAGCCACCGCGGGCACAGCTCGGTCAGAAACATCGCGATGCCGAAGCCGATCGGCACGGCGATCAGCATCGCAATCAGCGACGTCATGAGCGTGCCGTAGATCGGCGCCAGCGCTCCGAATTGATCGGTGACCGGATTCCAGATCTCGCGGGTCAGAAAGCCGAAGTTGAAAGTGCGCGAGCGCCGGCCAGGCGCCGTGCACAGTGCAGACCGCAACGCCGCCCAGGAGCGCAAGCACCAGCAGCGCCGCGGCGAGCGTCGCCGTGCGAAAGTAGCGCTCGCCGCTGCGCTGCCGTGCCGCACGCTTCGCATCGACGACCGGCCACTCTAAGAGTTCCAGCTCACGCGGCGAGCGGCGGCGAGCAAGCGCGGCCCTTACGCCCGGGTAGACAGACATCGCTCCCGCTACGGGCCCTTCCACACCGGTGCGCCGTTCGACTTGATGTGCGCTTTCCACGTGCCTTGCACCTGCGCCGTCAGGCTCGTCGGCAACGGGACGTAGTCGAGGTCGGCGGCCATCGGTCCGCCCGTCTTGTACGCCCAGGCAAAAAACTTGAGCGCTTCGCCGGTTGCCACCGGATCGGGCGGGTCAGCATAGACGAGGATGAAGCTCGCGCCGGTGATCGGCCAGCTCTCCGCACCAGCCTGATCCGTCAGGATCAGATAGTAGCCGTCGGCGTGGGCCCAGTCCGCATTCGCGGCCGCGGCCTGGAATGCTTCGGCGCTCGGCGCGACGGCTGTGCCCGCCTTGTTGATCATGCAGGGCGTACGCCATGTTGTTCTGCTTCGCATAGGCATACTCGACGTAGCCGATGGCGCCGTCGGTCTGGGTCGTCATGTTGGCCATGCCCTCATTGCCCTTGGCGCCGATGCCCGTCGGCCATTGCACCGAGGTAGTTGGCGCCGATCTTCTCCTTGAACTTCGGGCTGGCCTTCGACAGGTAATCGGTGAACAGGAAATTCGTGCCCGAGCCATCGGAACGGTAGACCGGCGCGATGGCGGTCGTCGGGCAGCGTCAAGCTTCGGATTGAGCTTCTGGATCGCGCGGATCATTCCACTTCGTGATGTCGCCCAGGTAGATCGCAGCGAGCGTCGCGCCGTCGAGCGTCAGCTCTCCCGGGCTCGACGCCCGTGATGTTCACCACCGGCACCACGCCGCCGATGATCATCGGGAACTGCACCAGGCCGGCCTCCTTCAGATCCTCCGGCTTCAGCGGCATGTCGGAGGCGCCGAAGGTCACGGTCTTCGCCTTGATCTGCTTGATGCCGCCGCCGGAGCCGATCGACTGATAGTTCAGGCCGACTCCGGTCTGCTTCTTGTAGGCATCCGCCCATTTGGAATAGACCGGATACGGAAACGTCGCACCGGCGCCGGAGATGTCCACCGCCTGGGCGGTGGCCCCAATCGCAAGAAAACTTAAGCACAGCGTGACCGCGGGGAGCACCCGCTTCAGGGCAAAAGATCGCATGATTTCATTCCTTCCGCAGTAATACCGAGGTGCAAGGGCGCTCAGGCTCGATAGCTGATCAGTGTCACTTTGGAAGGTTACAGTTGCGTGACAGCCGCGATCAAGGCTACTGAACTGCGCGGCACGATGGGTCTGGTTCACGACAATGGTCACCCGGCGAAACGAAACCGCCTGCAGTCCGCGGGATCTCAGTCCTGCGCGAGGTTCGAGCTCGCTTATGACGGCAGGTAGCCGCTGCCGCGGTTGCATCGTCCGCCGGCGCCCCGCGCTTACCGAGGGCATTGTATACCGGCGTGAGTATGGCAGCCAAGGCTAAGTTTAGGATGAGCGTGTAGAAAGCGGTGTAGCCCGGCAAACTGATACCCGCCGATCGCGAGCGGGTAGGCCGGCGCCAGGTTCGCCGCAATGGCCATCGCCGTACCCGCCACCGTTCCGACGGCCCAGCCGACGAGCAAGGCCCAGGAATTAAACCAACGCGTGTAAACCCCCAGCATCACCGACGGCAGAGTCTGAATAATCCAGATTCCCCCAGTAGCTGCAGCTGAATGGCGTATTTCGTGGGGACAAAAGAATGAACACCAGCGCGCCGACCTTGACGATGAGCGACACCCACTTCGCCATCTGCGCCTCTTGTTTGTCGCTCGGATTCCTATTGAAAAACCGCGATGAATGTTGCGCGTGTAGAGATTGGCCGCCGCAATCGACATGATCGCCGCCGGCACCAGCGCGCCGATGCCGATCGCCGCAAACGCGACGCCCACGAACCATGACGGGAAGCTATGCAGGAACAGCGCCGGCACGGTGACTTGTTGCCCTGAGCAACTGCTTGAACCCCGCTGCGAACTCCGGAAGATCGTCACTCCCAGCCGCGATCGCAAGAAGCCGACGAGCGCAAGCAGCCCGAGCATCAGGGAATAGCCAGCAATACGCAACTGAGCCAGTACATACAGGAGAATCCCGGTAAGGCGGTCGACGCCGAAGGGCACCAGTGGTGGCAGCATGCGGTGTTTTACGAAATCTATCCCCGCAGCTTTGCCGACAGCAATAATGACGGCGTTGGCGATCTCAACGGCATCGCGTCGAAGCTGGATTATCTGAAAGATCTGGGCGTGGATGCGATCTGGATCTCGCCTTGCTTTCCTTCACCGCAGGTGGATTTCGGGTATGACGTTTCTGACTACGAAAATATCGATCCGATGTACGGCACGTTGGCGGACTTCGATGGCTGGTCCGCAGACGCGAAGAAGCACGGCATTCATATCATCCTTGATTTCGTGGTGAATCACAGCTCCGATCAGCACAAGTGGTTTCTCGATTCGAAGTCTTCCCGCACCTCGGAACATCGCGACTGGTACATCTGGCGCGACGGCAAGGGCGCAGGCAAGCCACCGAACAATTGGATCTCTGACTTCGGCGGATCGACGTGGACGTTCGACTCCACAACAAATCAGTACTACTACCATTATTTCGCCGCCGCAACAGCCGGATCTGAACTGGCGCAATCCCGCGGTGAAGGATGCGATGTTTGATGTGACGCGCTGGTGGTACAAGCGCGGCGTTTCGGGCTTCCGGCTGGATGCGGTGGATACGTTATATGAAGATCCCAACCTGCACGACAACCCTGTTCTGCCCGGCAAGAATGCCTTTGGCGACCCCAACGAGGAAAACAAGTACAACGACAAACTGCCCGAGGTGCATGAGACGCTGCGTGACTTGCGGAAGGTGGCGGATGAATACAATGCCGTGCTGATCGGAGAGACGTGGACCTCGGACATTGCCGAGTTGAATCAGTACTACGGCCATGCCAACAACGAATTGCAGTTGCCCATGGATTTCCTCTTCACGACGGTGAACAAGCTTTCGCCCGCCGACTTCCGCAAGCAGATTGCTGCGGTCGACTCGGCATCGGGATGGCCGACGTTCGTCATCAGCAATCACGATATCGTCCGCTCCTACGACCGTTATGGCGACGGCCAGCACAACGATCAGATTGCCAAGCTGATGGCGGGGCTGTACCTGACGCTGCGCGGAACGCCAATCATGTATTACGGCGAAGAGCTTGGAATGAAGACAACACCGCCGACGCGGAAAGAAGATGTGAAGGATCCGATCGGACGCACTGGATGGCCCAAGGAAAAGGGCCGAGACGGCGAACGCACGCCGATGCAGTGGGACGCGAGCGAGAATGGAGGCTTCTCGACCGTTGCGCCGTGGCTTCCCGTGCCTCCGACGGCGAAGACGCACAACGTTGCCGATGAATCCAAAGATCCGGAGTCGGTGCTCTCGTTCTACAAGAGCGTGCTCAAGCTGCGCCACACCAACAAAGCCCTGCTCGACGGGACCTATCTGGCGCTCAATGAGAACGATCAGAACGTGTTGTCGTACTTGAGATCCTATAAAGATCAGGCAGTGCTCGTGGTGCTGAACATGTCGGGCGCGCCGCAGACGTTGAACTTCGACTTGACCAGGAATGGGTTCAGCTCGGCGAAGAGTCTGGTCGCGACCGGGAAGTCCGGCGCCAACGGAACGGTTGTGACGTTGGAGCCTTACGGCGTGTTCATCGGACAACTTGCGAAGTAGGCGTTTCGCCGCGTCTGCGGCTTGCGCGCCGCGAGCCGGGTATAGAATACGCACGGCTAGAGGATGCACGAACTGTCGATCGCGATGGGCATTGTGGACGCTGCCATGGACGAGGCGCAGCGTCGCGGCGTGAAGGTCAGCGCGGTGCATCTCAGGCTGGGCGCGCTTTCCGGTGTGGTGAAAGATGCCCTGATGTTCTCCTATGAAGTCGCGTGCCAGGACACTCCTCTGCAGGGCTCGCAACTCATCGTTGAGGACATGCCGGTGATTGTCTTCTGCGCGAAGTGCAAGGAAGCGCGGACACTGGACTCGGTGCAGTTGTTCCAGTGTCCGGAGTGCGGGACGCCGACGATGGATGTGCGGCAGGGCAAGGAACTTGAGGTGTTTGCGCTGGAGGTCGAGGAATGAGCGAGCCGCGTCTGGTGGAAGTGCGCAGGAATGTGTTGAAGCAGAATGACGTGATCGCGCGCTCGCTGCGCGAACAGTTCCGCGCGGCGGGAGTGTTCGTGGTGAGCCTGGTGTCGAGTCCGGGGTCGGGGAAGACGATGTTTCTGGAGAAGACGCTGACGATGCTGCAGCCGCGCTATCGGGTCGCGGCGCTGGTGGGAGATCTGGCGACGGAGAACGACGCGGTGCGGCTGGCGCGGAGCAAGGCTCCGGTGAAGCAGATCACGACCGGGACGCTGTGCCATCTGGAGGCGGCGATGGTGCAGAATGCGCTGCAGGAGTGGGATCTGCATCAACTGGATTTCCTGTTCATCGAGAACGTGGGGAACCTGGTGTGTCCGTCGTCGTACGATCTCGGGGAGAATCTGCGGCTGGTGCTGATGTCGGTGACTGAGGGCGAAGACAAGCCGCTGAAGTATCCGACGATCTTCAATAGCGCGGACGTCGCGGTCATCAGCAAGAACGAACTCGCGGCCGCGGTTGAGTTCGATTGGGAGGCTGCGCGGACGAGCATTCAGTCGGTGCGTCCGGGGATGCAGATCTTCCGGCTGTCGGCGAAGACGGGCGAGGGGATGGACGATTACGTGGCATTCCTTTCGCGGCAGTTGGCGGAGATTCGAGCGGTCCCGCAGGGCTAGCTGGGTTTCGAGCTGCGCTCGAAGGACAGCCGAGGGCGGCTGTCCCCACATTTTGTCTATTTCCCGCCTGCCAAAATTACGACCTGAAGGCTTCACCCCCCTTCCCCGATCGGTCTCTTGAAATCTTTGAGTCAGCGGGAAATGTCGAAAAAGTCCAAGGGAATCAATATTTTACGGGTAACATATTGATAATGAGGGAGTTACGGTTCGCATCTCTCTGGACTTTTTTCTTCGCCAATTCCTAAAATATTGTTTTCAAAGAACTTACGAGATGTGTAGCCGGCTGCATCTCCGTAAAATCTTGAGCGGCAAGGACTTATACGCAAAATATTGCGGAATAAGGACTTAGTGCTTTTGCACCGGCTCTTTGGCTCTGGGACCAATCACTGTCGCCTCTCGGCTGGAGCCATCTTCGGATGTTCGGGCTGTGGAGGGCAAGGGCAGATGTCACAAGGGGGCTGTGGAAATCGCGAGGCTTGGAGGTGAGCGAAACAGGGCTGATGAGAGCGCGTGAGAGCGGCTCTTTCGCCCCTGCGGGGCTGGATCATTTCCCCGCTCGTACCCACGGCTTTCGCCGTGGGCTGTATTCTTGCGCCGCTCCGCGGCTTAAAATCGCCAGCGTTGTGCCACTCCAAATCTATAGGATGAGTTCGCACGCACGCTCGGGTGCCCGATTTGTCTTGGTGTTTTGACGCGGCGCCTTCCGCAGGCTTAGGGCAGGCTCTGAAGCCGCTCTTTCACGGGGCTGAGGGTTTAGACCGAGGCAGCGGATTCTTCCGGGGGAATCTAAAAGGCCCCACTTCCCGGAAAAGCCGCGAGAAATGGGGCACCCGGAAGTTGTCACAAAGATGCTGTGGAGATCGGAAATTGGATAGCCGTTATGAGATTGAGGCTCCGCGGGCGAGACGCCCACGGGACAGCCGGCAGGATGCCGGCGCTACTTTCTCGAGCCGATGGCGGCTAGAAGCCGTATTTGGCTACTAGCTTTTTTCTTTTTTGCCAATCACTGCTATAGCGGCGTGTTCAGCAGGCAGTGTGAATGCCAGCGCCAGACCCGTGGCTTGGTCGCGGAGGTTGATGGTTGTGTCGTTCGCGGAATCGGAGACCATGACGTA
Organism: uncultured Acidobacteriaceae bacterium; assembly: GCA_963844525.1. GTDB lineage: Bacteria > Acidobacteriota > Terriglobia > Terriglobales > Acidobacteriaceae > Sulfotelmatobacter. The sequence continues at coordinate 95,427 of CAWJOM010000008.1, read as the reverse complement.
GAGGACCGAGTCGGCCAGCATCGTGGGAAATACCAGGACTCCGGGCGGGAGCGGGGACTGCTGGGTGAACATCGGGGTGATGTTCAGGCGCATTGGCGATGTACGCGTAGAGGTCGGAGGTCGAGCGGGCGTCTTCGGAGAGTTCCACGGGGTAGGACGTCCAGAAGATGCGGCCTTTGCCGTGAGGGATCTCTTTCAACGTGGAGGCGTCGTCGAAGCGGAGGGAGTCGAGCCAGTTCTGTTGCTGCTGTCCGAATGCCAGGGCGAGAGTGCGAGGGCCGAGGGTGATGGTGGCGTTGTGATAGGTGAGCGGCTCGACGCGGGCGGCGAGTCCGAGATGGGCGGCGCGGTGGACGATCTGCCAGTGCTGGTCGCGATCGACGGGGCCGGTGATGAGGAGATTGCCGCCGGCGCCGACATACTTTAATAGAGTCTGCCATGCCTCTTCACCAAGGGCTTGGGGCGAGGGCAGGATGGCTAGTTTGGGCGCGCCGAGCTTGTCGATTTGATTTTCGGCGATCACGTACGCGGGCAGGTGAGCGTCATAGGCGAGGGCGCGGACGGCGTTCTGCTGCGCGGCGATTTGGAATTCCGCGAGCGCTGAGTATTGCGCGGCTTGCGACGTGATGATCGCGATCGAGGGCAGCTGCGGGTCGCGAAGATGCTCGTGCAATGACGGCGCGAATTGCGCGAAGGCGCGGAGGAGCGTGGCTTCCGGCTTCTCAGTGTAATCAGTGCGCACGGCGCCGATGGGAGTTTCGTTGCTCTCCGTCATATCGGAGTTGGTGTTCCAGAGCCATTCGATGGCGCCGCTGCCTTGAATGAAGGACACAGCGACTTTGCGTTCGAGAAGGGCAGCTTCGTTTTCGGTGGTGCGGCGAGCCACTTCGTCGAGGTTCAGCTCGCGCTGCAGGCCGGTTTCCTGGATCAACATAGCTTCGCCGGGCTGCTTGGCGGCGAGAGAGTCCCACAGGATCTGATCGTTGAGCCACCAGGAATGGTTGGTGGTGAAGTCGACGGACGCACCCCAAAATGCGGGCGAGAGACGATCTTGAATGCCGCCTTCGTCCTGGCCGACGGTGACAAGCTGCTGCGAGCCGGCGGCGCGAATGGTGTCGCGCATGGTGAGGGCCCAGTGCGCGAAGGATTCCTGCGCGAAGAGAAAATAATCGTTCAGGCGCAGCGAATTTGTGCCGGTGTACATGCCGCGGGGAGTGAACTCTTCTTCGCGCGGAAGCGAGATTGTGCCAGCGACGGAGCCCGGAGTGACATTCCAGAGCGCGGCGAGCTTGGCGCGGTCGGGATAGCGCTGAGCCAGCCACGCGTTCCAGGCGGCGAGTTCGATGGAGTCACCGTTGGGGCGTGTCTTCCAGAGGTGCTGCGAGAAACTCGGCTCGTTGATGAGATCCCACGCGAGGTAGGGCACGTCGTGGAAGCGGGTGACGACGGACGAGATCAGAGTCTGCTGGCGGCGGACGGCCTGGGGATCGAGGAAAGCGTTGGCGCCTCCGAGGACGTCGGGCAGAAAGGCGAAGAAGTTGAACTGCACGGGCAGGCCGTACTTGCGGGCAGTCATCAGGTAGGCTTCGACGGTGCGCAGGGTGCGCTCGTAGGGCTGACCGTCTTCGTCGGAGAACTTGTCCCAGCCGCTCCACCAGCCGGTGCGGATCATGTTGAGTCCGGCATCGTGAATCTGGGAGAGATCCTGATTCCAGACGTAGACGTTGGGATGCTCGAAGTAGAGACGCTGGACTTCGCTCGACATGTAAGTGGTGCCGACGACGGCGAGGGGATGGCCGTCGAGTTCGAAGTAGTCGTGGTTGATACCGAGATGTGGGCCGGAGCGAAGATAGGATTCGTCTCGGATCCAGAAGGCGGAATGGTAGAGGGCGCGGACGCGATCACCTTCGAGCAGTTGGGCTTCGATGATGTAGAGTCCCTTGCCTTCGGGAGAGGGGAGCACGACGGGATCGCCGGGCGTGGCTGTAACGGTGGAGCGATTTGCGGGCTGGGCTTCGGGGAAGGTTGTGATCTTCAGAGAGACGGGCGCGTTTGGTTGCACCGCCGCATGCCACTGCACCTGGAGTTCTACGGGTTCGCCGTGCAGGTAGAGCGGCAGGCCGGGGCGGACGGTAAATTCTTCGGCGCCCTGGAGGGCGCGGTTGACGAGAGATTGAACGAGGGCGGCGTTGCTGAAGAAGTCGCGGGAGAGTTCGGCGTTGACGAAGATCCATCGTCCGCCGTCGAAACCATTTCTGTAGTGATCGATCTGCAGGACCGGGGCTGAAAGCTTGCGGCCGTCTTTGACGCCCCAGGCGAGGGTGTCGAGGCGGGCGTCGATGGATCCGGCTGCGCCTCCGCGATGGTAGAGATCGACGGCGCTGAGACGGATCACGGGACTGAAGGCACGCTTCCAGGCAAACGCGGGAAGTTGCAAAGGTAGTTCGGGATTGGGCTGGAATTGCAGGGCGCCGGAGCCGGGAGTGTCCTGATACTGATCGATCATGAGCGGACGGATGAAGCGGACGCTGTAGTCGCGGAGATGCCATCCGGTGGAATCGTGATAGGCGGCGCGAGTGAAGGGCATTCCACCGAGGACGAGGAGATTGCCTCCGCGGTCGAGGAACTGCTTGATGGCGGGCCAGGCTTCTTCGGGGAAGGCGGAGCCATAGGGAAGGATGAGGAGATGAGCCGCGGATGGGGCGAGGGCGTCGCGAAGATGGTCGGCGGCAAGTGACTGAGCGCCAGAGATTGTAGCGAGCGCGTCTGGGGCGGCAGAGTCGGAGGCGGGAAATCCGGGCTCGCTCAGCACAACTACGCCGGAGCTGGCGGGTTGAGCGAGGAGTGCGGATTGAGTGAACAGAAAGAAGATAGCGGCGAAGGCGAAGAGTACAGGTTTACGCATGAGTGGCCTGATCCTGCGAGATGGCAAGGGCTAGAAACGAGTGCAGTCTCCAGCACGGCGGAAGGAATGTCAAGCGATGTCAAGCTAGGAGAACGATTTTGTAGAGTGTCAAACCCGATGTGGGATGAAGAAAAATGCGTAGAACGGCGCTCTCGCGATGCTATGATGGCGCGTTCTTAAGATTCCAGAGCCTTTTGGAAGGTGACAGCACTCATGGCAATCGCGGCCCCTAATACTTCGACAACTACTACGGCGCCGGGCACGGGGCAGAGCTACGGGGCTCCGCTGGCCACGGTGACGACGCTGTTTTTCATGTGGGGATTTCTGACTTGCCTGAATGACATTCTGGTTCCGCACTTGAAGTCGATTTTCGATTTGAACTACACGCAGGTCATGCTGATTCAGTTTGCGTTTTTCGGGGCGTATTTCGTTTTCTCATTGCCCTCCGCGAAGATCGTCGACGCAATCGGCTACCAGCGGTCGATGGTGGCGGGTTTGCTCACGATGGGGTTAGGCGCTTTCCTGTTCGTGCCCGCGGCCATGGTTCCGTCGTATCCATTATTTTTGGGAGCGCTGATCGTGCTTGCAGCCGGGATCACCTGCTTGCAGGTGGCGGCGAATCCCTACGTCACAGTGCTGGGGAAGCCGGAGACGGCTTCGAGCCGGCTGAATCTGACGCAGGCGTTCAACTCTCTAGGCACATTTCTGGCGCCATTTTTTGGCGGGTTGCTGATTCTGAGCGCGGCCCCCAAGACCATGGTCGACATTCGGGCGATGGCCCCCGACGTTCTGCAGGCGTACCGCCTCCACGAGGCTGCGACGGTAAAGACGCCGTACGTAGGTTTAGGGATTGCGCTGGTTCTGCTGGCGATCGCGATCGGCAGTTTCAAGCTGCCGACGATCGAGCATGCGCAGCATAAAGCCGGAGAGAAGGTGAACGATTCGATCTGGAGGCACCCGAGCCTGATTTTTGGCGCGATCGGAATTTTCGTGTATGTCGGCGGCGAGGTCTCCATTGGAAGCTTCCTGGTGAACTACTTTGGCCAACCTGAGATTGGCGGCTTGACGGAGAAGGTTGCGGCGAGCTTTGTGGCCTTCTACTGGGGCGGTGCGATGGTCGGGCGCTTTATCGGTTCCGCTCTGCTGCAGAAGATGTCCACCCGCGGGCTCCTGGGTATCTGCGCGGTTTGCGCGGCTGCACTGGTGGCGGTCTCGATGCTGACGACCGGACATACTGCGATGTACAGCATCATCCTGGTCGGGTTCTTCAATTCGATCATGTTCCCGAGCATCTTCACGCTGGGTGTGGCAGAACTTGGCCCGCTGACGGGGGATGGGTCGGGCGTGATGATTATGGCGATTGTCGGCGGAGCAATTATTCCCGTGGCGCAGGGGTGGATCGCCGATCATATTGGCATTCATCATGCGTTCTTCCTGCCGGTGATTTGTTATCTATACATTTTGTTCTTTGCGTTGAGCGGATCGAAGCCGAATAGCCAGCGGTATGCCAAGGCTTGACGCGGGGCGGCGGAGAGTGCATAGGTTCTTCGCTTCGCTCAGAATGACAAGGGACGTGAGAATGACAACGGGGGAGCGAGAACGACAACGGGCGGGATCCATGACCGGCGCGAGCATTTGGTAAGATAAATCGCGCGAAGGTGCAGAAAGTTCAGAGTTAAATCGATTTAAGCGATCATGGGGCAAATCAAGAAGCCCGGCCAGAAGCCTGAAGTCATCACTCTCAAAGCCGTTGCTCAACATATTGGATTGACTCCGGGCACGGTGTCGGCGGTTCTCAACGATTCGCCCTCGGCGCGATCGATTCCGCAAGAGACCAAGAACCGCATCCACGCGGCCGCCAAGGAACTCAACTACCATCCTAATTTTTTTGCGCGCACGCTGAGGAACAAGCGCACGTACACCATCGGAGTGATTGCAGAAGAGATTGGCGACTCGTATAGTTCGCCGATCATCAGCGGCATTGAGCAGTACTTACGGCAGCGGGAGTATTTCTTTCTGACGGTGGTACACCGGCACGACCCGGTGTTGCTAGCCCGATATTCGCAGTTGCTGTCGGAGCGGGGAGTCGAAGGCATCATCACGGTGGATACGACGGTGCAGGAGGCGCCGACCGTTCCCACGGTTGCGATCGCTGGCCACAAGAAGCTGAAGGGCGTGACCAACATTACGCTCGATCACGTGCGGGCGGCGGGTTTGGCGCTGAATCATCTCAAGAGTCTGTCGCACGAGCGCGTGGCGTTCATGAAGGGAAATCCTCTTAGTTCGGATGCGAAGGACCGTTGGGACGCGATTTGCCAGGTGGCGGGTGAGATCGGGATGAAGATCGATCCGGAGTTGACGGTGCAGATCGACACGGACGATCCGACGCCGATGTTGGGCTATCCGTTTGCCAAGCAGTTGCTGGCGGGCAAGAAGCCGTTCACGGCGCTGTTTGCGTATAACGATATGTCGGCGATCGGCGCGATTCGAGCGATTCAGGAAAAGGGACTGCGCATTCCACAGGATATGTCGGTGATGGGATTCGATGATATCCCAGGGGCGGCGTTTCATACGCCGAGCCTGACGACGGTGCAACAGCCGCTGCACCGGATGGGAGAAGTGGCGGCGCAGGTTCTGTTGGAACGAATCGAGGGAAAGAAAGAGTATCCCTCGGAGATCGCGATCGAGCCGGAGCTGGTTGTGCGGGAATCAACGGCGAAAGCGTCAGGGGCATTGTAGAGCCAGCCTTCCGATATAGTAGCGGCAGAGCGCAACCTGCCACTCATGCCCTCCTCTCACTCAGTAAACGATTCAACTTCCGCGAAAGCGCTAACGTATGCTGCGTATGCCGCATTCGTGCCGATTGGGATCGCGACCGTGCTGCTGGGTCCGATGCTGCCGATCCTGTCGGCGCGATGGTCGCTGAACTATTCGCAAAGCGGCGCGCTCATTAATGTCCAATATGTGGCTTCGACCGTGGCGGTGGCTCTGTCGGGGACGCTGGTGTCGCGGTGGGGATTCCGATTCGCTATCAAGACGGGATTGCTGTTGATGAGTGCGGGCGTGGGCTTGTTGCTGGCGGGTCCGCAGAGGATGGGAGTTTTCTGCATTGGGGCGTACGGGTTCGGACTGGGGATCGCGGTGCCGGCGGCGAACCTGCTGGTGGCGGAGGTGAATCCTGGGCGGCGAAGCGCGACGCTCAACCTGCTCAATTTCTGCTGGAGCGCGGGGGCGGTGGCGTGTCCGTTTCTGGTTGCGGCGTCGGCGCGGAGTCAGCACGTTCCGGTCTTTTTGGAATCCGTGGCGGGTTTCGCGCTTCTGGTGGCAATTGGGATCGCGGTGATGCCGGCGTCGGTGGTCGAGCCGTCGGCTGCTCGGAGTGCGCGCGGGACGAACGGTCCGGCCATGCGTTGGATTCAAAGCGCGGTGCTCATTCTGGGAGCGCTGTTTTTTCTGTATGTCGGCGTGGAGAACGGATTCGGATTTTGGCTGGCAACGTATTCGAAAAGCCTGGGCAGTTTGACGCCGGCTCTGGCGCTGATGACGCCGTCGTTTTTTTATGCGGCGCTGATGGTGGGAAGATGGATCGCACCGCTGCTGTTGCGCAGCGTGGACGAGATCCGGCTGGTGCAGGTGGGATTGGTGCTGGCGTGTGGGGGCATGGGCGGCCTGGTCTTGTCGCACGAGTTGTGGGGAGTCGTGTTGAGTGCTTGCCTGGCGGGAGTCGGGCTGTCGAGCGTTTATCCCATTACGATTTCACTTTTGTCGCGGGAGTTTGGGGCGTCGTCGACACGGATTGGGTCGGTGATGTTCACGCTGTCGAATATTGGCGGGGGATTGCTGCCGTGGATGGTTGGAGTGTCGTCGAATCATTTCGGGACGCTGAAGGCGGGGCTGGCGGTGCCGTTGATTGGATGCGCGGCGATGTATGGGCTGTACTTGAGGGAGTGGAAAGCCGCGACAGCGGAATCTGGGATGTAAGGCAGGCGTCCTTCGCCCCTCCGGGGCTTGTTCATTCTTCCACTTGACGACCCACGGCTTACGCCGTGGGCTGCATTCTTTCGCTGCTTCGCGGCTCGAACTCGAATCGCGAATTCCGGAACAGAATCCGCCGTTGGGCTAGAGATTATCGACAAGGCGACATTGACTTCCGGACTTCGACGCTCCGGACTAGGGGCGGAGGAGTCTTGCTGACAGGCGAGCGAGGCGGACCAGGGAGTAGAGCGGGAACAGCGGGGCGGGCAGGCGAACGGCTTGCCATTCGCCGGGGCCGGGGGTGAGGACGAGACGGCGGAGGAAGCGGCGGCGATCGGCGGGACGCTCGCGCAGGCGCATCATGAGGCGGAAGTAGTCCAACGACTCGACGTTGAAAGCGGTTTCGCTTTGCGATGTAGGTCTGAATTTCATCGGCGAGGGCCGAGGCGGCGGAATCTTCGGGGAGGCTGGCTTGCGCGGCTGGCGAGATGGGCGCGCTCAGGAGGCGGTTGGCCAGCAGCATGGTGACGCGCACGATGCGCACGATTCCCAAGGCTGTGGCGTGCGACCCGATGCAGCTCCAATCTAAGGCAGGAAGGGTCATGAGGCGCGCGATGTCGCAGAGCCAGACGAGGCGTCCCCAGACGTGTTTTGCGGCGTGCGCCGATAGAACCAGAAGGAGATCCTCGGGCGAGGGCGTTTTCATGGGCCGGCCGGCGACCGTGACCGTGACCGCACGCTGGAACAGAGCGGCGGTGTCGAAATCGATCGCGTAGAAACGGGGCTGAAGCGACCACTGCACTTCGAGGAGGTTGGGGCCGGCGGAGCAATCGAAGGCACATTCGTATCCGGATTTGAGATAGGCGCGCTGCTCGGCAGCGGACAGAGTTGCATGAGGCGAATAGCCGAGTTCACGGACGGCGTCGCGGACGCGGGAAAAATCTTGCGGACGGATGAGAAGATCGATGTCCCCTGTCTGGCGCAGGGCAATGTCGCGATAGAGCAACTCCGCCAGGGCCAGGCCTTTGTAGGGCATGAACTCAATGTCGAGCGAAGAAAGATGATCGACGATGCGAATCAGTTCGCGGGAAAGCAGCAGGGCCTTGTGCAGGTTGATTTGATAACGGCGCTCGATCGCGGGGATGTGATGGGAAGGCACAGAGCCGGCGTCGTCGATGGCGACGAGAGCCTGATAGAGAAGCGGTTGCGTGCCATGGCGGTCGGCGAGATCAAGAAGCACTTTCCAGCGGACGGGCTGTCGTAACAAGAGACGGATGCGTTGCGTTTTTTCTTGGGCAGGAATCTCGGCGCATGCAGCCAGGAGGATGGACCACTCGGCGCCGAGTATGGGACTAGTGGCGGCCATGTTCTTAGCTGGACATGTTTTCGGTTGGACGGCGGCAGCGCGTTCAGATCACGCAGTGGCGCTTGCCGGTGCATTTCCGACGGAAACGGGGAGCGCACGAATCTGTACTAGATTCGCCGGTTTCAGGCTCAGCCCGGCGCGCTGCTTGGCGAGCATATTGGCCGAGGGGACTCCGGTTTTGGCGAACGACTTCTCGCAGTCCTGCGACGACGGGCCGCGCATGTTGCCCTCCATGTAGGCGAGCCCGGGGCAGCGGGTGCAGCCTCCAACGTGGCTGCACGAGGTGCAAGTGGTGAGATCCTTGATGCGGATCGAGCGCACATCGTTCATCTGATCGGAGTGGCGCCAGATGTCGATGAATCTCTGCTTCCGCACGTTTCCGGTGGGAAGCGGGAACTGCACGCAGGGATAGACGTCGCCGTAGGGCGAAACGTAGCAAGTGGTATGGCCGGCGCTGCACGGCAGATTCTCGAGCGCGCTCTCGTCTGCATTGGGGATCGTGCAGAATTCTTCCACATCGCCGACCAGTTCGCGGTCGCGGAAGACTTGACGCAGCGTTTCCTGGCCGACGTTCAGGCTGAGAACGGAGCGGTCGCCGTCCATCATGGGAGTGATGGTCGGATCGAGCGTGCATTCGACGCCCATCTCGTCCGCCAGAGCACGAACTCCGGGATAGTCCTGACTGTTCTGAATCATCAGGACGTTGGCCATCATGACTCGCAATCCCTGGGCCTTCAGAAAACGGATGGCATCGAGAGAGCGCTTGAGCGAGCCGGGCACGAGGGTGATGGCGTCGTGCACTTCGGGGCGATGGGAGTAAATGCTGATCTGGATGGACTCGACGCCGAGCTCGCGAATGCGGGCCGCCTCGCGTTCGCGGATCATGATGGCGTTGGTCTTGAGCTTCACGCAAAAGGTCAGCGTGCGGCGGGCATATTCGAGCAACTCGAAAAGATCCTTGCGCAGGAAAATCTCGCCGCCGCTCAGGGTCAGAATGAAGACGCCGGCATCGGCCATCTGGTCGAGCAGGTGCTTGATCTCCGCGGTGGTCATCTCGCCATGGTCGTCGTGATCGAGATAGCAGTGCACGCAGCGTTCGTTGCAGCGGTAGGTCAAGTCGAGCTGCACGCTGAGCGGGATGTTCAGCTTCAGCGCCTTTTCGGTCATCTGCTCGAGGAGCCCGTTCATCGGGATTCTCCGGCGGAAGGATTCTGTTGAGGGATCGGTTCTTCTGAGATTTGGATGATCTCATGACTGGCCAGTTCGCGGGCCAGGGTCTCGGCGTCGCTCAAGGCCTCCGCTGGCTCGACGTCGAACTCGGAGCAGATGCGGTGGGCAACGATTTCGTCGAGGGGAGTGGCGCCGTCCGCCGACTGCCACAGGATGGTCGCCGTCTTGTTCAGGGTGAACAAGGTGGAGTCGCGACCGGACATGATCATCATTTCGCCGTCGAGGCTGCGGGCCGCGACCTTGGGATTGCGCGCTACGTAAAGCTTGCTCATCGAATCAACTCCCAGACCCGGGCATCGGGCACAAAGGTAAGGCGGGACACGGGGACCCGGCTCACGAAATCAAAGGCGGAACGAAAAACGGATTGCACCAGTTCCTCATCCTCGGCGAAAAAGAGAACATTGGCAAGGAAAGATCGAGCGGCTTCTGCGGGCGGTACGGGGTCGATGCGATTTTCCTGGCCCTTGGCGAGAAGATATAGGGCAGCGATGGGCGCGGAAACGTTTTCGCCGAGCTTGGCGAGTTCGCCGGTAAATGGAGTTCCGAAGGCAACGTAGCCGGTGCCCTGCTTGCGTACGTAGGAAATCTCGTCGGTCAAGAGGGTGGCGTCGGGAGGGGCAAGCCGGGAAATCGTCGTTTTTCCGGCCTCGGAAACGCCGGCGAACAGGAACGCTTTGCCGTTGCGGATGGCGCTGGCCGAGTGCATGAGGAATCCGCCCTGCCGGGCCAGAACGAGAGTGTGCACGATGCGCAGAACGGCATCGATCCCATAGGGATTGGCGGTCTGGCGAATGGAGCCGCGGCGCGAGGCGGGTTCCCACTCGGCGCGAAAGTCTCCGCGCTCGAGGGTCCAGCGGCCCTGACGCTGCGTGACCCGCACGGGAGCATCGGGAGCGGCGGAATTTGGCGGAGTGAGATCCACGTCGAAATCGATCTCGGCATGCTCGGCGTTGGAGACGAACCCGGCATAGCGGTCCTGCAACAGGGTGAGGAAACCGGGGTCTGTAGTATGCACGCGCACGGGCATGCCCCCGATTTCAATCACGAGGCTGAGGCGGTCGACTTCAGTGGTCAGCTGTGGCAAGAGGAGGCTCGGATCTTAAACTCTTTTAAACCTGCGAACGCTTGGAGCTGCGTTCGAACGAGTGGCGGTTACGGACGTGAAGTTTGGCGCAGGCCGTGTATGCCCACAACGAAACGGGCGGCGATTTTCGAATGTCGAAACACGGTGGCGACGGCGCGCTCCGAAAAGCTCAGATGCCGGCGCGGTTCGATGTGTTCCCCGCTGCCGCATGATCGAGGAAACTTTGCCGAGAGGTTACTTGCAGCCACCGGCGAATCCGGGGCGGGAATGGCGTCCCCTTGCGTGTCAAATTCTAGCGCCTCCGGGCGCGCATTCCTTGCCACCACGCGATGGGCAACGAAGCGATCCTCGCGCGGTGAACATGGCGATTTCTCCTTCGGCAATGGCGTTGGTGTTCACGCACTCTATCACCAGGGTGTCACCCGGCCAGATTGCAGGGACCATGCTCCGGCCAGTAACACGCAGCTGCAGACTGCCGGATGAGCACAATACTTCACCCGCCAGTTCACATTTGACGGCGTGCGATTTCCCCAGTGTTTGGGGCGAGAACTTCATGATGCGCTGGTATTGCCTTGGCAACTGCCTGTGGTGGAGACTTTGCCGCAAGAGAGGGCAGTCGTTACAAATACTTTTTCATAGCGGAAAGACGGTTTTTCGTACGGCTTCTTTGCAGAAGCTGTCTGCCGGTCATCGGAGGAGATTTCGTTCTTAGCCATAAGGAGAACCCTTCTGCTTCTTCAAATCGATTCCGGTCAGTTTAATCCCCCCTGCGACGCCTGTACAGCGCAACCGCCAGTGCCGCCGGAAGTGGTGCAAGTCTGGTTGCCCAGGGTGGAAAAATAGATCTGGGAGGCGCCGGCCATAGTTCCGGACCCGACCGTGTTGTCAATGATAACTCCACTGGCGCCGCCGGTGGTGACCAGGCTGTGAGTGGCGACGGCGCCCAGGTTGCGCCAGCGCACTGCGGTACCGCCAGTACCGTCGGTGGTGCCGCCGTTGATGGTCGTACTCCAAGTGGGGTGCGTCCCTGCCTTCGAGGTTCCGGCCGTCAGAACCCATTCGACGTTATTGTTACTGTCGAGAATCACGATAACCGGCGGTGTATGCGTGGCTTGCAATCCAGGCCGGGTGTTCCGCGGCATGCGGACCCTGATTGGTCCAGCGCAGCCCATTTGTGCCGTCAGTTGTGCCTCCATCGGTGTCTGTGTTCCAGTCGGGGTGAGTCCTGACCGCCTTCGACGTTCCGGCAACTCTGACGACTTGCACGTGAAGGTTGGTATCCAGTATTTGCTGGCCGACAAGGTAGGCGTGCGAAGGCAGCCAGGGCTGAACGAGGAAGTTCATCATGCATCCCGTGCCCCCACCCGCACAGTTATTGCCGAGGCCATTGGTCTGGACACTGGCGTAGATTAACTCCGAGATGCCCCCGGCGCTGTTTGGATTGGAAACGTCGGTTACGGGGGAACATTTGGTGGTTGAACCGGAGAGCGGCCCTCCAGTGATGTCCGTTCCAATAACGCCGGCGGTGATTGGTACCTGGTAGATCGTGGGCGCCCCTCCCGTATTGCCGCAAACGTAGAGGTTTCCGGTGGCATTCACCGAAGCACGATAGGTGCTGTCGAACCCACCGATATACATGGGATTGGGAAGGGGAGCGACACGGCTGCTTCCGACGATACCTTTCGTTCCGGCGTTACCTGAAGCGAAATTGGTGGCGAGCATATAGACGGCGGAACACGGGACGGCGCCCGTACAGGCGGTGGTGCCGTCGCTGGAGGAAAAGACGTAGACCTTGCCGGCGGTGGAGTCGACAACGGGGCCAGAAACGATGCCGGTGGCATGATCGAGCTGGCCGGACTTGGTGACAACCGGCGGGTTTGCGGTGGTCACGCGATACAGGAATCCGTTTGAGTCGCCGACGAAAACATTGCCCGAGGTACGATCGTGGACAGGACTCGAGATCGAGGTCGCGGTGGTGCTTACCTGAACGGGGAATCCGCCTGTGTTGACCTCAGCGGGTGTACTGCGAAATACGCCGGTGATCTGGTGCAACCAGCCTGCGGCTCCGCCGACCCAGAGGATATCGTGAGAGTAATCGACGAAAGGCGAGGAGGTCGTGTCGTTGACGGCGACTCCCAGACCGTTCTTCAGAGTGATCGTCGTCATGCAGGGCGCGGTGCAATTCCGGTAGGAAGCGTTGGAAACGGTCGTGGGGGTTACGGGGGCGCCGACCGTCCCGCCGGAGGCCCATTTCAGCAATACCAAGATGCCCTGCGAGGCTGCGGTCTGGACAAACGCGACCTGGCTACCGCCGGTGGCGATGGTGGGAGAAGTCAGAATCTGGCCGCCGGTGTTGTAGGCCCAGGCGACGGTGGGAACGGTTCCGCCGCATCCGGAATAGAGATTTGTAAAGCCGACTACACTGGCCTGGGTCGACGAACCCGCCAGGCCGGTGGCGAACATGACAAAGTCGGAGCAACTTGCGGTGGTGACCTGGAAGCCATACTTGGCGGGAAAGTTGCCGGCTCCGATGGAGGCGCCGGTGCCAAGGTTCTCGGACCAATCGCCGGTGGGGGCGGGATCGAAGATCGCGTTGGCGGATCCTTCGCCGTTTCCGTCGACCGCGAGCGGGCGGGGAACGTTGTCGCGGTACCACTGCTGCCAGTAGCGGGGATCGCTGGTGATCTGGTTGACTTGCGCGTAGGTCGCGGGCTGAGAAAAGATGACGTGGTGGTGGGACCAGTCGGTCGGCAAGCCCTCCTGAACGGGTGGGGCGGCGTGGCCCGTGAACACCCATCCCAAAATCACCAACGCAGACAAGCCGACAGCCAGGCGCAGAAATCGAGCGGTACCATTCATTGTTCTGACTCCATTTGGTAGCGCGAAATGCAAAAAGAGTTTACGGGCGGTGCTAACAGACTCCCGAAGTTGCTTTCGTCCTTGTTTTCGTGGCGCCGCAGACCGGATGACATCATCTTCCCGAATGATCGATCACGAACCTGCATGCCCGATGCCAGTGGAAAGTGGACGTATGCCTCCCGCTGGACGGCTGGATTGGGGGCGATTCTACTCCTTCGGGAAGGCGCAAGTAAACAGAGTTTCGGGGGAGGGTACGGTGGCGCGAGGTCAGTGGGGCAATCCGGGTTGCGGGCGATTGGCGGGCGCCGCCGTTTGGCTTGCGCTTTAGGCCGGTTGAGCAGGAGATCCTTCGCTACGCCTGAAAAACGGCTTCGCTCAGGATGACATACCAAGATCTGGGCAGGGAAAATCCCCACTTCTCGCGCAAAGAACGCGCGAGAAATGGGGCACCCGGCAGTTTGGCTTACGCTTTAGGCCGGTTGAGCAGGAGATCCTTCGCTACGCCTGAAAAACGGCTTCGCTCAGGATGACATACCAAGATCTGGGCAGGGAAAATCCCCACTTCTCGCGCAAAGAACGCGCGAGAAATGGGGCACCCGGCAGTTTGGCTTACGCTTTAGGTCGGTTGAGCGGGAGATCCTTCGCTACGCCTGAAGAACGGCTTCGCTCAGGATGACAACATCGTGTGAAGGCCAAGCTGCACCGATACCAAAACCAGGGCAGTGATGTACGAAAAATTGGGCGGAGTTCGCGATTTTGGGGACTGCCCGTACAATAGAAACAAGAGACAATGGAAGCGCTACCGCCGCTGACGTCATCCAAAGCAGTTCAACAAAGTAGTTCAACAAAGTAGCCCGGCAGAATTGACGCCGGCGGATTCGTAACCTGTCACACTCAACCTGGCACATCCAAGCCAGGATCCCTACGGAGGTTGGCATCCGATTGGAAGCACACGAGAACGTAGCTGAAGACATGGGGCAAGGCGCAAATTCGAGCCACGTCAATAACGTACTGAGCCTGGAAGAGATTGCGGACCTGGCGGCAGAGGGCGGCGAGCCGGCGGAGACGCTGATGAACGTGGTCGCGCTCATCGCCAAGCGGTTTCGCACTGATGTATGTTCGGCGTACTTGCTGGAGCCGGACCGGGCCAATCTGGTATTGGCGGCGACGGTGGGTCTGCGCCGCGAATGCATTGGCAGTTTGCGGATGGCGGTGCATGAAGGGCTTACCGGGCTGGTGGCGGAGTTGGTGCGTCCGGTAGCGGTGGAGCAGGTGAAAAATCATCCGCGGTTCAAGTATTTCAAGGACGCGGGGGAGGATGCCTACCAGTCATTTCTGGGAGTTCCGTTGATTGAGCGAGGCGTGCTGCAGGGTGTGCTGGTGGTGCAGACGGTGGCGGCCCGTGTCTTCAGCGAAGACGAGATTCGGATGCTGACGGAAGCGGCGACCCAGGTCGCTCCGGTGGTGAGCGAGGCGCGGACACTGGATCGCTTCATTGCGCCGCTGCAGGAGCGGCTGTGGGCGCTGGCGCGCAACTTGTGGTGGAGCTGGGATCATAACTCTTCGAGCCTGTTTCTGGATCTGGATCCGGCGCGCTGGAATGAATTGAATCACAATCCGGTGGCGCTTCTGGGAGAGATTCCTTTGGCGAAACTGGAAACGCGAGCCGCCGAGTTGATGCTGCACAGCCGCGTGAACTACGCGTACCGGCGCATGCTGGAATATCTGGAAGCCGACCGGACCTGGGGAGCGAAGAACGCCGGGGTGTTGCGTCCGCACCCGGTGGCGTATTTTTCCGCGGAGTTCGGGTTGCACGAGTCGCTGCCGGTGTACTCGGGCGGCCTGGGAGTGCTGGCCGGAGATCACATCAAGAGCGCGTCGGACCTGGACATTCCGCTGGTGGGGATTGGATTGTTCTATGGGCAGGGCTATTTCCGGCAAAGACTCGATGTCGACGGATGGCAGCGCGAAGAATATTTGAAGACCGACGTCAATCAAATGGCGATGGAAGTGGCGATTGGCAAGGACGGCAGGCCGGTGGTGGTGGAAATTGAAACGCGCAGCGGCCGGATTAAGGCGAAGGTCTGGCGCGTGGACGTGGGGCGGCGAGACCTGCTGCTGCTCGATTCCGATGTGGAGGGAAATGCTCCGGAGGATCGCGAGCTGACTTCGCGGCTGTACGGCGGAGATTTGCGGATTCGCATTCGGCAGGAATTGCTGCTGGGTGTGGGCGGACTACGCGCGCTGAAGGCTCTGGGGATTTCACCGGGCGTGCTGCATCTCAACGAAGGCCATAGTGCGTTCGCGGTGTTGGAAGCGATTCGCATGCGGATGGAGGACGAGGGCCTGGCGTTTGACGCAGCGGTTCCGCGAGTCTCGCGCGAAGTGGTATTCACGACGCATACTCCGGTGCCGGCCGGGCACGACCGGTTCGATGCCGGGCTGATTGAGGAGCACATTGGTCCTCTGCGCGAAGCGCTTGGGCTCTCGAAGGAAAGCCTGCTCGGGCTGGGGCGGGAGAATCCCAGTAACGCGGACGAATTATTTTGTATGACGGTCCTGGCGCTGCGGCTCTCGCGGCGCGCGAATGCGGTGTCGGCGCTGCATGCCGAGGTATCGCGCGCCATGTGGACCGGTTTGTATCGCGACAAAGTGGAAGACGATGTTCCGATCGGGCACATCACGAATGGAGTGCATGTTCCTTCGTGGCTGGCGCCGCAGATGTTCCGCCTGTACGACCGCCATTTGGGCACGGACTGGCACCAGCGCAGCAGCGAGGCGAAGATCTGGCTGGGAATCGAGAACGTGGATGACGGCGAGCTTTGGGAGACGCATCTCAACCTGAAGTCGCAGCTGATCGAATTCGTGCGGCGGCGCGCGGTGGATCAGGCGGATCGCCGGGGAGAATCCAAAGATATGTTGCAGCGGCTGGGGCGGGTGCTGAGCCCGGATGCGCTGACGATTGGATTTGCGCGCCGGTTCGCGACCTACAAGCGGGCGAACCTGATCCTGACGGACATTGAGCGGCTGGCTTCGATGGTGAATGATCCAAACCGCCCAGTGCAGTTTGTATTTGCCGGGAAGGCCCATCCTCTGGATGAGCCGGGCAAGCGAGTGTTGCAGCAGATTGCCGAGTTGATGCGGGACCCGAAGTTTCGCGACAAGTTCGTGTTTGTCGAGGACTATGACATCAATGTGGGACGGCGTTTTGTGCAGGGCGTGGATGTCTGGCTGAACAATCCACGGCGTCCGCTGGAGGCTTCAGGCACGAGCGGCCAGAAGGTGGTGCTGAACGGAGGCCTGAATCTCTCTGTGCTGGATGGCTGGTGGGCCGAAGCCTACGACGGGATTAACGGATTTTCGATTGGGACGGGCAGGACTCATTCCAACATGAGCGTCCACGATGCGCGCGATGGAGAAGACCTGATGCGAACCTTGCGCGACCATGTGATTCCGCTGTATTACCAGCGCGATCGTGATGGGCTTCCGCGAGGCTGGATCAAGCGCATGAAAAGGACGATCCGGACCCTGGGCTGGCGCTTCAACGCTGAGCGCATGGTGATGGACTACACCTTGAAGTGCTATGTTCCGGCCGCGGGGGGCACGTCGAGTGACATGAGGACCGGTTCGTAACGAGTGGCCCAACGCTCCTAATGCTATTGGGCCGGCGGCGTTAGGGGTTACCGTTCGCGCCCGTACTTCGCAAAGAAGCGGATGGTAATGATTAGAGTAATTGCTACGACTAGAGCGTCTGCAAACATCAGGGTTGTCATGTCGCTACCGGACGAGCGAGGCATGCTCCTCTTAAGAATGTAGCGAGTGGTTCAGGAGTGTTCCAGAGCACGACGGTAACCTGGGGATGGATTGGGGCGAGGGAGGGGCTTCCTTCGACTTCGCTCGGAGTGGGGATTGCTTTGGTCGGGGGTAAAAAACCACGCTTCGACAGGTTCAGGGCCGGCTTTCTCGCGGGCCAACCCCGGCGAGAAATGGAACACCCGGGGATCTCCAGCGATCGAAAAACAAAACCTTCACCCCCAGAGGACACGGAGGACACAGAGGAATTGCATAGGTCCTTCGCGCAAAGGGCGCGCTCGGGATGACATGGCGCGCTTAGTGCATTGCGGTCGAAGGGCCCTTCGACTCACGCTCCGGGCTGCGCGACATAGCTTTGTTGCTAGTCTGTGCGCAGGGCGTTCATGGGTTCGATGCTGGCGGCACGTTTTGCGGGGATGAATCCGGCGATGGCCGCAAACGCCGAGAGGACCACTACTGCGGCTGCTAGCGTGAAGGGATCGTAGGTGCTCACGCCGTAGAGTTGGGCCGACATCAAGCGCCCGCCCAGCAGAGCGACGGGAATTCCGATGAGCAGGCCGAGTCCAACCTGCCACGATGCGCCGCGGAGCACGAGGGCGACGACATCCTTGCGATTGGCTCCGAGGGCCATCCGCAGGCCGATTTCGCTAGTGCGGCGGGCTACCGAGTACGCTGTGATGCCGTAGAGACCGACCGACGCCAGCACGAGCGCAAGCAATCCGAACAAAGCCGTCAGACGGGAGATGAGGCGCTCTTGATTGAAGTTTCCGGCGACTTGATAGTCGAGCGTGTTGAAGTCGAGAACGGTGAAATTGGGATTGATGTTGGTGAGAGTGCGGCGAACGAGAGGTTCCAGGCTGGCGGCATCGCCCGTATAACGAAGCGTGATCGAGTTGGGAAAGAGGGAGCGGGACTCTCCGGTAATGGCGCTGCGCTCCTTGAGATGTGTATTCAGCTGAGTCATGGGACGGAAATACATCGGGCGGACCGGGTCGCGAGGGTTGTTGTATTTGGCGTCCGCCACGACACCGACGATTTCGTAGTCAGTGGACGATTCCGGACCGGCGGTTCCGAAGTGGCGGCCGATGGGGTCTTCGTTGGGAAAAAACTTCTTCACGAACGTCTGATTCACGACTGACACCAAGCGGGACGTGGCGGTGTCTTGCTCGGTGATGCCGCGGCCGCGAACCACCGGCTGGCCAACGGTCTCGAAGAAATGCGGTGTGACGCGGTCCCACGAGGCAACGTTGTGTTCATTCGGTGGTGGCGCAGGGCGGCCTTCGATGGAGAGCCCCTCAGACCAGTTGTTGCCCTCGAGAGTGCTGTAGAGGGCGAGGCCCACGCTCTGGATGCCGGGAAGGGCGGAGAACTCGCGCTCCAACCGGTCGTTGGCCGCACCGATCGTGGCCGGCGTATAGCCGACTCCCGCAGGATCAAAATGGAAGACGAAGCGATTGGCGGTGGCGATTCCGAAGTCCTGATGCTCAAGGTTGCGCAGACTGCGCGTGAGCAGGCCGGCTCCGACCAGCAACACAAGCGAAAGCGCAGCTTGAAATACGATGAGCGAGCGTTGGGGCAGCGAAGCACGATCTTTGGTCGAACGATTAACGCCGCGCAAGGCCTCGGCGGGATCTGAGTGTGAAGAGATCCAGGCAGGGACGATCCCGAAGATGAGCCCAGTGAGCAAGGACAGCGCGAACGCGAAACCGAGCACGGCGGGCGACGGGCTGGCATGGATCGGAAGCTGTGGGGAATCGGGGAAGGCGAGCGCCAGGATCATGCGCGCGCCGGCGTACGCCATGGCGATGCCTACGAGGCCGCCGGCGCAACCGAGCAGCAGGCTCTCCACCAGCATCTGGCGGATGAGGCGAGATCGAGCTGCGCCCAAGGCCATGCTGATGGAAGTTTCGGCGCGGCGAGTCGCGCTTTTGGCGAGCAGAAGATTCGCGATATTGGCGCAGGCCACCAGGAGAACCAGTCCGGAGATCGCCATGAGCAGGTGCAGACCGCTGCCGGCTTCCTGCTGCAAGTTCTGGACTCCAGCGCCGCCTGGGGTCAGGACAACATGCTGCTTGGCAATCTCAGCCTGATTTCCATCCTTGGTGTAAGCGGGTTGAGTCGCGAGCCATTGACGCAAAGAACTAGAAAGCTTTGCCTGCAGGCTTCCGGGATTGACGCCAGGCCGGACGCGGCCCAGAACGTAGAGCCAGTTGGTATCGGGTTGTTTCAGAATGCTGGTGTCGCCTTCGAGAATGGGTTCGACGTTGAGGGGAATCCAGAGAGCGGGCGGATTGCTGGCGATTCGGTCGCCGAAAAAGCCCGGCGGGGAGATGCCAATGATAGTGACAGGATGATTCTGAATATAGAACGTGGAGCCGATGACGCTGGGATCGGCCGCGTGGGCGATTTGCCAAGCCTGATAACTGATTACGGCAACCGGGGCAGCGCCGGGAGTGTCATCGGATGGGAGGAAACTGCGGCCCGCGAAGGCTCCCAAGCCGAAGGTGGAGAAGTAATTTCCGGAGACGTATTCGGCGGTTTCGGCGGTGGCCGTAGCGGATCCGCGGCGGACGTTGACTGTGCTGTGTCCGGACTGGAAGGCCGCGAGTTGTTCGAATTCGGGCGTGTTGTCCTGGAAGTGGCGATAGAGATCGTAGGAGAAGAGATCGAAATCGCCGTTGTCGTTCTGGAAACCGCCATTCACGCAGCAGTCGTCGAGGTCGCCGACGCGATACAGGGATGCGGGATTCGCGACTGGGAGCGACTTCAGGAGAATCGCGTGGACCAGAGTGAAGATGGCGGTGTTAGCGCCGATGCCGAGGGCGATGGTGAAAATCACCGTGGCGGCGAAACCGGGAGACTTCCGGAATTGGCGGAGGGCGAGTTTAAGGTCGTACATAGGGTTAGGGTATGGACGTGAGGACCGAGGAAGAGTGAGCAGGGTGCCGCACGCGGGATTCCTCACTTCGCCTGAAGAACGGCTCCGTTCGGAATGACGCAATCGAGGTAGCAACCTGCGTCTGTGGAATTTCCGCTCTGCCAATCCCGATTTTCAGCACACGAAACAAAAAAGCCCCTCGCTTGCGCGAGAGGCCTTTTTTCGGGGGAGGGACTAAGAGCGATGGCTCGTGGGTCCCAAAACATCTTTCTGTCTGTCGCCGAAAAGCTCAGGGGCTGAAGCCCGACAGGTTTTGAAGTCCGGGAAGCGGCCCCTTCGACTGCGCTCAGGGCAGGCTCTTAAGGGCCGCTCTTCCACGTACTTATTTCGGCTGTTGCGGTTGATCGGCACTGGTGACAGGGGCTCCGGAGTTGGAGGAGAGCTGTTCCAGGTCGTTCTTCAGGAGGCTGATTTCGACGCGGCCTCCGCTCATGCGCTTGGTTTTCGCGTCATCCGCTGTGGGCGCGGGAGCATTGCCCATGCCGACGACGTAGATGCGATAGACGGGAATCTCATGGTTGAGGACGAGGTAGCGCACCACCGAGTCGGCCATTTTCTGCGACGTGGTGATAGCGGTCTGTCCCTTACCGGATGAGAAGCCCTGCACTTCGATGATGTAGCCGCGCTGACCCTTCACGCCGCTCGCCATCTCGTCGAGGGCGTCCTTAGCAGTCTTGCTGAGGACAGTCTGGCCGGGGCGGAAGCGGATTTCGGTCTGGTTCGAGGCCTTGTACTGGTCGATGTTGCCAACGACGGTCTCAACAGTCTGGACGCGGGCGGTAACCTGCTGCGCGGTCTGCTGTGCCGCGGTGGCCTTGTTACCGGCGTCAACGGCATGCTGATCGGCGGAGTCGGCCTTGTCGGAGGCGAGCTTAATGCCAGCCTGGGCGCGGGCGTCAGTGTCTTTGATGGCCTTGCCGTTGCCGGCGGTCAGTTCATCAAGTTCGTTGACGCGGTCGCGAATCGGCTCGGTCTGGCGCTTCACATAGCTTTTGCGGGCGAAAGGATTCACGCGTCCCCAGAAGCCTTCGCGGGACGGAGGCGCCAGTGGCGCTTTGCCGGTCGCGGCGGCATCGGTCGAAGCCGGAGCAGCTTGCTGGGTTGCGGCGGGTGCGCTCTGATCGGTGGAAGACGAGGTGGTCTGCGCGACGGCCGGGAAAGCGAGGACGGCGGCCAACGGCAGGGCGAAGAGTAGGCGGTTATTCATGATGACTTCCTCCAAGTTGGGGGAGCATTTGGGCTCAGCTTGTTGCTCCACTCCGGCACGCCTGGGCGTGCTTGAAAATCTGATTGCGTCCCCTGAAATCGGGTAAAGAAAGCCAGCGGTTTCGCTGAACCCGGCCTGCGTTGACGCAACGCTTTGGCCTGGAACTCCGGGCACCTACCACGACAGTGCCTGACATTCCTATTACATGTGGGATGCCAAATCGGCCTTAAGGGTTGAAGAGCTAAATGATTGATAGCTATAGACATTGTAGTGGGCTGGGAGCGGGAAAGATAGGGATGGGGAGGGAGGCAGGGTAAATTTGGCAAACCTGATATAAAAACTGCGTGCAAAAAAGTGGTCAGGTTTGGTTGTGGGCCGGTCCCGGGCAAAGCGTTTTGGCTCAGGCGACTAAGGCGTAACGGTAGGGTAACCCACGGAATAGGTCGGAGGCGGATTTTCCGCGCGGTCGGCAGCCAGGCTTTGCCCGGCGGACAGCCGAGGGCGGCTGTCCCTACATGAACCTCACTTACCGAGTTCCACAGTGCTTTTCGTATTGCTCGAAGATGAAGTGGTCGGTCATGCCCGCGATGTAGTCGCAGATTACGCGCGGGAGCGGGTCTTCCTTCTTCTCGACCTTTTCCCGGTAGTTATGGGGCAGCGACTCAGGATGGTCCATCCAGAAAGCAAAGAGTTCTTTGACGATGCGTTCCGCATCTTCTTTTTCTCCGGACAGAGAGGGGCTGTAGTAGAGATTTTCGTAGAGGAACTCTTTGCTCTGTTTGCGTTCGGCTTCGACCGTCGGGCTGAAGGCGGCCAGGCGGTCGCTGTGATGGCGGACGTCGTCGAGCGTTTGAATTTTGGCTTCCTGCAAACGGACTTGCGTGTTGATGATGAGGTCTCCGACGAAACGGTTGAGGATGCGCTTCAGGGCTTCGTTGAACTTCAGCTTTTCGGGCGCGTCGGGATAGATTTGTTCGACTTCACGATAGAAGCGTTCGAAAGCCGGGATACCTTTGCGGATTTCTTCCAGGGAGAGGAGATGCGCTTCGTATCCATCGTCGAGGTCGGCCGTGTTGTAGGCGATCTCGTCGGTGAGGTCGATCAATTGCGCTTCGAGCGGTGGACGCTGGTCTAACAGATATTCGACCAGTTCGGGATGTTGCTTCGCGTCGTAGTCGTGCGAGTGCTTGATGATGCCTTCGCGGACTTCGAAAGTCAGGTTCAGGCCGCGGAAGGCGGCGTAGCGCTGCTCGAAGTCTTCGACGATGCGGAGGGCGTGCAGGTTGTGGTCGAAGAAGAGTCCGTGCTCGCGCATGGCGGCGTCGAGGGCCTTTTCTCCGGCGTGGCCGAAGGGCGGGTGGCCGATGTCGTGGACGAGCGCGAGGGCTTCGGCGAGATCGACGTTGAGGCCGAGGGCTCCGGCGATGGTGCGGGAGACCTGCGAAACTTCGAGGGTATGGGTGAGGCGGTTGCGGAAGTGGTCGGAGTAGCGGCGGGTGAAGACTTGCGTCTTGGCTTCGAGGCGGCGGAAGGCGCGGGCGTGAATGACGCGGTCGCGATCGCGCTGAAAGTCGTTGCGGTAGGGATGATGGAGGCTCGGGGAAGCGGCGTCCGCGGGAGTTTTCGACGTACACCGCGTAGGCGGCCAGCATGGGGGAAGAATAACATTGTTGATTGATGATTTTTGATTGTTGATGGAAAAGACCAAGCCCGGGTGCGGTTCAATCAGCAATCAACAATCATGAGTCAGCAATTTTTATCGGAGCTTGAGGCGCATTTCGTTGCTGGATTCGAAGCCCAGGGATTCGTAGAGATGGCGGCCTTCGTCGCTGGCGTGCAGCGTTGCTCGGGCGAAGCCTTCGCGCTTGCACCAGTCGATGATCGTCTGCATAATGCGGCGGGCGATGCCCCGGCGGCGGTAGTCGGGATCGGTATAGACGTTGAGAATTGTGGCGCGGCGGCAGTCAAAGTCGTGTGGGTGAGCGGGCCAGGGAGAGATGACGACTGCTCCTCCGGCGACGATTCGGTCGGCGTCGACGGCAAGCCAGGCGCGAAACGATCCTTCGGGCATGGCTGTCTTCAGGTAGGTGGCGGACAGGGATACTACGGTGTCCAGTGATGCAGAATCTGTGTGGTGGATGTCTTCGTACATTCTGCGGCGCTGGCGGAGGATTTCAGAGATGTCGTTTGCGGAGGCTTCGCGGATGAAAATGGTCTCCGGTGGCATGGGGAGAGTTTAGCAAGGCGATCGAGTGCTCATCGGCCACCAGTTAGTTATTTGGCTCCCGGCAAAATGCGCCGCCGCGACATAAACCGTCGCGGCTTGGACGGGCGAGGGCGCCCGTCCCCACATGGACATTGCCCTCCGCATGGGCTTCGCCTTCGCATGGGCTCTGTGGTTAACGACTCTTACTTACTGCTTTTGCGAATCTTCTTTCGCTAGTTTTACTTTTGCGGCGTCGAGTTTTTGCTGGACTTTGGCGAAGGCTTCGGAGTCCTGCTCGGCGGGAACGGTTTTGTTCCACTCCTGGACGGCGCGGTCCCAGTGAGCGGCGGCGAGTTTCAGGCGCCCGGTCTTCTGGTAGAGATCGCCGAGGTGCTCTTGCACCGTGGGATCGGTGCCCATGTGAGATTCGGCCTTGGTAAGGTTTTCTTCGGCCTGATCGTACTTGCCCAGCTTGAAGTAGGCCCAGCCGAGCGAGTCGAGATAGGCGCCGTTGTTGGGTTCGAAGGTCAGAGCCTGCTTGATGTAGTTGAGCGACTCTTCGAGTTTCACGCCGCGATCGGCGTTCATGTAGCCAAGATAATTCAGAGTAGCGGCGGCCTGCGGATCAGTGGGCGCAGTCGTGGCCAAAACTTTGCGGAATTCGATTTCGGCCTGGTCGAACATCTTTTGACGCTGATAGAGGTCGCCACGCAGGAACGAAACGTAGGCTTTGTCTTCGGGCTTGGTCGAAAGCTGCTCGGCTTTGGCGAGCGCCTCGAGCGCTTCGTTGTAGCGCTTGGCGCGCGTATAGATGATGCCGAGGCGAAGGTAAACCTCGCGATCGTCGGGACCGCCTTTCAGCATCGTGCGGATGTCGGCGACGGCCTTGTCCACTTCGCCGGTGTCGGCGAGTTGGGCGTCAAGCACCATGCGAAGGTCGCGGTCGTCGGGCATTTTCTGCACCGCTTCTTTGGCGACGGCGGTGGCTTGCGGCCACTGCTTGGCTTCGCGGTAGGTGTCGATCATTTCCTGATAGCCGCTGCGGGCGTTCTCGTCGCCGAGGGGCAACATTTTGCGGAACGTCTCGATCGCGGCGGGATAGTTTTCCTGTTCGCGATAGACCATGCCGAGGCGCTCGATGAAAATGGCGCGGTTGTTGCGGTCGGCGTTACTGGATCCGACTTCGCTTTTTTCGGTGCGCTTAACGAGATCCTGCAGCAGTTTGATCGCGTCATCGTAACGTCCTTGCGCCTGGTAGACCGAAGCCATGCTGTAGGGAACGTCCATGGTGTCGGGAACCAGGGTGTCGGCGCGCTTCAGGCTTTCGAGCGCGAGATCGTACTTGGCCTGACGGCGATAAATCTCGGCCATGCGGACGTAAGTTTGCGCATCTTCTGGATTGGAGTCGGCAATGACCTTGTACTGTTCGAGGGACGCGTCGAGTTGGCCGTCGTTCAGGAGATTTTCTGCGAGGCCACGGATGGCGTCGAGATTGTCGCGATCGAGAACGATAGCGTGCTTGTAAGCGTCGATGGCGCTCTTGTAATCCTTGCGCTGCTCGTAGGCTGCGCCGAGGGCGGCGTAGAGTTTCGCGGAGCGCGCGGAATCAGGGATGGAGCTGAGAACTTTCAGAGCGTGGGCCGTGTCCCCTTCATCGGTGTAGAGCATGGCCAGCGTGGTGACGGCCTCTTCCGAACTGGGGTCGAGCTTGATCGCGGTCTTGAGTTCGCCTTCCGCTTTCTGCAGATCGTTGTTCAGGCGATAGAGCCGGCCGAGAAGAAGGTGATCGTCGACGCTGTCGGGATCGAGCTTCGTGATCTGTTCGTACTGGTCGATGGCGAGGTGCAGGATGTTGTCAGAGCCGGAGCCGCCGGGCATGTCGCCCAGAGAGCGGAGATAGATGCGTCCGAGAAGCTTGTGGGCCTCGAGATTTTTGGGATCGCGTTTGATGATGTCTTGCGCTTCTTTGACAGCGTCGGCGATGCGTCCGGTCTTTACATAGAGCTCCGCGAGGGCGGAGGTCAGGAATTCCGACGAGGGATCGGCCTCGATGGCGAGGCGGTATTCTTCGGTCGCCTTGGTCGCGAGGTCGCTGCGGCCGTAGGCGGTAACCATTTCCTCGTACATGTGCGCCATTGTGTAATGGTAGTAGGCGGACGCTTTATCGGTTTTGCGCGGCGAAGATGTTGCGGGCTTGGCTTCGGGCTGACTGGGCTCCGATTGCGACGGGGTTGGGCTGGTTTGGCTAACCGCGGCGGTTGCGGCCAACGCGATCATCAAAAAAAGACGCGAAATTCTGTTCATGCTTGACCTGATGCGCTGGAAGCGCGTTTCCGAAACCTCAGACTTGATTGGATGCAAAGCCGTCGGGGGAAAGGTGCCTTTATTCTACCGCGACGAGTCGCGGGATGGGAAAAAACACTTTGGCGGTGTGAGGGGCCTGGGAACCGGAGGTACAGGTACTGTGGGGCTGACTGTTGATTTTTGATTGTTGATTGCTGCGGGGTTCAGTGTTCTGCCGGTACATATCTTTACAATCAGCAATCAACAATCAGGGAATCAGCAATTTACCTAGTGGCGGAAGTGGCGGACTCCGGTGAAGAGCATGGCCAGGCCAAGGCGGTCGGCGGCTTCGATGACTTCGGGATCCCGCTGCGAGCCTCCGGGTTGAATAATTGCAGTGGCGCCGGCGCGGGCGATTTCTTCGACGCCATCGGGGAACGGAAAGAAGGCGTCGGAGGCAGCGACGGTTCCTTTCAGCGGGAGTTGAGCTTTCATGGCACCGATCTTGGCGGAGTCCACGCGGCTCATTTGTCCGGCGCCGACACCAACGGTCTGACCATCGCGCGCATACACAATGGCGTTGGACTTCACGTGCTTGCAGACTTTCCAGGCAAAGAGCAGAGCGCGGGTTTCTTCGGGCGTGGGCGTGCGCTTGGTGACGACTTTGAGATCGGAGTCTTCGAGAGGGCGGAGGTCGGAGTCCTGCACGAGCATTCCACCGGAGATGTTTTTTAGCACCCAGTTGCGGAGGGCTGGCTCGGCCGCCGAACGAATGCGTCCGGGGGTACGTGGGTCGATTACTTCGACGAGGCGAAGATTTTTCTTGGAGGCGAACTTAGCTTTGGCGGATTCGTCAAAGGCCGGAGCGGCGATGACTTCGAGGAAAAGCTTGTGCATCTCTTCGGCAGCTTGGGCATCGATGGGGCGATTCACTCCGATCACGCCACCGAAGGCTGAAACGGGATCGCATTCCAAGGCTCGCTTGTAGGCTTCGGCGAGAGTCTTGCCGGTAGCGGTGCCACACGGGTTGGTGTGCTTGATGATGCGCCACGACCGGTTCGTCGAATTCCTGAGCCAGATCCCACGCGGCTTGCAGGTCAACGATGTTGTTGTAGGAAAGTTCCTTGCCTTGCAGTTGAAGGGCATTGGCGACGCCGACGCCGGAGCCGTCGGAGTACATGGCGGCTTTCTGGTGAGGATTCTCGCCGTAACGCAGGTCGAGCGTTTTGTGAAAGGTGAAACGCAGGGTTTGCGGGAAAGAGCTGGCTTCCGGCGTCGCTTGCGGAGATTCGGCGTTGATCCGCTCGAGGGTAGAGGCGATCGCAGAATCGTAGGCGGCAGTCGTGGCGAAAGCTATTTGCGCGAGGCGCCATTTGGTTTCGCGCGAGAGTGCTCCGTTGGAACGAGAGAGTTCGCCGGCGATCGCGTCATAGTCGTCGGGAGAAGTCACAATCGCGACGTCCTGAAAATTCTTGGCCGCGGAGCGGATCATGGACGGCCCGCCGATGTCGATGTTCTCGATCAATTCCTCGAAAGCGACGCCGGGCTTGGCAGCCGTCTTCTCGAAGGCGTAGAGATTCACGACCACCATGTCGATGGGAGCGATGCCGTGTTCGGCAATGGCAGCGACGTGTTTAGGATCTTCGCGGCGATGCAGGATGCCGCCGTGGACTTTGGGATGAAGCGTCTTGACGCGGCCGTCGAGCATTTCGGGAAAGCCGGTGAGTTCGGAGATATCTTTCACGGTGATGCCCGACTCGCGGAGGAGTTTCGCAGTGCCTCCGGTCGAGATGAGTTCGACGCCGAGGGCGGAAAGTTTGCGGGCGAAATCGACGAGTCCGGTTTTGTCGGTGACACTGAGAAGGGCGCGCTGAATACGGGCAGACATACGGGGCCTCGGATGAGTTGGATGATGGATGGCGACCGAAAATTCTATCAGCAATCGGGTGGCAAATCGCGAGCGGATCGCAGGGAACTCGATGAGGGGGTCTCAGCGGCTAGCAGTTTGCTGAAAAACTCCCGTGAGTGCGCTGAGAGTTCCTCAGGCGCTAAAGCGCAGGCACATTTTGAGCGACTTAGCGGCACGAGTGGAACTCATGCCCTTCCCAAATCGGCTCCAAATTGAGTTTTTCCGCAGCCTGTAAAGCGATATCCCGATACGAATCGTGACTTCTTCAGCCACGTGCAAAGTCTTCCCAGTTGTAAGCAGTTCATCGCACTTCTCAAAACGCTGCCCCAGGCAAACATCAGTGTTCTGCCGGCGACAACCGTTGCGGCTCAGAAAAAACAGGCCGCAAAGAATTCGCGGCCTGTTTTCGTTCGATCGAGTGGAAATAAGTTACGGAGTTGTGCCGCGTACCAGAATGGCCGGTACGTTGCCGCTGAATGTGAACCATCCCTCCATCGACGGATTGTAGGCGATGGTGGAGGAATTGGTGGAATCGAAGACACCGGTGAAGCCGGGAGCCTGGGTGTCGTCCGTAGTCACACCGATCCAGTATTGAGTTCCAGCGGTAATCGCTGTGGATGGGACGGTGACGTTGACGGTTTGGCAGCAGGTACCGAAGGCCGGAACCTTGTTGGTTTCGCCGCTGGCAAGCAGGGTGCCGACTGTGCCTGCGTCGTCACTGTAGAGGCCTACGATGATGGCCTTGGGTCCGGAGATCCAACCCACGGCAACCGAGATCTCAGAAACATGAGAGTTGGCCAGTGGGGTGAACGGCGAAGCGACCCACTGTTCGCCCAGACCCACCGAGTTGTTGGGCCCGATCACGTAATAACCGGTTGTGTCGTTGTAGGCGTTAGTGGCGCTCGGCCCAAGACTGCTGTAAATGGTCTTGAGAGTAGCCGGGGGAGCCTTGAAGGGAACTACGGGCCCATGGTGAGTGGTGTGGGCGACCTTCGGGCCTTGCGCCCAAAGAACTCCCGAGGCCAGTGTCAAGGCAAATAGACAACTCAGAGCACGCTTTACTACCATTTTTTGTCCTCCACATTTTTCGTTTCGCAGCCTCGCCCGCGATATTTGGCCCTGGGAGGAGCCTTTCCATCAAGGGTTAGACACAGGGCCACACACTACTCGGGGTGCCGCCAAATGCCCTTAAGCTGCGCGGGACATCTTATCCTGCCCTCCGGAGAAGTCAATGCTGGATAAAAGGCTGGAGTCGAAAGTCACTACGGATTCTCGGTTGGCCGCCGGAAAAAACCGGATCTGGAAATAAACCAGGCGTCGCGACTTGGAGGGTAAATCCTATGTTTTGGCTTTAGCTTTTAGTTTGACTTGCCCGTTGGTGAGTTCCACGGAATATTCGACATTCTCGCAGTGGTACTGCTTGCGGATCTGTTCAGTTTTTTTCTGGACGAACGTGGTGAACGATTCGATATTGCCCGAGACATTCTCGCCCGCCTTTTTCTTTGCAGCGACGAGCGTGTTGTACAGGCGCTCGACCTGTTCGCGCTCGGCCTGGTCGACGCTATGCAGCGTGAAGGGCTGGGATGAGGCTGCTCCGGCCGCTGCCGCAGCGGCGTGGCTTACGCCATAGACGGGATGATGCTGAGACTTGTGTTCGTCTTCCGCGACTCGAACTCCCTGCACGGACAAGAGCGCATCCTGGGGGCGGCGATAGCCCTCTTCGCGGATGCGCGACTTCTTCCGCCACAGGTCACTGTAGAGGGCGTAGCGCTGGGCCATTTCGTTGTAGCGGTAGCGCTGGGAGAAATTCATGCGGCCGCCATCGGAAAATTTGCGCAGGAGACTTAGAACCTTCCACTCAACGTCGGCGGGAGGGCGCTTCGTCGGATTGCTGAAGAAGATCTCGTACTCGATTTTTAGACGGCGCAATTGC
Organism: uncultured Acidobacteriaceae bacterium; assembly: GCA_963844525.1. Taxonomy (GTDB): domain Bacteria; phylum Acidobacteriota; class Terriglobia; order Terriglobales; family Acidobacteriaceae; genus Sulfotelmatobacter. The sequence goes on along the minus strand of CAWJOM010000008.1, from coordinate 65,719 downwards.
GAGTCGAGAAGGTTCAGTTCCTCGTCGGTGGTCACAGGATTCTCCATGCCCAGTGTAGTGAGGAGAGAGGGGCGGGACGAGGTACCTGAGGGTCACTAAGGGGAATGGAACGAAAGTAATTCAGCTATTAGCTCTTAGCCTTTAGCTCTTGGCTTGACCCCATTAGGTCAGCGGGACATGAGGATAATAGCCTTGCCGTAGTTGTTCGTTTCAGGAAACCTCGATAGACAAAGAAGTTATGTATGTCTGAATGGGATCGAGCTAAAAGCTAAGAGCTAAGAGCTAAGAGTAAGCTAAGAGCTAAGAGCTAAGAGCTAAAAGCTAAGAGCTAAGAGCTAAGAGCTAAGAGCTAGAGCAGCTCACTTCCCCGAATTCGACGCCATTTTCTTGACCATGGCGAGAACCAGCTTGCGGTCACTGTCGTTCAGGCTGGTGGAATAGCGGCGGATCTGGCTGAGGAAACGGACTTCATCGTCGGACAGTTGCGGCAGACCCTTGGAGCCGTTGCTGTGGCCTGGTTCGGCGAAGAACTGGGAGAGCGGAAGTTCCATGGCGCCGGCGATCTTGGAGAGCGTGTCGAGCGACGGAATGGTATGGCCGTTTTCAACGCGCGACAGATAGCAACGCAGAAGCCCGGTGCGCTTTTCGATGTCGCCTTGAGACATACCCTTCTGGAGCCGGTAGTTGCGGATCGTCTCGCCGATATTCATGGTTGGGAGCATTTCAGGATGCGCCATAGTAACCAGATCGGCACCGTCTGGCAAGTGGGAAATTCGTGCTATGCGCCGGACGTTCGTGCCATGCGAAAATCGAATGGGATTCAGCGGAGTTTCGCAAGCAGGCACAGTTTTGCTTGCACGACGTATTAGAAATGCGTCGAGTAAAACCCGCGTCCGGCAGCCGGTTTCGGCGACAATCGCGCGTGCTCTACTTCTTTAATGTAGTAGAAAGAAAATCGAGCGTACGCTTCTGGGCGTCGGCCGTGTCTTCGGCCCGATATCCGTCTTTGTTGTTGGGATTTTCGAAGCCGTGTCCCGCATCGTCGTAGATCTTGATGTCGATCTTCTTCCCCAGTTGCTTCATGGATTGCTCGAACTTGTGAACGTCGTCGGGAGTGATGCCATGATCCTGCGCGCCAAAGAGTCCGAGGATGGGCGCGTTGATTTTCTTCAGCGCCGCAGTGTCGGTTGCGAGATGGCCGTAGTTAATGACGGTGGCGGCCAAGGTGGGTTCCTGCAAGGCCGCATCGAGGGAATAGCCGCCGCCCATGCACCATCCGATGGAGCCAATGCGGTCTTTCTTCACGTTGGGCTGGGCGGCGAGAAATTCGAAGGCGGCGCTCAGGTCGCGTTTGGCGCGGTCTTCGGGAACTCCGCGCATGATCTCGTGAGCCATGTCGGGCGTGGTTGCAACTTTGCCGCGATAGAGATCAACAGCGAGAGAGACGTAGCCTTGGTCTGCGAGCCTGGAGGCTTGTTCCTTGACCCAGTCGTTCAATCCCCACCACTCGTGAATGACGATGAGCGCGGGAAACGGGCCTTTGCCGGCAGGGGTGTAGAGAACTCCCTGGACAGTTTCGTCGCCACTCTTGTACGAGACGGACTTGCCGTCGGCGGCTAGGGCCGACCCCACCGTGAGAAGGACTACGAGTGCCAGTGTCAGTTTTTCTTTCATCGGATCCTCATTCTTTGTTCTGGTGCCAGCATTCTGGCCGAGGATGCCACGAATTACAACTGCGAAAGGCTTTTCACCACAGAGGACACAGGGGACACAGAGGAAACCGGATGGCCGGGATGTTTTGCTTTCATTTCCTCTGTGTCCTCCGTGCCCTCTGTGGTTAGCTTTTCTTTGCGAACTATCCCATGAGCATGCCGCCGTTCACGCTTAGGACGTGGCCGGTGATGTACGAGGCGTCGTCTGATGCGAGGAAGGCTACGGCTCCCGCAACGTCTTCCGGGCTTCCCACACGACCCAGCGGGATCTGCTTGACGGCTGTTTCTTTGAATTCTTCGCTCAGGACCGCGGTCATGGCGGTTTCGATGAAACCGGGGGCGATGGCGTTGCAGGTAATCGTGCGCGATCCGACTTCGCGGGCTATGGCCATGGTGAGGCCGATCAGTCCGGCCTTGGAGGCGGCGTAGTTGGCTTGCCCGGCCTGGCCCATCTGCCCGAAGACGCTGGTGATGTTGATGATGCGTCCCCATTTTTTCCGCAACATGGATGGAATGACTTGCTGGATGCAGAGATAGGCGGAAGTGAGATTAGTTTGGAGGACGGCGTCCCAATCGGCGCGCTTCATGCGCATGACGAGCTGGTCGCGGGTGATGCCGGCGTTGTTGACCAGGATGTCGATCTTTTCGAACTGAGTAAGGATGGCCTTGACGGTGGCCTTGACCTGCTCTTCGTCGGCGACATCGAGAGCGAAGGCAGCGGCCTTGCCGCCTGCGGCCGTGATTTCCTGGACCAGTTCGTTCAATTTTTCCTGATTGCGGGCTGCGACGGCCACGGTGGCGCCTTCTTTGGCGAGGCGGAAGGCGCATGTGCGTCCGATGCCCTGCGACGCGCCGGTGACGAGGGCTACTCGTCCTGCAAGAGACATGAGAGTTCTCCCGAATGCTGGATGAATGACAGCGGTGGAACGCCGAATTATACGCGGGAGTAGGGTGCGGTTGGGGGGAGGCGGCCGAGCGGCGCTCGACGGACAGCCGAGGGCGGCTGTCCCCACATAAGCTCTCCTGAGGAGAGGACGAATCGCATTGCTATTCCACAAGGGCGCCGAGTACCATTCCAGCACTCATGCCTCAGACTGCGACTAATGAAGTGATCTTGATGCCCGAATCATCCACCAAGAATGCATCGACGACCGACGCGGCTTCCGGTGGTTCGGGGCATCGCTCTACACAGCGCGCGTCGGCGGCGGAGCCTGTCGCTCCCACTGAGAAAGCTTTATCCGATGCACCTGCTTCCGTGACGCCGTCGACCGAAGTGTTTGCCGTGTTTGGCGTGGAGCCGGAGATCCAGGCTTATGCCATGGCCAAGTATTCGCGGTCGTCGTTGTCGATGAAGGAGTCGCTGCGCGAGATCAGCACGCAGAAGGCCGAGAAGTTTCTCAACACATTTTATTTTCAGTACGGGCACCGTTCGATTGCGGACCTGGCGCACATCGCGCTGGCGGTCGAGAGACTGTCGATTCTGGCGGCGATTGAGCTGGCCGACGAGCAGCGTTGGGATGGGCAGGAGCGGTCGACGCGTTATCAGGATTTCAAGAAGAGTGGATACTACACGCCGGATTTTGGGGCGGACGACGAAGGGCGCAAGCTGTACCGCGAGACCCTGGACTTTCTGTTCGCCGAGTACGAATCACTTTCGGCGCACATGACGCAGTACCTGATCGACATCACGCCGAAGCCCGCCGACATGAAGCAGGATGCATATGAACGCACGCTGAAGGCGCGGGCGTTTGACATCACACGCTACCTGCTGCCGCTGGCGACGAATACTTCGCTGGGAGAGATCGTTAATGCGCGCACGCTCGAGACGCAGGTCGCGCATCTGCTGTCGCACACACACAAAGAGGTGCGCGTGCTGGGTGAGTCGCTGAAGAAAGCGGCGACCGGCGCGGCTTATAACGTCAATGCGGAGTCGCTGCAGGATCTGGTTTCGCAGATTCGGGCGGTGAGTCCTGAGTTGGGCGCGCGCGCGGAACAGGAGCTGCTGCGTGAGGTGCGGGTGGCGCCGACGCTGGTGAAGTATGCCGATCCGAATGAGTACGAGATGGCGACGCGGCGCGAGTTGCGGCAGGCCGCACGCGAGTTGATGGCGGATGAACCGCTGGCGCCGTCGAAGGCGATTGTGGATTTACTGGACGAAGAGCCGCTGGAAGTGGAGATTGCGACGACATTGCTGTACGAGCACTCGCATCATTCTTATCGGCAGATTCGGCAGGCGGTGCAGGTGGCGGGGGAGCGGCGGCGGCGAGAGATCATCGATGTGGGGATGCGGCATCGCGGCAAGCATGACGAGATGCTGCGCGGCTTCCGCGCGGGCCAGCAGTTCCGCTTCGACATATTGATGGATACGGGCGGATTCCGCGACATGCATCGGCACCGGCGGTGCATACAGGTGATGCAGGGATTCACCACGCAGCACGGCTACGAGATGCTGCTCGACATGGAGGACGCCGGCGTGCGCGGGCGTTTTGAGGCGGCGATGCATCGGGTGCAGACGGCGGTCGAGAAGCTGGCTTCGGGGAGTTCTCCGGAGGCCGCGGAGAATTCGCAGTACGCGATTCCGCTGGCGTTCCGCAAGCGGGCGCTGTTCAAGATGGATTTTGCCGAGGCGGTTTACATTTCCGAACTGCGGACGACGCCCGCTGGGCATGTTTCTTATCGCAATGTGGCTTATGCGATGTATGAAGCGGTGGCGCGAAAGTATCCGGCGCTGGCGAAGTATTTCAGGGTGCATGATGTGACGGCGCCGGTGGATTTGCTGCAGAGGTAGGGCGTAGCGCGGCATCCCCCTGGGCTTGTCATTCTGAGCGAAGCGAAGAACCTATGTACTCGCCGGGGACATTGATGCTGCCGACGAATGCATAGATCCTTCGGGCCGCAAAAGACGCGGCCCTCAGGATGACAACAACGGCGTCGCGCGAAAGCATTTGGGACCGCAAAATATTTCAGCACTTGCCAACCGAGAGCACCAGCAGGTCCCTCCACTCCGCTTACCATCTCTTGCAGGAAGGGTGAACTCCGGTCGGGAGGACAACCCGTAGACCGGTAACACGGCATGCCCGAATCGGGACATTTCCACTGTTTATTATCGTGATTCGCCTTTTCTTCGCTTCGATCTGTATGTATAATCCGGCCAGATTAGATTTCATTTAGTCGGCACTCTTAAAAGGAGCCACCCATGGCGGATGAACGGGGCAAGGCGATTGAACTGGCGGTCTCGCAGATTGAAAAGCAATTCGGCAAGGGCTCGATCATGCGGTTGGGATCGAAGGAAGCGATTGTGCCCATCGCGGTGATCCCGACTGGGTCGATCTCATTCGACGCGGCCCTGGGCGTAGGCGGATTCCCGCGCGGGCGCGTGGTGGAAGTGTTCGGGCCAGAGTCTTCGGGCAAGACCACAATCACGCTGCAGGTCATTGCTGAAGCGCAGAAGATGGGCGGGATGGCCGCGTTTGTGGACGCCGAGCACGCGCTCGATCCCGGCTACGCCAAGAAACTCGGCGTCGATGTGGACAACCTTCTGGTCTCGCAGCCCGACTACGGCGAGCAGGCGCTGGAGATCACGGAAGCGCTGGTGCGCTCGAACGCCATCGACGTGCTCGTGGTGGATTCGGTGGCGGCGCTGGTGCCCAAGGCCGAACTCGATGGCGAAATGGGCGACAGCCACATGGGACTGCAGGCGCGTTTGATGTCGCAGGCGCTGCGGAAACTGACTGGAACGGTGTCGAAGTCGAGAACTTGCCTGATCTTCATCAATCAGATACGCGAGAAGATCGGCGTGATGTTCGGCAATCCGGAAACGACGACTGGCGGACGCGCGTTGAAGTTCTATTCCTCGGTGCGTGTGGATATTCGCCGCATCGCCGCCATCAAGGAAGGCGACGTGGTCACTGGATCGCGAACCAAGGTGAAAGTCGTTAAGAATAAGGTTGCGGCGCCGTTCCGCGAGGCGGAGTTCGACATCCTCTATGGTGAAGGCATTTCGCGCGAAGGCGATCTGCTCGATATCGCGGTCAACAACAACATTCTCGAAAAGTCTGGATCGTGGTTCAGCTACAAGAGCGAACGCATTGGCCAGGGACGCGAGAACGCCCGCCAGTTCCTGAAAGACAACAAGGACGTCATGGCGAGGCTGGATGCCGAAGTACGCAAGACCCTGGGATTGGCTCAGGGTCCAGGGCAACCGGCGGCCGTGCCGGCGCCGACTCCGACGAATGGTGCTGCGAACGGCCGTGTGACGACGATGCCCAGCGCTCCTCCCGAGCCGGTCAAGGTGCCGATCGCGGCGAAACGCTAGCTCTGCTTTGTTTTTTGCCTCCGGGCGCGGCGATTCCTGACGCTGCGCCCGGGTCTCCCCCTCTCTCTTGTCCGCTTTCTCTCGCCCGGCGCAGCGTCTCCGATTGCCATTGTTGCTCCCACCCGCATAAAATCTCCTATTGCTTCTCTTTACCCTATTATCTTTAGCTTGAAACGCTTCACCCGCGGCCTTTCTGTGAGGACGATTGAATAAGGGTATCGCAGTGTATCCCGGCTCGTTTGATCCGCCCACCAACGGGCACCTCGACTTGATTGAGCGAGGCAGCAAGATGTTTGAGCAGCTGGTGGTGGCGATTCTGCGCAATTCGGAGAAGACTCCGATGTTCAGCCTGGGGGAGCGGCTGGAGATGCTGCGCGAGCTGACGGCTGATTGGAGTAATGTGCGCATCGATACCTTCGACGGCCTGATGGTGGAATACGCCAAGTCGATTGACGCCATGTGCGTATTGCGTGGCATTCGCGCCATCAGCGATTACGAATATGAGTTGCAGATGGCGCTCATGAATCGCAAGCTCGAGCCCACGCTGGAAACGGTCTTCATGATGCCGGCCGTCAAATATTCCTACGTCAGTTCGCGGTTGGTACGCGAGGTGGCGCAGGCCGGGGGGCCAGTTCGAGATCTCGTCCCCGAGGCGGTGGAACAAAAGCTGCGGGAAAAATTGGATCCTGCATACAAACTTCGGGACGCACAAGTCATCGAAGTCCCGAGGAAAAGGAAGAAGAAGGCATGACCACGGCAACCACGGAAGCACTGAGACTTACGGAACGAATCAACCGCATCGAACCCTCCGCCACCATGGCGGTGGTGGCCGAGGCCGACAAGTTGCGCCAGCAGGGAATCGACGTGGTCGACTTTGGCGCGGGCGAGCCACACTTCTCGACGCCGGATCACATTAAAGAGGCTGCCATCGCGGCGATTCAGGGGAACTTCACGAAATATACCGCGGTGGCCGGCACCGCTGAATTAAGGGATGCGATCGTCCACCGGCATGCGGTAGATTTTGACTCGGACTATCGCCGTGAAGAGGCGATTGCCTCGACGGGCGGCAAGCATGCCCTGTTCAACGCTATTCAGGTGTTGGTGGACCACGGCGACGAAGTGATTCTGCCGGTGCCGTACTGGGTTTCGTTCAAAGACATTGTGCGCTACGCGGGCGGGAATTGCGTTCTGCTGGAATCGGATGAGGCGCAAGGTTTTCGCGTGACGGCGCAGATGGTGGCTGAACTTATCACGCCACGAACAAAGGTCGTCATTCTCAACTCGCCGTCGAATCCGTCGGGCGCGGTGATGAGCCCCGAGGATATGACGGAGGTGATCCGTCTGGCGCACCAGCGCGGAATTTGGGTGCTCTCCGACGAGTGCTACGTGTATTTGAATTACACGGGCAAGAATTTTTCGGTAGGGTCGCTGCGTGAATACAAAGAGCGGATGGTCGTTCTCGGATCACTTTCGAAAACGTATGCGATGACCGGTTGGCGGCTGGGATATGCGCTGGCGCCTGCGCCCGTTGTTAGTGCGATGGCAAAGTTGCAGAGCCAGTCGACATCGAATCCGACGTCGATCGTGCAGAAGGCCGCCGTGGCAGCGCTCAAGGGGCCGCAGGATTGCGTAGAGCAGATGAAGCTGGAGTACATCCAGTTGCGCGATCATGTCGTGGAGGGACTGCGCGCCATTCCCGGCGTGGCTTGCACATTGCCGGAAGGCGCGTTCTACGCGTATCCGAATATTTCATCTTTCTTCGGACGAGGCGGGCTGAAATCGGCTTCGGATGTGGCGGGGCGGCTGTTGCGCGAGGCTCACGTGGCTACGGTTCCGGGCGAAGGCTTCGGGACGAACGAGCACATTCGCGTCTCGTATGCCACGTCGAAGGCGGAACTCGATCGCGGGCTGGAACGCATGAGGAAATTCTTCGCCGCGTTGTAGGAAGTCGGCGGGGCGAATCTTGATGATCAGGTTCGGCAAAGGCCGTTCCATTTGCGAGCGGTCTTTTTTGTTGGAGCGAGAAGGAATGGGAAACCTTTATCCATTGTTGATGCTTCCGGGATTCGATCCACGCCCGTGGGGCACGCTGGATTTGTCGCCCATCTATCCCAATCACAGGTTCGAAGAGAAGATCGGGGAAGCCTGGTTGAGCGGCGACGATTGCAAGGTTGCAAACGGGCCGCTCACGGGAAAAACCCTTTCGCAGTTGAGCGCAGAGCACCAGCGCGAACTGGTAGGGGATGCGGCGCGCGACTCCAAGCGGTTTCCATTGCTGCTTAAATTTCTATTTCCTCACGAGAAGCTGTCAGTGCAGGTGCATCCCGATGATGCGCAGGCGCTGCGCGTTGGCCAGCCGTGGGGCAAGACCGAGTGCTGGTATATCGCCCATGCCAAACCGGGCGCGCAGATTGCGCTGGGCCTTAAGCCGGGCGTCACGGCGCCTGAGTTGGAGAAGGCGATTCACCAGAAGCGCGCCGAAGAAGTTCTCAACTGGATCAATGTTTATGCAGGCGACATGATCTACGTTGCCGGAGGCACGGTTCACACGCTGGGCCAGGATCGATGGTCGTGGAAACGCAGCAGCAGTCCGACACAACCTATCGGCTGTATGATTACGGGCGCCCGCGAGAGCTGCACCTGAAAGATGGCATGGCGGCCGTGAAAGAGAAAGTGCGATCCGGCAAAGTGGTGCGGCCTGCGCCGGAGGAGATTCGCGGCAGCAAGAACCGGCATGCAGCACTGGTCGGCGCTCCTTATTTTGTGGTGGACATGTTTGAGGCGAAGGATCCGTTGGAGCTCTTGACGCACGACGAGTCGGGACGAAGCTCGGTGCAGATCCTGGTCGCAGTGGAAGGTTGCGGAGCGATCGAAGCGGCAGGGATGGATCCGGTGACGTTGGCGAAAGGCGATGCCGTGGTGATTCCGGCTAGCCTCGGTAAGTTTGGCGTGCGGCCGCAGTGGGCACTGGAATTCTTGCGGGCCTATGTACCCGGGAAGCCGCTGCCTGAGCCGGAAACGAGAATGTAGATCTATGAGAGTCGATGGCTAAGAATTCAAATTTCTATCCTGTAATTCTGGCGGGGGGGCGCGGCACGCGTTTTTGGCCGCTGAGCCGGAAGAAACGCGCCAAGCAGTTACTCGCGCTCGATGGCAAGCAGACGATGATTCAGCAGGCAGTTGCGCGCCTGTTGCCGCTAGCTTCGGCGAAGAACTTTTGGATTATCACGAACGAAGATCTGCAGGCGGCGATCACGAAGCAACTGCCAAAGCTGCCTAAGGCGCAAGTGCTTGCCGAGCCTGCGGGACGCAATACGGCTCCGGCGATTGGATTGGCTGCATTTCTGCTTTTGCGAGAAAACTCCGAAGCTGTGCTCGGGCTTTTTCCTTCCGACCACGTCATTGGAGATGAGAAGCGGTACCGCGAGACGCTGCAGCGTGGGATCGAGATTGCGGCAGCGGGTCCGAATATTGTGGTGCTGGGAATCCGACCTAATCGCGCGGAAACCGGATATGGGTACGTTGAGTCAGGAGACGCTTCGGAAGGCGGCGTCCTGCGCGTGCGCCGATTTACCGAGAAGCCCGACGAGAAAAAGGCGTCGGAGTTTATCGCCGCGGGAAACTACTTCTGGAACAGCGGTATGTTTCTGTGGAGCGCGCGCACGCTGGCTGATGCTTTAAGAGAACACCTACCGAAGACGGCTTCACTGCTGGAAGAAATCGCGGCAACGTTCGGCACGCGTAAGTTCGCGGCTGCTTTTCGAAAGCTATATCCGAAGTGCGAAAACATAAGCGTGGATTACGCTCTGCTCGAACCACGATCGGCGAAGGGTGAGGAGGCCGGAAACATTTTCTGTCTGCCGGCGGATTTTGGCTGGAACGATCTGGGCTCCTGGACTGCGCTGCACGAGCACCATACCGCCAAGAGCAATCCACCAGAAGGCAATCTGGTGATGGGTTCCGGCGTCTTCTTGATCAACGCGCAAGGCAACTACATTCATGCTCCGGGAAAATTTGTGGCAGCCGTCGGAGTAAGCGACCTGGTAGTTGTCGAGACCCCGGATGCCTTGCTGATCACGACCCGGCATCATGCGCAAGACGTGGGCAGAGTTGTGAAGTATCTCGACGAGAAGAAGCTGCACCGACTGACCTAGCTTGGCATCGAAGCACGAGACTTCAGACACATGGCGCAAGAGATCAAATTCGGAACCGACGGCTGGCGTGGAATCATCGCCGATGACTTCACGTTCGACAACGTGCGCCGCGTAGCTGGGGCGATCGCCTCTTATGTATTGAAATACGAACAGGCGCAGCGCGGTGTATTCGTGGGATACGACGCACGCTTCGCTTCTCCGCGAGCAGCACAGATTGTGGCCGAAGTCATTGCGGCGGCAGGAATCCCGGTAAGACTCGCCAACGATTACACGCCGACGCCCGCAGTTTCCTATGCGGTGAAACATCAAGGCGCGGCGGGCGGCGTGATGGTTACCTCGAGCCACAATCCGTGGAACTGGAATGGGGTGAAGTTCAAGGGCAATTTCGGCGGTTCGGCGACTCCGGCCATCATGAAGAAGATTGAGGAGGAGTTGGCCGCCGACGCCATGCCGAAAGGGACCGACGCAGCAGTCGAGGAAGTCGATTTCAAGAAGGACTACGTCGCTGCGGTGTGCGGCTTCGCTGACATGGATTTGATCGCGAAGACGAAGTTCAAGTTTGCCGTGGATGCGATGTATGGTTCGGGGCGGGGCGTGTTGCCCGGAATTTTTGCCGAGCGGGGCGTGCAGTGTGTGGCGATCCGACAAGAGTTGAACCCGCTGTTTCCCGGAATCAATCCGGAGCCGATTGAGCCGCACACGGCATTGCTGCAGGAAACGGTGGTTCGCGAAAAGTGCGACGCCGGATTGGCCACCGACGGGGATGCGGACCGCATCGGCGCGGTTGCCGAAGACGGGACCTTCGTCGATTCCCACAAGATTTTCTGCGTGCTGCTGCGCTGGCTGCTGGAGCGCAAGAAGTGGCCGGGAGACGTTGTCCGCGCTTTCAATACGACGCGCATGCTCGACCGCATCGCGGCAAAGTATGGACGCAAACTGCACGAGACGTCGATCGGATTCAAATACATTGCCGATCTTATGATGGAGGGAGAAATTCTGATCGGCGGGGAAGAATCGGGGGGCATTGGTTACTCGCGGTTTCTGCCCGAGCGCGATGGAGTGCTGAACTGCCTGCTGCTGGCGAATGTGATGGCAGAGGAAGGCAAACCCCTGGGCCAATTGGTGGCGGACCTGCAGCGCGAATTTGGCCCGCATTATTACGGGCGACGCGATCTTCACATCGCAGACGAGATGAAACAAAGCGCGATTGCGCGCGCTCGCAGCGAGGACACGCAGACTCTGGGACGTTACCGCGTGCTCAAGAAAGAATATCGCGACGGGGTAAAATTCTTTCTGGACGCTCCGACCAATGGGAATGGAGCGGAGGCGTGGGTGTTGTTCCGCGCGTCGGGAACCGAGCGACTGTTGCGGCTTTACACTGAGGCTTCGTCGTCGGAATTGGTCCGCGAGATTCTCGCAACCGGCGAAGGCTTCGTAAGGAACGGCGGCTAGCAATTCGGACAATCGAGCGTCCATAGTTACAGATCATGGCAGACGATCCCAACCCGGTACCGACGGATTCCCCTGAGTCCCACCGCTACAACAGCATCCGGCGATGGCTGGGGATCACCGACTTCCTTGTAGGATTCGCATTCCTGATTGTTTTGCTGGTGACAGGCTGGTCGGAGTGGCTGCGTGACCTGGCCTATAGACTGGGATTCCAGAATTATTCTCTGTCGCTTTTCGTGTACGTGCTGCTCTTGCTGGTGATCAGCAAAGTGCTGGGCTTCGGCCTCGACTATTACGGGTTCTCCCTCGAGCGGCGTTTCAAACTCTCAACCCAGAGATTTCGCTCGTGGGCGTGGGACGAAGTGAAAGGCTTCCTGGTCGGGCTCGTGATGGGAACGATTGTGGTGGAGATTCTGTACTTCACCCTCCGGCAGTGGCCGCAGCACTGGTGGATCATCGCTTGGGCGCTGTTCATGGGCCTGTTTATCGTTCTGGCCCAACTTGCGCCGATTGTCCTTTTTCCCATCTTCTACAAGTTCGAACCGCTCGATAACGAGGATCTGCGCCGTCGCCTGGTGGTGCTGAGTGAACGCGCCGGGACGCGGGTGCGCGGCGTGTATCGCTGGAAGCTCTCGGAGAAAAGCAAGAAGGCGAATGCAGCTCTTACGGGATTGGGCGCAACCCGCCGCATTATTCTTGCCGACACACTGCTCGACAACTACACGGCTGACGAGATCGAAGCCGTACTGGCGCATGAACTCGGGCACCATGTGCATCGCCATATTCTGAAGAGCATCTTCGTGCAGGCAGGAATCACGTTGTTTGGCTTCTGGGCAGCGAACTGGGCTCTGCATTACGCGATCGACCAGCATAGGTTCGAGGAGATGTCAGACTTCGCCAACTTGCCCTTGCTGGCGCTGGTCTCCGTCGTTCTTTCGTTCGTGTTGATGCCGGCCCTCAACGCGTATTCGCGCTTTAACGAGCGGCAGGCGGACCGGTATGCATTCGAATCCATCTCGAGTGTCGAGCCCTTCATGTCGTCTATGAATAAGCTGGCGGAGCAGAACCTGGCAGAACGCACTCCCTCAAAGTGGGTGGAATGGTTTTTTCACTCGCATCCGGCCATCTCGAGGCGCCTGGCGGCTGCCAAGGAATGGGGCCGTAAACACGAGATGAATCCTCAAGTCTAAGAGCGGGTCAGCGGGCCCCGAGAATCTTGATCACGCGCTGCAAGTCTTCCTCCGTGTCGACCCCTACGCTATCGTGAGGCGTCTCGCCAACATAGATTGATATGCCATTTTCCAGGAAGCGCAACTGCTCCAGACGTTCACTCTTTTCGAGCGCGGACTCCGGCAGCGTGATGAAACGGTCGAGCGCGGGTTTGCGATATCCGTAAAGCCCCAAATGCTTGAGGTAGCGTGGTCTGGTGCCGTCGCGGTCAAAAGGGATCGTGGCGCGCGAAAAATAGAGGGCGCATCCGGTGAGATCGGTTACCACCTTCACCGCATTCGGATTCGGGATGTCGATTTCGGCAGCGGGAGTCATGAGCGTTCCCACCTGCACCGCCGGAGTCTCCATGACATGCAGCAGGGTCGCGATCTGCTCGGGGCGCACGAGAGGTTCGTCGCCTTGAACGTTAATGTAGACATCGGCGGCCTCTCGAGCAGAAACCTCATGCACTCTTTCCGTGCCGCTGCGGTGGTCAGGCGAGGTCATCAGCGCCTTCCAGCCGTGTTCGCGGCACACTTGCATGATCTCGTCGGAATCGGTGGCGATGATGACATCGGCCAGCAGCGTCGAGGAGCGAACTGCTTCGTAGACCACACCGATCAGCGGCTTCCCTGCGATTTCGCGCAACATTTTACGAGGCAGACGAGTGGAGGCCAGACGGGCCGGGATGACAGCGATGGCTTTCATGGGCGTTCCGGACATTGCGAATAGATTCAGCTGTCGCTTGAGGAGTATATCCGGCTGGCTGCGGCGGCGTTTGACCTATTTCGCAGGCGCTCTTAAAATTGAAGGTTGGATGCAGCGCGCCGGCAGGTTCGTTACTTCCATACTGCGAGAGCCGGGACATACCGGCGGCAAGGTTCCTTTCGCGTATCCTTCCCGATTTGCAGGCAAGTGGCGGCGTAGCTCAGGTGGCTAGAGCGACGGTCTCATAATCCGTAGGTCGTAGGTTCGAGTCCTACCGCCGCCACCAAGGTTTGCAGGTCCTTCGCGGTGCTCAGGATTTCGCCAGCGGAGTCCCGCTTGGCGTTGCTTAGGGTCACGCGCGCAAAAAACGGCTCAAGTTCGAGTCCTACCGCCGCCGCCAAACTCCAGCACAAAACAAAACGTCCCAGACTCAATTTGAGTCTTGGGACGCCTGTCGAACAGCCCTCCCCCGAAGTCTGCTCACAAACAGACTAACGTAGACTGCCCGACATGGGAATGGCTCTGATGGGCTATTACGAAGCAATTACGAAAGTGATCTAGGGAATGATTTGTTGGCAATGCGCAGTCCGCCAGTGCGAGGCAACGGCCTGCGATGTTTTGCTTGAGGGTGCCCCCTGAACGCTTGCGTTGCTCTTCGGTGATATCTTGGTGATTGAATCGTCAAGCGTGAGCCGCGACGCACTCGATGGATATTCTCAAAAACCTCTTTGAGCAGCACTTTCACGCGCCCGTCGAGCAGGTGCAACCATTGCAGGGGCAACTCGGCGGCTCGGGGCGGAAGATTATCCGGCTGGCAGGCGGGAAGAACAGCGCCATTGGAATTCTGTACGACGTGCGCGAAGAGAATGCGGCCTTCCTGGACTTCTCCCGGCATTTCCGCAAGCATGGTCTGCCTGTGCCGCAGATCTATGGCGAGGACCTGGAGCAGGGAGCTTACCTCGAAGAGGATCTGGGCAACACGTCGCTCTTCGAGTTTCTTTCCACCCATAGGTCGGGCGAGCAGGTCGGCGCTCCGGTGGTTGAGGCGTACCGAAAAGTCATCGCCACTTTGCCCAGGTTCCAGGTGGAGGCCGGGCGCGATCTGAACTACAAGGTGTGCTATCCACGGGGAAGTTTCGACCGGCAGTCGATCGCGTGGGATCTGAATTACTTCAAATACTACTTTCTGCGGCTGGCCGGGATTCCATTCAGCGAACAGGCGCTGGAAGATGATTTCAGCCGGCTCACGAAATTTCTGCTGAGCGCGGGACGCGATTACTTTCTGTACCGCGATTTTCAGTCGCGAAACATCATGCTGCGCGACGGGCAGCCTTATTTTCTGGACTATCAGGGCGGGCGCAAGGGCGCGCTGCAGTATGACGTCGCCTCTCTTCTTTACGATGCCAAAGCCGATCTGCCGCCGGAGTTGCGGCAGAAGTTGCTGGATCACTATCTCGAGACGCTGTCCGGCTTTGTCGACGTAAAACGCGAAGTGTTCATGCAGCATTACTACGCGTATGTTTACATCCGCATCATGCAGGCGCTGGGAGCTTACGGCTTCCGCGGATTCTATGAGCGCAAAGTGCATTTCCTGCAGAGTGTGCCGTATGCGCTGAAGAATCTGCGCTGGCTGCTGCACAACGTCACGCTGCCAATCGCGCTGCCAACGCTGATGGACGCCTTCCACAGCATGCTGGCCTCGGAGAAATTGCAGGGGCTGGCATCGGACGCTGACAATCTGGTCGTGAAGATTGAAAGCTTCTCATTCCATCGCGGACTACCAAGAGATGAAAGCGGGAATGGCGGGGGATTCGTCTTTGACGGACGCAGCTTGCCCAACCCAGGGCGTGAAGAGCGATTCAAGCTATTCACCGGCAGGGATGCACCGGTGATCGACTATCTCAACCAACAGGAGAGCGTGCATCGGTTTCTATCTCATGCGAATGCGCTAGTGGATGATCACGTGACCGAGTGGCAACGACGCCGCTTCAAGAATCTGATGGTTTCGTTCGGCTGCACTGGAGGGCAACACCGCTCCGTGTACCTGGCCGAGCAAGTGGCGAAGCGCTTGCGAGGGCGGAGTGGCGTTGAAGTAGTCTTACGCCATCGCGACATTCCGATGCGGGCGATGATCCTGGCGGCTGGGCTCGGAACTCGCTTGGGTGCACTCACTGAAGATCGCCCCAAGGCTTTGGTTGAAGTAGATGGTCATGCGTTGCTGGAAATTGCGCTTCGCCGCCTGCAGCAGTTCGGGATTCGCGAGGTCATCGTCAATGTTCACCACTTTGCCGACATGGTTGTTGACTATCTGAAGCAAAACGGCAACTTCGGGATGAGGATTGAGATCTCCCGCGAAGACATCCTACTCGACACGGGCGGCGGCTTGAAAAAGGCGGCCTGGTTTTTCCTCGAGGAGGGTCGCTCGGAAGAGCCGTTTCTTCTGCACAACGTCGACGTAATCAGCACGATCGACTTTCGCCGCATGGCGCAATTCCACAAGCAAAATCAGGCGCTGGCGACGCTGGCAGTGCAGCCGCGAGACACCTCGCGCTACCTGTTGTTCGACGAAGGCCATCAGCTTTGTGGTCGGCGAGCTGGGCGCGATCAGGAGCCGGAGCTTATCCGGCCGTCTAAGGAGACGCAGGCGCTGGCATTTTCTGGTGTACATATAATTTCTCCTCGCATTTTCTCGTTAATGTCCGAGGACGGAGCCTTCTCCATCATCAACTCGTATCTTCGATTGGCCGGCCAGGGAGAAAAGATCCTGGCATTCCGTGCAGATGAATTCTACTGGCGGGATCTCGGGAAGCCCGAGAATGTCGTGCAAGCCGCTGAAGATGTGAAGCGCCAGGTCGTGCAACTATAAAGGTCGTCGCCTAAGAGAGGGGCAACGGCACGGACTTTCTGCTTGCGGCAGCTGTCCAGCTTCGATACCATCTGTGCACCCGTGATGAAAAACCTCTGTTTACACCGAATTCGTGTCGTAGTCTTGGGGGTAGGAGTTTTACTACCCTCTCCGGTGTGGAGGGAACCAGCGAGCTGAGAAACACGAAATCTTGAAGGCTCCCGAATCCCGCCCCGCCAGAAACGCTGGCATGGTGGGTTTTGCTTTTAGGGGCATAGGAAGGTCCGCATGAAAGACGAGAAATCGATGCCGGGAAAGAGCATGACCGGTGCCGGCATTCTTTGGGAATGCCTGGAGCGCGAGGGTGTGAAGGTGGTCTTCGGATATCCCGGAGGCGCGATCCTGCCCGCTTACGACGCTCTAAAACACAGCAAGATCCATCACGTGCTGGTGCGTCACGAGCAGGGTGCAACTCATATGGCCGATGGCTTTGCGCGGGCCAGCGGGCAGGTTGGAGTTGCGGTCGCGACCTCCGGGCCGGGCGCCACAAACATGGTCACCGGGATTGCCACGGCCATGCTCGATTCGTCGCCAATTGTCTGCATCACGGGACAAGTTGGGAGCAAGCTGATCGGCTCCGACGCATTTCAGGAAACGGACATCACCGGCGTCACGCTTCCCATCACCAAGCACAATTATCTGGTGACGCACGCCAGCGAAGTGGCGCGAACCATTCGCGAAGCTTTTTATGTTGCGCGGTCAGGGCGACCGGGGCCGGTGCTGGTGGACATTACGAAAGACGCGCAGCAGACAACTTGCGAATTCGATTGGGAAGCCGCGAAGCCACAACTACCGGGCTATCGTCCCGATCTTTCTCCGGCGCCCAAGGAATACGAGCAGGCGCTGGAGCTGATTCACAATTCCAAGCGGCCGGTAATTTTGGCGGGTCATGGCATCATCATTTCCGGAGCGATGGCAGAAGTGCGCGAGTTCGCCGAGCGCGCGGGCATTCCGGTCGCGCTCACTTTGTTGGGCATCGGTGCTTTTCCGGCTGCACATCCGCTGAATCTCGGCATGATGGGCATGCACGGCGAAGCGTGGGTGAACCATACCATTCAGGAAGCCGATCTGCTTTTGGCGTTTGGCATGCGCTTCGACGATCGCGTAACTGGAAACCTGAAGACGTACGCATCCAATGCAAAGAAGATTCACATCGAGATTGATCCGGCGGAAATCAACAAGAACGTCAAAGTGGATGTCCCGCTCGTCGGCGACTTGCGCGAAGTTCTGCATGAGCTGTTGCCGAAAGTCGAATCGATCGACCGCAGCGAGTGGCTCGACTCCATCGACAAGCTGAAAGGCGATGCCGCGGTCCGCGATATTCAGAACCTGCCGGACAGCGGACATCTCTACGCGGCGCATGTAATCAACGATCTGTGGCGCGAGACTCGCGACGGCGACACCATCGTCGTGACCGACGTCGGGCAACATCAGATGTGGGAGGCGCAATATTACAAGCACGAAAAGGCGCGGAGCTTAATCACCTCCGGAGGTCTGGGCACGATGGGCTTCGCGTTGCCGGCGGCGATCGGCGCCAAGGTCGCGCGACCGGAAGCGGATGTGTGGGTTGTGGTCGGCGACGGTGGCTTCCAGATGACCCTGTGCGAACTCGCCACCATCGTGCAGGAAAATCTGAAGATCAACATCGCCATCATTAACAATGGATTTCTCGGCATGGTGCGGCAGTGGCAGGAATTTTTCTACGAGCGCAACTATGCCGCGACCCCGTTGTTGAATCCGGATTTCGCCAAACTCGGCGAGGCCTACGGCATTCGCAGCATGACGGTGACGGAACGGTCGCAGGTCGTGCCCTCGGTGCGGGCGGCGCGAGAGCATGACGGGCCGGTGCTCATCAACTTCCGCGTGGAGCAGGAAGACACGGTGTATCCCATGGTGGCGGCAGGGGCGTCGTTGCACGAGATGATCCGGCGGCCCAGCAAGATTGTTGAAACGGCCGAGGATGAATAGAGATCGCGAACAAGAACGGCGAATCGAGAAAACATGCTGAACACATACGTGGTGTACGTGGAAAATAAGCCGGGGGTGCTGACGCGCGTGGCGTCGCTGTTTCGGCGCCGCGCTTTCAATATCGATTCGCTGACCGTGGGCCGCACGGAGAAGCCGGAAGTCTCGCGCATGACGATCACCGTCGACGCCGACCACGATCAGTCCCGCCGCATCGAAGCGAATCTGTATAAGCTCGTCAATGTGCTGCTGGTGGAGAACATTACAAACGAACCTGCCATCGTCCGCGACCTTGCCATGATCAAGGTCGCGGCCACGCACGAGGCCCGGTCGCACGTTTTGGAACTGGCGAGCGTGTTCCGCGCGCGCGTTGTCGATGTCGCTCCCGACTCGCTCACCATTGAAATCACCGGCGCCGAAGACAAGATCGATGGTCTGCTGGAAGTGCTGCGCCCGTATGGCGTGCTCGAGATGGTGAGGACAGGGATCGTGGCCATGAGGCGCGGAAAGTCCTCGACTATGACCTCTGCGACCGGGGCGAACCAGGATGTCACGGAAGAGGACGTTTCGCATTCGGTGTGAGCCCCCGGGCCCGGCCCGAGTTTGCCTCGAAAACGCGAGAATACTCCCCTGAGACTGAAGTCTAATCGGCTGTTGGATTTGCCGCGATCTGACTTTCCGGACCTGCGCCGGGTATCCCCAATTTGTAACCTCTGCAAGTTACGGAAGTTTCTGAAAAAACAGCTAAATCATTGTTTCTAAACGTGTTAACTGTTATTTCTAGGGTGACCAAGGCACTTCCCCCGGTCGCCGTGTGTCTACTCGAATGACTGGTGCATCCAGCGTTGTTTTAGGTCTGCCTACGCACTCGCGCTCCTGGAGAGGGCTGTCGATCTCTGCCAAGCTATTTATCAGCCTGGTGGTGTTGGCGGGGATGGCCATCTTGCTCTACGGCGGAGTTCATCAGAGCAGCAAGAACATTGCCGAGTTCATTTGCTATCTGGGCATTGCGATTCTGGCGTCGCGCCTGAAGGTGAACTTACCCGGCATCACGGGAACGCTCTCCGTAAACTTTCTATTCATCCTGATCGGGATCCTGGAACTCAGTTTCAGCGAAACCCTGATTCTGGGCGCGGTGTCTATGCTTGCCCAGTGCCTGTATCCCGAGCGGCCCAAAGCGTTGCAGGTCACGTTCAACGTGTGCGCCGGTTGCGTGTCGACGGCACTGGCATACATGGTGTATCACCAACCGCTGGCGAACCTGCTGGTGGGCAGCCGTCCGATCCTGTTGGGCCTGGCGGCGACGGTCTATTTCATCGCGAACGCGGGTTCGATCGCGACCGTCATTTCGCTAACCGAACGCCGGCCTCTCATCCGAATTCTGGTGGATTGCTATTTCTGGTCGTTCCCCTACTACCTGGTCGGCGCAGGAATTGCCGGCGCGGTGGCTTGGCTCAACCAGACGTTCAACTGGGAAACATCGCTGCTGCTGGTGCCTGCGGTGTACCTTATCTACCGCTCGTATCGCCTCTACCTCGGCAAGCTTGAAGACGAGAAACGCCATGTGGAGGAGATGGCAAATCTCCATCTCCGTACCATCGAGGCCCTGGCCCTGGCGATTGAAGCCAAAGACCATACCACCCACGAGCACCTGCAGCGCGTACGGGTCTATGCCATCGAAGTCGCGAAGGAACTGGGTGTGAATGGCGCCGAACTTGAGGCTCTGCACGCTGCGTCGCTACTGCACGACATCGGAAAACTTGCGGTGCCGGAGCACATTATCTCGAAGCCCGGCCGGCTCACGCCGGAAGAGTTCGAGAAGATGAAGATTCACACTCTGGTGGGCGCCGAGATTCTCGAGCGCGTGCGCTTTCCCTATCCGGTCGTGCCGATTGTGCGAGCGCACCACGAGAAGTGGGACGGCTCCGGTTATCCCATGGGTCTCAAGGGAGCAGAGATTCCGATCGGTGCGCGCATTCTTTCGGCAGTTGACTATCTCGACGCTCTGGCGTCCGACCGCCAGTACCGGCGTGCGTTGCCCATGCGGGAAGTGATTCAGAAGCTGGCTGCAGAATCGGGCAAGTCTTTTGATCCAAAGGTCGTGGACATTCTGCAAAAGCGCTATCAGCATCTGGAGCGGCTCGCGGTAGCGAAGTCCGCGCAGGATCCGAATGGTCCGCTCTCCACCTCGATCAAGATCGAACGAGGCTTGGAACCGGCAGCAGGATTCGAGAATGCCACTGTGCAGGACTATGCAGGACGCGAAACCACGTTCTTGTCCTCGATCGCGGCGGCGCGGCAGGAAGCACAGTCCTTGTTCGAGTTGAGTCAGGATCTCGGCGCTTCGCTCAGCTTGACCGAAACACTCTCCGTATTCTCGGTGAAGTTGAAGCCGATGGTGCCTTACGATGCCATCGCGATCTACATCAAACGCGAGGATGAACTCGTCCCGGAATATGTCAACGGAGACAACTACCGGCTGTTCTCCTCCTTGCGGATTCCGGTCGGGCAGGGACTCTCCGGCTGGGTGGCACACAACCGGAAGCCGATCATCAACGGTAATCCTTCGGTGGAACCGGGATACTTGAACGATCCTTCGAAGTTCAGCACTCTGCGCTCTGCCTTGGCCGTGCCGCTGGAAGGCGTAACTGGAGTCATCGGTGTTCTCGCACTGTACCGCGGCGAACGCGATGCCTTCACCTCCGATCACCTGCGCATCTTGCTGGCGGTCAGCGGAAAGATGGCATTGTCCATCGAAAACGCGCTCAAATTCCAGCAGGCGGAGAACTCGGCCATCACCGATTACCTGACGGGCTTGCCGAACGCGCGCTCACTGTTCCTCGAACTCGAACGGGAACTGGCCCGCTGCAAGCGCGACAATTCGTCTTTGACCGTGATGGTCTCCGACATGGACGGATTCAAGCAGATCAACGACCGCTTCGGACACTTGGAGGGCAATCGCGTGCTGCGCCTCTTTGCCCAGGCGCTCAAAGACAGCTCTCGCGAATATGACTATGTCGCGCGCATGGGCGGAGACGAATTCGTCGTGATTGCACCGGGTCTTACCGCCGACGCCGCCGGGAAAAAAGCCGAGCAAATGCGTGCTCTGGCGCGTCAGGCCGGAAACGAAGTCTGCGGCGAGGATCTGCTTTCTCTCAGCGTGGGGCGCGCGATTTATCCCGAGGACGGCAACGATGCGGAACAGTTGCTGGCCGAAGCCGACCGCCGCATGTACCTGGAGAAGCAGAAACATCTGTCCTATAAGGATCGACGTTCGCATCCGCGCATGAAGTGCCGGGTCACGATCGAAGTGCAAACGGAAGAAGGAAAAGCACCGCTGTTCGCGAACGTGACGGATGTGAGCCTGGGAGGGTGTTTCGTGGAAACCAGCACCATTCTTCCGCCGGGCAGCAAGATCAAACTGGCATTTTCGATGGATGATGCCACCTTGTCCGCCGAAGGCGTGGTGGCCCGGCTCGATCCTGGCACCGGAGTCGCCGTGCAGTTCCGGGAAGTCAACCGGGAAGGCCGTGAGCGTATGTTCAGGATTCTCGAGTTCGTGCAGAAGACAACGACCTTCTACAACAACCGCTACCTCGACAGTCTGACCAAGAGCTGATCGACGAGCCGGCGGATCCAAATCAGGATCGGGCTCGCGCGGCGCTCTGCAGCGCGACGGCACGAACAATCTCAGAGCCGATTTGATCGAGAGGCAGGATCTTGTCGGCCAAACCACTTCTGGCTACAAAGCCGGGCATTCCCCAGACAATGCTGCTGGCTTCATCCTGCACGTAAATGCGGGCGCCCAAAGCGCGAAGTGTTTCGCATCCTTTCAAGCCGTCTTGTCCCATGCCGGTAAGCACAACGGCCAGTGCACGAGATCCGTAGACGCGGGCGATCGATTGGAAAAGCACATCGACCGACGGGCGGCAGAAGTTTTCTTTGGGGCCCTGATGAGTCTTGAGGAGCACGATGCCTTCGCCCTCGGCGGCGACCATGTGAAAGTCTCCCGGAGCGATGACCGCGCAACCGGGAGCGAGGGGCTGGCCGGAGACGCACTCTCGCACGGGCAGCACTGATTTCGCGGACAGGCGCGCGGCCAGCAGCGAGGTAAAGATCGGCGGCATATGCTGTGTGATGACAATCGGCACGGGGAAATCGGCAGGCAACGCGGGCAGGATACGCGCCAGCGCGTCGGGGCCTCCCGTAGAGACTCCGATCGCCACCACCTGGACAGGGGACAGTAATCGGGGCCGCGCGGTAGCGACGATCGCAGGAAGCTGCGTACCCGATTTGGGGGAGATCGCGAGGGAATGGGGCTCGGGCAGGCGGCAAAGCGCCCGAATCTTGGGGATGAGTTCTCGCGAGATTGCCGCGAGCGTGGCCGTCATGTCGACATTGCTGGGCTTGGTCACGTAATCGGTTGCTCCCAGAGACAGAGCTTCCAGTGTGACCGAAGCCCCCCGCTCCGTCAGACTGCTGAACATGATGATGGGAACGAAGGCGTCGATCTTGCGCAGTTCGCGGACGGCCTCCAGGCCGTCCATTTCCGGCATTTCGAGGTCTAGAAGGACGATGTCTGGCTTGAGGGCGGGGAATTTCGCCAGCGCGACACGCCCGTTTACCGCGGTGCCTGCGACTTCAAGATCCCGGTCTTGAGCGATGGCCAGAGACAATGCCTTGCGCACAACCACCGCATCATCGACCAGAAGTACCCGTTTTTTCTTGGCTTCCGGCAATCCGACTGGCCTCCTCCAGAACCTCACCTTCCGGCGCGGGCAGCCATGCCTCTGGCGGGTTCACTCGCGGGACTCGTCCCGACAACTTCTGGCGCGCTACGTAGCTCAAACTGCCCCACGAGGTTGTGCAACTGCGCCGCCATTTCTGCCAGGACATTGGCCGCCTTCTGCGATTCTTGCGCGCTCGACGAGGTGCCCCGCGCCGCTTCCTCGACTCCTTGAATGTTCTGCGTGATTTCCCCCGAGCCCTTAGCCGCGTCCGCCACGTTGCGGGTCATTTCGTTCGTCGTCGCACTCTGCTCTTCCACCGCCGTCGCGATGGTTCCCGAAATATCGTTGATCTGGCCAATGACTCCACTGATGGTTCCGATGGCCTCCACCGCTCCCTGTGCATCGGTCTGAATGGCCGTGATCTTGCGGCTGATATCCTCCGTGGCTTTGGCGGTTTGTTTGGCGAGTTCTTTCACTTCATTCGCTACGACCGCAAAGCCTTTGCCAGCCTCGCCGGCACGCGCAGCTTCGATGGTGGCGTTGAGGGCGAGCAGGTTGGTCTGCTGGGCGATGGAAGTGATGACCTTGATCACTTCGCCGATTTCAGCGCTGGAGGCGCCCAGCTTGGCGACATTGGCATTGGCGGCCTGAGCGGTCTGGACCGCATTGGAGGCGACCGTTGCGGCCTCATGGGCATTCGTCGCGATGGATTGGATGGTCGCCGTCATCTCGCCGGCGCCCGTGGAAACGCTCTGCAGGTTCTGGCTTACATGTTGCGCGGCCTGCGTAACGACGCTGGCCTGGGCCGACGTCTCCTCGGAGTTGGCCGAAATCTGCTGGCTGGTCGCCGAAAGTTCCTCGCTCGCGCTGGCTACGTGCCCGGCAGTGTCGGCAATCGACTGCACCACTTCGTGCAGGTTGTTTTTCATGGTATTCAGCGCGCTCATGGCTTCGCCAACTTCGTCCACGGCGCCGATCTCCAGATCTTCCAGAGTCAGGATTTTGCGGGCGATCATCCCGGCAAATTCCGCGCACCGTTTCACGGGCCGGATCACAAGCTGGAGCAGCACCCAATACGTCACTGCGATCGCAGCCAGAACCGTCAAGAAACTGATCAGGAAGGTCGCAATCATGTTCGATCGTGACTGCTGCACCAACGTATTGGTTGGAGCTTCCAGCACAAAGGCGCCGCGCAACTCTCCCAGCTTCATCCCCTCCTTGGAATATCCGAACGGATCTTTTTCGCCCGCTGGATCTCCGTGACACTGCAGACAGTCCTGGACGACGCGGACAGGTTGGGCATAGCGCATCACCTCGCGGCCATTGAGATTAGGGCGCTCAACAAATTCCTGGAGCGTTGGGTCGTTGTTGAAAGCATCGAGGGCGCGCTTTTCAAACTCGGTCGGCTGGCTCTTGGGATTGCGGGGATGCAGGGACGGCGTGCGGAACTTCATGCCTTCATGACTGGCATACTCTTCCGCGGTGCGCATGGCGACCACCACCGGCACCTGCTCCAGATGCTTGAAGTTACGGTCGGGAACCATGATGTCGATATTGCTGGCAAACCACGTGCGGGTGGCGGCAGTCATACCCGTAATCTGGCGCAGCTTGTCCCGGAAGGCCTCGTCCTCCTGCCGGTCGATACGGCCCTGCAGGATCCAGAAGCTGATTCCCGACGTCGCCATGAGAACGAGCGTGATGGCGCCAAGAAGCTTTGCGGACAACTTCAGATCTTTGAACATGGTCTGCCCTTCTCCCGGAAGGCCTTACCGTCCTGCGGCCGCAGCCATACTCCGGGGAACCTCTCGCGTGGCCGAACTGCCCGCTCCATCGATCCTGAACTGCCCCACCAGGTTGTGCAGTTGCGCCGCCATCCCCGCCAGATCGTTGGCCGCTTTCTGCGATTCCTGGGCGCTGGACGAGGTGCCACGCGCCGCTTCGGAGACTCCTTCGATGTTGTGCGTGATCTCTTCCGCGCCCTTGGCTGCGTCCGCCACGTTGCGCGTCATTTCGTTGGTCGTCGCGCTCTGCTCTTCGACTGCCGTCGCGATGGTGCCCGAAATGTCATTGATCTGGCTGATCACGCCGCTGATTGTGCCGATGGCCTCCACCGCTCCTTGCGTGTCGGTCTGAATGGCAGTGATCTTCCGGCTGATGTCTTCGGTGGCCTTCGCAGTCTGCTTGGCCAGTTCCTTCACTTCGTTGGCCACGACGGCAAAACCCTTGCCCGCCTCTCCGGCGCGCGCTGCCTCGATGGTGGCGTTTAGGGCAAGCAGGTTGGTTTGCTGAGCGATCGAGGTGATGACCTTGATCACTTCGCCGATCTCTGCGCTCGAGACCCCGAGTTTGGCAACGGTCGCATTCGCGGACTGCGCAGTCTGCACCGCGTTGGAAGCGACCGTAGCCGCCTCGTGAGCATTGGTGGCGATCGACTGGATGGTCGCTGTCATCTCCTCCGCTCCGGTCGAGACACTCTGCAGGTTCTGGCTCACTTGCTGTGAGGCCTGCGAGACCGTGCCCGCCTGGGCGGAGGTCTCTTCCGAGTTCGCGGAAATCTGCTGGCTGCTCGCCGAGAGTTCCTCGCTGGCACTGGCCACATGCTGCGCATTTTCGACGATGGCGTGAATCATCGTTTTCAAACTGTGGTTCACTTTGTTGATGGCCGTCGTAAGGTCCCCGAGTTCGTCGTCGCTGGACACTTTCATTTCGTCGCGGGTCAGGTCTCCGCCGGCGATGGCTTCCGCCTGAGCCAGGATGGATTGGGTCGCGCTGGAAATGCGGCGGCTCAGGAACACTGCGACCGAGGTACCGATGACCACCGCCCCGAGCGTCGTCAGGAAAATAGTGAGGTACACGGAACGGGCCTCGGCAACGAGATCCTCGGTATCCTTCTGCAATAACATGGTGATCGAATCCGAGATCTCGCCGAGTGGCTTCTTGACGGCCTCTGTGCGCGGCGTGGCATTGTCGGCAAATTCATTTCCCGCGGAGATCACCGCATCGCGTTCGCTGCCGGTAGCATGCTTCATCGCGGTTTCCTGTATTCCCCGCAGCGATGTCAACTCCCTCTTTATATCGGCGAGCCGGTCGTGATTCGCTTGCAGAGTCCACCCCTGAGCCAACCCATCGAGCTTTCCGATGTCTTGCGTAATCTCATCCCAGTTGGAATCGAAGACCCTGTTTGCAGCCTCCCAGCGTGAGCGGTCCCCTCCGGCCAGAATTGCCTGCCGCCCCTTGCTCTGTGTCTGATTCAGGTCTCTCTGCAACTCAGCGCAAACTGTGGTGGTGGGGAAGCGCACATTCACGGCTCGATCCTGCGTAGCTTTGATTGCGCTCACCCTTGTGTAAATCAAACCAGCGCTAACGACCATGAGCGCGAGAACGCTGAAAAAGCTCAAGGCAAGTTTTCTTCCCACTGTCAGTCTCATTGTTTTCCCCGTGACTCAAGAAAATTGGCGTCAATCACTCTCCGTGCCGAATTGTTCAGCTCTCTCTCGCCGCCCGGCAGCACGACTGGGCCGGCCCGTCCGTCAAGGCCCGGACGCTGCGATTTCGAGCTCTCCCACCCGACATGCCTTGTCTTTGTCCAGCACATGCAGGAGACGGCCTTCGAGCTTGTAAACTCCAAAAATCGTTGCGCGGACCGAATGGTCGAGGGTCTCCGGAGGCGTTTCAAAAGTCGACTCCTCCACTTCAATTACGTCCCCGATTTCGTCCACCAGAAGGCTCACGGCGCCGTCGGGCGTCCGCACCACTACATTGACCGGCAATTCGCCCTGAGCGCGATTGCCAAAAGACAGCCGCTGGCGCAGATCGATTGCCAGCACAATCTGCCCGCGCAGATTGATCAGCCCTTGCACCGCCGATGGCGCCAGTGGAACCGGCGTCATGGGTTGATAGCGGATCACTTCCTGCACCTGCGGCACGGGAACGCCGAATAGATAGCCGTCCAAAAGGAATGTGCAGAATTGTTGCGATGCCATCGAGTCGCTCCTATACCCTTCCGGCTTCGGGCGCAGCCGCGTCCAGCAGCCCGGGAACCGCCGCACGCACCAGGGCAGGCACATCCAGCAGATCCGTGACCTGGCGCTGGGTGACGAACGAGCCCACGATTCCGGCGCGAGGGGCGAGCGCCTCGACGGCCGCGCGCTCCTCGACGATGTCGACGATGCGGTCCACAATCAGTCCCACGGTGCGCTTCCCCTCGGCATACACCACAACCTGGATGGAGGCGGCGCTCGCCAGTTTTTCCGCGTCGCTGGTCGCGGGAATCAGTTGCGACAGCCTTACCAGCGGGATGATCTGCCCGCGATACTGCATGACTTCCTGGGCGCCGGCGTGTTCGATCACGGTTCTCGGAAATTCCTCGAGGCGCGCAACCATGGACAGGGGAATTGCTACCCGGCCCTCTAGCCCGTTCTCGGCAAGCAGCAGGGCGTGTTCGTCTCGGACCGGTGCGGCGCCAGCCTGGCCGCGGGCCTCCTCGTGCGTGGATTCATGCGCTTCGGCGATGACCCTGGCTTTCTGCGCCAGCCCCGACACGTCCAGGATCAGCGCCACCCGGCCGTCGCCCATGATGGTGGCGCCCGAGTAGGCGCTAATCCCCTTGAGTTGCTTGCCCAGCGGCTTGACTACGATTTCTTCGGTATCGGTAATTTCGTCGACGATCAGGCCGAACTGCTGTTCGTCCGCCTGCAGCACCACAATGTTGATGGCAGCCTCGCAGTTGGGTTCCTGGCCAGCCGAGGTCTTCAGCCCGAGCTCGCGATCGAGGTACACCAGCGGAAGCAGACGGCCGCGCAAGCGATAGACGGGAGCGCCATGGACCAGTTCAATGCCTTTCCCGTTCTCTCCCGCATCCAGGCGCACCAGCTCCGACAGGCTGACTTGGGGAATCGCGAAGCGCTCGCCCGCGCAGGTTGCGATCAGCGCAGGAATGATGGCCAGTGTCAGCGGAATCTTCACGCGAACTGTGGTTCCGTGCCCCGGTGCTGATTGGATGTCGACCGTGCCCCCGATTTTCTCCACGTTGGTTTTGACCACATCCATGCCGACCCCGCGCCCCGAAACGTTGGTGATTTTTTCGGCGGTGGAAAATCCGGGAAGAAAAATCAGGTTGAAGACATCGCGGTCTGGCATGCGCGCGGCCTGCTGTGCCGGAATCAAGCCGCGCTCAATCGCCTTGAGCCGGATGCGGTCGCCATTCAGCCCCGCGCCATCGTCGCTGATCTCGATGTTGACCTGCCCGCCTTCGTGGAAAGCCCGCAAGGTCAGTATCCCGGTGGGATCTTTGCCCGCGCGTTTGCGGGTTTCCGGCTCTTCGATTCCGTGGTCCATGGAATTGCGCACCAGATGGGTCAGCGGATCTTTGATCGCCTCGATGATGGTCCGGTCCAGCTCGGTATCCTGGCCTTCCATCACCAGGCGGACTTCCTTGCCGCAACTATGCGCCAGGTCGCGAACTGTGCGGGGAAACTTGTTCCAGATATTGCCGATGGGCTGCATGCGGGTCTTCATGACCTCTTCCTGCAGCTCGGTTGCGATCAGATTCATGCGCTGGGAAACCGCCTGAAATCCGGCATCCTGCGTGCTGTTGGAAAACTGCAGCAGCTGGTTGCGCGCCAGCACCAGTTCCCCCACCAGATTCATCAGCCGGTCGAGCAGGGTGACCCCCACCCGGATGGTTTCCATAGTGGCTTGCGGGCTGTGTGACTCGGCCGCCGGCTCGGGCGCGGCGGCGTCTTCAGTCCGGACTGCTCCCTCCGTGCGTACAAGCTCATTTGTGGTGGGGCGGCTTGTCTCCTGGGTCTCGTCAATTAGGTTTGGAGGGGACGGTGGCGCGGGTTCGTTCTGGACATCGTTCTCGGCCGCGACTGAGGAGACGATCTCGGCCTTCTTAGGGGCTTCCGCCTCTGCCGGCGACTCAGGCGAACGTGGGGAGCCTGCAGGCATAGCTGCGATCAGGGTTTGAGCGGTGCCGACCTGGTCGCCCTGCAGACGCGCCAATTGGTCGATGAGCGACTTGTAATCTTCCTCGCCATCCTGGCCCGACGCTTGAATTGCCGCCAGCATACGGCGAACGGCATCGACCATGGCGAGCAATCCGCTGGTGATTTGGGTGTTGAGGCTCAACTTGCCATCGCGCAACCGTGAAAGCAGGCTCTCGCCCGCGTGCGCCAGTTTTTCCAGGCGCGCAAATCCGAGAAATCCGCAGCTGCCCTTGATGGTATGGATCGTCCGGAAAACGCTACCCAGAAGTTCTTTGGAAGAAGGCTCGCTCTCGAGCTTCACCAGTTCCTGGTCGAGCCGATCCAGGTTCTCGTTGCTCTCGATAAGAAAATCCTTAACGATTTCGTCCATGGGTTTATCCGCGGAACATCTCCCGGTTGTGCAGTGCACGCCCTGAACCGCTGGCGGATTTCTTCCTGCACTCAGGGGCGTATCGGCAAGCTGTCATCTGTCTCTAGCCAACATCGGCATTTGCGGAGACGACTTAAGTCGCCAAGGAATTCTGTCCGCATCCTCGTCACCGCTACCTGTCGGCATCGCCGCTTGAAGCCCACCCTCCCCGCCCTTACACTGGAAGCATGCACGTGCACGCTCATGGCGCGGGCGGTACCACGCGGGTTCTGAAGATTTCGCTCGGCGTCACTCTGGCCTACATCGTGCTGCTGGTGGTGGCGGGCCTTCGGGCTCACTCGCTGGCATTGCTTTCCGAAGCGGGACATAACCTCTCCGACCTTCTGGCCCTGCTCCTGTCGCTGGTCGCGGTCTATTTCCAGGGCCGGCCGGCCAGTGCCACCAAGACGTACGGCTACCATCGCGCCGGCGTTCTGGCCGCCCTCGTCAATGCCAGTTCTCTGGTCGCGGTCTCGTTCTTCATCTTCTACGAGGCGTTCCACCGCCTGCAGCATCCCGAGCAAGTGCAGGCCAGCGTGATGATGTGGGTGGCGGCTGCCGGTGTCGTGATGAATGGCGTGATTGCGTTGCTGCTCTATCGCTCGAGCCGCGGCTCCGCTGGCGACGTGAATCTCCGCAGCGCGCTGCTGCATGAAGTGGGAGACACGCTTTCGACCGCGGCGGTGATCGCTGGCGGCTGGGCCATCCTGGTCACGGGAAACTACTGGATTGATTCCGCGCTTTCGTTCGGGATTGGCGTGCTGATCCTGTGGTCGGGATTCGGCATCGTGCGCGAGACGCTGAACATTCTGCTGGAAGGCACGCCACGCGGCATGAAGCTGGAGAAGATTGAATCCACCATTCGTTCGGTCGGCGGAGTCAACGATGTCCACGATCTACACGTCTGGAGCATCGGCTCAGAAACGCACGCGCTTTCCTGCCATATTTCAATTGCCGACATTCCTCCGTCGGTCAGCGACCGCATCTTGCGCGACGTGAAGGAGCGACTGCTGCACGAATTCCGCATCGACCACACGACCATCCAGTTTGAGCATGAGGTTTGCGAGGTGGCGCATGGTTGCGTTATTCCGGTCAGCGAGAGCGAAGAACACCACCATCACCACAGCCACTGAAATCGTTCTGCGTCTTCACTACTTCCCATACGCGACCGGTTTCCGGTAGGATATCGCAACTCGTACGACCGTTCGGTTGGAGTCTGATGCGCAACCGGACAACCCGTACGATTCGACGAAAGACTCCACTGAATGGATTCCCGCCGCGTCCTGGTCATTGGACGCCAGGGGGATTTTGAACTCAAATACGGCCGGCCGAGGCCAGGTGAAGATGACAACTCCCGACGAGAAGTTCTTCCACGCGGAAGTTACCAAACGCGTCGATTTTGCGCCCGACCTATGGATGTTCCGCATCCGCAGCGGAGGAGCGTTCCACTTTGTTCCGGGACAGTACGCGACCTTGGGAGTTGAAGCCAACGGGAAGCGCGTGGAGCGTCCGTATTCAATCGTCTCGTCGCCGACCGAGGATGAGATTGAATTCTTCTTTGAACTGGTGCCCGAGGGCGCGCTCACCCCTTCACTGTACGCGCTTCAGCCCGGCGATCAGTTGCTTATGCGCAAGGTCCCCAAGGGAAAATTTTCGCTGGACACGCAGAATAGCAAGACCAACCATCTGCTGATCTCGACTGTGACTGGCGTGGCACCGTTCGTGAGCTATGTGCGCACGCTATCCAAAGATTGGAAAGAAGGCCGCTTCGATGGCGCCCACAAGCTGTTCTTGCTGAATGGGGCAAGCCGCCCGTGGGAATTTGGATACCTCGATGAATTGAACCATTTCGACAAAGAATTGCCTTGGTTCAAGTACGTGCCGACGGTCAGCCGTCCATGGGACCACGCCGACTGGCCGGGAGAAATTGGGCGCGCCGACGATATCCTCCGCAAGTACGCCGATCATTGGGAACTGGAACCCAGCAACACCTTGGTGTACCTGTGCGGGCATCCCGACATGATCGAACACAGCAAAGCCATCCTGAAGCGGCGCGGGTTTACTGATAAAGGAGCCGTGAAGGAAGAGGTTTACTGGATCCCGGCGCACAAGTAACGCCGTGTGTCAGGAATCTAGCTCTCCGCGGGCGCGAAGAAAACCAGTACGGCCAACTCTTCTTGAATGTCGTAGAAGCGGTGCTGAACCTCTGCGGCGACAAAAAGCACGCTGCCGGCGGAAATCTCGCGGTCTTCGCCGGCGGCAATGAAGCGCGCTTTCCCCCGGACGACGTAGTACATCTCATCCTCATGGTGCGGGCCCTGCGGATCGCCGGCCCCTTTGGGCAACACGTACACCCCCGCGCTCATGGCTGGCACGCGCAGGAACTCGCGATATAGTTTGCCTCCGAGGGCGCGTTGGGTATCAACTTCCTTCAACGTGAAGAAATCGGCTTTCGATCCGGTCACGAATTTGTCCTCGTAAGCATGAAGTTCGACTCCGCGCGATGCTTCCCAATTAACTCCAAGAGTCTTCCGATTCTGTGTCTTCGTCTTTATCGCTGGTGGCAATCACTTGGACCGTATTGTCCCCGGGATATTCTCCTTGCTGGCTCAGTTGCTCCTGCCAGCCACTAATAGGCGAAGCGAATGTCTTGTCGTATTCACTCGAGCCATTGATGATGATCTGGACGCGGGCGATCTTTTCGCCGGCATCGGCCTTCGCTGAGGCGGAAATGTCCCAGCCCAAGAGGGGATTCTTGACATGCGCGCTGGTTACGGTCATGGTCCTTCTCCTGAAATCCTCTACGTGAAAATTCCTCCAAACAGAAGCTCGGTGAACTGCGGGATCAGGTTGTTTGCCTGGAGTTCCCCTTCCGGCTTGTACCACTGGTAGATCCAGTTGATCATGCCCAGCAGCGCGAAGGCCGCGGCGCGCGGGCTGACAGTGCCCTGCGATCCTGGAGTGAGGTGCTTCGCTTTGTGAAAATCCTTCTGCACGTCGGCGATCAGGTTCTCTACGAAGTGGACGTATTCCTTCTTGCGGTGATTGATGCGCTTGCGCAGCGCCGGAGGCAGGGGATGGTTTTCATGCAGCATGACCGTGATCTCGCGGTCGCGCGGACTGAGGACGACCTCGATATGCAGGCGGATCAGTGCGCGCAGGCGTGCGACAGGATCCGAAATCAGGCTGGCGGGTCCGATCACGCGTTCCTGGGTCAGTTCCATGGCATGGTCCATGATCTCGAACAGGATTTCATCCTTGCTCTGAAAATGGTGATACAGGCCACCCTTGCTGAGTTTGAGGGCGGCGGCGACGTCGTTCATCGAGGTCGCATCGTACCCGCGCTGCTGGAACAGGCGGGCCGCCGTGCGCAGGATTTCCTGCCGGGAATCGACTACAGTCTCGCGAGCCATCGCGTGCCATGGTAAACAGTTGCGGGCCGGAAAGCCAACGGTTCGCGGCTGGCACTCAAGCTGGCGCCGAGCGGTTCTTCACTCTCCAAACTGCTGGATCTCCCCGAAGCGCTTCCAGCCTTCTTCGTCGACCGGGCCCTCCGAATGGCTGCCCATGCGAAGACGGTGACCGTCGGGATCCTGCACATTCATTTCGCGGACATTCCAGGGCATATTGGTGGGCGGCTGGCGAATGATCGCGCCGCTCTTTTTGTACTCCTCATGTAGCGCGTCTACGTTCTCTACAAAGATGCTCATCCAAGTGCCAGCCTGTCCTTGGCCTCCCTCCGACAAGAAAATCTCGATCTTGCCCCGGGCGACGCAACCGAACGATGGCGGATCGCCCCAGTCCCACTTCTTGCTGAAACCGAGCTGGTTGACGTAGTAATCCATCGATGCGGCAAAGTTCTTAACATTCAAAATTGGGACCAAACATTCGAAGTCATTCATGGCAAGCCTCATGCCTAAGCTTGGGAGATTTCGGCTTCTACACCGTCGGTTCGGGTTTATTCGATGTTTATCGAGGAGACAGCGTATCAAAAGTACGGAGAATTACGCCCAGTTTTCGTTCGGACAGGGACTCCAAAACCCTCGGCACGCGTACCTGACTTCTCGCTTGACACCCGCGGGCCGCGGCAGGTAGCATTTGCAGATACCGACCGACCGGTCGGTATTGCAGTAAAAACAGACTTTCCCCAATAAGCAAGGGCTTCTTTCCTCCCCTTGTGATCGAGAGGAGCACGCTGGTGGTTACTATTTTTTATGAACGCGACGCGAAGCCCGAGGTACTGAAGGGCAAGACGATCGCCGTCATCGGCTATGGCAGCCAGGGACACGCCCAGGCGCAGAATCTTCGCGACAGCGGATTCAAAGTCATCATTGGCCTCGACCCGGCTCGCAAAAGTGCCCAGCAGGCGCGGGCCGATGGCATGGTCGTAGTGGCTCCCGACGAAGCCGCCAAGCGCGCGGACTGGATCCAGATTCTGACTCCCGATGAAACCCAGGCAGAAACCTACGAGCAGTTCATTAAGCCCTACCTGCATCCCGGAAAAGTTCTGGGCGTCTCGCACGGCTTCAGCATTCATTTCAAGACGATCGTTCCTCCCACCGACGTTGACGTGGTGATGATCGCTCCCAAAAGTCCGGGACATCTGGTGCGGCGCGTTTACACGGAGGGCCGCGGCGTGCCCTCCCTGATCGCGATTCAACAGGATGCCAGCGGCCACGCGCACGAACTCGCGCTTGCCTACGCCCACGGCATCGGCTCGACTCGCGCCGGCGTTCTACAGACCAGCTTTAAAGAAGAGACGGAAAGCGATCTCTTCGGCGAGCAGGCTGTGCTGTGTGGCGGGCTGACGTCGCTCATCAAGAAAGGATTCGAGACCCTGGTTGAAGCCGGCTACGCGCCGGAGATTGCATATTTCGAATGCCTGCATGAGGTGAAGCTGATCGTGGATCTGATCTACGAGGGCGGGTTGGATCGAATGCGTTACTCGATTTCGAACACGGCCGAGTATGGCGACCTCACCCGCGGTGAGCAAGTCGTCGGCGACGCCACGCGGCAGGCGATGAAGAAGACGCTGGCCGATATTCAGAGTGGTCAGTTCGCGCGCGAATGGATTGCCGAGAACAAAGCCGGCTGCCCCAACTTCAACGCTCTGCGCGAGAAGGAGAAGCAGCACCCCATCGAAATCGTTGGAGCGCAACTGCGCGGCATGATGAGCTGGCTGCCGAAAGATGGCAAGAAGCCCGCGGAAGCTCCCAAAGACACAAAACAGGTGGTGAATGCTTAAGGGAGCCGACATCGTTCTACGGTGCCTGCGCGCCGAGGGGGTGGAGTTGGTGTTCGGCTACCCCGGTGGGGCGATCATGCCGCTGTACGACGCGCTCGAAGGCAGCGGCGTGCGGCACATCCTCACGCGGCACGAGCAGGGCGCGGTGTTCGCGGCGGAAGGTTACGCGCGTGTAACCGGGGAAGTTGGCGTCGCAATGGCGACCAGCGGGCCTGGCGCCACGAATCTCGTTACCGGCATCGCCGACGCGAAGATGGATTCCGTCCCCCTGGTCTGCATCACCGGCCAGGTGCGCAGTGCATTGATCGGAACCGACGCGTTCCAGGAGACCGATGTTTTTGGGGTGACGCTATCGCTCACCAAATGGAGCCGCCTGGTTCGCACGATCGATGAAATTCCTGAGGCAATCGCTGAGGGATTCTATTGGGCGCGCAGCGGGCGTCCGGGGCCGGTGGTAATCGATATTCCCACCGACATGCTGAAGGCGAAGAAGGAGTTTTCCGGACCGGTGAAGTTCACGCCGCACGCGCGGCCTGCCGACGCGAAAGCCGATGGCGGATTCACTGACACGATTGTGGCGATGCTGCAGCAGGCCTCGAAGCCCGTCGCGCTCGTGGGCGCGGGAGCGAAGTTGTCGGGAGCGATTCCCGAGCTTCGGCAACTGCTCGACACTCTCAAGGTTCCCACTTTCGCGACCGTACACGGATTGGGCGCAGTCCCACCTGAGTCTCCTTATTACTTGGGCATGGTCGGCATGCATGGCACGCGTGCCGCGAACACAGCGTTGCATGAAACCGATCTGCTGATGGTCTTTGGCGCCCGGCTCGACGATCGCGTCACGGGTGACCCGACGCGGTTTGCGCCGCACGCCAAGATCGTTCACTTCGAAATCGATCCCGCACAACTTGACCGCGTGCGTCCCGGCGATCTGTCGGTGATCGGAAATCTCGCGGACACGATTCCAGCGTTCCAGGCGGAATTGCGCCGTCATTCGCTTCCCGACTTCAGCCAGTGGCGTGCTATCGCTTGCGGTCCCGAGCGCGCGGAACTCGATCCCCGCGGGCTGGCGCAGCCAACCATCCGATTCCTCGACGAACTTTTCAGCCGCCTGCCGCAAGACAGCGTGGTGATCGCGGACGTCGGCCAGCATCAGATGTGGGCCGCGCAGCGTTACCGCTCTTCCTCGCCCCGTGGGTTCATCACGTCGGGCGGACTCGGTGCGATGGGCTTTGCTCTGCCGGCTGCCGTCGGCGTGCAACTCGCGAAGCCAGACACGTGCGTGCTCTGCGTTTCCGGCGATGGCGGATTTCAGATGAACATCCAGGAACTGGCCACGGTTCATCGCCTTGGCCTTCCGGTGAAGATGGTCATCATCGACAACAAATATCTCGGCATGGTGCGGCAGTGGCAGCAGCTGTTTTACCAGCGCAATTATGCAGAGACCGACCTCAGCGACAATCCTGATTTCGTGGAGATCGCCAAGGCCTACAAGATTCACAGCTTCCGGTTGAACGAAGATGCCATGCGCGAATTTCCGGTATCGCAGGATACAGGGGATCAGATTGACCGGTTCCTGCGGTCTCCGCAGCCGGAGTTGTTGGTGTTCGATTGCGCACCGGAGGCCAACGTTTTCCCGATGGTTCCGGCAGGCGCCGCGCTTTCCGAGATGTTGCTGGAAGAAGAACCGACACAGTAGTTGGCAGGGCGGCGGGCCAATTGCCCGCCGGACAGCCGCAAGACACCGGCGCTACAGGACTAGCGTTACAGGAGCAAGCCTATGCAGACATTTCAGATTCGCTACCGCAATACGCAAGGAACCTTGATGCGCATTCTGAACGCGGCTTCGCGCCGCGCTCTCGATTTGCCTGTTGTGCACGCCGAACCGGCGGAGCATGACCACCAGATCACGCTGGCGCTCGAGGTGAATCAGAAGCAGGTCGGCCAGCTTTATCGCGAATGGTACAGCATCGCCGACGTCATCAAGGTCAGCTCGGGTGCCGTGCCCGCGACAGCGTGGGCTGGATCGCATCCTCCGGCAGGTGTCACGATCGAAGAATCACGCGCCGCCGCTCGAGCGTAGCTTTTAGCTGGGCAAGCATGACGGCTCCTGGGCAGCGTCATGCATCTGGGGGAGCCTGCTGCTTGGCAGGTTCCCCGTTTTTGTCTGGGCCCTTCAAAACTTGACCACGAAGGACGCTAAGGTTCACGAAGGAAAACCGAGAAACAGAATACCTTCGTGTAACTTCGTGTCCTTCGTGGTTGATTGCTCTTGCGTTTTCCATCCGAAGCCTGAGTTGTGTAATCTTTCACCATGGATCTTAAGCACATCAGCCGTGGAATCACCGAGGGGCGCGACCGTGCCGGCGCGCGCTCGATGTTCAAAGCCATTGGATTTACCGACGCCGATCTCAGCCGCCCTCTGATCGGCGTGGCCAACACCTGGATCGAAACCATGCCTTGCAACTTCCACTTGCGCCGCTTGTCGGCCAAGGTGAAGGAAGGCATTCGCGCGGCCGGCGGCACTCCGATGGAGTTCAATACCATCGCAATCTCTGACGGCGAGACGATGGGCACCGAGGGCATGCGCGCGTCGCTGGTGAGCCGCGAACTGATCGCCGATTCGATCGAACTGGTTTGCCGTGGGCAGATGTTCGATGCCGTCGTATGCGTGGTGGGCTGCGACAAAACCATTCCTGCGGCAGCTATGGCGTTGGCGCGCATGAATCTGCCAGGCATGGTGCTCTATGGTGGGACGATCGCTCCGGGCAACTATCGCGGAAAAGACGTGACGATTCAGGACGTCTACGAAGCGATCGGCGCGAACATGGCGGGAAAGATGAGCGACGCGGACCTTCGCGGACTGGAAGACGCCGCGTGCCCAGGTGCCGGCGCGTGTGGTGGCCAGTACACCGCGAATACCATGTCGACCGTGATGGAAATGATCGGGCTCTCGCCGATGGGATTCAACAGCGTGCCCGCGATGGATCCGCAGAAGGATCAGATCTCGTTTGATTGCGGCAAGGTTGTGATGAACGTGCTGCAGAACGGAATCAAGCCTCGCGACATTCTGACCCGCGACGCGTTCGAGAATGCGATTGCGTCGGTCGCGGCCACCGGCGGATCGACGAACGCGGTGTTGCACCTGTTGGCGATTGCGCGCGAAGCGGGCGTCAAGCTGGACATTGACGATTTCCAGACGATCAGCACCCGCACGCCGGTGCTCGCCGATCTGAAACCGTCTGGGCGATTTGTGGCGTCGGATATGCATCGGGCGGGCGGCATACGGCTTTTGGCGAAGCGTTTAGTAAACGGGAAGTTTCTGCATTCGTCGGCCAAAACCGTCACGGGCCAAACGATCGGCGTCGAGGCCGAGAGCGCGGTCGAGACTCCGGGACAGGAAGTAATTGTTCCGTTGGACGAGCCGCTGAAGGCAACCGGCGGCCTTGTGATTCTCAAAGGAAACCTCGCGCCCGAGGGCTGTGTGGCAAAGATCAGCGGGCATGAACGGCTGGAGCATCGCGGTCCAGCGCGTGTGTTCGAGTCCGAAGAAGATGCGATGGCTGCGGTTACCGCGAAAAAGATTCAAGCCGGAGATGTCGTCGTAATCCGTAATGAAGGCCCCAAGGGCGGGCCTGGCATGCGTGAAATGCTGGGCGTGACGGCGGCTCTTGTGGGCGAAGGGCTTGGCGGTTCGGTGGCGCTGCTAACGGATGGACGATTCAGCGGCGCGACTCGCGGGCTCATGGCCGGACACGTTTCTCCCGAGGCTGCTCTGGGAGGCCCCATCATCGGCGTGCGAGATGGCGACATCGTCCATTTCGATGTGAACAAGCGCGTCCTGGAAGTTGAACTCAGCGACGACGTTTTGCGACAGCGCATGGCGCAATGGAAGGCGCCACAGCCGCGCTATCCCACAGGCGTGTTCGCAAAGTATGCGGCGCTGGTATGGTCGGCATCCCAGGGAGCGATCACGACGCCGCGCTAGGCAAATCTGAAATTGGGGCAACAGCGAGCAGAATTAAATGTCACAGCAAAAAACATTATTCGAGAAGATTTGGAACAACCACTTGGTCGCGCAGCCGCCGGGGCGCTCGCCTATTCTTTATATCGATTTGCACCTGGTGCATGAGGTCACTTCACCGCAGGCTTTCGATGGACTGCGCGCGGCTGGTCGTACCGTACGGCAACCGTCGCGTACGGTGGCCACCGTGGATCACAACATTCCCACCGAGCCCCGCGGGACTCCCATTACCGACCTGATTGCCGCCAAGCAAATTGCGGCGCTG
Source organism: uncultured Acidobacteriaceae bacterium (assembly GCA_963844525.1). Classification (GTDB taxonomy): domain Bacteria; phylum Acidobacteriota; class Terriglobia; order Terriglobales; family Acidobacteriaceae; genus Sulfotelmatobacter. The sequence goes on along the minus strand of CAWJOM010000008.1, from coordinate 26,642 downwards.
CAATCGAACTGCAAGGAGTTTGGCATCCGGCTGTTTGACATGGACTCGCCGGATCAGGGTATCGTTCACGTCATCGGTCCAGAGTTGGGATTGACGCAGCCTGGGATGACGATCGTCTGCGGTGACAGCCACACCAGCACGCATGGCGCGTTCGGCGCACTGGCGTTTGGAATCGGGACGTCTGAGGTCGAGCACGTCCTGGCGACGCAATGCCTGGCGCAGCAAACGCCGAAGACGATGAAAATCGACGTCCGCGGAAAGTTGGCGGATGGCGTCACCGCGAAGGATCTGGCGCTGGGGATCATCGGCCAAATCGGCACCGACGGTGCAACCGGCCACGTGATCGAATATGCTGGGCCCGCGGTGCGCGCGCTTTCGATGGAAGGGCGGATGACGCTGTGCAACATGAGCATCGAGGCAGGCGCGCGTGCCGGAATGGTGGCGCCCGACGAAACAACCATCGCCTACGTGAAGGGAAAGCGCTTCGCGCCGAAAGACGCGGCATGGGAAAAAGCTGTCGCCGAGTGGCGCACCCTGCCGACCGATGAAGGAGCGAAGTTCGACAAGGTGATTGAGATTGACGGTGCGCAGCTCTGCCCGTTCGTCACGTGGGGAACCAATCCAGGAATGGTAGCGCCAGTAACGGGGCGCGTACCGGAAGTCAAAGGACTGGAAGAATCCGACCGCCGCGCCACGGAACTCGCGTTGCACTACATGGGGCTGGAGCCGGGAGAGAAGATCGAGGACATTGACATCGATCGCGTGTTTATCGGCTCCTGCACGAATTCACGCATTGAAGATTTGCGGGCGGCAGCGCGCGTGGCCAAGGGCCATCATGTCAGCAGAAAAGTACGAGCGATGGTAGTGCCGGGATCGCAGACAGTAAAACGGGCAGCGGAACAAGAAGGCCTGCACCGTATTTTTCAGGATGCGGGATTTGAATGGCGCGAGTCGGGATGCTCCATGTGCCTGGGGATGAATCCTGACATCCTGCAACCGGGCGAGCGCTGTGCCTCGACCAGCAACCGCAACTTCGAAGGACGGCAAGGGCGAGGAGGTCGCACGCATCTCGTCAGCCCGATGATGGCCGCTGCAGCCGCGATTGCGGGGCACTTCACCGACATTCGTAACTGGAAATTTCAATGAACCGTCTGTTGAACGGAACAAGGAGCACGCGATGAAACCCTTTACCGTGCATCGCGGTCGTGTCGCGCCGCTCGACCGGGTCAATGTCGATACCGATCAGATCATCCCCAAGCAGTTTCTAAAGCGGATCGAGCGGACCGGTTTCGGTCAGTTCGTGTTCTATGACTGGCGGTTTGGCGCCGACGGGATTAGGAATCCGGACTTCGTCCTGCACGAGCCGCGCTATGAGGGCGCGAGCATTCTCGTCGCGGGAAAAAACTTTGGTTGCGGATCGTCTCGCGAGCACGCCGTGTGGGCACTGTCAGACTTCGGTTTCCGCGCGGTGATCTCGTCTTCGTTCGCCGACATTTTCGCAAACAACAGCACGAAAAACGGCTTCCTTACGGTACGGCTGAGCGAAAGTGAAGTTACACAACTCATGCAGCGAGCACACGACATTGACGACTACAATCTCACGGTTGATCTTGAGAAATGCGAAGTGCGCGATGACAAGGGATTTTCTGCGAAATTCTTGGTCGAGGATTTTATACGCCACTGTCTGCTGAACGGCCTCGACGACATCGGGCTCACGCTGCAACATGATGCCGAGATTGCAGCATACGAATCGCAGCATCCTGCTCCCGCGTCGCTAAAAGCGTCCTGATCAGTCAAGGCAAGTCAAAGCGAGTAAAGATTTGTAAAACCTTCGCCCCGGTCTTGACCTCCCGCTGGGGCTCAGTTGATGCTGGTTAAGCAAGGTTTTAAAGCAGCAACTGCATTCCTGGTTCCTACCTGAGCCACTCCAGACGGAGGCCCCCAACGGCGTGAAAATTTACCGCCTTCCGGAGCAGAGTTGCCGCAACCGAGCCTACAATGCTTACGTCTAATACTTGCACCTTCCGCCGAGCTTGTGTCGAGAATGGCGGCGCCGGACGAAACCTGTGAATATGATTGATCCCTTTGAAAAATCGGGCGTGAACGCTACTTACATGTGTCGACAAGCTGCAATCTTCATCGTAGCGACGGCTTGCGCAATCCTCCTTGGCTGCAGTAGCGCCGCCGACTCCAAACAGCAAAAAGCGCAGGCTGCTGGCCCGCGCACCATTTCGGTGGCAACCGCGCAGGTACAAAAGCAAGATGTACCGGTTTACCTGAGCGGCCTTGGCGCAGTTACGGCATTTAATACCGCCAATATCAAGAGCCGCGTCGACGGCCAGATCATGAAAGTGAATGTACAAGAGGGCCAGAACGTCAGAGAAGGAGAGCTGCTGATCGAGATTGACGCTCGTCCCTATCAGGCTCAGTTGGATCAGATGCAGGCGCAATTGTTCCGCGACCAGGCACAGCTCCGCGACGCCAAACTTAACCTCGACCGTTACACTGCTCTGATTCCCTCCGGCAGTATTGCGCAACAACAGGTCGACACGCAGAAAGCATTGGTCGACCAACTCGAAGGAACGGTGCGCACAGACCAGGCGCAGATTGAGACCGCCAAGCTCAATATCGTCTATTGCCACATTACTGCGCCGTTCAATGGGCGCGTCGGACTGCGGCAAGTTGACCCAGGTAACATCATTCACGCGTCCGATACGAACCCCATGCTGATCTTGACGCAGCTGCAGCCGATTGCCGTCATCTTTACTCTGCCGGAAGATGTGCTGCCCACGGTTTCGAAGCGCATGAAGCAGGGAACGCTTGAGGTCGACGCCTTTAGCCGCGACGATCAAACCAAGCTGGCAACCGGCAAGTTGCTGACCATTGACAATCAGATTGATCCGACCACAGGCACGGCGAAGCTCAAGGCCGTGTTCAGCAATGAGGACAATCAACTTTGGCCAAACCAGTTCGTCAACGCCGACCTGCTTCTGGAAACACGAAAAGGCAGCACAGTCTTGCCGACGGCTGCGATTTTGCGTGGCCCTCAGGGCACATTCGTATATGCAGTGAATTCTGACAAGACCGTGCAGGATAAAGTCGTAACCGTATCGCTGACACAAGGAGATACCACGGTCGTAACGGCCGGAGTCAATCCCGGCGACATGGTGGTTACTGACGGCCAGGACAAATTGCAACGGGGGAGCCGCATTGAGCCCCGCAACGCGGCTCCAACCGGCGGCCGGCGTTCAGCGCCGGCGCCGGACAACGGTGCCAATCAGGCTTCTGGAACTGCAGGTTCATGAGTCCGTCACGGATATTCATTCTCCGGCCGGTCGCAACCACGCTACTCATGGTCGGCGTGCTTCTTGTAGGCTGGGTTGCGTTCCTGCAACTCCCGGTCTCGGCGCTGCCGGAAGTGGACTATCCCACCATTCAAGTTGTGACCTTCTATCCGGGCGCCGATCCCGACGTGATGGCGTCATCGGTCACGTCTCCGCTGGAGCGGCAGTTCGGCCAGGTGCCCGGCCTGAGCCAGATGACGTCGACCAGTTCGTTCGGGAGTTCGGTCATAACGCTGCAGTTCGGACTCGATCAGAATATTGACGTGGAAGAGCAGCAGGTGCAGGCTGCGATCAATTCCGGCTCAACGTATTTGCCGGCGGACCTGCCGAATCCTCCCATCTATAACAAGGTGAATCCGGCTGACGCACCAATTCTCACGCTGGCGCTGACCTCGGATTCTCTGCCCTTGTCGAAGGTGGAAGACCTTGCGGATACTTCGCTGGCGCAGAAGATCTCGCAACTACCGGGTGTCGGCTTGGTCTCGATCAGTGGCGGGCAAAAACCGGCGGTGCGCATTCAGGCTAATCCGACTGCTCTGGCGTCCTACGGCCTTAGCCTGGAGGACTTGCGGGCAGCGCTGGCTCAGGCAAACGTAGATCAAGCCAAGGGCGTGATCGACGGAACACGGCAGTCCTATACGATCGGCGCCAACGACCAGCTTTTTTCCAGCAACGATTACAAACCGATCGTCATCGCCTACCACAACGGGGCGCCGGTCCGCATCAGCGATATTGCCAACGTCATCGACGGGACCGAAAACACCCGGCTCGCCGCGTGGATGAATCTGACGCCGGCGGTGATCGTGAACATCCAGCGCCAGCCGGGCGCCAACATCATCAGCGTGGTCGACCGGATCAAGAAGTTGCTGCCTCAGTTGCAGGCTTCACTTCCCCTGGCGGTGAAGGTACAGATTCTGACCGACCGAACCACCACCATCCGCGCCTCCGTCAAGGACGTCGAATTCGAACTGATGTTGTCCATCGCATTGGTCGTGCTGGTGGTCTTTCTGTTTCTGCGGAATCTTGCCGCTACCGTAATTCCCAGCGTCGCCGTCCCGCTCTCCCTGATCGGAACCTTCGGCGTGATGTACCTGCTCGGCTACAGCCTCAACAATCTGACGCTGATGGCGTTGACGATCTCCACGGGTTTTGTGGTCGATGACGCCATCGTCATGATCGAGAACATCGACCGGTATCTCGAGGCCGGAGATTCGCCCCTGGATGCCGCGTTAAAAGGCGCAGGACAGATTGGCTTCACGATTGTTTCGCTGACCGTCTCGCTGATTGCGGTGCTGATTCCATTGCTCTTCATGGGCGACATTGTAGGGCGTCTGTTCCGCGAGTTTGCCGTCACTCTCGCCGTCACGATTTTGGTTTCGGCCGGAGTGTCTCTGACGCTTACGCCGATGATGTGCGCCAAACTGCTGAAGCATCGCAAGGAAGGCGAGAAGGGCCGCTTCTACGAAGTCACCGAAGACTATTACAACCGCATCATTGCGTTCTATGGACGCACGGTGAAAATCGTGCTGCGGCACCAGACTGCGACGCTGCTGGTGACCTTCGGAACCCTGGTACTTACGCTCTTCCTCTACGTCATCGTGCCCAAAGGATTTTTCCCGGTGCAGGATACCGGAGTGATCCTGGGAGTTTCGGAAGCGCCCGATTTCATTTCCTTCGATGCCTTGGCGCAGCGCCAGCAGGAACTGGCCAAGATCATTCTGCAGGACAAGGCGGTCGACAGCCTTTCGTCGTTCATCGGAGTGGATGGCACGAATACCACTCCGAACGAAGGCCGCATCCAGATCAATCTGAAGCCGCGCGACGACCGATCCGACGATGCTTCAGCAATCATCCGGCGATTGCAGCCAGAATTGGCGAAGGTCGATGGCATCACGCTTTACATGCAACCGGTGCAGGATCTCACTGTGGAAGACCGCGTGAGCCGCACTCAGTTTCAATATTCGATCGAAGATGCGGACGCAGCCGAGCTGGCGCAGTGGACTCCGAAGCTCGTGGCCAAGCTCCGAACCCTGCCCGCGTTGACCGATGTGGCTACAGACCAACTGAACGGCGGCCTCAAGACCAACGTTACGATTGACCGGGACACGGCATCTCGGCTTGGAATCTTCCCGCAGGCCATCGACAACACGCTTTATGACGCCTTCGGGCAGCGCCAGGTGTCAACCATCTTCACGCAATTGAACCAGTATCACGTGGTCCTCGAAGTGCTGCCGAATTTCGCGCAGACTCCCGAGGCGCTGAAGGACATTTACATCCGCCCCAGCACGGTGAGTGCAAACGCCGGCGCTCCCACGGCTAACGGGGCCACGGTGACGACCAGCGGCGCTCCAGTTCCGATCTCGACTTTCACGCGGATGAAGCCGGGTCAGGCTTCGCTCGCCGTCAATCACCAGGGGCAGTTCCCGGTGGTGACGCTCTCGTTCAATCTTGCACCAGGGGCTTCACTTGGAGACGCGACCAAGGCGATTCAAGAAGCCGAAAAGGATATTCAGCTGCCTGCCAGCATCCACGCGGCATTTCAGGGAACGGCGGCAGCGTTTCAGAATTCCCTCGCCTCCGAACCCTACTTGATTCTGGCCGCCGTGATTACCGTATATATCGTGCTCGGTGTTCTCTATGAAAGCTACATCCATCCAGTGACCATTCTTTCCACGCTGCCTTCGGCGGGGGTGGGCGCGATTCTGGCCCTGATGATCACCGGGAACGACCTCACCGTCGTTGCGCTAATTGGCATCATCCTTCTGATCGGGATCGTAAAGAAAAACGCCATCATGATGATTGACTTCGCGCTCGAGGCGGAACGGGAAGAGCACAAGCCGCCCGAGGAAGCGATTTATCAGGCCTGCCTGCTGCGTTTCCGTCCCATCATGATGACGACGATGGCAGCCTTGCTGGGTGGCTTGCCTTTGGCCTTGGGTTCAGGTACGGGAGCGGAATTGCGTCGGCCCCTGGGCATCACCATTGTCGGCGGACTGCTGCTCAGCCAGCTATTGACCCTGTATACGACTCCAGTTGTGTATCTGTGGTTTGATCGTCTCGCGCATCGGTTCTCGCGGTACCGGATCGGCAATCCGATTCCCAACGAACCCATGTCAGCGGATTAGATGTATTGACTAGAAGCACTGAGTTGAACCATGAGTATCTCGGCTCCATTTATCCGGCGTCCGATTGGCACGTCACTCTTAGCGGCGGCTTTGCTGCTTTCGGGAATTCTGGCCTTTAATTTCCTCCCGGTGGCATCCCTCCCGAAAATGGATTTCCCCGTGATCAGCGTCGGGGCAAGTCTGCCGGGAGCTGATCCGCAAACCATGGCGTCGGCCGTAGCAACGCCGTTGGAACGTCAGTTTGGACGCATCTCCGGTGTAAACCAGATGACGTCGTCGAGCCAGTTGGGCAGCACTGGCATCGCGCTGCAGTTTGATCTCAACCGGAATATCGATGCTGCCGCTCGGGACGTACAAGCTTCGATCAATGCGGCCCGCAGCCAGCTTCCGGCGAACCTGCCAAGCAATCCCACCTACCGCAAAGTGAACCCGTCGGACGCGCCCATTCTATTGCTGGCGTTGACTTCAGACACTTCGACTGTGCCGCAGATGTATGATGCCGCGGACTCGATTCTGTCGCAGAAGCTGTCGCAGGTGCAGGGAGTAGGGCAGGTTTTTGTGTGGGGAGCGTCGCAGCCAGCGGTGCGCGTGGAAGTCAACCCAACTTTATTGAACAAGCTTGGAGTGGGGCTCGATACCGTCCGGAACGCCCTAAATGCAGCCAACGCGAACCGTCCCAAGGGCGAAGTGTCGAGCAACGTGGCGTCGTATTCGTTCAGCGACAACGACCAGTTGTTCACCGCAGATGAGTACCGGCCCTTGATTGTGGCCTACAACAACGGCGCAGCGGTGCGACTAGGGGATGTAGCCACGGTTGAGGATGCGGTTGCTGACTTGCGGAACTTGGGACTAGTGAACGGCATGCCGGGCATCGTCATACCTATCTTCCGACAACCGGGTGCGAACATCATTGAAACCGTGGACAGGGTCAAGGCGCTGTTGCCGTATCTGCAGTCCTCGATTCCTCCCTCGATCCACCTCTCGGTTTTGATGGATCGCACGACGACGATTCGAGCTTCGGTGAAAGATATCGAGGGTACGCTGCTGATCTCGGTCGTGCTTGTAATTCTGGTGGTATTCCTCTTTCTGCGCACGGTGCGAGCCACGATCATTCCGAGCATTGCCGTGCCCCTCTCCCTGGTCGGCACTTTTGGAGCAATGTATCTGCTCGGCTACAGCCTCGACAATCTCTCGCTGATGGCTTTGGCAATTTCCACCGGTTTCGTGGTGGACGACGCGATCGTGGTGCTGGAGAACATCACGCGCTATGTGGAGCAGGGCATGGATGTCGTGCAAGCGACATTCAAAGGAGCTGCCGAGATTGGATTCACAGTTCTTTCGATGAGCACTTCGCTGGTCGCCGTATTCATTCCGCTCCTGATGATGGGCGGGATCGTCGGACGCCTTTTCCGCGAATTTGCGGTCACGCTCAGTATTGCGATCGGGGTTTCACTCGTGGTTTCTCTGACGACAACCCCGACGATGTGCGCGAAATTCCTGAGGCCCTTGAAGACCGAAAAGCACAATATCTTCTATCGAGCCAGTGAGTGGTGTTTCGACCGGGTTCTTGCCATCTACACTCACGCCCTGAAATGGGTTTTGGCGCACCAGCCGGTGACCGGGATACTGACGATTGCGGTCGCCGCGCTGAGTATTGTCCTTTACTTCAAAGTGCCGACGGGGTTCTTTCCGCAGCAGGACACCGGCCGGATTCAGGGAACAGTGATTGGAGCAGAGGACATCTCGTTCCAGTCCATGAGCGACAAGATCAAGCGCTACGCAAGCATTGTGCTGAAAGATCCCGCGGTCGACACGATGGGTGGTTTTACAGGTGGAGGCAGCGCTCTGAACCAGGGCCGGTTCTTCGTGATGCTGAAACCCCTGGAGCAGCGGGGCCCGTGCCAGAAGCAGCACTTCTGGGAGCCCTGCCATTATGCGTCCGCCGACGACGTGATCAACCGCTTGCGCGGAAAACTGGCGGTCGTGCCGGGCGCGACGCTGATTCTGCAGTCGGCGCAGGAGCTCACCATTGGCGGGCGGTGGGGCAACGCACAATATCAATACACGCTGCAGAGTGCGAACCTTGACGATCTGAACTCCTGGGCCCCCCGTCTGCTGGCCAAGCTGAGGACGCTGCCCGAATTGCGGGACCAGAACTCGGACCAGCAGGACAAAGGCCTGCAGGCGAAGCTGGTGATCGATCGCGATACGGCGAGCCGAATGGGGGTCACACCGCAGACCCTGGACAATGCCCTCTACGACGCCTTCGGGCAACGGCAGGTCTCGACGATGTACCGGCCTTTGAACCAGTATCACGTGGTGATGGAAGTCGCGTCTCAGTTCCAGCAGACTCCGGAGGCTCTGCAGAATATCTATCTGAAGTCGACGACCGGAACGCCCATTCCACTGGCGGCGTTCACCCATTTCGAACCATCGAACACGCCACTGGCCGTCAATCACCAGGGGCAATTGCCTTCGGTGACAATCTCGTTCAACCTGGCGCCGGGGGTTTCTCTCGGACAGGCGACGGATGCCATTGAAAGAGCCGAGCGCACGATCGGGTTTCCTCCGACAATCCAGGCGAGTTTTCAGGGAACTGCCGCCGCCTTCCAGGATTCCCGATCCAACATGCTGGTTCTGATTATTACCGCGCTGGGCGCGGTCTACATCGTGCTCGGCATGCTTTACGAGAGCTATATTCATCCCATCACGATTCTCTCGACAATCCCATCGGCCGGCGTAGGAGCGCTTCTGGCGCTGATCTTGACGCACAACGAGCTCAATGTAATTGGAATGATCGGCATCATCCTGCTTATTGGTCTGGTGAAGAAGAACGCGATCATGATGATCGACGTGGCCCTGGAAGTCGAACGCACGCAGGGCAAGAAGCCGGTAGAAGCGATCTATGACGCGTGCATCCTGCGCTTCCGGCCCATCATGATGACGACCATGGCGGCGCTACTGGGCGGTCTGCCGCTAGCTTTGGGCCGGGGCACCGGCTCCGAGTTGCACCGGCCGCTGGGTATCACCATTGTCGGCGGATTGATCGTGAGCCAGATGCTGACGCTCTTCACTACTCCCGTCGTCTATGTGTACCTTGACCGGTTGCGATTGGCCCTGCGAGGCGGAGAAGAAAAATCCATGCCCGAAGGCTCAACCCCGGGTAGCCCGCGGCCCAGTCCTGCTCATTGAGGAGCTGGATTCGAACGCAACCTTCTTTCCGCAAAAATGGCCCAGGCACGCTGGCCGCCGCGTACAACCTCGCCCGAGAAATCAGGCATCGCACACCTGTTAGGAACCGCATGCTTGCTGCGCGAAGGCCGGTTTCTACCGTATGATAGGAGCTATCAGTAATACCGCTTGAGAGCTATATTCGTCCCGAGTGTGCCGGGTGCCGGCGAATTTCCGATTTTTCGTTTTCGACAAATTCCTTCAGGAGTTACGGATGCTAAAGAAAGCAGCGGCTCTGTTCCTGGTTTGCGCGAGCATGGCCACGTGGGTGGGTTGTGGGTCTACAAGCAGCCATTATCTGTACGCGGCGATTCCCGGCTCGAACGAGATCGTTGTGTATCGCGAAGACCCAAACTCGGGCGTACTCACGCAACTGACGGGCAGTCCTGTTAGCGCGGGCCAGGCAGTTCAGGCTCTTGCGATTCATCCATCCGGCAAGTATCTGTACACCGCCAACTCTGGCGAGGGTGATGTCTCTCTGTATACGATATCGAGTGCAGGTGCGCTCACGGAAGTCACGCCGCGGACCGTCGTCGGCGTCGGCCCCACGCTTCTTGCCCTGGATTCAGCCGGAAAGTTTCTTTACGTCGGAAACTCCGGTTCCTTCAATATATCGGTATTTTCCATCGATCCCGGCACGGGCGCGCTAGCCCCGGTCGTGGGTACGCCGTTTCCTGTCGGTGTCAGTCCGATCAACATGGCGCTCTCACCGTCCGGATCGGTTCTCTACGTCACCGGCGGAGGCTCTCTCGGCACCTCCGGAGTCATCCAGGCCTTCACTGTTACGCAGGGCGTTCCTACGTTAGTGCCGGGCTCACCCTTTGCCACGGGCAATAGTCCTTACGGTCTGGCAATTGCTCCCAGCGGCCACGTCCTTTACACCGGAAACAACACGGACAATTCCATCTCGGAATTTACCATCAACGCCGACGGATCGCTCACGCAGCTGGCTGGTTCCCCGCTCGGTACACAATACGCCGGGCCGGTCGCGCTGCAAATCGACAAGTCCGGAGCGTACATGTACGTAGCGAACCAGGCTTCATCGAATGTAACTGGGTACTCGATTGGTTCCGACGGCGCACTCACTGGGTTATCGACCTCGCCATTCGGCACCGCCGCGAATCCCTGGAGCCTGGGAACGGATCCCGGAGGCAAGTATCTTTTTGTCGGGAACCAAAAGGGTCCTGTGATTCAGTCTTTCAGCCTCGATACGAGCAGCGGAACGCTCTCGTCCGTCACCTCGTACTCGGTCCCAGGTCCGCCGACCTCGATTGTGATAACGCCTTAGTTTCCGCGCGCCGTGAGCTGCAATTCGAGACGCAGTCGAGGTCAACTGTTAGCGAGGTACTCGCTTAGAGGTCCGGTTGGGCACGTTTCCGTTGGGATTAAGACCGCACGTGGTCTGATTTAACAAAGAGATGACAATTTGACCCGAGACCATGGGACAATACGCTGAGCGACACGCGATGCGCGAGAACAACCGCAATCGGCGGCTATTCATCTAAGTCTTAAGCCACGACGTCCGGCAAGAGATGGCGCTGACTCCGTGCCGGAACCGGTATCCAAAACCAATGAAAATCGCTAGCGCCGCGAGCGCCTTCCCCAAGCATTACTATTCTCAGAAATTCCTGCTCGAAAAACTCCAGGAATACTGGGGCGACCAGCTGAGAAATCCGGCCATGCTGGCGCGCTTGCACCGCAACGTCGCCGTCGAAGGGCGACATTTGGTCATGCCCCCGGAAAAATATTACGAGATGACCACCTGGGGTCAAGCCAACGACGTCTGGATTCAGTGCGCTCAGGAACTCGGCGAACAGGCTCTCTGCCGCGCGCTGCACCATGCCGGACTGGAACCAAGCGCTCTCGGCGCTCTCTTTTTTACGTCCGTCACCGGCATCTCGAGCCCCTCTATCGACGCGCTATTGATCAATCGCATGGGTCTGCACGCAAACATCAAGCGTGTTCCGATCTTTGGACTGGGATGCGTGGCGGGCGCCGCGGGAATTGCGCGCGCTGCCGACTACGCGCGTGCTTATCCCTCGCAGGCGGCCGCTCTCGTTTCGGTGGAACTCTGCTCCCTCACCATCCAACGCGACGATCTCTCGGTGGCCAATCTGATTTCCTCGGGACTGTTCGCCGATGGCTCCGCATCGGTCATCGTCACAGGGGACGATCTGGACGCAACTGGGCCGGAAATCGTAGCGACTCGATCGGTTTTCTATCCCCACACCGAAGAGATGATGGGCTGGAAGGTGACGGAAAAGGGCTTTCGCATCACGCTCTCGCCGGAGGTGCCCGTGTTGATTCGCGAGCACCTTGGACACGACGTGGATGCATTTCTCTCCGACCACGGACACAAGCGTACCGACATTGGAAGCTGGGTGCTGCATACAGGTGGGCCCAAAGTTCTTGAGGCGACCGCAGCGGCGCTCGATCTGCACGATGGTCAACTCGACGCATCCTGGGATTGCCTGAAAAAAGTCGGGAACTTGTCATCTGCTTCCGTCTTGGTTGTGCTGGAAGACGTCATGAAAAACCGGCGTCCGGAACCCGGCACGCTGGGCATATTAGCGGCGATGGGCCCGGGGTTTTGTTCTGAGCTAGTACTCCTGAAGTGGTGAGGTTGCCAGTTGCTGAACTTAACAGATGTCTTCGTAATCGGCGGTGGACCCGCAGGACTCGCGGCAGCCATTGCGGCACGGCAGCAGGGCTTTCGTGTTGTCGTTGCCGATGGCGCACAAATGCCGATCGACAAGCCTTGCGGCGAAGGCCTGATGCCCGACGGGCTCGCCGCGCTTGAGCGACTTGGAGTTTCGATCGATTCGGAGAATTCTTATCCCTTCCGCGGCATTCGATTTCTCGCGGCAGGGCTCGCCGTCGACGCTACCTTTCCGCACAGCGCTTCCGGGATGGGCGTGCGGCGAACGGTGCTTCATCGCCTGATTGCGGAGCGCGCATCCGGCCTGGGAATCGACTTCCTGTGGCAAACGCCGGTAACCGGCATCTCCGATGGCGGCGTTCACTTGGGAAGCCACAAGGTAAGCGCTCGCTGGATTATTGGCGCGGACGGCGCCAGTTCCCGGGTGAGGCGATGGGCCGTACTCGAGTCCTTTCGTCGCAGGGACCGCCGCTATGCGTTTCGGCGTCACTATCGAGTCGCGCCCTGGACCGACCGCATGGAACTCCATTGGGGGCACCTCGGCGAAATTTACGTTACGCCGGTTTCGAGGGATCAGATTTGTGTCTCGCTGATTTCTCGCGACCCCAAAGTGCGACTCGCGGACGCCTTGCGGCAATTCCCCGAATTACACGCCCGTTTGGAAGGCGCGGAGATTTCTTCCTCGGAGAAGGGTTCCTTGACTTCCACGTGCAAGCTGAGGCGCGTCAGCCGCGGAAATGTTGCCCTGATCGGAGATGCTTCCGGCACGGTGGACGCCATTACCGGCGAGGGACTCTGCCTTGCCTTCAGCCAGGCTATGGTATTGGCAGACTGTCTGCGTGCAGGCGACCTGACCCGCTACGAACATGAGCATCGGCGGCTTGCGTTACGGCCTCTTCTCATGGCTCGCCTGATGCTCACTCTCGATGGCCGCCCGCGCCTCCAACGTCGTACCCTGCAGGCCTTCCAGAAGCGCCCGGATGTCTTCCGCCGGTTGCTGGAGCTGCATGTGGGAATCCTGTCTCCCCTGCGCCTCGCAATGGACGGCCTGAGTCTGGGATGGGGGCTGTTGACCGCATAACAGCATGAAGTTCACCACACACAAGGCTCACAACCGTCTCGGGCGCAGAGTGGGCTCGCTTCTATCTCTGCTGGCCGCCTTAGTCATTGCAGCCGCGGCTCAGGACACAACCTTCCAACTGGATCCCGCGCAGACTTCCGTCAAGTTCACGCTCGGCGACGTTCTCCACACCGTGCGTGGAACGTTCCATTTAAAACACGGGGCGCTGCAGTTCGGACCGGCCTCCGGCAAAATCTCAGGCGAGATTGTGGTCGATGCTAAAAGCGGCGAGAGCGGCAGCGGAATGCGCGACCGAAAGATGCACAAGGAAATCTTGGAAAGCGAACGCTATCCCGACATTTCGTTTCGCCCGGACAGGATCGAAGGCAAGGTGGCAGGCCAGGGGAAATCCTCCGTCATGATTCACGGCTTATTCAGCATTCACGGCGTGGACCATGAAATCACGGTCCCAGCCGACGTAGAACTGTCCACGGATCATTGGACCGCAACGGTTCGCTTCACCGTACCTTATGCCAAGTGGGGAATGAAAAATCCCAGCACGCTGTTCCTGCACGTGAACGATTCCGTTGAGATCGATCTGGTCGCGGCGGGAACTCTGGGGAAACAATCCGCGAGCAACTCTTCTCAATAGCCGTTCTGGGGAACGATCCCTTTTCCTTCCGTGCATTCGTAGCAGCGACCTGCCGCGAGATTCTTGAATTCTTCCGTTCGCCCGCTTGGCCAGTCGATCACCACACGCTCGACTCGATCTCGCTTTTCCAGGCCAAAGGTGACCGGAAGTTCAGACTGCGATAAATAACTGGAGCCGCCCTTTACCACCCGAGACTGTGTCAAACCGCCGGCGAAGATGCGCACGACTGCCCCGATCCCGTCGCGGTTCGACTTCGTTCCCACCAAACGAAAACGGATGCTGTGGTTCCCGCTTAGCTGGTCGTTGCGATACAAGTACGCGGGCCCGTTGTTCGTCGTAAGCAGCAGATCGAGATCGCCGTCGCGATCGAAATCTCCGTAGGCAAGCCCGCGTCCGACCTTGGGTTGGTCGAAGTCTCCTCCGGCCTCCGAGGCGGCCTCGCGAAAACTCCCGTTGCCACGATTCAGAAAGAGTTCGGGCGGCTGCGCATACCCCACATTGCCGCGAATGTTGCGCACTGTCTCGTCGATGTGCCCGTTGGCTACCGCGAAATCCAGCCAGCCGTCGAGGTTGACGTCCAGAAAAGTGCAGCCAAATCCCAGGCTGTTTCTGGACGCATTGCCCACGCCCGATTGTGGCGCAATGTCTTCGAAACTCTTGCCGCTCATGCGGTAGAGTCCGATCATTTCGTTGTCAAAGTTGGTGATCGCCACACCGGGCACGCCCGAGTTGTCGAAGTCGGCCACATCCACTCCCATGCCCGCGCGCGCCTTGCCTTCGCTGCTGAAAGCCAGTCCCGCTTCCACCGCCGCATCCTTGAAGGTGCCATTGTGCTGGTTGCGATAAAGTTTATTAGGCTGCGTGTCATTGGCGACCAACAGATCGGGCCAGCCATTGTGGTGATCGTCGAACAACGCGACCCCCAGAGACTTGGAGCTGCTGTCGAAGATTCCGCTCGCCGCCGTGACATCTTCGAACGCCCCATCGCCGCGATTGTGAAACAGCCAGCAAGTCGCTCCCCGATAGGCTTCCGGAGTGCAGTACGACTTGTGCTTTCCGTCGAGACTGCAAAACACGTCATGTTCGGGAGACCACTTCACATAGTTGCAGACAAAAAGATCGAGCAGTCCGTCGCGGTCGTAGTCGAACCAGAGAGCCGAAGTACTGAAACCCTCGCGCTTGCCCAAGCCGCTGACATTGGTCACATCGACAAACGTGCCCTTCCCCGTGTTGCGGAACAGACGGTTCTGTCCCACGCACGTAATCAGAATGTCAGGGAAGCCATCGTTGTTGTAGTCGCCCACCGCGACGCCCATGCCGTACATCTCGACGTCCAGCCCCGCGCGTGTCGTCACATCGGTAAACGTGCCATTGCCATTATTGTGATAGAGACGCAGCGTCGTGCGGCGCTTCTTGTGGCCTGGCCAGTCCGTGCCATTGATCAGCAGAATGTCCTGCCAGCCGTCGCGATCGTAGTCGAGGAACGCGCATCCCGAGCCGAGAGTCTCAGGCAGAAACTTGCCGCCGAAGGCTCCGCTGTTGTGCTGGAACTGGATTCCCGCGGCACTTGTCACATCGGCGAATCGAAAACCCGGAGAAGCCACAGCTCCCGTCTGCGCCGCCGCAGCCTGCGACCGTGGCAAATGCGACAAACCTGCAAGTCCTGCCATCCCCCACAGGAAAGAGCGACGGTTCACGGAACGTTCACCAGCCCGGAGCGAATCGCATAAACCACCAGTTCCGCCGTCTTGTGAATTCCCAAGGAGTTCATGATATTCGCGCGATGCACGGCAACTGTATTCGCGCTCAAGTCAAGAACCGCGGCAATCTCCTTATTCGATTTGCCGTCGACAATCATCTGTAGCACTTCCAGTTCGCGTTGCGTAAGCGCCGCGCTGCGCTCGCCCTTCAACGCCGACCGCTGTTCGACCTGCGGATCAAACGCCGTCTCTCCCGCAGCCACCTTGCGGATGGCCGCGCCGAGCTCCAGGTCCATCGCGTTCTTGAGCACATATCCCTTGGCCCCGGCTTCGATCGCCTGCCGTACCCACGTGCTCTCGGTATGCATGCTGAGCATCAGGACCGCAGTCCCAGGCGCGTCTTCCATAATCTGCCGAGTAGCGTCCAGGCCGTTCATCCCCGGCAGAGCGCAATCCATCACCACCACCTGGGGATGAAGTTCCTTTGCCAGTTTAATGGAATCCTCGCCATTGCCCGCTTCTCCGACCACTTCCATGTCGGCCTCATCCTCGAGCATGCGGCGGAAACCGCGCCGCACCAGGCTGTGATCATCCACCAGCAACACTGTGATCTTCTTTTCCATAAGACTCCGCTTTCTCCCTGGGTACGGTCAGATGAACCAGGGTCCCACCTTCCGCCGGACGCGAAAAAACAATTTGCCCGCCCATCAACTCAGAGCGCTCACGCATCGCTACCAGTCCAATCCCGCGCTTGTTCGGCCGTTCTGCGAACCCCACGCCATGATCCTCGACTTCCAACTCAAGAGCATCGCCCAGGAAGCGCAGCCGCACCCATGCCGCCTTCGCGCTCGAGTGCCGCGCCACATTGTTCAGTGCCTCTTGCAGCACGCGGTAGATGTGTACCCCCGCGCCGCCGTCCACAGGGAACGGCGCCCCCTGCTTCTCATAGGATATGGCAATTCCGGTTTGCCGTTCTATGGTAGGAATATACCAATCCATCGTGCTCTCGAGTCCGGCCTCATCCAGCATAACGGGATGTAGCGCCTGAGAGAGGCTGCGAACTTTCTCCAGAGTAGTTTGCACGACTTGGAGAACCTCTTTCAAATCCTCTCTCAGCGATGATCCCTCGGGCGCGTGCGTTCCCGCGCGTCGCAGCATCGATCCCACTGCCGTGAGAATCTGGCCAAACTCATCGTGCAGTTCGCGCGAAATGTACCGCAGCGTCGATTCCTGAGTGGCAATCAGTTTCTGCGCCAGTTCGCTGCGGCGTTCGGAAACTTCGGCCAGCCGCGCGAACAGCCGCCGATTCCACCGAATTACCGAGAGCCCATTGAGCAGAATCGCCAGCAATGTCGCCGCCAGAAACACATAGACCTGCTTCTGCACCCGGTCGTAAATCTGAACGATGTGCTGGCCCGCTTGCTCTTCGTTTTCGCTGTTCTGAACCAGCAACCGGGCGACGGCCGTACTCAGCGCTGCCTGCCGTTCCTGCAACGAAAGCTGGATCTGCTCGCGCGCCTCCTTCTCTTTGCCATCGTGGGCGAGGGCAAACACCCGGTCGACGGCATCCCAGAACTGGTTGAAATTTCCAGTGAGAAACGTGCTCTGCTCCGGAGTCCGGCTAGCCGCGGCGAACCCCGCCTCCAACCGCATCGCGTCGTCGAGATCGGTCCGAATCCGCTGAAATTGCGCCGACCACGCCGTCAGGGGATATGGCTCATCGCTGCTCACCATGTCGCGCATCGCTACGGCGAGGAGGTTGAGATCGTTCTGGATGCGCAGCAACTGCAGCGAATCCTTGCGGTTGCGGTCGACGAGTTCCGTTTGCAGCTTGCGCAGCCCGGTCACCTGCCACGTGATGTAGGCGGAGTACGCCACTACTGCAGACAGGGTAATCAGCAGGCCCAGCAACAGGCCGAAGGTCGGCGAAAGCTTCGGTGATCGGTCCGGCGGAGACGGGCGGGACACGCCCCGAGCATACAACGTCGGCATGGCGCCTGTCACAGGGCGGCTGCGCTGCCTCGGTGCTTGGGCGCATTGGCCTGAGATGTGTGACAATGCAGTAATAATGAAGCGAATGCGGGCGCTACGGAGTCAAACAGTAGATTGAGTTCTCCACCTAAAGAAGCCACGAAGCCCCCCAAGATCCAGCGTCTGAAGGCTGTTTGGCCTGAAGTCTGGAAGTTGATGCGTCCGCGCCGCGGGCTGCTCGCGGCCGGCTTCGTGCTGATGGTGATCAATAAGGTCGCCGGATTCGTACTGCCTTATTCTTCAAAATTCCTGATCGACAACGTCGTGACCAAAGGCCAAACGGGAATGCTGCGGCTTCTCGTTTTTTCGGTCTTAGCGGCAACGCTGATCCAGGGCGTCACTTCCTTTTCCTTGACTCAGTTGTTGTCGAAGGCAGCCCAACGCCTCATCGCCGATCTCCGCGAGCAGGTGCAGGTGCATATCTCGCGCCTGCCTGTTTCTTTTTACGATGCGAACAAAACCGGCGCCCTCGTGTCGCGCATAATGAGCGATGTCGAGGGCGTCCGCAATTTGCTGGGCACCGGCTTGGTGGACTTCGCCGGAGGCTTGGTCGCCGCGGGAATTGCGCTCGTCTTACTGCTCAAGACCAGCGTGCCGCTGACGCTGATTGCAATCGGCTCCCTTGGCTGTTTTGCGTTTGCGTTGAACCGCGCTTTCTCGACGATCCGTCCCATCTTCCGCGAACGAGGCAAAATCAACGCTGAGGTTACGGGACGGCTTACCGAATCGCTGGGCGGCGTTCGCGTCATCAAGGGATATCACGCGGAGAAGCGCGAGGAAACAATTTTCGCCGCGGGCGTTCGCCGCCTCCTCGACAACGTCATGCGGACGCTCACCGCGACATCCCTGATGGGACTTTCTGCCAGCGTTCTTTTGGGCGTAGTCGGAGCCGCGACGATGTACATCGGCGGAAAGCAGATGGTCGCTCATACTCTGACCCCAGGCGGCTACATCTCGTACAACCTGTATCTCGTCTTTTTGATCGCGCCCATCATGCAGGTCGTTTCGATTGGTACTCAGATCACTGAAGCCTTGGCTGGCCTTGAGCGCACGCAGGAGATCATGGCGGAGCGGCCAGAAGACCAGGATCCCAAGCGCTCCGTGCCTCTTCGCGACATCGTGGGCACGGTTGAATTCAACCATGTCACATTCAGCTACGACGGCACCCACGACGTGCTGCGCGACATTTCTTTCCGCGCCGAACCGGGAACCGTCACCGCGCTCGTCGGTTCTTCGGGCTCAGGAAAGTCAACGACCATCGGCTTGATCTCAGCGTTCTACGTTCCTTCCAAGGGCTCCGTCCGCGTTGACGGCGTCGACCTGAGCACGGTCCGCCTCGATTCCTTCCGCACTCGCTTGGGCGTGGTACTACAGGAATCGTTTCTGTTCGACGGAACGATCCGGGCGAACGTCTCCTTCTCGCGGCCGGATGCCAGCGAAGAGGAAATCATGCGCGCCTGCCGTATCGCGCGCGTCGACGAATTCGCCGAATCCTTCGCCGACAAGTACGACACCGTCGTCGGCGAGCGTGGCGTGAAACTATCGGGTGGCCAGCGGCAACGCATCTCGATTGCCCGCGCCATCCTGGCCGAGCCCCGCATCCTCATCCTCGACGAGGCAACTTCCAGCCTCGACTCGGAATCGGAGCAGATGATCCAGCAAGGTCTCTCCTACCTGATGCAGGGACGCACGACATTTGTTATCGCGCACCGGCTTTCGACCATTCGACGTGCCGACCAGATCATGGTGATGGAGCAAGGACAGATTGTGGAGCGCGGCACGCACGCCCAACTCTACGCCGCGCGCGGACGCTACTACGACCTCTACACACGCCAGCACGGAGTCGAAGAAAATCTCTTCCTCGCTCCGGGCGAGGGAGATGCAGTTGCAGGCGGCAATGGCGCTGAAGGCAAGAATGGCGATGTAAAAGAAGCCGATGCGCTCCGGGTGCTGCGAGGAGAGGTGCGCTAGCGCCTATGACGACGGCCCCACCAGTTTCCGCACCACGCTCCGCCATCGCCATCTGCAGCGAAAATCTCTGCCGCCACTATCGCATGGGCGAGACCGTGATCCGCGCTGTCGACGGCATCTCGCTTGAAGTTCGCGCCGGAGAATTTGTCGCGCTCCTCGGCAGTTCCGGCTCCGGCAAGTCCTCGGTCCTGAATTTGATTGCTGGTCTTGATCGTCCGACCTCGGGAAGCGTCGTTGTTCAGGATCGCGATCTGGCCAAGCTTTCGCGCGAGGATCTCGCCAAGTACCGGCTCCATGTTGTCGGGATGGTCTTCCAATCCTTCAACCTCATCGCCAGCATGACTCTCACTGAGAACGTGGAACTCCCGCTCCGTTTCGCGGAAACCGATCGCGGCCAGCGCCAGCAACTGGCCCGCCAGGCGCTGGAGCGAGTCGGACTCCGCGCTCGCATGGACCACCGCCCCAGCGAACTTTCCGGCGGCGAACAGCAGAGAGCCGCCCTGGCCCGCGCCCTGATTAACCGCCCCCAACTTCTGTTGGCGGACGAGCCCACCGGAAATCTCGACAGCCATACCGGGACCGAAATCATGGAGATGGTCCGCCAGTTCAACCGCGAACTCGGCATGACGATCGTGATGGTGACTCACGAACGAGCCTTAGCCGAGCGTTATGCGCGACGGATGATCTTCCTTGCCGACGGTAAACTGATCGACGACCGGCCAAACACACCCACCGTCGGAGGAGGGCCCTCGTGAAACTTCCTGATCTGACGGAGCTCGCACTTCGCAACCTCCGCGAATCAGTTCTGCGAAACTCGCTGACGACCCTGGGAATTTCCGTGGGCGTTGCCTCGCTGGTCGCCATGCTCTCGCTGGGCATCGGCCTGCAGCAGCTTTTCTCTCGTCGACTAGCGAAATCAGGCTTATTCGACACCGTGATGGTCACCTCCCGGCGCGATCTGCGCGGCATGAGTCGGGAGGATGAGCGTAATGGTCCGGCTCCCGGCCAAAGCCGCATTCTGGACGAATCCGCACGCCTCGAAATGGAGCGTCTGCCCAACGTACTCGAGGCCTATCCCGATATTCGCTTCATCTCGGAATTGCGCTTCGAAGACAAGCCGCACCTGACCATGATCGCCGCCTTGCCGCCGTCCGCGAAGTCCAACGAGTCATTCGATGGCATGCAGGGCGGTTTCTTCACCTCGGATGCGGCCGCTGAAGTCATTCTTCAAAAGACTTTTGCCGAGGAACTGCTGGGCAAAGCCCCGTCTCGCGGGATCGACGAAAATAATGTCGCCGACCTTGCGAAGCCGCTTCTGGGCAAGGAACTGACGATGCGCTACGCGCAGCGCTCAGCCACGCCCGCTCAGTCATCACCGCCAAGTGCCGCAGCAGCGAATCCGTCCGACGACGCCCTTGCCTCCGCCGCATATTCCGTGGTCTCTCGCGAACAGACGCTGAAAATCGTCGGAGTCTTCGACCTCGACCCCGAGACCATGCGCGGTCCAACTCGTGCGAAGGTTTTTCTGCCGCTGAAACTTGCCCAGAGCCTGCACATCATGCAACCGACCGACCTGAGAGAAGTCGCGCGCGCCGCGAGCGATCAGCCGATCTATTCCTCCATCAGCGTGAAGGTGAAGAATCCCGCGCAGGTTCAAGCCGTCGAAGACGCCATCAAGAAAATGGGATTCGGCACGTTCTCCATCCTCGACGCGAGCCGCGGCCTGCAGCAGGTATTTAAGGTCTTGTACGCGTTCCTCGGAATTTTCGGCAGCCTCGCGCTGATCGTTGCCTCCATTGGCATCGTCAACACTCTCGTCATGGCAATCCTCGAGCGCCGCCGCGAGATCGGCATCATGAAAGCCATTGGCGCGAGCGATGGCGACGTCAGAAAGCTCTTCTTCGCCGAAGCCGGCGCTATGGGCGTTCTGGGCGGTGTTGTGGGCGTCGCCTTCGGCTGGATCATCGGCCAAGTGATCAATTTCGGCACCAACATCTATCTCAAGCGCCAGGGTTTCCCGCCCGAACATTTCTGGGCGGTTCCCTTGTGGCTCGTAGCCTTCGCCATCCTCTTCGCATTTGTCGTGAGTCTGGTCTCGGGCTTGTATCCCGCCGGACGCGCCGCCCGGCTCGATCCCGTGCAGGCATTGCGCTACGAATAAACTGACTCGCATGAACCGCGCCCTCAGGCTTGCCTGCTTATTTCTTCTGATCGTCGTGGGCTCGGCGGCCGCCCAGAGCCGCATCGACTGCAGCGCGCTCAATAGCCGTATCCTCAAGCAGGTCGTCCACTACTGCGTTTACTTGCCCGCTGGATACGACGCCGGCGCGACCCAGCATCCTCCGCGTCGATATCCGGTGCTCTACTTTCTGCACGGCCTCGGCGACAACGAACAGACCCTCTTCAACAGCGGTGGCTGGACCTTGCTGGATGATCTGCGCAATCAGCACAAGATGGGCGATTTCCTTATCGCCGCTCCTGAGGGCCGCCGCAGCTTCTACATCAACTCCGCCGATGGCTCGGTACGCTACAACGATTTTTTCCTTCAGGAATTCATCCCACAAATCGAAAGCAAGTACCGAATCCTTCCCGGTCGGGCGGCCCACGCGATCAGCGGCATCTCGATGGGAGGTTACGGCGCCATCCGTTTCGCCTTCGCGCATCCTGAACTGTTTTCCGCCGTCAGCGCGCAGAGCGCCGCTCTCATCACCGAATCGCCGCAAACGCTCGATTCCGCTTCGCGCTCAGGCGCACAAATGTCGGGCGTGCTCGCCCCGGTCTTCGGCAAGCCAATCAACGTCCCCCACTGGAATGAAAATAGTCCGTTTGTGCTGGCGAAAAAAAATGCCGCCGCCCTGCGAAAGATGTCGATCTATTTCAACTGCGGCCAGGACGATAATTACGGTTTCGAAAAAGGCGCGGCGGTCCTACACGAGGAACTGCAAAAAGAAGCCGTCAAGCATGAATACCATCCCTACCCCGGTGACCACAGCCTGAGCTATTTCCTATCTCACTTCGCCCAAGTCATGGAATTCCATTCCAAAGCCTTTGGTCTACTGCCCCAACATTAAAAACTCCGGGCCCCAGACCTCCCCGGCTCCTGTTGTAAACTAACCAAGCGCCCAACCCGCATTTGGCAACCCTGCAAGCCGGAGAGGTGGCCGAGTGGTTGATGGCTCCGGTCTTGA
This sequence comes from uncultured Acidobacteriaceae bacterium, assembly GCA_963844525.1. Lineage (GTDB taxonomy): Bacteria > Acidobacteriota > Terriglobia > Terriglobales > Acidobacteriaceae > Sulfotelmatobacter. The sequence goes on along the minus strand of CAWJOM010000008.1, from coordinate 3,681 downwards.
AAACCGGCGTACCCGAAAGGGTACCGGGGGTTCGAATCCCTCCCTCTCCGCCATTCTTTTGTTTTCAGCAAGTTATAGGCTGGTGATACCTTCGCTGATTCCGAGTTGAATCGGAGGTGGCACCGGTGGCCGACACCCAATCCGAAGAAGTTAATGTCACCAAACGTATCCTGACCAGCAAGGGCATGCGGTATTGCCCCGTCGTTCTGTCCCCGAACGGGCGGGTCAAACCCGACCTGGTCACCGTAAACGGCCGGCCCGAACGCCACACTGAGGGAGCTTATTACCTCGAATGGCGCGAGAGCGGCAGGCGGATTCGCCTCTCCGTTGGTAAAGACCCGCAGGATGCTGCTGCACGACGCCTGCGCAAGGAGGCCGAACTCAATGCCCTGAACAAGGGTGTCACAGTCGTGCCGGAGAATGGCGACACAGGGCATCGCTCGGTCGCAACGGCGGTGGCCGGCTTCTTGGAGGAAACCGAGCTCACGAAGAAGCCGAAGACTCTGGCCGCCTACACCACCGCTCTGAACTATTTCACTGAGTCCTGCCCCAAGCTCTACCTGCAGGACATCGAGCGCGCCGACCTGCTCAAGTTCTGCGCCTTCCTGCGGGACAAGAAGAAACAGGCCCCGCGCAGCGTCTACAACAAGTTCGAGAATGTGATGACATTTCTGAAGGCAAACGGAATTCGCGGTCTCGTGGGCAAGAACGACTGGCCGCGTTACACGGAAGAAGAACCAGAGATGTACGAGCCGGAAGAACTCAGTAAGCTCTTCAAGGCCTGCGATGCCGAAGAGCGGCTCTGGTACGAATTCTTCCTAATGACCGGCATGCGAGAGCAGGAAGTGATGTACACGTACTGGTCAGACGTGAACTTTGCTGCCGCGACGGTTCGGGTGAGCCATAAGCCTGATCGTGGTTGGACACCGAAGGCTTACAAGGAGCGCGAGATTCCGATTCCTGCGAAGCTGGCGAAGAGTCTGAAGGCATGGAAGGCAAAGTCAGACAAGACTTGCAATCTTGTGTTCCCGACGGCCGGGTGCAATCCGAAGCTCGACTTCCTCGACTGCCTGAAAGCCGTTGCAGAGCGTGCGAAGCTCGACGAAGACGACTTCTGGCTGCACAAGTTCCGAGCTACGTTTGCAACTCGATGTCTTTGGGCCGCGGTTGATCTGCGCACGGTGCAGCAGTGGCTCGGCCACTCAGACATGGAATCGACGATGAGGTATTTGAAACCGTCACGCAGTCAGCAAGTACGGGAGAAGGTCAACGAGATATTCGCTTGACCAATGTCATCGTTCGAACCACGAGGCCGTAGTCGACGAGGCCGTCACGCCATTTGGAGTAATGAGCGAAATGGGAATATTCCGCCAAGCCGACCCGAGCAAAGCAGCCATTGAGCAATTGTGAACAGACGCTTGGTTGACTGTGTTGGTATGCTACTCCCCAAAGTAAGCTGATTTAGAGGAACTATCGCAGGTATGCCCCGACAACCATCCGGCGGTCGTTTCCTTGCTCCTCGTGGCGCAGCTTGTTCACTCCTCTGCTGCGCTACATCCATGTTGCCCAGAGTGGTCGCTTCTGACCATACGCTGAATCGGAATATCGCCTAACGTGAGAAGGTACATCCCGGTCCGTCAGATCGCATCTTCGATACGAGTGACCGCAAATTGGAGGAAGTGAATGGCTACTCAACTATGCCAGAAATGCAAACAAGCCCATCCCGGTCGCGTCTGCGATTACGACGCAAAAGGTGAATGCCCCGAGACGATCGACACCAACGAGGTTGCTCAACCCTGTGACGCACCCTCAAACGACGAAGTCGGCTTACGATCCTGAAATTAACTCCTAGGCCCTCATTCCCCGCTACATGTCAGATTTGCAGCCTATCCGAGGCCAATGGTTGGGATAGAGCTCCGACGCGCCGGCTGTAGGTGGAGGTTACCCAGCCCGCTCTTTCGATTGCGAGTTGGGCTCTCATTTCCACCGTAGCTACGTTTTCGGAGGCCCCCCTATAATGCCGGACGGCCGAATTTCCCAGGTCCGGTTTGAAGTCTTGGTCTCTCGTCCGTGAGCCTTCCCATTCGCAACGAGGTTCAAGCGCTGGTTCGCATACGCCCCGACTACGAATGGTTTGCTCTCAGCTTAGTTCCATCTCATGCGTCGGCTTATGTCGGCTCTGAGTCCGACCACCACGCTGGCGATGGCACCACCAAGTACCCAGAGTCTCTTTGCCAGATCTTGGCGTTACCTTGATCAGGGAGACGTGTACCGCCTCCTGCGAGGACATTACTCCCCGGTCTTAGCTCTTACAGACTCATTCGCCGATCCCACTCGCTCTCCCCTCCTTCGGCCTAGGCCTCGTTCGAGGAGTCTTTCCCGGTTGCTACCAGCCCCGGCTGCGAGTGGGATCTTCCCGACGTTATCTCTGAGAATCTTTCCTTGGGTGCCCGGGCCCCTGTCACGGCGGTACCCTGGAGTGCTTTTGCTGTTTCTTCCTCTACGTCATCGGCCTTCCCCCGATACACTATCGGGTCGGCTTCCCGCGTTCTTCCGTCAAAACGATTTCTGACGGATACCCTTTCGAGCTGCAGCCATTTCGTTATGTTCAGGCCCTCAGGTTTGCTCGCCTCCCCGATCGTTCCTACCGCTGCAGCCGACTTCCCGCAGGGCAGCCGAGGCTTTTACGTCCGAGCAGAACATGCTTCGTTGCCGCCGCATGTATCGGATATGCTAGCCATCCGAACAGGCAATTGGTGGCGTGGGGACTTACGCCCCGCTAGATTCGCAGCCTTGTCGGCCGCTCCAGTGCTATGGGGATTTATCGCCAGTCTGTCGTCTGTGCTTTCATGTCGCGTGTCTGCCCCTTGCTTACTACAACACTGCGCTGCATACTCAGGGTGCCAATTTAAGTTTTCAAATGTCTGAATCTGACGATCTAAAGAGACGTATCCAGGAACTTGAGGCTGAGAATGGCGGCCTCAAAGCGGCGCTCTCCAGTCTGGAGAGGTCTTACGACATAACGCTCGAAACCTTGGGCGACGCCCTTGATCTTAAGGAGGCTACTACCGAAGGCCACTCAAGGCGCGTAACGGCGTTTGCGATCGCGATTGCCCGTGCCATGGGTTTGTCTCGCGAGCAGATCAACATCATCGCGCGCGGCGCATTCCTGCATGACATCGGGAAAGATCGCGATTCCGGACAAGATCTTGGATAAAGCGGGGAAACTGACCACAGAAGAGATGCACGTCATGAAGGAGCATGCCTACCATGGCTATGAGATCGTCAAGAAGATCCCGTTTCTGGTCGGAGCTGCCGACATTGTGTACTCGCACCAGGAGCGATTCGACGGCACCGGATATCCGCGTGGATTGATGGGAGAACAGATACCGCTGGGGGCGAGGATTGTTGCTGTTGCGAACACGCTGGATTCGATTACTTCGGACCGCATTTACCGGGCAGCACAGTCGTTGCAAGCGGCTCGCGAAGAGATTTCAAAGTGGGCAGGCAGGCAATTTGATCCCGAGGTTGTGAAAGAATCTCCTCGAAATGCCTGACAATATCTGGGACGACCTGCGCCGCGCGATTAGCGCCCAAGTCCACTAGTAAAGACCGGATAGCTGACGCAAGCAGGCCATAGCACAAGCTTGCGCCGTTTGTTGGCCATTTTGCGGGACAATG
>CAWJOM010000007.1:0-19180 GCA_963844525.1 uncultured Acidobacteriaceae bacterium | reverse complement strand
ATAGTGGTGGAGGCGGCGGGAGTCGAACCCGCGTCCGAAAATGTTACTGGTCAAGAGACTACATGCTTATTCCAGTTCATGCCCCAGGCATTACCCTGGGACGTTCGCGGCCGTCGCTCAGAACGGACAAGAAACGCCGACTGCTAGCCTGTGATCTTAACCTCTCTCCCCAGACGTAGAAGAGAAGAGCAGCTCTCTGTGTGACGTTCGCTCACCGCCCAAGAGCAAAGCGGTGGAAAACGGCTGCCTAATTAATTAGGCTGCGTATGCCATTTGTTGATTGGCAATTATCATTTTGCCCACGATTACAGGTGCGAGCACCCTGGCATGCCTCTTGGCCGCAAGCATCTCCGTCGAAACCGTGACGCCCCCACTGGTGGGAATTGGCCTTTAAAGAACTGCTTCCAATCTAGGTCGCCCCGGAAGGGAAGTCAAATTACTGGTTTAGATGACGAATGGCTCTCATTCGCTTCAAATCCTGGGTAGTGGTTCAGTTAGAAATTCCAAGGACTTGTCGTTCCGAATCGCAGTGCTATCGCGCGAGAATCTGCCGTGCCGTCGTCCAGAAAAGGCAGATTCCTCAGCCGAAAAACCTGGCCTCGGAATGACAAGTTTTGAGGCTTTCTTGCTGAAACAAACTAGATCCGCGTCAATTTGACGGTATAGCATAAAGATGCAAGAATAGCATGCATAGGAAACTTTCAGCCATGCTGACCGCCGTTCCGAAGTCCGACTCCGATCTGGTCCGCCAATATGCGTCCGAGGTTTATCTTTCGGCTGCCCGGCGTAAGAGAAGTCAGACCTTCGCGGTAAATGTCGGCGAAGTCCACAAAGCTTTGCACTTAAATAACCGCGTCCCTCTGGTGTGCGCGGCGTTAAGCTCCAAAAAGTTCTTGACTGAGAATGGACTGCGCCTCGTTTCGAAGACAGGTCCTCCGTCAGGCCAGAGCACTACTGTGACTTTTACTTATGAATTCCGTGGATCGTGCCAAAAGCAAATCGGACTCCCTGGAAGCATGGAAACAGCTTCGCGGCATCGCGAAAGATATATTTTTCTTCTTTGGGCGGGGGAGAAGCTTTCATTCGCGAAGAAAGGGCGAACTTTTACGGATCTTCTGAGGACGATCCTCTCGAAAGGGATCCTGGATGAGCCGCGTCTATTGGGACACCATGCTGTTCGTTTATTGGATAGAGGATAACCCGCGCTATGCGACTCGCGTGCTTCAATTTCTCGAGAATATGAGTCTCCGGCAAGATCAGCTTTGTACCAGTGCTTTACCGCCGGAGAAGTTCTCACGGGGGCTTACCAATGGAAAATCAGGGTCGCCCCAAAATCGCCGGCAAAATCCGAAAACTCAATCCCTTGTCGAAGTTCTGCCATATCACTGCCTGAGACCTCTGAATTTTATGCGGAGATTCGGGCACCCATAGGATCTCCGCAGCGGATGCGATTCACCTCGCCTCCGCCGCTGAGGCGGGCACTGATCTGTTCTTAACCAACGACAAGGATCTGGTTGGCAAAGTCATTCCTGGTATTCAATTCATAGCCGGCCTGGATTCGAATATTATCTGATTCCGCCAGCCATACTCGCTTCCAACTTTGCCTTGACCTCCGGCCACTCCTTATCCAGAATGCTGAAATAAACAGTGTCACGGACGCGACCGGTCCGAGTAATCGCGTGCCGGCGCAGTGTGCCTTCTTCTTTGGCGCCGATGCGCAGGATCGCGTTGCGTGACTTTTGGTTCAGGGCATCAGTTTTCAGTTCCACCCGCCGGCATTCCAGTTTTCGAAGGCGTGACGAAGCATCAGATACTTGGCCTCGGTGTTGATGGCGGTTCGCTGCCAGGTGGGCGCAATCCAGGTGGAACCGATCTCAACTTTGCGATTGTGCGGTCGATGTTCATGAAGCGGGTGCTGCCGATCACGCGGCCGGAGCTCCGCTCCACGGTGGCAAACACCACCGACTCGCCGCGCTCCTGTTCGGCGAACGCCTTTCAACCAGTTGCTGGAAGTCTTCCGGCGTGCTCATCGAGTAGGGAATCCAGCGGAAAATTCTTCCAGATCGTTTTTGGCGATGTCCCAGAACATCTCGGCGTGTTCGCGGCGAATTGGTTCCAGTCGAACCACGGAGCCTTCCAGCGTCAGCGGCAAGACGATGTTCAGCGGACCAGCACTCATGCTTTCCTTTCACGCGTTCGGCTTTCGAAGCATTATCTTGCATCTTGCGCCGGTTTCTGGCATCTCTACTACGGCGCAGATCTGCAAAATTTCTTGGTTTGAAGGATTCTGTTCGATAATGACTGGCGTTGACCTGAAATGATCTCATACGTCCAACCATCGTCTGTGCAGAAGAACCCAGTGCTGTTGTCAGGAGAACGTCTAGTGAAGGCGCACTGTCTCCCGTTCTCCCAGATCCCGCACACGACGCGCTTGTTTGCCGACTTCCTTGCATACCAACCCCAGGTTCAGGCTTTCTATCCCCAACCGCCGAACTTCTCGGAGTGGCTGAAAGAAGAATCCGCAAAAATATCTTACGATCCGGCCCGCCGCGAACGCGTTACCGCGATCCTGGAGCGCCAGAACGAATCGTGGGATGCTTCCCCGAAGACGCTGGCCAATCTCGAGCGTCTGCGCAAGGGCGCGGCTGCAATTGTAACCGGGCAGCAAGTCGGTCTTTTCGGCGGGCCGATGTTCGCCATCTACAAGGCACTGACCGCGGTCAAACTGGCGGAAGATGCCACCGCGGCAGGAGTTGATGCGGTTCCTGTGTTCTGGCTGGCAACCTACGACCACGATCTGGCCGAGGTCAACCATGTTTCCGTTCCGGCGGCGGACGGGGTTCTGCAGGCACTTACCACGACCAGCCATGACATTCCTGGAGCCCCCGTAAGTGCAGTGCGGCTCGGCGAAGAAATCACGCCGCTCGTGGAAGAGGCTGCGAAACTGCTGGGCGATTCCGAAGCTACGCAGATTCTGCGCGACAGCTACCGTCGGGGCGAGACTTTAGGCACAGCCTTCGCCCGCTTTTACTCGCGCATCTTTGCCGACTGGGGCGTGATTCTTCTCGATGCCTCCGACGGCGAGCTCGATCGTGTTGCCGAGCCGATCTACCGCGCCGCCGTGACACGAGCGGGCGAACTGTCTGCGGCTGTTTTGGCGCGTGGTGAAGCGCTCGAAGCCGCAGGCTATCACCAACAGGTCAAGGTAACGCCATCGTCCGTGCTGCTATTCATCCTGCAGCAAGGCGCGCGCACCCCGATTCATCGGCGGGAGCATGGCGGCGCCGCAGAATTTGTGATTGGCAACGATGCCGGAGCCGAGAAGCTCTCACAAGCGGAACTGCTGGACCGCATCGGCTCCAATCCAGAATTGTTCAGTCCCAACGTGTTGCTGCGGCCCGTCGTCGAGGATTACCTTTTGCCCACGCTGGCCTACACAGGCGGCGCTGCCGAGACTGCTTACTTCGCGCAGGCGGGAGCGGTCTACGAGGCTCTGCTAGGCCGCGTAACGCCGATTGTTCCGCGATTTTCCGCTACGGTGGTCGAGCCCAAGATGCAGCGCCTGATCGAGCGTCATGGAGTCACTGTGCCCGATGTGTTCGCTGGGCCCGACGCGTTGCGCCAGCAGCTCGCGGAACGTGGACTGCCCGAAGATCTGCAAGTTGCCTTCGATGCGGCCAGAAAGTCCCTGGACTCCCACCTAGCGACGGTCAAAGAGAAGTTGGAAAAGCTCGACCGCACGCTCGTCGATGCCGCCGAGACAGCTCGCTCGAAGATCGAATATCAGCTTGAGCGTCTCCATACCCAGGCCGCGCGCGCGGAAGCGCAAAAAAGTGAGCTGGTAACGCGGCACGCGGAATCGCTGAGCCAGGCTCTCTATCCCGATAAAGGGCTACAAGAGCGGGGCATTGGCGGCGTCTACTTTCTTGCGCGCTATGGCCGCGAATTCCTGCAGCAGTTGCACGACGCCATCCAGCCGGACTGCTACGACCACCAGGTCTTGGAACTGTAGCAACCGGGCGTATTCTGATACTCATTTCTGATTCAGCGCCGCTTCGACCGCCGATCGCGCCCTACTGTAATTCGCGTCGTTCGGTGCCCCGTGCACTTGTTGGACGATATTGCCCGCGCGATCCAGGATCACGAGGTACGCATCGTCGGGGTCCTGGTAGTGGACAAGTTTCTTTAGATCCGCCTCGCCTTGCAGAATGGGTACAAAGAAATCGCGTTTGCTTTCTGCGACGCCTTTCCTGATCCCCGAAATCACCATGCCACGGAAATTCCTCGGGACGTCTTCGAGGACCGGAAGTTGATACTGGTCAAAGCCCATTCGCACACCGAAATCGGGATCGAGCTTGCCAGCCCATGCGCTTGTTTGGCCTTTGGAAGCCTTGGTGAACCCGAAGATCAAGACCGCCACCTTGCCTGCAGTTGCATCGGGCAGCACAACTTTGTGACCTGATAGGCTCTCGCCTTCAGTCTTCGGCATCGGCGGCGTGTTCTGAGCCAATGATGACGCGAGGAAGGCAAGACCGCAGAGGAAGTGCGAGAGTACATTGCAACTTGTCGTGTGGGTGCTCACGGCGACCTCCCACCCCTACACTACCTGCTCTCACTGGTTGCGAGGTAAGTTCCCAAGCCAATCATAATGGCGCCGGTTACCGTTCGCTGCCGACGGCGGAATGTGGCTGAGGAACGAATGCGTTCGCCGAGTGGACCCGCGAGAGCAATCACAACCAAATCCGCGGTCGTGTTCATCACCACCGAGAGCGTTCCCAGCGCAACGAACTGTAGGAAGACATGCCCGCCACTACGATTCACGAACTGCGGAATGAATGAGAGAAAAAATAAGGCGGTCTTGGGATTCAGAACCTCGGTCGCAACACCCTGCCACAGCGGATTGCGGGCAGGCTTGAGCTGACGTGAGACGTCTGGCGGAGGCACATCGTCAGGGTTTCCTTTTTCGCGCCTGGCATCCAGGATCATCCGCACGCCCAAAAAGCACAAATACGCCGCGCCGACATACTTCACCGTAGCGAACGCCATTGCCGACTTCGCCAGCACGATCGAAAGGCCCAACGCCGCCGCGAACACGTGCACCATTCCTCCGAGGAATGTGCCGGCGGCTGAGAGCACTCCCTCGCGCTTTCCGCCCGCGAGACTGCGCGCCAGGACGTACAGCATTCCGGGGCCGGGTGCGACTGCCAGCAGCACGGCCGCGGTAAGAAACAGAAGAAATCGAGTGGAATCGAACATAAACTTCAGCTCCTCAGCGAATGTTATTGCCTGAGCCAGTTTTCCAGTCCCGCGAGCGATTCGACGCGAGGGAACTCGCGTTCCCGATATGCTCCGGACACGTCGAACAGCACGGCGTGCATCCCTACGTTTCGCGCCCCGACGTAGTCGACCGAATACATGTCGCCGACATACAGACTCTCGGCGGGCTCGGCCTTCATCTCCCGTAGCGCTCTTTCGAAGATGGCCGGATGCGGCTTCTCATGGCCCTCGATCCCTGAATCGGTAATGCTGGCGAAGCAATCCACAATCCCGCACCGTCGCAAAACCTCTTCAATTTTGCCGTCGGCGTTGGAGATGACCGCGATCGAATATTCTTTTCGAAGGCGCTCCAGCGCATCCCGGGTTCCGGGCAGGATCTGGTCCCAGTTGGCCGAGTTCTGGGTATTGGCGACCAGCGTGCTGCGCACGCCATCGTTGAGCGCATTGAGCTCTTGCAGCAAGTGCGTGTGAAAAGTCCACCAAAAGCCGTGATCGACCTTGCCGTCCCGGATGCCCTGATCAAATTCGTGCTTCGTCTGGCGTTCCAGGGCCTGCCAGACCGCCAGGGTGGGATGGCGATCCTCCGGCAGGGGCGACAGCATGAGGGGGCGATTCGGAAACAACAGCGTATTGCCTACGTCAAAGAAAATGAAGCGGCATTTTGCCATGGTCCATAGTACCGAAAAATGCATCTTAGCCAAGGCGTCCGGCGAGCGTTTGACTAGAAGGTTTCACAAATTCGTCGAAGGCGTGAAACGAAACGGGAAAAAGTTGTACTATCCATTTTCGGGCTGAGCCCGCAACGCTGGTTTTTCGGACGGCAGATTCGGCATGGCGCTATCCAATGCAGTGTCGCTACTTGCAGGCTTCACGCGGACCACGCGGGCGGCGGTAGCCGTCTACACCGGCGCACGCCTTTCTGCGGCTGTGTTTTTTGCCATGGCTGTTGCGCTGTTCTACCGGGCGACGCGGCAGGATGTTTACAACATCCTTTGGGCCGTGGTGTTTGGGTTTGCCACTCTCAACATTCTGAGCCTGGCGGCACGCCGTCTGGAGCCAACCCGTCGGGGGCTGAGCTTCGGGGAATTGATGGCCGTGATGGTCGTCTTGCTCTCGATCTTCCTGCTGGGATGGGAGATGCTGAACTTGTTCCATGTCTTCCCGATCAAGCTAAGGCATTGAAAATAAAGAATCGTTTTCCACGGTATTTCTACAGGAACATTGTATGCACAGAAGCATGCGTACAATAGCCAGTTTGGTATTTCTTCTGCCCGCGATCGTGTTGAACCTAAGCCTGAGCAGAATCGACGAGCATGCCGCCCTACATGGGAGCATCGCTTTTGAGGTATGATTCGCTTAAATGGCGAAGAAGGATGTTAGCTTCGAAGTTACCTGTCCGTGCTGCAGCGCGGTGCTGAAAATCGATACCGAGACGCGGGCGGTGATCGCGCACACGGCGGCGGTAAAGCCCAAAACTTTTAATGACATGGAGGCGGCGGCCAAGGCCATGCGCGAGCAGGATAGCCGCCGCGACTCCATTTTTCAGCAATCCGTGGAAGCCCAAAAAAACGCTTCGTCACTTCTCGAGAAGAAGTTCCAGGAGGCGCTGAAAAAGGCCAAGGAGTCTCCGGACACGGGCAAGCCGATCCGGGATTTCGACCTTGACTGATTCATTCCGACTGATTTCCAGCCTATGACTCGTCCTCTTCTGCTCGGCCACCGGGGCGCTCGCGCGCTCAAGTCAATTCCTGAAAATACATTAGCCTCGTTCGATCAGGCTCTGGCGGACGGCTGTGACGGCTTTGAATTCGACGTCCGCCTGAGCGAGGATGAGGAAGCAGTGGTCTGCCATGACGCCAAGATCGGGGGATACGATGTCTCGCGCACTCCCGCGAAGCAGCTTTCTCAACTACCACGGTTGCGGGACGTTCTGCAGCGCTACCGAGATTCGTTTCTGGACATTGAATTGAAGGTCAAAGGGCTGGAGAGGATCCTGCTCGATCTGTTTCTCAGGCACAAGCCTCGCCGGGGCTTCGTGGTCTCATCCTTTCAGCCTGGAGCGCTGAAGTCTGTGCGCGCATTGGACGCCACGGTTCCGCTCGGCCTCATCTGTGAGTCGAAGACTCAACTCAGACTGTGGAACGAACTGCCTGTCCAATACGTAATTCCCCAACAGGACCTAGCCGATCCGGATCTCATCCGTCAAATCAGGGGAGCGGGGAAAAAAGTACTGGTCTGGACGGTCAATGACCCAGCTCAGATGCAACGTTTCGCGGAGTGCGGGGCGGATGGCATTATCTCCGATGAAACGAGCCTGCTTTGCCGAACGCTAGGCGGGTAGCTCGAACGCTGTCTTTGCCGCTAGCTGGGAAACGGTGAACCACATAATGGCCGCTGCTCTTACACTCTCGAAGGAGTTCTGACGATGCGTTGTGTCGCCGCCTTTGTTTTGATTGCGTTCCTGATGGTCGGCAATGCTTTCGCTGCGCCGACGCAGGCGGAGCTTGAGAGCCGCCGAAAAGCCCTTAACGATCTACTAGCCGAGCGCTGGGAGTATACGCTGCGTACCAGCCCGATCTTTGCGTCGATCCTCGGAGACAAGCGCTGGAACGACAAGCTGGATGACTTTTCGCAGAAGGCGATCGACGACGATCTGGGACAGAGCAAGCAATATCTTGCTCGTTTTGAAGCTATCGACATCACGGGATTTCCTGAGCAGGAAGCGCTGAACAAAACGCTGATGGTGCGGGATCTCCGCAATTCTTTGGATGAAGCCCCTTTTAAGCCATGGGAGATGCCGGTCTCGCAATTCAGCGGTGTTCATCTCGATCTGCCGCAGCTAGTGTCGCTGCTCTCGTTCCAGAGTGTCAAAGATTACGAGGACTACATTTCGCGGCTGCAGCAGGTTCCTCGCGTGTTCGACGAGAATGTGATCCAGATGCGCAAGGGCATGGCCGATGGGTTGATGCCTCCACGAATCCTGCTGGAAAAAGTTGTGGAGCAGGCCAATGGGCTGGCGACGAAAGCGCCCGACGCCACTCCGTTTGCGCAACCTTTCGCGAAGTTTCCCGACTCCATCCCCGCGGCGGACCAGAAGAGGTTACGTGAGCAGGGGCTGGCCGTGATCCGCGATTCGGTGCTGCCTGCTTATGTGAAATTCACGACGTTCGTGCGGGACGAATACGCCCCAAAAGGGCGGACCGAACCTGGTGTGTGGTCCCTTCCGGATGGGCCCGAGCGCTACGCATTCCGCGTCAAGCAGAGTACCACCACCGATCTCACGCCGGAAGAGATTCACGAGATCGGCCTGGCGCAAGTGAAAGAGATCGAAGCCCGCATGCTGCAAGTCGTCAACCAGCTGGGCTACAAAGATCTCAAGAGCTTCAGCGCGTCCCTGCCAGCCAATCCCAAGGTCCACGCGCATTCCCGCCAGGAGATTCTCGACCTTTATCAAAAATACATCGATCAGATGTATCTCAAGCTTCCGGCGATGTTCGGCCGGCTCCCGAAGGCGAAACTGCAAGTGCTGCCGATCGAGGAGTTCCGCGAGAAGGAAGCGTCCACGCACTACGTCGAGGCAGCGCAGGATGGTTCGCGCCCCGCTCATGTCATGGTGAATACGGGCAACTTCGAGAAGGGAACTACGCTCGACTGCGAAACCACCGCGTATCACGAAGGCGTTCCCGGGCACCATATGCAGGTTGCGATCGCCCAGGAACTCCCGCAGCTTCCGCCCTTCCGCCAGAACGAGTACTACACCGCCTACACCGAGGGATGGGCTCTCTACTCGGAGCGATTGGGTAAGGAAGTCGGTTTTTTTCAAGATCCCTATAGCTATTACGGGCACCTTCAGGATGACATGCTGCGGGCGATCCGGCTGGTGGTTGACACCGGTTTCCACTACAAGCACTGGACTCGCCAGCAGGTGGTCGATTTCTTTCACGATCACTCGGCGATTGATGAAGCCGAGGTGCAGAGCGAGACCGACCGTTATATGGCATGGCCCGCACAAGCTTTGGGATACAAGATCGGCCAGCTGGAGATCCTCAAGCTGCGGCAGTATGCCAAGGACGAGTTGGGAGACAAATTCAGCCTGAGCGCCTTCCATGATGAAGTGCTGGGCGCGGGCGCGTTGCCGCTCGACGTTCTCTCGGCCCGGATCCACGCCTGGGTAGCGGCGCAGAAGGCAACTGCATCATCGCCTGCCGTTCAACGCGAAGGGGATCAGATCGCGGTGGGCGGGACTGGTCGCAGTTCGAAATAGGCAAGTTTCTGCGGTGTGCGGCTGCACTAAGGAGGAACCGCCACAATCTCGCTCCTCTGGCTTTGAAGCTTTCAAGGCTGGGACGCGGGGTGGGTTTGCAGGCGCGGGGTCAATCTACGCACGACGAACTGTTGCATCACGTTGGCAAAGGCAGTTTCGCCAAGCCGGATCAGCGAGTTCTGCAAGACCAGTGTCGTCAGGTCGCGATCGTTCGCGGGGTAATAAAAATAGGAGATGCCTCCGGTGGCGAAACTGCCGAGGAGTCCCGAGTAGTTGGGCTGCCAGCGCATGTTGTCGCCCTTGCAAATCACGGTATTGCCAAGCGCATAGAGAAACCGGGAACGGAAACTTCCGGTGCTCTTGTAAAAATACCGCGGATCCTGTTTCAGGAGAGACGGGAGGATCGCGCTTCCGATGAACGTGCCTGAGACCACGTCGGCATATCCGGCACCGAAGCGTTTTGCATAGGCGTCCCAGCCTTGCCCGTACCCGGCAAAGTCGTTCGTGGCCTGCTGAACTCCCGCAATGGCTGCAACTCCCACGAACGTAAAGGGATCGATCGTGGATTTCCAAGCCAGTTCGAACTTCTGTTTTGATGTGAGCGGTACCGGATCGGGAGCATAGCTGACGAAGAAATTTGGAATGAGGCCGAATACTCGCTGCTTCTCTTGTTCCTTAATCTGTTCCTGCGCCACTTCGACCTGCGTCATCGCAACCCGGACTTCCGTTACGACTGTGGCCACGGCCAGCCTGATCACGGGCATGATGCGAAGCTGCCCCGGCTCCAATGTTCCTGGGACAAGTTGTGTTTCAAATCCTTCGGCGCTGATGGTGAGTTGGAACGCTCCGGGTGGTACCCCGGAAAAGGAGAACTGCCCATTTTCGCCCGACACTCCATCCATTTCGGTTCCGGGCCGATCTTGGAATTTCAGATGCACATGAGCGCCCACGGCAACGGCTCCCGCCTTATCGATCACCGTTCCGGTGATGTAACCTGACTCGTTTTGATCCTGCGGGCGCGGTTCGGCCGAGACGCCGGTGCCCCCAGAATTCGGAGGGCTCGTTGCCTCTGGGATGCTGGCTGAGCCGTGTGGGGACTGGGCCGCCGCTCCCGGCGGAATACCGCCGAGCAGCAAAGTCAAGCTCAGAAAGGCCCAACCTACAGCGCCAAGGGGAGTGCCCCGGGCATTTCGCCGCAAAGACATCGTTCCGGAGTTCCTTTCCCAATTCTATCTATGATTTCACAACCGGCGTTTCGGTTGGCCACCTGCGACACCTTCGACATGCGGCTATGGCTTATTGGGTGGGCTCCAGATTCAAGTTCCGGCTTTCCGTGGCAAGGCCGGAGGCGTTTGCCAATCCCGGTGTTTGCAGCGCCAGCAGTTGCTGCAGCAGTGCCAGATCGCTCTCGACGTCGGCACGAGCTGTCTTGTGGGTTGCTGCGGATTTCAATTCCTCTCTTAGGCGCGCCTCCACAAGTCTGGCGGCGAAATCCGAACCCGCCGGAACATCCAGAATATTGGATCGCGCAACCCCCACCGTCTGAACCTCGCCGTCCCTCTGCACCTGCAGGGTGGGTGCTCCATAAGAATCGAGGCCTGGTTCGGCTGTCACGCGTATGGAAGCCCAGTCCTTACTATCCGCGTCGCCATCCCTCGAAGATGCCGTTCGTACCAACTCCTCCAGTTGACCCTGGATGGTGCGACGGTCCGAGGGTGTCATCGCGGCGCTTAACTGACGATTCGAGTCGAGGATCGGCGCATTCTTTCCCGGATTGAAATGCCAGTGTTGCACATATACTGCGACCGCAGCGCTAGCGGCATAAGGGTGAAAGATGAATATCGGGAGCATATATTTCTTCGCCGTGAGCATTACCTCAAAAACACCCTTGACGCGCTTGGACCTTGGAATCGTGCCCGGAACCTGCGGGATCACAAAACTAGCCGGCTGCAACTCCGGATGACGGCGGCTGTAGTTGGTAAGCGTTCGCGCCAACTGTTTCGGAGTCGTGACTCCCAGGTCGCCGATGATGCTGCGATGCACCGAGTGAGGGTAATAAAGGCTGAGGACTTGACGAGCGAAGTCCGCACAGTTCGCCGTGACCAGATTCCAGCGCTGGCGGTTCGACCGGTCGTTGAGAGTGCGGATCAGGGTTGCATCCTGCTCTGGAGTGGTCTCGACCTCGAAGGTGTAGATCGTGCGCAGGTACGAGGCGCCGGTTAACTCATACCAGTCTCCAGCCGGAGTTCCGCCATCCGGGAGATCTGGGAGAAAAGACTCAAGGTGATTGCGCCGGTAACTGTCCCTTAAGAACGCGACCAGCTTCTTGTCGGCAAACAGGGGAATGTCCTTGGGGTTCTCTACGGCATACAGGTAGGGAATGAGGGGAATGGCGATCCAGTCGTATCCGCCGATTCCGCGATAACGGCTGAGAACGACTCCGCTTTCCCCCGGGGCACAAGGACGCAGGAGAGTGGGAGTCGTCGCACAGACGCCGCTGAGATAGACCGCGGCATGGCCGGTTCCGGCGAAGGCGGCGTCGTGTCCGTAGGGCTCTCCGACGAACAGCGTGGCCTCGGCCCGAGCGCACGGAATACCGCAAAGGCATAAAAGCAGAATTGCGCTCAGTTTCGACAGTTTCAAGACAGCCTCTAGTCCACCTGCGTCCGTACAGAGAAGTGAACCCTGCTTAGGGTGCAACCCCCTCCAGTGAGGCTAAGCCACCCGTGCAAGATACATAACTGTCAGAAAGTACAGGTCGCAGAAATAAGTGTACCGAATCGCGGGGGAGGCTGAGAGGGAAAATTCGCATTCAGTTGATCAGATTGGTTTCTATTTGTCGCCGTCGCCGGGGCGTTCCAAATCCGATTGGTGGCAGATCCCGTACTTCACCCAGAACGCTCCCAAAAACGTTCTGTGGAGGACGCATGAAGATCTCAAATTACCGGTCCGCGCTGGTGCTGGCCGTTGTTGCCGCAAGCGCCGTCGCCTCATCCGCTCAATCCAAGCCGAATCAGACTTTGGGTTACGGAGAAGGCAAGCTTCTTACTTTCACCTACACGCAGAACTTCGATTGCATTGACCAGCCCGGCAGCGACCTTGATTTCAACGGAATTCCGGCGGGAAGCGATCCCGCCGAAATGCAGACTCCGATCTGCCAGGTTGGAACGCAACCCACCATTAATCCGCCTGGAGTGAAGGGAAATCCTAACGTCACGACTGAGCCGTTGTTCGTGCTTGTGCCGTTGTTTTCCACAGACAACGACCAGAATCCGGATGACGCCATCTCGTGCGCGAATGTGGTTGCGGGAACAGCCTGCGGACCGGCTCTCGGCGGCACGATGATCTCCTTATTCGGCGCCCTGCCGGAAGCGTTCAAGGCCAAACCGAAGGTGTACACGCAGTGCCCCGGCCCCGGAGCTGTGCCGGGCACCTGTACCATGCATGCTTCGCGGCTTGATCTGGGCCCGGTGCTGGTCTCCCTCGGGTATGTGCAGCCACCGGTCGCGAACATTTTTGTGCCGACACCCAATCACAGCCATGTAGTCATCCGGCAGGACATTAACGTTGGCGCAATTTGGTGGCAAGTGATCCCGGTTCTGGTGCTGAACGAGAACGATTGGCCGACGAAGGACGGCAGCAGGGGGCTGACATCTCTGGTCGCCATCCAGAACGCGCTGAAGGCTGGGACGGCCGTGGAGGCTCCGTCGAACTTCTTCCTGTTTTTCAGTTCGTTTGCCCATTCGCAGGCCGATCATCACCAGATGTAGTGACAACCTGAAACTCCCTGAGGTAGGCGGAGAAACAGATCAGGCCCGGCCTTTGAACCGGGCCTGCTTTGCATTCTGGAGCGTGAGTCTATTGGGCTCCGGCAGCGATCGCGTTGCCCGATGAAATGGCGGCCTTCGCTTCCTTGATGCCGGCCTGAATATGCTGTTCCCAATCGAGATGCGGAACGGGTGACGCGGCCGCGCTTTGGTAGAGAGCCAGGGCGTCTTTCGGGCGGTTCAGGCGCTTCAGGCAGAGCCTGGCGGCACTGAGTTGCGCCGTGAGAGCTTGCCGCTCGGTCGGATAAGATTGCGCCAGGGTCTGATACTCGGCCAGGGCGCGATCGAACTCTTGCATTTCTTCGGCTCCCTTGCAGAGTTCGAGCCACGTCGCGGCCGGCAGCTTGGTGCCTCCGGCATCGATAAACTCGGCATAGTCCTGGAACGCGGCCTCCACTTCGTGCGCCCGCAGGTGCAAGGCGCAAGTGTGCGCGGTCGCGTCGAGATAATCTTTCGTATTGTTCTGGCGGGTATGGATTTGCCGCAGCTGGTTCCAGGCGTCGAGAGAGTTCGGCTTCATCGTTACGTAGTTCGTCAGGAGCACCAGCGCCTCGGGAAGCTGTCCGTGCTCCATCATGCCGCTGGCCTGTTCGAGTTCAGTATCCGCAGTCCAGCCGATCTTTTCCTCGATTGCTTTGTTGGCCTTCTGTTCGATGCCCGAATGCTGGATGGCCAGCGCCGCTATGGCGCCAAACAGAAATCCGCCCACGTGCGCCCAGTGCGCCACGCCGCTCGAAGAACCAAACAGCGAACCGTAGAAGATTTCACCGAACAGCCACAACGGAAGCAGCCAGTACGCCGCAGCCTTGAAGCGATACAACTTGAAGAAGAACAACCACGCCATCTCGATCTTCATCTTCGGGAATCGCACCAGAAACGCTCCCATTAGCGCGGCTACTGCCCCCGAAGCGCCCAGCGTTGGAGTGATGCTCCCCGGATTCGACCAGGCATAGAACTGCAGCGCGGCAACGCCGGCAATCAGATAAAAGACCGAGTACAGCCAGCGTCCCCAAACGTCTTCCAGAACAAATCCCGCCAGCCACAGAAACCACATGTTGCCGATCAGATGCATCCAGCCGCCATGCAGGAAATTGGCTGTCAGATAGCTGATGGCGGTCGGCTGCGCCGGCACAAAGGCATATTGCTCGACAATCGATGTCTTCGTCAGACTGACCAGCTGCGCGTTGAGCGAGTCCATCTCGCCCTGCAGCTTGGAAGAGTCCTCGGTCATTTTGATCTTAGCGTCGTAGGCGTTGATGACGTCGCGGTAGGGATTCTGTACTTGCTTCCACTGGTCGGGATGGCTTCGCTTGAATCCGTCGACCAGGCGCTGCGCTTCCGGCTGCACCTTCAGTTCAGGATGCAAGGCCGCAAGAATCAGGATGTGAGATTTGATTTCGCCCATTTGCGGCGACTCGTCGTCGATGGCCGACAGGGTGAAGAGAAAGACCATTACGTTGATCGCGATCAGGGCGAGGGTAACCACGGGCCAACGCCGGGCCTCCATATTCTCGTGCTTGAGGGGAATCAACATCGGCTGCGCCTCGGCATCGGAAAATCCGACACACTCGCGCCAGTGTAGTTTCGGCGGGACGCGATTCCCAGATGACGCAAGGTCGTGCCCAATCTTTCGTAACCAGTAGCGCCGGCGTCCCGCCGGCTGTCGCGAGAGCGTCTCGCTCTCGCAGCGTGTGGCGTTCGTCAGCCCGCCAGTTGCTGGAAGATTTCCCACTACCCACGCAAATCCACAGCTATTTCCTGCGATATACTTCCCAGACCTCCAGCTGTACCAATAGAGGATTCCTCCCCATGGCCGTTGGCGTTCGCACGCAGGACCTGCGGAAGGTCTACAACTCAGCCCCGCCCATGGGCGCGGCCGGCGGATTTGTCGCGCGCGCCGATGCCAAGGGTTCGAAGCAGCCCAAGGCCCAAATTCCCGCCCTTGATGGGCTTTCTCTCGAGGTTCGTCCGGGAGAAATCTTCGGATTGCTTGGCCCCAACGGCGCGGGTAAATCGACCACCGTTGGAGTTCTCACCACTCGCGTGCGGCCAACCTCGGGCCAGGCCTGGATCGGCGACCACGACGTGTGGAAAGAGCAGGCGGAGGTGAAGCATCTGATTGGAGTGGTGCCGCAACGGCCGAACCTGGATTTCTCTTTGACCGCCCGCGAGATCCTGGTTTTTCACGGTGCTTACTTCGGAATCGGCTCCAGGCAAAGAAACGAGCGCGCCGACGCCTTGCTCGAGAAATTCAAGTTGACGGAGCGCGGCAACCAGATGGTGCGCGGTTTCTCCGGCGGCATGATGCAGCGGCTTTCCATCGCCCGCGCCATGATGCACGATCCGCAAGTGCTGTTTCTCGATGAACCCAGCGCCGGCCTCGATCCGCAGACCAGGATTCTGTTGTGGGAGATCATTCGCGAATATCACCAGGCAGGGAAGACCATCCTGCTCACCACGCATTACATGGAAGAAGCCGACTCGCTCTGCCAGCGCCTGGCCATTGTCGATCACGGACACATGATCGCCGTGGGTACACCGGCGGAACTGAAAGCTTCGATCCCGGGGGGCTACTTGCTGCGTCTTCGTTTCGGGAAGCAGACTCCGGAATTGCTCCAGAAGTTGCAGTCGCTGGCCGGAGTGCGGGAGGTTCGAGCGGTAGACGCGGCCTCAAAAGGCGCTCTGGCCAATGCTGTCGAGAGTGCCGAAACCCGCGCCGAAGGACAGGCGAGCGTCGACGTTTACGCCGACCGCGGCGGTTCGCTCATCCCTGAAATCGCGAGCGTCGCCATCAGTGTCGGAGCGGAATTGTCCGACGTTCATATTTCCGAGCCGAGCCTGGAGAATCTTTTTCTGCACCATACGGGAAGGAGCCTGCGCGATTGAACTGGAAAACCTTTTTCGCGATGCTGGCGCGCGATGCTCATGTGGCGCGGCGGAATGCTATTCAACTTTTGCTGCAGACCTTTCTTCAGCCGCTGCTGTTCGTTTTTATCTTCGGCAAGGTGATGGTGGGAAGCGGTTATATGCCGGCCGCATACAAGAGCCTGTTGCTGCCCGGCATCATCGCCATCAGCATGACGTTTACCGGGGTTTGGGCGGTGGCCATGCCGCTCATCGCCGAGTTTCAGTGGACTCGCGAGATCGAAGACCGCCTGCTCGCTCCCATTAGCGTCGGCTGGATCGCGATCGAGAAGGTTATCGCGGGGATGCTGCAGGCGCTGGTCTCAGGGCTGGCAGTGATTCCACTGGCATGGCTCGTGCTTCGGCCCGGGGTTGAGATCAGCATCGCGAGCCCTCTGACCTTCGCACTGATTATTCTGCTGGTCGCCGGTTTCTCATCATGCGGAGGACTGGCCTTGGGTTGCAGCATTAATCAGCAGCATATTGGGCTGATGTTCAGCCTGGTGATGACGCCGATGATCTTTTTCGGCTGCACGTACTATCCGTGGAGCGCCCTGAAGACATTCCCGATCATGCAGAAGTTGGTGCTGATCAACCCTCTGGTCTATGCCAGCGAGGGAATGCGCGCCACGCTGGTCCCGCAGTTTCCGCACTTGTCGATCACGGCCGTGATTATCGCGCTGTCATTCTTTGATGTGCTGCTGCTGGTGCTTGGGCTGCGGCAGTTCGAGAACAAGGCGGTGAGTTAGCGAGAAGGGCTAGTCGGCGGCCGCTTCCAACGCGACAGTTCCGCGTGAAGGCCGCTTCATGAACGCCGTGCGCTCGGTTTCAAACGATTCCAGATTCTCACCGAGGGCCTGTTCGCTCCAGCCCAGGACGGCGCCAATGCGCAACGCGGCCTCGCGGCTGCACGATTCTGACCAGCAGGCACCCAGGGCGACGGGCACCCGGCGAAGCAGCACATCACCCAGCGTGACCGCAAATTCCTTTCGGTAAGCTTCTATGACCTCGGCCACAATGTGCGACGAATGGGGGCAGACCGGCGCCCGCAGTTCTGCGCTCACCAGCGCCATGCGGGCGATGTCCATGGCGCGCGGGCCGTGCCACTCCATCATGCCGCGCGCGGTTTCTTCGCTGACTGACCCGGCTCGAGCGATCGCAAGAACTTCCTGATCGAGCATGGGATCGAGCGAGCTTCCCGGACCCATGGCCAGCATACCCGGATCGGGAACGGGGATCCCGATCTTGCGGGCGCATTCCCGAGCCAGGGAAGCGGCAGTGGTCAGCTTACCGCCGATTACCGAGATGAGCCGCGCCGCACCGTCTGGCTCGTGATCGTGCAGGAAATGACGCCGCGTCACCGCAGAAGCATTCCTGCCCGGCGAATTCGGCAGCGGACGGATTCCGGCAAACGCATATTTAACGTCGTGCGCCGAAATCTTTGCCTTGGGGAAAAGCTTGGCGACCGTACGCACCAGATATTCGATCTCTTCGTTCGAGGGCGCTGTTTTCCCGGGATCGCCCGTGTCGGCGACTTCGGTCGTGCCCACCAGAATCTGCTCGTTCCAGGGCACGACGAAAACCGGGCGGCCATCGGCCGCCTCGGTATAGAGCCCCACGCTTGGAGCTCCAGAAAATCTTGGCAGAACGATGTGCGATCCCCGCACCCCGCCCAGCATTGGTTTGCCTGTGCGGATCGACGACCGCTGACAAATGCGATCGGCCCACGGACCGGTACAGTTCACGATCCATCCCGCCTCGACACGCTCGTCTTTTCCGGAAATGCGGTCGCGCAGCAGCACACCTCGCGCCCGGCCCTGGGTCACGTTCACGGCCAGCACTTCGCAATGATTGCGAACAACCGCTCCGGCCTCGACAGCTTCCAGCATCCACTCGGCGACCAGGCGCTCAGGAAACTCACACTGCGCGTCCTCGTAGTTGAAGATCGTCCATTGATGACCTGCGTCGAGAGCACGCTCGACGCGCTTTAATTCCATCTCGCTCAGGTCGGCGGATTTTCTCGCAGCAAACCTCTGGTACAGCCACAGCCCGGCGCGCACCTTCGTCGCGCTGCGCTGGCTTTCTTCGTTCAAAAGAAATAGAAAGTGGACCGGATTCACCAGGTGCGAACGTTCCCGCAGCAGCCGCTCCCGCTCCCGCACCGACTCCTTTACCAGCGCTAGCTCTGCGTGTTCCAGGTAGCGCAGGCCGCCGTGAATGATGCGGGTCGACCGGCTGGTGACGCCCGACGCGAAGTCGTTCTGCTCGACCAGCAGGGTGCGCTTCCCGGCGCGAGCGCATTCGCGCGCAAGGGCCACGCCATTGATGCCGCCCCCAATGATCACCACTTGGAAGTGTTGATTGTCCAGGGGCGGTCGAGGTTTTATGGCTAAACTCATGTATTCAGAATAGATAGGTGACGCAACGAGACCCTAAAAGGGGAGGTAGTCCGGAGCGGCGGACACCTCCACCTGCGTTCATTGTGCGCCCTTCCTGCCCGTATATGAAGGTGACGATAGTCCACCCAACATCTGGGCGACTTCCATGGAACTGACCGTCAGAAGTGGTTCCTGAAGTAACCTGCTCGGCGGTCTGTTTTGGAGACGAAGTCGCGTCTGAGCCCGCAGCCACGAACCTTGCACCCGGGAACATCGGCTATGCCGTCTTTCGTAGACCTTTCGATTCAGCAGTCTCCGCGAACAGGCGAATCATCTCACGATTGAAGGCCGGAATATCGTCGGGCTTGCGGCTCGTGACCAAAGCTCCGTCGCTGACGACTTCCTTGTCAACCCAGGTAGCGCCAGCGTTCTTGAGATCCGTCTTGAGCGAAGGCCATGACGTCATCGTGCGTCCGCGAACCGCTCCAGCTTCAATCAACGTCCAGGGGCCGTGACAAATCGCAGCCACT
>CAWJOM010000006.1:0-1653030 GCA_963844525.1 uncultured Acidobacteriaceae bacterium | reverse complement strand
CCGGGACTTGCGGGATGGTAAGAACATCACCATTGTTCAACGCTCGGTTGCCATCTGGATTGCCAGGTACGGCGTCCGCCAGCGCAATTTTTTCCTGTTGGCCCGTGATCTGCTTCTCATCGTTCCAGTAGTAGTGCGTGAGGTCCGCTGTCTTCGTGTCGGCGCTCTGCTTCAGCCCGCCGGCCACACGAATCAAATCAGAAACCCGCATTTCAGCGGTCAGCGGATACCGCCCCGGTCGCACTACTTCACCTTTCACATAAACGGTCTGAGGATCCGCCGCGGCCGCGTTTTTGTGCACAAGCACCCGGTCGCGCGAGCTCAGAATAATATCTTCGGTCGGGTTTCCGTCCAGCGCGCCGCTCAACTTGACATTGAAAACCTTCAGCGTGCTGTCCGACATGTAACGAAATACCTGCGCATCTCCGGTAGCAGCGTCAGGAGCAAGGCCGCCCGCCAGGTGGATGGCGTCGCTCAGGTGAATATCTCCCGAAGTCTGGTAGGTTCCGGGCGCGCGCACGTCACCCCAAACGGACACATCGGGCGGGTTCTCAAAATCGTAGCGCCCGAAGAACTGGACTGTGTCCAGGGGCTTCAACTCGGGAGCTTTGGTGGCGTCGGCCAGTGCAACGGCCACGCTGAAGCTCTGCACCGTCGGTCGATAGTCAGGCGGGCTCAGTCGGATGATCTCGCCATACTGCAAGGCCGGTTCAGGCAGCAGATCCTTGTAGGAACTGATCAAGTCCGTGACCCGCATTCCTTCCCGAAACGAGTATTTGCCGGGCCGGATCACGTGTCCTTCCAAATAGACGACATCCTGGGTGTAAGGAGCGATTGGAAAAATCCGGATCTTGTCGCCATCCTGAATCTGAAACGACTCGAGGCGCTTGGTAACTTCCTCTTTCGGGTCGTCCTGGGGAATATCCAGGCTGAGCATCGTCTGCTTTTCATGCTCAACGGTTCGCTGAACTTCCATGTGCCGCAGTGTGGCTGAGGGCAATAGACCACCGGCGAGTGCAATTACATCCGCTAGCGATTTTTCGTCCTTGAGTTCATAGAGGGCGGGACGTCGGACCATGCCTTCGATGGTGACCTGTGCTCCCAGCGGGGGAACCATGACTGTGTCACCGTTTTCGAGTCTCTCGATATCGCCCTTGACACCATGCAGCAAGAGATCATAAACATCGACATCCTGCACTAACTTGTTTCCCCTATTGTGCTTCAGAATGCGCAAGGAACCGCGGCCGGTGGGACCTCCCGCCGCAAACAATGCGTTTAGGGGCGTCGACAACGAACCGATATCATACGCACTGGGCCGCACCACGTCGCCAACCACGTACACGCGGATGGTTCGCAATCTCGATAGAGACACGTCGACTGACACGTCCCGGAACTGGGTGCGGAGCGTCTTCTGTACGGCCTCCTGAACCTCAGCCAGCGATTTGCCCGCCACCATGAGGGGGCCCACCTCGGGCAGACTGATCCGGCCTTCTCGATCCACTACTTTGTAAAATCGGCGCGACACCCCACCCCAAAGGTCGACGGATACGCCGTCGCCGGGCCCCAGCACATAATCGGGTCCAACCGGTAGATCCATGGGAATCGACTGAAGGTCGCGCGTGCCGTTTTCAAATATCTGCAGGCCGAATCGTTCCACCGCCGGCGGCCGTGCGGCAGCCTGCAGATACATGTCGTACAACGACGGTATCTCTGCGTACGGATTCGGCCGTCTTTGCAACCGCTGACTCGGGCTGATCGGGTCGCGCGCACGCCGTGCATTCCACAACGCTGTGGGACTGTTTCCCGAGTCATAGGAATATCCGGTTCCCGGAACGTACGAACCCCTGCTGGAGGAATTTACGCCGTTTCCAACGCTCCCATACTGGTTGCCGTAGTTCCCGGCACTACCACGCCCCTGACTCATTCCATCCGCACTGAAGTCGGAATCCATCGACAAGTCGTCAATCTGGCCGCCGCCCGCTCCTTGCGGCTGCCCCTGCATTCCGCCAGCAGATCTTCGTTGCGCTTGGCCCTCGCCCTGACCCGCTTCGGAGTTCTGTCCGTACATCGATGAGTTGCCGAATGCACTCCCCGGCTGATTCTGCTCCATCAACAACGGATCCTCGCCGTTTGTTCTCATCAGTTCGGTGACGTCATTCGAAGGTGCTGAGCGTTGAGGCGGACCGTAGGGTACCGTCGGAGGAATGGTCAGCGGGTTCTGCAGACCGGGCACATCCGACGGAAGAGGGTTCATTCCCGGTTGCTGTTGAGGATATTGCTGAATTGAGGGGTTGTTACCGTAGCTTTGAACCGGACAATTACGGACGCGTGGATCGCAATATTGGGTTTGGTACAGGTCCTGTTGCTGCTCCAGTTGGCGGGCTTTCGTGCGTTCCGCCTCTGCGTCTTGCGCGACCCATTTCGCGCGCTCTTGCATAATGAGATCCTGCTCTTTCGCCATGGGGGACTCGGGATTCACCGTTGGCTGCAGGTAGCCGTACTTCCGCACCAGCATTGTGGCAACCGATCGAAAAGTAATGTCGCTCTCTAACCGGTCGAAGATCCCCTCGTCTGTGAGGTCGGAGTCTGCGATCAGCTGACCATGGTCGGTAGCGTCCTTGGCAACCCAATGCTTCAACTCGACCATCAGGCCCGGATTCGTGTGGAGGATGGCGATGAGCTGACCAACTGAGGCGGCAACGCGTGTCATATTCTGACGCGCGAGCTCGGACTGAGGGACTGTAGGCTGCTGGCGCGTCTGCGCTACCCCGGTAAAGCAATTGGCTCCAAAACAAAGCACTGCAAGGAACAACGCCCTACGGCTGATACCGCGGGGCGTGAGAAAACCAACTAACTTTTTGGAAGTCATTCTCCTGATTTTCACCAATGTTAAAGTCTGCTCCGCCAAGGGCGGATGCGTCCGATTCGCAGATCTGCGGCGAAAGCGACGTCGCTTAAAGAATCTGGTTCAGCCCCGATCATGCCCAAAAGGAACTGTTCCACTCAGACGGGCGATGCCCGAGCCGCCGCTCCGTTCCGGGCGACTACGCTACCCACTCATAGCTTAACCCTCTTAAGCAGGAAAAGTCTTCTTCGAGGCTTCTGAATTACTAGAAAACCTCGCTTGCCGGCAGTGTTAGTAGAGTGAAGATCCCAATATCTAGCGCAACTCTACAGTACTGATAGCACTTTATTTCATTGTAATCAAGATGTTGGGCCTCCGATATCGGCTTTTGGCCATCGCGGTACCTCGACGCCGCTTCTCTGCTGTGCTATCGAAATAGTGACCGTCTTCGCGCGGTCCTGAGACGGGTCTGACTCCTCAGACTTGCCGTAATGAACAAGAATCGGCAGTCCCCGGGGGGACTAGCTATCCCGAGTGACCGTGTTCGAATGCATGGCAGTTAGTGCAGAGTGTTACCAAGTTCTCTTCAGAGTCGCGACCCATCTGGCTGCGAAACTGTTTGTGATGGACTTCCAGGTTCGACATCGCCCCACACGCTTGACACCGCCAGCCATCGCGACGCAGGATCTGTTGTCGCAAGCTCTCATACGCCGCCGGATCGATCCGTAAGGGCACTGGCTTCGGGCCCATCGAGCTCATGAAGCCTTCTCGCTCAAGCCTTCCAGAAATTCCCGCCGCTGCCCTTCTGGCAGGAACTTGAAGAATCTGGCCATCGAGAACAGCAGCGTCTCCGGGTCTCCGTTGTCCATGTTGGCCCCGGCCAGAAAATCGGCGCAGATCATTTCCAGACAATAGCCACGAGAGCGGTCGCTTCCGAGCATCAGAGACGCGGTTTCAATGGCCTTCTCAATGACCGGCATCTGGCTCTGGTACAGCTTGAAGTAGATAATCTCCCATGGTTCCGTCTCCTTCCCAGTCAGTTCCTTTTCGACCTCCTTCTTGAAGTCCTCCTTCGGCATCTGACGGGCTTTGTGCAACCAGGTTGCACAATCGAAGTTCTGCCTGTCCCTCCTCGCCAGCTTGGCCAACTCCAGACTCTTCGCCCATCCCACCTCCTTCAGTTCCTTTCTCGCCTGCGGTGGCAGGTGTTCGTGGATCGACATCAGGTAATACGCCTTCCGCCGCGATTCCGGGAATCGCCTCTCCAGAAACTCGTCGAAGCACTTCAACCTCTCCAGCCTCCAGTACTGTCCCGCCCGTACCTCGCATAGATACCGCCCCAGTTCGACGAACTTGGTGTCGCGCTCCGTCTCCTTCTGCTGCTCCCACGCCAGAATCTCATCAATCTTTCCCAGCACGAGCACGGCGCGGCTGCGATTGAATTTCGGGGGCATGGGCGGATACTCAGTAATTAAGCTCGTCAAGCCAATCAAGACTGTCAGCTCCTGGACGCCGCACCAAAGCAGCGTCGGCTATCTCCTGCTTACCAAGACACAGGCCCACATACGGGCAAGTACTGCAAGGGTTTTGGGGGAAGCGGATTCCGCTGTGCGGCAGAAACTCCGCCGACTCGATTCGGCGGATCGTGTCTCTCCACCAAGCGGCCAAACTCTTCGCGTTGCTCGTCGGTAATTGTGGTCCGCAAGTACTGAACTTCGACCAGACTTGTTCGAACGAACACGATCTGGGCGACGTCGGCGATGCCGGTTACCCGGAGAAATAAAGCTCGCCTTGCAGAACATCGCCAGAAAGGAGGGGAGAAGTGTGGCCCAGGTTTGCGAACTACTCCTCAATGGCGGCATCATCGAATATGAAAAAGAAGGGCCAGAATATCTGCATCGATTACTCAATCGATCAAGACAAAAAGGGAGCAGTAGCCGGCGCTGAAATCGAATCATGGATATCCAGCAGATCCGGAGTCGCTCAGGTTGGATCCCGACATATTCCTGGCGGTGGTACTACCTTTAAGTCCTTGTTTTTCTTGTCGTTAAGGCCGATCGCTGGAGCGCGCTGCGTAGATCACATCAACCGTTGATTTTCCTTTCGGATGATGTATCATTTGGTTAGTAACTACTAAGGTACTCTATCGGGAGGACTCCCAGTGTCTGCAAACGCAAACCAAGATTCTGGACTCGAAAGGAAGAATGTGTCACGGCGCAAGGTTGAGGCCAATCGCCGGAACGCATCGAAGTCCACCGGGCCCAAGACTTCGCGGGGCAAGGCATACAGTAGGAGGAATGCGAACGAGCACGGACTCTTTGCGATGGGTCCTTTCATGTTTGACAGTACGAATCGGGAGAAGCATACGCGATACAAAGATCTCCTCGATCGCCTGTCCACAGACTACAACCCGGTGGGTGTGGCGGAAGAGTTGGAAGTCCAGCGCATCGCCGTTTGTTGGTGGAAGCTTGGGCGCGCGTGGAGATGCGAAAACGCGGCAATTACGGCGGAACTTGGGGACTTCGAGATCCATTATGAACGGCGAACAAAGCCGAACACAATTTCATCAGAGGATCAGGCTCGCCTTGTCTTGTTGAGAAAAGCGCTGGTGGAGATTGACAGTGCCGATACGATTTCGGCCGAGCTCCGGGAGACGATGTTCGCGAACGATCCAGAATTTCAAAAGGAGTGGGAATCGCTGGAAAGAGCGGTCAAAAGAAAACTCCACTAAAATTCTATCCCATCTGAGAATTTCATCTTCCGATGCGGAGCAATGCGCGCAAGATCCATGGTGGGTGCTCCTTTTTTAACCACCTACGTTGCGATCCGGATGATCGAGCAGAGAACCGACTCTCTCTCCAAGAAGGCCCTGGAGATCGCTGCTGACGGTGCGGCCGTACTTCGGGAAGAAGCACTGCACAGAGTTCTCCGCGCTGATGCCGCGGCCGAGAGAGGTCTCAATCGCGCGATGGACCGGCTGGAGCGCATGCAGCGCCGTCGCCTGGGGGAAGCAGTTCCTCCCCCGGTCAACGTTCGCTTCATGCGCTGAGGAAGAGTTCTCTGAAGAAATAATGATTTTCCAAAACGAAGCCAACAACCATCTAAGTTTTCAAGGTCGGGTTCTCGCGATGGCGAATAGTTTCCAAAAAGTAGAGACAACTGACACTGCTTCGGGCGAGCAGTCGCCCGCTTGGTGAAGTTACGACGATTGGTGCCGGGAGGGGGAGTCGAACCCCCAAGACCCGAAGGTCGGCGGATTTTGAGTCCGCTGCGTCTGCCAGTTCCGCCATCCCGGCTCTACTTGCAAGTGCCTTATTTTACGACCTGTTTATGACTCTGTTCCCTTTTCATCTCAAATGACGACTGTGCAGCTAAGTGGGTCAGTCTTCGCGGGTTTCCACAGTTCATTGTCATTTTGCCTGTAAAGAGCTTTGCCGGCGATTCTCGGGCTAAGAGTCCATTGCCAAGTCATAAGAAAGCACCGCACGAAATTCTACCACTTCATGAAGAGCTGCTACCTTTGATTTCACGTGAATCGGACGACTCTCGTTCGAAACAACGAAGCCGGACATTCTCCAATCGCCAGTATTGCCGATTAGGCCAGTTCGCCAAAGCGGTACCGCTAAAGGTTTGTCGGTAACGCTCGGCGCAAGGCCTCGCTGGTTCGCGTTTGCATTTGGCTTTGGAGGTTGGGGCTGAGAGGTAGACCGGGTTAAATTTGATACCTCGGCTCTGAGTTAGCGGGGACGCTACGAACACGATCGTGGCGCCTTCGACGAAAGTTGCTCTCGCGCCGTCTACTGAGCCGCCCTTCCGCGGCTTCGCTCGCCGATCGACCTGCGCCAGAACCGCGAGAAACTGCTCATCGATTACCAGCGATCACTGAGGCAGGAGGCAGGTCGCAAAGCGAGCACTGTCAGGCATTGAGATCGAAACCGAGGGGCGCGCTCGCCGCGCCCCCCAGGAGGATCAGCAGCCTCAATAGGAGTTCACACAATCCACATAATCATCCTCGTCCATTTGGCTAAATCCGCAGGCATAGAGCGGCCAGTTGCCGATGTTTGCCATGTTCCAGGGAAACGTCGCGCTGCTGGATACGTAGTAGTTGAGGAACGTCGCAGTTCCGGGGGCAGCCGGCGTCAATTGCGGGTAAAGTTGCTGGAAGGAAGACTCGAGCGTCGTGTTGGCAACGGCGCTGTACGCGGTCGAAAACGTGTAGAGGCTCTTAAATTGTGCCGGCGCCGGCGAGACCCCGAGATGGTAGTTGATCGACTGATAATCCATCGGCATCAGCGTGTCTTGTGAAACAGTGAAGATTTTGAACGCCGGGTTATTGCCGAAGACCGGACTTATGCCCGGAATTCCAAACATCACGTCGCCGGTGGGCAAAACCCGGAATTCATCCATGTGGGTGTGGCCGGTGATGCCCATGGCGATCAGCCCCGGATACCTCGAGAGGATCTGCATGAATTCGATCTGGTATTGCGGCTGCCACATCATGGCGGCTTCATCATCTGTGATCTGGGTAGAGGAATTGAATGCTCCGACTTTTTGCGCGGTTGCCGTGGTGTTGGCGCCGGGCGGAACATGCATGATAAGCCACACCTTTTGGCCGGCAGATTGCGCAGCGGCCAACTGTGAATCCAGCCAGGCGAGTTCGGCGTATGGATCCAGCGGTGGCAGGTAAGGCGACTGAGCGAGTGGGTTGCTATCGAAGGCGATTACCAATAAGTTCGATCCCAGCGGCTGCGCGGAATACGATCCGAGGGTGGTAAATGTGCTCTGAAACGATGCCTGGTCGGTGCTGTCATTCAACAGCTGCGTATAGTATGTGCTCGCGTTATCCGCGAGGAATTTAGCGTCCGGACCAGTGCCGTACATGCTGTAGGTATCGATGTTCCCCGGCACGAAGATCACCGGAACTTTCCCTACCGCTGCCCTGATCTGCATGGAAACGAAGGCCACCGTCTTGTCCATGAACTGCTGCATGGCGACCGTGCCGGTGGCGTCCAGCGGTCCACAGGTTGTCGCGAGTGGGAGCTTCGAATATGCCAAACAGAAATTCAATGGCATCTTATGGGCGAGCATGTCTCCCGAAAAAAGAACCACAGGACTCGCCCCAAGATTCTGCTTCACGCCATCTAGCGCAAGGACCAGAGCCGGATAGTTCGTATCGAAGTCAAATGTTGAGGGAGCTTCTTTGCTCAAGCTCTGCGCGCTTTGAAAAATACTCTGCCACTGACTCGCCGGGGCGGCGGCCAGCTTTGAATAAAGGCTCGGATCATCGAAAGGATTGAAGTGAATATCGGAAATTGCCACCACCGGATACGCCGCTGGGGGAGCCTGAGGTCCGGAACTGACGCCGCTGCAAGCCAACATCAAAGCAATACTTCCCATTCCGAGAACAAGAAAGTAACGCGAACGCTTGGTCATAAATCCTCGAGTATGAAGCGGAAATTTCTGCATAGCTGCCGCAGTCCTTCCTCATGGAAATAGAGAAGCAATGCCTCATACTCTTCTATCGGCCTGCGCCATTCTGAAGTTTAGGTGTACGACTTGACGGATCGATGCCGGACTGCTTCAGCACTCTTGGAATATCCGAGTCCGCCCAGCCGCCCGTTCTCCAAGGCGTCGAGCGTGGAGAGTCCGACCCTGGCTTCTCTTGTCAGCGCGGGCTGCGTCAGGCTGAGTGCTTTGCGCTCGGTGGCGATCTGTATGGCAGTGGTTGAGAATTTTGAATATGGGTTTCGCACAGTCCTCTGCCGTAACCGCCCGCACGGTTTTCCGTTCAGGCGGGCTGGGGGTTCTGCCCGGGTGTCGCGGCGAGGGGTAGTTGCATGCGAAATGTGGCGCCTTGTCCGGGGGTGCTTTCGACGGCAATC
Source organism: uncultured Acidobacteriaceae bacterium (assembly GCA_963844525.1). Classification (GTDB taxonomy): domain Bacteria; phylum Acidobacteriota; class Terriglobia; order Terriglobales; family Acidobacteriaceae; genus Sulfotelmatobacter. The sequence continues at coordinate 1,644,303 of CAWJOM010000006.1, read as the reverse complement.
GAACCGCGGTGCTGGGTCACGATCCCCTGCGCGATGGCGAGACCGAGTCCGGCGCCTCCCTGCGCCCGGCTGCGGGCTTTGTCGACGCGATAGAAGCGTTCGAAAATCCTGCCCTGCTCCTGCTCGGCAATTCCCACTCCTGAATCGCGCACTGTGGCCACCGCTCTCTCACCTCGGTACTGTTACAGTTTGAAAGCGGCAAACTGTAACAGTACCCTCACCTCTCCTTGTTTGGGTAATTCTCGCACTATCGTTTATCCTCAAAGGTTGTCTGAAGGTCCCGAACGCACGTGTAGACGTGGCCTGTTCAGTACTCTCGAGCCAAGACCAGCTAGGAGCTAGCAGCCAGAAGCTGCCACTATGAAAACCGGCATTATCGGCCTGCCCCAGGTAGGCAAGACATCTCTGTTCCGCATCCTGACTAAGGCCCACCTGTCGGCGCAAGCCAGCAATCCGCGCGAAGCGCATATCGGCGTCGCCAAGGTTCCGGACGACCGCCTCGACCGCCTGGCCGCACTGTACAACCCAAAGAAGCTGACCCATACCTCGGTTGAGTATGTCGACGTGGGAGCGATCGGCCAGGACGCGCTCAAAGAGACAGCTTACGTCGGTCATTTAAGACAGGTAGACGCGCTCGCTCTGGTGCTGCGCGTGTTTGACGATCCGTCGGTTCCGCTCGTGGCGGAGATCGACCCTCTGCGCGACATCAAGAACGTTGAATTCGATTTGATGGTCAGCGATCTCGGCCAGATCGAAAAGCGTCTCGAGCGTCTTGAAAAAGACCTTAAGAAGATGAAGACGCCGGAGCTCGAGAAGGAGTTCGAACTGCTCAAGCGCGCCAACGCGCATCTGGGATCCGAAAAGCCTCTGCGCGAGATGGAGATGACACCGGAGGACAAGAAGCGCCTGCGCGGCTTCATGTTCCTGAGCGAGAAGCCAATTTTCTACGTCCTCAACATCGGCGAGTCGACTGAATTGGGGAAGGAACTCGACGAAGCTGTGAGCAAATACAATCTCACCGAGATTGCGAGCCGCCCAAACGCAGCGGCCACGGCGATTTGCGGGAAAGTCGAAGCCGAACTGGCCGAGATGAGCGACGCCGATGCAGCTGAGTTTCTTTCCAGCTACGGGCTGACGGAGAGTGGCCTGGTCCGGCTCATCCGCACGACCTACAAACTGCTCGGCCTGATCTCATTCTTCACCGCAGGCGAAGACGAATGCCGAGCCTGGCAGGTTCCCGCCCGGAGCCGCGCGCAGGAAGCGGCAGGCGCCATCCACTCTGATCTGGAGAAGCATTTCATCCGCGCGGAAACTATTCGTTGGGATCAACTGCTCGACGCCGGCTCCGAAGCCAATGCCCGAGCGAAGGGTACTCTGCGTCTGGAAGGCAAGGACTACATCGTACAGGATGGCGACGTCATGCACATCCGGCATAGCGGCTAGTGGCATCGCACCGCCGTATACTCTTCCCCATATGCTGAATCGCGTGATCTTGCTCGGTGCGGCTGCGGCGCTCGGCTGCGGCCTGTTCGGGCACCCCGCACCTCCGAGTGTCAGGCCAGTGACGGGCAACGCCATCCATGCGGGCGCTGCGCCCGTTGGTTCCCCGGACTGGAGTGAGCCCTTCCCTCCGCATCGCATGATCGGCAATATCTATTACGTGGGCAGCCGAGGCTTAGCCTCGTACATGGTCACGACGCCGGCCGGGAACATTCTGATCAACAGCAATTTGACGACTTCCGTTCCGCTTCTCCGCGAGAGCATTGAGAAGTTGGGGTTCCGCTTCAGTGACGTGAAAATTCTGCTGATCAGCCACGCTCACTTCGACCACGACGCGGGCAGCGCTGAGATCAAAAAACTGACCGGCGCCACATACATGGTTATGGATGGGGACGTCAGCGTTGTCGAATCCGGAGGCAAGACCGACTTCCAATACGGGGACGATGCGACGCTGCGATATCCTGCTATCAAGGTCGACCGTGTTCTGCATGACGGCGACCAGGTGACGCTCGGAGACACAACGCTCACGGCCCACAAGACCGCCGGACATACCAAGGGCTGCACCACGTGGAGTTTGAAAGTCAACGAGGCCGGCCGTTCTTACGACGTTGTGATTGTGGGCAGTCCGAACGTCAATCCGGGATATAAACTGGTAAGCAATCACCGTTATCCCGAAATTGCCGACGACTATGCGCGCGGCTTTCGCGTGCTCAAATCGCTGCCCTGCGACGCCTTCCTGGGCGCTCACGGAAGTTATTTCGGCATGGAAGCGAAGTACGCGAGGCTAAACGCGGGCGGGACTAACCCATATATCGATCCCAAGGGTTATCAGAGCTACGTGCTGGAGCGCGAGCAGGCATTCCTTTCTGAATTGCAGAAGCAAACATCGACATCAAAGCAGCATTAGTTCAGCACCCGGTACGAACACAAGACCTAACAATTATGGATGCGATTGCCACCAGCGTGCTTCTCGGATTGACTGCCGCCGCAGCTAATGTTTTCGGCGGCGCGATCATCGTGCAGCGGCATTGGGAACGGCGTTACCTGCGCTACTTCGTTGCCCTGGGCGCGGGATTCATGCTGGCCACCGCCCTGGTCGAGATGGTCCCGGAGAGCCTCGAGTTGCGCGGAAGGTCGGCGGCGCTTCTGGTTTTACTCGGCTACCTGATCATCCACTTCTTCGAGCACACGGTCACACCCCACTTCCATTTCGGCGAAGAGACACATCGGGACGAATTCATTCACTCGCACAAGGGATACTCAGTTCTGCTCGGACTGATCATCCATACATTCTTCGACGGCATCGCTATCGCCTCTGGATTTCTGGTATCGAACTGGCTGGGCTGGCTGATCTTTCTGGCAATTTTCCTACATAAGATCCCCGAAGGATTCACAGTGAGTTCCGTCATGCTGGCCAGCGGGCAAAGCCGAGGTACGGCCTGGGGAGCATCCGTTGTTCTGGGAGGATCGACCTTGGCGGGCGTGTTGACAATGGCCCTATTCCGCCATCATGTGGGGGCGGGACTGCCGTTGGCGGCAGGAGTGACGATTTACGTCGCGGCCTCCGACCTGATTCCTGAAGTCAATAAAGAGCCTGCGATGAAGATGGCGCTGCTGGTCTTCGTGGGCGCCGCAGTATTTTTCCTGCTCGATCATCTGTTCCATCTGCGCTAAACCCCTGGATTATCTACCCGGACTTAGCCCCGGTGCTCGGGGAGAGCAAGGATACGCAGATGGGGAATCTTTCTGAAGTCCTTCACGTCAGAAGTCACGAGAATGTCGCCGGCTCCGACGATCGCAGCCGCGAAACAGTCGGCATAAGGGAGACCGTGGCCGGCCTTCAATTTGGCCGCCCTTGTCGTGGTCAACTCATCTGCGTCGAGAACGGCAAGAGGAAGCATCTTGACCCGCTCCATGATTTTCACCGTTTCGAGGAATCCCATCGCGCGAGCAACCGTGTAATAGACCTCGCCCCAGTTCACCACAGACATACGCAACGACTGCCCGGCATCTCTGGCGTCACGGAAAAGCCGGCTCACGACCTCTGCTCCGGGACCGCCCGTAAGGTAGCGGTAGAGGGCGTTGGCATCGAGCACGTGTCCCTTCATCTCAACTTCCGATCAGAACTCCGCTCGACGTTGGCGGGAAGATCCCGCCCTGCCAAAATCCCTTTCATGCCCTCGATGAACTCATCTGTCACGGGTTGAATGAACAGCCGCCCCTCCTCTTCAAAGAACGCGACGCGAGTTCCCTGATCGATCTGAAATCTGCGCCGGATGTCGGCGGGGATCACGACTTGCCCTTTGGCTTTCACTGTGGCGTATTCAGTTCCCATAGGGCAGTATTCTACCATACGAGTTGTACTCGTTTATTACTGTACTACTTATTTATTTAAGTACAACTGACTAATGAAATGTGGAATCGTTCAGTCCGGCATTCCTCGCTCCAATAAAAAAGCCTCCGGGAATTCCCGAAGGCATGGAAGGCATCCAGAGAGTTGGATCTTCAGTTCACCGTGATGCTGACCGGAGCCGACGGAATTCCGTTGGCCACGACTTCGAGCGTGCTGGCTCCCGTCTCCATCGTCGCTGGAACATCGAAATTGGTGGAAACAGTAGCCGTTCCTGTGGCCACCGCCATCGTGCTGTGATCGTGGGTTCGAGCGTAGAAGACATGGCCCGAGGCATTATTCTTGATGCGCACCAACGGATAGTTGGTGGCCGTCTCGTACTCATCTCCAAACGCCGCGGCCTGCGAGAGCCCGTTGAACTGCGTGCCAGAGATTTTGTACGTAGACCCGCGCGTTACGCTGGTTACGACCGACTTGATGGTCGGCGCCCAAGCGGCATCATAGGTCCCGGCTTCGTTATAGACCTCGGTCCCACCGACCAGCACTTGCCCTGTCGGCAAGATCATCAAGCACCCCGGCGTTGCGAGAGTCTGCGTGAGGCTGCTTCCGTCCCACAGGTACGACCCGATAAAGCCTTCCACCAACACGTTCCCATTGGGCAATAGCACCGCAAAAGAATCACCGGCATTGTCGGCATTCGGAAAGTCCGGGCCCACGGTCCAGGTTTTCGCCTTGGTATCGTAGATGGCCGTGTGTCCTGCCTGGCTACCGGTGTTGGAATTGGATCCGGTCGCAAAGACGGTTCCGTCAGGGCGCAGAATGGCGGGACCGATTTCTCCCGGCGGGTAATAGCAGAGCGACCCGTTCGGCCCGAAGGGAAGGCAGCCGAAGGCCGACGGCGAGTGCAGATCGACAATCGTGCTTCCAGCGGTTGACCATGTTCTTGTAGATGTCACCAGGCGCTCCGAGTTCGGAGCGTTCTTCACGTCCATGGTCAGGACGGAACCGTCGGGCAACAGGGTCCAGCCTTCTTCGGCGTTGAAATCGCTTTTGCCGGTTTCCGCCAGCACAGTCCAGGTCAAGGTCTTTGGATTCAGCGCCGCCATGCTCTTGGCCAGCTTGTTTCCAACCAGGAACAATCCGTTCGGCAATACGACCGATGGCGAATCCCCGATGTACGGCCAACTCGCGGGCGCGGGAAGATTCGTCCAGGTGTTCGCCTTCGGATCATACATCGCGCCAAGATTTGTGAGCGTGAACGCACCGTTCAGGTACTCACCGCCAGTAATCACCACACGTCCGTCGGCGAGCACCGCAGACGCGAAAGCATCCGGAACATAGCCCGTAGGCAAGTTCGCCGCCCTCGTCCAGACACCGTTGACATAGCTGCCCGTACTGTCGGGAGTGAGTTTGTACCACTCGGACTCACCGTTGCCCTGGCATAGGACTGAACCATCGGTGAGCTGGAAGCAGAGTAAGGCGCCGTTCGGCGGTTGATGCGCAAGGCGCTGGATCGTTTGCGCAAAGGAAAGGGTGGAAACTGCAAGGCATAGGAAAACGGCTGCAAGAAATCTCTTGGGCAAGGCGGACACTCCTGTGGCTCTTGAACCGGGAATCGGAACAGGAGCAATTGCGCCTCGGAAGCATACAACAATGCAGGGGAAATGGGAGCCTGAACTGGAGTTTTTTAACGAGATCTTTACAGAAAAGTAAGGTGTAGATGCGGCTTAAGCGGCACCGGCCCCGTACCGGCATGCCCTGATTGAAAGCCAACTAGTCCACTGTGTGCTTCGCAGTATATCCGTCGCGGGCCACGACGTCGATCTTCACATCTTTGCCCTTCTGATCTTTCACCTTCAGCGGGCTGCCATCGGGCCCCACGACTTGGACTTTCAGCTTGCGATAGGTGCCGTCCAGCTTTGAGTTGGTCGGTGCATACGACAGTGTGTACTGCCGGCGAATGTCCTCGCCGATCTGCTGAAAGTCTTCGCCGAACTCTGCCTGGAAGCGTGGGAAATACGCCCGGCCACCGGTCATCGCCGCAAACGTCTTCATTTCGTTATCGGCCTGCAGGTAGTCAATGGTTTGCATGTGCGGGCTGGCGATTCCGTGGGACACGCTGGTGCAGTGGTGAACCTCACAATATTCCCGCCAAGCCCACCCCACGCTGATCGGAAAAATGGTGATGTCTTTGGAATCTTTGATCTTCTTCGTGATCTTGTCGAGGGTTAGCTTGCTAAAAGTGTCGACCCCAGTTGAGACCAGGATGATATATTTCTTGCCCTCCACTCGGTCGAGCCGGTCCAGCGTGTCATAAAGCGCGTCAAACTCGTTGGTCTCGGCGAAGCCCGGTATCCGCATCTGGTTGAGCGCCCCGAAGACGGCGCGCTTGTCCTGCGTAAAGTCCACGAGGATGTGGGGCTGCATGTCGTAGTACGCAACGGCAACCCAATCATCCTTCTTCAGGGTGCTCGCAAAAGCGTAGGATGCATTGAGACTGTCGACCATGAACGGCCAGGTCGTCGATGCAAACTCCACCAGCAGCACCGCAGTAATCGGAGCCTCTGAGACCGCGAAGTGCGATACCTGCTGCGGAACGCCATCCTCCAAAATGCGGAAATTGCCCTGCTTCAGCCCGGGAATAAACTGGCCATCTTTCGTCGTGACCAGCACATCGACATTGACGAGCGGGACGTTCACTTTCAGCGAATAGTCGGGCATGTCCTCGACCTTTTTCGCGGTGACCGGCGGAGGTGGAGGAGGAGCGTCTTCAGCCTTTTTCTTTGGGATGGCGTACGGGCCGATGCTGTCGGTCGGGCCACCCGCTTCGGCCGGGACGTCCTGCTTGGGCTTGCCGTTATCCGGCGTCTGGGATGGCGTTTGGGAGGTCTGCGCCTGCCCTTGCTGATCCTGTGCCGAAACCGGCAGCGAAGCACAAAATATGGCCAGAATCATGACGAGCGGAAGGGCTGGCCGGAGGCCGCTTCCCACCCCTAAAGTCTTGTCTTTGTATCGATTAAACATGGTGAACCCCGAAAACTCCCTGTGCTAGTATAGACGCAAGGATTCGCAATTGGGATGTTTTGCCCGGTCCCAGATATTTCCCCTCCGTGCAACGAGTCGCAGTTGGTCTGAGTCTAATCAGTAGAGGGCCTGTTGGCGGGTCCTGTCGGGGCATTACATGAAAAAAGTTGTATTCGCGATTTTAGTCCTAGGTCTATCCCTACCCACAATTTTGCTCTCTGCTCAAGTCTCGCAGCCCACAATTCCTGTGGACCAAATCCATCCCGGCATGCGCGGGTACGCCCTGACAGTATTCGAGGGCGTAAAACCGGAATCCATGGACCTGGAAGTTCTGGGCGTTCTGCACAACGTGAACGGGCCAAAGGGCGACATTATTCTGATCCGGCTACTCGGGACGAAGGTCGAATACACCGGTGTCGTCGCCGGCATGAGCGGCAGCCCTGTCTATCTCAACGGCAAGCTCGCTGGAGCGCTCGCCTTTCGCATTGGTGAGTTCTCGAAGGAACCGATCGCCGGAGTGACTCCCATCGCCGACATGCTCGAGATCAATGCGCTCGACAAGTCGCCTGCCGAAGAAGCTGCCGCAACTAAGCCCGGGGTGTCGAACGCTGCTGGTAAAACCGCCACGCCGGGTGACTCGGGAAGTCTCGGCTCTACTCAGGACTACGCGAGCTACCTGAAGCCCATCGATACGCCTCTGGTGTTCAACGGATTCTCCGAGGACACCGTGCACCGTTTCGCCGGTCAGTTCGCTTCCGCCGGGGTCATCCCCGTGATGGGAGCAGGCTCCGTGAGTGAAGACAAGCAGCCAGAGCCCCTCGAAGCGGGCTCGGCAGTCAGCGCGATTTTGGTCCGCGGCGATATGGACATCGCGGCCACCTGCACCGTGACCTATATCGATCCCCAGCGCCTGCTGGCCTGCGGACATCCTCTATTGCAGTTTGGTTCCGTCGATCTGCCGATGAACAAGGCCAATGTGCTGGCCACGCTGCCTTCGCCGATGAACGCCTTCAAGATCGTCAACACCACGGAGCAGGCGGGCGTATTCGTGCAGGACCGGCACACCGGCATCATGGGCGTCTTTAATAAGCAGCCCGACATGATTCCGGTAACGCTGACCATCCACGGCAGCGGCGGCGCGACGCAAAAAGAGTTCCACTACGAAGTGTTGAATAATCCGCGGCTGAGCCCCGTGGCCATCATGGCGACGGTGTTTAACGCCCTGCACGGTGTCAACGAATACGGGGAAGAGATCACGTACCGTCTTAACGGCAGCATCAACGTGAAGGGCTTTCCTGAAGTTGGATTGAAGAATATGTTCGTTCCCGCGGAGAACGGCCAGCCCGCCGCCATGGCAGCCGCTCTTTCGTTGGGAGAGCGCTTCGGGCGCATTTACGACAATCCTTACAACGCTCCGGCAGTAAAAGGCGTGAAGCTCGATTTCGACCTGGTCCGCGAGCGCCGCTGGGCGCGCCTGGAAAGTGCCCGCACTGACGTCAGCGAAGCGCGTCCCGGAGACGAAATCATTGTTGAAACCGTGCTGGCTCCTTATCGCGGAGAGCGCGTGGTGCGCCAGATTCCGGTGAAGATTCCGACTTCCGCGAGCAAAGGAACACTCCGCATTCTGGTGAGCGATGGCGATACGCTCGATCGCGTGGGCCGCACCAATCCCGCGTTCGGACGCAAGCTTGACTTGGCGTCCACGATCGCGTTGCTCAATAAAGAGCACGCCAACAACCGCCTGTACGTTTCGTTGCTGGAGGCCGACCCTGAGGCCCGCGTCGCCGACAAGGTCATGCCCACGTTGCCCATCTCGGTGATGAATGTGATGGAGGGAATGCGCGGGAACCAGGAGATGATCGTGAGCGGAGAATCCAGCGTCGACGAAACGGCGACGCCGCCGCTCGACTATGTGGTGAGCGGCGCCCAGTTGCTGACTGTCACCGTGAAGTAGGGTTACGTGAGGGGGAAACTTCCGCCCCTTGCAGTTTCAGCTGGAAACCACGATACGATTGGGAAGCAGCGACGTTTTCAGGCTTACCATGCCCTGCAGGCGCGGGCAAGAGTGCCCGCGCCACACAATCTACTCTTCGTTTTCGCCCATCTGCATCGTCAGATAGCGCTCATAGCCGACTTCTTTGATCAGATGCACCTGGGCTTCGAGAAAGTCGACGTGGCCTTCCTCGTCTTTCAAGAGGGTCACGAACAGATCGCGAGACCCGTTGTCGCCTTCTTTGGTGGCGATCGCAATGGACTCGTTGTACTGCTTCACCGCCCCGAGTTCCAGCGCGAGATCGCTTTCGATCATCGCCTTGACCGAACCACCGACCGTCAGTTCCAGCGGTTGCATCGACGGGCTGCCATCCAGAAACAGAATCCTCTCAATCAGCACTTCGGCATGTTTCATTTCGCCGATGGATTGTTTCTTGATGAATGCGGAGAGCTTGCTGTATCCCCAGTTCTCGCACATTTCTGCATGCAGAAAATACTGGTTGATCGCAGTCAGCTCTTCACGTAGTGCCTTATTCAGCTCAGCAATAACTTTGGGATTACCCTTCATGGCGCCCCGAGTATCGCAGACCCGTTGGAGGAGAGCAATGAGAAACCGTCTGATACCGTACAGAAGGTGGTACGATCGAGAATAGTTGTCAGGCTCCGCGCGCTCGAAAAGCCTGAAATCCGGCGCAAGCTCTACCCCAATGCGGCGTCGATCGTCTTTAACAGGTCAATTCGCGTGAAGGGCTTTTCCAACAGCCGGATCCCGCTATCGACTCCCTGGCCCGCCATGAGTTCTCCGGTGTATCCCGACATGTATACGACTTTGATCTTGGGATGGGAAACCGTGAGTCGCAGCACGAGTTCCGGCCCGTTCATGCCCTTCATCACGACATCGGTCAGAACCAGGTCGATCGATCCGCTGTACGAACCCACCTTATCCAAGGCGACCTTCCCGTCTTCAGCCTCCAGGACCTGATAACCGTGCCCTTCGAGCATCTTCCGCGTCAGTCGCCGCATAATGGGATCATCTTCCGCCAGCAAGACAGTGACGCCCTCCCTCGTTGGAGGGAGAGCCTCCGCTTGTGCGGCTTGCGCTGTCCCCAACTTGTGTTCCGCGCTGGGAAGATAAATCTTGAAGGTCGTGCCTTGCCCCGGTTCGCTGTAAACCCAGAGATGGCCGCCGCTTTGCTTCACGATGCCGTAAACCGTAGCCAGGCCGAGGCCCGTGCCCTTGCCAATTTCTTTGGTGGTAAAGAAAGGTTCGAAAATGCGTGACCGCGTTGCCTCATCCATGCCAGTACCGTTGTCACTCACGGCTAGCATCACGTAGCGGCCAACGACGATCTCAGGATGCTCCCGGGCAAACGATTCATCGAAATCGAAAACTGCGGTTTCGATAATCAGTTTTCCGCCATCAGGCATGGCGTCCCGCGCGTTCACCGCCAGATTGACGACAATCTGATCCAACTGTCCGGGATCTGCTTCCACCACGGCCGTTGCCGGCCGCGGCAGCAGCAGAAGCTCAACGTCGTCTCCCATCAAAGGGCGCAGGAGTTTGCTCACCTCTCTGAGCCGCTCGTTCCAGTCGACCAGTTGCAACTGCACAGTCTGCCTGCGGCTGAACGCGAGCAGTTGCCGCGTAAGGGACGCGCCGCGCTTAGCCGCCTCGCGAATGTTATTGAGATATTCCGCGCTTTCATCGTCGACGTGACTGCTTAGCAACTCGGCACAGGCAGTCACAATCCCTAACAGGTTGTTGAAGTCGTGGGCAACACCGCCTGCGAGGCGTCCCACCGCCTCCATCTTCTGCGATTGCCGCAGCTGATCCTCAACCTTCTTTTGCGATGTGATATCGCGGGCAATCGTCGACGCACCGATCACGCGCCCATCCCCGTCATAGATGGGCGAAACCGAAATCGAAACGTTTAAGGTTCGCTTGTCTTTGGTAACACGAATGGACTCAAAGTACTCGACCCGCTGCCCGTTCCGGATCTTCTCCAGGATGGTTGGAATTTCGTCCACCCGCTCCTTGGGCGCGAGCACCGAGATCGATCTGCCTATCATCTCCTGCGCGGTATAGCCATAAATGCGTTCCGCACCCTTGTTCCAGTGCGTGACAATGCCGTCCAGGTTCTTGCCGATAATCGCGTCCTGCGAAGAGTCGACGATCAGGGCCATGCGGTTCTGTGAATCGCGCAGCTCCCGAGTTTTCCGCCGCTCGAGTTCTTCACTGGCGCGGCGCAGCTCTTCTTCAATATGTTTCCGATCGCTGATGTCCCGAATGACGCTCAGGACCATCGTCCCGTCCTCGGTCGCGATGGGACTGAGGCTGATCTCCACGGGGAATTCGGAGCCGTCGCGCCGCCTGCCATAAAGATCGAGCCCCGCCCCCATGCGCCGGATTTTGGGTTTGGAGTGAAACTGCTCGACATGGCGATCATGCTCAGGCCGCTGCCTCTCCGGAACCAATATCTCGATCTTTTGACCGATGAGCTCGCCGTGGGTATAGGCAAATAGAGTTTCGATCTGAGAGTTCGCCTGGATGATGACTCCCTGCCGGTTGACGACAACGACCGCATCCGGAACGGCTTCCAGAATGCTCGGAGACAGGAGCGTCTCAGCGACGGTCTTGGGCATCGATTCTTGAATTGGTCTGGGTACTACCGGTTGACTCATGCTGCGTCCATAGTGGGCTCGCCCACTATACGTCAAGCGGGCAGAGTTGTATTGCAAAAAGGTCTGACTTCATAAATCTAAACGTTGAAGCAGGGCGGTCTCCGAGAATGCCATTTGGCCCAGTCCCGCTGGGGTTACGACAAGCGGAACAGCGCCTTTTCCATGTGCCGGAACCCGTGCGTGAGGACCAGAGCAATGATCATTTGGGTTCCGTTGTATCCCACATGCACCAGAAAGCTCGCGCCTACTGAACGAGTAGTCGCGCGTACGATGCCGCAAACCACGCCGACGGCGACGATTATGAGAGCCGCTCCCCACGCCCATCCGTACTGTGGAAGGTGAATCAGCCCGAACGGCAGCGCGGTCAGCACAATTCCCCAAGCGGCGCCCATCCGCCGCGCCAGCACCGGATACAGGAAGCCGCGGAAGAACACTTCTTCCAGCAGCGGCGCGAAACTGATAGCAATGATCATGAGCAGATAGGCGTCGCGTGGGCTGTCGAAAAGATTTTCGAAGGGCGTGTTCTTCGGCATGGGCAACAAGCTCTGCAGCATGCCCAGGACGATTAGCGTCGCACCCCCCAGCGCGAGCCATAGCCACTTCCATTCCGAACGCGGCCAGTTCCAGCGGATCGCCTGCCAGAACGGCACATGGTACTTGCCTTCGACCAGAGCGACCATAAACACACCCACTGGAATGTAGATCAGAAACTGAGAAACGATCAGCAGAAACGGCTTCTGTTCCAGTTTTTGCGCAACGGAGAGCATGCTCTCCCGCGGATACCAGATCCACTGCGCGACCTTCGCCTCCCCAAGCTGCAATAGCACCATGACAAAGAAGGTCAGAAGCGCGATCAACAGCACGTCCCATCCGTTCCACACCGGATTTTCCGCCGGCGAGGGTCCGGTTGGAACGCTAGCGGTGTTCAATGGAAAATCGGGACCGGTAGCAAACGGAACGGGCTCGATCCGCACCGAAGTCTGCGGCTCGGTGCTGGCCAGCGGCTGCGGATCAAACTGCGGATTGTCGGAAGATGACAGATGAAATCCTTTTTCAGTTACCAGTCTACCGAATAGACCGCGAATATCCGGTATGGGCCAGGCTCGGCATTCTTGAACACCCCACCGTTAAGACCCTTTTCAGCGCCCCCGAATGAAGCGAACAGGCAATGCGAATTCACTTGAACCTCTTCTGCTATGGAGTTGCATGAAAGAGGAGAACATTCTGGGTTCGTTTTGACGCTAAAAGAGACCACATCATAACCCTCAAGCAGTTTCTTCGCAGGTCGAGCTACGTTTGTCGGAAATGATTGTTCTGGCGACCAAGTGCTCCAACGTTCACCATCGAACTCCATCTCATGCCCTTCGTAATAGAACAATGACGCACCTTGCAGCTGAATGGAATTCTCTTTGGCGATGCTCTTAATTACTTCCGGAGAATCAAGCAACCAGTAACCGTTGTGCTTCCAGAAGGGGATGTAGTCGGCGAAATTCTCCGACATACAACTGCTGACAGAATATACGTCCATTACTTGAGGTGCTGCTTCAAAGAAGACCCTCTTCTTGGAAGCCTTCAGCCAATCATCTTTCTTATAGACACGCTTCGCCATGTACCCGACCGGAATCATAGTTGCAACCGGGAATTCTCAACCGACAACGGACAACCTGGAAGTGACCACCGCTTTCCCGAAGTACCCCGCCAGCGCCTGCCCCGTGTACGACTTCTTCACCCGCGCCACCGTTTCCGGCGTGCCTTGGGCAACCAGACGTCCGCCCTCTTCACCGCCTTCGGGACCCAGGTCGATAATCCAATCGGCGTTTCGGATCACGTCCAGATTGTGTTCGATGATGATGATCGAGTTCCCCAGGTCGGTCAACCGGTGCAGCACATCGAGCAGCTTCTTCACGTCGTCGAAGTGCAGCCCGGTGGTTGGCTCGTCAAGCAAGTAGAGAGTCTTGCCGGTCTGCCGCTTGCTCAATTCGCGTGCCAGTTTGATGCGCTGCGCCTCGCCACCGGAAAGCGTCACCGCCGACTGCCCGAGATGAATGTATCCCAGCCCAACATCGACGAGCGTCTGCAACTTCTGCTTTACCTGCGGAATATTCTCGAGGATCGGCAAAGCGTCTGACACCGGCATCTCCAGCAAGTCAGCAATCGAATTTCCGTTGTACTTCACCGCCAGCGTCTCGTGGTTATAACGCCGCCCGCCGCAGACCTCGCACAACACGTACACGTCGGGCAGAAAGTTCATCTCGATGCGCCGCTGTCCTTCGCCCTGGCACGCCTCGCACCGTCCGCCGGAAACGTTGAACGAAAACCGTCCTGCTTTGTAGCCGCGCTCGCGCGACTCCGGCAGCATCGCGTAGAAGTCGCGGATCTGCGTAAACACTCCGGTATAGGTCGCGGGATTTGACCGCGGCGTTCGCCCAATCGGCGACTGGTCGATGCGAATGACTTTGTCGATATTCTCCGCGCCGGAGATCGACTTGTGCTCGCCCGACTTCTCGCGCGACCGGTAGAGTTGCCGCGCCAGCGCCCGATACAGGATGTCATTCACTAGCGTCGACTTGCCCGACCCTGAGACCCCGGTCACCACGGTCATCACGCCCAGCGGGAACGTGACATCCAGATTCTTGAGATTGTTTTCCTTCGCGCCCAGAATCGTCAGCGCCGCGCCGTTCGCATGCCGCCGCTCCGGCCGCATCGCAATCGAGGTTCTCCCCGAGATGTAAGCCCCGGTAAGCGAATCGGGATCGTTCATGATTTCTTCGGGCGTCCCATGCGCCACCAGGCTTCCACCATGCCGCCCCGCGCCGGGTCCGAGATCGACCACATAATCCGCTCGCCGGATCGTCTCCTCATCGTGCTCCACCACCAGAACCGTGTTGCCCAGGTCGCGCAAGTTCTCGAGCGCCGTCAGCAGACGGTCGTTGTCGCGGTGGTGCAATCCAATCGACGGCTCATCCAGTACGTACAGCACCCCGCGCAACTTCGATCCAATCTGCGTTGCCAGCCGGATGCGCTGCCCCTCGCCGCCCGACAGCGTCGCCGCCGAGCGATCGAGTGAGATGTATCCCAATCCCACCGCATCCAGGAACTGCAGCCGCTCGACGACTTCGTGCATGACGCGCCCTGCGATCGCCGCCTCGCGCCCGGCCAGATTGATGCCCCGCGCCACCGCCAGCGACCGCGCCACCGGCATCGCTGTGAATTCGGCAATCGACATCCCATTCACTTTGACGGCGAGACTCTCGGGCCGCAGCCGCTTTCCATGGCACGTCGGACAGTCCGTCGCCGACATGTGATCCATCAACCAGTCGCGGTAGCCCTCGGACGTCGACTCTTCCAGATTCTGCTTCAGATATCCGAAGATGCCGTGAAATCCCGTCCGGCCGCCGCGGCCCGGCTCGCCGTTCAGCAAAAAATCCTGCGTCTTTTCGGAAAACTTCTCAAATGGCGTGTTCAGATCGATGCCATACGCCGCCGCCGAAATCTGTAGCATGTGAATCAGATTCTGCGACGCCGAACCCGGCCCCAACCCGCCGTCGAGCAGAGGCTTTGACCAGTCGCTGATCACCTTCGCAGGATCGAAGTCATACCGGCTGCCCAATCCGTGGCACTCGGGACAAGCCCCGTACATGCTGTTAAACGAGAACGAACGCGGCTCAAGCTGCGGCACATTGATGCCGCAATCCGGACAAGCCAGCTTCTCGGAATAAAGCTGCTCCTCGCCTCCAACCACCGCGACCTGCACCAGACCGCCGGCCAGCTTCATCGCCAGCCCCACCGACATTTCCAGCCGATGCTCAATTCCCGGCTTCACCAGCAGGCGATCAATCACCACTTCGATGGTGTGATTCTTCCGCTTGTCGAGATTGATCAGTGCCTCGTCTTCGAGGCTGACCAGTTCCCCGTCAATGCGCGCCCGCGTGTAGCCATGCTTGACGAGCGTCTCCATCTCTTTCTTGAACTCGCCCTTGCGCCCGCGGACGATTGGCGCCATCACCATGACGCGATCCTCTGGACTGAGCGCCTTCACTCGTTGGACGATCTGATCGGCGGACTGCCGGCTGATCGCGCGTCCGCACTTCGGGCAATGCGGCACACCGATCGAAGCGAACAGCAGGCGAAGATAATCATAGATTTCGGTGATGGTCCCGACGGTCGAACGCGGGCTGCGGCTGGTGGTCTTCTGCTCGATCGAGATCGATGGGCTAAGTCCATCAATTGCATCAACATCCGGACGTTCCATCTGGTCCAGAAACTGCCGCGCGTAGGCCGAAAGAGTCTCGACATAACGGCGCTGTCCCTCGGCATAAATGGTGTCGAAAGCAAGCGAGGACTTCCCCGACCCGCTCAGCCCGGTCACGACCGTCAGGGTGTTCCGGGGAATCTCGACATCAATGTTCTTGAGATTGTGTTGCCGGGCGCCACGGACCGAAATCTTGGTAATCGGCATCATTCGCTGGGGTTCATACCCCTTCCGTAACGTCGACAGGTAACCAGAATTGGAGGAAAGTGGAATTGCACAGCTCTACTCCGTATCTTAGTCGTCAACAGCGCGGAGCGTCAACGCAGGTTAGATTGGGGATTCGCGCTGAGGCAACAAGTAAGGATGGGAGAGGCGCCGCAACAGACTCTGAAATCTTAAGGTTGGTCGAACGTGATCTCGCTCATTATGCCCGTCCTGCTCTTCGTCACAGTCATCGCTTCCGTGAGCCTCGGCGTCCTCGCCGCTTATGTCGCTGTCATCTGCATTCTGAACGCATTCGGCCGCAACGCGCAGCCTCAGACGGCTCGCCCGCGCCTGGTTTTGGTGCCCTCGCAACACCACGCCAGCGGCGACTAAGTTCGAATGTGGGGACAGCCGCCCTCGGCTGTCCATCGAGCGAAGCTCCTCATTCTGTCAGCACTACCCCATTGCGAGTGACTTCAGGAGCGAGTGACTTCAGGCACCTATCGCTTCTAAGTTGAACCGGTGTCTAACTAAGACATGGAAGTGCGAGGCTGGACGACCGCCAGCATTGCGATCATCCTCATTCTCCTTGGCATCGCCCTGCCCGCAGGCTACCAACATTGGTACAACACGCGAACGTTCGTGGCCGTCGACACGCCAGTCGCGCTCCACCCCGGCCACATCAAAACGCCGAATTTCGGAATCAATCTCGAAGGTTGGTACGAGATCTGGATTAACACGCGAGATCAAGCTCCGGAGCACGATTGCCGCTATTCCCCTTCAGACGTCTCGCTCAAGACGCACTACACCGTGCACAGAGATGGTCGTGAACTGGCACACTCGGACGGCGAATATCAGTACTTGGGACACTTCTTCGCCGACAGAAAGGGACTCTATGAACTCGACATTGAGGTCCTATCTGACGTCACCTGCCTGAACAGTCGCCAGCCGAGGATCACAGTCTGGACGAGCTCTAACCCCTACGAGTACTTATCCGACGAACTAGTTGCATTTTCAGCCTTCGTTTTTCTGTGCGGCTTGGGCCTCCTCGCCTTCTCGATGGCAAGACATGTCGGAAAGCAGGCGGCGCAAGGAGGACTTGGCATCTCCGAAAACGCGGGTTACCGGTACTATCCCTCTCGCCGGAAGCTACCTCTGCGAGCCCGCTTTTCCCAACCCCCAGCATTCGGCCTTGTCTACGCCGTCGTCCTGGCTAACGTGTTGATGCCCAGTTTCCTCATCTTCTATCTATGTCTGGGGGTATGACCATCCATCTGTGGGAATCAACGTCCACCTTCTGAACCCCGGCCCGCTAAGCGCGCCCAGGGATTCGTGGACTACACCGTTGGTCGTTCGAGTAGAGAATAGCCGCGCCGGTTCTCCAGTTCGCCTGTATGTAAATTCAAGAGCCATTGCGTGGGAAGCATTGAGCCCTGCGTTGAAAGCCGAACTCAAGTCCCGCTCAAACTGGGTCGTTTACGTTGAGGCAGACCGCGACGTAAATTGGGGAGATGCGGTGAACGCGATGGACATCATCCGCGGAGTTGGCGTAAAGGTAGTGCTCCTAACGACAACACCGACGGAACCAACTCTAGATAATCGCCACGCGGCCCAGCACTGATCCGTTACTCCACTGACCCCACAACCTTGATCTTGCTTTCAACGTGCGTGTGCTGGAATCCTGAATTCTCCAACGAGACCGACACGTCGCGGTTGATGAAGAACAGCACGTGCAGCCGGAACTCCGTTCCAAACGTGGCTGGAAACCAGACTCCATCCTCCTGCCGCTTGTACACCACGTTGAAGCCGATGCCCGGCAGATCGGTGCCGAGAAATGTCCGCACGCCGAACGGTATGCGCCGCGACAGCTTGGTGAATACGCGCACCGGCTGAAACTCCGCCGCATCAATGTACGCCTCGCCAGCCCACGAGATGTCGTTCTTGTCCTTGGGTCGGAAGCCGATGTGGTAGACGCTGCGTCCTTCCTGCATTTCCTGCCCCAGCAGCGAGAATTCGTAGTCTTTCTGTCCCTCCGTGGTCAAGGGGAATAGATCCTTCGCCAGGCCGTCTTTCGTCTTCTCGTTCGACAGATCATCCCGAAAGCCGTGGATCAAGCTGCCGTCGAGGCTGTCTGCTTCCGGGACCGGCTCGCCCTGAAACGTCTCGTACTTTCCCTTATTCCAGTAGCGGCCGGTCAGCACTTTGAGTTCTTTTTGCGTTCCATCCGCTGTAGGAACGACGTCATAGTCGGCGGACTCTTCCCGCAGCAACCGGCCTTTAGGTTTGTGAGTGAGGATGTGCGTGTGCTGCCGGTACACGTATTGCTGGCGCAAGGCTTCGCTGCGGTCCTGATTTTCCGCCACACGCGCCATGATGGCATCCGCCGTGAGCGGGGCATCCGCTTGCCCGGGATCCTTTGCCGCTTGCGGCGGCGCATCCTGCGCGAACGAGAGTGAGGCCGCCAGTAATAATGCTCCCACCTGAAATGTCCGCATCGCCACACACCTCTCCTGCTGACTGTACGCAAGGTTCGGCAAGAAAGTTCCTCCCGTCTAAACTCCGGCCCTGTCCCTTCCCGGCAGACGACCACAACTCGTCACGTGGCTCGGGCACGAATTTGCAACAGCCGGCGGCCACGTGCCCTAATATGGATTGACGCTTGCTCCGGAAAGAAACGAACCATGTTGCCTGTGCACGACGAACTTCTGCACGAGTTTCAGGACTTCGCTGGGACCGCCTCCTCCGTCAAGTCGATCATGGAGCACGTCTGTGCGCGCATGCATGAAAAAATGGCGCGCTATAACTGGGTGGGATTTTATCTGGTCGATCCTGCGAATGCCGATGTCCTGCTGATCGGGCCTTATGTCGGCAGCTTCACGCCCAATGCCCGCATTCCTCTCAACACTGGGCTCTGTGGGGCGGCGGCCCGCGAGGCGCAAACCGTGGTCGTACAGGATGTCTCGAAAGACCCCCGCTATCTTGCGGGATCGCCGCTCGTGAAATGCGAAATCGTTGTCCCCATCTTCGTGAAGAACAAGCTCGCCGCCGAACTCGATATTGAAAGCTATTTCACCAGTACCTTCACGAAGCCGGAGCAGGAATTTGTGGAAGCCTGTGCCACGCTGGTCGGCAAGTATCTCGCGAAAAAATAGCGCCGCCGGGAGGGGGCAGCTAAATTCCATCCTTCAATAGATGATCTTCAGCGAGAACTGGATCTGGCGGGAAGTGCCGGCGGTCTTGCTGATAATCCCGAATCCGCTTCCCCGCAAAATGTTCGACGGCAGGCCGAAATTCACGATGTTGAATACGTTGAAAAACTCCGCGCGGAACTCCAACGTCCCGAACTCGCCGCCTCCACGATGTCCGAAGGGAGTGTCTTTGACTACTGCGAAATCGAAGTCGTGAAACCCCGGCCCGCGGAAGGTATCGCGGCCCAGCGTTCCAAAGAGCCCGTGATTCGGTCCCGTCCCGTCTGGCACGTTAATAGGAATGTTGAAGAACGACGCGTTATTCGCTCCTAGGCCGAAATAGTCGTCCCGCACTGGGCGGCTCGTCGAGAAATGGGGCATCGAAGCGAGGTCCGGCCGGTCGGTGCCGCCGGCGCCCGCGCCAGTCTGCTGGATCCCAGAATACACGCTGAAGGGCGACCCGGTAGTCAGGGTCGTAATATTCAGAAACTGCCAACCCCTCGTCACGATTGGCCCAAGGGGCCGCAAAAAACCAATCCGATCAAACGGCAGCAATTGAATGATGCTCGCCGAAAACACATGGGTTACATCGAACGTCGACGGGCCTTTCTCCGCCGACGGGTTCCACGGATCCTGCGGCAGTGTCTGCAGAATCGTTCCCGCTGCGCCGAACAGCCCGCCCAGCACCGCGCTCGTGTCGTCAATCGACTTGGAGTATGTGTAACTGGCTTGCAGACCCAGCCCAATCCGCGAGGAGGTCTTGGTCGCGCTGGCCTGCAAAGCGTGATACGTGGAGTGCGAACCGCTGGTCATGAGAAACTCAGTTCCATAACCACCCGTGGCCTGGCCGGCCGAGTTGAACTCGGTGAAAGGCGCATGAGCAGAATCCGCCCCGCTGTAACTGTTCGGAGAGTAAACCCGCGCTAAATGAATTCCTGTGGTCGCAACGTAGGAGACATTCACCTTCACGTCATGGAAGTCGTGATCGACTCCCGCCGTCCAACTGCCGATGTAGCCATCCCCGAAATTCCTGGCAATCCCGCTGATCGTAAGCAACTGCACCTGATCGCCCGGCGTCAACGCACTCAGGTCTTTCTGGAATCGAACCATATCCATCGCGGTGTTCGAAGGAACATCCTGAGATCTCCCGGTCGCGAAAATCGGTTGCCCCTGCACGTTGTACGCCGTCGGCAGACTCTCGGGCACGAACGTGTTTTGAAACGGGACCGAAACTCCCGGCAGCGCGGTGATGTACGGCGCGAACACAAAAGGAATGCCCGCTGTCAGAAAATTGTCCTGCCACAGATTGGGCAGAAGTGTGTTGATGGCCCCGCCCGCATGCAGCACGGTGTGCGGGCCTATGGCGTAGTCCAGACCGAGTCGCGGTCCCCAGCCGTTCCAATCCTGGTTGTACGGTGGCTGAGGATTGATCAGCATGATCTGGGTCGCCGTGCGATCCCCGTAACCCGTAGGTTTTCCGTCCGCGCCGATGAACACCGGGAGAGAGGTGCGCTTCGTCGCCTCGTGAATCCGGGTGTTCACTTCGTAGCGCAATCCATAGTTGACGGTGAGTTCCGCCGTAGCCTTCCAGGCGTCTTGGAAGTAGAAGTTGTAAGCCTCGCGCCGCACGCCGGCCTCGTTGAACTTGTCACCCGTCGGCGTGACGCTGGCCGCCGCGGTGATGTTGTAGGAAAACGGCGTCGCCGTCAGCAATCCGGTCAACGAGTCCGGCAGCGGATCCCCCACCTGAATGTCGTGCGTGCCACTGGCCGACTTGATCAACACGGGCGAATACGCGGTGCCTCCTCCAAAGTCGTACGCCCCATTCGGGTTCGTTCCAAAAATTGTCGAGTCGCGGTTGACTCGAATCTCCGCCCCCCACTTGAAGGCATGCGACCCGTGTACGAGCGTCATGTCTTCCTTGAACTGATAAAGATTGCTATAAGAGCCGAAAATCGACCCCGCCGGAGTATAGAAGCCCTGAAACAGCCCGTCGCCGAAACCGATCCCCGGCTGCGTGTGGTTGGTGGTGGGAAAGAACGGCGTGCTGCGAATGTACCCCAGGGATGTTTCGGAAACGAAATGCGGAGAAATTGTCCGCACATACTTTATGCCCGCATTCCGCTGGTGATCGAAGAACTGCACTCCGAACGTAGGATCGATCGCCGTCTGGTCGGGATTCGTCAGCGGCCCAGTCACCTGGTTGAAGCTGAATCTTCCCATCACCGAGGACTTATTCGAGATCAGATGATCGATCCGGATCGAGAACTGGTCCGTCCGCGTGTCAATCTTGGATGACGTGGCGTAGGTGCGATCGCCAAACGCTCCCGAAGGCAGGTTCGGCAGCGGATATTGATTCAGGATGGGCATTACCGCCGCATTCACCGGAACCGTCAGCGTATCGCCAGGAAAGGTCTGCGTGTCGATTCCCTTCCGCTCATCCACAGTCGGCACGGGAATGACTTGCGTGGTTCCGAGAACCTGGCGGAAGCCCTGATACTCGCCGAAATAATATGTCCGCCCCCGCCCGTCGTAGAGCCCCGGAATCACGATGGGGCCGCCGTTGGTGAATCCAAATTCGTTGCGCACGAACGGAGGAATGCGCCGCTGCCCGGTTGGATCTTTGTAGTCAAAATAGTTCCGAGCGTCGAAAGCCGCATTGCGCACGAACTCGAAAAGGCTCCCGTGGATCTGATCGGTTCCTGCCTTCGTCACCACATTCGTAAAACTCGCAGCCCCGTGACCGATCTCCGCGGCCATCACGCCGGAATTGGCCTGCACTTCCTGGATCGCATCCACGTTGAAATTGGAAAAGGTCGCTCCGCCCATTTCCGGATCGGTGGTATCGAAGCCATCGGTGGCAAACACGGTGGCCATGCCCCGCTGTCCATTCACCGCAAACTGCTGGGTGAAGTTGGCCGCGCCATTGGCATCGGTCATGGTGCCCGCTGCCAGCAGCAGCAACTTGCTGAAGTCGCGCGCATTGAGCGGAAGATTCGAAACCTCAGAGCTGGAAAGATGCTCTCCCCCGCTGGCCTGCGCGGACACCTCGGCGATAGGAGCCACGCTTCGCAGCGTCTGCCCGCCGGCGGACATCTGCAGCCAGAGCGTCAGGACCGCGCCGTCCGTGACTACCTGTGGCATTGCAGCCTTCCACTCTTTCCCCGCGGCTGCAGCCGATAGCTCGTAAGAGCCCGCGACAATGCCGCCCAATGAAAACTTGCCATTCGACGAGGTTGTGGCTGTATAGTCGGGCCCTCCCCAAGCCGCATGCAACTTGACCACCGCCGCTGCTACTGGCTTCCCGGATGAATCAATCAGCACACCGTTCCACGACGAGCCGGTGGCGGCGCCAGCGATTGAGGATACAAACAGGAGTACACCGAGGCACAGGTCCCTAAACTGGTTTCCGAGGCGCATAAATGAGAACCGGGAATTATACTGCCCACTTGGGTTAGGTGGCAGTGCTTAGGAGCAATAAGTAACTATCCCGACTTCTGCCCGTTCCATATTGGTTTTCGCGTTCGGGTTGTTCCACAGAAAAGGCCGAGTTAGCGGATAATAGCTAAGGAATGCCCATTCGCCGCACTGCCGCTGGCTTGTGGTTGGCCTTGTACGCGGTGCTTACTGCTTGTTTCCCGGTCCTCGCGGCCGAGCCTCCCTGGCTCGAAGTCCACTCCACGCACTTCACGGTCATCACCGATGCCGGCGAGAAGAAAGGGCGCGAAGTCGCTCTCCGCTTCGAGCAGATGCGTTCCGTCTTCGCCCTGCTGTTAGGAAAAGAACGTCTCAACCAGTCGGTGCCGCTGACCATCCTCGCCTTCAAAAACGACAAGTCTTTCTATCAGGTCGCGCCCCTGCGCCATGCTCCGGGACAAGCCCAGGCTCAACAAGCCCACGGTCAGCCTGCCCAGCTTCAACCTGCCCAAGTCCAGCCCATCGATGTCCCTGGATTCTTTCTCGCCGGAGACGATCAGGACTTCATCGTCCTCAACGTGTCCGAGGAGGAATCCTGGCGGGCCGTTGCGCATGATTTCGCGGGAATGCTGCTGAACTTCAACTATCCTCCCGCGCAAGGATGGTTCGACGAGGGCCTCGCCCAATACTTCAGCTCGATTCACGTCGACAATAAACAAGTTGAGATCGGCGGCGACCCTGCACTCCGGCCGTCAGTCAATCACGACTTGGCTGGAAGTCAGCGCGACGCCAACGCGGCCAAATCGTTCACCGAATTGCTTGGCGGGCAAACCTGGCTGCCTCTGCCCCAGTTGTTCACTGTCAAACCCGACGCTTCGACCCGTAACCAAGGCACGCAAGACGCGCTCTATCAAGCGGAGTCGTGGATCGTGATGCACTACCTTCTTCACGAGAAAAAGCTGCCTGAAACGGGAACCTACTTCAATCTTGTTTTGAACCAGCACGTCCTCGTGGAAGACGCTATTCAGCAAGCCTACGGCATGAGTTCCGCCCAGATGGAAAAGGCGGTGAAGGATTACTTCCACGCTCAAGCTGCGCTCTTTGCTTCGCTCGGTGCCGCGCGGCTGGCCACCCCCAACGCTGCGAATGCTGCCGTCGACCCGATGTACCGCTTTCCGAGTCTGGTTGGACCCGACGACAGTGCAATCACTGCCAAACCGATCCCGGAATCCGACGAGCGGGCCCTCTATGCTGAGGTCGCAACCCGCATCCCCGAACGCCGCAATCTGGGATTGCTGCAACTGCGCGCCCTGGCCAACGCGCCCACAGCTTCCGACAAGAAATTCCAGGCGACGAAAGAAGAGAAGCGGCCCGGCGAAGATCCCGATCAGCTTCCCACCAATGCGATCGGCAGTCCGATGGCCCACCGCATCCTCGCCTGGGACCACATCCAGCACGGCGAATTTGAGGACGCAACGACGGAACTCTCCGATGCCGCCGCACTCGATCAGCGCGACATGTGGGTGCGCTATTACTCGTGCGTGCTGAAGTACCGCATCGCGCAGTCCAAGCACGCCGACATGCAGGGACTGCCCAACATGATGCTTGACCTGCGGTCCGTGCTTGACTGGTATCCGGAGCTTGCCGGCGCCTATGACCTTCTGGCTCTCGCGCGCAACGAAGGGGGAAGCACTCCTGCGGCCATGCAGTCCGAACGCGCAGCCATGGGTCTCAGCCCGCGGAACGAACTTTACGTCTATCATCTTGGCCAGATCTATGTCGCCAGCAAGAAATGGGAAGCTGCGCAGGCCTTACTCGATCGCTTGAAAAGAAGTAATGATCCCCAAATCGTCGCGCTCGCCACCGAATTGCAGGAGCGCGCCGGAGCCGAGCGCAAATACGGCATCCCGCTCGGTGCTGGAGCCTCGGCGCAAGCCAAGCTGGCCCCACAGAAATCGCCGTTCGATGTGCTTGAGGAAGACGCTGCTAAGCGCTCGGCCGCCGAAGATTCACCATCCGGCGTCCCCGGGGACCATCGTCCCGCAAAGTTCGTCAAAGGCCGCCTGGTCTCAGTCGACTGTTCGCATGCTCCAGCCGCAATTCTGACGGTCGCCTCCGCCGGTTCTTCACTAAAGCTGCGCGCGCCCGACTTCAAGTCGCTGGTGCTGATCGGCGCCGACGATTTCTCCTGCGACTGGCACGATCGCCAGGTCACCGTGAACTACAAGCCCGGCGGATCGACCAACGGAGAAGTGGTCTCCCTCGAAATGCGGTAGCGAACCGCTCCGAGCACCTGTCGGGCACTGCTAAACTGTGAGCACTCATGATCGCCCGCTCCGATGACTACGTTGAATATTGTCGCGAGACCGCGAAGCATGCGCGCGATCCCCATGACCTGGCGCTCCGGGGCCGCGAGAAAAAGGACATCACCAAGCTGGTCCATCAGCAGATTGCAGAAGAGGTCAATCTCGGCTCGGAGGACGACCTCGTCGATATCGGTTGTGGAGACGGCACGATGCTGCGCATTGCTGAAGCCGCGGGCGCTAGAACCGCAATCGGTCTATTGGCAACCGACGAGGAGGTTGCCGTACTGCGCCGCTTCGGGCTCAAGGTTCAGCAGGCGCTCACCGACCGGCTTCCGCTTCCCGATGCCTGCGCTTCCGTCGTGGTCTGCAACAACGTTTTATTGGTCGTCCCGCGAGAGAAAATTCCTGCTAGCTTGTGCGAGATTCATCGCGTGGCGAAACCCGGTGCCCGCGTTTTCCTGGGAGAAATCCCTCGCGCGCCTCAGGCCGACCCTACTCCCAATTTTGAAACCGGTCACGAGATGCTCTCCTACCTTTACCGCAAGCACGGCTTAAGAACGTGGTTCGGCATGGCGCGGAGAATGGCCTACCGTCGGATCACCGGCAAACCCGCACTCGTAAACAGCGGCACTGCAATTTCTTTTTGGGCTGCACCCAACGAGTTTATCGCCCTGGCTCAAGCCGCGGGCCTGCAGCTTGTACGTCAGTGGGAGTGTTGGCAGTACACCACGCGCAACAATTACTTATTCCTGAAGCCTGAATAGAAGCGCCCATTCCAAGTACGTCGGGCGATCCAGAAGCCGCGGCAAATAGTTTCCGTCAATTTTTGCTTCGCATTACTCCCGCTTCAATTCCCCTTCCATCACGCCCGTGAGTGTGACGAAGCGAATCATGCCCTGAGCGTCTTCAAAGACAAGCCCGGTTTGCCCATGATTCACGACCGCCGTAACGAGATGGCCGTACGATTTCGGGATGCCGCCCTGGACGGGTGTCTGATCGTAGCGCGCCAGCTCCCCTTCCTTCATGCCGTTGACGCTGACAAACCGGATCACGCCGTCCGCGCCTTCAAAAATCAGGCCTGTGCCAATGTTGTCCGGAATCGCCGCGGCGAGCCTCCCGTAGGACTTTGGCACCACGCCATGCGTTACCTGACCTTCATACGCGAAGATCGAGCTGTGCGTTCCCGCCAGGTATCCGCTTAACAACAACAGTACGCTCCCAACGACAAACAGAATGCGTTTGCGCATGTGTCTTTTCCCTCTTGAGTTGTAGAACTGCGTGACTACGGCATGACCAGGATCTTGTGCATCATTCCGAGATCTTCATGCAACAGAATGTGGCAGTGGAACAGGAACGTGCCCGCAGTATTGGGATCGCTGAAATCCATGCGCACTTTCACGCTGTGAAACGGCCCTTTACCTTCCCAGTAGGGAATTTCAATAGTGTCGCGCAGGTCGTTATTCGGCGCCGGCTTTCCGTCGATCTCCAGGACGCGGAAGTGGATTTGGTGGATGTGGAAGGCGTGAGTCTCAAGCGCGTGATTTTCGATAACCCAATCTTCGATCGCTCCAACTTTGGTCGTAATAACAGGCTGTTCGTTGGGCTCAAAGACCTTCTGCTTCTGCCCGTCGACGGTGATGTAGAACTGGATCGGACCGTTCGTGCCGCCAAACTCCTCCGAGAAATACAGCTTGCGCAATGTTGTCGCGGGCTGCTGCGCGAAGTTAAAGAACTTGACGCCCTCTGCCGACGCAGGCGTTGTCTTCGGCATGTGCGTAGACGCTGCATCGTTGGTCGTCTGGATGCTCGCCAGTTTCTGTGCCAGGTCCAGGTTTCCGGTCGGGCCCGTATCGTAGGTTGCCGAGAAGAAGACAGCGCTTCCCCCGGCCGGAGGAGCTTGCACGATAAATTCAGCTCGTCCCGCCGGCGGAATCAGGATGGTCGTTTGCTTTCTCGTCTGCGCTAGAGGATATCCATCCAGCGCAATCATCTCCATGGGCTGCAGAACGCCATTCTCCTGAATCTGCAATTGCAAAAAGTCCTGGAGCGTCGCATTGGCGACCCGCCAGAATTGTTTCTCTCCTGGCTTCATCTGGATAATCGGCGACGCACCCAGAAACGGCGCGACCTCATAGTTCATGGTCAACAAGTAGGGCCCAGGGATCCACGGAACCAGATACTGCTGGCGAATTACAAATACCCGCTCGGTCAGCCCGGCAACTTCGGGGCGAACTTTCTCCATCCCCTCGACAATCAGCGCCCCGGCCGCACCGCCGTTCACCTGGAATTCAGTAAAGCCATGAACGTGCGGATGGTACCAATACAACCCCGGCGGCTGCGTTGCCGGAATCTGCACGTTGAACTGAAAGCCGGGTGTGCCCGGCTGAATCAGGGTGTTGATCACATCGTCCTGATGGCAGACCGGAGGAACGTTCATCCCGTGGAAATGGACATTCGTCGCATTGATGGTCGCTGGGCCGCCGTCGCCGCACACGGTGCCAGTCGGCGCCATATCCATCTTCATCGCGTCGTTGTTGTTTCGGATCCGGTCGACGACGTTCAGATTCAGAACGTCCCCCGGATTCACGCGCAAGGTCGGAGCTTCGACAATTTGAGTGGGAGCCTGGTAGTTGTAGCAATAGTGCGTATAACCGGCGGTATCCACCGAGTGCCCGAGCACAAACTTCGCGTTCAGAGAGCCATTCTGCGAAGAAATGTTGAAAGGATCGGCCACCACGGTCCCGTTGCTGGGCCGCGCGGGACAATCTTGCGCCACAAGCTTTAGGAAAGGAAATCCGCACACCACAATCGCCAGCAACCACCTCGACAACCACCGCATATCCAGCTCCTTACATTATTGATTCGCTCAACACCAGCTACGCGTATACCCGCTTGGTTCGTTCCATCCAGGCCGTTCCACCTAGAAAGACCGCGGGGGGAAAGTGCCGATCGAGAGCAATCCCGGACTATTGAAATCCGCGGCCGGAGACCCCGATGCTTCCTGCAACGAGCACTTCTGCCCGGTCAAGCTCAGCGTCACTGTCGCGATCGCCGACGCGCCACCGAACTCGGCAACATAAACTCCGCCGCCATTCCCGGTCTGGCTCATCAAGGCCGTGCCTGCGAGGTACGAGTAGTTCTGGGACAATCCGGCGAGCGGACCCGAACGGCAGCCACCAGAAATCTTGCCCGTCTTCTTATCGAAGAAAAGCGCGCTCACCCGCGCAGACTGCGTGTTCACCACGTACAGCATCGTCTCATCCGGGCTCAGGATGACGTTGCTGGAGCTTATGGCCGCGACCGTTTGGTAAACCTTCGTTTTGGTCAGCTTGCCGGAGGAGATGTCGGAAACCTCCAGACTCATCTCCGTCGACGTGTCGCCGAAAATCGCATAGTGCCCATCGCTGGTGATGTCGATGGAATTCGGGTACGTGGCGTCCTGCGATCGCACCGTCGCGCTAGCATTCTGTTTGTCGCCGTTCGAAACCGGAGTGCCGCCCGAAATATCAAATGACTCGATCGAGCCATCCGTGTAGGTCGCGATCAACATGGTCCCGTGGACCGCCATCCCGTTGATCACTCCATGATGTATGCCGACCACGGACGTATCGCCGAGAAATGCGAGACTGCACCCCGACTGCACCTGGAATGTTCCGATCGTGTTGGAGTCGCTGAAGCTGGCATACAGGTAGTTGGGGTTAATCGCCAGGCCAATCCCGTTCGATGTGCCGCCGTCGGTGTTCGATCCGGTCGTGATGCCGCCCACCGTTAACGTGTTGACGTTAATTCCAACCACGTCGCGGTTCGCGGCTTCCGAAACATAAACGCATTGCTGATCTGCGGTGTTGAGCACCGCGATTCGCTTCATCCCAAAATATCCGCCGCCAATCCCAAACTGTCCGGTCTGCACCTGCTGCTGGAAGACCGGGAGACCGTTGGCGTTGATGGTATAGAAGCTGACTCCGGTCAGAAACGGAAATGCCGCATCATCATTTGTAACGACATATTGAGTTCCCGCTGTCGCAAGTCCGCTCACGGCGAAAAGGCTTACCCCGAGCGCAACCGCGCGTAACCACCGGCATTCCCACAACTTCTTCATACACTCTTCCTTAAGCGGCAAGTCTACCTTCGGCAGTAAATCATGGGTGGGAGTACGGCACAAGCGCAATTGATCGAAGACATTGTAAAAACAGTAACTAGCGCAAGTAGTTGCGTAAAAATGGCAATCGCATTCCATTTTTCGCTTGATGCTCTCTTGGCGCAGGCAACGTTGCCAATCCCGGCGGGCGTCTCGATGTCGGTAGAGTTGTCGTTCGGATCGTATCCCAGCTGCTTCATCAGCGGGATATAGACTGAACTAGTATCGACGGGGAGAAGGTCGACCAGAGCGCGGTAGGCGGCATAGCTCACGGCTTGTTCTTTGTTGGCTACAGTTCGCTCGGAGGCGGGACGCCGCAACGCGCCGCCGAGCTGCGTGCCGATCGCTCGCTCGTCATAGGTCGCCCAGGCGTCATACATACAAGTGTGAACGATGGCTAGCGCGCACGCCACTACGGGTGCGCCCGCCTTGGCGTCGCGGATGCCTTGAAGGGCTCCGGAGCTCCACTGCTGTGCGATGCGTGCTTGGGCCGCCGGCGCATACGGCGTGTTCGTTCCTAGAAATAGGACCGCTATCGCCAAGCAGGTCAAGCGTGAAAATGGAAGCAGATCCTCTCGCTGCCGCTGGTTGACCATCGTCGGAGTTACCACAAGATGATGTTTACCGTACAGGCGGTTCCCGGGGCGGATTGTAGGACTGCCCAGTAGTCGACGCCGGACTTCACTGCAACCTCATCCAATAACTGGGCAAGCGTAAGGGATCTAGCTTCTAGGGAAATTGGATCATTATGATCTGAGAATTCCTTCCCATGGAACAGTTCCGCCCGCGAACATCCATTAGACTGCATCCACGCGGAAATTTCTTGGCGCTTCGCAATGTCTTCCCAAACCTCCCGCCTAGTTCTTTTGATCACTCCGGGATAGGACATTACGACGTCCAGCAAGGAGACATGAGCATTGCTTCGGGATACGTGTATTACGCCGCTGCTGCCTTCTTGCCACGAGTAGTCCGGAGCTTGGGATACGAACATGTTCAGTAGGTCCGCAACTGTACCGCCCGGAAAGTCAAGTTTAACAGTCGACTCTTTCCTAGGCTCAATTGCATCGACTCCGATAACAACTCCCGCCTTTTGGGAGATCTCACCCAACGCGTTATAAACGCCGAATTGTTCGATGTGTAAGGCCGCCAATCGCTTGGTTGACACTCCTGATCCAACATCAGCAGGGGCTCCGCTCGCCCAAAAAAGCTGGGCGACAACAAACAAGACCGACAATATTTGCCTCTTCATCTCAGGTCGCGCTCCTAAGGACACTGGTACGTGGGTTTGCTGCATGAATTTGGGTTAGTTGTCACGCCGGTAATTGAGACGCTTAATGGGCCGTACCTGGTATCAATGACGACTCCCAACCTTAAAGGAATCTCCCTCGCAGCGCGGACCCCAACAATTTGCTTCGTCTCCTCTTTATCGTCCACGATAGCCAGGTCGGATCCAGTGATCGTTGCCACTGGCTTGCCATGCCCGTCCTCCACAAAGAAAGGTACGGAAACTGGCCGGATTGGATTTTCGGAAGCTCGTTGTGAAGCTGCGTTGGTGATGACGAGAGCCAATATCAAAACCAGCGCCGCAATTAACCGGCCGACCAGGCTCTTTTTCATGGTCGGACATTATGCAGCAGAAAATTCCAAAAAACGACGGGGGCAAATAAAAAACCCTCCCGCTGGGACCGGGAGGGTTCTGAAATGGTTCGCAGTTATGCGCGGACGACGTTTGCCGCCTGGAAGCCTTTGGGGCCCTTGAGCAGGTCAAACTCCACGGTCTCACCCTCGTTGAGGGTGCGGTAGCCGTTCTCCTGGATCGCGGAGAAGTGCACGAATACATCTTCCCCCGTGGAGCGCTGGATAAATCCATACCCCTTCGCCCCGTTGAACCACTTCACTGTACCTTTCTCTCTCACGGAAAAAACTCCTTTCACCAATTCGCGAAGAATTGTTCTCCGGCTTTCTCGATCGTCGCCCCGGTCGATTGAAGTCCCCCTCAAAGAAGCCGGTAGAACTTTCTGGTTGCGTCTACGACGTGCAGAAGAAGTACTTCCAAAAAAGGAAAAGACTCCTCAGTTCCTCACCGCGGCGTTGCTTCCGCTGCGTGAACTTTCGGAGCCCGACAATTTGGCGCGTTTTCCACCACACCCAACAAACGTCAACCACTTCTGGTCTCACCACCGGACCATTTCCCGGTATTGAGCAACAGATAATAAGCACTATTAAAACGATTCGCAAGAAGAATTAGAAAGAAATCGAAACGTGACCACCGGTCATTCCAGCCTCATTTTAGATAACTTTAACAAAGATAAAGAAATAGCTCGGTAACCACCCTTTGGAACCTCGGTTTCCCTCCTCGCAAGCGCGGCGAGCGTAACTTGACCTCTCGTACGACACTCACGTCTGAGGCCCGCAGCCTTCGGCCAAAAACCACCGCGATCGCCAGCCCGCGATCTCTGTCGCCTTTGCCCCCTCTGCTACGATGGATCTTCGCCGTGGCTCGACCCTCCCATTCCGACGCTCCCCGATCCCGCCGATACCCCGCAACGGATCGCAGCCGACACGCCGCGCCGCCCCCACGGCCTGCTTGCTCTCCACCTTGAAGTACCTGATGCGGACCGACGTTCACACCTTCGCCTTCTCGGTCGCGGCCAATTCGATCCTGTCGTTCTTCCCGTTTGTCGTGTTGCTGATGACCCTGATCCGCCGCGTATTTCATTCGCGGGTGATGTATGACGTCGTGATCGAACTGCTGCGCGACTACCTGCCCGCCGGTCAGGACTTCGTCATCCGCAACCTCAACTCCATGGTCAACTCGCGGCAACGGGTGCAGGTCGTCTCGCTGATGATTTTGCTGGTGACTTCTTCGGGAGTGTTCCTGCCGCTGGAAGTGGCGCTGAACCGCATCTGGCGCTTCGAGAACAACCGCTCCTACCTGGGAAATCAATTGATCTCGCTCGGCCTGGCCTTTGCGTGTGGAGTGCTGGCGCTGCTCTCGATCGCGCATGACCGCTGCGCCCGGTCAAATTTCTGGAATTTCTGCTGCGCGGCTATGGCACAGGGTTTGTGCGAATCGTGGGATTTCTGATGATGAAGCTGTTCGCCATCGCGGCCAGCATCGCCATCTTCTTCCTGATCTATTGGCTGCTGCCGAACGGCAAAGTTCCGGCGCGCGCGGTGCTGCCCGCGGCGATCATCATGGGACTGCTCTCCGAGGCGCTGAAATACGCATATATCCTGGCGCTGCCGTGGCTGAACTTTCAGGAAGTGTACGGGCCCGTTCGCGCTGTCGGTGAGCATGATGTTCTGGGCATTCCTATCGGGCCTGCTGCTGCTGGCAGGCGCGAATCTCTCGGCGGAAGAACATCTGCAACGCTCCCTATAGAACTCTCAATGCGGCACGGGCGTTGACAACCCGGCCCTGCGCTTGCGATTGATGCGGCAGATTACGTTCTTGAGAACTTTCGGCAACAGATTGATTCCCTTCTCGGGCATCAGCGCGTTCTTTTCCAGATACTCGTCCGCGCCTTCTTCCAGCAGTTTCTGACGGTTTCTCTGCGTGAGACTGCTCAGCACCACCACCGGAATCCCGGCCGTGTCCGGTTCACTTTTAAGATGTTTGAGAACGTCTGGGCCGCTCATCTTCGGCAAGATCAGGTCGAGAAGAATCAGGTCGGGCTGTTGTTCCTGAGCCATCTGCAAAGCCGATTCGCCGTCCTCGGCGCAGATCACTTCATACCCGGCGTTGTACAGTGCGGACTCATTCGCCCGTCGGATGGGCTTGCTGTCCTCCACTAAGAGGATTTTCACGTTGTTCTCCCTCGTCGCTGCAAAGTACATCGGCGGCGCAGAAACGAGCTTTAGATGGAGTCTCCGCAACAACGAAAAAGCCGCCTGCGGGTGCAAGCGGCTCCTTGTAGTCGGAATGATGAGCGCCGGCTATGGCTTCTTCTCTTCGCCGATGGAGAGCAACTCCACTTCAAAAATCAGAGTCGCACCCGGACCGATGTCAGGACCTGCGCCACGATCGCCGTACGCCAGATCCGCGGGGATGAACAGCTGCCACTTCGAACCTACTGGCATGAGCTGCAGCGCCTCAGTCCAGCCCTTGATCACGCCACTGACCGGAAACGACACCGGCTTGCCGGCCTTGGCAGAGCTGTCGAACTCTTTGCCGTTGATCAGGGTTCCGCGATAGTTGCAGGAAACGGTGTCGTTCGCGGTAGGCTTCGGCCCGGTGCCAGCCATCAGTATCTTATATTGCAATCCGCTAGGCAGGGCGACGACGCCTTCCTTGCTCTTGTTCGCGGCGAGAAATTCGTCGCCTTCTTTGCGGTTGGCCGCGCCCGCTTCGTGGGCTTTGGCCTCCATCTGTCCGCGGACTTGGGTTTGCAGTTGCGTGAGGGCAGCCTTCTCTTCATCCTCGGTGATGAGCGCTTTCGAGCCGGAGAGAGCATCTTTCAAACCGCGGGCCGTGAGGGCTGCGTCTACGGATGCGCCCACACCCTGCCGTTTCAGATCTCCACCGATCTTCATGCCGAGTGCGTAGCTGGCTTTTTCTTTCTGAGTCTTCAGCGTCAGAGGGGTTGCGCTCTTGGTGGTCACGGGGGCCTTCTTGGCGGTTGTGCTGGATGATGGCGTCTTGGCTGGAGAGGTGGATTGAGAAGGTGTTGCTGCCGGAGTCTGCTGCGCCGGGGCGTTGCCCAGCAGCATCGTCCCGGCGGCCAATAGTTGGAGCGCAATGGGAGCGGTTTATGCATATATCCTTATTGTCCCATCCGGCGCGAGAGATGAGCAAACGGAGGTGAGCAGATTGTCAGCGTTGAACGACGCGGCCCGAAGGCATTTGCCGATCTGATTTGACGATCCGGTCCGCGCTGGAAAAACTTCGCTCCAGGAGGCCCCCCCCCCGTTTTTTTTCGCGCGCTTCCTCTAAAATATTCATTTGTAAGCACTTGCTGGACGGGCATTGAGACCGATCCGTGCAAAATCTTGAGCCGCAAGGACTTACAGCTAAAATATTCCATAATAAGGACTTAGCTCCGGGCTGGACGCATTTCGAAGACTCCGTCGTCGGGAACTGTTGGGGAGAGCCTTCGCGCATGGGGCAAGTGTGCGCTTTGTGGATTTCTCAGTAAAGGTCACATGTCACAAGAATCGAAATGTTTTTGGTGGACGGCTGTGGAATTCCCGTTTTGGGACAATGCCGCAGTTTCACGGCTTGGGTGAGCCGACGCCTATTGCGCGCCTCCGCTGTCAAGTCAGAGGGAGAGAATCTCACATGCAATAAGTCGGCGGCCAGAGGACGCGGGCGGAAGGCGTCCAGTGACCGGACTGACCCACTCAAGCCAAAACCGGGCTTGAATGGGCCACCCGCCACCCGCTACGCAAGGCAAATCCGTTTTTCGTAACGTAAAGGGCCATTGCCCCATAGACGGGTTCATTTCGAGGCGGGCTTCGAGTTAGTGGCCGATGCTAAGAAGAGAGGGGCTAGCGATCTAGAGCAGGTGTGGTCGCTTCTTGACAGCATCTCGTGCGGGTGACGAGTCGAGGCGAAGGAGCGTACCACGGGGAAGCAAGTCGGGTGCCTGCCTGACTGACTCCAACAGCTCATCCACAACAGCGTGCAACGACCTAAACCTGTATCCAGCCATGAGGATTTCACCCATCAGCTCATCCAGCATATTGGCCGTGCCGCGCCCTTTCCACACGACACCCTCAGCAGGGGCTGACGTACCAAAGACCTTGGCACGAACCGCGTTGTAGTGCGCGAGCGACGGAGTATTGCAGCCTACAAATGTGGGATGGAAATTAAGGATCTTCAGCCCTGGTGTGAGTAATGACTGGATGAACACATCTACTGTAAACTCGCTCTGAGCGTCGTATGCAATATCGTCCTCGAAGTAAACCGGAAGGCGCAATATCCCTGTCGGGTGAACCATCGGCAATAAGTAGCCCTGGCAGGGAGTCGGATTCTGCGAGTCGGCAACAATACCCGCTTTGGCCAGTGCCCGCATACGGAAGGAATCCTCAGCAAAGCAATGCGCCCGTGCCGTCCGTGCCCCAGGAAACAACCGCTGGCAGTACTGTACGACCTCGTCGGTGGTAGAGCCATGCGACGAGCCCTGCAGGAAATTGGGATGCCAGCCCTGCTCTACGGTTCCGTTCTTCATTTGCACGGCCTCATCTAGGAGAGCGGACGGGCTCGTTCGAAAGACGTGGAAAGGTTGACCCCATTTTCCGGCTCTTTCCAGGAAAGCCGCAATGGCCCATTCCGGCGCCCAGTCCTGGTCAGCAGTTAACACGAATACAGGTTCGGTTGCGACACGCCCCCAAAAGCGGCTCATATCAGGCATGTTGTACTTGACCCTCAGCGTTCAAACTGTACCGCCTTCCGCACGTATCGCAAACGGCAAGCAAATT
This sequence comes from uncultured Acidobacteriaceae bacterium, assembly GCA_963844525.1. Classification (GTDB taxonomy): domain Bacteria; phylum Acidobacteriota; class Terriglobia; order Terriglobales; family Acidobacteriaceae; genus Sulfotelmatobacter. The sequence continues at coordinate 1,608,827 of CAWJOM010000006.1, read as the reverse complement.
TTGGAACTGAAGTTTCGCTCGGCAGACGCAGACCTGCGCCATGATTTTCGCAGGAGAACCGTAGGCAAGCGAGTGCGGCGGGAGGTTCCGGGTGACTACTGCCCCGGTACCGACGTAGCAGTGATCGCCTACGGACAGGCTTTGGTTCACGGAAACGTTCGGCCCCAACCACACGCCATCGCCCAATACAACTGCCCCAGAGACCTCACAGCAGGCGACCAGCGAACAGTTCTTGCCAGTCCGGGCAGAATGTGCGAAATGCACCAGGTTGTCAATTGTCGTGCACTCTCCAATGAACGAAAACTGCCCAAAAAGCCCACTGTCGATACAGGTCGACGAACCGACCTGGGCACCTTCGCTGAGCCAAACGCCGCCTGCGTGTGGAACTATTGCGCGACGGCCACGAATGACTGCATTTTCAAAGCCGTCGCCTCCCACCGTGGCGTTTGGCTTAATCACAACGCCCGGCCCGACATACGTGTTGGGCATAACCACCGCACCTGCCCCAACTGCAGCACCGGCTTCGATGTGGACATTCTCGGAGACTACAGCTGCTCGGTGGATTTTTGCATTAGGGCTGACAAACGGTGTCAGCTTTTCGAAGCTCCCGCCCTCTACTGCGCTCGCGAAGGCAGTGTAAAAGGCATCGTGCGGATCGTCCCCATTGACTATCAAAGCGATGTTGCCCAGCTGGAGATGCTGCCGTAGTTCGGCACGCGTTACCACGGCGATGTCGTCTCCGCTCCGGAGCAGGTTCGCGAATCGCGGGGAGGTCAGATACGTGACGGCGATCCCGCCCAAGGCAGCCAAGTCAGACAGCGTAGTAAATCTCTGAATCTCACCGTCGTACCCTTCAAGCACCATTCCATGCTGTCGGGCGATCTGCGCTAGCGATAGCGAGCGGCAACTCAGCCTCCGAGGCCTACCGTTATTGGAGAGAAGCTCCTGAGCCGCCGTCGTCATAGAGACCGGGTGCCCCTTTTTAGCACACAGGCTGCTCGATTATACCGGACCTTTGGGGGCTGGCCCAGCTTTGCACGGCCACGAAAAGGGCTGCCCCATGCTTCGTGATGTTCGAAGCATGGGCACCACGGACGATGGTATCAGGCGACTTCTCTTACGTGCAGCTCGGCTTTCCGCGGTTCGTTTACCAGGACGGGGCCGCGGCGTTCCTCCGCGTAATCGCAGAAGCTGCTCCATAGCCATTGTCGCGGTTCGAGGACCAATCCGCGCTTCACCGGATTGCGATGCATGTAGCGTAGTTTCTCCAGCTTCTTCTTTTCTGTAAACACCACGAAGTCGTAGAAACGGTGCTGCCAGATATGTTCATCATCGAAAGCAGCACTCCAGGCCAGCTTTGTTTGTCGAGGATCCGCCGCAGCACGAAGCTTGCGCAGGAGACGGCGCGCAAATCCCTGTTTCAGGCCCTGCATGACGAATGAGGGATTGCCGCGCTCCGGTTCGCTAAGCAGAAGGTGCACATGCTCGGGCATGACAACATAGCCGACGACCACAAAGTGATAGCGCCTGCGGACCCGCTCCAGGACTTGAAGAAACAAGTCGCGATTCCGCGGGATGCCGAGCAGAGGGCGGCGCTGGTAACAACTCGTGGTGATGAAATGTAGATATCCGGCACCGTAGTAGCGATGGAGTCGGTTAGGCACTCAGGATTCTTAACATAGAGCCTGACCGCGTGTCTGTGACGAGTGAACATGGGATCGAGGTCGGTGGTGCCCACGCTTCGAACATCGCGAAGCGTGGGGCAGCCTCGGTTGTGGTGGCGCAAAGGTGGGCCAGCCCCCGCGCTTCTCAGGATGACCAGGGATGGAGAGTGTGTCGAACGATCAGAGAGCAGGACGCCGGCTCGGCCTTCCTCGATCGCGGCTTTGCCGGGTCCGTCCTAGTTTCCTCTGCCTGTGAGCATCACGTTGTGCGGGCTGCCTACGGCGTTGTCGTTGATGAGCAACTGGCTGAGCCGGGTACCGATCGCTGCGGGCGTGAAGGTCAGGGTGAGGGTGCAGGTCCCACCCGGAATCAGCGTGGCAGAGCAGTTGTTACTGGGGATGGCGAACTCCGACACGTTCAGGCCGGTCAAGGAGATTGTTCCCAGGTTCAAGATCGTGGTGCCGCTGTTGGTGATGGTCAGAGTCTTGGCCGGGCTGGTGGTTCCAACCGTCTGCTTGACATAGGTGAAGCAGGGATCGGAGAGCGTCACCCAGGGAGCAGCCGGAGGCGTCCCCAAGAGCCCGTAGACGTCGAGTTCATTCTGCGTGCCCACGTATACCTTGCCATTGACTACGACCGGGATCTGGAACTTGTTCGCGCAACCGCCCGTATCGCGGGCCGCGTTCTGACTGCTGTTATAGAGCATGTTGCCCACGTTGGTGGCGGTGTAGGCGTAGAGAATGGCGGGGAGCTGGCCGGGTTGAACGCCCAAGGGTTCCTGACGCAACGTGGCCCAGACGATGCCGTTCGTAGCGCCATTCCCCGAGGTCGAAGGCGTTGCGCCGGTGGCATAGACCGCCGAGCTGTGCGAGAGCGGAGTGGTCGACAGCTTTCCCTTCAGCAACGAGTACATTTTCAAAGAATCACCCACGCCTTTAGCACCCAGACCCGCGTAGTAGATCGCGGCCTGGGATCCAGCTTGCCAGAGCGCGGCGCTGCTCCAATAACCATAGGGCGCGCCAGCGATCGACTGAATGGAAGTGTCGGCGGACGAACTATATTTTCCGAGATTGTTGGCATCGACCAGATAAATAGGAGCAGCTCCGGAAACATCGCAGGGCGAGCCGCCCTTGCCCGATTCGAGGATCTCGTTCGGATAGGCTCCGCCTTGCGTCGGCAATACCATCGGACCGGAGGACGAAAGATCAAAGTCGTAGGTGTAACGGCAAGCCTGATCCATGGGAGTGAAATAGTCCAGGATGTTCAGATTGCCATCGAGTTTGAGCAGCGAATCTGCATAGTCCGGACCGCCGCTGTCGGCGTCAAAGGGACCGTCGCCAGTGGAGACATATATGGATCCAGCGCTATCGGCCGCGAGGCCATTTCCACTCTGCCAAACTCCGCTGCGGAGCCCGTCGGGCGAGGTGTTGAGGATGGCGGTTTGCTGCAAGGTTGCGGCGTCATAGCCCATCAACCAGCCGTGCGCGGCGCCGGACCAACCGATGTATACCGTCTGTGCGCCGGTGCTGGGGTTGGGCTCCAGGAGCAATCCGGGACGCTGGACGTCGGCGAGCGGGTCGAACTTGACGGTACCGTTCACGCTGCCGGCACCTGTGCCAGTCACAGATCCCTGAATGGTGACTGGACCGCCAAACTTCTCCACTCCCGTGGCGATGTCTAGCGCATGCAAGGTTTGAAAGCCCGTTGCAGTCTTCTTGTTGTAGGTACGGGCAATCAGATACATGGTTCCCGTTGCGGGATCGATGACTGGAGTGCCGGTGATTCCGTAGTAGGGATAAACTCCACAACTGATCTGGGTGTTGCCATCGGTGCCGCAAGGAACCGCGCCAATACCGTTGCCAGGGTCGGTGAAATTGTCGTGCCATAGGACTGCGCCATTGTTTGCGTCCAATGCATAGACGCTGTCCAATTCGGTGGCTACATACACGACGGCGTGCACGCCTTGTCCGGGAATGGTGACGCCCTGCACCCAGAGCGGCTGGGTATAGATCTGGCCGTCAACGCTGACGGAAAACAGTTTGCCGAACTGGGTCGAGTTGACGTTCGCCGGAGTCAGGAATTTCTCGGTGGTGTTGCTTCCAGTGCGGGCGTTGTTGTACTGCTGCGTGAACACGCCCAGCTTGCTTTGCCCGATCGCGGAAGGCAGACAGGTGACGGCGAGAACAAGGATGGCGGCTGCGGGGCTAAAACGGGCTCTGCGCATAAAACAAACCTCACCGAGTGGCGTAATGTTGAGCGATCTGGAAGGGGGAACTGTTGGCTCTACTGCGCAAATTATTGCCGTTGTGAATGGTCATGTCAAGATGCAAGAACATGCACTGGGTGGGAAAAAATTGGGCTAAAGATGTGGAGATGCCAGAGCTTGCACCGCATTGGGTCGTGCAGGCTAAGAACAGGGTGAAGCGATCATCTGGAGCGACGTGATGTTCAGACGGCTCTGTTTCGGGTCCTTGATCAGGACGCCTTTGACTGCCACTTTTTGGTGTTTGTGGGCTGAGGGGCTGAATGCACTCACGCCCAGAAGATCGTAGGAGCGATTTCCCAACGACTGTGTGGCGGCCGTTTTCAACTCCCCTGATGATGTGGCCTGGCTCTGGGTCGCGACCGGCTCACTGCCCTTGGTGAGCATCCATCCTGCGGGACTTTGATCCAAACAGCCAACGACCTGGGCAATTCCAAGAATGCCTGGCCGTCCCTCCACGCCATTGCCAGTCGGCTCATTCTGACTCGGTTGGTCGATGGAGTACTGGATGAACGGCGTGAACATCTCGTCCCAGCTCTGATTCGCTTCGCGGAAGTGGACTTCCTTATCGGTCCCCAAGGCATGGGAGGCATCGGAAGCATCATGGTGGTGGTGCATGAGATTGTCGTTCTTCAGAGAGTTATCGTAGTGGGCAGTCACAACGAGTTTGCTGCCTGCGGGAAGTTTGAGCGGTTCGTCCAACTCGTATGCCAGCTGCCAGTGGAAATCGTATTTTGGAACGGTGAGGATGGTTACCTCGCGGCCATCGGGATAAACGACCGCGTACTTGAAATCTTTCCCGCGCAGGTGGGCATGCGGTTGGAGTTGATAAATCGTAATCGGCTCGGGGTACGCGGTGATCCCGATGAGTTCATAGTTCTCGGCGTTCGGCGGAATCGGGGGAATCGCCACGAGAGTGCCCTCGGCTTTTTGCCCGGGAGCGTCGGTCATTAATTCTTTGCCGTCGGCAAGGATGGTTTCCCCCGCGGCGGGCACGCGGAAGAGCTGATGCTCAGGCGGTTCCGGCCGAAACCAGAAGGCGAGCATCGACTGGTCCGTTTCCGGCTTGCCGGTCGTCTGGTAGTGGATGTTGAACTTGAGATACATGTTCTTGCCGCCCTTCAACACCTTGGCGCTGCCATCCCCGTAACTCTCGAATGTGGTGCCGGGCGTGTAGACGCCTAGCATGTCGAACTCGGTGGGATGTGCCGGATCGGCGACGGCGGGTCGAGTCGGGAGCGAGCCGGAGGTGAGTCCGAATTGGCGGGCGATGCGCGAGAGTTGATCGAGGTTCGCGGGAGTGACGCCCTCATCCAGAGCAATCTCTGTAATCGCCATGTGGTGAACGATGCCGCGATTGCCGGGGCGCACTTGCATCGCGACGACCCACTTGTCTTCAGAGAACGGGACCTTAACCAACTGGCTCACATAGGGGATTTCCCCTTGCGCGGGCACATGAAATTCGGGCAACGGGATGACCAGATCGGGCGCGAGGCCCTGAGGGTGCAACCAACCCTGGGGAAAAAGGGGCAACGGAGGCAGGTCAGCGTCGTTGCCTTTGGGAGCGCCGGCATTGACCCAGGCGACGAGCGTGTCGATCTCCTGTTGACTGAGTCGCGGATCATTACGGAACTTCATGCTTCGGGCGGGATCGGCCGGCCACGGAGGCATCTCGCGCCGCACTACTTTTTCCTTGATCGAGTTGGCCCAAGGCAGCGCGGTGTCGTACGAAAGAAGCGACACGGAGGCCCCGATCTCGCCAGGGCGATGACAACTGGCGCAGTGCTTGAAGAGAATCGGCGCCACTTCCTTAGTGAAGGTGGGCGCGGGTGCGTCAGCCGCAGAGGCGAATGCGAGGAGGCCAAGAACAGACGCAGTGAGGAAGCCCGAGATCCAAACAAACGACTTGATTTTCACAAGAATGATCTAGAGGAGAATGGTGTGGCCTTTGGGGATTCTATGAATGAAGATTGTGACCCGGCTGCACGGGCATGTCAAGATTGCGGAAGCCGGGCCGCGGCGCAGTTTGGCTCACGCATTTAGGCCGGTCGAGCGGGAGATCCATCACTACGCCTGAAAAACGGCTCCGCTCAGGATGACAAAATCGTGCAGAGGCCAAACGGCGGGCAAAGAGCGCCCGTCTCAGGATGAAAATGGGTTTAGCGCGTGTGCTAGGATTTTGATCATCCCCTTCCCAAAACAACTCTCAAGGAGCTAAACGATGCGTGGTTTCTGTCTGGTCGGTGTGTTGATCGCGGCAATAGTATGGGCGCAAACGAAGCCGGCTGCGCCAGCGGCGCCGGGGAATGTTCCGCCTGCATCGGGGGAGGCGGAGCACGGCGGGCAAGCAGCGCCTCCGCCTGCCAGCGTTGCACCCGACGCTGCCGTGATCACCATTAAGGGGCTGTGCACCGGGTCTGCGGCGAACTCCGCAACTGGACCGGACTCCGGTTGCGAGACGGTAATTACGCGCGCGCAATTCGAAAAGCTGGTCGAAGTACTGCATGCAGAGAAGGATTCGAAAACCTGGCATCAGATTGCGACCGCATATCCGCAACTTCTGGTGATGGCGCATGAAGCGGAGCGGCGGGGGGTGGAGAACGAGCCGCGGTTTCAGGAGAGACTTCGATTCGCGCGAGTGCAGATTCTGTCGCAGGAATTGACTCGCGAACTGCAGGAACAAACAGCGAAGGTGCCGGAAAAAGATATCGCGGACTATTACCGGGAGAACGCCAGCGAATTCGAGGAAGTCGTGGTGGAGCGCATCGTGATTCCGAACCGGGGGGGAAAAGATCTGGGGAGCGCGCAGGGGGGGAAGTCCAACGAAGAGGCGATCACGGCAGAAGCCGATCGGCTTCACACGCGGGCGGTCCAGGGCGAAAGTTTCAGCAAATTGCAAAAAGAAGCTTACGACTTTGCTGGAATGAGTGGAGATAGCGAGCCCAAGCCGAAGATGGACAAGATGCGGCGACGGGGCTTGCCGCCGACGCACGCCTCGGTGTTCGATTTGAAACCTGGACAGGTGTCGCCCGTGATCAGCGACGCCACGGGACACTATATCTACAAGATGGATTCGAAGGAGGCTGCACCGCTCGAGAGTGTGAAGCAGGAAATCACGATCGTGGTGCGGCGGGAGCAGATGCAGAACATGATTCAGGCGATCCAGCGGCCGTTCACGACCGACATCAACAAGACGTATTTCGTAGATGTGAAGGGCGACGACTGACGGGAGCAATTTTTCGTTGGGTGGGGAAAGGCCTTCGGGAATCGGCGCTGGCAGTCCGCGCAAGATCCTTCCTCCGCCGGAAGAACGGCTCCGTCAGGATGACGCCATCGGGAAAGGGGCGGGCGCGGAAGAGTGACGGGAACGATCCGCCGGAGAATCTTTTTACCACTAAGGGCACGAAGGTTCACGAAGGAAAGCTACTAAGGCCGCTCATCACTTCAAGCCGTCGACGACGTAGAGGTCGGAGAGGATGCGACCGACGGAGTAGGCGTAGGATTTGCCGTCGGCGCTGAAGCGAATGATGGGGATCGATTGGACGCCGGCGGGATCGGCGGGAACAATCTCTTTCCACGGTTCGCGTTTGCCGGTTGTGAGGTCAACGCGCGAGATCTGCACTGGAATCGTCGTGGTGCGAAGAAGCAAACTCTTGCCGTCGGGAGAAAATCCCATGGTGCGTTCGTTGGGGTTGAAGGTAACACTGAGTTTTTGAGGATCGCCGCCGGCAATGGGATAGAGCCAACGTTGCCGGTCGCCATCGATCGCCAGCAGGAACTTGCCGTCGGGGGAAACGAAGCCACCGGAGGTATTTTCCGGTGTCAGCGGGCGTGGGGGGCTGCCTTGGGTATCGAGAAGATAGGTGCGCGCGGCGTGACCGGATTCGGCAGCAGTGTAGAGGATCGATTTGCTGTCGGGCATCCAGCTCAGGTTGAAGTGGTCGACTTTGTTGTCGGTGAGTTGTCGCGGCTCGCCGACCCCGGTGGGAAGAAGAACCAATTTGGCGGGTGAACCCACCGATGCGAGAACCCACTTCCCGTCTGGAGAGAGAGCGCCGAAGCCTCCGTCACCCAGGCGGACGGCGGAGGAGCCATCCGTCTTGCGGAGAAAAATGCTGTAGTTCCCGGCCGCGGCTTCTCCGGTCTCGGAGAAGATGATGGTCTTGCCGTCAGGCGACATGTCGGCGAGAAGAGACCAGTCAAACCAGGAGAGGCTGCGTTCGCGAGTCTCGCCCGGAGGAAGAGCGGAGATACCGAGGCGAGCCTTGTCGGCCGTCAAGAGGACGAGGCCGGTACGGCTGATGTCGTGGATGGTGAGGCCACCGGGCGAGCGATAGATGAGGCGCTCCTTGCCGGAAAGATCCAAAGCATAGATAGAGCGCGCTGAGCCGGCTGGCACGGCGGAGAACCACACTTCGTTACCCGACGGAGCCCAGGCAACGCCCTCGACGCTCGAATAAAAGGAAGAGCTGACCTTGCGATTGCCGTGGGAGTCGAGGATGACGACGCGGCCGTCGTCGCCTCCAGCAACGTGATCGCCGACGGCGATGTAGTTCCCGTTGGGAGAAAAGCGGACATGGCTGACCCATCCCTTGGGCTCATAGAGCGAGGTGCCTGGAGGGGATTCCAGATGAGCGGTGCCAGAGTTGGTGGGACGGATGACGGCGAGAGACTGGCCGTCAGGCGTCCAGTCCGCCCACATAACGTTTTCGATGACTTCGCGCGGGGCGCCGCCGGCGAGAGGAACGCGCGCCAGAGTACCTGCCTCGGTGAAGGGATTGGAGTTGACGGGATGAAGAGAGATGGCCATCTCGCCTTTGGAGGAGATCGCCAGAATTTGCGCCGGCGGCAGGTCGACGGACCTGGAGTCTGAGCTGTCGTAGCGCGTGGAGAAGATTTCCTGCGGCGCGCCGTCCCAAGCCGCGCCATAGATGATGGTCTGACCGTCAGGGGCGAAGCGTGCGTCCCAGATAATGCCATTGCGGAAAGTGACCTCGTGGAAGGTCGGATTGGAGGCTACGACTCCGCGATGCGCGAAGCGGTAGATGCCCGCCCACGACGCGAGCAACAGCAATGCACCGACCAGCGGGAGCAGCCAGCGCCGCGCGGCTTTCTCTTCGGGCAGAACACGTATGCCACCGCGGCTGGAACTGGAGATGTCGGTGAGGGCTTCGAGATTGAAAGCCACATCGCGAGCGGATTGAAAACGTTCGGCAGGATTTTTTTCGAGGCAGTGGCGGACGATGCGTTCCAGCGCGGGTGAAACGTTGCGATTCGTTTCTCCGAGATCGGGCGGTTCTTCTTTGAGGATGGCGCTCATCGTGTCGACCGAAGAGTCGCCGTGGAAGGCACGCTTGCCCGAAAGCATCTCGTAGAGCACGGCTCCGAAAGAGAAGATGTCGGAGCGGGAGTCGGTAGGCTTGCCGCGGACCTGCTCGGGAGACATGTAGCCGGCGGTGCCCATGACCGTTCCGGCTTCGGTTCCGACCTGTTGTGTGGGCGCGTCACCGGAGAGGTCGGCTTCGGGGCGAGTCAGTTTCGCCAAGCCGAAGTCGAGAATCTTCACGCGTCCGTCGCCTGTGATGAAAATGTTCTCCGGCTTCAGGTCGCGATGGACGATTCCCTTCTCGTGCGCAGCGGCAAGGCCGCTGGCAATTTGCTGCGCGTAGTCGATGGCCTTGCGCGACGAGAGCGCGCCACTGCGCAGACGGTCGCGAAGAGTTTCGCCTTCCAGAAGTTCCGAGACGACATAGGGGGCATTGCCATCTTCGCCAATATCGAAGATGGAAAGAATGTTGGGATGGTTCAGCGCGGCAGCGGCGCGAGATTCCTGGGCGAAGCGCTGCAAGCGTTCTGCATCGGCAGAAAAAGATGCGGGGAGAATCTTGATGGCGACGTCGCGGTGAAGTCGCCCGTCACGGGCGCGGTACACTTCGCCCATTCCGCCGGCGCCGATCGGCGATTGAATCTCGTAAGGGCCCAGTTTCGTGCCAGAGGTCAGAGGCATATGTGGGCGAGATTATAACCCACGGAGAATTCCCATAAGCGCTAGTTGAGGGTGATTGGCAAGAGTTGACGTCCATGAATTCTCGTTTGACGGCCACTCGCGAAGAACGCAGCACGACCGTGGAATAACCCCATTCAGATACTACCGACCAATTCGGGTTTCGGAGCGCCCGGAGAAAGAAGCGCTCGAACGTCTCGCATCGGAGGTTGGCCAAAGAAGCGGCTGTATTCGCGATTGAATTGCGTAGCGCTCTCGTAGCCGACCTCAAAAGCCGCGCTGGTGGCGTCATACCCATTGTTCAGCATCAAGCTCCGCGCTGATTGAAGCCGCAGTTGTTTTTGATACTGCAGCGGACTCATCGCGGTCAGCATCCGGAAATGATGGTGCAGCGTGGATACGCCCATGTTGGCGAGCTTCGCGAGCTCTTCCAGGAGCAACGGTTTGGCATAATTCGCCGTGATCCACGCAATCGCTTTTGCCGTCCGGTGGCTTTGATCTCCGAGTGTCGCTACTCCGCGCAAGCGGGCTCCCACGCGTCCTCGCAAAACGCGATAGATGATCTCGCGCTGAATCAGGCCGCTCAGAAAAGGAATGTCCCGCGGTTCGTCGAGCAGGGCGACCAAGCGGCAGCATGCGTTCAGGAATTCGGGCGTAGTCTCGCCGATTGATATCGCGGGACTGTCAGACGGAGCTTCTGCAACATGAATTTCCTCACGGCTGAGCAACTCCCGCACCATGGACATGTCGAACTTGATTGACAGTGCGAGGCAAGGAATCTCCGCGGTCGCCTCGGCCACCCAGCTCACGATCGGCAAATCCACCGCAGTGACGACGAAGCGTGACTCGTCGTAGATAAAGCTGGTGCGGCCAAGGTTCACGACCTTGCTCCCCTGCGCGACCACGATGATTCCCGGATGGTAGGTCATCCGGCATGGCGGGGTGGGTGCAGTCCGCTGGTGGAGGCCCACGCCCGGAATCTCTGTTATCCGATTCTCTTCCCTGCCCATGAAGGAGGCAATCTTGCGCGCGAGTTCTGTGCGCAACCCAAAGGCCGGTTTTGGTTTGAGAGCGGCGTATTCTTTGCTGTTTTTCATGGCAGCGGTCACTGCAGCCTTTTCAAAAGATAGCCGCCCTGGCGCAACAACGCCATTGATTTCTCGCCTGATAAGAGGAATAGGCAATAAGTAGGCAGGATCGGGCTAACAGTTGACGGCCGTTTACCCATAAATTCGAGGATGCAAGCGAAACAATAATGAAGACGCGCCCCTGGAGAGAGCCATGAAAACCTTAACCCTAATTGCGGGTCTGTTTCTATTAACGATGATTGCGCCATCGTCCTACGCACAGCAATCGCCAGCGCCCCCAACCGAAACGATTAAAACTGCCGCAAGTCAAACACCCGAGCAACAAGAAGTCATCAACCTCTCAAACATGAAATGGGATTGGATGGCAGACAAGAAGGTCGATTCCCTAGAGACACTATTTGATGACAAAGCCATGTTCACTCACATGGGAGGAACCTGGGGAAAAACCCAAGAACTAGCCACCATTAAGAGCGGCGGCATCTGGTACAAGAAAGCTGTAGTTTACGCAGTTGACGCTCGCATATTTGGTAACACAGCCATTCTGTTAGAGGACATTGATTTGCAGGCAGCAGTCGGTGAGCACGAAGTCACCAATCCTTTTATGGTGACTGAGGTTTATATCAAGGAAAACGGCAAGTGGAAGCTCGCCCAACTCACGTTCTCGCATCTGCTTAGGCCGGTCAAAATGAATAGCGATAAGAATTAACCACAAACATCGAGAGAGAATCTGCGACGAAATTTGGCGCTCGTGGAGTTGGTGAAGAGATGGGCCGCGCGGGAACAAGCCTTCCCGCACAAATCGAGGGAAAAGCCAATACACGTGATTCCCATGGGAGATGTACTCAAATATCTTCCAGGCGTCGAGCATTGGCATGGTGCATCACTGAAATGCAGTTTTGCCTATATAGCGTCTCATTTGCTTAGAATCCCGGAGGCCGCTCTTTTACCACGCCGAACGCGCGTTCCAAGGCAAGCCCTGCATTCACCATCGTCCCTTCCTCGAAGAGGCGGCCGATCAGCGTCACTCCGTGAGGTACGCGGCGCGGGGGATCGAAGGTCGGTAGAGGATGAGACGGGTCGGGGGCCCAATCGCTGCGCGCTTTTGCGACTTCGACGAATCCAGCGCGAAGCACGAGCGCGGGATGTCCGGTGAAGTTGGTGATGGTCAGCATTTCGTCGCGGACTGAGGGTACCAGCAGCAAATCGACTTGCGAAAACAGGCGCGCCATTTCTTCCGCAACTTTGCGGCGCAGGCGGTCGGCTTGCACGAAGTCGACGGCGGAGAGAAAGCGCGCTTGTCTGAAAATGTTTGGCCACGCGTCGGGGACCTGGGCCTTGAGTTCGCGTAGTCCTCCGCTCAGGGTTAGTTCTTCGAACGCGGCTGCTCCTTCGGCGAAGAGAATGAGGTTGAGCGAGTCGTAGGGCCAGTCGGGAATCGAAACTTCGACTGGAACCATTCCTACCTTCTTTACTACATCGACTGCGGAGCGATCGACGGCGGTGGCGGGATTCTCCTGCATCCACTTGGGAAAGTAGCCGACGCGCAGTCCTTGGACGCTTGCCGCAGCGTCGAAGTCCAGATGGCTCGGGATGCTGTCGACATCGCCGGGATCAGCCCCCGTGATGGCATGCAGCACGAGCATGGCGTCTTCGACACTGCGAGACATAGGGCCGAGTTTGTCGAGCGACCAGCAGAGGGTCATTGCGCCAGTGCGCGCGACACGTCCGTAGGTGGGTCGAAGGCCGGTGACTCCGCAGCGCATCGCCGGACTAATGATGCTGCCACCGGTTTCGCTGCCGATGGCGAAGCCAACTAATCCCGCGGCGGTGGCGGCGCCGGGGCCTGCGCTCGATCCGGAAGATGCTTCTTCGAGAAGCCATGGATTCATCGTCTGGCCGCCGAACCAGATGTCGTTGAGCGCGAGGGCGCCGAGGCTCAGCTTGGCCACCAGCACTGCGCCGGCGTCGTGCAGACGCGTCACGACAATGGCATCTTCTTGGGGAACGCGGTTGCGGAAAGGCTCGGCGCCGTAGGTGGTGGGAATCCCCGCGGTGTCGAGCAGATCTTTGCCGCCCCAGGGAATGCCGTGCAGCGGGCCGCGATATTTTCCGGCCGCGACTTCCTGGTCGGCTTGCCTGGCCTGCTTCAGCGCCAGGTCGGGCGTCAACGTGATTACGCAGTGCAGCTTGGGATCGAACTGCTGCAGGCGTTTTAGATAGATGTTGGTGAGGCGTTCGGAGGTAAGCTTGCGAGTTTCGATCCAGCGCGAGAGTTGGGTTACGGTCGCGAAGGCAATGTCCTCGTCGCGTGCGGGCAGCGGTCCGGGGTCGATCGCGCTGCGAACGAACCGATCCTGCTGCGGACCCGATTTCTGTCCGGGCAGGATTGGATCCCAACGCGTTGCGGGAGCGATGGTTGTGGGCAACGCGAGCTTGCGCGGGCCGGTGCGTCGCTCGTAGAGATATGCCATGGTCTTGCGCCAGCTGTCGGCGGCGATAGCGCGTTCGGCGGGAGTCATTTCAAACTGAACCAGCTTCTCGGCTTCGGCGAAAGTTGTCGCGGACACTTCCGGGCCCACGGCAGGGCCTGCGCCAAATGCGGGTGGCGCCCCGGGAGGCAGATCGGCTGGATTCTGCGGCGCGGGAGCCTGTGCCTGGCTTTTTAGTGCAGCGGCAGTCCCGAGCACTCCCATCGATGTCAGAGCTATGAATTGTCTGCGCGATTTCGGCATGAATCCTCCGCGGGGTATTCTAGCTGCTATCGCGGGAGCGGTTGCCACGTTGTGAGGCGGGAGTTCAAAACCTTTTACCACTAAGGACACGAAGGTTCACGAAGGAACAACGAACGAAGGGCACGGCTTTTGCCGTGCCCTGGTCTCCGCGTGCTTCGAACAGCTACGGCGTTCTCAGTTTTCCGCCGGCTTCTCGGCGTGGTCGATTACGAGAACTTGCATCGGACCTTTTTGCGGCTCCAGCTTCAGGCCCAGCTGCTGCTGAATGGCAGTTGAGAGCGACGAAGCGGAAGCTTCGGATACAGGAGCGTTGAATGTGCCACCGCCGCTCGCATCTGACGTCCAATTCAAGGTGAAGTCGTAGTCGCCCGTGAGGCCGGTTTTATCCACTACGGCGGTGCCGAGTTGGCGAGCGAAATGCGATGCCATGTCCGAGGTCGACATGCCGCGGGCGTCCAACCCAGCTTGACCGCCGTCGTCGCGCTTGATGCGGAATGATTTATTCATGGGGATGCCGTCCGGGCCCTTCACCGGATCGGGATAGCTCCTAGCGGGCTTTGTAGGCTGAAGTTTGGGGCCATCGTCGCCCACAACGAGAGCATAGGTCGACAGCTCTCTGCTTTCGGGATGCAGCGTCACCTTGAAGCGCTCTGCCAAAGCCGCCTGCAGCAGCCGCTGGTTTCGGATCCTGCTTTGCTCCAGGCTCAGCTCGACATTCACGTCGCCGGGCGCGGATTTGTCATCCTCGCGTCCGATCTCGAGATCGAATGTCGCCGTCTTGATCCAGTCCGGACCTCCGATGATCTGGTTGGCCTGCACTCCATAGGCTTCTTGGAGGAGCGCCTGCAAAGTTGTATTCATCGCTTTGAACCCGGTGGGCGAGTACATCATTCCCACCCGATGGGCCTCGCCGCCGGCGTCCGATTTGATTATGAGCTCGACGTTGGACGCGCTCGCGCCTGGGGTCGCGGCCTGTTCCTGCGCTCGCATCTTCGGCGCATTCACCAGGCCGAATACGAGAGGCAGGGCCAAGGCCAAAACTCCAGCCGTGCCGAGCAGCAGCTTTTTTCCTAAATCCAGTTTCCGTGCGATTCGTTCCGTCATGATGTTCACCATCCTCTTCTTAAGATCGGATCCCGTTACTCCAGACACGCAAGCCAGCGGAGATCCCACGCAGAATTCGCAGACCTTCAAAATGCTCTCGGCATAGACCTGGCGCTCACGGCCCATCGCGACAACTTCTTCATCGCAGGCGCGTTCTCGCTCGTCGAGCATGCGCGCTCCCAGCCACCAAACCAGCGGATGGAACCAGAAGATCGCTTCCACAACCATGTGGATTGCGGCGGCCAGATTGTCGCGGCGGCGCACATGGCAGACTTCGTGAGCGAGAATCGCTTCCAGGTGCGCATCTTCCAGATGTTTCGAAATGCCTTCGGGCCAGATCAGGACCGGGCGGGCGACCCCAAAGATACCGGGCTCCAGAGACATGCGAGACAACATGATCTCAATGGGCTTGCGGGTGCCGGCGATGCGTTCGAGGCGCCGCAGCGCTTGCACTTCCGGACCTGCAAGCAAGGGCGCCGAGTCGCGCAGAGCGGCAGAGATCCTACGCCAGCGGATGCACCATACGAGAAGAACGGACATGAATCCGCAAAACCAGGTGACGGCAAGAATTAACGGAAGGAGACGCGGGAAACTGGTCGCGGTCACGGTGGTTGCCGCCCGAGAAACTGCCGGCACGGCGATCTGAGGCGAAGTAAAGGGCTGGCTCATTTCCTGCACGGCCATGTACAGTCCGCCGGTTGATGCGGGCGAGGCGTGCGGCCAGGAGAGATGGCCGCCGACACTGACCAGGAGCGCAAATGGAATCAGGAATTTCACTGAAGCGGCCAGCCATAGCCAGTGGCGGGCACTCGCATGATTGTTTCGCAGCAGGAACGTCAACAATGCGGCGGTGGCGGCGAACACGGTCGACTGCCAGAGGTGATCGCCCAGGGCAGGCGCCAGATCTTTCCACAGCGCAGATGTATTGAGCAGGGACAAGTATGCGGGGGTCATTTCTCGTGGTCCTTTCTCCCCAGCTTGCGCAGGGTCTTTTCGGCTTCCTTGACGTCTTCGAGGGTGAGCTGGCCCGATTCGATGAGATGCGCCATGACCGGCTGCGTGCGGCCGCCGAAGAGAGCCAGCAGATCGTCGATCAACTTGCGCTGCGCGGAATCTCGGGAGACTGCGGCTTCGAAGATGTGGAAGTTGCCGACCTTCTTGAGACGGCGGACAGCCTTCTTGGCCTCCAGCCTGTAGACCGTGGTCTGGATCGTCGTATACGCGGGACGGCTTTTTTCGGGGAAGGCTTCCTGAATCTCGCGGATGGAGGCTTCGCCGCGGGTCCAGAGGGTTTCCATGATTTGAAGTTCGAGCTTCGCTAGTTTCGGTCCGGGCATCTCATCTCCTACCAACGTATGCAGTATTACTACAGATGTAGTTTTTGTGTCAAGCCTTCTTTAGGAATTCCACAATTCGTCGAGCCTCACTCGACGGACAGCCGAGGGCGGCTGTCCCTACATAGCCGGCTTGACAAGCAAAGGCTTGCGCCGTCCACTGTTGGCATCACTTCTGATACGAGAGAGGGCAATCATGAACCGGCGGGATTTCCTTGGCATGGCAGCAATCGGGGTATCACAACGGCTCCGACTTCCGAAAGTTGCAGCAGCCCTTGACGGTGGCTCGCCGCAGCCAAGGCCGCCCGAACAATCCAAGGCGTTCGGTTCCGGGCACTTCGGCGAGTGGATTACTGATCAGTTTGGCCTTCCCGCTTATCGCTATACCTGTGATCAGATCACGGACCCCGAGGCCGTATATCCCGTCCACAAGCAGTGGCGGGTTGCGACGGACCACACGCATCAGGTAGGAAACGATCGGCTGGTGGCGGCTGTTTCGAACTATGGATATGTGCAAGTGCGGCAGGATGAGGGCTCGCCAAAGTTTTTGAACGATTTTTCGCCGGAGCATCAACATTACGGCGCTGGGATTGGATTTATTACCGATGGCACGACCATGCTCAGTACGTACTATCCGGGGCACGGTGAGTCTTTTGAGCGCACCCTGGGCGAAGGGTACTTCCGCAAGACGGTCAAAGGACACAACTGGGAAGCTGACCAGGTGATTTTCGCTCCCTTTGGCGATGACCCGGTTCTGATCTCGCAAGTGAAAGTCAGGAACCACGGGAAGGCTCCGGCAGACTTGCGATGGATTGAGTATTGGGGCTGCCTGAATTATCAGTTCTCGTATCGATCGTGGATGCAGGCAAATCTGGGTGGAGCGAACGCTGCCGAGCTCCGACGCAGGTTTGCGGGGCGCTTTGCACACGAGTTTCGAGTGACACCGGGCAGGCTGGGCCTGGCGGAACACCAACAATTCCTCGGTCGCACGGAGGAAGACAAGAAAGCATGGACTCAGATTCAGGCATATCTGAAGAACAATCCCACGGGCTTTCTGGGCGGACCGGTTCCCGATCCGGCACCGGGCACTGCGATGGAAGATCTGGTTCCGCCGGCGACGTTCCTGGTGTCGCTCGACGGCGCGATCGACGGCTTTGCGACGAACGCGGCTGAGTTTTTCGGCAGCGGCGGCATCGATCATCCCGCTGGACTCGCGGCCAAGCTGAAGGATGACCTCACTTCGACCGGCCCAGACAGCGCGCTGCTCTTGGAGCGGCATCTTGCGCTGAAACCGGGCGAATCGCGTAGCATGCACTTCCTTTATGGATATCTTCCAGAAGGCTTCGCGCTCGACGCGCTCGTTAAGAAATATCAGGCAGAAGTGGGCTCCGCGTGGTCGCGTTCGAGTGCGCGATG
Source organism: uncultured Acidobacteriaceae bacterium (assembly GCA_963844525.1). Taxonomy (GTDB): domain Bacteria; phylum Acidobacteriota; class Terriglobia; order Terriglobales; family Acidobacteriaceae; genus Sulfotelmatobacter. Next base: position 1,591,221 of record CAWJOM010000006.1, on the reverse strand, counting down.
GAAGACCGACGGCGTCCGGCTGCGCGTGCCGGGCGAACCGTGGGTCGAGCGGGAAACCTCGTGGCACAACTATTACCTGCGCAGCGATCTGACTTACGACAGTTTTTTTCGCGAGCACATTCTGTCGCAGGGCCACGTCTACCAATACATCATGGGATTTCAAGGCGCGGCCCGCGATCCGCTGCAGCATGCAATGCCATTCATCTTCAGCGATCCGGGAATCGTGCGCGAAGTCATTCGATACACACTGAAAGAGATACAGCCGGACGGATCGATTCCTTACGGCATTGTGGGCTGCGGCGTGCCGATGCCGGTGATTTATCGTCCCAGCGATCAGGAGATGTGGTTGCTGTGGGCAGCGAGCGAGTATGTGCTGGCCACACGCGACAAGGCATTTCTGGACGAGAAGATTCCTGCATATCCGCGACAAGAGGTGAACGCCAGCGATCCGACGATTCGCGAACTGCTGCGGCGATCGTATGTGCATCTGGTCGATAACATCGGCGTCGGAGAACACGGACTGATGCGGCTTTCGAATGGCGACTGGAACGACGAAGTCGTGGTTGGCCACGTGCCTCCGGCGCAGTTTGGCGAAGTGCGCCAGCACGGCGAGAGCGTTTTGAATGCGGCCATGGCGGGCTATGTTCTTGACTACTACGGGAAGATGCTGAGCTTTCTCGGAGACAGCAACGGTGCCGGTGCGGCGCGAGCTAAGGCCGAGGCTCAACGACAGGCGGTGCGCGCGCAATGGGTGGGATCGTGGTTCCGTCGGGCGTGGCTCGGGCAGAAACTGGGATGGATCGGGGAAGATCACGTGTGGCTCGAGCCGCAGCCTTGGGCCATCATCGGAGGTGCGGCCACGCCCGAGCAGCGCGCGCAACTGGTGAAGGCTCTCGACGAATTGGTGCGCAAGCCGTCGCCGATCGGGGCGCTGCTGCAGAACAAGGGCGAGGATACGATGGGCACGCCGACCGGCACGATGACAAATGGCGGCGTGTGGCCATCGATCAACGGAACTCTGATCTGGGCGCTGGCGCTCGAGGACGGAAAACGGGCGTGGGATGAATGGAAAAAGAATTCCCTCGCACTGCATGCCGAGGCGTATCCCGAAGTCTGGTACGGGATCTGGAGCGGGCCTGATGTTTACAGTTCGGTGCTGTCGCGGCATCCCGGGCAGACGATGTTCGCCGAGACCCCAATTCCAGGAGTGAAGACACAGCCGGATTGGGGGTTCAACTGGTCGGACTTTCCAGTGATGAACATGCATCCGCACGCGTGGCCTCTATACACCACCTCGAAATTGTTGGGACTCGAATTTCATGAAACCGGACTGCGGTTGCAACCGCGTGTGCCGCTGAACGAATACGAGTTCTCTTCTCCGTTGCTTGGATTCAGAAAGTCCAAGAGTGGGTATGCGGGATGGTACATGCCCGCTGTGGCGGGACGCTGGGAAATTGAACTTAAGGTCTCCGACGCCGAGGCGGCGCGGGTTCGCCAAGTTAAGGTCAACGGTTCGATGGAGAAGTTGGCAACATCGGCGGGGACGATTCGCTTTCGCGGAGCGAGTTCACCTCACACTCCGCTGGGATGGGAAGTCAGCTGAAGAGAGCGTAGAGATAGGGTTGCGGCTTGCCGGCGTTTCTTACAAAAGCCAGGGCACCAGGCGGTTCCGCGTGAGCTGACAATATTCCACATAGCCCGGTAGATCGCGGCAGAGCGTGCGCTCTTCATGAACGAGCCGATACATCAGGAGCGGCACGTGTAGAGCAAACAAAGGCAAAGCGACATAGGATCCGAGCGCAAGCGGCATACCCAGCGCAGTAATCGCCATTCCGACGTACATAGGGTGGCGCACCACCGCGTACGGACCGTTCTGGATGACAGACTGGCCCGCTTCGACTTGAATCGTGCTCGCGGCAAAGCTGTTCGTCTTCATGACCCAGAAGATGAGCCAGTATCCTGCCACGGTGGCAATTTGACCTGCGACGACCACAGCCAGCGGGACAGATGCAAAGGATCGCGACCAGCCAAAACGAAAATCCAGGCCCGCGACGAGCAGCGCGAGAAAGAGGATCAGAGAAAATAACTTTTGAAATCTCCTCTGCTCGGGATCGGCCTCATGCCGTTGCAGCCGGCGCTCGAGCAATTGCGGGTCGTGTTTCAGAAAATAAATAAAGAAAAAAGTCCAGAAGCCCGCCGTCAAGCCCAGGAACCACCAGGCTTGCCAGAAACGCCATGAACGTGCAGGCAGAAATAGCAGCCATGCCAGGACTAGCAGAGTCATCAGAAAACGCCGGATACTTCGTCGTTTTAAATCGGCCATCTCGTTCATGCCTTGGTCTGTCTGACAAAATCCACAGGGATTCACAGGGCCATTGTGACATCTGTCACAGACTTCGCTGCGGCGGCGGGATTAGGCTGTCCAGTTTCCCCGGTATCCCTCCGAGCAGATGTCACACTATTGAGGCCTTCCCATGCTTGGGAGAAGTGGCACGTGTCTGCTCGCAGTTACGATTCTGATTCTGGCACCGGCTCTGGTTAGCGGCCAGGCCGGGCGCGTTTCTGGCCGGGAATTTGTCACTCCTCCGGAGGACGCCAGTACTCCGCCGACGCTGGACCTTCGGCGCCACATGCCCGTGCCCGTTGAGCCGGTACGTGGGACGATCGCTTTTCCTGTCATGACGCGTACGGCTGGCGTCATCTTCTCCGGCACTGTCGTCTCCATTGCTCGCCAACCTGCCACTCCGGGTCAAGCCGTGGAGACGGTCGCCATCACCTTCCACGTTGAAAATGCGATTCGCGGAGCTACGCCCGGCGAAGATTTCACAATGTCCCAGTGGATCGGACTGTGGTCGGGCGGGCAGCGGTACCGTGTCGGGGAACGCGTGCTGCTCTTCCTGTATCCCCCGAGCAAATTGCGGCTCACCAGTTGCGTCGGCGGGGAGATGGGACGCTTCAGGATCGATCCGTGGGGGCGAGTGTTGCTTTCGGCGCAACATCTATCAGCTTTTCGAGCGGATCCCGTACTGGGTGGGAAGTCGCGTGTACGATTCGGCGACTTCGCCTTGGCGGTGCGACGGGCCAGTGAGGAGGAGTGAATGCAAACAGAAGAGGTGACCATGAGAAACGGCATGGCATTTACCACTCGTTCATTTCTCCTCAGGCTGGCCCTGACGGCGGGGCTGGTTCTCTTCTTTGTCGTGGGCTCGCGCGCCGGCGGTCCAAAGTGCGTCGCGGGTACCAGCTATTTTGACGCGACCACCAGCGGGCAGTCCCTGACCTGGCCGCAGGGCGTCATTACCTATTACACCGATCAGGGCGATCTCAGCGCGGTCCTGCCCAACGCTTCGGCCAACAGCTTTCTCGCAGGAGCCTTCAGCCAGTGGAGTGCCGTTCCTACGGCGGCGCTCGCGATCACAAACGGCGGCACTCTGGCCGAAGATGTGAACGGCACCAACGTCATGCTGAATTCGGACGGCAGCATCTCCATGCCTGCCGACATTCAGTCAACCGCAACGGGGACGCCCATCGGCATCGTCTATGACTATGACGGTTCGGTAACGGACGCGCTTCTGGGCGAGGGAGCGGGCGGATCGAGCGAATGTTTCGCAAACGCCGCCTACGGAGGCACGGACAACTACGGTGTATTCGCGACCTACCAGCACGCGCTGATTGTGATCAATGGGCAGTGCGCGCAACTCTCGTCGCAACTCACTGACGTGCAATATCGTTTGGTGCGCGTGATTGGCAGCGTGCTGGGGCTTGGGTGGTCGCAGGTCAATCCCAACGTGCTCACGCGGAACCCGCCTCCCACGTCGGACGATTACGCCGGGTTTCCGGTGATGCATCCCATTGACCCCATGAATTGCATTCCCATCACGCTCTGTTATCCCAATCCATATCAGCTCGCGATGGACGACACCGCGGCGCTGTCCCGGCTGTATCCGATCACAGCGCAGAACCAGTCGAGCTTCCCTGGTAAGCAGCTGTTTTCGGCGACGACGGCCCGCATCCATGGTTCGGTTTGGTTTACCGACACTCACGGAAACTCTACGCAGGCCATGCAGGGCGTGAATGTGGTGGCACGCTGGATCGATCCCAAGACGGGTTTGCCGTCGCGCAAGGTTGTGGCTGCGTCGGTCTCTGGCTTTCTGTTCACGGGGAACGGTGGCAATCCCGTGACTGGGTTCGAAGACGCATTGGGCGATCCCTATTCTGAGTGGGGGTCGGGCAGTCAAGAACTGGAGGGATTTTTCGACCTTGCCGGATTGCAACTTCCGAACGGCGGCAGTGCGCAGTACCAGTTGACCGTGGAGACATTGGATCCAAAATGGTCGGCGCCCGTCGGTCCATACTCGCCGGGGCCGGTCGCGCCGTCAGGATTGGCCCAACCGCTTGTCGTAGCGGTCAGCGCGGGAGTGGATGTGCAGCAAGACATCCTGATGAACGGTAGTGCGCAGCCTTTGCCGCGACCGGCATCGACGTGGACTGTACCGGCCGTCTTGCCTATGGGAGGAGATTGGGAAGGATCCTTGAGCGGTTACGGCGCAGTGACTTACTTTAAGTTTCCGGCGCAAGCGAATCGAACTTTGTCTGTGGCTGTTACTGCGCTCGACGACCTGAGCCATGCGAGCGAGGCGAAGGCGCAGCCGGTGATTGGCATGTGGGCCGCCGCCGATCCGCCGGGGACTGCGCCTCCTGCCTACACTCCTTCGCCGTTCAATCAGATCCCATATGGTTTGACGCGACTTGACGCGCAGCTGACTACTTCCGCTAGTTTTCTGATCGGGATCTCGGATGTTCGAGGCGACGGGCGTCCCGACTATCGGTATCACGCGCACTTGCTGTACGCCGATTCGGTTTCTCCTGCGCGCGTCAGCGTCAGCGGAGGCGCGGTCACCGTGTTGGGCACAGGCTTTGCTCCGCAGCTTACCGCCGCAGTAGGCAGCAGCGGGGCCACTCCGCTTGCCGTCAGCGCCGGACAAATGATTGTCGCTCTGCCCGCGCATTCGGATGGAATTCAGAATCTCACCGTTACCGATCCTGTGAGCGGCGGCAGTTCCGCCATGACCAATGCGGTGACGTATGGAGCCGCACCGACCGATACCATCAAGCTCATGAGTGGAATCAATCGTTCCACTCCCGTCGGTGCACAAGCTGCCAATCCGATGAGCGTGCGTGTGCTGGCGGCCGATGGCGTTACTCCTGTGAGCGGTGCGACTATCGGTTGGGGCGCAAGCAACGGCATGCAACTCTCGGCATGTGGTGGTGCGCCATCGTGCACGACGAGCAGCGATCAGAATGGAAGCGCGTCCACATGGCTCACCCCTTCGGCGACGGGCGTCGCGAACATTACCGCAACTCTCGCTCCGGGGGCCTATAGTTCTTCGCCATCGGTAAGCGCGCTGATCAACGCAACCGAGTCGGCCTCTGACATTGGACTGTCAACACTCTATCCCTGGATTGCACAGGGCGCGAACGTGAGCTTCCCGATCACGGCGCGCGTGTTGAGCAATGGCACGCCACAGAGCAACGTCAAAGTGGCTTTCACCGTGGTCGCCGGCACCGGAACACTCAGTGCCGGCAGCGCGCAGACCAATTCCAGCGGATACGCAACGGTCAACCTGACCGTCAAGCAATTCGCGGCGCTGGTGCAGGTAGTCGCCTGCGTGGTTCCGGCGAACGCTCCGTGCCAAGCCTTGTACGCCAACCCGGTGCCGCTTTCGCAGCAGATCCTAGTGCCGGTCTCGGGCGCTGGTCAGATTTCTGCAGGTCAGCCGTTTCAGCCGGTCATTGTGAGAGTCACGGATTCCTCTTCGCCACCGAATCCGGTGCTTGGAGCCAACGTGACATTTCTAACTACGGTGCTGCGTTCGGAAGGTGTGTCCGCAATGCCCGTGATTCTGAAGGTGAGCCAAAGCAGCGCCGTCACCGACATCAATGGGCTGGCAAACATTGTGCCTTCTGCCGGTGGATTTGCAGCCCCGCTCGAAGTCGATTTAGGCGTTACTGCCGGCGCGAACGGCTGGATCGACTATCCACTGCAGGTGTTCCCTGCCGTGGCGAGTGGCGACAACGATGGAGGGACCGGTCCGCCGCGCGACGGAATCCCGGTTCGAATCAGCCGGCCAGTAGAAATACAGAACTAACCTGAACACGTCGGTTCACCGGAAAGACGGAGATCACGAGGATCGACCCGCAGTAGAGTCGCACGTCGGGGCTGAGATCCTGATGTTTCCACGTCGGACTGTGGCAGAAGCGCCTTGCCGCAGCGAACGCTCAGTCGTGCCGACGGCACGATGTTCTTAGTCGGCGGTGAACTCCCCGCCGGTAAACTGGCGGGCTATTCTCAATGGTCCTCCCGGACCGTAACTCGCCGAGCTGCGCTCGGCGGACAGCCGAGGGCGGCTGTCACCACACAACCCTTGCGCGAGTCGGCTTTACTTCGTCCACTGGTCGACCCAATCGTTCACCGTCTTGTACCAGAGCTGCGAATTTTGCGGCTTCATCACCCAGTGGCCTTCGTCGGGGAAGTAGAGCATCTTTGACGGGATGCCCAACGTCTGCAGCGTGGTGAAAAGCTGGAAGCCTTCGCTCACGTCGAGGCGGTAGTCGCGTTGGCCGTGAATGACCAGCGTCGGCGTCTTGAAATTTTTAGCGTACTGGTGCGGCGACCACTTCTGGTAGCCGGCGCGATTGTCATAAGGCGTGCCTTTGAACTCCCAGTTATTGAACCAGAGTTCTTCGGTCGTTCCCCAGGCGGACTCGGCGTTGAACATGCCGTCGTGCGACACCAGGCACTTGAAGCGGTCGGTGTGGCCGAGGATCCAGTTGATGGCGTATCCGCCATAGCTCGCGCCGAGCGCGCACTCGCGCGCCTTATCGATAAACGGGTAGGTCTGCTCTGCGTAGTCGAGGCCCTTCATCAGGTCTTCGTACGGAGCGCCGCCCCAATCGCCGTTGATGGCGTCGATGAACTTCTGCCCGTATCCGGTCGAGCCGTGGAAGTTGATCATGACGACGACGTAGCCCGAGGGTTGCGAAGAAGTTGGCGACGCAAACAGTTCGGGATTCCAGCGATACGACCAGTCGTCCCCCCATGCGCCCTGCGGCCCGCCATGGATGAGGAACTTCACGGGATATTTCTTCGAGGCATCGAAGTTCGGCGGCTTGACCAGGAAGCCTTGGACTTTGTCGTTGTGTGCACCTTGAACCAGAAGCATTCCAGCGGAGACATGGCGACTTGGGACAGGACTGCGTCGTTAAGTGTGCGTGAGCCGAAGGGCATTGAATGGCTGGCATTTTCGGCTCCTCGTACCACGACGGTAGAACCCATTCTGGACTGAATTTGTCCCACGTACAAAGCTGTACGTCTTGTCTGGATTTGCAGCGTAGATCTCGGTGGACCACCCAGCCCCTTACGGGTCAACAGGACTGTTCGGGTCCCGTTGACAAGAGCGATGGTCATCGTTGAATCCGTGCGCAATCTCAGAGGGCCAATTTGGCTCTCCTGGTTGAATCTCTCGAAGACGGATGAGTAAATATTGGCGAGTCGCCCGTATTTTCAGCGACGAAGAATATCGAAGTTGAATCCGGTGCCCACGTGATACGTACCCACCCACTCGTCCCAGTCTCTCCGTCAGATTCTTTTTCTCGCCGGTCTTGCGGTCGTAGAGCATGAGGCGGAAGCGGTCGCTTTCGTATCCGGGACGCTGCTGGGCGCGGTAGGCGATGTAGCGTCCATCGGGCGAATAGAGCGGCGACGTGTCGCTGGCGGGATTGTCGGCGGTGATGTTCTTGGCCGGGGCTCCGGTGACCGGGACGATCCACAGATCGTTGTTGGTCGATGCCGCCGGATTCTTGTCGTGATTCGACGCGTAGCAGATCTCCTGTCCGTCGGGCGAGAAGGCGTAGTCGTCCTGTCCGCCGAGCGAGAACACGGGGGCGTCGTAGTCGCCGGGAGTGAGATCGCGGGCGCCCTGCATGACCATCGGCGACGCCGACGCCACCCCAGCACCAACGGACGGTGGCGCAGAAGTCACGAAAATGTGGCTGCGCTTCCCTTCCTTGTATGCATTCCAATGGCGATACAGCAGGCCCGTGAAGATTAGCGCCTTCACCTTGGACTTATCTGCTTCTTCCACCTTCTGGGCGTTGCAGGCGAGCTCGTTCGGTTGCCCATCACATTCGGGGTAGACATCGGAAGTGAACAGAATGTTCTTGCCGTCCGGTGACCAGAGTTCACCACCGGCCTCAGTTACGATTGCCGTCAGTTTGTGAGTCTGCGTCACTGTTCCCGCTGCGCCGTCGAACTGCGCAATCCAAACCTGCGAACCGCCTTCTTTCGTTGACAAGAATGCGAACCGCTTCCCATCCGGCGCCCAGCGCGGGCGGTCGGCGTCCTGATCGGCGATGATTTCTTTTTCTTGACCTCCCGCCGTGGGCACGATCCAGATATGGGGCGTCTTCGTGTTTGCTTCCAGATTGACGTCGACCACGCTGAAAATCACCCACTTGCCATCGGGCGAGACCTGCGGATCGCCGACACGCTTCAGCTTCATCATGTCTTCGAAGGTGAAGGGATGCTTGGCCTGGGCCAGAGCGGGGACGGCGAATGCAAGAACGAGAAGAGAGAGAACAAGACGGCGCATGAAGGCCTCCTGCGGCAAACGGATGAGTGTAGCAGGGGTGAGTGGGCGGCTTCTAGCTTTGAGCTTTGAGCCCTCAGATGCACGCTTGCTCCCACGCTTTGTCATCCTGAGGACTGCGGTTTTGGCAGGCCGAAGGATCTATGCACTCCCCGGCCAGTTGCATAGGTCCTTCGGCGGGCAAAAGGCGCCCGCCTCAGGATGACAAGGGGGTGGTTTTTGCACAGGGGCAATGTTCATGCGTCACTGACACGATCTCGCACACCGTGCCAGTCTTTCCAAGGGAGAAGCCAAAACGCGCGTACACCCAAAACCTATTTCGTCTACATCCTGTCGAATCGCTCGAAGACCCTCTACACCGGTGTGACCAACAATCTCGTTCGGCGAGTGCACGAGCACAAGGGTGGAACTGGTTCGGGCTTCTCGGCTAAATACAAGCTCGACCGGTTAGTGTATTTCGAACGCTTCGAGGATGTGCACCAATGCGATTGAGCGCGAGAAGGAAATCAAGGGGTGGCTGCGGGTTAAGAAGATTGCGCTGATTGTGTCTGTCAATCCGGCTTGGAGGGACTTGAGTCTGGAATGGCTCGAACGGCATGCGTTTCAGCCGGATGCGGACGCTGCTCTATCCACTAAAATGCCGTGTTGACCCGCGGGGCTTGGCGACGCAGGATCTCTGCACTCCCCGGCTTTCTCGGCGCTAGCAGCGAGTTGCGTAGGTCCTTCGGCGGGCAAAAGGCGCCCACCTCAGGATGACAACAGCGAAGAATTGCTGAGAATTGTGAAGAGTGACACGCTCCGACATCACGCGGCAACCTCTTTCCCATACTGGCATCCAAGTGAGTGGCAGAACTGCAGCACCCTTCCCTCCGGCCTCACTGAGCGGAGAGGGGTTGGAGGGTGGGGTTGCCGCGGTGTGCTTCCGTAGAGATGCGGCTTGCTGCGTCTCTTCTCCGCTTGCTGCGTCATGATGGCTGCCTCGGCCTCTCGGCCCGGGCAGCAGACGTTGCTGGCAAGCTCTCTACGAAAGCCTCCTCGCATCCTATAAACTTAGACATTATGAAATCCGTACCCGGTCGTTTGTTTTGTCTGCCTCTGCTGGCATGCGTGCTGGCGGCTTTGCCCGCGCTCGCCCAGGAAGGCCCGCTCGACAGCGCTGCCCCAACCGGCACCACGCCTGAGGAAATCATCAAGCGCTTCGCCACCAAGGAAACTGAGTTTGCCAAGGCGCGCGACCAGTACACCTATCGCCAGGACGTGAAGGTTGAGACCCTCGACGGCGAAACGGTGACGGGGCAATACCACGAAGTCTACGACGTGATCTTTGACGACCAGGGCCGGCGGCTCGAGAACGTGGTGTTCGCACCGCAATCCTCGCTCGAACAGGGCGGCCTCTCCATGGACCAGGGCGATTTCGAGGACATCCGGCACCGTATGCCGTTCGTGCTGACCGAGGCCGACCTGCCGGAATACAACATTCTTTATGTGGGCCAGCAGCAGGAAGATGAGGTCCACTGTTATGTGTTCGACATCGCTCCCAAACAGATTGTGGGCAAGAAGCGATATTTTCAAGGACGAATCTGGGTCGACGACCACGACTTTCAGATTGTGAAGACGTACGGCAAGAGCGTGCCCGACGTCCGCAAGAAGCACGGCGACGAAGAGAATCTCTATCCCAAATTCACGACGTGGCGGCAGCAGATCGACGGACAGTACTGGTTCCCGGTTTATACCCGGGCCGACGATGAACTGCACTTCAAACTCCAAGACATACACATCCGCGAAATCATCAAGTACGAGGACTACAAGCGGTTCGGAGCCAAGTCGAAGATCCTATATGAAGGGAAGGAAGTTCCGAAGAGCGATCAGAAGCCGGAGCAGCAGGCACCGGAGCAGAAGAAGCCGCAGTGAGGCAGGTTTCAAAGTTTCAAGGTTTCAAGGTTTCAACGTTTCAAGGACAGACCCGACTGGGTCCACTTTTTCTGAGAGAGTCTATTAGTCGGTTTAACAGTCCGAGGACTTGGTAGGTCTCTTGGGCTAATGTCTGTTGCTGGTTCTGATTGAGATACGCTAGGTCGAGTGCGATTTCAAGTTGGGCGTCTAGCTCCAGCAGAGAACCTCGTGCCTGCCCGAGAAAATGCACGAATTCGCCACGAGTTAATCTGCCCTGTCCTTCGGCGATATTCGACGGAATTGAGACGGCAGCGCGCCTGAGTTGGGAGGTCAGCCCGTACGTTTCGTTCCTGGGAAACTGTTCGGTGGATCGATAGATGTGGACAGCCAGAGCCTTGGATTTCTGCCAGACGAGCAATTCACGGTAGGTGCGAGCCACTATTAAGTCTAGGTTTCAACGTTGCAAAGTTTCAAGGTTGCAAAGTTAAAAACAACGCACGGAGTTCCACTTTGAAACCTTGTCGGAGTCTAGGCTTCAAGGTTGCAACGTTTCAAGGCAGAAAGATCCGCCTCGATTCCACTTTGAAACCTTGAAACCTTAGTAGAACAGATATTTCCGCCACTTATCATCACTCCTACCCATCAGGCGCATGATGTGGCGGCTGGTGTGTAAGTTGAAGGCGCGGGGTTCGCGCATCAGCTTCATGCCCGACTCGACGGGAGACTGATTGCCTTTGCGGCGGTTGCAGGCGTGGCAGCACGCGACCAGATTTTCCCAGGTGGATGAGCCTCCGCGAGAGCGCGGGATGACGTGATCGAGCGTCAATTCTCCCGAGGGCAGAACAGTCGCACAATACTGACACGTGTTGCGGTCGCGCAGCAGGATGTTCTTGCGCGAGAGCGCGCGGCTCTGGTGCGGAATGCGGCGATACTCCAGCAGGCGAATCACCGAAGGCAGGCGCATGGCAACGCGGGCCGAATGCAGAAAGTGTCCGTTCTCTTCCTCGGTCATGGCCACGCCCTTGAGGACGAGAACCAGGGCGCGGCGCGCGGCGCAGACATTGATGGGCTCGTAGGAGGCGTTCAGCACGAGGACCGGGGCGAGCAGAGCGTGGCCGTCCCCGGGCCGGTGCATGGCCGCCGGCGCGAACACGCCGGCGGCGTGCCGGGATCCCGCATCGTGATGCTCCATCCGCAAGGACATAGTTTCAAAGTTTCAAGGTTTCAAGGTTTCAAAGTCTCAAGGTGAAGAACTTGGTCGATAGGACCTTCGAAACCTTGCAACGTTGAAACATTGAAACCTTGGTTCTCATATTTAGATGCTAATTTCAGCGTGCGCGCTACGGTTGCGACCCATATCTGGCGGGCTCCGGCGCGGCGCAGAACCTTCGCGCATTCGGTCGCGGTGGTGCCCGTCGTATAGACATCATCCACGAGAAGGACGTCGCGGCCAGTGACTTCTGCGGCACGCGTGACGGCAAAGGCTCCACGTAGGTTTTCGCGGCGCTGGTGGCTGGTCAGGCCGATCTGCGAATGGGTGTCGCGGGTGCGCTGAAGAAGGCCGGCGGCAAGTTGCAGGCGGTTGCGCGCGGCATAACTCCTGAGCGCGGCCTGAGCGATCAATTCCGCCTGATTGAATTCGCGCTGCCGGCGCTTGGACTTGATAGAGCGGCACGGGGATCACAAGGATCTCCTGCTGGTCATAGAGGCCCCTCTCGAGCATTGCCTGCTCGAACTCTGGATCGAGCGCGGCGAGGGCTTCGGCCAGCATGCGTCCCAGCACCTTGGCTGCGGGGCGAACGCCGTTGTACTTGAGTAGGTGAATCAGTTCGCGCAATCCGCCCTCGTAGCTGCCATAAGCCACAGCGCGCTCAAAGGGGCGATCAATGCGGCGGCACACCGGGCATCGGCGCAGACCGTCAGGGTCTGTCTCCGCATAGGAGGAGAGCACGCGCTCGCCGCACACAGAGCACATCTTGCCCCGCGCCGGAAGAACGCCGGCCACGCAATCGGGGCACACTGGCAGGCGCGAGATATTCAGCAGCGGTTCGCCACAAAGCCGGCAATCGGAAGGAAAAAAAACGGAGAAGAGACTCTCGGCGGTTCGGCGGACCCAAGCCTGCGGGTCCGGGACTCGGTTGGTGGATACGCGCTCGATAGGGACTTCGCTCGATACCGAGGAAGTTTCCTGCAACACAATAGAAGGCCCTGAACCTGCGACACTGGCCTGGCTAGCCCGGATTCGGTCCTCACTACTGCTGAAGACGGCCTCCTCGTCATCCCCGCGCAGGGACAAACAGACTGCGGGGCATCCTTGCAAACCACCATCCTGCGTACAACAACAGCAGTATAACGGCGACACCCGCCGCTAGGCAACGTTGCGGTTGGACGTAGGAGCCGACTGCTTTCCGGGCATGATCCTGGGAGCGTCAGACAAGCGTTCCCGCACCTGAATCCAAACCCATCGGTAGTCCCGGCGGAAACATTCTCCGCAGCGGACGGGTTTCAGAAGAAAGACAGGTAGAAGAAAGCGTTCGGTCAGAGTGCGGCGGCGCGACTTAAAGCCTGCTTCACTGCCGCAATCGGGGCAACGATAGGGTGGAACTGCGGGCGCATCGGGGGAGTCGCTCATTACACACCTCGGAATTACGAACTACGAAGGGGCGGAAGTATAGACTAGAGACATTTTACACCCTGAAGGCTGCCCTGCTCAATTTCTCCAGGGACAGGCAATTGGGTAGTTCTAGCTTGCGCATTAGGCCGGTTAAGCGGGAGATCCCTTCGACTTCGCTCAGGGCAGGCTCTTCGCGACGCCTGAAAAACGGCTACGCTCAGGACGACAAAGTCGAATAACTTTAAGGGCACCCTGCCTAGGAGGACGGCCAGGAGTGCTCAATCGTCGGCGGATTCTGCAAGGTTTGCATCACCACACAATACTGTTCAGTTTTCGCCTGCAGCGCGGTCAACTGTTCCTTCGTAGCCTGCGGGGCCCGGACATCGAAAATGACTCGTATGCTCTGAAATCCCACCGGAACCTCTTTCGACAGGCCCAGAGTTCCTTGCAGATCGAGATCGCCCTCGACGGTGACATCGATGCCCTCGGTAGGAATGCCCATGGCCGCCGCCACCATCTGGCATGTGATCTGGGCGCAGGCGGCGAGCGCTCCCAGGAGCAGGTCTCCGGAACAGGCGCCGGTCCCTGCGCCCCCAACTCCCTTGTGCGCCTGGGCGTTGTAGATGGCCCGCCCCAAGTCGATCGAACAGGAAATGGGCGCGTCGGCCTGTTTGCCGTGCGCGGTCAAGGTGATTCGGGAGGCTGCCGGGTCTTGCCGGTACTGCTCTTTGAGGGGCCGCTGCACCGATCGAATATCCATGAACCGCCTCCGAAAACTGGGGTATTATAAACGGACTCCGGGGATCTGCCGCCGGCTGTGGCGGCAGCCGTCTCGAATTGAAGCATACTTGTGCCTGCGACGAGAGTGATTTCTGCCCGCCGATCGCCGCGCCTGCGAGGTTCATGAGCCCGCCGAACACGCCCGATGGAGTGCCGTCCACCTTATCTCCAGGCACCCGATTCGGCAGTTATGAAATCCTGCAGCGGCTGGGCGCCGGCGGCATGGGCGAAGTGTACCGAGCCAGGGACACGCGCCTCGACCGCGAAGTCGCCATCAAGACGCTTTCCGCCGACCGCCTTGCGCAACCGGACGCTCTCGCGCGCTTCGAGAAGGAAGCCCGTTCCGCCTGCGCGCTCAATCACCCGAACATCGTCACGATCTATGAACTCGGACATATCGATGGCACGCGCTACATCGCTATGGAACTGGTGGACGGCGAGACGGTGCGCCAGTTGCTCGATTCCGGCCCGATTCCTTTTCGCACAGCTGTGATGATCGCGTCGCAGGTCGCGGAAGCCCTTGCCAAGGCGCACGAGATCGGCCTGGTGCATCGTGATTTGAAGCCGGAGAACCTGATGGTTTCCGGAGGAGGCACGGCCAAGATTCTGGACTTCGGTCTGGCGAAGTTGCCGGTGCCGAACCGGGCGGGGGGCTCGGATGCTTCCACGACCACGGTCACTGAACAAGGAACAGTGATGGGCACCGTCGGCTACATGTCGCCGGAACAGGCAACCGGGGGCGATGTCGATTTCCGTTCGGACCAGTTTTCGTTCGGGGCGGTTCTGTTTGAGATGGTCACTGGTTTTCCGGCGTTCCGGAAACCAAGCTATGCGGAGACCCTGGCCGCGATCCTTCGCGATGAGCCGGAGCGCCTGGGCACACGAATGTCGCAAGCGCCTGCTCCGTTCCTGTGGATCGTGGAGCGTTGCCTGGCGAAGGATCCGAAGGACCGGTATGCCTCCAGCCGGGATTTGGCGCGCGATCTCGCCGCGGTGCGCGAGCGCCTGGCCGAGTCGCCGCTCCGCGCTTCGGAGCCCCGCCCCAGCAACCTGCCAATGCAGCGAACGGCATTCATAGGGCGGGAACACGAAGAATCGGCTCTACGCCAGCTCTTGAATCGCGCGGATGCACGGCTCGTCACGCTCACCGGTCCGGGCGGCATCGGCAAGACGAGACTCGCGCTGCAAGTAGCGGAATCGATCGCAGACCAATTTCCCGGAGGCGTTTGCTTCGTCCCACTTGCGGCCGTAAGCGACCACAGTTTGATCGCGTCCACGATCGCTCAGGCATTGGGAGTGCGCGAGGCTGGAAATCAATCTCCGCAGGAAAGCCTCAAAGAATACCTTCTCGGTCTGAACCAGCCAGTGCTTCTGATCCTCGACAACTTCGAACATCTCGTTTCGTCCGCGCCGGTCATTGCCCAGTTGCTGACGATGAGCCCGCATCTCAAGTTCGTGATCACCAGCCAGGCGCCGCTTCACGTCTACGGCGAGCATGAATTCCCCGTACCGCCATTGGCACTGCCCGATCCCCATTCGACTCTGCCGATCGAAACGCTGACTCAGCTTCCGGCGGTCGCCCTCTTTGTTGAGCGCGCGCGCGCCGTAAAGCACGAATTCGCCCTGACCAGAGAAAACGCGACCATCGTAACCGCGATCTGCACTCGCCTCGATGGCTTGCCTCTGGCCATCGAACTCGCGGCGGCGCGCATCAAGCTGCTTTCATTGCCCTCTATGTTGACGCGTCTCGAGAGCAGTCTGAGCCTGTTGACCGGCGGCGCGCGCGATCTACCCAGCCGTCAGCA
The DNA here is from genome assembly GCA_963844525.1 of uncultured Acidobacteriaceae bacterium. Lineage (GTDB taxonomy): Bacteria > Acidobacteriota > Terriglobia > Terriglobales > Acidobacteriaceae > Sulfotelmatobacter. The sequence goes on along the minus strand of CAWJOM010000006.1, from coordinate 1,575,481 downwards.
GACTCTTCGCGGCACGGTCGACTGGAGCTACGGCCTTCTCAGTCCCGCGGAGCAAACTCTGTTCCGAAGGCTCTCGGTGTTTACCGGAGGCTGTACCCTTGAAGGCGTCGAGGCCGTGGGCGACACCAAGGGAGACCTCGGGCTCGACATTCTCGATGGCATGGCCTCGATGGTGGACAAGAGCCTGGCGCAGAATGTGGAGGAGACGAACGCAGAAACGCGGTTCCGGATGCTTTCGACCATTCGTGAGTACGCTCTCGAGCGTCTCGCCGAGAGCAATGACGAATCCTCGACGCGGCGGGCGCATGCCGCTTACTACCTCGTGCTGGCCGAAGAGGGCGCTCAGGAGGTGGTCAACCATCCTGAATGGCTCGACCGCTTCGACACGGAGCACGACAATTTCCGGGCAGCGCTCGATTATCTGATCAAGACGGAAGACGCCGAGTGGGGACTTCGGCTGGGCGCTGCGTTGTTTCGCTTTTGGGAGACACGGGAGCACCTTAAGGAAGGCCGCGACGCCATTGCCCGGCTTCTCGCGATGAAAGGAACGCCGACGCGCCCGAAACTCCGCGCTCGCCTTTCGTTTGCAGCCGCCGTGCTGGCGGGCGAGCAGGGAGACTACTCGCACGCCCAGCAATTGTTTGAAGAGAGCCTGGACACTTGCGTCGAACTGAAAGACAGCCGCGGCGTGGCCGTCGCATTGAACGCATTGGCCATCACCTCCCGCGATCGGGGAGACTTCCGGGTTGCTTCCCTGCTCTTCGAGCGCTGCATCGCCATCTGGAAGGATCTGGGCGACCCGGCCGCCCTGGCCCGCGCCCAGAGCAATCTCGCCAGCGTAATGAAGTTGCAGGGCGAGTACGCGCGGGCGGCGTTGTTGTATGAAGAGTGCATCACCATGTTCCAAAAAGCTGGAGACGATGCCGGAGTCGCGTGGACGCTGAACTATCTGGGCGACGTTGCACGAGAGAAGGCGGACTTCGCGGCCGCGCGCTCGTTTTGTGAACAGAGCCTGGCAGCGTTTCGGAAGTTAGGCGACGGATGGGGAATTGCCAGCGCTCTTTCCGATCTCGCCTGTCTCAGTTGCGATCAGGGAAACAATACCGAATCGCGGCGGCTCTACGGCGAAAGCCTCAGGATGTTCCAGGATTTGGGTCACAAGCGCGGCATCGCGCGCGTTTTGGAATGCCTTGCAGCGAATGCGGCGGCGCAGTCCAACGCCGTGCAAGCTCTGCACCTGGCCGGAACGGCGGCCGCACTTCGTCAACGACTGGGGGCGCCCATCCCACCCAACGAACGACCGAGACTGGAAAAGGCACTGGAGTTTGCGCGGCGAACCCTGGGCATCGCCGCGAGCACAACGGCGTGGATGGAGGGATGGTCGATGCCAGTCGAACAGGCGGTCCGTGAAGCGCTGGACGCCGACCGGGCACCGCACCTTCCGGCAGAACATTCGGCCTAACTCAATCCGCGGTTCCGGAATCGATCAGGCGGCGCACAGCGGAGACGCGATTGGCGGGAAAACCACCGCGCCGCGCATGTTCGCGAACCGTTTCTTCGTCGGGAGCTAGGTATACGCAATACATCTTGTCGCCGGTAACGTAAGAGTGGAGCCATTTGATTCCGGGCCCCAAATCCTTCAGTACTCCGACCGATTTTCTCGCAACCGCCTGCATTTCCGCATCCGACAAATTCCCTATACCCGGAATTTCCCGCTCGATCACAAATTGCGGCATGAGCACCTCACCGAGCGTTCATGGTAGCAGATTCTTGATGGCTTTCAACGCACGCCATCCGGAGCAGGGAGAGGTAAAAGGCTCGCAAAACCGGCCTTGACGTTGCGTTCTCTGGGCGATTCCTTTCTCGTTTACCGCCTGCGATATACTGGCTCCGGCGTACAGGACGCCGCCCGTCCGCGGACAGGACTGAGTCCACCTGAGCGAATTCTCGAATCTTAAGGTTCTCGCGAACCTCCTTTCGCCCGCTGCAGCGGACCCCGGGCATCAACACGAAGGAGGTCCGTTATGCCGAAGCAGTTCCACGATCGTCAGTTTCCTGTCCGCCCTAACCTCGATCAACTCAAACATCAGGCTAAGGATCTGCTGCGCGCAGTTCATCAGAACGATCCTTCCGCAGTCGCGGAGTTGCGCAAGCATCATCCCCAACAAGACCAAGCCGATTGAGCCGGCGAATGCCAAACTCGCGGACGTGCAAGCCGCACTGGCACGAAGCTATGGACTGGCAAGCTGGCCGCGGCTCGTTACCGCCTGCCGCATGACCGACGCGATCTGGCGCGGCGATGCCGAGACAGTTCGCTCTCTGGTGCTGAAAGATCAGCGGCTGCTTGCACGAAAGCGCGCGCGGCGTGGCCGACAGCAATTGGGGCCCCCCGATGTCGTATGCCGCAAACGTTGGGCAAGATGCAATCATCGCGATGCTACGCGAGATGGGTGCGGAAGATTTACAGCACGCCTTCGACCGCGCGTGCCTGCAGGGTCAGATCGAGACCGCGCGACGCCTCCACAAGATGGGAGCGCGCGTTCTGCTGGGCATGGTGATGGGGCCGTGCGAAACTCTGAACGCGGAAGGCCTCGCTTTTTTGTTCGAACTTGGCGCAGAACTTGCCGACGAACACGGCGACCGCCTCGCTCCCGTGGCGCTGCTTTTGGAAACATACTGCCGCGGACCGGAAGGCAAACATGGGTGTCTTGATCTTGTATCAGAGCACGGTATTGCTCTTCCTGATACGCCGCCGATGGCCGTGCATCGCGGCCGCATCGATTTGCTGGAGGAGCACCTGCGCCGCGATCCTCAGCTTCTGACCCGAACATTTTCCCACGAAGAAATCTATCCGCCCTCGCTCGGATGCCACGCCGATCATTCCCTTGCGCTGCACGGCACACCTCTGGCGGGCACAACTTTGTTGCACATGTGCGTTGATTTCGACGAGATCGAGATCGCGCGCTGGCTGATCGATCATGGCGCGGACGTCAATGCCAAAGCCGAGATCGATGCTGACGGCTTCGGTGGCCACACCCCACTGTTCGGCTGCGTCGTCTCGCAAGCGTACATGTGTCGTCTGCAGGGCGATGCCGCTTTCGCTCACCTTCTGCTCGATCACGGTGCTGATCCGAACGCCCGCGCGTCGTTGCGGAAGCGCCTGCGCTTCGTCCCCGACGAGTCGATGCACGAGTACCGCGACGTAACTCCCCTGTCTTGGGGAGAGCGCTTCCACGGTCCGGGATCCCCCGGCCACACTTGGGTGAGCAAGCCAGCCATGCAGCTGATTGCCGAGCGCGGCGGCCGAGAGTGACCTTCCTTCCAGTCCGACCGAACTGAATTCGACGGGAAAGCCGAGGCGGCTGTCCCACATGCCTGTACTCCTCACATACCACATGCCTGCACTTGTCTTGCGGGCTGGCTGCGTGCTAAGGTGCGCCGTTCCATTGTTTGTGTCATTGTTTATGTCATTGTTGGTGTCACTGTTGAGTCAGGTCGAGCAGACCAGGCAGTTGATTAGGTTCCTATCTCACGCTCTACAAGGATTTCATCCATGAGCAGTCCCGCGAACGACCTTCCCGGCAAGACGAAGCATGTGCCGTACGTGCCCGAAACCATGGAGATGAAAGAGTTCACCCTGCGGGCGATCTTGCTCGGACTCTTGATGACGATTGTGCTGGGAGCGGCAAATGCTTATCTGGGCTTGCGAGCCGGGATCACGATTGCCGCCACCTACCCGGCGGCCGTGATTGCCATGGCGGCGATGCGGGCGTGGAAGGGATCGCTGCTGGAAGAAAATATTGCCAGAACGGCAGGTTCCATTGGCGAGTCGGTCGCAGCGGGAGCGATCTTCACGATTCCGGCATTTCTGATCGCGAAAGCGTGGCCCACGTTCGGGCCCGGCGATGCTTACTGGAAGTCTACTGCGCTCATTATGGTGGGCAGCATTTTAGGCGTGCTGTTCATCTCGCTGGTACGCCGCGGCATGGTCGAAGACCCCGAACTGCCTTTTCCGGAATCGCTCGCCGCCTCGGAGATTCACAAAGCCGGACAGCGCGGCGCTGAGGCCGCGAAGTATCTTTTCTGGAATATCGGCGTGGGCGGCTTCGTCTACTTGCTGGGACGTTTCGGACTATTCGCAGCTGACAAGGACATTCAGTTTGGCGTCGGCAGTCTGGGGCGCAGTCAAGTTCGCCTGGGCGCAGTCGGGAGCACGAACGTGCTCGCAGCAGGTGGTGCGAGCATGGTGGCCGCTCCGAGCGTGAGCCCTGCGTACTTGGGAGTGGGCTACATCATCGGACTGAAATTGGCCGCGCTGCAGTTCTCGGGCGGCGTGCTGGCGTGGGGACTAATGGTGCCGCTATTGATGTATTTCCTTGGTCCGCAACTCAGGCACTATATTCCCGCGGATACTCCCGATGACTGGGCAACGATGGCGGCAGCTGTTTGGCGATATATCGTGCGCCCTATCGCCGTTGGCGGCATGCTGGTGGGCGCGGCTTACACACTCTACAAGATGCGCGCCAGCTTGACCGCAGGACTGGGAAAGGCGTTCTCTGATCTTAGACAAACCGCAGAACAGCAGGCGAAACTCTCGCGTACCGAACGCTACATGAGTTCGAAGATTGTCTTCGGGCTGATCGCTCTCATGTTTGTCGCGATGTGCTTCCTGTATGTACACATCTCAGGTCTGATCTGGCCGGCGATTCTGGCCGCTGTCGTGATGCTGGTGGTGGGATTTATCTTCGCCACGGTGTCGGGCAACCTGGTGGGATTTATCGGCTCCTCTAACAACCCAATCTCCGGTCTTACGCTCTCTACGCTGATCATCGCTGCTCTGCTGATGGTAGCGCTGGGCGTTCATGGAATTTCCGGTGTTGCTACCGTGCTTGGAGTCGCTGCCGTGGTTTGCGTCTCAGCCGCAGTGGCGGGCGAGTTGCTGCAGGATTTCAAGGTCGGCTACATTCTCGGAGGCACTCCCAGCAAAATCCAGAGTGCGGAATTGATCGCGGTCGTAGTGGCGAGTTTAGTCATGTACTGGCCTCTCTACTTGCTACACACCGCGTTCGGTTTCGGAAGCCGAGCTCTGCCGGCGCCGCAAGCGGGCCTGATGGCTACCCTGGCAATCGGCATCGTGGGCGGTGACATGCCGTGGCCTCTGGTGGTTGTTGGCATTTGCTTCGGCATTGCGCTGATCATGATGCAGGTGAAGAGTCCCATGCTGGTGGCAGTCGGAATGTATTTGCCGTTTGAGACCACGTTCGCCATCTTTCTGGGCGGAGTCTTCCGCGCTATCGGGGATTGGATGGCCAAGAGGCGCGGTTTGAACACGGCTCAACAAGCAAGAGCGGAAAATGCCGGGGTGCTCACAGCCTCTGGATTAATCGCGGGTGAAGCGATCTGCGGACTCCTTTGGGCGGGTGTCATCGCCATGTCGTATGCCCAGCAACCGTGGTTACACTTGGCAGTCGGGTTGGCTAACAAAATCAAGGCGGCTCAGATTTTTGAGCATCCGCTATACCTCGGCGGAATTGTCGTGATGACCCTGCTAGCTGCTTTGATGATTTTCCTGCCGCTGTCCAGCGCAGGCGACCCCAACGAGCCTGCACCGCCGACTGCGATGATGTAAATCCTCAATCGCGACACGAAGGCACACGGAGGGCTTCGAGGCTTTCCTTCGTGAAACTTCGTGTCCTTCGTGGTTCAAAGCTCTTATGTCGATTCCCGAGAACATAGTCGCCATTCGAGAGAAGATCGCGGAAGCTGCGCGGCGTGCGGGCCGTTGTCCGGAAGATGTTGCGCTGATGGCGGTGAGCAAGACGCATCCGCCGCAGCGCATTCGCGAGGCCTACGCGGCAGGATTGCGGCTGTTCGGTGAGAATCGCGTGCAGGAATTCGCAGGAAAGGCTGCGGCCTTGGCCGAAATGGCGGGCGCGGAGTGGCACATGATTGGACATCTGCAAAACAACAAAGTCAGCAAGGCGGCAGAGTTGTTCGGAGCAGTGGACTCGGTCGATTCCGTGAAGCTCGCCGAGAAGCTCGATGCAGGTGCGCGAAGCCTCAATAAGAGGTTAGCCGCGTTGATCGAAATCAACGTCGGTGGCGAAGCCGCGAAGACTGGTCTTGCGCCGGATTCACGGGAGTTGGAGGAGTTGCTGCTGGCTGCGCCTAGACTGGAGGCGCTGGAGTTTCGAGGCCTGATGACCGTGCCTCCGTTCACCGACGATCCCGAGGGCGCGCGGCCTTTCTTCCGAAAGCTGCGCGAACTGCGCGATACGATTTCGGCGCGCAAACTTTCCGCGATCACCATGGACATGCTGTCCATGGGCATGTCTCACGACTTCGAAGTGGCGATTGCGGAAGGGTCAAGTTGCGTGCGCGTGGGAACGGCGATTTTCGGCGAGAGACCAAGAGCTTAACCACAGAAGACACAGAGGCCACTGAGGAACACGAATGATCCCTCTGCAGGAATCGACGAGCGGAGTTTCTTTCGCCGTCAAGGTTCATCCTCGCGCGAAGAAGAATGCCATCACCGGAGAACTGGGTGACACTCTGAAAGTCTCTCTGACCACTCCTCCCGTCGACGGCCGTGCTAACGGGGCCTGCCTCGAGTTCTTCGCGAAACTTTTGAAGGTGCCGCGATCTTCCATTACCATTGCCTCCGGCCAGACCAGCCGAAATAAAGTGATCCGGGTAGCGGGCATTTCCGCGGCCGAGTTGCGCAAGCGAATTGAACAGTAGCGCTGGCGTCTCGCCGGCACCAAATAGTCTTAGGAGCCAAATTGCCCTTCTCTCAACGCTTGGAAGAAATTCGCACCGGGTTCGAGCGGCCGTTCTGGGTCGCCAACATCACCGAGATCTTCGAGCGGCTTGCCTACTATGGCGCGTTCGCATCGCTGGCATTGTATCTGCAGGAGAAGTTGAATTTCTCGACCGAGCAGACCGGCACCCTGACCGGCATCTTCGGCGGCATGGTGTGGTTCCTTGCGATTTTCGGAGGGGCCGCAGCCGACCGGCTCGGATTTCGACGTGCCCTTTCGGTGGCGTACCTCATCCTCGGCGGATCGTATTTCCTGATCGGTTCGATCGGCGCTTCATGGCTGGCGCCCGTGCGCAACGTAGTTCCGCTGGGACTCTTTGTCGGTTTCATCCTCATTCTGCCCGCACTGGGCGTTTCGCTCGTGAAACCGTGCGTCGTCGGCACGACCGCCAGGGCGTCGAAAGAAAATGTCCGCTCCATCGGATATTCGATTTATTACACCATGGTGAACATTGGCGGCGCTGCCGGGCCTTTTTTCGCGTCGTGGGCGCATCGTCACCTTGGGGTCGAGAACGTTTACCGCGTGGTGGCGCTGGGCGTTTTTGCCATGTTCTTTGTGGTTCTATTTTTCTTTCGCGAACCGCGCAAGGCGGGCGACGCGCCTCCGCCTTCGATCGCTACGGTTTCGCGGAATTTCTGCGTTGTGCTGGGTAACTACCGGCTGGTGTTGCCCGTGTTGGCCGCCGCGATGGCTCTGCGCATTGTGCTCTGGACAAGGCCGGAGTGGTCTGTACCATGGTGGATCTGGATTGGATTTCTCGTGGTGATGCTCGCGGGCATCAGCCGCTTCATGTGGTTCCTCGTCATCTTCACTGGATACTGGATTGTCTTCTGGCAGCAGTACATCAGTTTGCCCGGATTCATTCATGGTTACATCAACTCGCAGGCTGATGTTGAGATGATCCTCGTGGTCGACGGGGTCACTGTCATTTGCCTGACTCTAGTTGTGAATTTCCTGACGCGCAAGATACCGGCATTCCACGCTGTCATTCTGGGCACAGTAATCACTTCGCTTTCGTGGCTGATTCTCGCCTTTCGGCCTACGATCTGGGGCGCGGTCTTCTCGCTGTTCTTTCTCGCCATGGGCGAAATCATCCAGGCTCCGCGCTACTACGAATACATCTCTCGGCTGGCGCCCGCGGGACAACAGGGCACGTACATGGGATTCGCCTTCGTGCCCATTGGCATTGGATCCCTGATCGGCGGTCCGTTTGGCGGATTCCTGCTGCATCACTTCGGAGAAGTTCAACACCAGCCGGCGATGATCTGGTTCTGGATTACCGGGATAGGACTCGCGACGGCAGCGGCCCTCTGGATCTATGACAAGTTCGTGAGAACCGCCGGCGATTCGGCTGAGGCTTCAGCATAATCACTACTTCGGAAAACGGCTCATGCCAAAAGCGAAGAAGAGATTCGCGAGCGGGCTCCGCGATTCGGACTACGCACGGCGTGCGAAACGCTCCCGAAAGCGACCCGGGCGCGAGTGCTCGGAGCTGTTACCCAGCGCTGAAGCGCTGGGCTAAGTTATACCGCCCGCTCCGCGGCTGCGTGCCCCCTGCCGGCTTTAGAAATGATGACGCCGCGCACCACGTCGATGGATTCGACGCGGACCCATAGGATTTGGACGAATTCGGCGTTCGCGGACAGGCCCGCAAGAAAGAGTCGAGCTGCGCTCGAGGGGCAGCCGGGGGGCTGTCCCCGCACGAACCTTCCTCGCGACCCTCAGGCGGCGGGCTCTGCGATTCGCCCAAACCCTTGGTCTTGTTTACAATAGACGTTTGCCCATGGATCTCGCTGCCATCCAGTCTGCGCTGCGCGAACGCAACATTGACGCGTGGCTTTTCTACGACCACCACCATCGCGATCCCATCGCTTATCGCGTGCTGGGCCTGCCCGCGAGCCTGATGGTGACACGGCGCTGGTTTTATTTGATTCCGGCCGAGGGCGAGCCGGTCAAACTGGTCCACAAGATTGAAGCAGGACATCTCGATTCCCTCCCCGGCAAGAAGTATCAGTATTCCGGGTGGCAGGAATTGTTCGATCAACTGAAAGCCATTCTCGCGAAGCACCGCGATCTTGCCATGCAGTATTCGCCGAACAACAGTGTGTTCACCATTTCTCTGGTGGATGGCGGCACGATCGACCTGCTGCGCGGCCTGGGCAAGAACGTCGTGAGTTCCGCCGATCTGGTGGCGCAATTCGAATCGACGTGGACGGAAGAGCAGATCCAGTCGCACTTTGCGGCCCGAGACAGCATCGATTCCATTGTCTCGGCAGCGTTCAAGGAAGTCGGCAAACGCGCACGCAACGGCGGCACCAAGGAACATGAAATCCAGCAATGGTTCATGGAAGCCTTCGCGCGAGAGAACCTGCTGACCGACGATCCGCCGATCGTCGCGGTTAACGCCAACGCCGGCAACCCGCACTACGAACCGCATGCCAGCCATCCTGTGCCGATTCGCGAGGGCGACCTGCTGCTGCTTGACGTCTGGGGCAAGAAGAACACGCCCGATGCGGTGTACTACGACATAACCTGGATGGGCTTCGTGGGAGCAACGCCGTCGGGGAAAATGCAGGAAGTATTCGAAATTGTACGCGACGCGCGCGATGCCGGCGTGAAAACCGTGCTCGACGCCATCAACAGCGGGCGCCACATCGCCGGATGGGAAGTCGATCGCGCCACCCGAGGACACATCAAGAAGGCCGGCTACGGCGATTATTTTATTCATCGCACGGGACATTCCATCGGCACCGACGTCCATTCCAATGGGGCCAACATGGACGATCTGGAGATTCACGACGAGCGGCAGATTCTTCCCAACTCGTGCTTCTCCATCGAGCCTGGCATCTACCTGCCGGAGTTCGGCGTGCGCAGCGAAGTGAATGTGCTGGTGCGGGCCAAGTCCGCCGAAGTGACCGGAAAAATTCAGCGCGAGATTGTGAATATCTGAATGGCAAATTCGACGACAGAAAAAACGAAGGCGACGCAGGATGCGGTGAGCCATGATGTCGGTGCTCGCGCCGGCGGTGGGCTGGCTTATTCCGGGCGCGGGACACATGATCCAGAGGCGCTGGATTCGCGGCTTGCTGCTGTTTGTTTCGATCGTGACCCTGTTCGTGCTGGGACTCGCCATGCAGGGACGCATCTATAAAGCGAACGGCGGGGATATTCTCGATATCCTGGGTTTCATCGGCGACGTGGGCGCGGGTGGCCTGTACGTCGTGACCATGGCTGCCGACTGGGGGCAGGGCGCGATCGCATTTGCCACCGCGGATTACGGCACAAAATTCATGATCGTCGCGGGATTGCTGAACTTCATTGCCGTCGCCGACGCGTACCACATCGCCATTGGGAAGAAACAATGAACCAGCTTTCAGCTATCAGCTCTCGGCTGTCAGCCAAAACCATCATTCGGAGATCGGCGCTGTGACCATCACCCTCAACCACTTCAGCGCGGCAGCAGTGTTTGCTCTGTTCGCTTCGATCGTATTCGGCATCACCCACCGCGAGACCACGCGTGAGATGGTGAGATACGGTCTCTACTGTTTTGCGATGTTTCTCGGCGGAGTGCTCGTCGCGGGCTGGGCGATGTGGGTATTGCGCAGGTAGCTGTTGGCTCTTAGCCTTTAGCTCTTAGCTTCAACCCAAGTTTCACTCAAAGTCGGAAAGCGCAACGGCGCAGCTAAGAGCGTCTTACCCTTCCCAGACGAAGGCATCAAAAATCCTCTTCGACTCGAAGTTCAGACGACGATAGAGCGCCACGGCGCGCGAATTCCCTTCCGTTACGGTAAGCGACAGTAAGGCGAAACTGCGTTTGCGGAGGTTGGCTTCAGTGGCAGCCAGCAAAGAGTCGCCGATCCCACGCGAGCGATATTCCGGCAGAACGCACACCTGCGTGACATGGCCAACATCCTTGCGAACGCGCGAGCACAGGATCAGCCCGATCAGGCTCTTGGTCTTACGATCCAAGGCCACGTACGACGACTCCGCGTCGAACACGCCGCACCCGGGGAAGCGCACGATGTTATTGAGGAAGCGCAGCGATCCGCTGAGGGTATGGTACTGGTCGTTGATCTGGGCGTCGACGTGGCCGCGATACGCCGCCGTGATGACCGCGGCAGAGGGCTGGTAGTCGCTCTCGGCCCATGGACGAATTTCAACGTCGGAATGTGTCGGGGTTCTCTGAGGCGCAGGCGTTCCCAACGTCAGCGTCATGAACAGGCGCGGGTGGCGTTGGAATCCTGTCTCGAGAAACGGGCGGGCGACCGCGTTGGCATCGTGCGCCAGCAGTTGCGCCTCCACCCGGTGAATGCCCGGAGACTGCTGCAGCGTCTCGATCACGTGCGTCAGCAGTTTCAGTTCGACTTCGCGCGCATTGGGAAGCCGGTTGCCGTTGAGTACATAGAGGTCGCCAATCACGCCCTTGTTTCCTTCATACACGAAAAACGAGTAGCCAAAGACCCGCCCGCGATCCACCGCCGCGTAGCCCGGCAGGATTTTCGCATCGACATAACGGAGAATCATCTCCGCCGATCCGGAGTAATCCCATGAGAGCAGGCGCGACCAGACCTGCGTCTCGTCTTCGAGCAACGGACGGAGGTCCACCGAAGAAAAGTGCCTGAGGTCGAGGATCTCCAAAAGGCTCCCGCAGCGGGGCCGCCGAGGAGCGGGCGGCAAATCTCGCGGCAAAATTTCGAGTGTAGTTGGTTCGACGACAGGAGGCAAACGTGGCGAACACAGGGCGGCAACAGGCGGCGATTTTAGGTGAGGGACACGATCCCCTGGTACGCCCGCCCGGGATGCATCTCTGTGTTCTGCCTCACGAGGGCAGGTGATAGCGGTCACTTCGGCATGTCAGATGAGAGATGCCTCGGCGGCAGGCTGGTCGCCTAAAGCCGCAAATCAAGCGGCTGCAATGCGTTGCGTGGGTTCTGAATCCGAGATTCGAATCGTGCTCAACCTCACGATCCTCTGTGATGCTGGTCACACCACATAAAGGGGGCCCATCGCATAATCACATCCTGTTTTACTGAATTCCCAGAGTGATCGTCACTCTTTAGCTGGGGGATCTCGTGGCAAAAGGACGTGTTTCGATCGTCGTGGAGCGCTGCAAGGCTTGCGGCTTTTGCGTGGAGTTTTGTCCTACGCACGTGCTCGCGCTCTCTTCCGCCTTCAATTCGAAGGGCTACCATCCACCGCACGTGGTGCATCCGGAAAACTGCAGCGGCTGCGATCTCTGCGGCATGTACTGTCCGGACTTCGCCATCAACGGGACCAAGATTCCTGCGGGCAATGCCAAGCAGGCCGGTGGAGGTGAGAAATGAAAGCGGATCCCCGCGGTGTTCTAACCGGCACGCATTTTTTAGATGGCGACCATGCCTGCTGCGAAGGCGCGCTTGCTGCAGGCGCGAGATTCGCCGCAGGATATCCCATCACGCCCTCGACCGAAGTGGTCGAGCGCTTTGCCGTGCGCGTGCCGACAGTTGGCGGAACTTTTATTCAGATGGAAGACGAGCTCGCGGCCTCGATTGCGCTGCAAGGTGGAGTGTGGGGCGGAGCCAAAGCATTCACGGTGACTTCGGGTCCGGGCTTCTCTCTCATGATGGAACACATCGGCTACGCGGCCATGACCGAAACGCCCTGCGTATTTGTCGACGTACAGCGCGGCGGGCCGTCGACCGGTCTGCCCACACTTCCAGCCCAGGCTGACATGATGCAGGCGCGTTGGGGATCGCATGGGGATTACGACATCATCGCGCTCTGTCCGAATTCGCCGCAGGAATGTTTCGACCTGACGATCCAGGCTTTCAACTTCGCGGAAGAATTCCGCGTGCCGGTGATGTTCATGATGGACGAAGTCGTGGGCCACATGACAGAGAAAGTCATCATCCCACCGGCGGACGAAATCGAAGTCACTCCTCGAAAGCATACGAAGAAATCGGTCGAGGACTACGCGCCGTACGGCACCAATGGAGACATGGTTCCCGAGATGGCGCACGCGGGCGACGGCTACAACTTTCACGTCACCGGGCTGACCCACGATGAGCGTGGATATCCCAACATGACGCCGCAAGTTCAAGACAAGCTGGTTCGGCGCCTACAGAACAAGATTCGCTCGGCCGCCGACCGAATCTGCCTGTTCGAAGAGGATCGGCTGGATGACGCGGATGTGGTCGTGGTTTCCTACGGTATTACGTCGCGGGTGGCGCAACGCGCGATCGACGCTGCCCGAGCGAAAGGGCTGAAAGTCGGCAAGTTGCGACTGATTACCGCGTGGCCCTTCCCTGAGAAGAAGATTGCGGAGATTGCGGCACACGTCAAAGCTTTCGTTGTGCCGGAACTGAATCTGGGACAGATGGTGCACGAGGTGAAACGCGCCACCGACGGCAGGGCCAAGACTTACGCTGTCTCGCATGCGGGCGGCGGAGTTCACAATCCTGACGAAATCCTGAACGCCATCGTGGAGGCAAGCCGATGCTGAACATTCTGGACAACAATCGCGACCAGGCATACGACGACACGGTCAATCCGGTAGAGCAATTTCTGCGCAGCGACCGCATGCCGCACATCTGGTGCCCGGGCTGCGGCATTGGAACCACGGTGAACTCGTTCGCCCATGCACTGATTGAATCGAAGATTGACCTGAAGTCGCTGGCGCTTGTATCGGGCATCGGGTGCACCGGACGCGTCGCCGGGTACGTGAAGCTCGATTCCTTTCACACTACACATGGTCGCGCGATTCCATTTGCGACTGGATTGAAACTGGCAAATCCGAAGCTGAACGTCGTCGTTTATTCCGGCGACGGCGATCTGTCAGCGATTGGCGGCAACCATCTCATTCATGCCGCGCGGCGCAATATCGACCTTAAAGTCATTTGCGTCAACAACCTGATTTATGCGATGACTGGTGGCCAGACTGCACCGACCACGCCCGGACACGCGACAACGTCGACGAATCCTTACGGAACGTTCGAGCCGGCATTCAACCTGCCGCACCTGGTGGAGGCCGCGGGCGCCGTTTACGTTGCGCGCTGGACGACCTTTCACGTGCGGCAACTGGCACGATCGATCAGCGAGGCGTTTCAGAAGAAGGGATTTTCCTTCATCGAAGTCATCTCGCCCTGCCCTACGCTCTACCAGCGGCGCAACAAGATGGGCGACGGTCTCGACACGATGAAGTTCTACAAGGAAAAGAGCAAAGTGAAGAACGGCGCGCCTACCAGCGAGGTCGGGCTCACGCTTAACGGTGAGATCGCGGTCGGCAAGTTCGTGGACCGCGACCGTCTCGACTACCAGACCATGATGCGCGCGCAGTACGTGGAAACGTTGGGGGACCGCTACATCGATGGGACGCAGGAAGCAGCAGAAACGGAGTGCATATGCGGCTAACTGAGATTCGCGTGGCAGGCTTCGGCGGCCAAGGAGTGATTCTCTCGGCCATATTATTGGGCAAGGCGGCTTCAATTTACGAAGACGGCTTCGCCACTATGACACAGAACTTTGGTCCGGAAGCGCGCGGCGGAGCGTGCAGCGCGCAACTTGTGCTTTCCGACTCGCCGGTCCTGTATCCGTATGTGACACGGCCCGACATCATGGTCGTCCTGTCGCAGGAGGCCTACAACCGCTTCGCACCGGAGCTGAAGCCGGAAGGCATTCTGATCATAGAGGAAGATCTGGTGCGCGTCTCCGACTTGAAAGGCGATCCGAAAGTGTATTCAATCCCGGCCACGCGCATCGCCGAAGAGCTCGGCAAGCGGATGGTGCTGAATTCGGTGATGGTGGGGTTCTTCACGGCGGTCACGAAGCTACTGACCGCCGACGCCGTGCGCAAAGCGGTGGCCGATTCAGTACCGCCAAGCTTTCGCGAGCTGAATCTGCAGGCTTTTGAAAAGGGATTGGAATATGGCAACAAGGAACTGGCCGCCGCGCCGCCAAGGCAGGGACTGCAAGAGCTGGCGTATTCGAGCGAGTAAAGCTACTACTGGCGAAGGTAGGTCGCCGTCTGAAGATCTTCGACCACGTGCACTCCCTGAACCTGCAGTTGATCGTGAACCGTCAGAATCTTATGGTCTTTGGAGAGTTCCCACCATTGCGTCCTGTGCAGGGGGCCGCCTTTTGCCATGGTGATTTTGGATCGAATGATCAGGTTCTTGCCTCTTATCTCTGCTCGCTCCAATGTCGGCGTTCCATCTTCCTCGGCTCCTTGAATCTCGCTGCCGTCCAAGCCGTATTTGTAAGTGACGAACCCGTTCCTAAGGCGAAAATCGATCTCCACAGAAGTGCTGTCTTGGGCGACCCTCGTCACCGGCCGTCCCAGGAAAACCTTCTCGGGTCGAGTTCGGTTAAGAGAGTCGGATCTAACATAGGACTTCAGGATGTAAATCCCGGAGAAATCTTGGGCCTGCTGCGCTGCTGCAAACGCGGCCAGCAGCAAGAAGATCGTCAACGAAGCAACGTTGCGCATGTTGCCCGAAAGTATACCTAAATGGTGATTGAGCAGGCCATACGCCTAAGGCTTGGCAACCTTCGCCGAAACCCAGTAGTAGTCCACACCCTGCGGCGCGTAGTTCCCGAGGAACAGAACTCGTCTTCCCGCCGTTTGCACTGCCACGTTCACCTTCCATGTCGCCGGGGCCACGAGCAAATGTTCCGCTGCCGGAACGCCTGCCACCTCGTAGCGCATGGTTGTTTGATTGCGGTAGAACGTTAGCCCATATTCCATCTCGCGGGGAACTCCATAGACCGCGAGTGGGAGCTGATGAGTCTGCACCGTTGCCAACTCGACTGCCAGCGGACGCGCCGAAAGCGTCTGATCCACCGACGCTGATCCGAGTTTCAACACTGCCGCAACTGATAACACGACCGGAATCAGGGTCACGAAGCGCAGCATGCGCAGGCGCATGCGGCCGGCGAGAGTCATGGCGATAGCAGCACAAAGCGCGAACGCTATGGCCAGCGCGATGAGCATTGGCCGCCCCGGAGGTAACCGGTGCTGCGTGATAACGTAAGCGATCAGCACCGACGGGACAATCGGCGCGGCTGCAACGAGTGCATGCAGTATCACGAGCCCCTTGGGTACGGATTCTTCTTCCTGAGCGAGATGCCGCCGCAGATAGTCCGCCAGGAGCACGGCTCCGGCCGGGATGGCAGGAAGAATATAACCTGGCAGCTTCGACTGCGAGATCGAAAAGAATGCGACCGGCACAAGGAACCAGCAGCAGGCGAATACACTGAATTGCAATTCGAGATCAGGCTCAGCGGAAACGGATTTGCGTTCCGCCCACCAGATCCTGACGGATTCTACGAAGGCCGCGATTACAAACACGGTCCAGGGCACAAGCGCGAGTGCGGCGACGGGCAGGTAATACCAGAAGGGCTGGCGATGATGGTACAAGTCGCTGGAGAAACGCGCCAGGTTGTGCTGCAAAATGAATTCGCGAAAGAATTGCGGATTCCGCATCTGCACTACGACGTACCATGGCAAGGCAATCGCGCAGAACAGAAGAATGCCAGGCAACCAGAGCGTTCTCAGCACCGGGCGCAAATCGCGCGACAAAACCGCGAAGACAATAATGACTGCCGCTGCCAGGAACGGCGCGACCGGCCCCTTCGCCAGCATCCCCAGCGCCATGCAAGCGTAGAACAGGGCAAGGTAGATTTGCTTTTTGCTCTCGCGCCAGGCCCACCAGGCGAGCATTCCTACCGAGAAAGCCGCGGCCAGCACCATGTCCATTGAGGCGGCGTGAGCGTACCCGATGACTCCCGCGCAAGACGCCGTGATGAGCGCAGCATCGACTTCCACTCCGCGCCGGAATTTGCGGAAGAAGAGATAGACAGCGACGATCAGCAGGGTGGCATCAATCGCCGCGGGAATCCGGGCCGCCACATCGCTCACCCCGAAAGCGGAATAAGCCAGCATCGCCTGCCAGTAGTACAGCGGGGGCTTTTCCAGCCAGGCATGTCCGCCGAGAACCGGCGTGATCCAATCGTGGCGTTCGAGCATCTCCCGCGCGACCTGCGCATAGCGTGGCTCGTCGGCGCCGATCAGGCCGAACTGCCCCATGCCGTAAAAGAAGAGGAACGCGCAGAAGCCTGCAATCAACAACACGTCGGTGCGGGTCCGAGTGGTCATTAGGAGATTACTGATTGTTGATTGTTGATTGCTGATTTGAAACCCAAACGAGAGTCAGCTTCCTGGGATTTTCAATCAGCAATCACAAATCATCAATCAACAATGGATTTCTATTGTACGGAAGGTCCGCGGCGAAGCTGGAAGAGAACCTGGCGCACGGCTTCGGCGAGCGGCCCATCGACCGAACAACCGCTGGCGCATTCGTGGCCGCCACCGCCGAAACTCTCGGCCACGTGCGCTACATCGATCTTGCCTTTGCTGCGCAGGCTGACGCGGTAGCGCCCTTCGGGCAACTCGCGGAAGAATGCCGCAACCTCGACGCCGCCGATGGAGAGAACGTAATTCACCAGCCCTTCGCAGTCCTCTTCGGTCGCGGCGCTGCGTTCCATCTGTTTCTGCGTCACCCAGGCATAGCCGATGTTGCCTTCCACGCTCAGATTTCGCAAGGCCTCGCCGAGCAGCCGGATCTTGGCGATCGAGTGAGCGAAATAAATCCCGCGCGCGCAGTGAGCCGGATCGGCTCCCGCAAGCACAAGTTCCCGCGCCAGAGCGAACGTATTCTCATTCGTGCCTTGAAACATAAACGACCCGGTGTCGGTCATCAGGGCCGTATAAAGACAGGTCGCAACGTCGGAGGAGAATTTCACTCCCGCCTCGCGCGCCAGCCGGAAAACCATTTCCGCCGTGGCCACGGCGTGTGGGTCGATCCAATTCACGTCGGCAAAGGGACGACCGCTGACATGGTGGTCAATGCTGATGAGCACACGGTCTTCCAGACCCTCGAGGCGGGTCCGATGGATGCTGTCGCATTCCAAAATAATTGCAGCTTCGTAAGCGCCCATCACGCGACTGGACTGGACGACCTGATCGGCGAACGGAAGCGAGCGGTAAATACGAGGGACGCCGTCGTGCAGCACAACGTCAGCCTGCTTGCCCATGGCGCGCAGAACCTGGCAACAGGCGAGCGCGGACCCCACCGCATCGCCGTCGGGACGGGCGTGCGACGTCAGCACGAATCGCTCGTGCTGTCCGATCTGCCGAAGTACATCCTCGACACCGCTAGGCCTTTTTTCCACTGTTTCCCTTGCCTGCCTTGTTTCGTTTCTTCGCCCGGGTCAGCAATTCTTCTACGCGCGCCTTTTCCTGTTCCGCGCGGTCCAACCGGAAATACAGCTCCGGAGCCCGCCTTAGATGCAACCGCTCCACGAGTTCGTGGCGGATATATTCCTTCGCCGCTGCCAGCCCTTCCAGGCTCTCGTCCGCATCCTCGTCGCTGCCTTCGACGTTGACCCAGACCTGTGCGGACCGGCCGTCATCGGCGATGTGCACTGCCGTCACGCTGACCAGCCCAATGCGCGGATCCGCCAGCTCACCTTCGACGAGCGTTTCGATCTCCTCGCGCAGAGCTTCGCCAACTCGTCCCCGATGATATTTGAGCCCGCGCTTCTCCACGATCCGGCACCTCGGGTAAAACGCATGAGAATAACAGAAAATCGGCCCCAAGTGTGTGATCAGCTGGCCTATTGTGGCTCGATTCGGGGAGAGAGGGTTAAGTACGGAGGTAACAATGTGTTAGCGAGTGTGCTGTTCCGTACAGACCTAAAAGTATTCGACGAACGAATCGGCGATATCGGCCCCGTGGTTGTTTGCGATGCGCGTCGCCGCGCGCTCCACATTCTTCATCAGGCCGTCCAGATAGTCGCGCGAATTGGAGATGCTGACGACGCCGATAGTGGCGCGATTCCAGAGTTCAGCAGAATCGAGTTCAGCGACGGAAACGTTGAAGCTGGTGCGCAGCCGGTCTTTTAAGCTGCGCACAACCTGGCGCCTGTCCTTGATCGATTGTGCTGCTTCGATGTGGAGTTCGAGGGTAAGGAAAGCAATCATTCGGTCGTCGGTCGTTAGTCGCTAGTCGTTCGCCAAGATTCTTGACTCCGAGCGGTTTTTCTAACGACCAACGACGAACGACCAACGACAGTTCCTACACCATTGCTTCTGCCGCGATCTTTTCGGTGGCGAAGGCCTCGATCACGTCGCGCGCCTTGATGTCACCGTAGTTCGCGATCGAGATGCCACACTCCATGCCGTTGGTGACTTCCTTGGCGTCGTCCTTGAAGCGGCGCAGCGAGCCGACTTTCCCCTTGAATACGACCACATTGTCGCGCAGCAGGCGCACTTCGGAGTTGTTCTTGATTACGCCATCGGTCACGCGGCAACCGGCAATCGTTCCCACCTTCGGGATGCGGAAGGTTTCGAGCACCTCGGCGCGTCCCTGGTAGGTTTCTTTGATGGTCGGCTCAAGCAGGCCGGTCATGGCGCGCTTGATCTCGTCCTGCAGTTCGTAAATGATCGAGTGCAGGCGGATGTCGACTTCTTCCTGCTCCGCCAGTTCCTGTGCCTTGCGCTCCGGCCGCACGTTGAAGCCGATGATGATGGCATTCGACGCCGAGGCCAGCAGCACATCGGTTTCGGTGATGGCGCCCACTCCCGAACGCAGCAGGCGCAGACGAACTCTCTCGTTCGAGAGCCTCGACAGCAGGTCGCTGAGCACTTCGACCGAGCCCTGCACATCGCCCTTCAGGATGATGTTCAGTTCCTTGGTGCCCGCGCTCTTGATCTGCTCGGCAAGCCCTTCCAGCGAGACGCGGGAACTCTTGGCCAGAGCGGCTTCGCGAGCTTTCTGTTCGCGGTATTCGGAAATGCCACGGGCCTTGTCGCGATCGGCGACAACCACAAACTGATCTCCAGCCTGCGGCAATCCTTCGAGGCCCAGAATTTCGACTGGCGTGGACGGAGGCGCCGACTGCAGCACAGCACCGCGATCATCGAACATGGCGCGAACTTTGCCGAACACGTTGCCCACAACAAAGTTGTCGCCGGCAACGAGCGTGCCGTTCTGCACCAGCACTGTAGCCACGGGTCCGCGGCCGCGATCGAGTTTCGCTTCAAGAACCACGCCGGTCGCAGCGCGTTCCGGAGTCGCCTTCAACTCTGCTAGATCCGCGACCAGGCAGATCATTTCCATGAGCAAATTCAGGTTCGTTTTCTTCTTCGCCGAAACGTCGACGAACACCGTCTTGCCGCCCCATTCTTCCGGAACCAGCCCGCGATCGGCGAGTTGCTTCTTCACGCGGTCCGGCATGGCGTCGGGCTTATCGACCTTGTTGACCGCGACGATGATCGGAACTTCGGCGGCGTGCGCGTGATCGATCGCTTCCACGGTCTGCGGCATCACGCCATCATCGGCGGCGACAACGAGCACGACAATGTCAGTGGCCTTCGCGCCCCGCGAACGCATGCGGGTAAACGCTTCGTGGCCCGGCGTATCGAGGAATACGATCTCGCGGCCGAATGCCGGAGATTCTTTGTCGGTGATGCGAACTTTGTAGGCACCGATGTGCTGCGTGATGCCTCCCGCTTCGCCTTCGGCAACGCTGGTCAGGCGGATCGAGTCGAGCAGCGTGGTTTTGCCATGATCGACGTGACCCATGATCGTGACCACCGGCGGACGCGGCGTAACTTCGACGGCGGAATCTTCCCCACTCGCGGCAGCCGCATCGATGTCTTTTGAAGCCTGCTCTTCGAACGTGATCACGTTGGTTTCAGCGCCGAAGAAGCGCGCCATTTCGCTCGCCAGTTCGGCGTCGAGCGTTTGGTTCACTGTGGCGAAAACACCGCGCCCGAGCAGGCGCGAGATTACGTCCTTCACGCGAATATCCAGCTTCTCCGCCAAGTCTTTGACGCTGATGCCTTCGGTGATCGTGATATTGCGCGTGATCGGCATCGGCTCATTCGACACCACCATGCGCGGCGGCGGCGTGTAGCCCTTCATTGGGCCTTCTTTTACGCCACGCGGAACATAGCGCTGCCCAGGCCGACGTGCGGGAGCACCCGGACGCGCGCCAGGACGTGCCGGTCCCGGAGGTGGAAGTCCTGGACCGACGCCGAGCGGACGCGCACCTGCCGGAGTTGAGCGCGTGGGATGCATCGGACGGCGCTCGCCTGGACGCAGTGGCCGCGGCGGACCTCCGCCGGGCGTCATTGGACGAGGACGCTGGAAAATTGGCTGTCCCGGAACTGGACGTCCGGGCGCGGGACGCATCGTCCCGACTGGTGCCCCGGCTTGCGCAACGGGCGCGACAGGACGCGGAGGCGGAGCTTTGTACACCGGCCGCGGTCCAGTCTGCGGAACGATCATGCGCGGCGCTGGAGGCTGCGGCGGGCCCGCAGGCGCAGCTGGACGAATTGGGGCCACTGGCGCCTGAGGAGCCACCGATGCCGTAACCGAAGGTGCTGCCGGCGCCGGCGGCGCCACTACACCAACTGGCGGCGTGATGACACGGGGCGGCACTGAAACCGGAGGTGCCGTGGCAGCCACGTTCGGAGTTGCGGCTGGAATCGCGGGAGCAGCAGGCTTCTCCGCGGCTGGGGCGACCACTTCAGGTCGTGCGGCGGGCGCAGGCGTTGGAGCTTTCGCTGCCGGAATCGCAGGTGCAAGCGGAGATTGTGCAATAGGGGGCGGTGTCGGTCTTGCTGCCGGAGGCGCGGCCACAGGTCTCGCCGCGACCGGAGGCGGTGCCGGCCGAGCCGGTGGCACCACCGCTTCCTTCTGTTGCGTAATCGCCTTCAGCACATCTCCTGGCCGGGAGATGTGCGACAAATCGATCTTGGTCTTGATTTCTTCCTCGCCGCGCATTGGACGCGCGGAGCGGGCAGACGGGGTCTGCGCTTCGGACGAGCCGCGGAGATGGATCCGCACTTTTTCCGCTTCATGCTCCTCGAGCGAACTGGAATGGGTCTTCTTCTCCGTCACCCCGACGATCGGTAGAGTGTCGAGAATGGCTTTGCTTTTAACTTCCAGCTCCCTGGCGAGATCGTTGATTCGAACCTTGCTCATCCGGCCTTTCTTGTACTCCGCGTTGCGCTTAGGTCTTCATTGCGTCCTCACGGAGTCAGCGTCCTGCGTGCGCACGCCATCGAAAATGTCCGCGCGTGCCATCACTATTCAGTTGTTTCGGGAGCAGAGCCATCTTTCGGCTCATGCTCTTCGTTTTCGCCCGAGGCGGCTTCGGCTTCCGCCGTCGCCTCAGGAGCCGCGGTTGGTTCTTCCGCGGCAACGTCGCCGTCCACTGCTTCCACAGCAGCTTCCGGCACACCTTCTTCACTCACACCTTCAGCGCTCACGCCCTCCGCAGAGATCTCCCCTTCGGCCGCGCCCGCTTCCAGGCTCGCAAAGTAATTATTCACCGCGAGACTGATTTTTTCCACCGTCTTCGGCCCGATGCCCTCAATGGCTTCCAGTTGTTCCGGAGTCATATCGGCAAGAGCTTCCACGGTCGTCACGCCCGCTGCGCTGAGCTTTTCCACCAGCCCCTCGCCCAGGCCTGTCACATTCTCGAGCGGGGTCGACGCCTGCGGAGCCATTGCGGCCATCTGCAACTCGACTTCCTGCCGCTTTTCTTCCTCGCTCTTGATGTCGATCTTCCATCCCAGCAGCTTCGCCGCCAGACGGACGTTCTGACCCTTCTTGCCGATGGCCAGAGAGAGCTGGCTGTCGTCAACTACTACTTCGAGGTGCTTCTCCGCGCTGTCCACCACAGTCACGCGGCTAACTTTCGCGGGCTGCAATGCCTTTTCGGCGAACGTCACGGCATCTTCGTGATACTCGATGATGTCGATCTTCTCTCCGCGCAGTTCACGAATGATCGACTGCACGCGCATTCCCTTCATGCCGACGCAAGCGCCGACCGCGTCCACGTCCTTGTCTTTGGACATGACCGCGATCTTGGTACGCTCGCCGGCTTCGCGCGCGATGGCGCGGATCACGACGGTGCCGTCGTAAATTTCCGGAACTTCGGTCTGGAACAAATGCTGCACCAGGTCCGGCGCGGCGCGAGATACCACAACGCCCGGCCCCTTCGAGGCCCGCTCCACACGGGCGATCACAACGCGCACGCGCTCACCGATCGCGAAAGATTCCAGCCGCGATTGTTCCTTGCGCGGCATGCGAGCTTCCGCTTTGCCGATGTCGAAAATCACATCCGGACCTTCGACACGCTTCACGGTCGCGTTGACGATTTCCGCCACGCGCCCGATGTACTCGTTGTAAACCGTGTCGCGCTCCGCCTCGCGCACCTTCTGGAAAATAACCTGCTTTGCCAGCTGCGCCGCGATGCGTCCGAGAATTCCTTCGGTCACTTTCGGAATCAGCAGCTCGCCACCGACTTCCAGCGCCGGATCAACCTTGCGAGCATCTTCCACGGTGATCTGCAGGTTGGGATCCTCGACCTGCTCCGGCGTCTCCACCACGGTCTTCACCGCAAAGGCATTGATCTTGCCGGTTTCCTTGTCGAGCTTGGCCCGCAGGTTTTCCTGCGACTTGTAGTACTTGCGCGTGGCCATAACAATGGCGTCTTCCACCGCGCTCACTACAATCTGCGGATCAATGCCTTTTTCCCGGCTCAGTGCGTCGATCGTGTTATAGAGCTCGCTTGCCATAAAATTCAAAGGTTCAACGTTTCAAGGTTGCAAAGTTTCAAGGTCTTTGAAACCTTGCAACTTTGTGACATTGAAACCTATATCTCAGGTACCAGGTTCGCCTTCTCCACATTGGCGAACTCGATCTCAATCTTCTCGCCGGCCGCGGTGCCCATCTTCTTGCGCGACTTGTGGCTAGCCACACTCAAGTCCAGCGTCAGGCGGCCACCCTGAAAACTCTCGAGCCGTCCTTCAAAGTGGCGGTTATTATCCACCGGTTGCCGCGTCGTCAGTTTCAGGCGACTGCCGGTGAAGCGGGTGAAGTCGGCGGGCTTGATCAACTTTCGATCCAGTCCCGGCGACGAAACTTCCAGCGTGTAGGAACCCGGCATCGCATCCTCAACGTCGAGGATCGTGCCAAACTCGCGGCTGAAGTTGGCGCAGTCTTCGTGCGTAACCCCGGCCAGCGGATCCGTCCCTGCCGCGGGCTTATCCAAAAACACCCGCAGCATGCGCGCCTTGCCCCCACCGAGGAACTCGATTTCTACAACTTCGAGCCCGCTTGAGGAGGCCACCCGCTCCGCGATTTCCCGCACACGTTCAACGTCAAGCGCCATGAATCCAGTAGCTTACAGGCGATGGCTGCAACACCCGAAGGGGCCCAAACTAAAATGTGGGCTTGCGCCCACTGGTGTGCTTCGCCAATTGCCGGTACACAGCAGTTCTCAGTTACTTAATATACGCCCGCGAAGGGTAAAAAGACAAACCGGTGAGCGGACATCGGGGGGCCGAGTACTCTAAGTGCTATCGCTTGCGTATAACCGTTGCGGCCCTGGTGAACTTGATGCGCTTAAAATATCAAATTCGCAACTTCCTACGGAGGGCAAGCAGCGCCACTAGCACCGGGAGCGCCCCCGCGATGGAGAGCAGGAAATTCGCATACCACGGGAGGGAGTAGTGCCCAGCAAGCCATTTCTCGACAAAATCTGAAATCACGAGTGCAACGACAAATATTGCAACCGTTTTCCAATCGCGCTTCAGGCCCTTTTCAACCGCTTGTCCACCCGCTCGGTATGCTTCAAGGAAATCGCGTTTCATAGCACAGCCTCGAAAACCATAGAGCGCAGTATTATACGGCCTTATGGTTCCAGGCTTGTTCGCCCTTGCGATGGCCGTTCACGGTTACGACGCTGAGCTCCCTTGGGCGCGAGTCGTTGACGTCAAGTCGCAAGCCCCCATTTCTTGCCGCCCTGTAACATTGCATGGTAAGATTGTCTTACCATGCAAACTAAGGTTTCCACGAAGGGACAGGTCGTGCTTCCCGGCCCTCTGCGCCGGCGTTTGGGTATTCGAGAGGGCGATCCTCTTGAAGTCAACGTCGAATCCGGTCGCATTGTGCTGACGCCTCGGAGGCAACGTTCTCGTCCAGCCAAGATCGGAACCGATCCGGTCACCGGCCTACCCGTCCTCAGCGCTGGTCCCAGTGCCCCTGCACTGAGCAGCAAGGAAGTAGAAGAAATCCTGGCGAACTTTTCCTAATGAGACCTGCAATGAGGTATCTGCTGGATGTAAACGCATTGGTGGCGTTGGGGTTTGCCAATCATGAATTCCACGATCGCGTGGGTCACTGGGTGCAAGCGCTCCCTAATCCAAAGTTAGCAACCTGCTCCATCACCGAACTGGGATTCGTGCGCGTCCTCTCGCAGGCGCCCGCCTACGGATTGACGGTCGCACAAGCCCGCACATTATTGCTGCGCATGAAAAACGCAGAAGCTTTCCGGTCGAACTTTATCGCGGACGACCAGGAACTTATTCACCTTCCAACGTGGGTGAAAAATCCAAGGCAGATCACCGAGGGCCATCTGGCAGAACTGGCACGTGCGAAAGGCGGCACGCTCGCGACATTAGACGGAAGGATACCCGGCGCCTATCTCATTCCTAAATGATTATGAGAAGCGAATTCCCGACTTGGTTCGCAAACCTGAGATTTGCACTATCTCCCGCACCGATTTGCCTCAATCCCCCGGCCTCTCTAGAATGAAGAATCACCCAACGGCTGGGAGTTTGCCCGAGAAAAGAGTCCTGAAAAACCATGATTCACTTTCCTGTTCCTGAGGCTCTTACTTTCGATGACGTCCTTCTGCTGCCCGCCCGCTCCGACGTCATTCCTGCGCAGGCCGTTACTCAGACGCAACTCACCCGCACTATCAGCTTGAACATTCCGATCGTTAGCGCCGCCATGGACACCGTGACCGAGTCGCACATGGCGATCGCGCTCGCACAGCAGGGCGGCCTCGGCATCATTCACCGTAACCTCACCATCGAGCAGCAGGCCAACGAAGTCGACAAGGTGAAGCGTTCGGAAAGCGGAATGATCGTCGACCCGGTCACCATGTCGCCCACCGACCGGGTCAGCGACGCGCTCGAAGTCATGCGCAAGTACAAGATCTCCGGTGTGCCCATCACCGAACACGGAAAGCTGGTCGGCATCCTTACCAACCGCGACCTGCGTTTTGAAACTCGTTTCGACATTC
This sequence comes from uncultured Acidobacteriaceae bacterium, assembly GCA_963844525.1. Classification (GTDB taxonomy): domain Bacteria; phylum Acidobacteriota; class Terriglobia; order Terriglobales; family Acidobacteriaceae; genus Sulfotelmatobacter. The sequence goes on along the minus strand of CAWJOM010000006.1, from coordinate 1,549,517 downwards.
CCATCGACAAAGTGATGACCAAGAAAAATCTCATCACCGTCCCCGTGGGAACCACGCTCGAAGAGGCGGAAAAAATCCTCCACCAGCATCGCGTCGAGAAGCTTCTGGTCGTCGACGACAAGTACAACCTCAAGGGCTTAATCACAGTTAAGGATATTCAGAAGAAACTGAAGTATCCCAACGCGGCCAAAGATTCTCAGGGCCGCCTGCGCGTCGGCGCAGCCATCGGCGCCACCGGTGATTTTCTCGAACGCGCGCAGGAACTCGCCGAAGCCAAGGTCGATGTCCTCGCGATCGACAGCGCTCACGGACATTCGACCAAAGTTCTCGACGCCGTGAAGCTGGTGAAATCGAAGCTGCCACACATCGATCTGCTGGCCGGCAATGTGGCCACATTCGACGGCGCTTGCGAATTGACCCGCGCCGGAGCCGACGGCATCAAGGTCGGCATAGGCCCCGGGTCGATCTGCACCACTCGCGTCGTAACCGGCGCCGGTGTTCCGCAGATCACCGCCATCGCAGAGGCGTATCGCGCCACGAAAGATTCTGGCGTCCCCATCATTGCCGACGGCGGCATCAAGTATTCCGGCGATGTCACCAAAGCCCTGGCAGCGGGTGCGAGTGCGGTCATGATTGGATCGCTCTTTGCCGGTACCGACGAAAGCCCCGGCGAACTGATTCTCTATCAAGGCCGATCCTTCAAGTCGTACCGCGGCATGGGGTCGATCGGCGCCATGGCCCAGGGATCCAGTGAGCGCTACTTCCAGAGCACCGAAGGCGATTCCTCTGCCTCGATCTCAGCGTCGGATGGAGACTCCAACCGCCTCGCCAAACTGGTTCCCGAAGGCATTGAAGGACGCGTCCCTTACCGCGGCTCCGTTGCCATGATCGTCCATCAGATGGTGGGTGGACTGAAGTCAGGAATGGGCTATTGCGGTTGCGGCACGATTCCCGAACTTTTGCAGAAGACTCGCTTTGTCCGCATCAGCGGCGCCGGCCTGCGCGAGAGCCATGTGCACGATGTCATGATCACCCGCGAGGCTCCGAACTATGCCATCGAGTAGCACCGGCCACAGCAACACCAAAACAAATCTGGTTGCCCCATCCTTCGCGTTCTTTGCGAAGGGTGGGCCTCCCGGAACCGCAGGCATTCCACTCGTTTGAGCAACGACCGCCACCATGTTCTCAAGGCGTGGATCGCCGCAATCCTGTGGCTGATCGTCATCTGCATTGAATCCACCACGTATCTCTCCGCCCACAACACCAGCCGCTTCCTGTATCCTCTTTTGCATTTTCTTTTCGGCATCGATTGGCAGCAATTCGAGCACTGGCATTTTTACATCCGCAAGGGCGGACACGTCTTCGGCTACGGTCTTCTGAGCATCCTGTTGTTTCGAGCCTGGCGGGAAACGTTGCCATCCGTTAGCAATGCGCGGTGGACCATTCGGTGGTCAACGATTGCGGTCTTGGGTACCGCCTTGGTTGCGAGTCTTGATGAGTGGCACCAGAGTTACATCCCGTCGCGCACAGGCACGCCTCGCGACGTTGCCCTCGACACCTGCGCTGGCATCGCGGCACAGATCCTCATCTTTCTCACGGCGAAGTGGTTCTAGCGTTTATCCGCTAGCGACCGTCGGCCGTTACATCGAAGACGCAGTACAGGTCGACCCGACTGCCGGGGGCACCGGAATGCTCGACGCCGCCGGCGGAGTCGCCCAGGGCACGCCGACAAAATCAAAGAAGTCCAGCAGGTCCGGTTGCGCCGCGTCTCGATTCGTGAGATGCGCAGTTGGGCCGATGAACCGATTTTCGACGAACTTGATTACCGCCGTGTGATCCATCGGCACGTGGGAAACGTAGTGACGGCGCGTGAATGGCGAGATGATCAGGTTAGGCAGCCGGAAACCTAGCTGCGCTGCGAATCCCTGCACTGCCGGTGCGTCTGTCGGCTGTGCCCCGGGATCGACCGACACCAGATCGCAATTTGCCGTCGCCACCCCGCCTGGTGGCAAACAGGGGAAATAGGAATCCGCATTGACCGCAATACTGCCGATGTCCGGGATGTTTCCCAAGGGAAGAAATCCCATATTCGCAATGTTAGTGTTGAGGTTCGACTGGCCCGGCACTGGCGGCACATGATCGTAAGGGCCGCCGCCCTCGTCGTAGCTCAGGAAGAACACGGAGTCGGCCCACGAAGCACTCGTCATGAACTGATTCAGAATGCTCGCCGCATGTATCTGGCCGGTAAAAATCGACTGGCCAGAACCGGGATGCTCATCGTTCAAGCCGAATGCCGGTTCAATGTATGAAAAGCTGGCCAGCGTTCCGGCAGACGCGTCGGTAAAGAACTGGCTCAGTGGCGCAATGTGCGTCGGATCGATGCAAAACGAGTTCGATGCATCCCCGATAACGCTGGACCCAACCGTGGGCGCCTTGCACGCTACCCCCGAAGGATTGTTGTATAGATACTTGGCCGAATAACTAAAGTCCGAGAAACTGGTCACTGGATACAGGCTCGGATTCGACTGGTTGCCGCAGTCCCCGTCGGACTCGTCGCAACCCCCTTCCGTGATCGAGTAATAGATCCTCCACGACACTGGCGAGGTCGCGGAATCGAGTTCCTGGAAAATTGTCTCTTCGCTCAGTGTAGGCAGGTGGTCATTGGCGAACGGATCTCTCACCAGGCCTTGCGTTGTTCCGCCAGTCAGGGTCGCAAGCCGGTTCGGCGTGCTCTTGCTCGAGACCGGAGAGAACCAGCGGTCTGAGATCGCGAACTGCGACGCCATGAAGTAGTAGTAGTTCAGCTCCGGCGCCCCGGAGACACTGGTGTCGCGGTAGTACGCCATCGCACGCTGGCCCACCAGATCGGTAAACTGTCCGTCTCCATAGCCTCCCTTGGCGTAACCTTCTGCAGTGTGGACGAAGCCATCCATTAACATGCTTCGGGTCGTGCTGAAATCGTACCGGCTCACGTCGCCATAGCTTGCCAGCCAATCCGACGACATGTCGTCAAGGCAACTGCTGACGGTGTGGAACAGAGTGAACGAGGTTCCTTCATCGTCCTCGTTGCTGGTCGCCAGTTTGTCGTCGATCCCGTCGACGTTGTACGTATTCCCGTCGTCGCCCACGTTCCAACCGTTCGCCTGACGATACGGATTCAGCATGCCGAAGTATGTGTCGAACGTGCGGTTCTCCTGCATCATGAAGATCACATGATTGATCGAAGTCGAAGAACCCGTGCTCACGGCAACCGTGGCTTGGGCCGTCGCGGATCCGCCCGTGCCTGTGGCAGTTGCGGTGTAGATTGTCGTCGTCGTGGGAGTTACCGCCTGCGTGCCTCCGGTTCCCGGCAGCGTGTAACTGTTACTGTCGACATTGTCAGTGATGACAACTTGAGTCGCATTGGTCGCAGTCACGGTCAGCGTGGAAGAACTCCCCGTTATGATGGCGGACGGACTTGCGACGATAGTGACTGTGGGCGCTCCGGCGTTGGCATTGACGGTAACGACCGCTTGTGCCGTAGCCGTCCCGCCCGCGCCTGTCGCGGTCGCGGTGTACGCAGTCGTCGTCGTAGGTGTCACCGCCTGTGTTCCTCCGGTTCCCGGCAGTGTGTAGGTGTTGCTGTCGACGTTGTCGGTGATAACCACTTGCGTAGCATTGGTCGCCACTACAGTTAGCGTGGACGAACTGCCTGCAGTGATCGTCGTCGGATTGGCTGAAATCGTAACTGTGGGTGCTCCAACGGTGGCAGTAACGGTGACCACCACTTGTGCGGTCGCGGTCCCGCCCGCACCAGTCGCCGTCGCAGTATAGGTGGCGGTCATGGCGGGAGTTACCGCCTGCGTCCCCCCGGTTCCCGGCAGTGTGTAGGTAGTGCTATCGACGTTGTCGGTGATGACCACCTGAGTAGCATTGGTCGCCGCTACTGTAAGAGTGGCTGAACTTCCTGCAGCGATCGTCGCCGGAGCGGCCGAAATCGTAACGGTAGGCGCTCCAACCGCCGCCGTTACGGTCACTACGGCCTGCGCGGTAACCGTCCCGCCGGTGCCGGTAGCAGTCGCGGTGTAGGTAGTGGTCGCAGCCGGAGTGACTACCTGCGTCCCCCCAGTGGCAGCGAGCGTGTAGGTAGTGCTGTCCACATTGTTGGAGATGATCACCTGGGTGGCATTTGTGGCGGTGACGGTAAGCGTGGACGAACTTCCTGCGACGATTGTGGTTGGATTCGAACTTATCGTGACTGTAGGTGGCGCGACTCCCCCCACAGAGACCACCACTTGAGCGGTCGCCGTTCCACCCGGACCGGTCGCAGTGGCAGTGTAGGTTGTCGTTGCACTGGGCGTGACCGACTGCGTTCCTCCGCCTGAGGGCAGCGTATATGTCGTGCTGTTGACGTTGTTGGAGATCACTACCTGGGTTGCATTCGTGGCAGTGATCGTCAGCATCGACGCGCTGCCCGGATCGACTGACCCAGGAGCGGCCTTCACGGCAACGGTTGGAGCCGGCGGCGGAGTCGATGTTGTCGTTCCCGTGCCGCAGGAAGTAAGAGCGAGCGATGCAACCAGCGCAAGGCAGACGAGTGAGCCGCAGCAGAAATTGGAAAAAGGTATTCGCATCATGGCCAGACCCAGTTCGGGCGAAGAAGTTCGTTTCTTTCGCTTAGGGTCGACGCAGAGTCAAAGCTGCACGCTTTTCTCCAAGTGCTCCCACAGCACTTGCATCAGATGCGGAATCAATCCGCGCGGTTGGTGGCGTTTTAGAGGCTGGCGTCCGGTCGGATCACCAACAGCACTGCGGAAAGCCCGGCCAGCCCGGCGGAAAAGTAAAAGGGAACGCCCGCGCCATAGTGCTTCCACAGTTCTCCTGTAATGAGACTGGCCGCCAGGGTCGCCACGCTGGTTACAAAAAAGTACACGCCCAGCGCCCGCCCGCGAACATCCTGTGCCACCGTTTCTACTACTAGCGCCTTGAGTACTGGCTGCGTCAGAGCGTAGTACAAACCGTAGACGGCCATCGTGATCCATATCGCGAGCGTGGAGGGCGCCCGCCCGAAGACAAAATAGACTCCCGCGAAAATCAGATAGCCCGCCGCGGCAATCCATCGTCGCGAGAAGTGATCGCTAAACCATCCGGCGGGCCATGACCCCAGCGTGTACGTAATATTGAAAACGAGCCCAAGCAACGGTGCCAGCGCCACGCGGATGCCGACGTTCTGCGCCCGCATCACCAGAAACATGTCGCTGGAATTTCCCAACGAGAACAGAGTGACCGCTACGAGCACCATGTAAAACGAACTGGGCAGCGCCGCGCGGGCAACCGTTGGAGCGCCAGAAACCGGGTGCCCCATTTCTCGCGTCTTTTGCGAGAGAGCCTGCCCTGAGCCTGCCGAAGGGCGGGGATTTTTCGTCTCGCGAATCCCAAACAGGGCCACCATCACACACAATGCGCCTGGAATCGCGGCGGCCCAAAACACTCCGCGAATTCCGTAACGTGCGAGCAGAAAGAGGGCGGCCAGCGGCCCCGCGATTGCCCCTGCGGAATCCATTGACTGAATCAGTCCATAGGCCGATCCCAGTCGCTCCTTGGGCACCGACTCCGCGACCATGACATCACGCGGCGCTCCGCGCACACCCTTCGCCAGACGGTCGCTGAACCGGATCAGCAGAATGTGCCACCACGCCGTAACTAACGCGAGCAGCGGCTTCACTGTGTTAGCGACAAAATATCCTGCGACAACCAGAGGCTTGCGGCGGTCGATGCGGTCGGTCAGATATCCCGAAAAAAGTTTGGCAAACGAAGCCACGCTCTCTGCCAGGCCCTCGATCAGTCCCAACTGCGCCGGCCCCGCGCCGAGAGAAACCAGAAAAGCCGGCAAAACCCAGTACGCCATCTCGGTCGCCGTGTCGTTCAGAAACGAAGTAACGCCGAAGACGTAGATGTTGCGCGCTGCAGAAGGCTCACGCTCGATGGGCGAGGACATGAATAGTTTTTATCACGGAGGTACGAGCGAATGTGAGAAGGCAAATTAACCCACGAGACTGTTGCGCTTGGGCAAACCTACACGAGCCTGTCTAAGGGAGAAAAGAGGAGCTGAAAGCTGAGAGCTAACAGCTAAGAGCTCTTTCAGTACATCGCGTCATACTTGGTCACGACCCAGTCGCCGGGCTTGTGCTCGATGGTGAGCGTGAAAAGATCCTGATCGATTCCGGCCCCAGTGGGGCCCGCGTTGCTGGGACGCTTGCCGCGATAGTGGAGAATGACCAGCGGAGGTGCGTCCTCCCAATCCGCCAGCTCCCACGAGAGCAGCGGGTGCTGTGCCTCGGAACTGCAAATATACTTCGCGTACTTCTTGTGGTAGTCGTGCTCCCACTTATTCAATAGCTCGTCGCAATGGCCGTCGCGAATCTCGCGCAGGAATTTGTTGGCCGCATGTTCCGTGGAACGATCGCGCAGCGGATTCATCTTGATGCTGACCGGAAGGCCCGTCAGCGGATCGTGGTCGTCCGAACGCGCGAGCACCGGCCCCTGATTGCTCAGCCACCATAAGTAGCCGACAAACACTCCTACCAGGAGCACACCAGCGCTAACGGCAATCCCAATTTGTGTGCGCGTAACAGCCATTAGGGAAAGTTTAAAGAGATAGCGGGCGCGAGGAAAGATTACCGTTGGCAGACGCGTTGGGACATGTACGAGTGCGGCAAATGCAGGACATATAAAAAAGGCGCGGCCCTGAGGCCGCGCCTTCCCCAAACCCTGCGAACTACTCTTTCTTGTCTTCGTCCTTGACTGGCTCGACGCCGCCATCGTGCTGCGCCTGCGCTTCCGCGTCTTCCATGGCCTTCTTGGTTTCGGCGGCTTTCTTGGCGCGGACCTCGGCACGCTTCTCTCGCTTCTCGTCGAGAATCTTCTCGCTGCCGAGCAATTCGAGGAAAGCCTTGTCCGCGCCGTCACCTTTGTTCCAGTGGGTGCGAATGATGCGCGTGTATCCGCCCTGGCGATCGCCAAAGCGCGGGCCGACGGTGTCGAACAACTTCACGACGGCCTCGTCGGTCATGAGATACGCCGCAGCCAGACGCCGCGCAGCCAAGATCGCCACGCTTGCCCAGCGTAATCATCTTTTCGACGATGGGCTTCGCAGCCTTGGCCTTGGGAACGGTCGTCTCGATGCGCTCTTCCACAATCACCGAGGTGACCAGGTTGCGCAGCAGCGAGCGCCGGTGCGAGGTGTTCCGTCCGAGTTTGTATCCTGCAACTTTGTGACGCATGGGAAACCCTCAGCTTCTAGCTTCTAGCTCTTAGCTTCTAGCTTAAAAGTCAAAATCCAATCTCGTTGGGCGACCCGGCTTCCGAGAAACCGGAAGCCGGGCGCCGAAAGCTCTTCCTACAGCTGGTCGTCCGGTCCGTAAGCCGAAGCCGGCAACACCTGGTTCGAAGTCGGCCCGGGTACGGCATTGCCGTGCTCGTCGATCTTCATGCCCAGGCTCAGCCCCATCGAGGACAGAATCTCCTTGATCTCGTTCAGCGACTTGCGGCCGAAATTCTTGGTCTTGAGCATCTCGGCTTCGGTCTTCTGCACGAGTTCTCCGATGGTCTGGATATTCGCGTTCTTCAGGCAGTTGTAGCTGCGCACCGAAAGCTCGAGCTCTTCCACGGAACGGTTGAGGTTCTCGTTGTGGATCTCGGGCTTGCGGTCGTCGGACGACGACGTGCCGGTTTCGATTTCTTCTTCGAAGTTGATGAAGATGTTCATGTGGTCCTTCAGCAGCTTCGCCGCCAGGCCGAGCGAATCGGCCGGCGTGATGGAGCCGTTGGTCCACACTTCGAGAGTCAGCTTATCGTAGTCGGTGATCTGTCCCAAACGGGCAGCTTCGACGGTGTAGTTGCACTTGCGCACAGGCGAGTGAACTGAGTCAATCGGAATGAATCCGATGCCCCAGATCCTCGTCGAAGTTCTTGTCGGCGGAGGTGTAGCCGCGACCGCGCTTCAGGCGCATCTCCATGTCGAGCTTGCCGCCCTCGCTGACCGTCGCGATATAAACGTCTTTGTCCAAGAACTTCGACGTCGCCATCGGCTTCGATCATGCCGCTGGTCACCACGCCCGGCTGATCGGCGCGCAGGTAAATCGCCTTCGGAGCATCGCCCGAGAGCTTGAACGGAATCTGCTTCAGGTTGAGGATGATGTCGGTCGCGTCCTCGACCACGCCGGGGATCGACTGGAACTCGTGCAGCACGCCTTCCATCTTCACCGCGGTGACGGCCGCGCCTTCAATCGAGCTCAGCAGCACGCGCCGCAGGGCATTGCCCACGGTGGTGCCGAAGCCGCGCTCGAACGGCTGCGCCCAGAACATGCCGTACTTGTCGGTGAGGCTGGAGGTGTCGGTTGCGAGACGTTTCGGTTTCTGAAAACCCTTCCAAAGCATGTGTTTCTCCTTCGGCCGTTTGGCTCAAAGCTGACTCCCTGAATCGGTCCGGATTCAGGTCAAGCGTCAGCAAAGGCTGATCTGGCTCGAAATATTGGACCAGAAAACCGTCGTTGGTCGTTTGTCGATGGTCGTTGGCTACGAGGCCAACGACTAACGACCGACGACTACTCGATTCCTTACTTGCTATACAATTCAACTATCAACTGCTCATTGACCGGCAGCTGGATATCTTCGCGCTTCGGCAGCGACAGCACTTTCGCCTTGTAGTTGTCGCGATCAACTTCCAGCCAGCTGACAGTCGTGCCGTGGCTGGCAAATTCCTTCGCCAGTTCCAGCACGGTGAGCTTCTTGCTCTTCTCGCGGATCGCGATTTCTTCGCCCGCGCTCACTTCATACGAAGGAATGTTGACCTTGCGGTTGTCGACGGCAACGTGCCCGTGCCGCACCAACTGGCGCGCCTGGCGCCGCGACTGGGCGAATCCCAGACGGAAGACAACGTTGTCGAGACGCCGCTCAAGCTGTTGCAGCAGCTTCTCGCCGGTTACGCCCTGAGACTTCGCAGCCTTTTCGAAGTAGTTGCGGAACTGGCCTTCCTGCGTGAAGTAGATGCGCTTGGCTTTCTGCTTCTCGCGCAACTGCAGGCCGTAGCCAACGATCTTGGCTTTCCGGTCCTTGCCATGTTGTCCGGGAGCGAAGTTGCGCTTCTCGATGGGACACTTGTCGCTGAAGCACTTTGCGCCTTTGAGGAACAGCTTCATGCCCTCGCGGCGGCATAGACGGCAGACTGCATCGGTATAACGTGCCAAGTTTCTTCTCCTTTAGATGACCGGTTTACGGGTTTGGCTTCACCCTTCCTCCCGGACAAAAATCAATGTTTCAAAGTTTCGAAGGTTTCAATGTTTCAAGGTCTTTGAAACCTTGAAACTTTGCCACCTTGAAACGTGGCCCGAAGCCAACAGCTTAGACGCGGCGTCGCTTCGGCGGGCGGCAGCCGTTGTGCGGAATTGGCGTGACGTCGCGGATCGAACGCACTTCGATGCCTGAGGCAGCCAGCGCACGTACGGCCGACTCACGGCCCGATCCCGGACCGCTCACGCGGACATCTACGCTGCGCACGCCATGATCGCGCGCCATGTTCGCAGCGTTCGATGCGGCCTGCTGGGCGGCAAAGGGAGTGCCCTTGCGCGATCCCCGAAAGCCGAGCGATCCCGAACTCTTCCACGACAGAACGTTGCCGTTCATGTCGGAAATGGTCACGATCGTGTTGTTGAAGGACGCCTGCACGTAGCACAGCCCGTGCGGGACGTGCTTGCGTTCCTTCTTCTTGAAGGTTTTCTTCTTGCCTTTTTTATCGGGTGTGGCTGCTGCGCCGCCCGCTGCTGCTGGTTTTGCCATAGTAGCTCTTAGCTCCTAGCTTTTAGCTTCTAGCTATGCCAGGATTGGCTAGTAGCTAGGAACTAGAAGCTGTTGTTATGTCTTTGACGTCGCCTTCTTCTTCTGCGCGACCGTTCCCTTGCGCGGACCCTTGCGGGTACGGGCATTCGTATGCGTACGCTGGCCGCGGACCGGCAGGTTGCGGCGGTGCCGGAACCCGCGATAGGAGCCGATTTCGATGAGACGCTTGATGTTCATCGAAACTTCCTTGCGCAGATCGCCTTCCACCAGTCCCTGGGCCTCAATGACCGTGCGGATGCGGTTGACCTCTTCTTCGTTCAGGTCCTGCACCTTCTTCATGGGCTCGACCTTCGCCTCGTCGAGGATCTGGCTGGCGCGCGGATGACCGATGCCGTAAATGTACGTCAGCGCAATGTTGATGTGCTTCTGGCGCGGAAGATCGATGCCTGCAATACGTGCCATAGAATCCTATCCCTCTTTAATTGCCGGGTGCCCCATTCTAGCCGCGTCTCTTGCGGCTAGAGTGGGGACTTTGAACTTAGCCCTGGCGCTGCTTGTGTTTCGAGTTGACGCAAATCACCCGCACCACGCCCTTGCGGTGGATGACCTTGCACTTGTCACAGATTTTCTTTACCGATGCTCGTACTTTCATAACCCAGCTTTCAGCTGTCAGCTCTTAGCCGTCAGCTAACCAAAATCACTTATAGCGATACACAATTCGTCCGCGATTCAGATCGTACGGCGAAAGTTCCACCGCAACCTTGTCCCCGGGGAGAATGCGGATGAAATTCTTGCGCATCTTGCCGGAAACGTGCGCCAGCACCTGGTGTTTGTTTTCCAGTTCGACCCGGAACATGGCGTTGGGCAGTGGTTCCAGAACCACCGCCATCACTTCAATCGCGTCTTCTTTGCTCATCGACTCCTTAAGATAACTCCGAGCTTCGAGCTTTGAGCAAAAACCACTTTTGCTCATGGCGCAGCACCGAACTCGCAGCTCACTGCGTCAAAATCACCGGACCGTCTTTTGTCACCGCGACACAATGCTCAAAGTGCGCGCTGAAACTGCCATCGGCGGTCACTGCCGTCCACTTGTCGCCCAGCACCCGGGTTTCCGGCTTGCCGTAATTCACCATTGGCTCAATCGCGATGACCATGCCCTCGCGCAACCTGGCGCCATGTCCTCGCGCTCCAAAGTTTGGAACCTGCGGCTCCTCGTGCAACCGCGTCCCAATCCCGTGCCCTACAAACTCGCGCACAACACTGAACCCGGCGGCTTCCACATGCTCCTGCACAGCGGCGCCCACATCGCCAATCGAGTTGCCAATCCGCGCCTGTTCAATTCCGCGGTACAGCGACGCCTCGGTCACTTCCAGCAACTTCTGCAGCTCTGGCTTCAGCGCGTTGCCTACCGGGACCGTAATCGCCGCATCGCCGTAGTACCCGTCGAGCACGACGCCGCAGTCGATGGAAACGATGTCGCCTTCCTGCAGCACCCGCTTTTCCGACGGGATACCGTGCACAATCTCTTCATTCACCGACGTACACAATACACAGGGATAATCGTAGTACCCCTTGAACGCCGGCTTGGCCCCGAGTTCCTTGATCTTCTTGTCGGCGGCGCGTTCCAGATCCATGGTCGACACGCCCGGCGCCACCAGTGTTCTGACATAGTCGAGAACCTGGCGTACGATGCGGCCGCTCTGCCGCATCTTCTCTATTTCCGCCGATGATTTACACACAATCGCCATTCTTCACCTTAGCGTGGTGATCTTCTAGTATCCTGAAAATCTGGTCCGTCACATCGTCCATCGGTAAATCCCCGTTGATCGGGATCAACCTGCCCGTTCGCTGGTAGTAGTCCGCTACCGGACGAGTCTGCTCCTGGTATGCCGTGAGTCTGGGCTGAATGACTTCCAACCGGTCGTCATTGCGGGTCACCAGCTTCTCCCCAGTCTCGTCGCAGATTTCATCTACGCGGGGCGGCTGGAAGTGGACGTTATAAATCCGCCCACAGGAGGGACAAGAACGGCGTCCAGTAATCCGGAGCAATAGCTGATTATAGTCCACGTCCAGGCGGATCACAATTGGCCAGGCCCGGGTAGGACGCGAGTTGTCAAAGAGCTCATGTTCGAGCAGCGCATCGAGCCACCCGGCCTGCGCCGGAGTCCTGGGAAATCCGTCCAGCATGTACCCGCGTTTGCAATCTGGCTGTACCAGCCGCTCGCGGACCATGACACACACCAAATCGTCAGAAACCAACTCCCCCCGCGCCATCACCGCCTTGGCAGCAAGGCCGAGTTCCGTTCCCTGGGCCACGTTCTCCCGCAGGAGATCCCCCGTTGATACCTGGGGAATTCCGTAGCGTTCCATGATGCGCTTGGCCTGAGTGCCCTTTCCGGCACCCGGTGGACCGAGCAGCACAACGGGACCTACTTCACGTGAGGTTTCCTGCGCCATCGGCTTGGCCAAAGCCTCCCGACCTCAATCTCCTCCGGCATCGTCATGGACGCCGAGGTGCAGCAACCCCACATTGCCAGCGGAGACATCGCACAATGTCTCCGACCTTGCTCCCCTACCAGGTGCGGCGGCCACGAATGCGCCCGCTGCGCGGTGTAAAGCCGTCATAGTGCCGCATGATTAATTGCGCTTCAATCTGCTGCACTGTATCCATCGCCACGCCCACCACGATCAGCAGCGACGTTCCACCAAAATAAAAACTCACGCCCAAACCGTTCGTCACCCAGTTCGGCAGGCTTTCGAATGCCCTTCCCAGCGCACCGGGAAGGTGGTTGAGGTGAATACCAGTGATCATCCACTCGGGGATGAATGAAATCAGAATCAGGTACAGAGCGCCGACCAGCGTAATTCGTGTCAGCACTTCATTGATGAAGTCTGCGGTACGCTTGCCAGGACGAATGCCAGGAATAAACCCGCCGTATTTCCGCATATTGTCGGCGACTTCGCTGGGATTGAAAACAATCGATACATAAAAGTACGCAAAGAAAATGATGCCGACCGCATACAGAAGCGTATACAGCGGCTCGCCCCAACCCAGCATGCGGAACAGTTCTCCAAAATAACGGCTGTTGCGCGCGCCGTAACCAATGGTCTGCGGTAAGGTCAAGATCGATGACGCAAAGATCACCGGCATCACGCCGCCGGCGTTGACGCGCAGCGGCAAATGCGTCGATTGACCGCCCATCACTTTGCGTCCAACGACTCGCTTGGCGTACTGCACCGGAATTCGCCGTTCGCTTCGCTCCACCCAAACGATGAATGCCACCACGCCGACCATGAAGATGATGAGGAACACCATCAGCGGGAAGGTCATCGCGCCCCAGGCGGCGTTCTTGGCTTTTTCAACCAGGTCCACGACGCCACGCGGCAAGCCCACGACAATGCCGGCAAAAATCAGCAGCGACATTCCGTTGCCCACGCCGCGCTCGGTAATCTGCTCGCCCAGCCACATGATGAACGCACTGCCCGTTGTCAGGGTCAGCATCGTCATCAACCGGAATCTCCAGCCCGGATCCAGGGCAAATCCGCCCTTTTCCAGTCCCACCGCGATACCGAACGATTGCACCGAACTCAGAATGACGGTAATGTACCGCGTCCACTGCGTGATTTTCTTGCGTCCGAGTTCGCCTTCTTTCTGCAGCTTGGCCAGCGGCTCATAGACCACGGTAAGCAACTGCAGAATGATCGATGCCGTAATGTACGGCATGATGCCAAGCGCAAAAATCGTCATGCGGCGCAACTGGCCGCCCGAGAACAAATCGACAAATCCGAGCAGCGATCCGCTCGTGCTGCCCTGTGTGAAGAAACTTTCCAGCTTGGCGGTATCAATTCCTGGCGTCGGAAGATGCCCGCCCAACCGGTACACGAACAGCATTCCCAAGGTAAAGAGGATGCGCTTTCGCAGGTCCGGAATCCGGAAGATATTCGCCAGTTTGTCGAACATTTACTTCCCCGCCTTCACTACCGGCTTTATCGCCTTTGCTTCTAAGATCTCGGCCTTGCCGCCCGCCTTTGTGATCTTCTCCTGCGCCGACTTCGAGAACTTGTGCGCGTGCACCGTGATCGCAACGTTAAGCTCTCCGTCGCCCAGAATCTTCACCGGGTGCTTGGTCTTGATCACCCCGGCCTTGCGCAGTACTTCCGGCGTGATGGGGTCGCCATGAAATGAATCTCCCATCTCCACCAGCCGCTCCAGGCTCACGATATTGAATTCCTTGCGAAAAATGTTGGTGAAGCCGCGCTTCGGCATGCGGCGGTGCAGCGGCATCTGGCCGCCTTCAAAGCCGCGGATCATGCGCGAACCGGTGCGCGAACGCTGACCTTTATGTCCACGGGTCGAGGTCTTTCCCATGCCGGAGCCCATACCGCGCCCCACGCGCTTGCGCTTTTCCGTTGCCTTCTTCGGTGCTCGAATATTCGATAAATTCATGACTCTTTTCCTTCACGCCGCTTTTTCGCGGCTCCCAGAGGTCTTAGATATCGGGTCTTGGGTATAACGCCTAAGACCGAAGACCTGCGACCGAACACCTAGTCGACCACTTCAACCATATGTGGCACCTTCGCCACCATGCCACGGATGGCGTTCGTGTCCGGACGCTCAATCACTTGATTGAGCCGAGTGAATCCCAGACCCTTAATCACCAGCTTCTGCTTTACCGGGGCACAAATCGCGGACCGCACCCACTTCAGGTGAATCTTTCCGCTAGCCGCGCTCGTTTTCTTCGCCGTCATCTTGTAAACCTCGAAAATTCGTACTTAGCTGAGGACCGGGTACTGAGTACCGTCCTTACAGCTCCTGCGCCGTCTTGCCGCGCATCAATGCCACGCCTTCGCGGCTCTTCAACTGCTTCAACGCGTCGAAGGTCGCCTTGATCACGTTGTGCGGATTGGTCGTGCCGATCGACTTCGTCAGGACGTTCTGTACGCCCGCCGACGTCATCACCGCACGCACCGCGCCGCCCGCAATCACGCCCGTGCCTTCCGGCGCCGGCTTCAGCAGTACCTTGCCCGAACCGTAGCGGCCGAGAACGAGGTGCGCAATGCTGGTCTGCGTTAGGCTCACCTTCATCAGGTTCTTCTTCGCCGACTCGATTGCTTTGCGGATGGCCTGCGGAACTTCCTTGGCCTTCCCGGAACCGTAGCCCACCACTCCGGCCGAAGGGTCGCCCACCACAACCAGCGCGGCGAATGAAAGATTCTTGCCGCCCTTGACGACCTTGGTGACGCGGTTGATGGCGACCACCTGGTCCTTCAGCTGGAACGAATTCGCATCAAGTTTCTTGATCACAGTTGGCATTTATTACCCTAGCCTTTAGCTATTAGCTCTTAGCCGTTAGCTTGTCTGCTCTCGAGGCTTTTGACTCTAGCTAAAAGCTAAGAGCTAAAAGCTAAGAGCTTGTTCAGAACTTCAATCCTGCTTCGCGCGCTGCGTCGGCCAAAGCCTTCACGCGCCCGTGATAAATGTAGCCGCCGCGGTCGAACACGACCTTGGTAACACCCTTGGCCTTGGCACGCTCGGCAATCGTCTTGCCCACCACTTTCGCGGAGGCCACGTTGCCGCCGGTGCGCCGGTCTTCCTTCTTGCCTTCGGCTGTGCTGGCGGAAACCAGCGTCTTGCCGTGCAGATCGTCGATCACCTGCACGTAAATATGATTCAGCGAACGGTACACATTGAGCCGCGGGCGTTCCGCGGTCCCCTGCATCTTTTTCCGGATGCGGTCGTGTACATGCCCGCGCTTCTCGTTCTTCGTGATTCTTGTCAGCATTGAAATCTGTCCTCGGTCGCCAGTCGTTGGTCGTTGGTCGTTGGTCGTTGCTGGTCGTTAGCCCAACACTGCCGACGATTGCCTAATCCGCAAATCTTCCGTCGCCACTGGCGCGCTAACGACTAACGACCAGCGACTCACGACGGCTTACTTCGCTCCGGTCTTTCCGACCTTCTTCTTCAGACGCTCGCCCGCATAGCGCACGCCCTTATTCTTGTACGGATCCGGCGGACGCAGCGAGCGCATTTCCGCCGCCACCTGCCCCACCTTCTGCCGGTCAATGCCCGTCAGCGCGATCTTGGTCTGCTTGGGATCGACCGTCGCATCCACTCCCGTCGGCAACGGATATTCAATCGGATGCGAGTAGCCCAGGCTGAACACCACCATCGGCTTGCCCTTCATCTCGGCGCGGTAGCCGATGCCGACGATTTCCAGTTCGCGCGTCCAGCCCTTGGTTACGCCCTCAACGGCGTTGTTGACCAGAGCGCGCGCCAAACCGTGCACAGCCGCCTGCGAATCGTTCTGGCGAACCGCGACGATGTTTCCATCCTTTTGCTCGATCGTGATGCCGGATGGCAGCTCCGTATCCAGCTTGCCCTTCGGCCCCTGCACCAGGACGGTGTTGCCTTCGATTTTGACCGTCACCCCTTGGGGGATCGGGATCGGCTTTTTTCCAATTCGCGACATAAGAGCTTCTAGCTTCTAGCTCCTAGCTTCTAGCTAGGCCGCTTTTGGATTTACAGTCTGAACATTCAGCCCAGGCTGTTTCACTTCGAAAACCGTTGATGCTTGCCGCCTTAGCTATCAGCTAGAAGCTAGTAGCTAGAAGCTGCTCTTCTAGTAAATCTGGCACAGCAACTCGCCGCCCACGCCCTCTTTGCGGGCCTGGCGGCCGGTCATCACGCCGCGCGGCGTGGTGAGGATGTTGATTCCCATACCGCCCAGCACGCGAGGAATCTCGCTGCGGCGCACGTAGACGCGGCATCCCGGGCGCGACACGCGCTCCACCTTCGAGATGGCCGCTTCGTTGTTGGCGCCGTACTTCAGATAAATCCGGATGACCTTGTGGCCTTCTTCTTCCGTCGGCTTGAAATTAGAGATGTAGCCCTCTTCCTTCAGAATGCGGGCAATCTCCAGCTTCAAGCGCGAAGCCGGTATGTCCACCTTCTGGTGCCGGGCCTGGAGTGCGTTCCGCACTCGCGTCAGCATATCTGCGACCGGATCGGTCAACCTCATCGTTTGCTTCTCCTCTTGCCACCCGTTCGCTCCGCGTTCAGCGGAGAACCTGCGGCAGCGTTAACTTCCGTCGTTAGTCCTTAGTCGTCGGCCGTTCGCCGGTATGGATCGCCGCGGCTCCTGCCGACGACGAACGACCAGCGGCCAACGACGCCGTTCTACCAGGACGACTTCGAAACCCCTGGAATCTCCCCGCGCAGCGCGAGCTGGCGGAAGCACAAGCGGCAAATGCCGAACTTGCGCAGAAACGCGCGCGGACGTCCGCACAGATTGCAGCGGTTGTGCTTGCGCGAAGAGAACTTCGGCTTCTTTACGTCTTCCGGCTTCTGATGCAGCCCGACGCCGTCCTTGACTCGTTTTGCTGTTGTCGCCAACGTTAGCTCCTAGCTTCTCTTTGTAGCGCCGGCGTCTCGCCGGCTGTCTCGCCCGCCGGCCTTCACGCCCGGAACGGCATTCCCATATGCTTCAGCAGCGTCCGCGCCTGGTTGTCATTCGCCGCCGTGGTCACAATCGTGACGTTCATGCCCTTCTGTTTGTCGACCTTCTCGTACGAAATCTCCGGGAAAATCAGCTGGTCGTGAAGTCCAACCGTGAAATTGCCGCGGCCGTCGAACGACTTGGTCGACACTCCCTTGAAATCGCGCACTCGCGGCAGAACGATATTCACCAGCCGGTCGAAGAACTCGTACATGCGGTCGCCGCGCAACGTCACCATTGCGCCGATCGACTGTCCCTGGCGCACTTTGAACGCCGCGATCGACTTCTTCGCCCGCGTGACCACCGGCTTCTGTCCGGTGATCTGTCCCAGTTCGTTCACCGCCGGATCGAGCACCTTCGCGTTCTGCGTCGCTTCGCCCACGCCCATGTTGACGACAATCTTGTGCAGGCGCGGAACCGCCATCACATTCTTCAGTTCCAGCTCCTTCAACAGTGCCGGAGCAACTTCCTTCTCGAACTTCGAGCGCAGCCGCGGACGCTCCTTCGCGCTGTGCCGCGCCTGGTCAGGCGCCTTCTGCTCCGGCGCCGAATCTTTCTGTCTTCTTGTCTTTTGCCATTGTCCTTCAACTTCCTTCTCACGGTTTCGGGCTGCAGAAAGCTTTTAGCTCTCAGCTTTTAGCTCGGCCGCCCACTGCGTCTACCGGTTCGTGAGACTCAATTTCTATCGTGCTGCCTGCATCGCGGCCACAAGCTAAAAGCTAATGGCTAAGAGCTAACAGCTATTTATCCAGCGTCGTTCCGCACTTCTTGCACACGCGCACCTTGCGGTCGCCGCGCACTTCGTGGCCAATGCGCACCGGCCCGCAGGTCGCGCACACCAGTTGCACGTTCGAGATCGCGATCCGGCTCTCCTGCTCGGCGATGCCGCCCTTGATGTTGCGCTGCGGGTTCGGACGCACGTGTTTTTTCACCATCATCACGTGCTCGACCAGCAATTTCGCATCATTCGGAAACACGCGCAGTACGCGCCCTTCCTTGCCCTTGTCCCGTCCGGTGATCACCTTCACGGTGTCGTTCCGCCGGAGATCCACTCGCTTGTTTTCAGTGCTTACAGTTCTCATAAATTCCGATTTCAAGGTTTCAAAGTTCCAAGGTTTCAAGCGAATCACTCGTCGCCCAGCTTCGGAATCTCAAGGACCTTGAAACCTTGAAACTCTGAAACTTTGAAACCTGCCTTAAATAACTTCCGGCGCCAGTGACACAATCTTCAAAAACTTCTTCTCGCGCAGCTCGCGCGCCACCGGACCGAACACGCGCGTTCCCACCGGCTCGCCCACATCGTTGATCAGCACCGCGGCATTCGGATCGAAGCGGATATAGGTTCCGTCGCGCCGGCGATACTCTTTGCGGGTGCGCACGATCACGGCCTTCACCACGGTTCCCTTTTTCGCCTGGCCTTCCGGTGCTGCCTCTTTCACCGATGCCGTGATTATGTCGCCCAGCCCGGCATTCAATCCGGTCGAGCCGCCCAGCGGCAGAATCATCTGCAGCTTGCGGGCGCCGGAATTGTCGGCGACCTCCAGCATCGATCTCATCATCACAGCCATGGCTTCAATCTCCCTCTGACTTTGTCATCCTGAGGCAAGCCTTTTTGCCTGCCGAAGGATCTGGGCGAACCGCGCGATGCGTCGCGCATTGGCGACGCAAAAACCGCGCGCCTGGCTCGCTTCCCTACTTAGACCGCAACGTCGGCCGCAACTTCCGGCACCAGCGCCGTCTTGCGCACAATATCTTTCAGCTTCCAGCGCTTCAGCTTCGACAGCGGACGCGTCTCCTCGATCCGCACCACATCGCCGACGTGCGCTTCGTTCTTCTCGTCGTGGGCGTAGAACTTCTTGTTGCGCGCCACCACGCGACCGTAAAACGGATGCGCCTTCTTACGCGTCACCTTCACCACAATCGTCTTCTGCATGCGGTTGGCGACCACTTCTCCCACCACTTCCTTGCGGCGGCCCTGCACCTTCGCCGTGGCCTGTGTATTGGTTTCCGCCATTATTTCTTCTCCGTTGCGGCCGAGCGCTCGCGCTCGCCGGCGATCGTCTTGACCCGCGCAATATCCTTGCGCAAGCCGCGAATCTTCTTCAGGCTCTCCGTCTGGCCCATGTTCAGCTGAAACTTCAGCTTGAAGAGCTGGTCGGCGAGCTCGCGCTCCTGGTTCCCCAGCTCTACATCCGTCAAATTCCGATTTTGTCTGCCTTCATAAATAGCTCTCAGCTTTCAGCTCTCAGCTTCAGCAAATCGCACTGTGCCGTCACCGACGGCTGACAGCTGATGGCTGACCGCTTCTTTTTCTAGTGCGCCGCGCCTTCGCGCTTCACCAGCGTGGTCCGCAGCGCCAGCTTGTGCGACGCCAGCCGCATCGCCTCGGTCGCATCCGTCAATCGTCACGCCTTCCATCTCAAACAGAATCTTGCCCGGCTTCACCACCGCGACCCAATGATCGGGCGCACCCTTGCCCTTGCCCATACGGGTTTCGGCCGGCTTCTTCGTGACCGGCTTGTCGGGAAACACGCGGATCCAGATCTTTCCGCCGCGCTTCACGAAACGCGTCATGGCCACGCGGCTGGCTTCAATCTGCCGGTCGGTGATCCAGCCGGGCTCCAGCACCTTCAACCCGAAATCGCCGAACGCCAGCGTCGACCCGCGCCAAGCTTTCCCGGTCATGCGCCCACGCTGCTGCTTGCGATACTTCACTTTCTTTGGCATCAACATAGAATCAGCTCTTAGCTCTCAGCTCTTAGCAAAACCTTTTAGAACCCGCCCGCCGCCGCGACTTCGCGCTTCTTCTGCGGCAGAATCTCGCCCTTGTACACCCAGCACTTCACACCGATCACGCCATACGTCGTGCGCGCCTCGGTGAAGCCATAGTCGATATCCGCGCGCAGCGTGTGCAGCGGCAACCGACCCTGCAGATACCACTCGGAACGCGCGATTTCGTTGCCGTTCAACCGGCCGCTCACGCGCACCTTGATTCCCTTGCATCCGAAGCGCAGCGCCGAATCCACCGCCTTGCGCATCGCGCGCCGGAAGCCCACGCGTTTTTCCAATTGCAGCGCGATCGACTCCGAAACCAGTTGCGCGTCGAGCTCGGGCTTGTGCACTTCCTGGATATCGACAAAAATATCTTTGCCCGCCGTCTTCTTCTGCAGCTCGGCCTTGAGCTTGTCGATTTCCGCGCCTTTGCGCCCGATGATGATTCCCGGCCGCGCCGTCTTGATGATGATGCGCAGCTTGTTGCCCGGCCGCTCGATCTCAATCGCGCTGATGCCCGCCGACTTCAGTTTGTCCTTCAGTTCGGCCTTCAGCTTGACGTCTTCGTGCAGCTGCTTGTCGTAATCCCGCTCGGCAAACCAGCGCGACTTCCACGGCTTCGTGAAGCCGAGGCGAAAACCATAAGGATGGACTTTTTGTCCCATTGCTTCTCCTAAATCGAACCAAAACTTGTGCCGCTTTTCGTAGCGCCGATCTTGGTAGCGCCGGCGTCCCGCCGGCTGTCCGGTGGCCGTCTCACCCGCCGACCCAACCTACTTCGCGACTGCTTTCTTCTTCCCGGAAGCCTTCGCCGCCGGAGCCCGCCGCTTACCCTTCGCCGGAGCCGCCTCGACTGTCCTGGCGTCCCCTGAGTGCCTTGCGCCGGTTTCGCCGGTCTCCCCGCTCTTGCCGCGTTCCGCGAGAATCAACTCGATGTGCGCAATACGCCGCTGGTAGCGGTATGCGCGTCCCTGCGGCGCCGGACGGATGCGCTTCATGCGCGGACCTTCATTGGCGATCGCACTCTTCACGTACAGGTTGTCGATCTCCACGTCGAGATTTTTCTCGGCGCTCAGAAAGTTCGCATTGTCCAACGCCGACTGCAGCAGCTTGCCGACGTGCGACGCCACGCGCTTCTTGGTGAATGCCAGCGTGTTGCGCGCTTCTTCCACCCGCTTGCCCTTGATCAGCTCAAGGACCAGCCGCGCCTTCTGCGGCGAAACCCGCAAGTACCGCAATTCCGCTCGAAATTCCATAGTCGTAATCTCAGCCTTTAGCTCTTAGCTCTTAGCTCTTAGCTGAAGGCTAAAAGCTAATGGCTAACAGCTGGTTTTCTACGCCTTCGGTGCCGACGGCGCCGCCGGAGTAATCGCTCCCGGACCGCCCGGGATCCCAGCCGGCTTGGCCGCCACTTCCGTCGCCGCCCTCATGGAGTGCCCCTTGAACGTCCGGGTGAAACTGAACTCACCCAGCTTGTGGCCGACCATGTTTTCGGTGACGTACACCGGTATGAACTTCTTGCCGTTATGCACTGCGATCGTGTGTCCCACCATCTCAGGCACCACGGTGGAACGCCGCGACCACGTGCGCAGCACTTTCTTCTCATTGCGCGCATTCATGCCCTCTACCCTCGCCTGAAGGTAAGCATCCACGAACGCGCCTTTCTTGGTTGAACGTGCCATAAAGTCAGCCTCTAGCTGTTAGCTCCTAGCTCTTAGCTAAAAAACCCTTGTCATTCTGAACTCACGCAAAGCGTGGGTGAAGAACCCTACGTCCCTCAAACCCGCCGCAGCTGTTGAAAAGATCACAACCGCCGCTTCGGACCACCACGCAGCGCTACTTGCTGCGCCGGCTCACAATAAACTTGTCCGTACGCTTGTTGTTCCGCGTCTTGTACCCGCGCGTCGGCTGTCCCCACGGCGTGACCGGATGCCGTCCGCCCGAGGTCTTGCCTTCACCGCCGCCGTGCGGATGGTCGACCGGGTTCATCGAAACGCCGCGGTTATGCGGACGCTTGCCCAGCCAGCGCGACCGTCCTGCCTTGCCGATCGTCACATTCTCGTGATCCAGATTTCCGACCTGCCCAATCGTCGCCATGCAGTCCTGCGAAATCTTACGCGTCTCGCCCGAAGGCAACTTCACCAGCGCGTACTCTTCTTCTTTCGCGATCAACTGCGCCGCGCCGCCCGCGGACCGCACCATCTGTCCGCCCTTGCCCGGCTTCAGTTCCAGGTTATGAATCTGCGTGCCTGGTGGAATGTTCCGCAGCGGCAGCGCGTTGCCCACAAGAATGTCAGCCTCAGGGCCGCTCACCACTTTCTGCCCAACCTTCAGCCCTTCCGGCTGAATGATGTAGCGCTTCTCTCCATCGGCATAGGCCAGCAGGGCAATGCGCGAAGAACGGTTCGGATCGTATTCGATCGTCGTCACGGTCGCCGGAATCCCGCTCTTGTCGCGCTTGAAATCGATGATGCGCAGCTTGCGCTTGTGCCCGCCGCCAATGAACCGCATCGTCATGTCGCCCGAGTTGCGGCGCCCGCCGGTTCGCGGCTTGGGCTCAATCAGCGGCTTGTGCGGATTCTTCGTCGTAATGTCGTCGTTGACCAGCGTCGTGCGATAGCGCAACGTCTGCGTCGTCGGTCGGTATGTCTTGATTGGCATAATCAGCTCTTAGCTACTAGCTTTTAGCTCTTAGCTTTTTCTTGCCGTTGCATCGGTTCGCGCCGGCTAAACGCCAACGACGAACGACCAACGACTGTCTTACAAATTCTGTGCGTACTCCGGCATCTTCTCGCCGGCCCGCAACCGTACATACGCCTTCTTCCAGTCGGGACGGTAACCCGCAAACTTGCCGCGGCGCCGCTCTTTTCCCACATAGGTGGCCGTACGTACGGAATGCACCTTCACCTTAAAAATCGTCTGCACTGCCTGCTTGATTTCCGTCTTGGTCGCCTTCGGTTCCACCTGGAAGACCAGCGTGTTCTGGTTTTCCTTAATGGCCAGGCCCTTTTCGGTAATCACCGGACGGCGAATAATCTGATATGCGGATCTCATTAAGCCACCTCCGCCGCTTTGTCTTTGTCATGCCGCGCGCGACGCCGCCGCTCGCTGTGCGCCTTCTTCGTACCCTCGTCCGGCTCCGCCTTGTGCTGCCGCTTCGACACCGAAGACTTCAGCGAAACCTGCAGCTTCTCGATCGCCGGCTGCGAGATAATTGCCCGGTCATACTTCAGCAGATGGTAGGGATGCACTTCGTTGCTCAACACCATCTCGAGCCCCTTGATGTTGCGGGCGCTCAAGGCCAGGTTGTGATTCTCGTGCTTCGGCTCCTCGATCAGCAGAACCGTTGCATCCACCTTCAGCGCATCCAGCGACTTGCGGAACGCCTTGGTCTTCACGTCTTTCATCTCGAACGAATTCACCACGATCAGCTTGCCGTCGGCCAGCTTCGCGGCCAAAGCCGAGCGCAACGCGCCCATCAGTTTCTTGCGCGGGAACGCGTAGTCGTAAGAGCGCGGTTGCGGACCATGCACCGTATAGCCATGCCGCCACAGGGGCGAACGGATCGATCCGATGCGGGCCCGGCCCGTGCCCTTCTGCTTCCAGAGCTTCTTGCCCGAACCGGAAACTTCCCAGCGGCCCTTGGTTTTGTGCGTACCGGCGCGCTGCCCGGCGCGGTAATGCTTCACCGCTTCCCAGAGCAGGTCTTCGTTGACCGCGCCGAAGATTTCATCGGCGAGATCCATCGTCCCAACCTTCTCGCCGCTCAAATTATGGATATCAATAGTTGCCATTTTGCTTTTCGTCTTTTGGGTCAGCCAACGACTAGCGGCCAACGACCAACGACTGCTCCTATGCCTTTTTCGCCGCTCGTTTCGCCGCCTTCAACGGATCCACCGTCGCCGACCCTGCGAATCCGCGCCGTTCTCGTGGCGGCTTCTTCGCCTTCGTAATAATGATGTAGCCGCCCTCAGGTCCCGGCACGCTGCCTTCGACCACCAGCAAATTCTCATCCTTGTCGACGCCCAGCACGCGCAGGTTGCGCTGGGTCACGCGGGCATTGCCCATGTGTCCCGACATCCGCATTCCCTTGAACACGCGCGACGGGAACGCCGACGATCCAATGGAACCGGTGATTTGGAACATCGACCCGTGCGACTTCGGACCACCGCCAAAATGATGCCGTTTCACGACACCCTGGAAGCCTTTACCCTTGCTGATTCCGACGATGTCGACAAACCGCTCACCGTCAAACATGTCGACCAGCACGCGGTCGCCAACCTTCACGCCCTTGTCTTCGACGCCTTCGACGGCCGCTTCCATTTCGAGCGGCACTTCGCGCATGAACTTCACGGGAGGAAGATTGTTCTTCGCCAGGTGTCCCTGCGCCGGCTTGGTCAGCCGCGATTCCTTCACGAACTCCACCAAGCCAATCTGGGCCGCTTCGTAGCCGTCCCGTGTGGCTGACTTGTGCTGCGTCACCACGCACGGACCAGCCTGCAGTACTGTGACCGGGCGAACATCGCCCTTCGAGTCAAACAGCTGCGTCATCCCGACCTTCTTGCCCAGAATCCCCGTAACCTTCGTTGCCATTTCCTTCTCCAGTTCCAGCATGGCCTATCGTGCAGCTATTGGCTGGTGAGCTACTTTGCTCGTGAGCTTCTCTGCTCATGTGGGAACGGACGCATTCGTCCGTTCCGCGGGCGAAGCCCGCGTTTACTTATGCTCTTTTCCGAACGCCTTGATCTCCACATCCACGCCCGCCGGCAGATCGAGCTTCATCAGCGCGTCCACCGTCTGCTGCGTCGGCTCGAGAATATCGAGCAACCGCTTGTGGGTGCGGATCTCAAACTGCTCCCGCGATTTCTTGTCCACGTGCGGCGAACGCAGCACGCAGTACTTGTTCTTCATCGTGGGCAGCGGAATTGGTCCCGCAATCTGTGCGCCGGTACGCCGCGCCGTTTCCACGATCTCGCCCGTCGACTGATCCAGAATGCGATAGTCGTAAGCTTTCAACCGGATGCGAATTCTTTCTTTTCCAATCACTGTGTCATCTCTCGAATCCCCTCCCGGCGTCTCCGGAAGGAAAGAACCGGCGGCAAGCCGCAAGCCGCGTTTATTTTTAAGTTGTCATCCTGAGCGAGACGCCTTTTGTCTCGCCAAGGATCTATGCACTTTCTGTGGTCCCTAAGGGGACTCGTTCTCATCTGGCGCGTCCTGACCAACGACTAACAGCCAGCGACCAGCGACCGCTACTGCACAATCTCCGCAATCGTGCCTGCACCCACCGTGTGGCCGCCTTCACGAATCGCGAAGCGCAATCCCTTTTCCATGGCTACCGGCGTGATCAACTCAATCACCAGGCTCACGTTGTCTCCCGGCATCACCATTTCGGTGCCCGCCGGCAACTCCGCCACGCCCGTCACGTCCGTCGTGCGCAGATAAAACTGCGGACGATAGCCCTTGAAGAATGGCGTATGTCGTCCGCCTTCTTCCTTCGTCAGAATGTAGACCTCGGCCTTGAACTTGGTGTGCGGCGTGATCGATCCCGTCTTGGCCAGCACCATGCCGCGCTCCACATCTTCCTTCGCAATGCCGCGCAGCAGCAGACCGGCGTTGTCGCCCGCCATGCCTTCGTCCAATTGCTTCTTGAACATTTCGACGCCCGTCACGACCGTCTTGCGCGTCTCGCGGAAGCCGACGATTTCTACTTCCTCGCCAACCTTCACCTTGCCACGCTCAATACGGCCCGTGACCACCGTGCCGCGGCCCGAGATCGAGAAGATGTCTTCAATCGGCATCAGGAACGGCTTATCCAGTTCGCGCGCCGGCTGCGGAATATACTTGTCCACCGCCGCCATCAACTCGTCGATCTGCGCTTCCGCCTTGGCTTCCCCGTTCAGCGCGTTCAGTGCCGAAACCCGCACCACCGGCACATCGTCGCCCGGGAACTTGTACGACTTCAGCAGTTCGCGCACTTCGAGTTCAACCAGTTCCAGCAACTCCGGATCATCGACCGCATCAACCTTATTCAACGCGACCACCAGATACGGCACGCCCACCTGCCGCGCCAGCAACACGTGCTCGCGCGTCTGCGGCATGGGACCATCCGTCGCCGCCACCACCAGAATCCCGCCATCCATCTGCGCCGCGCCCGTGATCATGTTCTTGATGTAATCGGCGTGGCCCGGGCAATCGACGTGCGCGTAGTGCCGGTTCGCCGTCTCGTACTCCACGTGCGCCGTGGCAATCGTGATTCCGCGTGCCTTCTCTTCCGGCGCGTTATCAATCGAGTCGAACGAGCGGAACGTGTTCTTCGGATTGTGCTTCGACAGAACCTTGGTGATCGCCGCCGTCAACGTCGTCTTGCCATGGTCAATGTGACCAATCGTCCCTACGTTGCAGTGCGGCTTGGTGCGATCAAATTTTTCTTTCGCCATAACTCAGCTCTTAGCTCCTAGCTTTTAGCTTCTAGCTCAAACCCTTGTGTCATCCTGAGCGCGCGCAAAGCGCGGGTGAAGGACCACACGTCGGTCAACATCACCATTGCGGCCGAGAGGATTTCCGCCTCACTGCCACAACCCTATTTCGCCGTTCCCTGCACCTTCGCAATGATTTCCTCCGCAACGGATCGCGGAGCCTCTTCGTAGCGCGCAAAGTGCATCGAGTATTCCGCGCGGCCCTGCGTCGACGAGCGCATGTGGGTCGCGTAACCAAACATCTCCGCCAGCGGCACGATCGCCTTGATCACCTGCGAGCCCGCGCGGTGCTCCATGCCCTCGATGCGTCCGCGGCGCGAGCTCAAGTCGCCCATGATGACGCCAGCATAATCTTCCGGCGTCACCACTTCGACCGCCATCACCGGCTCCAGCAACACCGGGGAAGCCTTGCGAGCCGCCTCTTTGAACGCCATCGATCCGGCAATCTTGAATGCCATTTCGTTCGAGTCGACGTCGTGATAGCTGCCGTCGTACAGCGTGGCCTTCACATCGACCATCGGATACCCGGCGAGAATTCCACCTTCCAGTGCCTCGCGAATGCCCTGATCGATCGGCTTAATAAATTCTTTCGGCACCGAGCCGCCCGTAATATCGTTGACGAATTCGTAGCCCACGCCCGGCGGTTGCGGGTCGAGATAAATCTTCGCGTGCCCGTATTGCCCCTTGCCGCCCGTCTGCCGGATGTACTTGCCCTCCGCTTCGGCGTGCCTGCGAATCGTCTCGCGATATGCCACCTGCGGCTTGCCGACGTTGGCCTCGACCTTGTATTCGCGCATCATGCGGTCGACGATGATTTCCAGATGCAACTCGCCCATGCCACTGATGATGGTCTGTCCGCTGTCGGGATCGGTGTGAACCTTAAACGTAGGATCTTCCTGGGCCAGGCGGCTCAACGCCATGCCCATTTTTTCCTGGTCAGCCTTGGTCTTCGGTTCGACCGCAACCGAAATCACGGGGACCGCGAACGTGATCGACTCCAGCGCAATCGGATGATCCTCGTCGCAAATCGTGTCGCCGGTGCCGACGTTCTTCAATCCAACCGCCGCGCAAATATCGCCGGCCAGAATCTCGCTGATCTCTTCGCGCTTGTTGGCGTGCATCTTCAGCAAACGCCCAATGCGCTCAGATTTCGTCGTACGCACGTTCAGCACGGTATCGCCGGTCTTCAACTGACCCGAATACACGCGGATAAACGTCAACTGCCCGACAAACGGGTCGGCCATGATCTTGAACGCCAGAGCGGAGAATGGCTGCTTGTCGTCGGCATGGCGGAAAATCTTCTCCCCGTTGTCGGGATTCAGGCCATGCGTCTCCGGCACATCAAGCGGCGAAGGCAGATAATCCACCACCGCATCCAGCAGCGGCTGCACGCCCTTATTCTTGAACGCCGTTCCCACTACTACCGGGAATACCTTCAACGCGATGGTCGACTTGCGCAGCGATGCACGCAGCTCGTCCGCGGTAATCTCTTCGCCTTCCAGAAACTTGTGCAGGATTTCGTCGTCGTTCTCGGCAATGCTCTCGACCAGCTGCGCGTGAAACGCTTCAGCTTTCTTCTTCAGGTCGGCGGGAATTTCTTCGGTGATGTACTCCGCGCCCATGGTGTCGTCCTGCCAGACGATCGACTTCATGTTGATCAGGTCGATGACGCCCCGGAACTTGTCTTCCTGGCCAATGGGAAATTGAATCGCGACGGGCTTGGCACTCAGGCGCTTGCGGATGGTATCGA
The DNA here is from genome assembly GCA_963844525.1 of uncultured Acidobacteriaceae bacterium. Lineage (GTDB taxonomy): Bacteria > Acidobacteriota > Terriglobia > Terriglobales > Acidobacteriaceae > Sulfotelmatobacter. The sequence goes on along the minus strand of CAWJOM010000006.1, from coordinate 1,521,204 downwards.
CGGCATGCTCGAAATCAGCACCCATCTTGTCAATCTTGTTGATGAAGCAAATGCGCGGGACGCCGTATTTATCGGCCTGGCGCCATACTTTTTCAGACTGCGGCTGCACGCCGTGTACGGCGTCGAACACCGCCACTGCGCCGTCAAGAACCCGCAGCGAGCGCTCGACTTCCGCCGTGAAATCCACGTGGCCGGGCGTATCAATAATATTGATGCGAATGTCGCGCCAGGTGCAGGTCGTCGCGGCGGACGTAATCGTGATGCCGCGCTCCTGCTCCTGCTCCATCCAGTCCATGGTCGCAGTGCCTTCGTGCACCTCTCCGATGCGGTGCGTCCGTCCCGTATAAAACAGGATCCGCTCCGTCGTAGTGGTCTTGCCGGCATCGATGTGGGCCATGATGCCGATGTTTCTGCAACGCTCTAATGGGACTGTTCTGGGCACGGCTCTCTAACTCTTTCTGGGCTCCGAAATTAGCTTTTAGCTCTTGGCTCTTAGCTTTTAGCGACCCCGCCCCGGTTCAGCTAAGGGCTAAAGGCTAAGAGCTAATGGCTGGTTCCTACCACCGGTAATGCGCGAACGCCTTGTTGGCTTCCGCCATCCGATGCACATCTTCCTTCTTCTTGATCGCGGCGCCTTTTCCGGCGGCGGCGTCCAGCAACTCATTGGTCAACTTCTCGACCATTCCCTTTTCGCCGCGGGCCCGGGCATAAGTAATCAGCCACCGAATCCCCAACGACGTCCGGCGGTCGGCGTTCACTTCCACCGGCACCTGATAGTTGGCGCCACCGACACGGCGGGTCTTGACCTCGAGCAGCGGCTTCGCGTTCTCCACGGCCTTCTTGAAGAGCTTCAGCGCTTCGTCGCCGCCTTTTTCCTGCACCTTCGCCAGAGCCTCATAGAAGATGCCTTCAGCGGTCGAGCGCTTACCCTGCCACATCATCGAGTTAATAAACTTCGTCACCAGGTCCGATTGATACACGGCATCGGCCGGGACGGTCCGCTTTGCGATATGTCCTTTTCTTGGCATCTGCTTGTAAGCTCCTGGGCTCTTGCCCAGGTTTCAAAGTTTCAAAGTTTTAATGTTTCAAGGACATATCGTTTCGAGGTCGACCTGGAAACCTTGAAACGTTGAAACCTTGAAACTGGCTCTTAAGCCTTCTTCGGCCGCTTGGCGCCGTACTTCGAGCGTCCCTGCATGCGGCCGGCAACACCCACCGCATCCAGCGTTCCGCGAATCACGTGATAGCGCACACCCGGCAGATCCTTCACACGGCCCCCGCGGATCAGCACGATCGAGTGCTCCTGCAGGTTGTGGCCAACGCCTGGGATGTACGTCGTCACTTCAATTCCGTTCGTCAGACGCACGCGCGCAACTTTACGCAACGCCGAGTTCGGCTTCTTGGGCGTCTGCGTGTACACGCGGGTGCAAACGCCGCGCTTTTGCGGACATCCCTGCAACGCAGGGCTCGCCGTCTTGTAACGGGGCCGCTTCCGGCCCTGAGCTACCAACTGGTTAAACGTAGGCACTCTTCCGACTCCTTAGCCGCGCAACGCCGAGCGCACAACATCCTGCCTTCACGCGCAGGCGGCGCAGCTCAAATCCTGCAATCCTGTTTGACGCGCATCCGTGGGCATGGCCGGCTTTTCGCCAACCATTACTTCTCACCGCAAAATGCCGGAGAGATTCTGGATTCCCTTAGACTTTCGCTGCCGACGGTGGCGCCCGGCCAAACTCCGGGGGCACTCCGTTTCGTCAGCCTTGTCCTGCATATCCTTCCACAAAAGGGCAGAAGGCACCGCAGGAACGTTTCAGCGAGGAAAGTCTCCGAACTCGAACGCCATCCGGAAACGTATTTCTCTATAGCTCAACCGCAAGCTCTGCTCACACCGCAGCAAAACTCACAGCACACAGCAAGCCTGGATGTACTCGCGGAACCAAACTACTATAGCAAGTCGCTGCAAACATCGTCAACCCGTGTTTTTGCATCCCACGATGTCGAGGGATGGAGCGAAGCAATCGGGCTGTTCGGGTGACGGAGATCCTTCGCCGCAAAGGCGCGGCTCAGGATTTCGGCAGGAGGCTCCCGCGAGCAAACGACGCTCGCTCACGCCTCCTAAACGCCTCAACTTGCCGATTCCTCTTCCAGCCTCTACACTACAAGTTTTCCAATTCATTTGACGGCTCGTCTTGCGTAATCTGACGGCGCAGGATCGGGACCAGGCTTAATGCTTAAAGAGGGGTGCATGGGTCGGTTGCGTTCTAGAGTTTTGCCTTTGCTCGTTGCTGTCCTTGTTCTATGGAGCTCCAGCGGCTGTGGCGGCGGCAGCAAGCCCGGCCCTCCGATTTTTCCCGGGAGGATCAGCCTAACCCCCAGCAACAATACTTCCCTCGTGCTGGGCGGCGTCATGGGTTTCCTGGCATCGGCGCAAACCGCTTCCGGCACCAACATCGCCTCTACCTCTTTTACATTTGCATCGAGTGACACCTCGATCCTCACCCTCGCCCCGAATGGCGTCGCTTGTGCCGGCCACTGGGACCTGAATTACACGGTTTGCACTCCTGGAAACTCCGGCCCCGTCCAGGTCACCGCCTCTACTCTCGGCGCCACCAGCATCCCGACCTGGGTATTCGTTCATCCCCCCATCGACTCCATCACCGTCACTGGAATTCTGCTCGACGGTGTGCCGGTCCAGGAACCTTGCCTCTCCCAGACTCAGTCGATGACAGTCGAAGCCCACGCCTTCAGCAATGGCGTCGACGTCACCTCCGCTGTCGGACCTTTTACGTTTTCGGCGAATAACCCGTCGGTGGTCAACCTCATTCCTGTTGTAAATTCTGCTTACAATTTCGCCACCAATCAGGTCACGGCAAAAGCTCTCGCCCCCGGCATCGCCCAGATCTACGCCTCTGCCAGCAACATAACCAGCACTTCGTTCTTGCAACCCCAGTTACAGAACTCGCTGGGGACGTCTCCGCCTCTCGATTTCTTTGCGAGCTGCCCCATCCAGAGCGTTTCCCTGGAACTGGGACACGTGGGCTCGGGGCAGACCAGCTTTGTCGCGGCCAAGGGAGGCGGCCAGACCGCTTTTGCCACTCTCACCGACATCATGGGCAACAACTCCCTGCCCAACACGAACGGCGGCATCGTTCTTAGCCAGGTTCAGCTCACGTGGTCCGCATCCCATCCCGCTTCGATTGCGACAAGTGGCAGCTGCTTTCAGTCCTGTGCCATCTCCACCCCTTTGCCTGGTTCGGGAGCCGTTACCGCCTCCTGCACCCCGCCGACCTGCAACGTCGGCTTCCCGCTTATTCCAGCATCTCTGTCCTCGACCACGCTCCTCGATTCGTGCAGCCAGTACTTCCACGCAATCTATCCTCAATTCACCGATTGCCGGCAGCTCATTCCTGTTCCCGTCTACGCTGATACGGCGATCTCTGGCGTCGTTACAGGATCTCCTGGAGCGGCATCTCTTCTCGCTACCAGCACGAGCTGTGCCAGCCTTGCGCCTGCGGCGTGCAACACTTCGATTTATAGCTTCTCGACCGCCAAGGCTGTCGTAGGCTCCGAAAATCCCCTTCCCACTTCGCCCAATTCCATGCTTTTCGATCTCAATGGAGACAAGGTCTACATGGGCAGCGACTTCGGCGCTCAGTTGATCAACCCTACGAATTTCGGCACCACCAATAGTCCGTACACTTCGCTGGGAACCGTCACTGGAAGGGTGCTGGCCGCCTCGGCCAACGGCTCCCTCGCGTTATTTTCCGACACGCTCCACACTCCAAATCAGGTCTATGTAGTCAACACCGCGAATTCCGCGGCATCGACCGCGACCGCCCTCAACATCTCCGGCGCGAGCACAGCCGCGTTCTCCCCCGACGGACTGAAGGCCTTTATCACCGGAGGAACCACAGGCAGTTCGCTCTACGTATATTCTCCGCTGCAAGCCCTGGCTGGTCCCATCCCTCTCAACGGTCCGGGCGATGCCATCGCCTTCTCGCCCAACAGCTCGTTCGCCTACGTTGCGGAATCGGCCGCGGGCGCCAATTCCGCGAATGTCACGGCTTTCTCCACCTGCACCAATCAGGTCGCAACCGACTCGACTCTCTCAATTCCCGCCGTCCTTTCTCTGTCTTCCAACCCCATCCTCATGAAGGTGCTGCCCGGATTGCATATCGACGGAACGGACTCCGCGGGAAATCTGATTCCCGATGGCGTGCACCTGCTCGCGCTCGACGCCACTGGCTTCGACGTCATCACCTCGACCATCTCTGCTCCTGCGCCTGGAACCCTTTGCCCGCAAACCTTGAGCTTTTTCCCGGTGCAGCGCATTGAACTGAACCAGGGCACCCTCTGCGCCAGCAGCTCAGCCTGCCAGTCCATGAACTTCACCACCTCCGCCGACGGATCGCAGCTCTACATCGCGTCCGCCAGCTACGCCAGCATCCTGGTCTATGATTTCAGCACTCGCGCCGTAACCGGCATCGAACTCCTGGGAAGCGCAACTCCAATCAACGCCGACATATCCGCCGACTCGGGGACAATTCTGGTCGCAGGCAGCGATGGGTTGCTCCACGAAATCAGCACGTCCCTCGGTGGCGCCGACCTGGTCCAGCTCCCTTTCCCCAACTTGCCGAACTACCTGAATCCCTTCTGCACCGGCCTGCCCACCAGCGGACCGTGCACCCTGAACCTCGTCCTCGCCCGACCGTAAAAAGCATCGTGGCGTGATGCGGCGATGGAGGTATTCGGAGGGTAAATATCGGTAGCCAGCTGAGGCCGATGTTTGCTGACGCAAAGAAAAAAGAAGAAGGGAATAACGACTGAGTACTGGGTCCGAGTACTGAGTACTCCTGCTAAACGCTCTTCGGCTCGAGATCTTTCCCCACGCTATCGAGCACGCCGTTCACGAAGTGAACCGACTCTGGACTGGAAAACTTTCGCGCAATCTCGAGCGCCTCGTTGATCACAACCGCCCGCGGCGTCTCCGGATACGCCAGTAATTCAGCCACCGCCGCCCGCAGCAGATTCCGATCCACTGCCGCCATGCGCTCCATGCGCCAGTGCTCGGCATGCTTTTCGATTAACCCGTCAATCTCGGCGTTGCGGTCAATTGCCACGCGAAACAGGTCGTCCGCAAACCCGCGCACCTCGGCGCTGGCAGTTCCATGTTCACCCCAGAATGTCCGCCGCACCTGCTCGGCATCCTGCTTGCCCATGTCCGACTGAAATAGCATCTGCAACGCCATTTCCCGAGATTTACGTCGTGTCCCCATTGTTTGTGTTGGGACGGACGCCTTCGTCCGTTCCAGCGGCCTTCAGCCCGCGATGAGATTTCAGTTCCCAGTGTACTGTACGCGCCCAAATTCCTGTCATGCTGAGCGCAGAAAGAGCCGCGCGCCAGCGCGGCTCTTTCGCAGTCGAAGCATCCCTACCTCTACTTAAGACTTATGGCGAAGCACATTGCCAGAAGTTGAATGCCTTATCGCCCTCGCCGTTTCGTGCTCTTGTCACGTCGACGGGTGGAAGAGCGAGAGTCAGGAGCCCGCCTCTTGTTGGCAGCTCGACGGCCGAGAGCTGATAGCTGTCGTTAGCGACGCCATCTCTACCGCCGCCAGCGCCGCCTCAAATCCCTTGTTCCCCATCTTCAACCCGGCCCGATCAATGGCCTGTTCCAAAGTCTCGCAAGTCAATACTCCGAACGCATGCGGAACACCAGTCTCCTGCGCCGACTGCCCAATCCCCCGCGTGACTTCATTGACGATGACGTCATAATGCGCCGTGTCCCCGCGCAGCAAACATCCGATGCAAATAATGGCATCATACTTCCCCGTCAAAGCCAAAGTCCGCGCCGCCAACGGAATCTCAAATGCCCCCGGCACCCGCGCAATGTCAATGTCTTTCTTCTCTGCCCCAGTCCGCAGCAAGCCATCGCAAGCGCTCAACAGCAGCCGCTCCGTGATAAACGCATTAAACCGCGCCACCACAATGGCAAACCGCCGCCCGGCTGCGTCCAACTTCCCCTCCAAGGCAGGGAAAGCCGCCCCCGGCACCGACTCCACCTTAAATTTGATCTTCTCCTCTGTGATCTCCGTGTCCTCAGTGGTGAATTTGTTTCGATTCAAGCTTGTCATCCTGAGCGGCGTACTTTGCCGCGAAGGATCTATGCACTCCTCTACCCTAAGCCGGCGTCATCCCGAGCGGAGCCGCCTTTCAGGCGAAGCGAGGGATCTGGCGTGGACCTCATATGAGTCCCGCCTCACTTCCCCTTGAACGCCGCCGCCCGCTTCTCCAAAAACGCCTTCGTCCCCTCAGTCTTATCCTCAGTCGCACAGCACACGCCAAACAGCGTCGCCTCCAGATAAAGCCCCTCAGCCAAAGTCATCTCCATCCCCTTGTTGACGGCCTCCATCGCATACTGCACAGCCAGCGGAGCGTTCGCAATAATCTTCGCCGCAATCGCCTCCGCCCGCGGAATTAGATCCGCCGGCGCCGTCACCTCATTCACCAGCCCGATGCGATGCGCTTCTTGCGCGGTGATCGTCTCCCCCGCCAGCACCATCTGCATCGCGATCCCTTTGCCCACCAGCCGCGGCAGCCGCTGCGATCCCCCATATCCCGGGATGATCCCCAGCTTCACCTCCGGCTGTCCCAGCTTCGCATTCTCGCTGGCCAGCCGCATCGTGCAAGCCATCGCAATCTCGCATCCGCCGCCGAGCGCGAATCCGTTGATGCACGCGATCACCGGCTTCCCCAGATTCTCAATCAGGTTCAGCACCGACTGCCCGCGATGCGTATATTCCTTCCCCGTCACCGCGTCCTGCTTCGCCAACTCGCCGATGTCGGCCCCCGCAATAAACGCCTTCTCACCGGACGCCAGTAAAGATGACGACGCGAATCGCCTTGTCGTTTTTGATGTCATGAAACGCCCCCCGCAGCTCCTCCATGGTCGCCATGTTGAGCGCATTCAGCACCTTCGGCCGGTTGACGGTGACGTAAGCAATCGCGTTTTTCTTTTCGAGAAGTATATTTTCGAAGTTCATAAAATCTGTTCACCACAGAGTCACAGAGACACAGAGAAATTCAATTTCTTTGGGCTTTTTCTCTGTGCCTCTGTGACTCTGTGGTAACTCGCCTTTCAATCCGTAAAGATCTGTGCAAATCCGTGGCCAACGCTCTTACAGCTTCTGCGCCTTTGGCTTCTCCGGGTCCGAATAATCATAAAACCCGCGGCCCGATTTCCGCCCGTACCACCCCGCCATCACCAGCCGCTTCAGCAGCGCAGGCGACGCAAACCGCCGCTCCTTGAACTCGTCATACATTACATGCGTAATGTAATAGGTCGTATCCAGCCCCACAAAATCCAATAGCGTAAACGGCCCCATCGGATACCCGCATCCCAGCTTCATCGCGCTATCGATATCCTCAATCGATCCCACGCCTTCTTCATACGCGCGGATCGCATCCAGCAAATACGGCACCAGCAGCCGGTTGACGATGAATCCCGTCTTGTCCGACGTCCGCACCGGAACCTTGCCCAGCTTCTTCGCAAACTCGTAGGCCGAATCGTAAACATCGTCGGCCGTAGCGATCGTCCGCACCACTTCGACCAGCTTCATCAACGGCACCGGATTAAAAAAGTGCAGCCCGATAAACCGCTCCGGCCTCTTCACCGCAGTTAACAACTCCGTCACCGAAATCGAAGAAGTATTCGAAGCAAAAATCGCCTCTTTCTTCACCACGCCGTCGAGCGACGCATGCATCTTCTTCTTCTCTTCGACGTTCTCAATGATGGCCTCGATGATGATGTCGCAATCGCTGAGGTCGGACTTGGAAGTCGTTCCCTTCAGTCGTGAGCGAATGCCGTCCTTCTGCGCCGCCGTGATCCCGCCCTTCTCGACCGGCCGCTCCGCAAACTTCGCCAGTGATTTCTCAATCCCCGCAAACCCCTTGTCGAGGTATTTTTGCTCGACCTCGAGCACAGTGACGTCGAATCCAGCCGCAGCGCAAACCTGCGCAATGCCAGACCCCATCAACCCGCAACCAAGTACTCCAACTTTCTTGATTTCCATTAGGAAAATTCCTTCTCGGACATCTCACCCTGCGGATTTCGATGCGAATATCGTCCTCTACGGTACGACTGTTACCCATCTTAAAAAATGCTGCGCACGACACTGTGCGAGCTTCTGATTCGGTGGATCATTCTTCAAGTCAGCGAGAAAGGCAATACCACCCTCTTTGAAAGCAAGACCGAGACTACCAATGTCAATCCGAACTGGAATTTGCTGCGTGTTTAGTATCACGTTGACACCAGTCTTGTCCCTGACTTGGTAGAACACCTGACGCGCGTTGCCATCACGCTCTAAGTTTGAAAGCGGGGTGGAGGTGTGAAGTACGCCGCATCGTGCAGCCCATAGGTCCGCTGGCGTGATCAAAATGCCGTCCAGGCTTTGCAAGCGAGTGAGGATGTACTTCTCGCACCATTGCTTGAAGCTGTTCCCGCTTGAGTCAAGAACGTCGGCTGGCGCGGCGAGCAGACCAAACGAATCTATGCCGGAATAGATAATGGCTAAGGCGGCTTCGGGTAGCTCCGCATCCCAGAGCGTTCCAATTGCTTTAAGTTGGAGTTTGAACCATGAGAGCATCCTGCCCCCCGGTTCATCACCGTCGTAGTAAAACCTCACTGGCTCTCCTCCGGCCCGACCCACCACAAAAGCGCGCGAATGCCCGAATCGATGTGAATGATTCCAGAATTAGGACATCGGACGGAAGGGGCCGATCAGCGGCCTTCAAGGTTCTTGAGCCGGTCTGAGAGAGACTCAACCTCGGCATCCAACGCGCGAAGGGCCGCAGCATGGCTTCGCTGACGCAACTCGACGGGGGACGCCCACTTATGAAACTCGGTGAGCAAGGTGGTTTCCACCTTCTCTAGCCGTTGGCTGATCCACTGTTTGTCGTCGTCCGTGAGCATACCGAAATTATAATGCAACGCCTCAGCCACCCGCGCAATAAAATCGCCGCCCTTACGAAGCGAAAAGCGTTAATTCAAGCTCTCCACCACCATCGCGATCCCCTGCCCGCCCCCAATACACGCTGTTGCCAACCCATATTTCTTCTTCCGCCGCCGCAACTCATACAACAGCGAAATCACCAGCCGCGTCCCCGTCGCGCCCAGCGGATGCCCCAGCGCTATCGCCCCGCCATTCACATTCACCTTCTCGCGGTCTAATCCCAACTCCTTCTCTACCGCCAGATACTGCGCAGCAAACGCCTCGTTCACTTCAATCAGGTCAATGTAATCCAGCGACAGCCCCGCCTTCTGCAGCGCGATCTTCGACGCCGGCACCGGACCGCGCCCCATCAGCTTTGGCTCCACGCCCGCAATGCCCCAACTGCAAATCCGTCCCAGCGCCTTCAGTCCCCGCTTCAGCGCCTGCTCCAGCGACATCACGACAACCGCCGCGCCGCCATCCACAATCCCGCTCGCGTTCCCCGCGGTGACCGTTCCATTCTTCCCGAATGCAGGGCGAAGCTTCGCCAGCCCCTCCATCGTGGTCTGCGGACGACGATGATCATCCTCCGTCAGCGACTCCCCCGTCGCCTCGCCCTTATGATTCCGCAGCGCCACAGGCACTAACTCTTCCTGAATCCGTCCATCCTTATAAGCCGCGTCCGCCAACTGCTGCGACCGCAGCGCAAACTCATCCTGCATCTGCCGTGTGATCCCCTGCTCCGATCCATACAGCTCCGCCGTGTTCGCCATATACGACCCGCAATACGTATCGAGCAGCGCCACCATCAACGAATCTTCCAGCTTCCCGCCCGGCGCCAGCGTAAACCCATCGCGCCCGCGGATCACGAACGGCGCCTGCGACATCGCCTCCATCCCGCCCGCCAGCACAATCTTCGCCTCGTCGGTCTGGATCATCTGCGCCGCCGACACAATCGACTGCATCCCCGACCCGCACAGCCGGTTCACCGTCAGTGCCGGAGTCTCAATCGGAATCCCCGCCCGCAACCCCACGTGCCGCGCGCCATAAAGCGCGTCGCCCGACGTCTGCTGCGCGTTGCCGAACACGACATGATCGAATTCCTTGGCATCGATCCCCGACCGCTCGATCGCGCCCTTACCGGCAGTCGCGCCCAACTCCTGCGCGGTAAAGTCCTTCAATTTGCCGCAATAGCGGCCAAAGGGCGTGCGCGCCCCACTGACAATGGCAATGTCCCCAGGTCTCAGCATGATTTTCTCGGCAGAACTCCGGCCAGAACCGATCAGAATCGATGAACCAAACCCGCTAGTGTAGCAGCGCCCCGCGATATTCTCCACTGAGCCGCAGATCAAAATCCACTCCGGGCGCAAAAGAAACGCTAGCCATCGAATCCTTCGTGAACCTTAGTGTCCTTAGTGGTTGATGCTTTTCGCCTTACTACTGAAAACGCCCCAGCGCCCGACCAATCGCATTTATACTCATTGCACGGAGAAAACAGAACCCATGTCTATCAGCGAACTGCTCCTGCTCGAACTCGACGAAGAAATGAAGAAGACGCGCACTACCCTCGAACGCGTCCCCGCCGACAAGAAAGATTTCGCGCCTCACCCCAAGTCGATGCCCCTCGGAAACTGGCTCCCCACGTCGCCCAACTCGCCGGATTCGGCCTCACCATCCTGACCACGCCTGAGCTGGACTTTTCCAAGAGCAGCACCAAACCGTTGCCGTTCGAGTCTCCGGCTCAACTGGTGAAAGCGTTCGACGAGGAGTCCGCAAAGGTTCGCGTCGCTCTGCAAGCCACCAAGGACGAAGCCTGGACCGAACCCTGGAAGCTGAGCTTTCAAGGCAAGAAGATCTTCGAAGGCTCGCGGTTCCTCGCCTATCGCGAAATGTTCATGAACCACCTGGTGCATCACCGCGCTCAACTGGGCGTATATCTGCGCCTGAACGAAAAGCCCGTGCCCGCGACCTACGGCCCGTCCGCAGACGACAAGATGGGATTCTAGTTTCTGGAACTGAGTTTGACTTCTGGAGGGTGCTGAGAAGTTTGTTCTGAAGAGCGGAACGCGCCCGATGGGATCGTTGAGAAACTTTCCCCGCGATTCGATAACTCAGTCGCTCACTGATTCAATAACTACGCCACCGCTCCCGGCGGCCAGCACCGCGCCCAGCGCGATCACTTTCCCAGGCCCCTGCGCCATCGCCTGCCCCAGCGCGTGCTCGGCGCGATTGATCACTTCGGTGACCACATCCACCGGATCAAATTCCGTGCGTATCACCGCCTCCGCCAGCCCCGTCGAGAACTGCGCCGCCGGCCCTTTGGCGCCTTCCTCTTTCGCGGAGAATCTCACCTCCGACACAATCTTGCGCAGCTTTTCCACCGCCAGCATGGCTTCTTTCTCCGCCGTCTCCCCCAGCAGGATCGCGATCGTCGTCGTATCGTAGCGGAACGCCAGATCGTTCGAGCGGATGTTCGCCGCAAACAATTGTCCCGCCTTCTCCATCACCCGCTGCACTTCCGCCTCGCCATATTCCTTAACCATGGCGCCGCTCTTCCCGAACTGCAGCAGCAGCACCGACAGCGACGACGCATTCTGAATCGCGCGCTTGCTCTCCGCCAGCAGCAGATCGATGTACGACGCACGCTTCAGCAGTCCTGATTTCTCGTCCGTCACCGAAAGATTCTTCACCAGCCGCCGCAGTCCCGCGTTGTTCAGCGCAATCACCATTTGCTCGGCCAGCGTCTTCAGCACAACCATGTCCGCGTGCTGCCACGCCCGCGGCCGGTTGTGCACCAGCACCAGCATGCCGACAATCTCTTCGCCGTCGCTCAGCGGAATCGCCAGCACTGACGCCGCTCCCATTTCCACCACGGCCTTGCGCGCCGACTGCAACGCCGACCGCCTTCGCCGCATCCTCTATCGCCAGCGGATCATGCCCATCCACCGCCTTTTGCAGGATGCGACCAGCTCTGCAATGGCCGCCGAAGCTCGATTTCTTCATTCCTTCGGCGCAGAACTCTTCCACCGCCGTCGGGGACAACCCCGCCTTGCCCATCGCCGCAATGCAGCGGGTCGCTTCCCAATGCGTCGCAATCTCTCGCACCGCCGTATTCAACACCGCCGGCGCTGTGCCCTGGTGATACAGCTTCCGTGAAATCTCAGCCACTCGCGTAAACGCCCGCACGTCCGTTCGCCGGCTCAGGCACTGGAACCGCCGCAGGAGCAGGAGGCCCGGCTGCCGGACTCGCCGCCGGAACCGCCGCAGGAGGCAACGGCGCCGACTCCCGCATATCGCGGCGTCACTCCCGCCGACAAATACAGCCGCTGCAAGTCTTCGTTTCGTTCCTCTTCGCGCGGAAACAGTTCCTGGATTCTTTGCAGCCGCTCCACCGCCTTGTTGCGCATCCCGTACTGCACCAGGATCTCTGCCTGCAACATCAGATCCTGCAGCGTCGAAGCTCCCAGCGTCCGGCTATCTTCCGCCGCCGGCTCTTCCGGCGCTTTGCTGGCCGAAGAAAATCGCGCCGCGATCACCCGGAATCGCGCATCCTCGACCTTGCCCTTCAGCATATCCAGCCGCTTCAAATGCCCCGGCTCATACGGATCCACCTCCGCCGCCCGGTCCAGGCACTCCGCCGCTTTGGCAAACTCGCCCGTGCTGCAATACAAATCAAACAACTTCAGCAACGTCTGGCAGTAATCATTCTCGCGATTCGAGGCGTTATAAAGTTCGCTCAGGAACTCCAGCATGTGCGGCGAAGGCCGCCGCGACGCCGTAATGTCTTCCATGATGGCGATGAACTGCCGCCGCTCTCCACGCCGCCGCTGGAACTGTTCCAGCTTGCGCGCCAACGCCACCGCTGCCTCTTCCTGCTCGCCATCCAGCAGGCTCCCGATCAGAGCGATCACCTGCTGCACGCGCCCCGGATTCTGCTCAAACAGTTGCCACACCAGCGGCTCCGCCTCGCCATGGCGACCCGCCGCCACCAGCGCGTCGGCATACGTCTCGCGCAACGCCAGCGTCACCTCCCCCGAATTCATTTGTGGTTCAAGAATGAAGATCGCCGCGCCCACTTGTCCCTGCGCCAGCAGGCTCTTTCCGTAGGCAAGCGCGATGCTGGGTCGGAAGCATCTTCCTGATAGGCCCGCTCGTACCACTGCGACGGATCGCCACCCTCGGCCCCCGACCAACTGCGCGATCTTCTGAAACGAAGCCGCTGCCGTCTTGCGATTCCCTAACTCCGACGCCAGTTCCGCTACCCGCTGCAGGTTGGCCTGCGTCGGTTCCAGCACCACTACGCGATCCAATATCCCCGCGGCCTCTTTCTGTCTTTCCCAGCTTTCCCAGATCCGAGCAGCGCCGCTTCATACGTGCCCACCGCCAGCTTCTTGTTCGACCCTTCCAGCAGCTGTCCGAAGCGAAATTTCTGCTGCCACGTCGGATTTCCATGCCGCGCCAGCTTCTTATAGGTCAGGCTGGCCCGCGTAGCATCTCCCGCTCCCACCTGCCGCTCAAAAAGATCACCCAGCAACTTCACCGCATCGGCATTACGACTCAACGAAAGGCACAGGTCCGCAGCCAGCTGCCGCACTACGTCATTTTCTGTATCGTCTTTTAAGACCAGCAGATATTCTTCGAGCGCATCGGCAGTCTTGCCTTTTTGCAAAAGCTTCTCCGCGCGCTCCATGCGCTTCGCTAGCTCGGCTCGGTCCAGTCGTTTTGTAATCTCAGGCATGCGGAATTCGGGCGGAGTAAACCCTGCTCCGATTCTAGGAGCCGCTTCCGACGAGCAGCAATGCGGTAACGCCCCCTCGCGATTACGAAGGTCACCCCCATACTTCTTGCGAACGCGATAAGCACCTGAAACCCGCGGCACCATGCCACCTGTTTCTTTTGACAAACAAGTGACATCTCCAGCGAATCCGCTGTCCTCGCGCTGAATCCAACCGTTCGAAGCGACACACTCCACTGTGAGGGGCGCACACGAAGGAGTGGTTATGCAGGACGAACTTCCTTAGTCCGCTGAGAGCCCTGGCGGACTGCAACGCAAAAAAGTGACTTTCGAGCCGCGGGGAGATCCCTGCGCACAAATCGGAACCACGGGCCCAAATACTTCAAATAGATCCGGAGGCGTTATGACAAAAACAGAGCTGAGTCGAATCCAAGTTTCACAACCCCGTGCGCGAACGGTAAAAGGGGGATGGGCGTTGTTCATTGCTCTCACCATCGCGACAGCCGTTGCCGTTCCTGCAACCGCACAGACTTTTACCGTGCTGCACGAATTTGCTGGAGCGCCCAACGACGGCGGGAATCCGCGCGGTCACTTGCTGCGCGATTCCGCCGGAAACATCTTTGGCACAACCTTTGCCGGTGGCAGCGTCAGTGAAGGCACTATCTTCAGGCTGAGCTCGTCGGGACACGAGACCGTCCTGTTCACCTTCAATACCTCGAACGGCTCCTTCCCGGCTTCTGGCCTCGCCGTCGACAAGTCGGGAAACCTCTACGGCACTGCTGACGAAGGACCAGGCGGCGCAGGAGTCTTGTTTCGTCTGGCCAAAGACGGCACCGAGACTACCTTCCATGCTTTTCAGGGTGGTCAGAACAGCGACGCGGCAGTGCCCTCCGGTAGCGTGATCCTCGACCAGGATGGGAACGTTTACGGTACGACGATCCTCGGAGGCCTTGGCTTTGGAACCGTGTACCGCGTCGATCCCTCCGGGAACTTAACGGTGCTTTACGATTTCCACGGCACAGCCGATGGCTCAGGGCCTCAGGGGCCTTTGGTGCGTGATGTGGACGGCAACCTCTACGGTGTTGCGCAGCAGGGCGGTGCTCATCAGGCAGGCACAGTCTTTAAGCTCGCCAGCAACGGAACCCTCGCAGTTCTCCACAACTTTACCGGCGGACGGGACGGCAAAGCGCCCCAAGGCGGCCTGCTCAAGGATGGAGTTGGCAACCTCTTCGGAAGCGCTTTTTCAGGCGGCGATACCGGCAACGGAACGTTGTTTGAGATCACGAAGAGTGGTGGGTTCAGGCGCCTGCACAGCTTTTCCGGAGCCTTGGACGGCACCAATCCCAACGGAGAATTGATCGGAGATTCCGGCGGGAACATTTATGGAACCACCCAGCTGGGTGGCGCTCAATCTCTCGGAACTGTATTCCAGCGGAGCCGAACGGGAGAATTGACTGTACTCCACGTCTTCACGGGAGACGAGGACGGAGCCACTCCTTTTGCAGGCGTGATCCGCGATGCCGCCGGAAACCTCTATGGCAGTGCGGAACAGAATTTCCTTCTCCGGCAAAGGGGTGGAACCATCTTCAAAATCACTCCTTAGTTTCACTGCAACGGTTGCAACTCGTAAATGGGGGCCGCTTGCCGTGCGGTCCCTGTTTCTTTTCCTTACGCGTGAGCGATTATGGCAGCACCTGAAAAGGCGCGTTGCTGGAAAGCGTGCCGCTGGGTGTTATCACTTCCATGGCGCCCGCCGCCGCACCGCTCGGCACTGTAGCCTTGATGAGCGTGTTCGAAACCACGTCGAACGCCGCCGACACCCCATCAAACGTCACACTCGTCGTTCCCGCTAGGTGATTTCCCAGGATATTGACCACCTGCCCGGCATGGGCGAAGTTCGGATTCGCCGCCACCAACGGAGCAAGTCCCATGGAGATGCGAAACACCGTCCCACAGTTCCCCGGGCAGTTCACCAGCCCGTAGGTGGTGCCATAAAAATTGCCGTCGGTCCCCTGCACCAGCGGCGCAAATGGATAAGCGCCGTCAGAACAGTCGCCGCCCTGCAGGCAAAACGTGTGCACGGTCGTGAGCTGGCCGGCCGGAGTCATTTGAAAAACCGTCCCATACCCGCCGAAAATGCCATTGATCGTCACTGCCCCGCCGAACGTCGTGGTCCCGTAGAAATTGCCATCGGTGCCCTGCACCAGCCCTGCACTAGGGTGGCCGCCGTCTGCGCAGTTTGCCTGTGAGCAAAAATTGTAGAGCACGGCGTAGTCGCCGGATGACGTAATCTTGAAAACCACGCCGGAGTTGTTCACCCCTCCATAGGTCGTGGTGCCGTAGAAATTCCCATCCGCGCCTGGCATCAGCGCGATCGGTTGGTCGCCGTCCGTGCAGTGCAATTCCGAGCAGAAGTTATAGATCGTTCTGCCCATGCCGCTCGCGCTGATCTCCAAAACGTCGCCGCCGTTGTGGGTGCCTCTTGCTCCGATTCCATAAAAGTTCCCGTCCGAAGCTTGAATCATCTGTCGCGGCCCGTCCTCCCCGCTGAATACGATCGAGAACACGTTCTCCTTGGTGAGCGTGAAGATCGCGCCACTCGCAATACCATACATCTTCCCGTTCGTCGCTTGGATCAGCGCTTGCGAGGCGTTTCCCCCATCCGCACAGTTCGGCGCGGAGCAAAAACTGTGTAGTTCGATGTACTGACCCTCGGGCGTGATCTCAAATACATCGCCAACCCCCTGGCTCCCACCTTCATACGTCGTACCGTAAAAATTGCCGTCGGCGTCTTGCATCAACCCGGCGTATGGAACCGCACCGCCCGGGCATCCCCCTCCGGCACCAAAGCTGCATACCGTAAGCACTCTGCCGTTCGGCGTGATCTGAAAAACCGTGCCGCCTTTCGAGCCGTTCCCGCCGAAGGATGTCGTACCCCAGAAATTCCCATCGGTTCCCTGAATGAGCGACCCATAGTAGGGCCACTGCCCGTTGCTGCCATTGAATTTCGCCAGTCGCGTAAAAGTTTGTGCCGTCGCGGCAATCCCGCTGGCGACGCAAAATCCAACGACGATCCTGGCAAGCTTCTTGAATCCAATCTTCCCCATCGAATTCCTCTGCCGTTCCACTTCTGGCGTGAAGCGAACTGCCCTCAGTATTTGTGTTTTCGTCATAACAAATCTCTGCGCGCCGCGAAGGACCAGGATTGCAAAGCAAAGTCAGGCTCAAAACTCAGGTCAAAACGAAGATAGGCGTGACTACGTGGCAGGATGATCAGCCAGATCCGAAAGTTCGCCAATTATTCGCAATCCCTCAATCGATTGTCAACTGCTCGAAAGTACGTAGGCCCATTGCGGAAACTCCAAAATAAATCCTTCGCCAAATCCCCCCCTTTTCTTCGTGGCCTTCAGTGTCCTTCGTGGGGAAAGCCTTTCAATTTTTGGCATTCCACAAAACTCTGTGAACGTGCAACATGCCGGTGCCCCATTCTTGCCGCGCCCTTTGCGGCAAAAGTGGGGATTTTCGTCAGAGCCCGAATCAGCCTGCGCCAAAAGAGTTCCTCCGTGAACCTTCGTGCCCGGTTGGCCCATCCTAAGCCGCGCTTTTTGCGGCTTAGGGTGGGGGATTCCGACACTCGCCAATTTGCAGATCCCGCGAAACTCCGTTAACGTGCAGCATGCCGTCGGCGTCACCCATCCACGAAGAAGGACTCCGCCACCAGCTCTCCGCCGCACAGATGGCCATGGTCGCCGTCGGAGGCTCCATCGGCACCGGCCTCCTGCTCGGCTCCGGCGCCGCCATGGAAATCGCCGGACCCGCCGCTATCCTCAGCTTCATCGCCGCCGCCTTCATCAACTGGACCGTCGCCATGGCCCTCGGCGAACTCGCCTGCGCTCACCCCGCCGCCGGAAGCTTCGGCGTCTACGGCGATCTCTATCTGAATCAGTTCGCCGGCTACATCGCCCGCGCCGGATACTGGCTCGGCCTGGCCCTCGCCATCGGCGCCGAAATGATCGCCGCCGCCACCTACATGGCGACGTGGTTCCCCGGCGTTCGTCCTTACCTTTGGATTCTGGTTTTCGCCGCCCTGCTGCTCGCAATCAACCTGCGCAGCGTCGGCTCCTACGGGCGCGTCGAGTTCTGGCTCTCCATGATCAAACTCGCCACCATCCTCGCCTTCATCGTCATCGGCGCGGCGTTACTTACCAGCGGCCGCGTCACTCCGCAATACAACGCGCAAGGTGGATTCTTTCCCAAAGGCCTCTGGTCTCCACTCATCGCCCTTACCTTCGCTGTCTATAGTTTTGGCGGAGTCGAGATGGTCGCCGTCACCTCCGGCGAATCGCGTTCCTCCAAAGAGACTCCCCGCGCCGTCTGGATGACCTTTCTTACCCTCACCTTTGTCTACGTCGGCGCGATCGTCATCCTGCTCGGCGTCATGCCCTGGAACCATGCCGGCGTTACCGAGAGCCCCTTCGTCACCACATTCCGCACTGTAAAAATTCCCCACGCCTCGGGCATCATGAACTTCGTCGTTCTCACCGCCGCGCTCTCCGGCGCCAACGCCACCCTCTACGTCGCCTCGAGAATGCTCTTCTCCCTCGCCCGCACCCGATGGGCCCCTGCCCGCCTCGGCCGCCTCAACCACGAAGGCTCGCCGCAGTTCGCGGTCCTGATCTCTTCGTTCGGAATTCTCTTCGCCCTAGCGCTCGCTCTCTGGGCTCCCGAAAACGCCTTCCGCTACCTCATCGGCGCAGCCTTCACCGGCATGATTCTCTCCTGGCTCGTCTCGCTAGCCGCGCACATCCGCTTCCGCAACCGACATTCCCGCGAAGAATTAGCCGCTCTCCCCCTCCGCTCCCCGCTTGGAAAATGGGGATCCATCCTCGGCCTGATCGCAGTCATCGTCGCCCTGATCCAAACCTGGATCTCCCCGATCGTAAACCTCTACAGCGGCCTATCGTGCCTCGCAATTCTCCTGATCGCCTACCAGTTAGCAAAATCATCTCGTGCTTCGACTGCATAAAATAATCTGTCATGCTGAGCGAAGTAAGTGCGCACGAAGTGCAGCACTTGCGCACTCGAAGCATCCCTACCCCCGAACTCGCGCTCTCCCCTCCCGACTCAATCCAAAGGGCGGCGCCTCACGGCTTGCACTCCACCGGATCCCCCTCCAAATGCCGCAGCATCGACTTTCCCTTCCCGTAATCCGGATTGAATTCCAGCACCCGCTCCACATACTTCTCCGCCTCTTCCGTCTGCCCCGCCGCACAAAACGACATCGCCAGATACATCCCAATCGCGCTTCGATCCGGCACTCTGCGGAACGCTCCCTGCCACAACTCCACCGCCCGCCTCAGATTCCCCGCGCGCGCCTCCAGTATCCCCAAATTCGTCGCCGCCTCATTGGCCAGCGGATCCACTTTCAGCGCCCGTTCATACAGGTCCCGCGCCTCTTGATCGTGACCGTGTCCCTGTTCCACGTAGCCCAGTCCTGAGAGCAACGCCGCGTCATCCCCCCGCTCCGTCACAGCCTTGCCCAGATATTCCTCCGCTCGGCGCGGAGCTCCTTCCACGTTCCTCTGGGCCAGCGACTCCCAAGCCAGCGCAAAATCCCGCGTTGTAGCCAGCCCCGCATCCCCCGCCGGAAACGACACCAGCGGAGCCCCCGGCGTTCCCCTCACCTCCAAACGCGGCAACGGCGCCGCATTCGGATACCGCCGGATCCTGTGATCCGTCCCCTGCGTATGCGCCACTTCCTTGCTCGGCAACGCCGGCATATGACACTGCGTGCAGTCCGGCTTATCCGCGTGGTGCTTCGCCGCAAACTCCTCGCCATGGCACGCCAGGCACTTGCCCCGGTAGTACGCCGCCTTCTGCCCCGCCGCCGGCTCCGCATGCGGATCATGGCAGCTCCCGCACCACATCTTGTCCCCGGATTTCCGTTTGCACTCGCTCAACGACAGCGCTTCAAACTGGTTCAAGCCTTCCGGCTTCTGCGGATCGTTGCTCGAGAGCAGAAAATAATGAATGTAGTCCTCCAGTTTCTCCCCCGGCTGAAACCGGTACACGTGCTTGTCCGGCTGCTGCACCGCCACCGTCCCCTCAAAATGACACTCCATGCAAATCGCGTCGCGCCGCTCGGGCGGCAACTTCGCCGGATTCACAATCGAACCAGTTCCCGCCGATGCCGCCGCCTCCTGCCCATGCCCCTCCCCCGCTCCATGACATCGCTGGCACGTGATCCCCGCGTGCTGAAACGGTTGCCCGGCAAACTTGCTTTCGGTCCCGGGTGCCGGCGCCTGCACTCCGCTGCTGTGACAATTCAGGCAATCTACGAACGACGGAAGATTCATCGGAATCTCCCGCGCCTCTGTATACGCCGGCGCCATATTCCAACGCCTCTCCTGCGAATACCAGTTGATCGGCGCCTCGAACAAAAATCCATCCACCGAAAAAAGATAGGTACGCCCCTTCACTCCCGACCCGATGAAATAAAGCAGTTCCCGCTCTCCCCGAAATCCGCTCTCACTCGCCCGCTCGTAACTCATCCACACCGTGCGGCCAGAATCCTGGTTCGTGTTGTTTGGAGTCTCAGCTGTGTGGGTTGGAGTTTGTTTTGTGTGGGTCCGGGTGTCAGCCTGTCCTGAGGCAGGTCGAAGCGGCCCGGACGGGCCGAGCAACGCTCGGCTGCCACCATCCCGCTCATACACTCTGTACCTCACTCCCGAAGGCTTATGGAAAAATTCCCCCGTGATCACCCCGTCACTCGCCATCCCGCTCGCATTGGCCATCACGGTCTGGCGGTACGACTTGTAGATTTCCGAGTGGCATTCGGCACACGCCTCGCTGCCCTCGGCATTCCCCGTCTTCGCCTGCCCAGAACTCCTTACCGCCATCACCGCGGTGAGCAATAGCGCCGCTACTAACCTCTTCATGCCCATGATCGATGTGATTCTATTCCATGCGATGCCGAGTCTCGAACCTGACAATAAGTACCCGACGCGCACCCGGGGCTTCTCATTCTGCCTTCGGATCCTGCGTCACTTCGTATGGCACGATCGTAATCCACAGAAGCCCGCGGTTGTGTTTACATCGTCTACATTACGTTGTATAAATAATTAAGTAACTGGGCCCCGAACGAATATGGAAAGTTCCGCAGTCAGTGTTCTGGTAGTGGAAGACTTTGAACCGTTCCGCCAACTGATTCGAGCCATCCTCGCAACCGACCCCCGCTTTCAAATCGTCGCGGAAGTCTCCGACGGTCTCGACGCCGTTCAGAAAGCCTCCGACCTGAAGCCGGATCTGATTCTTCTCGACATCGGCCTCCCTCTTCTCAATGGGTTCGATGCCGCCCGGCTCATTCGCAAGCTTGCCCCCGATTCCAAAATCGTCTTCGTGACCCAGGAATCTACCGCCGACGTCGCCGCGGAAGCTCTCAACCTGGGAGCCTTCGGCTACGTTCTGAAAATCAGGGTCAGCCGGGATCTCTTGCTTGCGGCCAACTCGGCACTGGAAGGAAAACAGTTCGTCAGTCCTCTGACGAATCCCTAATCTTCCACTGTGGCCCCCAGTCGCTTAGGCTTGTTGCACCAAGGCCCAGCCTTTGAAACCCGGCAGACTCGTGTATAGTGTCTCGTTCAGTCCGTCCAAACTTTCATTCGGCTTTCTTCGGAAAGGCTAACCCTTGCGACAACTCCCGCGCCGTTCCATACTTCTTCTCTTCCTCACAGCATTCGTTCTCACCGCGGGCACGCTTTGGTCCCAGGGGCCCGTTGCCGACCGGATC
Organism: uncultured Acidobacteriaceae bacterium; assembly: GCA_963844525.1. Lineage (GTDB taxonomy): Bacteria > Acidobacteriota > Terriglobia > Terriglobales > Acidobacteriaceae > Sulfotelmatobacter. Next base: position 1,499,690 of record CAWJOM010000006.1, on the reverse strand, counting down.
CTCTTCCACGCCAAAGTCTTTACCGCCGACCCGCTGAATCCCTACGCGGAAGCCGTCGCCCTTCGCGGCGACAAGATCCTCGCCGTCGGCAACCTCGCGGAAGTGGAAAAATCCGCCTCCTCCACCGCCGAGCGCATCGATCTCCACGGCCTAACTCTTTTCCCCGGCTTCATCGACTCTCACAGCCACTCCATCGAAGGCGGGCTCGCCCTCATCACCGCCGATGCCAGCGAGAAAGTATTCACTCTCAACCAGCTTCCTCCGTTCGCCGCTGCCGCGAAAGAATCCGGCAAAGGCATGCGCGGCGACATCCTCGAAATTCGAGGCCTCCCGCTCGAGTTCTGGTCGCACCCGGACGTCCTTAACGCCGACTTCAGCACTGGCCCTTACGCGAATCAGAGTGTTCTCCTCCGCGGAATGGACGGCCATACCGCCTGGGCCAACCGCGCTCTTCTTCAACGCGCCGGCATCACCGCCGATTTCCTCAACAAGCTTTCCCCCGCCGAGCGCGCTTATTACGGCATTGCGAAAGACGGTCAGTCGAACGGTTTCCTGGTCGACTCCGGCATGGAAAAAGTCGAGTCCCTCGTCCCCGCCTATACCCCCTCCGAATTGCTCGCCGGAGCCCGCGCCGCTCTGCAATACAACTACAGCCTCGGAATCACTGCCTGGCTCGATCCGCTCGCCAGCGACACCGTTCTGCGAGCCTACAAGATGCTCGCCGATCACGGTGAACTGAATTCCCAGGTCAACGCGTTCCCGCAGGTGTTCGCCAAAGATCCCTCGGCTGAACTCGCCGCCGTCCAGAAAACTCGCGAGCTCTACAAAGACATCCCCAATCTCCACGTCACCGGCATCAAGGTTTTCGCCGACGGCGTCGTCGAATTCCCTTCGCAAACCGCGAACCTCAGCCGCCCCTACAAAAACACCGGCCGCAACGGCGATCTGCTTTTTGATCCCGCGAAATTTGCGGAACTCTGCATCGCCGCCGACAAGCAAGGGCTGATCATCCACGTGCACGCCCTCGGCGACGGCGCCGTGCAGGCTGCTCTCGACGGCATCGCCGCCGCGCGCCAGGCCAATGGCAACTCCGGCCTGCCCCACACGCTCACTCACGAACAATTCGTCCGCCCGCAGGATTTCCCCCGCTTCCGCGAACTCGGCGTGATCAGCGCGCTGCAACTTTTCTGGGCGGAAGCCAGCAACGACACGATCGAGATCGTGAAGCCCTACCTCGATCCCGATGTCTACAAGTGGCAGTATCCCGCGCGCTCCATCCTCGACAACGGCGGCATCATCTCCGGCGCCAGCGACTGGCCCGTTTCCACCGCCAACGTCTTCCGCGCAATCTATCAGGCGGAAACTCGCAAAGGCGCAGAAGGCATTCTCGACCCATCGCAGGATATGCCCCGCCAAGCCATGTTCTATGCTTACACGCGCAATTCCGCCCGCGCCATGAATCTCGATTCCATCGGATCGATCGCCCCCGGCAAGCGCGCCGACCTGATTCTGCTCGACCGCGACGTACTCACCGTCTCTCCGGAGGAAATGCGCGACACAAAAGTTGTGTGGACGATGGTGGCAGGAAAGACGGTTTACCGGAACTTGAAGGCAGGGCCAAATCTTCGTTTGCAACAGAACCCGTAGAAAAGAAAATTCCGGATCGACGACCCGTCAGGCAGGAAGAATAGAAGAATTCGCGGGTGCAGGCGCGACCGCGCCCTCCGAATCGCTCGCCCAATTGCGCGGTACTCGCGCCAGAACCGTCGTCCCGTGCTGCGGCTGCGATTCGATTGACAACGTTCCCTTTAGCAGCTTCAGGCGTTGTTCCATGCGGATCAGGCCAAGCCCCCCGCTGCTCTTCGCCGTCGCAGGATCAAAGCCTGTGCCCGAATCGCGGACTCGAAGCTGAATCCCCTCCCTTGTTCCCCACGCCTGAACTTCAAATTGCTTCACGCCGCTGTGCTGGAGCCCATTGTGCAAGGCTTCTTGCAGAACCCGGAAGAAGCAGATTGACACTTCCGGCGGCACCACGACGGGCAGATCCTTGCTCGTGAAGTCGATCGTGACTCCCTTCCGGTTGCTGAACTCGTTACAGAACGCCCGCATGAGCGGCGCCAGGCCAAGATACTCCAGCCTCGGAGAATGCAGTTCATGCGCCGAAGCCTTCACGTCGTCTAACACTTTCAGCACTTGCGCCGACGCCACGTCCAGCCGCCCGGCGAGACCCGCAGTCACCCCCGAGTGATCTTGCTTGAGTTGTTCGATCTCGATCGCCAACATCGTGAGTTGCTGCCCAATGTCTTCGTGCAGATCTTCCGAGATCCGCTTGCGCTCCCGTTCCTCCGCCTCGATCACTCGCAGGCTCACATTGGCCAGCGCATCCTCCGCCTGCTTGCGCTCCGTGATATCGGCCGCCATCCCCAGCATCCTCTCGGCCGCGCCATTGGCCTTGAAATAAAACTGACCGGTAGCCGTAAACCACCGCACCGTCCCATCCGGCTTGAGAATACGGAATTCAGTCGAATAAGCCTTCCGCGTTTCCCGGGCTTTCGCGAATGCTTCCGCCAGCGACCGCCGGTCTTCCGGATGCACGTAGCGGTAAAAATCCTCGTTCTGCCCGAAAAACCGGTCAGCGGCAATGCCAAACATGTTCTCCAGATCCCCGCTCCAGGAATTTCGTCCGGTCTTGACGTCATATTCCCATCCCACCGCTTTGCCCGCCACTAACGACAACCGCAATCGGTCGTTCGCCAGGCCCAGGTCGTGCGCCAGTTTGCTCTTCGCCAGATACTCCTTAATATAGGCCGCACTCGACAGGCAGACGATCGCCGCAATCGCCGCCAGCAGCCGGAACGTCCGCAGCCCCGCCGCCTCATCCCGGTGGAACAGCTCCCACACGATCGGGATCGAGATCATCACCACCAGCAGCATCGCCCACGCCGAAGCCTGGGATCCGCTTCCCCGGTCTGATCGTGCCTCCCTCGCTTCCGTCAGCGCCAACTGCCGGCCGCGCAGCGGTATCCATACAAACCAGCACACCGCCGAAAGCAGCCCGAGCCCGTACAGCTTTCCATTGATGTATCCACCCGAATCAATTGCCAGGTTGGCACACGCCGAGCTTAAGGCATAGAGCGTGGACGCGCCCAACAGGTGCAGATAAATCGCCTTCCAGGGCGCATGCACTCGCAGGCTCAAAATCCCCACCGCCAGAACCAGCACCCAGTTTTCGATCAGGTACAGCGTGTCAAACCTCGCACTGTAACGGGCTGCATCCTGCGCGAGATACTCGTACGGAAACACGACGTACGCATAGAGAAAGCCCCAAAAACTCAATAAGACCAGAAAATCCAGGACCGCCCGGTAGGATCTGCGCTTTCCGGCGGGGCGGCTTGGCAGGGTTGCCGCTGCCGCCATCAACGGCACGATATGCAGAAACAACAGCGGATCGGCGATCGAATTTGCCGGAGCGTCTACGTGCACAATAAGGTCGTAATAAATGAGGATCCATTGGTCGAACGACCACAGTCCGTAGGCAATCGCGAGGAACACCCAGAATGGCCGGTTCCCCAGCGTATTTAGGATCCCGTTCCGAATCGCGAAACCCGTCGCCAGCAACAGGAGAATGAGATAGCTGATGCCGCTATAGGAAAACAGGAAGGAGCCCGGCTTGACTGCCAGGGAAAGGACTGCCTTGATGACGACGATTCCGATCAACACCGTCGACCAACTCGGCCACGAAGGAAACCCTGACCTCGTTCCGGGATTCAACGACGCTTGTGCCTTCATGATTTTTGAGGATCGCCCGCGAGAAGAAGAGTGTCGCTCAAGCGCGGAGACCAAAGCCTCCCCGCATTGTCGCCCGCACCAATTGTCGGAAGAGCATAGTACACAACGGTCGAAAAGCGCAAACCGTTTTCACTCCATCAATTCTCGACTTTCGCCTCAAGGACCGCCCCCCGGGAGTCCCCCATCCAAAAAAATTGGCGCCGGAAAGGGCTCCGGCGCCATCGAGTGAGATACGGCTCGCCAGATGCGCTCCAGCGAGAAGGGAAAACTTGTTGGCTTTGGCCAGCAGCTAGTAGCTAGTAGCTAGTGGCTAGTAGCTGCATACTCTACTTGCTCTCCGCCACCGACGGACTCGCCCCGAAATCGCCGCGGCGATTGTTCACCGCCGTCCGCGCCACCCGGGCATTCGGCTGGCTGGTGGCTGCGGCTCCGTAGCGTTCGAGCAATACTGGCGCCATGCTGTTCTCGGCTTCTTTCACAAAAATCATCTGGTTCTCCGAAGCCATGTCCACACGCACGAAATCTCCCAGCTTCACCTGTCCGGTGGCCACCAGATTCGCCAGCGGGAAAACCAGGTTCCGCTCGATCGCGCGCTTTAAGTGCCGCGCCCCATATCGCGGATCCGTGCCTTCCTTCAGCAAAAACTCTTTCACCGCCGGCGTGCAGTTGAACACAAACTGATTCGTACCCGCCGCCATCAGCACGCGCTGCTGCACCATCCCGAGCTCGATGTCCAGAATCTGTGCCAGATGCTCATCCCGCAGCGTCTTGAACACGACAGTCTTATCGATCCGGTTCATGAACTCCGGCGTGAACTTGCGCCGCGCCGCTTCCACCGCCGTCCGCTGAATCTTGTCGTCGAACGACTGATCAACCTCCACCGCCTTCGGCGCGAATCCGAACCCGCCATCCACCAGGCTCGTCATCTCGCCCGCGCCCAGGTTCGAAGTCATAATGATGATGCACTGCGACAAGTCCACCCGGCGGTTATCGCCCAGCGTCAACGTCGCCTTGTCCAGAATTCCCAGCAGCAACTGCCACAACGAATCGGACGCCTTCTCGATTTCGTCGAACAGCAGAATCGAGAGCTTCAGCTTCTCCGTGTACCACTGGTTCAACGCTTCCTGCGTCAGCAGAGGATGCGTCTCCCGATGCCCCAGGTATCCCGGAGGCGAACCGATCAACTTCGCAATCTCGTGCGAATGCTGGAACTCTGCGCAATCAATCTTGATGCAGGCCCGCGAGTCCCCAAACAGCGCCTCGGCCATCGCTTCCACCACGCGCGTCTTGCCCGATCCCGTGGGCCCCAGGAACAACAGGTTCCCCACCGGACGTCCCGGCGCATTCAACCCCGCCAGAAACATCTGATAGATTTCGACGACCTTTTCGACCGCTGCGTCCTGCCCCACGATACGGCGGCGCAGGGCGGCATCAAACTCTCCAGCATCGTTGCTGCGACGGTTCGGATCTAGCACGGTTGCCAGGTTTGTTCTCATAAGATCGTTCTCGTAAGTCGTGGCCCGAGGGGCTCCCGGACTTTCCCTTTCGGCCGATTTCCTCGGCTCTTCCCTATCTATTTCCGGACTTCGTAGGCCAATTCCCGTATCTCTAGCCCGTTTCCTGGAAGCTCTTAACCCCTGTTCCCCAGCTTCCCGAATCCTGTTCCCATCCGGCTGCCCTTGAATCAAGCAACCCGCTGGCCACCCAGCGCCATTTCTCAGTCTGCATTGGAACTCCAGCATCCACCAAGGGTTAGAGCGCTCTAACCCACATTTCCCACCCCTTATTCACCACCCCCAAAACCTCAAAGAGAAATACTTTGCACCATCCAGGAAGGAACCTTTACCGCTCACGTAGCGATTGACGCATTCGTCCGTCGGCAATTGCCTGCCCTGAGCGCAGCCGAAGGGGCAAAGCCGAGCGCCCCAGTACTCAGTACTCAGGCAAGCCACAGCAACTCTTGTGGCGACGGCCGCCTCGGCCGTCCAAGCCATGGCAAAGCCCAGCGCCCCATTCCCCAACTGTGTACTGAGTGCTAGGTGCTGAGTGCCGTATACTGTCTTCTGAGCACTCCCGTGTTACTCCACCCGTAACTAGCAGCCGACACCACCCACAGCTACTATCGCAATGGGTAGCTTTTTTTCGCGGAGGAACGCTTGCGCCTTTCGTCGGTTCGCATCATCGCTGGAGTTTCGTGTCTCTCATTCGCCGCCGCTGCATGGCTGGTCGGCTCTCAATCTTCATCCAATTTCACAGCCCAGGCTCAGACGGCGAAGCCCGCGCAGGCCTCGCAGCTTCATGCAGTCAGCGCAACCATTCCCAGCGTGAAGCCCGCGCCGCTCCCCGAACCCAAACCCATTGCCGCTCCCGGCACCGAAATCTACACCGCCCAGCGCGGAGAAGCCATCCCCACCATCGCCCATCGTTACCTCAGCAAGACCAGCTATCTCACGTCCTCCGAGTTGGCCGACGCCATCCGCGCCCTGAATCACAAATCCGACTCCTCCAACATCCTGAAGGCCAACGAGAATATCATTATCCCCGGCATTCTCTCCGCGCCCGTTACCGAGAAAAGCGTCATCGTTCCCAAGGATTTCGAGGTCCGCGCCATCTACCTCACCGGCATCATGGCCGGCAGCGATCACGGACTCCGCATCATCAAGCATTGGCGTGAAGTCGGCGGCAACGCCGTCGTCTTCGATATCAAAGACTCCGACGGCAGCGTCACCATTCCCTACGAACACCCGCTGCTCGGCGAGCACAAGGTTTACATCCACGACGTGGCCAAGCTGGTCCGCTTCCTGCACCAGCAGAACATGCACGCCATCGCCCGCATCGCCATCTTCCGCGACGAGCGCCTGGTGGTCGCCCATCCCGAACTCGCCGTCCAGTCCCGCATCAACAAGCAGGCCTGGAAGGAAAACGGCAAGCTCGTCTGGACCGATCCTTCGCAGCCCAAGGTCCAGGACTATAACATCGCGTTGGCCAAATACGTAGCCCAATTAGGCGCCGACGAAATCCAGTTCGACTACGTCCGCTTCCCCGCCGAAGGCGACCAGAAAGACGCCCAGTTCGTCTACCAGAACGGCCAGCAACCAGAAGCCGTGCAGGTCGCCGAAGCAACCAGCGACAGCGGCAGTGGAGAGAACTCATGTGGCGACGGCCGCCTCGGCCGTCCCGCAACAGCGCAGCTGAGCGGAACCTCCACCACATCCGAAGCGAAGCAAGGTGGATCCACCCCGCCTGCCAATACAGCCGAAACACAATCCTCCACAGCCCCGAAGGGGCGCAAGAATGCAGCCCACGGCGCCAGCCGTGGGACCTCCGCCACCGATTCGAACCAAGCCCCGGAGGGGCGACAGAACAAAGGCGCGTGTAAAGTCGCCGCCAACGCCGCCCCCCGCGGCCCCCAGCGCACCGACGTCATCACCGGATTCCTCAAAAAGGCCTACGCCGAGATCCATCCCACCGGCGCCCTGCTCTCGCTCGACGTCTTCGGCGTGATGGCCTGGCAGCGCCAGGTCGACCTCTCCCATACCGGACAGGACATCGTCGGCATGGCGCACTACTGCGACGTGCTCAGCCCCATGATCTACCCCTCGCACTTCTTCGGCATGGACAACATTGCCCATCCCGGCGACGAGCCCGCACACTTCATCGGCGAATCCATGGACCGCTTCGAGCTCATCACCAAGGGTTCCGGCGTGGTCATCCGCCCCTGGCTGCAAGCCTTCCACTGGCGCACCAAGACCTACTCGCCCGAATATATAAAGGTGCAAGTGGAGACCGCGAAAGAAAAGGGCGGCATCGGATTCCTGTTCTGGAACGCCGCCAACGACTACTCCAAGCCCTACGACGCCATGCCCGAGATGAAAGCCGCCGACGCGAAAGCCGGATCGAAAGACAAAGCCAAATTCTTCCGCGGCGACGAGCTCCCGGTCCCAGTGGAAAAGGCAGCCGTACTAACCCCGACCCGATAGCGCAGTCGGCATTAGCAAAGTCGTCCCTCAAGTTTGTCATCCTGAGTGAGGATTGGTCCTTGCGCGATGAGCGCAAAGACCAACCGCAGCGAAGGATCTCTGCACTCCCCACCCCACCCCGGACGCCTCAGGGAGTTCTCCCCGTGCGCGGACGTCCTTATGTGGGGACGGGCGCCTTCGCCCGTCCGGCGCCCCAGCCGTCCCGCGCCGCCAGGTTTCGACTTTGCCTTGTCATCCTGAGCGAGGATTGTTCTTTGCGCCCAAAGCGCAAAGAACAACCGCAGTCGAAGGACCCCGCGCCTCCCGACCGCACCCCGAACCCCTCAGGGAGTTCTCCCGTGAACCATCCGGGGATGCTTTTGACTTTGCTTAGTCATCCTGAGCGGAGCACGCTGGAGAGCATGACCACACAAATGGATGCCCCATCCTTGTCGCGTTTTCCGCGACAGGGTGGGGACTTTGACTCTCCTCTTCCAAGGCGAAGATCGCCGCGAGACTGGAAGAGCGGCGCTTCAGCGCCGCGTAAAGCATCCAACTCAGAATCGGGCTCCAGCCCCTCACGGTCGCCGCGGAGAATCTCTGGCCCCTAGTGCCCACCCCCTCCACCATCGAGGCCTTTGCCAGCCCGACCAACCCCAGCCCCGACCCAAGCCGAAGCCTCTGCTCTCAAGTCCTGTCATCCTGAGCGAGGATTGTTCTTTGCGCGCATAGCGCAAAGAACAACCGCAGTCGAAGGACCCCGCGCCTTCCCAACCGCACCCCGAACGCCTCAGGGAGTTCTCCCGTGAACCAAGCGGGGATGCTTTTGACTTGCCTTGTCATCCTGACCGGAGCACGCTGGAGAGCATGACCACACAAATGGGTGCCCCATTCTAGCCGCGCTCTTTGCGGCTAGAGTGGGGACTTTGACGTTCCTCTTCCAAAAGGAAGATCGCCGCGAAAGTGGAAGAGCGGCGCTTCAGCGCCGCGTAAAGCATCCAACTCATAATCGGGCTTCAGCCCCTGACGATCCCCGCGGAGAATCTCTGGCCCCTCAGTGCCCGCCCCCTCCACCATCGTGCCCTTTGCATTCCCCCGCTCTAACGTGTACAAAGGACGCGTCAGGACGGGGGGTCCCACGGCACTATGCCGTAGGATCCTCTTCTAGTTTCTAGCGTCGGCCTCTGGGGCAGGCGTGATCAGGAGCTTATGGGCGTAATCCCAGCGGACTTAGCGCAACAGTTGCTCGGCTCAATCGAGGCCGATCGCTTGGTGATCTTCGCTGGAGCTGGTCTGTCCATGGCGCCTCCCAGTACGGTGCCATCTGCCCTTCGCTTGGCGAGGCACACAGCCGAAAAATACGCCGAGACGACGCTCTCCAGTGTTCCCGACGGAGCGAACGAGAACCTGGAAGCGCAAGCCGAATTCTTTTTTGCCAATGGACTCTTGCGTCCACCTATTCATAAATCGCCTAGTAGATTGGGAACCCTTTCGGCGAAGCCCTAACAGAGGACACGCAGCAGTCGCCGATTTTCTCTGGTGTCGGGCCGTCAATTGCGCCATTACCACAAATGTGGACGAGTTAGTTGAGCTAGGCTCTCGCGAACTAGGAAATGCCCTGCGTACGTCACTCGACGGAATCGAAATGAGCGACATATGGCCGCATGCATCCTACTTAAAGCTGCATGGTTGCACGGTGCGTGACCCCGAGAACACCCTGTGGTGCGCGAGCCAATTGAAAAACGAAGCTGCCGGCACCCTCGCCCAGCGAATTGCCAGATCAACTACATGGCTTAAAGCGAACCTCGTTGGACGCGATCTTGTCTTTATCGGCTTCTGGTCGGACTGGGCCTATTTGAACGGGATTCTTCTCCACACCATCGAGGCAGAACGCAACCACTTAGTGATATTAGTGGACCCGGATACGCCCGAGCGGCTAAGAGTCAAGGCTCAAGACCTCTGGGCATGGGCCGAAAAACAACAACGCTTTGCGCATGTCCAGGCCTCCGGAGCAGACTTCCTCGACGAGTTAAGGGGCTTATATTGCAGGAGTTTTCTGAATCGCTGTCTGTCCGCTGCCACTCCAACATATACAGCGTTATCGGGAGGCGAACCAGCCACGAAGGCTATACCAGAAAACCTGATCACGGAGGATCTATTCCACTTGCGTCGGGATATGTGTGGTCAACCCCGGGGCGCTGTGGCGACCCAAAAGCGACCGGACCTATCCATGGCCGCTGTTGGCGCGGTGCACCTGATGCTCCTAAACCAAGGGGCAGTTCTCGCAGGGGCGCGATATCGAATCGCACAGAACAGAATTAGAGTCGTGAACGGGGCGGGCCGCATACTAAGCCAGGTGCGGGCACTCTTTTCCCAGGAACCCCCATCGCCTGAAGAGGATACGACTGTCATATGTGCCGGAGCAATCGATGACGGTGGCGCGCCTCCCAACATCCTAGGGGGCACTTCAAGCGCCACAATTATCCGACCCGGTTCCTCCGCTCGATGGGTCACGGCCGTCGAAGCAAAAAACCTTGATTTCTCAGAAGGTGCTGCATGAATCTACAGGGAGAAGCGAGGAGAATTTTGGAGAAGGCCGGCTATCGCGTCTTCTCTCGCGATTCCGACACACTACAGTTCGAAGATGAGACGCTTTTAGGATTCGTCAGCGTATGTCAGTCCGGAGAGCAGATCATAACGCGGTGGAGAGAGCTCCAGAGTGAGTTCCTGCAAAAAAACTCCGCGCCTCTTCGCTCATCGGGTCTCAAGTCTTGGAATATCTACTCAGTGTACCTTTCCGGCTCGAGCGCATATGCGGAAACCAGACGCGAGTTGTTGAGCATTGAGGAGGACTTTCAGAGCACACGAAAGATTGCCCAGTCGAATCTGATGAGCCCGGCTGACGTGACCCGAGCTCTGTTGCCACTCCTTCCAATTCAGAACCTTGTGGAGTTACGCCAGGACGATCCACTCGCAAGACTTCGGGACCGCGTTGGTGACAAGGTGATGGCCGCGTTGGAGAGAATAAAGTCAACCGATGAACTTGCGAGTGTCTTTCTAAATCTAAAATGAGACTGCGACAGCTACACATTGAAGGATTTCGGGGGGCACTCAAGCCCCTGCAGATAAACTTCGGCGATGCGTTCACGATAATCTCTGGCAGAAATGGCAGCGGGAAAAGCACGATTTTCGACGCCTTCGAGTACGCTCTAACCGGAACCCTAGAGAGATTCCGAGCAGAGACTTAGAAGGGCGAACGCATCGAAGACTATCTATGGTGGAGAGGACTCGGATCGCCCAACGCAAGAATAGTTAGATTGACGTTCGTGGACGAGCTAGGCCGCGAGCACAATGTTTCGCGGGGACCAGATAGCCAAGACAATTCCTCTGCCGCAGAGCAGCTTTACGACGTCAGCAACGCTCCGGAATCTGCCCTTGACCGCCTCTGCCAAACCTCGATCCTGAGGGACGAAAGCATTACTAGATTTAGCACAGACATGAGCGAAACAGATCGATTCGAATTCGTGAACCGAGCAATAGGGCTCTCCCGCTTTCGAACTCTCGAAGAGCGACTGACGGCGCTAAATAGGAAACTCAAAGAAATAACCACTGAGCGCAGTGCCGAGTACGATCGTACCAGGGAAGAAAGCGGAAGAGTTAGCTCGGAGCTTAGCCAAGCCCGGGTGACCGTGGATGCCTCAGACGTGGACGTGCAAAAGGTCCTGCGATCGCTCGCAGACGAATTGGGCCAGAAGAATTTAGAAATAAGCGCCATTAATAAGTCCGCAAGAGAACTGCTAAGCCACTTGCGCTCCGAGATCGACGAAATCGAAAGGGGAGCAGCGACACTTCGGGAACTCGACCCCAGCAATCCGAATCGAACCAGGCTGAACTACCAGCTCGAGCAAATTCGCGCGCAGCGTGAGATCACTGAGGCGCGGCTGAAGGTGTCCGCTGAAAAGCTTGAGAGCGTCAGGAAGAATCTAGAACGCGAACGGGAAAACTCCCCAAGGGAAGCTTCACTTGCACAATTGCGGGAAAGCGGCCTCCGTGTGGGTCTGCAGGGCGGAAGTTGCCCGCTGTGTGGTTCCGACGTCCCGGTCCAACAATTTGAATTCCATTTAGCTGAGATCGCCCGAAAGCTAGACGAGTTCAATAGCAACCTAGCAACACTTGCCAAGGAATACGCAGAGGCCAAGTCGCAGAATGACAAGCTCCGTGAAGAGCGTGCAGAAGTCGATAAAGCGTACCGAGATTTAGCGTCTAGAGTGCAGTTAATGGATACAGACTTCAGACGGGTGCAGACTCGATCAAAGCAGCTCGGTATTGATGAACCGTCGGGTTCGTCAGCCACTCAGCAAAGAAGAGAGAGAATCCAATCAATAGAGTCCAAACTCTCGATCTTGGAGTCCTCGATGGCTCTCAGCAGGGTGGCAGACCTCGAACGCCAGCTGGAAGTTGCCCAAAAAAGAGTGAGCGCAGCAGATGTGGAAGTCTCGAAAGCATCTGCAGCGGAAGCACTGGTCCGAGAGATCGATGCCGCCGTCAAACGCGTGGCCGCGGAAATCGTCGATGAAAGGCTGGCCGATCTAAGTCCGCTCCTCTCTGAACTTTATCTCCGCCTGAGGCCACATAGCGAGTGGTCAGAGATTCAATACCTCATGAGAGGTGACGTGCGCCGTTTCTTGAGCTTCAGTGTCGGCCCCGACATAAATCCAAGGTTCGTATTCAGCAGCGGCCAGCGTCGAGCCCTAGGGCTGTCGTTCCTCCTCGCCGTGCACCTTTCCCGCAAGTGGTGCCGTCTCAAAACATTGATACTCGACGATCCGGTCCAACACATTGACGATTTTCGCGCCATGCACCTCGTTGAGGTCCTGTCCGCGATTCGAAGGGCCGGTCGCCAGGTCGTGTGTGCAGTGGAAGATCCCGCCTTGGCTGACCTGCTTTGCCGACGACTCGAAATGCGAGCATCTGGGGAAGGCATCAGAATCGATATGCACTTCGAAAATGGCAGGGGCGTCTCGGCCTCGCATTCCAGCGTCGTGCCCCTCATATCAAAGGCGCTACTTTCGGCTTGAATAAATCAGAGGGAACCCCGCGCCATCAGAAACCGCAATGGAAGAGCCAAACGCCGGCACGTCCCCATTTCCCGGACGCCCCCCCAAAGTTTTCCACAGTATTTATTTTTTTCTTGTGACAGATGACCTTGACTGAGAATTTTTAAAAGTCCACGTTGGGAGTATGCCCGAACGCACTCCCAACGACTCCCACTCCCCAGCCGACGGACGCATTCGTCCCTTCACCACTCCACCCCTCTCCGTTCCCAAAACGGGAGCAGCCGCCACCGCCGCCTCCATTAAGTCCTTTGTTCGCAAGATTTTACTCGCAAGTCCTGATTTTCCAAGATTATACGCGGACGTCCTCCTTCACTACGCTCCTAACTCCTTTGAAGCCAAGATTTTAGCTCAGAGCTACGAAAAAATTGTTGCCTATACCGAAAGGACCAAGCTCATGTCCAACCTCAAATCCTGCACTCATATCAAGGTCACTGGAGTCCGTTGCGGCTCGCCCCCACTCCGCGGAGAGCTGTTCTGCTATTTCCACCAGCGCATGCTCCGCACCGTCAAAGACCCAGCCTCCCGCATCCATCACCACGCTCTGCTCGAGGACGAAGAATCCATCCAGGCCTCGCTGATGGAAGTCGTCAACTCTCTGCTGCGCGGCACCATCGAACTCAAGCGCGCCGAACTCATCCTCCGCGCCCTCAACACCGCCGTCCGCAACATCCGCCGCGTCAAGTTCGGTGTCAACAAATCCGCGATGGTCACCGAGATCCCCAACTACCCCGCCCCGCCCCTCGAACAGATCGACGAGCAAGCCGCCATTGCCAAAGCCCGCGCCGAAAAGCGAGCCGAAACCGACCGCGCCCGCGCCGAATACATGGCCGACGTCGCCGCCACCGCCGCCACGGTGAAGGCCGGCCGTGTGACCGTAAGCCCCGTGAATGTAGCGACAGTGAATGCGGGGACAGCCGCCCCCGGCTGTCCAAGCGGCCCAGAACTACCGGGCGGCAGTGTACCCGCCACAGTCCATGTAGGGACGGGCGCATTCGTCCGTCCAACCGGCCCAGAAGCACCGGGCCGCAGCGCACCCGCCACAGTCCATGTAGGGACGGACGCATTCGTCCGTCCAAGCGGCCCAGAAGCACTGGGCCGCAGCGCACCCGCCACAGTCCATGTGGGGACAGCCGCCCCCGGCTGTCCAAGCGGCCCAGAAGTACCGGGCCGCAGCGCAGCGCCACCAAAGCCGAGGCCCACGCCAGCCGAAGCCGCGCCGCGCAAGCCCTCAGTAAGTGTGAAACCAGCCCCCGCCAGCGCCAAGACCCAAGCCCCAACAGCCGCCAGAAAAGAAGCCCCAAGAAACACAAAGACAGAAGCCCAGACGCCCGCCAGGAAAAAAGCCGCAACAAGCGAGAGCACAGAAGCTCCGAAGGAGCGAAAGAATGCAGCCCACCGCGCCAGCGGTGGGTAAACGCGACAAAGGAGGAACAAGCCCCGGAAGGGGCGAAAGAAACGGAAGAAATCCCTGAGACGGCTGGGCGCAGGTGACGATTGCAGAGATCCTTCGCTGCGGTTGCTCTTTGCGCTCATCGCGCAAAAAACAATCCTCACTCAGGATGACAAAGCCACTGCGTACTGCGTACCGAGTACTGAGTACAAGCACCCGATTCCACTCGGATATAATTATGGAGAACGACGCACCCTCCAAGGAGTCCGCATGGCTATCCAGAAGACCGACAAAATCTGGCACAACGGCAAGCTCATCAACTGGGACGACGCGACCATTCACGTGATGTCGCACGTCATCCACTACGGCTCTTCGGTCTTCGAAGGCATTCGCTGCTACGAACTGCCCAGCGGGCCCGGCGATCTTCCGCGCCAACGAGCACATGCAGCGGCTGCTCGACTCCGCCAAGGTCTACCGCATGGACGTGGACTTCACCCGCGAACAGCTGATCATGCGCGGCATGGTCGACACCATCGCGCACAACGGCGCGTGGCCGTGCTACATCCGCCCGATCGTTCTGCGCGGATACGGCGAGGCCGGCGTCAACCCGTTCAACTCGCCCGACCGAGGTCTACATCTGTCAATTATCCGTGGGGCAAATATCTGAGCGGCGGAGAGCGAAGGCTGCGACGTGTGCGTCTCTTCGTGGACGCGGCTGGCGCCCAACACGCTGCCCGCCATGGCCAAGGCCGGCGCGAATTACATGAACTCGCAGCTCATCAAGATGGAAGCGATCGTCAACGGCTATGTCGGAAGGCATTGCGCTCGACGCCAACGGGCTGGTCAGCGAAGGCTCCGGCGAGAACCTGTTCCTGGTGCATCACGACAAGCTGATCACGGCGCCGCTGGGCAGTTCGGTGCTGCCGGGCATCACGCGCGACTCGGTGCTGCAGATCGCCCGCGACCTGGGCATTCCGATTGTCGAGCAGATGATCCCGCGCGAGATGCTCTACATCGCCGATGAAGTGTTCTTCACCGGCACGGCCGCGGAGGTCACGCCGATCCGCTCCGTCGACAAGATCAAGGTCGGCCAGGGCGGGGTCGGCCCGATCACCAAGGCGCTGCAGAAGGAGTTCTATGCGATCGTGCGCGGCGAGAAGAGCGACCGCCACGGCTGGCTTACGCCGGTCCCGGTCGCCAGCAAAGCCGGCGCGAAACAGCCCGTCGGCGTATAATTCAGGCCGACTTCAAAGTCCGATGCCGAGGGGGCGCGCCATGGCGCCCCTTCGGTCTTCTCAGCCCGGAAAAAACAAAACAACCTCGAAGGAGAAAAACTATGTCCCAAGGCAACCGACTCCGGAATTTGTCCTCGGCCTTCGAGCCTGCATGCTCGACGGCTTCAAGAGCGAAGCGGAGATCACGAAGAAAGTTATCGCCGCCAGTCCCCGACGCGAAGTCGGATTTCCGCCATGATCCGAATGGCCGCACGGCGAAGGAACTGGCGTGGCACATTGCGAACACCGACATCCAGTTTCTGGATGGCATCGCCGACCTGAAGTTCAACATGGAAAGCCCGGAGCACAAGCCGCAGACCTCGGCCGAAGTGGTGGCATGGTATGACGAGAACATGAAGCGCGGCGTGGCGCGCGTGGAAGCGATGACGGCCGAGCAATTGCTCGACGCCGGTCGACTTCTTTGGCGTGTTCAATATGCCGTCGGTGGCTATCTTGGGTTCCTCAACAACCACAGCATCCATCACCGGGGCGAGCTGGCGACGTACCTGCGGCCCATGGGATCGAAGGTGCCGTCGATCTACGGCGGCAGCTACGACGAACCGTTCCAGCCGCCGGTGCCGGCAGAAACTGCGGCGTAGTCGGCCGTGACTCGGAGTGCTGAAGCCGCAGTCGCGGTCGGAAAGGCAAGACCAGAGTGTAAGGAAAGGGGCGAGCTTAGGCTCGCCCCTGAGTTGTCTCAGGCCGCGGATTTTTTGGTTCCGCGGGACTCTTTGCCTACACTGCTTGGGCCTGTGGGAGTTCCGGTGAGAGCTGCGAGGAGCTGGGCTCCATCGGGAGTGCCGAGGCCGGTGCACGGATCCCATCCCTGAGCTGCGTTGAAGTTGCCATTGTTGCCCTGGGTGACGTCGTGAAATCCTGAGGCATCGACGGCTTTGGCATAGATCAGCGGGTTGAGGAAACCGACCGGTTTTCCCATCCGCTGATTGAGGCGCGCCACGAGCGCGGCCCAGAGAGGCGCAACCGCGCTGGTTCCACCGAAGACAGCGTTTTCGCCATCGACGCGAATGTTGTATCCGGTATTGGGGTCGGCATCGCCGGAGACATCGGGCACGCCTCGGCCACCGGCTTGACCCGATGGCGGCGGAACGTTGAAGCCGTTTTGCCAGACGGGGAGCGGGAAGACGTCGCTGACGCCTCCCCCAGTGGAGCCGCCTCCGGGCTGGTCATTCCACACGGTTTCGTTGACGGTCTGGCCGTTCGAGGCTTGGAGTGTGGTGCCACCACATCCCAATGCGAAGGAACTGGAGGCGGGAAAGTCAACGTGGTTGTTGCCGTCATTGACGCCGTCGGAGGAACCATTGTCTCCGGAGGCTACGCAGACGGTGACACCCATGGCCGCGGCGGATTGGAAGGCTTCGTCGAAGTTGGTGAGTGCTTGCGAGGTCCAATTGGACTCGGCCGATCCCCAGCTGATGGAGATGACCGAGGGTTGATTGGCGCTGTCATGTACGGCAGTTGTGATTGCGTCGAGGAAGCCCTGATCGGTGTTGGGAGCAAAGTAGACGACGATCTTGGCCGCAGGAGCGATGGCACCCGCTACTTCGATGTCGAGCATTACTTCGCCGTCGGCGCTGTCGGGAGTGCTGGGACTGTTGGTGCCGCCGTCGACGGACACGGAAATGACCTGCGGCGTGGCGATGTTGAGCGAGGAGAAATAGGTGTTGAGGTCGTCGAGCTGAAAACCTCCGCCGAGTTCGATGACTCCGATGCATTGTCCGGTTCCATCGGTTGCGGGATAGTCGTAGAGCTGGGCGACCTCGTTGGGATCATGCGAAGAGCTGACAATGGGATGTTTATGCTTGTGTTTATCGGGCTGGGCGGCGCGCCTGAAATGGGGCTCGGCCTGCGGGCGGTTATCGAGACCGAACACACCGGTGATGATTCCCGCATAGGCGGAGGGCACGCTGAGGGTGCCCACGCGGCCGCGGAAGTTTCCCTTGGGATGGCTGTACTCTTTGAGTTCAACGTTGAAGGCCTTTTGAAGATTGCTCACCGTTCCTGAGAGCTTTACCGTGCGACGGGCGAGTTCGGCGCCGGTTTCGTGGACGGTGAGACCGAATTCCTTGGCGAACTGGCGGATCTGCTCGATGTCGGCCGGATCGGCGCCATGCGTGCTTTCGTATTCCGCCCGCGACATGTGCTGGAATCCGGGTTGTGCCAGAGCACTCTTCAGCGCGGGGCGCTGGGCTTCGGCTTTCGAGCGAATCCGCACGGAGACTTCAATGGTCTGATCGGGATGGGAATTGTGAATCAGGCGAGCACCACGAACGGGCTGGCGCTCGCTGCCTGGAAGAGCGTTGAATTTCTGGTTGGAAGGCAAGGAAACTCCTTTGTTCGGGGGAGACAGAGCGGCAGGGACTTGGTTGCGACTGGGAGTCGCACAGGTGAGGGGAAGTTTCCAGGGCTCGTCCCGCCGTTCAGATGGGTCCCGAAACTTTTCTTAGCATATCAAACCAGGAAAGATTAGCAACACAAAACGTCGGCGGCCCTCGCGTGAAGGATGAAGAGCCTTAACCACCAAGGACACTAAGGTTCACTAAGGAAAAACCTGACTGCAAAGCTGGAGTTCGCAGCGATTCTCTCATTTCGGTAATACGTTACCGATCGCGGTCACCGTCTTTTGCCGATGGCAAGATGGACCGTCGTTACCTTCCCGCAGATATGAGGCGCGGCCTATTCTTTTCGAATGAACTCCCCTGAATCGCTTGAAGGGTGCGGCATTCGCCGTGATCCGGATTTTCCCGGCCGACCGTCTGGCAAGAAGGTCCAGTTCCAGGCTTCGTCGAAGAACCGTGGTCCGGGCGTTTCTCTTTCTCCTTCCAAATCTCTTGTGATTCGCGGGAGTTCCAGTGCCGGCAGCGGCCGCAGGCATCTGGCTTCAGTCTGGTATATGGAGACGTAGGTCAGTCGTAACGGTGGAGAGAACTATGCAACGAACGTTCTTGAAAATTCTTGCGCTCGCACTCTTGACGAACATGGCGGCGTACGGGCAGGCGCAAGGCCCGCAATCGGCGAGCGGACAGTCGTTGGGCGAAGTTGCGCGCGAGTTGCGGCAGAAACAGAATTCAGAAGATCCATCGGGCGTGCATGCGAAGGTGATCACGAACCAGGATCTTGGCGAAGGTCCGGAAGGGCGCCCGGATTTGCGGCAGGCGCCGAGGGCTGCGAATCTTGGGCGCGGTTCGACGGAGTTTGACCGCCGGCCTGGGCAACCGAGAATGGGGGATGAGCGTGCCGAGCCATGGAGAAGCCGCATCCTCGAACAAAAAGGACGAGTGACGACGCTGCAGGCGCGGATTGACCAGATGAGTGCTGCAATGCACTCCGGGGCGCAATTCGAAGGGCCGCGAAACCGGTATCAGGCGCGCCAAATGGAACATCTCGCGCAGATGCAGATGCAACTCGACGAGCAGAGAAGAAGGCTCGAGGGGATGCAGGATGCCGCGCGGCGAGCGGGCATGCATACGGCGGTCTACGATCCGTAGAACGGGTGCGGGTCCAATGCACGACAGCTCCCTTGTCATTCAGCTCAGGATAGAGCCGCATCGCACATGATCCCGCGCGGGATCCCTCCCGTCGCTGGAAAAAGCGCGACGGTTCGGGATGACGCCCCTTCCAGCCTGGTTGCTAGCGTCCACCCGGCGGTGCGGGCGGATAGAACTTGTTGTCGGCGAACTTAAGGCTGTGTCCCGCCGCCAGTTAGGAGCCATTACCTAGGTCATCTTGGGGAAGGTGACGATTCGGGCGATCATGGTAGGAGCATCAGAGCGAGACGGACCCCAGGGGAATAGCCCGAATGAATATTGATGACCTGCTTCGGATCGCGACGGAACGGCGAGCCAGCGACTTGCATTTGAAGGTGGGAAACTATCCTCACCTGCGCATTGACGGCGAGCTGGTGCCGTTGACCGACCAGCCCCGCATCAGCGCAGAGGACATGCTGAATATGGCGTTCAGCATGATGTCGGCGCGGCAAAAACAGAAATTCAAAGAGACCACGGAAATCGATATGGCGTACGGCGTGGCCGGCCTGGGACGGTTCCGTGTGAACATTTTCCAGCAGCGCGGCAACGTGGGACTGGTGCTCCGCGTCATTCCAACCAAGATTCGCGCGCTCGATGAACTGTTTCTGCCGAAGGTGGTGGAACAGATTTGCGACATGCCGCGTGGGTTGATTCTGGTGACGGGCGTGACGGGTTCGGGTAAGTCGACGACGCTGGCGGCGATGGTAGATCGGGTGAACTCATCGCGCGCGGAACATATTGTCACGATCGAGGACCCCATCGAATTTCTGCACCGCGACAAGAAGGGATACGTAAACCAGCGCGAGATTGGCGTAGATACACCTTCGTTCGGGGCGGCGCTGCGCGCTTCCCTCCGTCAGGATCCGGACGTGATTCTGGTGGGCGAAATGCGAGACCTGGAAACGATTTCGACGGCGCTGCACGCGGCGGAAACGGGCCACATGGTGTTTTCGACGCTGCACACGCTGGATGCGGTGGAAACGATTAACCGCGTCATTTCGATTTTCCCGCCACCGGAGCAGAAACAGATTCGTATGCAGTTGGCGGCCGTGATGCGGGCGATTGTGAGCCAGCGACTGGTGCGGCGTTGCGACGGTGACGGTCGCGTGCCAGCAGTCGAAGTGATGATCAATACGGCTTATATTCGCGAGTGCATTCTGGTGCCGGAAAAGACGCGGTCGATTCGCGACGCGATCTCGGCCGGCACCTCGCAATACGGCATGCAGACCTTTGACCAGTCTCTCTGGGATCTGTTCCAGGCGGGCCTGGTGAACTACGAAACAGCGCTGGAGAACGCGTCCAACGCCGACGACTTCAAGCTGCGTATGCAGGGCATTGCGTCGACGGCGGACATTTCGCGGCAGTCGATGCAGTCGGCGGGGTTTGGGGGACGGTAGGGTTCGGATCTCAGCTTCAGAGTCTTGCTTTCTTTGTGATACCTCCTTGGATGGGCGCGTGAAAACGCGCCCTTTTTTTCATTGCGGGAGAAAATGAAAACCGCGGAGGACGATGAAGACGCCGAGCTGTAGATCTTTCGCGCAATTCCTCAGCGTCCTCTGCGGTTTTCATTTTGCTTTATCCGATCCTGTTCTCAGATTTGCGCTATCGTGGAGACATGGCATTTGCGCGTCCCAAGCGAAGGAACTATTCGGAAGATGAGTTGTACGAATACGCCGTGGGAGCGTTGGCGCGGCGTATGCGGACCGTGGCCGAACTGAAGCGGCTGATGCGCGCGCGGATTGAGGAAGCGGATTCGGAATACGGGCAGACGCTGGTCGAGTTGGTGATCCGGCGACTGAAAGATCAGGGATATCTGAATGACTCGCACTATGCGGCGTATTACTCTTCGCTGCGTCGCGACAATCAAAAACTAGGGCGGATGCGCGTGATCACCGAGTTAAAGACGCGCGGGGTGCATGGGTCAGTGATCGAGAAGGCGGTGGAGGCGGCGTACGAGGGATTAAGCGATGAGAAGCAGGCGCGCGAGTTTCTGCGCAAGAAGCGACTGGAGAAGCCAAGGGATCAGAAGGAAGCGGCGCGCGTCTTCCGGCAGATGGCGCGGGCGGGATTCGGAATGAAGACGATCTTCAACATCCTGAAGAAGTGGGATGTGGATGATGACACGTTGAGCACGCTGGAGAGCGAGACCGGGTAAATGACATCCGCTTGCAGCGCATCCTACGGATATTGCATACTCGCAGGCAGATTTCGGGTGTTCAATCAAGGAGGGCATCGATGAAGTCCATTCTGAAAGCATTTCTGGGTGCATTACTAATGAGCGCATTGTCGATCGCGATGGCGCAGGATGTGGCGACCGATACGACGAAGGCGGCAAAAGATACTGCCAAAGCAACCGACAAGGCGGCGAAGGCAACGGGCAGTGCCACCAAAACCGCGGCGAAAGATACCGCGAAGGGCACGGAGAAAGCTGCGGACAAGACTGGCGATGCGACCAGGGCCGCAGCGAAGGACACTGCCAACGGCACCGAGAAAGCCGCGGACAAGACTGGTCACGCGACCAAAGCCGCGAGCAAGGATACTGCGAAGGACACAGAGAAGGCTGCGGATAAAACCGGCCACGCCACCAAGGTCGCAGCCAAAGACACGGCCAAAGAGACCGATAAGGCTGCCAAGGACACAGGGAAAGACGTGAAAAAGGGTACCGAGAAAGCCATCGACGCGATCAAGTAAAAATCTCTTCGATCGACCACAGAGGGCACGGAGGACGGGGAGGAAGACTTTGCTGCGTGGTGCCCTTTGCGCTTTTGCACAGCATTTTTTTAGACACAATCTAAACCGATGATTCTAAGAGACATGTAGCCGTGCTCGTATGCCGCCGATCAAGACTTCCTAAAATTGCCATGTATGCATCTCCGCCGTACGCGTAACATCCAATGAGATGGGCGCTGAGAATCGCGCCAATGAGTTCGTTCCACCAAAATTATGGGAAACATGTTTAAGACCGCGTTCCTGCTGACCGCGCTCACGCTGCTTCTGATGTTCTTTGGCCGGTACTTCGGCGGCGAGAACGGGATGTTCCTGGCTCTGGCCTTCGCCGCTGTCATGAACTTCGTCTCGTACTTCTACTCCGACAAGATTGCGCTGGCCATGTATCACGCGCAGCCCGTGACGCGGGAAGAACTCCCTCGCGCCTACGCTGCGGTGGAACGCCTCACGCAGAAAATCGGCATTCCGATGCCGAAGATCTACGTGATCCCAACCGAGTCGCCGAACGCCTTCGCTACCGGACGGAATCCAAGCCACGCTTCCGTCGCCGTGACCCATGGGATTCTGGGCTTACTGAATGATGAAGAACTCGAAGGCGTGCTCGCGCACGAGCTCGGACACGTCAACAACCGCGACATCCTGATCAGTTCCGTCGCGGCTACGGTCGCTGGCGCAATCACAATGCTCGCCAGCATGGGACGATGGGCGATGCTCTTCGGCGGCTATGGAGGCGGAGACCGCGACCGCCGCGGCGGCGGAGGCCTCACCGGTCTCTTCATGCTGATCGTCGCGCCCATCGCGGCGACGATGATCCAGCTGGCTGTTTCGCGTTCGCGCGAATATGAAGCCGACGCCACCGGCGCGCACTTCACGGGCAATCCATACGCACTCGCCAGCGCTTTGCAGAAGCTGGACGCTTACTCGCGGCGCATCCCAATGCAGGCCAGCCCTTCGACCGCGCATCTGTTCATTATTCAACCGCTGCTGGGAATGAATTTCGGCAGCCTGTTCTCAACGCATCCGCCGATCGCGAAGCGCATCGAGCGCCTCACGGGAAGGCCCGCGGAGTTTATGCAGTAAGGCAGCTTTTAGCTCTTAGCCTTTAGCTCTTAGCTTTTGGGTACCGAGTTTTTCAGAGACCCACGAGTGAAGATGCAAGCTTTTCCCGGTCGAAACGGTCTAAGATTGTCAGCGCAGCCGACTAGCGAGAGAGCTAAAGGCTAAGAGCTAAAAGCTAAAGGCTTCCAGGCTAGAAGCCGCATGACGTAGGTAACTCCGCTCCTCGCCGAGCCGGATAGTAGAATCCAAACAATGTCGCCCGAGACCGCTATCGCTGTTTCTTACAAAGCCGCCGAACTCGAAAAAGCACTTCGCCGTGTGATTCGCGGCAAGGATGACGTCGTCCGCCTCGCATTGGTCAGCATTTTCGCGCGCGGACACCTTCTGATTGAAGGCGTTCCCGGCGTCGGCAAGACCACCCTCGGACAGGCGCTCGCCCGCGCCATCGATTGCTCCTTTCAGCGCGTGCAGTTCACCAGCGATTTGCTGCCCTCCGACGTTGTCGGTATTTCGATCTATTCGTCGGCCGAACAGGTATTCGAATTCAAGCGCGGTCCGGTGTTCACCAACGTCCTGCTCGCCGACGAGATCAACCGCACGACGCCCAAGACCCAGTCTGCCCTGCTCGAGGCCATGAACGAAGGCCAGGTCACTGTCGACGCGCATTCCCACGAATTGCCGCAGCCTTTCCTGGTGATCGCGACGCAAAATCCCGTGGAGCATCACGGGACCTATCCACTGCCCGAGTCACAGCTCGACCGCTTCCTGATGCGCGTGCGCATGGGATATCCCGACGCGCAAGCCGAGCGCCAGATCCTGCGCTCCGAAGCGGGAGCCGCTCACCTCGACGATCTACGCCCCGTTCTTACGGGCGCAGATGTGCTCGAGATGCAGCACGCAGTCAAGCAGATTCGCGTGGACGACTCTTTGGTCAGCTACGCACTGGAAATCGTGCGGCGTACCCGCGAGTCGGAGTTCTTATCGCTGGGCGTTTCCCCCCGAGGATCGCAAGCTCTCTACCGCGCCGCGCAAGCCATGGCCTTCCTCGAAGGCCGGACGTTCTGCGTTCCGGAAGACATCAAGCCGCTCGTGGTTCCCGTCTTCGCCCACCGCCTCGTGGTGAGCGGCCTTTACGCTTCGACGCTGAAGAAGTCCGAGCAATCGGATCAGGTCCTGAAAGACATCATCGAGAACGTTCCAGTTCCCGTGTAGAGATCGCAGTACTCGGTACTCGGTACTCGGTCTCAGTTCTCTGTGTCCTCCCTGTCCTCTGCGGTTTTCACTTTTGATCGCGTCGCGGAGTCTATAATCCTCCCGTCATGTCTATCCTTCGCTTCCTCATGCTGCTTTCGCTCACCGTCTGGATTGGTGGAATCATCTTTTTCTCGTTTATGGCGCCTACTGCGTTTCATGTGCTGCCCACGCGGCTGCTCGCTGGAAGCTTGGTCGGAAACCTGCTTACCAAGCTGCACTGGATCGCCATCTTCTCGGGCGTCGTATATCTGATCAGCTCGATGGCTTACAGCCGTATCACCGAAGGGACAGCACACGTATTCGCTCTGCGCCATCTACTGATCTGCCTGATGCTCGGGCTCACGCTCGTTTCGCAGTTTTGGATCACTCCCCGCATGATCACGCTGCGAGCGCAAGTGGCAACCTTTGACTCTGCCACGCTGGATCAGCCCGAGCGCGTGCAGTTCGATGCGCTGCACGCGTGGTCAACGCGCGCGGAAATCACAGTCCTTCTGTTGGGCTTGGTAGTGATTTACATGACCGCTGGCGCCCTGACCTCTCCGCGCTGAAAGTTCGATCACAAATCACGGCCCCGGACGCATTCGTCCGGAGCTCGATGCGCAGGGACTGATGTCTCGGTATCGCGAAAGAAGAATGACCCGCGAGGCGGACGAATGCGTCCGGGGCTACGTTAGCGCCTTATAGCGGAAGCACTCCACGACGTGATCGTTCACCATGCCCACCGCCTGCATGAAGGCATAGCAGATCGTGGATCCCACGAAGTTGAAGCCGCGCTTCTTGAGGTCTTTGCACATCGCGTCGGATTCCGGCGTTTTCGCCGGAACCTGCTTCATCGACTTGGGCGAGTTCACGCGGGGCTTTCCGCCAACGAACTGCCAGATGTAGCGGTCGAAGCTGCCAAACTCCTTCTGCACTCGAAGGAAAGACTGCGCGTTGGCGATGGTCGAAGCGATTTTGAGTTTATTGCGCACGATTCCCGGATCGCCCAGCAAGCGGACGACCTTACGCTGGTCGTAGCGCGCGATGCGTTTCGCATCGAATCCGTCGAAGGCTTTGCGGTAATTGTCGCGCTTGTTGAGAATCGTGCTCCAACTCAAACCCGCCTGCGCGCCTTCGAGGATGAGAAATTCAAAAAGTGTGCGGTCGTCATGCACCGGCACGCCCCATTCTTCATCGTGATAGCGAACCGATAGTTCGCCACTGGCCCAAGGACATCGAGTTGGGTTCGCGAGATCTTTCATCAGGAGGATCTTTCACCACGGAGATCGTACCGCAGAGATCACCGAGTCTGGCGATCGACAATGGCGAGTCTACTCCAGGGACCTTGGTTCCGACCGGTTCACGGGCGATTTACTGTCGAGCAGGTAAAGCAACTCGTGCGCCGACGCCGGAGCGCCGACTTTCCCTTCGCGGATGATTTCCTTGGCGCTCAACTTTCTTCCATAAAGATTTTCATTCGCCCAGCCGTCCGAGCGCAGAGTCGACCCTTCGAGAGAGACTCCGGCGAACAAGCCTTTGTTGCGCGAATAGGAAAGAATCTCGGCATTCATCACGATGTCGGTCGCGCCCTCCGCCGTCCGTCCCTTAGGACCAGCGGCCGCGGAAGCATCGGCCCCAAGCTTCACTTTGCTGTAGAGCAGCGATTGCGCGCCCTTGGGATTCATGACGAGGAGGACGAAGTCGGTGGCCTGGCCGCCTAACTGAAATCCGATGCTGACGCCTTCGAGGGCATACATCGCGGGTGCTCCCCATTTCCCTTTGTAGTGCTCGCCGCTGCGGCAAATCATGACGCCGCGCCCGTAGCTGCCGCCGATGCCAAAGGCTCCCTTTTTCACCGAAGGAAGGATGATCAGGCACTCGGCCTTGTCGAGCAGATCCTGCGGAATATCGTCGGGAATATTGAGGATTTCTTTGAGAACCACACCTGCGTCCTTGACGCGCTCAGCTTCGTGCGGGTTGTCAGCAGCGAAGGCTGCGGTCGATATCAGGGTGGCCATCAAACACACGATGAATTTCTTCATGAAACTCCTCCAAGGAGATTTTAAGAATAAAGTGATTGAGTTGGTCTCACTATGTTAAACCCCGCATCTGATTGGCTAACGGCCAGGGTCCGCACCGTTGGTGCATGACCCGCGCGTATCTGGATGAAACGGAACGTGTTGCCTCGTGACCAAACGTGTGCTCCTTTTGTAACTTGGCACTTCGTCGGCACACTCCTAAAGTCAATCAGATAGCGGAGTCCAGTGAGGGCCCGATTCGGCATCCGGCGTGCATCCAATAGCTTGGGAGTGCGCCAGACGCGGTTTTAGAGTGCAAAAATTGGGTTATTCAGGCATGAAGTACACGAACTCGACATTCCGCCTTGGAACGCTTTTGCTGGCAACCTTTCTGTCGTCTGGCCAGCTGTGGGCGCAGTCCTCTTTTGTCTCGGGAGCGCCCAGCCTGAGCGCATACAACGCGGGAGTGGGACCTACCGAAAATCCAGACGATCCGCAGATCGGCGATGATCACCTTGCACGCCCGGGTGAATGAAGTGAACGTGCTGTTCATCGCGACCGACAAGCATGGCAAGTTCGTGCGCGACCTGAACCAGAGCGATTTCAATATTCTTGACGACCATAAACCGCCGCAAGCTATTCTGAACTTCCGCCGCGAGACGGATTTGCCTCTGCACCTTGGACTGCTCGTTGACGTCAGCGGTTCGGTCGATGGGCGGTTTGATTTCGAGCAGAATGCGGCCACGAGTTTCCTGCAGCATACTGTGCGCGTGGGCTTCGATAAGGCCTTCATCGTCGGCTTCAACAATCACAGCCAGATGGCGCAGGATTACACCGACAATGTGCAACTGCTTTCGGTGGGCGTGCACAAGTTGCACGATGGCGGCGGCACGGCGCTCTATGACGCGGTCTACCATGCGTGCAAAGAAAAATTTCTGAAAGACCGCTCCGATCACCCGGTGCGCAAGGCGATCGTGATCGTGAGCGACGGAGAAGACAATCAGAGCGAGATCTCGAAGGCGCAGGCCATCGAGATGGCGCAGCGCTCGGAAGTGATCATTTACGCCATCTCCACCGACGACAGCGGCCTGGTCATGCGTGGCGACAAGGTGCTGGAGCAGCTGGCCGAAGCGACCGGCGGTCGCGCTTTCTTTCCTTTTAAGATGAAAGACATCACGCGCTCGTTCGCCGCGATTGAAGACGAACTGCGCAGCCAGTACGTAGTCTCTTACAAGCCCGCCAACTTCGACGCCGATGGACGCTACCGCTCGATCGAAATCTCTTCTCTGAAGAAAGACACGCAGGTCAGAGCGCGCAAGGGGTACTTCGCGCCACAGCAGTAGGAGTCAGTACCCGGTACACAGTACTCAGTTTCTCACTTCCGACCTTACGACCTCCCGAATTGTCTGAACCTCTTTGCGTTCCCTCGTAATGTTGTTATCGCAGAATGCAAAATCTGGACACCAGTCCGCGTTTGCTCGCGCGCTCTTGCTGTGTTACCGTCGCATTGATTTCGCGTTCATGATTCGAACAGCAGCCTGTTGAGGAGGCTTCATGATTGGCATCCTATTACTCGTAGTTCTGGTTGTCATTGCCGTAGTGTTGATCGGGATGTACAACAGCCTGGTGCAGCTGCGGGTGCGCTGCGATTCGGCATGGTCCGACATTGATGTGCAGCTCAAGCGGCGCCACGACCTGATTCCGAACCTGGTGGAGACGGTCAAAGGATACGCGTCGCATGAAAAGGGAACATTCGAGAACATTGCCAAATTCCGGTCGCAGGCGATGCAGGCCACCTCGCCGGCCGACAAGGCTGTCGCCGAGAACCAACTCACGGGGGCGTTGAAGACTTTGTTTGCGGTCGCGGAGAATTATCCCGAACTCAAAGCTTCAGAGCAGTTCACACAGCTGCAGGGATCGTTGAGCCAGACCGAAGACGCCATTCAGAACTCACGGCGTTATTACAACGCCGTGGTGCGCGACCTGAATACGAAGATTCAATCGTTCCCAACCAACATTCTCGCGGGCATGTTCAATTTCACGCCGCGCCAGTTCTTCGAAACAACGGATGCCGACCGCGAACCCGTGCAGGTGAAGTTCTGAAGGTTGCGTAATTCTGTAATTGGGGAATTGTGTAATTTGAGAATCCCTCGAACGATTGCTTGTTCCCTCTTCGCGCTGCTCGCCTGCATGTTCCCCGGCGCCGCACAGGCTAAATCCTGGCGAGTCTCCGATTTTCAAGATCAAATCATCGTCGCGCAGGATGGCACTGCGATGGTAACCGAGCGCATCACACTGGTGTTCGACGGAGAGTTCCACGGGATTCATCGCACGATTCCGATTGAATATCCGGGGCCCAATGGAACGAACTACGAACTGTTCCTTACGGTCACCAGCGTCACCGACGGCAGCGGCGGCAAGCTGAAATACGATTCGTCGACGTCGAGCGGCGCTCGCGATCTGAAAATTTATATTCCGGATGCGGTGGATGCGACGCGGACAGTTGAGATCACTTACCGCGTGCGAAACGGCACACGCTTTTTCGACGATCACGACGAGTTCTACTGGAATGTGACGGGAAACGATTGGCCGGTGCCGATCGACCGCGTGGCGGCGACGGTGCGTTTCCCCTCTGCCGCGGCAGGTTCTCTGCGAGCGCAGGCCTTCACCGGCGTCTACGGCTCGACGGAGCGCGACGCCACGTCGACGGTCGACGGGGCCCAAGCGCAGTTCGAAACCAACAATCCCTTGCCCATGCGCGGCGGGCTCACCCTCGACGTCTATATTCCCAAAGACATTCTGAAAGAACCGGGTTCGCTGACTAAATTCTTCTGGTTTATTGGCGGCAATCCGATTGTGTTCCTTCCGCTTGTCACGCTGGCGGGGATGTTCACGTTGTGGTGGTACAAGGGACGCGATCCGGACG
This sequence comes from uncultured Acidobacteriaceae bacterium, assembly GCA_963844525.1. GTDB lineage: Bacteria > Acidobacteriota > Terriglobia > Terriglobales > Acidobacteriaceae > Sulfotelmatobacter. The sequence continues at coordinate 1,470,653 of CAWJOM010000006.1, read as the reverse complement.
CGGGAGTCTCGGTGGCGCCGATGTACGAACCGCCGGCCGGAATCTCCCCCGCGGAAGCCGGTACGCTGCTCGATGACTCGATTCATCCGCGCGATATTACATCGACCATTGTCGATCTGGCGGTGCGAGGGTACATCAAAATCGAAGAGACTTCCGAGAAGACGCTCATCTTCACGCATAAAGACTATCTGTTTCACCTGCTCAAGCCGCGAGAGCAATGGGATGCCGATCTCGCTCCGCACGAGCGCGTGATGCTCGAGAATGTGTTCGCCGGGGGCGCTGAGACGCGCCTCTCCAGCCTGAAGAATCGCTTCTACACGGCAGTTCCGGTGATCCGGCAGGACATCATGGCGGCTCTGAAGACGAAGGGCATCTACCTGCTCGATCCGGAATCGGCCAATGGATACAGCGTGGGAGTGGCGATCGCGATTCTCGCGCCCTTTGCGGTGTTTCAATTTCTGGGATGGGGGAACTTTCTCAACTCGGCCGTGCTGCTGATCGTGTGCGTGCCGGTCTCGGCGGTGATCTGGTGGCTGTTTGCCCGCGTCATGACGGCCAAGACCGTAAAAGGCGCACGCACTCACGTCGCAGTGCTCGGCTTCCAGGAATTCATGAATCGCGTGGATGCCGACCGGCTCAAGGTCATGCCGCCGACCACGTTTGAGAAATTCTTGCCCTACGCCATGGCTCTCGGCGTGGAGCATCATTGGGCGCAGGCTTTTTCGGGAATTATTAAGGATCCGCCGCAGTGGTACGTGGGGCCGGGCGGCTATGTCGGAGCGTTCAATCCGATTTTCTTCTCAAGTTCCATGAACAGCATGGCGAGCGATATGCACCAGGTCTTTGTGTCCGCGCCGCGTGCGAGTTCCAGCGGATCCGGCTTCGGCAGCGGCGGATTCGGAGGCGGCGGTGGCGGCTTCTCCGGGGGAGGCTTTGGCGGCGGCGGCGGGAGCGCGTTTTAGACTGGTAGCACTATGAAGTTCGCCTGCATCTTCACGCTGCTAATCGCTGTCGCCGCAGTCGATGCGTACGCTCAGCAGAACGAACCTGCAGAGCCGCCTCTGACGGTGCACACTACGCTGGTGATGGTTCCCGTCCTCGTAACGACCAAAGCTGGGAAGGTTGTTTTTGAGCTGACGGCAGACGATTTCACGGTCACGGATAACGGAGTGCCGCAGCATTTCATCCTCGACGAGGACACCGGTTCCCAGCCGTTGGCGCTGGCAATCGTGGTTGAGACAGGCGGCGCAGGCGCTCTCCATCTCGACGACTATCGAGGACTCGATTCCGTTCTCGACGCTCTGATCGGAAACGTCGAGCACCGGGTGACGGTGATCGGCTTCGATAGCACGCCGCATTTGGTGATGCCATTTTCGTTGAGAACATCCGACGCTGCTCAGCAGCTTGCGAATCTAGGCCCAGGCGACCATGGGGCGGCCATTTTGGATGCCGTAGCGTTTGCGCTTGCACAGTTGCGGGCAGAGCCGGCGAATTACCGGCGCGCGATTCTGCTGCTCAGCGAAACTGTCGATCAAGGCAGCAAGACTACGCTCAACGAAGCTCTGCGCCTCATCAGCGACACCAACACGGCGATGTACAGCTTCGCTTTTTCCAGTACCCGCGCCGCCGTGTCGCACGAAGCATCCAAACTCAACAACGAAACGCCAGGCCCGGAGCACGGATGCTTCAGTCATGAGGGCGCCGATGCCGAATATGAAGGCCACTACAGCAAACAGGTGCTCGACTGCATCAGCCAGCTGGCGCCGCCGCTGCGCCTGGCGACGATGACATTTCTCGCGGCCAAGAGTTCGCTGCGCAACAAAACTGCCGAATCGATCGCGCAACTGGCGGGGGGTGAGTACTTTCACTTCCACAATGCCAAGGATCTAAAGGCAGGCCTGATTTCCGTTTCCAACGATCTGCCGAATTACTACGTTCTGAGTTTCCGGCCGTCGTCGCTCACACCCGGCATGCATGCGCTTCACGTCGAGGCCAAGGACCGTCCGCAGTTGGTCTTGAAGGCGCGCCGCGAATATTGGATTGACGACGATTCTGCGCATTGAACCCTCGGTTCGAATACTACATTTCAACTATTGATCCCTCTTTGCGCTCGCCTATAATCGGCCCACTTCTTTCTGGGGTCCTTTCGTTTTCATGCGCGCGAATTCCAACCTGGTGAAAGGGATCGTCGCAACCCTGTGCGTGCTCGCCACGCTGTGGGCGGTGTGTTGCGTCGCGCTGTACCACGTGATGCGGCAATCGCCGGAGCAATTTGGCCGCGTGATGGCCAAGATTCCAGGGCCCATTCCTTTTCTGGTTCTTCCTTTTGAGACCCTGTGGATGCGCGCCCGGGCGGGCACGTTACAGGTAGGCAGTCCCGCGCCGGATTTCCTGCTGACCAAGCTCGACAAAACCGCCCAGGTGCAACTGTCTGCTCTCACGGCGCAACAACGGCCAGTGGTGCTGGTGTTTGGAAGCTATACCTGACCTCCGTTCCGGCGGGAGGTTCCCGCCCTCAACAAGCTCTACCAGCAATACGGGAACCAGGTTTCGTTTCTCGTGGTGTACATCACAGAGGCGCACCCCAGCGACGTTTGGCAAATGCAGAGCAATGTCAAGGAAAAGGTCGTCTTCGCCAGCCCTCGAAGTGAAGACGAGCGCTCGTTCGTGGCCGGAGCGTGCGTGCGCAAGTTGGGGATTGAGCTTCCCGCGGTGCTCGACGAATTCGGCAACTCGACCGAGAGCGCCTACACCGCTTGGCCCGACCGCCTCTACTTGATCGACGCTTCGGGCCGGGTCGCGTACAAGAGCAAGCCGGGGCCGTTCGGCTTCCATGCGGACGAGCTAAAAGCTGCGATACAAAAGGCTGTTCCTGCTCACTAGCTTCCGAGTCTAAGATCGTTCCGGATTCTCTATCCGCCTGAGTTTAGCCACGACTGGACGGCCGAGGCGGCCGTCCCCACATTCTGCCTGTTGCCGCAAGAACAAAGGGCCGCGACTAGATCGCGGCCCTTTCCCTCAGCTGCGAAGGCTCTTATTGCTCGCCGACTGAAACGTTGGTGCCCCACATCGCGTTGGTTCCCCACATTGCGTTGGTGCCCCACATCGCATTCGTACCCCACATCGCGTTGGTCCCCCACATTGCGTTGGTCCCCCACATCGCATTGCTTCCCCACATGGCATTGCTAGCAGAGGTTGCGCTGCCGGACGCTGGCGGAGTGCCAGCGACGAATTGCGCTGCTCCCCACACGTTCCCATAAGACCATGTAGTGGACGTGTTCCAGACCGCGGATGGGTTGGCATTCAGATTGACGCTGTTCGTGCTCCCATTAAACGTGGCGAGCGGAGACATTGCGGTCCCCTTCGCAACGTCGGTGCTGGTGATCGCCGCTTCCACGTCGACATAACCCGCGCCGATGGTGAAGACGTCGTACTGGTCGGTGTAGGTCGTCCCTGAAACCGGATCGGTCGCTGTGCTGAATGCCGGGAACGACTTCCAGGCCGTCTTCATCAGCCGCGCTTTGACCTGATCGGGAGTGAGACTGGGACTCTTTTGCAGCAGGTCGGCGACGACTCCGCTGACCACGCCGCTGGCCATGCTGGTACCGCTCAGCGTGAAGTAACTGGAAGACGACGCCGAACTACCGCCGTTCATGTAGAAGCTGTACGGGACCCGATTGCCAGGATACTGGCTATAGAGCGTCGAACCCGGAGCCTCGAGCGAAACCAGCAGGTTTCCCGGAGCAACAAGGTCCGGCTTGGCAACGGCATCAATGGCGGTCGGCCCCTTGGAGCTGTAGCTGGCGATCAAGTCGTCCACGCGGGTCGGCGTTCCCATCGTCTTCATCGCGCCCACGGTGATCACATAGGGATCGTTGCCCGGCGAAGTGATGGTGCCGTAGCCCTCGGTGGGCTGGTAACGGCCGTTGTTGCCCGCGGCCACGACTACAACGATACCGCTCTTCCACGCCGCTTCGACTGCCTGGCAGACCGGATCGAGTGTGTAGCTTTCGTAGACGGGGCGTCCCAGAGAGAGATTCAGAACGCGAATATTGAATAAAGGCTTCAGAGAAATCGCAGTGTTGATCGCCGAGATTACCGCGCTGTCGGTTCCCATCCCGTTCTGATCGAGAACGCGCAGGTTGATAAGGTTGGCTTGCGGCGCGATGCCTTCAAATGTCCGCGAATATTTTGCGCCCTTCGAACTGGATCCGTTGCCCGCGATCAGCCCGGCAATGTGCGTGCCATGGCCAAACTGGTCGTTCGCGCTGGCCGTGCCTGGAACGAAACTCTGGCTCCACACCACGCGCGACAAGCCCAAGAACCCGCCGTTCAAGTCCGGATGGCTGCTGATTCCACTATCGACCAGCGCGACTCCAACTCCGGCGCCCGTGTATCCCGACTGCCATGCGGCGAATGCATTCACCGCCGGAGCAGCATTGCTCAACGTGGGTGACAACGTGCGATCCAGACTGATGTACTTCACATTGGCCTGGTTCGACAGCGAAAGGATGTTCGACAGCGGCAGGTCCGCAACAATCGCGTTCACCAGCGGCAGCGAATTCAGAATCGAGCCCAGCGTTCCAAGAAGATTAAGGTCCAGCAGGCTCGGCTGGCTGTTGTACTGCACGATGACACGGGCCGTCGGCGCGGTAGACTTCTGTAAGTCGGGCGACAGTTTCGCCGGGCCAGCGGCCGCCGCCACCGGCAAAATGACGATCAACAACAAGAGCAGAAACTTCTTCATGTTTCCCCCACTCAAATGTGCGCCCACAGGCGCGTAACCTCGCCCAAGTGACTTATACATGTGCAGGTGCGAGTCCAAATGGAGAGTCTTACATTCCCTATTTATCAGCAACTTAGGAGCATCAGTTGCGAAACTCAACGGGCACTTTGTCCCATCGCCGGGGCATGGGACAAGTTGTCTCAGGGTATGACGGTATTGTGCTCGATGTGGGTGCCCGAGCTGTGGGTTGCAAATGATTCACGATGAAGCAGAACACCATCGTAACTAGGGCAATTCTTTTTGGAGGGACACCGAAGCGCAATTCGTTGAAAATTTAAGCACTTATCATGTCCTGGGTCCGTTCCATTGGCGCTCGTGCGTTCATCGCCAGCATGGCTTTGGCAGGAACGTTGTGCTTTGCTCTAGCGTTTTTCCACTGGCAATCGAACGATCCGCTTAAGTTCGTCTGTTACCTGATCGCTGCGTTGTTGGCATCTTCGCTTAAGGTCACGCTCCCTGGGATTGAGGGGACGCTTTCAGTCAACTTTCTTTTTACGCTGCTGGGAATTCTGGAACTGGGTCTACCCGAGACACTGCTCATCGTCCTCGCCAGCACGTTCGGCCAAGCGTATCTGCGGCGAAAGCACCAGGTGAAGCTGGTGCAATTTGTCTTCAACTGGTCGCAGCTGACGGTGTCCGGCACGATTGCCTACGGCGCCTACGCGCTGGTGGTAGCGCGGGTTTTGCACGGGCCCGGGCCACTTGCGCTGCTGGCGGCGGCGATCACCCAATTCGCCTGTAATACGGCTGCTATGTCGACCATCATCGGGTTGACCGAAGACAAGCCCGTCGCGAAGGTATGGAATGACAGCTATCTCTGGTCGTTCCCCTACTACATGGTCGGAGCCGCGGTCGCGGGCCTGGTGCACTTCTTGAACGGGCATATCGGATGGCAGTCGTCGCTGCTGATTCTGCCGCCGATTTATCTGATGTACCGCTCGTATCGTCTTTATTTCGGCAAGCTCGAAACCGAGAAGCGGCACGCCGAGCAGGTATCGAACCTTCACCTGCGAACGATCGAAGCGCTGGCGTTGGCGATTGAAGCCAAAGACGAAACCACCGGCGAACACCTGCAGCGCGTGCGCGTCTATGCCATGGAACTGGCGAAGGAATTAGGCTTGACCGAGGACGAGACCGAAGCTCTGAAAGCGGCATCGGTGCTGCACGACATTGGGAAGCTGGCAGTACCCGAGCATATTATTTCGAAGCCCGGAAAGCTGACGCCGGAAGAATTCGAGAAGATGAAAATCCATCCCATTGTCGGGGCGGAAATTCTGGAGCAAGTTCACTTTCCGTATCCGGTCGTCCCGATCGTGCGCGCTCACCACGAGAAATGGGATGGCAGCGGATATCCCCACGGATTAACTGGCGAAGACATTCCAATCGGCGCTCGCATTCTCTCTGCGGTGGATTGTCTCGACGCGCTAGCTTCCGACCGGCAATATCGAAAAGCTCTCCCGCTGAATGAGGCTATGGCCAAGGTGGCTGCGGATTCCGGCAAGAGCTTCGATCCGAAGGTGGTTGCGATCCTGGAGCGCCGCTATATCGAACTGGAGAAGATGGCCACACAACAGCCGCTGCAGGCTCCGCCGAAACTGTCGACCGATATTAAGGTTGAACGCGGCCTGGCTCCCGCCGCAGGCTTCGCGGAATCTGCGGAGCCGCTGAGCGCAGTATCCGGGCAAACTGTGGATTTCAGCGAGCGGATCGCCGCGGCGCAGAAGCAAGGTCACGAGATTATCGAACTCACCCGTCAGCCCGGAATCGCATTCAGCACGGAAGACATTTTTTCGCTGCTTGCGGTTCGCCTGAAACATCTTGTGCCGCACGACTCCATGGCCGTGTATCTGCCGAAGAACGGAGCGCTGACTGCAGAGTTTGTAAGCGGCGACAACTTCCGCTTGTTCTCGTCCTTGAGAATTCCAGACGGAGAAGGTCTCTCCGGGTGGGTCGCACAAAACCACAAGCCGATTCTGAATGGCAATCCGTCGGTCGAACCGGGATATCTGAACGATCCCACCAAGTACAGCACGCTACGCTCCGCGCTGGCCGTGCCGATCGAAGGGACAGCGGGAATCACCGCTGTATTGGCACTCTATCGGGCAAGTCAGGATGCGTTCACCGCAGACGATCTCCGTGCGGTGGAAGCAATCGGATCAGGCCTGGGCATCGCCGTCGAGAAGGCCGGCAAACTCAGGGCATCGGCCGTCGGTGCAGGTTCCGCGTAATTCGATCCCGCCCCTATTACCAGCGCTACCAGACACGTTGAACGTGGTACTCATCGAAGACGCGATCGTTGCTGATTATTTTCAGATTTTCCATCTGCGCCTGAGCGATCAGCATCCTGTCGAAGGGATCGCGATGTTCTCCCGGCAGCCTGCCCGCCAGCACGGCGTGATCAAGCGAAATCGCCAGAGTCTCACATCCAAGTTGGGCCAGGTAACTATTAAGGTCGCTCACGAGTTCTTCGCCGGTAGGGAGCTTTCCCAATCGAACCTTGGTGGCAATCTCCCAGCCTGACGCAGCACTGACGAGAATCTCGTTGCTGCCGTCTTCGATCAGTTTCCGTGCTCGAGGACTCAACGAACGAGAATCATTGAAGCACCAAAGCAGCGTGTGCGTGTCGAGGAGAAAACGCATGTCTCACTCCCAGCCGGCGAGTTCTTCCGGCGGGAGGGGATCGAAGAATTCTGGGCCAACGACCAGCTTCCCTTTCAACACGCCGAGTTGGCGACGGCCCTTACGTCCGCCAATTGGAACCAGCCGGACGACCGGATCTTTCCCGCGCGCAATAATGATCTCCTCGCCCCGGCACGCTTTTTCGATCAGCCGGGAGAGGCTGGTCTTGGCTTCGTGAATACCGACGGTTTTCATGTTGATTAGCTAAGTATAGCTTAGCTAATTACGAGACGCGACGCAAGGGACTTCTATTGCTCCAGCTCGAAGCTCACATACAGCAGGCCACCATCGCGCTCGACCTGCAACACCACGGGATCGCCCGGCTTCAGCGCCGCCACGGTGGTCCGGAGCATCTCTACGGAATCGACCGGCGTGGTATTGAGCTGGTGAATGATGTCGGCGGCCTGAAGGCCGGTGTCGGGCATGATCAGGTCAGCGGCGCGCCCCACCACGATTACTCCCGATGGAATTCGCAGAGCTCCGCCCAAGCGGGTGCGCAAGTCTTCGGTGATATCGACCGCAAGAACTCCCAAGCGTGGAATCAGGCTGTTTTCCGGGTTGACAGAGTCGAGCATCTCATCCATGTGATCGCGGGCTTCGATGGCCGGCACGTACAGAGTTTTCTTTTCCTTGCCGCGCAGCACCTCCAGCTTCACGACCTGGTCCAGACGGTGCAGGTACAAGGCTGACGAAAGCGAAGGGAGCGTTTCGATGCGGCGATCATCCGCCGTGAGAATGATGTCCTGAATCTGCAACCCAGCGGCAGCCGCGGGACCGTCCGGCTTCACATCGTCCACCACAACGCCCCAACGCTGTGGAAGGTGCAGGCCCTCGGCCAGCGTCGGAGTAATTTCCTGCGCCCCCGCACCGATTTCGACTTTGTGGACGTGACCGTATTTGCGCAGGCTGTGATAAACGAAATCGACTACGCGCGCGGGGATGGCAAAGCCGAGGCCTTCGCTGCCTCCGCCCTGCGAAAGAATGAAGGTATTGATTCCAAGGACGGTGCCGGTCATATCGACCAACGGCCCGCCGCTGTTGCCGGGGTTGATGGGTGCGTCGGTCTGCAAATAGGTGATGGGCTTCGTCGTATCCGGCTGGCGGGCGAGCGCGCTGACCACGCCCATGGTGACCGAGTTCTGTAATCCCTCAGGGCTGCCGATGGCAAATACGAGTTGTCCGACATGGGGCCGCTGCGAAGTGAGGAGCGGCAGAGTGGGCAGATCGGCCTCGTCGATCTTGAGCAAAGCCAGATCGGTGTCTTTGTGCTGGCCCACGATCCGTGCTTCCAGAATGCGGCGCTTCCCGATAGGAACCTGCCCGGCGGAATCGCCCATGGGTAGCGGCAGGGCGACGCGGATGCGCTGTGCTCCCTCCACCACATGAGCATTGGTCATGATGTAACCGCTGGAATCCACGATCACTCCCGAACCCACGGCTTTCTGGCGAACGATGTACGCGGTCTGCGACCGGTCTTCCTCGCGCAGCGGCCCGTATCCCGTAACCAGGATCTGCACCACCGCAGGCGATACTTTGGCGGCGAGGCTTTCCAGCGCGCTGTTCAGCTTCTCAAGAGTATCGTTGCTCTCGGCGGCGAGGGTGCCGGTGGCATTGACCTTCGCTTTGCCGCCGACTGCTGTGTCCCCCTGTCCCTTCGGGGACGCCGCTATCGCGGGGGAACGTGGCGCCGATTGTGCAAGAGACACTTGCGTCGGGCATGTAACAGCGAACAACGTGCCAAAGATCACCACTCGGGCGGATGTCGTCACCACCAGACGGCCACCGAAATTTCCCAGGCGCTGCGAGAACGACATAGTGCCTCCTCCTCCTCGATAAATCGCGTGTCCGCATTTTGACAGAACTTTAAGCTCTCTGACGAACCGGCCGCCAGGATCAGCGGAGCGCTTTGCTACTATTAGTGCGAATTCGTTAAGGAACAGAGCTCCATGGAACCGCACGCTTTCATTGCAGAGGTCTATCGCCGCATGTCGCAGCGTCACGCGGCGGCGAAGCGCTTACCTGCTTGGAGTGAAACCGAAAAGGACGCGACGGTGCGGGAGGCGATGCGGCAATACGAACTCTACCTGCCCGGTGACAAATCAGCCCGCATCCTCGACATCGGTTTTGGCAGCGGATGGTTCCTGGCGGCTTGTCTGAAGCTAGGCTACAACAACCTGTCGGGCGCCGATTTCGGAATCGCACACAAGAGCCACGTCCGCGACTGGGCTCCCGACCGCATCACCCTGCATGAAATCCAGGACAACATTGGAGAGTTTCTCAGCGGTAAGAAAGAACAGTACGATTTCATTCACATGTCTCATGTCATCGAGCACGTACCGAAATACTCGCTGCTGTGGCTGGTGGACTCTCTTTATCAGGCATTGCGGCTCGGCGGAACCCTACTCCTGCGTACGCCGAACATGGAGGGACCGTGTGCGAATTCAAGCCTCTACGTCACTCTGGCGCACGAATATGGATTTGCAGGATCGAACCTCACGTCACTGCTGGACATCTGCGGCTTCGATAACGTGCGCCTCATCCCTTTCCGCGCCCACGATCTCTCGCTGAAACAGAAGCTCGGCGATCTTCTGCGCTGGCCAATCCTCCAGCAGAGCAAGCTCCGCCACAGATTGTTCGGCGTGAACTATGGTGGCCAATTCGGGTCAGAGTTAATCGCCCTCGCTACGCGTGGCGACTGGCCGCCTTATTTTGACCGAAAGTATCAGTAGGAAAGCCGCCACGAAGCGTCCGGGAGATGCTGCTGCTCAGGTGATTCGGCCTGTGGAACCCGGCCCTTTGGCCAGGGGGAACCTAGTTGCTACCCTTAACTAACGGGTTATCAGGCTTTTACATAGGTGTCTTTCGTGATATAACCCCTGCTGAGCATAAAAGTGGGCCTGCGCCCGCCAGGAGCTTGGTCTGACGACATTGGCCTCATTCGCAGAGGGACAACACATAACAGGCCAGTCTAGAGGAGGGACCGTGGGCGAAGAAGCACGGACCGGCAAAAGGTTCCCGCTGGAACTGCCGATCAAGATACATAAGGGTGAGACCGGCGGAGATGCGGCAGGTGTAACCGGGAATCTCAGCGCGGCGGGTGTTTACATTCGCGCCGATTCCTCGATGGAAATTGGCTCTCCCGTGGAATTTGAAATCACGCTGCCTCCGGAGATGACGGGCGGTCAGGAGAATGTGACCATCCAGTGCAAGGGACGGGTGGTGCGCGCCGACGAGACCGGCGAAGGCGGAGAAGGCCGCGGCGTGGCCTGCGTGATTGACTCATACGAGTTCGTCAGGAACTCTTAATCGTTTTGCAATCGGACTTTCTTGGAGCGCTGACAACATGCTCAAACTGATTCTGGCCGATAACCAGGCGATCTTCCGGGCCGGCATTGCCAAAGTGCTGGCGGTGGAAGATGAGATGCGCATTGTGGCCCAGGCCCAGACGCCTGAACAGATGTTCATGGCGTTGGACAAGTTTCGCGCCGCGGTGCTGGTGGTGGCTGCAGGATTCCATGGCGACTTTGCCGCGATCGTCGCGGGGGCGAATAAAGCTAAGACCCGCGTGATTGTGCTTGCCGACACCGGCGAGAGCGCGCAGCGGCACATGTCGAATGGCGCGCACGGAGTCGTCTATCGCAACGTGACCAGCGCGGCTCTCGTCGACTGCGTGCGCAAAGTGGCGCGCGGCGAAACCTGGGTGCAGGACGTCGCCGTCCCCAGCGAACTCACCGAAAACGATATGGTCGGGTTGCGCGTGCGCGACCGCCTGACCGCCAAGGAACTGCGCATCGTGGCCTTGATTGTTCAGGGATATAAGAACAAAGAAATCGCCACGCAGCTCGGCACCACCGAACAGGTCATCAAGAACTACCTGCGCAACGTGTATGACAAGATCGGTGTCTCGGACCGGCTGGAACTGGCGTTGTTCACGATCCACCACCGCATTCTGAACGAAGCCGCAGCCGCAACAACAGCTGGAGTGGCACCACAACCGCCGGCGGGAGTGGCGCAGTAAGGCTTACGACCAGGAAGTATAAAGAAGGCCGCCTGCGAGGGCGGCCTTCGTGTTTGTAGCGCCGCCGTCTCGGCGGCTGTCGTGGCGGCGTTCCGCCGCCACCGCTTGCAGCGACTTAGAATTTGCCGGCAGTCTCGTACGACCGGTGAGGTGAGCCGGCGAAGCTTGCCCTGAGCGAAGTCGAAGGGACCCCGGCGCTACTGTCTCGGAATCATTCTTTCATTGCGCTGCATCTATCGCTGATATGGAATATCGACAGCTGGGACGATCTGGTTTGAAGGTGCCTGTGTTGAGCTATGGCACGGGTACATTTGGCGGCGGCAACGAGTTCTTCAAAGCATGGGGCGCGAGCGATGTTGCGGAGGCCACGCGTCTCGTCGACATCTGCCTCGACGCCGGCGTAAATCTATTCGATACCGCGGATATTTATTCAGACGGACTTTCGGAGACGATCCTTGGCAAGGCGGTGGCTGGGCGGCGCGACAAGGTCCTGATCTCAACCAAGGCGACGTTCCGCATGGGACCTGGGCCGAATGATCTGGGATCGTCGCGGCATCATCTGATCCAGGCTTGCGAGGCGAGCCTGCGGCGGCTGGGAACCGACTACATCGACATCTATCACATGCACGGCTTCGACGCGCTGACTCCGTTGGAGGAGGCACTGAGCACGCTCGACAATCTCGTGACGAGCGGGAAGGTACGGTACATCGCCTGCTCGAACTTCTCCGGCTGGCATTTGATGAAGTCGCTGGACATCTCCGACCGCTATGGCTGGGTGCGCCACGTCGGACATCAGGTCTATTACTCCCTGCTCAATCGCGAGTATGAGTGGGAACTGATGCCGCTGGGCGCCGATCAAGGCGTGGGCGCGCTGATCTGGAGTCCGCTGGGATGGGGACGGCTTACGGGCAAGATCCGGCGCGGGCAGCCGCTGCCGAAAGAAAGCAGACTGCACAAGACGGCAGATATGGGACCGCCGGTGGCAGAGGAGCATCTGTACAAGGTTGTCGATGCGATCGAGGAAGTGGCGAAGGAGTGCGGGAAGACCGTGCCACAGGTCGCGCTGAACTGGCTGCTGCAACGGCCAACGGTTGCAACCGTGATCTTCGGCGCGCGCAATGAAGAACAGTTGCGCCAGAACCTGGACGCCGCGGGATGGAATCTGACGGCGGAGCAGGTCGCGAAACTGGATCGCGCCAGCGACGTTACGCCGATTTATCCATACTGGCATCAGCGGCAGTTTACGGAGCGGAACCCGGCAGCGGCTCCGCCGGCCGCGAAGTAAAAAATATAGCGCCGGACCTTGTGTCGGCCGTGGCGGCGGGACGCCGGCGCTACACTTCTAAGCGCTACAACTTCTAACTTATCTTCTCTCCTACTACCTTCGCTTGGGTGAAGAGGTACAGGTAATCCGGGCCGCCGGACTTGGAGTCTGTGCCGGACATGTTGAAGCCGCCGAAGGGATGCGCGCCGACCATGGCGCCGGTGCATTTGCGGTTGATGTACAGGTTGCCGACGTGGAACTCGCTGGATGGCGCGGTCGATCTTGTCGCGCGACTTGGTGTAGACGGCGCCGGTCAGTCCGAACTCGGTGTCGTTGGCGATTTCGAGCGCGTGGTCGAAGCCGCGCGCCTTGATCACCGCGAGCACCGGGCCGAAGATCTCTTCCTGCTCGAGTTTTGACTTTGCGGGAATATCGGCAAAAACCGTAGGCTGGATAAAGTAGCCTTCGCCGGGAGCGCGTTCGCCGCCGGTCAGGAGGCGTCCGTCTTTCTTGCCCTGCTCGATGAATTCGAGGATCGTCTTCATCGAGCCTTCGTTGATGACCGCTCCCATGGCGGCGTTCTCGGTGACATCGCCGATCTGAATCTTCTCGACGCGAGCTTTGAGTTGTTCGAGGAACTTATCGTAGACGCGCTCGTCGACGATGGCGCGAGAGCAGGCCGAGCACTTCTGTCCTTGAAACCCAAAGGCTGCCTGCGCGACGCCTTCGACGGCGGAGTCGATGTCGGCGTCGGCGTCGACGATGATGGCGTCTTTGCCGCCCATCTCGAGGATGGTGCGCTTGATCCAGAGCTGGCCGGGAGCTTGCGTGGCGGCGACTTTGTTGATGTGCAGTCCGACTTCGCGCGATCCGGTGAAGGCGATGTAGCGGGTCTTGGGATGCGCAACCACGGCGTCACCGAAACTGGCTCCGGCGCCGGGGCAGAAGTTCACCACGCCTTCGGGCATGCCGCACTCTTCCAGCAGCTCGACGAACTTGGCGGCGATGGTGGGCGAATCGCTCGACGGCTTGAGGATGACGGTGTTGCCGCTGACGATCGAGGCCAGCGTCATTCCGGCCATGATGGCGCAGGGAAAATTCCACGGCGGAATCACCGCGCCCACGCCGAGCGGAATGTAGTGCAAGGTGTCGTGCTCGCCGGGAAGCTGAATCGGCGTCTGGGCTTTGGCGAAGCGCAAGGCTTCGCGCGCGTAGAACTCGCAGAAGTCGATGGTCTCGGAAATGTCGGCGTCAGCCTCGGCCCAATTCTTGCTGACTTCGAAGACGAGCCAGGCCATGAATTCCATCTTGCGCTGGCGCATGAGATCGCCGACACGGAAGACGAGGCTGGCGCGCTCTTCGACAGTGGTGCGGCTCCAGGATTCGAAGGCCTTCAGCGCGGCCTGCATGGCGGGCTCGACGTGTTCCTTGCCGGCCTTCTGGTGGACGCCGACGATCTGCGAGGGCTGCGACGGGTTCAGCGATTTGATTTTGTCGGTGGTCTTGACGTGCTTGCCGCCAATGATCAGGTCATACTCGCGGCCGAGTTGTCCGCGGACCTTGGCGATGGCGGCGCGCATGCGGCGGGCGTTCTCTTCGTTGCGGAAATCGTAAAAGGGCTCGGTGACGAATGGTCCTGGATGAATGGCCGTGCGTGGCCGGACGGAAGCTTCTAGCGTTGCCATGGGAGGAATCCTTTCGAAGCTGGGAGATTGCCGGTTAGGGATTGCTTCGGTATTTTACACCTCATTGGATGTGCGGCTTGGGGTTACGGTTCGAGTGGAGAAAGGCCGTCGGGACGCGTCGCGGGTAGAGATTCTGCGTTGGATTTTTTTCGGGCTGTTTTCTCAAAATCTTGGTTTTAAAGGACTTGCGGGTTCGGGACTGGGACTCATCCGTCCAAAATCTTGAGGCGAAAGGACTTACGGGTAAAATCTTGCGGAATAAGGGGTTAGCTTGAGCTGTTGGGGGTTGCGAATCCGCGAGGGTTAGCGACGCATTGGCAGATGCTTGGAGCACGGTTCCAATTGTGTGCCTTTCGGATTTTTCAGTAAAGGTTGGATGTCACAGGAAGTGAGGTTTTTTCTGTGGAAAAGCGCCTAGGAGGGGCTTTCGGCACAGGCATGGCTCAGTCGGCATGCAACTCCCTGTCTTCTGCAGTGGAGCTTTCCGGCCGACGTACGGTCCTTCACTTCGGCTTTGCCGAAGTTCAGGATGACAGCTGATCAGGGTGGACGGGAGATCCCGACCCACCCTTCGACGCCCTTCTGCCACCACCTCCCAGAAAAGAAAAATCAGAAAATACCTTGCATTTCGTATAGTGTTATAGTTAACTATATCAGCAGCTCAACAGGAATTCCCGACCGCGCGCGCCGAAGGGTCCTGAAACAACGCGAGAAGAATTGAGGAGGATCTATGAAATCCGTTCGCTACGTGCTGTTCGCGGTTGTGGTGTTCGCGGCTGCGGCGTTTGCCCAGTCGGACGCACAAAAGTCATTTGATCAACTGAAAACGCTTGCAGGATCGTGGGACGGTGTAGTGAGGACGAATCCGCCGTCGCCTGATATCGACGGCAAGCATGTGCAAGCTACGCTGCGCGTGACTTCGATGGGGAACGCGCTGATGCATGAGATGAGGAGCGAAGGCAGGCCGGACGATCCGATCACGATGCTTTACATGGATAACGACCGGCTCACGCTCACGCATTATTGCGATGCGGGAAACCGACCGCGGATGGTGGCGAAGGCTTCGCCGGATGGCAAGACGGTGGAATTCGATTTCGCCGATGTCGCTGGAAGCACGCAATACGGACACATGCACCACGCGGTCTTCACTATGATCGATGAAAATCATCACACCGAGGACTGGACCTTTATGCTTCCGGGCGACAAGCACGTGCAGGCGCACATGGAGTTGCAGCGGGCGAAATGAAGGGAAGCGTATCTTTACTTGGAGTTGGACTTGGAGTGGGGCTTGCAGTTGGGCTTTGAAGTTGAGTGAGGCAATCTGGAACCCATGATGGACCGTGAGTGGAACGATAGTCAGCCGATTTACCGCCAGCTACGCGACCGCGTGGTCGCGATGATTCTTGACGGCGTGCTCAAGGAGGGCGATCCGCTGCCCTCGGTGCGCACGGTGGCGGCGGAATATCGGGTAAACCATCTCACGGTCCTGAAGGGGTATCAACAGCTGGTCGACGAGCAACTGGTCGAGAGCAGGCGAGGTCGCGGCATGTTCATCAATGCGGGGGCACGCAATCTGCTAATGCGGGGCGAGCGCCAGAAGTTTCTTGCGGAAGAATGGCCACGAGTGTACGCGACGATTCAGCGGCTGGGACTGAAGGCGGAAGAACTGCTGGACGAGGCGGCAAAGGGCGGGGCGGCGTCCGAGGGGGTAGTGCCGCCGACGCCATCGAAGAGGAAAGAAAAAGAAGAGGAGCGCTGAAGCCATGGCATGCATTGAAGCACGCGGTCTCCGCAAGGCGTTCGGCACAACGGTCGCGCTGGATGGCGTGGACCTGCGCATCGAAGAGGGCCGCATCGTGGGGCTCATTGGTCCGAACGGCGCGGGCAAGAGTACGGCGCTGAATGCGATTCTGGGGCTTACTTCTTATCAAGGGCAGCTGAGAGTATTGGGGCGCGATCCGTGGACCGAACGCGACCGGCTGATGCGCGATGTGTGCTTCCTTGCCGATGTAGCGGTCTTGCCGCGCTGGATGCGGGTTTCGCAGGCGCTGGAGTATGTGGCGGGAGTGCATCCGCGATTCGATCGCGCGAAGGCCGAGGGATTTCTCGCCAAGACAACCATTCAGCGGAGCAGCAGGGTGCGGGAGCTGTCGAAGGGGATGGTGGTGCAGTTGCATCTCGCTCTCGTGATGGCCATCGACGCGAGGTTGCTGGTGCTGGACGAGCCGACGCTGGGGCTCGACATTCTGTATCGCAAGCAATTTTACGATTCGCTTCTGAACGACTATTACGACCGCAGCCGGACGATCGTGGTGACGACGCACCAGGTGGAAGAGATCGAGAACGTGCTGACCGACGTCATGTTTATTGACCGCGGGCGGATCGTATTCAACTGCAGCATGGAAGACTTCGAATCGCGCTATCTGGAAGTGATGGTGAATCCCGAACAGATCGCGGCCGCGCGGGCGCTTAAACCGATAAACGAGCGTCCGGCGCTGGGGCGCAGCGTATTGCTGTTTGACAGTATTGATCGTGAGAAACTCGCCGCGCTCGGAGAGGTGCGAACTCCTAGCATCGCCGACCTGTTT
Source organism: uncultured Acidobacteriaceae bacterium (assembly GCA_963844525.1). Taxonomy (GTDB): domain Bacteria; phylum Acidobacteriota; class Terriglobia; order Terriglobales; family Acidobacteriaceae; genus Sulfotelmatobacter. The sequence goes on along the minus strand of CAWJOM010000006.1, from coordinate 1,453,633 downwards.
GTGGCTGTGTTGGGAAATATACAGGGCAGTCAGGCAGCGCAGGCACAAGGAGCGGTCCGATGAATACGCAATCGCAAGCTATGCCGGAGTCTCCGCGCGAATCGGATGAATCGGCAGCCCCGTTTATGTCGGCGACCCGGCGCTTCTACTGGTCGGTGCGGCGTGAGTTGTGGGAGAGCCGGTCGATCTACATGGCGCCGCTGGCGGTCGCCGTTCTGTTTCTGTTCGGCTTCCTGATCAGCTTGAGGCATCTGCCGGACAAGATACGCGCCGCAGCGTCGCTGACCCCCATGCAGCAGTTTGAGTTGAGCGAACAGCCGTTCGCGCTGGTTGCGCTTCTGATCATGGGGACCACGTTCATCGTGGCTGTGTTCTACTGTCTCGATGCGCTGCACGGCGAACGCCGCGACCGAAGCATTCTTTTCTGGAAGTCGCTCCCCGTGTCCGATTGGATGACTGTGCTCTCGAAGGCGAGCATCCCGCTGGTGGTTCTCCCGCTCCTGACTTTCGCGATCACAGTGGTGACACAATTCATCATGCTGCTGATCAGCGGGGCAGTATTGGCGGGGAGCGGCTTGAGCGCCACTACGTTCTGGAGCGGCCTTTCGTTTTTCCAGATGTCGGGGATTCTGCTGTATCACTTGATTGGCGTTCATGCGATCTGGTATGCGCCGATTTACGGCTGGATGCTGCTAGTCTCGGCCTGGGCGCGCCGCGCCCCGTTTCTGTGGGCGACGCTGCCGCTGTTCGCGATCGGCATCCTCGAAAAGATTGCTTTCAGCACGTCGCATTTCGCGATCCTGGTGGGATCGCGCTTTGGGGTCGGGCAAGGAATGAACGGCTCCCAGGCGTCGAGTATGACCGCCATGCTCGCGGATCCAGGTCCGGCAGATCTGTTGAGCCGGCCGGGGCTGTGGATGGGGCTAGCGGTTACCGCGATATTTCTAGCCGTGGCGGTGCGGATGCGGCGGGAGCACGGGCCGCTCTGAGTCGTTCGCTCGACTCCGATTTTTTGGGTTCAATCGTAGAGTCAAAATCCCCACCCTAGCTCGCCAAAGAACGGCGAGATAAGGGTGGGCCAACCGTCGTCAGAATTTCCGGTGGTTTCCAGCCAACGCGCTACAAAGCTCTTATCGCAGAGTGCGCCGAGAGCTTCCCGCCGAGGGCGATGAGAAGAACATAGTGCGCGTCTTTCCGGGTCCCACAGCTTGGAGTGTTAGACTCAAACGTTTCCATTGAGGCAAGCGTTATGGACATTCAACGAGTAGGCGTGGTGGGCGCGGGGACCATGGGCAATGGGATCGCCCATGTGTTTGCGCGCGGCGGATTCGATGTGGTGTTGTGCGATGTGGAACAGCGTTTTCTGGATCGGGCGATTGGGACCATTACGAAGAATCTGGATCGCGAGGTCGCGAAGAATAAGATCACCGCGCAGGATAAGGCTGCGGCGGTCGCGCGTATTCGCGGAGTGACTGACCGCGGGCAGCTTGCGGAATGCGATTTTGTGATTGAGGCTGCGACGGAGAAGTTCGAGATCAAGACCGAGATTTTCCGCGATCTCGACCGGGTGACGCGGCCGGAGATCATTCTGGCTTCGAATACGTCTTCTATTTCGATTACCAAGCTGGCGGCGCAGACCAAGCGTGCGGAGAAGGTCATCGGGATGCACTTCTTTAATCCGGTGCCGGTGATGAAGCTGGTGGAGGTGATTCGCGGGCTGGCTACTTCGCAGGAGACGTTCACGGCGGTGCGCGATTTGTCGGTGAAGCTGGAGAAGACGCCGGTGGAAGTGAATGACGCGCCGGGCTTCGTTTCCAACCGTGTGCTGATGCCGCTGCTGAACGAGGCGATGTTTGCGGTGATGGAAGGCGTGGCTACGGCAGAGGCGGTCGATGAAGTGTTCAAGCTGGGAATGGCGCATCCCATGGGCCCGCTGACGCTGGCGGATTTCATCGGGCTGGATGTTTGCCTGGACATTATGCGGGTGCTGCAGAATGGGCTGGGAGATCCGAAGTACCGGCCGTGTCCGCTGCTGATCAAGATGGTGGACGCGGGATGGCTGGGGCGGAAGAGCGGGCGGGGATTCTATACGTATTGATGATTGTTGATTGCTGATTGTGGAATGAAAACATCTGGAGACGGCTCACGCGTTGGGAGCGACATTTGGTTCTACCTGCTGGCTGCCCTATGCGGGATTGGGACGGGGTGGGCTGACGTTGCAATCAACGACTTGCTGTTGACGGCTCTTCTGGTATTGTCCGCGGGCATTTTTCTGGGACTGCTGCGGCCGCGGTGGCCTTGGCGGTGGGTGGTGACAGTGGGAGTATTCATTCCGCTGACTGAGTTAGCGGCGTACTTAGTTCTAACGGTGAAGCCAACGCGGGCGCAGATCTATGGATCGTTTCTGGCGTTTCTGCCGGGGATCGCGGGGGCGTATGGGGGATCGTTTATGCGGGACGTGGTGGAGAATTTGCGGCAGGGAAAGTAGGGGCGCAGTCTCTTAAGGAAGAAATTAACATCAGGCGCCGGGCTTCGCCCTGTCTGGACGGCCGAGGCGGCCGTCCCCACATAGACCATTTGCCATTTTCACACCGGGCGTGCTGCTCTTAGGTATCGGCTAACCAGAAAGTTACTCCCGATTCCACAGGAACAGCGCGTATGCTGCGAGCATGGGTGTAAGTGTGACGATGCTGGCTTCGGGGAGCCGCGGGAATTGCGCGGTGGTGGCCAGCGCCTGCACGAAAATTCTGGTCGATGCCGGCATCTCTTGCCGCGAGACTTTCAAGCGCTTAAAGACGCTGGGCGAAGATCCGCATTCGCTTTCGGCGATTCTCATCACGCACGAACATTCCGATCACGTTTACGGATTGGCAACGCTGGCGAAGAAGCTGCGCATCCCAGTGTTTATGACCGGAGCGACGCACCAGGCATGGGCACGGGCCATGCGCAACGAAAAGGGCGAGCGTCCGAAGCTGGAGAAGTTCGAGGCGTTTGAGTCGGGACATCGATTTCAGGTGGGCGATATTGAGGTGAGGCCGTTCACGATTCCGCATGATGCGGCGGATCCGGTGGGATTCACTTTCCGCGCCGAAGGCATTAAGGTTGGGATCGCGACCGATCTGGGATATTTGCCGGTCAGCGTGCGCGATCACCTGCGCGGGTGCGACGTGCTGGTGATGGAGTCGAATCACGATCTGGAGATGCTGCGGGTGGGGCCGTATCCGTGGTCGGTGAAGCAGCGGGTGATGAGCCGCGTGGGGCACCTTTCGAACCTGGCCCTCGCTGATTTCCTGACGAACGACTATGATAATAGTGCAACGTTTGTCGTGCTGGCGCATCTCTCAGAGCAGAACAATCATCCGGAAATTGCTCGGAGAGAGGCTGAGAAGGCCTTAGCCACGCGGGGTGGTTTATTTCATAACCGCGTGCTCCTGGCGTCACAGACCGAGGCGATGGAGCCGATTCGCCTGTAATTGGGTTATTCCTGGGTGAGTGTCATTGCATCGGTTGTCTTTAACCCCCATGAGTCAGCAGTGCATTGATCCGATGGTTGGCAAGATTCTGGCGGGATGGCGGTATGACATCTCCGGCCTGGCGCCCGAGATGTGCGGGGACTACGAGAAGCATTTCGCGGCCTGTGAACACTGCCGCAGCCGGCAACAAATCCATCGCATCATTGACGTGGGACTGATCGCGCTGGCATCGGTGTCGGCGGGAGTGTTTTTGCTGGCGTTTGGCGTGATCTGGCGTCTGGGGCCGCGGCATGCGTTCTGGCTGGAGATTGCGGCGCTGGCGGGATTTGGACTTTCGGCGCTGATCTGGCTGGGCGTTGCGGTTGCGACTCCGGCTCCGGTGACGGTGCTCGATGCCGCCAAAGAGGGCGCGCGGCGGGTGCATGACCGGTTGCCGGAAGAGATCCGGCAACGGTTGCCGGAAGAACTCCGCATTCGAATCACCGGGACGTAGAGACATCGACACGATGCATGGACTCCTGCGCAGGGCTGCGGTGATGCTGCTGGCGACGATGGCAGCCGCCTTGCCGGAAGCGCATGGGTTGCAAATTTCTTCCCCGCAAGCGGGGCATTCCACTGGATGTCATCGTCATGGGCCTGCGAATCCAGGTTCCAACCCCACAAGTTTTCAGTGCTGCGTGAGCGGACATGCCGCGGCGATTCCGAACGCGGCGTTTTCTCTCTGTTGCGTGACCGCGCGAGCAGGCGGTCCAGACGACAGCTTTGGCGCTCGCCTTGCTTTTCATTTCTTCCCTGCTCCGTTGTCGGCGGTGGCTTCCGCCAGTCCGCCGGACATGAGTCCGCTGCGAATCTAGACTGATCCTTAATTCCCTTCCATTTATGTCAGTGGTGTCTGCCGGTGTGCGGCCTCTGACAATTCTTGTTTTTTGTGCTATGAGGATTCCCGTGAACAGGACGTTGGTTGCCGCGCTGTTGCTCTGGTTATCGTCACTGATATCGGCGTCGGGTCAGGAGAGCGGTTCAGGCGGTGGTGGTCCCTCTCTTTCGCCCCTTCGGGGCTTGTCGGAACTTTACTTGCAACCCACAGCTTGCGCTGTGGGCTGCAGTCTTGCGCCGCTTCGCGGCTTGGAGCCTGCCGGTTTTCTTCTCCAGCCTCAGAACTCAAATCCGGAGCACACACACGTCGGAAACGACGCATCGGCGGGGCAAGAAACGTCGATGGCGGGCATGCAGATGCCGATGGACCAGCCGATGGAGCAGCACGAAGGGTTTCAGCTGCCATCGCCGCATGAAGGGTCCGGAACGGCCTGGCAACCCACCTCTGTGCGCGGATACGAATGGATGTGGATGGCGGGTGGGTGGGAGTTCATGGCTCACGGCGCCATCTTTGTGGATTACAACCATCAGGGCGGTCCGCGCGGCGAGGGCAAAGCCGAGTCGGTCAACTGGGGCATGCTGATGCAACAGCACAAGCTGGGCGCGGGCACTCTGCTCCTTCAAGAGATGTTTTCCGCGGAGTCGCTCACGTCGCCGCATCCGGGGTTCCCGGAGCTGTTTCAAACTGGCGAAACATACCATGGAGAGCAACTCGTCGATCATCAGCATCCACACAATGTGTTTGCGGAATTGGCGGCGCTGTACACGTTGCCGCTGACCGAAAAGCTTTCGTGGGAACTCTATGGTGGGCCGTCGGCGGAGCCTGCGCTCGGACCGGTGACTTACATCCATCGGGCTTCGGCTTCGGAATTGCCGCTGGCTCCCCTGGGCCACCATCTGCAGGATTCGACGCATACCAGTTTCGGCGTGGTCACCACCGGATTCGTGATTGATCGCGTCAAGCTGGAAGGCTCGGTCTTCAACGGGCGCGAGCCGAATGAGCAGCGCTGGAGCATCCAGTTGGCTGCGCTCGATTCGTGGTCGACGCGGGTGTTTGTGGCGCCGGCGCGCAACTGGGTGGCGCAATACAGCGTTGGACGGTTGGAGCATCCGGAAGCGCTGGAACCCGGGAGCCAGTGGCGGGAAACGGCGTCGGTGGAATACAACCGGCCGCTGGCCGCGGGTCACTGGGCCACGACTGCAATCTGGGGGCGCGTACATAAGATCGCAACCGGCAGGACTTTGAACAGCTACCTTCTGGAGTCGACGCTGAACTTGCTGAATCGCGACTATGTTTTCACGCGCCTGGAACTGGTCGACAAGGACGAACTGTTTCCGCAGGAGCCGGTGCAGGACGTGTACCGGATTGGGGCCTGCACATTTGGCGCAGAGCGAGACTTGATTCAGAATCGTGCATGGCAACTGGGGCTGGGGGCGGATGTGACGTTCTATTCCAAGCCTTCCGCGCTCGATGCGAGCTATGGAAACAATCCGGTGTCGTTCCAGATATTTCTGCGAATGAGGCCGGGACGGGCGGACAAGGCGCATAGTCACTGAGTCTGAGAAAAAGCTATTTGCACAGACAGATTCCGCCGTAGAATGACTTAGAAGTCCTTCCTAAGTCGCGCGAGAATGTCACTTCGATGAGCCGGGCCTTGAAGACACTGCGGGCGGTGCAGTGGTCGATGTTGGCCAGCATTCTCCTTTATGGAGTCGTGGGAGAAGTGTTGGGTCCGGCGCGACGGGCGGTTGACCCGGCGCTCAGCTACCTGTTTACGACCCTGGCCGTGGCGATTGTGGGAGCGATCTTTGTCGTGCGGCGGACGCTGGTTATGAGAGCGGCGGAGAGTCTGGTAAGTCAGCCTGAGGACACCCTCAGCCTGAACCATTGGAGAACGGGTTACCTTACGACGTACGCGTTGTGCGAGGCGCTGGCTTTGTTCGGGTTGATTCAACGATTCTTGGGCTGCACCCTGCAGCAAAGCGCGCTTTATTATTTGGGCGGATTCGTGTTGTTGTTCTTCTTCCGGGCGCGGCAACCTGTTAGCACTTCGCGCGTTTAGCGTTATTCAGTTCGCGCGAGATCCCTCGCTCCGCCTGAAAAGCGGCTCCGCTCGGGATGACGCCCAACGTCAAGGCTATTTTCCCGCGTTTACTATTTGATGTGGCAGCTGGCTAGGCCGCGCTTTTCCAGATACTGCTGGTGGTAGTCTTCCGCCGGATAAAACGTGACCGCGGGGACGATCTGCGTGGCGATTGGCTTGGAGTAGGCGTGCGCTTTCTCCAGTTCTTGCTTGAACTGTTCTGCCTGCGTTTTCTGTTCTGGCGAATGGTAGAAGATTGCGGTGCGGTATTGCGTACCCCAGTCCGGGCCCTGACGGTTTACCTGCGTTGGGTCATGGTTTTCGAAGAACACTTTCAGCAGTTGAGCGTAAGTGACTTTTGTTGGATCGAATTCGACCTCGACGGCTTCAGCGTGGCCGGTGCGGTCGGTGCAGACTTCTTTGTAGGTCGGATTCTCGGTCTTTCCGCCGGTGTAGCCGACGCGGGTTGAACTTACACCCGGCATCTGGCGAAAGGTGGCTTCCACGCCCCAAAAACATCCTGCGGCAAATGTGGCTTTTTCCATTGCGATTCGCTCCCCAGATTCAATGCTTGGTCCGATTGTGTATTGTCCTCTATTGGATGATCGAACGCCAGAAAAGTGGCAGGCCCCCAGGGTCAGGGCCTGAATGAGTGGCGTCGAGCTGCGCTCGACCGACAGCCGAGGGCGGCTGTCGCCACTAGATCTCGCCGTGTGGTTGCCGGCCATGGATGTTTCGGGCTTGTAAAAATGCGGGCCGATTACCCTTGGGGAATTGACGGTCTCCTGGAATCACGATAAAGTCGGGCAGGGTTGGTCTTAAGAGGTTGTCCAGAGGTTCGTCCAGGAGTTGTCCTTGTTTTCCTCAAGCGGTTTCATCCAAGTCGAGCGAAGAACCGTGCAGCGAATTGCGCTGTGGCTCGTATTGGCGCTGACGACCGCTCAGGCAGCCCTGGCAGTTGGGGTGTTCACACCCCAGACGCGCCTCGGGTACCGCACCGGAGACCAGTGGGAGCCGGCCATCGCGGCCGACGGGCGAGGCCATCTTTACGTCCTCTATCCGCAGTATGGGGCTGTGCCCGACTGCGCGAACTGCACTGCCCCGACCATTGCCCTGATGGTCAGCAGCGACAACGGACTTACGTGGCAGGCTTCGAAGGCTCTGCTTCCCTACTCGACTGGGCAGTTCGATCCGCAGATCGTGGTCGATCCCGTGGACCGGCAGACGGTGTACGCGTCGTGGCTGCAGAACAATAAGCACGACGTCATCGTCGCCCGCTCGCTCGACTTCGGGCGATCCTGGTCGTACTCCTGGGCGGAACGAGGCCAGGAAGACGCCGACAAGCCTGTGCTGGCGGTTCGCGGAGCCGACGTTTATGTCGGGTTCAACCACGAAGAGGACTTCTTTGTGTCGGCCTCGCACGATGCCGGGCAGACATTCAACAGAGTGCAAGTGAATCCGAACGACGCGCCGGGATCTTCGCTGGCGGGCGGGGCCACGATCGACTCGTCGGGCAACGTATTTTTTGGCTGGACCGCGTATGCCCGCCATGCAATGCCGAACCGCCTGGTCAGCATTTATGTGAGCCGCTCGGCGGATGGCGGACGCACATGGACCACACAACTGCTGGATGTGTCGAGCGCGCCTCCGGGCTGCGATGAGCAACTCTGCGAAACCGGTTTTCTGGGCGCGCAGATCTCTCTGGCTTCAGACGCCGCGGGCGCACTGTATGCGCTTTGGAACGGCGGCGGGGCCAAGGGCGGGCCGGAGCGCATTTACTTCTCGTCTTCGACGACGGGCGCGGCGAGCTGGTCAGAGCGGGTCAATGTGTCGAGCGCAGCAGCGGGCGTGGAGCATGCCTTCCCTGCCGTCGTTGCTGGCGCGTCGGGCGACGTTCGCATTGCATGGATGGATGCCAGGGCAACCGACGCAAGCCATCCAAACCGCCGGCTGTGGAATACGTTTTATCGAAGCTCCACCAACGGTGGCGCGACCTGGACGACGGAGACACGGCTTTCCGGATCCGCACAGGGCTACGACTACATTCTGCGAGGCGGATTCCGCTTTCCCTTTGGAGATTACTTCGGCCTCGCGATCGACGGAGATGGCGCGACCCACGCAGTGTGGGGCGAAGGCCGGAACTACAAATCTCCCGGGTCGATCTGGTACACTCACGGCCGATAGCGGTTCGTTTTCCAATCTAAGATTCCATTAGTCCCTTTCATACCAGCACTTTATTTGATCAATACGGAATATCAGGCGGTGTGCTATCTGGCGATAGGGGCGATTCTGGGCGGGTGGCGGTAGGGCGGTTTCGACGCCGACCAAGACCTTTTCAACCACCAAGGACACTAAGCACTACGAAGGAAAACATTGTGTGTTAACGCGACGCTGGACTCGTGACTACTCCAGCAGCATTCCACCGATGAAGTCGGAGAGTTTCGCGACTTCGTGATCGCTGCACCAGTTCTGCAATTCGTCGACGATCTTTTCGGTGGCGCAGGGATCCCAGTAGCTGGCCGTGCCGATCTGCACGGCGGTCGCGCCGGCCAGCATAAATTCGACGACATCGGCGGCGGTGGAGATTCCGCCCATGCCGATCACGGGAATTTTTACCGCGTGCGCGGCGTCATAGACCATGCGTACGGCAATCGGCTTGATCGCCGGACCGGAGAGTCCGGCGGTCACGTTGGCGATGCGCGGCTTGCGGGTCTCGGGATCGATGGCCATGGCGACGAAAGTGTTGATCAGCGAGAGCGCGTCGGCGCCGGCTTCCTGCGCGACATACGCCATCTGCGCGATGCTGGTGACGTTGGGCGATAGCTTGACGATCAGCGGACGACGCGCCACGCGCTTGGCGGTGGTGACTACTTCATCGAGCGATCTGGGATCGCTGCCGAACTGCAGGCCGCCGTGCGCGGTGTTGGGGCAGGAAACATTCAGCTCGTAGGCCGCGATGCCCTCGCCGTCGTTGAGGATCTCGATGGTGCGTTCGTAGTCCTCGCGGGTGTAGCCAAAAATATTCGCGAGCACGACCGTATTCTTGATTTCGCGCAGGTGCGGCAGTTTCTCCGCGAGGAAGGCCGGGGCTCCGATGTTTTGCAGGCCGATGGCATTCAGCATGCCGGCAGCAGTTTCCCACAGGCGAGGCGGAGGGTTGCCGATCATTGGTTCCCTCGACAGGCCTTTCACCACAAAGCCGCCCAGCTTGGCCAGGTGGACCACGTCTTCGAACTCGACCCCGTAGCCGAATGTGCCGCTGGCAGCGATGACGGGATTCTTCAGCGGGATGCCGGCGACGGTTACGCTGAGATCGGGAGTCGGAGTGCGCGGTCATGGCTGGCTCTCTCCGGGCTAAAAGTCGGGTTCGAGGAATGGTGCGCGGGGGCGAGCGCTTCGGTCAGCACGCGGCCAACGGAGTGGGCTGGGAGCATTGATGCCCAGCAGCGATGCGAGCGTGGCGGCCAGATCGACGGGTTCGGCGCTGGTGCGATAAGTTCCGGCCTGGAACGGCAATCCGTAGAAGGCGAGAGGCACGTGGGTATCGTAGCTGTACGGCGACGTTGGTCGGTGCCTTTGCCGGGACCACGGTGTAAATGTCGGGAACGCCCATTACGTACCAACTTCCTTCCGGTGAATAACTGTTCAGATATTTTTGCCCTAGCGCGGTGTTGGGGACTTCGCCCTCGGCGAGTTGCGACTTCGTGTAGTAGTCGCGCGATCCGGCTTGCTTCATGGCCTCGCCGACGGCGACTTCGGCATCGTGCTCGCGCACGTGAGCCGCGGCGAAAGCATCCTGGTCGAGCCAGGCCAGCGGATAGTCCAGCTTTACATATGAGGCCGGATGGCCGGGAGAAAACTTTGCGCGTCATCGCGGTGTTGATTTGCGCTTCGAGTTTTTGCGCGTCGAGATTGGCCGCGGGGATACGGAGCTTCTTCACGGCATCGGGCAGCGAGGAAACACCGTGATCGGCGGAGAGCGCGATCCAGACGTTGGCCAGGCCGATCTGGTGGCCGAGGAAATTGATGAAGCCGGCGAGTTCGCGGTCGAGATCGAGCGCCATCTGCTGCATCTCGGGGGAATCGGGGCCGACCTGGTGGCCGAGAATGTCGTTGGCCGAAAGGCTGATGGAAAGCAGATCGGTCGCCGGACCTCGGCCGACGTTTTCGTAGACCATCAACTCTCTTGGCGAACTCGAATTCGTATTCGTTGGCGAAGGCGGTCGAGCCGACGACTTCGTAGAATCCGGCTTCGGATCCGTCTTTCCTTTGCCCTTGCGATGCGCGGTGGAGCGCAAGACGACTCCCTGCGAGTCTTTCCATTCGCGATCCCAATATTTTGCGGGACGGCTGGATTGAAATCCTGCACCCATTTTGGCAGGTCATTGCGGTAGTAGGTGGATGTGACCCATGCGCCGGTCTTGGGATCGATCCAGTAGGCGGCGTCTCCCGCGTAGCCAGCGGGCAGCACGGCGGCGCGGTCTTTTAGGGACACGCCAAAGACGCGGGATTTGCCTTGCGTCGCCAGTTTGAGTTCGTCGCCCAACGTGTCGGCGAGGAGGTTGTGCGGGCGAGGCTCCGGTTTTGTCTCCGGCAATGCCGACCAGTTTTGTGGCGTCATCTTCGACGGAGGTCACCATCTTTTTCTTTTTCTGGTCCCACCATTCGTTGGCGGCGATGCCGTGGCCGTTGCTGTAGGCGCCGGTGAAGAGGGTGGAGTGTCCGGGAGCGGTGCGGGTGTTGGCGTAGTTGTAATTGCAGTTGGGAAAATAGGCGCCGTGATCGAGAAGGAGGCGGAAGCCGGAGTCGCCGAACTGGTCGCGATAGCGTTCGAGGTAGTCGCCGCGGAACTGGTCGATGACGATGACCACTACGAGCTTGGGGTGTCCGTTGTAGGCCGAGGCGAAAGTTGGGATCGGGAAAGCGACCGAACAAAGCATGGCCAGCGTTACGAGAACCGCGTGGCAGCAGATCCCGAGGACGATCTCATCGCGAAGGTAGTTTACACAGGCGGAGGGAATCCGCCAAAGAGTGTTGGAGGCTTCTCAACAACAAAGCATTCACCACGAAGGACACTAAGGTTCACGAAGGAAATCTTGGTCTTTACTTCGTGTACCTTCGTGTCCTTCGTGGTTATGATTTTCGGTTGTGGGCTACGGACGTGCATTTTCGGGCGTTTTTCCGATACATTAGTGTAGTCTCCATGCTTGATCTGAATTTTGTACGCGAAAACCTGCCGCTGGTGGAGGAAAAGCTGCGCCAGCGCGGAATGGATCCGGCTGCGGTGCTCAGGGACTTTCGCGAGGTCGACACGCAGCGGCGCCAGGCGATCACGGAAGCGGAGACCAGCAAGGCGCAGCGCAACGGAGGCTGATTCGGAAGAGATCGCGAATTGAAAAAGAGCCAGGCAGGACGCCAGCGCGGCGATCGGCTGACGGAGATGAAGAGCCTTATCTCGCGGCGAAGATTCAGACGCTGGAGTAATAGTCCAACTCGCAGACCGATGCTGCAGCGAGGATGCTTGGCTGCGCGATATTCTCGCGGGCATTCCGAATCTGCCGAACGCCAGCGTACCGGTCGGGCACAGTGCCGAGGACAATGTTGAAGTGCGGCGCTGGGGCACTCCGCCGACTTTCGATTTCGCTCCGAAGGCGCACTGGGATCTGGGCGCGGAACTCGGCATTCTCGATCTGGAACGCGCGGTGAAGCTGACCGGCGCGCGCTTCGCCGTTTATTGGGATCTGGGCGCGAAGCTCGAGCGGGCGCTGATGAACTTCATGCTCGATCTGCACACGCGCCAGCATGGATACACAGAGGTTCTGCCGCCGTATCTGGTGAATTCCGAATCGATGTATGGCACGGGGCAGCTGCCGAAATTCGCCGCCGATCTTTTCCGCGTGCCGCATGGGGACAAGGATCTGTGGCTGATTCCGACGGCGGAAGTTCCGGTCACGAATCTTTATCGCGATGAAGTGCTCGATCAGGCGCGGCTGCCGGTTTCGCTCACCGCTTACACGCCGTGTTTCCGCAGCGAGGCGGGATCGTACGGGAAAGATGTGCGCGGAATTATCCGGCAGCACCAGTTTCAGAAAGTGGAACTGGTGAAGTTCACGCGGCCCGAACATTCCTACGAGGAACACGAAAAGCTTACGCGCGATGCCGAGGAAGTTCTGCAGAAGCTCGGCCTGCACTATCGGATCATGGCGCTCTGCACTGGCGACATGGGGGCTTCTTCGGCGAAGACTTATGACATTGAAGTGTGGATGCCGGGGCAGCAACTGTTCCGCGAGATTTCTTCGTGCTCGAATTTCGAGGCGTATCAGGCGCGGCGGGCGAATATTCGTTATCGTCCCGAGGGAAAGAATAAGACCGAGTTTGTGCATACGCTGAACGGCAGCGGACTGGCCGTCGGACGCACCTGGGTTGCGATTGTGGAGAATTATCAGCAGGCCGACGGAAGCGTGGTGATTCCCGAGGCGCTGCGGCCGTACATTGGGGCGGAACGGATTACGGCAAGAAGCTTCTAGCTAGCTAGCTTCTAGCTGAAACCGCCAGGAGGGTTCAGACTAGGAGCTAGTAGCCAGGAGCTAGTACACTTGCATAGAGCAGAACTCACGACTGCCGCGCCCAGCGCGCCCCTGCCCATGAACGCCATCTGGCGAACAATTCGCGGATACATTCTCTGGCAATACGAGCGGGGCACGCTGCATTACGACATCATGGTCACGCTGATTATTGTTTTCGTGCTGTTCTCGCCGCGCGTGATCAACTTCAACGACAAACCCATATCCAGCGCAATCCGCATCCGACTGAAGTAATGGTAACGCGCGGATGCCGACGGACATCTCTTTTATCAGGTTGCGCGCCAGCGCGGTGACGCCGGGCGACGACCAGTCGGTGCGCGAACAGTTGCTGCGAATTATCGAGCCGATTTCGGGGGCGGTTTCGATTGTGAGTTACGATACAGTCGCCGACGGCAAGGGGAAATTGCAAAGCTACCAGCGTGGTGGCGAAACGGGATTAGGACATCCGAAGGGGCCGGCTCCAAAGTTGGTATGGCAGATCTGGACACGGTATGAAACGTTTCTCTCTGATCCTGCCGATCGCGCTGGCATCGAGCCTGCTTCTGTTCGCAGCTGCGCCCAAGCCCCGGCCCGCCGACTCCGGCAATCTTGATGCCGTTTTGAAAAAAATGGATACCGCCGCAGCCAGCTTTCGCACCGCGCAGGCGGAGTTCGAGTGGGATCTTTACGAGAAAGTCATCGATGAGGTCGATGACATTCAGACGGGCACAATTTATTACCGCCGCGCCGGCAAAGAAATCGAGATGATGGCAGACGTCAAAAAGGCGGGAAGCGATCTCAACAAACTGAAGCCGGAGCCGAAGTTTGTGCTCTTCAGCAAGGGCAAGGTGCGCGATGTACCAGCCCAAACCGGATCAGGTCACCGAATTCGATCTCGGCAAAAACCGCGCGGATCTTGAGACTTATGTGGTGCTCGGCTTTGGTGGCAGTGGGCAGGATCTGGTAAAGACTTTCGACGTGAGTTATGTGGGACCGGAAACCATCGAGGGTATTGCGACGGCGAAGCTGCAACTGGTGCCGAAATCCGAGAAAGTCCGCAACACATACAAACAGATTTTCCTATGGATCGATCTGGAGAGAGGGATCTCGGTGCAGCAGCAGGCCTTTCAACCGGACGGAAATTATCGGCTGGCGAAATACAGTTCCATCCAAGTTGAATGAAAAAATTTCAGATGAGGTTTTTAAACTAAAGACCACTGGCAAGACGCAGACGATTACCCCGACCGGCTAAGTTATTGAATCTAAAGAGCAAGAAATGTGCTCAGATTTGCACATCGGGGAGCTATACTGACCGCACTTCAGTTGAGTTCACTCATGGCCAAGGTTTTTACGATTACAGTCCCTCCGAAGCTAGGCAATAAGCGCAGGGAGCGTACCTCAGACCCGCGATACGTCGACGGGCAACGCCTGCTTGTCGAAGCCATGAAGTATCTGGCGCAGGCCGACCCGGTACAGAACCGCCCCGCGATCGAATTGATCTCGGAACATGTGCGGACCCGCTTCCGCATGAGCGATTCTCCGCTGGCCTAAGCTCGGCCGTTCCTCAAGTTCATCCCACATTCAAAGAAAAATAAAAAGGGACGGCTTTCGCCGTCCCTCGTTTGAGAAACGCTGCGATTTAGAATCCGAATCGCAGCTGGAACTGCATGACACGCGGGCTGGTCAGCATCTGGTTGAACTTGCCGAAGCCGGTGATGTCGACCAGATCCTGGTTGATGAGGGATCCGGCGGCGTCGAAGCGCACCGAGTTGGTCACGTTGAATACTTCCCACGAGAACTTGATCATCTTGCTCTCGCTGAAGTTCCAGGTCTTGGCCAGGCCGGCGTCAATTCCGAAGAAGCCGGGGCCGCGGAAGATGTTGCGCTGGCCTGCCTCTCCGGGCAACGTTGCACGGAAGTTTGAGCCTGCGAGCAGTGCCCGGTCCGCAAGCGCAGACGAGGTTGCTTGGATTTTTGAACACGGTTGGGTCGCCACTGGAATCCCGGAATACGCCGGTCTGGGGTTTCGCGCCCGTCAGCACCGACGAGCCTTCCAGTTCGAAGTCGGTCGCCCATCCGTCGCCCGCTCCCACGGTGAACGGGAAGCCGCTGGTCCAGCGCCACAGGCCATTGAGCCCCCATCCGCCGAAGATGGCGTTGACGATGCTATTCGAATTGCTGCCGAAGTAGCGTCCTTTGCCGAAGGGAAGGTCCCACACCCAGTTGGCGTTGAACTGATGGGTGGTGTCATAGTCCGAAACCGCGCGCCACAGATCCGGAGAGAACGCGTTGATCACCTGGCTATTGAAGGCGAGGCCGCCGGATTCGAACCCGTTGACACGCTCTGCGTTCGAGCCGACGTCAATCGATTTGGAGTAGGTGTAGTTGAGGTCGAACTGCAGTCCCGCCGCCATGGCGTGCCGCAGGTGACCTGCAGGCCGTTGTAGTTGCTGTTGCCGCGCGTCTGCCAGCCGTAGAGCGAGGAGAACTGAGGCTGGTAATAGGAGAAAGGAGTTCCGTTGGGTTGCACGAAGCCGCCGAGGCTATTGCTTCCGCTTCCGGTACACGAAGGGAAGCAGAAGGCGTCCAAGTCTTCCAGGGACAGGGTTTCGTTGCCCAGGTTGCAATAGTAGAGATCGTAAATATTCTGGCGTGGCCGTCGGGTTTGAGATTTGGTCAAAGTTTGGGAGCACAGCCGGATTGTCATATATTCCGTCAGCCGGATCGTCCAAACCCGCGGCTTGCGGGAAGAGATTCTCCCAGTACGGAATCTTGGCAATGCTGTCTTCCGTGGCGCCCGCATAGGCCGCCTTCGATAACATCTGGGCTGCCGCGAAGTAATCGGTTTTGCTTTTGGGATCGACCAAGTCGAGCGGCTCGGAAAGGTCGATTTCCTGGAGCAGGTGGTGGGCGAATCGCCCAGTGTAGGTCACTTCGAGGACAAAGTTGTGCGCCAATTCACGAGTGATCGAGAAATCGACCACATGGGAGTACGGAGTCTTCAGGTTGTCGTCGATTCCCCAGCCAATGGCTAGCCCGTAGGTGTTGGGGTCGCCGTCGGGAGTGTAGGGGAATCCGTGAGGAATTGGAGCGCCCGGACTCGGAGGAAGATGGTTCGCGCCCTGCAAACCGGTGAAGCGCGGTGCGGAATCGACGCTCAGGACACCGGCTGGATTGCTGATCGTCGTCGTCAGGCCCCAGGAGCCTTGCCGATCGAAGGTATTGACGGCTCCCTTCTCCGAAGTGGTCGAAGTACAGACCATATCCGGCGCGGATGGAACTCTTGCCCGCATCGCCGAAGAGCTTGTGCATGAATCCACTGGCGGCGTGCGGCGAATATGCGATGGCGAACCGCGGAGCAAAGTTTTTGTAGTCCCATGCCCAGTAGGGCTTCTTGCCGTTGGCCTTGCCGGAAAGATCGAAGCTCAGATTGCGGCTGGTCGACATTGCCCTGATACATCTGCTGCCAGCGATTCGTATACCACTGGTGCATGTTCACGGTCGGCGAGACCTGGTTGCCGTGCTCTCATAGGGCGGCTGCAGCAGCGAATAGCGCAGGCCGTAGGTGACCACCAGATTCGGCGTCACGCTCCATTTGTCCTGCAGGTACATCTCGCCTTCGAAGTTTCGGAAATGACGAGGCACCAGTGCGCCGCTGGGGATGACGTTGGCGTTCTTGTCCTGATTCGTCGACGGTGTACACCTGGCTCATGATGCCCATGCAGTTGCACGGCGGCAAAGTCGTATGAGGTGCCGAAGGAGGGATCCACCAGCGGGAAGCCGGGCCCCAGCGCGGGATCCAGGCTCGCTCCCGTTCCTGAGATGAACGACGGACTCATCCAGTACAGGTTGGCGTAACCTTCGGAGAGGTTCTGGGCGTTCGATTGGCGGTTGTTATGAATCAGCCGCCAGTTCGTGCCGAACTGGATGGTGTGTTGCCCTTTGGTCCAGGAGACATCGTCGATGAAGTTATTGCACCGGGTACGTTCGTGAGGATCGGTAGGGGTCAAGTCCCACTGCGTCGTCCAATCCGCGCAGCCGGTTGAAGGGCTGGTCATTCAGTCCCGAATTTCCCACTCCCTGGCGGATGAACGCGTAGCGGAAATTGTTGATCAGGTTGGGGCGAATCATGCACGTATAGCCACCCGCGATTCCTTTGCTGTTGTTGGTCAGGAAGTTATTCGAAGGCAAGCCCGGGAAATTGCGGCGGCTGGGACTCATGATCGTTCTGCAGGTTTCCCCGAATGAACAGCGACTGGTTGCCATTGGCCGTGATGTTGTAATCCAGCTTGAAAATATAGGTATTCAGGCTGGTTGGATCGTTGCCAGGGAAGGTGTATGCCGCGGAATTCAGGCCGTCGCCACCGCCGCTGGTTGAATTGGGAGCTGGATATCTTGCAAACAGCGCCCCGGGATTGGCACCATTGAGGTTAGCGATGTTGCCGTTCGGACCTGGGCCCAGAGGATTTCCAGGGGTTGCGGGACAAGCGTCGTTGGCCGCACACCCTTGGTCCAGTGAAGTGATTTGGCCGGCGTTGATCGTGACCACGTAAGCCTGGGAAACGTGGAACCACCGTCGACCACGCTGGAGACGGCCGAATTGCCCACAGTGCAATTCGGATCGACTGTCGGGTCAGGATTGCAGAGGTACTTTAAATTTCCGGCGGCCAGGCTCTGGGTCGGGATGATGCGCGTGGTCTGCAACTGGTCGGCCGTCGCTGGCCTTCATAGGCTGCGAAGAAGAATAGCCGGTCTTTCTTGATCGGTCCGCCGATCGTGCCGCCGAACGTGTTGCGAAGAACGAATGCCGGGCACATTGGGCAATCCGGCTGTTCAGTTCGGCCTGCTTGTTAAACCAGTCGTTGGCCACAGTAAAGTTGGGCCGGTAGTATTCGTAGACCGACCCATGAAATTTGTTGGTGCCGCTCTTGGTGACGAGATTGACCTGCGCACCGGAAGAGCGGCCGGCTGAGGCGTCGTAGTTGCTGGTGGTAACGCGGAATTCCTGCAGGGAGTCGAGCGTGGCGCGCATCGCGCCCTGAAATGCGTATCCGTTGAGTTGATCGTTGTCGTCGAGGCCATCGAGGGTGACGTTGGTCTGGTCGCTGCGGGCTCCATTGACGGCGCCGCCGCGGCTGTCATCGTTCAGTTCACGTTCTTGCCGATATAGACGACACCGGGCTGCAGGCTCAGAATCGAAACGGGATCGCGGCCTTCGGACGGCAGATCCGTCAATTGACGGGCACCGAAGTTGTTCCCCAGCGTCGCGTCCTGGGTGTTGACCACTGGCGCTTCGCCGGTCACGTCAACGATCACGGAACCGCCCTGCACCTGCAGCGTCATGTTCACCGTGGCGGGGCTGCTGACCTGCAGCACGACGTTTTCCCGCTTCGTGGTGGCAAATCCGGTGGCGGTCACGGTCATGAGATAGGTTGACGGGAGGCAGTTCGAGGAACTGATATGCCCCCTGGTCATCGGTCTTGACGGTTCTCGTGAAGCCGGTCCCGGGGTTGTTGAGGGTCACGGAGGCGCCGGCTACGACCACTCCTTTGGCGTCGGAGACCGTGCCGTGCAGAGAGGTGGTCGCAGACTGCGCCCAGGCGAAGGTGCCGAGCGCGACGACAGCGAGGATCGCCACAACCACGAACCATGAGCTAAAACGCATAGAAAACTCCCTTCGCCCGAAAACGGGCGTCGTATTCTGATTACGTCTTGCCCAGGAGATTGAGACCGTCGAGAAACCCTGGGGCCCTGATGGGGCGATATTGTGCAACTTCACCACCACAAAGTTCAAGCTGAATTTACAGCCTTTAGCGGGCTCGTGAAACGATTAAATACAGGATGCCACATCCTGAGCTTCCAGATTTGGAAGTTTATGCACCCGGTTGGAAGAGCGTCGAGACAAGAACCGAGGCAAGAACAATGACCGCGGGAAAGCATTCCAGGGTGTAGCGGGGCTCGGGATTCTCCAGGCTTCCCAGGAAGGCCGAGCGCAGAACTAGAAATAAAACGAATAGGCCGATGCCAAAAAATTCGCGGGAGCGCAACAATCCCCCAGCGGCCAGCGCGACGTAAACCAGATTGATTACGCCGAAAGCGAGGCTGAGCGCAAGCCAGCGGGCATCGTCGTTGAACTCCCACCAGCGCGGGTCGGAGGGAAACAGCTCGGTCCGGGGACGCAGCCACATGTCGGCGATGCGCACGGCCGGGAGCCAGACGTAATACCGGAGCGGGGAGGCGTGGACGCGCTCCGCGGCCAGGCTCGCAAAGCGGGCATCGAGCTCCGGAGTCATGTCATGATCGCGGTTGTAGTCAGCGAACAACTCGCTGGTCTGCTGGCGCTGCTGAGGGGAATCGAAGGCTCGGCGGGGCAGGCGGGCAACGTCCATCTCCTCGCCCGGGACGTTCCAGTAAATTTCCTGCACGGAGACGTAGTCGGCGATCCAAGTTTTGACCCAGCGATTGAAGCCGGTCATCACCAGTTCGTCGGAATCGTTGGCATAGCGCGGAGCCAAAGGCTCGAAGCGGTGCATGGTATGAAAGTTTCGCAGGGTCCAGGGGACCAGTGGCGCAGTCGCTCCGATGGCGAGCAGGACTCCGGCCCAAAGAATTGCACGGGGGGAACTGGGCAGGCCCGTTGCTGATGGGTGGTACAGGCTGCGTGCCAAAAGCCAGAGCAGATATCCGCCGATAGCGGCGAGTAAGATCCCGCCGTCGGGCCGCAGCAGGATGGCGGCCCCAACGGAGAGTCCGCATGCGAGCCACACCCATCCCCACCACACGGTGGGGCGAGGAGCCGGATTCGGCGTCGTGTCGCTCACTCTCAGGCCGGAGAGGGCGAGATGCAGAGCCAGCGCGGTGAAAAAAATCTCCAGTGTCTCGGTGAGTGCCGCCGCCGCATAGTTGGCGAGGAAGGGACAGATCGCCGCCAGAAGGAATGCGGCCTGCGCGGCTCGCCCACCGAAAAAGCGCCGGGCCATGTCGGCGATCAGAAAGCAAGTCGCCAGATCAAAGAGCACCTGGACCAGCAGGACCGCCCGGTAATTCTCATCCCCAAAGAGCCAGAAAATAATGGCCAGGAACGCGGGATATCCCGGCAGGCGCGAGAGGGTCGGCATGATGACGCCGGAGTTGGTGACGCCGTAGATGCCGTGCAGCAGCCAGTTTTCCGCGATGTTGGCGTAAAGGCGGGAATCGTCCACGATACCCGGAAAATAAACGATCAGCAGAAGGCGGAAGGTCAGGGCCGCGAGCGTCGCCCCGAGGAAAAATCCTGCCCTCTTCCGCACCAGTTCCAGCACGCGCGAATGATAGCGCGTTTGGGGCAATCCCGAAGCCGGGAAATTGCATCTTATGACTCAGAGCAGCCAACCTCACCCTGCCTCGTCGAGAATTGACCGTGTGCCGTCCGCGGCATACGATGAACACTTACTCACCCATGCCTGAACCAGTTTTCTATGATCCACGACGCGCCCGGTGGAAACGCTTGCGGCGTCTGGTCGACGTTACGGCCGTAGTGGTCTCAGCGCTGATCATTTTCTTCGTGTACACGGCGCTGCGGGATGAGCCGCTGCCGGAGTTGCTCTTCTCGCCACAGAAGCGCGCGTTCAAGGCTCTGAAAGAGAGTGAAAAAGAAAAGGCCCGCGACCGGCAAAAGAAGATCGCAGCCCGGTCGCACCGCAAATCGAAATTAGCGGCCTCGCAGGTCAAGCTGAATCAGGAAGAAGGGATTCGCGCGGCCTTCTACGTGCCATGGGATGCGGCGAGTTTCTCATCGCTGCGCGCCTATGCCCGCCAGATTGACATTCTTTATCCCGACTGGCTGCACGTGCTAACCCCTGATGGACGGCTGCAGGGCGTCGACGATCAGACCAATAAGTATTTTGACCTCGTTCAAGGCAACACAGTCCTTCCGGTCGACGAACGCGTGATGCCGTTTCTGAAAGCCGAAGACCCGGGGATGGAAGTTTTCCCCATGGTGAACAATTCCGACGGCGCAAACTGGGTGGGAGACATCGTTGGATTTCTGAACGATGCCGGCGCCCGTAAGCGCTTCCGTGAACAGGCGTCGCTGTTTCTTTCCTCCGGCCACTACCGGGGCCTGATGATCGACTTCGAGGCGTTTCCGCCCACCGGGCAGGCGGGCTACGTCTCGCTGCTGCAGGAATTGTCGAGTGACCTGCACGGCCGGGGAATGAAGCTGTACGTCGCGGTGCCTGCGCACAGCAACGAATATGACTATCCCGCGATTGCCGCTGCGGCTGACGGCGTCGTGCTGATGAATTATGACGAGCACTATCCGGGAGCGGCGTCGGGCCCGGTGGCATCGCAAGATTGGTTCGTGCAGAATCTGACGTTTGCCAAAACCGTCATCCCACACGAAAAAATCATCTGCGCGATCGCGAACTACGGCTACGACTGGGTGCTGAAGCCCAAGAAAGGGAGCCTTCCCCCGGGAGTTCACGACAGCACGGTGAGCGTGCAGGACGCATGGCTGGCGGCGCGCGATTCGGATGAAGACGTCAACTTTGACGATGACGCCATGAATCCGCATTTCAGCTATCTCGATGAACGCAGTTTCCGGCACGATATATGGTTCCTGGATGCGGTGACCGCATTGAATCACATGCGAGCCGCGCAGAATCTCGGGATCCAAACCTTTGCCCTATGGCGACTGGGGAGCGAGGACCGCTCACTGTGGCGAGTGTGGGACGTGCCGGGCGACGCGGGCGCTACCGACAAACTGAAAGATGTTCCGCCCGGAGTTGAAGTTGATATGGAGGGCCAGGGCGAGATCCTCCGCATTGAGGACAAACCTGCGCACGGCACACGGGACTTGACTGTCGATGCCAACAGCAAGCTCATCAGCGACGAGGTTTTCCAGACGCTGCCGGAGCCATACCGCGTGGGGCGCTTTGGCTACAGCCCGAACAAAATTGCGCTCACCTTTGACGACGGGCCTGACCCCGAGTGGACTCCGAAGATCCTCGATGTGCTCAAAGAGAAGAACGCGACCGCGACGTTTTTCCTGATCGGGATCCAGACCGACAAGTTCTCGGCGGTCGCGAAGAGGATTTACGACGAAGGGCACACGATCGGGAATCACACCTTCACGCATCCCGACGTCAGCAATATCTCCACCGCCTACATGAAGGTGGAGTTGAATCTGACGGAACGGCTCTTCGCCAGCTTGATCGGTGTTCGCACGACATTGATGCGGCCGCCGTACGCGATCGATGAAGAGCCGGACACGGCGGACCAGGTGCGTCCGCTGGAGATTCCGCAGGAAATGGGCTACATCACTGTCGGCAATCGCATCGACACCAACGACTGGAGCGAGAACCCATCGGCGGAAAAGATGACGGCGTACGTGCTGTCGCACCTGCCGCCCTGCCGCCCGGAAGATTTGCGCTGCGGAAACATTGTGCTGATGCATGATGGCGGCGGGAATCGTTCGGAAACTGTGCGCGCCCTGCCGATGATCATCGACGGGATCCGGGCCCGAGGATATGAGATTGCGCCGGTCTACGACCTGATTGGCAAAACCCGGGCAGATGTAATGGCCCCCCTGCCGGCGGGCGAACTGTGGGCAGCGCGGCTTGACCGTTTCGGCTTCTTTATTTTCGACGCCGGCATCGTCGGCATCACCTGGATCTTTCTCGTGGGCGATCTGCTGATGACCGGCCGCCTCATCTTTATTGGAGCGGCGGCGGTGTATGACCGCGTGCACGAAAAGATTTTCGGCAAGCCCGCCGAGGTCGCGTCGTACAAGCCGAAGGTCGCCGTGCTGATTCCCGCTTACAACGAAGAAAAAGTGATCGAGCGGACGGTGCGGGCGGCACTCAATTCGAACTATCCGAATTTGTTCGTCATTGTCATTGACGATGGCTCGCGGGACCGTACGCTCGAAGTGGCGCGCGACGCTTTCGCCGCCGAGGCTGCCGCGGGAAAAGTACTGATCCTCGGAAAGCCGAACTCAGGCAAGGCGGAAGCGCTGAACTTTGGCATTGAGCATATCGGCGATGCGGAACTCTTCGTCGGCATCGACGCGGATACGATCATCGCTCCGGATGCGATCTCACGACTCGTGCCACATTTCATCAATCCAAAAGTTGGGGCGATCGCGGGCAATGCCAAGGTCGGCAACCGCGTCAATCTGTGGACACGCTGGCAGGCGCTGGAATACATCACCAGCCAGAATTTCGAGCGGCGCGCCCTCGACGTTCTCGGAGCAGTGAGCGTTGTGCCGGGCGCGATCGGGGCATGGCGCGTTTCGGCCGTGCGCGAGGCCGGCGGCTACCACATCGACACTGTCGCCGAGGACGCCGATCTCACGATGGCGCTCCTGCGTTTGGGATATCGCGTCGAGTACGAAGACATGGCGCTCGCTTACACCGAGGCTCCGACCAATGCAAATGGCTTGATGCGCCAACGATTCCGTTGGTCGTTCGGAATTCTGCAGGCCGTCTATAAGCACCGCAAGGTCGTTGGCCGGGAAGGCCCGCTGGGATGGGTGGCGCTGCCCAACATCGTCATTTTCCAGATTCTGCTGCCACTGGTTTCGCCGCTCATCGACATCATGTTCGTGGTGGGCACTGTCTGGTATTACATCCAGAAACATTTTCACCCGGACTCGACCGATCCCGCCGACTTCCACAAACTCGTGCTGTTCTTCTTCGCGTTTCTGGTGATCGACTTCATTGCTTCGGCGATTGCGTTTGCCCTCGAGCGTTCGCATCCCGACGATAAAGAAGACGTCTGGCTGCTCAGCCAAGTCTGGCTGCAGCGCTTCGCCTACCGGCAATTATTTTCGATCGTGCTCTTCAAAACGCTGAAGCGCGCGCTGGAAGGCCGCAAGTTCGCGTGGGACAAGCTGGAGCGCACTGCGGCGGTGAATTATGTGCCGGCGGAAAATCGGGAGCACGTCGACGTCCCGTAGCAAGAATGTAGCGCTACTTATCGGAACAGCAGTGGTGCAAATTCCGAGAGATTCCTACGCCAGACCATCCAGGTGTGCATCCCTGGCGTTTCGATGTCGGTGTGCTGGACGCCTTTCGTTTTGAGCCATTCGCGCAGGTCGCGGTTCACTTTGATCAGGCGGTCTTCCGTGCCGCAGGCGATCCACAGCAAGCGAATCTGTTCGTTCGCCTTCGCGTCGAGACCGGGGAAGTCTTTCTCAAAGCCGTCGGGAAGTCCGCCCGCGCTGAAGGCGCCGATCCAGGCAAACCTGTCGAGGTTATTCAGTCCCGTTAACAGCGATTCGGATCCGCCCATCGAGAGGCCGGCAATCGCGCGCGAGTTGCGATCTTTTGTTACGCGATACTCGCTCTCAACTTTCGGCATGACTTCCGTGAGCAATGCCTGGCGGAAGTTCGAGAAATTCTTGTCGCGCACATCGGTGTGGCCCCACGCGCCCCATCCCAACGTGATGATCTCCATGGTGCCGTAGCCCAGCGGCATGACGACGATCATGGGCTTGGCTTTTCCATGCGCGATGAGATTGTCGAGAATCACGTTGGCGCGGCCAACCGCGGTCCAGCCGCTGGCGTCGTCGCTGTAGCCGTGCAGCAGATACAGCACGGGATATGTCTTGTTCGAAGTTGGGTCGTAGCCTGGTGGCGTGTAGACATAGAAGTCGCGCTCATCGTCGGCGACAGCAGACTTGTAGAAATGATGGTGGATTTCTCCATGCGCCACGTCGTTCAGCTCCCACGGAAGCGACGGCGGGCCGGGAACATGGACGAAATTTGCCGGGGAGATCAGATTCGGGACGAGGCCGTGGTTATTGGGATCGAGGGAGCGCACGCCGTCCACGCTAAAGGAGTATCCGTAATAGTCGGGTGACAGAGGCGGTGTGTTGACCGTCCATACGCCCTGATCGTCTTTTTGCATGGCGACCGGCTCGGTGCCTTCGCGCGCGAGTTTCACTTCCTGCGCATTAGGAGCGCGAAAGCGGAAGGTGACGCTGTTATCGGGGTGCACCTCGGGAGTGTCCAGTCGCGGCGGGGGCTGCGGAGGAGTCACCGGCGCGGCAAGCTTCGATTGCTGGGCGGTCAGCAGAGTGGAAGTGGCGAAGAGCGCGAAAACGAAGACCGTGCTTGAGAATTTCATTGGCGGCTCCCAAGACAAACGGCCCCAATTGTAAGCCACTGCAAGGCACGCCGCTCTATGATTCTTGGTTGCGGCTTCGAAGAGCGAATGGCGGGTGGCGGTTGGTATTTGCGCCTATTTCTTCCGCACCCTTCGGGGCTTACGCACTCGCCACTCTGTACGCCCGGCTCGCGCCGTGGGCTGCATTCTTTCGCCGCTTCGCGGCTGGCATCGGAGATTGGTGCGTCGGTTTATTTCTTCGCGGCGACTTCGAGGCGGGTTTCGGCACGCTGGAGCGCGTCCAGGGCGCGGTCGACATCAACCGTAGCTTCGCCGCTGGCGAGGCGCTGTTCGGCACGCGCTTTGGCTTTACGGGCGCGATCTACATCGATCTCGGACGGACGTTCGGCAGTCTCGGCGAGGATCGTCACCTTGTCAGGCAGAACTTCGGCGAATCCCCAGGCCACGGCAAGACGCTGTTCGGTAGAATTCTCGTGGAAGCTGATTTCGCCGACGGCTAACTCGGTGATTAGCGGGGCATGGCCCGCCAGGACGCCCAGATAGCCGCTCTTGCCGGGGATCTGGACTTCTTCCGCCATCGTGTCGACGACTTTCTTTTCCGGCGTGACGATCTCGAGTTTGAATGTGTCTGCCATTGGTCTTTAGTCGCCGGTCTTTAGTCGCTGGTCGCTGGCCCGATCGCTGGCATCCGCACTGCTTTACGAACGACAAACGACCAGCGGCCGCTCTTACGCTGCCGCCTTCATTTTCTCTGCTGCTTCCAGGACTTCCTCGATGGGGCCCTTCATGTAGAACGCCTGCTCGGGGATGTCGTCGTACTTGCCTTCCACGATCGCTTTGAAGCCCTTCACGGTGTCGGCGATCTTGACGTAACGCCCCGCGGCGCCGGTGAATTGCTCGGCCACGTGGAACGGTTGCGACAGGAAGCGCTGAATCTTGCGGGCGCGGGCGACGGTCAATTTCTGATCTTCGGTCAACTCGTCGATGCCGAGAATGGCGATAATGTCCTGCAGATCTTTGTAAGTCTGCAGAGTCCTCTTCACGGTCTGCGCAACGTCGTAATGCTCCTGGCCAACGATGCGCGGATCGAGAATGCGCGACGTCGAAGCCAGGGGATCAACTGCGGGATAAATTCCGATCTCGGTTAACGCGCGCGAAAGAACCGTGGTGGCGTCGAGGTGAGCGAACGTGGTCGCCGGGGCGGGATCGGTCAAGTCGTCGGCAGGCACATAAATCGCCTGTACTGACGTGACGGAACCTTTCTTCGTCGACGTGATTCGCTCCTGCAATTCACCCATTTCGGTCGCGAGGTTGGGCTGGTAGCCGACGGCGCTGGGCATGCGTCCCAGCAACGCGGAAACTTCCGAGCCGGCCTGCGTGAAACGGAAAATATTGTCGATGAAGAGCAGCGTGTCTGCGCCTTCAGCGTCACGGAAGTATTCCGCGACCGTGAGTCCGGTCAGAGCGACCCGAAGACGCGCGCCTGGGGGCTCCGTCATCTGGCCATAGATCAGCGCGGCTTTCGATTCGTCGGGCTTGCCGGGCTTGATCACGCCTGACTCCGACATCTCCAGCCACAAGTCGTTGCCTTCGCGCGTGCGCTCGCCAACACCGGCGAACACGGAGAAGCCGCCGTGATTCTTGGCAACGTTGTTGATCAATTCCATGATGACGACGGTCTTGCCCACACCCGCGCCACCGAACAACCCGATCTTGCCGCCCTTCAAGAAGGGCTGAATGAGATCGACGACCTTCACGCCAGTCTCGAACATTTCCGCGCTCGTTGCCTGCTCGTCAAAGGCCGGAGCGAGACGGTGAATCGGCATTCTCTCTTTGAATTCGATCGGGCCCAGTTGATCGACGGGCTCGCCGATGACGTTCATGACACGGCCTAGAGTGCCGCGGCCGACTGGAACGGAAATTGGGCCTCCCTGGTCGATGGCCTTCATGCCGCGCACCATACCGTCGGTGGGCTGCATGGCGATGCAGCGCACGCGTCCTTCGCCGAGGTGCTGCTGCACCTCGAGAATGACGCTGATGGGGCTGGGGACGGTGAAGCCTTCGCTCACTACCTTTACGGCTTCATAGATGGGGGGCAGCTTGCCCTCGGGGAACTGCACGTCCACGGCTGGACCTGCGATTTGAATGACATGTCCTACGTTTTCAGGCATAAATAAGCTTCTAGCTACTAGCTGCTAGCTCCTAGCTTGGGCGTATTGCGTTGCGACCGCACAGAATCACTCATCGATTCAATTCGACTGACCTATAACTCAAAAACTCAGTTTTGCTAGAAGCTAGTAGCTAGAAGCTAGCAGCTTCTTCTCACATTGCCGCCGCGCCGCTGACGATTTCGATGATCTCTTTCGTGATCTTCGCCTGGCGGGCGCGGTTCATGACGAGCGTCAGGGAATCGATCATGTCAGTGGCGTTGTTGGTGGCTGAATCCATTGCGGTCATGCGGGCGGCGTGCTCGGCCGCGACCGACTCCATCAACGCGCGGAAAATCTGAATGCTTACATACTTCGGCAACAGGTCGCGGAATAAGTCTTCCGGGGTCTGTTCGTAAATGTAGTCCACTTGCGCGGTGGCAAACTGCGCAGCGGCTTCGTCAACCGAGTGATCGGTGCCGCGCATGCCTACACCCGCTTTGATTGCCGCCTCTTTGGCCTTTTTCTTTTCTTCTTCCGTCAATTCCTCGACGAGGCGGACGGTCTGCTCGCCGATCTGCTCGATGGGAAGGACCTGCTCCACGATCAGGCGCTGCGCGATCACCGACTTGAATTCGTTGAAGACGATGTAGACGGCGTCGATTTCTTCGTACTTATAGCGCGTGATCACACTTCGCGCCAAAGCGGCAGCTTGCGCAAATTCGACTTTGCCGAGAACACCGACGTGCTCTCCGGTGATTTGGGTCGCTCCGGAGCGTTCGGCCTCATCCGGCTCACACTCTATCGAATCGACGAGTTCCGCCAGACTCTTGGTCTGCACTTTCGCGGCGGGGTAGCGGCGGCGCAGGAAGTCGCGTCCCTTGCGGCCGATGGCTTCGATATCGACGTTCTTGCCAGCTTTGGACTCGAGGAAGCGAGTCGCGGCCTTCGTGATGTTCGCGTTAAACGCGCCAGCCAGACCTTTATCGCCGGTCACCACAATCAGCAGGATGTTTTTCTCTTCGCGGTGCGCGAGCAGCGGATGTTTCGGCTCGCCCGTTTCCGGGTCGTAAATCTCAGTGCGCGCCACCAGGGACTTCAGGACATTCGTCAGCATCTGTGCGTAAGGACGCGCCGCCAAGGCCCGTTCCTGAGCGCGGCGCAACTTCGCCGCCGAGACCACTTTCATGGCCTTGGTGATCTGCCGCGTGTTGATCACGCTGCGAATACGGCGACGAATGTCGAGAATGTTAGGCATGGAAACCAGCTGTTAGCTATTGGCTCTTAGCCTTTAGCTCAACCTCTACCGCCCCGCCTCAAGCTAAGAGCTAAAGGCTAGGAGCTAAAAGCTCACTTTGCTACTGCTTCCCTGCTCGCTACGAACTGCTGCTTCGCTTCCTTGATCAAGTTCTGCAATTGGCCCTTCAGCGTGTCGTCGAGAATCTTTTTCTGCATGATCGTGCGCAGGATCGCGGGGTTGGTCGAGTCGACGTACTTGTAAAGCTCGGCCTCGAAGTCGCGCACTTGCGCAACCGGAAGGTCGTCGAGAAATCCGCCGGTGCCCGCCATGATGATCAGAATCTGCTTCGAAAATGGCAGAGGCGAGAATTGATTCTGCTTAAGCAGTTCGACCAGGCGTTGACCGCGATTGAGCTGGGCTTGCGTGGCTTTGTCGAGGTCGCTGCCGAAGGCCGCGAAGGCCGCCAGTTCGCGATACTGAGCCAGTTCCAGCTTCAACGTTCCAGCCACCTGCCGCATGGCTTTGATCTGGGCGCTGCCGCCGACGCGACTCACGGAGAGACCGACGTTCACGGCGGGTCGCACGCCCTGGTTGAACAAATCGGTTTCGAGGTAAATCTGGCCGTCAGTAATGGAGATGACGTTGGTTGGAATGTACGCGGAGACGTCGCCCGCCTGCGTTTCAATGATGGGGAGCGCGGTCAAAGAACCGCCGCCATTTTTGTCGCTCAGCTTGGCCGAGCGTTCCAGCAGACGGGAGTGAAGGTAAAAAACGTCTCCGGGATAGGCTTCGCGCCCAGGCGGCCGGCGCAGCAGCAGCGAGATTTCGCGATACGACGCCGCGTGCTTGGAGAGATCGTCGTAGATGACCAGCGCATGGCGCTTGGTGTCGCGGAAATATTCGCCCATCGCGGTAGCCGCGTACGGCGAGATGTACTGCATCGGGGCAGGCTCAGACGCTGACGCGGCGACGACGATGGTGTATTCCATTGCGCCCGCGTCTTCGAGAATCTTTACAACCTGCGCAATCGACGAACGCTTCTGCCCGATCGCGTTGTAGATGCAGATCAGGTCGTTCCCTTTGCTGTTGATGATGGTGTCGAGGGCAACGGCAGTTTTGCCGGTCTGGCGGTCGCCGATGATCAGTTCGCGCTGGCCGCGGCCGACGGGGATCATGCTATCGATGGCCTTGAGTCCGGTTGCCATGGGCTCGCGCACCGGTTGGCGGTCAATGACGCCGGGAGCGATGCGCTCCATCGCGATGAACTGAGTGCTGGCGATCGGGCCTTTATCGTCGATCGGCTCGCCCAGCGAGTTCACCACGCGGCCGATCATGGCATCGCCCACGGGCACGCTCATGATGCGTCCGGTGCGCTTGACCTCGTCCCCTTCCTTGAGCTCGGTATATTCGCCAAGGATCACCACGCCGACCTGGTCTTCTTCCAGGTTCATGGCGATGCCGGCCACGCCGTGCGGGAAGGCCAGCAGTTCGCCGGCCATGACTTTGTCGAGTCCGTAGACGCGCGCGATGCCGTCGCCGAGAGTGATGATGGTGCCCGTCTCGTCCACGGAGATCTGAGTTTCGTAGTTCTCGATCTGCTCGCGGATCAGTTTCGAAATTTCGTCTGCTTTGATTTGTGCCATAAAATCAGCTCTTAGCCTTTAGCTGTTAGCTCTCAGCTTTCTTGCCGAATCTACCGTCGCTCTTTTTGAATCCGCAACCTGCTCTGCCTTCGCACCAAGCTCGCCCCGCTGGGTTCAAGCTAGGAGCTAAAGGCTAAGAGCTAATAGCTTCCCGTATCTTCTCCAACTGGCCCTTCACGGAGCCGTCGTAGATCGTGCTGCCTACGCGGACCACGGCGCCGCCCAAGAGCGATGTGTCGAGGCCAAAGTGCGCGTGAACTTTCTTACCGGTAACTTTTTCAATCTGTCCTTCGAGAGTCCGCTTTTCGTCGTCGCCCAGCTCACGCGCGCTGGAGACGTTGGCCTCGGCGATTCCCATGCGGGCGTCGAGTTCTTTTTTCAGTTGCTCAATGATTCGCTCCAGGAATTGCACGCGGTGGTGATCGATGAGAACAGCCATCAGATTCCGCGCGTGATGCTCGATCCCCTCGCGCTCGACAATCGCGTCCAGCAACCTGCGCTTCTGCTCGGCAGGCACTGCCGGATTCTCCCACACGCGCTTCAAATCCTGGCTCTCGGCAAGCAAAGCGGCGATCCGGCGCAATCCACCGACTTCGCGATTCGCATCGAGATGCGCACTGAACACCACGTCCGCGAACGCCCGGGCATACGTGTTGGCGACAGAGGCCAAAGTCTAGT
Source organism: uncultured Acidobacteriaceae bacterium (assembly GCA_963844525.1). Classification (GTDB taxonomy): domain Bacteria; phylum Acidobacteriota; class Terriglobia; order Terriglobales; family Acidobacteriaceae; genus Sulfotelmatobacter. Next base: position 1,422,818 of record CAWJOM010000006.1, on the reverse strand, counting down.
TCCTGCCCTTTCCGGAGTCGTCGGAGGACGCGCCCAGTTCCTGGGAAAAATTGCGGACCAGAGCCTGATCGGTACCGGCATCGACGCGAATCTGTTTTCGCGCCAGGCCGACTGCAAGATCGGCGGCATACTCGGTGAGCTGGCGGCGCGCAGCCTTCGCAGCCGCCGCGATTTCCTGCTCGGCGGAAGCAACGATCTTCAGCTTATCCTCTTCGGCTGCGGCGCGAATGCGGGCTTCCTCGGCGGCGCCTTCTCTTTCGGCAGTATCGCGCATCGCGGCAATTTCGACATCCAGCTTCATCAGGCGCGACTCGATCTCGGCGAGCCTGCGGCGCGCTTCTTCGCTGGCTGCCTGCGCCTCCTGCATCGCCTTCTGGATCGCGGCGCTGCGGCTCCGAAACATTCCGGGCAAGTTCTTGCGCGCGGCCCAGATGAGGATCGCTGCGATGACCACAAAATTCAGCAGCACGCACAGCCAGTAGGACTGCTGCAGATTCAAGCCGGTCAGTTTCGCGATTCCCCGCACCGCGGCCGACTGCTTGAACTCCGCCATCTCGTCTTTTTCTTCCCCAGCGGCCTCTTTGCTCTGGTGCGCCAACTGGCGGCTTGTGCCTCCGGAATGCTGTGCGGAAGCGCCGCTGTCTTGCTTCTGTTCGGAAGAAACAGGCGGTTTCGCCTCGGGCGGGCCTGGCTGGTCCTGCGCTCTCAGGGACACAGCGCCGACGCAACTCGTCACGAACAGCGCAAGGAGAGCAGTCCGGAACATTCTTTTGATCGACGCCGTAATCGAGAACGTGCTCATCGGGCTGCTCCAGCGGGCTGCAGAACGCGCTTCATGATTTCCTGCGCCAGCGCGGCTGCGTCGGCGGGCAATCCTGCCTCGGCTGCGGTGCGGTCGCTTTCAATATCTTTCTTTGCAGCCTGCACCTGGGCCTGAGCCTTGCTTCGGGCCTCGTTGATCGCGGAGGTCCGCGCCTGCAACACTGCCTGGCGCCGCGCCTCTTGCGACTTGAACACAGCCGCTCGCGCTTCCCGCAGCTTCTGCTCGTATTCGGCAGTACGCGCTTCGGCGGCGGCGATGTCGGCGCGCGACTTCTCGACAGCGCCTTCGGTCTTGCTGCGCCGCTCCGCGAGCACACGCTGCAACGGCTTGTGGACCATCGCCGTGTAGAGAATGTAGAGCAGCGCGACGAGAATTACCGTCGGGATCGATCCGAGCAGTAATTCGCCTAGTTGTCGAAGCGTCTCATCCATGTGTTGCTAAGTATGTGTTGCTAAGTTTGACCCGTTAGACCGGAAAATGAGGGCTATGAAAACTGTTAAGTCTAAACGTCTCAAGGAGTGCGTGTCAACGCGAACAAGATCGGTTTAGCGAATGATTACGGGAGTGAGAACACGGCTCTCTCGGGTCCCAAGCAGACTGACAGAACCGCCGCAGATCCGTGGAAACAATAGAGTTAGACGGGAGTCCAAGAACGCATGGAGGACATCTCGCAAATTTCTGCATATAGACCTTGACTTCGGCCAAAATGGGAATAGCATTGAAACATCACCTCCGATCCAATTCAGGATCGAATGGGCCGATAGCCAAGGAATGTCACCGCTTCTTGGTTGCCGGCCCATTTAAATTGTGGCCGCTCGAGCCGTGTTGCTAGCGCAGCACGAACTCTTTCACGCGACGCACCACCGAGGCCGGAGCTTCCACTTCCAACTCCACTGCTCCATCCTTGTATTTCCGGGAGTAAATCCTCGCTTTGGCTTCCAGCATGGCCAGCATCTTCCCTTCTTTCTGCGGGACGCGGAGATGCACGCGGCTGACGCTGTCTTCTTCGATGAGCGAGTCGATGCGGTCGAGCAGTGTGTTGAGCCCGGTTCCCTCCGCCGCGGAAACATATACCGTCTTCGAGTCCGGGCGTAAGGAGTCCACCAGCAACGACTGCGCGACTTCGTCGTCCAGCAGATCGATCTTATTCATCACACGCAGGCGCGGCTTCTTCTCGGCTTCCAATTCCTTCAGGACAATTTCCACCTGCGCGTCCTGCTCGGCTGAGAGCTTGCTGCTGGCGTCGGACACGTGCAGAATCAGCGACGCCCGCTGCACTTCTTCCAGCGTCGCGCGGAAGGCCGAGACCAGGGTGTGCGGCAGGCTGCGAATGAATCCTACGGTATCGGACAACAGCACTTTGCGCTTCGAGGGGAGATCCACTCCCCGCAGCGTCGGATCCAGCGTTGCAAACATGCGGGACGATTCCAGGACCTTCGCATGGGTCAATGCGTTGAACAGCGTGGACTTGCCGGCATTCGTATATCCCACGAGAGCGATCGTTGCGACCGGGGCGGACTCACGCCGCTGGCGCTGCTGGGTACGAATACGACGAACATTCTCGATTTGCTGCTCGACATTACGCACGCGCCGGGCGATCTTGCGGCGATCGGTTTCGAGCTTGGTTTCGCCGGGGCCGCGCGTGCCGATGCCGCCGCCAAGTTGCGACATCTCGATGCCATGCCCCGCCAACCGTGGCAGCATGTATTGCAGTTGCGCCAGCTCCACTTGCAGCTGACCTTCCCGGGTGCGCGCGTGCTTCGCAAAAATGTCGAGGATGAGCTGCGTGCGGTCGATCACCCGCCGCTGGATGATTTTTTCGATATTGCGCTGCTGCGACGGACTGAGATCGTGATCGAACAGGAGAACGTCGGCGTCGACCGAGGCGGCCGCGCCCGAAATTTCTTCCAGCTTGCCGGCTCCAATCAGAGTCGCGGGATCGGGCCGGTCGCGCCGCTGCAGGATCTCGCCAACGACTTCGGCCCCGGCGCTCTCGGCTAACGTGCGCAGTTCGGCCAGCGATTCGTCGGCGTCGAACTCGGGGATGCTGGGCTTGCCGTTGGACTTTGCCGCAGTTCCAGCCTTCGCCGGCTGCAGGGCGGCGCTATCGCGTGCGGCGGACGCCTGGGCCGTGACCGTCCCCTTGGCGCTGCTACGGCCGCGCGTTCGGACCTCAAGGCCTACCAGAAACGCGCGTTCACGCTCCGGCTCACCGCGAACCACCGGCGCCCCCAGAGGCACACGTCGGACGGTGCGCGCAGTGCCGCGGGATTTTTTGCCCTGAGAACTTCCCAAGCCGAAAACGCCTTATCCTTCGGTGCCCGAAGCGCTCGCTGCAGCAAGCGGGACAGCAGCCGTTCCAGCCACTGTTTTTTCCGGATGCACCGCGTGGGTCACATGCGTCGAAGCCACCCTCCCCATTACCACAGTGGAGATGGCGTGCTTGAAGATGAGCTGCTCCTGACCGTTCGCCTCCAGCACCACGGAGTACTTGTCAAAAGAGCGGATGCGGCCCGTTAACTTCACGCCGCTCAGCAGGTAAATCGTAATGCTGAGTCTTTCCTTGCGGGCCGTGTTGAGGAAGGAATCCTGAATGTTCTGTGCCGGCTTGTTGCTATCCATCGCCGATCTCCTTAGATATGCCAACTGCGAAGATTTGTAGACTGCGAACTGCCAGTCGCCCGTCCACAGGCGCCCATGGACGGATCAATGCCACAGCAAGTTCCCCGAGGCCTTCCCGGGCCGGAGGAACAAGGGGGGACAACCCCGCCATTGGCGCCCCCATTCCGCAGGGCACGCCTTCAGCGGGTGGATGTGAGTACCATACGGCGATCTCGACCGCTTTTCAACTGGAAGTTGGCGAACCCCGCTTGCGGATTGACAGCGCCCCGCCACAAAGTGCAGACTTTCCTCGACTCGATGAAGCCGCGGAATACGATTCCGCAGCTCGCGAGTACATTCACGCGCATTCCCGCTGGATGTCTCTATTTCGCCGAATGTCTCCGGTCTCAGGGCATTCGGAGGCCGCGCAACCCACAGTTCGGACCAGGCGAGCCAGATTTGCCAAACAAGTTGGCGGAGGAAATCCTACATGCACCATTTCGTCGCAGTGGCAGCATCTGTGGTCATGCCCACAATTACCGGCAAGGAAGCGGCTCAACTCATCCTGCGCTGGTTCCACATCATCGCTGGAATCACGTGGGTCGGTCTGCTCTATTTTTTTAACCTGATCAACGTGCCGTTTATGAAGCAGGTTGATGCCGGCGCCAAACCGAAGATTTTTCAGTACCTGACCTTGCCGGCCCTCAACTGGTTCCGCTGGAGCTCTTTGGTCACCGTGTTCATAGGCCTGTGGTATTGGGGGCAGTTCCTGGTCGCGCCCGATGCACAGCGCCAGGGACTGGGCCAGGGCAGTACGTTCGGGCTCTTTCTGCTGCTCTGGATCGGAGTCTGGGCAATTTTATTTTTCGTGATCAAGAAGGTGACGCCTAGCGGATATGTCTTGGGCGCCATCACGGCAATTCTCGTCTACGCCGCTGGATGGGTGTTCGTGAATTACACGCCGGTGGGTGGAGACGACAACCACGTAGTTTCGATCGGCGTCGGCGGCGGCATGGGAATCGTGATGCTGTTCAATGTGTGGGGAATCATCTGGCCGAATAACAAGAAGATCATTCGAGGAACGTTGGCGGGCACGCCTCCCGCGAACGCTGCCATCATGGCCCGGCAGGCCTTCCTGGCGTCGCGGATGAATTTCTTTCTGTCCGTGCCCTTGATCTTCTACATGGCCGCCGCCTCGCACTTCTCGAGCACGGTGATATTCGGGAAGTAGAGATCGCTTAAAAAATGATGGCGCGGCGAGAGCCGCGCCATTTTTATTTGGCCAAGAATAGTGTGCGGCCGAAATCGCCTAGCTGAAGATATCGACGTGCACAACCAACCGCACACCGCCGCCCAGTTTCACGTTCTTCCCTTTCGAGCTCAGAACGCCGTTGTCGAGTTGCAGGTTATCCATTCCATGCACGCCGACCGACTGCGGAGTCGCTTGCTGGCGGGACTTGGCTGACTGTCTCCGCAGGAATCCGGTCTTGATCTCAGTTGTCGGCTTGTAATCTGGTGCCGGTACGTGCCTGGGCCGCCCTGGTGCGAGGAGGCGCCGGGAACCCCAGGGTCCGGTTCGTCGGCAGGAGGAAATACAGCCTGCACGGTACCTTTGACCGCAAGCTGCTTGCCGTTTGCAAATTCAGCTTGTCGAAGGATAACTCAGTTGCGACTGCGGATCTCCCTTGGACCGCGCTTTCGCCGCCGTCACGTGGCCGGACATCTTCGAACCCTTGGGAACGAGCGTACCGTCAGGAAGTTTGAAGCTTCCGGAGGTCTCTAGTTCAACCGTGTCGCCTTCCTTCAGCTTGCTGGAATCCAGTGTTTTTGTGACTTTCACGGGAAATGATCCATGCCCGATGGCACTCGTAGATGCCGGCAGCGGAGAGGTTTGCGGCGCGGCCTGCGCGAGATGCAAAGATACCGCGAACAGTACAACCAGAACGATTGATATGAATCCGAGTCATAGGGTCGACCTCCAATAAGTCAGATGCCGAAAATGTCAATCCTTGATCACGCAGATGCACGAAATTATACTTCTCGGGCGCGAGGGCGTGGCGGGTCGCAATTGCGAATCTTCCTGGCCATTAACTGCCAACATGTAATCAAAGGTAGTGGGTGCCCCAAGAGGCTCTTCCCCTCACAAAAACAAAATGGCGCGGCAAAGGCCGCGCCATTCTATTTCGTAAACGATAAATCACGCCTCGACAGGCAGCCTATCCCATGATGTCGACGTGGACGATCAGCCGAACGCCGCTACCAAGCTTCACATTCTTGCCGCTCGAGGTCAGGACTCCGTCATTCAACTGCAGATTCTCAAATCCGTGCACGCCCACTGCCTTCGGATCTGCGACCGATTGAGACTGAGTTGATGCGGTATTAGTCCCAATCTTGATGTCGCTGGTCGGCTTGTAGTCCGGAGGTGGGACGGCGGCGCCGGCCGTTAGACCGGCTCCATTTCCTCCCTGATGAACGGACGAACCGGGGACGCCGGGATCCACTTCGTCCGCGGGCGGAAATACTGCCTGCACCACGCCTTTGACGGAAAGTTGTTTGCCGTTGGCGACGTTCAGCTTGTCGAAGACAATCGCCAGTTGGGACTCGGAATCCCCTTTGGATCGAGCTTTCGTCGTCGTGACGTGGCCAAACAGCTTCGAACCTTTGGGAACCAATGTTCCGTCGGGCAGTTTGAAGCCCCCCGAGGTTTCCAGTTCGACCGTGTCGCCATCCTTCAATTTGCTGGAGTCCAGAGTTTTTGTCACTTTTACAGGAAACGCTCCGTGACCGATGGCATTGGGAATTGCTGCCTGTGGAGAAGCTTGCGCAGCAGCCTGCGCGAAACACAAAGATGCCGCAAACAGCACCACAAAAAATATTGAACTAACTCGAGCCATAAAGTCCGCCTCCGATAGATCAGATGGTGAAGATGTTGACTCCCGGTGACACATATGCGCGAAATCCATACTGCCGAGTTGTACCCGAAAAAAAACAAGGCCGACCATTCGGCCGGCCTTGATCAGGTTCATCTTTTCTCCGGCATAAATTAGAAGACAATCTTGCCGGAGAGCTGCACCACACGAGGAGACGAATCGAAGCCCAGGAAATTGCCGTATGGGCTTGTCGGGACTCCGGTCATGGTCGAGATTTGTCCGAAGCCTGGGTCTCCGAAGCCATTGTCCGGATTGCCGAAGTTCGGGTGGTTAAATGCGTTGAACGCCTGAATTCCGACGGCAAAGTTGAGTCTCTCCGTGAACTTGAAGTTCTTGTAGAGGTTCAAATCGATGTCGAAGAAATGCGTTCCGTGGTATTGATTGCGGCGCTGCGGCGACCATACGTTAAAGCCAGTGAACGACGCGTCCGCGCTCTGAATGAACACATTACCGTCCAAACAGGGAGCTGGACCGCCCGAGGCGCCTGGGTTTGCGGTCGCGTTTGATCCACCGCAGCTGCCCAATCCGGGGGCGACGCCGCCGACGAGAGGCTGAGCCAAAATTGTGGATCCACCGTTCTGGACCGCTCCGTTCCAATTGTTGTCCACAACCGAAAAGGGCAGGCCGGACCGCCAGAACCACTTGCCCGAAAACTGCCAACCGTTCGCAATCCACCTCATCGCGCCACTTACGTGGAACTCGGGATTGACGACGAAATCGGCATTGAAGCTGTGCCGAACGTCATAATCCGAGTTGCCGTAGTTCGCGGCGCGAAGACTGGTGGGGTTGATCTGTCCCAGGAGCGAGTCCCCGTACGTGAAAATGCCGCCGTTGGAGACTTCGTCAAGGTTGTGCGCCCATGTGTAGTTGGCATGAGCCGAAACCCAGTGGGAGAACTGCTTCCTGTAGCTGAAAGTCAGACCGTTGTTGTTGGAAACTGCCCCGCTCTGAACCTGCGTGACCGTTCCATAATTGTTCTCGTAGGGCGAAAAGGGAACGACGCTACTCGGGTATACCTGATAGGGATCGTAGGCATTCGCCCAAGCGTTGGTATACGGAATCTTGACACCGTGGTTCCCAACGTAGCTGACAGTCAGCACCGAAGTGCGGTTGAGTTCCTGCTGGACCGACAGGTTCCATTCCTGCCACTGCGGAGTGTGCATGGTGCCCACCAAGGCGCTAACCCCTGGAGGGTTGAACGCAGTGCCCAGAGCTTGGAGGTTCGTGTAGATGGTGTTGAAACTCTCGTTGATATTGAACGCTGCTGAAGAAGCCGCAAAGGTAGCTGGCGCGCCAGCCGGATCGAACGGCAGCACGCCAACTCCGGCGGTCCCACGTACACGGAGGGCGACGGCCGCAGGCGGGTTGCCTAGCAGGTCGTCCACCAATCCAGCTGCGGTCGTGTCGTAGAAGAGCCCGACACCACCGCTCAACACGGTCTTTCCGGTCCCAAGAAGATCCCAGCTGAAGCCGAAGCGTGGCGACCAACTGAGCGCGTCGATCCCTTGAAAAGCCTTGTGCTGGTTGTAGGCAATGTCGGCGCTGTAGACAGTGTCCCCTGGGTCGTTTCCGGCGGCCGCAGACTGCACGGACGCCAAGCTCGACCACGGTCCCTTGAAATTAGCCAGGCAATCCGTTTGGCAGACTGGGTTGGAGCTGTGCTCCACGCGTAGTGCTAAGGTCAGCTTCAGGTTGCGTGAGACTTTCCAATCGTCCTCCCCGTAAACACCCAACCCCCATAGCGCTATCGGGACATTACTTGACTCGTTCAGCGACTGGCGGTACTGGTAAGCGCGTCCGTTAGCCAACTCCTGCAGGCCACTGTCGTTGTACCCAAAGTAGACTCCCGGGGTGTTGAAAAAGAAGTTATGGTCGCTAATATCGTAACGGCGGAAGTTGCCGCCAAACTTCAGAGTGTGCACCCCGTGAGTCCAGGAGAAGTCGTCAATGAACTGGTATTGAGTGACGTTCCGGCCTTGTGGGAACGCATACGCCTGGTTGAAGCTGCTGAAGTTGACCGATCCGCCCGAGACGATAATTGCTGTCGGGAAGGTACTAGCGACCAGAGCAGGGTCCTGCGCAAACTGGGCAACATAGTGGCTTGCGGTAGCGGTGAAGGCGTTGGTCGCGTTCGGTCCAAAAATATGGGTTTCCTGAGCTTGCAGGTCATAGGAAGGCTGAGGCGAAAGCGCATCGAAATTGGAATTGATGGCATCCAGCGTCGTCGGCTGTGTGCCGTGGTCGAGTTTGTAGCGGAAGAACATGTTGTCGTTGCTGGATAACTTCTGGTCAAGTCTGAATCCCAGGATATATTCCTTGCCCAGCGCGGATGTCGAACCTCGGAAGGTCTGGTCGCAGGCAGAAGCACCCGGCACCCAACCCGTTGCAGCCATTACATTGGCCGGAAAAACCAGACTGCTGCAGAAATCGCCGGCTTGAGGAGCAGTTGGTACGGCAAGGTTTGCGCCCTTGGCACCCGCCCACAAGTCGAACATTTTCTGATAGGTCGCAACCTCGGCCGGCTGAGGGCTGCCGCCAGTCGGGCCGATATTTTCCATCACTGTCGCGGCAAATTGGGCAGTCGGGGTATCCAGACCTGGGCTATTAGGCAGGATGAAACGCATTCCTTCATAGTCCACAAAGAAGAAGGTCTTGTTCTTGATGATGGGGCCACCTATCGAAGCCGCCCACTGATTCGCATTCGAGAACGGACGCGGCGCACCATGTCGATTGTTGTTCATCCAGTCGTTGGCGTTCAGCGAGCGGCCGTTCCACCAGTACTGCGCATTGCCATGGAAGGCATTGCGTGCCCGACTTGGTCACATAGGTGACCTGGGCGCCGGCAAGCTGTCCGTACTGGCCGCCGTAGGGGTTGGTGATAATGGTCGCTTCACCGATTTCGTTCTGGCCCAGCGTAAGGTTCGATGGCGCCCGAGTTGTTGATGTTGAAGTACGGGTCCATGTCGTTTTCGCCGTTGATGGTGAACAGGTTCGACGTGGCCGGCATGCCGTTGACCGTAAAGTTGCCATAACCACCCTCCAGTTGACCACTACACCAGGGGCCGTGTCGGCGATGTTGGTGATGTCACCACCTGCGCTCGGCAACTGCGCGACTTCCGCTTGCGTGTACGCCGTGTTGTTGCTCGGCTCGGTATTGATCAGCGGAGCCGTGCCGGATACTTCCACCGTCTCGGTCGCCCTTCGCGACCGTGAGATCAATATCTACTTTTGAAGTGTTGCCGACCTGCACTTCGGCGGTCTGCAATCACTTCCGCAAAACCACCTTGCTTCACGGTGACCTGATAGCGGCCCTGGCCTCAAAAGGCTGAAGCTGTAGCCGCCAGTCGAATTTGTCGTCGTGGATGCGGCTGAACCTGTGTCCAAGGCTCTTCAGACTGACCGGTGCGTTGGGCACCACGGCGTGGCTGGGATCCAGCACGGTACCTGTGATGTTCCCGTGGTCAGCGATTGACCAAACATAGGGGCTGTCGCCAGCGACAGCGTCAACAGCACAGCTAAAACAATGGGGAAACGTTCCAAACGCATTTCCTGCCTCCTTCGAAATTTTGGTGCTGCAGAATCGGATACCAGCGCCTTGACCGGCTTCTCTGGGAACAAATCGCGCGATCCGATGAATTGCAAACCTGTTGAATCCTCTGAATCAATTGTGAGAGCTGGGACACCTTAAGAAATTACCGCTCTTACCTCACCCGTCTATCGCGGGTTTCATCGGAACTGTCCTGCAAACCAGACACTCTTAACACACTGGAACTAGACATTCAATGCAAGTGACAATCCAAACAACGGCGCAGAACAAACAATTTGTTTTCAATGGGTTGACAATATCGAGCCGGCCTACGATACCGAAATTGGTATAAGGCAGCGAGAAATAGTATGACTTTTGGAATGGTGCAGCCGGAATCGGGAACCGCTGGACTTTCCGTCTAGCCTCGCCTCTTTTTAGCTGGCTTCGGGTGGGCACTTCCCCAGGCGCAAGCACCCTTCTGACGATGGGCGTGTTGAGCTTGTATTTGCGCTCGCTCACGTTCCCCGCATCGTCCTTGACGCGCAGGATGAAGACCGGCAGGGTCCCTTCCTTATCGAAGTCCTGCTTCGTGATCGTCACGGGCAGGACGCCGTCGAGTCCGTGCTCGCGGTATGCGGTTTCGTAGCGATGTTTGCGCGTGTTCCAGGTGAAGACGCGGACTTGATCGAAGTCGTACGGGCAGGCCGTCGTGGGGCTCGGTCAGCAGGCACAGGTATTGCGGGACCTGCTTTTGCACTCCTTTGTCGTTGTCCGGCACCTCATCAAGCGGGAAAAAAGCGACGAACCGCTGGCCCTCGGCGTACTGCGCGATGTCGAGTGGCACATCCACATCGACCATCCGCGCCAGCACCCATCCCACGCGGCCCTGATCGTCGCGCACCAGCCACCAGTCTTCGAGGACGGGGCCGGTCGGGGCCTTCGCGCCGGGCCGGGCGGGTAGTTTCACCGGGGCCGCAGCGCCTGGCTGCTTCTCTGCCGTGGCGCGCTTCAGGATCGCGACTTTCGCACCCGACGCCAGTTGATACAGGTGCTCGGTATCGCGACCGGGAGTGACGTGCAGATTGGTCTCGTTCCGCAGAACTCCTGGAGCCTGCACGGGATCCGTTTTGATTATCCGGCCGTGAGTTTCTGCAAGGCGTCGAAGGTTTTCTGGTCGACCAGGAACCTCTGCTCGATCCAGCCTTCGATTCCGGAGGCGGTGCGCACGCGGGCGAAGCGCTTCTCGCGATCCAGGACCTCGACGCGCTCCCCATTTTTCACGTTGCCGACGCGGTTGAACATGGCCGCAACCTGGTCGCGCAATGCCGCCTGCGGCGCCGACACGTAGGCCACTTCGAGCACCCGATGACGTCCGCGCCTGCACCCAGGAAGCAGCAAGACAGCCGCAAGAGTCACGACCGGAACCAGCCAGTTCGCACGAAATGAGCCCAACAAGTTCACGATTTGCGCACCAATCAGACGGGAACTTTCTACTATAGCGCGTTGCGGGCCGTGAGTTTCGGCACGAAGGTTTACGCCTCATGCACCCCGCAACCCGGGTTCAAGACAGAGCGATTTCGTCTCGGTTACCATGGAGATAGAACATCCGCCTGTGGGAAATCGAGGTTGCAGGTTGCCCGGACGGCATTTCTTGCGTCTAATGATGGGTGGGTCGTTCCGTGGAGAGTCCTAGACAAGACATCCAAACACCGATGAAAAACAATTTCCGTAATCGTCTCGCTGTTCTGTCATTCGTAGCCTCGTGCCTGGCCGTGATCGCGCTGGCCGGCTCAACTGTTTCTGCCGCGGCCCAAGACACCTTGGATTCGGTTTTGCGTCCTCCCAAGGGATCGCAAGTCGCCATTGTGGTGTTCGAAGACTTGCAATGTCCCATGTGCCGCCGCACGGCGCCGCTGGTCGAACAGGCCTCGAAGACCTACAAGATCCCGGTCGTGCGCCACGATTTCCCGCTGCCCATGCATAACTGGTCGTATCAGGCGGCCATGATGGCGCGCTATTTCGATACTCATTCCAAGGCGCTGGGTAACGAGTTCCGCGACTATATTTTCGAGAACCAGCTGGAAATTAATCCGCAGAACCTGCGCGCCTATGCTGAGAAATTCGGCGCTGCGCACAAAGTGGACTTGCCTTTCGTCCTCGATCCTGGCGGAAAACTCGCGGCTGAGGTCAATGCCGACCGCGACCTGGGCAAGGCCATCAAGCTCGACCACACGCCCACGGTTTACATCGTGAGCAGCCGCAACCCCAGCAGGCCCTACGTCGAGGTGAAGGACAACAGCCAGCTGTATTCCACCATCGACGCGGTGATGAAAGAGTAGGCTCGGTCTGGTCACTTCGCGAAGCGGCGGATGAACTGAAGGAAATCGGCAGCCCTACAGCAATCAGCAATCAACAATTCCCTTCCTAGTCCCCGAAGCCGATCCCGATGGCGCGGGCGGTTCGCACTAACTCCCCATCGGGACGCACGGTCTTCAACTTTCCGATCGCATCGGCCATATCGACCGCCACAATCGAGTCCCCGCGCAGGGCGACCATCTTGCCAAACTCTCCTTCCTCAACCAGTTCCACGGCGGCAACGCCAAAGCGCGTCGCCAGCACCCGGTCGAAGGGCGAAGGCGACCCGCCGCGCTGGATATGTCCCAACACGCTCACTCGTACCTCTTTATTCGCGATCAGGGAAATCGCCTTGCCTACAAGGTTGCCCACGGGACCGCCGTGAGCGATTCTCTTTCAACTCGGGCGGCAGCTTGATGCCTTCGGCGACGACGACGATCGTGAAGCGGCCGCCGCGGCGCTCACGTTGCGCGATGAAGTCACACACGCCATGAATGCTGAAGGGGATTTCGGGAATCAGAATGATGTGCGCCCCGCCGGCAATGCCGCCAGCCAGCGCGATCCAGCCGCAATCTCGCCCCATGACCTCCACCACCATCACGCGGTGATGCGACGCCGCAGTGGTGTGGATCTTGTCGATGGCATCGCTGACCGTGTGCAGCGCGGTGTCGAACCCGAATGTAATTTCCGTGGCCGACAAGTCGTTGTCGATGGTCTTGGGCACGCCCACGATCTTCACGCCCTTTTGGAAAAGTTCGTGGCCGATTTTCTGCGAGCCGTCGCCGCCAATTGTGATGATCGCGTCGATCCCTAGCTCGCGTGCATTGGCGATGACCTGGTCAGAAATGTCGCGCACCACTTCCTGGCCGTCCTCTTCGGTTTTGTAGTGGAAGGGATTGCCTCGATTGGTGGTGCCAAGAATGGTGCCGCCGCGGGGCAGAATTCCGCTGACCCGGTCGAGCGTGAGCTCAAATGATTTCTCCGGCCAGATCAGCCCGTCGAAGCCATCGGGAATGCCGATGACCTTCCACTGGTGTTTGAGGATGGCAGCTTTGGTAGCGGCGCGAATGACAGCATTGAGGCCGGGAGCGTCCCCGCCTCCGGTGGCAATGCCGATACAGCGTATATCAGACATGGGGAATCGTCGAAGTAACCCATGATCATATAGTTTCAGGGTCAGTGCAGAACAACGTTACGAGTGGCCGTGGACAAGAGGAACCGGCTTACGCGAGGGTCAATTCCAGTTGAAATTACTACTGCTCAGTAGCCGCTCACGGTGATCGTCGCGCTGGGACTGCTGCGTGAACGCACCCGCACGAGGCGGAGATCGTCACTGTGCCATCTGCGCGCTGGCAGCGGTGGGACTTACAAAGCCCGCCGAAACTCGTTACGCAATGGAGGTATTGCTTGCAGATCCAATTCGCAACAGTCGTAATATCGACCGAACGTTGCATCGTTTGCGCCGCTGGCGTCGATCTGGACGCGGGATCTGCCAGCGACATTCGTAACTCGGATTGCTGGTTGACCAGGTGCGCCGAGCTTGATTCGACTGGGTCACAGCTTACGATCACGGTCAACGTGAGTGGCGTCGGCACCGACGTGACTCGACGGATTATCGTGTGGCTGACGTCGGTCACGTTCTGCAGTTCCGGTGGCTAAGCGAAGTGACGCTGAGTCCCGGTTCGCACTGATCGTCGCCGATGCAGTCAGGTCGTTGCCGGTAAGGACTCCGAATGAACCGACGGATGCCGCTGCTGCCGTCGTTACCGTATGTTCCCGACCGCGAACGAGTCTGCACCGTATTGTTAGTCGTTCCGGTCCGGATGCGGGTGGGCTGGTCGGCGAGACGGCGATCGAGGTCAGCGTTCGGCTTCACGAAAAAGCCTTTGCAACTCACCGCGAGGGCCAACATTGCCAGTGCGGCAATAGCGCCCGCTACCCGGATTCTTGCTTCGTGGATGACATATTCGTGGAGACTCCTTGGCGCGCCTGCTCGATTTCCGAACCGATTTCCCAATCGCAAACCTGCAAAAATTGTAGCAGAGAAGATTTCTCCGGACGCACACGCAGCCCCGACCGGCGGGCGCGGAACCATCCCTGCCAATCCTCTGCCAAGCTAGGCCGCCTAGTACTCTTCCCGGTTAGAACGGGTTGCCGGGGAAAGCTTGCAACAGAAAAACGACGTCAGCGACCTTGAAACCTCGCGCTGTGGCCGAGGTCCGAAGTCTGAGTGCCAATCCGACTTCAGCTTATTGTGCTGTCCCTTGGGCATGCTCTGCTTGTGCGGAGGCTGGGTCGACTTGTGCTGCGAAGCCGGCTTGGAATTGCTCGCCTTCGGGGGATTCGACTGGGTGGTTCGAGCGGATTCCTGCGAGTTGCTCGGCTTCGTGAACGAATGGAATCCCTCGCTGGAACGCGCCTTCGTTCCGGCTGTGGAGCCGACCCGCGCTTCTTGGGGAGACATGGCCGGGGCATGATATTCGCCGCCCGCCGAACGGGCGGGACCGCGGAATGACTGCTGAAATCTCCCGGCCTGCTGTAGCCGCGACCGCCGGACGCCCATGATTCTCAGACGCGAAGTTCTCGTGATTCTGGCTGGCATGCCTGCTCGTGCTGGGTCTGCGCCGCCAAGGGAGCAGTATGCGGCTCATGCGCGGCGGCTTCTTCCTGCGCCGTGGGACGCGCCTCAACCCCGCCTTCCCCGCCGTTGAAGCAGCGGACTCTCGTTCATCACCACGCTTCGGTTGTACACATGCGTCACGCTCGTGACGCTGACGTTGGTGACATAGCGGTTGTAATAGAACGCCCCGCCGCGCCACTCCCCGCCAACAAATCCCACGCCCCTGTAGCCGAATCCGTAGTTAATTCCGCCATAAAAGCCGACGTGCGGGCCCCAGTATCCGGCATGCCACGCATAGAGCCCCCCGCCCCAACCCCAATATCCCGGCGTCCACAGCATGCCGACGGGGCCACCACCCACGTTCCCGGGATCCAGTAATAACCGCCCGTGTTGTGCCAGCCCCAGTATCCAGGCGTCCAGACATTGCCAGGCCCGGGACAGAGCGGCTGCGCGTAGACGGGCAATGGAGGCGGGCCCACGCGGACCGAAATGCCTACACCGATCTGCGCATACGATGCCACCGAAAACGACAAAACGATGATGGCCAACAACATCCGCCGAAGGAAGGATCCCTCCCTATTCATTCCCGTTCCCCTCAATTTGTCCCCAAGGCCAACCCGACCGGTTGCAAAACGTAAAAGGCTATTGTGCCGCAAAAACCGTTTTCAGGCGTGGTTACTTCCTCCTCTACAAACACCGAACCTGACAACATGTTGCTCGGACAGGAAACTATTTGGAATGAAAAAGTTGGGAAGGAAGGACTACCGGCGTGGCGTCAGGGGCCAGGAATACCTTGCGTGTCGGGTACGAGTACGGGGACCTTCGGCTGGCGCGAGTGGCTAATTGATTTTTCGGGCCCGAGCGATCCGCTCATCAATCGGCTTGCGCCCGGCGAATCCTTCCTGCGTCCCGTGCCAGTGGGTGATGGACTTCTCTCCCATCTTCCAGCACAGCAGAATAACCTGGCCTTCGACCTCGCAGGGAAAATCGAGCAGGCCGATGTCGATGTCCTTCACTTGCACGCCGATGGAGTCGATCTCCGCCAGCGCATCCTTGGCCCGTTGTTCGGCCTTGACGCGCTCCGCCTTGCGCCGGGCCAGGGGCAAAACGTCTACGAAAGTTCCGCCATTCAGAAAAATCTTGTGACTCAGCGCCTGCTGCTCGGCTTCAACCTCTTCCATTACCTTCTTGCCGGCAATCGCGGTGCGCAACAGGGATTCGAGCACCGGCAGCAGCGACTTGGCTTCCTCGAGAGTAAAAGTGCGGTCTGACATGGATTGTTCTATCTTACCGTACGCCGGAGTTGGTCAGCCGCGCGCGGCGGCGCGTCATTTTTTCGGCTCGCCGGCGTCTGACTGGGCGCTCAGTCGCTGTACGTCCGTGACGATGCGGGTCATTCCCAGATCGAAGTTCCGGTCGCGATTCCCTTTCAAAATGGCCCAGTCGGCGTGCTCGCTAAATGCCCAGAGTATGGCATTCGTCTTGGGGTCGCGGATGACCAGGCGAAACTGCGGATCAAATTCCGCCGTACCCAGCGTGTTCCCTTGGGACACCGGCCGTGACGCGGGCGGAGCCGTGAATCGTATTTCGAACCACAGATCCGCCTCAGCGGGAGATTCCACCAACTCATATCGTCCCCAGGTTTTCATCGCAGCATAAAACTGGTTGTAGGCGCGATCAGGGTCTCCACTATATTGTGAGCCCTCCGACGGCTGCTCTCCGCCGGCATTCGCGATAAACACTTTTTTCGCCGCGAAAATTTGCGGCGGAACCGGCGCTGGGGGCACTTGTTTCGACTGCTCTGCAGCCATGATTGAAACGTGCAGCAGGCAAGTCGCAAGAGAGCCAAGGAGAATCGCCGCCCTAAGGTTGCACTTCATAAATGCCTCCCCCATCTGGAAACGAATTTTCAAATCATCGCGTTCGCCCGTGCGAAGGATCGGCCGAAGTGGCCGAATTCACGTCGATGGGCAGGCCTTGTGCGGCAGCTGTTCCGGGCGGATAACAGTTTCCATCATGGCTGTAGTTGGTGCACCGGGCCGCGACGTCTTTGCGTTGTGGAGACTGCGCGAACTGCCAGACTTCGGCGAAACTGACTCCGCTCTGCGCTGGACTCGGCGGGTGTTGTGGAAACGCGCATCCTGGCGCAGGAGGACAGCCGTCGTTGATCGCCCAATAAGTGATTGAACGTGAGCCGGCGCTCTTCTGAATATCTTCGGCCGTCATCACGTTTCCATCGTCGGCCGCAGGAATGCCGGAACAGTAGATTCCGGCGCGCAATCCCGCGGCCGTGACGCCGTCGACCCAGGCATAGATATAAGCCTTTTGCTCGGGCAGCATGCGTCCGCCTTGCTCCTGATCGAGAAAGATGATGGTCGCGCGCGGAAAGCCTTCGCGTTTGGCCGCGGCCGCTGCAGCCCGCGCGTCCGATTGCCCGAGGCGAGTGGCGTTCGCCACGGTTTTCAGCTGGGCATAGAGACGCCCGTTGAACAGCACGAGAAATCCGAATCCCGCGGACTCGACCGCGGCCCGGTGACCGGACCAACTGTTTGACTTTGCCTCCGGAGGATTGTTCAGCCAGTATCCGGTATAGGAAAAAGTCCGATGGAGGGTTTTGAGATTCGCATCGCCAGGATAGTCGTTGCGGTCGAAACCGAGGTAGGTAGAGTTCTGGGCGTGGAGAATTACGGACGACAGAAAAAAAGCCGTGGCAATGATTTGGAGCCGCTTCACGTGTCCATCTTAAAGCGGAGCAGGCCCCAGCGGCTAAAGCGTCTTCTATTTCCCAAGGCTCAATTGGCACGAGTGGAACTCATGCCCTTCCCAGTTTGTTTTTTGAACTCGGCGATGCTCGGCGGGAATGCCTTTGCCGAGGGCTGAGAGCTGACAGCTGGTTCAGCTATCCCCCGATATGCACCATAGTCCGCGACGCCGGAACGAAGTCGGCCTCGCCGATGTGGTGGCGCTCTTCTTTCTTCTGCACCACACCCTGGATGAACTCTTCCAAGGCTTCGTCGCTCGCCCCGCGCTTCATTTGCGCGTGAAGGTCGTGATCCCATACCGAGAACAGGCACGTACGAATCTTGCCATCGCTGGTGATGCGGATGCGGCTGCAATGTCCGCAGAAGGGATGCGACACGGGCGCGATAATGCCGATCTCCCCAACGCCGTCTTCAAAGCGGTAGCGCCGCGCCGTTTCCGAACGCGCGTGTGGAATCTCGACCAGCGGACGGTACTCGGCCATGCGTGCCAGGATTTCGTCGAGCGTGACGACGGTCGAGGGCGCCCAGGTTCGTCCTTCTTCGAGCGGCATGAATTCGATGAAGCGCACGGTCACGCCTTCTTCGCGCGCGAACATGCCGAAGGGAATGATCTGGTCTTCGTTGAATCCGCGCATGAGGACGCAGTTGACCTTCAACGGCCACAACCCGGCTCGCCGCGCCGCGCGAATGCCTGTCAGCACGTGATCGTAACCATTGGGCACGCGCGTAATCCGGGCGAAGCGGTCGGGATCGACCGCATCCATGGAAACGGTGACGCGCGTGAGGCCAGCGTCCTTCAGTGGCTGCGCCATCTCGGCCAGCATATGGCCGTTGGTGGTGAGCGCGATATCGAGCGGGTCGCACTTGTCGGACGCAGCCTGAGCCGAGTCGCGATACAGCGCGGCGTGAGCCGAGCCGTGGAAGAGCGCGGCTTTAGCCGCGTGTTCAAAACCGTTCTGGGACCTGGGCTTTAGCCCCGTCGGGGATTTTGGGAAGGGCACGGCTTCAGCCGTGCCGTTAGCGCCAGAAAAAGATGAGGGCTTTAGCCCCTGAGGGCGCAACCGCGCAAGCTCACGCACGAACTCCACGACACCTTTACGCAACAGAGGCTCGCCTCCAGTTAGACGAACCTTCGTGATCCCCATTCCCACGAGCACCCGCGCCATGCGCAAGTAATCGTCGAACGGCAGATCTCCGTAGAGCGCGCCCTCGTTTCCCGTCCGGCAGTACACACACTTGTAGTTGCAGCGGTCGGTAATGGAGATCCGCAGGTCGGTGATCGCGCGCCCGAATTTGTCGTGGAGAAGCAAGCTCTTAGCCATTAGCCTGTAGCTCTTAGCTCAAGTTCAATCGGCTTTTAGCTGCGGTCGAGCTAAAAGCTAAGAGCAGAGAGCTAAACGCTGGTTGCGGAAAACAAACAGGCGGGAGCATCCCGGCGGCTGTCTCCTTTCCAATGCGCTCCTCGAGAAGCGCGGGAGGCGCCGGCGTTCCCACCAGCACCCTCGGGAAGATTTTTCTTTGCGAACTCTGCGGCGGCTCTTCGCGATCTCCGCGGTTAAAGGCCTTTAACCGGAGAGCACGCAAAGACCCCCGCCAAACACGCGGAAAAAACCTCCCTCGCCGCCGTAGCCTGGGTATGCCCGAAGGCATGGGCGGTCGGAAACTTATCTCTCACATTATAGGACGTGGCGGGACCGATGAGGATTCAAGGCTTTTGACTCGCCAGCGCCTTCTCAATCGCGGCCTCGGCCAGGGGCGCCATCACCTTGAACCCAGCCGCATTGGGATGCAGGCCGTCATCGGCCAAGTCCTTCTTGAGAAGTCCCTTGTCGTCGACCATGGCGCTGAAATAGTCGAGATAGACGCAGCCATTGGAAGAAGTCGCGCAGTAATTCTTGAGCCAGCTGTTCAGCTGAAGAATTTTCTCCGGCGACCTCTGGGCAAAGAAGTCTTTCGACTTGTCGGTGTAGTTGTGCACCGGCAGCACCGAAGAATAAATGACCTTAATATTGTTGGCGCGCGCAAGGTCGGCGAGCGACGCATAGTCGGCTTCGATGTCTTCGATTCGCATCGGTCCGGTGTTGCCGGCAATGTCATTGGTCCCCGCGAGAATAATCACAACTTTGGGCTGCAGGTTGATCACATCCTGCCGAAAGCGCACCAGCATCTGCGGCGTGGTCTGGCCTCCAATGCCGCGATTGACATAAGGCTTGCCGGGAAAATATTCGTCGAGATGCCAGATGTCGGTGATGGAGTCGCCAAAGAAAACCACGCGGTTCTCGCCAGGAGCGGGCGGCTTGAGCGCGGCATTGGCGTCGCGATAGCGCGCAAGCTGTCCGTAGTCGTCGGTGAACATAGCGATACGCGAGGCCCGGTACTGATCGAGGCCGGCAAAACCTGTGGGGGGAATGCTGGGCGGCGCTTGTGCTGTCTGGGCAAGAGCGCCACAAAGAGTCATGAAACTGATCAATGAGAGTAGGGCAAGTTGGCGCTGCGGTAATCTCAAGAGCATTGTGGACCTCGGCCAATAAGCATAGCGCAACTCACACGCTGGCCCGTAGCTGGTTTGTGGATTGTCCGTGAACGCCATTCAGGTTGATCCGTGGAAATCCGCGAGAATCCGTGGCAAAGAAGCTTTTAGGGCGCGTCACATGCCGTCGTAATTCGGCCCGCCTCCACCCTCCGGTGGCACCCAGGTGATGATCTGGTACGGGTCGGCGATGTCGCAGGTCTTGCAGTGGACGCAGTTCGACGGATTCAGACTGATGCGCTTGCCGTTCGGCTGGCTCGCATCGTCAACCATTTCGTAGACGTTCGCAGGACAGAAATTCTGGCACGGGCTGCCAAATTCTTTCACGCACTTCGTGTTGCAGATGTTTGTATCGTGAATGACCAGATGCGATGGCTGATCTTCCTCATGCTTCGTGCCGGAGTGGTAGAGGTCGGTGAGCTTGTCGAATGTGAGCTTGCCGTCGCCCTTGGCCGGCCCGAGCAGGTGCGCCTCAGGGCCGCCATCCGCGGGAAGATCGGCCAGCTTGCGCATGTGCTCGTACCCGGCCTTTCGCGGGATAGCGGTTGCGCAGGCCGCGTCCGCCGGTGATCATCTGCAGCCCGGTGTGGAACATGCCGGCAAACATTCCGTGCTCGAATCCCTGATGCAGGTTCCGCACCTTCCACAGTTCTTCTTTGATCCAGCTGGATTCGACTTTCTTCTGGAACGCGCCGAGAGTCGCGGCTGACGAATCATCTTTCGTGAGCGCTTCGAACGCGGTTTCGGCCGCGAGCATCCCGCTCTTGATCGCCAGATGAATTCCCTTGAGCCGCGCCGAATTCAGGAAGCCGGCCGAGTCGCCGAGAATCATCCATCCGTTGCCGGCCACGGGAGGGATCGCCCACCACCCGCCGTACGGCATCGACTTCGCGCCGTAGCGGATCATCTTGCCGCCCTCAAGCAGCTTCGCCACAAACGGATGCTTTTTGAACTCCTGCAGCACGCGCTGCGGATCGAGCCGCGGATCGGCATAGTCGAGTCCGGTGACAAATCCGAGCGAAACGACAGTGTCATTTGGTCCTGCACCCGGCGAACCGTAAATCCAAGCTCCGCCGTATTCTTTCGTGGTGAGCGGCCAACCCATCGTGTAGATGACTTCGCCGGCCGCGATGCGTCCCGCCGGAACTTCCCAAAGTTCCTTCACGCCGACACCGTAGGTTTGCGGGTTGGCATCTTTGTCGAGCGCGAACTTCGAGATGAGTTGCTTAGTCAGCGATCCGCGCGGCCCTTCGGCGAGAATGACGACCTTCGCGTGCAGGTCATATCCCGGCTCGAAGTTGGATTTCTGATGGCCCTCTTTGTCGACCCCCTTGTCGTCGGTGCGGACGCCGATCACGCGATCGCCGTCGTAAAGCAGTTCCGACCCGGCGAAACCAGTGAAGATCGTGATGCCCGTCTCCTCGACCTTGCTGCCCAGCCACTTCACAAAGCGGTTCAGCGAGATGACATAGTTGCCATGATCGCGCAGGAAAGGCGGCGTGATGGGAAACTTGAACTTGCCATTCTTCGTGAAGAAATAAACCGCTTCTTTAATCACCTTGGCATCGAGCGGCGCTTCCTTTTCGAATCCCGGAAGCAGCTCGTTCATCGAACGCGGATCGAGCAACGCGCCGGAAAGACAATGCTGTCCCACCTCGCGCGCCTTCTCGAGCACGTAGATGTTTTCTTTGCTGAGTTGCGAATCCGGATGGGCGGCATTGTGCGCATCAATCAACTGTGCCAGCCGCAGAGCGCAAGCCATGCCAGCCGGCCCACCGCCGACAATGACCACATCGGCCGGCATCTGCGGACGCTCAACGCCTTCAATCGGTTTGCGGAAAAAAAGCATGTTTCAAAGTTTCAAGGTCGCAAAGTTTCAGAGTTTCCAAGGTGTCAGAGCATAGCCTTTTCAAGGTCCGCTGATCCTAAGCACTTTTCTTTGAAACCTTGAAACGTGGAACTTTGAAACCTTACCCCTTCACCTTCTTCACTTCCTCAATCAGCGGCGGAACGATGTCGAACAGATTCCCGACGATCGCATAATCGGCGATCTCGAAGATCGGCGCTTCTGAATCTTTATTCACCGCGATGATGGTCCGCGAACCCTTCATGCCGACGATGTGCTGAATCGCGCCACTGATGCCGAGCGCGAGATAGAGCTTGGGCGCAACGGTCTGACCGGACGATCCGATCTGACGGTCCATCGGCAGCCAGCCCGAATCGCAGATCGGACGCGACGCGGCGAGGTCTCCTCCCAGCGCATCGGCCAACTGCTTGGCGATCTCGATGTTCTTCTGTTCTTTGATGCCGCGGCCAACGGCCACGATTATCTCGGCCTGCGTGAGGTCGACCGCCTGTTTGGCTTCTTTGAATACTTCCTGCGGCTTGTTGCGAATCACGCCCTCGGCGATTTCCGCAGCCACGGTCTCGACGGGCGCCGCGCTGGCCCCAGCTTCCGCCTTGTCAGCGCGGAACGCGCCGTTCTGGAATGTTGCAAACCACGGAGCATCGCTGGTGAAGCTGACATCCGCCGCGAGCTTGCCCTGGAACATCTGTCGCGTGAATACCAGCTTTCCGCCTTCATACTTAAAGCCGATGCAGTCGCTGATCACGGTGCGTCCCATGGCAGTTGCCAGCTTGGGCACAAAGTCGCGCACCTGGTACGTATGCGGCATCAGCACGAGTTTGGGCTGCTTCGCGGCGACTAACTGCTTCAGGGCAGCCGCGAAAGCGTCCGGAGTATAGGGCTCGAGCTTCGGCGACTCGACCGCGTAGACCTTCGCAACTTTCTTCGCCGCAATTTCGGCAGTGAAAGCGGCGACGCTCGCGCCGACAACCGCGGCCTCAAGCGCCCACCCGGTAGCGGCTGCGATTGCCTGTCCGGCCGTGATGGTTTCCCACGAGACGCGATTCAGTTTCCCTTCGCGCTGTTCGACGACTACAAGGATCGTATCTGGCATAAAGTCAGCTCTTAGCTGCTAGCTCCTGGCTTCTAGCGAAACCTTGCCGGGCTTTGCTCAGCGGCCGGGTCTAAGACCCGGCCCCACACAAACTCTTTACAGAACTCTCAACTCGTTCCTCAGTTTGTCGACCAGCTTCTTCGCAATCTCTCCGGCCGACCCTTCAATGTGTTCCGTCTTCTTCGTCTTCTGCGGCACGTACAGCCGCTCGATCTTCTGCAGGTTCTCGCCAATCGCCGACTGCACTTCCGCCAGCGGCACTTTTCGCAGTGGCTTGTTCTTCGCCTGTTTGATGCCGATGAGTGTGGCGTAGCGCAGCTTGTTGATGCCCGACTGAATCGTCAGCACCGCCGGCGTGGGCATGTCGACAAACTGGAAGAACCCGGCTTCGAGTTCACGCTTGACGCGAATCCCGCTGTCGGTCTTTTCGATCTGCATGATGATCGTCGCGTGCGGCAGACCAAGCAATTCGGCCAGGATCACGCCGGTCTGCGCATATCCGTAATCGTCGGATTGCAGCCCGGTGAAGATCAGGTCGAACGATTCGTCTTTGATCGCCGCGGCGAAGGCCTTCGCCGTATTGAGTGCATCGAGGCCCACAAATTTGTCGTCCTCAAGATGGATCGCCCGATCCGCGCCCTTGGCCAGCGCCTCGCGCAGCACCTGTTGCGCCCGCGCCGGACCGCTCGTAATCACGACGACTTCGCCCTTGTGCTTCTCGCGCTGCCGCAGGGCTTCTTCGAGCGCATAAGCGTCGGGCTCGTTCACTTCGTACGACACATCTTCGCGGATCCACGCTCCGCTTTCGTTGAGCTTGAGCGGTGCATCCTTCTGCGGCACCTGCTTCATACAGACCAGGATTTTCAAGACAAAGACTCCTTGCCCGATGGCTTTCGCGAGCCATCGGGAAAACCTGTAAGTATAAATGCAACGGGGAAAATATGCAGAAGGGATCGAACCCGGGATGAGCCAGCAGGTCTACTCGGTGATCACCGTCGACTGGCCCGTAAGGTCAAACCGCTTGCGGCAACGCAGGTTTTTGCAGGCCATCACGTCGTCTTTGCGCACCATGTAGGACCGGAACTTGGCGAAGCGGGCGCGGTCGCGATCGTCGGCCCGGCCGGAAAGCTGGCGCTTCTTCGTGCGCACCACCCAGGTAACTTCATAGTCCGCCGCCTGGTGGCAGTGAGGGCAATTCAGGGAAGCTACTTTTTTTTCCTGCTTCTCGTCAAAAAACTCGCGCTCTTCCATAAGTTTCCGTTGTCATGCTGAGCGAAGTGTCGAGGAGCGCGAAGCGATTCCTCAAGGCGGGGTCGAAGCATCCCTACCTCCATGCACACGGCCCCAGCGATCAGCTTTCGTCCGACTATGGATTATTGCACATTTCGCAGGGTGCCCGGTTCCCAAACTCCAGACGCGCGGCCCGCACGGTACACTCTTTGCTAGCTCCAAGGCCAGAAGCTACCCGGAGATTGGCATGGCGAGAAAGAAGAAAGTAAAACGCTTTCGCGCGGTGACCGCCGTCAAGGAATTAGCCCGCGAGCGCGTCGGCGCGCCTCCCGCCGGACAAATTGTCGTCGAGAAAAAGAAGAAGCCGCAGAAACACAAGGCTACGTTGGGCAAACTGTTAGGAGAACCGGAGTAGCCCTACTGGAACGTCGCCATAATCGTCTCGTTGGTGTTCAACGCGACAGTGCAGGTGGTCGCGGTTTGGGAAACGCAACCTGCAAGTCCAGTTCCCCAGCTCCACGTCACTACAGTCGCGGGAGCAGTCGGAGCGGCGGTCAGAACCACGGATGAATCCAGAGGAAACGCGGCCGAACACGTTCCCGGACAGGTGATCCCTGTAGGAGAACTTCCCACCGTGCCGGTTCCTGACGCGACCACCGTCAGCGCCGCCGTCGTACAAGCGCCGGTGCCTACTCCGGCGGCCGACACAAAACCCGTCCCGAAGACGTAGTTGCCGCCGTCCTGAAGGGCAGCCATCACGTTGCCCGAACCGCAATCACTGATCGCGGTCACAAGTCCGGGAGTACCGAAGGTCACCAGATTCTGCGAGTCAATCGTCCACGTTGCCTGTTGCGTGACGTCCTTATTTTCCGGGGGGTGTATGTAAGTCCCGATCGCCTTGAACTGAAGCTGTGCCCCAACGCCGCCAAACGTAGCCGTGGTTGGCGTCACCGTTATGCCGACAAGCTTCTGGCTGCGCGCGCAACTCGACAGAGTCAACAACGTGATTGCTGTCGCCATCAGTGCTATAACGCCGAACCACTTCCGGATCATGCTAGCTCCTGGGATTGGGCAACCGGGTGCGCGCACTCCGGCGGGGAATGGGGTCAATTTAGCCAAACGTTGACTAAAAAGCAATAGCCGATAGGCGCCCGAATCACCCCCGCACCGCCTCCGCCACAACCTTGGCGAAATCCTTCACGTCCTCTTCCGTGGTGTCGAACGAGCACATCCAGCGCACGATGCACTCCTCTTCAATCCACGGATAGAAGAAATAGCGCTCCTGGATTTTGGCGATCGCAGGCCGCGGAATCTGCGCGAATACGCCATTGGCCTCGACCTTCCAGACCACCCGAACTTGAGGAATTTTCCGCACCTCGGCCTCGAGCATCCGCGCCATGCGGTTGGCGTGCTCGGCGCTGCGCCGCCACAAGTCGTTGGTGAGCAGAGCTTCGAACTGGGCCGCGATGAAGCGCATTTTCGACGCCAGTTGCATCCCCTGTTTGCGGAGATAGAGGAAATCCGTAGCGAGCTTGCGATTGAAAAACACGACCGCCTCGCCGCCCATGATCCCATTCTTCGTTCCGCCGAAAGACAGCACATCCACGCCGAGGTCGCGCGTGGCCTGCCGCAACGTCTGCCCGAGTGTGGCGGCAGCATTGGCGATGCGTGCCCCGTCAACATGGAGAAACATGTTGTTGGCATGCGCGAAATCGGCCAGCGCCCGGATCTCCTCCGGTTGGTAAACCGTCCCCATCTCTGTGGATTGCGTAATCGAAATAACGCGCGCCTGCACGTGATGCTGGTCGCCGATCCCGTGATAGGCGTGCCGGACCGAGTCGAGCGTGATCTTTCCATCCTGATGCGGCAGCGGGATCAGCTTGCATCCCGTATGCTTCTCCGGCGCACCGCACTCGTCGGTATAAATATGCGCGTATTCGCTGCACAGCACCGCATGGTACGGCCGGTTGATCGACTGCAAGCTGAGAACATTCGCGCCAGTGCCGTTGAACGTAAAGAAGACTTCGATCCCCGCGCCAAAGTGCTCCTCGAATTTCGCGATCGCCGAACGCGTGTAGTCGTCGTCGCCGTACGCCACCACGTGACCCTGGTTGGCGCGTGCGATCGCCTCAAGCACCTCCGGATGCACTCCGGCATTGTTATCGCTGGCAAAGCTACGAGTGGGCGGACGGGAAACCTGTGGCATAAGAAAACAATGTAGCAGAGTAGGTAGCAGTGGGTCAGTTTGCACAAACGGAGTTAAGACCGTAACCCCGAAGGACACAAAGTTTCACAAAGGAAACGACGGCAAGCTACTACCTTCGTGATACTTCGTGTCCTTTGTGGCGAAGGTTTTGGATTGGAGACCTCTGCAGCAATTGGCGTGCTCCATTCCCCCGAATTACAATGCCCTTCCTGATTCTTCAAGGAGCGCCAGTGATCCTGAAAGCCCTGCGCAGTTATTCGATCCTCATCGTTCTTGCTGCCCTCGCCGCGGCGCAGACCGCCGAGCAGAAAACCGCGCGCTATCTCGACTCGGTCCGCAACCAGCCTCCATTGCTGCTTGCCTTCCTGCACGACGTGCCCAAGGGCGGAGACCTGCACAATCATCTGGACGGCGCAATCTACGCGGAAGACCTGCTCGACTTCGCCGCCTCCGACAATTTCTGCATCGACCGCACCACTTCGAAGCTGCTCGGCGCTCCCTGCGATTCCTGCGAACACTACACGCCCAAGCCCAGCATTCGCTGCGCCTATGACGACCACATCCTCTACAACCAGATCATCGACGCCTGGTCGATGCGCAACTGGCGCGCCGGGGATGAGTCTGGCCACGACCACTTCTTCGCCACCTTCGATAAGTTCGGTCTCACGTCTCATAACCATGTAGCGGAAGGCGTCTCCACCATCGTCAACCGCGCCGCCCGCGAGCACGTGCAGTACATCGAATTCATGCACACCGCCGACGGAGGCGCCGCCCCGAAACTCGGCATGCAACTCGGCTGGGACGGCGACTACGCGAAGATGCGCGAAAAGCTTCTGGCCGGCGGCCTGAAAGAAATCGCCGCCGCGACCAGCAAAACTCTGGCCGAAGACGACGCTCGCGCCCGCACCGAGCTGAAGTGCGGCACGCCCGACGCCGAGCCCGGATGCAACGTCACCGTCCGCTACCTTTATCAAGTGCTGCGGGGCTTGCCACACGAAGCCGTCTTCGCGCAGATCCTGCTGGGATTCGAACTGGCCGCGACGGACCCGCGCTTCGTGGGATTGAATCTGGTCATGCCCGAAGACTGGTACGTTCCCATTCATGATTTCCACGAGCACATGGCCATGCTCGATTACCTGCACGGCGTCTATCCCAAGGTGCACATCAGCCTGCACGCCGGCGAACTCGCGGCCGGACTGGTGAAGCCCGAGGATCTCACGTTTCACATTCGCGCCTCGGTCGAGCGCGGCCACGCCGAGCGCATCGGCCACGGCGTTGACGTCATGAGCGAGAAGGATCCAATCGGCCTGATGAAGGAAATGGCCGCGCGCAACGTGCTGGTCGAGATTAACCTGACATCGAACGATCAGATTCTCGGCGTGAGCGGCGACGATCACCCGCTGCCGGTCTATATGAAGTATGGAGTCCCGGTCGCGATTTCCAGTGATGACGAGGGCGTAGCCCGCTCTGACATGACGCATGAATACCTGCGCGCCGTCGAGGGCTATCACCTGTCCTATACGGAGTTAAAGAGGATGACACGCCAGAGCATCGAGCACAGCTTTTTACCAGGGCAAAGCCTGTGGGCGGAAACGAAAGCCGGGTTCCGCCCGGTGGCCGCATGCGCGTCGGGATCTCTGGGACAAGAAAAACCGTCCGCCGCGTGTGCGAAATTTCTTGCCGCCAACGAGCGCGCCCGCGAACAATGGAAGCTGGAAGCCGAGTTCATGGGCTTCGAAAGTAGGTTTTAGTAGCACCGCCGTCTCGGCGGCTGTGGTGGGGCGTCACGCCCCACATCGGAAAACAGAACAACTGCCGCGAGTTTCTGGTACAGACATGCCCCGCAAACGAACCCTAATCCCGTCTCCCTTAGCGTGGTCGCCAACCGCCACGCCAGTCGCCCCTCCACTCCTTCCGGTCGTCGCCGACCGCGGAGGCACGCAACTCCGCACCCCGCTCCCCATAGCCATCATCGACACTCGCGAACAGAATCCGCTCTCCTTCCGCCGCTTTCGAAAGTGGTTCGCCGACATTGAAGAGCGCGCCCTGCCGCTCGGTGACTACTCGGTCAGCGGCATGGAAGACTCCTGCATCGTCGAGCGCAAAGACCTCGCGGACCTCATTCAGTCCTTCACGACGAACCGCAAAGTCTTCATCAGCCGGCTGCACCGCATGAGCGAGCGCCCGCACAGTCTGCTCGTGGTCACCGCGTCGTTGACCGAGATCAAGTCGGAGTATCCCTACCGCGCCGCGAATCCCAACCGCATCACGCAATCGCTCATCGCCGTCCTCGCCGGATTGCGCGTACCCTTCATCTGCACCGAAAGCCACGAACTCGGCGAGGAGATCGTCGCCTCTTATCTGTATCAAACATTTCTGTATGATTGGCTGGACCGCAACGGCCACGGCCGCCATCTGTCCGACGGCGATTTGTAGATTCCTGAGTTGGTTAAACTCGAGTTCTAGAATGATGGCGTCATCCCGAGCGGAGCCGGGTTTCAGGCGAAGCGAGGGATCCCGCGAGGACACCGCGCGCATGCCCGACCAATTCGCACTCGCCGACTCCGCCGCGCAACTGATCCTGAACCGCACCGCACTCCGCCCGAAAATCGCCCTCGTCCTCGGCTCGGGCCTCGGCGGATTCGCCGCCTCGCTCACCGGTGCCACAACCGTGCCCTACTCCGACATCCCTGCCTTCCCGCGCTCGACCGCCATCGGCCACGCCGGACAAATGGTCCTCGGCCACGCCGGCGCCGTGCCCGTCGCTGCCATGCAAGGCCGCGTGCATCTTTATGAAGGATATTCCCCGCAGGAAGTCACGTTCCCCATCCGCGTTTTCGGACGCATGGGCATTCGCGCCGTCATCCTCACCAACGCCGCCGGAGGCATCAACCTCAGCTATTCGCAAGGCGCGCTGGTCGTGATCCGCGATCACATCAACCTGCAAGGAGCGAATCCGCTGGTCGGCCCCAACGACGACCGCTTCGGCGTGCGCTTCCCCGACATGACGCACGCCTACGCCAAAGAGTATCGCCAGATCGCGCGCGAAGAAGCCGCCAAACTGGGCATCCCGCAGCACGAAGGCGTCTATGCCGGACTGCTCGGCCCGAGCTACGAAACACCAGCCGAGATTGAATACCTGCGAAGAATTGGCGCCGACCTGGTGGGAATGTCGACCGTGGCGGAAACAATCGCCGCGCGCCACATGGGAATCAAAGTGCTCGCAATTTCCTGCGTCACGAACATGGCCGCAGGGATTCTCGATCAGCCACTCTCCCACGCCGAAGTCATGGAAACCGGCGAGCGCGTCAAGACCACGTTCGAAGCCTTGCTGCGCGCGGTGTTACCGAGGATGACCCACTTCGAGTCGTAATCTCCACAGAATTCATGAACTCCGCGAAATTGTCGTGCTGAGCGAAGAACGACCTGCGCGAAGCGAAGGTCGTTCGCAGTCGAAGCATCCCTATAGTCAAATATGCTGCAGGGGTGCCTTCCGCGACTCTCTCAAGGCAGGGATGCTTCGACTCCGCAAGGATGATCGCTTCGCGATCATCCTCACTCCGCTCAGCATGACAACCGCAGCTCTGCTTTCATTTCGCCCGCGGAATCAACAGCGCCGCCGGCGGCTTAATCCCATAGGTCGCGGCAAAACTATTCTGGTTTACCGCCATCGCCAGATGTCCGCGCGAGTCAATATAGAGGAGAGGCTGTCCCAGCGCCACATCGCTGAACGTCTTCACGAACTTGATCCTCATCTCTTTGCCGCCCACCGTCACCGGCACTTCCTGTCCACGCTGGTAACCCAGCTTCAGAAAATCCTCCGCGTCGACATTCGTGACGAGATTTCCGAACGGCCCGTCGGTCGCGATCACCATGGCGCTCAAGCCGCGATCATCCAGCGTGGCGGCCTTCAACTCCAGCCGCACCAGATCCTTCACCGCCACCTCCGGCCCGGCCTTGGTCCAGTCATCGCCGCGCGCCACATGCGCGCCCGCCGGCGAGAAAATGTCGCGTCCGTGAAATGTCGATGACAGCTTGCTGCCGATCATCCACTCCGGATTCGTAATCTCGCGCACCGCTTCAATCCCATCGCGTTGCTCGACCAGCGTGAGCAGCCCGTTATCCGGCAGCACGAAATATTGCCCTCGTTTCGACTTGGCGACGATGGCTTTCCTCGTGCTCCCGACGGTAGGATCAATCACCACCACAAACACGGTGCCTGCCGGAAAGTATGGCGTCGCGCCATACAGAAACCGCGCTCCGTCGAGAATCGAAAATGGCGTCACCTGATGCGTCAGATCGACAATGCGCACGTCGGGCATAATGCCGTACATCACGCCGCGACAAAGGGCGACCGAGTCGTCGACCACTCCAAAATCCGTCATAAACACGATCGTCGGCGGATATTTTTGCGCAGCCTCGCTCGCCGCAAGCAGCGGCGGAAGCGAAACCGCCACGAAGAACAACATTGTTGTGAGGACGATTGCGAGTTGCTCTCTAAGGCTGCAGGTTTTTCGGAGTCGATTCATTAGGGCCACAATTCTACCCAAGAGACGAAAAACGGGAAGCGAAAAATGTGGGGACAGCCGCCCCCGGCTGTCCGTCGAGCGAAGCTCGACCGCAAGCCGCCCTCCCACGGTCGTTCGCGGTCTATAATGCTGCTGCAATCCAATTTTCCGGAGGTTCTTATGTCGCAAGTGATCCCCGAGAAGTACCGCGATCTTTTTCAGAAGCGGGCCTTTGCCAGCCTGGGGACGTTGATGCCGGACGGCCGCCCGCAAGTCACGCCCGTATGGTGCGACTTCGACGGCGAGCACGTGATCTTCAACTCGGCCAAGGGACGCCAGAAAGACCGCAACGTGCGCCGCGATCCCCGCGTCTCGCTCGCCATCATCGATCCCGAAAACCCGTACCGCTATCTTGAGATCCGCGGCCGGGTCGTCGAGATCACCGAAGACGGCGCCGACGACAACATCAACAAGCTGGCGAAAAAATATCTCGGCGTCGATAAATATCCCTACGCCCAGCCCAGCGAAGTCCGCGTCATCTACAAGATCAAGCCCGAACACACCACGGTGATGGGATAAGAATAAGGTTTCAGAGTTTCAAGGTTTCAACGTTGCGGGGATGCCCCATGTCTCGCTGGTTTTGCGAGACATGGGAATGCGAGACTTGAAGACCGGAACGCCCCTGTGCGAATGGGGAAGCTGATCCCTGGCATAGGTCAACCGTGGAAGAGCGGCGCTTCAGCGCCGCGTCAGCGTCAGAAATCGATGGGCTTTAGCCCCTGCGAGGTCGCATCCGCACGTACAACCTCTGCTTCCTAGGCTACGGCAACGTCAACCGGACTCTGGTCCGTCTCCTCGAAGACCGCGCCGAAGAACTCCGCACGCGCCACGGCATCGCCTACCGCATCACCGGAGTGGCCTCAAGAAGCCTGGGTTGGATCGCCGATCCCAAAGGCGTGGATCCGAATGCGAATCTTCGCGCCAGCCAGCCCTCTTCGCAAGGCGTCCGCGAATGGCTCGCCGCCGCGCAAGCCGACGTCCTCTTCGAAGCCACCTCTCTCAACGTGAAGGACGGCGAACCCGCCGTCACCCACATCCGCGCCGCACTCGAGCACGGAGCCCACGCCATCACCGCCAACAAAGGACCCATCGTCCACGCCTACCGCGAACTCCGCGACCTGGCCGCGAAGCAAGGCAAACGATTCCTCTTCGAATCCACGGTCATGGATGGCGTGCCTATCTTTTCCCTTTTCGACCAACTCCCCGCCATCCACCTGCAGGGCTTCCACGGAATCCTCAACTCAACGACCAACGTGATCCTCAGCGAGATGGAGCAGGGACTCACCTTCGACGAAGCCCTGAAGAAAGCGCAAGCGCTCGGCATCGCCGAAACCGACGCCACCCACGACATCGATGGCTGGGATGCCGCCGTAAAAACCGCTGCGCTGATCACGGTCCTGATGGATGTGCCCGTGAAGCTTGAAGAAATCTCCCGCGACGGCATCCGCGACCTCACTCCGCAGGCCCTCCGCAACGCCCGCCGCGACGGCTGGCCCTTCAAACTGGTCTGCCGCGCAAAGCGAACAGCCGACGGCGTAAAGGCGAGCGTCGGACCGGAAAAAGTGTTAGCGACCTCGCCGATGGCGAAAATCACCGGCACAAGTTCCTATATCTATTTCGAAACCGACATCTTCCCCGGCCTGGCGATCACGGAAGAAAATCCCGGCCTCTACGCAACCGCCTACGGCCTGCTAGCAGATTTCGTCAGAGCCGTGGCGTAGCGCCGGCAGCCTGCCCTGAGCGAGGCCGAAGGATCCCGCCGGCTGTCGCGAGGGTGTCTCGCCCTCGCACTCTGCAGCCATGATAAAAGTAGATAGATCCCCATGCCGACTACTGAACGCTCCATCTCCGCCGCCCTCGACCTCACCCACGTCCGCTCCCAGTTCCCTTCGCTCGCGCAAACCGTCAACGGACACCCTGCCGCATTCCTCGACGGCCCCGGCGGAACGCAAGTCCCGCAGCGCGTAATCGACGCCATCTCCGATTACCTGCGCCGCGACAATGCCAACACCGGCGGAGCCTACGCGACCAGCCGCCGCACCGACGCCATGATCGCCGAAGCGCGCAGCGCCATGGCTGACTTCCTGCATTGCGGCGCCGACGAAGTCGCCTTCGGTCCGAACATGACCACGCTGACGTTCGCGATGCGCCGCGCAATCGGCCGCGAACTCAAGCCCGGAGATGAGATCGTCGTCACGCGCCTCGACCACGACGCGAATGTTTCGCCCTGGCTGGCGATGGCCGAAGATCGAGGTGTAACCGTCCGCTGGGCCGAGATTCACGACGAGGACTGCACGCTCGACATGGCCGACCTGGCCTCGAAGATCAACTCGAGGACGAAGCTCGTCGCCGTGGGATACGCCTCCAACGCCGTCGGCACCATCAATCCCGTAAAAGAAATCGTCCGCCTCGCACACGCCGCCGGAGCGCTGGCCTACGTCGACGCCGTCCACTACGGCCCGCACGGACTCATCGATGTCGCCGCTCTCGACTGCGATTTTCTGGTGTGCTCGACCTACAAGTTCTTCGGCCCGCATATGGGCGTGCTCTTCGGCAAGCGCGAGCACTTGAAGCGCCTGCGTCCTTATAAGGTGCGTCCGAACACGAATGCCATTCCCAATTGCTGGGAGTGGGGCACGCTCAACCACGAGTGCATCGCCGGAATCGCCGCCTGCGTGGAATACATTGCCGACCTCGGCCGCCGCGCGCTTGAATTATGTGGGGACGGCCGCCTCGGCCGTCCGTCGGGCGAAGCTCGACCAGGAGGGATCACGACTCGTCGCGCTGCCATTGAAGCCGCCTACGCAGCCATCCACGAGCACGAAAGCGGGCTGTTGCAGCGAATCATGGCCGGCCTAAGCAAGATCCCCGGGCTCAAGATCTACGGCATCACTGATCCCGCGCGCTTCCACGAACGCTGCGCGACGCTCGCCATCCGCATACCCGGCCACACTCCGCTGGAACTCTCCACCAAACTCGGAGAGCGCGGCTTCTTCACCTGGGACGGAAACTACTACGCCCTGAACCTCACCGAGCACCTCGACGTCGAGAAGTCCGGCGGCTTCCTGCGCATCGGCCTCGTACACTACAACACTGTGGAAGAGATCGATCGCCTGCTGGCTGCGCTGCACGAGATTATCGGCGCGTAATCGGAAATGCAGAATAGAAAACGTTGGACGCCCGTTCTGTATCGTCGTGCTCGATCGTTGCGCGCTCGACCGTCGGGTGGGAGCGCCCTGCGTGGAAGAGCGGCGCTTCAGCGCCGCGTAAAAGCCAGAATAGTCAATGCGGGCTTCAGCCCGCTGGTCATTCGCGGTTAACGGCGTCCTCTACTGCTTTGGAGCAGATCCTGCGGGCGCGGCCGACTCGGACACCACGAGCATCTCGTATCCCTTGCCGTTCACTTTGAACTTCATCTTGTCTTTGTCGATCGTCAGCTCGACCGGGGCGTTCACCGGCAGCATCTCTGCGTGGCCCGACTTTTGCTGCCGCACGTGATACTCGGTGGTGTCGGTGCGGATCACATATTCCTGGCACATCAGTTCCGACGTTGTCTTACCCTTCGCCTGAGATCCGCACTGCACGGAACTCTC
Organism: uncultured Acidobacteriaceae bacterium; assembly: GCA_963844525.1. Taxonomy (GTDB): domain Bacteria; phylum Acidobacteriota; class Terriglobia; order Terriglobales; family Acidobacteriaceae; genus Sulfotelmatobacter. The sequence continues at coordinate 1,388,114 of CAWJOM010000006.1, read as the reverse complement.
TGAAATGATCGTCCCCTGCATCGGTTTGTCCTTGGCCAGCGCCGTCATACTCAGGAACAATACCGCCAACAGTAGAAATGCCGTCCTCATAGACTCCTCCGAATATTCTTCGACGTCGCTTGCATATGCGAAAGCCCGGGGCTGATCCCGGGCCGTCGAACAAATCATGCCTCACGCCGCTCGGGCGTGGGAGCCGCGACAGTTCTGTCGACTCTGTTACGGCCAGCGCTTCGCTGTATCTTCCCACCCGGCAGCGCGCACTGGCTGCGGCGCCGGGATCGAGGGTGGGGCCGGAATTGACATGCGGGTCGTGGCTTGCGGCCCGTTGACGGCGGTAGCCAGCGCAGGCTTCGCCATGTCCGACACCATTTCCTTTTCCTCGGAGAGCAGCGGAGCCACCAGCCGCAGGGCTTCCACTTCCTTCTCCAGGCGCGTCAATTCCATCTCTTTTTGTCGCAACACTTCATAAACATTCTTCATGACCATGGCACATGTCCGTCCCGTTTCGAAGTTTGCAATCCTTGGTTCGAACTTTAGCAGAGTTGCCACTGTTGTCAAGGCTTTCGGAGGGCTGACAGCGTAGAAGGAAGTGCAGGAGGAAGTACAGAACCAAACCCAAAAGGAAGCAAAGACAAGGTCACTAACGGAGCAGGAAGAACCCGGCGGCTGCTACGCCCACTGCGAGCAGGACGCCCACAATGTATTTGTTCCGGGCAAGCCATGACTGCGAGGGCTCCAAGCCTGAGCTCAACACGAAGTCCGGCGAAGCTGCTTCCGGCATTGCTGCCGCAGTCGTGGTTTCAGGAACGGCAGGGCTCGGATCCGACACCGCGCTCACTGTCTTCAAGGCGGTTTTCGATTCGTTCGCCGCAGGCAATGGCGCTACAGGAGCAAGGCTCGCGGACACCACGGGATTCGTCGGCCGATCCGCGGCTTTCTGGGATTCAGGTTTTTGCGGTTCCGGCTTTGACGCTTCCGCTCTTGACACAGGCTTCGGCACCCTCAACTGGCCGCGCCATTTCTTCTCCTCACACTCCACGCAAAGCGCGCGTCCCGCCGAGACTGGAAATCCGCAGGCTTCGCACTTGTGCAGGCTTCGTAAGACCGGCGGAACATGGCTCTGGTCGAGTTCTTCCGGCTTGCCCGCGTCGGCGGTTGGATTCAGGGCCGCCGACCAGAACAACGGCTTCTTCGGCGGAGCAACTGCAGCCTTGTCGGCAACCGCAGCCTGCCGAACGGGATCTTTCGAGATCAGATTGTTCGAGGCAATATCTCTCGAGGCAAGATCTCTCGAGGCAAGATCTTTCGAAACCGGATCGTTGGAGATTTGATCTTTGGAAGCAGGCGCATCTGAAACGCTCTCGTCCAACAGGATGTCTTCGAGAACATCTCCATCAAGAGCCTGATCTTGCTGAACCGCAGCTGCTTTGATGTCGGGCTCAGCAACCTGCGGCATTTTCAGCCGCTCCGGCAGGCTTTCGGTCGCCTGGGCGAGACGGACCGCGGTTTCGACCATTTCGCTGAGGCGCTGAATTGCCGACAGATCACGCGCGCCGAAGGCATTCGCCTTGCCGGAAAAGAGTTCGAAGACTCCCAACACCTCGTCGTCGTTCACGACCGGCATGACGACCACCGACGCAATTCCCATCTCGCGGCAGACGTCGCGATTCACGCGGGCATCGCGCTCGGCATCGTCGCAGCGCAGCGGCTGGCGCGTGCGCACGCTCTCGCCAGAGAGTCCAAACTCGGTGGACAGCAGCGCGCCCAACTCCGGCGCGTTCGAGCCGGTGCTGGCTCGGCACAACATGTCATTCTTGCCATCGCGGCGCAAGGCAATGGCTGCTCCGCTCGCGCCTGTGATGTATTGCGCGCGGTCCGCCAGCAACTGCAGCGCGGCATCGAGATCGCGTTGCGCCATCTCGGCCAGCGAATGGCCTCCGTCTTCTCCCGGGAAGCGCACACCCGAAGCCGGATGGGACAAAGCTGGATTGCCCGAAGCCAGGCGCGCTTTGGTTTCGGCCCGCGCCGCAGCCAGGGCCGCGGAAACGCTGGCCTGAACCGTCCGGTTTGAATTGTCTGGCTGCACTGTTTGCTCCGGATGCAATCCGATCTTCGCCGTCACGTCAGTCATAACCGCCTTAGTACCTGCGGACAGAGACGTGGCTTCGAGAGTCGAATAAGGTTCCATGGCGCGCGCTAACAACCTTGGGAGTGGAGCGGAACAGGGGCGCAATCCGTCCGCGGCAGCTCACCTAAGTGATCAGGATGCAGTAGTTTGAGTCTCGCTCGGGGGATGAAGGGTGTCAAGAATTTCGGCGCACAAAGGTACTAAAGTGTGGAAGTTTGTCGGCCGCCTTCGGTTTTGACTCTAAATGCGTTCGGGTGGGCGAGATCAAGAGACTGAGTGCTGAGTGCTGACTGCTATTTCCGCCGCAGGGCGGACTGCGCCAGGCCGTTGGCTTCAGCGTTGCTTTCGCGCGGGACGTGCGAGATGGAGAATGCCAGCGAGCGCGCCAGTTTGCGGCAGGTCCAGTGCAGCGAGTAGAGCCGCGGGCTGCGGCAGGTGTATTCGCCGGTCATCTGGCGGACGACCACTTCCGAATCCGAGTAGACGTGGAGCTTCTGCGCCTTGAGCGATACGGCGTACTGCAGGGCTTCCATCAGAGCGGCGTATTCGGCGACGTTGTTGTCCTGGTGGCCGATCCACTTGGCAATGCGTACCGGGCCGCTGGCGCAGCCGTTGATTACGACGCCAATGCCCGACGGCCCCGGATTTCCCAGGCAACCGCCGTCCACATAGGCAACGAGTTCTGACATCACGCTGATTTTTTTCGTTCTCTTCCTCTCTGCACGATGCGCCGATTCGCTCCAAGCGTCAAGACGATTATTTGGTTCCCTTTCATCGTTTTGCGGCGTGCCCCAGCGTTGTGCAATCTTATGTGCAAAACGCGGACGAATTGAATTCGCCTGTGGATAAGTTCTAACCTTGCAACCGTTTGCATTTCTCGTTATGCACAGGTTTGCCCGAAGCTATTGCACCAATAGTTTGCGTTGACGTTTTTTATTTCTCTGTTAAGGTGGTTTGCGTCGACGGTCGAAAGGGTAGGCACAATAAAACGAGCCGATCCGAATAGACTGGGTGATCAGCAGGGCGGGGCGACCCGCCAGGCGACCGGACCTGAAAAAACCGACGGCTCTGCGAGGGGTAGTTGGGGTTTGGAACTGCGAAAGCAGTGATCGCATCAAGGGGTCGTGACGGTACATGCCTCCACGCTGTAAGCTCCCTCGCAGGAGCGGGCAGCTAGAGCATAACCAATGTCACGGCCCTTTCAATTTTTTCCCGCCTGTTTTACTTCTCGCAAGCCAACGTGCTGACTACCTGGTGATAGCACTATGGCCATATTGGACCGATTATCCCGTTGGTCCCTCGGAATCGCATCGCGCATTTTCCGCGAACTGCACTATATTCGTCCCTTTAGGTAATTCATTCGCAAGCATTGCGCCGTTCACACGGAATTGATGTTGCACGCATTGACTGGCATCGAAGGAAGGGCTTATGCTGCCCTCATGAGAGCAATAAATCTCCGGATACCATACTGTTCTTGTCGTGCGTTTGAACGTCGCTTCCTTCGGCCAGACAGTGAGCATCGACTCGTTAACCGTCGCGGATGAATAACCCTGTGCGGAATCGAGCTTTCCTCTACCGTTCTCGGGAATTGGCGGAACACCTACAAGCGAAACAGACGAACGCCAGACTCATCAACAAGCCGTCTACCGCCGACCTGACCCCGTAACTGACACCATGGGTCGAGTTTCGGCGTTTGGAGCTTCCGTTAAACCAGCGCCCGCTTACTCCAATGTTCGCGCCGCCCTGAGACTCCACATTGGGATTGCACTTGCGTCGAACGGGTTTCGACAGAAGAAGTGGCGGAAAAAGGATTTGTGGTGCTGACGCCATACGCGGCTAGATGGAAGCGTAACCCACGGATTCAGCCGAAGCCGGGAGAGGTCCTCTTGGTTCTTAGACCGCTGCCTCTATGGTTTCGACTCTTCTTTCCTGTACTGAAAGGATGAACGGTTTCTTGGTCCAACCCCCGCTAGAAAATTACTAACTCACCCGCTCCTGTTTCCTTGTCTTCGCCTCCCATGAATCGCACTTACTCCAGCGTGAGCGTCATTGCGCGGAAATCGAAAGTTGTTTTGTGAGCTTGCTGCAGTAGGTCGATGCCCAGATTCCCGTGAAAGAACTTGCTGTTTTCGACGGTGAACTCGCGCAGGATCCCGGCAGGCTTGAGGACCACGGGGAATCCTCCAATGCTGAACGGGAGTGACGGTACGACAGTGGCATTCAGGGTTTTTGCACCGCCTGCGCCCTCTATCTTGTAAGAGTCCGTCTTAGCCGCCGTACGAAGGAGTTCGGGAAACATCGCCGCGAAGGGCGGATACAGATCAGTGTTCGTTGCGCCTGTGTCTAAGGTGAAGGCGAGGCTGCGGCCTTCGTATTGCACCTGCACGATGGGATGCTGTCCATCGAAGCAAAGGTCGGCGTGGCGCGCAGTTTTGGTCGCCGACCTGGAGCCGATCTCGAATTCCCCATCGGATCGCCAGACCAGCCTCTGCAAAGCCAGGAGCACGGGCAGCCCGATGAGTCCTCTTTGGCCCGGCGGCGATTGATTAAACGGAGGCTGCTGGTCAGAAAGCACGAGAAAGGCGACATGTTTCAGGCGGACGGACCCGATCGAGACTTCGTCGGCGACGGCGATTTGGGAATCGAACTGCGTTCCCGTCACATCGCCAATCTTGACGGGTGCCGCCAGAACTCGCAGGCCGTAACGCTTGGCCTCGGCTTGGCTGATCGCCGATACGTTCGCTCCAGTTTCGAACCAATACGTCGCCGGCGCGCCATTGATTGAGATAGGCAATCCTGCGTCCGCAAGATGCAGCGAAGTGAATTTCCGGTGCGCCACTTCCTGCTCGGGAGATTCGCTGAGCACCGCCAGGAATGGACGGTCGCCTTGCACATCGGAGTCCCCTGGCTTCAGGGCAAGCACGGCATCGGCTTGGGCGAGAGCCTCACGGTATTTGCCCTGCCGTAGATAGGCATAAGTGAGAAGCCGGTGCGCCTGCAGCGCCTGATCGGACTTGGGCTGTGACTTGATGACGGATGCCAGATGCTTCTCGCACCGGTGGAGATCATTGAATGCACATGCGACAGCACCTTGAAAAAACAACGGGGCACCGCCCTTTGCGACGGCATCACGAAGTTCGAACCAGCGATGAGCGTCGTAAAGCGCTTTCAGGCTTACCTCATCGGAGGCTCTGCCAAAACATCGAGGCGAAAGAACAAGGAACGCACACAGCGCAGCTACGAGTCTCGGATAATGCGCGCGCATGGTTGTGACGACGACACGGACAACGCAATACGCCATTATCCGATATTCGCCTTCTGCCTTAGTAGCGCAACCCTTCCGGCAGTGTTTTTGTTGACCCTGGAACCTCGTTTCACCTATTAGAAAATCGTTTTACTAAATTCTCTGCTCCTGTGCAATAATTCCTCCCCGTAGGCACTCCGCGCCGGCTGCGCGCCGTCACGGACGCACTGAAATCCAAAGACGGAGAATCTCATGGCTAAGTTTCCCCTGTCCCGTCGTCAATTTATTCACCTCGGCTCAGGCGCACTCGCCGCTACTACGGTCGCGAAAACCATTCTGCAACCTCACTTGCTATCCGCGGCGGCGCGTCCCGTCGCGCCCAGCGACACCATTCGCTTCGCCTCGATCGGAACCGGCATTCGCGGATGCGAGCACCTCGAAGCTTCGCTCGAAGTTCCCGGCATCCAGTGCGTAGCGGTCTGCGACTTGTACGACAGCCGGCACCTCGCCGCGCAGGAAGCGGTCAAGAATCCCAATGTTCCTGCCACCCGCGACTATCGCACCATCCTCGACCGTAAGGACGTGGACACCGTCCTGATCGCCACCATGGACCACAACCATCGCCAGATCTTCGAGGACGCCTGCTCGGCCGGCAAGGATATCTACTGCGAGAAGCCGATGTCGCATACGGTCGAAGACGGATTCGCCATGATGGCTGCCGCGCAGAAGAGCAAGCGCATGGTCGCCATCGGCAGCCAGCGCGTCAGCTCCGTTCTCTACGCCAAGGCCAAGGAAATTTACGATTCCGGCAAACTCGGCGAGGTCTTCTCCATCAACGCGTACTGGGATCGCAACTCGCCCAGCGGCGCCTGGGTCTATCCCATTCCGCCCGATGCCAACGAAAAGAACATCGACTGGAATGCCTTCCTCGGCGGCGCTCCGAAGGTTCCGTTCGATGCCAAGCGTTTCTTCCGCTGGCGCTGCTATACCGACTACGGCGAGGGACTCGGCGGCGATCTCTTCGTCCACTTGCTGTCGGGCATTCAGTTCGTCGCCGGCATCAACGAGCCCGCGCAGCGCGCCATGAGTTCGGGAGGCCTGTTCCGCTTCCGCGATGGCCGCGAGTTCCCTGACCTGATCGAAACTCTCTACGAGTATCCAAATTGCCGCGTCACGCTGCGCTGCAACCTGAACAACAACGGCGGAGAGTTCATCGGCTTCTACGGAACCAAGGGCACCATGATCATCAAGGATGCCACGCTGACCTACAAACCCGAGGACACGCGCCCCGAGCCCGAAGGCTATTCGATTTTCGGATGGCCGAAAGCATTGCGCGATCAGTATCTGCAAAAATGGCATGAGGAACATCCGGAACCGGAAGCGTTGAAGTGGAAGGTTGACCAGACCGGCGAGTCTTATGCCAATCCTCCGGGATATAGCGATACGGTCGATCATCAGGCGAACTTCTACAACGCCGTGCGCACGCGTAAGGCGGTTGTAGAGAACGAAGTTTTCGGCAACAACGCCGCGATTGGCTGCCACCTGGCGAACTTCTCGTATTTCAACAAAGACGTTGCAATATGGGACGGAGCCGCAAAGAAGATCGTCAAAGGCTAATAAGAAGCCAGGGTAGTAAGAACTGAGGGTGCCCCGTCCTTGTCTCTGCGTGGTTGGCGGAGACAGGGCGGGGATTTTGATCTTCTGGGGAAGCCTTAGGCCACGATTTGAGAGGTCGCGGAAAGCGCCCATCGAGGGACGCCGGGCACAGGGGCTAAAGAGTCTGCGTGAGAACCAGATATTCGGCGATGCGGTGCAGCAAGCCGTGCTCTCAATCAGCCACAAAGCGGCGAAAGAATGCAGCCCACGGCGCAAGCCGTGGGAAAAGTGGGGAACGGAAAAGCCCCAGCGGGGCGAAAGATCAGGTCTCACGCGCATTCTAAAGCCCAAGCTAATTCCCCACGCCCACGCGGCCCTGAAGGGCTTGCTCTTCCACGCTCCTCTGCTTGACAGCCTACTATCTCCGGCGTCCACTAATGAGTGAGAGTATCCACAGAAGGTGAGCGATGAATCCTTCCGTACGCAGTTTCGTGCTGCTGGCGTCCTCTTGTTTGACTTTCGGTTCTTTGCTGGCTCAGACAGACTCTCGCCTCCAACCCGCTCAAGGCGCTCCGGCCCAAGCCAAGGGCGCTCTCCCCGCGGATATTCCGACCTTCCGCACGACAGTCCGCCGTGTCGTGGTTGACGTCGTGGTCCGCGACTCCAATAACAGGCCGGTACACGGCCTCACGGCCAAGGACTTCGTCGTCGCCGAGGATGGCCAAGTGCAGAACATTCTCTCCTTCGACGTCTTCGATCTCGATAAACCTTCGATCTCCATGCCGCCCAACTCTCCTCATCCTCCACCCAACCATTTCGTGAACATCCCGCCGACTCCCGAGCACGGGCCGCTCTACGTGATTCTCTACGACCTGGTAAACATCGACCAAGACGATCAGCTCGACGCGCGCCGCCAGGTCATGAAGTTCATCAAGAACATGCCCGAAGGAACCCGCTTCGCGATTTTCGTGCGCTCGGACGGTCTCTATCTAGTGCAGGGCTTCACGGCCGATAAGGCTGTCTTGTACGCGACGCTCGACCCGCAAAATCCCAAGCCCCACGTTCCCCGGGTGTTCATGATGGGTAAGAACCTTGGGTACGGCGATCCGGCCTCGATGATTAACGTGTTGACTCAGGTCAACGAATTCCTCGAGGGCGTGCCCGGGCACAAGAACCTGATCTGGCTGGCTGGGACTTTTCCCCTCGCGCTGGTTCCGCGCAGGGAGGATCCTCGCGAATACGAAGATCAGATCATCGGGGAGATCAACGTACTGACTCGCGCCCAGGTCGCCGTCTATCCCATCAACGTCGGCGGAGTCCCGGTCAATCCGCCGGGCCAGCTGACTGGATCACGCATGAACGGCGGCAACAGCAATCAAAATGTGGAAGCTGGCGGCCCCATCCAGGGATCCGGCGGTCCCGGTCTCAATAGCCTCCAATATCCGCTTGCCTCGGGATTGGTCGCGTCGATCCAGGCCCAGGGTTCGGGCGATTCCGCGCTCACCGACTACGATGTGCAGAAGGCCCTTGCCGACGCAACCGGCGGACACGCTTTTTACAACACGAACGATGTCACCGCCGCGCTTGGTGAAGCTACCGACATCGGCGGTAACTATTATTCGCTGAGCTATTCGCCGACCAACCGCAAGGACGATGACGGCAGGCGGGGAGTCGCCGTCCGAACGGTCCAGCCGGGATACAAGCTCTCGTATCGCCGCTTCTATTTCACCACTGCCTACGCCCCTCGGACACCATCCGCAGCGCCTCAACCCTCCCAGGCTTCGGCCCCAGCGCCGGCGTCCGCTGAGAACGACCCGCTCCAGCCCAACATGAAACACGGCGCGCCCATGATCCATGATCTTCTCTTCTCGGCGCACATCCATGCCGACGGAATCCCAGCGAAAGCTACTCCCGAGCAGATGGCCCAACTCGCCGAGCAGCCGGCTTATGTCAGTGCGCATCAGAAAGACAAGGCGCTCGCAACCGTGGACGTGCAGAAATATGTGATTGATTACCGCGTTACGGATCTGGCGCTGAAAGCGCAGGCTGGCCAGAGCGGCAAGACACCGTCTTTTGAATTCGCCGCCGCTGCCTTCGATTCCGAAAGCCGCATGCTGAACGGCATCGTGAACGAAGCCACGGGAGACGCGTCCGCTGGTTCCGAAGCCAGTAAGTCCGGAGTCTTCCGCGTCCGCCAGCAGCTGGATGTCCCGGAACACGCGACCTGGATCCGCATCGGCGTCCGCGACAAGCTCAGCAACCGCATCGGCACGCTGGAAGTTCAACTCCCACTCGCGCCGGAGGCACCGAGCCCGGCAGTGACGTCGGCCCGCTAAGGCAAACTCCACGCCCCAACCGGTAGATCGCTCCGCGAGCAGTCGCAGGGTCTCAAAGCGAGTTTGCATCGTTCTCGAGAGCCGCCAGATACAACAATCCGTATAAACCTGGGAATCCTCCAGTTTACGTATCCACACAGAAACAAATACTTGCGCGGATTTGTACACACATTAACGTACAGAAAAATGTTCCTGCAGGAACACTTCTTCAAAAGCACGGCCCCCGGGCCTGCGGATCGTCAAACCTTCTTCTAGTACTCGGTCCAACATTTCCAAAGCCAAGCTCGAAGCCCTCACCCTTGCTATGAACTCGGGTGAGGGCTTCGATTGTTTCGAACCTGCGTGGCTATCGGTTGAATGAAGCAGGCTTCCGTTCGCACCTGCTTCGCACACCGGGCTACGATTTCGGCAGCACGATAATGCCCTCTGGTTTCGTCACCGGATGCGGCGAGCCTGGAGCCTGCGATACACCCGTCGACGTCACCGTCAGCACATATAGCTTCCCGCCCGCCCAGCTAATTGCGTACAGATGGTTCTTGTTGTCCCAGAAGAGCTGGTTAATACCGTTTGCAGGTAGCAGGCCAGTCATTTTCGTGATTGGATTTGAGCCGTTGAAGTGAAAGATTTGCAATCCCGAAGGCCCTCCGACCGCGAGAAACTTGCCGTCGGGAGACATCTGGTAGTCATAAATAGCGCTGCCCACCAGCACCTGAGGCATGTTCTGGTAGCTGTTCGTGGTTGTCAGGTTCCCAGAACTGTCCACCGTGTACGACGCAAGTTGATACGGGCCTTCAACAGTGAAGTTTCCGTTGAGCGGTTGCATGGCGACCGCCAAGTGATTCGTGGGATCAGCGGCGGCTAGCCACGGACACCAGAAATCGCCTGAGGGAGGCGCGGGAAACGGCGGATTGCTGCTCAAGTAAGTCAGCGCACCATCGCTGGCCCGCTGCACACCATAGATATCGGGCGTGAAGTGATAACAGCTGGACGAGTATGCGAACTCATTGTTCCCAATGAAGCTGAGCACACCGTTGTTGGAAGGGCCTCCGGCGAGGTCGCTCACCGGCATCAGTTGGCCGGTCGATACATCGATGCTGTACGAGAGATAGTCGTTGTTGGTGGTGTAGTAGTCGGTATACAGCGTGGAACCGGTGTGATCGAGAAAGAGGCTGATCAGTCCGCCGTTTTCTGCGTTGTACGAATCCTTTTGGTTCAGTGCACCATTGGCGGCGATGGAGAACGAATCGATGTTGCTGCCGTCGGTGGCAAAGAGCCAGGTCCCGTTCAGCGCCATTGCGTAGGCCGGGGTCGAGAATGGCGTTCCAGGAATTGGACTCAGTGCACCGTTAGCAGAGGCGGAGTAGGCATTGATTTGATTTTTCCCGTTGCTCGGTGAACTCGATACGTAAATGTAGGCGGCCGGCGACGAGCCGCCTGCAACCTCGTTAGCTTCAGTTTGTGACGACGTGGCCTGAGCGGATGCCAGAACTGTGCTGGCGCAGGCACCAATGAGAGCAAGCAAGAGTGTGCGATGGATGGAAACCATACTGCGTGGTCAACCCTTCTGCGGAGGAGGTAACTGTCGGACAAGCGCCCATTCGGATGCAGAGGGAGAAAAGGCTGGTTGCTACGGTAGAACCCCTAGGGGAGTGAGGTCTTTGCCGTAGCGGCTTGGGCCCTACTTCTTTTTCGGCAAATACTTTTTCTCAATCGAGGCCACGACGACATAGTTGGGATCGACCATCTCGTTCAAATGGATCTTCGCCACCTTCGAGAGCAACTCGTAGGCGTCGAGTTCGGAAAGCCCGTAATCCTTATGAATCCAGTGCACCAGTTCGGTCAACGCGATACGGGTCGCGTCTTCCAGAGGACGGTATGCCCCGACGGTCATGATCGCGTCCTCATTTTCAAACTGAGGCCACTCGATCGTGCGGCCCTTGATCACGCTTACTTGCACTCGCGCCTTGAGCGGCACCTCGATGGCCGATCCCGCGGCCTCTCCATCTCCCATGGCGGCGTGTCCATCGCCCAAGTAGAGCAGCCCGCCTTTCACATTCACCGGAAAATAAACCGTGTTGCCCGCGCTGGCCTCAGGAGAATCCATGTTGCCGCCAAACTCCGCCGGTACAATCGAACTGCGCGCCTCGCCGTTCGCGGGAGCCACGCCGATGCAGCCAAAGAACGGGTGCATGGGAATCTTTACCGAGAAATCGGAATCGATGGCCTTGAACGTGGCCTCGTTCGCTTTGTGGTCGATGGGATAAAACCAGACTCGCTCCGGCAACTCCCCGCCCAGCATTGGCGTGTAGTGCGATGAATTGATGGAACCAAATCCCGGCGAGAATGCGCCGACGCCCGTACTCGCCGTCCACCTGCAAGTCGAGAATCTTCACGGCAAGGGTGTCGCCAGGCTCCGCGCCCTCCACGTAAAACGGACCGGCTAGCGGATTGTCGCCCTTGGCCATGCTCAACGTGTCGCCAGGTTTCTTGAGGCCGTTGCCAAAGCAGTCCAGCGTGTTGGTGTCGAGAATGTCCCCCGGCTTCAAATGCAACACTGGCTCGGCCGTGGCAAAAAGATATTTCACGTTGGCATTCGTGGTGGTGTAGTGCACGACATTCTGGGCGAGGACTGCGCTGGTCAACAGCAGGACGGCAAGAGCGCGAGAAATCAAGAGAGCCTCCCGGCGAAATTTCCGATGTTGAATGTCAGGCTGGCAATTTGCAGTGGCGATTGTAAACCGGCGGAAGAGAAGCCAGAGCAGCTAAGAACTCTTCTTCTGTCGCTCGTAGAAGCGTTGTGCCTTGGCGCGATTTCCGCAGCGCGCCATGTCGCACCAGCGCCGGTGATGGTTCTTGCTGGTGTCCAGAAAAAACCATTCGCATGTTTTGGAAAAACAAGCCCGCACATACGGCAGTTGATCTGAAGTGAGCAGCTCGGCCGCGGCGCGCGCAATCGGCCAGAGCACGCTCTCAAATGCATTGAGATCGTCAAAGCTCCATGCGAAGCCGCCCTTTACCGGAACCAGGCGCATGCGCTCCGCGGCGTTCTGCACGGAGCCATTCAGGCGCGTGAGAGCCATCTGCGGTACGGGGCGCTTATCGATAATCGCCCGGAACACTTCGTGAATCGCTTCGCGCAATTCTCTCGCCCATAGAAGCACCTTCTGCGCTCGCTCCGGATCGGCCTGGCTGCGCGCGAAGAGCCGGTCCACATGCGACGAATCCAATATTCCGGTATCTTCCGCGAAGCGCGCCAGATCGAGATAATCCGCCAGCAATTCCTTCGGCTTGGTGTACCGGTCATCGAGCGTGTTGACGAAGTCCAGAGAGACGTTGCCGGCAATCAGGTCGAAGCGCGGTGGCCGCCGCCGTAAGATTTTCGCGTCTTCTTTGAGATTCGTCAGAAGTAGTCCTTCCTGTTCATTATCTAACCATTAAAACATACTTGACAAGTTAGCGGTGCTACGGCTACGATCTACCTAACCTGTTAACTTATGTTTAGAGGTTATATGATGCTCAGCCCCGAAGCAGTGCAAATGATGGCCCGGATCCGCAACCGCAGCCTGCCAAATGCGAAACCGGCGAAGGAAAAGATGTTTACCATTGGAGGCAGACCCGTGATTGTGCCCAATCCGCGCCAACCCGCAAGCAGTCGCACGTACTCGATCCAGTTGGCGCTCGCCTTCGCGGCCATCTACCTGGTCTGGGGATCCACGTACCTCGCGATCCGCTACGCCGTCGAGACCATTCCACCGCTGGTGACTGCAGGCATCCGGCACTCGATCGCTGGAACGATTATGTTCGCCTGGGCATGGGCGCGCGGATTTCGTCCGACCCGCTCGCACTGGATTGCGGGATTCGTGCTGGGCGCACTGTTTTTTCTGATTGGTCACGGCACGCTACACTGGGCCGAACAGTATGTGGGATCGGGCCTGGCGGCGCTGCTCATCGCGACCGAACCCATGTTCATTCTGGTGATCGCCTGGTCGATGGGACAGCAGAAGATCAGCCGGATGAGCGCGCTGGGCCTTGGGTTGGGCGTGCTCGGCGTCGGGCTGCTGACTCGCGCGGAATTGAACGTGAAGGGCTCGAGCCTGCTCGGACTGCTGGCGGTGCTCGCAGGTTCGCTGTCGTGGTCGACAGGAGTGGCGATCTCGCCAAGACTGAAACTGCCGAACGATGCTCTAGGGCGTACAGCGTTACCGACGATCTGTGGCGCGGTCATGCTTCTCGCCGCAGCCGGACTAACCGGTGAGTTTCACGCCACACACTGGGCCAGCATTTCCATGAAATCAATTCTGGGATTGGTGTACCTGATCGTCTTCGGATCCGTGATTGCGTTCACGGCTTACACGTGGCTGCTGCAAAGGTGCCCGCCCGCGCTGGTAGCCACGCACACGTATGCGAATCCAGTGGTGGCCGTGTTTCTGGGATGGCTGCTCGCGTCCGAACCGTTGACGATGCGGGTCATGATGGCGTCAGCGGCGATCCTCGGGGCGATCGTGCTCATTCGCAAAGGCGAAAGCACAGTTGCGCCACCGGCCGTGCTTCCGTCCTCTGCAGATGCCCAATCTGTCCGCGAGTGCGCTTAGTTGTAGTGATCCCTGCCGATTTCGGAGCACAGGAGCCACAAGTGGTCCATGTACTCGCCGCTCATGGAGCGGAATCCAGTCACGACCGCGCCGGGAGGGCATTGCGCCTCTGCGGGATGGCCTCCGGCGTTGGGACGAGCGACGGGCTGGGTCATCTCAACCCTCGCATCGTTGCGTCTCTCGGCGATCGCACGAATGGAGCTGCATTCGCCTACCACCTCATCGATGGAGGCGCCGGTACGGCCGCGTAGCCCGCGCAACACGTGGCCCGGCGGGCAGTAGGCGTCGTGGACGGGGCGTCCGCCCGGACTGCCGGTTCGGGCAGTCACGCGCGGCTCGTCTCCGAGTTCTCCATCGTGCCGCAGGCGAACGCAATCGAGCCATGCTGTGTTGAAGTACTCGCCAGTCTGCACATGAAAGCCGACGGCAACAGAGCCCGGCTCGCATAACGCATCGGGAGAAGGCCTGCCGCCGCGGCCGCCCCCAAAGTCACGCGACATGCGATCGTCGGAAACGCGAATAGGAGGGCGATCGCGGTCATGATCCTGATTGTGATCACGGTCTTGCGGGGCCGCCAGAGCGGCGAAGGCGATCAGCAAAAGAATTGCAAAGACTACGGGCACTCGCGCTGTGCCGCGTTGCGAACGGCCGGTTGAAACAGACAGAGCTCTGCCGGAACTTGCCATGTACACGCCCCTGGAGGATCGGCGGAAGCGGCCGACCTGATTTTGACCCGGATGGTAGAAGCCGGAGAGAGCGCTGTCAATGCAGAATCGGATACGTGGTAGGCGGCGATGAACGGTTACCTTTTTTCGTTACCTCGGTGATGTAAAGCGACCATCGTGCGCTGAAGGTTGGGGAAATTCTGCCGATGGTCAATTGTGGCTTTCCCTGCGGTCTTCACAAACGGCTTTACTTCACGACCTACATTCGAGGTGCTCATGCAAAGTAGAAGGGTCTTGGCACTCTTGCTCTTCGTATTGTGTTCTTCGTTGATGTTATGGCCGCAAACGGCGTCGGCTCAAACCCCGAGAGATCTATTGTCCGTGCGTCCCACGGACCGAATTGTCGCGTCTATCGACAATAGTCAGCGGGTGGTATTGGCGGAGCAGCGGCACCCTCTGGCCAAGCCTGAGTATGCTATCGGCGAGGCTGCGCCGGATCTTTACATGGCGAGAATGGTGCTGGTACTCCGCAGCGATCCCACGCAAGACGCTGCGCTGGAAGAATTGCTGCGGGCGCAGCACGATCCGGGATCGGCTTATTACCATCGCTGGCTGACGCCGGCACAATTTGGGAAGCGTTTTGGCGTCTCGCAGCATGATCTCGATCGCGTGGTGCAGTGGCTGCAAGGGTATGGCTTCGAAGTGGAGGAAGTTCCGGCGTCGCATCGCGCGCTCGTCTTCAGCGGAACGGCGGCACAAGTCAAGTCTGCGTTTCACACCAGCATTCGAAGATATTCGGTGAAAGGAGCGGTGCACTACGCCAATGCCAGCGATCCGGCGGTTCCGCAGGCGCTAGCTCCGGTGGTGCGAGGGATCGTTGCGCTGCACGATTTTCGCAGCGTGCCCACTCATGTTGTCGCGCCGGCTTATACAGCGGCGAATGGCGCGCACTTTCTGATGCCGCAGGACTGGGCGACGATTTATGACGTCAACCCGCTGTACGCCCAGGGACTCGACGGAACCGGACAGAGCATCGCGGTGCTGGGGCGCGTGGATGTGGCCTTGTCGGATGTGCGAACGTTCCGCACGAACGCCGGCCTTCCGCCGAACGATCCGCAGATGATCATCAACGGAACGGACCCGGGATTTCCATGGTGCGACGACGAACTGGAATCGGCCATGGATGTGGAGTGGGCGGGCGCCATCGCGGACAACGCGACCATTAAGTTCGTCACCTCAAAATCCGGAACATCGGATGGGATCACGCTCTCGGCGCAATACGCGGTCAACCGCAACGTGGCGCCGGTCGTGAGCTTGAGCTACGGACTGTGCGAGGCCGCGCTGGGATCGGGGGGCAACGCTTTCTGGAACAGCACTTGGGCGCAGGCGGCGGCACAGGGCATGTCGGTCTTTGTTTCTTCCGGAGATGGCGGGGCAGCGGGCTGCGATTCCCCTTCGCAGAAAACGGCAACGCAAGGGCGTGGCGTGAACGGCCTCTGTTCCAGTCCATACAGCACGTGCGTGGGCGGCACGCAGTTCAATGACGGGTACAATCCCGGCCAGTACTGGTCGGCAACGAATGGCGCGGGGCAGTCTTCGGCACTCAGCTACATTCCGGAATCGGCATGGAATGAAAGCGGATGGAGCGGGGGCCTGTGGGCGGGCGGAGGCGGCGCGAGCATCGTCTACAGCAAGCCGGGATGGCAGGCGGCGCCCGGTGTTCCGGCGGACGGCAAACGGGATGTGCCGGATGTTTCGATGCACGCGTCGATCCAGGATGCGTACATCGTGCAGGTTCAGGGAAACATCTTTTACGCGTCAGGCACGTCGGCGGCGGCTCCGTCGCTCGCGAGCGTGATGGCCCTGGTGAACGAGCACAGCGGAGCGGCGCAGGGGAACGCAAATCCAATCTTTTATACGTTGGCCAACCAGCAACTATCCGCTAATGGCGCGGCGGTCTTTCATGACGTGACCGGCGGGAACAACGGCGTCCCCGGCCTGACGGGCTTCAATGCCGGTACGGGATACGACGAGGCGACCGGGCTCGGCTCGGTGGATGCCAGCCTGCTGGTCAACCACTGGAGCGACGGCAGCACTTCAGGCTTTACGCTGACGCCAAATGTTGCGAGCCTTTCGGTGGCACAGGGGACCTCATCGCAAATCACGCTCACCATGATCGGCGCCGGAGGATTCAACGCGCCGGTGACGCTTTCGGCGAGCGGAATGCCGACCGGGGTGACGGTGGGTTTCTCATCCGCAACGGTGACTGGCAAGGCACCCGTGACGGCGACCATGACGGCTGCGGCAAATGCGGCAGTCAAGAGTTCGGCGATTACGATCGTGGGCACAGGCGGCGGGCTCACACAAACGATGGCCATCGCAGTGACGGTGACTGCGCCTACCTTTTCGCTGACGTCGGGTACCAGCAGCGCCACGCTGGCAGATGGGAACTCGGCTGCGATCAGGTTTTCGACGGCGGCGGGAAAGGGATTTAAGTCGGCCGTCAGGTTCGCAGTCAGCGGACTGCCAGCTGGAGTCACGGGAAGTTTTGCACCCGCGAGTGTCGCTTCGCCGGGCAACGGCAGCACTACGCTGACGCTGAGAGCTTCATCCAGTGGCGCGACGGGGACCTTCCCGATCACGGTAACAGCTACGGGCGGCGGCATGAGCCAGGCGCAGACGATCGGCCTGACCGTGATTAATCCGACGTTCACGCTCACGGCAAACTCCGTAAGCGCAACGGTGACGGCCGGCAGTTCGACGACGTTCACCTTGAATACAAGCGCGCTGAGCGGATTCAAGTCGGCGATCGCGCTCTCGGTCAACGGATATCCCAAAGGCGTGAGCGCAAAGTTTGCACCCACCAGCATTGCGTCGCCCGGCAACGGCAGCAGCACGCTGACGCTGACGTCCGCCGCCTCGACGCTTGGGGGGGGTTATACGCTGACCGTGTCCGGCTCAGGAGGAGGGATAAGCAAGACGCAAACGCTGAGTCTGACGGTCATCGGTCCCAACTTCACGCTCGCGCTGGACGGCACGAATGTGGTTGTGGCGCGAGGCGGATCGATTCCAATCACGGTGACCACGGCGGCGGCGAACGGATTTGCCGCTGCAGTGGGGTTGACGGTCAATGGGATGCCGAAAGGGGTGACGGCCAGCTTTGTGCCGGCGAGCATAGTGTCGCCGGGCAATGGGAGCGCCACTCTGACAATCAAGGCGGCTTCGACGACTCTAAAGGGTTCCTCCACTTTGACGATTTCGGCGGCTGGTGGAGGGATGTCGAAGGCGCAGACACTGAGCTTAACCGTGCAGTAAGAGGACCGTGGCGGAGATTACAAGGGACGGGCTCTTTCGGGCCCGTCCTCTTTTATTTGCATAAGAATGCAAGTGCCGCAGCGATTTGGATCCTAAAATCGCGCGAAGCCGCCGGCGCCCTCATTTCCTCGCTCGCCTTGACTCCGGTTGACAGCATCAGAGGAAGAGCCTCGGACGAATGCGTCCGGGGCTACATGAATACTGCGGTTCTGCGGGCCGGTCTCATGCTCCCGGCCTGGGGGTTACTTTCTGGCTGACTGGCAATAGTGACAGTACCCAAGCGAACCTCAACCATGTTGAGGTTAAAGGGTTCTCTGGAGGGAACGTAACACAGTTCGTTGATTCCTCTTCCCGTGGGGCGGCCGTTCCATCCGTCAGATGGTTGTCGCACCGCGCCACATTTTCACCGTGGGGGGTGTCGTGGAACAGGCGCGACGAGAGGCGTCTGGTAGCGGACTCAGCCGATGAGCGAAGAGCAAGCGCGAGTCCGAATGGGCCTGATGTTGGCAGGAGGCCAAATTGATTCCAGTTCAGTTCCCGTCGAAAAGAGTCGTGCTGTGCATCGACGACGATCCAGCGGTTTTGTACTACGAACGAACACTCCTCGAAAGATCCGGATACTCCGTCCTGACAGCAGGGTCCGCACGGGCGGGACTCGGGCTGGTGAACACCTGCAGCCTGGATGTCGTGCTGATCGACTATGAGATGCCGGACATGAACGGCTACGAACTGGCGGTCGAGATCAAGCGAATAAGCCGGGAACTGTTCGTGATCTTACTTTCGGGAAGCGACGTTCCGATCCAAGCGTTAACCGTCGTCGACGCTTTTGTGCCGAAGCTCGAAGCGAGCCGAGAGTTGCTCCCCACGGTTGCGGCGCTTTGCGGCAAGGCTCGCAACCCGGAACAGAACGAGGAACGGCTTCACGGATAGCGGCTGGTGCTGGGAGCCGCAACTCGGTCAGGACTTTCCAACATCGAGGGGCGTGACGACGCCCGTGCTCAAATCGTAGACTGCGCCGACGATCGTGAGCTTCCCTTCTTTGGCGCGGGGCGCGAGGATCGGCTGCAGATCCTTGAGTCGCTCGACGCCGAGTTCGACATTCTTGCGGATGGCGTTTTCGAGCGCGTCGCCGGGAGTGCTCTTACTCTGCGTGACGGCGGGCTTGATCAATTCCACCAGGCCATTGATGGCTCCCGGCAAGGAATCCTTGGCATCGATATGCTGCTTGGCGGCTTTGACGGCGCCGCATCCGCTGTGGCCAAGGACCACGATCAGGGGCACATTCAGTTCCGCGATGGCGTATTCAATACTGCCCTTGACCACTGCGCCGGCGCCGCCGACGACATTGCCCGCGACCCGCACGACAAAGATGTCGCCGACGCCCACATCAAAGAGGATCTCCGGCGCGACGCGGGAATCGGCGCAGCTGACAATGACGGCCTCTGGATATTGGGCGTTGGCGAGCGAGCGAAAATCCTGGGGACTGCGGCGTGGACCGGTGGTAGCTCCCTTCACGAAACGCGCATTGCCGTCGAGAAGCTCGCGCCACGACTGATCCGCGGTGATGGGAGCCTTAGCCGGCGCTTGTTTCTGCACCCACGCAAGCACAGGGTTCGGCGCAGTCAGAGTCAAACTCGCGGCGGCGAGCGTCGCAAATTCACGGCGGGAAAACTTCGGCTGGTTTTTCATCGTCAACCTTCCTGTTGATCACTGCACTCAAGTGCCATGGAATTTTCCGATGGCTGTTCGTAAGTCACCATCGAGCATGTTACTCCACTCAGGCTCGTGCTAACGGCGACTTTTAGGCTCATTAAGCGTGCGGGTTTCGCCGATAGAGAAGAAGGACCGGATTTGAAATGCGAGACTCAGGACCGAGTGACGGTTAATGGTTTTGAGTCGTAGCCGTTTTGTGCCATTGCGCAATGCCAGATCTACATTAAAATCTGCGGCAACCTGTGGGTAAGTTTCGATCATCTGGAACTACTGAAAAAGCAAGGCTGTGCCACAGGCGGCAGGCCGAACTCAAGGTGAACGGGGGCCCCAATGTGTATGCAGGAGAGAAATCGAGTTGGCGGTTGGTGTCTGGCGGTGATCTTGGTCATGGCGGCGTCCGCATGGGCGCAGGTTACGCCGCGTGAATATGCTTATACGTTGAGGTCCACCAGCGTCGAAAAACATGGCGGCAAGGAAGCGCCCTCGTTGTCAAACCCTTCTCAGGCGGCGCAGGAACTTACCGTGGCCGATTCCAAAAGCGGCGCCGTGCCCGATTCATCCAACTCGGCGGTGAATGATCTGCCTGCTCACGACAAGATAGTGGAGCAGGAATTGACGCCGTGCGGGGGTTCGAAAGAGATGGTGCAAGTAATCGCCACGCCGGCGCGGGCTGGTAGGACACCTCCCACCACAATGACGGTGAGAACAGCAGCTCTTTTGGAGTTGCACTCCATGCGGCAGAGCGCTGTCGACCTTTGCCTGCAGCTTCCCACCAAGTATCGAACGCAGTTGCCGCAGTGCGCAGATATCTTCATGCACGAGATCCGGCTGAAAGCGCTGGCGAAAGAGCACTAGTGATGACTTCGCGAACAGGTTTTGCTCTGCGATTCAGGGCGGGAAGGGTCGTCGGGTTTACGTGATTGTCAGGACGAGAGCGCTACTCGTTCCACCGCTCGTGCAACCCTCGTAGGCGGAGTTTCCGCTAGGAGTGTTGATGGTCACGTTGGCCGTTCCTGGGCCTGTGATCATGGTGGAGGTAATCGTAACCTGCAGCTGCGTGTTGCTCAGAACCTGAGTGGCAGCGCTTGTTCCGTTGATCTCGGCAACCGAGGACGACACAATGCTGCTGCCGGTGATGGTTAGAACAAACCCCTGCTGGACCTGAGCGAACGTGATCGTGGTATCCGATAGAGACGCAATGGTTGGAGCCGGCCGGGCGCTTCCGCACAGGGGATTTAACGCATTGCAGCCCTGCAAGATGAGCACCGCGAGCAGCAGCGTGCTGAGAGGCCGCAAAGAAGGGCTGATTCGTTTCATAAGGAATCGTACACCCTCGCCGGCCGTGATGGACCACTTTGCGGAACGGAAGTAACTTCGCAACCGATCCACGGACCTGCTCGATAAATAGTTCTTCCCCTCCAGGCTTGTTCTTGACGTTCCCGCCAGGCATTCTCTTCACGAAAACGCGGTGGGCGTGCCGGCACGCGGGCGAGTGCCGTTCGACAGGGCTCAGGGGAGTCCTTGCCTTAATTCTAGCGGTTGTGGTCGCGGCGGCGGAGGTAGTCGATGAACATCTGCTCGACAGGCTTGTCGTAGGCGATGAGGACGTGGCGGACCGTGTGACCGCTGACGAAGTGGCAGACTTCTTCGGCGAGATTCTTGGCGTGATCGCCGGCGCGTTCGAGAGACTGGGTCATGAAGATGACTTGCAGGCTGGCCTGGCGGTGGACATTTTCGGGATTCTCGATGTGGCGCAGGAAGATGAGGTTGCGGAGACGATCCATCTCGGCGTCGGCGCGGAGAACATCAATGGCCTTGCTGATTTCGCGGGCGGAGAAGGCGGCGCCGCAGTCGGTCAGCATCTTTTCGAGAATCGTGGCCATCTGGGTGAGATCGCGAGTGTCTTCGGAATCGATGCGTCCACTGACGGAGAGCGCGCTGTTGGCGAAGCTGAGGAGCAGGTCGCCGATGCGTTCGAGGCCGATCATGAACTTCATGCAGGCGAGGAGTTCGCGGGCCTCGGCGGGGCCGACTTCGGTGATGGCAGTGGTGACGCCGCTGTCGATTTCCATGTCAAGCGTGTCGAGTTCGCGCTCGCGCTGGCGCAGGGAGTTGAGCAGAGTACTGGAGCCGGTGGCGATGCCTTCGGCGGCGGCGCCGGCTGCCTCCTTGGCCATGTGGCAGGCTTCGACGGTGCGGCGCACGAGGTAGCGATGAGCCGGTTCAGGATCGGGAGATTTGATCGCAGTACTCATACGCATGTCCGCCGGGCGAACTCCCGGGCGACGGATGGATTTCTGGGAGCCGTCGTCCTGATTCTGCCGCTTATGTGGTTGGATGGCCAATGCCTAAGAATAGGTTTCCTTGTGGACATCGTGGTTAACAAGCTGTGAATTTTCCGTCATTTTTTGTGTGATCCACGCGATGTGCGACCTGCCAAGTCATCGGAAGGACGGGACGGGCAAACGCAGGAAGAGATTTGGAAGAGGTCAAGAATTCCACTTCTCGCGAACAGCGCACGAGAAATGGGGCACCCGGCCGTAGACAGTAACAGGAAAGACATAACCACGAAGGGCACGAAGCTACACGAAGGATTTCACTCTTCGGGCTTTGTGGTGGCTGGACGGCCGAGGCGGCCGTCTCCACATGCGCATCGTGGGTCAGGCGGTGGGAAGGGTGAAGAGGAAGGTGCTGCCGTGGCCTAGTTCACTTTCGGCGCGGATGGAGCCGCCGTGGGCAAGCATAATGTGCTTGGCGATGGCGAGGCCGAGTCCGGTGCCGCCGGATTCGCGGGAGCGGGCTTTGTCGACGCGGTAGAAGCGTTCGAAGAGACGCGGCAGGTGCTCGGAGGCGATGCCGGCGCCGAAATCCTGGACATAAAATTCGACGCCGAATTCGATGCCGCGCCTGGCGGGACGAGCGCCGAGCAGGATGCGTCCGCCGGAACGGCCGTACTTCATCGCGTTGTCGATCAGGTTGGAGAAGACCTGATGAATGGCCTCGCGGTCGGCGCGAACCGGGGGCAGAGATTCGACAGAGCGGTCATCTTCTTTCGTCCCAGCCGATCTTGTCCCCACCGGATTGGTCTCGACGATCTGCAGCTCTACTTCCTGGCCGCGGGCAATTTCGCGGAAACTTTCTTCGGCGTCGTGCAGGAGTTCGATGGGAGGGACGGGTTCGGTGTCGAAGCGGGTCTCGCCGGATTCGACGCGCGCCAGAGTCAGCAGGTCTTCGGTGAGACGCGACATGCGGGCAGCGTTTTTGCGGATGATTTCCAGGAACTCGCGGTTGGGAGCCGGAGTTTTCGGAGCTGAGGTCGAGGAGGGTTTCGGAGTATCCCTGAATCGAGGTCAGAGGAGTGCGGAGTTCGTGAGAGACGTTGGCGATGAAGTCGCGGCGGGTTTTTTCGACGCGCTCGGTTTCGGTGAGGTCGCGGAGCACGGCGACGGCGCCGCCATCGGGCAGAGGCGCGGCGGTGACATCGAAGGCGCGGCCGGGAACGATGGAAGTGGCGCGGGTAGTCTTCACTTGTTTGCTGGTGGTGGCGGCTTTGACGGCGGCGAGGAAATCGGGATCGCGGATGGTTTCGACGACAGGAGCGTTGAGGCGGGTGTGCTGCGGAACGAGGCGGTCCATGGGCTGGTTGGCCCACTGCACGAGGCCGTCGGCGCTGACGGCGATGACGGCGTCTTGCATGCTGTTGAGGAGAGTTTCGAGCTGGCGCTGGCTGGAACGCGACGGCGGCGAAACTGCGTTCGACCTGTCCGGCGGTTTTGTCGATGGCGGCGGCGACACGACCGATCTCATCGAGGGGACGATCTTCGACACGGGCGCGGAGATCCCCTTGCTCGATGCGGGCGGCGACATTCACGATGCGCTCGAGGCGGCGAGAGGTCCAGACGGAGGCGGAAGCCGCGATGAGCAAGGCGATAATAAAGCGATGGCAGATCCCCAGAGCAGGCGGCGATGCACCTGCGACTGGATAGCCTCGACATCGGAAAGCGGATAGGCGAGGCGGACGGCTCCGCCGGAGACGGGCACGGCAACGTACAGAAAGGGAATGCCGAGAGTGGCGCTGCGGCGCTCGTTTTCACCGGTTCTTGCCGGCGAGGGCGGCGGCGAATTCCGCGCGCGGGCGATGGTTCTCCATATTCGTCGGGGTTGGATTCGGAGTCGGCGAGGACTTTGCCGGAAGCGTCGATGATGGTGGCGCGGGCCCCGGCGGCCTGCGCTTCTTGCGCGGCAATTTCGGGAAGAGAGTGGGCGCGGTCGGTTTCAACGCGGTGGGCGAAGAGAAGAGTCTTCTGGGTCAGGTTGCGTTCGATCTCGGTGCGGAGAGACGCTTCCCAGGCGCCGCCGAGCATGACGTCGAGGGTAGCGGCGGTGGCGGCGATGATGATCAGAAAAACGGCAAGGAGCTTGAAGAAGATGCGATTCTTCACGTGCTCCTCGGGGGGAGAGTGGAAGCGGGCACGCGTGCAATCTATAGCGCAAGTCAAAATCCCCACCCTGTCGCAAAAGGCGCGACAAGGGCGGGGCAACCGCTTGGACTATGGCACGGATTATGCCGCGCTCCTGCAAAGCCGACCTGCGGATCATTTGGGGACCTCGAAACGGTAGCCGGCGCCGCGGACGGTTTTGAGGTAGCGCGGGTTCTCGGGATCGGGCTCGATTTTTTCGCGGATGCGGCGGACGTAGACATCGACCGAGCGCGGAGTGACGTACGCGGTGTCGCGCCACACGGAGTCGAGAAGGTGGTCGCGGCTGAAGACGCGGCCCTTGTGACGCGCGAAGTAGTCGAGCAGGCGAAACTCGGTGGCCGTGGTGGCAACTAGCGCGCCTCGCACCATCAGAGTCATCGCCGAGGGATCGATCTCGATGTCGCCGACTTTCATGGGACTGGGCGGCAGTGGGCGCTCGAAGCGGCGGAGCACGGCTTTGACGCGGGCAACGAGTTCGCGGGGGCTGAAGGGCTTGGCGATATAGTCGTCAGCTCCCAGTTCGAGGCCGAGGACGCGGTCGGCTTCGCTGCTTTTTGCCGTCAGGAAAATAACGGGCACGGACGCGAGACCGGGGGTCTGGCGGATGGTGCGGCAGATTTCCAGGCCATCTTTACCGGGCACCATGATGTCGAGAACGAAGAGAGCGGGACGCTGGCGTTCGGCGTCGGCGAGGACGTTGGAGCCGGTGGGATAGACGCGGACGGTGAATCCTTCATTTTCCAGGTGGTGGCGGACGAGGCGGGAAATGTCCGGATCGTCTTCTACGACGAAAAGGCTTGGTTTCACGGGATTATTGTAAACGGAAAGCAGTTGCCAGCAGCCAGTTGCGAGTGGCCAGGCGCGAAATCGAGTTGAATTTCATCGGATTGTAACAATCGGTGGGGTGCAGTGATGTGGGACTGCTCGTGAGATGCTTCGCTTCGCCTGAAAAGCGGCTTCGCTCAGCATGACGCCTGCAATAGGGACCGGCGGAATTTTTATTGACTGACCGGCAGGATGGGTGGTCTGATGAAAATTCAGGGGAGAAAACACAGCATGTCGTTTGAAGAGGCGATCGAAGCGGCGTCGCGGGACGAGAGCTTCCGGGCTAGTGTGTACGCGATGAATACTCTTTTAATTCAAAAAGGAGTGTACACGCAGGATGAGTTTCGGGTGTTTTTTGTGGAATGGGTTGAAAAGGAGTTGAGGCGGAAGGGATCGGACTCATCGACCTTGCTCTCCGCATAGGTCGGTGCGCGTGGTGTTCGCAAGTGGTTTTTCCGCAGTGAATCCCGATATCGCAGGCGCGGCATTCGCATTCGCAGATGGGTGCGGAGGTTGTGCGTTCATGCGTCTTTTTTTTGCGTCCCACCATTGTTTTCAGGATATTTGATTAAACATTTTTAGCCTAGAATGATTTGGGGAAGCGGATAACCAAAGTTTGCGCGGTTCTTTCGCCCCTTCGGGGCTTATGTCCTCGTCCCCGGCCCACCCACGGCTTGCGCCGTGGGCTGCATTCTTTCGCCGCTTCGCGGCTGGGGCGCAATTTCGATTAGCGGAGAGAAATTAGCAGGTTGGCGGCGCGGTCGAGGTGGAACTTTGCAGCTGGTGGGATGACTGTGGTGGCGCTGTATTCGGTGATGATGGCGGGGCCTGGGTACTTCTTGCCTGTGCGGAGATCTTCGCGGGAGTGGATTTTCGTTTTTTGTTTCTTGCTTTCGAACAGGACTGAGGCTTCGAGTATGGAGAGCCTGCCGAGCTTTGCTCGGCCTGGACGGGCGAAGGCGCCCGTCCCCACATGATCCATCTTCTCCACATCGTCTGTCTTCCTCGCATCGTCCACCTTCCCCGCTTGGTCCATCTTTCCCAAACCTCTTGTCCGGGATTTCAGAACGGTGCGGAGGCGGAGAGTTACTAGTTCGATCTCGCGAGTGGGGTGCGCGTAGCCGTAGCGGCGGTGATGTTCCTGTTCGAAGTCGCGCAAGAGATTCTTCGTCAAGGGGAGATTGAGCTCGTATCCCTGACCGCGGTAGCGGAGGTCGATGCTGCGGCGATGCTGCGGGGTTCCGGGCCACTCTTCCTGGCGGAAATCCTTGACTGCGATTTTTTCGAGGGCGGCGAATTCTCGAGTCAGTTTCGTGTGCGGAATTTCGCGGGCGACGCGCCACAGGACCGTGCGCGAATAATCTTTTACAACATCGCTGGCGAGAATGCCGAGTGCGGAGAGCGCGCCGGGGAGCGCGGGGACGATGACGTGGGGGATGCTAAGAGCTTCGGCCAGCGCGCAGGCGTGGAGGCCTCCAGCGCCGCCGAAGGCTACGAGCGCGAAGTGGCGCGGGTCGCGTCCGCGTTCGATGGAGACGACGCGGATAGCTTTTTCCATGGTCGCATTGACCACGCGCACGACACCGGAAGCGAACTGGTCGAGCGTGAGGCGACTTCCCTGCTGCTGGAGAAATTCTTGCGTGACCCGGCGGGTACGGTCGAGATCAAGAGTGAAGTCTCCGCCGAGAAAGCGCGTGGGCTGCAGGCGACCGAGGAGAAGATTGGCGTCGGTGACGGTGGGCAGCAGGCCGCGTCCGTAGCAGATGGGGCCGGGATCGGCTCCGGCGGATTCGGGGCCGACGCGGAGGACTCCAGCGGCGTCGAAGCGGACGAGGGAACCTCCGCCGGCACCGACGGTGTGGATGTCGAGCATGGGCACGCTGATCGGAAGGCCCGCAATCTGAGCGTCGGTGGCGGTTTTGATATCGCCTTCGACGAGAGAGACGTCGGTGGAGGTGCCTCCCATGTCGAAGGCGATGATGCGGTCGAAGCCGCTGGCACGGGCGGTGGTGACGGCGCCGACGACGCCACCTGCGGGGCCGGAGAGCACGGTGCGGACGGGTTCGCGAGCGGCGGTGGAGAGGGCGGTGATGCCTCCGGAGGATTGCATAACGAAGATGCGGGGCAGGGGGGCTGAAGCCCTGTTTTTCTGCGCTTCTTTCGCGGCCCCTTCGACAGGCTCAGGGCTGGATCGAAAGGGCCGCTCTGCCGCGGTGGCATTTTTCGCTGAGCTAAAGCGTTGAGTTCCCTTAAAGCCTTCCCCTGCAGAGCTCGATTCCCTTGCCTGCGCGGGCGAGGCGCCCGCGGCCACATGGGGATTGCTCATAGAGAGACATCTCACTTCCAGATTTCTCAAATAACTCTGCATCACTGGCTGCAGGTAGGCGTTGATGACTACTGTGGAGGTGCGCTCGTATTCACGGAATTCGGGGAGGATTTGATGAGACTTGGAGAGCGGGACGGCAAGCGAGTTCAGCGCGTCCGCGATTAGTTGTTCATTTTTTGGATTCGCGAATGAGAAGAGGAGCGAGATTGCGATTGACTGCGGATTGGTTGCGGCGAGTTGCTCAGCGAGGGCGCGCAGTTCTTCCGGCTTCGGCTCGGTGAGGATTTCGCCGTCGCTGGCGGTGCGCTCGTTGATGCCGAAGCGCAGATCTTTGGGGACTAGCGGCTCGATGCGGTCGAAAAAGAAGTCGTAAAGCTTGGGGCGGGCCTGGCGTCCGATTTCGATGGCGTCTTCGAAGCCTTTCGTGGTGACGAGCGCGGTGCGAGCACCTTTGCGTTCGAGCAGAGTGTTGGTACCAACGGTAGTGCCATGGAGGAGTATCACTTCGCCTTGAGGCGCGATTTTTTGGAGAGCCTCGACGATGGATTGCGAGGGATCGGCCGGAGTCGAGAAGACCTTCAACATGCGGAGGTGTCCACGCTCTCGCCAGACGCAGTCGGTGAAGGTGCCGCCGGTGTCGATGGCGATGCGGAGTGGTTGAAGGCGGCGGGGCATAGGACACAAAAGAGTAACACTGGCGGCAGCGCGGCGGCGGAGCACATCCCACATCTCGCAGAAGAAGCGAGACCCTTCGACAAGCTCAGGGCAGGCTATGGGGCACGCGGTTCGCGGCGGTGGTGCCCGCGGCATCCGGAGCCTCAACCTTCCTTCGCTTCGCTCGGGGGACAGCCGAGGGCGGCTGTCCCTACATTCGGAGCTATCCCACATTCGATGCCTGGTTTAGTTCTTAGCTACTGGGGTTTCGGTTTTGGGTTGCGGGAGCAGATCTTTGGCTGGCAGCTTGGCGTCGAAGACCAGGTTGAAGAAGCCGACCATCATCTCGTCGGAGTTTTGCTGGCCCCAGATTACTGTCTTCGTTGGATCAGGATTTTCGGGATTGTCGGCCGAGTTGTCGAAGTGCGCAGTACACTCGATTTTCGTTCCCTTGGGCAGAATGATGGGCTCGGTCAGGTTGTACCAGAGCTGCCAGTGCCAGTTGTAGGAGGGGACTTTCAGGAGCGTCTGAGTCTCTCCGGTCGGAAAGACGAGGCGATATTCGAAGTCCTTGCCGCGAGTATGCATATGGGGATGAAGCGCAACCAGCTTCACTTCCCGGGTCACATCGAAGGCGGCGTCGACGCGGTAGTTGGGATCTCCAGGAGGTATCTTGAAAGTTCCGTTGACCGCCGAAAGCGTGAGCACGCGATCTTTCGGCGTCTCTTTTGAAAATACGATTCCCAGCCGGGCTTGGTCGGTCGTGGCTTTTCCGTTGGGAGTGTAGTGGACTTCGAGGACAATGTCGGAGCCGGCCTTGATCAACTTGGCTTGGCCGGGTTGCAGGATTTCCGCGTTTTGACCGGGAGCGTATCCGACGAGGAAATCGCTGGCGAGCGCGCTGGTGTCGTTCTTGTCATCCTGCTTGGGCGGCGGAGCTTCGAAGAAAACTCCGGGCTTCTGGCCTTTGAAGTAATTCGATCCCGGTTCGCGGATGTACGCGATGATGTGATGAACCACCGAGCGGTCGGTGGGGCGGGCCTCGGCAGCCTGCACCCACTTGTCTTCGGTGAACCCGGTGGGCAGGATGACGTACTGATATTCGACCATGCCGGAGGCAGGAACAGAAAATGCGTGGGGCAATTGGAAGACGACGTCCGGCTTGGGAATGCCCCAGCCTTCCACGAAGGTCGCGGGCGCAGGCATTTCAGCGGGATCGCCTTGTGGAGCGCCGGTGTTCGCCCACGCTAGGATCGTACTGATTTCCTTCGCTGTCAGGGAGCGGTCATTGGCAAAGTGTCCCACGGCGGGATCGGCGAACCATGGAGGCATCGCCTTCTCCTTGACGACGCGCTTCATGCTAGCCGCCCAGGGCCGCGCTTGCTCGTACGTTAAGAGAGGAAAAGGAGCGGCTTCGCCGGGGCGGTGGCAGGTCTGGCAATGCTTTTGAAGAATCGGGGCGACATCTTTGGTGAAGGTGACGGCGGCGGGATCGGGATTCTGCGAAACGGAATAGGTGCCCAGGCAGAGCGTCACGGCGATCAGCGAAAGTGTGCGGCCCATGGTAGTTGGTCCTCGGAAAAGCGTATCGGTGCAGGTTTGAGGAAAGAGTATACCGTGAAGGTTTCGAGGCCGCGCGGGAATCTCTGTGCGGGCGGCATGCGGGGCCGCAGCATGTAAACCTTCCTTCGCTTCGCTCGGGGGGACAGCCGAGGGCGGCTGTCCCCACATAATTCTGCGAACTCTTACTTTGTGGTGAAGGCTAGCGTGAGGAGCGTTTTTTGTTCTACCTCGTGTGCCTTGGCGCTGCCGGTTGCGGGGCTGGCTCCTGAGCTCCGCTTTACGCTCAGTACGGGGCGGTCACCAGCTACTCGTTTCAGGCGGGGGAGCATATTGAAGAGCGCACCCATGTTCGCGGGCTCTTCCTGTACCCAGACGATATCGGCGTTCTTACCGTGGCGGTCGAATTCGGCGATGACTTCCTGCTCGGGGAATGGGTAGAGCTGTTCCAGGAAGACGATTGCGGTGCTGGTGTCGTTTCGCTTCTTGCGTTCGGCCTGGAGTTCGTGGCCGATTTTTCCGGTGCAGATCAGGATGCGGTCGGCTTCTCCGACCGTGGTATCGGGAATGACGTTCAGGAAATTTTTGTGGGTGAAATCTTCGATGGGCGAGCTGGCGTCGGGATGCCGCAGCATGCTTTTCGGAGTAAAGACGACGAGTGGTTTGCGCCAGTGACGCAGGGCCTGGCGGCGCAAGAGATGGAAGTACTGCGCGGCATTACTGGGCTGCGCGATCTGGATGTTGTGCTTGGCGGCGAGTTGAATAAAGCGCTCGATTCTCGCGCTGGAATGCTCTGGGCCCTGACCTTCGTAGCCGTGGGGCAGGAGCATGACGACGCCGGAAAGCAGGTTCCACTTGGCTTCTCCGGCGCTGATGAACTGATCGATGATGGCTTGCGCGACGTTGACGAAGTCGCCGAACTGAGCTTCCCAGAGGACCAGCGATTCGGGATAGTCGCGGCTATAACCGTACTCGAAGCCGAGGACACCGGCCTCGGAGAGCGTGGAGTTGTAAATTTCGCAGCGGGCCTGGCCGGGGGCGATGTTCTCGAGCGGCACGTATTCGCTTTCGTTCTCAATGTCGATCAGGACGGAGTGGCGTTGATTGAAGGTGCCGCGGCGGGAGTCTTGCCCGCTGAAGCGCACATGGGTGCCGGATTTGACGAGGCTCGCGAAGGCCAAGGCCTCGGCCATGCCGTAATCGACGGGGCGTTTTCCTTCGCCCATTTCCGCGCGCTGTTCGAGAAGCCTCTTTACTTTCGGATGGATGTGGAAGTCTTCCGGGTAGGTGGTCAGGCGAGCGGTGAGTTCCTTGATCTCGCCGGGCGAAAGTCCGGTTTCGACTTCGTATTCGGCGCGATGGAGCCCACCGAAATAGTTGTTCCAATATTTCGGGAGTTCGCGCATCAGCGGTTTTTGCTTGATGCTGCCGGCCTGCTTCTGCGAAGCCTCAAATTCGGCTTTGATAGCGGCGGCTTGAGCCGGAGCGTCGGTGGCACCGATGTCGTCGGCGTAGATTTCCCAGAGCGGCGGATGCTCTTTGATCTTTTTGTATAGAAGAGGCTGGGTGATGGTGGGATCGTCGACTTCGCTGTGGCCGTGGCGGCGGTAGCCGATGAGATCGATGACGACGTCGGTGCCGAACTTGTAGCGATACTCGGTGGCGAGGCGGGCGACGCGGACGACGGCATCGACGTCTTCGCCGTTGACGTGAAAGATGGGAATCGACTGGCGGCGCGCGATGCAGGCTGCGAAGCGCGTGGAGTGCTCTTCGGTATAGCTGGTGGTGAAGCCGAGAAGATTGTTGACCACGACATGGATAGTGCCGCCGACGGTGTATCCGGGAAGGTCGGCATAGTTCATGGTCTCGGCGAGGATGCCTTGCCCGGCGAATGCGGCGTCGCCATGAACAAGGAGCGGGAGATATTTCTCGCGTCCGCCTTCGCTGGTTCGGTCTTGCTTGGCGCGGGTGCGGCCGACGGTGACGGGATCGACCGCTTCCAGGTGGCTTGGATTCGAGACGAGATGGATGTGAACTTTTCCGCCGCTGCGCGTGTTGTATTCGCCCGTGGCACCCATGTGGTATTTCACGTCGCCGGAGCCGAGAACGCTGCGCGGATCGACGTCTTCGAATCCGGCAAAAATTTCCTGCGGCGGACGCTGCGCAACGTGGGCGATAACATTGAGGCGTCCGCGGTGGCTCATGCCCATGACTAACTCGACGGCGCCTCGCTGGGCGGCCGTATCGAGAACTTCGTCGACAAGCGGGATGAGAGCGGTGACACCTTCGAGGGAAAAACGTTTGCTGCCGAGATAGCGCTGCTGCATGACCTGCTCGAAGACGTCGGCGCGAATGAGAAGATCGAGGATGCGTTGCTGGATTTCTTGAGTAATCTCGAATGCTTGCGAGGGCGATTCCATGCGCTCGAAGATCCAGCGGCGGCGTTCGGGAGCGTAGATGTGGTTGATTTCGACGCCGATGGTCGAGGAATAGATGGCTTGGGCTTCGCGGGCGTATTCGCCTTCGTGTTCGAGTTCGGGCGTTTCGCGGGGGCGGAGGAAGCCGAGGGGATCGAGATCGCCCTCGAGGTATCCCCACTGGCGGTAGGTATTGAATACACGTTCACGTTCTGGATTGAAGCGGCTCGTTTCTGCTACGGCGGCGCGGGAGCCGCCGTTGGAAGTCTTGGTTTTCGGGGTCATAGGAGTGCAGTTACTAGAATAAAGGATGCGGGCACCGGCGTGGCGGATTCTGGGCCACGCCGGCGAAAGCGCGTGAACTGGCGAGATGGAAGCCCGACAGCAAATGAAGCGCTACGACACAGGCTCCGCGGGAAGCACCCTAGGTATCGGGCCCTTCCCGTGTTCCCGCCATCCCTCAATAATGAGATACAACACGGGGATGAAGAAGAGATTCAGCACGGTCGACATGATCATTCCGCCAAATACGGTGGTGCCCACGGAATGCCGTCCGTTCTCCCCGGCGCCCGTGGCGATCACCAGCGGCACTACGCCCAGGATGAACGCCAACGATGTCATCAGAATCGGACGCAACCGAATCGCGGCTGCCTGCACCGCCGCTTCCATCAGCGGCATTCCGCGCTGGCGCAACTGCTCCGAAAATTCCACGATCAGAATTGCATTCTTGCTCGATAGCCCGACCAGCATCACCAGGCCGACCTGGCAGAAGACGTCATTCTGCAATCCGCGTAACCACTGCGCGCCCAGCGCTCCCAGCAGCGCCATGGGCACGGCTAGCAACACAATGAACGGCAAAACGAAACTCTCATACTGCGCCGACAGCGTGAGGTAAACCACCAAAGTGCCCAGCCCAAACAGAATGAGCGAGGTCCCGCCCGCCGCCAATTCCTCCAGCGACAATCCTGTCCAACTATAAGAAAATCCCTGCGGCATCTTCGAGGCCAGCTGTTCCATCGCCGCGATCGCTTGACCGGAGCTATATCCTGGCGCCGGCGATCCGTCGATTTCCGCCGACCGGAACAAGTTGTAGTGGCTGATCACCTGTGGAGTCGTGGTCTGGGTAACGCTGATCAGATTGTCCAGCG
Organism: uncultured Acidobacteriaceae bacterium; assembly: GCA_963844525.1. Classification (GTDB taxonomy): domain Bacteria; phylum Acidobacteriota; class Terriglobia; order Terriglobales; family Acidobacteriaceae; genus Sulfotelmatobacter. The sequence goes on along the minus strand of CAWJOM010000006.1, from coordinate 1,355,114 downwards.
GCACCATCGCCCCGCTGTCGGAGCGCACGTAGAACCGCTTCATGTTGTCCGCTTCAGCGCGAAATTGCTTGTCCGCCTGTACGTACACGCGGTACGACCGGTTGTTGAAGTCGAAGTCATTTACATAGGACGACCCCATGTAAACGCCCAGCGTGTCGGTGATTTGCGACAAGGGCACATGCAGACTCTTCGCCTTCTCACGGTCAATCGTCACCAGATACTGCGGATCATTTGCAGTAAAGGACGTGAACAGCCGTGTCAGGTCCATGCGCTGGCTGGCCTGCTGCACCAACCCCTGGGTGGTACTGGCCAACTCCTCAAGCTTGTGGGCAGCCTGATCCTGCACTACGAACTGAAAACCGCCGAACTGGCTCAGGCCCTGAATTGGCGGCGGCAGCGTGGGAAATACGATCGCGCCCGAAACCCCAAACATGCGCGGACGAATGCGATTCAGAATCGCCGACGCGGTATGCGCATCACCTTTGCGCTGTGAATATGGCTTTAACGGAACGAAAATAATGCCTTGGTTGGCGGCGGACCCCGCGAAACTGAATCCCGCCACCGAGAATGTACCTTCGGCCTCCGTCACATCCGCCAGTAAGTCGGAGACCTGCTTGCCGATCGCCTTCGTATACTCCAGTGAGGCCCCGGACGGCGCCTGGATGACGATGATGAAATACCCTTGATCCTCGTCCGGCACAAATCCTGTTGGCACGCGCGTGAAGACAAAGTAGGTAAACCCGAGTCCGGCGAAAAATAACAGTGCCATGGCCAGCTTGTACTTCAGTACGTGATGCAGCAGGGTGCGATACCCGCGGGTCATGGCAGTAACGCCGTCGTCGAACTTTTGCAGCAACCACCACTTTTTGTGGTGGCCGCCGCGGAGAAAAATCGCCGCCAGCACGGGAGCCAGTGTCAGAGCGTTGAACGCGGAAATGGCAATGGAAAACGCGATCGTCAGGGCAAACTGGCGAAACAGAATGCCGGTCGTCCCAGGAAAAAACGCCACCGGCACAAACACAGCGACCAGCACCAGCGAGGTGGCGATGACGGCGCTGGTAATCTCGGCCGTGGCCGCTGCCGCCGCTTTGTGGGAGTCGTGTTCGCCCTCGGTAATATGGCGCTCGATGTTTTCGATCACGACGATTGCATCGTCGACGACCAGGCCTGTGGCCAGCGTAATGCCGAACAAGGTCAGCGTGTTGACCGAGAAGCCAAGCAACTTCACGAACACGAACGTGCCGATCAGCGAAACCGGAGTGGCGATGAAGTGAATCATCGTCGTCCGCCAGTCGCCCAGGAAGATAAAGATCACCAGGATGACGAGCAGGATCGCCGACCCTACCGTGAATACCACGTCGCGAATCGATTCACTTACTGCATCGGTGGTATCGAACGCAACCTTATAGTGCATTCCAGGAGGGAAGCTCTTCGACAAGCGGTCCAGTTCGGCAATCGCTTTGCGGTCTACGTCGAGCGCATTCGCAGTCGAGAGCTGGGTCACGGCGAGGCCCATGGCATCCTGGCCGTCAAACTGCACATCGTTGGCGTAACTCTCCGCGCCCAGTTCCGCGTGCCCGACATCTTTCAAGCGAACGAGCGTGCCATCGGTATTGGTCTTGAGGATGATGTTGTCGAACTGCGTCGTCTCGCTCAACCGTCCCACGGCGCGCACGCTGATCTGATACTGTTGCCCCGCGACGGCAGGCTGCTGTCCCACCTGCCCGGCTGCGACCTCCACGTTCTGCTCCGAGAGTGCGTTCACCACATCGGTCGCCGTCAGTCCGCGACCCGCCATCCGGCCCGGATCCAGCCACAGCCGCATCGAGTACTTGCGCTCGCCGAAGATAATCACATCCGCGACACCCGGAATGCGCTTCAACGAATCGCGGACGTACACGTCGAGATAGTTGCTCAGGAAGAGTGTGGAGTAGAGTTCTTTGCCGCTTTTGTCCTTGTCGGCGAAGACGGCCGCGCCAAACACGAAGTTCTGCGAGGTCTTGGCCGTCGTAATGCCGACAGCCTTGACCGCGCTCGGAAGGCGCCCTTGCGCTGTGTTTACGCGGTTCTGAATGTCGACCGTCGCCAGATCCGGATCGCGGTTGAGATCGAACGTGGCAATGACGCTGCTGGTGCCGTCGTTACCGCTGGTGGAAGTGATGTACTTCATGCCCTCCGCGCCGTTGATCTGCTGTTCGATGGGGATCGTGACCGCGCTTTCCACGGTCTGCGCGCTGGCCCCAATGTAGATGCTGGTGACGCCGACCTGCGGCGGCGCTAAATTCGGAAACTGCGAGATGGGCAGCGTCGGTATCACGGCCGCGCCCGCCAGAACAATGAGCAGGGCGCAAACCGCGGCAAATACCGGACGATTAATGAAGAACCTGACAAACATGAGTAATCCCGTGTGCAGCTTCCGCTGCTCAATGATGAATTACAACTGTGTTGGAAATGGCTTCCGGCTTCCGTTATCCGGCTTCCGGCTCATAGCCTTAAGACGCGAAAGCCGGAACCCGCTAGCTCAGCGGAGTCACCGGCATTCCGTCCCGCAGAAACTGCGTTCCGGAAATAATTACCTTATCCCCGGGCTTGATGCCGTCACTTACTTCATAGTCGTTGCCCACGGTTTGGCCGATGGTCAGCGGTTTTTGCCGGGCCAGAAACGACCCGCCAGTTTGGGGCTCGGCCACGAATGCAAAATATTGGCCCGCCAGCCGCGACACCGCAAGGATGGGCACTTGCGGGTTCTGATGCGTTCCCCAGACCACGCGCGCCCGAATGAACTGGGATTGCCGCAGCGCATCGTTCCCGTTCGCGATGCGCGCTTTCACCAGAACCGTCTGCGTGGTGTTATCCACTTGCGGGGAAATGAAGCTGATCCTCGAATCGACTGATACCTTGCCATCGCTGGCAAGCACCTGGACTGGCAATCCCATCTTCAGCTGCGACGAATGCTCGATGGGCACATAGACGTACACTTCCAGGCTCCCCGGCTGGTCGACCGTCGTCAGCTGAGTCGTGGTCGTGACTCGGTCTCCCACATGGACGGGGATGTCTCCGACGATCCCGCTGCGCGGCGCGACCACTTTGTAATAATGCAGCTGGACCTGCTGTTCCTTGACCTGCGCGTCGAGCGCTTCCATCTGAGCCTGGGCGGCATCCAAGGTAGACTTCGCCTGGTCCATATCCTGTTTGCTCACCACGCCGGCGGACGAGAGTCCCAGAGTCCGTTCGTATTGTTTCTGCGCCCAGACGAGATTCGCCTGTTGTGCGGCCCGCGCGCTCTCCTGACTCTTTACTGTCGCCTGCTGCTTGAGAGGATCGATTTCGATCATCGGGCTACCCTCTTCCACGCGATCGCCTGAGTGCACAAGAATCTGCGTGATCTGCCCCTCCACCTGTGGCATGATCACGGCTGAGTCCCGCGACTTCAGCGTGGCCACGTACTCCGACGCATCATTGACCGGCACCGCCTGCGCCTGCAGCACTTTGACCGGCATCGCCCCGGGTCCGGCGGCGTGAGGATTCTGTGCCGCATTGCCGGAGCAGCCCACCGTGATTACGCTAGCCGCCAAGACCGCAGCCAACAAGCCATTTGCCATCGATTCGTGAATATTCTTTGCCATAAGTCGGAAAACTCGATCGTCCTCTACTGTAACGCGAAACCAGCCGGCTCAGGGGCCATGCCGCTCAAGAGTTGCCCCAATTCTGGGATCGGGCGTAGAACAACGCCCGCATTGAAGATACAGATTCCCCTATGCTGGCGAAGGACGCAAAATAATCGGCGAACCTAGGATGGCTCCCCAGTTCCCACGTAACGTTGTGGCGAAAGCACCATGGGCAGGGACGGGGCTACAGAATCAGGGCTTCAGACTCAGGAATGCCACACCGTCGAGACTGTACATCGGCGCCAGCATCAGGGCAGTTTACCGATTCGTTCTTCCTCGGTGTCCTCGGTGGTTAACCGGCAATCATCTTCCCGAGAATCTCTTTCAAAATCTTTGCTGCCACTGTTGCCGTCACTCCCGCAATGTCTTGTAGGGGGTTGTACTCCACCAAATCGGCACCCACAATCTGTCCCTCGATCGCATGCAGATGTGCAATCGCCTCCCGCACCGACATTCCACCCGGTTCGCGATGCGACACTCCCGGCGCGAAACCCGGATCCAGTACATCCATATCGAAAGTGACGTAAACCGGTCCTGTCGCACTAAGCTTCGCGTAAGCCGGCAGCGCGCGCATCTCGACGACCTGCACTCCGAATCGCTCCGCCTGTTCCCGCTGATGCCGGTTGATCGTACGAATTCCGAGCTGCACCAGCCGCTTCGCCAATCCAGCTTCCATGATTCGCGCAAATGGACACGCGTGCGACAGCCGGTTGCCTTCGAACTCCTCATACAAGTCCGGGTGCGCATCAAAATGAAAGATCGTGAGCTCGGGATGCCGCCGCGCCACTGCCTTCACGATGGGAAACGTGATCGAATGATCCCCACCCAGCGAAACCGGCCGATTGCCCTGATCGATCAACGATCCCACACCGGCCTCAATTGCCGCGAACGCATCCTTCTGGGAAAACAACAGATCGCCGGCGTCTCCATAGATTTCAGCGACGCCCAAATCCACGCCCAGTTCCGTCCAGGAGTTCGACGCATCACAATGCAACGACTCGCGAATCTTCGTCGGGGCATCCGCTGCCCCGCGCAAGTAAGAAGACTGCGCATCAAACGGAATCCCCAATAGAGTCGGCACTCCCAAGGTTGTCATAGTTCAAGAATGATAATTGCTGAATGCGCCAATCGTAGCGTAGGAGAGCGGAGAGCGGGCTGGTCTTAAGCCTTCACAATCGTCGTCCTTGTGCAAATCTCGTAACCTGTCCTTTACGTTTCTTCACAGAAGCTCCCAAGCGATTGAAGACCGGACTCTCATCGCCGAACTCTTCCTTGCACTGCTGTGCGTTATTTTTAATCTGCAATTCATCTGCCTGTCACCTTCCCATAGCCCTGACCCGACTACCTTTCGTTGGTAGTTCTCTCTCAGGAGGAAATCTATGTCCGCACCGCGTTTCCTGGCGCAAGCCAGGCAGCATGCCGCGGTTGGTGTGAGCTTGTTCGCGCTCATTGCCAACCTCGGCTCGCCCCTTCCCGCTGCCGCTCAAACCCCTGCCGGAAAAACTCCCACAGTCAGCCCCATCAAGCACGTCATCGTGATCATCGGTGAGAACCGCAGCTTTGATCACGTTTTTGCCACGTACCAGCCCAAGAGTGGTCAGACTGTCTCCAATCTTCTTTCCAGAGGGATCGTCAAGGCCAACGGAACCAAGGGACCAAACTATTCTCTCTCCGCCCAATACAGTGCCGTTGACAACACTACGTTTTCTATCAGCCCCGGCGGAAAGAGCATTTACAGCAACATTCCCCCGGTAGTTGCCGGCGGTCCCACCGTTCCTTACTTCTCGAGCGTCGCAGAGGCTCGTGTGGAAGAGCCGGGAATGCTGGCCCCGGGCGGATACTTCAGTCTCACGATTGGCGGCACGGGTCTGTCCCCCTACGTCGTGCCGGACACACGCATCCCGAACGTGTTGGACTTGCCGGAAGGCGCTTTCGGGCTCACTCCCTCAGTTCCCTACAATGCTTATGCGAATAGCCCAGTGCACCGTTTCTATCAGATGTGGCAGCAGTTGGATTGCAGCGTCAGTTACTCCAATAGTTCCAACCCGAGTGGTTGCTTGAGTGACTTGTTCCCCTGGGTCGAAGTCACCATCGGCGCGGGAAGCGACGGTTCGAGCGGCTCGACCAGCCCTCCGACCAGCTACCTCTCCACCGGAGAAGGTTCCACCGCCATGGAGTTCTTCAACGTGCAGAGAGGCGATGCTCCCTACCTCAAGAGCCTGGCCGATCAATACACTCTCAGCGACAACTTCCATCAATCCGTGATGGGCGGCACCATGGCCAATCACATCGAATTAGGGTTCGCCGATTCGATCTGGTATAGCGATGGCAATGGCAACGCTCTCACACCGCCTGCCGCCCAGATCGAAAATCCGGACCCGCAGCCCAACACCAACAACTGGTACGACGACGATGGTTACAACAGTGGCAGCTATGTCGGATGTGCCGACCTGTCGCAGCCCGGCGTCCCCTCGGTCGTTAACTATCTTGAAGCCTTGCCTCGTCCCGTCGACCCCAATTGCGAGACCGGCCACTTCTATATCCTGAACAACTACAACCCTGCTTACAACGGCGACGGAACATCGGCGCTGGGGAACTCTCCGCTAACCGTTCCGGGATCCTCGGTCCGGCACATCGGCGACGCCCTCCTCGAGAAAAATATCTCGTGGAAATACTACGGAGACGGCTGGAACATCTATCTGTCGGATCCCCTCCTTCAGAATCCGCTGGATACGTATTGCAACATTTGCAATCCGTTCCAATACGCCACCGACATCATGACCAACGCCACGCTGCGCACCGAACACATTCAGGACGCGCAGAATATCTATGAAGATATCGCGGCGTCGGACCTTCCGTCGGTCTCCATCGTCAAGCCAGGCTGGCCGTCCGATGGCCACCCGGCTTCCTCGAAGCTCTCCATTTTTGAGACCTTCACCAAGAACATCGTCACCGCGCTCCAGGCTAATCCCAGTCTCTGGGCCAGCACCGCGGTCTTCATCACCTTCGACGAGGGCGGCGGCTATTACGATTCCGGTTACGTACAGCCGGTTGACTTCTTCGGCGACGGTACCCGCATTCCGCTGCTGATCGTCTCTCCGTTCGCCACGGGAGGCGTTGTCAACCATTCCTATACCGACCACGTTTCTCTCATTAAGTTTATCGAGCGGAATTTTGGTCTCAAGCCGCTGACCGGACGCAGCCGCGACAACCTTCCAAATCCGAAGGTTTCCGCCGCCAACCCCTATGTTCCACTCAACAGCCCCGCGATTGGCGATCTGTTTGACGCCTTCGATTTCTCCGGGGGGCACTAGCCGAAGCAGCATTACTCGTTTCGACCGGCCAGGGCTCGTTCCTGGCCGGATTCATTTCGCAGCCTTTGTCGTGCCCTTTGCCATTGCCGTAACACTCCATTCATCAGATTTTCACGGAATATTCATGCCGTGCCCCGCTCTTCCAACGCCTTCAGTGCAAGAATTTCAAAGTGGCAGAGCAAACCGTCCGTTCGAAGCAGGGTTTTGCCAAGGAGCTTTCTGTTTGATGTTTAGCAGGCGCGACGTTCTTCGAATGAGTGCCTATGCGGGCGCAGGGTTACTCAGCGGCCGGCAGCAACTACTGGGCTCTAATCTTCTCGATGTTCATGCCGCCGTCCCTCATCAGGTCAGCGGAGCGCAGGTTTCTGCCAGCCCATCCACCGCACAGAAGGCATCCGCCCTTGCCTGTTATGTGGATCCCTTGCCCACTCCGCCCGTGATTCGTCCACCGCAGTCCGGCGCCCCGATATCGATTCAAATACGCGAGTTTCGTCAGAAAGTTCATCGCGATCTTCCGCCCACAAAGTTCTGGGGATACAACAACTCATGGCCCGGCCCCACCTTCGAAGTCCGGCGAGGTCAGCCGCTCATCGTCGAATGGAGCAACCAGCTTCCGCTGAAACATTTTCTGCCCATCGACCCCACCATTCATGGATGCGAACAGGGAGTTCCCGAGGTCCGCACCATCACGCACGTACACGGTGCGCAGGTATTGCCCGAAAGCGACGGGTATCCCGATGCCTGGTTTACCCCCGACGGCAAGTTCGGCGCGGTAGTCGGAGCCAATCCAACTCGTCACCCCAACGATCAGGCCGCCACCACGCTCTGGTACCACGATCATGCTCTCGGCATCACTCGCCTCAATGTTTATGCCGGCATGGCGGGTTTTTATTTGATCCGCGACGACGTGGAAGACGCCCTCAACCTACCCCGCGGCCCTTACGAAATCCCTCTCCTGATTCAAGACCGCACCTTCGCCCCCGATGGCTCACTTCAATATCCTCCTGCGAAGAACGGGACTCATCCGATGTGGATGCAGGAATTCTTCGGCGAAACCATCTGTGTCAATGGCAAAGCCACTCCCTTCCTTGAGGTCGAGCCGCGCAAGTATCGCTTCCGCATGGTCAACGGCTCGAACTCGCGTTTCTATCACCTGACCCTCGTGCCCGCCGATGACGCCGGCAAACGCAACGGCCGACCGGTGGACGCTCCTCCGTTCCGCCAGATCGGAACCGACGGGGGCCTCTTGCCGGCTCCGCTCAGCCTGCACTACTTGATCATTTCTCCGGGTGAGCGCTTCGATATCGTCATCGATTTCTCCGAGCACAAGGGCATGAACCTCGCCCTGCTTAACGATGCGCCCGCCCCGTACGCCCGCGGCGGAGAAATCGTTCCTGCCGAAGTCATGTTGTTCAAAATCACGAAACCGCTCGCCGGCAAAGACACCAGTTCACTTCCCGATACGCTTGTTCCCTGGACTCCCATGAATCCAGCGAATGCTGTTCGCGAGCGAATGCTTGCCCTCACCGAGATGGACCGTTCCCCCGACGGCTACACCATGATCGGAATGCTTGGCCAAAAACACTGGGACGATCCCATCACTGAAGATCCCAAAGCGGGTTCCATGGAAATCTGGTCTTTCGCCAACGCCACTGGCGATGTCCATCCCATCCATCTTCACCTCGTGCAGTTCCAGGTTCTCAATCGCCAATCCTTCGATGTAAAAACCTACGCGACGACGGGAAAGCTGAACCTTGTCGGCATCCCCATGCCGCCCGAATCCAACGAGCGTCCTGCCTGGAAAGACACGATCAAAACTTATGGGGGCATGGTCACGCGCGTCATCGCAAAATTCGATCTTCCCCCGGGAACGGCCACAAAGCCCGGCGACGAATTCCGCTACGTCTGGCACTGCCACGTCCTCGAACACGAAGACAATGAAATGATGCGTCCGTACAAAGTCGTAGCCTGAGGAGCATCTGCAGTTCGATGGGCGCTCTATGGCGGTGGCGCGCTCGAATCCCCGATTTCCTGATACTGGCATTGTTTGGCCGATGGCTTAGCAGGTAACCATCTGAGTCCAGGGGGCCTTACCCCGGCGTTATCCCGCTTACCTTAGTAACTCGAAGCCAAACTCAAGCAGCGATATGCTAACCCTGTCCATCGCCCGGACTCCGGGCGTCTGCCGGTCTTCTCGTGGGGGCGCGAGGGGCTCGCATGGATCAGAGTCAGGAAGAGAAATGTCAACGAAAATTGGCCACTTCGAAATCTTAAGCGAGCTGTCGAAATCGACCACAGGCACGGTCTATAAGGTCAACGACCCCGAAAGCGGGCAGACGGTTGCTCTGAAGGCAATCCAACTGAGCGCGTTCGGCGAGAACGCGCCGGCGCTCACGCAGGCGCTGCTGTCCGAAGCCGAGGGCACGAAGATCCTGAGCAGCTCCAACATCACCAATGTGTATGGCGCGGGAGAAATTGAAGGACAATTCTGCGCGGCGATGGATTACATACAGGGCAACAGCGTAGCCACAATGCTGGCGCGCAAAGAAGGATTTTCAATCTGGGACCTGCTCGACATCGGACGGCAGCTGTGCAGCGGCTTGGAGCACGCGAAGTCACACAACATCGTTCATTACAGCCTGGAACCGTCCAAAATCATGTGCGGTTGGGACGGCACTACCAAGATTCTGGGCTATGGCGTTTCCAGCGTGGGCAACTTTATACAGCACGTTCCGGGCGAAGTTCCATCGATTTTGCATTACATGTCGCCCGAACAGGTTCGGGGGGAAGCGACCGACAGCCGGTCGAATCTGTTTAGTCTGGGAGCCATGCTGTATGAAATGGTGACCGAGCGGAAAGCATTTGACCGGGAAGACGCGGAGTCTTTGCGGCAGAGCATTCTCGAGAGCACTCCCGTCGCGCCGGTTCATGTGAATCCGAAAGTGCATCCTGTTCTGAGCGATCTCATTCTCAGGGCGCTGGCGAAAGATCCTGGCGAGCGTTACCAGACTGCGCGGGAATTGCTCGACGATCTCGAAAAATGCAAGGAATCGAAACCTTCGGCGGCGAAGAAGGCGGAAGCGCCCAAGGCAGCGGTTGCGAAGCCGGGCCCAGTGGCGCAAACGAAGATTGCGGCACCGTCGGCGCCAAAATCGGCTGTAGCCCCGCCGAAGCCAGCGGCAACGCCTGCAAAAGCGAGTCCAGCGAGGCCAGTCGAGAAGAAGCCGGCAGCGCCTGCAGCGGCGAGCGCAGAGGTTCGCCCGACGACTCTGGCCAAACCAGTCTCGAAGCTGGCGGTACCGAAAGCAGCAGCGGCAGCAGCCGGCGTGGGCGGTGCAGACGCGACGCTGGTTTCTCCAGAGACTCCAGAGCTTGATCTGTCGAGCCACTCCAGCGCCACGAGCACATCCGCAGTAATCGACGAGCCGGAAACGCCGTCGTCGTACATGTCGTCGGCGGTAGCTGATGAGCCGGAAGTCGAGGCGGCCGAGCCGGAGATGGAAGCGCCAGAGCCACAAGTCGAAACATTCGAGCCGCAAGCCGAGACGTTCGAACCTCAAGCCGAGGAAGAGCGTCCGAAGATTGCTGTCGATCCCATGATGGCGGAAGGCGGGGCGAAAAGCGGCGGAGGTGTGAGCTTCTCCGAAATGACGGAACTGCCCCCGCTGAAGGAAGTTTATGTGGCGCCGCCTCCGAAACCGGCGGAACCGGCGGAGTCTGCGACATCGTCTGTCGCGACGTACCAAGGGTTGCGGAAGAGCAAGGTTGAGGAAAAGCCGAAGGTACAACCCCGCGAAGTCGCCCAGAAGGCAATCAAAGAGATCAAGGGTGTTCCTCCGAAGCTGATGGGGTATGCGCTGGGCGGAGCAGCTCTGCTCATCCTTGTCATCGGTATTGGGGTTACGATCTACATTCACAGCCTGAACGGCGACGACGATTCGGGTGCAGCGCGTCCCACAGCAGTGGCGGAAACGCCGACGCCGACGGAAGCCAGTCAACCGGCGCCTAAGCCAGCGCCACAGACAGCACAGCCTGTCGAGGTTGCGCCGGCCCAAACGTCCGAACCGGAAACGGCTGCGCCGACTCCGGCTGCAGCCTCAAGGGGGAGAAATTCCAAGAAGAAGGCAGCCGCGCCGGCGATTATCCCTGGCCAGCTCGCGGTTGACTCCACACCGCAGGGTGCGCAAGCCCAAGTCGATGGCCTCACGGATCCGAGTTATGTCACACCGTTCGTGTTAACGAGTCTCCAGCCGGGACAGCATTCCATCACGGTAAGCAAGGCGGGATACTCCACCGACTCGCGCACGGTGAACGTGACTTCAGGATACCGCGCAACAGCGCTCGTTCACCTGGCGCAGCTGATGGCGACGCTCGTGGTGAAGAGCGATCCGCCGGGAGCCCATATCTACGTAGATGGCCGCGATGTGGGCACGAAAACACCTGCCCAGGTCAGCGTGGACAAGGGCCAACATGTGGTGCTGGTCCGGATGGCTGGCTACATCGACGAGACCATGAACGGGCAATTCACGCTGGGGCAGACATTCAGTTACTCTCCGACATTGCGGTCGCTGGGCAACACAGACAACATCAAGACCGTCGGCAAGATGTCGAAGCTGTTCGGCGGCAAAGGCGCCCAGGGGCAAGGGACGGTCAGCATCCACACTCAACCTAAGGGTGCACAGGTTGCGATCAACCAGCACATGCTGGAGAAGAGCTCGCCCGTGGATGTGTTGCTCGATCCGGGGAACTACGTGATCGACATCACGATGAGCGGGTATGCGCCGGTGCACAAGATTGTGACGGCCGACAAGGGCGGCAAAGTGGTGGTTGACGAAGTGTTGCAGCCCCAGTGAGTTCCGTTACAGACTGAGCGGGGGATTTGCCTCACGGATCCCTCCAGAGGCTCTCGCGGGGTGGTCGATTGTCGTTCCTTCCTGCGAGTGTGTTTCCGAGGCTTGAGCTTTCGTTTGGAGGCGGCGCTTCCCTCCTGAGATGAGTTCAATCTTCCCTGAAGACGATGGCTCCGACCCTTTTCAGGCTCGCAGAGATGCGGGGTAAATTCAGGGGCTCATTTGCCTTCTCTGTTTCCTCGTTACTCGTTACGCCATCAATCGGATTCTGGATTTATGCCCGCTACCCCGGACATTAGAATGAAGTGAGCTCGGAGCTACAGGCGCAGCTTTGCCCAGGACTTCTGCAGTCGGATGCGCTGAGACATCGAGAATCCGGACCGGGACTGTCGTTGCCGGCGATCTCGGCGCATTCACGAAAAAGGGTGACCATACCACGGCATTCGGCCATCGTCAAATCTTCCTCTTCGTCTTTATCCAAGCATCTGCTTGCGGGATACGGGAGCCGCACGGGCTCCGTCGATGGCGTCCTGAACTTGATCCTCCGGGTGGTTCAACTTCAAGAAAGTGTGGACCAACGATGCGCTTTTGCTGAATCAGAGCACTGGGCGAGAGTGACTCGCAGATGGCGTCGAGATCGGGGTTATCGCGCAAATCAGACAGGGCATGCGAAGCTCTGTTCGCATGCCCTGACTATATTGTGGCGAATTTACTTGGGTAGCTTGAAGTTGATCGTTACTTCTGTCTGAATCTCGACAGGCTCGCCATTGAGCAGGTAAGGCTTGTACTTCCACTGCTTGACGGCATCGCTTGCGGCCTTGGCAAGCAGACCATCGCCGCTCAGTATTTTAACCTTCGAGATATCACCCGTCTTGGAAATCGTCGCCTGTAGTTCGACGGTTCCCTCAACACGCATGGTCAAAGCATTTCTGGGATAAATCGGCTGAACTTTCTTGGTCAGCAGTCCCTGTGAAACGCCCTGCGAAACATTCAACGTCTGCAAAACTGGAGTGGGCTCGCTCGCAGCGCCTCCAATATCTGGCGGAGGTGCGCCGGCGCCTGCCGTTGCGATCCCGATCATGCTGGGAGCGGGCGCGTCGGGTGCTGCCGGTTTAGCCTGTAATGCGGGAACCGTGCCGCCGTTGAGCACAAGGGGTTCCTGCGCGGGCTTGCTCGCGGCAGTCGAAGCAGAGCTTCCCGGCTTTGTCGCACTCGTCGTGGCAGTGTCATCCTCGGACGCACTCTTGGTGACATCTTTGGGTTGACCCTTAGCGGCTGCCGCGGCGGGTTGTGAAGTCGGTAACGAAGTCGAAGCCGTAGGCGCGGCTGAGGCTGTTGTTGGGATTGATGGCTCGGCCTTCGCGCTCGGTTTGGGGATCTGAGGAGAGGCGACCGGAGCCGGCGCAGCTTGCGAGGGGGTCGTTGCGGGCTCACTAGAGTGTCCTTGGAATTTGGACCAACCCAGATAGAGTGCTCCAGCGACCAGCGCTGCGGCCGCGATTCCGATAAAAATCTTCTTATTTCCGCCCGTCGATTCCTCTGGGGCGTTGGCTCCGCCAAACGTGAAAGACGGCGCAGATCCGGCATAGCTCGAAGAAGCGTCCGCCGTCTTCTCGGAGACAGCCGTCTCGGCTGGGACGCGCGCGGGCGCTGACTCTACGACAGGAGAAGTCTGGATCTCGCGGGCGGGAGCGGGTGCGCTGGCAGCTCCGCTACCATGAGTGATCGGCGATGCGTTGAAAGCAGTCTTCGGTTCGGCAGCGGCCGGGGCAGCCGAAACCATGGTTGGCGCCACAACTTGCGGCTCCGGAACGGTGACATGGCTGGAAGCAGCCGGCAACGCAGCGGGTGAAAGCGTGGGAACTGAATCTCCCGCACCGATGTCCAGGAGGTTGTCGTCGTCCGCAGCGGGAACCGAAATTGCGGCCGCAGTTGCGGGCCAAGCGTGTGCGGGCGCGGTCTTAACCTCTGGCGGCGCAGCCGGAAGCGGAGTCGAAACAGCGGCCGGCGTCACCTGAGCCGGCTTCAAGGGCGGTACTGGTACAGGTTTCGGGGCAATGGGCTTGGCGGCTACCGGGGCAGGAGCGAGAACAGGCGGTTTGGCTGGATCGCCCTTCCGCAGCAGTCCGCGAGCTACACGCAGAGTTCCCTTGGCTTGCTCGATATTGATGGGTTTGGTCAGGACGAGGTTGGCGCCGATACGAAACGCCTTGGCCACCCCGGCCTGACCTTCCACTACGGCGACGGCAAGCGACGTCTGGTTGGACGACGAGTTGCGCGCGCTCTTGAACAACAATGTGGCATTCTGCTCGTTATCGCAGTCGACCACGACAGCGTCGAAGTGTTGGCCCATCAACTTCTTGACTGCAGCGAAAGGTTCAATGCAGGACTCGACGCTGAACTCAAGCTCGCTCAGGACCTGGGTCACTGTGCGGGCAGTTTTTTCGTCGGGACAGAAGAGAAGAGCTTGGTAACCCATACCAAAGCCATGGTAGGTACAGCAGTAAGTCCCGGCAAGTTACGGCGGTAATTCGCAGCCGCTGATTTTCTATGGTGTTTCGTTCCAGAGCGCGGACATTTTTGGGCGATGTTGATCCGCTGCATGCGTCTCGGACATGCAGCGGGTAATAGGGTCCGGTTGGTCACATACAATAACGGGCCATGCGGCTGCCTCTGTGGCTCAAGATCGTGTGGACGGTCTGGCTCGTGGTTTGGGCGCCGATCTATTGGCGGCAATACGGGGCGCAGAATTTTCTTTTCTTCTGCGACTTGGGAAATGTGTTGATCGGAATTGGGCTGTGGGTGGAGAGTCCACTGATTTTTTCATGGGTCGCGTCGGGATTGCTTCTGTTCCAGACCGTCTTCGCGGTCGATCTGGCAGGAGCGTTGCTAATGGGAGGTCACGCCGTCGGAGGTACGGAATACATGTTTGATCCGGGCCTGCCGCTGACGATTCGACTTCTCAGCCTGTTTCACGTGGTGACGCCGCCGCTGCTATTGTGGGCGATTTGGCGACTGGGCTACGACCGGCGAGGCTGGAAGGTCCAGACTCTAATTATGTGGGTTGTGGTGCCCATCAACTATTTTTGGCGGCCCGAGCATGATGTGAACTGGGCGCGGGGATTATTTTTTCGCGAGCAGCACTCGATGCCAGGGTGGGCTTATCTGCTGATCTATCTGACCGTGGTGCCGATGTGTGTCTACTATCCCACGCATTTATTTCTGAAGTGGCTGAACGCCCGTTGGAAGTCACCGCGCTTGAATTGACCAAGCGTGATTGCGGCGAAGCGGATTTCTGAGCCTAGCGGGGCTTGCCGGAATCGTTTTGCGATTTACGGACGGCGGACTCGGGCTGCGGGTACTCGATCGATCCCTTGAACGAGGAGATGTCTTGTTCGTGGAAGTCGGGGAAGGGCAACTGCTTGCCCTCGCGCAGGTCCGCGATCTTCTTGGCGGCGTTGTCGGCTTTTTCCTTTTCGACGCCGGAATCGCGGCTCAGATACAACGTTTGCGATGGAAGCGCGAGGCCTCCGCCGGCATCTTCCACGACATCCATGATGCGCAGCAGAAGATCTTCGCGAATGGCGGTGAATTCGTTGAAGTCACGCGTCAGTACGTAGGACAAGATTTCCATGCTGAGAGAACTGCCAGCGATGTCGGTAAGGCGCACGCGAACCGTCTTGGTTTCCACTTTGGGGTGGCTGTAAAGCAGGCGGCGGATCTCGGCGAGCATGAAGCGCACATGGTCGGCCTTGCTCTCAGGGCGCAAGCCGAGGGTCGTCTTGAAGAGAATCTTGTCGCGACGGCTGAGGTTCTCCAGGTTAATCGCGGCTACGGTGCCGTTCGGGATGGCCAGCAGCGTCCGCTCTTCGGTGCGGATACGAGTGGAACGAAGACCGATGTCTTCGACGATCCCCGTGCGGTCTCCGAAGCGGCAGGTATCTCCGACCCGAAACACTTCGTCGCCGAGAACAGAAACTCCGCCAAAGAGATTCTCAATGGTTTTCTGCGCACCGAAGCCGATGGCCAGACCGGTGATGCCGAGACCAGCGAGCGCGGTGCTCATGTTAAAGCCGAGGCTTCCGAGGACGGCCAGGACGCCCGCGACGAAAATCACCGCCTTCAGGATGCGCTCGCCGAGAAGCACGAGCGATCCTGCTCCAGCATGACCTCGAGCCAGCGCGCGATTGCGCACGCGACGCATGAACCAGCGAGCGATGCGCCAGACAATCCAGGTGAAGCTGGCGATGAGCAAAGTGGATGTGAACTGAAAGTAGTAGTGACGGGGCAGGATTGCGATGCCGAGGTAGCGAACGAAGATCCGATGAGCGATCGTGGCTGTGAGGATCCACGCGGGCGCAGAGACCGAGCGCCAGGTGGCGATCTCTACCTGGCCACGCCGCCGCGCCCACCAACGTACTGGGATCTCGAGAACCACGAGCAGGAGCCAACCGACCGCCGCCGCAGCAGGGAGAGCGAGCAATAGAGCTATCCATTGCCAGAGCGGCACGCCCGCGATCTGATGTTTGACAAGTACGCTGGGAAGTTTGCGCTCGACTTGTCGCGCTTCGACCTGATCATAAAGTTCAGGAACCTTAGCCAGAGTGTCCGCGGAGATCAGCCAGATTTTGCCGGCGGCCGGATCGAACACACGCACCAGTTCGAGGTCGTCATCAACATCCCCGGAAGACATGGTGCCCAGCTTTTGCCGGCCCAATGGAACACCTTCCTGCGGAGCGCCTTCCGGCTGAGTAAAATTACCAACTCGTACCGTGTTCGCAGCCGGGCTGTTCAACACGGCGTTGAGCTGACCGGCGAGCTGCTCGCCCTCGGACTGGCGGCGGGCAGCGCTCATCTGCAGGTATTGAGCGGCGATGCTGTAGTTGCCAGCCTGGGCCGCCTGCAAAAAGCCGATGACAGAACCGGAGGGCGTCGTGCGACCCAAGGGATCGCTGGGGGAGCTGGTGCTCGACGTTGTCGTGGAGGACGACGGCAGAACACCGCTGAGGGGCGATTGCGCTGCGACGGGAACGGCGGCAAGGAGTGAGAGAATCAGGAGCAGTAACGTTTTAGGGAATGAGGACATGATGTTCTCCGGCACGATGCCCCGTGGCGTCCGCACGTCGGCTTGCCGCTCGAAGTGTGGACTCATTGTACTGAACAAGCGACGGCATTCTTGAGCGCCGACTCGAGATCATCCTCGCTTCGGGCGATAGATGTGCGTGCTGGTGCCGAAGAAGACTTCGGCGGATTCCATGACCGTCTCTGACAGAGTCGGATGCGGGTGAATGGTGAGCGCTATGTCTGTGGCCAGCGCAGCCATTTCGACGGCCAGCACACCTTCGGCGATCATTTCGCCCGCGCCTGCGCCAACGATGCCGACGCCGAGAACACGTTCCGTTTGGGGATCGAAGAGAATCTTGGTCATGCCTTCGGGGCGGTCGATGGTGACTGCGCGCCCCGAAGCGGCCCAGGGAAACTTCGCGACCTTAACTTCGCGGTTCTCCTTTTGCGCCTGCGTCTCGGTCAGGCCACACCAGGCAACCTCGGGATCGGTGAAGACCACGGCGGGAATTGCATTGGGTTCGAAGGCAACTTTGTGTCCTGCGATGGCTTCGACGGCGGTGCGTCCTTCATGCGAAGCCTTGTGCGCAAGCATGGGCTCGCCGACTACGTCGCCAATGGCGTAGATCGCGGGATCGTCAGTTTGCAGTTGCTTGTTGACCTGGATGAATCCGCGCTGGCCGACCTGCACATGTGTCTTTTCCAGACCCGGGATTTCGGAATTGGGCTTGCGGCCCACGGAGACCAGAACCCGATCGAACACTTTCTCTTGCGTGCTGCCATCTTGCGCTTTGAGCGTGGCGCGAATGCCGGTGCCTTCGTCTTTCACTGCCTCCACGGTTGTGTTGACCAGGATTCCGTCGAAGAGTTTTTCCAGTCGTTTGTGAAGTGGAAGGACGAGATCGCGGTCGGCACCGGGAAGAAGGCCGGGGAGCATCTCGACTACCGTCACACGCGTGCCGAGCGCGGCGTAGACGGAGCCGAGTTCGAGGCCGATGTATCCGCCACCGACGACCAGCAAAGTGCCAGGAATGTCTTCGAGGTTCAGGGCGCCGGAGGAATCCATCATGCGCGGAGTGTCGAGCTTGAGAGTGGGAACGATCGCAGGGCGGGAACCGGTCGCGATGATGATGCGGTCGAAGGTCAGCGATTCTTCAGATCCGTCAGCTTTGGTGACACGTAACGTCGTGGAGCTTTCGAAGGCGGCGCGGCCCTGCACATAGTGCACTTTCCGCTGCTTCGAGAGAACGCCGAGGCCACCGGTGAGTTTCTTGACGACGCCCTCTTTGAACGAACGCAGGCGAGCGAGATCGATCTTGGGCGCAACGAAATCGATTCCCCAATTTTTCGCGTGCTCTGCTTCCTCGATTAATTTTGCGACGTGCAGGAGTGCCTTCGAGGGAATGCAGCCGCGGTAGAGGCAGACGCCACCGGGATTCAGTTCCGGGTCGATGAGGGTGACGGTCATGCCGAGATCGGCGGCGAGGAATGCAGCGGCATATCCACCGGGGCCGCCACCGACGATTGCAATGTTTAGGTTCGTTGTTTCAGACATGAGGCTTTCAACCACAAAGGGCACGAAGGTTCACGAAGGAAAAGCAAGTCGCATTTCTTCGTGTGACTTCGTGTCCTTCGTGGTTCATGGTTTGATTTCTATCCTTGCACCGACAACAAGAAGGGCTGTTCAAACGCTTCGGCAATCCAGCGCAGGAAGCGGGCCGCATCGGCTCCGTCGATCAGGCGGTGATCATAGGAGAGCGAGAGCGGCAGAATCAGACGCGGCTCGAATTTGCCGTGAATCCACTCCGGCTCGGTTCGCGAACGCGAAAGGCCCAGGATCGCCACTTCTGGATGATTCACGATGGGCGTAAAACCCACTCCGCCAATCCCGCCCAGATTCGTGATGGTGAATGTTCCACCTTCCATGTCCGCGGGCGTGAGTTTCTTGTCTCGCGCCTTCTTGGAGAGCTGCGACAACTCGACCGCTAACTCGACGATGTTTTTCTTGTCCACGTCGCGAATGACCGGAACGAGCAGGCCGCGATCGGTGTCGGCGGCCACACCAATGTTGATGTATTGCTTATAGACAATCTCTTCTTTTTCGATGTCGATGCTGGCGTTGAATTGCGGAAATACTTTCAGCGCCGCGGAACAGACTTTCAGCGCGATGGCGGTCACCGTCATTTTGCCACCGGCTTCTTCGGCTTTTGGAGCGAATCGAGCGCGTAACTGTTCGAGTTCGGTGATGTCGGCGCGATCATGCTGCGTGACGTGAGGAATCGTGATCCAGGCTTCGACGAGGTGCTCGGCGGTCTTGCGGCGAACGCCGCGCATGGAGACGCGCTCGACTTTGCCCCACTTGGCGAAATCGGGAAGCTTGGGCTGAGCAAAGTGTCCGGCACGCGGCGGGGCCTGCGCCGCGGTGGCGGCCGCCGACAGGACAGCCTTCGCGAAACCCTTGACGTCATCTTCACTGATGCGCCCGCCGGGCCCGGAGCCTTTGACTTCGTAGATATCGACGCCAATCTCGCGGGCTAATCGACGCACGTGCGGGGCAGCCGGAACAGCTTGACGATTTTCCGTTCCTGCGACTTTGCCCAGCTGCACGGGCATGCTGAATACCGGCACCGAGTCGTGTGGCTGGTCCGGAGGCAGCGCCTGTTCTTCCGTCTTGCCCTCGGCCCGGATCGCCGCCTGAAATGCAAGGCGGGCGCCGTGCTGTCCGGACACATGCTCCACAGGAAGGTTGCGGGCGCGAACAGTTTCGGCTGCAACGGACGCTCCGCCTTCGAGAGTGAAGATCACCTGGCCGACTTTGATCTTCTCGCCTTCTTTGACTCTGATGTCTTTTACGACGCCGCTGACCGATGACGGGACTTCGATCACCGCCTTGTCGGTTTCGAGTTCCATCACCGGCTGGCCTTCGGAAACCTTAGTGCCGGGCGCGATCATCAGGCGGACAAGATCGCCCTGAGAAATATTCTCTCCGAGTTCGGGGAGTTTGAATTCGCTGGGGCCGGAAGTTGTAGAAGCTACTGCGGCAGGAGCAGGAGTGACAGGCGGTTGCTGGGGCGCGGAAATCGGAGCGGCGGCAGGCTGCTTTTGTGCAGCCGGCGGCGCCGCGGGCGTTGGCGCTTGCGCGGGAGGCTGTGGGGTGGCTTTTGGTTCAGCGCCGTCGACGGTAAAGATCACCTGGCCTACCTTGACCTTGTCTCCCTCTTTGACTTTGATTTCCTGCACGGTGCCGCTTACCGAGGAAGGCACTTCGACGACGGCTTTGTCGGTTTCGAGTTCCATGACCGACTGCCCGGCGCTGACACTGGCTCCGGGAGCAACCATGAGGCGCACGAGGTCGCCCTGTTCGATGTTTTCTCCCAGCTCAGGAAGTTTGAATTCGATCACCGCGTCGTTCCTTTTCTCGAATCTTGATATTTGCGTCGCATCACTGGGGCTAAAGCCCTTGTCATCACTGCTCGCTTAACGCGGCGCTGGAGCGCCGCTCTTCCACGGTCGGGCATTCGGCATCAGCTGATTGCCGGGTTCGCTTTGTCGGGATTGATCCCCAGTTCCTGAATCGCCCGCTTGACGACATCCGTGCCAATCTTCTTCTCTCTCGCCAGCGCTCCTAAGGTAGCCAGCACAATGTGCTTGGCGTCCACCTCGAAGAAGTCGCGCAAGGCTACACGGCTCTCGCTGCGGCCGAAGCCATCGGTTCCGAGAGACACAAGTTGCCCCGGCACCCACTTGCCGAGACTTTCCGGCAGGACTTTCATGTAGTCAGACGCCGCGATAAAGGGTCCCTGAGCGTCCTTCAAAGTCTCTGTCACGTAAGGGACCTTTGCCGATTCCGCCGGGTGCAACATGTTCCAGCGCTCGCAATCGTTGGCATCGCGGTAGAGCTGCTTGTAGCTCGTCACGCTCCAGACGTCGGCGCCGACTCCATATTTTTCTTCCAGAATCTGCTGGGCCTTCAGTACCTCGAACATGATGGCTCCGCTGCCCAGGAGCTGAGCGCGCAGTTTGGCATCGCTCTTGGTCGAAGCCTTGAAACGGTACAGACCTTTCAGCACGCCTTCGCGAACGTTGACGCCCTGAGGCATCTCCGGCATCGCCAAGGGTTCGTTCCCGACCGTCAGGTAATAGAAGATCGATTCCTGATCGATGTACATACGCTTGATGCCATCCTGAATAATGATGGCGATCTCATAGGCGAATGCGGGATCGTACGCGAGCAAGTTCGGCACGGGCAGGGCGAGCACGTGGCTGTGACCGTCCTGGTGCTGCAAGCCCTCGCCAGCGAGCGTGGTGCGACCGGCGGTGCCGCCAACGAGGAATCCGCGGCAGCGCATGTCGGCCGCGGCCCAGATCAGATCGCCGATGCGCTGAAAACCGAACATTGAGTAATAAATGAAGAAAGGGATCGTGTTGATGCCGTGGTTGGCATACGCCGTGCCGGCCGCGATGAATGAGCACATCGATCCGGCCTCGGTAATTCCCTCTTCGAGGATCTGCCCATTTTTGGCTTCTTTGTAATAAAGCAGCGTGTCCATGTCGACGGGCTCGTAGTTCTGGCCGACGCTGGAATAAATTCCGACCTGGCGGAAGAGCGCTTCCATGCCGAAGGTGCGAGCTTCATCAGGCACGATTGGAACGATGAGCTTGCCGAGTTCGGGATCGCGCAGCAACTTGGCCAGCAATCGCACGAAGACCATAGTCGTCGAAACTTCGCGCCCGTCGGTACCTTTGTGGAATTCCTCGAAGTGCGCGTCGGGGAAGGGCTTCATCGGCGTAGCCCTAACTTTGCGAGTCGGCATGTATCCGCCAAGCTGCTGGCGGCGGGATTGCATGTACTTGATCTCGGCGCTGTCGTCGCTCGGGCGGTAGAACGGAGCCTGATGCAGTTCGTCGTCCGGAATAGGAATGCCGAAGCGCGAGCGGAACATCTGCAACTCGTCTTCGTTCAGCTTTTTCTGCTGGTGGGTGATGTTTTTGCCTTCACCGGCTTCACCCAGACCGTAGCCCTTGATGGTTTTCGCGAGAACAATGGTCGGAGCGCCAGTGGTTTCGACCGCGGCACGGAACGCCGCGTGAACCTTGATGGGATCGTGTCCACCGAGGCGCATGCGCGCCAGTTGATCGTCCGAAAGATGCTCGACCATTTTCAGCAAGCGCGGATCGGTACCAAACAAGTTTTGCCGGAAGTAAGCGCCGCTCTCGACAAAATATTTCTGGTATTGTCCGTCGCTGACTTCGCCCAAACGCCTGACCAGCAGGCCATCGCGGTCGTTCTGGATGAGGCTGTCCCAATCGGAGCCCCAGATGCACTTGATCACGTTCCAGCCCGCGCCACGGAAAATGGCTTCCAGCTCCTGAATGATTTTTCCGTTGCCGCGAACCGGGCCGTCGAGCCGCTGCAGATTGCAGTTCACGACGAAAATCAGGTTGTCGAGACGCTCGCGCGAGGCCAACGTGATTGAACCCAGGGATTCGGGTTCGTCCATTTCGCCATCGCCGAGGAAGGCCCAGACCTTGCCGCCGGTCGACTGCTTGAGGCCGCGATTCTCTAGATATTTGATGAAGCGCGCGTGATAGATCGCCTGGATCGGGCCGAGTCCCATGGAAACCGTGGGAAACTCCCAGAACTCGGGCATGAGCCACGGGTGGGGATAGGAACTCAGGCCTCCGCCGGGCTTCAGCTCGCGGCGGAAGTTTTGCAGCTTTTCCTTTGAAATGCGGCCTTCGAGATAGGCGCGCGAATAAATTCCCGGTGCGGCATGGCCTTGGAAGTAAACAACGTCGCGGTCTCCGCTTTCGGTCTGCGCACGGAAGAAATGGTTGAAGGCAACTTCGTACAGGGTTGCGGCGGAGGCGAAGGTTGAGATGTGCCCGCCGATGCCTTCCTGCATCTTGTTAGCCCGAACGACCATGGCCAGGGCATTCCAGCGGACCAGGCTCTTGATGCGGCGTTCCATCTCCTGGCTGCCGGGGAACGGTGGCTGCTGCCGGGACGGGATGGTGTTCTGGTAGGGCGTGGTCGCCGAGAAGGGCAGGTTGATGCCGGCCTCGCGGCGCGCGTGCAACGCCAGTTGCTGCAGCAAACGGCCTGCCCGGTTAGGGCCGCCTTTGGAAAGAACATAGTCCAGCGAATCGACCCATTCCCTGGTTTCCAAAACCTCTAAGCCGTCAGTTTCCGTCTGAGCCACGTCTGGTTTCTCCGTCGTAGAATGCGCAATAGTCCATCATAATTCAATTACGGTAATTTTGGCTGGCGCAGCGGAGTTTTGCGGGTGTCTTGCGGGATGGTGGTTGCAGTTTGAATTAGGCCTTCGTTGTCTTTGTCTTTGGCGAGCGATTCGCCAGCGCCGCCCGCCCGTCGTGGCACAAAAGAGCCGGCCTGCCTTCAAATTTTCCGAACAATTGGCAGGTATCTCCAATCTTCGCTCCGCATTTTGGACACGGGACCCTTAGCATTTGGGAACTAAGAATGACATGCCGATAGTTTCCCATAGGCACGACCCGACTGCTAGACCTGTGGATTTCAAACCGCACGGCGATCCGGACACCGGGCGAATTGTCAGGCGGCGCGCAAGTACTGTAAAATGAAAGTTTGAGCGGGAGTAGCTCAGTGGTAGAGCGCGACCTTGCCAAGGTCGATGTCGCGAGTTCGACCCTCGTCTCCCGCTCCATTTTTTTTGTCCTCAGCCCGGTTTGCGCCAGATGGACTTTTTCCGGCCAGAACGCTAACGTAAGGATCAGGGGCGCGGTACCCAAGTGGTAAGGGAGAGGTCTGCAAAACCTTTATGCGTCGGTTCGATTCCGACCCGCGCCTCCAAGTTCTCCCTTTGTTCCATAGAGCAAGAGTCATTCCCCGTTCCAAGTTGCTGTCGCGCAGTTAAATCTTCCGACCAATCGCGGCGATCTGATCTTCCATTCTGGTTAAGTGTTTCAACCTCCCTTGTAGCAAAATAGAGCATTATGGACCGCATACGGATGGATGTCTGGCTTTGGGCTGCGCGGTTTTTCAAGACGCGGCCGTTGGCGAAAAAGGCATGCGAATTGGGAAGGATCTTATCCAACGGGCAGATTGCCAAGGCAGCGCGCGAGGTTCGGATTGGGGATCGGCTGCGCGTGAGCAATGAGGGCGGGGACTTCCAGGTGGAAGTACGGCTGCTTAGCGAGGTACGCGGTCCGGCGGCTGTGGCCCAAACGCTCTATCGCGAAAGCGACGAGAGCCGCGAACTCCGTCAGAAGGCAGCCGCGGAGCGAAAGGCGATGCGGGAGTTCGAAGTACTGCCGGCAGGCCGGCCCTCGAAGCGCGACCGGCGACACATCATCCAGTTCAGGGGCCGAGGGTAGCGATTCTCGCTTGGGAACCTAGTCGAAGGCAAACCATTCAACACAAGGACACGGAGGACACAGAGAAACCTCAATCAAGTCTTGACTTCTGGTCGCCGTTGTCGCAATATGGCGTTGTACGACATGTCGCCAAAGGCCATAATGGAGTCCTTACCGCTTACCGAACCTGTGCTGCTCATTCTTCTGAGCCTGGCGGATCAGCCGCGCCACGGGTATTCCATTCTTAAGGACGTTGAGCAGATGAGCGACGGGCGCGTCGTGCTGAGCACGGGGACGCTCTACGGGGCACTGCGCCGACTGCTGGACGATGAGTGGATTGAGCGGATCGAAGAGGAAGACACTCCCCGTGGCCGCCAGGCGTACCGCCTCTCCGCCAGGGGGCGCAAGAACCTGCAGCTTGAAGTCGGACGGATGAAACAGCTGACGCGGTTGGCGAATCTGCGGATCGCGGTCAAGGAGAGCTGACGATGCTCAGCATCAGCATCAATCTCTATCGAAACCTGCTGCGGTTGTACCCGGCGACTCACCGCAAGGAGTTCGGCGAGGAGATGGCTGCGGTGTTCGGTGATGCACTGGCTGATAGGACTTCACAGAGCCTGTGGAATCGCGGGGCCTTCCTGGCACGCGAAGCTGTGGGCATTCTGGGTGGGGCGCTGCGGGAACATTGGCGAGTCTGGGGTGGTGATCCTGTTGAACTGTGGTTTCCTACGAGGAGGTTTGCGATGCGCAACGAATTTCGTTTTCCGAAAACAACCGCCGTGCTGATGACGATCATTCTGGCCGGAGTTGTGCTGGCCATCAAGAAGGGAGAAACGATTTCGTCCTCCCCCATAAATCCTCCGATTGGACCGCTTCCCCCCATACACTCCGTCTTGTTGGGCGGAATCTTTCTAACCCTCGCATTCTTCTACGCCGCGGGATTGATCGGGTGGGCGATTCTGTTTGCCATGCGCCGCTCGGGCGTCCACCGGCTGGCCGAGACCTCTGCTAAATAGCTGGCGTGTTCCGGCAGGTGTGGCTTGTCGCAGCGGCGGGGCGCTTGCCGGAACAAATTCTTGCCGATAGACTCGTGGTCGCAATTCAGGACCCTTTCAGCCCATGAGCCTTCACAGATTTTCCATCTTCGCTCTTTCTCTGACATTCTTGTTTGCAGTCGCTTTCACAGCGGCGCAAACTCCCGCTACTACAGCCGCCGTCACCGACTACGTGAAGGCGGAGATGCACCGGCAACACATCCCCGGGTTGTCACTCCTGGTCGTCAAGAACGGGAAGATCGTTCGGGCAGAGGGTTTCGGACTCGCGAACGTTGAATTGCAGGTGCACGTGAAGCCGGAGACGATCTTCCAGTCTGGATCCGTGGGAAAACAGTTCACGGCAACCGCGGTCATGATGCTGGTGGAAGAGGGCAAGATCGGCCTCGACGATCCGCTCACGAAATACTTTGCGGATGCTCCTGCCGCATGGAAAGACGTCACGGTACGCGAACTGCTGAGCCACACGGCGGGATTTGGCGACTATCCCAAGGACTTCAACTTCCGCAAGGACTGGACCGAAGACGAAGAGTTGAAACTGATCGAGAGTATTCCTCTCGCGTATCCTCCGGGAACCAGTTGGGCGTACAGCAATTTCGGATATGTGACGCTGGGAATTCTGATTCATCGCGTGACGGGCGAGTTCTATGGTGACTTTCTGCAGCAGCGGATTTTTCAGCCGCTGGGGATGACCTCCACGCGTGTGATCAGCGAGGCGGACATTATTCCGAACCGCGCCGCCGGCTACCGGTTGGTGAAGGGTGAACTGAAAAATCAGGAGTGGGTGTCGCCCGTGCTGAATACCACGGCCGATGGGAGTCTTTATTTTTCGATTCTCGATCTGGCGAAGTGGAACGACGCACTCTACACGGAAAAACTGCTCAAGCGGTCCAGCCTTGATCTGATGTGGACTCCGGTCAAACTGAAGAACGGAAAGCCGAACAAGGGACACTACGGTTTTGGCTGGTTTATCGACGAACGGGCTGGGCACCGCTGCATTCATCACGATGGATCGTGGCAGGGCTTCGAAACGGCTATCGATCGATACGTCGACGATCGGCTGACGGTGATCGCGCTGGCGAATCTGGCGGACTCGGAACCGGGGAAGATCACGCAGCACGTAGCCGAGATGTATCTGGCGGAGAAGTAAAGAATACTCACCACAGAGGACACTGAGGACACAGAGGGAATCAACCCTATCTAAGACCTACTTATGGTCGCGCGCTTCGATCTGCATCCGCATGCCGTATTTTGGGCGCAGAGTAATCAGCGGCTCGGGTTCGACGCGGTGTCCGGGAACGAGTTGCAACTTCCACTTTTGCGCAATCGTCGCCAGCAGTAGCACGCCGTCCATCCAGGCGAAGGACTCGCCGATGCATTGCCGGACTCCGGCTCCGAATGGAAAGTACGTGAGCTTCGTTCGCCGCAGCTTTGCTTCGGGCGTGAAGCGCTCCGGATCGAAGCGCAGTGGATCGGGGAAAAACCGGGGGTCGCGGTGCGTGATGAACTGGCTCATCAGCACCGTCGTTTTCGCGGGAAGGAAGAAGTCTCCCAGATGAAAATCGGCGCGCGCGTACCGGCCCATGGCCCACGCCGGAGGGTAGAGGCGCATGGATTCCGCCAGAACCATTTCCACGTAACGCAGGCGCGGGACGTCGTCGAAAGTCGGCAACCGACCTTGCAGTTCGCGATCGATTTCTTCGTGCAAGCGGCGTTCGCACTCTGGATTCTGTGAAAGCAAGTACCACGTCCACGAAAGCGCGTTAGCTACGGTTTCATATCCGGCCAAGAAAATCGTGATGACCTGATCGCGCAGCGCCTGCTCTGAGGCGGGAGTCTGATCCGGCGATGCGGCCAGCATCATATCGAGCAGGCTTCCGCCGTGTGGTCCTCGTTGGCGGTGTGCGGCGATCATGCGGTAGACAACGGCATCGATGCGCTGGCGCGCCCGCACGAATGCGGCCAAGCCCGGAGGCTTCAGATGGACCAACCACTCTGCCGCTGGCAACATCACCAGAAAATTGTAAAGACCCATGATTCGGTTGATGGCGTCGGCCAATTCGTTCACTTCATTGCCGGCGACTGCACGCAGATCGGTGGCGAAGAGCGTTCGCGCAACGACATTGAGCGTGAGATGCATCATGTCGATGGCAATGTCACGCTGTTCACCTGAGCGCCAGCGGTCCCGCACGCGACCAGCCTCCTCGACCATGATGCTGGCATATTCCGGAATTCGCTGACGATGAAACGCGGGCTGCGCCACCAGTCGCTGCGTCCGGTGCCGAGCGCCCTCGGCGGTGATCATGCCCTCGCCCAGCAGCATTTTCGTGCGCTGGACCGTGCGCTCTTTGATGAAGTTGTCGTTCTGCACCACCAGAATTTCGCGGATGTAATCGGGGTGATTCAGAAAGACAATGTGATTCCATCCGATTTTGTAGTGTGCGATGTCGCCGTATTCCTGAGCCAAATGCTGAAAGAGCAGAATCGGATTCGCGGGGCGAAAGCGGCGGAAGGCAAA
The DNA here is from genome assembly GCA_963844525.1 of uncultured Acidobacteriaceae bacterium. GTDB lineage: Bacteria > Acidobacteriota > Terriglobia > Terriglobales > Acidobacteriaceae > Sulfotelmatobacter. The sequence continues at coordinate 1,327,313 of CAWJOM010000006.1, read as the reverse complement.
CCAGAGGAGGTTCCTTTGGAAACCAGGAGGATAGCGGTAGGCAATGGGTCGCGGCGCGTCGTTGTCGGGGATGCCGTTTCGCGCCGCGGTCGCCATTTACTTAGTGTACTTCGCGGACTGGCCCCTTGGAGGACGCAAGCAGATTACGTTCGAGAGTTTCCTGCGACGACAAAGCATGGACGGATTTTGACTTAGGCAGCGAATTCTCATGCGGGAAAAATAGGAAGCTTGAAAACGCGGAGTTCGCAGAGGAATCGCGAAGGACGCAGGGACGACCGGGGGCCTCAGCGCTTGACTGCTTCGGATTTCTGCAAGATATCCAACTCGGCAAGAACCTCTGCGCTGTGCTTGAGCGGATCGACACTCGTGTATGCTTTGCGATCTTGCCATTGGGATCGATTAAGAAGGTATGGCGCGCGGAGAACTTAACGACGCCGAGATTGGTGAGAGACCCATAAGAGTCGGTGACTTTGTGGTCAGTATCGGCCAGCAATTTGAAATTCAGGCCTTCTTTGGCGCAGAACTTCTTGTGGGAATCCACGCTGTCGAGGCTGACACCCAACACGACTGCGTTCCGCTCGGAATATTTCGGCTGATCGACCTGAAAGTTGTGAGCCTCGCGCGAGCAACCTGGGGTCTGATCCTTGGGATAGAAATAAAGGACGACCCATTTTCCGCGATAGTCCTTCAGGCTGACCGAAGAGCCTTCCTGCGATGGCAGAGTGAAATCGGGAGCGCTACTGCCTTCTGTGGGCGCCGCGGAATGCGACAAGAGCCTCGGGACCAGCACGATCAGCACCACGACAACTGCTAACAACAGTACGATCCGCAACATGGAATCCTCCAGAGTGCCCGCAGGCTATGCGAATTCCAATCCAATCTTCTTTGAGGCCCGGTCGAGGCTTACGATGCGGAAACTACGAACCTGTCCCGCGCGAACGGGTTCGGCTTTGGGAGTAGCGCCGGCTCCAGTCTTCCAGCGCGCTTGCAGCATGGAACTCAAGGAAGACAGGTCCGCCTTCGATTCCTTTGGAGCCTCGACTTTCGCGGCCGCCGCTGCCGCGACCTTGCAGGTGGCATGAATGCCTTCGCCCAACTCCACCTTTGCTTGACCGCCGGACTCATCCATCAAACGGCCCGTGACCACGTCGCCTTCCTTGTGCTCAGCAATGTATTCGTCGAGGCCGGTGGGAACTAGTTGCTTCATCCCCAGACGCATCTGACGCTTCTCGAGATCGATGGCGAGGATCTGCGCCTTCACGACCTGACCGACGCGCAGTACGTCCTGTGGCTGATTGATGCGCTTTTCCGCGCTGATGTCGCTCACGTGAACCATGCCTTCGATTCCTTCGGACAGCTGCACGAAAGCACCAAACTTGGTCATGTTGGTGACTGGTCCTTCAACCGCCGACCCAACTTGAAAGCGCTGTGAAACTTCCGACCAGGGATCGCCTAACGCCTGTTTGAGTCCGAGGGAAAGGCGACGCTCGCCGGCGTTGACTTGCAGGATCACAACCTCCACGGTCTCGCCTTGCTTGACCACATCACTGGCTTTGCGAATCTTTCCCTTGGACCACGACATCTCGGAAATGTGAATCAGGCCTTCGATGCCAGGCTCGAGTTCGACGAACGCTCCAAACTCCATCAATCGGGTGACCGTGCCGCGCACGCGATCGCCAGCTTTAAACTTGTCCGCAACCGCATCCCAGGGATGAGGCTGCAACTGCTTCAACCCGACCGAAACTCTCTTCTTGTCGCCCTCCGATCCAACCTTGAGCACCTTCACTTCAACCGATTGTCCGACCGAAAGTACGTCCGCGGGCTTGTTGACCCGGCTCCAGGCGATGTCGCTCACATGCAGTAGTGCGTCGACTCCGCCGAGATCGACGAAAGCGCCGTAATCGGTCAGGCTGCGCACGGTCCCGTTCACCGTCTCGCCTTCTTTGATCTCTGAGTAAAACTTTGCCTTGGCGGAACGTTCTTCTTCCTCGGCTACAGCGCGGCGATCGACCACAACGTCTTCATCGGTGACGTCGAGCTTGATGATTCGGCAGCGAATCTCCTGCCCAACCAACTTCTCCATTTCCGCCGCTTCTCGAACTCCGCTCCGCGAAGCGGGCATGAACGCCCGCACGCCCACGTCGACGCTGAATCCGCCTTTGATCACGCCGGTCACCGTGCCCAGCACAGTCGTCTTGTCAGAGAAGGCTTTTTCCAGAGCAGTCCAATCCATGGGCCGCTCGACCTTGAAGCGCGAAAGCTCGTAATAGCCGTCGAGATCGCGGCCCTTGACCGTGACCAGGCACTTGTCGCCGGGCTTCAGGGTTTCGCCCTGCAAGGCCGTCAGCGGAAGAATTCCTTCCGATTTATATCCGATGTCGAAGAAGACTGACTCGGCATTGACGGCGATCACCGTTGCCTGCAGCTGCTTGCTGCCTTCCGTTTTGCGCGAATGGCTCTTGGTGTACTGCTTGAGAATGTCGCCGAAGGACTCGGTGCTTTCGACGGCAGCTTGTATTTCGGGAGTTTCTGGATTGGAAGTCACTGGGTCAGCCATGAAAGGTTACAGCCCTCGTCGCGGGATAAGATTTACTAGGATAACACCGGGCGCGCCGGCGGGACGCCAGCGCTACTTTTGCAGCGCCCATTGCGGATCGTCTTCCGGCCTGACGATCTGGCCATCGCGCATGTGGATGATGCGGTCGCCGTACTTGGCTGCCTCGGGATTGTGCGTGATCATCAGCACGGTTTGACCGAGCTCCCGGTTCGACAACCGGAGCATGCCGAGCACGATGTCTGAGTTCTTGGAATCCAGGTTGCCGGTGGGTTCATCCGCGAGCACAACCGCAGGCTTGTTAATGAGCGCTCGCGCCAGAGCGACGCGCTGCTGCTCTCCGCCGGAGAGTTCCGACGGACGGTGCATCAGCCGTTTGGTCAGCCCGAGAAGATCCGTGATGCGGTTGAAGTGCGCGGGATCTCCTTCGCCATTTCCGGAGATTTCCCGCGCGATGGCGATGTTGGAACGGGCGTCGAGCGTCGGCAACAGGTTGAACTTCTGGAATACGAAGCCGATCTTGCGCTTGCGCATGCGGGTGCGCTCCGCGTCGGAGAGCGTGGCCAAGTCGTCGCCGTCGAGGACGACGCTGCCGCCGTCGGCCCGCGTCAGACCGCCTAATAAATAGAAGAGGGTGGACTTGCCACTGCCCGAGGGGCCTACTACGCTGACGAATTCACCCTTCTGTACACTGAAGGAAATCCCGCGCAGCGCCTCGACCTCAATTTTGCCCACGTGATACGTCTTGCGCAGGTTTTTAGCTTCGATAAATGCGTCGGCCATGCCTGGTAAGAATCTTACACGAAGGCTTGTACCGAGTGCGGGGACGCACTGCGTCACTTATGAAAGTGCCTTGGAGTTGGGTCTAAGCGGCGCCAATCTGCGGTGAAACTTGAGGAGGTCTCTGTTGCAGGCGCTTCGGCCCGCGTTTGCGGATCAGCAACAGCCGGACGCGTTCCAAGAGATCAACGGGTGCGTACATCCCCTTAGTGAGGAAAACATCGGCCTGGGAGTCGTGATCATAGATGCGGACTTTGCTGGAAATCAGAATCGCCGGAGTGTGCGGCGACAAATCTTTGATTTTGCCGATCAACTGCGGGCCATCGAGGCCGGGCATCGCCATGTCGGCAATGACGAGGTCAACTCCGCCTTGCCTAAAGCGCGCCAGGGCTTCTTCCCCGCGAGAGAAGCTCGCCACACGGTAGCCGCGGGTCTCCAACATGATTTTGCGGTGGGACAAGGACTGTTCGTTGTCGTCGACACACAGGATCGTGCGCTTGGGTTTCATCAGCCTTCCGCAATCTGCCAGTCGCGACCGCAACAGCGGATCGCAGAAACCAACAGAGGCTTTTCTCAATATGAAGAATGTCGGAGCGAGATGAATGCTATCGGTAAGAACGCTCACTGTAAAGTAGCGCCGATGCTAATGGGACTTTCTGGCCATTGATTTTCTTCTGCGTGAGTGCGCTGCTGTATTTTCCATAGCTTGCGCAATGTGAGCTAGAGGAAAACTTCGGCACGCATGACTTCGATCGCATTGCCTCCGACGCGTACGTTAACTATCCGGTTATCGCCACTCTTCACTTGACTGGAGGCGCGAACGAAAATACGGCTCGGCCGCCGCATCTCAATGCCCTGCTCGATCAGTACGCGTTCGTCCGGCTTAGCCACTCCATGAGCAACCATCCACGCTGCCGTGCACCCTGCGGCTGAACCGGTGGCCGGATCCTCGCCGTTATAGAAAAGCATGCGTGCGTGCAAATGGGCTGTAGGATCAACGGTTTCACGCGCCACGAAGTAGAAGAACTTCCCGCCGGTCTTGGCCATGTACTCGTCGGCCCGCCGGAGGTCAACTCGGAGGTTCTGGATGCAGGATAGAGATTTCAGCGGAATGATCGTGTAGGGAATTCCTGTCGACACGGTCTCAATCGGCAGTGACGCGTCGAAATCGTCAACGCCTAGCGCGGTAGCGTGTGCAATCGCCTGGCGCTCATGCTGTATGCCGAACACGGGATCGATCTGAGTCATCTCTCCAAATGTCGCTTGACCGGGCGTCTCTTCGAATCGGACCGGAACCTTTCCAACATTCAACTCGAGACTAATTTCCTTCACTCCGATATCTCCCCGCAAGGCGAACGCCGTTCCGAGCGTGGGATGACCTGCGAAGGGCAATTCTTCTTCCACCGTGAAGATTCGAACTCGAACGCCACGGGCACGCTCGATTTGAGGATCGCGAGGGAGAATGAACGTGGTCTCGGAAAGATTCATCTCCTTCGCGATCAGCTGCATTTCCGCGTCGCTAAGGTCGCGCGCATCAGCGAATACTGCCAGGGAATTTCCTTCAAGAGGTTGCGAAGTAAACACATCCCACTGCGCCATGGCTAAACGCCTCGCCTTGCTCATGGATATCCCTCGAAACTCGCGAAATGTGCCGCCAGTCAAGGGATGCTTGGCAGTTGAGGGAGATGCAGAAAAGATCTGAGGTGCGGGCAGAGGCGAAGGCGGGCAGTTTGACACCTGCAATCAGCGCTCTTATCCTAACAGCATGATGTTTCCTTCCCATGCCCGTGCCATGTGTTGTTGTCGACTGGCGCCGGCGTGTGGGTAGGGAGATCAGCGAGATTCTTCCCAGCCCACCCGGTGAAGCGGGTGGGTTTCGTTTTCATCCGCTTTAATAAAGTCTGAAGAGCCCCGGGGCGGGCTGACTTTCCGAATCTTAAGCGATTTGAATTTCATCAAGGAGATGACTATGACTACTGCGACCGAGACTTACAGCGTTCCCCGCATCAACGATACGGCCCCGGATTTCACCGCCGACACTACGCAAGGAACGATTCACTTTCACGAGTGGATCGGCGATGGCTGGGCGATCCTGTTTTCGCATCCCAAAGACTTCACGCCCGTATGCACAACTGAACTCGGCGCCATGGCGAAGTTGCAGCCGGAATTCGCCAAGCGCAATACGAAGATCATCGGACTGAGCGTCGATCCCGTGACCAACCACACTAAGTGGGCGGCTGACATCGAAGAGACGCAGGGCGCAAAGGTAAACTACCCGATGATTGGCGATCCGCAACTCAAGGTCGCCAAACTGTACGGCATGCTTCCGGCCGCCGCTGGCGATTCCTCCGAGGGACGTACTCCGGCCGACAATGCGACGGTGCGCACCGTGTTTGTCGTCGGTCCCGACAAAAAAGTCAAGTTGCAGATCAGCTATCCGATGACCACTGGCCGGAACTTCGACGAGATTCTCCGAGTCATCGACTCCATGCAGCTTACGGCGAAACACAAAGTGGCGACCCCGGCGAACTGGCAACCGGGCGGAGACGTCATCATCACGGGCGCGGTCTCGAACGAAGAAGCGCAGGAGAAGTTTCCCGGCTTCAAGACCATCAAGCCGTATCTGCGAGTCACGTCCCAACCGAAGTAGTGGTGAGCAGCGAAAGCGAGACGAAGCGGCCACGGACTACACGGATTTTCCTGGATCGAACGGTGTGGTCCCACGAGTGGGTCTCATTCCGGGCTGCCGCTCTTTTGAGGTTCGTGGCGGGCGTCTCGCTTCTCAAGCCACTGCGGAAGCGCATGCGGTCCGGTGATCGTCCCGGTCTTCAAAACCGGCGGGTGGCGGGCACTCCCGTCACCGGTGGGTTCGACCCCCACTCGCTTCCGCCAATTGTTCCGGTGTGAATTAGGATCTCGGATTTACATCGTGATGAAGACAAATCCATTCGCGCGTGTGTCATGTCGTAACCGAGGCGCCGCGCTGCCTGATGTCTCCACTGCGCCGCCGAGATCCGCGAACGCAATCGCGGTCGCTACCGGATTAATTTTTTTTGTGCTGTGGAACGTTTTCAGTGTTGCTGCCCAAACCCCATCGGCGACGCCTGCTTCCTTGCCTGCAACCCGTGGGGCAGGCCCATCCAGCCACAACGGCTCTGGCAATGGATCCGCGAAAACGGTGGCGGCACCTGCATCGGCGATCCAGTTCGAGAACCTGATCGAACAATCGAAGATCAAGTTCAAGCTCAGAAATAGCGTCAGTGCGAAGCGCTATACGTTTGAGACTATGACTGGAGGCGTGGCCGTCTTCGATTACAACAACGACGGCTTTCTAGATATTTTCTTTACCAATGGCGCGGCTATTCCGTTGCTGGAAAAGAGCGACCCCAGCTACTGGAACCGTCTCTTCCGCAACAACGGGGATGGAACGTTCACGGATGTGACCGAAAAGGCCGGCCTGCAGGGCATCGGCTATTCAATGGGAGTTGCCACCGGGGATTACGATAACGATGGTCTTATCGACCTTTATGTGACCGGCGTCAACCGCAACCAACTGTTCCATAACAACGGAGATGGCACTTTTACCGACGTGACCGAAAGAGCCGGAGTCGGCGGCTTCATTCCTCAGAACGGCAAGGCCTGGTCAGTGGCCGCTGGTTGGTTCGATTACAACAATGACGGCCTGCTCGACCTTTTTGTCGTGAACTACCTCAATTACAGCATCAAGACGGCAACCCCCTGCGTGCAGCAAGGACTGCCGGCCTACTGCTCGCCCGTCGATTTTCTCGGCATGCCGAATATTCTGTATCGCAACAATGGCGACGGCACGTTTACTGACGTTTCCGAACAGTCGCACATTTCCAAATATGTCGGCAAGGGAATGGGCCTGGCGTTTGCGGACTATGACAACGATGGATTTACCGACATCTTCGTCTCCAATGACACCTTCGAGAACTATCTTCTTCACAACAACCGCGATGGAACCTTCACCAATGTCGCGCTGCTAGCCGGAGTCGCATACAACGCATTTGGTAATGCGATCGCCGGCATGGGCGCAGATTTCCGGGACGTTGATGGCGATGGAAGGCCGGACATCTTTGAGACTGCCATGTTCGGTGAGGGCTTTCCTCTCTACAACAATCTTGGGGACGGTCAGTTTCAGGATGTCACCGCATCGGCCGGACTGAGCGCGCTCACCAGCCGCTCGACTGCATGGGGCGTGGGTGTTTTCGACTTCGACAACGACGGGAACAAGGACTTGTTCACGGCGAATGCCGATATTCTGGACAACTCCATGGAACTTGCGCACAGGCCTTTTCCGCTGCCCAACCGCGTGTTCCGCAACAAAGGCGCGCTGAGCTTCGAGGATGTGAGTTCGAGGGCGGGAGCATCCTTTTCGGTTCCGGCGCCGCATCGCGGCGCAGCCTTCGGCGATCTGAACAATGATGGCAAAATCGATGCCGTGGTAACCGTTCTAAACGGTGCGCCAGAGATTTGGATGAACCGGTCCAGCACTGGTAATCACTGGATAATTCTTAAATTAGTCGGAGTGAAGTCCAATCGCGATGGGTTGGGAACGAAGATCAAACTGACAACTTCTCTCGGCACGCAATACAACCAGGCGAGCACCGCGGTTAGCTACAACTCTTCAAGCGACAAGCGCGTCCACTTCGGCCTGGGCTCGGCCAGTGTCATCGACACAATGGAACTCACATGGCCGAGTGGTATCAAACAAATCCTGAAGAACATCAAGGCTGATCAGATTCTGACTGTCACGGAGAATGTTCCTCAGGCATGACATTGGCAGACAGGCGCTGCGCAAGTTCCGCTTGGCCATTACGGCGGAGCAGATCGAGAAGGTCTTTCATGACTCGCGGATTATTTCGTCCGTAAGCTGCGATCGTTTCGGCCGTCAAATTGGCGTCCGACACTTTGCCGGTACGAAAGTAAGAGTCGCACAGCATGTAGAGGAGCTCGGGTGTCGTCGTTCTGGACTTGGCCAATCGTTCCGCCGCGTCGGAATAACGCCCCTGGTGGTAGCGAACCTCGCCCATTTCGGCAATCGCCGTTTGATAGTTCGGATCACCTCTGAGTTCGGTCTGGAACTCGTTTTCAGCCCCATTCATGTCACGTTGCTTGAGCAAAAGGATTCCCTGATAAGTATGCGCACCTCGCACCGCGGGTTGAATCTGCAGCGCGCGATGAAGACAGCGCACGCCGTCTTCGGTCTGCCCCATAAATAGATATAGTTTGCCGACAAAGACATATGCGTCGGCTAGAGTCGCGGCAGTCCCCTTAAAGTGCTCCTGATACAGGTGCAAAGCATCCGTCTCGCGATGTTCAGCGAGCAATTGGCGGGCCTTGGCCTTGATGGGATTCTCGCGCTGATCGCTTTCCATGGAGCGGACAAACGTCATCTGTTCCATCATCAACTGATGAAGGGCCGCCTCGTGCTCTGCGTCGGCGGTCCTGCCCATCGCCGAAAAAGCCCGCGAAAGATAGAAATGGGCGAGAAGCCGCGTGGGATCCAGCCGCAACGCCGATTGCAAGCGATCGACGGCGGCGGAATAGTTCTTAAGCTCCAGTTCGCACTGGCCAAGCCCCAACAGCGAATCAACGTCGGCGCTCTGGGACGCCAGGATGTGTTCGAATGCCTGCTTAGCCTCCTGCCATTTGGAGAGCTTAGCATTTGCAAGAGCGAGGAGTTGCCACGCCTTCATGTCGTTGGGCTGGGCTTGGACTGCCCGAGCGGCGTACTGCGCGGCTCCGGCGAGATCCATCAATTTGTAGTCTGCAGCGGCGATATCGTAATCAATTCGCGGCAAAGTTGCGTCCGCGCGCTGTGCCTTGAGCAGCCACTTCAGGCCCGCAGCGGGATCTCCGGTTCCGCTTATCAGTTCCCCGTACTTCTGCCAGACCGATACGTTGTCGGGCTCCATCTTAAGGCTCTGGCGAATGGCGCGCAGGGCCAGGTCGTCCTGACCGTTCAGGTGATAAGCCTGGGCGAGATAGTACTGAGCGTCGCCGTCATGGGGAAGAACTCGGATGCAATGTTCAAGCAATTTGACGGCTTCCTCTTTGTGGCCGGAAGAGAGCTTGTAGATGCCAGCTTTCAGCAGGAGATCTCCGTCGTTCGGTGCAAGCTTCAGCGCCGCTTCGTAAGCAGACCCCGCCTCGGAGGTTCGGCCGGCCTCCTCCAACAACATGCCCTTCAGCTTGAGCGCCGGGGCAAAATTCGGATTTTGCTCAAGCAAGTTAAGAACGAGGTTCATGGCACCCTGCTGATCGCCGTGATCGGCGAGATTCAGCGCCTGGTGCAGTTGCCGGACCTGGGGAGACTCGGCTGCGTGGCTCGGGTTCTGCGCCCATGCGGCGACTCCACCCACAGCTAATAGTGCCGCCAATACCACGATGGCACAGCAGCCAGTTTTAAGAGTGTCCTCAGACATAACTAAGGCAGCTTGACGCGTCGCTCCGGTTGTTTGTTTGAAACGATTCCCTGCCCTTCGCGGATGGTATAAAAGCGGTCGACGGCTAGATTTGAAAGCGTTTCCTTCTTTCCGCTCGGCCATAGCACTTCGACCTGATCGAGGCGTTCATGGCCTGCCAGCCCGAAATGTATGCGCAGATCGTGCTGCGAAAGGTAGCTTCCTCCGCTAATGACTTCCGCCGTCTGCACCAAGTCTCCGGCTGTAGCCCGCACGCGCGCATTTAGTGCCAGGCGGTTACTCTTCACACCTTCCAGCTGGAAACTAACCCAATGATTCTGGGGGCCACTTTCGGGGCGAAGAATCATCGGCTGCCCAACCAGATTTTCAACTACCGCCTCCATTTTCCCGTCATTGAAAAGATCACCTACAGCCAACCCTCGGCTCACCTGCGGAATCTGCAGGGCCTCTCCCGCCAACTTGCTGACGTTTCGGAAGGTTCCATTTCGCTGATTGATAAAAAGCAACTTCGGCTCAAGATAGCGAGTCGCCCTGTGGGCGCTGTCCACTTGCGGGTAGACGTGTCCGTTGACGAGGAAAAAATCCGGCCAGCCATTGTTGTCGAAGTCGACAAAAGCGTCTCCCCATCCTACGTAGCCTTGCGTGCCGCGTGCGATGCCCGAAGCAATGGACATGTCGGTGAAGTTCATTCCGCCGTCGTTGCGATAGAGAGCCGCGTACTCGATATCGAAATGCGACAGGAGCAAAGACATGCGCCCGGCGTGGAGATAATCGCCGATGGCAACTCCCATGTTGGCCTGTTCGAATCCATCTTCGTTCGCGGCGACTCCGGAAGTCAGAGCGACATCCTCGAATTTACCGGTGCCATCACCGCGATAAAGATAGTTAGCCTGGCCGTCGTTCGTCACAAAAAGATCGAGCTTCCCGTCATTGTCGAAATCCGACCAGATCGCTGTCAGACCATAGCGACGCTCGGGATCGTCGACTCCCGACTTCTTCGAGACATCGGTGAACGTTCCGTCCCCATTGTTGTGGTATAGGCTGTCGGGAGATCCCTTCAGCCCCCGAGGGCCGCACTGAACATCGAGCCCCAGGTACTTGCACGATTTGCTCGGAACCGAAGACAGGCAGATCGTCCAGATGAAATTCCACATAGTGGGATATAAAGAGATCGGCCCAGCCATCGCCGTCGTAATCCCCAAAAGCCGCGCCCGTCGCCCATCCGGCATCGTTGGCAAGTCCGGTCGCTTTGGTCACATCGGTAAAGGTTCCGTCACCGTTGTTGCGATAGAGGACCACGCCGCTCAAGCAGGTGACGAGCAGATCAGGCCTGCCATCGTTGTTGTAGTCTCCAACCACAGCACCCATTGCCCAGCATGGGTAACCCACGCCGGCTTTGTCGGTGACGTCCGTGAAGGTTCCGTCGTGGTTGTTGTGAAACAAGGCGCTGCGCGCTTTCTTGCCATGCAGAGCCATCTCGACGCTTTGCGCGTTGGTAAAATAAATATCGGGCCAGCCGTCACCGTCGTAGTCAATCAACGCGACGCCGCCGCTCATGGACTCCGCAATGAATTTCGCTTCAGGACTCGACAAGTGCTCGAAGCGAACGCCTATGGTCTTGGTGATGTCGACGAGGCGCGGGTAGTTAGTGAGCGCCCCGGCCGCCTCTGTTCTCCTCCTCAGCTTTCTGGCGCTCTGCGGGGGGCAAAGGGGTCGACGTTCCCATTTGTGCCATTGCCCCGATGTGCAAGCTCACGACGAAAAACGCCACGCTCAATCGGAGGAGCGCGGGCAACCGCTTCTGTGCGAGCGCAGCGATGAATCGCACTGCGACCCTATGGCTCATCCGGGTCGTCGGCACGAATCTCCTTGGGCTGAACCTGCAGTTCTTTATAGAGTGTGCTCAGATTTTCCTTCATCTCCTTGAATTTCTTGTAGAGTTCCATTTCGCGCTTGGCATCGTCCGCGCGGCCCATTTTTCGGTAAAGCGTCGCCAGGCGGTAGTGTGCGGTGGCATTGGTGGGCTCCAGCTTCACGGCATCTTCAAGGAGAGGCAGCGCCTTGTCCGGCTGATTCATGTCAATCAGAGTCTTAGCTAATCCGAGCTTGGCTTCGGCATCTGCCGGCTGCAACGCAGCCGCCCTGGTGTATTCCTGAAAAGACTGTTCACGATTTCCTTTTTGTGCCTCGATCTGCGCCAGTCGGAGGATCGATTTCTCATCCTGTGGATTTTCGCGCAACGCCGCGCGGTATTCCTGTTCAGCCTCTTTCTTGACCGCCTCGTCGGTTGAAGTATTCAGTAGTTCGGCCAACTCGAAGTGGATTCCCGGTAGATGCGGATCGATGGCAATAGCTTTGCGATACTGCGCGACGGCGCCGAGAGTATTTCCCTGCCTGGTATCTTCGTGAGCCAACAACTGATGCATCTGAGCGGAGTCCGGCGCAGCCAGCGAAAGAGCTAACATGGACTCGCCCGCCAGATCGGAGTAGGTGCGGTAGGCGGCATAGAGCAGCTCCGGGTTGTCCGGGTTTGCCTTCCTCAACTGTGAGACGACTGCGGCAGCCTTGTCCAGGTCGCCGCTTTGCGTATTGAGGCTTACGAGCTCCAGGCCCAGTTGCAGCTGAAAACGCGGATCGGAAATCAACGGGAAAGCCGCTTCCATGTCTTTGCGCGCGTCCGCAAAGTCGAGCGTGCGGCTCTCGGCCATTCCCAATAGTCCCTGAATCTTCGCGAGGCCGGGCTGCCGCTCGAGCGCGGCGCGAAAGTGAGGGATGGAATCGGCCGGCTTTCCCTGAAAGAACAATAGAACGCCGAGGTTCGCCTGCGCGTCGATACTTTCGGGATCGATGGCCACCGCGGCCTGAAATTCCGGAATCGCAAGGGCGGGCTGCTTCTCATCGAGATAGCCCTTAGCCTTCTGCATGTGCGCTGCGAACTCCTGCTGCTTATCTCCGGTGGCCTGCGAAAGAGACACCGGAACACCGAGCAGAAAGACAACCCCAGCGAAGGCGATTCCACGCTTCAGCTTCATTCGGCCACCCACACTATATAGTCGCGCAAATCTCGACTGAGGCCACAAAGAAGAAGAGACGGCGATTCCCGCCGTCTCTTCAAGGTGGAGACAAGTCGATCCTCAGAAGGTAACGCGAAGCCCCAGTTGTACGTTACGGCCCTAACGGTGTCCGTCGTGATGGCGGTATTGCCGTCGTATAAGGCGTGCCCGGGCCGTTAGAACCGCCGAGGCTGGTGTCGCCTGGCACACCGTAGCTGGGGTGGTTGAATGCGTTTTGCGCATCCGCGCGAAACTGGATATTCACTCCCTCCCACGGCAACGAGAACGTCTTGCTGCCGGAGAGGTTAAACGACATTCAGTCCCGGCCCATAAAGACTGTTTCTACGGACATCGCCGAAGGTTCCATCTCTCCGGCTGAGAAAATGCCGTTGGTAAAACCAGTTGGAAATGCTGCGATTGATGGGTTTGTACTCAGCTCCCGGAACCCGTTCGGAAACGCCGAGCCTGCGCAGAGCGTATGTGTTTTGCGTTGATCACGCTAAACGGATTTCCGGTAGAGAGAACCAGCGTGCCGGAAATCTGCCAGCCGCCAATCACTGCATCCGCCGCCCGGCTGCTGTTCAGGAACTTCTGGCCCCTGCCGATGGGAAGCACATAGACCGCATAGCCCTTGAAGGCGTGGCGGACGTCGAAGTTGGAGTTGCTGTAGTTGGCTGCAGGGTTGTTGGCGATCTGAAAGTCCTGCGGTCCGCCGCGGCTTCCCCATCCTGACGAATCCTGTCATCCAGCATGTGCGACCAAACGTAGTTGAAGCTGAGGCTCACTCCGTTGGTCATGCGCTTGGTGATAGACGCTTGCAGCGAGTTGTAGTTGGAGATGGCGTTGTTGGTGCTGCCGGAGAGGCCCTGAAAATTCGAGTACGGCCGATCTCCGCGAATCGTTCGACGCTAGTTGCTCCTCGGTATCTGGTTGAGGTCGGTCGGGAAATTCAGATTCGACCCGTGGCTCGCCACGTAGGCCACTTCGACGACATAGTTCGTGGCGAACGACGCTGCGTCGAGCAGTTCCACTGCAGTATCTTGGGAACGGGAGTGTGGTATTGGATGTAGCCCACTCCCTGACCGTTGTAGGCATAGGAGCAGTGGATGCCTGCGTGAAAGGCAGCGGGTTGGAGGTTCCGAAGACGGCACCCGTCCCATCGAGCTTGGTGGCTGGTGTGATGCCATTTGTGGGTCGGAGTCACTGCCGGACGAACTTACCGCGGCCCCCATTCCGTAGCTGGTATTGTTTCCGCCGTAGGTGTCCAAGCTCCAGGTATAGGAGTAGACCCCAAAACCGCCGCGCAGCGTGGTCTTAGGATCAAGCGCCCAAGCCATTCCTACGCGCGGTTGCCAGGTGTTGAAGGTATTGGCTTGCAAGGAGGTTCGCCCGTTAGCGTGGGTAGGTGCCGAACCAGTAGGCGCCCAACGAATTGGTCGGCAGGGTTCACCACGGTCGGGTCGAAGCTCGACATGTTGTTCTTGACCTCGTTCCAGCCATGGTTGATCTGATAGCGCAGACCCAGATTCAGCGTAATATTCGGACGGATTTTCCAATCGTCCTGAACGAAGACCTGTGGGGTCTTCAGGCGCGCCCCATACTCTGGCGAGATGCCGGCATTCCAATTGTTGCGTAGCCCAGCAGGAAGTCGGCATACTCCAAGCCGGTTCCGGCAACCGGGCCGGCGACGCCAGTGGAAGAATCGACTGCCCACTGCTGGGTGTACTGGCCTGAAAATGTCAAGGTGCCAGCATTAGTGTTGCTCCAGGCGGTGGAATTGTTCTGGTAGGCCAGAAGTTCTCCGCCGAAGTGCAGAATGTGTTTGCCGCGGATCATAGTCACGACATCCGAAGGATCCCAGGTGAACTCCTTGTACACGGAGTTGGAACTGGGATCGATCCAGGCGTAAGGATACGATCCGGTGAAGTTGATTGCGGGGATGTCATCCGCCTTGGCAAACTGCCAGCCCAGTTGGCTGGCATAACCTTTGTTCAGGGCAAGGTCGGCAAAGAAATTCAACTGACTGGTGAAGCCGATCCGGGCTTCGTTGATGGTGCTGGGACTGATGTTCCACACCCAGGTGATCTGGGCATTGTTGTTGTCCACGTCGCCCGTCTGGCAACCCACGGGGCAGGCGCTCACTGCACTCGGGTATTGCTGCGGGGTGTCGCTCTGCGTATCGGACATGGTCAAGCGGTGATTCTGCGTGATGTTGTAATCCAGGCGGCCGAAATATTTTCTGTACGGGGCCGACTGCTGCTGACTCGAGTAGAAGTTGTTTTGGGGTATTCCCTCAGAGTTAATGCCGTTGGGAGCAACAAACTGTCCGCCGGGAATATGGTTGGCCGGCGTCGGGTAGAACTGCTGAAACTTCGAAGCTACCGAATCGAACAGGCTCGAAGGGATGGCGTTTCCATTCCCGTATTCGCTGGCAAAACTCTTCCGCACCGGGTAGGGATTGCCTTTGGAATCGGTCGCCATGGTTTGCGTGGTCGGATCAAAAACGGTCTGCAGTCCGGTAAAGTCTCCCGCCATGACCGCCGTCGTTGGAACGCTATTGGTAGCAGTGCTGTTGCCATGGTCGACGATCTGGTCGTAGTCGAAGTAGAAGAACATCTTCTTCTTCAAGATCGGGCCACCGAGGGAGAAACCGAAATTGTTGTAGCGAAGGAATGGAATCGGCCCGGTGGTGAATTGAGAGTGAGCCGTCAGGGCGTCGTTCTGGAAGTACTCGTAGGCCGACCCGTGGAACTGGCTGGTCCCGCTCTTGGAAATCTGGTTGAAGATCACTCCGCCCACACCATACTGCGCCGAGAACGCCGAAGTATTGATCTGCAATTCAGAGACTGTCTCAAAGACGGCGGGATTGGCATTCTGGCTGTGCGAGAGCGTTGTGGAAGCTCCATCCGCCATGATGTTGCTATACGGCAAGTTGCCATTGATGGCCACTTCCTGGCCGGGATTGGAGGACCCCTGCGATCCGCCGACCGTCCCAGTGGCGCCCGGGATCAGGATCATGAAGTTTTCCCAGTCCTGTGTCACCTGGGGCAGCTGCGACATTGACTTGGACTCAAGGGTGGTGCTCTGTTCCATCGTCTCCGTTTGCAGCAGAGGCACGTCGGCACTGACCGTCACGGATTGTTTGGTGGAGCCCACCACCAACTGCGCATTGACTGTAGTGAAGCCGACTTGCACGGTCACGGGACCGCGCACGAGTTGTTCGAATCCCTCTTTGCTGAATATAAGACGGTAGCTCCCGGTAATGATCGAGGAAGTATCGTACAGGCCATCCTGATTGCTCGTGAATATCTTCGACACACCGGTCTCGACGTCCACGACCGTAATTGTCACTCCCGGTACCAGCGCGCCGGTGGAGTCGGTTACGCTGCCACGAATGTCACCAGAGTTTGTGCTCTGCGCAAAACACGCCCCGCTTCCAAAGATCAGAAGAAGGGGCAGGACCCATCGCTGCAAGTTCGTCATGGAACTGCCTCCCGAGTAGTGACTTCTGTTTTAACTTGTCTGTCTCTTCAAGCCGCAGAGAAACTGCAGAGGTCGAGACCGCCCGAGGAACGTATCCCCGAAGTTGCGCACTCCTTCCACAGTCACCGTGCGAGGTAATGCGAACGTACTACTAGAGAATAAGACGGAGGGGGTGTCAATTATACTTTCGTACAGCTTAAACACCGTAAACGATTACGCTGTCTCACTCGAGCGAGATGATGCCGCGTTGCAGCGCGACGGTGGCCGCTTGAGTGCGATCCTTCACGCTGAGCTTCTCGAGCACGTGACTCACATGCAGTTTCACCGTCACTTCGGCAATATTGAGCGCCATCGCGATCTCTTTGTTCACGAATCCCTTAGCAACCATGCGCAGCACTTCCACCTCGCGGGCGCTTAAGGAGCGGTGAAAGCGGCGTTCGGCAAGATGCGATGCGACAAGTGGGTCTACGTACTGCCGCCCCTGGTGAACCTCACGCACGGCGCGCAGGAGTTCTTCGCGAATGATGCTCTTGACGATGTATCCCTTGGCGCCGGCCTGCAAGGCTCGATAAATTTCCTCTTCGCCGGAATGTGTGGAAAGCATCAGGACGTGCGCATCGGGAAATTCCTGAAGGATCGCAGCAGTGCACTCGGTTCCGCTCATTCCTGGAAGGCGCAGATCCATCATGACGAGAGTCGGTCGATGCTTGCGGTAAGCCTCGATCGCGGCCGGACCGCTACCGGCCTCGGCCACAACTTCCATGTCGGGTTCCACGTTCAACGACGCAGAAAGGCCCATGCGGACCATGAAGTGATCATCAACGACCAGAATGCGTATTGGCTTTGAGCTCTTCATCGATCCCTTCTGGGGGAGGCAGAGGAACTTCCACGGCGACGCGTGTTCCGCGACCTGGTTCGCTCGCCACCCTCAAATGGCTACCCATTGATTGGGCACGCTCCCGCATGTCGAGCAGCCCAAAATGTCCTGTTGGGGACGGCTGGCCGGCTGGAAAACCCTGACCGTCATCGCTTACCGTCAGGCAAACCGCGGCGGGATCATACCGCAATTCGATGAACACCTGCCGTGCTCGTCCGTGCTTCACGGCATTGGCAACAGCTTCTTGCCCGATGCGGAGGAGATTCATCTCCGCCGGTCCGGCTAGACGCACCGGGCTGCCTAGAATCTTGAAGTCCACTTTCGTTTGCTCGCGGGGCACGATGGGCTCGACAATCTGCTTCAAAGCAGAAACGAGATCGCCATCTTCCAGCAATTGGCAGCGTAGATCCCACACTGAACGACGGGCTTCCACCATACTATGGCGGCTCATGTCGCGCGCGGTTTGCAATGCGTGCTGAGCGACCTCCGGAACCTGCCGGAAGCAATCGACCGCGAGGTCCAACTGCATGGTGATCCCGGCTAATTCCTGTTCCAGCGTGTCATGGATTTCGCGCGCAATGCGGTTGCGCTCTTCCAGCACAGCGCTGCTTCGCAGCTTTTGTCGATTGAGAGCGATCTGCTCTCGCAGGCGGCGGCCCAAAACCACGACCCACACGATGACCGCCAAGAGAACTGCGCCCGTTATACCCAAGAGCCAGAGAGTGTGCCGCGAATTCCACCAGGATGGAGTGGTCAGTACGACGAGATCCTGTGGCACGCGGAGTAGCAGGCGAAACGACTGCGGGGTCTGCCATAGGCCGCCGCTGCGAACCAGACAGATTCCCGTAACCCGCACAGTGCTGTTGAGAGGAGTTGCCAGCAGGCGTTCGGCAACCATTCCGGGAGGAGCGGTGGCATCGAGGAACAAGTCGCCGCTCTGGAGCACGAGACGGAGGCCATCCGGCTGCGCCTGGCGGTTCAGCAGCTTCGCATCGGTGGTGACAACCACGCCGTCGAACTGCTCCCAAGGTAGCTTGAGGTCGAGCGCCACCGGTTCCGGCGCCTTCTCATGTCCCAAGTGGTGAAATACGGCATCCTCCAACATCGGCGCCGAATCTCCCATCGCGGGGAAACCCAACACCTCGACCACGTCCCCGATTTCGACATGCGTGCCCTGATGCGTAAGCACCCGGAGGCCCTTGCCTTGACTCTGCAGAAAAAGTGCGTTGCCCGGCTGCTGGTAACCGACAATGCCTCGCACTCGCACGCGATGTGGCGTTCCGGCCGCCGGCGCAAACCGCAGCAACTGGGACAACGGAACTTCTCTCGCCGGCGCCTCCACTTTGATAAAGCTCAAGCGAGGAACGTAAAACAGAATGCCGGTCAGTTGCCGGTTAGCGTTGTACAAACTTCCGCACACACCTTCGATCAGGACGTCGCTGTCGACCCACGATGAGAAATCTTCTTCACGCGAGATCGGTACGCGGACGTTGAACTCACCACCTTCGGACGCGACCCGCATGGCCAGCGCCGGCTCTCTCCATGAGCTTTTGTCGACAGCGGCGGAACGCACAATCCCGCGCACCTGCGCCCACTGACTATCCTGCTGTCCGCTCGCGAGCTGAGAGAATGGGAAAAGCTGCGGTTTGGGTAGATCGCCTTCGCCGAGCACGCGCAGCTTCATCTCGCGAATCACGGGAGCGAACTTACCCGGCCCAGTCATCCCCTCGATCTCTACCAACTGGCCGAGAAGATGCGGATACTTCGGGAAGACGCTGCCTTCCACATAGACGCCGGCGGTTCCGTCCTGAACAAAGAAGTCGGGTGCGGGCGCGTCCATCGTGATCACGCCTCGGATGAGCACCGGATATCCGAGAGAAGCTTCCTCCGCAGTCAAGCGGCGTATCTGGTCAGCCTGGCTGAGGGTGGGAAGAGACTTCGACGTGGACGGAAGCTGTGCTAGAGCGCAGGCGACGAACGTCACGATTGCTAAAGTCGACACTGCGACTGATCTCAGCACATGCAAGAATCGCGCACCACGATTACGTGCTCGCACGGGTTCCTTCCCTCCGGATATGAACTACGGCCTAAACACTACGCTGCTTTCCCCGGCAATCCGCGGATCACATCCTCGCACAGGGTAGCCCAAACCGGCGGCTCGTGCCACAGTTACTGAAGGAATTCTGCTTCCAGCCCTAGTGAGTCAGAGCGAACTTGCCACTCAGTTGTAGGCTGGCCGAAGAACCGCCGACCAGGATGGTGAAGTCTCCCGGATCAGCGATCCAATCTTTTTTTACGACGTCATAAAAAGAAAATGCCCTGCGATTGAGCGTCAGAGTCACGCGCTTGGTCTCTCCGGGCTTGAGATTCACTTTGGAGAAACCCTTCAACTCCTTGGCGGGCCGTGGAGCGCCGGCATGCGAGTCGCCGACGTAGAGTTCCGCGACTTCCGCAGCTTCGCGCTGGCCCGTATTCTTCACGTCGAACGAAACGGAGACGGGCTGATCCAGATTTCCCGCCTGCGGAGTCACCGACAAATCGCTGTACGCAAACGTGGTGTAAGAAAGGCCATAGCCGAAAGGAAAGAGGGGCTTGGTCAACGATTGATCAAAGTACCGGTATCCCACGAAAATGCCCTCGGAATACTCAACGTGATTCCCGTGATTTTCGGGGTAGTAGCTTTGAAAAACAGGATTATCTTCCCAACGGCGCTCAAACGAAGCTGGCAGCTTGCCCGACGGACTCACATCGCCAAAAAGAAGTTGCGCCAGGGCTGTGCCGCCCTCCTGGCCCGGATACCAGGCGTGCAGAATGGCTGGAACACTGTCGATCCATCGTGACATGTCCACATTCCCTCCGGCTGTCAGCACGACGATCACATTCTTGTTGACTGCGCTGATTTGACGAATGAGTTCATCCTGTCCGCCCGGAAGTTGAAACGTTCGGTCGAAGCCTTCCCCTTCCGTCTTGGGGTCGAAGCCCACGCAGATGATCACGGCATCTGCCTTTTCCGCAAGCGGCTTGGTTTCTCGACCGACGTACGCCTCGGCCCGCGTCACGCCGAAACCAACAATCGCCGTGCTCACTGAGTCGAAGTATTCGAGGCGGACTTTGACCGCCTGGCCGGCCTCCAGATGACGGGTGGCGATGTCCAATGTCTGGGAGTGGGGCAGCCAATCATCGATCGCGATGTCGTCGCCAACGTAGAGGCGAACGCCGTCGTCTGCAGAAGTATAGAATTTGTAGTCCCCGGATTCCTTCGGCACGAAATAGCCAGTCCATCGAATCGAGAAGTGATCGACCGGTTCGCCCTTGGCAAAGCTGCCTTCACCCCAGTCGAAGTGAACGCGTTTGTCTACGCGTACGAGAGCGGGTGTACCCTTCAATTCTTCGTTACTAAAATATTCCCCCTTCAATCCGCTCTCACCGCCGGGAGCGGTAACGAATTCCGAGCTTTCGAAGACCTCGTCGAGCGGAGGAACGTCGACCGCGTGCAATACCTTTGCCTTGGTGCCGAGGCGATTGCTGATGCCTTCGAGATAGCTGACCGCATTGAACGGCCTGGTCTCCGCGCTGCCGCCCCCGCTAATCACCGCGGGATAAGCATCGGGACCAATGACAGCGATGGTCTTCAGCTTGCTTTCATCGAGCGGAAGCAGGTTGCCGGTGTTCTTGAGCAGAACCATGCTTCCCCGGGCTACCTCAAGCGCTACCTGCCGTCCCTCCTGGCTGTAGGATGGGATTCCGGTATCAGTCTGTTCCTGATCCAGGAAATCGAACTCGATCGCCTTACGGAGGATTCTCCGGACTTTGTCATCAATGGTCGTGACTGAAATCTTGTTTTCCTTTAAGGCTG
Source organism: uncultured Acidobacteriaceae bacterium (assembly GCA_963844525.1). Lineage (GTDB taxonomy): Bacteria > Acidobacteriota > Terriglobia > Terriglobales > Acidobacteriaceae > Sulfotelmatobacter. Next base: position 1,306,261 of record CAWJOM010000006.1, on the reverse strand, counting down.
GTAGCAACGCATCTCGATTCATGAACGTCGGAGAGGGCATCTCAAGATCGAGGCCGCCGCTGGCAGCGGCAACACCATCATGGGTCCCACCCCAATCGGACATGAGAATGCCATCGAAGCCCCATTCCTTCTTGAGGATGTCTTGATTCAAATGCTCGTTCTGCGTCATGTAAGTACCATTCACGGGGTTATAGGCATCCATGACCGCGCCGACGTGCGCCTCTTTAACGGATGCTTCAAACGCGGGCAGGTAGATCTCACGCAATGCTCGTTCGTCGATGTCGGAACTGAGTGTCATGCGCGCGAATTCAGAATTATTTCCGGCGAAATGTTTCGCCACGGCGATGACGCGTTGTGACTGCATTCCATTGATCACCGCCACGGCCATTCTCGAAGCCAGAAAAGGATCTTCTCCGAAGTATTCGAAGTTGCGGCCATTCATCGGCGCCCGGTAAATATTCATGCCGGGTCCGAGTATGAAATGCACGCCGCGGGCTCGCGCGTCCTTACCCATGGCAGTTCCGAAGCGCTCCGCCAGACTGACGTCCCACGACGCCGCCAGCGCAATTCCAGCGGGATAAGCGGTCGCGAGTCCATAGTCATGAACTCCCATAGGGCCGTCGGACATTTTCAACGAGGGGATGCCGAGTCTTGGAATCGGACGCGTGTAGAAGTCGTTGACCCCGCCGATCATCGCAATCTTTTCGTCAATCGTCATTTGGCCGAGAAGCGCATCCACACGTTTCTCGACATCGGGCTCCGACCGCGTCGACTGCGCTAGCCCAAGTTGCGCAATCAATGAAAAGATGATCGCGACCGCGAAGCTTCGGCAGCTCAGCATCGGTTTCATAGAATTCCTCTCCAGATTTCGCGATTCAGCATAACTCAATTTTGTTCTCGGACTTATGCGAATGCCGGCAGAACCTAGTACTCATGGCGCCGTCTTCCGAGTAATTACGGGAGCCCCTGCAGCAATGGCACTTGCCGTCGCGGTGCGACACGCATGGATTTGTCATTACACAGAGGATTCAAAACGCGGAAGCACAACCTTCGCCTGGCAACCCTTCTGATCGGTACGGTTCAGGAGTTCGATGGATCCTCCGTGCGCCTCTGCGATCTGGCGCGAAAGTACCAGGCCGATTCCGCTGCCGGCGGGCTTGGTCGTGTAGAACGGGACGAACACATTGGAAGGGTTGCCCAGGCCTGGGCCATTGTCTTCGATGGTGAGAACTAAATCCTTTTCATTCAGTTCCCAGCGCACGACGACCTTCGGTTCTCGAGTCTTTGCCGAGGGTGTTGCCGAACCATTTTGCGCAGTCGACGCGTGCTGGACTTCCAACGCTGCTTCTACGCCATTCCTGATCAGATTGATGAGCATTTGTTCGAAGAGATCGGGATCGACTGTCAATTCAACCGGCGGACTGGGAGACAGCTGAACCGGCAAACCTGCTTCGAGAGCGACGACGCGTTGAACAATGGGACGAAGCTCGGTCTTTCGCACGACGGGTGGCGGCATCTGGGCGAGCCGGCGGTAGGCCTGCAGGAAGCGATTGAGCGAGTCGGCTCGCGATTCAATGATCGAGAGCCCGCGCTCAAAGTCTCCTCCCTGATCAGTCTCCCACGCGGCGGTTGAAATCTGCGCTCGCAGGGTTCCTGCAATGGATTTGATCGGTGTGAGGGAGTTGTTTAGTTCGTGTCCTAGTACGCGAATCAGCCGCTGCCATGCGCCTCGTTCCTCTTCGCGCAAGGCACGGCTCACGTCCGAGAGCACAATGAGTGTGTGCGGCACTCCCTTCTCGCGAAACGAACTGCGGCGAACCAGCCAGCGTGCGTTCGGGCCTTGAAAAGGCAGCGGAACGATTGTCTCGCTTTCGGCGTCCATGCAAGCGGCCAAGCCAATCTCGCGAGCCGTAAGTCCGAGCAGTCGGACCGAGGGCTGCTGCAGAAGGCGCTCTCCGGCGGAGTTCACGAGGCGCAGAATCTGGTCAGGGTCAAATGTAAACAGAGGAACTTCGATCTCTTCGACCACGCGCCGCAGTAGAGCGGCGGCTTCGATGGCTCGAATCCGCTGGTCCGCGAGGAGATCAGCCAGAGCATTCACTTCGATGGAAAGTTCGCCGAGCGCGTCATCGACAGCAGCACCTCGCGCGCGAAAGGAGTAGTCCTCTTCGCGTAGGGCAGCGATCACATTGGCGAGAGTCTGGAGAGGCCGTGTTGCTTGCTCCTGGAGTGCCATGGCGAGCAGCCACCACACAAATAATTCCGCAAACGTGAGAGCCCACTTGGATTCCAACGTCCAGGCTTGCAGCCAGATAAAGATACCGCTGGCGACCATCCCAGGAAGGGCTACCAGCAGAGCGTATAGATTGACGCGACGCTCGTATAGGAGGCGAACCCGTTTTCGTGGAGGCTTGCGCGCGCTGGGATTCGGAGTCCCTTGCGGGCTAGAGCCCATATTTCTCCATCCGCCGGTAGAGGGCCCCACGGCTGAGCCCCAGGGTTTCAGCCGCATGGCTCACATTCCCCTGGGACCGCTGCAGCGCCTTGCGGATGAGAATGGCTTCCACGGATTCGAGGCTGAGTTCTTCAAGATTCTGGCTTTGCGGCCGCAGCATGTCCAATCCCAGATCGGCGCGCTGGATCTCGTTGCCTCGGCACATCAGAACGGCGCGCTCGAGGGTGTGTTCGAGCTCGCGAACATTGCCCGGCCAGGAATATTGCATGAGTAGTTGCAAGGCGGAAGCTTCGAAGCCCTGGATCGGGCGCCGGTAACGGGATGCATACCGCGCGAGGAAGTGTACCGCGAGCGCGGGAATGTCTTCGCGTCGTTCGCGAAGAGCCGGCACATGAATTTCGACGGTATTCAGCCGGAAAAGCAAGTCCTCGCGGAACAGTCCGGAAGCGCAGGCTGCCCGCAGATCGGCATTGGTGGCAGAGACGACGCGCACATCCACGCGGACTGCCCGCGAAGAGCCGACCCGCTCGATCTCACCAGCCTCCAGCACTCGCAACAGTTTGGCCTGCTGGCGAATGGGTATGTTCCCGATCTCATCGAGGAAAATCGTGCCCCCATCTGCCAGTTCGAAACGTCCGATGCGGTCAGTCCGCGCATCGGTGAAAGCACCCTTCACATGCCCGAAGAGTTCACTTTCAAAGAGTCCTTCAGGAACTGCGCCTGTGTTCACGGAGACGAGGAGGCGTTGTGCGCGGCGCGAGACGGCGTGCAAAGTTCGAGCCACAACTTCTTTGCCCGTGCCGTGCTCCCCGGTGATCAGAACATTGGCATCAGAAGGCCCAACGCGCGTGATGGCTTCGAGCACAGGCTGCATGAGCGGAGCTGTCGCGATGAATTCGGGACGCCCCTCGGCCTGCAGAAGACGATTCTGTGCCGCCAGCCGTTCCGCGCGCTGCAAGGCGCGGCGAAGCTCCACTTGGACGCGCAGGATGGTGAGCAAGCGCTCGTTCTCCCACGGCTTCTGAATAAAATCCCTGGCCCCGCGGCGCATCGCCTCGACTGCCAATTCGATGTTGGCCCAAGCGGTCATTACGATGACAGGAGTTGTGTTGTCGAGCGCGACAATCTCGGAAAGAAGATCGAGCCCTTCCTGGCCGGAAGTCGTGTCCCGGGTGTAGTTCAAGTCGATGAGCAGTGCGTCGTAGGTTCCGGTGGCCAGAGCATCGCGAACCAGCGCCGGGGATCTCGCGGTCTCGACCTCGTATCCCTGAGGGCGAAGCAAAAGTTCGAGAGCTTCGAGCACATGCTGCTGATCATCGGCTGCCAGAATGCGCGGCCGTTCGAAACTACCCTTGGCCGGCGTTATTGAGGGATGGGCTCCGGGTTTGACAGAAGTTGGCATGACCAATTATGGATGCGTGGCGCTGATCGTATCATCCGCCGTGCCGTTCATCGCATTTTGTAGCTGGATGCCATTATGTTCCAAAGTTGCCCCGGTTGCCCGATCAAGTTCAACTTTTGCCTTCTCAAAAACGGTCATTGCCGTGACCAGATCCAGTTCCGCAAGTGCGAGATCCTTCTGAGCGGAAAGAGTTTGATAGCTCGATCCCGCGCCCAAATCCTGCTCTCTCTTGGTGATGTCGAACGTACGCTGAGCGAGGTCGCGGCCTTTACGGGCGGCCTGCACGCGCGCGGCAGTCTGCTCGACCGAGTACTGCGCATTGCGTACTTCAATGCGGACCTGCTTCTTCAGTTGCTCCATTCGCAGCTCGGCCTGCCGATATTCGAGCTCGGATCGGTATTGGTCAGCTTTCGCGACGCGGTTCCGCAGCGGAACGTTCAGATTCAGACCTACGTAGTAGTCAGGGTTGGAATTGTTGAACGTGTTGGCCAGCGCGCCGCCGAAATCAATCGGTACGTTCGCAGTGCAGCCCTGGGTGCAAATGGGATTCAACGGGCCCGCCAGCCCCGCACCTGAATAGAAAGCAACCGCGGAAAGCGAGGGCAATAAAGCATTGCGCGCAGCGCGGCGGCTGATCTGGCGGTTCACCAGATCGACATCCGACTCAGCCAACTCGGGACGGCCCTTTAGCGCGGTTGCAATCAAGTCCTGAATGGGCCCGGCGCCCTGCGTCTGTAAGTTCTCCGTTCGATCGGTTGGAATGACCGGCATTGCCTCGAGCGTCGGATCATCCAGACTCTTCGTAATCGCATTCTTCATGAGTGTCTCCTGGAATTGGAGACTTGTGCGGGCCACGGTCAAGTCCTGATCACGTCGTGAGACTTCCGCCTCGGCGCGCAGAACATCCATTTCAGGAATACTTTCCAGCTTCAACTGCTTCCGCGCGTTCTCCAGAGTTTGCTGAGCGAATGCCGACGATTTTTCGTTCACCTGCGTCTGTTCGTATGCGCTCACCAGGTCCCAATACATATTCTCGATCTGAGTGACGGTGGCGATCACCTGGTCTTTGAAGGCAATGTCTGAAATCTTCTTGTTGTTTCTGGCGATTCGCAGATAGCGCAGATTCGGGCCGAAACCGAATCCAGCAAGCAACTCTTGCTGGACGGAAAAACGGAAGGCCGACGTCAGAGTCGGCGACAGCGTGAAGAAGGGGCTGTTCGAAGTTTGGCGGGCGCTGTTAAACGAGAAATTGATGTTGGTTCCGGTGGCGAACGCCTGGGAGTAATTGACGTTGAATTGCCCGGTGTTCAGTTGCAGAGACTCAACTCCATACACGGCCTGGTTGACGACAGGCGAAGTCTGATGCTCGACTCCGCCGTTTGCGCTGATGAAGGGATCGTACGAGGACACATTGGTTCCGGTGCCCAGGGTCGACTGAACCAGTCCCGATGCACCTGCTCCAGCCCCGCCGGCGCCGCTCGTCGTACCGCCGGCTCCGGCGCCCGGAGCACCCGTGCCAAAGCCTCCGACACCTCCGCCGGGAGTTCCCTGCACCACGCCAGTATTTACGCCCCGAAAGAATCCGCCGGCCTCGGTTCGAAGGATGTCGGTGTTCGCGATTGGAAGATTGTAGCGGGCAATCGCGAGATCCAGATTGTTTTCGAGCGCGAGATCGATAGCATCTTTCAACGAGAGATAAAGTTTCCCGTCCCGGATTAGCCGATCGAGAAGCGGAGAATTTACCAGGACAGGCTGGGGAACGTAATCCGGAGAGTAGGCGTTGAGGGGGTTGTGCGATTTCGGCATATCAAACCGAACCGGAAGCGTGATGGGCGCATCGGCGGTTTGTGCGGCTGCAGATCGTGCAGCAGGAGTCTGCGGCGGCGGGGCGACTGCGGGGCTGGACGTCTGCGCCGGCAGCGTCGAGGCCAACATCGCATAAATGCAAATGATCGTAATTCCCCGTTGCAAGAAAGTGTGTCCCGAAACATTCACGATGCGCTGACCTCCGCTTGCTGAGCGAGGGATGGATTGGCAGTGTCGCCAACGAGCCATCCGTCCCGCAGTTGAATGGTGCGGCTTCCGTAGGCCGCATTCGCTTCCGAGTGTGTGACCTGCACGATCGTGGTTCCCTGCTCATTCAGGCCGCGGAAAAGTTCCATGATCTCCTTGGCCTGGAGAGAATGCAGGTTGCCGGTGGGCTCATCGGCGAGAAGAAGTGGAGGTTTGTGGATTACGGCTCGCGCGATTCCCACCAGTTGTTGTTGCCCGCCTGAAAGCTGGCTGGGATAGAGATCTTTCTTGGCCACAATCTGGAAGCGGTCGAGAGTGTCCGCAACCAGGCTTTGCCGCTGATTGCGGGGAATGTCTTTGTAGGAGAGAGGCAGGTCGATGTTCTCCTGCACAGTCAGGTCGTCGAGAAGGTGGTAGCTCTGGAAGACCATCCCGACATTCTTCTTGGCCAGTTCCGCCCGTTGCTTGCGCTTCAGTTCGTGAACAGCCTGTTCGCGAAACCAATACTCGCCCTCCCACTGGTCATCGAGAAGAGCAAGCACGTTGAGGAGCGAGGACTTGCCGGCTCCGGACGGTCCCATAACGGTAATGAACTCGCCTTCGCGAATGTCGAGGTTCACGCGGCGCAATACCCAGGTTCGTCCCGCGCCAGTCTTGTAGCTGCGATCGATGTTTTTCAGTTGGATCATGTCACTCTCGTTTCATGAATCTGGATTTCTATTCGTAGCGCAGCGCGGTCATGGGATTGGTTTTCGCCGCGCGCAGTGCAGGCAGCAGTGCGGACGCGAGTGCGACTGCGGCTACCAGCAAGGTCACAACGACAAGCGTCATGGGATCGCTGCTGGAAATGCCGAACAACTGGCTGCGCACTGCACGAGTCAGCAGCAATGAAGCCGGTAGCGCAACCGCAATGCTGATTCCGGCGAGCCATAGCACTTCAGCGAGAACCATGCGCATGACAGAGCCGCGTGCGGCGCCCAGCGCAATGCGAATGCCGATCTCGCGCGTGCGTTGCGCCGTCGAATAAGCCAGAACCCCGTAGAGCCCGACTGCAGCCATGAGAGCCGCAAGCGCCCCGAAGGCCGAGGCCAGAATCGCGATCACGCGTTCGCTCGTCAGAATGTCGTCTACCTGTTCTTCCATGGTTCGGAACGTATCCAAAACGAGCTTGGAATCGAGGTTCTGCATCGCAGCCCGGATCGTGCCTTCCGCACTCTCCGGCGCCTGCCAAGTTCGAACATAAAACGTCATCGCACGCGGATTCGTCTCTTGAAGGTACGGAGTGAACGTCGTGCGAGTAATCGCCTGGCGAACTCCGGTATGCTTTGCGTCTTTCACCACGCCGACGATTTCGGTGTCAGGCGTCACGCTGCCTCCGCCCTTGGCGTAATAGTGGCCGAGCGCCAGTTGCGGTTCTGCGAAATAGTGCCGGGCAAAGCTCTCGTTCACCACGGCGACCTTGTGGCTAGCATCCCGATCCTGTTCGGTAAAGTCGCGGCCAGCTACGAGCGGCATGCCCATCGTCGAGAAGTAGCCGGGACTCACGCGGGGCGACTCCACGTTCATGTCTTCATTTTCTTTTGCGGTATAGCCGGCCAGGGTGATGTTGTTCGAGGTATTTTCGTCCGCGAGCTCCGGATCGGTTGTCCCTGCGACGGAGCGCACGCCTGGCAAGGCTGCTAACGTTTGCAGGATTCGTGTATCGAGATCGCGAGTTTGATCGGGCCGATATCCCGCAAGCGTTGCCTCAACACCGAAGGTCACAAGATGATCGGTTTGAATCCCCACATTCAGCGACTTGAGGTTGTGCAGCGTGCGCACGAACAAACCTGCGCCCAACAACACTAGCAGGCTCAACCCGATCTGGACCGCGACCGAAATGCGGCGGAAGCGCAGCGGCCCGCTGCCCGCAGTCATAGCCTGCTGTTTGAGAGCGGGCGCCAGATTCGGGCGCCAGAATTGCGCCGCGGGGGCGAGGCTAAAGAGCAGGCTGACCAGCAACGCCAGAGAAAAGTTGAAAAGCAAGATCCGCAGATCCGGGCGCGACGAAAATGGGAGATCTCCAGCCATGCCGCTCCAGATCATGTTGATCATCCACGCCGAAATGCGAGGCGCGATGGCGATTCCAAGTACGCCGCCCGCGAGGCCAAGCAGAAGGCCTTCGACCAGTAACTGTTGCACGACTCGCACGCGCTTGGCCCCTAGCGCGTACCGGACAGACATTTCGCGGATACGCCCAGCAGCCCGGACCAATAAGAGGCTGCCGACATTGGCGCAGGCCATCAGGGCCACGAGTCCGACCATCCCCATGATGATGAGCAGAGGCTGCTGCACGTCGGCACGCAGCGGAGAGAATCCCTTGGCTCCTTCGCGCACGAACAGATGCGACTTGGTCAGGAAGCTTTCCTTGAAATGATCTGAGCTGTGCCCCCGCTGCTTGAGTTCGTCGGCGCGGATGGAGTACCAAAGCGGGTTGATGCCGGCTTCGGCCTGCTCGCGGCTGAGTCCGGGCTTGAGTTTTCCAACGATGTTGAGCCAGCGCGAGGTGCGATCGAGCAGGTCGGTAATGCCCGGCCTGATCTCGGCTTTCATCGTCATCGGCACAAACACATTGGGAGTATCGCCCATGACCACGCTATGAAAACCGGGCGGAGATACTCCGAGGACCGTGAAAGGACGGCCGTTGATCAGGATGCTCTGATTCACGACCGAGGGATCCGAACCAAAACGGCGCTTCCAATAACTGAAGCTTAAGACCGCCACCGGATTCGCATCGACTACTACGTCGTCGGAGGCGACCAGTAGTCGGCCCACTGCAGGCTGCACACCGAGGACGTCAAAATAGTTCCCGGAGACGAGTTCGGCGTCGACCAACTCAGGTTGGTTGTGCCATTGCACTCCCAGATTGACTTTGTCGGTGGCGATCAACCCGCTGAAAACAGAGTTCTGGTCGCGAAGATCGCGATACATGGGATACGAGAAAGAAAAGTTGTCATCCGTGCGGGAACTCGTGTGTCCGTTGAAGCTGCCGAGGGACTGCAGGATCACAAGGCGATCGGCTTCCTTCACCGGAAGAGTCCGCAGCAGGGCCTGGTCGATCAGACTAAAGATGGCCGTATTGGCGCCGATGCCGAGCGCGAGTGTGACGATTGCGACAGCGGCAAAGCCCGGCGCTTTCGCCAACTGTCGCAACGCGTAACGCAAATCCTGCGTGAATCCCGCCATCATCTCTCAATCTCCTATTCGTAGCGCAAGGCAATCATGGGATCGACTTTTGACGCCCGATTCGCGGGAAGGTAGCACGCAAGCAGTGCCGCCATGAACAGCGTGACCGCGACCGCGCTGAATGCGGCCACATCAATCGTGCCTACCCCGTAAAGAAGTCCGCGCATGGCGCGACCGACGAAGCAGGCTCCCACGAGGCCAACCCCGAGTCCAATGCCCGCGAGTATGATGCCCTCTTTCAGAATCAGACCGAGGACGTGATCCTGACTCGCGCCCAGCGCCATGCGCAGCCCGATTTCGTGCGTGCGCTGCGCGACTGCGAAGGCCATCACGCCATAGATACCGATCGCGGCCAGAACGAGCGCCACAGTTGCGAAGCTGATGTAGAGCGCTGTCGTAAAGCGATCTCCCACCAAAGACTCGCCGACAATCTGATCCATGGTCTTGATGTCGGCCAGCGCCAGGTCGGGATCGACGGAGTGCACGGCCGCGGCAATGCTCTTGGCCATCTGGGCCGGGTCACCGGTGGTGCGGACTGCCATGGAAGCTTGTGGCCACGGGCTCTGCGCGAAGGGAACATCGATCTCCGGAAAACCGGTGCTGCGAATCCCGCCGTTGTGAGTGTTGCGGTACACCCCGACGATCTGCCACTCAATGGGCGGCCCCAGCTTGGTGACTCCAGGAATCAATTGCTCCACGAGGATGCGTTGCGTCAGGGGATCCACTCCGGAGAAATAGCGCTTGACGAAAGTCTCATTGACAATCGCGACCTTCACACTGTTCGCAGTGTCCTGATCGGTGAACGCCCTGCCTTTCGCCATCTGGATCGCAAAAGTTTGGAAGAATCCGGGAGTGACCATTTGGAACCCGGCCCCGGGCCGGGCAGATGGATCGGCGACCGGCTTGCCTTCGATGGTGAAGGGCATGCCGAAGTTTGTGCCTTGCAGCGGCATACCTGTGCCGGCTTCGGCGCGGGTTACGCCCGGCAGGGACTCAATTCTCTCTGTGAGTTGTTTGTAGTAGGCAACGATCTGCTCGGGCTGCGACAGGCGTTTTTCCGGCACCGGAAGGTTGAAGGTAAGAATGTGATCGGTGCGGAAGCCGGGATCGACACGAGCCAGGTTCCAGAAGCTGTGAATGGCAAGACCGGCGCCCGCCAACAACGTCAGGGCCAGCGCAAACTCGCCGACAACCAGAGCGCGGCGCAGCCGATGCCTTCCTGCGCTGGTGCCGGAGCGTCCGCCTTCCTTCAGCGTCTCATTGGGATCAACGAGCGAGGCTTGCCACGCTGGAGCACAACCGAACAACATGCCGGCGATCGTAGTCGCCAATAGGGTGAACAACAGAACGGGGATATTCAGGGCCACATCGGCTTCGGATGGAAGCGTGAACGGCGGCATCTTCGCGACCATAATCCGGATAATTGCCTCCCCGAGCCCAATTCCGAGCAGGCCGCCGAGCACCGCCAAGACCAGACTCTCGGTGAGGAACTGGCTGAAGACGTGCCATCGCGTCGCACCCAACGAAGTGCGCACCGCTACTTCCTTCAAGCGCGTCGTTCCTCTGGCAAGAACCAAATTGGCAACGTTCCCGCAGGCGATCAGAAGAATGAACCCGACGCCGCCCATCAGCAGCCAGAGCGTTTGCTTCGCTTCCTTCGGGAAAAAATCGTTGTGGAGTTCTTCCACGCTGGCGCTCCAACCCTTGTTGCTTTGCGGGTGATCTTGTGCGATGCGGTTGGTGACTACTTGCATGTCGGCCTGCGACTGCGACAATGACATTCCCTGCTTCATGCGGGCCATCACCAGCAGCCAATGAAAATCGTGGTTGATTTGCTCTGGCTTGAAAGCCAGAGGCACAACCAGCTGCGTCTGGAGACGATCCGTTGCTCCAGGCGCCATAACGCCGACCACCGTGTAGGGCTCACTGTTCATGCGGATTTGTTGCCCAATGATCTCGCGATTGCCGCCCATGCTTTTCCACAAGCGATAGGTAAAAATCACGACATGGTCTTTGCCAGGCTCGCCTTCCGCCGGAAGAAAATCACGTCCCAGGAAGAAGGGCACTCCCATCATTTTGTAAAAGCCAGGAGTTGTCCTCTGGCCGTTGATCTGTTCCGGTTGCTCAGGAGTTGCCAGGTTGAAGCTGGCACCCGTCCAGGCATTAACGTCTTGAAAAGCTGTGTTCTGGCTCTTCCAATCCAGATAATCGCCAGCAGAAACCACGTTGTTGCCACCCTGAACTCTCGACCACACCATCACGAGCTGGTCGGGATTGGGATAAGGCATGGGTGCGAGCAGCACGGCGTAGATCACACTGAAGATGGCCGTGTTCGCACCGATTCCGAGCGCGAGCGTAATGGCAGCGATGAGAGTGAAGCCGGGATTTTTCCGCAGCAATCGAATACTGTAGCGAGCGTTCTGCCGAAGTGTTTTCATAAGTCTCCTACTCGTATCTCAGAGCGACCATGGGATCGACCCGCGCGGCCCGACGCGCGGGAATGTAGCTCGCGAACAACGCGGAAATCGCCAGCGCAACAGAAACCGTCGCGAGCGTCGTCGCATCCCACGAGCGAACCCCAAACAGCAGCCCGCGCATCAAGGAGGCAGCGGCGATCGAGCACACCAGGCCCGTGATAATTCCCGCGCCCGCCAGCCATGCCGCCTCTTTCATGATGAGCTGATACACCGAGCTCCGTTGCGCGCCGAGGGCCATCCGGACACCAATCTCCCGCGTCCGCTGGGTCACCGAGTACGCGATCACTCCATAGAGGCCGATCACGCCCAGCAGCAGCGCCAAAGTGGCAAAGCCGCCCACGAGCCACGCAGAGGAACGATGGAGATAGGCACTTGGTGAATTGCTGATCCTGGCTGTCATGGTCGTCTCATTCATCGTGCCAATTCCGGGATCGATCTCCCGGACAGCGGCGACCAGCGCCGGCAGCACAGATTGTTCGGACTGCGACGTTCGAACGACGACAGAAAAATAGGTGTCGCCATCCTGGTTGAACGGATAGTAGACAGCCGGCCAGATCTCGGAGTCCAGCGAGCCATCTTTGACGTCATCGATGATGCCAACGATTTCTTTGATCGACTTCGGCTCCAGGTCGGTGTCGCCAATCCTCTTGCCGAGTGGATCCTCTCCCGGAAAATATTGGTTGGCCATGGTCCGATTGATGATGACCACCCGTGGCTTCGACGCATCATCAGCCTCGGTGAAATAGCGGCCCTGCAATAACTTTGCGCGAATCGTGTAGAAGAAGGCAGGACTCACATCCCGCTGGTTCACTTCATTGTGTTCCCCGTTGTAGGGACGGCCAACGAACCGGACCCAGGTGGTATTGCCATTGAAGCTCACCGGCAAAACGTTGGAGATGCCCGCGGATTCAACGCCCGGCAAGCTTGCGACACGGCTTAAGATCTGCTTCTGGACCGCAACGACTTGCTCGTCCTTCGCGTAGGTCACGTCCGATAAAGCAACCTCCACCGTGGCCAGATGATCGGGCTGGAATCCGATTTCCACATGGAGCAAGCGATAGAAACTCTTACCCAGAAGCCCGGCGCTCACCAGCAACACAACGGCAATCGCAAGTTCTACCACCACCAGATTCATGCCGAAACGACGCCACAACGTCCCGGCGTAACCGCGGCCGCCTTCAGTCAGGCCCTCTCGCATCTTAGAAAGAGGTAAGCGCACGATTGGCGGCAAGGACAAAAGAGCCGCAGCGAATAGGAAGATGGCGCCTGCAAATGCCAGCACGTGGGAGTTCAGACCCAGCCCGGTCATATACGGCATACTCGTCATCATGTCTTTGGAGATAAGCCGGGTAAGGATCTGCATCGCACCATCGGCGGCGGCTAGACCCAGCAAGCTGCCTGCTGCCATCAGAACCAACCCCTCGGTAATGAACTGTCGAACCAGTCTTCCGCGCGATGCGCCGAGCGCGCCACGCACCGCAATCTCACGTTTGCGGCTTTCGGAGCGAACTAATAGCAAGCTCGACACATTCACGCACGCGATCACCAGCAGAAGCCCTGCTCCGGCAAGCAAAGCGAGAAGTATCGGCCGTATATCCTTAACAATCACTTCGGAGAGTGGCAGCACCGCTGCGCCCTGTCCGCGATTGTCGTTGGGATACTCCTGCTCCAGTTGATGGGCAATCGTCTTCATCTCCGTGAGCGCCATCTCAACGGAGACTCCGTCCTTTAGCCGCCCAATCCCCATCAGGCCGTGGCAGCTTCGCCTGAGGTCGCAGGAGCCGGATGCATGGAGCGGAGTCCAGAATTCATCGTTCTCGCCCAGCGCAAATTGGAAGCTCTGCGGCAACACTCCGACGATGGTGTAAGGCGTGCCGCTGAGGGAAACGGCTTCTCCGACTGCATCTTTCCTTCCACCGAATCGTTTCTGCCAGGTGCGATAGCTCAGAATCACAGTCTTCGGCGCGGAGGGGAGATCCTCGCCAGCATAAAAATCGCGGCCCAGCGCGGGAGTGACGCCCAACGTGCGAAACAATCCGTCACTCACGCGAATTCCGCGCACCGGCTCGGTACCGGTGGGGGTGTTAAGCAGATATCCGGTCCCGTTATAGACATCCATTGAACTGAAGACCTGGTTGAGCCTCTTCCAGTCGAGGTAGTCTGGGTAGGAAAGGTTCGCGAGCGGAATCATCGGAACACTTTCCGTCACGAAGACCAAACGGTTGGGATTCGGGTAAGGCAACGGCTTGATCAGCGCGGCATCCACAAACGCAAAGATGGAGACACTCGCGCATATTCCCATCGTCAGCACCAGGACGGCGGTGCACGCGAAGGCAGGGCTATTGCGTAGCTGGCGCAAAGCATAGCGAAAATCCTGGAGAATGCCGTTCATCTCTTCCCTTTCCTCACTCGTAGCGCAACGCCACCATAGGATCGACTCTGGCGGCGCGAAACGCTGGAATGTAGGCCGCCAAAAGTCCAGCCAAAGCCACCGCGATACAAACCTCAATGAGCACGACGGGATTGCGGGATCCCGTTCCATACAGCATGCTTTGCAGAATGGACCCCGAGGCCAGCGCGACGGCCGCACCGATCGCAATTCCAGTGGCCAGCAAAATCGCCGCATCCCGCAAGATCATGGTCAATACCGCGCCCCGTTGCGCACCCAAGGCCATGCGGACACCAATCTCTCGGGTGCGCCGTGCAACTGAATACGTCATCACACCGTAAAGACCAACAATCGTGAGGACGAGAGCTAGCAGCGCAAACGTGCTCAGAAGGAAGGTTGCGAATCGAGGCTGGGACAGCTCAATGGACATCAAGTCACTCATCGTCCGGACCTGAGTTACCGGAATATCCTTGTCCATCTCCGAGACGATTCGCTGCACACTCGATTCAAGGCTTATCGGATCGATCGAGGTGCGCACAACCGAATATAGGCAGCACCAGGCGGGGAGTTGACCGTCCGGCAGAAACATCGCTGGACGCATCTCGCGCTGGGTTGCGCCCAACTTGATGTTCCTGACCACGCCCACGATCTCCCTCCACGGAGGCGTACTCGCTCCGCCACCGTTTGCGCCGGGCTTCAACTTCTTGCCCAAGACTTCTTCGCCGGGGAAATACTTTTGCGCGAAGGCTTGGTTCACGATCATCACTTGTAGAGACTTCATATCGTCCCGCGCAGAAAAATCCCTCCCTTCCAGAACCGGGATCTGCATCGTGCGGAAGTACTCGGGAGTGATCGGGCTGAGATCAGCGCTTGGCTGTTGCCCTTCAGGAACCGGGTGCTCCGGATCCTCGAAACTGATCACGGCGCCTTCATTGGTCATTGGCAGCATCATCACGCCGCCCGCGGACTGCACACCCGGCAGCGCGCGCAGTTTGTCGAAATATTCACGATAAAACTGTGGGCGCGTGTCTTTGTAGTGCGCATCCGGCGTTTCGAAGAACAAAGTGGTGAGGTGATCGGGGTTGAACCCCTGTTTCGCGTGCGTGAGGTGAATAAAACTGGTGATGAGGAGTCCCGCTCCTGTACTAAGCACGAGACCCAAGGCAACCTGCCCCACAATCAATGATGAACGCAACCAGTCGCGCCCAAAGATTTCGCTTCGACCGCCTTCCTTCAACGTGGAGACGAGATCGGTTTTGGAAGCAGCGATGGCGGGGACCACTCCGAAGATCAGACCCGCGACGAATGACACGACGATCGCGAAAGAGAGTACGCGGGGATCGACACCCGCGTCGGTTGCGCGCGGCACGCTGTCACCGATGAGCGACAGCACCGCCGGAGTGCAAACCAGGGCCAGGGCACAACCAGCCAGTCCACCAGCCGCGCTCAGCACGAGACTCTCCGCCAGCAACTGGCGGACAATTCGTCTCCTCCCCGCGCCCAATGCGGAGCGCAGCGCAATTTCACGCTGCCGTTCCCGCATGCGTGCCAGCAGCAAATTTGCGATGTTGCCGCATGCGATCAGCAGCACCAACGCCACCGCTCCCAGCACAACGAGAAGCGCCGTGCGCGTGTCGCCAATCAGTGCCGCCACCTCAGTTTCCATACGTGCTGAATCATGACTCGTGTTCGTAGTGGGATATTGCTTCGACAGATTCGCCGCAATCGACCGAATATCCTGGTCCGCTTGAGCGACAGTTGTCCGGGGCTTGAGCCGGCCGAAAACGCTCAAGAAGTGCGAACCGCGATTGCTGGTCGCGGGCTTGGGATCGGAGGGATCATCATCTACAGCGAGCGTGGTCCAGACACTGTTGCGGGGCTTGTTCACCGGAAAGCGGAAAGCAGAGGGCATGACGCCAATCACTGTGTACAGGTCGCCGCTAAGACGAATACCTCGGCCAATGATCGCGGGATCTGCACCGAATTGAGTCGTCCACAGAGAGTGGCTGATCAAAACCACGCGCGTGCCCGCCTTCTCTTCTTCTGCGGCAAAGCCCCTCCCGAGTTCTGGACGGACTCCCAGCGCCGGTAACAGATCCCAGGAGACGACCTCGGCATCCACCTGGACTGGCCGTTCCAGACCGGTCAGGGTAAACAAGTTGTCGTGATACGCGACGAGGTGCTCCAGCGTGCGATTCTGCGAGCGCCAGTCAAAGAAGTCGGGATAAGAAATATTGATCGACTGTGGATTGTGCGTGTTGACGGATTCGGCCTCGACCAGCCTTTCTGGTTGAGCATACGGCAGCGGGCGCAGCATGACGGCGTCGACTACGCTGAAAACCGCTGTGTTGGCGCCGATGCCAAGCGCTAGCGTAAGTACCGCCACCATGGTGAAGCCTGGGCTCTTGCGGAGCTGGCGAAGCGCGTAGCGAAGATCTTGAAGCAGGCCCGTCATCAGTTCTCCTTCCTTATTCGTAGCGCAATGCCACTATGGGATCGACTTTCGCGGCGCGGCGCGCGGGCACAAGGCACGCCGCAAGCGCAACCAACGTCAGCAACATTGCAACTCCTGCAAAAGTGAGCGGATCAGTCGCACTCCCTCCGTACCGTAGATTAGCCATGAGACGAGTGAGGCCGAGTGCGACTCCAAGCCCGGCCAACTTGCCGCCACGGCTCAAAATCAAGCGCAAGATGTCTGCCGGGCGCGCGCCCAGGGCCAGGCGAATGCCAATCTCGTGCCCGCCTTGGCTGACGACATAGGAATGACGCCATAATTTCCGACGCCGGCAAGGAGCAGTGTAAGCGTCGCGAAAACCACCGGCAGAATCATGGAAAAATCGTGAGGCCATCGCATCGGAAATCAGAGAGTCCATAGTCTGTGCGCCAAAAATGACCTGCGGGTTGCTCATCTTCACGCTGACTTGGGGAACCGACTCTAGAAGTCCCGATGAAGCGCCGTCGGCGCACACCACCGCGGCGGAGGCTTCTGGATAAGGCTGCTCATGCGTGCGTATCCGCCATCAGTTTTTGCAGTTCTTCTTCCGCTACGACCTTGCCGTCGAACAAATGCACTTCGCGCTGCGCGTGCTTCGCAAAGCGCGGATCGTGGGTCACCATGCAGATGGTCGCGCCTTCGCGATGCAGGTTTTGCAGCAACTCCATCACGGCCTCGCCGTTTCGTGAGTCGAGGTTTCCGGTCGGTTCGTCCGCCAGCAGGATGGAAGGTTTTCCGCCGAGCGCGCGCGCCACGGCGACACGCTGCTGTTGACCGCCAGAAAGTTGCGAAGGATAGTGCCGGACGCGGTGCGCCATGCCGACACGCTCCAGCGCTTCCATGACTCGCGCTTTCCGATCAGCCGCAGGCATCCGTTGGCGATAAGTCAGCGGAAGTTCGACGTTCTCATACACCGTCAAATCGCCGATCAGGTTGAAACTTTGAAAGATGAAGCCGATCTCCTGATTGCGGATGCGCGAGCGCTCGGCGAAATCGAGGTTCTCCACCGACTTGCCGTTCAGCGAGTAACTCCCCGCCGTCGGCGTATCGAGCAAGCCAATGATGGAGAGAAGAGTGGACTTTCCGCAGCCCGACGGTCCCGACATCGCCACATACTCGCCTTTGGCAATCGAAAGATGCACGCCCGAGAGAGCGTGAGTTTCAATCTCGTCGGTATAGAAAACCTTTGTCATCTCCTGAATCTGAATCAACGGCTGCCCTGCATCGGTCATGGCTTCTGCCTCAGTATTTTTGGATTTGCGCTTCTTGCCTGTACTGCTTATTCCAGACGAATGCGGTCGGTTTTATCCCAACGAGACATGTCGGAAAGAATGACAGTGTCTCCCTCGTGTAGACCTTCGAAGACCTGAATCGAATTCACGGATTCGCGTCCGACCTTCACAGGAACGCGAGACGCTTCCTTTCCCTCCGCATCCAGCTTGAACAAACTGATCGTGCTGTTTTCCTGGCCGAATGCCGGACGGCCGACATAAAGAATGTTGTCCAGCCGTTCCAGATCGATAGTGCCGTCCACGCTCAAATCCGGGCGCGCGCCTTTAGGCAGCGCGCTCGTGAGTTTGACGTCCACCGTGACGGTTCCGTTTTGCACCGCGGGATCGACCCGCATGACCGTGCCGCTGATGATTCCATTGTGCGTATCGATTGCCGCCGGTTCGCCAAACTGTACGTCTCTCGCCTGGGTTTCGGCGATCTTCAAGGCCGCCATCAGGTGCTCCGGTTGTACGACCTTGGCGAGCATCACTCCCGGCATCACGTGTTGTCCGACCTGCAGAGGCAGATCCACGAGAACTCCGTCGATTCCAGCCCGAACTTTTAACGCATCCAGTTGCTTCCGCTTCAAATCGGCCAGCGTGCGGGCCTCGTCAACCTTGGCCTGCTCCTGAGCCAACTGCGTATCAATGGCTTTCTTGTTGATGACCAATCTCTGGCCTTCCAAGTCGTTTCGGGTCGTAAGCTCATCGGCCTTGCCCTTGGACGACTTGTAGGCCAGTCCTGAGATCACTCCAAGGTCATAGAGAGCTTTGTCCGTGTCGGCTTGTCGTTGCGCCTGACTGTAGTCTGCGTTCACAGTCGCGGCGCCGGCCTTCTGCGTCATGAGATCGCTGTCGAGTTTTACTTTCAGGCTCTGGTACTCGGCTTCCACAGCCTTTAATTGAAGTTGTGCGTCGACGGCCGCCTGCTCAACCTGGGGATTGCTCATCTCCAGAAGAATGGCGTCGGCCTTCACCTGCGAACCCGGCAGCATGCGAATGCGCACGACGGTGGCTTCCGTCTCGGCGGGAATCTGGCGAACGGCTTCCTGGGTGGGAACCAATGAACCGGGTCCTCGTACTTGACGCAGCATGGAACCGTGTTTCACGATGTCGGTCCACACCGTTCCTCTTTCCACCGAGGGTGCGGCGGGCCTCAATCGCGACACTCCAACCGTTGCTGCTGCGATGACCACAACCCCAAGAGCTGCGAATATGATCTGGCGGCGCAATTTCTGCCGCCTGAATTCTGGGCGTGCGATATCCATCGCCTACTTTATGGCAACTCATCCTCCACACCCGCCATGGATCTAAGTGATTTGCCGACAGCAAGATACATGCCAGCGGCCAGTTGGGCGGCGACTCGGCGGTGTCCGGTGCCGGACCCATCTGTTCACTAACGGACAGCACAGCACAGATCGATTGCGTCTTGTGGGCGTCACAACCGGCCCCAGAAAAGTGCGTCACGGCTGCGTCGTAACCCGTCCTTAGACCGTGTGGAGGTCCGTAACACGTTTCCGTCCTCGGCCCTTTCCCAAAACGCAAGAAACAGATGCAATGACGGCCGGCGGAATGGCGGCTGTTTGTGCGTCGCAGTCTGAAACGTAGCCCGCATTCCAGGGCGCGGCATGGCACAAACGGGCCATTCTCTAATTTCTCAACTAGCTGTAGTGTCGTTCTTGAGCAGCACTTGGGGGAGGGCTGATCAACATACGTCCCAAGACTCAAATCGAGTCTGGGGCGTTTTGTTTTGTAGGCAAGAGTCGCCCGAATTCTCGCGCTACCAAAGTCGCGCCTGCATTTCAGGCGTGGGCACTTCCCGCGCACACTCCGGAACATCGTTTTGAGGCTTGTTAACGAGAGAACTCACTGGGTATCGGACCATAGCCCCCGCGTCGAAAGGGACCAATAGTTCGGCCAGCCGCTCCGTCTCCGTCGCTGACGCCGTCAGCCAAATCTGATAGAGCCGCCGGGGAAGGATCACAGGCATCCGATCGTGGACACCCTCGAGCACCTGGTTAGCAGTCGTGGTCAGAATCGAGCAGGACTCCAGCACTTGGCCATTCGGTGATTTCCAGCGCTCCCAAAGTCCGGCGAAGCCGAAGAGTCCCCCATCTTTCATGCCGAAGTGAAAGGGCTGCCGCTGCTTCCCATATTTCTTCCACTCATAGAATCCGTCGGCGGGGATGAGACAGCGGCGGGTGCGGAAGGAATCACGAAAAGCTGGCTTCTCCAGCACGGATTCACTGCGGCCATTGATCAGTTGATTGCCAATCTTGATGTCAGTGGCCCATGACGGCACAAGGCCCCACCGCATCATCGAGAGCACGCGACTTGCCCCGGATTGCCGCACCGTCGGCACCGGTTGCGTGGGAGCGATGTTATAGCGAAGGCCCCACTCTTCTTCCTCTGACTCCGACTGGCTCTCGAAGTACTCTTCCACGATCTGCTTTCGTCGAGAAAGCCGGTAGCGTCCGCACATGAGGAGATTATGGCAGCGCTGAACAGCCGCCGCAAATCAGTTAAAATATTTTCTTGATCGGACTCCCATCGCATCTGCGGCGCCATACAGCCCTTCCATTCGCGTTTCTCGTACTCATACTGGCACTTGCAGGTGCAGCGAGCGCCGACAATGCCGCCTTCGACCTTATCGGTCCCAAGGTTGACGTCCGGGTGCAACGGGCCGGAGTAACTCTGCCGATCTCTCAAGTACCTAACCTGCAAGCCGGTGACCGGCTATGGGTGCATCCTGATTTGCCCGAGAGTCAATCGGTGCACTATTTGATGGTGATCGTGTTCCTCCGCGGAGCGACCAACCCACCTCCCGATTCCTGGTTTACGCGTGTTGAAACCTGGAATAAGTCAATCCACGAGGAAGGAGTCTTCGTCACCGTACCCGAAGAGGCCGAGGAAGCTCTCGTATTCCTGGCGCCCGACACCGGCGGAGCCTTCAGCACTCTACGTACAGCGGTCCGGGGCAAGCCGGGTTCGTTTGTGCGCGCATCCCAGGATCTGGTGCAAGCCAGCCTCGACCGCGCCCGTTTGGAACGGTATCTGGAGGCCGTGCGTGAAATCGCCGTCAGCGATCCCGAACAACTGAAGGCACGCACCGTTCTGCTGGCGCGCAGTCTCAACATCCGCGTGGATCAGCAGTGCTTCGACAAGCCCAGCGCCCAGCAGGCGCCATGCCTGACCCAGAACACGGATCAGTTAGTGCTCGACGACGCCCATAGCCAAACGATGGTCGCGACCCTGACGTCCGGACCCTCCAGCGATTTGCTGGCGCAGATCAGTTCTACCCCGAACGCCCGCGGCGGCTACTTCAGCCCGTACATCGGAGCGGTTGTCGATGTCGCGCGCATCCTGAGTACGGCCCACACGGCCCAATATCAATACATCCCAGCACTCGCCCTGCCCAAACAGGATGAACTTAACCTTCGCTTGAATAATCCGCCATCGTTCCGCAATCCGAAGTCAGTGATCGTGATTGGACTGCCACCAGTGAAACCGTCTCCCGTTCCGCCTTTGCGCGCAGTCGATACGGCGCAAGTATTCTGCGCGGGCCGGCCTTCTCTCCTGCTTCCAGCCGACGGCGCTCCGCTGGTATTCGCCACGGAACTCGCGCACAGCTTCGTGTTGCACGTGGAAACTAAATCCGGCCCGCCGATCGACCTTCCCGCGAAGCCCGATCCGATGCGCGGTGGATTCTTAATCGAAACCCAGGCGCTACAGCAGGCTGACTTGGACGGAGAGGTCACCGGGACCCTGCGTGGGGACTGGGGCTTTCACTCCTTCGATGGGCCGCGCTACCGGCTCCGCGCCTCCCGACCTGCGCAGTGGATTGTCGCTTCGAAGGATGCCAGCGCCCTGATCGTCGGCCGCGAAGACACACTCCACCTCCAGTCGGCGGACGCCTGTTGCGTCAGTGAAGTCAAAGTCAACGAGGAGCTAGGCAAGCAAATCGAGACCGAGTGGAAAACGTCGAAGGCCGATGAACTTGAAGTGAAGGTCCCGCTGCAAAAAGCTAAGGCAGGCTCGGTCACGATGGTGATCAAGAAATTCGGACTGCGCGAGGCTGATGAAATCCCGTTACACACCTACGCCGAAGCCGGGCGCCTCGACAGCTTCAGCGTCCACGCAGGAGATACCGAAGGCATCCTCAAAGGCACGCGCCTCGACCAAGTCGATAGCGTTGAAGCGGACGGCTTACGCTTCCTCCCAGGAACCTTGACTCGTGCTCACCAGGAGGACGAACTTAAGTTGACAACGCACGATCCGGCCGCCACCACGAAGCTCCATGCCGCAGACGAAATCGTCGTCCATGTCGCGCTCAAGGATGCCCGCATCCTCGATCTCAAGGCCGAAGTCGCCTCCCGACGCCCGGTGGTGAGCGTGCTCAGCAAGAGTGTGCAACCGGATCAAACGGTGGTTCCGACGGCGGTTCACCTCGGCAACCAGGATGAGTTGCCACAAGATGGACGCCTGAACTTCTTCCTCAAGGCGCAGGTTCCGGAGAACTTTCCTCCTACCGAAAAGATCGAGGTCGCGACCGCCGACGAGTCCTTCCGCGTGCTGCTGAGTTTCAAAGACGGCAATCTCACGCTGCAGGATTCGAAAACAGTTTTTGCAGTTCTGGATCCGATGAAGCTGCTCGGCCCTTCGGCATTCGGACCTTTGAAGTTTCGCCCCGTCACGGCCGACGGCGTAGATGGTGACTGGCAACAGTTGGTCAATCTGGTCCGCGTTCCTGCGCTCACGGGGATTCGTTGCATCTCGGCACCTGAAAAGAAGTGCACGCTGAGTGGCGACAAGTTATTTCTGCTGGATTCGATCAGCACTGATGCGGACTTCGTCAACGCCGTCAGCGTCCCGGAGGGTTTCGTCGAGGATGCATTGGCGATCCCCCCCACGAAAGCAAAGACTCTGTACATCAAGCTCCGAGACGACCCAGAGACTATTGATACAGTGACCTTACCGATTTCGACCTCTCAGCAATAGACCGGCAAGGAAGCCGCGCCCTTCTCGACAAACTGGACTCTTTGATCGCCCGTCACAACGCACTTTGACACCGTGGGCACGCTGTACGAACGTAACCTGCGCCTCTGCCAGCCTAACCCATACCATACGTTGAGCACGCCGTCCCTGTTCGCGGATTGCTATTGGAGGCTCTTCATGCGGATCCAGCGAGTTCTTTCACTATTGCCCACGTGTGCCTTCCTGTTTGCCATCACGGCGTACGCGCAGGACCCGCAATCTCTCGGAGATGTTGCGCGCCAGGCGCGGCAGCAAAAGCAGCAAAAGGATGCCCAGACCAAGGCCGCCTCCCCGAAGGATGGTTCAAGCGCGGAGCCCGCGACTTCCGACACGAAAGACGCGCAACCGCCCAAACCATCTCACGTCATCACCAACGAAGAGATTGGCCTACCCTTGGCACCGCCTGCAGCTGCCGACGAAAAGCCTCAGACCGACACCAAACCTGCGAGCAAATCGGACAATTCGTCAACCTCCGATGACCGGAGTAAGGAAGCGGAGGAATATAAGTCTCGAATTCAAGACCAGAAGGGCGCAATCGATTCCTTGCAGAGTCAAATTGCCGAACTCAGCGAGTCCATCCGCTTCGCGGGCGCCAATTGCGTCGCCAACTGCGAAAAGTGGAATGAACATCAGAAGCAGAAGCTGGATCAGGCCGAATCCATGAAGTCGCAACTGGAAGAACAGAAGAAGCATCTTGAAGAGATGCAAGACTCCGCCCGCAAACAAGGCTTTGGAAGCTCCGTCTACGAGCCGTAGGCAAACATTCTGCGAAATTTTCGGTCGCGGCGATTTTCACATTCCCCAAAACCGCCTTGTCATGCGAAATTAGTTCATGCCTTTAGTCGTCCGCCCTTCGCCCATTCATTCCGTCGGGGTCTATACCTCGAAGCCCGTCCGTAAAGGTAGCCGCTTGGTCGAGTATGACGGTGAACGCATCACCGCCGACGAAGCCGACCGCCGCTACGATGGCGTCTCGCGCACGTATCTCTATGGACTTGACGACGGCAAGACCGTGATTGACGGCCACGGCTTAGGTGCATATCTGAACCATTCCTGCGACCCCAACTGTGAAGTAGACGAGATCAAAGGCCGCGTCTGGATCTTCGCCATCCGCGACATCGCCGCCGGTGAGGAATTGGTGTGGGACTACAACCTCTACGACGACGACGATCCAGCGCCGTGCCACTGCGGCTTCCGCAAGTGCCGCGGAACGATGTATTCCCGCGAATGGATGGCCAAGATGCGCCGCCAGGAAGCTCGCAAGAAGAAGCAGAAAGCCGCGGCCCTCCAGAAGCACAAGATCACGCGCAAAACGAAACCCAGTCCCGAAGCAGCCGCGTAGAAACGAACGCCACGAGAAAGTATCTCGACCCTTCATCCAGATTTAGAGCTTCAGACTTCCACCGTAACATTGGCTCCGTCCAGAAGTTGTAATTGTTATGTGCGGGAGCGTGTGACATTTGTCATCCCACCCTGATGACGATCTCCACTTGTGGGCGAGGCCGCAACGCGAAAGTATGGACCGTGAAGAGCGTGGGTCATGGAATCGATTGTTTCTAGCATGTTAAAAACCGGATCCGAAGCGGTTGTGGATCGCCAGGCACATCGTCTATTCTTGGTGGGCCGGGACGTGCCTGCCTCCTGCGCCCGGCTGCCGGTCCCCTCTGGAGTTCGCCGATGACGCTGATCCAGTTTGTAAGGAAGAACGCGTTCCGCAACAAGCGGCGCAGCATCCTGACGGTGTTGAGCATCGCCGTCTCCTTGGTTTTGCTCACGTTCATGATGACTCTGTGGCACGCTTTTGCCCTCGACGATGGCAGCGCCGAGTCTGCCCAGAGGCTGGTCGTGCGCCATCGAGTTTCTTTAACCTTCAATCTTCCCGGCTTCTACCGGGAAAAGATTCGCGCGATTCCCGGGGTCGTGTCGGTGGTTCCGGTCTCCTGGTTCGGCGGGATCTACAAAGACCAGAAGCCGGACAATTTTTTCGCTCAGTTCGGCACCGATCCCGAAGAATTCTTCAAGACTTTTCGGGATCATGGAGATGCCCGCAGATCAGGTCACCGCATGGCAGCGTGATCGGCAAGGCGTGATCGTTGACGACACTCTGGCCGCGAAATACGGTTGGAAACTCGGGGACCGCATCGTTCTTCAGGGAACAATTTACCCCATCAATCTCGAATTGAACATCCGCGGAATTTTCCACTCGCATCCGGACAATAAATCGGTGTACTTCAATGCCAAGTACGTTGAAGAGGCCGTGGATTTCTTTAAGGGACGGGCCGGCACATTCAGCATTCTGGCGGCCTCTCCCGGAGATGTGAGCAAGATTGCGACTTCGATTGACGACATGTTCCGCAACTCGCCGCAGCCGACCAAGTCGGAAAGCGAGAAGGCGTTTGGACTGGAAT
Source organism: uncultured Acidobacteriaceae bacterium (assembly GCA_963844525.1). Taxonomy (GTDB): domain Bacteria; phylum Acidobacteriota; class Terriglobia; order Terriglobales; family Acidobacteriaceae; genus Sulfotelmatobacter. Next base: position 1,281,093 of record CAWJOM010000006.1, on the reverse strand, counting down.
TTGTGGCGATGCTGGGTAACGTGAAGGCATTCATCCTGAGCATCTGCTCGGCGGTGGTGTTCACGACGCTCCTGGTTTCAGCCAATACGATCGCGATGTCGATCCGCGAACGGACTCGGGAAGTGGCCGTCCTCAAGACTCTCGGCTTCACCAAACGCGGCGTTCTTGGGCTATTTGTCAGCGAGGCGGTGGCACTGGCGCTAGCCGGAGGATTGGTCGGCGCGAGTTTGGGAGCGCTGATGGTCTTCGGTTTTGGGCATGCGGTACAGCTCACATTTTTCCCGTTGAGAATGACGCCGGAAATCTGGGGTATCTCGCTCCTGACCTCGGCGATGGTGGGACTACTGAGCGCGGCTGTCCCGTCCTACCACGCTTCGCAGATCAATATCGTCGACGGCTTACGGCATATCGGGTGATGTCATGACGTTGAGTCGTTTTGTCGTGCGCAATGCATTTCGAAACAAGCGGCGGAGTTTGCTGACCATGATCAGCATCAGCTTCTCGCTGCTGTTGCTCACGCTGATGATTTGCATTTGGCGCTCATTTTACGTGGACCAGGTCGCCCCGGAAGCGTCGCGGCGCTTGGTCATCCGCGACCGCGTCTCACTGGCGTTTTTCCTGCCGGCGTTCTATCGCGACAAGATCCGCGGCGTACAAGGTGTGACGGCAGTGGCGCCGATTACCTGGTTCGGAGGACGCTACATCGATGACCGGCCCGAACACTTCTTTGCTCAACTGGCCACAGATCCAGATGAGTATCTGAAAGTGGCATCAGACAAGATCATTCCACCCGACCAGGTGAAGTCATGGCAGCAGGATCGCGCCGGCGCTATTGTGGACGTAACGCTCGCCAACAAATATGGATGGAAAATCGGCGACCGCGTCACATTACAGGCCAATATCTTCCCCACGAACCTCGACTTAACGATTCGCGGAATCTATCACCGCGATCCTCCTCAGAACGCGGTGTACTTCAACGCCAAGTATCTGGAAGAAGCAGTACCGTGGTTCAAGGGGCAGGCGGGTTGGTACGCGGCGCAGATCGATTCCGCAGACAGTGTTTCGCGAGCATCGCGACAGATCGATGACATGTTCCGCAACTCGCCGCTGCAAACAAAAACCGAGAGCGAGCGCGCATTCCAGCTCGGCTTTGTCGCTTCGCTGGGCAACATCAAGGCGTTCATTCTGGGCATTTGTGGAGCGGTGGTGTTTACCATCATGCTCGTCTCGGCAAACACGATGGCAATGTCAGTGCGCAGCCGGACGCGTGAAGTGGCTGTGCTGAAGACGCTCGGCTTCACTCGCCAGCGCGTGCTGTCGATCTTTGTCGGGGAATCGGTGGCTTTAGCTGTCGCAGGCGGAGTGATAGGAGTCCTCGTCGCCATTCCCGTCATCGCATTCCTGACACATAGCTTCATAGGCCTCGGGATTCCGCTCAACATGAAGGTTCGAGGAGCCACGGCGGGATTGGCTATTCTGGTGTCGTTGGTCTTGGGGTTGGTGAGTGGATATTTGCCGGCATACAACGCGTCGCGGATGAAAATTGTCGATGGACTGCGCCACATCGGCTGAAACGTTGCAACGCCGTACGGGCGCTGCGGGGATAGAGCGTAATTATGGCCATACCGATCAGCTACAACGTTCGCAACTTAAGGCTCCGCAAGGGGCTGACCATCATGACCGCGCTCGGCATCGCTCTCACGGTTACGACCGCGATCTTTCTGATGGCGCTCGTGGCCGGGTTGAACCGTGCTTTCGTGAGCAGCGGCAGTGCCAAGAACGTCCTCGTGCTGCGCAAGGGATCGGAAGCCGAGCTTTCCGGCGGGTTCGATGCATCACTATTCCCCACGCTGAGGACGCTTCCCGGCATAGCAAAGGACAGTCATGGCGAGCCGATGGCGTCGGGTGAGTGGGTGGTTGTTATCATCCTGCCGCGCAAAGACGGCACAGGCGAAGTCAACGTCACCGTGCGCGGCATGATGCCCGATGGCCTCGAAATGCGGCAGACGCCCGACGAACCGGGAAAGCCGCCGAGTGTGAAGTTGGTAGAGGGCCGCTGGTTTGAAACGGGACAGCGGGAAGTTGTGGTCAGCAAGTCGATTCAGGGACGCTTCTCGCACGCCAACATCGGCGACACCATGGAGTTTGGCAAGGGATCGTGGAAAGTCGTGGGAGTGTTTGACGCCGGGGGATCGGCATACGAGTCCGAAGTCTGGGGCGACGTGAATCAAATGGCATCGGATTTCGATCGTCAGGGCGGCTACTCATCGGCGTATCTGCGCGCGACGGATCCCATCGCCGCGGACGCTCTCAAGAACCGGGTCAGCGACGATCAACGGTTGAAACTTGAAGGCGTCCTCGAAAAGGAATACTACGCCAAGCAGACCAGTTCCGGCGCACCGATCAAAGTGATCGGAATCGTTGTGGGCTTCATCATGGCAATCGGCTCCATTTTCGCCGCGATGAATACGATGTACGCCGCGGTGGCCTATCGCGGACGCGAGATTGCGACTCTGCGCGTGATTGGCTTCTCGCGGCCTGCGATCCTGACGTCGTTTGTGCTGGAATCTCTATTGCTGGCCTTACTGGGAGCGGCGGCAGGAATCCTGCTAATGCTTCCGTTCAACGGAATGCAGACCGGCACATCGAATGCCGTGACGTTTAGCGAAGTGGTCTTTGCGTTGCGCATCACGCCGCAGGTAGCGGGTTATGCGATCGCATTCGCCTTAGTTATGGGGTTTGTGGGCGGACTGGCTCCAGCCTGGCACGCGGCGCGCCAGAATATTCTCAACGCATTGCGCGGCTAGCTGGCGCGGAAACTATTTGGGGACTTAGAGCGTAATCATTCTTATGGCGATTGACACAAAACACGAAGACCTGCAGAGCCTGCGCATTGACCGCAGCCAGCGCGGTGATTCCGGCGGAGAACCGCCGGCTTGGGCGCGCCGATACATCCTCGGCGGCATCGCCTTCGTTGTGCTTCTCGGCGTGGGGTCGTTGGCTTATCGGTTGTTTTCTTCCGACGTGGCTGAAGTCGAAGCCGTCCGCGCCACAGCGCAAACCAGCGGCAACGATGCTGGTGGCACCGTGCTGTCGGCCACCGGCTACATCGTGGCGCATCACACCATCAACGTGAACTCCAAGGTCACCGGCCGCCTGGCCTGGATCGGCGTGGAGAAAGGCGACAAGGTGAAGGAAGGCCAAGTCCTGGTCCGCCTCGAGGACCAGGAGTTCCGAGCGGCGTATGAACAGTCCAAGGGGGCAGTCGCCAACGCTAGAGCCTATCTGGACGAATTGCAGCACGGATCGCGGCCGGAAGAAGTCCAGCAGGCGCAGCATAACCTCGACGAAGCCCGCGCCACGCTGGCAAACGACAAGTTGACGCTCGATCGCACGAAGGAACTGGCGGGCAGCGGGGTGGTTTCCCGCCAGCAACTCGACGACGCAACCGGGAAATTCGAAGCCGACCAGCAGCGCGTGAATTCCCTCGAAAAGGCGTTTCAGCTCTCCAAGCTTGGGCCGCGAGCGGAGGAAATCGCCCGGGCTCAGGGCGCATTGATGCAGGCGCAGGGCCAACTGGATTACGCTCAGTCTCAGCTGGACGCAACCGTAATTCGCGCACCCGTGACCGGCACAATTCTCGACCGCACAGCGGAAAAGGGCGAGCTCATTACCGCGCAGTTTGCCAGCGCCGCGGCAGGCGGACCGCAAGGTTCGGTTGTCTCCCTCGCGGACTTGAACGATCTCCAAGTCGAGCTCGACATCGCGCAGGCGGACTTCGCTCGGCTGAGTCCGACGCAGAAGGCAATTGTGACCACCGACGCTTATCCGGATAAGCAATATGACGGCGTCATCGCTCAAATCTCGCCCGAGGCCAACCGACAAAAAGCCACCGTGCAGGTAAAGGTGCAGGTGCTGAACCCGGGCAAGTACACCGATGTCCAGCTGCGGCCGGAGATGAACGCAACCGTGAAGTTCCTCGCCAACGAGGTGCCGAAGGCCTCGAAAGAACCGACCGGCGTGTATGTTCCGTCGACAGCGATTCGCGATCGCGATGGAAAGAAGATCGTGCTCATCGCCTATGACGGAAAAGCCGTTGCCCGCGACGTTCACATTGTGGGCCAGCGCAGCGACGGAGCGCTCGTAGACGGACTGGTCGGCGGCGAAAGCGTGATCACCACCGCTCCAGCGACATTGAAAGACGGAGACAAAATCAAAATCAAGGGGCAATCATGAGCACAGTTGCACAACCAAACGTTGCCACGGGAACGAAAGTTGTACAGGTTCGCGGCGTCAGCAAAATCTTCAAGCGGGATGCCTTTCAAGTGACGGCGCTCGACGACGTGTCGATCGACATCGCCAAGGGTGAATTCCTCGCCCTGATGGGTCCATCAGGATCTGGCAAGACGACGCTCTTAAACATGATTGCCGCAATCGACCGGCCCACCAGCGGCGAATTGCTGGTGCAGGGACAGGATATTTTCCGTTTCAATGACTCGCAGATTGCCCACTGGCGCAACGAGCACATCGGCTACGTCTTTCAGACGTTCAACCTGATTCCCGTGCTCACAGCCTTCGAGAACGTGGAGTTGCCACTGCTCTTGACAAAGCTGACCTCGCAGCAGCGCCGCGAGCACGTCTTGACTGCGCTCAAATTGGTTGGACTGGAAGACCGCGTCGGTCACCTGCCCAAACAGCTTTCTGGCGGGCAGGAACAGCGCGTGGCCATCGCTCGCGCGATCGTTAGCGATCCTACTCTACTGCTTGCCGACGAACCCACGGGCGACTTGGACAGCAATTCCGCAACTGATGTGTTGGAGATTCTGAAGAGGCTGAACGAAGACTTCCACAAGACGATTGTGATGGTGACCCATGATCCGCATGCAGCGTCGTACGCGCATGTGACGCGTCACTTGGAAAAGGGAATGCTGCTGCCTCCAGGCTAGCGGCATTCGAACAACGAGCGGGCGCTGAGGCCTTCCTGGCTTGAAAGATTCATCGCCCGCTCAAGCTCACATCAGGCAACCATATCAGCTTCGCCGGCCGTCGATGGATTCTCGGCGGGCAGTTCTGCGACCCAGCGCCAGGCGCGCCTGCCGTTCGCAATCACGGCCTGCGCTTCTCCATAGTCGACCAGGCGGTTCAGCACTGTAGTGACCGACGCCATGGGGTCCTTGTGGCGAGCCAGCAATGCCGGCATCTTCTGGTGGAAATAGTCGCAGATGTCGCGCGCATTCATCGCGTGGCCGGCCTGCATCAGGATCATCCGACAGGCCTTGGTGAAGCCCGGCTGGCGGCCGCTGCTCTTGCGATCCACCAACTCCATCAGTTCCTCGTTCAAGACTCCGTCGCCAAACAAATTCGCCAAGCCGGAAATAGTCTGTTTGACGGTGCCAATACGCTTCATGATTTCCGCGCGCTGTTGCAGCAACTGGCGCAGTTCTCCGTGCGCCTGTCGAATTACTTCCTGCACGTGGCCGACGTCATACCTTTCGACCGGGCGTAGCGAGCCGTTCACTTTCTGCCCATTCTCCATAGGTATCCCCCCAAAATATTCGAACGAATTTCCCTCAACCCAATTTCGGTAGCGTCCACGAACGGACCTGTTTCACAACCCGCATGCAGGGATCCGAGTACCTTCCAATACTCAACCTAGACCGCCAACCGAGGGGCAGAACCTCGCTTAGTGATCTATACGTCAGAGAAGCTCCCGGCGTTCCCCTAATTCCTTGCACGGGCGCCGGATCTTGTGGGGTTAGACGGGGCAATCGTGGAATGGTTAACAACAGGGACAACACGTACCGCGAGGGAACCAGGCCCGCTACCTTTGTTTTGTTTGCCGGAAGATCCTTTTTGCTTATTGAAGATCGTTTTCCCTTACTGAAGCAAGATTACCAGCAGCCTGCCGTCCGAATGATACCCGTCTCCGGTGGCGTTCTTGGCATCCTGAACAGGTTCAGCGGCAATAGTAGGTAAGCGTTTTGGCTTTATTCGCCTTTTGCAGCACCCTCGAACGCTTCTTATTATCTTCTAATTCCGCCTCCCGTTGGCAAGCACGAGAAACGGCTGGTCTCCCCTTCTTCAAGGCAGCTTTTGAAACAGCGTTTCAGGCTTTCAGCCTTTCAATCGTATTAAACTCCTGGCGCTAGATTCCGATGGTAACTGGTGACGGAGACCCTTCAGTGTTGACAGCCGCAAAACCCGCCCTCGCACCAGAACCTCTGCAGGTTTTGCTGGTCGGCAATAAAGAGGAAGACTTCTTCTTGATCCGCGAAATACTGGAGCGCACCCGAAGCATGCTAGCGGCGGACCTCGATCACGCTACCTCGCTGGAGGACGCCAAGGTGATGTTGCAGCAGAAGCGCTATGGACTGCTTCTGTTCGAACATGACACCGGAGATGCCGAAGCGGTGCACTTTGTAGCTGAGTTCCTCCATGCCGGCGTTTCCATTCCCTTCATCCTGTTGACAGAGGACGCCGACGAGAAGACAGTTGCCGACCTCATCAAGGGCGGCACGTGGAATTGTGTAGCCAAGTCTCATCTCGACGGAGCCACCCTGGTCCGTACCATGCGGAATACGCTTGCCATGCACTCGCTCCAACAGGAGCAGCAGATCGCGGAAGAGTCTGTGAGAAAACTATCGCGGGCCGTCGAGCAGTCCGCCGACACGGTGATCGTGACCGATCGCCAGGGGATCATTGAATACGTCAACCCGGCATTCGAAGCTCTAACGGGCTATCGCCACGAGGAAGCATGTGGCAAGACCCCGCGCATTCTGAAATCTGGCGAGCAAGGTTCCGAAACCTATCAGGAAATGTGGAGCACCATCCTAGCCGGCAGCGCCTACCGCGGCATCCTGGTGAACCGCAAGAAGAATGGCGAGTTGTATTACGTGGAAGAGAGCATTTGCCCAGTGCGGGATTCTGGCGGAGAAATCACGCATTTCATCGCCAACGGGCGCGATCTCACCGAGCGCCTGCGCCTGGAAGCACAGCTCTTGCAGTCGCAAAAGATGGATGCGATCGGGAATCTGGCCGGGGGCGTGGCACACGACTTTAACAACCTCCTCACGATCATCACCAGCTATGCGGAACTGGCACTGGACTCGGTTCCCCAAGAGAGTCCGCTCGAATCCAAGATTCAGGAAATCCTGCTGGCGGCGCGACGCGCAGCGGAATTAACTCGGCAACTGCTCGCATTCAGCCGCAAACAGCCGCAAGCTTTGCGCGTAGCTGACCTGAACCAGGTAATCGCTCGCATTGCCAACACACTCCCTCGCCTGATCGGAGAGGACATCGAATTTACTTTCACCCGCGGTGAGGGGCTGGGCCGCGTGCGTGTGGATCCACTCCAGATCGAGCAGGTACTAATGAACCTCGCGGCCAATGCGCGCGACGCCATGCCGCAGGGCGGACACTTGCGAATTCAAACTACCGACGTGCGGCTCGACGACGATTACATACATCACAAACAAGCCGTCATTCCTCCCGGACACTATGCGCAGATTGCCGTAAGTGATGACGGCGCGGGGATTCCTCCCAAGCACCTGCCGCACATTTTCGAGCCTTTCTACACCACGAAACCTTCAGGCAAGGGTACTGGCTTAGGCCTCGCAACCGTTTACGGAATTGTGAAGCAGAATAAGGGATTCATCTGGGCCTATAGCGAGCCTCGGATGGGCACGGTATTCAAGATCTACCTGCCGTGCGTGGAGCACGGAGATAACCTGAGCGAACCTGAAGAAATCAGAGTCGAGTCCGTTCCTCGGGGATCGGAAACCATCCTGCTGGTAGAAGACGAGCAGGCCGTGCGGCGTGCAACCTCGGAGTACCTGTGCCTGCAAGGCTATACGGTAATTGAAGCCAAAGACGGTCTCGATGCCCTGAGCGTCGCTAAAGATCATGGTTCGACGATCCACCTGATGGTTACGGATGTCGTCATGCCACACATGAGCGGCGGGCAGCTGGCGAAGGAACTCGCGCGGCTGCGCCCGGACACCAAACTGCTCTTCGTTTCCGGTTACGCCGGAAAAACCGTGCTCGACCACAAAGTCGTGGACCTTAAAACAAATTTTCTGCAGAAGCCCTATACCCTGAAACAACTCTCTCTGAAGATTCGGTCTGCCCTGCAACCCCAACCAGAGCACAGGTAGACTGTTTTCGCGGATTATCCGCTGCATTGATCGGTCTCTTCTACAGACCCTATAATCAGCCTGCGTGGGCTCCGAATGAATCCTTCAACCAGCAATGGAGTCCGAGAATCCAGTACGCAAACAGCCTCGACAATTCCAGATCGTTCAGCGCACGGCACGACTCAGACGTCCCTTCTCATCCTGATCTCTCTGTGGCTCGCGATTTATGCCGCCGGCATGTTCGCGCCGCCCCTGCTCGATGACGTGGACACAATCCACGCTGAGGCGGCGCGCGAGATGTTGCTGCGCCACGACTGGGTCACGATGTACACCAACGGCCTTCGCTACTTGGAGAAGGCACCGTTAATGTACTGGAGTCTCGCCGCGAGCTATGACGCCTTCGGCATCAGCGACTGGAGTACTCGCCTGCCGCTCATGTTGGGCTTCCTCGCTTTGGTTCTGGCGACCTACCGACTGGGCATCTATGCTTTCGGCGAGCGAGGCGGATTTTATTCGGGCTTGGCCCTGGTGACGTCAATTGGGCCGTATATCTTCACGCGGTTTCTGATTCCCGACGTGCTGGTTGGACTATGGCTGGCGCTCTCCTATTTGTTCTTCTTGCGCTCGCTCGATGAGGATCCACCCACTCGCCTTACGTGCTGGGGATTTGCCGCGGTCTGCGCCCTGAACGTGCTCACAAAAGGCCTCATCGGGCTGGTCTTCCCGATCGGTGCCATCGGCCTCTATTTAGTGCTCACCCGGAATCTGCGTCATCTCGCAAAGTTGCGCATCGTTTCCAGCGCGGTCGTCTTCTTTGCACTCGCCGCGCCATGGCACATCCTCGCCGCCGTGCGCAACCCGGCACAAGGACAGGCGCGCGGTTTTTTGTGGTTTTACTTCGTCAATGAACACATCATGAGGTTCCTCAACAAGCGTGTGCCGCCGGGATACGACACGGTCCCGCTGGTGCTGTTCTGGGCCCTGCTTGTCCTCTGGCTTGTGCCATGGGCGGTATTTCTGCCTCAGGCGCTTCGCGAGGTACCGCTACGCTGGAAACAGCTATCCACGCCGATGGACAGGCGGCAGAGAGCGAACCTGCTGTTTCTGCTGTGGGCACTGGTGATTCTGCTTTTCTTCAGCTTCTCAACGCGGCAGGAGTACTACACCATCCCTGCTCTGCCCGGCATCGCGCTGCTAACGGGAGGATGGTTGGCGCGGGAATCTGCGGCAGACGCGGGCGAAAGCGAACGCCTTGCTGGGCAACGCTCTTCTCTTGTCCTGATGATCGTGGGAGTGCTGTCTGGCATCGTTGGCCTGACTCTTCTTTCCCTGACGCACCGTCCCCCTGTCGGCATTGACCTCGCGGAGTTACTGAAAAAGAATCCGCAAGATTACGATTTCTCCCTAGGCCACGTTCTTGATTTCACGCCGCAGGCGCTGGGAATGTTCCGCGGCCCGCTCCTCGGCGCCTCTCTGTCTCTCCTTCTTGGGACCGTCCTGAACTGGTGGATGCGGAGGCGGGGAAGGACCACTCTCGGAAACGCAGCCTTGACCGTAATGATGGTCTGCTTGCTGACCTGCGTACACGTTTCCTTCGCCCGCTTCTCGCCCATCCTCTCGTCACACGATCTCGCAGTAGCGATTCAGCAGGTTTATCGGCCCGGCGACCTCATCGTCGTGGATGGTGAGTATCACCAGGCATCGACTCTGAATTTCTATACACACATTCCGTTGCGCGTCTTGCACGAACCAAGCGGGAACCTCTGGTTCGGCGAGAAATTTCCGGACGCTCCCCATGTATTCGAGACGCCACAATCCTTCTCCATCCTTTGGTCAGGCCCGAGCCGTATTTTTCTCTGGACCGACCAGGACGATCCTAAGGAATTGCTGGGCATGCCCCGCTTTCTGCTGGCCCGGAGTGGCGGAAAGGCGATTTTCACCAATCGCGCACCTTGAACTCAGCAAGGGCCGCTCCCACCGGACTTCCGCATGCCCCCGGTTATAATCATGCTTCCTCAATGATCCTTGGGATTCTCAATATTCCCTTCGTTGTGCTGACTTGGCGTGCGCTTTTGTTCCTGGCGCTTGCGGGATCATTCACCTCCACGGTTTATCTCGCCATGACTCTGGTGGCGACTGCCCGCCATCTGCGGAGCGCCCGCAAGGCACAGGCTGTGGCCGATGCGACACCCGCCTCTTCCCTGCCGCCGGTTAGCATCTTCAAACCTATCCACGGCATGGAAGAACAACTCGCCGCGAATCTGGAAAGCTTCTTCCAGCAGGATTATTCCGACTACGAGGTGATCTTTGGGGCGCGCGACGCCGAAAATCCCGCGGTCAAGGTCGCGCAGGAGGTGCGAGCCCGCTACCCTCACATCCCAAGCAGCATCGTTCTCTCCGGACCGCCGACCTGGCCGAGCGCCAAGGTCTTCTCGCTCGACAAAATGATCGCGGCCTCTTCCCGCTCCTACTTCATCATCAGCGATAGCGATGTTCGAGTCGCTCCAGACTTTTTGCGCAATATGATCCCGCCACTTCTCGATTCCAAAGTCGGCTTGGTCACCTGCATGTATCGAGGAATCCCCGCGTCGGACCTATGGTCATGGCTGGAGGCTCTCGGCCTCTCCGTTGAGATGCCATCCGGAGTCATGGTCGCGGACATGATGGAGGGAATGCGCTTCGCGCTGGGGCCTGCAATGGCGATGCGCCGGGATGCCATCGACGCAATCGGCGGAATCGCCGCGGTCGCCGACTACTACTCCGACGACTTTGAATTGGGCAATCGCATCTGGGCCAAGGGCTTCAAGGTGATTCTCTCGCACTATATCGTCCGCAACGTGCTGACCTCCCGCTCAATCATTCGCACGCTCGGCGATCAACTTCGGTGGATGAAAAGTACACGCTATTCCCGCCCTGCGGGACATGCGGGCACGGGCCTAACGTACGCCATGCCTTTTGGAATTCTGGGATTGATCTCAGGCGGAGCACTCGGACACTGGACGCTCGGGATTGGCCTATTCGCGTGGGCATGCCTGAACCGGATCATCCAGTCTGTGGCGGTGGGATGGAACGTTGCCCGCGATCCGAATGCCATGCGACTCTGCTGGCTCTACCCTCTTCGCGACTTGCTGGGCTTCGCAGCGTGGACAATTAGCTACACGAGCCGAGACTTCTACTGGCGGGGAGAGAAATATCGGTTCGGTAATGGCGGAAAAATCGCCCCGCTGCAGAGATCAGACGCAAGTTCCAAGTAGCGCGGGCGTCTCGCCCTCGGCCCGTCTGAGCAAGCGGATGCCGACAACTACAACCGCTTGAGTCGACCCTTCTTCAGTTCGAAGCGATCCCCGCGCCATGTGACCGTGTGTCCGGCAAAGCTTGCGACCCATACGCCGACCGCCACAAGATCACGAATTGGCAAGAGCCACAGGTTCCTCGGTAGCTCCCGATCTTTCAGTACCGCTCTGCCCACCGCCAGGGCCGAGGCCAAACGCAGCAAAAGAGTCACGCCAATCAGGGCCCACACCCATGGCGACGCGGGAACGGCAGCCAGCGCAAGCAGCGACCATATCAGCCCGTATGTTGAAACCAACCCGATGTAGCCTCCAAGCCGCGCGTCTCGCACCCCGCGGGCCCAGCGCAACTGATGCGACAAATAGCCCTGCAGGTCGTAAGCAGGAAGATAAGTCTCTACGACCACATCGGAGAGAATAACTCGCAAACCGAGTCCCGCGATTCTCCGGCCCAGTTCGTAGTCGTCGGCAAGAAAATCGGCGATGGACTTGAACCCGCCAATGCGATCGAGATCGGCGCGCCGAAACGCCAAGGTCGAGCCCAGTCCAAAACGAATTCCACCTTCCAGCAGACGAGCCGCTAGAACACCCGCACAGAAATCCGTGCAGATGCCGAGTACCTCCAGTCGCGAACCGAGCGTGGATGCTGCTACCCCGCGGTAAAGACAAGTCACCACCCCCACACGCTTGTCCGCCAACGGCGACATGATCCGCCGCAGATAGTCCGGTTCCACGCGAATATCGCTGTCGTTGACGAGCAGATTCTCATACCGAGCCGAGAGAAGCATCTGATCGAGATTGCTGACCTTCGCGTTCGCTCCGAGCTTGTGGGGACAAACCACTAGCCGGATAGGCCGGTCAGAAAACTCGCGCTGCAATTGCTGCACGCTCTCAACCGCCGGGTCAGCCGGATCGCTGACGCCAAAAATAATTTCGTACTCGGGATAGTCTTGCAGGCAATGACTTCGGAAGCTCTCGTAGATGTCGGGGTCAGTGCCCTTCAACGGTTTCAGAATCGAGACCGGTGGCAACGTCTGCGGGGGCGGACCGGCGTCATTCCTTCGCTCGCGGAGAAATGCCCGCGCGCTCCACAGGCAAACCAAATAGTAAACGGAACTGGAGAGGCACCCCAGAATCGCAATGGCTTCAAAAGTCCTGACGATGATGGGAATCATGTGCGGCTGCGGATCAATCTATTCGTAGCGCAACGACTCAATCGGATCGAGGTTGGACGCCTTCCACGCGGGATAGATCCCGAAGACTAGCCCCACTCCCGCGGCGGCACTGAAGCCGAAGGTGGTCCAGAATACCGACATGCGCGCCGGCAAGGAAGGCCACAGAACCGGAATCACCCAGACCACGAGCGCTCCCGCACTCACTCCGATGATCCCTCCGACCGCCGTCAACATGATGGCCTCAAGGGTGAACTGCAATAGAATATCGCGCTTGCGCGCACCAATCGCCTTGCGAACGCCAATTTCACGAGTACGTTCTGTGACGCTCACCAGCATGATGTTCATCACGCCAACGCCGCCCACGATGAGCGCAACACTCGAAATCGCAAACATACCAACGAACAGTGCACCGGTAATCTGATTCCACGCATCGGAGATGGAGTCCGAAGTGAAGACAGCGAAATTATCCGGCTTGTCAACCGGTACCTTGCGCCGCCGCCGCAGCAGTTCGCGAATCTCATCGATCGCCTTGGGAACATCATCATGCGAAGTCGCCTTGACGCTGATCCAGTGCTGCTTCAGTTCCGGATGCAGTTTGCGCAGCGTGCTCAACGGGAAGACAACCTTGTTGTCCTCGGGATTCTTGCCTCCGCCAAACACTGACTTCACCGGTTGCACAGTTCCAATCACCGTGAAAAGTTGGCCCTCGATGTTCACTTCCTTGCCCAAGGGACTTTCAGTGCCAAACAATTCTTCCGTCGTATCGGCGCAAAGCAAGACCACGTTTGAGCGATGCTCTTCATCCACTTCGCTGAACCATCGCCCTGAGGCAATCAGAAGATCGAACACTTCCTTGGCAGAAGCCTGGTCACCTTCAAGAATCGTATTCTTCGCCTTCCGGTCGCCATATTTCACCGCGAAGGTTCCAACGCCCAGTTCTGGCCGGAAGTATCGGATTCCCGCGGTCACCGCTTTGACATGAGGCAGGTCGCGCATCGCCACCGCGTCGTCGTACGTAAGCTCTTTGCGCGTCCGCATCTCCTCGGTGGGCCGCCCGAACGTGAAGGGTTCGATATGAAATGCGAAGATCACATCGGACCCGATGCTGCTGACAATCTCGCGGACGTTCTCGTCGAGGCCGCGCCCGATCGACGAAACGCCGATCACGACTGCGACTCCGATGACGATTCCCAGCACGGTCAGCGCCGAGCGCAGCTTATTGCTGCGGATCGTTTCCGCCGCCATGTTGAGGATCTCGCTGAATTCGTCTTTGCGCATCATAAAGATTGAGAACTTGAGCAATCGCAATCGGGGAATTGAAATCGAAATGCGATATTGCTTCGATTCCTCAATTACCAAATTAAGCAACTACGAAATTCCCTACATTTCAAACCGCAACGCCACAATCGGATCCAGTCGCGCCGCCTTGCGCGCCGGATAAACTCCGAAGAACACGCCCACGCTGGCTGACACCAGCAATCCTGCCGCCACCGCCCAAAGCTTGATTGAGGAAGGCATGCCAATCAACAGAGTGACCATCTCGGCCACGGTCGCTCCACTGACTACTCCCAATATGCCGCCGATCAGCGCCAGAATCACAGCTTCGATCAGGAATTGCAGCAACACATCCTCGCGCCGTGCCCCGAGCGCCTTGCGAATGCCGATCTCGCGCGTCCGCTCGGTCACCGAGACCAGCATGATGTTCATGATCACGATTCCGCCGACCACCAGAGAGACCGCGGCAATCCCAATCGTCGCCATAAAAAACGTACTGCTCAGCCCTGACCAGATGCTCAGCAGGCTGGCGTTGGTTTCGATCTCGAAGCTGTCTTCTTCGCCGACCCGGTCGTGGCGCTGGGCCCGCAGCGCAACTCGGGCCTCATCGATCGCCTGGCTCAACGGGGCTCCGGTGGACGTTGCCTTGCCCCAGATTCGGAGGCTATCATTGTGCGACCCGTATTGCTTCAGGTACACAGTGACGGGGATCAGCACATAGTTATCCGCGCTCTGCCCCAGCGTTTTTCCTTTTTTCTTTCCGACCCCGATCACCTGGTAGGTCCAGCCATCGACCCGAATCTCCTGCCCCAAAGGGTCGGCGCCACCCAGAAGGTGTTCCACGATATCCGTGCCCACGACGGCCACCTGCAGATGATTGTTCACATCGGTGTCGTTTAACATCCGCCCGTAGGTCAGATCTGTATCGAGAATCGAGGCGACGGACGGCGTGATTCCCTGGATCGTCGTGTCGCTGATGGATTGCTCGTTGTGCTTCACTTTTCCGCTGCCACGCGCCATCGCACCTACGTACTCGCAGTGGCGGCAGGCTTCAAGCACCGCTTGATAGTCTTCCAGCTTCAGATTCTTTCGCTTTTCCGCGACTAGAAAGTGCTCGACATTGGTCTCGACCGGAGACATCTTCGCGATGATGAAAACGTCCGCTCCGAGATTGAATATCTTCGTGGCCACGTAATCCTGAATTCCGGACACGAACGTTACCACCGCGATCACCGCGGCGATGCCAATCACCACGCCCAGCAGCGTGAGGACGGAGCGCAACTTATTGGCCCACAGGGACCGCAATGCGATTCGGATGGCTTCCGCGATATTCATGATGCAGGTCTTGGGTGTTAGGTCTTGGGTGTAAGGCCTTGCGCTAGTCCACCAAACGTTGAACTTTGGCAGAGTTAAGTCTAACAGCCTCGTTATCTGGAACGCCCAAAAAAGTCTACATTCGCTCATGGGGAAGTTCGGCCCCAGATCTGCCGCCGAGGGCCCAAAAACTGACAGCCAAGCCCTGGAACTCGCATCGCATATAATCATTCTGTAGGCAGCCGGACCGGACGGCCGCTCTCAGCGTCTTCGGGCGCGGGGAGAGGAAAGTCCGAACTCCGCAGAGCAGTGTGCCGGATAACGTCCGGGAGGGTGGCCCGTTCTAAATTTCGCGCTTTTTGCGAAATTTAGAGTGGCTGACTCGACGGAAAGTGCCACAGAAAACATACCGCCCGGGCGGCAACGCCGGGGTAAGGGTGAAAAGGTGCGGTAAGAGCGCACCGCCGCGGCAGTAATGCCGCGGGCAGGGCAAACCCCACACGGAGCAAGACCAAATAGGGAGGAAGTTCGCGGCTTCGGCCACGGACACGTGCCGGCTCGGTGCGTCAAACCTTCGGGTAGGTCGCTAGAGCCGCGCAGCGATGCGCGGCCCAGAGGAATGGCCGTCCAGCAGGAGCAATCCCGCGGACAGAATTCGGCTTACAGGTCCGGCTGCCAACAAACTGCCACTTTTGATTTACTTCAGTGCGCGGGCTGCATGGTACCATTCCCGCGTGGGCGACTCCGTTTGCATTCCAAGTTCTGCCTCGGCCGTCCCTATTGCCGCTCCAACAGAGGCGGCTCCGCCGCGGCACTCTGCCCTCGTCCGCATCACTCACTGGATCACGACCCTGTGCTTCTTTGCCCTGCTCGTGAGCGGTGCGGAGATTGTGATCTCCCATCCTCGCTTCTATTGGGGTGAGGTCGGCAACAATTTGACGCAACCGTTATTCAGGCTGCACATCCCTGCCTCGAGAAATCTGGTTCCAACCGGCTACGGGTACGTTCTGCCGGACCAGAACGGCTGGAGCCGCTATCTACACTTTCAATCTGCCTGGGTTCTGGTCTTCACCGGGCTGCTATACATACTCTTCAGCCTGTTGAATGGACACTTGCGGAAGGACTTACTTCCGCATGCCGCCGATTTATCTTGGCGTTCGTTCTCGGCGTCGATCGTCAGCCATTTGCGCTTCCGGCGACCAAGCGAGTCAGAAGCCTGGTCGTATAACTTGCTCCAGCGCCTCAGCTACTTATTCGTGATTTTTGTTCTTTTCCCGTTCGTCATCTGGACGGGCCTGGCAATGTCGCCCGCTTTTGTTTCCGCAGTTCCAGCGGCGGTAAACGTCCTCGGCGGCCAGCAATCGGCGCGCACGCTTCATTTCTTCGTCACGCTGGCGCTCGTGCTCTTCCTGCTCGTTCATGTTGGGATGGTTTGGCTTGCCGGATTCAAGACTCGAATGCGGGCGATGATCACAGGCCGCGCCGCGACAGACAAAGACATGGAGAGCTCATGACCCAGATCTCACGCCGAAAACTGATCACGACCGGAATCACAGCCGCGGCAGGCGTAGCGGGCCTTGGCGTAGCCGCGCGTCTTGCGGAAAAGTACGGACTGGTCCCGCCCGATCACGCTGGAATCTACGGCCTCGGGGAAACCCTGACGTATGCTTCCCATCGTTTGCTCACGCGGCATTCCCTAGCCCGCGAGTTCTCCCGCAACCAGATCTCGAAGCCGCCCTTTGCAAACGAGATGGCGCCACCGAGTGACGAGTTCAAGCGCCTTCAGGCCGATGGCTTCGCGGATTGGCGTCTCTCGATTGACGGCATGGTCGCCCGGCCTGCATCGTTCTCGCTTGCCCAGTTGAAGAGCTACCCGTCTCGCAGCCAGATTACGATGCTGCAATGTGAAGAGGGCTGGTCGTACATCGCCGAGTGGATCGGCGTGCCTCTCTTCCAAGTCCTGCAAGCAGTGGAAGTTCGTCCAGACGCAAAATATGTTGTCTACTTCTCGATTCAGAACGACTGGTGGGACAGCATCGACATGGCCGACGCACTGCATCCGCAAACTTTTCTTGTTTACGGAATGAACGGCGGAGAACTTCCCGTCGGCAACGGCGGCCCGCTTCGACTACGAATTCCGCGCCAAATCGGCTACAAGAGCGTGAAATTCATCACCCGCATGACGCTCACCGACAATCTAGAAACGTTCGGCAAAGGTCTAGGATCCGCCTCCCCAGAAGGCGGCTACGCGTGGTACGCCGGAATCTAATATGCTCTCGAGGGTGCCCCGTTCAAGCTTCGCTTGAGCGGGGTTTTTCTGCTGCGCACGCGGCTTGAGTGTAAGAAAACTTCCTACTCGTATCGCAGCGACACAATCGGATCAATTTCAGCCGCACGACGAGCAGGAACATAGCTCGCCAGGAAAGTAATGAGCATCAGCATCAGCGAGATCACCACAAACGTGAGCGGATCGTCTGGCCTGACCCCGAATAAAAGACTTTGCATCAGCCGGGAAAGCACGAACGCTCCGGCCAAACCAGTGCCCACGCCACACAGAGCCAGGGCCATTCCTTTCCAGACCACCAACCGCACGATGCCCATCTGCGAGGCGCCTAAGGCAATCCGGATTCCGATCTCACGCGTACCCTGACTCACCAGAAACGCCATGACTCCATAGGTACCAATCGTCGCCAGGACAAGCGCGACGCAGGCGAATAGCACCAACAGGAGCATCGAGAAACGCCGCCTCGCCAGTGACTCCCCTACGCGCTGTTCCATAGTCCTCACGTTATACAGAGGCAGATCGCTATCCAGCGCCTCAATCTGCCCCTTGACCGCAGAGGACAGCGCGGCTGGATCGCCGTCTGTCCGCAGAACGACGTTCATCGCGCGGGTTGGATACTGGGTTTGCGGAAGATACAACGCGATGCGCGAGTCGGCATCGAGCGTATATTGTTTCACCCGTCCTACAACGCCAACCACAGTCTCCCATGGATTCTCTTCCGTAATTTTCTCTGTGATGCCCCCGAAATGGATGCGCTTTCCAATGGGATCCTGATTCGGCCACAACTGCCGGGCCATGTACTCGTCAATGAGGAGTACCTTCGGGCTGGTCGCAGTGTCCTGCTCATTGAACAATCTGCCCGCCATCAATGGGATCTCCATCGCAGCGAAGTAGTGTCCGCTGGCGATGCGCATGTCCGCATTGATGAAATTTTCGCCCGCCGGAGGAATGCGGCCTTCGACGGTTATCGGACCCCACGCGAACATCTGGCTGAGCGGGAGAGCGGAGACCGCTCCACATGCCTTCACCCCAGGCAACCCTCCCAGCCGATTCCAAAGATCGCGGTAGGTAGCCAGAACCATTTGCGGATCTTTATATTTTGGGCCGCTCAGAGTTAGCTCGAGAGTCAGCACATTCTTCGCGTTGAAGCCCGGAGACACGTTTTGCAAATGCGCAAAGCTACGGATCAGCAGGCCCGCGCCGATGAGCAGGATCACGCAAAGCGCGAGTTCTGCAATGACCAGCAGCCTGCGCAAGCTGTTGCCTCGGCCCCACACTGCACTGGTGCCCGCTGAACCCCGGCTGGCATCCTTCAGCGTAGCGCTCAAGTCCAGCCGCGAAATCCTGAGTGCCGGCGCCATCCCAAACAGGACACCAGAAACCAGCGAAATCATAAACGTAAAGAGAAGAGCGGTTCGGTCGATCCCTATATCCTCGATCCGGGGAACACTCTTGGGGCCAAGAACATGAATCCAATGCATGCTCCAGAACGCAAACAGCACGCCCAACGCGCCTCCCGCCAGAGAGAGCAATATGCTCTCGGTGAGCAACTGGCGCACAATTCGGAAGCGGGTCGCGCCGATCGCTGTCCGAACAGCAATCTCTTTCTGCCTCGCCACCGCTCGCGCGAGCAAGAGATTAGCCACGTTGGCGCAGGAAATCAGCAGCACGAATCCAACCGCGCCCAGCAAAACGTATAAAGTTGGACGAACATCTCCCACCACCTGCTCAAGCAGCGGAACAATGCCAAAAGTCAATCCGCCGTTCGGTGGGTAGGCCTGAGGAAAATCATGCCGTAGTCGCGCCGTAATCGTATCCATTTCAGCCTGGGCCTGCGCCACGGACACTCCCCGCTTGAGCTTGCCCATGATGTTGTAATCTTCGTGATCGCGGTTCTGCGCGGCATCGGGCGGCATCGGTAGAGGAAGGAGAATGTCGGCTTGCTCGGCTCCGTCGAGGGTCGGTAACACTTCCCTTGGCAGCGAAAAACTATGTGGCATGATGCCGACTACTTCATACGGAATTCCGTTCAGGGTCACCGACTGGCCAAGCATGTGCGGGTCGGCGCCGTAGTGGCGGACCCACATCCCATAACTGAGCAAAGCCGTCGCCGGTCTGCCGGGCGAGTCCTCTTCTGCAATGAATGTGCGGCCGAAAGCTGCAGCCTGGCCGAGCATCGGCAGCAGGTTGGAGGAGATGCGAATTGTCCCCACCCGTTCCGGTTCCCCGTGCCCAGTAAGGTTGTAGTTGCCGCCGATGGCGATTGCCACCTGTTCAAAACCGTGATGCCCGTTTTTGATATCGAAATACTGCGCGGTGGAGAACCAATCTTCCGTGATGTTCAGCCCGGGTGATCGATTCCACAGGATCGCTAGTCGTTCCGCATCCTGATAAGGTAACGGTCGCAGCAAGAGTGCGTTGATGATGCTGAAGATCGATGTATTCGCTCCGATCCCGATCGCCAGAGACAGGATTGCCGCTAGAGTAAAACCCGGCGCCTTCGCCAACATTCGAGCGGCATAAGCCAGATCCTTTACCAGTGCGTTCATGCGCCCCGGATCCTTCCTGGTGAAACTGAGATTTCCTGGAAATCGCCTTCTAATATGCCATCTGCATCCAACTCGGCAATTCTTTCGCTTCGATCATGGAGCGGCGGTGACCTTCAAATCAGAGAAATAGGCATCCGTGCTGACTCGCGTCCAGAGCGCGATCTTGCCGTGTCCATAACCATTCTTCAAGTCGTTGACGATCAAACAAGGCTGGGCTGCACCGTTTACGAACAAGCGCGCCTTGGTACCGGAGACTTCCACTTTGAGCTTGGTCCATGCTCCAGGTTCAAGATCCACATAAGACTCGTACATCCTCGGGCTCTCGAGATTTAACCGGATCCACGGAAAGTCTGGCAGGGATTCATATTGCGTCGAGTTGTTCCGATAGAGTTGGTTTTCCAATCGAGAATTTTCAGGACGAACGTAGAATGTCTCGGCTCTGTCGTCGTCCACTCGAAAAGACACGCCAATTACCCCTTTGAAGCCTCGCACGTCCTCGACCGCCGGATATCCTTCACGCCGAGCGCCAGCAACATCGACCTCAATGGTTCCGTCTTTGAAATCGGAATCCGAAAGCACGGCCAGCCATTCTTCGTTCTGCGCGCGCTCGTGGCCCGGCAACGGAGCGAGATGCAGAGCTTTTCGCCCTCGATATTCTACCCATTTCGCGTCAGCATTGATCATTTCCAGTTTGGTATTGGAATCGAGGGTGATCTTCGAAGGCGAGAGCTTCGCCGTTTGGCCAAGCGAGATCATCGCCAGCAACCCGGGCGCGGCTAAAAGAAAGAGTTTCACTGTGCTCATTCGACGGCTTCCCCTTCAGCTACCTTCTTGACTGGATTCACGACTCCCTCCGTCAGCGCAGCGCGGCTTCCTCGAACGTGATCTTTACGAGGTGAACCGTCATATCGTCAAACTCCGCTCCCATATCCTTATCGTCGCCTGCAAATCTTTGGCGGAAGGAAGCCAGATCCACCGAACCTTTCACATCGTCTAACGAGTGAAATCCGGGATGACCAATCTGACGAATCCGCGCGTGCATTTGATCAACCGCGCTCTGAAGCAAGTCGATCACCAGCGAGAGATATTTCTTGTCACGCAGGACGGGTCCATGCCCAGGCACGATGACTTGCGCGTCCAGTTGCGCCATTCTCTGAAGCGTTTGAATCCACTCGGCCGGATATCCGTCGTACATGTACGGGATGGGGTAAACCAATAGATCGCCCGCAACCAGGATCTTTTCTTTGGGCAAGTACACGATCGCATCTCCAGGCGTGTTGCCTCGCCCCAAGTGCCTCACCTGCACTTCACGATTTCCAATGTCGATATCAAGCTTATCGACGAAGGTCAGAGTAGGAGGCTGGTACGCCATCGCCTGGAATTCCGCCTCCTGCTTTTCCAGTCCGGGCAGCATCTCCTGCACTTGCTTTTTCTCGTCTTCGGAGAGTTGACGGCCGCCCGGAGCTTGCCCTTGTTTCAAGACAGCAATTGTCGCCGCCAGTTGCTTGGGACCTCGTTCGATGTTTCCCGGCTGAATGAGGTCCATATCCTTCTTGGTCTCCTCCTGCGCAACAATCGCCATTGCAGGGAATGCGTCCAAATACGTCCTGTTTCCGTTGTTGTGGTCGTTGTGGAAGTGGGTGTTGAGCAGATAGCCCACAGGTTTATCGGTCCACTTCCGAATCAGTGCGATATCCTCGCGCGCCAACGATGGCAGATAACATGAATCGACAACGAAGACTTCGCGCTCCCCGATAATCACCGTGGTATTTCCGCTGACGTTGCCGTCATTCACGTCCTTGTGCTCGATGGCATACACGCCTTCAGCGATTTTGGTTACTTGTCGCTGGTTCGTATCCGTCGAAGCGCAAAATGCTGGACTGGCAACGACCAGCCAGATTGTAAGCAAACGACAGCAACGCCAAATCAAGCTAGACACATCCCTGCACGCCAATTCGATCTCCTAGGGGCGACGTTCTCGCGCTCGTGATCCGCCCATCTTCACCAGACCCGACAGCGCTTTTCCGCAACCATGGGTTGTCCAGCCTTACAAGAGAAGGCACTCTGGAACTCCGACATATTCACCACGGGGCCAATCAGACGAAATCTTCCCGGCGAGTGTGGATCGGTGACCACGAGCAGCCGAGACATCTCCGGAGTCACGTTCTCACAGCGACTGATGGCATATCCCAGAAACACTCGCTGCTCTGGTGTGAACCCATCTACCACCTTGCTCTCTTTGCCCTGTTGGGATTTGAGGTATGCCGCATAGGCGAACCGTAGACCGCCATTGTCGGCAACGTTTTCGCCGAGAGTAAGTTTTCCGTTCAAGTACAGAGGCTTGCCGTTGCCGTCGTCCACCGGGGAGTACTCGGAGTATTGCTTTGCCACGCACGAAGCTCGTTCGTCGAACGCCTTTCCATCGGCTTCCGTCCACCAGTCGGTCAGATTGCCGTCCCCGTCGAACTGGCGGCCTTCGTCATCGAAGCCGTGGGTAAGTTCGTGGCCAATGACGCGGCCGATCGCGCCGTAGCTGTACGCTTCGTCCCTATCTTTGTCGAACATCGGCGGCTGCAGAATTCCCGCCGGCAGTACGATCTCGTTAAACGCCGGGTCGTAGTACGCATTCACCGTTGGCGGCGTCATCTCCCATTCGCTGCGATCGAGAGGCTTGCCGATCTTGTCAACCTGCCGCTTCGACTCGAACTGACTGGAGCGGACGTAATTCCCGATCAGATCGTCGCGCTCGATGACCACGCTCGAATAATCGCGGTATTTATCGGGAAAACCGACTTTCGTCGCATCGATTTTCTTTAACTTCACCAGCGCCTTTTGCTTCGTCTCCGGCGACATCCAGTCGGCCGTGCGGATTCCTTCCTCAAGTTCACTCAACACGTTTTGCACAATGTGGCGGATATTCTCTCTGCCTTCAGCGCCAAAGTATTTGTCGACGAAGAGTTTCCCCGAGACTTCGCCGAGCTGGTTGTCCACCGCACTGACACAGCGTTTCCAACGCGGCTCAATCGCCGCCGTACCCCGAAGATACTGGCTATTGAATGCGTAATACTCATTGACCAGGCCGGAAGAAAGCATTGGAGCGAATTGCCGGATGACCTTCCACCGCAGATACGTTTTCCACTGATCCAGAGGAATTCGGTCCACGATGACGCTCACCTGACGGAAAAACTCAGGAGTTGCGACATTCAGCGAATCGAACTTCGGCGGCTTGGCGGCCTGAAGATATTCGTTGAAGTACAAACTCGGCGCCAACCGATTGAACTCCGCCAGCGACATCTTGTGATCCAGGTTCGCCGGGTTTCGCCGGGCCGTGCGATCGAGCGAAGCTTTCGCCAATTCTGTCTCGAGGGCAAGAATAGTTTCACCATCTTTTCGAGCATCGGGCTCTGGTTCCCCAATCAACACGAACATGCGGCTCACGTGCTCTATAAACTTCTGCCGCCTCTCCGTTGATTTCGCATCCGTAGCCAGATAGAACTCTCGATCAGGAAGGCTCAACCCGCCTTGATCAACTTCGGCGATCATCATGGACGCGTTGTGACGGTCTGGCGCCGAACTGAAACTAAACAGAGTCGGAGTGCCCTGATCGTCCAGGCTGGCCATCATCGCAAACAGCGACCGCTTGTCAGGCAGAGCCCCTATCTTCGCGAGGTACGGATCGAGCGGAGTCCGCCCTTTCTTTTCGGCCGCAGATTCATCAATGCACGCGGCGTAATAGTTGCCGACTTGTTGACTCAGCGGATCGTGCGGAGCGCCGGGCTGGCCTGCGGTTTCCAGGATCTCGCGCAATTTGCTCTTGTTCCCTTCATTCATTTCCTCGTAGCGGTTGAAACGGGCTTTATCCGGGGGCAGAGGATGCTTGGCGCGCCAGCCGCCGCATGAAAACTGATAGAAGTCCACGCACGGATCCGCCGAGCGGTCGAGTTGCGTGACGTCAAAACCGGGTCGCATACCTTCCTGGGCAACAGCGATTGAAATCAAGATCACGCTCGCCAGAACCACCCAGACAACTGCTCGGACACTTATGTAATCAGCGCGCCGCTGACAGCACCCTCGCACTAACTTGCTTCGAAACTCGTACATGGTTTCCTTCTGGCTGCGAAACCGCAGCCTGTCCCGTTTTCAATCCGAATGCAAAGCTGTTCCGATAAGGCAGCATACGCGATCACGATGCCTTGTTTGGCAGGTCCTGCGCTTTCCGCGGAAACGCTACAGCGACTAGCACCATCGCCGCAGCCATGAGCATAAAATCGACCACGCTGCCTTCCGGGCCGATGGTGCCGCCGGTCAACCAGTTTGGGCCATGCAAGCTCGAATTCAGCAGGTGTCCCGTAGCCAGCATTCCACTATCGGGCACTGAATAGATAAACGTCTCGGCGTAGTCGGTCGCAGCATGGAATCCAATCGCGAACCACAAGCTTCCCGTGCGCCGCAGAGTGAAGCAGGCGAAGATCCCAAACATCGCGACCGACAACGCGCCTACCCAGCCTTCGCCGGGGTTCCCCAGGTGCACGGCGCCAAACACTGTCGAAAGCAGCAGAGCCGAAGGCCAAAAACCAATCCCCTGCGCCAGCGTGAATTGCGCATAACCGCGGAAGAGAAATTCTTCGAATATCCCGACCATTACAAACCCAACCGCCCACAGTGCCGCAAACCTCAATAACTCAGCGCCCGCCAGAGCAAATGTCCCGAAGGAGAATCCGCCCAGGGCTGAGAGCAACAGCATTTCGGCAGTTTCAAATGAGAGCCCAAAGAGAATCCCAAGCCAGAAAGTCGCGCCGAATATCCCCGCGAACGGAATGCCGTAAGTTCCGAACCGTCGCTTTTCAATCTTCGACATGATCCCTGCGGCGACAAATGCCGAGGCGATGCCAATACCTTCAATTAGGATCTGAGCGCTCGGGTTCAGTGTGCCGTGTCGGGTATTCCGAACGATCCTGGCAATGGGCGGCACCTTGAGAAGCGCAGTTTGGAAGAGGTAAACCGCCGCCGCAAATAGCACGACGTAAATGGCCAGGCGCCACCCCGACCGGATGCCATTAGGCCCGCAAAAAATCCTGCGCCATACGCTCGGCTTCGCGGGGATCGCACCCTCGGCGACCACTTCCGGGCCGTTGCCGTCAGGCAAACTCGCATCCACAATGTTCATGTTGCCCCCCCTTCATGGCCTCGTCGCTTCACGAAACCGGGTCGTGCCATGTCGCGAGCCTTCTTCCACCGGCGGTCCGCGCTTCATCGCACACGCAAGTTCGAAAAATATCCGTGCGTGATGATGTTGTTCTTTACCAAACACGGCACGCGTTGACTCGGGCTTCCGGCTGGCCTTGGTGACAATTGAACGCGCGTGAAAACTCCGGCATGTTGGCCAGCGTGTTGTTCACCCTATATTTTGAAAATGAGTGGGGATCGGTCAGCACGGCCAGCCGTATCAACTCCGGGCGCCATTCGGAACACCAGCCAAACGCATAGGAAAGAAAGAAGCGCTGGCGCGGGGTAAGCCCATCGCTCCCCGGTGCGTCCACGTCCTTCCCCTCTCGGGCAAGCGCTTCCTGCAGGGCCATGAAGGCGATGCGCGCCCCGCCGTTATCAGCGGTATCTTCTCCGAGAGTCAGGTGCCCGTCCTGCTTGACGCCAGGCCCTGCTTCAGGCACATCCTGCGTGTACTGATCGGAGATGCATTTTCCACGAGCCTCGAACTCTTTCGCATCCACAGGAGTCCACCACTCGCGAAGATTACCCTGTGCGTCGAACTTTCTTCCTTCATCGTCAAAACCGTGCGTGATCTCGTGCCCAATGATCGCGCCGATATCTCCGTAGTTCACCGCGTCATCCCGGCTCATGTCAAAGTACGGAGGCTGCAGTATGCCCGCAGGAAAGTTGATGGTATTTTGGGTGGGTTCTTCGTACGCGTTAATCGTGGGCGGCGTCATGGTCCATTCCGTCCGATCGACGGGCTGGCCAATCTTCGCGATCCAGCGCTCGAATTCGAACCCGACGGCGTGTTGCCGGTTGGCAAGAAGGTTGTCTCGAGTAATCTGCACCGCTGAGTAATTGCGAAAATGCTCCGGATAGCCAATCTTGTTGAGTGTGGCGCGAAGTTTCTCCTGTGCCCGGGCTTTAGTTTCGGGAGACATCCAATCCACAGAGTCGATGTCCTTGCTCAGAGCGGTTTCCAGATTCTGCACCATCTGCAAGACCCGGGCACGGTTCTCGGGTGGAAACGCTCGCTGCACATAAGCTTGCCCCAACGCTTCGCCCAAATTGGCATCGACGCTGTCCACGCACCGCTTCCACCGCGGCCGAATCTCCTTGGCTCCCACGAGCGTACGACCGAAGAAGTCGAAACTTTCCTGGACGAACGCGTCGTTCAGCTGCGACGCCGATCCGCTTAGCATTTGCCATTTCAAATAAGTCCGCCAATCTTCCAGCGAACGCTCCTTCAGCAATGCGTCAACCCCTTGGAAGAAGGTGGGCGTAGTGACGATATATTGTGGCGAAGCCGGCGCGTTGACTAACTTGAGATAACGATCAAAGTCGAACGAAGGAGCCAGAGCCTTCACCCCGGCCAGCGACATCTTGTTATTCAGGTTTTTCGGATCGCGGCGCCAGATCGGATCCTTCGCTACTTTCGCCAGCGCCGTTTCCATCGAGAGCACTAC
The DNA here is from genome assembly GCA_963844525.1 of uncultured Acidobacteriaceae bacterium. Taxonomy (GTDB): domain Bacteria; phylum Acidobacteriota; class Terriglobia; order Terriglobales; family Acidobacteriaceae; genus Sulfotelmatobacter. The sequence goes on along the minus strand of CAWJOM010000006.1, from coordinate 1,254,397 downwards.
TTCCGCGTCTGCTTTCGCCTGCGCCGGACTCTCTCCAGCCAGGATCAACGTCTTCTCGATGTGCTTGACGTATTTCGCCCTGATTTCCTTGGACTTCTCGTCCTGGTCAAGGTAATAGCTCCGTCCGGGGAGCGTCATGCCACCCTGGTCAAACTGCGCCAGGTTATGCGAAGCGTCGTCGTAGTCAGGCTGCGCACTGAAGCCCATGATGGCTGCATTGGTCTGGTCATCCGACTGAGCCCATGCGCTCGGGATCGTCTGGTGGAGGTGCGCAACTTCAGCTGCAATGTCAGACTTGTTTTTGATCTGCGCAATACGCTCGAGGTCAGGTTTTAGCCAGCCCTGACTGTGCGAGTCGACATTCTTTTCGTCCATGCATGCGTAGTAGTAATCGCCGATCCTCTGTTCATTGACAGTGCGGCTAGGATCGTTGGCGGAGAGCTTCTGCAAGGTCTGGACCAGCACAGCGTGGTTCCACCGGTCCAGAGGACCTGCCGGTCCCCAAGCGATTTCGTCGGCCGGCATAGGGTGGGCCGTCAGCCATTTACTGCACGCATATTTATAGAAGTCATTGCAAGGATCAAGATTCTTGTCGGCAACGTCGGGACTGAAGTGTTCGAGGCCAGGCAGCTCCGTCGGCGGAGTCTGCACTACAGGCGCCGCGGCCTGCGCAAGCAGCAATGGAGCACACAGCAAGAAACAGCTGAAGAACACACAGACCCGCCAGTTTGCCCTCATCAATACCGTCCCTTCCGATGTATCGCTACACAGAATTCACGTCAGGATTCGAATGACTTCAGCACGAGCCCCGGCTCTGCCAACCGAGACTCGTGCTCTATGGTTGACGCACGGACAGGGCTTTTGCCCACGCCGTGGGCCGAAGTGCGCGGTTACGAGGCGGGAATGTCGATTTCGTGGGCCGAGATTCCGGACGAAATTTACTCGGGTGGGAGAAAGCCGGCGCGCAAACTGGAGCCAGAGTCCCCGAAAGCAGGCATCCCATCGACGAAGCGATCCAGGCGATCACGATATCCCCGGCTCAACGAAAGCTTCTTACCATCGTGCAGCACCACCAGATACTCGCCGTAACCGCAAGCCTCCAAGCGGCGAATGCGATCCACATTAACAATCAGTGAGCGATGGATCCGCAGGAACTTTTCGGGTTGAAGGCGAGCCTCAACCTCCGTGATCGGCTGGCGGAGCAGATGCACGTCGCGGCCGATGTGGATTTTTACCTGGTTGTGAGACGCTTCAATCCAGTCGATCTCATGCACTCGCAGGAATTCGACCTGCCCTCTGGACCGAACCGCAATGCGCTCGGGTCCGTTGCGGTCTCGGCGCGCTTGGTCCAAACGGGCCTGGTCCGAACGAGCTTGATTGAGTTCGGCGAGCAAACGGCCAACCAGGTCCGTTCGATTCGTGCCTTTCTCAAATCGCACACGGAAGCGATCGACGGCTCGGCGAAATCGCTCTTCATCGAACGGCTTCAGCAAATAATCCACGGCGTGATGTTCAAACGCCCGCACTGCATACCGGTCGTGCGCTGTGGTGAAGATCACTGCCGGCAGAGTCTCCGGGGGCATCCTCTGTAATACTCCGAATCCATCGGTCCCTGGCATCTGGACGTCTAAGAACAACAGGTCGGCTCGATACCTCTGAAGACTTTCAATGGCTTCGTCGCCGTCTTTGCACTCAGCGACAACCTCGAGGTCATAAGCCCTGGCCATCGCGCAAATGCTCTGCCTGGCCACCAATTCGTCTTCTGCGACGATCGCGCGAATGTTCATTCCGCCTCCCCCGGCACACGGCTATGCAATCGCAATCAGCAAATCGCTTTCTCGGTCCGTTCTCGGTTCAGTTCGAAAGGGAACCCGGACTTCTACTTGAAATCGTCCGGTAGGCAACGTTTGGGCCGTGAGTCTGCCTCGGACGCCGTAAAGAATCCGCAGCCTGCTTCGGATGTTGTCGAGTCCAATTCCCAGACGCTCATGTTCCCCATCGCCGTGTGACTCTTCGCAGTCGTTCACGACATTGACGCACACCGAGTCTCCATCTTTGTGCGCGCGAATCTCCACGTTGCAGCGGCCCGACCGCCGGGCTACGCCATGCTTGATCGCATTCTCCGCCAGCGGCTGGAGCAGGAGATAGGGAACCTCGGCCTCGAGAACATCGGTGTCGACCGTGATCTGCACGACCATCTGGTCCTGAAATCTCACCCTCTGTACATCCAGGTACAGTTCCAGGAACTTCAACTCCTGCTTCAGAGTCGACTCCGGATGATCCTGACCGGCGAGGCTCATCCGCAGCAGGTCGCCAAGCGAGCAAATCATCTTTTGGGCTGCGCGGGGATCGGTATTCACCAGCGCGCCCACGGAGTGCAGGGCGTTAAACAAAAAGTGAGGCTGTAATTGGGTCCGCAAAACCTGCAGCTCGGCGTGAACTAGATTGTTTTCCAGCTCCGCCCGATGCAGCTCCTGGCTTCGTAGCTCCGTGTAGTAGGCGACGACGTAGGCGAGTACCGCTACCACCAGGTAAATCTGGATGTCAGGTTCAGCCTGCGAGAAAAATACCCTCTTGAACTGAGGAACAAAAGGAAGCTCATGCATGGTGGTAAAGACTCTCGTTCCCCATAGAGTCTTGAGCAGGACATCGAAACAGACGATCACAGACATCGAAATCACGTGCGCGGCCACGAGACTTGCCCACCGTTTCTTCGTCAGAGGCATCCGCGCGCAAAGGAACACAACGGCCGGGGTCAGGAGCATCGCCCAAATGCCATACCAAACCACATTCATCCGTATGGATTGGGCCCATGTGATCGGACTGCCCCGGGCAGCCAGCAGCCCGTGGTTGAACCATGTGCCGAGGGCGGCAAAAATCGTCCACAAAAACAGCAAGCCAGCCCACACTCGCCGCCAGTTCAGACTGCCTGCTGGTTGGAATCCCGCTTTGGTCTTCATTTACAACATTTCAGACTCGCCAACGCTGAAAACGTGAGCCTTCATGTGGCCAAGCGTCGAGCCTCACCCATTGCAGGCCTTAGATTTGCCGCCGCTCATTGACAGTTCCCGCAGTCTCCGTTCCAATAGATTATGTGGCTGTGAGACGGGCTGGCGGATCAGGCCGGACTGCTGAGGAGCCGCTTAATTGGAAGACTAGCCCTAGGAGGCTTCATGTCAGCACCCAGCCGCCGGCCGGAAATTCGGCGACGCCGTACCCGCAAAGAAAAGATTGTCCAGCTGCGTAAGCGCCTGGCCGCCGCCAAAACCGACGCCGATAAGACCCGCATCACCGCCAAGCTGCACAAGCTCGCTATTCTGTCGCCCGGCCAGCCGCTCGTGAAGTAGCGTCCATCAGTCGGCAGCAGGCTGTTGTCTGGCCTGCCCGCCGCCGTGGGCGACCTGGCTATAAACCTCCAGAATTCGCCTCACCGACGTTTCCCAGGAGAACCTCGCCGCCTGCTCGTAGCCGCGTGCCTTCATGCGGTCGCGTAGCGGCTTATCCATCAGCACGCGGTGCAGCGCGCGCATGATCTCAAAAACGTTCTCGGGATTCACCAGGACCGCCGCATTCCCCACCACCTCAGGTAGAGAGGAGACGTTGGAAGTCACCACTGGAGTTCCGTGGGCCATGGCCTCCAGGGGTGGCAATCCAAAGCCTTCGTACAGCGATGGGAAGACGAAGATTTTCGCTTCATCGTAGAAAATTCGCAGCACTTCGATCGGCACGAATCCCAGGAAGCGAACGTCATGCTGCACGCCGCTGCGCACCACCGTCCGTCGCAGATCGGGATTGCCCGAGAGATCGTCGCCGATAATGATGAGTTTGAGATCGGGATACGCCTGATCTCGCTCCAAATCCGTCTTCAAAGCGGAAAAGGCTTCGATCATGCGGACCACATTCTTGTGCGGACTGATTCGTCCCGCGTACAGCAGGAATGGATACGTCACCTGGTATCGCCGCGCAATCAAATCACGGTCGGCAGCAGTAGCGTGGCCGCGCAGAAAGCGCTCGTCGATCGCGTTGTAAACCACCTCCACTCGATCGGACGGAATCTCAAACAGCTTCTCGATCTCGTTACGTGTGAAGTTTGACACGGCAAAAATGCGCGCCGCCCCGGCCAACACCCGTTTGGTCATCTGAAAATGAAAGGATCGCCACAATCCGCCGCGCCCCCGGGCGCGCGACATGTGCTCCAGCGTGTCGTGTACTGTCATGACGTACGGGCAAGGCAGCGCCCGCGGTATAGAAAAAAGATTTGGGATATGCACCAGGTCGCAGCTCAGGCCATTCAGGGCCTTCCGAAACTCACGGTAGCCCTGGAGTGACCTGTCCGGCGCGACCAGCGGGACAGTCTGGAAATTGGGCGGCAGGGCGCCGATTTCTTCCACCTTGGCGGGCGATCCAATCAGCAGGTAAGTATTCTCGCGGTCGAGCCGGCCCAGCGTGCGCACCACATTGCGGATATAGGTGCCTACGCCAAACTCGGTCATCCGCCGAATATCGATGGCGATCTTCACCGCTGGCATTTAACCACAGTGCGCCGCGAGGTACACAGAAGAATTACGCCCGCACTTCCGCCTGCGCCTTTGCTCTGCGATCCGCGTAGAGCGGAAAAGCGTCGCACAGGTCGAGAACCTGTTTGCGCACCTTGCTGAGTACGGCTGCGTCGTTCCGATGCAACAGCACTTCTGAGATCCAGCGTCCTATCTGACGCATCTCGGCTTCCTTCATGCCACGCGTGGTCATGGCTGGGGACCCAATGCGCACGCCGCTCGGCTTCATCGGCGGATTCGTATCGAACGGGATGGCATTCTTGTTGACCGTGATTCCGGCCTCACCCAGAGCCTTTTCCGCTTCGCTGCCGAGCATGCCTTTCGAGAAAACGTCGACCAGCATCAGATGCGTATCCGTGCCGCCGGAAATAATGCGGAAGCCTTCGTCGGCCAGCGTCTGCGCCAATACCTTCGCGTTGGCAACAACCTGGCGGGCATAGTCACGGAACTCCGGCTGCATCGCTTCCTGGAAACATACCGCCTTAGCCGCCATGATGTGAACCAGCGGCCCGCCCTGCATGCCGGGGAATACGACCTTGTCGATCGCAGCTCCGAACTCGGCTTTGGAGAGGATCATCCCCGAACGAGGTCCACGGAGAGTTTTATGGGTTGTCGAAGTAACGATATGAGCGTGCGGCACCGGCGAAGGATGTGCCCCTCCCGCCACAAGTCCAGCAAAGTGGGCCATGTCGACCAGGAAAAGCGCGCCCACTTTATCGGCGATCTTCCGCATGCGCGCAAAGTCAATCGTTCGCGGATAGGCGCTGCCCCCGCCGACAATCAGCTTCGGCCGTTCCTGCTCCGCCAACCGTTCCAGTTCGTCGTAGTCGATCGTCTCGGTTTCTTTCGTGACTCCGTAAGGAACGATCTTGTAGGTCTTGCCGGAAAAGTTCAGATGATGCCCGTGCGTAAGATGCCCGCCGTGCGCCAGGTTGAGCCCCAGAATGGTGTCGCCGGGCTGCAGTACGGACGCGTAGGCTTCCATGTTCGCCTGCGATCCCGCGTGCGGTTGGACGTTCGCATGCTCCGCTCCAAACAATTGCTTTGCGCGGTCGCGAGCGAGGTTTTCGACAACATCCGCGTACTCGCAGCCGCCGTAATAACGCTTGCCGGGATATCCCTCGGCATACTTGTTCGTGAACACCGAGCCCGCAGCCTCGAGCACAGCTTCGCTGACGAAGTTTTCCGAGGCAATCAATTCGAGCCCCTCGTGCTGGCGACGAGTCTCGTTGTCAATCGCAGCGGCGATCTGCGGATCGTTTTCAAAAAGCGGACGATACATCTTAGAGGTGGTCATTTCGTTTTCCTGATTTCGTAGACGCGGGGATCATGCAATTCCATGTAGCGGTCCGGCGCCTTCACCGGCGTAAATCCAAATTTCTTGTAAAGTTCATGCGCATCGCTCGTCAACAGAATCCAACGCCGCAAGCCCTGTAGCCCGGGATGTTGTGTAATGCACTCCATCAGCCACTTGCTAAGCCCGCGTCCGCGGTGCGATTCCAAGACAAACACGTCGCCGAGGTACGCGACTGTAGCGAAATCACTGACCACTCGCGCAAAGCCCACCTGCGCGCCGCTACCATCATAAACGCCAAAGCACAAAGAGTGTTCGATCGAGCGCGCCACCACCTCACGCGGAATTCCTTTGGCCCAATAGCAGTTCGTCAGGAACCCGTGAATCACATCCAAATCGAGTCGAGAAGGGTCGGTGCTGATCAAGAACTCGCCGCGGTGAGATTCAATGATCAACGCCGAACTGCTGGTTTGCCCACGAAGCATCGTCGTATTCTAAAGGGTTTCCTTCGTCAACCTTCGTGCCCTTAGTGGTTGAAGCCTTGCTAAAACGCCGCCCGCAGAAACGAAGCCAGATGCCAGCCATCCATATATTTGTAAGGCGTCTCGCCGGTCGTGTAGTGCCCGCAAGGCAGCACCACCACTTTGTGATCGAGCCCGTGCCGTTCGAATTCGGCAACGGTCTGCCGCGACAACTCCGGCAAGAAGGTCAAATCGTACTTCGCGTAAATGATCAGCGACTTCCGCGGCCAGCGCGCGAACTGCTTGAAATACGACATGGGACTGACTGCCAGCCACGCCTGCCGCAAGCGATCCAGATCAATCGACTGCTCGATCCCCTGCCGGATGTGGCGCGTCGACTGCCCGTGCCACACAACGTCGGCAACGTACGTCGATGCATGATTGAACGCCGCCACGCGAATCCGCGGATCGTGCGCCGTCGCGATGAATGCATAGCATGACCCCAGGCTGGTGCCGACGATCCCCAACTCGCTATAACCCTGCTGTTCGAGCCAGTCGAGGCAACTCCGTATGTCGAGCACTCCCTGCCGCACCGCATCGAGCGTGCGCCCGATATTTGCCGACACAGCGTAATCCGCGCGACTGATCTCGGCCGGCATGCGGATGTCGTGATATGGCATGGTTAAGCGCAGCACCGCGATGCCCAGCATGTTGAGTAACTTGCAAAGCGCAACGTAAGAAACCGCGTCGGCATTCCAGTGCGGCAGCAAAACAACGGCGCGGCGTCCCTTCGCCGGGAACCAGCGCGCATTCACCAAGTTGTCTTCCGGATACGGTGTCTTTACGGGCGAAGTAAACCGCAGGAATTCTCCGAATGTACCTTTTACTTTGGCCTCAAGTTTGGGGTCCGGCACTTCTCGGGTGGAGAAAACCTGAACCTCACGGGTCTCCAGGCGAAAGTCGGTGGGCTTGATGTAGGAATAGAATTCATCGCTCGCCGCGACGATGCGCCGGTTGTAATCGAGAATGAACTTCTCCGGATCATCCTGCGCGACATTTGGCAACTGCCCAGGACGGAAGCCATTGCGGCACGGCCAGTCCCGCGCAAATTCCACCCCCCAATCCAGAGGTCGGACGACGCGGTTATTGTCCACCGAAGTCAGCCGGTGTTCCCAGTCATACATCCACTGTGCATAGCGAGAAGGCATGGTCAATTTTCTAGTCTACCAAGCGGAAAGGCCCTGTTTACAGGGGAACCATTCAACGGTGGCAAAGTGTAGTTGGCAGTTCAGATTTGGTCCTTAAACGGGACAACCTCGGACGAAATATGCCTATCTGTGACTTCGCTCACGGAGAGATCAGCACCCCACGCGATATTCCAGACGAGTAACCGCAATCGCCAGAAGAATTGAGATGTAACTACATTTGGAGTTACAATGGAATTTGAATGGGACGAGGCCAAGAATCCGGCCAATGTTAAGAAACACGGATTTGACCTTGCTGACGCAGAAGAGATGTTCCGCGGCGTGCTTGTTGTTGATCCCGATACGCGAGGACTATGGAGAGAAACGTTGGGTGGGTCTCGGAACAATCGGCGGTCGCGTTGCATATGTAGTTTTTGCCGAGAGCGACGAAGAGACTATTCGGATCATCTCGTTGAGAAAGGCTAGCCACCGTGAATGTAAAGAATACGAAAAGGCGCTCCAGGACTGATTGGAAGCGAATTGATGCTATGAAGGACTCCGACATCGATTTTTCCGACATGCCAGAGCTTGGTCCGGATTTCTTCGCGAACGCGATCATCTGGCCCGGCCCGAAGAAGCAAATCACCTTGCGCATCGATCCCGACGTGCTGACATTTTTCCGCAAACACGGACGCGGCTATCAGACGACGATCAACGCAGTGCTGCGGAAGTATATGGAAGCTCGGAAGGAGAAGGCAGTTTAAGCGCCGCCGGGCGTTGCCTGGCTGGACAGCCGAGGGCGGCTGTCCCCACAGGAGCATCTTTTCTACCTTCCGTACTTTCTCGGCACACGCTTCGAGATATTGCAGAGAATTTCGTACGGTGTACTGTTCGCCAGTTCGGCGTGTTCCAGAGCGTCTACGCTTAGCCCCTCGCACTCGCCCAGCAGAATGACTTCATCCCCAACGGCGATGCCCGGAATTCCCGTCACATCCACCAGCGTTAGGTCCATCGAAATTCGCCCCACGATCGGAGCATAGTGTTCGCGAACTATCACGCGCCCACGATTGGAAAGCTGGCGATTGTATCCGTCTGCATAACCCACCGGCAACACAGCAACGTGCGCCGGGGCCTTGGTTACATAAGTCGCGCCATAACCGAGCGCCTGGTTCGCTCCGAAATCGCGCAACGAGAGGATGCGGGTCTTCCACGTAAGAATTGGCTTGACCGGCAACCGCAACGTGCCACCACTCACTTCGCGCCCAGCCCGCTGAAACGGCAGATAGTACCCGTAGAGCGCGACTCCAGGTCGTACCATCGTCAGCCAAGTCTCACGCCGCGAAATGACCGCGGCGGTATTCGCCATGTGCACAAAGGTTGGTTCCACGCCCGCTTCGCGCACCATCTGGCGCGCCGCATCAAAGCTCCGTTCCTGCTCGGCCACCGAAGGCGCGTCCATGGTTTCAGAGGAAGCCAGATGCGTCGAGAGTCCCTCGATCGCCAAATGCTTGGCGGCCTTCAATGCCGCAAGCAGACCGGCAAGTTGCTCGAGGCTGACCCCAAGGCGTCCCATGCCAGTGTCGACCTTTAAGTGCACAGGCTGCCGCGCAACGCCAAGCCCCGCAGCCGCAGCTTCCAGCGTCTCGATGTGCCAGGGTTCCCAAACGGTCGGCGTGAGATGCAGGCGAATGATCTCGCTTTCCTCGCCTCGCCAGAATCCAGTCATCAAAAGAATGTTCGCGCGAATGCCTGCATCGCGTAGCGGAATCGCTTCGTCCAGAGAGGTAACGCCCATCCACTTTGCGCCCTCGGCCTCAAGCGCGCGGGAGCACTCGACGGCGCCGTGCCCATAAGCGTCCGCTTTCACCACAGCGCACACCGTCACATTCGGTCCAACATGCTTCTGCACCGTGAGGAAGTTTTGCCGCAGCTTCGTCAATGAGACTTCCGCCCAGGTTGGGCGCGTCGCCACGCGGCTCAGAATTTCTGCTGTGGTCGCCACTTTCGCGATTATAGCGGGAGCAGCCCTTCCACACGACGTTACGCTGGGGCTACTCCCCGAAAATCCGCATTCTGTCACGTAGGGGCGGACGCATCCGTCCGCCCCGCAAAGCGCAGCGAGCGGCCCTGGACGAATGCGTCCGGAGCTACATAAATTGGGCACTCGGCCGGCTAATTCCCCGCCAGGTAGAAGTTCACAGTAATCTGCGTCTCCACTTCGATCGGCTCGCTGTTGAGAATGTACGGACGATACCGCCATTGGCTCACGGCATCGATCGCGGCCAGCACCAGCATCGGAGGCCCGGACAGTGCGTGCAGGTTCTCAATCGTTCCCGCCTTGCTGATCAGCGCAGACAGAACGACGGGCCCCTGAATCCGCGCACTTCTCGCCAGTGGAGGATAGACCGGCTGCACTTTGCGAATCAGCATGCCTTCCATCATGCTCGACGTTCGGAACGCGCGCGAGATGGTCGGAGGCGGCGTGGGCATTACGGGCCGAGTACCGCCCGGCAGAAAGCCGAGGTTCGGTCCCGTTCCTGAGCCTGTGAACAATCCCGGCTCGCCAACACCGGTTCCGACTCCTCCCTGAGGAGGCGGCGATGAAATGTCGTCGCCCATTCTGATGACGGTTGGAATGTGTCCCGGCTGCAGAAACCTGACAGGCAGCATGTTCGTCTGTGGTGTTGAAGGTCCCCCACTCCGCGGCGCGGGTGCCGTCTCCACCATAACTCGCCCCAGGCTGATCGGAGTCGACACCGTGCGTGGTGCCGGCAGCCCGATCGTCTTCCACAACGGCAACAGCAGCAACAATCCAATGATCAATACCTGTACTCCGAACGAAGTTAACGTCGTCCAGCTGCGGCGAGTGCGTTGGGCCCAGGAAGTTTCCAGCATGCTCTCGGCAAACATAGTGTCCTCCAGCCGTGAAATCTGTTTGCTGGTTTGGACACCACGAACTCCTCTGCGGCCGCTCCCACCGCAAAGAAAAAAGGCCGCGCTTTCACGCGGCCTGCTGGAACTTTCGTGACACCAGAGGTGTCTTGTTCTTACTGCTTAGGAGTAGTGGGTGCCGCGGGTTTCGCCGTACCAGTCGGCTTCGGAGCGGCCGGCTTTGCGGCGCCCGTTGCGGCCGGAGCTGCTACACCGGACTGCGTATTGTAGGCGTCGACCACAGCCTTGGTGATATCGATCGCCTCTCCCCACCACAACACGTTGCTCTGCGGCCACGGCTTCGAGGTATCGACAATCATCGCGAATCCGTTGTCCTGCGAATACTTCACGATCATGGGAGCCATCTTCTGCAGGATTCGGGTCGCGATCTCCTGGTTCTGATTCCCGAAGTCTTCCTGCGCATCCTGAACGGAGCGATCGAAAACCTTTTGCTTGCTTTCAATCTGCTTTTTCAGGGTGGCGAGAGCCTCTTCGTTCAGCTTGTCTTGCTGGGCCGTGAGTTGCTTCTTCAGGCCGTCCAGTTCGTCATTCTGGCTCTTTAGCTCGTTCTGTTTGGGTTCGAACTTCTTTTGCAGGCCCTGCAGGTCGCGCTGGCCTTCATTGCTGCCAAAAATCGCTTCCTGGATGTTGATGGCTCCGATCTTTGTACCCGTGCTGGAACCGGCGGTTGCCGGTGCGGCCGAAGAAGGAGAGGCGTGCGTCGCGGCGGGACTCGACGGTGTGGCGGCGCTGCCGGTTTGGGCCAATGCGGTAATCGCGAACGTCACCGCTATGGCCAGAAGAACTCGCAGAAACTTGCTTGTCATTGGATCGGTTGAACTCCTTGGAACATGGTTCCGGGAATGATTTTTCGAAATTTCTCTCTGATCGCTTCTTCAGTCTACGCTGGGCCGCACTGAATGAGGTCTCCGCTGTGCGAGCGGCCGCCGTCGGATAAGGCGCACTGGATTGCCAGCATCACACGCCGTTTTCCAGACGTGGTGTCCACTCCTCACAGCTGACTTGATGGCGTGGATCATTAACATTATAGTGACCTCACTCTGAGCCCGTCAAACAAACTTATCGCAGCACAGCGGTGCAGTTTACACGACTTTGTCATCCTGAGCAGAGCCGTTCTTCAGTCGTAGCGAAGGATCTCCGGCTTGACCGGCCTAATGCGTAAGCCAAACTACACCTCTGCCTGTCGCCGCAACTTAGAACGTCGTCGCCACCGTAAACCGGAACGTCTTCCGCGGCTCCCTCAGCAGGAAACTCGGAGCGTAAGTATTGACCGCCAGGTGATAGGTGTAGTCTCCCGCCGCTCCGACCGGGAACATGGAGCGCGTAATCGGAATCGGCGGGTTGGCTTGCTGATCGAGTCGCAGCGGGTTATACGCCCAGTAGATTCGGAAGGGTGCGTTCACCACGGGAAGGAACATCTGCAGCTCAAGTCCCGTGGACATACGAACTTGCCAGTTCGCCGACTGCAGAACGCTCAGGTTCTGTGACGGCCTCGGCACCAAAACACCTCCACCCTGGCAGTTGTAACCCGCATCGAGCGTCGGACAGCCGAAGGGCGTGCCGATTACCTGGTCATACTGCACCGTCGCGATTTGCAACTGCGACGGCCGGAGAATTGGATCGATGCCCGTATCCACAAAAGGCACAATCGCCACCGGCCCGGCAATTGTGATGCGGTATTCGAGGTTCGTCACGATGCTCAGGTCGCCGCCGGGGAACACAATTTGGTCGACCGGAATCGGAATCGTCCAGTTGCCCTGCCGCGGGTTGGCCGGATTCTTCGGAACCGGCGTTCCGTCCGGATTCGTCAGGGTGATCACGTTGGAACTCGGCAGGAACGCGACCGGCGAGATCGACCGGATATCAAAGCCACGAATATCGTTTTCGCCGCCCATAAAGAAGCGTTGGAACGGCGGCGCTACCAGCCCACCGTACCCGGTGATGAACGACCCCTGTACGTTGAACCCGATCGCGTTGCGGCGATTCTGTACAGGAATGAACTGCTTGTACTGCACAATCGGACGGAAAGACCGCACCGTGCCGCCCAGTCCCGCCAACTGCATCCCCAATGTCATCTGGTGGCCCTTGTGGGGCGAGATTCCGCTGTCCAGGGTATTGAACGAGAAGTTGGGGAAGATTGAACTGGTGATGATTCCGTTCACTGCATTCGGGCCCGAGATGCCGCGGAATGCAATGTAGTCAAACAGGCTCTTGGAAGCCGTGCTGAGCGCAACCAGGCTCGACCGGTCCAGGGAGTAGGTTATGCCCACACGCTTGAACGAGCGCCGTAGCGGATAACTCAACGACGTTGTAAAGCCCACACTCGACTGCGAGTAGTTCTGCAGGTTCTGCAACTGGGCCGCGGGCAGATTCAGGTTCTGCCCGGTAAAAATAGAAAGTTGCCGCGCCTGGTTATAGCTGATCTTGTTGCCGAAGACTGTGAAACCGAACTGCAGCGGCCGGTCAAACATGTAAGGCTGCGTGAAGCCGAACATCACGCTCCGCGCCAGGTTGCCAAGACTGATCTGGACTTGCAGCGTCTCGCCCTTCCCCAGGAAGTTGTTCGTCGAGTAATTCAACCCGATGAATGCGCCTTCCAGCCCGCTGACGCCGCCGTTCAGTCCGATACTGTTCTTGCCCTTTTCGTGGACCTTCAGCGTCAGGTCCACCTGGCCGTTTTTCTCGTCCAGCTTTTTCTCCGTCACGTTCGGGTCATCTGGTTTGAGCTGGTCGAAATACGAAAGCTGATTCAAGCGAAGCAGGCTCAATTCCCACAGCCGGGAGTTGTAGACTCCGCCTTCCTCAAGAGCCAGTTCGCGCCGGATGACCTTGTCGCGCGTCGTCGTGTTGCCCACGAATTCGATGCGCCGCACATAGAACTGCTTGCCTTCGTCGATGTCGATTTCCAGGTCTGCCGTCTTCTTTTCGTCGTCGAAGGTGGTCGAAGGAACGCCCGTGTAGTTGATGTAGCCGTACTCGCCGTAAGCCTTGCGCAGGGCTTCCAGGCCCTTCGCGATCTTGTCGCGCGCGAAGATGTCTCCATCCTTCAGCGGGAACAGCGAGCGCAGGGCTGCCGTATTCGAGATCGCCTTGTTGTTCTTGAAGGTGATCTTGCCAAGCCGGTACTTGTCGCCTTCGTCGATCGGCATGGTGATGTCCACGGCCTTGCCCGGTCCAGCCTGCAGTAACCAAATGTGGAAGCCCTTGTGCCCCGTGTCGTGGATCTGCGTCTTCGGATCGCTCACACCAGCCTTGAAGTAGCCGCGGTTCTGGTACTCCGCCCGGACCCGCTCGGTGTCTTCTTCCAGTTTGGTGGCGTCATACGTCTTGGCGAAGATGTTCTCCAGGAAAATCGAATGCGGGATGCCGATCGGCTTCAGGTTCTTCATCGCCGCCCGCAGCGTTCGCGAGTTGATGTTCTTGTTGCCTTCGAATGCGATCTTGCCGACTTTAACCTTCGGCCCTTCCTTGATCACAAACGTAATTCCGACGGCTGCCGGAGGAATCTGCCTCACTTCCGTGCGAATCGTCGCAAACTGCCTCCCGTGTTCGGATAGCAGCCCCTTGATCGAGACTTCCGCCTTCTTGATGCGGGTGGGATCGTACTGACTCTCGACCACCAGGCCAACCTTATCTTGCTTGAAACGGTCCAGCACGTCGCTATTTGAGACCGAACTGAGGCCAACGTAGCCGATTTCCCGGATCGTTGGCTTCTCCTTGACCGTGACGATGATGCGCCACCCCTTCGGGGTCTGCTCACGGGCAAACTTGATGTCTTCGAAGTAACCGGTGTTCCACAGGGAGTTGAAATCGCGTTCCAGGGCCGCGGCGTCGTAAACATCCCCGGGCTTGGTGAAAATGCGGGCCCGGATGGTCTCGGCCGGAATTCGGCGGTTCCCGACGACGTCTATTTCCGAAACCACGTCGTTTTGCGCCCACGTCAGGCTCCCGCTCACCAGCAGAAGCGTCACGAGCGCCAGGCAGACCGTGCGCACACGCCACCCCGTCCCTGCACAAGGCCGTTGAAATGAAGGAGATGGCACCGACACGGCCCCGGAAACATAGGGACCTTTGGGCACAAAAAGGTTCTCCGAATGAAAGCGAAAAGGAATCGCTACGACCTCAGCCTCTGGGATGTAAGAAAACTGTCATTATACGGTAGAGCAAGGGATGCGTCCAAACCCGCAACTCTTTCCGGGTCAAAAACATCTCCAACCCAGCAGATCAGACCCGATCGGCAAAACCTGCGGTTGCTTCATGAGGATGGCTTGGATAACTCTACCTCAACCAAGACGGAATAAAACGTTGCGGAGTTGCCCATGTCGGTAAGTTTTTCTGATATCCGGACCTTGATGATTTAGAAACCGGGGTCATCTTGCCCAATTCAGGCTCGCCAAGACGACTCCGGGCTGAACTTTGCCGCCCGCCCTCAGCCACCTCGATTAAGCGGTGCGCCCGACGGAAAACATGTGGGGACAGCCGCCATCGGCTGTCCTGAGCCGCAGGCCCGGTTGGCTTCGCCCCTGAGGCCGTCCGAAGGAAACAAAGTCACGAACCGAAGCCGGCGCCTACTTCAATTCCAGCACCTCTTTTTCTTTCCCCTTGCTCATCTCTTCCATTTTCTTGATCTCGCCGTCAGTCAGCTTCTGAATTTCGTCCAGTGAGCGCTTCTCTTCGTCTTCGGTAATCGTTTTGTCCTTCAGCGCTTTTTTGATCGCGTCGTTGCCGTCGCGGCGGATATTGCGAACCGCCGTACGGTGCTCTTCCAGCACGCGGTGTAAGTGCTTCACCATGTCCTGCCGCCGTTCCTGCGTGAGCGCGGGAACCGGCACCCGGATCAGTTTCCCGTCGTTCATTGGATTCAATCCCATGTCGCCCGCGCGGATCGCTTTCTCAATCGCTCCCAGTTGCGACGTATCGAACGGCTGCACCGTGATCAACTGCGCCTCGGGCGCGTGCACCTGCGCCACCTGGTTTAGCGGCATCTGCGAACCGTAGTAGTCCACGCTCACGCTATCGAGCATGTGTACATTCGCACGCCCCGTCCGCACGCCCGCCATCGCCTTGCGGAAGTCCTCCACCGCTTTGTCCATTCGCGTTTTCAGTTGAGCTCGAATCTCTTTCAGAGGCGCGCTGTCAGCCATGGGTCCACTCCGTAATAGCCGCAAGAATCAAAACGTTGAATTATAAACCGAATAAGAAAACGAGCCACGGATTCACCCGGATCACCACGGATAAGAAAAATCAGGAAATCCGTGAAGATCCGCGAAAATCCGTGGCCGATGTTGTGTTTATCTACTCACTCCACCTTCGCGCTGACCCTTGACCCAATCTTCTCGCCCAGCACCACGCGCCGAATGTTCCCGTGCTGGTTCAGGTTGAAAACGATGATGGGCAGGTTATTGTCTTTGCAGAGACTGATCGCGGTGGAGTCCATGACTTTCAGCCCCAGTTTCAGAACATCCATGTAGGTGATGTGATTGAATTTCCGGGCGCCGTCGACCTTCAGCGGATCCGCATCGTAAATGCCGTCGACCCGCGTCGCCTTCAGAATCGCCTCGGCCTTGATCTCCATTGCGCGCAGCGACGCCGCCGTATCGGTCGAGAAATAAGGATTGCCTGTGCCCCCGGCAAAGATGACCACGCGCCCCTTCTCCAGATGCCGAATCGCGCGCCGCCGAATGAACGGCTCGGCCACCTGCTTCATCTCAATCGCCGATTGCACCCGCGTATAGACTCCCTGCTTCTCCAGCGCGTCCTGCAGCGCCAGCGCATTGATGACGGTGGCGAGCATGCCCATGTGATCGGCCGACACCCGGTCCATATTTTTGGCCTGGTCGGCCACGCCGCGGAAGAAATTGCCTCCGCCCACGACGATGGCCAACTGCACGCCGAGTTTGTGCACGTCGGCCAGTTCCGCGGCGACTTCGTGAATGCGCGGAGTGTCGACGCCGAAGCCCTGGTTCGCCGCCAGCGCCTCACCGGATATCTTTAACAGAACGCGTTTAAAGGCAGGGGTCGGAGTCGTCATGAAGAAGTCTCGTGGAGCCAGTTTACCGTAGCGCCGGCGTCCCGCCGGCTGTCGCGAGGGCGTCTCGCCCTCGCACCCAGAAAATGAAACCGCTCACAAAAAAGGCGCCCCGAAGGGCGCCCGATGAATTATTCGCCTTTCGGCTCTGTCGGTTTCGTGACGGCGACGGTCTCGCCCACGTCACCCACCTTGAACCGTGCAAACCGCCGCACAGCGATATTCTCGCCCAGCTTGCCTATCTTGGCCGCAATCAGCTGCGAGATCGAGATGGTCTGGTCCTTGATGAAGGGCTGTTCGAGCAAGCACACTTCCTCGTAGAACTTTTCCATCTTGCCGTTCACCATCTTTTCGGCAATATTCGCGGGCTTGCCGCTGGCAATCGCCTGCGCGAGGAAGATCTCCTTCTCGCGAGCGAAATCTGCAGCCGTGACGTCTTCCTTGCGCACGTACTTCGGATCGCTGGCCGCAATGTGCATCGCGATATCGTGTACCAGTTCCTTGAAGTCGTCGGTGCGGGCCACGAAATCGCTCTCGCAGTTCACTTCGACGAGCACACCAATCTTGCCGCCGGCGTGAATGTACTGAGCCACCGATCCTTCGCTGGTCGCGCGCGTGGCCTTCTTGGCCGCCACCGAAACGCCCCTCTTGCGGAGAATGACGACTGCCTGCTCCATGTCGCCTTTCGCTTCGGTCAGAGCCTGCTTGCAATCCATCATCGGAGCCCCGGTCTTTTCCCGGAGGTCTTTCACTTGTGTCGCTGAAATATTCACTGTAGTAGTACCCATAAAAGTTTCCTGTTTCGCGTTTCTAGTTCCGAGTGTGTAGAGATGCCGTCGTCATTTCAGGCCACTCGAAACTCGAAACCTGAAAATCGAAACTATAAAGTGAAACCCGCGCCGGACGACCCGCGCGGGTCAGAATTCACAGCCCGGTATTTGTCAGTGCAAAGCCAACGACTAAGGACGAACGACTGTCTCTAAACCGTCTGGCTCTCCACCTTCGGCAGTTCCGCTTCTTCGGTCGCGGCCGGCTTCTTGTGCATCCCCGGACCCAGCACTTCTTCCATGCTGATGTCCTCCGTCGCATCCACGGCAACCTCTTCCACCGGAGCCTCAGATGCAGCCTGCGCCGCATCGGCCGCGGCCTGCATGTCGGCCACCTGCTTGTCGGTCATCAACTGCGCGCCCTCGGCAATCGATTCCGAAATCTTCGAGGTGAATAGCCGGATCGCGCGCAACGCATCATCGTTGCCCGGGATCACATAATCCACTTCGCTCGGATCGCAATTCGTATCGACCACCGCGACCACTGGAATGCCCAGCTTGCGCGCCTCGCGCACCGCAATCTGCTCCTTGTTGGAGTCGATCACGAAGATCGCGTCCGGCAACCGGCTCATGTTCTTGATGCCCGCCAGGTTGGCCTGTAAATGTTTGCGCTCGCGTTCGAGCTTAATGACTTCCTTCTTGGGGAGCAGCTCGTAGCGGCCATCCGTGGCCATTTCGTCGAGCTCCTTCAACCGTTTCACCGACTTCTGCACCGTAACCCAGTTGGTGAGCAGTCCGCCCAGCCAGCGCTGGTTGATGTAGAACATTCCGCATTTCTGCGCCTCTTCGGCAATCGCATCCTGCGCCTGGCGCTTCGTGCCTACGAACAGCACAATGCGGCCGTCGTTCGCCAGATCCTGCACGAACTTCGACGCCTCTTTGAACATCTTCAGCGTCTTCTGCAGATCGATGATGTAAATCCCGTTGCGCTCTCCGAAGATGTATTCCTTCATCTTGGGATTCCAGCGCTTGGTCTGATGCCCGAAGTGAACTCCAGCTTCGAGCAACTCCTTCATGGTGATGGTAGCCAATGAACCTCCTCTTTAGTCTGCATCCGGTGAAGTTAGTTTCGAGTTTCTGGTTTCGAGTTTCGAGTAGCGCTTTCCGCTAACCCGACATTCTCGAAACTGGAAACCCGAAACTTGAAACTATCGCTCCGGATTGCCATTCCCGTCCCCGCGCCGCGAGGCACGAGAAGAATTGAACACCAAAAACAAGCTATTAGCTTCTAGCCTTTAGCTCCTAGCCAAACCAAATCAAAAACCCTTGTCATCCTGAGCGGAGCCGCTTTTCAGGCGGAGCGAAGGATCTCAGTCTCCTCGAACTCGTCCTCCTGCCCCCAGCGCATTTAGCGCTTGCTGAACTGGAACCGCTTGCGAGCGCCCTTCTGTCCGTACTTCTTGCGCTCTTTGCCGCGCGAGTCCCGGCTGACGTAGCCTTCGGCCTTCAGCTTCTTGCGCAACTCTGCATTGAACTGCATCAGTGCGCGGGCAATACCCAACTTCACCGCATCGGCCTGGCCGCGTACGCCGCCGCCCAGCACGCTGGCGATCACGTTGAACGTCGCTCCGGTTTCCGAAGACGCCAGCGGCGCCTTCGCCGCCGACCGCTGCGCCGGCGTCACGAAATACTCTTCGAACGCACGCCCGTTGACCTTGAAATCGCCGCTGCCCGGACGCAAATACACGCGGGCAATCGCCGTCTTGCGGCGTCCCGTTCCATAGTATTGAACTAGTTCTGCCATTTAGCTTCTAGCTCCTAGCTGCTAGCTTCTGGCGAAAAGCCGAAGCCGCGCTCTTTAATCTCAAAATCCTAATATGTCTGTCATCCTGAGGCGACGGCCTTTTGCCGCGAAGGATCTCGCACTCAACGTTAGCCGCCCTACGAAACTGCTACTTTGCGCGCCTTGTACTCGCGCACTTCCAGCTTGAAACCCTGAGGCTTCTGCGCCTGGTGCGGATGCTTGTCGCCCTTATACACATTCAGCTTCGAAAGCATGTGCGCCGCCAGCTTGTTTTTCGGCAGCATCCTCTTCACGGCCGATTCAATAATCGCTTCCGGCTTGCGCACGATGCGTTTGTTGTAATCTTCCGTGCGCAGTCCACCCGGATATCCCGTGTAGTGATGATATTGCTTCTGCTCCGCCTTCACACCCGTCGTCTTGACCTTCTCAGCGTTGATCACGATCACGTGATCGCCAGTGTCAAGAAACGGCGTATATTGCGGGTTTTCTTTACCCATAAGGATGCGCGCCACTTGCGAAGCCAGACGTCCGAGCACCTGCCCGTCCGCATCCACGACGTACCACTTGCGCACAATTTCCCCCTCTTTGGGGAAATAGGTTGACATCAGAGTTCTCCCAGATTGAATAAAGCTGCGAAAGAAGACCGCTCGTTGATTCCCCGGCGAGGACGCCAGGACCATCAGGCGGGCAACCACACGACTACCAAGTCTTTAAGATAGCGTAACGTGCAAAGAATTGTCAACGCTGTGTTACTTCAACCCCGCCAGTGCTATGGTAACCCGCGGAGGATGCTGATGAGACGATGCAACATACTTCTCGCTGTATCTTTGGTTCTTTCCCTGCCCGCCTTCGCACAACATGAAAGCCACAGCGTTGGTGGCGGCTATATTCCCAAGCACGGTCCGCCAGCCGTTCATGGCACTCCAGCCCGGCCCGCGCCCCAACCCATCTATAAGGATAAGGAAGGTCACCCTGACGCTCCGCACGTCCATCACAACGGCGAGTGGGTCGGGCACGACTACGGGCACGACGAAGCCCGATTCCACCTCGATCATCCCTGGGAGCATGGCCACTTCACCGGCGGCTTTGGCCGCGGTCATGTCTGGCGCATCGTCGGAGGAGGCCCCAACCGCTTCTGGTTTGGAGGTTTCTACTTCAGCGTCGCCGCCTTCGACCTAGCCTTCTGCAACGACTGGCTCTGGGACAGCGACCAGGTCGTGATCTACGAAGATCCCGACCACGACGGCTGGTACCTCGCCTATAACGTCCGATTGGGCACTTACGTCCATGTCCAATACTTAGGCGGGCAGTAAGTAAGAAATAAGCCAGATCAGGGAAGTAAAGGGCGAGACGGACTACCTGAGTAGCGCCGGCATCCTGCCGGCTGTCGCGCGGGCGTCTCGCCCGCGCACCCCGCCCCCAGAAGGCACGTTGCCGATTCCTATCTATTCATAAGCCAGCGCATCAATCGGATCTCTCTGCGCCGCCTTCAGCGCCGGGTACAACGCTCCCGCCAGCGCCCCAATCACCGCAATCACCGAAGCCTTTACGACCCACGCACTGCTCCAGAACAAGCGCAGCACCGGCTTTTCAAACATAATCGCGCGCCGGGTTACCGCACTCAGCAGAATCCCAAAAACAATACCCGCAATCGCCAGCAGCACCGTTTCCCGCAGCACCACGTTCACGATGTACCACTTCGACGCGCCCAGCGATTTCAGAATTCCGATCTCGCGCGTCCGCTCCATTACCGCCGTATACATTGACTGGAAAATCACCAGAAATCCCACCACAACTGCCACTCCAATCACAATCTTGATCGCCACATCGAAGCCGGGAAGATTGTCGGGGGTCATCGTCGAGAGAAATTCCGGCATGGAACGTACAGAATAATCTTGCATTCCTGCTATGGCCTGGATTCCTTTTTCCACTTGGTCGACATTCGCAGGATTGTCCACCTTGATGTAGAACACCGAAGCGTGGTTATCTGCGCTCACCAAGTCTTGCAGAGTTTCCATTGGCAGACACTTACGACAACCCTTTCCGTGCGGAACAATGCCGGAGATTCGGAAATCGTGATTCAGAATCTCAATCGTATCTCCAACTTTCTTTCGGTTCATGCCTGCGAAGTAGTCGTCGACGATTACATCGTAAGGCCCCTGAAAGGGCCCACCGGAGAGATAACGGAACTTAGGAGGAAGAGTGTCATAGCTGGCCAGGTCGATGCCGTAAATGACCTCCAACGGTTTCTGCGTGAACCACCAGACCGCCGGCACAGCTGATGCCACGTGCGGCACTTGCCGGAGTTTGTCTCCCACCTTGATTGGGATCGGGACGCCGGACAGACCCGCCAGTGCCGACGCCCCCGGCGGCGTCACCATCAGATCGGCGCCCACTCCTAGCTGGCTCTCCTTAGCCCCATTCAGCAAGCCGTAGAAGAGCGCCACCACCAGCAGAATCATGGTGACTTCCAGCGCGATCGCGCTCATGGCAATAAACGACCGCGTAGGCCGATGCACCAGATTGGCCACAACCATCTTGTTCATCATATTTTCCAGGGTGCCCCACCCTTCTCGCGCTTTTGTCGAGAGGGTGGGGATTTTGAGTACCGAGTACTGAGTACCTGACCTACTTCCCGTCCAGCGGCAAAACCAGGCTTGACTGCGGCCGGTCCAGATGCACCACCACCGCACCCGAGGGCTGCGCCAGCACAAACTGCTCATCCGTCAGCGGCTTGTTGATATCCACCTTCAGCATGTTCAGCGTGATGTCATATTCCTCTTGCGGCCGGAAGATCTCGATCCGCGACGGAAACGTGAAGCCGCCGAAGTCCTTATATTCCGCATAGCGGGCATCCGTCGCCACTCTTCCATCCTCGCTGTAAATGAACTGCCGGTGCGGCTTCAGATCCGTGCGCCCGAAAATGATCTTGCGCGCCAGCCGCCACCCGTCCTGGTACTTCTGGATGATCGTCAGTTCGTAGTCTTCCTGCAGGATGCGATGACCTTTGGAGTCGTGAAGAATCTCATAATCATTCTCCAGCACCGCTATCTCGGTCTTCGGATCAATCGCCCGGATCAGCAACGCTTCGTAGATATTCTGAGGTCGGATGTTCTCCATCGGCTGGTCGGTATTGGGCGTGGCCACGCCGTTCTTGCCGATGACGAACTTGTTCTTGGGAGGAATCCACAGCTTAAAGTCCTGACCATCGCTGACCATATCGAACGCCGTCGTCCGTACGATCGGCATCAGCCCGATCATGTGCAGCGCATCCGGCTTCCGCGCCAGCACAATGCCGCGAATCTCTTTATAGTCGGTGACCTGCCCCTTCTTCATCCCCCCGACGGAGCTGTCAATATCCACCGTCGCCTTGAGCGAATGGATGGCTTCGGCCTGCTGATTGATGCTGTCGATCAGCCCCTGCTGCGTCGATTCCTTCAGCTGGGCTTTTGAGTATTGATCTTCGACTGGACGCTTGCGGAGCCAAAGCCCACAGCCCGTCGTCGACAGCACGGCCAAGAACAAGGTTAGGGTCAAAAAAGGCGAACTACGTCTCATCAAGATATAAGAAGCCCTCTGAACTATTTGAGTATACCGCGCTCGAAAGGTTGCAAAAGCTTGGCAGGACGCTTTTTAGAGCGTACGGGCCTTAAACGTTAACCAATCACAACCACGAAGAAAAAACGAAGTAGCGCAATCCCGATCGCAAAAAGCCTCTCAAGCGGATCACTTGGAACAACAACCCTTACGAAAGGCGGTCGCACTATCGTCAGGTCACAGCTGCGTCAACCGTCATCTAAACTGTGGCTGTCGTATTCTGAGTGGGCACTCTCAGAATGCATTCTGAAATGGGTAGTGGTGCGGATTGGCCTTTACACGGCTTCGTAGTCGAAGGGATCTCAGGCTTAACCGGCCTCATGCGTGAGCCAAAACGCACCGCTGCAGCAGACGGTTGCGGCACGGTTTTGGAATATAACGATGCGCAAGATCATCGGTCTATTATTCGTCGCGCTGTTGGGAACCGCAGGATGGTTTGCCTGGGCTCTTGTCACGCCCACCGAACCGTCCGGGCAGGTCTTCGTCATGCTCCACCCAGGATTTTCCACCCGCCGCATTGCTGCGGAACTCAAGGGAGCCGGCCTGATTCGCAGCGAAGAAGCCTTCGTGCTTTGGCATTACTACCACCACGGTCGGTCCCTCAAGGCCGGGGAATACTTGTTCGACAAGCCGGCAAACATCATCGACATTCAGAAGCGCCTGCGCCGCGGCGACGTTTACTTTCACACCGTAGTCGTGCCCGAAGGCTTCACCATGTTCGATATCGCCCGCGCCATCGAGGCCGCTGGCCTTGGCCCCGCCGATGAGTTCCTGAAAGTAGCGCAATCCGACACCGCACTGATTGCCGATATCGCCCCGCAAGCTCGTTCGCTTGAGGGATATCTCTTCCCGGAGACCTATGCATTCTCGCGCATGATGACGATGCACGAGATGGCTGCGGCCATGGTCAAACAGTTCCGCCAAGTCGCACACCAGATCAGTCTGATCTCTTCTGAGTCTACGCAGGCGAGGTTGAGAATGGTTGCCGACCCCGCGCCGCAAACCGGAAGTATTTCGGAAGCTCCGAACCAACCTCCGAACCAGCCTCCGAACGACGTCGAGCGCACCGTAATCATGGCCTCGATCGTCGAAAAGGAAACAGCCGTCGCCGAAGAGCGCCCGCTGGTCGCCAGCGTCTACTACAACCGTCTGGCCAAAAACATCGCTCTCGATGCCGACCCCAGCATCATTTATGCCGAGCTTCTGGCGGGAACTTATCAGGGCGCCCTGCATCACGCCGACATGCACTTCCACTCTCCATATAACACCTATCGAAACGCAGGCTTGCCCCCGGGTCCCATCGGCAATCCCGGACGCAGCGCCCTCGAAGCCGCCATGCACCCCGCCCAAAGCGACTACTACTATTTCGTCGCCGATGCCCAAGGTCACCACCGCTTCGCCCGCACCATGGAAGAACACAATAAGAATGTAGTGGCCTACCGCAAAGCCATGCGCGGCCGCTAGCAGACACTAAGTGTCTATGTGGAAGGTCTCTATGTGGTGAGGTTTCTATGTGGGGACGGCCGCCCTCGGCCGTCCGCAGAGCGCAACTCCGCAAAGAAGTGCTCCAAATTTCCTCTGCGTCCCTCGGTGTCCCCTGCGTTAAAAGCTTTTGGGCCGGCCCCCAAACCACCCCGTAGTACAATCCACCATCTCAATCCCGCATCGTGGAGACTGAATGCCAGCCGCGCCCGCTGTTCCGTCACCTCAGATAGCGCCTGCGCTGTCAGACAACGCCTCCGGCAAAGCCTCCTCGCGCCTGACCTCCCTCGATCTTTTCCGTGGCGTCACCATTGCCGCCATGATCCTGGTCAACGATGCCGGGAACGATCACTCGTACTGGCCGCTGGAACACGCCGACTGGAACGGCTGGACGCCCACCGATCTCATCTTCCCGTTCTTCCTCTTCATTGTCGGAGTCTCTCTGGTGTTCTCCTTCGAATCGCGCCTTCAGCGCGGTGATTCGAAAGGCGTGCTCTTGCTGCATACCATCCGCCGGGCAATCATCATTTTCGCCATCGGTCTGGCGATGAATTACAGTGTGGTCCTGCTCGCTCCCTCAATCTTCACTGCGGTACGAATCCCGGGAGTTCTGCAGCGCATCGGAATCTGCTACCTGGCGGCCTCCATCCTGTTCCTCTACACCAGGCCTCGCACTCGGGCCATAGTCGTCGCCGCGCTGCTCGTCGGTTACTGGATCCTGATGCGCTTCGTTCCAGTCCCGGGCTTCGGAGTTCCCGGACGAGACATCCCATTCCTTCACCCGGACGCAAATCTCGCGGCCTATCTGGATCGCAAGGTCTTCACCCGGCTTTGGGAGACTACCCGCGATCCCGAGGGACTGCTGAGCACCCTCCCGGCCATCGCCACGCCTCTCCTTGGCGTCTTCACCGGCGAATGGCTGCGCTCCAAACGTAGCCCGCAAACCAAAGCTCTCGGAATGTTGCTTTTCGGTGTGCTGGGTCTGATCCTTGGCAGAACCTGGGCTATCTGGTTCCCCCTTAACAAGAAACTCTGGACGAGTTCCTACGTGCTCTTCACCGCCGGACTCGCGCTGATTTGCCTGGCCCTCTGCTATTGGTTCATGGATATCAAGCGCTGGGGTGGGAGCCGACTCAACACAATCTGGACGAAACCGTTTCTCATCTTTGGCAGGAACGCGATTACCGCTTACATCGTGGCCTGGTTCGTCGCCATTTCGCTATTTCTTCTTCACGCACCGCTCAACGGTAAAATGCGCAGCGGCCACGATTACATCTTCACGCGTTTCTTCGCCCCACTCGGTAGCCCAAGTTTCACATCGCTGCTGTTCGCGCTGGCCTTCGTACTGGTATGCCTGCTCCCCATCTGGCTCCTGGATCGCAAGAAAATATTCCTGAAGATCTGAAAGGAATAATATCTGAAAGAAAAAAGAAATAAGACTTGAATGCCGAGGAACACGCCAATGGGCGAACGTGCGGATTAGCCAACGTGACGATTGGCTAACGTGGAAGAGCGGCGCTTTAGCGCCGCAATAAGGCGCGAGGTACATCGCGGCCTTTAGAGTGGTCCGTGAGAACTCATTTTGTAGATTCGGAGTGGCACAACACCTGCGATTTTCAGACGAGGAGCGGCGCAAGAATGCAGCCCACGGCGAAAGCCGTGGGTGCGAGTGGGAAATGATCCAGCCCCGGAGGGGCGGAAGAGTAGTTCTCCACGCACACTCTTTAGCCCCTGAGGTCCGCAGACGCTTACCGAGCCGCCCGCCCCTCCATCCACCCTTGCAGAATCAGCACCGCCGCCATCCGGTCCACCGCTTTCCCCCGCTTCTCAATCGACAGATCCGCCTCGCGCAATAATCGATTCGCTTCCACCGAAGTAAGCCGTTCATCCCATAGATGCACCGGCAGCCGGAATCTCTTCCGCAACTCCTCGGCGAACACCTGCATCTTGTCCGACTGAATTCCCTCCGCCCCACTCATTCGCAGCGGCAGCCCGACGACAATCTCTCGAACGTCATACTCCTGAATCACCCGCTGCAAATAGTCGAAGTCCCGCCGCTTGGTAGAACGTTGCAAGGTATCCAATCCCTGCGCCGTGATCCCCAGCGGGTCCGACACCGCAACCCCAATCCTCCGGGACCCGACGTCGAGCCCAAGTACCCGCCCCTCGGGAAGCCCGCGACGCGACGCGCCATGGAGTGTGTCGCTGTCCATTTCGTCAGAAATCGGCTCTCTTGGATCAGAATCCACAACCCGATTATAAGCGTGGCTTTTCCCCCCCCGAGCTTCGCCCTTGAGAGCATTTTGCAGTCGCCTATAACGCACTGTTTGTAAAGGACTACACGACTCCGTTTATCCCAATGCCGCAATTGCTCCAAGATATTGTAAAGAAGGCGTCGTCCCGGCCGGAACCGGCTTTCAGAGGCAGGAAGAGATCTCGAGCACATCTCCGATCACCTTGCTTTGGGCAGGTTCGCGGAGTACCATATCTTTAGGACTGTTAGCGCCGTTTCCCCACGAACCACCGCCTTCCCTCTGGGTACCGACATATGAGTGGCACGGACTTGAACTTCCACATCGGCGATAAGGTCGTCTATCCCAATCATGGCGTTGGGGTTATTGAGCAAATCAGCAGCCGCTCGATCGGCACTACGATCGAACGGTTCTATCTTCTCCATATCAAAGCCAGCAGCCTCAAGGTCATGGTTCCCTGCCAGAACGCCGGCAGCGTCGGACTACGCCGGGTCGTCCGCAACGGTGAAGTCCAGAAGGTCCTCGACGCCCTCTCGGTCGGAGATAACGGCAGCAACGGCGACTGGAAAGACCGCTTCAAGGAAAACTCCGAGCGCATGCGCACTGGTTCACTGCTCGAAGTCGCCAGCGTCCTCAAAAGCCTGATCGCCCTGCATCAGGCCAAGCCGCTTTCCTTCCGCGAAAAGAAAATGCTTGAACGTGCCCGCTACCTCCTTGTCAGCGAACTGGCCATGGCGCGCAACTGCGATGAATCCAAGGTCGAAGAAATCCTCACCCTGGCGCTGGCCAAGTGCAAACTCCGCTTCCCCGAAGCCTCCGAATTCCAAGCCTAGTCCGAGGCTCCGCACCCTCCCTCGTCATGCTCAGCGAAGAACGACCGTCGCAAAGCACGTTCGTTCGCAGTCGAAGCATCCCTGCCGTCACACCGGGACCTGGCAAGATGCAAGAATCAATGACTTCGGGTCCCTCTGTGTCCTCCGTGTCCTCTGTGGTGAAAAGCCTTTGAATCTCAAGACGCCCGCCCCCCGCAGCTCCGAGCCCGCTCCAGCAGCAGATTCCTCTCCCGCACGTTCCGTGTGATCGACGCCGCCCGCTCAAACTCCGCGCGAGCCTCTTCCATCCTCCCCAGCTTCTTCAGCAGATCTCCCCGCACGCTGGGCAGCAGATGATAATTTTCCATCGCCGGATCGCTCATCAATGGATCCACCAACTCCAACCCCGCCGCCGGACCGCGTGCGAAGCCCACCGCCACGGCACGATTCAATTCCACCACAGGCGACGGCGCCACTTCCCCCAACTCGCCATACAATTCCGCGATCCGCACCCAATCCGTTTCCTCGCCTGTCCGCGCCCGCGCGTGACAAGCCGCAATCGCCGCCTGAATCGCATACGGACCTCGACTTCCCCCAAGCCCCTCCGCCCGATCCAGCGCCGCCAGCCCGCGATGAATCAGCAAGTGATCCCACCGCGCACGATCCTGATCCAACAGCAGAATCGGCTCGCCCGCGGCGTTCACTCGCGCCTTCGCACGCGACGCCTGAATCTCCATCAGGGCCACCAGTCCATGCGCCTCCGCCTCGTTTGGCACCAGTCCCACCAAGATCCGCCCCAGTCGCAGCGCCTCTTCACAAAGCGCCGGACGCAGCCAGTCATCACCGGCCGTCGCCGAATATCCTTCATTGAAAATGAGATACAAGACTTGCAGCACCGACACCAGCCGCTCCGTGAACTCGGCCCCACGCGGAACTTCAAATGGAACCTGCGCTTCGGTGAGAGTCCGCTTCGCCCGCACGATCCGCTGCGCGATCGTCGGCTCGGCCACAAGATACGCGCGCGCAATCTCATCAGTGGTGAGCCCGCCCAGCAGACGCAGTGTCAACCCCACTCGCGCATCCGTCGACAGCACAGGATGGCACGCAATAAACACCAGCCGCAACATATCGTCGCCAATGTGGTCATCCATGGCAGCCGCCAGATCCGGCACCACCATCTCCCGCTCCGCCACCTCGCGGCCCAGGTCTTCGTGCTTGCGTTCGATGAGTGTGCCGCGCCGAAGGAAATCGATGGCGCGGTGTTTCGCCGTGCCCATGAGCCACGCACCAGGATTCTCCGGAATCCCCGACTCCGGCCACTGCTCCAATGCAGCCACCAGCGCGTCCTGCGCCAGTTCCTCCGCCACGCCCACGTCGCGGACGATGCGAGTCAGCCCGGCAATCACCCGAGCCGACTCGATCTTCCAGACCGCTTCGATAGCGCGATGTGTTTCGGTAGCACCCATCGCTACCGATCACATCATGCTCAGGCTTTCAGTGCAACCTCCGCCCCGTGGGTCGTGCAGGGTGCCTCCGCGCCTTGTTCATAGATCTGCCGCAACTCGCACTCTCCATCTCCGGCGATCTTGAGAAAATCCTTGGCCAGCTGAATCGCCTCTGCTTTGGAGTTCGCCTTCAGAATCGCGAACCCACCCACCAATTCTTTGGACTCGGTGAACGGACCGTCTGTCACACTCATCTTGCCGCTTGACCGCCGCACCCGAGCGCCGAGTGCCGACGGCATGCAGCCTTCCGTCGCCACCAGCCAGCCCGCCTTCATTCCTTCTTCAATCAGTTTGCCCATCGCCTCGATTTCCTGCGCCGATGGCGGGGTGTTGCGCTCAACCGTCTTGTAGATACTTAGAAATTTCATCGCACTTCTCCTTTGATATGGATCTGAATTTGGAGCCGGGTGCCCCATGTCTCGCTGATTTTGCGAGGCGTGGGAATTTCGCTGATCGCCAGCAATTACCGTGCTCTATTCTTACGTCGAACCAGCCCTCGCCAGATCGACATCTCAACTTAGAAAATTCACTTCTTTTTCGACATCTCCTCAGCGAGCCGCCGCTCCTGCTCCTTCAACTCGGGCGTAAGGTTCTCCCCGAAATCAGCCGCCTCAAATACGGGACGAATCTCTACGTTGGTCTCTTCCCGATGCGGATTGGGGCAGCGCTTCAGCCACTCCACGGCTTCGTCCATCGACCGCACCTGCCACATCCAGTAGCCGGCAATCAACTCTTTGCTCTCGGTGAACGGCCCGTCGATAACGGTGCGCTTCGCTCCGGAGAACAATACCCTCTTGCCTTTCGAACTGGCCTGCAGCCCCTCACCCGCGAGCATGATCCCCGCCTTTACGAGCTGCTCGTTGTATTTTCCCATCGCGATAAGAAGCTCCGTATCCGGGAGAACTCCAGCCTCCGATTCCTTGCTGGCTTTTACGATGACCATGACTCGCATAACTATTTCTCCTTTTCTACAGATTGAGCGGGACCACATCCTAATCCCGCCTCTATACCTACGTCGAACGGGAAACGCACAGATCGACACGCCAAAGAGCTATTTTGTCGTCGAACCGTCCCAAGTTGGACGCCCGAAGCCGGAAGCTCGACGCCGGAAGCCGGAAGCCGGGGGTATAATGTCCGCAGCCCGGCCGTAACCTCATGACAGACGCAATCAAACGAAAACTGCAGGAAGAAATCAACGCGCTCGAACACGAGCTGATTCATGAGCTTCCGAAAGAGATTAAGAAGGCCGCCGCGCTCGGCGACCTCAGCGAGAACGCCGAATACCACATGGCCAAGCAGCGCCAGGAGTTCGTCAAGGCGCGCGTCCGCCAGCTCGGCAAGCGTCTCGCCGACCTGTCCATGGTCAACATGAACAACATTCCCCATGACAAGGTGGGCCTCGGCTCGACTGTCAAAGTTTTCGACAACACCAAGAACGAAGAGATGCAATACAAGCTGGTCACCAGCGAGGAATCCGACTTTGCGACGGGAAAAATTTCAACCACGAGCCCCATCGGCCGAGCGCTCCTGAATAAGAAAGTCGGCGACGAAGTGATCGTTGTCTCCCCCAACGGCAAGCGCGAACTGGAAATCCTCAGCCTCAGCACTATCCACGACGAACTCGCCGACGAACCGAAAGAGGCTGGCGCGTAAATGGCCCCGTCTTGGACCAGTGCCTTCGGCCGCGCCTGCGGAGTCCTGCTCGACACCATCGTCCGCTGGCTCGCACTCTCCCGCATCAATCCCAATGTCCTCACCTTCATGGGACTGGTAGTCAACACCTGGGCCGCAATCCTGTTCGGCTCGGCCAACGCCAACAACCAGAAGCGCATGTTTTTCTACGCCGGACTCGTCATCATCTTCTCCGGCTTCTTCGATCTGGTCGACGGACAAGTCGCCCGCGCCACCAACCGCGTCACCCGCTTCGGAGCCTTCTTCGACTCCGTCGTCGACCGCTACAGCGACGCCTCTCAATTCCTCGGCCTGCTGGTCTTCTACGCCCGCGGCGGACGCTTCTTCTGGGTCGTACTCGCTGCGTTCGTCATGGTCAGCTCCATCATGGTCAGCTACACCCGAGCCCGCGCCGAGAGCCTCATCGGCTCCTGCCGCGTCGGATTCATGGAACGCCCCGAACGCCTCGTCCTAGTAATTCTCGGAGCACTCTTCAACCGCATGGCCCCAGTCCTGTGGGTGATCGCAGTCCTAAGCACCATCACGGTAATCCACCGCATGCGCTACACCTGGACGAGAACGCAAGACCCGCACTTGGCTGCTCCCCATCACGCCGCGTAAGTTGCCGCCAAAACCAACTTGTCATCCTGAGCGGAGCGGTTGGTTTGCGAAAGCAAACCAACTGCCGAGTCGAAGGACCCGGCGCCTGATTGTCGTGACCACCGGCTTTATAAGGCGTTTTCATGGCCGCGAGAGAATCCATCGAGATCGACGCGGATTGAGCGCGACAGCCTCCAGATACAACTCCCATCGCAGTGCTATCCTATCCAGTCACATCCTGATTCTCAGAAATGACTCGAAGGACCCTTTTGCCCACTGATCCCGTTCTCGTCGTTCATGGTGGCGCGTGGGCCATGCCCGACGACATGGTCGACGCCCACATTCGCGGCGTGACCAACGCGCTGGCTGCGGGATGGCGCGTGCTGAATGGCGACCGCGGCGGCACGGCCGTCGACGCCGTCGAGGAAGCCGTCGTCATCATGGAGGACGACGAGACCTTCGACGCCGGGCGCGGCAGCTTTTTGAATCGTGACGGCAAAGTCCAGCTCGATGCCCTCATCATGGACGGCGCGACGCTCCGCACCGGCGGCGTCGGATGCGTTGAACGCCTGCGCAATCCCGTGCGCGCTGCTCGCAAGATTCTCAGCGAAAGTCCGCACGTTTATTTCGTCGCGGAAGGCGCGGAGCGATTCGCCGCCGAGCACGGCATCGCGCTTTGTAAGAATGAAGACCTGATCATCCCGCGAGAAGTCGAACGCCTGCGTGCCTACCAGGCCGCGCAACGCGACACAAAGCAGGGGGAAACAAAATACGATGGCAACGATCTGTTCGCGCCGACCTCGCACGATGTGACCATCTCGCACGACACCGTCGGCGCCGTCGCCCTCGACCGCAATGGCAACATTGCCGCCGCCACGTCCACGGGAGGCACGCTCAACAAGGCTCCCGGACGCCTCGGCGATTCCTCGCTGATCGGCTGCGGCTGCTACGCGAACAACGAGAGCGCCGCCGTCTCCACCACCGGATGGGGCGAGCCGATCATGAAGCTAGTGCTCGCAAAGTGGACTGCCGACCGCATTCAGGCGGGAAATCTCCCCGAGTGGTCCGCGCAAGAAGCGATGAACTATCTGAAACAGCGCCTGAACGGCCACGGCGGCATCATCGTGCTCAATCCCGAAGGCCACATCGGCATCGCCCACAACACTCCGCGCATGGCGTGGGCGTATCAGACTGTAAAGAAGAAGGATGCGGGCATCGAGCGCGAAGGCTAACGATTCCCTCCTTCTCTGTTCGCTAGAAGGACCATGTAGGCACAGCCGCCTCGGCTGTGCGAGGACGCCAGTCCTTGAACCGTGGCCCTTCGCGATTCAGACCGAGATCAGTCTGGCCTCTGTACCGACGCTAGCAGTGGAATACCAAGCGCGCCCTTATGCGTTTCCACAATCACCGGATCCCCGGGATTGGCCTCCAGGTACCACTGTTTGGAAACCACGATGTGGACTGGACCTACCGTCGAGCTTCGCTCGACTGGACAGCCGAGGGCGGCTGTCCCCACATAATTCTCTACAACCATCCCTTGGTCCGCGCGATCCTCGCCGCTTCGACCCGGTTGCTAGCGCCCAGCTTGCTGATCGCCTCCGAAAGATAATTCCGCACCGTACCGTCGGAGAGCCCCAGTTCTCCCGCGATATCGCCGCTGGCCATGCCTTCGCCCGCCAGTCGCAGCACCTGCCGCTCGCGGTCGGTCAGCGGATCCATTTCGCCCCAGGCTTCGGTCGCGAGTTCGGGATGGATCACCCGCAGTCCCTGATGCACGCGGCGCACGGCGTCCGCCAGTTCTTCGGCGCGCATGTCTTTCAGCAAATATCCGTTGGCTCCGGACTCGAGCGCGCGCCGCAAATATCCCGATCGGGCGAATGTCGTGACGATGACAACGCGCGTGCCGGTCTTGCGCCGCTTTAATTCCGCAGCCACATCAAGGCCGCTCATGTGCGGCATTTCAATATCGGTAATAAAGACATCAGGCTTGTGCGTGAGCACAGCTGCGAGAGCTTCCTTGCCGTTGCCCGCTTTCGCGACGACGGAAATGTCTCCCTCGATTTCGAGCAGCGCCGCGAGCGCGCCAAGGACCATCCCCTGATCTTCGGCTAGAACTACGCGAATGGTTTTGCGGCCTTCTTTGGCGCCTTCTCTCGATGTGGGATTCAATTCTGGCAGCCTTCGTTTTGCGGCATCTGTTTCAGGGGCAGCGTGATGGTGAGGGTCGTGCCCGCGTCGGTGCTGCGGCTCAGCGTGCCCCCAATCATTTCGACGCGCTCGCGCATACCACGCAAACCGTTGCCTTCGCCGTTGGATCCGCCGCAGCCGTCATCGTGAATTTCCAAGCGGCAGTTTCCGTTCTGCTGTTCCAGGCGCATGCGACAAGTACGGGCTCCGGCGTGGCGCACAACATTGGTAACCGCTTCGCGCACGGCGAGCGAAAGCACGCTTTCTTGGACCGCAGGAAGCTTCATGGTGGTCGCGGCGTCGCACTGCACGGTCAGACCGGCCGTCTCCAGCGTGGTCTTGGCCTGTGCCAGTTCGGCGACGAGTCCCTGCGAACGGTAGCCGCGGATGGCGTCGCGCACATCGGTCAAAGCCTGGCGGGAAATTTGTTCGACTTCGCGGATTTCTTTTCCCGCGCGTTGCGGATCGCGGTCAATAAGCTTGCCAGCGAGTTCCGACTTCAGCGTGATGACCGACAGCGTGTGCCCCAACACATCGTGCAGATCGCGGGCAATGCGCTCGCGCTCGGCGACTTTCGCGAGGTTCTCGATTTCTTCATTCGCCTTGCGCAGCTTCCGGTTCATGCGGTTGCGCTCGGCGAAGAAGATATTCCCGGCGCCGATGAACATTGGAAAGCCTGCCGCCCAAAACAAGCCCCACCCGCCCACGTGCAACCACAGCCCTTCAATCGCGGCAACGGCCGCGATAAACCCGAGTCCCGCAATCGCGCGAGCCTGGGTCTCGACCATGAAGGGCATCATGGCCGCAGCAAAAATAAAGAACGTGCAGCCGCCCGGGTTGAAAGGAAAGTACAGCACTCCCAGCAGCAACATGCCGCCGACGTGCACGAATGTCAGGGGCCTCTCCAACAGAAAGATTCCCCAGTAGAGCATCAGAAAGATCAGGGCCCCGAGGACATCGAGGGCCCACTTGGTGCGGCTGACATGGTCGACCGCGGGCTGAACGAAGAAGAAGCCAAGGTAAAGCCACCAGAGCAGCGGACCCCATCCGTGATCCCTGTCCTGATAGAGGGACCGCATGGAGCGCAGTTTCAGCGACCAACTTCTCGGAGCTGAATCTTGATCGAACTGGCGCGAACCCAAAAACGGCATACCTATATTTTCAACCCTTCCGTATTTTCAACCCTTCCGTCAATTCCGGCCAGTTCGAAGTCGGGGCCTGGCCACGAACCAGATCAACAAAGCCGCTGGAATGAGCACAGCCAGCCACTTCGATCCGCCGTACAGAGCCGCCATTCCCAGCAGGATGAGGACCATCGTCCAGCCCATCGATTTTTTGGCGTCCATGCTCATGGCAACCACCGAGGTTTCGGGTTTCAATGT
Source organism: uncultured Acidobacteriaceae bacterium (assembly GCA_963844525.1). Taxonomy (GTDB): domain Bacteria; phylum Acidobacteriota; class Terriglobia; order Terriglobales; family Acidobacteriaceae; genus Sulfotelmatobacter. Next base: position 1,219,863 of record CAWJOM010000006.1, on the reverse strand, counting down.
TTCAATGTTTCAATGTTTCAGTTAGTGTTCAAGAATCCACAGTAACCGAGTTCAAAGTCCGGAAACCTTGAAACTCTGAAACCTTGCCTTTTCCTTGCCTTACCCATACATTTTGTCCTGATCGCGCTGGAACCCGATGCGCGCGACGCCCAGGCAGATCATGGTGAAGGCCACCAGCACTTCCCAGTGCGTGGCCATCGATTCATGACTTCCTCCGCCAACAATTCCCAGCGCCAGCTGCGACAAGATGATACGGAGGCAGCGCCAGCGCGATCTGCCGCACGACTTTCGGCAGGAACATGAACGGCACCCACAATCCGCTGCAGAACGACATAGGCAGATAAATAAGGTTGATGGTCGCAGGCGCCGAGTTCGGCCCGGTGAAGTATCCGAGCGCCAGGCCCATGGCTGAGAACGGCAGTGAACCCGACGGCCAGAGTGCCCAGCAGTTCGGCGAAATCGCCGAGCGGCATGCGCACGCCGCCCAAACGCGATTCCGAGCGCGAACAGCGCGAGCACAATGATCGTGCTGAAAATCATGCTGGTGACCACTTTGGCCGCGAAGTACGCAAACGGCGGCATGGGACTGGCGCGCTTCACCTGCAGCCATCCCAGGCCGCGATCGGAGGCAAGGCCCGCCGCGGTTCCAAACAGCGACGCGCCCATCACGCCGAACGTGCCGTAAGTGGCGATCAGATACTTGGGTACGGTCGTGCCTCCGATCGCCTCTTTCGAGTTCAGCACCAGTCCGAACAAAACGTAGAACATGATCGGGAAGCTGAGCACCGACGCGGTGTACATGCGCAGCCGAAGATTCTTCAAAAATTCGTACTTCGCTTCTTTGAGATAAATGGTCGCGGTGTGCCTGGGCGAACGTTGAATTTGCGCGTTGCTCATCGTCATGGTTGCGGTGCTCATGGCATATCCTCCTAGTGCTTGCTTCTCGATTCGCTCAGTTCGATCGCTTTCGTTCAGGTGCGGTGTCGTGGGTTAACGCGAGGAATGCTTCTTCCAATCCGGCGCTGGTGATTTCAAGCCCCGAGAGTCCGGCATCACGAGCCAGCAATTCGCGCACGATCGGCTCGGCAGCAAGGGCATGCAGTTCGACAGCCTCCCGATCTTCCTTGACCTCGGTTACGCCGGGAATCTGGCGCAGCGTACTCACGCTCAGGCTCGTGATGCAGCGGATCCGCTTGCCTGCGGTCTTCGCCTTGATCTCCGACGGAGTTCCCTGCGCAATAATTTCTCCCTGGTTGATCACTGCGACGCGGTCCGCGAGCGCGTCGGCTTCCTGCAGATAGTGGGTCGTCAGCAGAACGGTCTTGCCGCGCGAAACCATGCGGCGAATCTCATCCCACAACATGCGCCGCGCTTCCACATCAAGTCCCACAGTCGGCTCGTCGAGAAAGAGCAGGTCCGGATCCCCACAAATCGCGAGCGCAAACAGCACGCGCTGCCTCTGTCCCCCAGAGAGATCGCCGAACTTGCGGTCGCCGAGTTTCTCCAGACCTACAGCAGCCAAGACATCGGCGGATGCCATTGGCTTCTCGTAATAGCTGGAAAACAGATCGATGTGCTCGCGGACGCGCAACGTTTCTGGAACCCGGCCCACTTGTAACATGGCGCCGGTTTTCATCCGGTTTTCAGGATTCGTTGGGTCGCCGCCGAAAACGCGTGCTCTTCCTGCATTGGGCTGTATCAATCCCAACAGCAGTTTCACGGCCGTGGTCTTGCCTGCGCCGTTCGGACCGAGCAGCGCCACAACCTCTCCCGCACGCACGCGAAAATCGACACCACGGAGCGCCCGGATCGTTCCATAGTTCTTGTTCACGCCCTCGAGACTGGCGACAATCAGTTCCGTGTTCGGAATTTCCCTGCGCTGCGCTTGTTCCAACGTTGCGATCATCTTCCGTCCTCCCGGCGCGTTTCGCGCCGTCTGCGCGAGTGTCAAACTGCACTCTTCGCATCCAGTAGTGGCATCATCGCGGAATCCTATCGGACGCACCAGTGCCATCCATCACGCGGCGGGCGTGACAAATGTCATCTGGGATTTTGGAATATGTCGAGGTCCGATCAGGGCCGTGCAGCGGCTAGATCCAGCGCGGGCCAGCGAAGGTCCTGCTTGGCGGGAAAACCCGCGTTACGAATTCCGAACAAACACAGGAAATCCACAACGCGGGAGTGGCGCACGGTCTGCGCGTGCGATTACCGCAAACCCTCGATTTTGCACGCCTGACAAGGCTGCGCGCGTGTTCGGATTTCGTAACAAGCCCTCCGCGCTTAACTTTTTGCACAAATCTGCGGCACAACGCGCCCCGCCTTTGGTATGATGCCTCCACTTTCGTTGGAGGCACACCCATGTTACCGGCGGGAAAAAGCCTTCGTACCCTGCGTGAGAAGCTTGGCCTCACCATGCGCGACGTGGAGAACTCGAGCGCTCGCGTCGCCGACAAATACCGCAACGAAGAATTCTCGATTCCTCCCAGCCGATTGTCGGACATCGAGACCAAAGGAATTCTGCCCAGCATTTTCCGGCTCTACACCTTGTCCGTCATCTATCGCCGTGATTTTCGCGAATTGATGTCGTGGTACGGCGTCGACTTGAACCACATGGCCGCCGACCTCGGCCTGGTGTCTCCGCCAAAATCGCACGTGTCCGATGCCCTGGCAGGCCTCTTGTCGGTGCAGGTTCCGGTACGCATGGATCCCGGCTTCGACGAGCGCCGCACCACCAACCTCGGCCGCATGGTGGAGCAGTGGGGATTGGTGCCCATCGCCTACCTCGCGCAATTTGCCAACAGCGATTTCACCTACGGTTACGTCGGCACGCAGGATTTCACCATGTATCCCATCCTGCCGCCGGGCAGTTTCATCCAGGTCGACGAATCGCGAAATAAGGTTGTCGAAGGCTCCTGGCGCTCGGAATACGAGCGTCCCATTTATTTTGTGGAGACCCGCGACGGCCATACTTGCTGCTGGTGCAGCATGCGCCGCGAAGAAATTATTCTGCAACCGCATCCCTTATCTCCGGTTCCCGTTCGAATTCTGCGGCATCCCCAGGAGGCAGAGGTCCTCGGCCAGGTCGTGGGAGTCGCTATGAAATTGACCGAGTGGCACGCCCTCGATGCTTCTCCAAACTCGAAAGCGCCAGCAGCACTGAACTAAGGTGAGTCGCAGCCGGGGAGTCCAGCCGTTCTCCCGGCAGCAAGTCCTCAAATCCGTCTCGCATCTTTGCGACATACGCTCCGGCAGCCAGCCCGCTGTCGCGGCTCGATTCCTTCAGATCCTCCACCAGAGACGCCAGCGGCGTTCGTAGCACGCCGGCCACAATCTCCGTGTGCGCGGTCTTGAGCGCCCGCTCGGACGATTCCGCTCCGTGAACAAGCTCCATCCCCCAATGCTCATACCTTCCCTGGGCGTGGCGCAAAGAGGACAGGTAGACGAGTTTTCCCAGCAGGCCGGAAACGGCCGCCAGGGTGGTCTCTTTCACGTCCTGCAGAGCGGATTTCAGCGTCATCTTGTTACGAATTCCGAACGCTCAAAGCTTTACGAAGCCCATTGCGGCTGGGAAGGCGCCCATGAAATTATCACGGTCCACTTCGCTGTCACAAGGAGAAAACAACCGTGAAACGTATGCTACTCGTCGTCGGCGCAGCCGTCCTCTTCTTCAACACTTTGGTGGTCCCAACCGCAGTCCGGGCCGACGGATCTCCTACGAACACCAATTGTGGCAAAACTTTGTGTAAGCCATAACCAGCGGCTTGTTTTCTTACGAAAACGGAACAAGAACCAAGATGACGTTGCCGCCTGCAGCGAGTCGCGGTATAGTGCTTTGCCACAACAATGCTGCAGGCGCACTCACTCCTCTGGTATTACCTTTGGCTCGCGCCGAATGTCTTGCTATTTGTCCTAGCCTTCCTGATTTGGAAGAAGAGGCTGCTCAAGACCTTCCCGGCGTTCTTTGCTTTTGCCCTTTTCAGTGCCGTCGGAGAGTTCGCTCTCTATGTTGCCGACGTGATGCCTTCCGTCACTGCTTTGAATTTCTGGCGCGTAGATTGGGCAAGTCTGCTGATTGAGGGCTTGCTCAAGTTTCTGTTGATAGCGGAGATATTCGCGCTAGTTTTCGGTTCCTATGTCTCGGTTGCACGCCTCGGAAAGTTTCTCATTCGTGGCCTCGGTATCGCCTTAGTGCTAGCAGGCGCGCTGGCTGCCGGCTACGCCCCTCAAGACAGTCTTTTTGGAATCGTCTCTGGAGCGCACCTTCTTAATCAGACGATCTATTTGATTGAATCGGGCCTGCTCGTCTTCATTTTCCTATTCGCGTCGTATTTCAAGCTAAGACCAGCTCATCTCGTTTTTGGCATCACGCTCGGTCTTGCGATTTCTGCTTGCGTTCATCTTGCAACGTGGGCTATATCAGCCAATGCGGGGCTGCCAGCTCCGAAACGACTACTTCTCGATTTCGTCGACATGGCCACCTATCACGTCTGCGTCCTGATCTGGTTCTACTATCTCCTCGTCCCCCAAAAAATACCTGCGAAACCTGTGGTTCCTCTGCCCGAGAACAATCTCGACGTTTGGAACCGGGAACTGGAGCGTCTGGTACACCCATGACTCTAGCGATCATTCTCGTCATTGCCGCCGCGCTTGCGCTCGTTTTCATCCTTGGCATCACTGTGTCGCGAAGCCTCCAGGTTTCCGACGGCGCCAGCCTCGCTGGCAAGATTCAGCCTATCGACGTCGCAGCCTTCCGCAATCTCGTGGATCCCGCGGAGGACGACTATCTCCGCCGCCGCTTGCCGGCTTCGGAGTTCCGCTTCGTTCGCCGCAAACGCCTGCGCGCCATGGCTGCCTACGTTCAGATTGCCGGCAAAAACGCTGCCGTGCTGGTACGCATGGGACAAACCGCTTTGCACGCGAGCGACCCCCGGACCCAAGAAGCCGCTCGCCTTCTCGTGGATAGCGCACTTCTGTTGCGCCGCAACGCCGCCGTCGCGCTACTCAGAATCTACGTCGCCCAGGCGTGGCCAAACTCGGGCCTGGCCGCAGCGCCTATCCTTCACGGCTACGAGCGCCTCAATGGATCTGCGATGCTGCTGGGCCGGCTGCAAAATCCTGCCGCGCCGGTGCGCATTGCGGCAGTGTTGTGATTTTCAACACACTCGATTGCTGCTCGAACATTCGCTCCATGTTTCGCCGCAGTACATCCTTCGTCCAAGATCATTTCCAGACCCTTCTCGCAGTTAACTCCAAGACGACCTCACCCAACTCCTGACTTGTTTTCAGTGCCGATTCTGTTATAAAAACCACCGGGCAGCAAAACGCTTCAAATCATTTCGTGACTACATCGGCAATCTGCCGCGGGAACTGTTCCTGCCGTCCTCTCGCCTGCGCGAGTTCAAGGGAGAACCTTATGATCCGGATCGTCAAAGCCATCACTGTGCCTTTCCTCGTCCTGCTGCTCTCCGCCGTCGGTTTTGCTCAAGGCGGCGCTGCCACCGGCGATTTGCACGTCATCGTAAAAGACGCGAAAGGCAGTGTGGTCACCAGCGCAACGGTCACCGTACAGAACGTTGCCAAGGGCCTGGACCGCGCGGCGACCAGTGATGGACAGGGCAACTACAACGTTCATCTGCTGCCTCCGGGGTCTTACTCGGTCGTGGTCGAAGCCCCGGGCTTCACCAAGGTCGAAAATACCGGCGTCGACATCACGGTCGGAGGGTTGGTGGAGTTGCCCGTCGTTCTTTCGGTCTCAGGAGGCAAAGAAACAGTCGAAGTCAGTTCGCAGGCGGAGCTGGTCGAGACTTCGCGGAGTTCCACGACCAACACCATCAGTCAGCGCCGCATCGACAATCTCCCCATCAACGGCCGCAACTACATCTCGTTCACTCTCACGGATTCGCAAATCGTGCGCGATAACGCTCCCAACACCGGTGCCGCGCCTACCTCCGGCCTCAACATGAGCGGCCAGCGCGCGCGCTCCAACCTCGTCAACGTCGATGGCGCCGACGCCACCGACAACTCAACCAACGGAGTGCGCTCGACCGTCTCGCAGGAGGCCGTGCAGGAATTCCAGATCATCAACAACAGCTACGCCGCAGAATACGGACGCGCTTCCGGTGGAGTCGTCAACATCATTACCCGCTCCGGATCGAACGCCTTCCACGGCGATGTTTTCGGATACCTGCGCGATCGCGACCTGCAGGCCGTGAATCCCTTCAGCACCGTTCCCAACCCGGCCTACACGCGCGTGCAGGCCGGCTTCGCCGTTGGCGGCCCCATCAAGAAGGACAAGACGTATTACTACTTCGCGTACGAAATCACGCGCCGCCACGAAACCGGATTCTCCAGCATCGGCCAGAACAACTTCGGCCTCGTTCCCTTCGACACGACGCAAGTCGGACTGCCCTTCGGCACCATGCAATTTACGCCCGAGCAAGTCACGTTTCTTACGGACCCTGCGACACTCACCGCGGAGGCAACTGATCCCACTGGCTCGGTCGCGACAGCGGTGGCTACCTATGCCGCAATCGCCGGAGCCTCGTCCGGCATGGCTGTCAACGGCGCCATCCCCGCGGGTCTGGGAGGCTTCCCCGCTTTCTACTCCAGTTGTCAGGTGCCGCCGTGCTTCGTGCCTGCGTCTTATCAGAGCCTCTCGTCGCAGATGGGAAATTTTCCCGTCTTTGAAGGAACCAGTATTTACTCGCTTCGCCTCGACCACAACCTCGGCACCAACCATCGCTTAACATTGCGCGCAAATGTCAGCCCCAGCACCGTCACCGGCATCGAGGTCAGCGGCCAGGACCAGCCCTTCGGGCAGAATGCTTACTCGCGCACTTCGGAGCAAACTTACCGCGACGTGGCCGGCATGTTTCAGGACACCTGGACCATCGGCGCCAACAAGGTCAATGAATTCCGCTTTCAATACGCGCGCCGCGGTCTCTCGTACTACTACAACACGCAGATTCCCGGCGGCGCCGACCCAGCCGTCAACATCCCCGGCTTCGCCTATTTCGGCCGTGAGCCCTACTCCTACATTCAGCGCGTCGAGCAGCGCTACCAGTTCACTGACAACTTCTCGTGGACTGTAGGCCACCACAACATGAAGTTCGGCGGAGACGTCAACTATTTGCCGATCACCGCAACCTTTACGGTCAACTATGGAGGCGTCTACGACTTCGGCAGCCTTTCGCCGGCCAACACTCTCGGAGCGGCCTTCCTCGCGCTGCCCCCGGCCTTACAGCAGAGCATTCAGCCTCTGTCGGCAGTTCAGTCCTATGGCTTTGGCGTACCCGGAGACTTCATTCAAGGCATTGGCAGTCCCAGCGACTCCTTCAAGAACATTCCGATTGGCGTGTTCTGGCAGGACTCGTGGCGCGTGAGCCCCACTGTCACCTTGAACTATGGGCTCCGCTACGACGTGGAAATTCCGCCGAAGTTCGCGCCGCCCCAGGGTCTCGCGCTTTCCGCATACAAGCTGCTCGGACTTCAGAAGGGCATTCAGACCGACAAGAACAATTTTCAGCCGCGCATCGGCATCGCGTGGGATCCCAGCGGAAACGGCAAGACCGTCGTCCGTGCATCGTACGGCATTTTCTTTGATCACCCTCTGCTGGGTCTCTACTTCCTCGGCGATGCGTCCGACGGTTCATCCAGCGGACAGTTGGCTTTCGCAGGGACCTCGGCCTGCTCCGGCCCCGGCAACCCGGGCAACTTGAACGCGATCACGATTTTCCAAGGGCTGCCCATTAATGTTCCCAGCGCAGCCAACCCATGCGCGGCAACTCTTCAGCCGGCGACGGCCAGCGCGCTAGGATTTTTGCCCAACCAGCAGCAGTTTCAGGCGCTTAACTTTCCTCAGTCTGTTTTTCTGAACCAGAACTATCTCAATCCATCAACGTTCATGCCCCTCGCGTTTCAGCCCTTCGGATATCCGCAGGCGAAGAATTTCGTCTACGCGTACTCGCAACAGATCAACATCACTGTGGAACGCGATCTCGGCAAAGGCTACGCGCTCAGTTTCGCCTACAACATGAATGGCGGCCGCCATCTCAACCGGCCCATCAATGCGAACACGATTCGCGGCGACCTGATGGTTTCCAATTTCCAGGCGGCGTACTACGACGCACTCGCGGCCAACAATCCTCTTGCGCCTCCGCCGTCGAGCCCCTTCACTGTGAGCGGATGCAGCCCCGGAGGAAGCCCGACCTCTCCGTTCCCCTATGTCGACGCCTCGCTGATGAACTTCTTCCGCCCAGGCGGCTTGAACCCCTCGATCGCAGCTTTTTATCAAAACGCCGTTCCTGGCGGAACCGGTTGTGTGGGCCTCGCGCAGCAAACCGTCCAAGGCCTGTCCAGTCAGGGCTTCAACGCCAGCTGCGATCCCACCTCCTACGCCGGTTGCGTCCCCTTCGGCGACATGGATGCCAACTACTCTAACGGCAATTCGAACTACAACGGCTTCACCACGACCCTGCGCAAGCGCTTCACCGGCCACTTCGAGTTTCTCGCCTCCTACACGTTGTCGCACGCCATTGACGACTCGACGGATTTGCAATCGACCCTCACTCCCCAGGACAGCTACTACCCCGCCGCCGATCGCTCCACGTCACTCTTCGACCAGCGCAATCGCTTCGTCTTCAGCGGCGTTTATCAGAGCGGAAAGCTGGGCGGCAGCGGCTTCGTCGAGAAGGTCTTCAGCTATTGGACCATCGCCCCGATCGTGGACTTCTCGTCCGGCCGCCCCTTCAACATCATTACCGGCAACGGCGATAACCTCCAGCTGTCGTCCCTCACCGGCCGTCCCAATACCTTCGTCGATCCCGCGTGCAGCACGGTGTACCAATCCAAATATTCTCCATCGGGACAGTTCCAGGAGCCCTGCATCCTCGGCTTCGTCGCCTCGGGAAAAGCTCCGACGCTGTTGCAACTCGACGGCAGCCTCGGCCGCAATGCCGGAATCCAGCCCTGGACGGTCTTCAACGATCTCCGCGTGGCCAAGCGCATTCCCTTCACCGAGCGCTTCAGCATGGACCTGATCGTCGACATGTTTAACCTCGCCAACAAAATGAACGTGGCCGCCGTCAGCCCGCTCTTCAGCAACGCCGGAGAGCCCACAGCCGCATACGATCCGCGTCAGTTCCAGCTGGCGATGAAATTGAACTGGTAGGCCTTGCGGCGCAGTATGCCGGGAGTTTCGGAGACACCTTGTCATCCTGAGGCCCGCGTTTCTTGCGGGCCGAAGAGCCTGCCCTGAGCGCAGGCGAAGGGATCTCCCCTTAGCGGGCCTACTGCGCAAGCCAAACTGCACCACTGCCGACTCCGTAACGCAATATCGGAGCACCAACTCCGGTGTTACACTTTTCCTTTCCCATCCTTGGCGCTTGCCCGGAGTCCGTTCCCCAATGTATGACACTCAAATGCCCAGCGCGCGCACCCGTGTGGTCCGCGAAGCCGATCGCGCTGTTTACGATCGCGAAGCCGTCTACCGAATTCTCGATGAAGGATTTCTCTGCCATGCCGGATTCGTCGTCGACGGCCAGCCGTTCGTGATCCCAACCTCATACGGCCGCAAGGACGCCAGCCTCTACATTCACGGCTCAGCCGCCAGCCGCATGCTCCGCCAATTGAAAGACGGAGTGCCAGTTTGCATCACGGTCACTCTGCTGGAAGGCTTAGTGCTCGCGCGCTCGATTTTCAATCACTCCATGAACTACCGGTCGGTCGTCGTGTTGGGCAAGGCAACGCTAGTGGACGATCCGCAAGAGAAGCTGGAGGCCCTGCGCATTCTCTCCCAACACATTCTGCCCGGACGCTGGGCCGATTCGCGCCAGCCCAACGAGCGCGAACTCAAAGCGACGTCAGTGCTGCGCGTCCCGATCGAAGAGTTCTCGGCAAAGGTCCGCCAAGGCCCGGCCATCGACGACGAGGAAGACTATTCGTTTCCCACCTGGGCGGGAGTCGTGCCGCTGGAAATGGTCGCCCGCACTCCGATTGACGATGCAAGATTGCTGCCAGGGAAAGCAGTGCCGGCATACGCGCGCAATTACAGTCGAAGCCGATGAGCGCCGATGGATCAGGTAGGAGAGAGATGCTTTCGTCCCCGATGGACAAGAGAGGCCGGATCACTGTGCCGCGGAAGGTCCGTGAGGGACTAGGTCTGGCTGCGGGAGATCGAATCGATTTCGTCGTCGAAAGACACGATATCGTCCTTCGGGTGGTGCCCAATTTTCAAAGATGGATAGGTGTGGTCGACAAGTTCCCCGGCGGCGAGAAGGGGATCATTGCGAGGTTGCGCGATATGCGCGACGAATGATTCCGTGTGGGGACAGCCGCCATCGGCTGTCCGCCGAGCGAAGCTCGGCAGTGTGGAAGGCTCAGAACGCCGCAGTTCGCGCGGCTGGACGCTAGCTTCGCCTTGTCATCCTGAGGCCCAGGTTCTTTGTGCGCCGAAGGATCTGTGCACTCCTCCGCATTATCCATAGCGTCGGCGAGTGCATAGATCCTTCGCGTTGCTCAGCATGACAAACCAGATTGAATCTTGAATTCAGGGAATCAGCAGCAACTTCCCCGCCACCTTCCGCGCTTCCATATCGCGATGCGCCTGCGGTGCGTCCGCCAGCGGATACGTCTTCGCAATCAGCAACTTGAGTTTGCCGTCCGCGATCATGCCAAACAGCGCACCCGTGCGCGCCAGCAACTCCTCGCGCGTAGCCGTGAAGTGCGCGAGCGTAGTGCGCGCCATGTACAGCGATCCTTTTTCCGACAGCTTCGCCGGATCGACCGGCGGCACCGGACCACTGGACATCCCATAGAGCACGAGCATCCCGCGCGGCCGCAGCACGTTCAGATTCTTCTCGAACGTCGCCTTGCCCACACCGTCGTACACCACGTCGACGCCCTTGCCGCCCGTCAACCGCTTCACTTCCGCCTCGAAGTCCTGTTTCGTGAAGATGATGACTTCATCCGCACCGGCCTCACGCGCGAGTCTGGCTTTCTCTTCGCTCGAAGCCGTGCCGATCACCTGCGCTCCGATCGCGCGCGCCATCTGCACCAGCAGCAGCCCCACTCCGCCCGCAGCCGCATGTACCAGCGCCGTCTCGCCGGCCTTCAACTTGTGCGCGTCATTCGCCAGATAGTGCGCGGTCAAGCCATGCATCATCGCGGCGGCGGCTTGTTCGTTGGTAATTCCTGCGGGCACGGGCACCAGACTCTCTGCCGTGGCCGCAACATACTCCGCATAGGACCCCAACGATCCGCTCCAAGCAACGCGGTCGCCGACCTTCACCGTCTTCGCCTGCGCGCCAACCGCCGACACCACTCCCGCACCCTCCTGCCCCGGGATAAACGGCAGAGGCGTCCGCAAACTTCCATCGCGGAACTGCCCGTCGATGGAGTTCACGCCGGCGACGGAAACCTTCACTACCGCCTCATTCGGCTTGGGCTGCGGGACGGGAACGTCGACGAGTTCCATCACCTCAGGCCCGCCCGTGTGCTGCACGCGAATTGCTTTCATAGATGGTCCCTTACTACGATGCTGTCATCCTGAGGCCCGCGGTTTTTGCGGGCCGAAGGACCTATGTACTTGCCAGCACCACCGATGGTGCAGGCAAGTGCATAGGTCCTTCGCTTCGCTCAGGATGACAAGTGAGAATTGAAACCTACGGCACCAGCAGCAGCTTCCCCGTCGTCTTCCGTCCTTCCAGATCGCGATGCGCGCGCTGCGCTTCGGCCAGCGGATACATGTGCTCAATCCTCAACTTGAGCTTTCCGGAAGCCATCATCCCAAACACCGCACTCGAACGTGCCGCCAACTCTTCCCGCGTGGCGATGTACTGAAACAGCGTCGGACGCGTCACGTAGAGCGATCCCTTCTGCGACAGCACAATCAGATCAAATGGAGGCACGGCCCCGCTCGATGCGCCGAACAGCACCATGAACCCGCGCGGCCTCAGAATGTTCAGCCCCTTTTCGAACGTCGTCTTGCCCACCGAATCGTAGACCACATTGACGCCCTTGCCGTCCGTCAGCCGTTTCGTTTCGGCTTCAAAATCGGCCTGCGTATAGAGAATGACTTCGTCCGCTCCCGCGTCGCGCGCCAGCTTCGCCTTTTCGTCGGTCGATACTGTCGCGATCACGCGAGCGCCAATGTTGTGCGCCATCTGCACCAGCAGCAGTCCCACGCCACCCGCCGCCGCATGCACCAGCGCCGTCTCCCCGCGCTTCAACGGATACGTATCATGAGACAGATAGTGAGCCGTCATGCCCTGCAGCATCGCCGCCGCAGCCTGCTGGTCGGTCACTCCCGAAGGAATCGCCACCAGCCGGTCCGCAGCTAATGCCGCATACTCGGCGTACGATCCCAGCAGCCCGCACCACGCGACGCGATCGCCTTTCTTCACCGAGGTCACAGCGGACCCTACCTCGCTCACAACACCCGCGCCCTCCTGCCCCAACACAATGGGCAGCGGAGCCTTGTAGCGTCCTTCGCGGAAGTACACATCGATAAAGTTCACGCCCGAAGCGGCGAGTTTCACCACCGCCTCATTCGCCTTCGGCTGCGGAACCGGCAGCTCCACCAGTTCCATGGCCTCCGGCCCGCCGGGTTGTTTGACCTGGATGGCTTTCATAATGGTTTGGATTCTACTAGGAATTGTCGGGGACTTTGGGAGGCGTCTTGGGATGGTCGAGTCCGGCCGCAGCCAGGAGCGCGCGCCCGAATTCTTCGGCCGATACTTTGAATTCCTGCGCCTCCTCCGGATTCTCCGCGCCACCGTCTCCGTCGATGTGGATGTCGGGCACGAACCGGTAGCCGCGCCCCACCACCGTCTGCAGATATTGCGGCTGTCCTGAGTCGTCTTCCAGCGCCATGCGAACTTTTCGGATCGCGGTGTTGATTCCCTGCTCGATATCGACGAAGACGTCCTTGCCCCACAGTGCGTTCGCAATCTGCTCGCGCGTCACCAGTTCACGATGGTGTTCCACCAGATACATCAAAAGCTGGAGTGGCAAGCCCTCGAGGCGCACTGGTTTGTCGCCCCGCGACAGTTGAAAGCGGCCAAAATCCAATTCGAATTCTGAGAAGCGTACCTTCTTCGCGGGCATGCCTGAATACGTCCCCGGGAACGTCAGACATTCTTCTCTGCCTCGGCCGCCCTGTCAAGCGGCGCCCCAGTTTCTTCAGCTTCCGTCCTTCAGATCAATTCAGATCGCTTCAGACTGTCTCCATGGACCTTTTTTCAGCATGGGAGCAAGATGGCTTCACTTCCGCGATGTACGGAACAAAAATCGGAACCAAGAGGCGGAACAGAAATTCAGGAGGTGCGCGATGAAAAACATAACTCGGATTCTCATGCTGACGACGACGATGACGATGACCCTGACCCTGCTGCCCATGCTGGCAGCCGCTCAGATCCAGCCGGGCACCAAACTCGTAGCCCAGGTCCCCTTCGATTTCATGATCGGTGGCAAGGCCGTCCCTGCCGGCGCGCTCAGTGTCGAGCGTGCAGTACCTGGCTCCGCTACGCTGTCGATGCGCAATCGCGACGCGAACGTCAATATCTTCTGCGGCGCTGCACAGGTCGAGAGCAAAACGCCGGCTGCGGACAATATTCTGGTTTTCAACAAATACGGGCACCACTACTTCCTGGCACAGGTGAAGATCGAAGGCTCGAAGACTACGTACAAACTGCCCCAGAGCCCGGCTGAGGCAGAGTTCAGAGCCCAGAATTCGCAAGCACCACAAGAAGTCCTGCTCGCCCTGAAGTAGTTTGGAGTTGTTTTTACTATGGGTACGGGAGCCCGGGGGGGACCTCGTACCCTTTTTTATTCTTCCATTCCGCGCTTCGTGCGGCCCCTCAGCTTATCTTCATTTGCGACTCACTGAGATTTTTGCGATTCACTGCCTCTCGGCTGCGGAACCCGATCCCGCCTGCCCCTTCTGCAGGAACCGCCGCACCGCCGGATCGTGCTCCAGACCAATTGCGATCTCATACGGCTGCCGCGCTTCCGCCGACAAACCGGCCTTCGCCAGCAACTCTGCGCGCGCCGCCCAGTACGGCTGGTATTCGGCGAGCCGCGCATCGCCCGCCCGCTGCTCCCATGACGTTCGAGCCCACGCCATTCGGACAGCCGAGTCGACGCGGATAGCTTTCCTTCGTGTCCTTGCCGGTTCAGGGGGTTGCCCCCAGTGTCGATCGAGAAAGCGATGTTGGCGTTAGTTATAGTCGCAATCGGCCAGTACTGACTCTGCTACACTGGCACGTCTTTCCGGCAAGGAGGCCATCATGGCCGAAAACGAACCGCAATCTCTCGCGCATCACACGCGCTGGGATCCACCCTTCCACTTCTATATTCTTCCCATCCTCATCGTGGCGCTGATCATGACCATCGTGCACTTTTTCGCGCATATCACGCACGGAGATCTCCGCGATCACATCCACGCCTTCCTGCTGATTCTGTTGGCTCTCGCCTTTCTGATGCTGGCGTTCAAAGTGCGCCTCTACGCTCTCAAGGTGCAGGACCGCGTTATTCGCCTGGAAGAACGCCTTCGTCTGACCCAGCTCCTATCGGAACCCCTGCGCTCGCGCATTCCTGAACTGACGGTAGACCAACTCTGCGGGTTGCGTTTCGCGTCGGACGCCGAGATCCCGAAGCTGGTCGAGCGCACGTTGAAAGAGAACCTCAAGCGCGCCGACATCAAGAAAGCAATTCAGAACTGGCGCCCGGATTACTGGCGGGTGTAGAAAGTAAAGACCTCGGACCTCCGCAATCAGGAGTTGACCCTATGGCTTCACTTACCGATGCTCTGGTCAAGCAGTTGCTCGCTGGCAGATACATTGCTTCGCTCGCAACCCAGAATCCGGACGGCTCGATTCACATGGTTGCCGTATGGTTCTGGTTCGATGGCTCTCATGCTTTTGTGGGCACGTCATCGCGTAGCCGCAAAGCGCGAAACGTGCAGGCCAAGCCGACAGCATCCTTGATGATTGACGCTCGCGACCCGGCCGCATCGTGCGGCGTCACGATCACCGGCGCCGCCTACATCCTGACCGATGATGCGTCGCGGCAAAAGAACAAGGAAATTCACCGCAAGTACCTGAGCGTCGCTGCGCTGGCCGACCCAAAGGTGGGCCCGGTGTTTGCCGCATTCGATGACGTCACCATCCAGATCGCGCCGGATTCGGTCATCTCCTAGGACATGCAAGCCGTCGATCACCAGTTCTTCGGCGGCGCAATCGGAACTCACCCGGCGTACCTGCTGCCCCTGGAACCGTGAAATCTGGACCTAGGTCCTCAGGCGCCGGGCCTCAGGCGTCGGACGCCAAGTGTCGGGTCTGACCTCAGTTCGCGCTCGGCAACCACAGGAAAATGAACAGTCATCCAAACTCGAAGCCGGAAGCGGTAGCAGGGTAACCGGTGCCGAAAGTAACCTTCTTGGTGCCTTTTCGGCGATTGACCCCATCGCGGCCTCCGAGTACGATTTGGTAGAGCGTTAGGGAATTCCACATCAGGAGAGCACGTAACTCATAGAGAAATATGCAATTTGCCAACCTCTATGTCCGGACCGCCGTGCTCGCGTCCTTGCTTCTGGCGGCTTCTGCCTGCCAATCGGCCCAGAAACCGGTCTCGCTTCTGCCTCCAGGAAGCGCGCCATCCCTGAAACCGGCTCAATCGCCGGCATCAACTCCAACTCCCGGACCGCAGTCTGAAACAACGCAGCAGCAGGATGCTCCAACGCAGGAACCTGCTTCTCCGCAAGCCACTGCGCCAGTTTCCGCTCCAGTTGCCGACCCGGTCGCCGATCTGATCGCCCGGGCGGAAAAGGAATATCAGGCGGGATTGGCCCACCAGCAGGCCGGCAAGACCGAGGAAGCCAAGCAGGATTTCGATAACGCGATGAACGCCCTGCTGAGCAGCAACCTCGACATCCGCTCCGACGAGCGCCTCCAGAAGGAATTCGACCGCATCGTCGCCGGAGTCAACCAACTCTATCCGGGCGGCACCGACTCGCAAGACGCCCAGCAGGAATCCGAACCGGCGCCCATCGACGAGACCAACGAACTCACTCCGGCCGCTGATGCCGGCGTCAAAGCCAAGGCGCAGGCCGAGATCAAGAACACGCACTCCGACCTGCCGCTGATGATGACCGACCAGGTCGCCGGCTACATTACCTACTTCTCGGGCCGCGGACGCGGCGGCTTCGAGCGCGCCTACGCACGCTCCGGCCGCTACCACGACATGATCGTCTCCACCTTTCAGAAGGAAGGCGTTCCGCAGGATCTGATTTACCTGGCGCAAGCCGAGTCTGGATTCCATCCGCTGGCGGTTTCGCGCGTTGGCGCCCGCGGCATCTGGCAGTTCATGGCCAGCCGGGGCGCGGGATACGGCCTCCAGCACAATATGTGGGTTGATGACCGGCAAGATCCCGAGAAATCCACCCGCGCCGCCGCCCATCACTTGAAAGATCTCTACAACCAATTTGGCGACTGGTATCTGGCCATGGCCGCCTACAACTCCGGCCCCGGCACCGTGCAGGCCGCGGTGAAGCGCACCGGCTACGCCGATTTCTGGGAACTCTACCGCCGCAATGTTCTGCCCAAGGAAACGCGCAACTACGTGCCCATCATTCTGGCCGTGACCATCATGGCCAAGAATCCTTCGCAGTACGGGTTGGATGACGTCACGATGGAGCAGCCGGCGGATTACGACACCGTACCATCAACTATCCGGTGGACCTGCGCCTCGTGGCGGAGTGCGTGAATTCCACTCCCGGCGAATTGCAGGATCTGAATCCCAGCCTGCTGCGCCTGACGACGCCGCGCGACGGCAAGTTTGAACTGCACCTGCCCGCGGGAACCAAAGACCAGTACGAAACCGCGATCGCCTCGATTCCCGCTGACATGCGGCTGTGGTGGCGCTATCACACGGTTCACTCGGGCGACACGCTGGCCTCGCTGGCCCGGAACTATCACACCACGGCGAAGTCAATCGCCGAAGCCAACCATCTCGAGAGCACAGAACTCGAAGCCGACGCCAAGCTGGTCATCCCGGTTACGCCGGGCAAACACCCGGTGAGCGACACCGCGACCTATGCCCACCGCATCACGCGCTACAAAGTTCACGCCGGGCGACACGGTTGAATCCGTCGCCGAGAATTTCGGCGTCTCCGCCGCAAATGCTGCGCCGCTGGAACGGCATCCGCGGCGACAGCCTCCGCGGACGCAAAGTGCTGGCCCTGCACCTGCCCGTTTCACCGAGCGCGCACGACGCCGAAGTAGCCTCGTCGCATGCAAAATCGAAGCACCCTAAAGCCACGGAGACCGCCGTCACCAAACCTCCGGCAACCAAGTCCGCGGAGATCGAACACGAAGAAACCGCGCAAGCCGTCGTTCACCACAAAGTGAAGACTGGCGAAACTCTCTACTCGATCGCCAACGCCTACCGCACCACCGTCGCCGCCCTCAAGCGCGACAACCGCAACATCGCCGTCATCCGCCCCGGGATGATCCTGACCATCCAGCTAGCGCGCTAAGCCTCCATCCGCACTAAAAATAGAAGACCCCGCCAGGGTACCTGGCAGCTCGAATGACATCCGTCGTTCCCGATCCGGCACCCGAACCGAAATTCATTTGCGGCTACAGGGAATGATTCATCGACTCCCGCTCCCCGCGGGACTACAATTCTCCTCGACTTTCGGGCCCCCTAAAATAATCCAACTACCGAAGGAGATCTCATGAGACTCACCCAAACCCTGGTCGTGCTTCTCGTCATCGCGTTATCCGCTTCGCTTTCTCTGCCTGCCTTTGCCCAGGACGGCGCCGCCACTTACAAAACAAAGTGTGCTGGTTGCCACGGCGCCGAAGGCCAAGGCAAGGTCGGTCCGGCGCTCAAAGGCACAAGCCTGACCGATGCTCAGATCACCGATGTGCTCACCAAGGGCGACGATGCCAAGAAAGCGCCGCACAAGAAAGCGTTCTCCGGCCTCTCCGCCGACGACGCCAAGGCCGTAGCTGCATTCGTGAAAACCTTGAAGTAGCTCAGATAGCGCCGCCGTCCCGGCGGCTGTCGCGGGGGCGTATCGTCCGCGCATCGCGATGGCGAGACGCCCCTTCGACACGCTCGCCCAGGTTATGCCAATTTCCTCGCTTTTCTTTCTCTCGTCGGGCCTTTTCCTCTTCCCTTTTCCCGGCTGGCTGTGATAACAGAATAGCGAGTAGCCTGTGCCTGCAGTCCTTGCAGGCTGCACCGAACGCCGTGCTATAATCGCGCGCCGTTCCAGCAGAAGTTTCCGGTGGTCTTTTAAATTCTTTGTGCCCGCAGCCAGGACGCCCCATCCGCTCCCGGCCGCCACTTGAATCAGGAGGAGCAATGACGTTCGACGATCCCACTCTCTACGCACGCGACGAAGACGAAGAATTCGGCGACACCGGCGCTTACAGCGAGTCGCTCGAAGAGGACTTCGAAGAGGAAGAAGAAGAGGAAGAAGAATCCGGCCTGCCGGCTTCCGAAGCGGACGAACCGGAACCTGTGTCCGTTCCAGCTCCTCCTCCGCCCGGCCGAAACCCTCGCCCTCCGCTCCGAGCGGCGGTAGCAAGCCCGCAGCGAAAAAGCCAGCCAAGAGGAAACCGGCTGCGAAAAAGAAACCTGCGAAGAAGGCCCTAAAAAGCCGGCGAAGAAAAAAACTGCCAAAAAGCCCGCCAAGAAAAAAGCGCCAAGAAACCGGCGAAAAAGGCCGCCAAGAAGCCCACAAAAAAGGCGGCGAAGAAAAAGGGCAAGAAGCGCCGCTAAGTCAGCGGCTCGCCCCGAGGCCCTCCCCTACAACCTTCCGAACCGCGCCCGAATCCGGGCGCGGTTTTCTCTTTAGGTTAATGTCGAGACAGCCGCCCTCGGCTGTCCGCGCAGCGAAGCTGCGCGAACTTGACTCCACAGCCACAGATTCCAGCGTGAAGTCCTCGGAAGGTTGTTTCAGTTACGAGATCCATCGCAGGCCGCAAGGCGATCTTCGCTCGCCGGACAGCCGAAGGCGGCTGTCCCCGCCTACCCCGACCTCGCTCCGACTCCCGGTTGACAAAGCCCCCAACCCTCCGTTGTATAATTCCCGCCGCCCTGCCGGAAAGGTATCCATGCAGACGAACCGCCTGCCGATTTCTCTCTCCATTTGCTTGCTCACCCTCGCCTGCTTCGCTCACAGCCAGTCTCTTCCGAAGCCGCCGGACACGCCCAAACATGCCGTCGCTGACGAATATCAGAGCGTAAGAATCACTGACGACTACCGCTGGCTCGAGGACTGGGACGATCCTGCGGTCAAGCAATGGAGCGCCGCCGAGAATGCCCGCACGCGCGAATATCTCGATCACCTCTCCGTGCGTCCGGCGATCAAGAGCCGCCTGCGGCAACTGGCCAACGCCCACCTCGTCACCTACTCCGGTCTGCAGTTCCGCGCAGGCATGCTGTTCGCTCAGAAGCATCAGCCGCCGTTGCAGCAGCCGCTGCTGGTCGTGATGCGTTCGGCCGACGACCCTGCCAGCACCCGCGTCATCTTCGATCCCAACGCCGCCAGCGCCAAAGGATCGTTAGCCGTCGACTTCTTCGTGCCTTCATTCGGCGGCAAGTATGTTGCAGCCGCGCTCTCACAGAACGGTTCGGAAGATGCCGCCGCTCATGTTTTTGAAGTAGCTACCGGCAAGCAACTCCGCGACATCATTCCCCGCGTCAACTTCGCCACCGCCGGCGGAAGCATCGCCTGGAAGGCGGACAGCTCCGGCTTTTATTACACGCGCTATCCGCAGGGCAACGAGCGTCCGCCGGAAGACGCGAATTTTTTCCAGCAGGTTTACTTTCACAAGCTCGGAACCGATCCCGCGCAAGATACGTACGTCATCGGAAAAGACTTCCCGCGCATCGCCGAAATCCAGCTTCGCACCAGCGACGACGGGCGCTGGCTGCTCGCGGCCGTCGGAAACGGCGACGGCGGCCAGTTCGCGCACTATCTCATGGATGCCGACGGCCACTGGACTCAGCTCACGCGCTTCGAAGACGGCGTCGTCTCCGTCAAGTTCGGCGCGGAGTCATCGCTCTACCTGCTCTCGCGAAAGGATGCGCCTCGCGGCCAGATTCTGCGCCTGCCGATTTCCCATCTGGACCTCAATGAAGCCAAAGTCTTCGTTCCGCAGTCCACGGGCGGCGCCGACGAAGCCGATCGCGCTTCCATCGAGGACTTCGTCCCCGCCTGGGGCCGCATCTACGTGATCGACATCGTGGGCGGCCCGTCGCGCCTGCGCGTATTCGACACACAGGGCAAGGCTCAGCCTGCGCCGGTTCTGCCAACGGTTTCCGCCGTCGGCCGCGTCCTCTCCATCGGCGGCGGCGACGTGCTTTTCTACGTTTCGACTTTTCTCGAGCCGCCCATCCTCTATCGCTTCGACGCCATCACCGCAACCACCACGCGCACCATCCTCTGCCGAGCCTCTCGCCGATCAAGTTCGACGACGCGGAAGTGGTCCGCGAGTTCGCCACCTCCAGCGACGGCACTCGCGTTCCCCTCAATATCATCCGGCCGAAAGGAACGAAGCTCGACGGCACGCATCCCACGCTGCTCACGGATACGGCGGCTATAGCCTCAGCGACGAAGCCTTTCTTTCAGGGACGATTCTCGCGTCTCTGGCTCGACCAGGGCGGCGTTTTCGTTGCCGCCAATCTTCGCGGCGGCGCGGAATATGGCGAAGAATGGCACCGGTCCGGCAATCTGACGCGCAAGCAAAATGTTTTCGACGATTTTATCGCCTGCGCGCAATACTTAATCGATCAGAACTACACGACCCCGGCCCACCTCGCGATCATGGGAGGCAGCAACGGAGGACTCCTGATGGGCGCGGCCTTCACGCAGCGTCCCGACCTGTTCCGCGCCGTGGTTTCCTATGTCGGCATCTACGACATGCTGCGCGTGGAACTCGATCCCAACGGCGCCTTCAATGTCACCGAGTTCGGCACCGTGAAAGATCCGGACCAGTTCAAGGCGCTCTACGCCTACTCGCCCTACCATCACGTGAAGCCGGGCACAGCGTATCCCGCGATCCTGATGCCCACGGGAGAGAACGATCACCGCGTGAACCCCATGCAATCGCGCAAAATGATCGCACTCTTGCAGGCCTCGACGAGTTCCGACCGCCCCATTCTGCTGCGCACCAGTTCGAGCGCCGGCCACGGATTGATCGGAGCCTCCCTGGACGAACAAATCGAGCAGGACACCGACGTCTTCAGCTTTTTGTTTGATCAGCTGGGGATTCACTACAATCCGGCAGCGCCATGAGCCCGCCTCTCGACTGGGCTCAACGGGAATGTGCCAGCGCGAAGGGATGCTTGAGCTGAGATAGAAAATGACGCCGGCCTCCCCCGCGCACAGGGCCGAACCCAACCGGGGCCGCGATCCCGGGCACGATTTGAAGTCCCTTTTTCAAGTTGTACGCCCAGCGAATTCCCGGGCTGATGTACAAATCCTGAGAACGCTGCGTCTGGTGCGGGCCAACCACGCTTTGGCTGGAAGTCCATAAGGTCTCGAGCAGAAATTTCACTCGCGGCGTGGCCAACCACACCAGCGACTGGCCAAGATTGAAGCCCAATGTGCTCGCTACGTTGCCGCGTTCATTCTGCGTGTGCGGAATCCACGTCGTGCCCGCATTCCAGTGCCATACCAGGTGGGCCGAATGCTGAATGCTGATTGGCAGGTTGGTCTGCAGGCCCATCCCGCCGTACCCGCGTCCGAAAGCCGGAGTCGCCCGTGGGGAACATAACGCTGAGTCGCGGCGCCACTGCGAGCTTCGTCTCTCCACTGCCCACCAGCTGATATCGGTAGTTGAAGGCGGTGTCTCCCCATCTCGCACCGGATCCTGCGAAACTGCCGGCGTGGTCTGCTGCCAGCGTCACGCTCACCTGGTGCCTGTAACTTCGCACCGGCCACTCGTCCGTCTGGGTATAGACCCAGTCATGGCTGTTGACCAGCTTCTCGAACATGCTGATGTGCTGAATGACGCCGTCTTCCTGGTTGTACGCCTCTTCCACCAGAAAACTGTTGTCCTGAATCGGAGGGGAAGAACGTTCAGTTTGGGCCAAACTCTCGAAGTCTTGCGCTGGGGACTGCCCTGCCATTAGCAGGAAGGAAGAAAGGAAAAAGAAGACGAAAAAAGGAAAGCGCACGGCGATCTCCTAAATGAAAATGAATTTCAATTTCATTTAGAAAGATACGATTCCCGGCTCCGACAATGTGTGACCGCCATCACACCGCATCGTGACCGCAGCGTACGCCCTGTTGACGAACCCGATCAGCAGGAGGCCGACCTGTTCCAGCTTTCTCGTTTGATCAGAGTTGGTATCCGACAACCTCAGCGTTGGCAAACTGAAGCCAAGGAACAGTTCACAAACGCATGAAGCTCTCAGTACAGCCTGTCGTTTGATCTCACGACGGCTCTTTCTCTGTGGGCATCAGGACCGCCATGCACCCCGACGCCGGAAAGCAACTCAGCTCCGCCCGGCGCAACAGTCGAGCATGGCTGCCCTCGGGGAATTCCACCTGGTAATGCGCGGCCTTCATTTTCTCGATGAGGGCTTTCAACGACTCTTGTCCGCTCACGAATTCCACCGACTCAATCTTTTCCGGCCCGAACACGATGGTGAACTCCGCCGAGCCCGACAGGTTGGGCAGCTTGCCCAACTTCACCGATCGCATCGAGTTGAACTGCTCGACCACACTCTTCGACCAATCGCCATTGGGCAGCCGCCAGGTATCACGAATCGTAGGTTTCTTGCCGGTCAATTTCTGATAGCGTGCCGTGATCTCGTTCGCCAGTTTTTGCCGGGCGAGGAGCTGGGCGGACGGAGCCGGCATGCCGGGATAGGAGGCTCCCCCTGATAAGCCGGAGGAAGGCATGTTCAACGCCGCCAGAGCCAACGCGTACGCTCGCGCAGCTTCTTTGCTCTTCCCCTGTTTCTCGTAGATTTCCCCCAGTGCTCGCCCACTAGGGCCTCCTGGCCCAGCAGCCAGGCGGAGCGCACGAGACTTTCCGAGCGGTTCGTCTCTCCACTCTGGAAGTAAACCCAGCCCAGCGTGTCCCAGAGCAGAGAAAACTCATAGGTGGACTGCGTGCCTAAGCCATAATTCTCGACTCTTCGGGGGATTGTTCATCCAGCTGTTTGGCCGCCGTTTCGCGTATAGCTTGGCCAGATCCAGGCTCGTGTTGTTTTCGGCCAGCGCATAGGCCGCGTTGTTCAACAGCATGGGATTGGGCTTGGGATGCCCATCGCTCTTCCACAGCCGCACGGATCTGCACTACCGCCTTATCAGGTCTGCCCATCTTCAGGTATGCGGAGCCCAGTTGAATACTCAATGTACTCGACTGTCGGGCGCGGCTTTCAGCGGCGTCCTCGAATTCCTGCGCGGCTTCAGGGTATTTCTTCCTGCAGAGCTCAGCAACTCGCCCAGGCGCTACGCGGCTCGTGCCATTCTGCGGACTCACTTTCAGGAGCTTTGCGCCACTCCGGAATTGAGTCGTCGGTTCGCCCCATGCAGTGCCAGAGCAGCGCGGAAACCTCGTACGCCTGCACATCGTTGGGAGTATCTTCCTGCGTCCTTGTGATTGCTGAGCCATTCCGGCGTCGATTTCGCCGGTCATGAGAAGCAGGCTACCCAGACTGAGATGCGCCCAAGGGATACTTGGGATCGCTCGGAAATCTCGCTCGAATAATTCTTGCGCTCCGCCTGACGTCGCGCTCCTGCGCTGCGTCCTGAGCCTGCACGGAATTTCCGATCCTGTTCGACGTCGTCCGGAGCTGGCGGCTTCTCACCACCGCTGCCTTCGTCGTCTGTCTTGCCCTTGTCCGCGCCGTCTTTGGCGCTGTCCTTGCCGGCGTCTTTCTTCCCCAGCTCCACCAACCCGCCCGCGCCACGCAGCTGGATGATAAACTCCTCCTCTGACAGCGCGATGCCAGTCCCGATATCTCTCCCAGCTATCTCAGCGCGACTTCGGTCTTCTTGATGACCAGCTCGCGCGCGACGTGCTCAGCACTCCATTTTCGACTCTCGACTTGGCGTGATACTCCGCATACGGTTCAACCAAGTCCACCGGCTCGACGGCGCCGACCAACGAATACCCCGTCGGGTAGCGCGAGTTTCCACCGATAAATCATTTCTCCGGGCGCGCCCAGCAGGACTGCCTCCTTTGGCTTCTTCGCGTCCTTGGCTCGATTCGATCCCCACCCGGGCGGTATAGGCGGCGTGATCTGCGGTGTCTTCCCACTCGCCGTAATTCTTGCGCACATAGTCGTAGGAAATGCGGAAGGGTTTGTCGGTCTCGTCCGGCGGGCTCACTTTACATTGCTGACATCGCCGCCAAATCCAAGCCATAAGAGAACCGCTGCACGCCTTCCTTCCACTGCGATTGCGAGAGCTGGCGGAACACCGCGCGCAGCAGCACTCTCACGTCGCCGCGTATAGACTGCTCCACGTGGCCGGTGAAGGTGCCCTGCAGCGTCAGCTTGCCCTCCGAAGGAAAACTCTGCCTTGCGGAATGGGAGGATTCGCCGGAGTGGTCATCAGCAGTGGGGGCTCGTCCGTAGGAATCACCAGCGCCTGTTTGTTGCGCAGTTGCCAGCATCAGCAAGCTGTAGGGCGCCACCTCCGGCGTGGTGTCGAGCCAGATATATCTTCCGCCCGCATTCGCTACCACTGTGATGACGTGATTGAACTGCGCCGGCGACGGCACTTCCGGCGTCCAGCTTGCGGCTGGCATTGATCAGCGCCGGCCAAGCGTCATAGCCCTCGGCCTTCAGCAGCGCCGCCAGCAGTGTGTGCTTGTCCTTGCAGTCGCCGTAACCGTTGTCCGAGAACGTCCTCAGCGCGTGCGGCTGGTAGCGGCCAATGCCGAAATCCAGCCCGATGTAGTGAAATCTCAGAGCGACAAAATTGTAGAGGGCGCGAATTTTCTCGTCGTCCGCTCTTGAGCCCCTTCGTCAACTCCGCCGCCTTGGCCTGAATCGGCGGGGTCACCGTGCCACGAGTCCTTTTGCAAGCCGCCGTACCAGCTCCGACGTCCTCCCAGTTCTTGAAACGTGGTCAGCTTGCACGTCGAAGGATTCGGCGGGCATCGTCCGACGCGGTGCTTCGTCCGGATCTTTCTCCTTCACTTCGCAGGTTCGAGTGCGACCACGCGGTAGATGCGCCGGTCCGCTTCTTCGCGATCCTCC
This sequence comes from uncultured Acidobacteriaceae bacterium, assembly GCA_963844525.1. Lineage (GTDB taxonomy): Bacteria > Acidobacteriota > Terriglobia > Terriglobales > Acidobacteriaceae > Sulfotelmatobacter. The sequence goes on along the minus strand of CAWJOM010000006.1, from coordinate 1,194,627 downwards.
GGCTTGAAGTCCGGGCTGACCGACCTTGACGTACTTGTCTGCGGGCATGCTGATCTCCAGCTGCTCTTCGCTTCACGATCGCGTCTGTAATGAAGGAGTCCTCGAACCAGAAATGTCCCGGGACCTCCGGTTTGACCACGCGATAACGGACCAGATACTCGAGCACGTCGCCGACCCCAGACCTTTCACCGCCACATGCTTCTCGTGGATGTCGCTGTAAAGCGGCGCGGAGCGGCGTAACTTCCGCCCGGCATGTCCTGAATGTTGTAATCCGGCGTCTTGACGACAGTGCCGTCGGGCTTGCGCACGCGCACATAGTCGATATCGACGACTTCGTTGGCGCTGGTGTAGGTGAAGTTCAGAACGGCGAAAGTCTTCACCCCGGCTTCGGCTAGGATTCTTATTTCAGCGGCGCGTTCGCGGGTGCCGCCGCCGTCTTCTTCAAAAGCGATACGCGCATTTTAGCTTTTCGATAACATATGCTTCCTTCGAAAAGTCCGGCGCAGGAGAGGCCGGCTTCTCGTCTGGCTTCGTTTGCGCGAAGGCCATGAAATCGCAATCCGAGGCGAACAGACAATGCGGCTGACAGAGTCTTGGATGACATCGCGCGCACCACTTTCGCACAGCGACGGCACCGTACTCTTTTTCCCTGCTGTCTACTTCTTCGCCGCGACCGCTCCCAGGCACTTGCCGTACAGCTCGAGCAAATGGTCGGCGTAGTCTTCGGGCTTGGCCGCGGAGCCGGTGCCTTGAAAGCCCACGCCCGACGACGTGGTCCGTCCGTACCCGGTGGTCATGGCGATAAATTTCATCAGATCGAGTGCGATATCTTCGTTGCGCCGCGAGGCGCCCGAACCGGTGTGCGAACCTTCTTCCATGACTCCCTCTCCTGTTCCTCTGGTGGAAACAATGGGTACCTCGTCGTCTTCAAAATCTTCGTCGTCGAGGTATTCCATGGTGCCAAAAGACTCCGCTTGCGATGATAGCAGAGGCGCCGACCACCATCGGAATGCGGCATTGGGTCTCAGGTCGCAGGTGTTGAGTTTAAGCTTCGAGCTTCGAGTTCCGAGCCTTGAAACTCCGACGATCGTTACTCCAGCTTCAGCTTTTCCGCCAGCAACCGCACTCGCTTGCCATACATCGTGCCGTGAATGCCGAGAGCGGGGCCGAGCACGCAATACCACCAGCCGGCCCATGCCGGATTTTTATAGGCCAGCGCGAACGACACCGCTCCCACCAATACCATGATGAAGTTCTCCGACAGTGCGGACTTCGTGATCAGCACCTCCACCGGATTCAGATCCAGTTCATTTCGCAGTTTGTAGGCGTGGGCATACATCAGCGTGAAGAGACTGAATACCGCCGTGAAGCCGACCGCATAAACACGCATGAGCACGGCTGCTTCGTGCCATCCCACGCCGCGGGCAAAATCGCTTCCAGTCAGTTGCGAGAAGACCAGCGCGAAAACAAACTTCAGCGGATACACGTAGAACAGCACCAGAAAGAGAAGAACGATATTCAAAAACACCGTGTACGGATCCTCCAGCCCAAAGCGGCGCGAAAACCGGTAGTGCGCCAGCCAGATCATCACCAGTTGCGAGAAGCAGACGGCAAACGGCAGGAACCCGCGCATCGCCGCCATCATTTCCGAGTAGGTTTTTGGCACCTCCAGCGACACCACCAGCAGCGTGAGCGCGAAGCCGAACACGACGTCGCAAAAGGCTTCCAGCCGTGTGATCTCGCCTCCCCGCCACCGAAAGTACAACTCGGGGAGCAAGCCGCGGCGGTGCTCAGCCGGGAATCCCTCCGAAGCAGCGTGCGCGACTGCCGGGCTCGATGCCTGCAGAGATTGACGCCGGGCTCTGTGACTCATGGGCTAGGATTCTGACTTCCCGGCGGCCCTGTTGGCAATGACTAATTCTGGCGCGCGGTCTGGCGCAGTCGCCAAGCTGTAAGCCCGCCCTACCTTAAAACGCCGTGTCATCCTGATGCGCCGCGAAGCGGGGCCGAAGAACCTTACGTCCGACAGCAGCCCCGGTACTGCAGGAGAGAAGAAGTAAAGATAAAGCACGTGGCGACGGACGCATTCGTCCGTCGGGACGAGTCGGCCAAAGGAACGGAAGAGAACTCAACCGCGACGACCGAGCACGGTTACGGTTAAAGAATGCAGGGATCCTTCGCTGCGGTTGGTCTTTGCGCTCATTGCGTAAAGACCAATCCTTTCTCAGGATGACAAATCAGATTCAGAACCTGCGGACCGCATTGGGGGGACGGACGAATGCGTCCGTCCCTACGTGAGTTGTGGTTCCGGCGGGCTTTGCGTCGGCAGATATGCACCGGATGCACCCCTACTTGCGAACTTCGCTCATCAATCCCATCAGGTTCCCCTCCGAGTCGCGGAAGAACACCATCCACAAATCGTGATCGGGCATTTTCGCGATCATGTGCGGCTCATCCTCAAACTTAACGCCCTTCGACTTCATGTTCGCGTGCGCCGCCTGAATGTCCGGCACGGCAAAATAGAGAATCGAGCTGGGATGATCATGCTCGGGCTTCTCCGGACGGGTCAGCATCAACCGCACGCCGCCGCAATCGAAGAACGCAAGCCCCGGACCGGCCTTGAATAGCAACTTGAGCCCGAGCCCGTCCTGGTAAAAAGTGGCCGCGCGTTCAACATCGTGCGCGTTGATGGCAACCTGCCCGATACGCGAAATTCCCGTTCCCACAGAAGCGATGTTCATAGTCTTCCGCAAACCGCACGTGACCCCGGATCATATCGCGTGCCGAGGCCCCGCAGACTGTGGAAATCTTCAGCAGCCGCTCGCACCTCCACTGATTTCCGTATGGAGGTAATCCTCCCGAAGGGTACTATAGTCAGGTGAAAACACCCGCGCCACGCAGGATACTGAAGGGTCTTGGGGTCTTGGTAGAAGTGTGCCGTTCAGAGGTTGGCCAATAGCCGAGTCTGTACGCATTCCGGTTTGCTCCTCCCTGCGACACGATTTTTAGAGAAAAATTGCATCTCGTGAGGAACGCATTGGAACGCACGCGCACCGTCGTGATCGTCACCGGCCTGTTGTGGCTGGCGCACGCCGGCGTGGTCGCGGCCTTCGGAACCAGACCGCCCGGCGGCATGCTGTCGGACATGATGCAGTTCACCCTGGGCGTCGTCATGATCTTCGCGGCGATGCAGGCCAGCCGCCGCTCCGAGGGACTGGCGCGATCGTTCTGGCGCCTGACTGCGGCCGCTTACTCCTTCTGGCTGATCGCGCAAGCGCTCAGCGTCTATAACGATTTTGCCGCCTCCCCGTTCATTTCCTGGGTCAACAATCTGCTGTTCTGCTTCTGGTTCGTACCCCTGGCCATGGCGATGTTTCTCGACCCGGAGCACGAGGCCGGACATCTCGACGCGCTCGTCGCCCTCGACTTCGTGCAGGCTGTGCTGGTGTGCGTGGCGGCATACCTGTATTTCTTTTATCTGCCGAAAGCGGACTCGACCGGGCGAACTGGCCCACTCCGTATGGACGCCCTATTTCGCTGGCTATGCCTTTGTCGCCGGCGCTTTCGTGGTGCGCGCCGCAGTCACGCGCTCGCGCGACTCGCGCACCCTGTTCGGGCGCATGGGAATTTTTCTGGCTCTCTCCGGATGCGTCGATGCCTTGTACTTCTACGGGCCGGGACGCGCTCTGGGCACGGGCGCCTGGTTCGATCTGATGTGGAGCGGGCTACTGGTCGTTCCCATCCTCATCGCCGCCACCTGGAAACAGGCCGAAGCGCCGGAACTGACCTTCGATCCGCCGCGGCGCGAGAAGCGCATCTACACCGAGATCTTTTTCCTGCTGTACCCGCTGCTCGTGCTCTTCATGTCGTTGCGCATTGCGCGTGAGCGGCTTGGATTGGCCGCCGTCGTCGTGTTCTCGTCGTTTGTGTGTTCGAGCGCGCGGCTGCTGGTGACACAGAACCGGCTCCTGCTGACCAAGGAAGCGCTGCGCCGCGAGGCTTCCCGCGACGGCCTCACCAGCCTGTGGAACCGCAAAGCCATTCTGGCGATTCTGGAGCGCGACTTGCTGCGCGCCGAACGCGATCAGCAACCCGTCGGCCTCATCATGATCGATGTCGATCACTTCAAGACCATCAACGACACGCGCGGACATGCCGCCGGTGATACCGTTCTGCGCATCATCGCCAGCGGCATCGCGTCGGTCGTTCGCCCTTACGATTCTGTCGGACGCTGCGGCGGAGAAGAGTTCCTCATCGTCGCTCCGTCGTGCGGCGTGACCGAAACATGGGAACTAGCGGAGCGCGTGCGTTGCCACGTCGCCGGATGCAACATCATGGTCGGCCGATCGAACGTTCAGGTCAGCCTGAGCCTGGGCGTGGCCACAGCGCAAAACGCTTCCGACATGGAGAAACTGCTGCTCGCCGCCGACGCCGCGATGTACCAGGCCAAGCATGCCGGACGCAACCGCGTCGAACCCAGCCTGGGGCGCGCCGCCAGCGCCAGCCAGGGCACTTCGGAAGCATCGAACAGCGACTTCTGGCTGTAATCCCGCACCATCCCTGCTGATCGCTGATCGCCAACCGATATCTCGTTCTAATGTTATGTGCTGGCACCGCGTATTCCTCTTGGCAACGGTCTACAAACTTGTTTACTATCTCGCCGACCGTCTTGCGGCGCCACCGAGTCGTGTCTGTTCCATCGAAAGCCAGGGGGGAAAGATGCATTCATCCGCAGCGAAGTTCAAGCCCAGCCTTCACCAGCTTCTAGCCACCATTTTCATCATCGCCACGGTGATTGCGTTTTCCGCCACGATGTTCGGCCAAGCCTACTTTGGAACCGTCAGCGGCGAGCTCACCGATGCCACCGGCGCAGTGGTTGAAGGGGCCAAGGTTGTCCTCGTCGACCAACAAAAGGGCTACAACTTTACTGCGACGTCCGACAGCAGCGGGCGATACCTGTTCCGCTCGATCCCGCCAGGAATGTACTCGGTAACGGCCGAAGCCGCGGGCTTCGGAAAAACCACGAGCGTCAAGCTCAAAGTGGACATCAACCAGAACGCGACCGCGAATCTGACTTTGAAGATCGCCAGCGCCACCCAGACCGTCCAGGTGAGCGCCGAAGCGCAGGCCATTCAAACCAACGATGCCGAGACCGGACAAGTCGTCAACCGCAGGTTCATCAACGACTTGCCGCTGATCGATCGCAACGTGATCGAACTCGTCAACCTGGCGCCGGGCATCACCGCGATGGATGACCAGTGCGACGTCACCTGCACCGGCACGAATTTTGTTTCCAACGGAAGCCGCGGAGCGCAGGCCGACATTCTGACCGACGGCGCGTCGGTGACCAACGCCGAGCCCAATGGCGGCATCACCGCCGCAACGTATCTTCCGTCTCCCGAGGCCGTGGAGGAATTCAAGGTCGAGCAGACCAACTTCAGCGCGGAGTACGGTTTCTCCGGGGCGTCGGTCGTCAACATGATTACGCGCTCCGGCACCAACGCTTTTCACGGCAGCGGCTATGACTTCGTGCGGGACGCGGTGCTCGACGCGAATAACTGGTTCGCGAATCACTATGGACAGCCGATCCCGCCACTGCGCCGCAACAACTATGGGTTCACCATTGGCGGGCCGATCCGGAAGAACAAGACTTTCTTCTTCTTCGATTACGACGCCCTGCGCGCCACCACCCAAAGCACCAACCAGGCCGGAGTTCCCAGCGATCTCATGCGCGCCGGCAATTTTGGCGAGGTATGTTCCGCAGTGGGGCGGACGTTTCGATAGCACTGGACGTTGCAGCGTTGATCCAGGGCAACTCTGGGATCCGTACCAGCGCACCTACGACGACGATATGGCGCTGCGCGCTGGAATCAGCGATAACACGTTTATTCCCGTTCAACAACCTCGCTACCTACGCCAGCCCGGGCAGTCCCAATCCTGCCTGCCAACCTTCAACCAGCCCCAGGCGTGGCCAGGCAATCTGATCGACCCGGTGGCGCAGAAGATGTTGAGCTACTTCCCGGAGCCGAACATCACCACGTCGGACGGTATTTACCGCAACTGGATCGGAACGGGACCCAACCACAGCTACAACTGGCAGTTCGACATCAAGATCGACCACCGCTTCAACGAAAACAATTTGATGAGCGTGAAGTATTCGCAGCAATACAGCCACGGGGACAGCTTCAACTGTTTCAAGAACTTCACCGATCCCTGTGAAGGCGGCCCGAACTGGACGAACGCCCATCTGTTCGCCATCAACGACACCCACACGTTCACCCCGACGTTGTTGCTGAATACGACTCTTGGGCTTTACCCGCGGCGTGTGGCATATCGACGCCTACAACCCGCAAGGCGTGAATGATCCTCTCGGCACATCTGGGATTTCCGTCGTACTTGCAGAGCAACGGATTTCGCGGGCGTGCCCGCGATCTTCATCGGCCAGTATGCTTCCGCCGGCTACACGACGCAGGGCACCGATCCCTACGGCAACTACCGGCTGGGACAGGACACCGGACAACTGACCGTCACACTCGACAAAGTTCATGGCCCTCACGAATTTAAATTCGGTTTCGACGGGCGGATTCATCAGATGAACTACATCCAGACGAACGCCCCCGTCGGCATTTTCAGCTTCGACAACGGGCGGTTCCGCGGCTTGTCCTGCGAACGAGAATTACGGGCAGACGGATGCGATTGCGGCGGCGACGCCATGTCCAGCTTCCTGATGGGGACCATGAACGGCAACTCGTACTACGAAATCCAGTTTCGTCCGGCCACCACAAACTACCAGTACGGCATTTTTGGCCAGGACAACTGGAAGGTCGGTCCCAAGCTGACGTTGAACCTTGGCATGCGCTACGACGTCACGCTGCCGCGCACCGATCGCTATAACCGTCAGAACTATTTCGATCCCAATGGACCAGTCCGTTGAACGGCGGAAGCTCTCGTACAACGACGCAGTGAGCGGCCAGCCGATCGACGACTTCAATTGACATGGCGGTGAGGTTTTTGCGACGCCCAGCCAGCGCACCACCTATGTGACCGACTGGAACGACGTTCAGCCGCGCTTCGGCTTTGCCTACCAGTTTGCCCCGAAGATGGTGGTGCGCGGAGGCTACGGGATTTACTACGGCCAGTCGCGTTCCGGGGTGACCGGCGTTGATGCCCTATGGCGGCACAGGGCTTCAACCAGTACACCAACGTGATCACCACCTATCAGAATGACGGCGCGACGCCTTACCTGCACTTGAGCAATCCTTATCCCAACGGATTGAATCAGCCGGCGGGAAATTCGCTTGGGCTTGCTGAACGACGTGGGATACGGGGCCAACGGCCCGCTGCGCACCGCAGACGCGAACATCACTCCGTACGAACAAAGCTGGAGTCTCGGAATTGAGCGGCAATTGCCCGGCGACGTTGTGCTCAATTTGGAATACATCGGCAAGAAAGGCACGCACCTGCCGTTCAGTGGCGCCAATCAGATAGACATCCTGCCGCCCTCCATCGAGAACCCGAACGCCAACATCAACGGGCTGCTGACCTACGTGGACAATCCGTTCGCGTCAGTGAATGGCGGCCCCATCAGCGATCCCAACAGCACTCTCTCGTCGCCGCAGGTGCAGGAGTTCCAGTTGCAGCTTCCCTACCCGCAGTTCACGGGCGTCGCGAATGACGTGCAGATGATCGCGGCATCGAGCTACAACGGGCTGCAGGTCAGCGCCGAGAAGCGCTATACCCACGGACTGCAGTTCCTGATCACCTATGTCTGGTCGAAATCGATTGACGATTCTTCGCAGGCAGACGACAACGTCACCTGGCTGGGAAGCTTTACCAGCCTGCAGGATCCTAACAAACCGTGGCTGGAGCGCAGTCTTTCCACCTTCGACATTCCGCAAGTGCTGCAGATCAGCTACACCTACGATCTGCCGTTCGGACGCGGCCGGGCATTCCTCGGCAACATGCCCCGCGTGCTGGAAGCGGTGGTGGGAGGCTGGAAGACGAACGGGCTATGGCGCATGTCCGGCGGCCGTCCCATCACGCTGACCGTATCCGACGGAAATCCATTGCCAACGTATGGCGGGCAACGGCCTAACATTGTGGGCGTTCCCAAGCGCAATCACGGCCCGGACTGGATCGACAACTTCTTTGTCGACCCGAACGTTTTTCAGCGGCCTGACGATTTCACGCTGGGGAACGCGCCGCGCGCCATTGGTGACGTACGGACACCGTGGGCGTTCGGCGCCGACCTGTCGCTCTCCAAGCAGTTTGTGATCCGCGAGGCGATGGGCCTGGAGTTCCGCATCGAGGCGCGCAACGCGTTCAACCATCCCGTGTTCGGCACGCCCGACACGTCGCTGGACGATGGCAGCTTCGGCACGATCAGCTACACGTCGAACTCGCCCCGCGAAATACAGCTGGCGGTGAAGTTTAACTTCTAGATACAAACATTCCGGCGGCTCTGAAAGGCGCGGCTTCAAGCCGCGCCGATCGGCATCGGCCTTCTCGACTTTCTGGACGAAATGCTCGCTGCTCCGTTCGACACGTTCACGTTCTCGCCCGCGGGAGCATCGGTCTACCACCTCGGCAACTATGGAACCGCAATGACAAAGCTGCACTCCTTTCGGAAAGCAAACTGGCCTAACCGAACTCACCACGGAGACACCGAGCCACGGAGAAAACGAATCAAGATCCTCTCTTTTGTCTCGAGTGCCTCCGTGGTGAATGATTTGTTCCGTGAGCCTGATCGCAAAAGGCTCCTGTGATCCGTCACCCCTTGTTCGATTTGTTCGGCTTTCGTAACAAATTTCCTGCGCGCTTAATTTGGACTCTATTCCGGACTAAGATTCGCCCAACTTCTTCCCCTCAGTAGATGAGCAGTTCCCGTTCGCCCCCCTGACGTGTGCGAGCGGCCGGACCCCTTGATCACAGAATCCCAAATCTGACTTTTGCTGAAGGAGACTTTCCATGGCTGTAAGAAAGCTGGACCCTGAAGTAGTCGACGCCCGCACGGGCGTCAGAATGAAATCGGACCCAACCAAGGTCGATCCCCGCAAACTCAAGCTGGGCAAGGGCGTGGCGCGGCATGATCCGCGCACGCTGCTGCTGGCCTCGTACGTCACTAAGTCGTTGCCTGCGCCCCCTGCGAGTTTCGATCTCACGACGAAGGTCACAGCGCCGTGGGGCATGATGGACAACGATCAGCTCGGCGACTGCACCTGCGCGGCCGCCGGACACCTGATCATGGAGTGGACCGCGAACGCCGGAAAGAAGCTGGTCGTTCCCACCGACAAGCAAATCGTCGCCGCCTACTCGGCCGTGACTGGCTACAATCCCACGACCGGAGCCAATGACAACGGCGCGGTTGAGATCGACGTGCTGAATTACTGGCGGCAGAGTGGGATCGCCGGGCACAAGATCGGCGCCTATGTCGCGCTCGAACCGTCGAATCACAACCACGTCATGGATGCGGTCTATGTCTTCGAAGGCTGCTACATCGGCGTGCAGCTGCCCATCAGCGCGCAGGCGCAGACCCAGAATCACCAGCCGTGGTCGGTGCCACCGGGCGGAACGACGGGCGACGGCAAGCCCGGTTCCTGGGGCGGCCACGCCATTCCTGTCGTCGCTTACGACTGGCGCGGTGTAACGGTGGTGACCTGGGGAGCACTGCAAATGATGACGTGGACTTTCTGGGAAGCGTATTGCGATGAAGCGTACGCGATTCTCAGCCCCGACTATCTGGACAAGAAAGGGCAAGCTCCGCAGGGCTTCAGCCTGGCGCAGTTGCAGGAAGACCTGGCGGATTTAAAGTAAGACTGCGCAGGGATGGTCCTGCGTTGTGGTGGGAACCTGTTGACATTGGACCTGCTTTGGCTGGGTGGGCGAGGACGCCCACCCGACAGCCGCGGCACGGCGCGCTACACGGAACTTCCTACGCTTCCAATCCTACGTAACAGATGCGGCCGACCAGGTAGTCCGGGGCGGTCTTGCCGTCTTCCATAGTGACAACTTCGATGGGCGAGGACTGGTTGTGGGGGCGCAAGATTAGACGATTTCCGGCCACTTCGACGTATCGCACCGTGCAAGTATCGTTTTTCAGAACAGCGTACATATTGAATTCACCTTTGCGATACGGCTTAAGTGCGTTGTAATGGCGGTCGATCAGGAGAGTTGCTCCGGGCATGAGGCGGGGATACATGCTCACGGCCTCGCGGGCATCGAGCTTGATGAGAACAAAGCGCTGCCAGGTGGAACGATCGCCGTCGGTTTCGGCTTTCAGCTTGCGCAGGAAGGTCTTCTTGAACTTGAGGATCTCTTTGACGTGCATGCTGTTGACGAGAGGCTGGGTGGCAGCGGTGGAGGCATCGGTGAGCAGGATATTTTCAAATTCGTCGGCGCTGGGAGGCAGGATCGAAGCGCGCTTGTTGACCTCGGCGGGATCGAGCAGGTCGAGTACGGAAAGATGTTGTACGGCAAGGACTTTGTCCATGCCTTCGAGGCTAAGGCCGCGCTTGCGGTTGAGGAAGTTCGAAATGTGGGCTTGTTTGAACCCGGTCTGCTGGGCGAGGTGGAGGCCGGTGAGCTCGCCCCCCTCGATACGCCCCCACAGGATCTTGCGAAGATTATCTTGCAAGATTTTGAACTTCATGGAGCGGAGTATACACCGGCGAATAGCGTGGTGCTAAGCCGGAAAAGATTTCCACAGGCCATCTATGGCCATTCAACCTTGACTGAAAAAAATCATAACGATAGGATCGCGACATCCTAGAGGCCACTATGCTCGAAGGCAGAAAAGCAGTAACGGGGCACAGGGATAGCTTGAACGAAGAGAAGAATTTTGGCGAATTTCGCAGGAAAGTGAAGTCGGCGGAAGTGTTGTCGGCGTCGATGGAGCATCTGCTGCTGTCGCTGGGCTTTACGGGGAGAGTGAGCGTAGTGATGCAAAACGGGCGCGTGCTGAAGTCGGGCTACGAAGAAGGCTACTTCCACCAGCGGCATGGCGGAGGGGCGGACGAAGAAAGCGCGCACAAACTGTAAAAGCGGAGGATGTTGGCGGCGAACAGACGGAGATGAGGTTGGCGATGGGGATCTTTTCTGGACTCCATAAAAACTAAATAGCACAAGCAGGTCGTCGTAAGAAAAACGAGCCCTGCGTTCGGTTCCCGAGAAATTTGGGCGGGAATCGGCGCAGGGCTTTTTAGTTTTGGGGCTGAGATTTTCTGAGTGGCTGCAAAAAGGCTTTTAACCGCAGAGGGCGCGGAGGAAACAACAACCCTCAGGGCGCAAAGAAGAACGGGCTCGTCGGAATTCATAAATCAACTTTTGGAGGAGTAATGCGAAGCAACTATAGCGGCAACAAGAGCAAGGAAGTAGGAGTGGAACTGAAGTATTGCGAGCACTGTGGGGGGTTATGGGTGCGGGAGCGTGGCGCGGGAACGGTCTATTGCGAGAGGTGCCAGCCGAAGGTGGCGGACTTGCCGGCGCCGAAACGGAGGAGGAAGAGGCTAGCGCTTCCAGTTCGTCCGGTTACGGCGGTGGAGGAGTACGGGTTCGATGTTGACGTGGAGGATTGCAGGGATCTGGAAGCGGCAGGAGGTGTGGCGTGAGCGACGTGATTGAGATCGAGGCGGTGGCGGAACACATGGAGGGTGATGCGCACAGGGAACTTTCGCTGCTCGGAGCAGGTGTGGAGGAGCAGGCACCGGCAGACGAGGCATCGGAAAATCTTTCGGAACAGGGATTGCCGGAGGTGGCGCAGCAGAGCTGGCACGCGAGGCAGGCGGCAGCGGAGGACCGTGAGCGGGAGCGGCGAACCTACCATGGGCGAACCGTCGCGATGTTGCGGCGTTACATGCAGTACTCGATAGAAACGGGACGATTGCCGTCGCTGCTGGGGCGCGAGTTCTTCCGGGCGAAGGTGACTTCGTATACGGTGGTCACGTTTGAGGATCGGGTCATCTTCGTACACGATATGGAGAAATGCCTGGCACGGTTGGATGAATTCTCGCGGCAACTGATAGCGCGGCACATTCTGCAGGAACACGATCTGGAGGCGACTGGCAAGCTGCTTGGGTGTAACGAGAGAACAGTTCGAACCTATGTTCCGATCGTATTGGACCTGCTGAGCGAAATCCTACTCAAAGTTGGATTGATGGAACCACTGGGCTCCAGGCGGACAAATTGTTGTCAAGAGGGGGAGAACGACTGAATCGCCGCAAGTGACTGGAAAGATGGGAAATATAAATGTTGCATTTTTTCCGGTTTACCCTTAGCAATTTGCTATTCTGGATATAGAGAGTGAGAAGAAAGAAATCACTCGCATAGAGCGCGCCTTACGAGGCGCGCTTTCCTTTTTTGGTGAAGGAGAAGCACGGTGGGACTGGCTGGCTCACGACTGACCGAGAGAAAATGTTGTCAAGGGGGTAAGATCGGCCGAAACGGTGCAAGTGACTGGCATCATGGGAAATATAAATTTCTAAATTTCTCCGGTTTACCCTTAGCAATTTGCTATTCTAGATATAGAGGGTAAGAAAAAAGAACAACTCTCGCAGAGGGCGCGCCTGACGGTGCGCCCTCTATGTTTTGGGCGACTGAAATCCGAGGGAAGAAGAGTGCGGGCAATGATCAAGAAAAAGGCGAAGAGCAAAGTTACGGCGAAAAAGACGGCGAGGAAAAAGAGTGCGAGGAAGAACAAGAAGGAGCTGAGTCCGGCGGAGGTTCGGAAGGACATCGCGAAGATGGTGAAGTCGGAGGCCTCGGAGATAGCCACCGCCGTGATTGGTGAAGGCAAGAAGGGGCAACTGGCCACGATGAAGTACCTCTTCGAGATGGCGGAGATTTTTCCTGAAGCGACTGACGGGAGCCAGACGAGCGCGGATGAAGACTGCCTGGCGAAGACTTTGCTGCGCAGGCTGGATATGCCGGATGAGCCAGTCCCGCGAGATGAGGAGGATCTGCCGAAGGCGGCGGCTCCTGCGGAGAAGCCTGCTGCAAGGCCCGAGGATGATGTTGAGGTTGAGGAGAAGGGGCCGGCTAGCGAGGCCGAGAGTTGCGAGGAGAACAAAGAAGCATTGCTGGTTTGAGTGGGAGTTGTGGAAGGTGACAAGAGTCCCCACCCTTCGACAAGCGCAGGGCAGGCTTTCTCGCGCAAAGGGCGCGCGAGAAATGAGGCACCGCTTCCTGAGGATCGGGAATTACTGAAAGCGGCTATGCCGTAGAATTAGGCGGAGTTGGTGCGACGAGAATTGGTGGTGGCGGTTTGGGTGGGGCCGAAAGCGAAAGTCAAAATCCCCACCCTGTCGCAAAAAACGCGACAAGGGTGGGGCAACCGAGTTCGAGAAAGATTCGATAGGACGATGGATATCAGCTGGCTGGATGACAATGAGCGGATTGGGGTCGGCGTGGCGATCTGGCATTCCATCGACAAGATGGCACAGCTGAAAAGCAAAGGGATTACTCACATCATCAACATGCAAGCAGAGTGCGAGGATACAGACGAGGCCGCACAATTCGGTATCGAAGTACTCGAAAATCCGACGGATGATGATTTTAAGCCGAAGCCTGCGGAGTTGTTTCGGCGCGGCGTGGAGTTTGCTCGCAAGGCATTCGAGAAGCGCGCTTCGAAGTTGTACATTCATTGCGCGGCGGGGGTGCATCGGGCGCCGATGATGGCGCTGGCGGTGTTGTGCTCGATGGATGTGGGGTCGTTGAAGAAGATGGACATTCATGACGCGATGCAGTTGATTGAGGGGAAGCGTCCGGTGGCGGATTTTGCTCCGGTATATGTGGACAGTGTCACAGAGTTTCTGGCGGAGCAGGAAGCGTAGTCGAGATCGAGGGGAAAAGCAGGTCCCTCCACTACGCCGTCGCTTGCGCTCCGGCTCCGGTCGGGATGACAGAGTTTTTTGGCAGGGCGCGAGTCTTTGTGGGGATGACAGGGTTGGTTGTGCTGACGACATTCTTCGTTGCGATGACAAACCTGATTGCGCTGACAAAAGTCTCGGGCGGAATGACAGGATTGGGCGGAATGGCGGGATCTTCGTTGGTGGAGTGATGGAGGAGACAATGGTTGACGCGGGTGGCCGCCCAGTGGGGCGGTTTTTTTATTGGCTGCTGCTGGCGGTGATTGCGGCTTGCGGGTTCGAGCTTTCGGCTTCCGGGACTCCAGTTCCGCCAAGTGGGCCGGCCACGACTACGGTTGCGGACACCGTTTATATGGCGGATGGAACGAGCGCGGCGGGGAGTCTGATCATCACGTGGCCGGCGTTTGTGACTGCGAGTGGGACCGCCGTGGCTGGTGGATCGACGACTACGACTTTAGGGACGAGCGGGGCGCTGAGTGTTGCCCTGGTTCCAAATGCGGGAGCGACTCCAGCGGGCGCCTATTACAGCGTCGTCTACCAAATTGGATCGGGCGATGTGAAGACTGAGTATTGGATAGTGCCGACGACTTCTCCTGCGAACCTGGCGGCGGTGCGGACGACACCCGGGTCGGGCATCGCGGCGCAACCGGTGTCGGTTCAGTACGTGAATTCGGCTTTGGCAACGAAGGCAGACGACAGTTCAGTCGTGCACTTGAACGGAGCGGAGACGATCAGCGGCGCAAAGGTCTTCGCCACGTCTCCTAACGTGCCGTCGCCACAAAACAATGGCGACATTGCGACCAAGGGATACGTGGATCAATCGGTTTCGAACGTCGGAGCGGGAAGCTATTTGCCGACGGCTGGCGGCACGCTGACGGGGCCACTGACTTTGCCGGGCTCCCCCTCGGCGCCGCTGCAGGCTGCACCGAAGCAGTACGTGGACCTGGGGTTGACATCGAAGGCGGATTTGATTTCGGGAGTCGTTCCGGCAAATGAGTTGGGAAGCGGCACGGCGAATGCAGGAAGTTGCTTGCTGGGGAATGGGACGTGGGGAGCATGTGGAAGCGGAGGCGGGACGGGAAACGTTTCTACAAATCCAAGCGCCGGCGTGAGTCAGAACATCACGCAAGCGGCGGGGACACAGTTTTCGATTAATAATCTGGCAGGCATTCCTTATGTGGTGTCGAGTTACAACTGGCCGCAAGGAGGATCGCCGACGGAGAGTTGCACCGGAGGCTGCACGGGGGGAGCGCTGGTGGCGGGCACGCAGGCGACAGTCACTCTGACGCCGTGCCCTGCGGGTGTTGACACTTCGAACAACCTGACAGCGCCATACGGCGTTTACATTTCGGGGACGGGGACGGCGGAGGCTGTGGCAGTGACGGGCGGCAGCTGCACATCGGGAGCCGCGGCGGGGACGATCGTGTTCACGCCGGGCAACAGCCATGCATCGGGATTCACGGTGGGTGCAGCGAACGGCGGGAACCAGGAAGCGATCAACGTTGCGAGCAACACGGCAAGCGGGCCGTTCGCAGTGGTGCAAGAAGTTCCGGCGGGATCGTCGACGGCGAACTACAACATCTACTGGCCGGTATTTTTCAATCTGAGCAAAGCGACGCTGGTGGGAGATGGAGCGTTCTGGCAATGCTTCACGCGTTCGGTTTGCCTTCTGACGACGAATTATATGGGGAGCAATCAAGGCCACAACTTGATTCGCGGGTTGACGTTTGAGCCGGCGGTGAATGTGGACGGAGCGCAGATTTCGTCGGTGGCGGCGGCGTCAGGAATTTTCACCGTGAACACGGCGAGCAATCACAATCTGGCCGCTGGCGATTGGGTGATTCTTTATTATTCGGCACCCGCGGGGACACAGGAGGCGCGCGTCCAGGTTTTGGCGTCAGGGCTGACCGCAACGCAATTCCAATATCAAATCGGCACGACAGCGACGTTCGCGACATCGAGCGGCTTTGGATGGGTTGCGCTGGAGAACGCAGCGATCGAGGTGGAATCGGACGGAACGAAACTGGCGGACATCCGGTTCCAGGGACCAGCAGTGACGGGCGCAAGATTCCACCAGGGAGTTGTAGTCGGCAACGATCAAGATTTCGTGATCGACGGGATGACGGTGCTGAGCGGAAATGCCTTCCGCTCCGATGCCAATTTTGTGGGCAACGTGGTGTACATCCGTGGCGACCAGGGAGCGGCGGCGGTGCCGTACATCCACCACATGGAAGCGAGCATGCAGTGCGGAGGCAACGGGATCCGCAATCTCGCCGGAAATACGATGCACGTGTCGGACAGCGTGATTCAAGGGACCAGCCAGTATTCCATCTACTACGCGAACGGGCTGAATCCGTGGGAGATCGACAACGTTTACTACGAAACGGGCAACTGCTCGAATCCGTTTTATGCCGGGGGATCGTTTGGAGCGGAAGCGGGATTTGTTTCGAACACAGCGAGCGCGTTGACGATTCAGGGCAACGCGCCGATTGGCGGCGGGTTCCCGTCATTTGCGACGGGGGGAGGGTCGACTTCTCAGAGGAACTATTACGTGGTCGCGCATGATTCAGTGAAGGGCATCTCGATGATGCTGTTTATCGGCACGGCGCAGCCGGCGACGAGTGGGACGAGCATTCCTTTGTACTGGCCGAATCTCGAACTGGGCGGGGCGGGAACGCGCACGTGGGACATTCTGGTCACGACGGGAAGCAATCCGAGTTCGGCGCCATATACGGGAAATGCCTTTGCGATTGCCACGGGCGTGAGTGCGACTTGTACGACGACGGGCATCTGCGGCTACACAGATACGCAGGGAGCGACGACGGCGTACACGGTGACCTCGACCACATGGTCGTCGCCGTCGTACTGGTTCTGGCCGGGATCGATCGTTCTTGGCAAAGGCGGAGTGGTGTATCTGGATATGGCAGGACAGGCTTCGTCGTTTGTCCCAAGCACATATCTTCCGGAAGTTTTTGCCAAGCGCTGTCCGGATCTTGGGCAGAACTACTTCTATAACCCGGTGTGGATCAGTTGTCCGGCGGGAGACTCGATTGGCAATGCGAATCCGAAAGTGGGAGCGCAAGTAGTGCAGATTGGGGCGGCAACTGTGATGGGTTCGGGAATCAGCGGCGCGCTCAATTTCAATCCGGGGCCGAATGCCAACGCGGCGCCGAGGCAGATCATCACGATGTTTGATGGAAGTCCGCAGCAGACGTTTGCGACGCCGGGATACGTGCGGGCGGGAAGCGTGAAAGACAGCTTCATTGGAACATCGACGGCAGGAGCGGCGGGAACGCAGGATCAAAGTTACGGGGCGCCGGGCGGGCACAATTTCTTTGTGAACGATCCAGGGACGAGCGCGGCGAATGCCAAGTTCAGCATTTTGGCGGCGGGCGCGAGCTTTAATACTCCGGTGAGCTTTGCGAGCGGCGTGACTTTCGCGGGGATCACGGGTACGGCGCAATGCCTGCACGTGAGCGCGACGGGAGTCGTGACGGGAACGGGATCGGATTGCGGAAGTGGAAGTGGCGGAGGATCTGGGACAGTGATTAGCGGCGGGGCATCGCAGGTCGCGATGTATTCCGCGAGTGGCGCGGCGGTGAGCGGAGACAGCGCGCTGACGGATAGCGGGACGGTTTTGAATTACGCGGGGAGCGGCGGGATGGCGGCGGCCTCGGGGACGTTCAGCGGGAACCTGACGGTGAATGGACAGCTACAAGTGGCGGGGCCGTGGATGGTGAATTCGCCGATCCCAGGAACGGGAATGGTGGCGGCGGGGACGGGAGCATCGGCGTTGGGGATATCGAGCGATGGGAATTTTTATATCTCGACGAACGGAGGAAGTCCGCAGAGAGTGGCGACGACGGCAACGAGTTCTTATTTTTCGAACTTGTGGCAGGAAGATGGTAACGATCTGGGAGAGTACAACGGGACAACGCCGCAGGGGCTGCATGTTTACGGGACGTATACGAATTCGTCGAACTACGAACGGACCGGGCTGGGTTGGGATGCGACGGACAATTACTTTGTAGTGCGGAACGAGAATGCCGGAACGGGAGCGCAGCGCGGGATCGGCTTCTGGATTGGGTCGGCGATCCGGTGGGGGATTGATACGCAGAGCGCGTTCAAGCCGTTCATGACGAATTCGTTCGACATCGGAGTGATCACGCCGGCGCAACTGGTGCCGCGGACGGTTTATGCAGCGACTTCGTTTGACACGCTGACGCAGGGACGGCTGAACTTCGAACTGTGCAACGACGCGACGACGGGGACAGCGCTGAATTTTCTGGCAGTGTATAACTCGGCGAATCCGACGTGTGTGGTGAAAGCGGCTAGTTCGAATACGGACGGCGTGGTCGGGATTGTCAGCAACGGGTCAGGCACGAGCGGGAACGCGGTGGTCACGTATCGGGGATACGTTCCGTGCTCGTTTGATGGATCGACGGTCGCGGGCGACTGGGTGGTCGCGAGCACGACGAATGCGGGCGACTGCCATGATGCGGGAGGGGCGCGTCCGACGGGCGTGCAGGTGCTGGGAAGAGTGGAGTCAACGAATAGTGGCGTGGGAACTTATGGGGTACGGGCATCGCTGGACGCGCCGGTGAGTTCGATGGCTCCGAATTCGACAGCGGTGCCTTGGATTCCGACATCGCACTATAGCGCAGGTATTAACTTTTCGACGACCACGGGGAAAGCGATCTTCACGGGAGTGATCCTGACATTTCCGAAGACTACGTCGCTGGTGACTTATCTGGTGTCGACGGCGGATGCTTCGGCGAATACGTATGACATTGGGATTTATTCGGGGACTTCGGGCGGGACTTGCACGCAGGTGGCGCATATTGGGCCGACAGCGGGGTCGACATTTGCTCCGACGAGTTCGACGTGGAAGACGTTGAGTTGGACCGGAGGAGCGGTTACGTTGCAGCCAGGGAGGTATTACCTGGCTTATACGACGAGTTGCACTGCGAGTTGCGCGACGATGGGCGGAGATAGTGGAGGGATGACGTTCGCAGGAAGTTCGGGGGGAGCGAACTCGAATGTTGCTGTGACGACCGGAGGGACGCTGCCTGCTTCCGTGACTTGTCCGGGGGATAGTTATACGACCAGTAGCATGCCGGATTGGGCGATTAATTAAGTTCGGGGAATCCCCACCCGGCAGAATTCTGAAGTCAAAATCCCGACCCCTTCGACTGCGCTCAGGGCAGGCTCAGTCGCATAAGACGCGACAAGGGCGGGGCAACCAAAGCAGTCCACGGCCACCATGGGCCACCGGAATTTCCGGTGGCTTTTTTATTGGGCGCGAAAAACATTTTTCATCACAGAGGACACAGGGGACACAGAGGATATGAAGAACTTTTTCATCTTGGCGGTGCTGCTGTGGAGCGGGATGGCGCCGGCTGCTACGTATTACGTCAGCTCCAGTATGGGGAGTGACTTGAATAGCGGGACTTCTTCGGCGGCTGCGTGGAAGACATCTGGCGAAGGTGAATGGGCAGGTGTTTCAGGCGGGGATTCGATTCTGTTGAAGCGGGGGGATGTTTGGAATGAGAGCCTGGCGCCGCCTTCTTCGGGAGCCCGGGGAATCCGATTGCGTTTGATGCGTATGGGACGGGGGCCCGCACCGAATCTTACGGGATACTACGCGGTGCCATCTTCGGCGTGGGTGGCGTGACGAGGAATGCGTGGAAGGCTCCGGTGCCGTCGACTTATTCAACGATCAATTTTTGTTTGTTTGGGTCGGTGTGGGGACAGAAGGTTGGGGCAGTCTCGTCGAATCTGACGGCGCAGTGGGATTTTTATTTTGCCAATGGATATTGTATGTTTATTCGGCTGGGAAATCCTGCGAATTATTACGGCGCGCCGATTGTGCCGATGGCATTGAGCAATGTACCGGTCATCAATGTAAACGGAAAGTCCTGGCTGACGTTTCAGCATTTGCTAGTGAACTGGTTCGACGAATATGGCGTGTATGTGCAGGGAGCGAGCGATCATCTGGTGTTCGCGAATGTGGAAGTTGATTCCATGATTCCGCAAGGCACGCAGCCGTTGGGATTTTATGTGAATGAGGGCGCGCCGGGGCCGGGGGATATCAAGATTTACAACTCGGAATCGCACATGAACTACGATGCATTCCGCTTTGACGGCGCGGCGACTGCGATCGCGATGGTGAATGACAAAGCCTACGGCAATCGGGATGGGGCGCTCGTCGACAACACTGGGGCAGTGAATTATTCCTACTGTCACTTTTATGGTCGAGCCTGGCGGTGGCGGGATCGACGGATGTGTTGTGGACGAGCGGCAGCGGGACCGACGGCAGGAATCGGAAATATGGCAGCGGATACTGCTCCCGCGGTGCAGGCGTGGCAAAGATATCCCGCGCAGGTGACGTTGACCGTTGATGATGCGGGAATGACGGCGGGAGCGGATGCGTACTACGCGAATACGGTGCTGCCGATTGCGGATGCTGCGGGAGTTCCGGTGGGAGCAGCGATTACGGTGGGATATCCGCTGGCGCAGACGTTGATTCCGGAATTTCAATCGTGGGTGAATGCAGGGAGGGATGTAACTTCGCACTCGATGTCGCACACGTACTATACGAACACGAGCGCACTGACATCCAGTACACCGGAAACGGGACTGCGGCGGCTTTAAGTATCAGTGACCAGATGTTGACGATCACGGTGACGGGGGCAGCAGACACCGTGAGTTACAGCCTGGCGCAGGGGCAGGCGCAGGGAACGATTGCGGGATTGCTGACGGCGCTGAACAGCACGGGAAAGTTTACGGCCACGCTGCCTGCGCCACCGTGCCAAGGACCGTACGGGACGGGGTGTTCGTATTACACGGCGTCGGCGCTGCTGGCGCAGGATCTCGCGGATGTCAGCGGGCAGGATGTGAAAAGCAGCGTGTATCACATGCAACTGGATGTGACTCGGCTGACGACGGACGAGATCACCTTGTCGCGGCGGTGGATGAGTTCGAATCTGACGGGGTTGCCGGCGACACCGGTCTATGTGTATCCGGGAGGATATGAGACGACGACGATGCAGGGGATCGCGTCGGGACGTGCCGTATGCGGGGGCGCGCGGTGCATTGAAAGAAGATCTCGGCGTCAAGGACACGTATGGGAGTGGGTTCGATGTGCAGAACTTGACCAGCTTTGGAGTGAATCCTTCGTGGATGGGATTGCAAGCCGGCGGCGCTGAAGCAGAAAGTGCAGGCGCTGGTTTGGAAAGAGATGGTGTGGGGGGTGCCGTGGGGAATTTTCTGGCACTTCAACGCATCGACGGGAACGGGCGAACTGAGCGGCGACCGAAGTCACGAATCTGATTGCGGATCTGCAGGCAAGCGGGGCGACGATTCAGAGAATACGGGGCTGGTGAACTGGCTGATGGGCGGGAACGCTGGAGGCGGGAACGGATGGGAATTTTTATTACAAGTCTGCAGCGGCGAGCATGACGGTGGATTTTCGTCCGACGGTGAGTTCTCCAGTGGTGGATGCGGGGCAGAACCTGGGAGCCGCATATCAGATCGACATCAATGGGATGAATCAGAACAGCTATGGGAGCAGGTGGGAGATTGGGGCACACGCATTTGCCGCGTACTCGACTTACGGGCAGGCGAATGCGGGAACGAGTTCGCACTTCGTGATTGGAACTCCGGTGACGAGCGGGCCGTCGTGTACATTCGCCGCAGGCGCACTGGGTGGAGTCGAGGCCAGCTGCAACAATCCGAACACGGGGGCGCCGACGGTGATGTGTGTGGCGTTCAATGGCACCCCGTCGTCGAATGGACTCGGGACGGGATGTCAAACGGGCTTTGCGCTTTCTCCAGTCGCCTCTGGTGGAACGGGATACGCCGGATATTTCAATTTCAACCAGGCGCTCACGGTCAAAGTGGTCGCGGGAGTGAACGGACAGACGGACAGCGCAGTCGCTTCCTACAACGAGACCGTGCCGGCGCAGACGATCCTGGCAAACAATTTCGGGTGGCAATGCGGTTTTGGAGTGAGCACGAACTGTCCGATTACGGGAGGGGTGCTCACATGGCCGGCGTCGAGCGCCATGCCGGCGACGATGCGGCTTCACGATACGGGCTTCGAGTGGTCTGTGGTACAGCCTTACGCTACGACGTGGAACTGGCAGTATGTGGACGACTACCTTGACGCGCTCGCGGCGCATCAGCCGCGGCTGGCGATGGTGCAGTTCACGGCGGTGCCGTGCTGGGCGGCTCCGACGGGATCTTCGTGTGGACAGATTCCGAACTATGGCAACGCTACGAACGCACCTCCGACGGACATTGGTACGGGACCGATGGGCAGTTCGCCGACGTTCAATACATTTGTCTCGAACCTGCTGGCGCACTGCAACGCGAACGGCCGGTGCGTCTCATCGTATGTTCAGATGTACCAGCTGTGGAATGAATGGAACCTGTGCGTACACTGGAACGGGACTGCGGCGCAGTTGTATCAACTGACGCAGTATCCGGCGATGCTGATTCGGGCGGCGATTCCGAATGCAGTGTTGGCGATGCCGTCGGCGACTCCGGCAAGCGGCAACTGTCAAAGCGGAAACGCAGCCACCGACCTTGCGACGTGGCTCAATCTGGAAAACACAAACGGACGCATCTCTGACCTGGTGGATTGGCATTTGTATCTGACGGCGACGAGTTCGACCACGAATACGCCGGAACAACAATGGGGCGCTTATAGCGTCAACATGTTGAACGCACAGGCGGGCGTCGCGGGGTGGAAGGCGGCTCCGTGGATCGATTCGGAAACCAACTTCGACGCGGGGACGGGGTACGCCTGTCCTTCCGCGCAATACACCGCGATCGATTGCACGGGGCAGATCGTGCGATGGCAGATTCTGCACAACTCGAACGGCGCGGTTGGCGTGGACTGGTACTACGGCAACACGACACTAGGGCAGATATCCGGGTACGCTACGGCGTACTCCAACATGGAGCAGTACCTGGCGGGGGGCTATTTCACGGCGGCAGCGGCTGCGAACGGGGGAATATGGACGGCACCATTCATCAAGGCGAATGGAGGGCCGGCGCTGTTCGTGTGGACTCCGAGTGAAAGCGGCGCGACGTACCAGGTGCCTGCTGGATACAGCGACTACCGCGATTTTGCGGGAGGGCAGGCGCCGGTGAGTACGGGCCAGAACATCACCGTTGGCGTGGGGCCCATCATGCTGGAGTAGATCGCTGCGATGCGTGCGATCCGCGCGTCTGCATTTGTAGCAACTGAGCGGGCGGCGCAGATTCAATAAAAACGAATGTGAAGAGGTGGCTTGATCCGGCTCGATCGAGGAGACGGGAGTGTGCTTGAGAGTTCATTGGAAAGAAATATGGAGGAAATCATGAAAAGAAGCAGTCGATTTGGACGAGTGGGCTTGGCGCTCGCTCTGTGCGTGAGCGTCGTGCTGGCGGGATGTTCGACGGATTGGGTCGTCGAGGCTGAGCAGATTGTGGCGGCACTGATACCGGCGGCTACGAATATTGTGGCGCTGGTGGCCGCAATGCAAGGAAAGAGCGTGTCGGCGGGCGATCTGAATACGATCCAGAGCGCGGGGACGCAAGCGGGCGCGGATCTGCAACTGATCCAGGCGTTGATTGGGGCGTATCAAAAGGCGGATGAGACGGCGAAGCCGGGGATTCTGAATCAGATTCAGACGGCGATCACGGCCGCGCAGGCAAATCTGCAGGGGCTGCTGCCAGCATTGCATATTCAGGATGCTGCAACGCAGGCCAAGGTCACGGCAATGGTGGGGATCGTGCTGTCGGAAGTGCAGTCGCTGGCGGCGCTTGTGCCGGTGGTGAGTGCCAGGGCTGGCTCTCTTACTCCCACCCCTTCGGCTCGCGATGGTCGCTCAGGGCAGGCTCTAGCCGCAAAGAGCGCGGCTAGGATGGGGCACCCACAGCTTCCTTTGAGTGCCGGCGAATTCGTCTCTTCTTATAACGCTACGCTGAGCGCAAAGACCGGGAATTCGGAGTTGGACCGGGCGACCGCGGGATTGCAGATTCATTTGCACTCGAAAGTGGAGCGGGTGGCTACGGCGGGAGTGTTGAAGTAGGGACGGAAAATTGCCACTTCTCGCGCAAAGGGCGCGAGAGAAATGGGGCACCCGGGCGGGGGGGATCGAAGTAGTCCGATAGGACCCGGCCGGGCTGCGCCCGACGGACAGCCGAGGGCGGCTGTCCCCACATTATTCCCAGAACTTTTGACCACAGAGGGCACAGAGGAACGCGGAGGGAAACTGTTTTGTGGACTGATCTTCAGTTGGTGGAACAATTCGGGGCGCGCCTGGATGAGCGGTCGGGCGAGCAGCGCGAGATGAAGGTGCGCGACCTTCTTATACGGGAGATGCTGAAGATCCGCGATCAAGAAGGGCGGCGTGCGGTATTTGCGGATGAACCGGGCGCAGCAGGAATATTCGCAACGCTGCAGCAAGCGGAACATTGTGTTGAAGGCGCGGCAGGTGGGGATCACGACGTATATTGCGGCGCGATTTTTTATTCAGACGATTACGCGGCCGGGGACGCTGACGGTGCAGGTGGCGCACAGCGACGAATCGGCGGAGGCAATTTTTAATATCGTGCACCGCTTCTGGGAGAAACTGCCCAAGCGCGAGTGCACAGGGGGCGCTGGTGAAGTCGCGCTCCAACATCCGCCAGATTGTGTTTCCGAAGCTCGACAGCGAGTACCGAGTGGAAACGGCGGATGACAACGCGGGACGCGGGATGACCATCCACAATTTGCATTGCTCGGAGGTCTCCCGCTGGCCCCGCGGGGGGGAGGAAACGCTGGCGTCGCTGCGGGCGGCGGTGGTTCCGGATGGGGAGATTGTGCTGGAGTCCACGCCGAACGGGGCGGCGGGAATTTTTTACGAAGAGTGGCAGAAGGCGGAGGAGACGGGATATACGCGGCACTTTTTTCCGTGGTGGTATGAGCCGTCGTACAAGGAAGATGCTGAAGAAGCGGTCGGTGCATCCGGTGCAGCGAGGAAGAGAAAGACTTGATGGAGCGGCATGGGCTGAGCGCGGAGCAGATTGCATGGCGGCGGACGCGGTGGCAGCTGATGCGCGGACAGGCGGGGCAGGAGTATGCGGAGGATGCGGTGTCGTGCTTCCTGGCTTCGGGCGAGTGCGTGTTTGATATGGAGGCGATCGAGCAGCAGCTGCAGCGGCTCATGGAGGAGAGCCGATGGAGTCGCAGGACAACGGGCGGCTGATGATCTGGCTGCCGCCGAGTCAGGGAACAGTGGCATACGTGATTGGAGTGGACCCGGCGGGCGGTGGGTCGGAGGGAGATTATGCGTGCGCGCAGGTGATCGAACGGACGGACGGGATTGCAGTGCGCGGAGTTGCATGGGCATTTTCCTCCGTATGAGCTGGCGCGAAGGGTGGTGGCGCTGGGACGCGTGTATAAAATGCGCTGGTGGCGGTGGAGCGGAATAATCATGGATTTGGGGTGCTGGCGCATTTGCGGGATCAGCGGTACGAGAATTTGTTTGTGCAGGGCGGGCAGGAGGGATGGTTGACGTCGGTGGTGACGCGTCCGGCGATGATTGAGAACCTGGCGGCGGTGCTGATTGACGGAGCCGGAATTGTTTCGGAGTCCGCGGTTGCTGGGGGAGTTGAAGACATTTGTGAGGCATGCCGGATGGGCATGGAGCGGCGGCGAGGGGGCGCATGACGACTGCGTGATGGCGATGGCGATTGCACTGGCGGTGCGGCAGGAGGATGCGGGACGGGTGGGGCGGAGACGAGGACGGTGGAGGTGGGGAGTTTGTCGGTGGGGTAGGAAGGACAGTCCTCGTTACACGGTACTCCCGACTTCTGGCTTCCGACCTTTCGTGATCGAGCTGTAGGAATGTTTATTCGTCACATCCGGTGGGACACCGATTCGGGTAAGATGGCGGAAGTTTTTGTGTGGCGAGTGAAAGCGATTCACCACAGAGGACGCAGAGGAAAACCTTTGACAACGGAGGGCACTCAGGATCACGAAAGATTTCGTCTGCGGACTTCATTTTGGTGGAAGCGGTCCAACACGTGCGGAGGATGCGGGGCGGGGCGCAGGGACACTTGATGCGCTGCGCGGATGGACATTTTTATGTAGTGAAGTTTCGGAATAATCCGCAGCATCTGCGGGTGCTGGCGAATGAGATGCTGGCGACGCGGCTGGCGGAGCGGGCCGGGCTTGCCGGTTCCGGTGACGGAAGTCGTGGAGGTGGATGAGTGGCTGGTGGAGCATACGCCGGAGTTGAGTATTCAGCTGGCGCACAATACGATCCGGTGCCAGGCGGGACTGCAGTTTGGATCGCGGTACGTGGTGAGTCCGCTGGAGGGGCAGGTGTTGGATTATCTTCCGGTGGAGATGCTGGAGCGAGTGAGGAATCTGGAGACGTTTCCGGGAATGTTGGTGCTGGATAAGTGGACGGGGAATGCGAACGGGCGGCAGGCGGCTTTTTGGAGAAGCTGCGGGAGAAGAAGTATACGGCGTCGTTTATCGATCAGGGATATTGCTTCAACGCGGGGGAGTGGACGTTTCCGGATTATCCGCTGCGCGGGGTTTTTGCGCGGAATGAAGTGTATGAGAGCGTGCGGGGGTGGGAGTCGTTTGAGCCGTGGCTGTCGCGGATGGAGAAGATGGAGGAGGAGTGGTGTGGGATTTGGCGGGGGAGATTCCTCCGGAGTGGTATGGGGGCGAGTGGGACGAGTTGGAGCGGTTGGCGCGGACTTTGATTGAGCGGAGAGGGATGGTGCGGGAGCTGATTGAGGCGTTTCGGATTTCGCCGAGGAGGCCGTTTCCGGGGTGGAGGGAACAGGCTTGAGGTCAGGGCGGATACAGCGCAAAGCTTCAACACAGAGGACACAGAGAAGCTGACTTAACCACTAAGGACACGTAAGGTTCACGAAGGATGGCGGAGCGGAGACAACTCGAATTCTTCTTGCTGCGGTATGTGCCGGACGCGGTGAAGGGGGAGTTTGTGAACTTTGGGCTTGGTGATGATCGAAATGGCCCGAAGGCGGGGTTTATCGACGTGCGGTTTACGACGGATTGGCGGCGCTTGTTGTGCTTGGATCCGCAGGCAGATGTGGAGATGTTAAAGCGATGCGAGAGAGATATCAGCAGGCGAGTCGGTTGACGTGAAGCGATTGCGAGTCGGTGATGCGAAGAGGTGGAAGATTCTTTTTCAAACCTGGTGCAGGTTTCGGAGTCGAAGGCGGTGTTTGACGGAGAGATCCGGCGAAAGAGATTGAGATCGATGGCCGGGATGTATCTGACGTCGTCCCAGTCAGGGCCGGCGCGGGACGATGAGCGTACGTGAACAAATCGTTCTGACGATGCAGGAAGCCTGGGAATCGGCGGGGGTGTTTTCTCTTATAAAACCATTTCCAGTTGAACGATATACGGGGAAGGGCGATTCATTCGCATTTGATTTTGGCTACTTGCTGGGCAATCAACTGAAGCTTTTTCATGCGGTGTCGCTGAAGGCTAGGATTGACCCGGCGGTTACGCTGGCGGCGCGTTACCCGAAGATCGCGAATGCCATACGAAATGCAGGGGAGTATGCATTCGAGCCGTCTCTCACTGCAATCGTCGATGACGGTCTCGACGAGAAGAAGCAGGAGATTGGTTTGCGCTGGCGATGATGCGGGAGAGTGAAATTCGAGTGGCGGAAGTGAGGGAGATGCCGGGGATTGCGGCAGCGGCGCGAATGGAGTTGAGAGCGTGACGGTGAAAGCAAAATGCATGGGTCCTTCGCTTTGCTCAGGATGACAAATCTAATTTAGAGATTATGAATTCGCAATGAGTATGGGGCTCCGCTGCGGCGGAGCTTTTTTCTGGACGGATTCTGGTTTACCCCAGAGGGAAGTCAAGATGCCCGCACCCTGGCTGCCAAAGACGCGGCGAGGATGGGGCACCCGTCGAGTGTTTGTTAGGGAAAAACAATTATGAAAATTACAGAGGCGGTACGCGGCGCCTGGCGCCGGGTGGCGGGAGTGTCTGCGGGAACTCCTCAATGCAAATCGAGAAAAGGCGGCGGACTTCGGCGCTGCCATCCATCTTTAATTCTTACGGGTCGCTGACGGAGGCGATGCCGAAACCTACGCCTTATAACTTGCGGAGATTTTCGGAGACTCCGATTGCGCGGAGGGCGATCAACTGCATCAAGGATCGGATCGCGGGGATGCGATGGCGGATCCAGCCGCGGCAAGGGTATTCGATCGAAGCGATTCCGAATGGAGCGGAGCGGGTGCGGCTGCTGACGAATAACTTTGATGCGCCGAATCCGGATGACTCATTTCGGTCGCTGGCGGAGCAGGTGCTGGAAGACATCATTGTCGGAGGGTACGGGGCGATCGAGGTGCAGTTGAATCCGGGATGGAACGAGGCGGAAATTGCCCACTCTCCCGCAAAAAGCGCGGGAAGAGCGGGGCAACCTGCCGAGCTTGGGCGGACGAATGCGTCCACCGCTACGCAAGGATTGCCGTTGATTTTGTGGCCGGTGGATGGGGCATCGATTCGGATGAATCTGGATTGGGATGGGTCGCCGACGTCGCAGCGGTATGTGCAGGTGAACGATCAGTCGGGGGCGAATTCGCAGATCAAGCTGGATGACGACGAGTTGATTTATATCCGGCTGAATCCGCGGACGCACACGCCGTTTGGGTTGGGGCGGCTGGAGGTGGCGTTTGAAACGATCAATGCGTTTATGGGAGCGCACCGATACGCGTCGCGGCTGGCGTCGAACTCGGTGGTGCAGTATGCGCTGTGGTTGCAGGATCTGACGCCGGAACATCACGAGCGGCTGATCCGGTGGTGGCAGGACGAGATTGAGGGCACGGGAAAGGTGCCCATCCTATCGGCCGAAAGCAAACCGGAGGTGCTGAGGTTCGGTGGAGGCACCGATGCAGACTTACGACTGCAGTGGCAGGAATTTCTGCTGCGAGTCGTCGCCGATGCTTTCGACCTTCCTCCGTTTTATCTCGGGGTGGAGCGGGACGTGAATCGCTCCACCGCGGAGGAGTATGAACGACCTGGCATTCCGGCAGGCGATTGTGCCGACGGCGCGGTTGCTGGCGGAGTCGCTGACGCGGGATGCGATCGCAAAGAGGCTGGGATGGAATGATCTGGAGTTTGTGTTTGCGGATGTGGATACGACAGATCCGCTGGAGGAAGTGCAGATCCAGCAGATTCTGTTGCAGAACGGGGTGCTGACGGTGAATGAGGTGAGAAGGATGCGGGGGCTGCCGGAGATTGGGAGCTGAGATTCGAGAGCTTCTCAACACAGAGGGGGCTGAGGACACGGAGGAACACAAGGTCCTTCGACTGCGCAGGGCGAGTCGCTTCGCAGCTCATCCTGCTTCGCTCAGGATGACAACTTTTTTTGCGCAGGCTTCTTGCTCGGAACGACAAGGCGTAGGAATTAAGCGGGGACACGATGACGATTGCATTGGAGAGTATGGCGGTGGAGATGCCGGTGGTGGAGGGGCATCCGAACCGGGCGGCGTTTCGGGGAGTATTGACGGTGGTGGATGCGCCTTCGCAGAGGGCGCCGTCGGGATCGGGAGGACGGCGGGTGGTGCTGACGAGGAAAGCGGCGGAGGACGCGTTGCCTTCGTTGATGGGGATGGCGCTGGATTATGCGCCGTCGTTTGACCGGCATGATGTGCGGCGGAAGGTGGGAGTGATCACGAGCGCGGATGTGGTCGGACAGAATCTGGAGGTGGGTGGGTACCTGTACGCGAAGGATTTTCCAGACATCGTGGCGGAGATCGCGAAGTGCGGGCGTCGAGGCGGCAGCACGGGCCGCTTGAAGCCGAAGGAGTCAGGTTGCGGGCTTCGCTGGCGGCAGCGGTGGAGCGGATCCGGAGTCTGGCGGCATCGATGCGGAGTGGGAGTGAAAGAGCGATGC
Organism: uncultured Acidobacteriaceae bacterium; assembly: GCA_963844525.1. Lineage (GTDB taxonomy): Bacteria > Acidobacteriota > Terriglobia > Terriglobales > Acidobacteriaceae > Sulfotelmatobacter. The sequence goes on along the minus strand of CAWJOM010000006.1, from coordinate 1,164,833 downwards.
GCTACCGCATTGCGGGCCGAGACCAGCGGACCACATTCGAGCGAGCTTGGGAATGTCGTTCGAGGTGACGGAAGTGGTGCCGGCCGATAAGCGAGCAAAGGTTTGGAAGTTGACGAAGTGACGTTTACGGGTGCGGCGATTCTGCGGAAGGACAAGGCGGCGTACCAGGATACGTGGATTGAGCCTGGCTTCTTAGCACGAGAAACAAAATCCTTTCACCACAGAGGACACAGAGATTACAGAAGGACTTCGAGGGGAACAAACTATGAATGAAGAAATGGTGCAGCAGTTGATGGCGACGGCGGAGCGGCTGGCGAATGCGGCTGAATCGTTGGATCGCGTGTTGGGTCGGCTGGACGCACAGCAGGATGCGCTGAATGCCAAGGTGGACCGGATTGTGGCGGCGGTGGACGAGCAACGCTTCACGAGCCGGTGGAGAACGAGACGACGCGGCAACTGCAGGAGCGAGTGGCGGAGCTGGAGAAGTCGAATACTGATTTGAAAGCGCAAGCGGCTCGGATGGTGCGGAAGACGCTTACGCCGATGGTATCGGCGATTTTGGCGAAGAGCGGACGGATGCCGGCGGCGAGAAGATCGAGAAGGGAGTTCTGGACAAGACGCTGCAGAGCTTGAGCGTGGAGCAGAGGATTGCGGTGAAGGCGGAGTTGGCGCGGGCGGGGATGATCGAGTAGGGAGGGGGGCTTCAGCTTCTAGCTTCTAGCTTCTAGCTTCTGGCTTCTAGCTTCTAGCTTCTAGCTCAGATCTTAGCGGCGGCACGACATTTTCGTCGTGCCGTTTTGTTTTGCCCGACGGGCAAAGTCATCGCGAGTTCTGAGGAGACAACCGCTCAGGCCTCAGGTAGCGCATACGAACACGAGGTCCTTCGACTTCACTCAGGATGACAGGACGTTTGGGAACAGAATTCGAACCAAGAAACAAACTAATAAGGAGAAAACTATGACGGGACGATTTGTGGATTTGATGGCGGCGGCGGATTATCTGGGGCCGGGCGCGGTCGAAGTTGACCGGTATCAGACAGAGATTTTCGACATCGTGCGGCGGCGGGGCGTGTTCGGACAGAGGATCAAGCAGGTACCGGCGACCGGGCATCCGTCACGGTTCTTCGAAGAGACAGCGATTGCGGCTCCGACAGCGGCGCAAGGATTCATGGATCCGCGCAACATTGCGCCGACATCGCAAGTGCCCACACGGATCGAGCTGGCAGTGCCGTTGAAGGCATTGGTATCGCAGATCAACTACAACCTGTTCGACCTGGAAGTCACGGCGCAGCAAAGCCAGTTCGCGTATTTGCAGGCGAAGGATCTGGCGGACGCTGTGGACGGGCTGATGCGCATTCACGATGTGGCGTTGTGGAATGGCAGCGACACTTCGCTGAGCGCTCCGACTACGACGCAATATTTCGGCGCGATCGGGCAGATCGAAGCGGGTGGGAACACGGTGACGGTCGCGAAAGAGCAACAGCATCGTGAACGTTCAAGACCACGATCGCGCAGATGGTTTCGAATTCGTCGTACCAGGTGCGGCCGACGGCGATTTATGCCAACCCGATGCTGCTCGATCTGATCGATCAGGAGATGAAAACGGAGTTCAACGTGGTGCTGAACACTGTGGAAGATCACGGGCGGAGTTCGCGTGAAAGCTCTGAGCACACAGGCGGGCGATCTGCCGCTGATTCCGGAGTGGGCGATGGGATACACGGGAACGCTGGGCTCGGGAGGCGGTGCTGCCGGCGTACATCGTGACCGAGGACCTGATCGAGTATCACTGGCTGACCGATCCGAATCCGCGAGTGTTCAAACTCGGGCTGCCCAGATGCGTTGACGCAACAGCAGGTGGTGGTGAAGTTCGGGGCTCCGGTGGTGAAGGGAGCGAACTTCGCGCACTACGAAGTGAAGGTGACGGATTAGAAAGGCAGTGGCCAGAGGTCGTAGCGGTTGCCAGAGTCAGTAACTGAGTCGTTGGTCGTTCGTCGTTGCGTCTTCTGCCGTTGAGCAGCTGTTGGCCGACGACTGACGACTGACGACCAACGACATTTTTTTCGACGAAGAGAAATCATCTATGAATTATCTGGACGACTACGGATTATTTGACATACGGGCTGGATGCGGCGACGGACCCATCGTGGGTGACGGCGGCGTCGGCGATCATCGACGCACACTGCCGGCGGGTGACGCTGGGAGTGAACCAGTATGAAGAGCGGCTGAAGATGCCGCCGGAGCTGAACACGGTGCGGTTGAGTTATCTGCCGCTGGTGACGGTGGCGCCGGCGACGACGCCGATTGTTACGTTGCAGGGACGATATGGGATTCCGCGACGCGGGGAGTGGCCGTTTCCGGAGATGAGCCTGGAATTTGCGCTGGTGTTTGCGTTGCCGGGATCGTGGACCGCGATTGATCCGACGACGATTGACATTTGGGACGACAGCGGGGAGCTGACGTTTCCGGTGAATGCGCTGGGACTGTTCTTCAACGAAGTGGATGTGGTTTACAACGCGGGTTGGAGCGACGATTCCGACGCCGGTGCAGGTGGCATGCGCACAGATTGTGAAGAATGCGCAGGCGACTCCGGGACTGAACGTGAAGTCGAGCCAGATCGACCGGATGCGGCTGGATTATTTCGGCGACACTTGGTGGATGACATGGTGCGCAGTTTGCTGGCGCCGTATGTGGCTCAAGGGCGCTTAAAAAGTCGCCTGGTCGTGAGTCAATTGCGAATTCGACAGGCATGCTTACTCGGGATGCATCAGGTTCGGCACGACAGGAGGAATTATGGGAAGCGGGATTTGTGGGACGGCATTGTTGCGGGCGGCGAATGCGATGTTGACGGCGTTGGGCGGAGAACAGGTGAGCCTGCTGTTGCCGGCGACGGCGACGGCGAGCGACGCGGCGGGGCAATTGGGACTGGTCGATCCGGGAGTGCAGAGACGTGATCATCGCTCCGGTGGTGACGAGAGCTTGCCGACGGGAAATGTTGGGGCCGAGGCGCAGAATTGAGTTCACGCTGCCCGCGTCGGTGATTGAGGCGCAATTGCCGGCGCTGGGCATGGGAACGGCAGAGGACTTGTTCAATGCGGCGCTGGGACTGATGTATGGCGGCAGATCTGTTTCATATCGAGAAGGTGGTGACCGAGAGTCTTTGCAGGAACGGCTTATTTTTATGTGGTGACGGCGGTGGAGTGAGTGGTCCTAGCTCTCAGCGCTCTTAGCTTTTAGCTCTTAGCTCTTAGCTCTTAGCTTTCAGCCCTTACGGGTTCGCTTCAGTTAGAGCGCGAACGGCGTTTTTTCGCCCGTTTGGGGCTCGTGCCACTTTTTTCTTGGCCCACGGCTTGCGCCGTGGGCTGTTATCTTTCGCCGCTTTGCGGCTGGAATTTCGTTGTGCCTCTTCCGTCAATCAAGGACCGGCTTACAGGTTGAGTCGAGAGCTGACGGCTGATGGCTGAAAGCTGGTTCATATGCAATTTGCGAAGGACAGTTTTTTTCTGGCGCTGCAACAGAGGCTGGCGGGATTGAATCCGGCGCGGACGATCACGGTGAATGGGGCGACGGTGCCGGCGGTGATGGTGCAGGAGAATCTTGCCGCCATCTTCGGCGGAGCCGCAGGCGAATGCTTTCTATATCGAATGGGGCAGGCGAAAGTGGTGGAGGGCACATGCGGGTGATGCGAGCACTGATGAGCCTGGAATGCGTGATTTCGTATTACACGTTGGGCAGCGTCGCGAGCATGGTGGATCGCGGGCGCGTGCTCGGGCAACTGGACGACGAACTGCTCGGCATTTGCCAGCCAGCGAACACGGAGAAGCGGGACTACACGCAGTCTCCGAGCGCGGACCTGGGAACCAAGGTGTTCTGGAGCCAGCCAGCGTTTGCGGAGACACAGCCAAGACAAGCGGCCTCGGTGCGCGAGACGCGCGAGAGCCGCATCCAGGATGGGCGAGTGGAGCGGAAGGCACGGGTAACGATTTTCTTCTTCTCGGAGGTGACATTGTCATGAGCACTTCTCCGTTGCGAGCAGCGATGGTTCCGGTGACGCGGCAGATGCGGGCATATTTTGCGCCGGTGATTCGGACGACCGAGACGCCGACAATTTTCGATCCGGGACTATGTGGAGTCTTCCCGCTGGACTCGCCGCCGGCGCCGTGGCTGGATCTGGGATGGGTGGAGAACTTCGAACGCTGGTATGACACGCCGACCGATGTGGTGCGATCGGGGGCGAAGCTCTGCCGGTCGGCGCAATTTCGTGGGCCGCAAGAGGCGCGAGTGGAATTCGATTTTCGGCAGTGGGGCAAACTGCAGATGGCGCTGGCGGGCGGATCGGAGCATATGAACGTGTTGGCGCCGGCGGGAGCAAGCGTTCCCCGGCGCCTTCGGGGGGAACGCCGGCGCGGGAGCGGCCGTGCTGGCGGGATCGACGGCCAGCGAACTGGTGATTGGCCCGGGAGTGGCGAAGCATGTTCTCGGCGGGATCCCTGGTCGCGGTGGACGTCGACTATCAGCAACAGATCGGGTATGTGGGATCGGGCATCGCGGCGGCGTATGTAAGTAGTGCGGCAGCGGTGAATCAAGATCCGAACTATGTAAGGCGAGTGACGTTCAACGTGGGGCGCGTGGCTGAGGTCACGACGACGTCGTTGGTGCTGTCGCAGCCGCTGCTTGGGGGAGCGCCCGCGCCGGGTGCATCGGCGCAAGTGGTGGTCGCGTTTGTCGACCGGGAGGGCGGGTCGTTTTTCCAGGAGTGGTCGGCGTTGTTTGTGGCGGAAGAGGAATCGGGCGGGCGCGTGTGCTTCTACTATCCGCGGCTGAGTGCGGGGAGCGGAAGAGTGTCCGCGGGAGAGTGGTGCGGGAACATTTTGCTGCGATTGAAAAGCCATTGTCGGCGATTTCGCTGCGGGCTTCTTTTCTGGCTTTGCCCTATACCGACACGAATGATGGGCAGAGCGTGCTGTGCTACCGGAGTTATTTTCCGGCGGCGATGGCGGCGGCTTACTGAGGGACAGCAGAGAAACCTTCACCACAGAGGACACCGAGGACACAGAGGAAGAGACGAGGTCGAAATCCTTTCGCGAAGACTTTTATGAAACTTACGATTGACAATTTGAACGGGCAGGGAGCGGCGGACTATACGTCTGCGCTCGATGGGACTGTTGCATTTCGTGTTCACAGGAACATCAACCGGCCATCCACGTTTCAATGCAGCCTGTTGGCGTCGTCGCCGGAACTCGTCGTTCCGGCGACGGGGGCGCGGGTGATTCTGGCAAAGGCTAACGCGAACATTGTGTTCACGGGATATGTGACACAGGCTCCGCAGTCCGAGTATTTGGGATTCGGAGAACAGGGGGCGGTGTACCGGTACGACTTGATCGCCGAGAGCGATGAGGTGCTGCTCGACCAGAAGGCGCTACCCAACCGAGCGCCTTTTGTGGGACGAAGCGCGGGTTCGGCTCTGCGGCGACTCGCGGAGGATTTGCTCCCGGGATACTTCGACACCAGCGCGGTACAAGATGTGGATACGCTGGCGGTATATCAAGTGAATCCACAGAAGAAGTTTTCTTATCATGCGGCAGAGATTGCGCTGGCGGCCAGGGCCAGTTACCGGGCTACGAACGGCGCTTTGTCGTTGACTCCCGTGGGAGCGGCGACGTATCCGCTAAACGAGAATGATGCTACTTTTTCTCCGATCGGGCTCAAGTTGGTTTGTCCGAACATGCTGGTGAACGATGTCACGATCCTTGGATTGGATGAGCCCCAGGATTACGTCCGAGATTATTTTGTGGGCGATGGGCTGAGTTCGCGATTCTATTTGTCGCAGCAACCTTTTCAGGAGAGCAGGACGGCTTTGATTGACGAGCGGTACGCGGGGCCGGCATTGGATGCCGCCACGTGGGCAGTCAACGATCCTGCGGCGGCGGTATCGGTAGCGGCGCAGACGCTGCAGGTGAACGGGGGCACGGGGAAAGATGGGCAAACCACGGTCTCGTTCGTGGAGCGGATTGAACTGGGCGGCGCGCTGGAACTGCAGCACGGAGACGTTAGTTTCGCGGGGCCTTCCACGGGAGTACTCGGCGGATTGTATGCAGGGACGGTTTCTGGGGCGGGATGCCTGGCAGGATTCCAGTTTTCTCCTTCCGGTAGCGGGTCGACCATCCAGGCATTGATCAATGGCGCGGTAATGGGGCCAGTGGTTGCAACGACAAGCGGGCATCGATATGTCTTGACGACTTATCTCTACTCCATGGACGTATACCGCTCGGGAGAGACGTATCACTCGTCGCTGCATCCCGCGGGCAGCGGGTGGGGCGGCGCGGCTGTAGCGGCGGACGTCAGATTTGTGCTGGAAGTTGCAGGATATCGATCCATCGAATCCGGCGACGATGGTGGCGCCTGCGACAGTGCTTTTACGACGGCTTGATTTCGCAAGGCTCCTGAATTCTGTACGTACGCGGTGGTGAATGCGACCAACATGCAGTGCAGTCATCGCATACACGTATGCAACCCACATCGCACTCGCCGAGGTTCGGACCGCGCTGCCGAATTCGGGTTACGTCGACGCAGTTGGTGGAGTCGCTCGCGGACGGCGGGCAGTGCTCGATTGAAAGTTCGACGTCGCTGGATTTTTATCCGCAGTATGTGCCGCCGTTGAATACGCTGATCGTGGCCAGTTATCGCGGTTCCGGGCGCGCGGTGGCTGAGGTTGTAAACAGCGGGAGCGTGGCAGAGCTACAGAACGGGGCCGACAACGGAGTGCGCGGGTCGGTGAGGACCATGAAGATTCCGAGCGCGCGCACGCAGGCGGATTGCGAGAACGCGGCGCTGGCCATGCTTGATGAGGCAGAAGGCTTGGCCTGGGCCGGCGATTATCAGATCTGGAGTGATTTTCTTCCGGGAGAAGCTTCTGACATTTTCCCGGGCGACGGCACTGGCGAGTGCATGTGCCGTCGCAGGCGCGCGCTTCAACGCCATTGTGCGGGCGGTGAGCATTGATGTCGTCGATCCGGCGAATGATCGGGGGATGTACAGCGATCGAGTTTGCGAACGATCTGGCGGCGCCATTGGCAATGCAGGATGGAGTCGAGCGCGACGACGATCCCGTTGCAGGATCGCGCCGGTACGGTTATGCACGGCTCAGGTGGGGTCTTACTATCTGGCGAACCTGACGGATGCCCAGATTACGCAGGTAACGTTCAACGAACTGTGCCAGTTGATGCGGGATTTGCAATGGGAAGCGGATATGGGGTGGAAGTTAGAGTACACGATTTTGGTTGGGGGACGGCGAACGACCGGAATCTACTGGGGAGATTCAGCGCACAGACGTTTAGTCTGCCACGGTGGGCGCGGACTCAGAATTATTTCCTTCGGCTGTATGACCAGTCGTCGCCGCCGCGGTACTCGCGATATGCGGCGGCCTTGCATGTGGATTATCCCTTATGAGCGAAGAGTGCGCAGTGAGCAAATTTCGAAATCGTGGCGGCGCCGAGAAAGCTGCGCCAGTAGTCCAGTACACGGCAAAGGACTTCCAACTCGAGGTACTCGGGAAACTGGCGGAGGTGCAGAGCCTGGCGGAATCCCTAGACGAGTCATGGGGGCGGAAGCTCGAAACTGTGCGGGAGCAGCGTCTGTTGAAGTTCGACACGCGGACGCTCGTTGCCTTGGGAGCGATTGCACTTTCCATCAGTGGTTATGTGATTCAGGATGCACGAAACATCGCGAGACAAGACAGCGAGATCGAGTCCACTAAGGCGCGGGTGGTGCGGCTCGAGCAGATTGCCGCCACCAACACGGAAGCCCGAATCCGGACCGAAGTGCAACTCGGGGAACTCAAAGACGGGCAGGGTGAGATCAAGGCGCTGCTGGAGGCGCACGACAGCGCGAGCAGGAAAATGAGTTTGCGCAAGTAATTTCCGGCGCGACAAGTATCCGACACATTGCAGACAGTCCCACCCTTTCGCAAAGTGCGCGAAAGGATGGGCCACCCGAGTTTTGTGCGTAATTCATTTGAAGAGGAGAGCAGGATGAACTTTCTAAATCAGTTATTGCGGGGAATTGCATTTGTTCCAACGTTGGTCAACGCAATTGAAGGGCTTTTCGGCGGCAAATCTGGAGTTGAGAAAAAGGACGCCGCCATGTCATTTCTGGAAAGTGCGCTGGCTACGATTGACACCGTCGCGCAGCGAGATATTGTTGACCCGGAAAAATTCAAGGCAGGGATCAGCATGGTGGTCGACGGCGTGGTGCAGTGCCTGAATGCTTCGGCATGGGCGAAGAGCGCGGGGCAGACGTCACCAGCGATCCAGTAGAGGAGTCCCATCCTTTCGCAAGGAGGGCGAAAGGACGGGCCACCCACGGCTGTGATTTCTTTCGTCCCTTCGGGGCTTAATGACTGCCTGGCACACGCCACCAGCGGCTTGCGCAGTGGGCTGCATTTTTTCGCCGCTTCGCGGCTTTAGGAAGGCCTAAGCTGCGATAGGTCGCGAAAGGATGAGGCGGCCGACCACACTGTAAATCACAATCCCCACTCTAACGTCGCAAAGAGCGCGACGTTAGAATGGGGCACCCTATCCATCGACACCCGATTCATCTCCAGTACCCGAATCATCTTCCCATTCATCTTCTGCTACTTCTTTAGCCGACTTCTTCGCTCCAGGTTTCGAGGGTCTTTTTCACCAGCCATGAACTGGTCGGCTACGGCGCCGTCGATGAGGCGGTGATCGTAGCCGAGGGTCAGGTGCACGACGGAGCGGATGGCGATGGAGTCGGTGCCGTCTTTGTCGGTGATCACCATGGGCTGCTTGGTGATTCCGCCGACGCCCATGATGGCGGAGTTCGGCTGATTGATGATGGGCAGGCCGAAGACCGCGCCGAATTGGCCGGGATTGGTGATGGTGAAGGTTGAGCCTTCGACATCTTCGGGCTTGAGTTTCTTCGTCGCGGGCGCGCTCGCCGAGATCGGTGATGCCGCGCTGCAAGCCGAGGAAATTGAGGTCGCCGGCGTTCTTGAGGACGGGAACGATCAGTCCCCAATCGAGCGCGACGGCGATGCCCATGTTGATGTTGCGGTGGTAACGGATGTTGTCGCCTTCGAGCGAGGCGTTGATGATGGGCCATTGCTGCAGGGCGATGACGGCGGCGCGCACGAAGAACGGCATGAAGGTAAGGCGGGCGCCGTGGCGCTGCTCGAATCCGGATCTTTTGCTTGTTGCGCAGGTTGACGATGCGGGTGAAGTCCACTTCGTACATGCAGTGGACGTGAGCGCTGGTGCGGCGCGATTCGATCATGCGCTGGGCGATGATCTTGCGCATGTTCGTCATGGGAACGAGATCGCCCGGATAGGGAGCGGGAGCTGCCGGGCGCGGCGCCGGAGCGGCGGCCGCAGGCTGAGCAGGCGGAAGGATGCAGGAGTCGAGGCCGGTTGCGAAGATCCCTGGCCCTCGATGAACTGCATGATGTCCTGCTTGGTGATGCGGCCGCCGAGTCCGGTGCCGGAAATTTGGGAAAGGCTCACGCCGTGTTCGCGCGCGATTTTGCGGACCAGAGGCGAGGAGCGGGCTTCTTCTTCGTCTTCCTGGGCAGCGGTTTTTTTATCGGGTACCGGCGTCGGCTCGGGAGTCTGGGTGCGCGGGCGGGACGCCCCCGGGACAGCGGGCGGGACCCCGGCGCTACTTTCGGATGCTGGCGCTTTCGCTGGCGCGGCGGGCTTGGCTGCGGCGGCTTCGCCGTCGACGGCAATGGTTCCGACTACCGTGTTGACTCCTACGGTTGTGCCTTCCGTGACCTTAATTTCTTGAAGGATGCCGGACGCGGGAGCGGGAATTTCGGCGTCGACTTTGTCGGTGGAGATTTCGAACAGGGGCTCGTCGCGCTGAACCTTGTCGCCGGGCTTCTTCAGCCACTTGGTAATGGTGCCCTCAACGATGGATTCGCCCATCTGGGGCATGATGATGTCAGTTGGCATGATTTCCTTCCTATGACCGCGCAGAACCAAGAAGAAGGTTGAGCGCAAACGGATATTATAACGGGGCGAGCGCGGGGGCTAAAGCCCTCGATCCTGGCCGCCTGATCCCAGGGCGCTCTTTCGCGGGCCCTTGCACAGGCTCAGGGTAAGCCCTGAAGGGCCGCTCTTCCAAGACGTGATATTCAGCGGCCACTTCTCAGTGATGGACGTGTTCTTCTTTGCCTTGCTTCTTCTCGTCTGGGTTATTTTCTTCGGAGGCCGGCGGGGCGCCGAAGTTCGTCTTCCAGTAGTCCTGAACGGCGGGCGGGAGTTTGTCGAGGTGGGAAAGAAGCTGTGTGACCTTCCACATGTCCTGCTCGCTCATAGATTTGTCCCAGGCTGGCATGCCGGTGTAACGAATGCCAGTCCGAATTGTGTAGAAGATGCGCCACTCGGGATCGTCGGGGGGATCGGAGATGAGGTTCGGAGGGGGCGGATAAAAAGAATTGGCGAGCGTGGAAGGCTTGCGATCGAGTCCTCCGTGACAGAACGCGCAGTTCATGGTGTAGAGCTTCATGCCGTCTTCGAGATTCTGATCGGTGGGGGTGAGCGGGTTGGTGACGCGGGGAGCGTGACGATCGGAAGAAGCGTCCACGGCTCCCATGGCGAAACGGCGCTCCATGTGAGGAGGAGCGACATTGGCGGGAGTGGGGAAGAACCGAGCATGGCGACACCAAGGACACCCAATATCAGAACGAGAAGCGTGATGATGACACCGAGAACGAACTTGCCCATGGGACCTCCGAAAGAAGTATTGTGGCAGATGGAGCGTTCAGCGCGCCAGATTCTGAGCGGCCGCCGAGGGCGGAGTTTACAAAACATTTACAGAGCAACGGAAAATCGAGCTGCGCTCGACGGACAGCCCTTCGACCGCGCTCAGGGCAGGCTAGGCCTGCTGTTCCCACACGACGTTTTTGCGAGCGGACGAATGCGTCCGCCGCTATGCGGGTCAGTATGCTTTCAGGCGGCGTGCTTCGCGGACTATGTCTTCGACCTTCGGCAGGTAGTGATGCTTCCTGCGGCGGAGAAAATGGGACCGCGGAGTCGAGGCCGGCGATGCGGACGATGGGGCCGTCGAGGTCGTCGAAGGCTTCTTCGTTGATGATGGCGGCGATTTCTCCGGCGAGGCCTCCGGTGCGGGAGTGCTCGTGGAGGATGATGACTTTGTTTGTCTTCTTCACTGTTTGCGCGATGGCTTCGCGGTCGAGCGGGGAGACGGTGCGCAGGTCGAGGATTTCGATGTCGATATTTTCTTTGGCGAGGATCTCGGCGGCTTCGAGCGCGGTGTGGACCATTGCGGCGTAGGTGATGATGCTGAGATCGCGGCCTTCGCGGACGATGTTCGCTTTGCCGATGGGGACGACGTAATCCTCCGCGGGAACTTCGCCCTTGATGCGGCGGTAGAGATATTTGTGCTCGAAGAAGATGCACGGATTGTTATCGCGGATGGCGGCTTTGATCAGGCCTTTGGCGTCGTAGGGCGTGGCTGGGCAGATCACTTTCAGGCCGGGATTGTGGACAAACCACATCTCGGGATTCTGCGAGTGGAAGGGACCGCCGTGGACGTATCCGCCGCTGGGGCCGCGGAGGACTAGCGGCGCGGGCGCGCCCCAGAGGTAGTGAGTCTTCGCGACCATGTTGCTGATCTGGTTGAAAGCGCAGCCGATGAAGTCCATGAATTGGAATTCGGCGACGGGGCGCATGCCGGTAAGCGACGCTCCGAAAGCCGCGCCCACGATGGCGGACTCGGCGATGGGTGTGTCGATGACGCGCTCGGGGCCGAAGCGGTCGATGAATCCGTCGGTGACTTTGAAGGCGCCGCCGTAAATGCCGATGTCTTCGCCGAGACAGAAGACGGAGGGGTCGCGGTCCATTTCTTCCCAGATTCCCTGGCGAATGGCTTCGAGGTAGGTTAGTTGCATAGTCAAATTCTTTGCCACGGATTTACGCGGATCAACACGGATATTTCTACTTCAAATGCACGGCGGCTTCGGTTTCTTTGTAGGCGCCGGTTCCCTTCTTTACTTTTGGGATGCCGTATTTTGGTTTGATTTCGTGGCAGCCGTTTTCGCAGTAGACTCCGCCTTCGGCTGATTCTGGAGTCGGCATCGGGGAATTCACGGCGATCTCTCGTTCTGCTTCGATTACTTCCTCCACTTCTTTAATTAACGCTTCGTTTTCTTTTGCGGTCAGCCACTTCTTTTCTTTCACCAGATAATTTTCGAAGCGCGCGATTGGGTCGCGCTTCTTCCAGAAGTCGAACATTGGTTTCGGCACATACGAGGCTGCGTCGTGGATGGCGTGGCCTTTCATGCGCATCATTTTGGCTTCGATCATTGTCGGGCCTTCGCCTCTGTGCGCGCGTTCGACGGCTTCGCGGGCGGCGTCGTAGACCTGGCAGGCGTCGGTGCCGTCGACGATCACGCCGGGGATGCCGTATCCGATGGCGCGTTCGGCAAGGTCTTTGCAGCGGTACTGCATTTCCGACGGCGTGGAGTAGGCCCAGAGATTGCTCTCGACGAAGAGCACGAGGCCGAGATTTTGCACGGCGGCGAAGTTGATGCCTTCGTAGGTTACGCCGGTGGACTGGCCTCCGTCGCCGATGTAGGTCATGACGGCAACGTTGCGTCCCTGAAGACGCGCGCCGAGAGCCACGCCGGAGAGCACGGGAATGAGATCGCCGAGCATAGAGATGGGCGAAACCATGTTGCGCTTTTCGATGTCGCCGAAGTGCGAGGTGCCGTCGCGGCCCTTGGTGGGCGAATCGGCCTTAGCCATGTATTGCATCATGGTGTCGCGGGCGGCGAAGCCGCGGACGAGGAGTGCTCCCTGATTGCGGATCATGGGGGCGAACCAGTCGTCTTGGTCGAGCGCGTAGGCAGAGGCGCAGGAGCAGGCTTCCTGACCGAGTCCGAAATAGACTCCGCCGACGACTTTGCCTTGCTTGTAGAGATTTTCCAGCGCGACTTCCATTTTGCGGTTCAGCAGCATGTAGCGGTAGATCTCGATGGCTTGCTGCTTGCTCAGATACTTGGAGTCGCGGATGGGCGGAACCGGGGTGTCGAGATTGCCTTCGACTTCGTAGCGGACGTGCTCGGAGCCTTGGCGGTCTTTTTCTGTGTGCTGGCGGACGGTGAAGTCGGGATGCTCGAGGCGCGTGTCGGGGATGGAGTAGGTGCGGAGGTTCGTGGCGGGCTTGTGGTTGCCCTTCGTCGAGCTGCGCTCGACGGGACGGCCGGGGGCGGCCGTCCCCACACTAACAGTCCCCACGCGTTTTCCGTTGGAGTTCTGCTTAGACTTTATTTTCTTGTTTCCCATGTAAGGCGGCGCTGGGCGCGATGTATTGATGGTATCGCGAGAGTGGGGCGCGCGGCTAGAGCGGCAGGCGAGTCTTCGACTCAGTTGTCCGGGTCAAGACCCGGACCCACACGGCTCTGGGACACGGCGTACGAGGGCGTCGAGAGTTTCTACCCAGAGCATCTGGCTGGAGAAGACCGTGCCGAAGTTGCGGGAGATGGATGCGGCAACGGCGTTCAGGTCAAGTTGCTTGCCGAGTTCTTGCTGCATCGAGGTTACCGGCTTGGTGGTGATGCCGCAGGGGACGATCAGGTCGAAATAGCTGAGATCTGTATTCACGTTGAGGGCGAAGCCGTGAGAAGTGACGAAGCGGGAGATGTGGACGCCGATGGCGGCGAGCTTGGAGTCGGGTCCGGCGTTCGGTGCGGAGCCCACGAACAGCAGGTCCCTCGACTCCAGAGAACGATTCTTCGAATCGTTCTCTTCCGCTCGGGATGACAATTTTCTTGAGGCTTCCTGGGACGGCAAGGGCGTCGGGTCCGTCCAGACACCGGTCAGGCCTTGAACTCTCTTGCTGGGGATGGCGAAGTCGGCGCAGGTGCGGATTAGGACTTCTTCGAGGCGGCGGACGAATTCGATTACGCCTAACGTCTTTCGTTTACCGTCGGGGGTCGCATGAGCGCGGAGGTCGAAGATGGGATAGCCGACGATCTGTCCGGGGCCGTGGAAGGTGACGTCGCCACCGCGGCCGCATTCGAAGCGTTCGACGCCGCGGCGTGCCAAGAGTTCGGGGGATGCTACGACGTTGGCGGCTTTGGCGTTCCTTCCCAGCGTGATGACCGGTTGATGTTCTAGCAGGAGAAGGACGTCGCCGATTTTTTCTTCTTTGCGCAGCTCCACCAACTTGTTCTGCAGTTGCAGGCCTGTGGCGTAGTCGATGGTGCCGAGTTGGATTAGCGAGATCAAATCAAAGTCTTCACCACAGAGGACACGGAGGACACAGAGGAGTTACATAGATCCTTCGCGCAAAAGGCGGGCTCAGGATGACAAGGCGTATCATCCGTGATAATCCGCGTCGATCTGTGGCAAAGGAGTTCATGCGTTGATTGCCATTCCGTAGACGCTATTCGACGCGTCGAGCATGGCTTCGGCCAGGGTCGGATGGGCGTGGATGGTCCACATCAAATCTTCGACGGTGGCTTCCAGTTCCATTGCGGCTACGGCTTCGGCGATCAGTTCGGTGGCTTGCGGGCCGATGATGTGGACGCCGAGAATCTCGCCGTAGTCGGCGTCGGAGACGATCTTGATGAAGCCTTCGTGCTGGCCGACGATGCTCGCTCGCGAGTTGGCGGTGAAGGGGAACTTGCCGATCTTCACGTTGTATCCGGCTTCACGGGCTTTCGTTTCGGTGAGGCCTACGCTGCCGATCTCAGGATGACAGTACGTGGCGCCGGGGATGTGCTCGGGATTGATCGGCTTGCCGGGCTTGCCAGCGATTTTCGCGACAGCGACCAGGGCTTCCATGGCTCCGACGTGCGCGAGTTGCGGCGTGCCGAGGACGATGTCTCCGACGGCGTAGACTCCGGGCTCGGCGGTCTGCATCCAGGAATCGGTTTTGATGAACTCGCGGTCCGGCTTGATCTTGGTGCGTTCGAGGCCGATGTTTTGCGTGCGCGGCTTGCGGCCTACGGCGATCAGGATTTTTTCGGCTTCGATCTTTTGCTGTTTGCCTTCGGCGGTGATGGTTACGGCAACGCCCGCTTTCGTCTTCTCGACTTTGTCGACCTTCGCGCTGGTGTGGAAGGCGATGCCGCGCTTGCGGTACACGCGCGCGAGTTCCTTCGACACTTCTTCATCTTCAACTGGGACAAGCCGCGGCAGCATTTCGACGATTGTCACTTCGGTGTCGAACGAGCGGTAGATCGAAGCGAACTCGACGCCAACGGCTCCGGCGCCAACGATTACGATCGATTTGGGAAGCTCTTTGAGGCTTAGGATTTCGATGTTGGTAAGGATTCGATCGTTCGCTTCGAGGCCGGGCAGCATGCGGGCTTCAGAACCGGTGGCGAGGATGACATTCTTCGTCTTGAGCTGGGTCGTTTTGTCGCCGTTCGTAACTTCGACGGTGAACAAACCGTTTTGCGCCGGGCCGGTAAGCTTGCCGTAGCCTTTTACGGTCTCTACTTTGTTCTTCTTCATCAGGAACTCGAGGCCTTTGGTGTGCTTGGCGACGATCTTGTTCTTACGATCCTGAATTGCGGGCCAGTTGAGTTTGCGCGAGTCGACACCTTCGATGCCGTATTCCTTGGCTTCTTTCAGATGGTCCCAGAGTTCGGCGTTGAAGAGGAGCGCCTTGGTCGGTATGCAGCCCACGTGAAGGCAGGTGCCACCGAGGAATCCGTCTTTTTCAATGAGAGCGGTTTTCAGGCCGTATTGGCCAGCGCGGATCGCGGCGGTGTAT
This sequence comes from uncultured Acidobacteriaceae bacterium, assembly GCA_963844525.1. Classification (GTDB taxonomy): domain Bacteria; phylum Acidobacteriota; class Terriglobia; order Terriglobales; family Acidobacteriaceae; genus Sulfotelmatobacter. The sequence goes on along the minus strand of CAWJOM010000006.1, from coordinate 1,149,069 downwards.
CCGGCAGGGCCGCTGCCGATGATGGCGATGTCGTAGGTCGTGTCTGGCAATGGAGTAATCCTCTATAGGAAGAGATGAGTTTGGGCAAACGAATGATTCTAGAACAGGGGCGCCGGAGCGGCAAAACCAACGGCTTCACCACAGAGGGCACGGAGGACAGAGAGGGATATTGGAGGGTACCTCTGAAGCCTGGTGTGCGCGATCGGCTGAGAGAATGAAACTGGGTTAGAAACTCCTCGCGGAGCCGGTGCTACTACAGGCAAACTCGGGGTCCTTCGACTGCGAAACAGCCTCGCTTTTGTGCGAGGCTGTTTCTTCGCTCAGGATGACAATGCGTACGAAAGCGACTTAGTTGTTTTCGTTGCTGGCGCGCTTCCAGGAGATCAGTTCGCCGATGGTGGAACTGGTGCTGGAGACGGGCTGTTTGTAGGCTTCCACTTCCGAGCGCGAGGCTTCTTCGCCGACGGCGCGGATGCTGAGTCCTACTTTCTTTTCTTCCGGATTCATCTTGATGATCTTGAAGTCGTGCTCGAGGCCGGGCTCCAAGGCAAGAGGTTGTCCGTTTTCGTCAGCGGCTTCGGACTTGTGGCACAGGCCTTCCACGCCTTCCGCGATTTCGACGAATGCGCCGAATGCGGCTACACGCAAGACTTTGCCGTGTACCACATCGCCGATGTGATGGGTCTGGAAGAAGGACTCCCAAACGTCGGGCTGAAGCTGCTTCACGCCAAGTGACAGGCGCCGCTTATCCGGTTCGATCGCGAGAACTACCGCTTTCACGCGGTCACCCTTTTTCAGCACTTCCGAAGGATGCTTCACGCGCTTGGTCCAGCTCAGGTTGCTGACGTGGACCAGGCCGTCGATGCCGTCTTCGATTTCAATGAAGGCGCCGAAGTCGGTAAGGTTGCGCACGCGGCCTTCAACGGTCATGCCGACTGGGAACTTCTCATGGAGAGAATCCCACGGATTGGCCGCCAGTTGGCGCATTCCGAGCGAAATGCGGCGCTCGGTTGGATTCACGTTGAGAACGACGCACTCGACCTGATCGCCAACGTTGACCAGCTTCGAGGGGTGCTTCATGCGCTTGGACCACGTCATTTCGCTGACGTGGACGAGGCCTTCAATGCCCTGCTCGAGTTCGACGAACGCGCCGTAGTCGGTCACGCTGATGACGCGTCCTCCGACGTGTGCGCCCTCGGGATAGCGGTGCTCCGCATCGAGCCAAGGATCGGGCGTGAGCTGCTTGAATCCCAGCGAAACGCGCTGCTTGTCTTTGTCGTACTTGAGGACCTTGACTTGAATCTGATCCCCGACGTTGACCAAATCTTTCGGGTGCGTCAGACGACCCCAAGACATGTCGGTGATGTGGAGCAGGCCGTCGAGGCCGCCCAAGTCGACGAACGCGCCGTATTCCGTCAGGTTCTTGACCACGCCGGTCAGCACCGAACCTTCTTCCAGGTGCTCAAGGGTCTTGGAGCGCTTTTCGTTCTGCTCGCCTTCCAGCAGGTCCTTGCGCGACACAACGATGTTGCCGCGCTTCTTGTTCATCTTGATGACGGCAACTTCGAGCGTCTGGCCCTTCATGCCGTCGAGATTGCGGATGGGGCGAAGGTCGACTTGCGAGCCCGGCAGGAAAGCGTGGGCGCCGAGAATGTCGACGGTCAGTCCGCCCTTGATGCGATCAATCACTACGGCCTTAATGGGCTTCTTTTCGGTGTAGGCCTTCTCGATTTCTTCCCAAGCGTGAATGCGCTGCGCCTTCTGGTGCGAGAGGTTGATGTAACCTTCCTCGGACGGGCCCTTGTCGCGCATCACGTCGATCTCGTCGCCGGGCTTGAACTTCGGCTTGCCCTCGTGATCGAGCACTTCCGCCAGCGGCAGCATCCCTTCCGACTTGGCACCGATGTCGACTACCACGTGCGTGCCGGTCAACTTCAGCACCGTGCCTTTGATGACGCGGTCTTCACTCACGGCCTCTTCGGCTTCGGTGGTGAAGGTCTCCAGTACGGAGGCGAAGTCTTCGGCGCCTGCGTTTTTGTCGTCTGCGGCAGAATCGGCGGCGGAGTCCGCATGTGCATCAGTGGAATGGTCGTCGCTTGAACGATCATCGGTTGAATGGTCGGTGGAGGCGGCAGCCTGAGCGGGCTCGGGCTGGTGCAGCTGTTCTGTCGTCGGTTCTTCAGTTACGACAGCGGAGTTGGATTCGGAGTTGTGGGCGGTGGTCTCGTCGAACAAGGTTATGCCTCTCTGATGACGGGATGCGGGGCCTGCGTTGCGGACTGCTGGACGAGTCGTTTGGTTGTGGTGGGCCCACCCTGGCGAGTGAGCTTGGACAATCCCAGCTGTCGGACGTTTTACAGAGAACCCGCGTCCAATGGGAACTCTTCGACTATAGCAACGGCGCGCGAACAGTGTCAAACGCAAATGGCCCGATTGTTACGGGCATGTTTCAGTGTTCGGGTTTCGGAACAACGGGCGCATCTGCTAACCTGCCCTGCTATGGATTATCTCTGGACGCCGTGGCGGTATGCCTATGTCTCGTCCACGGAAAAGACCGGCGGATGCGTCTTCTGCGACGCGCCGAAGGAGAAGGACGACGCCAAAGTGCACATTGTGCATCGCGGGGTGCATTGCTTCGTCATTCTCAATGCGTATCCGTACACCCCGGGGCATGTGATGATTGTGCCTTATGCGCATTTGGACGAGTTGAGGAAGCTAGCGGTCGAGGCGGCGCAGGAGATGATGGCGCTTTCGCAGCGGATGGAATCGGTGCTGCGCGAACTCTACCATCCGGACGGAATCAATTTGGGGATGAACATTGGGAAGGCGGCAGGGGCCGGGATTGCCGGGCATATCCACATGCATGAGCTGCCGCGGTGGGTGGCGGATGCGAATTTCGTGTCGGTGATCGGGGAAACGCGGGTGCTGCCGGAGACGCTGGATGTGACGTGGGGGAGGATGCGGGAGGCGATCAAAATCTTGAGGACCGAGATCGTGAGGACCGAGACTATCGCAGCAGCATCCGATTCCGCGAATTGGCGCGGCTCTACCAGTGGCGTACTTTCCGTTGATCTCGCCCTCAGCGCAGATAAACTTGGCATCTGTCTCTTAACAGCCTCCGCGAATAAATGGTCAGCGCGTTTCTTGCGCAGCTCTGATTTGCATATCGCTGATCCAATAGATCCACGGGGCGTAGCGAAATCGATTGCTGTTTTCTGCAAGAAAGAAGGTGTTCGGGTCCTCTTGATCGATGGGCCGCAGGCGTGGAAGGACCCGGACAGTAAATTGCAGTATTGCCGCGCCGCTGAGAAGGAACTTGCCACGCCGGGCAAGGTCAGTACTGCGGGTGTGGTCAGGCCCGGCAACTTCTTGCCCTTCGCCCGCTTCTCCATTGAGGTTTTCGATTTCCTCGTTAGGGAATTCGGAGCCCATCTCGCCGAGAGTCTGCGGATTATTTCGCCGAGCTCTGGTTTCTTGGCGTTGGAAAGTTTCCCAACATCTGCCTGGCGCTCGCTAGGACTGAAACCATTGCCCGGAAAGGGAAAATCCAAGCCTTTTGATGTAGACAAGGGGACCGCCCAACTTCAGCAGCTTTACAATCTCGCCTTGTCATCGCATCCGACCCACGACGAACTCCAAGCGTTGGTAGCCGCATTAGCTGGCCCGCCGATCCTCAATGGTGATCCTTCTGGGTACCGGGCAGATGGCGCCGCACCTGTGACAAAAAACGGAGTCAGGGTGGAAGGCTATATCGTTAATCCGGTCCGGCCCCACTCCGTTAGCGCCTCGACCTAACGTTAGGTCTCTTCGGATGTGAATACTCACTCAAATGGGCTCGCCAGCCAGACGCACCATTTCTTCTTCACCGATCACTGTGACGCCAAGTTCTTTCGCCTTGTCCAGTTTCGATCCTGCGTCGGTGCCAGCGACTACGTAGTCGGTCTTCTTGCTAACTGAGCCGGAGACTTTTCCGCCGGCGTCTTCGATCATCTTCTTGGCTTCGTCGCGTGTATGTTTTGCCAGCGTGCCGGTGAGGACGAAGGTCTTTCCTGCGAGTTTTGTCCCGCGTTCTTTTTTCTTGCCTTTGAATGCAAGCCCCGCCTGTCCGAGACGTTCGACCAGTTTGCGGTTAGCGGGAATGCTGAAGAATTCCGCGATGCTCTCGGCGATGCGCGGGCCGACTTCGTCCACGTTCTGTAGTTCTTCAACGGTGGACTGTTCGAGCGCTTCCATTGAACCGAAGTGCTCGGCCAGAAATTGCGCGGTGCGCTCGCCGACCATGCGGATACCGAGGCCGAAGATCACGCGCTCCAGCGGGAGATTCTTTGATTTCTCGATCTCGTCGAGAATATTCTGCGCTGACTTGTCGCCCATGCGCTCCAGGCTGAGCAGATTTTTTTTCGTCAGCGTGTAGATATCGGCAACGTTCTTCACCAGGCCGTGCTCGGTGAGTTGCGTCACGAGGGCGTCGCCCATGCCGTCAATGTTCATCACGCCGCGCGAGGCGAAGTGCAGGATCGTGCCGGCCAGCTTGGCGGGGCAGTTTGCGTTGACACAGCGGTAGTCGACCTCGCCCTCGGTGCGGACAACTTTCGTGCCACAGACTGGACACTTCTCCGGCGCTTCAATCTCCGACTTGCCGCGAGGGTGCTCCTTGTCGTCGATGACCTTGGCGACTTTAGGGATGACGTCACCGCCGCGCTCGACTTGCACCCAATCGCCGATCCTCACGCCCAGGCGTCCGATCTCATCCATGTTGTGCAGAGTGGCATTGCGGACGGTTGTGCCCCCAATGGAAACAGGCGACAACTCGGCCACGGGGGTGAGTTTGCCGGTGCGGCCAACCTGCCAGCGCACGTTCTCGAGCTTGGTGATCCCGGCGCGAGCGGCGTATTTATACGCGATCGCCCAACGCGGGGCTTTGCCGGTAAAACCAAGTTCGTCCTGCAGGCCGGTGCGGTCGACTTTGATCACGATGCCGTCAATCTCGTATGGCAGCGAATCGCGTTTCGCTTCCCATCCTTGAATGAATGCCCAGACGTCGTCCATCGAATGAAGCAGCTTGTGGTTCGGATTGACTTTGAATCCAGCCGTAGTGAGCGCGCTGAGAGTCTTCGAGTGGCGATCGAAATACGTGCGACCGTTCCGGAGCAGGATGTAGGGGAAGAAATCCATGCGGCGTTCGGCCGTGATATTCGCATCCAGTTGACGGACCGTCCCCGCTGTGAAATTGCGTGGATTCGCGAAGGTCGGCAGGCCGTTTTTCTCACGTTCTTCATTAATCTTCTTGAACGACGCGGTGGGCATGAGCAATTCGCCACGAACTTCGAAGTTGACCGGAATGCCCGCTTTTTTCAGCCGCTCTTTGGGAATGGACAACGGAATTGAGCGCACGGTGCGGACGTTGAGCGTGACGTCTTCGCCGACCGATCCATCGCCGCGGGTTACGCCGCGCGCCAGCTTGCCGTCTTCGTAGATCAGCGCCAGCGACATGCCATCGAGCTTGAGTTCGCAGACGTATTCCACATCGCTGCGGCCGGTGAGTTCGTGGACGCGCCGTTCCCAGTCGCGGAGCTCTTCCTCGTTGTAGGTATTGTCGAGCGAGAGCATGGGCGAGGAGTGCGGAACTTTGACGAATCCCTCACGGGGCTTGCCGCCCACCCGCTGCGTTGGAGAATCCGGAGTGACGAGCGTGGGATGCTCGGCCTCCAGATTCTTCAGTTGCTGCATCAGCTTGTCGAAGTCGGCGTCGGTGATTTCGGGATCGTCCAGAACGTAGTAGAGATGCTCGTGGTGGCGAATCTTCTCGCGGAGCGCGTCTATCTTTTTTCCGACGTCTCTTGGGGCAGGCATCGCAGAAAGATTATATGCAAAGCGGTGGATGGACAAACGCGGGGCCGTGGCGTCCGAGATCCCTTCGACTTCGCTCAGGGCAGGCTCTTCGCTTCACCTGAAAAACGGCTCCGCTCAGGATGACAATTCAAGGATTGCTTGCATCCGTCACTCCGGGAATCTGCACTCGGATGAAGCGCGGCTTGTAATCGTCGGCGCAGACCAGGTCGTTGGACCGAATTCGCATTCACGTTGTAGGACATGAGAATACCATCCGCATCGGTGAATTCGGTGTGGGCCTTGGCGTTGTAGGCGACCAGAGTACCGACCTTGCATCCATTGGCTCCCGCTTCCGGTGCCGTATAGACCGTTGTTTTGTGCGACCACGGACCCTGGGGGGAACAGGAATACCACGTGGTCAGGGCATTCCACAGAGGGAATGCAGGATGGAGCGGATCGATGCCAGCCATCAGATAGAACGTTCCTCCGTTGTAGCTCATCGGATCGACCGAATATTCCGGCGTGATCGCCGCTACACCGTGCATGGCCGTGGCATTCGACTCTCCTGCGAGCCATTTGCTCTGAGTTGCATTCCAGAATTGCCACTTCGATGCGTCGGTAAGGTTATAGATGGAGGCCGTTCGGGCGATGTAAGGCGTCTTCGTGTTGGTGCCGGGGTCTTTCAGTCCGTAGATATAGAAATAGTTTCCAACGTGCACGACTTTCGTTCCCCACTCGATGCTGGTATCGAGGCCGGCGACTGGAATGATCGAGCGGATGGCAAGACCAGGCCAGGAGAGCGTGGCGACCGAATGCCCAACGAGTTGGTAAACACCGGTCCACTCCAGCAACATAATCTTGATCTGATACTTGCCGGAGGAAGGCTGCGTGACGAAACCGGCTCCCTGCCAGAACCAATCGTTCTTGTTCGAAGGGACAAAATAAGATGTCGTCTTGGGTGGATAACCAACAGTGGTCCAGCCGCCTGTGGCCTGATTCAGAATCGTGAGTGAGTTGTGAGCTGTAAACAAATCGTTCTTGCGCAAGCGGGTTGTGGGATCGACTGCGCCGATGTAGGAGTCGGACCACATCCAGAGATTCGTGCCGTCCGGGAGAGGCAGAGAGTAAGAGCCGTCAGCGCCAGTCCAGCCGGGACCGCTCTGGGTCGTGTAGGCGTCAAAGGCGGAATCCACGGTGGCAGTGGAAGGAGTTCCGGGCAAAGTACATTGCCCGAGCAAAGGAAGCGCAGCCACGAAGTAAGTGTAGAGGGCGACTCTCGCAGCCGCAAAAAGCTTCATATCTGGAATCTCCGACGGGCGCGAAAACTCCAGACAGATTAACGCAAGCGGGTCTATTGCATAAAGAGACGAAGTGCTCTAGGTTTCTGCCCGGTACGCCGCCGGAAGCACATGGCCTCGGTCGTCGAAAGCGCACGCATGAAGCATACACAAGGCCTGACGCATGGCCGGGCCTCTGACGTCAAGCGTCACGTTTAGGTTTATACGAGATCATCCAGCTTCAGAGCCTCGGGCCCGCCCTTCCATGATGCTTCGAATTGTTTCTGGACGAATCCGGCGTCGTAGTCGCGTTTCTGCTGCAGGAGGGCCTGGTTAAGGCCCCACAACGAGCGGGGATTTCTGCGGATTGCGGTCGAGATCTGCGCGAAATACTTTTTCGGCGCCCGCGGCATCGCCGTTCATCAGCAGCACGCCGCCAAGATTTTCGCGTACGGGAAAGAACCAGTCGGGCGGTTCGCCATATTTGAGCTTGTCCTGAATCGCGACGGCCTCGCGGAGTATGAGTGATCGCGCTGGTGATGTCCTTCTTCGCCAGCGCGATCTTTGCGCCCAGAACATCTTCGGCAATCTTCAGAATGTCTTTGGCCTTGTTATTGATCGGCATCTGGAAAATAGCATCCGGCGGGGTTGCCGCCTCCGCTTCGGATACGATCTTGTACTCCGCCTCGGCTTCGGCGACCTTGCCGGTCCCGGCCAATGCCAAGCCCGCGGCCGAAGTGCCAGAAAATGGCCGCAGTCTTCATAGACGGATCAGGCGCCGGCATCTTCAGAATTTCGTTCCAGTGATGGAAGCGTATCTCCACGGCCATGGGAATCGTCATGAAGCCTTCGAGCGGCGGCATTTCTTTCACATGCGGGCCGACGTTCGCGGCCAGCAGGTCGGCATTCTTCCGGGCCTCGGCGTAACGGCCGTTCATCGCGCCGCACATGGCGACGAAGTGCAGGTTATGGCTGTAGTACATCATTGGGTAGATGCCCTGCACGCCCGTCGCCTTGATGTACGCGCGATCGACTTCCGCCGCCTGCTCGTTCGTCTTGACCGCAGCCTCGTAGTCGCCGGTACGGATGTAAACGTGCGCCGGCATGTGCACGATGTGTCCGGCACCGGGCGCGAGCGAGGCCAGCTTGTTCGCGCCGGCGAGAGCGCGCTCCGGATTGTTCGAGGCTTCGACTGCATGGATGTAGTAATGAATCGCGCCCAGATGGTTGGGATCGCGCTTCATGACCGATTCGAGGGTCGCCACGATTTCGTCGGTGCCCGCCTGGGAGTGCCATCCTGATGCCAGAGTCCCCAGGGATGCAGATTCATCCCGGACTCGGCAAAAAGCGTGGCAGCGTCCAGGTCGTCGGGGAATTCCTTGGACACTTGCCGCATGGCGTTGTGATATTCCTCGGCCGCTTTCTTCAGATCGGAATTCGGGTCGGCCGGAAAACGCTTCGCCATCGCCTGTATGTAGGCCTGTTCGCTGGGAGAAGCTCCGGCCGACAAGTCCACGGCTTTCTGCGACGGCATCATGCGCATGCTTGAAGCGGTCAGGATCGGCAGGGTCGTTGTAGTTCGGTCCCACGGCCTCGGCGACGCCCCAATAGGCCATCGCGAGTTTCGGATCGAGTTCCGCCGCGTGTTGAAACGAGCGCGCCGCCTCGTCGTGATTGAACGCATAAATAAAGCGCAGGCCCTGATCGAAGAATTTCTGCGCCTGCGGATTTTGAGTGGACACAGGGTGATGGAGATCGCCCAAGCCCGTCGACTAGCGTGACGGGATGAGGTTTGCATATGCGCGGCGTGATCTTGGCGCCGTCGCCCCGAGACACAGCAGACAATCCGCACAGCATCTGTGCCAGAATTTTCATCTGGACGACCCTCCTCAATCAATTTGAATTTCGAGCCCCAAACAACCGAGAACTGGCTGTGGAAAAGACGCGCCTTGCAAGTGGGCCCAGCTTATGCCAAATTAAGGCTCCTGCCAAGTCGTTCGCGAACGTGTAATCATGCCGAAAAGCAATCCCCTAGCGCAGGCTCTCCGCTCGAGCCATATGCGAGCCAACTGCCGGCTGCGCTTCTCGAACGCTTTCAACACCAATGACCGCATCAATCATTATCTGATCGACAATCTTCCGCCGGCAGCATGGAAGGCAAAGCCGCCGGATGGCAAGGGCCGCACCATTGCCGCGATCGTTGCCCACATGCACAATGTGCGCGTGATGTGGCTGAAGGCCGCGAAGGCGGAAGACATTCCGGAACAACTCGACCGCGCACCGTGACGCCGAGCAGGCGCTGCGCGGCGCTCGAGAGCAGCCGTGATGCGCTGAGCGCAGTCATGAGGCGCTCCCTGGAAACGCGACGGAAAATCAAAGTCTTTCGTCCCGATGTCGCCGGCTTTTTTGGCTATCTGATCGCTCACGACGCGCACCACCGCGGCCAGATCGCGATGCTCGCCCGCCAGGCCGGCCATCCTCTGCCGCAGAAAGCCATGTTCGGCATGTGGGAGTGGGGCTCCCGCGGACTAGGGACTTAGCGTGTAGCGCCTCGAGGTACAATCCATCTTCATCTACTTCCAAGCGTTCTATGCGCAAGGCGGCCTTGCTCTACAACCCGGATTCCGGCGGAAGCAGGCAACGGCCAGCGGGAATTGGGATCCGCGCTCGCGATTCTTCGAGGCGGAGGCGTGGAAGCGGACTTGGTTCCCACAGAATCGCCCGATCACGCGGGGATGAAGCCAGAAAAGCCATCGACTCCGGCTGCGACACGATTTTTGCCTGCGGCGGCGACGGGACCATCCACAACATCGTGCAGGTTCTGGCCGAACTCGCCGGTCGCGCTCGGCATTCTGCCCATGGGAACTGCCAATGCGTTAGCGCACGATCTTGGAATTCCGCTTAACATTACGGCGGCAGCCAAAGCTTCTCTTCATGCCATACCCGCCGCATCGCGCTCGGCCGCGTGACCTATTCCGATCTTCAACGGCGTAGACCCGCGCGCACGCTATTTCGTAGTCGCCGCCGGCATTGGCGTCGACGCGCATCTGTTTTACAAACTCCACAGCGGAACCAAGCAGCGAATGGGCATGGCTGCCTACTACGCCAAAGCGTGGAACCTGTGGTTCACGTATCGCGATGACGCGGTTTGTCGCGGAATACGCCGAATCTGGCTCCGCTGTGAGAGGTCGACGCGGAGGTTACGGAGCTGCATGGCCGTCCGCATCCGCAACTTCGGGGGAGTGATTCAGGAGCTTGCGCCCGGCGCCTCGCTCGATCGGGACGATATGCGGCTCGTCTTTTGCCGCACGGCCAGCCGGTTGGCCTATCTCGCCTACGTGACCCGCAGCCTGCTGCATCTTCCCTGGTCGGTCCCCGGCATCGATTTGGCGCACAGTACAAGCGTCACTGCCAATATCGAGCGCCCTCTGCTTCAGCGGGAGAGCAGCGCAGGATTTACATCGAAGCTGACGGGGAGCTGCTGGGCACGCTCCCGGCGGAAATCACGGTGGTGCCAGATGCATTGACGCTGCTGATGCCCCAATCGCTGATACCCAATCAATGATGCGCGCTTTGGCTCAACCGAATTACTTTGCGTCCTCGCGACGGGGCGCGCGTCCAAATGAATTCCCTTAGCTCCCAATGCATTCCGGTGGCGCATTGTGGCCCAAGGAAATAGAATTCCTCGAACCGATTGGAACCCATCACACATTTCCTGACCGGCGCCTGCATGGGACGCGCCGGGCTCAACCGTAAAACCGCCCTGGCGACGCTCACGCTGACGCTTGCCGCCGAAGCCCCCGATTTGGATATCATCGGCGGATTTCGTGGCTCTGCCTTCGGCTTCGCGCACCATCGCGGATTCACGCATTCTTTCGCCGGAGTTCCGCTCGATGCGTTGGCCGTAGTGGGCTTCGTGTATCTGATCTGGCGGATTCGCGGGCGCAAGATTAAAGATCCCAATTTGCCTCCGCGATGGGGTCTGCTCTTTCTTTACGCGTGCCTCGCCGGGCTCAGCCATATCCTGCTTGATTTCACGAATAACTATGGCGTTCGACCCTTCTGGCCGTTTTCGGAGAAATGGTATTCGTGGGACATCGTATTCATCGTCGAGCCCGTCATGCTTGCCCTCCTAATCTTAGGATTGGTGGTGCCAGTATTCTTCGGCCTGATTGATAAGGAGATTGGCGCAAGAGGGCGCGGTCCCCGCGGGCAGGTTGCCGCCACGCTAGCGCTGGTGGGAATTGTCATGATGTGGGGAGTGCGCGACTACGAACACCGCCGCGCCGTCAACGCTCTCCGAGGCTCGAACCTACAATGGCGCCGACCCTCTGCGGGCCTCGGCATATCCGAAGTGGATCGATCCATTCCACTGGTACGGAGTGGTGGAGACACCGGCGTTTTTCGCGCTTGCGTCGGTAGATTCGCTTGCGCCTGAGGTCGATCCCGAAGGCAGCCTTGAAATTCGCTACAAGCCGGAGGAGACACCCGTCACTTTGGCGGCAAAGAATTCATACATCGGGCGAGTGTTCCTCGACTGGGCACAGTATCCCATCGCTGAAACCGAAATGCTCCAACCGCCGCAGCAGGGATCCATTGTCCTTTTTGAGGATCTGCGGTATGCCGGGATTCCCCGATCGATGACCGGACGCCGGAGCCGCGGTGGCCTTAGCAAAGCTGTGGAGATTGATCAGGATTTGCACGTTGTCGGTGATGTTTATGACACGGCAAAAGGCGAGATCGTCGTTCCCGAGCCGGGCCAGCGCTAGAAAGCCAGGCGTGCTCGTCGAACGGGCCACCGCCCCGTCTCCGTCTTGTAAGAACATCTACCCGGCGCCGTTCCTCCCTTGACGCCAGCCTCGCCAGCGCCCAGAATAAGTATTCGTTCGAGGTGATTCATGCTGCCCTATCTATTCGTCCTGCTGGCAATCGCAGTCCGCTTTCTACCGTTCGCGGGTCCGCTGAACGTTCTGCCGCATGCGTGGCACTTCACGCCTTTGGCAGCGTCTCTGTTGTTTTTCGGAGCGCGTGGTTCTCGGCGCCAGATGTGGATCCCGCTCGTGCTGCTGGCAGCGACTGACGTGGTTCTGACCAAGTACATTTATGTCTATCCCTTCACATGGGACCAGTTGGTCACCTGGGCGTGGTATGCCGCGATCCTATGGCTGGGCACCAACTTGCGCGAGAAGGCGGGCTTCTGGCGGGTGGTGGGCGCGGCAGTGACGAGTTCCGTTTCGTTTTTCCTGATCAGCAACGCCGCGACATGGGCCGCGTTCCCGCAAATGTATCCCAGAAGCTTCGCCGGCCTGATGATGTCCTACACCGCGGGGATTCCGTTCTTCCGAGGCACCGCGGAGAGCGATCTCTTCTTCTCGGTCGCAATGTTCGGGACGCCCGTACTGTTGCACGCGCTTGAGGGATGGATGAATAAGTCGGGCGATCATACCGCCGCGGCGTAACTGAGGAACCTGCTCGGCCTAAATGAATGATGGTTAGATGGGGACGGCCTTTGAGCCGTCCAGGCCCGCTGCTGGGTTCATTTGCTGGGCTGGACTTCTGTCGCTACTCTCCAAACTCAGCGTCGACTTTTCTGCTCCTCAACGCCAGCCATAAACAGATCCCACCGGCGACTGCTGCCAGGACCAAAATCCAATGCCTTTTCGCGACACCACCAACCAAGCCCACAATCTGAGGGCCGAACCAGAGTACGAGCACCGATAACACCCCAAAGCGTACGAACCTGCCTAAAAAGATTGCCACGAGGAAGTCGCGGAATCGCATTTCAAACACGGCCGCACCCAACACGAAGATCTTGAAAGGCATGGGCGGCGGGAGCATGCCAGGAAACATCAGCGCCCAGAATTCGTGCCGCTCAAAGGAACGATGGATCTTCAGGAAGCGCTCCTCTGAAATGCGCTTGCGCAACACTTTCTCGCCGCCGAGATATCCGATGATGTAAAGCGGAATGCTTCCTAATGCCGATCCAAGCGACGCCATCGCGATATAAAGCAGGAGGCGCCTGCGGTCCTGATGCACATAAGTTGCAACAATGAAATCCACCGGCATGCCCACCAGAGCGCTATCGGCAAACGCAATCACAAACGGTCCCCAGATCCCCAGGACCTTCATCAGTCCCAGAATCCACGCCGTGTAGCGCACCAGTATGTGTCCAATGCTCTTCAAGGGAAGTGTTAGTGTACGTGATCGAGTCGATCATGCGTGAGTCGATCAACGAGGTCTCCTGCATTCCGGCGAGGATACCCCTGCTGCTATCATCGCTAGCTTTGGAGCTGACATGCGCCATGCATCTTTAGCAGTCTGTCTGTTTTTTGTAACGACTTTCGCCGCCGCTCAACAGTACGATCTGGTGCTGGAAGGCGGCCGCGTTATAGATCCGGAGACCGGACTCGACGCCGTGCGCAATGTCGGCATCCGCGATGGCAGGATCGCGAGCATCTCCGCAAACGCGCTGAGCGGCCGTCGCGTGATTCATGCCGCGGGACTGGTCGTCGCTCCCGGTTTCATCGATCTGCATCAGCATGGGCAGGAACTATCGAGTCAGCGCGTGAAGGCCTTTGACGGCGTAACCACCGCGCTCGAAATGGAAATTGGTGCGCCAGACGTTACCCAGTTTTTGAATTCGAAGCAAGGACACTCTCTGATCCACTATGGCACTACCGCAAGCCAGGTTGCTGCACGCTCATTGGTATTCGGCGCACCCCTGCCCGACGGAGCCATTCTGCCGAAAAGCGGGCCCGCCACGGATCAACCCGCTACGCCAGAACAGATCGAACGCATCCAGCAGCGTCTGCGCGACCAACTCGACGCCGGCGCCCTCGGCATCGGTATGGGCATTCAGTACACGCCCGGCGCAACCCGGCTCGAAGTCATCGACATGTTCCGAGTGGCTGCGGAGCACAAGTTACCGGTTTACACCCACATGCGAAGCGCCGGGCGCATCGAACCCGGCTCGGCGATTGAAGCGACCGAGGAGGTGATCGGCGCTGCCGCAATCACCGGGGCCTCTCTGCACATCGTTCACATCAACAGCACCTGCTTGCGCGACTCGCTCGAATGCATTTCGCTGATCGAAGGAGCCCGTGCCCGCGGTCTGGATGTCACGACGGAAGCGTATCCCTATATCGCCGGTATGACGGCTATTAACTCTTCAGTGTTCAACCCGGGCTGGCGAGAAAGGCAGGGGATCGATTATGGCAATCTCGTCCTGCCCGAGACCGGCGAGCACCTCACCAAAGAGCGCTTCGAGCAGTTGCACAATTCCAGCAAGCAACAGTGGGTTCTGATCTTCGCCAATACTCAGGAAATGGTGGACGCCATCATTCCGAATCCGCTGATCATGATCGCCAGCGATGGCGCAGAGGGCCATCCCCGGAACGCTGGCACCTTCGCGCGAGTTCTCGCCCAATATGTGCGCGAAAAAAAGACTCTGACCCTGATGGAAGCGTTGCGCAAGATGACGATCATGCCGGCGCAAATGCTGGAGCGATCGACTCCCGCCGCACGCCAGAAGGGACGATTGCAGGAGGGCGCCGACGCTGACATTGTGGTCTTCGATCCGCTGACGATCAGCGACCGGTCGACTTTCCAAAAGCCGATGGAGCCCAGCGTTGGGGTGCATTACCTTCTGGTGGGAGGAACCTTACTGATCGACGAAGGAAAGCTCATTCCCGAGGTGTTTCCTGGAAAAGCGCTGGTAGGCCCGGGGAAACGTCCTTAGGCGAGTCGCGCCAGAACGCCCTGATCGCAGGAACTATGGATTGCGCTCTTTGTGCTCCGTCTTGCCGCTCAACAACTCAATCGCGTGCGGCAGCAATTCCAAGACAGCTTCCAAAGATTCCACCGCCCCCGAAGGGCTTCCTGGCAAATTCAGGATCAGCGTCTTGCCCCGCACTCCGCACACGCCGCGGCTCAGCGCTGCATACGGAGTCTTCTTGGCGCCCTCATTCCGCATTCGTTCTGCCACGCCGTCCAGGAGCCGGTCACACACGGACACAGTCGCCTCCGGCGTCACGTCGCGCGGCGCAATCCCTGTTCCGCCGGTTGTCACGACCAACTGAACTTCGCGGGCCAGACGAATCAGCAGATTTTGAATTTGAATGGAGTCATCCGGAACTACCTCGCGGACAATTACCGAGAAGTGAAGCTTCTGCATGGCCTCGGATACCGCGGGTCCCGAAAGATCGTCGCGTTCCCCGCGTGCGCAGGAGTCGCTGACCGTGATGACCGCAGCGGTGAAGCCCCGCGGCTCAGCCATCGAGAAGGACATCTTCCTCTTCTTCCCTTCGGCCTCCACCGCTGGTGCTGGTAGGAGCACTCGGCGCACTTGGAGTTGGAGTTGGGGGCGCCGCCGCGACGGGTGCGGCTTCGGGCTCCGCTTCTCCACCGCCGTCGCGGGAGGATTCGTCAAGCAACCGCAGGCCTTCCATCAACAGACCTTGAGTATTGAGCTGCGTCGTCTCTTTATCGGTTTTGCCTTCGAAGTCGAGCTGAAAATTCCCACCAGTCCAGCGCAGCACTTTGAACACGGCCTCGTCGCCCACCAGCGCTCCGTAGGTAGCATGCTTCACTTGACCCTCGGAGAAAAATACTTCGCACTGGTCGCCTTCATTGCTTAACGAGAGCTGGCAACTCTTCCGTCCCATCTCGAGAGACTGCATCAGGTCGATGACATTCATCTGCGCCAGGCTGCCGCGGACGACGCCATCTTTCGGCGCGGTCTTCGCCATCTTCTCCAGCGCGATACGGTCAATGGTTCGCTTGATGCGGCGAGTGGCGTCTTTCAGGTAGAAGGGCTTCTCCAGATAGTCGTCCGCCGCGTCTACCGGGGAGAGCCGTTCGGCGATGTCGGCCTTGCTCGCCATGAGCACGGTCGAGAAATTCGCGGTTGCCGGCCGGCTTTTCAGTTTTTCCACCAGCTGGCGGCCGTCCATCCCGGGCATTTTGTAATCGCAGACCAGCAGGTCGGGAGTGTCGTCCACAGCCTTGAGCAGGGCATCCGCAGCGTCGGTCGCCGTCGTGACGATCGCCAGCGGAGTCAAAGCCTGGTGCAGCATCGCCAGCACCATCGGATTGTCGTCTACCACCAGGAGCTTGACGTTGTTCGCCATGAAATTTGATTATTACTTCGCGCGCCGATACTCTCCGCTCTTTCCGCCGCTTTTTCGCTCCAGCACAATCTGCCGAATCTCGATTCCCTTGTCAGCGGCTTTGCACATATCGTAAACGGTGAGGGCGGCAACGCTGACCGCAACCAGAGCTTCCATTTCGACGCCGGTCTCCGCGGTGTTTGCGACTTTGGACGTGATAGCGACGCCATTCTCGCACAGCCGTAGATCGACATCAATGAGCGCGAGCGGAAGCGGATGACACATGGGAATCAAGTCCGCGGTGCGCTTTGCGGCCATGATGCCGGCGATGCGAGCGACCTGGAGCGGGTCGCCTTTGGGATTGCTGGGCAGCGCTGCGAGCACCGTGGGCTTCATCGCGACGAACGCACTGGCTTCGGCTTCGCGCCGCGTTGCCGGCTTATCGGAAACATCGACCATCCGGGCGCGGCCCCCGCGGTCGTAATGGGAGAGCTTCTTCGGCATTCGTCATTTCTATCTTACATGGAGAGTTCGGTGCCGAGACGCCCCTGCCGCGAGAGTTCCCGAGCAATCATGGCATCAGGAGTGCGACCCATTCGCCTGCGGGAATGTGCTCGCGGTCTGGAGGGATGACGGCGTAGCAATTTGCACGTGCGGTGGCGGCAATGTCCCCCGATCCTTGCCACGCCACCAACTCGACCTCTGAGCGTTCGAATTCACCGGAAAGCATCGCCGGCAGAAAACGCGTGAGGCCCGTCTTGATACGAATTTCTTTCTTGAGGCGCGCGTGAGGAAATGTCATTTTACGCAGGGACTCGCCCCCTAACGCTTCCAGCATGGGGCGCACGAAAAGCTCAAACGTTACCATGGTGGAAACGGGATTCCCAGGCAGGCCGAAGAAGTAAACCGGGGACCTTCCGCCCGGCCCCGCACCCGCACATTCGCCGAATACAACCGGGCGCCCAGGCTGGATTTTCGCTCCAGTGAAGAAGAATTCAGCATGCATTTCTGTCAGCGCCTGCTCGACCAAGTCGTAACGCCCCATCGAAACTCCGCCGGTCAGGACCAGCAGATCCGCTTTCAGTCCCTCTTCGATCAGGCGGCCCAAGTCATGTATTTCGTCCGGCGCAACCGGCAGAAGTACTGGATCACCACCGGCCTTCCGAATCTGCGCGGCAAGTGAATAGCTGTTGGAATTACGTATTTGCGTGGGACCGGGAGTGGCGTCGACAGTTACGATCTCATCCCCCGTCGTGAGCACGGCCACACGCGGGAGTTTGTGGACCTGCAAGCGTGATTTGCCCACCGACGCCGCGAGTGCGATGGACGCAGCACTTAAGCGAAGGCCACGGTTCAGCAGCGGGGCTCCGGCTCGAGCCTCCGCCCCGCGCGGGACGATGTTCTCCCCCGCCGCGACGCTCCTGGTGATTTCTACCTGGGTTCCTCGCTGCACGGTGTATTCGACCATCACGACCGCATCCGCGCCTGAGGGGACGGGAGCTCCGGTCATGATGGCCACGACTTGTCCCGCATCGATCTTGGTCGGGATTTTCTCCAGGCTCGCACCGGCCTTGATTTCGCCGATCACTTCGAGTCTGCCGGGGATATGGGAAAGATCAGCGGATCGTAACGCGTAGCCGTCGCGGGTGGATCGCGGAAATGGAGGAACGTCACGGTCCGCCGCCACGGACTCAGCCAGGACTCGGTCCACGGCAGACAGGAGATCGACAGATTCGGCCGCAGCCGCCGAGACGAGAGCTGCCTGCTGCTCAACGACGCGGCGCGCGTCCTCAAAGCTCAAGACAATAGAATTCGCGGGCGGGCCGGACATGGAGAGATGATACGACAGCGCAGGATCCGATATTACAGGCGGACCTAATCGGCCTAGCGCGCTAATTCCTGGCCGAGCATTGCCGGGTTGCTGGCATAGGAAAGGCCCGTCTCGAGATCGACGATGCGGTCCTGAACGAGCTGCGCGATCTCGCCATCGAAATGCTGCATGCCATCCGAGGCTCCAGCCTTCATCGCGTCGAGCAGGCTCTTATTCTCGCGCTCCCCCTTCTCGATGCACTCGCGAGTGCGGGCGTTGGCTTTGAGAACTTCAAATGCGGCAATGCGCCCACTGCGGTCGGCCTTCGACATGAGCCTCTGGCAGATGATATAGCGGAACGCCTTGGCGAAACGCTCCCGCACAGACTGCTGTTCCGAGGGCGCGAAAGAGCTCACCACCCGCTCGACCGTTTTTGAGGCATCCATCGTATTCAGGCTGGAAAATACCAGGTGGCCGGTTTCCGCCGCTTCGAGCACGATTTCGATCGTTTCCCGGTCGCGCATTTCACCGACGAGAATCACTTTCGGAGCCTGGCGCATCGCCGAACGCAGAGCATGGGCGAAGCTCGGCGTATCGCTGTGTAGTTCCCGCTGATGAATCGTGCAGCTCTTGTGATTGTGCAGGAACTCAATGGGATCTTCGATAGTGATGACGTGGTAATACTTCTCCCGGTTGATGGCGTCGAGAAGCACTGCCAGGGTAGAGGACTTACCTGAGCCCGCCGCTCCGGTCACGAGAACAATTCCGTCCCGCAGCTTGGTCACATCGGACAGCTGTTGCGGAAGCCGCAGCGACGCAAAGTCGGGAATGACGGTGGGAATGACGCGCATCACGACGGCGCAACTGCCCCGCTGAATGAAAATGTTGACGCGGAAACGCGCCATCCCGGGAAGCCCAAACGAGATATCGCACGCTCCATGCTCCCGTAGGGTGGTGACGGCCTGTTTATTGTCGCCGATCAAGTCGGCGGCGATGTGGCGAGTATCATCGGCGGTCAGCAGCGTGAGTCCGGGAACCTGCACGGGAATCATCTGCCCATAGACCTGCACCTGCGGCGGCCGCCCCGGGGAAAAAATCAGGTCGCTGATCTTCTCCGCGGCGCGCAACATCGCGCCAAGCAGGGCGGGAGTCGCGACTCTGCCGGTTCCAGAGAAGCCTTCTAAAGCAACGGAAATCGGGGCAATTGTTGGTGCTGCCATTCGTCCTCACACCTCGGGAATCGCACGCACCACAGATTGGGAAGAAAACTCAGATAGTTAACTGTACCGCGCCAAAGGCTCAGCGCGAAGAACAGCAAGTCCATAGACCTTCGTAACCTCCTGCATGTGTACGGACACAGAAAAAGGGCGGCTCATAGAGCCGCCCTTGAATGGCCTAGATCCGAATGACTGGATCGAGAGGTACTTACTTCGTCTTCTTCTTGGTGCCGTAGCTCGTTTCCACCTTGGAACCGATGCTGGCGAGCAAGGCCTTGGCATTCTCAGCGTTGGGGCCAGTGGGGGCGATTTCCAGATACTTCTGGAAGGCATCCACGGTGCCCGGCGCAGGAATCGTCTTGTCCCCTTGCAGAGTCGCTTTGCCGAGCAGGTTCACGCCTTTCTGATAATAGGCGTCGGCTTTGGTCGGGTCAGCCGCTATGCACTTATCGAATGCAACGATCGCCGCATCTGCTTTACCGGCGTTGGTAAGCACCGCACCGATATTGTAATAAGCTTGCGCGGCGGAACCGGGATCGGTCTGCGCCGATATCTCATAGGTCTTCACGGCGTCGTCAACCTTGCCGGCCTTAGCGTAGGCGTCCGCGAGGTTGTTGTAGTAGGCAGCCAGGTTCTTGGCCGCATTGGGATCCTTGTCATTCGTAGTGGACTTCTTGATGTCCACCGCTTTCTGATACGCGTCAACCGCGGAATTGAGGCGCTTTTGTTTTTCTGCGGGATCGGTCTGCTTGGGCGCCGACATGCGGTAGTAATCGGCGAGCTTGAACCAGACGAGGTCGCGAGTGGCGTCCATCTGGGTGGCCTCGGTCAGAGCCGCAATCGCCGTATCGTAGTCACCGGCGTCGGCCGCGGTCTTGGCCGCGTTCAGCTTTTCGTTGAGAGCCTTGACGGTATTGGTTTCCTTGGCCTGTTTGGCCTGCGCGTCCTGCATGGCCTTTACCTGCTCGGGGGAGAGCCCCTGCCCCTTCGCGGTGCTTTCGATCTCCTTCTTCACGTCAAAATCCAAGGTGTTCTCGTCCAACTGGACCTGGAATCCCTTGACGTGGTCCATCTCTTTGTTCGCCTTCACATCGTCGGCATTCTTGTACAGAGTGACCAGATACTTACCGGGCGAAAGTCCCAGAGAAAAATACTCACCTTTCTTGTTTGTCTTCAGACTGTACTTCTGCCCGTTGTCCAGATTGGCATAGACCACTACTCCATCGGCAACGACATTGCCCTGGGCATCTTTACACACGCCCTTCACTGATCCCGAAGCCCCCTGGGCGACGACCGGAGGAGCACACACTGCGAGCGCCAATATTGCGAATAGAAGAATTGCAAAATATTTTTTCATTTTGCCTCCCGGCAAATTCGAGTTTTGCTGGCTGAGTCTTCGCATTGGATAAAAATGCAATCTCAGCAAATGCCTAAACTGCCGCGTACGGAATTGGATCCTTTAGGCCCGCCGCCTCAAACGCACGCAGGCGTAAAACACAGCTATCGCAAATCCCGCAAGCCCGATCCTCGCGGCTGTAACATGACCACGTTAAATCGAAGGGCGCTCCTAGTTCAAGGCCAAGGCGCACAATATCGGTTTTCCGCATTGCAATCAGTGGGGTCACAATTTCAATCGTGCCCTCCTTGGTGCCGGTTTTTACCACCTCATTGAATGCCTTGTAATATGCCGGGCGGCAATCAGGATATCCCGAACTGTCGGGCTCGACCGCGCCTATGTAGACCTTGGTCGCACCCAAAACCTCGGCCCAACTCACGGCAACCGCCAGGAAATGCGCGTTGCGGAACGGAACATACGTGACGGGAACAGTATGTCCGATCTCCTCGGCCTGGGGAACGTCAATGGCATCGTCTGTGAGCGCCGAGCCGCCGATGGCGCGGAGAGCCTCGTTTCGGACCATGAGTTTGTCGTGAATTCTGAGGCGCTGGCAGATCGCCAGGAACGACTGCCGCTCGCGCTCCTCAGTCCGCTGTCCGTAGCTGATGTGAACAGCGGCCGCGTCATAATCGCGTGCCGCCAGCGCAGCGCAGACGCAGGAATCCATGCCACCGCTCAGCAGCACAACAGCTCGAGATCGATTCGAGTTCGTCATCAAGAAATTCTTGATTGATGATTTTTGATGATTGCTTGAAACCCAAAGCGGTTTCGTTAGGCGCTCAACCAAAAACCAACAATCAGAAATCATCAATCGATTCTCAGACTCCCTTCACCGCAGGGTCCCAGATGAATTTGTGCAACTGCAAACCGAGTCTCGCAGGCACATTGTCAGCAAGCATCCACTCAGCTAATTCCTGCGGATCGAGCAGGCAATGCGAACTATCGCGCGCGCCGGTCGCATCCTTGCGAAATGCGGGTGAGAACAGGACTGCAGTCACCCGGTCGGCGAGTTTGTGTCTTAGAGTGAACTCTCGCGCAAACTCGTAGTCAGCGCGGCTGCTTAAAACGAACTTGATCTCGTCGTGCGGAGACAGAGCCTCAAGATTCTCGACGCAAAACGTATTTCCCTCGCCCGAGTCCGGGCACTTGACGTCCACAATCTTGATGACGGCCGAGGGTACGTGTTGGAGCGCCCGCTCGCCGCTCGTCTCAAGCAGAACCTTGTAACCGTCATCGAGAAGATGCTGCATCAAGGGCACGACCTCGCGCTCCTGCAGCATGGGCTCACCGCCGGTGATTTCAACCAGGCCGCCGTCCGGACTCAGGCGCGAGACTTCGCTGCAGACTTCCCCCATCGTCATTTTGCGACCGCCCTGGAACGTGTATTCGCTGTCGCACCAGGAACAACGCAAGTTGCACCCCGTCAGGCGCACGAAGACGCACGGCAACCCTGCATGGGTCGACTCGCCCTGCAGCGATTTGTAAATCTCAGTGATCTGCATCGTAGCGCCGCCGTCTCGGCGGCTGTCGTCCGGGCGTCCCGCCCCGCACCTGCGGAGTATCCAACACCGTTATTCCGAGTACTTCGCCGTAGTCGTGTCCGTCTCGAAGACAGTTACATCCTTCACTCGCACACGGCCGCTGGTCACCGCCTGCAGCCTGGTGTTCGATTCATCATAAAAATACTTCGCCAGATTTTCGGCTGACGGATTAATCACGGTGAAGGGCTCGATTTCGTTGATCATCTTGTGGTCGAGGCGCTCGATGACATGCTTCATCACCTCGCGCAGGTCTTTGAAATCGAGCAGCAAGCCCGCTTTGTCCAATTCAGCGCCAGCCAGCGTGACCCGGATCTTGTAGTTATGGCCGTGCGGATTCTCGCACTTGCCCTTGTAATTGCGCAGGTAATGCCCTGCGGCAAAAGTATCTTCGACAGTGACTTCGAACATGGTCCCCCAACAAACCGGGCATGAATATAGCGCCGGCTGCCGCTTTTTGGCGAAACATTGATTGTACCGCCTGAGTGGGTACTGCTGGCGTAATCCGCTTGACTCGATTCCCCTGCGGAATATAGCTTGCCTATTCGTGATTACATCCCAAGGAGCAAGCATGGCGCGCTGGAAATCATTGATTGGCGGTATTTTGATCCTCTCCTGGACAGTTGGTCTTTCGGCTCAGACCCGTCCCGATGCGCCGGAGTTCGACGTCAAAGAACACTACACGAAATATGAATACCGAATCGCAATGCGCGACGGCGTTCACCTGTTCACCTCCGTCTACGTGCCGAAGGACATTTCGCGGCCGTACCCGTTCCTGATCGATCGCACCCCTTACAGCGTCGGGCCATACGGCGTCGATCTCTACCGGACCCAGCTCGGTCCCTCGCTCGATTTCGACAAGGCCGGCTACATCTTTGTATTTCAGGACGTCCGCGGCCGCTACATGTCGGAAGGGCAGTTCATCGAGATGCGCCCGCACATCGACAATAAGAAGTCGAAACAGGATGTAGACGACAGCAGCGATTTATATGACACCATCGACTGGCTGCTCAAGAATGTTCCGAACAATAACGGGAACGCCGGAATCTGGGGCATCTCGTATCCTGGATTTTTCACCTCGGCCAGCATCATCGACTCGCATCCCGCGCTGAAGGCGGCCTCCCCGCAGGCTCCCATGACTGACCTTTTCATGGGGGACGACGCATACCACGGCGGAGCGTTCATGCTGGCGGCCAACTTCGGCTTCTACAGCCAGTTCAAGCCACAGGAGAATCCGCAGCTGCCGCCGAAGGGCTCCGTCCCCTTTGACTGGGGAACCAAAGACGCCTACGAGTTCTATCTACAGGCCGGACCGCTGTCGAACCTGCGGAAGTATCTCGAGGGCAAGAGCGCGCTATGGGATGACCAGGTGCAGCACGCAACACCTATGACGATTACTGGAAAGCCCGGAACTTGGCGCCGCACATGAAGAACATACATTGTGCTGTGCTGACCGTGGGCGGCTGGTTCGACGCGGAAGATTTGCAGGGACCATTCTCAACCTTTCATTCGATCGACAAGAATAATCCCGGCATCTTCAACGCGCTCGTCATCGGTCCCTGGGTTCATGGTGGCTGGGCCCGGTACGACGGAAACCATTTGGGGCGCGTGGAATTTGCCGCGAATACAGGGGAGTACTACCGGAAAAACATCTTGTTCCCGTTCTTCGAGCAGTATCTGAAAGGCGCCGGCGACGCCAAGCTTCCAAAAGCCTACGTGTTCGAAACCGGCACGAATGTCTGGCGCCAGTACTCAGCTTGGCCGCCGAAAAATGCCGAGCCGAAAACACTTTTCTTTCACGCCGGTGGTGGCCTTTCTTTCGAGCCGCCCACCGCGGACACTCCCTCGTTCGATGAATATGTGAGCGATCCCGCCAAGCCCGTGCCGTTTGTGAATTACGCAGCGTTGAATGTCCCACAGGAATACATGCTTTCGGACCAGCGCTTCGCCGACAGCCGCACCGACGTCGTGGTCTATCAGACGCCCGTACTGCAGGAAGACGTGACCATCGCCGGGCCGATCTCGCCGCGGCTCTTCGTCTCGACGAGCGGCACGGATTCCGATTGGGATGTGAAGTTGATTGACGCCTACCCACCCGACTATCCAGACAGCAAGCAGGACGCGCCCCGACCCGAAGATCGCGACAAGCCCCGAAAAGATGTTTCGGTACCCCCATTCGCGATGGGTGGTTATCAACAACTCGTGCGCGGTGAACCCTTCCGCGGCAAGTTTCGCCACAGCTTTGAGAAGCCAGAGCCGTTCACGCCCGGGAAGGTCGAGGAAATCAGCTTCACCATACAAGACGTCAACCACACCTTCCGGCGCGGGCACCGCATCATGGTTCAGGTGCAGAGTTCCTGGTTCCCGCTCACTGACCGAAACCCGCAGACGTTCGTCAATATTCCCGATGCCAAGCCCGCCGACTTCGTGAAGGCCACCGAGCGCGTCTATCACACGAAGGCCGAGCCGTCGGGAATCGCGGTTAAGATCGTTCCGGCAGCGGGAACCCCTGCGACGGAGACAATAAAATAGCGGTTGATCGGATTAGGCATTACTTACTATAATGTAAGGAATCATAGAAATCGTAAGGAGTTCCAATGGCATCGGCTACCGTTACATCGAAAGGGCAAATTACCATTCCCGCCAAGGTTCGGGAGGCCATGGGTCTGGATCCGGGCGACCGAGTCGAGTTTGTAGAAACCGGCAAAAGAGCCTTCTCCATCGTGCCAGCCACGGGGTCGGTGCAGGAACTAAAAGGATTGTTTCGAGGGCGGAGAAACAAACCCGTGTCGATTGAGGAGATGGACCGGGCAATCGCGAAGGGTGCCTCGCGTTCGAGATGATCGGTCTCGATACAAATATCCTGGTCCGCTATGTCACGCAAGACCACTCTGCGCAATCTGCCGCGGCTGGGAGTGTGATGGATTCACTGTCATCAGAGTCCCCTGGGTTTGTGTCCTTAGTGGTGCTGGCGGAACTGGTGTGGGTGCTGCAGTTTTCCTACGGGTTCAAGAAGCAGGAGATTGAACACGTCGTCGATAGGTTGCTGCGGAGCAGAGAACTGATTGTGGAACGGGCGGAGATCGTCTCTCAGGCCTTGCGGAAGTTTCACCTCAGTCGGGCCGACTTCGCCGACTGCCTGATCGAACGCAGCGGCCATGCGGCGGAGTGCCTCTATACGTTCACCTTCGATAAACGTGCCGTAGCTGCGGGAATGCGGTTGCTCGAGAACGTAAAGACCTAAACTCTCTCCTGTAGCCTCGCTCATTCGGTGGAAGTGACTCCGAAGAAGCTCTCCACCACCTTCACATCAGTCGTCCGTTTGTAATTCGGCAGGCTCTCGACAAACACACGCCCGTACTGCTTCTTGAGAATCCGGTTGTCGAGCAACACGAGAAGCCCCCGGTCGTGCAGCGACCGGATCAGGCGTCCAAAACCTTGTTTCAACGTAATCACCGCTGCTGGCACTTGGTATTGAAAGAAAGCATTTCCACCCTCGGCATCGATCGCTTTGACTCGCGCCGCAACCACGGGATCGCTCGGCACTGCAAACGGCAGGCGGTCAATGATCACGCAACTTAGCTGCTCCCCCTGCACGTCCACTCCCTGCCAGAACGAGGACGTGGCGAACAGCACGGCATTCGGCGTCAGGCGGAACTCCTCGAGCAGAGCGGTTTTCGGCGCATCCCCTTGCTTCAAGATGGGGAACTCGACTTCTCCGAGCAGGCGCTGGTAGATATCGTTCATCTGCGCATAGCTGGTAAAGAGGACGAACGCGCGCCCGCGCGTGATCTCCAGCAACCGTCGAATACGCTCAGCGGCCTTTGCTGTAAATTGCGGAGTCCGCGGATCGGGCAAATCCGGTGGCACATAGAGCAGGGCCTGGCTTTCATAGTCGAAGTGCGACGGCAGCACCGCTTCGCGAGCGTGCTCCATTCCAAGCCGCTGCCGAATGTATTCAAACCCGCCACCCACCGCCAGCGTCGCGGAAGTCAGCACGGCGCATTCCAGCTTCGACCACAGGCACTCGCGCAGGATGGGGCCCACATCGATCGGCGTAGCCTGGAGAAACACGTTTTGCTTTCCGCGACTGGAGCTTTCAGAACCGGCCGCCGCGCCCCGCGATCCCCATCGCCCACCTCGCCGCTCAATCCAGAAGACGGTATTGCGGTCTTCCGATTCCATCGCGTATCCCAGTTGCACCTGAATTTCCTGCGCGCGGCGGACGAAGTTGAAAACCTCTTCCGGCTTCTGCGGCAAGCCTTCGAGTTCGCCTGCCAAGCGGGTCAGCGCCTGATTCAGCCCTATAAATTCGTCGCCATTTTCCTCCAGAAATTCCCGGCGCGTCTCGAATGCGAAGCGTCCGTCTCCCGGGGGCAGCAGCGAGAAGAAGAATTGCGACCGCTCGCGCAGACTGCCAAGCGCTCCCGAGATCGACGCCGAGAGCATGCGGTTGTGCTGCATCGAATGTTCGACGTCGCGCGCCAGATCTTCCACCCGAAGATTGCTCACCGAGATGCCAAAATAGTTGCCGGCCACATCTTCCAGTTCGTGCGCTTCGTCGAAAACCACCGCGGCCGCCTCGGGGAGAATTCCAGCATCCGGCGCTCCATCCGCCTGCAACTTGATCGCGAGATCGGCAAAAAACAGATGATGGTTGACGATGATGATGTCACTCTCCATCGCCTTGCGCCGCATCTCTGTGATGAAGCAGCGCTCAAACTCGCTGCACTTCTGCCCGATGCAGGCATCGGCACGAGCATCGAGTTTGTGCCAGAGCAAGCTCGCTTCGGGCAGTTCCGCCAGTTCCGCGCGGTCGCCAGTTGAGGTCGTCTTCTCCCACGCCGCGATGGCCCGATACTGCTCGATTTCTTCCAAACCGCTGAGCACAGGCTGGTCCGTGAGGTCATAAAGTTTCTTGCGGCACAAATAGTTATTGCGCCCCTTCATGTAGCAGACCGACAGGCGCCCAGAGGTGTCGCCATACAAAGCTTGCTCGAGAAAAGGCACATCCTTATAAAACAGCTGTTCCTGCAGATTCTTCGTGCCGGTTGAGATGATGACCCGCTTGCCCGAGCGAATCACCGGCATCAGGTAGGCGAGCGTTTTTCCAGTGCCCGTGCCGGCTTCCACGATCAAATGCCGCTTTTCTTCCAACGCCTGCTCGACCGCCTGCGCCATCTGCAACTGACCCCGGCGAAATTCATACGCCGGATGCTTGCGCGACAACACCCCACCTGGAGCGAAGAATTGGTGGAGCGTAGCGTCTTTGCCGCTGGGTACGGCCCGGTTTGATGTTGTGGAACCCAAGGAGTCTCTATAATAGAACTTCCAGACTGCAAGCAGCACCAGTGCTCATGTGGGGACAGCCG
The DNA here is from genome assembly GCA_963844525.1 of uncultured Acidobacteriaceae bacterium. Lineage (GTDB taxonomy): Bacteria > Acidobacteriota > Terriglobia > Terriglobales > Acidobacteriaceae > Sulfotelmatobacter. The sequence continues at coordinate 1,121,520 of CAWJOM010000006.1, read as the reverse complement.
CCTTAGCCTGCCCTGAGTGCAGCCGAAGGGGCTGTCCGGCCGATTCGAAGAACCGGCGGCCTCACCACAACCGCAGAAATCGTTGGGCCTGCGGCCCAAGGACAGCCGAGGGCGGCTGTCTCCACAGAAAGAATCAACAGACGCCATTTGACTCAGCCTACTTACAATTCGACAAGCACTCTCGCCACGACCGCCGCGGGCATACCCACAGTCGCCATCGTGGGCCGCCCCAACGTAGGCAAGTCCACGCTCTTCAACCGCATCGTGGGCTCACGGCGCGCCATTGTTGGCGACGAACCTGGGATCACCCGCGACCGCCTCTATGGCGATGCCGAATGGGCAGGTCGACATTTACGGATCGTCGATACGGGCGGCATTCTGCCGGAAGAGAAAGATCTGATTCCGTCCGAGATCTACCGTCAGGCGCGCGTCGCCCTTGATGAAGCCGCGGCCATCATCATGGTGATTGACGGACGCACCGAACTCGCCGGCCCCGACCTCGAACTGGTCCGACTGCTTCGTAAAGCGAACCGGCCTCTGTTCCTCGCAGTCAACAAAGTCGACTCGGAAAAGCAATCGTCGCTCATTAACGATTTCCACCGACTGGGCGTCCAAAAGATGTTCCCTATCTCTGCGGAGCACGGACGCGGCGTCGACGATTTGCTCGATGCCGTAGTCGAGAGTTTGCCGGTATCAGAAGGCTCAACCACAGAGGTCACTGAGGACACAGAGGAATCAGCGAGGGAAGAGTCCACGCCAGAAGCCGATAACAGTCACGAAGTCAAAGTTGCCATCATCGGGCACCCCAACGTGGGCAAGTCGACGCTGCTGAACTGCCTGACTGCGTCTGACCGGGCGATTGTTTCGCCGATTCCTGGCACCACGCGCGATGCGGTCGACGAAATCGTCGAGCACAACGGACGCACCTTCCGCTTCATCGATACCGCCGGTATCCGCCGCAAAGGCAAGACGCACCTGATGGCCGAAAAGCTTTCCGTTGTCATGGCGCGCAAGCATCTCGAAGGCGCCGACATTGCGCTATTGGTCATCGATGCCACCGAGGGTGTGAGCCAACTCGACGCTTCGATCGCCGGCCTCGCTCATGAGAGCGGACGCTCCATCATCATTGTCGTCAACAAATGGGATCTCGTGATCAGCGGCAAAGAAAAAACGACGCGGCCCACCAAATCCGAGCGCATGCGCGCGAGCAAGCGGCCCGGCGATCGCGATGCTTACGAAGAACGCCTGCGCTACGAACTGAAATTCCTGAATTATGCGCCCATTGTCTTCATCTCCGCCCAGAGCGGAAAGGGCACTGAAAAGATATTCCCGCTGCTGGAAGAAGTCGCCACCGAGCGGCGCAAGCGCGTGACGACTTCGCAAATGAACCGCTTCATTGAGCACGTCGACTTCGAACGCGCTTCCGTCCCCATGCGCCAGCGCGTCAAAATTCTCTACATGACGCAGGCCTCCGTCGCCCCGCCAACCTTCGTGCTCTTCACCAACCGCGCTGTGAAGTTGCACTTCTCCTACCAGCGCTTTCTGGAAAATCAAATCCGCGAGGCCTTCGGCTTCGTAGGCACGCCGATTTGGATCAAGAACCGAGCACGGAATTCCTAAAGCAAATGGACTCATGTGGGGACAGCCGCCTCGGCTGTCCCGATTCGGACGAAGCCCGAACCAGCTATTGAATGAGAAATCGCGCAGTTGAGGGAACGTCATTCCCCGTCCACCATCCGATCCTGCGTCAGCAGCCCCACGCGCTGCACGCCGGCGTGATGCGCTAGATCAATCACGTCGGCCACGTATAGAAAATCCACGTCCGCATCACCGCGCACGAACACGACCTTGTCGGCCCGCTTCAGATAGATTTGAGCGAGCCGCGCTTCCAAATCATCCCACTGGATGACATCGCGATTGATCTTCACCGTTGGTGGCATGCCCTTCGCTGCCCACACGACCTGGACTACGATCGTGCCTTCGGGCGCGGGTTGAGACGTTGCATCCTTCGGCGGCTCCGGAAGCAACACCTTCTCCTGGTACTGCTTGTCCATCGATACCACCAGCATGAACATGATGATCAAAGTCAGCAACACATCGATCAGTGGTGTGACGTTGATCTGCGGTCCGCGCGTACTTCCGCCTGCCATTGAGAAAGCCATGGAATTTTGTTCCTCTCACGCACGCGCGTGTCTGCAACATCAGACACCTTAAGTGGCCTGAGAGTTCCGCATTGGCGCGGCACAACGACGATCTTGCATGTTCCTCGATCGACCATGCATCATTGCAAGACGGGCGCTCGCACAAGGCGGGGCGGCCCACGGCGCAATCATCACCCTATGAACCGTTAGAACCAATGTCGTCCAGGCCACTACTTCTAGCCATCTTCGCGGCCGTTCTGATTGCCTCCTCGGCGCACGCCCAGGACAATTACGAAATTCAGGTGTACGGTTCGGACACGGTTGCGCCGCGGTCAACGATGGTTGAGATCCACTCCAATTTCACCGTGGACGGAAGCAAAACCGTCCAAGATGGTGTACTCCCCACCAATCACGCCGAGCATGAGACGCTCGAGATCACACAGGGAATCAACGACTGGTCCGAGGTTGGCTTCTACGTTTTTTCGAGTATTCAACCGGGTGAAGGATGGTTATGGGTGGGCGATCACATCCGCCCGCGTGTTCGAGCCCCCGAAAAGTGGCACTGGCCGGTGGGCGTGAGCCTGTCGCTGGAGTTTGGCTATCAGCGCCCTGAGTTTTCGCCCGACACATGGACGTTGGAAATCCGCCCCATCATCGACAAGAAAATTGGCCCCTGGTATCTGGCGTTCAATCCGGCGCTGGAACGGTCGCTCCACGGCCCCAGCGTGAATCAGGGAGTGACGTTCTCTCCGGCTGCAAAATTCAGTTACGACTTCACCAAGAAGATTGCCGGCGGACTGGAGTACTACGCGTCGTACGGGCCGCTGGCCGGCTTTGATACGCTTCGAAACCAGCAGCAGCAAATCTTTCCCGCCATCGACATCGACTTCGGCCCCCAGTGGGAGTTCAACTTTGGCGTCGGCCTCGGCGCCACGAGTTCCACTGATCATCTGATTGTGAAGTGCATCGTCGGCCGAAGATTCTCCTGGCCGCAACCACGGACCGCGAGGCTGGCTCTGTCGCGACCTTAAGTGGGATAAATACAACGCCATCCCGCACTTATTCGTAGCGCAGCGCTTCCACGGGATCGAGCTTCGATGCCCGCATCGCCGGAACCAGACCACTGATCACCCCGACAATGAGCAGCACTGCGGTGGAAAGAATCACGGTCATCATTGAGATTCGCAAATGGATGTCGCCCTGCCCGGAATCGTCTTCAAACAGAGGCCCCATCATGGGCAGCGTACCGACAGACCACGCAATGATGTAGGACAACAGAACTCCAATCGCTCCGCCGATCATCATGATCAGCAACGTCTCTGCCAGGAATTGCAGCTTGATGTGGCGCTTGCGCGCGCCCAGTGCGCGCCGCAGACCAATCTCCCGAATGCGCTCGTCAACCGAAACCAGCATGATATTCATCACGCCGACACCGCCAATCCCGAGCGTCAAGGTGCCAATGAAAGTCAGCAGCACTTGCAGCCCGATCGTAAGTGCGTCGATTACAGGGCGGAATTCATCCCGGCCGAACATCTGCAATGCCTTCGGATCGGTCGGCGAAAAATTCTGGCGCGTGGCGATTGCGGCCAGCACCTGGGCCATCGCTTTCTTTTCGAACTGCGGCGCGATCGGCTCAAACACCATCACCGCCGCATAGCGAGTGTTCCACAAATCACCCGCCGCGGAATATGGGATCCACGAGGACTCGTCGTCGCTCGAGAAATAGTTGCTGAGTTGAATCTTGCGCGCCATCACGCCGATCACCGTGAAACGCACGCCCGAGACTTGTACCGTCTCGCCGACCGCAGGCCGCCCGCTGAATAATTCCTCCTTCAGCCTGCCGCCCAGGAAGATTACACGACGCCGTTCCAGTTCATCCTCGGCGTCAATCCAACGCCCTTCTGAGGGGACTTCATTCCGCATCTCGCCATACTCCGGACAAACGCCGCGCACCGGCGCCGTTCCCACCAGGCGGTCCCCGTATGAGATTCCCGGACGCCTCACAGTCTCTAGGCAAACATGTTTCACCAGAGAAGCCGTTTGCTTCACCATGTCCAAATCAGCCTGCTCGAGCACGACCTTTTTTCCGGCGCGCTGTCCGCCCGGCTGTTCGCTGGTTTGTTGCGGCCAGCAAATGACCGCTCCCTTGCCGAATGCGTCAAAGCCGTGAACCAAAACGCTGCGGAAACTATTCCCATACGCGATCAACAAAGTGACCGTGGCAATTCCCCACACAATCCCCAACATCGTGAGAAAGCTGCGCGTCACGTTGCGCTTCAGCGCGACCCAGGCTTCGAGAATGATTTCAATCAGCATTTCCTGGATTCTTTCGGAATAGCTGGGTTCCCTTCGTGAAACTTCGTGTCCTTAGTGGTTAAAGCTCTCACCCGCCGGCCTCATAGCGCAGCGCTTCAATCGGATCGATCGACGCCGCCCTTCGCGCCGGATACAAAGCTGCGCCGACAGCAATCGCTCCCAGCAGCCCGGCAGCGATCAAACCCGAACTCCAACTCGGAATCAGCCCGGCGAAGAAATCAGGCATGGGCAACATGTTCACGAGCGCGCAGAATCCGAACGCGACGCCCAAGCCGATTCCTCCGCTCAGCAGAGCAATAATCAATGCTTCGATAAAGAATTGGCGCAAAATCGTTCCTGCCGGCGCGCCAATCGCCTTGCGAACTCCGATCTCGCGCGTGCGCTCCCGGACGGCGACCAGCATCACATTCATGACTCCGATACCGCCGAGCAGCAGAGTCACGATCCCGACGGCTCCGAGGAAAAACTTCATGCCATCGGTCATGGTTTTGAAAGCCTGAGCTTCCTGCACCGTATCCCAGATCGGGCACGCTTCTTTATCGTTGGGATCGTAGCGGTGCATGCGCGCCAGTGCCGCGCGAACCTCATGCTTGCAGGCCACGTGCTGGTCGACCGATTTCGGTGTGACGAGTAGTTGATCGAATGTCGAATCCGTGCCGGGAGGTTTGTCAGGAAAATCGCGACGCATTGCGGCAAATGGCAAAAATACCTTGTTCACATCCCAGCCGTCATAGCTGGAATCCTGCTTCTTCTTCGCCATCACGCCGATCACGGTGTAGGGAAAGTCGTTCAGATAGACAGTCTCACCCACGGGATTCCGGCCGGGAAACAATTGCTTCGCGGCGTCCGATCCGAGGAAGGCAACGCGGCGGCTTTCGCGCATGTCGTCCCAGTCATAAAAACGTCCCGCGCCAACGTCGAGGCTTCGAATGTATCCAAACGGAGGATAGGAGCCGGTCACGGTAAATGCCGCGTTGTTGAAGTTGCTGTGCACGCGAACCGTATCTTGCTCGAGTTCGGGAATCGCGTATTCGCAATCTGGAGACTCTGCCTGCACGACCGGAACATCCTCATCTTCCCAGTGCACCACGCGTCCCGCGTGGGTGCCGCCTGCTTGCAGGCTCGTTCGGCCATGAAAGACGATCATCACGTCCTTCCCGAGATTCCGCGCCTGTTCTTCCTGTCCCTTGCGCAGTCCCTCGCCAGCCGCCACCATGAGCACAATCGAAACGATGCCCCAGGCGATGCCGAACATGGTGAGAAACGCGCGCAGCTTGTGCGACCAAAGCGTTCGCAAGACGTCGAAAATGAGATCCCGTACCGTCATGGCACTTGGTTGGACGAAGCCGGGGAGAGAATGTCATCCCCAGGACCGGCTTACTGTTAGATACGCAATGAGGAGAGCTTTTGTTGCAGAAAAAAGAGATGCCTCTGCCGAACGTGCGCCTCGGAGCAAGTCCCCTCGTCAGGCCCGAATGGGCACCAGTCGGGCGCTTTCGAGCCAACAGTCGAACTCCCGGAGAGCCAGTTCACATTGCAAGCGGTGTCGTTCTTTACGGTCGCGAATTCTCTTCTCGAGCTGAGGCAGGAGGTCGAATGTAATGTTCGCCGGCTGAAAGTTCTTGGCATCGGCGTGAGTAACGTAGTTCGTGAGCGATCCGAAGGCGGACGCCCGCGGCGCCGGCATGATCTCCGCTCCGGAGACCAGAGCGGCGGCGTGCATCCCGGCCAACAGGCCAGTTGCGATGGACTCCACATAACCCTCGACGCCACAGATTTGTCCGGCGAAGAAAACTCGAGGATGCGCCTTCATCTGCAGAGTCTCGCGCAACAGGGTTGGACCATTGATGTACGTGTTGCGGTGAATCTGTCCGTAACGGAGAAACCGCGCATTCTCCAAGCCGGGAATAAGACGCAGCACGCGCGCTTGCTCACCAAACTTCAAATGATTCTGGAATCCGACCAGATTGTAGGAATCGGCCCGCAGGTTCTCCTGACGCAATTGCACCACCGCATAGGGCATCTTGCCGGTGCGTGGATTGATCAGTCCCACCGGCTTCATCGGGCCAAAGCGAAGGGTATCCCGCCCGCGGCGGGCGATCTCTTCAATCGGCAGACAGCTTTCGAAGTAGTTCAGCTTTTCCCAGTCGCGCTCTTCGACCGATTGCGCGGCCAGCAACGCATCGTAGAAGAGGCCGTACTCCTCCGGCGTCATCGGACAGTTGATGTAATCCGCCGATCCCTTGTCGTAGCGCGCCGCCATGTAGACGCGCTCCATGTCAATCGAGTCCGTCTCGACGATCGGACTGATCGAGTCATAGAAATACAGATGGGGAGTGCGCGGCGCGGGCAATACCGTGGGCTCATCGCTTGAGTTCCCTGTTGGGTCACTGAGCCGAGCGATTTCAGAAGCCAAGCCGTCAGAGGTCAGCGGCCCGGTCGCGATGATGGTGGCGCTGGCCGCCTCATCGACTGTGGTCACTTCCTCGCGCCGAACAGTGATCCGGGGCTCGCGCGAAATTGCTTCGGTCACCCGGGCCGCGAATGTGACACGGTCGACCGCCAGCGCATGTCCTGCCGGGACTGAGCATTCACGGGCGATCTCGAGCAGAAGCGAACCCGCGCGCCGCATCTCTTCCTTGAGCAACCAGGGAGCGGTATTCTCGCTGTCTGACTTCAGGGAATTCGAGCAAACCAGCTCGGCGAAATCTGCGGTCTGGTGAGCCGGCGTCGAGCGGACCGGGCGCATTTCAAACAACTCCACATCGATGCCGCGCCGGGCGCATTGCCAAGCAGCTTCCGACCCAGCCAGACCCGCGCCAATAATCTTGATCGTCGTCATGTGTCTTCCAGATCCTGCACAAAGATCATACGATCTGCGATGATGAATGCCTATTAGTCCACCCTCAATCCCTGGAGAGCTCGATGGCGCGTATCAGCCTGATCAGTCCGGAATCGGCTAATGCCGAAGTCAAGGAAATCTACGAAAAGACTCTGCGCGGCAAGCCCGGCAATGCTCAAAAAGCCTTGGCCCATCGTCCGGAGATGCTGAAGAACTTTCTTGGCTTCTATGCCAGCGTGGGCCGATCGCTCGATCGCAAGCTGTATGAACTGATCTACCTCCGCGTCTCGTTCATCAACGGATGTCATTACTGCATCCAGCACCATGTAGCGTCCTCGAAACGGGTTGGGCTCGCCGCCGAAGACTGGGCCGCGCTGAAGGCGGGAGATTACTCGCGCTACAGCGAAAAAGAACGTGCCGCCCTCACGTATGTTGAGAAGCTGACGCGCACGCCGCACGATGTCGGCGACGGCGACTTCGCGATCCTCAGCAAGCACTTCTCGGAACCAGAGATCGTTGACATTCACCTGCTTACCGGCCTCGCTAATCTGACCAACCGTTTCACCGATCCGCTGGGGCTCGAGGTCGAGTTTCCCGAAGAGACGATCTAACTTCCTGGCCACGAATTCACACGGATAATCACGGATCAAAAGCAAATCCATGGCTACAGAATTACTCGCGCGTCTCCTACGCGCTTGGTTATGCGTTCCCTGTCCAAGTACTCCAGCAGCGGGATGGCGTACTTACGGCTGACGCCTGTCAAATCTTTGAATGTGGCAACGTCCATCTTCGGAGACTTAAGCTTTTGCGCTGCGACCAGCCTCCGCAATTCTGTGAGCGCGCTGGCATGGAATACGAGTTCATCGGAAACCTTCACCAGCAGTTTGTCGCGGAGCAAGAGCGTGACTATCTTGTGGGCTCGAATCTTATCGACCTTGAGCCCGGCGATGACTTCGTGGAGTGCGGGAACTTTCAGACCTGCCTTGGCGAATGCGTCCTCGATCGTTTTCTTGGACTCAGCTTCCTCGTCTTTCATGACGACGCCGTGGCCGGGCAAGCGAACCACATCGCCGGCAACTTCGACTTTCTTGCCGTGAGCGAGCAACTCGAGAACCGCGTTGAACACTTCAGCGGAAGCTTTCACCTGCTCGCGCAATGCCTCCCTGGCAATTCCGCTGACCAGCGAATTCTTGCGGTGGAACTCCCCGATCGAACTCACGATGAGTTGCTGGAGTTGGTTCAGCGCGGGGGCGTCCACGAAGAGGTCACCGATTCGGATCACTCGCCGCTCGCTGATGGCTCGACTGAGTCGGGCTTCGATGAGCTTTCTGGTCCATCCGGTTTCAGAGATCAGGCGGGAAATCGGGAGTCCAGCGGGACCGCGCCGTTCGATGCGGGATCGCAGTACGGACTCGGGCTCGCCAGTAGCCAGAGTCTGGAGAAGGCTTTCCCGTTCCCGCATGCGGGGAATCGGCGCCGGATCTAACACAACACCGCCGCCAATGGTGATGACAGGCGAAAACTGGCGGATGATGAACCGGTCGCCGGGCAGCAAGAGAGCCGTCTCTGGAAGTTTCAACCGCGCAAATGCTTCCCCGCCCGGAGCGAGCTGCTTGATGGAATGCAGGGTGATCTCTGCGACGATCTCCATGGTGTTGGAGTGAAAGTGCACTCGGGTCCGGGATTTCAGCGGCCGCGGCGCTGAAGGCAGCAACCGCAACAGCAGGTCCACGCGGCGCGTCGTGGAAAATGTGTCGGGAGGCGCCAGCGTCATGCCGCGCGACAAGTCTTCCGTGCTCGCACCCACGAGGTTGAGAGCGGTGCGCTGTCCGGCAACCGCTGCGTCGGTGGCCTGTCCGTGGACTTGCACTCCGCGCACACGAACTCTCCGGCCCGTGGGATGGACCTCCAGTTCCTCCTCGCGATGAACTGTGCCTGACGTAAGAGTCCCGGTCACGACAGTTCCGAACCCCTTCATCGAAAAGACACGATCGACGGGCAATCGAGCTAGAGCGTGCGAATCGCGGGGCTGCACTTCCGCCACAGCCTTGATCAGCGCCTTCTTCAGATCATCGAGGCCGGCGCCAGTCAGGGAACTCACGGGAACGATTGGCGACTTTGGCGCCTCCAGAAACGTTTCTTGCAGGAACTCTTCGACTTCCATTCGCACGACGTCGAGCATTTCTGGATCGACTGCGTCGGACTTGGTGAGAACCGTGATGCCGCGCTGCACGCCGAGTAATTGCAGAATGTCGAAGTGCTCGCGGGTTTGCGGCTTAATCGATTCGTCGGCGGCGATGACCAGCAGAACGAGATCGATGCCGCCTACTCCAGCCAGCATGTTGCGCACAAAGCGCTCGTGGCCCGGGACGTCGACGAAGCCGAGGTGCAGTGGCTCGCCATCGGCACCAGGCAGGTCCATGTGCGCGAAGCCCAGGTCGATGGTGATGCCGCGGCGCTTTTCTTCCTCGAGGCGGTCGGCATCGATCCCGGTGAGGGCCTTTACCAGCGCCGTCTTGCCGTGGTCGATGTGGCCTGCTGTGCCTACGATGATGGATTTCATGGGAAAGAAGCTCTTAGCTCTTAGCTCTTAGCTGTTAGCTGTTAGCTGTTAGCTGTTAGCTTTGTCGCTCAGGTCTTCGAATTCGGGCAGACTTCTCCCTTTCTTTTTTGAGTGTTTTTCTAAAATATTGATTCTTAATGACTTGCGGAGTAGAGATTCGCATTGATCTTGGCAAAATCTTGAGCTGTAAGGACTTACGGCTAAAATATTCCGGAATAAGGACTTAGCTACCGACTTCGAGCCGCTGCGCAGAACGGTGATCACGGCTGGAAGGTGTAAGAGTCTACGAATTGAAAGCGGGGCTGCCGGTAGATGAACAAGAAGTGCAGCCGGGCTGACTAAAACGCGGCCGCGGAACAGGGTCTTCCTGGCTACTCCGATGGACGTTGGGCGAGGACGGAAAGTGGAATGGTCCCTCACTTTTTTTTTGCCCCGGTTCCTAAAATCTTGGTTCTTAAGGATTTACAGGATGGGGATAGGGCTTGATCCCGCCAAAATCTTGAGCCGCAGGGACTTACGGGTAAAATATTCCGGAATAAGGACTTAGCTGCCAGTTCTGAGCCGCCAAGGTTGCTGAGGGTAGAGCACTCATTGGGGGAGCCAGTGTGCATGTATCGAGCTTGCACGTTTCTGCATTTTCGGTAAAGGTCGTTCGTCACAAGAAGAGGAGTTATTTTGGGGTAGGGCTGTGGAAAAGTGGAATAGGAAGGCCCTCCGCCCTCAAGCCGCTTCCTTCATTCGGTGGAATTTCCACCACCATGAGCCAAAACTGGACTTGAATGGCGACCGGCCTCCCGTGCGAACGGATCTCACTGAGGATGGCCGGGCTCGACACCCGTTGCGGACGAATCTTTCAAGCCCTGCAATTCATCGAGCACATCGTGCCACGCTTTTGGGTCGTGCTTGGTCGCATACGGGGCCGCGAGATTTGCATAAAATGCAAGGATGTCAACGCGAAGTGGTTCTGAAATTGTTTTCGGGCTGACTTTGCCGAGCAACTTCGCGTAGGTTTCGTCGGTAAACGGGTAGGCGGTAGGTTCTGTAGGTTCTCCGGTGTCAAAGTTGTCGTTGGGCAGTTGGAGGCGGCCTTCCCGCTGAGCGACTAGCATCCCGCGATAGAGTTTCAGAGTCTCATTGAAACTGTGCATGTATAGCTGTTCTACGGCGGGTGTGGGCGGATGAAAGGCCAAGGCGCTGAAAGGCCCTACTTTTGGCACGAGACGCAAAAAGAAGGCTTTGAGTTGGGCTGAGATCCCCGGTTTTTCATAGGTTTTTCCCCAATCCTTGCGGTACTCAGATCCCGAAACGTTATAGATGAATTGACTGCGCACTTCGCTGGGATGGCTGTTCTGGATCTCATGCCGCTTCATGTGCCAGGCAACTCTGGTCGTTCTGGGGATGACCGAGGAAACGGCGTGGCGATAGCTGCCGATTGCCATATCGACACTGAAGAAGACGCTGGACATGTCGATGCAATAGGTATCGGCGAACGCTCTCTCCAAGGCGGGCTTGGATACTTCGAAGCCGATGAAGTCGTGATAGTCGCGCGAGGCGTAGTTTCCTTCCGCGACCTGGTCGACGTCGAACCCAAATTCAACTTGTGCGTGGGCTGAGGGTTTTTCGTCGTAGGTGACGACGGGGCCGAACTGCTTGGCCAGTTTGGGGTACATCAGAGCAACCGAGAGGTTCGTGGCCAAGGGATGCCCGGTGGTATCGGCGGCGTAGTGGGCAAGGGCACCGAGGGCAAACGCATATTCGTTCAGATCGTGGGACTCGGCGATGAGCGCGAGGATAAAATCGCCGCTGCGAACATAGTGCGTGAGATCGCTGAAGAATTGACTGCCGAAGGGATAGTAGCCCATGTCTTGAATGATGGCGCCTCCGTAGGCATAGGCATGGGCTTCGCGCAGTTGTTCCGGAGTCGCATCGGGGAATCTGCTTAGGAGCACGGGCACAATGCCGTCTTTCCATGCGGCATCAATAATCGCCTCATGGGTAAGAACGGAATACCCCATGCAAGCGGGGGCGCAGAACATTCCCAAGACCAGCGCGAGAAGCAGGCGCCCGAACGGTGACAAAAACATGGATCGACTCTGCGTCGGCATCGGGCCTCACTCGCGACCAGTCTCCGCGAACAAGGCTAGGATTCGATCCCATGCCGGCGCAACTAGGGAAATCCCTGAACTTTGCTTAGGTCTGAAAACGACCGCCGATCGCACACCCACGGTCAGCTTCCGCGCTTCTACGTTGGGGATATGCATCGGTAACGGGAGATGAGAGGGCGTCGATTCCACCGGAGCTTCTGCCCATCCGTGATATAGAATTCGCGCGAAGCAAGACAGCAACAAAAATGCGCGAAGGAGAATATGAGAAAACTATTGCTAACGGTTGGAGTGGCAGCGACGTTGATGATGGCGTGGTCCGTGGGTCGAATGCAGGGGCAGCAGGATCAGAAAGTGATCTTCGTCTCGGCCGATCAGGCGAATTTTCAGGAGACAAGCAAGGGGGTATCCATGGCCACAATCTGGGGCGACGCGGGCAAAGGAGCTCATGCCACATTCACCAAGTTCGTGCCCGGTTTCGATGCCGGGATGCACAGCCACACCAACGATATTTCAATCGTCGTCGTGAAGGGTGCGTATCTGTACAAAGATGAAGCTGGCAGCAAACGCGTGGGGGCGGGCAGTTTCTTGCGAGTTCCAGGCGGAAAGAAGCACTGGAGCGGAGGCGATCCGAAGGAGGGAGCGCTTTTCTACGAAGAATCGCCCGGCAGTTTCGATTCGATTCCGTCGAAGTAACAGGCAGATTCGTCCCCGGCCTTCCGCCGAAGATCGGCGGAAGGCGGGTCGTTCGGTTCAGGGGACGAGCGAGATCGAAAGGCAGCAGCCGCGTTGAGTGGTGAATCAGTGAGAGGGCGAGGTTTCGGCAAGGGCTGGGCCGGGCAAGACTACTTCCGCGTCAGGCGGAATTCGATCATCATCCGCTCCTGCCCTTTGTCATCGATCAGGAAATGGCGATGGAGAAGAACGCGGCCGTCTTCTTCCAGGTGCGCACGCGCGACGGTCTTGCGCCCCGGGTGCTCGGAATCGAGTGAGGTATCCCACAGGACGATGTTCTTGCCGTCGAAGGTACCGTCGCTCTGGCGAATCGACATCGCCGTGCGCTGCGAGTCGTACCAAACGGTGGTGAAACGATTGCTTTTGGAATCGAAGCCGGAGATTCCGGTGCCGGTGCTCCGGGTTCCGTCAGAATTGAAGAAGGTGAAATCCGACTGCAGAAACTTGCCGTCCTGGATCATGTACTGCTTACACGTGCCTTTCGTGACGATTGGTTTTCCATTCATGGGGAAGAAGGTCTTGACGAGGTCCCAGTCGCCGGTAAATTGCGCGAGCAACTTCTGCCCTGCGCCGGGAGCGTTCGGCGGCTCGTATTGAGTGTGGGTTTGCTGCGCAACGGCCATGGCGGCAAGGAGCGATGCCGCTGCAATCCAAGTCTTCAGGTTCGTTATCTTCCTGTTCTTCGTCTTGAGGTTCTTCGCCCCTCCTGTTCATCTTTGTAATATTCTTGATGGCACCCAAAACGATAAGGGAAAAACGCTAGTATTGCCAATGTTCCCACCCAAATTTACGGCTGTGGATTTTGCCGAGAAATGATGGCGCGGGTGCTACCCATCCGCGGCCCTAAATGCGACAATAGAAGCTCTTCCCATGGCCACTTCCCTGACCTCTACCTATTCTCCGGAGACCCTCCGGCAGCACGGCCTGACCCCTGACGAGTACGCGAAGATCAAGAAACTTCTGGGCGGGCGCGAGCCAACACTGACCGAACTGGGTATCTTCAGCGTGATGTGGAGCGAGCACTGCTCCTACAAGTCATCGCGCGTCCATTTGAAACGCCTGCCGACGCGCAGCAAGATCGTGCTGCAGGGGCCGGGAGAGAACGCCGGCATCATCGACATTGGCGACGGCTGGGCGTGCGCGTTCAAGATTGAATCGCACAATCATCCGTCGTTCATTGAGCCGTTTCAGGGAGCGACCACGGGGGTGGGCGGGATTCTGCGGGATATTTTCACGATGGGCGCGCGGCCGGTGGCGGTGATGGATTCGCTGAGATTTGGGCCGATCACGGCAGGCGAGCTGCGCTCGGCCGGACAGCCGGGGGCGGCTGTCCCCACAAAAACCGCTCCGGCCCCGGCTGTACACACATTGGCGGCTCCTACGGAGAAGGAGTTGCATAAGAATCATTCCGTGCTTGAGGGCGTGGTCAGCGGGGTGGCTTCGTATGGAAACTGCTTCGGCGTGCCGAACCTGGGGGGCGAGACGAAGTTTGAGCCTTGTTATTCGGGGAATCCGTTGGTGAATGCGTTCGCGCTGGGGTTGGTGCGCAAGAACGAAATCTTCTATGCGAAGGCGGCGGGCGAGGGGAACCCGGTGATCTACGTGGGCTCCAAGACCGGACGCGACGGCATTCACGGCGCGACCATGGCTAGCGAGGAGTTCAGCGAGGCGTCGGAGGCGAAACGCCCGAACGTGCAGGTGGGCGATCCGTTCCTGGAGAAATTGCTGCTGGAGGCGTGCCTGGAGGCGATGCAGACGGGCGCGATCGTCGGCATCCAGGACATGGGAGCGGCTGGGCTTACGTGTTCCACCTGCGAGATGGGCGGGCGCGGCGGCGTGGGCATCGAGATTGAACTCGACCGCGTGCCGCAGCGCGAAACGGGAATGACTCCGTACGAGATCATGCTCAGCGAATCGCAGGAGCGCATGCTGCTCGTAGCGCAAAAAGGGCGCGAGGCTGAGGTCTACCGCGTATTCGAAAAGTGGGGACTTGATGCGGTCGAAGTGGGCACAGTTACTTCCGGCAATACGCTGCGCGTGCTGGAGCATGGGAAAGTTGTCGCGGAGATTCCGAATCCGGCGCTGACGGACGACGCTCCCGTGTACAAGCGTCCCTTGGAGCGGTGGGAGCCGCCGGTGCCGCGCGAGATGCCGGAGAACATCAAGCTCGGTGGTAGCGCGGACTTCACTTCGAATCTGAAGCAGTTGCTGGCCAGTCCCAACATTTGCGGCAAGCGCTGGGTGTGGCAGCAGTACGACCACATGGTGCAGACCAATACGGTCGAAGCGCCGGGCGCGGGCGATGCGGGAGTGATTCGAATCAAAGGCTCGAATCGCGGGCTGGCGATGGCGCTCGATGGCAACGGGCGCTGGTGCTATCTCGATCCGCGGCTGGGCGCGATGCATGCGGTCGCCGAGGCAGCGCGCAAAGTGGCGTGCTCGGGAGCAACGCCGGTGGGTGCCACGAATTGTTTGAACTTTGGCAATCCTGAGAAGCCGCATATTATGTGGCAATTCTCGCAGACGATCGATGGCATCACGAAGGCGTGCGAAGAGTTGGAGATTCCGATCACCGGTGGCAACGTCAGCTTCTACAACGAGACGCTGGGGGAGGGCATTTATCCGACACCGGTGTTGGGAGTGGTGGGAATTCTGGAAGACGTACACAAGGCCGCGAAGATGCATTTCGCCGGGACAGGGCGCACGATCGTGCTATTGCATGCGGGAGAAGCGGGCGATATCACCGATGCGGAGAGCGAGTTTGGATCGTCGGAGTATGCGAAGGAAGTGCTGGGGACGCTGTGGGGATATCCGCCGGAGCTCGATCTGGAGAAAGAAGCTGGGCTGCAGAAGGCGGTGATTGAATTGATCGAGCACGGGTTGGTGGAATCGGTGCATGACTGCGCCGATGGGGGTCTGGCGGTCGCGTTAACAGAGAAAGCGATGCCGAAAGGCGTTGGGGCGCGGGTGAACCTGGCATCGGGCGGATTGTTTGCGGAGTTTTCTTTGTTTGGCGAAGACAGCAGCCGGATCGTGATCTCTTGCGACCCCGGGCACGTGGCGCGAATCAAAGAAGTAGCGGAGAAACACGGGGCGGCTGCGGACGTCATTGGAGAGACTGTTCCCGAGCAGCTGGAGATTTCGCTCGATGGGAAGGTTGTGGTTTCGGCTGCGGTTTCTGAGTTGAGCGAGGCTTACGAGGGCGCGTTGGAGTCGGCGTTGCGGACGGATCCGGAGTTGGTGACGGCGGGTTGAGGGGCGGGCGGCAGTGGTGGCGGCGGCAAAAGGCCTCGGGCTTCGCCCGAGGGACGGGCGAGGGCGCCCGTCCCCACACACAAACACCCTTGCCAACATTTACACCCGTCCCTATACGAACTGGAACTGGTGGCTAGGAGCTGAATGACTTCTGACAAATTTCATGACGAGTGCGGCGTGGTGGCGATCTTCTCTCATCCGGAGGCCGAGAAGTTGGCTTATCTGGGATTGCACGCGCTGCAACATCGCGGACAGGAATCGGCGGGCATTGTCACGTCCGACGGGCTGACTTCGCGGGCGCACAAGTCGATGGGGTCGGTGGCGGACATCTTTACTGAAGACGTGCTCTCGAAGATGCGCGGCACGCTGGCGATCGGGCACACTCGCTACTCGACCGCGGGAGATTCGGCGCTGCTGAATGCGCAGCCGATACTCGTGCAATCGAACAAAGGGTCGATTGCCGTGGCGCACAATGGCAACTTGACTAACGCGACGCAGGTGCGTGCGCGATTGGAAAGTCAGGGCTCGATTTTCCAGACGAACAGCGATACGGAAGTCATCGTACACTTGATCGCTCTCTCCAAAGAGGAGACACTGCCGGAGGCGGTAGCGGACGCGCTGCGGCGAGTGGAAGGCGCGTTCTCGCTGGTGATGATGAGTAATGACCGCGTCTTCGCGGTGCGCGATCCGCGCGGATTCCGGCCGCTCGCGATGGGCCGCATCCCGGCGCTGGAGGGTCAGAAGCATGACACGATCGTCTTTGCTTCGGAAACGTGCGCGTTTGATCTGATTGGCGCGGACTACGTGCGTGACGTGAAACCGGGAGAATTGATCGTCGTTGGACCGGAAGGAATTAATTCGCGGTTTTACTCGACGTCCGCACCGCAATCGAGTTGCATTTTTGAGCATGTGTACTTCTCGCGGCCCGATAGCCTGGTTTTCGGACGCGCGGTGCAGACGAGCCGCGAAGAGCTTGGCCGGCAACTGGCGCGGGAAGCTGGTGTTGAAGCGGATCTGGTGGTGCCCGTTCCGGATTCAGGCGTGACGGCGGCGGTCGGCTATGCGGCTGAGAGCGGAATTCCGTTTCGCTTCGCGTTGATCCGCAACCATTATGTCGGGCGGACGTTCATCGAGCCCAGCCAGAGCGTGCGCGATTTTGGGGTGAAGCTGAAACTCAACCCGGTACGCTCGCTGCTGCAGGGCAAGCGTGTGGTCTTGATCGACGACTCCATTGTGCGCGGGACCACGAGCCGGAAGATTGTGCGCATGATCCGCAGCGCGGGCGCAAAGGAAGTGCACATGCGGATTTCGTGTCCGCCAACGATCTCGCCCTGTTATTACGGGGTGGATACGCCTTCGAAGAAACAGCTGATCGCCGCCAACAAGTCCGTCGACGAGATCCGCGATTACATTGGCGCGGATTCGCTGGCCTATCTTTCGCTGGAAGGCCTGAAGAAAGCCTGCGGTGAAGGCGATAAGATCACCTACTGCTCGGCTTGTTACACGGGGAACTATCCGACCGACATTATTGATGTCGAGGAGATTCAGCCGGCGACGGTGCGGCGCTAACGTTACTCAGCGGTGCGGTTTTCGCGCTTGCGCAACCCGTGGAATCGACTGCAAGTCGGGCCTGATTCGCACTTCCTCCCAACCATTGAGAAGATGCTCTGTTTCGTCCGCGATTGTGCCGCTGATCTCCATAATCAGCCAGCCGCCGGGACGCAAAGCGGCGAGAGCCTGCGGGATGAGGCGTGAGATCACCTCAAGTCCTGTGACACCCGCAAAGACCGCTGCGCGTGGCTCAAATTTTCGAACCTCCATTTGCACCTGATCTTCTTCGGATTCGCCGACGTATGGCGGATTTGAGACGACGAAGTCCAGATCCGTGAGGTTGAGGCCTTCGAGCAAATCCGCCTGATGAAAGTGGATTCGCCCGTCGAGTTGGCAGCGGGCCGCGTTCGCGCGGGCGATCTCGACAGCGGGGGCGGAAATGTCGGTGGCGTGGATCTCGGCTCGAGGAAATTCCTTGGCTAGGGCCAGGGCGATGCAGCCGGAGCCGGTGCCGATGTCGGTGATCCTCAGGTTCTTTCGCCCCTCAGGGGCTGACTCGGTTTTCTGGGTCGGCCCACGGCTTGCGCCGTGGGCTGCATTCTTGCGCCGCTCCGCGGCTGCGTCGTCGCGCCTTGCCCCCTCATCAGTTGAGCCAGCAGGGGCTGAATCAACATCGGTTGAAGCAGCACGGGTTGTGCCAGCGCGGGTTGAGCCGGCGAGTTCCAGGACGGCCTCGATCACATGCTCCGTCTCGGGCCGCGGAATCAGGACTGCGGGAGTGACGATGAGGTCCATGCCCCAGAATTCCTGATGCCCGGTGATGTACTGCGCGGGGACGCCACGCGCGCGCTCGTTGAGTGCTGCTCGGTAGCGAGCGTGTTCCTCGGCTGTGAGATCGCGTTCGGGATGCGCGAAGAGGTGGGCGCGATCAACGCCTAGAGTGAACATCAGGAGCAATTCGGCATTCAGCCGCGGAGAGGGGACATGGTCCTCGGTCAGGCGGGTGATGGCGGCGGTTAGGGCTGGCTTGAGCTGCACGAAACTATTTCACCACAGAGGACACAGGGGACACGGAGGAAAACCAGGAACGAGCCTTCTATTTTTGTGCATGCGTCTTTTCTGGGTTCGCCTTTTCTGCATTCGTTTCTGGGGAAGCTGCCGGCTGGTGCCACTCGTAATTGAGATAGATCATCTGGCCGATGTGGTGCTGGATGTGGGCGGCACACTGCATGACCATGTCAAGGCGGGTTTGGGCGTTGGTGCCTGCGCCGGAATACTCCCTTGCCCAATCTTCCGGCGACTGTTCGCGGATGGTTCGCTGCACCATGGCAATCGCGTCATCGAAGCGGTCTAGAGCTTCGTCTTTCGACGGTGGATTCGGATCATTGAACTCGCGGGGGCGGTCGCGGACATATCCTGTGTTTGCGATCTGCGCGCCGATGTAATAGTTCAAGTTGCCGGTCAGGTGGAGGACCAGGTGGCCGAAACTATTTCCGAAGGGGAAGGGCCTCTGCCAGAATTGGCTTTCCGTCAGGGGACCAGCCAACTCGCGGACACGAGCGGCATTTGTGGCGTAGCGATCGGAGAGAATGGCAGAGAGAGTCTTAGGTAAATCAGTCATGTTGGTCATTGCAGATTGGTCATGGCACAGACTGCCGGGCAGCGCCCGGCGGACAGCCCCCTCGACTTCGCTCAGGGCAGGCTTGGGCGGCTGTCCCCACATAAGATCAAACCACGGCGGTGGCTTCCTGCTTCAGCTTTTCGGCTTGATAGTGGGTGGTGAGGGCTTCGATCAGAGGCTGCAGTTTGCCGTCCATCACGGCTTCGAGTTGATGGATGGTGAATCCGATGCGGTGGTCGGTGAGGCGGTTCTGCGGGAAGTTGTAGGTGCGAATCTTCTCACTGCGGTCGCCGGAACCGACCATGGCTTTACGCTCCTTGGCCAACGCGGACTGCTGCTTCTCCATTTCGATTTCGTAGAGACGGGAACGCAGCACACGCATGCCTTTTTCGCGATTCTTGATCTGCGATTTTTCGTCCTGGCAGCTTACAACTGTGTTCGTCGGGATGTGCGTGATGCGGACCGCCGAATAGGTGGTGTTCACCGACTGGCCCCCGGGACCGGAAGAACAGAAGGTATCGATGCGAAGGTCTTTGGCTTCGATCTTGACGTCGACGTCCTCGGCCTCAGGCAACACCGCGACCGTAACGGCCGAGGTGTGGACGCGTCCCTGCTGCTCAGTGGCGGGCACGCGCTGCACGCGGTGCACGCCGCTTTCGTACTTGAGCTGAGAGAAGACGCGATTGCCCTCGATGATGGCGATGACTTCTTTGAGGCCGCCGGCCGATGATTCCGAAGACGACAGCACTTCTACTTTCCAGCGCTGCGTCTCGGCATACCGCGTATACATGCGGAATACTTCGGCGGCGAAAAGCGTGGCCTCGTCGCCTCCGGTACCGGCGCGGATTTCGAGGATGATGTTCTTTTCGTCGTTGGGATCCTTGGGGAGCAGCAGGACTTTCAGCTCTTCCTCAACCGCCGTGACTCGGCCTTCCAGTTGGTTCAGCTCATCCTGAGCATAGGCGCGCATTTCAGCGTCTTTTTCGTCGGCGACCATAGCCTTGCTGTCAGCGATCCCCTTGGTCAGATCTTTGTACTCGCGATATTTTTCGACGATGGGTGCGATTTCCGCGTGTGCCTTGGCAGTCTTCTGGTATCTCGCCGAATCGTTGACGATGTCGGGCGAAGCTAGCGCGCTGGTTAATTCTTCGTAACGGGCTTCGGTTTGGTCTAATCGTTCAAACATTGGAACCGTCGTTGGTCGTTGGTCGTTGGTCGTTGGTCGTTCGTCGTTCGTCGTTTGTCTCTGGGCCATTGCCTCAGGAGGCGTTGGCACGCAGCGAGTTGATCAAGCTGTTGAGACTCTTGCCTATGACGTCTGCCAAGGCCAGGATGCGCTGCGCCTCTTCACTGCCGATGTATTGTAATTCCTTTGCGATCATTAGTTGTGTCTGCACTTCCAGCAGAGAGCCTCGGGAATGGTGGAGAAAATTGCCGAATTCGCGGTCGGAGCGATGTCCCTTTCCCTCAGCGATATTGCTCGGAATCGATACCGCCGCTCTCCGCAACTGATTGGTCAAACCATACAGTTCATGCCTCGGAAACAGGGCCGTCGCGCGGTAGATTTCGACTGTTAATCTCATTGCCTCCTGCCACACACGCAAACCTTGAACGATGCTGACATGTTGCTGCCTCCAACTGCCACTCTAGAATGTTCGGGAGTGGAGGCCAACAACCAACGACAAGCGACCAACGACAGTTTCCCAAGGTGGGAACCCCTAGGCAATGACCAGGTCGCCGCCGCGCTCTTTCTCGAGGGACATGGCTTGATCGAGGGCGGCGATGGCGCACTGAGCCATTTCGTCAGACGGAGGCTTGGTGGTAATGCGCTGCAGCCAGAGTCCGGGCGCGGTCATCAGCGCAAACAGTGATCCGCGATGTTTGGCGGCGAAACGGATGATCTCGTAGGAAACACCGGCGATCAGCGGGAGCAATGCAATGCGCGAGGCGAAACGCGCCCAGAACGTGGTGAACGGGACCAGCATGTAGAAGCCGATGGAGATCAGCATCACCGTCATCAGGAAGCTGGTGCCGCAGCGCGGGTGATAAGTCGAGTACTTCTGGACCTCCGCCGTGTTTAGCGCGTCGCCATTTTCGAAGGCAAAGACCGTCTTGTGTTCGGCGCCGTGATATTCGTAAACCCGGCGAATGTCCTTCCAGAGCGATACTCCCCAAATGAAAAGCAGGAACAGCAGGAGGCGGATGCCGCCGTCGATCAGGTTGAAAACAATTCGGCCGCCCAGCGCGGGGTCCATCTTCTTGAGTTCCGTCGCCGCCAAGAGCGGGAGGTACTTGTACATGAAAATGAAGAAGGCCAGCGAGATCACGAGATTGCCGGCGGCCAGCCAGTTGCTGACTGTGGCGGCTTTTTCGCGGGATTGGGCGGAAGAAGATGGAGAAGATTTCTGCAGCGGGGAAGATTCCGCCGCGCTTTGCGCTGGCGGGACGGCCGAGGCGGCCGTCGCCACATGGTTCGTCTTGGCATCGTCCTCCATCATGTCTTCGATCGCGACGTTGGCCGAGAAGCGCAAGGCGCGGTAGCCGAGGGTCATCGCATAGCCGAGAGTCATCACGCCGCGGACGATGGGCCAAGCCATCCATTTGTGCTTCTCGGAAGGGCGCTCCAGAGGCTCGCTCATGGTTACGACTTCGCCGGAAGGTTTGCGACATGCGATCGCCCAAGCGTGCGGGGAGCGCATCATAACGCCCTCAAGCACAGCTTGTCCGCCGACCAGGGTTTCTTCCCCGCTTTCAAGGGCGGGCAGAAGCTGCACGGCGGCTAAGAATCGCAAGTAGTTTCGAAGTGTACGCACGAGTATTGGATGCTCCTGACAGAACCACGACGCACCTTCTAGGTTACCACACGTGGTTGGCCGGTTCGGACCGCCTTGGGCCCGCGGTAAGTCGAAGCAATCGCGAGAGTTAGCTTAAGGAACGCGAGGCGGCTTGCGTCGCGCAGGCAGAGATGCGGGGCATCGGCCATGATCATCGGGCTATGATCGGAGATTCATGGATCGCTTGGCAACAGCGTGCGAAGCAATCGCGGCGACGACGAAGAAGCTGGTTAAGACCGCGATCGTTGCGGACTATCTAAAGTCGCGCTCGACGGATGAGGCGGCAGTTTCGGCGATTTTTCTCTCGGGACGGGCGTTTCCGGCTTGGGAGGAGACTACTCTTCAGGTCGGTGGGCGCTCGCTTTGGCAGATTGTGGCGGAGTTGTCGGGGAAGGATGAAGGCGAGATTAACGCCGCGTATCGCCGGCACGGCGATCTTGGAGCCGTTGCTGGTGAAATTCTCGCCGGGCACGCTGGCCAAGGTCTTGGTGTGCTGGAGGTGGAGGCGACATTTCGCGAGATCGCGGGGGCACGCGGTCCGGCCGCGAAAACCGCATTGGTTCGCAATCTGATCTCCCGCGCGACGCAGCTCGAAGCCAAATACATCCTCAAAATCATGACCGGAGATTTGCGGATCGGGCTGAAGGAGAGCCTGGTTGAGGAAGCGATTGCCAAAGCTTACGGGGAAACGCCAGTCGAAGTGCAACGCGCCAACATGCTTCTGGGAGACTTGGGCGAAACCGTGCGCCTGGCTGCCGAGGGCAAATTGGGCGAAGCGCACATGAGGATGTTCCATGCGATCGGATTCATGCTGGCGAGCCCGATTGACTCTTCTGAGGAGGGCTGGAGTTATTTCGCGGAAGCGGCTGTGGAGGACAAGTATGACGGCATCCGCGCGCAAGCCCACGTGGCAGGCGGTGAAGTAAAGTTTTTCTCGCGGACCCGCGACGAAATCACCGAGTCGTTCCCGGAACTGCCGGACGCGCTCAGCGCGCTGCCGGAGAACGCAATTCTCGATGGAGAAATCATCGCCTGGGACTACGACGCAGGGCGCGCGAGGCCTTTCAGCGTTTTGCAACAACGTCTCGGGAGGAAGAAAGTCAGTGACAAGATGTTGCGGGAAGTTCCGGTCGCCTTCCTGGTGTTCGACGTTTTGTATGCGGACGGCGAACTCGTGATTGACTGTCCGCTGCGGGAGCGATCACAAATCCTGGATCGTCTTCTGGCGCAGAAGCCTCTCTGTGGCGAGGGAGACACGGCCGCCCGGAGGAGAACTGGTAAAGCAGGAACCCAGGGCAAGCTGTTGTTCGGGAATGAAGAGGAATCGGTTGCAGCTCGCGCAATTCGCGCGCCGGTGTTTCACGCCTCGTCCATCGCGGAGTTGGAGGAGTTGTTCGCGGCGGCTCAGGCGCGGGGAAACGAAGGGTTGATGATCAAAGACCTCAACTCTGCCTACACGCCGGGCAAGCGTGGAAAGTCGTGGCTGAAGATGAAGCGCGAACTGGCGACTCTGGACGTGGTGGTCACGGCAGTCGAGTACGGGCACGGCAAGCGCATCGGCGTGCTGAGCGACTACACCTTCGCCGTATGGGACGGTGACCGGCTCGTGAATATCGGCAAGGCGTACTCCGGTCTCACCGACGCAGAAATCACCGAGATGACGCAGTGGTTTCTGGCGCACGTGGAGGAGGATCAAGGATTCCGGCTGGTGGTCGAGCCGAAGATCGTGCTGGAAGTGGCATTCAACAACCTGATGAAATCCGACCGGCACGAGAGCGGCTACGCGCTGCGCTTCCCGCGAATTGTCCGTCTAAGGCCTGACAAGTCGGCGGAAGACGCGGACACGATTGAGCGTGTGAGGGAGATTCCACTGTCGTCAGGATAGCGAGCGATCCCTCTGGCCGCGTGTTTGCGTCCTCACGATCTCGCCAAGAGAAAAGCCCCGCTCTCCACGTCAGGAATCAGAACTGACGCATCGCAGAGCAGGGCTCTCACCAACCGCAGAACCGATTCATTTTCCGACGACGAGCACGACGAAGCTATCGGGAAGCATTGGAGGCCGCGGACGCGGGTTGTCCGCTGTGGCCGCCGGACGAGGACCGAAGTCCGCCGTGACCACGAACACGTTGTGCGTCTTGGAATCGAGCGCGAGCGTGCGGGCTCCCTTTTTCGTCGTGACATTTTCGGCCACGCTGAACTTGTCGGGCGAGTCTTCTTTTACAACCGTTAAGACGCCATCGCCGCCGCAGGAGGCAAAGGCGAGTCCGGTCTCGGGGTCAAACGTTGTGGCATCGACTCCGTCTCCGATGGCGGGAGTCGCCAGAACCTTGCCGCTGTCGGCGTCGACGACTGCCATCATTTTGTTGTCGCAGCCAACAAACAGGCGGCGGTTCTTGCGGTCGATGGAAAGTCCGCTCGGTTCGGTGCAGGGCGCCAGCGGCCATTTGGATTTGAGTTCCAGCTTGTTGGGATCGATGGCGACCAATTCACTCTTGTCTTCGATGTTGACGAAGATCTCGCCCTTCGCATCGCTGGCCGCGAATTCGGGCTTGCCATCCAGCTTGATCGTGCCCAACACTTTTCCGCTGGTGGCATCGATGGCCGTCGAATCCGCACTGCGTCCGTTGAAGGTGAAGACCCGCTTGGTTGCCGGATCATAAAGAATGGCGTCAGGATTCTCGCCCACTTTTATTTTGCTGCCGGTCGCCAGCGTCTTGATGTCAAAAATGCTGACCGTGTTTTCCCGTCCATTGCTCGTAAATCCTTTTCCCAGCTCTGGCGCCAAAGCGATGCCGTGCACTCCGGGTGTGTCTGCGATATCGCCTACACTTTTGCCCGAGTCGGCATCGAGCACCATGACGTGGGTACCGCGCGAAATGTAAACTCGCCGCGCACCTGGGTCGGTGGTCAGGTAATCCCAGCCGCCTTCACCGCCGACTTTGTATGTTGTTACTACGTGATATCCCGGACCAGCCGCGGCCAAAGCCACTGCCGCCAGGGACACGCTGATCATGGATACCAGCCACTTGGACTTCGTCCTCATAAACTTCCTTCTCGTAACTGCATGGGATCGCGCACGCACATTCCGGGGCCCCTTTCCCAGGTCGTGTGTCGCGTTTTTGCATCGAACCGGTTAGTGTCCGAACCGAAGTAACTTTACCTCATTTCGGCGCTGATCCTAGACTCTTCTATATATGGATGTATCGCAGCAGCGCTTTTCGGGTCAGGATTCGCAGCCGAAGGCCGCGTCCAATGCAGATCCGCGGTTGCAGCCCACCCCGGACTACGGCACGCTGGGGCCGAGTTCCGATGTAAACGCCGCTGGACCCATCTCAAGACCGGGCTCGCCCGGATGGCCTGCGAATCCGAGGCGATTCGGCCCGCTGTTCGCCGTTGCGATGGGGGTGCTACTCGCAGTTCTGACGGCGAATGCGGGCAATGGGCATGCCGCGTGGTCGAAGTTTGCCAATCTTTTTGCTTTCTCGGGAGGCTCGCCCACTTCCGCGAAAGACTCTCGTCAACTCGATCGCATGAAACCGCAGAAACAGGCGGAAGCTCTGCTCGAACTTGCAGTTGGCCACAACGACGGCGCGGTTGATCAGATTTCGTCCCGAGTGGATCGCTGGCAAGGAAAAGTAAAGTGGGATCCGCAGATCGCGACGCTGACTACGGCAGCGCTGAACTCCAATGACATGCGCGTGCGCGAATCGGGCATTGAAGTTGAACTGGCGGCGTATGGATTGGCCAAGAACTCCGCCAGCCTCGAATACGTTTTGAGAGCTGTGGATTCTCCGGATCATTCGCAGAAGATATGGGGGCTCTGGGCACTCGGCCTGATGGCGAATCGCGGCGTCGAAACCGAACGCGCGGTGCAGGTGTTGACCGCTCACCTGAAAGATCGAGATGAGGATTCGCGACGCTGGGCCGTCGAAGGCCTGGCGCTGGTCGGCTCCAATGCGACGATTGACCCTTTGTTGAAGGCCATGCACGACGATTCTTCGGCCATTGTGCGCGAAAGGGCGGCTTGCAGCCTGGCAGAGTGCGGCATGTTCACGCACGAGCAGCGGCTCTCGGCAGTTCCTCAGCTATTGATCTACACGGACGATCCCGCGCTCGATGCTGCAACCCATGGCTGGGCCTTCCAGGCGCTGCACGATATCACCCGGCAGCGATTGCCGAATGATTCCAATGCCTGGCGAAGTTGGTACGAAACGACGAGGCGGGATTAATCCGGAACGTCGATCAGTTTGGTTCGTCGCGCAGAAATCTTTTTCAGCACTTGCAGTCTGTGAAACAATCCGACACCGAAGGAACTCCACGACGAGGCCCATGGAAAAACTGAATGTAGTTGTTGCTCTTACTACAAGAGAAAACGATTACCAGGCCGAGCAAGCAACCGCCGTAACCGACATGGCCGCCCGGCTCGGCATCAAGATTCAACTCATCTACGCCGACAACGACGCGGTCAATCAAACCCAGCAACTCGTCAAAATCATTCAAGACCCGATTCAACGGCCCAGTGCGATTCTGGTTGAGCCCGTCGGGACGGGGATGCCCCAGATCGCGAAAGCGGCGGTCGCGGCGGGCATTGGATGGGGAATTATTAACAGCGATCCCGACTACATCGCTGAACTGCGCCATGGGGGCGCCGTTCCGGTCTTCTCGGTCAGCACGGACCAGTCCGAAGTCGGCAGAATTCAGGGCAAACAACTGGCTACCCTCGTTCCCGAGGGGAACGTCCTATACATCGAAGGCCCCTTCAACAGCATGGCGACCCAGCTCCGCACTAAGGGAATGCTGTCCACCAAACCGGCCGCCGTCGAACTGAAAATGCTAAAAGGCGACTGGACCGAGCGGAGCGCGCATAATGCGGTGAAGTCGTGGCTGTCGCTCGGCTCATCGCGACAGCTTCAAATCCGCGGAGTCATTTGCCAGAACGATGCTATGGCGATGGGTGCGCGCAAAGCTTTCGTCGACCTCACGGAAAAGGATCGGGAGCAGTGGTTGAGTATTCCCTTCACCGGCTGCGACGGTGTCACCAAGACCGGACAGGACTGGGTGCGCCGCGGACTGCTGAAAGCTACGATCATCACCGCCCCGGCAGCGGGAATCGCACTTGAGATATTGGCGAAAGCCGTCAGTATGGGATCTATGCCTACGGACCGCACGCTGATTCCGCCGCGATCGTTCCCGCTCGTAGAAGAACTAAGCGGGAAGAGCCACAAGGCTGGTGGCTTGCCGTAGACGAAAAGACTTTAACCGCAGAGTTCGCGGAGAACTGCCGCCAAGAACGCGGAGAAAAGCAAAATCAGTCCGCCCGCGAAATCAGTCTTCCGACTACGTCGCACGTTTTGTCATTCCGCCATCGGCATTCCCCTCTTCATTCCAGCATCTTCATGCGGCCATCTTCATTCCGCCATCTTGGCGACGTGCACTTCGAAGCCCGTCTTCGGCAGAAGCGATGTGAGTGAGAATGCCTTGAAGCCGTCGCCGCTGACTTCTGTGTGGCGATAGACTCCCGGCTCGTTTTCGATCATCTCCCTGCGGCCTTCCATGTCTGCCAGGAAAGCCTGCGCCCGGCTGACGGTCACGTCGACTTCTTTCGCGCGCGTGACTACGGCCTCGGAAGCGTACGAGCGCACCAGCTTGGGCCAGTATTTTTCCAGGAGGTCAGTGCTGGCAAATACATCGGCCCAAATGATGCGCCCGTTCACCGCGACAACAACTCCGACCGCATTGCGATCGCGCAATTGATGAATCAGGCTCTGATAGTTCTGCTCGATCGGCTTGGCGACCGCGTCCACCTGTTTCTTGACGGCTTCATTTTCATTCACCTTGGCGTACGAAGAAGTCCGCGCGATCTCGGTGGCCACCTGGGGAGATGCCGCGGCCTCGACGGTCACCATCTGCGACTGTTGCTTGCGCACTTCCGCCCAAACCTGGTTCTGGTCCTTGTCGCCCATGGCTTTGGCGCGAACGGAAGGCTGCGCCATCATTGCCATGGGAGCGGGAGCGTGCGAGTTCGCTCCGCCGGCCACGCCACCATACATTGCCTCCGACGCTCCGAAATGCTCGCTAGTCGCGACCCACCTGCCAGGCTCCACGCAGAAGACGCTCAAGTCGACGGGATCACTTTCCGCCGGGACGATCCGGTCTTTCCCGATCACCCGGTCTTGTTTTCCGCCACTGACGATTTCCCCGGCCAACAATAACAATGGCCGTTTGGAATTGTTGACCAGCACCAAGCGATTGACTTGAGCACCCTCATTGCGCACGACCGGCGCGCCATGCCGCCGAATCAGCCCTTGCACGTTTCCCGCTTCCGTGACCACGACGTCTCCGGACCGCAACCCTTCATCCAGAGTCAGGAATTCCCCCGTGGGATAGCTCTTCGCCGCGGCGACGGGAAACACCGTCAGATTGCCGTGACGGATTGGTTCCAGAACTTTGTAGCCCGGCGGTGGGGTGACTTCGCCCGCACGCGCATCATGCTGATCGACAGCCACCAAGCCTGCCATCGTTACGAACAACGCCAACGTCAAGAAACTCTTCGGATTCATAGACGCCCTCCCAGCCGGACGGGCGAAGGTGCGTAAGGAAGGGGCCCATCTCGGCTCCGTCGGGAGAACGACAGCAGCTGCCTGGCTTGCGAGGTAAATTCGCATCTTGGAGCCCTCAGCAACGGTTTCGTTTTAGGCATTCGAGGTTCGAAATCAGCTTGCACAATCTCTTCCACCGGCATTCCCCTGTAAAATTGAATTAGGGAATCCTGGAGCCACTTCCGCATTGTCTTTTCTCGACCAACTGAATCCGCAGCAGCGCGAAGCCGTCGAAACTACTGAAGGACCGGTGCTGATCCTGGCCGGCGCCGGCAGCGGCAAGACGCGCGTTATCACCTTTCGCATTGCTTACCTGATCGAGCACAAAGGCGTAATGCCCGAGTCCATTTTGGCGATGACGTTCACCAATAAGGCTGCGGCCGAAATGGGCGAGCGCGTCGAAAAGCTGGTGGGCGGGCTTAGCATCGCCAAGCCGGTCATCTCGACCTTCCATTCGTTCTGCGTGCGCGTTCTGCGTCGGGATATTGAGGCAATGCGGATCCCGTCGGCCACGCCCGGGCAGCCGCCAATCGGGCACACGAAAAACTTTGTCATCTATGACGAGAGCGACCAGCAAGCGGTGGTCAAGAGCGTGATGAAGCGCCTCGGCCTCGACGACAAGCAACTCACGCCACGCACCGTTCTCGGCCGCATTTCGTGGGCGAAGAATCACATGCTCGATCCGCAGGAACTCTACCTGCAGTCAGCCGATCCCAAGACTGAAAAGATCGCGCATTTGTACGAGGAATACCGCAAGGAACTGAGGAAAGCGAACGCCCTCGATTTCGATGACTTGTTGCTCGAGGCCGTACGCCTGCTGAAGTCCGCGGCGCAGGTGCGCGAATACTACAACCGGCGGTTCCAGTATCTGCTGATCGACGAGTATCAGGACACGAATCGTCCCCAATACGAGCTGATGCGCATGCTTGCGGGAGACCGCCACAATGTATGCGCGGTCGGCGACGAAGACCAGTCGATTTATTCGTGGCGCGGCGCCGACATCCGCAACATTCTCGAATTCGAGCAGGACTTTCCCGAGGCCAAGATCATCCGCCTCGAGCAGAACTATCGTTCCACGCAAAACATTTTGCAGGCGGCGTCGGCCGTGGTCGCGAACAACATCCGCCGCAAGGGGAAGAACCTCTGGACCGCGCGACAGGGCGGCACCAAGATCGGGTACTACGAAGCACCCGACGGTGAAAATGAAGCGCTCTTCGCCGCCGACCACGTCGCGAAGTATCTGCGCGAGGCGAACGAGAAGGGCGAAACTCCGCGGGCCGCGGTGCTCTATCGCACGAATTCGCAGTCACGACTCTTTGAAGAAGCGATGCGGCGTTACGGCTTGAAGTACAAGGTGGTGGGCGGATTCTCTTTTTATGAACGCTCCGAGATCAAAGACATGGTCTCGTACCTCAAGGTCATCCACAATCCTGACGATACGATATCGCTTCTGCGCGTGATCAACACGCCGACTCGCGGCATTGGCAAAGAGACCATCGACACGCTGGAGCAGCTCGCTCTTGAGACTGGCCTCTCGCTGTGGGGCGCGATCGGGGAGGCGATCAAGCGTCAACTTCTTCCGCAGCGGGCGTTGTTGTCGCTGAAGAATTTTCAGCAGCTCATCGAAGACGCGCGCGCGATGCTGGCAGGAACTTTTCAAGAACAGCTGCAGGATGATGTAGGGCCCGTGAACGCGAATGCGCGAGGAGGAGGGTCCGTCGAGCAGTGTGAAGCTGAAGGTTCCAGCAACGCGCAACCCGAAGATGCCACCGCCTTCGATCCTGCGGAGTTTGAGAATTTCTCGTTCGACTTCGGTGCCGTGGAAGCGGAACCTGCGGCTCTGGACTCAGACCCTGCGGCCCTTGAGATTCGGCCGGCTGTGGAGGCGGGACGCCCTTCGACAGGCTCAGGGCAGGCTCTCCACGACAGCCGGCGGGACGCCGGCACTACGCCCGAACCGCTGCTCGGCGCGACGCCCAGTGATTTTCCCACTCCTGCCGTCTCGACTGCCGACATCTTGAAATTTCTCATCGACCGCACGGGCTACATCAAATTGCTGGAAGATGAAGACACGCCGGAAGCGCTTTCGCGGATCGAAAACTTGCACGAACTGGTCAATGCCGCCATGGACTCGCGGGACCGTGCCGAGACTCTCGACCAGTTTCTCGATCACGCCGCGCTCGTGGCCGACGCCGACGACTATGACGAGCGGGCGCAGATCACGCTCATGAGCCTGCACGCCGCCAAGGGTCTCGAGTTTCCCCTGGTGTTCCTCAGCGGCCTGGAAGAAGGGCTGTTTCCGCACTCGCGAACCATGCTGGTTCCTGAGGACATCGAGGAAGAACGCCGGCTCTGTTATGTCGGAATGACGCGCGCCATGGACCAGCTTATCCTGACGCGAGCGGTCTATCGCCGCCGGTACGGAACGGACTTGCCGGAAGCCAGCGTCCCATCGCGATTCCTGGAGGAAGTCCCAGCCCCGCTGCTTGAAGAGTTGGGAACCAGGCGGCCGAGCGCGGCTCGCATGGGAACGGGAACATTCGGCCGTCCGGGCGGACGAAGCCCTGCCTACGAAGCCGAGGGCACGCACTATTCGTACGAGGACGAAGATCAGAGTACTTCGTGGCACGACTCACATAGCGACGGACGCATTCGTCCGTCGGCAGGGCAAAAGCCCACGGCCCCCGCCCGCCCCTACAACTCAATCGAGAACATCGCCGAGTTTTTTGCCAGCCGCGGCAAGAAGTTCACGGCGCCCAAAACCTCAGTCGAAGAGCCCACGGGCAAGCGCGGATTCCGTCCGGGACAGAGGGTACGGCATCCTAAATACGGAGAAGGAACGGTCTACCAGCGCGAAGGAGAAGGCGAAGAAGCCAAGATTACGGTACAATTTCCTCGCTTCGGATTAAAGAAACTGGTAGAGAAGTATGCCCAGCTGGAGCGGGCCTGAAAAGCATTGAGAAATTTAGTAATTGAGTAATTTGCCCGCGAAAAGACTGTCCGGTCTCCAAATTCCCCAATTACCAAATTACTAAATTACTAAATTACACAATCGAAAAGGATTCATGGCAAACACATCAAAGCTGACCAAAGACGAACGCAAGAAAGCCAAACGCACGGCTCGCAAGAAACGCAAGGCAGAAAAGCCGCTCAAGCCTCGTGACTATCCGCGCGGATCGAAGAAGCCGAAGGTCAAGAAGCTGGCCCGCGGCCAGGCGAAGCGGTAAGGCGAAGGCGAGCCGAGCTGCGCTCGGCGGACAGCCGAGGGCGGCTGTCTCCACAAAGTTCTTAGCTGGCGAAGTTGTCGGATGTGGAATTCTTCGCCAGCTAAGGGCTCGATTGCTGAGGGCTGATTTCAGGAGACCACAACCGCTTGTCACAATCATCGACGGAACCCGCCGACGTTATCCGTACCTCAGACAAACAGATCTTCTGCTGCAAGTCGATCGACAAGCTGATTTCCGAATCGGAATCGCCGGGCCAGCGCCTGCAAAAAACGCTGGGGCCCTGGTCGCTGACGGCGTTGGGCATAGGCGCGATCATCGGTTCGGGAATTTTCGTGCTCACGGGCACGGCCGCCGCCGGAGAATATTTCCAGGCGCCTTCCATCCTGCATGCGCAGGCTCTTGATGTCATCGTGAACTTTCTGCGTACCGGCAGCACGGCCGGAGCGCTGATGCACGGACGGCCACCCGCCGGACCGTCGATTGCGATTTCATTCTTCCTGGTCGCGATTGCCTGTAGTTTTGCCGGATTGTGCTATGCCGAGCTCGCGTCGATGATCCCCATCGCCGGCAGCGCGTACACATACTCGTACGCCACGCTCGGCGAAATTTTCGCATGGATCATCGGCTGGGACCTGATCCTCGAATACGTTGTCTCCAACGTTGCAGTCGCGGTTGGCTTTGCGGGGTACACAAAGGCGCAACTGGCCGTGTTCGGCCTCAACTTGCCCGACAAATGGTCGAGCCCCGTCTGGGCTGGCGGGCAGTGGACGGGCGCCTATTTCAATCTACCCGGCTTCCTTATCGTTTTCCTTCTGACGCTGCTGCTGGTGCGTGGAATCAAAGAGTCGGCCGCCACCAATAACATCATGGTCGCCGTGAAGATCGGCGCCATCCTCACCTTCCTGGTCGTCGGGGCAATGCTGGTGAAACCGGCGAACTGGTCTCCCTTTGCGCCTTCTGGTTTTGCCGGAATCGTCACCGGAGGGGCGATCGTTTTCTTTACCTATATCGGATTCGATTCGGTCTCGACGGCTGCGGAGGAGTCGCGCAATCCACAAAAGGATTTGCCGTTCGGCATCATCATGTCGCTGATCGTGTGCACGTTGCTCTACGTTGGCGTAGCGGTCGTACTGCTCGGCATGATGAAGTACACGACGTTCGTTTCGGGTGAAGCCGCCGAAGCGCCCGTGGCATATGCGATGAAGTATCTGGGCGTGCACCCGTTCTTCCGCTCGGTCATCGTGATTGGAGCGCTGACCGGCATGATCTCTTCGTTGCTGGTTTTTCAGTACGGGCAGGCGCGCATCTGGTACGCCATGTCCCGCGATGGATTGCTGCCCAAGTTGTTCTCGGCGGTGCACCCGAAATTCAAGACGCCGCACTGGTCCACGTGGATCGCGTGTTTTGCAGTGGGAATTCCCGCAGGCCTGGTGGACATTGGCGATGCCGCCGATCTCGCCAACATCGGGACGTTGTTTGCCTTCGTTCTGGTTTCTCTGGGAGTGATCTTGCTGCGCCGCAAACAGCCCGATCGCAAGCGTGCGTTCCGAGTGCCGTTTGTGCCGTGGTTCCCGCTGATTTCCGTGTTGTTGTGCGGTGGGCTGATGTTCGGACTCACGCTGATTACGTGGCTGCGGTTCGTGATCTGGCTGGCGCTGGGCCTGCTGATCTATGTGTTCTATAGCCGCCATCGAAGCGAGTTTGCGAAGAAGTAGCTGATTAGCTGTCAGCTCTCAGCCAAAACGCCCTGTCATCCTGAACAAAGCAGCCCGATTCGCGATAGCGAATCGGGCTGCGTAGGGAAGGATCCCTGTAAACTCCGAAAGCCATCAACGGCGTCGCACGGAGTTCAATCCTGGCCGGCGTCGGCTTGTTACTTCGCCCACGCTCCTTCCAGGAACACATACCTCTCCCGCAACTCATCTTTGTGCGCCGCAGACTTCGCATCCAGAAACATGACGGGCCATCCGTCCGCCGCTGAATAAACCGGCCACTTCGGCAGTCCCGGCCCGTTTGGATCGCCGCTGCGGGCGAAGTTCGCCCAGTATTTCTGCATCTCTTCGCTTAGTTCACGATGCTCCGGTTTCCACGCGACTCCGGCCTTCGAATCGAGTTGGCCGAAGACGTACTCGATCTCGGCCGAGTGAAAAGCACCTAACTGTGGACCCTTCGGATCCGCGGGTGGACCAAGATCAAAACGATAACGGTAGATTGGCTGTTTGCCCGTCTTACTCTGTGACTCCATCCACTGCCAGGTCGAGAAGGCGATGAACTTGTCGCCCGCGAAATCCTGCGCGGAACGCAGCGTTTGCTCGGGCGTATCGGAAGGATAGAGCCGCAAGAATTCCGCGGACTTGTCGCCGAACTCTTTTTGCGCTGTGGCCTTCAGGCTTTCTGCTGTCGGCTTCTGCGGGGAGAACGCGATCTCGAAGCTGCCTTCATCGTGGTTCCAACCCGCCAGCAGCGGCACGTCGTTTTGCTTGCCCGCCGCAAAAATGGCGGGTACCGGTTCCGGCAGAAAATATCCGTCGACGTCCGGACCAAAATCAAATCCCGGCGACTGCGGCGGCGAGAAAGCATCCAGCAGTTTTTGCGCGGGGATGGCGCGCAGCGCAGCGAGAGAGCTCACTCCCATCTTTGCGCTGACAAGTTTCGCATCTTTCTCTTCCCGCACCGACCGCGGTTCGAAGGTCAGACCTCCGCTATAAAACGCACCACCACTCTCTCCGATTGCCTTCTGGAACAGACCCTTGGCGAGCGGCGAAGCCATTTGAGCGCTGACCGAAAATGATCCCGCGCTTTCCCCGAAAATCGTCACGTTGCCCGGATCTCCGCCAAAGGCCGCGATATTGTCATGCACCCACCGCAGCGCGGCTGTTTGGTCGAGCAGGCCATAATTCCCGGCGGCGTTTCGGCCGGACTCTTTCGCGAGTTCCGGATGAACAAAAAATCCGAACAAGCCCAAACGGTAGTTCATGGAAACCACGATTGCGCCCTGCTGCGCCAAGTGGGTGCCGTCCTGCCGCGCCTCCGACGTTGTCCCGGCAGCGAATCCGCCGCCGTAGATCCAAACCATGACCGGCAGCTTGGTTCCGGCGTTCTTTGCCGGAACCCAGATGTTCAGAGTGAGGCAGTCTTCGCTGCCACCGGCGTCGCGAAAGGTCATGTCACCGTACACGTTTCCCTGCATGCAATGCGAGCCGAACTCCGTTGCCTTGCGCACGCCAGTCCACTTCGCACCGGGCACGGGCGGCTTCCAGCGCAAGTCGCCAACTGGCGGCGCGGCGTACGGGATTCCCAAGAATTTGTTGATCGCACCATCTTCCTTCCCTTCGACCGTGCCGGAAGCGGTCTTTACCTGCGGGCCCGAGGCCGCGGCAAACGAAGCTAGCAGTAAGACCACCAGCGCCCAAGTACCCGGTGTCTTGCGAACGAATTTCGCTTTCATACGCTCTCCCTGAACCTGATATGAGAACAGCGAATTGTACCGGAAAATCGACGCGTCGAAGATCGCCCGCTCTCTCGCAAATCCGGCGTCGAGAAACTACAATCAAGGAGATGACTTCCGTACCGGCTCGCCCACCGAATTCCTTCATCCGCCAACTCCCCAAGGCGGAGCTGCACCTGCACCTCGAGGGGGCGGTCGAGCCCGCTACCCTGCTCGAACTCCGCAAACTCCACGGCGATCGAGCCACGCTGGCCGAGGTTGAGTCCCTTTACGGCTACACCGATTTTCAGAGTTTCCTGATGGCATTTAAAGCTGTCAGCGCTCATCTTCGCGGACCCGACGACTACGAACTCATCACGTACCGGCTCATGCAGCGCCTGAAAGAAGAGCATGTGCTGCACGCCGAGGTCTATGTCGCCGTTGGCGTCTGTCTTTTTCGCAAGCAGGATTTTCCCGCGATCTTTGAGGGTCTGGAGCGGGGACGTGCCCGTGGCGCTCGCGATTTCGGAGTGTCGCTCCTCTGGATCTTTGACGCAACCCGCCACTTCGGAGTCGAGGAAGCGCAGAAGGTTTTTGAACTGGCGGCGCGATACCGCGACCGCCATGTTGTTGGAGTCGGCATTGGCGGGGACGAGGTGAAGGCACCGCCGGAACTGTTCCGCGGCGTTTACGCCTACGCCGCCGACCAGGGTTTGCGTCTGACCGCGCACGCTGGTGAGACAGGCCCCCCAGAATCGATCTGGGGAGCGCTGAACTTGCGCTCGGAGCGGATCGGCCATGGATTTACCGCTGCCCAGGACGCGGACCTGATCGAGGAACTTGCCCAGCGCCAGATCCCGGTGGAACTCTGCATCACCAGCAACCTTCGCACCGGAGTCTGCAAGGCAGTGGCCGAGCATCCCGCGAAGAATTATTTCGACCAGGGCATCATGATCACGCTCAACACGGACGATCCGGCGCTGTTCGGCACAACGCTCTCGCGCGAATACCAATTGGCCCAGGAGACTTTTGGATTCACCGATGAGCACCTGCGCGAACTAGCGCGCAACTCGTTCGAAGCTTCGTTTCTGCCTGCGGAAAAGAAGCTGGAGTTGCTGAGCCTGTTCGACGCCGCCGCTGCGAGATGATCGTTCGTCTAACTGAGAGCCGATATGCCCATCCGCACCGTCCTCCAACTCGGCAACCCGCTCCTTCGCGAAAAGGCTGAGCCTGTCGAAGATCCCAGCGCGCACGAAATTCGCAGCCTGGTGCGCGATCTCTCGGACACGCTGCTCTATTGGCGCTCGACCACTGGCTACGGACGCGGCATCGCTGCTCCGCAGCTCGGCGTGTCTCTGCGAGTGATCTTCCTTAAGCTCCGCGGCGTGGAACCGTGGCCGCTGATCAACCCGGAGATTATTACGTGCAGCGATGAGAAGATCGTTGTCTGGGACGCCTGCCTGAGCTTCCTCTCGATCTTCATGCAGGTGGAACGGCACCGAAGAGTCAGTGTCCGCTATCAAAATCTCGATGGCGAAACGCTGGAGTTCGAAGCCGGCGATGACCGCAGTCTTTCCGAACTTGTGCAACACGAAATCGACCACCTCGACGGAATACTTGCGATCGACCGGATCCTCGATGTCAGAACCATCTGTACCCGCGAAGAGTTCGAGAAGCGCTACCGCGACGCCAGCCCCTACGCGCTCGCTCCGGCTACAATCAAGGGCTGAATTCGGTCGTAGGCGTTAGGTATTAGGCGTTAGGTGTTAGGTGTTAGGGGATTCGGATCGCGGCTTCCTAGACGCTTGCTGAAACCTCAGGCGAGGTACCTCGGGGGCTAAAGCCCGCATGGAATAAATCGGTTTATCGCAGCGCTCAAAGCGCTGCGCCACCCAAAACGAGTTTTCGGCGGACGGCTAGGAATCTGAGCCTAGGGCCGAAGGCCTACGACCTAAGACCTTATTGGGAACCAAAATGTTACACATCGGCATCGTCGCATCGAGCGCGGAAGGCGCGGCGCTCTGTTATCGCACGATCTGCGTGGAAGGCGCGAACCTGCTCGGCCCGTATAACCATCCAGAAGTGTCGATGCACGGACACCCGTTCATTCTTTACAAGAACTGCATCGACGCTGGAGATTGGGCCGGCGTCGCGGAACTGATGCTCTCGTCCGCGGAGAAGTTAGCCAAGGCCGACGCCGACTTCCTGATCGCGCCTGTCAATACCGTGCACCAAGCGTTCGATCTCGTCGAGCACCGGTCTCCGCGCCCGTGGCTGCACATTGCGGTCGAAGTCGCGAATGAAGCCAAGCGGCACAATTACAAGCGTCTCGGAGTTCTCGGCACACGCTCGCTGATGGACGGTCCGGTCTACCGCGAGACTTTGAAAGCAGCGGGAATCGAACACCGCGTCCCCAATGCGGAGCAACGGGAGCAGATTCACCGCATCATCTTCGATGAACTGGTCCAGGGAATATTCCTGCCGCGCACGCAAGCCTATTTCACAGAAGTAATCGGCGGCCTGAAGGACGAAGGGTGCGATGCCGTCGCGTTGGCGTGCACCGAGATTCCCTTACTGATGACTCAGGAGCAATCCCCGCTGCCGATGCTGGATTCCACGCGGATACTGGCGCGGGCCGCGTTGCGGAAGGCCGTAGAAGGCTAGCATTTCATGTAGCGAGCGACGCATACGTCCGCCCACCGCGCTCTCGGCGTTGTTTACAATTGTCCAACAACTTTGTCATTTCGAGCGAGCCGGAGCGAATGCGACGGCGAGTCGAGAAACCTGCTGTTTAGCTTTTGCACCTATGACAATAGCAAATCGGAAAGACGAACGCCCCCACGGCAGCCACCAACTCAAATTCCGCTGGCTCCCCGGCCCCTACGCCGTCGTGCGTCTCGCCCCCGATGCACCCGTCCCGGACTGGGCCACGAAAGGCGATTTCACCTCGATCACCCGCACCGCCGACGAACTTTCCATCGTCTGCCCGTCTGCCAATCTTCCACCAGATGTTCCCTCCCCGCACCGCTGGATCTGTTTGAAACTCGAAGGACCATTCCCTTTCTCGCAGACTGGAGTCCTGCTTTCCTTCATTGAACCGCTTTCGAAAAACGATGTCCCCGTCTTCGCGATCTCGACGTACGACACGGACTATGTCTTGATCCCGGAAGAGCACGCGCGCGCGCTCGACATCCTGCGCGAAGCCGGCCATGAGCTCTGGCCGAGAGACGAATCCTGGCGCAAGCTGCTGCCGCCGGAATAATTCCGCCCTCACCCACTGAGATCTTTCCCCATTCGCCCCGCAAATATCCCCAAACGCTGTTCGCGCGCATGCGCCAAGGGCCATGCCTGTGCTGTAATGGTAGTTAACCCTAATGCCATCAGTGCTCACAACCCTGCGCCGCCGCGCTAAAGCCCTGCACCGCAACTTGCGCGGAGCTAACATGGCGGTGCGCGCCCTGGCTTCGACCGACCATCCGCTGCTGGCGCACATTATCCCGATGCGACGCTGCAATCTGGCCTGTACGTATTGCAACGAGTACGATGATTTCTCGAAGCCCGTGCCGATCGACGAGATGTACCGCCGCATCGACAAGCTGGGATCGCTGGGCACCGCCGTGGTGACGATTTCCGGCGGCGAGCCGCTCATGCATCCTGAGCTCGACGACGTGATCCGCCGCATCCGTGCCAACGGCATGATCGCCGGCCTCATCACCAACGGATACCTGCTGGTCACCGAGCGCATTCAGCGTCTTAATCGCGCGGGGCTCGAGTGGCTGCAGATTTCCATCGACAACGTGAATCCCGATGAAGTATCGAAGAAGAGCCTGAAGGTTCTCGACAAGAAGTTGCAGTTGCTCGCTGAGCACGCCGACTTTCACGTGAATATTAATTCCGTAGTCGGGGGCGGCATTTCCCATCCGCAGGACGCGCTGGTGATTGGCAAGCGCGCGATTGAACTTGGCTTCACTTCGACGATCGGAATCATCCACGACGGCAGCGGCCAACTGCAGCCGCTGGGCGACGAAGAGCGCCGCATCTATCACGAGATGCAGGGGCTGGAGAAAAGCAGCTTCACCCGCATCCACTCATTTCAGGACAACATTGCGAAGGGCCAGCCCAACGACTGGCGTTGCCGGGCCGGCGGACGTTATCTCTACATCTGCGAAGACGGATTAGTTCACTACTGCTCGCAGCAGCGCGGATATCCCGGAGTCCCGCTCGCGACCTATACGCGCGATGATCTCCGGCGCGAGTACTTGAACGAAAAGTCCTGCGCTCCACACTGCACGGTGTCGTGCGTGCACCAGGTCTCCATCTTCGACTCCTGGCGCGCACCGCAGAATCCTGCCCCGCCAATTCCTGAGGGGCACGCATCCAACGAACTCGTACAGATTAAGTAGGATTCCGGGTACTGAGTACCGAGCCTATTTCTTCGGCTGCGCCGATGGCGGCAGAATGCCGTTCAGACGTAAGTACATGGCAGCCGCGCTGTAATGGTCGGCCCACCCACTGGGAAGAATCAAGGCGGCCATGGCTCGGGGCGCTTGTCGCCCACCGAAGAGTTCAATACTGTCGCCTAACTTCGAATCGTCCATCTTGCCCAAGGCATCGGTGCAGAAGGCATATGACGCTTTGACCGCCGCCACGAGTTGGTCTTTGGAATCGCTCTCTTTGGGGCCGTCCACTTTAGGAGCGGAAACGTCTGCGGCTTTGGAGCAAAAAGAATTATTGAACTCGACGACGTGCACGGCGAGATGGGCAAACGTCATCTGGTCTGGAGTCGGCTTGTAGGAGAACTTGTCCGCAGGCATCGCCTCCATCGCACCGACGGTATTGTTCTGTGAACGCTGCAGCAAAAGGCGCAGTGACGTTGCGACCGGATCCTTGGTCGGTCCTTGCGACGCAGGTGATGCCGGGGTCTTGGCGGCTGGAGTTGAAGATTGCGCAAGAGCAAGCGCGGCGCTCATTACGAGAGAACTAATGACCAAAGTAAGTTTCACGGAAAGCCTCCTGGGATTTCCAGATTATACCGGGACTGAGTACCGGGCCATCTCCGCACAAGAGCCATCAACCACCGAGGACACTGAGGACACAGAGGAGTTCCAGATGCCTCCGTGTCCTCTGCGTCCTCTGTGGTGAGAGGTGATTTCGTGGCACAATGACGCAGATGCCCGCTCCCGATTTTCTCTACGGCACCGCCTGGAAGGAAGACCGGACTGCGACCCTCACGGAGCGCGCGCTCTGCATGGGGTTTCGGGGCATCGACACCGCTAATCAGCGCAAGCACTACTTCGAGACCGCGGTCGGTGAGGGGCTGGCCGCAGCCTATCAGGACGGAGTCGTGACACGTGCCGAGCTTTTTCTGCAGACGAAGTTCACTTACCAGCGCGGACAGGACCATCGTCTGCCGTACGATCCCGAGGCCAGCCTCAGCGTACAGGTTATGCAGTCACTGGCGAGTTCGCTTGAGCACCTCGGCACTGGCCACGTTGACAGCTACCTGTTGCACGGCCCTTCATCCCACGATGAGTGGACCGATGCAGATTCCGAAGTTTGGGAGGCGATGCGGAAGGAGCGCGACGGCGGGCGCACCCGGCTGATCGGTGTCAGCAATGTCTCTCTGCAGAACCTGGAACAGATGGAATCGGTCCACTCGGAGCTGCCGGCTTTCGTGCAGAACCGCTGCTTTGCCCGTGTCGGTTGGGACCGTGACGTGCGCGCGTTTTGCACAGGGCGCCAGATTGTCTATCAGGGATTCTCGCTGCTGACGGCGAACCGGGAGGTGCTCAAGAATGAGCAACTCACCGCAATCGCGGCGCGACTGCGAGTGACTCCGGCGCAGGTAATATTCGCGTTCGCACGCGCGGTCGGGATCTTGCCGCTGACGGGCACTTCCGACGCCGAACACATGCAGCAGGATCTGGCTAGCCTGGACCTCTCGCTTCCGCCAGAAGTGGTGGAAGCGATCGAATCCATTGCCGGCTGATCGATTGCAACGCACGCCTCCCGGCGAATGGTTACGAAACGATCCCCACGCAGTTCGCTATGAAAGCAGTGTCGCGAACGCCAAGGTAATCACAACCCACCAGCCGATCACGATGGCGAACGAGGTCCCGATCTTTGTCTTGCCGGTGGTGGCGAACCCGATCGCGGTCAACACCAGCGTCCACAGCAAAAAGATGTCCACTTGCGACGCGATGAAATACAAGAACGGATTGTCGGCGGGAGTCATGAAATATCCAGGGTTCGTCGCGACGGGGTTGTTCAGAGTGAAACCGTCCGGGTTCGCGCCGGCCAGCACTGAGGCAAGAGCCAACAGATACCTCAGTACCATCGGCAATCCTGCGTAAGCGACCACCGCAAGTGACTTACCGTATGAAATATCGGCATTCGCCGCAAACTTGAACGTCCCAAACTGCAATCCGGCCATGATCAGCCATATGATCAATGTAAACAGGGGAATCGCGATGTAATAGCTGATCCCGGTGATCTTCACTTGCGTTTGGCGCTGCTCGGGGGTCGCCTTCTCGAACTGCGCTTCGGCTTTGGGCCGCGAGTGCAAATCGTTTTCCACCATTTTCTGTACACCGATCTTCTGCTCGGCAACGTAAACCAGCGCCCAGACCACAATTGTCATCAGCAAAAACGGGAGCCACCACTGCGCACTGCGTCGCAGGTCGATAAATGTTTTCGACGGCGCAATGAATGTGTCGATGACGCGCGCCCCTTGAGAAAGCGGCGCAGGTTCGGATGCGGGCGTTGGCAGGACTGGAGCGGCGGCCATGAGGGTCTCCTTAAGATTCGCAGGGAATTCTACCCGTGCGGGAACGCTTGCACAAGCGATCTGGCCGATAGCCGGGGCCGATAAGATAGATCGATGTCGAACGCGACGCCGCTTGTGATTGCGGTTCTTGTGGCCGAACTTGTGCCGGCTGCAGCCTTCGGATTCGCCTGCGAGCGCGTAGCGAAGACCGTTGCACGCTGGCCCTTCGCCCTGCGCGTAGGTCTGCCCGCGCTGTTGGTTCTGCCTTACATTCTCATCGCGACGGCCAATCACATGGTTCGCTGGCCCTGGCTCGTCGTGTATGCGGCGCTGCCCGTGGTGATCGCGTGGCTGCTGGCGCGAGCCGCGGTCGCTGATCCCGAGCAGCGCGGCAACTGGCGCGATGCGGTAATTCTTCTCGCTCTAGGCCTCGCCGTGGACCTGCGGTGGTTCGATGCTGCCTGGCCGGCAGGCCTGCGGGGCTTAAATAACCTGCTGCTGGTGGATGCCGGGCTCTACGGCTTTCTCGCCATGCGGAGCCTGCGCGGCACCGGGTTTGATTTCTACCTGCGCTGGAGCGATTGGAAAACGGGCTTCCGCGAACTCGCATATTTCGCTCCCGCCGTACTCATGCTCGGGGTCGCACTTGGATTTCTTCATCCCCATACCAACCTCCCAGCGATGGGCAAGGCCATTCTTACGTGGGCAGGCATTTTTGTATTCGTCGCCATCCCCGAAGAGCTCTTCTTTCGCGCGTGGGTACAAAACCTGCTGGAGCGAAGATTGGGCCGCCACACTGCTCTTGTGATGGCATCAGTGCTGTTTGGCCTCTCTCACTTCAACAAGCGGTCCGCACACTTCAACTGGCGGTATGTCCTCCTGGCCACAGTCGCCGGGATTTTCTACGGCCGCGCCTGGCGCGAAAAGCGGCGGGTGCCGGCATCAACGATTACACACACCTGCGTAGATTGGTTGTGGTCCTGGTGGTTCTAGCGCGCGGTTACCGCGTCGAGGATTTGCCGGCAGTGTAGTCGATCGGTCCCGAAAAATGATTCAGCATAGATGCCCGGCCCACGGCCTCCACGCACAGGGCGCTCGTCTCCGGTCCCACGGAAAGCTGGCTCAACGGGACTGACTTCGATCCGGAGGGAAGCTCGTCCGCCTCTCCCCATTGATCTCCCTGTCGAGCGAGGACGGAAAAGTGGTCGATTGTGTTCTTTGGACCCGAGACCGTCCACGCCAGTTTTTCGCCTTCTACAGAGGCCTGAAGGTTTACACAGTTATCGATCCCAGTTTCAATTTCGGTGCCCTCTTCGTAATCGTTCCACGTCGGAATGATCAGAGCGGGGAGTTGATGCGCGGAGGAATAGAAGTGGTCCACCAGGGCGAATGTGGCTAGCCAAGTCTGCCCGCATTGCTGATCAATCACGCGTCCCTTTCCCCAGCTGGCCTCGGAGTCGTCAAAGCCTTTGTAGGCGGATCCCATCGCAATCTTGCCGGAGGCCTGCGCCTTCGAATAGAAGCGCTCCAGATACTTGAGAGCCAGCGGATCACTGGGAGTGGCGGATTCCGGGGCGATCCAGGAATAGCCTCCGTCGCTGTCCGGATTGGCAAAAGCTCCGGAGTTGCGGAAGAAGAAAAGAGGCTTCAGAGGCACGGAACGCCGGACTCGATGCCAGTCAATCGGGTACTTCTCGAGGCCAAAAAAGAAAAGGGCGGGCCTGCCATCAAAACGAACGTAGGCCGGCGAACCCTCGAAATGTTCCGCGGCATAGTTGAGGTCTGAGATCAGCTGCTCTGTCACATCGCAGCCCTTCTTCTGGCATTCGGCGAGGGACCCGGCATCCTCCGAGACCGCGAACTCAAAATTCTGCCGTTCGGCCTCTCGCATCACGAGAACGGTGCTTTCGTTCTTCGAAGCGGAGTTGGGTCCATACCAGTCGACAATGGCTCCCGAGATGCCGCGGCTGATCATGTCGGCGACTTGCCGCGCCACTTGCTCGCGATCGTCGGAACGGTATCCAACGTCGCGATGATGCGAATCCCCGAACCACGGCATGTAGCGGGTGTAGATACGGGTTTGCGACCCGGCATAGAGAAGCGTGCGAATTGGCAATTTGCTGACGTTGCCGGGAGGAGCGTTGCCCCTGCTGCCGCGATAACGGGGGCTGGCGCTGGAGTTGTAGGCGCCGGGACAATCGATCTTGCCAGGAGGCGAGCTCTGAGCGCAGCAGACCACTGCGCTGAGCACAAGCCAGCTCATGAAAATGGATTTCACGCCCCGATTTGGATGCATCCAGGGCGATTAGGGATTACTGCTGACTTCGGTCGAG
Organism: uncultured Acidobacteriaceae bacterium; assembly: GCA_963844525.1. Classification (GTDB taxonomy): domain Bacteria; phylum Acidobacteriota; class Terriglobia; order Terriglobales; family Acidobacteriaceae; genus Sulfotelmatobacter. The sequence continues at coordinate 1,077,208 of CAWJOM010000006.1, read as the reverse complement.
CCTAGAATTTGCTCCGAGCAACGAGGGCTCGCCACGTTGCTCGGAGCAAGAGATGTCCGCTCAGTAGTAGCTGAAGTTGAGTTCGTCCAGATACACGGAATAATCCGACTGATTGTAGTTTCCGTCCAACTGGAAGTTCAGAACTACGCCCCACCAACCCGGAGCGGACGACGGAGGATAAGTCTTGTTTAGAGTGGTCGTGACGCCGTTCAGGCTGATCGATTGGTACAGGAGTTGGTCGTCTGATGTTCTTTGGACCTTGATGATCACGTGGTTCCACGAATTGCTGGTGGGTTTGCAGGGAACGGTGGTCGAAACCCATTTTCCATTGACGTTGTCCCAGATTCCCCACACCGAGCCGTTGACGATCTGGCATTGCGTGCCGAACATAAAGCCCTTATTGTCCACAAACTGAGCGATATCGAACTCAAGATTTTCCGCCAGGCTCAGGTTCGATCCATAGAAGTAGGTGTCGTAGGTGAAGTTGTGAAGCGTCGGCACCAGGGTATGGCTTGTATCGGGCAAGCCCTGCGACGAACCGTCGCCAATCAGGTGATTGTTCCACAGCACGTCTGCATAAGGCGTGCTTCCTCCGATGAAGAACTTTGCTGACTTGCCGTCCATCGACGGGGACGACACGGTCTGGTCCATCGACCAGCTTACACCCGAGCAACTGCTGCAGATGTCGTATTTGGGCGGCAGTTCGCCATAGCCTGTCCAACCTTTGCTGGCCTGGAGGCTGGTAAACGTCTTGCCATTACTGCTGCCGCTCACCGTGATGGTAACGGGGGTGCTCTTGGCGCCGCCGCAGTTGTCCCACTCCTCAACCGTCGTATTGTAGGTTCCCGCGCTAAGCGTCAGATTCGTGTTCAGGCTGGAGCCCGAAACGGTATAGGCCTTCTGATAAGGAGCCGTATAGATCCCCATCGACGCGACACCCTTCGAGCAAGAGGTGGTCGCTGTCGCGGCGAAGTTTACCGGCGACCCGACGGTGCTGTTGTTCGCAGGCGAGGTGACATATACTCCGCTGCTGTTGCTGCTGGAAACGGTAATCTTCACGGGAGTCGTAGACGCGCCGCCGCAATAGTCCCACTGTTCGACCGTGGTGTTATAGGTTCCGGGACTCAGATCGAGATCGGTGCTCAGCTTGGTTCCGTTCGTGACATAGGCCAGAACGCCCGGCTCGGTGTAAATCCCCATGGAAGCAACACCTTTGGAACAGGAGGTCCCCCCCGCGGTGGCTGAATAGTGGACGGGCGATTGCACCGTCGCGCCGCTGCTCGGAGCGCTGACATTCACGCCAGCGATTGCAAACGATGTGAAAAGGCCCAGAACAGGCAGGAATAGAGCGTATTTGTGCATGCGACACTTCTCCCTGAGTTTATCTAGTAGCGTCGTTCAGGACGGGCTTGACTGCGAGACGCCCTTCGCGCGTGAGCGGGACGCGCGAACATCGAGAAAAAGTGGCGTGAAGCTATTTCTTCTTATTCGAATCCCGGTACAAAACATCCAGCCAATGCTGGACTGGGATGTGTACTTCGGAATTCGCTTTGTGAATCGAGTGACTGCAGAATACCAGAATCCCTGTATTGCCTCCAAGAGAAGAATGTAGATTCCCTACTAGAAAGTTCTAAGCCTGAGGTACCGTAAAACCCCTAGACCTTTGAGCTGAAATCAGCACGAGTTCGGGTTCCCCGTCTTCGCGTTCGAATCTTGCGCCGCTGAGCACTGTCAACACAGCCTCAAACCGCGGGGATGAAACGGCCATCGCAACCATTTGCGGTTCTCTGACATCGAAAGTCCGCCCAGACATCTCCTAGCAGGAGAAGCTACCCAAATGAGTACGCGCCATTTGCCCCGCATTGCTCGATCGGTTTTCTTATTCGCAGCCTCGGCTTACCTCGTGAGCTGTCAAGGTATTTCGGACATACCAACAACGCCGCAGATTCCGCCCACGAATCCGAACTTCACTGGAGTGCCGATGTGGAAGGGAGATTCTTCCGAGGTTGGCCTTTATTCGCATGAAACAATTCTGACTCCCATGACCGTGACTGCGACGAACTTCGGCCGTTGGGGGAGTTTTCAGGCGGACGGCATTATTATGGGCCAGCCGCTCTACGTCTCGCAGCTCGACATGGGCACCGCAGGCACTCACAACGTCATCATTTTCGGTACCGAAAACGACAGTATCTACGCGATCGACGCCGACAATCCCACCGCAGCCGCATTCTGGCAGCGTTCCTACATCGATCCCGACAATGGAGTCACGACGCTGCCCGACAACTTCGGAGGGCGGACTACGCTGGGGGGCCAAGTGGGAATTACGGGTACACCCTACATCGACCTGGCAACCGGCGTCGCTTACTTTGTAACGACGCTGTCACGGAATGGCGTAGCAGAACAGTGGCTGCGCGCGGTCGATATCCGTACCGGTAAAGACTTCGGCCCAGGAAGTATGAAGATCCAGGCCAGCGTTCCGGGGGATGGAAAGGCCAGCGTGAATGGGCAGATCGCCTTCGATCCTTCCATCCAGAACCAGCGCGCGGGACTTACAAAAGCGAATGGTGCAATCATTGTTGCCTGGGGATCTTTTTCCGATTGGGGTGTCTATCACGGCTGGCTGATGGCGTTCGATCCGGCGACACTGAACCTTCTGGCGGTGTTCAACCCCACAACGCAAGCCCAAGCGGTCGATGCGGCCAACGGGCCTGCCGATCACGGCGGCGGCGGCGCTTTTTGGCAAGGCGGGGCCGCACCTGCGGTCGATGCGAATGGCAATATCTACATCAACGCTGCCGACGGCAGCTTCAATGCCGACCAAGGTGGAAATAACTACGGCGACACCATGCTGAAGTTGAATTTCACAGGAAACAGCTTTCAGATCGTCGACTGGTTTACGCCCTCGGACGCCGCATGCATCGATCTGCACGATTTAGAGTTGGGTTCCGCCGGCGTCGTGTTGCTGCCCACGGACATTACCAACGGAAGCAGTTTGGCGGTCAGTTACAGCAAAGAAGGCCGCCTGTTTGTCGTCAACACTGCCACGATGGGCCACTACAACGGCGGTGGTGACAACCAGATTCCCCAGGAATTCATGGTTGGCGCCGATACCTGCTCTGATGCCATTACGGGCGACGTTGCCGAGGGGCCGACCTGGAACAGGCTTTATGGAAACCCGGCTTATTGGAATGGCAACCTCTACGCTGCCGCGTCCAACACTACGCTCAAACAATATCGTTTCGAAAACGGCTTGCTGAACCCCACCCCGACCGCAACCTCACCGACAGCCTACGGCTTACGCGGTGCGAACTCTGTCGTCTCCTCCAACGGCACGCAAAATGGCATTGTCTGGGCGAACGAAAAAAGTGCTCCGGGAGTAGGCATCCTGCATGCCTACGATGCCACCGACGTCTCGAAGGAGCTCTGGAATAGCAATATGAACAGTGTCCGCGACGCTTTGGGGGAAGGCGTCGGTTTTGGTACCCCGGTCGTTGCGGACGGGAGAGTGATCATCAGTTACGACGAAAATGTGGGGGTCTTTGGCCTGCTGCAATAACCGCGAGATCACTTCGATCACTCGCGAGCGGCGTTCAAGGGACCGGGTGCGTGTCCTGATAGCGCAGGTAGCCCAAGCCCACGCGCAGGTGATGATGCAACGCGTCAGGCACGCACACCGCGAAGCACAGACCAAGCAGCCCCTGCGCCAGTCCAAGAGCATAGAGATTGCGGTAACGCCGGAACAACGCGCACGAGACCGCTCCCCACAACAGAGTGGCGGCCGTAAGGGGTAGGTTCGGAAGATGCGCTACCGCGAACAATATAGCGGCCACGCCAACTGCCGCATTCTTGCTGTCTAGAAGCCGCACGAGGCGCGGCATGAATAAATCGTTCATCAGGAACTGCTGGTAAAGGGTCCACACGAGATATCCGGCGATGTGCTTGAAATCGCCCTTATACAGTGGATGCAGCGTGCCGATCTGCTTTGCCACCAGCAGGCTTGCGAGGGCCAGCACGAGAGCGGCGGGAAGAATCCAGAAGGAGGCCGCCAATCCGCGGAGGCCGATACCGAGATCCGCCATGCCGGGCCGGCGCGCGAGAACGATGGCCAGCGTCACCAACAGGGCCACGGGAGAAAGAATGCGCTGCGGGAACTCGGGCATCCACAGGACAAACAGAATCAGTCCGTAACCCAGAATGATCTCCAGCAAATCGCGGGCGAAGCCGGGCCATGACCGAGACATCCACAGAGTATGGCACGAGCTACTCTGACTGGGTTTTCCTCCGTGGATCCTGGCGCCCTCAGTTCGATCTCTGAGGTTTCTACGCCAGCAACTCCGGAGTCGCTTCGAGCAGGCTGCGGGTGTAGTCATGAGCAGGATGCTCCGTTATCTGCGCAGTCTCGCCGACCTCGACGATCTTTCCCCGATACATCACTGCGATGCGTGTCGAGAGGTAACGCACCACGGGCATCGAGTGCGAAATAAAAAGGTAAGTCAAGCCAAAGTCGCGCTGCAGTTGCGCCAGCAGGTTGACGACTTGCGCACCCACGCTAACGTCAAGCGCTGACACGGGCTCGTCGCACACCATGAACTTCGGACGCAGGGCCAGCGCCCGGGCAATGCCGATGCGCTGGCGCTGCCCCCCTGAGAATTCGTGCGGATAGCGTGTGCGCGCCGATTCGTCGAGGCCGACCGCCCTCAGCAACTCCCCGACCCGCGTCCGTGTGTCGCGCTTCGCTATCCCGGATAAGCCGGAGCGGCCGTCAGCAGCCGCGGCGCCGTGAATGATGAGCGGCTCGGCAACAATATCCTCCACCCGGAAGCGTGGATCCAGAGAAGCAAACGGATCTTGAAAGATGATCTGCATGTCGCGGCGCAGCCCGCGCATTTCGCCCCGGTTGGCCGCCAGCAAATCACGGCCGTCAAAGCGAACGCTGCCGGAAGTGGGTTCGATCAGCCGCAAAATCAGGCGCCCCAGAGTGCTCTTCCCGGATCCGGATTCCCCCACCAGCCCAAGGGTCTCGCCGGCTTTTATATCGAGCGAGACATCATCGACTGCGCGTACCTCTCCGCGCGGTTTCCCGCCAAACGGCGACTCGCCATGCGGGAACACCTTCGTCAGGCTGCGGACTTCGAGCAACGGCATCGATGATCCCTCCAAACTATACTTCCACGACCAATTGCTGCATACGTTTCATCACCAGTTGCAGTCGTTGCTGGCTGGCCGTGTCTGGCAGCAGGTATCCGGGCAGCGCATCGAGGAAATTGCGATTCCATAGTAAGACTTCAAATTCGTGGCTGAGATACTTTCGCAGATCTGCCGGAGCAGCGCACACCTCCTCTGCGAGTTCAAAGCGCCCGTCGACAACAGTGACAATATCTTCCAAGTCATGGCTCATGCGAAAGTCGTTCTTGCCGCGGCCGTGAAACGCCTCCAGCTTGGTTGCCACGAAGTAGGGGCTGTGATTAGCCGCACTGAGTGTTCGCCGATTCTGGTTCGTCTCGCGGTCTCGAGGGCCGGACCGTACCAGATATTAGTAAAGCCTAGAATCGAAGGATCGGTTGGCATCAAGTCCAGAATCAAGTCTTCATTCAGCCATCTGCAAATTGGGAGCGCCCTCGGCGCGAGATTGGTGAAAACTCAAATCCCGAAGCTGGCTCTCCAACTGCGTGAACTCCGCATATGACGCAATGGCCACGATTGCGTCCACATCCAGTGTGGGACGAACCGGAGCCGCCGCCGGATCCGTCACTAGCAATCCGGTTACGCAGCCGCCGACGAAGACAATCTGATCGAGTAAAGGGGCTAACTTCTTCGGCGGCGACCGCGAGTTGCGCAAGGTTCGGGTTCGAAGAGGGAACGGTCACTTGGAATCGATTCTTGCAGTCAGCTCCCGTATCGCAATTTCACGTTCGCGCGCGCGCCCCTCGCGAATGGCATCGACGAGGGCGAGGAGTTCGTAAAGCTGCGGGTCGTCCGACGCGGCCTGCGGAACAGTCTTATAGAGCGGAGAAAAGGCAAGACCGCGAACAGGACCTGCCGCGTGCGGCCAGACCGGCGGAAGGGGGAAGTCCTTCGGAAAGTGCCGATTGAGCGGGGCCGCAGCTTCGGCAGTCGGAATTCCTCGAGTGGGGCCACCACGTTCGACCGGGAAGGCGTACTTTACGCCGTGTATCAGAAATTCCACGAGATTGCTGTTATTGGGCCACAGCGACAACCCCGACAATTCATCACCTGAGCCGGGTGGAGGAGGAACACTGGGCGCGCTCAGCAGGCGCGACGCCTCTCCTCGTTCAACCGAGCGGAATACCTGGGAAGTGCTCATCCGCAGATTCTCGCTCAGATCTGCATAAGTCCATCGCTTGCTGCGGTTCGCGACCAGCTTGAGGATCACGAGCACGTCTTGGGGATGAAGAGACATCGCTGTTCCATATTTCAAAATATGGAATGCATTAATAAATGTCAAATAAACTGTTATTAATCAGTATATTCCATATTCTAGAATATGGAATGCCTATCCCGCCGCCAGCAAGGGCACCGCCGCTAGCGCTGCCAGCAAGCCCACGAATTTCCAGCGGCTGAAGTGTTCTTTCAGTACGAGGCGAGCCAGCACGACCGTTACGGCCGGATATAGAGACGTAATGAGCACCGCTTCGTCCAGCCGCCCATGCTGGCTGGCGAAGATAAACAACGCGCTCGCGGTGATATCCAGGAATCCGGCGAGCATTCCCCACACGATGCCAAGGCGATCGAGGGCGAGGGGTGCTCGGATCACAAGCACCGCGACCGCCGTCGCCGTGAACGACCCAATGCGGGAGAGGGCGGCAATCCAGGCCGGAGAACCACTCGCCTGGTGGATGCACAGATAGAATCCAGCGAATCCGATTCCGGCCAGCGCCGCCATTCCGACACCCGGCGGGCGGCCCGCAGGCCTCTCTTCGTTGGAAGGTTCCGGGCGAGTGATCAGCCATATCGCTAGCACAGCGAGCAAGAAACCGCCGATCGTCCAGCGGCTCGGCGCACCTTCAAGGGCAACGTCGACCATGGTCGGTATTGCCGCGCCGACCAAGGCGGCGATGGGCGCCGTGAGGCCCATTTGTCCGGATGCCAAGGCTCGATAGAAAACGGCCAGCGAGAATCCTCCTGACGCCCCGGCGATCACCGCCCAGAGAATGCTCGCGCGCGAGGGAAATGCCCCGTGTTCTCCGATCGCAATCGCAAACATCAGCCCGAAGGCGCAAACATGCGAAAACGCCGTCAGCACGAAGGCATTGGCACGCCGGGAACCATATCCGCCGGCGAAATCCGCAGCGCCCCACAGAAACACAGCGACAACGCTGTAGGCGGCAGGACCGAATTGGATCGCTAGTGACACGCCGGACGAGGGTAACATGCGACGAATTTGGAGGTCCGATCATCGGCTGAGTCTGGCCAGACAAGAGTGGCCGCGAACACCTGCGCCAGACTCGGCTCCGATGCAAACTCATCACACGGTACGGCATTTCGACGTGTTAGAATTTCCACACGCCATTTCCTTGCGAAAGTCGGAGAAATTAAGGGTTCTGAGAGTCCTTATTTGATCGAACTGGCACCGTCAATTCTTTCGGCTGATTTTGCCCGACTCGGCGAGCAGGTGCGCGCTGCGGGCGAGGGCGGCGGCAGTGTCATCCACGTCGATATCATGGATGGACACTTCGTGCCCAACCTGACGATTGGGCCGCCTGTCGTGAAATCGCTGCGCAAGGTGACGCAATTGCCGCTCGATTGCCATCTGATGATCGAGAATCCGGACGAGTTTATTCCGGTCTTTGCCGACGCGGGCGCAGACTGGATTTCCGTGCATCAGGAAGCCGTCAGGCATCTGGACCGGACGCTGCATCTGATCAAGAGCCACGACTGCCTGGCGGGAGTGGTCATCAACCCGGCAACGCCCGTGGATACGCTCTCGGAAGTGCTCGAGATTGTCGATTATGTGCTCGTCATGTCGGTGAATCCGGGGTTTGGAGCGCAGAAGTTTATTCCGTCCACGCTGCACAAAATGCGGCGCTTAGCGGAGATTCGCAGTCTACGTGGCTTGCGTTACCGCATCGAAGTCGACGGCGGCGTAGCACTCGATACCATCGCCGAGGTGGTTCGCGCCGGAGCAGAAATTCTGGTGGCGGGCAACGCGGTCTTCGGAAATGGCGATCCAAGCAAGAATGCGCAGGCACTATTGAAAGTCGCCACGGAAGCTGCGCTGCAGAGGGTTTAGTTTTTCTTGTGGGACCGGGTCTTAGACCCGCTTGGGCCGGGCTCGGCCCGACTGCTGACTTCAGACCGGATCAAAACACTCCGGCGTCAGCCGCACGATATGGGAAGAGAAAGAGCCGAGCTTTGCTCGGCGGACAGCCGAGGGCGGCTGTCCCCACATAAGCAACATCGAGGTCTTATGTCACGTCGAATTCCATTGATGATCGTGTTGGGCGTGCTGTTGACGTTGACCATCGCCTGCACTAACAAGAAGTCGGTCAACCCGCTCGCGAACGTCGGCTCGAAGCAGCCGGATAAGGTCCTGTTCGACAAAGCAATGGACGCCATGCGGCATAACCGCTTCGACGTGGCACGCCTGACGCTGCAGACGCTCATCAATACTTACCCGGACTCGGAGTACATCGCCCGCGCTAAACTGGCGGTCGGCGACTCGTGGTACGCGGAAGGCGGCACCGCCGCGCTGGCTCAAGCCGAACAGGAATACAACGACTTCGAGATTTTCTTTCCCAACATGCCGGAGGCGGCCGAAGCCCAGTTGAAGATCGCCAACATCCATTATCAGCAGATGGAAAAGGCAGACCGGGACTACACCAATACCAAACGCGCCGAAGATGAGTACCGGAAGTTGATTCTGCAATATCCCGACAGCAAACTGGTTCCCGAAGCCAAGGAGCGCCTGCTCGAAGTGCAGGAAGTCCTGGCGGAACGCGAATTTGAGATTGGACGCTTCTACTATTTGCGCGAGTCGTATCCTGCGTCGATCGCGCGCCTGCAAACTCTCGTGGAGAGATATCCGCTCTACAGCCATGCCGACGAGGCCTTGTATCTGCTGGGGCAAAACTATGAAGGGCAGATGACCCGCATGCGGATCACTCCCACTTGCGACGTTCACGGTATGCCCCGCGGTTGCACGTCCGAGAAGGTGAAGGCTCTTTACACTGACGAATTCACCAAGCAGGCATCCAAGGCCTACGACACCATCCTGACTCGCTATCCGCTCATGGATCGCTCCGATGATGCCAAGAAGCGCCTGACTGCTCTGCACCAGCCGATCCCTCGGCCCACCAAGGCAGCGGTCGAAGCGAACCGCAAGGAACTGGCCAGCCGCAGTGAGTCCACCACGGTTCAAAAGTTGATGGGCCTCGTAAAGAAAGGGCCAGACGTGGCCCTGGCCGCCAAGACAGGGGAGCCAACCCTGGTGGATCCGACGGCAGTGGCCGCGAAGGATGTCATCCATCAGGAGACGCTGAATGCGGCGACCGCTGCAGGGATAGGTGAGAAGAGTGCGGCCGTCGAGATCGTGAAGCCCAATCAGCCGGACGCGGGTGCTCCGCCGACCGACGCCACTCCCCCGGGGGGATCAACATTTGGCAGCACTCCTCCAGCGCCCGCGGCAGCGCCACCAGCGGCACCGGATCCGAACGAACTGAAGCCGATCGCGCAGCCCGATCCCAACGAACTGAAGCCGGCCGACAGCGGCTCGGATCAAGCTTTGCCTCCGCCGCCGCAGGTAAACGAGATTCAAGGCCAGTCGTCCTCTTCTTCCTCGGCAACCGCGAGCGCCGACAATACTCCGGCCACCGATGAAGACCTCTCGAGCAGCAAGAAAAAGAAAAAGAAGGGATTGAAAAAGATTGTTCCGTTCTAGAGGCTGATATCGGACGTTACCTCAGAGTTCCGACAGCCCTGACAGTGAGGTTGGAGATCTGTGCGAGCCCCGAAGTCCAGCTTTTACGCACTAGGTGCTGACCACTGGTAACCGGTTACCTCCCTTCTGGATCATTGACTTACATGGTGGCTCAGGTTACCTTCGCGTTATCTCCCCTCATAAGAGGATAACCTTGGCTCGGAAGATATTGCTCGCCGATGACAGCGTGACCGCCCAGAATATGGGGCGGAAGATTCTCGCCGATGCGGGATACGAAGTCATTACCGTAAACAACGGTTCCGCCGCGCTGAAGAAGATCGCCGAACAGAAGCCCGACCTCATCGTCCTCGATGTATATATGCCCGGGTACAGTGGGCTCGAAGTCTGCCAGCGCCTCAAGGAGGCTCAGGAAACCGCGCGAGTTCCCGTGCTGTTAACTGTCGGCAAGCTGGAGCCCTTCAAGCCGGAAGAAGCGAAGCGCGTGCGCGCCGATGGCTTCATTGTGAAGCCATTTGAGGCGAGCGAGTTGCTCAGCGCCCTCAGCAAGCTCGAAGACAAAATTGTGCCCCGTTCGGAATCGTCGAAGCCGGGCCGCTTTGCGCGGGCCACCGCAGCCCTTGACGAGGGCCGCTATGACAAGTCCGTCGCGATCGAAGAAGATTCGGGATGGAAGAACCGGATCGCTTTTCCCTCCAAGAAAAAGAAGGAAGAATCCGCGGAAGATGGCGATGATCCGGCGATCTACAACGCCATGAACAAGGACTTGCGCACCGTCGTCGAGCACAAGCCCGAAGACACTCCGCACGAAACCAAGCATGAAACCAAGGCGGAAGAAGCCAAGGTTGACTTGGGCGCGCTGGCTCCCGAGGGCCTGCCCAAGGATGTCACTCCCGAAGAGATCGCCGCCTTGGCGGCAGCTGCCGCCCAGGTGAAGGGCAAGATCGCAGAAATCGAGGCGGATACAGGCTTCCAGTCGGGACACAAAACGGAAAGTGCTCAGCCGGCAGGCGACCGTCAGCGCGAGGTTGCAGAAGCCCAGCCGGGCGCGACCTTCGCAGAGCAGAAGTCGGAAGAGAAGATCGCTGCCGAGCCAGAGAAGTCCGGAGAAATTCCGAAAGACGCATCCAGTACCGCCGCACCAAGCCCCGCTGATGTGATGGCAGCCATCTCCAGCCTCGAATCAGCAGCCGGCACTTCGGCCACCACAAGTTCCGCGAACGGCTCTTGGTTGCATCAGGCGTCCGACCGGTCCGCAGACGAGCCAGTTACCATGGCAGTAGCGGCAGGAGTGGGATCTACCGCCGTGACGTCGCGTTGGAAAGCCGTTTCTGTAGCGCTCGCGCCCGAGGAAGGCGCAATATCCCTTGAGCAGGAAATGCAAAAGGCCAATGCAGCCTTTGCACCCGCTGAGAGTCATCACGCAGAGCATGTCGCCGTGACGCCCGAGTCCCCTTCTGCATCGCTTGGCATCGCTTCAACAATCGAGACCGCGCCAGCAGAAACCTCGTTGGAAGCGGCCGTTGTTCCAGTTCCAACAACTCCCGCAGCAGAAGTGACTGAGGCATTGAGCGAGGCGCCCGGGTCGTCCCCGGTCGTGAACCGCGCCGCCGTGAAAGAATTCGAGACAGTTGCCGTGTCCCATATGGAACAGGCAACGCCCTCTCCAATGGAGCCCGAAGCTGCTCCGGTAGAGAAGTCCGACGTAGTGCCTTCGCTGACGGAAACACCCGAAGCGCTCACCGAAAGGACGGTTGCCGCGAGCACAGCGGAAAATCCGGTCGTATTAGGTTCGATCGAAACCAGTCCAGTCGAAGCAGCGGAAAGGGAATCCGCGAAACTCGAAACAGCCCAGCCCGAAGTCTCGCAACTCGTTCAGGAGGAGTCGACCTCTCAACAAGAAGAAGAACCGAAGGGCGAACTATCGCCGGTTGCAGTCGCTGAGGAGGCGAAGCCTGAAGAGGCCGTGAGCAGGAACGAGGAAGCGCGCGAGATTTCGCCAGTCCCGGTCGACGAGGGCTCGACAGTGCAGGAGTTCGGGAGTCCCGTTGCTGACGGCGCGCGGACCGAACCTGATCCATCCGAAATGACGGCGGCCGCATGGGCCAGTTGGCGCCGCATTCGCGAATCCGGCGGCCTCTCCGCGACATCGCCCGAGCTTGAAAAGAACAAAATCGAAAACGAAGCATCTGCTCCTGAGGACGCTGCCGCCAGGGCTGTCGCAGCCGGAGCCGAGAAAGCTCCTGAGGATGGGGCGGCAGCCTCTGAATCGGAGTCCGAAGGCATCGCCAGCATCGTCGACAGCGTACTCGCCGATCTGCGCCCAAAGATCTACGAAGAGATCTCGCGCAAGATGGGCAAGAAAAAGTAAGCACGACACCCTGCGCCTCGCCCTTCACCTTCACGGAAAAACCCAATGACTGGAACACGCCTGGGACACCGTTCATCACGGTAACCCATGGCCGACAGGTTTGACGGGGTAGTGTAGCTTGGCCCAGACGGGCTTGGTCTGGATGCTTTTCTACCCCTAGGGCTGCGAACCGCTTTGAAAGCGCAGTGTGGCAAGATCTGCTTCATAATCAAATCGAGCGTTGGCCTCGGCGATCTGTGCCTGTGTCTGCTGTAACTGGGCCTGACTTAACTCAACAATCGAGCTGAGCCCCAGGCGATACCTTGTATCGGCCAGGTCCAGTGCAGCATTGGCCTCTCGCAATAGCTCTGCGGTCACACTCAGTTTCTGTTCTGCAGTGTTGGCTCTCAGCCAGGCTGTGCGCACATCCCGTACGATGCGATTGATGAGCACCCGGCTCTGCTCATCAGACGCCTTGGCGCGCAGGGCGGCTTCGGCGGCCTGGGCATGAAATTTGAAACCTTCGAAGATCGGTATGCCAATGTTGACGCCTGCCGCGCCGTACCAATCAGGAGTGAAGTAGGTGCTGGATCCGACCGGCGTGACGCCCACCGTGCCCAACCCTGAGACCGTAGGAAGTAGCTGCTCGTGTTGCGCCCGGCTGAAGCGCACATCCGCTTCGTGATTGAGTTTGAGAGCAAGAAGATCGGGGCGCTGTTGTAAGGCGAGCACAATGACTGCGTCCGCTGAAGGCGCGACCGGTAGCGGAGGCGACGGGTCGTCGACCAGTTGGTACTGTTGATTGCTCGCGGTTCCAAGCACTTCGTTGAGATTCGCCATCGCGGCATCGAACTGATTTTGCGAATCGAGAGCGAGCAATTTGGCTTGCGACAGATTGACTTGCGCGAAACTCTGGTCGAGCGTGGACTTGAGCTTGCTTGCAGTGAGCGCATCCACCTGATCGCCGACCGCTTGCCGGGCCTTGACGGTGCTTTGCGCAACCTGCAGCGTGGCTTGCGCCTCCAGAGCATTGTAGAAGGCAATGTCCGCCGCCAAGACGATGTCCTCCCGTGTCGCTTGCGATTGTTGCTGGGAGGCTTTTGCTTCCAAGGATGAGGAAGCAACCAGATTGCGTGTGCGGCCAAAATCCGTAATCAACTGATTGAGGTCAATTCCTGCGCCCACGTGATAAAGAAGCCGGGAGGCGTCCAGCGACCCAGCCGAGACGCGGCTCGCTTCCTCAGCGTCGACTCCAGTCACATTGCCATTCAGCTTCGGAAGCAACGCCGAGCGAGTCTCACGGACAACCTGCTCTTGTGCCAGGGCGAGCAGCGCCGCAACACTGATTCGTGGGTTGTTTTTGAGCGCTAACTGCTCGGCCTTCAGACGCGTAAGTATTTCTCCGGGTGAGTCTGGCGGAAGGGAGTCCGAGGAATTTGTTGTCGGGGAATTGAAAGCCGGAGTTCGCTGCCCTGCCTGATTCTGGAGTTGCGGCGCGTCTGGAAGTTGCTCGACAATCAGCTGTGCGCGCATGGCGGCCGAACACAGAAGGAGCCAGAGCGGCAAAAATAGACTTCGGTTACTCATGGGTCACCTCACCGGATCGGACCTCGATTTCGTCATCACGAATTTCCTTGCGATGAATAAGCAGGTACGCCGTCGGCACTAAGAAAACGGTGACTATGCCGGAAAGGGTCAGCCCTCCGAGAATTGCTCGTGCCAGCGGAGCATACTGTTCGCTGCCGGGCTCCAAAGCGAGCGCCATTGGAATGAGGCCGAGGACAGTGGCTAGCGTGGTCATCAGAATAGGACGCAAACGGACTTTGCAGGCTTCCGCGAGGGCTTGCTTGATAGGACGGCCATGGGCGCGGAGCGTGCCCACAAACTCCACGATAAGGATGCTGTTGGTAACCGCAATTCCAGCCGTCATGACGACTCCCATGAGCGACATAACGTTGAGCGTCGTGCCCGTGACCATCAGGAATAGGATCACGCCCGAAAACCCCGGAGGAATCGCCAGCAAGATGATGAAGGGATCGGAAAACGAAGCGAACTGCGCCATCAGGATGAGATAAACCAGTACAATCGCGAGGATGAGACCGATGCCGAAACTCTGGAACGAACTCTGCATGTCGGAGATCGCTCCGCCCATCGACACTGTGATCTGGGAGGAGTGGTGCATGCTATCAAGGACCTGTTTGATCTGAGCGCTAACACGGCCGAGATCTTCTTTCTTCGGCATGACGTAGATGTCGAAACTGCGACGCAGTTGGTAATGATCGACCTCCGTCGGAGTATTGATCTGTTTGATCGATGCCAGCGACTCCAGCGGTGTTGTGTTTGCGGCCCCGGGGGCGCGCAACGGAATCTGCTTAAAATCGGTCAGAGTTTTAATTTGGTTGGCGGGATATTGCACGCTGAGAAAATAATTATTGCCAGTCTTGGGATCGACCCAGAAACTCGGGGCAATCATCGTGTCCGATGTAAGCGCAGTGATGACATTATCAAGCGCCAACTGCGGCGATATGCCGAGCAGCGCCGCATGTTCGCGATCGATATTCAATTCCAGCCCCGGATAGTCGAGGTCCTGCGGAATCAGCACATCGTTGACCGAACTCAATGCTTTCACCCTGGCAGCCACAGACTTGGCGAAAGTAAACGATTCATCAAGCTCACTGCCCCCGATTCGAATGTCGATCGGAGCGGGTTGCCCCTGGTCGACGACGGAATCTACCAATCCCCCGGTCTGAAAATAAGTGCTCACTTCTGGAAAGTCGTTGGCGAACCTTTCGCGCAGACGTTGCATGTAAGCAAAGCTGCTGGTCTCATGGTCTTCCTTGAGACTGACCTGAATGAAGGCGGTGTGCATTCCGGAATTGCTGGTATAGATGGACGAAAGATCTGGAGTAATGCCAATGTTCGACACGATCATATTCATGTCGTGCGACGACACCACCTCGCGGATATCCTGCTCCATCTTTCCTACATATTCATCCGTCACTTCCAAACGAGTTCCGGGCGGAACTTTAACATTGACAACGAACTGCCCGGGATCGGTGCGCGGAAAGAACGCCACGCCAAGAAACGGAAATAGCGCGAAGCTCACTAACACGAAAGCAGAGAAACAGCATACGACCAATACGGGCCGATCGAGACAGAGGGCGATGGCTTTGTCATAGGCGTGCTGCAAGCGCTCAAATTGCTGGTTGAAACCGAGAACGATGCGCCGAAAGATATTCGCGGGCCTTATTTTTTGTTCCTCTTCGACTTCCCGTACTGCCTCCTCGGCGCCGCCTTGAGTGCTATAAGGAGCAATGCCGTGCTCAGGCTCCAAACGGATGAACTTCGCGCAGAAGAGCGGCACCACGGTCATGGCGACGGCATAAGAAGCAAAGAGCGCCAGCACCACCGCGAGGGCCAGAGCGCTAAAGATGTACTTGCTGACTCCCGAGAGCAGGATGACAGGAAAGAACACGATGCTTGTGCTGCATGTGGCTGCCAGTACGGCGAGTTGGACTTCTTTCCCCCCGTTGATGGCGGCTTCCACCGCCGGCTCGCCCAACTCCATATGACGAAAGATGTTTTCCAGAACGACGACGGAGTTATCAATCAAGCGCGAAAGGGCGAGCGCGATGCCGCCGAGCACCATGGTGTTGATCGTGCTCGCGCCCAGGTTCAAAGCAATGAAGGCGGCGAGGCAAGAAATAGGGATGGAAAGTAATACCGAAATCGTCGCGCGGAGATTGCCGAGAAACAGAAGGATCATCAGCGCGGTGAGGCACAAACCAATGCCGCCCTCGTTGATCACGTTCTTCACCGCAATCTTGACGAAAACGGATTGATCAAAGACGACCGCCGTTCTCAGCGCTCTCGGAATATCCAGCAGATGTTTTACTGCCTCTCGAATTCCGTTCACGATATTGATCGTGTTCGATCCGCCGCCCTGCTTCAGGATCGGAATGTAGACGGAATGCTGGCCGTCGACCCGCACGATGTTGTATTGCAGCTGGCCTGAGTCCACCGCCTTCCCAACATCTCCGACGAATACGGACTCACCGATGTGGTCCTGTTTGTCCGTCTTGATCGGCATGGCATTGATTTCGTCGACCACCGGAATCTGGCTGTTGGCATAGACGTTGTAATCTTTCGATCCGATACGCACGTCACCGGCGGGCAGAATCAAGTTCGATTCGTTCACTGAGTGCACCACGTCCATCAGGGAGAGTTGGTGAGCTTCAAGCTTGACCGGATCGACGTAAATCTGGATTTGCCGGTACTTGCCGCCGTAAGGCTGCGGCACGGAAGCGCCAGGAACGTTGGCGATTTGATTCCGCACCTGAAACTGCGCCAGATCTTTGAGCCGCGTCTGGTCGAGACCCTGACCTTCGAGGGTAACCAGACACACCGGAAGATTCGAGGCATCGAACTTCAGCACCACCGGAGGCAGGGTACCCGGGGGAAGCCTTCGCAAATTCGCCATGGCCAGATTCGAGATATTGCTGACAGCGGCGTTGGCGTCTGTGCCCGGCTGAAAGTAGATCTTGATCAGGCTTACCCCGGGCAAGGATCGCGACTCGATGTGGTTGATTCCGCTTCCCAACGTAAAGAAGCGCTCATAGCTATCGGTGATATCCGCCTCGATCTGCTGCGGAGGCATCCCCGCGTAGAAAGTCGCGACCACGACAACCGGGATATTAATTTCGGGAAACAGATCGACGGGCATACGTGCGACCGTGGTGACGCCCACCACGATGACCATGAGGCAAAGCATTAGGACGAAGAACGGGTACTTGATGGCAAAAGAGGACATTACTCGCTTACCTCCTGCGCCGCCGTTGGAATGAACGCCGCATGCGGGGACACAACTTCGCCGATCTGATAGCCAGTCTGTCCAGCGGCGATCACGTTCTCCCCCGCCTGCAGGCCGCTGGTAATTTCCACCCGGTTCGAGGTTTGGATTCCAAGAGTCACATTGCGCTTCTCGACATGGTTCGTCGCATCCACAAGGAGCACGTAGGATTGATTCCCGTTCTGCACTACGGCCTGCGCCGGCAAGATAAGAGCGTCATTCTTGTGCTGGAGTTGAATCGTCGTCTCCGCATACATACCTGGATTCAGACTGAGATCACTGTTCGGGACATCAACCTCGGTCAGCATGCTTCGGGTATTGGTATCGAGTGCGCGCGAGAAACGGATGATCTTGCCTGTAAATGTGTGACCGGTTGCGTTGACTTTAACCTGCACCTCGCCGCCGACCTGAATGTAAGGTACGTCGCTCTCCGGCACGGGCATGCGAAGACGTAGCAGGTCGCTCTCGGCCACTTGTACGACAGGAAGTGTCTGCGTGTTGTTGTCCTGGCCTGCTTGAATCAGCGATCCGGTATCGGCATAGCGCTTCGTCACCACGCCTGTAAAAGGGGCGATGATGTGCTCGTATCTGGACATGGTTTCGAGCCGGCTACGGGTCGCATGAGAAACGCCGAGTTGTTGCTGCATGGCATCCAGCGAGGCCTTCGCGACGCCAACCTGTGCCGCCGCTTGCTGATCTTTGGCTCGTGCGTCATCCAACTCCTGCTCCGCGATCAGACCAGGCCTCTCTTTGGAAGCCCCTTCCAGACGGGTAAACTCTGCGTGCAGCGCGGAGTACGTCGACTCAGCGCTGACGACCTCGCTTTGCGCACGGGTGATATTAGATTGGCTGTGACGGACCTCTGCCTGAGCGCCCTCCACTTGATTCTCCAACTCTGGAACTTCCAATAGAGCCAGGACGTCGCCCTGGCGAACGCGATCGCCTATGTCGACTTTGATCCACCGGATATATCCCGAGACCTTGGCGTGAAGGTCGACCTGTTGATAGGGCTGAAATTGACCGGCAACCGTAAGCGAACTGGCCAGATTGCCACGCGTGACCGCGACGACAGCGGCCGCCCTTGGCTGCTCGGCAGGAACTTTTCCATAACGGCTCAAGAGAAAGAGGGCAAGAGTTCCCAAGAAAAGGCAGACAAGCACCGCGATCCAAAGGATCCGCTTACCACGCATAGAAGCACCTCGCTTTTGAATCCCGCAGTTCGGGTCCGGAAGCGACGATAATGCATTTCGTTAAAGGAACTGGCGATCGCCTGACGATCCTATTCGATGTTTCAGGATAGGCCGGGTTGGCGTATATATATCGCCACGGAGGGATTAACCGGTGGTCGGAGGAGGGCGTTGCGTGAGGTGCGGATCGTGAAAGTCCCAACTGCGAAACCTGCAGAGGTTCATTTCGACTTGGTAAGACTCGAAGGTAAGAATCAAAATCGCATGGGCCAAAACCAATAGCGGAATCAGCTTCAACATCTCAGGGGCTCTATCCGGGGTAAGGACCTTTTCAAGCAGGGCTATCGTCTGGGCGGAACGCCTCTCCGTCAGGAGCTTCGCAACCGTGACGGTAGACGGAGATTGCGAAGTCTTATAAAGGGACAGCTTTGCCTGCAATCCCCAACTGAATACCGCGCACGCCAAAAAGAGAAGAGCAAGCTTGAATGCGTATGTGGCCGCATGATGTCGCTTTGACATCTGTCTTCTCCTTTCCCAAACAGGCTCGTAAGTATAATGTAGCAAAAATAGCCGTATGCGGTTGCAGGGAGAAGGCGGCAAGGTCTTGGGCGCGTGCGGGCAGGCTGACATCCTTAGGCCGGAGTGACGCTTCTTCCTCTAGTGCAAGAATTTCGTCGCTGCAGAAGCCTCCGCAGCAATGCCGTTGAAGGTAGTCTCGATAATTGGCGAAACCAGGCCTTACACTACCTCGGCCGATAGCATGCCCTATCTGCTTGGATAGCGTCGGCGACCGTACCCATTCTGCTGGGTACCTAACCAATCCTTGGGTTCGTAATCCCCAGTCGCCCATCGTCTTTTGTCTCGTGCAACGTCCCCGCCTGTCACCAGTTTTTTCCGCCGGACGAACTGCTGGCTGCTCCGCCGCAACCAGACAGCGCGAGTGCGAACAAGCTAACAAGTAAGGTCGTCGATAAAACGTGGCTTCTCATAGTGTGCGTCGAAGATTAATGCGAGGACCACGCTGCTGTGTTACTTCAGCCTGGCGAGATCGAATCAAAACAACCGGGGAACGTCCCGTGGAGTGCACCCCAAAACTGAGGCAGAGATAATGGTGACAGTTCTCGACAAGGAGAACACATGTCACAGAAGAAAGCGAAGCAGCCTGAGTACGAAGCGGAGTTGAAGTTGGCGGCGGTGCGCCGGGTGTTGGCTGGGGAAAGTGTGAGTGCGGTAGCGCAGGAGCTCGGCATACGACGGAAGCGGCTGTATGTGTGGAAGGACCGTTATGCAGAATCGGGCGAAGCTGGGCTGACGCATCGGCGAGCAGGAAGGCCGCGAAAGGTAGTGTCTGAAGATGAGAACGGACCGGGCGCGATGTCCGGACGTGGGGAATTGCTGGCAGCCCGGAAGCGGATTGCGGAGCTGGAACGTAAAGTTGGGCAGCAGGAGTTGGAACTGGATTTTTTCGGCGAAGCCTTGCGGCGCATAAAAGTGGGCGGGAAGCGATCTGCACGTTGATCGCGGAGCGGGCCGGGCAAGGCGGCCTCAGCGTGGAACGAATGTGCGAGTTGAGCGGCGTGAGCCGGGCGGGCTTTTACCGGCATTGGGAAGCGTCGGCGCCGCGGCAGGCGGATACGGCTGTGCGGGACGCCATCCAACAGGTGATCGTGGAGAAACGGTTCTACGGTTATCGGCGGGTGCAGCGGGAACTGCGGCAGCGCGGGCAGTGCGTCAATGCCAAACGCGTGCTGCGCTTGATGCGCGAAGACAATCTGCTCTGCCTGCGCACGCGGCGGTTCGTGCCTGCGACGACCGATTCGCGGCATGGATGGCGAGTGTGGCCGAATCTGGCGTGCGGCCTGGTGACGCGAAACCTCAACGAACTCTGGGTGGCCGATATCACTTATGTGCGACTACAGCAGGAGTTCGTCTATGTCGCGGTCGTGCTGGATGCGCATTCTCGCCGCGTGGTCGGATGGGCGGTGGCGCGGCATCTGGGCGCGAGTGTGGCGGTGCAGGCATTGCGCATGGCGTTGGTCGAACGTCAACCTGCGCCGGGCTTGATTCATCATTCCGACCGTGGCATCCAGTATGCCTGCGCCGACTATCTCACGCTGCTGGCCGATCATGGAGCGCAACCGAGTATGAGCCGAGTGGGCAATCCTTACGACAATGCCAAGGCGGAATCTTTCATGAAGACACTGAAACAGGAGCAGGTGCAGGGCAACAACTGGCGCGATCTGGACGCACTGCGCGCCGACCTCACGAAGTTTTTCGAAATCACTTACAACCACCAGCGCCTGCATTCCGCGCTCGGATATCAAACGCCGGCCGCCTTCGAACAGCAGTTGCTGCGCGCACAGAACCCCGAAGCTTCTACAGAGCTGACTGGGGCGAGGGAGCTAACCGCCCCCTCGCCCCAGACCCCACTCCCCGGTTTACAATCTTTTTCGCAAGAAAACTGTCCCTAGTTTCTTTGTCTCACTTGAAGGGTGCACTCCACCCGTCTGTCCCCAGGTTTCTGCACACTCGGAGTCCGATGATTATCGCCATCCGCAGTGGATGCACCTTCCAGTAGCTCCGGTAAACCCGCATAACTTCGCTGCGGTCGGTTATGATCTGCGCCGTTCCCGAGATCGCGGGACCGTCTTCGCTTCCGACATAACAGATGACGCGCTGGTTCCGCCTTACTCTTTTGACCTTGTATGAATTCCCAGGAGTAAGGCATTCGATCTGTCCATCATTTAGGACCAGCCAGACCTGTACCTTTATTAGCTCGCCAGATTTCTTGTAAGACCCGAGCCATTGCGTGTGACGCTTGAGCGCGCGTTGGAGTTCCGGAGTCATTGCCTAATGATACGCCGCATCTGCAGTGACCGGCACCAACGGGCCAGCGGCAGTCCAACCAACGGGCCAGAGACAAGCCGATGGCGCATGATAAGATCTGTGGCCGTTAGCCGGAGGTCCGAGTGAAGCTACGTCTACTTGGCATTGTGTGTCTAAGTTTTTTCTTGTGGTCATTGGCAGCCTCTGCACAGGCCATCGCGGCTCCCACCTCAGACAAGGCCCGCGTCTTTATTACTGACAGCCAGTCCTGGGAGATTGCCGGATACGGCGCAGCAGGTGCGAATGGTGGAGGCTCGGTCACCCACGGTGGCGCGCGGCCTCAGACCGCTGAAATTATCAAGACCTTCGGCGAACGGTGCCCGGAGGTAATGGTCAACAACATTCAGGAGAAGACCGATTACATTGTCCTCCTCGATCACGAAGGCGGGAAGGGATATCTGCGGCACCGTAACAAAGTCGCGGTCTTCGGCAGAATCAGCGGAGACTCCATCGTCAGTAAGTCAACGCTGTCGCTGGGTGGGTCCGTTCAAGACGCGTGCGAAGCCATTAACAGGGATTGGCGCTCTCATGGCGCGGAGATGCGTGCGGCCACAGCATCGGCGGTAGCCAGTAAGGTGCCAGCTCCGCAGCCTGTCGCCGCTGCTCCCGTGGCGGCTTCTCAGTCAACGCGATTAACTGCAAAGCTAACAGTGGTCTCGGTTCCGGATAGCGCGGACATCGAGATCGATGGCGTCTTTGTCGGAGACACTCCGTCCGACGTGCAACTCCCAGAAGGTGAGCACACCATCGTAGTGAAAAAGAAAGGCTTCAAGGACTGGGAGCGGAAGATGAAGATAGGCAGTGGAAGTAATGTACGCCTTAACGCGGAGCTGGGGACCCAGTAATTAAGATTCACTCGCTGCACGCGCCGAACCACTTCCCCCAGGGACGAATCAACCGATTACAACAGGAGCCGATCATGACCTCCAAGACGGCGGCCGTTAGTACGGGAGCAAAGAGCTGGCTCAGTTCGAACTGGATCGCGGTTTTGATCTCCTCCCTAGCGCTTGTCACATCCATCTACTCGAATTCGGGAGACAAGGGAGCACAATAGGTTGTCAGTTCGCCCCCACATAAGTCTCGCCTTCTATGCGAATGACAAAGGAGCGGGATGGCAACGATCCGTTGACGGAGCTGGCCCTGCCATTATCAACGCGTTTGAAGTTACGGTGGACGAAAAGCCGGTCCACTCATGGGACGAAGTCTTGCTTTCATGCTGTGACATAAACTTCAACGCGGTCCATGCAACATTCGCAATCCCCATGCCTGGAACCTTCTTGCTGCCGAACGACACGAAGACTATTTTGTGGGTGGACTCACCCGAGAACGCCCGTAAGGCGCTCGTCGCAAACGCGGGGCGAATTAAAATGAACTTGACGTACTGTTCGGTGTACGAGCAGTGCTGGGAAGTCAACCTCGACCCTCAGCAACTTGAGCAGCCAGAGGTACCGAAACAGCCGCCCTCTTTGACATTCACAGCGTCGAAGGAATGGAGTGATGGACTCTCTGGGACTCCTGCGGAACACAAGTAGCCTGCGTCACAACATCGAAAAGAAAGCAACGGCGAGCGAGGAAGGCGGAAGGAGCATCGGATGAATGCCAGAGAAGGAATGCGTCGCTTGGCATTGCTGATTGAGGATCTTAGGGGCAGCCATTGGATGCTTCGCCTTCATACATCGTGTCACGCGATGTCTACAAGGCACGTTCGCGTTACCAGGCATTTGAGCGCCTGGGCAACTCAGACGTTGTACAACAGGAACGCAAGGCATTTAGGAGCAGCATGAATCCTTTTTCCGACCATGGGAGGTCGCTTCGAGCGTTGCCGTTGCCGATTCTCGACATTCCTGAGGCAGGGTGTAGCATTTTCCCCTCGCCAGGTAATACCCCCGTCGCGGTTTGACCCTTCTTTTCCTGCACCTGTAAGATCAAAAGTTCCTCTCCTTCCGCGGAAATTGCTGGGCACAGCCTGGCAGGGGCAGCCGGGGCCTGTCTTGATCGGAGCCGAAGGAGTTGTTGTCCCACACAGGTTTTCGAAACACACACTCATGCCGCACGAATTGCCCAAAGCTTACGAGCCGGGCGCGATTGAAACGCGCTGGGCCGACTATTGGATCCAGGAAAAACTTTTCTCGGTCCAAACGCCTCCTCCCGGTGAAACCCGTCCAGTATTCACGCTGCTGCTTCCACCGCCGAATGTTACCGGCCGTCTGCACATGGGTCACATGCTCAACCAGACGCAGATGGACATTGTCGTCCGCTGGCATCGCATGCGTGGCTTCATCACCTTGTGGCTGCCCGGCACCGATCACGCCGGCATTGCTACCCAGATGATGGTGGAGAAACAGCTCACCAAGGAAGGCAAGAAGCGCCGCGATTTAGGACGCGAGAAATTCGTCGAGCGCGTTTGGGAATGGAAGAAGCTCTACGGTGGCGCCATCCTCGACCAGATGAAGCGGCTTGGCGCCTCTGTCGATTGGGACCGCGAATACTTCACGATGGACGAAAATCTCTCGCATGCTGTGCGGGAAGCGTTCGTTCGCCTGTACGAGCAGGGGCTGATCTATCGCGGCCATTACATCGTGAACTGGTGCCCATGGCATGAGACCGCGATCTCCGATCTCGAAGTAAAGCACGAAGACGTTGCCGGGAAGCTGTGGGAGATTCGTTATCCAGTGGTTGGCACGAACGAATTCATCACCGTCGCGACGACTCGTCCCGAGACCATGCTCGGCGACACTGCCATCGCCGTGAACGCGAAGGATGAACGTTATACGCACCTGCATGGGAAGCATGTTCTCGTCCCGCTGATCAAGCGCGAGATTCCGATCATCACCGACGAGCTTGCGCAGCCTGAATTCGGCACTGGCGCCGTGAAAGTGACGCCGGCTCACGATCCGAACGACTTTCAGGCAGGCCTGCGCCACAACTTGCCGCAGATCAACGTGATGGACGAGCACGCCCGCATGAACGAGAACGCGGGTGCGTATGTGGGCTTAGATAGATATGACGCGCGCAAGCGTGTGCTGGCCGATTTGCAGGAGCAGGGATTCCTGGCTTCAGAGAAAGACCACGCACTCTCCATCGGCAAGTGCGATCGCTGCGGAACCATCGTGGAGCCGCGCCTTTCGAAGCAATGGTTCATCAAGATCAAGCCACTCGCCGACCGCGCCCGCGTGGCCGTCGAAAGCGGCGAAATCACGATCGTCCCCGACAACTACCGACAGATTTATCTGAACTGGATGAACAACATTTATGACTGGTGCATCTCGCGCCAGTTGTGGTGGGGACATCGAATCCCGGCATGGACCTGCGATGGCTGCAAAGAGGTCATTGTTGCCCGCGAGGCTCCGGCGAGTTGCACGAAGTGCGGCGGCGCGAAACTGGAGCAGGTCTCCGACGTGCTCGACACCTGGTTCTCGTCTGGCTTGCTGCCGTTCACAACCCTCGGATGGCCTGACAAGACGCGCGATCTCGACGTGTTCTATCCCAACACGCTATTGATCACCGGTTTCGACATCCTGTTTTTCTGGCTAGCCCGCATGATCATGTTCGGTTGTCACTTCATGCAGGGACACGAACAGGATGCGGCCATAAAAAAGGCCAGCGGCGAAGCCGGCAAAAAGGACGACCGCGTCCCGTTCCGGCATGTCTACATTCACGCGCTCGTGCGCGACGCCGACCGGCAGAAGATGTCGAAGACCAAAGGCAACGTGATCGACCCGTTGGAGATCATCGAGCGCTTTGGCACGGATGCGACGCGGTTTACCCTGGCCGCCATGGCTGCGCCTGGGACCGACATCGCTTTCAGTGAGAGCCGTACTGACGGCTACCGCGCCTTCGCCAACAAAATCTGGAATGCCGCCCGCTTCATGTTCATGAATGTGGACCGGATCGAGCCCGGGCTGCGGCCGGCGGCCGAGTCTGAAACCCGGCCCCACGCAAGCAACGCAACTGCAGGCGTTGCCGGATTCCAGACCGCGACCCTCGAAGACCGCTGGATTCTCTCCCGCTTCAACCGCGTCGCGGCAGACGTGAATGACGCGCTCGTAACCTACCGCTTCCACGAAGCGGCAAACCGCATCTACGATTTTTTCTGGGGTGAGTTCTGCGACTGGTATCTGGAATTGATTAAGCCACGCCTGAACTTTGAGGACGGAGCCGACAACACGACAGCGCGGGCTGCCTGCGCGAATCTTGTCAACCTCTTCGATGCATCGTTGCGGTTGCTCCATCCCGTGATGCCGTTCATCACCGAAGAAATCTGGCAGGCGATTTACGAAGGCAAGGCTCCGCTCAAATCGATTGCCCTGGCAGCGTATCCGCAGGCAAGCGAAAAGCAATTCGATCTCGCGGCTGAAACCGAGATGGCCATCCTGCAGGACTTGATCGTGAGCGTTCGCAACCTGCGGGCGGAACTGAAAGTTGAGCCCAAAGTGAAGGTCCCTATCGAGGTGTTCGCTCACGAGTCCGCGATTCGACAGATGATCGAGCAGAATCACGGCGCGGTTGAGCGTTTAGGAAATGCAGAGAAGATCACTTTTGTAGAGACGTCCCTCGCCAACCGCGCGGGCGCCCGCGGCACCGCGCGCTTCGATGTGCACGTGATCTACGAAAGAAAGATCGATGTCGCCGCCGAATGCGACCGCCTGAACAAGGAACTGGAGAAGATCGAAAAGGAATTGGCCAACAATCAGAGGCAGTTAGGCAACGAACAGTTCCTGTCCAAAGCACCCGAGAAAGTGGTCGAAGGTCTTCGCCGTCGAGGTCAGGAGCTTCTGGTTCTGCAGGACAAAGCGAAGAGCAAGCAAAAAGAATTAGGATGTTGAATGTAGTCCCGGACGCATTCGTCCGGGGGATCGAGCGAAGTTCGCCAGGTTTTTGCTTCGTCGCGGAAGTGATCGCGATTCTAGGTTCGGCGACTAACACAGGCGGGTCTGCGACCCGTGGACGGACGAATGCGTCTGTCCCTACACGATATGGACTGGAATTCAAGACGAATCACCGCGATCCTGGAGAACGCGCTGGTCGAAGACCGGGCGACGCGCGATGCCACCAGCTACGCCTGCATTGACCCGAACCAGCGCGCGACCGCAACCATCATCTCCAAGCAGGAATGCATTCTCGCCGGAATCGGCTGTGTGGCGCGCATCCTCGACGTCTACGCTGCTCTCGACGGCGCCGTCACGGCGCACTATGAAGTCACAACGCACCCCGAGATTTTCGACGGCGTGCGCCTGCACAAGGGACAGTCCGTCGCGGTCATCCGCCACAACGCGCGCGTCATTCTGTCTTGTGAGCGCGTCATCCTCAATTTTCTGCAGCGGATGAGCGGCATTGCGACTCTCACCCGCAAGTTCGTCGAAGAGGTATCGGGAACCAAGGCGCGCATTCTCGATACGCGCAAGACGGCGCCCGGCCTGCGCGTGATCGATAAGAATGCCGTGCGTTGCGGTGGCGGACAGAATCACCGCCTCGATCTTTCGGACGGCGTGCTCATCAAGAACAACCACATCGCGCTGGCGGGCGGCATCGTTCCGGCGCTCGAACGCGCCATCCGCAACCGCCGCGGCTCGCAGATTATCGAAATCGAGGTCCGCACGCTTGAGGAATTGGACCTGGCCCTCGCCAACGGCGGAGAAGCCTTTCTGCTCGACAATATGTCCGTTGAAGATGTGCGCCGCGCCGTCGAGCGCTGCTCGCATCCGGATCTTTGGAAGAGCATGCAGAAAGATCCTTTGAAGGATGGTCGCATCATTCCCTTGGAATGCTCCGGCGGAATTCGTCTCGAGAACGTTCGCGCCTACGCGGAAACCGGAGTCGACTTCATCTCCGTGGGCCTTCTGACGCACTCGCCGCAGGCGGTGGACATGAGCATGCGCGTCGTCCCTGCCTGACGCCTGACAGACCGTTCACGAACGTTCCCCTCGCAGGGCCAGAGGCAGCGCTCAGTAGTTCCGGATTTCAGAACAGATGTACTTCTGTGCGCTCAATGCGCCGCACCAGCGCTAGACTAATCGCAACTGGAGGCCCTCCCCTATGTACCCCTTCGCCCGTTCCGTCGCAGCCCTGTGCCTTGTTCAATTCGCTGTCGTCGTTTCTCTCGCACGAGCCCCCGAATCGAAAGCGCACGTCGCCCCCGCAGTGAATACTTATGCGTCGTCAAATCCAGCAGCCCCGGCCAATGACCCTCAATCGAGCGACACGCCCGCCACAACCAATGTCAACGTAACCGTCGATGTGCTCAGCAATCGTCACACGATCAGTTCTTATGTCTATGGCGGCGCGTATCCGCAGGACGCGCCGACGATCACCGACAGTGGATTGACCGTCGTGCGCTGGGGCGGCAATGCGACTTCACGCTACAACTGGAAACTCTTCACCTACAATGCCGCCAACGACTGGTATTTCGAGGACTTCAACAACTCCGAGATCGGCGATGCAGATTCCGCCAAGTTCATCACCGACGTGAAGAGTGCCGGCAGCCATCCCCTTATGACGATGGTCATGCTGCCCTGGGTCGCCCAAAGCGCGGAGAATGGATCGAACGGTCACTGGAGCTTTTCCGTCGCCAAGTATGGCGCGCAGTGTTCCGTTGATCCTTACAACACCGATGCCGGCGATGGCCTGAAGACCGATTGCAGCACGGCGCTCACCGCCAATCCAAACGATGCGAACGTGCCCCTGCTCGATCAGCCCGGCACCAATGATCCCCCCGGCAGCGTCTACCGCAACCAGTGGACTGCCGCGCTGGCGGCGGCATTCGGCACAGCGCCGCACTTCTACGACATGGACAACGAAATCGACATCTGGGGCAGCACTCATCGCGATGTGCACCCCGCGCCGACTGCGTACAACGAAATGCGAGACACATTTGTCACCGAAGCCCGCAACCTGAAAGTCTGGGATCCGAAGGCAATCCGTCTCGGCCCCGTCAGCTGCTGCTGGTGGTTTTATTGGAATGGCGCGAATGGCAACGACAAGGGCGCGCACGCTGGCGTCGATCTGCTGCCCTGGTGGCTCAACGAAGTTTATTGGGAGGACAAGGTCGCTGGCATTCGTTCGGTCGATGTCCTCGACGTACACGCCTACCCCGACGGCCCCGATACTTCCACGTGGACTCACGCCCAGGACCAGGCCCTGACCGCACGCATTTACCGCGACTACTGGGATCCCACCTATATCAGTGAGTCCGGTTCGATCAATCAGAACTGGGCGACCTTTATCCAACCGAACAAGACGATTCCCTTCCGTATCCCTCGTGTCCGCGCAACTGCGAACATGATTTATCCGGGGACTCCCATCAGTTTCACCGAATGGAGTGCCTCGTTCGCCGGCGAGTCAGATTTTTCGACGGCCCTCGGCGACGCCGATGCCTATGGCATTCTGGGCCGCGAACGCGTCTACCTCGCGTCGCGTTGGGTCGCTCCTGTCCCGGCAAATCCCAACTATCTTGCCCTGAAGCTCTACACCAACTACGACGGCCAGCACCACAAATTCGCCACAACCTCTGTCTCCGATACAAATGGCGGCGATCCCGACCTCTTCAGCAGCTATGCCGCGCTTAACCCCGCAGGCACCGTACTCACGCTGTTGGTATTGAATAAGGACCCTTCAAATTCGGTGCAGGCTCAGTTTGCAATGAATGGATTCACTCCGAAGCAAGTAACCTCGTACACCCTGGCTTCCACCAATCCCACGCAAATCGTCGCATCCAAAACCGCAGCATGGTCGGCCACGGTAACTTTCGCGCCCTACACCGCCACGCTTCTCGTTGTGACTGGCACGACACAGCTGCCCGGAGCGGAATGGGATCTGAATCCGGACACCACGATGGTCCCCGCTGGTGGCACCGTGCTCCTGCAGCCACGGGTCACCTCCGGCAGCGCGACCGTAACGTTAGGAACTCCCACATCTGACAGCGGCGTCAGCCTCGTTGTCTCTCAGCCCACATTGAGCACTGGCCATCCTGGAAAGATCATCGTCACCGCCGGAACCACGCCCGGCTTCTACCACTACAGCGTGCCCAGCACCGATACGTCCGGCGTAGCTCAGCAGCAGGGCGGATGGATTCTCGTCGGTAACCCTGCGGCCTCATTCACAAAATCGGGTGACAAACAGAAGGGCGCGTCCGGCAGCAAGTTGAACCTGGCGGTCACCTTGAACCCGGGGCAGTCGGGCGGAAGCGCGGCCGGCGGCACTGTTCTCTTCACCACCAGCGCCGGCTCACTCTCAAGTCGCATCGTCACCACGGACTCTACCGGAAAGGCGTCCGTGGTCTTGACGCTTCCCCCGACAGCAGGGACGGTGCGCGTGACCGCCGAGGGCCAATATGCGCTGGGGCATCCGGCGGCTGCGTTTACTGAAACTGCCCAATAGCGCGGCGTTTGTCGTTTTGCGGGGATTCGCGCATAATCTCCGCATTAGCAAGACTGGCAAAATTCGCGTGAGAGCGTCGCGGGCCAAAGCGCCTGCGGCGCACCAGCCACAGCCCACCGACCTGCGGCTCGGGCGCATTGTGCGTCTGCTGATGGAGCATGCTACGGTCGTGGTCAGCGGCACGAAAATCGCTGAGGAAATTTCTTCGAACCGCTCCGAAGTCTGGCGCCTGATCCAGCAACTTCGCGGCCTCGGTGTGGATGTCGCCGGCCACCCAGCCACCGGATATCAGCTACGCTCAGTCCCGGACCTGCTCTTGCCGGAGATTCTCCGGCCACTTCTGCGCGGCACTATCTTCGACGAGTATCTTCACCACTTCTACAAAATCGGATCGACCAATACCTCCGCCATGGCGGCCGCTGCGGAAGGTGCTCCCGAAGGCAGCGTCTTTCTTGCGGAAGAGCAAACTGCGGGCCGCGGCCGCGGAGCGAATTCGTGGCAGTCTCATCGCTCCACCGGAATCTATTGCTCGGTAGTGCTGCGTCCGGCACTCCCGCCGTCGGAAGTTCTGGCGCTCTCCCTCGCAGTGGGACTGGCCGTAGTGTCAGCCATTCAGCAAATCGACTCACGCGTCGCCATTGACCTGAAATGGCCCAACGATGTTCTGATCGATGGCAAGAAGGTCTGCGGAATTCTCGCCGAGATGAATGCCGAGGCCACCCGCGTTCGCTACATCGTCGTGGGCATCGGCATCAACGTGAATCAGGCAAGTTTTCCCAAGGAATTGGCTGCGACATCACTGCGCCTCGTGACCGGGAGCGAGTGGTCGCGCGTGGACCTGGTGGCAGCTTTGCTAAAATCACTCGACCGCGAATATCGCCAGTTGTTGGAAGATCCCGATGCGCGGCAATCGATTCTGCGTCGTTTCGCCGGGAAGTCTTCGTGGGTTCAAGGCAAAGCGGTGCGCATTGAGGAGAACGGCGGAGCCTTCGAGGGCACGACCGAAGGCTTAGATCCCCGCGGCTTCTTGCAGATCAGAACCGCAAAGGGGACTCAGACCGTATTGAGCGGAACCGTACGAGAGAAGTAAAACGAAAGTAGCGCCGGCGTCCCGCCGGCAGTCGCGAGGGTGTCTCGCCCTCGCCGCCGCGAGCGAGACAAAACGCCGGAACGGTTGATCCACAAGCTAGCAGCTAGGAGCTAGCAGCCAAATGCTTCTCGTCATCGATGTCGGCAACACCAACACGGTCCTGGGTGTATTCGCCCGCGTCGCCAAAGTAAGCCCGACTGGCGATGCGGAAGAAACTCCGCGCTACGAACGCCTGGTCGCCAACTGGCGCGTCGCCACTTCCCGCACGAGCACCGTCGATGAATACGGAGTTTTATTCCGCAACTTGTTCTCGATGGCGGGACTCGAATCCAGCGGTATTCACGGCATCGTAATCTCGTCCGTCGTGCCGCCGCTCGATCCGGTATTGCGCCAGGTGTGCGAGCGCTACTTCAATCTGCGCCCTCTCTATATCGAACCTGGCGTCAAAACTGGGATGCCGGTCCACTACGACAATCCCGCGGAAGTCGGCGCCGACCGCATCGTCAACGCCGTCGCGGCATTCGAGAAATATAAGGGCGCCTGCGTGATCGTCGATTTCGGCACCGCTACCACATTCGATTGCGTATCGGCGAAAGGTGAGTATCTCGGCGGAGTCATATGCCCGGGCATTGGCATTTCGGCCGACGCGTTGTTCGAACGCACCGCCCGCCTGCCGCGCGTCGAGATCCGCAAGCCCGCTCGCGTGATCGGCTCGAACACCGTGGGCAGCCTGCAATCCGGCCTTTACTACGGATATCTCGGCCTGGTCGATGGCATCCTCGAACTCCTGCTCGCGGAGTTGGGACCCGAAACTCACGTCCTCGCAACCGGCGGCCTCGGCCCCATGATCGGCACCGGATCGAAATACATCAGGCATGTCGAGGACTTCCTGACGCTCGAAGGATTGCGCATTATCTGGGAGCGCAATGGCTCGGCGCGCAAGGATTCCGCGTCGCCTAAGTCTTCATCCAAGACCGAACCGAAAGCGTCCTCTACGAAGTCAAAAAATGGTGGAAGTGCGCCAGCCTCCGAACCCACACGCTCTGCTCGCTGACGTGGAAAATTACTTCAACTATTTCACCGAAATCGAAGACCGCTACCTGCGCCGCCGGGGCGGCGGACTCCTGCTTTCCACCCTGGACTGGGCCTTGATCGAAACCTGGAAAGACGCCGGAATTCCGTTAGAAGCCGCGCTCCGCGGCATCGACGAAGCGTTCGATCGCTACGAGCAGCGCCCTTCGAAAACCAAGAAAGTGAACAGCCTGGCCTATTGCTCGCAGCTTGTATTGTCCGCAGCTGAAGATATGAAAGAAGCAGCCGTCGGCGCATCTGGCGAATCTTCTACGCCGGGGAAGCCCCGCGTCAGTCAAGGGTTCGAACCGGCGGTGGTCGTACCCTTCCTGCGCCGCAACGCCGACCTTCTGGAAGCCGCGAAACTGCCCGACGCGGGTGGTGTCTCCGTGCGTTCGGTCGCTATCGATGCCGCAAAAACCTTGCGCCACCTCGCGGATGAAATCGAGACAAAGCCCGCCGCGCGTCTCGAAGACCTGGAGCGCCGCCTGACCGTGCTCGAAGAAAAGCTCTTCGCCGTTTTGCTGGCGTCAACGCCCGACGAAGAAATCGTCACCGTCCGCGCCGAAGCCGACCGCGATCTTGCGCCCTATCGCCGCAAAATGTCCGGCGCCCAGATCGATCAACTACAGAAGCAATACGTCCACAAGCGCCTGCTGGAAAAATATCAACTGCCGCGCCTGAGCTTGTTCTATATGTAATTGGATTTTGGGTGGCGCAGTGCTTTCAGCGCTGCGAACAAAGCGCTGTTCATCACGGCTTCAGCCGCTGAGGTAAGCTGTTCACTCCGTGACTCATCATTTCGACGCACTGATTCTCGGTGGCGGCGCAGCGGGCCTGATGTGTGCCATCGAAGCCGGCAAGCGAGGACGCCGCGTCGCCGTCCTCGACCACGCCGACCGGCTTGGGAAAAAAATTCTCATCTCCGGCGGCGGTCGCTGTAACTTCACCAACCTCCACTGCCGGCCCGAGAATTTTCTCTCGTCCAATCCGCACTTCGCAAAGTCCGCGCTGGCACGCTACACTCCAGCGGACTTCATCGCACTGGTCGACAAGCATCACATTCCCTATCACGAAAAGACGCTGGGACAATTGTTCTGTGATCGCTCTGCCCGCGATATCCTCGCCATGCTTGAAGAGGAGTGCCGCGCCGCGAATGTCACAATCTTCCTGAATACAAAAATTCAAGAAGTCAGCCGCACCTCGGAATTCGTTCTACCGACCAACAATGCGGAATTCCACTCGCCCGCGCTCGTCCTTGCGACTGGCGGTCTGTCAATTCCAAAGATCGGTGCTACATCGTTCGGCTACGACCTGGCACGCCAGTTCGGCCTGAAAATCCGCGAGGCTTGGCCTGGACTCGTGCCCCTCCTGCTCGACACGGAAGACCGCTCCCGCTACTGCGACTTGTCAGGTGTGTCCGCCGAAGTAGTCGCCTCGTGCGACGGACAACAGTTCCGCGAAAAAATGCTGATCACTCATCGCGGCCTCAGCGGCCCCGCGATCCTGCAAATTTCGTCGTACTGGAAGAAACCGAAGCAGATCTCCATCGACATTGCTCCGGACGTCGCGCTCACGGCGATCTTCCACGATCCCAAAACGCCCCGCACCATAGCGACTCTGCGATCGGAGTTCCGCAGGACGCTGCCTTCGCGCCTAGCAGACCGCTGGCTCGACCGCCACGCACCCACGTCCTGGTCAAACGCGGCACTAGCTCAAGTGGAACAGCAAGCACACTCCTGGACCCTTGTCGCCTCAGGCACCGAAGGCTACGAAAAGGCCGAAGTGACGTGCGGCGGCGTCGACACCGACGAACTCTCCGCCAAGACTATGGAATGCCGCAAAGTTCCCGGCCTGTTCTTCATTGGCGAGGTTGTCGACGTCACCGGCCACCTCGGCGGCTTTAATTTTCAGTGGGCATGGGCCTCTGGCGCGGCCGCCGGCCGGGCGTTGTAAACTAACTCCCCAGCACCCAGAGGGAAAATCATGAACCACGCCGGAAGATTCCTGCGCAGCGTCTATTTTTTGGTCGCCGCCACGTTCATTGCCAGCGCTGCCTCCGCCCAGACACCGTCGACCATTCTGCTCGCGCTGTCGAAGGATGAGCACATTGTCGCCATCGTTGATCCCGCGACGCTGCAGGTTCTGGCGCGCATGCCCTCCGGACCCGATCCGCACGAGATCATTGCCTCGGACGACGGCAAATTCGCTTACATTTCCAACTACGGCGGCTCCGACAGCACTCTGAACACAATCTCCGTCGTCGATCTAGTTAGCCGCAAAGCTCTGGCGCCGATCGATCTCGGCGCGCTGCATTCTACTCACGGCCTCGACTACGCAGGCGGCAAGCTCTATTTCACTGCGGAGACGAACAAAATCATCGGACGCTACGATCCCGCAACGCAGCGCGTCGATTGGATCCTCGGCACCGGCCAGGATCGCACGCACATGGTCCTCGTCTCCAAGAGTCTCGACCGCCTCTTCACTTCGAACGTGAACTCCGCCACGATCAGCATCATCGAGCAAGTCTCGCAGCCCAATGGTTTCGGCCCACCGCCCGGCGGTCCGCCCGGATCTGGGCCTGGTGGTCCGCCGCCGCAAGCCGCCGGTCCTTCACCGGGTGGCCCGCGCCTGACTTGGGAAGTGACCAATGTACCTGCCGGCCGCGGAGTCGAAGGCTTCGACGTCTCGCCCGACGGGAAGGAACTCTGGGCTGCCAACGCCCGCGACGCAACTGCCACGATCATCGACATCGCTGCCAAGAGGGCGATCCAAACAATTCCGATTGCTGTGAAAGGCGCGAACCGCCTGAAGTTCACGCCGGATGGCAAGCACGTCCTGATCTCCGGCCTCGGCGCGCGCGGAGCCGACACCAGCCTCGTGGTGCTCGACGCCTCCACGCGCAAGGAAGTAAAGCAGCTAAGTCTGGGAGGAGGCTCCGCAGGAATCTTGATGTCCCCCGACGGCTCCCGCGCCTACGTAGCCGTCAGTTCGGCCGACAAGATTGTCGTCGTAGATCTGAAAACTCTGGAAGTGGTTGGACAAATCAACGCCGGCAAGCAGCCCGATGGCTTGGCCTGGGCGGTCAAGAAGTGACTCGCAACTAGGTTGGGGTCATCCCGAGCGGAGCCGCTTTTCAGGCGGAGCGAGGGATCTAGCGCGGATCCTTACCTGGCCGGATCTCGCCAGCAAACTGCAGTCACTCCCATGCCGTAGAATCAAGTCTTGCTCCTCACAATTGAAAAGATGATCTACGGCGGAGACGGCCTCGCCCGCCTGCCCGCCGCTCCTGGCGCCGATGAAGCGCACGCGCGCGGTAAAGCCGTGTTCGTTCCCTTCGTCCTGGCCAATGAAAAAATCGAGGCGTCCCTCACTGAACAGAAGCCCGGCTTCGCGCGCGCGCAAGCGGACTCGATTGTCGAGTCCTCTCCGCACCGCGTCCCGCCGCCCTGCCCGCACTTCACCCGTTGTGGCGGATGCCACTACCAGCACACCACCTACGAGCAGCAACTCGCGATCAAGAAGGAAATCCTGCGGGAAACCCTGCGCCGCATGGCCAAGCTGGACCTGCCCTTCGACATTGAAGTCCACCCCTCGCCGCCGTGGAACTACCGCAACCGCTCTCGCCTGCAGGTTCGAACCGGGCAAGCGCAGGCCGGCTCCAAATTCGCCGCTGGATATTTCAAGCTCGCCTCGCATGACCTGCTGGCCGTCGAAGAATGTCCCATCAGTTCCCCGCTCATCAACCGCGGCATCGCAGCGTTATGGCAGAGTGGACGCGCCGGCAAAGTTCCCGATGGAATCCGCGAAGTCGAATTCTTCGCCAACGCCGACGACACGCAACTGCTGCTCGACGTCAGTTGTTCCCGCGAGGCCCGCCGCGCCTCCGTGCGCACCTGGGCCGAGGACTTCCGTTCCGCCCTGCCCGAAGTCGCCGGAGTCGTCGCCTTCCGCGAGCCGAATCCCGGCGATCGCAAGGCCAGCGCTCAGGAGATCCTCGTCACTGCCGGCGCCTCGCACCTGACTTATCAGACCCAGCGCGCCGCTTACCGCGTCAGCGCCGGATCCTTCTTCCAGACCAATCGTTACCTGACCGACGAACTGGTCAGGATCGTCACCGCCGGGCAGTCCGGCGAACTCGCTCTCGATCTCTATGCCGGCGCCGGATTGTTTTCCACAGCTCTATCCAGTGACTTTCATCACATCCTTTCTGTTGAGACGTCACAGACATCCTCAGCCGATCTTTCCTACAATCAGTCCTCGAATGGAGAGGCAGTTCAAGCCACCACGGAGCAGTACCTGGCCCGTGCGGAAAATCCGGAGAGGGTCGGGAAGGGCGAAGTCCTCCCTCATACTTTTCATAAGCCCGACCTAGCGGTGGTGGATCCTCCCCGAAGTGGCTTGGGAGAACGCGTGGCGCGAATGTTGGCTTCCTTGGGCGCGCCACGCGTAATTTACGTTTCGTGCGATCCCGCGACGCTGGCGCGCGATCTGGTGCCCCTGCTCGCCGCCGGTTATCGCGCCGAGCAAGTGCACCTCGTGGATTTGTTCCCGCAAACCTACCACCTGGAAAGCGTAGTGCACTTGGCTCTCTGAGGCTTAATGTAGGGACGGCCGCCTACGCCCGTCCAGAGGGACAAAGCTCGCCAAAGTAGCGCCGGCATCCCTTCGGCTCCGCTCAGGGCGGGCTTTGGCGGCTGTCCCGGCGGCGTCTCGCCCGCGGGGCCGGTGCCCTAAGTCTATGAACGCAATTCCCACTCCGGCCCCGCCGCCTGCGTTTCGCCTGAAGGCCGCCCGCCAGCCGATGCTCTGGGCGGCAATCTCTTACAGCCTCGGCATCATCGCCGGAGTCTACTTGTGGCGCCCGGTGCTCTGGTGGCTCATAGCCGGCGCAGCGTTCCTCGCATCCGCCGCCTACTTCGCCCATCGTCGATCGACGCTGGGATGGACTCTCGCTCTATCGACATTCTTCCTGGCCGGCGCCCTCCACATCCAATTGCGAGGAACTGCCCCGCGTCTCGACACAACGATCGATCCCTACGCGGACCGTCAGGAACTCCAGATTGTCGCCCACGTCACCCGCGACGGCCGCCTTCAAGATGGCGGTTTCAACGAAATCCGACAGACCGTCGATGTCGAAGCGGAACAAGTCCAAACATCGTCGGGCGAGACAGAATCGATTCACTCGGGCATCCGGCTGAGCATCTATGCCCCGCGCCCAAATGATGCGAGTGTTGACGAACACTCCGATGCGACCGCGACGAATTCTTCCGTGGCTATGCCAGTCTTCCACTACGGCGACCGCCTTCGCTTCACCGCCAAGCTGAGACTCCCGCGCAATTTTCGCAATCCCGGCGCCTTCGACTATGAGGGATACCTCGCCGACCGCAACATCGCCGCGCTCGGCTCGGCCAAAATTGATGATGTCGAACTACTGCCGGGCTTCGCCGGAACCCGGCTCGCCTCCTGGCGGAGCCGCCTGCACGGCGGAATCGTCGCCAAGGTTCACCAACTCTGGCCCGCGCGCGAGGCTGCCCTCATCGACGCCATGATCATCGGCGAAGAGGCTTTCATCGACCGCGACACGCGCGCTGATTTCCAGCGTTCCGGCACTTACCACGTGCTCGTTGTCTCAGGCATGAATGTCAGCATCCTCGCCTTCATAATTTTCTGGACGCTCCGCCGCCTGCGCATTCCCGAGGTTCCCGCGACGCTGCTGACCATCACCTTCTGCGTCGCCTATGCATTCACCACCGAGGTCGGCCCTCCGGTTTGGCGTGCCACCCTGATGTGCTCCATTTATCTCGTCACACGCTTGCTCTACCGCGACCGCGCCATGGTCAACGCGTTGGGAGCCGCCGCCCTCGGACTTCTGATCGTCGATCCGCGCCAGCTTTTCACCGCCAGCTTCCAGATGACGTTCGTCTGCGTGCTGATTGTCGCGGCCATCGGAATCCCCATTCTGCAGCGTACCTCCCAACTCCAGAAGCAAGCCCTCGCCAACTGGGACTCCAACGACTACGCCGCGCTCCTTCCGCCGCGCGTAGCCCAGTTCCGCGTGGACTTGCAGTTCATCGCGGCCCACCTGGCCCGTTTCGTCGGAGAGAAATGGTCGCGATGCCTGGTGCGCGCGACCGCCGCATTCTGCCTCCACGCATGGGAGCTGATATTCATCTCCGCCGTTATGCAAATGGGACTCGCCTTGCCCATGGCGTATTACTTCCACCGCGCCACCACTATCGGACTGCCGGCCAACCTGATCGCGGTGCCTCTTGTGCAGATCATGATGCCCGCCGCCCTCGCCTCACTCGCTCTGGGATCCCTCTCACCCTGGCTGGCAAAATTCCCCGCGATGATCACCACCCTTGCTCTTGACGGAATCACGGGCACGGTCCGCGGCCTGGGTTCATTGAAATTCGGCACTCTGCACGCCGCGGACCTGCGCGTCCCCGTGCCCTCTCTCATTCTGATCACGCTAGCCGCCGCCGCCCTGGTGGTGGCCATGTGGTCGGCCCGCCGTCGGCCGCTCTTCGCCTGGGCCGGGCTCACCGCTATCCTTGCAGCCTCCCTCGGGCTCGCGTTCATTCCTGCCGCTCCTCACATTCGTCCCGGAGTTCTGGAAGTCACTTCCATCGACGTAGGCGAAGGCGATTCCACCTTCCTCGTCACTCCCCTGGGCCGCACCCTGCTCATCGACGCCGGAGGACCCATCGGCCCCGCCGGTTCGCAACTCGATTTCGGCGAAGACGTCGTCTCGCCTTACCTCTGGTCGAGGGGCATCTCCCGACTCGACATCGTCGCCATCACCCATGGACACTCCGACCACATCGGCGGCATGCCAAGCGTGCTCAAGAATTTCAAGCCGAAAGAATTATGGATAGGATTGCTGCCGCCGAGTCAGGCTCTGGACAATGTACTCGCTACAGCTCAAGCGCTCGGCGTTAAAGTCGTGCGGCACTGGGAAGGCGATGAGTTCAACCTCGGAGGCGCTACAGTGCAAGTACTGTTCCCTCCGCAAGACTGGCCCGTCGGCACGAAGCCCCAGAACAACGACTCCATGGTGCTGCGCGTAAGTTATGCCGACTCGTCGGTTCTTCTGGAAGGAGACGCCGAAAAGCAGGTGGAACGCCGCATCGCTGAGATTCATCATCCCAGTGCGAATCTCGTGAAGATCGGCCACCACGGCAGCAACAACGCCACTACGGCGGAACTGGTCGCCTCCGCCAGGCCCCAGTTCGCCATCATCTCAGTGGGATCGGGAAATTCGTTCGGCTTGCCGCGCATTGAAACGCTCGGCCGCCTGGCCGGCGCGGGAACGCGCGTCTACCGCACCGATCTCGATGGAGCCGTCACTTTCTTCCTCGACGGCCATTCCGTCACGCCTTCTGTGGCGGCTCTTCAATAGCAGGAAACTCCGCCGTCGCATCATCGTCCGTCGCCGACTGGCGCCCCTCGGCAATCACGCGGCGCGCCTCCTCCGCATCCTCTTCGCGCACCAGTATTACCATCCCACCCAACCCAGGAAACGCGTCCTGCACCAGCGAGGCCGACGTGAGATCACTGTCGATGCCCGCTGAATCAAGCAATCCCTTGACCACCAGCGCCTCAGGCTCCTGCTCCGAACCAAACACCTTCACTAGTTTCTCATTGGGATCAGGAACCGGCTGTGCGTCCGCAGCCAACTTGCCGTCTTCTGCCATGACATCTCCAATCTGAAATCGACTCCGCGAGCACGGCCCGATTCCCTTACATAGCGATCGATTTTACTCCCCAAATCACGTAGCGGCGGACGCATTCGTCCGCCAGCAAAGTTCCGAACATTTCTCGCGCTTCTTGCAAGAAGCGGGGATTCGCCGGGTGCCCCATTTCTCGCGCGCCGTTTGCGCGAGAAGTGGGGATTTTCGCTTTCCCCGGACGATGCGTCCGGGGCTACGTTCTTCACTTTAAAGCCCCCGACTCCTTCAATCCTACCGTTTCCCGCGCACCGCGAATCTACTGCGTTGACCCCAGAACGACACCTTTGTGTAGTTGCTTTCCCAAGAAATTGAGGCAGAATGGCACCAACCATCGGCGCAACGCCAGACCGCGCTGCATCATCCAAAAGTGTGCGCGCATTTAGGTGGGACCAAAAAGGGGACAGACATGAACATGCATCAACAGGCAGCGCACGAATCGAGCTTTCCTATCGAGGAGCGGCAATCTCCTCCCGAGCGCGAAGAGGAAGCCCGCAAGATCCGCCGCCTGCAGGTGATGATCAGTATGGTGATGTCGGTGATCGCCCAGGACCCCAACCTCACCGTGGAAGAAGCGTCAGAACTGGCCGCGGGCGCCAAACGCGCCGCCCTGGCCATGTTCCCCGACAAAGAACTCGCCTACGACCTGCTCTACAAACCGCGCCTGCAAAGGCTGATGAAGGAACGGTTCCGGCTGCAGTAGGACGGCGCCTGAACCACGCCCGGTCGGCCTTGGCGAACTCACCCCTGCTTTGTCATCCTGAGCGGAGCGAACTCGAATGAGCTCGCGTAGTCGAAGGACCCTGTGCCCATATACGCCGCCAGAACTCTCGCCGCGATTTCTTCCCCGCCCCTGACTCTATTCGAGGGCAACCGTGAGAACGCCTTCCGCACTCGCCGAAGGCTGACGCAAGGTCCTTCGACTTCGCAAGCCGGCTCGCTTCGCTCTCCGTCTTACTCCGCTCAAGAGGACAATGCTCTGGATGACTATTCATCCACCACCGAATTCCTAAGCGTCCCCACTCCCTCGACGCTAACCTCGACCACATCCCCCGCCACCAGCGGCCCCACGCCCGCCGGAGTCCCGCTTGGAATTAAGTCTCCCGGGAACAACGTCATCGCCTGCGCAATGTGCCGTATCACCGCATCCAGCTTAAAGATAAAATCCCGAGTGTTCCCATCCTGCTTGATCTGCCCGTTGACCCGAGTCTGCACGCCCACGCCTGCCCCTGCACCGAAACATGGATCGATCTCATCTGTCACCACCGGACCTACCGGACAAAACGTATCGAACCCTTTGGCCCGGCTCCATTGACCGTCTTTATTCTGCAGATCGCGCGCCGTCACGTCGTTCACGCACGTGTATCCCAAAATATATTGGCGGATGTCCGCATCTGCCGCGGGCTGGTAGCAGGTCTTGCCGATCACAACACCGAGTTCGCCCTCAAGATCGACGCGCTCGGAAATCTTCGGACGCCGCACAATCCCACCCGGCGACAGCAGCGCAGACGTAGCCTTCAGAAAAATCAGCGGCTCCGTCGGCACATCGTGCCCCAACTCCGCCGCGTGCTCGCGATAATTCCGCCCCACGCACACGATCTTCGACGGACGCACCGGCGGCAGCAACGCCGCCTCCTCCAGCGGAATCGCTTCAATCTTCCGTGTGCGCAAGCTCTCCATGTCCCCGTCAGCTTCTTCAGGAGCGGTAAGCAGCACGCGCACAATCGCATCCCGGCCGCCAACGGACTCAACCAGCCCGTACTGGGCCTGGCCATTGAATTGAAATCGGCAGTATTTCATCGCCCTCTATCTAACCATATCCGCGGAAATTGAGGCGCAAAGAGTCGAAATATTTTCTGGCCCTGGCATTCCTGCTCCGCGAGCCGCGCCTTTTCCCTCTCTCAAGAACTGTGCGGTAATCGAAATCAACCCGAGCGCAGCGCATGGTATATTAGCTGCCCTGGGGCGTGCTGAGGTACAACTACCCGGAAACCGCACCAAGCCTCCCCTGGCCGTCCGTGACCAGTTGCTGACGGATGCCCGCCTTCTCTCAGGAGCAACTCCGTGCCGTCCGCGCTGAACTCTCCAAAGCAAAAGACGTTTCAGCGCTGGCTCGCTTGCGTTCTCTGTGTCTGCGGCACGATCTGCGCCCACGCTCAGCGTGGAGATCCCCAAGGCCCGGTTCAGGTGACGACCGGCATCAACATGGGCCCCGATCCTCTCGCTCAGATCGACCTCAAGCTGCTTTATCTCGATCAGGTCAACCGCGACGCGAAGAAGAGCGCGGAGCGGCGCAAACAAGATCAGAATCTGGTTGATTCCGGCGTCATCTCCGCATTCGACCTGCAAGCTCCTAACAAAGCCGTCGACGAGTTCAACCGGGCTACCACGCTGATGAAAGCCCAGCACTCGAAAGAGGCCATCGCCCATCTGCAAAAGGCGATCCACGTTTACCCCAATTTTGTCTCAGCTCACATTGGTCTTGGCCTTGCCTACCTTGATCAGGAAGACGCCTCTCTTGCCCAGAGTGAATTCGAAACCGCGGCCCATCTGGATCAGAAGTTTCCCGGATCGTTTCTGAATCTCGGTCTGGTGGCCCTCACCATGAACGACTATGCCACCGCTCAACCGCAACTGGAACGGGCTGCAGCCCTTCGCCCCAACGATCCCCGCATCCTCACCACTCTGGCCTATGCGCAAAACGGAACTCACCAGTACCGGGAGACGCTTGAAACGTCACAAAAGGTACATGCGCTCGATCACAAAGGGGTGGCGAACGTTCATTACGTTGCCGCATCCGCGGCCATGTCGCTCAGCGACTTCGAAGCCATGGAGCGGGAACTTGGTTTCTTTTTAGCCGAAGACCCAACGAACGCCTTCGCTCCTGTGGCCCGCCAGAATCTGGCCGCGCTCACTCATAATCGGCTGGTCCGCGCACAGGCTTCGGCGAGCCCTGCACAGTCCACTACGCTCGTCGCGTCGCTCCGTCCCCAGACTTTTCCCAACAGCGAGCGATTGAAGGCGCAATTGAACGCCGTAGGAAACGAATCGGATACTGCAGCCTGCGAAGACTGCGGCGCTACCGCCGAACCGGCTCCTGCAACGGCGGACGCAAGCAGGGCAGCAGCCCCAATCCCAGGCCTTCCGACGCGTTCCGAGGCGTGGACGATTCGCACGAACGTCGATCAAGTGACCATGTTTTTCTCGGTCAGCAGCCATGGACGCATGGTGAACGACCTGCAGCAGTCCGATATCAAGATTCTCGATGACAACAAGCCGCCTCAAAGAGTCGTGCAGTTTGCTCCACAATCGAAGCTCCCTCTGCGTCTGGCGTTACTCGTCGACACCAGCGGGTCGGTGCACGACCGCTTCGCATTTGAGAAGCACGCTGCGACCAAGTTCGTCGAGAAGATGCTCAACGGCACGAGCGACCTGGCGTTCATTGCCGGCTTCTCCCAGGAGACAACCGTCACTCAGGATTTCACCGCGCAAGAACCTGACCTCGCCCACGGGATCGAGAAGCTCTCTAACGGAGGAGGAACCGCGCTCTTTGACGCCGTCTCTTTCGCGTGCGAAAAGCTGGCGGCCTATCCCGAGGACCAACAGGTAGCGCGAGTCCTGGTGATTATGAGCGATGGCGAAGACAACTCCAGCCACGGCACCTTGAAACGAAGCATCCGCGCGGCGGAACGTGCCGGCGTCGCCATCTACACCGTCAGCACAAAAGAGGGTGTGGGAGACAAGACCGACGCCGACCGGGTTCTGGAATTGTTGGCCGAGCGCAGCGGAGGCGAAGCGATCTTTCCCGACAACATTCTGACGCTGGGCAAGTCGTTCGACAAGCTCCATGACTTGATCCGCAGCCGTTACTTTGTCGCCTATAAACCCGCCGACTTTCTGCCCAACGGAGGCTACCGGACGATCAGCGTGAGCGCCGAACGGGACGGCAAGCGCCTGCAAGTGCGAACTCGCAAGGGCTACCACGCCCGCCTGGAATCCGGTCAAAACTGATCGGCTGAAACTGATCTACCGAAAATGATCTTGCTTAAAAATGATCTGCCGAGAAATGAGAAAAAA
Source organism: uncultured Acidobacteriaceae bacterium (assembly GCA_963844525.1). Lineage (GTDB taxonomy): Bacteria > Acidobacteriota > Terriglobia > Terriglobales > Acidobacteriaceae > Sulfotelmatobacter. Next base: position 1,033,694 of record CAWJOM010000006.1, on the reverse strand, counting down.
TGACCGCCGCAATCCGCAGCTGTGGCCACCCCAGTCGAGCATCATGGAACGGATTCGCCTGCTTCCTCCGACCGCGCACTCTCATTTCCGCGCAAATCGACAGCCGATACCGCATACAGATAACTCTTACCCGAAATTACTGAAGCGTCGCGATACGCTGGCGTCTTCACCGGCGCCGCATTCACCTTGGCCGGCACCGCGCCTTCTTCGTGGCGATAAATGTTGTATCCAGCCAGATCGACGTCGGTGACCGGCGCCCACACCAGATCCACGAACGTCTTCTGCCCCGGACCCGATGCCACTGCCTGCAGTCCGGCAGGAACAGCCGGAGGAAACACATCGTCTGCAAACACCTTGATCTCCGGTGTGTCGTCGCCATCCACCTGAAGGTCAGGCTTGTTCTCCCGGGAAATCACGGTCACGGTCTCCGCGCGGTACTCGTACGTCTTGCCCCACTCGATGCCGGAGTCTGTGAGCGTCAGAATCGGTTCGCTTCCCGCTGCTATCTGCCCCGCAAGAATCTCGTCCTGGCTTCCTTCCTGCCGGCGGTGGACGCGATAGAGATAGTGCAGAGGTGCGGTGCCTGCCGGTGTGACGTGGTTCGCCCATGTCAGTACAACGCCCTGCCCAGTGACGCGTACCGCGAACTCGCGCGGCGCAGGGAGCGTTCGCACCAGCGAGACTTTCACCTGATTCGATAGGCCCGCGCCGCGGCCGCCGGCGTTCAGCACCTCAATCGCGTACGTGATGAAGCTCGCAGGATCATCACCCAGCAAACTCCCGTTGAGAGAATCGGTATACGATCGTGAAACTTTCTGCTTGGAAGAAGGAGCCGCACCGGAGGCCGACTGCGCCGCCGCTTCACCCACTGGAGTTCCGCACTGCGTCAGCGCCGTTTCGATCCCGCGACAGATTTGTGTCGGACCTATGCTTCTTACCGTCTGCCGATCGGTTGTAGCGCTGGGCGCGGTCCATGTGAGCATGACGCGAGCGCCCTTGCGAACTGCCCGCAGATCCGCAGGCGGCTTCGGCAACTCCAGCGACGGCGGCTGCGGCGGCCCAATCGTCGCACACGCCGTAAACAGAATCGGCGCGGCCAAAACCAAAATCGTCGAAGCAGGGCATCTCATGCGGAAGAAACCAGACTACCAGACGTCAACTCCACACTCGCTGTAATACGTGGCACATTTGCCCTGGCGATGTCATCCTTCAACATCGTCATCCTGAGCGAAGCGAGCTCGAACGAGCTCGCGCAGTCGAAGGGTCCCTACCCCGTGCAGACTCCCGAAGGCCATCCTGTCCGCGCTTTCGCGGCTAGGGTGCGGAATTACGCCGCCAACTCCCGCACCGCCTCGCGAAACACCTTCGTATGCCGGTCCACATCGTCGGCTTCCGTCTGCGGCGACATCAGCGCCATATTGTGAAATGGCGTGAGCAGAATCCCGCGATTCATCGCATATAGATGCATGAACCGTTCCAGTTCAAAATCCATCGCGTCGTGGGCCTCGGCGCCGTTCTTGGGCTTCGTCGGCCCAAACAGGTATTCCGCGCGGCATCCGAGCCGGGTCACGTGCCACGGTAGCTCCGCGTCGGCAATCGCCTTGGCGACGCCTGAAGTCCAGCGCCCGGCCATCGGAATCATGCGGTCGAAGGCTTCTTTGGTGAGCACTTTCGTCAACGTGGCGCGCATGGCCGCAAGCGAGAGAGCATTCCCCGCCAGCGTGCCGCCGATTCCGCCTACATCGCAGTTCTCCAGTTCCTGCTTGGCCGCGATGCGGTCGGCAACTTCCTGGGAAAAGCCGTAGGCCGCACCCGGAATTCCTGCCCCAATAGCCTTGCCGAACACGAGAATGTCAGGCTCAAGATTCTCCGCGCGCGTGAAACCGCCCGGTCCCGCACAAATCGTGTGCGTCTCATCGATGATGAGCAGCGTCCCATATTCGCGCGTGAGATCCCGCAGTGCCTTGTGATATCCCGGATCCGGATGCACGATGCCCACATTCGTCATCGCCGGCTCCGCAAGCACGCACGCCACGTCTCCAGAAACGAGCGCCGCCTCAAGTGCGTCCAGGTCGTTGAACTCCACTACCTTCGTCGTTACCGCCGGATTCACGGGCGGCCCAATGTTGCCCGGCCGCGGTCCTGCTACTCCATTCGCATCCAGTGTGATGAACGTCTCGTCGACGGTCCCGTGATAACACCAGTTGAAGACCAGAATCTTTGGACGTCCCGTGATCTGCCTCGCCAGCCGGATCGAGAATCGATTCGCATCCGTCGCGGTGAGAGCGAACTGCCAGTACGGCAGGTTGAACCGTTTCTGCAGTTCCTCGGCGACAAAAATCGAATCTTCCCCAGGCAGCATGAGCGTGATCCCGCGCCGCGCCTGGTCTTCCACCGCCCTGACTGTCGCTGATGGAGAATGCCCCGTCATCGCTCCCGTATCGCCCAGGCAAAAATCGATGTAGCGATGTCCGTCCACGTCGAAGAAGTGAGCGCCTTGCGCCTCGCGCACAAACGGCGGAAACGCCCCGGCCCACTTCATCATCCAGTTCATGGGCACGCCCGCAAGCAGCGACTTGCGCGCCCGCTCAAACAGTGCCTTCGACTTCGGACGCTCGTCCACAAACTTCTTCTGTTCCCGTTGCATCAGGGACTGTAGGCGGGCACGATCAATAGTTTTCATAGTCAAAAGATAAACACAGAGGACGCGGAGGACACAGAGGATTTTTCCAAAAGAACTTCCTCTATGTCCTCTGCGTCCTCTGTGTTGAAAAGAATTTTCCTACAGAATGTACCGCGAGAGATCCTGATCCTTCACGATGTCGGTCAGCATCTTACGGACGTATTCCGCGTCGATCGTGACGTGCTCGCCCTTTTTCTCGGGTGCTTCGAAGCTCAACTCATCGAGCACGCGCTCCATGATCGTATGCAGCCGGCGCGCTCCAATGTTCTCCGTGCTCTCGTTCACGCGGAAGGCAAAGTGGGCGATCTCGTCGAGCGCCTCTTTGGTGAACTCCAGTTTCACGCCCTCGGTCTCAAGCAGCGCCGTGTACTGCTTCACCAGCGACGACTTCGGCTCGGTGAGAATCCGGACGAAATCTTCCATGGTCAGCGACTGCAATTCCACGCGAATCGGAAACCGTCCCTGCAGTTCGGGGATCAGGTCGCTCGGCTTCGACACGTGAAACGCGCCCGCCGCGATAAACAGAATGTGATCCGTTCGCACCATGCCGTAACGCGTGTTGACGGTCGTACCTTCGACAATCGGCAGAATGTCGCGCTGCACGCCTTCGCGCGAGACGTCGGGCCCATGGCCGCCTTCGCGCCCCGCGATCTTGTCGATCTCGTCGAGAAACACGATGCCGGAATTCTCGACGCGGTCAATCGCCATGCGCGTGACCTGATCCATGTCGATCAGCCGCTGCTCTTCTTCCTGAATCAGATATTCGAAGGCCTCGTTGACCTTCATCTTCCGCTTCTTGGTGCGCTGCCCGAAGATGTTCGGCAACATATCTTTAATGTTGACGTCCATCTCTTCCATACCCTGGTTGGTCAGGATTTCAAACGACGGAAAATTGCGTTCGCGTACGTCGATTTCGACCGTGCGGTCGTCGAGCTTTCCCTCGCGCAGTTGCTGCCGCAGTTTTTCCCGCGTCCGGCTCGAGGACTCGGTCAGCGCCGTGCTGGCATCGATCACCACGCCACCCGCGGTCGTGGAACTCCCATCGGGCCGCGCCGGGGGCGATGGCGGCAGCAGAATATCCAGCAGGCGTTCTTCCGCATTCAATTCAGCCTTGTCGGCAACGTCCTCCAGCTTCTCTTCGCGCACGTTGTCGATGGCGATCTCGACCAGATCGCGTACCATCGACTCCACATCGCGTCCCACGTAGCCGACCTCGGTAAACTTCGAGGCCTCAACTTTCAGGAACGGAGAATTCGCCAGCTTCGCCAGCCGCCGCGCAATCTCCGTTTTGCCCACGCCGGTGGGCCCAATCATGATGATGTTCTTGGGGATGATTTCTTCGGCAAGCTCCGGCGTGAGCTTCTGCCGGCGCGTGCGGTTGCGCAACGCGATGGCCACGGCACGCTTCGCGTCCTTCTGGCCGATCACATGTTTATCGAGTTCGACAACAATCTCGCGCGGAGTCAGTTCATCCAGCGCCAGCTGTTCTTCTTCAGCGGAAGAGGGAAGATAAATGGCCATAATTCAGTCGTTGGTCGTTGGGCGCTCGTCGTTGTCCAATTCGGTCGTGGGTTGTGTTCGAGCCAACGACCGACGACTAAAGGCGAACGACCAGCTACAGTTCTTCAATCGTTACCTTGTCATTGGTGTAGATGCACATTTTGCCCGCAATCTTCATGGCTTCTTCGGCGATTTCGCGCGCGGAAAGTTGTGTATGCTCGGCCAGTGCCTGCGCCGCCGCTTGGGCGTAAGGACCGCCGCTGCCAATCGCAGCTACCGCTCCGTCGGGCTCAATCACGTCGCCCTGGCCGCTGAGCAGAAACGTCTGTTCCTTGTCGGAAACGAGCAGCAACGCTTCCAGGTGTCGCAGGAATTTGTCGGTGCGCCAATCCTTGGCCAATTCCACCGCGCCCCGCCCCAGGTTGCCGTGATACTGCTCGAGCTTGGCCTCAAACCGGCTGAACAGGGTAAACGCATCGGCCGTCGATCCGGCAAACCCGGCAACAATCTTGTCGTTATAAAGCCGCCGGATCTTTCTGGCAGAATGCTTGATCACCGACTCGCCCAGTGTGACCTGGCCATCGCCCGCGAGGACGACCTTGCCGTCCCGCCGGACCGACAAAACTGTTGTGGATCGAATCAGTCGCTTGGTAGTCATGAGCGCAATTTTTGATTATAACAGCGCTACGGGCGCGGCCCCGGCGTCGTACTAGTCTCCTCGGAAAATGTGCCCCTTCTCGCGGGCGTCATCCCGAGCGGAGCCGCTCTTCAGGCGAAGCGAGGGATCTCGCGCGGAGCAAGGTAACATCCGCAGTGTCCGAGCACTAACACCTGCATTTTCCACCATTTATAGAGTGCTTCAGTAACCATTCGGCGGATTACTGCTGTGACATTTACCCGCCTCGCTTCAGCCCGTAATTTGTAGCTCATGCCCCAGTCTGCAGCAGTTTTGTGTCACGATAAACGATCCCTTCAAACGCTGAAAACAACCCTCGAGGAGTTCGATATCGAGTTGGTGAATTGCCCCTCCGGGCAGGCAGCGCTTGAACTGGTGATGACCGGTCAGGCCTCCACGCTGATCGTGGATTTCGATTTGCCCGGCGCTGACGAGATCATTCGCATGGCCTCACTCTTGCCTCCCCTTCAGAAGCCTACGCTGCTGGCGATTGCCTGCCGCGCGTGGCCGGGCACGGGGCAGGCATTCCAATCTGGCGCGAGCCGCATCCTGTATCGGCCGGTCGAACCAGAGCAGATCAGGGAGGCGGTCAGGGCGGACAAGAAATCAAGGAAATCCAACCGCCGCAAAGCTACCCGCTACGATGTGAAGACGCTGGTCTACCTGGAGCTGGAGAGCGGAACGCTGCCCGGCATCAGCATCGATATCGGCGAGCATGGCCTCGCCGTGCAAGCTACCGAAACCGTGCCCATGGCCTCGAACCTGGCGTTCCGATGTGTCCTGCCCGGCACTGACGTGACCTTGCAGGGACACGCCGACGTCATCTGGGCCAGCGATCAGGGCCGCGCCGGTCTCTTCTTTTCGAAGTTGTCTGCGGCAGCTCGCAAACATTTGAAGCACTGGATCCACAAGCGCAATGCTCACAAGGATAGAGACGACAACGCCGTGCGCGATCTGATGCCAACCGGTGACGCGCATGTGGAGTTCGCCACCTCGGAGTAGCGGCGCGATGCGGCTTTCCTTCGTGAACCGGAGCCTGCCCTGAGCGAAGTCGAAGGGTGGCCTTCGTGGTTAAAGATCTTAGGTCTTCAGTGGTTGGAAAATAGCCTCTGACAACTTAGAATCATGCGAGTCGCTCCAGATCTGAAACGGAGGAGGCCTCGCTGTCCACATCATCCCAAAGCGCCGTCGCGTTTAACGGACACTCCATGGTCGGACCGCTCCAGCGCGTGCTGGTGTGCTCGCCTCGATTTGCGGGATGGAACCAGCCGGAACGCGCCGCGCGCTGGCGCGAACTCGGCTTTCATCATGCCCCCGACTTCGCCACGGCGCAAGCGCAGCATGAGGCACTTTGCAGCGAACTCACGGCGGCCGGCGCGGAGATCCTCGAACTTGCGCCCGCGCCGGAACTTTCTCTCGACGCCGCCTACACACACGACGCTTCGCTCGCCACCGATTTTGGCCTGATCGCCATGCGCCCCGGCAAGCCCAATCGCGTCTTCGAAGGCCAGCACCAGCGCGCATACTGTCTTCGCTTCGCAATTCCAGCACTCGCGAAAATCGTCGCTCCCGGCACTACCGAGGCCGGTGACATTCTCTGGCTCGACCCCAACACGCTGCTGGTCGGCCATGGCTACCGCACCAACGCGGCCGGCATCGCGCAGCTGCGCGAGCTGCTCGCGCCCAAAGGCGTGGACGTTCTCTCCGCGCCACTTCCCTACGGACCCGGGCCGTCCGCCTGCCTTCACCTGATGTCGTTGATCAGCCTGCTCGACGAAAAGACCGCGCTGGTGGATCTCTCATGGCTGGCGGTGGAAACCGTAGAACTTCTGAACACCCGCGGATTCCAGTTTATCCAGATCGACGATTCCGAACGCGACACGCTGGCCTGCAACGTTCTCGCGCTGGGCGGCAAGCGCCTGCTCGCCATCGAAGAGAATCACAAGACCAACGACCGGCTTCGCCACGCCGGATTCGACGTCCGCACATTCCCCGGCAGCGAACTCTGCATCAACGGCAGCGGCGGCCCCACCTGCCTCACCCGCCCGTTGTTGCGTGGATAAGGGCGCTCGCTACGTTTGCTGGACGCCGAAGGCGCCCGTCCCCACCTGTGTCCTGGACAGATGCCGGCACGCTGCCGATCACTCGAATCATCCAACCTAAATATCACCAGGATGTCAGTTCGAACGATCAGTTCTAAGCCCTTCCACTTCGCTCAACCCATGCTGACCGGTGTAGATTTGCCTCTCCGAGGTGTCCTATGCGGCGCGTACTCCCCCTGATCGCGGTTGTCGTTCTTTCCCTGTTCCCCATTCTTCCAGCAGCAGCCCAGTCGTGTAGCACAATGAGCCTGGGGCGCGCCGCGAGCCTGAACGGATTCGTCCCATTCCCCGCCGACAACGCGTGGAATCAGGATATTTCCTCCGCGCCCGTCGATCCCAACTCCGACAACTACATCAACTTTATTGGCAACACGACGCCGCTGCATCCGGACTTCGGCGCGGGACTATATGGCGGACAGACCATCGGCATTCCCTACATGGTGGTCAGTGGATCGCCGTTTGTGAACATCATCTACACGGCCTATGGCAGCGAAAGCGACCCCGGACCCATGGCTGTTCCGAGGATCGCTCCCATCGAAGGCTATCCGAATCCGGGGGATGGTGATCGCCACGTCCTGGTTCTCGACCGCGACAACTGCTGGCTCTACGAGTTGTATCACTCCTACCTGCAGACGAACGGAACCTGGGACGCCGATTCCGGAGCCGTATGGGATCTGCTGAACGATGAAAATCGCCCTTACACCTGGACTTCCGCCGATGCGGCCGGACTACCCGTCTTTCCCGGTCTCGCGAGATACGACGAAGTCGCCAGCGGCGCCATCCATCACGCGCTTCGCTACACCCTGCAAGACAGCCAGATGGCCTTCACTCCTCCGGCCAGCCATTGGGCCGCGAATTCAAGCAATATCTATGCCGCGCCCATGGGTATGCGCATGCGGCTGAAAGCGTCATACGACATCTCTGGATTTCCGCCGCAGTCGCAAGTGATCCTCGCGGCGCTCAAGAAATACGGCATGATCATGGCCGACAACGGCAGTTCGATTTACATCAGCGGCGACCCTGACAACCGCTGGAACAACAATGATCTCGGATCGCTCAAAAGCGTTCCTGCATCCGCATTCGAAGTGGTTCTGATCGACCCGCTTTATACGCCCGCGAATGTACCCACCGGACCGGCGCCCGTCATCACCAGCTTCACCGCTAATCCCGCGACGGTTTCGAAGGGACAGCCGGTCACGCTCAGTTGGAACGTCTCGGGAGCATCGTATTTCGTCGTGTTTCCACGGGTTGGAGCCGTGAGAGGCACATCGGTGGTGGTTACTCCTCTGGCTACGACGACCTATGTCTTGTATGGAACGAACGCTTACGGCCGTACAAGGTCCGCCGTGCGAGTTACGGTGCAGTGAATAGTCAAAGTGACGAGTGATCGTAAGCGGGAATGACAATCAGGTACGTATCAGGGCCTGCCTTCAGGCATGCACATCGCCACTCCGCGAAACCCAGGCTTTAGCCGCGGTCGCGGCAACTGTTATCTTCTACTCCGTTCGAGCTCGGTGCCTATATACAGAATCACTGACCGAGGCCGGGCATACTTCCGGTTACGAGAAGCACACCTGTAAGGCCATCAGTACAATCAGAACGAGCAACGCTGCGGAATTCTTTCTTCGGAGGTCACCTTGCGTCCAGTCGCGGAATGGGACGAAGATTTCGTACTGTCGTTACCGTCTGGTGAAAACGATCAGTTCGAGCGTAAGGGGACCTTGATGCTCGACGTGACCGCAGGGGCGAATGAGGGAAAGGCACGCGACGAACTTGCGAAACAATTATCGGCGTTCGCCAACGCAGGCGGCGGACAGATCATCTATGGCCTCACAGACGATGGGTCTGTAGATTCCGGTGGAGTTAGCGAAGCAATTCGAGGATCGACGAAGGAGTGGCTTGAAGACCTGATTCCAGGCCTTACAGATTTCGAGATTGTCGGCGTGAATGTGAAGCCAATAGCTTCCGAGTCGACCCAGTCGCAGCTTGAAAAAGGCAAAGCGCTCTACATCGTCGACGTGCCCGACAGCGACCGCGCACCGCATCAGTCAACAAGGGACCGCCGATATTACGTCCGACTAGGTGGCAAGTCTTTTCCAGCTTCGCATCGGTTAATCGAGGACATCCGCAACCGCGCTAAACACCCGAAGATCGACCTTCGGATCGGCTTGGGCGACATCGTATGCCGTTCGTTGAGGTTCGATCAAAAGGATTTAAGCTTGCTGGTCCCCATCCAAATCCAGCTGCAGAACCTCGGCGTCTTAAAGTCGCAGAACACGTGCTTTTATTTCGAGATCAATGTGGCGTGCCCAGCGGTCAATTCGTTCAGCGAATCGCTGGCGCCCCACTCGGGTGACCATTTTAGAAACCACTCCTTCTGGGAATTGGCCGTTCCACTGTATCCGGGGATGACGATTGACGCGACGATTGAGCTTGCTTTGAACGTAGCGATAACTTATTCAGCCAAAACCGTGGGTTCGCCCTACCCTGCGTGGGTGGAAACCGCAAACCCGCAGTGTGATCTACAAACGGTTGATTGCGGTTGGACCTTGTTTGCCGATAATGCTCCGCCGAAAAGAGGCACGGTCACTCTCGGGGATTTGCGCTTCAACGCACGCATGAAGGAAATGCTAGAGTACCAACCCAACTTTCAAGAAATTCAGGGACACTGGGGCCGATTCCCAAAGTGAACGGCGAATAACTTTAATGGCACCTTGTCGACTTGTTCGGGCCGCAGGTACTAAACAGATGCAACATCACGCGGTCGGCAGGTGCGCGCCACGACTCTAAGTCGATGAATAGGCGCTGCGGCGGTCCAATGACACTTCTCAGCGGCTGAAGCCGTTAAACGCTCTTGCCCTTTCGCGCCATCACTAAACAGGTTGCGGAAAAACTCAATTTGGAGGGGACTTGTTAAAGCGATGCCCTGTTACGAATCGATCTTCTCAGACTGCACCACTGCCCAAAATGAGCCTTTCTGAGCAATGCCCGGCGAACAACATCCGCCCCGCTTTGCCGCGGTGTGTATGATGTTTCTGCCCAGGAAAATCATTACTTGGAAGCCTTTTCATCGATGACACTTTCGTCGCAATCTGTCCTTTTTTTCTTGCTCGGCGTAACACTTCTGGCGCCAGAGGCCGCGCGCGCGCAGACCGCGCCGGCACAGCCCACGACAACCATCGATGCCGTGACCGGATCTCAGCCCCTGCGCGACGGCATTGAAATCCAGGCAGGGCCGGCGACTCTGCGCATTACCGCTCTCCGCGACGACATCCTCCGCGTGCGCATCGCCCCGGGCGCACTTCCCGAAGACGCTTCCTGGGCCGTTCTACCGGCCGCGCGCACCAAGTCGATCGACGTGAAGCCGATTCAGGACGACGCTTCCGTCGGCTTCCGCACCGCAGCGATCGAAGTTCGCGTAGAGAGCAATCCTCTGCGTCTCGTCATCCGGGATCTCGCCGGCAACATCATCTCCGCCGACGCCGTGGGCCGGCCCGTCCGCTTCCAACTCGGCGGCTTCACCGTCTCCAAGCAAATGCCGGGAGGCGAACACTACTTCGGCCTCGGCGATAAAGCTGGATCCTTCGACCGCCGCAATCAAGCCTTCACGTTGTGGAATACGGATGTCGGCCCGCAGGAATCAACCGACCCGCTCTACAAGGCGATTCCGTTTTTCCTCGGCATCAATGGCACGCGCAGTTACGGCCTCTTCCTCGACAATACCTGGCGCACATGGTTCGATTTCGGCAAGCAGGCGCGGGACGCGATCATGTTCGGTTCGGAAGGCGGACCGCTCGACTACTACTTCCTCTACGGCCCCACGCCGAAACAAGTCGTGCAAAGCTACGCCTATCTCACCGGAACGCCGCCGCTACCGCCGCTCTGGGCCTTCGGATTCCAGCAGTCCCGCTACAGCTACACTCCCGAATCGCAAGTGCGTGATATCGCCCGGCACCTTCGCGCCGACGCGATTCCCTCCGACGTGCTCTACCTCGACATCGACTACCAGTTCAAGAACCGGCCGTTCACCGTCAATCCCAAAACGTTCCCCGACTTTCCCGGCCTCGTCTCCGATCTGCGCAAAGATCATTTCCGCACTGTCATCATCACCGACCTGCACATCGCGCACTTCCCCAACCAAGGGCTACTCGCCCTTCGACACCGGCGAAGCTGGCAGCCACTTCGTGAAGAATCCCGACGGCACCGACTTCATCGGCATCGTCTGGCCCGGCCCCGCGGTCTTTCCCGACTTCACCCGCGCCCAGACCCGCGAGTGGTGGGGCAATCTCTACGCCGAGTTTGTGAAGGATGGTGTCGCAGGTTTCTGGAACGACATGAACGAACCCTCGGTCTTCGACGGACCCGGCATGACCATGCCGCTCGATACGGTTCACCGCATCGAAGAGCCCGGATTCACCACGCGCACAGCGACGCACGCCGAGATTCATAACATCGTCGGACTCGAAAACGCGCGCGCCACCTACGAAGGCCTGCTCAAGCTGCGTCCCGACGAGCGCCCTTTTGTTCTCACCCGCGCGACCTACGCCGGAGGCCAGCGCTACGGCTTTACCTGGACCGGCGACAACTCCGCGACCTGGAATCATCTTCGCCTTGCCACGCAGATGGTTCTCAATCTCGGCGTCAGCGGCATCTCGATGGTCGGCGCCGACGTCGGCGGCTTCGGAAGCTCGCCACCGGCCGCTCTGCTCACCCGCTGGGTTGAACTCGCGGCCTTCTCGCCGCTCTGCCGCGATCATGCCTCCAAGGGCACGCAGCCTCATGAACTTTGGGCCAACGGACCTGAGCAGGAAACCATTCGCCGCCATTACATCGAAACTCGCTACAAGCTTCTGCCCTACATCTACTCGCTGGCCGATGAATCCTCGCGCACCGGCCTTCCCATGATGCGCCCCGTATTCCTGGACTACCCCGAGATCTTCGCGCCCAACTCGGGCGGCTTTGAGCATCTCGACACCGAATTCCTCCTCGGTCCCAGCCTGCTGATCGCTCCGCCGCCCTTCGCCGAAACGCTCGACGACTACTTCGTCTCCTTTCCGAAAGATTACGAGTGGTACGACTTCTGGACGGGACTCAAGGCACCGCCCTCGCCGCAACCTGCACCGATCGCCGCGAGTATCATCGCCCAGAGCATCGGCGCAGAGATCCCCGGGCCTCGCGAAATTCATCCACCGCTCGAAACCCTGCCGGTCTATGCGCGCGCCGGAAGCATCATCCCGCTCCAGCCTCTGATCCAGAACACGGACGAAACACCGAAAGGTCCGCTCGAACTTCGCGTCTATCCCGGAACACAGTGCGCCGGTTCGATTTATCTCGACGACGGCCACACCTTCCTCTATCAGAAAGGCGAATACCTGCGGCAGAGCTTCACCTGTGAATCCAACGACAAGGCCGTCCGTGTGACCTTCCACGCGCGGGAAGGCTCTTACATCCCCTGGTGGAAATTTGTTGAAGTGGTGATTTACGACTGGCCGTCAGCGCACGCAGAAGCCAAGTTCTCCAGCAGCACCTATCCGCTGAAGACGACGTACGACCCGAAGCAGCACGCCTTGCACATGACGCTGGCCGATGTTTCGGCCGAGGCCGAACTCACGGTGCGAGGCAGGTCCAGTCACTGATCTTTAACGGCTGCCGTACCGTGGCGACCAGCGGTGCGCCGGTTCGGCAACTTGCAGCACTCCTAGAACTCTGCGTTCACGTCGGGATCGTCACTTTCGATGCAGGCGGATAGTCGCTTCATTCCGCCCCACTGAAGCAGCAGCTTTTCTCCCTCGCCCTGGATCTCATGGATTGTCCGCGGCCGCAGATTCCCGGACTCGGGAAATAACAGATAGAGAATTCCGTCTGACTGACCTCCGTGGCGTGCGTCGGACCAGATACCCAGAGCATCCGCCAAGGCCACAGATCCTTCCCCCAGGGTCCCAATGTCGGCATAGATCGCGAAGGATGACTTGCCATTCCGCAAATTCATGACCAGCGCGAAGTCGCCCAGCCGCGCTCCTCCGCGATCTGCAACTTCTCTTGGCAACACGACATAAGGAATCTTCGACGCATTCACATAGCTGGTTGGATCGGTGAACTCCTTGGTCTCGTCGGAGAGCGACGTGCATGAGATGTAGTAACCGGGGAAAGGATCGTTCTCCCGCTGAATAAGCGGATTTCCGTGCCGATCCGTAACGATGCCATCCCAGCGGGATGGCTCACCGGCGTTCGCCAATTCATCGAGCCCGGTATTCTCCGAGTTGTAAGCATTCGGAGCGCCGTCGGCATCGATCGCCATACGCGAGACGAAGAAGAAGGCGCGACTGTCTGGCAATCGCCAGATCGGAACCTCACGATAATGCTGCGGATCCCGGCCGGCAGCCACGGAGTACAGCAGCATCGATCTTGCACTGATGCAACTTTTCGCCCGGCTCTCGATCAGCCTGGATTCATCGGCATTCTTCCATGCGCCCTCGAAGCTGCCAGTCAGCCCGGCGTTCCACCGAGTAATGTTGTGGCTCGACGGAAGCAGCGCGAAGTCAGCCTCGCCAGGGGCTTCTACTCTTTGCGCAAATCCAGGCGCACAAAGGAGCCCGAATCCCAGTACTGCCTGGATGGCTTGTTTCCTCATTCAACTCTTTCCCGACAAACCGCATTCTCGCGAATGAATCCGGATTCCCTGCGGTGAAATCCACAACTCAGCCTATGCTGTTCGCGCCGATACCAAACCTGTCAGAAGTTACAGCCCGGGATGTAAACGGAGAGAATTGCGAGTGGAGATTTGAGGCGAGCCGCTTACCCAGTGGGCCGCATGGAGTCGCTTTCCGGTCTGAGAGGCACGCGCGCGGAGACTGTCGTGCCGCGCTGGAGCTGTGAATCGACCAGCAGTGTTCCCTTCACCAGCTTAAGGCGCTCTTCCATGCTGATAAGTCCGATCCCTTTGCTCGCCCTGGCCGTTTCGTGGTCAAAGCCTGCGCCGGAATCCTTCACCGTAAGATGAATTTCATCTGAGGTTCCCCACAATCGCACGTCGAAGTGCCGCACGCCACTGTGCTTCAGCGAATTATGGAGGGATTCCTGCAGTACTCGGAAAAGGCAAAGAGAAACATCCGCCGGCACCTGGCTCGGAACATTGCGCACTTGCAGGTCAATCTGGATGTTTTGTTTCTCGCCGAATTCGCGGCAAAACCCTCTCGCCGCCACACCAATGCCCAGAAGTTCCAGCCTGGACGAATGCAGTTCGTGGGATAGAGACTGAACATCGGCCGCGATCGCCGAAGCGTCGTTCTGCAACTCGCGCATCCGGCTGCGTACTTTCGATGGCAGATCAAAAGGGTCTTGTTCCAATTGCTCGAGCTCGTTGTTCAACATTGCAAGGCGTTGTCCGAAGTCGTCGTGCAGCTCTCTCGCGATCCGGGCACGTTCCTGATCCTGCGCATCAATCAGCCTCCGGCTCACGCTGGCGAGAATTTCTTCCGCTCGCTTGCGCTCGGTCACGTCAATGCCAATCCCGATGTAACCTACGAAGGAACGATCCTGGTTGTACCTCGGCACTCCAATGTCGATGATCCAGCGGTATTCTCCGTCGTGCCGTCGGAGCCTATACTCAATTCGGAACTCCTCACGACGATCAAAGGTCTGAGTGTAGGTTTCCATGCATCGCGACAGATCCTCAGGATGCACCCCCTCGGACCAGCCGTTGCCGAGTTCAGAGTCGATCGATCGCCCGGTGAAGTCCAGCCACGATTTATTGAAGTAGCTGCACAGCTTATCTACATCCGCCATCCAGATCAACGCGGGCGCCGTATCGGCGAGCAATCGGAAGCGGGCTTCGCTCTCGCGAAAAGATCGCTCGGTTTGTTTTTGTTCTTCCGCGATCGCTGCCAGAACCATGAACGGCGCCGCGGTAAACAACAGGTATAGCTGCAACGACGGTACTCTCCCAATCGACTCTGGCCCGACGGCAGGGCCGCGCCCGTGCACCGCGCCCCAAATCGCCAGAAAGGCCACCGCAATCATGATGCTGCTGACGCCGGTGGATCCAAAGCGCAATGCCGACCACAGCAAGAATGGGACAATCGTCAATGCCGGAGCGAGAATTGTCGACGGCGATACAAAGCTGAAGTATCCAAGAACCGTCAACCCAGCCAGCAGTGCGCATGCCTCCACGTAGCGAGAAAGCGAATGGCGTATCCACCCCGTTCCCTTAGTCACCCAACCCAAAATTGCCGGCATGAGAGTGAGATATCCCAGCGCCTCTGCCAGAAAAGAGATTCGCCAACTGGTCCAGTAGGCCCCACGGGAGGCAAGCGCGCCAAAAAACGCTCCCGCAAATGGTGCGAGAAACACAGCGAAGAACGAATATTTCGCCAGAGCCTTCACACTGTTGAGCTCAGGCACACCTTCAAACGAATAACTGAGCCCCAACGCGGCCGTCAGGACTTCGACCGCATCCGACACCAAAAGGATAAGGATGGAACGAACCGGCAAGCCTGTTTGCAGGTTGAACAACACAAACATTGCGAAGGCTGCCGTGATAAGAATCGGCCAGATCTTGCGCGGCACCAACAGCAACACAGAGGCCAAGAGAATGTTGCCCGGCCAAAGTGGCCAGTCTTGCTGCGGGCGGATGACAACCGTCCCTCCTAATCTCGCAGCGAGGTAAGACATCGTTGCCACGAGGCCTACGAGCATGGCTGTGGGGAATCGGCGACTGTCGACGGAACTCATAGGGAGATTCGCTGCGCGCAACCTTCCAACGGGCCATTTCACGAAATGTATCGCCAGAATCTTACACCCTCTGCCCTTGCCAAGTAGGAACGGAGACTGGCCCACGTCCGCCCGGAAATCCAGGCCCCCGGTTCCTGCTAAAATTGAATCCGCATGCTGCTTCCCTTCGTCCGCGAACTCTTCGCGGACGTAGAAACGCTTCCCGCCTTCATGCGTGTTGCCTCCCACCTGCGGGAGGGCACGGGGCGCATTCGTGTTTCCGGACTCTCCCCCACGGCAAAGGCTTTGCTGCTCGTGCTTTTGCGCCGAAACGCCGACCGACCCCTCGTCTTCGTCGTGAACGACAACCGCGCAGTCGAGGACTTCGTTCCGATTCTTCGCGGCTTCTGCGAACTCACCAGCGCCGGCGATCCCGAAGGCGTCGTCGCCTTGCCCGCTCGCGACGTGCTGCCGTTCCAGAATCTTTCTCCGCATCCCGAGCTTCAAGAAGAACGCGCCACCGCGCTCTGGAAGATTGCCACCGGAAAAGCCTCGATCGTGGTCACGCCGATCGCGGCCACCGCCATTCTTCAGCGCTCCGCCGATTACTACACCGACCTCGCCCGCATTCTGCGCCGCGGCGAGTCCTTCGACGTCGAAAATCTGCTCGGCCATCTCAACACCGTCGGCTATGAGTCCGCCGACGTCGTCGAAATGCCCGGACAATATGCTTTGCGTGGCGGCATCCTCGATGTCTATTCGCCCGAAGCCGAGCGCCCTGTCCGCATCGAATTTTTCGGCGACGAAGTCGACTCGATTCGTCGTTTCGATCCTACTTCGCAGCGCTCCTCGAATCCCATCGATGAAGCCCTGCTCTTGCCCCTCACCGAAACTCCGGTCAACGATCATTTGCTCGGCGCGATCCACACCCGGCTCTCCGGCAAGCGCATAACCGGTTCGGAAGAAATCGTCGAAGCCGCCGTGCGCTCCGGTGGCGTCACGGTGTTTCCCGGTTGGGAGTTCTACGCTCCGGTGGCCGGTGCCGACCGCACCATCTTCGATCTGGTTTCTCACTCCGCGGTCCTGCTCGATGAGCCTGACCTGCTCCGCACCGAATTCGACCGCTTCTGGACTCGCGTCGAAGAAGCCCACGAGCGCAGTGGCGTCGGCAACCTCGTCCGCCCCGTAGATTTGTATTTGCCTCCGGACGACTGGTGGAAGAAAGTCGCGTCGCTCACTGGTGCCGACATCGAGCACCTCGGCATCACCCGAGGCGAAGGCGACGACTCCGTGATGTTCCTCACGCAGCCCACTCCGCGCTTCCACGGCGCGGTTCCATCGATGCTCGAAGAAGTCCAGAAGCTCACCGGACAAGGCAATCAGGTTCTGTTCTCGGTACCGAACACCGGCGAAGTCGAGCGCCTGGCCGACATCTTCACCGAGTACAACGTCTCGTTCCGCCTGGGAAGCCGCACCCGCGGCGGCGAAAGCTACGCCGACGAAACCAGTTACTTCGCTGGAGAAGTTCTGACCACTACGCTCGCCAAAGCCTACGTTCCTGATGGCGTGATGTTCCCCGACGCGCACCTCGCCATCTTCGGCGCGCGTGATCTTTTCGACGAATCCGACGCCGTAGTTTCGCGCCCGCAGCGTCAGAAGTCGAAAGTCTCGGCGTTCCTCTCCGACTTCCGCGACCTGCAAGTCGGAGACTACGTCGTCCACGTTGAACACGGCATTGGCCAGTATCAAGGTCTGAAAGAAATCAATCAGGGCGACGGCAACGCCGAGTTCATGCTGCTCGAGTATGCCGAAGGCGCGCGCCTTTACGTCCCGCTTACGCGGCTGGACCTGATTCAGAAATACCGTTCGTCCGAAGGGGCCAAGCCAGCGCTCAGTCATCTGGGCACGCAGGCGTGGTCCAAGACGAAAGCTCGCGTGCGCAAGGCCATGAAAGACATGGCCGACGAACTCCTCAAGCTCTACGCCGAACGCAAAATGGCCAAAGGCCATTCTTTCCCCGCGGGCAACGACTTCGTCCGCGAGTTCGAAGACGCCTTCGAGTTCAACGAGACCGAAGACCAGGCTCAAGCCATCAAAGACGTCATGGGCGACATGGAATCTTCCCAGCCCATGGATCGCCTGCTCTGCGGCGACGTGGGCTACGGCAAAACGGAAGTCGCGATGCGCGCGGCATTCAAGGCCATTGGCGACAACAAGCAGGTCGCCGTCCTCGCGCCCACCACCGTCCTCGCCTTCCAGCACTACGAAACTTTCAAGCAGCGCTTCGGGCCGTTCCCCGTCACCATCGAAATGATCAGCCGCTTCCGCAATCCGAAACAGCAGAAAGAAATTCTGCAAAAAACGGAGGCGGGCAAAATCGACATCCTCATCGGCACACACCGCATCCTCTCCAAAGACCTGAAGTTCGCCGACCTCGGCCTGCTTATCGTCGACGAGGAACAACGCTTCGGCGTGCGCCACAAGGAACGCATCAAGCAGATGCGCAAGCAGGTCGACGTCCTCACCATGTCGGCCACGCCCATTCCGCGCACGCTGCACATGTCACTGGTCGGCCTGCGCGACATGAGCGTCATCGAAACTCCGCCTAAAGATCGCATGGCGATCCAAACCGTCGTCGCCAGCTGGGACGACAAGCTCATCCAGTCTTCCATCGAGCAGGAACTCGAACGCGGCGGCCAGGTCTATTTCGTCCACAACCGCGTCGAGAGCATTTTCGAAATCGCCGCCAAGCTGCAGGAACTCGTTCCGAAGGCAAAAATCATGGTTGGCCACGGACAGATGGGCGAAACTGAACTCGAAAAAGTGATGCTCGGATTCATGCATCACGAAGCCGACATCCTCGTCGCGACAACCATCATCGAGAACGGCCTCGACATCCCGCTCTGCAACACAATCCTGATCAACCGCGCCGACCGCCTCGGCCTCTCCGAGCTTTACCAGCTGCGCGGACGCGTCGGCCGCTCCAACCGCCGTGCCTATGCATATTTGCTGATCCCGAAAGAAGTCGAACTCACGCCCATCGCGCGCCGCCGACTCGCCGCGCTGAAAGAATTTTCCGATCTTGGCGCCGGATTCAAAATCGCCGCGTTGGATTTGGAGTTGCGCGGTGCCGGCAATCTCCTCGGCGGCGAGCAGAGCGGACACATCGAGGCCATCGGCTTCGAACTTTACACGCAAATGCTCGAACGCGCCGTCCGCGAGATGAAGGGCGAATCCGCGCCTGACGAGGCCGAGACTCAGCTGAATCTCGGCTTGAACATCCGCATCAATGCTGACTACATTCCCGAGGAAAACCAGCGCCTGCAGATGTACAAGCGCGTCGCCCGCGTGGAAACCGAATCGCAACTCGGCGACGTCGGCGCGGAACTGCAGGATCGCTACGGCCCTCCGCCGCCTGCGGTCCGCAACCTGCTCGACTATGCAAGCCTCAAGCTGCTCTGCATGCGTGTCGGCGTCAACGCCATCGAACGTAAGCGCGATTTCGTAACTTTCAAATTCCGCCAGAACGCCGCCGTCGATCCCGAACAACTGGCGCGCTTTGTCTCCACCCAGAAGGGCGCGCAATTCACGCCGGACGGGATGCTGAAGTTTGTCCTGAAAGCGACGGCAGCGGACGAAGTCCTTCGGGCCCTCCGCACAGTCTTAGAGCAACTGGCCGCAGACGAAACGGCATCAGAAGTCGGTTCAACCTCAACCGGAAAGACATCGCAATGAACCTTGAAAACTAATGTAAGAAGTCAGAAATGTGGGTTTCTCGACGTTCTCCGCGGCCCTCTCCGCGACCTCTGCGGTTAAGCGCTTTTGAAATCTCTCGCCGAGCAAACGCAACCATTTACAATAATCCGTTCGCCGAAACCAGGACTAACGACCAGCGACGAACGACCAGCGACCGCCTTATGCCCATGAAAGTTCGCAAAGCCGTATTCCCCGCCGCCGGCCTCGGCACCCGCTTTCTGCCCGCGACCAAAGCTCAGCCCAAGGAAATGCTTCCCGTCGTCGACAAGCCCATCATTCAATATGGCGTCGAAGAGGCGATGGCATCCGGGTGTGATCAGATCCTCATCATCACCGGTCGCGGCAAGCAAGCCATCGAAGACCATTTCGACGTCAGCTACGAACTCGAAAAGATGCTCGAGGAGCGCCGCAAGACCGACCTGCTGAAGATCGTCCGCAACATTTCCGACATGATGCACGTCGCCTATGTCCGCCAGAAGGAAGCGCTCGGCCTCGGCCACGCGGTGCTCATGGCTCGCGAACTTGTCGGGCACGAACCCTTCGCGGTCCTCCTGGCCGACGACGTCATCGACGCGCCCGTCCCCTGCCTCAAGCAAATGGTCAACGTATTCGACCAGAAGCAGTGCTCCGTGATCGCCGCGCAGGTGGTCGAAGGCAGAATGATTTCTTCCTACGGCGTCTTCGATGCGCAGCCCGCTGAGGGATTCAATGGCCGCCTCTTCGAGATCCGCAATATGGTCGAAAAACCTAAGCCCGAAGAAGCCCCGTCAAACCTGGCGATCATCGGCCGCTACATCCTCACACCAGCAATTTTTGATTGCCTCGCGAAAACTCCCACCGGCGCAGGCGGCGAACTTCAGCTCACCGACGGTATGCGCATGCTGCTCAAGCAGGAAAAAATGTACGCTTACGTCTACGAAGGAAAACGCTACGATACCGGCGACAAGCTCGGATTCCTGAAGGCGACGGTGGAGTTCGCCCTGAAGCGCAGCGATTTGGGCGGCCCATTTCGCGAGTACTTGCAGAGTTTGAAGCTATAACTGCCACAGTTTGAGGGCCGTCGTGTTCTTTCTCCAGGCACGCTCGTAGGGTCTTACGCAAACTTTGGTTTGTTGAAGAGCGCGCCCGCGCGGGCTACTCTTGAACTAGCCGAGAGATCCGGAACCTCCTCCTGTCATGCACTCCAACGGAGGTTGCACGCACCGATGGGTAGGCGCAGCCAGCCTCGCAAGCAAATCGAAGTCCCGGTCCGCATTTTCGGCACCGACAGTCACGGTCAGATTTTTTCCGAAAAGGTTTCCACCGTCAGTGTCAGCCGTAGTGGGGCAGAAGTCGCGGGAGTTCGTTCCGACGTTGGCCTCGACGAAATCGTGGGCCTAACCTACGGCAACAATCGCGTACACTTCCGCGTGAAGTGGATCGGCCCACCTGGAACGCCGCGCGCCGGCCATCTCGGCTTGTTGAATATCGCTCCTGAAAAACCGCTATGGGATTTTGCGCTTCCCGACACTGCTGAGGATGACTACCAGGCAAATAGTATTGAACACCGCAAGAGTCCCCGCTATCGCTGCCAGAATTCCATTGAGATTCACGTGCCGGACGGTCCCTCTTTCTGGGGCACGGTGGCCGACCTCAGCCTGAGTGGATGCTACGTCGAGATTCCGATCCCGTTCGAGATGGGGAAGAATCTAAAAGTTGGCATCTGGTTCGGACAAAACAAAGCGTGGGCCAATGCTCGCGTTGCCCACAGGACTCCCGGCATGGGTGTCGGCTTGATCTTCACTGAAATTTCCGGTCAGGACCTCGACCAGATTCGGCTCTTCCTTGCGACTCTTGCGCCTTTTGCGCGGAAACCACTGCGTGTGGCCGGCCCATCTCAAAGAAAAACCTAGGGTGCCGGGTGCCATGAAAGGGATCCCCTGGCCGGGTGCCCCATTTCTCGCGCGTTCTTTGCGCGAGAAGTGGGGATTTTTGAGCGGGATTTGAAATGGGATTCTGATCCAGATACTCTACTTCTCCCTGAGTTTCCTCGACTTCTCTTCCACGCCGCGCGCCAGCTTCTCCTTGTGCGCATCCAGCTTCTTCCCCATCGAAGTGTCGCCCAACGCAATCATCTGCGCCGCCAGAATCCCCGCATTCGTAGCGCCCGGCTTCCCGATCGCAACCGTCGCCACCGGAATCCCCGCCGGCATCTGCACTGTCGCCAGCAGCGAATCCATCCCGTTCAGCGACGTCGAAGGAATCGGCACGCCGATCACGGGCAGCGTCGTATGCGCCGCAATCACTCCCGCGAGATGCGCGGCCCCGCCTGCGCCCGCGATGATCACCTGAATCCCGCGCCCCGCAGCCTTGCGCGCGAAGTCCGCAGTTCGGTCCGGCGACCGGTGTGCCGAAGTCACGTCCATCTCATAGGCGATCCCAAACTCGTCGAGCGCCTTTCCGGCCTCGCGCATAATCTCCAGATCGGAATCGCTCCCCATCACAATCGAAACCAGTGGCTTACTCATCGACCTTTTCTCCCATTTATTTTGTGTTTGTCAGCCTGAGCTTAGGATTTCGCTTCGCGAATGCGAAGCGAATCCGCAGTCGAAGAATCCCTACAAAATCACCGCGCCCGAGTCACAATCAAGATCCAAACTTTAAAACGCTTTGACACCTTGGGACTCTGCAACCTTGAAACTTATCTCTTCAACGCTCTCCCCGCAATATCCTTCCGATAATGCGCCCCATCAAACGAAATCTTCGCTGCAAGCCTCATAAGCCCGCGCCACCGCGGTCTCCAGCGTCAGCAGCCCGTGCCGTCACTCCCAGCACTCGTCCACCAGCCGTGTAATACACGCCATCCCGCTTCGAAGTCCCCGCATGAAACACTTTCACGCCTCAAATCGCCGCGGCCTCCTCGAGCCCGTCAATCCGCTTTCCAACTTCGTACGTCCCCGGATATCCTCCCGACGACATCACCACGCAGACCGAAGCATCCTGCGACCACTTGAAATCCCCATCGCTCACGCGCCCTTCAATCGAAGCCTCCAGCGCCTCGATCAGATCGCTTTCCAGCCGCATCAGAATCGGCTGCGTCTCCGGATCGCCAAACCGGCAATTGAACTCCAGCACCATCGGCCCGCGCGCCGTCATCATCAGGCCGCAGTAAAGCACGCCCTTGAATTCCGCGCCCTCAGCCTTCATCCCGGCCACTACAGGCTGCGCGATGTGATGCACCAGCCAGTCGCGCATCTGGTCGTCGACAATATCTGCCGTCGAATATGCGCCCATGCCGCCGGTGTTCGGACCGGTGTCGCCGTCGCCCACCCGCTTATGATCTTGCGCCGCCACCAGTGGCGCCACTCGCTCCCCGTCGCTGAACACCAGGAACGAAAGCTCGTCGCCCTTCAAGCATTCTTCGAGCACCACGCGCGCCCCGGCCTCGCCCACCATCTTCCCGCTCAGCATCTCCGCCGCCACACTGGCGGCCTCTTCTTTGCTCTTGGCGATGACCACGCCCTTGCCCGCTGCAAGCCCGTCAGCCTTCACCACCACCGGCGCATGAAAATGCCCGAGCGCAGACCGCACCTGCTCGATGGAATCACAAATCGCAAAGGGAGCCGTTGGGATGTGGTGCCGCTGCAGAAATTCCTTGGCGAAACTTTTGCTCGCTTCCAGTTGCGCCGCGGCGCGTGTCGGACCAAACACCGGCCATCCCCGCCGGGTAAACTCATCCACCACGCCGAGAGTCAGCGGCAACTCCGGACCAACCACGGTGAGATCCGGCTGTAGTCGCGTTGCCAGCGCGGTGATCGAGTCCAGACTCTTCAGATCGACCGCCACCACTCGGCCTCGTCGCCGATGCCGCCATTTCCTGGCGCACAATATAGCTGCGAAATGCGCGGAGACTGCCGCAGCTTCCACACCAGCGCGTGCTCGCGCCCGCCGCTTCCTAACACTAAAACTTTCATAAGCGAGAAAATTAAGGTTAGGTGGTCGAGCGTGAATGCTGTCAAACCCTTGTCCGACGTGGAATGGTCGTTCACGCTTCGTAACATTCCTGTAACCCACGGAGCGTAGGTTGGATCCTTCGCGTGGGGAAACTGTCGTGCGATATCTTTGGGGAACCGGATACATAGTTAACCATAGTTAATACATTGTGGTATAGTTCCGTTAAATTCAGGACACTGGGGCAAGATTAGAGAGGGGATGCGGCTTCCGAACCAATTCGCACGGTTGCGTCTGCACAGGGTGATGCTTGTTATCGTGACCATCGCGGCCATTGTTCCAGCGTCCCCTCTGTTTGCGCAGCAGAGCGATCCCAAGGCTCCTGTGCAAGTGCCGACTGCACTTGCCTCAGACACCTCCACCTTGACCGATCCTCCTCCGGTTGACGACACCCCGGAATCCATGTTCCCGCATTTCAAGGACACGCGCTTCTGGCTCTCCGGCCAGGCCAACTTCGTTTTTCAAGCGCATCCCGAGTTTCCCGCTCTCTACAGTGGCACCCACAGTCTCGGACCCAATTACGAGAAAGCGACCTCGCGCGTGCTGACGCTCTACACCGGCGTGCGCCTCAACAACTCCACGGAATTGCTGGTCGACATTGAAGAAGCCGGCGGCGCCGCGCTCAGCCCCGGCTTCGGCCTCGCGGGTAACACCGATCTCGACATCGTCCGCAATCCCTCGCTGAGCAAGGCTCCCTATATCGGCCGCGCCATGATCCACAAAGTCTTCGCGCTGAGCAAAGATAAAGTTGAGAACCAGCGCAGCTTTCTTCTCCCTCTTCGACGAACTTCCGCGCCGCCGCCTCGAACTCCGCTTCGGCAAGTTCAGCATGCCCGACTTCTTCGATCTCAACTCCGTCGGCTCCGATACCCACTTCCAATTTCTTAACTGGACCACCGACAACAACGGCGCCTGGGATTACGCCGCCGACACGCGCGGCTACACCGTCGGACTCACCGCTTGATTATGAAGACCGCAACTGGGGATTCCGTTTCGCCGAAGCCCTCATGCCGAAAGTCGCCAACGGCATCGATCTCGTCTGGAAACCTTGGCAGGTCCACGCGGAAAACTTCGAATACGAACTCCGCCACGGATGTCATTCCGAAGAAAGTCGGCGTCGTCCGCCTGCTCGCCTACACGAACTCCGCCAACATGGGCATTCTATCGCGATCAAGTCATCGAGGCCGCCGCGGCCAGACACGACGCCCGACATCACCGACCATCCCTGGCACATCACGCGCAAATACGGCTTCGGCATCAATCTTGAACAGAATCTTACGCAATATCTATCCGCCTTCGCCCGCTTCGGATGGGACAACGGCAAGACCGAATCGTTCGCCTACACCGAAGTCGATCAGACTTTCGCCGAGGGCCTGGGCGCTAACGGAGCGTGGTGGAAGCGCAAGCAAGATCGCGCCGGCATGGCCTTCGTCAGCAATGCCATCAAGAAGGATCACCAGAACTATCTCGCGGCGGGCGGCCTCGGATTCCTCCTCGGCGACGGCCGCCTCACCTACGGCCGCGAGAATATCTTCGAGTCTTATTACACCGTACACGTCTGGCGGGGAATTTATCTCGCACCCGGCGTGCAGCACATCAATAACCCTGGCTACAACCGCGACCGCGGCCCGGTCGTCGTCCCCACTTTCCGCGCGCACGTCGAGTTTTAGTATGCGCGAGACGGAACCTACCGCAGCGCCAGCTCCCCATTAAACGCTTTTATGATCCGAGTAACATTCGCAGGCTGAGGTTTCGAGCTTCTTGCGGTTCAGAATTCTTACCGAACCGTGCGCGTATTCGATGATCCGCTTGCGCTGCAAGCCTCCCGCCGCCAAGGTCACGCTGGGACGATCCGTGCCCAGCATCGTCGCCAGAAAATCGTGAGTGATGCGCAGCAATCCCGATCCGACACGATCCTGCGTGAGCAGCAGCCACCGGCTCAAGCGCTGCTCCAGATCGTGCAGGCGATTGCAGCCCGCCGTCTGCGCCACCTGCAATCCGTGAACGGCTGCGTAGCGGTGTAACAAAACCTGCAGGCCCGGGCTCGATGGCAATACCGTCTTCCAGCGCATTCACGGCGGACCCTGAAGCCGTCTCCGCCAATCTGCATGACCGCGCGGTGCGGGCTCCGGCGAAATCCCGCCGCCACGGGGACCGGCGTAAAGCCCTCGTTGCCGACCACTCCGACTTCGACGCTCTCTCCGCCTCTGGTGGTGAACATCAGCGAGACCATGCCCGCGTTCAGAAAGTAGGCGTCCTCGAGCTTCTGATTTGCCTCATGAAGCCCGCGGCGTTGCGGCAGGCATACGAATTGCAAGTGCGGCCGAATCAGACTAAATTCGTCGTCGGAAATCGAGAGCAGTATCCGGTTGGCAACCGGCTTCCCTTCCGGACTTGTCCGCTCCCCGGCCTGCACCGGTTGAATGCTCCGGTGTGCCGTCATATTTCCGTTCGTCTTGCGCATGATTGCCTCCGCTTGCTCCGGACTCTGGTTGACATCGAGAAGGTTAGATGCGGCGGCACGAAGGACCACGCCTCACGAAATCCCTGCAATGGCGCGCGGAAACTGCCGCAAGGCGTACAGACTTTCCTGTATTTTCCGAATCGAAGTGAACCGGATAGCTTGGTAGGGCATCCCACAGTCGCAACTCAACTCTACAGGGCGCCACCCGTCGAGCGATGCTTGCCCACTTAGATGCCGACCCGAATCCTGATCGCAGAAGACAATGCGGTGGTGAGAACGGCCCTGCGCCAGCTTCTTGAGAATGCCGGCGACTGGGAAATTATGGAAGTCGCGAATGGCCAGCAAGCCGTGACCCGGGCCCAGGAACACAAGCCGAACCTCATCATCCTTGACCTCGTCATGCCCGTCATGGACGGTCTCGTCGCTGCTCGCGCGCTTTCCAAACTTATGCCCGACGTCCCGATGCTCATGCACACTCTGCACTGGTCGCCGCAAATGGAACTGGAGGCACAAAAAGTCGGCGTGCGAAAAGTCGTGCCCAAGGCCGACACCCGAGGCCTGGTTTCCTCCATCCAGGAGTTGCTGGCGGCTGCGCTGCCGGCCACAACGATCACTGCAATCTCGGAAACCATGCCGACAACACCGCCGCCAGAAGTTACCGTCCTGCCTCCCATCACGGATTCCGATTCCGCCAAGCCAGCGCACGCCGACCAAACGGAAGCGCCCACAACGGCTGGACCGGACGAAATCGAAAAGAGTTCTCCCCCGTCCTGACCGGAAATCGGCCAGGCGCCCCCACCCTTCTCGCACTTGCAAGAGGGTGGGGTTTTACTTTCTTCGCGAACGTCTAACGTGCAAATTTTCGCAGTTCTTTCTGGTGCTGCAGCGAGCACTCACCTTCCTCGGAAAGTCAGCTCATACAGGCGAATAATTCACCGTACATCCGGTCATCGCTGCCCATCACGGGCCGCTTTGTAAACGGACGGCGCGTCTGCCACATTGAAGGCATTGCTCGGCAACGTCTGCGGGTGTAATGACGTCGGTCCACGGCTCGCAATCGTAAAGTTGGATCAGTACAAGCCGGCCTCCACAGGAGTGACAGTTTTTATCATCTATGAATTGCAACCTCGAGGCGGATACCGCGCCCTCCTGTTCAGGAGGCTTTTTTGTGCGTGATCCATAGGACAAGTCGAGCAGCGAAAGCGTCGCGCCCGGTGCGATCCGCTGGACGCCGCTCTTGCTTACCAGCAGCCTGTCAGCTTTCCGGGCTCCGGTCACCACCGCACACCATTTTTGATGGACGTCCCAGTTGAGCGGAACAACTCCGCATCGTGGACATGGCGGAAAGGCAGGACGGACGGATGTCCGAACTTCGCGCTGCGCTCCTGCGGGCGAGCCAGCTTGGGGCAACTCCAAAGTCGGGCGTCGTTTGCGAATGCGCTCGATGAAATCTTTGAGCCAGTTCATCGCGGCTTGCTCTTCCGGGATCAGATTGAGACAAATGCTTGGGCCCTGAGACGATTTCGTGAGACCGACTCTGATCTAGAAAGGCCGTCAACGCTACTCAAATGCTCAGAAGGACATAACTAAGGTAATGAACAATCTCGGAGTGAGAATCTTGACAGGCCAATACCCGGGTGCCCACATCTCGCTTTCGAGACGTGGGGGTTTTCAATCTCAGAGCTTCGCGATCACTCTAAATTCCGTGGAAAACGCGCTCGCGCCCCAATTCTTGTCAAGAGGGTAAAACCGCTCGATTCCGCCTAACTCCATGAAACCGCGCAAAATATAAAGTTCAAATCTTTTCCGGTTTACCCCACCTAAATTGATAAACTAGATATAGAGAGTAAAAAAATCAGAGGCGCGGCCCACCCGGTCGCGCCTTTCGTGTTTTCGGGACGAGTCAGGGACAGGACGGATGAATCTTGTGGGGCACTTCAGCAATACTGATAGCACCCTAATACCTTCGACAAATCTGTCATCCCGACCGAAGCCACACCCTGAGCGAAGCGAAGGGTGCGGCGAAGTGGACGGACCTGCTGTTTGGCGATGCCCAATCGTCGCTCGCGTGAACGCATGGAACGAACTGCGAAGCGGCGAAAGAATGAAAGCCGGCATGTGAACGAAGTCGAACGGTGAGTTCTGGGAAGTCAGAAAGAATTAGAACCAGTCCCGCAGGGACGAAACAACTTAGCCCAGCGCTTCAGCGCTGGGCAGGGAGGAGGGTGCACGAAGAAGTCCCGGAGGGACGACAGAGCAGAATGGATGCGATCAGAACCGTTTGCCCAACACTACCCATCTTGTCATTCTGAGCGAAGCGAAGGATCTGTGCACTTCCCGGCGGACTGCACAGATCTCAACATCCGCCGACCCTCATCCGCCACAAACTCCACCCGCTAAGACAGCAGGTCCCTCCACTTCGCCGTCGCTGGTACTCCGGCTCCGGTCGGGATGACTGGGTGTTTGTTACCCGGACTCGATAGTGCCTATACCCCCACCTGTTCCTTCTTCGTCGCCAGCAACTGGCGCAGCACATACTGCAGGATCCCGCCGTTGGCGTAGTAGAGCGCTTCCTGCGGCGTGTCGATGCGGACCAGGGCGTTGAACTCGATATCCGGCTGGCCCTTTGCGGTGGCGTGCACCTTCACTGTGCTTCCGGCGGCGAAGTGCTCGACCAGGTCGCGGATGCCGCTGATCTCGAACGCTTCCTCGCCCGTCAGGTTGAGCGATTCGGCGTTCTGGCCCGCGAGGAACTGCAACGGCAGCACTCCCATGCCGACCAGGTTCGAGCGGTGAATGCGTTCGTAGCTTTCGGCGATCACGGCGCGGACGCCGAGCAGCGCCGGACCTTTGGCCGCCCAGTCGCGCGACGAGCCCGATCCGTATTCTTTGCCCGCGAGCACGATGAGCGGCGTGCCCGCGGCGCGATATTTTTCCGACGCGTCGAAGATCGACATTTCGGTGTTCGTCGGAAGATGGCGAGTGAATCCGCCTTCGATCGCGACCAGCTTGTTGCGCAGGCGGACGTTGGCGAACGTGCCCCGCACCATGACTTCATGATTGCCGCGGCGCGATCCGTAGGAATTGAAATCCGCCGGCTTCACGCCATGCTCCTGCAGATATTTTCCGGCGGGACCGTCTTTCTTGATCGATCCGGCGGGCGAAATGTGATCGGTGGTGACGCTGTCGCCGAGAACGGCCAGCACGCGCGCCTTCTTGATGTCGTGCACGGCGAGGGCTTCACCGACATGTCGTCGAAGTACGGCGCGCTGCCGGATGTAGGTGGAATCTTTTTCCCACGCGTAGGTCTCGCCTTTGGGCACGACGAGGCCGCGCCAGCGTTCGTCGCCTTGAAAAACGTCCGCGTAAGATTTCGAAAACATTTCGGAAGTGATCGACTGCTGCATGGTCTCTTCGATCTCGCGCTGCGAGGGCCATATGTCGGCCATATAGACGGGCTGTCCGTCGCGGCCTTTGCCGATCGGGTCTTTACGCAAGTCGATGTCGATGCGCCCGGCCAGCGCGAACGCCACCACCAGCGGCGGCGACATCAGATAGTTGGCGCGCACTTCGGAGTTGATGCGGCCCTCAAAGTTGCGATTCCCGGAAAGCACCGAGGCGACGACCAGCTCTTTTTCGTCGATCGCCTTCGACACTTCGTCGGGCAGCGGGCCGGAGTTGCCGATGCAGGTCGTGCATCCGTAGCCGACGAGGTGAAACTTCAGCTTCTCGAGATACGGAGTCAGTCCGGCTTTCGCGAGATAGTCGGTCACGGTCTTCGATCCCGGAGCGAGCGAGGTCTTGCACCCACGCAGGAACGGACAGACCTTTCTCAACAGCTTTCTTCGCGAGCAGTCCCGCGCCGATCAGCACCGACGGATTCGAAGTGTTGGTGCACGAAGTGATCGCAGCGATCACGACGCTGCCGTGCTTCAGCGAATCTTTCACCGAGGCGGAAACATGCTCGTGCACGTTGGGATCTTCGACGCCGATGGCCGCAGGACTTCCACCTTCCTGCTCCCACTTTGCGTTGTTGGTGGCGGCGGTGGTGGTCGCGGCAGTCTTGGCAGATTTTGGCTTGATCAGCGAAGGCAGAGCCTTGTTGAACGACTCTCCCGCCTGCGACAGCACAACACGATCCTGCGGACGCTTCGGCCCCGCCAGACTTGGCTCAACGGTCGCGAGATCGAGCGAGAGCAGTTCGGAGTATTCCGCTTCGGGAGTCTTCTCATCGTGAAACAGTCCCTGCTCGCGGCTGTAAGCCTCGACGAGCGCAATCTGCTCTTCACTTCGCCCGGTGAGTCGCAGATAGCGCAGCGTCTCTTTATCAATCGGAAAAATCCCGCAAGTCGCGCCGTACTCCGGAGCCATATTTGCAATGGTCGCGCGATCGGCGAGCGACAAATCCTTGAGACCCGGGCCCGAAGTACTCGACAAACTTTCCCACGACGCCATGCTTGCGCAACATCTCAGTAACAGTGAGAACAAAATCGGTAGCAGTCGCCCCTTCTCGCAGCCGCCCTGTCAACTTCACGCCCACAACCAGCGGAATCAGCATCGACACCGGCTGTCCCAACATCGCCGCCTCAGCCTCAATCCCGCCCACGCCCCACCCCAAAACCCCCAACCCATTCACCATGACTGTGTGACTGTCGGTGCCTACGAGGGTGTCGGGGTAGGCGACGCGCTTGCCGGGGGACTCGTGGACGAAGACGACTCGCGCTAGATATTCGAGATTCACCTGGTGGACGATGCCGGTGTCGGGGGGGACGATGGCGAGGTTGCGGAATCCGGTTTGGCCCCAGCGGAGGAAGGAGTAGCGCTCTTTGTTGCGCTGGAATTCGAGGAGGGCGTTCATTTCGAACGCTTGGGCTGTGCCGAATTCGTCGACTTGGACCGAGTGGTCGATGACGAGTTCGACCGGCTGCAGCGGGTTGATCAGCGACGGATCGCCGCCGAGAGTTTTCATGGCATCGCGCATGGCGGCGAGGTCAACGACGCAGGGGACGCCGGTGAAGTCCTGAAGAAGGACGCGGCTGGGAGTGAAGGCGATTTCTTTTTCGGGCTTCGAGTTTTTGTTCCAGTTGGCGAGGGCGCGCACTTCTTCTTTGGTGACGTTGCGTCCGTCTTCGGTGCGGAGCAGGTTCTCGAGCAGGATGCGCAGGGAGAACGGAAGGTGCGTGGTGGAAATGCCTTGCTTGTCGAGGGCGTCGAGGCGGTAGATTTCGTATTCTTTGGAGCCGACTTTGAGGGTGGATTTGCTGTTGAAACTATTCACAGACATGATGGCCTTCCTCGAGGAATGAATTCGGGTAATGCTGCGGAGCTTCGCTCCGCGGACAGCCCCTTCGGCTACGCTCAGGGCAGGCTAGAGGCGGCTGTCCCCACATGGAATCGCAACTTATTAGTGTAATGCGTTTGGGCGGGAATTGAGTAGAGCGGCGTGGCTAGGGTCTTCATTTAGTCCGCGCGAGATCCTTCGCTCCGCCTGAAAAACGGCTCCGCTCAGGATGACGCCCCCTTAAGGAACGTCAGCGATCAGGTGTTCTGGAGGCGCTCGATGGCGGGGATGAGGTCAGTGGCGAGGCGGCTTTTGTCGATGCAGGCGTGGGCGCCGGCTGCGAGTGCACGAGGGAGGAGCACGGCCGGGTCGTGCTGGCTCATGACCACGATTTTGGTGGCGGGCAGTTTCTCGTGAAGAATGCGTGCGACTTCGAATCCGCTGAGGCCGGGCATGCTGATGTCGAGAAGGACGACATCCGGAACAAGCTCCATGGCGAGTTGAATGGCATCGGCTCCATCTTTCGCTTCGCCGCAGATTTCCCAGCTGGTGCAGGGCGCAAGAATGTTTCGTACACCGCGGCGCACAGGCTCGCTGTCATCGGCGATTAGGATTCGCATGGATTGTCGGCAGTACCGGAGAGACTATCACGCAATAGTCTACGCTGGCTGAACGGTGTTTTCCTGAGGAAGAGTAGCGGGTTCGGACCGTGGATTCTTGGGAGTTGGGAACTGGAAGGAAATCTTTGTGCCGTTCTTGTTGGACTCGATCATCATGTGGCCGCCAAAATGGCGAGCGCGTTCCCGCATCCCTCGGATTCCGACGCCGGAGCCTTGCGATTGAATCTCACCGAGACGTTCCGCCGAAATACCCTTGCCTTTGTCCTGCACCTCGAGAGTTACGGTGTCAGGGTCGCGAGTAATGCGAATTACGGCGCTCTTGCTTCCGCTGTGACGATGAATGTTGGTGAGACTTTCCTGCACCAGGCGGAACATCACCAGTTCCATTTCGCGGGAGAGGCGTTCGAAATCGTCCGGCACTTCGAGAGCGATTTCCAGGCCGCTGCGTTCACTGAGGCCCTGGATATACCAGCGGAGGGCCTCGGAGAGGCCCGTTTCATCGAGCAATGGCGGGTGCAGCAGGTACGACATGGTGCGAATTTCCTGACTGAGTTGCTGGACGAGCTGCTGGCTTTCGTCCATCTGCTTGCTGGCGAGCGGCGCGTCCGGCGGCAGTTCTTGAGCGGCCTGGGCAAGAGTGATGCCCAACGCAGTTAGAATCTGGCCGGCGCTGTCGTGCAATTCGCGCGCAATATGGCGGCGCTCTTCGTCCTGAGCCTGCAAGAGACGGCTGGAGAGGTCGCGCAGCTGCTCAGCCTGTTGCACGACTTCACTGGTGCGGACGCGCACCTCAGCATCGAGGGTCTCGGCGAGGTTCCGGTATTTTTCTTCGGCGCGCTTCAGGTCGGTGATGTCGACGCCGGTGGGGTGAAGGAAAATGATCTGTCCCTTGTCGTCGAGGATGGGATGAAGGGAGAAGTCCACCACGCGTTCGGTGCCGTCGGCCCAATAGTAGGTCAAGGTTTCGCGGAACGGGACGCCTCGAGCGGCGTGCAAGGTTGCAGCGCGAATTTTTTCCTGCACGTCCTCGGAGTGGCACCACCAACCGGTCTCCCAAAAGAGATGACCGAGGACTTCTTCGGAGCGGTAGCCGCATGCCTGCAGGCTCAGCTGGTTCGCGTCCAGGACAGTGCCATCGAGGGCCATGATGCCGGCGAAGACAGTGGTCTGCTCAAAGACGGCGCGGAATTTAGCGGTGGCGGCAACGGCCTCGGCGGCCATCTGCCGCTCGCTTTCTTCGATGCGCTTGCGATCGGTGATGTCGCGGAAGTAACAGACGACGCCATAGCCGCCTTCCGGCAAGGGGATACGGCTGATCTGCCACTCATAGACCTGGGGTGCGCCGGCGTCGCGACGATCCAGATCCCGACGATCGAGATCCCGACGATCAATGACGCGTTCCGGGACCGCATAGGGTTCCCCGGTGACGAGAGTATGGCGGAAGCGTTCGACAACTTCATCGGCATAAGCCTTGGGGCGCAAGGCGTGAAGCATCTCGCTGAAATCGCGGCCGATGGGATTGCCGACGCTTTCGAAGAATTTGTAGGCAAGCGGACTCATCGACCGAACTCGCAAGTCGGCATCGAGCAGATAGACTCCGAGCGGAGCTTCGTTGAGCAGCGTCTCAAACTGTTCGGTGCGCCGGCGCAGTGCTTCTTCGGACTCCCGGCGCACGTGGGCCATTTGCAAATGAGTCTGCACGCGGGCCAGCAGCTCGCGGGCGCTGAAGGGCTTAATCAGATAATCGTCGGCGCCGTGTTCCATGCCTTCGACCCGGGATTCTTCACCGGCGCGGGCGGAAAGGAGAATGATAGGAATCGTTCGGGTTGCAGGATCGGAGCGCAGCTCGTGGAGCAGGCCGAAGCCGTCGAGGTTGGGCATCATCACGTCGGACAGGACGAGTTCCGGGGCAAGGGTGCGCACTGAGGCTAAAGCGGCCTGGCCATCGGGGACGGCATGAACTTCGTAGCGCTCCGACAAGAGACGGATGAGATATTGCCGCATGTCGGCATTATCGTCAGCAATCAGGATGCGAGGACGGTTACGGGATGCGTTCTCGGCGCCGGTGAGCGGAGGGCAAGGAACGGGAAGCAACTCGTGGGATGGAAGAATCTCCTCAGCGATGCCGCTTTGGGCGGCATCCGGAAGCCACCGCAGAGCTTCTTCCACAAAAGGAGCGGCACCTAAGGCAGTAGAAGCCAGAGTGCGAGTTCCGCCAATTCTGTCGGCGGGCAGGTGTGAGGTGCCGAGCGGAAGGCTCACGATGAACGTACTGCCTTTCCCGGCAACACTTTCAATGCGAACCGAACCGCCATGGAGCTTGACCAGTTCCTGCACCAGCGCGAGGCCGATACCGCTGCCCTCGTGCGTGCGGCTGCGGGTGTTTTCGACGCGATGAAAGCGATCAAACAGCCGGGGCAGCTCCTCTGCCGGAATGCCGACTCCGGTGTCTCGAACCCGCAACTCGACATTGTCATCCACCTTCGTCAAGGAAATGGCGATGCTGCCTTCGAAGGTGAACTTGAAAGCATTGGAGATCAGGTTGAGGACGATTTTTTCCCACATGCCGCGGTCGACGAAGACGGGCTCGGCGAGTTTCGGGCAATCCAGTTCCAGCTCGAGCCCTGCCTTCTCAGTGGCAGAACGAAATACGCTGGCGAGTTCTACAGTGAAAGCGGCAAGATCGGTGGCCTGATAGATGGCCTGCATCCGTCCGGCTTCAATGCGCGAGAAATCCAGGAGCGTGTTGACCAGCCGGAGCAAACGGGAGCCATTGCGGTTGACCAGTTCGAGCTGGCTTTTGGCCGCCGGAGAAAGGCCGATGTGGCTCTTGGCCAGCAGATCCTCGACGGGGCCAAGCATCAGAGTCAGCGGCGTGCGGAATTCATGGCTGACATTGCTGAAGAATAATGTCTTGGCGCGATCGATTTCGGCGAGAGCCTCGAGGCGTTGTCTCTCTTCTTCGGCCGCACGCACATTCTGAATCGCGGTCGCGATCTGGCCTGCCACCAATTCATAGAAGGTGCGGTATTCGGCGTCGAGTTTGCGGGCAGGGTTGACTCCGACGACGAGGACCCCGATGGTGCCGACGTCGCCACGCGAAGCAACGGGAAGAACCATAGCTTCGGAGAGCCTCTGTTGAGCGACTCCCAAAGGAAGCCCGTCGACGTTCTCGACGGAGATGATCCGCGATTGGCCCGTGCTGACGACCTCGGACAACGGCCACAAACATTGTCCTTCGAATTCGCGCGCCAGGTTGATCGAATCATGCGAGAGGGCGGCGTTTCCTTTAGGAAGCTGGCACGTCTGTTGCAGAACAGCCCGGTTGTTTTTAGGGTCGATGAGATAGAGGGCGGCGAACGGGATATCGTCGGGATTCTTGGACAGCACTGAGATAACTGAGGCGCAGGCGGCCTCGGTCGTCTTTTGCGTCAGGGCTTCGGCGGAGAGTTCTGAGAGAGTGCTTAATCGCCGCGCATTGAGGATCTTGGCGGTAGTGTCGTTGTTGGGGCAGAACAAGCCGCTAACATTTCCGGCTTCGTCGCGGATGGGGCTGTAGGAAAACGAAATGTAGTGCTCTTCGAGGAACTTGCCGCGGCTCAGGAAAAGACGAACGTCATCGACAAAGGTGGCCTCGCCTTTTTCGAATACTTTGTCGGCCAGAGGACCGCAGATGTCCCAAATCTCGGACCACACTTTGGCCGCGGGCCGTCCTAATGCCCATGGATGTTTCGCCGAGCTCAGCACCTCGATGTAGGCTTCGTTGTAGAGAAAAGTCGCTTCCGGGCCCCAGCCGATCCACATAGGGTGCTGGGAATTGAGAATCAGGTTGACGGATGTCTTCAGACTTTGCGGCCAGCTTTCGATAGGGCCAAGCGGGGTCTTGGACCAGTCGTGTTCCTGGATCAATCGGCTTAGAGAACCGCCACCGGCCAGCCAGTCCAGGGCAGCGGATCCGGAGGGCTTGGCAGGTTCGGGTTTATTGTCGTTCACGGATTCGGCCGGGCTCAGAAATTTGGAGACGGTGGGGAGCAGGTCTCGGGAGAGATCACTCTTGGAAATGTAGGCGGCAGCGTCGACTTCTTGAGCCTGGCGGCGGGCGATGGCGGGATCGTTCTGGCTGATGAGGACAACTTTGGTGTCGGGGAGTTCTCTGCGGATGATGCGTGTGGCCTCGAGTCCGTCCATGCGAGGCATGGAAATGTCCATGAGGACAAGAGTCGGGCGCAAGCTCTTCGCTTGTTCGACGCCTTGGAGCCCGTCGGCGGCTTCGCCGCAGATGTGCCACTCCGGGCGGGAAGCGAGAATCGAGCGAAGTCCCCGGCGGACATTCTCGTGGTCGTCGACGATGAGAATATGGGTGGCGCTCAAATTTTCACCGGACATGGGAATTTCGAAAGCGGCGTGAAAGAGCTCTGGGATTTCAGCCGCGGCTCGAAGATGTTAGCCGGGCTGTAGAGGCGGGAACTATACAGCATTTCCTGTAGGGAGCAAGGCATAGAGAGAATTGGCGCCTCAATACACGGGCTGCTGCCGGCGCGGAAAAGAGTCTGACCGGCGGACGAATATTTATTTCGCGCGAAGAAGAAGGATGGGGACACCGATGCTATGGCGGACTTTCGTTGCGGTAGAGCCTAGAAACAGGTCGGCGAGAAAGCGGTGGCCATGAGTGCTCATGGCGACCAGGTCACATTTCTTCTTCTCAACCCACTTGATGATTTGGTCGGCGGGCTCTCCGTAGGCCAGTTCGGCGTCGGCAGGAATGCCCGCGGATTGAAATTCCGTGCGAACTTTTTGCAGATAGGCAGTGTCTTCTGCGATCTCGAGGCTGACTGCGTCGGGTCCGTAGGTTCGTGCGGCCCATCCGTCGGCAACATGAAGGAGGACCAAGCGGCTCTGCGCCAGCTTGGCGAGCTGCTTCACATGTTCGATGATGGCGCGATCGGTCGAAGTGCCGTCGAGCGTGACGAGAATGGTGTTGTACATGATTTTTATCGAGCGCGCAGCAAGTCACAACCCAGAACCTCAGGGACTCAAGCGATATGCGTGGGACTGTTCTTTCGCCCTTTCAGGGCTTGTTCCTTTGCACTTTCCTCCCACGGCTAACGCCGTGGGCTGCATTCTTGCGCCGCTTCGCGGCTAAAAGCCAACATCATTACTCTTTCGTCATCACTTTTTCACTACTCTTTCACTCTTGCATCTTCCTCGCTTAGCAGCATCCGCATGTTGTTCATCCGCCGGTGATGACGCGCCAGGCGGACTTTAGCGAGTCGGGCAGGCCGTAGATGTCCATGACGGTGATCAGGATAGCACTGGCCCAGCCGGCGACCAGCAAGAAAGCGCCGTTCTTCCAGCGTCCCATCCGCTTATGGGAACTGGTGAAGTGCAGCAGCGGAAACATGGCGAACGGAAGTTGCAAAGCGAGCACGACCTGGCTGAGGGTCAGCAGGTCGGTGACGCTGCTGTTGCCGCGCAGGCCGATGATGAAGACGGCGGGCAGAATCGCCAGCGTGCGCGTGATCAGGCGGCGCACCCAGGGCATGATGCGCCAGTGCATGAAGCCTTCCATGACGACCTGGCCGGCGAGGGTGCCGGTGATGGTGCTGCTTTGACCGCTGGCGAGCAGGGCGACGGCGAACAGCGTGCTGGCAGCGGCCGTTCCCAACAAGGGAGCGAGCGTCAGATAGGCGACGCGGATCCAGTCGCTGTCGGCGACAAAGTGGATGATGTGGCCTCCGGGCGCGGTAACGCTTTCCTTGCCGAAGAAAACGATGGCGGCGAGCACGAGAATTGCGGCGTTGACGAAGAAGGCGATGGTGAGCGCGACGACGGAGTCGATGGTGTTGAAGCGGATGGCGCTGCGGATGGAGGGCTCGTCCTTCTGCAGCTTGCGGCTTTGCACCAGGGCCGAGTGCAGGTAGAGATTGTGAGGCATCACGGTGGCGCCGATGATTCCGATGGCGACGTAGATCATGCCAGCCTGGCGAAAGTGGGGAGAGACCAGGGCGCGTCCCATCTCGAGGAAGCTGGGCTGCGTCTGCGGAAGCACGAAGATCTCGATGAAATAGCAGCCGGCGATGGTCGCGATCAACACCAGGACGACGGCTTCGATGGTGCGCATGCCGAAGCTTTGCAGGGCCAGCAGGAGCAGCACGTCGAAGCCGGTGATGATGACCGCCCAGAGCAGCGGGATGTGGAACAGCAGGTTGAGCGCGACGGCGCTGCCGAGGACTTCGGCGAGATCGCAGGCGCCGATGGCGAATTCGCACAGCAGCCAGTTGGGCCAGCGGGTCCACGCGGGATACCAGTCGCGGCAGCATTGGGCGAGATCCTTGCCGGTGACGACGCCCAGGCGGGCGGAAATGACCTGCATGAAGATGGCCATGAGGCTGGCGAGGCCGACGACCCAGAGCAGGCCGTATTTGAATTGAGCGCCGCCTTGCAGGTCGGTGCCCCAGTTGCCGGGGTCCATGTAGCCGACGCTGACGAGAATGGCGGGGCCGACGAAGGCGCGCCACTGCTCCCAGAAGCCGGCTTCGTGATGCGGGACGGCGACGGAGCTGTGGACTCCTTCCAGGGACACGTGAGCAGGGCCGGAAGCGCGCGTGACTGTGGAGCCGGTAGAAGGCATGTCTGTGCGCGGTTTCGATGCTGGCGTCGGATCGTTCATTCTTTGATCGGAACGGATTTTACGAGGGCCCACGTGGCGCGGTGCGCCAAGGTTGTTAGCTTAAGTATATACGATAATATAAACTATGGTTAACTATTTTGGGGAGCAAAAGCTTTTACCACTAAGGACAGTAAGGATCACGAAGGGATTCCTGTTGTTCTACTGGTCGCGCAGGGTGCGGATGGGATCGACTTTCGCGGCGCGCAGCGCGGGGGCCAGGGCGGCGACGATCGAAACGAAGATTAGTACGAGCGTGACGATTCCGAAAACGGATCGGTCCAGGGGCGCGACATTAAACAGAATGTCTGCGATGAAGCCGCCAGCGAGGATGGATGCGAGCGCACCGATGCCGATGCCCAGTGACGAGAGAATCATGGCACGCCGCAGGACGAGACGCAGGATCTCGGAGCGCGAGGCGCCTAGTGCAATTCGGAGGCCGAGTTCGCGGGTTCGCTCTGCGACGATGTAGGAGAGGACAGCGTAGAGTCCGAGCGCGGAAAGCAGGAGAGCGATTGCGGCGAAGCCGGAAACCAGCACCGCTTCGAAGCGCGGCTGCGCTGCCGGCACTTTAAGGCTGTCTGCGAAAGTAAGGTAGTTAAAGACCGGAGCGTCCGTCATGGTGGCAACTATTTTGCGAACGGCGTTCTCGTAGCCGGAGGGATCTCCTGCAACCTTCATCACGATAATCGCGCGCTGGTGACTTGGGTCCTGGCCATACGGCATAAAGAACTGCGGCTGGTAGGGATCCCACATCTCCTCGGTTCTGGTATCGCCAACGATTCCGACGATTTGGCGCGCGACGACGGGCTCCTCTGAGTGTTCGAACTTCGGCGTGAAGTACTGGCCGATCGGATCTTCATTCGGAAAATACTTCCTCGCAAGAGCCTGATTGATAACGGCAACGGCCGTGGCTTTGGGATCGTTGTCGCGAGGTGCGAAGGTGCGGCCCCTGAGAAGCGGAATCGAAAGAGTTTCAAAATAGCCAGGCATGGCTATGGCAGCCCCGGCATCCGGAAGATGATCGGGCGAAGTCAGATGATTTGCGATCGTGAAATTAGTGGATGTACCGCGGCCCCAGAGGATGGGCAGCGGGTGACCGGCGCTCACTCGTTCGACACCGGGGAGTGCCGCAAGTTCCGGGAGAAGTTTGTCGATGAAATGGAATTTGGCCGGGACGGGATAGAGCTTGTTGGTCAATGCAATGTCGAAATAGGCGGTACGCGTCGTGTCGAAACCGGGATCGATGTGAAGAACGTTGAGCATGCTGCGGATGAGCAGGCCGGAGCCGATGAGAAGGGCGAAGCCTAGAGCGGTTTGCGAGACGACGAGCGCGTGTTGCAGCCGATTGCGGTGGCGGCCCGAGGTGGCGTTGAGGCTGCCCTCCCGCAAGGCATTGGCGGGGTCGAGTTTTGACATCCTCCACGCCGGAACCAGGCCGAAGACGAGCGCGGTTCCTGCCGAGACTACGACGGCAAAGGCCAGCACGCGGGCATCGATGGCGATGTTGTATAACCGCGGCAGATCGCTGGGAATCAGCTGAAGTCCAGCGCGCAGTAGTACGAAAGATGCGAGGATGCCGGCAGCGCCGCCGGCGAGAGCGAGGAGCAGAGCTTCGACCAGCAGTTGACGCACAACGCGAATGCGGCTGGCGCCGAGAGCGGTGCGCAGAGCCACTTCTGCGCGGCGTCCGTTGGCGCGGGCCAGCAGCAGTCCGGCAACATTGGCGCAGGCGATGAGCAGGACGACTCCCACCGCAGCGAGTAAGAGCGCCAGTGCGGGGCGAATATCGGAGACTGCTTCCTCCAACAATGGATTGATCGACACGCCGAGGCGGTAGCGATCTTCCGCATACTTCTGCGCGAGTCCGAGTTGGATTGTGTTCAGTTCGGCGAGGGCTTGCTTCATGCCGATGCCCGGCTTGAGGCGCCCGACCACCGAGAGGCGATCGTCGTCACGGAAAGAAGTGCCCGGAGCAGGACCTTCGGCGTCAATCGCGAAGGTCGACCAGTAAGACGATGGCTGGGCGATGGGATAGTGGAAGTTCGCGGGCATGACTCCAACGACGGTGTAGGGTTCATCGCTGATCTTCACCGTTTGACCCAGAACATTGGGCGACGCAGCGAAATCTGAGACCCAGAGGTCGTGACTGAGAATGGCGACGCGGTGGCCGGGTTGTTCCTCGTCCGCAGTGAAGGTGCGGCCGAGCGCGGGAGAAACGCCGAGCAACGAAAAAAGATTTGCGGAGATGCGGCCGCCTTGCAGCACGCGAGCGCCTTCTCCATTCGCCTTACTGAAAAGGCGGGTTATGTTGTCGTAAGACGCGAGTGAATCGAAGGATTGGCTTTGGCGCTGCCAATCAAAAAAGTTGGGATAGGAACTGCCGGTCCCGTAGGAGGCAGCGAGGTTGGTGGGAGCCGCTCCCGGCGGGAACTCCAGTGTGTCGATCGCGACCAGTTGATCCGCGTGAGGAAACGGCAGCGGCCGCAGGAGCACACCGTCGATCAGGCTGAAGATGGCGGTCGTTGTTCCAACCCCGAGAGCCAGCGTGAGAACCGCGGTCACGGCGAATCCTGGACTGCGGCGAAACTGGCGAAGAGCGAAGGTCAGATCCTGCAGGACCGTCGAGAGCATGGCGTGATTATGACAGGCGCGGACCCGGTGGTCAGAGCTGGCTCAAGGCTGTGCTCAAGATGGATACTCCCGGTGGCTGGGAAGATCTTTGGCGGAGCCGGGCCTTCCTCCTCATCGATTCCCGCCGTCAATCCTCGTCTTTAAGTCCTTGTCTTTGAGTTCGTGTTCGAGGTCGGGATCGAAAGCATATAATTGCGCCCACCCATGGGGCTTAACGCTGGCACAAGACTTGGTCCATATGAGATTCAATCGCCGCTAGGGGCGGGCGGTATGGGCGAGGTGTATCGGGCGCGAGACACGCGGCTCGACCGCACGGTCGCCATCAAGATTCTTCCTTCCCATCTTTCTGAGAATCCCGAGGCCAAGCAGCGCTTCGAGCGGGAAGCTCGCACCATTTCCTCGCTGAACCATCCCAACATCTGCACTCTGCACGATGTCGGCCGGCAGGATGGCGTCGATTACCTGGTGATGGAATATCTGGAAGGCGAGACCCTCGCCGACCGTTTGCGCAAGGGCCCGCTGCCAGTGGCGCAGGTCTTGAAGTACGGAATCGAAATCTGCGAAGGGCTGGAGAAGGCACATCGCAGCGGGGTAACGCACCGCGATTTGAAACCCGGGAACATCATGCTGACCAAGACTGGGGCGAAGCTGATGGACTTTGGCCTGGCGAAGGCGCTGGTGGCGCACGCAGACGCGACGTCGGGACTCACGGTTACGATGACGACGCCTTTGGGCAGTCATCCGTTAACCGCGCAGGGCACGGTGGTGGGGACGTTCCAGTACATGGCGCCGGAGCAAGTCGAGGGAAAAGAAGCGGACGCGCGGTCGGATATTTTTGCGTTGGGCGCGGTGCTGTATGAGATGGCGACGGCGACGCGTGCCTTCGGAGGCAAGACCGCGGCGAGTGCAATGGCGGCGGTGCTGGAGCGCAATCCGGCTCCGATTTCTTCGGTGCAGCCGATGTCGCCGACGGCGCTCGATCATGTGGTACAGGGGTGCCTGGCAAAGGATCCGGAAGCACGCTGGCAAAGTGCCGCGGACATTGGTCAGGAGTTGCGGTGGATCGCGGGCGGGGGATCGGGCGTGGGCGCTGCGCCCCCGATTCAAGCACGGCCGCGGTGGCGCGAACAAGCAATCTGGGCTGCGATAGCCGCCCTTCTGCTGGCAGCGCTGGCGTGGTCGCTTCTCCGAGGGCACGAGCCCGCACGAACACTGCGGTTGTTCCTGCCTCCGCCAGAGCAAACGAATTTCGACTTCACTGGCGATTTCTCGGGGCCGCCAGTGATCAATGAGGAGGGAACGGCGGTGGCGTTCTGCGCGCGGTCGCCGAAGGAGCGAAGTGCGATCTGGGTGCAATCCCTGGGAGAACTGACGGCCCGGAAGTTGGAAGGAACTGAGGGTGCTTCGTTTCCGTTCTGGTCAGCGGATGGAAAGTGGATCGGCTTTTTCGGCGACGCCCACCTCAAGAAAGTGCAGGCGGCAGGAGGTCCGGTGACGATTCTGGCGGAGGCCCCGAATCCACGCGGAGGAGCGTGGAACCGGGACAACGTTATTTTGTTCGAGGCGGATTACCGCGACACGCTGTTTTCGATCGGCGCGGGAGGTGGAACGCCGGTACGGTTGACGAAGTTCGTGAACAGCAAGCAGACGACGCACCGGTGGCCGCAGTTTCTTCCCGACGGTAAACATTTTTTATTTTTCGCCGCGAGCCATTCGGGAGATACGGAACAGGGCGTGTACTACGGATCGCTGGCGGACGGAAGCTACCGGCATGTTCTGGACTCTGATT
Source organism: uncultured Acidobacteriaceae bacterium (assembly GCA_963844525.1). Taxonomy (GTDB): domain Bacteria; phylum Acidobacteriota; class Terriglobia; order Terriglobales; family Acidobacteriaceae; genus Sulfotelmatobacter. Next base: position 990,823 of record CAWJOM010000006.1, on the reverse strand, counting down.
CGCAGGCCGTGTATGCGTCGGGATATCTGGTGTATCACATGCAGAGCCAGCTTCTGGCGCAGAAGTTCGATCCGGAGACTGGAAAGGTATCTGGAGATCCGGCGCTGGTGGCGAATTTCGTGGAATACGACGCGGGCACGTGGCACACAAGTTTTTCCGCCAGCCAAAATGGAATCCTGATCTACGAGCCCGGAGCAAAGACTCTGGGCCTCGACTTGTTGTGGGTGGACCAGAAGGGAAACACTCTGGGAAAAGTTGGAGACCGCGGCTTCTATAAGGGGGCAGGGCGGCTTTCGCCGGATGGAAAGCGGTTGGCGGTCGCGCTGGGCGATCCGCAGGCGGACATATGGATTCTGGACCTGGGGAGCGGATCGAAGACGCGGCTGACGTTTGGCGGCGGCACGCATCTGCAGCCTTCGTGGTCAGCTGACGGGCAACGGGTCGTATATGTGAGGCAGAACGGAGCGACGGTGGTATCGGGAAGCACGATCCGGATCCGGCAGGCGAGTGGAGGTGGGCAGGAAGAGACGATCCCTACGCCGAACGATCCGGCAACGCTGCTTTCGCCACAGTTCACGCCCGACGGAAAGTCGCTGGTGTACACATCGCAGAAGGGGCCCAGCGAGATCGGAATCTGGACAATTTCGCTGGAGAACGGGAAAGCGTCGGTGGTGATGCCGCCGCCTGCGCCGCCGGCACGGATTGTTCAGGAGCGCCTGTCGCCGGATGGAAAGTGGCTGGCATACAGTTCTACGGAATCGGGGCGCGAAGAGGTGTATGTGACTCACTATCCGAGCGGGCAGGGACGATGGCAGGTTTCGCAAAACGGAGGAACGTTCCCATCGTGGAGCGCCGACGGGAATGAAATCTGGTTCGTGGCTACCGATCTCCAGTTCCAGGCGGCGACGGTGAACAGGAAGAACCAGGAGTTTGAGATGACGCCACTCCGGCCGATGTTTTCGCTGACCTACACATCGCCTCTGGGAACGCCATTTGACTTGAGTCCGGATAGGCGGAAGATCCTGGTGACTGCGCTGCCACTCGACAATCCGACGCCGATCGTTTTGGTTTCAAACTGGACGAACGACGCGAAGAAGTGAGGCCGTCTCGTGCTCAGTTTTTGGCGCGAAGCGGTGAGAGCCAGACGCGCCCGGAAGCGGCAGGGCCTAATGATACCGTTCCGGCGGGAGTGGAGAGTGTGAGAGTCTGGTCGTAGTTGCGCTCGAGGAGTCGGAGTTTGGCTCCGGGGCGGACGCCGCGGTGCTCGAGAAATTCCAGCAACTGGCGATCGCGTTCGTAAATTCCGCTGACGGTGTAAGTGTTTTCGAGCGCGGCATCGGCGAGCAGGACCAGGCCGCGGCGGCGGCGGCTGGCGGGGCCTTCGAGTTCACTCAGATTTCCATGGGGGCACGCGCCGCCCGAACCCAGCTTCGCCAGAAGCTTGGCTTCGAAGTCCGGCGATACAGCGTGCTCGAGGCGCTCGGCCTCGTCGTGAACCTTCCACCACTCCATTCCGAAAAGTTCCGAGAGCATGCGCTCGATCAGATGATGGCGGAGAGTGAGCTTGCGGGCGATCTTGCGTCCGGCGGCGGTGAGGCGAACTTCGCCGGTGGATTCGACGCGGACGAGACCGTCCTTCTTGAGGCGGCGCAGGGCCATGGTCACCGCGGGCGGGGAGACCTTCAGCAGGTCCGCGAGGCGGGCGGAGATGACCGCTTCGCCTTCGCTCTCCGCTTCGAGGATGGACTTGAGGTAGTCCTCTTTGGAGACGGTGATCATTGAGGGTGATTATACGATGGGGAGTTAATGGTGGTTAATGCCGGGGATGCCAAGGACACAGAGTAATACGGAAGCGAGCCAAACGCGCGGTTAATGCGTCGCACAAAACGCGACGCATCGCGCGGCTCGCCCAGGTCCTTCGGCGGGCAGAAAACGCCCTCCTCAGGATGACAAGCATAGAAAAATAAAAAAGGACAGTCCGGAGCCCCCGAGACCGTCCTCTCAAAACCCTCCCGGTTAGAAGGGTAACTTGATGACCCTAAGGTACCGTCGGCATGTTGCGAGGGGATTGCGGAACGATGAATATCTGATTAATTCGGATGGGCGGCGCTGCTATAGTATTCGGTTGATTGGTCCATCGGTTGACATCCTTTTTCTCTTTAGGTTCTTGAGTTTCTGGCTGAAAGGATTCGATGCCGTCCACTACATTGCGCAAAACTGAGCAGTCGCGGCGCCTGCAGAAGCGGGCGGAGAGCATGATTCCGGGAGGCGTGAACTCCCCGGTGCGGGCGTTCCAATCGGTGGGGGGAGATCCGCCGTTCATCGTGCGGGGCAAGGGCTCGCACATATGGGACGCCGACGAAAATGAATTCATCGACTACATCGGATCGTGGGGACCGCTGATCCTGGGGCACGCGGAGCCCAATGTGCTCGACGCGATTGTGGGCGCGGCGTGCAACGGTACGAGCTTCGGGGCGTCGACGCCTGCGGAGGCCGATCTGGCCGAACTTGTGATCGCCGCTTTTCCATCGATGCAGAAGGTACGCTTCGTCAGTTCAGGGACGGAAGCGACGATGTCGGCCATTCGCCTGGCGCGGGCGTACACAAAGCGAAAATACATTGTGAAGTTTGAAGGGTGCTATCACGGGCATGCGGACGCTCTGCTGGTAAAGGCCGGGTCGGGCGTTGCGACGCTGGGGATTCCGGGATCGGCGGGCGTGCCGGAAGAGTTCACGATGTTCACGCTCGCGCTGCCCTTCAACAATCTTTCGGTGGTTGAGCATGCGTTCCAAAAATACAAACATCAGATCGCGTGCGTGATCGTCGAGCCGGTTGTCGGGAACATGGGATGCGTTCCAGCGGCGGACGATTACCTGGTTGGGCTGCGCATGCTGACCGAACGCGAACGGTCGGTACTGATCTTTGACGAAGTGATGACGGGATTCCGCGTGTCGTTCGGGGGAGCGCAGGAGTTGTACAACATTCGTCCAGACCTGACGACGATGGGGAAGATCATCGGCGGCGGATTGCCAGTGGGCGCGTATGGCGGGCCGAAGGAAATTATGGATCTGGTGGCACCGCTGGGGCCGATGTATCAGGCGGGGACGCTGTCGGGAAATCCGCTGGCAATGGCCGCGGGATGCGCGATGTTGAAACAGTTGCGCGACCGGAAGAGCGAGATTTATCCGCGGCTGGAGAAGTTGAGCGGACAACTGGTGGAGGGCGTTGCGGCAGCCGCGAAGGATTCTGGAGTGCCGCTCTGCCACAACCGCGTGGGATCGATGTTTACGTGGTTCTTCCAGGAGGGGCCGGTGACGGATTGGGACTCGGCGTCGAAGTCGAATACCGAGGCATTTGGGAAATTCTTTCGCAGCATGCTGGATAGTGGAGTGTATCTGCCGCCGTCGCAGTATGAGGCGGCGTTTCTCGGGGCAACTCACACCGAGGACGATGTGCAGCGGACGGTCGCGGCGGCGAAGCAGGCGTTCGCGGCAATGCGAGGGTAGGGACCGCGCATCGAGATGCATTCGTGAGCATTTATGCTGCTGGCGAGTTGCATAGGTCCTTCGCGAGACAAAAAACGTCTCGCTCAGGATGACAAGTGGGCCGAGTTCTTCTGCATCATCCCCGGGATCGTTACGAATCCGTAGCCTTCTTGCTTGTACTTCATGATCAGGCGATCGGTGGCTTGCACGGTTTCGGAGCGGTCGGCGCCCATTTGTTTGTGGCCGCCGTCGTGTAGCAAAATTACGTCGCCGCCGCGAATCTGCTTCGTCACCTTCTGTTCGATTACCGCCGACGGCGGCGCGGTCCAATCGTAGCCGGTCACATTCCACATCACAGGTTCGAGACCTAATTCCCGCGCGATGCGCAGAACGGCGGGGCGACGTGCGCCGAACGGCGGGCGGAACAGATTGGAGTGCTCTCCGATGGCGTCTTGCAGGGCTCTGTGGCAGTCGGAGAGTTCCTGGCGAACATCGGCGGCGCTCTTCAGACTCAGAAACGGATGAGTAAAGGTGTGGTTGCCGATGATGTGACCGGCCTTGACAACCTCGCGGACGATTTCGGGACGTTGCTGTACATAGCGTCCGATCATAAAAAAAGTTGCGTACACACCGTGCTTGGCCAGCACTTCCAGCAGGCGGAACGTGTGGGGATCGTTGGGGCCATCGTCGTAGGTGAGAGCGAGTTGCCTCGTTCCTCGCGCCAGTCCGATGAACGTGCGGCCGTACCACTGTCCAGTGGGCGCCATCGATTGGTAGCCCGCGGCAACTGCGGCGGTGGCGGCGGTTGCGGCGAGCACGGGTCCGAGCATTGGAGGATTGTAATTGCTGATTGCTGATTTCTGATTGTTGATTCCTGATCGGCCTCAAAGCTTTTCAATCAGCAATCAGAAATCAGCAATGGGGTACTGTTAACTCTTCCCGCAATTGCCACTCGGCGATATCCGAGATATCCTCTGAATTCCGGAACATCGCAAGCTCGTCCTACGAAAACATGGCCAATCTTTTCGAATCTCCCCGGTACATTGCTGTGGAAGGGCCCATCCGAGTGGGCAAGAGCACGCTGGCGCGCATTCTGGCGGAGCGGCTCAATGCGCAACGGGTGATGGAACCGGATGCAAATCCGTTTCTGGATTCGTTTTACGAGGGCGAGCGGGGAGCGGCGTTTCAGGCGCAGTTCACGTTTCTCGTACGGCGGTTTGAGCAGTTGCAAACGCTCGATCTCGGTCCGCGATCGCAGAAGGTTGTGGTATCGGATTTTATTTTCGAAAAGGACAAGCTGTTTGCGTGCCTCAACCTGACCGATCACGAACTTGATACTTATAACCGTTACTACAACCATTTTCGCGATCAATTGCCCACGCCCGACCTAGTGATTTATCTGCAGGCCACGCCTGAGGTGCTGAAGAAGCGGCTCAAGAAAAAGAATGCGCCCGGCGAACGCGCGGTGAGTGACGAATATCTGGAGGAAGTGGTGAAGGCCTACGAGCACTTCTTCTTTCATTACACGTCGTCGGATTTGCTGATCGTCAACACGTCCGAGATAGACTTCGTCGACCGCAATGAAGATCTGCAGGAACTGCTGCGCAAGGTCACCGAACCCATCAAGGGGACGCAATACTTCCTGCCGCTGGGCGGGCAGGATGCGGTGGGAGCGTAAGGGCAGCGGTGGCCTGCAGTCGTTAGTCGTTGGCCAGCGCAGTCGCTTATTAATGTTTGGTACGGCGAGATCTTGGTTTGAACATGCGCGGATCGTAGTGGAGGGGTTCCACGGCATTCAGCGTAATCTGTTTGAACTCGGGATGTTGCGGGTTGATCAGACAATTATTTTCGTGCGGAGCCAGCACAGAGGGCACCAGAAGCAGGCAGGTGTCCGCCTTTCTTGCGAAGTCGTCGCCAATCTGGGCGAGTTCCGGTGGAGCGGGCGTCTCTCTCCAATTCTCCGGCAGATCCCCAAGTTTCACCCGCTCACGAGAAATCGTGTCGGGAACGTTCGCTGGAGCAAGTATCAGATCGTCTGGCGCGTCTTCCGGATCGAGATGAACGAAATACTCCAGCATGGCGAGCGACTGGTGTTCGGAACAATAGGCTACGCGCGTTCCCGGGCTCGACCATCGACCGCCGAAGCGGTACGCGCCTTCCCCATCGAAGGGTGCGTGGGCGAAGGCAGCGCGCAGCACGCGAAAGACTCTTGTCAACTAATGCCGCCGTAAGCGATGCGCCCGAGAAGATTTTCCACCTGGCGGGCACCGAGTTCGGTATCGATAGCAGCGATCGGCGCCACTCCTCCCAGGGCGTGATTGGTGCGCTTGAGCCAGCGGATCGCGCGACCACCGTCTCCAAGAGTCTCGCGGGCCAGGGCCAGCAGCCGCGCCATGCGGTAGAGGCGATCCGATTCGAACCGTGCCAGGCGTCCGCGGCGGCGGCGTTGCAAGCTGCGAGATGAAAGGTCGAGTGCCGCAGCCAGTTCTTGTAACGTCAGGCCTGACGTCCGCATGACCTCTTGCAGCACAGCGTGAGGAAATCCCTCGCGGATCGCCTCTCTGAGATCGCTGTCACTCCCCAGCGGACGTCCAAGGGTACGCGCTCCACCTAATTCCTTTACCACGGCTCGAAGGTCGTTTGCCATTTGTCGTATAGTATAGCGCCAAATGGCTCACGCGGCAAGTCGAGATGTGCAGTCGACACGGATGTCAATTCGTTGCGACATGAAGTCTTATATCCCCTGAAATCATTGATAACACTGGCCATACAACACAGTCGACCCGGCCTCCTTTTCCAGCTACAATACCCGGAGCGTCATCCAAGGTGTAGACGCCACGATGCATGCACAGGCTCTATCCGCTGAGGCGGAGGGGCACTGGAGGACATCATGAGTTTGACTCCTATCGGGGAGCCTCGCCACAAGATCACGACCGCGACCCTGCGGGATCAGAAACTCCACCACGAACCCATCACTTGCCTCACCGCCTATGACTACGCCGCTGCTCGTCTTGTCGACGAGGCCGGCATCGATATGGTGCTGGTGGGCGATTCGCTGGCGCAGACCATGCTCGGCTACGAGAACACGCTCTCGGTCACGATGGACGAGATGCTGCATCACGTGAAGGCAGTGCGCCGCGGACTGAAGAATGCGCTGCTGGTCGCCGACATGCCTTACGGGTCTTACCAACTCGACTCCAAGACCGCCGTGAGTAATGCTGCCCGCTTTGTGAAAGAAGGCGGCGCCGAGGTGGTGAAGATTGAGGGTGGCGAGAAGCGCGCCGATCTGATCCGGCAGATTATTGACGCCGAGATTCCTGTTGCCGGGCACATCGGTCTGACTCCGCAGTCGGTAAACGTGATGGGCGGATACAAGGTGCAAGGCAAGAGCCTGAGCGGGATAGAACAACTCATGCGCGACGCCGTGGCTTTGGATCGCGCCGGTGTTGCCTGTCTTTATCTCGAGGGAATTCCGCGGGAAGTGGCGGCGATGATCACGCATGAGGTCAGCGCTCCTACGATTGGCATTGGCGCCGGTCCGGAGTGCGACGGGCAGGTGCTGGTGTTCCACGACATTCTGAATCTGACGTTTGGGCCTCCGGCGAAATTTGTGCGGCGGTACGGCGATGCCGCGGCTCTGATCACGAATGCGGTGCAGGCGTTCCGCGCGGACGTGCGCTCGCAGCAGTATCCGTCGGACGAGGAGTCGTACCATCTTCCGAAGGAAACCAAGGCCGGGCTCGATACGGTGCTGGCTCGGAAGCGGGCGATGGGGCGGTAGCTGGCGAACTTCTTTGCCACGGACGTACGCGGATCAGCACGGATTAACCGGGACGAGGGAACAACCTCGCCGCCAACCGCGTATTCATATTTAGCCGTCGGCTTCGGCATCAATATTTTGGTACCTTCGGAGTCGTGCGGGGCGGTGCCGGTTGGTGCTAGGCTATTGAAAGGGAGGGCTTCATGATTCTCTCAATGATTTTCTTCCATTTCTTCTTTGGCTTGCCGTTACTGATGTATTTCCTGCCGTCGATCATAGCGGCGGCCCGCGGAAAGCGGGATCTCACGGCGATCTTTCTGCTCAATTTGTTTCTGGGATGGAGCGTGATTGGCTGGATCGTCGCGCTCGTCTGGGCTGTGAAGCATGACGTTCCCGCGATGGTGAGGTAATCTCGGCCACGTGATCTGCAAGTCGGTTCGTCTCCACTCGTCAGTACTCTTGTTGCTTGGGATGACTCTGGTCGCATGCACTTCGCACCAGGATGCACCGAAGGCACTGGCGCCCGAAGCTGTGCTGCAAGCGATTCCTGCGGCGGATCAGGCTCAGATCGACCACATGCGCGACATGAAGAACTGGCGCAATCCTTACCTGATCGTGCGGACGGACGGAGTGGCCTTGCTGGATGTCGCCGACAACGCGGAGATCCGGCTGAAGCCGGCGGAGTTGCTGCCGGCGCTGGCCGCACTTCCTGCGTCGAATTGGCCTTACGGGCGGGTGGTCGCGGCTACGGAGAACGCCGGAGCATCCGAACAAGATCGGGTGGAAATCCGGCGCAACCGGGGGATTGTGGGCGGAATGTTGGAGGGCGCGCATGTTGCGATCAAGTGGGTGCCTTCGGCGTGAGGACAGGCGTTCTCGAGGGTGAGGGCATTGCCTGCAAAAAGGCCGAGCTTTGCTCGGCCGGACAGCTCGGGGCGGCTGTCCCCACATTGACTTTCCCCACATTCAAGTGCCGAGCGACTAGCCTTTGAAAATCTGCACCACCATTCAGGAAATGCGGGCGGGGTCTCGCGCTGTGCGGCGGGCGGGCAAGCGGCTGGGATTCGTTCCGACGATGGGAGCGCTGCACGAGGGACATATTTCTCTGGTGCGCGCGGCACGCGCATCTTCCGATGTTGTGGCGGCGTCGATCTTCGTAAACCCTACACAGTTTGGTCCCAACGAGGACCTGGCGAAATATCCCCGATCGTTCGATCGGGACCGCGAAATGCTGGAGCGCGAAGGCGTGGAGCTTTTATTCGCGCCAGCGGTGGAAGAGATGTACCCAGGCGGCGCGGTGACTTGGGTGGCGGTGGACGGGCTGAGCGAAAAGCTGGACGGACGTTCACGGCCAGGGCACTTTCGCGGCGTGACCACGGTGGTGGCCAAGTTGTTTCATGCGGTCGAACCAGATGCCGCATTTTTTGGACAGAAAGACGCGGCGCAGGTGGCGATCGTTCGACGGATGGTGCGCGATCTGAATTTGGCGGTAGAGATTGTCGTTTGCCCGATCGTGCGCGAGGCCGACGGGCTGGCCATGAGTTCGCGGAATGCGTACTTGGATCCTGAGCAGCGGAAGCATGCCTTGGCGCTGCATCGTTCGCTCTTACGAGTGCAGCAGTTGGCCGAGGCGGGCGAGCGCGACGCAGGCAGATTGCTGGCCGCGGGGTGCGAGGGGTTTGTGCAGGAACCGTCGGTGCGGCTGGACTACTTTGAGATTGTCGATCCGGAGACGCTCGATCCGGTGGAAGATGTTTCAAGGGGCACGCTCGTGGCGGTGGCCGCGTACGTCGGAAGTACGCGGCTGATCGACAACATTCTTCTGTCATTCGCTTGATCGCCGCTCTGAGCCTCAGACCGGCGCAGCGTCTGCCGCGGCGCCCATGCCGTTATGGGGAGACGTAATTTGTTGGGTAGTTGTCGTCCCAAGTTGGACTGTAGTAGTACGGAGGCCAAGCCCAGAAGGGGCTCCAACCCACGCCCCATCCCCAGCCCCAACCCCATCCGCAGCCCCAGCATCCTCCCCAACCCCAGCCCCAACCACCCCAACCCCAGCCCCATCCGCCATGCCAGCCCCAGCCGCCGTACCAACCGTAATGGCCGCCGTACCAACCCGCACCGTGATAGTGAAGGCTGCCCGCTCCGACGAAGACAGCATGGTTGCTGGAGACGTGATTGATGGAAGCGTGTGTGACTCCTGCTGAGTGGACACCGCCAAAGGAGTGAAAATTACCATCAGCGATGCGCGAGGTATGCGCTGAAGACATGTTGGCACCGCGAGAGGCCGACATTCCTGCTCCGCGAGAAGCAGACATTCCCGCCCCGCGAGAGGCGGACATGCCGGTGCCGCTTCCGGAGCGGAAAGAGTGGAATCCCGGCGAAGTGTCTCTATAGCCTCGGCCCTCGGAGGCCCAAGCCCTTCCTGCGCTGGAACTGCGCCCGGCGGAGTATCCGCCCGCCCTTCCGTACCCGGCCCCGCCGCGGTACGCGCCGCCGTGAGAGCCGCCGTAGGATCCACCGCCATGATAGCCGCCGCCTCCACCGTAACCACCACCGTGGGAACCGCTGCCCCCGCCATAACCGCCGCCATGGAAGCCACCGCCACCGCCGCCGTGAAAACCTCCGCCACCGCCGCCTCCATGACCACCACCGCCGTGTTGGGCCAGCGCCGGGACGGGCAGGCAAACGAGTGTGAACGAAGCGAAAACCGCGAGAAGACTGTTGAGCAAGGTGGATTTCCGCATCTGAATACCCTCCACCGAAACGGCGGTTGGATGCCCCGGGAGGGCAAGCTCCGCCTCAATTCATCCTACCTCTATTTGGAACCCCATTCCAAGCTGGAAGTTGTCTATTCTTTGTCCTTTGTCCGAAAGCATGAAGGAAACGCGCAGGTCGACGAGCAATTTGGCTTGACTACAGACTTTTCTTACGTTGGCCACCGTCGAGTCCAAGGCGCACGCTACTTGCGGGGTTTCAGCGACAGCGTGATCTCGAAGACGCTAGGCCACAGTTTTCCGGTAACGAAAAGACGCTTTCGAATCGGATCGTAGGCGATGCCGTTGAGCACCGCTTCAGGTTCGAGACGATAGACCGAGCTGAGGAGGCCGGTGAGGTCAATCCATCCGACGACATCGCCGGTTTGTGGAGAAATCCGGGCAATGCGGTTGGTGTGCCAGACGTTGGCGAAAATCTGTCCGTCCACGAACTCCAGTTCATTCAGTTGATCGACCGGAGCGGAACGATCGTGGACTTTGATCCGGCGCATTTCCTGGAAGCTTTCCGGATCCAGAACTCGAATCTGCGCGCTTCCATCGCTCAAGAAAAGTTCGCGGCCATTGGTGGCGAGCCCCCATCCTTCACCGGAGTAGGAAAACTTCCGCAGAGGATGAAAGTCGTTCACGTCATAGACGAAGGCCGTCTTCGATGTCCACGTAAGTTGGAAAACCTTGTCACCCAGAATGGTGATCCCTTCGCCGAAGTATTCGGGCCCGAGGTCCACGCGCTGCAACACTTCTCCCGTTTCAAGGCGAACTTTTCGCAGCGAGGAGTGGCCGTTGCGACCTGTGCCCTCGTAGAGGAAGCCATCGCGATAGGCGAGTCCCTGGGTGTAGGCGGAAGTGTCGTGCGGGAATACGCGAACGACAGTGAAGGTGCATTCGGGCGGGGCGTTCGCGGGAGCCGGGGCGGAAGTCTGTGCGATCAACCAAGGACAGGCAGCGATCACGAGGCTGACGACGGCAAGCCGCGAAAGAATTCTCTTCATTTCCCGGAGCATTCCACGAAACCATGGCTATTATCGCATCGCCGAGGAGAAGAGATTTTATCGCGTTCGCAGTGACTCCCCGACGGGCTACTTCTCTTTCGGCGGACACTGCGCGTCGTACTGTGTCTGCATCTGTCTCAGTTTGAGTATCCCGTACAACACAGTAAGTGCCATGAGCACGACAAGAGTCGAGGCGAATCTCTTCTCTAAACCGTACTCACCCTCGCGATTGGCGACGTAGGCGGAAAGGATGAGAGTGAGGATGAGAATGTTGATGATCCAGTTCACCCACTTCGGCACGATATAGCTCAGCGTCCCGAATCCTGCGAGTTGGTAGAGCATGAATGGCAGAATCGCCATCATGGGCAGCAACTCGGAGGCGCCCAGCGTGATATCGACCGTACTGGTCGTGGCGTGCAGCAGGCGGCTGTGCGCCAGTTCGTGGAACAACCCCGGAATCGCCGAGAGTAGAGGCACCACGGCGAGCAGTTCGAGCACGAGCGATCCGCTCCAGGTGCCGATTTTCGATACTTCGTCGGCCCCTTCTTTTGAGGCTTGTGTGCCGACGTAGAGCCCACCAACAATGGCGGCCGCGCTCGACAGCATCAGCAGTTCAACCGTAATGCCAAAGGCGCCAGGTTCGCCGGCTTTGAGCAGCAGCATGGCCAGAAAACCTGGCGTATAGAACATGATGCGCACGAGCTTCGCCCAGACGCGCTCATCGCGCTGTGGCGGGAGGATGGGGAGCGGACGTCCGTCGACTCCTATGGTTGGTCTGGCTTTTGACATGGTTGTCCTCGAAAAGGAACGGCCTAGCGTAGACGAGGTCGAGCACGCCGGGAACTGGCAGAAGTGACAGCGGCTTATGAGCATAGTCCTGGGCGGACGGGCCTGCTACGGAGGTTTCGTGAGATAGCCTGTAGTATTGTTTTCCAGCAAATGGCGGAAACATTCCCCACCATTATTTCCGTTGCTCCAGACGATGCCGGCAAGCGGCTCGACCAATTCCTCGCGACTCATCTTGAGGTGAGCCGGGCGCGGGTGCAGCAGTTGATCTCACAAGAAAAAGTAGTGGTGAATGATGCAAGCGCGAGAGCTTCGCGGAAGCTGCGGGGCGACGAACGCATCACGGTTCTCGGATCGGCGGAGCGGCCTGCGTTGCGCGCAATCGCGGAAGAGATTCCGCTCGACATCGTCTATGAGGACGACGATCTGGCCATCATCAACAAAGCCGCGGGGATGATGGTACACGCGGGCGCCGGCGCGACGGAAGACCAGCGCAATCGCGGCACGCTGGTAAACGCGCTGCTGCATCATTTCAAGACCTTATCGGCGGTGGGCGGCGAAATGCGTCCGGGTATCGTTCACCGGCTGGATAAGGAAACCAGCGGCCTGATCGTGGTAGCGAAGAACGATGAGGCGCATCGCAAGCTGGCGGAGCAGTTTGCCCGGCGCAAAGTGAAGAAGACTTACATTGCGCTAGTGCATGGCTGGCCGAAGAAAGATCGCGGAACGATTTCAGCCAGCATCAGCCGCGACCGGATACGCCGCATCCGCATGACCACGCGTGGCTCGGGCGGGCGCGACGCGGTATCGCACTACAGCGTGGTTCGGCGCCTGGACACGGCATTTGGCAAATTCACACTGGTCGAGGTCAAGATCGATACGGGCCGGACGCATCAGATCCGCGTCCACATGGCGTCGCTCGGACATGCGGTCGTGGGCGATGCTCTTTATGGAGCACCGCGCGAGATGCGGGCCAGACGCGGCCGCGCGACAGACGAAGGGGCTGCGATTGCGCTGCCGAGGAATTTCTTGCACGCGGCCCAGTTGGAATTGGCTCATCCCAGGACGGGGGAGAAGATCGCGCTCCAGAGCCCGCTTCCGGCGGAGTTGCTGGCGTTTTTGGCAACCATTGAAAGCGATGTTACGGAAGATTCCTCCGATAAGAGGCGCTGATGGCGGCCTTTCGCCCGTTCTTGAGACCCACGCCGGGTGAGCAGATTATAATACTGGAATCAATGGAACCCCTGGGGATCAGATCGATTACGCACTACGGAATCGCGCTCCTGCTGGTGGCGGGGAGTGTACTTGCACAGTCAACGGCTCCGAGTTCGGTAGCACCGGCTTCGGCCGCTTCTACTTCTGCCGCACCCGCGACCGCGCCTGCGGCGATTCAGCAACCGGCACAAACTCCAGGTGCGACGACGGCCGGGCAGCAACCAACGCCCGCTGATCCAAAAGCTGCGCCAGCCGACGCTCCTGCGGACAACGAGGCGGTAACGACAATCCGCACCGGGACCAACGAAGTGAACGTAGTGTTCACTGTGACCGACAAACATGGTCGGCGCATCACCGATCTGAAGCAGGGCGATTTTCGTGTTCTGGACGACAACAAGCCGCCGGAATCCATCCGCAGCTTCCACGCTGAAACCAACCTGCCATTGCAGGTCGGCCTGCTGATCGACGCCAGCAATTCCGTACGCGACCGCTTCAAGTTCGAGCAGGAATCCGCCATTGAGTTTCTGAACCAGACGATTCACCCGCGCTACGATCAGGCGTTTGTGGTGGGCTTTGACGTGACGCCGGAGGTTACGCAGGATTTCACCGATAACAGCGAATTGCTGGCACATGGAGTGCACGCGCTGCGTCCTGGCGGTGGTACGGCCCTCTACGACGCTCTTTATTATGCCTGTCGTGACAAGCTGCTGAAATCCCCGAAGTCGCTGACCGTGCGGCGCGCCATCATTCTGCTCAGCGATGGCGACGACAATCAGAGCCACGTCACGCGGGAAGAAGCGATCGAAATGGCGCAGCGCGCCGAAGCTATCGTTTATACGATTAGCACCAACGTGAGCGGAACCAAGCAAGCGGGCGACAAAGTGCTCGAGCGCATCGCCGACGCCACTGGCGGACGTCCGTTCTTCCCCTTCCAGATTCGCGACGTGGCTAATGCGTTTGCCGAGATTCAGGACGAACTCCGCAGCCAGTACGCGATCTCGTATAGGCCGGCGGATCTAAAATCGGACGGGCACTATCGCGCCATCGACATTGAGGCCAACGACCGGAAGAATCTTCGCGTAAGGTCGCGGCGCGGGTGGTACGCTCCAACGCAATAAGACTCCCGGCCTCCAGAATTAACTCTCGGCCACTTGGGACAATCATCCGCATGCCTGGATATTCTGGAACACCACTTCCGAAGAAGCTGGGAATCAAGCCGGGGCTCCGCGTAGCTCTGGGCAACGTTCCACCGGAAATAAAAGCGGAATTGAAAGACGCGCTTGCCGGTTGCGAGTCTGTACGTGGCGGCCAGAATCACGTCGACTTCCTGATGGTCTTCACAAAATCGAAAGATCGCTTGTCCGATGACTTCGAGCGCCTGAGCGAACCGCTCGCGCCCGCGGGAATGTTCTGGGTGTGCTGGCCCAAGAAAAGTTCTGGCGTCGCGACGGATCTGAATGAGAACATCGTGCGCGAAATCGGGCTGGCGGCGGGTCTGGTCGACGTGAAAGTGTGCGCGGTGACCGAGGTCTGGTCAGGATTGAAATTTGTGCGGCGCGTGAAGGACCGCTGAAGCGCGGTTCGGCGTTCGCGGAGGAAGCAAACAATGGTACGAGTCGGGCTCATCGGATTTGGTCTGGCGGGACAGGCATTTCATGCGCCCGTAATTCGCGGCGTTCCGGGCATGGAATTGGCCTGCATTCTCGAGCGTCACGGATCGAACGCACAGCAGAAGTATCCCGAGGTGCGCGTGGCGCGCACGCTCGACGAAATGCTTTCCGATAAAACGATCGGCCTGTGCGTTGTGGCCACTCCCAACGATTCCCACTACTCGTATACGAAAGCATGCCTTGAAGCGGGACGCGATGTTGTCGTCGACAAGCCATTCACGCCGACGATGGCCGAGGCCGAGCAACTGGTGCGCATTGCGGCTGAACGCGGCCGCCTCGTCACCGTCTATCAAGACCGCCGCTGGGATGGTGAGTTCGCCACCGTGAAAGACCTGTTGAAATCGTACACTCTGGGTACGGTTGCCGAGTATGAAGCGCGCTTCGATCGTTTCCGCCTCGACTCGAAGCCTGGCGCATGGCGCGAGAAGCCGGAACATCCCGCGGCCGGCGTTCTATGGGATCTGGGGCCGCACTTGATCGATCAAGCTCTGGTCTTGTTTGGCACGCCCGAGACGATTTGGGCGTCGGCGTTCTGCCAGCGCCCGACGTCGCAGATTGACGATGCCTTCGACGTGATCATGGAATATCCGCATCTGCGGGCTACGTTGCGCGCGCGCATCATCGCGTATGCCCCTGGCCCTCACCTGCTGATTCATGGGACCGAGGGAACGTTCATCAAGTACGGAATGGATCCGCAGGAAGAGATTCTGCGCAGCCCGAATTGTCCCGACGGTCTTGATTGGGGTGCGGACTGGGGCGTGGAGACGGAGGATCGCTGGGGAACGCTGAGCCTGGTGAAGGGCGGGGCTCGCAAGGTGAAAACGGACCGGGGAGACTATCGCGGCTACTATGCCAACGTCAGAGACGCCATCGAGAAGAAAACTCGGCTGGATGTCACGCCGGAACAGGCACTGCGCACGATGCGTGCACTCCTACTAGCGCATAAGAGCAGCCGCGAAGGCCGGCGAGTACAGTGGACAGAGGCGCCAGAGTAGGAACTGCATTTTGACAACCCTTTGACAACTGGGAAGCCGCGGCGTGGAAAGATGCGATTGTTCGATCGTCGCTCGTTCGATCTTTGCTCGTTCGATCTTCGCGCCACGGAGTTCGCATGAAACCATCCTCTGGCCTTGGCATGCTCGTCTGCCTTCTTTCCCTAGGCGCTGCATCTTCAATCTGCGCCGCGCAAATTTCTTACACCATCACCGACCTCGGCGTGCTGAGCAGCAACGGCTACAGCATCGCGCGCGCCGTCAACGCCACGGGTGAAGTCACGGGCGCGGCCGGCAACAGCAACACGAATCTCAGCGATGCAATGCTCTATGCCGACGGAACGATGACTAGCCTGGGCACGCTGGGTGGAACGTCCGGCATTGGCAACGGCATCAACGCTTCCGGACAGGTGGCCGGGTATTCCACGAACTCGGCCGGCACTTACCGCGCATTTCTATCGAGCGGCGGGACCATGACCGACATCGGCGATCTGGGAGGCGGCTCCGCGACGGCGTACGCGATCAACGATCGAGGTGTGGTCGTTGGGTCGGCCGTCACTGCGAACGGCGAGAATCATCCTTTTGCGTACCACAATGGCCGCATGATTGATCTCGGCACTTTGGGATCGAGCAACACCGATTGGTGGAACAGCGCGCAGGGCATCAACAACTCCAACGTCGTGACGGGCACCTCGTACGACGCGCAGGGGAATTTTTTCGGCTTCGTCTGGAGGAATGGACAAATGGTGAAGATGGGAACTCTGGGCGGATTATGGAGCCAGGCATACGCCATCAACAACAAGAATCAGATCACGGGCCTGGCCTATACGAAGAATGGGTCGGCGCACGCGTTCGTCACGAACTGTGCAACTTGTGCGCTGAAGGATCTAGGCACGTTCGCCGGCAGCACGAGCACAGTATGGGGATTCGGGATCAACGATTCTGGAGTCGTTGTTGGACAGTCCACGTTTGCCGGAACGTATCACGCCTTCGTTTACAGCGGCGGGAAGATTCAGGACCTCAACGGCATGATCCCGGCGGGATCTGGGTGGGTGCTCATTGAGGCGGACAGCATTAACGCGGCGGGCCAGATCGTTGGCATGGGCCAGCACAACGGGCAGGAGCATGGGTATTTGCTGACGCCGCAGTAGGGGATCTGGGCATGGAAGGTCAAAACCTGGCGACCCGGTACACCTAGGTCGCCGGACGGGCGAAGGCGCCCGTCCCCACATTCGTTGACGGCTCCGCGGGCGAGACGCCCCCGAGACAGCCGGCCGGAGGCCGACGCTACTTCAACCCTTCATTACTTTTTGGAACGCCGCTTGGAAGCGCTCCATCTCTTCGTGTGTGCCGACGGTGATTCGGACCCAGGTCGGCATGATGGGCCAGACCCGACCGATCATCACGTTTTCCTTCGCCATGGCATCTCGCACCTGTTGTCCTGGGCGCTTGGTATCGAGCATGAAGCAGTTCGACTCGGAAGGAATATAGGTGTAACCGTTGCGATCGAGCCATTGGAAGGTCTGCTGGCGAATCGTGGCGTTGATGCGGCGGCGTTCCGCAACGAGAGAAGAATCCTTCAAACTAGCGCTGGCTGCGACGATGGCGGTTACGGGCATGAAGTTCTGCCCTCCGCGAGCGACGACTTTCTCAAGCAGGTCGGGACGAGCAATTACGAATCCGCAGCGCAGACCGGCCATTCCGTAAACCTTCGAAAAGGTTCGGAGGACGATGACATCTTTGCCGCCCTTGACCAGATCGAGCGAAGAAGACGACTCCGTCAAATGAATGTAAGCTTCGTCGACGAGGACGACGGAATCCTTGGGCTTGTTCGCCGCGAGATACTCGATGTCCTCGTGCGGGGTCATAGTGCCTGTCGGGTTATTCGGATTGCAAATGTAGAAGACGCCCGCATCAGACCCTGCTGCCAGCATGGCTTTGACGTCATGAGCGTAGGTCTTCGTCAGCGGAACTTTCAGGACGCGCGCGCCCGCAACGGACGAGATCATCATTCCCGTCTCGAAGCACGGATCGGCGGTCACATAGCTCTTTTGCGGCGAAGTAAACGCCAGCACGCTGAGCTGCAGCGGAGGAGTCGATCCCGCGGTGCAGTAAATCCATTCGGGATTGAGGCCTTCCTGCTGCGCGAAAGTGCCGACCAGTTCGTCCGTGAGATTGTCGGAGTAACGGCCGCCCAGAGGAATGATGGCGGCAACCGCATCGCGTGCGGCCTGGCAGGGGCCGAGCGGATTCTCGTTGGAGTCGATCAGAATTGCGTCTTTCGAATGCGGCCGGCGATGGGAAGCGGCCAGCATGGGCTCGGTCATCACCTGGAACGCAGCCGCTGCCGACGCAGCCGCCGACAAATGCAGAAACGAACGCCGTGAAAATCGCGCCATGGAAACCTCCAGGAAGGGAGTGTATCAGCGTTCGCGTTTCTGTGATTAGGCGGAGCCGCTGCGCCCACTCCCCCTAGACCTCTTAATCTACTGGCCGGTTCCGCTCACGTTCAAGCTTTGCACGCCCGGGTTCGCGGCGTCGGTCACGGTTACTGCACTGGTGCGGGTTCCCACCGCGCTGGGTGCAAAGACTACGGTGAACGTGCAACTGGACCTTGCGGCCAATGTCGTCGTGCAGGGTGTCGTTCCGCCGGGAATGACAGTGAAGTCACCGCTTCCGGTTATGGCGGGGCTCAACGATGTCGCGAGGCTGTTGGTGATGGTCACGGTCTGCGCCGTGCTGGACGTCCCTACGGTTTGCGCAGCGAAGGCGAGTGAAGCCGGCGCGAAAACGAGGGGTAGAACGGAAGTTCCCTTCGCGTTGAGTATCTGCTGGCCAATTGAAGCGGTATCACTCACCACGACCGCACCGCCGATCGTGCCGGCTGATCCGAACGCGGGAGAGAAAGTCACGCTCAGCGCGCAGCTCTTGCCGGCCCCGAGGCTGAGGCCTGCCTTACAGGGCGCCGTGCCGATTCCCACGGCGGAGAACTCTCCGCTCGATGAGATCGAGTTGAGCGTAAGCGCGCTCGCGCCGACATTTTTCACCGCGACTGTCTTGGCGGCGCTGGTCGTCCCTACGGTCTGAGGAGAGAAAGTAAGGCTTGCCGGTGTGAAGGTAAGCGGCACGGCTCCGCTTCCCAGCCCGGTTCCTGAGAGCCCCACGACCTGCGTGGCGAAGGTTGTAGCGTCCGTAATCGTGACCTCGCCGGTGATCGACCCAGGAGCGGTTGGGCCAAACGTCACTGCGACGTTGCATTTTGCTTTTGCTGCTAAAGACGACCCGCAAGTTGTGCCGCTGGAGCTGATCGCGTAGTTCCCGCTTGCGGCGAACGAAAAGCTCAGCGTCGAAGTCTCATTGTTCGTCAGAGAAAAGGCCTTCGCTGCAGACGTGCTGCCAACGGAGACGCCGCCGAAGGCCAGCGATGCCGGACTGATCGTCAAGGGCAGCACGCCAGTTCCGCTGAGAGCGACGGTCTGCGGCGAGTCCAGCGCGCTGTCGCTCATGGCGAGGGAACCGGTGAATACTCCGCCAACCGAAGGCGTGAAAGTCACAGTCGCCTTGCAGGTCGCGCCCGAGGCAAGAGTCGATCCGCAATTCGTGGCCGCTATGGCGAAGTTGCCTGTCGCCGAGAGCGAATGGATGCTCACCGCGGCGGAACTCGTGTTCTTAAAGGACACGACTTTCGTCGCGCTCGTCGTGCTCGCCAACTGTGGGCTGAAGGCCAGACTGAGCGGAGTGGGTGTGACGATAGGGGCGTTGGCTACGGTGAAGGGAAGAAATCCAAAAGCGGCGCAACTCGCGCCACTGGGAAAATCCTCCGCGTAAACCTGGAACGCTCCGGGCGCCGCAAGCTGGGCCGCGGTAACCGTCACGGCAAGTTGCGTGGAATTGATGAACTTCACCGCGGGATAGGTTCCAGCAACCGACACCAGCGTGCTTGCGCTGAAGCCCGTGCCGTTCAGAGTAAGCGTAAAACCGGGCGCTCCCGCTACTGCTGCCGATGGACTCAGGCTAATCAGTGTGAGCGGAGTGCCGGTGGTGTTGTAGTCGGCGACGACGAGCACCTCGTCGGCCACGGTGAGCGGCTCGGCCGTGGCGGTTCCGATCAAATCGTACTGCCAGCCGGTAAAGACCCAGCCCGTGGCAGGAGTTTCTGAAAACGTAACCACATCGCCCGAAGGATAGAAGCCATCTCCGGTAGGAGAGCTGGGGCTGACATTGATGGAACCTCCGCACGGCTCGTTCGCATAGTCGGTGACGTAGAACTCAGGCGTGAGATTCGCCGTGTACGTTGTGCCGGTCGCGGGGAGGGTTACGCTGTCGGTGGTTGCCGTCGTGCCATCGCTCCAACTCGAGAAGCGGTAGCGGCTGTTCGAACTGTACGGATAGACCAGCGGATCTATGCCAACGGTATGCACGCTGCCGGCGGTCCAAGTCGAATCGTAGAATGCCGAAAAATTCTTGGGCGCGTAAGCAAAGCCGCCATCCCCGTAAATGTAGAGGTTCGAACTGAACGGATTGGGATTCACGTTCACGGTGTAGACGGGACTTGGCGAAAACTCGACCGTCGTATTGACCGTGAGTCCGGTGTCGGGCACGTAGAATGTCTTCGGATTCGCGCCCAAACCTCCCGGCAACCAGAACGGCGCATTATTAAATTCGTAAAAATTCTGGCCAGAACTGGGCGCGGCAGTAAGCGTCACTTGCTGGCGCGCCGTGTAAAAGACCAGCGACGATCCCGAATAACTCTGCGGTGCCGGCGAAGGAGTCACCGTTCCCGCGCCAGTGGGATAGATCGCCGCCGCGTAGGGCACAAGCTGAATGAAATTTGCCGTGTAGGTCGTGACCGCGGGAGCGGTTGCGGGCGTGGTTGTTTCTCCATTGCCCGGAAGCACGGTGATGCTGTGGCTGGCGACAGTCGCGTCGTTCCAGCGTCCGTAGGTGTAATAGAAAGTTGTGGGCGTGGTGCTGTTTACTATGTTGCCTGCCTGGCTCTGCACTCCGGAAGGAACGTTCAGCGTGTGCGTCGAATTCAGCGGCCAGTTGTAGACTTGCGGCGTCGTGACGGTTGCTCCATCCACGATTACTTGCAGTCCCGGCGGATTGCTGGTCACGGTCACTGCCGTGGGCGCGCTGCCATAGAGACGTTCAATGCCGTCGATATCGGCCGCGCTGTAGCCGCTGTTGTTCGAGAGCGGAATTCCGGCAGGATTCGATTCGATGGCCGGGCCTCCGTTCCGCGAGAACGAAAATGCCGGATACTCCATGATTGAGGCGTAGTCGAAATAAGTGCCGAAGGTCTGCGCGTTGTCGTAAAGCTGGTTGAAATTCCCAATCGATCCCTTGATCAGATTGCTGTAATTCACCGAAACGTAGGTATTGCGGTCGGGCCGCGATTGCTCGTGCCACAGGCCAACGGTGTGTCCCATTTCGTGGAGGATCGTGGCGACCGTACAGGCACCCGAGCCTCCGACTTGCTGTTCTCCTCCCGCGCGGCCGACGACCGCCTCGCACTCTCCGCTGAAATCGCCAGGATTGAAATTGAAATTCACGTAGTCGGCCTGCGTGGTGCGAGCGACGAACTGGATATTCGAAAATGTACTGTTGAATTGCCCGAGCGCTGTATTGAGGTTGGTAAGATCGCCGCTCGCGGAATCGATGACGTAAGGGATCTGGTACTGGCTGCCAACTTTCAGCCAGAGATACTGCGCGTAGCCGATGCCGAAAGAGGGAACCGCACGCTGCGGGTCGATGAAGTCAACTTTCTCGAGAATGATGTCGCCCTGGAAGATGGCCTTGCCGTTCTTCACTTTGTAAGTCACAGGCATACCGCGGTAAAGGCCACGGCGGACCTGCTGCGCCTGGGAACTGGGAATGAAACAGAAAGCGACGACACAGAAAATGGCGATCAGGGCGCACACGTGGCGCACAGATTTCTGGGGCAAGGCCGACCTCCGGGAGAGCGACGCGGGGGAGAGGGTCGCTTGAGTGTGACGAGTCCGCAAGCAGCTGTCAAGCTGCAGAATCTTGCAATCTAGTCCTGTTTGCGCCCCGCATAATAGCCCGCCCGGGCCTGAATCTTGTAGTTCTGCTTGTTCTTGATTTCGAGCTTTCGGTAGCTGCCATCGAGAGTGGTATTCGTCGGCGTGTAGCCGATGTTGTACTGGCTGCGCAGTTCGGCGGCGATCTGGTCGAAAGCATCGCGAAGCTTGTCGAACTTGTTACCCACGTTTATGACACGGCCGCCAGTCTGCTCGGTGAGTTTCTTCATGTCGCCTTCGCCGGAATAAAACCCACCTTGCATACCGTAGAACCCACGGTCGGCGCACAGCAGCACGTAGACAATCGAATCCGCTTTCTGCGCGGCCTCGATTGCGTCTCTAATCTTCAACCGGCTGCCTTCATCCTCGCCGTCGGTAAGTAGGATCATCGCCTTTCGTCCAACCTCTTTCGCGAGCATGTCGTGAGCCGCCAGATACACTGCGTCGTAAAGCACTGTACCGGGAGACGCCGCTGTGGGAACCGGCCCGCCACCCGCGCCGGGCAGCGTCGGCATGGTGACGCCGGACTGGATCCGCACCGAATTCAAGGCCTTCTGCAGGCGTTGCACGTCCCGCGTGTAGTCCTGCACCAGGCTGGCGTCGACGTTAAAATCCAGGACAAACGCCAGATCTTTGTCGGTCAAAATCTGCTTCAGAAACGCCCCTCCGACTTCCTTCTCCATATCAAGAACCCGGAGCTGGCTGCCGCTGGAGTCGATCAAGATTCCAAGTGTCAGCGGCAGGTTCGTCTCGGGAGTGAAATACTTCACGGTCTGCTGCTTACCATCCTCAAAAATATCGAAGTCGTCTTTGGTGAGATTGGGAATGAGCGCGCCGTGCTTGTCTTTGACGTTGAAGAAAAGCTGCACCACATTGACGTTCACCTTCAGGGTCTCGGTGGGCTGCTGAGAGTCTTCGGATTTCTGGTCGGAAGAGGAAGGCTGCTGACCGGCCGCTTGCTGCGCCAATAGGAACGAGGCGGCGCTGCACAATGCAGCGAGAAGCAATATGGCCAGGGTGGGCCGCGGAGAAATAAAAAGCTTGGGCATTCGGACTCTCTCGTGATTCCGGGTTGGTGTTAGTCTAACCTGTAACGTTAGATGCACCAAATGAGGCGATTTAAGCATCTTACGAGCGGAAACTTTTATTTTTGCGCGGGACGAGGAAAGCGATGGCGCCAGTAAAAGCTTATGGAAGTTGGCGAGGCGCGCTGAGCCGGCGAATGGCTCTGGCGATTTTAGCGGCTCTGACAGTCCCGGCAGTACAGGCGCAATCCGCAAGCGGCCAGAATCCGTCGCAACCTCCCGCTGCTTCCAAGCCAGCGCAGGATATTCCGGACGCGCCCTCGACGGTACAGCCACCGCCGCCCAAGCCGGCCCTTCCGGCCCCAACGCCCGGCGAGGGCAGGGCGAACGAACCGATTCCCTTCCCGGGCGACGAGCAGAAGAAGGCGGATGAGACACCAGACCAGGACAAGCAGAATCAGGATAAAACCGCTCCGCCTCCCATGCCGCCGATGGAGACGCTTCCCGCTGGGAGCACCCCGAGAAATGAGATCAGCCCCCAGGAGGATCTCTATAAGTTGGTGGTCAAGGTCAACTTCGTTCAGATTCCGGTGATGGTGAAGAATTCCGACGGGCGCCGCGTCGATGGACTGCTGGCCAGGGATTTCACCGTGAAAGAAAACGGGAAGCCGCAGACGCTGACCTACTTCACCAGCGATCCGTTCGAGCTCTCAGCGGCGATCATCATCGATATCGGGATGGCCGACGTCGCGCTCCAGAAAATTAATCAGACCTATTCCGCACTCGCCGGGGCCTTTAGTCCTTACGACGAGGTTGCGCTCTATACCTACAGCAGCACGGTGAGCCAAGTGACGGACTTCAGCGGCAAGGCCGCACGGCTGACCGCTGCCCTGAACGAGATGAAATTGGTGCGCGGAAACAACAATGGTCCTCCCGTGTTGGGTGGCCCGATAGGACCCGGGGGACCTATGGTCAATGGGGTTCCTGTAGGGGGACCGCCGGTTCCGCCGATTTACAACGCACCCCGGGAATCGCATGTTTTGAATGATGCAATCCTGCGAGCGGCGCTTGACCTGAGCAAGCGCGAGCGCACCCGCCGAAAAGTGATCTTCGTCATCAGCGACGGACGCGAATTGGGAAGCAAGGCCAGCTACCGTGATGTTTTGCACCTGCTGCAGACTCGCGACATCCAGGTGAGGGCCGTCGTCGTCGACAGCGGTGCCTTACCGGGATACCGCCAGGCGGCAAAGATCCATCTTCCGGGACAGGGATACACCGACATCCTCCCGAAATATGTACGGGCGACTTGCGGCGAGGACGCCCTTCTCGAACTGTCGCGCAACTCGATCGAAGACGCGTACATGCAGATCGCTAACGAGGCGCGGAATCAATACACTCTGGGCTATAGCCCGCAGGCAGTCACCGGAAATTCGGCCTACCGCACGATCGAAGTCGTCGTGCACAAGCGAGACTTGAAAGTCTCGGCCAAGGACGGGTATTTCGCTGTTCCGACGGCCCATTAGCAGGGACCCATGGCATCGATTTGGATCATCCTCCCACTTCCGTGGGGCTGGGGGGTCACCTGAGTAACCTGCGTCCGGCACCTCCCGTATGATATAAAGACCGCGAGCCTCCATTAGGAATTGGTGTGCGCGGCAGCCCCTGAGGGGTATGCCCGTATTTGAGGAAAGCCTTTGAGTTTCATCAACTTCGCAGCTCGTGAGATCAATTGTAAAATCGTGTACTACGGCGCCGGACTCGGCGGCAAGACCACGAACCTGCAGGTGATCTACCAGAAAACGGCGGACCAGCAGAAGGGCAAGATGATCTCGCTGGCCACCGAAACCGAGCGTACTCTGTTCTTCGACTTCCTCCCGCTCGACCTCGGAAATGTACGCGGCTTCAAGACCCGCATCCACCTCTACACAGTTCCCGGACAGGTCTTTTATGACGCCAGCCGCAAGCTGATTCTGCGCGGCGTGGATGGCATTGTTTTCGTCGCCGACTCGCAGGAACAGCGCATGGACGCCAACGTCGAAGCGCTCGACAATCTGATGTCGAACCTGAAAGAGCACGGTTACGACTTCAATAAAATCCCGTACGTGCTGCAGTTGAACAAGCGCGACCTGCCAAACATTCTGCCCATCGACCTGCTCTCCACCGAACTCCGCAAGAAGAACGAACCCATTGTCGAAGCCGTCGCCTTCCAGGGCGTCGGTGTCTTCGAAACCCTGAAAGAAATCGCCAAGCAGGTTCTGACCGAACTAAAAGCCGGCGGCTAGAACAGCTAAAAAACTCCGAGTACGAACGAGTAATCGATGAAGCAGGCATTCATCTTTGCGTGGACTCGTGTCGTCAACCGCTATTCACCTAGCAGAAAAAACGGCACCCCGAAACCGGGATGCCGTCGTGAGATTTCTGGCCAAAAGACTAAGGATTGATTACTCCAAACTCTCCCGTCGAATATCCCGCCGTTCCCGCGGCGAAGAACAGCTGGTTCGTGTTTCCGTTGACGGACGATCCGCCACCGAATTCCAGTCCCCAGAGTCCGGGAATGCTGATCACTTTGTTGCTCTTGTCCTTGACCGTGCCAATCAGCTTGCCCGTCGTTGTACTGAAGCCATTGATCCTGCCGTCATCAACGTTCCCCACCAGCAACGTGCCGCTGAGCGTATCGAAGTTGCTGGGCGCCAGCGCCAGACCCCAGGGGCCTTTCAATACCGAAGTTGGGGGGACCAGCGTTTTCACCAAACTCCCGGAGGGAGTGAACACGTCGACAGCGCCCGTCGTCACGCCGCTAAACGTGACTACGACGAAACCCTTGATGAATGCCACGCCATACACCGTAAGCCCGGTAAGTTTCGCGTCGGTAAACGTCTTCAGCAGCTTGAAGCTGCTGTTGTAAATCTCGATCTGATTCTTCGCTTCGTTGGCAGCGTAAAGCACCGTTTGCGTGCCCACGGTTGCGATCGCCAGCCCGGTGTAGTTTGCTTTGCCGCTGTTATTGACGGCGATCACCGCAGAAGTGGCATTGACGGTGGAATTCCAGCCACTGATCGTCCCATCGAGAGTGTCGAAGATGAACGCAGCCGGGCCGGACACGCCGTTCTGGGTAACCACAAAACCTGTGGTGGAATTTGCCGCTATCCCAGTGGGCGTTCCGACGCCACTTGTTGCCGATGGAACGGTTACGACCAACGGAATGATCGTGCCGTCGGCAGCGTAAACGGTGGAGAGCCCAGTCACCTCATCCGAGACCCAGAAGGGAGCTCCGGGCAAATAAGCGAGTCCCCAGCCATTTTTCAAATGCGGATCTTGAGTCGTTGTCACGAGGCTGGTGAGCGTATATTGAGCGTGCGCGCGGTCGCTTTGCAGAACTACTGCCGCAATCAGCAGCAGCAGCAAAATGCGAACCGGTGAGTTGAGGGTCGGTCGAGCCGTCATAGGATTTGTCCTCCTGGTTGATTGTTCAGTGTGATGGGGTGGCGCAAAGAAGGCTAGCCCGCGACTCGGACGACATTGTCATCCTCAGGTAAAAATCTCACCACTTCGAAAACTACCTGAACACGTGGCTGACAGTCGCCGGCGGCAGCATTCCATTCGCCGGCAACGTTCCCGTCACCAAGTGCTTCTAAATAGCCTCACCAACCCAGTCTCCTCCGCGACAGGGGTTTGGCAGAGGAGCCATGCATGTCCAGCCGCCACGAATCGTCGCGCCCTACCGCGCTTCTTGTTGTCAGTTCTTGTCTTTTCTTGTGCCTATCGGCTACCGCATTGAGCGCTCAATCCCGTAGCGCGAAATCCGCCACTTCCTCTCCTTCTTCTTCGATTGAGGTCGTTTATCTGTTAACAAATTCCACGCTGCTTACCTATGACGTCGATCGGGCCACGGGCTTTCCGACCGAGGAAGGTTCCGGGGTCACTCTGGATTCGGTCACGAATACGGTGCTGCTACCCTCCGCGAACGATCGTTTCGTTTATGTCACGGGCTACGACAGCAAACTTTTGGAGTACTTATGGGTCTATGCAACAGACCCAACCGGAGTGCCGTTGCTGCCCGCCGTGCAGGCATTGAGCCTCACCGACGGAAGCTTCGGCACGGGCAATTTTGTGATCCATCCAAACGGTACGCTGGCATATGCCGTAGAAGAGACCTTGAGCACACAAGACGAAATGCTTGCTCGGATTCTCAAATTCACGATTGATCCCACGACCGGAATCGTGACCAAGGCCGCGAAGCCTGCTGCCGTCTATCCACCCAATGGCCCATGTACGCCGGCGGCCGAGGCCAGCTTGGGTATCAACGGCTTCAACCGGAACGGCGGCGTCATGGACGACTACTGGATTTGCAATTATCCCTTCGCGAACGATTCCGCGACATACTTTGCCCGAAACGTGAACCCGACTACCGGCGCGTTGGGACCTGACAAGCAAATCTTCGACTGGGCCGACGGCAACGAAGGAGTCGATGTTGTCAGCTTCACGCCGACCTCGCTCATTTACTTCAGCATCCCCGATAACTACAGCCAGGGAATGAATTCTGTAAACGTGTATTCGCTGCAGGGAGCTCCACAGTTTTCCTGTACAGCATCCATGTTGGAAGCTTGTGGGTATGGGCTTTGGAACTCGCTCGATCGAACCGGGAGATTTGATTTTATTCAGGTCTCCTCCGATAGCACCCAGATCACGAGGATCGAACCGGCGGCGAAGAAGATCGTGGACACCGGGAACTATGTGCAAGGCACCGTGCAGGCTTTCGCCCCAGACGATGTTCTGATCTACACGTCGAATCCGAACTCGAGCAATCCGTGGCTCTATCCGATTTACGTATTCGATCCGACTACGGGCACAGTGACTTATACCGGTGGAGAAATATGGGCGGACGGCTTTTATCAATATGTGATTCCGGCGATCCGGCAGTAGTGTGGAACTGGCTCCGCCGTTCGCACTCTCAACAGTCTTGATCTCTCATCTCACGCGGAAGCACGATTCCTCGTGCTTGATCTACAATGGCTGTCCGCCAATTCCGCTTTCATCTGGAGAGATTTCATGCGCACTCTGCAAGGGTCGTCTTGTGCCCTGCTCGTTTTCATACTTTCATTCGGACCGCTCGCTCTTTCGCAGAGCTCTTCTCCCTCCCTGCACGGCATCGACCTGACCGATCTCGACCGCAAGGCGGATCCGTGCACCGACTTCTTCCAGTTCTCCAACGGCACGTGGCGGGCCAACAACCCGATTCCCGCGTCGATGACGCGCTGGAGCAAGCGCTGGCAAGCGGGCGAATCCGCAAAAGATCGTCTGCACGACATTTTGGAAGCGGCCGCCGCCGATAAGAACGCCCCGAAAGGCAGTACTGAACAGATCATCGGTGACTACTATGGCGCCTGCATGGACGAATCCCGCGTGAACGCCCGCGGCATAGATCCGATTCAACCGTGGATTGCCAAGATCGACGCGGCCAGCAACATCGCTGCCCTGCAGCAGGTGATCGTCGAAATGCACAACATCCTCGTGCAGGTTCCCTTTGCAGTCGGCAGCCAACAGGATCCGCACAAGCCTTCGTGGGTACTCGCCGACGTGGGCGCCAGCGGCCTAGGCCTGCCCGATCGCGACTACTACCTCAAACCCGAGCCGCGCTTCAAGGAAGCTCGCGAAAAGTACGTAGAACACATCACGATCATGTTCAAGCTCGCCGGATGGGACCAGAAATCCGCCGCAGCCGCCGCGCAGACTATCATGGCGATGGAAACGAAATTAGCCGAGGCTTCCCTCGACAATGTGACCCTGCGTGATCCCGCCGCCACCGATCACAACACCACGTTCGCGCAACTGCAGGCCCTGGCTCCCCACATCGACTGGGTCGGCTACTTCAAGTACAAGGGCTTCCCCAGCGATGTCGATCTGAACGTCGATCAGCCCAAGTTTCTGCAGGAAGTCGACCGCCAGATGCAGCAGACGCCACTCGCCGACTGGAAAGTGTATTTGAAGTGGCAGCTTGCTCGATTCTGTCGCCAATTCCCTTTCCACTCCATTCGTCGAAGAAAACTTCGCCTTCAACGGAAAATATCTTGCCGGCACCACCGAGATGAAACCGCGCTGGAAACGCTGCGTCGAATCCACCGACCAGTTATTCGGCGAGGCGCTCGGCCAGAAATATGTCGAAAAATATTTCCCGCCCGAGGCCAAGGCGCGCATGCAGGAAATGGTGCGCAATCTTCTCGCGGCCATGCGCGACGACATCCTCAGCCGGCCCTGGATGAGCGATGACACAAAAGAAAAGGCGATGGCGAAGATCGCGACGTTCAATCCCAAGATCGGATATCCCGACAAGTGGAAGGACTACAGCCACGTCGAGGTTCGTCGTGACGCGTATTTCGAAAGCATGCTCGCCGGCAGAAACTTCGTTGAGCAGGACGACCGCGCACAGATCGGCAAGACCGTCGACCGCGGGCGTTGGGGCATGACGCCTCCCACCTCCGACGCTTACTACAATCCGCTGCAGAATGAGATTGTGTTCCCCGCCGGAATCCTGCAGCCGCCCGCCTTCGACGTACACGCGGTTGACGCCGTGAACTACGGCGCCATCGGCGTTGTCATTGGCCACGAAATATCGCACGGCTTCGACGACGAAGGCGCGCAGTACGACTTCCTCGGACGTTTGCGCAACTGGTGGACAGAAACCGACCTGAAAGATTTCCAGGCGCGCGCGGCCTGCGTGGCCAATCAGTTCGACAACTACTACATCGAGAAAGATATTCACCACAACGGCAAACTGGTTCTGGGCGAAAGCATCGGCGACCTCGGCGGAGCCAAAATCGCTTACCTCGCCTATCAGAAATCGCTCGAAGGTAAGCCGCGCCCGGCAGACATCGACGGCTTCACTCCCGAGCAGCAATTCTTCATCGCCTGGGGACAGTTCCGCGGCGACGAGATCCGCCCCGAGGCTCAGCGCCTGATGGTGCAAGGCGATCCCCACCCGATCGCGAAGTACCGCGTCATCGGCCCGCTTTCCAATCTTCCGGAATTTCAAAAAGCCTGGAGCTGCAAAGCCGACGCCGCAATGGTCCGCCCAGAAGGCAAACGCTGCGACGTGTGGTAATCGCAATCCAGTGTCACGCCTTCATAGCGTAGTCGCAGCGCCGCCGTTTAAGTGGCGCGGTGCAGTAGCGCCGGCGTCCCGCCGGCTGTCCCGGGGGCATCTCACCCCCGGCGCCGCCAGAGCTACGTGGGCCGGGCACGTTCGGTGTCTTGCTCGACATCAAGAATCAGTGTCGACATCATCTGGTTCCCTGCCTTGGGCGAAGCGAAGGGTTCCGCCGCAGGCGCCTCATCGCACCGACTCCCGCACCACGCTTCTAACCGGTCCTCGTCCACTCGTGCGTAGCCCGCAGCATCCCCTCTAGTACAATCAACCCGTGAGCGACGCCGTCCGCATCGGAATCCTGGGCGACTTTAACGCCAACTTCCGTTCGCACCAGGCCACGAATGATGCTTTGCAGCACGCCGCCCGCAAACTCAACCTGAAAGTGGAATCGGAGTGGCTGCCTACTCCATCGCTGGCGGCAGCGACAGCTGAGAAGACGCTCGAGGGGTTCGACGGCCTGTGGGCCTCGCCCGGCAGCCCCTACAAGAGTTTCGATGGCATGCTGAAAGGCATTGAGTTCGCCCGCCGCCGCGACTGGCCGTTCCTCGGCACATGTGGCGGATTCCAGTACTCCTTCATCGAATTCGCCCGCAACGTGCTCGACATCAAAGACGCCGACAGCGCCGAAAACAATTCCGGCTCCAAGAACATCATCATCTACCCCGTGGCCTGCGCCGTTCCCGACCGCAAAGGCGACGCGCCGAAGCTCTCGGGACAAGTCCCCGAAATTCGCCTGCGTCCAGGCTCGTACCTGCAGTCGTTCTACGGTAAGGAGACAGGAAACAGCGACCGAGGAATTCTTCTGCAACTTCGAAATCAATCCCGACTTCGAATGGGCCGCGATGGAAGCAGGATTCCCCGTGGTCGCTCGCGGGGCAGAAGGCGAGATCCGCGCCATCGAATCTCCCACGCATCGATTCTTCCTGGCCACGCTCTTCCAGCCGCAACTGTCATCCACGGAAAAGAAGCCCCATCCGATCGTCCTGGCCTTCGTCCAAGCCGCCAACGACTGGGGCAAAAAGAAGCTAGACGACAGCGTGCTGGAATAGCGCCGAGTAGCGCCGGAGTCCCGCCGGCTGTCGTGGCGGCATCTTGCCGCCGCACTCACCAACATCCCAAATAACGCCGCTCCACTATCCGCAATATACGAAATGCCAAACTCGCCGCCCGTCTCAGTTACCAAAGTCCAAGCCCCGCACCCGTTACCGCCCCCGCACCATGCGCATCTGGAGGCTCTCCCTCCCTCTCGCTAAACTCTTCGAGACCGTTTCCCGTTCACGAGACCGCGTTCGCAGGAGCCACACTCGTCTATGCATATGCAGTTGATCAACTCATATCGCATCCCGTTCTCCACGCTGATCAGTTACATCCCGATCATCGCGACGATCGTCACCACCCTGTTCAGCGTGATTCTGGCCCGCGCCACCCTGCGCTACGTGGAAGCCACGGACAAAGGCCTGGCGCTTGCCCGCGAAGAGTTCGAGCGTGAATGGTCTCCCGATCTCCACATCAAGATGGAGCGTGTATCGGCGACCGAGGCCCGAATCATCGTCACGAATCTGGCGAAGACCTCAGTCCTGCTCCAGCTTCTTCAATTGCGCAAGCTCACGCACGCGACCCCCTTTGAGCGCTGCCGCTTGAACGACCCTCTAGTCGGTGGTATGACCTGGATGCAGGAAATGGGCAAGCGCATCGTCGCTTGCACCGGCGCGGAATTCGAAGGCCCCATTGCCGCATCCATGACGTTCTATGCCGCAGGTCGCATGTTCCGCACCGACTGGTTCCGTTCGCAGATTCACGTACGCGACGGCCGCATCGTCAGCCTCGAACCCAGCAACATGCCCGCGCGGCGCGTGCGAGTCATCGAGCGCAAAGGCCCGGAACGTCGCCGCGAATTCGTACAAGACGTAACCGCCGACGTCGCCCTGGAAAAGATCAACACCAAACCAGACGAAAGCTTCTTCGTAACCGGCGCTTAAGAGGGCTCAAAGCTGGGAGGAAGAAGCCCCTAGCGAAGAAGAACCCTGTGGGAACGAGCGCCTTCGCGAGCCTGCCCTGAGCGAGGCCGAAGGGTCCACCGAAGTATGCGTGCCATCGCCGGCAACCGCCAACATTCTCACCAAGCTTCGGAACTCGAAAGCCCCTTGAAGGTCATGACTCCGATTTCCAGGACTTGACGAACGCCATCCGCGAACTGATGAGCCTCCCGGAACCCATGCGCACCCGTATCGGGCTTGAAGCACCATCAGATTCCAGTGGCAAGACCGTCAAGACCCGTGGAATGCAAGTCGAAAAAGCAGGTAAAGCTCCGTGGATTTCGCTGTAGTCAATAGAAAGTAACCGTTACTAACGATCCGACGGCCCTCCTAAGAACACTAAAGCTTCCCAGCTTCCTGCCGATTCTATTCCCTAGAGGACCACTATGATTTCTCCAATCAATAGTATCCACCCGGCCGATGTCCATCAAGTTGCGCAACCGCCTGCGGAACCGAGACCCGATCATCACGCCGAGACTCCGCCGGTACCAAAGAGTGGCGCGCTCTCCCACGACCAGGTGACGCTCAGGAGCGCGGGCGACGTCGACCACGACACCGAAAACAAATAGCTCAGGAACGCACGGCCGGCATCGGTTCGACTCCGTTCAGTGGCATCTTGGCCGCATACGAGGGGGACGCCCCCGCGACAGCCCCGAGACGGCGTCACATCGACTCCCACGGCAGCTTCCATTCCGCGTCCGCAGACCTGGCTCTAAAAGCCGAAACCCGAAACGCGGAGGCTGTCCGCACGATCTCAGGCGCCGCGAACGCGCATCCCGCAGTCTGTGCGCCTTCTTCCTGTTTCGGCACTGCAGCCTGAGAACTTTCGCGCTCCTCGTTTTGCCATCCATTGGGCTTGTTATGATGAATCGTTTCCTGTTTGTTTTTGAGGTCACAAATTGTGACCTCAAACTCGGTGATTATTTATGAACAAAACCGCAATCATCCTCGCCAAAAGAGTCAGCTCGAAGATTCTGGTTCTCCGCAACCAGAAGGTCATTCTCGATACGGACCTCGCCCAGCTTTACGGCGTGCCAGTCAAGCACCTCAATCAGCAGGTGAAGCGCAACAGCCATCGCTTCCCTTCTGACTTTCTTTTTACTCTGTCCAAGGCAGAGAGTGAAAGTTTGAGGTCACAAATTGTGACCTCAAATAGCAATCGCGGTGGACGCCGCTACTTGCCCTACGCGTTCACCGAACATGGCTCCATCATGGCGGCAACGGTGCTGAATTCGAAACGCGCCATCGAAATGAGCATCTTCGTAGTACGCGCGTTCGTAGGGATGCGCCAAGCACTCGCGGTTAATCAACATGTCGTGTCGAAGTTGTCGGAGCTCGAAGCTCGGCTCGACGAACACGATGCCGAGATCCAAGATCTCATTGAGGCTATTCGTGAGTTGATGGCCCCTCTGCCGGCCAACAAAAGGCGGATCGGATTCGAAGCATCGCTGACCCCCGCGAAAGGAAGGCGTTGAAGGTGCATCCACTGAGCTACTCGTGCGCAAATTCCCCCGGCAGAATGCGAACCTGAGACCTCCCGCTTCGTTGAAGTAAAGCTGAACTTTATTTCAGAATATTTCTGTGATTGGGTGCGATGCGATCAACTCGCAAGCAACTCGAAGGCAGGATAATTTTCTGTGATCGCCGCGAATTGTTCTGGCGGCGAACCTGCCGGAATCGGAAAGTATCGCTGCACTTCACGCTTGAAGGAGTCAAGATAGGCTTTCAAAATCTGCGGCTTGTCGGCTTCTGGGATTGGGCGCAGGCGGAGTTTCTGAACTGTGCTTCCTTTCTTCAGTGTGATCTCTCCAGCGGCTTCGGCGTTGCGGACCCATTGCGTTCGTCCGCGCGGCGCGACTAGGTAGCGTTTGCCTTGCAACTCCAGGAGATCGATGGGAGTCGAGAAAAGTTTGCCGGATTTGCGCCCGCGCACTTGGAGGAGATAAATGTGCGATGGGCCCAAGCCGAGGCCGACTAGGAATCCGAAAGAACGGTTGAAGATCCTTTCGATGGCGGTGGGTTCGCGGTAGGCGGGCGAGTTCATCGTTCAATTGTATGCAAATTGCGTGTGGGCAACACTGGCGACCCGTCATCAGTGTTGGTTGAGACTCCTTTTGAGGCCATTGCCAGTGCTGGCCTGCATGGGGTTCTTCGCTTCGCTCAGAATGACAGGCCGTTTCTAGCTAGACTGATTTTACGAAGCGCAGGGAGGCGGAGTTCATGCAGTAGCGCAGACCGGTCGGTTGCGGGCCGTCGTCGAAAACATGGCCCAGATGGGCGTCGCATTCGGTGCAGGCCACCGCCGTGCGCTCCATGCCAAGCGTTATGTCGCGAATTTCAGTTACGTTCTCGTGAGCGATGGGCGCCCTGAAGCTGGGCCATCCGGTGCCGGATTCGAATTTGGTAGCTGAGTCGAAGAGCGCGTTGTCGCAACAGATGCAGCGGTAGAGGCCTTTGTCGTGGAGGTTCCAGTATTTTCCGGTGAACGCAATTTCAGTGTCGGCGTTGCGTGTGATGTCGAAGACGCCGGCACCCAGTTGTTTGCGCCATTCATCGGCGGTCTTGATGACTTTAGGAGTCTGGATCTTTTTGAGGCGTTTGCCGTGATCGTCGAAGAGGACAATGGTGACATCTTTGGGTTCGGGCAATGTGGGCGCAGCCTCGAGCACCGCGGGCTTCTTCCATTGCCAGAGAACGAGGCCACCGACAGCGACGGCCACACTCGTGAGAAATGCCCGGCGGCGAAGGTTCGTCGGCTCAGGTGTTGCTTCGCGGTCGAGGTCGGAATCGAACATCGTCATCTCCGTGAGATCTTTGTTCTTGTGCCACTTTGGGCCGATGCTTACTTCCCCGCATACAATTCGGGGAATTCCTGCTTCAGGTGCTCGACCTTCGGGGCGTCGTTGAACATGATATAGGGCTGATTCGGGTGCAGAGTGGCGTAGTTCTGGTGATACGCCTCCGCCGGATAGAACGCTTGCAGTGCGACTACCTGGGTCACGATCGGGCGCGGGAACACTTTTGCTTTGTCGAGTTGCGCGATGTAGGCCTCGGCGATGTGTTTCTGCTCGTCGTTGCTGTAGAAGATCGCGGAGCGATATTGCGTGCCTTCGTCGGGACCCTGACGGTTGAGTTGCGTGGGATCGTGCGCGACTGAAAAGAAGACTCGCAGCAGTTCGCCATAGGTGATCTGCGAGGGATCGTAGACAATCTGCACGGATTCGGCGTGTCCGGTTTCGCCGGTGCTGACGGTTTCGTATTCCGCGGTTTTGGCGGAGCCGCCGGAGTATCCGGAGGTGGCGCTGATCACGCCTTTCACGTGCTGGAATACGGCCTGGATTCCCCAGAAACATCCACCAGAGATAACGGCGGTTTGTCGGCCCGGAGCCGAGGGCCGGGAAGCATCGTGCTCGGCTGCAGGCACCGGGCCAACGGCCGGACTAGCTTTGGCGTTGCAGGCCGTGGTGGCAACGAGCGCGGCCGCAAGAATCAGAGCAAGGCTCCTGGATGCGGGCATTTTGTTTCTCCTTGTCTTACTGTCTTACTCTTAGTACGAAACTTATGGGCTATCGGATTGGAGTCGCGGGGAGCGGAAAAGTTTCATGCTTGAGCCTGGGACCTCGGCCGCGGAACGGGAAGACTACTTAACCGCTGAGTTCGCAGAGGAAGGCCGGTAAGAGCGCTGGGACAACACACTTCCAAGTCGCTTTGATTCAGTATAAGCGGGCGCAAGTTGAGAGCACCGTGGCTGCGGCCCGATTAACCTGGGGCCGCCTAGACGGACGAAGCCAACCCTCCCTACAGAATACGTTCCCCGGTGCATCACTTCTCCCTTGCTTTTTCGCCTTCTGTTCGCCAATAATGGCGGTATGGCCATCACACGCAGACAGCGGGAAGTGTATGACTTCATTTCACGATTCGTGGCGGAGCATGGGTATTCTCCGTCGTTTGAGGAGATCGGCAAGGGGCTGGAGTTGACCTCGCTGGCGACCGTGCACAAGCACGTCACGAACCTGGAGAAAAAGGGACTGCTGACGCGTGACTACAACCGCAGCCGGTCGATCGATCTGCTGCCCCCCAAGGGACGGCTGAAGCAGGCGATGAGTGTCAACACGGGCTTGGTGCTGCCACTCCTGGGGCGTATCGCGGCGGGCCAACCGATCGAGGCCGTGGAGACTCCGGAGACGATCTCGTTGGCGGATTTCGTGCACTCGAAAGAAGTGTTTGTGCTCGAGGTGCGGGGCGATTCGATGCAGGATGAAGCCATCCTCGATGGCGATTATGTTCTGGTGGAGAAAGCACGCACAGCGCACAACGGAGACATTGTAGTTGCGCTGGTCGATCAGAGCGACGCGACGTTGAAGCGGTTTTACCGCGAAGGAGAAAGCATCCGGCTGCAGCCTTCAAACGTCACTATGAAACCGATCATTGTGCCCGCGGCTTCGGTGGATGTGCAGGGGAGGGTGATTGGAGTGTTGAGGAAGTATTAGGAGCACTCTCGGATCTCAGCTTCGCGTTACTTCCCTCAGTACAGGTGGAAGCTGACTTCTACGGCGATTTGACGCGACGGGCTGTCCATCCTTCTGCAGCCGGTTTGAATTTCCAACTTTGAACTGCGTGGACGGCCTTTCGTCAATGCCGGCTCCCAAGGGCTTTAGATGATTCACCTTAGTAGGCTTTCCTTCGATCGCCGACAATCAGCCAAGAGTCACAGTGCCTTGAGACTTGCTGCACGCGCTCTTTGCTGAATTGCGGTTCTGGTGCGTAAATCGGTTTCGGAGGAGATAACACCGGTCCCGATACGGAACACCGGCCGTGGGAATCAGGTCCGGGTGAACCATTGCCTAGCGTTTCGCGAATGTCGCAAGGAAGTCTGCAGAGAGTGCTACTCCCGGAACCGCCAAATAGCTGTCGAGAAGCGACAGCCTGAGTATCTGGGATTCTTCACATGCCAGCCCTTCCGAACACAAGTCTGCCAATACTCGGGCACCAGGTCCACAAGACTGTCATTGTCAGTTAAGAAGACTCTCGACATGCGTGCGTGGCAGGCCTGCCGAGGGGTTGCCGGTTCCGAAATCAACTTCAATTTCGACATAGCGCAGGCTCCGTCTTCCCGTCATCAGCCGATTTCTTTTTTGCAGGGCTGAACCGAAAACCGGGTCAACCGCGTAACCACAGACGTCGGCCCTGGACGACCAAGCCGCGGACCGACACTTCGTTTCGAATATATCGAGAACAAATCCGTCGGAGGTCCAATTGCCGCGGTAGGGCTCCCGGTGGAGCGCCGACAGCGTCGAAGCGAAGTTTATCGCCGGGAAAAAACCACGAAGGAAGAATGTCTTGCCCTGATACCGGCTTTGCGGAGATGTGCTGCACTCATCTGGCTCGGACTGGGCCGAACCGCATTACAAACATGGCCTCGACGATCTATGATCCAGTGGAGACAGCGCTAGTTTCGGCTCATCGCACGCATTCTAGCCTGAATCGTGAATCCTTCGACAAAACAAAAACGCCCGGGATAGTTCCCGGGCATTGATCTTGATTAACGATTTTTGTAACGTCACTTAGCCGATGTGCTTATTCAGGGCCTGAGCGATGGCGTCTTTCGGGCGATAGCCGACGAGTTGCTCGACGACCTGGCCTCCCTTGAACACCAGCAGCGTGGGGATGCCGGTGACTTTGTAGCGCATGGGTGTAGCGCTGTTGGAGTCGACATCCATTTTGCCGATTTTGATCTTGCCCTGAAACTCGGCGGCCAGTTCTTCGACAATAGGGGCGATCGCGCGGCAGGGGCCGCACCAAGTCGCCCAGAAGTCCACCAGAACGGGCTTATCCGATTTCAAAACATCCTGGTCGAAGTTTGCATCTGTGACTTCGACGATTCCGTTACCTGCCATGTTCTTTCTCCTGATTGTATGTCGCTCCCAGGGACGCGCAGTCAGGGACTCGCGTTGCTGGGCGACCTGTATAAGTGCGTTCCTTACGGGAACCGAACTTATTATCGTAACACCGTCATTGGATGCCGCGCGAGGCCGGAAAGTCGCAAAGGCAACCAGATCACGGCTGTGACGCCTTTTCACCATTGCGGAAGACACCGGGGGGCGGGGTCAAAGACTTGATGAAGCTAACCAGTTGCCAGCGTTGGGGTTCAGGGAGCTTGGACCATACGGGCATACCGCGTCGGACCACTCCGTTGGTCAGCAGCCAAAAAAGGCACCCGGGGGTGGCCTGCTGGACCTCTGGGGCTCGCAGACTGGGACCCTTTTTGCCGCCATCGGCCATGTCCCCATGGCACTCAGCGCAATGTTGAGCGAAGAGCTTGCCGCCGGCGGCGACGGCATCGGGATCTGCCGCCAGAGGATTGCGACGAGCGGCCGCCTTCTCGGGAGCTTTCGCCAACTCAGCGTAGACGGAGATGCCCTTGTTGGGAGCAACCGAGTCGCATCTGCAATCTACTTTCTGCCGTGCTGGAAGACTCAGGGAACCGTCAAGCAACTGCGAAAGAATCGTCGCACGGGGCTTGCGACCAGTTGCGACCTTTGAGGATCACGATGCCATTTCACGAATCGAAATGACGGCTTCGCGGCTGGAGATGGGCGGGGGACCCCACCTGAGCAGGGTCGGCATGATACCCGCCCCCAGTAACTCTGTCGGAGCAAGATAAAAGGCGTCCTCGACTTTTCAGTCCAGGACGCCTCGGTCTTAGCAGCCCTCCCCCAGAACTGCCAAACCACGAAATGGATATTAGAATCCCCCTCGTTTTGTGGCAATGTCACCTTAGTAACTTGGATAGCGGAAAGCTAACATTGGGCCTGACCGAAGTAACTAAGGAGCAATGCACGGGGATGGGGCACGGCTACTGCTTTTGCCAGGTTTGGCCGGCGTCGGTGGTGGTCCAAATTTCAGTCGTAGAGGTGGAGACCTGTCCGTGCTGGGGATCGGGAAATTCCAAGCTAAGAATATCTCCTGTCAATCCGAGGCCGGCGGAGGCGGGAACGACTTTGGTCCAGTGCATCCCGGCGTCCTGCGAGTGATAGAGGGCTCCGGCGGAGCCACCAGCCCAGACGTCTGCTCCAACCGCCGCCAGAGCGCGGAAGTTGATAGGCGCTACGTTTTGCTTGAGCGCTCTGTCGGAGTCTTTCGCTTTCGCCCGGGAAGTCTTCGCAGCAATCTGGAGGCTCGCTGGATTCGCACTCAGTTGACTCGCGGCGACGTCGACCGCCTGCCAGGTTTGGCCCTGGTCGAAGGAGCGTTGCAGCGCGCCGCTTGCGCTGATGGCCCAGAGAGGGAGTCTGCGAGACAGAACGTCCATCTGCTTCCGGTCGCCCCCATTCACCGGATGCTGGTTGCTTTCGCGGTCCGCGATCGTGCTATCAATGGTCGCACCCGCCCGTGCTTGCTGTTGCGCCGCCACTTCGACCGTCTCAGAGACGCTGCCGGGACTCAAAGTGAAGCTATACATCGACGGCTGATTGGCGTCATAGTTTAAGTCCAGGACGGCGGTCCGGAAACCTGTAGCTTCCGCCTGCGCTTTATAGGTTCCCGACGGAAGCCCGGCGATGAGCCATGCTCCTTGGGAATTCGTCATGGCGGTAGCCGTCGATTGCGCGTTGGCGGCCCTGATCGTAATGCGCGCGTTGGATACCACAGCGCCTGTGGGATCTACAACGTAACCGGCGATCTGCCCTGGTACGACCGACACCTTCCACTGGTCGCGACTGGGTGAGTTTGAGTTATTGACCGCCGCCGCGCCCGCGCCAGAAGCGAGCGGCTTGGCTCGGCTGAGGTAAGTGGCCTCATCCGCGGACGGCGATGCGGGCACCGGCTGAGCCATCGCGGGCGCGGCGCCTGCCGCGGATGCGGTCTCAGAAGTTGAGGCCATTCGCTCATTCGTGAGAGCGCCGGCTTCGGCACGTTGTTGCTTGGCAAGCTCCTGAGGAGCTACGGGCGCGGGAATCTGATTCTGGGCTGCGTTTGTTTGCTGCCATTGATTTGCGACGCGAGGCCCATGAAGTACTTGGCCTCCGACAGTCGCGCCGTGAACACTATTCGTGCCACTTTTGGTCTCTAAGGAGACGACACCCTCCGGTCTCACGGGGCTGGTGGCGCTTTGCTTATCGATCGCAATCGCATCCGTTCCATCGCCTGAATCGGCGAAGGCCGGAGCTGCGGGAACCTCAAGTTTCTTCTTCTCCGCTGGGGAGGATGCCACGAACTGGGCTATCGCTTTCTTGGGCTCGTTCGCAGCCATTTCAGGGCCCGCAGATTGTTTGACCGCCACGGTAGCCGGCTGGGAATGCCGCCGCAACTGCAAAACAGACAACGACGCGATCGCGACGACCCCGGCGGCAACGAGTCCCCAACGAAGCACGGGCCAGGTGAGCCATCCACTGGAGGACGGTCGAAGGACAGTCTGGACGGCCTCCGTTCCAGGCAAAGCCAACGCGACGATGTCGCGGCAATCGCCGCACCGCGCCAGATGCTCGAGCACTCCATTTCGTTCTCGGCCGGGCAGCGAATGTTCGGCGAAAGCCGTGAGCAGATCCGCGTCAGGGTGATCGAGGGCGGGGGCTGCTGCCTTCAGACGCTCGCGCACGATTTCGGGAACATTTTGCATTTTCAGCTTCCAGTTACTGGCTTCCAGCTCGTTCGGTTCAGCTCTGTCTTACAGGCCTGGGTACAGGTTTACCTTGCCGTTAGCCGTCATCCCGGACCTTCCCTTACCCGGATTTCCACTCTCTTCTCAGAGAACGCGGTCGACGGAGATTCTTGCGCCAGGCTGCGCCGAATATCTACCTGCAGGTCGCGGACATCCACTTCGAGGGCCTCTTCCGCTTGCCGGCGCGACATGCCGCGACGAGCCAGGCCAGCCACGATCTGCTTGCGCAAGGACTTGGCCAGCTTGTCGACCTTGCGGCTGATGGTCGATTCGTGAACGCCCAGCATGCGGGCGATCTCGGCCAGGGTACGGCCGTCGAGATAGTAGGCGCTCAGGACCGTGCGATCCTCGGCGGAAAGCGCGGCGATTGCCTCGTCAGTGGCTTGGGCCAGGCGTTGGTCGCTAGCGGGTGGCACCGGCTCGGGCTCGGGAGCGCGAAACTGCACGCCTTCTTCGGATTCCTCGTCGAGGCTCACCAGGCGCTTGGTGCGGCGATAGCGATTGACGTATTCCTGGGCGAGGACGGTGCGCAGCCAGCCCTCGAGCGATCCCCGGCCGGTATAGGACGAGAGCTTGCAGACGCGCTGGCCATCGCGAGTATTAGTGCCGTAGAGATCCGCGTAGAGGGTGTCGGCCAGTTCGCGGGCAACGGAGTCTTCGCGCGCGATACGCAGGGCGGCGAGATGCAGCCTCTCGCGAAAACGCGTGAAAAAGATCTCCCAGGCTGGATCGCTGCCGGCCGCGCAGGCGCGGGCTAGCGCGAGTTCTTCGACGCGCAAGCTCAAAAAGAAGGGGCGCAGCTCATTCTCAGAAGAGGAGGCTGTGGCGTGCTTCGAGCCGACATCAAAGAGGATCGCGGAGAAGGATTCGCGGGTAAGACCGAACTTCTCGCAGCCGCTTTTGGCGTGGAGGTCCGCCAGCAGTTCGTCGACGACGGATTGCACGGCGGAGTTTGGTTTGGTGGAACTCATGTTTGGTCAAACGCGGCCGCGGCCGGTGCTAACCCGCCGCCTGCGCCGCTTTGCACTCTTCGCACGGACAGATTTCGCGCAAAAATCTCCACGAGTACAAGCCCAGATCGTGACTGTCATTCCACGAGAATTTGATGGCATATCTGCCCACGCCTTCCGCGGATAAAGGCTTGGCGTGGGGCTTGAACATCAGCAGGGCGCCGGGTGCGGCGGCCACAGGCTCGCCGGGACGGCGTCCAGCCTTTTCACGTTCTTCATTGCACATGGCGCAAGGGCAGGCGTCGCGCAGATAGACGAAGTTGTAATGCGAGACGTGGCCGTCGTTCCACTCGATATCGACGCCGGTGCCCGTCGTAAGGTTTACCTTCACCGACTTGGGATCGGTGGCCGCCGACGCGGCTTGAAGCGGGGACTGCATGAAGCAAGTATCGCACAGCGGACAAGACTCGATCAGGGGTCGCGCAATTACGGTCCGGTCTTAAGGGCTCCGTTCGCTCGAACCGTAATAATCTCGGCGATCGTCAGAAACAATGCGTAGCTGGCGAAGAGGAATGCGCCATATTTCCCGCCCGTCTCGGGGTGCATGCGGGGCATGAACGTGGAAAAACGGGAGAGCAACACGGCTTCGCCGAACATGCCCGGGAGCGCGATGAGCAGCGCCGCCGAAGCCCAATCCGCTGCGGGAACTTGACGCCACTTGAGAAGGACGACACAGATTGCCGCGCTCATGATAGGCGTGATCGCAAAGTTGATCCAGTAGCGCACGCTGGTGGTCTCAAACACATGCGGACCGCGAAACTCATACCAGATTGTCCCGACGACCCAGAAGGCCGCGCCGAAAAGCCCGAAGAAAAGTTCGTCGTGGGTCGTCATGGCTCCTTTGTTCCTAAACGCTCGAATCTGAATTGATGTACCACTCGGTACATTCAATAGATGTACCACATGGTACATTGAGTACGCAAGATGCCTCGAAAGAAAAAACCGAACCGCACCCGGGAACAGCTCGTGGAGAGTTGCCTGTCGGCGTTCATCCGGGCAGGGACGCTTGACCTCAGCTTGGATACTCTGGCCAAGGCGGTCGGAATCAGCAAGCGGATGCTGGTTCACTACTTTGGGGGACGAGATGGCATCGAGGAGATGTCTATGTCTCTTCTCGAGGATCGGCTGCGGGCGCGATTTCGAGCGAGCAATTTTCCGGCAGGCACCTCGCTTCGGTCTGTGCTTGCCGCGTTGTGGAAACAAACGACCAGCGCCGAGTCCCGAGGTGTCGTTCTGCTGGCTATGGATTTGACGAGGCGAAGCTGGAGCGGGTCAAGACAGGCGCGAAGATTTTTCGAGGAGCAGCAGCGGCTGTGGTCCGACATGCTGAGGGATTTCCTGCCTGATCCGGGGGCCGTCGAAACCCTCCTGCAGTTGTATCAGGGAGCCATGCTGGTTTATCTGGTCACGGGAGATCGGGAGCGGGGAAAGCGTGCACTCGAGCGGTTCATCGCAGTTGAGGGCTCAGCGGCGCAAACCCAAGAGAGGTGATATAAGGACTCACGAACCTCGGCCGACATCCCTTTGCGTGGCGGGAAAGACAGCGCCGGTCAGGATGACGCCAAAGGCGAACTGGGAT
The DNA here is from genome assembly GCA_963844525.1 of uncultured Acidobacteriaceae bacterium. Lineage (GTDB taxonomy): Bacteria > Acidobacteriota > Terriglobia > Terriglobales > Acidobacteriaceae > Sulfotelmatobacter. Next base: position 947,655 of record CAWJOM010000006.1, on the reverse strand, counting down.
TGAGCCCACCGGGCATTGCCGAATTCGGCCAAGCTCCTGTAAAATCTAGGTTTGCCCTACAAGTATTGAATTCTCTGGAGTCGTCATGGCACAACAATGTGATATCTGCGGCAAGAAGCCGCAAGCGGGAAACCGCATCAGCCACGCGCACAACGTCACCAAGCGGCGCTGGAACATTAACCTGCGTCCGGTGCACGCCAAGGTCGCTGGCCAGGGCAAGCGCATGCGCGTCTGCACGTCCTGCCTGCGCAGCGGCAAAGTCGTCAAGGCTTAGAACAGATTAGAACCGCAGAGGACGCGAAGTACGCGGTGGGACATTCTCGCCTTCCGCGCGATCAGCACTACCCCGGTTAAGGAATATTCTCCCAAGAACCCTGCGTCCTCGGAGTCCCTTGCGGGTTTAGTTTCATTTGATCGCCAACAGCTGGACGTCGAAGATCAAGGTGGCATTCTCCGGGATCTGGGGCGGGTGGCCCTCGACCCCATACGCCAAGTCCGGGGGGATGCGTAGTTGGCGCTTGCCGCCGACTTTCATTCCGGCGACGCCTTCGTCCCATCCTTTAATGACATCGCCCTGTCCCAGCGTGAATTCGTAGGGCTGGTGCGCGTCGACGGAACTGTCGAACTTCTTGCCGGTGGTGAGCCATCCGGTGTAGTGGACCTTCACGTGGTCGCCGGTCTTGGCGGGCTCCCCGAGACCTTCTTTGATGTCCCAATACTGCAAGCCGGACTCGGTTTTGATGCCGTCGCCGGTCACCTTGGTGGGAGCGGTGGTGTTGGGGCGAACGACCTGAACCTTGTGGGTAGGCGTTTGCGCGGCGAGTGCCACTCCAACCGCGAGAACGGTGACTACGGCGGCCACGTTCTTCTTCATGTTTGCCTCCTCCAACAAATCATCACCACAGAGGTCACCGGGGAAGACAGAGCCTTCGCGTTCCTCTGCGCCTCTCTGTGTCCTCCGTGGTCGAGGTTCTTGCTACTCCAGCGCGATTACGTCGATTTCTACCAGCATGTCCTTCGGCAGGCACGCGACTTCGACCGTGGAGCGGGCCGGCGGGACGGTGCTGAAATATTTACCGTAGACCGCGTTCATGGCGGCGAAATCGCTCATATTTTTCAGGAACACCGTGGCACGAACCACCTTGCCCAGGCCGCTTCCCGCAGCTTCGAGAATCTCGGACAGATTGCGCAGAACACGATCGGTCTGCGCGGCTACGTCTCCCGTGATGATCTGCTGAGTCGCGGGGTCGATGGCGATTTGTCCTGAGGTAAAAACAAATCCGTTGGCCTTGATGGCCTGCGAGTACGGGCCGATGGCTTGCGGGGCGTCTTTGGTGGAGATGATTTCACGCATGCGACAGTCCTCAGTGGTCAGGGTTTCAAAACTCATAACCACAGAGGGCACAGAGTATCACAGAGGAAACCCCACCGCATGGTTACCCTGAGCGGCGCTTTTGGCCGCGAAGGATCTGTGCAAGTTGCTGCAACTCCATAGATCCTTCTCTTGGCTCAAGATTACAACGCAAACTTGGCGGAAATTCGGACTAGATTTTCTGTAGCCGCTGCACTTCGTGCACGCCGGGAATTTTGCGCAGGCCGGCGATGATCTGCTCCAGGTGCTTCAGGTCGGCGATGTCGAGGACGACTTCGACGCTGGCCTGACTATTGGCTGTGTGCGCGGTGATGTTGCGGATATTGCTTTTGGCGTCGCCGATCACGCCGGTGATGCTCTTCAGCATGCCGAAGCGGTCGTCGCAGAAGACCGTCAGCTTCACGGGATATTCAGTGGGAGTGCTTTCGTCGCGGGCCCATTCGACCTCGATCTTGCGTTCGGGTTCGTACATCAGATTGGTGACGTTTGGGCAGTGGATGGAGTGCACGGCCACGCCTTTGCCGCGCGTAATGTATCCGACGATGCTTTCTCCGCGGATGGGATTACAACAGCGGGCGCGGTAGACCATCATGTCGCCCTGGCCGCGGACGGTGATCGCATTGTGGTCGCCGAAAACGCGGCGCACGACACTGGCGATGCCACCGGGTTGCGACGTGAGGCCTTCGGATTCGATGTCTCCGGCAATGGAATGCGTAGCGCCAGCGGGAAGCAGTCGCGCAAGAACCTGGCGGGCGGAATATTTTCCATAGCCGATGCCCGACATGAGATCGTCGGCCTTGCCCAGGCCGTAGCCGGAGGCGACGCGCTGCAGTTCTTCGTCCTTGAGTTCTTTTAGCGCGATGCGATATTTGCGCGCTTCTTTTTCGATCAGCTTGCGTCCGATTTCAATTGCTCGTTCGCGCTGGTGAACGTTGAGCCAGTGCTTGATCTTGTTGCGTGAGCGCGACGACTTGACCAGGCCGAGCCAGTCTCGGCTGGGCTTATGCCCGGGCTGCGTAAGGATCTCGACGATGTCGCCGGAATGCAGCTTGTGGCGCAGAGGGACCATGCGTCCGTTGACCTTGGCGCCGATGCAGGTGTGTCCAACTTCAGTGTGCACACTGTAGGCGAAGTCCACGGGAGTGGCGTCGCGCGGAAGAACGACGACTTTCCCTTTCGGTGTAAACGTGTAGACCTCTTCGGGATAGAGATCCACCTTCAGCGTAGAAAGGAATTCGTTGGGATCGCTGACGTCGCGCTGCCACTCGACCACCTGGCGGAGCCATGCGAGGCGCTGCTCATCCTGGGCTGAAACTGGGCCGTCCTTATATTTCCAGTGGGCGGCGATACCTTCCTCCGCCATCTTGTGCATTTCTTCGGTGCGGATCTGGATCTCGAACGGCGTGCCGTCTTCGGTGATCACCGAAGTGTGCAGCGACTGGTAAAAATTCGGCCGCGGCATCGCGATGAAATCCTTGATGCGCCCCGGAACCGGCCGCCAGAGGTTGTGAATAATGCCCAGCACGGCGTAACAGTCCTGCAGCGAGCGTGTGATGACGCGCATGGCGCACAGGTCGTAGACCTGGTCGACGGAGATGCGCTGCTTCTGCAGCTTCTTGTGGATGCTGTAGAGCCGCTTGATGCGGCTCTCTACACGCGCCTGAATGCCGGCCTCTTTCAACTTGTCGGTAATCGTCGTCTGCATCTTGGCGAGAAAGGCCTCGCCTTCCTTGCGGCGAGCGTTGACCGATTTCTCGACCTGCTCGTAGCCCAGCGGATCGAGAAAGCGGAAGCCCAGATCTTCGAGCTCTCCGCGAATCTTGCCCATGCCGAGGCGATGAGCGATCGGAGCGTAAATCTCCAATGTCTCTTCCGCAATCTTGCGCTGGCGCTCGGGCTGCAGATGCTCAAGCGTGCGCATATTGTGCAGGCGGTCGGCGAGTTTGATGAGCACCACGCGGATGTCGTCGACCATGGCAAGCATCATCTTGCGCAGGTTTTCGGCTTGCTGCTCTTCGCGCGTGGCAAAGTCAATCTTGCTGATCTTGGTGACGCCTTCGACGATGTGTGCGACCTGTTCGCCGAATTCCTTGCGGATATCGACGATCGTGACCGAGGTATCCTCGACGGAGTCGTGAAGCAAGCCGGCAGCCACAGCCACCGGGTCCATCTTCATTTCAGCCAAGACCAGGGCAACTTCCAGGGGATGAACCAGGTACGGTTCGCCGGAGGCTCGCATTTGGCCTTCGTGATGTTTCAGGGAGTAATCGTAGGCTTTCTTGATGATGGTGAGATCGTCCTGGGGACGGTTCTCCTGCATCCTCTTCATCAAGTCGCGGAACTTGGTGAGCGTGAGGGCAGTGGTAGCGATCTGTTGGCGCAAGCTCGCCATATACGATTATATCCCGCGACAGGAGCCAGACTTCGGTCGGAGTCGGCCCAAACGAATGAAACGCAGCTACTCTATTAGATGCGGTGCGACCAGGTTTACGAATTCTCGAGACGATATTACCTTGCAGTTCTTCCAGAATTTCGGGAAATCCTTCTGATTGCCTGTGACCATGTAGTCCGCGCGGGCAGCATCGGCGCACTCCAGAAATATGTTGTCATCGGGGTCGTGAGTTATGTCGAGGTGCGGCGTCTTTGCCACGAGATGGCTGCTCTTCTTGATCAACTGAAGGAAATGCTGTTGAAGGCCCTTTCGAATCCGCAGTTCCGGGCGCTTCAACACGCTACGGTACTCCTCGAGAATGGGCCGAGACACATACCATCGCGCCGGCTTCGTCATGGCGAGTAGCACCACGGTACGCTGCAATCCGGCTGGTTTGAGCGCAGCGGAAATCAGCACGTTTGTGTCGATGACGAGACGGAGGGGAAGCATTTACCGTTTGCGCTTCGAGAGCCGCGAAGCCTTGATAATCTGGTCAAGCTTGCGGGAGGTAAAGGCACTCGTGCCGTTCCTCTCCGACTCTTGGCCTAAAGCCCGCAGGACTTCGGGCTCGGGAGCGGCTAGCCTCACGTAGTCTCGAATGCTGAGTAACACAGCTTTGGGCGTGCCGCGCTTCTCGATGACCAGTGACCGGCGTTCATCATCGACGCGCCGGAGGAGCTTGCCAAAATTCGCGCGGGCCTGCAGTGCGGAAATTACGATGGTTCCGTTCTTGCCAACCGGCGTAGTAGCCACAAACTCTCCATTTCAACTACTTGAACTGTACAGTTTCTCAGGCATTGCAGTCAATGAACTCTCGGCGCTGCCCCAACTCGCATTTCGGACAATTTGAATCCTTCAAATTCTCCATAGGTTTGGTTGATGGACCGCCAAACTGCTACAGTTGAATTCCGGTAGCCATGATGTCCAAAATTCTAGTCAGCGGCGTTTCCGGCCCCATCGGCGCCGCCCTTCTGCCTTCTCTAAAAACGCACGGATATGCAATCACGCGCCTCGTTCGCGGCGCGGCTACCGGCAAGGATCAGATCTCGTGGAATCCAGGCGCGCCAATTGCTCCCGAGGCGGTTTCCGGGTTCGACGCGGTCGTTCACCTGGCCGGAGAGAGCATTGTCGGACGTTGGACGGACGAGAAGAAGCGGAAGATCCGCGAGAGCCGCGTTGCGGGAACGTCCACACTCGCGCAGGCATTGGCACAGGCGCAAGCGAAGCCGCAGGTATTCGTCTGTAGTTCAGCAATTGGTTATTACGGCGACCGCGGAAACGAAATATTGAATGAACAGAGCGCGGCCGGCACCGGCTTTCTTCCCGACGTGTGCCGCGAGTGGGAGGCGGCGACCCAGGCCGCGGTTCGCGCGGGTATTCGAACCGTCCAGATGCGAACCGGCGTCGTGCTCAGCCCGAAGGGCGGGGCCCTTGGAAAAATGCTGACGCCCTTCAAGATGGGAGTGGGCGGAAAGATCGGCAACGGGCAGCAGTGGATGAGTTGGATCGATGTGCAGGATATGGTTGGCGCGATTCATCACATCCTGGACAGCAAACTGCAAGGCCCGGTGAACATGGTGGCGCCCAATCCGGTTACGAATTCGGAATTCGCCAAAACGCTGGCGAGCGTGCTGTCCCGGCCCGCGATCTTTCCTGTCCCTGCCTTCGCAGTGAAGCTGGCGTTTGGCGAAATGGGAGAAACGGTTTTGTTAGGCAGCCAGCGCGTCGAACCCGCACAGCTGGTGAGTAGTGGATATCCTTTTCTTTACAGCACGCTGCGGGCGTCGCTCGAGAATATTCTGAAGCACTAACCTCCGATACACGTGCCTGTGATGCCAATCACATACCGCCGGCCGCTACGGTGCCAAGCTGTGGCAGGCTGCAATGAAGAGGAAATTCATCGCCGCGGTTGTACTGGCCTCGCTGGCACTGTGGAGCGTGCCCCTCAGCGCTGGCCTCTTCTCCACTAGTGGCTGCCAAGAAGCAAGCCACGACCGCTTCCGCCATGCACGACCACTCTTGCTGTCCGGGAGTTCATTCGCGGTTTGTAAGACCTCTCTTCGTTGTGCCATCTCCGGCCGAGATACCTTGTGGGCAGCATCCGTGCTGCGTGCGACCGGCGCCACAAAATTCTGCAGCGCTCCCGGCAGCGAAAACCGCGATACGTCCTGGCTCCGACGGCGTTCCGTGGGCGATCAACGATCAACATCGGGAGGGACAATCTCGCCCCGTTGCCGAATCTGCTGGCAACAAACTCTTTGACTCTCACTTCCTGCTAAGTACTGTACTTCGCATCTGAGTCCTTCGTCCCTCCTACGCGCGAAAAGCGCAATCCTTCTAAGAAACAGGCAGGCCGCATAGTCGTTAATCTGTCTGCTGGCAAATCGGGCGTAAGCCCGCCCACAACCAATTCATACATCAAGGAGACTGCAATCATGCGATACAAAATGTTCGCCCTGATCTTGGCCCTGACCGTTGCAACGTGGGCCCAAACCTCCAACCAAGTGGCGCCGGTTGCTCCACAGCAAAGCACCGCGCCAGCGGCAAAAGAGAAATGTGCGTGTTGTGACAAGATGGCCGCAACCGATTCGAAGGATGCACACTCTTGCTGCGCGCATCACGACATGAAGGCCGACAGCGGTAAAGACGCCATGTCCTGCATGAAGAGCGACAGCGACAAGACGGCAGCGTCGTGCAGTAAAGCTGGATGCAGCAAAGACAGCTGCGCCAAAGACAAAACGGCATCCGCTTGCTGCGCCGGAAAATGCGGCAAGGCCGGCGACAAAGGCTGCTGCTCGAACATGAAGAGCGACAAGACGGCCAAAAGCTGCTGCGCAAAGGAAATGCACAGCTAGACTCGCTTGTCTGCACACAGTTTGGCCCCGGTCATATTTCGGCCGGGGCCATTCTTTTCTCAGCGAGGACGATCTGCGCGGACCCTTACGGCCTCGCCTCATAGACCAGGTTGAACGGCGTCTGCGTGGCCCGCCGGAAGCGGCTGAATCCGGCGGACTGAACGACTTTCTGCACCTGCTTCTCGCCCGCTTGCGCACCCAGGCACATTCCCACTTCCTGCGATCGGGAACAGGGCGTGCACAGAAGCGTCGAGAAGGAATAGTAGACGCGGCCCACCGGATTCAGATTGTCCTGTAGGTCGTCATTGGCGAAGGGCTCGACGATCATCCACGAGCCCTCGTCGTTCAGAGCAGCGCGAACGTGCGCCGCGGCGCCAACCGGGTCTCCCATATCGTGGAGGCAATCGAACACCGCCACGAAGTCATAGTCCTTCCCTGGAAATTCCTTCGCCTTCGCAACCTGGAACGTCACCCGGTCTGCCACGCCTTGACGCTGGGCAGATTCGCGCGCCGCTTCAATGGACTTGTCGTGATAATCGAATCCATAGATGTGCGATTTAGGGAAGGCTTTCGCCATCAGGATGGTGGAAGATCCCTTCCCGCATCCCACGTCGGCCACCTTTGCTCCGCGCACGAGCTTTTCCTCAACGCCATCCAGCGCAGGGATCCAGGAGCTGACCAGATTCGCGGCATAGCCTGGACGAAAGAATTTTTCGCATCCATGAAACACCCGGTCCTCGTGTTCGCCCCAGCCCATGCCAGCGCCGGAGCGGAACGCCTCCGTGATGCGGGGGACTGCGGCCAACGATCCCAGCGCGAGTTCAAATGCGCCGGGCAGATACGCCGGGCCATCTTCATTCGCCAAGGTGAGCGCTTGTTCTTCGGTCATGCCGAATTTATGAGTTTGCGGATTGTACGTGATGTAGCCGCCAGCGGCCTGGGAAGACAGCCACTCGCGCACATAACGCTCGTCGGTGCGAGTGATCGCGGCAAGCTCCGCAGGATTGAGCGGGCCGGCCGCGAGCGCCTTGTAAAGCCCGAGCCGCTCTCCGATCACGACCATTCCAGCGTGAACGGTCGCTCCCAGATCGGTGACAAACTGTCCTAAGAATTGCTCCAGCTTTTTCGTGTCTACAGTCATGGTGTCCTCCAAAAATTGATTTCAAATCGCCGAACTTATTTCTTGCTCGGATCGTCTGCGGGATTGACATAGTTAAACTGCAAGGGCGCGTTGCCGTGGACCTGCACGATGACTTCACCCGCGGCCATCGCGTAGTGGTGCATGTCGGGATCGAGGTACGCGAAGCTACCGGCCGCGAACGTCGCCATCTTGTCGGTGTCGAACGTGTCTCCCATGCCGACCTTGAAGGTTCCCGAGATGACTGTGACGTTTTCGCGGTTGGGATGCCAGTGCGGCGCGATGCGGTAACCGTCCGGCATCTTCAGACGTATGGTGAAATCTCCGGTGGAAGCAGAAGGGTTGCCCTCAATGACGGCGAGCTGCGCGCCTGGGGCAACGAATGGCGGCGGCGGACCCCACGGAATGGTGTCCGGAGTAAATGCAGTTTTGTCGTGAGCGCCGGAATGCGCGGCGGCATTGAAGAACTGACCTGCGAAGCACAACATCGCCACGATCGACAGGGTGACGACGGACAGGGTGAGTAACAAGTTTCTTTTCACGTGAGTCTCCTCCGAGATTCTTGATGAAGGCATGATCTCGTGAGGGGATGACTCCCACAATGCCGCCTGGATAGCGTTTGAATATCTTTCTTATATCGTCGCAAGTCGCTGATTTTTATTGGATAATGTGGGCCAAGGGTTCTCCATGGGGCATTCGAAACAGAGCACAGGCGAGGTCGAGCTCGACTTGGGTCGCTATGAACTGCGACGATCGGGGCGGCGGATCAAGCTCGAGAAGAAGCCGATGGAATTGCTCATCTTTCTCCTCGAACGCCGCGAGCAGATGGTGTCCCGCGAAGAAATCGTGAAGCGGCTGTGGCGCTCCGATCTGTTCATTGACACTGAAAAGAACGTCAACAACGTCGTGAGAAAGCTTCGCACTGCGCTGGGAGACAACGCCGACCGGCCACGGTTTCTTGAGACGGTGGTCGGCAAGGGATACCGATTCATCGGTCCGGTTCGCGTGATCGATGCGAAATATCCAGTCTTCGATCCCGCACGAAACCCGGGGATCACCGACCGTCGAAAAGATGGTTCCGACCGGATGGAGCGGTCTTCGATCGCGGTATTACCGCTGTTATTGCTGGACACATCAGCAGACGACCAGGGCTTGTGCCTCGGGTTCGCGGACGCGCTCGTTTCGCTCCTCGGCAATCTCGCGGGTGTGGACGTGCTGCCCACTTCGGCCGTTCTGAACTTGCCGTTGGAACTGACGGCTGAGCAAATTGCTTCCCGCCTGGGCGTTCGGTTCGTTCTGCATGGCGCCATTCAGCTGTCCAAAGGACAGTGGCGTCTGTCGCTGGAGCTGCTCGACACTTACCTGCAGCGCGCCAGCTTCACGAAGAAGTGCGACATCGAAATGGAGCGCCTTGAAAGTCTCGAAACAGAGATTGCGAACCAGATCAGCCGCGCGCTGAACCGTCCGCAGCGTCCCGTGACGCCCGAGCAGCGCCCGCGCCATAGCAGGGATCCCATGGCTTACGCAGAATTTATGCGCGGCTACCGAATCGCTGCGTCGGCCGATGCTTCCATGATGGATCAGGCGAGCTATCACCTCACTAACGCCGTGACTCGCGATCCCGCCTTTGCCCTGGCTCACGCGACCTTATCGTTTGCCTGCACGATCCGCCATTTCGAATTCGATCCGGCCAGCGTGTGGCTGGAAAAGGCCGAGTTCCATTGCCGGCGCGCGCTCGAGATTGACGCGAATCTCCCCGAAGGGCACGTCGCGCGCGCTTTTTTGTTATGGGGACCGTCGAAGAATTTTCAGCATCTGGAGGCGATTGCTGATCTCAAGCGCGCGCTGGCGTTGCAGAACAATCTGCCGCACGCTTACAACCGGTTGGGATCGATCCTGGCCCACATCGGGCTCCTCGATCATGCGCGCGAGATGTTTGAAAGAGGACGGCCCTTTCAACCGAAGAAGGCGGTCAGCCCGAGCGTCGTCCAAGTGTATGTTTGGGGCCGGGACTATGACCGCGCGCGCGAGCAGATTCAGATCTGGCGGACTGAGAGTCCCGGTAACAAGTATCCTCTGTACTTTGCTCCGGTGCCTGCCATGATGACCGGCGATTGGCCGGAAGCGACCCGCCTGATACAGGAAGCAATGCAACTCGTACCGACCGAACCGCTGATCATCAGCTTACAAGGCCTGCTCCACGCGCTGATGGGGAATGCTGATGCAGCTATCGACTGCGTAACCAGAGCGTGCTCAAGCCCGAAATCGTTTGGGCACTCCCACCACACGTATTATCAGATCGCCTGCACACTCGCGCTGACCGGTCGCCGCGAAACGGCGTTTGAGTGGCTGGAGCGCAGCGTCAGCACCGGTTTCGCCTGCTGGCCTTACTTTCTGAAAGATCCCTGCCTCGCGAGTTTGCGGAGCCTTCCCGCGTTTGAACTTCTGATCAGCGCGCTGCAAGCCAAATACCCGGATCATCTCGGGCTTCTCTAGCCTGTAGGGGCGCCAGCGTGCTCAGGCGCTTGCCCGAACGGGCAGGGCGCAGACTGTGCCTTCGGCGAAATTTTCTGCCTCGATGCCAAAAGCATGATCGAAGCGCGCGCGGTAGTTCTCCCACGCAATCCCGGACGTGAGTTCCACGAGTTCGGCCTCGGAGAATCGTTCCCGCAACTTCGCAAACAGAGCGTCGGACACTTCCACAGGCGTGCGGGTCATGGCATCGGCGTATTCGAGCACGAGCCTCTCGAGTTCTGAGAAATTGAAATCCGTGCGATAGTTCGCAAGATTTGCAATTTGTTCAGCAGTGATTCCGCTCGCTCTGCCCACGGCAGAGCCGATATCAATTCAAAACGGGCAACCGACAAGCGTGGCCACACGAAGCTCGGCAAGCCCCTTCAGTTTGGGATCGATGAGCTTGCTGCTGGACTGCGATTGTTCCATTAGAACGTATCCCCAAAAGATCTTGGGATGATGCGCCGTGACCTGGATCGGCATAATGACTTTGCCAAGCCTGCGCTGAGTAAGGGAGTAGACGAGCCCCACAAACAGACGACGGAGAAGACCGCCTTGATTACGGGGAGCGCCGGGAATGCGCGCCATGAGACCTCCTTACGAGTCTGGGTCGGTGCGGGGTAGGGCGTTCATTTCGTCTTGTAGCTTTTGTAGGAGCTGAGCGCGCTGTTCGGTGCTCAACTCGCGCTGCAACTCCTCTAACGCTAGCGCCACGATGTGGTAGTGGTGAGCCCCGGCAAACTTGGGGTCAGCCGTAATGTTGAGCCAGAGCCGGTGCATCAGTTCAACATCCTGCGGGCGCATGCGCGGAGTATGCGGGCCAAGGGCGTATTCGCGGACCGTTCCATCTGGAGCGCACACTTCCAAGGTCAGTCGGGGGCGAGGTTCGGGCATGCGCTCCCAAGCATCGCCCGTCAATTTGGCTTGCTCGTCAGAGGTGAGCTTGTTAGACAGACCGCAGATCACGCGACTGGAGTCGAGGCGCTGCGCGGTCACCATAATGGCTTCGAAGACATCGGTCGCGGGCACCACTAGCAGCGAGATAGGCTTGCCTTCTTTCTCCGCCACCGCGACCGCAGCCGTGAAAAGCTCCTGCTCGTAATGGTCGAATACCTGGCTCGCCTCAAAAACCGCACTTCCGCTAAAACTGTGCTCGCGATGGTATAAGCGGGCGCTCATGACCACCACATCTTGTTTGGTGGTATTCGTGTGGCTCAGGATGTGCCGCAGGTAATAGAGATTGCGGGGATCGCGGACCGCAACCAGGACATTGCCGGCCCGCACTCCCATGGCGCCGCTGCCGAGTTCCTGATTGCCGTAGACGCGGAACTGATCCACGCTCTCGAGTTTTCCCTTGCGCTCGTGAGCCACTCGGCGTTCGGAGTAAGTGAAGATGATAAAGAACAGCGCGCTGAAAGCAACGCCACCGATCGTCGCCTCTCGTTTGGTCAGCAGATTTACGAGGGCAGTGGTAAACAACACTGCCGACACGGCAATCACACCCAACGGTATCTCGCGATGGCCGATGTGGAGGTTCCCCGGCACCTTCCACAGGCGCCCGCCGGGCTCCTTGTGGCGCAGCACCAGGACGGCGAGCGACATCATCGCAAAGCTCCAGATGACGCCGAACGCATACAAGCCGGCTAGCGTGAATACATTGCCTCGGGTTAACAGAATCGTCAGCAACTGCAGGCCTACGATCAAATTGATGATGCGGTAGCTGGTGCCAAAACGCGGGTGCGGCTTTTGAAAGGCGGAAGTCAGGACACCGTCTTCGGCAACACGGTTCAGCACCCCGTTGGCGCCGACGATGGAAGTATTCTGCGCCCCTGCCAGAATCAGGACGCCCACCAACACCACAAAGCCATGGAAGGCCAGCCGGGCCCACTCGGGACCCACCAGAAATACCGAGATGCCGCCAATGAGATTCCCGAAGTAAGCCGGCCGGACGCCGTCCGGAATGATCATCACGGCGAAAAACGAAACCAGCGAAGTGAAGAGCAGGCTGTAAACGAAAATCACCAGGCCGGTTTTTTCCAGGTTCTTCAGCTTCGGGTGGGCGATCTCACGGTTCACCTGCGCCAGCGTTTCTTCGCCGCTCATCGCCAGTACGGAATGCCCGAAGCCGACAAATACGATGAGAAACGTCAGCAGTGCCGAACCGGATTTCAGATGCGTAATCCAGGTGTCATTCAACCATCCCAGCGACTCGTGGTTCAGGGGAACGACGCCTGGGTTGAAGGGGCTCGGCGGAAGATGGACGGGAATTTTCAGAGCCGTAACGGTGCACCACACGATCAGAATCACAACCATCACCGTTGTGACGATCATGATCTGCACCGCCTTCTGGCTCGATTCGTGGATCCCCTGAGTATTTTTCCGCCAGAAGTAAATCGCCACAACCGCCCCAAAGCAGGCGGCAAACTTGTTCTCGGGAAAGTGTACAAAAGGATGGCCCGTGTACCGCGCAACGTCTTCAATAAAGCCCGCCAGATACTGACCCGCCACGACCGCGCTGATGGGACCAGTGAGGACATAATCAAAGAGCAGCGCCGAGACCGAGAACTTGGCGAGCGTTCCGCCCATCGCCTCTTTGACAACGCGATAGACGCCGCCGCGGACGAACATGCTGCTCGACTCGATGTAGAGGGCCCGCACAGCGTAGCTGAACAGCATGACCGCGAGAATGAACCAGGGCGCGCTCTTGCCGATGACTTTCTCGGCATCGCCCCCGGCGTAGTATGCGGATGAGGCTAGATCGGAGAGAACGATGGCGGAGGCGCGCCAGAACGAGATGAAGGTCAGCATCACCGTAGTGGCGACGAAGACCTTTACTGCCGGTTTTGTACCCTCAGGGGATGTGGCCATGCTTCAGATGGAATGGCAGAAACTGCAATTCGATGAACCCATTGAAGATAGCACAGGCAAGCCGGGGCCGCAGCGTTGGGACCCCTTAACCATGAAGGACACGAAGTCTCGCGAAGGAAAAATCACTGGAAAAGAATTCCTTCCTGAACCTCGTGCCCTTCGTGGTTTATGCCTTTGTTATTTGCCTTTCTGTTCCGCGATCCATTTGTTCGTTCGCGCGTCGAGCATATCCAGAGGCAGAGTTCCGCCATCGAGCATCTCGTCGTGGAACTTACGGATGTCAAACTTTGGACCCAGTTCCTTCCGCGCGCGGTCTCGCAATTCGCGGAACTTGAGCTGGCCTAGTTTGTAGCTAAGTGCCTGAGCCGGCCAGGAGATATAACGGTCAGTCTCGGACTGAACCGTGGGCTCATCCACCGCTCCTGACTTGCGGAAAAACTCCACCACCTGATCGCGGCTCCATCCTTTGGCGTGAATCCCCGTATCGACGACCAGACGCACCGCGCGAAACAATTCAGACGATAAGCGCCCGTAGTCCGAGACGGGATCCTGATAGAAGCCAACTTCCTTCCCGAGTTGTTCCGCGTAAAGAGCCCAGCCCTCGATGTAAGCGTTGAAGCCGAGACCGTGCAGGCGAAATTTCGGCAGCCCTTGCAACTGTTGCTGCACGGAAAGCTGCATGTGATGTCCCGGAATGCCCTCGTGATAAGCAATCGCCTCATTGTCGATCAGCGAGCGCTCGGCGAACTTGGAGGTCGCGACGACTACCCTGCCGGGCCGCTTGCCGTCCGGCGTCCCAGTAACGTAGTGGGTCATGGCGCCCGCATTAAATGCCGGGATTGCTTCCACCGTGACTGGCGACTTCGGGAGCAACGTGAAAAGCTCCGGGAGTTTCGGCTCCATCTGAGCGATGTAGTGACGATAACCGTCGAGAATCTGTTCGGAGGAAGTGGGAATGTACTTGGGATTATCCTTCAGCGACGCCCGAAAAGAGGCGAGGTCGGCAAAGCCCTCTTTCCGGGCGATCTCCGTCATTTCCTTTTCGATGCGGTCAATTTCGCGCAGGCCCAGCTGGTGGATTTCGTCCGCGGTCATGCGCGTCGTGGTTCGCGCGTAGATGTCATTCTCGTAGCGCTTCTGGCCGTCTGCCAGAGAGGTGATCGAGAGCGCTGTGCGCCCCTGAGGGGCATATTCCTTCTGGATGAAGGTGGCGAATGCCTTATACGCGGGGAGCACGTCTGTATTGACGGTGTCGGTGATCTGCTGCGTCAGGCGCTTCTGATCTTCCGGCGAAATACTGGGCGGATACTTTCTTGTCGGCTCCAGGAACGGATCGGCCGCGATGATGCCCTGGCATTGCGCCGGAATCTTCTCAGCAATGAATCGCACCGGCATGAGGTTGTCTTTCATGCCCGCTCGGAGAACTGCCGTCACCTGGCTGAGGGCGACGGGAATCTGGTGCAGGCGCGCGATGTAGTCCTCGTAATGCTTCACCGAATCGAGCGGCACCGCCAGCGGCAGATCGGCCAGGTTGGTATGGATGCCGGTCTGCGTGGTGATGGGCATCTCGTACTCTTTGAGGTCGAAATCGGCAATGCGCTGTTGCAACACACGAATCAGCAAATCGTGGGAGACCTGATCCTGGTCGGAGAAGCCGTCCGTGGGGATCGCCTGAATCCTCTGGAGAAAGACTACGTCGACTTCGTGACGCCGCCGGATGGCCTCGAGGGAATAGTCGTTGAGCCGGTCGTTGTAGCGATAGTCGCCAAAAGCGGTCGCGCGCTCGGGAAAGTTGCGCAGATCGGATTCATACTGTTCGTCGAAGAGAGCATTCTGCGCCGCAAGGCGCTCGGCAACGGGTTTGGGTGCTTGCGCAAAAGCGGACACTGCTATGGCGATCAAGAAGAGGAAGGTTAGGAAAACGCGCATAGGGGGATTAGCGTACCAGAGTGAACCAGCACGTTCCAACCGCACCAAGGTCAATGAGCGCTGAGGCTTGATTACGTCAGTGACGTCGCCTTGCGATACGCCCTGATGAAACAATCATTCGAGCCGTTGAACTGTCGAGCAGATGACGTATACCGCCTCCGCAATGTGCGAAAGATGGAGTTGATGACCAAGCGCTTAATTCGGGGAGCGATAAAGGCCGTAGCCGTAATCGCGGTGGTTGTGCTCTTTCTCGGACGGGTCACAAACCATGCTGAACTGCTTGTGTCCGTCGGTCCTGTTGTCGTGCTTGTCGTTTGCTTATCCTTGTGGAAGTACATTGAAGACGATGACGTTAATACTGGGTACTGGCCACCCACACCTGAGAAGTCCGTGAAGGCTGCCAGTGTCCTGAATGCCACCATGCCGTCAGTGCGCCGACCTGGGCGCACAACACACGCACATCCTTCTGAACCCGCAACTCTCATCAGGTTCTGGCGGGTTGCGGTGCTCTTCGCTTCGGTGATGATCGTTGCGTGGCGCTGGATGCTGCCACCTTTGGCACTCGGAGCTGCTGTTGCCATGAATCTACGCTTTTCGCGTCCGCAAGATAGCCTCTAGTCGTCAGCTTTTGTGACGTCGCTGTTACGACCGCTAGCTTTCGGTTCGCCCGTAACTCGGGAGGAATGCGTCGGGGACGCCACCAAATCCCCGATGTTTGCGGCAGATTCTTCCCACGAAGATTTGCGCGGCTGGGTTACTCGTACCGCAGCGCAACCATTGGATCGACGCGCATGGCGCGGCGGGCAGGAATGTAGCATGCAACGACCGCGACTAGCGTAAGCAGCATGGCCACGCCGGCAATTGTCGCAGGGTCATTCGCATGAATGTCGTAGAGCATCGAGTTCAGGTAGCGTGTCACGCCCAGCGTCACCCCGATGCCCACGATCGCCCCCGCAATTGCCAGGACGATTCCCTGCCCCACAACCAGCCTTAGCACGCCGCGGCGCTGCGCGCCCAGTGCCATGCGAATGCCGATTTCACGCGTGCGTCGCGCCACTTCATACGAAAGCAGCCCGTACAATCCGATGCACGCCAGCACCAGCGCCAGAATACCGAAAAATCCTGACAGCTTCGCAATCATGCGCTCTTGGAACAGTAACTGGTCGATCAGCTCCGCCTGCGTGTGTACATCGAACACCGGCAGATTGCTGTCCATCTGGTTTACCACGCTGCGCACGGATGCGGCGACTGCGGTGGGATTCATTCGGGTACGCACTTCGAAACTCGCGTTCCCGCCGCTGGAGGGAACGTACATCGTCGGGTCGATCGGGCTCCGCAGGTCTTGATACTTTGCGTCGCTCACTACCCCTACAATCTCCCAGCCCGGAGTTGCCCAGTCCCCTTTTGCCGGATCAGCCTCGCTCGCACCAAAATGAACTCCCAGCGGATTCACATTCGGAAAATATTTCTGCACGAACATCTTGTTCACGATCACCGGCACGGGTGGTTCCTTTGCCGCGCTCTCCGGTACCGCTGCGCTCCCGCTCGGAGGCGAAAGTCCAGCATCCTTCGCCTTCTCCACATCGGCCCGCGCTCGTTCCCTTTCCTCCGCCGCTTCGGCTTGCGCAAAATCCGCCGAACTGAAGTTTCGTCCCGAAAGCAGTCGCATGCGCATCATGGAGAAAAAATCTTCCCCAACGGGAAGATAGTCCGCATCCGATTGCTGATCTTTCGGCGTGCCCTCGAGATGGAAGCCCGTGTCCCACAAGGACCCGCTCAGCAGCGTGCTGTTGGAGTAGCTCACCGACTCGACCCCTGGAATTGCAGCGATACGCTGCTGCAAATCTCTGTAGAAAGCGTCAACCTGCGGCGTCTTGTAGCCGATCAGCGTCGGATCCAATCTGAACGTCAGCAAATTGCGCGTATCGAATCCGGGGTCTAAGTTTCTCAGGTTCTGCAGCGTGCGTACCAGCAGTCCCGCGCCTACCAGCACAACCATTGCCAGCGCCACTTGCGCGATCACCAATCCGTTGCCCAAACTGAACCATCTTCCCCCGGCGCGTCCTTCCGCCGCCGAACTTCTCGTGCCCTCTTTGAGCGCCGGGGTTAAATCGACGCGCGTGCCGCGAAACGCGGGCGCGAGCCCAAAAACAATTCCCGTCAGCATCGCCACGGTGAATGTGAACAGCAGCACCCGCCCATCAATGCCGGGGTTGAATCCAAACGGCTCGTCGGAACTGCTTGCAAAAAGCGTCACAATCGTACGCGTGCCCCAAATCGCAAACAAAATCCCCAGCGCGCCGCCCGCGAGTGAAAGAAAAACGCTTTCCGTCAGCAGTTGCTGCACGATTCTTCTGCGGCCTGCCCCGAGAGCCATCCGCACCGCAATTTCCTTTTGCCGCGCCGTCGCGCGAGAGAGCAGCAAGCCCGCTACATTGGCGCACGCTATCAGCAGCACAATTCCGACGGCCATCATCAGCACGTACAATTCACCAGAAATTTCTGCCGTCGAGCCGCTCAGCCCGGACTGTGCCGGCAGCACCTCGACTTTCGGATCCTCTTCCGGCTTCGAGAGCGGTTTCGCGCCATGGAGCATATCGTTGCGGAAAACCGTTGTCACCGCCGCCTGCGCCTGCAATCTGCCGACCCCTGGCTTTAGCCGGCCGATGACTACCAGCCACCAACTGTAAATGTCCGTCGCGCGTGCTTTCACCCACGGATGCGGATTGATCTGCGGCAGCACGGAAAGCGGAACCCATGCGTCGTAGACGTTTCCCGGACTTAGGCTGTCGAATCGCGAATCGGCTACGCCGATAATTGTGAACGGCACGTTGTTCAGGCGAACAATTTTTCCAATCGCTGAGGGCGAGCCGCCGAACTGACGTTTCCAGTAGCCGTGGTTTAACACGACCACCGGTGGCGCGGAAACCGAGTCGTCGCCGGGTGCAATCAGGCGGCCTGCAGCAGCACGAACTCCGAGCAGCGGGAAGAATCCGCCGGAAACCGCCTGGGCCTTGAGCACGCTCGCCGTTCCGTTACCACTCAGGTCAATCTGACCAGCGTTGGCGAATGCTGCGACGCTGGAGAACGCGCTCACCTGCGAGGACACGTCGTTGAAGAAGGGCATGGAAAGCGAGCAGCCGGAAGACTCGCCCTTCCGTGAGAACTGCCCCTGGCCACAGTCGCCGTAACCGCTTTGGCTGTGAATATCCGGGGCCTTGTGGGCGCTCCATTTGAGAACCACGAGGTGCTGCGCATCCTGCACCGGCAGCCCGCGCATGAGGATGCCGTCAATCAGGCTGAAAATCGCCGTGTTCGCGCCGATGCCCAGCGCCAGTGTGAGGATGGCTACGGCGGTGAAACCGGGGGATTTGCGCAACATGCGCAGGCCATAGCGCAAGTCTTGAAATAGCGATTTCATACCGCCTCCTGATCGTTACGCCAAGGAGCAGAGAGCAGCAATTGTATCGCGAGAAAGACTCATCATCCGAGTTCCTCCGATCGTTCCTGGCTGGTGTCCGGCAAGTTGACCTTGGGCAGACACGGGCTCGGAGGAAGGTCCGAAAGATAGTTAAACTCGGACCTCATCCCAGTTGGTGAGATATCCCCCATCTCACTCATTCTCCGATTTGGGAGCGTCTGCTGCCGACGCCGCGCTTACCGATGTTTGCGGAAGATTTCGAAGACCAGATTGAAGAATTGCACGAGTGTGATCCCGATCGTCACATAAACCGCGATCTCCAGCCGGCGACCGGCCTCTTGAGTCCCACGCAGCAGGTCGGCGACGTCTTTCGTGGATTGTTGCAGGGTATCGGCCAATTGCTCAAAGTGCTGCAGCGAGGCCCTCATTTTGTCTGAGGTCCGCGACATGGCCAGCGCAGCTTCACCGAACTGCTGTCCATTGCGCAGATCGAGTTCGGTCCGGCAAGCCGTCCACCACGGACTCCCGGGAGGACTGTCATACATCCTCTGCCGGATCTCCGCATAAGACCGGTTGCGCAGCAACTCCACCAGCGCCGTCACTTTGTCGGAAGCCGGGTCTGGCTCATTGCTCTGCGTTTCCGGCTCTTTCGCGTCATTGGCGATAACCCGCATCCGGAAAGCGTATCAGCCAACCCTTGCCGAGTTGAGGTGCCCGAAGTGCATATCCACGCTACCGTTTCCGCACAAACAGGACATGGGTAACGACCTTACCATTGCCCTTTGAGCCACTGCCACATCTCGGCCTTTCGTGCGCAAACGAGTGGCGGCAGCTTTAGACTTTCGAGAGTTCTTCAGCCTTGAGGTTGGCGCTTCGCCGGTGCCAGGTAGGTGTGCGTGGTGCGGTCATGCCAGCACAGCGCATCTTCGTCGAGAAACATCCAGGCGTAGCCCATACCAGCGGACACGGCAGAGAGGTAGGATGCAACCACTCGCCACCGGCGCAGCGAACGACTGGTGGACGTGCCATCAAAGCGGGATAGTCTGAGACCTGCCGCTCGCAATCCTGGAGTGCTGGCGGAGTAGACGATCAATAGATACTGGTAGCCTGCCCAGAACAGACAGGGAATTCCGGCGGCGAGCCCCAGAAGTTGCACCCGTGGCGGACGCACCGCAGCGACCTTCCAGAAGATGTAGCCGAAGAGCGCCGAAGCTGCAGAGATAATCAGTCCATCGACGAAGGCGGCTACGAAACGCAATCCCAGCGGCGCGCTCTGTAGAGGAATGTCGATCCCAGGCCGCTTCTCGGTTTCCTGTTTCTCGGCGCCTTCGATGGTGATTCCACCGAGCGCGGGAGCCGGAGGCGCCATCTCGGGCACTTCCAGGATTCGCGGGCGATCGCTGACCGGCTCGGCGAGTTCATCCGGCCGAGGCGCGGGCGGAGCCCAGGCGAATCTCGGGAACTCAATAATCTTGGCCCTCGCGTGTACGCTCCCGGGTGTGGCAGACGCGTGCAACGGCGCGGGCGCCCGCTCTGCCCCGGACGCGATTGCAGGGCTCGCCTCCGCCTCTACAGGCTCAGGATCATGCCTCAATCCATCGAGTGCAAGAGCGTGGTTCGAGACGGTTTCGAACGCTGGCATTGAGGATCCGGTTGACGCATTCGTACTCGCGGAGAACTCCGGCGGATCGAATTTCAGGTTCAGCGACGGGTACCGGGGCGGACGCACCTTACGGCGCGCGCGATAGCGGTTGAGCCGATCCGACAACTCGTTGCGCCATGCGTGCGCCTCCGAGCCCTGAGGCACGGATTCGGGAAGGGGCTCCGGTGGGCAATGGCAAACTTCTCCACACAGCGAACAATTCATGAAAACCAGTCTCTCGAAATCGTAGCAGCTCACTCGGAACATACAACCGGAAGGGATGCCACGGGAATCCTAGCCTTGTTCGCCACTTTGCCTCGCGACCAGCGCCGTGCTAAGTTCACGATGCCGCGGCAAAACAGCCGAAAAGGAAGGCTCGTCTTCAAAAGACGATCTTCTTCCGTTGATTTTTCTTCCGATGACTCTTCGCACTAGATTCCTTATCACGGCGCTGTTCCTTTGTCATCAGGTTCTCGCCGCGGCGCTAGTAACCAGACAGTTGCGGTCCGAAAATTCCGAGCAGACTGCCGCTTCTTCTCCTCCAACAACCAGGCAGCAAACGAAAACTCCGGGGGAATCTTCAAACAACGCTTGCAGCAGCCAGGCCGCGACCCAGGATTCCGATTCCGCGACCATTTGCGCCGACCAGCAGGAAAAGGACGGCGATGTCTACCAATTGAAAGGCAACGCCGAAATTCACTATCGCACGTATGTCTTGCGGGCCGACGAGGTCACCTACGACTCCGATCTCGGCGAGGTCACGGCCTCCGGACATTTCCGGCTCGACGGCGGGCCCAACGATGACCACATCAAGGCCAGCCACGGAACCTACAATTTGACGGCAGAAACCGGACGCTTCTATGACGTGACCGCGACGACCGGGCTGCAGTTTCATGGGAAAGCTGTGGTGTTAACCTCGACCGCGCCCTTCGCCTTCACCGGGAAAATTGTTGAAAAGGACAGCCCGGAGCACTATGTCGTCTTCGACGGAACCATCACGACCTGCGAACTTCCGCGCCCCAACTGGCAATTCAATGCGCGCAAGATTGTCGTCGACGTGGGTGGGAACGCCCGGATCTACCACAGCACCTTCTGGCTGCACGGATTCCCGGTTCTCTACTTTCCTTTCGCGACTCATCCCGTGGCAAGAGGAGTGCGACAAACGGGATTCCTCGTGCCCAGCATCGGACGCTCCTCCACCAACGGAAACGAGGTCGGTGACTCCTTCTACTGGGCTATCAATCGCAGTGTGGACGGCACGGTGGGCGCCGAGTACATGTCGAAGCGAGGCTGGGCTCAAAGGGGAGAATTTCGCGCGCGCCCCAGCGACACTTCCTATGTGGACCTGAATTTTTTTGGCGTGATCGATCGCGGCGTCAGCGAGCCCGCCACCTGCACCGGAACGCCTCCGGTCTGCGTTGCGACGCCGCCACTGAAAGAAGGAGGCCAGGAAGTTCGCCTGGCGGCCGAAGGCAACTTCTATGGCTACCGTGCAATCTCCAATATCGACTACTTAAGCTCGTTTCTGTTCCGCCTGGCCTTTAACGATGTGTACAGCCAGGCGATCAACTCGGAAGTAAAGTCGCAGGCTTTTCTGTCGAAGACCGTCAACGGATTCTCGTTTGGTGGCATGGTGGAGCGATATCAGAACTTCTTTCAGACCACCAACGCCGATGGCACACTTTCGAATCCTCCGACCTTCGACTCCGTTCGAGTCCTGCACACTCCCAGTGCGGACGCTTCCAGCGTGGACCGGAAGTTGTCCCGTTCCCCGTTCTTCTGGTCATTCGACGTATCGGCCGCCGGTCTTTCCCGCGGCGAACCCGGCTTTCAGACCGCCGGAACTCTGGGACGCTTCGACTTCAGCCCCGGCATCTCTCTGCCTTTGCAGTTTCACGGATGGTCTTTCCGCCCGGCGCTAACCTTACGCGAAACGTACTACAGTCAGCGACTCGTGGACGGACTGGCCGTCAACGATCCCACAAACCGGCAAGCCCTCGAAACCTCGGTGGAGGTGCGGCCTCCCGTTCTCGAGAAGATATTCGACAAGGAGTATTTCGGGAAGAAGTGGAAACACGTGATCGAACCGCGCGTCGTATATCGATATGTCACGGGAGTCAATGACTTCGCAAACGTGCTTCGCTTCGACGAGCGCGACATCCTGAGCAATACCCATGAAGTCGAATACGGATTTGTCACGCGTCTCTATTCGAAGGGGGCTGCGGCTTCAACCCAAAACTGCGACAAGCTCATGACTGGCATCGCCGTTGGCTCTGCAGCTCCAGAGCAAACCGTTCCCTGGCAGCGCGTCACCACGTTGGACAGCGAACCGTGCAATCCGGGCCCGGACACAAAAGAGGTCGTCACCTGGGAAATTGCCCAGAAGTATTTCCTCGATCCGACGTTCGGCGGAGCATTGGTCACCGGACAGCGCAACGTGTTCACTACGACGGAGGAGCTGACAGGGATCGCATTCGCCACGGAACCGCGCCACCTGTCTCCCCTGGTATCCCGCTTCAGGGCCGCAACCAGCAGCCATACCGACACGGAATGGGATCTCGATTACGACTTTCAGTTGGGCCGCATTAACGCGAGCACATTGCTTGTGAACTACAATCTGGGACCTTTCACGGTGGGCGGAGGAGATGCGTTCCTCCAGATTCCGCAGTCCACCACCACGACCAACCCTCCGAGCGAGGGGACCTGCTCCACCTCGCCCTCAACGACAACGCAGCCCACGTGCAAATTTCAACAATTCCGCGTGGCGCTAGGCTATGGCGGGCTGGCCCGCCGCGGATTCAGTGCCGCCACCGGCTTCGGCTTCGATACGGAGACGCGGCAGCTGCAGTTCGCCACCGCCGAGACCACCTACAACTGGGACTGCTGCGGTCTGACGGTGGAGTACCGCCGCTACGCCATCGCCAACGTCCGCAACGAGAATCTGTTCCGCTTCACCTTCAGCCTCGCCAACATTGGCTCGTTCGGAAATCTGCGCCGCCAGGAACGGCTGTACTAGCTCCTAGCTCCTAGCTCTTAGCTCTTAGCTGATGACGCTGGGCTCCGATCAAGATGGTATGAGTTTGGAGTTTTGGGTTTGGAGTTTGGAGTTTGGAGTTTGGGTTTGGAGTTTGGGTTTGGATTTTGGGTGGCGCAGCGCTTTCAGCGCTGCGATTGAGACTCGGCACATGCTCGCGGCTTTAGCTGATGAGGTACCTCGGCTCGAGAGCCAGCCAACCACCACCATGCACAAGGCTGATACCATAGAACCGATGCAGGCTCCGGAAGCACACCTCAGCGCGAAGAGTTCTCAACTGCAGGCAAACCTGCGCCAACTCGGCCGCGTGCTGGTCGCGTATTCCGGCGGAGTCGACTCTGCGTATCTGGCTTGTGCCGCACATCAGGCTCTCGGCAGCGACATGCTGGCGGTGATCGCCGACTCTCCCAGCCTCGCCCGCACTCACTTGCATGACGCTGTCGCCTTCGCTAACGAGCAGGGCATTCCCTTGGAAGTCATCTCTACCTCGGAACTCGACCGTCCCGAATATGTTCGCAATGATGGGCAGCGCTGTTTTCAGTGCAAGGACGAGCTTTTTGCGGTGATGGAAAAACTGCGCGCTGAACGCGGGTTCGATGCCATCGCTTACGGCGTGAATCTCGACGATCAAGGCGACTTTCGCCCGGGGCAGCAGGCCGCCAAACTGCACCACGTTGCCGCTCCATTGCTAAAAGCAGGCCTCACGAAGCACGACATTCGCGAACTGGCGCAGCAAGCCGGGCTCCGCGTCTGGGATAAGCCTGCATCGGCCTGCCTCTCGTCACGAATCGAGTATGGCCGTCCGGTGACGCGCGAGGCCCTCGACGTGGTCGAGCGCGGCGAAGACGCCATCCGCGCCCTCGGCTTCCGTCAGTTTCGTGTCCGCCATCATGGCGACATTGTTCGCATCGAGATCGCCCGCGAGGAACTGGAGCGCGCGCTAAATCCCGCCGTTGCGGTCCAGTTCACGACCATCTTCAAAGAGCTCGGCTTCAAGTTCGTCACGCTTGATCTGGAAGGATTCCGCTCCGGATCGATGAATTCCCTGCTCCCCGCGGAACAACTCCGCCGCACCGGCTGACCGCTTCGCACGCGCACCCCTGCGGGCCCGACTCGCATACGCTGTGAGATAATCGAAAGATAACGAGTGATGCTGAGGCGGTTTCTGGTGACCCTAATTCGACGTTCGTTGCTCATCCTGCTTCTGGTTTGCCTGGGCTGTGTCGCCCAGTCTGCGCCTCCCGATGTAGCTCGCAAGATCGAGCATCAGGTGCGCTCCTACTACACCATCCCTACGGACGTGAAAGTCACCGTCGGAGCGATCACGCCCAGCACGGAAATGCCCGGGTATGATGCGGTGTCCGTGAACATCGATGGCGGCGACGGCAAGCAGAAGGACTACAAGTTCCTGATCTCCTCGGACCGCGCCACCATGCTGCGCGTGACCAAGTTTGACCTGACCAAAGACCCGTTTGTCGAGTTGATGAGCAAGATTGACGTCAAGGGCCGGCCGACGCGCGGGGCAAAGTCCGCCAAAGTCGTGGCGGTCAACTTCGACGACTTCGAGTGCCCATACTGCTCGCGCATGCACCAGACGCTGTTTCCCGAGATCTTCAAGGAATACGGCGACCGGGTCACGTTCATCTACAAAGACGACCCGCTCACGGAGATTCATCCCTGGGCGCTTCATGCCGCAGTCGATGCGAACTGCCTGGCGGCCCAGAACGTGGACGCATACTGGGACTTCGCGGATTACATTCACGCCAACAAGCACGAGGTGGACTCGAAACCTGCGGACGCGCGCTTCGATGCCCTCGACAAGATGACGATGCTGCAAGGGCAGAAACACAATCTGGACACTGCGACGCTGCAATCCTGCGTCAAAGCGCAGAATGAAGATGCGGTGCGCGCGTCCATGAAGGAAGCGGATGGTCTGGGTGTGAACGGAACTCCAGCTCTGTTCATCAACGGCCGCAAGATTGACGGCGCGGTTCCCATTGCAGACGTTCGCGCCGCATTGGACGCAGCTTTGAAAGACGCGGGAGAGCCGGTACCCCAGCACCTGCCGTCTGCCCCAGCACCAGTGTCCAGATAATCAGCCAAGGAAGTCGCGCGGCAGTTCCCTCGATCTGATTGTTGGTGGTGTGGTTGCAGTCAGGAACGGAGAAATACTCTTGAGAAAAACTTCACTCCTTGCCCAGTTCGCCGCGGCTTTCTCTGCCGCGGTACTGCTGGCAGCCCTGTCGGCTTGTAACACGCAGACCGGCGGTGACGTCATGGCGACCGTGGATGGCCGGAAGATTTTCCGCTCCGACGTCGACAAGGTGTACGACGCCAACGTCGCATCGGCCCAGCAAGCGCCCACTGGCGAACAGGCCACTGCGCTGCGCCTGAATATTCTGCATACGATGATCGAAGACGAAATCATCATGCGGCGGGCCGAAAAACTCGGCTTGCTGGCGACCGACGAAGAAGTCGACCGCAAGTTCAACGAACTCAAATCTCCCTTCACGCAGGAAGAATTTGACAAGCGCCTCAAAGACGGCAAGCGGACCATCGCGGACGTGAAGCGCGATATCCGGCGCTCCATCACGCTCGACAAGGTAATGAACAAGGAAGTGTCGTCCAAGATCAACGTCACCGATCAGGACATCACCGACTACTACAACGCGCACAAGGGCGAGTTCAACCTGATCGAAACCCAATATCACCTGGCGCAGATCATGGTGACTCCCGCTCCGAACCCGCAGGCCCATGACCAAAACGACAAGGCCCAGAACGAAGGCGATGCGCGCAAGAAGATCCAGATGATCGCCAACCGGCTGGATAGCGGCGACGATTTCGCCTCGCTGGCGATGAAGTATTCCGAAGATCCCGAGACGTCCGGCAACGGCGGCGATCTTGGCACCGTGCCTGAATCTGGGCTCAAGGGTGCTGATCCGGCGACGCGCGACGCAGTGATGAAGCTCAAGCCTGGCCAGTACAGTCCAATCATTACCGTACTCAATCCGGCAAACCGATTGATGGGATTTCGTATCGTGAAGCTGGCGTCGAAGGAACCGGCGGGCCAACACGAACTGGCCGATCCACGAGTGCAGCAAGCGATCCGTTCGCAACTCCACGACCGCCGCGAGCAATTGCTCAAGGCCGCGTACTACGAAGTCTTGCGGGATTCCGCCAAGGTTGAGAACTTCTACGCAAAGAAAGTGCTCGACAGCAACGGGATGGAGAAGTAGCGACTCGAGGGC
The DNA here is from genome assembly GCA_963844525.1 of uncultured Acidobacteriaceae bacterium. Lineage (GTDB taxonomy): Bacteria > Acidobacteriota > Terriglobia > Terriglobales > Acidobacteriaceae > Sulfotelmatobacter. Next base: position 921,203 of record CAWJOM010000006.1, on the reverse strand, counting down.
TGCGAAAGCGCACTACTCGACGATCGCCAGCACGTCGCCCGCGTTTACAGCCGCGCCTTCGCTGACCAGAATCTTCTGAATCGTCCCCTTCTTCGGCGACTTAAGTTCGTTTTGCATCTTCATCGCCTCGACCACGAGCACGCCTGCGCCGGCCTCGATTGAAACTCCCTCGGTCACCAGCACGCGAACAATCTTGCCGGGCATGGGCGCGGTTAGCTTTTTCGGGCCATGATCATCGGCCGCGCGAACGCGCCCGCGTAACGAACGAGGGTCGCGGACCTCGGCAGCAAAGCGCGCGCTGCCGACCCAAAGATGAGTTTCGCCGGCGACGCGCTCGCATTTCACTTCGTAAGCCTGGTTACCGATGCGGAGAGAGAGCACGTCAGGGCGCGCCAGCACGGCGTCGACTTCCACTTCGCGTCCGTCGAGAAGACAGGACCAGCGGCCGTCGACTCGATTGAGATCGAGCCGGTGACTCTTGCCGTCGATGGCGATGTCGTAATTCATGAGAGCCAGTTGCCGGCTGCCAGTCGCCGGCCGCCAGTAAGCTCGTTACCTTTCATCGCGTCGCCTCTTTGCGAGCAGCAGTCTTCCAATTCGAAGAGGGTTGCGGCTTGCTGTTGGCCGAGACGGTTTCAACAGGACGCTCTCCGGCTCCTGCCGCGGCAGAGCCCAGCACGGCAAAGATTCCGGCAGCGATCACTGCGACCTCAATCGCCTTTGGATCGGCCGCAACTTCAGCGCGCTTCTGTTTCAGGAGACGGTCGAGGAAACCGGTGTCCATTTTTGCGGCACGAAAATCGGGATCGCTCAGGATGCGCCGGAACAGCGAGATATTCGTCTTAATGCCTCCGACAAAGTATTCATTCAAGGCGCGCGTCAAGCGGCTGATGGCCTGATCGCGGTCCGTGCCATAGCCGATCAGTTTGGCTAGCAGCGGGTCGTAGTCCATGGGAACGGTCCAACCCTCGTACATGCCGCTGTCGCGGCGGATTCCCGGGCCTGACGGTAGCAACAACAGTGTGATTTTACCGGGGCTAGGAAAGTAATTGTTGTCGGGATCCTCGGCGTAGATGCGGCACTCGATCGCGTGTCCGCGAATCAGGACTTCCTTTTGCGTAAATGGCAGCTTCTCTCCGGCAGCGATGCGGATCTGCAGGTGCACCAGATCGAGTCCGGTGACAAGTTCCGTGACCGGATGCTCTACCTGCAGGCGCGTGTTCATCTCCAGAAAATAGAAATTCTTTTGCTGGTCGACCAGGAATTCAACCGTGCCAGCGTTGCTGTATCCGGCAGCCTGGGCGACGCGAACCGCAACCTCGCCCATTCTCATGCGCATGTCCGCATCGACGATGGGAGAAGGCGCTTCCTCGACGACCTTCTGATGGCGGCGCTGTATGGAGCACTCGCGCTCACCTAGATAGACCGTGTTTCCATGTTCGTCGGCCAGCACCTGCATTTCGATGTGGCGCGGATTGATGATCGCCTTCTCGATATAAACTTCGCTGTCGCCGAACGAGCGTTCTGCCTCGCTCCGCGCGCCCTCCAGCGATGACTTGAGTTCGCCGGGCGCATTCACCAGACGCATGCCTTTGCCGCCGCCTCCGGCGGCAGCCTTTAGCATGATGGGATAGCCGATTCGAGCCGCAACTTCTTCGGCCTGCTCGTACGACTCGAGGCCGCGCGATGTTCCGGGGACGAACGGAACGCCGGCGCGCTCCATCGCTTGACGGGCCTTGGTCTTTGAGCCCATCGCGTCCATGGCTGCGGCTGTCGGGCCGATGAACTTCACGCCCGCATCGGCGCAGGCGCGGGCGAACTTTGCGTTCTCGGAAAGAAATCCGTAACCAGGATGAATGGCGTCGGCGCCGGAGCGCGCTGCGACGTCGAGAATCTTCTGGATGTTCAGGTACGACTCGGACGCGGCAGCCGCGCCGATCGGGTAAGCCTCATCGGCCTTGCGGACGTGGAGAGAAGCGCGATCTACGTCGGAGTAAACGGCTACCGCGGCAATTCCCATTTCATGGCAGGCGCGGATGACGCGAACAGCAATCTCTCCGCGATTCGCGATGAGAATTTTCTTGAACATTCTGTTGAGCAGCGGATGCTCGGAGAACCCAAGATTTTACCGGAGATTCCGACTTTGTGGCGTAGAGCACGCGTGGAAGAACCAATCACAACACAGACGACACGGAGGACACAGAGGATTTCTGGCTCGTGAACATCTGCCTGAAAATATTTCCGTGGAGCGACCCAGCGGATCGCCTGAAGCCGAAGATTTCAATCTCTTTGATCGCTTCCTGGCGGTACCCCCTCCCCCTTCTAGGTAGCTCATCGCCAGTGTTTATGCGGGTTTCCGCAATCCTGGGTGCACGACTTGCGCTTTGATCCTTTATTTCAAATAACTTGCGGGCAAAATCCTCACAACAAAGCACTTAGCTCTGCCCGCGGGAACTGTGGGTACTGTCTCCGCCTTGACTATGTTCTGCTTGTTCGTATTTGGGCGCAAGGTCAGATGTCACAATGGCCTGTGGATTTCGGGCAACAGTAGGAATTCTTTCCGCCTGAAACGGCCCGAGGATGCTCCGTGACTGGCGTAACTTGGACCTGGTTACACAGTGCCCCACACTTAGATCGGTCGACATTGGTCGAAAGGTGGTGCACATTGCTAATGCCAAAGTGGGGAAGGGTGGTCCTCCGAACGGTGGGGGTGATCAACGCCGCAGCAGTCGCGCTGGGCGGGTACTGCATGATCTCCCCTTTTTATCCCGTGCTCACGGGACGCCTTACGGCCCCTGACGTTGCGCCTTACTTGCGATCTACGTACGGCGCCATGCTACTGATAAACGTTTTTTTCCTTGTCGTTCTTCTCGTCACCGCTATTCGATTCATCCAGACGAGGCTATCCTCAGTGAATCTGTATTCGCTCACGGTGTTGCTTCTAGTGGTCTACTGCGTGGGATTGCACATGCTATGGCGAGCCGGCAGAGGGATCGGACTGAGCGTGGCTGCCGCAACGGGAATCGGCAACATGGGGATCGCGCCTTTTGTGTTTGTCTTTGTGGAACCCCTTATTTACCCGATCGCGTCTGTCGTTTTGGTGCAAGTACTCAAACAGCGTTGCAGTACGGCTCCGATTCCCGCCGCCATCTGAGGTGCCAGCATCACTCCGAGGGCAGGCGCGAGAAGCTTACGGCAAAGGGTGCTTGCGGTGTTTCGTCACCCTGGCGCAGCCAGCGGCGGCGCGGGGTGAAGCGGTAGCGGATCAGGGTCCAGATGGCTTGCCAACCATCGGAATGGCGGATTTTCTTCCCCTCCACGGCTGAGCGGGGATGGTACTGGATGGGAACTTCTTCAATCTTCTCGCCGATGCGGCAGAGCTTCGCGGTCACTTCGGGGCAGAACTCGAAGCGTCGACAGGCCAATTGCAGGCGAGAAAGCAGCGAGCGCCGAACGACCTTGTAGCAAGTGGCTTCGTCGTGAATGCCCGCACCATAAAGAAGATTCGTAAGGTGGGTCAGCAGCTTGGCCCCGAGAAAGAAGCGCAGACCGCGCTCGGGACGGTCGGGGCGCACGCCGTAGACAACGTTTGCCTTTCCGGCCTCGAGCGGAGCGATCAGCGCAGGATAATCCTGCGGATCGTATTCGAGATCGGAGTCCTGGATCAGGACGTACTCGCCGCGGGCATAGGCGAGAGCCGTGCGAATGGCCGCTCCTTTGCCACAATTTTTCTCGTGGAATACCACGGTAACGTCATCCACTGGCGGCATGGCCCGCAGTTTGTCGCGAGTGCCATCGGTCGAGCCATCGTCGACGATGATGATTTCCTTTTTGACTGGCGAGGCGTGAATGGCCCGCAGCAGCTCGTCCACGTGAGCGGCTTCGTTATAGACCGGAACAATCACCGACACGCAGCCCTTCCAGCGCTCATTCATGGGACGATCATTTGGGCGATCCGTTGTCGGGTCGTTCGTCGCCGGGCGGGTTGGCCAAGATGCGGTTGCCAAGGGAATTCAGTCTCGTTCGTCAGTCACATACTGGGGCTTCGTCTTCGCGCGAGATCCTTCCCTCCGCCTGAAGAACGGCTCCGGTCAGGATGGCACCCGGGAAAAACAGAGCCTTGAGCCGCGCTTCTCACTACACGACCGGACCTGGTTCGAAAGTACGCGCACAATCAGGGAATTTCTAGCATAGTATCATTTGGGATTGAACCGATTCCAACGCCTCGCATGCAGCCACCCAAAGCAGCTGTGATTCAAAGCGCAGGCGCGCCCCCGTCCTCCGACAACGCTGCTCGCCGGACTCCCTGGCTCGGTCTTTTGCTGATGCTGGCGGCAGGCGCGGTCGTGAGATTGCTGTTCCTGACGCGCAAGCCTTTCTGGTTTGATGAATATTTCAGCGCGGAAGTCGCACGGATCAGCTGGGGAAATTTCCTGCACCTGCTGTGGTGGCGCGAAGCCAACATGTCGCTGTATTACGTGCTGCTGCGATTCTGGATGGAGTTTGGGCAGCGTGAGTTTTATATCCGCAGCCTGTCGGTGGCGCTTTCTGCGGCGACGATTCCGGCAATTTACTGGCTCGCACGGCAGCTCTACGACAAAGACAAACGCGTTGCGTTGGTTGCCGCCACGCTATTCACGTTCAATGCCTATAGCGTTCGCTATGCCCAGGAAGCGCGAAGTTACGCACTCTTCGTGCTGCTGACAACGCTCTCGTCGGGGTTTCTGATTGCCCTGGCGCGCAAACCGGTGCGGCGCAACCGCGTTGGTTATGTTCTCGTGAGCGTCTTCGCTGTGTATGCGCATTTCTACGCACTGCTTCTGCTCGCGACACACTGGCTAGCATTCCGCTGGTTGGGAAGCCGTGGATGGAGCGTCGATCAATCCAGAGCTCAAGTGTCAGCACAGCTGCGGCGTGCGTGGATTGAAATTGGGATCGTGGTGTTCCCTCTCCTGGTTTTTGTGGCGAAGACGGGAGCGGGCCCGATTCGCTGGATTCAGCGGCCTGGCCTGCGCGATCTGCTCGCATTCTCCGCGCACCTGGCCGGCAGCAATGGATGGGCTCTTCCAATCATTTGCGCCGCGGCTTGCATTGCAGCGGTGCTGCCGGCGGGTAAACAGTTGTGGGCTCGCGATCAGGCATGGGAGACTTGGCGGAGCCAATTCCTGCTCTTGTGGCTCTTCTTTCCTGTGACGCTGACATGCCTGCTGTCGGTCGCGCGTCCAGTGTTCTTGGCAAGGTACATGATTTTTTGCCTGCCCGCGCTCGTGATCCTGGTCGCTGCCGGGCTGGCGCGGCTGCGGCACTCATGGCTGCTGGCGGCCGCACTCACGGGAATACTTCTGCTTTGCATGCAAGGAATTTTCTTCGTCTACGGGAACGACTTTGACAACGAGCGGGACGCCTCAGGAGCAGCGGCCGGCTTCGTTCTCGATCACGCGGAACCGGGAGATGCGGTCGTGTTCCACATCGCCGAGACGCGGATTCCATACGAGTTTGTACGGTCCCAGCGCTCTGGCGAGAACACCGGGAGGCCGGGATTCAAAGGGCAGTTCGGCCCGGAGATTCTGTTCCCTTCCCATGGAGACGGACTCGACTATCGGGATTTCACGGGCAAACCGACGGCTGATTTCTTGCGGACGTCGGCTTCTGGCCATCGGCGCGTGTGGGTGATGCTGATGAACAACGGGCCGACCGGGAATCCCGATCCTGCAACGGGAATGCTGACGACGGTTCTTGCGGAGTCATTCCCCAGGGTGAAGAGCTGGCAGTTCGCGAAGGTGGAATTGCGGTTGTACAGCAAGGAGTAGGATTCTGATGGCATCCGGTACGAGGGCGGGACGCCCACGCGACAGCCGGCGGGGGCGCCGGCGCTACTTTCAAGCCGCTGCTTGCACGGACCCGTAAGCCATTTTTCTACAGTGGCAATCACAGTGGCGAGGTAGCAGACGAGAAATAGAAAAGCCTCCTCGGCACCGCCGAGGAGGCTGAGAAGCTCGAATCACAACGTGCTCGAAATCTATTTCGCCTGATCCATGACGATGCCGCCCTGGCTTTGTGCGGCCTTTTCGGCTTTGGCTTTCTTTACTCGCAGGGTTTCGTCGACCCAATGGTCCGCGGTTTTCAGGTCTTCGGCGCGGGCCGCTAGATCGTCGCACTCCACGTCGCCCTTTTCGCGGTACATCAGGTTCAGGTAGGCCATAGCGTCGTCATAGTCCGGGCGGATCTGGATGGCCTTGTTGAGGCTATCGATGCCCTCCTGAATGGATGGCGCGTTCTTCACCTTCAACTCGGCGCAAACCTTTGCCTGATCTTTATTCTTCGGGTTCAGATTTTCTTCGGGCTTCATGCCCAGCTTGGCGCGTTCTTCCATGCGGGGCTGGTAGCAGGCGGTCCAGTCGATCACTCCGACCGAGTAGTAGGGTTCAGGATCATTGGGATCCAGATCCGACGCCATGCGGTAATATTTCTTGGCTTCGTCCCACTTCTTTTCATTCAGATACAAGTAGGCGATTCCCTTCGCGCTGTTCACTTTCTGATCGCGGGAAGGATTGGCATCAATCACCTTCTGATATTCGTCGATGGCCTGCTGGGCGATGCGCAAGTTGTCCGGAGAGTCGACGCCGGGAATGTATTGCGAAACGAATGCGGTCGCCAGATACATGCGGGCATTAATGAGACCCGGATCGAGTTGAACCGCCTTCTGGAAATGTACGATGGCCTGTTCGTAGTGGTTGTTCTTGTAGGATTCCACACCCTTGTTGAGCTGGTCGCGCGCCCTCAGCTTGTCGCAACCGACAGAGGAGAGAAGCGCCAGCGCTACGGCTGCCAGCGTGATGAGTTTTACGTTCTTATTCATTGCGGTATAAGTCTCCCTCGACAGAGCATCCTAGGCCCAGAGACCTCGGTTTGACAAGCACGGTACGTCGAGCGCGGGCCGCGGAAGCACGGAAGCGACACGCTCCCGTGCAGTGGGCCGAGTACGAAATACGCACTCCGGGCTTGCCGGACGGGCAGTTCAGTTGCCCGCTTCGATCTTGGCGGTGATGAGACCAACCTTGTCCACGCCAGCGGCGTGGGCGAGATCGATCACGTTGGCAACGTTGGCAAAGGGGATAGCGTCATCGCCCTTCACGAACATAACCTTTTCCGCGCGTTGCTTGTAAATGTCAGTCAGACGGCCCTGCAGGTTGTCCCAGGTGGCGTCTTCGTTGTTGATCTTCACGCCCGGTTCCGAGCCAGCGCCACGGTCGATCAACTGGACGACGATGGTGCGGTCGGGTGTGTTGTTCTTAGGCGCGTTCGGCGGAGGCGGCTGAGGAACCAGCGCGTCCAGCCTTTCGGGGTGACCGGCGAGATCACCATGAAGATGATCAGCAGAACCAGTAGTACGTCAATGAGCGGCGTGACGTTGATGTTTGCACTTTGGCCTCCGCCCGAACCAAGTGACATTCCCATGGTCGTTCTCCTCTTTTCCTGACTACTGCTTCCCTGACTACTGCCCGGGCGCAGCCGGAGCTGGCGGGGCGCTTGGACCGGTCTTCTTCTGATCGGTGAGCAAGCCGAGATCATCCACCCCGGCGGCACGCACGCTGTCCACTACCTTCACCACGCTGCCAAACCGGGTCCGCATGTCCGCTTTCACGTACACGCGCTTGTCCTGCTTATTGGCGAGCCGATCTTTCACTTTTCTGGTCAGGTTATCCACGTCCTGGATCTGGTCGCTGCCGAAATACACCTTGCCGTCCCGAGTAATCGAGACCAGCAGTGCGTCTTCCTTGTCGGCGTCCGGCATCTGTTCCGGGTTGTTGACCGGGGCCATGTCCACGCTGATGCCTTTCTGCAACATGGGCGTGACCACCATGAAGATGATCAGCAGCACCAGCATCACATCCACCATGGGCGTGACGTTGATGTCTGAACTGACCTTCGCTCCTTCGTTCCGTTTCGCTAATGCCATAACTTGATATCTCCCGTGCTTCCGTCGCGTCCGCAGTCAAACTCAAGTTGGGAAGGCCCGGCGCTGGATTGCTCCAGCGCCGGACAAGCAACTCACTGCCGGACCCGAGCGGCGGCTTACCTTCTAACGTCGCCGCGCTTCTTCAGGAAGTAGTCGATCAGTTCGCTGGACGAGTTGTCCATTTCGACGTCGAAGGCTTCCACGCGACCGGTCAGATAGTTGAACATCATGACGGCAGGGATGGCGACGAGCAGCCCGATGGCGGTCGTGACCAGCGCTTCCGCGATACCGCCGGCGACTGCAGCCAGACCGGTAGCCTTGGAGTTATTGATACCGATGAAAGCGTTCAGAATGCCCATCACGGTTCCGAACAAGCCCACGAAGGGTGCGGTCGAACCGATGGTGGCGAGGCCGCCCAATCCGCGCTTGAGTTCGGCGTGGACGATGGCTTCGGTGCGTTCCAAAGCGCGCTTGGAGGCTTCAATGGTTTCGCCAGGGATTGCGCCCGGGGAATCCTGGTGAGCCTTGAATTCCATCAAGCCAGCGGTGACAACCTTGGCCAGGTGGCTCTTCTTGTTGCGCTCGGCAACCTTGATCGCTTCATCGATACGGCCATCGCGCAGGGCGCCGGCGACAGCTGGAGCGAACGCGCGAGACTGCTTGCGGGCGGCGCTATAGGCCATCCAGCGGTCGATCATCACGCCGATGGACCAGCCCGACATGATGAAGAGGATGATGACGACCGTGCGTGCTACCCATCCCATTGCCTTCCACAAGCCCAAGGGATCGGTCGCCATGGCGCCGCCGCCTTCCTGGACCATCCAGGTGGCTGCGACGTGAACGTGACTGAGAAGTGCTGCTGCTACGTGAGTTGCGAACATGAGTTGCTTTTCCCTCCTCGGAACTCTCTAAATTACTTGGACACTTTGATGCGCTTTGTGGTGCCAACCGACGGATAAGAAATTTCGGTTACCGTCGGGTGCGCGGATTTTTCGTCGCACAGGCACAATCCCGAAAGGCCATCCCTGATGTGAGCGGAGTACAGCGACCGTTCCCGGGCTCCGAAAAGCCCCTCCCGGCCACCGAAATTGAGGTGGGAAGGGGAGGGCCATGCACACTGCTACCACGAAATGCGAACTGCGCCACGCTGGGAGTTTAGCCCCCAGCGAGGGTGAAGTTTACCTGCACCTGCGTATCGACTTCGACCGGTTCTCCGTTCAGCAGGTACGGCTTGTACTTCCACTGCTTCACGGCTTCGATCGCGGCGGGAGCCAGCATCGGGTGCCCGCTGATCAACTGCAGGTTTTGAATATTACCCTCTTTGCTGATCTGGGCCTGGAGTACAACCACGCCCTGAATACGCGCCTGACGCGCCAGCGGAGGATAGGACGGCGGAACCTTGCGGATCAGCAGACCTTGGGAAACGCCGAGTGAAACCCGCACGCGCTGCGGGGTAGCGATCTTCGGAACAGCGACCGGAGTGCTGCTGAGCACGCTGCCGATGACGCCGCCCATCGATCCACCCGGGACGCCGCCCGGAACGCCGCCCACTACGCCGGCGGAAGCCATGGACGGCGGAGGAGCTTCGTCTTCCTGAATCATTTTGATCTGTTTCGGAATCTTGGTGGGTGTGCGCAGTTCACCGTTGACGATGTCCGTCTGGACGACTTTGACGTGCTGCACGACTGCGGCTGCGGGCGGTGGAGGCGGTGGCGGTGGCGGGGGGGCCACCAACAAGAACATCATTTGTCCCTTAGGCAAGGCTTCGGTAAAAATCAGCGGAATCAGTACCATCACGCCGATAATCCCGATCTGAATGGTGAACGAAACGATGGACGTCCATCCCCGCTTCGTTTTGAGCCGGCCGCCGGATTCGATAAGGCTGTCTTCAAACATTGGAATTCTCCCCTACTTCTCTCAGACCCCTACGAGCATTTAGACACCGACTGCTTCCTCTTTGCTCCCAGATTCTTTGAGCGCCCCTCGCACGACCCGAGTGTAAACGGGGGGCTGAGCAAATCCCTCTAACTGCTACATAAGAAGGCGTAACGCAATCAATTCGCCCGCGCCATCGGGTAACTTACCTAGCTTTCCCGGCTGGCATGGCAATCGGACGCTTGCCCTTTTCGACCCGCCACTCCTGGTAAGCCACCAGGATGGGTGCGGCAATGGCGATGGACGAATATGTGCCGATCAAAATACCGATCACCAGCGCGAGGCTGAATCCACGAAGCACCTCGCCGCCGAATAAAAAGAGTGCGAGTACGGTAAGGAAGGTAAGGCCTGCTGTCAAGATGGTTCTGCTTAAAGTCTGATTGATGCTCCGATTGACGACATCTGCCAGTTTCTCGCGTCGCATGAGTTTAATGTTTTCGCGGATCCGGTCAAATACCACGATCGTGTCGTTATTAGAGTAACCAATCAGGGTAAGAATGGCCGCGATCACCGTCAGGGTGATATCGGTATTTGTAAGGGAAAATGCGCCTACGGTGATGAGGGTATCGTGGAACACGGTAACCACGGCGGCGACGCCGTAAATCCACTCGAAGCGGAAGCCCAGGTATACCAGCATTCCTAACAGGGAGTAGAGGGTAGCCAATCCAGCCTGGGTGCGGAGCTGGCCGCCGACCTGAGGCCCGATGATCTGGGCGTCCCGGATGCCGTAGTCGGAAAGATAGAAGCCATCGGGGATTGAGGCAGCGACCGCGGGGTCAACCCCAGTGGCGCCTTTTAGCTGGTCCAGAGAACTCAACACGCCGCTCTGGAACTTGCGATAGTCGAGGATGGCCTGCGCCTGAGCCGAATACTTCGGGTCAGCGTCGGTCCCCAGGTGCATGGGATCTTTCTCGACCAGGTAGCCCTTTACCGTCAGGAAGCTGGCGTTATTCAGGTCGATCTTGCCCGCGGGAGCAGGGGAACCGGCCTGCAATGCCTTGATGATGGTTAGCTTACCGAGATCGAGTTCCTTCTCGTTGGTCTCGCGGACATCGAGGTCAATCAATTCCTCGTTATTGGCAGTCACGCCATAGCGCTGAAGCTTGAAGTTCCGCAAGCCGGCGCGATCGAGCTGAGCGCGGATGGCGTTTTCGTCCGGCGTATGGGCGAACTTCACATAGACCAGCGTTCCGCCGCGGAAGTCGACGCCCCACGGAATGTGGTGCCAGAAGAGCATGGAGAACAGGCCGGCAACGCTAAAGATCAGAGAAAAGGCGAGAAAATACCACTTCTTGCCCAGAAAATCTATGTTGGTATTGCGAAAGAACTCCACGGGTTATCTTAGCCCCTTATCTATCTATGACTTAGCAAGACTTTAGTAATTGGGAAATTTGGGAATTGTGCAATTTGAAAAACTCATCGACCGAAGCTTTCAATTTCCCAATTACCAAATTCCCCAACTACTCAATTTCTTAAATGCTGAGTGCTTCGCCGCGCTGGTGCCGGCTCAGGACCCAATCGAAAATGAAACGCGAAACAAACACTGCGGTGAACAGGTTGGCCAGCAAGCCGAACGTGAGCGTGGTGGCGAATCCCTTGACCGGGCCGGTGCCAAAAATGAACAAAATCGCGGCGGAAACGATGGTCGTCACGTGCGTATCGACGATGGTGATCCAGGCGTGGCTGAAGCCCTGATCCACAGCTGATGGCGGCGTCTTGCCGTTGCGCAACTCTTCGCGAATGCGCTCAAAGATCAGCACATTGGAATCTACACCCATGCCGACCGTCAGAATGACCCCTGCAATTCCGGGCAGGGTAAGCGCGATATTGACGCCGGCGATGCTCGACCATCCCAAGAATCCCAGCAGGATGATGAGGTTCATGATCAGCGCAAGGTCCGCATTAATGCCGGCGCCGCGGTAGTAGACGAGCATGAAAATCAGCACGGCCACCATGCCGATGACGGTCGCCTGCACGCCGGAGCGAATCGAATCCGCGCCCAACGACGGCCCGACGGTTTCCTCGGACAAATACTTGATGCTGGCCGGCAGCGCGCCCGAGCGCAGAATCATGGAAAGATCCTTCGCCTGCTGCTCGCTCATGCGGCCGCCGCTGATCGAACCCTGATCGCGAATCGGCTCTTTAATGTTGGCGACTTCCTGCACTTTGTTGTCGAGCACGACTGCCAGACTGTCGCCCACGTGTGCGGAGGTGAAGCTGTAAAAACGCTGGCCGCCATCGCCGGTCAGCGAAAAGCTGACGCTGGGCTGGCCGTTCTGGTCGCGATTGGGCTGCGCGTCGCGCAAATCCTTGCCGCTGACCGCAGAGATGCGGGATACCAGATACCACGCCTGCCCCTCGGACTGGGCTCCAGGCATATTGTGCCCGGGAAGGAGAATTGCGTCGGCGGGCAGGACTCCTCCCTTATCCTGTAGAGCGGCTTGCTCGCTCGGATAAGGCCCGCCCAGAGACTGCTTGATCTCGAGCATGGCGGTGGACTGGATGATGTCCTTCACGCGCCCGAAATCATCCACGCCGGGCAACTGCACCAGAATCTGATACTGCCCTCCGCCACCATGTTGTTCGATCGTGGGTTCGCTGACACCGAGAGCGTCCACTCGATTGCGGATGGTCTCAATCGCCTGACCAACCGCTTTGGTCTTCAAATCCGAAAGCGACGACGGCTTCATCGTGAGATTCCAGGAATTATCCGGTGCCCCGGTCACGTCGTACTCGGGCAACTTTTCCTGCACGATGGAAAGCAAATCTGAGCGCCCTGCGGGCTGCATGCCCTTCAGAACCAGGTGGTCAGGATTGTTTTGCTGGTCGGGCTGGGTAATGTCGGAATAGTCGATCTTGCGATTGCGCAGCTGCTCTTTCAAGACCTCCATGGCATTCTGCGCTACAACGTTGACCGCGTCGTTGACCTCAACCTGCAGAATGAGGTGGGTTCCGCCGCTCAAATCGAGGCCGAGGTGGATGTGCTCACCCACCGCCGTAATCAGCCCCTGGCGGGAGAAACTCTTCGGAATCCCGAAGATTCCGAACAGGAAAATGAGCGTGATGCCAACGATGACTGCGAACTTCACGAGAAAATTCTTGTTCATAGAAAAGACTGGTAACTCGGAATTCGAAATTTATTTCGCCTTTACTTCTTCGTCGGGCGTGGTCACCTGCGTCACCGAAGCCTTGGTCACTTCCACCACGAGATTGTTCGGGGGAACGCGCAGATGGATGCTGTCATCCTTGAGCGCCATAATGGTGCCCCGCAGGCCTCCGCTAGTGGTGACCCGGTCGCCGGTTTTGAGCTGATCCAGCATGGCCTGCCATTTTTTCTGGCGGCGCTGCTGGGGCATGATCAAGAGAAAGTAGAAGATGGCGAAAATAAAGACGAGGGGAGCCATGCCGAGCCACCCCATACCGCCCCCGCCACCACCAAGCTGCACTGCCAGTATAGATTGCATATAAGAGGTCTGAGCGTATGTATCCGCGAACAACCGCCTCGCCTGACGGCGCGGAAAATCTCATGTCACCACGGGGTTTTCGATCGACTTCGGCCGGGTTCCTTCAGCTTTCAGGCTTGAATCCGGGAAGACCGTCCGTCGAGGTCATGGTTTCGGTCGTGACCAGACAGTAGACAGAAAACGGGACTCTTCCCCAAGTGAAATAGAATGCCGCACCCGCCGCATAGTGTCAAGGTAGAAACTGAGGTTGTGGATGGTATTCAAGACCTGCGCCAGCACTTCGTTGGATGCATAAAGGTGACGTAAATAGGCCCGGGAGTAGCGAAAACATACCCGGCAGCCGCAATTCGGATCGAGCGGAGCCGAATCCTGGGCATAACGCGCCTGCTTGATGGAGATCTTCCCCTCGGACGTGAACAGCAGCCCGTGGCGCGCGGCACGCGTGGGGAGGACGCAATCCATCATGTCGACGCCCAGGTTGGCGTACTCGACTATTTCCTCGGGAGTGCCCACTCCCATCAGGTAACGCGGCTGGTCTTTGGGAAGATGCTCGAGCGTCGATTCGACGATCTCGCGGGTCAGTTCGCGCGGCTCGCCGACGCTCAGGCCTCCGATGGCATAGCCGGGAAATCCGATTTCGATGGTGCGTTCGGCGGATTCCTTGCGGAGGGCACGATCCATGCCGCCCTGGACGATGCCGAAGAGAGACTGGGTCTGGTCAGAATACGCAGGGACCGACGCATTCGTCCGCCCGGCGGAGCAAAGCTCCGCAGCTTGTTCTTTCGGATTCCCATCTATCATTTCTGACTGACGGACGAATGCGTCCGTCGCTACGTGGGCGTTGCCCCACGGCACTTCGTGTTTGTGGTCTTCAAAATATTTCTTGCTGCGGGCGGCCCAGCGGGCCGTCATTTCCATGGATGCGCGGGCGCGGGCGGCGTCCGCCGGATATTCCGTACACTCGTCGAATGCCATGATAATGTCGGCGCCGAGGCCGATTTGCGCTTCCATCGCGCTCTCTGGGCTGAAGAAATGCGACGAGCCGTCGAGATGAGAACGGAATGTCACGCCTTCTTCGTTGACCTTGCGCAGTTCGTTGAGGCTGAAGACCTGGAATCCTCCGGAATCGGTGAGGATGGCTCGCCGCCACGACATGAACCCGTGCAGTCCGCCCAGCTTTCGGACGGTCTTCACGCCGGGCCGAAGGTAGAGGTGATAGGTGTTGCCGAGAATGATCTGCGCGGTGAGGTCCTCGAGAATGTCCTGTGGCACGGCTTTGACCGACGCGACGGTGCCCACCGGCATGAACACGGGGGTCGCGATCTCCGAGTGCGGCGTCAACAGGCGCCCGGTGCGGGCCTTGGCGGCGCTCGAATCGATGTGGAAGGCGATCGACACTGATTGGGATTGTAGCAACGGTGGCGGTACTCGACGGGTGGAACATCCCCACATTGGGCGCAAAGAACTCGGCAACAAATGGAATGCCCGTCTTGTACGCGCGAGATCCTCCCCTTCCCGCCCGCTGTGTCTCTGTGGTGAATAATCATTTAGAATTCTGGCGTTATGAATAAAGTTGTGGCCAGTGCCGACGAGGCCATCCGCGACGTGTTTGATGGGGCGACCATCATGATCGGCGGGTTCGGGTTGTGCGGGATGCCGGAGAACCTGATTCGCGCGCTGGCTCGCAAGGGAACGAAGAATCTGCGGACGATCAGCAACAACGTTGGCGTGGATGGCGTCGGGAACGGATTGCTGCTGGCGGCGGGGCAGATCGTGCATCACATTGGAACGTATGTCGGCGAGAACCGGCTGCTCGAGGAGATGGTGCTGAAGGGAACGATCCGGCTCGATCTGGTTCCGCAGGGGACGTTTTCAGAGCGGATTCGCGCTGGAGGCGCGGGGATTCCCGCGTTTTATACGCCGACCGGTGTGGGGACGATTGTTGCCGAGGGCAAGGAGACGCGCGAATTCGATGGGCGCACTTATCTGATGGAGCGCGGGTTGACAGCGGACTTTGCGTTTGTGAAGGCTTGGAAGGGCGATCACGAAGGGAATCTGATTTACCGGAAGACGGCGCGGAATTTTAATCCCATGATGGCGACGGCGGCGAAGATCACGATTGCCGAAGTGGAGCATCTAGTGGAGGTCGGCGAGTTGGATGGGGATGCGATTCATACGCCTTCGATTTATGTGAAGAGGATTTTTAAGGGCGAGTTGTACGAGCGGAGAATTGAGCGGAGAACGGTGCGGAAAGTCAGTACCTAGCATTCGGTACTCACTGGACGGTGAATGTACCGGCATCCTGTGTGGGATTCCTTTTTGGGTTCTTGGTTGCGCGGGCGGACAGCAGGTCCTTCGACTGCGATTTTGCTTCGCTATTGCAAAGCAAAATCTTCGCTCAGGATGACAGAGCTAAGAAGATGATGAAAGCTGGAAAAGATGTCGACAAGCGGGAGCGGATTGTGAAGCGGATTGCGCGCGAGTTGCGCGATGGATTCTATGTGAATCTGGGGATTGGGATGCCTACGCTGATTGCGAATTATGTGCCGGAAGGGATGGAGGTCACGCTGCAATCGGAGAACGGGATGCTGGGGATTGGACCTTTTCCGGTGGAGGGGACCGAGGATCCGGATTTGATCAATGCCGGGAAGGAGACCGTCACCGAGATGCCGGGGACTTCCTATTTTTCGAGCGCAGATTCATTTGGGATGATCCGCGGCGGGCACATCGATTTGAGCGTGCTCGGTGCGATGGAGGTCGATGAGACCGGGAGCATTGCGAACTGGATGATTCCGGGGAAGATGGTGAAGGGCATGGGCGGGGCGATGGACCTGGTGGCGGGAGCGCGGCGCGTGGTGGTGGCGATGGAGCATACGACGCGCGAGGGTGGTGCGAAGATTTTGAAGAAGTGCACGCTGCCGCTGACCGGTGTGAACGTCGTGGACACGATTGCCACCGAGATGGCTTACATCCGCGTGACGAAGGATGGATTGGTGCTGGAGGAAGTCGCTCCCGGGTTAACTGCCGAGGATGTGCAGCGAGCGACTGAGGCGCGGTTGATTGTGAGTCCAGGGTTGAAGGTGATGGAAAGCTAGAGTCGCTCTTGTGCTTGCGCGGATTTTCTTCCGGCCCCTTCGGGGCTGATTCCATAAGATTCGTTGAGGGCTGCATTCTTGCGCCGCTTCGCGACTGGACAGCCGAGGGCGGCTGTCCCCACATGAACATTTGGAGTGCCGACAAAAGTCGAAGTCCGCACCAAAGTCAAAGTCCCCACTCTAGCCGCAAAAACCGCGCGGCTAGAATTCGGCACCCTCGTGATTTATCTTAGGCGCCGGCGATGCGGCGGATTAGGTCGTGCCGCTCTTCCACCCTACACTCTTCAGATCCGGAAGGGCGCGGCTAGGAGGCGGAAGGGGAGAGTGATTGCAAGATAGATCACCTCCAGCACTCCATGGACGGCGACGCCGACGATGCGAAACGGGAGCAGAAGAAGCCAAATGAATGGGTAGGCGATTAGAGCAACGATTGCGAGAGGCCAGCAAAGCACGAACAGAAGGCACCACAGTATGAGCGTGAACATGGCGAGACCTCCCTCTAGATAATTGTACGTGGGGAGAGTGAAGAAAGTTCCGTGAGACGGCCGAATGCGAGGGCTATTCGAATTGCTTGCGGAAGGTGGCGAGTTGCCGCTGGATGTCGGAAAGTTCTTGGCGGAGGCTTGAGACTTCTTCTTCCAGGGTTGCCAGACGTTCGGAGGTCGAGTTGCCGCCGGCAGTCGCGGACGAGTATGCTCGCGCCACATAAACATCTTCTGCGGACGGTTCCCCGGAGAACAGGTGCGCATAGCGGGATTCTTTTGTCCCCGGCTGACGCGGGAGAATTCGCGCGAGGGACGGTTGGCGTTGGGCCAGACGATCGAGCGTGGAGACTACGTCTTCGAGGGCTTCGAAGTGGTACATGCGTTCGGTGCGGCTGCGGAGTTCGCCGGGGGTTTGCGGTCCGCGTAGGAGGAGCACGCAGACAATAGCGATCTCGCGGCGGTCGAAGTTGAAGACCTCTTGCAGCCGGTGTTCGAATTTCGTGACGCGGCTGTCGGCGCCGCTGGCGGGGCCGGCGAGACGCTTTTCCTGCAGGCTCGCGAGGGCATCCCGGACCGCAGATTCATCGAGCGCCATCACCGGTTCGCGGTTATTTTTCTGGTTGCATGCGTTGACGAGGGCGTTCAAGGAGAGCGGGTAATAGTCGGGTGTGGTGATGTCTTTTTCGATCAGGGCGCCGAGGACGCGGGTTTCGATTTCGGTGAGGATCACTTGGATGTCCGAGTTGTGATTTTAATTCAAGAGGCTTGGTGCGGAGTGAGGTCGAAAGAAAAAGCTTCACCACAGAGGACACAGAGGACACGGAGGATCGAAGTCAAAATCCCCGTTCTAAACGTCGCCAAAAGCGCGACGCTTAGAACGGGGCACCCTTGAGTTTCTTCTAGAACAAGGCGGTGGAGCGGCGCTTCCAGGTCTTGCCTTTTTCTTTGGCGATGTTCTCCATGTCTCCGACGTAGGCTCCGGCTTGCGTGAGGACGTGGTGCAGGTCATTGCCGATGCTAATGAAGGTGAATCCCTTCTCGAGGAATTCGCCGACGCGCGACGTGCCGAACAGGAACAGGCCGAGGATGACGTTATTCTTGCGGGCGTGTTCGATCAGGCTCTTGGTGGCGGCGTCGAGTTCGGGCGAGGTGTACATGTGCGGGAATTCGTATTTGTTGTAGAGGCCCATCGACATGCAGAGATCGTTCTGGCCGAGGAAGAGGATATCGACGCCGGGGACAGCGGCGATTTCCGCAATGTTCTCGATGCAAGAGGCGGTCTCGACTTGCAGAGCGACGATGCCTTCGTTGTTCCAGTTGCCGGCATAGCCGAGGAGTCCGGCTTTGTTCATGCTGCGTTGCGGGAAGTATACGGAGCGGGTGCCAACCGTGGGATATTTCGCGCAACTGATGGCCTCGCGGGCCTCGTCGGCAGTATTGATGTAGGGGATGAGGACGCCGTCGGCCCCCATGTCGAGCGCTTGCTGGATGCCGGGGCGATCGGCGTATCCGCCGACGCGAACGAGCGACTTCGCGCCGCCATTCGAAATTCCGCTGAGCATGGCGGAAAGCTTTTCATAGCCCATGGGACCATGTTGTGTGTCGACGAGCAGCCAGTCGTATCCGCTGTGCGCGAGTTGTTCGGCGACCGTCGGGCTATGAGCGTTCAGGAACAGGCCCATCTTCGGCTGTCCGGCGCGGAGTTGCTTCTTGAATTCGGATCCGCTGAGCGCGGGGTCGGGCATAGGAAATCCTCCTTGGAGTCGAATTGATGAGTGTACCGTATGGGGTGGATGTAGCGGCAAATGGAGCGTGAATTTTCGAGGAAGGTGTGACCCGGGGACAGGTGCATTTATACCTCGCGGTAAGTCAAAATCCCCACCCTGTCGCACAAACCGCGACCAGGGTAAGGCACGCGCTTGTTGCCATCCTCGGAACTGAACGCCTATAGTTCTCTGACATCAAGGAGATCGGTATGCGAATGCTTTTGAATTGGGTGCTGAGCGCGGTCGCGGTGTGGATCATGGCCCAGATCGTGCCGGGCATTCACGTGAACGGCGCGACGGCGGCGCTGATTGCGGCGCTGGTAATTGGGTTCATCAACGCAACGCTCGGGCTGGTGCTCAAGATCCTGACATTTCCTCTGAGTGTGGTGACGCTGGGCTTGTTCTGGCTGGTGATCAACGGAGTGATGCTCGAAGTGGCTTCGGCATTTGTGCCCGGGTTTCAGGTGCAAGGATTTCTCCCCGCATTCATTGGGGCGATTGTGTTGAGCCTGGTCAACATGGTGCTGAAAGCGATCGTGATGCCATCGCAGGATCAGCGCTAAGACCCGCCAAAACTACATCACAGAGGACTAGGACGCAGAGGAATCCGGGCCGTCGAGGTGCCCGGCCGCGCGAATCTTCGCCAGCGTTTTTTCAGGATCAAACATTCCTTGCATCCAGGTGCGGTACCACTGATAGCAGCGGCCGTGACGAGTGTGTACGACAATGGCAGCCGGATCGTCGGAGGCGGCCTGCTCGATCTCCGCGGAAAGAATCTGATTGTAGGGAACCATTTGGAACTCGTGGCCGGAGTCATAGACCAGCATCGTGGCAGTGAAGCGGAATGGTCCGAGGATTTCGACGTGCTCCGCCATTTCGCAATCAAGGCGCGCCGAGATTTCCGCGAGTTTGCCGTAGCGCATGAGTTCGTGGTTCACGGGATGCTTTTCCGGAAAGCGCGCCCAAATCACGGGGAACGAGCAGAAAAACACCGCCGCGCTCGCGAAGAGGACAAAGCCAGCGACGCTGCCGACGCGGAATCCGCGTGGCCAGCCGCTCCAGGCACAGAAGAGGGCCCAGCCGGCCAATATCAAACCTGCCAGTAGAAATGAGAAGTTGATGCCACGAATTTTGCGCTTCGTGTATCCCATCTAGCTTTTTGCCGATGGGCCTGATTTCTTCGGCTTTAGCGCCTGCCAGTCTTCTTCTGTCAGACCCTTTCCCAGGTTGCTGAATTCACCGGCGCCTTGCAGGAATTCGCCTCCGTCCATGCGGATGACTTCACCGTTGATGTAGCCGGAGCCATCGCTGACTAGAAAAGCCGCGAGGTTCGCGAATTCTTCGACTGTGCCGAAACGGTGTTGCGGATTGCGATTGAGTGCGAAGGTTTCGAGTTCTGGGCGCGGCAAGAGGCGTGAGAACGCGCCCTCCGTTGGAATAGGACCGGGCGCGATGGCGTTCATACGGATGCCGCGGTTGCCCCATTCCACCGCAAGGCTGCGGATGAGGGCTTCGACTCCTGCTTTCGCGATAGCCGAGGGAGTGACATATGCGGAACCGACCGGCGCGTACGTCGTGGAGATGCTGAGGACCGTGCCGGGATGGGCAGATTTAAGCCAGCGGCGTCCGCAGGCCATGGTGCAGTGGAGCGCTCCCATGAGCACGATTCCGATGACGGAGGCGAAGGCGCGCGCGGAAAGTTCCTCGGTGCGGGCGATGAAATTTCCGGCGGCGTTGTTGACCAGGATGTCGAGGGGAGCTTCGCTCCATATGGAGTCGACCATCGCCTCGACGGCGTCGAGGCTGCGCACGTCACAGGCCATGGCGTGGATTGTCCCCTTCGGAGAGAGTTCGGCTGCTGTTTGTTCTAGAACCTCTTCGCGGCGGCCGCAGATGTGGACAGTGGCTCCGAGTTCGAGGAAGCGTTGGGCCATGCCTTTACCAAGGCCGGTGCCTCCTCCGGTGATGAGGATGCGCTTGTTCTTGAGAAGGTCGCTGCGGAACATGGATGGTTTCTCCAATGAGGACGAACGACAGATTATATGACTCGTGGGGTTTTGGAGTGCTTGCAGGTGCGAGGGCGAGACGCGCTCACGACAGCCGGCGAGACGCCGGCGCTACGGGCTACAGGCTAACCGGAAACCGTAGTCGGCGTATTGGAATTCTGGGGGGATGCTGGAGCGCGCGGAGCAGCGGGCAACTTTGATGTGGTGGCGCCAGGAGCCTCCACGGGAGGATTTGCGTGGCGGCTTCATCGAGCTTTGCTCGGGGCCACGCGGGTTGCGCGCGGGCGAGACGGGGTAGTAGTTGGGATCGTACCAATCGCTGCACCACTCGTGGACGTTGTCGCCAATGTCGTAGAGACCGTAGGCATTGGGGCTGTATTGAGCCACCGGTTCCGGGCCTTTTTGCCAGCGGGTGGCGTAATCGGGGAGAGACTGCGGCGGGTCGTCACCCCAGGGAAATTGTTTTTGTTCGAGCCCACCGCGGGCGGCGTGTTCCCACTCGGCTTCGGTGGGCAAGCGATACGAGCGGGCGGTTTGCGCATTCAGCCATTCGTAGTAGTGGACGGCCTCGTGCCAGGAAACTGCCGTTACGGGCTGCTGCGGATGGTTGAAGTGCGGGTCTTGCCAGAACGGGGGCGGAGTGGTGCCGGTCGCGCTCAGAAATCGCGCGTATTCGGCGTTCGTGACTTGCCTTGCGGCCAGCAGGAAGCCGTCGATCCAGATGCGGTGAATGGGACGTTCGCAGTCCTGGCCGGAGTTAGAGCCCATCAGGAACCAAGCGGCAGGAATCTCGACCAGTGCAGGTTCGATCGCTTGGGCGGGAGTTTCCGATTGGGCGGGGATGAGAGACATGACTGTTGCTGCGCGTTTCTCGACCGGAGTAAAGTCTACCAGCGCTGGATAGGGAGGACACGATGGGGGAGAAGAAGTTGCGGTTTCGGGCGAAGATCCGGGAAAAGACGCGGGCGTGGTGGCGCAATCACTCCGCTGGCACGTAGGCACAACCGAAAACATCAGCCGGTCAGGAATGCTCTTCCAGGCCGACGAAACCCTGCAGCCCAACTCACAACTGGAAATCAATCTCGTGCTCCCGCAGGAAATCGCCGGACTCTCCGCCACCGAAGTCGTCTGCCGCGGAGAAGTCGTCCGCACCGTCGAGCACAACGGATCAACCTTGACCCCCGCACTGGCCGCGCGGATCCTGCAATACCACTTCCAACATGGTCCCCTCCCAAGGGCATAAGCACCACCCAGGTTCTGTGGATAAGTAAGTAGCGCCGGCGTCCCGCCGGCTGTAGCGAGGGCGCCTTGCCCTCGCACCCGGCGATCTCAACTCACTGACGGTGAGGTCCCATGTGATTCTCCGCGCGCATCGCCCGACTGAGGGTGCCCCATCCTAGCCGCGCCCTCTGCGGCTAGGGTGGGAAGCGATGCACCCGACAGCGCCGGTTTTCACAGGCGCTGTTCAGGCGTAGAGAAGGGCCGGCCCCGAGCGGGTCGAAGAAATCTCGCGCGAAGTTTGATTACGATTGACTAGGAGACCGTGGGGTCATAATTCCTGAGCGACAGCTTGCAGTCCTCGCACAGGTTATTTTCAAACTGCACATACGATGATTGACACAGTACCCGCACGTCGACGTGATGTCTGGTAGTTGACGAAATGCCGTAGCGGAATGATTCCCTGCCTGCACCGCCCCACCGAGGGTGCCCCATCCTAGCCGCGCCCTTTGCGGCTAGGGTGGGCAGCGATGCAGCCGACGGCGCCGGTTTTCAACGCAGGTTTCCCCTCGTCGCGCTTTTGGCTATTCCTCGACCATGCCGAAATCGGCCTGCATCTCGGCGCCACATTCTTCGAGTATCTTGATGTGCCGATGCATCTTCCGAGGCGTTCCTCGATGCACCCAGGAACTTGCCGCCTCGAAGGGACGCGAGAGCTTCGGGTCCTCCTGAATCCGGTCCTCCATTACGTCACTAAAAGCCATCTCTTGCATCGCAGCAACGGCCCGCTCCAGTGAGCCTACGTTCATGGTGACTAGTGGCGTGATCGTGAGCTTCTTGTATTTGAGGCGATTCAGCTTTTTTTGAAAACGGGCGTTGAGGTAGGCATTTGTCACCCAACTTGAGCCGATGTCGTCCTTTGTAATGATGACGGGAATGATTTTCTTGACGCCGCGCAGCCATTCGGGGAGGTTCTCTTTCGGCATGGTGCCGATATTATCGATGGCGGTGAGCAACTGGGAGACGCCCAGTGGTCGGTCGGCACCCTCGACAAACTTTTTGTCCATGTACTCTCTTACCAGCTGATAATCGCCGGAGTACCGAACACTCGCAGCGCATGTTGCCGCCTTCGCTTCGATCAAAACCGCTGTAGAGCCGCACATGATCAGCACGTCGCAAATCGTCTTATTGCCCTTATCGTTGAGATAGCGCGGCGAGGGATAGTGGGTGTTTCTGGCTTTATTGGCATAGCTCTCGAATATCCAATTCACATATCCCTCGAACACATCTCCCCAAAAGCCGAAGTAGCTCAATCTACGGTTGGTCGGCATCGATATCGCGACGCGCCACAACGCTCCACTTTCAAGCTTCGCCACGGCATACTCATAGTCGATGTCATAAACTTTGTCCTCCACACGAAGATAAGGATGGTCTTTCAAGAACTCAAAGTCTGCATATCCATGCACTACCTTCTGGTCAGGTAGGTCGCTCAAGCGGCAGCAAACTGTATCGAACATGGCGCTAATCTGTTCGTCGGTGAGAATTGTCTTTTTGAACCACGAAATCGGCATGCCAGCTTCCGGCACGTCGCCGACCTTTATTTGAGTGCGCTCGGTCATCGCATGAAGAGTGAAAGCGTAGACAAATTGGCTATAGAGCTTCAGCGAGAAACCAAAAACCTTCTCAAATTCCAAGGCGACATCGAACGTTCTCAGATGCAGGGGCAGCCGCGGAATTATGACGGTCAGATAGATGTAAAAGCGCAGGAACAGTAGAAATGGATCGGTAATCGAGTCGATTTCGAAGGTCGGCAGGAAATCGGCGACCAGGTTCGCCAGCACATCTAGCTCGTCCGGCAGATCTGGAACATGCTTCTTATAAAGCAGCTCTCCGGCCCCGAGCAGCAACGCCCCCAACGCCCAATCAGGAACCTGGGAGCCGTCCTCGGACGGTGCTGGGTCCAGCCGCATCGCCTCGGCAGCCAAGAACCGGAGTTGTCCCTGGAAGAATATCGGCCTCCCGTTCTTGACCTCTTTCATGGCCTTGTCGATGAGGTCTGGTCTCATGAGACGCGGTACCCAATACTCATTGATTTCCTGCGAAGCGACTGTGTTGGCTTCGGGCCCGAACTTGAAGATCGTGCTTAGCCTTGCACAGGCGATGAGGATGGCGCTGCGAGGGTACTGGCGGAGCGCCGTTCGAAATTCTTCTATCGTGAGACGTGAGGTTCCATTCAGCTCAGACCAAGGCAGCCATACTTTCAACTCAGGCGGTGGGGCCACATGGACCTCCTCGAACCACGGTGACGGAATCTTCTGGGAGACCGGACGTTTCCGCCATCGTCCTCACTCCTACGCTCTCTCCCTCACCAGCCCGCAGAATTCCGGCGCCGATGCCGCAAGGCTCGCCACCACGTAACTCCGGTCCCTGGAGATTCCAACTCCCTGGTCATCCAGCTTATCCAGCACCAACTGCGGACCAAGATGGAATTGGTGGACCAGGAACTCGTCCGCCGTTTGACAAAGAATTCCGAACGGTTCGAGACAGCGTTTCGGAAAGTGCTTCGTATTTTGGGTGATGACGACGTTCGCGCGCGCCATGATCGCAGCCGCCAGCACATGTCGGTCGTCTTCGTCTGGAATGCATTCAGCCGCCTTCAGTAGTTCGGGCGGGATCGGAACCATGGCTTCCGGAAATGCATTTACCATCTGCTCTCGTCTCCAGGCCGCCTCCGCCGCAGTTCGATGAAGCTTGCTCCTCAGCGCCCGTACCATTTCCGCCAGAATCTGCTCGCTCCATAAAGGGCGGTACATGGCCGGCTCTTCGCCCAGTCGCAGCAGAAGATCACAGGGCGAAACGGGCACTAGAACACACGCATCGA
Organism: uncultured Acidobacteriaceae bacterium; assembly: GCA_963844525.1. Taxonomy (GTDB): domain Bacteria; phylum Acidobacteriota; class Terriglobia; order Terriglobales; family Acidobacteriaceae; genus Sulfotelmatobacter. The sequence continues at coordinate 896,393 of CAWJOM010000006.1, read as the reverse complement.
GAACCGCGGAATATTCATTTTCCTGTGTGAAAATCATCCGGGACTTTGTCGTAATGCCCTTCTTCAAACTCCCGCCTCGCCAGATCGTCGAGAGTCTTGCGTCGTGCCGTATCGCGCTTCGCCTTGTACGCCATCACGTCGCGCACATAGATGCGGCGGTGCGTCCCCACCAGGTGGAAGGGGATTTCTCCCTTCTCCAGCAGCTGAATCAGAAATTGTCTGGAAAAGCCCAGCACCTTGCTGGCTTCCACCGTCGTGAGTTCGTGCCGGCTCTGCAGGATCGTGACCGACTGACCCGCTCGCAGATCGGCGAGCAGCCGCAGCAAAAATGAGTAAAGGTTATTGGGCAGAATCTCCGCCCGGCCATCCGGCCCAATCAGCTTCGCTTCCGCCTCGCGCAGCTTCGCGTAAGTGTCGACAATTTCTCTTTGCTCTCTGGGCGAGATATCAACGGGCGATGTTTCAGTACTCGGCATAACCGACTCGTCCTCCTCAAAGAGGCTGGGGACAACTTACCTTAATGGTATCTATTAAACGCTATAAACGCAACTACATTGGTTGCCTATGCTTGATACGGGTGACTTTCGCTAGAGGACCTGAGGGCTCTGCTGCGCCCGTGATGTTTTCCACAGATTTCCACACAAAAAATCGTGATTCGTGTGACGGATGACCTTTACTGAGAATTTTCAAAAGACCACAATGATTCCGTGCACGAAAATTCCACCACTTCGGCCGATCCAGGCTACTGCCTCCGGGCTTTGACCGAAATCCTCGCGTCCCCGACTGGAGCGCTGCTAAGTCCTTATTCTGGAGGATTTTGCCGACAACGCCTCCAACCCTTAGACGGCAACCCCAACAAAATCAATATTTTACGAAAACAGACCCTGGCCAGCGACCAGAAACGAGCTGCTAACTCCTTATTCTGGAATATTTTACGTGTAAACCCTTTCGGCTCAAGATTTTGCCGCCGAAGCCGCCAAGCTGACAGCCGTAACATCAATGAATTGAATATTTTGCAAAAGGGCGAAGAAAAAAACTGGAAGAAGTCCACCGGGAACTACACTCCACGGCAGTCCTCTAACTCCTTATTCTGGAAGATTTTACGTGTAAGTCCTTCCGGATCAAGATTTTACCGGGCAGGTCGACGGTCTGAATGCCGTAGCCTCAATGAATTGAATATTTTACGAATAAACGAAGAAAAAAACTGGAAGCCCGCGCCCCTAAGACTTTTCCCCCACCGCGTCCTTTATCTCCCGCTCGCGGTACTTCTGGACTTCGGCGGCCATGGCGTACTTCAGCTCTTCGATCCCTTTGCCGGTCACGGCGGAGATCTCGTAGAGCTTCAGCTTGTGCTTCTTGCAGTACTTCTTCAGCGCGGCCAGCTTGTCTTTGTTCACGGCATCGATCTTCGACGCCGCCATGATCATGGGCTTTTCCTGGAGATGTGCCCCGAAGCTCCACAACTCGGCCAGGATCACCTCAACGTCTTTCGTGACATCGGGCCGGCCGCTCGAATCGGAGACATCGACCAGGTGCACCAGCAGACGCGTGCGCTCAATGTGCCGCAGGAACTGCGTGCCCAGCCCGGCGCCGGTATGCGCTCCCTCGATCAATCCGGGAATGTCGGCGACCACAAAGCTGACTTCACTTTTGGCGTCGCCCACCGCAACCACACCCAGGTTGGGTTCGAGCGTGGTGAAGGGATAGTCCGCAATCTTAGGACGCGCCGCCGAGATGCGCGAGATCAGCGTCGACTTGCCGACGTTGGGATATCCCACGAGCCCCACGTCAGCCAGCAGCTTGAGTTCGAGGCGATAGACATGTTCTTCGCCCGGACGGCCTTCTTCATGCTCGCGCGGGGCTTGATGCACCGAGGTGGCAAAGCGCGCGTTGCCGCGTCCACCGCGCCCGCCGCGGGCAATCACAAAGCGCTGATCGGGCTGCGTGAATTCGAAGAGCTTGTCGCCGGTCTCGTCGTCGAACACGATGGTCCCGACCGGAACCTTCAGAACGATGCCGTCGCCGTCGCGTCCGGTCTTGTTCGAACCTTCCCCGTGACGTCCGCGCTGCGCGGTGTGCTCGGGATTGAAGCGGAAGTGTACCAGCGTATTGTGGCGCTCGCTGGACTCCATGACGATGTCGCCGCCCTTGCCTCCATCGCCGCCCGAAGGTCCGCCGCGCGGAACGAACTTTTCGCGCCGGAAGGCCATGCAGCCGTTGCCGCCGTCGCCCGCCTTGACCTTGATTTTTGCCTCATCGATAAACATGCGTGTCCTATCTGTCTCTATCTATCATCATGGAAGCTTCGGGGAATGTCTAACAGACGCGTCTGCCGGACTGCGTCTAACGGCCTTGGAGAGCGGCGTGCTTCAGGCCGGGGATCCATCCGCGTTGAAACTCAGGATGGATTGACTCGGCGGCGTCCAGCGCCTTTTGGTAGGCCTGGCGCGCTTCGTCGGTCCGGTTCAATTGCCCAAGGATGTCGCCGAGCACCGCTTGCGCCTGAACGGATCGCGGCGCGAGCGCAGCCGCGGCCTGCGCTTCCGAAAGCGCCTTGTCCAGATCTTTGTTCTGCACTGCGAGTTGCGCCCGCGTGACGTGGTTCAGAGCGGCCGCCAGCGGGATGTCGTAATGTCCGTCGAAGACGAAGAGGCCGTCTTCGATCACCGCCGTGGGTTGAATGTGCTGGAACTGGTCGTAGGGATTGAGTTCTCCCGGACCAAACTCGTAGCCGGAGAGCACGCCGGCGCTGATAAGCACCGGCCCGTCAATGCTCGCAGGGACGTTGATCGTGGGCTGCAGCCACACCGAGGCGATCGTCGTGAGCGGTTTGCACGGCACGCCGTAGTACGCGGGATCGACCACGACTTCGGCAAAGTAGGCGAACCAGCAGTCCTTCACGTGCCGGCCGTCGAGATATTTCTTCGTCGCCCAGAGTTGCTGTCCCCAGTCGGCGTTCGAGTCCGACAGATATTTGTAAGTCTGCGAAGGCCCGCCCCACAGCTCGTTCGAATACGCGAGATACACCGGGAAGGTTCGCAATGACGACATCGCGTTCCACACAAGCAGCAGCACGACAACATATGCCCAACGACGCTGGCGCTGGATGAGGCGCCACGCACCCCATGCCGCGAGGATCATCAGAAAGGGATACACCGGAAGGATGTGACGTACGCCGATGTTCATACCCGATCCCATGGCGACGCCGAAGTAGACCGCGGCGGGAACGATGAGGAACAGCAGCTCTCTCCAGCACTGGATACGCGAGCGCGCCAGCGACAGCGGCAGCAGAGCGAACAGGATGAGCAGTCCCAGCGTCGTCTTGATGGCAAACGCCAACGGAAAGTAGGGCCAGCGTCCATGTGGGTAGACCGTTCCCAGCAAGTAGGTATGGCTGAACTCGGCGGTGAATCCGACGTCCGCCAGGCCGTAGAGATAAGCCTGCGGCAGCAGATGCCAGCGGCCGGCGGTCACGATCATCTTCGCCTGCACTGGATTCTTCAGCCTTCCGGCATACTCCGCCAGACGCGCGCTGGCGTCGACTCCGGCCTTGGGATGGAAGTGAAATCCGTAGAACGACCACAACACGACGACGGCGATCACGCCAATCACTGCAAGGGCGCCGAGCAGACGGAGCGCCTGCTTCGTCCTGGGTTCCGAAGTTTGCGAAGGCGCGGCGTCGTTCGATCCGAGCGCAACCTCGCATGCGGCCAGCACGAACAAAGCCGGGAAGATCAGAATGGCCGAGTGCTTTGTCGCCAGACCCAGCCCCGCTGCCAGCCCGGTCAGCAACAAGCGCCCGGTAGTCGGCTTCTTCGCATAGCGATAGAACATGTAGACCGTCGCCAGAAGGAAGAGCGACATCCCGACGTCGGTGGTTACGACCGCGCCATGGGCCAGGATGTTCGGCTCAAACACCAGCAGCGTGAGCGCGATGAACGCCAGGATTGGGCCGAACATTTCTTTGGCCACGACAAAGACCAGCAGGCCCAGCAGTAACGTCAGAAGCGCAGCTGCCATGCGGGTGCGGAATAGGATCGCCGACGCATCGTTCGAGTAGACAAACTCGGTCGCAGTGATGAAGTCGGCTTCCTTCGAGAACACTCCGGGATGCGGCGGCACGTTCAGCGGCAAGCGCAGCAGAGGCAGGGTCGCGAGCAGTTTGACCAGAGGCGGATGCTCGGGGTTGTCGCCGAAGTTCCCGTTCTTCCAGTAGTTGTAGCCGGCGAAGATGTGGCAGGCTTCGTCCCACGTCTGGGATTCGCGGCGCGCGGAGAGGGCAAGCTGAAGCGCGAGAACAATGAGCAGGCAGGCTACTCCCGCCGCCTGCAAGCCGCGAGATGGATTGGGAGAAGCTGGAATCACTGGGAACGGGGCAGTGTACTCGCCGCACCGCTCGCTGTCTAGGATGGGAAGCACCGAATGACGGCAAGCTTCCACTTTCGGGACACGGCAATCGAGCTACGCTCGATGGACAGCCGAGGGCGGCTGCCCCCACATGGAACCTACTCGACTTCGACGGGCTCGACCATCACGAACTTGCCCATCGATCCCTTATTCAGGAACTTGATGCGTCCGGTGATCTTGGCGAAGAGGGTGTCGTCTTTGCCGCGGCCGACGTTGAGGCCGGGCTTCACGCGCGTGCCGCGCTGGCGAACGATGATGGTGCCGCCGGGGACGAGTTGTCCGCCGAATGCCTTGAAGCCAAGCCGCTGCGCGTTAGAATCGCGGCCGTTTCGTGATGTTCCTTGCCCTTTTTTATGTGCCATAAGACTGTTCTCAGTTCTTGGTTGTCAGTTCTCAGTTAAAACCTGGAGGGACGAATGCGTCCGTCCCTACGCGATCTTACTTCTTTTTTGCGGGTGCCTTCTTGGCCGCCTTCTTCGGTGCCGCTTTCTTCTTGGCCGAAGTCTTCTTGGCGGCGGCGTGCGCTGCGTGCGCTGCCGGAGCTTCTTCTTCGTGTTCGTGCGCTTTTACCTTCTTCGGCTTCGCTTCTTTCTTGGGAAGCTCAGGAGCCTTGAAGCTCTGGCCGCCAAAAGCGATCTCAGAGATGCGCACGGCAGTGTAGGACTGACGGTGTCCGCGCAATTTCTTGTACTGCTTTTTGCGCTTGTAGTGGAAGACCAGGATCTTCGCGCCGCGGCCCTCTTCGACGACTTCGCCAGTTACGCGCGCGTCCGATTGCTGGCCGATCTGGCCCGCCTCGCCGGACACGGCCACCACGGGGAACTCCACCACACCGTCGGTGCCGGTGCCAATTTTCTCGACTCGAATCACATCTCCGGGCGCCACCCGGTACTGCTTTCCACCGGCGCGGATGACCGCGTACATACGTCTGCCTCCAAGAATGTCGTTGAAATTCAGCAGGACAAATAATGGAACTCTGGAACGGAACCCCAGGGCGCACACGGGCGCAACCAAGGGGCCTGCTGATTTCCTGTGCTTGCTGTGTTTTCCGCCGCGGCGCTGCAACAGCCGAGACAGGCGTCCCCAGAACGGGTCGGCCAGTACAGGCAAACTTCACTATTCTAACGTGCGCTGTGGAAATCGGTCAAACGGAATTGAAAGCTATGCTCCTGAAGCGCTCTTTCCTCGCGTAGCCTTTTGCGAAGTCTGTCAGCCTCTTGGGCGCACGCTCTCTGGAGGGAACATCAATCTCCACACAACCAGCACTGTCTTGGACAGAATCCAGGCCCCAACTTCTTCGAGCTCGCAAAAGAATTCAAGAACTGTGTGCATATCAGAAGTATACGCCTGACGGTTGTCTACCTAAAGGATCGCACGTCCAAGGGGGCACCTAGCGTGAGGCTCCTTCGCTTTGTGGTTTCCGCTTATCTATGCGAGAATGCCGCCGGATTCCTCGGAGGAGACCCTAAATGCTGAAGCGCTTTCTGACCGTTTCGCTGTGCCTGTTCGCCCTGACCCTGTCCGGTTTTGCCCAAACGAAGAAGACGACGATGAAGAAGGCTGCCTGCAGGCCCGACCCCCGACAAAGCCTACTTGCAGAAAGTGTGGGACGGTTGGTCGACTCTCGACCCCGCCAATACCGCCAAGTTCTATGCCACGGGACCGCACACCTTCTTCGATATCGCTCCGCTGAAATATGGCAGCTTTGACGAATACTCGACTGGCGTGAAGGCAGTAGTTGCCGGCTACAAAAGCGCGAAGTTCACGCTCAATGACGACCTTGCCATCCATCCGCACGGAGACCTGGTCTGGGCGACAGCAACGGTGGCGGAACAGATGACCACCAAGGCCGGGAAAGTCGAGATGGGGAATTTCCGCTGGACGGTGGTGTTGGAAAACGAAGACGGCAAGTGGCTCATCGTGCACGAGCACGTGTCTGCGCCGCTGCCGTAGAAAGCTTGGCCACGGATTTCACGGATTCTCACGGATTACCCCAAACCTTAAAGTCTTAGGTTTTAGTTTTCGGGAGTTTAATCCGTGAAGATCCGTGAAATCCGTGGCGCTTTGTTTTCAATATGACTTCCAGAAGAAGTACACAGTCATTCCTGCACCCACGAGCACGACAAAGATTCGGATCCATTTTTGCGGCATCTTCAGGGCGTAGTGCGCGCCTACATACCCGCCGACGATTCCGCCAACGATCATGATGATGCCGTGCTTCCAATACACGGCGCGCGCCACAATGAAAGTGACGACCGCAACGCCATTGATCACAAACCCCAACACGCTCTTCAGCGCGTTCATGGCGTGAATGTCGGTCATACCGAGAGCAGCCAGCATGGCGAGCATCACGATTCCCATGCCGCCGCCGAAGTAGCCTCCGTAGACAGCAACGCACAACTGAAACATCGTCGTCCACGCAAGCGCGGTGGTCGATGCCTCGTGTTCAATCACGGACTGGCGCCCGCCAGCGAGCTTCTTTCCGAAGGCGAAGAGCAGAGTTGCGCCCAGCGTAAGCCACGGGCAGCACGCGCATGAACGTGTGAGCGGGGGTCTTCAACAGCAGAAAAGCTCCGGCGAGGCCGCCGACTAAACTCGCCACCAGCAGAGGAATCATCACGCGACGCGGAACATCCAGTTGCTTGCGATACGCGCCGCCGCTGGCCGCAGCCCGGTCCAGAGCGCGATCGTGTTCGTGGCATTGGCGGGAATCGGAGGCACGCCCGTGAACAGCAGTGCGGGAAACGCGATGAAGCTGCCGCCGCCCGCGACGGAATTGAGGGCTCCGCCCAGCGCGCCGGCAAAGAAAAGGAAAACGATGGTTTCCAGAGTCAAGGAGTTAGATTTACCAGAAACCGCGCCAGGCCGCCAACGGCATAACGTTCTGCGACTTGCCGCGTCTGAAGGGTGAGGAGATCCATGACAAAATTCCTTGGCCTGCTGGTTCTCGCGCTGCTCACCGTTCCCGCGCTCTTTGCTCAACAGGTAGCTTCGCAAGCGCCGCCGAATCCGTGCGCCGCCGCGCAGCAAAAGCAGCTGGAGTTCTGGGTGGGCGAATGGGACGCATCCTGGCCCGGGGCAAAAACCGGCGAGGTGGACACGGCACGAACAGCGTGAGACGCATTCTCGACGGATGCGTCGTGCAGGAGAATTTTTCCGGCGAGCAATCCGCGCCTCTGCGTGGGACGAGCGTCTCGATCTTCGACACGAATGCGGGCAAATGGAAACAGACCTGGGTCGACAACCAGGGCGGCTATTTGGATTTCGTGGGTGAGTTCAAAGATGACCAGATGATCCTGCAGCGCGAAGCGACAGGAAAAAACGGCGCAAAATTCCTGCAGCGCATGGTCTGGAAAAATATTGCCGCGAATGAGTTCGACTGGACCTGGGAAGCTTCACAGGATGGCGGCAAGACCTGGCAGGTGCAATGGCCCATCCACTACAAGCGGAAAGGTTGAGGCTTGCCAACAATTCTCCCTTAATCGCCTACTGAAAAACTCAGTTCAATCGCCGCAGTGGCTAAAGCCCTGACAAGAAGGAAGGCCTTATCGCAGCGCTAAAGCACTGCGCCACCCAAAAGCGCGGCTCTGATCGAGTTTCTTGGAAGCCTTTACGCCATCGCCGCCGCGTGTTACCTCTGTGATCTTCGGTAACGAGCCCTGCCTTGCAGAAACATTCTTCATGCCGCAGGGTTAATATCAAATAAGACGTGGGGGATTTTTTATGAACCGATTCGCTATTTTCATTGCCATTTTGATGTGTAGTGTTGCGTGGGGACAGACGGCTGGCACTCCGGCAACCAGCGGACAGCCCGCCGGCCAGCAATCGATGCCTGGTATGGATATGTCCGGGCACGACGCGTCGAAGATGCCAATGAAAGACGCACCGGCCAGTAGCGACAACGATGCCGAGAACGACGCCGCGGCTCACGTCATGAATTCCATGGCCGGTCACATGGACATGGGCCCGCATATGAAGATGACGGCGCTGCGTCCGCCGAAGCCGGGCGATGCGGAGCGTGCCCAGCAGATCGTGGAACAAGCCCGAAAAGCATCAGAAAAATATACGGACTATCGCACGGCTCTGGCCGAAGGCTACAAGATTTTCCTTCCGGAAGTTCCGCAGAAGATGTATCACTTCACGAACTACGCCTATGCCGGGGAAGCGCGGTTCCGCTTCAATCCCGAACATCCGACGTCACTGCTCTACGAGAAGCATGGCGACGATTACAAGTTGATTGGAGTGATGTACACCGCACCAAAACGCCTTACGGAAGACGAACTCGACGAGCGCGTCCCGCTCAGCGTAGCGCAATGGCACGAGCATGTGAACTTCTGCGCTCCTCCACCGGATCAGAGACAGAACATGCTGGCGGGACATTCGCAATTTGGCTTGCGCGGATCGATCGCCACGCAGGAAGCTTGCGATGCGGCGGGCGGAACGTTTCATCCCGTGATCTTCAACTGGATGGTGCACGTCTATCCGTTCGAGAAAGATCCGGCGAGCATTTGGTCGGCGGAGCGCCAGCACGGCGACACGGATTGATTTATCCCGGAATGTATCCGCAGAAGATTGCGGAAGAAGAAAAGACTGCGGAAGAAGGCGGCCTCGCCAGGAACGTCAACCACAACGGCTGAAGCCCGCGATCATTTCTCGCGCTTTCGCGGCCTTTAAAGCACCGCACTTTCACGGCGGCGGATACATTCACATTTCTCCCGTAACCATCTGGACGGCGAGTCTTAGCGCCAGCTACATCGCAAGCTGGGCATTGCGAAACTGCGTTTTGCAGTGTCATTCATCACAAAACATGGGGCCGATGTTCCTTGCAACGGAGTGAATTTGCAGCACTTCCTTGCTACCGGAAAGATGTGGCCAGCGTCCAAAGAAGTACGATGAGAGCCAATGCAAGGGAACTTTAAGGGCATTGAATACGTAATTGCTGAATGTGGGTAAAGGCTGGCGCAGAGGTGACGCCGGCCGGACGTGAAACGAAATTATTGCGGGGTCTGGGGATTCTCTCATTCTCGGTTTGGCGGCCCAGGTGAGAAAACCCCCATCGCGGCAGGGCAGGCTTGTGGCCTGTCTGCAGTACCCCGGCGGCAGCATTCTATGCGATTCGTGGGGAAACACAAGTGTTTTCTCGCGCTGTTCGCGAACCGGGCCGCCCCAACCGCTTCCCGACTTGAATTCGGGAAAGAAAACAAGGAGCAGCTATGAAGTTCGCGACAGTTTCAAAGAGTCTGGTCATGGGGTTGGCTCTGTTGCTGGCCTCCAGCGCGTTCGCGGGATCGAAAGCCACCTTGACATTGCAGAACCCTACGACCATTAACGGAGCGAAACTCAAGCCCGGCGAGTACAAACTTCAGTGGGATGGCACCGGTCCGAATGTGGAAGTCAGCATCATGCAAGGCAAGACGGTGTTCGCCAAAGTACCGGGGAAAGTCGTCGACCTGAGTCAAACGGCCAGGGACAGCGCCGCTGTCGTAAAGCGCAACGATGACGGGACCACCACGCTTGCCGGCGCGCGCTTCGAAGGGAAGAAGTTCGCCCTCGAATTAGGCGACTCCGGTGAAGGCATGCAGGCTGGGTCAAGCAAGTAAGACAGCACGCGGAACAAAGCAACGAAGGGGGGCATGGGAGTGCTCCCCTTTTGTTCACTTCATGCAGCTCTAGTTCGGCGAAGCCAGCACATCGTCGTAGTAGTTGATCAACGCCCGCTTGGGCTTCTCCTTGAGACCCTTCAGAGGAATCTTCTGATCGAATGTCATGTTGCCCGTGAGACGCCCTCTTCCGAGGAAGAACATGCCATTCGGCAACTCCAGGTAAATCGGCACCAGCATGCGGAAGGTGTCGTTGACGTTCGACTGCGTCAGCTTCATGCTCATCACGACACTCCCGTCCACTGCCGTATCGAAAGTTGCATTCATCTCGTATGACGGCAACTGGGTTCCGTAGACGTACTCGTTGAAGAACCAGTCCATCCTATGGTTGCCCTCGAGGTCCATCTCGCGGGTCATGTATTTTTCGACGATGGCCTTGAAGTCTTCTGTGGTAGCAGACTTGCCGCGGTAGGTGTTGACGAAATCCTGCATTGTTTCCTTGAAGAGCTGGTCGTGGGTGCGGTTGTCGTACATCATCATGCGGAGCATGTGCAGCACATAAGCGCCCTTGGGATAAATAAGGTTCCGGGTCGTAGCGAATCCGGTGCGCGAGTTTCCGGCGCGGTAGCCCATGGTCAGGGGCCCGGCATCGATGGCGCGGAAGCCTTGCGCATCGCGGTCCAGCAGTATTTCGCGCTCGTCGTTCCAGAAGGCGATGAACTTTTTCGGATTCTTTTCGATCATGCTGAGGTAGAGCGAGGCGGACATATCGGCGAAGCCTTCACTCATCCACTGGTCGCGATACGAACTGAAACCCACCGTATGTCCCCACCATTGGTGCGCGACTTCATGCGGAGTGACAACTTTCCAGTAGCCCAGGTCTCGAAAATCCAGATTGAGCTGGTGCCGCACCGTGGTGTCGAAGTAGTAGCAAATTGGAATCCACACCAGGCCCGGCCAGGACTGCCCAAAATTGCAGGCGGTTTGTTGCGTCACCTCCAGGTGCTTGAATAGCGACGGGCCGAAGAAGTCAGAGTAGAGTTGCACTGAGAGTTCTCCCTCAGCCAGTGCCTTCTTGTTCAGTTGCGTCGTTTCCATGGAGCCAAGAGCCATTTCGTAGTGCGGTGAGAATCGCTCGGCCAGCGAGCCTTCGTTGCTGGTCACATTCTTGAGGTTCTGCACCCAGTTAGGAACGTCTTGATTGGCGAAGGACTGCACTTCATACTGCGGCTTGCTCAGCTTGGATTCTTCAATCTTGAATCTGCCAAAACTGAACCCAGCGACCTCTTGCGGTCCCTCGCTCTTCCAAACCGACACGTTTTGCCCGCCCTCGTCGTTTTCCTTAATAAGCACTCCGGTTGCAGCCATCTTCATGCCCTTGGGAATGCGGAAGGTCATGTCGTAATCGGTATAAGCGCCAAAGGGGGCGCCGGGGTTGCTGGGATACCAATTCTCTCGCGCAATGGGAAAGTAGTTGCCTCCTCCCTCGTTGCTGACCGCGTCCTTGCCGTCATACACAGTCGTGATTGAGAGCTTTTGCCCGGCGGCGAGCGGCGCGGGAAGAATCACAAAGAATTGGAAATCGTCGTTCTTGTCTTCCTGAATGAAGGAGAGCTGCTGGCCACTCTCGCTGGTCACGCTCCGCACCCGCAGTGTGCGGTAAAGGTTAAATGGCGCCACTCGTAGCCCGTCGACGCGAGAAACAAAGGTCGTCGTGGCATTGCCATCCACATGTCCGCTCTTCTCGATGGTCGTGTCGAGCCGCTGGTGACTGATTTCGATGACTGCATTTTTCTGCGTACTGCTGGCCTGGCCGTTCTTGTATTCCGCCGCGAGATGGAACGCTGCCCAGTAGCCGTGATTATTGTCGTCGTACGTCATCAGTACGTTTTCTTCCGGGCTCAGGGGCAGAGCCACAGGCGTATCCCGGATGACTTCTTCCGCGAACTCCGGAACTCCATGCGGATCGACCGCATAGAGCATCCTTTCGTCGTAATGCTGGCCGTGGATGAAGGCGACGAAGAGGCCCGCCTCGTTCCCTAGCAGATCTTGCAGGATTCGAGCGTCGAGGTTGTAGCGAAGACGGTGCCGGGTCGCGTTCTGGCTGTCTTTCAATGGCCCGGCATCGCAAGTGCCGTTTCCCGGACTGCCCAATCTCTTCAAGTCACCGTAAGTGGAATCGGTAAAGCGAAGCACCAGATGGAGGAACCTTTCGCTGAACTCGGTCTCTCTAGTCAGGAGCTTCAGACTTCTGCGCTCCGCTTCGATCGGCGGATCGAGCGTAAAGGAACCGTCTCCAGTGAAAACCGCGCCCGTAACCTTTCCGTTTACGGGCGCCACGAAACAAACAGTCCCAAAATGAAGGTGAAAGATTCCAGTGTCGCGTTTCAATACGAGGTTCCTGACCGCCACGGATTCACCGCTCAGTGTCAGATTCCGGAGAGCCTTATAAGTCGAATCGGAGTTCGGTCCCGGTACAGCATCTTGCGCACAGAGAGCGTTACCAGCGAGAACTATTCCCAGTAGTGCGCACAGGTTGAGCACCGCGAGCAGAGACACTTGTGCGACTGCACGCAGAGTGCGAACAAGAAACGGCATGAAGCCTCCCGGGGGGGAAGGAAAGCGTCATTATCGGCGCTTACGGGAAAAATGCAAGGGCAGGGATCACGGCGGGCAAGAGCTGTGAGGCCTGCAGCAAGGGTCTTCGCCCATCCTCTTGCTCGGATTTAGTACTTGAACAGCGAGGGGGAGTGAATTCGCGCTCCTCAATGGGCACAGGGCTTTCAATTCCCGTGCAATGCCGCCGATTAGTTCTTCACTGTCATCGCGTCGGAATCGACCGCTTTCTTACCGGTGATGCCTTCGAGCCCCGCAAGCACTCCGCGATAGTCATTCTTGTCGCACTGCATGGCGAAGCCGCCCTTTTTATCACCGTCAACCCAGGTCAAGCCCACATAGTGCTTCTTTGATTTCGTGAGGGCCATCAGCGCGCCAATTCCGAAAGAGACCACGGCAAGACCGATGGCCGCGCCAACTCTCCGGTGTACATCCTGGCCATAGCTGATCTCGGTAACCGAGGACGCGGGAATCGTGATGGGCTCGCCTTTGTCTCTTACGAGGCGGATTTGGTTCGCGTCAATGTACAACTTCATGCCGGTCCCGGCCTTTGTATCGGGGACGGATCCTCCGTCGTAGGTGACCTTATAACTGTTTTCACCGGCAAGAACAGAGAGTGGGATGGTGAGACACAACACGAATGCGAGCAGATGTTTCATGGGCCTCCGAGTGTCGATGGAGCGAATAGTGGTCCGAGGGACGAACCGACAACTCGGCATTATGCGCTTGGAAATGCCGGGGCCGATGTGATCTGCCGCACAGTGAGTGAACGCGATCGCGCCTGTGGGACTTTTTGAGCCGGGCCGATTTTGTTACTTTGACGCGGGCGGGACAGCCAAGGCGGCTGTCCGCACACGCAATGTCCCATGCAACTCTTCCGATACTCGATCCTTCGTTCCTTGGGTTACCAGACCCGGCACTGGTTGTGATTCACCATGGGCGATCCGGCTTTGCAATGGAAGGCCTGCTGGAATTGCGGCATGTTTGAGACGACGCCGTTGGTACGGTATTTTTCCGGAGAATGCGGATCGACGGTGGCGCGCAGGCGTTTGGTTTCATCGCGCGATTGGCCGCACCAGCTCTGGCCGTAGCCCACGAAGAAACGCTGGTCGGGCGTGAGGTCATCGATGGACTGCAGGGTCTGGCCGGCGGTGTCGGCCTTCCATGCCACGTACGCCAGCAGCAAGCCGCCCAAGTCGGCGACGTCTTCGCCGAGTGTCAGCTTGCCGTTGATCTTGATGTCATCGACGACCGTGTAGCTGGAGTATTGGTCGGAGATGCAACTGGCGCGCTTCTCGAATTCCTTTCCATCGGCCTCGGTCCACCAGTCGCGGAGATTTCCTTTGGCATCGAATTGGCGTCCCTCATCGTCGAAGCCGTGCGTGAGTTCGTGGCCGACGGTGCCGCCGGTGTCGCCGTAGTTGGGAGCGGCATCAGATTTGGGATCGAACGCCGGAGGCTGAAGGACGCCGGCAGGAAAGTTGATGTCGTTCATCTGGGGATCGTAGTAGGCGTTGACGGTGGGCGGAGTCATACCCCATTCGCCGTGGTCGACGGGCTTGCCGATCTTTGCCAGCTGGCGATCGAATTCAAATTTCCGCGCGCGTTCGACGTTGCCGAGTTCGTCTCCGCGCACAATCTCAAGCTTGCTGTAGTCGCGCCACTTGTCGGGATATCCGATCTTATTGGCCATGCCATGGAGTTTAGCCAGCGCCTGTTGTTTGGTGGCGGCCGACATCCAGGGCAGGCCGTTGATGTCCTGCTCCATCGCCGCTTCGATTTCCTTGACGATGACTTGCGCACGCTGCTTGGCTTCAGGACTGAAATATTTCGCGACATACGCCTGGCCGAGCGCCTCCCCGAGATAGCCGTCTACGGCTTCCGTGCAGCGTTTCCAACGAGCCTGCAGGACTTCCTGCCCGCGGAGAGTCTTCCCAAAGAAAGCGAAATTCTCATTCAGGAATGGCGCGGAAAGATGCGACGCATTGGAATGCACCAGATGCCAGCGCAAGTACGTTTTCCAATCGGTGAGGCTCTCTTTGGCAAGGGTCTCGCTCATAGTCTTGAAGTAGCCGGGAGAGCTGACGTTCAAAGATGCCAGCGACGGCATTCCAACCTTGGCGAAATAAACCTGCCACTGGAATTCGGGGGCGATCTTCTGAAGTTCTGCGCTGGTCATCTTGTGGTCAAGCGACTTAGGATCGCGACGTGCTACGCGCGTCATGGAGCCCTTGGCCAGCGAGGTCTCGATGCGCATCACCGTTTGTGCATTCGCTGCGGCTGTATCAGGATTGTCGCCGAGAAGCTCGAACATTTTCTGCACATGCGCGAGATAGCCTTTGCGCAGTTCGACCGACTTTGGATCGTCCTTCAGATAGTAATCGCGGTCGGGCAGACCGAGGCCGCCCTGGTCGGCGTTGGCGATGACTTGGTCGGCAGCGTGGGGATCCTGCGTGGATTCGAAACGGAAAAGAATGTTGTCGTCGATCATGGCAGCAGATGCGTCGGCAATTTCCGCTTTGGAGGTGATCTTGGCAATTCGGTCCAGCGACGGCTTCAGGGGCTCGGCTCCCTTGGCGTCGATCGTCTTCTCGTCGGTGCAGGAGGCGTAGTAGTCGCCAATCTTCTGATCGATAGGACTGCGGTTGGGGTCGGGTGCGGAGGCGGCCTCAAGAATGCCGCGCAGCTGGGCCAGATTTTCATCCTGCATTTTGGAGTAGGTGTCCCACGAGGACTGGTCAGGAGGGATGGGATTTTTCTTGATCCATCCGCCGCAGGAGTAGGCGAAGAAATCGGTGCAGGGATCGATGGTGCGGTCCATCGCGGTCACGTCGAGGGCGGGAGTGTAGTTTGCGGCGGGCTGCTGGGCCGCGGCTAGAGAGAGAAATGAAACGAGGGCAATCACGAAAAGGCCAGCGTGTCTTACTGACATGGAATATCCTTCCGTTAACTTCGGAAAAGCGAAATGCAGCGCATCCACTTTATTCCGCCTCCGGAATGATGCGGAACGCTACTCTCCGCGCAGATCGGTAAATGGAAAAATCGCGCTGGTCCAAGGTAAAAATTGTCTCAAGCTTCTCGCGATTGGCGAGATAAACCAAAGCTACATCGGCGAGTTGAGGGTGAATATCTTCGTATCGCTTCATGAGCGTTGCGATTGCTTCGGACTCCGCTCCAGCCAAGGGCAACAATTCCAAAAAGCCGCCATCAATGCTGCGCAACAATTGCTGAACGGCCCGCGGAGATTTTCGGAGCAACCACGCCGCCTCAGTGATGACTGGCCAGCAAGAAAGAAGTGGTCCCGGCATATTCCGGAGCGCGCTTACGCAAGTAGCATGATACTCGTCTTCGCGGGAGAGTATGGCGACCAGCGGACCGGTGTCCACCAGAATCCGCTTCATTTGCTCGTTCCGAAACCTTCAAAGTGATGGCGGCCAGTGCTGAGGTCTTTTGGTGCGCGGCGCACGCATCCGATCAATCCTGCCTCCTCCGCTAACTCATACGCAGAACTTGAGCTGCCTCCGCGGCCTAAATAAGTTTCCAGCGCGCTGCGGACTAGATCCGACGGCGTCTGCCCCTTAGCTCGGGATTGGTCTCTGAGGAGAGACCCGAGAGTTTTAGGAACGCGGACGGTAATGCGGTGCGAAGCCATAGTGTCAGACATTATAGCACAAGCGTCAGACACTTTCACCTTTAGCCCTTCCGCAAATGAATCGACCCATCGCCAGTGTGGATGGTCAAAGGGCTGCCGCCACCGTTGAGCTTGCCATGTACTTCGTTCGAGCGAATCTTGCCTTCGGTGACGATGGGCATGTCGAGATCGATGTGGCCATCGCTGGTGTGCAGGCTTACGTCGGCCGAGAGTTCACTGGGGATCTCAAGTGAGACGTTGCCGTCGCCAGTCTCCAGACGCCAGCCTGAGGCCAGCGTGGAGCCTTGAGTCGCGCGCACTTCGACGTGTCCATCGCCCGTCTTCAGTTCCAGTTCGTCGAAGCGGCCGTGGGCGGTGATGTGCCCGTCGCCGGTGGTCGCGTGCAGCTTGCCATCGACGCCTTCCAGGTTCTCGGAGCCGTCGCCGCTGTGTAGATCCATTTCGCCCTTGAAATCGGCGAGGTCAATCTTGCCGTCGCCGGTCCGCAAGTTGACGCGACCCTGGCGGGGCATCTGAATAAGGATGTCGACGCGGTGGTTGCGGCCCCATTCGAAATTGATGCTGTTGTGCGGATAGCGCACCTCGATCTCAACCGAGTCGCCATTCTGATGCTCGGTGACGCGGATGCCGTCTTCGCCGATCTTGTAGCGCGAGGTCTCGACGCGGGCTTCGATTTTGTTCTGATCCCAGGTAGTGACGTGGATGTTGGCGTCCGAAGTATCGATTCGCAGGTCGGGCTGGCCGCTGAGGGTATAGGTCTTCGTCCATTCGTCGGCATGGGCGGGCAGCACGGCAACGAGGGTAAGAGCCAGGATGGCAAGTGACAGTCGCTTCAGGGCAGGTAGTTTCATTCGATCCTCTTTCATCAGATTCTCCGGCGGGGCACACCCTCGCCCAGCCTCTTAGACGTTATTACGCAGGATCGGTGAGGTTGGTTCCAGGGAAATTGATGGCTAGTGGTTCATTGGCCAAGATACGCCATGCGAATGAGAGTTCGTTCTGAAAACGGCAGGTAAAGCAGCGCGGCGCTGACGGCGAACGCTGCGCCCAGGCCGATCTGGGGGATCAGGAGAAATGGCGCGGCCGCCCAGAGTTGATCGAGCGCTAGGATGAAGGGAAAGATCTGGCGGAATTTCTCACCTAGCCTCTGATAGTCAAAACCAACGGCCGAGAGCAGATAAAGCCGTAGTGGTATGCCAACGCCGGCGGTGATCAGGACGGCACCAGCGAGAGCGATCCCGCCCCAGGGGTTGCGAAAGGAATCTCCGATCTCCTGGACATAGCGGAGGAGAAACAGGGCCGCCAGATAGAAGCACAGATACATCACTTGAATGAGTGCGAACAGGCCGCGGGTGATGGCTCGGCGTGGAATGGGAACTTCGAGTTCGGGATGGAGAGGCACTGGCGACGAATCCGACGAGACCGGTGTTGGAGCGAATGATTCGACGCTTGAGATCGCTTTCTCGCCGGACATGATTTCAGTGGGAGTGCCCGATTGGACAGGAGCGATGAAACGGTATCCGCGGCGAGCCAGCGTTTCGACGAAGCGCGGGCTGGAAGCGGAATCTCCCAGGGCCTCGCGCACTTTGTTGATCGCCGTGTTCAGGCTGTGGTCGAAGTCAACGAACGTATCGGAGGGCCAGAGCTTCTGCTGCAACTCCTCGCGCGTGACCACTGCTCCGGCATGCTCCAGCAGCAGGGCCAGCACTTGGAAAGGCTGACCTTGCAGGCGCAGCTTGACGCCGCTCTTGCGCAGTTCCCCTGCACTGAGATCGAGTTCGAACAATCCAAAGCGCGCGACTCGGCTGCTTTTTTGCGGCACGACGCCGTAGTGTAGCAGGAAGGGTCTTAGGGCGTGGGTCATAGGTTTTTAGGGAAAACACGCGAGGGTCCGAGACTGAGACCGAAAACCTACGACCTAGCACCGGAGACCTGAGGGCGAGGCGGCGGTAGAATATCGGCGTGTCCGACAAGCCTCCCCAGGACGATTACAAGGACCACCGCCGTGCGGTCTATGCGTCGGAAACAACGGGACTGCTGCTGATCGCGTTGCTACTCCTGGTCCTCACGTTGATTCGCTACTGGCACGATATTCATTGGAGTTGGCGCTGACGGCAAGCTCACAGCATAGCGAGACAATCGATTCCCAGCCACTGCTGGTAGTGATTCTCGGCCCGACAGCCAGCGGAAAAACAGCTTTGTCTGTAGCACTCGCCGAGAAGTTCGAGGGCGAGATCGTCAACTGTGACTCGGTGGCGATGGTCCGGGAGTTTGATATCGGAACCGCGAAGCCGAGTGCGGAGGAGCGCGCTCGCGCACCGCACTATCTGTTGGACTGTGTCGACCCCGCCGAGTACATGACGGCCGGCGAATATTCGCGGCAAGGGCGGCAGGTGCTGGCGGAAATCAGCGGGCGCGGTCATCTGCCGATCGTGGTAGGCGGCACCGGATTGTATTTGCGCGCGCTCATCGAGGGGCTCTGTCCCGGGCCGCAACGTTCGGAAGAATTGCGCGAGCGACTGCGCGAGCGTGCTGCGAGGCGGGGTCCCGATCATCTGCATCGAGTGCTGCGCCGACTCGATCGAGCAGCGGCTGAGAAGGTTCATGCGAACGATATTCCGAAGCTGGTTCGAGCTATCGAAGTATGCCTGGCGTCACGGCAGAAGATGTCGGAACTCTGGCAGCAGGGGCGTGATCCGCTCCAGGGGTTCCGAATTCTGCGTTTGGGGCTTGATCCCGACCGCACAGCATTGTACGAACGCATCAATGCGCGCGCGAACAGGATGTTCGAGGCGGGGCTGGTAGAAGAGACGCAGCGTCTGCAGCAGAAATATGGTGCGTCGGCGCGCCCCCTGGCTGCGCTCGGATACAAGCAGGCGGCTCAGCTTCTGAGCGGCGAACTGACCCGTGAGCAAGCGATTCAGGCGGCGCAGCAGGCGCACCGCAATTACGCGAAGCGGCAGATGACATGGTTCCGGCGCGAGCCGGAGGTTAGCTGGTTGAAGGGTTTCGGCGACGATCTGGAGATTCAACGAGACGCTTTTCGTACGGTGGCCGAGTGGGGTCTTAGGGGTTAGGTGTTAGGTCTTTGGCTCATGGTCTGAAGATCCTCCAAAGTTTTCCACTGCGATAGCAGTCTCTTTGTGACATAGGTCACAGATCGATACCGGCTTTGCGTTGTATGGTTTCGTAGTCGTGGAAGCGAAGGGCGCTGGCACCTACGAGGATTTGAAAGCTTGGCGGCGAGCCATGGACTTGGTGTTGGCCGTCTATCGACTCACCAGTTCGTTCCCAAAACAAGAGGTCTATGGTCTCATCATCCAGATGAGGGCAAAGGACGATATTCGCGAAAAGAATTGCTTCAGTTTCTTTTCCACGCTCGAGGGTCGTTATTGGAACTCCGAACACAAATTACTATCGCCAGAGAACTTGGGTTTCTGCCGGACACGGAAGGGCAGGCGCTTCTTCTCGACTCTGACGAAGTCGGCAGACTGCTGAACGGACTGATCAATCGATTTCAGGCGCCACCTAGTTCCGAGCACTAAGACCCAAGACCTACGACCGAAGACCCAAGACCAGTCGTTCTGCTATCGTTCCTCGTATGCTGCGAAACTTGACTGCTGCCGTCCTCGTTCTGGCCCTTACTCTCTCCGCCTTCGCCAAAACCAAGCATTCCGCTGCCGTGGACGGCACACAGGGAGATAAGTGGGCCGCGAAGACGCTTCGATCCCTCACTGTCGAGGAGAAGATCGGCCAGGTTTTCATGATCTGGTGCCGCGCCAGCTTCCTTAACGTAGAGAGCCCCGAGTATCTGGAATGGCTTCAGGCCATGCAGAAATATCACGTCGGCTCCTTCGCCATGTCCGTGCATGTCGATGGGCCCTTTCTCCTGCGAACTGGGCCCTATGAAGCTGCCGAACTGCTGAACCGGTTGCAGAAGGAGTCCAAGCTGCCGTTGTTGTTTGCTGCCGATTTTGAGCGTGGCGTCACCACGCGCTTGACGGGCACAACGAACTTTCCTCATGCCATGGCGTTCGGCGCCGATGGCAATGTCCAGGACGCGGAGGCTTTCGGCCGCATTAGCGCGCAGGAGGCGCGAGCGATCGGAGTCCATTGGAATTTCTTTCCTGACGCCGATGTGAACTCTAATCCCGCGAATCCCATCATCAACACGCGATCGTTTGGAGAAGATCCCAAGCGGGTTGGCGATATGGTTACGGCGTACATCAAGGGCGCACGGGAAGGCGGGATGCTAACCACGGTAAAACACTTTCCCGGCCACGGCGACACCGCGACCGACTCGCATCTCGGAGTCGCCAGCGTCAACGTGGACCGCGCGCATCTGGATTCGATTGAGCTACCGCCTTTCCAGCAGGCGATTGCCGCAGGAGTCGACTCGGTGATGGTGGCGCACGTCACCGTTCCAGCGCTCGATCCCGATCCCAATCATGTGGCTACGATTTCCACGGCCGTGGTGTCGGACCTGCTGGAGAAACAGATGGGATTCAAAGGCCTCATCGTGACCGACGCGCTCGACATGGCCGGGCTGACGCATCTTTTTGCCAACGACATTGGCCGCGCGGCCGTCGAGGCGTTCAAGGCCGGCAACGATATGCTGATCATCCCGGCCGACCTGGGCGCTTCCTACGACTCCATTCTGAAGGCAGTCCGCTCGGGCGAGATATCGAAGCAGCGCCTCGACCACTCTGTCCTCAAGATCCTGAAAATAAAGGGGAGTCTCGGGCTGAACAAGACCCGCGCGGTCGACCTGGCCACGATTTCTAGCGTCGTCGGCAAGCCGGAAAACATCGCTTTCGGCCAGCAGGTGGCGAATTCCGCCATCACGCTGGTGCGCGACAACGGCAAGGTGCTGCCCCTGAAATCCAAGGGAACCACCAAGGCCGGCCTTCCGTATATGACCAGAGAGGAGACGCACAACCAGGTGGTGGCCGTCCTTTTTTCGGACGATGTGCGGACGGAATCGGGGCGTGCTTTTGGCCGCGAGTTCCGTACGCGCATTCCGGATGCGCGCGTGATTTATGTGGATCCTCGGGTCGCGGCCGGCATGAGCGACGAGGTATTGAAGGCTGTTGATGAGGCGCAGACTGTGGTCGCCGCGGTTTATGTGATTCCAACGGCGGGCAAGATCGGGAACTCGATGGCCATGACCGACGCCACCGGCACCTTGCTGCAGCAAGTGCTGGATCACGCAGCGGGAAAAACTGCGGTGGTTGCGATGGGGAATCCGTACCTGGCCAGCGACTTTCCAAAGATCGAAAACTATATGTGCACGTTCTCCAATGCGACCGTATCGGAAGAGGCCGCGATCAAGGCGCTGTTCGGAGAGATTCCGATTCGCGGCCGACTGCCGGTTACGATTCCGAATGTCGCCCCGCGCGGGACGGGATTGGAGCGCCCAGCGCAAGTGGCTCAAGGAGGGCCTTCCCATGCCCAAGATTAGATCTCGAAAGGCGGCCACGGTCGTTCTTGCCGTAGCGAGTTTGCTCGCCTCCGCATGCAGCATCAACGTGAGGAAACAGCAGAACGGGGACGATAAGCAGGTCGACATCAATACGCCGGTCGGCGGCATCCATGTCGGTAAAGGCGCCGATGTCGCTGATGTCGGACTGACGGTCTATCCTGGCGCGCGCTTGAAGCAGAATGACTCTGACGGCAACGACAAAAGCGCCAACGTAAATATTTCCAGCTTTGGGTTCGGGTTGAAAGTTGTTGCCCTGGAGTATCGGTCCGACGACTCTCCCGAAAAGCTGGTGGCGTACTACAAAGATCAACTCCAGAAATATGGCAAAGTGCTCGAATGCCATACCAGCCACTTCAATGTGAACCCGGACGCCAAAGACTCGGATCATGAATCGCACGAACTGACCTGCGACGGATCGAGCGGCAACAATATTGAGTTGAAGTCCGGCACAAAGGAGAACCAGCACATTGTGGCGGTCGAGCCCGACGGAAAAGGCTCGAGCTTTTCGTTGGTGTACGTCCGCACTCACGGCAAGCAGGCGGACATTTAGCGTTTGCAGGAAACGCACGTTGCCCGGGCCTGGGGCAGTCTCGGCATTGAAGGAGGAATCTCTATGTTTCGTCACCTAATGATTCGTCATTTGACACTTGCGCTCGGTGTGACGGCGGCGCTGACGCTGCCAGTCGTCGCGCAGCAATCAGACTCACAGGACAAACCGTTCGACGTTCGCAGCTCGGTTGGCGACATGCATGTCGGCAAGGATGCCAGCGCCGAGAAGCAAGGATTACCCTTGTATCCAGGCGCCCATCCCAAGCAGGAAAAAGACAACGACCCGGTCAACTTCGGGATCCTGACCGAGGCGTTTGGCATGAAGCTGATGGTCGCAAAATACGAGTCGCAGGATGCTCCTGCCAAGATCGTCGACTACTACCGCGGCAAATTGAAAAAGTTCGGGAAAGTCCTCGAGTGTCACTCCCAAAAGCACGGCGGCGACGTCGAGGTGAACGACGACGACAAAGATTCCAAAGGCAGCAAGGAACTGAAGTGCGAACAGAGCTCAGGCCCGGTCACGGAACTGAAGGTCGGCACTGAGGACAACCAGCACGTGGTCGCGATCGAGCCCAGTGACAGTGGCAAGGGTTCGACCTTCGCGCTGGTCTATGTTTACACCCACGGAAAACGTGGAGACATCTAAGTCTGGCCTAAACATCAACGCGTCAGCCACGAAGGGCACGAAGGATCACAAAGGATATCGCTTAGCCGCGGTTCCTTTGCGATCCTTCGTGCCCTTCGTGGTTTCGGCATTTCAGTCTGAACATGACAGGACGCACCTCGCCGCCCTGCTGCGCCAATGGAATACTTTCTGCGATACTTTGAGGGAGGATATTCCCCGATTCCTGATGGAACGACCTTGCTACAAATGCGGACAGACGGTGGAGGAAGGCATCCCATTTTGCCCGCACTGTTCAGCTCCGCAGATTCGGGTCATGGTGGCTGAGCCGGCGCCTCCACCACTGGCCATCGCTGATGAGACCATGCAGCGTGTTCTTCCGGCATCGCAGACGGTCCCAGTGCTTGCACTCCCAATGCAATGGTCGCAAGCGCTCAAGCCCTGCGTGCTGGCTGGAGTGGTCGCGTCAGGGTTGATGCTTCTTGGCCTGCACCCTTTTGTCGCCATGGTGAGTGTCGGGTTCCTGGCAGTGATCTTTTATCGGCAGCGGCGACCGGAAATCGCGATTAAGGCCTCGGCGGGAGCGGGCCTGGGTGCTCTGGCGGGGCTCTTGTGGTTCGCCATGTCTTCCGTGATCGAAGCTCTGGTTGTGCTCATGTTTCACAAGGGCGGAGAACTGCGCACGGCGCTTCTGGCGAAGATTCAGGAAGCCGCTTCTCAAACCAGTGACCCGCAAATCCTAGCCATGTTCGAGCGCTTCAAGACCCAGGCTGGTCTTGAGTTTTTGATGATCGCCGGGCTCATTTGTGCGTTTCTCGCTTCCATCGTTCTCGGAGGCGCTGGCGGCGCTTTAGGCGGAGCCATCCTTGGCCGCCGCAACCGGCCGCATCTGTAGTGGCGGCATCGGCCGCCAGCCGTTGCGAGCATTCTGTGTTTGTATCGGGAAAGCCGATTGGGCGTTCCACCCGCCCTTGCGGTGGCCGCGAGTGCCGCGTATGATGCACCGTTTGCACTTTTTCGGATGAATATGCCCGCACGCGGTTCGCTGCTCGGAATCGAACATCTCGACGCGAAGGACATCGTGGCCCTGCTGAAGCTGGCCCGCCGCATGAATCCACAGAAGTCGCGGTCGCTGCTGCGCGGCAAGCGCGTCGTGCTGCTGTTTTACGAATCGTCGACCCGGACCCGCTCGTCGTTCGAGTTCGCTGCAAAGTCACTGGGCGCGATGACCACGCTGGTGCAGTCCTCCGGGTCGAGTATCGAAAAAGGCGAGTCCGTGCTCGATACCGGATACACGCTGCGCGCGATCGGCGCGGACTGCATTGTCATGCGGCATCCGTCGGCGGGCGCTCCGCACTTGATGGCGCGGCATCTCGACATCCCCGTCATTAATGCCGGGGATGGCATGCACGAACATCCCTCGCAGGCATTGCTCGACGCCTTCACGATCCTGAAGCACAAGAAGTCGCTCAAGGGGCTGCAGGCGGCGATCATTGGCGACATCGTCCACAGCCGTGTGGCCCGCAGCGCCTGTCATCTGCTGACTAAGTTCGGAGTCAAGGTGATTTTGTGTGGACCATCGGAGTTCGTGCCCGACGTGGCCGCAACACTCGCGCCCGGCCTTCGCGTGACCCGCCATATTGAAGAAGCACTGCGCGGCACCGATGTAGTCATGCTGCTGCGCGTACAAAAAGAGCGCCTCGCCGGGCAGAAGATCCGTTTAGAGGACTACATCCCGCGCTACCAGATGACGGCGGCGCGTCTGAAGCTGGCCAAGCGCGATGCGATCGTGATGCATCCCGGGCCGATCATTCGGGGGCTCGAACTGACGGCGGAAGTTGCGGATGGACCGCAGTCGGTGATCGTGGATGAAGTGCACAACGGCGTGCCGACGCGCATGGCGATTCTGGCGCGAGCGTTGGGGAAGGCCAAGTGAGCCACCTACCTTATTATCTTCGGCCCTCTTGTCATCCTGAGCAAAGCGAAGGACCTATGCAATTTCTCGATGCTCAGCACACGTGCATAGATCCTTCGCGCAAAGAGCGCGCTCAGGATGACAGGCGGAATCTTGGGGAGCCAGTCCGATGACCCGCCTGCACAACAAGAGCCTGCTCATCAAAGGCGGGCAGTTGATCGATCCCGCGGCGAAGATCAATGCGCCGATGGACATCTTGCTGCGTGATGGGCGAGTCGCGGAAGTTGCATTGCCAAATAAGATCCGCGGCGGAGCCGACGACAAGTTCGACGCTCGGGGGCTGATCGTCGCGCCCGGCTTCATCGATTTGCACGTGCATCTGCGCGAGCCTGGCCAGGGTTACAAGGAGACCATCGCCAGCGGAACCGCCGCGGCTGCCGCCGGAGGATTCACTTCCGTTTGCACCATGCCGAACACAGCGCCTGTTGTCGATACAGCGGAATGGGTCGCGTGGCTGAGGAATCCCGAGCGCGGGGCGGTGGTCAACGTCTTCCCGATTGCAGCTGCTACGCAAGGCAGCAAGGGAGGAGCGCTTACGGATTTCAGCGCCCTGCAGCGAGCCGGAGCAGTGGCAGTCACCGACGACGGAAAGCCGATTCTCGAAGATGACGTGATGCGGATGGCGCTGCGCTTGGGTGCCGAGCTGAATTTTCCGGTGGTGCAGCACGCGGAAGATACGCGCCTCACCGAGAATTGCTCGATGAACGCGGGACCTGCGAGTTTCCGGCTGGGGCTGCGCGGTATGCCTGCGTCCGCCGAAGCAGCCATTGTGGACCGCGACGTGACGCTGGCGCAGCAGATTCGCGAATCGCGCCTGCACGTGGCGCATCTTTCCACGACCGAAGCGCTGAAGGCAGTACGCCGCGGCAAGCGGGCGAAGGCGCGCGTGACCTGCGAAGTTACGCCGCATCACTTTGCTTTGATCGACGAGAACGTCGGCGAGTACGACACGAATTTCAAGATGAATCCGCCGCTGCGCACTGCGACCGATATCGAGGCCATTTTGGTCGCGCTCGCTGACGGAACGATTGATGCGATTGCTACTGATCATGCGCCGCACGCCGCCCACGAGAAACAAGTGGAATTCGAGCGAGCTTCGTTCGGAATCACGGGACTGGAAACAGCGTTAGCGCTGGCGATCACGAAGCTATATCGCAATCACAAGATTCCCTTGGCGCGCATTGTCGAACTCTTTACCGCTGGCCCCGCCCGCGTGTTCGATCTTCCCGGCCGCGGATCGCTGGCGAGTGGCAGTCACGCCGACGTGACCATTTTCGATCCGAAGAAGCGCTGGACTTTCGAGGCCGAGAAATCGCGATCCCTGTCGCATAACACTCCGTTCGACGGCTGGCAGTTCACGGGGAAAGTTGTGGCGACCATCGTGGGTGGTAAGACCATTTATCGAATGGAATAACAGATTCCTTTCGCCTTCCTCAGCGTATACTCCTCACGCAATCCAGGGAGGCAACGTACGATGGCTCGACCCCACTTCTTGATTCCAGCTGTTCTGCTGCTGATCGCTGCGTTTGCTTGCGGACAGACGAGCAGTCCGGCTGCTCCAGTCGCCGCGGCGCCAGTCACCGCGACTCCAGCGAACTCAGCGCTCGCCGGGCCGGCGTTCGACGTTAACGCAGCAGTCGATGCCTATCTGGCAAAGATGCCACCGGCACAAAGAGCGCGCTCCAACGCTTATTTTGAGGGCGGATACTGGCTTCTTTTATGGGATTCCCTCGTACCCGTTTTCGTGATGTGGCTTCTCCTGCGGTTCCGCTGGTCGGCAGGCATGCGCGACCTGGCCGAGCGACTAACCCGTTTCCGGATTCTCCAGAAGGTGATCTATTG
Source organism: uncultured Acidobacteriaceae bacterium (assembly GCA_963844525.1). Lineage (GTDB taxonomy): Bacteria > Acidobacteriota > Terriglobia > Terriglobales > Acidobacteriaceae > Sulfotelmatobacter. The sequence continues at coordinate 869,648 of CAWJOM010000006.1, read as the reverse complement.
GATTCAGTTCACCGTTCTGACTGCCGTACTCACCTTCCCCATGACTCTGTACGAAGGCTACTTTCGCGAACACAACTACCGTCTGCTGAACCAGACTTTCGGCCCTTGGATGCGCGATCAACTGGTGGCGCTCGGTGTCAACGTGGTGCTAGGCGCAATCCTGGTGATACCACTGTTCGGCTTGGTACGCCGACTGGGGAAGAATTGGTGGGTATGGGGCGCGGTTGTGACGATTGTGTTCTTTGCTTTCGTGAGCCTGATCGCTCCGGTTTACATTTCTCCGCTATTCAACAAGTACAAACTGCTGGAAGATCCACGAATCAAGGACCCAATCCTCAGCATGGCGCGAGCCAATGGGATTCCTGCCACGAATGTCTACGAGTTCGACGCGTCCGAGCAATCGAATCGGGTCAGCGCCAACGTGAGCGGCTTCGCCGATACGCTACGAATTTCGCTCAACGACAATCTGCTCAAGCGCTGCACACTGCCTGAAATCGAAACCACCATGGGCCACGAGATGGGCCACTACGTTCTCAATCATGAGTACAAGGGGTTGATCATGATCGGCGTGGTGATCGTGATCGGATTCGCATTCCTGAACTGGGGAATCAACTATTCGCTGGCGCGCTGGGGAGAGGCCTGGGGTATTCGAGACATCACAGATATCGCCGTTCTGCCGCTGGCGACGATCGTGTTTTCTCTTTTCTTTTTCGTGACGACGCCAGTGACGAACACCATCACGCGCACGATGGAATTTGAGGCGGACATGTATGGACTGAACGCCGCGCGCCAACCCGACGGCGAGGCGAACGTGGATATGCTGCTGGGCGAATATCGCAAGCTCGATCCCAGCCCGATTGAGGAGTTTATTTTCTTCGATCATCCCAGCGGGCGCACGCGCATCACCGCCGCCATGCGGTGGAAAGCAGAGCACCCGGAGACAGCGTCGCCGGAGGAGATGGCGAGGCCGATCTTTCACGCTGAATGAAAGTTCGGGACACGGCAGGCGCGCCCGTCGGCCCTGACCGATCAACGATAACGGGCAGGGATCTTATGTGGCGAGGATTCCCATGCGCTTTCCGACCGTCTTGAGCACGCTGAGCGCCTGCTCCAATTCTTCTTTCGTGTGCGTCGCGGTCATGATGGTGCGGATGCGCGCTTTGCCTTCCGGCACTGTCGGGAACGCGATGCCTGTGCCGAGCACACCTTCTTTGAACAACTCGCGCGAGAAGTCCATGGTGAGCTTGCCGTCGCCAATGATAATCGGCGTGATGGGAGTTTCGCTGGCCGGAGTCGAGCGGCCACCGATATCAAAGCCGAGCAGGCCGAGTTCTTTTTTCCAGAAGCGCGTGTTCTCCCAGAGTTTCTCCATGCGTTCGGGCTCGTTTTCGAGAACGTCGAAGGCAGCGATGCAGGTGGCGGCAACCGACGGCGGATGCGATGTGGAGAACAAAAACGGCCGCGCGCGATGATAGAGGAAATCAATCAGCTCGCGCGTGCCGCAGACGTACCCGCCAAGCGCGCCAATGGCTTTCGAGAGTGTGCCGACCTGAATATCCACGCGCCCGTGCATTCCGAAGTGGTCGATGGAGCCGCGCCCGTTGCGGCCCAAAACACCGGAGGCGTGCGCATCGTCGACCATCATGATGGCACTGTACTTCTCGGCGAGGTCGCACAGCGCGGGCAGCGGCCCGATGTCGCCGTCCATGGAGAAGACCCCGTCGGTAATCAGCAGCCTCTTTCCCGGTTCGCTCTTGATGCTGGCTAGCTGTTCTTCCGCGTGCGCCATGTCTTTATGGCGGAAGACCAGGATCTTGGCTTTCGACAGCCGGGCGCCGTCGATGATCGAAGCGTGATTCAGCGCGTCGGAGATGATGAAATCGTCTTTGCCGAGAACGGCCGAGACCGTTCCCGCGTTCGCCGCGAAGCCCGACTGGAAGACGACACATGCTTCTACGTTCTTGAAGCGCGCGATCTTCTCTTCGAGTTCGATGTGGATCTTCATCGTCCCAGCGATGGTGCGGACCGCACCCGAGCCGACGCCGAACTGTCGCGTTGCCTCCAAAGCCGCCTCGCGCAGCTTGGTATGAGTCGTCAGTCCCAGGTAATTGTTCGAGGCCAGGTTGATGACTCTCTTGCCGTCGAAAGTGCAGACGGCCGCCTGCTCGTCGTCGAGCACGCGCAGCTTGAAGTGCGTGCCCTTGGCCTTGAGTTCATTGAGCTGGTCTGTGAGGTAGGAGAGCGGGTTGGTGCGGGTTGCAGTCGTCATAGCGAAAGCCTTTTGCCACGGATCAACACGGATTTACACGGATGAAGGCGAACACAAGTCTAATACCTTTACAGCTGCGAAAGACAGCGCTCCCGGCATTTGGCCTACATGATCTATCCGTGCAAATCCGTGGTGGGAGGTGCTTTTAAAACATGATCGCATTGCGGGTTGCGATGCTGGCTTCGCACAGGCGCTTCATGCTGTGGAAGAACTCTTTTTCTCCATCGGTCAGAATGTCGCTGGAACCAAGTACGAGATTCACCTCACGCAATAGCGCAGGCGACTCTTTGGCGGGCAGCCAGTCGCCGGTGTGCGTGCCGTCGTAGACGACTTTCTTTAGGAGAATCGGGAACTTGGGACCCGGATTTCCCTGCAGGTGGCGCAGGAACTCCCGCACGTGCTGGATGCGTGTGATATTGCCCAGGGGCTCGGAAATCAGGTAGCCCTCGTGCTCGCAGGACTCCTGCACCCATCGGTCCTGCGTTTCCCATTCGTCCTCGGAAGGATCGCCTGAGAGCGAAGGCGAGCCGGACTCGTCCCACATGAACCTTTCGGGCAGGGGATGTGGTTTGGCCTTGCCATCGCGGATGCAGGTGCAACGTACGAATGCGTCGAGACTCATAATTAGCGCACACCGTTTGGGTACACCAGAATCTTGCTCGCTTCGCCGGTTTTCAACCGCTCCATCGCCTTGGAGAAGTCTTTCATCGGAATACGATCGGTGATTACGGGGTGCAGATTGAGCTTGCCGCTCTTGAGCAGCGCCGTCATCTGATACCAGGTCTGGTACATGCGGCGCCCATTGATGCCCTGCACGGTGATGCCCTTGAAAATGATGTCTTCGGAAAAGTTCAGCGAGATCGGCTTCGAGGTTAGGCCGAGCAGGGAAATTCGCCCGCCGCGGCGGACGATATCGAACGCAGTACGGATCGAGTCCGGATGACCCGCCATTTCTAGAACAACATCGACTCCAAGGCCGCCGGTCTTCTCCATCACGATCGCATTCACATCTTCTTTCGCGGGATTGAGCACATAATCAGCCTGCATTTCGCGGGCAACCTTGGCGCGGTGCTCATTGACTTCAATGGCAAACACCGAAGTCGCACCTACGGCTTTCGCAACCGCAATGGAAAAAAGCCCGATTGGGCCGCAGCCAGTAACCGCCACGCTCTTGGCGGCAATCTCCCCTGCCAGCACGGTGTGCACGGCGTTTCCCAGCGGATCGAGAATCGACGCGTAGTCCAAGGGAATTGAGGGATCGAGCTTCCAGATATTCGACTCGGGAATTACGACATACTCAGCGAACGCACCGTCGGCGTCCACGCCAATGATCTTGACGCTCTGGCAGATGTGGGCTTCGCCAGTACGGCACTGCAGGCATTTGCCGCAAGCCACATGCATCTCGGCGGAAACGAAGTCACCTTCCTTCACGCTGGTGACCTCATCGCCAAAAGCGGCCACCTCTCCGCAGAATTCGTGCCCGGGAATCAGCGGAGGATGAATGCGGTTCTGCGCCCAGCGGTCCCAGTTGTAAATGTGCAGGTCGGTGCCGCAAATGGACGCGACCTTCACTTTCACCAACACATCGCTGCGGCCGAAAGCGGGAATCTTTACTTCGCGAATCTCTGCGCCCGCAGCCGCTTCTGGCTTCACGACCGCGAGCATGGTTGTCGCCATAATTGCCCCTACGAATCCAAAAACTGACGCAAGCACAAAACGTATGATTTTAGCACCGCGCGGGACGAGGCTTCTCTGACTACATTGTTCTTCGAGCCTTTCCACCGCAAACCGTGGCCCTGATAACCGCATCAAAACCGGGGCCTTATTCCGGACGGAGGTTCGAAGCTGTGCGTGCTGCGTTTCTCATGATTTTGCGGGTCTGTATTTTGCTGATTGGTGCCAGTCTTCTGGCTGGCGTGCCTGCTTCGGCGTCCCCGGTGGCGGTGCGCTACAAAGAGGGATCTCTTCACGGCTTTCTCGTGTTGAGTACCTTGGACGGAAAGCCAATCGCGGAAGGCGATCTGACCCAGATCCCTCACGGCGACCGGATTACGAGCCGCCTGGCTTACCGCTTCAAGGACGGCTCGCACCAAGAGGAGATCGCCGTGTTTTCGCAGCGCGGCAACTTCCGGCTCATCAGCTATCACCAGGTACAGAAGGGCCCGGCGTTCCTGCATCCGACGGAAGTTACGATTCTTGTCGCTTCGGGCCAAGTCACGGTGCAGTACACGGACGACGACGGCAAAGAAAAAACCATCAACGAGCGCATGAAACTGCCTCCGGATCTCGCCAACGGGCTGATCCTGATCCTGCTGAAGAATCTGGCGCCCGATGCCCCACCGCTTGAAGTGTCGATGCTGGTCGCGGCGCCTAAGCCTCGCCTGGTGAAGCTCGCAATCAGCAGCCAGCCGAAGGAACCCTTCACCCTAGCCGGATCGGGGCGTGAGGCTTTGCGCTATGACCTCAAGGTTGAGATCGGCGGCATCGCGGGAATGCTGGCTCCGTGGCTGGGAAAGCAGCCGCCGGACTCCCACGTTTGGATTCTGGGGGGCGATTCGCCAACATTCGTGAAATCTGAAAGCTTGTCGTTCCTGGGAGGGCCGATGTGGCGCACGGAGTTGGTGGCGCCTGTCTGGCCGCGGGCAGAAACTGCAGAGTCGAAGAATCGAAGCGAGGAGAAGCGCTGACTTCCGGGGGTGGCGAATCTCTAGCGTGAAAGAGCGGTGCTTCAGCGCCCGGGCTAAAAGCTCAGGATGCCAGCCTGTCACAAAGAAAAGATGGAACCTCGTCGCCTCGGTCAGGACGATCGAGCGGGATCGAGAGTCTCATGGCCTGCTCGTCTTCGGCACCATCGTCTTGAATTCCTCAGATTTTCCCCTTGGGATGGTCAGCGCTTTCCACTCGCTGCAGCGCAGATGTTTGGCGAGAAAGACAATCTGCCCGACGTGAGCGGCATAGTGCGCGATCTGCCGGTTGATGGCCTGCAGAACCGTATGCGGTTCGTTGCGGATGGTCACCGCGCTCATCACGTCTTCAGGCTTCAGCCCTTCGATCGCGCCTAGAACGCATGCCCAGCCTTCTTCCCACCACTTCATCACATCAGCGCGGGTGGTGGCGCCGGTGATTTCGAATTCGCGGTCCCGAAATCGGCCCGGTTTCTCGCCGTCGCTGGTAAGAAAGTCGGTGAACCGCGAGCCCATATTGCCGGCCAGATGTTTGACCAGAATCGCGATGGAGTTCGACTCGGTATCGAGCGTAACGAAGAAATCGGCTTCGCCGAGTTGGGCCATCGCTGCTTCGCCCATGTGCTTGTGCCCGCGCATTTGACGGCGCGCCTCGTCGAGATAGTGAGCCGCAAGATCGCCTGTCATTATTATTATTATTCCCGATTATTATTATTCCTGATTATTCCTGCCTCCAACAACAATCTAGATGCCGGGAGTAGCTGGGGGAACGAGTGGGTACGGCGCTACGGTTCCCACCGGGCACACGTCCAGCTCCAACTCAATGCCTCCTGCCCATCGGGCAAAAACGTTATAGAGCAGCGCGCCAATCGCGCCCATGACAAATCCCATGGCACCGTAAAGAATTGGCATGAGAACCGCAAGCACTAAGCCAAAGATTCCGGCGAAGGGAGTCTTCGCCTGACCGGCTAAGGATCCCAGAAGTGCGACGAGCAGCAAGAACGGGGCGAAAATCAATCCCAAACAGCCATAGATCAAGCCCATGATTTTGGCAACTGACATGACTCCGACCGACCTCAGGATGTGCATAGAAGATAGTCCTCCCGCATCAAGCTCAGTTTAACAATCGCTCGATCGATAGCTTACGCTCGGCCCCAGCCCCCGCCGCCCGGCGTCTCAATCGTAACGCGCTCGCCTTTACGTAAACGAGTGCTGAACTTGGCCGGCATCAGATGGACCGAACCATCGAGACGGGTAAGCGAGGTTCTGCCCGCTGCTCCGTCTTCTCCCCCAGAAAGTCCCCACGGTCCACGAGTTCGGCGGTCGGCCAACAGCGTTACTTCACAATCGGTGAGCACCTCAATCTCGCGGACGATCCCGTCGCCGCCGCGGAATTTCCCTTGGCCACCGCTCTCGGGCCGAAGGGAATATTTCCGTACGCGAAGCGGGTAGGCGTACTCGAGCGCCTCGGAGGGAGTATTGAGCGAATTCGTCATGTGCGTGTGTACGCCCGAAACGCCGGGCTTGCCGGGACGCGCGCCCATTCCCCCGGCGACCGTCTCGTAGTAGGCGAACGGCTCGCCAGTCCTGGGATCGATGCCGCCGATGGTCAGATTATTCATCGTTCCCGAGGCCGCAGCCGGAATACGATCTGGAAGCGCTTGCGCTAACGCGCGCAGAACGACGTCGACGAGGCGCTGGGACGTCTCGACGTTTCCGCCCGCGACGGCAGCAGGAGGCCGAGCGTTGACAATCGTCCCTTCCGGCGCGATGACTTCCGTCGGCCGCATCAGTCCGGCGGCTGCGGGAACGTCTTCAGACAGCAAGCAGCGAAATACGTAGAAGCAGGCCGAGTACGTGATCGCCGCAACCGCGTTCACGCTGCCCTCCACCTGGGGATCACTGCCGGTGAAGTCAACCGTGACGATCCGAGAGCCCCATCTTCGATGCGGGCCGGGGGCCGAGACCTCGCCCCGCACACCCCGGCGAATGGTGGCCACGATTTTTATCGGCCGTTCGCTGATTCCGTCGCCATCCAGAAAATCTTCCGCGCGATAGGCTCCGGCGGGAATGCGATCGAGAAAGGCCCGCATCAACTCCTCGGAATAGTTCTGCAGATCCGCGGCCGCAGCCTTGGCTCGTTCCACGCCGTTGCGTACGCAGACTTCGCGCAGGCGCTCGGCGCCGGTGTGGCAGGCTGCGATCTGCGCGCCGAGATCGCCTTCGCGTTCTCCGGGAGTACGGACGTTGTTGAGCAGCATAGCGAGGACATCGGCATTCATTGCGCCCCGCCGCATCAGCTTCACTGGAGGAATGCGCACGCCCTCCTGATAGATCTCGCGGCAAAGCCCCATCGACCCGGGATAGGCGCCGCCTACGTCCGCGTGATGCGCGCGCGAAGCGACGTAGAAATCGGGTGGCCGCTTCTGTTCTCGTGGCTTGCTACTTCTACCGCGGCCGGGTTCTACGTATACGGGAGCGACCAACGTGATATCGGGCAGATGCGTTCCGCCGCGAAAGGGATCGTTCAGCATCACGACGTCTCCGCGGTCCATCGGTCCGGCGTCAATTGCGGCCCGCACCGACATGGGCATCGATCCAAGATGCACCGGCATGTGGTCGCCCATCGCGATCACCTCGCCAGCACCATCAAACACCGCGCAGGAATAATCGCGCCGCTCCTTAATATTCGGAGAGAACGCTGTCCTTCGCAGCGCGGCGCCCATCTCTTCGGCGATGGAGTGATACAGGTTCTTGAAGATTTCCAGTTCGATGGGATCGCGCCGCATGAGGCGCAGTGTACTGGATTTGCGCGGGCTCTGCATCCGCGGATAGGTCTTAGGTCTTTGGTGTTCGGTCTTTGGTTTCACCGGAGACGTGTGCGAGGGATCTTTGCGGTGAACGACCGAAGACCCAACCCCTGCGACCGAACACCCAAAATGTTCCCGTCAGCAAAAACAGGGCCGCTTGTGCAGAATTCTGTTGACACTTTATTAATACTGCCGCAATATCTTGTGATATAGGACCGTCCCATACTACGAGTAGGGTTGGTCTTTCAAGTACAAGGGCCCTGAGTCAAACCTTTTCAAGGGAAAATCGTTCAACGGAGGATCCTTCATGGCAACGAAAAAGAAGGCAAAAAAGAAGAAACATTAACCGTCGGCGAGGAATACCTCGCTTACACACCGATTTCTCACCGGCCTCTTAAGAGAAGCACCTCTTGAGGGGCTTTTCCTTTTGTGAGCCGCGAACTCTGAGTTATGAGCGACGAGCGATTACTGGTGTCCCATGGCGTGGGGAACGGTCAAGTCCGAACGGTAGGTTGCTCGAAGCTCATAGCTCGCAGCTCCGCACAAATTCCCCATCTTCTATTCCCCACCTGTGTCACAATAGGCAGACGACGCGGCCTTTGCCGCGATGACCAGAAAATGGCGGCGCGCAAAAAAAGCACGGCGAAGCACAAAGCGGATGAGATTCTCATCCCAGACAAGCTTTACTTCCGCATCGGCGAAGTGGCTACACTCTGCCACCTGCCAGCCTATGTCCTGCGCTTCTGGGAGTCAGAGTTTCCGCAATTGAAGCCGGTCAAGAGCAGCACCGGACAGCGCATGTACCGCAAGCGCGACGTCGAGAGTGTGTTGCGCATCAAGCAACTACTCTACGAGCAGGGCTTCACTATTTCTGGCGCGCGCCAGCACCTGCGCGAGGAAAACAAGTCCGACAAGACGCAGAGCGCAATTCCTTTTCCCACCCGCTCCGCGGGACCCGAGATCCAGCACATCCGTCAGGGACTGCGGGAAATTCTCAGCATGCTCTCGGCCCGCCGCACGGGTTAGTTACCGCCAGCTGACGTTAGGCTTCCACCCAATTGGTTCGCTCCAAAATCGTCGGGGGCTCGTAGGTCTTGCCCCGCGCCAAGCGTTTCTCTTCGCGGCGCGTCGTCCACAACAACACTGGGCCGAGCAGCGCCGGAAGCATGCGCGACACAAATCCGGATTCTTCCCGGAATTCGTGACGAAGAGCCCGAATCTGTTCGCTGACGTTCTGATCGACTTTCCGAAATTGGCGCTCCATCGCCCACAAGGCAGAGCTGTAGACGCCGCTCAGCCGTCCCATTTCCCCTCGAAAGCGTTCCCGCACGCGCGGGTCCGGGTAGTCTTTGTAGCGCTTGAATCCCGCCAGCAAAGTCCGCGAAATGCGGTAGAGGCTCGGACCGTTGAGTTGGAAGTCGCGCCAGAAGGCCCAGTCGAGGAAACGCTTGGAGTCTTCGCGAGAAATCGCGGCGTGCTTGAAATTGAATTTGAACTGGCCGTGCACGTCGGCATAGTCCACATTTTTCAGCAAGCGTCCTTCTGCTGCCATCTGCTGGTAGAGCGGAGTTCCCGGGACCGGCGTGTACAGCATGAACTGGTGGAAATCGGTATCGTGCGATACGGCGTGCTCAATTTCTGACATGATATTGTCGGGAGTGTGGTGTTCTAAACCGATAATGGTCGAACCTTGCACTCGGATCCCGTGTTCGCGCAATTCGCGCGTGAGGTCCCGCGTGTCGGCGCCCTGGAGTTTGCTGTAGCCGGCTTTGGGAGATTCCAGGCCCATCCACAGCCACGACACGCCCAGTTCCACCAATTCCTCCATGGTGTATTTGCGGATTGCATTGGCCGAGGCGAACACCGACAGCGCCCAGCTCTTGTGGTTCTCTTTCATAAGTTCGAGCAGGCGCATGGCGCGTTCTCGATGCAATAGGAAGTTCTCGTCCATCACGAAGAACGATTTCACTTTCATCTCGTCCTCCATGCGGGTCATGACTTCAAACAGTTCGTCGCCCGTCTCGAAGAAGTTGACGAACTTTCCCTTGCCTCCGAAAAACGCCGAGGTCGTACAAAAATTGCAGCCCATGGGGCAACCGACCGAGGGAATAATGGTCGCCGCGGTCGCGCCCTTGCGCTCGGGCAGGCGAACGCCCATGATGCGAGTCCGCATTCCGGAAACGATTGAGGGATGCCGGATCGGAGCACGCTCGTCCTCGCCCAGGTAACGGCGCATCCACGAGACGCCTTCGCCCTTCACGATGTGGTCGGCGTCGATCATTGTTTCGATGCCGGGGATCGCGGCAACGTGTCCCCCCACGATGATTTGTGAATGCGGCGAGAGGTCGCGAGTCATGCGGCACATTTCGCGCACTTTGGCGACATTCACGATAATTCCCGTGATCCCCACAATGTCGTACTGGTTCTCTTTCAGTTGACGCGCGAAGTCGTCGCGCGTGGGAAAGTCGAGCACGGCACACGGCGCAGTGATATTCGACTGGATCATCATGATGCCCCAAGAGCGGTGAAACATGCGCAGCGAGAAGCTGCCCTGGGCGCGCGTGACCTGGTTGTGATAAAGCTCCATCGGGTTGATGGCGCGGCTGCCGAATTCGTCGTCTTGAGCGTACGGTCCGAAGACCGAACTCAGCAGAACGCGGGCGTGCGATCCCTTGGGATGCTTCGCGAAACTGCCGGCTTGAGCGCCGGGGTGAACATCGGGGTAAATATTGGGGTCGATATTATGAGAGCTGTCTGCAACATCGGGCGTAAGAAGTTCCAATTCTTTTCATCATCCGTTTCCCCCCACATGCCGTTGCTTCAATCGTAGTCGTGCGGCGCCGCTGTGCAACGCGCGCCCAAAGAAAACACAAAAAGATTACAAAGCGAGGACAGTGACCGAACGTAACCAGCAAAGTCGGCCAAGTACCCAATTGTGCAGGCGACTTGAACCCGGGTTGCCATCTGGCCTAGAATCGCTGCGCGATGGCATCGGAACCGCTGGAGATCGAACGGCTCGACCGTGGAGTGTTGAGTTTCCGTGGCCCGTTGACCATGGAGAACGTTTCTCCATTCATGAACGCCGTCCGGCGCGAAGACGCACCCACCATGATTCTGGATTTCACGAACGTTCCTTATCTGGATTCGTCCGGGTTGGGATCGCTGGTCAGCGCGTGTACTTCCTGCGCCAAATCCGGCCGACGCATGGCCCTCACGGGCGTGAATAAGCGCGTGCGCAAGGTTTTCGAGATCACAAAAGTAGAGCAGATTTTTCTGATGTTTCCCACACTCTCGGACGCGCTCGAAGCGTTCACTAACGCGGGAACCGCTTAAGGCTTATGTGGGGACAGCCGCCCCCGGCTGTCCGCCGGGCGCAGCCCGGCTTCAAGAACCCCCGAATCCAAATCAGTGCGCAGGCGTCACGCGACCCGCGCGGGATTCGGTTTTTTCGAACTTCCCGCGTTCACCGCATCGAGCCGGATGCGCGTGACCCTGGTCGTTTCCTGTACGAGATCACTGGTGAATTTTGCGCCTTCGCCCGCCATCACTGAACCGGCGGCCAGCGCGAAGCGCAAGGCATCTGCTTGATCCTCGAAATACAGAACCACTTGTCCCGACATAAACTTCTCCCTGGGCCGGAAGCCCCGTCGGTCGCGAGCGGTGCGACCTGAAAATCAACTCGGCCAGAGCATTCCTGATTCTCCGAGCGAATCGGCATCAAGTCAAAGTGATTCTCTTGGTTCCGCATACTCGGTAGGGCATCCGCGCTCCGCAGAAGCTATACTTCCGCTGTCATGCCCGTACTGATCTCGATGCTTCGTGGCGTCAACGTTGGCGGCCACAACAAGATCAAGATGGATGAGCTGCGGGCGCTCTACGAATCGCTGAAGTTCGAGGATCCGCGGACGTACGTGCAGAGTGGGAACGTCATTTTCCGGACGAAAGAAAAGAATTCCCCTGCGCTGGCTAAGAAAATCCAGAATGCGATCGAGCGCAAGTTCGGTTTTCGCCCGCAGGTCATCGTCCGCACAATAGAGGAACTCAGGAGCGCGATCGCGGCCAGCCCGTTCGCCAGCGCGCGAAACCTGGAGCCCGGCAAAATCCTCGTGACCTTCCTCGCAGCCGAGCCCGGCCCGGACGCGCCCGCTACGCTTCTCACCTTAAAGGCGTATCCCGAGGAGCTGCATCTGAAAGGCCGCGAACTCTACATCTATTTCCCTGATGGCGCCGGAAAATCCAAGCTCCCATGGTCGAAGGTCGAAAAATTATTTCAAACCACCGGCACCGCCCGCAATTGGAACAGCGTCACGAAGATGCTGGCGATGGCAGAGGAATTGGAAGCCGCGATCTGACGCTCGGAAGACGACGGCGTAATCGCGAAGCCCGCGCGCGTCCTCGCTATTCCGAAGTCACGGCCTTCAGATAGCGGTAATAGAAGTCCACTCCTTTGTCGTAAGACTCGATGCCAACTCTCTCGTCCTTACCGTGAGCGCGGATGTCGTCGCGGTCGATGGCGATGCCCGAGATTCCATACGTCGGCAGGCCCGCGCTCATGGTGTAGATGCCGTCGGAGGCGCCCGTCGCCATTTCAGGAATCACCGGCGTACCGGGCCACATCTCCGCAGTAATCTTCTCCAGCGGTCCAAAAACGTCGCGGCGCAGCGGCGGCGGCGGAAGGCTCTTCCGGTCGGGAGCGCTGTCGGAAATGTTGCCGAAGTTGTCAACATAGCGCACCTTGACATTCGCGTCGGCAAACACCTTGATCAGTTCCTGCCGGATATCTTCCGCGGAGTGTCCCGGGGCGATCCGGCAATTCACGTTCGCCTCGGCCCGCTGCGGCAAGGCGTTATTGGCGTGTCCCGCATTGAGGCGAGTCGCAACGCACGTGGTATGAGTTGTGGAGTTGTCGATCGCGTCTTGCGAAAGCCGTGTCACAGCCGCTGCGTCAGGCGGAGTTTTCAACATCCCCTGAATGTCGGCAGCACGCTCAGGCGTTGCCACCTTCGCCATGTGCTCGTAGTAAGCGCGGGTCACCTCGTTCAGTTCGAAGGGAAACTGATACTTTTGCAGACGCGCCAGCGCGTCGACCAACGAATAGATTGCGTTGTCCGGTCGCGGCAGCGAGCTGTGGCCTCCGGGGTTGGTCGCCGAGAGCTGAAAATCGGCGTAGAGCTTTTCCGTGGCATCCACGGTCATCATGACCGGCTTGCCATGTTCGCTGAGAATGCCTCCGCCGTCGTGGTTGAAGACGAACTCGGCGTCGATAAGTTCTCGGTGGTTCTTTAGAAGCCAGTCCACTCCGTTCGATTGGCCGCCTTCCTCATCGGAGGTAAGCGCCAGAATGATGTCGCGGTCGGGCTTGTAGCCTTCCTTCTTGAAGCGGATCAACGTGGTGACCATGATCGCGTCGCCGCTTTTCATGTCCTGCGTTCCGCGACCGTAGTAAAAGCCGTCCTTCTCGACAAACTTGAATGGATCGGTGGTCCAGTCTTCGCGGTGTGCTTCCACCACGTCGAGATGGCCGATCAACAGGATGGGCTTGCGCTTTCCCGTGCCATGAAGCCGCACCACCACATTCTTCTTGCGATCTTTCCCGGCGGGACCAAGGATCTGAATGTCGGCGTCGGCAAATCCCGCGTCGCGAAAGCGCTGCGCCATCGCCTCGGAAGCTGCCGTCACGCTGCCGACCGAGTCGGTGGAATTGATCTCGATCAGTTGCTTGAAGACGTCGTGCGAAAGCGCCTTGGTGGCGTCATCCACTTGTGCCTGTAGCTTGAGAGCGAGAAATAGAGAAAGGGAAAACAATGGCAGAACAACCAACCACTTTCGACGGTCCAAATGAGTCTCCTGGGGCAACTGCGCTGGGGATTTTTACGCTTGGAAGATCAACACATCTTACCCGAAACGTCGTGGCCCGGCGAGAGTCTGCGCAGCCGCGGTTCATCCCTCGCTCGGGACAATTTCCGGCTGGCAACTCTGGCATAATCGGTAAAGGCGACACCGCTTGCGTGATCTACCTCTGAGAGGAAACTGAATCGGGATCATCGCCTAAGCACGGGGTTCGATCTGATGGAGCCCAACGGAGACACGAACATGCAGCCAAAGAACATCATCTGCCTGTGGTTTGACAAAGACGCGCATGACGCGGCGCGCTTCTACGCACTTACTTTTCCGGACAGTAAAGTAATTGCAGTTCATGAGGCTCCCAGCGACTATCCGGGCGGCAAGAAGGGCGGCGTGTTGACGGTGGAGTTCACCGTTCTGGGCATTCGCTGTCTCGGCCTCAACGGGGGTCCGGTGTTCAAGCATACCGAGGCCTTTTCCTTCCAGGTCGCGACGGAGAATCAGGAAGAAACAGATCGTTACTGGAACGCAATCGTCGGCAACGGCGGCTCGGAGAGTGCCTGCGGTTGGTGCAAGGACCGCTGGGGCCTATCCTGGCAGATCACTCCGCGAGTACTCACCGATGCGCTTAGTGCAGGCGGCAGTGAGGCAAAGCGTGCTTTCGAGGCGATGATGACGATGAAGAAGATCGACGTCGCCGCCATCGAGGCAGCGCGGCGAGGCTGACGTGAACATGCCGTTGTGTCTTGTTGAGCCGTTTAGCGGGCGTGAGCGCAGCGGGAGCCCGCTGGCGAAATCCTGAGCAAAGCCAAGGACCTCTAGAAACAATGTGAATTTTGAATGGTCGGGACGGGCAGATTTGAACTGCCGACCCCTCGCACCCCAAGCGAGTGCTCTACCAGGCTGAGCCACAAGGCAGTACTTACGCGGTTTTCCTCCAAATCTGAGTACTCGCCTTGGAGGCACATGCTACCGCGTTTCGAGCAGTTCGTCCGTGAACGCCAATTCTTGTCGAATGTTTCACCGTCAACGCTGGAGTGGTACAAGCACAGTTTCAAATGGCTCCGCTCGGAGTCCCCATCACAAGATGAGTTAAAGGATGCTGTCCTGCGAATGCGCGTGAAGGGGTTGAAAGCAACCGGCTGCAATTCGGCAATCCGTGCCATCAACACTTACATGCACTGGAGCACGAGCAGGTTCCGAGGTGAAGTGCAGTCCGGTTTGCAAGCATCCCAAAATCGCGCAACTCAAGGAACCTCAGCTAGTGCTGCCCACGTTCACCTCACAACAAGTCAGGCTGCTTGTCGCGTGGAAGCCCAAAGGAAAAGTATCAGCGGCGGCTGCATCTGCTCATCCTCGTTCCTGCTCGATACCGGATGCCGCATCTCTGAGGCTCTTAATCTGCGAGTCTGCGAAATTGATTTTGAGAATTTGCTAGTCACACTGGACGGAAAAGGACGCAAGCAGCGAGTTGTCCCGTTCAGTTTTGAAATGCGGAAAGCGCTGTTCCGTTATTGCAAGGAATGCACCCGGACGCCTGACTCCCTCCTCTTCGCCAATCGGGACCAAACGATATTAGGCCGCAGGAATGTGCTCCGGGACGTGAAATTGCGATGCAAGCACCTTGGATTCACGCCCCCAGCGCGTACACTGCACGCCTTCCGGCACACCTTCGCCGTGAACTATCTCAGACGCGGCGGGTCTGTCTTTCATTTGCAGAAGTGCTTAGGCCATTCCACGCTGGAAATGACCCGGCGATACGCGAACTTGACGACGGAGGACTTGCAGGCAATGCACCAGCGGGTGAGTTTGCTATCCCGCTGAAGGTGACAAGACGCAACTGGTGCTAATGCGAAGCCGCTTGATTTCTGCGGAGAAAGGCCACATACTCGCATTGAGTATTCCGTAGCCCCGGCCATGTGTTTGCCGCACATCAACCGGGGCCACGGATTCTTAGTTACGCCCTAGGGTGGCGGCTCAACCGTGATTTCCACGGTTTGACCGGCAGCGAATGTGATCTTGATTCGGATTGTCATGCTGTTTTCATCCTTCCTGAAGGCCCCGTTACTGCGGGGCTTTCGCATTTAGATCCAAAGTCAATCCTTCTTGCCCGTGAGCCTATGGTGCCCGAGCTTCTGCGGGTGCCGCATCGGAGCCGGCGGAGTTGGGGCCTTCTGCTGAGCAATGTCTTCCTGATTGGGAAGGCGATAAGCTCTCTCTCCGTTGCTGTTTTGAACCTCCTCAACTTCGCCAGATTCCTTCATTCGGCGCAATGTGGTGTGAATGGACGCCATCGCGTTCGTATAAACAGACAATTCCATTTTTCCGAGCAAAACTATCATGTCCCTGATGTACTTAGGGGTCATCGCAGTTTTGTTTTTCAAGACGCTGCGGATCGCGTCTGCGAATCCTTTTCTGCCAGCCACCTCGTCGAGTCGCGTCAGGTAGTCATTCTTAATATCCTCGTCTTCGCACACCTGAGCCAATGCGCGGATTGCAGCCGCAAGTCCGGCAATCGACTTCTCCGCGTCGCGGAAGGTTTCGGTTGCGTCTTTAAGTTGGATCATTAAGTTGTCCAGCGTCTTAACGATTGGGGATTGAGTCATGATGGCCACCAGTGGTGACACCATATTAGACCGTCTAATATAATTGTCAATCACAAAAGTGCGCTGGCTGTGAAAAACACCTGAGTGAGCAGAAAGCGACGACCCAAGCGAAGGTGCGGGGTGCAAAATGTTCAGGCGGAAGTGCCTACCAAGCCCGTGTGTTGGTAACTTTACATAAACAAGAACTTTCTCATTTTGAGAACTTTATTGACAAGAAAGGAGTTCTGTGTTGAAAAGCGCAACGGGTTTGACTTGAGGGAACTTGCGCAGTGTCGGGCGGTGTGATGCTGGTCATATCTAGGTCTTGCATCCGTGCGATAGAGTCGGCGAATCGGAGGTGTTATGAACGAGAAGTCAGCAGCCGACACCGATCAACAGCGCGACGAGCGTGAAAGGCGGGAGATTGAGCGACTAAAGGCAGAGATTAAGAAACTAGAGGCTCAAATACGCAAAACAAAGACGCCACGCGAGGTAAGGATGGCAAGACGTCAACGTGCAGCAAAGGCGAAAATGAAGGCTCGAATGAGATCAAGGGATCGGGCACACTTTAAGAGCCGATTCACGACGAAGCGCAGTTTCCCGGTGCGCGGCGGCGGTGGCCGTCCCTGTCAGGGCGGTTTGTGCAAGGGCAAGTAGTCAGCAAGGCCCTTTGGACGGCGATGCATCTCACACGATTGTGAGGTGTGAGGTGCATTCACACTCTAATGAATATTTTTGATATATATATATTTATAATCAACAACTTAGCGTGTGGATCCGATTCACCTCACAATTACCCCACTGACGTGAAGTGAGGTGGACTGATTTGCGGCGAAGGGTTCCCATTTGAGTCATTGGGGGGCAGCATGGAATCCAACTTGCCTTGGGCCAGCGAGTCCAACCGCTCTTGGATAATGTCCACCTGTCTCCCTATCTCGGCTATTCCCGCAAACCCACAAAGGGCCAAGAATGTGAACCAAGAGGTAGCCGAGCTGGCCCCGAAGTAGAGGAATGCCAGCGCGACCGCGATGTTGAATGCGAGCGTCAAGAATACGAATATCATCTTTCCTCCAGCCATACGTTTTCCGAGACCACTCAGCCCGTTCAACTCTCAATTTCGGACTGTCGAGGAGTCCCAGCGGATCCTTGGAGTCTCCCTCAGTCGGATACTTCTCGTAAAGGGAAAGGCACGTTGGAGCTAATTCTCCGACTCTGCGTTCCGGCACGTCGCCAGACTTGTCAGGGGTACTGGGTTTTGCCATCACCTCCCAATCCCAGGTCCGGCAGAGCTGGCCCGTCTGAGTGTCAAAGGCTACATCCTTGAGAGGCTGTGCTAGCGCAAAGCGATGTGTGGGGTGCGAAGTTGTGCGTTTTGCCGGTGCGGGGGCGGTTGCCGCTTTCTTGTTCAAATCGCAGTCGTTCTGAATCAACATTAGCGCAAGGCAAGCTGCGGTCCAAAGCCTCATAGCGCCACGCTGTGCCGAAAATGCGATTGCCGCAAGTGTTTTCTCTGGTTCAACAAGGGCTGTTGGCTTGTTGTAAGATCCAGCTATGCAGCACAAGAATGCTGAATAGGCGATAACACATGAGAAAGAAATATTGGCTGCACATCATCCCGATTTCTCGTTACGCCACTCCAGAGCCTACCGCGCAATTCCTGCTGGTTGGTAACGAATACCCTCATCCAGGAGGCGCGGCACCCAGTCACGGGTATCTTTCTTGGGAACAGCTTAAGAACGCCCTTCGAAACATCGGCAAGATTGAGGAGTCTGTGCTTCAAGAGGCTACGAAAGATGTTCAACAAGGAATGGCCTTCACAATACCCGATGTGGAACTAGACGAGGCCCAGGTATGGGCGCTCGGTTTGAACCTTCTGAGCTAAAGTGCGACCCCAAGAAACAAACCTAGGTTGGTATCATCCTCCAGAATGTCAGTCGCCCATGCCGGTCCTGTTCCAACTGACCCGTCAGGCCTAGCTGTGCCGCCGCCCGGCTGACCGTGGCGAGTCCGTACCCGATGGACAGCAGCTTGCCCTTGATTCCTGCGCTCTCTTGCCACTCGCCGGTCAGTAGTGTTTTCAAGTCGTCCACGCATCCGCCGCGTGTCTTCCCCGTTTGCAGTGTGAGGCCGTCACTCGCGGACGACATACCCTCGCCGGTCCACTCGACGTGCGGCTGGCCATCCACCTCCTCAATGCGGAAGTCCATTGAGTGTGTGACGCGCTTACCCACGTTCTGCTTCACCGGACACAAATGTGCAAGCCCGTCATCGGTGGCGTGAACGGAGTAAACGAAGCGCGGCAGGCCGACCAACGCCTTCACACCTCCAACCTTATCGCCCACGGAGCCGAGATTCTGAGCTGACCGTTTATTCGTGTGAGCCACTTGGAGCAGTGCCACTCCACGCTGCGCGA
The DNA here is from genome assembly GCA_963844525.1 of uncultured Acidobacteriaceae bacterium. Taxonomy (GTDB): domain Bacteria; phylum Acidobacteriota; class Terriglobia; order Terriglobales; family Acidobacteriaceae; genus Sulfotelmatobacter. Next base: position 851,043 of record CAWJOM010000006.1, on the reverse strand, counting down.
TTAGCGCACGCAACGGGGCGTAGGCTTCTCGCGTTTGCTGCTCTTTGTCCGCTCGCATGTGCTCCAAGATCGGATCAATGATGACCATTCCGATGTCGCGGTTCTGTTCTGTGACCATCCGCAAGATTTCCAGATGTTTCGGGTCATCAAAGTAAAAGCCAGTGTCACTGTCCAGGCGAATGCGTAGCAAGTTTTCCGGGTTGCCACCAGCGGCCTCAAAGCGCGGGAGTATCGTATCGCCCGCGTCATCCTCAGTTGCGAAGATGAGCACCTTACCGGGACTTTGCAACGACTGTGCGCCGTCCGGCCACCCGCGCCCACTGGAAAATCGCGCAGCCCAATCGAGAGTGATGAGAGATTTTCCGCAACCCGGCTCGCCGGATAGTCCGGTTATCTTTCCCCGTGCAACGTAGCCTTGGAAGATCGAGTTGATTTCCTCGCGCACAATTTCCGAGAATCGCTCCACGGTCCACTTGGACGGCGGACACGGCTCGCCGAACACTACCTCGCCACACTTTTGCGTCTTGGCAATCGTGTCCGTGCCCAACCGCTCCCATTTTTCAATCCAGTGCCCCGAATACAATCCGCTACGCTGGAAGTCCTCATCCACCTTGGCCGCGTCATTGTGGTGTTTCTCATTGAGCAACTGGCAGAGAGCAAAGACGGCCTCCGACATTGACGGACTCCCGCTTTCTCCCACTCGCCCGCCCACAGCAATGCGAAATCCCTTTTTCCTTGCGGCTTGCCGTTCGTGTGGTCAATGCGCCCATACAGTGCGTTGAATTGCGAACGCCTTGGCAAGATATCAGCCGGTGTCTTAGGCAACCAACGCCCCGTGAACGTCAGAAAGCGGGCCACGTTGTACACCTCGACCGCGCCTGTTTCGAATGGCCGCTTTCGCCCCTTGCCCGGAAGTGCAATATCCTCGCCGAGAATGTGAACGCCGGTGCCTGATGGTGAAAACTCAGAGTAGCTATCTAAGCCAATGATGATTTCCCGCGCCCACGGAGCGATTTTGCCGGTGCTCTAGTCAACGCAATGGTCCAGGTCCACGCATCCCAGACCTTCGCCCATCATTACACCAACGCCGGTGTAGCTCCCAACGGCGGCCTGGGCCTCCGCATACCTGCACCATGTCTCCGGGGCCGTGCTGCTCGCATGGCGCCGTTGAGCTGGTACGGCACTTTCGTGGCACCAGCTCACCGCGATTGTTCCGCACCATCTCAAGACGCCACAATACCCACCGGCGTTGATTCTGCAATTCCGTGATGTTAACTGGCATGGCGCTGCTCTTCCGGGGGCAGTGTGACAACGGCTCTCTTCACAGGTGCACGGCGCGGAACAGGATTTGTCGGAATGACATACGGCGTTGTCGGCCTCCAGCCCTGCTCTATTGGCGAGCCATCGGCCCACACTAGACAACGCAAGCCCTTCTCATGTTTTCCGCGAGGCGCGATCCGCACACCAAAATCGCGGTCTGCCTGTTATGTCTTGAGCCGATAAAATCCGTTGAACTCTTCGGGAAAAAGTATGATTGCCAAACGGCTGAAATGTGGCATGAAATTCTGGCATACGGCGAAGGTTTCTCCAGGTACCCGATTTACATACGTCAGCACCCACCTTGCGTGGTGCCAGAGCATCTCAAACGACGTGGACTTCCAGTCATTCTCTATGGCTACTCGCAATTCCTGGAGCAAGAAATCCAGTAGGTGCGAGTTGCGCCGGTGGAAACGGTAAACGCGGGACATCAGGCGGGACCTTTTCAGCTCACCGTTTTGCAGTGCGCCATCAACTCATCAATTGCGGTAGTCATCTTTAACCCTCCGAAAATTCGGTGCGGCCTACGCCTCAGACCGCACCGCTATACGAGGCTTGCAGACGCGGAACTCGGGTTTAGGAAGAACCCTGCTGAGCACGTCCGCTCTTTGGTTCTCAGGCCCTACCACCGGAAAACTTTTGAACCGCCCGGCCCTGCTTTTGCCGCAGAGCCGGGGCTAGTGCTCGTATTCGATACCGATGATGTTGACGAAGTTCGCAGCGTGGCGGACACCAATGTCAGCACGCAGGAACGCCAAAAATCCGTACTGAAGATTTCCGGCGAACGTTTCGCGCAAAAGTTCAATCCGCAGCTCGGCACGGACGCCCACGATCACATCGGGGAAATAGCCCATCACCGCACGGGACGCGGTGTTGCTGCTCCCCTGAGTCTCGGTGACTGGCAATTTCGAAGTAACGAGGAGGGCAGGTTCTCAATCGCTGAGGCCGCCGCAAGGGTTGGTTCAGCGTATCCTTCAGCAGGTTCAGTTCCTGGTGTCGCTTCGGGGTTAACGATGAGCGCCGTGGGATCGAATGCGTTCGCACCCTGGAGAATACCGAGTGCCTGAACGAACGGATCGTAAGAGGTCAAAACCGAGCCGTTGGTTCCCATACTGACGGAACCCACGCCGCTGGTTTTGCTGACTCCTTTCGGCTCGCTTCCGGTTCCGGCACCAAGCAGTGCAACCCGATCAAGTTCCTGAGCGAAAGCGGCGGACAAGCTCATCGTGAGGGCTTGATCCAAGTTAACGCTGTCCTCAACCAACTCGCGGGATGCGGTTGTGATGACTGCCAGCGTTTTCGTCTGAGTGTAACGGGCGCGAAGGTCATGTCGGACTGATTGACAGGTGCGTTTTTCAGCCCTCCATGTTCCACCGGGTCACCAGTGATTGCCGCAATGGTTGTTGATTTGCCGGTGTCCAGCACCATCGTGCTTGCACCCGTTTGGAACATGACCGAGCGAGCACGCAATTGGTCAATCAACTGTCCAGAGAGCACGACGGGAACGGTGACGCCGCCCGCGCTGTCCGTGCCAATACTCAAAGCGGCGCGAACGGCGGGACAGCCACCGCCGAGCACCATGCCCCGAACCAGGCCGCCGAGGCTGACTTCGCCGTCTTCGGGGAAACCAACTCCCCGCCTCAGGTGTTCCGCTATCGACTGCCCTTTGCGAAGATCGGGAGTGTGTTGCCGTCCGCATCGCGGGCCATCATGGCCGGTTGGCCCACGGGGGTGTGTGCCTGAGATGGCTACCGGGGTTCCGGCTCGATGCGGTGAGTGAGTCGGATCGTTCAATTTGTGCATCGAGAACTTTAATTCGCTCGATGAGGCGGTGTATTGCGAGAGGTCCGCACCTTGAAGATCCTTCTTGGTACTCTTTGTCTGCGCGATTATTGCCTGGCGGCCTCCAGAAGGTCCCCGCGTTCCATTTTGACTTCATTGATGTTCATAAATTTTCCTTTTCTGATCCAAAATTGTTGTGCGCTTATCACCCGACTAGCGAGGGTTGGGCGCACCCAGAACCCCTATAGGTCGTCTGGCGGTGGAGCTGGCACCGCTCGCGCAGCATGGGCGCGCGACTCCGTGAGGCGCTGTAAAGACGTTGTGTCCCGCAACTCGGACAGAATTTCTTTGGCCGTTTCTTCGTCAAAGTTGTAAAAGTCTCGTAGCACGTCACACGCGGTCACGGGTGTCCTCGAATTCAAAACTCGCTCCAGCTCTAGGTTGATAGCAGCTAACACACATAGCATGAAAGAGACAAAAAAAGGCGCTAACTGTGCGCCGTTTCCATTGTGAGAACTCCGGCACCAATCAAGGTGTCCCGAAATACCAGCCTTGCGCGTTGCGCCGTCTTTTCCGACGCTCCCCGCATCAGCTCATACTCAATCAGTGCCTCGTCACCCGGCGCGGCCTTCTTCAAAGCGAGAACAGCAATCAATGAGGCTCCATCTTTCGCCGCGTTTTCCATGGCCGCCGTAAATGCCTTGCTCCCGAAGTCGGCATCGGGCAACAGTAAAAATTGGTCTGTTGCTGCGTTGTGATACGCCCACACCATGAGGCCCGGTTGGGCGTCACGTTCTAACATCTGAATCCGAGTCAATATCTTAGTGTCCATGTCAGTCCTCACAGTATGACTTTGCCCAATTCCTCCAGCACGTCAGCTGTAATCTCTCTTTTTACGCGGTCCAGGTCCTCAATGACTTTGATTCCCCGCTTGAGCGGCTTGTAATAAACCTGCAACGATACGCCAAACATCGTGACTCCAAGGAAGCCGATGGCCCCGCCCGCCTGTTTCAATTGGCGGAGCACGGACTCATCCGGTAGCGTGCTACGATCTGGCAGAGTGCGGCGAATGGGGTCCCTGTTTGCCCCCACGATCACCACGCGATTCCAGTGACGACTGGCCTCAAGGAACTTAAACTCCCGCAGTATCTCTTCGGGCGTCATGTCCGTATCGTGTAGCAGGGGCCTTCGGCTGGCCGCTATCATTGCCTGAAACTTCCGCTCTTCGGGAGTCTGCGTCTTTAGCCGACTCTTCCCGCCTTGCGACCTTTGCGCGTTTTCGAGTGGGGTCATGGTGAGAACCACGTTAGCAGCTAACAGACATAGCTGTCAAGCACTAGTTTTGCACGGGTGTAGTGGCTCCGCGCCCCAGTACACTACGGATATGCGCTTGGCTTTCCGCCCCGGAATAGCAGCGTGACTCCAACCGCAAATACACTGGACATCAAACGTGTGTTCCGCCCAATCATCAATGTGGAAAAATCGGCGCTGTGTTTCAATCAGAGAATGGCAGTGCTCACACTCAAAGTAGCCGATAAATAGAAACGGCAGTTCGGACATGAAGGGAATTGTCACGCCGTCTTGTGCTCTGCGGCAGTGATCCGAGTCACAGTCCTCTTGGCTGAGTTTAGGAAGCGCGATTGGGAAACGCGATGAGGTTGCCTGTGTGTCGGGGGTGGGCTAGCAAGAACTGTGCAGATGACAACGCGAAACTAACTTTACATCTGCTGCGCGGCTTGCATCCCTGCAATCAGAAGTGTTTGATTTGTGATCGCGTAACAAGTACCCAGGTGGTTTTCGATCAACTTGACAGCGCCGGTTTGATCGAAGGTGAGCATGCAAGTGTGATGAACGGACAAGACCCGATCCTGCAACTCATTGTCATCTTCTAGCGAGACGATTCTCAGGCCGATTTCTTTGGCCTTTGCTTTATGGATGTGCCGTGCGTGAATCTTCGTCATCGCGTGGCTTCCGAGTTCTGTCAACGACCTTTTTTGCTTTAGCGACTTTTTCTGCGTCGTCTTTGAACATTCCACTTTCGAGGCTCTTGCGGACAACTTCATCCGCTAGCGCAATCACCTTTTCACACTGCGAAATCAAACCCACGCCGTACTTTTGGAGGATTGGCTGCCACAGGAACGCCTTGGTCTGATCCTGAGACATTTCTTTGGACGCACGATCAAATTCCTCTTTGATTGCTTGCGCGGGTGTCGAACCAACCTGCGGATCAAACAGGCCGATACTGGACTGTTCGCCCATAATGATTTCCTTACATGCGCAAGCGATCATCGTGCCGCCCGACATCGCCATCTGGGGGACTATCGCTCGAATGTCCGATTCGAACATGGAGCGAAGATACGTGATGATTGATTCAGTAGCCGACATGTCGCCACCGGGCGTGTGCAGTATCAGGTCTAGCCCCTTAGTTCTATCTAGCTTGTGTACCACAGACATCAAGCCGTTCTTGTCATTGTCATTGATGCTCAAATTAGGCCGAGATTCAGCCTGATTGGATTTTTGCAACCAACCGGAGTAATAAAGAATCACGTTGCGTTTGGTGTATTCGGCGAGTCTCGCCAAGTAGTTGCGGCGAATGATGTCTTGGGGGCTACCCGGCTTCCTTGATTTCGTTTAATATCTGGTTCCAATTCGGCATCGCGTTCGCCCTCTTTCAGCGCAGAATAGTCCCAAGGAGAAACTGGCCGCTCCGCTTCCTGTGTCGTCACTTTGAGGCGAATCGCGTTGAACCGAGGGGAGGAAAGGGTCGAGTGAAATTCCGCGATCTGCTCATCTGAATAGCGTGCCATTAGTCGTCCTCCTCGAACAGATTTTATACTCTAAACAAGCACAGAAAGCCATGACGAAGGTACCGCACCAATTTCGATAGGAGGAGTAATTCAGGCCCCCGGTGGTCGGTGAATCGTGCTCGGAGTCCTTGCGCCGATTGAGTACTCGCCTTACAATTTCGCACGGAAGTGGAAATCGCGTAACTGCTTGATTTAGAGAATGGTCGGGACGGGCAGATTTGAACTGCCGACCCCTCGCACCCCAAGCGAGTGCTCTACCAGGCTGAGCCACGTCCCGACAAGGAAGGATTCGCTGATTCGACGGACGCGACTTGACGCGCTCGCCTCCAGCGAAGGGGTTTACTCGAACAATTCTACACTACCTTCGAGGCACGGCGGCTAGTCCAGGTCGCGCCAGTTCATCCCAACCCCCATATCCACCTGCAACGGCACCGCCAGCGCGTGGACTTTCTCCATATGCTCGCGCACGATTGGTTGCATCACTTCCACTTCGTTCTCGGGAACTTCGAACACCAGTTCGTCGTGGACCTGTAGCGTCATGCGGGATTTCAGGCCGCGCTCGCGCAACGCCGCGTCAATACGGATCATTGCGACCTTGATCAGATCGGCGGCTGTGCCTTGCAACGGGGTATTCACTGCCGTGCGCTCGGCGAATCCGCGCTGGTTGGCATTCTTGCTGTTGATGTCGGGAATCGGCCGGATGCGCCCGAACAGCGTCTTCACCTTCATCTCGCGGCGCGCTTCTTCCAATGTCTTGTCGATGAACACACGCACGCCGCTGTACTTTTCAAAATAAGCGGCGATGAACTGCTTGGCTTCGCCCGGCTCAATGCCGAGCTGCTGCGAGAGCCCGAAGGCCGAGAGCCCATAGACGATGCCGAAATTCACGACCTTGGCCTGGCGCCGGTGATCAGGCGTGACCATCAGCGGCGGCACGCCGAAAACCTGGGAAGCGGTCAGCGTGTGAATGTCGTCGCCACGGCGGTACGCCTCCACGAGCAACAGATCGCGTGAAAAATGTGCCAGCAGGCGCAGTTCGATCTGCGAATAGTCGGCGGTCAGAAGCACATGGCCTGGCTCCGCGATGAAGGCGGCGCGGATTCCGCGGCCCAGTTCGGTGCGGATCGGAATATTCTGCAGGTTCGGATTTGCGGACGAAAGCCGTCCCGTCGCAGTTCCAGTCTGCCCGAAAGTCGTGTGCAGCCGTCCGGTCGCAGGATTGATCAACGCCGGCAACGCGTCCACGTAGGTGGACTTAAGTTTCGTCAGCTGCCGGTAGTCGAGCACCATGCGCGCGATGGGATGATTCTCCGCCAGTTCCTCCAGCACGTCGACCGCGGTCGAAATCGTCCGCCCTTTGCCGTATTTCACCGGCTTCGGCAGGTTCATGCGATTGAATAGAACGTCGCCCAGTTGCTTCGGTGAGCCGACGTTGAATTCCATCCCGGCAACTTCGTAAATCTCCTTGGCCTTGGCTGCGATCTCGCGCTCGAGTTCGCTCGACATCTGCGATAGGGCGATTGTGTCGATCTTCACTCCTGCCAGCTCCATGCGCGCCAGAACCGGCACGAGAGGAAGATCCATCTCTTCGTAGAGCTTGGCCAGCCCCGCTTGCTCGACCTCGCTGCGCAACGTGGCTGCGAGTCCGTCCTGCGATGTCGGCAGACTCAGCCAGATCGCCGGCCAGCTTCAGGTTGAAGCGCCGCAGCGCCACGTCCGCCAGCCGGTGCGACGACCACGTCGGATCAAGCAGGTACGAATACAGCATCGGATCGTGCAAGCACGCCTGCCAGCGAAATTCCCCAGCGGATCGAGCGCGTGAATCGCCGCCTTGTAATCGTGAAATCGCCTTCGGAACATCGGCGCTCGTCAGCACAGCCGCGCAGTTTGTCAGCAGCGCCCCCGGAATCGAGCTTGACGGTTATGGCCGATCCCGCCGCAGCAGAGATCGCAAGTCGCCGCGCCACGGGCTCCGGAACTGCCTTTACCGCCAGCCCGCTCATGCCGCCCATGAGGGACATCTGCGCGTCCTGCGGCTCCTCTTCTTTTTCCTCTTCCTCCGCAGCGGACTCCGTCTGTGCCTGCTCGACCGCCACCGCCAGTGCGCTGCCAATCGAAACTGCTTGAACAACGCGATCGATGTCCTCAGCCGACTTCGCCTCCGTGTAGTGCGTCTCGCGCACCTCGACCACCGGCAGCAACTCTTTCAGCAGCGAAGTAAACTCCAGCTCGGTAAACAGCGCACGCAGTTCGTCGACATTCGGATCTCCCGCGCGCATCGATTCCACATCCAGCTCGATTGGGACATTCGTATCGATTGTCGCCATGCTCTTGCTGAACAGGATCGTGTCGCGATTGTTCTGCAGTGACTCGCGATAGGTTTTCTTCTCGACTTCCGCCGCACGTTCCAGCGCCTGCTCGACCGTTCCGAAACGCTTGATGATCTCGACCGATCCCTTGTCGCCGATTCCTGGCGCGCCCGGGAATGTTGTCGATCGCATCGCCTCGCAGCGCCATCACGTCGATGACGCGCTCGGGCGGCACTCCCAGAATTTCCTCGACTTTCGTCGCGTCGCAGATCAGGTTGTCCTTTGGTGGATTCAGAATCTGCACTTTGTCGTTGACCAGTTGCATCATGTCTTTATCGCTGGAAACGACGTACACCGGATGCGATGCCTCGGCAGCCTTGCGCGCCAGAGTGCCAATCACATCGTCAGCTTCGAAGCGAACAACTTCGAGAATCGGGATGCGGTAGGCCTCCAGCGCCCGCCGGATGTACGGAACCTGCTGTACCAGGTCTTCCGGCATGGCGGCGCGGTTGGCCTTGTAACCCTTGTATTCCACCTCGGTAAAAGTTTGGGTCTTGATGTCGAACTTGCGGATGGTGGTCACGGCCTCCGCCTGTTCATCTCGAAATGTAGGCCCTGCAACGTCGAACACAGCGGCCAGATATTCAGGAGAAAAATCTTCGCGCAGCTTGCGCAGCATGTTCACGAAGACATAGGTCGCAGCCGTGGGAAGCCCCGTCTTGGTCGACATGGGCCGCTGCCGCGCCATGGCGTGATAGGCGCGGAAGATGAACGACATCGTGTCGATGAGATAGATGCGGCCGTCTCCAGAGGCGGCCTTAGACGGCTTGCCAGTCGCGGCTTTGCGGTTCGAGACTGCATTCGAATCTGCCGCGGGCGGGGCCTGCTCCGAAGATTTTTTACGCGGGGGCAACTCGCCTAGTGTAGCAGCAGAAAAGTGGCCGCAGAGAAGCGGCTAGAAGTCCACGCGGAAGTCAGCCTGCACCAGTTTCTTCCCCGCCGCGCGCGAGTTGTTGCGGAAGACCAAGTAATACTTGGCAGGCTTATCTATGGTCGGCGGCAAGCCTGTGTCCACTTCCTGAGAGTGAGCATCGTCGGCGGAAAACACCGCCTCGCTGCTATGACCGGCAGCGAAGTCGCCATATTGCTGTTCATTCAACACAAGAAACTCAATCTCTGCGTCGGCTGATGCTCCGCCAGCCTGCTTTACGAACGATTGGTACGTTCCTCGCAACTGCGGATTGGATGCGTGTGCCGGCACTTCGAACGCCAGGCTCACCGCCTTCGCCACCCCAAATGTCTGGTGCAGGATGTCGCTCCTCGTGCCCACTGGCGAATCTCCCAGTACACGATCCGACGCGCTCGGTGCTTGCTGGACGCCCTGCGCCGGCTGTGGGGCTTGAGTCGACGGCACTGGTTGTATCGGCTCGATCCCTTCGACATTGGAAGGCTTCTCGTGCGACATGTAGTCTGCCAGCGGACCTGCCATAGGGGCAGCTTGCCGCGCAGCCTTCGCTTCCTCGTAGTCCGTCGGTAGCGTTGAGGGTGCCGGCGCTATAGCTGGCGTGGCCACTGCTTCGGCCATGCGATCTCGATGGACCCAGGCGTAAGAGCCACCCAACACCAGGACGCAACTCATCACCAGCGCTCCGAATATTGTCTTCATTGCCCGCCCCTGCCATAAATGGTACCCAGAGGCGTTGCCGATGTATGTGATTCGCTGCGGTTGGAAGTTACTTCGGTTTTCCGTATTCGGTATTGAAGTGGAGCTGAATTTCCCCGCATGTTCCCTGCTCCGGCGAGTACACCACGCAGGTATCAAAGGGCCGTGAATACACATGCAGGCTGACCGCGCGCTGGTTGAATTCCCGGGGATTTACGACGCGATGCACTGGATCGCCGGGATCCACGGCGCAAGGCTGCAAGATATTCATCTCGACGACGTTGGTGGGTTCGAGGCAGCAGGTGCCGCCGTCCACATCCTGGTGAACCAGATGATAGTTTTCCACCTGCAAGCGCCCGATGGGGACGGTCATCCAGCAATTCTGGTCGCGATGATTGTGCACCGAACTCGCCTGGCCGACCTCCCAGCAAATCGCCATCAATTCGTAGAGCGATGTCCGGTCGATGAGATTCCGCGTGTAGTGTTGCCGGTCCCAGTTCAGATAGGGAGAGAGGGATTCGGCGCTGACCGGAGTGTCCTGCAGAAGACGCCGCACCGGTTCGGTCGGACCAAACGAGGACTCGGGCAACTGCCGCAGACCCTCAACGAGGATCTGGATCGAAACTGGCTTTACAGCCGTGGTCATCTGGGGATACCCCGAAAAAATGAGTATAGCCCAAGCCCGCATTGCCTAAGACCGGAAACCGGAAACCTAAAACGGGACTTCTCTAAGGCTGGGTTCCCGCGTCCGAAATCTCTTTGGTCTGTCCCTGCGCCACAACCGGATACACCGCGCCCTTGCGCCGGCGCAGGTCGCCCGGCAACTCCGAGCGCAGCAGCCACAAACCCGCCGCCACCGCCGCCGCCCACGTTACGGAGACGAGCGCGAGTTGTGTCACATCGGCCATGCGACTGCCATGGCCGGTCGTCAGCGGCACCGCCTTAGCTACCTCAAAGCTGATGCCTCCCGCGACTGCAGCCACAACCCCCGCCTTCCCCAACTCTCGCCATCGCAATCCGCCGAGAGGAACCAATTTCCGGTAGTGCAACAGCAGAGCCAGGGCCAGAAGGTTCACGCCAATTCCAATGTCCGACGCCCACGCCAGGCCAACCACTCCGAACGTATGAAACAAGATCGAATACACGGGCAGCGACGCCGCTGTGATCGCGGTGACCGCAATCATCGGAGTCAGCGTGTCTCCTGCGGCGTAGAACGCGCGTGCGTAGAGCCCCTGCGCCGACCACAGCGCCAGCGAAAGTGAAAACCAGAAAAAATAGATGGCGCTGGTCTGCGTGTCGCCGAACGAGAACTTCCCTCGCCGGTACACCAGGTCGATCAGAGGAATCGCGGCCACCATCATCCAGCCAGTCGCCAGCAAGGCCGCCGCCGACACCCGGTAGACTGAATCATTCACCGTAACGGCAAATTCCTTCAGTTTTTTCTCATTGAAGAGCCGTGCAAAAAAAGGCAGTGATGCCTGCCCGGTCGCCTGCCCCAACACTGCGATCGGCACGGCGAACAGCCGCTTTGAAAACGTGAGCCGCGTAATATCGCCCACGCCGCTCGATGCATAGTGCCGCAGAATCCAATCGTCGGCGGTCACCAGTGACACACCCAGCATCAGCGGCACCGACAGCTTGACCCACTCGCGAAACGCAGGATTCGTCACATCGAACGAAGGCTTATATCCAGTTCCAATCCGCGCTGCACCAATCACGCTCGCGAGAAACGGCCCGGCGACGCTCCCGATCAGCGCCCCATATGCCAGAGACGCAATCCCAAAATGCCTGCCACCCACCACGCCGCCCAGAATAATGAAGACGTTGTACAGCAGCGGTCCAAATGCCGGAAAGAGAAATAGCCGGTGCGAAAGCAGCACTGCCGAAACCACGCCACCGACATAAAAAAAGATCTGCGCCGGCAGCAGGATTCTTGTCAGGTGGATGCACAACTCGATCTGGTCGGGCGAGAATCCCTTCACGAACCAGCGTACAAATTGCGGCGCGAAAATCTCCGTCAGGATTGTTCCCACGATCATCACCGCGGTCATGACGGTAATGATGATGGAGAACGTCTTCTGCGCATCGGCGTCGCCGCTTCTCGGCCAGAAAGCGCGTATAGATCGAGATGAAGGTGATGGAGGCCGCGCCTCCGGCCACAATGTAGTTCAGGAAATCGGGAAGAGTGAATGCCGCCACGTAAGCGTCGGTTTGTCCGCCGGCGCCGTAGGCCCACGCGATGTAAGCATCCCGGGCATAGCCGATCACGCGCGACAGCATGACCGCCGAAATCAGCAGCAGCGTTGCCGAAAAGGCCGTGTGCTGGTGCGACGGCCGGAAAAAACGAAGAAGTTTCGTCATTGAGACCCGAGCTGAATGTTCCAACAGGAACGTTCAATCTTATCGGAATCTCAACCCTTCAGGCAGTTGCGCGGCGGACACTCCCGTTCAACGCCCGGCCTCACTTCGGCTCTGCCGGCACCCACACTCTGTCGGCCGATACCAGGTCCGCGTTCGGCACTTCGGTCCTCAATTTGACTTGCTGAAATCCCGCTTTCTTCGGTGGCTTGGCAAGAAATGTCAGCAGATATTGATGGCTCAGGCGTTGCGTCAAATCATCCAGGTAGGGAGCAAACGATACTGGCGGCCCCGTGAACCCGATGTAATACGATTCTCCGCCGGTGCGATCCGCCACCTGCGCGAGATAGAGCTGGCCCCAGTACGTCTGCCAGTAGTCATGGCCAGCATGGCCAACCCCCGGGGTATAAATCGCGGAAACGAGGATCCCTGCCCGCTGTGCATTCCCGATCGCCTCGTTCACATACGGATCCATCAGATCACCGCCGTCATAGTACGGATCAATTCCATTCGTAGCCATGAACACTTCGCGTCGACCGCTGCTTTCGGGCCAGTGCTTGATCAGATCGCTCAGCGAGAAGTATGGGCTGCCATTGGCTCCAGGCGATCCGAGGGGAAGTCGCAGCGCCTTGGCCGCTTGCTCGTGATCGCCCGTCAAGTTCTGTACGATGGTGGCCATACCATTCTGCATGTACGCGATCCCGATCTTCGTGGAAGCTGGCTGTCCGCTGATGAACTTGCGAAGGTCGTCCAATTGCACGCCGAGATTTGTGTCGGACCCATCATCGAGCAGAATAAAGAATTCGAGAGCCGCGTGCTCTCCCTGCGCAGGAGTCCATTCCTTCACCGTGTCACGATCCTTTCCCTCATAGACCATGACGTCCTCGCGGTTGACCACCGGTATGGTAGATCCGTGATGCGGTTCAACCGTAACGACCATGTGTACTGGAATTCCGTTGGTTGTAGCCTGTTGCGCCGAAAGAGTTCGCATTCCGCACGCCCAGACTGCCAAACTCAACGCCGCGTTCGCTATGAAACGATATTTCTTCATCGATGCTCCTTGCTCGGTGCAGAACTGCCCAGCCCGCAGTCTCGTAATGCGTATGAGGGACGAGTTCTATATCGTTAGATGTTCCAAAGAGGCAAAAGGTGGGACATTCGGCAGGAGCACAATTCTGGAAGACCGGATGCGATAATTCTCCCGTGGCCGACTCCATAAGCATCCATTCTCGTTCTGCCGTCTTTCGCCGATCTTTCCGCAAGGACTTCCCATCGGCCGTGCGCGGCGAAGGCGTCTATGTATGGGACGCCGACTGCAACCGCTATCTCGATCTCTCGGGTTCTGCCGCCGTCAATTTCATTGGGCACGGGGTGCCGGAGATTTCCGCCGCGATAGCTGAGCAAGCCGCCAAGCTGGAGTTCGTCCACACCAGCCAGTTCACGACTCCGATCGCCGAAGAGTATGCCGAAGAACTGCTCGCGTTTGCCGGCGAGCATTTTCGCGGTGGCGCCCTCTACTTCACCTGCGGCGGATCCGAATCGATCGAGACTGCGCTGAAGCTCGCGCGCCAGTATCAAGTCGAAATCGGACAGGCTTCGCGTTACCAGATTCTCAGCCGCCAGCAGAGTTATCACGGATCGACGCTCGGGGCTCTTTCCGTTTCGGGCAACAAGCGCCGCCGCGATATGTATCTGCCGATGGTGCGGGAGTTCCAGCACATCGGCATGCCGTATTGCTACCGCTGCGACTTCGACTGCACCGACGGATGCCGCAACTGCGGCCAGCAATACGCGGCCGAGTTTGAACACGCCATCGAAGGCTCGAACCACGAGGCTGCTGCGTTCATCTTCGAACCAGTCAGCGGAGCCACGCTTGGAGCAGTCGTTCCTCCGCCAGGATATCTGCAATCGGTCGCCGAAATCTGCAGCCGCCACGGCGTATTGCTCATTGCCGATGAAGTCATGACCGGCATGGGCCGCACCGGTCGCAATTTCGCCGTCGAACATTCCAGCGTCGCACCCGATATTCTCGTTGCGGCCAAGGGCCTCTCCAGCGGATACGCCCCGCTCGGTGCTGTGATCGCCAGCAAGAAAGTCGTCGACGCGATCGCGGCCGGCTCCGGCGCATTCCTGCACGGCTTCACCTACAACGCGCACCCGATTTCCCTCGCTGCCGGTCGCGCGGTCCTGAGGTACTTGCAGACGAAGAAATTGGTCGAAGCCGCGGACTCTAACCGCTCCGGCTCTCCCGCCAACCACCTCAAGCAAGCTCTCGAGACGCTGCGCGCCGAGGAGAGCGTAGGGGACGTCCGCGGCATAGGCCTGCTCTGGGCCGTGGAGTTCGTCGCTGAGAAAGCCGGCAAACGCCCGTTCCCACCCGATCAGAACTTCGCCGGACGTGTCGGCGCTGCCGCTCTCAAGCGTGGCCTCCTGGTCTATCCCATGCAAGGTAGTGTCGACGGCGTCTCTGGCGACCATCTTCTTCTTGCGCCCCCGGCAATCATCACCTCAGATCAGATCGCCTGGTCGGTCGATCAGCTAGCAGCATCGATCCGCGAAGCAACGTAGCGCCGGCATCCTGCCGGCTGTCCGGTCGGGCGTCCCGCCCGCCGCCTGTCCCGCAAGATTGATCTCGCCGTTTATCCACCTCTGTCTTCAATCACTTGCCTCGTGATCTTCGTTTGACACCAGCTTGATCTCCCGTGCATTGTCCCCCGCCCTATTTCCGCGTCAAGTTGGACGCGTGAGCGGCACGAACCCAAAAGCGGAGGCAAATGTGGCAACTCTCAATTCCCAAACCATGACCGAATTCTGCGAGCAGGTAAACCCGCGCGTGCTTCTGGAGATGCGCCGCACTCGTCCCTTTCCCGACATGCTGCGCGTGCAAGAAAGCTGGATTGCCGCCGCCGAAAAGCGCGCCCTGCTCTGGCTGGCCGCGCGCACCCCGGAGCGCATTGGCCCTGACCATCTGACCATCCTGGGCCTCGCCGGGCAGATCGGCGCTGGAACGTTTTACGCGCTCGCCGCATTCCATCGTGACGCCCTGTTGGCGGTGATCGCCTGCCTCGCGCTCAACTGGCTGGGCGACTCGCTCGACGGCACACTGGCACGCGTTCGCCAGCGCCTGCGTCCGCGCTACGGCTTCTATGTCGACCACATGGTCGATAGCTTCGGCGCTCTCGCATTGATGGGAGGCCTCGCCCTCTCTGGATACATGCATCCCTGGATCGCCATCGGCCTGCTCATCGCTTTTCTGATGCTCTCGATTCAGTCGTACCTCGCGACGCATGCGCTCGGCGAATTCCGCATCTCGTTCTGGCGCTTCGGCCCCACCGAGCTCCGCATCCTGCTCGCGATTGGAAGCCTCGCTCTTTTCTGGAAGCCGGTGGTGCATCTGTTCGGCAGGATCTACCGCCTGTTCGATGTGGGCGGCGCAATTGGACTTGTTGGCATGGGATTAATGGTGGTCGTCTTTACTCTGCAGAACACCGTCCGCCTGTACCGCGAGGAAAGGATCCCGCAATGACCGCGCGGACGACGGAACAGACGACAGAGGCTCCCCGTGTCGGAGGCGCGCCACCCTCCACATTTGTCCGCTGGTGCAAGTTCAACTTCGTCGGCGGAATCGGAATCGGCGTGCAGTTCGCCGCGCTGTTCCTGGTTAAAGGCGTGCTGCACTTCAACTACCTCGCCGCTACCGCGTTCGCCGTAGAAGCCGCAGTAGTTCACAACTTCGTCTGGCATGAACAATTCACTTGGGTGGACAGAACGAAGTCAGCAACCGGTCAGCCCCACTGGCGCCGCTCTCTGCCGCGTTTTCTACGCTTTAATCTCACGACCGGAGCAGTCTCGATCGTCGGCAACCTCGCACTGATGAGAGTGATGGTCGGCGAGGGCCACATGAACTACCTGCTAGCAAATGGCATCGCCATCACTCTCTGCTCGCTCGCGAATTTTCTGGTAAGCGAAAACTGGGTGTTCGAGCAGAAGTAACAGTCGAACCAACGCGACTTACTCCTCGGTTTCGCGCAACACGACCACGTCCGATACGTCTTGCTCGCGCATCACGCCCAGAGACTTGCCATCGGGTGACCAGCGGAATCCATTGATACGACCCGACGTGAAGTTGGTGAGCGGATGGCCCGCCGACCCGTCCAGCGGCTGCATCCATAGATTTGCGACCCCTTTGTCGGTGATGTCGTAAACGATAGCTTTACCGTCCGGACTGAACCTGGGCCCCCCGCTATAGATTGACGTCGCGGTGACACCCGCAGAAAACCGCGGATCGTGAACAAGGATCGACGGCGTCTCGCCTTCGGATGCGTCTAAGCTGGCGACCGCAACATTCAACCGCATTTGGCGATTCGAGGCTGGCGGCATGGTCACAGCAATGAACATGAAACGCCGGCCATCTGGAGAGAAATCAATGTTTCCCAAATACTCAAACTCATCCGGAATCGCAGTCCCCCGGACCGCCTCGGGAGTACCGCCTCCTTCGGCCGGAACGCGCATCACTCTCGCCAAACTATCCAGATAATAAATCCACTTGTGATCAGGTGAGCATGCTGGCGCGCTGTTGGATTGGCCAGTCCCGAGTTGTAGTGGATTGGAACCATCAGCGTCGATTTTCCAAATCGTCGTGCCGTCGGTGCCGCTGCGGTAAGCCCAGTGAACCAGATAGCCGTTCCCGCAGCGCGACAGATTCACCACTGCCCCGCCGGGATCGCTGATCAGCGTCTTCAATTTCGTACCGTCAGGGCGCACCTGCAACAGGCCCGAGCCGTCGGAGACGATCAGGTTTCCGTCCAGGCTCCAATCGAATGCGCTCACATTCTCGATTTCAGACATGGCCGCCGCGGTGCCGCTGAGCCCGCTCGCTGGAAGAATGGCGAGAGTGCGCGTCCGCTTCATTTGCACCGTCGCCGCGGTCTTTCCGTCCGCCGACAGGGATAGTCCCGAGTAGCTGTTCGTATCCCGCGTAATTGGCTGCACCTTGCCGCCTGACGGCGATAGCATCCCAATCTGCCTGCGGTCCGGGTTCGGCCCTTTTTGCGAATACTCAACGATGAGCCGGCCACCCTCCGCCTGCCAGACCACTGCGAACAGAAGAAAGTGCGGAAACCTCACTGGCGGCTCAAAGTTTCGCGATGCAACATTGAAAAGCCGCAACAGTTCGCCATCCCCAAAGCTCCCGTACGTGAGGGCGATTTTCTTGCCGTCCGGCGACCAGGCCAAGTGTCGAGGCATCGCGTTGTTGTCGCCTCCCGGCATATTCTCCCGGAGAAGAGTGGTTTCACCGCCGCCACCGGAATTCGCCGATAACAGAAGAAACTTCCCAGCCTCAGGATCGTTTCCGCGCGTGTAGACGATCTGACGCCCGTCCGGTGAGAACGTGGCGTTGCTGTCGGCATCAGCGGCAATCACTTGGGTTGCTCCGCCCAGGACCGGTATCCGATAGAGGTTCGGATCGCCGTGATCTCGTTGTACGAAATAGATGTAGCTTCCATTCGGCGAAAAGGTGAGACCGGCCGGGGCAGATCCTGCGGGCAATATCTGGGTATCACTTCCAGTCTCAACGTTACGCAACCACAGGCTCTGCAGCCCATTTTCATTCTGCGCGTTCACGATATATTTGCCGTCAGGGGAGATTGCCGCCGCCATCGCCTTGCCGGTATTGGTCACCTGCGTAATCGTGAAATTCTTGAAAGCCTGGTGGGGATTGCGGCCCGCAAAAAAATGCAGCCCGAGGCCCGCCACCGCCAGCAACACGATCGCGATCAAGCCACCCGCAAGCAAACCCGTTCTGTGTTGTTTCGCGAGCGTCTGGAGCGATGTGCGCTGAGCCGATTTCCCCGACGCGGCTGTAACTCCAGACGTCGTATCGCGCTTCAGGCGCTGCAAGTCCGCGCGAATCTCAGATGCGTGCTGGTAGCGAAGGTCGCGATCCTTCTCCAGACACTTGCTGATGATGTCGTCCAACCTGGCAGGTATGGCTGGATTCGAACTGACCACAGGCTTGGCCGGGTGATTCAAGATCGCGTCAAACACGACGGCCGAAGTATCGCCGCGAAACGGACGCGTTCCCGTTGCCATCTCATACAGAACCGCGCCGAACGAGAACAGGTCCGTGCGAGCATCGAGTTCTTTCCCGCGCGCCTGCTCTGGCGACATGTAGGCAATCGTGCCGATCGCCGAACCGGGACTGGTGAGAAGTTCCTCGGCCTCGGCGGTCGCCATGGTTGGCTCATCGCCGGTGGCGGAGCGTCCCGAGACTTTCGCGAGGCCAAAGTCCAGAACCTTGGCGGTGCCGCGGCTGGTCACAAAAATGTTTGCGGGCTTGATGTCGCGATGCACAATCCCTTTGGCATGCGCAGCATCCAGCGCATCGGTGACCTCGATCGCCAACGACAGTAGCATCCCAAACTCAATGGGCCGCCCGGCGATGCGATGCTGCAGCGTCGCGCCGTCCAGGAACTCCATCGCGATGAAGGTATGACCGTCCTGCTCGCCGATGTCATAAATCGTGCAGATGTTGGGATGATTTAACGCTGAGGCCGCCTCTGCCTCGCGCTGAAAACGAGCGAGAGCATTCGGGTCACCGGCCACGTCATCGGGAAGGAACTTGAGCGCAACGAAGCGATGAAGTCGGACATCTTCGGCCTTGTAGACCACACCCATGCCGCCCCCGCCGATTTTCTCGAGGATGCGGTAGTGCGAAATGGTCTGGCCGATCATGCGCGGAGAACGAACCCCAGGGGTGGCCGTATGTTAGGACCCGTTGCAGGGGAAGTCAAAAAAAGTCGCTACCCGATCTTCAGCACAACCTTGCCGTAGTTCTTTCCATCCTGTAGCAGTCTGTAGGCTTCGACCGCGCGATCCAGCGGGAAGACTTGTCCGATCTGTGGAATCAACTTGCCCTGCGCGATCCACGCCGAAAGCTGCTTCCATGCCGGTTCCATGATCTCAGGTTTCTGTGACAGATACGTCAACCACAGCCCTTGCACGCTGGCCGACTTCGCATACATCGCGCGCAGATCGAGTTTCGGTTGCTTGCCTGTCGCGGTCCCGTACTGTATGACCCGCCCGAAGTCGCGCAGGCAGCGCGTGCTCTTCGCCGTATGCTCCCCGCCCAGCATTTCGAAGACGGCGTCGACCCCTTCGCCGTGCGTCAGATTCTTGACGACCTCTTCATAGTCGTGAGCTTTATAGTTGATGCCGTGCTGCAGGCCGAGCGCTTTCACGCGCGCCAACTTCTCGTCCGACGATGACGTTCCGTACATGTCGACGCCGAGCAACTGTCCGATCTGCACCGCCGCGGTTCCCACGCCTCCACCGACCGCGTGAATCAGCACCCGATGCACCTTCCCCGGAGCCGCAGGTTGTGTCATGCCCGCCTGCCAGTATCCGAGATAGGCTGTGAAGTAGTTCACCGGAAAAGCGGCGGCCTGTTCGTCGGTCCACTGGTCTGGAACCGTCCACAGCATGTTGGAGTACGCCGCTGTCTTCTCCGCGAAAGCTGCCCACTGCGCGTATCCCATCACGCGTCGCAAGCTCTTCTCTTCGACCCCAGCGAATTCGCGTCCCACGACCAACGGCGGTGCTGGAGTCCCCGGATAACCTCCGCGTGTGGTCATCAAGTCCGCGAAATTCATTCCTCCCGCGCTGACTCGCACCAGCGTTTCACCGGGCTTCAAAGTTGGTTCGGGAACATTCTGGATGGCGAGCGCTTCAGGCCCCGACAGGCTGGTAAGAACGAGGGCTTTCATGCCAAAAGTTTAGCAGGATGTCGGTACGTCGGAGCGTGTCAGCGCACAGGGCACTGTGACCGAGCTGTTTTCCTTTGTGTGCCTTCGTGTCCTTAGTGGTTGAGCTTTTTGGTGTTAGAAGCGGCAACGGCCCGCGCTGAGAAGCCTCTCAGGCGAGCCGTTGTACCGTGAACGTCACCGCGCTTTCATCACCACGAGAAAGCAAGAAAGCTACATCACGACGAACAAAGCGATACGCATGCCGGGATGACGCAGGTCAAACAAAAAGTACTCGCCATCGATGTAATCGATGTAGCAATCATCCGTATAAGCCCAGTCAGCCGGCCATGCATCGACCACCACAAAGGAGTAGCCGCCATACTCAAACCGCGGCTGGCCGCCCACGATCACTGGACGCCGCGCCACAAACGTATGGCTGCGGCCAAACTGCGCCCGGAACTTTTCGTCTGGAATGTGGCCGCCCTTGCCCGCAGGCCGCGCGTGTTCTTCCTGCTGCCCCGTCTTCATCTCGTTCCGAGGCTGCTTCTCTTCCTGCTTCTGTTCTTCTTTGTCTTGCTTCGAAGGCTTCGCCTCCTCCTGACGCGGCGCCTTCATCTCATCCTGACGGGCCGCGGGCCTTGCTTCATCCTGCTGTTTGGGCTCTTCCGCCCGCTTGGGTTCTTCCTGCCGGGGTTTGTCTTCCGGCTTATTTTCATCCTGTGCATAGAGTGCCGCTGAACCTGCAACCATGGCGGCAAGCACCGCTAAATTCAGAAGTCTGAAAGCTCTCATAACATCCTCCAAGATGTTCCTGATGAACCACCGGGCCGGCGACCTGCCAGTGCAGTTCGCGAATCACACAATGAGATGCCCCTGAAGGCCGTTCGCGGCCTTGGTTGTTTGCTGTAGACGCAGGCCGGAGAGCCTGTAGGGCAGCGGTTCCGGTCGAGCCCGTATCGCTGCCCTCATGAGCGCCAAAGCTCTGCACGGTCGCGATCTGTTTATCCGCGGAGGCGCCGCGCCTGAAACAACGCAGTGAGATGCAACATCAGGAATGTCGGCACCAGGTACGTTGGAACCAGCACCAGTGGCAGCTGTGCCATAGGAGAAGTTGAAACAGTCCCGTAAAAATTGGGAGCGAGCAGCGGAACGAGCGCCCCAATACTCACGGCCACGGTAAGGTCCAAAATGCCAGACAGGTTCCACGCCACAAAGCTCTTACTTGCCGCAAAACCGGGCCGGCGCAGGAGGGCGGACAACACGAACGGAGAAGTCACACCGATCGCCATATCGCCCAGTCCCGCAGGCCAGGCGAAGATTCCCGGCAAGACTCCGTAGGTGTAAAGAGTCAGAAATCCAAAGCCGGCCCATCTCCACGCCTGCACCCCCACAATGAGACGAAGGTCGGCGGAAAGAACAAAATCCCGCAATGGCCGGATGGTCCAATATCCAACGAGAAACAGACTGAGTGGCGCCAGGAGACCGATCAATAGTGCGAGGGGCGGCGCTCCACGCGGCGCGACGAATACACCCCGCGCGCCCAGGACAAGGATGAGCGCCAACCAAACCGCAAACGAGACGGCGACGAAAGCGCCTGTGCCGGAAACCGCTGGAACCATGGACTGATCGACGCGCGATGTAACTGTGTTTTCCATACGACTGCACTCCTTTCATAGTCACTTGCACTTTGCAAGTTATAGAGAAATGTAGCATACTGACTTTCACTATGCAAGTCACTCGCTCCAAGGCAAAGCCAAAAAGGAAAAACCTGAAAATGGAGGCGCACGGTTTTCTGCGCTCGCCCTGCGCGGTCGCCTGCTCCCTCGATCTTGTTGGCGATAAGTGGTCGTTGCTCGTGGTTCGGGATCTGCTTCGGGGCAATGTGACCTATGGAGATCTGCAGAATTCGCCGGAAGGCATTCCTACCAACATTCTTGCCGACCGCCTGAAAAAATTAGAAGAGGCGCGCCTTATTTCAAAGTCGGCCTACCAGGAACATCCCGTGCGCTACGCCTATGAACTCACGGAAAAAGGAAAAGACCTGGGTGATGTGCTCCTCGCGTACGTGCGGTGGGGCAAGAAATACATACCGGGTACCCTGGTTCTGGAGGGTCCAGCGCATTCCGTGCGAGACCGGAAGCCCACTCACGGACGGGTCCACTAGAGCGTGCGATTGGTGCCCGCGTGGATGCCAGGGAACATGACTATGGCCGGAGCTAGCGATTGTCTGCACGAACGCGAAGATGAAGCTCGTAACTGAGAATTGCGCCGAGCACAGCACTCACCGGAACTACCGCCGTATGCCAAAGCAGGATGTGCGCGGCTTGGAAGTTCGGACAATGCAGTTCGAGCAACCCCACACCGGCCAGGCCGCCCAGCGTTCCTGCGACCAAACCCGCGGAGGCAGGGTTGACCGCGAATCCGCGGCGAAGCACCAGCCAGCTTAGCAATCCGGCCGGGATTGCGTGTAGGAGGCCGGTCAGCAGACATATGACCCCCGCCGATAAGAAATGGTCGGCATGGTAGTCGCGGAATAAGGGTGCGAACACGGCAAGCAGCGCCGCGCTGCTCAGCGCCAGCAGCACGGTTGGAGAAAGGCGAATCCGGCTCGCCGGAATCATCTGATGCACAAAGCTGACGGCTGCCAAAGAAGCGAGCAGTCCAAGTGCGGGAAACACCAGCGAACGTTCCAGCAGATTCATTTTTGCAATCCCGAAGAAACCGCCGCGCGCCGCACCGCCCAGCGCAACCGCCGCACAGATTAGAACAAGGCCCCCGGCGATCAGCCACACGGGCGGCAGTGATTTCACGGGGCGCAATGACCGCCTGATCGACTCGTCGATGCGCTCGAGCAGACGCGGATCGAGCTCGGGCGGAGTCTGGGCAGCCTTTTTCAGGACTTCGTCAATTTCTTCGTTTTTCACGCGAGTCCTCGGTTCGGTTACTTGCTCCGGTCTGTGAACCAATCGTTAGCCGCAACTTCTTATAAGCGCGGTGCACCTTTTGCTTTACCGATCCCACACTCGACGACATGACGCGCGCGACTTCCTCGAGTGACATGCCCTCGACCTTCAGCATGGCGATCACCTCGCGCTGGCTCTCGGGAAGCGGCGCCAGCAATGCCTCCAGTTCGCCGGCTTCGCGCGGAGCTACCGCGACCCCTTTCGCTATTTCCTCCAGCTCCCTTTCGCCAGCAGCGGCGCGGAGCGACTTTCGATAGTGGTCGACGCGAATGTGCCGGGCAATCGCGTAGAACCACGGCAGCGCCGGCTCGCCGTGACGATAGGTGTGGCGCACCTTGTGAATCCGCAGCCAGGTTTCCTGCAGCAGATCATCGGCATCGGCGCGGCTCATCGATTTTGCAAGAAAGAATCGGTGCAGGCGCGGACTGATGTGACGAACGAGAACCGTGGCCGCGGCGAAATCGCCCTGCTGATAGCGGACCATCAATATCTCGAGATTTTGGTCGGAGTGCATGCGATCGAACGCCTGCTTTAAATCTTGACCGACGTCAGCGCCTTCGCGCAAATTCCTGGCTGCACACACCTGCACTCCGAATCGCTCATAACGGTCTCGATGGAAATTCGACTGAGTGTGCTGAAAAGTTACGCTGCCGACAAAATAAGTTCAGCACTTTATTTTTTGGGAGATTCCGCCGGATGGCCGTAACTTTCCACGAGCGGGCAGCGAATCCATCTGTGAACGCGTCCTACTGCCGGGAACCTCTCCCACGCTCGCGGCGCGGAACAAATTCATCTCAACCTCCAGGAGATCACGATGTATAAGCTTTGCCTCACGAAGCTCCGTTTGTGGCGCTCCGGCCTTATGCCGGCCGCTCTGATTCTCACCGGTGCGATTGCGGTTCAAGGACAGCACGCTCGCACCCCGCTGGTGATCACAAGCACGAATAATGCAAGCGGGAATGCCGTTGTCGTCTTCAAACTGAATACCAAAGGAACCCCTTCGCTCAAGTGGGCGCAGACGCTAACGACCCACGGAAAGGGCGGCGCGAGCACAAATGCAGGGGTCGTCCAGTTCAAAAGGGACCTTGGCGCCGTTGCGAACTACGGATCCAATACCGTAACTCAGTTGCTGCGCGCGGGTGATGCCATCGCCATCGCGTCGACAATCCCTCTGGCGGCTGACTGTACCAAGCCCGACTCTGTCGCATTGACCACAGACCACCTGTTCGTCGTAGGCGCGAATTGCGCCGAAAGCCACGCCTGGCCCTTCGGATTCGTGGATGGTCCGGTCGTGAGCCTTTCTGATTCCTCGGCTGCTCAGATTGCGGTTGGCGAGAGCTGGGCGGCCGTCACGTTCAGTTCAGGATCTCTTCTGCAACTTCCGCTTACTCGTGAACGCGGCGTGCTGAACGGGACAAGCACTCCGATCCCTCTGCCCAGCGACGCAGACATGGTGCCTCTCGGAGCAGCCTTTTGGGGCGACGTGCTGGGCTTTACTCCGGCGCACAGTCCTGACAGCTTTGCCATCGTGGACGAGGATGGGACCGTGAACCCGGTGGTTGGCCCAACCCCTTCCTATCCGGTAAACGCGCCCTGCTGGGTAGCCAAGGGTGCGGGCAACATCTGGTACACAGGGAACTCGCCGGGGCAGGCGATCAGCATCTTTTTCAGCGACAGCCAGGGTGGAGTGTTCTACAAATCGGTGCCATTGCCAGGATCGCCGACTGATATCACGGTCTCCCGCGATGGCAAGTGGCTCGCGGTCATCTATAGCATCGGCGGCAACGCGGCTGTTGCCGTCTTTTCCATCGATAATTACGGCAACTTGACTCAAGTGGCCACGGCAAGCGCGCCGGGAGTTGCATCGTTCAGCGGTGTAGCCTTCAGCGAGTAACAACGCACCGCGGTGCCTGCCCGGCGGATGGTACGGTCTCTTCCGCCGGGCGGAGCCGCGGTTGAGAGTGGAGCCCATCACCGCATCGGCCTTGCCGTGTCGGGAGTCGCAGGCTCTCGCCGAAACTTGGAATCCTGTTAGCGGCAATTCGCCCCCAGACAGGGTATTTCGGGCAGTTGGCAGCGCGGAGAGCCCGTAGCGGTTGCGGTCGAAGCCGGGGCTTGGCTGCTCGGACGAGCCTGCCGTAAAGTGATTTCTTCAGCGAATCTGGACCATCAGTCTGCGACAGTGACGGGCGATTTGCAGTTCTTCCTGTGCGGAAACAATCTGGATCTTGTCTGCGGTAAGGCCAAGGAACTCGAGACCGTCAGCGGCTGAGGATCGAATGTGACTACTGTGCTCTCCGATGCCTCCGGTGAAGACGAGCAAATCAACACCACCGAGCAGGGCTGCGTACGCGCCAATGACTTTGCGCACGGAAGTGGCAAAAATATTCAGTGCGAGGGCGGCGCAGGGATCGTTGGATCGAACCCTCTTTTCCAGCGCCTTCACATCGCTCTCACCGGAAGAGAGCGCGAAGAGGCCACTCTGGTGGTTAAACAGATCTTCGAGTTCATCGGCACTGAGTTTCTCATTGCGCAGAAGGTAGAGGAAGACGCCGGGATCGAGATCGCCGGAACGCGTCCCCATAGGGATGCCGCCGGTGGGGGTGAATCCCATAGTGGTGTCGACGGATAGACCGTTGCGCAGAGCACAGAGGCTGGCTCCGTTGCCCAGGTGGGCGAAGACGGCTCGACCGGGTAGCCGTTCGCCGAAATGATGAACGAGCGATTCGTAGGAAAGACCGTGAAAGCCATAACGCCGGACACCGGCGTCGAAATATTGCTGCGGAAGAGGTAAGTGTGCCGCCACCTCCGGGATGGTTCGGTGAAAGGCATCGTCGAAACAGGCAAAGTGCACCGCCGAAGGGAAGATCGACTGAGCTGACGCAATAAGCGTGAGCGCCTGCGGGATGTGCAGCGGCGCGAAATGCGTGGCGCCGCGAAGTCGGTTCAGGACCTGCGGAGTGATGAGTTGATGAACGCGGAGTTCCGGTCCGCCGTGCACGATTCGATGGCCTACGGCTACGGGAGCGGCGCGAAGATGGTCGCGGAGTTCCGTCGCGAGAACGGCGAGGGCATCGCTTTGCGATTCGTGGACACATTCGCGCTCAACCAGTGCTTTTCCATCGGAAGAACGAATATGGAGTGAACCGTTGCTGTGTCCAATACCTTCGGCACTTCCCGCCAGCAGCGGTTGCTCATTGCCGTCACCGGCGCCGGACGAGTAGATGCCGAACTTCAGCGATGACGAGCCGCTGTTGAGTGCGAGGATCAGATCATCTTTTCGGGGGATGTTTGCACTTGATTATCCGGGCCATTTCCAGTTGCGAATCTCTTCTTTGTCGATGCCTTCGGCGTGGGCATAGTTGACGCTCTCGATGATCTGGCCCTTCAACCATTCTTTGACGTGAGCGCCGGTTGGATGCAGGCGCGGAACGCGATCGATGACGTCGATCGCAAGGTCGAAGCGATCAACCTGGTTAAGAATGGCGAGTTCGAGCGGCGTGTTGATATTGCCCTTTTCCTTGTATCCGCGCACATGAATGTTGTCGTGGTTCTTGCGGCGGTAACTGAGCTTGTGGATGAGCGACGCATAAGAATGGAAGTTGAAGATGACAGGCTTGTCGCTGGTGAAAAGCGAGTCGAAGTCGCGATCCGAGAGTCCATGGGGATGCTCGCTTTCCGGCATGAGCCGGAAGAGATCGACGACATTGACGAAGCGGAGTCTTCAACTCGGGGAAGCGCTCCTTTAAAATCGCGGCCGCAGCGACTGACTCCATGGTCGCGATGTCGCCGGCGCAGGCCAGCACCACATCAGGTTCTGCGCCATCATCCGTCGAGGCCCAGTCCCAGATGCCGATGCCTTTTGTGCAGTGCTCTATCGCTTGCTGCATGGTGAGGTACTGAAGATGGTCCTGCTTGTCCGCAACAATAACGTTGACGTAGTCGCGGGAGCGCAGACAGTGGTCGGTCACGCTGAGCAAGCAATTCGCATCGGGCGGCAAATAGATGCGGACCACGTCGGCGCTCTTGTTGGTGACCACGTCGAGAAACCCTGGATCCTGATGCGTGAAGCCGTTGTGATCCTGCCGCCAGACCAGGGATGTAATGAGGATGTTGATCGACGGCACCGGCGCGCGCCAGTCGAGTTCCTTCTTCGACTTCTCCAGCCATTTCGCATGCTGGTTGAACATCGAATCGATTACGTGTACGAACGCTTCGTAGGTCGAGAAGAAGCCGTGACGGCCGGTGAGAACATAACCTTCGAACCAGCCTTCGAGCGTGTGTTCACTCAGCATTTCCATTACGCGCCCGCAGACGTCGAGTTCTCCTCCATCGGCATCTTCCGGCTTGAATTCCGCAAGCCATGTTTTCTTCGAAGCGGCATAAATCGCGGTCAGCCGGTTGGAGGCTGTCTCGTCCGGCCCAAAAACACGGAAGGAGTTCATGTTGCGGCGCATGACCTCCGCGAGAAAGTGCGCCAGCACGTCGGTGGGTGGCTTATAAGTGGTTCCTGGAGTCTTCACCTGAACGGCATAGTCGCGAAAGTCAGGCAACTCGAGCTCCTTGCGAAGCACGCCACCATTCGCGTGTGGATTCGCGGAGATGCGGCGCGCGCCCGAAGGAGCGAGTTCCCGCAGTTCCGGCACAAGAGTCCCCTTGGCGTCGAAGAGTTCTTCGGGCTTGTAACTGCGCATCCAGTCCTCGACGATTTTGAGGCTGCGTCGATTCGTAGCCGGGTCAAGCACGGGAACCTGGTGGGCGCGCCAAAAGTCTTCCACTTTGTGGCCGTCTACTTCTTTGGGCCCGGTCCAGCCTTTCGGGGAACGAAGCACAATCATCGGCCAGCGCGGGCGCGCCGTATCGCCCGTCGAACGAGCGTGTTGCTGCAGCGAACGAATCTCGAGAATGCATTGTTCCAGAGTTGACGCCATCGCAAGATGCATCGCAGACGGGTCGTTGCCTTCGACGAAATATGGCTTGTGCCCATACCCGGTGAGCAGCGCTTCCAATTCGCCATGGGGAATGCGGGCGAGGATCGTGGGGTTTGCGATCTTGTAGCCGTTGAGGTGCAGCACCGGGAAAACCGCCCCATCGCGAATGGGGTTCAGGAATTTGTTTGAATGCCAGGAGGTCGCCAGCGGACCGGTCTCGGCCTCGCCGTCTCCGACGGCAACGGCGACGATGAGATCAGGATTGTCGAATGCCGCTCCGTAGGCGTGCGAAATGGAGTATCCAAGCTCGCCGCCTTCATGAATCGAACCCGGCGTCTCCGGTGTGCAGTGAGAGCCGATCCCCCCGGGAAAGGAAAACTGCTTGAAGAATTTGAGCATGCCCGCTTCGTCGCAGCTCTTGTCCGGATAGATCTCGGAATAGTGCCCTTCGAGATAGGCGTTCGCCAGCGTGGCGGGCGCGCCGTGGCCGGGGCCGGAGATATACATGACATTTAAGTCGTACTTCCGGATGAGACGGTTCAAGTGCACCCAAATCAAAGATTGGCCGGGATCTGAACCCCAATGACCCAGGAGCCGATTCTTGATGTGCTCAGGCTTTAGCGGTTCGCGCAGAAGGGGATTCGCGCGCAGGTAGATCATGCCCGCTGACAGATAGTTGCAGGCGCGCCAGTAAGCATCGGTTTTTCTCAGCTCTTCGGGTGAAAGCGGCGTTGGGACTTCATGAGTGCCGGCCATCGGTATTCTCCGGAAAATTCACAATGCAGGCGCTGCACTCCGCAGCGCCCCTTCCAGCCTAAACTGTTCTGATGAAAACCGAATGAATTTTCGGCCGGACTCCAGACCGCTAGCAAAGTCCTGATGGAGTATTCTCTTCGCCTCAGTTTCCCCCCTACGGTTTACTTTCGGGTATATACTCTTGGCGTTGGCTTATTGATCGTCCGGTCGTGCCCCTGCTGACCGGAACGGGGCGTCCATTCATTCCCCTAATTCTTTGCGCGCCCCGCATAGGAAAGGCCGATTCCCGCCCGGGGCGGCGAGGGCCGGCACGTGATGCACCGCCCGCCGGTTTTGTCATATGGGCTACTGCATTCGCGGGGAGGTTTACCGTGGATCTTATTCTTGTACGTCTTCTTTTTATCATCGTTGTAGCGGTTACTTGCTACGTCATTGAGCCCTTTGGGTTGACGCGTAATGTCGATGCGGGTGTGGGCGCATTGGTGGGGCTGGCAATCGTCGTCTTCGAATGGAAGCTCCGCATGGTCAGCCTCAAACGGCTCATCGGTGCTGCCATTGGAAGTTTCCTCGGCATCTGCGGCGCCTACCTGTTCGCGCTCGTCATCCGCAGCAGCATTCCTGAAGGACACACTCAGAGCTTCCTGCAGATCCTGGTGATGCTCCTGATGGCCTACGTCGGCCTCATCGTCGGCGCCAATAAAGGAGATCTGCTGAACCTGGCGGCCCTCGGCGGCATCTTCGGCGGAGAGAAGCAGGGCAAGAAAAGCTACAAGATTCTCGACACCAGCGTCATCATTGACGGCCGCATCGCCGACATCGCCGAAACCGGATTCCTTGACGGCATTATCGTCACGCCTCAGTTCGTGCTGCGCGAATTGCAACTCGTCGCCGACTCCGCCGACTCTCTCAAGCGCAACCGCGGTCGACGTGGTCTCGACATCCTGCAGCGACTGCAGAAAGTCGCGACCCTGACCATTCAGATCGTGGAGGACGATTTCCCCGCCGTCCGCGAAGTCGACCTCAAACTGATCGAACTGGCCAAGCTCTACGAAGGCAAGATCATCACCAACGACTTCAACCTGAATAAGGTCGCGCAACTGCAGGGCGTGGAAGTCCTGAACATCAACGAACTGGCCAACTCGCTGAAGCCGATCGTGCTCCCGGGCGAGACCATGCGCGTCTTCATCCTCAAAGAAGGCAAGGAGTACAACCAAGGCGTCGCCTATCTGGATGACGGAACCATGGTGGTCGTCGACAACGCACGGAAGATGATTGGGAAGACCATCGACGTCTCGGTGACCTCTGTACTGCAGACGACAGCCGGAAAAATGATCTTCGGCAAATGGGACGAGCGCGCCGCCTACTCACGCCAGGCCGCTGTGCCAGTATCAGCCCAGCCCTTGGCAGTGCCGGGCCCCGGACCGACCGCCGTTCCAGCGCCAACTCCGTTGGAAACGAAGCAAGGCACGTCGTAGCAGTTGCAGCGAAATCGTCGTCAGTAGCGCCGGCATCTTGCCGGCTGTCGCGGGGGCGTCTCGCCCGCGCAGCGTCCCGCGAAATAGCTGTTGATAAGTGCTACCAGTGGAGTTGTTTGACCGCGAGTACCCTAGACCGCCTCGCGCGCCTACGCCCCGCGATGGAGGTGATTGTCCCTAATTTCTTCGGGGTTAGCGTCGGGCGCTCCTCCACGAAAGAGAGCGAGCGGATTTGAACTCCCGCCTTCCGCGCTCGTATACTTACAGCCCGCAATGAAGGTGATCGTCATTATTCCGGCTGCCGGACTTGGAACGCGCATGGCTCCCATGCCGAGCGCGCTCGACGCGAAGGCCAAGCCTCATCCCTCGAAGCAGTTCACTGAGTTGGCAGGCACGCCGATTCTGATCCATACCCTGCGCGCATTCGCCGCCGTCGATGAAGTGAGTGAAATCTGGATTGCGCTGCGCGAAAACGAAATCGAGGGCTTCCGCAAAGGCCTTGCCAAAGACGTCAAGACCGGGAAGAAGAAGATCGAACTCGTCGTCGGCGGCGAACATCGCCAGCAGTCCGTCGAGCATGCCCTCAATGCCATCTCAGCCGCGGCTGATGACGTCATCCTCGTGCACGACGCCGTCCGCCCGCTGGTCACCGCGGAAATCATCCATGACGTGATCGCTGCGGCGAAGAAGTATGGAGCTGCGATCGCTGGCCTGCCTGCTGTTGACACCGTGAAGCAGGTCGAGCGCACCGCCGAAGGCGCCATCGTCAAGTCCACCATCCCGCGCGCCGGAGTTGTGCTGGCGCAGACTCCGCAGGGCTTCCACTACAGCGTCATCAAGAAGGCATTCGACGAAGCCTCCGCCGACGGCTTCAACGGCACCGACGAAGCTTCTCTCGCCGAGCGCAGTGGCCACGAAGTCGCCGTCGTCATGGGCTCGCCCCGAAACATTAAAATCACCAACCCCGGAGACATGGAACTGGCAGAGTTCTATCTGAGTCTCCGTTAGCCCATCTCATGCCCACGACCCAAGACCTACGACCAGCGACCCGCATCGGCTACGGCTTTGACTCGCACGAATTTCGTTCCGGCATTCCTCTCAAGATCGGCGGCGTCACACTGCCGCATGACAAGGGACTCGGCGGACACTCGGACGGCGACGTCTTGTTGCATGCCATCACCGACGCGCTGCTCGGCGCCATTGCCGCGCCGGATATTGGCGCCCTCTTTCCTCCATCGGATCCCAAGTGGAAGGGCGCGGACTCCGTCATCTTCCTGCGCGAGGCGCTCAAGCGCGTGCGCGGCGCCGGTTACACGCTGGCCAACGTCGATGCCAGCCTGATTCTGGCCGCGCCCAAGATCGGACCGCACTCGGCGACGATTCGCGGTCGCGTCGCGGAACTCCTCGGGCTGCCGAGCGACTGCGTTGGTCTCAAGGCGAAGACGCCAGAAGGACTCAATTTGGACAGCGCCGCCCTCGCGCACGTCGTTGTCTTGCTGGAGAAGGTCGCCGTTCGAAAACGTCGAGGCCGGAGCACGTCATGAGTGGATTTGTGCGTTTTCTGATCAGTGGATTTTTGATCTTGCCACTCTGTGCACTTCTAAGCGACGCCCAGCAAGAAACGAGTCGCATCTATTCAAACGTGCGATACGTCGAAGAAGGGGCAGGCGACCTTGTAGGAACGGAACTGGAGCTAACCTTGCGCGGAAGCGAGGCAAACGGCAATCTGAGAATCTACCAGGGCAGCTGCGCGACTCCCATTGTTGTACGAGGAAAAATCGTTCAAGGGAAACTTCGTCTGACAGGTACAGGCAGCGTCGATGTTGCCGGACCGATCGAGATTGCGGGAACAGTTGAGGACAATACATTTGAAGGGAACTTGACTCTGAAGAAGAACGCTGGAGCTCAGAAGCTTCGCCTCAAGCGAATCACCCAGGCTCACTGTCAGAACTGAGAGGTTGAACGACGACCCTCAGAATCCTCCCGCATGAACTGCCTTCCAAAAGCTCAGATCGTCATAGCCGAGCGCGAACACTGACACGCCCGCCACTTTGTATGACACGGCCAGCGCTGATTTCAGCGGGATGCTCTTCTCATCTTCATACCAGACCACATGGCTGGATCCATCTTCGGCGTGATAGGTGAAGAATGGAGAGGACGACGCACTGTCCCACTGTGGTGTAGCACCTGTCTTCGCAATCAGTGCCGGGAGGTTCTTCCAGAAAATCTGGGCTCCGGACTTAGCGGTCAAGTTCCAGTCGTATCCGTAGGCGGGAATGCCCATGCTCAGCTTGTTCGTCGGGACCACCGATGCCGCGAAAGCGATGGATGGCTCGACCCAGTCCAGCCCCGCGACCGGCCCGGGCAATCCCCAGGGACCATGCTGGTCGTAGGTCATCAGCTGCAGAATATCGGCGGTCTGCCCCAGCGCGGCGAAGTCGAAGGCGCCCGTCCATGAGTCCTGGGGATTGTCTTTCAGTTCGGCCGGGACTGAAACGACCGTGAGGTATCCGGCGTGCCGCATCTTCCGCGCCAGATCATGGACAAACGAACTGAAGGCTTTGCGGTCTTCGCGATCGATCGATTCGAAGTCGATATTGATGCCAGTGTAGCCCGACTGCTGGACAAGCTTCAGCATCTGGCTGATCGCCTGCGCTCTGGCCTTGGGATCGTTGAGGATGGCGTGCGTGATGTTGGGATCGAATCCCACGGCATCGAAGTTCGAGACCGCGGCAAAGGTCTTCATGCCTTTCGACTTCGCGAACTGGAGCGCCTTCGCCGGAGGAGTTCCACTGACCGTGCCATGAACATCGATCGCAAACGTGTCGGTGGGCAACTGGTTCATGTAGGGATAGAAAGCAGTCAGCGACTCATACGACGAAGCAGCGCTCTCCAGATAGCCCATGATTTGCTTGGCCGAATCCCGAGACCCAGTCTGGGCCGGCGCAGACGCGACGAGAGTGAGGAGGGCAAAGCACAACGTGGCGGCGCGATTCAACGGCTTCCCTCCCTCAGTTCGGTCCAAATGCTACACACTTCTAAAACAGGCGGCCAGACGGTGATCGTTATCTTCTGAGCGCAGTTGAAGGTGCAGGGATCCTTCGACTGCGGTTGGTCTTTGCGCTCGTCGCGCAAAGACCAATCCTCGCTCAGGACGACAAGGCCTGGGTTTCCTCCCACCAAAGTCGGCGAGCTTCCAGGATTGCTGGATTGGTATACCATGAATCGCCGCACTGGAGGCTTCATGCATCGGATCATCCATCGTTATCTGTCTGCACTGGTTATCATTCTTGTCGCGGGATTCGCCGCCGCGCAACAAACGGCCGCACCGCACGTGGATGTGCCCACCATTACACCGCATGCTGATGACGTTGCCAGCATTGACGGAATCATGAAGGCGTTCTACGAAGTCATTTCCGGCCCTGCGGGTCAGCCCCGGCAGTGGTCGCGCGACCGCACACTGTACATCCCAGACATACGCTTCGTCGCCATGGCCGAGGACAAGAGCGGTCATCCAGTGGCGCACGTGGTGAGCCACCAGCAGTTTGTCGACGAGTCGAACGCGATCCTGCTCAAGGGCGGTTTCTACGAGAGCGAGATCCATCGCGTTACTGAGAAATTCGGGAACATCGCTCATATCTTCAGCACCTACGAAACCCGCGTGAAGGCTGATGGGCCCATCATCGGCCGCGGCATCAACAGCATCGAGTTGTTCTACGACGGCAAACGCTGGTGGGTCGCCTCCAACATTTGGGACGACGAGCGCCCGGACAATCCTCTGCCGCCGCAGTACCTGCCCGAGAAGAAACCGTGACCACATCTAATCATTCGAGGTCCAATCATTGGAGCGGCGGTGGCCTGCGGCATCGATGAGTGCACGGAAGATGGCGCGTGAAGCCGCATCGTCATCGACGGAACGTTCTGGATGCCACTGCACCGCGAGCACGAAATGATCAGGCGCGGTGCCTTCCACGGCTTCGATAATCCCATCGTCAGGACAGCGCGCCACGATGCGCAGGCCCTCGCCGATCGCGTCGGCAGACTGATGATGCGAAGAGTTCACGGGCACGACGAGCGGGCCGTCGTGCTTCCCGGTCACGATCTGAGCCAGCTTTGACTCCGGTTCGATCTCGACGGTGTGGGCGACTAAGACTTTCCTTCCGGCCTCGTGGTCCACCTTTGCGCGCGCCGCTTCCGGCAGAAACTCGGGGATGTGTTGCACGAGTGATCCGGCGCGGTAAACGTTGAGGCTCTGCAATCCGTAGCAGATGCCGAGCACGGGCTTCCGCTGCTTGTAGGCATCGTCGAGGAGCAGGTCATCGACAGCGTCGCGGCGGGGATCGGCGGCGGCCGTGTGCGGCGACTTCGGAGCATGGAACCGGGCGGGATCGACGTCGGCGTTGCTTCCGGGGAGCAGGACTCCGTCGCAGGTCGCCATCAGCTTCAGGGTTTCGGCGAGCGTCCGATCGAGGGGCACGCGAACCGGTTCGCCTCCGGCGAGCGCCACGGCGCGCTCGTACTGCGGGATTGCGCGCTCGCCATATTCGAGGTCAATGGAGTGCGGCATCGGGATAGCAATGCGCGGCGTGGTGATGGACACGGCTAGCTCATCCTCTCAATCGCCGAGAGCGTTTTGGCCTGGCGGTAGTGGCGGATCTCCATCGCCAAGGCGAGGACAAAGATAACGAGGGCCGCGGCCAGCGCCACGGGTAGAGCGATGTGGCGGTAGGCGATTCGCATGTCGGGGTGCACGCCGTGCAGCGAGGCCAGGATTACGGTGCCAAAGATGGCGAACAGCAGAGTCACTGCGAAGCACAGCAGCGTCCCGATGAAGGTCACCAAACCGACGCGCAGGGGAATGGTGTACCAGCGGGGCGCGCGAGATGGGGAACCAGAGGGCATGAGGGCAGGATCCATTCTAAGCGCTGGTTAGCTCCGGGATCCGCGTCGGGCGGTGGCCGCCTTGTTTGTGAGCGCCGGAAGCTAAAATATTGATTCCGTTTAAGTTAGAAGAACGATGCGGGCTTGTTGCCTTGCAAAATCCTGATTCGCAAGGACTTAGCTGCAAAATATTCCATAATAAGGACTTAGC
This sequence comes from uncultured Acidobacteriaceae bacterium, assembly GCA_963844525.1. Lineage (GTDB taxonomy): Bacteria > Acidobacteriota > Terriglobia > Terriglobales > Acidobacteriaceae > Sulfotelmatobacter. Next base: position 815,845 of record CAWJOM010000006.1, on the reverse strand, counting down.
GGTCAGGTAATCGTCCCAAAAGAAGAGAACTCTTTCTTGCTTCTGACCTAAAATACTGATTCTTTTGGAGGTAGATGGAATGGATCCGGCAGCTGGTCCGCAAAATCTTGATTTGTAAGGGCTTATACGCAAAATACTTCGAGATAGGGGATACGAAGCGAACCTATGGCTTGCCATTCCCAAGTTGTTCGGCAACTCAGTGACTGAAGCATTGCGCATCACTCTACAAGTTTGCGCTTTTCAGAATTCTCAGTAAAGGTCATTCGTCACACTTTGAGCTGTGGAAATCCTTGGCGAAAAATTCAGCCTCTGGAGCTTGCTGAGCATCACGAAAGCGCCAGACTCAGATTGCCGATCGCCTCGTCGATCTCCTGCGTGTTCTTGAAGCCGATCGTGGCGCAATCCACTCCCGCATTCTGGAAAGCGAACTTCATTGCCTTGGCACGATCCTCATGACTATGTTCGAACTGGCCGCCACCGCAGAGCTTCATGCCGATCACGCCCAGCCCTTCCTTTTTCAACTGGTGGATGTGATCGACTACTTCGTTCACGTTGGCCGGGTGGTTGGTGTCCTCGGAGGTCGGGCCGTCCATGCGTGCGCCGCTGTGGTTGATGCGGATCAGTCCCACGTCGAGCCAGTTTGTGCCCGGCATCTGGCGCAGTGCGGGCAGCCCGTGCACGGAGGCGCCGTGGGTGCGGATGATCTTTCTCTGCTGCGCCTCAAGGATCCCGTCCTGCCAACGTTTTGTAGTCTCTGGCCAGTCGGCCGTGTGCTGCCAATGCAGCAGCATGATGTCGAAGTATTCCGTCTGTGAGGTGCGCCGCAATTCGTCGAACTTGGCCTGCGGTTCGATCCCCTGGTGGAAGGTAGTCACCTTGCTCATGAGCTGATAGCTGTCGCGGGGCAAGCCTTTCAGCGCCTCGCCCAACATTCCTGGCGTCTCGTAAGACTCAGCGGTCTCAAAGAAGCGGATGCCGCGATCGTAGGCATAGCGGACGAGCCGGGTGAACTCCTGTTGCCCCAGCGCGGCCTGTACGGCACCGCTATTTGTCCCGGTTCCGAAGGCCAGCCTAGTCGCCTCCACTTTTGAGCGGCCAAGCACGACGGTATCGGCCGCGGTGCGCTTGGCAGCAGCCAGCGGAAGAATTCCTGTGGTCGCCAGGGCTCCAGCGGCCAAACTTGTTTTGAGGAAACCGCGCCGAGTGATTGAACTCATCTTGACCTCCGTGTGGCTCAAGCGGATGGGCGAGCCGGATCAGTGGATGTTAGCACGCATGGTCTCATGGAGGACAAGCGCGTTTCTCGGGACATACGAACTCACCCCAGGCGGGGTTGGGTCCGGCGTTTAAACATAACAAACACCCCGTAGCCGAGCATAACGCCGAATGCGTTCAGCATCACGTCGTCAACGTCGAAGATGCCAACACGGAAGACAACCTCCATCACCTCGAAGGTTAGCCCGGTGGCAACTCCGAGGACGAGCGCCTTCTGCCATGAGAGGGATCGAAGGATAAGTGGAGCGAGAAGTCCTATCGGCATAAACGGGATAATGTTTCCAAACAAGCTCACTACGGCGATCAAGTGATTTCCCCGACCCATAAGCAGGGGAACAATGGTCTTGAACGGGACGAAGTTGCCAGGACCTGTATGAGTGCCGGCAAACCTGAACCTGAGGTGTCCTATACGAATGACAGGCATGGCTTTGAAGACCACGAACCTGATCAGAAGTGCGCTATAGGCGGCGAGAGCGCACGCAACCAGGCAACGCGTTCGTTTCGCCTTCATGCCATTTTCCGGATAGACGCAGGCAACTTTCAGAATGAGTACACATCATAGCTCCACAGATCTGGGTGAAACCTCATTACCGACAAGTCGGCAACCCGGAAGCTAACTGTTGTAACCAGGCGTGAACTCAAATTTCGATTTCTTTTCGACTAAACCTGGTCGGAAGATGAGTTTAATGACGATGTTGCGTCAACTACAATAACGCTGCCCGGAGTTTTTGCAGCCACGTCTGTCGATATCAATACATTCGTGGCAGAGGAGAACAGGCATGAACGGAAAAAAGGGTCGCGCGCTCACGCTGAAGAGTCTCGCACTGGTTGTCATACAGGGCATCGCGTGGTTCGCGACCGCACAGGATGTCAAAACACCTTATCCGAGCATGGCTCCGGTTGACCAATACCTGATGGAAGATAAGAGTTCTGAAATCGCGCTCGCGCGGAGTGCGGCGCCGGAATCCATCTCGCGCGATGCCGAGGTGTTGGTTCTTGGACGCCACGGTTACGAAACTGCGATTCAGGGGAAGAACGGTTTCGTGTGTCTGGTGGAACGCTCATGGACAGCTCCAATCGATGACCCGAACTTTTGGAATCCGAAGCTGCGCGGCCCGCTCTGCTTGAATGCGGCAGCCGCGCGCTCGTACCTTCCGCGTACCGTCAAGAAGACGGACCTGATACTGGCTGGACGCACGAAAGCTCAGATGGTTGAGACGATCGCAGCCGCAGTCGACAAAAAGGAATTGCCGGCCATGGAAGCTGGGGCCATGAGCTACATGCTGTCGAAGGATGGCAACTTAGGGGATGGGAACGGACACTGGCGCCCGCACCTTATGTTTTTCTTTTCACAAGCTGATCCTGCGATATGGGGAGCAGGTCTGCCCGGCTCTCCCATCTTCGCGGTCAACGACACCTGGGAGCACTTGACTACGTTCCTGGTTCCGGTGCGCGAGTGGTCGGACGGAAGTGTCGATCACTAAGAACGGCTACGAGTGGGGCGCAGATCCGTCTTCGCAACACATTCTTCCGGTGGTGGCTGAAAGATTTGCTCAGTTCCCGTGGAACATCCTGCTCCTCGTCCGCGTAGTCCACGAGTAGTTCCATTGAGGAAGGGATTTGCATGACTGAGTTGAGCTTAAGACGCTACACGGGCATTTTCGGACTGGTCGGCACTCTCATTTCGTTGGCCGACATTCCACTCTATTTCATGTACACCGGTGCCCCTCCGCAGTGGGACATCCTGACGCGCGTTCTGGTGGGTATCGTCGGCAGTACGATTCTGATTGTTTTTCTAGTTGGATTTCGGCTGGTGATTTGCCAGGGAAGGCCACAACTGGAGTGGGCTGCGACCGTCGCTCTCGTCTCCGGGCTGCTGTGGCTGACGTTCAGCATGGTGGCCCAATCCATGGAGGCGGGAACGGCCATTGTGTCCAAAGTTCCGATCGACCCGACTGTGGATGGCGTTCTCGCCCCGGGTCAATTCCTGCTGTGGGGAGCCATTGGCCGGCTCATGACCACTCTCTTCCTGTCCGCCTCGGGGCTTGCGATATTGCGGGACCGGATCATGCCAGCGTGGCTTGGCTGGCTGGCCTTCCTCATCGCTTTCATCAACCTCGCATTTGTCCCAGCCATGTTCTTCGGCTACGACGCGGCTCAGTTTTACAGCGCCGTCGGATGGGGTACGACCGCAACCGCTCCCGTCCTCGTCGTCTGGTGGATCATCATAGCCAGCATCGTCCTGCTCAGAACTTCCGCCAAGTCTGAAGCCTGACGCTAGATCAGAATGGACGGCGGGAGTGTTTTCACTGAGGCGCAATGGTACGTCATACACGATGAGGACGGCCGCATCCGGCGAATGCTTAAAACGGTCGCCTCGAGGCCAGAGAAAAAATTGCTTTCATGACGCGGGGCTGGCTACCTTTACAACTCGCTCCACATATCGAGGCGGCCCTTGCCGTCGTAAGTGATGTTTCCATCGACGTAGTACCACGATTCGGCGAACCTCGAAACAGTAATCGCCTTGGGTTCTCCCAATAACTTTCTTACATCATCCTTTGTCATGTGACGTTGCAGCTTTCGCCATTGGCTCCTGTCTTTCATTTCCGCAGTCTTGTTTTCCGTGGTTCGCGCGGCTGCAAGTAGCAAGGAAATGTCGCCGGCCAAGGTTTGCTGCTCGGCAGCCGTGAGCTTGCTCAAGCCGGCTTCATCCCACTTCTCGCGCGGAATGAGCTGATCGAGTCCCGCGATGGATTGAGTGTTCGCGTTTGACGCGCTGACCAAAATGAAGTAGGCCATTGCGCCGACCAAGAATGCGATGACGAAGCTGCGCCCAGAGATCTGTATCATGATCTTCTCGCTTCCCGTGCGGGTAGGCTGATACTCGCACTGCACGCACAGAGCCTTTGCACGCTTTATTGTACTGAGTAATCTTCTGGGCATCTAGATAAGGGAGCACATTCGGGAATGCGCGGGGCGGGAAGGAAACTCCAGGATTCAATTCAAAAGTCGGAAGGACCTACCTCGGGGGCAAGCAAGAGGCAGGTCCTCCCACTTCAGGTTCAGGCGACTCCAAGTTCAGGCGACTCGATATTCAGGCGAATCAGGTTAATCCCGATCTCTGCCCGAATGCGAAGCGAGCCTCGAACTTATCGGGCTGCGGGCAGACTTATGTACATCGGGTGTGCAAACAGAGTCGTTTCTCCCGACGTTGTATTGAATACTTCTACGCTGCCAATGGCGCTACAACCAGTGATCTCACTGGACGGAAGCGACAGAACCGGATGAACTTCAGTTCGGAAGCCGCCTCCGACCTCTGCTCCAGTGATGGTAAAGGACGCGGCCTGAGTTGGCTTCACGGTGATAGCAAGCTGTTTGAGGATGACTCCACTACTGTTCAAGAACCGAAGTGTAGCCTTGCACGGGCCCGGCGGGAGCCCCGGAATCTCCACGTTGACGAGGTTGAGCTGCAAGGTGTCTTCTGGCGTGATGCCGATCATTCCGAACACGGCCGGAGGATCGGGCTGTGGGTTAAAGGCGTTGACAATCCGTCCCCCTGCGATCACCACCAGCAAGGCAGCACAGGCAAATGTAAGAGCGCGTTTCATTGACTGACCTCCAATTCTGAAATAGACGCCGTTGATTGCTCGCGGCGCATTGAGCGCTCCGACTCTCGACTATGGAGGCCAGTAAAACAATGGAGGGCGGGTTCCTTTTGAAGGAAGTTTGAGTGCCGATGCAAGCCCATGAACGAAGGGCAGTTAAGAGGATCAGGAACAGGAGAGGCCCACGCGGCTGGGAAAATCCGGGGGTTGCAAAACGTAGACGCGGGCACTAGCAATCGTCAGACTGTCAGTTCAGACCGTAGCACGTGCTTGACCAGGGAGAATGAGCGGTATGGGGATGCTACGGCAGTTCGGCGGGTCGGTCTTCAATCAACGACGAATCAGAATTGGCGCCCGGGAAGTAAGTTGTGGCCTGGAAGAAGAAGCGAGACAGGAATTGGAAGGCTGAGGCCCGACATCTTAAACACCGGTAAGAGCTGTCGCCTGAAGTGGCACCCAGGATGCATGCTCGTGCGGCGCAGGGGTAAACTCTGGCGACGAAGGTTAGCAAGCGCAATGGCAAATTTCCTCGTTCATTGCAACCTGTTTCCAATGAAAAACTGAAACATACAGAGTGTCGATTTCCGTGCTTCTCATTCGACTAACAGGTGAACGAAGAGAATGGATCTCAGGAGATAACACTGTGAAACCACCATCGAACGTCAAGACGCCAGCGCAATACGTCGCCTCACTCCCCGCCGATCGTGCGAAGACCATTGCGACGGTGCGGGCACTCGTGAACAAGTACATTCCGCGCGGCTACAATGAGTGTCTGGTCTGGGGCACAATCGGCTGGACGGTCCCCCTGGCTCGATATCCAAACACTTACAACAAGCAACCGATCTGCTACGTCGCCGTCTCGTCGCAGAAAAATTACTGCTCGCTCTACCTGATGGGTGCGTTTTGGAGTGCGAGCCAGCTCGGGCAGCTAAAGGCGGCGTTCAAGGCGGAGGGGAAGAAGCTGGACATTGGGAAGTGTTGCGTTCATTTCGAGTCGCCGGACGATTTGCCGCTCGAAGCGATTGGCAAACTGATCTCGGCGATTTCGAGCGAGAAGTGGATCGAAATGTACGAACGATCGCGCTTGATGACCAAGGCGGGGCGAGCGCAGATGGCGAAGGAAGGCGCCCCAAGCAAGGCCGGCGCCAAGCGCGACAAGGCTAAGCGTGACGACAGGCGACGAGCTGCTAAGCACGCATTGTTTGACGTAACCAGGCAGTCAAAAAGCTGACAACCATGTCTAGACGCCCTTGAGAATCGTCACTCGCAAAGGTTTACGAAGAGAGATCCTCGCGACAGGGGCTGTTTCTCCCTCGGCACAGAGTCTTTATCAAGTCGTCGTCAATGACGACGCGGCGGTGGATGAGTTTTCTGCAGTGCATCGGACCAGAAGTATCGTCTGGTCATCGTCCTGTTTACCGAAACCTAGGGAGACGTTCCGCAGGTGTTCGAAGATCTCCGGGAGCGGCCATTCCGCAGTTTTCAGAAAGGCGCTCTTGATAGGTTCCATCCCTAATTCGGCCGCCTTGGCATTGAACACTTCACTGAATCCATCGGTTAGTAGAAGAAGCACATCGCCAGGATCACATTCCAGCCGATCAGTTGCGAACTGCTGCTCGGGGAGTATGCCCAAGGGCAGATTTTGAGATGCGTATTCCACGATCGCCCGCTGCTGACTGCAGTAACGCAGGAGTGCTGGGTGTCCGGCGAGTGAGTAGGTTACGGACTTGCTCCCCGGCCGGAGTTGCAGAACACCGGCGGTGGCAAACATGTTCGGCATCTTCAAGGGATAAAGCGTGCGATGCACTCCCTCGAGCAACCCGCCCGGGGAACTACTAGCTCCCAAACCGCTGCGAATCGAAGTCTTGAACATCGCCATCAGCACACCGGAAGCGACGCCGTGCCCGGAAATATCGGCAATGTAGGCGATGTGTTCGTTGGAGCTTTCCGCGATATCGACCAGATCGCCACCCACTTCGCCGCTCGGGATCGACGCACCGAAGATCTCGTATCCAGAGAGCTTTCGCTCAAAGGTTGGAACCAAGGAGTGGTGGATCTCGCGGGCCAGTTCTATTTCTGTTTGGGCTCGAAAATATCGGCTGCCCTCGCGTCGAACGAAATTGATGAAGGCGATATACCCGACAACAATGGCGACGATCGCACATATCCCGAGAACAACCAGCTGTCGTTCGAGCTCCTTGCGGCCTTCGATGATTCCGGCATGAAATATGTTTGCCATCAGAGCGCCTGTTGCCCACTGTAACAACCACCAAACCGGAAGCAGCCAGAACTTGCGAGCGATCCAGAGCGCAGCGTAGCCGACGGCGAAGCCACCATAGATGACTATCGTCGCCACGGCGGACTCGACCGTTTGCCGCACCGGAGACATCAGCATCGAAATCGAACCGATGGAAGCGAATAGCGAAAAGATTCCGATGATGGCGAGTACTTGCGAACTCCGAGGAATCGACTTCCAGGCGTCTGCTCTGGGTGGGCTGTGAAGTGAACTTTGAGTTCGTTTCAAAATCGTTTTCCTCTCTAGCCCAGGGACACAGGATCTTACGTTTGCCATCGTGGCGGGTGGCGGCGACAGAGCAAGTAGATTAGAAGCAGAACGTTACCTGTTGCAAATAGTCGATTTCACGCATTGAGGGTTCCTAGCGCAACGGGGATCTTTCCACTCTAAGCCTATTCGAGGCATGGTTAACCCTACGGCTTTCATTGACTTGCGCGTCTCACACACGTAAGATTCGCGCCAGTGATCGGCCAAACCATCTCGCACTACCGCATCGTGGAGAAGCTGGGCGGAGGAGGGATGGGGGTCGTCTACAAGGCCGAGGACACTGAATTGGGCAGGTTTGTCGCGCTCAAGTTTCTGCCCGAGGATTTGGCGCGCGATCCGCAGGCTCTGGAACGCTTCCGCCGGGAGGCGAGAGCCGCGTCGGCGCTAAACCATCCCAGCATTTGCACAATCTACGAAATCGGCAAGAGTGACGAGCTGTCGTACATCGCGATGGAGTTTCTCGAAGGCCATACCCTGAAGCATCGCATTGGGGGAAGGCCTCTCGACGGTGAAACGCTGCTCTGGCTCGGTATCGAGGTGGCCGATGCGCTGGACGCGGCGCACGCGAAGGGCATTGTGCATCGCGACATCAAGCCGGCGAACATTTTCGTCACCGAGCGCGGACACGCCAAGATTCTGGATTTCGGTCTGGCCAAGGTGCAGACGTCGGGACCGGCCAGCAGTTCCGATAACACGCTGACCCGCAGTTTTCATGAGCAACAATTGACGAGCCCCGGTTCGGCGCTGGGCACGGTGGCTTACATGTCGCCGGAGCAGGCGAAAGGACGAGAACTGGATGCGCGCAGCGATTTATTCTCGTTCGGTGCGGTGCTCTACGAAATGGCGACCGGGGCTTTGGCATTCGGGGGCGAGAGTACGGCGGAGACCTTCAAGGCCATACTGGATGCCACGCCGCCGCCGCTGACCCGGCTCAATCCGGATGCGCCGGCGGAATTGGAGCGTATCGTCGGCAAGGCTCTGGAGAGGGATCGAAATCTACGCTACCAGAGCGCCGCGGATTTGCGCTCAGACCTGACACGGCTGAAACGAGATTTGGACTCGGGACGAACGTCAGCCGTTCAGGCACCCGCGAGCGCGGAATCAGGCAGCCGGCCTTCATCTTTATCTCTACCATCGTCTTTATCTGCAGCCCGATCTGCAGCCCAATCTTCAGCCCAGGCGTCTGCGGCTCAGATTCCTACCGCGTCGCCCGCCTCGTCGCGCAAGCTTCTCGTATTTAGTCTGGCTGCGGTCGTGATCGTATTGGCCATCGGAGCAGCGGTGTACTGGATGCGCGGCGGGTCAGGGGCGAAGAGAATTGATTCAGTCGCGGTGCTGCCCTTCGTGAATGCGACCGCCGACGCAAACGAAGAATACCTCAGCGACGGATTGACCGAAAGCCTGATCGGTACTCTGTCGCAGGTGCCAGATCTCAAAGTGATGGCGCGAAGCACGGTCTTCCGTTTCAAGGGAAAGGACGACGATCCGCAGAAAATCGGGCAACAGCTGCAAGTCAATGCGGTTCTGGTCGGCCGCATTACGCAACACGGCGATGAAGTGGGAGTGCAGGCCGACCTGGTGAGCGCTGCGGACGGGAGCGAACTTTGGGGATCGCATTACGAGCGCAAGGTGTCGGACATCACCCAACTGCAGGGCGACATCGCGCGCGATATCTCAAAGCGCTTGCGAGTGCAATTGAGCGGGGAGAGACAGCAACGACTAGGCAGCGCCGGGACCACGAATCCGGAGGCCTACCGGCTGTATCTGGAAGGCCGGCAACAGTGGTACGGACGCAGCACCGAGGGATTGAAGAAGAGCATCGATTTATTTCAACAGGCGATTGCCGCCGATCCTAATTACGCTCTGGCTTACGCGGGGCTGGGCGACACCTACAACGTGATTCCGAGCTACCGTGCCGGCATCACCTCGCGGCAGGCTACACTGCTGGCGGATGCGGCAACGCGCAAGGCGCTCGACTTGGATGACTCGCTGCCGGAGGCACATGTATCGCGCGCTGATTTCTTAACATGTACCTGGAAATGGCGCGAGGCCGAGCAGGAATATCACCGTGCCATCGAGCTCAACCCTAACAGCTCTACGGCGCACTACCTGTACGCCTTCAGCCTTCTCGTGCCAGAAAAGCGATTCGATCAGGCGTTGGAGGAATTCCATACCGCACTGGCGCTGGATCCTCTTTCGGCCATCATGAACACGAACCTCGCGGCAACGCTGATGGATGCGCATCGCTTCCCGGAGGCGCTCGCGCAGTTTCATAAGACGCTTGAGCGCGATCCAAATTTCGGACCAGCCCATCACAAGCTTTCGGAGTTGTACGCCGCGACTGGCGACTACACGAATGCAGTGAGCGAGTTGAAAAAGTTTGCCAATACACCGGGATCGTGGAGCGGCGACGCGAAAGGCTTTCGTGATCTGGCGGTCACCGCATTCACCCAGCCGGAGCAGACTGCCTGGGCGGCTTTGGCGCTTTCGGTTACGGGCGACCGGAACCGGGCGCTTGACTATCTGGAGAGAGCGGTTGCCGCCCAGGAAATTGAAGTGATTCTCTGCCTCCGCTATCCCTCGTTTGACCCGATCCGTTCCGATCCGCGATACAAGGCGCTGGTAGGACGAATGGGCCTGCCGGAGTAAATCGATCTTCGGCGCTTGTTTTGGCGCGGAGCAGTCAGCGGGCGTTCGCGCTGGCCACAGCAAGGGAGGCAAACTCCGGGCCCAGCTTGGAAATCGCCGACTGTAGATCTTCCAGTTCGTATCCAGCAGCGTAAAATTTTATGGTGCCTTGGGCGTCAATCAATATCCCCAGCGGGATCGTGTTGCGTCGGAATGCGGCTCCCATGGCTCCGTCCAGATCGTGGTAGTTGCGCCACGGAATGTGCTGTTGTGTGATGAATTTCTCTGCTGCTTCGGGATTCTCGTCGCTGTCGATTCCCAGCCACACCAGGCCCTTCGGCGAAGTTTCGTCATAGAGCTTGACCAGATCAGGAACCATGCCGGTGCAGGGTCCACACCAGGTCGCCCAAAAATCCAGGAAGACAGGTTTGCCGCGCAGGCTGCTCAGGGTTGTCGTCGCCCCGTCTTTGGATTTCAGCTGCAGTTCCGCCGCAGGTTTTCCCACCAGTTCGGGCCGAGTTGCTGAGCCGAACGGATTCGAGAATGCCTCCACCAACTGCGCATCGCCGGGAGGAACAAACGTGAACGAGGTTGCAGGCTCCTGCTGATCGAATTCCACGACCGGAAAAGTGACCAAGGTTTCTGTCGTGAAGCGAGTCCAGCCGCTGGTGGGAAGCGTGGTCACTTGTTGCGATCGTTCCACTTTCTTGACGATGATTTTTCGCGACTTGTCGATCCAGATGGTCGAATCGCGGTTCAGCGACGGCTTCCGCACTTTGAAATCGTCCTTATCGTCGGCGAAGCGCACGACGAAGCAGGAGACACTCTTGCCGCCAATCGAAATAACTTCGTCCGGCATCAACTCGGCCGATTTCAGGTTGCTGGCGAGGAGCGCGAGTCTTCCGACGATCGATCTCGCGTTGCTGGCTGCTAGCTCGTCCTGCTGGTGAACCCGCTTCTTTTCCGCTGCTTCGCTCAAAACGGGTTCCTGAGTATAAGCACTTCTCTGGGGAAGATAGGCCCACTGCCGGACTCCATCGGAGATCAGGACGGCTTCCCCGCCGAAGAACCGCCCTTCATAACGGTAACGCCCGCCCTGCGCCACGACGGCTGTCATGAATGTCTTGTGCCAGTCTCGAGAGAGTTCACTGGTGCTTGTCTCCTCTTCAACCGCTTCGATGTGATAAGACTTCGCGTCGGCATAGCGCTGCGAGACCTCGGTCAACAGAGTGAGCGCATCTGTCGGGGGCACAACTTGAGTAGATTGAAGGAGGATCAAACCCAGAGGCAAGGCTGCCAGAAAAAGCATAGGTCTCTCCCCAGGATGCGATTGGACGATTCTAACGCTTAGCGCGGATTGCGGCGTTGCTCTCCCTTGGTCATTGACTTGCGCGTGCGGCGGAACCTAACATCGTGCGGCCGAGGGTACGGATTGTTCGGCGATTGATCGAACGAGTCACGGCTGCGCATCGCGCTCGGTTACTACTTCAACCGGTTGATATTCGTTCGCCACTTCGAACAAGGAGATGACTATTATGGCGGCACAGCCTCAGGAGTTGACCGAGCAGCATCCGTCGACCACCATTCGTACCGCTGCTCCGGTCGACGCTGAGGCGTGCGGGCGAATCGCCTTTGAAGCGTTTGCGACGCTTGCGGGTAAACACGGCTTCCCGCCGGACTTTCCGAACCCGGAGGTTGCGGCGCAGGTGCTCGCGAGTATGTTCTCGCATTCGTCATTTTTCTGCGTGGTGGCGGAACAGGGCGGGAAGGTCATCGGAAGCAATTGCCTGGACGAGAGAGCCGCCATCGCTGGTGTGGGGCCGATCACCATCGATCCCGGCACACAAAATCGAAGCGTCGGCCGTCAGTTGATGCATGCGGTGATGACGCGTGCGATGGAAAGGAAGTTCGCGGGGGTCCGGCTGGTGCAGGCGGCGTACCACAATCGCTCGCTCTCCCTCTATTCCAAGCTGGGCTTCGTGGTGCGCGAGCCGCTTGCCTGCATGCAGGGCGAACCTATTCGGAAAGCAATTCCGGGCTATGCGGTCAGGCCTGCACGCGGGAGTGATCTGCCGGTTTGCAACGATCTCTGTAGGAGGGTGCACGGGCACGACCGAGGCGGCGAGCTGAGTGATTCGATTCAGGAAGGGACCGCCGTGGTCGCGGAAGCGGACGGACGAATTCGAGGCTACGCGTCCGCGATCGCGTTCTCGGGACATGCCGTCGGAGAGACGAATCAGGACTTGCAGGCGCTGCTCTCGTCGGCGAACGGGTTTCAGGGGCCGGGGATTCTTGTGCCCACACGGAATGCGGGATTGTTCCGCTGGTGCCTTGAGATGGGGCTGCGAGTTGTGCAGCCCATGACGCTGATGACCGTGGGACTCTACAACGAACCCGCCGGGGCGTACTTGCCATCCGTGCTGTATTAGGAGGGATCGGTAGTCGGTGGGGTAACGGCCGGTGTTCGCTTTGAGCGCTGGGCGGGAGCGTAACAGAGATTTATCTCTGTTAAGGCAACTCTCCGAGGCGATCAGCCCATCTCAACTTCATCGGAGCTCTGCACCAATGTGCGCCGGACCTCATGTTCCTGCGACCCTAGGTAAACTGCTCTCTCGCAGGACCACGATCCTCTGTCTTATCGCCCTGCTCATTCTGGCAACGGGAGCGACGCAGCCTCTCCCTCCTCTGTTTCAGGCGCAGTCAGCGACGGTTGCGCACGGCCACGTCGGTCCCTGCTTTGAAAACCTTGACCTTCAATGCGAAGTGTTTCCCGCCAATGCGGAAGCCTTCCAGGTAATCGCAAGTCCGCATAGTCCAAGAACTGGTGTCAGCTTCGTTGATGATGCACCCGTTGGCAGACGTCACAACCGGCCACCTCCAAGTGCGTAGGCTCTCAACTTCCTTCCTCCAGCAACCGTAGATTCTCATCCATCGCGGGACGGGATCCAGACGGATCGTGCGTCGCCCGCTTCAGACTCCGGAGAGGAAATCTCAAATGGCAACCGCGGAAGCAAAATCCAGTTCGTTGACACGTGTTCTAGCAATCGCAATTGGCGTGGGAGTCGTCTCGTTTCTTGCCACCGAACTCATGCACCGTTGGCTTGTGCCCGATCTTGGACGCAATCGTGAAAGACTGCTCGCAGAAGCTTTTTCGGCGCTCATCGTAACCTGCCTGGTTGCAAGACTTGCCCAGATGGCCCGTGAGCAGTACCGCGCAACGATCGCCCGTATGCAGGTCATTGACGAAATGAATCATCACATCCGTAATGCCCTGGCCCCGATCGCGCTCGCGATGGATGCGATTGAGAATCAGCGTCTGATCCGTATCATCTCTGACGGCGTCGATCGCATCGACTGGGCGCTGCGCGAGATACTGCCCCGTGAGAAACCAATTTCGAAGGAAGAGGAGTACGCTGCGCCTCCGTTCTTCGCGGCCGCACAAACCTCTCGGGCGACAGCGACAGCGAAAGACATCCGCGAAAGCGCCGCTCGATCCGGCAAGCCTTGATTTCAACAAGGGGCGGACACGCGGCCCATGCTGCGGTCTAGCGCCTCTTTGCGGCTCGGAGCAGATACCAACTCTTCGCGCAGCGCTGAATATCGAGTTCTCATACAGGCTCGGGCAGCCCGCCCAATCTGACCATCCTAGGCGGCCCTTCCGGAAGTTCAGGGGCAGGCTCTGAAGGGCTCTCTTCCACAATGTGTAGAATAGTGATGGAATGTCTCAAGCCGCCCCAGCTATTACTCGCAGTCCCGCCGACGTTGTTCGGGTGACGCCGGTTTCTCAGGCGCCGAACGGCATTTGCTATGCCGTCTCGGGCGAGGTTGCGGTCAATTCGTTTGATCTGGAACGGATGATCGCCGCGGTTCCCACGAAGGTTGCGGGCGCGCTCGAGCGTAAGGCTTATTACTTCGTCCCACTGACGGTAAGCCAGGGCGATGAGACCGTGATTGCGGACCGCTATGACGTCGCGCTCAGTGACAACGCCGTCTGCCATCGCAATTTGAACCTGGGCGATTCGCAGTGCGTGTTTATTTCGACGCGGCTGATGGACGACAAGTTTTCGGTGGCGTTTGAGTTCTACATCAATGTGGGGCACGCGCTGGTGGAGCGCGCCGGAGTTTCACACGACTTCAGCGAGCTGGCCTGGAGCCAGGTGGAAGCTGGCGTTCGCGGCGAGACTTCCCTCGACGCGTGGGAGGCGCGAAAACTGGCGACTGCGGGAGGCCCGGACGCCGAGCGCTACAAGAACGAATATCTGGACGCGACGTTCTCGGACACGATTTCGATCTATCTGCTGTCGCTGTATCTCGACGTGGATTATTACGATCTTCGAGAGAGGGATTATCCGCTGCTGGCGCCGTCGGCGCTGGCCGAACGGCTGCGCAAAGTGGCCGAGCTATTCCCCCCGAATAGTGGATTCGAGTTCGCCGTGCTTTATAAGCGGAGGGGGTAGGCGGCTTCATCGCGATTCGGCCGGAAGCGCGTCAGGATTGGCTCATTCGGCGGCCGACGTGTGGTCGTGGATGATCTTCCAGCCAGTGGGAAACTTCCGGAATACCAGCGTGAACAGGCCGTGCGGAGTTTTTCCGTCCGGCATCGTCAGATGCCAGGCTCCGCGAACGAACGCCGCTTCCGGCCCCAGAACCTCAATGCGCAACGCGGAGAATTCGAGCGTTCCCATCTCGTGTCCGGGACTTGAATAGGTAGCCTTGTAGCGGTCTAGGGTCGCTTGCCATCCGCTGGTCTGCTTGGCGTCGGAGAAGAACGTCAGGTCCGCCGAGTTCCAGTAGCCGGCCATGAAGGCGTCGAGGTCGTGATGATTCCAGGCGTCCTGCTGGGTGCGGAGGACTTGCTCGACTGCGGATTTCGGATCGTCGTCGGACGCAGACCCTGGGGATGCTTGCAGTGTGGAGGCGCAGGCCGCGAGGGCGACGACAAGAGCGGGCAGGAATCTGAGGACGTGTTTGCACATGAGAGCCTCCGGGATTTTAGTCCAACTGCCGATATAAAAGCGGCTGCGTTTGATGCGACTGCTGCTTGCGCGGCGAGACGCCGGCGCTACTTTGCGATTCGCTACTTTGCGTCGCGCTTCTATCAGTGTGATTCCTCGGCGGCTGGGGCTGCGTCTGGAGTGTCCACTTTTTGTGCGACCGCGTGCGGCGCTATGGGCGGGGGCTGGAATTCGCCGGGGTCTTTGCCTGCCATCGCCACCGTCATGAAGTTCATCCAGATGGGCAGCGCGGCGTGCGCTCCCGTTTCCTTCGCGCCCAGCGATTTCTTCTCGTCGTAGCCGACCCAGACGCCGCAGGTCATGGTCGGAGAAAATCCCATAAACCAGGCGTCGGTGAAATCGTTGGTGGTGCCAGTCTTGCCCGCCACGGGAAAGGGCAACTTCGCCGCGGCGACCCCGGTACCGTGCAGCACGACCTCCCGCAGCATCGAAGTCATGATGCGGGCAGTGCGTTCGCTGATCACGTCTTTCACGTCGGGAAAATCTTCCTCCAGCACGCGCCCTTCATAGTCGGTCACGCGGGCGATGTAGCGCGGGATCACGCGCACTCCGTCATTGGGAAACACGCTATAGGCCGAGGTTTGCTCCATCAAGGTAATTTCCGCCGCTCCCAGCGCAACCGGCAAATACGGCGGTATCTTCGCGGTGATGCCGAATCGTCCGGCGTAGTCGATGACGCTCTTGATGCCGACTTTGTTCGCGAGTTTCAGCGCCGGAATATTTCGCGACTGCGCCAGCGCGCGCCGCAGCGTAATGATGCCTTCGAATTTTTCGTCGTAGTTGTGCGGAGAGTATGTCCCCGAGGAGGTCTCGAAGCTGACGGGCTCGTCGAGGATCGTATCGTCGGGGCTGGCGCCCTGATCGATGACCGTGGTGTAAACATACGGTTTGAAGGAAGAACCGACCTGACGCATGGACTGAGTGGCGCGGTCAAACTTCGATTCGTTGAAATCGCGGCCGCCGACCATGGCCTTGATCCCGCCTGTGAGATTGTCGAGCGCAAGCAGTGAACCTTGGGCGCCGGAATCTTGTTCGAGGTTGACGTGGGCGGCTCCGTTCGTGCCCAGCGATGCAATCTTGACGTAGCAGATGTCGCCGGTCTTCAGGATGTCTGCGAGCTTCTGCTGCGTCCAAGCCACTTCAGGCTGTCCGATCCCGGCGGTGTACCGGCCAAATTTCAATGTGGCGATTCCTGTGCCCGCAAACGTGACGAGAGCGTGAATGTAGCCGTTCACCTCGGGCTCTTCGTCCCAGTCAGGGTGGACGTACTTGTCGACTACAGCGCCTTCCGCAACGACGTTTTCGAGATGTCCCTTCCAGCCATGCCGGCGTTCGTAGGCGGCGAGACCATCAAGCACCGCCTGGTTGGCCGCTTTCTGCAGATCGACGTCGAGCGTGGTGTAGACTTTGAGGCCGCCTTCGTGGACCTGATCGGTGCCGTACTTATTTTCCAGGTAGCGGCGGATTTCCTCGACAAAATATGGAGCGAGGGAATTCGGATCGTGCGCCAGGCGCAGTACCAGAGGAGCGGATCGCGCATCAGCAGCTTGTGCGGCTGTGATCTTTCCATCCTCCAGCATCGCGTTGATGACCAGATTCCGGCGCTTCACCGCGCGGTCGGGATGATTGATGGGCGAATATAAGCTCGGGCCCTTGGGCAATCCCGCGAGGAGAGAGGCTTCTTCCAGCGTCAGCTGCTTCGCCGGCTTGCTGAAATAAAACTCCGAAGCGGCCTCGAATCCGAATACGCCGTGGCCGAGAGCGATCTGGTTGGCGTAGAGAGTGAAGATCTGCGGCTTGGTGAAGCGGCGCTCGATCTGGATGGCGAGCATGGTTTCCTGCACCTTGCGGTGAAATGCGCGGTCGGGCGACAGAAAAAGATTACGCGCGAGTTGCATGGTAAGGGTCGAGGCACCCTGCACTCTACCGCCGGACTCGACATCGCGATACGCAGCGCCGACGATCCGCCAGAAATTGATTCCCGAATGCTTGTAGAAATCTTTGTCTTCGATCGAGATCAGCGCGTCGCGCAATACGGGCGGAAAATCATCGTAGCCGACGACCACGCGTCGTTGTAGTGCGAACGATCCGATGACTCGGCCGTGATCGTCGTAGAGTTCGGTGATCGAACTGGGCCGGTAAGCTTCGAGGGCGTCGACCTGCGGCAGGTCGGTGGTGTACACGAGCAGCAGACCCGAAGTCGCTCCAATCAGCACTGCGACCAGCACGAGCAGCACGAACAGAACGCGCCCGACGAGCTGGCGTCCACCGATTTCCACCGGAGGAATGTTTTCGAAGAGGGATTTCATCCGTCGAAGTCAGGATAGCACTTCAAGCGGAGGGGACAGGCGCGGGCGCAGAGACAGCGGTGCAGTTAGGCTTACGCATTGGGCCGGTTAAGCGGGAGATCCTTCCCTACGCCTGAAAAACGGCTTCGCTCAGGATGACAAAGGCATGTTCAGTGCTCCGCTGCCAGAGGCATGGTCGCTTCCGGCTGCAACTCGCCGGAGGAAAATTGCCGACAATAGATAGAGCACGGCGGCGAGGATCGCGAGCGACCGCAGGCCGAACCACAGCGAGAACGATTCGAGCAGGCCCCCCAGCAGCGAACCGAACAAGTTCGATCCGAGGGCGCTTCCGCGAAATCCCGCACGGGCGAAACTGGACACGAAGATAATTCCTGCAAAGAACACCGGAAGGCAGAGAGCCAGCGTGGAAACAACGGCGCGCACCAGCCACGATGCGAAGAAAAGCTTCTCGACCGGCACTGCAAACATTACTGCCAAGTACGAACAGGCCGGCATACGCGATCCACAAAGGGATTCGCGGCGATAGACCCGTAGACAAGATTGGCCGCGACGATCAGGCACAGCAGGCCCGAGACGACGATCGCATTTACAACCCAAGTCGTGCCGAACAGGAGCGCCATTTTGCTGACGATCTGTGCCTCGAGCAGCATGAAGCCTGCGCCGAGGAATAGAAAATGAAGTTCGCCGCCAGCCCGTTCTCCGCCGGTTTGGCGAAGGAACCATCCGCACACAATCAGCACCGCGAGAGAAACCAGAATCACGCTGATGGGAAGGCCCGGCGCATGCTGATAAAAGTACGGCCAATCGTCGGTGGTCACCCTGGCCTCCTGCATCGGCATTTTGGAATGCGTTGCGAGATAGGCGGCGAGTGTAGGATCGGACGCAGCTTGCGCCAACCGCTCACGGGAGCCGCCGACGAAGAATCGACCGGAAGTATCGATCCCGCCGAGATCGCTCTGGAATTGGATCGGCTCCTGACCGAATGTGTCTTGCATCAGGGCGAATAGGCGGCCCGCAATCCAGGGATTGTCGACTTGAAATTTCACAATGAACAGGCCATCCGGCTTGAGAAGCCGCTTAGCCCGCTGCAGCGCTTCACGCGTGTAGACGTAGTTGTCGATGCGGATGTTGGTGAAGTGCGACGTCGTCGTGTGGGAATCGAGAAGCGAAAAGACGATGAGATCGAATTGGTCGTGGCTGTTCTGGATATAGCTGCGGGCGTCGTCGAGGACAACGTGCGTACGCGGATCTTGATACGGGTGCTCGAAGTGGAGTTCACGGCCAAGCTTCAAAATCAGGGGATCGATTTCGACGGCAACAACGCGTCCCGCACCGTTGCGAAGCGCGGCGGCAACATCGTTGCCCATGCCGGAGCCGAGGACGAGCACAGACGACGGTGACGGGATAAAAACGGTACGGCATGTTGTACGAGTTCCATTCGGCGGGATGGCGGCTGAACTCCTCAGGGTGCGACTGAACGAAGGCTGGTGAGAGGTTCAGGACTTTCTGATACCAAGAGTCATTCGTCGACAGGGTGTAGATCTTCGATTTGACCGTTGTGGGAGAGCGGCTGAAGGTCGAGCTTCTGATACGGCGACCAATATGTGGTTGCGTTGCGGTGATCCGGAATAGCGAGTAGAACCACACACCCCAGGAAAGTGTAGCCGAGTGCTTTGCGGCCTGCTGGACTCGACCAGAACACCCACAGAGAGAAGGCGCCCGCCACGAGAAACCAAACCCAGGGTGGCTGATAGAGAAAGCAGAGCAACGTAAATGCAGCGATCCCGGCAAGGCTTGCCAGCACGTTGACGCTGTAGGCGGCAACGCCGTTGGGGGCGTTTTCCAGATACCATCCTACAAGCTGTCCGAAGGGAATGAACGTGGTCGCGATGACGGCGAACAACGGGACGACAACGGCCAGCGCGAGGAACATTCCCAACCAACTTGTGGGAGCGGCTGGCACTCCCCAAACGTGAACCTCGACGCCTCCTCCAAGCAGCTGCGGCAAGGCAGACATCGTACGGCGTAGAGGTGAAATGGGGGTTTTCAGGATCACTGTGAGCAGCAAGAGTGGGGCGATCAACGCGCTTAATTGAAGGCGACGGCGACACAAATAACAACCCAGCCCGAAGCCCAGGAAGCAAGCCACCAGCACGAAGTTCTTGAAGTAAGCAAAGATCCGAATTTCGGACGAGACCCAGCGGATCATCAGCATCTCGACGAACAGGCTGAGGAAGCTGACCAGCACAAGCTGGCGGTAGCTGAAACCGCCAAGCGCGTCGACCGGAATTTCCAGACGGCTTTTAGTCGGCGTCGCACCACGCAACCGCGTGAACACGGCATGGACAATAAAGATCGCAACTGCGGAAATCAGGAAGAGGAGCGCGAGTGAGGATGGCGAATGGGTGATGGTCTCCACGATATAGGTCGAGCCTCGATTTCAAACCACCGGAAATTTGTGCAGTGAACCGGAGCCAGTATATTCGATGTCCACGACCACCAAGAAAAATCGCGCGCCCAGAAGGCGCGCGATAACTTACATCACCGACGTTGGAGAAACTCTAGCTGGCCCGGCTCTTCAACACTTCCACGGCCTTGTTCAGCTGATCGTCCACCGTGTTTTTGGGCTTGGCTTCCTGATCGGGAGCAGCAGGGGTCGTGTCTTCGTCGTCCGGGCCCGTGGCATCGTCCGGGACGTCGGCCACTAGAACGTTGGGCGTGATCGCCACGTCCTGAATCGCTTTCCCGCTGGGCGAATAGTATTTCGCGACCGAAAGGATCAACGCGCCGCCATCCGGCAAGTCAATCGTCTTCTGCACGGAGCCGTCGCCGAAAGTCTTGTCGCCGACAACGTCGCCACGCGCATTCTCCAGAAGCGCAGCCGCAACAATCTCCGACGGGCCTGAAGTTCCCCGGTTTACGAGAACCGCCACGGGGAGCGTCGTGATCGCCTTGGCCGGATCGGCATTGAACGCCTCTCGCGGAAATTTCTGGCCCTGCAGATAAGTGATCGTGCCGTGGTTCAGGAACAGGTTCGCCACCGCGACGCCTTCACTCTCTTCGCCCTCGGCGCAGTTGCGCAGGTCGAGCAGAACCTTCTTCGCTCCCGACTTCTCGAGCGCCTTGATCTTCGCCGCGATCTCCTGGCTCTTGCCCTTGGTCAGGGCCTCGACTTTCACATAGCCGATGCCGTCATCCATCATCTTGTCGGCCACGGCGGGAATGGTCACGACGTCGCGCGTGATGACGATCTTCTGCGGTTCGGCCTTGCGGGCGCGGACCACGGCAACGTTCAGCGTGGATCCGGGAGTTCCTGCCAGCAAGTTGCGAATCTCGGGCAGCGACATATCCCGCGTGCTTTGCCCTTCAATCGATTCGAAAATGTCGGTCTGTTCGATGCCGGCCTTCTCGGCGGGAGAGCCCGGCAACACGGCAACGACCGCCGCGTAACCAAAGCGCTTCGACACTACCGCGCCAATGCCGCCCTTCGATTCTGCTTTGCGGGTCTTGAATGTTTTGTAAGCCTCCGCCGACATGTAGCTGGAGTTGGAATCGAGCGACTCCAGAAGTCCGTGCAGCGCGCCGTCCGTCACCTTCGGGATGTTCGGCTCTTCGACGTACTCACTGCGCACGCGCGAGAGCACTTCACTGTAAACCTGCAGTTGACGGTAAGAGCCGTCGCTGGAGGAGGCATGCACGCCTCCCATCGAACCCACGACGACGAACAGTAATACGGCAAAGGAGGTGACGAGAATCGCTGCTTTGGTTTTCATGGACATCTGTTTTTGGTCTTTTTCTGGAAGGAACGGCTTCCTGAGAAACTCTGCCTATTATATCTCTGTAGATGCAAATTTCGTTCGCAAGGGTGCTTGATTTGCGCCTCTTCGGTAATGTGGAGGGAAGGCAGGCCTCAATCAAGAGACGAGCGAGACCGGGTTCGGTCACCGCCAGGCGTGAGAGAACGAGTGCCTGATGGTGGTCCTCAACAAAACAAACAACTTATTGAATGGGCGATCCTGAGACATTTGGGCTTGAGACGGTCAGGGTTTGAGGATGATCGTCATTGTGGTCTGGACCGAGACCGGTCGTCCATTCATGACATAGGGTTTGAACTTCCAGAGCTTCACGCCGTCGATCGCGGAGCGCGCGAAGGCCAGCGATCCCTGCATGAATTTGGCGTCCTGCACCGCGCCGTCGCGGCCAATCAGAACTTGCAGAACCACGGTTCCCTGCTGCCCGCGGGCGCTGGCGGGATAATCGAGGGGAGGCTGTTCGGCGAGCAGTAGACGCTCAGCCGTTTCCGTGACAGCGACTGGCTCAATCGATTGCATCGCGGCCTCAGCCGGCTTGTTCCCACTCGCGTCGGGAGTCATCGAAGCCATTTGGGATTTCAAGCTCGACGGAACATTTCCGGGAGGCGTGGCATAGTGCGGCTGCTGATTCTGCGGCGCGGCCTGTACCGGCGCATAAGACACTTGAGCTGAAGCGGCAGGAACTGCCGCAGATGGATCGGAATGCGGGGCCACGGCGGGCGCTGGAACGGCAGCTGCCGGAGCCGGTGACGGAGCAGGGCTTGTAGAGGCAGTACCGGGATTCGTTCCGCTTACTGGCTGCGCTGTGCTGGGATCCGCTGCGGGAGGCTGCGGGCCGGTCGGCGGCGCCTGGTCGCTCGGAGTCGCGCTCGCTGCGTCTGCGGGCGACTGCTCTGCATTTTCACCTAAACTGTTCGGCTTTTTGGCTGTCGGATCGACCACTGGCAGCACTTGAATCTGCGAGGGATCGGTCGTGGCGTCGGGAATGCTCTCGGCCACGGGGAGCTTGTATTCATCCCCAGCGCGGCCAAAATCTTCGTGAGCGGCTGGAGCCTGGGGTGTAACGACCGGTTGCGGATTCAGCCAGACATGCAGGGTCTGCTTTCCGTGCGCCAACACCGTGAGCAACTTGGGATGCCAGGGGGCTTGGGGCGCAACCACTACGGCACATACCGCCAAAGCGAGCGCACCCACGATTGCGCCTTTCAGGCGCGACCGCGGTGGAGGAGCCTCTTCGGACTCGGTAGTCTCTCCGCTAATGTAGGCAAAGAGTTCCGCTTCCTTCTTCTGTTCCTGGCGCTGTTCGTGCTGCTGCACGTTCCGCTGCTCTTGGTTGCTGGTGTGTGCCGGCCTTTCCGGAGCCGCGGATCTCTTTCCCAAGTCGTCTGAACTCGCCGGGTTTGCCGGAGAATATGACGTGGCCTGGTCGAAGTTTAGCAATTCGGGCTTACCGGACGATGTAGGCGACGTGGGTTGCGCTGGAGCCGGAGCCGTGGCAGCGCCTACACCGCGCGCCTTCAAATACCATTCCAGCCCGCGAGTCTCTCCGGGCGCCGGAGGAGGTAGAGGATCCGGCGTCGCTCGCACCGATTGGGTGACCGATGCCGCCGTAGGTTCCAAATCCTTCAGAGGATCGACAGGCTCGGCGGACGATGCGTCGGAAGAAACGTGCGCATCCGAGTCGGTCTCGAACTGTCTGCCCGGGGCCGTCGGGGCTGAGGTCAAAAACTCTCCTGCGCGGAGCGTTCGATCTGATCCTTGGTCTGCGTTGGCTGGCAGGGCTGCGATCGAACTTGAGGAAGCTCCAGCGGCAGCGGCTTGCGCCACGGTTGCGGCGGATTCCTGCTTGGCGCGGAGCAAATCTCGAGCCGTGGTCAACGTGTCTTTGATCTGGTTGACCACGAGCGGCTTGCGCAAAATGGAATTCGCGCCCGCCTGCAATGCCTGCGGAACACTGGCGTCATCGCTCACAATGGCCAGAGTCAAGGGCCGTTCGGCAGCCTTGCGTTCGCGGGCCGCAGTCAGGAGCAATCCCGCTTCGGGTTGCTGATCCCAATCAATAATGACGATTTGAAAACTCTGGTGGGTAACTTTGTCGACCGTGGCAACGGCCTCGGCGCAGTGCTCTCCTTCCACGTCGAGACCGGCCAGCACCTGGAGAATTGGCGCAGCCGTTCCCTCGTCCGAGGAAAACAGGAGGCAGCGAAGAGCCATGCTCATTCAGAGTAGTGATGGATAGTAACTGCAGCAAGTTACGGGCGGGCCACCAGTCCAGCGATCCGACGGCCGGGAGTACATGTACCTCTAGGGGACACGCTGCTAGAATGCTCCGTCGCCTATGCCCCTGCAGGAACAGAACTACTGGCTCACTACAACGGAATTCCCCAAGCCTGGGGCGTCTGGCCCCCTTCCGGAGGCTGTCGATGTCGCCGTCATCGGCGCGGGGTTTACCGGATTGTCCGCTGCGCGCACGGTGGCGAAGCGCGGTGCCAAAGTCGCCGTGCTCGAGTCCGAAACCGTGGGCTGGGGCGCCAGTTCCCGCAATGGAGGCATGGTGCTCACCGGGATGAAGCTGGGCGTCAACAAGCTCATCTCGATGTACGGGCGCGAGCTCACGCAACGCATGTATGCCGCATCACTCGCCTCGATGGACTGCGTCGAGCAAATCGTCCAGGAAGAAAACATCCAGTGCGACTTCTCCCGCTGCGGCCATCTCGAGGTCGCCTGCAAGCAGAAGCACTTCGACGACTATGCGCGGCAGGCCGAAGTCATCGCCCGCGAGTTCCATCACACGCTGCGAGTTGTGCAGAAGAACGAGTTGGGTTCCGAGACCGGGTCCGGCATTTACTACGGCGGCATGGTCGATGAAGTGAGCGCGGGATGTAATCCTGCGCGCTACGTTGCCGGACTCGCGCGCGCAGCCATGAAGGCCGGCGCGGAAATCTTCGAACACGCGCGGGTGGAGAGTATTCAGCGCGCCTCACGCCAGGGCGAGCCAGGCTGGAAGATCGCGACCTCTCGCGGCCCCGTCTGGGCGCAGGAAGTGTTCGTCGGCACCAGCGGATACACGGGCCGAGCCACGCCAGCGCTGCAGAAGAAACTGATCCCGATCGGGTCTTTCATTATTACAACCGAAGTTTTGCCCGAGGCGCTGGCCCGCGAGCTCAGCCCGCGCAACCGCATGATCTATGACTCGAAAAACTATCTTTACTACTACCGGCTGACGCCCGATCGCCGCATGCTCTTCGGGGGCCGCGCCGCATTCTTCCCTGAGACCGGCGAGACCGTCCGCCAGAGCGCGGAGATCCTGCGGCGCGGAATGATTGACGTTTATCCGCAGCTCAGTGATGCCAGGATTGATTATGTCTGGGGAGGCACGCTCGACTTTGCCTTCGACATCATGCCGCACGCGGGTCAGATGGACGGCATGTACTACGCGGTGGGATATGCGGGCCACGGCGTCGCCATGGCAACGTACCAAGGGCAGAAGATTGCCGAACTGATGGCTGGAGATAAGCCGGAGAATCCGTTCGTCGGGATTCCGTTTCCCGGCGCGCCACTGGGCTTGTACAACGGGAAGCCATGGTTTCTGCCGTTTGCGGGAGCGTGGTACAAGTTTTTGGATTGGGTGAGCTAGCTAGCTCCACAACAGACTTTGTCATCCTGAGCGAGACGAAGGACCTATGTAATCTGCAGCGGATTGCATGGATCCTTCGGCCCGCCGAGAACGCGGACCTCAGGATGACAGAACATCTCAAGCCGCTTTTCGCCGAAGGGCGATATACACCACAGGCCCGACCGCGATCGCGATCGCTCCTCCGATCAGGCCGAAGCGGTCGCTGCCGAGAAGTGCGACCAGGGCCATCACCACGGGCGCACCGACGACGTAAAGCAATCCCATCCGCCCACCAGGGATGGTGAAGGAGCGCTTGAGCTCTGGTTGCGTACGGCGGAGTTTCCACGCTGAGAGCACCGTTAGTACCGTCGTTGCCGAACGCAACCAGATGTATACGGAAATCAGTTCCGCGAGGCTTTGCCACGCGAGCAGGCCGTAGATGACGGCCGACACAACGATGGCCAGCCACGGCGTGCCGTAGCGCGAGTGCTTGCGAGTGAGGGCCCGCGGAAGATATCCATCTTCCGCCATGGCGAACGGCATGCGCGTTGTCGTCAGCAAGGTGCTGTTTAGCAAGGCGACGTTCCCGACCATGGCTGCGAGAGTCATCCACGTGCCGAGCCACGGACGTCCATGGAATGTCCCGCCGATCATGGCAGCGGCGTCCGAAAAGAATCCCGTATGCCACTTTTCCCAGTTGCCTGCCGACGCGAGTCCTGCGAATGTCGGCAAGAAGTACGCGGCAATCGATAGCGGCACAACAACCGCGAGTGCCCGGGGATACGACCTTTGCGGATTCTCGACTTCTTCCGCAACGGTCGAGAGCTGTTCGTACCCTGAATAAAGCCACAGCCCCAGGGCCAGCCCGACGCCAAACACTTTGAACGTCGCTTGATGCGGAGGCACCCACGGTGTGAACGGATTATGGTGCCAGTGGAGCAGGCCGAGCACGATCATCGTCATCACCGGGATGAAGATGAAAATCTCCAGCGCGGTGGCGACTTGTCCAACCATCTCGATGCCGCGCACGTTGATCCACGTCAGAACGATGATCAGCGCGACCGAGACGAGATAGTGCTCCCACCACGTCATCTTCGGGAAGTAGTAGACAAGGTAGTCCGTGAACAGCACTGCGTACGCGCCGCCGAGCAGGAACGATGCGGACCAGTTCCACCATCCGGCAAGGAATCCCCAGAAGTCGCCGAAAGCGGCTCGCGTCCAGCGATAGAAGCCGCCTTCCACCGGCATGGCGGTCGTGAGCTCCGCCGAAACCAGCGACACGGGGATGCACCAGAAGAACGGCAGGACCAGCAGATAGATCAGCGTCATCCCCGGGCCCGAGGTCGTGACCATGTCCTCGAGGCCGAAAGGCCCGCCCGTCGTGTAGGAGAACATGACGAAGACGAGATAGAAGAGGCCAGCCTTTTTCAGCGTGGATGATTGGCGTTGAGTCGTCAAAGACCGTCTTCGTCGGTAAGCGAATTGTTGATTGCTGATTTCTGATTGTTGATTGAACACGGTCCCGAGCGTGGCAGTTCAATCAGCAATCAGCAATCAAAAATCAGCAATGGCCCTACGCCGCCAGCGTCCCGCTGAGTGCGCCTTCGAGTTCCAGCAGCTTGCGTTTCACATCGAGGCCGCCGCCATAGCCGCACAACGTGCCGTCCGACGCGATCACGCGATGACAGGGAACGACGATCGCGACCGGATTCCGATTATTCGCCATACCCACGGCGCGAAAGCCCTGAGGCCGGCCGACGGCGCGAGCAATGTCGCCGTACGAGCGCGTCTCGCCATAGGGAATCGCCACCAGAGCGTGCCAGCAGGCCCGTTGAAAATCCGTGCCGCGCAGATCGAGGGCGAAGCTGAACTCTCGCCTTTGGCCTGCGAAATATTGCTCCAGTTCGCGCGTGTAGGGCCGCATCGCGCTGGCCGATTCCTCGAAGGCAATACCCTTCGTCTCGGCCCGCAGATCGCGCGGATTTGGACGAATCGTCTGCTGTCCGGGAAGGCGCGCATCGAACTCGAGCGCGACTAAACCGCGGTCGGAAGCGGCCAGGAACAACGGCCCCACCGGCGATGTAAACATCGTGGAATGAAGCATTTCCATACGAACCACCCCAGACACGACTCAGCGGCTGCGCCCATAACCATAGCACGGATGCTACTCTGCAAAACTTGTTTCCTAGCGGAAGCGGTTGACAGAATCGCCTTTTTCGACGAGAGTGTCTCGTGCAATTGGTGTTGCGGGACAGCTCACCATTGAAGAAAGCTCTCATTGTTTTCGCCGCCGTAGTGCTCGCGCCGATGCTGCTGGTCAGCCTCGTGGTACTAGCTGCGGGCGACTGGCGCACCATCGGCCAGACCGAAGCCGGCGACAAAGTCTCCGTAAGTTCCGTGCGCGTTCTCAAGAACAATCAGCGGCTGGCGTTGGTCCGTGTGGAATTCAAGGATCCGGCCGAACTTCCCCAGGGCGGACCGTTCGTTGAAATGCGCGCGCGGGTCCGATTCAATTGCAGCAGCGGAACGGCCGCTCCTACTTCGGAATGGTTCTACTCCAAGGACCACAGCGGACGCTTCGTCGTCAGCAAGAAAGCCACGCACGACGAGCAGTTCGGCAAGAATCCCGAGGGCGGCTTCGTCGATCTGGTGAGCAAGGACGTTTGCAGCCAGACCAAGTGACCGCTAAAAACCTAAAGCCTTAACCACTAAGGACACTAAGGTTCACGAAGGAAAGCCGGGCGCGTACCATGGTCCTATTTCTTCAACGCGAACGCTACGTACACTCCGCCTGACTTCGACTTTGGATCCTTTCCTCCGCCGGCCGCGATCGCAACGAATTCCTTTCCATCGACTTCATAGATTGCCGGAGTCGTGTTCGCGGAGAACGGCAGGGTGGTTTCCCAGAGCAACGCGCCTGTGGCCTTGTCGAAAGCCCGAAGCTTTTTGTCGAAGTTCGTGGCTCCAATGAATACCAGCCCTCCAGCCGTGACCACAGGGCCGCCGTAGTTCTCTGTGCCGGTATTCTTCAGGCCTTTCGCCGCCAGCTCCGGATATTCGCCCAGCGGACTCTTCCACACATATTCGCCGGTGTTGAGATTGATTGCGTTCAGGGTTCCCCACGGCGGAGCCACCGCAGGGTATCCTTCAGGATCCAGGAACTTGTGATATCCGGTGAAGTGATATTTCATCGCCGGCAGTGTGGACCCGGAACTCGCCACTTCCTTGGTATCGATTTGTTTGTTGCCGGCGTTCTTGCCCCCGCTCATCACATACGACAGCAGCCCGTACCACTGCTCGCTGTCATTCTCCAGATTGGCAAAGCCCGGCATCCGTCCCTTGCCGTTCCTGATCGTGTTTGCCACATCCGCCTGAGGCATCCGATCGCCTACCCCAACTAGCGAAGGAATCGCAGGTGGCGATCCGGCCATCTTTTCGCCATGGCATACTGCACACTGACTGAGGTATAGAGCTTTCGGTGTGTTCTCGCCGGTGTTCTCAGCGAGCGCGCCGGTCCAGGGCAGGTCGTTCGCATTGACGTAGAGAATTCCTGTCTCGGAATCGGCGGCGGCCCCGCCCCATTCGGCCCCGCCGTCAAATCCGGGGAACACGACCGTATTCTTGCCCACGCTGAACGGAACAAATTGTCCTTCGCTGCGGACGCTGCGGAACTTCTCGAGCGCCCACTGATGCACCTCGGGCGTTCGCTCGCTCAGAAGATTCTCGGTCAGAAGTTGCCGCGCGAAGGGCGCGGGCTTCGTCGGCAGGCATTGTTGCTTCGCGGCCATTTCTCCTGGAACATTGCTTGGGGGATAGTTGCGGCACTCAATGGGAAACAGGGGCGCTCCGTTCGTGCGGTCAAACAGAAAAACGAAGCCCTGCTTTGACGTTTGCGCGACCGCGTCTACTTTCTTGCCGTCGCGCTCCACCGTGAGAAGGACCGGCGGCGAAGGGAAATCGCGGTCCCACAAATCGTGTTTCACACTCTGAAAATGCCACATGCGCTCGCCGGTCTCGGCGTTCAGGGCAATCAGGCAATTGGCGAAAAGATCGTCGCCAACGCGGTCCGCGCCATAGAAATCGAATGCCGCTGAGCCAGTCGGGACATACACGATCCCTCGCTTGCTATCGACCGTCATCCCGGCCCAGTTGTTGGCGGCGCCGCTCGTTTTCCAGGTATCTTTCGGCCATGTGTCGTAGCCGAACTCGCCGGGATGCGGAATCGTATGAAACGACCACCGCAGTTTCCCGGTGCGCACGTCATAGGCGCGCACATCGCCCGGTGACGCGGGAAGGGTTTCGGCCTCGCGGCCGCCGACGATCATCAAGTCTTTGTAAATGACGGCCGGGCTGGTCATATAAATGGACTGCTCGGCAGTGTCACGGCCCAGATCCTCGCGTAGATCGATGCGCCCGTCTTTTCCGAAACTCAAAATCGGCTGGCCGGTTGCGGCATCGAGTTCGTAGACAAAGTTCATCACGGCGACGACAATCCGGCGGTCTTTTCTATTCGATCCATTATTCGTACTTGCGCTCGTGCCGTCAGACCAGTACGCCAGCCCACGATCCGGCTGCGTTCCCTTCACTCCCGAGTCGAACTTCCACAACAACGTTCCCGTTGCCGCGTTCAAGGCGAACACTTTTTCGGAGGGCGTCAGGCCGTAGAGCACTCCGTCGACGACAATCGGGCTCGTCTGCAGACCGCCCGATTCCTCGGTGTCAAACGTCCACGCGACCGTAAGTTGCTGCACGTTGCTGCGATTGATCTGCTTCAGGGGAGAGTAGCGATTGTTCTCGGCAGTCCCACCATAAACTGGCCAATCCTGGTCAGAATGTTTTTCGCCGGATTTCGTATGCGAGTGGCCGGGCATCTCGCCGGCCGCCACGATGATTCCGAATGTAAGAACGCAAACGCCGATCGTCGCGAGATTCATCTGTCTCCTTGCTGGCGGAACCCGCGGCTGATTCTAGACCAAACTCGCACCGCTTACAGCGACAGAAGTTTTTCACAGCCCAAGGCACCTCCGTAACCTCGCAACCACTACCACGCTCTTCGCTTTCGGCTTATTCTGATAGTGGAAGTCGGCGGTACACGAGCCGGCCTCGACCCACCTCCGTATGGATTCACTTCGACTCTATGGGCTGGTTGCCACAGGCGGCGTCGCATTGCTCGGCGCCTACGCGCTGCTTCGGCGCAAGCCCAAGAAAGCCGACGACCTCGAACGCGAGCGCCGCGCCTGGCTGGAGACCACGGGCCGCATCACCGACGGCACCGTGATCGATGTACAGGAACTGGCGGTCACGAGCACCTACCATGCCGCCATCATGCTCATCTATAAATACGACGTCGCGGGCGTGTCTTACGAGTGCTCGCAGGATGTCACGTACCTGCGGCACTGGATCAACCTGCACTCCTGCCGCCTCGGGCTGCACACGTCCGTGAAGTACGATCCGCAAAATCCTGGAAATTCCCTGGTCGTCTCGGAAAACTGGATGGGGTTGCGCCAGTAAACGCTACTGCCAGCTCAGCTTCATCACTGTGCTGTGCTTGTCGATGGTGACTTGCAGAGATTTTTCTCCGCCTCCGACAAACTCGGCGGAAACGCTGCGGGAGAGATCGATCGTCTGATCTGCCGAGAGGGTGCGGACGCGAAGCATGTGCTTGCCCGCCGGAATCTTGAGGGTTTCCGATTCTGATCCGTGCAGTCCGTTGAAGACGACCAGACGCTTCTGGGTGGCCCCATGCAACTGCCGCGTCAGAGTCAGCTTGTCGTCGACCCAAACGAAGAGAGTGGCATCTTTGAACTGGTGTTGCACAGCAAGATCGAGGGTAGAGAGGGGCACAACAATTTGCTTGGGGGGGCGCGACGCAGCAGCATGGATTTTCCGGGCTGGAGCATTCGCCGCAGCTGGAGACGCGCTTGGCTGCGCGCTCTCAACGATCGGCGCAGGGAGACTGATCGGAGCGGCTTCCGACGTATGGACGCTCGCTTTCGGGGAAGTCACAAAGAGCTTGGACTCAACCCCGGCAACGAGCAGAATGATCAGTGTCACCGCACCCAGTATCAGGTCGCGAATTGGCAGCTTCCGAATCCCAGCTGCATTCACTGCTTCCGCCATGGCCTGCGCGCGAGTTCCCGAAAGGGTTTTCGCGCTCGTCGCGGTGCGCGTCCCGGTCGATCGGGTTCCGGTGCGCGGCGCCGTACGCATAGATGCCGTGGTTGAGGCCGGCTTGATCAGCGTCTGCAACTCGCGCAGGTCCTCGGCAAACTCCGCGCCCTGCTGGTAGCGTTGTTCGGGATCCTTCGCCATGGCGCGCGCGATGACTTCATCCAGTTCCCTGGGCAAGGTAAGGTCAAGAGCGCTTGCCGTCAAGGGTTCGCGGTTCGCCACTTTGAAACATACCGTGGTCGCGCTGTCGCCCTGGAACGGAGAATGTCCCGTAACCATCGCATACAAAATGACGCCCAGGGAGAAAAGATCAGAACGGCCATCCACGCCTTCGCCGCTCAATTGTTCGGGCGCCATGTAGGCCGGTGTTCCCATGACTCTTCCGGGTAACGTGAAGTGAGCCAGATTCAGCTTGGCGATGCCGAAGTCGGCGATCTTGGCATGGCCGTCTTCGGTCACAAGAATGTTTCCAGGCTTGATGTCGCGATGAATCACTCCCTGGGCGTGCGCGTAGTTCAGCGCCTCGGCGATCTCTTCCGCGAGCCGCAGCGCCGTTTCGAGAGGAAGCTTTTTTTCGCGCGCCAGAATCCGGTTCAGAGGCTCGCCCGCAACGAACTCGAGCACGATGTAAGGATCGTGGTTCTCGGGATTCTCTCCCACATCAAAAATGCCGACAATTCCAGGGTGGTGGAGACGTCCCGCGGCTTGCGCCTCGTGCAAGAAGCGCAGGCGAAACTCTCGTTCCTCGTCGGGCTCCTGGCCTGATAGTGACACGGTCTTGACGGCAACGAGGCGGCCAATTTGCGGATCCCGTGCTTGATAGACAACGCCCATGGCTCCGCGACCGAGCTCCGCCACAACCTCGTAGCGGCCGAACCTTGTGATCCGGGGATTATCCATGAGTACGTTCCTTGAGCCGCCGCGTCAGACGCTGCGCAACAGGGATGGGTTCTCCTATCGTAGCGCCGCCATCGCGACGATTCGTCGCCGTGTTTGATCTGAATGATTACGCCGGTAACGCCGCAAGAGAAACTTCGACGGCTCCCGGTTGAGAATCGGCAAGCCCCATAGATAGGGACCCATCAATTAGGAGACAGGAGCAAGAAATTAAGGGCGAGGGCTGGTCTAGCTTCCCGTGGAGAACCCGCCGCTGTGCGCGACCGTCATGCGGAGATACTTGTAGGGATTGACTGGAGTGTCGTTGATGCGGACTTCATAGTGGAGATGGGGGCCTGTGGAGCGTCCGCTCTCTCCCACATAGCCGATCACGTCGCCGCGATGCACCGACTGCCCGGCCGTCACTGCAAAACCCGACAGGTGTCCGTAGCGGGTGCTGATGCCGTTGCCGTGGTCGATCATGATCGCCTTGCCGTAGCCGCCCATTAGATCGCTGAAGACTACTCTGCCGTCAGCCGGAGCGATAATCGGGGCGCCATAGCTGCTGCCAATATCCACACCGCTGTGGAACGCGCCTTCTCCGTTGAATGGATCGATCCGCTCGCCGAAGCTGCCCGTCACCTGGCCTTCGATCGGCCATAGATTCGGAGCTGAGTTCGCTTTGAACCAGTCGGCTGTGGTGGCATTGCGCGTGAGGCCCATAGTCAGGCCGACCATGGTCGCGCCGGTCAAAGCCGAGGTTCGGAGTGCGTGCAGCTGGCTAAGCGAAGAACTGACTTCCGCATTTTGAATTTGCTCGGAGCTTGCTGTCACCAGGATGGGCTGCGCCTTGAGTCCATAGAGGGCCGAAACTTCTCCGGCAATCGAACCTAGCGACGCCACTTGCACGTCGCGCTCCTTGGCAACTTCCTCCAGGCGCGAATAATTAGTCTTTAGCTGGTCTTTTTCCGTCCGCAACTCGTTGTAGCGGGCGACCTTAAGGAGCATGCGGGTATAAGAGCTGGCAATACCGGTCAGGCTGAGGAATCCGATTGCGGCGCCCACAACGAATACGTACAGGTAATGAACGGGGATGGAAATCTTGCGCAACTGGCCATCGTCCCCGCGGGCCACAAAAAGGATGTAGAAACGCTTTTGCAAAAGGCTCCTCTAATTGTTGAAACATCAGGTCCGGAACACCAGGCCCAGCTTCTTAGTTGCAGAAACGCCCGTTCGGACCACCTGACTTTTTTCGGGCTACGCTCCCACCTTGGGAATGGGAACTTTCTCGCGCCCTACCTGCCGGACTGCGACCTGAGCTCTCAAATTTTCGTCTGTCTGCAATCGCAAGTACTTGCAGAACTTAGCTCGGCCAAAAGGTATTGTGAATGACTGGTTAACGGTAACAAACTAGGTTCCCCCTGTCAACGCCGCACAAGGACATTCCCGGTTACCGAAGAGGGGTAACCATGTACGACCCCTAGGACAGATTACCGAGGGGCGCTTTCGGAATTCCCCTAATTGTGAATCCCCCATGGACACTCGCCATCTCATAGGCGGCGGTATAGTAGTGGTCCGTGCCGTTGCCCGAAAAAGCGCTGATTACCCAACTCCGCCGTATGGCGAGATCCTCGAGCCGAGGGCGCGCTGCAGGCTCGAACCGTAACATCTCCACCGGAATTGGAGACGACTGCGCCGTGCTGCGCCTGCTGCCGGGACGCGAGTCCCGGGGGCCGAAGTTTTGGTGACCACCGACTTTACCCTGGAAGGCATTCACTTCCGGCGCGACTGGCATTCGCCGGAATCGGTCGGACACCGCTGCCTGGCTCGCGGGCTGAGCGATATCGCCGCCATGGGCGGCGAGCCGGTCGCGGCCTTTCTTTCCCTCGCGCTGCCTCGCGATTTGCCGCAGGCCTGGGTGGGACGTTTCGCCCGCAGCCTGATCAGTCTCGGGGAAAGATTCGGCGTCACCCTCGCCGGAGGGGACACGGCCGAGTCCCCCAACGGCATCCTCGCCGACATCATCGTGGTGGGCATCGCACCCAAAGGCAAGTCTGTAATGCGCTCAACCGCTCGGCCTGGAGACCGTATTTACGTCAGCGGGGAACTCGGAGGTTCTGCTGCGGCAGTTTTGCAAATGAGATCCACGCCCAAGAAGAAGCTCCGCCCCCGGGATTATCCCCGCCACTTCTATCCTGAGCCCCGAGTCGAACTGGGACGCATTCTCCGCGAAAAGGGGCTGGCTTCCACCATGATCGACACCAGCGACGGCCTCTCCACCGACCTCGCGCACCTTTGCGAAGAAAGCAACGTCGGAGCGGAAATCGAATCGGCGCTGATTCCACGCGCCGGCGTCGGCAAGCCTGCTCGGGAAGTCGACCTCGACCTCGCCTTACACGGCGGCGAGGATTACGAACTGCTCTTCACCGCTCGACCCGGCAAGCGCGTTCCGAAACAAATCGCGGGAGTCCCACTCACTCATATCGGCCACATTACCCGTCCGCGAATCATCCTTCTGCGCAATCTCAAGGGCGTGGCCTATCAATTTGAGCCGCGCGGATGGGAACACTTCCGCAAGTAGTTCGATCTGTCATCGTGAGGCCCGCGTTTTTTGCGGGTCGGGGGACCTCTGCGCTTCTTGCGCGCAGCACGGAGCCGGCAGAGTGCAGAGATCCTCTGCTTTGCTCCGGCTGACGCGACCGTTACCTCCGTCACTACACTGTCTCTACCCTCGGTCCCAAAACGGAGCTAGAGTAGGAACATGTCGTCCAGTAAATTTGTTCTTCTCCCAGCCATCGCTCTCTTGTTGACGGTCGCCGCTGCGGCGCAGAAAAAGCAGCCGCCTCCGCCTCCGGCACACGCAACCGCTCCGTCGCCCGCGGTCACTGACGAGCTCATCCACAAACAGTTTGGAGACAACTGTTCGCTGCTGCCCGGGCCTCCGCAGTTTGTCGCCGACATGGACGACGACGGCGTCGATGATCTCGTGGTCGCTGCCCGGTGCAAGAATCCGATGGCCGACAAGGACGAATACAGTTTCGTCGTCTCAGATCCTTACCATACCTTTCTCGGGTACGGCGACGTGAAGGTCACTTCCACGTTCGCGTCCGACGAGCCGGAACGCCGGGGCGTCAGCCTGCTCATCATCCATGGCGCCGACAAAGACGGGTGGCGAGCGGTAACACCCAAGGCGAAGTTCCTTCTGATCAATCTGCCCTTTAAGACTCTGACCGTGAAGCGGCTCACCGAGAAAAAGAAGATGATTCTCGGAGTCTATATGGAGGAGCGGGGAGAGGGCGAAGACACGTCTTCGGTCGTCTTCTGGGATGGAAAGAAATACCGGTACCAGCAGCTGGGATCAACCCTCGAATAGCAGTCCGTATTGTTGATTGTTGATTATTGATTGCACATCATAAGGCTCCAAGCAACAATCAGAAATCATCAATCATCAATCAGCAACATCTTCAGAATCATTCCCTACTTCTCCGTGTCCCGCCTGTAGTAGGGGAATTCGCTCGATCCGGCCTGATGCACGTGGGCCTCGGAGAAGGCGCAGACTCGATCGAGCGCTTCTTGGAGTTCGCCAGAGTAGACTTCGACGTCCTCGTCCCGCGCATCTTCCGGCACCGGAATTAATTTGCCGAAGCGCAGCAGCACGCGCGAGAAAGGCTTCGGAATCATCATGCGGTCCCAGCTGTTCAGCACCCACGCTTTGTCGACCGCTGCGTGAAACATGGACAACGGCACACCCGTGGATCGTGCCAGAGCGACCGGCCCGGGCTTCACTTTGTGGCGCGGACCGCGCGGGCCATCGAGGGTGAAGGCCACCGTCCAGCCTTCCTGGAGTGCGCGCCGCAAGCCGAGCAAAGCACGCACTGCGTTACGGCTGCTCGATCCCTTGACCGCGACGAAGCCGAACTTGCGGATGATCCGTCCCATGTACTCGCCGTCGTAACTGTAGCTACTCATCACGCGTACGCCGATGTCGCGGCAGATGTAAGTCGCGGGAATCATGCAGGAGTGCCAGAACGAGACGATGAGAGGGCGTTGATCGACGGTTTCTTGCGCGCCCTCTTCGAAGGAAATGCAGACGCGCAAGGTCAGGCCGATCAGGCGAATCGCCCAGTGCCCGACGAAGATAATGATGCGCAGAACGATGCGCTGGCGAAGAGTAAAGCGGCGGGGACCGGAGCCCGATTGCGCCGGCGCGGTCGCATCGCGAGTGCTGACTTCAGGCACACCGCTATTGTACTGGCAACTGGCAGCCTCAGTTTTCGAGGTACGAATCGATCCAAGTCTTTACCTTCTGGCGCTGCTGGTCGGCGGAATCGAAGCGCACTCCGATCGACTTGGGTTTACGCCAGCTCACGATTCCGCGAACATTCACGCGAGGCAAGGTCATCAGGGCAAACGATACTTCAACGTTGGTTCCGATCGAAAAGTCTTCCGGGCTCTTGATCGACATGCCGCCGGTGCTCATCTCAATGCTGGTCGCCGCAATGCGCCGGCCATCGCCGACAATGGACACTTCAGTCATCACCGGGATGCGCACGTAGCGGCGGAATTCGTGCAGCACGAGCATGCGCGTCGCGCGGATCAGTTTCAACGCGGCCGGCCTCTCCAGCGGTTCGCTGAACATGGCGTTGATGCCGTACTTGGAGTAGCGCATGGCTTCCTGCGCGTTGCCTCCTATGGCGTATATAACGCACCGGCTGTTCGATGGGGACGAGCGGGCCGCTTCCATCACCGTGTCGGCGCCGTCGCCTAGGCTCAGCACGCACGCCTCAAACTTCTCTTTCTTCAAGCGCTCGGCAGCGTTGTCGGTCACGACGACAGTGTCAATCCCAAATTGGCGAAAGCCCTCCTGCAGCATCGCGCGGGCAGACTCATTCAAGCCCACGAGCGCCGTACGGGCGGCTGCTTTTCGGGGAGGAAGGACGGGAGCGATGTGTGTAGCGAAAGCTTTATCCATAGTCGCGGGGAAAGACTCCACTTTCAAAACCATTGTGAAGTCCATCGCCCTCGTTGAAAAGACACAAAGGGTCAACGCGCGAAGTACCAAAGTCTGGTTACTGTTTACGAGGATGCAGGAGACAGTACATTACGAGCCAAAAGCCGCTTCAAATCAGGGGTTTGGAGCGAATGGAAAAATCAGCGGAGGCTCGAACTGAAAGATTTTATTCGCTCCAGCGCCGGAAGAGCAGAGCGCCATTGGTCCCGCCGAAGCCGAACGAATTCGACATGGCATATTCAATTTCTGCTTTGCGCGCCTGGTTGGGAACCAGGTCCATGCCAGCCGTGTCGGGATCGGGATTATCAAGATTGATCGTTGGAGGCAGCACCTGGTTGCGTAGAGCCAGTACGGTGATGCCCGCTTCGAGGCCGCCGGCTCCGCCCAGCAGATGCCCGGTCATTGACTTAGTGGAGCTGACCGCGATTTTTCGGTCGCCAATAAAATTTCGGATGGCATGTGCTTCGAGCGTGTCGCCGATCGGCGTGG
Source organism: uncultured Acidobacteriaceae bacterium (assembly GCA_963844525.1). Classification (GTDB taxonomy): domain Bacteria; phylum Acidobacteriota; class Terriglobia; order Terriglobales; family Acidobacteriaceae; genus Sulfotelmatobacter. The sequence continues at coordinate 778,475 of CAWJOM010000006.1, read as the reverse complement.
ATGTGCCGTGGGCGTTGACGTATCCTATTACGTCGGGAGTTATGCCAGCGTCGCGCACCGCGTTGCGCATGACGCGGAAGCCGCCTTCATGCTCCGGCGCCGGCTGCGTGATGTGGTAGGCATCGCCACTCATGCCGTACCCGACAATCTCCGCCAGAATGCGAGCGCCGCGCCGGCGGGCAAATTCCAGTTCCTCGAGGACCATGATGCCGGCGCCTTCGCCGATCACGAATCCGTCGCGGTCGCGGTCCCAGGGGCGGCTGGCCTTCTCGGGGTCGTCGTTGCGGGTGGAGAGTGCGCGCATGGCGGCAAATCCGCCAACTCCCATAGGAGTAATTGCCGCTTCGGTGCCACCGGCAATCATCACATCGGCATCGTTGTGCTGGATGATGCGGAAGGAGTCGCCAATGGAGTGCGCGCTGGTAGTGCAGGCGGTGGCCGTGGCCTCGTTCGGCCCCTTGGCGCCGTGACGCATCGACACCTGCCCAGCGGCAAGATTGATGATGGCCGCCGGAATGAAAAACGGAGAAATCTTGCGCGGCCCGCCTTCCACCAGCGCGGCATGCTCGCGTTCGATGATGTCGAAACCTCCGATCCCCGACCCGATGTGGACTCCGACCCGCTCGTCGTTCTCCGGCGTGACCTTCAGTTCCGACATCTTCATCGCTTCATCGGCGGCGGCGATTGCCAGATGGATGAAACGGCCCATCTTCTTGACTTCTTTCTTCTCGATGAAATTCAGAGGGTCGAAATTCTTGACCTCGGCGGCAATCTGGCAGGCAAAGGCAGTAGGGTCGAATGCCGTAATCCGCCCCACACCGCTCTTGCCGGCAAGCAGGCCCTTCCACACCACGTCGGTGGAATTGCCCACTCCACAAATCAGGCCGAGCCCTGTTACTACGACCCTGCGGCCCAACTATTTCCCCGCTTTCGCGTGCTTGCCGATGTAGTCCACCGCGTCCTGGACGGTGCGAATCTTCTCCGCGTCTTCATCGGGAATTTCAATGTCGAAGGCCTCTTCGAAGGCCATTACCAGTTCGACGGTGTCCAGCGAATCCGCGCCGAGATCGTCCACGAACGACGCGCTCGACGTGACTTCTCCTTCGTCGACTCCCAACTGCTCCACGATAATCTGCTTTACTTTCTCTTCTACGGCTGCCATGGTTTTCCTCGCTTGCCTCGATTGGATTTGAAATCTGGGTGCTTCCGCCGCGCAATCGCAGCTCTTAACTTCCTGAACTTCCTGCCGGGCCTTGGCCCTCGATAACTCCGCTCATCTCACGCACTTCGATACGAAAAAAGGCGAGTTTGTAGTGTAATTGTCCCGATGAATTAGTGTAAAGGAAGAGCTCTGCCATTTCCGGTAAGGCGTGGGCTGACTAGGAATCGCACTCCTGAATCCTAAAGGCAGGGCATTGCCGGGGTCAAACCTGCGCCGCGTCTACGATGGCCATCTGGCCAATGCGTGGTGCACTCAGAGGCGAGGCAGGTATATGCGGGCAATCGTGCAACGCGTGAGTCGTGCCAAGGTCACCATCCGCGATGGAATGAGCAACGAGTGGATCAGCGGCGAGATCGGTCTGGGGCTGCTGGTTCTGCTGGGTGTTGGGCACGACGACACCGAGGCCGACGCAACCTATCTCGCGGAGAAGATTGCCGGGCTCCGCGTCTTCGAAGATATCGACGGAAAGATGAACCGCAGCGTACAAGACGTTGGCGGCAGCGTGCTCGCGGTCTCGCAGTTCACCCTCTACGGCGACGTCCGGCGGGGCAAGCGTCCCTCGTTCGACGCCGCCGCTCCTCCAGAAAAAGCCCGCCGGCTGTACGAACTCCTGGTCGAGCGCATACGGGCCGCAGGCCTTCGCTGCGAGACCGGCCGATTCCAGGAAATGATGCAAGTCGAACTCGTCAATGAGGGGCCGGTCACCATCCTGCTCGATTCCGGCAAAGCGTTCTAGAAGTTGAGGCGATCCGGCCTTGCAAAGCGGGCCACAACTATCAAACGTCAGGCAAGTCTCGGCGTCCTCGGCGAAATCTTCGCGACCTCTGCGGTTAAACCTTGTCGGGCAAAGGTACACACTCCTCCCGTCCTTTCGTTTCTTGCGACTGCTCCCGGGAAGATCGACAATTCATCCATCGGGTCAACGCTGTAGGGGCGGGTTGTTCTCCAAGTGCATCTTAGGGTGCGGAGTCCACGCCCGGAGCTCGCGCGAAAGAATGTGCCCGGGACATGGGCCATCAAAATTCGCAGCGGGTGCGAGCGCGAGTGGAAGCTCCGCTCCAAAGGATGACATCGCTTATGAAAGAGTTCTCGAAACGCCTGCATCGGTCCCTGTCCGTGCTGGCAATTGCGTTGGTGAGTATCGTTTTGGTGCAGTGGACCGCCGCGCAAGACCGGCCAGATCGGCCGCCGCAAGATCGGCCAGACCAACAACAAGATGATCCGCCAAGCCGAGTGGCGCGTCTCGGATACCTGCAAGGATCCATTTCATTTCAGCCGGCGGGCGAGTCGGAGTGGGTGGAAGCCGCCCAGAACCGGCCCATGACCACCGGCGACAAGATCTGGTCGGACCGCGATTCTCGTGCCGAACTGTCGCTTGGGTCAGCCGTGATCGACCTGAACAGTAATACCGGCATCTCGTTTCTGAATCTCGACGACAACACGGCGCAGGTCCAACTCAGTTCCGGATCGATTAGCGTGCGCGTTCGCCGCATGGACCGCGATGATGTATTTGAGATCGACACTCCTAATCAAGCTTTCACTATCTCCCGGCCGGGGAGCTATAGGGTCGAAGCCAGTGACGACGGACGATACTCCGTGGTCAGCATCCGCGAGGGCGCAGGCGAATCCACCGGGAATGGTCAGACCTACACTCTCCGCAGCGGGCAGCGAGCCACGTTTGAAGGCTCGGACCGCCTGAACGCTCAAGTGGAAGATCTGAGCGGCCCGGACGACTTCGACAATTGGATCTCGTTTCGTGAACGCCGCTCTGAGAATTCCCCGTCAGCGCGATACGTCTCCCATGACGTGGTTGGATATGAGGACTTGGACGAAAACGGCGACTGGAGCCCGGATCCGAGCTATGGCAACGTCTGGTATCCACATGTAGCCGCCGGTTGGGCGCCGTATCGTCAGGGTCACTGGGCTTGGATCGATCCTTGGGGATGGACTTGGGTCGATGACGAACCATGGGGCTATGCTCCGTTTCACTATGGCCGTTGGCTCTCGATTCGTGGCCGGTGGGGCTGGGTTCCGGGACCGCCTGAAGTGCGCCCGGTTTACGCTCCAGCTTTGGTTGTGTTCGTAGGCGGTGGCCCCGGCGGCAATGGCAACATGGGCTGGTTCCCACTCGGCCCGCGGGAAGTGTACGTTCCGTCGTACCGGGTAAGCCGCGAGTACGTTAACCGCGTCAACGTAAGCAACACGACCGTCAACAACACGACGGTGACCAATGTCTATAACACCACCATCATCAACAAGACGACCACGATTAACAACGTCACGTATGTGAACAAGAACGTCTCTGGTGCGGTGACCGCGGTTCCGCAGCACGCTTTCGCGAGCGGACAACCTGTTGCCCGCTCGGCCGTTGCAGTTAACGCCAGGGAACTCGCCGCTGCCCCGGTGCAGAGCAGGGCTGAAGTCGCGCCCACCCCGAACAGTGTGCTGGGTGTTCATTCCAATACAGCGAACCGGGTGGCCGCGCCGCCCGCAGCGGTGGCGAATCGCCAGGTCATTGCAAAGGCGACCGTTCCACCTCCGCCGGTTTCGTTCGCGGCCCGGCAACAGCAACTGGCAGCCCATCCTGGACGGCCCATTGACCGCCAGGAGATGCAACGCTTGAAGCCAGCAACCAATGTCGCGGCTGCGCAACCTCCGGTGAAGCAGGCGCCTCCGGGAAAACCGGCCACACCGACCATGGGACGGCCTGCCAGCCAACCCGCGAACGCCCCGGCGAATCAGCCCCCGTCGAATCCACCGAACCGTCCGGGCACGCAGCCCGCGGCGAATGAGCATCCGGCAGGAAACCCCCCACAGCCCAATAACCGGCCAGAACCGAGTCGTCCGCAGCCGAACCAGCCGGCATCGAACAACAACCCAGCTGAGCACCCGGAGATCAACAATCACCCGGCGACGCAGCCCAACGGTCGTCCCCAGCCGAATGCTCAGCCCGAATCAAACGGCCGGCCCGAACCGAACCAGCCTCAGCCCAGCAACCGGCCGGAGCCGAATCACCCACAACCAAATCCACCCGCGCCAAACAACAGCCCGGCGGAGCGACCGGCGACCAATAACCATCCGCCCGCGGCACAGCCCAACGGTCGGCCCGAACCGAATACCCGACCCGAGCCGAATGCTCGGCCCGAACCAAACAATCGGCCGGAATCAAATCAGCCCAGCAACCGGCCGGAAGCGAATCATCCACAGCCAAATCAGCCATCGCCAAACAATAGCCCGGCTGAACACCCTGCGAACAACAATCGTCCACCGGCAGTGCAACCGAACAACCGGCCGCAGCCGCAACACAACGAGCCTGCGGCGCGTCCGTCGAATAGTCCGACCAGCCCGCAACATGCGGCTCCTCCTGCGCAGCCGCAGCATTCCACTCCCGAGGAGAAGAAGAAACAGGACGAAAAGCACAAACAACAGCCCAATTAGAAGTTGGGCACCACGGCACGGGAAAGGCGCCCGAATCTTCGGGCGCCTTTCTTGTGTCGAGCTCTTACTCGACTGTCAATGCGGGCCGGGCTAAGGCTTTTCCGAGCAACCCGCCGGCGAATTCTGCCAGATATATTTCTCGCTATCGAATTTTCGGCCCGTGCTGTTGCCCGACATGTAGCGGACCTGCCCGAAGATCGCCCGCTCGAACCACGGGCGGTCGAACTTGCCCACGATCGCCCAGGCAATCCCGGCATAGCCATTCGGGTCGCGTCCGTCGAGCTCGTATTTATCGTTGAAACGCACGGCGACGCGATGAGCTTCGGCGGGCGAGCGGCTCCACTCCAGAATCTTCTTGGCCCAGTACATACGAACGTAGTTGTGCATCCACCCCGTCGAAACCATCTGCATCTGCGCGGCGTTCCACAGTCGGTCGTGCGTCTCGGCTTGCTCCAACTGCTTCTCGGAATAGCGCACGGGGCGTGGATCCGCCGCATGCTTGGCGAGAGTGCGGTGCGCCCAAGGCTCTCCACACTCGAAGTTGTCGTAGTCGGGGTTGAAGCGCACGAGATTCACCGCCAGCTCGCGCCACGTGATGATTTGGTTCAGGAATGCTTCTTTGTCCGCTTGGGGTGCGTCTGCTCTTTGAGCGGCGAGTGCAACGGTGATCGGACTGATGTGGCCAAAATGCAAGTACGGGGACAGCCGGCTGGTGTGGTCGTTCTCCGGGTGGTTGCGCTGCGTGCCATAGTGTCGCAGATTCTGCTGGATGAACTTGTCGAGCAAATGAAGCGCGGCACGCGGACCTCCGCGCCATCCTGAGACAGGGGAGACCGAGCGATCCAGTTTCCAGCCTTCTGTGATGTCAAAGACCGGGTCAAGCGACCGCAGCCCCTGCGGTTTCTTCCACGCCACATGCGCTTGCGAGTTCTTAGAAGGAACCAGAAAACCTTTCAAGTGCGCCTGTAATCGCGGACGAATGATGTGCGCCGCATACTGCGCCTTCTCCAGCAATTTTGACGGCACAATCACGTCCGCGTCCACGGTCCACAGCGGAATCTTCAATTTCTTCGCGGCAGAGCGCCGCCACGCTTCCGGTTCGCGCATGGGATTCTCATCGCCGATGACGAGCACAGGTTTCACCTCATCGCAGAAGCGAACCAGGCTGTGCTCGGGAAAGCTGCGCAGCACGAATCCGATATTCCTCCGGGCAAGCGCCGAGGCAATAGCAGGGATGCCCTCGGAAAGAAAACGGTAATGCCGCAGATTCGCGTTCGGATAGAACGGCATCGGTGCCAGAAAAACCACGACTGGCTTTCGCAACAGGTTGGCGGCTTCCACTGCAATATCCAGTGCAGGATTGTCGATCCCGCGCTGCGCCCTCTGCATCCAGCAAATAACGCAGGCGCCCTCGTGATCAGGCGATCCAGCACGCCGCACCGTAACACGCGGATCTTGCGAGAGTTTGGCCAGATCATCCATCAATCGAGGCGATGGATCAGCGTAGAGCGTCGTCGAGACCGAGCGAGAGACAAGACAGTATTGTCTTGCGCTGCAAGAAAAAAAGAAACCGAATATTTCGCCAGCAGAAAAAAATAGCGCCGGCATCCCTGCCGGCTGTCCCGAGGGCGTCTCGCCCGCGGACCTGAGTTGCAACCCGGCTCTACCGTGCCTGCAAAATCGCATCTGCCACGCGCGCCGCTTCGGCCGCTGCCTTCACGTCGTGCGCTCGCAGGATATGCACTCCCTTGAGTATGAGCGCTGTTTGCGTCGCAAGCGTCCCATACAGACGCCCTTCGGGAGGCGCATCCTTTCCGCCAACTGCCAGCGTCCGGCCGATAAACGACTTCCGTGAAGTTCCCGCCAGAAGCGGAAACCCCGCAGCCTGCAACTCGCTGAAGCGCCCCAGCAGCGGGTAATTCTCGTCGAAGCTTTTCCCAAATCCGAAGCCGGGGTCGAGTACGATGCGTTCGCGCCGCACTCCCGCCAGCACTGCTTTCTCTGCCCACTCCTTCAGTTCCCGCTTCACCAGCAGCACGACGTCTCCCGGAGGCGGCAGCGATCGCCATTCTTCCGGACGCCCCCGCATGTGCATGAGAACTGCGCCACACTTGAGTTCCGCGACAGTCTTTGCCATCTGCGCATCCCAGCGAAATCCACTGACATCGTTGACGATTTCTGCTCCGGCGTTGACGGCTGCATGGGCCACGCTGGCTTTGTAGGTGTCGACGGAGAGAACAGCCGAGGGATGTTTCTTTTTGAGTTCGGAAATCACCGGCAGCACGCGCTTGAGTTCTTCGTCGGCGCTCACGGCCGGCGCGCCCGCCTTGAGACCCGTTCCTTTTCCCACCTCGGCTGGCTTTGAAGCGTCAGCATCGACACGGGCTCCGGGCCGCGTCGACTCGCCGCCAATGTCAAGGATGTCTGCGCCCTCATGCAGCAATCGCTCGGCGTGAGCGACTGCCTGATCGCGATCCAGAAACTGCCCGCCATCCGAAAAAGAGTCCGGCGTCACGTTGACTATGCCCATGATCAGCGTGCTCTTGCCCAGTTCAAGAGAGCGCCCGCCCAGGTTCCATTGAAACACCGGTCTCATGCGGCACGATTTTAAATGAAATGGAGCAGATGGAACTTTGGCAACAATGAGCTATCTGCGCCGAACGGCAGCCTCGCGCCGCCGCATCCCACGAACCGCTCCCGGCCCAGTGCCGGTGGGAGGCTTGCGCAACCCGTCCAGCAGTTCCTTGAGGACGAGCGCGTTATTCTGCGTTTCGTTCCTCGAGGCAAACAGAAGGGTCAGGCGTCTTCTCTTGTGAGCAAGCTGGTAGAGTTTGAGCAGCGACTCTTCGGCTTCCGGCTGCGCTAACTCCTTCAAGTATCTCTTGCGAAAATCTGCCCAGCGATCTGGCCTCGCATGAAACCAGCCGCGCAGTTCATCGGAAGGGGCCAAATCGCGAAGCCATTCGTCAAGCGCTGCCTTGGCTTTCGTAAGACCGCGCGGCCATAGCCGATCGACCAGCACTCGCGCTCCGTCCGTGCGCGACGCCGGTTCGTAAACTCGTTTGATGGAAACTCTCATGGGGTGGGCTCAGCGGCGCTCTGTCTTATTATTGTAAAGCGGCTTCCAGCGCCGTGTATGGCACGATCGAGGGACGCCTCATGCAATCGACGGGCTTAAGCCCAATGGATCAATTTCTAAAGGATAAGGCGAGCGTAGCCTTCTTCGGAATGCTGCTTGCTCTGCTCGCGTTGCTGCTGATTTCTGCCTGTGATGTCGAGCGGCGCAAGTCTGACGCGGAACTCGGCCTCAACCCGCAGCAGTCTGCCGGCCGCAAAATCTATGACGACCGCTGTGATCGCTGTCACGAGCCGTATTCCACACGCGGCAAGAAAGGCCCAGGTCTGAAAGGAATGTTCCAGCACAAATATCTTTCTCTCAGCGGACTCCCCGCCAACGACGACCGCGTCACCGATATCATCCGCCTCGGCCGCAACGAAATGCCCGCCTACAGCCAGACTCTGAACCCGCAGGACATTCAGGATTTGCTCGCATATCTGCACACTCTGTAACTTTGCACTCCCGGCTGTCGATCGCCATTTCATGGGATAATCCGGGGAATGAAGAGCGAGACGAAGTCGGCGCTTTTTCGAGAACTGCCGTCGGTCGACGAAGTTCTGCGCATGCCGGGCGTGGACGCCCTTGCTGCCAGCCATGGACTCGCCCCCGTGACCGACGCTGCTCGCACGGTCTTGGCTCGCCTGAGGAGTGAAATTGTTTCAGGCTTGTTGGATCATGCAGCGCTGCAGTTGGCCGTCGCAGGAATCGCCGGTGCCATCGATGCTCAACTGCGCCGGGCGCTCGGGCCTTCGTTGCGTCCGGTGATCAACGCGACCGGTGTCATACTCCATACGAATCTTGGCCGCGCCCCGCTGGCTGAAGCCGCGCTGGAACACATTCACGAGACTGCCAGACGATTTTCGAATCTGGAGTTCAACATTGAGGCCGGTGAGCGCGGCAAGCGTGACATCCACGTCGATCGTCTGTTCCGCAGCCTCCTAGGCGATGGTGCGGGAGACAGAGGTACAGTCTCGACCATTGTCGTCAACAACAATGCCGCTGCCGTCCTTCTGGCTCTCAACACGCTTGCCGACGGAGGAGAAGTGATCGTCTCGCGCGGCGAGTTGGTGGAGATCGGTGGATCTTTCCGCATCCCGGACGTGATGGCGAAATCGGGGGCAACGCTCCGCGAGGTGGGCACCACCAACCGCACGCGCGTCGCCGACTACGAAAAGGCAATTACCGAACACACGCGGCTCTTGTTGCGCGTGCATCGATCAAATTTTGAGATCACCGGCTTCACCGAGCAGGCGTCCACGCCGGAACTCGTAAAGTTCGCACGTCACCGCGGTCTCCCACTAATGGAAGATCTCGGCAGTGGCGCGCTCGTGGACCTGCAAAACTTCGGCATTAGCGGTGAGCCCAGCGTGCTCGACAGCCTCCGATCCGGTGTCGATGTCGTGACCTACAGCGGTGACAAACTGCTGGGTGGTCCGCAGGCAGGATTGATCAGCGGCCGTGCCGACATTGTTGCCCGCATGCGCGCTAACTCCCTGTTCCGTGCCCTCCGCGTCGACAAACTCACCTATGCCGCTCTCGAAGCCACACTCCTGGCATACGTCAAGCGCGACCACGATTCCATCCCCACGTTAAAGATGATGCACCTGACCAAAGAGAAAATCGGCCGTCGCGCCGAGAGGCTGGCGAGTCAACTCCATTCCGCCAAACTGACCACCGAGATCATCGACGGCGAATCCGTGATCGGCGGTGGCGCGGCGCCCTCGTCCGTCCTGCCAACCCGCCTTCTGGCCCTGACTTGCGAAGGCCTCAGCGCCGACGAATTCTCTGCCCGTCTCCGTGCTTGCGATTCGCCCATCATCGCCCGCGTGGAGCAAGGGCGAGTGTTGCTGGATTTGCGCACGGTCTTCGTAGATCAAGACTCGATGATTGCATCCGCACTGAACCGAATCGCCTCCTAGCCTCCCGCATCCAATATGGGTGGCCGTTCTCTACACCATCGGACACTCGACCCGCACGCTCGACGACCTGGTCGGCGCGCTGCGGGCGCATCAGATTCAAACCCTGGTGGACATCCGTGCCTTTCCCATGTCACGGCGGCTTCCGCAGTTCAATCGCGACTCGCTCGAACAGACGTTGCCTGCGGCTGGAATCTACTATGTATGGATGAAAGCCTTAGGCGGCTATCGCAAGGCCATTCTCCAAGAATCGCCGCACATCGCCATCCGCAACCAGAGTTTCCGCAATTATGCGGACTATATGCTCACGCCGGAGTTCGAGCACGCCATGTCGGAACTGATCGCTTTGGCCGATCGTTCGCGCACAGCGTACATGTGCGCGGAACGACTGTATTTTCGCTGCCACCGGATGATGGTTTCCGACTGGCTGGTGGCTCACGGCCATCAAGTGCTGCACATTGACGATGCCAAACCCGTCAAGCCGCATGCACTGATGCCCGAAGCGCGCATCGACGACGGACGTTTGATCTATCGGGGAGATCGCTTGTTGTAAGATTCGGGCCAGGAATAATTCCACTCATGATCGTAGGCACAGGCATCGACATCGCCGAAGTACCCCGCATCCGCCAGTCCATCGAGCGCTTTGGCCTGCGTTTTCTGCAGCGGGTGTTCACGCCCGCGGAAATGCACTATTGCGATTCGAAGGCCAATCGCATGGAGCGCTACGCGGCGCGCTTCGCTGCCAAAGAAGCGGCGATGAAGGCTTTGGGGACCGGCTGGAATCACGGCGTACGCTGGCGCGATTGCGAGGTGGTCCGCATGCCCGGGGGCCGGCCGACCATGTCCTTCCACGGAAAGGCGGCGGAATTCGCCGCGAAACTTGGGGTGAAAAATGCGGCTCTCTCACTGTCGCACACGGAAGAGCAGGCGATCGCTCAGCTCATCCTAGAGAACTAACGCGCCCGCGCGGCCGAAGCGCCCAAATCCAAGCCCGCCATCTGCTAGACTGTCGCCTTCCATTCATATATGCCTGTCATCACTCCGACACCTATTCCTACGTCAAGCACCACTGAAATTCCGGAAAAAACTCTGCTGGCGGGGCTCGCCCTCACCAGCTTCGCCGCCCTGCTGCTGGAATTGGCGCTGACCCGGCTGTTCTCAGTCGTACTTTTCTATCACTTCGCCTTCTTAGCGATTTCGATTGCCCTGCTTGGGCTAGGCGCCGGCGGTGTCTTTGCCTACCTGCTGAAAGCTAAGCTGGCTGCGACGGATACGCGCACGCTCGCCGCCCGCCTCTGCATGACAAATTCCGTAGTGATTCTCGTCGTTTTGGAAATTGTCCTGTATATTCCGGTCGCGCTCCAGGTCTCCTGGGGAAACTTCGGGCGCCTCACGGCGCTCTACCTGGCCGCCGCCGTTCCATTTTTTCTGACGGGTCTCCTATTCGCGGTCGCCTTCGCGCGAGAGACGCGCCGCATTCCGCGCCTCTACGGCGCAGACCTCTCCGGCGGAGCGCTCGCTTGTTTGGCTGTCGTCCCTCTGCTGAACTGGGTAGGCGGCCCAAATGTCATTCTGGTCGCCGGTGTCGCCATGGCAACCGCCGGAATCATTTGGGCCGAATTCCGCTCCCAGCGCAGGAATGCGGCTCTGCTCGCGCTGGCTCTGATCACGCTGATCGGCGCCAATCACTCTGGACGCTTGATCGACGTGGTCTACGCCAAAGGCATGTTTCGCGACCCATCGTGGGTGGAATTCGCGCGTTGGAATGCGCTGTCGCGCGTGGAAGTCGACCGCCAAGGTCAGGGCAAAGCGATCGTCATCGACGCCGACGCCTCCACCTACATCATGAACGCCGACTTGTCGCACTGGCAGGGCACGCTGTGGGAGCATAATCTCATGTCCGCGCCGCCGGCACTGGCTAATGTTCTTCGCCCCCACGGAGATTTCGCCATCATCGGTCCGGGCGGCGGAGTCGACGTCTTGCGCGCTGTGGCCAATGGCAGCACAAGCGTAACCGGCATCGAGATTAATCCCATCATCGCCACCACCATCATGCGCGGACGTTATGCCGACTACGCGCAGCACCTCTACGATCGGCCCGACGTACACATTCACGTAACCGATGGCCGCTCGTTTTTGCGCTCGACTCCGCAACACTTCGACGTCGTCCAGATGACGCTGGTCGATACCTGGGCCTCGACCGCTGCCGGCGCGTTCGCCCTCAGCGAAAACAGTCTCTATACAGTCGAGGCGTTCACCGAATATTTCAATCACCTCAAGCCCGATGGCATGATTGCGATCACTCGCTGGGAATTTCGCCATCCTCGCGAAGCCTTGCGAGTGGTCGCCGTCGCTATGGAAGCGCTGCACCGTCTCGGAGTGCAGAATCCTGCCCGCAACTTTATCGTTGCTTCGCAGGGCGAACTCGATGCCGACGGCATCCCGGTCGTGGTTCTCGCCAAAAGAACTCCATTTACCCCCGCGGAAGAGACGGCAGTGATCACGCATTTCGACCACTACTCGGAACTGGACCCGCTCTATCTGCCGTCGCAGCCCGGGCAGAACCCATTCTCCGAGCTGCTCGCGAGCAACGATCCCAATGCCTTCGCCCGCGGCTACGCGTACAACGTTGCCCCGGTAACCGACAACGCTCCTTTCTTCTTCTTCACTCTGAAACCTCGACAGATTCTAGGCGAAAAGGGTTTGCGCGAGGGCATCGACTGGAAAGTGAACTTGGGAGTGCTGGTTCTCCTGCTGGTGCTGGTAATTTCCCTGGTTGCCGTGTTGGCCTTTCTGGTTTTTCCTCTCGCCTTGCGAAGCCGCGACTCCCGCCACTCGCCGTTGCCGCTTCTCTATTTCGTGGCTGTCGGCCTGGGCTACATCCTGGTGGAGATCGCCTTCATCCAACGCTTCGTGCTGTTTCTCGGGCATCCCACGTATGCCCTGACAGTGGTGATTTTCCTGCTCATGCTCTCCAGCGGCGCTGGCAGCCTGTTCTCGCGGGTCTGGCTGCCGCGGACGAACCTTTGCTGGGTTCCCATCGTCCTGGTCATTGTGACTCTTCTCTTCGACGTGTTTTTCCTGCCCGGCCGTCTGGCGGCTCTAGTTGGCATGGACTTCGGCTACCGCCTGCTCGTGAGCGGTGTTCTACTCATTCCGCTGGGATTCGTTATGGGTATGCCATTTCCCACCGGCCTGCGCGCGCTCGCCGCCCTGCCCGCTCCCGAGTTTCCCTCCGGCCAGAGCGCTTCTGATAATTCCGTCGAGTGGGCTTGGGCGATGAACGCTGCGGCCAGCGTCCTCGGATCCGTACTAGCCATGGTCATCGCTATCCAGTTCGGATTGAACGTCACCTTGGCCTGCGGAGCCGCCGCCTACCTGCTGGCCTTGCTCCTGACGCCCGCCTTGCGCACGAAAGCGGCCTAAGCCAGGCTCGGGGTTTGTTATCATGCAACGAGCAAGTTGGAGCCGGTTGTGATCCCGAGCTGTTCGCGCGACCGGCGCCATCCATCCAGACGGGCATCATGAGGAAACGATTTGCCTAGCCAGAAGCAGCTCAAGTGGTCGCAACTGCGTGTTGGGATCACGGTTATCGTTGCCAGTCTGACGCTTGGATTTCTACTGTTCCTCATGTCCGGCACCGCCGGCTTCTTCACTCCGCGCATCACCCTGAAATCTTATTTCGATAACGCGCAAGGGCTTCGCCAGGGCGCCCCCGTGCGCCTGAGCGGCGTCGACATTGGGAACGTGACAGGGATCCGGATCGTCCCCGACAAAGACAAGCAGTTGACTCCAGTCGAAATCACGATGAAGCTCAGCACCAAATACGGGTACGCCCTGCGCCGCGATTCGGTGACCTCGCTCGACACCGCCGGCGTGCTGGGCGAAACTTATCTCGATATCGAAAGCGCCCAGGCCGTCGGCCCTCCTGCGCAGAACGGCGACACGCTGCCCACGCAGGTTCATCCCGACTTTAACCAAGTGGTGCGCGCCAGCCAGAGTACGCTCGAAAACATGGACGCACTCTTGAAGCGCGCCGATCGCATCCTGGCCTTCGCCGAAAGCGGTAAAGGATCGCTCGGCAAACTGATCTACGATCCGACCCTCTACAATCGGTTCTCCTCCACCGTTGCGGAATTCCAGGGGATCGTCCACGAAGTCGGCAGTGGACAGGGCAGTCTGGGCGCGCTGATCAGCCGCAACGATGCCTACGACAAATTCATCGCCACGCTCGACAAGATGAATGCCGTCGTCGACGACCTTCAGCAGGGTAAAGGTACGGCCGGAAAATTCCTGAAAGATCCTACGCTCTATAACAACGCCAACGATACAATCGCCAACGTCAAGAAGATGACGGACGACATCAACGCCGGCAAGGGCACAATCGGGAAACTCGCCAAGGATGAGGAATTGGCGAAGAAACTCGACACCACGATCACCAAACTCTCACAGCTGACCACCGAACTCGAAGCCGGCCAGGGCACCGCCGGCAAGCTCTTCAAAGACGAAGCCCTCTACAACAACGCCAACCAGATGCTGGTCGAGACCCGCGACCTGGTGAAGGCAGTCCGCGAAAACCCCAAGAAATACCTCAGCATCAAGCTCCACATCTTTTAGGCAATCAAGGAAAACTTAGGACGGGGTCCCGAAAATCGGGATCGACGATTCTGTCGCTCCCGAGTGGGGATTCGATTGACCCGCGCGGTCGAATCACTTTGCAGACAGATCGATCAGCTCGATGTATGAATTTTCCCGCAGACGGTCGAATAGAATCCGCTTGCCATCCGCGCTGATGTCAAAGGTCCGCATGGTTGCGGAATTGCTCAGCCGAGTCAAGCGTCGTGAGCGCATCGTGCTGAGATCGAGCAGCCAGAAATCCTGTCCAGCCGCTGCACTACCAAGCATGTAAACCAAGCCTGTGCCATCTGGCAGAAATCGCACCCGTTCCCCATCGCGTTGCACACTGATTTCGGGCAACTTTGCCGGTGAACCATCCGGATGTATGGCCAACAGCGGCATGAGCGTGAATACCTGCGTGCCGCCATAGGCGATCAGATCGCCTCGCGGAGACCACACAGGATCCAGAAACGGTCCGGTTGCGATCCGGACTGGCTTGCCGCCGTCGGCAGGAAATTTGAACAAGCCTGCTCCATCGTGGTCGCTGCCGGCAGCGACGATCCATTTTCCGTCGGGCGACCACGAAGCCGTGCCGCGAACATCGACTTCGCTCGAAAGAGGGCGGAGTCGCGTTCCATCCGCGGCGATTGCGTGCATCTGCCGCTTCCCGTTCCGGCGAAGCGCGAACGCAACATTGCTCCCGTCCGCTGAGACTGCCGGTGGCGACTGGAGCGCACCTTCCGAACCTTTCCATATCTCCTGCGCCTGCCCATCCCGGTAACTCCAGAGCCCGTCAGCTCCGTCGCGCGAGGACAGATAAAACAACGATGCGCCTCCGAAACGCGGCGCTTGAGCGCGCAGAGTGGGCAGTGGAAAGGCTTCAACTTCCTTTTCTTCGACCACCCGATTGGTAATCGGCAAGCTCCATAAGTTAACCCTGGAATTGACGACACTCGCGGCAAGCCTCCGTCCATCCGCCGCCATTGCCAGAGCGGTATATTGCTCCAAGCCCGAACTCACGCGCTGCGAGGTTCGGGTCGCCACATCAAACGCCCACAACCACGGGCCGGCTCCGTTCTGGTCACGTGCCACGAACAGGACAGTCCGCTCGTCGATCGGAGTTGGATAAGCGATATCGGCATTTACATGAGTGAGCTGTTCCGGTTGTCCTCCGTTCGGCGAGATACGCCACAAATCCATCTCACGGGAGGCTGGCCGGCCGCGAACAAAATAGATCCAGCGCCCGTCCTTCGACCAGACCTGAAAATGGTTGTGTAGACCGGGCTCGCTTTTCAGGATTTGGCGTTCGTTGGTACCATTGCCATCCGCTACAAATGTGGGGTCGCCAGGCTCCCATGTGTGATAGACGAGCTTCGTGCCGTCAAGCGACCAGGCAACCTCGGCGGCATGTTCACCCAAGAAATTGCGCGGAGCGCCGCTTACCAGCGGGAACAACCTGAGCCTCCTGCTTTCCATTCCCGAGCTCCAGACCTCCGATCCGTCTCCCGAGAATCCAATCGCGCGCAAGGGGCCGCGCACATCTCCAAGCCGGCCTTGCGTAAGGTTGGCAAGGCTGCCGCCGCTGGCTTGAATGAGCCAGACGTCGAAGGTACCGCTGCGGTCGGAAATGAACGCGACAAATTTCCCGTCGGGTGAAATGGCCGGATTCGTTTCCGCACCTTCGAAGTCGGTGAGCCGTTCGAAACGCGCGTTCGAAAGCGGATTCTGGGCCGCTGGCCGGAATCGATTGCCGATGATCCACGTGACGAATCCCGCCACCAGAACCGCGGCGAGCAACCATAGCATCCACCGGTAGTGCCTCGACGATGCCGCGTGAAGTGATCGCGGAACCGGCGCTTGGGCTGAGGTAGCGCTTGCTGGCGGACCGGAAGCGCCGCCAAGTGGGAATTCTGACGGCACAGCCGCCACGCGCCCTGAACTGGAATCGCGCCCCAGTCGCTCGAGATCGGCGCGCATCTCGGCGGCAGTTTGGCATCGAAACTTTGGATCCTTTTCCAGCGCCTTGTGGATGAGTTCTTCCAGCCGCGGCGGCAAATCTGGATTCAGTCGCACCGGCGGCGTGGGCGCGCGGTTCAGGATGCCATCGACGATCACTCCCGAGGTATCGCCGCGAAACGGTAACGCGCCAGTTCCCATCTCATAAAGCACGACGCCGAAAGAAAACAGGTCCGTGCGATGATCGAGCTCCTTGCCGCGAACCTGCTCTGGCGACATATAGGCGACCGTGCCCAGAGCCGCGCCTGGGCTGGTCAGGTTCTCGTTCTCGACGGTCTCGGTTCTTCCCGGCTCATCGGGGCTTGAAGAGCCCACGGCGGTTTTGATCTTCGCGAGCCCAAAATCCAGGATCTTGACATGTCCTCGCTTGGTAATAAAGATATTCGCGGGCTTGATGTCGCGATGCACGATCCCTTGCCCGTGCGCGGCGTCAAGTGCGTCCGCAATTTCGGTTGCAAGAGGGAGTATCGTCTCGATGGCCAATGCTCGGCCTGCGATCCGATGTTTCAACGTCATTCCGTCCAGAAATTCCATGACAAGGAACAGGTGGCCGTCCTCTTCGCCGATTTCGTGGATCGTGCAGATGTTGGGATGATTCAGGGCCGATGCCGCCCGTGCCTCGCGCTGGAAGCGGGCGCAGGCCTGGGGATCTTTAGCAACGTCGTCGGGCAGAAATTTCAAAGCGACAAAGCGGTGCAAGGTTAAATCCTCGGCCTTGTACACCACACCCATCCCGCCGCCGCCGAGTTTCTCGACAATTCGGTAGTGCGAGATGGTTCGCCCAATCACTGGCGCGAATCTTACGTTGGCGGAAACAGGCAAGTCAATGAACGTGCGGCGCTGGGTTGGTGGGAAGGGACGCCTTGGCGCGGAGGACTTAGTGTTCCCCGATTCCGAACACTGCCCCGAGCATCAAGATGACTAGGACACCCAGAGAAATCCACCCGTACTTCATATCTTTCTCCCGAAAGAACAGGAAGCAGGCAACAATCACGCGCACGACGGGTGTGGCCAGCATCAACAAGACCCCGGCGCGCTCAATCCCGAGAGGAATGCGGCCGCTCACGAACAACCCACAGATCAGTCCCGTGAGCATCACGAAGAAGCAGGTGAAGGCTCCGATGCGCAGCACCAGCGCCACTGCGCGGTCGAATTCAGGTTCGCGCACCTGGCTCATAACCACCCTCGCAGCAGGTGCAAAATCAGGTGTGCGGCAAGATAGAACATGACGCCGACCAGCAGATACACCACAACCTTCGTATGAACCCGCGGAGCCTGGCGCGCGCCCAGCAGCGATCCCAGGAAAACTCCGACTGCCAGTGGCGCGGCGTATTGCACCAGAATGTCGCCGCGCCGGTAATAAACGATGGCGCTGGCCGCAGCCGTCACCCCAATCATGAAGTTGGAAGTTGCCGTGGCCACCATGAGGGGCACATTCATGAAGATGTACATCACCGGAACTTTGATGGGGCCGCCGCCTATGCCAAGTAGTCCTGACAGCGCACCCGCCACCAGCGAAGCCGCCAATCCAAGGGGATAGCGCTGCGGTTCGTAAGGAGGAATCACATTCGAGTCGACCGCGGGGGACGACTCATCCTGCATTTGCACTTTGCCGCGTTTGGCCAGAATCGTAATCGAACTGTAGAGCAGGAACGCGGCAAACAATCCTTCAAGAGCATTGCGATTGAAGTAGCCGACAAGATACGCCGTCACTGCGGCGCCGAATGCAGTGGCCAGTTCGAGTGTCATGCCCAAGCGAATGTCCGTGGTGTGCCGCTGCAAGTGGATTGAGGAACTGGCCGCTGAGGTCGTAATCACAGCGACCAGACTTGTGCCGACCGCCTGGCGAATAGGAACGCCGAAGTGCAGCGCGAGAATGGGTGTAAGCAGCACGCCGCCGCCGATGCCGGTCAGCGATCCCAACACGCCGGCGAAGAATCCCAGGATCAACAAAAGTATGGTCACCACGGAAGCGAAATCCTCCGGATGACGATTTGTTCGATGGGGATACTAGAACTCAGAACGTTGATCTGGAAAGAAACGAGGTTGGCGGGGAGGCCCGTCAGCCGCAACCTACGATACCGCCCGCGGCAGCGCTGCAGCATCGGCATGCTCGTGCGCGTGATAGCTGGAACGCACCATGGGTCCGGACTCAACATGACGGAAACCGAAGCGGAGAGCCTGGTCTCGCAGGTATACAAATTCTTGGGGCTCGTAGAAACGTGCAATCGGCAGGTGATCCTTCGACGGTCGCAAGTATTGACCTACCGTAAGAATGTCGACGCCGCGCGTCCCCAGATCGCGGAAAACTTCAATCAGTTCCTCTGACGATTCGCCCAGACCCACCATCACTCCGCTCTTGGTCACCATGCCGGGAGAAAATTTCTTGGCATTCTCCAGCAATGCGAGTGTTCGTTCGTAGCGCGCGCCGGATCGGACCACGCGATACAACCGCGGCACAGTCTCGGTATTGTGATTCAGAACATCGGGTCTGGCATCCAGCACGATCCGCAACGACTCTTCCAGCCCTTGAAAATCCGGGATGAGCACTTCCACGCGGCAGTCGGGCGTCAGTTCACGAATTTCCCGGATCGTCTCGGCAAAAATCCGGGCGCTGCCAATATTGTCGTCATCGCGGTTCACGCTCGTCACAACCGCATGCTTCAATCCCAGCGTCGCTACCGCCTCCGCCACGCGCCGCGGTTCATCCAGGTCGATTGGTTCAGGGCGCCCCTTGGGCACCGCGCAGAAGCCGCATCGCCGCGTGCAGATATCGCCCAGCAGCATGAACGTTGCAGTCTTGTGGTTCCAGCACTCGCCAATGTTCGGACACTGCGCCGACTCGCAGACCGTGTGCAGCGCCATGCCGCGCGCCAGTTTCTTCAGATTGTGGAAATTGTCGCCCACGGGAGCCTTCGCCCGCAGCCAGGACGGCTTCGGAACCCTGTGTGGAGCGCCTAGCTCAATCTGAATTAGTTGGGAAGACCCGGCCATCCTTTCGATTCTATCAGTTCCGCCGTGATCGCCGGCCGTTAGCCCACCTCCACCAACCCATATGTGTGCTGCCACTTCGCCCGCATGTACACGAGGGCGCGGCTGATTTCCTCAGCGGAAATCTCCGCGTTCGGTCCGGCGATCACAGCTGCCGCTTCATGCTTGGCCGCCTCCAGCAGCTGCGCATCGCGGATGATGTTAGCCACCCGGAAACTGGGAATCCCAGCCTGCCGCGTTCCAAAAAACTCTCCCGGCCCGCGCAGCTCGAGATCAAGTTCGGCGATCTTGAAACCATCGTTCGTTTTCACCATGGCATCGAGCCGCTTCTGTCCCTCTTCGCTGACTTTGCCCCCGGTCATCAGAATGCAATACGACTTCGCAGCGCCACGCCCGATCCGCCCGCGCAACTGGTGCAACTGTGCCAGTCCAAAGCGCTCGGCATGTTCGATCACCATCATCGTGGCGTTGGGCACGTCCACGCCGACTTCGATGACCGTGGTCGCGACCAGAATCTGCAACTCCCCGCGCTGGAACATCCGCATGACCTGCTCTTTCGTCTCGGAATCGAGGCGGCCGTGAAGCAATCCCACCTTCAGGTCTGCGAATATCTTGCCGCTCAGTTCGCGATACATCTTGATCGCCGCTTTCAACTCGCTCTCTTCATTCTCGGCGATCACTGGATACACCACATAGACCTGATGCCCCTCCGCAACTTGCTTTCGGACGAACTCCCACACCTTCGGCGACTCGTCGTCAGAAACACAGCGCGTCACGATCGGCGTGCGCCCCGGCGGCATCTCATCCAGCACGCTCAAATCGAGATCTCCATAAAGCGTAAGCGCTAGCGTCCGCGGAATCGGCGTAGCAGTCATCACCAGAACGTCAGGCTCGGCAGGAGCAGAAGTGCCTGCGTTGGGAGCGGCACCTACGCCCGTCCCGCCGAGCGCCGCTCGGCTGGTCTCCTCGCCCGACTTCCTCATCAGCTTCAACCGCTGCAAAACTCCGAACCGATGTTGCTCATCCACAATCACCAGCCCCAGGCTGGCGAACTCGACTCTTTCTTCCAGCAGCGCATGCGTACCAATGACAAGCTGCGCATTCCCTTGCGCGATGTGCCGCCTCACTTCGCGCTTACGATCCGCTTCGAGCGAGCCGGTCAGCAGCACAATGCGATAGCCCGCGTTCTCCAGAATCCGTCTCGCCGAAAAGTAATGCTGCTGCGCGAGAATCTCGGTGGGCGCCATGAGCGCCACCTGGCACCCGTTCTCGATCGCAATAATCGCAGCCTCAAACGCCACGATGGTCTTGCCCGATCCCACATCGCCCTGCAGCAAACGCCGCATGGGATAAGGCTTTTCCATATCCGCCGCGATTTCCTTGAGTACTCGCTTCTGCGCGGCCGTGGGATGAAACGGCAAGATCTTCTTGATCGCGGCCCGCGCCCGGTCATCGAGCCGGAATGCGATCCCCGTCTGCGCCTTCTGCTGCCGCCGCTTCAACTCCATCCCCAGTTCCACGAAGAACAGCTCATCGAAGATCATGCGAATGTGCGCGGGCGTCCGCGAAGACTGCAAGGCTTCGAAACTTTCGCCGGGATCGGGCCAATGAACGTTCCACAACGCGGCCCGGGGAGAGATCAAACCAAGATGCGAGCGCACCGCCGCCGGAATCGGCTCGGGCAAGTCCGGCGTCAGATTATCGAGCGCCGTGCGGATCGCCTTCCGGAACCAGCGCGGCGTCAGCCGTCCGATCGCCTCGTAGATGGGAACGATGCGCCCGATCTCCAGCGACTCCGCCGCTTTCTTTTCTGCGCCCTTCTCGCTCGAATCGGTGGGATCTCCCAGAACCTCGAACTGCGGCTGAATGATTTGCAGCTCGCGCGTGCGCTCATCTGCTTCCACCTTGCCGTATAGCGCGATCATCTGGCCGGGCGTGAACTTATCCTGCAGGTAGGTCGCATGGAAGAAGAGACAGCGCAGGCGCGCGCGTCCTTGCCCCACGGTCAGCTGGAAAATGGGCATCTTCCGCGTGCGGAACAGCCCGGAATTGCGCACTTCGCCGACGACCGTAGCCATCTCGCCAGCGCGCAACTCGGAAATTCCGCGCGGGTTTAGCCGGTCTTCATAGCGAAACGGCAGATAGTGGAGCAGGTCCCCGACGGTGTAAATCCCCTTGGCGGCAAGAACCTCCCCAATGCGCGGACCAACGCCCTTCACATATTGGACCGGCGTAGAGAGTTCGAGCATGCGCTAGGTTTCCGTTGGTGTGAGAAAAAGGCGAAGAAGAATGTTAGCAGGAGCAGACGGTCGCCGGTATTCTTCAGGGGCTTTACGCGTTGCCGTCGCGGCCGGAGGCGGCCTGATCTACCACCATGGCGCTCGGTAAACGCCTTGTGCGCACAGCCTGTGGACGACCACAATCCTTAGGGTTCGAGACGGACACCGCTGATGGAGGGTTTCTCCGGGAAGCCGACTCGTCCCTTGCGAATGAGGGCGGAGAAATCTGGAGAGTCGCCGGCCGCTCTCGCCGCAGCGTTGATGTGTGCTTGCTCTTTCAGCGCAGGGAGCGGAAGGCGGCCGGTCACTAAGGAGCCGTGTTCGTACATCATCTCGTCCATTTTGCCGTTGAGCAGGATGCGCCAGTCGAGGCGCCCGCGTACGTCGCGGGCTTGGGCGGCGGAGACCGCGATGTTGGTGGTGCAGTTGTTGGTCAGCGCGTTGTACCACTCGGGACGTTGATGCAGGCTGTCGGCGCGCTGCAAATACTTCAGGAAGAGATTGCGCGCCATCGGCGGAGTTACGGTGGTGCGAAAAAGGTACACCTCTTCGTCCTTACGGTAGTTGGTGCGCAAGCGAATGACGTCGCGCTCGTCGCTGGCGATGTAGGTGAGCGCATACTGGCGGAAGAATCCGCGTATCGCGGAATAGCCCTGGCCAACGACGTCACGGGTCTCGATGGACATGGCGACATGTCCCTGATCACCGAAATCGAAGCTGACGATAGGATGCGCGATCCAAGGCGATCCCCACCACGTGATGAAGATATCGACGCCACTAAGGTTCGCCAAGTTGTAGGAGCGACTCTCCCACTGGCAGGTGTAATCGTTCTCGGTGCGGTAGTCGCAGTTGCGGAAGTTGTGAATAGTGACCTCGTCTCCTTTGATGTCGACGTAGGCAGTCTTGGCGTTGTCCGGCTGCCAATCGCGGTCGTTCGAGGGCTTGATTGAAAGCCACCAAAGGGCGACAATCGCGAATGCGCCGAACGCAACCATGAACCACTTGCGACCGCCCCGTAGGAACCACAGGGCTACCAGGAGCAGGATGAGGTACAACACGGCGGCGGGCGCTCGCAAAGAGGGGAACGGCGAATCGAAGTAGAGCGCCGCGCCTGCCCACAGGGTACACAGGAGTGCGGCGACCATTGTCAGCGCGAACGCCGTCCGCCGAAGCCACAGCACGCGGGTGTCCTCCCTCTTGAGGTATTGCTTGCTGCCCGCCTGGCAGAATCTTGACGGAATGCCCGCAGCTGTTACCCCGAGCATTGCACAGAAGCTGGGTGGGTGGTAACTGTCAAAAAATGCTAAGTGCAGGCCCACGTTCATTGGGATTGCCTGCCAGGCTAGCGGCAGAAATACTTGGCATCCAGAAGTGCCCTGCATGGTGTCTAAATCTGCAGTGCTCCTCAATTTTCTCCAGGCTTTGCTGGCGATCATACTGGGGAACGTGGTGTACTTCGTCCTGATCCCATCGCTGCCTCCGGCGGCGCGGCACCACCCGTTTCATGTCGACCTAGGCTTGGTTCTGGACTTCTGGTTTTGTCTGGTCGCCTACGGCCTGATCCGTTCCGCAAGACGGTGGCGCTGACCGCGCACCCACCGCCGCCCGCCAGAGTGAGGCTGCGGCTTGGGTTTGCTCTTCTCCGCGTTCTCAGCGCACTCTCCGTGAACTCCGCGGTCAAAAGCTTTTCATCGCAGAGAACGCTGAGGAATCGCGGAGATCGCGAAGAAGAGGAGCCCGACGTTACTTTCGGCACATGGGTAACCCTTCCCCCCATCGTACAATTCGTTCGACTATGCCAAAACTCGCGGTCCTATACGATGCCGGACAGGCCGTGCTCTCCACCTTTGATTTGGACGAGGTGTTGCAGAGAATTTTGGCAATCGCCCGCGACTATTTCCACCTGCCCAACGTCGCTATCTTATTGCTGGATAAGGACGCAAAGCAGTTGTCGGTTCGCTCGCAGATTGGCTGGGATCCGGGGAAGGACACGATTCTCTTAGGGCAACACGACGGCCTCACCGGGGCCGCGGTCTTGAAGAAGCAGCCGATCTACGCCCCCGACGTGAGCAAAGACCCACGTTACATCTGCGCCGCGCAATCCACCCGCTCGGAACTGGCCATTCCGCTCATGGTGTGCGATGAAGTCGTTGGCGTGCTCGACTGCCAAAGCGAATGTATCGACCGCTTTGATCACGAAACCATCGAGCTGCTGACTCTGTTTTCCACCCACGCCTCCATCGCCCTGCAGAACGCCCACCTGTACTCTCTGGAACGCAAGCGCGCGCGGCAACTGGAAGCCATCAACATCATCGCGCAGCAAAGCACCGTCGTCATGGAACTCGAGGACTTGCTGGTCCGCGTGTGCTCCGTGATTCAGCAGGCGTTTCAGGTTTCGCATGTATCGCTTCTCCTGCGCGAGGAAGGCGACTTGGTCATGCGGGCGCATCAGGGAAAACTCACGCCCTGTACCCCGCCCGGCGGACGCTTCCCGGTAACCGAGGAACCCTGGTCGCGCGTCATCGCCACCAGTGGCGCCATCATCGAGAAAGATCTGAGCGGTACCCCTGAACCTCTCCGGCTCTTTAGAGAGTCGGCTTCGCGCATGAGCATTCCCATGATTTCTTTCGGTCAGACTCTGGGGATACTCACGCTCCACAGCTCGCTGCCCAATGCATTCCGCGAAAGCGAGTTGCAGTCTCTAGAATCTGTCGCCGACATCTGCGCCAATTCCATCCAGAACGCGCACTACGTGGAACGGGTGAAGCAGCTGGCCTACCTCGACGGTCTTACAGGCATATTCAATCGCCGCTTCTTCGAACTGCGAATCATGGAAGAAATCGAGCGTGCGCGCCGCTACGGCACCGGCATGGCCGTCATCATGGCCGACATCGACCAGTTCAAGCGGCTAAACGACGAATTCGGACACCTGCTGGGCGATGAAGTCCTGCGGCAGGCTTCTTCGCTTTTCCACCAGCAGTTGCGCAAGATTGATGTGGTGTGCCGGTACGGCGGAGAGGAATTCGCGATCCTGCTGACCCAGACCAACGCCGAGCAGGCCCTCACGATCGGGGAGAAATTGCGCCGGCTCGTTGAGGGATACCAGTTTCCGGGAGTGCCTAGGACCGTCACGATCAGTGCAGGGGTAGCAGCCTTCCCTGCGCACGGCAAGACCCGCGACGAACTGATTCGAGCGGCCGACAACGGCCTCTACGCCGCGAAACAAGCCGGCCGCAACCGAGTCAGCCTTGCCACCCTGGCCCGTTCCGCGGCCAGCGGTCGTTAGCCGCCTGGCTGATTGCCTTAGATATCCAACCATGCGCGGAAAACCAAGGAATCCCGTCGCATCTGTTCCAGTTGCTGTCTCAGCTCCCGCCCCTGTTTTCTGAACTGAACGCGAACTTTCTCGCCTTCTTCGCGGAGCTTCTTTTGCTGCGCAGGGAGCGACTTGCGGAGTTCTACCGCCGACTTGCGGTAGTCTTCGGCCGCGATTTCCATCTGGGGTCGAAGCTTCGCGATCTCGGTCCGCAATTCTCCTAATTCCACTCGCGATTCCGCGTCAAAGTCCGAGCTCTCTTCCTTTTCCAGAATTTCACCGGACTCTTTCCGGTTGGGCAGAGTCAAATTCAGGTTCTGCTCCTTCTTGTCGCGGATCACGCCCACACTGACCGATGCGCCATTGCGTGACCGGACCGCGCTCGTAAAGTCGCTGGTATCGTGCACGGCTTGTCCGTTCACCTTCACGATGACGTCCCCCGCGTGCAAGCCTGCCTTCTCCGCACGGCTGCCTTTCTCCACCGACCTCACCAGAACGCCGTTGCCGTTCTTCACGCCGAAGAACTCTCCGAGCTGTGGGGTGATGTTTTCCACCATTAGGCCGCTGCGCGCCGAGGAAGTCACCACCACCATGTTGATCGACGGAATGTCTACGTCCGGCATGGGCGGGATGTTCGGCATCTCGAAATGAAATTCCTTCGTCTTGGGATGCATCATCGCGAACTCAGAGTGTTTGTCCGCCAGTTGAACCTTCACAGTCATCGGCTGCCCATCCCGGCTCAGGCCGAAACTCACCACGCGGCCCGGCGGCGTCTCGTGGATCATGCGCCGCAACTGCGCCCCGCTCTCGATCGTAGCGCCGTTCATCGTAAGGATGACGTCGTGCTCCTTGATCCCAGCCTTCCCGGCCGGAGCGTCCTGATCGACCATCGTGACCTCGACGCCTTTTTCCTCTTTCAGCTTCAACGCCGTCAACCGCTCCGTCGTCACATCCGAGATATCTACCCCGAGATAGGAGCTGGTCCCACTGTCTTCACTGGAAAAAACCCAGGGCTGTCCCGGCGGATCGACCGACCAGTTCTGCGCGGCATGGGAAAGGGTGAGGAGCAACGGCAACAACACGATGCTGGTCATTACGTATTTGCGCATGGTCATTCCCTCAACCTGAAATTATTGGAGACTAGTGCTCGTTCCGTTCCATGGATGATTGTTGATGTCTTGATTGCATCAGAAATCAACAATCACCAATGCTTCTCAATGGCTCGCGTGCTTGAAGGAGATGTCACCGCTCGCGGTGCGCACCTTCAGCGTTGGCCCGCCGCCATTCAGCCTTCCCTCCGCATTCAGCGTCTTGGCTTCCCACTGGCTGCCTTCGCTGCTGATGTGGATGTCAGGAAACTCGGAAGTGATGTGGTGTCCGTTGCCCATATCGACGCTGGCCCGCACGTTGACGGCGACATCCGAAGCGAGATAGACCGTGATGTCTCCGGCTCCCGTTTCCAGATCGGAATCGCGACGGTCACCACCGGTATTCACCAGCTTTACGGTGATCCCACCCGCACCCGTTTCGGCCGATGCCGAAGGCACGCTGTACAACTCAATGCCGCCGCCGCCGGTTTCCGCATGAACATGTCCCTTAGCCGAGTTCAAGCGAATGCTGCCACCACCCGTTTCAATCTCCGCTGCGCCGCCAATATCGTTCAATTCGACGCTGCCGCCACCGGTCGATGCTTTTACTGTACCGTTGCAGTGCCGCACGGTGATGCTGTTGCCGCCTGTTTCGATCACGGCGCCTTGCGCGCAGGATTGAATATCGACGCTTCCGCCGCCCGTTTCAGCGATGAGCTTGCCGTTGGCCTGGCGCACTGAAATGGAACCTCCGCCGGTGTGCAGTCCGAGTTCGCCACCGACGGTGCCAACATGAATCGACCCGCCTCCGGTTTCGGCGTTCGCCCCTCCGCCAATATCATCGAGATTCAGGCTGCCGCCGCCGCTTTCGGCCTCCACGCGGCCCGAGACTCCCGTCGCGTCCACGTTACCGCCATCGGTTTCCAACTTTACGAGCGCCATTTCCCGCGGCACCATGACA
The DNA here is from genome assembly GCA_963844525.1 of uncultured Acidobacteriaceae bacterium. Lineage (GTDB taxonomy): Bacteria > Acidobacteriota > Terriglobia > Terriglobales > Acidobacteriaceae > Sulfotelmatobacter. The sequence continues at coordinate 751,513 of CAWJOM010000006.1, read as the reverse complement.
GAAAACTCTGATGAACAATGACGCGGACGCTTCCCTCCCTGCCAGTCGCCGACGATCCAGGCTGTGTCGCCTTTCACATACGCGGTGACTTTGTACTGCTCGAACTGGTGGCGCGCTTCTTGCTCGGAAGATGAACCAAAACGAGTATGAATGACGTAATTGATGCCCTGCTGTTGCCCGCCGCGCACCACTACGGAGCCCATGTCGACTTTGACCCTTAGATTCTTGACCGCTGCCAGCGAACCCGTGATCTCCTGACCCCAAGCTCCGCCTTCGCGGGTTACATGTGTTTCCTGCGCCAGCACGATCGGCGCACACAGGGCCAGCACTCCGGCCAGCCCAACGACTTGTAGCGCGTGTTTCAAATGATTCACCTCTCTCTTTTCTGTAGCTTCTGTAGCGCCGCTGTCCCGGCGGCTGTCGCAGCGGCGTCTCGCCGCCGCATCCTAAGCGGCGCTTTTCTTCCCAAGTCCCTAATCAATCTCCGGCAACTGCGCCAGCATGGTCCGCGCCTGCGACTTGATGTACGTACTCTGATCCTTCGCGGCCAGCGCCATCAGCACTCCGCGCACGCTGCCGTCAGCCTTCACCGGCTCGATCAGCCGCAGCGCTTCAATGCGCACACCGGAATTCCCATCGTTCACCAGTGCCCGCAGCACGGCATCGCGCACGTTCGTATCGTTCTTCACGTAGTTACCCAACGCGTTCAGCGACTTCAGCCGCACTCCCGGGTTAGTGTCGTTTTGCAGCGTATACATCAAGGCCTCGCGAACCTGCATGTCGCCCGTCTTCTGCGACAGCAGATCCACTGAATCCACGCGCACGCCGGAGTTGTAGTTGTTCCGCGCCGCATACAGCAGCAGTTGCTGGATCTTCTGATCGTTCAGCGATCCCTGCGCTTCCTGTGTCGATACGGTGTTGTACTTGATGCTGACCTGGTTGGTGCCCGGGTCCTGGACGATGGAACTGATGCTCGCGATGGAACCTTCGGCGGGAACTGCGGTGGCGCCCGTTGTGTTCGGAATTCCGGCTGTCGTCGTGGGGCGCGATCCATAGATCTGATGCATGGTTCCAATTCCACCCACGAATCCGAGAACCAGAATCGCCGACGCCAAGGCCGGCGAGAACTTCATCTGCAGCAGCCAGTTCTGCGGATCGAACGCCAGCCGACTCCAGAAGCTGCCCTGCTTGGCCGTCTCCAGCGCTTCCTGCAGCTTCATGCGCGATGCCGCCAGCAGATTCGGCGACGGATCCCTGAACAATGGATCGGTCGCGCGATCCTGTGCCAGCAGCGCATGAAAATCCTGCTCCGCCTTCAGTTCGGCTGCGCAGTCGGCGCAGCGGGCCACATGCTGCTCCAACTCGTGGCGGGCGTCGTCCGCCAGCTCGCCATAAGCCTGAAGCACGATATTTTCTCGAACCCATTCACATTTCATCGTTGCACCCTGTTCGACTCATGTGGGGACAGCCGCCTCGGCTGTCCGGCCAGCGCACAGCGCGGCCGCTCAATCCCAAATCCCCTCACCGCATATCCGCCAGCGCGCCGCGCAACTTCTGCGTGGCGCGGAAGAGCGTATTCTTGGCGGTCTCTTCCGTCGTCTTCAAAATCTCCCCTACAGTCCGCAGCTTCAGCCCGTGGTAGTGCTTCAACTCAAACACCATGCGCTCGCGCGGCGTCAGCTTCTCCAGCGCTCCGGCGATGCGCGCTCCCAACTGCCGGCGCAGCAAATCGCGTTCCGGATTCGATCCCGCACGCACGTCCGGTACCTGGTCGAGCAGGTCATACTCGCCGCCCGAAGGATCCTTCGCTACCGGTGCGTCTTCCTTGCGGACATTTCTTTTCCGCAGATGGTCGAGGCACAGGTTGGTCACGATCCGGTAAATCCATGTGTAGAAGGAACACTCGAACCGGAAATTTCCGATGTTCTTATACGCCTTGAGGAAGGCGTCCTGGTAGACGTCTTGCGCGTCCTGCTCGGTCCCGGTGAGATGGAGAGCCAGCCGCAACACCGGCTGGTCGTAGTGACGGACGAGTTCCTCGAAGGCGGCGCGGTTTCCGCGCTGGGCCTCCCGGATCAACATCGTGTCATCTATGCGGCGTTCTTGCCCAGCCATGCGGCCCCGCGCGGGGTCCTGGTTCTCGCTGAATCGCTCCACCCTCTCGCTTTTCTCTTTCGAGCGGGCCCTGTCGCCAACCGCAAGTGGTAATGCCCAAACACCTGCTGGCATTTGTCGTCGTGTCCTCTACAGCCCGTATTTACCATCTCCGGGCTTGCACAGGAATAGACGCTTCGTCAGTGGAACCGTGAGCAGAAATTATAGGCCGAAGTGGGATTTTTGGGGGCCTAGGTCATTCAGGAACAAAGATTTAGGGGGAAACAGAACAGTGGGGCACAGCACGGGCCCCTGTTTTGGCAAAGGAAGTGCCCTGATCGTGGGGCATCGCGGCTGATCGTTCCAGAGCACCCACGCCAAGTGGACGGAGCCTCCGCATTCGCCAAGTCCTTTGACCCGCCATCCAAATCCGAGGTAGGATGCTGGATCTTGACCGCTCCGCACCTTTTTTGCCGTGCGAGACAATTCCGCGGCTGTTCCCCCCAGCCTTGAAGCTTTATCGAACCATTCAAATCTGAACCCAGAGGATTGCCGTGACCACACTGTCTAGGACTTCCATCTCCACTGATCAGCCTTCGCTACTTGCTCAATGGAGCACCCTCAGGGCAGCCGCGCTGGTGCTCTTGCTGTGCGCCACAGCATCGGTCACCTTGTCAGCACAGACACTCACTACCCTTCTGACCTTTAACGGAACCGACGGCTCGGGCCTGATTCATGATCTGGTTGAAGGCAGGGACGGTAACCTTTACGGCACAACTGAATACGGTGGAACGAAAGGCGGAGGTACCGTATTCAAAATCACGCCACAGGGCACTTTGACCACCCTCTACAACTTCTGCTCGCTTTCTAATTGCGTCGACGGCGAATACCCCTCTGCCGCACTGGTGCTTGGCACCGATGGGGATTTCTATGGAACCACACTCCTTGGCAGCACTACCGATTCTTGCGATGGCACGGTGTTCAAGATCACTCCGCAGGGGAGGTTGACTACGCTTTACGGCTTCTGTTCGCAATCCTCCGGCCAACTTCCCGAGGCCAAGCTCGTGCAAGGTGGAGATGGGAACTTCTATGGGACCACACTGTTGGGTGGAGATCTGGACGTAGGAACGTTGTTCAAGATAACCCCGCAAGGCCAACTGACCACGATTCATAGCTTTTGCTCCCAGACCGGATGTGCAGACGGTAACTACCCTGTTGGCCCCGGAATGGTGCTCGGCGCGGATGGAAACCTCTACGGAATGACAGGCTCGGGTGGTTCAAGCTACGGCACTGTCTTCAGATCAACCTTGGCGGGTAAGCTGACCACCCTTCACTCGTTTTGCCAGCAATCCAATTGCGCTGACGGAAGGGCGCCCATAGCGGTCGTGCAGGCGACCGATGGAAACCTCTACGGGGCGACCTTCGAGGGAGGGGACACGTGTCAATGGGATTCAGTGGGGTGCGGCACCGTCTTCGGGCTCACTCTGGCAGGCAAGTTCACCACGCTATACACCTTCTGCCAGCAGCAAGGGTTCTGTCAGGATGGATCCAACCCAATCGCGTTGGTTCAAGGCAGTGATGGCGATTTTTACGGGACTACTCAATACGCAGGAATTTCGAACGGTTTCGGTTTCGGTACGATTTTCCGAATCAGCCCGGCGGGCGCATTCGCTACTCTTTACAGCTTTTGCAGTGGGACTAACTGCGCGGCCGGAGCCTACCCCGAAAACCTGGTCCAGAGTACCAGCGGCCGTTTCTTTGGGGCAACCGAGGGAGCCCCAGGCACCATTTTCATGGTGGATCAGGATTTGCCCCGTTTCGTACGAACCTCGCCTCGCTTCGGCAAGGTGGGATCAACCGTAGCGATTTTCGGGAACGGTTTGGGCGGTTCAACCAGCGTCAGCTTCAACGGCACAGCCGCAGCTTTCACGGTCATTTCGCATACCGAACTCAGGGCTACTGTGCCCGCGGGATCAACCACCGGGAAGATAAAGGTGGTCACCGCCCACGGCACGATCGCCAGCGACGTGGTTTTTAGCGTTGTCCCGTAAATTAGTGTCGCCGCCGAGCGGCGGCGAACGCGATGGAGGCGGCGCTTATTCCGCGACCGCTTCCTTCTCGATGATCACCTTCAGGTGCGCGGTCACGTCCTTGTGCAGCTTTACCGGGACCGTGAACTCGCCTACGCTCTTCAGCGGCTCGTGCAGCTGGATCTTCCGGCGATCGATATTGAAGCCCTTCTTGGTCAGCGCCTCGCCGATGTCGCTCGACGTGACCGAACCAAAGAGCTGATCGTTCTCGCCCGTGCGCCGAGTGAACGACACGGACGCGCCCTCGAACTGCTTGGCCAGTTCCTCGGCCTGCGTCTTCTCCTTGGCGGAGCGCCGCACCGAAGCGGCCTTCATCTGTACGATGACGGCTTTGTTGCCCTCGTTGGCCTGAATGGCCAACTTGCGCGGCAGCAGATAGTTCCGTCCATATCCTTCCGCGACCTTCACCACGTCGCCGCGCGACCCCAGCTTCGCTACATCTTCTTTCAGAATGACTTCCATGGGATGACTCCAATTTTTCAGCTATTAGCTGTTAGCTCTTAGCCTTTAGCCAAACCTTTCGACTCCCGCTCGGTTGAGCTAAGAGCTAAAGGCTAATGGCTAAAAGCTGCTCTACGATGCCCGCCCGGCGAACGGCAGCAACGCGATATTCCGCGCCTTCTTGATGGCCGCCGACAGGCGGTGCTGGTGCGGTGCGCATACGCCGGTCAGGCGCCGCGGCACGATCTTGCCGCTCTCGGCGACGAACTGCCCGAGCATGCGATAATCCTTGTAATTGATGTCTTCAATTTTCTCGACGCAGAACTTGCAGACCTTCTTGCGCCGGAAAAACTTGCGCCCGCCGCCGCCTTCGCGCGGAGACCACCGGGACCGCGCCCGCCACCACCGCCGCCAAATCGCGGACGATCTCCTCCCGGCCGGAGGACCATCAGACCGTCGGCCTCTCAGCTCGGTGCCGACTTGCTCTGGTGCTTTTGTTTCGTCAGCCATAATTCTCCTCGAGTCTCTTCAGTCTTCCAGATGTTTGCCGTCCATCCGCATTCTTCGCAAGCTGTCTTCTTCGCGCTCTCTGCGATCTCCTCAGCGCCCTCTGCGGTTAAAAGCTCTTTGACCGCTAAGTTCGCAAAGACGACGCGAAGAACGAAGATCAACTGCGGGGTTACGCCGTTGCCGGAGCTTCCGTCGCCGGGGCCGCAGGTGCTTCGGCAGCCTCCGTGCAGGCGCCGGAGCCGCGGCTGCGCGCTTACTTTCTTCTTCGCGTCGCGCAGCGCCTTGACCTTGTCCAGCCGCTTCTGCTCCTCGTCGGTGCGAACAGTGAGGAACTTGATGACCTGCTCAGTCACGCGCAAGCGGCGCTCCAGTTCGTGAATCACCGCGCCTCCGCCCTCCACCACCATCAGGACGTAAATGCCCTCATGAAAACGGCGAACGGTATAGGCCAGACGGCGCTTGCCCATCTTATCGACGCGCTGTACGCTTCCGCCCGAAGTCGGCACCACGCCGCTCAAAGTAGCAATCAGTTTGTCCAGATCCTCTTCCGTCATATCCGGACGAACAATGAACATCAATTCATAGGTGCGATTCATTCGTTTCTCCAAATCCTTGGCCGCCGATTCTCGCGGATCTTCACGGATAACCCTTTAGAAATTTGCCCTGATCCGTGTAAATCCGTGCCGATCCGTGGCTAACCTTTTGTTTCTTCTTCCGGCTTCCGGTTGAAGCGATTCATCGCCGCCGCCGGACCTTCCTTCAAAATCACTTTCACCGCTTCTTCGGCCGTGTCGAGCATCTCATCGACAATCGCCAGCTCCGGCTTGCGCATCGGAGCCAGCAAATACTCGCGCCGTCTCCAACTTTTCGCTCGGGCGCCACGCCAATTCGAATCCGCAGAAAATCCTGAGTGCCCAACGCCCCAATAATCGACTCGATGCCGTTGTGCCCCGCCGAACTCCGCCGCGTATGAATCCGCAGCGTGCCCAGCGGAAAATCCAGCTCGTCCTGAATCACGATCAGGTCCAACTCCGGCTTCGCCTCGTACTCCTCAACCAGTTCCCGCACCGAGACGCCGCTCAAATTCATGAACGTCTCCGGCTTGGCCAGCAGCACCGTCTGATCGCCGATCACCGTTCGCGCAGTCAGCGCCCGGCACTGCCGGTTTCTCACTTCCACTCCCAGGCCGCTCGCGATTCGATCAATCGCCAGAAACCCCAGGTTATGCGGCGTGAACTGATATTCGATACCAGGATTGCCCAGCCCAACGATCAGTTTCACGCCACCATCCCAATCCACGTAGCGGCGGACGCATTCGTCCGCCAGGTTTTTCTGAGCGAAGCCCCAAGGGCACCGGCCGCCTTCGGTGCTCCGCCGGACGGGCGAATGCGCCCGTCCCTACGCGAGCTATTTCTTCTCCTTCTTCTCGCCCTTCTCCGCCTTTGCAGCCGGAGCCTCGGCACCCTCTTCATCCGTCTCCTGCTTGCCCTTCTTGATGACTTCAGGCTCAGCTGGAGCCGCCGCATCCGCCGCTGCTGCATCCGGCGTCGCGACCACTTCTTCCTTCACCGCGGTGACGTGCGCCACGGGCTGGTTTTCATCTGTAATGAATTTGATCTTGTCCGAGTGCGGCAGCTCCGAAACGCGCAGCACCTTGCCAAACGTCAGATGGCTAACGTCGGCATCAATGTGGCTCGGAATGTCGGCCGGCAGGCACTCGATCTCGACTTCGCGCAGCATCTGCTCCATGATGCCGCCCTCCTGCTTCACGCCCGCCGCTTCACCCACCAGGATGACCGGTACGCTGACCCTGAGTACCTTGTCGAGCGCGATGCGCTTCAGGTCGATATGCAGCAGATGCCCCTTGATGGGCTCGTACTGCCAGTCGACGATCATCGCCTTGGTCGGCTCGCCGCCAGTCAATGCGAGATCGAAAATCGTGTTGTGGCCGGTCTCGGAGTTCAGGATGCGCGCCACGTGCCGCGGATCCACGCTGATCGAGAGCGATTCCTTGCCCGCTCCATACACCACGGCCGGAATCTTCCCGCCGCGCCGCACTGCGCGCGCATCATTCTTGGTTCCTGCTTCCCGCGGTTGCGCTTCGAGTGTGTTCTGTTCCAATGTAGTCGCCATAAATTTCAATTCCCTTTACAGTGTTGTCATTCCGACCGAAGCCGGAGCATAGCGACGGCGCAGTGGAGGAACCTGCTTTTTGCCGGCACCTGCAAAACTCTTTACCCTACGTGAATAACTTGCTGACCGAAGTCTCTTCGTGATTGGCCTGAATCGCCCGGCCTATCAATCCCGCAATCGAGAGGACCGTAATCTTGCCTCCCTTTTCCGTGCGCGCCGCATCCGCCTCGGCCGTCAGCGGGATCGTGTTCGTGACCACCACCTGCTGAATCACCGAGTTCCGTATGTTCTCCACCGCCGGCCCCGATAGCACCGCATGCGAAGCACAGGCGTACACCGAAGTCGCACCGTTCTCTATCAGCGCCGCCGCCGTTTTCACCAATGTTCCCGCCGTGTCGATCAAATCGTCGATGATCAAGCACGTTCGCCCATGCACATCGCCGATCACGTGCATCACTTCGGCCACGTTCATTTCGACGCGCCGCTTATCGACGATCGCCAAAGCCGCGTCAACCTTCTTCGCGAAAAACCGCGCCCGCTCCACGCCGCCTGCATCCGGCGAAACCACCGTCAAATTCGGCAACTGCAGCTTGCGGAAGTGATCCACCAGCACCGGCGAAGCGAACAAATGATCCACCGGGATATTGAAAAATCCCTGCAATTGCGGCGTATGCAGATCCACTATCAGCGCACGGTGCGCCCCGGCAGTGGTCAGCAGATCGGCCACCAGCTTTGACGAGATCGGACTCCGCGGCTTGTCTTTCCGGTCCTGCCGCGCATATCCGAAATACGGGATCACCGCCGTGATGCGCCGCGCCGATGCCCGTTTCAGCGCATCGATCATCAATAGCAACTCCATCAGGTGTTCATCCACCGGACGGCACGTCGGCTGCATCACAAAAACGTCGGCGCCGCGAACGTTCTCCTGAATCTGGACGTAACACTCGCCGTCGCGAAACCGAATCACCTGCGCCTGCCCGCGCTGCATCCCGAGAAACTGGCAGACTTCATCGGCCAGGTGTTCGTTCGCCGTGCCGCTGAAAATCTTGAACTTCTCGTCTGAGCGCGGACGCTGCTTCCGCTCGGTCTTTTCGTCGGTCACAGGCGGAGTTTTCTTTTCAATCTTTTCAGTCTTGTCGGTCGGCGTCACTAAAGTAGCCATAGGGTTCAAGCCTTTAGCTGTTAGCTCTTAGCCTTTAGCCAAACCTCTCGCCCCTGTGCTCGGCAAAGCTAAGAGCTAAAGGCTGAAAGCTAAAAGCTTTTCTTGGCTGGGCCGCTAGGATTCGAACCTAGACAAAGTGCTCCAAAGGCACTTGACCTACCATTAGTCGACGGCCCAGTAAGCCATTGTTGATTGTCGACTTTCGATTGTTGATGGAACCCCGGCGGGGCACATCAATTGTCAATCAACAATCAAAAATCAACAATCAAAAATTTGCCAAAACCGCGGACCGCAGCCGAAGGTACAGCCCATGTGGCGACGGCCGCCTCGGCCGTCCAAGCGATGCCGAAGGCGAGCGCCATAGGCACAAGCCTCGCCCGCAGCCAATGCCAAGAAGCCCCTACTCCGCCACCACTCGCCGCCAGTACGCCCGCCGCGGCAGCGTCGCTGTTGCCTGCGCCGCCCAGCCTTGCTTCTGCAGTCGCACCGTCGCCTGCACGGCCGCCTCTCGCGAGGCAAACAGCCCGTACAGCGTCGAACCGGAGCCCGACAGCGACGCGTACTTCGCGCCCGCGCGCAAAAGCGCACTCTTACAACGACTCAGCTCGGGATATTCAGGAAAGACGACCTCTTCGAAGTCGTTTTCAATCCCAGCCCGGTCAAGCCAGAGAAGCGGATTCTCGGCCCGGCCCCTTCTCGCCAACAACTCAGAAGGAGCACTGGAGCACATCTCGCTTAGCCACGCCGACAACCCACGGCCAAGCTCATTCATTCTATCGGAGCCCGCAGATACCGTCAATTTCGCGGTTGGATGATAACGGCTCGCACTGTCACCGTCCATGTGGGGACGGACGCTTTCGCCCATCCAGGCTTCTGTGGGGACAGCCGGGGGCGGCTGTCCAGCCGAGCGAAGCCCGGGAGGATTTTTCTTGGAGTGAGAGCCAACCGCCGAATCAACCGTGGAAGAGCGGTGCTTCAGCACCGCATTGAGTCCAGAAGAACCGGGCCTTAGCCCCTGCACCCGATCCCACTCGGCAAACGCCTTCGGCGTCGACACTCCCACTGCCGGCGTCACGACCACACAATCCAGCGCCGGCAAATCCGCCAGCGGATAAACCTGTTCCCCCCGCCCCACTCCCAACACCGTTCCCCCCACCAAAAACAGCGGCAGGTCCGACCCCACTTCCGCCGCAATCCGCAACCTCTCGACCGCGGGCAAACTCTTTTTCAACGCCTGCTCCAGGCCCAGAAGAGTTGCCACCGCATTCGCCGAAGCTCCGCCCAGCCCGCCCTGCACCGGCAACCGCTTCTCAATCTCAATGACCGCGCGCCCCCTCGCGCGCAGTGCCCGCATCGCTTTCTCCGCAATGCGAAAGCAAGTATTCGATTCATCCCGCGGCACTCGAGGATCTGCACACCGAATCTCAATCCCGCTCCCACGCCCCACACTCACGCGAATCATGTCATGCAGCCCGATCGTCTGATACACCGTCAGCAGCTCATGAAACCCGTCCTCCCGCGCCGCGCCAATGCGCAGCCCAAGATTGATCTTCGCGAATGATCGCACTGTCACCGTCATCGAGGGATGATTGTAAGGTCTCGATTGCAAATTTACGATGCCGCACCCCTCACCCAGAGATCGAAAACGGGATCTCCGCACCAAACACGCACCTCCATCCGGTGACTTCCGTAATCTCGACTGCTTACCTTGGAAGGCGCACGATTGATGTGATTTCAATCACAAACCGTCCCTCGGGCCGGCGCCTCCAATTGAAATGGCAAGGTAGGACCTGCAAGCCCAAATGCTGTCCACCGGATGCGGTCCGGGTACCCTAGGCCAGCAGCTTCCCGCAAGGGATGTGCGACGGGGGAGCGGGAGCAAGTATCACGGGCCAAAGAATCTCAAGCTCGGAGCTCAAGCCGGTCATCCGCCTGTCGCTGCGAGCACAAGGGGACGGGAATGCGCCGACTTGTTTCACACTGCTTCTTTTCTTTGACGTTCTTTCTTGCCGCGACTACAGCGGCCTTCTCGCAGGGTGACTACAAGGTCATTACTGTTACGGACGGTGGTACGATTTCCGGAACAGTAAAATGGTCAGGCGCGGTTCCTCGTGCCCTGGACTTTCCGATCACCAAAGATCCACAAATCTGCGACCCTAATTCCAAGAAAACAACGGAGTTGGACCGCCTTATTGTCGGGTCGCAGGGCGGAGTCGCCAACACCATCGTCTATCTGAAGAACATTTCCAGCGGCAAGGCTATGGATCTGCCCGAACAGCGCCGCCATCTCGATCAGAAGAGCTGCCACTATATTCCGCACATCCTTCTCGTGCCGGAAAAGGGCACACTCGACATGATGAGTTCCGACGCCACGCTCCACACCATTCACATGGATGGCGCGGCCACATTCAATCTGCCGTTCCCTTTCCCGAACCGCGTCACGTCGCGCGCGATGCCTTCTGCGGGACTGGTCCACCTGCGCTGCAATGGTGGCCACGTCTGGATGAACGCCGAGATGATGGTCGTCACGCATCCTTATTACGCAGTCACCGACGATAGCGGGCGCTACGAGTTCACCGACGTTCCGCCCGGAACCTACCAGATCGTCGCGTGGCATGAAGGCTGGGGCCTGGCCGGAAAACAGCAGACCTACGACGTCCTGACCGAACACACCGTGGAACGCCCCGTCTTCACCGACGCCAAAACCTGGGAGAAGCCAGTCACGGTAAGCGGCAACCAGGTCAGCACCGTGAACTTCACAATCTCGAACGGAAAGTAATCATAGAAATCGCGGTGCCCCACCCTTCTCGCGTTCTTTGCGAGAGGGTGGGGATTTTGACTTTATATTCCTCGTTCACAACCAACTCGGACCCTGTGATCTCCTCGTCCAAAACACGGCTAGCTACTGGATTTGCGCATGCTGAAGAAAAGAGGAAGTTGCTCGCCTTCAATCCGTGAAAATCCGCGCAAATCCGTGGCAAAGAAAAGAGTTCGCCTGAACCCTGTCTGACCCGGAGCCTTCAGCGTTTCGCTGAAGGCTAAGCGTATACTCTCTGCCAAACATGGCATACGATTCCCATCAACCAGACAAGAGTCTTGGATACGCGGTAGCTTTCCTCTATAGCCTGGTCATCGCATTGTTCTGGATTCCCGCGTTCCTCGTTCGGCGGGGAAAGCATGCCCTAAGCCAAATCGGCGTCGACAGCTGGCCGCGGGCTAAGGGATCCGTAACAGGGAGCGACGTTAAAGTCGTCCACGGATGGGTCGTCGACTACGCCCTTGGCCGATTGGGTTACAGCTATAGAGTCGCTGGCGAATACTATGCCGGCAGCATCACGCGGCAATTCCCCGACGAACAGGCTGCGTGGGACTTCGTTGATGCTCGCCAGGACAAAGCCGTCGTTGTGAGATACAAGGACAACCACGCTCAATCGTCTGCCCTGCGGGATGTAGATCAGGACCTATCCTGGAAAGACTCCGGTGGCCCCGGCTTGCTCTCAATGGTCTGGAATCACTGGCGAGATGAATTGCGCCGTGAGAATCCGGCTGCACCGAATGAGGATGACCTTGAATTGGATGACGAAGATGTTTTGGATTCTGCCGACAACAAGAGTGGCGAACGACCCAAAGCTTCGCGATAGAATCCTGACTCCGCGATCCCTGCCTCCAAAGGGATGGCAGGCTATTGGATTTGCGCGTGCTCAAGAAAAAGAGAAGTTGCTCACTCCTAGCCCGTTGAAAATCCGCACAATCCGTGGCAAAAAAGAAGTTCGGATAGCGAACATCACCCCGGGAGTTCGCCGCGGGCCTCAGGACTTCGCGCCCGACCGCAGCGCCATCGCCACCAGCGCTCCGATCAGCGTCGCGGGAAAAAGTTGTCCAACCACGGCCTCAGCAATGGTCAGCGATCGAGCAAACGGGTCGAGCGGCGCAATCGTGCTGCCGACCGTGGTGAGGGTAGCGAAGCTGAAATAAGTCAGCTTGGACGTAAGTTGGTCGATATCCATCGGCGCAGAAGTGAAGTAAAAGGAGCCCGGATGCAGTTGCTCAAGAAACTGAAACGCCGACGCCCAAAGCATTCCGATCAGCAGATACACGCAGAACCCTCCCTGTATCCGGCTCCAGGTCATGGGTCCTTTGCGGAACATCACGATCAGCACAATCCGGACATAAAGCAGCAGCGTGACGATCACCAAAGCGCTGCCCAATAAATGAAGAAACAGGGTCGGATGGACGCGCCCCGCCCCCAGCACCGCCGCGCAAACCACGACAATAGCGATCGCAAGACCCTTTGCCATCCGGCTCTGGTCGATGACCGCAGTGGCGAAAATCATTAGCGTGACCACGGCCAGGTCAAAGAAGAGGCGCCCCGGAAGGCCTGCCTCGCGCAAAGGTGTGATGACGAAAACCAGGACAGTCAATGACAACGTGACGAGCGTAAGGCCAAGGTGAGAGGACCAGAACTGGCTCAGATCAATACCAGGAGTTTGGTTTTGCGGTCCATGCGTATCATTCGCCATGAATAGCGTCCTCCAGAGATTGGGCGGATAACCGGACCCGACGAGTGTGGACGCGTCGCGGCCAACCGTCCACAGTTATCTTCCGCAAGTCACCGCCGTGGTTCGACGGCACGTCAGAGAATTCTTTGAAGTGCCCTTCTCGGCTGGCGGGCGAGGTGTCTATAATCCCGCAAAGGTTTGCAGTACGAGCCGCGATTCGAGGACGCCATGAGGAAATACCACGCGCTACGACTACTTCTCTGCTTCCCTTTTCTGGTCCTTGTTCTCTGCAGTATCGCGGGCGCGCAGGAGCCCCCAGCGAACGTCGAGGGCAATTGGACAATCCACTCGAGAGGGCCCGATGGACGGGAACGCACCCAAGTCATGCAACTTACCCAGCAGGGTGGCGTGATCATCGGTCATTACCAGGGTCCTGGTCAGAAGGGCGAACTGGAAGGCACCATCAATGAGCAACACATCCTCTTCCGGACCAAGACCCACACCGTGCTGACCTTTCGAGGCAGGGTGGACGGTCCTCGCGTAGAAGGCACCGTCCAGGGCAGGACGATCAATGGGACATACCGCAACGAGCATGGATTGGGCCACTGGAATGCCTCGCGATCCGAGTGACTCGATCGGAATGCCGTTTGATTAACAGACGAGAGAAGTTGCTGGAGATTTAATCCGTGGGAATTCGTGGCAAAGAAATGAAGCTTCGCGGGCCGTGCCGTTTGAATGAACCGCGAATCGCTCCGAACCCCTTCTGGCATAATCGACGAATGACTTTTCCAGTTGATCAGAGATTCTGTGTTATTGACGCGAGGCCACAGAGCCTGCGGACTCTGGCTCCATCTAAGTTTCTGACGCGGGAGGGCCGGGCATGAAGAACCCTTTCCGCTTCCTGCTGCACGTGCCCGTTCCCTGGGTATTCGTCCTGAACTATCTCCTCGGCGTAGGGCTGGAGCGTCTGCATCCTCGCGTCATCTCCACCGAGGCCGCTCAGATGAGTACGATCGCGGGCGCTGTGCTGTTCGCTGCAGGTGCGGTGATCGCAGGATGGGGACTTATCCTCTTCCGCCAAGCGAGAACCACGACCGTTCCGGGTCGGTCGTCCGCACAACTGGTGACGTCAGGTCCGTATCGCTTCACGCGCAACCCCATGTACGTAGGCCTTAGTCTTGCCTACCTGGGCGAAGCGGGATTGCTGAAACAAATGTGGCCAGCCATTCTTCTGCCTCTAACGATCGCCTATGTCAACTGGACTGTCATTCCTGTGGAAGAAGCGAAGCTGGAAGAGGTCTTTCCGGACCAGTATCGGGACTACCGCTCGCGTGTGCGGCGCTGGCTCTAAGCAGTTTCCTGACGACTACTTCTTTACTCGCACCTGAACGCGGGTACCGTCCGGAAGTTTTCCGTTCAGCAGTTCCACCGTGCCATTGCGCACCACGCCTTCGAACTCCGGCTGCGTTTGCTGGACCGGCGACGTAGCAACACGCGCCACACTTCTTCCCATTCCCTTGTCCATTGCGGCGTTGGCCAGTTCGTCGGCTTCCTGGTTTTGTTCGCGAAATGCGTGGCCAATCGAAAACCACTCCAGTTGCGCAATCAATTCCTTCGCGCGCCCGTGCAGGTCCTGCAGGACGGCGTTCTTCACCTTGTAGATACCCTGGATCTGCCGCACTAGCAATTCCGAATCGCTGATGAGCTTGAGCGCTTTGGGCCCGTGCTCGATCGCATATTCGAGGGCGGCGATCAGCCCTTGATACTCCGCGAAATTGTTCGTCTGGTTTCCAAGATATTCGCTGAGCGCGGCGACCTTGCGCCCCGATTCATCTTTGATCACGACGCCATATCCGGCCGGCCCCGGGTTGCCGCGCGCGCCGCCATCACTATGCGCGATCAGATAATGCGCGGGAGGATTCTCGCGGGATTCGAAGAGTGGCTTGCCGGTGCTGCGGGTGGGATAAGAAGGCATCGATCGAGTTTACAACGGAGGTAGCATCGACTTCATCGTCCCACCGCCAGCCTCGTCGCCAGCCGCGGAGGCAGTTTCGCCGCGAAGATCCGGTCCTGCGCTGCTTTCAGGTTGTACGGCGTGCGGTGAAAGTGGACGATCTGCGCGTCGGTATCGAACAGGGCAAACGCTGCCCGCCAGTCGCCATCGCGCGGCTGCCCGACCGAGCCTGGATTGATCAAATATCTCGCGCCCGGTTTCAGTTGCAGTGGAACCGACTCGGCCTGACCCACCGTGCGATATTCCGGACGGAAGCCGTCCGCCGAAGAGCCGTTCGCAAAAAATCCCCCTTGCAGATGGGTGTGCCCGAAGAAGGTCAACGGAATCGTCAGTGTGATGAGCGGCGCAAGCGCGTCGCCGAGCGAAACCACGTACTCGTCTTCATCATTAGGAGAGCCGTGAACCAACTGCACCTCGGGGAAATCGGGCAACGAAACGGGCCCGTGCGGCAAGTTGCGCAGCCAGTCGAGATTTTCCGGCGTCAACTCGTTGCGCGTCCAGAGCGCGGCAGCGGCGGCCATGGGATTGAAATCATCCAGGTCCATCACGCCGGTCGCGGCTTTGTCGTGATTGCCGCGAACGAAGGTTGTCCCCAGCTTGCGGGAGCGCTCGGCCACGTCGTTCGGGCTGGCCCCATAGCCGACAATGTCTCCCAGGTTCACGACCTTGTCGAATGGCGGCGCCGCCGACAGAGCGGCATCGAGAGCTTCGAGGTTGGCGTGGATGTCGCTTAGCAGCAATATGCGCACGAATCACCGGACAAACTGCCGATTATAGACTGGATCGAAGAAATATGGAGCATGGTGCAGATGCTCACGACTTGCGGTAGCAGTCCTACCGCACGATTGAATTCGCCACCGGGCATCTTGCCCAATGGCCCGCCGCAACTTCGACCAGCGCCGGCATTTCTCGGGAGCACTCAGGAACGCGGAATTTGCAGCGAGGCTCGAAACTGCAGCCCGGAGGCAAAGCATGCAGAGCCGGAACCGTCCCCTCAATTGTCTGCAGCGGGCGCGCGCGGTCCGTCTTGAGATCAGGCACGGCGTGAAGCAAACCGCGCGTGTAAGGATGCGCCGGAGCCTTGAAGATGTCGCCCTTCTCGCCAAGTTCCACCAGGCTTCCCGAGTACATCACAGCCACGCGATCCGCGATCTGGGAAACCACAGCCAGGTCGTGCGAAATGAAGAGCATGGCCAGCCCAAACTTCGCGCGCAGTTCGGCGAGCAGATCCAGAATCTGAGCCTGGATGGTGACATCCAGGGCGGTCGTCGGTTCGTCGGCGATCAGCAGTTGCGGACGGTTGACGATGGCCATGGCGATCATGATGCGCTGCCGCATGCCGCCCGAAAGTTGGTGAGGATAGTCCCGCGCGCGCCGCGCAGCGTCGGGAATGGCAACTTCGTTCATGGCGTCCACCGCGCGCAGCCACGCGTCGTGTTTCGAGATCGTATTGTGTGCGACGACCGCTTCGGCAATCTGATCTCCGACACGCATGACGGGATTAAGCGCGGTCATCGGCTCTTGAAAGATCATGGCGATGCGCGAACCCCGCAACTGACGCATCGAGTCGTCATCCAGAGCAAGCAGATTCCCCGAGGCCCCGCTGCGAGTAAAGAGAATCTCGCCGGAAAGACGAGCTTGCGGTGGAAGCAGACGCATGATCGCTAAAGATGTGATCGATTTCCCCGACCCGGATTCACCAACCAAGCCGAGCACTTCGCCAGGTGCGAGGGAGAAATTGAGGTCGCGCACGGCCATCAATGATTCTGTGGGGACAGTCGCCTGAGCCTGCGCTGAGCTAGGCCGAAGGGGTTGTTCCGCTGCCCGAAGAGTGGCGGCGGGCGATTTTCCTTGCGCAGGAAACGCGATATTCAGTTGGCGGACTTCGAGCAACGGTAGCACTGTTTTCATGGTATCAGCGGCGCCAAGAACCGTCGCCCAAACATGAAATATGAGGAAAGAAAAAGCTTGTCATTCCGACCGGAGCCGGAGCGGAAGCGACGGCGTAGTGGAGGAACCTGACGGTCGCCTTAGACAAGGGCGTTGCCGTTTAGTGCCGCGCCAACTACTGTCCCAGAATCAGCGGCAACCCGTTCTTGTTGTTCCCGATCACAACCACTTTGGAGTTTGGGCTCTTGGCCAGGTTCTCCGTGGCCTCGATTCCTTTCCACTCCAGCAGCGACGGCGTGATGCCCTGGGCGACAATCTGCTGGAAGTCCCGGACTCCGGCCGCTTCAATGCGTTTGCGCTGCGCTTCCTGCGTTTCTTTCTGCAGGCGAAAGTTCATGGCCAGCGATTCCTGCTCGGCCTGCTGCTTGGCCTCAATCGCGGCCTTCAGCGTTGCCGGCAGTTGAATGTCGCGCAGCAAAACGTTCTCCACGGTAATCCCGCGCTTGTTGAGTTCGGTCGTGATCTGATCCAGGATTTGTTTAGCCACCATCTCACGTTCGCCGGTATAAAGCGCATTCGCTGTGTGAGAAGCGGTAGATTCGCGGATCGCAGAGCGCAGGGTCGGCTCCACGACCACGTTTTCATAGTCCGCACCAATCTTCTGGAACACCTCCGCGGCCCGGTCGGGGTTGAGGTGATAGATGAGCGAAGTGTCGAGGCTCATCATCAATCCTTCGCTCGAAGGCACGCTGGCCGATTCCTTAAGTGTCTGAGTCTGGATCGAAAGCTCATTATTGGTTTTTAGCGGATTGATTAAATGAATGCCTTCGCCAAGCGTCTCGCCGGACTGCACTTTGCCGAAGAGAGTAAGAACGCCCACATGGCCAGTGCCCACCTTAGTCACCGAACTGAACAGCAGGATTACAAGCAGAAATGCCGCGATTCCCAGGCCAATTAGCCGGAGAAATGTTCCACTGCCGCCGCCCCCATCAATAATTCTGCCGCGAGCTGGATCGAAGATCGTCATCGGAATTCTCCCTGAGAGATTCTAGGGTGCCGAACGCACGACAGATAAGTGCCTCGTTGGGCTCAAGTCGATCATCCGGAAGCACTTGGCAGAGGTCGGACGGCTCCCGCGCGGACTGCCAATTCTGCCAGTTACGGTCGCGACTGGCTGCCTGTACCTTCCACCCATACGGAGAGTCGATCGATGAGAATTCCCTGGCGGCGCAACCCTATTCGCTTTCTATCGGGAACCGGCGCTCTTGTCGTGCTCGTGGCGTGCCTCAGTGTCGCGCAACAACAGGAAATTCAGGCTCTCGTCGCCGGCGGGAACCTCGCCGGAATGCGCTGGCCGAATTTCAGCGACTATCGCGCCGCGCTGCAGAAGTTCTATGAGCCGACTGGATACGCTCCTGCCTGGGTGCAGGGATCGCAACCAGTACCGCAGGCCCTTTTTCTGATCGACCGATTCAACGACGCGTGGAAGAAAGGGCTCAACCCTGAAGACTACGATGGGTCGCGATGGGCGGAAAGAATCGGCGCGCTGAGAACGGGCGGTCCGGCTGTGGCCCAGTTCGATGTGGCCCTCAGCGTTTGCACCATGCGCTACATCTCCGACCTGCGAATCGGACGAGTCAATCCGTCGCACTTTGATTTCGGCCTGAACGTGCAAGAGAAGAAGTACGATCTCGCCGAGTTCCTGCGAAACCGCGTCGTGACGGCTCCTGATCTGCAAACGGTGCTGGACGGCGTCGAACCGCCGTTCGCCGCTTATCGACGAACCGAGCAGGCGCTCGCACGATACGTGGAACTGGCTCGCGCCGATAGCGGGGGAACGCTTCCACCGGTCACCAAACCCATCGATCCGGGCAAGCCCTATGCGGGTGTGCCTCGTCTCGTTCACTTCTTGCAGCTCGTCGGCGACCTCCCGACTACTGCCGAGCTTCCCGCAGACCCCCAAATCTACGACGGGCCCGTGGTGGAAGCGGTTAAGCATTTCCAGCGCCGCCACGGTCTCGATGCCGACGGCCGTCTCGGTCCGGCGACCATCAAGCAATTGAATGTTCCGCTTCAGGATCGGGTTCTCCAGTTGCAGCTCACGTTGGAACGCTGGCGCTGGTTGCCGGCTGAATTTTCCGCGCCTCCGATCATCGTGAACATCCCCGATTTCCGGCTGCGCGCCCTGGACGAAAACAACAACGTCACCCTGGACATGCGTGTCGTGGTCGGGAAAGCGATGCGCACGCAAACTCCGGTCTTCACCCGCGAAATGACCTACGTCGTACTGCGGCCGTATTGGAATGTTCCTCCCAGCATCCTGCGCGGCGAGATTGTTCCCGCCATTCAACGCGACCGCAGCTACATCGCTCGCAAGAACTACGAGGTCACGACGCAGGCCGGTGCGGTGGTCACATCAGGAGAGATTTCCGATGATGTCCTGGCCCAACTGCGGGCGGGAAAACTTGCCGTGCGGCAAAAGCCCGGCCCCACGAATGCGCTGGGACTGGTCAAGCTGATTTTCCCGAACGAATTCAACGTGTATCTGCATAGCACGCCCTCTGTCGAAGCGTTTTCACGATCGCGCCGTGACTTCAGCCACGGCTGCATTCGCGTGGAAAAGCCCGCCGAACTGGCCACGTGGGCTCTGCGAAACAATCCGGGTTGGCCGCTCGAAAAAGTGCAGCAGGCCATGCAGACGGGAAAAGATAACGTCACGGTGAACCTGGTGAAGCGGGTCCCGGTCTTCATCGTCTACGGGACGGCACTCGCCTATGCGAACGGCGACGTTCATTTCAGCGAAGACATCTACGGACACGATGCCAGGCTGGCGGCGGCGTTAGCGAAAGGCTATCCCTACCAGTAATCCGCAGCCAAGCTACCAGCGCCGTACTCGCCCCACGTCGACGTGCACGAAATTCGAAGCCGCATAGTAGCCGACGCCGCCGCGATGCAGCGCCAGCGCCGCATCCCTCAATTGTGCGGCGGAGACTCCAGGTACCCGAATGTCGATGGCCATCGCCTGCATGTGCAGGCTGTGGCGGGCAACGCCGTGTCCATGGGTTCGAAGAAATTCGTTGCTCCATGGCGTGCGGTAGCCGCAGACGACATCGATCTCGCCATCGGGATTTCCCAGCGAAGTCATCAGATCGTGCAACAAGTCGAACACCCGCGGATCGTAGTCGTGAATATCGCCCGTGCGGTGGTCCCGCAAGTAACCGTTCAGGCGCGCGAGCGACTCAGGGTCGTAGCCTTCGCCGTTGCGGTACACGATATCCAGCCGCTCGCCGGTGTGGGTATGGAAAAAATGCAGCTCGTAGCGAGCATCAGCACGGTTCTGAAGTTTTGGCTGGACTGCGGCACGGGAAACCTGCCCCGCGGAAATCAGCACCAACAGAAGAAAGCAGCAAATCTTGGACGACGGCAAAGGCAACAGACCCCAAAAATGGACTGGCCACCCAGGGGGTGGCCTGACCTCGATTATACCAAGGCAAAGCCTGCAATTTGAGCTTGCATGGCCTCCGAAATAAACTCTTTCGTAATCCCCGCTGGCCTGCCGTGCCTGCATACGGGGTTCCTGAATCTTGCCCTGCTATAGCCGCATCTCTTACAGTACATCTATGAGCAAAATCCATATTCCTACGCCTTTGCGGCAGTATGTGGGCAAGCAAGCCTCCGTGGACGTACAAGGCGCTACTGTCGCCGAAGCCATGAATGCGCTGGTCGCACAGCACCCTGACCTGAAGAAGCACCTCTATACCGAAGAGGGCAAACTGCGGGCCTTCGTCAATCTCTACGTCAACGACGAAGACATTCGCTACATGCAGAAAGAAGCAACCGCGCTGAAGGAAGGTGATAACATTTCGATCGTGCCTTCCATCGCCGGAGGCGCCATCTGACTGGGATTGCTGATTTGAGTTCCGTCGCTATAATGCGCTGTTGTTGCTGTTGCCCTTCCTGTTGTTGACGCGCTTTCGCGCGCTCGTCGAATTCGCTGCCTGCGACTACTCTAGGAATTCGACGACAAAAATCTATTAACCACCAAGGGCACGAAGGGTACACGAAGGAAATTCAATCGAGGACTTTATGGCCACCACAACCGAACTTCCCGTAACGCTGAACAAGGATGAAATCCTGCGCTACTCGCGCCATCTGATTATGCCCGAGGTTGGCATGGAAGGGCAGCAGAAGCTGAAAGCCGCGCGCGTGCTGTGCATCGGCACGGGCGGCTTGGGATCGCCTCTCGCGCTCTATCTGGCGGCCGCGGGCGTGGGAACCCTGGGCCTGGTCGACTTCGATGTGGTGGACTACACCAACCTGCAGCGTCAGATCATTCACTCCACGGCCGACGTCGGCCGCAAGAAGCTCGATTCCGCCGCCGACAAGCTGAAGGGCATCAATCCATTTCTAAACCTCCAGACCTTCGACACGCGGCTGAGCAGCGCGAACGCGATGGAACTATTTCGCGATTTCGACATCATCGCCGATGGCACGGACAACTTCCCCACGCGCTACTTGGTGAACGACGCGTGCGTGCTCTCAGGCAAGCCGAACGTCTACGGATCGATCTTCCGCTTCGAAGGCCAGGCCAGCGTCTTTGCCACCGAAAACGGACCTTGCTACCGCTGCCTCTATCCTGAGCCGCCACCGCCGGGGCTCGTTCCTTCCTGCGCGGAGGGCGGTGTGCTCGGCATTCTTCCCGGCCTCGTTGGCGTCATGCAAGCCACCGAAGTCATCAAGCTGATTCTCGGCATCGGCGATCCTCTCATCGGACGACTGCTGCTGATCGACGCTCTGGGCATGAAGTTCCGCGAACTCAAGCTGCGCAAGAATCCCGATTGCCCGGTGTGCGGCACGCATCCCACGGTTACGAAGCTGATAGACTACAACGAGTTTTGCGGCATTCGTGGGGAGGAAAAGCCTGTGAGCAGCGGAGTCCCTGAGATTCAAGTCGAAGAATTAAAACGGCGTCTGGACGCGAAAGACGACCTGTTCGTGCTCGATGTGCGCGAACCGCACGAGTACCAGATCTGCAACATCGGCGGATATCTCATCCCGCTGAACGATCTCCCTAAGCGCGTGAGCGAACTCGATTCGTCGCGCGAGATTGTCGTCCACTGCAAAATGGGCGGGCGCAGCGCCAAGGCCGTCGCCTTCCTGCAGCAGGCGGGATTCTCCAAGGTCCACAACCTCGCCGGCGGAATCACAGCCTGGTCCGACCGCGTGGATCCGAAGATCCCGAAGTACTAACAGGCCGTTCAACCGGACATCGGATGCACAATTTGCAGGACTCGCCCCAGCGAATAACTGGAGCGCCCCGGTTCGAGGTTCGCCTCAGCCTTATTGCACAACTACCTGAACACTCGTGGTTGCCGTCGCGCTCCCAGAGGTGCCGGTAATGTTCACGGTGTAAGTGCCCGCAGGAGTGCCCTGATTCCCGCTACCTCCGCCGTTGTTACTGCTGCCGCCGCAAGAAGCCAGCCACAGCGTCGAGCATCCGAGTATCACGAACAGTCCCAGCAACCGCATTTTTTGCGCGGTGCGTTTGCGCGAACCCGCCATGAACACGATGCCGAACAGCCCGGGGACCAGGGTGGCGTAGAAGATCCGCATGCCGCGATCGAGGGGTCGTTGCAACCTGGTGGTTGGAGCGACGGTGGTAATGGTAAAGCTGACTTGTCCCGATGCATTGGCGTTCGGTGGCGGGGTGCAGGTTCCCGAAGTGGGCGCGTTCGTGCATGCGAAGGAAATCGTCCCGGTAAAGCCGCTCGCCATCTGCACATTAATCACGGCATTCACAGTCCCACCTTGCGATACCTGCGAAGTTGCCACCAATGGAGTCAGGGTAAAACTTGGAGCCGTGCCGCTGCCAGCGGCTGCCCAAGCCACTGCAAGTTTGTTGGCGTTGACGGAGCCAAGGCCGGTAACAAGGTTGTACCCTGTGGCGGAGTCCGCAACGCTGGCTTGGTAGCCAAAGACTCCGGCGGTGGGGCACTGGAGCGCCGTTGGCCACGGAGCCGGAGGCTGGCCGACCTCGCAGTACACCGTGTTATCGCCGGTTGTAACTTTGTTGAAAGCCCCATTGCTCGGGGTGGAGGCCAAGAGATAGATGGTCGGGTTTATATTTCCCAGGCCGCTAGTACCGAGGTATTGGTTGAGCAGGACTACGATTCCTGCCATCACCGGCGCTGACGCGGAGGTTCCGCCGACCAGCGACGGATAGTGATTGCCTGAGGAATCGGTGAGTGCCAGAGCGGCGGCGATTCCGGAAGCACAAGTGCTGGAGGTGTCAGCAGACCCATTTACCCAGAAATTCTGCGGCGTGCAGAAGATGTATCCGGGGAAATTCGGTGAACCGTTGAGGGAAACATCAGGACTGAAGCGGGCACTGGTCTGGCCGGACAATGTGACAGTCTGCCATGATGGCTGACCGAAACCAGAGACGCAGTTCGAGTTATCAGGGCTCTGTTGCGCGCAATTGCTGGGCCCGCCGCCGGTCGACACGATGGCATAGTTTGATTGCCAATCACTTTGAGTGTCGCCGTACGCGATGGCGAGCTCCGCATCATCATTCCAACCGACCTCGGGGACCGGAGGATTTTGTGCCGTGCCTCCGTCAGTTGCATTGACGGTTCCCCAATACGTGCTGGAGAAGCCAGTGGACCAATCCACGGCCGTGCCCCCAACTCCGGTAACTTCGGGGCTGCTGGCCGGATAACCTACCGCCAGTCCACCTTGAGCAAGGTTCGGCGGAGTGGTTGCGCTATTCGTTCCGGAATCGCATCCGGCCGCACCGCTGTCTCCGGTGGAGTTGAGGAACGTGATTCCTTCGGAGTTCCCCTTGGTCAGCTCGATTTCATCAGCCAAAGGTTGCCCCGTGGAGTCGAGAACAAAGTTATCGCCGAACTCACAGATGCCGTAACTCAGGCTAATGACGGGAGCGAGCTGATTGTCGATGGCGTAGTACCAGGCAGCAGTTACGCCCGAACTCGGTGCGTTGACGTAGATGATTTTCGCGTTACGGGCCACAGCGCCAGACCACTCCAGGTCGAGATCGGCCTCCGTTATGTCGGCGGCAGGGGTACCGGAATCAACATCGCCCGTTGGCACCACATATTGAAAGTTGGTCGTGTCACATGCACTGATCGTGTTCGTCGTGGAGTTGTTAGTGCAGCCGCTGATGGCGGTGAGGCCAAAGCCGCTGCGGAAGGCGTTGATATCCGCAAGGTAAACGTCGGTTTGGCCGATCACGGCAAGTCTTTGGCCGGTGCCGTCGATCGCCGGAGAAGCGGCGTAAAGCGCGTTGATATCGTAAATCGTGGCGATGTCGCCCGGCGCCAGGAAAGCCGATGGGGAGATGGGGTTCAAATTGGTGAAGATAGGATCGTAGTAGTTAGGGCGAGCGGCGCGTGCGTTCTTTACGGCTCTCGGTTTCAGACGAAAATCATCCAGCCCGCGCAGGCCAGCCACGATGCCTGAAAGCGATGCCGGAATTTTTGGCGCGCTTGCGTTGGCGACATGCATTTCTCCATCCACGTGGTAGCGGTGGATCTCGGTGGCGAAGGCACTTTGAACCTGGGCCGCAGTGCCGCTGAAAGTGATCCAGTTGCGGCCGCGGGCCACGTTCAATACGGTGAATCCCTCCGACTTCAACCAGCTCGTCAGCTTCTGAATGTCGCCATGGCTTAGGCCGAAACGATCGGCCCACTGTTCAGGCGTGATCCATTTATGGTACTGCGGGGAATTGCGATCCTGTTGCTCGGCGACGAGTTGCTTGAGCGCCGTCACTTGGCTCGGTGTTGGCCGGGTGAGCAGAGTCATATACCCGAGCCGTAATGAGCGATCCGCAGGCCCCTGATCGTACTTGGGCAGCGCTTTGTGGTGGATGCTCCCCTTGAGCATGACGGTCGGGCCACCGTTAATCGCGCCAGAGATGCGGTCCGGCACTGCGGCATAGGTCGGGGTGGAAAGCAAGCTGGCGAGCAGGAGTGCGGGCAACAGAAACTTCAGGATTCGCATGGAAGCTCCGGGCAGATCGGTATACCTGTTTCTAAGCTTATAGCGGGTAATCCTTATTCGATCAAGACTGACAGGTAGAAGGTTGTACGGTAAACAGAAAGTTAACAAATCGTGAGTTCAAAACTCAGTATTTCCGGTGGTTCGTGGCAGATTCCAGGTGGAACGCCGTCCACTTCCGGGTTAACCGGTATCACAACCTGAAAAACACGGAATCCTCGGCCTGCTGCCGTATACTGCCGGTGCGAATCTCAGTTGAGTATGCCTGCGCCCGACGCTACGAAATCTCGGCTTGCGTACATTGATTGGATGCGTGGGCTGGCCTGCGTGCTGATGTTTCAGACCCACTGCTACGATTCGTGGCTCAGCCCGCAGACGCGCCAAAGCCGCTTTTTCATGTATTCGCAGTTGGGGGGGACCTTTCCCGCTCCGCTGTTCTTGTTTCTTGCCGGGATCTCGTTCGCCCTGGTGACGGAGAAACTCTGGCGCAAGGATGTGCCCACTCCGCAGATTGCGCGGACGACCATTGGGCGTGGGGCCGAGATTTTCGTCTACGGACTGCTCTTTCGGCTGCAGGAATACGTGGTGGCCTGGGGATGGGCGCCGAAAAGCGATCTGATGAGGGTCGACGTTCTGAATACGATTGGGCTGTCGATGATGCTGATGGGGATTCTGTGCTGGATCGTGCTGGCTTTGCTCTCATTCGCCGGGTTGCGCCCGGCGGGGCAGCCGAAGGCGGCTGTCCCCACAGAATCCTCCGTGTCATCATCCTCCTTGAAAACGGGCCGGGTGGCGCTGGTGCTGGCTGCGGCTGGGACCGCACTGCTGATTTCCCTGCTCAGCCCTCCGTTGTGGACCACTTGGCGGCCGACGTGGCTCCCGTGGCCGCTGGAGTCTTACGTGGATGGCGTCCACAACCTGGGCGTTCCGCAGTCCGGACTTTTTCCTGTTTTCCCGTGGACCGGCTTCGCGTTTGCCGGGCTGGCAGCAGGATTCATCCTGCAAAGCGAGTGGGCGCGAACGCTGGAGGCGCGGGCATTCCTCGCGATGGGAGTGGCCGGGGGCGTATTGATTGAGTTCGCGCGCTGGCTCGACGCGCAGCCGCGGCAATTTTATGCCGTCCAGGATTACTGGCGCACCAGTCCAAGCTTCTTTCTGATTCGAGTGGGAATGTTGCTGGTGATTCTGACCGCGAGCTACGCGTGGTGCCGCTGGGGCGCGGCCCAGTGGGGATTCAGCCCGTTGATTCAGCTCGGCCAGGCATCGCTTCTCGTCTATTGGGTGCACATCGAATTCGTCTACGGACGCGTATCGATTCTGCCGAAACACCGAATGGGAATTGGCGGCGCGTCGGTGGGGTTGCTGGTGATTTCGCTGGCGATGTTGGCGCTGGCTTATGTCCGCACCAAGACGAAAGGCCGCGGTGTGGAACTGCTGCCGTGGGTCCATCGGACTCCGGCTCAGGCCTGAACTAAGGAAGGTTCGCTTCACGCCTGCTTCGGCGCGGGATAAACCCGCGCCGAAAATCAGGGCTTGCCACTAAGGAAAGAGCTCAAAAACCACTCCCAGGTTCTCAAAGCCTCCGACTGCGGCCTCGCCATATAGGTGGCCGGCAGTATCGGCGACTAATGGCGACGGAAAGCCGCCATCCCCACGGGCCCTGAAGGCATGCAGGAGAGATTCTTTCCATCGCTGACCGACGGGCGAGAGCTTGAACGCCATGCCACAACCCTGGTCCTGCTCGACGGAACATTCGTCAATACTGCCGCCCGATATCGTAGTTCCGTACAGGTTGCCGGCGGCGTCGATGATCAAGGCGGCCTGGGGGTAGGCGCCATCGCCGCCACTGTTGGTGAAGTTGTGAAGAACGTGGGTGAGCGGCTTCCCCGAGACGAGAGAAATCTCAAATACCGCGCCGAAGCCTGCGGAGCCGCCCGCACTGGTCGTTCCGTAAAGATTTCCCGCCGCATCCATCAGTAGAGATGCGTCGGGGTTTGCGCCGTCCGCGCCGTTGAAAGTGTGAAGAACGCTTTCGGTCCAGGCGCCGGCCTTTTTCGTTAGCTTGAACACCACGCCGCAACTGGAACCGCACGGTGGGTTGGAGCCTCCCGAGAAGGTAACGCCATAGAGGTTGCCCGAGGCATCCATGATGAGTCCGCCCAATTCTCCCGCTGCTGAGTTGCCAGAGTTCGAGGCGTTACCATCGCTCCCGTTGAAATCATGCAGGTCGGTCAGAGACCAGGTTCCCGCGTTAGTAGGAGATAGCTCAAACACGTATCCAAAGCCGCTGGCTCCGTTCAGTCCATTCACCCCATACAGATTTCCGGTAGAGTCGACCAGAAGACTGCTGGGACCGAAGCCGCTGACGTCATTGACTTGGTAGACCAGGGTCGAAACCCAACCTTCCGCTCCTTCGGAAAACTGGTAGACGGAGCCGAAGAAATTGGCCGCATAAAAGTTGCCCACCTTGTCTCGCACGAGGGGCCCAGTTGGATAAAGGCAGTTGGTCGAGAAAAGTTCGGTATAAGTCCAACTTCCTGAACCGTCAGGGCTTAGTTCGAAAAACACTCCGCTGTTGCCGAGTCCAAATAGATTCCCGGACGAATCGATATATAGCCCTGCAGAGGAGGCATACCCGCCGCTGGCTCGGTCGAAGTTGTAGATGATGCTTTCCTTGTCGGCAGCCACAGAATACGTCGCGAAAAGCAGAGCTGCGGCAAGCGCAGAGGTGCTCAAGAATTTTGCAAGGGGCACGTCAGATCTCCTCAAGACGGAAGGGGCCTAATTGAAGGGAATCATACCGTTGCCATAAGAGGCCTTGCAAGACGAGATTTCCTGTATATCCGGCAGTACATCCATATCTTGCAAGTTCACATCCCGATGGCTGGAGCTATGTTGAGAGCGGTTGCTGTCGAGAAGCAGAAAACCTCTGACGGGCCTTGCTCCACTCCTCGGTGGAGAACAGGCGCGGACCCACTTCGATAAGCCGCGGTGTCATATTGAAGACCGCAACCCGGGTCCAGGGCCTGCCGTCGCGCATACGAAGACCTTTTTCATTGAGATCGCTGACAATGCTGGAATAGGGGAAATCCTGCACCAGCAATTCCATCATCAGCATGAGGGTTCGGTTCTCGATGGGATCGATCTCGAGGCGCTGGCCATCGTCGGAGATGCGCAACCCGTAGGGGATGTCCTCGCTGAATGCGCCCTGCGATGGTGCTTCCGACTCGGGCAACTCGCGCCTCCACTCGATGGAGACCAGTTGCCATCCTGTTGCCGTGCGTTGCTGGATGACCTCGGGGCTGAACGGCCCGGAAATCACATCGCGTATCCGCTCAAAATGCGCCATGGTAAGCCTCCAAGAGACGGTGTTATGTCCGAAGTGAATGTGCAATTTGTCTGCCCAAGAGTATGCAACGGGGCGGGCGTCACAAGTCGCTCAGAAGCTTTGAAGTAGGCGTGCGCGTCGTGCCGGGACATACAGATTGTCTTGTCCATTTGCGCAAATCACTGTTCGCTTCCGGACGGCTATCCGAGACGATTTACGCTGAGCCGCGGGGATTCGGCAGATGCGGAGCAGATATAAGTGGCAAAACGCGCGCCATGATCGTGCCCGGTTAGTTCGCGGTGATCGCGCCAAAGACTCCAGTTGAATAGTCACCACCGCCCGTGTAGTAGAGAGTGTTGACAGGGCCGGATTCCGGATTGGAGTTGCCAAAGGCGATTGCCCAAAGCCCAGGGATTGTGATGGGAATCCCGTTGGAGTCATTCAAGAAGCCCACGAAGGCGCCCGTCTTTGGGCTGAACGCGGCGATCCAGCCGGAGGTGGTATTGGCGACGAGCAGCATGTTGCTGAACGCGCCGAAATTGGCTGGAGCCAGGGCAATTCCCCAGGGTTCGCTGAACGAGCCATTCGCCAGACGTCCCTTTAGATTGCCGTTGGTATCGAAGGCGTCGACATAGCCTCCCGAAGCGCCATTGAAGAACGACACCACGATGAGTGAGCCAATCGCCTGCACACCATAGGCCCTGTAAGAGGACGGGATCCTGGGATCAGAGAAACTACCCGACAGCGCGATGGGATTGAAGGAAGCGGCGTCATACGCTTCCACCTTACCTTTGTTATTCGCCGCATAGTAGGCGGGCGCATGGGTGGCGGCGTTCTTGGCCAGAGTCAGGCCGGTATAAGAAGCGCCCGAGCTGGCGTGGTTCACCATGATGGTCGCGCTGTTGACGTGGCACTGATAGCATCCCGTGCCAGCCTGGCTGGGCCTTTGGCCGGCATTCCAATTCGAGATAGTTCCATCCAGCGTAGCGAAGGCAAAATTCTCGAGGGTCGGGCCTGGTCCTTTCGCTGGGTTATAGGCCGTTCCCGTCGGAGAGCCCAGGCCTGTGCCGCTGGCGGAGGGAATCGTAATGACGAGCGGGGCCAGCGATGACTCGCCGATCTTGTTGGCGTAATACAAAGTTGTGTTGCCCGTGCCGTTGTCGGAGGTCCACCACTCGTTCTCGGTCACGTTCGGACTCAGAGGCCGCGAGAGCCCCCAGGGATTCACGAGAAAGGCATCCTGCGTATTGTTCACGATGGGAGTGACGGTGTAGCTGTTGGTTTGAGCGTTCGCTACCCAGCACATCAGCAGTACAACGCCCGAGAGGCGCGCGATTCTCATGATTCCCTCCGAAATACCTTGGGGCCAAGGCTGCTGCGAGTAACGATGCGGCAAGGAATATTCCGCCGATGATCAGCGCGCAGGATATTGCATGAGCTGAGGAGCCGTGTCACCGGGATGTAAAAATCGGTGACCCGCGGCAAAGTCGACGACCTCGCGCTCGGCCCAGCGCCCGTCATCGGCAGCATCGCCATTCCGTCCGCCACGGTGTTCGCCGAGAAAAGCGCAATGGCCGCCGTCATCGGTCTCAACGTAGGTGATATGTGGATTTGCAGCGATGCGACGCAGGGTTTCCGGCTGCATGCGAATGAAGGGATCGTTCGCGGCATGGATGATGAGGGTCGGAACCGCAACGCGATCGACGACATTGGCGGCGGCCGCGCGCGCGTAGTAGTCGTCGGCACCCTCGAATCCGCAGTAGTAGGCGGTGATGCGGTCGTCGAACATTCGCAGAGTTGAAATTCCGCGCAGGCGGGAGATATCGAACTTCTCGGGAAACAAACGGGCTTTGCGCCGCAAGCGCCGAAACAACTGCATCAGGAAGTAGTACTCGTAGATGCGGTTAGCGGGCTCATGCAGTGCGTCGGCAGAGGCCGCGAGGTCTATCGCAGGACAGACCGCCGCTACGGCGCGAAATTGCTGGGGACTGTTGCCGCCCCACTCTCCTGCGAGCTTCAGAACCAGGTTTCCGCCCATGGAGAATCCGACTAGCGCGAACTGGGAGACGCCGTCGTTTTCAAGGACATTTCGCACGGCGGCGGCGACGTCGCCGGACAAACTGGAGTTGTAGAGCGTGGGAGCGAAGTGATCCATGCCGCCGCAATTGCGCTGGTTCATCAGGACGACGTTCATGCCCGCCGCCAGCCCGTTTCGCGCTATGCCCAGCATGTACTGCGAGTCGGAGGAGCCTTCGAGACCATGAACGACAATCAGCGTCAGCGGCTGCGCGCGGTCGGCCTTCTGGGTGCCCTGCCAGTAGCACCAACAGCGCACTTTGATGCCGGGCTCAACTTCGACCAGCCGCTCTTCCGCGGGAGGCAAGTGGATTTTGCGGGGAAGAAGGAAACTGGCGATGGTCTGCATGTGGCCGCCGGCGAGCCAACGCCGCGCCCGAAACGGGGCACGAACCGTCCATGCAACCGAGTTCGGTGGATTTGGAATTTGCGAACTCCCCACAAATTGATTCTAATAGAGACTGATCGGGAGGCCGCCATGCCTATCTTCGAGTACATCTGTAAGGAATGCCACCACCAGTTCGAAGCCCTCGTCTACGGCAAGGAAAAGGCCGAGTGCCCGAAGTGCCATACCAAAAAACTGGAGCCACAACTCTCGGTCTTTGCGGTCTCCGCGAAGAGTTCGTCGCCTTCGGCGTCCCCAACGCGCGGCGCATGCGGATCGTGCGGCGATCCTCGTGGCCCCGGCGCCTGCTCGCTGGGCGACATGAACTAGGTACGGCCTTAGTAAGACTGTCGGGCTGCCACCTAAGAACGTGGCATTGAAGGCTGGCATCGTGCAGTTTTGCTTTCCTTGGTACATCCGCCGGTGATTCCTGTTGCCTGTGGGGGCAGCTACTTTTATCCTAAGCGCAACGTTCGATTCACTCTGATTCTCGATTCCGGCCTGAAGCGATGTTCCTGGGTGCGCCGGACGAGATCAGGTACTGGCCCCGTTTTTGAACTTCCTTATGAAGTCTACAAGCAGAAATTTCTTTGCATCGCTATGGTCGCGTCCCGACCCGGTCCTCGCTCACGCCGCGGTGGCAGGCGAATTACTGGTGGCGAAAGTTCGATTGGGGTTGGCCACGCTCTTGCTGTCGATACCGTTGGTCGACTATTTGTTTTTTCCGGTCGAGCCGAAAGAAGCGATCGTCGGCTTGATTCTTACGGGCGGGACGTTCTTTCTCGCCCTCGTCGTCTACTTCGTGATCTCGCGGGAGTACAACCCGTCATCGTTCAGTTTCGTCAGTACCAGTCTCGACGTAACACTGGTGAGCGGCGGACTTGCACTCTTTCTCTTCATGAACGAACCGCACACCGCCGTAAATAGCAAGGTTATCTTTGAGGGATACTTTCTGGTCATCGCGGCAACCAGTCTGCGCTACGACAAGCGAGTCTGTATCACCGCCGGGTTGCTGGCAGTGGGGCAGTATTTTGCGATCGTTTATTTCGCAGCCAGCCACTGGGATCTCAACAACCCAAAGTACGCTCCCTTCCCTTATGGAATGTTCGATTGGTCCAACGAGGTGTCGCGGTTAATTTTCATCCTGACTGCGTCGGCGCTCAGCCTGGCTCTGGTTGCCCGCAGCCAGAAACTGCTACAGATGGCGACACGAGATCCGCTGACAGGTTTGTTCAGCCGGGGATATGTGGACGATCGCTTTTCGGTCGAACTGAGCCGCGCTCGCCGCTACGACAAAGTGCTGACCGTTGCTGTGATTGATGCGGACCGATTCAAGTTGCTCAACGACACGCACGGCCACCAGGCAGGGGACCTCGCTCTGCGGAGAATTGGCGCTCTGCTGCATGACACCTTCCGGCAGAGCGACACCGCCGGACGCTACGGAGGCGAAGAATTCGTTGTGATTCTTCCCGAGACCGACATGGCAGCGGCCCAGCAGAAACTGGAATCGCTGCGTGAGCGAGTGGCGGGCACGCCAATCGCTTTGTCTCCGACAGGGGAACAAGTTCGGGTGACGATCAGTGCAGGCCTGGCCAGTTTCCCGCAGGATGGTGAAACTGCCTCGGAGCTATTCGCACTGGCTGATGCACGAATGTTTGAAGCAAAGGGAGCGGGGCGAAACCGGGTGGTCGCAGGCGAGACTGTTCTTTTGTAAAGAGGCGGAAACGGAAACCCCAATCTTGGCAGAAAATTGGGGAGGGCGGGGGAAGGCTGAATCCCGGGCCAGTCGGGCACTTTGGAGTATGTCGCGAATGCACCATAAACGCAACAAAAAACGCGATCCAGGTCCGAACCGCAGCTCCTGAACATCGGATTTTCACTTTTCATGCACTGGAACGGCTGTAACGTCGCAACTTCTATCATCCAATACTGCACCTGGGAAGTCCGGTTGCAAACGGTAGAGTCCCACCCAATCGGACCGCCCTCCGCGGCTGCTACACTCGCTAAGTTATGCGTGTGAAGATCCTAGGCTCTGCCGCGGGCGGAGGATTTCCCCAGTGGAATTGCGCCTGCCCCAACTGCCGTACTCTGCGTGCCGGAACCTTTCGCGGGAAAGCCCGCACGCAAGCGGAAATCGCCATCAGCGCCGGATCTGGGTCCCAAGAATCTGGGTTTGAAGAATCTGGGTCTGAAGCCGAAAAGCAGTCGTGGTTTCTGCTCGGAGCCTCGCCCGATCTGCGCGCGCAAATTGAGGGCGCCCCTGAACTCCATCCGCGCCAGGGAGTTCGTCAGTCCCCAATCGCCGGGGCCGTCCTGACGAATGCCGATATTGACCATGTACTCGGACTCCTGCTGCTGCGCGAGTTACAACCACTGCGCGTGTATGCGACCGATTCGGTGCGCCGGATTGTTTCCGAGGACAACTCGATGTTTGGCATGTTGCAACGCATTCCCGGGCAGGTAGCCTGGACCAGTTTCACCCCGAAAACTGTATTTCCACTCCAGAACCCTGCCGGCGAAGACTCCGGGCTGCGTTGCCGTGCGCTTCCGCTCGGAACGCACTTTCCCGCGTATGTCTCGCCGCAACGCCAGTCGCAACTGAGTCCCGAAGAAGCATCACTCGGCCTGATCGTCGGAACGTCGTCGGGAAAACGGCTTGCCTACCTCCCGGCGGTTCCACAGATCGACGATGCGCTGATGAAAGAACTGGAGTCCGCTGACGTATTGCTGTTCGATGGCACGTTCTGGAGCGACGATGAACTGATTCGCATCCAGGGCAGTGGACAAACGGCGCGGCAAATGGGCCACGTTCCCGTTTCTTCCGCAGACGGAAGCTTGAGCAAGTTGGCGGGATTGCGCGGTCCACGTAAAATCTATGTGCATATCAACAACACGAATCCCATGCTGAACGAAGCTGGACCTGAGTACCGGCAGGTGCGCGAGGCAGGATGGGAAATCGCGGAGGACGGATGGCAGTTCGACCTATAGACGCTGGCACCGTCGACGCGGGACTTCTCTCGTTCGATGGGCTGCGGGCCCAATTGCGCGGAGTGGGCGAGGAACGGTATCACCATCAGCACCCATTTCACCTGATGATGCACGAAGGCCGTCTCAGCCGGGGACAACTGCAGGCCTGGGCGTTGAATCGCTACTACTACC
Source organism: uncultured Acidobacteriaceae bacterium (assembly GCA_963844525.1). Lineage (GTDB taxonomy): Bacteria > Acidobacteriota > Terriglobia > Terriglobales > Acidobacteriaceae > Sulfotelmatobacter. Next base: position 717,716 of record CAWJOM010000006.1, on the reverse strand, counting down.
AGAGCATCATTCCGATCAAAGATTCAATCATCTTGTCGCGCGGGCCTGATCCAGTTTTTCGGCGGGCTTGGCGCAAACGCGTCATCGACCACGACGGGGACGCAAACAGCGAAGGCGGAATCAAGCGCTGGCTGAAGCTCGCGGAAGCCACGGGCCTGGATGCCGATCGGGTGCGCGCGGGAACCGGAATCCTTCCGGCAACTCGCTTTGCGGTCAATGAATATCTGAACATTGTGCGCAGCCGCAGCCTGCTGGAGGCTGTCGCGTCATCGCTGACGGAGTTGTTCTCGCGCGACCTGATCACGCTGCGCATGGAAAAAATGCGCCTGCACTATCCGTGGCTCTCCGGCGGGCTGGATTACTTCGAAGCGCGTCTGACGCAAGCTCCCGAAGACGCCAAGTTCGCCATCAATTACGTGTACGAAAATGCGAAGACGCGGACGGAGCAGGAGCTGGCGATCCAAGCCCTGCGCGACAAGTGCGACATCTTGTGGGCGCAGCTCGACGCGTTGTATTTCGCCTATGTGCAGCCGGGCTGGCCGCCACCGGGCGCGTTCATGATCGAGGGAAGCTAGCGTGAATCAGCGGCTACATCTAAAGTTGTCATCCGACATTGTCATTCCGACCGGAGCGAGGCGTGAGTGGATCATAAGCGACATCTAAGTCTTGTCATTCCGACCGGAGCGGAGCGAAGCGAGCGTAGTGGAGGAACCTGCTGTTTCTATACCCGCCCTCGGCACTGGAGCCCAGCTTGCCGCCACCTCTAGACGCCAGCCAGCCACGCCTCGCCGCGGGTTGCCGCTGGGGCGGCACGGAAGAAGATCGCGTGATCCTGTTTCCCGAGGGCGCCATCAAACTGCAAGGCACGGGGCGGCAAATCCTGGAGCGTTGCGATGGTGAGCGAACCTTCGGCGAGATCATTTCCGGATTGCAGAAAGAATTCGGCATGACCGATCCAGAGAAGATTCGCGCCGACATTGGCGCGTTTTTGGAACAGTTGCAGCGCAAGCGAATCGTGGACTACTAGCCGCTGCGCTCGTCACATCCCCGCCGGCAGGGGCACTGCAGGGTGGGACGCAGGGTTCTGTCTCGGGTCCCAATATCAGTCCTGCCATGCTATAGTGTCACCAGGTAACACCAGAGAACACCGCCATGCCAAAGGCTTCTACGACCAGTCTGAAGCTCGATGCCGAGGTAAAACAGCGTGTGCAGCGCCTTGCCGACGCACGCCGCCGGTCTCCGCACTGGCTTATGCGCGAAGCCATCGAAGAGTACGTAGAGCGCGAAGAGAAGCGGCAGCAATTGCGGCGGGACGCTCTCGCCGCCTGGACCCAGTATCAGATGACCGGCCTGCATGCCACTGCCGAAGAAGCCGACGCCTGGCTGGCCAAACTTGAAGCGGGCAAGAAGGTCGCGCCTCCGAAATGCCGCGCCTGAAGTGGTCCCGACCGGCGCTGCTGGATGTCGCCCATGAGCATGATTTTCTCGCCTCCAAGAGCAGGGAGGCGGCCGGGCGTGCCGTCAAAGCGATCCGGCAAGGCGTGAAAGCGCTGGGGAGGCACCCGGAGATCGGGCGCTTAGCCGAAGAAATGCCGCCCGAGTTCCGCGAATGGGTAATCGAATTCGGGAGTGGCGCATACATCGCGCTGTATCACTATGATGGGAAAGAGTTCGTGATATTAGCGGTTCGCCACGGACGCGAAGCCGGATACTGAGTTTCAAACCCTCGCGAGAAGTTACATGCCCAAAGAAACCGAGCGTCAAGTGGATCATTTGCGGAGAACGGTCCCCAACCCTCTCGCCCTGATCGCCGAAGTGACGCATCGCTGCCCGCTGCACTGCGTGTACTGCTCGAATCCGATGCAGATGGCCGGGACGAAAGAGGAACTTTCCACCGAGGAGTGGACGAGCGTCTTCCAGCAGTGCGGCAAACTTGGCATGCTGCACGCGCACTTCACAGGCGGCGAACCGCTAGCTCGAACCGACCTTACGGAACTGATCGCGGCCGCCCGAGCGGCAGGGCTTTACACCAACCTCATCACTTCTGGGCTCGGTCTCAACGAACAACGGTTGCAGGCGCTGGTCAGTGCTGGGCTCGACCACATCCAAGTCAGTTTTCAGGATTCGCGGGAAGAAGCGGCGAACTGGATTGCCGGAGCAAAGGCGCACGCCCACAAGATCGAATTGTCACGGGCGATTCGGCGCCACAAAATTGCGTTCACCGTGAATCTGGTCGTACATCGGCAGAATCTCGACCATCTGGAAGAGATGATCGCTTTCATCGAGCAATTGAATCCGGAGCGGGTTGAGATTGCCCACGCGCAATACTACGGATGGGCGCTCGCCAACCGTGCCTCGCTGATGCCGACACACGCCCAACTGGAAAGAGCGGTTGCGATTGTTGCTGACGCCGAAAAACGGCTCGCGGGGCGGATTCGCATCGATTCCGTCGTGCCCGACTACTATGCGAAGTATCCCAAAGCCTGCATGGGAGGGTGGGGACGCAGATTGATGCTGATCAATCCCGTCGGCAAAGTTCTGCCTTGCCACGCGGCAGAAGTGCTTCCCGGACTGACGTTTGAGAACGTGCGCGAGAAGACACTGGCTTGGATCTGGCAGGAATCATCTTCGTTCCGACGATTTCGTGGCGAAGATTGGATGCCGGAGCCATGCCGCAGCTGCGATCGGCGCGGCGAGGATTTCGGAGGCTGCCGCTGCCAGGCGTTCCTGCTCGCGGGAGATGCGACGGTGACCGATCCGGCGTGCTCACTGTCGCCATCGCACGGAATCGTCGAATTGGCAGTGCGCGAAGCCAACTCAGAGACAGAGGTGGCGCAGCCTGTCACGGCATCGTCGTTCGTGCAACTACAGAAGCAGACTACGGATCTGTGGAGTTACCGCACGAATCCGGAGTAAGCGGCCTGCAAGGGCTGAAGCCCTGCCCTCATTCCCCCGAGACGCGTAACGCGGCCCTGAGGGCCGCCCTTCCACGGTTAGTTACGCAACGGCTGCCAACTCCTGGCGAACGCGGTCTTTTTTGGAAAACTCCGAGGTCGCGGCCCACTGATGTTTCTCAGGACAGAGCGTCACCAGCGTACGCCGACGGTAATTGGGTGTACGTCGGTCGTGATGTTATCGCGCTTGCCGTGAAGGAAGCGGAACTCGGCGTAGATCTGCATATTCGGGCGTATGGCCCGGGTTACGCCGCCTCCGAAGTTCTCGCCAAACTGGCTCTCGCTGGCATGGAGGAAGTTTCCATCCAGAGGGAGGCTCCCGTTCGAGCACTGACCCCACCAAAGGAAGAACGGGTTGCATCCCGATCCTGGAATGGCGGTCGAAGAGTCGAGTTTGCCGGATCGATAAAGATATGTGAACCCGCCCAGAATGTATCCGCCCCATGTTTTCGTGACGGGAATGTTGATGATGGGATCGAGATTGAAGGAGTAGACGTGACTGGTGGCTCCAGGGGCCTGACCACTCTGCAAAGCAGAGGTCCGCAAGGGCAGGTTGTCGAACTGGAAATCGAAGCGTACTCCAAAATACTTGGCGTAATTGCGGGCCACGCCGGCTGCGGCAACGGCGCCTCCACTACGCACGAACTTCGTCGTGGTCCCACTCGTCAGACTCGCGCCGCCGCCCACGTTATACGACCAGTTCTTGTAGTCCTTGACCTTCGGTTTACGGCCGGGAATCTCGTCGGAAGAACTCTCCTGAGTGCCCGACTGCTGGTTCGCGGGCTGTGGTTGGGCCGGAGGCTGTTGGGCTGGTGGCTGCTGCGCCGGAGGCTGTTGGGCCGGAATCTCTTGGCTGTGGACGGTGGTGGCTCCCGTCAGAATCGTGGCCAAGATCAGCGCCAGAACGACCCTGAAACCGGAAACCTTCGCGAACTTTTGAATCATTCATTCTCCTCCCGCTGCCGGGCGTGGTTGCAGACCCTTAGCGCTCGGCCCATACGTTGGCCGCATACCTCATCAAAACAGGCGCTTCTGGAAAGGTGGGTCCGCGATGCTCCCGCCGGGATAGCACTCGCAGCAGGCAGGCACCATGATATCAACTTTGATGCGGATTTCGCCTGCGATGCCGCCCCGCAGGTCGGGTTTGCAGTTTCCGAGAACAGCGGGTCGCACGTATGATAAGGAATTCCATTTTCAACGAGATCTCATTTGCCTAAGCAGACGTCGAAGCCGGCGGCGAAAAATGCCAAATCCACGAGCCATGAGCACAGTTCCGCCTGCCGCGTCGCTTTGATCGGCTTCGGAACCGTGGGCCGCGCGGTGGCAAGAATCCTATGCGAGAACAATCATGGTTCCCTGCGGCTCACGCACATATGCAACCGCAACGTCGAAAAGAAAAAGCAGGACTGGGTGCCGAGCGACGTCATCTGGACCGACGACGTTCAGGCAGTATTGAACTCCGATGCGCAGATCGTAATCGAACTGATCGGCGGGCTCAATCCGGCGGAGCAGATTGTGCGGAGCGCGCTCGCGTTGGGCAAGTCGGTGGTCACGGCGAACAAGCAGCTGATCGCGCGGCACGGCCCCGATCTTCTGCAACTGGCCGGCAGCAAAGGATGCCAGATCGAGTTCGGCGCCTCGGTAGCCGGTGGAGTTCCGGTTCTGCCCGCGCTCCGCACCGGGTTGTGCGGAGACCGGCTACACGGCATCGCGGGAATCCTGAACGGAACGTGCAATTACATTCTGAGCCGGATCGAAAATGCGCGGATTCCATTCAGCGAAGCGTTGGAAGAAGCGCAGGCGCGGGGCTATGCCGAGGCCGACGCCTCCGAGGACTTAGACGGTGGCGACGCCCGCGCAAAGCTCGCCATTCTGGCGCTGGCGGGGCTGCATACGCAGGTCGAACCTGAATCGATTCGAGCTCGCACAATTCGCACCGTTGATGCCGTCGACTTCGACTACGCAGCGGAACTGGAGTGTACGATCCGCCAGATTTCACGGGCCGACTTGAAAGAGAGCACCCTTTTCGCCGACGTTGGACCTTGCCTGGTTCCGACGGACTCTCCCTTTGGGCGCGTGCAGAGGAACCTCAACCTGGTATTGACCTCGGGGAAATATGGCGGGGACATGGCGTTTCTGGGCGCGGGGGCCGGCGGCGATCCGACGGCTGTGGCTGTGGTTTCCGACTTGATGTTTGTGGCGGAGAGCCTGGCGGCTGGCGGAGGTAAGCGAAGCGTGGCAAGCAACGTCTCTACCCCGGACATCAGCAGCGATCTTGAGACGCCCTGGTACCTGCGATTTTTTGTGCGCGACCAGCCGGGCATCGTCGCCAGGCTGGCGCAAATTCTTGCGGCGCATCGCCTGAACATCGATTCCCTGCTCCAAAAGCCGGGCTTCGATAAAGCTTCGCTGCCGTTTGTAATTACGCTGGAACCCTGCCGAGATTCGCTACTGCATCCGGCGCTCGAAGAGATGGCTGGCTTGGAATTCGCGATCCGGCCATGCTTGTGCCTGCCGATCCTGCGGTAGGTCAAAATGCGTGGTGAAAAAATCAGCGCCGGGCGTCGCGAAAAATTTGCGCTGCGACGGTCCGGCGCCAGCCGAGACTAATTCCAGAAGGGATTCTTGAGACCCGCCGGCGCGAGCGCGCTGTCGGTTTTCGTTTCTGTGCCGGACTCGTCCGAGATTTTCTCGTCGATGAAGCGGGACGGCGGAGCAATCCACTCGTCTTTCTTTCCGGGCGTTGGAATATAAGGATATTCAGATTTCATGGGGAATCGACCTCCGTATTTATGATCTAGGTTCATTAAACACCTCTGGGGAAGGCGGCGAGGCCGCAAAATTTCGATGACTGCAATCGAAAAAGCGAGTTCCCTCGCCCGAGGCTGCGCCGTTGCTCCACGCGAGATCCCGCTCTCCGCCTGAAAAGCGGCTCCGCTCGGGATGACGCCCGGGAGAGCGCTGGGCTTCCTTCTCCCACTGATCGGCGGTAGTGTGCAGTTTGTCCTTTACACGACTTTGTCATCCTAAGCGGAGCCGCTTTTCAGGCGTAGGGAAGGGATCTCCCGCTTCACCAGCCTGATGCGTAAGCCAAACTGCACCACTACCAATCTGCGGAACGATTGGCCGGAAGTCCAGCCTTCGATATATGCTGTTCAGTCCGCTCCGCAGCTTCGTCGAGCGGATATTCCCTGGAGGACTCATGAAATACCGCACGCTCGGCCGCACCGGTTTTGACGTCAGCGACATTGCCCACGGGCTGTGGGGAATGAGCGGATGGAGCGGCTCGGACGACCAGGAGTCTCTCGCGGCGATGCAATTGGGAATCGACCTGGGCTGCAATTTCTTCGACACTGCCTGGGCGTATGGCGAAGGCAAGAGCGACGGACTGCTGGGCGAGATCATGGCGCGCAACGTCACTCGCAATCCAGGCAATCGGATTTATGCGGCGTCGAAGATTCCTCCAGCGAATGACCGCTGGCCGGCGCTGCCCGAATACAAATACAGCGATGTATTTTCGGCGGAGCACGTTTTCAAGTATGCGGACCTGATTCGCAAGCAGCTGCGGGTGGATACGATCGATCTGCTGCAGTTCCACGTATGGGATGACTCATGGACCGACGAGCCTGAGTTTCGAACGACCGTCGAGAAGTTGAAACGCGACAAGTGGATTCGATTCTTCGGCCTCAGCATCAATCGCTGGGAGCCGGAAAACGGAATCAAGGCCCTGCGAACGGGACTGGTGGATGCGGTACAGGTGATCTATAACATCTTCGACCAGGCGCCGGAAGACGAGTTGTTTCCGGTTTGCCAGGAATTGAACATCGGCGTGATCGCCCGCGTGCCGTTCGATGAAGGCAGCCTCGGCGGCAAGATGACGCTGCAAACTGCGTTTCCGAAGGGCGATTGGCGCGCGGGATATTTTGGTCCCGAGAATCTGGCGAAGACGATCACGCGTGTCGACCGGCTGAAAGAAGTTGTTCCTGCTGGAATGACTCTGCCGGAGATGGCGCTGCGCTTCATCTTGTCGCATCCTGCGGTAAGCACGACCATCGCCGGAATGCGCAAAGCGCAACACGTTCAGCAGAACATTGCCACGAGTGACGCCGGGCCGCTCGATAAAACCCTGCTCGCAGAATTGAAAAAACACCGATGGGATCGCAAGCCGCAACCTTGGTCGGATTAGGGGCCACGAGGCGCGTTCTTAGTCGCACAACTTGTTTTGTTGCAACGCCAGTTGCCTACGACGACTGGTAGTAGGTGAGCGCGCCAATTTACCCTCCATTTCTACCCTGGCTGCGCCAGTCCTATGAAACCAATCCTTTCTTTCAGCAAATCAATCCTCATCTTGGTGTCGACTATCGTGATGGCAACCGCTCTGTACGGGCAGAACCCGCGGGGCTCTCTGCGTGGGACTGTGCAAGACCCGACCGGCGCGCGTATCGCCTCGGCCAAAATCGTGGCGCAGTCAGGGGTTTCGTCGTTGCAGCGCGAAGCCGCCACCGGAGACCGCGGTGAGTTTCGCCTGGACGACTTAGTTCCGGGGGCCTATCGCATCACGGCGAGCGCTACGGGATTCGCGCCGGCGCAGGCGGATGTCTCCATCGCCGTCAGTTCGGTGCGTGAAATTACGGTGACGCTCAAGCCGACCGCCGCGTCGGAAACCGTCAAAGTGCAGGGACAGGGCTCTTCGATCACAACGCAACCAATCGATCTGGTCAGCGTGGTGCATCAGGGCATCATCAGCAGTCAAGATTTGGAGTCGTTACCACTGGCAGCTCGGAGTTTCGCGAACATCGCATATCTTGCGCCAGGGACGGAGCCAGTGGAGCCTTCTGATCCGACCAAGGCTCGGATCACGGCAGTTTCGACCGGAGGAAGTTCTGGACTGAATAACGATCTCTCGGTGGATGGCGGAGACAACTCCGACGACTGGATTGGCGGATTTCTGCAGAATTTTTCGCCCGACGCGATTCAGGAATTCGCGATGCGCACGGCGAGCGAAGATGCCGATACGGGAGGAACAACGGCGGGGTCTGTGGTTATCACCACCAGGCGCGGGACGAATGAATGGCACGGGAGCGGCGCATTTTATGACCGGGCGGCTTCGCTGAATGCTCGCTTTCCGATTGAGAATCCTGCGCCCAATCCCAAGCAACCATTCTCGCGGCTGAACTATGTAGGCACGCTCGGCGGGCCGATCGCGCGAGACAAGGCATGGGTCTTCGCAGCGTTCGAGTATGTGCACGAGAACGCAAGCATCGCGTACAGCCCCAACAGCACCACCCAATTCAACGCGCTGGCACAGTTGGCTTCGGACGGACTGATTCCCGGAGTACCGTCGATCACAGTTCCGCAGAATGTTCCGATTCCGTTTCGCGACTACATCGGGACGGTGCGGTTTGATTGGGCCCAATCGGCGAAATCGCAGTGGTTGCTGCGGACTTCGGAAGACAATTATCTGACGCACAACAACCTGGTCGCGCAAGCCACGCTGCCCTCGACCGGACTGACCACGCACGACAACTACTGGAACAACGTGATCAGCAATACGTACAGCTTCAGCCCCACGTGGCTGGGCACGTTCGTGTTCGACGCCAGCCTGTTGCATCTGACGCAGACGCGCACGTCTACGCTCGGTTTCGCGCTGGCATTTCCGTTCAGTTCAACTACGCTCACTGTGTCAGGCTTCGAAACGTACGGCGACAACCAGTTCGCCACGCCGATTACGTTGTTTCCGTCGCTGCGCAACCAGCAGAAGTATCAATTGCGCTACGACTTGGGGCACACCACCGGCGCTCATTCGTTCAAGTTTGGCGTCAACTTCATTCATGAACCGGTGCTGGCTGGAGCGTTCCCGGGGAATCAGGAGACGCTGTATTCGTTCCCCAACGATCCGACGTACTACCTTGCGAATCTCGCGCAATTCCCGCTGGATTATGTAGCCGGAGCTTCGACCACTCCCGCGAACGATGGCAGTTTTTCGCAGAGCGTGCAGCGCCTGGGCTTGTATGCCCAGGATTCCTGGCGCGTGACGCGGCATCTGACCTTGGACTACGGCTTGCGGTATCAGACGACCTTTGGCTTGTTCGCGGCTTCCGGCAATAGCCAGACGTTGAATTCAGCGTTGGTGACGTTGCAGGCTCTGCAGATTCCCCTGGTGCAAAGCGCTCCGCACGACGACCACAAGCAGTTCGCTCCTCGCTTGGGGCTTGCGTACTCTCCGGGTAAGAGCGGCACGACGGTGTTCCGCGCTGGATTTGGACTCTACTACGATGACCTCGCGCAGAACGGGTGGGCGACCGCCTTTCAGGGCGTGAATTCGACCAACGTTGCCGCTGGATCGTGCGCGCTTACGGGCGCCAGTGGCGCATATTCGCTCAGCGGTGCGGGCTGTCTGCAGGGTGGCGCCGCGGCCGCTGGCAATCTTATCGATTCCAACTACAAGACGCCGTACGCGATCCACATCACCGCAGGCGTGCAGCATGCGTTCGCGCACAACTGGACTGTCGGCGCCGACTACACCCACGAACAGGGCAACCATGGCTATCGCGGTTACAACTTCACCAGCGACGTCAACCTGTTCACGCCTTTGATCGCGGCGTCGGACCCAAACTACGACGCGGATCAGCAAAGTGTCGTGCCCAACCTGAATCTGTTCAAGTCCGACAACCGCTCGAGCTACAACGCGTTGATGCTTCACGCGCAAGGGAATATGTCGAAGCGCTTCAATCTGGCCGCGAACTACACAGTGTCGAAGGCACAGACGTGGGGATGCGTGCTGGGCGAACTGTTCGATTACGTGAATGGAGTCTGCGACCCGCTGAACGCCTTCGGCCCCGGCGATTACGGGCCTTCAGGCGAAGACGTGCGCCAGCGGTTCGTGCTAGCAGGCACGTTCTATATTCCGGGCGGCTTTGAAATCAGTACGCTGTTTCAGGCCGAGGCGGCGCGGCCCTTCACCATCACGACAGACGACGGCAGCCAGCGCATCTCGGTAAACGGCAAGCCCACGGCGCTCGACGCATTTCGCGGCACGCCGTACGTTCAGATGGACCTGCGGGTGACGCGTCCGTTCAAGTTTGGCGACCGCCTGCAAGTTCTACCCTTTGCCGAATTCTTCAATCTCTTCAACCGCAATAATCCCGGCGCCAATTTTGTGGGCACGATCGCCTTGCTGCCGGTTCCTGCAGCCGACGTCGCATCGGGCAATGCCACCAACATTTGCCTCGATTATCCCGCGTGCAACCAACTCCAACCCATCACCAGCCTGAAGCAACTTGAGATTCCTGCGGGCGGTCTAGGCGACTTCTTTGGACCTGGGACAACGGTGGGAATTCCGTTCGCGGCGCAGTTAGGCGTACGAGTGAACTTTTAGGAACGGCAAGGACTCCTGGAACTGGGGAAAAACAAGGACGCGCGAACTACCGTACCAACCACTCCGTTGCCGTGTGGATGTGCACCAGTAATTGGCTGTAAGTAACACCGCAAACTGCCACCGCGACCAGGGCAACTCCTAGACCGTACCATAAAGAAAATCTTCGGGGCGATGCGAGACGATCATTGCTCCAGGCGATCAACCGCTCGATCCGGGCATTCATGGCGGAAGCGGGGTCGTGAATCAGCGCAGCGGTTAAATCAGCGGGAGCTTCAACGGACCCAAGGCGAGAAAGCTTGATCAGGGCTGCGGCCAGATCGAGCGCTTCTCCGGCATTAGACACTGCGGCGTCATCTGCGGCCATTTCAGTGGCTTCGAGCCATGCCGTTTCCAGGCGGGACATCCCGGGAAACGCCACCAAATGAAGCAGGAGTTTCTTCAAATTGTCCCGCCGCCGCACGTGCTCTACTTCATGATTCAATGCCGTCTGCAATTCATTGGCGTTCAGCAAAAATTCCGCCACAGCTGACATCAGTACTTGGGGCCGAAGAATGCCGGCCGCGGTCATGGCTGGCACCGCCGGCGAAATCCGCAACACAGGAACTGGAGAGCAGGCATCGACAGGCTGCGCTTTGTTCGTCCAGATCGAAACCGTGCGCGAAGTCCTGCGGACGGCAACACCCGCATTCACGACGCCGAAAATCCCAAAGAGCGCTCCCGCGATTCCCAGGACCAGCGGAATTCCGCCCAGCGGCTCATCGATCGAGCGCGGCTCCAGCAGAAGAAAAGAAGGGACAGTAAATGCGACGGTGATGATTACCGCGGAGGCAAGGGGAAACATTCGCAGGCCAAACAGCAGGTCTGCAATCCGGCGAACCGGGCGACTGCCGACATGCAGACGGACTGTACGCCACCCGAGGCTCACGGCCAGCGACAGCGCGCAGTACACCATTACAAAAACAGAAATCGAGATGGCAATGCCGCGTGCGGCAAACATCAGGCTTTGTCCTTGAGTTTGGATTCGTTACCCGGATCGCCACCGCGCAACTCGCGGCGCTTGGCCTCGACAACTTGACGGAGATCGTCCAGCAAATTGGTATCCCGCTCGGTCAGGATTTCCACCAGGTACGAAAGCGGCAGAGAAGACGCGGGACTCGCATCCATCAATTGCCGGAAGGCCTCGCCGGCAACTTCGCGATGCAATTCCTCCCGGGTGAATCGCGGTGTGTAACGGAACGCGCGGCCCTCGGCTTCACGCGAGAGCAGATTTTTCTTGAAGAGCCGGTCGAGCGTGGTCATCACCGTCGTGTAGGCCAGGTCCCGGCATTCCCCACCCTCGTTGACCAAGTCTCGGACGGTGGCATGGCCGCGTTGCCACAGGGCTTCGAGCAGACGCTCCTCGAGCGGCCCCAGCTGCGAAGAAGACGCGCGGAAATGGAAGATGCGATTCATGCTGCGAAAAGCCGAGGCTGGATTCTATCCCAGATCTCAGGCGGCTGTCGCTGAAAATGCTTTCCTGGAGAAAATGCTTTACCGCAAAGAACTACGAAGTATCACGCGTTTTTTGTGAGGACCGCGCGAATTCGCTGGCCCACGATCGCGTCTTCACCGGGCTGCAGCATCCAGACTCCCACGACGAGCGTGTTTGCATCCGCTGGAATTCCCTGGTTCGGTTTTTGGCCGGTGTTGGGGTTCAGTTCAATCGAAGGCGTTCCGGTGCGCAAAGCGTCGACAATCTGGCCCGTAGTGATGCCTGTGACCGCTGGGTCGAAGCGTATCAGCAGATGTGGAACATGGTTGGCGATCTTTGGAACCACCGTCTCCGTTTTGATCGAAGGAATGCCCTGCACCGCATTGGCGATGAGATCGGCCCGCTTCTGGTAGTCGCCTTGCATCGATTCTTCCGTGTGCGTTAGAACCCAGTCGACCGCCGCCACCATACCCACAATCTGTTCCTTCGCCACCTTCATGCCGCGGCCGATTCCGTCCCCTGGATTATTGTTCGCATGGGCCAGGTCTGTCAGCGTCTTCCGGCCCAGCAGCAGGCCCGCGTTTTGTGGACCGCGTATTCCCTTGCCTCCGGAAAAAGCCACCAGGTCGAAACCCATTCCGGTGTACTTCCATAAATTGGAGATCGGAGGCATGTCCGCGGCGGCATCCAAGTGGCACGGAATCTTGTATTCGTGCGCCACCCGCAGCCACTCCTCGCGGCCAATTTGTGCGCTGCCGGCGATCCCATCCTCGTCTTCTGCGGCGTTGAAAAAATTCGTCATCACCGCGTTGCCTGCGCCGCACGCGCGCTTGTAGTCGTCGAGCGTGACCACCTCCGTTACCCGCGCTCCGCAAAGATAGATGGCACGGTCGTACTCATAGCGGTGCGCACGCTGCACGATGACTTGATTCTTCTTGCCGTCAATCGCCTGTGGCATTTCCACAATGCTGATGTTGTTCGCATGCTGCAGGCAAGCGGCAGTCGCGAGACTGATCGCTCCCGAAGCTCCCGACGTCACGACCGCCCCTTCGCACTGGAGGCGGCGCGCGATGTACTCGCCGGCCTTCTGCTGCAGATCGTGCAAGCGCACCGGATGAAGCGCAGCCTTCTGCACTGCCGCCAGAACCTCCGGTGGCATGCAGGCAGCGGTTAGTGTGGTATAGGTCCCGGCGGCGTTGATAATCGTTGGAACCCCAAGCTTCGCATAATAATCCTCACCGTCTGAGGATGCCGCCGGCGAAGCGATCGGCGAGGCGATCGACGAAGAAAGAGCCGCGGCGGAGGAAACCACAGGCGCGGCGCCCAACGCCGCGGCCAGCGAACTGGCCCAGCGAAAAAAACTGCGACGGGAAAGAAAGCTTCCTTGAGATTCGGTCGATCCTGACATGGTGGTCGCTCCTTTAGTGTCCTGAAACTGGCGGATAGCACCCAGTTCGAATAAAAGCCGGACCGCTACGGCACGGGTCATTAAACCATGGTCGATGCGCGCGCGATTGAATCCTACGGGGACAGCACGGAACAGGTCAAAGGAGCCGCAGGCATTGACCGCCCGGAAGCGGATTGCTGACGGTGAATCTTTCTGAACTTGGGAAACGCGATGAACGTCAGACACTCGCAAACACGGAAGCACGGCTAATACTGGTGGCCCCGGAGGGGCTCGAACCCCCAACCCTCAGTTCCGAAGACTGATGCTCTATCCAATTGAGCTACAGGGCCACGACATGAAACGAGGCTGGAGCCGAGCTACGCTCGAGCGGACAGCACGAGGGCTGCCCCACAAAATACTCTGTTCAGGAAAGAATCTGGGGTGGGAAACGGGAATCGAACCCGCAACCGTCGGAGCCACAGTCCGGTGCTCTACCAGTTGAGCTATTCCCACCACCTCCGGTGATTATAGCAACTTGGGCAGCGGGGATGTCAGGCTTCGATGAGTGCTCGAGGGGGGAGAGCTGGGGGAGGAATATCGTTACCGGCTAATCGCACTATGGGTTGGCCTAAAGCGGGACGGCCGATCGCGGCCCGCTCCCCACATGGAGCGAACTATCCGCGGCCGACGCCTACGTACTCGAATCCCAAGGCACGCAGGCGAACTGAGTCCAGCAGATTCTTGGTGTCAACAATGACCGGCTTCTTCAGGAGTTGCTTGATGCGGTCGAAATCGAGGGCGCGGAACTCAGGCCAGCCGGTGCCGACGACCAACGCGTCGGACCCTTCCGCCGCCGCATAGGCGGAGTCACAATAGCGCACCGTTCCATTGAGCCGTGTCTTGGCCTCCGGAATGGCGACGGGATCGTAGGCCCGAACGTGCGCGCCTTTTGAAACCAGCGTTTCGGCAAGGCGCACGGAAGAAGATCCGGCGACGGAGTTCGTATTCGGTTTGAAGGCCAGCCCCAGAATGCCGACTTCCTTGTTCTCCACGGAATTCAGGGCGAGAGCAATCTTGTCGACCAGGCGATCGGCGAGGAAGTGGTTCACGTCGCGGGCGGCGCTGAGCACTTTAAGCGGGACGCCATGGGCCTGCGCCAGCTGCGCGAGGGAATCCATGTCAGATTCCGCAAAGACTCCGCCCATGCCCGCTCCGGGCTGCAGGCAACGAGGGGCGATTTTCTTGTCGAGGCCAAGCGCGAGAGCCAGATTCACCGCGTCGGCGTTCACGCGTTCGCAGAGCGCGGCAACTTCGTTGATGAATGAAATCTTCGTCGCCACAAACGCGGTTGCGGCTTCCCGGACCAGTTCCGCAGTCGACTGGTTCGTCACAATCACCGGAACCCCGCGCATGACGAGCGGATGAAAGATCTGCTTCAGCATCTGAACCGCTTCGCTCGAAGTGGATCCCAGGATCAGGCGGTCGGGCCAGTTGAAATCTTCGACGGCGCAACCATCGGTGAAGAACATCGGCTGCGAAACGATCGTGGCCTGCAGGCCGGCGTCTTTGAGGCTCTTTTCCAGCGCGGTTGCCGTGCCCACAGGAGCCGGAGTGACAATCGTCAAGATCGGAGGCTTGGCGGCCATCCGGGCAATACGCATGGCGACATCGTTGAGAGTGTCAGCTTTGTCTTCCGCCAGGAAAATCAATTGCGACTTGCGTGCGAACGACTCGATGTCGGTGGAGTACGCCAGCCGCCCTGCCCGCACGTTGCGGCGGATAATCTCTTTCAGATTTTTTTCGAAGAAGGGGATGTTGCCCTGAGCCATCTCGACCATGCGAGTGCGGTCGGGATGACAGCAGGAAACTGGAGTGCCGAAATCCGCCAGGCAGGCCGAAATCACCGTTCCCAGGTACCCTGAACCGTAAACTCCGATCTGCATGTGCTCTCCCCGTTCCTACCTGCCGGAAATCCGCGTCAGACGTGGCCTCTGATCGGGAGCACCGGAGTCCTGCTCTACTCTTTATCTACAGCCATGGGCGCGGGTTTTCAACGCACGGGAGGGAGATGTACCTAGGGCCATGTGCGCATGTCGGGCGTAACTGCAGGAGGTAACACGTCCGCCAATTACGCGTGGTTACCGCGAAACCAGAGTGCGGCCGAGGACCACCGGAGCCAGATCGAGCCAGCAACTGGGGCCGTTTTCGCGGACTTCTTCGCGCACAAAGGTCAGCTTTTCCAGCAGGATACGCCGGCTTCCCTTAAAGTGGGCCCAACGCTCACGGGCCATCTGAAAAGCCGTCTGGGCGGGCTGTTCAGCCGTCATCTTCACAATCGTGAGGTGGGGAATATAAGGCCACTCCTCCTTGAAGGCCAGCGCTTCGGTATTCAGCTTGCGGTGGAGTTCACTCATGCGCGCGGCGGAAGAGTCCACGCGGATGTACACCGTCGGAGTAACTGGGATGAAGGTTTCCACATCGCCCAGGCTCACTTCGAAGGGCTCTTCGCCCCCGCAGATCCGTTCCAGAACCTGTAGAGCCGAGCTCTCGGAACCCTGAAGAGGGCGGGGGGGCAGGATGCTCAGATGGGCCGCCAGGTGCGGCAAGTCAGGATGCAGCTCGCGCCTGAGGTTCTCCACGAACTCCCCGGCGGGATTTTTGAGATATGCCACCAACGCGTAACGCGGCTTCTGCATACTGGACGAAAATTATACGCTGACGGTAAGAGCAAAGAGGCGCATTTCAGCGTGAAGGCAAATGACTGAAGCAACGGGAGCTCTTATTTCAGTGCAGTTTCGGGCGCAGGGGCGGGTCTCCCAGGAGCACTGCCCGCCGCCCTTCGCAAGAATCGATTCATCGGCTCGGAGTACAAACCAGACACCGCGGCGCCCACGAAGCCGGCAACCAGAATCGTAGAGACGAACAGCACTGGCACAAGACGCATCTGCGCGCCGGCCTGGAGAAACAGGCCGAAGAATCCGAACACGACAAACATGTGCGTCAGATAGACCTCATAACTGTATTGGCCGATCTTCAGCAGCGGCGCGAGCAGGCTTGGACTTCGCCATCGCGTCTGTGCCGTCGCGGCGATGAACATGCAAGTTCCCACTCCAAGAATCGTCATATTCAGGCCCGTCCGTCCCGGCCATCCCACGTAAGCCTGCCACGAAAAAATCAGGCTGCACACCACGATCGCCGTCCCTGCGCCGCCCAGGACCCATATTGCAGTGCGGGAGAAGCGAATCCGCGAAACCGTAAGGGCGGTAAGACATCCCAAGGCGATGCCTTCCATTCCGCCCAGGTAGGAATACTCCTCCCAAATCTCATTTCCGTGCGCGAATACTGTGCGCGCGAATGGACCGACTGCGACCAGACCGAACAAAACCGCGAACAGTAGTTTGCTTCGCCCCAAGACACGGCACACGATGGGGAAGAAGAGATAGAAAACCTCCTCCACTGAAAGCGACCAGAGAATGTCCCAGTTCCCCGGCAGATATCCTTTGCGCGCCTCTAGAACGTTGACGTGAAACGTGAGCGCGGCGAGCAGCGCCCGCCCCAACCCGCCCTTGTCGGCGGGCACAACGAAATGATGGATGCCCGCGAAGTGCAGCCCACTGAGAACCGCCAGCAGCAAAAGAAGCAGAGGCGCGATCCGGGCAAAACGCAGCCGGTAAAAACCCCGCAGGCTGACTTGCGCCAGCGATCCCCAGCGCCGCAACGTGATCGACGTAATCAGGAAGCCGGAGACGGCAAAGAACATCTGCACGCCGAGCTGGCCATTCCAAACCAGCAGGTGCACGAGCTGAGCGGGAAGAAACCGGGTGTAGAGCACGTCCGCGCCCAGCAGACGAATGTTGATATGGTTCATCAACACGAAAAAGATCGCCAGACCGCGCAGCAAATCGATCCCGTCCAGCCTTTGCCGGTCGCCGGGTGGAATGATGGGTTCTTCGGGGACCACGATTCATTGTGCATTAGGACGGTCTCCGGCAGTGGCTCGGTTCTTCCCTGTTTTGTCGAATTGGGTTGACCATGCGGATGCCCCTCGCACCGCCGCACCTCTCATTTATAATGAAGACTTGTCGGGGCGTAGCGCAGCCTGGTAGCGCACCTGCCTTGGGCGCAGGGGGTCCGCGGTTCAAATCCGCGCGCCCCGACCAGTATTATCCCTGCACCGCCAGACCCTCCAGTCCCCACCGGAAACGGCATTTTTCAAGAATAGGAATGCGGCGACAGCTGTGCTAGCATCAAGGAAGGGCTTAATTCCACGCTTTCTGTTGATGTTGCCACTGTAGATTAGCCAAGTTCCCTTCTCTCCATACAGAGGCACCGACGAGGCATTCCGCTAGGGATAAAGGAAACGAAGAACCGATCAATGGTGATGAATCGAAAATCAGTTGTCGCAGACGAAGAAGTTAACGATCTGCTGCCCCAGGACCCCAGTTCTCCCCAGGATGTGGACGATCTCCTGGGATCTATCGGCACGCGCGGCCTCGACGTCGTGGAGGGTGAGTCGCATTCGCCGTTCTCCACCATGGAACAACGGAATGCGCAGGAGTCCGAGGAAGTCGAATTAGATCTGACTCCCGGCGCACCGGACTCGGCAAGCGACCCGGTACGCGTTTACCTGCGCGAGATGGGCGCCTCGCCGCTGCTGACGCGCGAGGAGGAAGTCGAGATTGCCAAACGCATCGAGCGCGGACAAATTACGGCTCTGAAGGCCCTTTCCCGTTCTCCAATTGTTATCCAACAAGTGCTGGCCCTGGGCGAGGATCTGAAAGGCGGATTGCGCTCGATTAAAGAGATGGTGGTGTTCGACGAGGAGGAGATCACCGACGAGATCCTTCAGAACCGCGTTGACGACATCACGGGCCGCATCGACAAGCTGAATAAGCACTACAAGAACGCGAACCGGCTTTCACAAAAATTGGCTACGATTCCGGCGAAGAAGAAACCTCGCGACTATCGCCGCTACCGCGGACAGCTGGGCCGCGAGATGGTGCGCATTTCCCTCATTATCCGGAATCTGGAATTGAACCACGCCGAGCGCAAGCGCTTGATCGAGCGGGTCAACAAGACCATCGAACTCATGCGTGTACTGGATCGCGAACTGGCCAGCCTGGAAACGAAGATTACGGGCACCCGCAGCGAGGAACTCAAGAAAACCTACCGCGGCGCGCAACGCCAGCACCGGGTCGAGATCAAGCGACTGGAAGATGAAGCGGGAATGACGTTTCCCGATCTGCAGCGCACCCAGCGCAAAATGATCCAGGGCGACATGAACGCGGAGCAGGCCAAGCGCGAACTGATCGAAGCGAACCTGCGCCTGGTGGTTTCGATCGCCAAGAAATATGGCAATCGCGGACTCCAGTTCCTTGACTTAATCCAGGAAGGGAACGTCGGGTTGATGAAGGCGGTCGACAAATTTGAGTACCGCCGGGGCTACAAGTTTTCCACGTACGCGACGTGGTGGATTCGCCAGGCCATCAGCCGCGCGATCGCCGATCAGGCGCGCACCATTCGCCTGCCCGTACACATGATCGAAGTGGTGAACAAACTGATTCGGACTTCGCGGCAACTGGTGCAGGCTTCAGGACACGAACCGACGTCGGCCGAGATCGCCAAGCAGATGGACATTCCCGAGGCGATGGTGCGCAAAGTGAAAAAGATCATGCGCGTGCCGATTTCGCTGGAGACGCCCATCGGCGAAGAAGGAGATTCTCATCTCGGCGATCTGATCGAAGATCGCACGAAGATGTCTCCCGCTGAGGCCGTACTGAACGTGAATCTGAAGGAGCGCACCGCGCACGTGCTGCGCACTCTCAGTCCGCGCGAAGAGAAGATCATCCGCATGCGCTTCGGCATGGACGATGGCTCCGAGCACACGCTCGAAGAAGTTGGCCAATCGTTCGACGTCACCCGCGAACGCATTCGCCAGATCGAAGCGAAAGCGCTACGCAAGCTGCGCCATCCATCGCGCTCGGGAAAACTTCGTTCCCTGCTCGACGACGTGCAGGAATAACGCGAGATAGCTAGTCTTTCTCGCGGGACTCCACTCTCGCGCGATTCCACACTCGCGCCATTCATTCGCCCAGCTTTGTTTTGAGAAGCCTCCGTCTTGCTGCGCTCTATTGGCGACGCCGTGTAGCATCTTTCATCACGAACCTGATCTATTTCTCAACAGTCCCTTCTGGGAGCCTCCTTCCCCTTCACCGGCAACGCTGAACTTCCTTCCTATAGATGACCGCTATCACGCCCATCTGTGATCGGAGTCACTGATGACTCTTCCGAAATAGAAGATAAACACTGCATTCGACTCGATGGGACTGACCAGCGGACCGAAAAGACCAGCCCCGAAGGAGGGTGTCGGAAGGCTCAACCGGGATCGCGCAGTCACTGGAATTCATACCTTTCATATCGACTTTTTCACCAGGCAACCCCGACCAGTCTCACTCGACACTCTGACCCGCAGTCGAACACCGAACCCTAAGGGAAGTAGTTGCAGATTGCGGCGCCGTTTGATTCGTAGGCGCCACGACCGGGCCCGATCTCATTCTTCGCCCGGTCCGGCTTGATCGAGTTCACGGCCACGTTGCCGAGGAGACTGTCCATGACGACAGGCGAGAGAGACACAATTGCGGCACATCTGAAAAAGAGTGGTGTGTCGCGGCGCAGTTTTCTGCAACTCTGTTCCACGCTCATCGTGGCCGCTCCGGTCGGCCTGAGCCTGACCAGCCGGGCAACCGCCGCGCAAGTCGCACGAATCGTGGGCAAGGCGCGAAGGCCTTCCGTCATCTGGCTGCACTTTCAGGATTGCACCGGCTGCACCGAGACCCTCCTCCGAACCTCGGCACCGGACGTCGCGCACCTCATCCTCGACGTCATCTCGCTCGATTATCACGAGACATTAATGGCCGCTTCCGGCGCGCAGGCCGAAGCTGCGTTGCGATCGGCCATCGAAGACAACGCCGGAAAGTACGTCCTGGTCGTGGAAGGTTCGATTCCCACGCGGGACGACGGCGTTTACATGCAATTGGCCAGCCGGCCGGCGATTCAGGTCGTCAAAGAGGTCGCCGCACAGGCGGCTGCAGTAATCGCCATCGGATCATGCGCTTCGTGGGGCGGAGTGCCATCCGCCGACCCGAATCCCACCGGCGCGGTAGGCGTTGATTCCGTCATCTCCGGAAAGCCCATCGTCAATCTGCCGGGCTGCCCGCCCAATCCTTACAACCTGCTGGCCGTGGTGCTCGAGTACGTCACCATGGGCAAGCTGCCAGAACTGGATCAGTATGGCCGGCCGCGCTTCGCGTACGAGCGAGTCATTCACGAGAACTGTCCGCGGCGCGCGCATTTCGATGCCGGACGCTTCGCGCTTGCGTTCGGCGATGAAGGACATCGCAAGGGACATTGTTTATACAAGCTTGGCTGCAAGGGCCCAGTCACCCACGCCGCCTGCGCAACGCGGCACTTCAACGAGATTCCGGGCGTGTGGCCGATTGGGACCGGCATCCCCTGCGCAGGCTGCACAGAAAAAGGCGTGATCTGGCAGATGGGCACGTTCGAAACTGTCCCCATCCATCTGGCGACACCCCCTGACACGTATCCTCCGATCTTCAGCACCGCGGGCCAACTCAAAGTGGGCGCGGCTGCACTCGTCGGTGCGATCGCGGGAGCAGTCGGCGGAGCTACCTGGGTCGCCTCCCAGCGTTTTCAAAGCAGCATGGAAGCGGGCGTAACGCGCATCGCCGCGGACCGCGCCCACGCTGAAAAAGCAAAATTGCCCACCGAGAAGCCAGCCGGCAAGAAAGAGGACTGAAGTGTCCATCACTCGGCGACAACTCTTCACTGGCATCGCGAAGGCGGGAGTTCCGGCCGCCGTGGCCATCGCAGTCGGCACCGATGTGCTTCAGGCCGGCGAGCACATTCCCGTGCCCAACGCCGCCGTCGGATTGCTGTACGACGCGAGCGTCTGCATCGGCTGCAAGGCCTGCGTGGCGGCATGCGCCGAAGCAAACGATACGCTTCCCGATACGCGCGGCGACAACCTGCACCAGGCACCCTCGGACCTGAACGATCTGACCCGCAACGTCATCAAGCTTTACAAGCCGGAAGACGGCTCTGCGTTTTCGTTCGTGAAGCGCCAGTGCATGCACTGCCTTGACCCAGCCTGCGCGGCGGGCTGCCCGTTCCAGGCTCTGCACAAGGATCCGCAGAGCGGCATCGTCGAGTGGGATGCCAGCAAGTGCATCGGCTGCCGCTACTGCACGATCACCTGCCCGTATCACATTCCACGTTTCCAGTGGATGGGATTCAATCCCCGCGTAACCAAGTGCGAGTTGTGCAAGGACCGCCTGGAAAAAGGACTGAAGCCGGGATGCACGAGCGTCTGTCCGACGGGTGCGGTGATCTTTGGCCCACGCTCAGTGCTCCTGTTAGAGGCCAAGCAGCGGATCAAGAATAGTCCCGGGCGCTACTACCAGAATCGCGTCTACGGCGAGACCGATAACGGCGGCACGCAGGCGTTGTACCTGTCGAAAGTTCCTTTCGAAAAACTCGGTTTGCCGGAACTTGGACCGGAGTCAGTTCCGGCTCGAACCCTGCGCTGGCAGAGACGTTTTTATCAATACTTCGCGTTGCCCGCAGTTCTTTATGCGGGCCTGGTGCAGGTGATCCGCAGAAATCTGAAAGGCCATGAAGAGGAAGCGCACGAGCGCGAGAAAGAAACCGGATTGAGGGCGCAACTATGAGTGCCACAATGATAACCACACCGACGGCAACCATGAATCGCGCACCAAACAATCGCTGGGAGCGGAATGTTCCGGTCTATGGCTTCCCGGTGGTGAATGGATTCTTCCTCGGACTTCTTGCTCTGGTTTTGATTGCACTTGCATTGAGCGCATATCGCGAACTGGCGGGACTTGGTCCAGTGAGCGGCATGAACGACGCCTATGGCTGGGGTATCTGGAAGACCTTCAACCTGATGGTGCTGACCGCGCTGGGATCGGGCGCATTCGCAGTGGGAATTGGCGCATGGGTCTTCCGGCGCAAACGGCTGCACTCACTGATGCGGATGGCGCTGTTAACGAGCTTTCTCGCGTATGCATGCGGCCTTTTGTTGCTCGGTATCGATGCCGGCCGCCCGTGGAATTTCTACTGGATCGTTTTCCCCTGGCGCTGGAACATGCACTCTCCGCTGGCGGAAGTGGCAATCTGCATGTCGATCTACGCCATGATCCCTCTCGCCGTGGAAAATATTCCACCCGTACTGGAACGGCTATGGTATTTCGACTCCCGCCTGCGCCCCGTTGTTGAGCTGATCGAGAAGAGGCTTCACTACTTCTATCCGTGGATTATCGCAGCGGCGTACTTGCTGCCCGGAATGCACCAGTCGTCGCTGGGTGCGCTGATGCTGCTGGCCGGGGAGCGTGTGCATCCGCTCTGGCAAACGCCGTGGCTGCCGGTGCTCTACCTGGGTGCAGCAACGTTCATGTCGTTCGGCTGCGTCGCCGGAACCACCATGCTCTGCTGCCTGGTATGGAAGCGCGCCATGGACATGGAAGTTCTCGACGAGGCCGCGCGCATCACGTCGTGGCTGATTTTCGGCTGGATGGGGTTACGGCTGGTCGACATCCTGTTCCGCGGCGAACTCGGAACTGCATTTCGCTTCGATCGTTTCGCCGGTGTGTTCTGGCTCGAGATGATTTTGATTGCGGCGGGCGGATGGCTGCTCCGACGCTCGGTCCGCGACAGCTCACCGCAGCCCATGTTCATCGGATACATACTCAGCTCATTCGGCGGCATGATCTACCGCTTCAGCCCTACGACTCTGGCGTTCCGACCCAATCCCCAGGCGTTGTATTTTCCGGTGACGATCGAAGTGCTGGTCTCGCTGGGCTTCATTTCACTCGGCATTTTAGGCTTCTTGATCGCGGTGAAGCGGCTGGCGATCCTGCCCGCGCCGCTGAGCGAGTGGCACGACATGGCGAGTTACTTCCGCTTCCGGCGGCCTTACATCCGGTGGACGGGCTATTTCAAATACGGACATTTTGGCGAAGACGAGACGACAGAAGCTTCAGGATCCGACTAACAGCAGGCACTTATGGCGAAACGAATCACGATTGATCCCATCACCAGAATTGAAGGCCACCTCCGCATCGATGTGGAGGTCGAGAACAACGCGGTCAGCAACGCATGGGCTTCGTGCACCATGTGGCGAGGCATCGAAAAGATTCTTCGCGGCCGCGATCCGCGGGATGCATGGCTCTTCACGCAACGCTTCTGCGGAGTCTGCACCACGGTGCACGCCATGGCCAGCGTGCGCTCAGTGGAAGACGCTCTGAAGCTGGAGATCCCGCTGAACGCGCAGTACATCCGCAACCTGATCCTGATTGCGCACGCGCTGCACGACCACATCGTGCACTTCTACCAGCTTTCAGCGCTCGATTGGGTCGACGTGATGCAGATTCCGAAGGCGGACCCGGCGGCTACCTCGAAGCTGGCGGAGACGTTATCGCCGTGGACGCGCAACTCGCGCAACGAACTGAAAGCGGCTCAGGATCGCGTGAATGCAGTCGCCAGCAGCGGCCAGCTGGGCATTTTCGCCAACGGATATTGGGGACATCCCGCGATGCGGTTGTCGCCCGACGTGAACCTGCTGGCGTTTTCGCACTACGTGCAGGCCCTCGAGTACCAGCGCAAAGCTCTGCAGGTCGTTGGCATCCTGGGATCGAAGACTCCGCATATTCAGAATCTGACCGTCGGCGGCGTCGCCAACGCGATCGACCTCGACAGCACGTCCGCGCTGGGCATGAGCCAGTTGGCGATGATCGGCACGTTATTGCAGCAAGTTGTTGATTTCGTGCAGCAGGTATATTTCGTCGATGTGTGCGCTGTGGCGGCGATGTATCCGGAGTGGTTCAAGATCGGCAGCGGCGTGCGCAACTACCTTGCGGTTCCAGATTTGCCGCTGGATAGCCGCGGCTCGTCGTATGACCTGCCGGGAGGCTATATTCGCGACGGCGATCTCGCCGGAGTACAGACATTTCAAACAGCGTCCGATCCGATCTTCCGGCAATCCGTCACCGAAGACGTGATGCACGCCTACTATCAGGGCGAGAAGCCGCTGCATCCCTGGGTTGGAGAGACCGAGCCTTCTTTCACTGGATGGAACGGCGATCAAAAGTATTCGTGGGTTAAGGCCCCGCGCTTTAACGGCGAACCCATGCAGGTCGGGCCGCTGGCGCAAGTTCTGATCGGCTATGCGCAGGGGCATCCGCTGACCCGCAAGTACACCGACATGGCAATCGAAAAGATCGCCGCAATCGGTGGACCGCGAGCTACGCCCGCCGCATTGCACTCTACGCTCGGACGCCACGCGGCGCGCGCCATTCGCGCCTGCATGCTGGCAGAGTTGGCCCAGAAGCATTTGCAGTTGCTCACCGACAATATCGCGAAGGGCGATTACACGGTGCACAACCAGCCCGTGCTGCCATCGCATGAAGTCGAGGGCGTGGGAACTCACGAAGCTCCGCGCGGAACGCTTTCCCACTGGATCGTGATCAAAGACGAGAAGATCAAGAACTACCAGGCGGTTGTTCCTTCCACGTGGAACGCCAGCCCGCGCGACAAAAACGGAGCGCATGGCCCGTACGAAGCGTCGTTGCTGCACACGCCATTGGCCCGACCAGAGGAGCCTCTGGAAGTCTTGCGGACGGTGCACTCGTTCGATCCGTGCATGGCCTGCGCCTGCCACGCATTCGATGCTTCCGGCCGAAAGATTGGAGTGGCGAAAATCCTGTGAGAAAAGCCCTGATCGGCGGCATCGGAAATGTTCTGCTCGGCGACGACGGCGTTGGACCGTACGTTGTGCGGATTCTGGAGTCGATGTATGACTTCGAGGAAACCGTCGAGATCATCGATCTCGGCACCCCGGCGCTGGACCTGACGCACCAGATCGTCGGGCTGCAATCGCTCATCCTGGTGGATGCCGTAGCAAGCGATGATCCGGTCGGCACGCTGGCGCTCTACGCGAAAGAAGACATCCTGCGCGACACGCCCGCAGAGCGACTCGATCCACATTCTCCTGCCTTAGCGGAATGCCTGATGACGGCGGAAATGCTGGGCGCCATGCCGCAGCATGTGATGCTGGTAGGGATCGCCGGAAAATGCTACGAACCCGGCCACCCGTTAAGCGCGGCGGTGCGCCAGTCCGTGGGCCCGGCGATTGACGCCATTCTTCAAGAGTTGCAGCGCCTGGGATTCCGGTTCCAGAAAAAAGCATCCCCCGACGAACCGGCCATCTGGTGGAGCGATCACGAGTATTCCGGTTTCGTCGAAACCGTCCGATAAACAGAAGGGATTAATCGCTCGGATCTTTTCCGGCGGCGACTTCCAACTGGCCGTAGGCGAGTTGATAACTGTATCGCGCGGTCACGACCTGGGCGCCCGCCGTAGCGGCCAACAATTCCGCATCCGTCAATTCAATAATGTTTCCTACTCCGGCCGAGTAGCGGCCTTCGGCAAAGGCAAGATTCTCCTTCGCTTCCTGATCCGCCTTCGTGGCAAGATCGATCTGCTTTTCAGCTACGGTCGTATTCGCATAGTCGGTGTAAACCTCGCGATCGACCTGCAGCGTGGCGGATTGCAATCCCGACTCAGCCGCGCTCTTGGCCTGCTGGGTCTCGTTAAGAAAGGCGCGGTTGTAACCTCCAGAGAGCAGGGGTTGTATCAGGCTCTCGCCGAAGCCCACGTTCCAGATCAGGGGAAACTTCAGATTCTGAAGGTCGGCGAAGCTGGAGAAATTCAGGCGCGGCTTGAAGTTCGAGCGCGCAGACACGATGTCGCCTTCGGCCGCCTTAACAGCTTCCCGCAGCGCGCGCAGGTCAGGACGCAACGTCCGTGCATCCATCAGATATCCATCCACAGCGTTAAGCGCGACCGCCGCATTCAATACATCGACCAAAGTAAATGTGCTCTTGACGGGCAAGCCCATGGCCGTCGCTAGAGCCGCCTGGGCCACCGTCAGGTCTGACTGTGCCTGCACCAGATCAAGTTGGGAATTGGCCAGCTGCACTTCCTGGCGGGTCACGTCGATCTTAGGCGATCGCCCCACTTGGAAGAATGCTTCGATTTGATCGAGGTGCTTACTCTGATCGTGAACCGCTGTCTGGCGCACTTGAACCAATTGTTGCGCGGCCAGCACGCTGAAATACCCGTTGCGCACGTTGAGCAGCGTCTGCTGGCGGACGCGGTCGCGATTCTCCTGCGCCTGGGCCAGTTCCGCTTTCCCGCGCTCGACCGATCCGCGGGTCAGGCCGAAGTCATAGATTGTCTGGTTGAAGTTCAATCCCGCGAAGTAATAAGGAGAGTTCGACCAGTGCTCGCCGTTGAACAGGGCCGAGGCTACGTTGGGAGAAGTTCCCGTCGTAGGCGCGTAGTTATACGTCTGCTGGTTGTGGCTCGCGCCGAAGCTCAGGTGCGGATAGTACGGAGATCGCCGCTCCTTAAGATGCGCCTCGGCGACGTGCACTTCCGCTTGTGCCGTGGCGAGATCGGGTTGGTTCTGTTCGGCGAGGCGATAGCAGTCGGCAAGTGACAGGGGCTTGTCTTGCGTCTCTGCCGGGATAGCAAAGAACAGAGCCGCCGCAGTTAGCGCGGCAATTCCCGCCCAACGAGTATGTTTCGTTTGTCCCATGCGATCGATGCCTAGAATGTCTGAGCGCCAGAATGTGTTAGCTGCCGGGCTTCACGACTGGCTGCACCCTGCCGCCTTCGGGAACCCGTTCTCCAATGCTGCGGGCGACGCGTTCGCCTTCGTCCAACCCGCTGAACAGGCGCGCGGTTTCTCCGGTTTGCTCGGCAACCGCAACCTGCGTGAACTTGACGGTGTTGTCGGACGTAACCACCGCGACGAACGTCTGCGTCCCGCGAATAATGAGCGCGTCCGACGGAACCTCCACATAGCGCGGTGTCTGCACCTTCAATTCAACCTGCACAAAGCTGCCGGCGAGGATACGGTTGTGCGGGTTATCCACGTCAATTTCCACCAGCAGCGTGCGCGTCTTCGGATCGATCGCTCCGCTGGTCCGGGTAACGCGCGCCTCTACCTTCAAACTCGGATTCGCCTGATCCGAGATTGTGACGCTGTCGCCGATGCGGACCAGGGAAGCATGTGCCTGATCCACGTAGACGTAAATACGGAGGCGCGAAATCTCCGAGATCTCAACTAACGGCAGCGCGCTGGTTTGCGATGCCGCTGCGCTCTGGATAAGGGCGCCGGGATCCGAATACCGCGCCGTCACCGTCCCGTTAAACGGAGCCCGCAATTCCTCATAGGCCTTCAAGGTGCCGATCTGCTCGAGGTTCGCCTTGGAGACCGCTGCATCGGCCGCGGCCTGATCCGCATCTTGCTGCGAGATCATTTCTTTCTTAACGAGAGTAGCCGCCCGGTTCGCGATGAGCTCTTTATTATGGGCATCGGCGACTGCGGCTTGATATTGCTTATCCGTCTCCGGCGATTCAATGACCGCAATGATCTGGTTCGCGCGGACCAAGTCGCCCTTGTCAACGCTGATGCTGCGCATGTAGCCGCTGACTTTGGCGTACAAGATGGCCGATTGGAAGGCATGCACCTCGCCGATCAGCCGAACCGTGTTGGAACCGGCGACTTTCCGGGCGGTGGCAACTTCGACCGACGGTCCCTTTTGTCCTTCGACCGTCAATTGCTCGGTCGCAGCCTCCACATGGCTCCGCTGGCGGGTAAAAAGCAGAAAGGCCATGACGCCCGCCACCAAAACGGCCAGGATGCCGGCGAGATACAGCCAGGCAGAGCCGCGGCGCCGGCCTTGCGATTCAGACATCAGTGTCCCTCCGCTTTGAACTCTTCGCCATGGGCCTCGGCAATGAACTTCGCGTCCAGTAAGTGCCGGGTGGGAAAATCCTTTCGCAACAGTGTATAGACAACCGGCACCACGAAAAGCGTAACCACGGTCGCCACGACCAGTCCTCCAATCACGGCTCGGCCCAGCGGGGCGTTCTGCTCACCACCCTCGCCCATTGCGAGAGCCATGGGAACCATTCCGATAATCATGGCGAGCGCCGTCATCAAGACCGGACGCAGCCGCGTCATTCCAGCCTCCAGCGCCGCTTCGAGGGGTGACATGCCGCGCTCCACCCGCGCGTCGTTGGCGTAGCTCACCAGCAGGATCGAGTTGGAAGTCGCGATTCCCACGGCCATGATCGACCCCATCAGCGATTCGACGTTGATGGTAGAGCCCGTAATGGCGAGCATCCAGAGAATCCCCACCAGCGCGCCCGGAACCGCAATCATGATGATGAAAGGATCCATCCACGATTGAAACAACACCACGATCAGCAGATACACCAGCACGATGGCGAGAATCAATCCCATCAGCAGACTGCGGAACGAAGAGTTCATGACCTCGTACTGCCCGTGGATGCTGATGCGCATGCCAAGCGGAAGCTTCCCCAGACTCTCAATCTTTTTCTGAATGCCGGCCACGACCGAGCCCAGATCGCGGCCTTGGAGATTCGCGTTGATATCGATGACGCGCTGCACCGTGTAGTGATTGACTTCGGCAGGCACAGAGTCCGGAACGATCTGCGAAACATTGGCCAGCGTCTCATACTGCGGCTGGGGCACGGGCTGCGTCTGCGGCTGGGCCGCAGCTTGCAGCGGAGTCGCGGACCCCGGCAGGCTCAGCGGAGTATTCATCAGCGCCTGCACGGAATCGAAATGTTCAGGCGGAATGCGCACCGCTACGATGTAATTGACATTGTTGGCCGGATTCAGGAAATACGACGGCGCAATCAACGCGCTCGACGACAGCGATATCAGCATGCTGTTCGCGACACTCTGTTCCGACAGCCCCAGTTGCGCAGCTTTCTCACGATCTACATTGACGTGCAACGCGGGATAGCGGATCGCCTGCTTGACGTGCACGTCGACCGCGCCGGGCACGGTACGGATCTCATCTTTCAGTTGCCGCGCGATCTGAAACGACTGGTCGAGGTTCGGACCTTCGACCTGGACGTCGATCGGCGAAGGCACGCCGAAATTAAGTACCTGGCTCACAATATCGGCAGACTGGAAATAAAAGCTCGACCCCGGAAATTCGCGCGGCAGTTGCTCGCGAATCTTCTCCATATAGCCTGCGGTGGGATGATGCAGAGGCTTCAGGGCAATCAGAACTTCCGCATCCATGTCGCCGACATTGTCCGTTGGCACAAAGGCCAGATTGAATGAGGTCGGCAGCCCTTCCATATCGTTAATCGTGTCGATCTCGTCCGGCGGAATGATTTCGCGGATTCTGCCTTCCACCCGCATCAGCAACTGTTCGGTGTCTTCGAGGCGCGTCCCCACAGGCGCGCGGACATGGAGCTTCATCAATCCCGCATCCACCGTGGGGAAGAAATCGGTCCCGATGATGAACGGCAGCACCGCCGTCACGGCAAACATCAATCCAAACATGCAAAGCGTGAACACCCGGTGATGCAACACCAGCTCAAGGACATTGCCGTAGCCATTTCGCAGCCGTTCGAATGCATGCTCGCGCTTCCGATTCAAGCGCCCGATGAGCCCGGGATTTTCCTCCTTGGCCTCATCCGCCTCGCGGTGCCCTTCGAAGAGAATTCGCGAAAGCGTTGGCACGAGCGTCCGCGACAAAATATAGGACGACAGCATGGCCAGCACCACGGCCATCGCCATCGGCGTGAAGAGATATTTCGCCGCGCCCGAGAGCAACACTACCGGAAAGAAGACAATGCAAATCGCGAGTGTAGCGACGATTGCGGGGACGGCGATCTGGCTGGCGCCGTCCAGAATCGCGACGGTGATCGCCTTGCCCATATCGAAATTGCGATTGATGTTCTCGATTTCGACGGTCGCATCGTCGACCAGCATGCCAATAGCGAGCGCCAACCCGCCGAGCGTCATGATGTTGATGGTGTCGCCGCTCAGGTTCAGGCCGATAATTGCGGTAAAAATGGCCAGTGGGATCGAAGTGCAAACCACGATCACACTGCGCCAGCTTCCGAGAAACGCAAGAATCATCAGCGAGACCAGAATCGAAGAGAGCACGGCCTCACGCACGACTCCCATGATCGCCGCGCGCACGAAGACCGATTGATCGAAGTCGATCTTCAGTTCCATGCCCTGCGGAGCCGATGCCTTGATGATCGGTAAAGTGTCGCGCGTCGCCTCGACCACGGCCAGCGTCGACGCGTCGGAATGTTTCAGGATGGCGAGATACGTCGCGCGCTTGCCGTTGACGTGCACGATGCCGCGCTGCTCGGCATAGCTGTCGGAGACCTTTGCCACGTCTCCCAGCAACACGGTTGCCGAACCTACGACCTTGATCGGGATCCGGCTGAACTGTGAGACATTGTCGGGACTGCTGTTGAGCTGCACGCTATAGTCGGTGCCGCCGATTCTGGCATCTCCCGCTGGCAGAATCACGTTTGAGGTCTGCAGCGCGCTGACAACATCTCCCGCCGACAAGCCTTTAGCCGCCAGTGCCTGCGGATTGATGTCGATGATGATCTGGCGTTCTTTGCCGCCAAACGGTGCCGGCGTGGACAGCCCGGGAATCGTGAACAGCCGCACGCGGATGAAATTCAAGCTGTAGTCGTACAGCTGTTGCTCCGGAAGGGTCTTGCTTGAAATAGTCAGCTGTGCAACGGGGACGTTTGTGGCATTGAACTGGATGACGCTCGGCGGAGTGATCCCCGGCGGCGCGATGCGCAGAATCGTGCTCGATACCGAAGAAATCTGCGCGATGGCCGCGCCAATCTCAGTCCCCGGCTGAAAGTAAATGCGCAGCAGTCCAATTCCCGGGATCGACTGCGACTCAATTCGCGAAATTCCATTGACCGTCGTGGAATAACCGCGCTCGCTGATGAGCACCACCCGGCGCTCCATGTCTTGCGCCGACAGCCCCGGATAGGTCCACACCACCGCCACGACCGGAATATCGATCACCGGAAAGATGTCCACCGTCATGCGCGTCAGCGACAGCACGCCGAGGATCATGATCAGCAGGCAAGCGACGGCAATGGTATAGGGGCGCCGAAGCGCCAGTCGCACTAACCACATAACCTGACCGTTGGACCTGGCTGGAACCGTTGGCAGGCCTCGAACGATGCCTGCTATGCGCCCTTAGATTCCGTTGCTCTCTGGAAGTCGTACAAAAAATACAGGCTCTTACTATGCCCGTGAGTTGGCTGATACGTCCAATACATTGGAGGGTGCCAGTGATACCGATTCGGCATTAGAATAGCGAAATGGATTTGCGCCAGTTGCGTTATTTTGTCGCGGTCGCGGAGGAACTGCACTTCGGACACGCCGCCCAACGGCTGCGCATTGCTCAGCCTGCTCTCAGCCGCCAGATCCAGGCCTTGGAAAAAGATCTGCTGGTGCAACTGCTGCTCCGCAACCGGCGCCGGGTACAGATCACTCCCGCGGGACACGTCTTTCTCGAACGCGCGCGTCAGATCCTGGCCCGAACCGACGAGGCCGTCCTCGCGACCCAGCGTGCCGGCGGCGGAGTCAGCGGCACACTCAATCTCGGATTCGTGGGCTCGGCCACCTATGACGTGCTGCCCGGAGTGCTGCGCGAGTTTCTGCACGCCGCTCCACACGTCGATCTCACGCTTTCGGAAATGACCGTCCACGCTCAGCTTGAAGCGCTCATCGAGAAGCGGATCGATATCGGGCTGCTTCGACTTCCTGCTAAAACTGAGGGACTGGTCTTTCGTACGATCGCGCGCGAACCGTTATGCGTCGCTCTGCCAAGTTCGCATCCCTTGGCGAAGTTGCCGGCTGTGCCCTTGTCTGCGCTGAGCAAGGAACCGTTTGTCCTCTACCCGGACCATCCTCGTCCGAGCTGGACCGAATACGTCATCGGCCTTTGCGAGAAAGCCGGGTTTCGTCCCATGGTCGTGCAGCGCACGGTCGAGATTCAGACCACGTTGAGCCTGATCGCCGCCGGCATCGGCCTGTCGATCGTTCCCGAGTGCATCGGCAACCTGCAGCGCAAGGATGTCGTATTCCGCCGTCTCACGGGCGTGCGCGCGCATACCGAACTATTGGCGGCCTATCGCGAACGTGACCCCTCGCCCGTCGTGCAGACGTTTCTGAAAGTTCTGCGCCGGAGAGTTCGAGCGCGCAATGCGGGAGCACCGGGAGATCAAGCTTCGAACGCTGCGGAAACGTTGGTGCGGCATCCGGCGATGGATTAGCTACTCCAAGAGCTTCGCCGGTTCGCGAACTGCTTCTGCAAGGTCACCGAGAAATGATGCGGCACGCGCCTCTGCGTGCGACGCGTAGCCGATCGTGAAACAGCGGTAGTAGCAGGTGCGGTATCCCATGTAGGAATGCAGAATGTCGTAGTACACGGGATCGCCCGGCCGCAGCACGCGATCCGAAAACACGTGCGGATGCGGGTTGCAGCGCTCGCCCGAAATCGCTTTCACCGCTTCCACATATTCCGAACCCAGATCGTAGAGAACCTTGCTCACCAGCGCGCAGCCACTTATCTTCCGTGACTCCCTCACGTCCTGCTTCCGGCTTGGAGGTCGCTGTGGTCACTTCTTTGGACCTCCTGCAGTCACTGGCGTCGTCACACCCGACATGGCGGCGAGCACGTCGAACATGCAGGCGAAATCGTATTTCGTCCAGCCCATGCCGCGCGCCGCGGTCAGAAATTCGTTGCTGACTGCGGTGGTTGGCAGCGGCACGTCGAGTTGCCGCCCCAGCTCCATCGCCAGCACCATATCTTTCTGCATCATGTTTACGTCGAACCAGGCCTCTTCCGGCTGTTGCAGAACGAATGGCCCGCGGTACTTGATCATGGGAGAAGCCACGGCACTGTTGACGAGCACATCGACAGCAACTTCGCGGGCAATGCCGCTCTTCTCCGCCAGCAATACTCCTTCGGAAAATGCCAGCATCTGCACCGCAAGGCTCAAATTGATGGCGATCTTCATCGACAAAGCCAAGCCGTTGTCGCCCACATGGCTGACCTTCGGACCGAGGTCGAGCAACAGCGGCTTAATTTTGTCGAAGGTCTCTTTTCGTCCGCCCACCATCACTGACAACTTTCCTTCGGTCAGCGTGATCACGCTGCCCGATACGGGCGAGTCGACCATGTCGGCACCGGTCGCGCGCACTTTTGCAGCCAGCGCCCGGCTCACGGCGGGACTCACCGTGCTCATGTCGATGAAAATCTTGCCGGCACTCAGGCCCGCCAGCAATCCGTGCGGACCTTCGCTGATCGCCTGGATTGCGGCGGAGTTGGTGACCATCGCGAAAATGAAGTCAGATCCGGCGGCCACGGCGCGGGGCGAATCCGCCCATTGCATTCCTTTCTCCACCAGCCACTGCGCCTTCGTCCGCGTCCGGTTGTAACCGGTCACGGTGTGGCCTTTGCTCAGCAGCCGGTTCACCATCTGGCTGCCCATTACGCCCAACCCGATAAAACCAACCTTCGCCATCTGCAACTGCCTCCAGGGCTCTCTGTGCGATTTCTTTATTGCGGACCGGAGCGCTTCGCAGCCGGTGCCTGGCTGTCTTCCTTCACTTTCGTGAGGTGCGCGCGCATCGCCTGGCGCGCCTTCTCGGCATCGTGCTTCTCGACTGCGTCGAGAATCCTCTTGTGGTGGATCTGACCGCGCTCGGGTCCGCCGGGAACTCGAAAAATGCGCAGGCGCTGCTCGCGCAGAAGCCCCACGATGGAATCGAGCAGGGAAAAGATCAGAGGATTGGCCGCGCCTTCCGCCAGCGCCAGATGAAAATCGAGATCGGCCTCGATATAGGTTTCGGGGTCCTGCCCGGCGCGATCCATCGCGGCGACAGCCTCTCGCATCGTGACCAGCTCCGGCTCCTGGATCCGTACGGCCGCAAGCGCAGCAATCTCCGGTTCGAGAATCGCCCGCACTTCCGCCAGATGCGTGGAACCTTCCGGTTGGCCGATCTTCACCATTAAGTCGAGCGACTGTCGCACGGCCTGCTTCGTGCCATCGGTGATGAAAGTGCCTCGTCCGGAGTACGCCTCGACCAGGCCCTTCTCCCGTAAAGCTTTCACTGCTTCGCGCACCGCCGTGCGGCTCACCCCGAAACGCTGCGCCAACTCGCGTTCCGCGGGGAGCTGGTCCCCGGCCTTCAGATCGCCTTTGACAATGGATTCTTCGATCTGCTGAACGATTTGCTCGTAGAGACGTGACGTTCGAACTAGCTTGTACACCGCCCTGCCCCCCGCATGTGGTGACGCCTCGCCAACGGGAACGCTGGCTATGGTCCGGCTACTATACCGCATATCCAAAGAGGTGCTTGCCCGCTTGTTCAAGGAGCGCATGGAATTTGGTGGTGGGATGATCATTTGCCGGATTCTCCGAGTTTCCTTCGGTTTGACGTGTGCTTCGCTTGCTACCTCTCGAGTTTTCAATTTGGCTTGAAGACACGGTTTCTCCAGTGGTGGCATGGCTGTCGGACCAGTAGTTCAAAGGGAGAATCATGTGGCGACGACCGGGCCGGCCGTCCCACGAAGGCAAAGCCGAGTGCCCCGCGAAGAAGCAAGGCTCTGCAAAGCATCTGGCCTGACTCCGGTATGCAGCCTTGTCCCGACGAGACCCGTCTTGCCTGGATTCATGACGCGCAACGTCCCTTGGGACTGGCGACTTGGCGTCGCATAGAATGGCGGCATGAATTTCTCGCCCCGGCTTTCCTCGTTTGGTAGACGACTGCTTGGTACCACCTTCCTCTGCGCGTTCGCGCTAACAACTGCCCTCTACACCACCGCCCGGGATACTGCCGCTCCCGCCGCCAATCCTGCGGTCGTTCCCGCGGACCGATTGCATGAATCCTGGTGGGCCGACCGGCACAAGGCCGTACTTGAGGCAGTGAAGAGCCGTCCCGATACGCAGCTTCTGCTGATCGGCGATTCCATCACCAATAATTACGACAAGGCGAACCCGCCCGACGAAAACTTCCAGCCAACCTGGAAGCAGTTTTACGAACCGCGCAAGGCGCTGAATCTTGGCTTCAGCGGCGACACGACCGCAAACGTACTTTGGCGGCTCGATCACGGCGAAGTCGACGGCTTGCATCCGAAAGCCGCTGTGCTACTCATCGGAACCAACAACACCTCGCCGCACTTGAACCAGACGGCGGAGCAAACCGAGAGCGGCATCGATGCAGTCGTCGCTGACCTCGAGGAACGATTGCCGGACACGAACATTCTTCTTCTCGGAATCCTGCCCAGTGACCTTTCCGACGCCAAGACAGATCGGGACCGGTCCATCAACCAGTATCTGGCGACTTGTTATGGCGAAAATCCGCGCGTCACGTATCTCGACATCAGCGCAATCTTTTACAGTAACCGCGACCGCGACCACGATAAGACCGGCGCGTTGAACGCGGCTCTGTTCTACGATCCGCGCCTGCCGCAGCACGGCAAGCCGCTGCATCCCGACACCAACGGCCAGCGCAGGATGGCCGAGGCCATCGAGCCCACGCTTGCGAAGATCATGGGCGACACGCCCCGAGTGCCCTGTGACGTCGATGGCCGACATCAACACCGCAGTCATTCCCCAGCCCCGCCTGGAACAGGATATGTATGACTGGTATGCCAGGCACCACGCCGAACTGGATCTGCAGAAGAAGCTCAAGCCCCGGGTCGTCCTGATCGGCGACTCCATCACGCACTTCTGGGACGGCCCGCCGATCACGAGCGAAGTCAACGGGCCCACCGCATGGCGGCGTGTATTCGAAAATATGTCCGTCCTCAACATGGGCTTTGGTTGGGACCGCATACAGAATGTTCTCTGGCGCCTTCGCCAGGGTGAATTCGAGGGTCTCCACCCGGAGTGGGTGGTCCTGATGATTGGCACCAATAACCTCACGGGCACGCCTCAGGCACGCGCCAGTACGCCGGAAGAAATCGCCGATGGTATCGCGGCCATCTGCGACGAGATTCGCCATCGCTCGCCGGAGAGCCGGATCATTCTAATGGCGATTCTGCCGCGCGGTCCTCAGCCCACCGATCCGCTACGCGAACCCATTCAGGCGACGAACCGCCTGCTGGCACAGCGCTTTGCCGAAGCACCCGGCGTCATGTATCTCGACATCGGTGCGTCATTCTTGTCGCCGGATGGTTCGCTGCCTCAGGCACTGATGCCGGATGGCACTCATCCCAGCGATGCCGGTTATCAGTTCTGGGCTGACGCTCTGATCAAAGCGGGTGTAAAACCGTAGCAGCGGAGAATCTTATGACGCAAAAAATTGCCCTCGTTACCGGCGCCAATGGCGGCCTCGGAACATTCGTCACGCAAGCCCTGCTGGACGCGGGTTTCGCCGTCATCGGACTCGCGCCCAGAATCCAGGCTTCCGATTTCGACCACCCGCACTTCACCGCCCTGCCCGCCACCCTCGACAGTCTGGACGAAGCGCAAAAGGCGACCGCCACGGTCATCGCCCACTTCGGAAAGATCCACGTGCTGGCCCACTTGGTCGGCGGCTTTGCCGGAGGCCAGACGGTCGCTGACACCGATGACGCCACGTTCCAGCGCATGCTCGACATGAACCTCAACAGCGCGTTCCACATCTTGCGCGCGGTCATTCCGCACATGCGCAAGGCGGGCAGCGGACGCATCATTGCCATCGGCAGCCGCGCCGCTGAAGCTCCCGGCGCTACAGTCGGTGCATACAGCGCGTCCAAGGCTGCGCTGGTGTCGCTGATTCGCACGGTCGCCATCGAGAATAAAGACGCCGGCATCACCGCGAATGTCATCTTACCCGGCACTATGGATACTCCCGCCAACCGTAAAGCCATGGCTGGCGCTGACGTTTCGCAGTGGGTGCAACCAGCCTCGGTCGCCAGCCTCATCGTGTGGCTTGTCGGAGATGGCGGAAAAGATACTACGGGCGGCGCAATCTCGGTATATGGCCGAGGGCTGTAGGTCTCGTAAATTGGGGCATCCCTAAAGTGGCTTGTCATCTTGAGCGAAGCGAAAGACCTGTACAACTTGCTTGCAGCGAGGCGTAGGCAGCAGGTCGCATATATCCTTCACGCAAGAGTGCGCTCGGCATGACAAATCGGCGGAGAGGCGTAAAATCCCGAAATGGGTATGTAACCCTTTCGTAACCCTCTTGGGTGCACAATTTTTGTTGCACTTTAACACTGGTGAAATATCTTGCAGATAGCCTGTACTCAGGAGGGTCTCATGGGTTCAGCCCGCGTCGCGAAGTCCTTGCCGCTGCAGGTGGCCGCCATCTGTTACCGCAGACGCGGCACGGCCATTGAGTTCCTTCTGGTTAATACCAACGGCGGCAATAAGTGGACGTTTCCCAAGGGATCGACCGAAGCTCGCCTTTCGCATAGTCAGGCTGCCGAGCGCGAAGCCGCGGAAGAAGCCGGCGCTCTCGGCACCATCGAGCCGCGTCACTTCCACCTCTACATTCATTCTAAGGGCGTGTTCTGGCAGCCCGGCGGCGTGCAGGAATTCGTGGTCAAAGCCTTCCTGATGGAAATCCACCAGATGCGCAAGCCTGACGAAGACAATCGCCGCCCCACGTGGTTCAGTCCGGAAGAAGCCAAGCGCCGCCTCGCCAAGGGCCGCGAAGTGAAATATCTTCACGAACTCGAAGCCGTGATCGACCGCGCCCTCGAGCGTATCCAGTTCCACCACGAACTCTGGGGATCGTATCCCAACGCCCGCCACGCCCGCCCCGCCGCAAAAGATCCCATCGCAAATGTAGTCTGGCCGTAGCAGCCGGTTCTTCTCCTCCTAATGTCATCCTGAGGAGAGCGATAGCTCTCCGAGGGACCCCACGACCGCAGAAGCCACCACGGAAGCCGACAAGACCACCACACAGCCAGCAGCAAGGTTTTTCCCGTCACCGCGCCGAACGTCCCAGCAATCCGTAAGGTCCCTCACGCCGGCGTCGCCGCCATTCAAGATGACACGCTACCTCGATGGCTACTTCGAATTTATGAGACGATAACTCCAGCGACGATTTTGAACGAAATATGATTCAGCTTTCCGGCGCCGGAAAACGTTTCGGCCACAAACTGCTCTTCGAAAACGCGGACTGGCTCATCACGAACCACGACCGCATCGGCCTGGTCGGTGGCAACGGCACCGGCAAGTCCACGCTGATGAAGGTCCTCGCGGGCATGGACACGTTCGACTACGGCAGCCTCGTGGTCGCCAAAGGCACCTCCGCCGGATATCTTCCGCAAGACGGCCTCACACTCTCCGGCTGCAGCGTTTTTGCCGAGTGCATGTCGGTCTTCGACGATCTGCGCGCGATGGAAACCGAACTGGAATCGCTCACGCAGAGCATGGCCGAACTCGACCACACCAGCCCGGAATATTCCGCCGTCGCCGACCGCTACCACCGCGTGGAGCACGAGTTCCGCACCCGCGACGGCTATTCGATCGAGTCCGAAGTCGGGCGAGTCCTCATGGGCCTCGGATTCACCAAAGAAGACTGGCCGCGCCTCACCGACGAATTCTCCGGTGGATGGCAGATGCGCCTCGCCCTCGCCAAGCTTTTATTACAACAACCCAACCTCCTTCTGCTCGACGAACCGACGAACCATCTCGACCTCGAGGCCCGCAACTGGCTGGAAGAATATCTCCAGAATTATCCGCACTCGTTCGTTCTGATCTCGCACGACCGCTACTTCCTCGACGTCACGGTCAACAAGATCGCGGAAATCTGGAACAAGCGCTTCTGGTTCTATACCGGCAACTACGACAAGTTTCTCGCGCAGAAAACACAGCGCAACGAGCAACTGACCGCCGCCTACAAGAACCAGCGCGACCGCATCGAGCAACTCGAAGTTTTCATCAATCGCTTCCGCTACCAGGCCACGAAGGCCAAGCAGGTGCAGAGCCGCATCAAGGAACTGGAAAAGATCGAACGCATCGAAATTCCGCCGGAAGAGAAGACCATCCACTTCTCGTTTCCGCAGCCCAAGCCCAGCGGCCGCATCGTCGCCGAGTTCGAAGGCGTAGCGAAGAGTTATCCCGGCCGGGTTGATCAAGGAAAGACCGGCGGCGCCGACAAGGAAGTCTTCCGCAACGTCGATTTCATGATCGAGCGCGGAGACCGCATCGCTTTAGTCGGCGTGAACGGCGCGGGCAAATCGACTCTTATCAAGCTGCTCGCCGGAACCGAAAAGGTCACGCAAGGCGAATACCGCCTCGGCCACAACGTGGAAGCCGACTATTTCGCACAGGACCAGTACAAGGAACTCGATCCCGACGCCCGCATCCTCGACGACCTCGGCGACGCCTCTCCCGGTTCCGGCGAGACCGAACGGCGCAGCCTGCTCGGATGTTTCCTGTTCTCCGACGAAGACGTCTTCAAGAAGATCGGCGTGCTCTCCGGCGGCGAGCGTGGACGCTATGCCCTGCTTCGTCTGCTGCTGCATCCCGCCAACTTCCTGCTGCTCGACGAGCCGACCAACCACCTCGACCTGCGCGCCAAAGACGTCCTGCTCGAAGCGCTCGTGAAATATACCGGCACTGTCGTCTTCGTCTCGCACGACCGCTACTTCATCGACAAGCTGGCTACTCGCGTCTTCGAGGTCGGCGGCGGCAAAGTCGAAGTCTTCCCCGGCAACTACGAAGACTATCTCTGGCGCAAACAGGGTGGACAGCATGTCGCGCCTACGCTGGATGATGTTCCGGGAGTAAAAGCCGATACTAAGAAAAACCAGGGTGCACCATTTCTCCCAGCAGTTGGGAGAAGTGGGGATTTTCCCGCCGATGCTTCAGGCACGCCCGCCAACGGCAACGGTGCAGGCAACGAGCAAAAGAAGCGCCTGAACCCCATCAAGCGCAAGCAGATGGAAGACCGCGTCCACGAACTGGAAGCACAAATCAGCCGGACCGAAGACGAGATCGCACGCCTGGAAACGGCGCTGCAGAACTTCGTCAGCGCCGAAGAAAGCCAGCGCCAGTCGCAGGAACTGGAGCAACTCAAGGCCAGCCATGCCGCCCTGATGAAAGAGTGGGAAGAATGCTCCCAGGAGTTGTCGACTTCCGGCTAGATCAAATTGTTTTTGTCTTTGCGATCTCAGCACCTCGGCGGTCTCTGCGGTTAAAGCTTTTCAACGCAGAGGACACGAAGATTCCGCAGAGATCGCAGAGAACGGCTTACCGCGCGGAGACCTGCTCGCCCCTTTCACCTGTCCTCCGCACCCGGACACCACCTTCCGTAATCTCTCGCCCCCGCTTACGCCTGTGCGATATTCAGGTTGGCCAAGTGGCCAGCAACTGCCGCGGGCCACAAAATTCAAGACCAACCGCATGGAGCGGGTGCCCAAGGGCAAGCCGCGCGGGACCAAGGAAGGTCGCATGCTTCAGTCGTCGGACTACTCGTTTAACCCTAAGGCCGGCTCGCCGGCTCCCAACGTCAACCCGAACAACCCGGTCAAAACCGTCACCGCTCCCGTGGATCAGGCCACCATCGGCCGCACTTTGGTCATCAAGGGCGAAATCAGCGGCTCCGAAGCTCTTTACATCGATGGCCGCATTGAAGGCAAAATCAACATGCCCGAGAGCCGAGTCACCATCGGCCGCAACGGCAAAGTCGACGCCAGCATCCAGGCCCGCGAAGTTGTAGTCATGGGCAAGGTGAATGGCAACATCGACTGCAGCGATCGCGTCGACATCCGCGCCGAAGGTTCGGTCGCCGGCGACATCGCCACCGTGCGCATCAGCGTCGAAGACGGCGCTTCGCTCAAGGGCGGAATTCAGGTCCGCAACGAAGGCAAACAGAACGCGCAGCCAAAAGCAGCCGAGGCTCCCAAGGCCATGGCCGCCACAGCCAACGCGTAGGTTCCGGTAAGACAGACGCCTGGAGCAAGAAAAGGGGCACGCGCGAGCGTGCCCTTGCTATTTTCCGGCCAAGAATCTCTGACCAGGCCCGATTTGTCATCCCGAGCGGAGCAGAATTGCCATTTTGGGCAATTCTGCGCAGTCCAGGGACCTTGCGTTTTCTTTACGAAACGCAATCAGAGCCCCCTAACCCTTTCTCGATACTGGACTTATCTCAGTTGTACGTACACATTTGTACGTATGACCGTATTATTCTTGGATTCTGACACGTTTTTCGCAGCCCCGAAAAGATCGCTCAGCTCCGCTCGCAGAATGCCCTTTGCGGGGCCGGAAACGGCCCTTAGAGCGACGATCGACACCGCGGACGAGGAATGCTTCATCCGCAAAAAAAAGAAAGGCCCTGGAGCTTGCCAGGGCCGTTCTACGACTTTTCAATCACTTACACGAAGACTCAACGACTTACGGAGATCTGCGGCGAAAATCTGCGAGGCCGGAAGAAACTTTTACTTCTTCTCTACCTTCCGCAAATCCAGCGCCGCCGAATTCATGCAATAGCGCAGCCCGGTCGGCGCCGGACCGTCCTCGAACACATGCCCCAGGTGCGCGTCGCACTTGGCGCAGCGCACTTCAGTCCGCACCATCCCGTATTGCGTATCGCGATGCTCCACCACTCCGCCGCCCTCGGCCGGCTTGGTGAAACTCGGCCAGCCCGTACCGGAATTGAATTTCGTCTGAGAATCAAACAGCGGCGACCCGCAGCACACGCAGTGATACATCCCCGGCTCTTTCGTGTCCCAGTACTTGCCGGTGAATGCGCACTCGGTCCCAGCCTCGCGCGTCACGTGATACTGCTCATCGCTCAGCTGTTTCTTCCACTCTGCTTCGGTCTTCGTAACTTTCTCTGCCGTCTTTTCGGCCATAATCCAACTCCATTCGAATGATTTGTCCGCGTCACAGATTGGATGCTCGAGCCTCCAAAAAGTGACGCGCACTCACGCCTCGCAAGAAGGCTAGCTTTTCGCTGAGGTTCATGGTATAAACCAGTTCACAAGGGACACCAACTTGCCTTCACAGGGGCTCTTAGACCCACAAACCGACAGCTCGGTCAATTGCGAAGTACAAGTTGACCACGAGCGGCTCAGGTATGCAACGAGGCTTCTGGGATCTCCGCCAGGGCTTAACTCGGCGCTCCTTGGAGCGCTCCTTTTCCTCGTGAATGCTGAGGAAAGCTTGCACTGGCTGAACGGATGGTGGAGGCTCTTGGCAGTGCTGGCATGGCTGGCATTGCTAGTGGGGGGTTGGAGAATCTACCTAGCCGACTGGATCCCCGAGTACTATAAGCGACGATTCGGCTCTGTTCATGCAGCACGAGAGCCGTGGTCCAAGTGGGATGCCCTGCTCTTCTTAGCTTTTCTTGTACTGCTCGTCATCGGTTGGCCCATCGCGCATTACCTCCCTATCGCTTCAAGGCTGCTGGGTAGCCTACATACGATGATCTCTGATCCTGCCGGCCAGATCGATCTGTCGCCTTCACTTTTGTGGATCGCGGCTTTCTGTGGCAGCTTGCGATTTCGAATGCGCCAAAGATTGTACTTCGTGTTCGTAGGAATGATCGGGTTTGCCTCCTTCGTCTCATACGCCGTGTGGTATCCGGATGCAAAGCAACTCGTATTCTGGAAGATACTGAACGCTGGCGGGCTTGGTCTCACCTTCATAGCACTGGGTTTGTATGATTACATCAGCCTTGTTGTGCTCCTGCCGAAGAGGGTTGCGGAGGGCGAGGATGAGTAACGAAGCCAGCGTACTCCCTTCGCCGAATCGGCTGATTCACGAACCCGCTCGGCTCGCGATCCTCACCGTTCTCTCTTCCTGTGCATCTGCGGACTTTGTATTTCTGCAGAAGATAACGCGGCTGAGCAAAGGCAATCTGTCCGTCCAGCTCACCAATCTGGAACAAGCCGGGCTAGTCGTCATTCACAAGGAGATCATTGATAAGAAGATGCGCACGACCGTCAGTCTTTCGAAACGTGG
Source organism: uncultured Acidobacteriaceae bacterium (assembly GCA_963844525.1). Lineage (GTDB taxonomy): Bacteria > Acidobacteriota > Terriglobia > Terriglobales > Acidobacteriaceae > Sulfotelmatobacter. The sequence goes on along the minus strand of CAWJOM010000006.1, from coordinate 674,628 downwards.
CATTTCTGAGATCGCCGACTATTGGAAGACCATGGACCAGATTCGTGCTCAAATGGCCCAGGAAAAAAAGCGCCGCGCTCCGGTGCGCACCCTCCCGAGCCCTCAACTCGCACCCGAACCAGCAACTTAAGCTCTACTTCTCGACTTCGTCCCCCACCTTTCGATACTTGCCTCGAAAGAACAGCAGCGGCTCGCCGTCCCGGACGACCACGTCCTCGACTTCCGCAATAAAGATGGTGTGGTCCCCGGCCACTTCTGCCGAGCGGAGCTTGCACTCGAGGTACGCCAGCGCCCCGTGCAGCACCGGAGTTCCGTGCTGCGTCCGGTCAAAGCGCGCTCCGGCCTCGGCCTCGGCGTTTTCGTGCGTGCGCTCGGCGCGCGCGTAGTACTCCGAAATGGCCCGCTGATTCTCGCAGAGAACATTGATGCCAAAGCGCTTCTTCGCCTGCAGATGGGCGTGGGTGCGGGTGCTGTGGTCGACGCAAACCAGCACCAGCATGGGATCGAGCGACACCGAGGCGAAGGCATTGGCGGTCATGCCATGAACGCCACCGTGCCCCTCGCCCTCCAGATCGACCGTGATGATGGTCACCCCGGTCGCGAAGCAGCCCATCGCTTGGCGGAACTCGGAAGAATTCAAGGTCATAGTGAAGATTTAGAGTAGCGCCGCCGTCCCGGCGGCTGTCCGGCGGGCGAGACGCCCGCTGCGCCGACAGCGAGATACCCTGGATCAGCTACAACGCGCTCTCGCCAGCCACAGCGAGGGCGAGACGCCCTCGCGACAGCCGGCAAGATGCCGGCGCTACGCTTTTTGCGTCGCTGTAGTCGGCAGTTCCCCGCCACGCCGCTTAACCGCCTACATTACCACGGCCCTGCCGTTGTATCATTCGATTCACGTGAGCGTCACCTCCATCGCGCCCGCTGCACCCATTTCCCGTGGGGATGCTCTGCATCTGATCGGCTGCTCGGACGACGATCTTCCGGAATTGCTCGCCGCGGCCCGCGCCGCCAAAGAGCGGTTCAAGCCCGGCGTCATCACCTACTCGCGCAAGGTTTTCCTGCCGCTGACCAACCTCTGCCGCGACTATTGCGGATACTGCACCTTCCGCCGCGATCCCGGCGAACCGGGCGCGCATACGATGTCGCCTGAAGAGGTTCTCTCCGTCGCTCGCGCCGGCGAAAAGCTCGGATGCACCGAAGCTCTCTTCAGCCTCGGCGACAAGCCCGAACTGCTGTTCCCCGAGATGCGTGAAACGCTGCGCCACCTCGGTTACAAATCGACGCTGCATTATCTGGAAGCCATGTGCGAACTGGTGCTGCGCGAGACCAGTCTGCTGCCGCACCCGAATCCCGGACTGCTCAGCGCAGAATGGATCGCCCGGCTCGCCAAAGTCTCTCCTAGCATGGGGCTGATGCTCGAAACCACGAACGCGGCGCTGCTCGCTCCCGGCGCGGCACATGACAACGCTCCCGACAAGCTCCCGGCCCGGCGCCTGCGTACGATCGAAGATGCGGGCAAGCAAAGAGTGCCGTTCACCACGGGCCTGCTTATCGGGATCGGCGAATCGCTGGAAGATCGCGTCGACACACTGCTGGCAATCCGCGATCTGCATGAACGGTATGGGCACATCCAGGAAGTCATCGTGCAGAATTTCCGCGTGAAGCCCGCGATCCCCATGGCGAACTGGCCCGAGCCCACGCGTGGCGAGATGCTGCGCGCCGTGGCAGTAGCTCGCTTGTTACTCCCGAACGTCAACATTCAGGCTCCGCCCAACCTGTCGGCACCTTACTATGATGATTTGGTGGACGCCGGCATCAACGATTGGGGAGGAATTTCGCCGCTGACCCCTGACTTCATCAATCCGGAAAAGCCGTGGCCGCATCTGGAACAGTTGCGCCTGCGCACAGAAGCCAAAGGATTCGCGCTGCGCCAGCGTCTGCCGGTGTATCCGGAATTTCTGCCCGCCGTAGCGTCTCGTCCCGGGCTCTTGTCCGACAGACTGCGCGACGCTGCCGACGATCACGGCCTGGCACGCATCGCGAGGGCCGCGTGAATGAGGTCACAGCGATGATGAGGTCGAAGAGATGATGGAGCGGAAACGATGATCTGCGTGCTCAGCGGCGGCACCGGCGGCGCCAAGTTCGTCGACGGCCTTCGGCTGGTCATGCCCGCGGAAGACATCACGCTGGTCGTGAACACCGGCGATGATCTGCTCTGGTGGGGCCTTTACGTTTCGCCCGACATCGATTCGATCACCTACGTGCTCTCCGGAATGCTCAGCCGCGAGCGCGGATGGGGCGTGAAGGGCGACACCTTCCTCTGCCTGCAGGCCATGGGACAACTGGGCGAACCGACATGGTTCCACACTGGCGACCGCGACCTTGCGATGCACCTGCTGCGTTCACGCCTGCTGGCCGAAGGCAAGACTCTGTCGGAGGCTACGGCGGTCATCTCGGAAAAACTTGGCGTTAAGGCGCGCGTTCTGCCCATGAGCGACTCGCGAGTCGAGACTCGCGTCGATACGCCCGCGGGCGAACTGAGCTTCGAAGAATATTTCGTGCAGCGCTGGTATCAGGACCCGGTGAACTCGGTGCGCTTTGCCGGAGCCTCCGACGCCGAGCCCGCACCTGGAGTCATCGACGCCATCGTCTCCGCCGATGCCGTTCTGATCGCTCCCAGCAATCCCATCACGAGCATTGGGCCGATTCTGGCCGTGCCGGGCATTCGGGAAGCTCTGCAGCGCGCGCACGGAAAAGTCGCCGCCATCAGTCCCATCGTCGGCAATGCGCCGGTCGCAGGCCCCGCCGGAATTCTCATGGCCGCGCAGGGATTGCCTTGCTCGATCGCAGGAGTCGCGCAGGCGTACGAAGATTTTCTCGACGTGCTGATCTGTGACACGCGGGACGCTCGCGCCGCCGAGGCGCTCCGCACCAACGGCCTGCGCGTGCAGTGTACTCAAACCATTATGCGCAGCGCCGAGGACAAGGCAGCTCTAGCCCGCGAAGCTCTCTCCCATGTCACGGGACCGCGTACCAGCCGCGAGCCGCAGCACCACGGCGCCGGGTTTCGACGACTGGACCGCCAGCCGTGATCCTCGTTCCCATCAAGAACACTTCTTCGGCAAAGCAGCGGCTGGCAGAGGTTCTCGAACAACCATCGCGCACGGCCTTGGCGCAGGCCATGCTGCATGACGTGCTCGACGCATTGCACGGCTGGAAAAACCGACCACCGGTTGCGATTGTCAGCAGCGATCCCTATGCGGTGAAAGTGGCTGCGGAATATGAATTTGAAGTCATTCCCGATCCGGAGAATCCTGGGGAGACGGGCGCGATCGAGATGGCCACTCGCGTCTGCGTCGAGCGCGGCGTCGACAGTACGCTGGTGATTCCGGCAGATATTCCTCTGCTTGAGGCGTGGGAGCTTGAGGAGATTCTGAAGCATGCGCCCGCCGAGGGCAGCGTGCTCGTCCCTGCCGGGGATGGACGCGGCACCAACGCCATCTTCCGCCGTCCGGCCGATCTGTTTCCGCTGCGCTTCGGCAACGACAGCTTCAAACCGCATCATGCTGCGGCGCAAGCAAGCGGCAAGCCCTGCGTCGTGCTGAACTTTGCCGGAATCGGGGTGGACGTGGACAATCCCGAAGACCTGCAAAAGTTGATTTCGCTCCCCGGCGAAACCCGCGCCCAGATTCTGGCGCGCGAGTTTGCTCGTGCCGGGACGGGCAGTCCTACTAGCCTGCCCTGAGCGAAGTCGAAGGGTCCAGACGAATATGAGCGAGACCGTTCAGGTCGCGTAATATCGTTGCATGACGAGGTCGCGTCAGGCCAAGAAGGAATCAGCCGCGAAGCGGCGCAAGAATGCAGCCCACGGAGCAAGCCGTGGGGTAGCGGCCGAGAAGTCGTCAGCCCCAAAGGGGCGAAAGAAACCGAAGGCAGTTCCACCCGCGGGCCTTCACCTGATCCCCATCCCGCTCGCGGACGAAATCCAACCGGGCGACTCAATCGCCGACAAACTGCTCGACGCTCTCCGTCAACGCCGCGCCGGCTTCCAATCCGGCGACATTCTCGTCGTGAAACACAAAATCGTTTCCAAATCCGAAGGCCGCATCGTTGATCTTGCGACAATCCAGCCTTCCGCCGAATCCATCGTGTGGGCGAAGCAATACGCGCTTGATGCCCGCGTGATCGAACTAGCCCTGCGCGAGAGCCGCGCCGTGATCCGCCGCAAGAACGGCGTGCTCATCACCGAGACGCATCACGGCTTTCTCTGCGCCAACAGCGGCGTCGACGTCTCCAACGTCGACGGAGGTTCGTCATGCTCTGCTTGCTCCCCGAAGATCCCGACCGCTCCGCGGCCAATCTTCAGCCGCGCTCTCAAAAAGCGAACCGGCCTCGCCATCCCTGTCATCATCACCGACAGTTTCGGGCGTCCGTGGCGCGAAGGCCTGACTGAGTTCGCCATCGGCATTGCCGGGATGAAGCCGCTGCGCGACGACCGCGGCCGGCATGATTCTCACGGCTACAAACTGAAAGCCAGCGTCGAGGCCGTTGCCGACGAACTGGCCTGCGCCGCCGGACTCGTCTGCGGCAAGCTCAACCGCGCGCCGGCGTGCATCGTGCGCGGATTTCGCTATGAAGCCGGGCCGGGTAGTGTTCGTGAGCTGCTTCGGCCCGCGACCAGCGATCTGTTCCGCTGACCCGTCCGCGCAGAAGCGATACCTCTAAGATGTCATCCTGAGGAGAGCGATAGCTCTCCGAGGGACCTTACGATGCGCAGTCAGCGGTTGCGCTGCCGGCGAGATCACCTGGGTGCATGCGAGATGGGTGTCCCCATCCACAGCATCGGACTTTCATCCGTCGTACGGTCCCTCAACCCAGCTTCGCTGGGTTTCAGGATGACAGCGTTTTTTATAGCGTTGCCGGTGACGTCGCTGATCGCATTGCTGGTCGCATCGCCGGTCATATCGCAGATGACCCGCTTTTGTGGCTCCGCGCAGATCGAGCTACACTGTACCCACGGAGAACATCGTGAACCGCGAGATTGCCGATTCCGAACTTGCATCTTTCCCTTCGCTCGACTGGTCTGACATCGCGCCACGCCTGGCTCCGGCGCTGCGCGCTTCCTTAGAGAGGATTCTCGAAACGCAAAATGGCGCCGAGCTGTCGCTGGATGAGTCGTACGCCCTGGCCAACGCGGAAGGGGACGATCTTCTCGGCTTGCTGGTCGCCGCGAACTTGCTACGTGCCGAACTCGCCGGGCAACATCGTCACCTATGTGGTGAACCGCAACATCAATTTCACCAACATCTGTTTCGTGGGATGCAAGTTCTGCGCCTTCAGCCGCGGGCCGCGCGAGGCCGACACCTATTTCCACACTCTCGACGATATGGCGCGCAAAGCCGTGGAAGCCTGGCAACTCGGCGCGACCGAAGTCTGCATTCAGGGCGGACTGCCGCACGATCTTCCCAAGTTCTATTACCGCGACATTCTCCGCGCCGATCAAGAACGCCGTGCCGCAGATGCACATCCATGCTTTCTCGCCGATGGAAATTGTCTACGGCGTGGAACTCACGGGCATGCCGCTCGCCGATTATCTTTCCATGCTGCGCGACAATGGCCTCGGCACGCTGCCCGGCACCGCCGCCGAAATTCTTGATGACGAGATCCGCCACATCCTATCGGCCAACAAGCTTTCGACCGCGCAATGGGTCGAGGTCATCCGCACCGCACACCGCTGCGGCATCCGCACGACCTCCACGCTGATGTATGGACACGCCGAGACGCCCGCGCACTGGGTCCGCCAGATGCGGCTGTTGCGCGACATCCAATCTGAAACTGGAGGCTTTACCGAATTCGTGCCTCTCGGCTTTGTGCATCAAAACACGCTGCTCTTCCAACAGGGACTGGCGCGCACCGGCCCGACGCTGGCCGAACATCTCAAGGTTCACGCGCTGGCGCGCCTTCTGCTTGCCGGGTCCATCAACAACATTCAGGTTTCGTGGGTAAAGCTGAATCGCAGCCTTTCGCAACTCTGCCTGCACGCCGGAGCGAACGACTACGGCGGAACGCTGATGGAAGAAAACATTTCGCGCGAAGCCGGAGCTACCGCCGGGCAGTACACCAGCCCTGAAGATTTTCAGTCTCTGATTCTTGAGATGGGCCGCATCCCCGCCGAGCGGAACACGACGTACTCTCGCATCCACATTAAGGTTCCGCTGAACGAAGAAGCTTTCACCGCCGAGGAGTCGCTGGAGGCTGAGTTCGCATGAACTCCGAGCGCTGATGGGCGCCCGCCCGATCGCCGTCATCGGAGGCACCGGCCCTGCGGGCATGGGTCTGGCCTTCCGCTGGGCGCGCGCGGGAGAGACCGTCATCATCGGTTCGCGCGAAGAACAACGCGCGCAGCAGGCCGCTGCAAGCATTCAGCAGAGACTCGGAGGCCAGGCCAAAGTCTCCGGCATGGAAAACAGTGCAGCCTGCGCCGCCGCCGACATTCTGATGCTGACCGTTCCGTTCGAAGGCCAGGCTGCGTTGTTGAAGAAACTCAAACCCGCGATCACCGCGGGCAGCATCCTGATTGACGCCACCGTGCCGCTCGCAGCCGGCGTTGGCGGACGCGCCTCGCGCACCCTTGGCGTCTGGCAAGGCTCCGCCGCGCAGCAGGCCGCCGAGCTCGTGCCCAATGAAGTAAGCGTGGTCGCTGCCTTCCATAATGTTTCCGCCGACCTGCTGGGCAACGGATAGATCCTCTCGACTGCGACGTGATCGTCTGCAGCGACGATCCTGACGCCGCGCAACTCACCCGTGAACTGGCGGCCAAGATTCCCGGCGTCCGCGCCCTCGATGGCGGCAAGCTTGAAAATGCGCGCATCGTCGAGCAGATCACCGCGTTGCTTATCGGGATGAACATCCGCCACAAGGGCCACGCCGGAATCCGCATCACTGGCCTGCCACCCAACGCTTACCGCTAAGCCTCGGAGGAGTTCCGCTCTGAGCCAGAACAACCATCTCGACGCGGCGTGGCAATATCACAGCGGCACCAAGCATTCGCAACTCAGCGTGCGGATGCAGCCCGCATTTTCTGGACTGGGAGAACAAGCCGCTGCTGTTCAAGATTTATCCCACGCTCGAAGTGATGCGGCTGCCGCGAGATTTTCGCGAGACGGGCCGCGCCGCGCTCGACGCGATTGCAGTTCCCGGTGGACAAGCCTCAGGCGAGGCCATTCCCGAATCTTGAGACACTGGCGCAACTTCTCTTCTTCTCTGCCGGAGTCGTTCGCAGCAAAAGCACGAGCAAGGCGAAACATTCTTTCGCGCAGCCGCCTGCACGGGCGCGCTGTACGAAATCGAACTCTATGTTGTTTGCACCGATCTGCCAGGAGAAATGCTGCCCGGCGCGAGTTCTGCCGGACTCGCGGCGGGCGTCTACCATTTCGGCGTCGCGGAATTCGGTCTGCGACAGTTGCGCGCGGGAGATTTCCGGCAGGCGCTCGTCGAAGCCACCGGGGGCGACGCCTCGATGGCTCACGCCCCGGTCATCATCATTTGTACGGGGACGTACTGGCGCAATGCCTGGAAATATCGCTCGCGCACTTATCGCCACTTCGGATGGGATAACGGCACGATCCTGGCCAATCTTCTGGCGATTTCCGAAGCATCGAAACTGCCGGCCAAGGTTGTGACCGGCTTCGTTGACTCGCAGATGAACGAGTTGCTCAGTCTCGATACCAAACGCGAAGTAGCATTCTCGCTGGTGTCGATCGGGCACCAGCAGGCGACGCCGTCGGAGGCTCCGCAAATTTCTCCGCTCGATCTTCCGATTGTCCCCTATTCCAAAGAGGAGGTCGACTATCCGGCGATGCGCAAGATGCACGAAGCCTCTTCGCTGCATTCGACCAGCGAGGTCGAGGCCTTGCGGGGCAAAACGCCAGCGCACGACGTCCTTCCGGCCAGCGCGAGAACGACGCCACTCTATCTGCCTCACAAATCCATTCCGCCAGACTCCATCGAGAAAGTGATCGCGCGGCGCGGATCCACGCGCCAGTTCTCACGCGATGCCATTACCCTGCCGGAGCTTTCGCTCATGCTCGATCGCGCTACGCGAGGCATTCCCGCCGACTTCCTCGATCCCGCGGGAAGCCATCTCAACGATCTTTACTTGATCGTGAACAATGTGGATGGCCTAGCTCCTGGAGCCTACTTTTATGAGTGGAAGACGAAGGCCTTCGAACAATTGAAGGCCGGAAGCTTCCGCGACAAGGCGGGCTTCCTTGGCCTCGAACAAAAACTTCCCGAGGACGCCGCCGTCGATGTGTTCTTTCTCGCCGATCTGAAGAAGATTCTCGAACGCTACGGAAACCGCGGATATCGCGCCGCGCAACTGGAGGCCGGCATTCTCGGCGGCAAACTCTATCTCGCCGCATACGCCCAGCATCTCGGCGCCAGCGGCCTGACCTTTTACGACGATGACGTGGTCAACTTCTTTTCTCCCCACGCCCGCGGCAAGAGCGCTATCTTCCTGGTCGCGCTGGGCCGCAGCGCGCTTCGCAAGTAGCGTATTGCGAGATGCCATATTGAACGCGGCGCATTTAAGCAGGACTATACCCAGCCGAAGTCCATGGAGTGCGCCCGCGAAGTGAAGGACCGCATGCGCAGCCTGTAGGTGTAGGCCCTGACAGGCTGCGGAAAAACTCCCATGAGAGCGCTGAAAGTCCCTCAGGCGCTAAAGCGCGGACACATTTGCACGAGGTAGCGGCACGAATGAAACTCGTGCCCTTCCCAAGCGTCTGCAAATTAAAGTTTTCCGCACCTAGATCCCAATCCCACAGCGCAGAAGGTCTCTAAAGCTGCGCGAGGGATTCTTCTAGTTGGAATAACGCACCTTCCCTCCGACTGAGACGATTTCATCGGGCGGCCCGTAGCCGCGGAGGTGGGCCTGGCTGGAAACGGCGTACATTCTCAGTTCGCTGCAACTCCATCGGCTGGAAATCGGGGGCGTGCCGCAGGCGCAGTACAGCATCCATGCGTCCCAGCAGCGCTGGGCCAGGGGCACGAGGCAGGATCCGTTCTGGTAGGGGCTGAAGCCGAGCAGGTATCGGGTCCGGCACTTCGGACATTCCACGCAATGGCGAATACGAGATGCCATGATGCCCCGGCGAATCACTCCCAGCGCTCGCGAACAACTTTGATCAGCGTCCTTGAACGACGTTATCGAATCAAGTTAGCGAAAAGGATGCGGGACGATTGGACGTTCCCGGACCTCGATCCCGTTGCACTGGACACTAACGGACCTCGAATGGCTCGAAACCGCACTCTCGATCGATGTCCGAAAACGTCCATCGTCGTCGGCCGCGTCGACTATGATGAGCAGGCATCGTCGTTATTGGGCGTCGTTATTAAGCTTTGAAGTGATCAATCGGATGTTATGAATCTCGACTGGCAGGTTTGTTCCCGGGCGCGGCTGTCGCGCGATCCACGCTTCGACGGCAAGTTCTACATCGGCGTGGTCGGGAGCAGGGTTTACTGCCGTCCCATTTGCCCGGCGCCGACGGCGAAGGAAAAAAACGTCCGGTATTTTCCCAGCGCGGCCGCCGCGGCCGAAGCCGGTTTTCGCCCTTGCCTGCGGTGCCGGCCGGAGAGTTGCCCCGGAACACCAGCGTGGCTGGGGACTTCCAATACCGTCTCAAGAGCGCTGCGTCTGATCGGTGAGAGCGGCCTGGAGGACGGCGGCGTTGAGGTTTTGGCCGAGCGCCTGGGAGTTGGCGCGCGCCACCTCCGGCGATTGTTTCTGCGGCATCTAGGCGCGACTCCGATCGCGGTCGCTCAAACGCGGCGCTTGCACTTTGCCAAGAAGCTGATTGACGAGACCACTCTGCCCATGAGCCAGATAGCGCTCGCTGCCGGCTTCGGCTGCGTTCGGCGATTTAACGCCAGCATCCGCAAGATTTATCACCGAACGCCCACGCAGATCCGCCATCTGATGCACCAGACCAAGGCGCAGCCGGGAAACCAATATCTCTTCCGGCTTCATTTCCGCCCGCCATATCACTGGCAGGGCATGCTGGATTTTCTCTCGGCGCGGGCGACTCCGGGCGTCGAAATGGTGGAAGCGGGCATCTACCGCCGAACGATTTCCGTCAAGGGCTTCGATGGATGCTTCGAGGTCTCGCTCGACGAAGGGCGCGACGCCCTTCTTGTGCGCATCGAACTCGCTGATCCTCATTCTCTTTTCTTCGTCGTCGAACGGATCCGCGCCATGTTTGATCTCAATGCTGATTGGGCGGCGATTGTGCGGAGACTCAAGAGCGATGCGGCATTGGCCGAATCGGTTAAAGCGGATCCGGGTCTGCGAGTGCCTGGCTGCTGGAACGGCTTCGAACTCGCGACCCGGGCGATTCTCGGCCAGCAGATTACTGTTAAAGGCGCGACTGCCATGGCTGGACGCATCGTAAGCACTTTCGGCAAGCCTTTCTCCGGGCCATCTGGCCTGACTCATCTTTTTCCGCCGCCGGAGGTTCTCGCGAACGCCAAGTTCGCCGAGATCGGATTGACTGGAGCGCGGGCCGAAACGATTCGTTCACTCGCTCGCGCGGTCTCTAGCGGCAAGCTGAAATTTGAGGGAATCGTGGACTCGGATGCATTTCTGGAACGCCTGTGTGAAATTCCCGGCATCGGGAAATGGACGGCGCAATATGTCGCGATGCGCGCGCTGGGGGAGCCCGACGCTTTTCCGTCGAGCGATCTCGGCCTGTTGCGCGCACTCGACTTAGACAGTCCTCGCGAACTGGAGCAGCGCGCCGAAGCCTGGCGTCCATGGCGCGCCTATGCGGCGATGTATCTGTGGAGAATTGTGAGCCGGGAATCGCCGCGCAAAAAGAAATCTGCTTCACTCCATCCGCGGAAGGCATCGAGTGAAAGCGGCCGGTTCCGCGAGGAGGCTGTGCTGACGTTGTAGCGGACGGTCGCCCTTGCTCCTTGCACAGGCGCAATCATAGGCGAATACGGGGAGCACTACTCTGGTTTGGGGTACACGAATGACCCTGCGAGTCTTCATCAACGATGCCAAGACAAGTTGACAACGCTTTCGGATCGCCATAAACTCCCGCGCAAGGGTATGTGGGCGTGTGTGGGTTGCTCTCTACCAAGCGTCTTCCGTTTCTCCCCTGAAATCGGCCCCAGTTGCCCTCTCCTGTGCAGTTCATTTCTGGTCATCGCCGGGATCGCGGAATTGTCGATAGGAGGCAAGATGAAGACTCGAAAACTCAGCCTAATCAAACTCACCGGTTTGAATAATCTTTGCGCCATATTTCTATTTTGCGTTACAGCGGCGATTGCATTGCCTGCGCAAACCTTCACCACTTTGGTGGAGTTCAACGGCAGCAACGGCAGCTTCTATGAAAGATCAAACAACGCCGTCCTGACGCAAGGTGCTGACGGGAATTTCTACGGGACCACCCCGACGGGCGGCGCCAGCGACTATGGCTCGGTCTTCAAAATTACTCCGACGGGCACGCTGACCTCGCTCTACAGCTTTTGCCCCTCAGCCGGCTGCAGCGATGGCTACGCTCCTCTGGCAGGGCTGGCGCTAGGCAGCGATGGGAACTTCTATGGGACTACTACAGGGATCGCGTCTTTCACCTCCGGAACGGTCTTCGAAATTACGCCCGAGGGCACGCTGACCACGCTGCACAGCTTTCAAAATGGCCTGACTGAAGGCTATGACCCTCTGGCAGCGCTGATCGAAGGGGCGAACGGAAACTTCTTCGGGACGACGGCTGCAGATGGCGGGGCCGGGGCCAGGGGCGATGGAACGGTCTTCCAAATCACACGGCAGGGCAAGCTGACGGTGGTTTACGTTTTTCCCTGCCCGATCACGGACTGCCCTGGCGGCGGCGGGCCCTATGGCAGCCTGGTACAGGCCGCTAACGGGAATTTCTATGGAACAACATGGACCGGCGGGGTCAACGGCGGCGGGACCGTCTTTAAACTGACCCCCGGCGGCGTCCTGGCCACGCTGCACAGCTTCGGCAGCACAGGGGACGGTGCCGCCCCTCGCGCGGGGCTGGTTCAGGGCGCCGACGGGAATTTCTACGGGACAACCGCGCAAGGCGGCGCCCACTACGCCGCTGGCACGGTCTTCAAGGTCGGCGCAGCGGGCAACTATTCGAGGCTCTACAGCTTTTGCTCCCAGCCTCACTGCACGGACGGAGCTTTTCCTTACGCAGGATTGGTACAAGGCACCGATGGGAACTTCTACGGGACAACAGTAAAGGGCGGCGCGCACGGCTACGGCACGGTTTTCGAACTCACTCCCGCGGGCACGCTGACCACGCTCCACAGCTTCGGGGGAGCCGATGGCGCTTTCCCCACTGGAACCCTGATACAGGGCACCGACGGGGCTTTCTACGGGACAACGTCTGACGGCGGCATCGGTGGAATATTCAGCGGCAACGGGACGGTATTCAGCGTTGAGGTGGGGCTGGGCCCGTTTGTGAGAGCGAATCCTACATCCGGCGGAGTGGGAGCGACCGTGATGATTCTCGGAAACAATCTGTTGGGGACGACTGCCGTCAGCTTCAATGGCGCGGCAGCAACTTTCACCGTGGTGTCAGCCACCGAGATTACCGCCTCGGTCCCGACTGGAGCGACTGGTGGCACCATTACCGTGGCCACGCCCAGCGGCACACTCAACAGCAACGTGGGTTTCCGGGTTATTCGTTGAACCTCGGACCCGATTCAATCGCCCGGGAACGGCCGCACGAACTCTACAAGCGGGCTTTTTCAGGTGAAATAGTTCATCAGCCGAGTGAGAGGAGATTTTTCGGGAGTTAACGAAAAGGGAGATCGACACTCGACCTCCCTTTCGAAAGCGTTCAAATTACTTGCCGACCAAAACGCCGTGGTTTGCCGCAGGAGTTTTTCCTGAAGCAGCTTCCTTTTTCTTTTCTTGATACGCCTGGATCGCCGGTCCTAATTGCGCCATGACCGTGTCCAGGTTAAAGGAGGCCGCCTTCTGGCGGGGCGGATACTTCACGTAATTATCGATCTGCGCCGCCACGATGTCTTGCACCAGATAGAGCTGCGGAACGTGATCGAACATCCAGTCGAAGTAGGTATTCGAGTTATCGATAGCCCGCTCGAATGGATCGCGCCGCAGATGGATGATGTCGGGCAGACGCAGCTGTATGAATGGCTCTTGCCAGACTCGCAGCTTTTCTGCACGTTGCTCCTGGAAAATCAGCTTATAGTCGCCCGCGCGGACGGCCATGATTCCGCCGTCATCGCTGACGTAGAAGAAGTTCGTTCGAGGGCTCTCCTTCACCTGTCCTGTCAGATAAGGCAGCTGGTTGACGCCGTCGATATGTACGTTGAACGTCTTATCCCCGGCTTTGTAGCCCTCGAGGAGTTTCTGGTTGATGTTTGGCTCGCCCGCCGCCGCCAGCAAGGTAGGCAGCATGTCCTGGTGGCAGACGATGCCGTTCAGGGTCGAGTTCGCCTTGATTTTGCCGGGCCAGCGCATGAAGCACGGAACACGCCAGGCACCTTCCCAGTTCGTATCCTTCTGGCTGCGGAACGGCGTATTGGCGCCATCGGGCCAAGTGTCGTTTTCGGGACCGTTGTCGGTGGAATACATGATGATGGTGTTTTCGGCAATGCCCAGCTGATCGACCTTGTCCAGCATTTCGCCGATCTGCTCGTCATGGGTCACCATCCGGTCACTGTAGTCGTCCTGCCCGCTCTTGCCACGGTTCTTGTCGGCGAGGTGAGTCCTGACATGCATGGCGGTAGCGTTGTACCAGAGGAAGAAAGGCTTGTCGGCTTTGACCTGCTTCTCCATCCATCCGATGGCAGCGGCGGTGATCTCTTCATCGACCGTTTCCATGCGTTTCTTGGTGAGTGGACCACTGTCCTTGATGATCTGCTTGCCTACCCGGCCGAAGCGGGGATCGATCGTCGGGTCATCCTTATCCGATGCAAAGCAGTGAAGCACGCCACGGGGACCAAACTTCTCTTTGAAGCCCGGATTCTTCGGATAGTCGGGGAGTTCCGGTTCTTCCTCGGCGTTCAGGTGATAGAGGTTCCCGAAGAACTCGTCGAATCCATGGACGGTCGGCAAATATTCATTGCGATCGCCCAGATGGTTCTTGCCGAACTGGCCGGTGACATAGCCGACCGACTTCAGCAGGTCGGCGATGGTTGGGTCCTCAGGGTGCAGCCCGACGGCAGCGCCGGGCAATCCCACTTTGGTCAGACCGGTGCGCAGCGGGTTCTGGCCGGTAATGAAGGCGGCGCGGCCAGCGGTGCAACTCTGCTGACCGTAGAAGTCGGTGAACTTAACCCCTTCGTTGCGGACGCGATCAATGTTCGGCGTGCGGTAGCCCATCTGGCCATCGCTGAAGGCGCTGATGTTCCACATGCCGACATCGTCGCCCCAAAGGATCAGAATATTCGGTTGCTTTGCAGCCATGATCTACTCCTTCTCAGTCAGTCTTAAGTTGATATTGAGCCACTAAGGAAAAAGCCCCAACGGTTCGTTGCGAGTGGAGCACCCGTGCGGGGGCTTGCCTACTGTCAACTGTTACAGCAAGGTGGTTGAGCGGAATCCGCTCTTTCGGTGAGTGCGATGAGTATCAGCCTGGGAAGGCGCGCATGCGAATCAGGCCCTCGCACGCATTGAGTCTTGATATTAGGTACCCGTGATTGCTGGCGCTAATCCTCTGCCACGGGCGCGGTCATTTCTTCTGACGGTTCTCCGCCGGCCATGGCTTGGGCGATGATCAGCTTGCGCGCTTCCACGCGAATCTTGGGCAGCTGCACGCTGAACCACCAGGCTCCCATCACCGAGGCAAAGCCGCCGATGGACACCGTCAGCGGCGCACCCAGCCGGTCCGACAAAGCTCCGCCGAGCAGCGCTCCGATTGGTGCCATTCCCATAAACATCATCGAATAGACCGCCATCGTTCGCCCGCGCAGCGCATCGGGCACCATCACCTGGATCAGCGTATTCGACGACGCCATCTGCAGCATGATGAAATATCCCACGGGCATGAGCAGCAACACCGACAGCCAGAATGATTTCGAAAACGAGAACAGCATCAGGCTCACGCCAAATCCGGCGCAGCATACCGAGACCCACGTTCCCAGTCCCTTGACACCCGATCGCACCGCCAGCGTCAGCGCACCCAACAGCGCTCCTACGCCCGCTGCGCCCATCAGGATTCCCAGGCGTACCGCGCCGAGATCATGCGACCCGATCAGCGCCGCGAATTCCTGCCCGCCGCGATGCAGGATCTTGTCGGCAAAAATGGGCATGAGCACTACGTAGGGCATCCCGGTCACGCTGACCAGGCCCAGCAGAATCATCAGTGCCCGAATCGGCGCGGTCCGGTTGACGAACTGAAATCCTTCGATAATGTGATCCCAGGGCGACGTTTGCGCCGAAACGCGCGCCGGGGCGTGCACATTCATCATCATCAATCCGGCGATGACGGCGATGTAACTCACGCCGTTCGCAAAGAAGCACCAGCCTTCGCCCAACTTGGCCACTAGAACTCCCGCGACTGCCGGGCCAATCACGCGCGCGCCATTGAACATGGACGAGTTCAGCGCGATCGCGTTCATCAAGTCTCCCTTGCCAACCATGTCGACGAGGAACGACTGGCGGCCGGGGATATCGAATGCATTCACGACGCCCAACAGCGCCGCGAGCACGAACACGTGCCACACTTGCACACGATGAGTGAGCGTGAGTGCGGCCAGCACGAACGCCAGCAGCATCGACGCGACCTGCGTTCCAATGACGACGTGCTTGCGATTGCTGCGATCGGCGACAATGCCACCGATGGGCGCGAACAAAAAGACAGGAATCTGGCTGGCGAATCCCACCGCGCCCAGCTTCAGGCCCGACCCGGTCAGCCGGTAGACGAGCCACGATTGCGCCACGGTCTGCATCCAGGTGCCGATGAGGGAGATCAGTTGTCCGCTGAAAAAAAGCTGGAAGTTGCGATGGCGCAGCGCGCGTCCGGCCGCCTGCCAGCGCAACTTGGGGCTGGCCGCTGCTGGCTCGGCTTTCGATGCTTCATTTTCTGGGATGGGATTTTTCGAATCAGCCACGTTCAATTCTTTGGATGATCATGGATCATCTCGCGAACCACTATATCGTGATGCTTCTGCCGTAGCGGCACAACTAGATCAACTTCTTTGCCACGGATTCACGCGGATTTACACGGATTCACACGGATTCACACGGATAACCCCAAATCATTCCAAAAGCCTCATCCGCGAAGATCCATTCAGATCTGCGGCGCATTTCCCCGTCCCTCGACTTTTCCACAGCCGCGCCGCTGTTCTGAGCCGGCTTTACCTCTTGGGGCCGTCTCCAAGTCCAAGCTTGTGAATGGGTTGGAATTAGTCCCCAAATTAACTCATTTGGAACTTCTCTTATCGTCCGCCGTGCGCTAAAGTAACGCCTGCGCTTTTGGGTTCGACAAAGGAAGTCACGCAACCATGACCACTCCTCCAGTTGGGATTGAACGCCGCGTCGGACAGCGCTTCCCTTATCTTCTTCCGCTCTCGTTGCGCCAGCCCGGAAGCTCCGTCGAAGGCGTCGGCTTCACCCAGGATCTGAGCTCGCGCGGAGTTTTCTTCTTCACCAATGCTGCGCTCACTGAAGGCGCTGAAATTGAGTTGACGCTGCGTATGCCTTCCGAGATCACGTTGGGCGAGAGCATGCCAGTACGCTGCCGTGGCCATATTCTGCGGGTGATTCGGCCCGCCACGCCGGCTTCTGAGGTTTCAGGAACGGCTCCCGCCGAAGCTAAGATCGGCGTGGCTGTGCGTCTGGAAGGCTACGAATACCTGCCGGAATCGACCGAGTCGGCAGCAGCTTTTCCGCGGGTTTCGGCCGTTCACTCGCACCGCGACGAGGAGCAGCCACTGGCTCATTCTGTCTCCCGGCCGGCGCTGGGCTAAGGCTCGTCGGGCAACCGCTTTTCAACGACCCCGATCTTGTCTTACAATGTCCGGCACAGAGGCGAAGAGCCCAGTTTTCTACGTTGTGTTTGCCCCCCCGGATGAGTACCAGGCAGTTGCGTTGTTTTTGCCTCCGCGCGAATCGCGAGCGGGCGCGGCAGCGCGTTACCTAGGTCACTTGGCGAGTATCAGGTTCTCTTTCTAACATGAAGACACCAAGAGAATTCAGCGAGAACCGCGCTATGCATGGGATCGGCGTCGCCCTCCTGACCGAGGACGAAGACCACTTATCCGCTCTGCAAAATCGTCTGGAAGCGACCCGCCTGGGGCAAGCGGTGTTCAGCCACGTTGGATTTCCGGCGGGGCCTACGGACGCGATCCTGCGCCAGTTGCAGGATTCGCGCGCCGAAGTCGTGATCGTCGACATTCCCGCGCAAGACTCCCAGCGCGCCATCCGCGCCATCGAATTGATTCGCTCCACCACGCAGCAGATTGGCATTTTTGCCAACGGCGCCATGACGCATCCGCCCACGATTGTGGCCAGCATGCGTGCGGGCGCGGGCGAATATCTGGACAATGCTGCCGGGTCGGAGCCCATGCTCGAAGCGCTTACCCGCTTCAGCTCCAGCCGCACTCGCAGCCTGGGAGGCGCTGGCAAGGCTCGCGTGTTTACTTTCCTGAGCGCCAAGGGCGGCGCAGGCTGTACTACTGCAGCGGTGAATACCGCAGTAGCGCTGCAACAGTCTCACGGCGATGTCGCGCTTGTGGACTTTGCGCCGATCGGCCATGCCTCTCTTCATCTGAACTTGCGGCCGCAGTTTGGCGTGCTCGACGCCCTGCAGAATCTTCATCGCCTGGATGTTTCTTTGCTCGATGGCCTGATGACGCCGACAAAGGAAGGCTTGCATCTGCTGGCGGGACCGCAGCAGCCTTATCCGACGGAGCCTACGCCGGGAGAACTGGCCCGCCTGTTCGACCTGCTGGTAAATCACTATCGGTTCGTGATCGTCGACGCCTCCAGCCGGCTCGACCCGACGACGCGCCTGCTCTCCGATCTATCGAATGCCGTGCTGGTCGTCGCGCAGACCGATGTGGTTTCGTTATGGAGCGCCGGACGCATTCACGCCTTCCTGGAAGAAGGCACCGGCCGCGACCGCCTGCGCATGGTTTTGAACCGCTACAAGAAGATCCCGGGATTTACGGAAGACGATGTCGAGCACGTCACGAACTGCAAGGTTCTGTGGAAGGTTCCTAACGCTTACCAGGCGGTCTCGCCTTCCATCGACCACGGCACTCCAGTCGTTCTGCAGGAGGGCCCGGAGATCAGCCGATCGTACCGCGCGCTGGCGGCGACGTTGGCAGATGCAGCCTCCACCTCCGATGGCAGTCCAGATCTGATCTACGGCACCGAGAGCGCCCGCAAGAAAGCTCCCGGGCGACTGAGCCTATCGCCGCTTCGCGCGGGACAATAAGCAGTACTCAGTACCCGGTACTCAGTGCCCAGAAAAAAGTCTATTTTGATTGCGGCATCAGGGGCGGGCGTGCGCCTGAGAAGCGCGTTCTCTGAGTACTGAGTGGCCTTGAGCTACTTTCTCTGAACCGCTTCCGGCGAGGCATTCTGCGGAAACACCTTGAACAAGACTTCCTTCGAGTGTGACGTCACTTTTTTGTTCACGTCGCTCGCGCTTTCGGTCAGCGTGCCCTTCAGCATGAAGTAGGCTTCGTCTCCCGGATTTTTTCCTTCACCGCGCTCAACGGTCCCTTTAAAGTCGAACGTTACGCCATGCACGACTTCCGTGGTGAAAGTGAGCTTATTCCCGTCGAGTTTGCCGTTCTTGAAGAATTGATCGAGGAACGCGCCCTTATCGCTCTCTCCGTCGCCAAAGCGCGAGACGAATCCGGTGACGTGTCCGGCGTCTTGCACGGAGACCTGGACGAACTCGCCCTCTTTCAGGAATGTATACATGCCGGAATATGCGCGGCCGTCATTCGCGTCCGCTTGCTGCGCCGGAGCATTCGGCGTCGCGCTATCCCCCGAGGGCTTAGATTCCTGCGCGCGCGCCGTCATCACCGTCAACCCGAACAGTATCGCGAACACAAATACAATAAGGTGAGTTCTTCTCATGACACCGCCAGACTCGATCGTACTCCCAGCGCGCGGCGCCACCAAGTAGCGCCGCCGTCCCGGCTCTGTGGCGGGAGGTCCTGCCCAAGGCCACGTCTTACTTCTTCGTCGCCTTCGCATCCATGAAGGTCGACCAATTCGTACCGTCCATTGAGACCTCAAACTTCATGCTGTAGCTCGCGGGGGTCAGGACCTTGATGGTCATCTTCTGTTTGATCTCCTGGCCGCCGTAGGTCTGCGAACTCTTCCACGTCCAGGTGTCGCCTCTGAGTGCGCCCTTCGATACCTCGCGCCGGCCTTGGCTATTGAACGCGTCATAAGTGTACGAATTTGAGTCCGTGTCATAGCCCATATAGGAGACTGCTTGCCGTCACCGCCGACTTCGGGCGGCATCTTGAAGTCGGCATGGCCTTCGACGAAGAAGCCGCCGGGCATCCATTCGGTTGTGTCGGTCGAACTGAATTTGCCGCCAGCGCCCCACGGGCCGGGCGCGATCGTGCCGTCAATAGTCCAGCTTCCGACGAAGAAGTCGAGCTTTTTCACTTCCGGGCCAGGCTTGGGCGCCATCTGCGCCCAGGCGCAGGCCGCGAACAGAACCAGAGAGGAGACGAGATTACCTTGAGCTTCATGTGTGTACTCCTTGGGGAAAGCTCTTAGCCGTTAGCTCCTAGCTCTTAGCTAAAAGCCAAAAGACAAGGCTGACGGCTGCTTTCATCTGCATCGTAGCGGGACCACGCGGCTCTGTGCAGTGTGATTCGTCAGAGGCGGGGCATGACAATTGTCAGGCGGAGTTCACTTCTTTGGTGGCCTTGCCGTCCATCACTGTTGTCCAGCTTTGTTCCGTCCTGCGACATTTCGAATGTAGAAGTTGTAGGTAGTAGGCGACGTGATCTTTATGGTGAAACGCCCCTTCATCGTCATGTCGGCCATCTTTTCGTCGCTGACCCAAGTCCAGGTGTCGCCGTCGAGCGAGCCCTTGGAATCGTGAACTCGCCCCAACTGTTGAACTCGCGGTAGGTATAGGCCTTATCGTCGGTGGAATATCCCATGATCGAGAGGCCCGTTCCGTTGCCCATGGAACTCTTGAAGTCGGTATGGCAGACGACGAAGAATCCGCCATCCATCCATTCGCATTTTTCGGTTTCGGTCATCTTTGCCGCCCGGACCCATCGGCGCCGGGCTTCATGTCGCCGTCGAGCGTCCAGGTTCCGGCAAACATATCGAGTTTCTTGTGTTCAGGCCCTGGCTTTGGCATCTCCATTTGCGCCAGCGCCGCGGCCGCCAACAACAGCCAAGCCATCAGGTCATCCCCAGGTTCTTCATCTTGTGCCTCTTTCCTAAATCTTGATTGTTGATTTCTGATTGCTGATTGCTGATTGAAGAGTACTTCTGACGCGGCCAGATATTAGTCTCACGCCCGTCAGCCGTCAACGGCACTTCCGTGCCAGTTTTCAATCAACGATCAGAAATCATCAATCTCAGATTCCTACCAGTCTCCCCAATGGTTGGCCGTCATCTGCTGAAACTTCATCTTCCATACGTCGCCCTGCTTCACCCACACCGTGCTGAAGTGCTGATAGCGCGGCGGAGGGCCCTGATCTTCGACTGCCGGAACGCGCAGCACGACGTTGTAAGTCACAATCGCGACGCCGTCGCCGGCGATCACGACCTTCATCTCGTAGGGCAGAATATCGACGCCGCCATCGCCGAACTGGTCGATCATGTCCTGGCGGTCGTAGAGCTGGCCATCGAACTGGACAAACGAAAAATCATCGGTCAGTGTGCGCTTGAAATAGGCAAGCGTCGCCCTTCTTCGCCGCCTCGACGAAACCCTTCTCGGCGGCCATCAGCGTCTGTTCCAGCGGGCTCAGCGGCTTTTCGGGCGTGAGCCGCCTGTCCAACTCCTGCAAACAGAACAGCGCTTGCCAGCAACATCATGCAAACAACCAAGCCGTATTTCATCCTGTCTCCTTACTTAGACGCTTGAGGAAGCAAATTGTTGTGGAGACCTTGCCTATCAGCTCAGGCTTGAATCGATTCTTGCTGCTAGCTCTGCACCGCGCCACCTGCACCTGTTCGCCGGTCGCCAGATTCTTCAGGGCGAAGGCATCCGCCTTCACTTCATTCTCGCCGACGATCAGGATGTATTTCGCTCCGGCCTTGGTCGCGGCTTCGAACGATTTCTTCAGGCGGAAGGCATCGTCTCCCAACTCGATGACCAGATCGTGCCGGCGCAACTCGCGCGCCAAGCGGGCCGCTTCGCCGTTCATTCCGGCCATGGGAGCGACATACGCGTCCGGCTTGCGAAGCACGGATTCGGCGGTCTCTTTCAACGACATGACCAAGCGGTCTTCGCCGATGGCGAACCCGATCCCGGGAGCCGGCGGCCCGCCGAGCGCCTCGGAAAGCCCGTCATACCGGCCGCCGCCGAGGATCGCGTTCTGCGCTCCGAGCGCGCCGTGCGTGAACTCGAATGCAGTGCGCGTGTAGTAGTCGAGGCCGCGCACGAGGCGGTCGTTCAGTGTGAATGGAACGCCGACCTTGGTCAGAATCTCCTGAACTGCGGCAAAGTGTTTGCGGGAATCTTCGCCGAGGAACTGGGTGATGCGCGGCAGGGTCTCGATGATCGGCTGATCTGCCGGCACTTTGCAATCGAACACACGCAGGGGATTGGTCACAGCGCGACGCTGGCAATCGTCGCACATCTGGTCTAGCGACCGGCTCCAATGCCTTGCGCAAAGCGTCGTTGAACTGGGCGCGATCGGCGGGCGTGCCCACGGAATTCAGCTCGAGATTCCAGTCGGTGATGCCAAGGCGGTCGAGCAGGGTCGCAAGCATCTCCAGGATTTCGGCATCGCGCGCGGGCGACTCGCTGCCCGCGGAGGCGGGGCCAATGATTTCGGCGTCGATCTGATAGAACTGGCGGTAACGACCTTTTTGCGGGCGCTCGCGCCGGAACATCGGGCCGATGCAGAAGAGCTTGTTCAGTCCGCGGTCGCCGAGCTTGTGCTCGATATAGGCTCGGACGATGCCGGCCGTAGCTTCGGGGCGAAGGGTCAGCGATTGTCCTCGATCGCTCTCAGCTCTTCCACGATCCTCCCACGTATACATCTCTTTGGAGACGATGTCGGTCTCTTCGCCTACGCCGCGGGCGAACAGCTCTGTCGACTCGAAAATCGGCGTGCGGATTTCCTGGAAGTTGTAGGCGCGGAAGACGTCGCGGACGGCGGCTTCGACAAAGTTCCACAGCGCCGTATCCGGCGGCAGGAGGTCTCGCGTTCCTCGAACGGCTTTGATCATGCAGGTTCCAGCTCCCGGTCCTTTTCTTGCGTTGTCATCCTGAGCGCAGCGAGCTCGAATGAGCTCGCGGAGTCGAAGGATCCCTACTCCAACAACACTATTAGCCTATCAGGGAGTCCTCTCGTTGCCATTCGGCCCGAGCGGGGAGAACGCCTGGCCACGTCCGACAGAGCATCGGCGCGGTAGGGATCCTTCGACTCCGCATGCCGGTTCGCTTTGCTCACCGGCCTGCTGCGCTCAGGATGACAAAATCTCGGTACTCGGTACCCGGTACTCAGTGCTCTGTACTCAGAGTTCCGCGCAGTGTCCCGAACCGCTACTTCTCCCTCAAATATTCGTCCTTGTAGCCGAGATAGTTATTCGCGTAGCGCATGATTGCCGCCTGATCGGCGGCTTCTAACTTTCGACGAAATTTCCCAGGGGAACCCATCCACAACGAACCGGGCTCGACCACGGTCTTCTCTGGAATGAGCGTTCCGGCGGCGATGATCGATCCGGCGCCAATATGAGCGCCGTTGAGAATGATTGATCCCATGCCGATCAGGCAGCGGTCTTCGATGACGCAGCCGTGCAGCGTCACGGAATGTCCCGCGGTGACGTACTCGCCAAGGTAGACGCCCCACTGCTGCTTCATGCCGTGGAGCACGCTGTTGTCTTGCACGTTGGAGTAAGCGCCGATGCGGATCTCGTGGACGTCGCCGCGGATGACGGCGTTCATCCAAATGGAAGCGTGCTCGCCGAGGACGACGTCGCCAATAATTTGCGCGGAGTCGTCTACGTAGCAGGTCGAGGGGATCGTGGGACGCACACCTTTGTAGGATCGAATCATAGTCAGGGAAATTGAAAATACCACGAGAACGAGGTCTGGGGTAAGAGCCGCCCAGAGCGCGATCGCCGGGTGTAATACCTAAAGGCGCTTGACCACAGAGGACACGGAGGACGCAGAGGAATTCTATTCCCACTCCGGGAACCATTTAGAAAAAGTGGGCGCGGATCACAGAACTGCTGCTCCCGCGCGTGCTATACAGATCTCGGTCTCCCAACCGCGGAGAATCTCTCCGGCCGGAGCAACCTGCTCTCTTCGGCGATCTCTCTGCGGACTCCTTGTCTCGCGTCCGGTAACGCGCGGCGGAGTCCCTCCGAGTTGCATCCCGCATTTCGAGGCAACTCCATGTCTGCGACGCGAATGGTTTCCGTTCCGGCTCTCCTACTTTTCTTGATTGCAATGACTTCGATGGTAGCGGCGCAGGACTCCGCCACTGGAGCGATCCGCGGCACCGTGCTCGATTCTGCCGGAGGCGTGGTGGCGCAGGCTGCGATCGTCCTGGTGAACACCGCGACTGGAGCGCGATTTACTGCAACCAGTTCCGCAACCGGAGCTTTTGGCTTCGAATTGCTCGCCGCGGGCGATTACTCCGCGCGTGTCACGGCACAAGGAATGTCGCCTCAAGTCACGCCCCAGATGCACGTTGACGTGGGCGGCACAGCGCTGCTGGTCTTTCATCTTTCGGTCGCCGGCGCCCAAGAGAAAATCACTGTCTCGGGCGCGCCCGCGCTGGTGGAACCTCAGACCAGTTCCGTGTCGACGTTGCTGGACGAGCGCGCGGTGAACGACGTCCCCTTGGACGGGCGGCGCTTTTCTGATCTGGCGCTGTTTTCGCCGGGGGTAACAAAGGATCCGCGCAGCCTAACATCTTCGACCAACGGAGATCTGTCGTTCGGCGGCATTCGGGGATTTCAGAACACAACACTGGTCGACGGGGCTGACTACAACAACGCATTCTTCTCGCAGGCGCGCGGACGGTATCGCGCGCCCTACCAATTCTCGACGGAGGTGGTGCAGGAGTTCCGCGTCTCGACGAATGCGTACGGCGCGGAGCAGGGACGCTCCGGCGGCGCCGTGGTCAATGTCGTCACCAAGTCCGGATCCAATCATGTGCATGGCACGGCGTTCTACTATCTCCGCGACAGTTCGTTTGGCGCGGCCGATCCGTTTCTGGCATTCAAGCCGCACAACCGGCAGCAGCAAGTCGGAGGCACGATTGGCGGGCCCATCAAGCGCAACAAAATCTTCTTCTTCGCGGGATTCGATCAGCACATCTTCCATGTGCCGGACGTCGTTGAGTTTCTCGATGGCAGTTCGAAAGTTGTGCCAGCAGCCGCGACGGGACCGTTCACCCCTGGAGACTACGAAACAACCGATCAGGCGCTCGTGTTCGCCGCGGCGGCGCGACTGACGTCGCTCGCGGGAGAATATCCTGCCGGGCAGATCGGCAATACGGCCTATGCCAAGCTCGACCTGAATCTCACGCCCCGCGAGCAGCTTTCGTTGCGCCTCAACACCACGCGGTATTGGGGGTCGAACAACGTGTTTCTCGATCCGGCCAGCCCGGTCACTTACGATTCGATCAGCAACAACGGGGAGGAATTGGTCTCGACGGAGACGGCATCGTTGTCGCTGACGTCGGGCATTTCGCAACGCTGGATCAGTCACCTTCGCGCTCAATTTTCGCGCGACCTGCAGCAGTCGTACAGCAATTCGAGCGACGTACTGGTGAAGATTCCGACGATCCTCGATGGCGTGGGACGGTCGAATCTTCTACCACGCCAGACGCGCGAACATCGCCTGCATCTTGCGGAAACTATAAGCGTGGAAGGCAGCCGCAATTCGTGGAAGTTTGGCGGGGACGGACTGCTGACATGGATCTACGATTTTTTTCCCAGCCAGCAGAGCGGCGAGTATCTTTTTTATCCGATCAAGGTAAATCCGTTCACCTTCCAACCGCAGGAAGGAGGACTTCCGCTTAGCCCGCTGCGGGCTTATGCCCACGAAGTCCCGCACTACTATCTGCAGAATTTTGGGAGCGCGGCCTCGCATCCTGATACCAACGAATACGCGGCTTTTGCGCAGGACACGATCCGGGTCACCAGCCGGCTGGCGGTGAACCTGGGCGTGCGCTGGGATTTGCAGACGTTTTCCAAGGCTGGACTCGTCTCCAACCCGCTGTTCCCGCCCTCGGGCAAGGTGCCGTTCCAGCCGTACAATTTCGCTCCGCGGGCGGGACTGGCCTATTCATTTGGGAACAGGCATCCCCTGGTCATGCGCGCGGGATACGGAATTTTCTTTGTGCGCATTCCGCAGATTTATAACTCGGTGATCCAGACGGAGAACGGCATCACCGACGCCAGCTTGTTTCTGAACAATACGAATTACTATGACCGGCAGGTTTTCCCGGCGTATCCGAATCCGCTGGTGAACTGTCCACTGTATGCGGCAAGCTGCGCGCTGCCCGCGGGATTTACGGAAGGCGTCACGAATAATGTGTCGGCCTTCGCGCCGAATTTTGTCACGCCGCGCGTGCAGCAGGCAAACCTGACCCTGGAGAAGGAAATGCCGGGCCAGACTACCGTGGCCGTTTCACTGCTCACGGTTCGCGGTGAACACCTTATCCGGGCGCTCGACGTGAATCTTCCGCAGCCGATCGCAAACACTTACCCGATCTTCGATTCGACGGGTTCGATCTTCACGGGGGGATACTATACGGTCGATTCGTTCGCGACCTGGCAGTTCACACGATCGCTGACGTGTCCGTGGCCGCCGTGCATCAATCCGCTGGGACGCCCGATTGCGCAACTCGGAGCCATCGACGAATTTCAGAGCGCGGCCTCGAGCTACTACAACGGCGCAACACTCTCCGTGAATCGCCGGGTCGCGCGGGGAACGTATCTGCGCCTGTCGTACACCTATGCCCGCGCCATCGACGACGGCCAGGACGCTCTGGTCGCGGGACAACCGGCCACCGTCCAGAATTCCTACGACCCCAGCGCGGAGCGTGGGCCCAGCGTGACAGACCAGCGGCAACGGGTCGTTGCCGCGTTTTCGGCAGACCTGCATCCCTTTCACCGCGGTCACGAGTTTCTCGGACATGCCTTCAACGACTGGAAAGTCTCGGGGATCATCAACTACGGAAGCGGACGCCCTTTCAACGCGACCGTCGCGGGCGATCCTAACCAGGACGGCAATGATCTTAACGACCGGCTGCCTGGCTACACACGCAACGCCTTCACCGGACCAGACTACGCAACGACCGATCTCCGCCTCACGAGAACGGTGCGCTTCGGCGAGCGCTACAAGCTCAACCTGGTGGCGGAATCCTTTAATCTGTTCAATCGGGACAATCAGCGGGTCACGATCACATCGAATGGCATGGTCTCTTCGGCCACAACATTCGTGCAGAACTCGGTCACGGCTAACATCGCGCCGTATCCCGGTTACTACACGTTGCCCAATAACTTCATGAAACCGAACGCAGCTTATGCTCCCAGGCAAGTACAACTGGCGGTGAAATTCATCTACTGACTGGGGCCATGAGTTGCGGGTGCAGGCAGTCGCGGGCAGCGGCGCGCGGCACATTAGGATCGCTCTGACTCCGAAGTATAATGCTGCCAGCTTTCCGCCGATCTACTCATGGACCAAGCGTCGAAACCTCCTTTCGCGAGATATAACATCGCGATCCTGATCTTTGTTTTCGGGTGCCTCTTGTCGACGGGTCGTGTGTTGAGAGAAGCTCCCAGACCGGGCCAGTTCGGCACGGATGCCGTTGCGCGTCGATCGGACTTGCGATTTGCGGCCCTGAAAGCAGCGCTGCCGACGCGCGGAATCGTCGGCTACATCGGAGAATCCGGCGATCCGGTCGCTGACTACTATCTAGCTCAATACGCGCTGGCTCCGCTTGTAATCGATCACTCCGTGAATCATCCGCTGGTCATCGGCAACTTCCCGGGTTCTTTCGCGGGTACGCCAGACCATCTGCGACTGTTGACCGACTTCGGCAACGGCGTCCTGCTCTTCGCCAACCAGGACGCGAAATAGATGGCGCTCGCATTGCCTGCGCTGCTTTGTCTGGCCTCAGGATTTGCTCTTGGGAGTGCGGGATGGTCGCGCCGCGGATCGTCGGCTTCTGGCTTGATCCTGCGGGCATCCCTCGCGGTCGGCTACGGTCTGGGACTCTTCTCGGTTGTATTCCTCCTCGCACGGGCGATCGGCGTTTCGAACTTGCTCGTTGTCGATCTCGTCGTTGCCTCGCTGCTTGTTGTGGCGTTCTTATGGTTGCGTAATCGCGACACGACTCCCAATACAGTCGCTCCGCGCACGGACATTCTCGAACTACCAAAATGGCTCGATCGCATCCTCACAGCCGCGTTTGGCGTCTCGCTCGGCGTAGCAATTTACTCAGCTTTCATGCGCACGCTCGCCCATCCCCATGGAGAAGGATGGGACGCGTTCTCCATTTGGAATCTTCACGCCCGTTTTCTTTATCTTTCGGGACCGCAGTGGCGCGACGGGTTCAGCGCAGCCATTCCGTGGTCTCATCCCGACTATCCGCTGCTTCTCCCTGCGGCCGTTGCGCACTTCTGGAGCTACCTCGGCCATGACGACAGCAGCGTCCCGGGCGCGATTGGGTTTCTGTTCACGTTCAGCACCGTTGGACTTCTTTTCTCGACCCTCTCGATACTTCGCGGACGCACAACGGCCATGCTCGGAGGACTGGCATTGTTGACGACGCCGTTCTTTATTGAGCTGGGAACTTCGCAGTACGCCGACGTGCCGCTTTCTTTTTTTATTCTGGCCACCATCACTCTGCTCTGCCTTCATGATGCCCGCGCCGGTGAGGCTTGCGCTTCTGGTTTCCCCAGCCTGATCGTTCTAGCCGGACTTGCTGCCGGCTTCGCCGCGTGGACGAAGAACGAAGGTCTACTCTTTCTCTGCGCGATTCTGGCAGCACGTTTTCTGATGCTCCTGCGAATGCGAGGACGGCGCGACCTCACCTTCGGGTTCGCGACATTCGTTGCAGGCGCCGCGCCCGCCTTTCTTCTCATCGCGTGGTTCAAGCACTCCATCGCGCCGCCCGGTAATCTGTTTTCTGACTCCAGTTCTGCAATGCAGAAACTGCTTGATCCGACCCGGTATTGGGCGATTCTCAAGTGGTACGGCAAGGGCTTTTTACGTTTCGGGCACTGGCTGCTGATACCGGGGACGGTCCTGTTGCCGGTGCTCTATGCAGCGACCGGCTTCAAGCGACACCGAATCTCCCGACCCGGAGTGCGGAACTCCGCCTTTGCCCTTGTCCTGATGCTCGCGGGATATTTCGCGATCTACCTGATCACTCCTTACGATCTCTACTGGCACTTGCGTTTCTCGCTCACGCGACTGTTCATGCAGCTCTGGCCGAGCGCGGTGTTCCTGTTCTTCCAAGGCTTCCGCTGGGCAGCCGAAGATGAGGCCGCGCCTGAACCGATTCTGGGAAAAACCTTCCAAAGCCCCGAAATCGTCTCAAAATGAGCCCTAATTCCCCTATCTGAGTGACTAATCGGCAGATTTCGGCCACTTGCTCTTGACTTAGGGTCAAATCCTTGTAATAACTATTCGGTCCATCCGGACGGGTTTGGGGGTGTGTTAGTTTGGCAGAAGTACGGCTTCAAGAGGGTGAATCTCTCGAGAACGCGCTGCGTCGTTTCAAGCGCAAGGTGCAACAGGAAGACATTATCAAGGAGGTCAAGCGCCACTCCTTTTACCTGAAGCCCGGCGAGAAGAAGCGTGTGAAGGCTGCTCTCGCTCGCAAGCGTGCTCGCAAGAAAACACGAAAAGAACAGGATTAATGCAGCAGAGGGCCGCTCCTTCCCGGGGCGGCCCTGCTCAAATCTGGCCCCCCACCGAATTGAGTTGCAAGCAGGGATCTTTCATAATCATCTCCGGCATATAAAAGCACGAGAGTTTGTACCCACGCCCCTCCTGGGCGCGTGGCGGGCCGAGTCCAAGGGGCAGTATAGAGGGGGAGCAGTAGACAACCTGTATTTTCGGTGAACCACCGCAGTTTCTTTCCCCGCGGGTGGGCGCGCGGAAACGGGCTGAAGGGAGCCATCCTCGATGGAATTTCAGGACAAGGTGCTGAAGTGTATCGACTGTGGGAGTGATTTCATTTTCACGGCCGGGGAACAACTTTTCTTTCACGACAAGCAGTTCAAGAACGAGCCCAAGCGCTGCAAGACATGCAAGACGAAGCGGATCTCCGTACTCGGCGCGCCCCCCGCGCCCGGACAAACCTACCGCTACACCAAGGTCGAAACCCAGGCCACCTGCTCGGGATGCGGAAAGCAAACCACTGTCCCTTTCCGTCCCACGCAGGGTCGCCCGGTCTTCTGCCGTGAATGTTTCCAGTCGCGGAGGACTGCGGCTTCGGCGTGATCAGACCGGTTTCGGCCCTCTCTAGGTTACGATAGAGCTGTGCCCGGCTACTTTGTAGAAAACTTCGGCTGCCGCGCCACGCAGGCTGACGGCGCCGCCCTTGAACGGCAGTTTGAGGAGCAGGGAATGCCTCGTGCCTTAACTCCTGCGTTAGCTTCGGTAGTTGTGATGAATACCTGCACCGTGACTGCCGGTGCGGACCAGGATGCGCGAGCGGCCATTCGGCGCGTCCGACGCCAGAATCCCGACGCGAGAATCGTGGTCACGGGCTGCTATGCGCAGCGCGCTCCGGAGGAAATTGCAGCGCTTCCCGGCGTCAGTCTCGTCATCGGGAACTCGCACAAGCATCAACTCGCGGAAATTGTGCGCGCCGCCCAAGCCAAGTCAACTGATGCGTCTGCGCAACGCGTTGCTTCGGTTTTCGAGCAGCGCGACGCTTCGGCTTTTGGGTGGCGCAGCGCTTCAAGCGCTGCGACGGAGCATACTTCTCATCCCAAGGCTTCAGCCCCAGAGGGACTTGCGTTCGTTCCTCTGACATCGCTGACGGCTTCGCCCAAAAGCCCGATTTACGTCTCCGACATTTTCGCCCACACCGAACTGCTGGCTGCACCTGTGTTCGATGCCGCGAACGAGCGCACGCGCCCGAACCTTAAGGTGCAGGATGGATGCGACAATCGGTGCTCATTCTGCGTGATTCCGTTCGTACGGGGCCAAAGCCGCTCGCTCGAAGTGGATCGAATTCTTCGTGAAGTGAACGGGTTGGTGGAGTCGGGTTATCGCGAAGTCGTGATTAGCGGGATCAATTTGGGCAGGTGGGGACGCGACTTGGACGTCAGACCTCAGCCCTCCGGCCTCGCGCAAAGCATGTCGTCCGAGGTTCGAAGTCCACGGTCCGAGGTCGGTTTGGAAGCCCTGATTCGCGCCATTCTTTTGGAGACTGCCCTGGAGAAGCTCCGCATCTCTTCGGTCGAGCCCATGGACTGGTCCGATGAGCTGATCGCGCTGGTCGCGTCGGCTTCGCGCATCGCCAAGCACGCGCATGTGCCAATGCAATCGGGCAGCGACGCGGTGTTGCGGCGCATGCATCGCAAGTATCGTCCGTGGCACTATCGCGAGAAGATCGAGAAAATTCGTGCAGCCATGCCCACGGCGGCGATCGGGGCCGACGTGATGGTCGGATTTCCAGGCGAGACCGATGCCGAATTCGAATCCACGCGCAGAATAATCGAGGAGCTACCGTTTACCTACTTGCACGTTTTCACATATTCGCCGCGCCCTGGAACTCCGGCGGCGACGATGCCGAGCCAGGTCCCGGTGCACGTTGCCCGCGAGCGCAATCGCATCCTGCGTGAGTTGGCCGCGGAAAAGAAGTTGGCATTCATGCGAGGCTTTGTCGGCGCGCCGGTGGACGCGATCACCTTGAATGTTGCGGGCAACGACGGCACCGGCGAATTCACCGAGGCGCTCACCGACAATTACCTCAAGCTGCGCCTGCGCGGACGCCACGAGGCGAATCGATGGCAGCGAGCACAGGTAGAAGACGTGATCGACGGAGTCTTGGCGGGATCCGCAGCGTAGGTCTTCGCCCGAACGGACCGCCGAGGCGACTGTCCCCACATTCTTCAATTCAAGAACTAGGACATTCCCTCGCGTGTAAGTGCTCTAGCTCGAACACCTAATTGGACCCGGGCTGAAATTGGTTTGAAATTCTTTCAAGCAGCGCGGATGCCGCTTCGCCGGCTTCAAGCGTGGAGAACTCACTCCCCAATTCCATGCAGGGAACGTTCGCGCTCACGTCGCGGAACGATTTCTCGGTCGCGGGCGATGCGGTGAGTTCGGCGCCCAACAGCACCAAATCAAAATGCGAGACCCGCATCAAGATGAGCGCATCGCGGAGGTTGTTACTGGTGTGGACGTCGTATCCGCCACGGCGTAACAGTTCACGAACATAGGTAGCGACATCGGCATTGCGGTCGATGCAAAGCACACTTCGTCCTGCGGAGACGGGCTTTTCAGCGTGCGCTGGCGCGCGGTAAAACGCGCCGACCGCGTGATCCTCCGATTCGTGGGAGTCAAACAGTTGATGGAGATGGGAGAGGTGCAACACTTTGCGGATGTGCTCGGGAACCTCACAGAGCTTCAGATCTCCGTGCACCTGGCGCGTGCTGGTCAGGGTACGCACGATGGTTCCCAAGCCACTGCTGTCGATGAACACGACTTCGCCAAGATGGAGAACGATGGCGCGGCGGTCGCGAAGGAGATGGGCGACATGAGCGCGCAAGGCTTCGACCTCGCCGCCGGCAACGATGCGGCCTTTGCAGCGCACGATCGTGACCCGTCCAACCTCGCGTGTTTCCAGAAGCAAATTCAATGCGTCTCCAATCGGATGGCGCCTAACGGGCAACAGCCTTCAGCACCACCGTGTTGCGCTCGTCGCCCGTGATGGCGCGATCAAAGCGCTTGAGTTCGTCGGCGCGATTGACGGGTAAACTCAATTCCTTGACTTCAAACGTCCGGGTGTAGCGTATCACTCCCCCACTCACTTCCGTCTTGGAATGGTAGCTGGCGAAGCTGTAATCGGCGTCGACGGGGGGTGGAGTGTCGTCGACTTCGTATCCGGCGGGAATCGTGATTTCAAAGGTGTCGACGTCGTGCGCCGGTCCTTCGAATTCAATGGGGAACTGGCGCGGCTCTTTCGCTTCGAGGTAGCCAAACGCTTTGTTGCCGAGCACGCGGGGGCGCACCAGAAGAAGGCCGCCGGCATTCTTCGCATAAGCGTCCGACTCGAAAGAGTAGTCGAAACCGAAGGGCTGATCGGTGTGCTGCAGGTTGGCGATGCTGGCGTGGGTAATGCGGAAACTGGACATGGAATTCGAGAGCAGGCTCTCGATCGGCTTGATTCGATCGGCGTCATTGGCAATGTTCATCAACGTGTAGCGCTCCGACCAGGCACGTCCGCCAAGGCGAACCTCCTTGACGTTGCCTTTCAGCATGCCGTGTGCGTCAAGCGTCAGTTTGGCGGTGCGTTCGATGCTGTTCATGGCAGACGGCTGCTGAGGCAACGGAATCAGTTCGCCACCTTCGGGAGTTACCAGCAGAGCGTAGTTGTCTTGTAGTTCCCCGCGAATCTGGCCAAAGGGTGTGATTTCATCGGTGGGATCGAAGAACAACAATCTCCCTAGTTTGGGGTGCTGCAGAACGGCGACGAGCGAAGGATCGTTGACACCATCGGGCAACTTGATGGCAGTCACCATGTGATTGAATCCGTTGTGTGCCGGCATGTTGCCGGTCACAGCTCCACGTCGATCATTGATCACTACGTGGTAAGACTCTATGCCAATCTCATGCAGCATGGAACGCACCAGGGTAGCTTTGTCTTTGCAGTCGCCAAAGCGGTGCGAGAAGACTTCCGGCGCAGGATGGGGTTGCAGGCCGCCGATGCCCAGTTCGATCGCTACATAACGAATATCGCGCTGGACGAATTGCGCAATCGCCTGCATCTTTTGCAATGGAGTCGTGGCAGAGGCGGTTAACTTTGATACTTCCTGCTTGATTTCGGGCGAGGCATCAACCCGTTCGCCGACAAGATTGAAATACCATTTCCCCATGTCGTTCCACGCGGCGAAGCCGTTTGCCGCCTTTCCGCCGGGCGGGAAGAAGGTCACGATCATTTGGCCAGCGACTCCTGCATAGGGGGGCATGGCGGGTTCATGGCGGATTTCTTTTACATCGGCCACGGTCCATTGCCAAAGGTTTTGTCCGGCATCCGTCGCCTTCACTTCCGGGTGATTCAACCAGAAGTCGCGAAACTCCCAGCCAAGTGGCAGTTGCAGGGAGTAGTGAGACTCGCGGACGGGATCGGTCTCCTGAAAATGCCACTCGTCCTGGAGGAAGAAGGGCCGTTCTTCGACTTCATATTCGTAGCCGACGATATTGCCGGGATCGGACGCGGGGATGCGCAGAACCTTCACCTTCGTATCCGAGATCAGTTCGGCGCCAGAGATGCTGGGCGAGACCTCCGCACCGTCCTTGTCCTTGACCTCGTAGTCTTTGCCCTGGGCGGGAATGCACCAGCCGTGCAGACTTTTGATTTTGCGCGTCGGGTTGAAATAAACGGCGACGGTGCCATGTTCGCGGCCATTGGGCCGCAGGATCTTGTAGGCCTCGCGAACGGTGGTTTTTATTTTGTCGGCCGAGATGACTGTGACGTTCGTCTCTGAGTAGAGCAGGACTGCGTCGGTCTTCTCGTCGTGAGGCGGAAGCGGCGCGCTCACCTGAGCGTGCATCCAGGAGGGGGCATCGCCGGCGACGGCGCAGGGGATGACGGCCAAAAAAGCGATCACGGCACAGAAAGAAACCAGCAGCAGGTACCGGCTAGTTGACAGCGGCCGTTGCAGCGGGTTGCAAAACAATTTGCTGATCATCTCCGGTCCTCACCGTCTGAAAGAATTGGCGTAGCGCGGGATAATACTTGGCGTCGAGCAGGAGAAAGTCCCACGCCAACCTTCGCGTCATGTGAAGCGTGGTGCCGTCTTGGGTTACTTTCAGCGCATAAGACAAAACGTGACCATCCCCCGTTTTGGGCGGAGGCACGCTGCTCACTTGCCAGCCCGGGGGTAGCGTCACCACCAGGTCTTCGCTCTTCTCGTGGGGGTAGCTTGCATAGATGGGGTGTATTCGATTGGAGTGTTCGAAGGTGTGCTTTTCGATCGCGGTGAAAAGAGCCGCCGGAACAATCATGCGCTTTCCGGCGTTCGAAGCCCAATCGGGCACGGTAAGGTCGAATTCCGCGACCAGCGGAGTCTCCGAGCTGTTCCAGTCTGGGGAGTTCGTCAGCGTAGCTTCGGCCGTGACCGGAATCTCGTTCTTGACGCGCTCTTCAAGGAATTTCTTGCGAGCCACGTCGTCAGAGTTGCGAGTATCCAAACGGTGATACATGGCTTCCAGGCCGGTGTAGGTGACTTTGAGTTTTCCCTGAAGCTCTCCGGTGTCGGTGAGTTGCAACTTGGAAACCAAGTCGATCCGGGACTCCGAACTCTCGGGAAGCGTCGTTACGACCCAGGCGCCGCCATCTTTGTTTAGGCATAGGCCCACGGTGCCGGTCTCAGGCCAGGTCAGCATGCCGAAAGGCGTAAAGGCGGCACCAGGATCGAAGTAGAGATCCTTGCCGTTGAGTTTGACCAGCACAACGTTGGAGTTGAGCTTGCGGTTTTCCATGGTCTTCGGGGTGAAGAAATACTGGCTCCGGCTCGACGCCCAGACCCCGTACGCGTCAAACCCTGCCGCGCGGACCAGTGCCAGGTAGAGCCATGTGAGTTGCACGCCGTCTCCATAACCGCGCTTCCAGAGCTCTTCCACGTTTTCAATCGGTTTTTCCTTCTCGCGTTTTTCCTGCTGAACTGTCTTCTGCACTTCGTACGAAGTATTGCGAATCTGCTGCACACGGTCGTAAATCTTGCGCAGCTTGACGTCCGGGGGATCGCTGGGCGAAACGATTTGACTGACAGCCTGTTCCATCGCCTTCCTCTTGTCAATGAAGGCCTCGAGAGAGTCGTACCGCTTCTTGTTGACATGGCGCCAGAACTGGTCGGCGTCGCGGTCCAGATACTCGTCTTCGTAAATGAAATTGACGCGAGCCTTTAGTTCGCTGGGAGGCGGCATGTAGTCTTCTACCTGAAACGCCGGAATGTCGTGCGCCTCCATCCGCAGAATGTGGTCCGGGCCGCTTTTGGGCTCCGAGCCGGCAGGCACTCCTTGCCAGGTCCAGCGCAGAGTCATGTTGGAATAACTGGATTTGTAAGGTCTGAGCGAGAACTTGGCGTAGCGAGTAAATAGCGGGTCGCTGAGAATCCAGAGCGAATTGTAGATGTATTGGTCGCTCAGATCGTACGTGTAGCGATATTGGATGATGTCGCCGACCTGGACATTGGGCAGAGTGAAGGTCTTCGCGAGATACTTCAGCCCCTGGGCTTTCTCAATCGTCTTCTCGAAGACCTTTCCGTCGAACTCGACAACGGAGCCATCGGATTTGAAGGTACTGGCGTGAACGCCCACGACGTTCTCGCTCGCCTTGTTGAATTCGATCTCGACGTCGGCGTAACTGCGGCCTTCCTCCGTAAGAATCTTGATGCGCACGTAGTTGTCTTCGTGGGAGGTGCGGCCGTTGTCATCGCGATCCACCTCGCGAAACAAAATGATGGCGGGCGCGCCGGGAGCTTTCGGCTCGCTGGTCATCTTCAAATCTTCGGGAGACACCGGCGGAAAGCCTTGAGCCCAAGTCCTCGACGCCGGCCAGAAGAGTGCCAGCAGGAAGAGGGTGATTACGAATCGGTTCGAGCAGACGGACAACTGAGAGCGACCAGGCATGAAGCCTCCACAACAAAGTTGTGCAGCTGCGTGGAGTCCAGGGGCCAAAGGGGGAAAGCAAAGGCCGCGAGAGAAACCACGACACAGGTGTTGCAACTCAGCCGAGCACTCAAGCTTTATGGCAGGCGAGAGTACAGTGCCCTTCGGCGCCTGTCAAGATAACCGAGTGAGTACGAGAGTGATGTGATCCCGATCACCCTTCGAGAGGCGAATCCTCCCCTGTTCGATAGCGTGCGGCCGTTGCCAGACGCGCCGGCTCGGGGCGTGAAGCTTCTTTTTCGGCGGGCACATTTTTCGTAGGTCTATAATTGCCGGACCAATGCCCCTGGCCACCGGCACACGACTCAGTCAATATGAGATTCTCTCGCCGCTTGGGGCGGGCAGTATGGGCGAGGTGTACCGGGCGCGCGATACGCGGCTGGACCGCGATGTAGCGATCAAAGTTCTCCCAGAGTTAGTCTCGTCAGAGCCCGATCGCCTCCAGCGCTTCGAGGTGGAAGCGAAGGCGGCGGCGGCGCTGAATCATCCCAACATTCTTGCGGTTTACCAGATGGGAACCTATGCGGGCGTTCCCTATCTGGTGTCGGAACTGCTCGAGGGCAAGACGATGGCGGAGACGGTGAGGCGCGGGCCATTGCCGCTGCGCAAGGCGATTGACTACGGCGTGCAGATCGCACACGGCCTGGCGGCGGCCCACGAAAAAGGAATCGTCCACCGCGATCTGAAGCCGGACAATCTGTTCGTAACCAAAGAGGGCCGAGTCAAGATTCTGGACTTTGGTCTCGCTAAGGTGGTTCAGCCGAAAGAGTCCTCGGCG
Source organism: uncultured Acidobacteriaceae bacterium (assembly GCA_963844525.1). GTDB lineage: Bacteria > Acidobacteriota > Terriglobia > Terriglobales > Acidobacteriaceae > Sulfotelmatobacter. The sequence continues at coordinate 637,803 of CAWJOM010000006.1, read as the reverse complement.
TATACGGCGCCCACGCTCACGATGCCAGGCGTGGCCATGGGAACGGTTGGGTACATGTCTCCCGAGCAAGTGCGGGGACTGGCGACCGACCATCGCACGGATATTTTCGCCTTCGGCGCAATCCTTTACGAGATGGTGATGGGGCGGCAAACCTTCAGCAGGCCGACATCGGCCGATACGATGAGCGCGATCCTGAACGAAGAGCCCACGCCGATCTCGGATCTTGCGCCAGAGACGCCCGTAGGGCTGCAGCGAGTCGTGCTGCGATGTCTGGAGAAGAATCCGGAACAGCGGTTTCAGTCCGCATCGGACTTGGCGTTCGCATTGGAAGCCCTCACGGATTCTGGGATCACAGTGCCAACGGGCGCGCACCCAATCGTGACGAGCGCGATGAAGCAGGCTCCTCGGGCGCGTCCCAGGAGCGCTCTCGGCGTAGCAGCGTTGGTGATTGTTGCCGCCGCGGTGGCTGGCTATTTTTGGATGCAGCCCGCCGCGGTTCCCAGAGTCGCGAATTACGTGCAACTCACGCACGATGGCCAGCCCAAGTCGCTCATTGGGACCGATGGGTCACGTCTGTACCTCGGGGTGGGCGTGGGAAGTTCGGGAAGCTTCGCGTTTCACGGCCTTGGCGAGATGTCGGCGACCGGCGGCGATCCGAAGAGGATGTCGATCATGCCTTCGGACGACATGGTTCCGGTGGACCTGTCTCCGGATGGATCGGAACTGCTGGTCGTGAACGGACAAGGTGCGCCTCCGAGGGGACCCATTTGGAGCCTGCCGATTTTGGGTGGCTCGCCGCGCAGACTCGGGGACGCATCGGGAGAAACCGCCGCCTGGTCTCCGGACGGCAAGATGCTGGCGTTCAGCAATCTGAGCGACCTGTTCGTGGCGAAAGCCGACGGAACGGAAGCGCGCAAGCTTCTGAGCGTGAAGGGCGACATCAAGAATCTGACGTGGTCTCCAGACAACGCCCACTTGCGGTTCGACAGTTCGGAGAGCGCCGGAACCATCGGCCAACAACTGGCCTGGGAAGTGTCGACGACGGGGAGCGATTTGCATCGATTGCTGCCAGACTGGCACGATCCACCGGACGAGTGCTGCGGCAAATGGACTTCTGATGGAAGATATTTTATTTTTCAATCGAAAAGTCAGATCTGGGCTCTTCCGCGGACAAGCGGATTCTTGCGCTCGGAACAGAATCCCATTGCACTGACTTCGAGCCCGTTGTCGCTGTCATATCCGCTGCCCAGCAAAGATGGCAAGAAGCTATTCATGATCGGGCAAACGTACCGCGGAGAATTAACGCGGTACGACGTGAAGTCCGGTCAGTTCGCATCGTTTCTCGGCGGGATTTCAGCCGAGTACGTTGCCTTTTCGAAGGACGGGCAGTGGGTCACTTATGTGGCGTATCGCGAGGGCTCGCTGTGGCGAAGCAAGGTAGACGGCAGCGAGCGCCTGCAACTGACTTACCCGCCGATGTATCCCGTGCTGCCGCGCTGGTCGCCGGATGGCAAGAACATCATTTTTTTTGAATTCGCGGTGAGTGCGACGAAGCCCGCGCGAATCTACGAGGTGTCGGTCGACGGCGGAAGCCCGCGCCAGCTGATGCCGGATGGTCCTCGTCAACAGCTGGATCCGAACTGGTCGCCCGACGGAACGAAGATTGTTTTCAGCAACGAGTCGAATGATCCTTCCTCGGCGATCCATGTGATGGATGTGGCGAGCCGGCAGATCTTCGATTTGCCTGAGTCGAAAGGCCTGTACTCTCCGCGGTGGTCTCCGGAGGGGCGCTATATTTCTGCTTTTTCAGCAGACTCGATGCGGCTTCTGCTGTATGACTCGCAGACCCAGAAATGGACCGAGCTTGCAAACGGTTCCTTGAGTTGGCTGAACTGGTCGCATGACGGGCAGTACGTTTACGTGCTGGACTACCGGGGGAAAGATGCCATCGTCAGGATTCGAGTCAGCGACCAAAAAACCGAACGAGTGGTCGATTTGAAGAATTTTGCGACTACGGGTCGCTACGGCGGCGGCCTGGCTCTGGCACCCGATGATTCTCCGTTGCTGCTGCGCGACACGGGGACGCAGGATGTTTACTCTGTGGACTGGGTAGCGCCGTGAGCACGGCTCGGCAGATGCCCTCGCTCACGGACGTTTCGTGGAGTCCTCCAGGCGGTGCTCCTTGTGTTCCAATAGCTCGTTGAGTTCTTGCACCAGTTTCGAAAACTGTTCGTGGTTTTGCTCTTTGGCGATCTGCTCACAGAGGAAGTGCATTCGTTCTCGTTCGTCAGGGGTCATGGCTCTTTCTCGAACTAACTGGCGGAGAACACTTACCCGAGAGAGAACACCATAGTCAACCAGAAGACTCGCGACTCTTTGTTTGGCATCCTACGAAAGCAGCGGCAACTCGCTGCAAACAATGAATCGCTGGTATCAAAGAAAAATTACGTCTCGCCTACGAGGCGGAAATTCTAAGGAGGGTGGGCTCGGCGCTCCCTGGTGCGATGTCCGGCAAGAAGCCGATTTACCGCGAGGCCCCTGAGCCGTTCAATTTTTTCATGGATCGCGCCCAGCAATTCCTGCAGGATGGCGTCCAACTCCCCGTTTGACGCCTCCGAGACTTGGGCGCACAGGTGTCGGATCCGGTCGTCGAGGCGGCGCGAGTGCATTGCAGGAAGTGGAGCGGTCGACCAATCGCCCCAGGGATATCGTCCCAGACCCTCACGAATTGTTCGATACCCTACATCCTGTAGGACCACTGAGTTTCTGGCTGGGCGAGCGGAAGAGTCCGCGCTACGTTCCGAACCGCTCCATGGCGCGAGCCTTGGCTTTGGCGGCTTCTTCCTCGCGATTTTTGGGCGGAGCCGCGGTTTCGAGGGAGCGCAGAAGCCTGGTTGAGATGGCGGCGACATCGCCGACCGCGGCCAGGAATAAAGCCTCATTGGACTTCGAAGGCTTGTTGAATCCCGTAATTTTTCGGACGAATTGAAGCGATGCGGCACGCACTTCATCGTCAGTAACCGGCGGATCGAAATTGAAAAGGGTCTTGATGTTTCTGCACATATGCGTAAAACCTCGAATGCTTAAGAACTCGAATGGGATCTTCGGCACGCGCCACCTGCGATCGGGCGCGGCCTCCTGCTATTTTCTCCCAAGTGGATCGGTTCGTGGAATTCCACCGGCGTAAAAACATGCCCGAATGCCGCGAGGTCGGGCAAGAGTACAGGGTGGCGGCGAATCCTCATGCTATAATTCTTTATTCTCAGTCGCTTAGAGCACGGAGGACGGTATCGATAAGCGTTTTATCCGCACGAACGATCGCATTCGGGCGCGTGAAATCCGCGTGATTGACGACGAAGGGCAGCAGCTTGGCATCATGCCGCCTTACGAAGCGATCAAAAAAGCCCGCGAAAAGAATCTGGACCTGGTTGAGATTTCGCCTACCGCGCAGCCTCCCGTGTGCCGCATCATGGACTACGGGAAGTATCTCTACCAGCAGGAAAAGAAAGAGCGCGAAGCCAAGAAGCACCAGAAGACGATCACCGTAAAAGAGGTCAAGTTCCGCATCAATGTGGACGACCACGATTACGAGACCAAGAAGAATCACGTGCTGCGTTTTCTGGATGAAGGCGACAAGGTCAAGGCGACCATTTTCTTCCGTGGACGTGAGATGACGCGTACCGGGCTCGGCCGGCAGATTCTGGAACGGCTGATCAAGGACGTGGAACCGCACAGCATCGTGGAGTTCCGCCCCCGGCAAGAGGGGAACACGCTGCACGCGATTCTGGCGCCGAAGAAGACAGAAAAAGAACGAGAGAAAGAGAAGCAGCGGGAAGAGAAGCACAAGGCGGCGGCGCAGAGTGCGCCCGGTCCGAGCGCTCCCCCGGCGCAGGTCGCCAAGCCCGCGTCGTAGAACAATCGAAGTTATAAGTTGCGCAAAAGAGTCTCGCCTGAGCGGTCATCTGACATCCAGCGAGCAAGAATTCAAACTGACAGCCGATGGCTGAAAGCTGACGGCTGTTTTCTGAGGACTTTATGCCGAAACTGAAAACGCACAAAGGCGCTGCCAAGCGCTTCAAATTAACCGGGACGGGGAAGGTAAAGCGGGGGCGTTCGCACCTGCGGCACATTCTGACGTCGAAGAGCAAGAAACGGAAGCGGAATCTGGGATCGCCCGCGCTCGTGAGCGAAGGCGATAAGCGCAAAGTGAAGCGCATGATTCCGTACCAGTAGAGGCATTGTTGATTTTTGATTGCTGATTGTTGATTGAAAACCTGGAGCGCGAGTGGTTTTCAATCAACCATCAGCAATCATCAATCAGTAATCCTCAGGCGCGTGAAGAGGTCACGACCATTCGTCCTTACCTCCAGCCGCCAGTACATCGAAACGAAAAAAGGAGAACACCATGCCTCGTGTAAAACGCGGAACCAAACGCCGCGCCAAGCGGAAAAGAATATTAGACCGCGCAAGCGGTTATTTCCTTACTAAGTCGAAGCTGTACCGCTCGGCAAAAGAAGCGGTGGAGCGGGGGCTGAAGTTTGCCTATTCGGGCCGCAAACAGCGCAAGCGGCAGTATCGCTCGCTGTGGATCGTCCGCATCGGCGCCGCCGCCAAGCTGAACGGGATGAGCTACAACCAGTTCATTCATGGATTGAAGCTGGCGGGCATCGAACTGGACCGCAAGATTCTGGCGGACCTGGCGGTGAAAGATCCGGCGGGCTTTGCCAGCCTGACGACGCAGGCGAAGGGCGCGATCGCGGCGGCGTAAGAGCTCTTTCAGCCCGTCAGCGAATCGGCTGGGGTGCCCATGTGGGGACAGCCGCCCTCGGCTGTCCGGCCGGGCTTGCCCGGCTTCGCCGCCACGAAACACACACACATTGTGCTTGGTGCGCGGACGCCGCTGATCAACACCTGTCGGCTCTTCGAGCCGACGGAGAGCCGAGGGCGGCTGTCCCCACATAACCAAATTCTTAGATCAGAGAACGACCGTGGCATACACCGTTCCTACACTTACCGACTACTCGGCGGCGGCGCTGGAGAAGGCTGCGGGCGAATGCATCGGTGCGTGCACCAGTGAAGCCGCTGAGGTCGGCGATGAAGCGGAACTGAAAGCATTTCGCGATCGGTGGATGGCCCGGAAGAATGGGATCCTTACACAGATTAACGATCTGTGGCTGAAGGGCGCACCGAAAGAGGCAAAGCGTGAGGCCGGGATTCGCGTCAATGAACTGAAGGCGCGGATTACGGAACTCGTCGAAGCAGCGCATGTGGCAGGCTCCGGCGGCGGCTCGCTAGCGGCCGAGCGCGTCGATATCACTCTTCCTGGCGTGCGTCGTCCGATTGGCGCCGAGCATCCGGTGATGCGCACCTGGCGAGAGATTGTTGGCGTGTTCCAGAAACTTGGATACTCCGTCGCCGAGGGACCGGTCGTCGAGACGGATTATTACAACTTCGAAGCACTAAATTTTCCTCCGAACCATCCGGCGCGGGACACGCAGGACACGCTGTTCATCGCGGGACAGCAATCGAAACCGCAGCGCGAGCGGTTACTGCTGCGCACACATACATCGCCGGTGCAGATTCGGACGATGGAGAAGATGCGGCCGCCGATCCGCATTGTGATTCCGGGGACGGTGCATCGCAACGATCCTCCGGATGCGAGCCACTCGCCGATGTTTCATCAGATCGAGGGACTCGCGGTCGACACCAACATTACCTTCGGGGATTTGAAGGGCACGCTCGATCACGCCATGAAGGCGCTGTTCGGCTCGTCGGTGAAGACGCACTTCCGGCCGTCGTTCTTCCCGTTCACGGAGCCCAGCGCGGAGTTATATGTCACATGCTTCATCTGTGGCGGCAGCGGGAAGCGTGGCCCGGATAATGCCCCGTGCCGTCCGTGCAAGCAGAGTGGCTGGATCGAAGTGCTCGGATGCGGCATGGTGGATCCGAACGTGTTTGAGTTTGTGAAGGACAATGGGTATGACCCGAAGAAAATCTCGGGGTTCGCTTTCGGCATGGGCGTGGACCGGTTGGCGCTGCTGAAGTATGGCGTGGATGATTTGCAGTACTTCTTTCAGGGGGATGTACGGTTCCTGCAGCAGTTTGGTTAGGGATTGTCATCCTGAGCGGAGCAAGAGCTACACGGAAGTGAAGCTCTTGCGTAGTCGAAGGATCCCTTTGAGCTGACGCGAAGGTGGCCCTTCAAGGCCACTGATTAAATGAGGTGAAAGGGATCCTTCGACTGCGGTTGGGAATTGCGCTGACAGAGCTTGGGACATGAAACTTTCTCCACAATGGATTCGCGACTTCGTCGATCTCTCGGTCGACGACCGGCGACTCGCCGAAGACTTGACCAATGTTGGAATTTCGGTCGAGGGCATCAGCGGCGCGGGCGCCGACACCGTGTTTGAGATGGAGATTGGGACGAACCGTCCCGATGCGATGAATCATTACGGCGTGGCGCGGGAGGCGGCGGCGATTTACGACCGGCCGCTGAAGCCGGCTTCGGCCTTCCGGCTTCCGGCTTCCGCCGAACCCGCGAATGGCACATCTTTCCCCATCACTGTCGAGGAGCCTGCATTGTGTCCTCGGTTCTCGGCGCGCGTGATCCGCGGAACACACATTAAACCTTCGCCGGAGAAGGTTGCGCACCGGTTGCAACTGCTCGACCAGAGGCCCATTTCGAATGCCGTCGACGCCACCAATTACGTCCTTTGGGAAATGGGCAAGCCCACGCACGTATTCGATATGGACCTGCTTGAGGGCGCAAGGATTATCGTGCGCAAGGCACGCGATGGCGAAACACTGAAGACGCTCGATGGCATCGAGCGCAAGCTGACATCCGAAGATCTCGTCGTCTGCGATGCGAAGAAGCCTGTCGGCCTCGCCGGAGTGATGGGCGGGTACGACACGATGATTACCGAGAAGACGCGGAATATCGTGATTGAATCTGCCTGGTGGGATCCGGGGATCGTGCGCAAGATGTCGCGGCGGCACGGAATTCACACCGACGCGTCGCACCGGTTCGAGCGCGGCGCGGATTTCGAATCGACTGTGTTGTCGTGCGATCTCGTGGCGCAGATGATTCTGGAGTCGGGCGGTGGAGAGCTAATCGGCGATGTGGTCGACGTCGTTTCGCGGCGGATGGACCAGGCTCCCGTGATACTGCACATCGCCGACGTGAAGCGCATTCTGGGCGGGACTCTGGAGCCGGGACAGATTTTCCAGTTGCTGAAGCGGCTGGGCTTCACTCTCGTACCTGAAGGGCAAGACGAAGCCCAGTTCAGCGTGCATATTCCGAGCTGGCGGCTCGATGTGCAGCGCGAGATCGATGTGATTGAAGAGATCGCGCGCCTGCACGGGTACGACAAGTTCGAGAACACGCTGCCGGCCTATAGCGGCGCGGTGGTCGAGTTGCCGCACGCGGCAATGGACGCGACTTTGCGCGAGCGGGCTCTGGCGTTGGGGTATAACGAGGCCCTGTCCCTGACATTCATTTCGCATGCGGATGCGGAACGATTCTCATCCGCATCGGCTTCGAAGGTTCTGGAGCTGGAGAATCCTTTGAGCGAAGAAGCGTCGGTGATGCGGACGTCCCTGGCTCCAGGCATGCTCGACATGCTGGCGTGGAATTTGAACCGCGATGTTCCGGAAGCCCGACTCTTCGAAATCGGCAGCGTGTATGAGATGACAGACGGGGCGACCGGTGAACCGCGGGTCGAACCGAGGCGTGCATGCCTGGGCGCGACCGCGGCGGCTGTGCGTGCGGAGCTGCCTGCGGGTGGCGCTCTCGATGTGAGCAAGGGCGAGCACTCGGCGGCAGCAGAGGCATTCCGGGGATTCAAAGGGGACGTAGAGAATCTGCTCGCGGCATTTGCGGGAGAAGTGATCTACGATCGCGAGACCGCTGAGTATTTTCATCCAGGACGATCGGCGCGGGCGCGAGTGAATGGAGCCGTAGTGGCGCAGTTCGGGCAGCTCCATCCGGAAGTAGCGGCGGCACGAAAGCTCCGGCAGGATGTCTATCTAGCCGAGTTCGATCTGGAGCAGTTGTATAAGAACGGGCCGCGGCCCGTGAAGTTTACGCCCCTTGGGAAGTATCCTGCGGTGGAGCGCGACTTCTCGTTTGTGTTTGCCGATGACGTTTCGTTTGCTGCCGTGAGTCAGGCCGTAACACATTTGAGCATCGCCGAACTGCGAGAGTTCCGTCCAGTGGAAATTTTCCGCGGTGGGTCAATTGCCGCCGGGAAATACTCGGCGTTGTTGCGTGTACGATTCCAATCCGCTGAGAGAACGCTGCGTGAGGAAGAAGTGACGCAGTGGTCGGAAAAGATTGTGGCAGAGCTTACTCAGTTAGGTGGAGCGCAGAGAGCGTAACGAAGGCCTGACGCTCGTTCGCCGAGGGTCCGCCCCACCTTCCCACAGGGGCGAAAGAAGGCGCAATCGCGTCCCGAAGTGTAACAACGTTCACCACCCAGGGCACGAAGGTGCACCCAGGAAGGGCCGACCTCGCCACCCCCCAGCAATTCATCTTTAGGTTTTCCGTTCCGCTGCCGATAGATAGGAACGTGGAAAACATTTCTGCTGGACAAGCCGTGGCGTCTGGTCGCGCCTTAAACGTGAAGCCGCTGCGTTATGTGGCGCGCCAACCAATCGTTGACCGGGAAGAAAAAGTTTTCGGGTACGAGTTGCTATTTCGCGACGGACTGGAAAATGCATTTCACGGCGACACCGACGAGGCGTCGCGGGCGACGCTGGACCGCACCTTGCTGATGGGGCTGGATGTTTTGTGCGACGGGCGGAGAGCGTTTGTGAACTGCACCCGGGACACTCTGATCAAGGGACTGGTCACACTGCTGCCCTCGACGACAACGGTGGTAGAGGTTCTGGAGACGGTTCCTGCAGACCCGGACGTCGTGGCCGCCTGCCAGCACCTGAAAGAAGCGGGCTACATGATCGCGCTGGATGACTACGTGGCCGGGGATCCGCGGGAAGCTCTGGCGGAGATGGCGGACATCATCAAGGTGGAAATGCAACTGACGACCGAGGAGCAGCGCGAGGCCTTGATCAAGCGGTTCGGGCCATGGCGCTGCCGGATGCTGGCGGAGAAGATCGAAACGCAAGCGGAGTTCCTGCGGGCCCGGGATCAGGGGTTCGTGTATTTCCAGGGCTACTTTTTTCGCCGTCCGGAAATGATGAACACGCGCGACATGCCCGCAAACCGCATGAACTATCTGCGCATGTTGCAGGAAGTGTCTCGTCCCGAACTTGAATTGGCGGAACTGGAGAAGCTGATTAAGGCGGAGGCGTCAGTGTGTTACCGCCTGCTGCGGTATTTGAATTCGGCAATGTTTGGGTTTCAGAGCGAGATTCATTCGGTGCGGCACGCGCTGTCGATTCTCGGAGAACGCGACGTGCGGCGGTGGGTGCGCCTGGTGGCGGCCGTGGGAGCCGGGCAGGAGAAGACTAGCGATCTGGTGCTGTCGGCACTGGTACGCGGGCGGTTTGGCGAATTGCTGGCGCCGCGCGTGAAACATGGCGAGTCGGACTTATTCCTGCTGGGACTGTTGTCGCTGATCGATGCCATGATGGAAATGCCCATGGCGGAAGTGCTGGAGAAGATCCCGCTGGATCATGCGACCAAGGCAGTTCTGCTGGGGCAGCCCAGTGCGTTGCGTCCCGTCTATCAGTTGATGCTGGCGCATGAGAGCGGGGAGTGGGCAGCAGCGGCGGAGTTAACCGAGCGCCTGCATTTGGATGCGGAGGACGTGGCCGGATCTTACTGGCAGGCGCAGCAGTGGGCGCGGGCAGTTTCTAGCGGGGAATAAATTTCAGCTCCTGGCTTCCGATATCCGGGTTCAAGCTTCCGCCTTGGCTTGGGCGATGGGATTCGAGCAGAATCGTCCAGTCATGACCTCCTGTGCAAAAACAGGGAGGGATGGGCCTTGCGCGCCAGAGCAAGGGCGAGTACCATAAAGTTGTTCTCGTTTAGGCCTCGTTCCCGCGCAGGCCTTCCGCGCCAGCCGATCCGAGGCGGCGCCTGACGGATCCGATAAAACGGAAAATCGATACTGAGTCAAGAATTAAAGGTTTCATTCTCGAATAGCAGTTTGAAGAGTTGGGGTTCGTTCCATAGTGTGTCCAGTCGCCACCCGCAACTGCGTAGATCCTACTTTCTGTGAGGGGCGGAGCTTCGGCTGAAGAGGTGAGATCGAGCGACTGGCGGGGCCTTCGGGATCGGTAAAATTCTGCAACAAGTGCGCAACAGCTTGAGAGGACTATGAACGCAGGACCAGGAAGACCCTCCGGCGGCGGTGGCGGAGGAGGACGACGAAGACGGCGCGGTCGCCGTCCACACAACCAGCGGGGACAGCGGCCCGGACCGGGCTTGAGCCGCGAAAACAAAGACGGCATCTATACGGCGCCCATGGACCACAGTTATCGGGCGGCGATGGCCGGCGGCAATAACAATGGGCACAAAGGCGGACGGCAGAGGCCGGGCTTCGCGGCGCAATATCCGCAGCCCGAACCGGAGCCGTTGCCGGCGATCACCGAGGACACGAACTCGCGCATTTTTGCCTTCATCGAAGATCTCTTTTTCATGGCAAAGATCCAGGAAACGGCACGCAAGCTCAACGTGAAAGTTGAGTTCGTGAAATCCGACAAGGATCTGATGGAGAAGATGTCGCAGAACGGCGACGAGAAACCGTCGCTGATTATTTTCGATCTGAACCTGGCCAGCGTAAAGCCGCTCACCCTGATTCCAAAGCTGAAGAGCAAGCTGAAGAAGGGGACCTCGATTATCGGATTCCTGTCGCACGTGCAGGGAGACTTGAAACAGAAGGCGCACGAAGTGGGCTGTGACATGGTGCTGCCGCGGTCGGCGTTCTCGCAGAACCTGCCGCAGTTGTTGCGCCGGCATGGCGCGCCGGAGGATGTGGAGCCCACGGTACAGTAAGATCAGCTTTCCACTTTCCGGCTCGCGGCTCTTGCCTTTCGACTCATCTGGCAACGCTGAGCTTGCTGCATAGCGGCCTACGGCAACGTGAACGCCACGATCGAGTCGTCCTGCGGTTCCTCCGTTACCCCGCGGTGTCCTCCCGCCGCGATTACAACAAATTGTTTGCCGTCTTTCCTCGTCTGGTACGTCATCGGCGTCGCTCCGCCGCTGGTTGGAAGTTTCGTCTTCCAGATTTCCTTACCGGTCTCGACATCGAAAGCGCGCAGCGAAGGATCAATCATTGTTCCGGCGATGAATACCAATCCTCCGGCGGTGACGATGGGACCACCGAGGCTGGGAGCGCCCACCGGGACTATGGGCTTGTTGGGTGCGAGCGAACCCAGAGGAACCTGCCAGCGAATTGTCCCGGCCGCCATATCCACCGCTGTGAGCATTCCCCACGGGGGCGGCGCGCACGGTAGATGATGCGCTTTGGCAAAAATCAGAGTGCGAAACAAACCATAAGGCCCGCCCGACTGCTGGGTGTACTCGGCATCTTTCGTGTTGTTATCCGCTGCGTCCCAGTATTTGTCTGCTGGAATCAGCCCCATCTTGGCCGGCAAATTATTTGTGTTGACGATGAGCAAGCTGTGCTGCGCGTCGAAGGCGTAGCCGCTCCAGTTCATGCCGCCAACATTTCCCGGCACCGAGAGCGTGCCGCGCAGACTTGGGGGTGTGAAAAGGCCTTCGTTGCGGAGGCTCTTAATAAGATCGCGGCAGAATTCACGATCTTCCGGAGTGATGCCCCAGGCATCGTCGGCGGATAACTTCTGAGGCACGATGGCCGGCGGCGCCAAGGGAAAGGGCTGGGTTGGGGAGGTGACTTCGCCGGGGACATCTGTTTGCGGAACTGGCCGTTCTTCCACGGGGAATATCGGCGCGCCGGTGTCGCGATTCAGCACAAAAAGAAAGCCTGTTTTGTTGCCTTGAATGACCACGGGCACGTTCTTGCCGTCGTGCTGCAGATTGGTCAGCAACGGCGGTGAGGCTGAGTCGTAATCCCACAGATCGTGATGCACCAACTGAAATCCCCAGACGAACTCGCCTGTCTTTCCTTTTAAGGCCACGATAGAATCCGACCACTTGTCGTCTCCGGGACGCAGGCCACCATAGTAGTCGGGGCTCGCGCTGCCGGTGGGGACGAATACAAGGTCGCGCTCCAGGTCGACAGCCATCACCGACCACGCGTTCCCTGCGCCCGTGCGCCACTTCTTTCCTGCCGCCTGCGAATTTGATTCGGGCTCATTCGGAGGAAGCGGCTCCCATTTCCAGCGCAGCGCACCGGTGCGCGCATCGAATGCGCGGACAACACCGCTTGGCATATCGACGCGTGAATTGTCATCAATCGCCGAGCCGACCACCACGACGTCGTCGATCACCGCCGGCGGAGACGTCATGTGATACTGCCCCGGGATGTAACGCGCGACATCGCGGAGACTGACTTGTCCGTGGTTGCCGAAGTCGCGACACGGCTCGCCTGTGAGGCTATCGAGCGCGATGAGCCGCGCGTCCAGAGTGGTTTCGAAGATTCGCCGGCGGCAAGGGTTCCCTTTCGGTCGCGCCGAATCCAGCCATGCTGTGACTCCGCGGTTGATCAGGCCGTCGCCGTAATCGCCCGCGGTCTCAGTCATTGGATCGTAGACCCAGCGCTGCTTGCCGGTCTCGGGATCGAGAGCGAAGACCCGATTGTATGCCGTCGTCAGGTACAACGTACCATCGACAAGGATGGGTGTAGTTTCGAGGCCGCTGCGCTTCCTGTGTCCGCTGCCATCGGAAATGTCGCCGACATGAAAAGTCCAGGCGACCTTCAGAGTCGCGACGTTGTTGCGATTGATCTGCGCGAGCAGCGAATACCGCGTGCCGCCTGCGTCGTGACCGTAATAGGGCCAATCGTCGACGGATCGACCGACATTGGCGGACGACTGCGCCCACGATGCCGTTGCAGCGGTGCACGCAATGAGTGCCAGAACGACTCGGGGAAGTTTCAGAAATGAATCAGCCACAGATCTCCTTACTTTGCCGCGAAACTGGCCAGATGTTCTTCTACCCCGGCGGCCAGGAGAGCGAGCGTCCGCCGAGCAGGTGGACATGCAGGTGGAAGACCGACTGTCCGGCACCGGGGCCGACGTTGAGGACTGTGCGGTATCCCTGTTCGATGTTCCGCTGACGCGCGATCTCGGCGGCGGCGAGGTGGCAGCGGCCAATGAGTTCAGCATCGCCAGGCTCGGCCTCTTTCAACCCGGCGAAATGTTTCTTCGGGATAATGAGAACATGCGTCGGAGCTTTGGGGCTGATGTCTTCGAACGCGAAGACATAGTCGTTTTCATAAATTTTCTTGGAAGGGATTTCGCCGCGGAGGATGCGGCAGAAGAGGCAGTCGGCAGCAGCGTCAGTCATGGCTTGTTAAGTTTCCATCGGACGGCGGGTGAGGTCAAGGGTGGGGATAGGCTCTTGTAAAGCAAAAATTCGCCTTCCTGGTCAGAAGCAGGCGGGGCCCCCTTCGACTGCGCTCAGGGCAGGTCCGCGCCACATAAAGGCATCAGTCTAGTCGCACGAGGAAGACAGCGCCCTCAGGAGTCGTCGTTTCGGCGGAGAGTTTCTTGGCGCGGTCGTGGTCATCGTCGAGGACGCGGACTCGCACCCACCAGTCTCCGGCGGGGCTGTTGAAGCACAAGACCTTGGCTGTTTGATAGCGGCGCTGCAGGTGATCGGCAAGTTTCCTGGCGGCGGGTTCGTGCGGAAATCCGCCGATTTGTACTGCCCACTTTCCGGGTGCATTCGGAGACGCGCCGGACTGCATTAGTTCTACTTTCACTTCGGCAACGCCGGGTCTCCAGACGTCGAGCTTCTGGGCGGCGGCGAGAGACAAATCGAGGACGCGTCCGGGGATGAAGGGTCCCCGGTCGGTGATGCGGACCAGTGCGTGCTGTCCGGTCTTGACGTTGGTGACGCGCACGATCGAGCCCAGCGCGTAGGTGCGGTGTGCAGCCGTCATCGCGTGCATGTTGTAGACTTCGCCGTTCGATCCGCGGCGGTTGTGATACGGAGGACCATACCAGCTGGCGAGGCCCGTCTCTGTGGCTAACGGCTTAGCGTCAGCGGGCAGAGTGGGCTCCGCGAGGTCGGCCCCAGCTTCCTCGTTGGTGTGTGGGGCAAGCTCTTCTCTCGAGGGCGAGGTCTTTGCGGACGGCTGAGACGCAGAAGTCTCGGGTGTCGAAGCCGGCGGCGGGGGCGGCGGAACGTTCACGTGCGCCTGCTTGGGGTGACCACAGGCGCTCAGGAACAAAATCGCGATGAGGACAATCAGGAACATGGCAAAGCTGACGAAGCGATCGCGGCCATAAGGCATACGTGCAGATCGGGCGCCCAACTGCGCTATTTGGGCGGGTGGTGGTGCTGCTCCATGTAGTCGGCAAAGTCGTTCAGCTTTTGGGAAGCCGTACGCAGGGCCTTGGTGGAGTGCGTGCGCACCGCGGGGACAACCTCGTCGTTGAGGTACTTGATGAACTCGGGGATCTCTTTTTCCAGGCGCTCGGCGGCGTCGTTGATGGTTTGACTGACACGTGCCGAAGCGTCTTCCACCTTGCGGTTGAAGTCGTTCATGGTGCTCCTCGCGATGACTGGGCGTGAATGGATTCACGCAGCGTTGCGGATTGCCAGGCAAGGATATTATTTCGTGCCCAAGGGGCGCGGTCAATGCAGAATGACTGAATTCGGTGGTTCCTCCGCAGAGGGGTCAGGCGTGATCATCGGCTTAGCTGCTGTAGAATTCGGGCTCCGGCAATGAATCCAACGAGAACGGGATCACACACCGTGCAGCGGGAAGATACGTTTCGCACGCAACTGCTGGCGTGGTATGACGCGCACGCGCGCGACTTGCCTTGGCGCAGGAGTAAAGACCCTTATCGGGTGTGGCTATCGGAGATCATGCTGCAGCAGACGCGGGTGGCGGCGGTAATTGGGCATTATCACGAATTTCTGCGGCGATTTCCGACGGTGGAGAAGCTGGCGCGCGCCCGCGAGGCTTCGGTGCTGGCGGCATGGAGCGGTCTGGGCTATTACCGGCGGGCGCGGATGCTGCATGCTGCAGCGAAAGTTGTGGTGCGGGAGCGCGGCGGAAAATTCCCACAGACTGCAGAAGAGTTGCGGGAGTTGCCGGGCGTCGGACGCTATACAGCGGCGGCGATCGCCAGCATTGCGTTTGGTCAGGCCGCCGCTGTGGTCGATGGAAACGTGGAGCGAGTGCTGCAGCGGTTTTCCGGGCGGCAACTCGCGGGGGAAGAATTCTGGCAGGCGGCTGATGGATTGCTGGATCGCGCACGCCCGGGAGATTTCAACCAGGCAATGATGGAATTGGGGGCGACCATGTGTACGCCGCGAGCGCCGGCGTGTCCGACTTGTCCGGTAGTCGAGCTGTGTGCAACGCGTGGGGAAATGCCACGTGGCGCAAAGCCTGCCCGGCAGAAAAAGCGGGAGATTCACTATGCTCTCGATTGTCGCGACGGTGCAGTTTTGCTGGTGCAACGACCACGCGACGCACGGTTGATGGCGGGGATGTGGGAGTTGCCACAGATCCCTCATCCGCGGAGGAAGGCCACGCTTGCTTTCACGGTCCGTCACTCGATAACGACCAAGGACTACGTCGTTCGTGTTTGGCACAATGGCGCATCCGCGGATATTCCGGGCAAGTTGATCGCTCTGCGCCGCCTGCCGAGGCTCGCAATGACAGGACTCGCACGCAAGGTTCTTCGTCAGGCTGGTCTGATGACTACGAGCAGGCCGATTGAAGCGCCTGGAGCTTTTCGATCATCTAATGAAGACGGAAGCGGTGACATGGGGATCATGTCAAGGAGAGATGAATGAGCGCATTGGCGATCGGAGCGAAGGCTCCGGAATTCGACTTGAAGACTTTGGACGGGAAGCGGTTTTCGCTGGGCGACGAACTCGCGCGCGGGCCGGTGGTGCTCGTGTTTTTCAAAGTATCTTGCCCGACGTGCCAGTATGCTCTGCCGTTTTACGAGAGGCTGTTTAAGGCGTACGGACACAAGGGCGTAACGCTGGTTGGCATTTCGCAAAATGATGCCAAGGAGACTGCCGCGTTCAACAAGGAATTTGGCGTTACCTTCCCTGTCCTTCTGGACGATCCGCGGTCGTATCCCGCTTCGAACGCCTACGGGCTGACCAATGTTCCCACGATCTTCTGGATCGCGCAGGATGGGGAGATTGAGGCTTCGAGCGTGGGATGGATTAAGGCGGATTTCGAAGAGATCAACCGCAAGATGGCCGAGGCGGGTAGGATCGCTCCAGCGGCCATGTTCAAGCCGGGGGAAGACATAAGGGATTTCCGGGCTGGTTGAGGGTCGAAGAACTAGGCCGCCGGTCCGGCGGTGAAAAAAGAGCCGAGCTTCGCTCGGCGGACGGGCGAGGGCGCCCGTCCCCACACAATCAAAATCAAAGAACGCGTCCCCATACCCAGTGGTGGGTGCACTCTCGTGCACCGGGGTTGCATCATTCTCATGCAACCGGGGTGGGGCGGTCCTTTACAATTCGGGCAGACTTCACAAAAACATATAGTTTCTTCCAGAGAGCGCCGCTTGGTTGGGGGAGAAGCCTATCTATGCAAGGGATGCTGAAAATCAGTTCGGCGTGTCTGGTAGTGTGCGCGAGCCTGCTGGTGTGGGCCGACGGAGCGGGGGCTGGCGGTTCCAAGGGCGCAAAGAGTACGCCTTCGGTGAAGCTGCCGGGCCCGGCATTTGTGGCGCTGGAAACCATCACTCCGGAGCGCATTCGCTGGCACGTTCGTTATTTGTCGCACGATCTGCTGGAAGGGCGCGGAACGGGACAGCGCGGCGGCGACATTGCGGCGGAATACATCGCCACCCAGTTTGCGGAATACGGCCTGAAGCCGGCGGGCGATCATGGCACGTACATGCAGAAGGTACCGTTGGCGGGGATCACGACCCTGCCGGAGACTACGTTTTCCGTGGTGCCGAAGCAGGGCGAGACGATGAACCTGAAGCCGCTCGACGAGTACGTCGCCTATGACCAGACCCAGCAGGCTCAGTCGGACGTGGATGCGGACATCGTTTTTGTGGGCTATGGGATTGAAGCGCCGGAGTACGGTTGGGACGATTACAAAGGTCTCGACGTGCGCGGGAAAGTTTTGCTGATGCTGGTGAACGAACCTCCGTCAGACGATCCTAGATTTTTCAAGGGCAAGGCGCTGACCTATTACGGGCGCTGGACCTACAAGTACGAAGAAGCGGCGCGCAAGGGCGCGGTGGGAGTGCTGCTGGTCCATCAGACACAGATGGCGAGTTATCCGTGGGAAGTGGTGCGGAACTCGAATTCGGGCGAGAAGTCGTATCTGAAGTTGGAAGGTTCGGCGCTCAAGGTTGCGTCATGGGTGCATCTGGACGCGGCGACGCGGCTGGCAGCGGCGTCCGGAATGAACCTCGACAAGATGATGAAAGATGCCCAGAGCAAGGACTTTCGTCCAGTGAGCCTGGAGGCGCGGCTCAAGGCGCATATGGTCAGCAAGGTGCGGAATTTCGAATCGAATAACGTGGTCGCGATTCTGCCCGGTGGGGACCGCAAGATGTTGGATGAAGCGGTCCTCTACACGGCTCACTACGATCATTTCGGCATTCGCACCGATATGCCGGGGGACAACATTTTCAACGGCGCGATCGACAATGCCACGGGCTGCGGCATTCTGCTGGAGGTTGCGCGCGCCTATGGAACAGCGGCGCAGAAACCACGGCGGTCGATTATCTTCGCCGCAGTCACCGCCGAGGAACAAGGGCTGCTCGGGTCGGAGTATCTGGGGAAGCATCCTCCCGTTCCGGCAGGGAAGATTGCCCTGGATTTGAACTATGACGACGTAAAGCCGTTGGGGGCGCCGGAAGAAGTGGAGGTTTCCGGGGCGGAGCGGACGGACTTCTATCCCTCGGTGCAGGCGACGGCGAAGGAGTTCCGGCTGGCGATTCGTCCCGACGCGCGGCCTGAGGCGGGGCACTTCTACCGTTCCGATCATTTCAGCCTGGCGCGCGTGGGCATCCCGTCTTTTTCGATCAATGAGGGAATGAAGTACAAGGGACACACGGAAGCCTGGGGACTCGATCAGGAGCGCGAGTACGTCGAGAAGCATTATCACCAGCCCAGCGATGAGTACCATCCAGAAATGGATTTTGTTGGCGACTCCGCGATGGCACGTTTTGGGTTTGCGCTGGGATGGGAAGCCGCGAGTGCACCCAAGCTCGTAGGGTGGCAGAAGGGCGATGAGTTCGAAGCGGCGCGAGTGAAGAGCCAGTAGAAGAGAGCACCGACTCCTGCCGATAAGAAAGTGAAAGCCACAGAGGACGCTTAGGACACAGAGGCAGGAAGGGAATCGTGAAGTTATTTTGGCGCATGATGCGCCGCGTCGCAAGGCAGTAGATTTCGCGAGAATGCTCTTCGCCCTCCTCCTCGCTCTTCGTGTTAAACCCAATGAAAATGACCATTTCGAGGCGGTAACCTAGGTAACTTTAGCGTGCCTGTTCAGCGTGCTAACCTCGATCTGTTCGTTTGAAATCAGCGACTTCCGCATACTCCTGAACCAAGGATGCCGAGAATTCCTATTTTTCGACTGGGCGGGGCGCCGGAAAAACCGGCGCCGCCGAATCTGACTGCCTCCACGCCTTTCGTCTCGCTGGAGGGGCTCTCGGTCGGCGTCGATAACTTGCGGCACGATGTAGTGCTCAGTCCGAAGTTTGTGGAGTTAGGGCGCGCGCAGATCGCGCGACTGATCGCGCGGCACGGCGAGTTGGAAGGATTGCTATCGGCAGAGGCTCCACAGCCCTCACAGGGGCCCTCATGGATGAGGAACCAGGCTGGGAGACCGGCGAAGCCGAAGAATGATCCCGGAGGTTGGAGGCCAGCACTCACCGAGTTACAGGTCGGCTCGCTCAACCGCGCCAAAAAAGAATTCAAGCTGTCGGTGGATCTGCTGGCACGCCTGGCAGTCACAAAGTTTGTGCGCACGGAAATGAACCAGCAGTTCTCGCTGGTGCTGGAACGATGCCGCGTGCTGCTGAAATCCTACGACAACATGCGCCAGCAAAAGGCGCATGAGTACCGCGAGAAGCTGGCGGCGTTCCAGGTGCGAAAGCGGATCATCCTGCGCAAGACTGGGCAGGAGATTTTTGAAACCCTGCGCGAAGTGGAAAAAAGCACGCTGGCGCGCACGCGGCGATCCCTATTCGGTGAAGAGACTAGCGGCGGGAGTTATTTCACGTACCCGCTGTTCCTGAACCGCCTGCTATTTTCCGAAGACGGGCGCGACGACTATCTCTGCGCCGAACACTACGTCATGCTGGGTAATTGGGACCGCGATCCCGACCGCTATGGCCGGATGCGCGAGTTGGTCTCAGGCTTCCTGCGAGCGCAATACGGCGAGGAAGTGAGTTCGGAGACTCTCGACTCTTGGATGAACGTCCCCGAGAACGCGCGGGAACTGGTGGGCACGGGCACACCTGAAGATTCCGACGAGGGAATGGCGCAACAGGAGCGCTTGGCGGAGTGGGTGCGGCTGCTGGAGGACGAGCACGTAATGGAAAACGTGATCGCCTCGTATCACGTAGTCCCCTTGCTGGGCGAGTATGCTCCGAGAATTAATCCGCAACAGCTGAAGAATGCGCTCATCGACCGGACGGAGTGCGACCGGGTCGAGCGCATGATCCAGGAAGGCAGACTCTCGCCCAACAGTTTGTACGCAGCGGTGGCCAAAGTAGCGGCCTGTCGCGGGGCCGAGCGGGCAAAGGTCGCGTCACGGTTTCTGGCAGACTTCTTCCACTACCACCGCGATCTGCGGCGGCTGGAGGTTCTGAACGCCGCTTTGGATTCCGTAAACCTCGTGGCCAATGAACGGTTGCAAGAACTTTCGCGGGTGAATGGGACCCTCTACGAATTTCTGCTGCCTGAGGAACAAGGGGAAACCGAATCGGACAAGGTACTGCGCCACGTCGTGCTCAAAGCCGATGTGCGCGACTCGACCCGGCTAACGCGGACGATGATGGAAAAGGGGCTGAATCCGGCGTCGTACTTCAGCCTGAACTTCTACGATCCCGTCAACAAGTTGCTGGAAAAATATGGCGCGCAGAAGGTCTTTCTGGAGGGGGACGCCATCATTCTGGCGATTCTGGAGCGCGAAGGCGAGCCGGGCCTGGCTGTGAGCCGGATGTCTGTTCTGGCGCGGGAAATCATCGAGATCGTCCGCGGTTACAACGAATTGATGCAGCGCTCAGGAATGCCCGAACTGGAATTGGGTTTGGGCATCACCGCACAAGAGTCGGCGCCGCTGTACCTGATGGACGGCGAGCATCAGATCATGATTTCAGAAGCTCTGAACGAGAGCGACCGTCTGTCCTCTTGCAATAAGCGCGCGCGCAAGGTGATGGAGCCCCAAGCCGGACCGTTCCATGTGTATGCATTTCAGGCGGCGGAGCTCGACGAGAACGGCAATCCGGAAGATGTGATTCTCAGTTTCAACCTCGGCGGGATCCGCATGAATGAAATGGCTTTCCGCAAGTTGGAGCAGGAAATTACGCTCGAGCCGCTGAAGGTGAAGCTGCCCCCGTCGCTGGCCTCGTCGGATAAAGGCGAGTACAAGCTGTTCAGTGCCACAGTGCCGGTGGATCGCGACATCTTCCGCAAGATTGTCATACGCGAGAGCCGCATTCCGCGTATCGATCCCGCCGATTTCTCAGTGAAAGGGTGGACCGACCGGAAGTACTATGAGGTCTGCACCGATCCTGCGATTTACGCGGCGCTCGAAAAGCGCAAGGGTGCTGCGCGCTAAGAAGCGAACGGACGATTCGCCGGCTCCCTTAGCCTCAAATCGACTCCACTACGTCTGATCTGCCAACTAGAAACTCGATCCCACCCGCGACGGGCGAAACGGGATCTGGAACGTGGCTTCGACATCTACGGCAGCACCGTTCTTCGTGGCAGGCTGGAACTGCCATTGCGCGATCGCCTGACTGGCGAACTGGTCGATGCGGTCGTCAACGCCGCGCAGAACACGGACGCTTCCCACCGTGCCATCCGCATGGATGACGGCATACAGGATCACCGTGCCAGAGACATTTTCCCGCATCAGTTGCAGAGGATATTTGGGATCGACCTTGCGAGTCGCCATGGGCTGGGACAGCTCGTCCGCGGGCGGCGCGTCGGAATTGCTCGAGCCATGCCGCCCGGAGTCATGATTGAGTTCGGCGAAGCGGATCACCCAACTTCCGCCTGCGGAGTTCAGGTTCGGCATGTTCAGCGAGACGGAGTAGAACTTTCGGCTGCCGAAGACGGCGCGTTCGGCTTCGGAGAGTTTCGCCGAGTCGCCCGGCTGTAACGGACGCGACGGCGCGCTGGTTACGCGCGGAGGATTCACGCTTGCCGCCAGGTTCGGATTGACGGAATTCACCGAAGCTCTCCCGGGTTCGCCCGAGACGGGTGAAGTCTTCGCCGCAGTACTTCCGACATAAAGCCCTGCCGGAAGATCGCCGCTTCCCTTCCGCGATGCCCCGCCAGGTTCTTTGCTGCTGCTGCCGTTGCCGCTAGCCGCCGGCGAGCCGGAGGCCCCGGAATGTCCTTCCGGTGTAGCGGCGAACGCGCCTCGACGATTCCCCGACGGCGGGTCGGGAGGCGCACCTATGGCGGGATGCAGGCTCAGTGCAACTACGCGGCCGGGCGCACCGAAAGATGCGCCAGAGGAACCTGCGGCGGAAACCGACGGCGGCGGTGCCACGACTTGTGGCGCGCCGAGACCGGTGGATGGAGATCCGGAACCAGACAGGGTGCGTTGTTCGGCAACCGGAAGTTGTGGGGCGGGCGCAATCACGGCGCTCTGGCCGATGTTCAAATCTCCGATCGGGCGGCTGGATGCGGCATCGACGCTAGGCGGAGGCGCAACCACCGCAACCTGCAGAGCTTGAAAACCGGCTCCATTCGAAGCACGCAAGTCCGGCGGAGGAGCGACAACTGAATTCTGCAGCGCTGGCGAATTCCGGCGATGGGTGAGACGCGCGGCATCTGGTGGCGGGGCCAGAGCGGAGTTCTCCATCTGCGGCGCTATCCGTGTGATATCGGCCGCGGGGGTCAGAGGCACATCGGGAATTTCAAGCCTCGGCTTCTGCGTCTTGTCCGACCAGGCCACGATGTTGGGCATCGCAACATCGTGTTTCAATTTCATCTTGGGCGGCGCCACGATCGTCTGCGAATGGTTATCGGCTTCCGGCGGGAGAGAAATGATCGGTTGGCGCGAGAATTCCGGATCCGCCTTCGCGGGCTGAGCAGGCCGAGCGCTGCGCGTGTCGAGCGGGGGGAGATATTCCGACGCCTGGTAATAGACCACCTGCGAATGGTTGAAGGCTGGTTTCGCCTCGACCCGAGGCTGGAGTGCGAAGAAGCGTGTCAATCCAACGAGGAGCGCCAATGCGACGACGTGATAAGCGCCCGCTTGCAAGAATCGGCTCCACGGAAGCGGGCGCGCTACGAACACGTCAGGCCAAAACGGAGCTGGAGCGGAGCGCAGTTCGAGCGGGGGAAGCTGAGGCGGCGAAAGGAGGTCTCGCAGGTTGCCGACGAACCCCTCCCGCCACGAAGGCAGCTCAACCAGAAGCCGCGGAACAGGCGCGGACTGCGGGATTTCGCCGATAGGCCGGGCTCCAGTCATCTTCCCTATAGTAGATGCGGGGAGGGAAGTTGGAATAGCCGGGAGGGCATCCACCGCACAATATTTCAAGGCCGATTCTGGGACTCGCCGCCCGGATTCGATGTTCCCCGCAAGTCCCTCACAGGAAAGACCGTTTATAATCTTGTGTTTCGGTACCCCGGCCTATTTTTTACCGTAAAGGACACACCTTGCTCGATTTCTTAGGAGACTTACGACGAACTCATATGTGCGGGACGCTCCGCGCGTCGGACGCCGGCAAAAAAGCCGTGCTCATGGGTTGGGTGAACAAGCGGCGCGACCACGGCAGCCTGCTCTTTTTGGATCTGCGGGACCGCACGGGCGTGACGCAGGTGGTGGTCAACGCCGATCGCGACGCGGCGATCCACGAAAAAGCTGGCACTCTGCGCAATGAATACGTCATCGCGGTAACCGGTACAGTGCGGCTGCGTGACGCCAGCACCATCAATCCGAACATGCCAACCGGCGAAGTGGAACTGGTGGCGGAAGAGTTGCGGATTCTGAACGAGTCGAAGCTGCCGCCGTTCCTTCCGTCCGACACCGCTCTCACGAATGAGGAAACACGGCTGAAGTACCGCTACATCGACCTGCGCCGCGACGTGATGCAGTTCAACATCGAACTGCGGCACAAGGTGGCAAAGGCGATCCGCGACTATCTTTCGGGGCAGGGATTCTTCGAAATCGAAACGCCCTTCATGACGCGCTCGACGCCGGAAGGCGCTCGCGACTATCTGGTACCGAGCCGCGTGCAGCCGGGCACGTTCTATGCCCTGCCGCAGTCGCCGCAGATGTTCAAGCAGATCCTGATGATCTCGGGATTCGACAGGTATTTTCAGATTGTGCGCTGCTTCCGCGATGAAGACCTGCGCGCCGACCGCCAGCCGGAGTTCACCCAGATCGATCTGGAGATGTCGTATCCCCAAGCCGAGCGCGTATGGGAGGTGGTCGAAGGATTCCTGACTGCGGCATTCCAGGCCGCGGGCAACGAGATCAAGACGCCGTTCCCGCGAATGGACTACGACGAGGCGATAAGGCTGTACGGCATCGACAAGCCGGATTTACGGCTGCCGGCATTCACCGACGTGCGCGAGTGCTTCACACCGGAAAATCTGCAAGAACTGGCGATTAATGCCAATCTGCCCGTGATTGCGATCCGCACCCCGAAGGTCGGCGAGCTTTCGCGCAAGGAACGCGACGACATCAAGCCGATGTTCCACTCCAAAGGTGGCGCGAGAGTTTACGAGGACTTCAAGCGCATTGGCAACAAGTATCCGGAGGCTGCCGCGGCGATCGCGAAGAAGGGTGGGGCGGAAGACGGCGACCTGATCGTCCTCGTGGCCGGTTCCGCGCAGGCGGGACCGCAAACTGCAATGCCCGCGAATCGCAAGGTAACGCCTGCCGAACTCGCGATTTATGCGTCGGCGGGGCTATTGCGGCTGGCGCTGGCGCAGAAATATTCCGAGAAGCACGGCATCTTCAAGAAGACGGGCGACCCGGCGAAAGACTACCGATTTCTGTGGGTCACGAATTTCCCCATGTTCGAGTGGGATGAGGGCGAGAAGCAGTGGATGGCGGCGCATCATCCGTTTACCTCGCCGCACGACGAGGACATGGGCCTGCTGGAGGCTGGGGTCGAGTCGGTGAACGATCCGCAGTCTCCGCTCAGCGCGGTGCGCGCGCTGGCCTATGACGTGGTGCTCAACGGCACGGAACTGGGCTCGGGCTCGATTCGTATTCACCGCCAGGACATTCAGAGCAAAATCTTCCGCGCGCTCGGCATGACGGACGAAGAAGCCAAGTCGCGCTTCGGCTTCTTCCTGGAGGCGCTGGAATATGGCACGCCTCCGCATGGGGGAATTGCGCTGGGACTCGACCGCATCGTGATGATTCTGGCCGGGGCTGAGAGTCTGCGGGAAGTCATTCCCTTTCCGAAGACGGCGCGCGCCGTGGACTTGATGGTGGACGCACCGACACCAGTGAGCGACAAGCAGTTGCGCGAGTTGGGCATCGCGGTGAAGAAATAAGTTCTTGTGCCTTTGGGTGGCGCAGCGCTTTCAGCGCTGCGATGGGCATCTTTCAAAATGAGAAGACAAGTCTGGATATTCCTCTGCTTGGCTGTGCTTTTCTGCAAAGCCTCCCTGCCAATCAGCGCGCAACAATCCGTGGCCGGCGACGCCTCTGCGATCGTCGATCAGGGCAAATTCACCCTCCACAAATTCGAGCAGCCGATCGGCGAGGAAACCTATGAGATCCGGCGCGACGGCGACTCGCTCGCGGTGAAAGTGGATTTCAAGTTCACCGACCGTGGTTCGGCGGTTCCTCTCACTGCTACATTCCGCGGAGCCGCCGACCTTACGCCGCTGGCCTTCGAGATCAAAGGACAAACTGCGCGCAGTATTTCGATCGACGAGGCCGTGACGATCGACGCCGGCAAGGTTCACTTCCGCACGCGTGACAAACAGAGCGACCTCACTCTGCCTTCGGGGCCTTTTTTCACGATTGCGGGATACGCTCCTGCAACCATGCAAATGCTCATGGTCCGTTACTGGGCCACGCACGGTTCTCCCGCACACCTGCCGACGCTGCCGAACGGCACGGTGAAAGTCGAGCCTCGCGGGCAAGACACGATTCACGTGACCGGAAAAGACGGCGCGCGAGACGAGAAACTCGACCGCTACACGATCGAGGGCTTGATCTGGGGACGCGAGACGTTATGGTTCGACTCCCAGCGCAATCTGGTCGCAGAGATTTCGACCGACGCGGAATTCGATCACTTCGAGGCGATTCGGGATGGCTACGAGAGCGCGCTCGGCGACTTCGTAGGCCGTGCCGGAGCCGACGGCATGAGTGCGCTGGCTGAAATCTCCAAGGGGATCTCGGGGAGCCGCGCATCGACGCTCGCGATCGTGGGTGGCACTCTGATCGACGGAACCGGTGCAGCTCCCATCGCGGATGCGGCAGTCGTCATTCAGAATGGACGAATCGTCGCTGCCGGCCCGCGATCCAAGGTGAAGATTCCCAAGGACGCCAACGTAGTGGATGCGCACGGCAAAACGATTCTTCCCGGACTGTGGGACATGCACGCCCACTTCGAGCAGGTTGAGTGGGGCCCGATTTATCTGGCCGCGGGCGTGACCACGGTTCGCGATTGCGGCAACGAGTTTGAGTTCATCACCGCCGTGCGCGACGCCGTTGCTCAAGGTCGGGGCCTCGGTCCACGGTTGCTGCTGGCGGGCATTGTCGATGGATCGAGCACTTACACCATCGGCGTCGAGCGCGTCGACACGCCCGAGCAAGCCCGCATGTGGACCGATCGCTATCACCAAGCTGGATTCCAGCAGATGAAGATCTACAGTTCGGTGAAACTTGAAGAACTGAAGGCCGTCGCCGACGAGGCGCACCGTCTGGGCATGACCGTGACGGGACATGTCCCCGAAGGACTGAACGCCTATCAGGCGGTTGAGGCCGGACAGGATCAGATCAACCACATTGATTACGTCGCCAACATCATGAAGGCTCCGCTGCCCGAAGGCGCCACTCGGCTCGACCGTTACAAAGCCGATGCAAACATCGATCTCGATTCGCCGGAAGCGAAGAAGGCTCTGGCCTTTCTGAAAGAACATCATACGGTGATCGATCCGACCCTCGCGCTCATGGAATTCTTCACCGCGACGACTGCCAAACCTCCCGCCAGCTTTGAGCCGGGAGTAAACAAAGTTGCCCCCGAACTCGCCGAACAGCTTACGGACGTGGCCCCGCCGACGGAGCGCTCGGAGATTGGCGAAAAGGTCTTCGCCAAGGAATTGGAGATTGTCGGAGCGCTGCATCGCGCCGGAATTCCGGTAGTCGCGGGCACCGACCAGACGGTTCCGGGCCACAGCCTTCACCGTGAAATCGAGCTCTATGTACAGGCTGGATTCACACCGATGGAGGCGATTCAGGCGGCCACCATCGTGTCCGCGCGTGCGATGGGGATCGAGAAAGAATCTGGGACCGTCGAAAAGGGAAAGCGCGGCGACCTGATTCTGGTGAACGGGAACCCTCTCGACGATATTCACAACATGCGCAACGTCGAGTACGTCATCACCAATGGGACTATGTTCCACACGGCGGAGCTGTGGCAGAGCGTGGGATTCAAACCGTGATTGGGGCTACCGCGCTGGCGGGTCGGGGACTTCTCGGTATTTGTATAGCTGATGGTACTGAGTGGCTGCGGCTTTTGGGTGGCGCAGCGCTTTAAGCGCTGCGATAAACCTTCCCTCTCTTTCACGGCTTTAGCCCCTGAGGGACCTCCGCGGCTGAAGCCGGGCCATCTCGCTGACATCTGTCGCAGCGCTAGAAGCGCTGCGGTACCCAAAAGCACATCCCCAAAAAGATGGCCTCCAACTGCCCCGATTTGAAACTTCCTCTGCGACGCTGCTAGTCTGCCTGCTATGGCAGATCGCCGTTCGACGAAGCGTAAAAAGTCCGGAAAAACTTCGGCAAAAACCTCTCAAAAGGCCGCCGCTCCAAAGAAGACCAAATCCCCACTTCTCGCAAAAAACGCGAGAAATGGGGCACCCACGTCTTCGACCGCTCGCACAACTCTGCCCGGCAAGCATTTTCTCAGCGATAAGGTCGGACAATTCACCGAGTCCGTCATCCGCGAGATGACTCGGCAAGCCATGCTTCACGGCGCTGTGAACCTGGCCCAGGGATTCCCAGACTTTTCCGCTCCGGCAGAGATCAAGCAGGCCGCGCAGCAAGCGGTTGCAGCTGACGTCAATCAGTATGCGATCACTTGGGGCGCGAAGAACCTGCGCAATGCGATCGCGCGGCAGATGGGCGTGTGGCAAGGGATCACGGTCGATCCCGAGAAAGAAATTACGGTCTGCTGCGGATCGACCGAGGCGATGATTTCAACGCTGCTGGCGGTCTGCAACGCGGGCGATGAAGTCGTCATCTTTGAGCCTTTCTATGAAAACTACGGCCCGGACTCCGTCCTGAGCGGGGCCAAGCCAAAGTTTGTAAAGCTGCGCCCTCCCACGACCGACGGCGGCGAGTGGACCTTTGATGAGCAGGAACTGCGCCGCGCCTTTGACAAGCACACCAAAGCGATCATCCTCAATACGCCGAACAACCCAACGGGCAAGGTTTTCACCCGACGCGAACTGGAATTGATTCGCGACCTCTGCGTCGAGTTCGACGTGCTCGCGATAACGGACGAGATCTACGAGCACATTCTCTACGAGGGGACCGAACACATTGCGATGGTCTCGCTCGACGGAATGCGCGAGCGGACCGTAACGATCAACGGCATGTCAAAAACCTACAGCGTAACGGGATGGCGCGTGGGATGGGCCGTTGCGCCGGAGAAGATCACCAACGCCATCCGCAAAGTGCACGATTTTCTGACCGTTGGTGCACCGGCGCCACTGCAGGAAGCAGGAACTGCGGCGTTGAGCTTACCCGCGGAGTATTACGCGAATCTGGCCAAGGGATATCGCGTGCGGCGCGACCGTCTCATGCCCGCCCTGGCGGCGGCCGGATTCCAATGCTTCCGTCCGCGAGGCGCCTACTACATCATGACCGACATTTCTGCGTTCGGATTCAAGGACGACGTTTCCTTCGCGAAATATCTGGTGCAGGAAATTGGCGTGGCCTGCGTGCCGGGATCGAGTTTCTACCGCGATCCGCGCGATGGATCGAAGCAGGTGCGGTTTGCCTTCTGCAAGAAGCCAGACACGCTGGACGAAGCGGCACGCAGGCTGGCGAAGCTGCGCGTCGGGCCGATTCGCGGCAACTGATCTTCAAATCGGAAAACCCGACCTAGACCCGACAGCCGAGGCGGCTGTCACTACATTACCGATCTCTATTTCGTGATCATGCCGCAGGCCACGCGGTCTCCTGAATTTCCTGACGGATCCGTTTTATAGTCGTCCGCTTTGGCGTGTACAACGATTGCGCTTCCGCCGTTGCCGAGCAGCGAGTGCGGACCGTCTTTGAGCGTGACATCACCGTCTTCGAGCTTGACGGAAGCTTTGCCATCCGCTCCGACTGTGAAGTTCTTGATGTCCCCAGCGTGGTGGCCGTCAGGATTATCGAAACCGTGCTTCTTGCTTTCAGGATTGAAGTGCCCGCCAGCGGATTTGAAGTCGGGGCCTTCGCACTTCGGAACCTGGTGGAAATGGATGGCGTGCTCGCCCGGCGTCAGGTCGTGGAGCTTGAGTTCGAGCGCGACGCCCGGTCCCTGATCCCATAGGAAGATGTCACCGACAGCCTTTCCCTGACCGTCTTTAACTTCCACTTTGGTCTTGGCCGCGCTGCGGGATGGCACGGCGGCGAGAACGAGAAAAAATCCTAGGGTCAGATATGCAAGGCGCTTCATGGGTTTAGACCTCCTGGCAGCGGGAATTATAGCCAATTCGGACGCACAAGGTTGTCACAGTAGGCCAATCGATGATGTGACTTGTCCACAAAGATGTGGAGTATACTGCGAGGAAGTTCCAGAAATCATTCTGGGGAAGAGTGCAATCATGGCGTTGAATGCGGTGGAGCAGGTGGCAGAGCAGGTTCCGGCAGACGATTTTCAGGCGCTCGAAGACAAGATTTACCGCACCATAGAGATGTACAAAGCGGCCAGGCAGGCCCAGGCTACGGCGGAGCGCGATGCGCAGCGTCTGCGGCAGCAGATGGAAGACCGCGAAGAGGAACTGGTCCGGCTGCGGCGCGACTCGGTGCAGTTGAAAAAGGAGCGCGAGGAGATCCGCGGCCGCGTCGAGAAGATGCTGCAGCAGATCGAGACGATTGCTGAGGCCAGCTAAGAGCTGCCGGCTTCACAACAGCACGATGTCACTTCCCACGGAGAACGGTTATGGCAACGGCGACCAAGGATCAGATGGTGAAAGACGCACAGAACGCCAGCGTCCGCGTGGAGATTTTTGACCAGGCCTATAACCTGCGCGGATCCGATCCGGAATACATTCTGAAACTGGCGGAGTACGTCGACTCCAAAATGCGCGCGGTCGCCGAGGCCACCAATACGATCGATACCGTGCGGCTGGCCGTGCTGGCGGCATTGAACATTGCCGACGAATATCACCTGCTCAAGAAAAGGCATGACGGCGGAGCAAGCGACTATCAGAAGCGCGCGCATCTACTAGCAGATGCGCTGGACGAAGTGCTGGGCGAAAACCGCAAGGCAGGATAGTCGGCGGGCCGGAGCCACATCCTACCTCGTTCTCGCCCTACTCGTTTTTTCGCTGCTCGGCGGCGCTTCTTCAAAAAACAAAGCCTCGTTCCGAATCCGTTCCCAGCGCTGGCACGGAGCAGCTATTGGGCGGAACGAACAAAATCGGAAATCTATTCGGCTGGCTTGGCCTGTGACGATGCGGAATCCAGAACTTCCCGCACCTTTGCCATCAGCGCTGACAAGGTAAACGGCTTGGGCAAGAACCACAGGCCGGAGTCGAGCACTCCGTAGTGGACGATGGCATTGCTGGTGTAGCCAGAGATGTAGAGCACTCTGACGTTCGGAGATAGCCGCAAGATTTGTTCGGCCAACTGCCGGCCGTTCATGCGGGGCATGACCACGTCGGTAATGAGCAGGTGGATGTGGTGGTGGTTCTCCCTGCAAATCTCCAGGCCTTCCTCAGGCGTAGCGGCAACCAGCATCTTATAACCACAGTGCGCCAGCACCGATGAGCTGAGTTGGCGGAGCTGGGAGTCATCCTCAACCAGCAGGATCGTTTCCGTTCCCCGTTGGATGTTCCTGGGGCGGTGCTCCATGCCCGCAGTCTCCACGGGCTGGTCGACGCGAGGAAGATAGATTTTGAAGGTTGTGCCGCGATCGGGCTCGCTGTAGACCCAGATGTAGCCTCCGCTCTGCTTGACGATTCCGTACACCATGGAGAGACCGAGACCGGTGCCTTTACCGACCTCTTTCGTAGTGTAGAAAGGCTCGAAAATGCGAGCCTGCGTTTCGAGGGACATGCCGTGTCCGGTATCGCTGACGGCCAGCATGACGTAACGCCCGGGTTCCGCAGGCTGGTGGCCGCGGGCGTAGGGTTCGTCAAGTTGCTCGTTTGTGGTTTCCAGGGTGAGTTTTCCACCACGCGGCATGGCATCGCGGGCGTTGAGCGCCAGATTCATGATGACCTGTTCGATCTGGCCGGGATCTGCTTTCACCGAACCGAGATCGGTCGCGGGAAGGGTGAGCACCTCGATATCCTCTCCAATGAGCCTGCGCAGCAAGGAGTCGAGATTCGACATGATGTCATTCAGATTGATGACGCGCGGGGAAAGCACTTGCTTGCGGCTGAACGCGAGCAATTGACGCGTGATGCCCGAAGCCCGATCAGCGGCTGACTTGATCTGCGCGGTACTCTCAGCCAGCCGGCTGCCGGCGGGAACGCCTTCAGCAAGTATCTGGGAGTATCCCAGGATCACCGTCAGCAAATTGTTGAAGTCGTGAGCGACACCGCCGGCCAGTCGTCCAACTGCCTCCATCTTTTGTGACTGGCGCAATTTTTCTTCGAGGGCCACCCGTTCCGTAACATTCTGCACCAGCGACGCCACTCCGAACACTCGCCCTGACTCGTCCACCAGCGGAGTGTTATACCATTCGCAGGAAATGACCCTGCCGTCTTTGGTAATGTTGTCGTTCGTACTCCGTACTCCGCCTTTCTGGTTGAGGAGGGACTGCCAGACCTGGTCAACGTACTGTCGAAAGGGCGCGGGAACGATAAAGCTCGCATATTGCCCGAGGGCTTCCTGGCGGGAGTATCCGAAGACCTGCTCCGCCGACGGATTCCATGCGGCCACGCGAAACTGGAGATCCCATTCCACCACGGCCAGAGGAGTGTGTTCGAAATGGATCTGCAATTTCTGCTGCGACCTTCGAATCTCCTCTTCGGCGCGTTTACGGTCACTGATGTCGCGGCAAATTCCAAGCAGCCCAATGACCTGACCGCCGGGATCACGATAGGGGCCCTTAGTCGCGAGGTAGGTTCGAGTGATTCCCGCGGCAGTGGCAGCTTCCTCGTAGGTCTGTGCCCCACCCGATTGAACCACTGCGCGGTCGCGTTCCATGATCATGCGCCCAACGTCCTCGTTGAACAGCTCGGCGTCATCCTTGCCGAGAACTTCGTCGACGCTCCGTCCAAGAAACCGCGCCCCCGCGGAATTCATCATGAGATAACGGCCCTGCAGGTCTTTGACGAACACCGCGTCCGTCGTGCCCTCAGTAATGCCCTGTAGCAAGGAGAGATTTCTTTCTAGTTCCCGGGAACTGTGGAGCAATTGCTTGTGCACCACAAACAAGCGCCCGCTGGCTCCCACGAACGAAACCATCACCACCAGGACGGACCCGAAGAACTGCTCCTGGGCAATGCGCAAGACCAAGGGAAAGACGATGGCGGGGATGAGCAGCGGGGAAAATTGCGCGAGCAATTGCATGCCCGGGGCAAACGGTGCGGTCGCGTCCCCGGCATCGGGCTCGGTGTCCTCCCATGTCACGGCAATCACTACGAGGATGCCATACGTAGCAGTCCAAAGCAGATCGGTCCAGATCCCGTCTTGAATGTTGCCGCGGGCGAACTCGAACAACGTAAGGTTGGTCGTGATCGCGTAGGCGAAGAAGAACCCGGCCAATCGAAGAAAGAATGCCCGCCCTGTGCTATAGCCGGTAAGAATGCCCCTCACGAAAAAGCTCAGTGCCAGCAGTCCGAAAAAAGCAAGCCCGACGTGGAACGCACGAACTGACATCGCTTGTTCGGAAGCTACCCAACGCGAAGGCGTGTAAAGAAGGGAGAGTTCGAGAGCGAGTACAAGGGCGCAGACTTGCGCAAAATCGCAGAAGCGCAGCCACCGGAATCCGCTGTTGGGGTCTCGCGGACTCAGAAACAACGTCATCATGACCGGAACTACCCAGAAAAATACCAGGATGTCACTGGGCCACATCGTGGCCGACGGGTGTTGCAGATAGTCAAAATAGTACGTGTAGAAAAGCTGTCCCAGAAATGCAAGAAGCAGAGAGAAGCAGACGAGACGCCAAACTCGCCTCCCGAAGGAGCCTGATCTTTTCGATGCGGACCAGCAGGTGAGGACCGCCAGAAGGATGGACGCCGTCGTAATCCAGTCGCCCCACATCGACGCGGTCCCGGTGCCGTACCGCAGTATCAGCATAGCCCCGTGCACGAGCAACAGAGTGGCCGCCGCCGCAAGAGCGGACGCGCGAATTTTGGACATCAGTCAGACTTCTCCAGCGTTCCGCCGACACGCCGCGAAAAACGCTTTGGGGACCCCGGTATTTGCGTAAGGAGTATGAACTCACAATTAGCCAGGAGAATCAAGTCCCAGCGTGGTCCGCGACAGCGCCAGAGCCAACTTCTATCGGCTTGAGATGTCTGTTGTCACCCACATCTGACAAGACGTTTTGTGAACCTCTCATTACTTTGGTTGCAAGCGGCCTGCCAACTTTTTGCGGTCTTCCACTTGCCAAGCGCGCGGCTTTTGCCTAGCATCCAGATTGAAAGCCGGCCTGCCGGGTTGGTGATGGCGGTAACCGATTTTTGAACCAATGCTGAATGAACGGGGACTCGACTCGAACTAGGATCCGGTGAGCAGCGCTCCGCCATGCGGAGATGCCTAAAGGGTCTCGGCGGGTTCCCAACGTCTACCGACGGGTTCATTCTCGGCCCGTCACACGGCACAGTGGGTCGGCTTGCTTTCGGTTTGCGATCTCTTGCAGAAGATTGGGTGGATTGCTGATTTTGATTGTCGATTGAAACGTTAACGCAAAACGTTTTTTGAATCAACAATCAGAAATCAACAATCAAACATTTCGCGGACGTACTCCTTCCAGATCGACCGTGCGATCCTGCTACACTGATTCCGGTACAAATCCCTTAGTTTCTGCATCTAACTAAACAGTGTTCCCACAACTCTTTCATCTGGGGAAATTTTTCCTGCCGACGTATGGCTTCCTGGTTTCCATGGGAGTCCTGATCGGACTGTGGATCAGTGTGCGCAACTCCGAGAAACTCGGCATTGATGGCGACAAGGCTTGGAATCTAGGGATCCTGGTTGTGTTGTGCGGCATTGTCGGTGCGAAGGTGCTCTACATCATCAATGAGTGGAGCTATTACTCCGCACACCCCGGCGAAATCTTCAGCATCAGCACGTTACAGGCTGGCGGAGTTTTCTCAGGTGGACTGCTGGCCGCTTTCGTGGCGGCCGCCTGGTATGTCTGGAAGCATCACATGCCGGCTCTAGGAACCTGCGACGCCTTCGCTCCCGGATTGGCGCTTGGTCACTCCATCGGCCGCATTGGTTGCTTCGCCGCGGGATGCTGCTATGGCAAAGAGACACATCATTGGTGGGCGGTGACCTTCCATAATCCGCTGGCGAACTCGATTACCGGAACTCCTCTCGGCGTGCCTCTCGAACCCACCCAGCTATTCGAGTCAGCTGTGGAGTTGGCGAACTTCCTCTTCCTGATGTGGCTGCTCAAGCGCAGAAAGTTCGACGGCCAGGTCTTCGGCGCGTTCCTGTTCATCTACGGTGTGGCCCGATTCTTCCTCGAATACTTGCGCGACGATCCCGGCCGCGGCTCCGTCTTCGGCGGCGCCATGACCGGCACCCAGTTGATCGCCGTTGGATTAGTCATCGGCGGCGGATTGATCTGGTGGCTGCGTCCCGGTTCCAAGCCGGTGGCAGCGTGAACAGCTAGCTCCACACGGTAGGCATCGGAGAGCTGGCCTGGCCTTGGCCGTCCCGCGCTCTCAGTCGTGATCTCATAGATTCGGGACTCGTCTCGGTTCCGACCGGTTTATGCCCAGATCGGCGGACACGAAATTGCACCTGTCCAGCATGCTTGGATGGCCGAACGGCTAGGGCTGCGGAAGCCCCGCCACGGTGGATGGTTGGGGTTCCATGCGCTGGAGCATCAGAGTCTCAACCTGTGTCCACAGGCGGGGATCACATTGGCTCTGCAAATGACTGGGCGAGAAGGTGTGTTGGAACCATGAGCCGCCCTCGCATTGCACTGGATCCTTGCGATAGTCGAAGCGAAAGTTGCCAAGGATCTGTGTCTTGGAATTGTCGGCGGCAACGATCTTCGACCGGCCGTGAACAAAGCCATGGGGCTGATAGAAGTTCGCTGCAGCTGCCACATTTTCGGGGATGACCTTGTCGCTCTGCCACGGCTTGCGCACGCTGTCGACCTGCACCGTGAGGAGCACGGGGATTCCAACGCGATCCAATTCCCGGGACAGCATCACCGCAGCGGACGCTCCCCAACTGTGACCGAATAGAATGATGCGCGCCTGAGCTTTCTCAGCGTCGCTCAAAATGCCGTCGTGATTGGTGTCGAGCAGGTGAAGGATCGTCTGATACGCAGCCTTCCGGTGACGGTTTTCGAAGACCTGAATCGAGGCGCCCCTCGGAAGGTCCGGCTGAATCTTCCTCGCAAGCCGCACCGGCCCGTGAAGCACATTGTCATGGCGCACAAAGCCGCCTGCAAAACCGATCAGGATGTACGAAGGAGTTGTCGCGGAATGCGTAGCCACGGACCCGTCAGCGGCCGCCCACAAAAATGTTGCCGCAAACGTTGCGAAGGTCATTGCGAGCATCGAAAATCGCGCGAAGCGCAGCACGCGGGCTCCTACTTCTAATGCATCTGATGATTCACAACACAGGCGGGTTGCGTAAAAAAATTGCCCGTTGGCGGAAAGCTAGAAGCCTCTTCCAGCAAGGCGTTTGGCTTACTCGACCCGGAGGCAAGTCTACACCGGGCTGTCAAGTTGCGGGAGGAAAAGCACCCAGCTCTCCGCTCCAGCCCAGGCGCGTGTGCAGCTATTTGCGCACCTTCCTCGAGACGAAAGGGTTTCCGCCCAAGAGGTAGCGCCAGGGCTTGTCCGCGGCTTTGCTGATTCCGATGCGGTAAGTGGCTTGAATGCCTCGCGCACGATACCTGTCCTCCCCAATCCATAGGCTGCTGGCAGGATTTGTAAGATCGCCCCCATTATCGCGGGCGCGGGTGATGCCGAAGGCCTCCGACAACTTACCTGGCCCGTTGGTCAGTTGGTACTGGTCTGCGGCACGCTGAATCTCGATGCCGCGAGCCTGCGCCATTTCTTTCACTCCCGAGAGTGGTTCCAGGGCGCGAAAAAGAACTCCCCCGGCACGGCCCTCCGGCTCGCACGACACGTTAAGACAGTAGTGAGTGCCATAAATGAAGTACACATAGGCGTGGCCCGGGGGGCCGAATAGGACGGACGTACGGGCCGTGTTTCCCGCGGCGGAGTGAGAGGCAGGATCTTTTTCTCCGAGGTAAGCCTCGACCTCCACGATGCGGGCGGTGAGCTGAGCGTCAGCAGTTTGCCGGATCAGTACTTTCCCGAGTAGTTCGCGCGCGACGCGGCGCGGATCGCGGCTGAAAAAAGCGCGATCCAACGGAAGGATTTTTGAGGTCTGCGTCGAGGCTCGCGATTCCTTCATGCGTGAGGATCTTAAATGTTGGGGGCGGGTTGTCCGCTCGTCGATACGGCAAAATAAGGCGAGGGTTCCCGCGCGATCGACCCGGTTATCGCCCAGGTGAGATAGCCGAGGCGGCTGTCTCCACAGGGACGCCGCGATGGTTAGATTGGACTGGCATGGATGTTTGTTGCCGCGGTCACGTTCGAGGGCTCGTCGGCAAGCGACCTCCCGGGTTCGTAGGCACGCTTCTCGTGAGTCGCGCCAACTTTCCGGATCACGTCGCGCCAGCCGTCATCCCAAGTGATTCGAGCCTCGCCATCCACTACGGTCCAGGTGCCATGGGACGCGCCGATAGACTTCCGAGCCGATCCGTCGGCATCGAGCGTGATGAAGAACTTGCCGGCGTTGCCGCCTTGACCGACCTCCCATTTGCCCACGAAGTGACCGCGCCCAGGCGTCATGGCGACTTCCGGTGAGCCGAAGTCGATGCGATCGATGTCGGCGGAAATCTTTTCGCGGTGGCCATCTTTATAAACGATCGTGGCGGGAGCCTTTAACTCAACCCGTGCGATCTCAGCAGTCGCGAGGCTCTGGCGGTGCCCATCTTTGAAAACGATCACGATCGAATCACGATCATCCGCAGGAGCAGGCACCGGCTTTGCAACAGCACCGGCTATCGGAAGCAACAAGGTTCCAGAGACTACAACGGTTCTGATGAGACCACGCATAACTTCCTCCCAGGCAGAGCGCAAGCACGACTTCCCAAATTATGGTACGAATAGCCGGCAGGAATAGTTCCTTGGCCGCTAACTGGTTTCAAGCCATGCCCTTGGCCGACTCCTTCAGGTAGGCCAACACCTCTTCCGCGTGGCCCTCGGGTTTCACTTTCTCGAAAATATGCTGGATCTTACCGTCCGGCCCGATAATGAACGTGGTCCGCGCGACTCCCCACACCTTCCTGCCATACATATTTTTCTCTTTCATCACGCCAAAAGCTTCGGCGACTTTCTTGTCGGCATCAGCCAGCAGGCTGAAAGGCAAGTCGAATTTCTCCTGAAACTTTTTTTGCGCCTTTGCAGTATCGGGCGAGACCCCAAGCAGCACGGCGCCGGTCTTCTGCATCTTCTTGTATATGTCGCGGAACCCGCGAGCTTCGATGGTTCAGCCCGGGGTGTCGGCGCGGGGATAAAAATACAGCACGACGGTCTTGCCTCGCAGATCCTTCGACGCGACCTCTTTCCCGTTCTCGTCCTGCAAAGTGAAGTCGGGAGCCTTATCATTGATATTCATGCGAATTTCTCCAGGGGAATCGAAGTCCGATGCCGTGAGCACCGCGAAACCGCCGTCCCGCCAGCCAGCCTTCGTCAAGATTTTACACCGTGGAACCTGGGTGGCCGCGCTGCTGGCGTGTCTCGTGCTGCAGGCTGGCGTCGCCGCCGCGCAGGAAGAACGCCCGCAGATCACACCTGGAGAGCGGAAAGTCCCGCGCAAGAAAGATGCAGGGCCACGAGCGGTGGGCGTGCTCCAGATGGCGGCGAACGGCAAGACGTCGCTGGTGCCGGTCGCGATTCTTGTGGGCGGAAAGTTCTGGGACGCAACCGCATACAAGGCCGATCCCATCCCGATGGCGCTAGAGACAGGCACTGTGTACGAAGCCGAGCGCGCCGGCAGTTCGCTGGGACTGTTCACCGTCAGCAGCGCTCTGCACAGTAACGGCGCCAACATGCTGAGTCCGTGGATCGGCACTGGTAAGTGGGTTCCGGCCGGAAGTGAACCGACAAGCAAAGTGCTGAAGGCGGAAACGGCACCGAAGGGATTGGAAACGAGCGAGGGCCCTCCGCGCTTGACGCGAGATCCCACAAAGCAAGCGCCGCCTCCGACCGCGCCAGCCCCCACCCCACCACCGCAATCGCAACCAACCGATTCTTCCGGTTCAGGAGATGGTCCGCCGCGCTTAAAAAAAACCACGCAATCTCCCTCCACGCCGCCAGCAAGTTCGGCACCCGCGGGTCAGACCCAGCCACCATCGAGTTCGCCAGCACCTGCGGCATCTGGCGATTCGAACTCGAACAACTCGAAGCCGAGTGGCGCGAAGCCAGATGATCGCGCGAACGTGCCCGCTTCCGACAGCGGAGCCGGAGCAGACAACCGGCCAACGCTGCGACGCGGAAAGCCGGTCGAGCCGCTGCCGGAAGATGAAGTGCCTGGCTACAGCAAGCCCGGAGCTACAGCACAGGCCAAGTCCGCCTCCGCCACCGCGGACGCAGCAAAGGCGGCGGCTGCCGCCGACCAGGGGCCGATCGATATGGTTCCCGCCATTTCCGATGCGGGCGGACCCGAGCCGCATTCCTTCGCATTCGAGTGGCTGAAGGACGAAGAGGGCGAGCGCCGCGCTCAGATGGTCACGCTCGCCAAGGACCAGGTTCGTGCTTACGTCGAGGCACAGGCCAAGGCGAGAATCACCCCGAAACCAGCGGGAACGCCGGCTGCGCGACGCGCTCCGGTCGCGAAACCCGTCGCAAAGACCAAAGACCCGATCCTTGAGAACGTGCAGATGAAGTCGTTCGATCTGTGGACCAACAACCAGCCGGTAATGGTGTTCAGCGCCGAAGCCCACATGCCGCCCCCTCCACCGGGCGCCCCCGTTTCAGCGGTCGATGCTGAAATGCAGTATTCGATCGTGCTGGTCGCGTATCCGGATATTTACAACAACCTTCACAAGATCTATGCCGGCGTGACCGACAAATTTCATCTCGACCTTACGCCCCGCCTCGAACTGGTCGATGCCCTGGACGCCGACGGCGACCGCCGCGGCGAGTTGCTCTTCCGCGAGATCTCCGATGGCAGCAAAGGCTGGATCATTTACCGGGCTACCCCCGACAAACTCTGGAAGATGTTTGACAGCTTGCATCCGGAATAAGAACGGATACGAAGTGACTGAATTCTCCCATCTCACTTCTCGTGCTTTTCGCTAGAATGTTGCCCGGCGCATCGAAAGAGGGGATCTGATGAACCGTGCGGCTTCGCTTCTTTTCACCGGCTTGTTGCTCGCCATGAGTTTCGCTGCGGCGCAGGACGAGGATTTCAGCAAAGTTCAGATGAAGGTCACGAAGGTGGCTGGCAGTGTCTACATGCTGCAAGGCGCCGGAGGAAACATTGGCGCGTCGATCGGCGACGACGGCATTGTGATCGTCGACGATCAGTTCGCCCCGCTAGCGGAAAAGATTCAGGCAGCGCTGAAAGGCATCACCGACAAGCCGGTGCGGTTCATCATCAACACGCACTATCACGGCGACCACACGGGCGGAAACGCATATTTCCAGAAGCAGGCGCCCATCATTGCGCAGGATAACGTGCGCAAGCGGTTGGAAGAGGGCGGTGCAGCAGGCAATGGCGGCTCCATTCACATGGACCGCAAGCCCGCCGCCAAGGAAGCGCTGCCGATCCTCACGTTTGATCACGACGTCACTGTGCATCTGAATGGCGAAGACATTCGCGCGCTCTACTTTCCCGCCGGCCACACCGACGGAGACTCGATCATCTTCTTCCCCAAGTCCAACGTCGTTCACATGGGCGACGATTTCGTCACGTACGGCTTTCCGTTCATTGACATCGATAGCGGAGGCAGCATCAACGGAATGATTGACGGCGTTGAGAAAGTGATCGCGCAGGTGCCGTCCGATGTGAAGATTATTCCCGGCCATGGGCCAGTGTCGAGCGTAGACGATGTGCGCGCCTACCTGACAATGCTGAAAGGCACACGCGATGCAGTAGCGAAATCGCTGGCGGAAGGCAAAACCCTCGACCAGATGAAGCAGGCGAAGCTGCTCGATCCCTGGAAGAAGTATTCGGGAGACTCTGTGAATGAAGACGCGTTCCTCGAAACGCTCTACAACTCGCTGACCGGGCAGAAAAACGGAAAGTTCATCAAGCACAATTGACCACCCTGCACTGTCATAATCGTTGATGGAGATCCAATCTCGTTGCGCCTGACACGCCGCAAGTTTGTGCAATCGGTCCTCGGAGCCAGCGCCGCTGTGGGGCTGCCTGCGATCCTGTCGGGATGCAATGGTTCTTCCAAGGCCAGCGCGTCGTCCTCGGCAGGCACGCTGTCTCACCAGTTCGACACATCTTCTGAAATCACATTCCCGAAAGGATTCTTCTGGGGCACGGCCACAGCGTCGTACCAGATCGAGGGCGCCTGGAACGTAGATGGCAAGGGCGAATCCATCTGGGACCGTTTCGCACACACTCCCGGCAAAATCAAGAATGGCGACACCGGCGACATAGCATGCGATTCCTACCACCGCTGGCGCGAAGACATTGCCCTGATGCGGGCGATGAATTTGAACAGCTACCGCTTCTCGATCGCGTGGCCGCGCATTCAACCGACCGGATCGGGCGCGGCGAATTCCAAAGGGCTCGATCATTACAGCCGCATTGTCGACGCTCTGCTCGAAGCGCGCATCCGGCCGCTGGTTACGCTCTATCACTGGGACTTGCCGCAGGTACTCGAAGATGCGGGAGGATGGACGAATCGCGATACGGCCGCTCGCTTCACCGAGTATGTGCAACTGGTCGCAGAAGCGTTGGGTGACCGCGTTTCTGACTGGATGATTTTCAACGAGCCTGACGCATTCGTTGATCTCGGGTATCTCGAAGGCACACACGCACCTGGGCGCAAGAGCATTCTCGATTTTCTGCGGGCCACGCACGTTGTGAACCTGGCGCAGGGTGAGGGATTTCGTGCGCTCAAAGCCGTGCATCCGTCCGCGCGCGTGGGCACGGCGTTCAGCATGTCGCCGTGCGAACCTGCCACCGACTCTGAAGAAGACAAACTGGCGGCGGAGCGTGCACACGCTATCAGCAATACGTGGTTTCTGGAGCCGGCGCTGCGCGGGCGTTACCCTGACGCGCTCGCGTTCCTGCCCGAGACCGCCATGCGTATCGAGTCCCGTGACATGGAGAAGACGCGGGCCGCGCTCGATTTCATCGGCATCAATCTTTATTACCGCACCATCGCATCAGCGCCGGGCACCATGGAACGCTTCTCGCACACGCAAGAGTGGCTGTTCCCCGTGAAGATGGATGGCGGCCAACAAGGGCCGAAGACTGACTTCGGCTGGGAAGTCTGGCCGAAAGCGCTATATGACATGGTCACGCGCATCTCGCGCGACTATGACCGTCCCGTGATCGAAATTACCGAGAGCGGGTGCTCCTACAACGATGGCCCCGACGCCAAGGGCGTGATTCATGACAATCGCCGTATCGAATATCACCGCGAATATCTGGAAGCGCTGGGACGGGCAATCGCTGAGGGCGCCGACGTCCGCGGATATCACGCCTGGAGCCTGCTCGATAACTTCGAATGGGCGGAAGGCTTCAGCCAGCGCTTCGGCCTGACATACGTGGACTTTAAAACGCAGCAACGGACGATCAAAGACTCAGGCCGTTGGTATGCGAAAGTGGCTGCTCAAAATCGTGTAGGACTAACCTGAGATTGTGTGGGAGCGGGTCTCAGACCCGGCCAGGCGGCCAAAGGCCGCTGCACTAGCCGATTGCACTCGGCTGCAAGGTTTTCCGGTACACCCAAAGCGCACTTAATCCGACCACCACGCCGCTCCCCAACACAACAAAGGTGTAGATCATCATCTCGTGCGGCCGTCGTGGCAAACCATTCGTCAGAGCATTCCCCAGCCCGCTGCTCGTATTGAAAAATGCATGCAGCACAATCGCGACGAGCACGTTGAACTTCGAGATATTGGCCGCCGCTGTAAACAGGAAAGAAATCCCCACCAGGATCAACAGAAACTGCCAGGGATTCGCGCTGCTCCATCCCTTTATCTGAAACAGCGGGAGATGCCATCCCGCCCACAGCGCAGCCAGAATCAGCGTCGCCCGCACCGGACCATAACGCTCCTGCAATCTCGGCAAAGCGAACCCGCGCCATCCGGGTTCCTCAGGCAGCGGGCCGCCAAGGAGTGTCGAGTAGTTGATGGCATAGGGAGCCCAGTGCAAAAGAGCCGACCAGCGCAGCGCGTAAACGGATGCCTTTGCGATCGACGCCGAAGGCACCGCGAGGGCTACGACGAAAAACGCGCACAGGCCAAATCCCAGGCCCGCGGCCAGTGCGTACCACCCTGTCCACAAGCGGCAGATTTTCAGATCGCGATGCGTTAGCCATCGGGTGATCAACGCGGCCACGGTCGGACCGAACGCGCCCGCGAGGAACACCAGTTCCCCGAAGGCTTCGGCTTTATTGTCGGGTATGAGAGCGGCAATACCGACCCACCAGGCCCATGTCCATATATAGGTCAGCAGGAAGAAAAGCGTGAGCGGCCGCTTTTGCGCTAAACGGACAAGGGCTGTCCTGCGACTCCGCAACTTGGCTAGTCGAATCCGCCATTCGAATGGCGAAAACAATATCACGGCCGCAAGTTGGAAGGACAGAGCCGTACTTATTT
Source organism: uncultured Acidobacteriaceae bacterium (assembly GCA_963844525.1). Taxonomy (GTDB): domain Bacteria; phylum Acidobacteriota; class Terriglobia; order Terriglobales; family Acidobacteriaceae; genus Sulfotelmatobacter. Next base: position 595,157 of record CAWJOM010000006.1, on the reverse strand, counting down.
CTGCTGCATGACCAGTTCGCTGTTTTGAACCTTCATCGCCCCAACGTTGTCGGGAAGCTTGAGCCGGTCGCGTTCCTCGGCCAGCTTCTTTTGGAGGGCTGGATTTACCAGCGATACCGGCACGTTCAGATCACCGACCTTGAACTCCGTCGGATCGAACGTGGCGTAGCCATCCTTCTCGCCGAGATGCCCCGAGATCGTCACCCACACATCTTTGCCCGCAATTTCGGTGAGGAACTGGCCATGCACAACGTCGCCATCCATGGTGACCGACTGGTCCTTGATAGTGGGCGCGGCGCTGCCGATGTTGGAGTCGGGCGAAAGCGCCGCTCCACCCGCCGTCCCCAGAGATTGCGCGAGCACCGCGCCGATTTCGTCGGAATTGATGTGAACTTCCGCCTTGGGAGCCGCAGACGCAGACGGCCCAGCTTCGGGATTGGATGACGAGAAGGCCGCGCCCGGAGTCGCCTGCTGCGTTGCCTGCTCGAACTCGGCCATCTTGCGGTCGAAAGACTGAGCGTGCTCCGCGATGGCTGCCGGAGCCTGAGGCTGCGCCACGGGCGCGGGCTTCTTCAGAACCAGAAAGATAGCAATGAGCGATGCCACCAGAGTCGCAATGCTGATAATGCGGTCGAGTTTGAATTTCTTCATGGCAGTTCTCAGGGGTCAGCCCAAGACAGGCGGGCCCAGTGTCATGGTACTGAGCATCCCAAGCAGGGTTTAGATGACGAAAGTGGGGGGCCCGGCGAAGCCATTGTGGCTGTTGGAGTTGGAGGTGATGGGGAACGGGTCGGCGACTGTGCTGAGCGAAGCCGAGGGACACGGTCGGGCGGCCTGAAGGGCCGCTTGCCTTCCTGTGACTACTGCAGCTTCTTCGCCAGCAACTCGTTCACAATCTGCGGGCTGGCTTGGCCTTTCGACGCTTTCATCACCTGGCCGACGAAGAAGCCCAGCATGGTCGTCTTTCCGGCGCGGTATTGTTCGAGTTGCTTGGGATTGGCGGCCAGAACCTCGTCGATCATCTTTTCCAGGGCCGAGGTGTCGGTCGATTGCTGCGGCCGGCCTTCTTCTTCGTAGACAACGGGGAAATCTTTCCCGCGCTCGAAGGCGAGATCGTAGAGATCCTTGAGCATCTTGCCCGAAATTGTTCCGGCCTCGACCAGATCGGCCGATGCCGCAACGCCCTTCATCGAGACCGGAGATTGCTCGATCTCGATTCCCTTCGCTTTCAGGCGGCCCATCAATTCACCCTGCACCAGATTCGCCACGCGCTTGGGATTCTTCGCTGCCTTCGCTGCTTCCTCGAACTGGTCGGCCAGCGACTTCGGAATGTCAGCACCTGCGCGTCGTATTCGGTGATGCCATAGTCCTTGATCATGCGCGCGCGACGGGCTTCGGGCAGTTCGGGCAATGTTCGCGCGATTTCGGCCTTCCATTTTTCATCGACCACGAGCGGCAGCAGGTCCGGCTCAGGGAAGTATCGGTAGTCGTGCGCCTGCTCTTTCGAGCGCATGCTATAAGTCTTGCCCTCGTTCGAGTTGTAGAGCCGCGTCTCCTGCGTGATCTTGCCGCCGGATTCGATCACATCAATCTGCCGCCGAATTCGTATTCCAGCGCTTCGCGAATGAAACGGAACGAATTCACGTTCTTGATTTCGGCTTTGGTGCCGAATTCCTTCTGCCCGCGCGGCCGCACGCTCACGTTGGCATCGCAGCGCAGCGAACCTTCCTCCATATTGCAGTCGCTGACGCCGGTGTAGAGGATGATTTCTTTCAGGCGCGTCAGATATTCGTAGGCTTCGTCAGGCGAAGCGATGTCAGGCTCGCTGACGATTTCAATCAGTGGCACGCCGGTGCGGTTCAGGTCGATGGCAGTTTTTTCGTCGGAATCGGGAAGGCCTTCGTGCAGGCTCTTGCCGGCATCCTCTTCGAGATGCACGCGCGTGATGCCGATTTTTTTCCTACTTCTGCCAGCGGGAATCTCTATGAATCCAAACTCCGCCAGCGGCTTGTCGTACTGCGAAATCTGGTAGCCCTTGGGCAGGTCGGGATAGAAATAATTCTTGCGCGCAAAAATCGAAGTCTCGTTGATGCGGCATTGCAGCGCCATCGCCGCCAGCGTGGCGAACTCTACGACCTTCTTGTTGAGCACGGGCAGCGCGCCGGGCATCCCCAAGCAGACGGGGCACACGTTCGAATTCGGTGGCGCGCCAAACCGCGTGGAGCACGAGCAGAAAATCTTGGTCGCCGTCAGCAGCTGAACGTGGACTTCCAGCCCGATGACCGGCTCGTATTTCGTGTGGGCCGCAATGGAATCGGCCGTCGTGGTGACCATAGAGAGAGATTATAAAGGGCAGTGGTGGACGCAGAGCACATCGTAACGTTGTCATCCTGAGCAAAGCGAAGGATCCATGCAACCTGCCGGAGAGTACATAGATCCTTCGGCCGCAGAAAACGCGGCCCTCAGGATGACAAAGCTGTTCGCGGAAGAAATTCTTCAGGCCAGCCTTACGCCCGCTCGTAGAAGCGGAAGAACAGCGACTGCTTCGACACCGGCTCCGCCTTCGCTGTGAGCGCCGCCATCTGCTGCTGGTTGAGCGGCGTGAACTCGCGAGCCATTTGCACGTTCTGTTCGAGCTGCGCGATCGTGTCGCAGCCGATGATGACCGTACTGACCGGCAGCGACAGCGAGTAGTACATCGCCTGCCGCATATCAACGTGCCCCGCGAGTCGTTGCCTGGATCGCATGCCCTCCCACGAATGCTTCTGCTGTTCGATGGGCGGCGGCGTCCACGACGAAAGAATCCGGCCGCGCGCCGGAACCTTCATTCCAATGATGCCCATCTGCTTCTCGACCGCCAGCGGCAGCAGTTGCTCACTGAAGCTGTAATGATGCGGATCGGCCGCATTCACCGCCATTAGGATCGTGTCGAACGGATAGCGGCGAATCGCCTCCATCAACGCGTCCGGCCGGTAGTGCCCGGTGATGCCGAGGAAGCGGACGATCTTCTGATCTGCAGTCTTCAAGCAGCGCTTCCATGGCGCCGCCCTTGGCGAAAATCTCGTTGATGTCCGTCATGGTGCCGATGTCGTGCAATTGCCACAGGTCGACGTGATCGGTCTGCAGCAAGTTCAACGACTTCTCGATCATGCGCATGGACCCGTCGCGGGTCCGCTCTTTCGTTTTGGTGGCGAGAAACGCCTCGTTGCGGCGATGCTTCATCACCTTGCCGACATATTGCTCGCTCCAGCGCTCGGGGCCGCCATAGATCGAGGAGGTGTCGATGTAATTCACGCCGAGATCGAGAGCCTTTTCGATGATGGGCACGGCGACGCTTCGATTGTTTGGCTTCTCGAGCGAAGCCTGACCGCCAAGGCTGAAGATGCCGACCTTGTATCCGGTCTTACCCAGATTCCGCGTGGGCATTGCATTATTGGTGGCGGGATTGAAAGGCAAAGAACTCGATGCCGCGCTTGACTGCCCATGCGCGATCTCCGGTAAAGCGGCCGAGCCAATCGCGGCCGCCGTCATAAGGCCGCTGGCTTTGAGGAAAGACCTTCGATCGCTGGATGACTTGTCCGACTTAGGCCTGTTCATTGAGGACCTCCGGAAGAGTGCAACGCACTACATTAACGCTGATGCCCGCGCAAATCCACGGCAAATTGAGCACGGGCTTCGGACCGCAGATTTCAGTAAAAAGCCGAAGACCGAGGTCCGAAGCTCGACTCTACGGGTTCTTCGGCGCATCGAGATACTTGTCCAGCGAGATTTCAAAGTACAGCAACTCATTCCCCTTCGCGTCGGCGACACCCGTAATGTCGATGGTCGCGCCCGGCAGGGGCGACGAGAGGCCACCGACGTCGAAGAACATGAATCCCGATTGCGTCGAATGCGGCTCAACGGCGTGGGCCGCGAACTGCGACGATTCGACCTCATCCATCTCCTTCTTGCTGATTCCGCCTTTCGTTTTATGCGGCAAAGGAATCGGGCTCGGCCGGGTATTCGATTGCGGATTGGAGATGCGCCGGTAGAGGTCGTCCGTGGTAACGGGAGTGAGCTTCGAGTGATGAGCGGTCCTCATCGTGATGGACATATTCGTAATCGAGATGGGCTGATCGCCATCATTCGTCACAATAAAGAAGACTGGCAGATACCCGTGCGCCGCAAAATCGATCGAAAAGATCTTCGCCTTTTCGGGTGTGTCATAGGGATCGGCCGCGATGGCGGCCTTCTCGTCGCGGTGAAAGTCGTGCGCAGGATAATTGATGGCAGTTTTCGCCACCGGCTTTTCGAAGCTCTTCGAGGCCAGTAAAGCGGGCACAGCCAGTCCCGCGCTAAGGGCAAAAACGAACGAACCATGAATCCTTCGTGAGCATAAGAGCCGCATGGGTTCAATTATAGAAGGCGACCGCCGCCGATGAGGCGGTTTAGAATGGCTCAGCTTGAGCTACCTTCTCTACAGTTTCGTGCTGGCGCTGGCCATGCTGTTGAGCCTGCCCTATTGGCTCTTCCAGATTCTGCGCCACGGAAAATATCACAGCGGATTCGCTGAACGCGCGGGAAAAGTTCCGGCCCGGCTGATGGTCGATGCGAGGTTCCTGAAGGAGCCTAGGGCTGACCGTAGCGCTGGCGTTCCGCCGGCTGTCGCGAGGGCGTCTCGCCCTCGCTCCCGCCCAGATCGCGTGATCTGGATCCACGCGGTTTCCGTCGGCGAAGTGATCGCAGTCAGCGGTCTCGTCGAAGGGATGCGCCATGCTTTTCCGCAACACCGCGTGCTCGTATCGACCACAACCGACACTGGACAGGAACTCGCCCGCAAGCGCTTTGGCGAAGAGAACGTCTTCTATTTTCCCATGGACTTCGCGTTGACGATCCGGCCCTACCTGCAGGCCCTGCAACCGGAGTTGGTGGTGCTTGCGGAAGCCGAGTTCTGGCCAAACTTCCTGCGACTGGCGCACGCGAGCGGAGCGCGCATTGCGGTGGTCAACGCTCGTATCTCCGACCGATCATTGCCGCGGTACCTCCGCTTCCGCTGGGCGTTGCGCAAGATGCTGGCACATGTGGATCTGTTCCTCGCGCAAACTGCAGAGGACGGTGCGAGGCTGCAATCGATCGGCGCCAATGCCGAACGCGTGCAGGTCACAGGCAATCTAAAGTTCGACGTGACTCTGCCCACACCTCCTCCGATTGTCGATAGCCTGCGTCGATCACTTGCTGCTGAGGGCGCCGGGCCGGTTCTGGTATGCGGCAGCACTGTTGAGGATGAAGAGCCCCCGCTGCTGAAGGCGTTTGAAAATCTGCGGGTCGCGCATCCGCGCGCCGTGATGATACTCGCGCCGAGGCATCCCGAGCGCTTCGATGATGTCGCGATCCTCGTGCGGCAGCTGGGCATTCCGGCGGTCCGGCGCTCGCAGTGGAACGAACAGGCGCTGGCCGGCGGAGTGCTTCTGGTCGACACCATCGGAGAACTCGCTGCGCTCTATGCGCTGGCCGACGTTGCATTCGTCGGCGGAAGCCTGGTGCCGCGCGGCGGCCACAACATCATCGAGCCGGCACAGCACGGCCTGGCCATCGTGACCGGAAACCACACGGAAAACTTCCGCGACATTGTGGCCTTGTTTCAAAGCCGCGACGCGGTTCGCATCGCTGGATTGGCAGAGTTGCCTCTCACCCTGATGCAGTTGCTCGCCGACGAAGCCGAACGGCGAGCATTGGGCCGCCGCGCGCTGGAGACGCTTCGCTCGCAGATGGGAGCGACGGCGCGAACCCTGGCGGAACTCCAGACTCTGATCCCTGCGGAAAGCGAGCCGCAGGCAGTTCCGGTGCGAGCCGCTCACACAGATTGAATCCCCTCTCAGCCATCTACGGAACCGTGGTTGCGGCGCGGAATGCGCTCTACGACCGGGGAGTTCTGCGGGCGCGTCACTTGCAAGGTCCGGTCATCAGCGTCGGGAATCTGTCGGCAGGCGGTTCGGGGAAGACTCCATTCGTGATGCTGCTGGGCGAGTTGCTCAAAGCGCGCGGAGTAAAGTTTGATGTGCTGTCGCGCGGGTACGGGCGTGAGTCGAAGGGTGTGCGGCTAGTCGATCCCGCTGGCTTGCCAAGTGAATTCGGCGACGAGCCGTTGCTGATCGCGCGCAAACTCCAGGTGCCCGTGATTGTCGGCGAAGACCGGTACGAAGCCGGGAGCTTTGCCGAATCAAGGTTCGGCGTGCAGTTGCATTTGCTCGACGACGGCTTTCAGCACCGGGCACTGGCGCGCGACTTCGACATCGTTCTGGTCACGCCACAGGATGTGAAGGATCAACTGCTTCCCACCGGGCGATTACGCGAGGCATTGAGTTCCTTGCACCGCTGCGATGCGGTGGTGTTGACCAGTGGCGCTTCTGCGGACTCGTTTCCCTTGGATGGGAAATTGGTTTGGCGTGTGCGGCGCGGAATCGTGCCGCAGAATGTTCCGCCGCGGCCCGTCGTCTTCTGCGGCATCGCGCGCCCTCAGAACTTCGCGTTGCAATTGAAGACCGCAAACATCGAACCGGTCGCCGAAGCGTTTTATCGCGATCACCATGCCTATAACGAGCAGGACGTGCGTGAGTTGCTCGCCCTCAAAGAGCGAAGCGAAGCCGGAGGGTTTGTAACAACCGAGAAAGATGCCGTCAATTTGGGAGGCTATCTGTCTTCTCTTTCGCCGCTAGCCGTCGTGCCCGTGAAAATGGAACTCTCGGACGCAGCTAACGCCGTCGATACCATCCTGCAGAAGATCGACGAGCACAAGCGCCGCGCATGAGAGAATCGGTTGCGTAGCGCCGGCGTCTCGCCGGCTGTCGCGGGGGCGTCTCGCCCACGCAGTCGATGAGCAACGGCGCCAGCAGGTTCGTGCAATCGCATCATGTCAAAGCATTTGAAAGAAGCCGAACGGCTCAGGAAGATCGTCGAGTCTTTCCCCAAGATCACCGTCACGCTCTTGGGAGACCTGGTAGCAGACGAGTTCGTCTTCGGCGAGATCTCGCGCGTGTCGCGCGAAGCGCCGGTGTTGATCCTGAAGCACCGTGAACGAACGGTAGTGCCCGGCGGAGCCGCCAATGCCGCGAACAACCTCGCCGACCTGGGAGTCGACGTCCTCCCCGTTGGCATCGTGGGCGACGACGAGGCCGGACGCATGCTGCTGAAATACTTCCGCCACAAACGGATCGCGGTCAGCGGCGTACTCAAAGATAAGAGTTATACGACGGTCACAAAGACGCGCATTCTGGCCGGCATGACGCACACTTCGCGGCAACAAGTCGTGCGCGTAGACCGCGAGCCGGAGGAAGCGCCGAATGCACATCTGACGCGGGAACTGTATCTGGCGGCGCGAAATTATGCCCACGCATCCGACGGACTACTCGTGTCGGATTATGGTTATGGCGCGGCGACGCCCGCCATCGTGGCCACGCTGCAGGAAAAAGGAAAACTGGGAACGGTGCCAATCATTGTCGATTCGCGCTACCGCCTCCTCCAGTATTGTGGCGTAACCGCGGCAACCCCGAATGAACCCGAGGTCGAAGAAGCTCTCGGCGTTCGCATCGGGCAAGACTGGAACAAAGTTATCGCTGCCGGTGAGCAGGTAATGGAACGCATGAAGCTGCAGTCACTGGTCATCACGCGTGGCCGCGATGGCATGGTTGCGTTCGATCGCAAGCACAAGCCGGTGGACATTCCGATCTTCGGGTCCGACCAGGTAGCCGATGTGACGGGCGCTGGCGACACCGTGATCGCGGCCTTCACGGCTGCGATCGCCGCGGGTGCGACCACGGAAGAAGCCGCGCAACTCGCCAACTATGCGGGCGGAATTGTGGTGATGAAACGCGGCACGGCAACGGTTTCGCGCGACGAGTTGCTGCAGGCGATTGAGCAAACGCCTCCGGCGACCCGGCTTCATTGAGCTTGCGAGATTTGAATACAAACGAGAAAATCCTGAGCCGCGACCAACTCCGAGAACGCGTCGCAGAGTGGCGGCGCGCTGGCGAACGTGTCACCCTCGCGAACGGCGGGTTCGATCTCTTGCACGTCGGGCATGTGCGCTACCTGCGCGGAGCGAAAGCGTTGGGCGGCAAGCTGGTCGTTGCCATCAATTCCGACGAATCGGTGCGAGCGCTCAAAGGCGCGGGACGGCCGATCATGCCTGCCGAAGAGCGGGCGGAAATTGTAGCCGCGCTGGCCGGCGTGGACGCAGTCGTGATCTTTCCGGAACTCGACGTTCGGCCAATCATCCGCGAGATTCGCCCCGACATTCAGGCCAAGGGAACCGATTACACCGCCGACTCCATTCCCGAGCGTGACACAGTCGCCGAGTGCGGCGGACGCGTCGAGATTGTCGGCGATCCCAAAGATCACTCGACCAGCGAGATCATCCGCTCGCGGCTCGCGCCGGAGAAATCTTGACCGGCAAGACTGGAGACAATGCGCGTATCGAGCGCCTGCTCATCGTACGTTTGAGCGCAATGGGCGACGTGATCCATACTCTGCCCGCGGCGCAGGCCCTGCGCGAAGCCTTTCCCGAAGCGATGATTGGATGGGTCATCGAAGAGCGCTGGGCCGAGTTGTTGTGCGCACCCGGAACTCCACTGCGCGGGCCGCGATCGCCGCAACGTCCACTGGCCGACTGGGTACACCCTGTAAACCTGAGAGGATGGAAGAAGTCGCTGCTTACAATTTCGACTCCGCAGCAGATCGCGAAGGTCTGGAACGATGTCCGCGCCGCTCGCTATGACGTTGCGGTCGACTTGCAGGGAGCAATCCGGTCGGCTGTGCTGGCGCGATGGTCGGGTGCTCCGGTGGTGTATGGTGCCGCGGAGCCGCGCGAGTCACCCGCAAGTTTGTGGTACACACGAGAGGCCTTTGCGCGGGGACAGCATGTGGTCGATCACGCGATGTCCATTGCTGAGGCAGTGGCTCAGAGGAAATTGAATGTGCCGCGCGTCGAGTTTCCCGTGGATCCTTTGATGGAAGAGAGCATCAGCAAAGATCTCGCGCAGCGAGGAGCAGGGGAGTTTGCCATCTTGAGTCCCGGGGCGGGTTGGGGAGCGAAGCGATGGCCTGCGCAACGCTATGGGGAGGTCGCTCGCGCGCTGACCAAAGACGGACTGACCTGCCTCGTCAATTTTGGTCCGGCCGAGGAAAACTTGTTCGAAGAAGTCAACGCGGCGAGTGGAGGCGTGGTCAGGCCGACGAAAGCATCCATCTCGGGATTGATCGCGCTCACGAGGCGGGCGCGCTTGTTCATCGGAGGAGACACAGGGCCGATGCATCTCGCGGCTGCGTTGCAAGTTCCGGTGGTGGGCATCTTCGGGCCGACGAACCCTGCGCGCAACGGGCCGTACGGAACTAAGAGCATCGTCTTGCGCAATCCCGCGAGCCCGACGACGCACGCCCGCAACGCACAGCCTGACGAGGCGATGCTCGAGATCACCGTCGAGTCGGTTGTGGAGGCGGCGCGCCGGTTACTCGACGAATCGCCCGCGGGAAAGGGTTTTGAGAAGGGCATGGCTTAAGCCGTACCGTAAGAGTCCCGCAACAAGATTCGGGCTTTCAGCCCTTGAGGGTTGCTTTGTTTTTTTCTTCAGTCCACCATGAAATGATGTCGGACAAAACTTTTCGGATAGAAGCTTGCCATGGCTGAATACTCGCGAATCGCGCGCCGCATCCGAGTGCCCTTGGGATTCGTGTTTGCCGTCCTTTACTTCTGGCTGGCGCGGCCCACGTGGCGATTCATTGCGTTCGGCGCGATCGCGATTGTGCCAGGGCTGTTGATTCGAGCACTCGCATCCGGACATGTGCGCAAGAACGAGGCGCTGGCAACGTCCGGCCCTTACGCCTACACGCGCAACCCGCTATATCTCGGGTCGTTGCTGATTGGCATCGGCTTCGCCGTCGCGGCGCGAAGTTGGTGGGTGGGCGTCGCGCTGGTTGTGATGTTCTTTGCCATCTATCTTCCGGTAATCCGCAGCGAAGAGGCATTTCTTCGGCAGAAATTCCTGGAGTTCGAAGAATATGCGCGGCGTGTACCTCGGATGTTTCCGAGGATCGTGCCGCCGCGTTCGGATGGCGAGGCTGGAGGATTCTCGTTCGATCTCTATTGGAAGCATCGGGAGTACAACGCGGTGCTAGGTGCAATGGCCATGACGGCGGCGCTGATCGTCAAGCTCATGCTCTTCCGGCACAAGAGCTAACGGGCAAGGGCCGGCGACCTCCAGCAACTCAAGAGTTCTCACCTTAGGAACAGCTTCCGGACGGCCCGCGTGAGGCGGGGGAATCGTTCTCCGATGCTCAGTTTCAGGAGCTTTTCAGGAGAGAACTGATTCTGGAGGCCGACGTCGTCGTAGTGGCCGGTCAAATCGATGAATGAGAATTGCTGATGGGCTGTCTTGTGTAGGCAGAACTGGGAGTAGGGCAGCGCAAAGATCGTGGCGCCGACGGCCTCGGCGAAGTGAACTGCGAACGGAAACACGAGTGTCGGCTCGAAACTCGTTTTGTGCTCCCACACAGAGCGCATGAAGTCATCTCCGCAAACGAAGCCGCCAACGCGCACCTTCGGGTATACGCGAATTAGATCAATGGTAATTCCCTTCAGCGTGTGGTCGCCGTCGATGTAGGCGAGATCCAATTCGCCGTCGGTGATCTGATCGACGACCTCGGTCGTCTTCCCGCGCAGGATTACTCTTTTGCCCGCCGCGAAGCTGGTCTTCGCCGTGGTTTCCTCAAGGTACGATGCGAGCACCGCGTCTTCATGATTCGCCGGCTTGTTCCAGTCCGACAAGTGCCGCCACGGGTCGATCATGTAGTAGGTGGTCAAGTTCTTGCAACGCCGCAACACGAACGCTGCATAGTCCCCGCGGTAGACGCCGACCTCGGCCATGCGCCGAGCCCCGATGGAAGCGATGAATTCGACCCAGAGATCCATTCGGGATTGCGAGCGTGAAATACATGCCCGAAGAAGCTGCTCGGGTGAATTAAGCTTCACGGTTACGGGACCAGCTGCAATGGGCTGGTCCTTTCCGACGTGTGCTTGATCATGCATGATGGCGGTCTCTATGCTGCCCTAATTCCCTTACGCCTCACCGGTTATTTCTGAGCCAGCAATTGTTTGGCGCGGCTGAGTTCGGGGCGGGTTGAACTTCCGCCCGCACATGTCTTGACCAACGTCGAATAGTACGCGTTAGCTTCGCTTTGCTTCCCGGCTGCTTCGGCCGCACGCGCTGCGCCGTAGAGGCCGTTGAAGCGGTTGGGATTGAACTTCAGGTCCGTCTGGTATTCGGCCAGCGCTTGCTGCGGGCGCTTGGCTTCCAGCAGCACCTCGGCAATCATTTCCCGCGTGGGGATGCCTTGGGGTTCATCACCGAGTGCATCTTCTTTGTCGGCGAGAGGCCGCAGTATCTCAACGGCCTCGTCGTACTTGCCTTCGGCAAATGCGAGCCAGGCCTGGGCCTGCTTCAGATCGTTTTGAGTGGTTTCGGCGAAGTCCTTCTTGTTCCCGGCCACGAACTTCTGATGGATGGCGTCGATCGCAGCGACATTTTTGCGAACATCGTCTGGCTGATGCAGGTGAGCGGCGCCGATCGCTTTGGCCCAGTAGCCGACGGAGTCTGAGGCGGTACCCTCTACGAGCATCGGGGTCAGAGCAGCGGCGGTCGCCCAGTCCCGCATCTCCAGCGGATAGAGCGCCGCAAAGTCCGCTTCGGTGGTGAGATGCGGATCGAATCCAACGCCGTACATGTCATGCATCTCGGGCATGGCCTTCACTTCATCCATGAGCGCCTTGGCATCGGCCTCGCGGCCACTTTGCAGATATGCATAGAAGAGAAAACTCATGGCATGGAACTGGTGGCCTTCGCCGCCCATATGCATGGCTGCGGACTTGCGAGTAGCGGCGATGGAGGCGAGATTGGAATTGATGTCGTCTTGCCAGAGGCCGACGCGGGCGAAGATGTGCGACGGCATGTGAAGCGCGTGCGGCGCAGCGGGCGCAACCTCGGCGTAGCGGCGAGCGGCGGGAATGCCGCGCTCGGCGAGTTGCGGCTTGTCGTAGGCGTGAATCAGGTAGTGCGCCACGCCCGGATGATCGGGTTGAGCGGCGAAGAGGGGTTCCAGAATCTTTGCGGCCGCCAGACGATTGGCGAAGGTCGCGTCGTGGTGCGGTTCGGAGGCGAGCAGCGAGAGTGCGTAGAAAGCCGCGCCCTCGTGATCGGCAGGAAAGCGTTCGTACACTTGCTTCATGGCGTCGGAGTAGGCTTTGGTACGGGCGTCATTGTCGAGCTTGTCGGAATGCTCGTAGAAGGCTGCGATGGCGACGATGTAGCCGATCTCACGATGGGTCGGCCTCATGGCAAACTTGGCGGCCTTGACTTCACTCTCTCCGCGAGCGATGACGGCAGCGTCGGGCTCATTCCAGAGCTGATGCCAGATGCTCATGGCGATGCCCCAATGAGCCATGGCGCATTGCGAGTCGCCCTTTGCGACTTGCATGAATTCCTTTTCGGCTTCTTCGTACCAGAACGAGTGCAACAGGGCTACGCCGCGAGTGAAAGACTTTTGCACGGCCGGGTCGCAGGAGACGGGGAAATAGACGGTGCCGAGCTGCGCCTCCGTGAGCTCTTCGTGGTGATGATGCTCTTTGTCGTCGTCGGCAAAGCCGGTGGAGTTCAGCAGTCCGACAAACAAGAGCAGAGTTGCGAGCCGTTTCATAGAAGACCCCATGAGAGATGTGTGACGAAATTCTAGTCAGGCGCGGCGGGAGGGTCAAACATGCGGCACTGATTGGGATGTCGTTGCCAAAAGGTCCCGCAATTCCTGGTCGGTCGGTACTCTGGAAATATTGATTTTATTGAGGTTGGACAGCATCGAGCTGGGCGCTGTTCAGTTGCTGCTTTCGCCGACTTTCAAAACGGCGAGGAAGGCTTCCTGGGGGATATCGACGCGGCCGATGCGCTTCATGCGCTTCTTGCCTTCCTTCTGTTTCTCGAGCAGCTTGCGCTTGCGGGAGATGTCGCCGCCATAGCATTTGGCGATGACGTTCTTGCGCATCGCGTGGACGGTTTCGCGGGCGATGATCTTGGCGCCGATCGAGGCCTGGATGGGGACCTCGAACATCTGGCGAGGGATGAGTTCGCGCATCTTCGAAACCAGCGCTTTGCCGCGCTCGTAGGCGAAGTCGCGGTGCACGATGATAGAAAGTGCGTCGACGGGTTCTCCGGCGACGAGAATGTCGAGCTTCACCATCGGCGATTCCCAGTAGTCGGCGAGGTGGTAGTCGAGGGACGCGTAGCCGCGAGAAACGGACTTGAGGCGGTCGTAGAAGTCGAGGACGATTTCGTTGAGCGGCAGCTCGTAGTGCAGCATGACGCGCGAGGAGCTGACGTATTCGAAGGTCTTCTGCTTGCCGCGTTTCTCTTCGACGAGCGCGAGAATTCCGCCGACATATTCTTCGTTGGTGAGAATCGTGGCCAGGATGACCGGCTCTTCGATCTTTTCGACTTCGCTGGGATCGAGCCAGCGGGAAGGGTTGTCGATCTCAACCATCGTACCGTCGGTTTTATAGATCTTGTAACGGACGCCGGGCGCGGTGGTGATGAGGTCGAGGTTAAATTCGCGCTCCAGACGTTCCTGAATGATCTCCATGTGAAGCAGGCCTAGAAACCCGCAGCGGAATCCGAAGCCGAGGGCGACCGAACTTTCTGGTTCGAAGAAAAAAGAGGAATCGTTGAGGCGAAGTTTTTCGAGGGCCTCGCGGAGTTGCGTGTGCGCGTGCGCATCGATGGTGTAGAGCCCGGCGAAGACCATGGGCTTGATTTCTTCGAAGCCGGGCAGAGCCTCGATGGCGGGATTGGCATCGTGGGTGATGGTGTCGCCGATCTTGGTGTCGGCGACATTCTTGATGTTGGCGATGATGAATCCGACTTCGCCGGCCACGAGTTGACCGATCTCAACTGGCTTCGGAGTGAGCACGCCGAGAGTCTCCGCGTCGAAGGTTGTGCCGTTCCACCAGAGGCGAATGCGATCGCCCTTTTTCAGCGTGCCTTGAAATACGCGGGTCAGGACGATGACGCCGCGGTAGGGATCGAACCAGGAGTCGAAAACCAGCGCCTGGAGCCGGTTGTCGGGCGATCCCTTGGGCGGAGGGACGCGCTTCACGATTGCTTCGAGGACGTCGGGGACGCCTTGGCCGGTCTTGGCGCTGATGAGGACGGCGTCGGTGGCGTCGAGGCCGACGGCGCTCTCGATCATTTCTTTGGTGCGCGGAATGTCGGCGCTCGGCAGATCGATCTTGTTGATGACGGGAATGATCTCGAGGCCGTGATTGATGGCGAGATAAGAATTGGCCAGTGTCTGGGCTTCGACGCCTTGCGAGGCATCGACAACGAGCAGCGCGCCTTCGCAGGACGCCAGCGAGCGCGAAACCTCGTAGGAAAAATCCACGTGGCCGGGAGTATCGATCAGGTTGAGCTGGTAAGTTTGGCCATCGTGCGCGGTGTACGCCATGCGGACAGCGTGGGCCTTGATGGTGATGCCGCGCTCGCGCTCGAGATCCATGGAATCAAGGACCTGAGCCTGCATTTCGCGGGCGGTGAGGGATCCGGTGAGCTCGAGCAGGCGGTCGGCGAGCGTAGATTTGCCGTGATCGATGTGCGCGATGATCGCGAAATTGCGGATGAAAGCGGCGTCCATGGGTGAGTGGCTAATCTCTGATTCTAACAGGGGTTGAAGGGCGGTCGCCCTGTGGTTGCTGTATAGGAATAGCCGAGCTTACAGGCGTGCAGCGATTGCTTGCTATGGTCACGTTCCTGGGTTAATCTCGTCTGCCGAGCAAGACATTTGCCGAGGGAGACAATGGTCGGACCAAACATTCTGCTGACAGTCGTCGTGGGGTCAGTGCTGGGCCTGCTGATATGGAAGCTTCCTCCACCGGCCTGGACTGCGATGCCAATCGCGGGATTGTGCCTCATGGCGGTCAGCTTTGTGATTTGGACGATTGCACGTTTCCAGTTGGGCAAATCGCTAACGGTCACCGCACAGGCCAGGAAGTTGGTCACTGGCGGGCTCTACTCAAAATTTCGCAATCCGATATACCTCTTCGCATCCTTGGTCGTTGCGGGGTTGATTCTAGCGCTCGATCGTCCACTGTGGCTCTTGATCTTTGCAGCTCTTATTCCGTTTCAGATTTGGCGAGGACGGAAGGAAGCCCAGGTACTTGAGGCTTCGTTTGGGGACGAGTACCGGCGGTATCGCGATACCACCTGGTTCTGATCATCCATCCATGCATTGCAGCGCAACAGTTGAGGAGGAATTATGCGTAAGGCATTCGTACTTGTGTTGCTTGGCTGTTGCTCGATCGCCGAAGCGCAGACTCTGTCGCTTGCAGTGCAGGCGTTCGTCAAAGTCAACGCACCGGTGATTGCTCTGACTCACGTCCGCGTTATTGACGGGACAGGGGCGGCGGCGCGCGAGGATCAGACTGTGATCCTCAGCAAAGGGAAGATTGAGTCGGTGGGCGATGCTTCGGCGGCGAAGGTGCCGGGCGATGCGCAGGTGATCGATCTGCACGGATACAGCGTGATTCCGGGGCTCGTCGGGATGCACGATCACATGTTTTATCCAATGGGGAATGGCGTGTTCGGAGAGATGGCTTACAGCTTTCCGCGACTCTATCTGGCGGGCGGAGTGACGACGATTCGCACGACGGGCGCGTTGGAGCCGTACACGGATCTGGAATTGAAGAAGTCCATTGATGCTGGAGAGACTCCTGGCCCCAAGATGCACGTGACGGGACCCTATCTCGAGGGCAAGGGATCGTGGGCGATTCAGATGCACCAGTTGACAGGGCCGGAGGACGCGACAAAGACGGTGAATTTCTGGCTCGACCAGGGCGTCGACAATTTCAAAGCGTATATGTTCATCACGCGGGCGGAGCTGGGCGCAGCGATTGTGGCCGCACATAAGCGCGGAGCGAAAGTGACGGGGCACCTGTGCGCGGTGAATTTCCGCGAGGCTGCCGACCTGGGAATTGACGATCTGGAACATGGGCTGTTCGTCGATACGGAATTTATGTCGGGGAAGAAGGTGGATGAGTGTCCGGCGGATGGAGAGGATCCGGTGGGCATGGCGAAGCTGGACGCCAATTCGGGGCCGCTGCACGAGACGATTCAGTATCTGGTGCAGCATCATGTGGCCGTGACTTCGACTCTGCCGGTATTTGAGATGGGAAGTTTTCCCGGCCGACCGACGATGCAAAAGCGGCTGCTCGACGCGCTTTCTCCCGATGCCCGGAGCGCGGTGCTGGCGAATCGCGTGCGATCCAGCGACGACAATCGGATTCGTCAACGTTACGGGAACAATGGGTCGCCATACCCGGCGGCGTTCAAGAAGGAAGAAGAATTTGAATATGCATTTTCGAAGGCCGGAGGGCTGCTGCTGGCGGGGCTCGATCCTACAGGCATGGGCGGAGTGATCGCGGGATTTGGGGATCAACGGGAGGTGGAATTGCTGGTAGAGGCCGGGTTCACGCCGGTGGAGGCGATCCATATAGCGACAGCAAACGGCGCGCAGTTTCTCGGCGATTCGGATCGTATTGGTACGATCGCGGCGGGGAAGCAGGCGGATTTGGTCGTGATTAAGGGCGATCCATCGAAGAAGATTGAGGACATTGAGAATGTGGAGACCGTGTTCAAAGACGGCGTCGGATATGACTCGGGCAAGCTGATTGAGTCGGTGCGCGGAGTGGTGGGCAGCAGATGAGTACTCAGTACTCGGTACTCAGTACTCAGTGAAAGCGGACTGAAAATCTCGAATTCCATGATCGTTCTTGCTTCCGCATCGCCGCGACGCCAGGAACTTCTGCGCAACGCGGGGATTTCTTTCACCGTGCAGCCGGCTGATATTGATGAAACTCCTCTTGCCGGAGAAGGCGCGCGGGAGTGTGCGCAGCGGCTGGCGCGGGAGAAGGCGCTCGCGGTGTGGCGCACGCGGCCGCAGGATGTGGTGCTGGGCGCGGATACGATTGTCGTAGTGGACGAGGCGATTCTGGGCAAGCCGGCTGATGCGGAAGATGCGGCGCGAATGCTGCGATTGTTGTCGGGCCGCGTGCATCGCGTAATCACGGGAGTTTGTCTCGTGGGAGCGGGAGACAGTCGCGACTTGTTGAATCCCGGCGAGAGAGTGCGGAGTGCATCCGAGACGACGCTGGTTACGGTGAACGAGTTGTCGGACGTTGAGATTCGCGACTACGTGGCTACCAGCGAGCCGATGGATAAGGCCGGAGCGTATGCGATCCAGGGCGGGGCTTCGCGCTGGATTCCACGGATCGAGGGCGATTACAGCAACGTGGTGGGATTGCCGGTGGCGCTGGTGTATACGATGCTGCGGGAGCGCGGGTTCGTTTGAGTGGCGACCTGATTATTCGCCGATCGTGTTCTCACCTTATCCAAGGTTTAGCTTACCCATGATTGAGTATTCTCTGGCGCATCCAGGTACAACGCGACCACGTCGCCGTCGCTGTTCAAGACAACCCGTTTATTTCTGGTGAATCCCATTCCGCACAGTCCGCCGCAGACGAAACCCCATTCGAGCGTAAGATCGGCGACGTAAACATTGTCGAAGGTGTCTTTCTGGTGCGAATAATGATCGAAGTGTTTAATTGACGCGGTGTATTTCAGGTTAGTGTTGACGGCGTCAAATCCCGAGGGCAAGAGTGGGTTTTGTTTTACGGCCATCGTCAGATCGTAATAGTGACGAACGGCTCGTGAGGTGACGATGTCGGCCGATTGTATTTCATCATTGCCGCGCATTCCCCAAATCGGCGCCATTTCTTGCGGCGGATCGCTGGCCCAATAGTTCAGGAATCTGAAAACGTCCTCGACCATCTTCCTCGGGCTGGAATAGACCGCCTCGGCCTTTCTGAGGAGCGCTTCTTCTCTTGAGTCGCGGAACGATCTCACGATCTCAACTTTGTAAGGCTCTTCTTTTTGAGATGTTTGCGGAAGCTCTATGCTCGTGTCAGGCTCATAGACAAACCAGGGAGCTTTCTGATCTGCCGTCAACCCCTGCAGGAACTGCACATAGGGACGGGCTTTTTCATATTTCGCGATCCACTGTTTAACGAAGTCGATATGTTGCGGATCATCGACGGGTGAAGCCTCAAGGTAGCGCTCGCATAGCTCGAACGCGTCCTGCGGCGACTTCTTAATACTCGTAGCGCAACGGTTGTATAGACTGGCGGCTGGGTTATCTTGCGCCTGCACTGGGACAAAAACAATTGCCAGGCAGAGCGCTGATCCTACAAGAAAGAATGTCTTCACAGGGCACCATGTCACTTTGGCGGGTAATCCAGACGCTTGCTGTGTTCATTTGCTACGACTTCTTTTCTTCTTCCTTCGCGGCTGCTTCTTTCTTTGCTTCTTCAGGATCTTTCATGGCGGACTTGAAGTTGCGGATGCCTTCACCCAATCCCTTGCCCACGGCGGCGAACTTGCTGGTGCCGAATACCAGAAGCGCGATCGCGACGATCAGAATCAAATGCAACGGCTGAAACAGACCTTCACCCATAGTTCCTCCACCAGGACGGTCTCCGCGAGTGCGGCGTAAGCAAGCCGAAGGCCTGAAGAAAATTCTAGGCTACCCCAACCGCAGAGTCAAAGGCAGCATGAGCGTTTACACGCCGCGTCGTTTACAACGCGAGCCATTATGGCAAGAGCTGGAACGGCACGAGGCTCGAGAGCGTTCCGCTTGGAGTCGTGACCTCGATCATCCCAGAAGTTGTTCCGGCCGGTACCTTCGCCTCGATGTGAGCACCGGAGAGGACGGCGAAGGTCGCGGGCACGGCATTGAACGTCACGTTGGTTGTGCCGGTCAGATTGTTGCCCAGGATATGGATCGTCCAGCCCGATTTGCCGAATCCAGGGTTGGC
The DNA here is from genome assembly GCA_963844525.1 of uncultured Acidobacteriaceae bacterium. GTDB lineage: Bacteria > Acidobacteriota > Terriglobia > Terriglobales > Acidobacteriaceae > Sulfotelmatobacter. The sequence goes on along the minus strand of CAWJOM010000006.1, from coordinate 576,220 downwards.
CTGGACAAAGGGCGCGAGGCCTACGGTGGTTGCGAACGCGTTGCCGCAGCCGGGGCCCAAGGGAGTGTAGGGGCAGTCCTTGCTGTCGCCGCCTGTGTCCGTGACTCCGTAGAGAAGTCCATTCGTCCCCTGAGTCAGGCCGGTCGGCCTTGCTCCGTCCGGGCAAGATACCACCGTAATACAGAAGCTGTAGAGAACCGTCAGCGCGCCATCCGGTGTAAGTTGGAAAATATTGCCGCCGGATTGCTCACCGCCGATTGCCGTCGTCCCGTAAAAGTTGCCGTCGGCTCCCTGCACAAGGCCAGCGTTGGGGAAATCGCCGTCGACGCAGTTGCGAGAGCTGATGACCGAGCAGAAGCTGTAGAGGGTGGTAAATTGTCCGTCCAGTGTGACCTTGAATGCCGTTCCACTGCCATTGGCGCCGCCGAGCACGGCGGTCCCGTAGAGATTCCCGTCGCTGCCCTGAATGAGTGGGGCCTCGGGCGAGTAGCCATCCTCGCAGCCTGGGTGGTAGCAAAAGTTGTGGAGGACTTTGTACTCGCCTGCGGGCGTGACTCCGAATACCGTCCCGCACCGGCCTGCACAGTTGTTTGCGCCGCCGCTGGCGGTGGTTCCGTAGAGGTATCCGTTGGTGGCTTGCAATAAGGTGGCGGCCGGGACGCTGCCGGTTTCGGTGTCGAAGGAATGGATGACGGTCAGCTTTCCAGCGGGAGTGATTGCAAAAATAGTTCCGCCGCCCGCGCCGCCGCTTTGCGTCGTGCCGTAGAAGTTTCCGTCCACAGCCTGCACCAGGCCATTTGGGAGCAGGCCCTCGGGACAGGACTGGGAGCAAAAGCTATAAAGCGTGGTGAGCTGGCCGCTCGGGGTGATTTCAAAAAACGTTCCGGAGTTGTTGACGCCGCCTTCGACCGTCGTGCCATAGAAGTTTCCGTTGGCGGCGAGGATGAGTCCTGAGCGCGGCAACTGGCCGTCGGCACAGATTCTGCCCTTGAGCTGCGAGCAGAAGCTGTAGAGCGTGGTGACTTGCCCATCGGGAGTCACCTCGAAAATGGTTCCGTAGCCGGGGTTATGTTTGGAGCGATCGACATAGGGACCGCCGTAGAGGGCTGTCCCGTAGAAGTTGCCGTTCCAGCCCTGCGTTAACGTGCCGGCGGGATTGGCTCCATTCGCTCCGTTGAGGATTCGTCGACTGACAGTCTGGGCCGAAGAGCCGATTGCAGTCGCGATGCAGAGCGTCAGGAGAATGGAGAGCAGGGTGACGGGACGAAATCGTTGCATAGTGCCTCCTCATGGATTGGCGCGGCGTAGAAGCTCAAATCAGGGGGAAACAAGGGGCCCTGTTCAACTGCCGGGAGGAAAGCGAACACAACGAACCCGAGCCATTATTGGCCTGGGGGCGGGGCCTGTCAACGTCGAACTGTTCGGCCCAAAATGCTCACCGGCGGGGGGCTTGAGAGTCTATTCTCGAAGAAGAATCTTCTCCCGGAGGCCGGTTCGATGTTCATACTGCGCGTGGTTGTGCTCGCCCTGCTTTTCTTCTTTCCGCGCATCGAGGAGGTCCAGGCGCAGAGTCCGGCTCCAGCGACGGGAACTGCGGCGAGTGAACAGAGACAGAGGAAGACGAGCGAACCGTATACCGGAGATTTGTCGGTCTTTGATTCTCCGGGGCGCGAGGAGCGGCTGCAAATCAACCGGGTGATGGATGTTCTCGGGATCGCGAACGGGAAGGGCGTGGCCGATATTGGGGCGGGATCGGGTTGGTTCACGGTTCGAGCGGCGCGACGCGTGGGCGCTGGCGGACTGGTGTTTGCGGTGGATATCAATCCTGAGGCGATCCGCTACATCGGCGATCGAGCGCACAAGGAGCAGTTGCAGAACGTGAAGACGATCCTGGGGAAGGCCGATGATCCGCTGCTGCCCGCGGGTTCGGTGGATGCCGTGTTGCTGCTCAAGACTTATCACGAGGTGGCGCAGCCGGTGACCTTGCTGCAGAACTTGCGCCCGGCGCTGCGTCCGGGCGCGAAGGTGGGAGTGATTGACCGCAACGGCAACGGCGAGGATCACGGAGTCAGCCGTGACATCGTGATTCGCGAAGCGAAAGAGGCGGGCTATCAACTGCAAGAGCAGTATGACTTTGTGAAGGGCGACAAGATGGATTACTTCCTGGTGTTCGTCGCAGGACCGTAACTTCGCGCCCGTTGTTCCGTTATTTCAAACCTGCAAGCCCATTCACCACAGAGGACACTGAGGACACAGAGGGCGCAGATGATTCAGGCGCTTTCGATCATTCCGGCGAGAAGCAGGGCGCGGCGCGGGAGTTCAGAGATCACGATGTGTTCGTGGACGGCGTGTGCGCCCTGGCCGTGACCTCCCATGCCATCGAGCGTGGGGATACCCATGCCGGCGGTGAAATTTCCGTCGGAACCTCCGCCGACCGCGGCCTCTTCCAGTTTCCAGTCAATGTGCTTCGCGATGGCCTGCGCTTTCTCGTAGAGCGCGGCGACTCCGGCGTTGCGCTCCATGGGCAGCCGATTGATGCCGCCTTCAATGGAGAGTTGGCAGCGCTTGTCGAAGGGCTTGAGGGCGCGGAACTTGCGATCGAGTGCGGTGGCTTGCTTCGCGTGGGCGATGCGTACGTCAATTTCGACGGTCGCTTCGGCGGCGATTACATTGGTGCGAGTTCCGCCGCGGATCACGCCCGGGTTGACTGAAATTCCTTGCGGCAGATTATTCAGTTTCGAGACGGCGGTGATTTGGCGCGCTAGCTCGACGATGGCGCTGTGTCCCTTGCCGGGATCGAGTCCGGCGTGAGCGGCTACACCTTGGACACTCAGGATGTATTCGCCGACGCCTTTGCGCGCGGTTTTCACAGCGCCCCGCGGGCCGGCGGGTTCGAGAACCAGGACGGCTGCCGATTCTTTGGCTAGCGCCTCGGTAGTTTTGCGGGAGGAGTAGCTGCCGACTTCTTCGTCGGAAACGAGGAATACGGTGACCGGGCGCGGAAGCGCGCCGTGCCAGGTTTGCAGGGCCGCGATCGCATAGAGCATGAGCGCGATGCCCGACTTCATGTCGAGCACGCCGGGACCATGCATGCGGTCACCGTCGATGCGGCAGGGCATAGTAGCGAGGGTGCCGAGCGGGTAGACGGTGTCGAAGTGGCCCAGCACGAGAACGGGCTTCAGGTTATCGCCTCCGGCGAAATCGATCTGCAGGCTGTCGGCGTAGTCTTCGGCGCGGTGCACATGCGCGCGTCCGCCGATGGCTTCGAAGCTTCCGGCGAGAAAGGCGCCCATGCGGTCGGCGGCGGGCTTGTTGTCGCTGGGAGATTCGATCTCGACAAATTCGCGGATGGTCTGGACGATCTGTTCTTGACGCGACTCGAAGTAGCGCAGTCGCTCGAGCCAGATGGGATCTGGTCGGAGGCGCTCGGTTCTGCTTCGCGCGGTGCGGCTGGATTTTTTTGTCGGCATCTTTTCCTTGTTCTATTTTTTCACTTTGCGGAGGGACTTCGCCGCACTCTCGCCACTTTCGAAACCTTCATTTAAAAGCTCTTGACCGCAGAGATCGCGGAGAAATCACCCTAAAGTCGCGGAGGAGAGCCGGCCGCCGACTTCTGAGAGACGCACCCGCGGGCCAAGTCGTACAGTATAATCTTCAAGCCGTTTTGACACGAACGAGTTTAGGCAAACGGGTTTGAGACGAACATGAGTGAGAGCATACCTTTGCCGGAAGATTCTCCGGGCTCGACGAAAATCGCGCTCGACATCCACGAAATTCTGAAGATCCTGCCGCATCGCTATCCATTGCTCCTGATCGACCGCGTGCTGGAGCTGCAGCGCAGAGAGCGTATTGTCGCGATCAAGAATGTGACCATCAACGAGCCGTTCTTCGTGGGACATTTTCCGGGATTGCCGATCATGCCGGGTGTGTTGATTGTGGAAGCCATGGCACAGGCGGGCGGCGCGCTGCTGCTGACTGAGGTCGAGGATCACAGGGAAAAAGTCATCGTCTTTACGGGGATTGAGCGGGCCAAGTTCCGCAAACAGGTCAGCCCGGGCGACCAGTTGCGGCTGGAAGTGGAAGTAAAAGGGTGGCGCTCGGTGCCGGGAATGACTGCGGCGAAGATGCAGGGTTACGCGTACGTGGACGGCAAGCGCGTGGCGGAGGCGCTGGTTTCGTGCCAGTTAATTGATAACGCCCGCGGACGTGGGTCCGAGCGATACAGGGAGTGCGAGATCGTGATTCCGTCGTGCAGCTCCATTTACTGCCGCGTCCTTGCAATTGCCGAGTGTTTCTTTCGTGTACATTCGTGTCCTCAGTGGTAAAGGTCTTTCCGACCGATGAATTCTACTTCCATGAACGTACATCCCACAGCCATCATTGATGCGCGCGCAAAGGTTCCGGCGTCGTGCAAGATCGGGCCTTACTGTGTGATTGGTGCGGACGTGGAACTGGGCGAGGGCTGCCATCTCGTGTCGCACGTGGCGATCGACGGGCCGACGAAGATTGGCGCGGACAACGGCTTCTTCCCTTTTTGTGCGATAGGCATGGCTCCGCAGGATGTGACTTACAAAGGCGAGCCGACGCGGCTGGAAATCGGCGATCACAACGAGATCCGCGAGTGCGTGACCGTCAGCCGCGGAACGGTGAAGGGCGGCGGCCTGACCAAACTCGGCAGCCATTTGCTGGTCATGGCGTATACGCACATCGGCCACGATTGTTTGATCGAAGATCACGTGATGCTGGTGAACGGCGCAACGCTGGGCGGGCACGTGACGGTGGAAGAATGGGCTGTAGTGGGAGCGCTGTGCCCGGTGCATCAGTTTGTGCGGATCGGGGCGCACTCGTATGTGGGCGGCGGCACAACGATCACGCAGAATGTTTTGCCGTACTCCATGACATCGGCGGCGCGCAACACGCATGCCTACGGAATGAATAAAGTTGGGCTCGAGCGGCGGGGATTTTCGAAAGAGCGCATTGCGAAGATTCATCACGCGTACAAGATTCTGCTGGCGTCGAAGATGAATACGACGCAGGCCCTGGAAAAGCTGAGATCGGAGCCGGATCGCGGCGAGGATGTGGAGATGCTGATCCGCTTTATGGAGGCGTCGGAGCGGGGCGTAATTAAGTAGCGGGCGGGCGATTCATCAATCTCCTTTCTGTTCCATTGCAGCGACAAGATCCTTCGAACCTGATCCCCATCGGGAAATGACCTTGACCGCCTGCGTAAAAGGAACGTTCAGTGGATGGATGCGATCCGGGCCGAGAATATAGATGGCTCCAGCGAACGGCGTGGGGACCGAGGGAACGAACACTGTGAAACGCCCATCGTCAAGTTCCTCAATTATAAAAGCGGGGACCAAAGCCTCTTCAATCTCGACCAGTGCCGGCTTCCATGCCGTCTCCTCACTTTCCCCCGCCATTCGCTGAGCCAGGCTTCGAAACAGTGCGTAGCCGGGGATTCTCTGGAACAAGGACTTCTCGATTTGCGCCCAAATCGCTCGCCCTATCCGAGTGCGGATCGCGACCCCAGTAAGGAAGCAGACAATCAAGATGAGCAGCAAAGCAAGTAATCTGCTCCGCAGGCAACCATGCCGGGAGCAACTTGGCGATCGGCTGCACAAGACCGATCAAAGATTTCAGCGCTTTGAGTAGCAGCAAGGCGGCGAGGTAAATCGGGGCGACGACGAGGAACCCGGCAACGAGCGTGCTGAGAACAAATTTGCCGTAGGCGCGCATTGGGTGGGCCTCCGAGCGTTGGATAACTTCTCCGAGCAATACTAAACCTCGATCAGCGCGCTGGGGTGATCGTGATATTGCGGAACGCGACGTGGCCCACTTCGCTGCCTTGCAGATAGATCGGGCCTGCCTGACCCTCGTTGCTATCTAGCGCTCCGCCGGTGATGCCGGGGATTTCCTGCTGGTCGATGATCGTGTGACCATTTTGCACAATGGTGACTGTTCGTCCGATGAGAGTGACGTCGTAGGTTTGCCACTCTCCCGGTTTGCGCGGCTGCTCCGGGGTGGCGGACAGAAAGCCGTAGACGCCTCCGGTGCGCATGGTGGGACCTTCGGGCTCGGGATCGTCCTCGATCTGGAGTTCGTAGCGGCCGCGCAAATAGACGCCGCTGTTCGATCCTTTGACACAATTGAATTCGATGTGCAACTTGAAGTCTTCAAACTTCGCGTCCGAGATCAGTTCGAGACCATGTCCGGGACTGACCAGCGTTCCATTTTCGACCGTCCATACTGCCGTTGCTTTGGGATCGCTAGCCTTCCATCCGGTCAGGTCCTTGCCGTTGAACAACTGCGTGGGCTTTCCCCACTGAGGTGCGCTCGTTCTCTTGAGAGACGGCGCTCGCACTCCGGTCCATTGCCATGGAGTTCCATCGGGACCGGTGGTGGTGCCCACCAATGTTTTTCCGGACAACTTGCCGGTGAAGACCATGTCGTCTTTTCGTTCTTCCTCTTCCTTGGGAGAAACGAACGTGATCTGGCCATTCGAGATCTCAACCTTCGGAAGAGGCCGCGCGTGTCCCCAGCGGCTGACCATGCGGGCTTTGAGCTGGCCACCCTCCTCTGTGATTTCCAACCACGATGGCGAGTCGTGCCCCGGTGTCCTGAGGGTCAAGTCCCAGCGCCCGAGAAAGGGCTGAACGGATGCGGCTGAGTCGGCAGCATTCTTGGGTTGGGAATACACGTGCGATGAGAACATCAGGATGAGCGCGGTTAGAGCGAAGACTTTGCCGCGGAGACTTGCGCCGTTAAGAATGCCAGTCGTGTGCTTTGCCATGAAACGATTCCCTCCAGCAGGGGATTGTAGTTCATCGTTGGCAAGAGCCTGCGAATTCGGCGGGTAATTGAGACCTCTAGCAGCGGGCCGTGCGTGTATCCGAAGTGTGATATAGGCTATTGTGGTAACCGAAGGCTGGTCCCGGATGACCGTGAAAAATAATGCCAGCATTAGATGGGGCGTGAGCCTATGGCTGGTGTTCTGGATCTTAGGATTTTTCCAGATGGGAACACCATTGTGGAAGGCGCTTTGGGCAGGCATAGCAATCGTTTACGTGGGCGCATACTACCTCGTATCGCGGAATACTGCAGACACGGAGCGCCGATTGCAGAAAGCGTCAGGCGCCCTGCTTGGGCTTATGTGCGTTCAGATTTTAGTGGTGATCTTCCTTGCACTTGAAGTTGCCGCCAAGAAATAGGCCTTCCAAGTACGTACACCACGATTGACGACGCATATTTCATGCCTTCCCAAGAAAAACTCGGGCTCATCGCGGGAAACGGCAAGTTTCCGTTTCTCGTGCTCGATGCAGCGCGAGCGCAGGGATACGAAGTGGTGGTGGCTGCGATTCGCGAGGAAGCATTTCCTGAGATCGAATCGCACGGGGCGAGCGCGGTTCACTGGCTTTCGCTGGGAGAACTCTCAAAGCTGATTGAGACGTTTCAGCGGGAGGGCGTGCGGCGCGCCATCATGGCAGGGCAGGTGCGGCACAAGCAGATTTTTTCCGCTATCCGTCCGGATTGGCGGCTGGCGAAGCTGTTGCTATCGCTCACAACGCGCAATACCGATTCGCTGTTGGGCGCGGTGGCGAAGGTGCTGGCGGATGAGGGCATCACGCTGGAAAAATCCACGTGGCTCCTGGAGCCGCTGCTGGTGAAGGCAGGCGTGCTGACCGGACGCTCGCCCAGCGAGCAGGAGCGCAAGAGCATTGAGTACGGACGCGCTGTTGCCCGCCGTCTGGCGGAGCATGATATTGGGCAGACCGTCGTGATTGCCGAATCGGCGTGCGTTGCCGTGGAAGCGATGGAAGGAACCGATGCCACAATCGAGCGCGCCGGGCAGATCATGCGATCTTTGGAAAGCGATCCGTCTACGCTCAGCCGGGCTCTTACTGTGGTGAAGATTGCGAAGCCGAATCAGGATATGCGGTTCGATGTGCCGGTGATCGGCGTCAACACGATTGAGGTCATGCAGGCGGCGGGAGCGAGTTGTCTGGCCTTGGACGCGGGCAAATGCCTCCTGCTCGATGGGCAGAAGGTGATCGACGCGGCGAACGCCGCTGGAATCGCCGTGGTCGCGGAGGGGTAAGAGAATCATGGAAGTGAAAGAGCCGAAGAAAGCTTCCGAAGCAGCCCGCATCGCGGAGCAACTTCGCCGAGCTTTTTATGGCAGTGCGTGGCATGGGCCTGCCTTGCTCGAGTTGCTGCAGGATGTGGATGCGGCCACTGCGGCAGCGAAGCCGGTGGCGAAGGTTCATAGCATTTGGGAGCTGGTGACGCACATCGCGGTGTGGGACGACGCGGCGCTGCGCAGGTTGGACGGGAAGAAATGGCAGCCGACAGGGCTCAAGAATTTTCCGCCGGTTTCGAAGCCGACGGAAGCGGAATGGCGCAAGGCGGTTGCGGCGACGAAGCGCACGCACGATACGCTCGTGAAGACGGTAGCGGCTCTGTCTGATGAGCGGCTTGGCGATCGGGTTCCGGGAAAGCGCTATGACTTTTATCACATGCTGCATGGGATCGCGCAGCACGAGCTGTATCACGCGGGGCAGATTGCGATTTTGAAGAAGATGAAGTAAAGAAACGGTCCAGCGACCTTTACGAAGCCGGCAACGCGACTGCTACAATCGAGAATCGTCATCGCTGCTCGCCTCAGGAACGTTCCATTTCACAGCATCGAACGGGCATGTACGTACGGTCCCTCGCGCCGGCTTCGCCGCCGCTCAGGATGACAATCTGCCATTACAAGAACCTGCAAATACAACAATCCACACCTGCCGCAACGATCCACACTTACCACTTTTTGAAGATCACTGCGACTGCGGCAACGATCAGGGCGAAGCCAGCCAGGTAATTCCAGCGCAGCGGCTGCTTGAGATAAAGGACCGAGAAACCTGCGAACACCGTCAGGGTAATGACTTCCTGGATGGTCTTGAGTTGGGCGGCGGTGAATTCGTAGGAGCCGATGCGGTTGGCAGGGACCTGAAAGCAGTACTCGAAGAAGGCAATCAGCCAACTGATGACAATGACTTTGTAGAGCGGGACCTCGCGGTACTTCAGGTGTCCATACCAGGCGAAGGTCATGAAGATGTTGGAGATGGTGAGAAGTACGATCGTCCTCATGGGGCGAGTGTGTCCTTTCTGAGTTGGGTTGAATAAGCCGAGCCCGTTGCTCGGCCCCGATTGACAACGTTCCATTCTCGGCTGTGGCGTTTCTTTCGCCCCTTCCCGGGGCTTTCTCACGCTGTGCCGTATACCCACCGCTCGCGCGGTGGGCTGCATTCTTTCGCCGCTCCGCGGCTACGAGTGAGTCGCGTCCTCCAGCTTCGTCTCAGCGATTGAAGTCGGCCGGCGCCAGGCAGATGCTCTTTAGGTGGATTCCGTTTACAATCTGTTTCCGGCAACCGGCCATCGAGAATTTCTCCTGCCAGCGCAAAGTCCGATCTCCGTCGCCGTGGTCGGCGTGGGCGTCTTCGGGCGCAATCATGCCCGAGTCTACAAGGAACTCGAACAACAAGGGGAGGCCGTGCGGTTGCTCGGCGTGGTCGACCCTGACATTAACCGTGCGGATGCGGTCGCCCGCGAGTTCGGATGCAAGGGCTTCAGCTCCGTGCACCAGATGTTGACGACGCACAGCGAACTGCAGGCCGCGTCGGTGGCGGTTCCCACGGTTCATCACCTGGAAGTCGCGCGCGAGTTGATGAAGGCCGGCGTAGATGTGCTGATCGAGAAGCCGCTGGCGGCCACGCTGGCGGAGGCCGAGGAGTTAGTCGCACTCGCAGCCACGCATAAGCGGATCGGTCAGGTGGGGCATCTCGAGCGGTTCAATCCGGCGGTGCGGGCCACGGTTCCGTTGCTTACGCATCCCATGTTTTTTGAGGTGCATCGGCTGAGCGTGTTTACTCCACGGTCGCTCGACGTAGATGTGGTGCTCGATCTGATGATCCACGATCTCGATATTGTGCTGGCCTTCGCCAAGTCTCCGGTGAAGGAAGTGCGCGCGGTGGGCCTGCCGATTTTGTCGGGGAAGGTGGATATTGCGAATGTACGCCTGGAGTTCGAATCCGGCTGCATCGCCAACTTCACGGCGAGCCGCGTGTCGACCGAGCGGGTGCGCAAGCTGCGATTTTTCCAGCCGCGGCAATATGTCTCTCTCGATTATGGACGGCAGGATGTTGCGGTCTTTACCGTTGGCGACGACAAGGCGTCGGGGATGCCGTCGGTCAACCCGCAGATTGGGATGACGAAGCCTCCGGTGGCGTCCGAAGAGCCACTGCATGCGGAGTTGAAGTCGTTTTTGCGCGCGGTGCGCGAGCGGTCCACACCAGTGGTTTCCCTTGAGGATGGCCGCAACGCGCTGGCGCTGGCGCTGGAAGTGGTCGAGGCGATTCGCGAACACGGCAAGAAAGTGGATCTTGCCGGGATTGCCAAGTTTAAGCACTAGGTCTGGACCGCGCGCTGCCGGGTTCTCGCCCGGCGACCGACAGATGGCGACCGTCCCACATAACCTCTCGTTCACTTCTGCTTGTATTTACATATGTTTACACAGCTAAGTCGTGCCTGATTTGTTGCTGCGCAGAATCCCCCGAAAGATGCGAAAATAGGAATAACTTGGTTGTAGAGCAGCGCGCGCTCATTGCATTTCTTCCTCGAAGGCCAGATGCAACGCCGCGGGTGTATTCGGTGTCTAACGACAGACGGATACAGCTCTACAGTTGAGCGTTTTGCAGCTCTTTTAGTTCACTCGTTCCACCCAGTGCATGCCGATCACTCAGATTCCATTCCAGGATCCGGTTGCTCCCGAGAAGCCTCAACCGGAGCAGCTCGGCCTTTACGACAGTCAGGACTGGGAAACCGCTTACCGGGATCTGGATTCGCGCGTACCGCACCTGCTCATCCAGTTGCAGGACGATTTGCAGAGATCGCGCAAGCGGGAAGCGGCGTGGATCTCGATCATCGTCCACCTGGTTGTGTTCATGATCCTGGTGTACCTGCCGTGGATCCAGAAGAATGTTTGGCACCACGTGGTGGCCGTTCCGGTGGACGCGACTCGGGACAAGAACATGACCTTCCTGGCGCTGCCGCCGGATTTGCAGAAGCCGACGCGCCGTCCCAATACGAACATCGCGTCCGACAAAGACCGGATTGCGATGTCGCGGCATCCGGAACTTGATCCGAAGGAACTGCGGAAGACGCTTGTGTCACCGCCTCCGGGAGCGCCGGGCATGACGGCGCCGCGCGCGCCTCAACAGGCGACGGCGCAGAACCAGCCGCCGACTCAGCAACCTCAGCAGGGACAGCAACAGACGCAGCGTCCGCAATTCCAGACCAACCAGCAGGCACAGTTGCAGATGCCGGCACAGCAGAACAACTCTTTCGCGAAATATGGAACTGGGATGAGTGCAGGCTCGGCGATTAAGGAAGCCGCGGAAGCGGCTGCTGCGCGTCGCGTAGGCGGAGGAGGCCAAGAGGGCGACTTTGGTCTGGGCACGGGGGCGCACGGGCGGGCGCAGGGGAATCTGGAGATTCTCAGCGATACGCAAGGCGTCGACTTCGGCCCCTATCTGCAACGGATTCTGCAGGACGTGCGGGAGAATTGGTATCGTGCGATTCCGGAATCGGCCGAGATGAAGAAGGGCAAGCTGATGATTGAGTTTGCCATTACGAAGGATGGCAAGGTCGCGGATATGCGACTGGTTGCCACGTCCAATGACGTTGCACTCGATCGCGCTGCATGGGCCGGCATCTCGGCGTCGAATCCGTTCCCCCCGCTGCCCACCGAGTTCACTGGACCTTATCTTGCGCTGCGATTCCGCTTCTACTACAACCCCGACAAGTCTGATCTGCAGTAGGTCCCGCTAAGGCGCCGCTGCGCGAATCTTTCCTTCTTCGCGATAATCAAATAGTTAACAGAAAGTTGTGATGTGGCCGGACCGCATGAGCGGTTTTGGCCAGGAGAGCTGCGTTGGAGAAAATGCCGGTTCTGTTCGTCGGGCATGGCTCCCCGATGAACGCGATTGAAGACAATGCGTTCACCGAGGTCCTGCAGGGCCTGAGCGCGCGGCTGCCGAAACCGAAGGCGGTCTGCGTCGTGTCAGCGCATTGGGTGACCAAAGGCGCGCACGTGATGTCCTCCGCCCGTCCGAAAACCATCCACGACTTCTACGGCTTTCCGCGACCGCTGTACGAAGTTCAGTATCCCGCGCCCGGAGCGCCTTCCGAAGTGAAGAAACTGGCGAGCGATCCTGAGATTGCGCCCGGCATTTTGCTGGATGACCAGTGGGGACTCGATCACGGTTCGTGGGGTGTGTTGCGGCATATGTATCCGAATGCGGATGTGCCGGCGTTTCAATTGAGCCTCGACGACCGTCGCAGTTTCAAAGAACACCTGGAATTGGGACGGGAAATCAAGGCGCTGCGCGAACGCGGCGTTCTAATTCTGGGCAGCGGCAACATCGTGCACAATCTGGGACGGATTGATTGGGAGCATCCTTCGAGTGCTTACGACTGGGCTGTCGAATTTGATTCGAAGGTAAAGGAAGCAGTCGAGGCGCATGACACGAACGCTCTCACTGCACCGCAAAAATGGGGCGAGGAGCTGCTGGCAAAGGCGCATCCCAGCGTTGAGCACTACCTGCCATTGCTCTATTGCATGGGCAGCACCGACCGGCACGATGCCGTTTCGTATCCCTATGAAGGATTTGATTTCGGGAGCATCTCGATGCGGATGATTCTGTTCGGCGAGGAGAAATCCGCGGCGTCATCCTGACTGGAACAGCTTTTCACGAGTTTCCACCCGGCGCGCTTCCTCGTGCTTCGTCCAACCTGCTACATTTTGATCCGTGGTTCCCTCCGACGAATACGTGCGGCGTCGAAACGATCGCCAGGCGCGCGTTGCGCACTACGAGAAAATTCATATCCGACTGGGCAACATGCGTCTTGTTCTCGCCGTCATCGCCGTGGCCTTCGGTTGGGCGTCTTTCCGCGCGCATTCCCTTTCAGCGTGGTGGCTGCTCGCTCCGGTTGTGGCATTTGCGGGCGTTGCGTGGTATCACTCGCGGATCCTGCGGGCTCGCGAACTGGCGGAGCGTGCTGTCTCCTTTTATGAAACGGGACTGGCCCGCGTCCAGGATCGTTGGACGGGATCTGGGGAAACCGGCGACCGCTTCGACGATCCTCATCACGTTTACGCAGATGACCTTGACTTGTTCGGCAAGGGCAGCCTGTTTCAACTTCTGTCGACAGCGCGCACGCGCATGGGGGAAGACACGCTGGCGCAGTGGCTGCTTTCCCCGTCACCCGTCGAACAGATTCGCGAGCGGCACGCTGCAGTCGACGATCTACGCGATCAACTCGACCTTCGTGAGGATCTTGCGGTGCTGGGCGGGGATGTCGGCGTGGGCGTGAATCCTCCGGCGCTGCTCAAGTGGGCGGAGTCGCCGAACCAGATGAAGCCGTTATGGATTCCATGGCTGGCGCCGGTGCTGGCTGCTCTGGCAGTCTTTGGCGCCATCGTGTGGGCGATTTGGGGAAGTGCGGCTCTGCTGGTGCTGGTGGTCGTGATCGAGGCCATCTTTACCTATCGCCTCAAGAAGCCACTGGAAGAAGTACTGCACGGAACCGAGCACGCGTTTCGCGACCTCGATCTGCTATCGGGCGTGCTTGCGCGCGTCGAGGCGCATACATTTCATGCTCCACAATTGCTCGCCCTGCAACGCAAGCTTGTATCGAGCGGCGTGCCGGCCTCGCTGGCGATTGCACGCTTGCGGACGCTGGTCGATCTGATCAACTCGCGCCATAACACCGCGGTGAGAATTCTCGATGCTCCTCTCATGTACTCCGTGCAAGTCGCGTTCGCGGCCGAACGATGGCGCGACCAGCATGGCAGCGCCCTGCGATCGTGGGTGAGCACCATCGGGCAGATGGAAGCGCTCCTGTCGCTGGCGACGTACCGCTTCGAGCACCCCTCGGATACGTTTCCAGAGTTCGTTGATGGTGCGGCTTCGTTCGATGCAGAAGAACTGGGGCACCCGCTGGTACCGATGGCGCTCTGCATTCGCAATGATGTAAGCATCCGCGAAGAGACGCGTGTGCTGCTGGTCAGCGGCTCCAACATGTCGGGCAAGAGCACACTGCTGCGGTCGGTTGGGATGAATGTGGTGCTGGCCATGGCGGGCGCGCCGGTACGGGCACGGCGTTTGCGGCTCACTCCGCTGCAGGTGGGAGCGAGCATTCGCGTCAACGATTCGCTGCAGGAAGGCAGCTCGCGCTTCTACGCGGAGATCACGCGGCTGCGCCAGATCTATGATCTGACGGGCGGCGGTCCGACAAGTGGCAAGCCTTTGCTGTTGTTTCTGCTCGACGAGTTGTTGCAAGGAACGAACTCGAATGACCGGCGCATTGGGGCCGAGGGAATCGTGCGCGCCCTCGTGAATCGCGGCTCCATTGGACTCGTAAGTACGCATGATTTGGCGCTAACCGATATCGGGGAAGCGGTTGCAGGCGGCCTGCGCAACGTCCATTTCCAGGACGAGTTGGCGAACGGACGAATCACTTTCGACTACAAGCTGCGCGGTGGCGTAGTCACGAAGAGCAACGGCCTGGAACTGATGCGGTCGATTGGGCTCGATGTGTAGAAGACATGGGGCTAGCTGGCGACGCCACAGAAGGGCTAACGAACTCTCAGGCCTTCGCGAGGATCGACTCGACCTGTGCCTGCCAGGCTTCGAGTGAGCTGTGCAGGGCGCGTCCCAGGAAAGTGGCGCGTACTTCGCGCACTTCCGGCATGCGCCGGGCGGCGATCGCATAGCGGTGGAAGCGCGGATCCATGGCCAGTTCGTCGTCCGATAGATAAATCGGACGCCTCCGGAAGTTGAGCATGGCCAGAACCAGATTCAGCCGCCGCACCGCCGAATCAACGATCGACGCTGCCTTCGCCGGATCCGAAAGTTCCGCCGCCCTCGCCGGATCGACGAGCCGGAAAAAATATGTCGCACGTCCCGTGCGCGAACTCGCTTCCCATGCCACGACGTTCGCCACCGGCCCTGCAGCCTTTGTGGCGAGCGGAAACAGAAACCAGTAGAGCGTCTCGGGAGCACTCGCATCCGCGTCGGGTGCATCTCCGGTGCTGTCGGCCTCGCCGTCGGAATCTTGCGCGCCCGCACCGTCCTGACCGCTCGAACCATCGCGATCTTCCGGGCGGATCAACTTGAATCCGGCATATCCCATTCCGCTCGCCGCGAGCGCCAGCAGTTGTTCGTAGTACGGCTTCAGATCTTTGTCCACCGCGTTCGCCGCGAGCGCCACCGGAATCTGTTTGTGGATGACGGTGAGCCTCGCCAACGGCGCCGAACGGCCCTCCCGCAGCAGGCTCGCGCATGATTGCAACTGGTCCGGATCGAGGAACGGGAGCATCCCGTGCAAAGCCTCTGCGGTCTGCGCGGATAGCGCATTCACAGCTTCATTCACCGCAGTGGAAAACTCTTCCGTGCGTCTCGCCAGCCGCGTGACCTTCAGGCTCAAGTTCCCAGCCTGCAGCACGACTTGATACTCCGCCGCATCAAGCGCGACTTCATCGATATCCGCCAGTCGCCACTGAAAACTCTTCGCCGCTAGAGGCAGCACGGCGAGATTACTCTTGTAGAGTCGAATCTCTGCCGCCCCAACTTCCGTCACCGCGGCTTGAGGCGCACCACCCGGCGAATCGGAATTCGAAAGTTCGAAGGTGCCGCTGAACCGCGCGATCTCTCCCATGTCCTCGAGCAGCAAACATTGCACGGTCCGGTTGCGATAGGCTTCGAGCAAATCGTGCGCGAACGTGTCGTACGCCTTCCCCAACTGCCGGAGCACAATCGTCCGCCCAGTATAGAGTGGTAGCCGAATCTCCCAATCCGCTGCTGTCACTGCATCGAGATCGCCGAGATCGAAAACCAGCGCCGCCCCGGACGCAGGACTCAGCGTGAGCGTCTGCGCGTCAAAGCGCACGCGGCACGTGCCCTCCTGGGCCACCGTCCCGCCTTGCGCGATATATTGAAATTTTCCCTGGGATTCGGACATGCGGGTCAGCCGACTTTGTTGCCGCACTCAGGACAGAATTTCGTTCCAGCCTCAAACTTGGTGCCACACTTCGAACACTCGTTTTTCGCACGCAACGGCTTGCCGCATTCCGGGCAGAATTTTGCTCCCTGTGTCCGTGCTCCGCATCCTGGACAGAGCGCCGCAGCCTCGCTTGTCAAATCAAGATCTTTCGTCAGATCCTGTGAGCGAACCTTTTCCTTCATCTGCTCGACCGATGCCTGCGATTGCTCGGCCGCGAGTTCAACCTCCAGGTCGGGCGCACAGTCGAAGCACAGAGAGCGCTTTCCGTTCCAGCACGAAGTCAGGCACACCCAGTGTGTGCACTTCGGACATTGTTTGAAATTCGGTTTGGCCTCGTCCACCGCAGTGTGAAACGCCTTGTCGTGCGCCGGACCCTGAATCGCTCGCTCAATCTCGTAGGCGGAATTGCTGGCTTGTCCCAGAAATCCGCCAAACAGGCTGCCCGCGGCGCGCAAGGCGCTGCCGGCCATTCCCGCGGCGGACGATTGGAACTCCGTCATAAAGCCGTTGCCGCAGCGGTCGCACAGAAACTCGAACTGAAATCCCTTGTCGGTGGAGTTGTCGTTGTGATTGCGGGTGAATTGAATCAGGGCCATGGGTCCTCGGCGGGTTCAGGGATACCAGGCTTGGGGGATGGGCCTAGGCGAAGCAACGGAGATTCTAGCGAATGCGGCTAGAGTCGTCCAGCAACGTTTTCCTTGGGGTCCTGACTGTCCTTTGTGCCGAACCAGGCATTTGAAAACAGGATGGACCTGGCAAGAATTACTGTTCGTAGATCTCGATGGGCAAGTCGTCCGGGTCGCGAAAAAAAGTGAAGGACTTGCCGGTAAACTCGTCGACGCGAATCGGCTCAACTACAACTCCACGTTCTTTCAATCGGTGCGCAGCGCTCTGGACGTTTCTGACCTCGAATGCGATATGGCGCAACCCACACGCCTCGGGAGAAGTTGGCCTCGCCGGCGGGTTCGGAAACGAAAACAGCTCAAGTTGATATTGCTCCCCAACCTGCAAATCCAGCTTGAACGACCCTCGTTCTTCGCGGTACATCTCTCGAACAATCTTGAGACCAAGAACCTCGACATAGAAATGCTTTGATCTGGCATAGTCCGAGCAGATGATGGCAATGTGATGAACGCGATTGAACATGGCTTCTCCGACTGGACGAGCATACTCTAGCGCCATTGCCTCGGCCCTGGCCGTTGAGGTTTTCCGCGCTCCAATCAATTTCCAATTCTTGCCATGCAAGCCCGGGGAGGCGTCGAATGCGTAAAATGAGTAAGAGTGAGATGTAGGAGAGCGAGCACCCATGGAAACTCCGAGCGAACGCAATCCCGAATCGAATCCGACCACGGCCGAGACGCATATCAAAAGTGCTCAGCAGATCTTGAAGGCGCTGCAACACAAGATTGGCGAGCATCCGGAGATCGGCGCGGCCATTACAAAGCTGGAGATGGCGCTGAACGATCTGGCAATCCAGACTGGCGGCCTGCTGTAGCGCACAAGCCGCATGGAGGTGACGGCCTCCATTAATAATGAACAGAAAAAGAGGCCGCGATGATCCGCGACCTCTTTGAAGGGAACAGCCATTCGAGCCCCACGAGGGACCCTTACTTTCCGGTCTTTCCACGCGGGCTTCCGATGCCCGTGCACTGATCGTACCCAACGGCGGCGTTGTGGCCGCTGCCGTTCGATCCGGTCGTCACGTCATAGAAGTCCGCCTTGTAGGCGTTGGCGAAAAAGAGCTGAGCATAGAGCAAGTTCAGTTCGAGCGTCGAGTAATAGCCGCCGCCCGGAGGTGCTTGCCCCAGTTTGCTGTTGGCAGAGTTGACGATGCCAGCCAAAGAAGGCGAGCTGACGCTCGTTCCGCCAACGACGTACCATGAAGCGCCCTCATCCGTGTCATACACCCAAACTCCGCTGGCGGGGTCTGCGTTGAACGAAATGTCAGGCGTTTGGCGTGCCCCTTGCCCATTGAACGGATACTGCGAGGCCGTCCACGGACCCATTCCATTCAGAATGGAGGGGGGGCTCTGCCATAGCTCATAAGCGCTCACGCCGCCACCCGAACCGCCCCAGCAGCTTTCGCTGACGAAGTTCTGGCTCGCGTCGCGGTTGACGGTGGTGCCGCCCGCGGAGATGACCCACGGCGAGGAACTAGGATATTGAGCTCCCCATCCCGCATCGCCAGCGGAGGCGAAATAGGTAATGTTTTTCCATGAATAGCGGTAGAAGACGTCGTCGGTCGTGCCGACTTCGCTCGAATACTCGCCGCTGCCCCAACTGTTGGAGATGTCGCCGCCGCCGGCAGACGCTACCTGCAATCCGGCAACCTGCTCAGCGTAGAGCAAATCTGTCAGGAGGTTCGAACAAGCCTCAACCAGAATGATCTTGGCTTTCGGCGCCATGGCATGCGCCCACTCGATATCCAGCGCTTCTTCCACGTCCCAGCCGGTCTGGTTCCCGTTGATAGGAACGCCACTGCAGCTGGCCGTCATGCCGTTGAGCGTTCCAAAACTCGTGTTGGCATAGACGGTCGTGAAGTTGGCAGCAGGCAAGCCAAAGAAGCTGGAGAAATACGCCAGATCGGAGGCCGCGGTCGGATCATCATATGCGTCTACCAAAGCGATCGCGCCCCAGCCGCCGGTTGCGTTGTAGGCGCTGTTGTTGGTCGGGACGCATCCAGCATACGCCTTACCCACTTTGTAAACGCAAGCCATCGACGCGGGATACTCAGCGTAGGTGTTGTTCGGATTCACTGTCGACAAGGGTCGGCCTTCAGGAGCGAAGATCAAATGGTTGGTGTGCGCGCGTATGCCGGCATCTTCTGGGCGGTGAACGCTGCTTGCTGGTGTGATCACTTTGCCTTCATGTTTGACGATCAATGGCGAAGGCGCTTGCGCTACTGGTTCCGTGGGTTGTTCCGGGGTTCTTGCGAGTTCATCCTGGGCGACCATGAATCCTGACACAAGCAAGACCCCTGCGAGAGCTAATACATTCTTCTTCATTATCTAACCCCTACCTTTCAGATTTTCGGATTACGGTTGAAGACGACTCTTCCCCGGACGCAGTCCCGCAGCTAAACGAGCGGGGATCTCCCATTCGTTCAAGATGCGATATGCGTCTAGCCCATGCCGCTAGGCAAGGCAACTACGCTACGAGAGCGCAAATCGGGTTATGGTCGCCTGCGATTGAGTGATTGATCGAACTAGGGGGGACGCCTGATGTTCACGTACCGGGCGTGATTACCAGACTAAAGCGCATTGAGATATACCATCGAGTTTTGAGCTTGTCAATAACTTTTGACATATTTTTATTGTTTTGTGATTGTTCAGAGCGCCGCCCCCGTAACTAGGTCGCGATGGAGTTCAGGATTCAGGGACCCGGAGTGGTGGCGTCGACGAACCATCCTCCGATCGAATCGCGTCAGGGCAGGGATGTCCCGTACTCGTGTCGTCCCTTTAACTCCGGCGCCCCTCTACCGCTCGGGCGCTCCCTTCAGCAACTCCCAAGCTTCCATGAACCGTTCGTGCTTATGCTCCGGTTTATGCGGCGACAACCATATATTTCCCCTTCAACCGTGTCGCCACCTTCGCCGGAACGATGTACCACACATTCACCGGAATCACGTACGCCGCCAGAAAATCGATCTGCTGAACCGTATACGGCCGCCGATCATTATCCGGCCGCGTATTGCACACATACGAGTGCCCTACTTTATAAATCGTCGACTTCACCTGCACTCGCATGAACCTTCCTTCCCACTCCACTCCGACGTCATACCGCGACGATTCGCCCCACGGCCGCACCAGTCCCAATCCCATTTCTTTGACTCGCGCCATGAACACCAATTCCGCCCACTCTCCCCGCAGCTTGTGATTCTTGATCTGCGCTCCCAAACACTCCATCGAAACGCCCTCCAAACATCTATTTTTGCCGACCAAACTTTTCCCAGAACGACGGGCGCGGCCCGTGAAGGCCGCGCCAGTGGTCACCGAGTTTTCGTCAATTCTACTCTTTCATCCAGGTCAAGCAGTTTCCACAAAAATCATGACATTTTCGAATCATCATTCCCATTTTGGGAATTCGCGCTTTCCATCGTGTCGGTTCCATCGAACCACCGGAGATGCTAGGGTGACTAAGATCTGTGCGCCTTTTCCATCGCGATCGCTCGAGGAAATAGAATGTTGTTCTCCAGGTGGATGTGCTGGTGAAGGTCGGCTTCAAAATCCGCCAACGCCTTGTACAAAGTCTGGTAGCTGATGCAGGCGTCGCCCGGAGCCACATAACCACAACTGGCTTTGCGCATGTCGCGCAGCGCGTTCCCGGCGGAGTCGTGCTCGTGTTCCATCATGGTGACTGGGTTCTGCACGCTGCCAAAAGGCGAGGGTAGTAGCGGTTCCCTTTGGATGACGGCCTCTTCCATCCTCACGATATAAGGGAATAGAACCTGCTCTTCCTTCATCAAGTGGCTCGTCAGCTCCTGCACGAGGCTCAGGAAGCTTGCCCGCACCTGCTGCAGTTCCGGATGGTTTTTGCCGTGGACGGAGCAAACTTTGTTGAGCAGTGGCAAAAGGCGAGCCATTTCCTCGTGCGTGTATTGATGGTGTGTGCTTTTGATGTGTCCGATCAAATCTGCGAGGGGTTCATTCTGCCAGTCCCGCTTTTTCTGCGCAGCATGAGCCGCTTCCTCAGCCATCTCCAGAGAATCGATCACCTGATCGACTGATAGATTGGACGCCCGGCAAGCGTCTCCCAGCGATTTGTTGCCACCACAACAGTAGTCAATGCCCAGCTTTTCAAAAACTCTGGTGGCCGCTGTATTCTCCAGCGCCAATTCACGGACGGTTCTTTCAGCGGTCATAGTCATTGCAATCTCCTGACGACCCAGCTCAATGCATGCGGTCGCGCTTGATGTTCTGAAGTTAACGGAGAGGCACGCCGGTGCCGATGACTTTTGTCACGAACAAAAAAAATGGACGAGAAAGCTCAGAATCAGAGGAATCGAAAAGATGGATGAACGGGAAAGGGTCTTTTAAGTTTATTCCGGTGAATCGATTTCGCCTTCCAGGGCCTTCAGATTTGAGATCGTCACCGTTCGCCCGTCGATCTGCAATATTCCCTCAGCCTGGAGGCGAGAGAGATTGCGGGAGACGAGTTCCCGAACCGTACCAATGTGCGATGCCAGTTCCTGATTGCTGGCTGGCAGAGTGATTTCCACCCCTGCGCCGGACGGTTTGCCGTCCTTTTGCGCAAGACGCAACAGAAATGAAGCCAGCCGGTGACGTACTGTGGTGAAGGAGAGTTCTTCGATGATGCCAACCAGCCTGCGCAAGCGGGAACCGACAACCCGTAAGACTTTCAGAGCTACCTGAGGGTGAGCTAGGCACAGAGCCTGGAAATCCTGTTTGCTGACAAATAGTAGCGCGGCTTCGTCAATCGCCGTTACAGACGCAGGATAATTACCACCATCGAAGACAGGAAGCTCAGCAATGGAGCTACCTGGCCCATCGATACTAAGCACTTGTTCGCGCCCGCTGGCTGAACTCTTGAAGATTCGGACGTGACCAGAGTCGACGACGTACAGCCCCGAACACGCCTCGCCTTCGCTAAAAACGCTCTGCCCCGCCGAATAGTTGCGCGGCACAGCCCGCTGAGCAAGAAAATCCAGTTCGCTTTCCGTCAGACCAGAAAAGATCGGGACTTTAGCGAGAGTCTTTCCCACCGTAGAAGTAGGTTCTGGCACGATCGCTATTCTATCGGAGCCCACTAGCCGGAAGTATGTTCCTGTCATCATCTCTTCGAAGCCGCAACAGCCGCATTTGATCTAAGGTCTTCAGGAAATGCGGCTGCCCGTGACATAAGTCATAGTCCCGGGCTCACTGGCCCGAGTAATGTGCAGTCGGAGCCGAACACGCGAAACTGTCACTCTGGGAAATCGAAGCCCTGTTTCTTTTCTTGCGGTTCGTACGAGTGTGCAATTCTGACCAGATTGACGAAAACCTGATATGCAAAAGTGGCAGAACCGAGAGAGTGTAGAAGGCCCCAGGAGAACTACGTTTATGCCTTATAAGAAGCTGTGGATCGCGCTGGGCGTGGTGATGCTCGTTTCGTTCGCTGTGCTCGGAGCTGTTGGGTACAAGGGAATCAGCAGCGGGCCACCTACGCCGAGCAGGGTGGTCACTGCCGATGGAAGAATGCTATTTACGGGCGAAACCATTCGCAATGGCCAAAATGTCTGGCAGTCCACCGGAGGCCAGGAAATTGGAACGATCTGGGGACATGGAGCCTATGTCGCTCCTGACTGGAGCGCCGATTATCTGCACCGGCAGTCGGTCATCGTTCTCGATCGTTGGGCGCGAGCAGCAGGATCCGCTAACTATGCGGCTATGTCTGCCGAACAGCGAGCGGGCTTACAGGGCCGGCTCACCGAAGTCACGCGGCATAATTCATACGATCCAGCGACCGACACGATCATGCTCGACAACGACCGCGCGGCAGCATTCGATGAACTGGATGCTTACTATGCCGACGTGTATGGCAAGGGACGAAACGAATACGCCATCCCTGCCGGCGCGTTGACCGATGTTACCAAGCAGCACGAGATGGCGACGTTCTTTTGGTGGACGGCGTGGGCGGCGAGTACGAATCGTCCGGGGCAGGACGTCACCTACACACAGAATTGGCCGCATGAGGAATTGATCGGAAATCGTCCAACCCCAGGAACGGTCGTTTGGAGCGTCATTAGTTTTGTATTGTTGCTGGCGGCTGTCGGTTGCATGGTCTGGTACTTCGCTTCGCAGGATCACAAACCTTCCACAGGTACGGTCCCCAGCCGCGATCCGCTACTGGGTATGAGCCCGACGCCTTCGCAGAAAGCCACTGTCAAATACTTCTTCGTGGTTGCGGCGCTCTGGGTCGTCCAGGTCGCACTTGGCGCGATCGTCGCCCACTACGCGGTCGAGGGTGGAGGCTTCTACGGAATTCCTCTCGCAAAGTGGCTGCCATATTCGGTGGCACGCACCTGGCACCTCCAAATTGGCATCTTCTGGATCGCAACGTCCTGGTTGGCCACAGGTCTGTACATCGTGCCTGCGGTCAGTGGCGCGGAACCGAAAGGGCAGCGGCTCGGAGTGAACATACTCTTTGTGGCGCTCGTGGCGGTTGTCGTCGGTTCACTTGCAGGCGAATGGATGGGTATCGAGCAGAAGCTCGGCAACCTGTGGTTCTGGCTCGGGTCCCAGGGTTACGAATACGTAGATCTCGGGCGCCTATGGCAGATATTGCTCTTCGTCGGACTGACCTTCTGGCTATGGTTGATGTGGCGCGGAATCAGGCCGGCACTCGCGCGGCGCGACGAAAACTATTCGCTACTGATGCTGTTCCTGATATCGAGCATTGCCATTCCTCTCTTCTACGCTGCCGGCCTGATGTATGGACAGCGCAGCCCGCTGATCACCGCTGAATACTGGCGCTGGTGGGTCGTTCACCTCTGGGTCGAAGGCTTCTTCGAAGTATTTGCCACCGTGGTGATTGCTTTTCTTCTGACGCGGCTCAAGCTTTTGTCGGTTTCAACCGCTACGCGTTCGGTTTTATTTTCCACCACGATCTACCTCTCGGGTGGAATCATCGGAACCTTTCACCATCTGTATTTCACCGGCATGCCAAATTCGGTGTTGGCGCTGGGAGCAGTCTTCAGCGCACTAGAAGTCGTTCCGCTCGTGTTGATTGGTTTCGAAGCTTGGGAGAACATTCGGCTCTCGCAAGGGACGGCTGACAGCCCATGGGTCAGCGCCTACAAGTGGCCGATCTACTTCTTCGTGGCCGTTGCATTCTGGAACTTCGTCGGCGCCGGGCTGTTCGGCTTCATGATCAATCCTCCAATCGCACTCTACTATGTCCAAGGATTGAACCTGACTCCGGTCCACGGCCACGCCGCTCTGTTTGGTGTTTATGGAATGTTGGGCCTTGGGTTGATGCTGTTCTGCCTGCGTGCGCTGCGTCCCGGTCTAATGTGGAGGGATCGTCCACTGGCCATCGCATTCTGGTCGCTCAACTTTGGCCTGGCGTTAATGATCCTGATCAGCATGCTACCCGTCGGGCTCCTGCAAGCCTGGGCTTCGGTCGAGTACGGCACCTGGTACGCTCGCTCCGCCGAATTCATGCAAACGCCGTTGTTGAACCAGCTTCGCTGGATGCGTATGTTCGGAGACACGCTCTTCGCTTTCGGTGCATTGGTACTCGGATGGTTTGTATTGGGACTCGTCACCGGACACTCGTTCGACCACACAGCCACGCTCGACGAGGGAGAATACTCCCCACGTCTGGTTGGCGTGAGGGTCAAAGATGAAGACAAGGTACGTGTGGACGATTGATTCCTCCCGCTCGCGTCAATAACCGCCGCTGGGAGCCAACCCCTTCCAGCGGTATTCCTTTTCTCGTGCGTCGGAACATCAGCCTTCGATTCGCATCGCCTCTTTTGCCTTCCCCTCCACCATCTGCGACACTGACCATTGCTGAGTAGGCAGTACTGCTACCTCCTCATGGGCCGCATCCACGTACTCTCCGAGACCGTTGCCAACCAGATCGCCGCCGGCGAAGTGGTGGAGCGCCCGGCCTCGGTAGTCAAAGAGATGCTCGAGAACTCCCTCGACGCCGGCGCCACGCGCATCAAGATCAGCGTTGAAGCCGGCGGCAAGAAACTCATCCAGATCACCGACAATGGATGCGGCATGGTCCGCGACGACGCCATGCTGGCCTTCGAGCGCCACGCCACCTCGAAAATCAAGAACACCGCGGACCTCTTGAGCATTGCAACCTTGGGATTTCGGGGTGAAGCCCTGCCCTCGATCGCCTCGGTCTCGCGCCTGCGCCTCGAAACTCGCGCTCAGGAAGAAGACGCTGGCACCGTTGTCGAGATCAACGGCGGCAAAATCGCTCGCGTTGAAGAGGCCGGACTACCCTTGGGAACTTCGATCACGGTGCGCGATCTTTTCTTCAACGTTCCCGCGCGCAAGAAATTTCTCAAGGCAGAATCAACCGAACTGTCGCACATCGCGTCGCTGGTCACGCATTACGCGCTGGCCCATCCTGGCAAACACTTCGAATTACACTCGGCCACAAACGCTATGCTCGTCGCGCCTCCGGTCGCCGGATACAGCGAGCGCGTCTACCAGGTCTTCGGCAAAGAGACTCTCGACCAGTTGATTCCCATCGCGGCGCGCCAGACTCTGGAACGCGTCGGATTGCCGCAACCCCCTCCGTGGCGACGGGCCACTGAGCCAGTCGCGAGTCCCGCTCCCGCAACGTCCGGCAGCGAAGAGCCAGCGGAACCTGAGCCAGAATCTTTCGGAGAAATGCACCTCCACGGCTTCGTCTCAAAACCCGAAATCCAAAAGCTGAACCGCAATTCCATTTTCGTCTTCGTCAACGGACGCCTCATCCGCGACCGCCTCGTACAGCACGCGCTCACCGAGGCCTACAGAAACATCATCCCGCCAAGTGTCTATCCCGTCGTTCTGTTATTCCTCGAACTCCCGGCTGCCGAGGTCGATGTGAACGTCCATCCCTCGAAAACGGAAGTCCGCTTCCGTCAGCAGAGCGTAATGCATGATTTCGTCCGCGACTCCGTGCGTGCCGCGTCTGATGAAGGCCCGACCGGTGCCGCAGTTCATGACGGAAATTCGCGCCCACGCCACCGCGAGCCAATCCCTCACGCCCGGTGCGACGACGCCAGGCGCGCTGACTCCGAGGGGCGCGCGACTGGGAACCAGCGTCAGTCGTGGCTTCCGATCGTCGACGTTCCTGCCGGATGGCCCGCCTCCCATGATCCGACGGCGAGTGGAGGCTTCGCGCTGCAAGCTCCCGCCCTTCCCCCAATCTCACAGCGCTTTCAATTCGAAGGCGGAATCGCGGTCGAGGCCAACGCCGCGATTCCGGTTGCTCGCGGTCTGGAATCCATTCCCGACAATCGGCTGCGCTCCTGCGCTCGACGTCGGTGAAGAAGAGCCTACGCTGTCATCGCTGAGCACGCTGAAGCCGATGGGACAGATTCGAAACTCGTTCATCCTCGCGGTCAACGAAGACGGCCTGTGGATCGTCGACCAGCACGTCGCTCACGAGCGCGTCTTGTTCGAACGAATTCTGAAGCAGCGTGCCGCGCAAAAAGTCGAAAGCCAGCGCCTGCTCATGCCGATCGTTCTGGAACTGTCTCCCGCGCAGCAGGCGGTCTTCACCGAGATCTCCGACGAACTCCAGCACAACGGATTCGAAGCTGAACCCTTCGGCGCCCGCAGTGTGGCCGTAAAAGTCGCACCCGCCGGAGTCGATGCAGCGGCAGTCGAGCACATGCTGCACGAATTGCTCGACCAGTTCTCCCGCGAGGAGCAATCGCTGAACCTGGAAAAGATTCGCGCCCGCATCGCCGCCTCCATCGCCTGCCACGCCGCCATCAAAGTGAACATGCCGCTGGAGCAAAACAAAATGGAATGGCTCCTCGCAGAACTAGCCAAAACCGACCACCCATATGCTTGCCCGCATGGCAGGCCGGTGGTTCTAAGGTATTCTGTAAAGGACATTCAGAAAGCGTTTAAGAGAATTTAGCTGTCAGTCATCAGCTCTCAGCAATCCGAGAAGGCTGTTACCGAGAGCTGATAGCTGACAGCTTTGTCTATGACGGAACTCGAACTCCAACAACTGCGGCGCGAAAAGTGGCGGCTCGATGGCACGTCCATCCGGACGATCGAGCAGGCGCGCGCGTTTCTTGAAGAGGTGGGATTCTGCCTGATGTATCCCAAGCGCCCGGCGCTGCTCGCTGCCCACGTTTATCGGCGCTTTTGTCGGCTCGGACAAAAGCTTGCCCGGATGGCAGCATGCCTTCCAAGATCCGCGTGCGGCTGAGGCCACCGAACTCATGGTGCGCCTGCTGCGCGAGCGCACTGCGTTCGAAGCGAATCTGTTCGACGAGAACAATGGATTTCTCGTGCCGGCCTCCGTCTTTCCTTACTTCTATGCACTCATCGGTGAACGCAATCCCAGGCAGGCGCCGAAGGCGGGATCACGCTCTCCGTATTCCGCGCTGGCCTGCGACGCCTTCGAATTGATCTCGCGCGCCGGGCCGATCTCAAAGCAGAAGATGCAGGAAGTGCTGGGCGGAAGCGTGTCGCTCGCAGCGCTCGACGGCGCGCTCGGCGAGTTGTGGTCCAAGCTGCGCATCACGCGCGTCGATTACAGGGCCAGCGAGGGATCGGTGTGGGACGTGCTCTACCGCTGGGCGCCAGACGCGGTTAAACGAGGGCATCGGATTGTCG
The DNA here is from genome assembly GCA_963844525.1 of uncultured Acidobacteriaceae bacterium. Taxonomy (GTDB): domain Bacteria; phylum Acidobacteriota; class Terriglobia; order Terriglobales; family Acidobacteriaceae; genus Sulfotelmatobacter. The sequence goes on along the minus strand of CAWJOM010000006.1, from coordinate 548,807 downwards.
GTGCAGGAAGCGCTGACCGCATTGCTCTCAAAATATGTCGACTGCGTGATCGCGATCGAACAGGCAGACCTCGAAATCTTCTTTGGAAATTTCGTCCCGCGTTCGAAAGTGAAGGACGCCGTGAATGCCCTGCTGGCCGCCCGCGAAATAAGCTTCGTGCACGTCAGCGGACAATCGATGTTGCAGATCACGCCAGAGAAAGTCGCGGCGGCTCCCGCCCCTGAACCGCGACACACTACTCGGACCAGAAAGTGAAATGGGATAAGGCCATCGCGGATGCAGGATTTGCGATTCTGCCTGGACTCTTCCCGTACGAGTATCTGGATCAGCTCTTGCAAGAGATCGCTGAATCAGTGCCACGTCGAAGCCGCGCCGGCATTCGGCACGCTCTAACTCTGTCTCCAGTGGCGGCCGCAGCCAAGCGACCGCAACTGATCGAACTGGCTCGTGAAGTTCTCGGAGCCGATGCGTTTCCTTTCCGCGCGACGCTGTTCGACAAGTCACCGGCGGCGAACTGGCTCGTAGTGTGGCATCAGGACACGGCCTTGCCTCTGCAAGAACGCGTTGAGCTGCCGGGCTGGGGACCATGGTCGGTGAAAGAAGGAATCCACTACGCGCACGCGCCTGCAATCGCACTGAGCCAAGTGATCGCGCTGCGCGTAAGCTGTGACGATTCGACCGTAGAAAATGGCCCTTTGCGAATCCTGCCCGGTACGCACACTCTGGGAGTGCTGAGTGATGACAACATTCACGAATTAGCGAGTCGGATTGCACCTGTGGAGTGTGTTGTTCCAAAAGGCGGAGTCGTCGCGATGAGACCGTTAATTGTCCATGCTTCGTCGAAATCGCAGACCGAAAAGCCACGACGCGTTTTGCATATTGAATACGCCGCCTCAGACTCGATTGTGAAACCGCTGCAGTTGGCGGTTGCATAGGTCGCTGTGACCGAATCCCTACAAGACATCCAGGCGCGCACGTACCGCGGGCGTCTCGCCCCTTCTCCCACCGGCCTGCTCCATCTAGGGCACGCACGCACTTTCTGGGTCGCAGCCCAACGCGCGGCCGAGCATCACGGCCAGCTAATTCTCCGTAACGAAGATTTGGATTCACAGCGCTGCCGGCCTGAGTTCGTGCGGGCGATGCTCGAGGATCTTCACTGGCTTGGCATCGACTGGATCGAGGGCCCGGACTGCGGTGGACCGCTGGGTCCGTATGCGCAGAGCCAGCGGCGGACATACTACCTGGAAGCGTGGAAGAAACTGCGCGAACTCGGACTGATCTATCCGTGCACGTGCTCGCGCAAGGATGTGGCTCAGGCTGCAGGGGCGCCGAACGATTCGGATGACGAGCCGGTGTATCCGGGGAGATGCCGGCCGCAGATTATGCAGCGGAGCGGACCGCTGGAGCCCGCGGGAGTGAACTGGCGGTTCCGCATTCCCGACGGCGAGGAGATTTCCTTTACCGATCTGCATCTCGGCCCACAGCGCCTGACCGCTGGGCGCGACTTCGGGGACTTCATCGTGTGGCGTCGCGACGATGTGCCCGCCTATCAGTTGGCTGTCGTCGTCGACGATGCGGCAATGCGGATCACAGAAGTCGTGCGCGGCGCCGATTTGCTGAAGTCGACCGCGCGCCAGATTCTTCTGTTTCGCGCTCTTGGCCTGGCCGCGCCGAACTATTATCACTGTGACCTTGTTCGGGACGAGGCCGGCGTCCGACTGGCGAAGCGCCACGATTCCCTGAGCATTCGAAAATTGCGCGAGTTAGGGTGGACCGCAGAACAAGTCAGGGCTGGGAAGAATTGATCGACCTGACGCTTGATGCTTCAACCGTCGCGAAATATCAAGTACGCTCCCGTGGAAGAGCGGCCCTTTCAGGGCCGCGAAAATAGTATGGATTGACTAAGAGCTTCAGAGAGCGCGTGAGAACTGATCTTTCGCCCCGCTGGGGCTGGATCATTTCCCACTTGCACCCACGGCTTTCGCCGTGGGCTGTATTCTTGCGCCGCTCCGCGGCTGAAAATCGCCGGTGCTGTGCCACTCCAAATCTACAAGATGAGTTCTCACGCACACTCTACAGCCCCTGTGGTCGTCCTTCCTTGACCGGTAGAGTTTTTTCGCAACCTCGTCCGTGCTATCAATGCAAACGGGCGCATCCTCCCGATATAACCCCCGCAGGGGGATACTCCTCAAGCAGCGTGTACAATCGTTAACTTCGCATGAATGACAGCACGCAAGCAGACCGAGTACGCCGCGCAAACTCATCATCGCCATCGACGGGCCGGCCGGCGCAGGCAAGAGCACCATCGCCTCGCGCCTGGCGCGCAAGCTGGGCTACGTCAATCTCGAAAGTGGAGCGATGTACCGCGCGCTGGCGCTGAAAGCGATCGACCGCGACGCCTCGTTCGACGACGAAGCCGCGCTGCTCAAGCTGGCCGAATATTCGCGCATTCAGCTCGAGCCCACGATCGGCGGAAACCGCACCCTGCTCGACGGCAACGATGTGTCTTCGCCGCATCCGCGAGCGCGACGTGACCGAAGCGGCGTCCCGCGTCTCGGTCCATCCCAAGGTGCGCGCGTGGATGGTCGCCCATCAGCGCGCCATGGGCGCGGGTGGTGGCGTCGTGATGGAAGGCCGCGACATCGGGACCAAAGTTTTCCCCGACGCTGATTTGAAAATCTTTCTAGACGCCGATCCGGTAGTGCGCGAGCAGCGCCGCATGGAGCAGCAAAAAATCAAGGGAGAAGTAGCCGCGAGCGTCGCCGCCGACCTGCGCGAACGCGACCGCCGCGATCGCACGCGGGCAGCATCTCCGCTGGTGGCGGCCGAGGATGCGGTGGTGATCAACTCCACATCGTTGAGCGAAGATGAAGTGTTGGCGAGGGTGGAAGAGCTGGTGAGCGACAAACGCGATCATTGATCAAGCCTGGCTCAGTCTCAGCTTGGTCATCTCAACGCCGCCAGGCTTCGTCCACGCGGGACAGTCGAGGCGGCTGCCCCCACATGCAGCCGTTGTCGAAACCTTGAAACTCTGAAACTTTGCTTTCTTCAGTTCTCCGTCGGCTCGACCTTCTCTTTCGGCGCCGGCAGAGATTTCCCGGCTTTCGTCGGACTCGGCGGCTCCGGCGGTTCGGGCGGCGTCGAACTCGCCTTACGAATCTCGATGCCGTCGTGCTCGTTGTTGAGCACGATTGCGACGACGCGTTGCCCACGCTTCCGCTGGCGCTGCGCCTCGTGCTCGTCGTTGTCCACCTTCAGTTCGGGAAAGTCCGACTGAATCTCGCCGTCGCGCGTGCGCGCATCCAGGCGGAATCCGGCCTTTTCGGGCACGCTCAACTGAATGTCGCCGTTGCGGCTGTCGATCTGCACGTTGCCCAGCGTGCGCATGTCCAAGTTCGATCGTGCCGTTGTCGTTCTGCAGGCGCACATCGCCAGAAACGTCTTCCAGGCGGATGTTCTTCGAGCGCGTCGTCAGATGCAGCGGCCCGGTAATCTGTTCGGCGTGCAGATCGTCGGAGTCCAAGATCGAGGGTGCCCTCAATGCGTGAGAACTCCATGTCGGTGCGCGACGACTTGAAAGTCACGGATCTTGGTGATGCGCGCCAGCTTCACGCTCTCCTGAAACTCGCCCTCCAGCTGCACCGCGCCCTTCATGTCGGCGACCGAGACTTCGTTGACCCGGCCTTCCACGTGCACGTCGCCGGTCACCTGCTCGATCTTCGACCGAGCCTTTTTCCTGGCTGACCTTCACGTTGCCGCGACATCTTCCACGCTCGTGTCGCAATGCTGCGCCGAGATATCGATCGTTGCCGTCGCGGCCGACCAGGTTCACATCGCCTCGGCGGGACGTGATCGATACCGGCGCCTTGCGCGGCAACGAAATATCGAGATCTGCTTCGACCGAGTGATCTCCAGCAGCCTTCGGCCTTGGCATCGAGTGTAACCAGGCCCGCCGATGGCGCGTGATCGTGGGCTTGGTCTCTGCGGTCGTACTTGTCGGCGTCGCCCTGATTGTCGGCGCCGACGCGCTTGCGCACCACAACCGTGATCTTGTTGTCGTCCGAAGCGTGCACGCTGACGGCGCCGCGCGTGTCGATGATCTTCAGGCTCGCTGCCGGCAGGGAAGTCCTGCTCCAGGTGATCGTTGAAGTTGTAGTTCTGCGCCGAAGATGTTGTTGAAGTCGTCTATCGTCGATATTGAACTGTCGCGCAATCCCGACCAGTTCACGCGTTCGAGCTGAGTCGCGATCAGTCCGAACACGACGATCATCACGATCAGGAAAACGCCCCCGGCGCCAATCCCGGGAGCGCGTGCCTTCGCGTTGCGCGCTGCTGATGCTCGATCAGTTTGATCACGCCCCACAGAATCAGCAGCACCGGCCAGTAGTTGGCGAACAGGTGCGCCAGTCGGCCGACGACAGCACGTGCATGGTGCCCAGCAGAAACACCACACCCAGCACGATCAGGACGAACGGTCCGGCAAAGGAGCGCTGACGCCGCGGCGGCAAGCGGAGGAAGCGGCGAAAATGCTGGAGGCGTCGATTGGATTCGGCGACGATTGGGTTAGACATTTTTCACCTCGCCAGAAGAGGTCGGCTGATTCTGGAGTTCTGAGGCGCCGGTGGAACGGCGGAAGCTGTGCGGGAATGCCCGCGGCGAGTGCCCGGCGGCATTCCTGGAGGCAAGCGGACCGATGTGTCCACCGTACGAAGCATTGCTTTGCACCAGTTTGACCACTCCAATCACCAGCAGGATGGCTGGCCAGGTTCGGTGAAATTCCAACCGCCCGACGTTGTCGAGCAGGAAGAGCACGCCCACCGTCACCAGGATCGCCGGTCCCATCAGTTTGCGCGTGCGGCATTGCTCGCACAGACACATATGGGCGGTAGCTTCCCAGCAGTCCCCAGTGCTTGGCAAAGAGCCACACGCCGAGCACGATCAGAATGATCGGCCAGAAGCGATGCAGGCTGAAATCGAAGACTGTGTTGATCAGGAACAGCACGCCCAGGCCAATCAGGATCGCGGCCGCAGCCGGAACTTTGGTGGTCGTCAAGGCGTTCTCTCCGGTCGCCGAAGGTCTGACGCCAGCCCAAACGGATCAGGGATCGGCTCGCCGCCTGAATCGCCTTTGCCGTGCGGATGGCGTCCAGGATCTGGTATACCCAGAAAAAGCCCAGAAAGATTCCAATGCACCATGTCGGCCTGCCACGGGAGGTCGGAGGACAAAGCCAACGATGGCAGCCACAAAAATGCCCAGGTGCGCCAGGCCCTTGGCGTATTGCCCGCAGTAGACCGCGCCCAATCCAAGAGGAATCGCGCCCAGAATTCCGGCAACGGTGGGATTCGGCCCTGCATTGATCGGCGGGACGGTATCGCAGCTGGAGGCTGTCCCCTATCGGCTGATACACGGTCTGTGCGCGGGCGGAACAAATCCCGCTGCCGGCGCAGTGCCGCCCCTTCCATGCGCGCCGCCAGACACGACTCGCAGTAGATCACTCCGCGGACGTCGCGGGTGCATTGGTTACAAAGTGGCTTTCCGCAAGTGCGGCAGAAGGCCACTGCAGCGGTATCGCTGTGAGTGGCGCAGTTCATACGAACCTCCTGTCAGTGGTCACCGACACTACAGGCAGATCGCGACAGAGAGGTCCCCAGAGGTGCGCTGGCCAGAATCAGATGGTTGTCCGTCTGACTGTAATTGCGCTCCTGCTTCTGCTCGGGCTGTTGTGTTGTGTCGTTCTTGTCATCCTTTTGCTTGGCCGGCGGACTCCTTCCGGCCGGGTTCGGCGGGCGCGACGTTGCGCTTGATCTCGCGCACGCGCGACTCGACTTCGTAAACGATCCGGACGTTCTCGTAGTAATGCACCACCCGGGCTTGCGTGTGATAGTACGCGTGCCGGATCGCAGAGGGCCGCAAGCTGACCTGGCGCAGGTCGGCGGGTTTCACGCCCGCGACCGTCAAGGCCCACCGACAGCGCAAAGAACGCCATGCCAAACGACATGGCAAAGCGCGGCTGGCGGACCGTTGCCCAGATCGGCTCGAGCACCGAGGCCTGCACGTGCTCCCACCACGAAATCCGTGGCTGCGGCGCGCGTGCAGTCACCCGCAGGCGTTGGGTGTCAACGCCCGTCGTGGATGCCAGGATATTCGTGACCAGGCTGGCTGGAGGCTCCACCTCCGTGAGACCCTTCAGCCAGTTGCGGCCCGCCTCAGCTTCGGCGAAGCAGCGGACCGCACGCCCTGCATATCCGGGCGTGGGCCTGGAAGCGGTCGAGTCCGGTCCCGGTCAGGACGCCGTCAATGGCGTCCGTGAGCAGCGAGCTCGAACTCGTTGCACTGCATTCCGTTACTGGTGCTGGTCTGGCATCACATCACCTGCCTATAGGTACGTTGTAGGAGCCTGGCAAGTTCCGCCCGCCCTCTATTTATTCTCGATTTCACGGTACCCTCCGGAACCTTCAAAACGGTCGCAATTTCGCGATAATCCATATCCTGTAAGTCCCTTAGAATCACTGCTTCCCGAAGCTCTGGCGATAGCTTGGCCAAGGCCGCGTGCACGGTCTCTCCAACCTCCCGGCTGCGGACCCGGGCGTCCGGGGGAGCGGATTGGTCCGGAATTTGCTCGCTGAGCGGCATGTGCGTCCTCATGTTCGGACGCCGGCTGTGTCCATCGAATCGGTCATCCGGTCCTGCTTGGTCTTGCGGAAATGGTCCACCAGCAGGTTGCGGGTGATGGTCGTCACCCAGGTCACGAACGCTCCCTTGGTGTGGTCGTAACTCGAAAGCGTGCGGTACATCTTGATGAAGACCTCCTGGGTGAGGTCCTGGGCGTCGTCGCCCGATCCCGCGAAGCGGTAGCAGATGTTGTAGATACGCCGGTTATAGGTTTGCACGATTTCCTCCCAGGCGGCGGAGTCGCCGGCGATACAACGCCGGACCAGCATCGCGACGACCTGGACGTCTTCCACTTGCGCTCCCCGGAAATCTGCTGCAACCTTGAGACTCTGGCTTGGCCTTACTTTGGATAACCCGACCGCTGAGACTCGCTCCAAGCCCTATCCAATAGACAGTACGTCATTGTGGGCATTGAAGTTCGCTGACTTGCGTAACCATCGGCGAAACAGGGCATTCTAACAGTAGAGAAGGGCTAACCATGACGGAGGAATTGGTTTGTGACGTTCCTTCGTGGACCTTCGTGTCCTTCGTGGTCAAGGTTTTAGAAAGCCCCATCAAGGGAGCGTCTGAGCCACGGATCCGCGGACTCGGGTTGTGCGCGTGGGGCCGGGTCTTCGACCCGGACGGGCTGAGCACAGCTCGGCAGCCCTCGGACCTCGCGCCGGTAACGGCCTTCGGAGTACCCAAAACGCCCGCTCGGGGCTGGTACCACTGTAATGTTGACCCTCCAATGTAGGATCCCTATACTCCAAACATAGGAATCCTATATTGCGGTTCCGGACGGTGGTTGAACACGATATGACCCAGCGCATTCGCTCCAAAATCTCGCGGGGAAGCGGCGAACTGGCCATCCTCTCCCTGCTGGCCGAACAGCCTCTTTACGGATTCGAAATCGCCAAACAGATTGGCGAACGCACCGGCGGCGCCCTGAAATTCACCCTCGCCTCGCTCTATCCGCTTGCTCTATGACATGGAAAAACGCGGCTGGGTCGAAGGCCGCTGGCAGGCCAACAGCGCTGGCCGCGACCGCCGCTACTACCGCCTCACGCCCGGTGGCCGCCGCCAACTCGCTCCCCTGCGCGCGGAATGGCGCTCGTTCTTCCAAGCCCTCGATAGTCTCGCCGGAGTCAGCCATGCCTGATTGGAAGCGAATTATTCGTGAGCGAATGTCGTCCCCGAAGTCGCCTTGCAATCTAAACGAACAGATCGTCTCGGAACTCGCGGCCCATCTCGAAGAAGCCTATGAACAGGCTCGGTCTCGCGGACTGGACGGTGGCGCGGCGCAGGAGGCGATTCTGCAAGAGGTAAACGACTGGTACGTTCTAGCGGCGGACATCCATCGCGCCCAATCGCAGGAGGACCCCATGAACCAACGCCTGAAGTACTTGTGGATGCCCGCCCTTATATCTCTGTTGGGAGCCGCTGTTTCTCTGATGGCGACGCAATTTCTCGGCCTTCAGTCCCGCCTGGTCCGGATCCACGGCATGGGAATCACTCTCTACTGGCCGTGGCTTGCCGCTCTGCCGTTTTGCGGTGCCCTGGGAGCGTATCTTTCCCAGCGAGCGCATGGCCCGTTCCGAGCACGGCTCGCGGCCGGATTGTCTCCCGCCCTCATCATGATGTCATTCATTGTGCCCTGGGGGCTGGCCCTCGACCTTCATTTCCTTACACTCGTCAGCTTTGGTCTCGGTCTTGCAAATTGGGTAGCTCTTCCCGCTGTGGCACTGCTGATCGGCGCCGCGCCTTTCCTACATGAACCTCGTGCGCTTGGGACACAGCGCAGCAAGACTTAGAAACCACCATGCAAAACTGGCCAACAATGGTTCGCGAAAAGCTGAAGGCTTGCGGCCTTTCTGGGGCGCACAGCGACGAAGTAATTCGGGAATTGGCCGCGCATCTCGAAGAGACATACGAGGCCGCGCGTGCGCAGGGCCTGACCGAGACAGCAGCAGTCGAATTCGCTTTGCAAGAAGTCGACGCTTGGCACGTTCTAGCTGCGAACATTCGTCGGGCCAAGCGCGAGGAGGGAACCGTGAACGACCGAAGCAAAAATCTGTGGCTGCCTGGAATGGCCAGTCTGTTGGGAGCAAGCCTTCTGCTCATGATCCTGCAACGCACAAGCTACCAGCCGCGCCTGGTGTGGTTCGGACACATGGCGATGCTCTTCTACTGGCCGTGGCTGGCGGGACTTCCTGCATTCGGAGCGTTGGGAGCGTATCTTTCGAGGCGGGCCCACGGCTCAACGCGAACGCGGCTCGCCGCAGGATTGTCTTCCGCTCTCGTGCTTTTCGCGACCTTTTGTGTGATCTTGCCGGTGGGCCTCGCGGTCGACGGCTTTTCGCTGTTCCGCTTTACCTATTTCTGTCTCGCAGTGACCAATTGGGTTGTGCTTCCCGCACTCTCTTTGCTGCTCGGCGCACTGCCTTTCCTCAGCGAATCTCCAGCCCAGACGACGTACAGAACCACCTAGAAGCGCCTATCGTGGAAGAGCGGCGCTCTAGCGCCGCGTAAAGCGGCCAACCCGATCGGGGCTTGAGCCCCCGCGCACTTTACTCCTTCGGCGCCACATACTCCTTCGGCTTGGCCGATCCCTCGCCGAAGAAAAACTGATCCATCTGTTTCACGATGACTTCCTGATCCTCGCGCCGCGCGGGGTTCAGCCGGTACTCGTTCAGCAGCATCTTGCAGTGCTCCATCCACATCCTCCACGCTTCCTGGGAGACGTTGTCATACACCTTCTTTCCCAGGTCATTGTCGAATGGAGGCTCGTCGAGTCCCGGCATTTCTTTCTGAAACTTCACGCAAAACACAGTGTGCGCCATAAATTCCCTCAATGATGAATTGACCTTGAATTCCGAACTACGCGAGCAGCAGACGCCCCGCTTTCCTTCGTGTTACTTAGTGTCCTTCGTGGTAAAAGTTTTTCCTGGCAGCGTCTCAGCGCTGAGCGGCTTCCCGAATTTCCATGCTCCGAATCAGCCCATCGCGAAATTCGTACACATGCTGGATCATCTGGTCGACTACGAGCGCTCCACCCTTGTCGCGTACCACCTGATGCACATCGACCGCGACCCGCCCGTCCGCTTCCCTGGTAAACCCCTTCGGCTGAACGTTGGGATCGAGCACCTGGAACTGACGGGTCCAGTATTCCCGCACGGCAGACTTGCCCAGCACGCGCCCGCCTTCCATCCCATTCGGCCAATCGACGTTCTCCTGCATCACGGCGAGCACGCGTTCAATGTCCCGCCGGTTAAACGCCGCATACACCCGCTGCAGCAGCTCAATCTCGGCCGACACCGCTTGAGTTTCCGCCATAAAACACCTGACAGTTATCTTACTCGAATGCGCTCATTCGAATCTCTTCATCCGCCACCAAACCACGACCGCCGCTCCCCAAACCAAGAACAACGGAATCAAACTCGAAAGACCGTGCAATCCAATATCTGGCCTAGATTGAAGCCCCGTAACCTCCATTGGATTCGGCAACGGTCAACATCGATTCGTGGTTGATTGCCAACCGCCCAGACCAAAATGCCGGCCACGCCGAATGTATGATCGGACAACTATCCTGCATCGCGAGCTGCGAAGTCGTCGAAACTACCATCAGCGCAAGGAAAACACTGCAAACACCGAATCCAACCAGCACGCGTCGCCAGCCTGCGGTCGCTCGTCCCCACACCACAGCCAGTCCAACGCACACAAACGGAATACAGGCTCCCGCATACCGCGGACCAAACGTCAGCCCAGCCTTCCACCAGTAGAACGACGCGTTAAACAGAAAGTAATAAGCCACAATCCCCGCCACCACCAGACTTGCAGCGCGATGAGTCCTGCCTTTCCACAACCACCACAGGCCGAGCGGCGCTGCGACCAGCACCGGCGACGCGAACACCAGCCCGCGCGAACATCCAAAAAGAATTTTCAGCAGGCGGTCTGGGTGCGGATACGTCAGCCCCATGTACCCTTGCTGCTGCATAAACGAAAACGAATTCGGATCGTAATACGAATAGCTCGGACGAAAGGCCCCGAACGCCGCGTGAAGATAGACCAACAATACGACGAGGCAAAGTCCGGCTCCGATTCCCACGCCCGCCACCACTCGCCAGCGTGCCGCCTTCCCCTGCAGCCATACCTGCGATAAAGCCAGAAATGCCAGCATCGCTGAAGCCGGCGCCGCGGGATATTCCGTCACCGTGGCCCATCCCGCTGTGAGTCCCACGGCCAGCGCCCAAGAAAAATCGGCGCGCGCACTCAAGCGCTCACCCAGCTTCAACGCCGCGGCGAAAGCGAACATCAGGCAAGCTCCCACCAGAGCATGCGCCCAGAACAAGCTCGCATAAGCCCACATTGGAGTTCCGAGGCACATCACCAGCGCCGCAAACGCCGCACCGCCAGATCCCGCCCCGAATCGCAATCCCAGAAAAAATAGGCATATCGCAGCCAGCGCAGTCGGTAACGCGACCGCTCCCACACTCACCAGGTACGACAGCGCAACCAACCCTCGCGGCGACTCTGGATCCAAGCCAACAGCCCGCAGGGCCGGCCTCGCCGCCAATGCAAACGGCACCGCGAGAAACACCAACCCCGGCGCTTTGTCGGAGTAGTAATGGCCGTTGAAGTGGGCCTTGTCCTGCGTGTTTTCGTGGTAGGCATCGATTTGCAGGGTGTGCCGCTCGACAATCGCGCGCAGCAGATCGAAGCGTGAGTTCTGATTCCACCCGCCGCCTTCGTAGAAATAACTGAACGAGAGAAAAGCAACGACGCCCAGCAGGATTGCGGAAGAGCGGTGAAGGGGGAGCTTCTCTGGCAGCAGGCTCATTCGGATAGTTCCGAGCCTAACGCATTCCGAGCCGCGCACCAAGCGACAACGCCACCACGCGCGATTCCGAGGCCGGGCCGCGATCGATTGACACGCCGCCTGCCATAGGACAAAATGATGGACCTCCCGCGCTTCGTCTCTCAAGGAATGCCCCAACGAGGGGGAAGTAGCCATGACTCGCAGCACGCTTAGAGCAATCGCCCACTCCGTAGTCCTCTTTCCTCTGATCTTTGCTTACCTCTCACCCGCGGCGGCCCAAACCTTCGCCGGAGTTCTAACCCAGCACAACGATAATGCTCGAACCGGTCAGAATCCCAGCGAGACGATTCTGACTCCCGCGAACGTCAACTCCGCGACGTTCGGAAGGGTGTTCTCCTACTCGGTCGATGGCCAGATCTACGGCCAGCCGCTCTACGTTCCCAACGTGAGCATCCCAGGCCAGGGCACGCACAACGTGGTTTATGTCGCCACCCAAAACGACAGCCTGTATGCGTTCGATGCGGATGGTCTTCGCGCTTCCGCTCTGTGGCAGGTGAGCTTTATCAATCCAGCCTCAGGCATCACTCCCGTGGCCTGCGAAGTCAATGGCGTTGCGATCATCGGTTGCAGCGTCTATCCCATCTACGGCATCACGGCGACGCCGGTCATCGACAACACGACCCGCACGATGTATCTGGTTTCCCGCACGTTGAATAACGGCGCGTACTTCCAAACTCTGCACGCCCTCGATATCACAACCGGGGCTGAGAAGTTCGGCGGTCCGGTAAATATTTCGGGTTCGGTGCCGGGGACCGGCTCCGGCAGCAAGAAAGGGATCGTCAGCTTTGACCCGCTGCGGGATATTCAGCGCGTTGGATTGCTCCTTGCGAACGGCACGGTCTACATTGCATGGGCCGGCAGTCTCCACGGATGGATCATGGGTTACAACGCGCAGACCCTGAAGCAAACCGCCATTTTCAACACTACTCCGAACTCTTCCGCAGGAGGTGTTTGGGCCTCGGGAAACGGCCTGGCAGCCGACTCCTCCGGCAATATTTATGCGGCGACTGGCAACGCTCTTTTCGACGCGAACACCGGAGGCACCGACTATGGCGACACCCTGCTGAAGTTCGGCGCCGATCTGAGTGTGATCGATTACTTCACTCCCAGCGATCAATTGTGCCGTGCGGCGCACGACATTGATCTAGGAGCCGGCGGTCCCATGCTCCTCCCGCCGCAGTCCGGCAATGTGCCGAACGAATTGCTGATTGCCGGCAAGGGCGGAGCGCCTTGTGATTCGAATCCGATCGCCAGCCGTATGTACCTTCTCAATCAGGACGATTTGGGAGGATATAACGCCTCCCAGGACCAGGATGTGGAAGAGGTCATCGGATCGGCGGTGGGTTACTTGAGCAGCCCGGCGTACTGGCAGGGAGCCACGGCTGCGAACGTGTACTCTGCGGGCCAGCAATCCGCCGGCGGCAACGGCGATTTTCTGAAGATGTTCAGCGTGACCGACGGTCTGCTCTCGACGTCTGCCGCGGCCCAAACCACCAATACTTTCCCAGTCGGAGCCACGCCGTCCATCTCAGCCAGCGGCAGTTCGAACGGAATCGTGTGGGCCATTCAGCGCCAGGATTCCTTGAACGTCATGCCCGGCACCAAGCCCGCAGTGCTCTACGCCTACGACGCAACCAACCTGACCATGCTCTACAACAGCAAGCAGGCGCTCGGCTATAACTTTCCCCTCGATCAAGGAGGCTGCGCCAACAAGTTTGCCGTTCCCACCATCGCCAAAGGTCGCGTGTATGTTGGGACGCAAAACCAACTCGACGTCTTCGGATTGCTGAGCTCCCGAAAAGGTCCGAATCTTCTATTCCTGAATCCATGCTGGACGTTTGCCGCGTCAACGCTGGGCACGCCGGTCAGCCAGGCGCTCACTCTGGGCAACAACGGAAAGTCGGCGATGACGATCAGCAGCATCGCCATCACCGGAACCAACGCCACCGACTTCACCCAGACCAATACCTGTCCCGCGACTCTGAAGACCGCCACGAAGTGCGTCGTCACCGTGACCTTCACGGCATCCCAACTGGGCCCCGAGACCGCCTATGTGACCATCACCGACAGCACAGTAGGAAGTCCGCACAACATGTACCTCGTAGGAGTGGGAAAGAATTGATTGGCTCTGTAGGGTGACACGGCACCGAGTGCAGCAGGCGATCGCGAGAAGAAGAGAAGATTTTGCCCAAAAGAGTGAACGAGGTTGGTGGGCCCACCAGGATTTGAACCTGGAACCAACAGATTATGAGTCTGCTGCTCTAACCGTTGAGCTATAGGCCCGCGAACCTCAATCTAGCATATTCGCAGGCCCTCTCGCGCACAGCCGACATTCGCTTGTCCGCGGCTGAATGCTGCACTCTACGATTCCGATTCCGGCGCAGCCTTGCCTCCCGTTTCATCCCAGATCCGGACCCGCTGTGTCTCGCGCAAGAGGAGGCTTCCCACAACAAACGTCATGCCCGCCACAATCATCGGATAGTAAAGCCCGGCATAAATATTTCCCGTCGCCGCCACCGACGACAGCCCGATCAGTGGCAGCAAGCCGCCAAACACGCCATTCCCGATGTGATAGGGCAGCGATAACGATGTGTAGCGGATCTTGGCCGGAAACGCCTCAATCAGATACGCCGCGATAGGGCCGTACACCAGGCACACATAAAGAACTTGCACAAACACCAGCAGCACCAGCATCGTCAGATTCGGGTTGGGAGCTTCTTTCGCCGGCACGAATGCGCCCGTCGCATCCGTGGTCATGGCCGTCAGTGCAATCGCCCCGGTCACCTTGTTGCGCGCCGATTTCACCGTAACCACATTGTTTCCGGCTGCACGCTCCATCGCCTTGTAGATTGGGATATACGTCAGCACGCCCAGCAGGCATCCCGCCATCATCAGCTTCTTCCGCCCGATGCGGTCCGAGAGTGCGCCCACCACGGTGAAAAACGGCATCCCCAGCAGCAGTGCGATCGCCACCACGATGTTGGCGGACTTCACGTTCACCTTCAGAATCGTCTGCATATAGAACAGCGCATAAAACTGTCCCGTATACCAGACCACTCCCTGCCCGGCTGTGGCCCCGAACAGCGAGATCAGAACGTTCTTCAGATTTGGCCATTTCGTGAACGCGTCTTTCAGTGGTTGCGTCGAGGTCATGCCCGCGCTCTTGAGTTCGGCGAAGATGGGCGACTCCTTCATCTTCAGGCGAATGTACAGCGAGATCATCACCAGGATGATCGAGATCAGGAACGGAATGCGCCATCCGTAGGCTGCGAAATCCTCCTTCGACATCAAGCTCTGGGTCACCAGAATCACGATCAGAGAAACAAAAAGCCCCAGCGTCGCCGTGATCTGAATGAAGCTCGTGTAGAAACCGCGTTTGTTGTCTGGGACGTGCTCTCCGACATACACTGCGGCGCCGCCGTATTCTCCACCCAGGGCGAGTCCTTGCAGCACCCGGATCAGCAATAGGACGATCGGCGCAAACCATCCTGCGGTCGCGAACGATGGCAGCAGTCCGATCGCAAACGTGGAGAAGCCCATGATCGAAAGCGTCACGAGAAAAGCGTATTTGCGCCCCACCAAATCGCCGATGCGCCCAAAGAAGAGCGCCCCAAATGGCCGCACCAGAAATCCCACCGCAAACGTGGCAAGATAGGCAACGTAGGCAAATGTATCGTTGCCCGGGGGATAGAACTTTGGCCCCAGAATCGCCGCCAGGCTGCCGAAGATATAGAAGTCATACCACTCGATCATCGTCCCCACGGAAGAGGCCGAGATCACCCGCCAGATGCTGTATTCTCCTTTACCGCCAGCCGCCATTCCCACGGCATTTGCCATACGTTCCTCCGTCGATTTATGGTCCGGGGCTCAACTGTATTTCTCGCTTGTATAAATTGGCGGCTATTCTACTCTTTTCACCGAGTACCGCAATCTTCATCTGAAGCTGAAACAAAAAGGCGTCCCCGCAGGGACGCCTGAAACCTTGAAACGTTGAATTCTACGCTTTTGCCGACCGGTGCAACTTGCCTGCCGACGCCAACTCTGCCAGCGATGGCACCGACTCGGGTGCCGTCACTTTTCGTTCCGGCAAAGTCGCGCCCTTGAACGCTTCGATCAACATCTCAATCGCCAGATCGGTATTCGGACGAATGAAGATCGTCGCCGCCAGCGTTCCGTTGCGCACCCACGCCTGGCCGGTCTTGGGCATTCCATCGCAGCCCGTGATTGGGATCTTCATCCATCGTGCCCGTTCACTCCCGGGGACTTCACTGAAGGCTTTTCTCGCGCCCATTGCCATGCTGTCGTCTTGAGCTCCCACCAGATCGATATGGCTCTCTTGCGAAGTCCGCAGCCGCATCCATGAACTCACGGCGCGATACGCGCTCTCTTCCGTCCAGTTCGCCCGCATCGACTTCACCTGAATGTTCGCCGGCTTGGTCAGGTTCATGCCAGCCGTCCGCTCCTTGGCCGCAGAACTGTTCGCCGGGCCTTCGATATATAGAATCGATCCCCCGTTCGGCAGCAGCGCTCCAAATTGTTGTCCCTGAATCTTGCCCACTTCTTCATGATCGGAACTGATCGCAAACACCGGAATCTTGTGAGTCCGGCGCAGCTCCAGGATGTAGTCCACTTCGTGGTTCAGCACCACCCACCCAATTCCGGCGGCGGCCGCCGCGCGCGCCACTTGCGGAAACGCCGTGCCGCCGGCAGGTTCGAACATGATTGCGTCCGGACGCACCACCGCGGAATCCTGCACGTAGTGCAACAACTGCTGGCTCTGCGCCAGAGCGTCATTGCCCGCGTGAATGATCTTCACGTCTACGCCCATCCGCCGTCCGGCTTTCTCCGCCGCGGCAGCCTGTTCCTGCTGGTAATCGTTATCGTCGTTCGTGAGGGAAACCAAAAAATTGAGTCGCTTCATGATTGGGGCCTATGCTCGGATCATAGTCCCTTCAAGACCGTGCCCTATGTAACTACAGTAACCATTGGAAGCGCGGGCCATCGTTGCTGAGTCAAGGCGCAGAGGCGGTTTATTGCAGAGTCAGACGGACAGCTGAATTCAGGCGCCGGCAGCAACACTCTTCGTGGGTTCACCGAGAAATGATTTCAGCTTTGCGTCCAGTGTTTCCCGACTGGCGTCGGACAGGTCCACGAAGCGAAAGGGCTGCATCCACCCTTGCGTCGCCCACATGGGAAACAGCATCTGTGCCTTGCCACGAATCGTGGCTTCGCGGATGTGAAAAATCAATTCGACTTCCAGCTTCTCATCCAACGGCTTTTCCAGGTGGATCACTCCGCCCGACGTCGACAGCTGATGGATCGCCGCCCGCAGCGAGCGCTTGTTCGGCAGACGCACCAGCACCAGCACCGACCCGCGCAGCTTCACGCGAAACGGACGGTCGCTGAGCTTCTTCTCGTGCGTGGCCGCAGCCGGCACCGTTACAACTGGCTCAGCGGCAACCGAGTCTGCAACGGCCGATTCCGCGACAAGAGGTTCTGTCATAACTGGCTCAGATACGACCGGCTCAGATACGGCCGGCTCTGTCGAATTGAAGTCTTCGGACATATCTCTACCGAGAGTATGCCAGCGCGCTCGAAGTTGGCGAAGTTACGAAAGAACAAGACCGCGGGATTCGCGATGTTCCTGGGAACCTTCGTCGTGTTTAGCGCAGTGGGAATCGACAGGATTGCGCGGGTGCGGAGACTTTACTTGCGGCCGGGATGAAGTTCGGCGCCATCGGAGAATAAGTTGTAAGGCCACTCCGCTTTCTTTTGCACCGTCAACTTGGGAGCGTTCGCCGTTCCTGCAGTCACACGAGCCACAGTCGGATTGTCTTGCGCCGCGGCCTTCCAGTCTTCCGGAGCATTGGCGATCCCCCAGACATTGCCGTGGGTATAGAGCGAAGCCCCCACCAGAAAATACTTGCCGTCATTCCCCAGCGGCAGGCAGTTCGCAACGGTCGCGGTCACGCTTCCTCCGCCGGGCAGATTGCTCAACATGATCGGGGTCCCGATCTCGAGAGCTTCCGAGCTGCGAAAGCCGCACCCCTGCGCGCTGACGATCAGCACCAGGCACTTGTCGCCGAATGGCCTCTTCCGGTCCAGGCTGATGACGCTGACAGGAATCTCCACCCGAATGCGAGTGCTGCGTCGAGTCGCGTTTTGGGTTAGAACTTCCATCGCAGAGGCAAGTGTTGCATCCACTATTGTGACAGAAGCATTCGCCGCTTCCATGGTGACGAAGGTAACTCACAAACCGAAACCGGCGCGCAACGGTATTCTCAAACGCGAAGGGCAAGAGCATTCTCTGATCACGAACGGGAAGGGAACGACTCCAGTCTGCCGTAACAACGGTCCTGTGATGGCGGCTTCGCCACTGAGAGTCGCTCACTGCCGCGCATTCCGGCGCGCCTGCTTTACTCCCGCGCTGATCCCTTCTTTCACTACGCGCTGATATCCGGCCGCGTCCATCGCGTTGATTGTCGCCGCGGCAATGCCTCCGGGCGTCACCGCTTCGCGCAGAAGGTCTTCCAGGCTCCGTCCACTCTCGCGCCAGTAGAAGATGCTATCGCTCAGCGCATGCGCCGCCGCGTTCAGCGCAGTCGTGCGATCCAATCCTGCCGCCTGCGCGGCCTTCGCCAGAGTTGCGAGCGCATGATACCCGTGGCTCGAGGAATATGCCGCCGTGAATGCGTCGAACTGCTTCTCAGAAATCTCGAGCACCGATCCGACGTTCGCAAAGAAAGAGCACACGCGCCCGCGCTCGCTCTTCGTGACGCCGCGATCAAAGCTCAAAGCCGTCAACCCACGCCCCACGCGGCACACCGGACTCGGCATCGCCCGCACCCACCGCACCGCAGCTCGGAGTTGCCCTCGCAACTTTCGCAGCGGAATCCCCGCCGCGAGACTCACGCACAGGTTCGGTGCAGGCGCACCGCAGGTCGCTACCTCCTCGAGCAGTTCCGCTACCGATGCTGGACGCACCGCCACCACCAACATCCCTGCCCGCTCCACCGCAGACTTCAAGTCGCGCGCAATCTCCAATCTCGATTCGCGCCGCAACGCCCGCACGTTCTCGGGATGGCGATCGTACACCACCATCTCTTCGTTGTGTCCTGCCAGGCGCAAGCCCGCGGCCAGCGCGCCGGTGATGCGCCCTGCCCCGAGAAAGACTGTGGCCTTGGTTCCCATGCGCGTGAGCGGAGCTAGTCCGCCGTTCCTCCGCCATCGACCACGAGCGCGGCGCCGGTCATGAACGACGAGTCGTCCGACGCCAGGAACAGCACTGCCTTGGCGATCTCCTCCACAGTACCGACGCGCCCCAGCGGACGGTTGGCGCACCCGGCGATGTAGTCCTCCCACTTCAGCCCGCGCAGCTTCGCGTCGGCCGGCAGCATCGGAGTCTCCACATCGCCCGGGCAAACGCAGTTCACGCGAATGCCCTGGGCTCCGTGATCGATCGCCATCGCCTTGGTCATCAGAACCACGCCGCCCTTCGACGCGCAATACGCCACCGCGTGATCGCCGCCGACGATGCCCCATCCCGAACTGTTGTTGACGATGACGCCATTCTTCTGCGCGATCATCCCGGGCAGCGCGAACTTCGACATCAGGAAGGTGCCTTTCAGGTTGACGTCGACTTGTTCGTCCCACTCGCGCTCGGAACATTCCAGCGCGGTCTGCGCGTAGAAGACTCCCGCGTTGTTGAATAGAATGTCGAGCGGGCCGAAGGCGCGCACCGTCTCGTCGACCGCGCGCCTGCAGTCGGCCGCCACGCTGACGTCGGCGCGAATGAAGATCGCCTTGCCACCGTCGTGTTCGATGTGCTCAACGACCGCAGCGCCGCGGGCGTCATTGCGCCCAGTGATGGCAATCCTGGCACCCTCCGCCGCGAACAGCCGGGCCGTAGCCTCTCCGATGCCGGAAGTCCCGCCGGTGATGAGTGCAACTTTCCCCTTCAATCGCATCCCTGGAATCCTCTTGCCTTTGAGTGGCGCAGCGCTTGGGCGCTGCGATCGACTCGTTCGTCGATGACGGCTTCAACTGCTGAGGTCGCTCTCACCGGCTCGCCAGGCCGCCTGCCGTCTCTCCTCCATCCATCGTGAACACATGCCCGGTCGCATACGCCGCATCGTCCGACGCCAGATACGCGAACAGCCCGGCGATCTCTTCGGGCTTCGCATGCCGTCCGAGCGGAATCTTCTGATTCACTTCCGCGAGCATCGCGTCGGAATACTCCGCGCGCTGCATGGGCGTCAACACGTATCCCGGAGCCACCGCGCACACACGCACCTTCGGCGCGAGTTCCAGCGCCATCGACCGCGTCAACTCGATCACTCCCGCTTTGGTCGCGTTGTAGTCGGCGTAATACGGATATCCCATCACACCGTTGGTCGACGCTGTCTGCAGAATCACTCCGCTGGCTTGCGTGACAGAGAAGCGCTCCCACATGTGGCGCGCCGCCGTCTGCGCCACGTAAAACACGCCAGTCAGGTTCACGGCGATCACCCGGTCCCATTCTTCGGGAGTAATGTCGAGAAACTTATGCCGGATGCTGATGCCCGCGTTGTTGATGAGCACGTCGACGCCGTCCATCAAACGGATCGCCTCGGCGAACGCGGCCTCGACCTGCATCAGGTCGGTGACGTCGGCAATAATCGCTTCGCCTAAGGCAGGCAGCTCGTGCTTGATGTGTCCGCAAGCCTGCGCGTCGCGATCGAGCACGCAGACGCGCGATCCCTCTTCCAGAAAGCGCGCCGCCGTAGCCGCGCCAATCCCGCTCGCGCCGCCCGTGATTACGACCCGCTTGCCCTTTAACCCTCGCATGAGTTCCCCTCCGGTAAGACTCTATTATCCAAAAGGGGATTTGTCATTCCGGGGCAGGGACTGGGTCGCATCGAGAACGGTCATTTTCCACTTCTCCTCCCAAGACATGATTGAACTCTAGACAGCACAAAAAACCTGCGAGTACTATGTTTGGAAACATCCATGCAGAAGGGAGCAACGCAAATGGCCAAAGAATCGAAGCGTGTTAAGAAGGAGGCCGGGAAAGCGATGCACTCACGCAGCAAACGCGAGCGAAGCCTCGCAGGGGAAGTATTGCGTCAGGCGGTAGGCCAAAAAGGCAAAGGCAAAGCCAAACGCACCAGTAAACGCGCCGGCAGCCGATAGACCCAGTGCGACTCTGGGTTTCAGGGTTCGCCGTATTCGACTCGCGCCTTAATATCCGCGTACGCCGCTTCGATGAGCCTGGTTAGCTCAACGTCGTTTGCCGCCGTCCCCGGTCTCAATTTCAGATGACGCATGAACTTGCCAGCGCCTTGCAGTATGCGCGCCGGATCGCGCAGCGCTGCGCCGCGAAAGAACCCCACATTCACGTGAGAAGTGAATACGTTGACGTACCCGAACGGCACATCTCCGAAACACGCGACGGGACAGCCGTCATGCAAAAGCTCCCGTACTTCATCCCCGCAGTGTCGCATTACCTCAAACCATTGATGTGCGATGGCTCCCAATTCGCCGGTATGCTTTTTCATCCACTCATCGATGGCCGGATCCCGCTCAACGGCGCCGTTGAATCGCAGCAATTCCGCTCTCGTGGTAGCGCCGCTTTCTGCTTTTAAGGTCTTGTGATCGCGGAACACAACCCCTCCCTTCAGCAAAATCCTTCCTCTTGATCAGTCGTTCGATCGGGTGCCCGCTGTTTTAGGCCGACGCCGCACAACCCGCGGCGAATTTGTTCGGATTTCGTAACGACATTGTGCCGCGATCGTGCCGCGCATCGGAGAAAACGATCCTTCCCATTAGCGTTCCGCCTCCGCCGTGGGCGAAGGCGAACAGCGAAAACCGCGCCAAAACTGGGAGAAAACGAAAGTGCCCGACCCAAAAATGTGCAAATCTCAAATGCGGAACGAAATCAAGCGCGCTGCGGCACGTATCTTGTTAATACCCGGTGAATTGCATAACTGGTTACTATTCATGGAGTTAAACGAGAAGACAATGTCTTGGTCGAGGCGCCCGCGGCGTCGTTGCGCCCGCAAACTCTGAACTTGGTTTTCAATTCCACAATCTTTTCCACAGGCCAAGGGTGTCATAAAGGCGGTTCGCGCAAACCCAATCCTCTAAGGGACTTACCTAGGGGCATCTGCAGTGTTTCCTGTATCCGGAAGCAGTCATTGGCTGAGCCGCTGCCCATGTGACTTGCGCAAAGTTCATCGCACATCTGCACGTAGCCCTCCCTATGGCGTCTACTCTTCCGCCACCCCGCCCTCGGCCAGCGACTCAAATCGGGTGCTGTTTTTGAGGAACGCCATCCTTACTTTTCCGATCGGCCCGTTTCTTTGTTTGGCAATAATGATCTCGGCCTTGCCTTGCAGCTCCGGATCGTCCTGCTTGTAGACTTCTTCGCGGAAAATGAACATCACCAGGTCGGCATCCTGCTCGATCGATCCCGACTCGCGCAAGTCGGCCAGCTGCGGACGATGATCTCCGCCGCGGGCCTCCGGAGCGCGGCTCAACTGCGAGAGCGCAATCACCGGCACGCTCAACTCTTTCGCCAGCGCCTTCAGCCCGCGCGAGATCGCCGACACTTCCTGCGTACGATTCTCGAAACGCTTCCCGCCCCCCGACATCAACTGCAAATAGTCGACGATGATCAGATCCAGGCGCCCGCCCTGCGCCTGCTTCAGCCGCCGCGCCTTCGCCCGCATCTCGCTCAACGAAATGCCCGGCGTGTCGTCGATGAAAATGGGAGCATGCGCCAGCTGCTCCATCGCCTTCACCACCTTCCGGGTATCGTCTTGCCACAGCGAACCCGTGCGCATCTTGTGCGCATCAACCCGCGCCTGCGAACACAGCAAGCGCATCAGCAGCGCTTCGCGCGACATTTCCAGCGAGAACACACCTACCACCTGCTGATCTTCAATCGCCGCATTCTCCGCGATGTTCATCACGAACGCCGTCTTGCCCATCGAAGGCCGCGCCGCAATGATGACCAGATCCGAGCGCTGCAACCCCGAAGTCATTTCGTCCAAGTCGACGTAGTGCGTCGCGAGTCCCGTGATCCGCTGCCCGCGCTGCAGCAGGGCGTCCACCGAGCCAAACGATTCGCGGACGATTTCCTGCACGCCCATGAACCCGCGCCCAATGCGCTTGTCCGACAACTGAAAAATCGCCGCCTCGGCATCGCTCAGAACATCTTCCGCCGCGTCGCCCTGATCCGACGCCCGCGCAATCGCCGTGCTCGCCGCCGAAATCAGCCCGCGGAGCAGCGCCTTATCGCGCACAATCTTGACGTAGTGCTCAATGCTCGGCCGGTCCGGGACGCCATCCACCAGGCTCGATACATACGCCACGTCGCCAATCGGCTGCAGATCCTTGTGCCGGTCGAGTTCCTCGATCAGCGTGATCATGTCGATCGGACGCGACGATTCCGCCAGATCGACCATGCGCGAATAAATCCGCCGGTGCGAATCGAGCGAGAAATCCTCGATCCGCAAATGCTCCGCCGCCTGGTTGTAAGCAAAGTTGTCGAGCAGAATCGCGCCCAGAATCGAACGCTCCGCCTCTACATTCGCCGGAAGTGTGCTGATGCTGTAATCAGTGGTCGCCATGGTTCGTAAGTCACTCTGTCCCATTTCCCTCCGCAAGCATAAGCGAATATAAAGCGAACATCCAAATGAATTGTGCAGAAGCTGTGCAGGTTAGCAACTTGCTGTGGAAACTTCGCGAAAACCCGGCCCTTACTCGCCTGTACCGACGCGCAACCCCTGCCGTTTGACGCTTCATCGCCGTTTCATTTCCAATCAGCTACGCCCCATGCCAGTGACACCCGGCAGCATCCGCAACCCAGTGGAATCGAATCCCAATCACATAACGACTCCACACAGCCGCGCCCGCGTAGCCATCACACTGGCTCTTGCCGCCGTCTCCCTCGCTTATCTCGCACAAATCCCCACTCCCCTTCGGCTCATCACCGATGGAATTGACTATCTGTTACAGGCGAGTTCGGCGATCGACGGCCACGGATTCCTGTCGCACGGCGTACAATCCATGCGCCCGCCCGGATATCCCGCGTTGATTTTTCTGTTGGCCAAAGCTGGCCTGGCGACTTCCTGGGCCATCGTTGCCCTCAATTGCTTCCTGCTGGGTATCGGATGTTGGGCCAGCTATTTCGTGCTTCGCGATTCGTTCGGATTCTCCCGCGACCTTGCGCAATCCATCTTGTTGCTGACACTTCTCTCTTTCATCGTAATCAGAAACGTCGCCTACCCGTTAAGCGATATCTGCTTTTTCGGAGCATCCACGTCGTATCTGCTGGTGCTGATGCGCGCGGAACCGCTTTCAGGACCCCGCAAGTTCAGGTGGCTGATCCTTTCCCTCCCCCTCTTAGTGCTCTGTATCGAGTTGCGCACGATTGGAATCGCGTTGATTCCAGCTCTCCTCTGGGCAACGCTCGGCAGTGCCAACGGGGCTCGAAACATCGTTCCGATACTGCGACGGCATTGCCTTATAACTTTCACACTGTTGCCGGCCCTCTTCGTGATCGGGATCGTCCTTTTTCTTCACTCCCGATATCTGCAGTTCAACCTGCCGATCTTCCATGCCCGGGGTATCACACGCGCGATTGCCACGAACATTGAGTTTCACTCCACGGAATGGGGTGAAATGGCCTCCAACGCTCCGGCGTCAAAATTGCCGCGCGCCCTTGGGCTGCCCCTTCGGATCTTTGGCGTGCTCGCAATCCTGGCATGTGCTGTTGGGATTTGGACAAAGCGCTGCCGGCTGGATTCGCTGATGGTGTATGTATTAGCCTCGGCAAGCATCGTGCTCGCCTATCCCTGGGCTGACACCCGGCTCTGGTTGCCGGTTCTGCCCTTCCTCATGGCGTACGTGCTCACGGGGCTGAGACGGATGATCTCACCTGGCGCTTTGCGTCCGTTGTTGGCGGCGTACTGTTTCATCTTCTGCGCGCTCGGCGGCGTGGCCCTGGGCTTTAGCACTCGCCTGACCTACTCGGGCGCGCGCTTCCCCGACATCTATGGAGACGGCAATCTCCGCGACGCCTATCGAATCGCGCTCCGCGGCGAGACCCGGGAGAATAACAA
The DNA here is from genome assembly GCA_963844525.1 of uncultured Acidobacteriaceae bacterium. Classification (GTDB taxonomy): domain Bacteria; phylum Acidobacteriota; class Terriglobia; order Terriglobales; family Acidobacteriaceae; genus Sulfotelmatobacter. The sequence goes on along the minus strand of CAWJOM010000006.1, from coordinate 524,170 downwards.
TCCCATCCACAAGGACGCCCTCTATCTCCTGCGTCGTTACGAATGGCGTGCCGTAAGAACATCCCAGCCCCAACCGGAAATACCTCCCAAATAGAAATGCGGCCGGGCCAGCCACCCGACCGCATTCGTACGTGGTTTCCTGCGCCTGATCACCGCGTGGCGGCGGAATGACCGCTTCAGCCCGACAGCACTCGCACTCTCGGAGCAACGAGTGCCGCATTTGCTAAAGCGAGTTGCCCATTCCTGATCTCGCGATCAAAGGACCCCGCGATCACGAACTGGCAAGCCCTGCGGTGGCCAGCGGTCCGTCCTGCCCACTGCTCCAACGAGCAAAGAGCAGGTGGGGGAGGAGGCCGCAATGCCCGGGCAACCAGTCGCACTTGCGCGCGCTTCTGGATGTCCGCCGGCGATTCACCCTCGAGAGTCGCCGGTTGCCGCTGGCTCTGCCGCAATCATTCGGCAAGCTCAGGAAACTTCACGTTTCGCTGAACCCACTCTCTGTCAGATTGTTGCGCCTCGCAATATAAAAAAACCTCGCCCTTGTGCAGAACCTGTGGACGATGTGACTTCCCTGTGGAAGGTCGAGGAAAACTAAGAATGAATGCTTTCTGCAGATTCGGTCCACCAGGCCTTTCACTAAGTCAGACGCCGGTAAAGAAATTCGGTAGCGGCGAACAAAAAGAAAGGCACGGCCGAAGCCGTGACCGTTTTCAATCCGTGTTGATTCGCGTGAATCCGTGGCCCGAAGTTTCTTTTTGTGAATCCGCAAAACCGGGCGGACGAAGGCGTCCGCCGCTACGTGTGTGTTGTCAGTCCCTGACTCCGTCCATGAATGCGCGCAGCTTCCGTGAGCGGGACGGATGCCGCAGTTTGCGCAGCGCTTTTGCTTCAATCTGGCGGATGCGTTCGCGGGTGACGGCGAACGACTGGCCGACTTCTTCCAGCGTGTGCTCGCTGCCGTCTTCGAGGCCGAAGCGCATCTTGATGACTTTTTCTTCGCGCGGGGTCAGCGTGCGCAGGACCTGACCTGTCTGGTCCTTGAGGTTCACGTTGATCACCGCCTCGGCCGGAGAGACCACGCCGCGGTCTTCGATGAAGTCGCCCAGATGCGAATCTTCCTCTTCGCCGATCGGCGTTTCGAGGGAGATAGGCTCCTGCGCGATCTTCAGTACCTTACGCACTTTCGCGACTGGAATGTCCATGCGCTTGGCGATCTCTTCCGACGTCGGCTCGCGTCCCAGTTCCTGCACCAGCTGCCGCGAGGTGCGGATCAGCTTGTTGATGGTTTCGATCATGTGCACCGGGATGCGGATCGTACGCGCCTGATCGGCAATTGCACGAGTAATAGCCTGCCGAATCCACCACGTGGCATACGTCGAGAATTTGTAGCCCCGGCGGTATTCGAATTTGTCGACGGCCTTCATCAGTCCGATGTTGCCTTCCTGAATCAGGTCGAGGAATTGCAGACCGCGGTTGGTGTACTTTTTAGCAATCGAGACCACCAGGCGGAGGTTGGCCTCAATCAGCTCGCGCTTGGCCTGCTCCGCGTCCATGTCGCCCGAGATAATCTCGCGTTGCGTGCGCTTGAGTTCGGCGAACGACACGCCGGTTTCGAGTTCCAGCTTTTCAACTTCGCCGTGAAGCGCGCGCGCCTGCCGGCGATATTCTTTTTTCTGCTCTTCGCTGCGGGTGGCGTCGGCCTTGCGCTCGAGATTCTGTGTCTGGCGGTCGAGCGAACGCATGCCGTCGACGGTCTTGTTCAGACGCTCGATCAGGCGCTTGCGCTCGGCGTTGGTGAATCCCAGCTTGCGTACAGCCTTCGACGTGGCCACCACGCCACGCGCCAGCTTGCGCCGCGCCCGGCGATGATCTTTCGGCTTCTTCGTCTTCGAGACTTCGAGGTATTTCTCTTCGAGCAACGCGGCCTTTTTGTACAGCTTGGCCATGTCGTCGATCTTGCCGGTGAACTCGTTCAGGCGGTTCTGCAGGATCTCGTCGGTGATCTCTTCCTCGTCGAAGGTCACCACTTCCTTGATCGAGCGCACGCCCTTCTTGAGGTCCTCGCCCATGGCCAGCAGTTCGCGGATCACAATGGGCGATCGCGACAGGGCCTTGAGCACGCGGATTTGCCCGCGCTCGATGCGCTTGGCAATTTCGACTTCGCCTTCACGCGTAAGCAACGGCACAGTTCCCATCTCGCGCAGATACATGCGGACGGGGTCGTTCGTTTTCTCCAGCGCCCCGGGGGTAAGGTCGAGTTCTACGTCCTCGCCTTCCTCGGATTCATCGAATTTTTTGTCGAGCGTAGCAGAAGGCAGCTTGGGGCCTTCCAGCACGTCGATGCCTTGCGTACCGATCGTCGTGAGCAGATCATCCAGGTCTTCGGGACTGTGCACATCGTGCGGGATCAGATCGTTCACCTGGTCGTAGGTGAGATATCCCTTTTCCTTACCTGTATCGATCAGCTTTTTGATATCGTCGAACTTGTCTTCAAGAGCCAAAAGGTATGTCCTCGAACTGCTTTGTTTCCGCTCCACAGGAGCTTGTGATAATGTTCCTTTAAAGGTGGGAATCTGGGTGTTGCGGGGCCGCGCGTACCGCGCAAACCTATAGATTTTAGCAAACAAGCGCTAGAGCGTCTATCGGTTGCCCGCCTGATTTCCCGTAACCGCCGCTATCTTCAATTCCCTTCAATAGTTAGATGGTCGCGAAGGGCTTTTTGTTTCAAGCACTTCTCTTTTCCATGCACTTCTCATGCACTTCTCGGTGTTCCCGCGGTTTTCAGGCCTTCTTCGGCCAAGCTCGGATCGCGCAGGGCTCGGCTGATTCTCTCCAGTTCGGTCAGCAATTCGCGCAGGCGATCTTTATCGGCAGCGAGGCCGGGTTTCTTGAGATCCTGCTGAACTTCCTCCTGCCGGCGGCGCAAATGAATGCGGCGCAGAGCGCGAACCGCGGCTTCCACGACTTCGGCGGTGAGTTCTTCGTCCTCCTTGAGCAGAATTAGCGCCAGCATGCGGCGATCGGTTTCCGTGGCCGGCACTTCGAGAACATCGGCAAATTCGCCACCGACATTCAGCAGCGAGTCGGCTAGGGATTCTGTGGCGAGGCCGCGATGCAGGCCTTCGTTCTGGAGGACGAACAGGGCCTGGCGAGCGGGATCGAATTCTTCTTCTGCGCCATCGCGAGCGGAGAGGTGCTCTTCGCCGGATTGCATTTGCCGCGCGGAAGCCAAGGCGCGAATCAGAACTTTCTCGGCATCGGTGGCTTGCGCTTCCGCAGGGGCTTTGACGGCGGAGGTTTCACGCGTGCTAGCCGCATGGCGCAATTCCTGCCGCAAGACTGCCGAATCGATGCCCAGTTTCTGAGAGATTTCATGCGCGAGTTCGTCGCGCACGATTCGGCTGGGTACGCGCTGGATGTGGGGCAGCAGATAATTCACGGCCTTCTGCTTGCCTTCACCGCTGCGGACAGGGAACTGCGTGCGAGCGCGTTCGATCAGGTAATCGAAATATTTCTGCGAATGCTTCAGCGCTTCGCCGTAGGCTTCTTTGCCCTTGCGGCGGATATAGAGGTCGGGATCGAATCCCTGCTCGAGCGTGAGCACTTTGATGGTGAACTCTTCTTCGATCAGCAATCCCAGGGTGCGTTCGGTTGCTTTGGCGCCAGCCGTGTCGGGATCGAAGTTTACGACGGCGTTCTTGCTGAAGCGGCCGAGCAGCTTGGCTTGCAGCTCGGTGAAGGCGGTACCGGAGCTGGCGATCACATTCTGAAATCCGGCCGCGTAGACGGAGATGCAATCCATCTGGCCCTCGACGAGGATCGCGTAGTCGAATTTCTTGATCCATTCCTTGGCAAGATCGAGATTGAAGAGCACTTTGCCCTTGGAGTAGATCGGGGTTTCGGGAGAGTTCAGATATTTGGGGCCGGATTTCTCGTCGGTGGCCAGAGTGCGTCCGGTGAAGGCGATGACTTTGCCCGCTTCGCTGGAGATGGGGAACATGACGCGGTTGCGGAACTTGGAGTACATGGCGGCGAGCTGCGAGCTGCGAGCTCCGAGCTCCGAGCTATCCTCGCTCTGTCCCGGATCACCCGCGGACTCAAGGTCCCTCGACTGCGGCGGAGTGCTCTTCGAGCGCTCCGCCTCCGCTCGGGATGACAATGCCGAGGGGGAAGCATCTTTCTCTTTCCACGAAAAGAGGCCGCTTTCGCGGAGGATTTCTTCGCTGAATTCTGCCTTCAGGCGGTCGCGGAGGAGGAATCCGGAATCGGGGGCGTAGCCGATGCGGAAGCGGGCGATCATTTGGTCATCGAGGCCGCGGCCGGTGAGATATTCGCGGGCGCGGGCGCCTTCGGGGCGGCGCAGGCATTCCTGGAAAAATGCCACGGCGCGTTCGTGGACGTCGAGGAGTTGTCCGCGCAGGCGGGCTTCTTTGGCCTCGCCTGGAGTTGAATAGCTCGCCTTGGGTAGAGGGATGCCGAGCTTCTGGGCGACGAAGCGCACGGATTCGGGGAAGGTGATGTTTTCGATTTTCTGGATGAAGCTGAAGACGTCGCCGGAGAGGCCGCAGCCGAAGCAGTGATAGAACTGGCGTGTGGCGTGGACGGAGAACGACGGCGTTTTTTCGCCGTGGAAGGGACACAGGCCCGAGTAGTTCTGCGCCCCGGCTTTTTTCAGCTTGACGTAGTCGCCGATGATGCGGACGATGTCCGCCTGCTGCTTGACCGTGTACGCGAAATCGCCGGGGTTCGCCATCTAGGGCAGAGTTCTCCACAAGAATTGTCAGGGAAAAGGCGGCTGATTGAAATATGCCCGAGGGGGATTTGTGTGGAGAAGCTGTGGGAATCGGGGGGATTCAGTTAACGACCGCGCAAAACGCAGGCATTATTCACGATTCTTCGCCGTTGTCATGCTGAGCGGAGGAGGATCGGCTTCAAGCCGATCCTCTGGAGTCGAAGCATCCCTACCCATCTCCCCGCTCTTCATCCAGGGATACCAATCCTTCGCCAAGTCCAACCACTGGGGATTCCTCAATTCGATGAGCGCGATCTTTTTTGCCCTAGTCCAGCCTTTCAATTGTTTTTCCCTCCCGATTGCTTTGTGCACGTCGTCGTGGGATGCCCAGTAGAGAAGACGCTCGACATCGTAACGATTTGTGAAACCCTCCAGTTGGTGAAACGTGTGCTGGAATACGCGGCGGTACAGGTTACCAGTGAAGCCGATGTAGAGGGTACCTGACAAGCTGCCCATGTTGTAGACGCAGTAGCTTCGATGCTCGCGAGTCATAGTGGCGGTAGGGATGCTTCGACTGCGGAGGATCGGCTGTGCCGATTCTCCTTCGCTCAGCATGACAAGGATATGGTTCCTGCCAGAGCAACACTATGAGATCAGTAAGAAAATCGACGCCCCCGATGCCAGATCGGGAAACAACTACACGTTCAACTCCACCAGCGTCGCTCCGCCGCCGCCTTCGTTTTGGGGGGCTTCGGCTACTGCGGTTACGTGGGGATGCTGTTGCAGCAACTGCCTCAGGGCTTTGCGGAGGATGCCCATGCCGCTGCCGTGGACTACGCGGACGCGTGGGAGTCCGGCCAGGAAGGCCTGGTCTACGAACCTCTCGACTCTTGATGAGGCTTCGTCCACCGTCTGGCCGATCACGTTGATTTCGCTGGGAACGTTCGCGCCTTCGTTTTCTAACGACACCGAGATGCCGCGAGCGCGTGCGGCTTTCACGGGAGTCTCGGCGGCTTTGCCTTGCGTGCTCACCAGGACTTCGGCGATGTCGTCGCGGGCAATTTTCATTTTCATGATGCCCATTTGCACTTCGAAATGATTGTCGTCGACTTTGCGCACGACCTGCGCCGAACGTCCGGTGGACTTCAGCTTTACGGTGTCTCCCTCGGAGACGTGTTTTACCACCTGGGGCTGGGCGTGAGGATCGCCGTGGTCGGCTCCGGTGGAATGGGCGACTACGGTGGAATTGAACTGTTCGCTGAACTCGCGGCGCATTTTTGCGATGCGGCGCTCGGCATCTTTGGAGAGCTTCTGGGCGGCGGCACGGTCCTGAACGGCGTTCACGGCTTCGCGCGCGTGGTATTCGAAATCGCGTAGCAGGCTTTCGAGTTTCTTCTCCATCTCGCGGATTTTGACTTGCTGCTCTTTGCGTCCTTCGGCGGCGAGGTGCGCTTTCTCTTTCTCGAGCTCCTGCTCTCTTGTTTTCAGGCGCAGGCGTTCGTTGTCGGCTTCGCGCAGGTCCGCGTGGAGCTTGTCGAGGAAGTGTCCCACGTCGCGGGCTTGTGTGCCGAGGCGGGAGCGGGCGCTGTCGATGATCGCGGGATTCAATCCCAGGCGGCGCGCAATGTTGATGCCGGCCGATGCTCCCGGCACTCCGACTTTCAATTCGTAGGTTGGCTGCAGCGTGGCCTCGTCGAATCCTACCGAGGCATTCACGACGCCTGGCGTGTTTGCGGCGTAGACCTTCAGCGACGTGTGGTGCGTGGAGATGATGGTCATGCAGCCGATACCGCCTGGGCTTCCTGAAAAGTAACCTGCAATGGCGACAGCAAGAGCAGCGCCTTCTTCGGGATCGGTGGCGGAGCCGAGTTCGTCGAGCAGGACCAGCGATTGCGCTGTTGCGGTGCGCGAGATGAGATCGATGTTGGTGACGTGTGCGGAGAAGGTCGAGAGATTTTGCTCGATCGACTGATAGTCGCCGATGTCTGCGAGCACGGCATCAAAGACGGGGATTTCGGCACGGTCCGCGGGGACTGGGAGGCCGGATTGGGCCATGAGAGCCAGCAGCCCGACTGTTTTGAGGGTGACGGTTTTGCCGCCGGTGTTGGGGCCGGTGATGATGAACTGGCGGCGGGAGCCTTCCAGCTCTACTGTCACCGGGACTACAGGGACGCCTTTTGCTTTCAGGTTGCGTTCCAGCAGGGGGTGCCTGGCATTCTGCAGCAGGAGCCGAACTTCGCTCGGCGGACGGCCGGGGCGGCCGTCCCCACATAAACCTTCCCCAGATAAAGCTACCGCTACGCAGTTGTAGTCTTCGGCGAATCTGGCTTTCGCGAACTGCAGTTCCAACTCGCCCAGAACCTCGACGGCTGCGAGGATCTCTGCGGACTTCGCTCCGATGCGCTGCGTCATCTCCAGCAAGATACGGTGGATCTCGACCAGCTCTTCTTCCAGCAGGCGAACCAGTTCGTTGTTCTGCTCGATCGTCTCCAGCGGCTCAACGAAGACGGTCTGACCGCTGGAGCTCGCGCCGTGAACTACTCCTTGCACGCGGCGCTTCTGCTCGACCCTCACGGGAATCACGAAACGTTCGCCGCGGATGGTGACGAGTTCGTCTTGCGCGGTGCCGCCCTCGGCAAGGCGACGCAGGTAGCCGCGCAGAGATTCCTGAATGGAGCGGCGCTGGCGTTCGATCTCGCGGCGGATGCGCGCCAGCTCGGGCGAAGCCTTGTCTTCGAGCGTTCCGTCGGGCTGAATCTTGTTGCGGAATCCGCGCAGGAATTCCGTGAAGTCACCGATCTGGTCCGAGAGGGTGCGCACGCGGTGCCAGTCGGATTTCATGTTCGCCGGGGGATGCAACACGATTTCGCGCCACTCCGCCGCGCGGTCGACGACCAGGATTACGTCACGAATCTCTGCGGTCTCGAGGGCAGCGCCAGCGATGCGCGCTTCCTTCACCAGAAGATTGATATCGAGCAGTCCGGAAAAATCAAAGCTTCCTCCGACACGTCGGAAATCACGAATCTCGCTGGCCAGTTCCTGCTGGCTTTCAATCCAGTCGTGATCGGTCGACGGAGCAAGCGCGGCGATGCGCTCTTGTCCTAAAGGTGAAGAGGCGTATCCGCGCAGGAGTTCGCGCAGAGATTCGAACTCGAGCACGCGCGCCGAACTGTGGAGGAGCGGACCGGACATCGCAATTTATGGTAGCAGGAGCCGGAATATCGCTGGTGTGATGAGAACTGCGAAGGCAGAGTGGACGAACCTGGCGGTCTAGTCTGCTCCGGCGCCGGCGACCTGAACGGCAGGCTCGACTGCCGCGGGGAGTCTGACGATGAAGAGTGCGCCGCCCTCCGGCTTGTTCGAGCAGGTAATCTGGCCATTGTGATCGCGGATCACGCCCCAGACAGAGCTGAGTCCAAGGCCAGTCCCTTTGCCGACAGGCTTGGTGGTGTAGAAGGGGTCGAAGACCAGCAGAGGGTCACGAATGCCGGGGCCCGTATCGGAAAACTGCAGCATCGCATCCTCGCCGAGACGGAGGGCGACGATTTCGAGGGAGCCTCCTCCGGCTTCTTCCAGCGCGTCCATGGCATTCTCGATGATCTCGACGAAGGCCTGAAACAACTGGTTGGCATTGCCATGCACGCGGGGAAAATTCGGTGCGATAGACGAGCTGACGCGGATCTTGCCACCGGGACGCCGCAATTCCAGCATCTGGGTTGCGCGATGCAGCAGGACGCTGAGGTCGACCGGGATTTTTTCGCCGGGTGACTGCCGGGCAAAGCGGAGGAGGTCGGTGACGAGGTCGCGGGTGCGCCGGGACTGGTTCACAATCTTGCGCAGGAGCTGGTTCTGCTCGTCGGTGAGATGCTCCTTCGCCCAGAGTTGCTCGGAGTAGCTGACGATAGCGGTCAGGGGATGATTAATTTCGTTGGCCGCACCGGCGATGAGGTTGCCGAGGGAAGCGAGCTTCTCTTTCTGGACCAATTGATTCTGCAAAGTCTTCTGGCTTTCGTATCCGCGGCGCGATTCATTGAGCAGCGCGATCAGCGCCTGGTCCTGGAAGTATTGGCGCATGAAGACGAAGGCGCCCAGCAACAGCATTCCACCGAGGACAATAAAGATACGGAAGGCTCGAGAAGGCGGCGCCGAATGATCTCCGATAACCGTCCAGGCACCGAGGACGGGAAGCGAGAGAAGAGCCATCATGGCGAGGCGCGGGACGATCTTCTTCCACCAACGCGGGTGCAGGGTGGAGGGACGGCTTTGCAGATCCCATTCGCGGGCGGACAAGACGGCAGCCGCCATCCAGACCAGACTCGCAACAATGGGAAGGTCGTAGAGGCTGCCCGGGTAATACGTGCCGCGGAAGCCTGCCGCGGTGGTGAGCACCTGCGATCCGACGGTGTAAATCAGGCCAGCGCCGAGAAAATGCAGATAGAGGCGCTGCCATGCGCCTGAGCTCGTCCAGGCGGCAAGGAGGAGCACGGCGAGGAGTACGACATTCTGCAGAAGATAGAGCCGTCCGTAATAAAGGTTGTAGAGGCCGGCGTTCACGACGACATATTGATGAGGGAAGACGACGAAGGCGTAGAGAAAGATCCACCATCCCATCAGCATCAGAAAATTCAGCAGGCTGAGGTGGATCCGTCCTTCTTTTTTCGCCAGATCTGGACGCCACGCAATGGCGGCGACAATGGGCACGGCGTGCATGAAGAGAAGGATGTCGAAGAAAAATATGTCGGGGACGGGCCGGCGCAGCACGATCTCGTAGTAGGCTCCGGCGGCGCTATTGCAGGCCCAGAACGAGAAGCCGAGAGACATCAGGGTCCAAAAGCTGCGCTCCTGACCGGGTCGGGTCGACGCACTGGTGAGCGTAATTGCGGCCGTGGCCAGGATCAGGACGAGGCCGGTGAGATCGGCAATTACGGTCAGGCTATAGCTCGGGTGCACGAACGCCGACACGGCTGCAAAAGCCAGAGTAATTCCGGCCGCTGCGGCAAACCAACGGTGGCGTTGAAGCAGACCCATTCGACATTATTCTATGGGAGCGAGTCAGTGATTCCGAGGAACGGCGGGAGGCGGGGAGGTTACTTCCGTCATACCCCCTGGCGGTGGAGAGGCAACCTGAGAGGTGGGGGTTTATCGGGCATGAGCAAATATGTTCTAAAATCTAGACGGGAAGGCGGATTTGCCTCGTCCTTTCCCCTGGTGACCCCATGGCATTTCCTGTGACTCGCCTTCGCCGGCTCCGCCGTACTGCGGAGATCCGCAACCTGGTGTGTGAGACTCGCCTGACGCCGGATGCATTCGTGTATCCGATGTTCGTGTGCCCCGGTGAGGGCGTGCGGAAGGCGGTTGGGTCGATGCCGGGAGTGTTCAATCTGTCGGTGGATGAAGCGGTGAAAGAGGCGCAAGAAGTGCATGCGCTGGGTGTGCCGTCGGTGATTCTGTTCGGGCTGCCCGATAAGAAGGATGAGGTCGCCACGGGAGCGTGGGCCGAGGACGGGATTGTGCAGCAGGCCGCGCGGGCAATGAAGCGCGAAGTTCCGGGACTGCTCCTGATGGGCGATGTTTGTTTGTGCGAATACATGTCGCACGGGCATTGCGGGATTGTGAAGGCTGCGCCGCAATCGCTGGGCGCCGCTGCGGTTGAAGCGATGAACGCAGTCCGTGTAGTTGCTGTGAAGAACAGCGAGGAGAAAACCAGGGCGATCGAGGCCGCAACGGCGCCGCTGGTGGCTCAGGTTGACCGGACGGACTACGAAATCGTGAATGACGCGTCCCTCGAACTTCTGGCGCGGACTTCGGTTTCGCTGGCGAAGGCGGGGATCGACATCATTGCGCCGTCCGACATGATGGATGGAAGGGTGGCGGCGATCCGCAGTGCGCTGGATGATGCCGGGCTGATCAATACGCCGGTGCTTTCCTACGCGGCGAAATTCGCGTCGGGATACTACGGGCCGTTCCGGGAGGCGGCGGATTCGGCGCCGCAGTTTGGCGACCGGCGGTCGTATCAGATGGATGGGGCGAACATCCGCGAGGCCATGCGCGAGATCGAGGCCGACATCGAGGAAGGCGCGGATATGATTATGGTGAAGCCGGCGATGCCGTATCTGGACGTGATTGCCGCGGCGAGAGATCGCTTTGAGTTGCCGCTGGCCGCGTATCAAGTCTCCGGCGAATACGCCATGATCGAGGCTGCTGCACGCAACGGGTGGATCGAGCGCGACCGCGTGATGATGGAGTCGCTGCTCAGCATACGGCGGGCGGGAGCCAGCATCATTCTCACCTACTACGCGAAGGATGCGGCCAAGCTGCTGGGGTGAATTGTCGGATACCCGGTCAGTCTTGGGAATCCCATGCGCTTCGCAGTCTTTAATTTCTATTTCTGCTGGGATAAGGCGTGGGCGTGGTTCGCGACCAGGAGCAAGTTGTGGTCTCGCGCGTCCTTCTCGAGGGCGGCGAGGTGTGTTTCCGCGAGAGGCGAATGGGTTTGCAACTCGATCTCGGCTAAGGCGAGGCGAGCCTGGTATTCGAAGGAGCGATATCCGGATTTACGGGCGGAGGCGAGTACGGTTTCCAGTTGCTTGTTCGCGTCGGATGTTTTTCCCGCTTTGGCTTTGACCTGGGCATCCGCCAGAAATGCCTCGAAGCGCTGAGGCTGGCTCGCCGTTTTCTGGGCGAGAGCGACTGCTTGCGCGACCGCGGTTTGAGCTTCGGGTAATTTTCCCTGGGCTAGAAGGCTGCGCGCCAGGACTGCGCGGGCCCAGGCACCGTTGTCGGCAACGTTGTCTTTGTCGAAGATTACGACGGCGGCGCGGGCTAGCGCTTCGGCGTCGGCCAAGCGCGTTTCTTCGAGAGCCACGACGCCCAGGGCAGTCTGGACTTGCGCGGCGTGATCATCCTGCTGCGCATCCTGGGAGAGTTTGAGCGCCTGTTCGTATTGTTTGCGCGCGCCGCCGACATCGCTCATCATGAGCAGCGCATCGGCCAGGCCCGCAGTGGGATAAGACTCTCCGGCGTGATAGGAGATGTCGTGCATCATGCCGAGGGCTTGCTCGCAATATTTTTTGGCGCTCCCGGGGTCACCGAGTTCGACCATCAAGTTTCCGAGATTCCCGACAGTAACGGCGGTGCCTCGGCGGTCGCTGCTCTTTTCAAAAAAAGCGAGGGATTGTTCCTGCATTTTTCGCGAGCCTTCCAAATCGCCCATGGCGTCCATGGCGTTCGCGATGTTTCCGTAGTCGCTGGCCAAGTCAACCGGTCCGCCCAGTTCGAGGTCGATCTTTAGGGCTTGCTGGTAATAGTCTTTGGCGGTCGGCAAATTTCCCTGGTCATAGTAAGAGTTGCCGATTCTCTCGAGGGAGCCGCGAGTGTGGCGCTGATCTCCGATCTTTCGAAAGAAAAGCAGGGCCTGCTGAAACTGTTTTCTGGCGTCCTCGAAGTGGCCTTCGTCATAGAGCCGGTCGCCGATAAGAAGCAGACAGACGGCGGCGCCGCCGAGATCGCCGCCGGCAGTGTAGAGTTCGCGGGCCTGATCAATCAGAGGCTTAGATTTATCCGGCTGCCCCATGCGCTGCCAGGCGTCGCCCTCTACACGCAACGCTCCAGCGACGAACAGGTTCGCTCCGATGGCAGTTCCTTCTTGTGCGGCCTTTTCCGCCGCGGATTGCTGCAGCTTGTAGTCACTGCGCCCAGCGGCGACGGTGGCCTCGGCCAGGTCGATGCGGGCACTCTCTCCCTTGGACAAGGGGAGCTTGCGAAGATCGGCGATGGTGGCGACGGCATCGTTGGCGTGGTCGCCACCGGTTTGCGCGCGCACGAGCAGCAAGCCATAGTCGACACGATCGGGGAAGAACTCCCAAAGCGCGCTGTAGCTGCTGATGGCGCCGGGCCAATCTTTAGTGATCGCGTTGTAACGGCCTTCGATGACGAGCCGTTCTTCGCGCGAGGAGGAAGCGGAAAGATCGAGAGCGCGCTTGGCCTGCTCTTTAGCCTTCTCGTCGTAACCCAAGGCGGACCAGGCCTCGGCCAGAGCCGAATGTGTGGGTGCATGATTCGGATCGAGTGCAGCAGCTTTCTCAAGGAGAGAGCGCGCGGCGAGAGCATCGAAGAGGCGCAGCTTTTCGAGCCCCTCGGAATAAAGCCGTGCTGCCTCGGGAACCGAGGGCAAAGCGGCCCGCACATTGGCCGACTCGGCGTCGGAGAGCCCAGCTACGCCGAGCTTGCCACGCAGCTCGGCGCCGGCGCGGGCGACCAATTCGTCGATCTGCGAGGCGCTGCCCTTTTCCGAAACGGAGGCGAGGATCTCGCCCGCGGCGGTCTCCTGGAGGCGCAGGTCGAGGCGGATGACGCCGGCGGCCAGCGGAATGTAAGAGCCAACGACTACGTCATCGCTTCCGAGGTTCTCGCGAATGCGAGAGAGAGTTTCCTGACTGAAGCTGTCGGTGTCAGGCAGCGACAAGCTGCGCTTCATCTGCGCGACGCTTTCGCCGGGGACGGTGCGGAGCTGATCGCCCTGCCCGAGCTCTGTGGTCAGCATTTCCGATAGGGCTGTGGAAAGCCACGCTTCCTCGGGCTTACCGGCAACGTTCTTGAATCCGAGAACTGCGACGGAGCGGCGGTGGTTGCGCGGAGAAACGATGGAAGCGACAGGCCGAGTTCGATGGACGAAATGGTAACCCGCGGTTGCCAGGACCAACACAAGAGCAATAGCACCCGCAAGAAAATACCACTTCGCGTTTTCACTCGGAGGCACGAAGACGGGCAGAGTTCCGGTGCTCAAGCGCTCCAGATCGACGCCGAGTTCCCGTGCGCTCTGATAGCGACGGCGCGGATCTTTGTCGAGCGCCTTCAAGATGATCTGTTCCAAACCCGAAGGGACCGAGGCGGTGGCTTTGCTTGGCGGATCGGGAGACTGGTTCAGAATAGCGTTGATGAGAAGTGGCTGATTGCTCTGCGGGAAGGGGCGCTTGCCGCTGGCCATTTCGTAGAGCACAGCGCCGGCAGACCAGATGTCGCAACGCGCGTCGGCGAGTTCTCCACGCAATTGCTCGGGGGCCATGTAGGGCAGCGTGCCCGTTACTTCCTGCGACTTGGTGAGGGTAACGGTCAGTCCTTGCTCGCTGGCGTGAGGAGTGAGTTGCGCCAACCCGAAGTCGAGAATCTTCAGGCGGCCATCGGGAGTGAGGCGAAGATTCGCCGGCTTCAGGTCGCGGTGGATGATGCCCTGCTCGTGAGCTGCGGCGAGCCCGCGGGCGAGTTGGCCTCCGAGGTCAAGAACCTCCTTCGAAGACAACGCTCCGCGGGCCAGCTTCGCATCCAAAGTGAGGCCTGGGATGTACTCAGTTACGAGGAAGTCGATCTCGCCCTGGGAGCCGAACTCGTGGACGGTCGCGATGTTGGGATGATTGAGGCGGGCCAGCGAGAGGGCTTCATTGCGAAAGCGCTTGCGGGCGGCATCATCGGCGAGCGCGCCAGGGGGCAGGACCTTGATGGCGACGTCCCGCTCGAGTTGCTCGTCACGCGCGCGATAGACGACGCCCATGCCACCGGCGCCGATCCGCTCCACAATCCGATAATGCGATAAAGTCTGGTCGAGCATTCCCGTCCGCCAAGTGCGGTAAGGATACCAGTTTCGTCAACCGGGAAGTAGGCGGAGAGGCATTTTCGCGGCTTCCGGGCATGAGGAAACTCCCGTAGGCAGCGGCAGGCAGGCATTTCAGCGGAGCGAGGAGTGTGATTCCAGTCATAGCCAGCGCTGAATCGGTTGCCTAACATGTGGATGCGCAGGTTCTCCCATGTCATCCGACGCCGGGCGGCCTCGACTCCAGATTCCAGTCCAACAACCGTGGTTTGCGATTCCATCGCGAGTACAAAGGGCACTCGTGGGCTTGGCGTCGGGAGCCTTAGTATTCCTCAGCGGCGGGATACTGGATTGGTTCGTGACACGCCAGTACCTTCCCCGAGTGTCGCTGATGCTGGCTGGAGCCGCAATCGCTCTGGCCGCCGGCGTATCGGTATTCCGGATTCTGACGGACATCCAGGAACGCTACCAGGCGCTGCAGGACCGGCTGCTTCGGATCGCGGAACTGAATCACCACATTCGAAACGCCCTGCAGGTTATCGCGTATCACAACGTACCGGAGCGGGGCGAACGCGCAATTCAACAAGTCAACGCTGAGGTTCTGCGGATTCAGTCCGTTTTGCGCGATGTTTCCAGCGCGCTTGGGGAACGTGTGGACCTTCCGGCGGCAATCATCCCGAGCAAGCGTAAGCATTAGAACGGTCGAAGGAGTGGCCGGCATACGGGCGGTTCACAGGTAAAGGGATGGGTTATGGGGTCGTGGCAAGAAAAGGCCGCCTCTCCAATTGGGGGAGGCGGCCGGAGTCATGTTGCGAAACTAAGAGATGGCGAATCCAGAGATTACGCTGCGTGACTCGTCATTTGCTGGACCACCTGGTCGATAGTGAAGCTGGCGGCCTTGGCTCGCGGCGGAAACTCCTTGAAGCTTTCTATCCACTTCATGAGCAGCGGCGGCGCGAGATACTGGATAGGTATATTTTCCATAAACCAGTCGTTGTACTTGAAGCTCTCCTCACCGCGCTCGAACGGATCGGCGCGCAGGTCGAAGAACTTGGGAAGGCGCATCGCCGACAACGGAGCGCGCCAAACATCCAGGCCTGTACTACGCTGCTCGGCGAAGACAACCTTGAACCGGCCAATCCTCATTGCCATGCAGTCGCCATCGTCGCTCCAGTAGATGAAGCCCTCCCGCGGTGACTTCTCCTCCTTGCCGGAAAGGAAGGGCAGCAGGTTGACGCCGTCGAGATGCACCTTGAACGTCTTGCCTCCGATGGCATAACCCTTCTTCACCTTCTCGACGAGATCGGGCTCGCCATTTGCCGCCGCGAAGGTTGGAATGAAGTCTTGCAAGGAGGCAATTTCATTGATCACGCGACCGGGCTCGATGACACCTGGCCAGCGCATGACACAGGGTACGCGCCAACCGCCTTCCCAGTTGGTGTCCTTTTCGCCGCGGAAGGGGGTTGCACCGCCATCCGGCCACGACATCACTTCGGCGCCGTTGTCCGTGGTGAAGACAACAACGGTGTTGTCGGCTACACCAATATCGTCGAGCTTTTTGAGCAACTGGCCAACGTAACCGTCGAGTTCGACCATACCGTCTGGATAGAGGCCTAACCCAGTCTTGCCTACCGCACTCGGCTTGAGGTGCGTAAAGACGTGCATCCGGGTGGGATTGAAGTAGCAGAACCAGGGAACGCCCTCCTTAGTCTTCCGATCGATGAAATCGAGGGCGGATCCGATGAACTCCTCGTCGACGGTCTCCATGCGCTTCCTGGTGAGAGGCCCGGTGTTCTCGATGGCCTGCTTGCCGACCTTGCCGAACTTCTCGTCCACGGTGGCATCGTCCTTATCGGTCGCCTTGCACTTTAGAACACCGCGTGGCCCGAACTGTTTTCGAAACCTCGGGTCCTTCGGATAGTTTGGATACTCGGGTTCCTCCTCGGCGTTGAGGTGATAGAGATTGCCGAAAAACTCGTCGAAGCCGTGAACGGTTGGGAGATGCTCGTTGCGGTCACCCAGATGGTTCTTGCCAAACTGACCGGTGGCATAGCCAAAATTCTTCATGAACTGCGCGACTGACGGGTCCTCTGCGCTAAGCCCCAGGGTCGCCCCGGGCGTCCCCACTTTGGTGAGGCCGGTGCGGATCGGCGACTGTCCAGTAATGAACGCCGCGCGTCCCGCGGTGCAGCTTTGCTGGCCGTAGAAATCTGTGAACAGTGCACCTTCTTTGGCGATTCGGTCGATGTTGGGCGTGCGGTAGCCCATGATGCCGTGATTGTAGGCGCTGAGATTGAACCATCCGATATCGTCGGCCATGATGAACAGGATGTTCGGTTTCTTCTGCATGCTCTTCACTTTTTCCGCCATTTGGCAACTCCTCTCTGAATTAGGAAAGATGGGCTCGCGGCACAAGGTTGGGGGTGACACGGATATGCTTCAACAGACTGGAAGCTATTAGAGCGGCGGATGCGCCTTCAAAAAACTGTCAAGAAGTGACAGGTCCCAAAAAATTGCTGAGGGATATTCTTGATGGCGGGGTTCGCCATTTTTATCCGCCACGTCTTGTCGGCACTGGTTCCGGTGCTCTCAAAAAAGTACCACCACCTCATCGGAGTGACAGAGACGAGAAGGAAAATGGCACAACATGTCCGAACACTAGACTATCTACTGTGTCTTCCTTGGTCCGGCTTTAGTAACCGCCTCGTTTTTGGTAGTTAGAATTGGTCGTGGTCACGACAAGTTTCTTGGCGGTTGCGTTCAGAACAGTCTGCTGCACATAGTTGGTTCCGTCGGGAAGGCTCGCCATCTGGACCTGCAACGTCACCGCGTCTTTCGATTGACCCATGTAGGTGTTGACGCTTAAGGAGACGACCTTCTTTGCGGCGGTGTCGAATGTGAGGGTCATTTCATCGCCGGGCTGCGCATAGTCCTTGAAGACCAAATTCACCACACCGGACGCGGGATTCAAGAAAACCTTGCCAGCCTGATACGCCTGCTGCATTTTCTGAGGGTCGGGCGGCACGTAGAAAGCGAGAAGACTCTTCACGTCTCCCATGTAGTCCTGCATCTCTGCTTTCTTCTTCTCAATGATCCTTTGCTTCAACCTGCCACCACTTGGAGGAGGAGGTGGAGGAGTCATGGGAGTCTTTTGAACTTGTCCGTCGGGGCCGTACTGGCACAGGTTTTGAGAGGGAGGCTTGGCATCTCCATTTAACGTGAGCTGGGTTGTTTCCGTCCATTGATACTGGAGTAGTCGCTGCTTATTCTCCGCCACCGACTGCTTCGCGGCGGCAAACTTTTCCTGCAGCTCAGGACTTTGGGCTACGAGTGGCACAATGCACGCAAGCGTCAGTGCGCAAAATACCATCGAGCGTTTCGCGAACGTCGCGATGGTGCCAGTGGCTGACTGCCTTGTGGACCCCTCCGCCAATCTTCCTGTCATTACACTCTCCTCTAGTCTGAGTCGAAGCAAGCTTAAGACTATCCAGCGATGGGAAAGTTTAAACTGGTAGTTCTGACACTACTTCCACTGCAGTTGGGTGAGCATCAACTTGCCCCTACGCCAGACTCGCCCGTCGCTCTAAGGAACCTGCAAGGCGCTATGGATCGAGAATCTGGCTTTTTGGTCGACGTCTGCCAACGCCGCTGGGCCAGGCAAGGAAGAACGGTCGAGGTGTGCCGAGCCGCGGTGGTGGGTTGATTACGCTGGCGGCTGTCGGGACGACTCCGCCGCGCGTTGCGCTGGCGGGACGGCCGAGGCGGCCGTCCCCACATGTGTCCCGGACTAACCTGGCGATTCTTAGTCTTTGCTTGGCTTTTTGGGAGTTATGTCACAGGCCTGCTTGACTTGGCCCAGGTCGAGACCGGCGGGGGAGAATTCAGCGATCTGGCGCCCGCTGCGAGTGGGAAGGGCGATCTTGAAGACCTGGGCGCCGATCAGTCCGCGAGCGGTGCCTTTGTCCATGGAGAGGAAGTGGCCCTGCACCCAGTTCCAGCCTTTGGTGTTGTGCACGTCATCGACACGAACCTGAACGCTGAGTTGAGGCTGCCCCCAGAATCCGGGACGATTGGGAGGTGGGAGCCTGACGCCGGGATTAAAGTCGGCGAGCTTGAGCTTTCCATCTTCACAAAACAGATCGACGCGAGGCTTGTAGTTCGGATCTTCGCGGAAGAAATTGTCGGACAGTAATTCGAAGCGGACTTTCTTGGCGCCCGTCATCTGGTCTTCGGATTGGAACTGCATCCACTTGCCGCCGGCGCTGACGCCGTCTTTTTCATTCTGATAGGGAGTCATCGCGCCGCCCTGGGCCAAGGCGGACGCCGCGCAAAGCAGCGTCACGCAAGCCAACACAGCGGTCGCGGCCAGAGCGGCGCGGTTGGGGTTACGAGAAGAAGTTAATCCGTTCACTGTTTCCTCCGGTCATATGTCCTATATATATTGAACCCGGAAGAGCACTGAAAAGTTGCATGAAAAGGTTCGGCTTTTACTTGGAAGTGACCTTCAGATCGAGGTAAACCTGGGAGCGGTCGTCGAACTGGCTCACCGATTTGGTGTCGCTCTTGCGACCTTTGTATTGGGCGTAAACCTCGTAGTCGACGGCAGTCGATAAGGCCGGGAAACGGTAGGCGCCATCGGGGCCGACGATATAAGTCTTCACGGCACGAGTGCGCGTGTTGGTGACGTAAACGACGGCATCGGGAAGAGGGTTATCTTGCGGGTCGAGAACCTTGCCGAACAGCAGGCGTCCGACGGCCTTGTCTTTTTTGTCCAGAGCGGCGCTCGATACGGTGCCCAGAAGCAGAAACAACGCGCAAGCCGCAGCGACAGCCTTGATCACAGATCGTTGGCGATTCATGCTGAGCTATTGTCTCACGGGACCCGGCGACATAACTCTCGCTTAATGGGTTAGATGCAATCCGGTGTCTTCGCGTTCGTCATTATAAATGTGGACGGTGACTTCCTGAACGAGCCGGACAGGCTGGCCGTCGGCGGTTTTGACACCTTTGAGATCGGCCGAGAGGATATAGTCCGCTTCGCCGGCGGGAACGCGCTGTGCGAATTCTCCTCTGTTGTCGGAATAGACTTCCCACTTGGGCTTTTTGTCTTTGGCGCGGCGTATTTTGACCGGGATGCCGTAGACGGGACGATCATCCGGCCCCCACACGGTACCGGCGATAAGAGCGTAAGGCTTGCCTTTGGGCTTCGAGGCTGCGAAGAGAGCGTTTTGAGAACTGAGGGCCGGCAGGAGGAAAGCGATCAGGAGCACACCCGAAAGGAACAACCTGACAGAAGGCCGCCGCGTGCGAAGGCTAGGAGAAATCACCGTCTTCGCTCTCCTCCTCTTCTTCTTCGTCTTCTTCGACGTATCCCTCTTCGACGGCTTTCAACTCGAGCGGACTGGTGGTGACGACTTCAAAGTCGGTGCCACACTCGGGGCAAGAGATCACCTCGCCCTCGTCGACATCTTCCTCTACGACGTCCAGATTAGTTTCGCATTCGGGACACAGAACCATAAAGCCTCCCTCGCCGATTAGAGCCTCCTGATAATATTTAGATTCTTTCCGCCTGTCCGGTCAAGGGGGACAGGCCGTAGACACAAGATTTTCTGGGGAATCGGGAATCGCAGTTCCGCAGTGGGATTTATCTGGACGGAGACTATCCAACCATGCTCCATTTCCGCTTGAAATGCGGTGCCAGGGACGGGCAAAGGCTTGAGCTTGAACCACGAAGGACACCCAGGAACACCGAGGGGCTGTTGAATTTGAGTGCGCATCTGCGGCTTCGGCGCATGCTCGTGCCGACGGCCGCTTTGACGGCGATCTTGAGCGTCGCGGGGTTCTGTGCGGCGCAGTCTCCGTCGCTTGCAGCCGATCCGCAGATTGCAGTGGCGTTGAAGCAAGTATCCGCGCAACGGATACAGGTGAACATCGAAAAGCTGGTTAGTTTTGGAACGCGGCTGACACTTTCAGCGCAGGATCCGGCTTCCATTGCCTCGGGGCATGGAATTGGCGCGGCGCGGGAGTGGATCAAGGCCGAGTTCGAGAGCTACTCGAAAGCTTGTGGCGGGTGCCTCGAGGTAAAGACCGACACCTTCACCGAACAGCCGACGGACCGGATTCCGAAGGCAACGCAAATCACCAATGTTTATGCGGTTCTGAAGGGGACAGATCCGGCGAATGCGAAGCGCATGGTGCTGGTGACGGGGCACTACGATTCGCGCAACAGCGACACGCTCGACGTGAGCGGTGATGCTCCGGGCGCGAATGACGATGGCAGCGGAACGGCCATCAGTCTGGAATGCGCGCGTGTGCTGAGCAAGATGAAATTCCCGGCGACCATTGTTTTTCTAACCGTGGCGGGGGAAGAGCAAGGGCTGAATGGCAGTAAGCAATTCGCGAAGATGGCGAAGGACGAAGCCTGGGATCTGGAAGCCGCGCTCAATAACGACATCGTCGGCGGCGATAAAAGCGCGGAACAGGATCACGCGGTAGTGCGCGTGTTCTCGGAGGGAGTGCCGGCTGCGGCAACCGAGCAGGAATTGCGCGGCATTCGCAACCTCGGCGGCGAGAGTGATTCGGCCTCGCGGCAGCTCGCGCGGTATATCGACGAGGTTGGGCGCGCCTACGATGCGGGCGTGAAGCCGATGCTCGTGTTCCGACTGGACCGGTATTTGCGCGGCGGGGATCATTATTCATTCCTGCAGCAGGGATTCTCGGCGGTTCGGTTCACGGAGTACCGCGAGGACTTTCATCATCAGCATCAGAACGTGCGGACGGAGAACGGCGTCGAATATGGCGATACTCTAAAGTTTGTGGATTTCGACTACGTTGCGCATGTGGCGCGGCTGAATGCGGCGACACTGGCGTCGTTGGCATCGGCGCCGGCGGCTCCGGCGAGTGTGCATTTGGTGACGAAGGATTTGGAGAACGATTCCACGCTGACTTGGGAGGCTTCGCCTGGAGGACTCGCGGCGGAGTATGAGGTGCTGTGGCGGGCGACGACGAGTCCGGAGTGGGAGCACGTGCAGAACGCCGGGAATGCGACCCGGATCACGCTGAAGTTATCGAAGGACAACGTGATTTTCGGGGTACGAGCGGTGGATCGGGTGGGGCATCGGAGTTTGGCAGTGGTGCCGGTGCCCGAGCGCTAAGGCGGCGCGTGTGTGAGCTCAAAATCCGCGGTGCTCAAGTTTCGGGCGCACCGTGCCAAAGTCAAAATCGGACATCACGAGTAGAATTGGACGAGAGGTAATCCTGTGCGGCGAACCGGGGAACCGATGACGTTGAGCCTGCCACCGTTCACGAAGGCGGTGACGTGGCTGATTGGGATCAACACTGGCGTTTTCCTGCTGGGGGCCTTTTTCTCGGCAGTTCACGCTCCCTTCGTCACGTCGATCGAGTACTACATGCAGTACTGCGAACTGGTTCCCTCTGAGGTCGTCCAGCGCGGATTCATCTGGCAGTTGTTCACTTACAGCTTCCTGCATGCGAGTTTCGGCCACTGGTTTTGGAACATGATTGGCTTGTGGATGTTCGGCTCGGCTATCGAGGGCGCGTGGGGGACGCGGCGATTCCTTGAGTTATATTTCATTGGTGTGATGGGCGCCGCCATCACGACGGTCGCGCTTTCCTTCGCACACATCATCGGGGATCCGAGCAGAGCCACCGTCGGCGCCTCTGGAGGAATCTACGCTGTCCTGATCGCGTTCGGAATTCTGTTTGCCGAAAACGAAATCCTGATGATTCCGTTCCCCCTCGCCATCAAGGCGAAGTATTTTGTGGGGATTCTGATCGTCGCCACTCTCGCTTTCGCCATGATGGGCGGTGGGAATGTGGCGTATGTCGCCCACTTAGGTGGCCTGCTGTTTGGTTGGCTTTACGTGCGGCGCGGGCCGAAAGCAGCGCTGGTGAATGTGGGATTCGCGGAACGCTATTACGGGATGCGAAATTCGTATTATCGGTGGAAGCGGCGGCGGGCGGCGAAGAAGTTTGAGGTCTATATGTCGAAGCACGACCGCCAGGTCCACTTCGACGAGCACGGGAATTACATTCCTCCGGATGACGATCCGCGCAAAGGGAACGGCGGGGGGAAGTCGGGGTGGGTGAATTAGGGCAGGTTTGAAGGTTTCAGAGTTTCAACGTTTCAAGGTTTCGGTCATCCCTCCCGCATCAATCGCCGATTTGAGCTCACGAGATCCTTCGATCCCGCAGGTGCTTCGCTTCGCGAAATAGCCCCCCGCTCAGAAAGATAATTCCAAAAACTTTGTGAACTCGGACACGATCAGTTTGGGGAGTTCTTCGCGCTGCGCTTTTCCTTTGAATCCGAGGTCGTGACCGCCGCCTTCGATGGACAACAATTTCGTTTTTGCGGGGATCATCTTTATAGCTCGCTCGATCTCGGCGATGGAACCGAAGGGATCGCGCGTGCCGCTTACGAAGAGAGACGGCGTGTGCAGGTCCGGGAGATGCTGGGTGCGCTGCTGATCGGGTTTGCGCGGGGGATGCAGCGGGTAGGAGAGCAACAAGAGCGCCGCAACCAGTTCGGGATTTTCTTTCGAAAGCTCCGCGGCGAGCATGCTGGACTGGCGTCCGCCATAGGAGTGACCGCCGAGGAACAAGCGGCTGCAGAATTTCTTCATGGCGGCCAGAGCGTTCCTGAGGCCGGCACGGTCGCGGTCGGCATCGACGGGGCCGGGTGGCCCGAAGGAACGGGATTGGCGGTAGGGGAGATCGCAGCGCAGGACGGAGAAGCCGTTCGCAGAGAAAGCTTCGGCGAGCGCGATCAGGAGCGGGGATTGCGCGTTTGAGCCCGCGCCGTGGGTCAGGACCAGGCCATTATGGTTGGGAGTCGCGGGCAGGTGGAGGTAGCCGCGAACTTTGGGATCTACGGAGTTGTCGGCGAAGTCGCGAATGGAGGAGGACATGTCATCGCTAGTTTAAATCCTCGCCCTTCGACAGGCTCAGGGCAGGCTTTCTCGCAAAAGACGTGAGAAATGGGGCACCCTGCCTCTCGATCTAATCCGGCGTGTGCTATCGTTCTGGCCAGAAACGAGTGCAAGGAGAACCGCCGCATGTCCGTTCGAAAACAGATCGCCACTTTTGCCGCGCTTGCCGTGACCGCCATTGCGGCAATCGCAATACCAGCCGAGTCTTCTTTTTCTTACGGAACCGTGCGCAGTTCCTGCGCGCCAACGGACGCCCCGGCTATCGCGATCACGCTGACCCAGGAACGATCCGATTGCAAACGAGTTACCGGGCCCTCCGTATCCTTCGCGATCTGGCGAGGTCTGCCAATCCATGCCGGCCAGACCGTCGAGATCGGCCCGGGCTCGAACTCTGGCTCCGCTGCGCGCTGCGCTAAAGAGGATGAGTGCAAACTTGCACAATCCGCCACGATCGTTTTCGACAGCTACGAAGAACGCTCCGGCGCAAAAGGACACTATGAAATGCAATTCAGGGGCGGCGAAACTCTAAAAGGGAGCTTTGAAGTGAAATGGTGCGAGGAGCGCGTCATCTGCGGGTAAACCGGGCTAGTTCGGGTCGTCGACGGGAATTTCGGTAAGGGTCTCGTAGACTTTCACGATTTGGATTTCATTTCCCAGGCGCGCCCAGCAACGCTGCATGTCGGGATCTTCGAGTGCGGCCTGGCGGGCTTCTTCGGATTTCCAATAGCGCAGGAAGACGTAGTGCGCCTCGCGGTCGCGGTAGAGGATATCGCGGCCGTATCCCTTGGTAACGACGATGGCCGTGAGCTCGCGGAGGGTGGCCAGAGACGCGGCCTCTTGATCGGGAACCGGTTCCCAGACGGCTACCGATAATATCTCCTGCGGCATAAGGGGCGATTATAGCTTGCGCTGGCAGAGCTTCGCTCGGCCGGACAGCCGATGGCGGCTGTCCCCACATTAGTCCTTCGTTGGCTTCTTTCGACGCAGTTTCACAGGATGCACGATGTTTTCGGCTTCTTCGTCGGTGACGACGTGCAGGCGCATGAGGTTGGTGGAACCGGAGGCTTGGCGTGTACCGGCGACGACGCCGAGGACGTCTTTAGGCTTCAGCAGGCCTCGGCGGACGAGATCTTGCTCGGCCATCGTGACCATCTGCTCGGCGGAATGCGCCTGGCGGCAGCGCACGGGATGGACTCCCCAATAAAGGTTCATGCGGTGCACGACGCGCTCCGAATGAGTGAAGGCGTAAATGGCGACTTTCGGGCGGTATTTCGAAATCATGCGCGCGGTGTTGCCGGTTTCGGTGAAGACGGCGATGGCGCCCATGGGCAAATCTTCGGCGGCGTGCGCGATCGACTCGCAGATGGTTTCGGCCACGGAGAGCCCGCGATGCTCGCGACGGCGGCGAAACTGGAAGTCGTTGCTGTTGGACTCGGCTTCGACGACGATGCGCGACATGATGGAGACCGACTCGCGGGGATACTGACCGCTGGCGGTTTCGGCGGAGAGCATGACGGCGTCGGTGCCATCGAAGATGGCGTTGGCCACATCGCTGGCTTCGGCGCGCGTAGGGCGCGGGTTTTCGATCATCGACTCGAGCATCTGCGTCGCCGTGATGACGGGCTTGCGCCATGCGGATGCGCGGCGGATGACATGCTTTTGAATGACTGGAACTTTCTCCGGCGCCATCTCGACGCCAAGATCGCCGCGGGCGACCATGACTCCGTCGGACACTTCGAGAATTTCTTCCAGATGATCGATGGCTTGCGGCTTTTCGAGCTTGGCGATGACGGGTACGTCGCTCTGATGAGAGGCGATGATTTGCTTCGCCATGCTCACGTCGGCGGCGGTACGAACAAAAGAAAGCGCGACCGCGTCGACGCCGTGACTGAGGCCGAATTCGAGGTCCTTGCGGTCTTTTTCCGTAAGAGCCGGAATCGAGAGAGCGATGCCGGGAAGATTGATGCCCTTGTGCTCGCCCAGCAGGCCGCCGTTAATGACGTCGCATAGCAAGTCTTTGCCGCGGACTCCGCGGACGCGCAGTTCGATGAGGCCGTCACTGAGCAGAATGCGGGCCCCTGCGTTGAGTTCGCGCCCAAGATCGGGGAACGTGGTGGAGATGCGCGTTGCGGTGCCTGGTATGTCTTGCGGAGTGATGGTCACCACCGAACCGGTTTTGAGTAAGACGGGCTCGTGGCGCTCCAATGGTCCGGTGCGGATTTTGGGGCCTTGCAGGTCCTGAAGAATGCAGACGGTGCGTCCCTCGCGCTCGGCGGCGCGGCGCAGACGATGTATGTTGTGAGCGTGGTCATCGTGATTGCCGTGAGAGAAGTTGAGGCGCGCAGTATCCATGCCAAGGCGGAGGAGGTCGCGCATGGCGGCTTCGGTGTTGCAGGCCGGACCGATGGTGCAGATGATCTTGGCGCGGCGGGGCGCGGAGACGAAAACACCTTCGGCAGCGGAAGCTTGTCTCTGTTTCAAAATGTCTCCGGACCCCAAAGAGGAATGTTGGTAGGTTACAACATCTGGTCGAATTGGGCGCGGACCCCAAAGCTAAAGCCCATTCTATGTCGCGTGCCAATGCGGCCCTAAAAGTGTCCTGTTCCATCAGAAATGCATCGGCTGGATGTTGCTCTTGCATGCCTCTGCTGGAAGCCGCGCCCTTTAAGATGCTTTTCAGGGCGGCCTGTCAAAAAGGCGGGCGTTGCGAACAACTTCGCGCTACAACTTGGGTCCGTTGATCGCGGTGAGTTCTTTTCCCAGCATCGCGCGCGGAAAAAGCAGGGCATTAAATTCCGCGCCCACCAGCACGACGAGGGAAATCAGATACATCCAAACCAGAAGCGCCATGGCGACTCCAAGCGATCCGTAGATCGTAGCGAAGTTGGCGAATGTTTGCAGGTAGGCCCGAAACCCGACCGTAGTGGAGAACCAGAGCACGGTGGCGAGCATGGCGCCGGGCATCACGCTATGCCAGGGCTGAGTGCGGGGGACCGCATGATGGTAGATCAGCGCGATAACGGCGATGCTGGTTAAGGTCGCGATCAGCCAGCGCGTTGCGCCCCAGAGCAAGAAAACATAAATACTGAAATCGGGGTCGATGAAAGGCAGAAGGCGAGCCTCAAACTTGCTGCCCACGGCGACCAAAATGGTGGAGAACGCCATCGGAATCAGCGCGAAGACGACGAGTTGGAACGCGATGAGGCGCTCTTTTACCAGGCCCCAGGTCTTCGGGAGTTCGTAGCAACGGCGAAAACCCTCCATCCAGGAAATCATGACGCCGGATGCGGTCCATAGAGTGACGAGAGACGTGGTGGTCAGGAGGCCAGCCGGATGCTGCGCGGCTCCCTTCAAATAGCTCAAGGCTGTATTACCGCCCGCGGGAAGAATGCTGCCGAGAGCATAGGTGATTTCCCGCAAGTAGGGCGCGCCCTTGCGCCAGCTCGCCAAAGCCGACCCCACAATTAGAAGGACGGGAAAGAAAGTGAAAATCATGGAATAGGCTGCGGCCTTGGCAGTGGCGAAGGCGTCGTGGACGAAAGCCCGCCAGAACGCGAGCCGCAAGAGGCGGAAGAGGCGTAACATGCGCTGCTCTAGCTTAGGCTCGCGGGGCACCGGGCGCAAAGAAGGAAGTTCGCCGGGTTCCTCAATGTGCAATCGCTGGGGGGTAGCGTGCATTCGTAGTTAGTAACGTAAGTACAGTTCCGGCTGGGCATCGCCCCCGCCGGAACGGCCGAGGCGGCCGTCGCCACATGGTTTGATGGGGCTAAAGCAGGCTCGGGGACCGAGGTTTCTCGATCCCCGAACGCTTAGTTTATTCATCTTACTCGGCCGCGGGGAGTTCCGCGGGCAGATCGTCGGTTTCGCCCTCGTGACGCATCATTTCGAGAGCGCGCTCGGCTTCTTCGTATGCAGCCGAGACTTCCGCCTGTACCTTCGCGGCGGCCTCTTCCATTTCTGGCGAGAGGCGCACGTTGCGGTAGTACTCCATGCCAGTGCCGGCAGGGATGAGGCGTCCGACGATGACGTTTTCTTTCAGGCCGCGCAGGTGATCGACCTTACCGTTGATGCTGGCTTCGGTGAGCACGCGCGTGGTCTCCTGGAACGACGCCGCCGAAATGAACGAGTCGGTGGAGAGCGATGCCTTTGTGATGCCCAACAGCAGCGGACGGCCGGTAGCCGGCTTGCCACCCTGCGCAATCACGCGCTCGTTCTCTTCGCGGAAGGCGAACTTGTCGGTCTGCTCTTCGAGCAGGAACCGCGTGTCGCCCACGTCTTCGACCTTCACCCAGCGCATCATCTGGCGAACAATCACTTCAATGTGCTTGTCGCTGATGTTGACGCCCTGCAGACGGTAGACTTCCTGGATTTCGTTCACCAGATAAGCCTGCAGTTCCTTTTCGCCGAGCACGGCGAGGATGTCGTGCGGGTTGAGCGGGCCGTCCATCAAAGGTTCGCCTGCCTTCACGCGCTCGCCTTCCTGCACGTTGATGTGAACGCCACGCGGAACCGAGTATTCCTTTTCGGTGCCGTTGTCGGCGACCACGTAGATTTTGCGCTGGCCCTTCGAAACCTCACCGAATTTGACCGTGCCATCGATTTCGCTGATGACCGCGGTTTCATGCGGCTTGCGGGCTTCGAACAGTTCGACTACACGCGGCAGACCACCGGTGATGTCCTTCGTCTTGGTGGTTTCGCGCGGGATCTTCGCCAGCACGTCTCCAGGCGTAACGGTGTCGCCATCCTGAATCATCAGGTGGGCTCGCGAAGGCATCAGGTACCGCTTGCTCGCTTTGCCCTTGATGACGATGGCGGGCTGGCGCTTCTCGTCAGGAGAATCGCCGACCACGTGACGCGAGAGGCCGGTGACTTCGTCGACCTCTTCGTGGAGCGTGACACCTTCCTGCAAGTCCTTGAACTGCACGGTGCCGCCGATTTCGGTCAGGATGGCGAAGGTGTAAGGATCCCACTCGACCATAACCTGGCCGAGTTTCACCGGATCGCCGTCGTTGACCAGCAGCTTCGCGCCGTACACGACCGAATAACGCTCGCGTTCGCGGTTCTTGTCGTCGACTACTGCGATCGAACCCTGGCGGTTCATGACGACCAGGTTTCCAGACTTCGCCTTGACCGTTTGCAATCCGATGAAGCGCACGTTGCCGTTGTTCTTGGCATCGAGGCGCGACTGCTCGGAAACTCGCGACGCCGTACCACCGATGTGGAAGGTACGCATGGTGAGCTGAGTGCCAGGTTCGCCGATGGACTGCGCCGCGATGACGCCGGTAGCTTCGCCCAGTTCGACGAGGCGTCCGGAAGCCAGGTTGCGGCCGTAGCACATGACGCAGACACCGCGTTTCGATTCGCAGGTCAGCACGGAGCGGATTTTTACGCGCTCAATGCCGGCGGCCTGAATCGCTCCAGCGAGGTCTTCCGAGATTTCCTGGTTGATGTCGACGATGACGTTGCCGTCATAGTCTTTGATCTTCTCGAGCGAAACGCGGCCCACGATGCGGTCGCGCAACGGTTCGATGATCTCGCCGGCTTCCACGATGCCTTGCACGTAGATGCCGTCGACCGTTCCGCAGTCGTACTCGCTGATGATGACGTCTTGCGCAACGTCGACCAGGCGGCGGGTCAGGTAGCCGGAGTCGGCCGTCTTCAACGCCGTGTCGGCCAATCCCTTACGGGCGCCGTGCGTCGAGACGAAGTACTCCAACACCGTCAATCCTTCACGGAAGTTCGCCGTGATGGGTGACTCGATGATTTCGCCAGAGGGCTTGGCCATCAATCCACGCATGCCGGAGAGCTGGCGGATCTGCTGTTTCGATCCTCGAGCGCCCGAGTCGGCCATGACATAAATCGGATTGAGGTCGCCTTCCTTGTCCCGGCGCTGCATTTCACCGAACATTTCGTCGGCCACTTTTTCGGTGATCGCCGACCAGATTTCGATGACCTTGTTATAGCGCTCGCCGTTGGTGATGGCTCCGTCCAGATACTGCTGTTGAACGGCGACGACCTGCTTCTCGGCGTCCTTGACCAGGACTTTCTTGCTGTCAGGGATGACCATGTCGTCGATGCCAATGGACAAGCCCGACTTGGTCGCGAACTTGAAGCCAAGCGTCTTGACCTCGTCGAGCATCTTGACGGTGGTCTCAAGGCCGAAGCGCAGGTAGCCGTAGTTGACCAGAGCGCCAATGCCCTTTTTCTTGAGCAGGCCGTTGATGTACGGCATGCCGTCGGGCAGTTGGTCGTTTAGAATCGCGCGGCCCACGGTCGTGTTGATGAAGGCGCGATCGATTTGTACCGGCTCGGTGTGAATGATGTCCTGATCGTCGTACGCGGTGGTCAGGTCGATCAATTCTCCCGAGTAGCGGAGGCGGATCGGGCTCAGAGTTTCGACGGCACCCGCGTCCAGCGCCATTAGAACTTCTTCAATGTTGGCGAAGGCGCGGCCTTCACCCTTCGCACCCGGCTTCGCTTTGGTCAGGTAGTAAAGCCCGAGAACCATGTCCTGCGTGGGCACGGTAATCGGCTGACCCGAAGCTGGCGAAAGGATGTTGTGCGAGGCCAGCATCAGCACGCTGGCTTCGACCTGGGCTTCCGGAGACAGCGGAATGTGAACCGCCATCTGGTCGCCGTCGAAGTCGGCATTAAACGCCGTGCAAACCAGCGGGTGAATCTTGATGGCCTTGCCTTCGACCAGCACCGGCTCGAAAGCCTGAATGCCGAGGCGGTGAAGCGTAGGAGCACGGTTCAGCATGACCGGGTGATCCTTGATCACTTCTTCAAGGATGTCCCAAACGATGGGTTCCTGCTGCTCGACCATCTCTTTTGCTTGCTTGATGGTGGTGACGTTGCCCGTCTGTTCGAGGCGGTGATAAATGAACGGCTTGAACAGTTCGAGCGCCATCTTCTTGGGCAGGCCGCACTGGTGCAGCTTGAGTTCGGGTCCGACCACGATGACAGAACGTCCGGAGTAGTCCACGCGCTTGCCGAGCAGGTTCTGGCGGAAGCGTCCCTGCTTGCCTTTGAGGGTGTCGGAGAGCGACTTCAGCGGACGGTTATTCGCGCCACGGAGCACGCGGCCACGGCGTCCGTTATCGAACAGGGCATCGACGGCTTCCTGCAGCATGCGCTTTTCGTTGCGCACGATGACTTCCGGAGCGTGCAGGTCCATCAGCTTCTTCAACCGGTTGTTGCGGTTGATGACGCGGCGGTAGAGGTCATTCAAATCGGACGTGGCGAAGCGGCCGCCATCGAGTGGAACCAGGGGGCGAAGCTCTGGCGGAATAACCGGGATCACGTCGAGGATCATCCAGTGCGGCTTGTTGCCGCTCTTGCGGAAGGCCTCAACGACTTTCAGACGCTTGGCATACTTGAGCCGCTTCTGCAGCGAGCTCTCGTTCTTCATCTTCTCGCGCAGTTCGACGGAGAGGCCGTCGGTGTCGACGCGCTTGAGCAGTTCCTTGATCGCCTCAGCGCCCATCATGGCCTTGAAACCGGCCGGACGGTATTGCTGGTCGAGTTCGCGGAACTTCGCTTCGTCT
Organism: uncultured Acidobacteriaceae bacterium; assembly: GCA_963844525.1. GTDB lineage: Bacteria > Acidobacteriota > Terriglobia > Terriglobales > Acidobacteriaceae > Sulfotelmatobacter. The sequence continues at coordinate 493,357 of CAWJOM010000006.1, read as the reverse complement.
TTAATGACTTCGCGCTCTTTGACTGGAGCGTCGCCGGGTTCGACCACGACGTAGGCTTCGAAATAGAGCACGGACTCAAGATCACGCAGCGAGATGTCGAGCAGGTGACCGATGCGGCTGGGCAGTCCTTTGAAGAACCAGACGTGCGAGCAGGGCGAAGCCAGCTCGATGTGGCCGAGGCGTTCCCGGCGAACTTTGGACAGCGTAACTTCCACGCCGCACTTGTCGCAGATCACGCCGCGGTGCTTCATGCGCTTGTACTTGCCGCACAAGCATTCCCAGTCCGTCACCGGGCCAAAGATGCGCGCGCAGAACAAGCCGTCGCGCTCCGGTTTAAAGGTGCGGTAGTTGATGGTCTCGGGCTTGGTGACTTCGCCGTGCGACCAGCTCCGGATTTTTTCCGGAGACGCCAAGCTGATACGGATGGCGTCGAAGTCCGCGATCACATTTGCCATTTCGAAAGGGCTCGAACGAAACAAGGTGGTCCTCCGCTTTCCTCGGCTGTTGCGCCGCCGCTTGCGGCTCTTGTGGGTCGTCGCTAGTCGTTGGTCGTTAGTCGCTAGCGAAATCTCTGAACCCGCATATCCAAGAGCGAGACGGCGGGTCTTGTTTTCAAAATTCTCAGAACCAGGTGCGCTGGCCGTTAACGACTAACGACCAGCGACCAAAAGACCGAGTCTTAATCTGCTGCCGCGCTGGCCGTGGGCTTCTTCTCGCCTGCCTTGATCAATTCCACATCGAGGCAGAGCGACTGCAGCTCGCGGATCAACACGTTGAACGATTCGGGTACGCCGGGCTCCATAGCGGCTTCGCCCTTGACGATGGCCTCGTAAATCTTGGTGCGGCCGTATACGTCGTCGGACTTTGCCGTCAGCAGCTCCTGCAGGATGAACGCTGCGCCGTAAGCTTCCAGCGCCCAGACTTCCATTTCTCCGAAGCGCTGTCCGCCGAACTGCGCCTTGCCGCCCAGAGGTTGCTGGGTGATGAGCGAGTACGGCCCGATGGAGCGAGCGTGGATCTTGTCGTCCACCAAGTGCGACAGCTTCAGCATGTAGATATAGCCGACGGTAACGGGCTGTTCGAACTTTCGCCCGTCATGCCGTCATGCAGAGTTGTTTTGCCGGAGGTCGGCAGACCGGCGTGTTCGAGCAGCGCCTTGATCTCGCCTTCCTTCGAGCCGTCGAATACCGGCGATCCCATGAACACGCCCTTGGTAAGGTGGGGCCATGGCTTCGAGTTCCTCGTCGGACATGTCCGAGATGATGTCCGCCAGCTGCGAATCCTTGAACAACACCTTCAACTCGCGGCGGATGGACTCGATGCGCGTATTTTCCTTCAGCAGTGTCGTGATCTTCTCGCCGAGCACGAAGCCCGCCCATCCGAGGTGGGTTTCGAGAATCTGTCCTACGTTCATACGGGAAGGCACGCCAAGCGGGTTGAGCACGATTTCCACGGGCGTTCCGTCTTCGAGGTACGGCATATCCTCTTCCGGCAGAATTCGCGCGATCACGCCCTTGTTACCGTGACGGCCGGCCATCTTGTCACCGACACTCAGCTTGCGCTTCATGGCGATGTAGACCTTGACCAGCTTGATCACGCCCGGCGGCAGTTCGTCGCCCTTGGTGAGTTTTTCTTTCTTCTCGTTGACGATCTTCTTGAGCACGTCGATCTGGCGAGAAGTCATTTCTTCGATCTCGTCGATCTGCTCGTTCACCCGGGGATCTTTATCCGCATACTTAATGCGCTTCAGGTTGCGGGTGGAGATGCGCTCGATTTCGTCACGCGTGAGCAGGTTGCCCTTGGTCAGCAAGCGCTTGTTCGTGCGCTCGTCGTGCAAGTCGGCCTGCACTTCCTTGCCGCCCAGGATGTTCTCCAGGCGCTTGAGGCGCTCGTCGGTCAGAATTCGGATTTCGTCCGAAAGGTTCTTTTCCAACTTCGCGATCTGCGTGCCTTCGATGGCCTTCGCGCGCTCGTCCTTTTCCTGGCCCTTGCGCGAGAAGATCTTCACGTCGACGATGACGCCTTCAATGCCCGGCGGGCAGTAAAGGGAGGCATCGCGCACGTCACCGGCTTTTTCACCGAAGATCGCACGGAGCAGTTTTTCTTCCGGCGTGAGCTGAGTTTCACCCTTCGGCGTGACTTTGCCGACGAGAATGTCGCCCTGCTTGATGCTGGCGCCGATGCGAATTACGCCCGCTTCATCCAGATTGCGCAGCATAGACTCGCTGACGTTTGGAATGTCGCGCGTAACTTCTTCGGGACCGAGCTTTGTGTCGCGGGCTTCGATCTCGTACTCCTCGATGTGGAGCGAGGTGTAGTAATCCTCCTTCACCATCTTCTCGGAGACGAGAATTGCGTCTTCGAAGTTGTACCCGCGCCACGGCATGAAGGCGACCAGGACGTTCCGTCCCAAGGCCAACTCGCCGTGATCGGTGCAAGGACCGTCCGCGATGATCTCGCCTTTCAGAACGCGCTGACCCTTCTTGACCACCGGCTTCTGGTTGATGCAAGTGTTCTGGTTGGAGCGCTTGAACTTCGTGAGCTGGTAGATGTCGCTGCCAACTTCACGCGACAGCTGCGTGGGATGGTGTTCGCCTTCGACGCGCACGATGATGCGCTCGGAGTCGACCGAATCGATGATGCCGTTGCGGCGGGCGAGAACGACTGCGCCTGAGTCGCGAGCGGTGACGCCTTCCATTCCAGTACCCACGATCGGCGCTTGCGCGCGGAGCAAAGGCACGGACTGGCGTTGCATGTTGGCGCCCATCAGCGCGCGGTTCGCGTCGTCGTGCTCGAGGAACGGAACCAGCGAGGCGGCGACGGAAACGAGCTGCTTCGGGCTGACGTCGACGTAGTCCACTTCGTCGCGGCTGACGAGAACAAAGTTGCCAGCCTTACGGGCGTTGACCAGCTCGGCGACGATCTTGCCTTTGTCGTCGAGTTCCACGTTGGCCTGTGCGATCGTGTGACGATCTTCTTCCCAAGCCGAGAGGTAGAAGGAGAACGGCTCAATCGTCGCCGGCTTCTTCTTCTTCTCTTTCAGGTCGTGGTTAATCTTCTCGATCTCATGCTTTTCCATGTGATCGCCGACTTTGTGGTCGCTGTCGCCAACGTTGACGACGGTGACGTAGTCGATGACGCGTCCGCCCTTGATCTTGCGGTAGGGCGACTCGATGAAGCCGTAATCGTTGATGCGGGCGTAGCAGCTCAACGACGAGATTAGGCCGATGTTCGGACCTTCCGGCGTTTCGATCGGGCAGATACGTCCGTAGTGCGTGGGGTGAACGTCGCGGACTTCGAATCCGGCGCGTTCGCGCGACAGACCACCCGGCCCAAGGGCCGAGAGACGCCGCTTATGCGTGATCTCGGAGAGCGGATTGGTCTGATCCATGAACTGCGAGAGCTGCGACGATCCGAAGAATTCGCGGATCGCGGCCATCACCGGCTTGGCGTTGACCAAGTCGTGCGGCATCGCCGTCGACATTTCCTGATAGACGGACATTTTTTCTTTGATGGCCCGTTCCATGCGGACCAGGCCGATGCGGAACTGGTTCTCCATCAACTCGCCAACGGCGCGAACGCGGCGGTTGCCGAGGTGATCGATGTCATCAACCGCGCCAATGCTCTTGCGCAGTTTCAGCAGGTACGCGATGGTTGCGTAGAAATCGTCGGGATCGAGCGTGCGCTTGTCGAGACTGGTGGCTTCCTGGTTCTCGAACAGTTTAATGTTGAACTTCAAACGGCCCACGCGCGAGAAGTCGTACTTGCGCGGGTCGAAGAACATGCCATGGAACAGAGCCGTGGCCGTATCGAGCGTCGGCGGATCGCCGGGACGCAGCTTGCGGTAGATCTCGATCAGAGCTTCCTGCGGAGTCTTTACCGCATCGCGCTTTAGAGTCTGGCTGATCACCGTGCCCACATCGTCGCGCTCGGGGAAGAACAGCGACATTTCCACGACGCCGGAGTCGAGAATCTTCGAAACCTTGTCGGCGGTCAGCTCGGAGTTGGCTTCGAGCATGACTTCGCCGGTCGTGGTGTCGACGATGTCGCCGGCCGTCCACGCGCCTTCGAGGTCGGTGATGTCGACTTCGATTTCGGTGATCTTCGCCTTCTGAATTTCTTTCAGCGCCTGGGCGTTGATTTTGCGGCCCGAATGCACGATTTCGTCGCCCGCCTTGTTCTTGATGCTGCGGGCGAGTTTCATGCCCAGCAGACTGGTCGGCTTTTCGCTGGCCGGGTCAAGCGTCCAGAAGAGCTTCTTGTCGCGGACGGTCAGACGGTCAACGGTATAGAACGATTTGAGAATGTCCTCGCCGGTTCGCAGGCCGAGGGCGCGCAGGAAGATCGTGCCCAGGAATTTGCGCTTGCGGTCGATGCGGACATACAGCACGTTCTTCTGGTCGTATTCGAACTCAACCCACGATCCGCGGTAGGGAATGATCTTGCCGAGGAAGTAGGTGCGGTTGTTGGCAGTCTCGAAGAACACGCCGGGCGAACGGTGCAACTGGCTGACAATGACGCGCTCGGTACCATTGATGATGAACGTGCCGTTCTGCGTCATCAGCGGAACGTCGCCGAAGAAGACTTCCTGCTCTTTAATGTCGCGAATGGAGCGGTTGCCGGTCTCGGCGTCCTTGTCGAAGATCGTGAGACGCATCGTGACCTTGAGCGGGGCGGAGTAGGTCATGCCGCGCTCTTCGCACTCAGCCACGTCGTACTTCAGTTGCAAGCCCACCGGATCGCCGCACTTGTTGCAGAAGTCGGGCGTGTTCGCGTTGTAGGTGCCGCACTTGCCGCACAGAACTTCGCCGGGATGAAACGGATCGGTAATGACCGTGGATCCGCAATTCTTACAAGTAGTCCGGAGGTGGTGCAGGCCCTTGAGGTGGCCGCACTTGCACTCCCAGTTACCAATGGCGTAATCCACAAACTCAAGTTGTGATACGTTTCGGAAGTCGGTGATCGGAAAGACAGACTGAAACACCGCCTGCAAGCCGCCGTCTTCGCGCTCGCTGGGCAGTTTGTCCATCTGCAGGAAGCGGTCGTAAGAGCGCTTCTGAACCTCGATCAGGTTCGGGATCTGGATGGTGGCCGGAATTTTGGAAAAATCGAATCGTTTACGGAAGGCATTTTTCATCGTCAGAAACTCCCAATCTCACGCGCAGCCGAGGGCCACGCTCAGAACCGCGGAATGTGGGCGCGTCGTTTTCCTGGGAAACCGCGCCGCGGGACGTACGTGTGCAGAACCGGAACAGCTGGACTCTCAAAAGCCTGGAACCTAAAAGACAGCGGGGCGCCCGCAGGGACAGTCGTTCCCGCAGACGCCAACCAAGGCGTTTCGCCCTTCTTGATTTGAATTCTTTCGCGCCAGTTCGTCGGCCTATTTTCCGCTCCGCCTGCCCGCGGAGCAGCCTGCCCAAAACTACCCGCGCGAGGTAAACCCGCGCTCAAGTGAAGCCCTGGGAGGCGACGTGTATTTAGATGCTAACATCGCCGCCCAAGGTTCACAAGTAGGAACGTGCAACATAATCGATTTTGCACCGATTTAGATGCAATGTTGGGACAGCCGCCATCGGCTGTCCAGTCGCGAAGCGACTGAAACCGGACGGCCGAAGGCGGCCGTCCCCACACAACCGAGCTTATTTCACCTCGACAACAGCGCCCGCCTCGGTGAACTTCTTCTTGATGGTTTCGGCTTCGTCCTTGGAAACGCCCTCTTTTATGCTCTTCGGGGCTCCGTCGACCAGTTCCTTGGCTTCTTTCAAGCCCAGGCTGGTGACTTCGCGGACGGCCTTGATCACGTTGATCTTATTGGCGCCCACTTCCTTGAGGACGACCGTGAACTCGGTCTTCTCTTCTGCCGGAGCCGCTGCGGCCGCACCGCCGCCGCCCGCGACCATAACCGGGGCCGCTGCAGCCGCCGATACGCCGAGACGCTCTTCGAGCTTCTTCACGAGCTGCGCCGCGTCGAGCAGCGACAACCCAACGATTGATTCTTCCAACTGTGCCAGATCCGCCATATTAGTTCTCCACTTGTTTCAGTTTTGTTGATTTCGTTAGCCGTGGGCCAGGGTTCCAGTGCGTCCAGGTCCGATTTCCTCGCGCCAGACAACGCTCGGAACGAACCGCGCAACCCCCGACTTGCCGGTAACCAAATCTCTTCGGATGGCTCGCGCCATCCAGAACTTGTTGTGTCGCAATCTTGATTGCCCGCGATCTAGCCTCGCAACGCAGACGGCTAACATCACGCTTGCTGCGCTTGCTGGACGGCCGAAGGCGGCCGTCCCTACGCGAGCTATGCTTCCTTGAACTTCTTCTGCTGGACACCCTGGTCGACAACAACGGCCAGGTTGCGGCCTACCGCATTCATTACGGTGACTAAACGCTGCGCCGGGGCATTGATCAGGAACAGAAGCTTCGAATACAGCTCTTCCTTCGAAGGCATGCTGGCCAGAGCTTCGATCTCTTTAAGGTTGATGACCTTGCCTTCGACGACGCCGATCTTGAACGTGAATTCGGGCGTGTCTTTGGCGTACTTGGTCAGGGCCTTGGCCATCGCCACGGGATCGCCGGTCGTGTAGGCAATCGAGGTCACGCCAGCCAGATCCTTCAGAGCGCCCTCAACCTTGGTGCCCTTGGCCGCTTTCTCGGCCAGGGTGTTCTTGACGACCTGATACTTCGCGCCCGACGCGCGCAGCACCTTGCGGAGCTCGTAATCCTGAGGAACGGTCATCTTGGTGTAGGTGGCAACGACCAAGTTCGAAACGTTCTTCAGCTCTTTGCTTAGTTTTTCAACCTGCTCTGTCTTTTTCGCTTTGGTAACTGGCATTGTGCAATCCTTCCGATCTTATGTAGGGACGGACGCATTCGTCCGCCCAGGCGCGTCAGCGCCGGATTAAGCCTTGGCTGCGGTCTCGATGGGGGTCACATCCAACAGGATGCCGGGCCCCATCGTCGAACTCAAGGTGCAGCCCTTGATGTACTTGCCCTTGGCGACCGACGGCTTGGCTTTGATCACGCTGGTGATCAACACCGTCGCATTATCAATCAGCTTGTCGGCCGAAAATGAAATCTTACCGACCGGGCAGTGGACGAGCGCCGTTTTGTCGGTGCGGAATTCGACCTTGCCGGCCTTCACTTCCTGTACGGCTTTACCCACGTCGAAGGTGACCGTTCCGGTTTTCGGGTTCGGCATCAGGCCCTTGGGGCCGAGGATCTTGCCCAGGCGTCCAACGGATTTCATCACATCAGGCGTGGCGATCAGGGCGTCGAAGTCGGTCCAGTTTTCTTTGGTGATCTTCTCGACCATCTCTTCGCCACCGGCGAAGTCGGCTCCCGCCGCTTCTGCCTCTTTAATCTTGTCGCCGGTTGCGATGACCAGGACCTTCTTCGATTTGCCGAGCCCGTGCGGCAGCACAACGGTGCCGCGGACCATCTGGTCGGCGTGCTTGGGATCGACTCCCAGGCGCAGAGTGACCTCGACGGTCTCGTCGAACTTGGCGTACTTCACTTTCTGCAGGAGGGAAACTGCGTCCTGCAGAATGTAGGGGCGCTTCTCGACTGCGGAGTGCGCCTTGGCGATGTTCTTTCCTTCTTTTTTCATTGCTCTTCCTTGTCTCCCACCGCGGGCCAATGTTTCGATCCGCCGTGGTGTTGTTGACGATTAGCCACTAGCTTCTAGCGGCTAGCAAATGCCTAGCCGACTACTTCAATGCCCATCGATCTGGCGGTGCCGCGGATGCTCTTGATCGCGGTCTCGACTGAGGCGGCGTTCAGGTCGGGCATCTTTTGTTTCGCGATGTCTTCGACCTGCTTCGCGGTGACTTTGCCGACTTTGTCTTTGTTCGGCACGCCCGATCCCTTGGCGATGCCTGCGGCGCGCTTCAACAGAATCGAGGCCGGAGGCGTCTTGGTGATGAAGGTGAACGAGCGGTCGCTGTAGACCGATACCACGACCGGGATGATCAGCCCCTCCATCTCTTTCTGGTTGGTTCTGGCATTGAACTGCTTGCAGAACTCCATGATATTGATCTGCGCCTGGCCGAGCGCCGGACCCACAGGGGGCGCCGGAGTCGCCTTGCCGGCGGCGATCTGCAACTTTACAAAACCTGTAACTTTCTTTGCCATGATCTCTCTTCCGCTCCAATTCCGGGTCTAGGATTTTCGGCCCGGCAACCTTGAAGCTTGCCTTTCTCGAAACTTGAAACCTGAAACTAGAAACTGCTTTACGCGACCTTCTCTACCTGGTTGAACTCGAGTTCCACCGGGGTCGAGCGGCCGAAAATTGTGACCATTACTTTCAACGTCTCGCGGTCTTCGTTCACTTCGTCGACGATGCCGGTAAAGCTGGCGAACGGTCCTTCGGTGATGCGGACCGATTCCTGCTTCTCGAATTTGACCTTGAGCTTGGGCTTCTCGCGGCTGTCGGCGACTTTGTAAACAATGTGCTGCACTTCTTCTTCGGACAGCGGCGTGGGCTGCTGGCCCGTGCCGACAAATCCGGTGACGCGCGGTGTGGACTTCACCACATGCCAGACGTGATCGTCCATGTCCATTTCAACCAGCACGTAGCCGGGATAGAACATGCGCTCGGAGGTGTACTTCTTGCCGCCGCGCACTTCGGTGACAGACTCGGTGGGGATCAGCACCTTGCCGATCTTTTCCTGCAGTCCGAAGGCCGCAACCCGCGACTCCAGAGACTCTTTCACCTTGCGCTCGAAGCCCGAGTACGAGTGGATGATGTACCACTTCATGTTCGGGTTCTTGGGAGCCTCGGCCGTGGCGGTGGTTCCGTCTGCTGCGGCGGCCTGCGGCTCGCCAGCTGCGCTTGCTGCTTCGTTTTTTTCTTCGTCCTGCATATGGTTGGTTCTTCTCGGCCAGCCGTTATTTTATAAGCAGCGCTCTGCTGCGATCTCTTTAGTGCACCTTGAAGAAGCTGAACAGCGCCGTCACGCCGTGTTGAATGACGAAGTCGATGACGGCAAAGTACAGCGCGAAAAGGAATACCGTGATCACAACCACGGTGGTCGTGGCCTGGACTTCCTTCCACGAAGGCGCGGTCACTTTGCGCATTTCCGTGCGCACGTCGTTATAAAAAGTCTTGGTCCGCTCGGGCCAGGACTTCACCGTCGTCACAAGTGCGTTTTGTTCCGTCATGGTCGCCATCTTCTGCTTCTCTCTCGCTCTTTCTGCTGCGCCTGTGCGTAAACTCTGGCAGGGGCGGAGGGATTCGAACCCCCAAGTTCGGTTTTGGAGACCGACAGTTTAACCGTTGAGCTTACGCCCCTGTTTCAGTTTCAAGTTTCGCGTTTCCAGTTTCGAGTTTTCGTAGCGCTCGAAACGCGAAACTTGAAACTTATTTCACTTCTTTGTGCGGCGTGTGCTTGCGGCAACGGTTGCAGAATTTCTTGAATTCCAACCGCTCCGTTGTCGTCTTGCGGTTCTTGGTCGTCGAATAGTTCCGCTCTTTGCAGTCACCGCATTGTAATGTCACTATTTCTCGGGGCATTTCAACAGCTCCTAACTTAGCTGCTAGCTCCTAGCTGCTAGCTTCTAGCCAATCAAATCACGTCTTTCGGGCGCCTTCGCTTCTTCTTTCGCCCACCGAATGAACGTTCCCCACGGCATATTCAGCAACAAAACCAATGGCGGAAGGAGCAACCATCCGAGCTCTCGCCATTCCATCGGCGCTCACCTTGCCGCTTTAGCCAGTAGCTAGAGGCTAGTAGCTAGAAGCTGCCTTACTGCACAATCTCCGCAATCGTGCCCGCACCCACCGTGTGGCCGCCTTCACGAATCGCGAAGCGCAATCCCTTTTCCATGGCTACCGGCGTGATCAACTCAATCACCAGGCTCACGTTGTCTCCCGGCATCACCATTTCGGTTCCCGCCGGCAACTCCGCCACGCCCGTCACGTCCGTTGTGCGCAGATAAAACTGCGGACGATAGCCCTTGAAGAATGGCGTATGTCGTCCGCCTTCTTCCTTCGTCAGAATGTAGACCTCGGCCTTGAACTTGGTGTGCGGCGTGATCGATCCCGTCTTGGCCAGCACCATGCCGCGCTCGACATCTTCCTTCGCAATGCCGCGCAGCAGCAGACCGGCGTTGTCGCCCGCCATGCCTTCGTCCAATTGCTTCTTGAACATTTCGACGCCCGTCACGACCGTCTTGCGCGTCTCGCGGAAGCCGACGATTTCTACTTCCTCGCCAACCTTCACCTTGCCACGCTCGATACGGCCCGTGACTACCGTGCCGCGGCCCGAGATTGAGAAGATATCTTCAATCGGCATCAGGAACGGCTTATCCAGTTCGCGCGCCGGCTGCGGAATATACTTGTCTACCGCCGCCATCAACTCGTCGATCTGCGCTTCCGCCTTGGCTTCCCCGTTCAGCGCGTTCAGTGCCGAAACCCGCACCACCGGCACATCGTCGCCCGGGAACTTGTACGACTTCAGCAGTTCGCGCACTTCGAGTTCAACCAGTTCCAGCAACTCCGGATCATCGACCGCATCAACCTTATTCAACGCGACCACCAGATACGGCACACCGACCTGCCGAGCCAGCAGCACGTGCTCGCGCGTCTGCGGCATCGGACCATCCGTCGCCGCCACCACCAGAATCCCGCCATCCATCTGCGCCGCGCCCGTGATCATGTTCTTGATGTAATCGGCGTGGCCCGGGCAATCGACGTGCGCGTAGTGCCGGTTCGCCGTCTCGTACTCCACGTGCGCCGTGGCAATCGTGATTCCGCGTGCCTTCTCTTCCGGCGCGTTATCAATCGAGTCGAACGAGCGGAACGTGTTCTTCGGATTGTGCTTCGACAGAACCTTGGTGATCGCCGCCGTCAACGTCGTCTTGCCATGGTCAATGTGACCAATCGTCCCTACGTTGCAGTGCGGCTTGGTGCGATCAAATTTTTCTTTCGCCATAACTCAGCTCTTCGCTCCTAGCTTTTAGCTGTCAGCTCTCAGCCGTCAGCTCTCAGTTAAAACCCTTGTCATCCTGAGCGGCGCTCTTTGCCGCGAAGGATCTATGCAACCTCTTCTGCTCGAACTTCAGTAGTACTGATACAACTTCTTAAACTTGTGCCGCAGCGCGATGTCGACGCCTTCGAGCTTCGACAGGTAAAACTCGCGCATCTGCGCCTGGTCTGACACCGGCAGCGACTGATACAACTGCTGCGCGTTGAGCCCGGCTTCGCCGACCACGCCTTCCAGAAGACGTTGCGCCAATACAGCGTCTAAATCCCGAACGCGAATTCCCTTGCGATCCAGTTGCTTCAGGAATCCTTCGGCCTTCTCGGGCAAGAACGCCTGCTCTACTGCTTTCTGCAGCCTGGCGAACTCTTCGGCCTTCTCAATCTTGATGGCAGCCTTCTGGAAAATCACTGTCATCCTTGAACACTCACGTTAGTTCCCTCGCAAAATCGCTCAGGATTTCGGCTGCGGGCGCCCAGCCTCCCCTTGGGGTCGGCTTCACTCCCGCAAAACGCCTCAACTCTGGAGCGGGAGACGGGAATCGAACCCGCGACCAACAGCTTGGAAGGCTGTGACTCTACCACTGAGTTACTCCCGCCCTATAAATCAGCTGTCAGCTATCAGCCGTCAGCCCTCAGTAAACCTTCATCCGTCACGAAACCTCTAAGCAAAATCACAATGCCAACCACAAAAATTGCATGGCCGACAACAAAACACATTCGCGTAACAGCAACATTCTCAAGAATTGTAGGAGCGCTGAGCGAAATAAAATTGCCGAGAATCATGGGCCAATATACTTCGCTTCGCAACCGTGACAATTTGGCTCGAAATCGCCAAATGGCCATCAATATAAGCACCAAGTACAACACGAGTATCCCGATACCCGCCCACTTCACGATGAGCCAAGAACCTGTCATAGCGCTCTCTGTAACTCAGGACTCGCGACTCACAACTCGATGGAGCCGATGACCAGGATTGAACTGGTGACCTCTCCCTTACCAAGGGAGTGCTCTACCAACTGAGCTACATCGGCCCGAAAAACTCAGCTGTCAGGTCTCAGCTTTCAGCCAAACCCGCACTCACTCCGAATCGCGCTCGCCGTCCGGGTGCAAAACTTGCTCGCGACGGAGAATCGACTTCACGGCGAACAGGGCCAGGATCGCCAACGTTCCTGCCCGAATCTTCGGGTCACTCAGCGTGGTCCACGCCAGCGCTCCCAGCACTACGTAGCAGACCAGCGCAATGGACAATCGATTCACGAAACCATCGATTCACGAAATCAGCGATTCACAAAATCAGAACTCCCTCGCAAAACGCGCTCGGGATTTCGCCAGCGTGCTCCCGCTTTGCTCACGCCCGCTACACGGCTCAACCTGGTGCACAGGGAAGGATTCGAACCTTCGTACCTCGCTAGGAGGGACAGATTTACAGTCTGTTGGCTTTAACCACTCACCCACCTGTGCATAAACTCTCGGGCGGGCTGAAAGCGCACGCGAAACCCGCAGACCAAACGCAGCACACTTCGCACTGAACTTTCGCAACACAGGGAAACCAAGGCTCGCGCAAGAAGACCGCGAAGGATCACCGACCGCCTGATCACTGCACACCGGAAAAGTACCGAATGGAGTGCGTTGGAAAAACCTGTTGCGCCGCTAACCGAGTCCGCCGAACACTGGAAATACGTCTCTTCGTTCTTTACTGGAGCTGGCGAAGGGATTTGAACCCCCGACCCTCTGATTACAAATCAGATGCTCTACCAACTGAGCTACGCCAGCAAATTCGGGGGAAAAGACACGCCGTCGCGCAAACTCATCCCTCAGATCCCTGCCAGATGTCCGGGACAATTATTTAAGGTATCACAAGGGTAAGTTAAGGCGCAACCGACCATCGCCATCGACTGCGGGATCTCCTTACTCTTCCCGCAGGGCAACCATGGGATCCACGCGCGCCGCCCGGCGCGCTGGAATAATGCAGGCCGCCAGCGCTACAACGGATAGAACGACTGCGACCAGACTGAATGTCGCCGGGTCGCGCACCGGCACGCCGAAGACGAGACTCGACACCGCGCGGCCTAAGGCGAGCCCGCCGAGCAGACCGATGCCGACTCCGATTAGCACCACCTTCATCCCTTGACCAACAATGAGCTGCAGCACGCTGCGAGGCGTCGCACCCAGAGCCATGCGCAGGCCGATTTCGCGGGTGCGTTGATTTACGGAGTAGGCGAGCACTCCATAGATACCAATGGCTGCAATCAACAGCGCCACGGTGGCGAAGGATGCGAGCAAGACCGTGTTGAGCCGCGGCTGGGCGGCGCTGTTCGAGAGCCACTGGTCCATCGTATTGACATTCGCAAGGGCAAGCCCCGCGTCGATGTCGTGAATTCGTTGGCGAATCGAAGGCAGCAGCGCCTGCGCCGAACCGTCGGTGCCAGCGTCGCCTCGAACGACTACGTCCATGAGCGGCCAGGAACCGCGTTGCGGGATGGAGTAATAAAGCGACGGAGTCTCCTGGTTCAGGGCCTGATCGCGCACATCACCGACGACTCCGACAATCGTGTACGCCAGCTCCGGCTTGGCGCTGGGGCGCAACGCTTTGCCGATGGGATCGGCCTCGCCAAAAAATTTCTGCGCTGTCGATTGGCTGACGATCATGACCAGAGGAGCGGTGCGCACGTCGGCATCAGTAAAGGTACGGCCGCGCAGGAGCGGAATACGCATCGTGTCGAAGTAGCCCGGACTCACACTGCGCCAGTCGATCGGAACAGCAGTCCCTGGGGGCAACACGGACGCCTCGGTCGTGATCATGGGATGTCGCGCGTAATTTCCGGCGCCGAAGGGGATTCCACTGCAGACCGCCGCACTGCGGACGCCGGGAATCGACTGCAGATTTTCGATCAGCGCGTGATAGAGCTCGGGCCCTTTGTCAGCCAGCGGATATTGAGGCACGGGCGGAGCCAGCTGAAAGGTCATCAGGCCGCCGGAATTGAATCCCAAGCGGACGCGCTGCAGGTTGGCAAGACTTTGTATTAAGAGGCCCGCTCCAATCAGCAAAACCGCGGCCAGCGCCACTTCACCGGCAGCGAGACTGTCGCGAAGCCAGGTGCGAATGCCGCCGGTAGAGCCCCGTCCGGCATCCTTGAGCATGTCGTTGGTCTTGACGGAGGCGATGCGCCACGCTGGAGCCAGGCCAAACAGCAGGCCAGTCGCGATCGTCAAAGCGAAGCCGAACCACAGCACGTTGGAGTCGACCGAGACATCCGGAAAGGGCAGCGTGCCATCGGGCAGAGAGCGGGTGAGCACATGCACGGAAACAACCGCCCCAAGCAGGCCAGCCCCACCGCCGAGACTCGCAAGCGCGACGCTCTCGACCAGAAGTTGTCGAATCAGGCGGCCGCGCGTGGCACCCAGCGCAGTGCGGACAGCCATTTCCTTCTGACGGGTCGCGGCACGCGCCAACAGCAGGTTCGCGATGTTGGCGCAGGCGATCAACAGCACGAAGACAACCGCGACCAGCAGAACGAGCAGTCCCGTTTTCAGATCTGCTCCGACAAAGGTGTCGAACAGGCTAAGAAGATGAATGCCCCAGTACCGAACTTCGGGATACTGCTTGCCGACGCGAACAGAGATCGTATCCATCTCGGCCTGGGCCTGCTGCGGCGTCACCCCTGGCCTGAGACGGCCGAAGACGGTGATCACGTGGTTGAGGCGGAGTTCCTTGCTGGGATCGATGGTCAACGGCGTGTAGATGTCGCCGCCGCCAATCAGTTTCAAGCTTGCCGGCGCGATGCCGACGATTGTCGTCGGTAGTCCGTCCAGAGAAATTGTTCGACCGACAAGAGCCGGATCGCTGGCAAACCTGCGCTTCCATAAGCCCTCGCCGATGATGGCGACGGCCGCGCCGCCGGGCTTTTCTTCGTCCGCCCGAAGCTCGCGGCCGACGAGCATTCTGGTGCCGAGAACCTGGGTCAACGCCGGGCTGATGCGGTTTCCGGTGAGTTGCTCGGGTTCGCCATTACCGCTGAGGGTGAAAGTGGCGTAGCCCACTCCGGCGAGTTGTTCGAACGATTGCGTTTGTTCGCGCCAGGAGAGGAAGTTCAGCACAGAGGCTGCGAACGTGGGCAGGTTGAGTTTGTCGTTCTTTTCCGCCACCTGCATGATCCCGTTGGGTTGGGCGAAGGGCAGGGAACGGATCATCACCGCGTTGACGACTGTGAAGATGGTCGCGTTGGCGGCAATGGCGATGGCTACGGTAAGCACCACCGTGGCGGTAAACAGTGGCGTCCGGCCCATAACGCGGACGGCGTAGCGAATGTCTCCCCAGATCGCGCTGTTCCGGAACATGGATGGTTGGACGGCTGGAACGGGGAAATGATATCAGTGCGCTCTCGTTCGAGAACGCAGATTGGCGCGGGACTGGTGGCTTGTGGTGCTGGGATATCGATGCGAACAGGGTATCAACCTCAGAAACGATGCCATCCTGAGTGGCGGCGAAGCCGGCACGAGGGACCTTACGTCAGAAGGCAGGGCTGATTTAGCTGACGTGGATTCTGAAGGCTTCGACAGGTTCGGCGTTCCCTTCTACTGCAACGTGGCTGACACCGTCGTATGGTCCCTCACCGTTGCTTTGCCACGGTTCAGGATGACAGGAGGGATGCTGTCAACGGGGGATGATGCTATCAGGGGGTGCTATCATTTGATCCCTGACCCGCATTTCATGCGAATAAGGCGAACTCTCCCCATCGCTCTAGCTGTCGTCGTGGTTGCCGCGGCGGTGACGCTTACTGTCGAACTGCGCAAGGACGCTCCGCCGGAGCCCGCCCGGCTCTTGCCCGGCGCCGACGCCTTCCTGTACGCCGATTTTAGCTGGGCCCGCAAGGCGAATGGCGGAAGGCCTCTGTTCCCGGCGTCCTCCGTCTCGCATGATCCCGACTATGAACGTTTCATCCAGGAGACGGGGTTCGACTTCGAGCGCGACTTGGATGCGGCGGCCTTCGCGGTTCACTATCCCCAAAATTGGCCCGGCGGTGGAACCGGGGGCGCTGCGCCTGAACCTCGCTTTTCAGAAGTCTTTACGGGAAGGTTCGATGGCAGCCGATGTCTCGCTTATCTGAAGAAGACGGCGCAATCGGTCGAGAACTACAACTCAGTCGACATCTTTACGATACCGTTGAGCGGGCGGTCGTTCCGCATCGCGATTCTGAGCGTAGATACCGTCGCAGCCTCGAATCATGACGACCCTGCGGTGATCCGCGGCATCGTCGATCGCTCTCGGCGGCTGGCCTCGCCGTTTGGAGGCCCAGCGTTGCTGCGGCGATATTACAAACGAGTGCAATTGGCGAGCCCAGTGTGGATGGTGGCGCGCGTCGAGCCAGCATCACCGGGGTTCGAGTCGTGGTCCGCGATTTTTCCCAAATCTGCGGACTTGGTGATCTCTGCCAGCTACAACCCATTGCATCTTCCGTTGCGGGCTGGCGTTCTGCACCTGCGAGCCGAAGCATGGACCGGTAGCGAGGACGATGCTCGCAACCTTACCGATAAGGTCAACACATTTCTTGACGATGTTTCGCAGTGCGGAAGTCTCGGTCGGAACAGCAGGCACGGACGCGGATGTGAAAGCTGTCTTCGACAGTTTGCAAGTACGCCAGGAGAGTAATCGGGCGGTGCTATCGGCGATCCTGCCGAGTGGAGTTTTTCGAAAACTGGGGGAATCGTCGGAACAGCCGCCAGAGCCTACACCGGCCATGCAGTCTGTGAAGCCTCCCATCCAACCGGGAAAGAAACGCTGACTTCGCTCGATGTCGTCGGCCGCGATCTTTGCAACTAAATCCCGTTTTGATCGTCTGATCTAGCGGTGCTCCTCGATTGATATCGGATCCAGCAGGTACAATAAAATCGAATGTCCAGCTTCCTGTCAGGCCTTCCGCTTCCGATCGCAGCGTTTATCGCGGGCTTGGTGTCTTTTCTTTCGCCGTGCGTGCTCCCGCTGGTGCCGGGCTATGTGTCGCTGATTTCAGGAGCGGGCGTCGACGAACTGAAGGCAGCGCAGGGCCAGCTGATGCGGCGGGTCATGGTGAACTCGATCGGGTTCATCCTCGGCTTCAGCGTCGTATTTGTGACGTTGGGGGCCATCTCCACCGAAATCGGACAGATCGCGGCGCAATACAAGCACACGTTGTCGATCGTGGCGGGCGTGGTCATCATTATTTTTGGACTGCACCTGACGGGGATTTTCAAGATCAAGGCGCTCTATACCGATGCGCGCCTGCATAGCGTGAAAGGCAGCAGCACTCCGGTCGGCGCGTTCGTGATCGGATTCGCTTTCGCGTTTGGCTGGACGCCTTGCCTGGGCCCAATCCTGACCGTGTTGCTGACACTAGCCAGCGAACAGGACACGCTAGTTAAGGGAATCGCGCTGCTGGCCGTTTATTCGCTGGGACTGGCCGTGCCATTCTTGATGACATCATTGCTGATGGAGCGCTTCCTGAAGTTTTACAGCCGCTTCCGGTCGAAGATGCATGTGCTGGAAGTCGCCAGCGGTGGTCTGATGATCGCTTTGGGTGTACTGCTGGTGATTGGACGCTTTACCTTGATTTCGAGCTGGCTGTCGTTTCTGAATCGTTTTGCTTTGTAGTTGGAGGATCTGATTTTGAGGATTGAAGAATTTCAGTTTTGCCCAAAATGTGGTGCCGCGCTGAAGGCGGACGCTACTGCCGGTGGAAGTGCGGTGCCGGAGAGCGCTCCTGGCATCGTCACATGCAGCGCATGCGGAACGACGTTTCAACAGTCCGATTTTGCGCTCGGTGGACCAATACAGCAACCTGCTGCGGGAAGTCGGAATCCGCTAGCTCTGGTCGCAGTGGCTCTGATTGCCGCAGCCATGCTTTACGTTGGCTTTCACGCAGCACGCCGGTCAGGGCCGCCGCCGCTCGTAACCAAGGCCTCGGCTGCGCCTGACTTCACGCTGGAATCGCTGGATGGCAAGAGCGTTCGCCTGTCGGACCTGCGCGGAAAAGCCGTTCTGCTAAATTTCTGGGCCACGTGGTGCGGACCGTGCAAGATAGAAACTCCGTGGCTCGTGGAATTGCAAAACCAATATGGAGCACAGGGGCTGCAGGTCATCGGAGTCGCGATGGATGACTCCGGTAAGGATGACATCGCTAAATTCGCCAAAGACATGGGAGTCAACTATCCCGTCCTCTTGGGGAAGGAAGCCGTGGGAGACGCCTACGGAGGCGTTCCTGCCCTGCCCGAGAGCTTTTTCATTGGCCGCGACGGCAAGATCGTCGACAAGATTATCGGGCTGAAGGGCAAGGGTGAAATTGAGGACTCGATCAAAAAGGCATTAGATACGGAGGCCGCCAAGAACTAGGCAATGGCCCAAACGATGCGCGAGAACGGACTTGCTCAGAAGTAATGTCGCATCGCTCGGCCGATCGTTCTACTATTGGGTGGCTCGAATGAACCTGCGGCATGCCCAACTCGAGGCTGACCTGCCTGATCGTCCTGCTCGCCGGCACGGCTTTAGCGCAAGCGGGAAAGGCGCCTTCGGTTTCGTTTGCTCCGGTGGCGCTGGTTACGGCTCCTCGCGCGGCGCAGACCATGGTGGACTTAAATTTCCGTGTGGCCTCGGGATTCCACATCAATTCCAATCTGCCGAAATCGGAATTTCTGATTCCAACCGCTCTGAAGATGGACCTGCCCACCGACATCATCCTGGGGAAAATTGACTATCCCGAGGGCAAGGATTTGAGTTTTCCATTCTCTCCCGATGAAAAGCTGAGCGTGTACAGCGGAGAGTTCACGGTGACCGTGGCAGTACATCCCTTACACGCTGTGGTGCCGGGAAAATACGTGATGCATGGCGTCCTGCGCTACCAGGCTTGCGATAACGCGCAATGCTTCCCGCCGAAAGCATTGCCGGTCAGCTTTGAGGTGAAAGTGGTGAAAGAGCCGCCTACGCACCACGCCAATCCCGCACAGAGTCCGCACGTTCACAACTAACTTCCAGTGACAGTTTGACGACCTCGCACTCTAGTCGGTGCGCGGCGTCGCGCTGGCAAGGGCGAGAATCGCTCCAGCAAAGAGCAGCGTGTCGAAAAAGTAGTTGATCCCTTCAACTTTGACGCCGGTGTTCGGGTCGGCCAGCGCCGCGATCAAAACCGGCGCATAGACGAACACAACGAGCAGCACAATCCAGGCGCCGAGATACGTTGCGGCCATCCGCGTCTTCTTGGTCAGCAAAATGCCGACTCCACCCACGAAGAGAATCGCTCCAGTCAAATAGCCGATGAGGATGCGCCCGGGGATCCACACGGGCATCAATTTCTCGAGCGGGACTCCGGGCATTGCCAGTGGGTGCAGAATAGTCTCCACGCCATAAAACATGGCGGCGATCCCCACCAGTACGCGACCCACGGTAAGGAGCGCGCTTACTCCTTGCCGCTGGCCCCGCTCGCGCATGGCGCTTCCCGCGAGAATCCAGCCCCCTCCGCCAAACGCCAATTCGCGGAGGAGAAGCGTCCATCCGAACCTGTTTCCGCGGTTGGCGAGAGCTCCCGGGACGTCCATCATCGCGACAAAAAGAAACATCGCGATCCCGAACAGCAAGCCGGACCAGCGCACCTGAATTTTTGTGGCAATGCTCAACGACGCGGCCAGCAGGGCAACGCCGAAGAAATACGCCCAAAATAGGTGCCACGGCATATAGAAGGGCACCATGGGCAGGACGAATTCCACGGCCGAGAGATGCAGTGCGCCGAAGACGGCCAGGGGGGCGGCGAAGCAGAGATTGCTCAAGGCCACTATCTTGTCGAGGCCGCGAGCCTGCGCGATATCGGTCTTCGCCGCCCACAGTGCAACGAGGATGAGCAGGATGCCGGCACTGCACATTGAAACGACTGTGCGAGAGATTGCGAAAAATCCGAGCAGAATGTTTAAGTGCATGGGGATGACGGTACCAGCGCATGCTCGATCCGGGGCACACGTTCCGGTCAGCAATGCAGGGCCTTTAATCTTACGATAAGAAGAATGTGACGATCTCTGTTTGTGGCGGGATAACTCCCTTCGGTGAAGAACCGGCGGATTTCGCTGTTCTTACATTTCTTAGTTTTCGGCTTTCTTCCTGCAATGCTTTGACTAACTCTGTCCGCCGCCCTAAGATTCCTTTCCTGTGAAGCGCCTTCTTCTGCTGGCTCTTGCGTTCGCGGGCCTGTGCGTAACCGGAAGTGCGCAATCCCCATCCACTTCGGATCTGATCATTCACGATGTGACCATAATCGATACGGCTGGCGGGCCTGCTCTTGCGCATCGCACGGTCATTGTTCGGAATGGGAAGATCGAGGAGATCATAAGCTCCGCAACTGGCAAGGATGGAAAGCTGCCCGGCGTGCAAGTGGATGGCAGCGGAAAATTTCTGATTCCCGGGCTGTGGGATATGCATGTCCATATGGTCTTTGGCGACTGGTTCCCGCGTGGGAAGGAAGTGACGGTGCCGCTGTTCATCGCGAATGGCATTACGGGCGTGCGCGACATGGGCGGGGAGTTGGAAGTGCTGCAGCAGTGGCGCAAGGAAATCGCTGCCGGGACGCTGATCGGGCCACGCATGGTGCTCTCCGGCCCGATGCTCGATGGACCGCAGCCGCGCTTTCCCAGTTCGATCGCGATTAAGACTCCGGAAGACGGACGCCGTGTCGTCGACGACCTGAAACGGCGCGGGGCAGACTTCATCAAGCTGCAATCTCTGATTCCGCGCGATGCGGTCTTCGCCGTCGCCGATGAAGCGCACAAGCAAGGCATTGTGTTCGTCGGCCACGTGCCAGATTCGGTGCGTGCGTCGGAGGCGTCGAATGCGGGGCAGAAAAGCTTCGAGCACCTGATCGGAATCTTTGAGGGCAGTTCGCCGCTGGAAGACGAATTCATCAAAGGGACGAAGACGCAGGGGCAATTTCTGTCGACGCACGATCCAAAGAGGGCGGCCGCTCTGTTTGCTCTGCTGGCGAAGAATCACACGTGGCAGTGTCCGACGCTGGTGTGGGAACGTGGCGGGAATCTGATCGATCAGACCGACTTCGCGAAGGACACGCGCACGAAGTACGCGCCGGCATACTGGAAAGATGTGACGTGGAAACGGTTCACCGAGGAGATTGAGCACGATTTCAATGGGGACGATCTCGCGACGCGGAAACGCTTCGTCGAGAAGGAACTGGAAGTCGTGAATGCCATGCACCGGGCGGGGATTCCATTTCTCGCGGGCACGGATACGCCTCCCGGCGTCTACATTTTTCCTGGCTTCAGCCTGCACGAGGAATTGCAGCGATTTGTGGCCGCTGGCTTCACGCCGATGGAAGCTCTGCAGACCGCGACGCTGAATCCGGCCAAGTTTCTTGGCAGGGAGAATGAGCTGGGGACAATCGAAAAGGGAAAGCTGGCGGATTTGGTGCTGCTCGATGCGAATCCGCTGGACGACATTCGCAACACGCAAAAGATCGCGGCGGTCGTCGTCAATGGGCGCTACTTTTCGCGTGCAGAGTTGGACAAGATGCTCGCGGGAGTCGAGGAGGCGGCGAAAGCGAAGTGAGCACTTTTTCATCTTTAAGTTGCCTTCCTGGGCGCGACGGATTTGGTTTCGCGAAGAACCGGCCCTGAGCGCATCCGAAGGGATCAATGCAATCGCGTGCATCGCGGGTGCCACCAGCGAGTACATCGATCCTTCGGCGCCAAAGGCCGCGCCTCAGGATGACACTCCGGAAATAGGTTAATGATGGACCGCCCGACAGGAAGAGGTGTTTTGCGGTTGCTCAGTGGGACGAAGAGTCGTAAGCATTCGCCAAGGCCAAGACCATTCCACCGAAAAGCAGCGTGTCGAAGAAATAATTCAACCCCTCAATCTTGTCACCGGTGCCTGCCGAATGCGGGATGGCAATCGCGATTGGCAGATAGACGAACAGCACAGCGGCGAGAACCATGATGCCGAGGCCGGTTGCGGCCGCTCTTGTTCTTATCCCCAGCAACAGGCTCACTCCGGTGACGATCAGAACCGCGCCCGCGACGTACGCGACAAGAAGATGGGCTGGATACCACGTAGGCATCAGCTTGCCGAGCGGAACGACAGGGACGAATTCGGGATGCAGAAAATGTTCCACGCCAAAGAAAACTGCAGCGATTGCGATCAGAAAACGGCCTAGTGTGATCAGCTTGTTCGGGCCGTGAATTCGCTCTTCTTCTGCGTGCGTGCCCGCAAGTGCCCACGCACCGCCTGCGAAAGACAGATCGCGAACGGCGACGGCCCACGCGATCCGATCGTGCGGATTGGCCAGCACCTTCGGCACATGGAGCGTCAGCACGAATATAAAGATCATGATCCCCAGCAGGGTGGCAGACACGCGCACTTGAACATTTGTGGCGATGCTCAGGGCGGCGGCCAGCAGGGCGCAGCCAACGAAATACGCCCAGAACAGGTGCCAGGGAATCCAGGAAGGCACACCCTCCTTAATGAAGTTGGCCAATCCGAAGTGCTCGCCGCTGAAAGCCGCGAGAGCCGCGGCAACGCACAGGCTGCCTGAAATCACAACCTTGTCCAGCATTGGCGCCTCTGCCAGTTCCCGGCGCATCGCGAACAGGCCGAGCAGAAACAGTGCAGCGCCCGCAAAGTATGGCCAGAAGACGAGGGGTGAGATCCCGAAGAGGAGGAGCGTGGCGACGGCCGTATGCGTCATTGTCTTTCCAAGGTTGATCTTTCCAGACGTGCTATTGGCCGCAATGTGAGCCTACTGCTTCCCGCCCTGCTTCGTTTCGTGCTTCTTTTCGTTCTTCTTTTCGAACCTGGCCCATGCGTCTTTCAGCGCGACCGTACGGTTGAATACTGGCTTGCCAGGTTTCGAGTCGGGATCGACGCAGAAATATCCCAGACGCTCGAACTGATAGCGCGTGCCAGCCGCAGCGTTTGCCAGCGACGGCTCGACCTTGGCTTGCGGGATGGTTTCCAGAGAGTTCGGATTCAGGTAGTCGAGCACGTCTTTACCTTCTTCCACGTCTCCGAGATTTTCCTTCGTGAACAAGTTCTCATAGACGCGCACCTCGGCATCGACCGCATGCTGGGCTGAAACCCAGTGGATTGTCGCCTTCACCTTCCGTCCGTCGGGCGTGTTGCCGCCGCGGGTCGCGGGATCGTAACTGCAGTGAACTTCGACGACTTCGCCCTTGTCGTTCTTCACGACGCTGGTGCACGTCACGAGGTAGCCGTAGCGCAGGCGAACCTCGCGGCCGGGTGTCAGGCGGAAGTACTTGGGCGGCGGAACCTCCCGGACGTCGTCCTGCTCGATGTAGAGCACGCGCGAGAACGGGACCTTGCGACTTCCGGCGGTTGCGTCTTCAGGGTTGTTCACCGCGTCCATCTCTTCAACCTGGTTCTCGGGATAGTTATCGATCACGACCTTCAGCGGGCGCAGGACAGCCATCACGCGGATCGAGCGCTTGTTCAAATCCTCGCGCACGAAATGCTCCAACATCGCCAGTTCGACGATTCCGTTGGTGCGCGACACGCCAGCCGCATTCACGAAGTTGCGAATCGCCTCAGGCGTATAGCCGCGGCGGCGCAGGCCGGAGAGCGTCGGCATACGCGGATCATCCCAGCCACGCACCGTTCCCTGCTCGACCAGTTGCCTCAGCTTGCGCTTGCTCATCAGCGTGTACGTCAGGCTGAGGCGGTCGAACTCAATCTGCTGCGAGGGAAAGATTCCCAACTGCTCGATGAACCAACGGTAAATGGGCTGGTGATCGGCGAACTCGAGCGAGCACATCGAGTGGGTCACTTTTTCGAGCGAGTCAGACTGGCCGTGCGCGTAGTCGTACATCGGATAAATGCACCACTTGTTGCCGGTGCGGTGATGCTCCGCATGCAGGATGCGGTACATGACCGGATCGCGCATGTTGAGATTGGGCGACGACATGTCGACCTTCGCGCGCAGAACACGCGACCCGTCGGCGAACTCGCCCGCCTTCATGCGCTCGAACAGATCCAGATTTTCCTCGATTGGGCGATTGCGGTATGGACTGTCTTTGCCGGGCTCGGTCAGCGTGCCGCGGTGCTTGCGGATTTCGTCCGCCGTGAGATCGTCGACGTAGGCCTTGCCCTCTTTGATCAGCTTGACCGCCCACTCATAGAGCTGGCCGAAATAGTCAGAGGCGTAGAACAGTCCGTCCCAGTGGAACCCCAGCCACTGGATGTCTTCCTTGATCGACTCGACGTACTCGACATCTTCCTTTTCGGGATTGGTGTCGTCGAAGCGCAGGTTGGTGCGTCCGCCAAACTCGTCGGCCAACCCGAAGTCGATGCAGATCGCTTTCGCATGTCCGATGTGGAGATATCCGTTGGGCTCTGGAGGAAAGCGGGTCTGCACGCCGCCGTTGTACTTGTTGGTCTTGATATCTTCGGCGATGCGGTCTTGCAGAAAATTAGAAGGACGAGGTTCCGGGGCTGTATTTTCGTTCATCTTGGCCTCGGCAGTCGGGGGATTCATAAGCTTTGATCTTACCGCAAGGAAAGACCGCGGTGCCCGGGGGCAAAACTGACGCTGCTGTTCCGCCTACGGGTGCGCGGGCGAGACGCCCCCGCGACAGCCGGCGGGACGCCGGCGCTACTTGATCACGACGAATACCGCGCTGCGGATCCCTATCCCACTCGCGCGAGCCGCCGAATCGATGAAGCGGTGAGCAACAGCGTCACTGTGGTCAGCACAATGACGCTCAGAATCGGAGTTCCGTGGCTTGAGGGGCCTGTTGCTCCGCTGGCGAGGTAGTCCAGGCTGGGCGCACCCACAATCCGCAGGGCCAGCCGATCGAGGTAGAACGCAGGCGAGATGAACTCCAGCGGCTGAACCGACTTGGGCAGCGGGTAGAACAAGCCGCCCAAATGCATGAAGGGCAGATACGCCAGGTTGGCAAACGCCGGCGCACTCTTGGCCGAAGCACGCGTGCCGATGAAGAGTCCGACGGCACAGAACGGCAACGATCCGAAGATGCCGAGCAACAACATTCCAACGTACTGGCCGACGTGAAGGCCCGGATGCCCAAAGGTTACGGCGGCGGCCACGAGAGTAACCATCACGATCGCTGCGAAGAGCGTGGCCATCAACATCTTCGACAGCAAGTAGGCCGCAGGCGGCATGGGAAGCGCGCGCTTGAGCGTGAGCAGCCCCTGCCCGCGTTCCGTCGCGACAAACATTCCGAAGCCGAACATTCCCGGACCCATCACGCCAAAGACGGTCCAATTCGCGAACATGATCTTGGCCACGGTGGCGTCGCCATGACTCATGCTGCCAGCGAGCAACACTCCGAACAGCACGTAGAGGACGAGCGGCAGCATCAAGAACGGAATCGCAAACGCTGGCGCCCGCAGACCACGCAAGCACTCGTACTTCGTCTCGGTGAAGTATGCACGCCACAAGCGAGCGCTCGACATCGCGGTCGTGCGGATCACATTGTCGTCGAGGGAAAAAGTAGTGGCGCTCATCACGCGACCTCCTGTGTTGGTTGCAGATTAGTTTCCTGGGTAAGTTCGGTGAAGGCTTCAGCCAAACCGGCGGTCTGCACTTCCAAATCCTGGAAGTCGGCATCGGCAACAACCAGCTGTTTCACCACGAAATCGGCGTTGCTGGCAGTGATCTGCAGCCGTCCGCGATCGCGCTTGACGCTTTGCACACCCTGCCACGACGCGACCAGTTCGGCTGAGAGCGAGGTCGAACAGGCAATGCGCTTGTGTCCCACGACCGCAAGCATCTCACGGACGGTGCCGGAAGCAATCGCCTTGCCCTTAGCCAGCACGACGATGCGGTCGGCCAGTGCCTCAGCTTCTTCCAGATAGTGCGTGGTGAGAACAATCGACACGCCGTCGCGCACTAACTGGCGCAGCATGGCCCACATCATTTCGCGCGCAGAAAGATCGAGCCCCACGGTCGGCTCATCGAGAAACAGCAATTTCGGACGTCCCACCACCGCCATGGCAAACTGCACCTGCCGTTTTTGTCCGCTCGAGAGCTTTCCGTAGGGCCGGCCGGCGAGCGAGGACGTTCGTGTCATGTCCATAGCAGCATCTGGCGAAAGCGGATCGGGATAGTAGCTGGCCACGAGGTCGATCTGCTCGCGCACCCGGAGTTCCGCCGCGAGCGTCACCTCCTGCATCATCACGCCGATCTGGCGGCGGGCTGCAATGTTCAGTGGAGACTGGCCGAACAGACTAGCGGTGCCGCTGTCGGGACGGAGCAGTCCAAGCATCAGAGAGATCGCGGTCGATTTCCCCGCGCCATTCGGTCCCAGTACTGCTAGCAGTTCGGCGGGCCGCACCTCCAATTCAAGTCCATCGAGGGCCACAACCTTGTCGAAGCGCTTGCTCACGCCTGACAGTTCAGCTAAATAGTCGGTGTTCATCGCAGTGCTCCTTCTTGACAACTTGTCTTCAAGACGTGCAACTCCTTCCGCGTCGGCCACAGGGTCACGCCAGACAAAAGCGTTGATCGAGTGGACTCTAGGCTGCCCGCGGCTGCGCAGGTTGTGTTGCGCGGGAATTCTGTTTGCGGAGGTACCGCATGAATTGCCAGGCCTGCGCGAACGTGGCGATGCAGAGTCCAATCCACGTGCCCGCGACGCCGAGCATTATCGACACATTCACGATCGCGACCAACTGCAGATACTTTCGTGATTCTCCGATTGAATCCTGTAAGACGACAAAGGGATACGCACCGTGTGCCCTGCTGATGGCTTGGATCACGTAGTTCACCAAAATCAGCGAAAGGACAGATTGCGCGATCTGACTCAAGAATGGAAACCAGGTCCATTGCGGCCGGGTCAGCGTGATTCCTGATCGCAACAGTCCGGTTGCGCTAAGCAGCAGAAGCGGAAGGTAGAAGCTGTGCACCATCGGCGAAGCTTTTAAGAATGCCGACGCTGGACCGAAGATCAGGAATGGGTAATGCGGGACGAGCAATAGCCAGACCAGGCCGAACCAGCCAAACCCAAATTCGCAAACCGCTTTGAGCAGCGACGGCTTGCGCTCCTGCAGGCGCACCGGCGGCAACTTGAGCGGGTCCCACTTGAGTTCACATCCAAGGCGCGAATTAGTGCGCTCGACGATGGCGAAGACCAGGGTGATAATGCCTGCCGCGATGAACAGGCCAGACCAGAGGCCACCAATCGTGTTGAGGACTCCGGAGCTCCAGTTCCCGCTAGAGGCCACGGTGGCCGGGCCGACGATGAATAGGAAGACTGGAACCAGAATCCAGAGCAGCACCATCTTCAAAACAAATTCGTAGATCGGGAACAGAGCGGGCCCAATCAAGTGCCGCTGCGGACCGAGGCGACCGGCAACCATCATCGGACTACCGCATTTTTTCAAAATCGTGGACATCTCGCCTGGGTCGAGCGGGCGCCCGAGTTCCGTTTCCTTGTCCTCGATCTGCGAGCGGAGGTCCTCTCCTAACTCGGCGAGCAGGTCATCCTGCCGCTGCGTTTTCGGCAGCCAGAATCGAACAGCCTGTAAGTAGCGATCTAGAAGTTCCATATGTGCCTCTCAGGACTTTCTCTTCCAAACAATTTCGTTGATCGCGCGGGCGGGCTGAACCGCGTGTTGTCGAGTCTGCCGGTAGCGGCGAATATAAGGCAGGCAATACCATCCATAGACGAGGGCGGTCGCCGCCAGATAGATCCAGAGCCAGGGACCAAACAGCCCGAACAAGAGCCAGCCATTCGCCACCTGAGCAAGATGCTGGGCTCGAGGCAGGTCCTTGACCCCATCCGCAGCCGCCACGAGCGCGTGGGATCTGAAGAAGAACATCACAACAGCACCAACGCCATCGACTGCGAAGCGCGCCATTGGCAGCAGCCAGTTCCAGTCAGGCCGCACGACATTCACCGCCCTTTGACCCGCACCCGCAAACAGGAGCAACAGAATGGGAACGTAGTATCTCTGCCACTGTGGCGTGAATTGCAAATCCGGCGCGGCCGAGCCCAGAAGCAGGCGTGGAAAGTGTGGGATCAACAGCCACCAAAGAGTCAGAACACCGCAAGCAACGAATCCGGTAGCCGAATACCACCGAGGCAAGGGCAACAGGTGCGCAAGGTCCGCCGGGGGCCACATCCACGATCCAGCGAGTTTGCGGCCTACAAAACCGCGCAGAAAATTCAGCAGAATGAAAACCAATGTCACGACCACGACCTGCATCACCAGCGGCATGAAGAATGCCTGAACCGTGAAGGGCGCGTGGCCTTGCGCCAGGAAAATTGCGACCACGACGATCGTAATTAGCAGGTTGCAGCCGAGCAAGATCAGATAAGCCGGGAACAGTTCAGGACCGATCAGCTCCCATCCAACAGTCAAACTTCGTCCGGTGCTCCGATAGCGCAGAGCAACCGCCATCGGATCGCCGTTCTGGCGGAAAATCGCCATCTGCTCGACGTCCGTCAGAAGACGTCCGAGTTCAGCCTGTTTGTCGTCGATCTGGGATCGCAGGTCGACCTTCAGTTCGGCGACAATGTCGTTCCGCTGAGCCCGGGGCAAATAGCGTTTGACGGCTTTCAGATAACTATCGATAAGTTCCATGGCTGTGGCCTATGCCTCTTGCAGCATTCTGTTCAGCGACCGGTTGATGCTTTCCCACTCTTCGAGCAATTGCCTGAGAATCAGCTCGCCCGTGGGCGACAGCCGGTAGAAGCGTTTATTGCGTTTGTCCTCTTCGCGCCATTGGCTCACGAGCAGGCCCTGTGTCTCCAAGCGGCGAAGCAGGGGATACAGCGTGCCTTCGTCGATGGCCAGTCCATCATCCGCGAGCGCCTTCCGGAGCGTGTATCCGTACTGCTCGGTCCGAAGCTGAGCCAGAACCGCAACGATCAGGCATCCCCGGCGTAATTCCAGCTTCAGGTTCTCGAGGACTTCGGGGATCGCGGGGCTGTTCGACATATAGTATGTGACACACACTGTACGATACACAGTATAAATTGTCAAGAGGATTTTGCCTTAGAGGGGCGTATGCCTTCGTCCGCCCAGGCAGCTCCCCGGACGAGGGCGTCTGGGACTCCATGTTGGGGTTCATTCAGACGCCAGCTGAGACGATCTGACCGGGGGCCGCGCTAAGGGACTCATGGCGCGCCAGACGGCGGCGGTAGTGGACGTGACGCCATCGGGTCATCTCGACCAGCGGCTTCCACACGGGATTCACCAGGTGATTCTTGATCAGAAGATGCCAGAAGCGGTTCGAGCGCTTGTAGAGGTACGACATCGCGAGGTACAGCGGGATCGCCTGCCAATCTTCGGGACGCCGACGCCAGATCGAAGCGTGCGAAAACAGGCGCTGGTAGATCCACGCGTAGCCCTGCTCGAGCTCCTCAGGAGACATGTGCTTCGGCTGGAAAACGGCGTGGCCCGTGTCGTAGAGGGTCCAGTCGCGATGCAGAATGCGGCCTTGCTCTTCCATCTGGCGAAACAGCGGCGTAGCTGGATACGGCGTGAGGATGTGAAACGTCGAGCATTCCAGCCGGTTCTCTTCGATCCATTCCGCGGTGCGTGCGAAGACGTCTTTGCGGTCATGGTCGAAGCCGAGGACGAACGATCCGTTCACCTGAATTCCGTAGTCATGCAGGATGCGCACGCGACGGGCGTAGTCACAGGTCTTCGGCGTCTTCTTATGCGAGTCGGCGAGGTTCTCGTCGGAGAGCGATTCGAATCCGATGAAGACGCCCGTACATCCGGCTAGCGCCATGTTGCGGATCAGGCTGGGATCGTCGGTGACGTCGATAGTCACGGCAGCGCTCCAGATTTTGTTCAGCGGACGTAGGGCGGCGCAGAGAGAGTGCAGGTAGTCGCGGCGCGAACCGAGATTGTTGTCGATGAAGACCGCGTAGGGCTGGTCGTCGGCTTTAAATTCGTCGACGACCTGCTGGGGATGGCTGCATGCGATACGGCATGCGCAGCCCGTCGGTGGCGAGATAGCAGAAACCGCAACGATTGTGGCACCCGCGCGTGGCGATCAGGCTGGTTGTGGTCAGAAAGCTTTTGCGCGGAAGAATTCTGCGACGCGGCGCGGGATCGTCGCAGTAGTCGTTTTCATATGTGGCGACGTAGCGCGGTTGCAGCGTATTCGCTTCGATGTCGCGCAGGATGCGGGGCCAGAGTTGGACCCCGTCGCCGAGCGCCAGGGCATCCGCGTGAGGTGCGCATTCGTCGGGGCACGAGAGCACGTGCAATCCCCCAAAGATCACTTTCGAGCCGCGCGCGCGATACCAGTCCGCCAGCTCGAAGGCCCGGCGTGCAAAGGTCAAATGAACCGTAATGCCAACTACGTGAGGCAGCGGGTGAAATGGTGGACGGCCATCGAGCAGGTTCTCGTCCCAATATTCGACGCGCCAGCGTTCCGGCGTGGTAGCGGCGAAGCTAGTCAGCGCGAGAGAAGGCGTGAGAACGTGCTTGCCGAAGCTTGCATTGGCGTCCTTCGGGTAGAACGGATTGATCAGCAGCGCGTAGCGCCGCTCGAGGAAGCCGCGAGGCTCTGAGTCGTCGAGAACAGGCGCGACCGTCATTTCACGGGGAATCCAGCGCTTCGGGATGGAGTGAAGGAAAGGCTCGTGGGCTGCGATCATGAAGTTACTTTATAGTACAAAGTACTTCATGTCAATACCTGCGACCCTTAGGCCACAAAGGACGCGAAGGTGCGCGGAGGAAATCACTCGCCGGTGAAATCCTTCGTGATACTTCGTGTCCTTCGTGGTTAAAGATTTTTCGCTGCCATTAGCTCATCGTCAACACGACACGGAATCTAGCTTTGCCGCTGATCATCTGCTGATACGCGTCCGCCGCTTTCTCCAGTGGGTAGCGCTCGATCATGGGCCGAACGCCGCTGAGCACGCTGAACTCCAGCGTGTCCTGGGAATCGCGCGCGGTACCCGAGGCCCATCCGCGGACCGATTTGCTTCCACCAATGAGCTGCAGCGGCGTCACATTCAGAGACTCCATTCCGGCCCCGACAACGATCAGAGTTCCGTTCGGCGCCAGCCCGTTTACGACCGCTGACATGGATTTCGAGTCGGGGGCCGTCGCCAGAACGATGTGGGCGCCGCCCATTTTCTGCAGCGCCGCCGCGGGATCTCCGGCGCTGGTATCGATGTATTCGTGGGCCCCCAGTCTCTTGGCGAGAGGCTGTTTGTCTCCGCCGCGTCCGATCGCGACCGTGTGGAACCCCATCTGCCGGGCATACTGAATACCGAGGTGTCCCAGGCCACCAATGCCCTGCACCGCGACGAGGTCGCCGGCGCGCGCTCCTGAATTGCGGAGAGCGTTGAACACGGTAATTCCCGCGCAGAGCAGCGGCGCGGCTTCATCGGCCGGCAAGTCGTCGGGCATCAATGCGACGGCTTCGGCCGGAACCACCATGTACTCGGCGTAACCGCCATCGAAGTGAATTGCAGTGATCTTCTCGAACTTGCAGTTGATGAAGTCGCCGCGGCGGCAGGGATCACACTGGAAGCAGTGTCCGCCGTGCCATCCGACGCCAACGCGCTGGCCGGGTTTCCACAGTGTCACATCTGCTCCGACGGCATCGACGCGTCCGGCGATTTCGTGGCCCGGCACGCGAGGATATTGAATTCCTGGCCAGTGACCTTCTTTGACAAGAGCATCGCTATGGCAAATGCCGCAGGCCTCGACCTTGATACGCACCTGGTTGCGCGCCGGTTGAGGGATCGGGCGCTCAACCAATTCGAAATTTCCACCGGGCTTGCTGATTTGGACGGCTTTCATCCGGAATCTCCTTCATAAAGGTTCGCGAGAAATTGTGGAGAGTTGAGAACAGACGTAGGGTTGCGTGCAAAATCCTATAGATCAGGAAAGCCCGCGAGGGATGCAACAATTTCTGAAGAGCGCCCGCGGACTACGCGAGTCGTGGGATTGCCTGGCCAATCCGGGCCAACGTCGCTTCTTTGCCCAATACTTCGAGCGTCTCAAACAGTGGCGGGGCGTTCTTGCGCCCGCAGACGGCCACGCGGATGGGCTGAAACATTTGTCCGGCCTTGATGCCTAGTTCCTGGGCGGCGGCGCGCAGGCTTTGATCGAGCGGATCATGTTTGAATTCGACATTGGCCAGGACTTGCTTCGCTCGCTGCAGAGCTTTCAGCGCCATGGCCGCGTCTCCCTTTTGCGGGACGAGTTCAGCCGGATCGTACGGCGGCAACTGATCGACGAAGAAGAAGTCGGCTGCCGTGAGGACATCGCGTAGCAGCTTGATTCGTTCCCGAATCAGCGGCGTGATGCGAAGCATTCTCTCTGGCGTGATGCTGTGTCCGGCCTCCTGGACGACCGGCAGCAAGCGCTGGCTCAGATCTTCAATCGCCAATCCACGAATGTGCTCTGCGTTCAGCCACACCGCTTTTGGATCAAACGTCTCCTCCGGTGTGCTGGCCGGCTCTTTGAAATTCACGACTGCGTTCGCGCGATTGATTCCTCCGAGCGAAAACGCCTCCACCAGTTCTTGCCGGCTCATCTGTTCGCGATCGTTCTTCGGCGACCAGCCCAGCAGGCATAGAAAGTTGATGAATGCCTCGGGGAGAAATCCTGCATCGCGATACGTGGTCACGCTGACCACGGGACCGTGGCGGCGTTTTGAGAGCTTGGTGCCATCGGGCGCGACCAACAGCGGGAGATGCGCGAACTGTGGCGGCGTAAAGCCGGCGGCTTCGAAGATGAGCACATGCTTGTACGTATTCGAAAGATGATCCTGCCCGCGAATGATGTGGCTGATGCGCAGGTCGGCGTCATCGGCGCATGAGGCCAGGTGATACGTCGGCATGCCGTCGGAGCGCAACAGCGCAAAATCCTCGATATCGGCTCCGGCTTTCACCTGCTCGCCATAGACAGCGTCGGTGAAACGCACCACTCCTCCATCGCGCGGCACGCGAAAGCGCAGAGCGAACGGCTCTCCCGCAGCAGCGCGCCGATCGCTCTCTTCGCGAGACAGTTCCCGCACGCCGGGATTGAAGAGCCACGTCCCCTGCGCACCCGATCTCTCACTATCTCCCGTGTGCGCAGGCGTGAAATCTCGGTAGGCCAGGCCTTTCTGAAAGATTGCCTCCGCCATCCGGCGATGCAGATCTCCGCGCTCGGACTGTTTGTATTCTTCGTCCCAGCTGAGACCCAGCCATTTCAGCCCTTCGAAAATCGAGGTGACCGAAGCATCCGTGTTGCGTTCGACGTCGGTGTCGTCGAGCCGCAGAATCATCGTTCCGTTATTCCGGCGCGCATAGAGCCAGTTGAAAATAAAAGTGCGGGCGCTCCCCACGTGCAGAAACCCGGTAGGCGAAGGTGCGAAACGCACTCTCGGCTGATTCGTTGGCGGAGAACTCAAAGTTTCGGACATAGATTCAGGTCAGTTCAGAAACCCTCGTCGGGCAGACTGCGTTTGGGGGTCAAAATCGTGTCCCATTGCCGCGACCATCAAGCGTTCATTTCTGTGACCTTCGATGGTACGGGGAGCCAAAAGCTTCGGTCAAGGTAAGCCACCTTAACGATTTGGCATGCAACCCTCTGAATCTAAAAGGTATCGAAGCCAGACCATGTACTTAAATCCTATTGTATTCAGCCCTCTCGTTGTGAAAACATTACAACACTGTTTCCCCCCGAAACTGTGCCGACGCGTTCGGCCAGAGGTGTCTTCACCGACCCTATGAACAGTGTAGTCATCACGACGGTTTTGATCCCGGGATTTGTCTCGGTTCTGCTGTTCCTCGTCTTTACCTACCTGCACGAGCAGAGCCGGCAGCCTTATTTCCGCGCATGGCAATTGGCCTGGGCGGCGTACTCGCTCCACTACGTTCTGGACACGTTTCGCGACTCTCCCACTGCATTCCTGGTAAGCGAGCTTTTTCTCGTCGCGATGGCGCTCTGCATTTTCGTTTCAACGCGCCTTATGCGCGGCTCTTACCGGTTCCGCTGGTATGACGCCGTTGTAGGAAGTGCGGGCGTCGTGCTGGCACTCATCACGCTGTGGGGACATTTTGTGCAGGGAGTGTTTCACCCGGAGGTGCAGCCCGCGGTTCGTCTGGGACTTGGGTTGGCAGGGATTCTGCTGTATTGTTCCGCGGTTTTCTACGTCAACAGCTATAAGCGTGGATCGCTCGCTTTCCAGGTGCTCGCCATCTCTCTAGCCCTGTGGGCCGCCCTGATGGCTGTGGGGCAATTGCAGAGTCCGTGGGGCGAACTGTTCGGCAATGCGAGCCGCTTATTTGGTCCAGTGCCGCAGATGCTGCTGGGCATCGCCATGGTCATGGTGCTGTTTGAGAACCAGCGCAATGCCGTACAGGAAAATACGTTGGCGCTCTCGACGCTGGGCGTGGACCCGCGCCGCCTGCTTTTCGCCGAGGATCTGGTCCCGAGCATGCAAGCCGCGCTGGAGCGATTGCGCAGCGCTTTACCCGTGCATCGCGCCGCGATCGTGATTACCGAGCGCTGGCGCGGTCTCTTGCCATCGGTCCAGGAGGGCTTCTCTGAGGAATTCCTGCAGGCCATGGAGAAGAGCGGAGCGGGCGATTACATCTGCGAATTGGCCTACCGGCGCAGCGGCATTTTTACCGCCCATGGCGTGGCCGAGATGACTGAACCTCTCCCGGTAGCGCCAGTGGGAACTTTCGCCGAATTCAAGAGAATCCTCACCGAAGCCGACATCCGCAACCTGACCGCGGTCAACTTGCAGACGCGCGATCACAACTTCGGAGTCATTCTGTTTCCTCACGCCGAGCGCAGGGCATTCGGCTCCTCCGGCCCCAGACTCATGGTCGGGCTCGCTTTGCAACTGGGACTCACGCTCGAAAACTACGTGGTCAGCCACGATGCCCATCGCCGCACTAAAGAATACGAGTTGATGACAGACATCGGAAAGGCGATCAGTTCGCGTCTTGACCAGGATGAAATCCTGCGCACGATTCAGATCGAGCTCGGGCAGATTTTCGATACCAACCACTTCTACATTGCGTTCCAGGAGGCGGAACAGATCCGCTTTGAACTCGAAGTCCGCGACAGTCGCGTGCTGCCCAAGCGGAGCCGCGAACGGCGGAACGCGTTCACTGAATTCGTAATCCGCACTGGCGAACCTTTGCTCATCCGCTCCGATCTGGAGAGCACACGAGAGGGTCTCGGCATCAGCCATGTTCCCCAGCGTCCCGCCAAATGCCTGATCGCCGCGCCGATTTTCCTGGGCAATGCGGCTTCCGGAATCATGGTCGCCATGAACCCCGATCGCGAATTTGTGTTTGAGCAGCGCGACCTCGACGTGCTGGTAACCGCTGCTGGACAAGTCTCGGTTGCCGTCGAGAACGCCCGCTTGTTCGCCGAAGAGCAGCGCCGTTCCCGGCAGCTGGCATTTCTCAATAACGTTTCCCGTACCGCGATCTCGAGCGACGATCCCGTCCACATGTTGGGCCAGATCGCGGGCGAGATCCAGAAGAACTTCAGTTTCGATCACATCGGGATCGGCTTGCTCGACTACGGAACCAAAGAGATCGAAATCAAGGCCGAAGCTGGAGCGACCGCCCACGCCATGGGAAAGCGCATTCCGCTTGGCACCGGCATCCTCGGCCGCGTCGCCCGCACCGGCGAGCGCGCGCTCGTGCAGAACGCGCTGCCCGGCAATCTCACGGGCATTCTCTCCGACTCACGCGCTGTGCTGTGCATCCCGATCACATACGGAGAATCGCTGCTGGGAGTGCTGAACATCGAGAGCCGCAGTGAGAATGCGTTCGCTCCTCAGGATGTTCTGATTTTAAATACCCTGGCCGACTTGCTGGCCACCGCATTGCACAATGCCTTTGTATTCCAGAAACTACAACAGCAATCCATCACCGACGGCCTGACCGGAATCAAGACTCGCCGCTTTTTCTGGGAGGCACTGTCGGCGGAGTGGAAACGCGCTTCGCGTTCCGGGCGTCCCTTCTCCGTCGTACTTATCGATCTCGACAAATTCAAAGAGGTCAACGACACCATGGGCCACTTCGAAGGCGATCTCGTGCTGGCGCGCGTGGGACGACTGCTTGAGCAAAAGTCGCGGCAGTCGAACGTGGTGGCCCGCTACGGCGGCGATGAGTTCATCGTGCTGATGCCCGAGACGGGATCCGAACAGGCGCAGGTTCTGGCCGAACGCTTGCGCCAGTGGCTGGCAACCGATCCCATGTTAAGCGAACACCACATCACCGGCAGCTTCGGCGTCGCCAGCTTCCCCATGCATGGATTCTCCATCGAGGACATCATCCGTGTCGCCGACGCTGGCATGTACGTCTCCAAGCGTTCTGGCGGCAACTCTGTGTCGACCGCTCAGGAATTTGTCGAAGGCCAGGACTTCGCCCGCCAGCGCCAGCAAATCTCGGCGTATATCGAGGGTTTTCTGCAGCGCGAACATGCCGGCCTTGAACACATCGAGGAGCTCACCTCAACCCTCTACAAGCTGTGCGGTGGAGACGAAGAGTGCAACGTGGCATTGCTGAAGGAAGCGATTGAGTCTCTGAGCCGCGCTGCCGAGTCGCGTGAGTTGCAAGCTGCCGGACATGGCGATCTTGTGGCCCGATACACTGAGGTGATTGCGCGCGCCCTTGGCCTTTCTCAAGAGGAAACAGCAGACTTGGTGTATGCCGCGCGCGTACACGACGTCGGAAAGATTTTTGTCTTGGAGCGCGTTCTCAATAAGCCTGGCCCCCTGGGTGAAGATGAATTTCTTCAGGTAAAAATGCACGCCCACGTGGGAGCGGAAATCATTGGCATCATCCCTCATGCCGGCATGATGCGTGAAGCGGTCGAACATCATCATCAGAGATTCGACGGATCGGGCTATCCCAATGGTTTGCGCGGCGAGGAGATTCCTCTCTGGGCAAGAATCATCGCCTTGACCGATGCCTATGCCAACATGGTCACCGAGCAATCGTTTGCCGCGGCACGGACCCCCGAGCAGGCGCTCGACGAACTCGCTAAAATGAGTGGCACTCGCTTCGATGGCATGCTCGTGCGCTTGCTCCTGCGCGGGCTCAAGTCGGAACGCATGTCTTCTGGCTCGGGGGCGTAACCTTCCCCGACTTGCAACCGTACACCGGAAACGGGAAACTAGTCTGGTATGTCGATCCCTCTCTCTCTTTCCGGTAAGGTCGCTCTCATTTCGGGTGGCTCGCGTGGCATCGGGGCCGCGACCGTGCGCATGTTTACAGCCGCAGGCGCCAAGGTGGCCTTCAGTTATCGCAGTGCCCGCGCTCAGGCGGATGCACTGGCCAAAGAATGTGGCGCAGGCGCCTGTTATGCGATCGCGTCTGATCTGAATAATCCTGAGGCTGCCCACGCCTTGGTCTCAGAGACTGTCCGGCATTTTGGCCGGCTCGACATTCTCGTCGCCAACCACGGCGTCTGGCCGGAACAGGACGTGCCCATCGAGAGCATGTCCGACGAGCAATGGCGTTCCACTCTGTCGATCAATCTCGACGGAGTGTTCGGTCTCGTCAAGCATGCCGTAGCGCAGCTGAAAATACAGCCGCGAACGAGTGCGCCTGCGGGCCACATTGTGCTGATCAGTTCCACGAGCGGCCAGCGCGGAGAGGCCTTTCACTGCGACTACTCCGCAACCAAGGGCGCCATTATCAGTCTGACCAAAAGCCTTTCCAGCGAGCTCGCTTCCGCGGGCATCTATGTGAATTGTGTCGCGCCAGGCTGGGTCGATACTGACATGAGTGCCGGAGCCATTGCCGATCCTAAGAGCGGAGCCGAAATTCGACGAACGATTCCTTTGGGCCGCGTGGGCACGCCCGAAGAGATTGCCGCACCTGTGCTGTTTCTGTGCACTGAACATGCTAGCTTCATTTCCGGAGAGGTCTTCAACGTGAACGGGGGCGCCGTCCTCGCTGGTTAGGCCAGGGAATTGGCGCTGAAAGAGCCCGATAAAACGCCGCGCCGCCAGCTTGCATTCCCGCCATTTCCTGCATCCAAGCAGGAAGAGGAGTTCGTTCTGCTGCGGGCAGGAAGTCCACAAGAAACGCTACAATTCTGATTGCACGCGATCACTCCCTCAAGGAATGAGACAGGTTTTCCCGATTCTGGTTTTGGTGTGTTCGGCCTGGTCCCAGGTGGGCGCCGATCCTCGCACTGCGACGCCCCAGACCGCGCCACAGAGCGCATCGCAATTCCAAGCCGCGCCTTCGGCGGACCAGGAGAATTCACGCAAGGCTAGAGCAATCGTCGAACAGGCAATTCAGGCGCTGGGCGGCGAGACATTCTTGACCATCCGAGATCGCGAACAGCAGGGGCGCACCTACGGGTTCCATCACGGGCGAGCGAGTGGCGGGGGCACTGTGTTTTGGAGCTTTTCAGAGTTTCCCGATAGAGAACGAGTCGAGGTCACCAAAGAGCGCGACATCGCCGAGCTGTACGTTGGCGACAAAGCATATGAGATCACTTACAAAGGCGCGCGGCCGATCGAAGAAAAGGACCGTATGGATTACATGCGCCGCCGGCAATTCTCGCTCGACACAGTTCTTCGTAAATGGGTCACGGATCCCGGCGTCATTTTTCTGTATGAAGGCCCTGCGATCGCCGCTCAACATCCTTCTCAGCAGGTAACGCTGATCAACTCACAGAACGACAGTGTCACGCTCTACGTCGACACCGACACGCACCTGCCGGTCAAGAAGTCGTTCTTCTGGCGCGATCCTGTCGACAAGCAGAGAAACGTGGAAGAAGAGGTTTATGACGATTACAAACTGGTTTCGGGGATCATGGCGCCCTTTAACGTGACCCGCTTTTTCAACGGCGACATGTCGAACCAGCGCTTCGTCAGCTCGGTCGCCATCAATCAAGGCCTTGATGAAGCGATGTTCGATCCAAACTCCGGCTACAACCCCAACAAGCCGGCGGGCAAGCAGGGCAAGACTAAGAATTAAGGGATTTGCTTATCTCCAAGATTCCCCGCGCCTGGATTCAAGTTTTTCCATGATCGCACCGTAACCTATTGTTTATACAATGGTTGCTTCGCTTCCCGATGAGAGGGCCTTGACGCCTTGCTCCCGCTTTCCGCCACGGACTGTGGCTTTCTTGCCACAGACGGTTTTCCAGCACTTGAGCGTAATCTACGCATTCACCAGAACCTCTTTGACTCACGAGCAGACAATCCGCTCCGTGGTGGAGTGCAGTGGCGTTGGCCTGCATAGCGGCGCTCCCGTTTCCATGCGTATTCTGCCGGCTTCGTCCGGCACCGGGATCGTTTTCCGCCGCACCGATCTCGACGGCTTCGAGATCGAAGCCGTCAGCCGCAACGTGGCCCGTGTCAGCTACGCCACGAGCTTGATGAAGAAAGGCGTGCTCATTTCCACGACCGAACACGTGCTTTCCGCCTTCATCGGGATGGGCATTGATAACGCCATCGTCGAACTCGACAACCTCGAATTGCCAATTCTCGACGGCAGCGCTCGCCCCTTTGTCGAGATGATTCAGAAGACAGGAATCCGCAAGCAGCGGCGTCTGCGCAAGTATTTAAAGATTCGCCGCGAAGTCGAGATGCGCGAAGGGAACAAGTTCATCGCGGTTTATCCCTCGGACACCTATTCCGTCTCTTACGCGATCAATTTCCCTCACCCGCTGATTGGGAAAGAAACCTTTGAGGTGGAACTCACCAACGGCAGTTATCTGAAGCACATCGCCGGCGCGCGCACCTTTGGATCCCGCGAGGACGAACAGGCCATGCGCAACATGGGATTAATTCGCGGAGCTTCGAGTGAAAACTGCATTGTGCTCACCCGCGATGGCGTCGAGAACGGCCCCTTGCGCTTTCCCGACGAATTCGTGCGCCACAAAGTTCTGGATCTGGTGGGCGATCTGGCGCTGCTAGGAAAGCAGATCCTGGGTAAAGTCGTGGCTGATCGCGCCGGCCATGCCATGCATACCGCGCTGGTCTCTCGCATTCTCCGCGACAAGACGTTGTGGGATGAGGTGACTTTCCCCGACGAAGACAGAGCAAGCAGCACCCACGCGAGCGCCGAAGCCGCCGCAGGATCCTCGCTGTAATCCTAGATTAAAGTGTCATCCCGACCGGAGCCGGAGCGCGAAGCGACGGCGGAGTGGAGGGACCTGCTGTTTCTTGGCCGACTGCAGCGCCAAACCAACCCTAGTCGGCCGGCTCGCAGGGCATTTCACTGGAATCGTGCACATCGTCGGGTTGCGCTTGCAACAGTCGTTCCAGCTCCGCCCGGGTCTCATCGATCACCGCCGCGGCGAACTTCCGCGCGGATTCCTGCCGCTCTTTCGAAAGCTCCTTCACTCGCATATTGAGCAGGGGAATATCTTCTTCAAACCAGCGCAGGGTTCTTTGCACCTTGGCAATGCGGAAATCATTGGTCAGCATTCTTGTTTCTCCCGGGTGATCGTCGAGTCGTGATCTCTCAGATTGCCACGGACATTGTGTTGCGCAAGTCTCTAGGGAGATACCGGGAGGCAAAGCTGTTTGAACCATGCCCAAGCAATTTCGGGCGAGAAACGTATGACGGGAAGTGTGCTTAGTTCGCCGTCTCGGACTCCGCGGCCGCCAAGCGCTCTTTGGTTCCGGGAAATTCCTTCTCGATCTGGTCGTCGAGCCAATGTTCGAGCTGTTCCTGCGAAGTCTTCGGGACGTTGTGAAATCGAAAGCCGGCCAACCCTTTGACGTCGACCCAGGCCACCTCGGCTTCCACTTCCAGTTGGAGGTTTAGACCCGGCAATGAAAACTGCAAGTGGGGCGAAGCGCCCTTCGGGAGGGCCTCGCGCAACATCAGGGCAATACCACCTTCGCTGACGTTGGTGCTGGTTGCGGTCAGAGTCTTGCCGTCGAAGACGACCTTCACCAGCATCTTCACGGGCTGGCGGAAGTATCGGCGCCGCTCTTTAATCATGAAGTTCAGAGCAGCATGAAAGCAGCGCGACGCGTTGAGTGCGCTGATCGGTTTCTGGAGCACGAAGTTGGCGCCCATGCCGAAAGCTTCCTGCGTGGTCGTCCTTTTCCCGTTGAGGATGGCGAAGGCCACGGAGTTCTTGTTGCTGGGAGTGGCGCGCAGGCCTTGCAGAACAGCCAGACCACCGTTCAAATCATCGCAATCCACGATAACAGCGTCGAACTTATCGGAGATCAGAATGTCGGCGCCTGCCCGCGCTTCATGGCAGATTTCAACATCAATCGACAATTTCTCGAGCGTAGGCCGGATCACACGTACCAGTTCTGGATCCTGGCTTAGGAGGAGCGAGTCCAGCGTCATACCTGAGATTTTAGGTGTGAGCAGAGTTACACGATAGTGACCAAGGTGATGGACCCTTCGTCGCGCTCCGCACACGAAATCCACCCGCTTGCGCCGTTGTTGGCCGCGCTCGCCAGACGGCAGGATTGTGTTGCCGATTTTTGCAGGAGTACAACTAGATAGCGCTCGAATGCCTAACCTCGCCTATCTTTCGCTCGGATCCAACGTCGGAGACCGCGAGTATCAGCTGCGCGATGCGATCCACCGGCTCGAAACGAAAGGTCGTATTGTGTCGCTTT
Source organism: uncultured Acidobacteriaceae bacterium (assembly GCA_963844525.1). Classification (GTDB taxonomy): domain Bacteria; phylum Acidobacteriota; class Terriglobia; order Terriglobales; family Acidobacteriaceae; genus Sulfotelmatobacter. The sequence continues at coordinate 451,828 of CAWJOM010000006.1, read as the reverse complement.
CCGCTTTTTATGAAACCGAACCGGTCGAGTTTACCGATCAGGCCTGGTTCCTGAATTGTGCGGTGGCCCTCGAGACGAACGAATCTCCCGAGAAACTCTTGACATCGATTCTTCACATTGAAGAACAGATGGGCAGGCAGCGCGTTCAGAAAAAGGGGCCGCGCAATATCGACATCGACATCCTTCTATTCGGCGACACAGTTCTCGATTCGCCGTCCTTGACGATTCCCCATCCTGCTATGCACGAACGCCGCTTCGTACTGCAGCCTCTGGCAGAAATCGCGCCCGATGCGCGGCATCCGGTGCGGGGGAAAACAGTGCGTGAATTACTCGATCGTTTACGGGAAGGCCAGGCGGTTCGGAAATTCCAGAAAGAATAGCCACCGATCACACGGATGGTCACGGATCAAGCCAACAGAACGATCAAACCAAAAGGACTCAGATCCGTGTGCGTCCGCGAAAATCCGTGGCCAGGATTTAAGGCAGGATGATCCGGCTTCCAGCTTCCTGCGGCGCGACCACTGCCGATTCCTTCTCGGGAAACTGGGCGAACAGGAATTCCACAAAGGCCCGCGACTTCGGGCGACCCGAGGTGCGCCCATTAGCAAGCCGCACCAAAAACACGAGAGCCTTCAACACATCCGTATCCCGCAAAGTGGAATAGCCTGCGTGCTGTTGCTCAGCCTCACGGTACTCCTTGATCATGGTCTCAACTTCGGCCGCGGCTCTGCGCTGAGAATCGCTAGTGAGTGGTTGCTCGTAGTGCAGTCCTGAGTTGACCAGGCGCTCGTAGCTTTTCGTCAAGGTCGAGAGTGCGGCGATCAGATCCTGATCGTGAAGGCTGCGGTCGGCGCGCGCCGCTTTCGCCAGCGCGTACGTCAGGCCCATGAGCAAGTGTTCTTTCTCGTACATGAACTGGTCCGAGATTTCGATCTGCAGAAACAATGCGGCGGGATCCACCTGGTCAGCCGAACGAGGCTTCTCGTGTTCGTGCGCCTGCAAAAGATACGGGCAATCGCTCGGGCAGTCGAGCGTGACTTCGCGCTGTTCGCCGCAGCACTGCGGACAAATACGCCCGTGAACAGCGGGGCAAAAGCGTTTTTCCTTGCGGATTTCACAGATCGCACAACTCACTCGCGAGCTCCTCTGCGGTAATACGGCTTATCGCAGGTTACCACGTTGGTACGCATGACAGGCCCACTTGGGGATGTCGAAGCGCGGGAAGCCCTGTAGAAATGGCCTTTCCCGCGTTCGCAAATTAGAAAACCCCTGTAAAATAAGGTGTTTTCCACAGGCCCACGGGTATAAGATAGCCCCCGCTGGTATTAAACCGATTTTTCTGAGGAGGAATTACATGGCAGCAGGTTTGACAAAGACACAGCTCATTCGGCATCTCGCCGAGAAGACCGAGCTTCCCAACAAGACCGCGGCAGCATTCCTGGAGCAGCTGGCCGACACCGCTATCAAAGAAACCAAGAAGAATGGCATCTTCGTTGTGCCCGGCCTCGGCCGTCTGGTGAAGGCGCACCGCAAGGCCCGCGTCGGACGCAATCCGCAGACCGGCGAACCCATCCAGATCAAGGCGAAGACCGTCGTGAAGTTCCGCGTCGCCAAAGCCGCGAAAGACGCGATCGCTCCCAAGAAGTAGTTTCTGTATGAGATCATTCGAAGGCCGGCCTCGCGCCGGCCTTTGGTTTTTGTAGCGCCGCCGTCTCGGCGGCTGTCCGGAGGGCGTCTCGCCCGCCGTGCGGACACCATGAACTCTGTGTGAATGTTTGTCGGATTGCTGGAGGAGATACTCAGAGGAAATGCTGAACTGGATCGTCATCGGTATCGGCGACATCGCGGCACGCCGGGTTATCCCTGCGATCCAGGCCGAGGCTCGCAGCCGCCTGTACGGCCTGGTCACCCGCGATGCTTCGAAGGCCGCTCCGTACGGAGTGCGATCTTGGAAAACTCTAGATGAGGCTTTCGCTGACCCTGAAGTTCAGAAGGACGTTCACGTCGTCTACGTCGGCACACCGGTGTTTCTTCACGCGCCGCAGACGATTCAATCCCTTCGCGCGGGCAAGCACGTACTCTGCGAAAAGCCGATGGCCATGAACGGGGCCGAGGCGCGCAGCATGGTGAAAGCTGCCGAGGAAAGCGGAAAACAATTTGGCGTGGCCTATTATCGCCGCTGCTATCCAAAGGTGCAGCGCGCGAAACAGTTGCTTGAAGCAGGCGCGATCGGCACTCCTGTTGTAGCTGAACTCTCGAACCATATGTGGTTTGACGGCCAAGGCAACCGCAGTTGGCTCGTCGATCCCGCCAAGGCTGGCGGCGGACCGTTGTTCGACATCGCCTCACACCGCATTGATGTTCTGAATTTTCTCTTCGGCCAGCCGCTGCGGGCGACCGGCCAGCTCTCGAACGTGGTGCATCACTACGGCGTGGAAGACAACGCGACCGTGATGATTGAATATGCCGCCGGAGTTCGCGGAGTCATCGACGTGCGCTGGCACTCCAGAGTGATCCGCGACGAGTGCCGCTTTCGGGGCACAGACGGCGAAATGGAATTATCTCCATTGAATGGCCCCGACCTGGTTTATCCCGGTGGCCGCGAGAACCTGCCGGCTCACGCCAACCTGCACTATCCGATGCTGGAAAACTTCGTGGATGCACTGGAAGGCAAAGCCCCGCTCCTCTCGAGCGGAGCCACCGCGTTCTGGACCGACTGGGTCACCGAACGAGCTCGCAGTTAAGCGTTGGGGAATGTGGGGACAGCCGCCCTCGGCTGTCCGCCGAGCGAAGCTCGGCTAGTCTCATGTTTGGCACGTTTCGCTCGCGGGAAGCTGTCTCACTTCCCGTATTCGTTCCTCACCACCTCGCCGCCCTTCATCACAAACTTCACGCGCTCCAGTGTCGTGACGTCCTTCACCGGATCACCATCGACGGCAACAATGTCCGCCCACGCGCCCGGCTCCAGGCTGCCAACCTTGCCCGACCAACCCAGCAGATCTGCGGCATTGACGGTCGCTGCCTGAATGGCCTGCAGGGGCGTCAGTCCGAGCTTTACCATGACCGCAAATTCGTGAGCATTCAGCCCGTGCGGATACACCGCGGCATCGGTGCCGAACGCGACTTTCACGCCGCTGGCAAACGCGTGAGCGATGTTCTTGCGCGCAATCGGCATGACGGCCTTAGCCTTGGCAAGATAAAACTCGGGCACGTGATTTCGTTCGGCGTTTTCCAGAAACCAGTCGCCCAGATAAAGCGTCGGCACCAGGTAGGTGCCGTTCTTTTTCATCTCCGCGATTCCCGCATCATCAATGTAGGAACCGTGTTCGATGGAATCCACTCCCGCCTCCGATGCCCAGAGGATGCCCTGCGCTCCATGGGCGTGGGCGGCGACTTTTCGTCCCAGGCGGTGTGCGTCGGCCACGATGGCCTTCATCTCCTCCAGCGTGTACTGCGAAGCTTGCGGGTCGTCGCCTTTGGAGAGTACTCCGCCTGTCGCGCAGATCTTGATGAGATCAGCTCCGTACTTAATGTTCTCGCGCACTTTGTGTTGCACTCCGGCAATGCCGTCCGCTACGCCGTCTCCCACCGCGTGGTACTCGTAAGGCAGCAGGTTGTTATCACAGTGTCCGCCAGTGATACCCATGGCCGGCCCGCTCACCAGTAGGCGCGGTCCCGGGACGTCGCCGGCATTGATCGCGTCGCGCAGAGCGACATCACTGTAGCCGCTTGCGCCTACATTTCGAACCGTCGTGAATCCTGCCAGCAGCGTGACCCGCGCATTCTTCGCGCCGATGAGGGTCTCGCGCGGCACCGATATCCCGAGCTCCTCGTAGCCGAATTTTGGATCCATGGTCAGGTGCGTGTGCGCGTCAATCAGGCCGGGAAGAACCGTCGCATTCGGCAGATCGATGCGCACTGCATCGGCAGGAATCTTCGCCTCGGCGGCCGTTCCGATGCTTATGATTTTTCCGTCTTCGATCACCAGCGTCTGATCCGCGAGCAGCTTCCCGGTTTTCACGTCCAGCAGATGCCCCGCTTGAACGACTACGTGCCGTGATGTCTGCGCGATTCCCAAAGTCCCCAGGCAAAACACCGCAGCTGCGACTACTCCCGTCTTTCTCATGCTCATGCTCACGCTTAGCCTTTCCCCAGTTGATTGAACGGATGACAGCGACTACCCGCGCCTGCCGTGGCCGCTCCGTGCGTCGAGACCCCAGACTCGGCCGGCATCTGCCGCGAAGAAGATGATCAATAGCAGCAACAGTGGCAGATGATCAAGTTCGTTGCCAAAATAACGCCAGAATGGCACTCCGTGGCCCGGTGCCCACCATGTTGCGAGCAGCATATTCACCAAGAAGAGAATTCCGAGCACGCACGCCGGGCGAACCCACAGCCCAATCAGCAGTGAAACGCCAATCAGCAATTCAAATACTCCAACCAGGTACCCGAAAAACACAGCATGCGGCGCCACCAGCCCCGTCAGCACAGGGCGATAGAACGCGACGGCGCTATTGACGATGTAGTCCTGCAGGTAGGTCTGAAATCCGCCATGGGCGAACGCTGGCCCCGCCACTTTGTACTCGCCGAAAAGGAGAAAGAAAACGGACACGGCGATGCGCACTCCGGCAATCGCCCGTGATAAGGCGGAGGAGGTGACCGTCATTTCAGGATTGAAGCGGTCAGGATTGACCCAGTCAGAATTGAGCCGGTCCGGATTGAGTCGCTCTGCGAAATTGCGCTTAGCCCCCGGGCCCGTCGTTGGAAACGTATTGCTCCAGGGAATCCAGTTCGTGGCTTAAATCATCGACGCGCCACTCGAGCAGGTTGCGAATCGAGAGAATTCCCAGAAGCTTGCCGTTATCGTCGGCCACGGGCAGATGCCGGAAGTGTCGCTCCAGCATGATGCTCAGAGCTTCGCCGGCTCCGGTGCCGCGCGTGGCCATCTCGACTGGCGTGGTCATCAGGTCGCGCACCGACGTCGTGCGCGGATCTACATGGCTGAGCGCCATTTTGCGCAGGACATCGCGTTCGGTGAAAATCCCCGCCACGCGGTACTCGCTGTCGACGACAGCGACGGCCCCTACATGATGGTCCAACATTTTATGAATTGCGTCCGCCACGGTCGATTCCAGTCCCACTGCTGCAATCTCGCGGTCACAAAGTTCGAGCACGCTCATAGACACCTCCTTCGGCTCCCAACGGTTCGGAACCGAATTCGACTCCGTCAAACCGGATTGTCGCATTATGATCTCAGCGAATCGCTTGTCAAGGAAATTTGCGAAAAATCTTCCGCATCGATCCCGCAAGCCGGTTCGGCAGGCATGGGCACCTCACCCGCCCACCACCGCGTCGGCCTCGATCTCGACTAGGATTTCCGGCGAGATGAGCGCGCTCACCTGCACCATTGACGTTGCCGGGCGGATGTCGCGAAAGAATTCCCCATGCGCTCTCCCGACCTTCTCCCATTCGGCGATGTTCGTGACATACATGCGGGTGCGGACCACGTCTTTCATGCCGGCACCCGCCTTCCCCAAGGCGCTCTCGATGTTCTTCAAAGTCTGAACAGCCTGCGCGTACACGTCCCCAACTCCCACAATTTTTCCGTCTGGCCCAGTGGCGGTTGTGCCCGAAACATGCACATAGCCACCCATCTTGACCGCACGAGAGTAACCGACGATGGGCTCCCATGCGGTGCCGCTGGAAAAATTCTGCCGCTCCAAATTTGCCCGATCCATTGTCCACCCTTCCACAAACTCTCATTTTACAAGGGCAAACGAGGCTGCTTAGCAGCCGTTATCTGCGACTGCCAGCAAGATACAGCGAAATCCGGTCCAGACTCCCTAGCAGCCGGCCCTGGTCTAACGGATACCGCGCACAACTTCATTCGCATGCCACATCTTCTAACTGATTTGAAAAACGAATCATGCCGATAAACAAAAGTCACTTGCGTTGGAACATCGAAGTAAGGTATCAACACTCGCATGTGGCTGAAACTCCGTGCGGCATGCGGAGTTCAGGGGGCTCAAAATGATTCCGGAATCGCATCCGTTGCAGGAGTTATTTCAGGATCTTGTCGGAAGACACTACGCTCATGAGATCGGCATTCGCGATCCACAGATCGTGGCCTACGTTTCGCATCTGCTCGCGGAGTTCTGCGAAGCCGACCAACTCTTTAAGGTTCACGACGACACCGACCGTCCGCTGGCTGACGTCGGCGAGATGCTGCTGGAATCGGATCCGGTCTACGGGCCCGCGCCTTCCTTCGACCGCGAGCGCCAGGTGCGCAAACACATCGGCGACTACACTCTCTTCCTCGCCGGCATGTTCCCCGAAAGCATCAACCATTTCCGGCTGCGCCGCCAGCGTCTGGAAAATTTCGTCGAATGGGTGAAGGCCGGCAAAGAGAGTTACTACATCGTTTCGAAATTCGAGCACTTCGAGTACGCCAAGGTCGCTCCCCTGTTTGCGACCCTCTCGAAAAATTTCGAAGAATGCGTCTACGGGCTGAACATGGTGAAGAACGACCTGGAAGAAATGCAGCATCCCATCGTTCGCCGCACCAATGAACTGATCATGTAACGCGCGCACCACAGAGGGATTCGCTCCGAACCTCCCCCGTGTCCTCTGCGGTAATGAACGATTCTCATACCCGCAGATCTCCCGCGCCCCCCATGCGGTAGAAGCTCAGCGCGGCACTCCCCTGCGCCAGGTGCCGAAATCTGCGCAGCGCTCCAAATTCTTCTCCGGGATCGAATTTTTTCTCGTGCTCGGCGATCACCACCGACATCGCCCAGACCAGCGACGAATCCGCCAGCGCTCGCAGCGTTTTCACATACGCATCCTGCATTCTGTACGGTGGATCAATAAATACCACGTCGGCAGCCACGTGCTGCCGCTCCATCCTCCAGAACGCGCGCGGCAAGTCTTCCTGCAGAATGTTGAAGCCCTCTCCAATGCCCAAACTTTCCAGATTGCTGCGGATCATGTCCGCCGCCTGCTTTAAGTGTTCTACGAAATGCACCTCCTTGGCTCCGCGGCTGAGTGCTTCGATTCCCACCGCACCCGTGCCTGCAAAAAGATCAAGCCATACGCTGCCCTCGAGCGCCGCCGGATTCCCCGCCGTCAGTACGTTGAATAACGTCTCCCGCAGCCGGTCCGAGGTGGGCCGCACATCCATGCCGCGCAACGCGCGCAACGGCCTGCTTCGATATTTCCCCGCGATCACCCGCATGTCCCAATATCCCTGTATGCCGCATTCACTATATCCATCCATGTAGAATAAAAGTAGCGAGGCATATGCGAAGCTGGTCTATCCCGATCGGACGTTTGTTTGGTGTTGATGTTCGGATCCACCTGACATTCTTCATCCTGCCCATGTTCGTTTTTTGGACGGATTACCTGGCTCACAAGGACGCTGCCACCGGACCTCGCGATCTGGCCATTGTCGGGATCATTTTGGCTTGCGTAGCCGCGCACGAATGCGGACACATGCTCGCCGCACGGCGCATCGGCCTCATCCCAAAAGCAGTGATCTTGTTGCCCCTCACCGGCGTCGCGCTCTACGACGAACCGCGCACGGAAAAGCCTTTGCCCGCTGCCCTACTCTGGACGAGAGAAGTTCGCCTGGCCCTGATTGGGCCGCTCGTGAGCCTGGCGCTGGCATGCCTTTCGGCCGGCGTCGTCACCGCCTCCGGCCGCGGAATCGATCTCTGGAAGTGGCCCTTCCTGCAAGCCACCAACTTGCCGAAGAGCCTGGTGTGGGCGAATCTTTACCTGGCGCTATTCAACCTGATGCCCGCCTATCCTCTCGATGGCGGACGCATCCTGCGCGCTTTCTTGTCCCGCACCCTCGACGCATCGACAGCCACGCGGCGCGCCGTTTCCGTCAGCAACGCTATCGCAATGGTCCTGATGCTCGCGGGGCTGTTCAGCGACAGCTGGTTGACCATGGTCGGCGTCATCGTTTTCTCCGCCGCCCAACTGGAGGAGCGCGCGCTCGTATTTCAATCCGTGCTCGACAACGTGCGCCTCGAAGAAGTCATGCTCACCGATTTCGCCACGCTTTCCCCGGCCGACACTCTGGAAGACGCGCTGGAGAAGGCCGTCCATTCCTTGCAAGATGATTTCCCCGTGGTTCGCGGCAGCGACATGGTGGGAGTGATTTCCAAGCAGCGCATTCTCGATGCGCTGCGAGCCGAGGGCAATGGCTACGTGCAAGCTGTGATGAACAAATTGTTCGAGGTCTCTTTGCGCCAGGACACGCTCGGCTCGGCATTCCGCAAACTCACTGCCCGCAACTCCAGCATTATCCCCGTGGTCGAGGACCAGCGGCTGATTGGCATTGTCACCCTACAGAACCTGATGCACTCCATGGCTCTGCTGGCCGAGAGTCGCAAACTGCAGCGGGAAGAATCGGAATCGTAGCCACGCTTGTTGCCATAACCACAAAGGAAACGAAGCACCACGAAGGAATCGCGCCCAAGGAATCCTTCGTGTCCTGTGGTGAACGATCTCTTTACAGCAGTCTTACAGCCTTCGCCTTCTGCACCGCCGGAATCGTCCGCAACTTCGCCAGTACTTCCTCCGACACTCGCCCGTCGACGTGAACCACAGCGATCGCCTCGCGCGGCTGGTCCGACTCCTTCTGTACGTCTTTCTCAATAGCACGTCGTCCGAGCGAGAAATCCGCGATGTTGATCGATTCCTCCCCCAGAATTGTTCCGACTTTGCCGATCACGCCCGGCACGTCGCGATTCCGCAGATAAATCAAACTTCGCTCCAGCGGCGCTTCCACGTCGATGCCATCCACATGCAGCAGCCTCGGTGCCTCCCCATGCAGCACGGCGCCTTTCACCATGTGTTCTTCCGAGGATGTCTTCAGAAAAATCGACAGCACGCTCCCCGCGCCTCCAGTCGAGGATTTCGGCTTGTGCGATTCCAGCACCCGCAGACCGCGCTCTTCTGCAATCGTCGCGGCATTTACCAGATTCGCCTTTTCCTCCAGCGCCTCGTTCAGGATGCCCTTGATCGCTCCGTTGCGAATCAATTCCGTCTTCCACTCCGCGATGTGCCCGCCATACCGGATCGATATTTCTTCGATGCTCCCCTCGGAAACCTGCGACAGAAAGGACCCCATCCGCTCCGCCAGCACAATGTAGGGCTGCATCGTCGCGTACTCTTCGGCCGAGACCGACGGAACATTCACCGCGTTCTGAATCACGCCGTGCTTCAGATACTCCTTCACCTGCTGCGCGATCTGCACTCCCACGGCTTCCTGCGCTTCAAATGTCGATCCGCCCACATGCGGCGTGAGGATGACATTGTCGAGCGCGGTCAGCGGGGAGTTCTTGAGCGGTTCTTCCACAAAAACATCGAGCGCCGCCGCCGCCACCTGCTTCGTCTTGAGCGCCACCGCCAGGTCAGCTTCATTCACCAGTTCGCCGCGCGCGCAGTTAACCAGCCGAACGCCCTTCTTCATCTTTGCGATCGATGCCTCGTTGATCATGCCGGTTGTTTGCGGAGTCAATCCGACATGTAGCGTGATGTAGTCCGCCGCAGCATACAACTCATCGAGCCCAGCCAGCCGGATCCCCTGTTCCTTCGCCACCGCGACCGAGACGAACGGATCGTGCGCCACCAAATCCATCCCGAATGCCCGCGCCCGCCGCGCCACTTCCATCCCGATCCGTCCCAGCCCGATGATGCCCAGCGTTTTAGCGCGCAACTCCGTTCCCTGCAGCGATTTCTTTTCCCACTTGCCCGCGTGCATGAGTGCATCGGCACGGCACAAATGGCGGGCCATGGCCAGCATCATCCCGAGAGTCTGCTCCGCGACTGCAACGGCATTCGCACCCGGCGTGTTCATCACCGCGATCCCTTTGTGCGTCGCCGCTTCGAGATCGATGTTGTCCACGCCCACACCAGCCCGCCCGATCACGCGCAGCTTCTTCGCATGCTCCAGCAACTTCGCGTCGGCTTGCACAGCCGAGCGCACAATCAGCGCGTCCGCCGTCTCCAACTCCTGTTCCAGTTTTCCGTCCAGTTGATCCGCAGTCAGGACGGTCCAGTCCGGCTCCTGCAAGTGCGCCACCGCTGAAGCCGAAATTTTCTCCGCTACGATAATTTTCACGAATAATTTCCTTTGTATGAAGATCTGCGAAACGCAGCCTGACAAATTCTTGACCAGTACATGACTCGAAAATGACGGCCTAATGACCGTCTGCTGACACCTTACTCAACCAGACTTCTTAGACTCGTTCTCGCTGGGCCCCCACCCTTGGGAGAACTCTATGAATACCCTTCGGACGTCGAAAGCAGTCGTGCTGGTAGTGCTGATCGCCCTCACGGTAGCGTGTGGCTACAGCTCCAAGACAACCGCTCCCGTTGCAGGAGTGATGCCTGCCATTACGCAGCTCGCCCCTACAAGCGCCAACGCGGGCGCCGCCTTCGTTCTGACCGTCAATGGGAGCAACTTCAGCTCCAACGCAGTTGTAAACTTCAACGGCGCAGGCCAAACGACGACCTTTGTCAGCGCGAGTCAGCTCACTGCCTCAATTCCCGCGATGGCCGTCTCGGCCGCCGGCACCGCAGCCGTCAGTGTCACCAACCCTGCCAAACCAGGCACTGGAATGTATGGAAGCGGTGGCACCATGCCTGAGACTTCAGCCCCCATGAACTTCACTGTCAACTAAAGGGGACGTATGGTCTCAGGCGCCGACCAGTTGTCGCTTGCCAGACTGGGTGCGGGCATAGACTTCCTGTGCTGCCCGCACTGCGGCGCCGTACTCGACGCTCTTTTCGGTGACTTTGGCCAGCACGTGTTCGAGCGCGCCCAGAATGCCGATCGTGTCGAGATAGTCGTAATAGCCGATGTGCGCGATGCGGAACAGCTTGCCCTTCATGTCGCCCTGGCCGTTCGCGACCACAGCATCAAATGCTTCCCGGAATTCCTTCACGATCTTGCTCGAATCGATTCCGTCCGGCGCGCAGATCGCGGTCAGCGCCGCGGCCGGCGAGGATGCGTACAGCTTCAATCCCAGCGCTTTCGCCCCCGCCCGTGTCATCTCTGCGCAAAGCTCGGCGTTATTGACGAGTTCTTCGCGTCCCTTGGACAAGTCGCCTTTGCCCATGCCGCGCACAAATTCGAGCGCTGCACCCAGCGCCGCAAACAAAGAAGTCGCGGGCGTATACGCAGTCTCGCCCTTGGCCGCAGATTTCCGCTCCTTGCGCAGATCGAAGTAATAGCGCGGTGAACTGGTCTTATCCATGTGCTTCCACGCGCGCTCACTCACCGCGCAGTACGCCAGCCCCGGCGGCATCATCAAAGCCTTCTGCGATCCTCCGATGATGAAGTCCACTCCCCAGGCATCCACATCGAGATGCGTCGTACCCAAACCGGTGATCGCATCGACTACCAGCAGTGTCTCGTCGCTGTGCGCCCGCACGATTTTCGCGATGCCCTCAATGTCATGACGCGCTCCGGTCGAACTTTCCGTGGCCTGCACATACACCGCGCGCACCTGGTTGTTCAGTCGTGCCCGAATCTGATCCAGTGAGAACGTCTCGCCGTAAGGAACTTCGAGCACCTCCACGCGGCAGCCAAAGGCCTTGGCCAGCCCCGTCCAGCGCTCGCCGAATTTGCCAGCGGTGAGTACGAGTACAGTGTCGCCCGGCGACGTCAGGTTCGACACCGACGCCTCCATCACCCCTGTGCCCGAAGAAGCCAGAACCAGCACGTCGTTCTTCGTGCCTATGAATTCCTTCATGTCGGCCAGCACGCGCTGAAACAGCGCCCGAAAATCAGCGGTTCGATGATGTGCGGTAAACGACGCCATGGCCGTCTGCGCCGCCGGCAGCAGTGGCGTTGGCCCGGGAGTAAAAAGACGATTCTTATGCAACATGGTCAGAGTCCTTATGAAAGGGATAGTCTTTAAGTTTACCGGAAGTTGGCCGGAATCGCGCCGTGACCCGCGTCACACGAAACACGTAGCCCCGGACGCATTCGTCCGGGGCTGTGGTTCCCGCATTGCGATTCCAGATCTACCCTCGTCCCGTCTTCGACGCAAGAATCTCAGGCTTGTCAATTTTCGGTGGAGTGGCGAGCAATTCTCCAGCCTTGGCAAAGAGCGCCTTGGCGATCTCACCGTTCAGGTGTGCATTGCGTCCGTTTTCGTCGGCAAACGTGTCGAAGATGCCGTATTTTCCCGGCCCCATTTTGATCGCATACCAAGTGATCGTCCCGGGCTCCCGCTCCGCCAGCGGTTGCGCCGACTTCAAGAATTCTTCGAGTTCCTTCTCTTTCCCCGGCTTGGATTCCAGCTGGGCCCAGATTGCAAGCTTTCCCATGATGAGTTCCTCCAGCCCATCTGATGCGGGACGAACTGGATTGGTGGCGAAAGAATCGTCGCCGGGTGCCGCGCCGGGTGGCCCATCCTAGCCGCGCTCTTTGCGGCTAGGGTGGGGATTTTGACTTCGCGGGTGCCCCATTTCTCGCGCGGTTTGTGCGCGAGAAATGGGGATGTTGACTCTCTCTTGGTGGATTGCATCCCGCCCTCTCCGTCTATAATCCCCCCATGAGCCTAGTCGAACAGATCCAGAAAGACATCGTCACCGCCATGAAGGCCAAGGACGAGGCCCGCCTCTCGTGCCTGCGCATGATGAAGAGCGCCCTTCAACTCAAGACCGTCGAAAAAATGGCTCCCCTCGACGAGAAGGAATCCCAAACGGTGCTTTCGACGCTGATCAAGCAGCGCAAGGAATCGGTCGAGCAGTTCTCGAAGGGCGGCCGCCAGGAAATGGCCGACAAAGAGTCCGCGGAAATCGTCGTGATCGAGAGCTACCTCCCCAAAGCCGCTGGAGAAGCGGAAATCATCGCAGGCGTGAAGGCAGCCATCGCCGAGATGGGCGCTCCCACCATGAAAGAAATGGGCACGGTCATGAAGAACGCCATGGCAAAATTCAACGCCGCCGGCATGCGCGTGGACGGCAAGGTGGTCAGCGAAATCGTGAAGAAAGAATTAGCGGGGAAGTAGTGGGATTTATGTGGGGACAGCCGCCTTCGGCTGTCCGTCAGCCGACGCTCGACAATGGGTCACTTGCTCCTCTGTAATTCCCGATACGCTTCGCTCTTCGAAACTCCCCGCTCCTTCGCCACTTTCTTCAGCGCAGCCTTCTCGTCAACTTTCTCTTCGGCCATGATCTGTTCCACCCGCTGCCGAACGGGAACCCGGGCGGACGAGGCGTCCGCCGCTCCACGAGACTCGCCTTCTTCCGCCTTCCCGATCAGCAAGGTGATCTCGCCCTTCACCGCGTCGCGTCCCTTCAAGTTCTCCAGCACCTCACCCGCGCGCCCGCGCAGAAACTCCTCATGCAGCTTGGTCACCTCGCGCGCCACGACCACATGCCGGGCCTCTCCCAGAACCTCGACCACATCCTCCAGCGCCTCGACCACGCGGTGCGGAGCCTCATAGAAGACCTGCGTCCGCGGAGAACTCTTCACCGCTTCCAACACGGCCCGCCGCTCCCCTCGCTTGGCCGGAAGAAATCCGCTGAAGCGAAACGAATCGGTAGGCAGCCCGCTTGCCACCAGCGCCGACAAAAACGCCGATGCTCCCGGAATCGGGACCACCGGCACGTGATGCCGGATCGCCAGCGTGATCAGCCGGTACCCCGGATCGGAAATCCCCGGCATGCCCGCATCGGTCACCAGCGCGACGCTCGCACCTTCCTGCATCTCCTTGACCAGTTCCGCCGACTTCGTCATCTCGTTGTGCTCGTGATAGCTGGTCGTGCGCGTCATGATCGCGTAATGATTGAGCAGTTTCTGCGTCTGGCGCGTGTCCTCGCAGGCAATCACGTCCACTTCCTTCAGCACGCGCAGCGCCCGCAGCGTGATGTCCTCCAGATTCCCGATCGGCGTCCCCACCAGATACAGCGCCGGCCCGGTCGAGCTCGATGCAGCGTCCTTCATGGCCCGCAGTCTACCACCGCTGCAATCGTAACTTCGATGCCTGATCCGCCGTTATACTGGTGGGCCAAAACTGCCTTTCGCCACAAACGCCTGTCATCCCGACCGAAGCGAGCGAATGCGAGCGCAGTGGAGGGACCTGCTGTTCAACTCAATTTGCACGATGGAGAAAGTCCCATGACCGCCAAAGACTTCCGTAAGTTAGCCCTCGCTCTCCCCGAGACCGAAGAGCGCGCCCACATGAACCATCCCGACTTCCGCGTGGCCGGCAAAATCTTCGCCACCCTCGGCTATCCCGACAAATCCCGTGGCATGGTCAAGCTTTCGCCGGAAGATCAGCACAATTTCTCCAAGGATCATCCCGAAGCCTTCATTCCGGTCAAAGGAGTCTGGGGACGCCGCGGCGCGACCAGCGTTCATCTCAAAGCCGCCAAAAAAGAGACTCTCGCCAAAGCGATCGAAGCCGCCTGGCGCAACACCGCCCCCAAACGCCTGCAGAATGAAAAGTCCTGACCCAACGCCCGCTGAGTCGGAAGATGTTCGAAAAAGCTACCTTCGTGATCCTTCGTGTCCTTTGTGGTGGTGCTCTTTCTCTCCACACTCGAATGTGCCCCAGAATTGACGCAATCGCTTCGCGCCCCTAGAATCAAGATGAAACTGAGTTGTCCCTCACAACCGTCTCACACTCATGCCACTTTACGAATACGAATGCAAGAAGTGCGGTCACCGCTTCGAAAAAATCCAGAAGTTCTCCGACAAGATGGTCAAGAAGTGCCCCGAATGCGGGGGCCAAGTCGAGCAGATGATCTCCGCGCCTGCCGTGCAGTTCAAGGGCACGGGTTGGTACGTCACCGACTACGCCAAGAAATCTTCCTCCTCAGGAGCTTCGGGCAGCAGCGGTGATTCCTCCTCGAGGGACTCCAAAGACAAGAAGGACGACAAACCCAAGTCCGATAGCGGATCAAAAGACACGTCATCCAAAGAAAGCTCATCCAAGGACAGTTCCTCAAAAGAGAGCTCATCGAAAGACAGCTCATCCAAGGAATCCCCCCGCAAAGGTTCTGGCAGACATAAATAAAGCGGCTCTGCCTGCCCCGAACAGCTTTGTCATCCTGAGCGCAGCGAAGGACCTATGCAATTTGCCGGCGGCGAGGAACTGTATAGATCCTTTGCTGCGCTCAGGACGACAGACCATGCTTTGCGGACCTTACGAAAGACGGTGCCAGCGACGAACCACGCTACTTTAGCTCCCGCTCAAAATGATCCTCAATCATGGTAAATAGATGCACTCGCGCGTCTTTCCCCGCGATGCTGTGCGTCTTGTTGGGATAGATCATCAGCCGAAACTGCTTTCCCGCCTTGATCAGCGCGTCGATCATCTGAATGCTGTTCTGAAAGTGCACATTGTCGTCGCTCGTGCCGTGTACCAGCAGCAGCGCCCCGTGCAGTTTTTCCGCTGACGTCATCACGTCCGACTGCTCGTAGCCATCTTTGTCGTCCTTCAGCAGCCCCATGTAGCGCTCGGTGTAAATCGTGTCGTAATTCCTCTGATCGGTCACCGGAGCCACTGCCACGCCGGCCTTGAACCGGTCCGAATGCGTCATCGCATAGAGCGTCATCGATCCGCCATTCGACCATCCCCAGATCGCAATCCGATCCTTATCGAGCTGCGGATACTGCGCCAGCAACTGATCGAGCGCCGTGAGTTGATCCTTCAACTCAATCGCGCCAAACTCGTGCCGGATGGCCGTCTGAAACTTCCGATCTCGCCCCGGCGTCCCGCGATTGTCGACCGCAAAAATCGCAAAGCCTTTCCGCGCCAGAATTTCGTCGAACGCATCCGGCGTCGACTTCCGGACCATCTGCGCCGCGGGGCCGCCGTAGATGTTAATAATCAGCGGAATCTTCCCGCTCGCGGGCGCGTCCGGAGGCAGCAGCAATCGCCCGTAGAGCACGGTCCCATCGTCCGCCTTGAACTCCAGTTGCTTAGGCGCACGCAGCCCATAATCCGCAATCGTGTTGTGCGCCGCCCACACCGGGCTGCAAGCTCCTCCCACTGCACACAGCGAAATGCTCGGCGAATTATGCGGTCCGAGATACGTGTGCGTGTAGTGCTTGCCATCCTCGCTGAAACCTCCAAAGTGCATCCCTTCTTCCGTGGTCAGCGCTTTGAACCCAGAGCCGTCGAGCTGCACCGAAAAAATGTGCACCTGTCGCGGATCGTCCTTGTTCGCCGAGAAGAACGCGCTCCCGGCGGCCTCATCCACGCCCTCAATCCCCAGCACTTCAAAGTCGCCAGTCGTCAGCTGCCGTTCCAGCTTGGCATCCGCCGCCATCGGGTTCTGCTTGTCAAAGCTGTAGAGATAAATGTGCATGTTCCCGTCGCGCCAGCTCGGCCATAGAAACTGCCCACTCGACTTCAGGAAGCGAACCTCAACCTGATCGAAATCGATCCACGCCCCGGGCGTAGTCTCCGTCAGCACGATCCGCGACTTGCCTGATTTCGCATCGATGAAATACAGGTCCATCTTGTCCTCGGTCCGGTTGAGCACCTCCGCCCACATCACGCCGTCCCGCACCCAGCCGAATCGCGGGATGTAGGCCTCCTCATCGCTGGTCAGCGAAATCCAGCGCACCTTACCCTTTTCCACGTCCACCACGCCCAGCTTCACCACCGGGTTCGGATCGCCCACCTTGGGATATTTTTCGTTGTCCACGCTGGGATGGGTCGGAGTCCAGTCGGTGATGGGATAGATCGGCACCTTGGTCTCGTCCATGTGCAGAAACGCAATCTCTTTGCTGTCGGGCGACCAGAAATAATTACTTCGCACCGCCAGTTCTTCCGCATACACCCAGTCGATGTCGCCATTGAAGAGATTGTCGCCCGTGTCCTTCGTCAACGCCTTTTCTTCCTTGCCATTCACCGGGCGGACGTACAGATTATGTTTCCGCGTGTAGGCTACGTGGCTTCCGTCGGGCGAGAACTTCGGATCCCCGCTCGCATCGCTTGCCGTGGTGAATTGCACGCCCGTTTGCGTTCCCAGGTCATACAGCCACAGTTGCCCCTGAGAATCAAAAATCATGTGTTTTGAATCCGGCGCCCACAGGTAGGCCGCGACGTGGTACCGAGTGAGCCGCTCCTTCTCCCGCTCGTTCTTCACCTTGTTCACGTCGGGATCGAGCTGCGCCAGATTCGCCGCGCTGACCAGCACCTTTTTCTCTCCCGTGGCAACGTCTACGTACCACAACTCACCCGTCTCCCCTTTTTCGTCACGCTGCACGAACGTGAGCTTGGTTCCGTCCGGACTCCACTCCGTAGTCTCCGGCCCGCGTCCGCCCAGTCCTCCCGGTTGATACAGAGTCTCAATGGTCAGCGGCTTGGTGGGCGCAGTCTGCGCTCCCGCCGGCTTCGAAGCGCCCACCCAGCAAATCAAAGCGAGCACGGCGAGACAAGCAAACAAGGAAATCTTTTTTTTCACGAAGCGACCTCACAGGAAGAAATAACTGCAGCCCTGACAACGCGCGAACCAACGAGTGTACCCGCGCCAGCCCCATCCGCGCTAGCGCAGACGGTCACTGTGTTCCGCGGACTGGCGAGTGGTCCCTCCTTCCACGCCCGCTTACAGCTATAATGGCGCGCACTCATGTCCCTGAACTCCGGCAGCAAATTGGGCCCATACGAAATTCTCGCGCCGCTCGGCGCCGGCGGCATGGGTGAAGTCTATCGGGCCCGCGACTCCCGGCTCGACCGCGTCGTCGCCGTCAAAGTCCTTCCCTCTTCTTTCGCGTCCGACCCCGAACGCCTGCGCCGCTTCGAACAGGAGGCCCGCTCCGTCGCCGCTCTCAACCATCCCAACATTCTGGCCGTGCATGACATCGGAACCCACGACGGCGCGCCCTACATGGTCTGCGAACTATTGGAAGGTGAGACGCTCCGCGCCCGGTTACATGGCGGCGTCCTGTCTCCCCGCAAGGCCGTCGAACTCGCCATTCAGATCGCCGAGGGTCTGGCCGCGGCGCACGAAAAAGGAATCGTCCACCGCGATCTCAAGCCGGAAAACATCTTCCTCACAAAAGATGGCCGGGTAAAAATTCTCGACTTCGGCCTCGCCAAGATTGCGCAAAGTGGCTCTGAGTCCAATGCTGCCCAGACCCTCACTTCCGTCCAGGTTGCTCTCACCGAGGCCGGACAAGTTCTCGGAACTGCCGGCTACATGTCGCCCGAGCAAATACGCGGCATTGCGGTCGATCACCGTTCCGACATCTTCGCCTTTGGCGCCATCTTCTTCGAGATGCTCAGCGGCCAGCGCGCCTTCAGCCGCGACACTGCGGCTGAAACCATGACCGCGATTCTGAAAGAAGATCCGCCCGAGCTGACAGAACTCAATCGCAACATCTCTCCGGCGCTCGACCGCATTGCGCGTCACTGTCTCGAAAAAAATCCAGATCAGCGCTTTCAATCGGCCCGTGACCTGGCCTTCGACCTCGATTCTCTGTCGCAGCATTCCGGCTCTTCCGCGCGCATGGTAGCCAAACCTACCTCGCTGCAAAACGTTCGCCGGTTCCAGCTTCCAATCACGCTTCTGCTCGTCGCGATCGGCGCCGGTTTAGGGTACCTGCTTGGCCACAAGTCGAAGCCGACTTCCGAGGTCACCTATCACCAGCTGACATTCCGCAAGGGAACCGTGCTCAGTGCGCGTTTTGCTCCCGACAATCGCACGATCATCTACAGCGCGGCCTGGGGCGGCAGCCCTCCGGAACTTTTCTCCACGCGCCAAGACAGCGTCGAATCGCGCCCAGTCGGACTGGCTCAGGTCGACCTTCTCGGCATCTCCTCCCAGGGCGAGATGGCCGTTTCTCTGAAGCCTGCGCTCCTGCAAGGATTCTTCGGAACGGTGGGCACCCTGGGACGAACGCCCCTCACCGGCGGAACCGCCCCGCGGGAAATGCTGGAGAACGTGGAATGGTCCGACTGGTCCTCCGATGGTTCGAACTTGCTCGTGGTGCGGACCGTCGACAACGTCAACCGCATTGAATATCCCGCCGGGAAAGTTATTTACAAAGCCCCGCTGGCCAACTGGATCAGCCATCCCCGAATCTCGCGCGACGGAAAGCGGATCGCGTTCTGTGCGCATCCCCAAAGAGGCGATGATCGCGGCTCGATCACCGTCATCCATTCCGACGGAAGCAACCCAACGTCGTTCGGAGATTTCTCAAGCCTCTACGGGCTCGCCTGGGCACCGAAGGATGACGAAGTTTGGTTCACCGCCGACCCCACCGTCACCACCATCGCCCGCCGCCTCATGGCAGTCAGTATGTCCGGAACGTTCCGCCTCCTCGCCGCGGCTCCCGGCGACTTGACCCTGCACGACGTCTCCGCCGATGGCACGGCCGTAATTGCCATTGACGATCGCGAGCGCAAGATCTTTTTTACCGATTCCAAGACTCCCGAACGAGAGCTGACCTGGCTCGATCGTGCGGTGTTGGTCGCGCTTTCTCCAGACGGCCAAGAAGTTGTGTTTCACGAAGGCGGCAAGGGCGGAGGTTCGCTGGGCACAATCTTCCTCAGGAAAACGGACGGCTCCGCGGCGGTCCGTCTCAGCGAAGGCTATGGCAACAGTCTCTCCCCAGACCAGAAATTGGTGCTCGCCTTTGCTCCCAGCAATCCACCGCGCTTCCTTTTGATTCCTACCGGCGCAGGCGAAGTGACTGAGCTGAAGCCCACAGGAATCGAGAACATTCAGGTCGCGGGAATCGCCGCAGACAGCCACCGCATTGTTTTCTGGGCGAATGAACCCGGGCACCAGCCCCGCATGTACCTCTTCGACCCCGCTTCGGGCAAACAGCAACCGCTCACTCCTGAGGGCATCCGCGGGCAGGTCACTCCCGATGGAAAATTTCTGGTGGTCCGCGGCGACAAGTCGCCCTACAATCTTCTCTCGATCGACGGCGGATCTGCGGCTCGCGAAATCAAAGGAATGCAGCTGCCGGAGAAACTCCTTCAAGTGACCGACGACGGAAACTCAGTTCTAATCGTGAGCCCCAACGGCTTGACCGCAACCGTATATCGTCTTCATCTCGACACGGGCGACCGTCAACTTGTCCGGACGCTCGAAATGCACGACCCAACGGGCGGCTTCGGCATCACCCGAGTCGTAGCAACTCCTGACGGTCAATCCTTCGCCTTCAATACCTTGCGCGACCTCTCGGAACTCTACCTGCTTCAGGGACTAAAGTAGAAACTCCTTCAGCCAACTGTCATCCCGACCGGAGCCGGAGCGCCAGCGGCAGCGTAGTGGAGGGACCTGCTTTTGCCGTCACCCCGATCCCTGAAAGCACCTGTCACCCCGATCGCTTCAGCCAACTGTCATCCCGACCGGAGCCGGAGCGCCAGCGACGGCGTAGTGGAGGGACCTGCTTTTGCCGTCCTCCCTCCCAGGCGCCGAAATCGTGCTCCCCGCGTGCTAGAATCAATGCATATTCAATGCTTCCTGACATAGAAAACCTCCTGAAACTGCAAGACACCGACAAGGAAATCCGCCGTCTGCAAGATGAGGTTGCTGAATTCCCCAAACGCGTCGCCGTCATCGAACAGCAGCTGGCAGGGACAAAAACCCAGCTCGAAAAGGCCCAAGCCGCCGTCAAAGCAGACGAAGCCGCCCGCCGAAAGTACGACACCGCCATCTCCGATCTCCGGGGCAAGATTTCCAAGTACCGCGACCAATCTCTCGACGTAAAGACCAACGATCAATACAAGGCTCTGCTCCACGAGATCCAGTTCGCCGAACAGGAAATCACCGGCAACGAAGATAAGATCCTTGAGCTCATGGTGAACGCCGACGCGCGCGACAAGGAAGTCAAAGCCGCGCAAGCGGAACTGAAAGCGGAAACCGCCGAGATCGAAAAAGAAAAAGAAGAAGCCCGCCAGCTCACCGCCAAGGACGAAAAGCTCCTCTCCGAATGGCGCGCCCAGCGCGATCAAATCCGCACCAGCGTCAACGAAGACCTGCTTCGCCATTACGAACGCGTTTCGAAGTTCCGCGGCAGCGGCCTCTCCGAAGTCCGCGATCAGAAATGCATGGCCTGCCGCGTCATGTTAAGGCCGCAGACCTACAACGAGGTCCGATCCGGCCTTCAGACCATCATTTGTGACTCCTGCCAGCGTATTCTCTATTTCAATCCCGCCGAAGAAATGGCCGACTTGAAGCCCTCGACCACGCGCGCGAAACGCCATCATCCCAAAATCGACGCGCCTCAAGCCTGGTATTACCGCGCAGAGTTCAGCGAAATCGGCGAAGTGTTTCTTTGCCTGACCACTGCCCGTGGCCAGTCCAGCCGGCGCGTCTATGATGTCCAGACCGGACGTCTGATCGGCGATATCCTCATACGCGAAGGCGACTATCGCCAGGCGTTCCCCGAAGACATCACCGGCGCCATGCGCCTCAACGGCGGCTGGAGCGAAGACGAGCTCGACGGCTTCGGCAACGAGCTTCCCATGGTCATCCTTGACACGCTCCGCGCCGACCTCGATCTAGCCCGCCACGAAGCCACCACCGGCTCACACGTAAAGCAGCAGATCGCCGCAACCCCCACGGAACAAGCCGCTAGCTAAAAGGTCCAAGGTTTGTGTGGAGACAGCCGCCTTCGGCTGTCAAGGTTTGGATCGTGTAGGACCGGGCCCATTGGCCCGGTCGTCGAGCGCAGCTCGACCCCGCCAGCGCTGAATCGGAGCCCAATAATTTAAACTTTCTCCACCCTCCAGGAGAAAGCCCGATGCCCCAACTCGACTCCTATCACGTCATCGCCAAGTACTACGACGGCGCCTACGCCGCCAAGCAAGATCTAGCCGACCTCCCCTTCTACCTCGATCTCGCCGAGCAATCCCGCGGGCCCGTTCTCGAAATCGCCTGCGGCACAGGCCGCGTCCTGCTCCCCATCGCGCGCAAGGGCATCGAAATTCACGGAGTCGACAATTCTCAGCCCATGCTCGACATTCTGAATCAGAATCTTGCCAAAGAATCGCCAGAGATCCGCGACAAGATCACCGTAAGCGAAGGCGACATGCGCACCTTCCGCCTGAACCGAAAATTTCCCCTGGTGATGATCCCCTTCCGTCCCATGCAGCACATGTTCACGGTCGAAGACCAGGCAGCAGCCCTGAAGGCAGCTGCCGCGCACCTGACCGATACGGGCATCCTCGCCTTCGACGTCTTCTATCCCAAGTTCGACATGATCTGGACAAGAGTCGGAGAAGAAGTCCCCGAGATGGAATGGGCCCCGCCCTCCGACCCCACAAAGCTCGTGCGCCGCTTCTTCCGCAAGGACGCGATCGACAAAATCAACCAGATCTTCAGCTTCACCTTCATCTTCCGCACCTACCAGTCAGTCGACCTCATCCTCGAAGAAACAGAAGCCTTCCGCCTCTGCTACTACACCTACCCCCACCTTCGCGCCCTCTTCAAACTGGCCGGGCTCGAGCCGGTCGCCGAATACGGCTCCTTCGCCAAAACTCCACTCGACAACACCGCCGAACAAATGATCTTCCTCCTGCGCAAAATATCTTGATCGAAGGCCTGGTTTGGGTCTATGTGGGGACAGCCGCCCTCGGCTGTCCAGGTTTTGATTATGTAGGACCGGGCCCATCGGCCCGGTCGTCGAGCACAGCTCGACCCTGCGGCCAACTTATCGGCACCCACCGTTTAAGATGAAACCATGCCGAAAGCTCCCTCCATTCTCCCCACGGTCAAAATCTCTCCCCGCGGCACGACCCGCCTCAAAGCCGGCCACGTCTGGGTCTACCGCTCCGACATCGTCTCCGCCGAAGGCGTCGAGCCCGGCTCCCTGATCCGTGTCACCGACCACCGCGGCAAGCCTCTAGGCTCCGCACTCTACTCCAGTTCCTCGCAAATCGCGATTCGGATGCTTTCCCCGGATCCCGTCGCCGATCTCCCAGCTCTCCTCCGCCAGCGAATCGACCAAGCCATTGCCTACCGCGAATCTGTCGTCACCGACACCGAAGCCTACCGCGTGGTCTTCAGCGAAGCCGACTTCCTTCCCGGCCTCATCGTCGACCGCTACGGCGACATCCTCTCCCTGCAGATCCTTACCCAGGCCATGGACGCTGTGACAGTTCGCGAAGCGATTCTTGGCGAGCTGACCACCCGACTCCACCCAGCTTCGATCATTGAGCGCGTCGATCCCCGCGTCCGCGAACTCGAAACTCTGCCGCCGCGCGCCTCGGGCCTCCTGCAAGGCGAAAAGTCTGCGACGACTTTCACCATGAATTCCATCCAGTTTAGCTTCGACGCGCTCGAAGGCCAGAAAACCGGAGCCTTCCTCGATCAGCGCGAGAACTACGCCGCCGCCGCCCGCTACGCCAAAGGAGAGGCCCTCGACGTCTTCTGCTATCAGGGAGGCTTCGCCCTTCACCTCGCTCCCGGATGCTCGCAAGTCACGGGTGTCGACAGTTCCCGTCCAGCGCTCGAAGTCGCCGACCAGAACGCCACGCTGAACCAGGCTCTTCTCAAGGGCAAAGAGATTGAGTGGATCGAAGCCAATGCCTTCGACCTGCTCAAGGATTACTCCTCCCCAGTTCGTCCTAACGGAGCCCGCCACTACGACACCATCGTCCTCGACCCGCCCGCCTTCGCCAAAAGCAAGCGCGATCTCGACGCCGCACTCCGCGGCTACAAAGAACTCAATCTTCGCTCATTGAAGATGCTGCGGCCCGGCGGAATTCTGGTCACCTGCTCCTGTTCCTATCATGTGAGCCAAGGTGATTTCCTCGAAATGCTCGCCTCCGCAGCCCTCGACGCTCACCGCACCCTGCGCCTGATCGAAGTCCGCGGCCAGGCCAAAGATCATCCCGTCCTCCTGAATGTCCCCGAAACCGCGTATCTGAAGTGCGTCATAGCATCCGTAAGTAATTGAACATAATAGTAGTTAAATAAATATTGTCATCCCGACCGCAGCCGGAGCGAAAGCGACGGCGAAGTGGAGGGACCTTGTGTTTCTATTGTTGACAGTATCAGGCTCATATTTTATGCTTCTTTTACACTGATGCAGCGTCTAACAGCTTTAGATAGCAGCTACCAATTTCCGATGGAGGATTTAGCCATGACCGTATTAACCCGATGGGAACCGTTCCGTGAGTTTTCGACTCTGCAGGACCGCATCAACCGCGTGTTCCGCGATTCCTACAGCAGTGCCGGACAGGACGACTCCTTGACCACTTCCAGCTTTGCCCCCGCCGTCGACGTCTACGAAGACGAGCATCAAGTCAGCCTCAAGATCGAGGTGCCCGGAATCGACGAGAAAGACATCGACGTCCGCGTGGAGAACAACACTCTCACCGTGCACGGCGAGCGCAAGATCGACAAGGAAGAGAAAGAAGAGAACTACCGCCGCGTGGAACGCCAGTACGGCAGCTTCACCCGCACCTTCACTCTGCCCACCACCGTGGACACCGAGAACGTCTCGGCAACCTACGACAAGGGCGTCCTGAAGATCGCTCTGCCCAAAAAAGCCGAAGCCAAGCCGAAGCAGATCAAAGTCACCGTCGGCACTGAAAAAGGCGAAAAGACCCTCGAAGGCAAAGGTCCCAGCAAAGCCGCATAACTAACTCACGTAGGGGCGGACGTATTCGTCCGCCCCGCAAAGGCGAAGCCGAGCGGTCCCGTGCAAGCGGTTACCGTGGAAGAGCGGCGCTTCAGCGCCGCGAAAGAAGAAGCAAGATGACAGGGCTTTAGCCCCTGAGGTACGGCGGGAGGGGGCAGAAATGCCCGCCTCCCGTCTCGTTTGGGCATCCATACTTGGCGCGATACGGGAGTTAGTTCACAATGCTTACGGAGACGTGAAGCCGTGAGAGCCACGCTCGAAGCCATTAATCGAATGCAAGCCGATGGAGTTATCGGGAAATACGCCATCGGAGGTGCGGTCGGAGCGACGCTGTATTTGGAGCCGGCGGCCACAGTTGATCTGGATATATTCGTCATGCTGCCTACGGACTCTGGCCGAGTTCTACTCAGCCTGACTCCGATTTACGAGTACCTCAAATCGCATGGTGGGAAAGTTCAAGACGAATACATCGAGATCGGTGGCTGGCCGGTGCAATTTCTTCCTCCCGGAAGTGACCTGAGTCGGAAGCCATCGAACAAGCCGTTTCCACGGACGTAGAGGGAGTTTCTACTCGAGTCATGTCGTCTGAGCACCTGGTTGCAATCGCGCTACGAGTCGGACGCTCCAAGGATCACACGCGCATACTGCAATTTGTGGAGCAAGGAGCAATTAATCAACCGAAACTCCAAGAAATCCTGGAGCGCCACTCTTTGTTATCGAAGTGGGAGCGATTCAGAAGCAGGTACCTAGAAGGCGAGAAATGAGCAAACCAAAATCGCGCGCACGCTTGGCCGCCTTGAGCTTTACCGAGAAGGTGGAAATTCTTGAAAAGCTTCGTGATCGAAGCCGCTCCCTCGCGCTAGTGCACCTAATCCTCGTGCCCGGCTTGAACGATCCCTGGTCGCCAGCGCAACGCGAAACCCTGCAATGTGAGGCGCAGAAATATCTAAGCGTCCACCTCAAGGGAGATGCGCCCAATGCTTCGCGAGCTGCACTGCACGCGATCTTGCGGGGTTGGCTCGAAACAGGAAGCCGCCGCGAGATCAGTTTTGAGTTCTTTTCTCAAGGCGATCGGAGACGCCGAAATATATCGTGTGTCGAAGATCTCGCTAGCCTCATCGGACAAGATCGAGTACCTTCCGATTTCTTGCGAGGCCTCGGCGCAATAGCGCATGACGTATAGCAGTTCAAAGAAATGGAGTATGTAAATGCCGATCCGTTGGGACAAATTCACCGTCAAAGCGCAGGAAGCCGTCCAGCGCGCGAACCAGCTCGCCTCCGAGCACGGCAACCCCGAGTTGCGCCCGATTCATCTGCTCGCCGCGTTGCTCGAGGACAAAGAAGGCATCGTCCCGCCCGTACTCGAAAAGATCGGCATCGGCCCACAGGCCGTTTTGTCCGAGGTCTACAAGGAGATCGAGAAGCTCCCCAAGGTTTCCGGAGAATCCGCTCAAGTCGGCCTGTCGAACGAAGTCAACAAGCTGCTCGAGCAGGCCTTCAAAGAAGCCTCCAACTTCAAAGATGAATACGTCTCCACCGAGCACCTGCTGCTGGCGATCACACAACTCAAGCGCGATCCCGGCCAGCAGATCCTCGCCGCCCACGGCGCCACCAACGACGCCATCCTGAAAGCGCTCGCTGTTGTGCGGGGTTCTCAGAAAGTCACCGACCAGAATCCTGAAGCGAAGTTCCAGGCCCTAGACAAGTATGCCCGCGACCTGACCGAGCAAGCGCGCCGCGGCAAGCTCGATCCCGTCATTGGACGCGACGAAGAAATCCGCCGCGTGGTCCAAGTCCTCTCGCGCCGCACCAAGAACAATCCCGTGCTCATCGGCGAGCCCGGCGTCGGCAAGACCGCCATCGTGGAAGGCCTCGCCCAGCGCATCATTTCCGGCGATGTGCCGGAGGCGCTGAAGAACAAGCGCGTGGTCGCTCTCGATCTTGGGGCGATGCTCGCCGGAGCGAAGTATCGCGGCGAGTTCGAAGACCGTCTCAAAGCCGTCCTCAAGGAA
The DNA here is from genome assembly GCA_963844525.1 of uncultured Acidobacteriaceae bacterium. GTDB lineage: Bacteria > Acidobacteriota > Terriglobia > Terriglobales > Acidobacteriaceae > Sulfotelmatobacter. The sequence continues at coordinate 425,230 of CAWJOM010000006.1, read as the reverse complement.
ATCGAAGACTCGCAGGGCCAGATCATCCTCTTCATCGACGAACTGCACACGCTCGTCGGAGCCGGAGCTGCCGAAGGCGCCATCGACGCCTCCAACATGCTGAAGCCCGCGCTCGCTCGCGGAGAGCTGCGCGCCGTCGGCGCCACTACCCTCAACGAATACCGCAAGTACATCGAGAAAGACACGGCGCTCGAGCGCCGCTTCCAGATCGTCTTTGTCGGCGAGCCCAATGTCGAAGACACCATCTCAATCCTTCGCGGCCTGAAAGAGAAGTACGAAGTACACCACGGCGTGCGCATCAAAGACTCCGCCATCGTCGCCGCGGCCACGCTTTCGCACCGCTACATCAGCGACCGCTTCTTGCCCGACAAGGCCATCGACCTCATCGACGAGGCCGCATCGTCATTGCGCATCCAGATCGATTCGCTTCCGACCGACATCGATCAGCTGGAACGCAAGGCCACGCAGCTCGAAATCGAAAAGCAGGCCCTGAAGAAAGAAGATGACGCGAACTCCCGCGAACGCCTCGCCATCATCGAAAAGGAACTTGCCGAGATTCGCGAAAAATCCAACACGCTGAAGGCCAACTGGAAAAAGGAAAAAGATCTCATCGCCCGCGTTCGCGCCCTCAAAGAGCAGATCGAAAAGCTGAAGGTCGAAGAGCAGGCGGAACTGCGCAAGGGCAACAATGAACGCGTCGCCGAAGTTCGCTACGGACTCATTCCGCAGGCCGAGCAGGAGCTCGCCAAGCTCAGCAAGCAAATGGAGAACCAGGGCGGCAAGCGCATGCTCAAGGAGGAAGTCGACGAAGAGGACGTTGCGCGCATCGTCTCCAAGTGGACCGGAATTCCCGTCTCGAAAATGCTCGAAGGCGAAGTCAAAAAGCTGGTCACCATGGAAGAACGCCTGCGGCAGCGTGTCGTCGGCCAGGACGCAGCCCTCGAACGTGTGGCCAACGCGATTCGCCGTTCCCGCGCCGGACTCAGCGATCCCAAGCGTCCCATCGGCTCATTCATTTTCTTAGGCCCAACGGGCGTGGGCAAAACCGAACTCGCGCGCGCTCTTGCCGAATTCCTGTTCGATGACGAGCATGCACTGCTCCGCATCGACATGTCCGAGTACATGGAGAAGCACTCCGTTTCTCGCCTGATCGGCGCGCCTCCCGGCTACGTGGGCTACGAAGAAGGCGGGCAGCTGACTGAGCAAGTTCGCCGCCGTCCGTACGCAGTCGTGCTCTTCGACGAAATCGAGAAAGCACATCCTGACGTCTTCAACGTTCTTCTTCAGATGATGGACGATGGACGCTTGACCGACGGCAAGGGCCGCGTGGTCGATTTCAAAAACACGATCATCATCATGACGTCGAACATCGGCTCCAGCTACCTGCAGTCGGACCACGTGCGCACGCCCGAAGAATTCGAAAAGGCCAGCGAACAGGTCATGAGCTTGCTGCACACGCATTTCAAGCCGGAGTTTCTGAACCGCGTCGACGACATCATCGTCTTCGGACCGCTCGGCAAGGACCAACTGGTCAGGATCATCGAACTGCGCCTGGAAGACGTTCGCCGCCTGCTCGCCGATCGCAAGATTTCGCTCGAGTTGACGGACGGCGCCAAAGAGTTGCTCTTCACGCAAGGCTACGATCCGAACTTCGGCGCGCGCCCGCTGAAGCGCTCGATCCAGAAGCTGGTGCAGGATCCGCTCGCATTGAAGATCCTCGACGGCGAGGTCCTACACGGCGATCACATCATCGTCGACGCCGACAAGAAAGCCGGCAAGATGACCTTCGAGGTCAGCCCGCGGGTGGGCGAGAAGGCCCCGGCCAAAACCGAGAAGTGACGCTTCCTCCTGCGAGAGAGTCTAGGGCTTGCTCAAGCTCGGAAGCCGAGATTCTCTCGCTGCGAAAAGATTCATTGTCATGGGTCTAAGCAGATACCAAACCGCCGCGGACCGCCACGTGATGTCGACACAGGCAAGAAGTACCCACCAGGCAGGGTGCCGATGAAGCAACAGAGTCACCAACGTCGATGCCACTCCTGCGCCCAATACTAGGGTGGCTACAAAACGTGCCCAATCGCGCAACTGAAAAAGCCCCCACGCAAGGATCGCCCAGATCAATCCAAGGATCAGGGTTACATAAGGGCTAACGAGTTTCAAGGCACGCACAAAGGGTACAGCTCCCAGACTCTGTACTGCACTGGGCGCAATGAGCATCGCCGCACTGATCGCACAGAAATAGATGCCGGCCAGAAGGAACAGACATCCGATCGCGGTAACTGCGAGAGGGCGACGCATTCGAGGCTCTTATTCTATGCCATCCTTGCAACCTGCCACGGTTTGAGTATCATGTTCTCCGGCGCGCGAGGCGCCGCTCATGATCCGAACCTTCCCATCGCTCACAGCAGTCATCCTGATTTCGCTAGTCCAACTCTCCGCAGCCCAGGCTCCTATGAAATGGAAAATCCACGACCTCAATCGTCCGGTCCCTCCGATCGTCGATCCCGGCACCGCGAGTACGCAGGCGACTCCCGGGCGCGCTCCGTCGGACGCCCTCGTCCTTTTTGACGGCAAGGATCTCGCGCACTGGGTCGACAAAGACGGCAAGCCTTCGAAGTGGAAGGTCGAGAATGGCTACATGGAGGTCGTCGCCGGCGCTGGCTACAATTCCACGCGCGATGCCTTCGGAGATTGCCAGCTGCACGTGGAGTTCTCCGAGCCGTCACCGGGCAAGGGAGAGAGCCAGGAGCGCGGCAACAGCGGCGTCTTTCTGATGGGCCTCTACGAGATTCAGGTGCTCGACTCGTACGAGAACAAAACCTACGCCGACGGACAGGCTTCCGCGGTTTACGGACAATATCCGCCGCAGGTAAATGCGTCGCGGCCTCCGGGACAATGGCAGACCTACGACATCGTCTTCCACCGGCCGCACTTCACGGATGGCAAGGTCACTCAACCCGCACGCGTGACGGTACTTCACAACGGAGTGCTGGTGCAGGACAACGTGGAACTCACAGGGCCAACCGCGCACGGCGAGCGTCCTGCGTACAAGGCGGGACCGGACAAGCTCCCGCTGCAGTTGCAGGATCACGGCAATCCCGTGCGCTACCGCAACATCTGGATTCGCGAGCTGCACGAATAAAAGCGCCACGGATCACACGGATTTCCACGGATAACCCAGGATCTAGAAATCAGATATAAGAACTGAGAATCTTGATCCGTGGTAATCCGTGAAGATCTGTGGCCAGGTTTGTTAGCGTCTGGCGGCGAACGCGTCGACGACTGCGGGCGCCTGCGCCAAATGCCACGCGGCTGCGGCGCGCAAGGCAATTTGGAGTCCATACCAGAAAACGGGAACGCCCAACTCCGCCATCGAAATCTTTGGGACGAGCGCCGCGACGGCAATCACCAGCACCAACATCGCAGCCCAACGCGCCCAATTGTGCATCCGGAATAATCCCCAGCCAACCAGCGCATATGCAGCTCCGACGAGCAGTGTCATGTAGGGTCCAGCGAGTTCCAGTCCGAACATCAACTGCGCGCCGCTCATCAGCGAGATCGCGTCAGGCGCGAGGAGTTTCACCACACCGATCATGCACAGATAGATAGCGGCCAGACTGAAGAGGGCGGAGATGACGGTAATGCCCGCAGGCCGCTGCATAAGAGATAACAAGCGATTGTCATCCTGAGCGCGTCTTTTGCGCGAAGGATCTATGCAAATTCCTGGCAGCGCCTTGCCGCAAGCAAGTTGCATAGATCCTTCGCGAGACCAAAACCGTATCTCTCAGGATGACATTGCAGTTCAGTAGTTCGCAATTTACGCCAAATCGAAGAGCAGTACTTCGGCATCTTTCGTGCCTTTGATGCTCAGCGTCTTCTCGTCGGTAATCGCGGCGCCATCGCCTTGTGCCAGCTTCTTCCCGTTCAATTCGACTGCGCCACGCGCGACTTGCAGCCAGCCATGACGTCCGGCGGCGAACTCGTGCGTGACTTCTTCTCCGGGCTTCAGCAGCGTGACGTAAAGCTTCGCGTCCTGATTGATCTTCACCGAGCCATCACTCGCACTGCGCGAAGCAACGAGCCGCAGCTTTCCGCGCTTCTCTTCCTCGGGAAAGGTTTTCTGCTCGTAGCTCGGCGCGAGAGCGGCCTTCTCCGGTTGAATCCATATCTGCAGCAGATGCACGGAGTCGGTCGTTGACGGATTGAACTCGCTGTGGCGAATGCCGCTGCCTGCGGTCATGCGTTGTCCATCGCCGGGAAGAATCACCGATCCGGTTCCCAGGCTGTCTTTGTGCTCGAGCTTGCCTTCGAGAACGTAGGTGATAATTTCCATGTCGCGATGCGGGTGCGTGGGAAATCCCGTGTTGGGCGCGACCCAATCTTCGTTGATGACGCGCAGCGAGCGGAATCCCATCCACTTCGGATCCCAGTAATCGCCGAAGCTGAAGGTGTGATGTGTTTTGAGCCAGCCGTGGTCTCCGCCTCCACGTTCCTGGCTGGGACGTATCTGAATCATGGCCGTTCTCCGTTCCGGTTTAGGTTTTAGGGATTAATCAACTGATAAACATTAGATGCTGTAGGGATGCGGAAAGCTCCAGGTGCGGAAGCGTGGAGAAATCGAAGCGGAAGCTTAGAAACGTCGAACAGAGTTTCATGAATGACCGGATATCTGAGTGCGGTATCCCCCTTACCCCGCAGTCTCCTGGAATCATAGAGTTGGCGCCAAATCTCCTAGAAGTCCTTGGGGCTCAAGATTTTACGGGTAAAATATTACAAACATTGGACTTATGCGTGACAGCTACATCTCGTTATTTTCTGGGCGAACCCTGTAAAATGTTGGATCTGAAGGAGTTGTGGACGAGAGCCCAGTTTGCTTGGCTGCAAAATATTGATTTTGCAGGACTTGCTCGCAAAATATTGCGGAATATGGACTTAGACTACCTCGCCCGCCCTCAATTCCGGAATTTTGTGCCCAGTCGCCTTGTTTTGCGTTTTTTTCGGGCATCAAATCTCAAAATATTGATTTCAAAGAACTTAGATAGTGCCGATCTCGTTTGGCGCCTGCAAAATCTTGAGCGCCAAGGAGTTAAATGTTAAATCTTGAAAACAAGGCACTTAGCTGGCTCATTTTTGAGCTCTGCTACGGCGATGCCGGGACCTATCATGACTCAGTTCCGAATCGTCGCGCAAGGTCAGATGTCACACGACTGGCGGCTTCGTCTGTGGATTTCGAATAACTTCTTGGCCACGGATCTCACGGATTTTCACGGATCTACCAAAGAAAACCCAGGAATTTAATCCGTGGAAATCCGTGAGATCCGTGGCGAAGTTGCTGTGGCACACTGAACGTATGCACCGGCTCACGCTTGGCGACTTCGAACTCAGCGTTTTTTCCGACGGAACTTACCCGCTCGATGGGGGAGCGTTTTTTGGCGTGGTGCCCAAGGTGATGTGGTCGCGCAAGGTCACGGCCGACGAGCGGAACTATGTCGAGACCGGGCTCAATACTCTAGTGATCCGGACCGGCAAGCAGACCGTGCTGGTCGAGACTGGGATGGGCAACAAGCTTTCCGAGCGCATGGTTAAGTTCTACGGGCAGCCGGCGAGGCTGCTCGACAATCTGGCAGCAGGGGGCATTGCGCCCGAGGACGTGGACATCGTCATCAACTCGCATCTTCATTTTGATCATTGCGGATGGAATACCGTGCGCAATGCGAGTGGCAAATTCGTGGCAACGTTTCCGCGCGCCAAGTACTACGCGCCCGAGGGCGAGTGGCAATATGCGCGGCATCCCAGCGAGCGCGATGCCATCAGCTTTATCTCCGAGAACTATGATCCGCTGGTGGAGAGCGGGCAGATGACGCTGCTCAAAGGCGGCGAGGAAATTGTGCCGGGCATTTCGGTGAAGACATTTCCCGGGCACACGGCCCACATGCAGGCGATCGTGATTCAGAGCCCCGGCGGAAATCCCCACTTCTCCCAAAATCAGGGAGAAATGGGGCACCCAAAGACTGCATGCTATATCTCGGACCTCATTCCTACGACCGCGCACATCGATCTCACGTGGGGCATGGGCTTCGACCTTTATCCGCTGCAGACGATCGCCAGCAAAAAGCAGTACTACGCGCAGTCGATTCCCGAGAAGTGGCTGACGGTTTTCACGCATGATCCGAAGACGCCGTGGGGGTATGTGGAAAGAGATGAGGCGGGGAAAATGGTTGCACGCAAAGTGTAAGCCGAGCGCCATTCCAGCGTTTTTGAGCTCAGCTAAATCGCTCAGTCGAAGCGCAGATTCTTTCCCCGGCAACACTCAGCGCCGCCCAACGGCATCTGGAATATGTCACCTTGATGTTTGTGACCCGGGCGCCGGATGCGCCAGCATTCCAAAAAAACTAAAGCGAGGTTTTCACATGAAACGATTCGCCACAGCGGGCGCCATTTGTGCGGCAGTGCTATTCGCAGGAATGGTCCCCGTCTTTGCCCAGGACGATCATCACGACGATCATCGCGACGAACACAAGGACGTTAAGCAGGAAGAGCAGGCACGACCAGGAACGTCACGAAGAGCATGCCCGTCGCATTGAAGATGAACATTTTCGCGCTCATTTCGGGCACGAACATCACTTCGCGGTCCGTCACGTCGAAGTCGTAGAAGGCCGGCCACGATTTGAGTACAGCGGCTACCGGTTTGAGATCGCCCAGCCCTGGCCCGTGGGATGGGCCTACACCGACGACGTGTACATCGACTTTGTCGACGGCGGATACTACATGTTTAATTTGAGGCACCCGGGAGTTCGCGTCGCAGTGACCGTGCTTCCCTGAGGAGACGCTGGCGACATGTTGACGTTGCTCTTGGCGCGCACCGTTCCTACGGTGCGCGCTTCTTCTTTTGCTAGCGCAAAAATCAGAGCTAGAATTCGCGGACTAGAATTTGCGCTGCCCTGGGCGAAGACGCTCCCGCGGCGCACAACCGGGCTTCGAAGAATTCTTCTACGCGCGCCAGAATCTCGGGCGCGCTTTTTGATTCGTAGATTTCCTTGCGCAGGCCCGCGCCGCCAGGGACGCCGTGGGTGAACCAGACTGGCGAACTGCTTCATCTTGCCGACGGCGTCGGGGAGTTCTTCTTCGATCAGCATCTGGAAGTAGGTGCGGATCATCTGGTAGCGGTCGGCCTCGGAGGGATGATCGTAGGATTCGGCCTGATCGTAGTCTCGGACGCATTGTCCGGGGCGGCCGAAGGCCGTCCAGTGTTGTCTCTCGATACGCTGAAATGTGACCTTCCGAGTCGCGAGGCGACTGAGGCAGCCGAGCGTCGGCTGCTCGCACATGGTCCGGTCGGAGAATGCGTCCGCCCCTACATCGAGCACAGTATTGTTCGATCTGGCGGAAGATCCACGGGTTCGACGGAGCGCTGCGGCCGATCATGACGGCGTCGCAGCCGGTTTGGGTCACCATGGCGCAGGCGTCTTCCGGACTGCGGATGTCGCCGTTACCGATGACGGGAATTTTCACAGCGTCTTTGATGGCGGCAATCCACTCCCAGCGCGCGTTGCCGCTGTAGCCCATCTCGCGAGTGCGGGCGTGCAGCGCGACTGCCGCCAGTCCGCAGTCTTCCGCCATGCGGGCCAGTTCGACGCAGACGATTTCTTCGTCGTTCCATCCGGCGCGGAATTTCACGGTGAAGGGAATCGTCACGGCGGCGCGCACCGCTTCAAAAATCCTGCCGATTGCCGGCAGATCACGCAGCAGGCCGGAACCTCCGTTGCACTTGACGACTTTCTTCGCGGGACAGCCCAGGTTCAAATCCACCAGGTCGAAGCCCAAGCCTTCGACCATGCGAGCGGCTTCGGCCATCACGTAGCGGATCGCTGCCGAAAAGCTGCGCCGAGATGGGATGCTCGTCTTCGTAGAAATGCAGGTAGCGTTTGGCCTTCTGATCTTTCTTGCGAAGCACGCCGTCGGCCGAGGTGAACTCGGTCATGATCAGGCCGCATCCACCCAGGTTGCGAATGAAGCGGCGGAAGACGGTGTCGGTGACGCCGGCCATGGGAGCGAGAACCGTCGCGGGAGATATGGTGACAGTGCCGATGGTCAGGCTCAACGGGACGGGCTTCAGGGGCCTCGGCTCAATGGTCCTTGGCGCTGGCAATCCGCGGGCAGGGACGCCCGCGCCACATGCATCACTGCCGCAGGTCCCGTTGGCCGAGTTGTCCCAGAACTTCTTCACCGTCTTATTCTACCTGCGGGCACAAAACGAAGCCCCCGCCGGAGCGAGGGCTCGATTTCATCTAGGTGTGAATCCGTGAAGATCCGTGGCGAACGTTACTTCGCGCGCCGGAGTTGCGGGTGCGTCCTTCTTGGCGTACTTGCGGCGGAAGCGCTCGACGCGGCCAGCGGTATCCATGAGCTTCTGCTTGCCGGTGAAAAACGGATGGCAGCTCGAGCAAATTTCAACACTGATGTCGCCCTTATGGGTCGAGCGGGTCATAAATGCGTTGCCGCACGCGCAATGCACGCGCACTTCGTTGTATGCAGGATGAATAGCTGCTTTCATAAGGGTCCTAACCTCGATTCGAATATTAGATTCTACCGGATATCCACAGGATTCGGCAACGGCGAAGCTTTCAGCCGTCAGCTTTCACTATCAGCCAAATCCTTTAGATCGTGCGATCTACACATGGCCCAGTCTGACGGCTGATAGCTGAGGGCGGACAGCTTTCCTTCAGAACCGAAACAGATAGCTGACCTTCACGAAAAACTGGCGGCTGTCGTTGATGGTAGCCCTTCGCGGTGTTGGTAACGTACCCGGGCGCCGTCGGAGTCTCAGGAACCACGTCCAGGTTCTGCAAATCGCTGTTGTAGCCGATGTAGATCGCCGTACCGGGATGCACGAGGTAAGTGATCAGGAAGTCGGTGTTGAACTCTTTTTGAGTTGGGAGATATGTGTACGGAGATCCCACGCCCGGAGTGCCGGCCAGCACCGAGTTGTACTGCAAAATCAGGCGCATGGAAAGCTGCGGCGTGAACTGCCAGTTCCACTTGCTGCGGAGAATGTGATTGTTGAAGATGCCGTGACCGGCGCCCGGAAACTGGGCCTGCTCGAAGAGATAGGCGGCGTCGGTGGGGCGCAGACGTTCGAACAAATACGTGTTCTCGATCTTCAGGGGTTTCATGGGGCGGAGGGTGACGCTGGCTCCCGCCGTGTCTTCGCGCGCCAAAAACGGCTGGTTGTAGGGCGTGGGTAGAGCCGGCGCCACGCCCGGCACTGCGACGAAATTCACGCCGTCGCCCCAGTAATAGCTCGCGGCGAGCGTGGCTTTCTTGAAGTATCCAGTCTGAAAAGTGGCGCCGTTGGTGTGCTGGTGGTAGTCCTTGTTGCCCAGAGTCGTCGGCGGGCAATACAAACCGTACCCGTAGAAACAGAAATCCTGCGGGCGCAGGCGTTCGCGAAATTCCTCATAGGGCCGCAGAAAAATGAAAGTCTGGCCGCGACCCTGTATTGCGAGATAGGGGGCGTAATCGGTATCAAGGCGCAGGCCGGTGTGGTCAAAATCGTAGCGCACGTTCAGCGACGGCCCCCAACTCAAGATCCAGCCTTTCTTGGGACGAAAGCGGTACCGCACGTTCTGCTGGGTCTCACGAATGTCGGCGCGGTTCACGAACCCCGGAATCGTGACGAATCCTGGAGTGATGTCGTTGTACGTTCCTTCGTAGCCGAAGTGCATCCCCTCGCGCTGCAATTGCAGCTTCTCGGCCGGTCCGGCGTAATAGTTGTTGTGGCCGACGTTGCCGGAACTAAACGGGTAAAGATTGGCTTCGCAATTGAGGTCGAGGAAACTCGAGGTCGCGACGGCCTGTCCTTCGAGCGTCCATGTCGGAGAAAGCGTCAGGCGGGTATCGAGGCCGCCGATGCGGTTGTATTCTCCGGTCGCGGGACACTCCCAGTCGGTATAGATCGCGCCGACGCTGGACTGCCGGAAGATATCGCGGCTCACGCGTGCAATCGTGAAATACGATCGAATGCCGGCATAGGGGCTGTAGTCGGGCACGGCCAGGCCGGGGCTGCGATCGTCGGCTGCCATCAGGCCGACGGAGTACGGTCCATCTTTGCCGGTCAGGCGGATTCCGGCCGAGGGATCAGCGATGCTGCGCGTGAATAACAGATCCATCGGCGTGCGGAAGAAATCTTCGTTCTCCAGGAAGAATGGGCGCTTCTCCGGAAAATATACGGCGTAGCGCTGGTTGACCGTGATCTGCGGATCTTCGGACTCAACCTGGCTGAAATCCGGATTCGCCGTCAGATCGACGACGAAATGATCGTGGATGACGAACTTCGCATCCATCCCTATCTGGCCCTGCGCGTCGGCCTGCTGAAAATAGGGATTGGTAGGATCCAGCGTGTTGAGCGCGCGGAAGCCGCGCAGCAAGCCGTAGGGAATCAGGTCGATGCTGTGACCCGGAGAAATTCCTTCGAGGCCATACAGAGTTGCGGCCTGGCCGAGGCGGCCTTGAATGCGACGGGAAACCGGCGGCCAGAACGCATCTTCATTTTTGCGATGGATGCCGCGGTAGAGAATGATTCCCCACACCTGCTTTTCGGTCGACGGAAAACGCAGGCTCTTGAAGGGAATCGCGATCAGGACCACAAAGCCGCGGCTGGTGACTTTGCCGCGCGAGTTCCATACGGTGTCAAACGAAGTGTCGAAGTTTCCGTTCACCTCGGAGCGTGAGGCCTCGGTCCATATGGCGTCCCATTGCACGCCGAGCGGGGTGGTTTGAAAGGCGTAGGCGCGGCGGCGGTCGTGAAAGGTGTCGAGCATGACTTCGACCTGATCGTCGTCGTAGATGTCTTCGCGGCGCGACATGCGGGCGCGTACCTGCCGGGGATCATCGAAGCAGATGAAGACTACATACAGATTTTTCTGGTCGTATCCCAGGTAGGCCTCGGTGGGCTCGGAAACGCCTTCTCCGTCGTGCGGAGCCCGCTGGATGAAACCGGTGACCTTCGCCATCGCGAGTGCTGTTTCTCCCCGAGGCTGCATGGTGAGGAAGTCTTCCAAGGCTGGAGGGCGTTGCAGACGCGGAATCGTAAGCGACGGCGACGGTGAAACGTTTTGCGGAGCGGAATGAGAATCCGGCGGTGCCGGCGCCGCTTGGGCGGCGGTCGATCCCGAGGCACTCTGTTTCAAATCCTGCGGGGACGCCGATCGCGCCTCGGGAGAAGAAGCAAGCAGGCTGGCTGCCGACACGGCCAGCAAGGCGGCGACCGCCAGTCTTGCGCGAACTTGGGCCCCACAACTAAGACATCGAAACGGACGCAAAGGTCCCCCGCTCCTCCCCGCCCCCTACAGGGAGAATTGAGCAAGATACACTAAGCGGCCTGAAACAAAACAGCAAAATAATGTTTGTCGGTTAGCCGAACAGGTACTTTGGTTTGCGCACGCGAGAGCGAACCGATCAGGTTAGAACAGCGAGCTTTGCCTTCGGGGCGGAGTGATCTTGAAGTAGTCGTAGGCCAATTGGGTGGCGACGCGCCCGCGCGGAGTGCGGTTGAGAAAACCAGCCTGCATCAGGAAAGGCTCGTAGATCTCTTCGATAGCATCGGACTCCTCGGCGAGCACGGCTGCCAGCGTGTTCACGCCGACCGGGCCACCCTGGTACTTCTCGATAATGGTGAGAAGCAGGCGGCGGTCGACTTCATCGAATCCATACTGATCGACTTCCAGCATCTCGAGCGCGGCTTTTGCCGTGGGCTCGTCAATTTTGCCCGCGCCTCGGACCTGAGCGTAGTCGCGAACTCGCCGCAGCAGGCGATTTGCAATTCTCGGTGTGCCACGGGAACGCGCCGCGATTTCCTTTGCGCCGGCGTCATCCACTTCTACGCCGAGAATTTCCGCCGAGCGCTCGACGATGACCTGCAAATCTTCGGGAGTATAGAACTCGAGCCGCAGAACTATGCCGAAGCGCGCACGCAAGGGAGACGAAATCAGTCCCGCGCGGGTGGTGGCTCCAACAAACGTAAACGGCTTCACTTCGAGCGTGTGCGTCCGCGCCGACGGCCCCTGCCCAATAATGATATCCAGCTTGTAATCTTCCAGAGCGGAATAAAGCAACTCTTCCAGCACGGGTTGCAGCCGATGGATTTCATCGATAAACAGCACCTGCTTGTCCTGCATATTGGTGATGATCGCAGTCAGATCACCCTTGATCTGCATCAACGGCGCCGCCGTCGGTTGAAAGTGCACGCCCAACTCGTTGGCAATGATGTTCGCGAGCGTCGTCTTTCCGAGTCCGGGAGGTCCATAGAGCAGGACATGGTCCATCGCCTCGCCGCGCGAGCGCGCTGCCTCGATCGCAACCGCCAGATTCTCTTTCACCTTTTTCTGGCCAATGAACTCGGCCAGACGCTGGGGCCGGAGTTTCAGTTCAAACGAGGAATCATCCTCGACCGGAACCGCGGAAACCAGGCGGTCCGTCGGTTTGGGATTGCCAGGAGAAATCACGATAGGGCGATAGTAAAAGGAAAAGCCACGCACCGCAATTGCGATGGCCGAGCGAATTTTCCCCTCACCCCAGCGCTCGCAGGGGTAACTCTGATCATGACTCGGGGAGATGCACAAGATATGAGGCAAAATCCTATTAAAACGTTTCCTGTGGGCGTTTCAAGGAGTCGGCCCTATAATCAGACACGCCATTGGCCGACGACGAGCCGGAAGTATTGAATCTCGTCTGGTCGAGCAACTCTCATCGCAGAGTTGGGTTTGAAGTAGCATTGCGGAGGCTACTTGGAGACACCCGTACGGATTCTAGCGGTCGACGATTTCGAACCGTTTCGAAGGTTCGTTTGTTCCACGCTGGCAAAGCGGCCGGAATTGCAAGTCGTCGGCGAGGCGTCGGACGGGCTCGAGGCGGTCCAGAAAGCCGAAGAGCTGCAACCGGACTTGATTGTGCTCGACATCGGTTTGCCGAAGCTCAGCGGAATCGAAGCGGCTCGACAAATACGCGAACGCGCTCCCCGATCCAAAATAATCTTCTTGAGCCAGGAGTCGTCCACCGAGGTCGTGCAGGAAGCGCTCGCCCTGGGCGCGCAGGGCTACGTAGTGAAGACACAGGCCGGAGGCGCGCTGTTGAAAGCGATAGATGTCGTGCTTCAAGGCGGACAGTTCGTCAGCAAGGGATTGTCGGGGCACAATGGCTCGGGAGCTGCCGAGGTTCCAGGGCGCGACCTGAAGCACGTCGAAGTTCTTCACTCTCCCGCGGCGAGAAAGTCCGAAGTCGCGCGCAGCCACGAGGCTATGTTCTATTCCGACGGCGCTGCCCTGGTGGCTGGATTTGGCAATTTCACCGAAGCCTCGCTCAACGCGGGAAAGTCCGTAATCGTCGTTTTGACGAATTCTCATCTTGTGAGCCTTGAAGATCGCTTGCGCGAACTGAGCGTCGACACTGCGGCCGCCACCAGGCAAGGGCGCTATTTCGCTTTGGATGCGGCCGAGATCCTGCCTACCTTCATGCGCAACGATTTGCCCGACCCCATCCGGTTTCTTAGAGTTGTAGGGGATCTGGTCGTCACTGCAGCGCTCGCCACAGCGGGCAATCCGTCACGGGTTGCGATTTGCGGCGAGACCGCGTCCATCTTATGGGCGCAGGGAAAGGCAGACGCTGCGATTCAAGTCGAACATCTTTGCAACCGGCTAGCCAAGCGATATGAAATGGATGTGCTTTGCGGATTCTCGCTGGACACCTTTGATCGCGAGGAAGACAGGCAAATCTTCGAAAGGATTTGTAGCGAACGCTGAAAGACCCGCGAGTCGAAAATCTTATCCGGCTTCTCGCATGGCGCCGGCTCCTGGGTTGATGGGGACGCGAGCGTGGATGGTAGTGCCACGGCGGGGCTGCGAGTCGATCGAGAACGTGCCGTTCAATAGTTTGAGCCGTTCCTCCATGCTGATCAGTCCAAGGCCGCGGCCATCCTTAGCCGTCGTGCGGTCGAACCCTGCGCCGGCATCGCTTACGGTGAGATGAACTCCATCCGGCGCTCCCCAGAATTGCACATCGAAATGGCGGACCCCGCTGTGCTTGGCGGAATTGTGCAGAGCTTCCTGCAGCACGCGGAAGAAGCACAGCGAAACTTCCGGCGCCAGCGGGGTTGGCAGATCATGGCTCTGGAAGTCAACTTCCACTTTCTGCTTCGCGCCGAACCCCTGACAAAAGCCTCTCATGGCGGCGGCGGTGCCCAAATATTCCAGTCTTGCCGAGTGCAACTCGTGCGATAGAGTTTGGATATCGGTCGCCAGATCGCTGGTCCGCTGTTGAAGATCGCCCACTCGGCCATGGATCTCTGGCAAGTTGACGGTGTCCTGGAAAATCTGTTCTAACTCCACGGTTACAAGCGCGAGCCGTTGCCCAATGTCGTCGTGAAGCTCTCTGGCGATCCGGGTACGCTCCTGTTCTTGCGCCTCAATCAACCTGCGGCTTGCGCTTTCCAGCGCCGCTTCCGAGAGTTTGCGGTCGGTTATGTCCGTTACGATTCCCATCATCCGCAGCAGTTTCCCTTGCTCGTCAAAGAGGCCGCGCGCGCTCTTTTCCATCCAAATCACGGAACCGTCCGGACGTAGCACCCGATAGCTGATCTGCGTGGTGGGATTCTGCGGCGTCAGCTGGTTCATGGAACCGAGAAACAAAGCGCGGTCTTCGGCGTGAACGCTCTCCAATATCTGCTGACGAGTAAGGTCTTGGGCACGATCGGGACCGAGGACATTTACATAATCTTCGGATCGCACCACCTTGTCGGTCGTGATATCCCACTCGTAGGCATACATCTTTCCTGCTTGGATGGCGAGGCGCAACCGCTGCTCACTGTCGCGCAATGCCCGCTCAGCATGCGCGCGGGCTTCCTCCGCCTGCCGGCGATCGGTAATGTCCCGCTGAATCCCCCACGTCCTGAGCAGCAAACCATTCTCGACGATCCCAATCATGCTGTTCACGATTACTTTAGAATTTCCCTGCGGGTCCACTTCGTGGGACTCGCGGTCCACAACCTTGTAACCCGCGCGAATGTAGTCGCGAGTCAGCTGAATGTTGACCGGATCGAGTGGATCCAAGGTGTCAGTGAGACGCTTACCCGCAAAGTCAGCCGCGTTGAGGCCGTACATGCGGGCCAACGCGCCATTGCATTCTCCCAGGTAAGACTCATAGAGGATGCGGTGCACCTGCTCGTCTTCCGGCAAATCAATGGGAATCGGACGGTCCAGTTCCTGGCAGAAAATGCCTTCCGAACTCTGCGACACGAACATGCGGTAGTTCGCCTCGCTTAACCTGAGAGCTTCTTCGGCGTGCTTGCGTTCCGTAATGTCCGAAACCATGCCCACAACTCGCAGAAGTTTGCCACGCTCGTCAAAGTGGGCGCGCCCGGTTCGCTCCACCCAAATCATGCTGCCGTCGGGACGCACCATCCGATGGCTGACTTGAAGGTTCGGCTTTTCCGGAGTCAGCGCTGCGTCCGCAGCCAAGAGTTTCTCGCGGTCATCCTGGTGCACCTTAGCCAGAATTTGTTGACCGGTCGACAGAGGCGCCGAATTCTCGATGCCCAGAATTTCAGAGCAGTCTCCGGACCGGACGATCGCGTCGGTGGCGGCATCCCATTCATAGGCGAACATCTTTCCGGCATGCGCTGCCAGCCGGAATCGTTCTTCGCTTTCTCGCAGCGCCTCTTCCGTCCGCCGCCGTTCTGTAATGTCTTCGACAAACGCAAAGACCAACGGCGACGCGCCCTCGCCGCTCTTCAAAAGAGACACATTTAGGCGTCCCCAGAGCCGGGTCCCGTCTTTCCTCACATAACGCTTTTCGAGAGAGTAGTGGTCGATGACGCCATCGCGCAGTTGTTGGAACAGAGCCCAATCGTCCTGGGAATCTTCGGAATTGGCAAACGCGGAACAGCTCATGCCGCATAGTTCGCCGTCGCGGTATCCCAGCATGGAGCAGAGTGCAGGGTTGGCGAGCAGGAGCGTGCCGTCGAGATCTTCGACGGCAATTCCCAACGATGCTTGCTCAAACAGATAATGGAAAAGCTGCGTAGCTTGCGCGGGCAAAGCTTGCAGGGACATAGGGGCTCCGAAAGTCAGGGCTTTCTCACCGGACACCCTAGCACTTTCCGCGGGGAAAGTGAACCTCTATGGGAGCCCGGGAGTGCGGGATTAGATGACCTGTAGGGGCCCCTGTCCGGCTTTCGACACCCGGTTCAGAGACTATCCAGTCGAGCAGACGACCCTCCGCCGACAACCGATATTCATGCAAGCTTAACTCCGGTGTCATCCCGTTGTAACATTTCCTACTACGGCTTGTAGGTGACACTGTAGCCCTATCCGCATCCTTGTGAGGGCAGTTTCCGCGGTCCGTCCAGGCAAGTCATTTAATCGGGAAAAATCCGGCGGCTTCCTAGCAGAAATCTCTTGACAATATGTAAAGGTACCTTTACATTGTAAATGTCAAGCATGCTTGACTTGGAGAATGGGATGGACGCCAATAACAAGCGTTACATGAAAGAATTCCTGAGCTCGATGGCGGGCTACTCGGCGATGGTTCCGTTTTCGTTCTGGTTGTTGAAGGGACATGAGCGCACGCCGCTGGGATATTGCATCGCATTCCTGCCGATCATCCCCTCTGCTTTCGCCATGTGGGCCTTCATGCGCTACTTCCGCGGGCTCGACGAACTGCAGCGCCGCATTCAACTCGAAGCGGTAGCCTTCAGCTTTCTAGCGACATGCCTCATTACGCTCACCTGGGCGTTTCAACAGAACGCCGGACTGCCACGCTTCGATGTGAGCTGGGTCGCGCCCCTGCTGATCATGCTGTGGAGCCTTGGCCTCGCCATCGCTAAGCGGAGGTACGAGTGAAAAACAGCGTGCGGGACTTGCGCGGCCAATTGAACTGGACTCAGGCCGACCTCGCGGACAAACTCGGCGTCTCGCGCCAGACGGTGAACGCCATTGAAACGGAGAAATACGATCCCAGCCTGCCGCTAGCCTTCAAGATCGCAAAGATCTTCCGCAGGCCGGTAGAGGAGATTTTCAAAGCGTAGGAAAAACACGTAGGGACGGGCGCATTCGCCCGTCCGGGTTTGCGCATGTGGGACCAGTCGGGGTTCCGTGTGGGACCCGGTCTCGGACCCGGTCGTCCAGCGCAACTCGAAGGCGCCTACTTCGGATACCACTCCAGCAATCGCACCTCAATCCCAGTCCCTTCCAGCGCCTTCTGAAACACCGTCAGATCCGAGCCGCGGTAATGGTAGGGAATCACAATCTTTGGATGGAAGGCCTTCACCGCATCCGCAGCCTCGTCCGGCGGCATGGTGTAAGGCAGATTCATGCACACGAACGCTACGTCGATGTTCTTGAGCGCCCGCATCTCCGGCACACCCTCGGTGTCACCCGAGAAATAAAATCGCTTGCCGCCATAGGTGAGGACGTAGCCGTTGCCGCGTCCCTTGTCGTGAAAGAGTTTTCCGGGAGCCGGGCCGCGTTTCAGGTTGTAGGCCGGAATCGCCTCGATGGCGACGCCCTGCCAGGTTTTCGTTTCGCCGTTGGCAATCGGCTTGGCAGTCGTAACCGTCTGCACAACCGCGGGCGCGGCGAAAATCTCGGTGCTTGCGCCGCTGATCTCTTTGATGGAATCAGGGTCCATATGATCGCCGTGAATGTCGGTGATCAGGATGAGGTCGGCCTTCGGAAGTCCCGCAAATTTCACCGGCTTCGCGGGATCGAGATAAATCACCTTCCCGCCCGCTTCGATCAATGTGCTGGCATGATTCAGTGGTGTGATCTTCACCGGCCCGGCCGAAGTTTGAAAGACCTGCGGCTCGGCAGCCGCGTGTACAACCGCAGCCGCCGCAAAAAGAAACGTGAATACGAAGCAGATACCAAGAATCATTGCCTTCATCCCAACCCTCACTTTCCCCATGTCCTCTTGCGTCCCATGTCATCCTGAGCGAAGCATGAGCGCCTGAAAGGCGTTCATGCGCAGTCGAAGGATCCCTATCAGCCTTCCTGCGCCGAGCCATTGCAAGGCGTTCTCCACCTGAACGCCCTACTCCTCTTCTTCCTTCACCTCGCCCCGCTCCGCCTTCGCCTTCTCGATGATCTTGTCCTGCAACTGCCCTGGCACGACATCGTAGTGATGCATTTCCATGTTGAAGCTGCCGCGGCCCTGCGTCATCGACGTCAGTTCCACGCCGTAGGTCAGCATCTCCGACATGGGCACTTCGGCCTTCACCACGGTGTTGCCGCCCTTGTTGTCCATGCCCTGGATGCGGCCGCGGCGGCTGTTGAGGTCGCCCATGATCGATCCCGCGAAGTCGTCGGGCACGGTGATTTCGACCGCCATGACCGGCTCGAGCAGCGTGGGCTTGGCCAGCTTCCATCGCTTTGCGGAAGGCGATGCGCCCCGCCATCTGGAACGACATGTCGTTCGAATCCACGTCGTGATAGGAGCCGTCATATAGGACGACGCGGAAATCCACCACCGGGAAATCCCGCCAGATATCCGCGCGCCGCCGCGTCCTTGATTCCCTTTTCGATGGCGGGAATATAGTTCTTCGGAATCGCGCCGCCGAAAATGTCGTTCACAAACTCGAACTGCCCGCCGCGCGGCAGCGGCTCCATCTTGATCTTGCAATCGCCGTACTGGCCGTGGCCGCCGGTCTGCTTCTTGTGCCGTCCCTGCACATCGGCTTTGCCGCGGATCGTCTCGCGGTAGGGCACCTTCGGCGCTTTCAGAACCACTTCCGTGTGGTAGCGCTTTTTCAGCTTCGCCACCACGACTTCAATGTGCTGCTGCCCCGTGCCGGCGATCAGAAACTCCTGGGTCTGCGGATCGCGGAAGAAGCGCAGCATCGCATCCTCTTCCATCAGCTTGTGGATGCCCAGGCCCCAGCTTGTCTTCGTCGGCGCGGCTCTTGGGCTCGATGGCGAACGTGATGGCCGGCTCCGGCAGCTTCACCCGCGGATACTGAATCGGCGCCGACTTGTCGCCCAGCGTGTCGCCGGTGAGCGTGTCTTTCAACTTCGCGACCGCGCCGATGTCTCCCGCGTGCAGTTCGTTCACCGGAACCGCGGTCTTGCCCTGCATGATCGAGATGTGCGCGAACTTCTCCCTGCGCTCCGCGGCTGAAATTCTGCAGCGTCGCGTCGTTCTTCAGCACGCCGGAAAAAACCTTGAAATAGGAAATGCGGCCGGCAAACGCATCGGAAACCGTCTTGAAGACATAAAGCGATACCGGCTCTTCGTCCGTCTCGTGCCGCTTGGGGGCGTCGCCGTTGCCGCCGGCTTCTCCCTGCACCCACTCGTGCTCCGAAGGAGCGGGAGTGTAGTCGACGATGAAGTCCATGACGCGGTCCGCGCCAATGTTGCCCAGGCCGGAACTGAAGATCACTGGGAAAATCTTGTCTTCGCGGATTGCATTGTGCAGCGCGGGAATCAGATCTTCTTCGCCGAGCGTCCCCGCCTCGAAGAACTTCTCCATCAACTTGTCATCGCCCTCGGCGACCAGCTCGACCAGCCTCTCGTGGGCTTCCTGCACCTGCGCCCGCATGTTCGCCGGAATCTCCGTCTCTTTGCCCTTGCCGTTCCCGCCCAGCTCGTAGGTGTAAGCCTTCATGCGCACCAGATCGACGACGCCGGTCAAACTCTTCTCGGCGCCTATCGGCAGCTCGATCGGAATCACGTCCCGCCCAAACGCGTTGGTCAACGATTCCAGCACGCGCTCAGCGTTGGCGCGGTCGCGGTCCATGCGGTTCACCACGATCAGCCGCGGCGTCTTGTATTCTTCGCAGTAATTCCACACGCGCTGGGTGACGACTTCCACGCCGGCCACGCCATCGACCACCACGATCGCCGCGTCGACCACGGGAAGCACCATCTTGGCCTCGTGGACGAACATGCTGAACCCGGGTGTGTCGAGAATATTAATTTTCGTTGTGCCCGAGGACGTCCCCCACTCGACTACCGCAGCGCCCGTTGATATCGACATCTTGCGCGCGATTTCTTCTTCGTCATGGTCGGTGGTGGCCGATCCGTCGTCAACGCGCCCGAGGCGCTGGGTAGCGCCCGCCGTGTACAGCATGGCCGAGACGAGCGAGGTTTTGCCTGCATGCCCGTGCCCCACCATAGCGACATTCCTGATGTTTGCTCCCGAATAGACTTTCAAGTTGGGCTCCCTTCGGCAGGCGTGGGGAGAAGACGGCCCAGGAAGAGTAATAAGGACAGGAACCTCGGGCCAACCGACGTATTCCGTGAACCCCGCCTGCCAAAACCTAGGATGCTACCACGCGCGAGCGTAAGCCTCAACAGTCCCTAGACCGATTTAGTGGCGAGGGTGCCCTATCCCTTCTTTTCGCGCTTTTTGCGAAAAGAGGGTGGGGACTTTGACTCCGGGTCTTGACTTTCCAACCTTTCCCCAAACCGTAGTATGATCCCCACGGCATGCTAGGCAATCGCAGCAACGAGCAGTGGATCGCGCAATACTCGACCAGCCACCAGCACCCTGTCAATCGCCTCTGCCACACCCTCGGCATCCCGACCATCCTGCTCTCAATCGCAATCTTCGTCGCAGGCTTCTTCTTCCATCGCCTTTGGTTCTACGCACTCGGACTCTTCGTGATCGGATGGATTCTCCAGTTCATCGGCCACGCCTTCGAAGGCAAGCCGCCGGAATTCTTCAGCGACTGGCGATTTCTGTTCGTCGGCGTGCGCTGGTGGTGGGCCAAAATCAACGGCAAAGCCTGAGCGCGACGCCATCCATTTTCTTCTTCTCCCCCGTACCCCCAAAGCAGGCCGGGTGCCCCATTTCTCACGCGTTTTTTGCGCGAGAAGTGGAGATTTTCGACAGGGCGAAGTCGAAGGGTGGATCTTACAGAAAGGCAAGAGCTTAACCGCTGAGATCGCCAAGAAAGGCCGCTGAGGACGCTAAGAAAGACATGCCAAGACATACTTGCCTCTGCTTGCGCGCAGTCGGGATTCTGTTTTATGCTTGCCCCACCTTGGGGTTCTGATTCGCATAACAAAACATGCAGCGCCTTATCGCCAGATTCCTGTTGCTCTTCGCGCTTGTCGGAACTTTTGTTCCGGTCACGCTGGCGGTGACGGCTGACCCGCCGCACGCCTGCTGTCTCAGAAAAGCAGTCCACCAATGCCACGGCTCCGACCCGGGTGAGCGCATTATCCGCGGCACCAGTTGCTGCAACCAGAGCTACAGCCGCGCCGTAACAACTTCTCAGTTCGCTCATCCGCGAACGTCGCTCCCGTCGATCTCTGCTCCGACCGTCGAAGCACAAATCGCCGAATCGACCGCAGAAACGCCAACAACAAACCTCTTCGCATCCCAATCCACCCGCGCGCCTCCGCAAGTCTTCATCGCCTAACAGATCTCGCAACTTGATTGTCTTTTATGTGGGGACAGCCGCCCTCGGCTGTCCGCCGGGCGCAGCCCGGCCGCTCTTTGCGACCACCCTCAACCAGTCATCGGAGACTTCATGCGTTTGCTTCGCATCCCGCTGCCCGCAGCTTTCCTCGCGCTGACTTTGACTTCGGCGGCATTCGCCTCGGTCGTCGGCTCGGTGCGCGGCATCATCCACGATCCGCAGCATCGGCCCGTGCAGAATGCCATGGTCATGCTCAAAGCGAAGTCTTCCGACTGGTCGACCACGGCGAATTCCGACCCCAACGGAAACTTCGCCTTCAATGCCGTTCCCACCGGAGAATACATCGTCACCGTCGTCGGCGTTGGCTTCGAGCAGGCGCAGCAAGAGGTCGCCGTCCTCTCCGGCACGCAGCCCGTGCTTCATTTCGCGCTCAACGTTGCGGGCGCAAAAGAGACGATCAGCGTCTCCGCCACTCCCGAGTTCGCGCCCACCGATTCGTCCACTCCAACGACAGTGGTCGATCGCCTGGAAATTGCGCGCACGCCCGGCGCCGCCCGCTCCAATAGCATGGCGATGATCACCGACTTCGTCCCCGGCGCCTATGTCACGCATGACCAGCTACACATTCGCGGCGGACACCAGACCAGCTGGCTCGTCGATGGCGTTCCCGTGCCCAACACCAACATCGCTACCAACATCGGCCCGCAATTCGATCCCAAAGATATCGACTATCTAGAAGTCAGCCGCGGCAGCTACGGCGCTGAACTCGGCGACCGTACGTACGGCGTTTTCAATGTCGTGCCCCGCACCGGATTCGAGCGCAACCGCCAGGCCGAACTCCTGTTGAGCGCAGGAAATTTTTACCAGACCAACGACCAGTTCAGCATCGGCAGCCACACCGAGCGCTTCGCCTACTACGCCAGCGTGAACGGCAACCGCAGCAATCTCGGGATTCAGACGCCCGTTCCGGAAGTCGTTCACGACGCGGCCAACGGCTACGGCGGATTCGGCTCATTCATTTTCAACGTCGATCCGTCCAACCAGCTTCGCCTCGTGACGCAGGCGCGCAAGGATTTCTACCAGATTCCCTACGACCCCGACTTCAACGATCAGGAAAGTTCGCAGTATGACAGCAGCGGCTTGCGCGATGCGGACCACGAGTCCGACGCGATCATGAATTTTTCCTGGGTTCACACCTTCAACTCGAAGCTGCTACTCACCGTGTCGCCCTTCTACCACTACACTTCCGCGAATTACGAAAGCTCGCCGTACGACTATCCCACCGCCAGCACCAGCCATCACGCGTCAAACTATGGCGGCGGACAAGCGAGCTTCGCCGCGAACCTTCCGAAGAACAGTCTTCAGGCAGGGTTCTACGGATTCGGCCAGGCCGACCACTCCGAGATGGGCGTCGTGTTCAATTGCCCAACGAACGGAGATCCAAACTTTCCCGGCTGCGGAGGGCCGCCCGTCTCGGATGTCGAGCACCCCACCGGAAGCGTGACCGCCTTCTTCCTCGACGACAAATTCAAGCCTTTTCCCTGGCTCACGTTGTCGGCGGGCATGCGTCCTACTCGCTTTTCCGGAGGCATCGTCGAGACCGCGATCAGCCCGCGCTTTGGCGTCGCGCTCAATGTGCCGCGCCTGAACTGGACGTTCCGCGCGTTCTACGGCCACTACTACCAGGCACCGCCGCTGCTCACCGCCTCCGGGCCCCTGCTCGAGTTCGTCAACAGCAGCGATCTGACATTCGTTCCGCTGCACGGCGAGCGCGACGAAGAATCTCAATTCGGCGTGACCATCCCGTGGCACGGCTGGGTTTTCGACGCCGATGCCTTCCGCACCAATGCCTCCAACTTTTTCGATCACAACAACGTCGGCGAGTCGAATCTTTTTTTCCCGCTCACCATTCAGAACGCGGTCATCCGCGGATGGGAGGCCACGCTGCGTTCTCCCCGCATCGCACACCGCGCACAGATTCACCTGGCTTATTCGAACCAGGTAGCCTGGGCCGGAGGTCTCACCAACGGCGGACTCACCGATCTTTCTTATCTTCCGTGGGGACCACTCGATCACGACCAGCGCAACACGCTCAACGTTGGCGGCGACGTGACTCTGCCCTGGCGCGCCTATGCGTCAACCAACATCTACTACGGCTCGGGTTTCACGAATGCGTTTCCCGGCGAACCCTATCCGGGAGATTACCTGCCTCCGCACACCACGTTTGATCTGACTCTGGGCAAGGATTTCGGCGAGCGCTTCTCCGCCTCTATCAATGCACTGAACGTTGCCAACCGCCGCGTCGAACTCGACAACAGCGTCACCTTCGGCGGATTCCACTGGAATAGTCCCCGCGAAATCTACGTCGAACTTCGCTACCGCTTTCACTACTGAAGAACTAGCGCCGTAAAAAAAGCAGACAAATCAACGTAGGCATCCCCGAATCCCCAGGTGCGCCGGGGAAGTTGTCTCACAACCCCTCTCCGCAGGGGGGAATCCAATACACAATTCGAACGGGGAATGCGGAGGCCGCATGGACCAGCACCAGCTCGCAATTTTGATTGGCATCGTCGCGGCAATTGTATTAGTGGCCGTCGTTATTTTCATCATGGCGCGAAAGCGCCGCAGTCACCAGCTTCGCGAACGCTTCGGCCCGGAGTACGACCGGGTGCTCAAGAAGGAAGGAGAAGTGGGTCGCGCGGAAGGCGTTCTTGCAATTCGCGCCAAGCGCCGCGAGAAGCTTACGATCCGCGCGCTCACCCCGGAAGCTCGCGCCGGCTTCGCCGACCGTTGGCTGACCGTACAGTCGCGCTTCGTCGACGATCCCAAAGGCTCGGTTTCACAAGCCGATCACTTGGTAAACGAAGTAATGGAAACCCTCGGCTACCCGATGGCTGATTTCGAGCAGCGCACCGCCGATATTTCCGTCGATCATCCCGTGGTGGTGGAAAATTATCGCGCCGCCCACGACATCGCTCTTCGCCACGGTCGCGGGGAGGCCACAACTGAAGACTTGCGTAAGGCAATGGTCCACTATCGCACCCTGTTCGAAGAGTTGCTCGGAGACGCATACCCACTACGAAAGGAGTTACGAGCATGAGCGCGCCCATGAGAAAAGAAGAGCCGGAATTCGAGGACAACCTTACAACCGCAGATCTCGCCCAGGGAAAGCGTCCTGTTTCAGAGGACTCACCCAAGGAATATCGTCCGAAGCCAATTCTCGCTGGACCTTCTTCAACCGAAATCGCGTCACAGGAGCAGCAGCTCGTTACCAGCGGCGCTGGCAGCGCGACCGAAGTCACGCCGCTATTTCCCAACAACGAACTGGAAGAGTTGCGCAATCGGTGGACGGGCGTCCAGACCGCCTTCGTCGACGAACCGCGGACCGCTGTCGAGCAAGCTGATGGGCTGGTTGCCTCAGCCATGAAACGCCTGGCGGAAGTGTTCGCCGAGGAACGCTCCAAACTCGAACAGCAGTGGGATCGCGGCGATAACGTTTCCACGGAAGACCTGCGCATTGCCCTGCAACGCTACCGCTCTTTCTTTCAGCGCCTGCTCGCCGTCTGAAAAAATTCATCGCTGGGCAAAACTGGGCGGACAAAACATCGTCTGCCCAAGTTCTCCTTCAGACATTCCCCGCCGCACAATCGATCTCTGCCACTACACGTAGTCGAATAAGGTCATGAACCCGAAGTCCATGTGCAGTTGTTGGTGGCAGTGGAACAGGGTGAGGCCTGGATTATTGGCCACGAAATCAATCTCAACTTCCTGGTACCCGCCCACCATCACAACGTCTTTCATCACTCCCGAGGTCGGCAGCCCCGCGATCCGCGTCAGCTCGAAGCTGTGCCGGTGCAGGTGGATCGGATGGATATCATCGCTCGCATTCCGCATGCGCAGGCGGTAGCGCTGGCCCTCGTGCAGATGGAAGGCGGCCGCCGCTTTCATCTGGTCGCGGGAATATGCCACTCCGTTGATCGTCCACTGGTTGAATCCATCGAGCGCTGCATTCTGCTTTTCAAAAAGCATCTCGAACGTTTCGTCGGGCTTCGGGGAAGACGCGCTGGCATTGCCGAAGTCAGCGTAGTTCCACTTGAAGGGCTTTGGAGGCTGCCATTGCGGCTTGCCTTCATATCCTGCGTACTCGATCACAATGCCCATGCCGTGATGACGATCATCATCGGCGAGGTCTCCCATAATCCAATTCCCCGGATGATCCATCTCGACAATCGCTGAAATTCGCTCCGCCGTCCCCAGCCAGAGGACGGGCACGCGCACTGGCTTCGGCAGGGAATTGCCATCCATCGCGATCACAAGAAAGTTATGCCCCGGCAGGGCGAGGCTGCGAATCTCCGTAGCGCTGCCGTTCAGAATGTGAAACAACACGCGCTCGCCCCGTTTCACGCGCACGGGCTCGCCATGGCCCAGCATTCTCCCATTGATCGTGAAGGAATCGTACCCAACCTCGTATCCGTGCGGCATACCCTTGCCAAGAGACGCTTTCATCTTGCTTTCGCCGGCATCCTTCAGGGCAGAGACGGTCTGCGCCGGCGATAGAAAATCCATCGCCATGTCGCCGCCGCGACTCAACGTGGGTTGAAACTCTTTGAGGGTAAGGAAGACTTCGCGGTCGTAGTTTCCATCATGCTGCTTGGGCTCGATGTACACCGGCCCGACCAGTCCACTGTACTGGCCCGCTGCCAGATTCTCCCCTGCCCGAACGTGTGTGTGATAGAAGCGCAAACCAGCGGGCTTCGGCACAAACGAGATTCTGCGATTGCCATGCGGAGGGATAAACGGTGTGCCCTCTTCCGCCGCTCCATCAATCTCCGAAGAAACGAACTGGCCGTGCCAGTGCAACTGCTCCGGCGTATCGGTGTCATTGTGCACGTCGATGGTGACTCGTTCCCCTTCCTTCAAGCGAAGCAGAGGGCCGGGAAACTGTCCGTTATACGTCGGAACTGAAACAATGCGCTTCGGCGCGAGTTCAATGGGCGTGGTCGCAATGGTGAGAGTGTAGTCGGCGGATCCGTTACTCTGCGGGTCAAGCCCACTTTGGGGCGACAACATCAACCGGCTCGCGAAACCCGGCGGCGACACCAGGACGGCGCCCGCAGTGGCTCCCATCGTCTTCAGGAAACGGCGGCGGGTCGAATGGAAACGAGACATAACTTTCAGATGTGAGCGCCTGATCTTGGTTGAGCTTATTTTCGGAAATATATCGAATGCGCTTGGCGCGACCGAACTCTCATCCCTGCCCCAGTTTCTCGCGCAGCATGTCTTCCACGTCGCCAATCTTTTCGCCCAGCACATTCAACTTGCGGGCCAGCCCTTGAATTTCGACTTCGGATCGACGGTTCACGTCGTAATCCAGTTCGCCGCGCAGTCGGTCCTTCGTATCCTGCCGGTTCTGGCTCATCATGATGATGGGCGCCTGCACTGACGCCAGCATCGACAGAAACAGATTCAACAGAATATACGGATACGGATCCCAAGCCCTTTTTCCCATCATCGCGTCGATCATCATATATACGGTCAGCGCGAGCCCGAACGAGATGATGAACGTCCACGATCCGCCAAAGCCCGCGACCAGGTCGGCAAGGCGCTCGCCGAAGGTCGCATCCTTTTCGATCACATCATTGGGATGGCGATTCGCCCGCAGCCGCACCAGTTGCTGCGATGCATGAAATTGCCGGCCCAGCACGCGCAGCATATCCATCCCGGCCAGCGGCTTGCGCTGCAACAGAACCGCAATATCCTTTTGGTCCACTTCAATGCAAACCGCCTCGTCGATCGCCACGGCTTCCGTCTGGTGCGGAGTCTGCTCTAGCATCGACGCAAAGCCGAAGAACTCGCCGTGCGAGGGTTCGTCGACCACGACTTCCTGCTGGTCCTGGTCGACGGTCGCCACGCGCACGCGGCCCGACACCACCACGTAAGCCTGCCCGCTGGAATCGCCAATTTTGTAGATGCGCTGCCGCGGCGCAAATGTTTTCAGCCGGACCTGACCGGCCAGTACCGCCGTTTCTTCTTCGTCGAGCAGCGCAAACAGCGGAACGTGCTTCAGAACTTCAGGATTGCATGCCATCGAATGCCTCGCCGTGTGAAATCTCGCCCTATGAACTCTGGATAGCTGAGAGCCTCTTACCGCTAAGCTCGCGGTGAAGGCTTTGCTTTCCGATCGCCTGAGGATTTCACAAAAGCCCATCGCAAACAACGCCACGGCGAATCACCGAGAACGATGTGGAGACCGCCGCCCTCGGCTGTCAGTCGAGCGCAGCTCGACAGCGGGCTAGTCCGGTCTCTCAGCCGTGGCAGTAGAGTCCCTCTCCGAGTTAAAGTGTGTACAGCGTGAACAACCATACTCTTCGTGTCTTTCTGACCGCCCTCATCCTGGCTGGCATATGCTCCCTTTCTTCGTGCAATCGCTCCAAAGCGCCGGCCGCAAAACGTTATCCCTTCACCGGCCGCGTCGTATCCATCGACGCTCAAGCCCAGGACGCCCTCATCGACGGCGACGCCATCCCCGGCTTCATGGACGCCATGGCCATGCCCTACAAGGTCAAGCCCGCCGCCACTCTGAACCATCTGAATCCCGGTGATTCGATTTCCGCCGAAGTGGTGGTCGAACACGATCCGGAGAATGAAGATGCTCCTCCCGGCTACTGGCTCGAGAACGTCAGAACCGTGGGCCACGCCGATTCGACTCCAGCCGCAGCCGCCAACTCGCTGCACACTCCCGCTCCGGGAGAGGACGTTCCGGATTTCGCGTTCACCAATCAGGCCGGCAAACGGATCTCGCTCAAGCAATACCGCGGCCACGTTCTCTTCGTCACCTTTATCTACACGCGCTGCCCGTTCCCCGACTTCTGCCCGCGCATGAGCACCAACTTCGCGGAGATCTACAAGCAGATCGCCACGAATCCGGCGCTCGCCGGCGCTCACTTGTTAAGCATCAGCTTCGATCCCGAGCACGACACTCCGAAAGTTCTCCGCGACTACGGATTCTCGGTCGCCCATACGCACGAACCAGCGCTGTTCAAACATTGGGAATTCGCCACCGCCGACGCCGCGGATTTACCTAAAATTGCCGACTTCTTCGCCCTGACCGTGAAGCCTGAGAACGGGCTGATCACCCACAATCTCAGCACCGCGGTCATCGGTCCCGACGGCAAAATTGTGAAGTGGTATCACGGCAGCGACTGGCAGCCTTCTGATTTAATAAAGGACGCAGCCTCCGGGGGCGCGCAGTAGACGCGAGCCTTGGGTAGCGCGGACGATGGGCGTACAGCCGCCCGTCAAGACTCTGGTTTTGGGTGGCGCAGCGCTTTCAACGCTGCGATAGGCACCCCAAGCTGTGAGTCAGGCTTTAGCCTCTGAGGTGCGTTCGGGCAACAAGCGCACAAAAGGAATCATCATGAAATATCTGCTTCTGATCCTGGCCACACTGGGCATCGTCGTTTCTTCACTCGCCCTGCGCGAGCACTATCGCGAATATGGCGATTCGCCCTGCAGCATCAATGAGCACTGGGATTGCGGCGTGGTTAATCACAGTCCTTACGCGATGATGGCGGGAATTCCCGTCGCTGTCTTCGGCATCGCCGGATACCTTCTGATGGCCGCGCTCGCGCTCCTGCGTTCCTACCGCCTGTTGCTCGTTCCCACCTTCGCAGGCCTGGCGTTCTCCCTCTACCTTGCCAACATCGAAGCTCACGTTCTCGGAGTCTGGTGCATCTACTGCGTGATCTCTCTGGGGATCATTTCGCTGATGTCACTTCTCACCCTCGGAGCCGTAGTCGTCGCAGTTCGTCCGCAAGCCTGCCTGAAATCATCGCCGGTGAGAAAGTGGGGGCAGTGCAACATAAATCGGAGTAGGATCCCAAAGCGCGAGGGGGCGATCCCCTGCCTTGTGTCCACCCGAGACCTGCCCCCATCAGATAGTTCACGTGAATCGCCCTGTTCGCCATCGGGTAAGTACCCGATGAGGAAATCGGGAAAACTCCCGTCGGAGCAGCAGGGATTTTCCTCTCTTTTCACTCCCTCTTCTTTACGCCGATTTTGCGATTGATGTCAGTCGAGAACTCGACAAAGAATATTCAGCAGCACGCCGAATCCTGCCTGCCCCAACATCGCGCGCCCGCCTTCTGCAAATGCGTTGCGCGGATGCGGCTTCCACGCCGCCGAAATCATCCCCCGCCGAACGATCCCCCATACAGCCCCCACTGCGGACGCAGTTCCTGCTCGCTCTCGTTATAGGTAAGAAAGTTACGCATGATGGCGTGCCGCGTCCGGGGCCAGAATCCGCTGCACTGGCATTGATCGTAGCGGGGTTCATACTTCAGCCTTGCGTTGCCCAGCGCCGCCAGGCTGTTGGCTGCGATGAACTGGCCTTCGCGCGAGGCGAAGCGCTCCCCATATCCTCCCCAGCCGCCGCTCCACTGCGGCGGAGACCCGCGCGCCTGGTCAATTCCCGCCGCGAACATCCTTTTCATATACGCACCGGGGGTCGTGAGCGTTTGTTGCAGATAAATTTCCATCCTCTGCTGGCCATCCATCGGAACCAGCGGCCGCCCTTTTTCCACGTACACGCCCGTCAGCATGCCACCTTCCCAATCCCGCGCTTTGAGCAGAGCGGCGGTGCCTGCGCTTTTTGTGGCTGCCACGGCCTGCATGGTCACTTCCTTCGTCTTCTCGGCGGCGGCCTGCGCCGGATTCAACCCTTCGTCTTTATTCTCTTCCTGCGGCTCTGGCTGGATGGGAGACGGCTCTGAGTGCGATTGTGAAGGGGATTGCGGGATCGCTTCATCCTGCGCCCGCGCGCTCCCGCCCAGTAGCCTCGGACTGACGATCGCTGGAATAAAGCATGCCAGGGAGATCCGTAGCAAAACCGTCACGCAGGAATCCGCGCGACGCGAAACGTATGATTCGCACAACTCACCCTTTCGCGTCCTGCGCGATTCTGAGGCCGCACGTCCATGCCTCGCCGCTTTGCCCGCTTCCCAGCAACCCGCTAGACTCCTTTCGATGCATTCCCTCTACAACCGTGTTGCCGGACAAAGCGTCGAACGCCTCGCCGCCCTCAGCGACGGCATCTTCGCCGTGTCCATGACGCTGCTTGTACTCGACCTGCGCGTCCCCGCCGCCGACGCGATCCACTCCGAGCGCGATCTCTGGCACGCCCTCGCTGTCCTCTTGCCGCGTCTCGTCATCTTTCTGATGAGCGTGATGACCAACGGCATCTTCTGGATCGGCCAGCAAACTCAGCTCAATCACTTCGCCCGCGCCGACCGCAACCTCGCCTGGATTCACATCGCCTTTCTCTGCGCCATCACGCTCACGCCGTTTTCCACCTCGCTGCTCGCCGAGTTCATCCACTACCGCATCGCGCTTCTCCTTTACTGGTTCAACATCCTGCTGCTCGGCCTGATGCTCTACTGGAGTTGGAGCTACGCCACCCGCGCGCATCTGCTCGCCGCGGACGTCCCCGCAGAAATTCATTCCGCAGTCATCCGCCGCATCGTCATCGCGCAGTCCCTCTACGCCGCCGGCGCCGCGCTCTGCTTTTTGAATACCTACTACAGCATCGCCGCGATCGTTCTAGTGCAGGTCAACTACGCCATCGCCCCGCGATTCTGCTGGGGATTGTTTTCAAGAAACGCCGCCAGCGAAGAATAGAGAGCGATCGTTTGTGGAGTGTTTGTGGAAGAGCGGGTCTTCAGAGCCTGCCCTGCGCCTGTCGAAGGGGCCGCGTTAGGGCGTCAGAAAAAGGAACCGGGCTTTAGCCCCTGAGTGCCTCCGACCTCGCGCCGCGAGAATCTGCCGCCACTCTTCCTCCGAACCGCACTCGATCCGGGCACCCGTGTGGAGTACCATGTTCCTGATTCCGCCGCCATGAACGTTCGCGCCATTTTCCTCTCGATCGCACTTCCCGCCGCCCTCGCACTATCTTTGTCCGCACAAGAACCCGAGAAACCGACCACACAGAAATCAGACGTTCAACTGCGCGCCGAAGCCCTCATGGCGAAAGCGCACCAGCTCTCCGACATCCGCGCAAAAGGCGCGCCCGCTTTCCGCCTCAAGGCAACATTTACCTTCGTAGGAAAAGATCTGGAGAATGCGCAAGGCACTTACATTGAGGATTGGGTCTCCGATGCGCAATGGCGTCGCGAGACCATCGTCAAAGACTTTCATCGCGTCGAAGTCGGCTCTGCAAACCACATTTGGACGCTCGACAACTCCAAAGACTTTCCGGAAACGGCGACCCGTCTGCCCGCCCTGGTGAATATCTTCCCGCCCGCATCCTCCACGTTCGACTTTGACTCCATCGCCGACAACACCGATCAGAAGCCGCCGGAACGATGCGCGACCACTAAACGCGGCTCCCAACAGGAGCAGTACCGGTTTTGTTTCGACCAGAAGAGCGGTGCACTCCTCGCTAAGCTCTCGCCCGAGATCCGCCCCAAGAACATGACGGACTACTCCTGCTTCTACGGTATCTTCCGTAAGTTCGGCGACGCCTGGTTTCCGCGTGAAATGGCGTGCTTCGAAGATAAGCATCGCCAACTCGAAGCCAAAGTCGAGGATCTCTCCCCCGAGCCGGCGCCCGAGGCAGATTTATTCAAGCCTACGCCGGGAGCAACCGAACGCGGCCGCTGTTCAGGAACGTCAGTTCGTCCCGTTCAGACCATCAGCCCCGAGCCGGGCTTCCCTACAGGATCCGGGAATGGTTCCTCCTTTGTGGTCTTGTCCTTGACTGTCGACACGCAAGGTAAACCGCAAGACCTAAAGGTCAGTCGATCCGGAGGGCAAGGCTTCGATGACGCTGCTCTGGCCGCAGTCCAAAAATGGCGATTCAAGCCCGGCACCTGCGATGGAGATCCCATGCCCATGGAGATCGCTGTGGAAGTTGACTTCAATCGCCAGGGGAGCACCGTGACCCGCCGCCACTAGCGCAAGCAGTGATTCAAGGTATCCAGGGCTGAATACTGAGTGCAGGGTTACTGAGTACGAATACTGCCTACCCTCTTTCGAACGCGTGCTTCTTCTCCAGCTCTTCCATCGCCTGCCGCCTCGCGCTCTCGAATCGCTCCGCCTGCCCCATGAGTCCAGCAGTTGCCTCGGCGAACTCACCTTCGATCCGTAACAGCCCTTGGGCCGCCACCAGCCGCGCGGCAATCTCGATCAAGTGCGCCGGCGTCGTCTGCAGATACTGCGCTTCCGTCGGATCGCCAATCCACACTCTCGTGGGTGCCCCGCCCTTCTCGCGTTGTTGGCGAGAGGGTGGGGATTTTGATTCTGACGCGTCCTCGGTTGCCTGCGCTCCAGCCGAACCACATCCCAGCGTCGTCTGCCAGTACACCTTGCGCTCAATGAACTCCGCCATCACCTCATCCGAAGCCTTGCCAAACACCCACTGCTGCCGCTTGAAATCGTAATGCCGGCTGGAAAACGGAACCGGCAACAATTTCCCCGATTTCACGAACTCAATCTGCCGCTTGTCGACTTCCTTGCGCAGCGCATTGATGACCGGAGCCTCCGCGTCTTTCGGCTCCAGCGACGGCATCACTTCGCGCACGGTCTGCGAAAGGTTCACCGCCACCGGCGCGTGCAGTCCCTCCGAGCCTTCGAGCCGGATGTCTCCATGCAGCACAAAAAAGTCCGCCCCCGAAGTTGACTGATGAAACGGCCACTGCAGTTTTAGCGTAAGAGGCAGTCCCTTCAGCGTGACCCAGATTTTCTTATCCGCACCCGCATCGCCAGCGGTCCCGTGATTCTCTTGCCCATTCGTCATAAGCCCGTACCCTCTTTCTCCCGGCGCAAATCCCGTGTGACCCTCCGTGTCCTCTGAGTCCTCGGTGGTGATAAGCCTTTGAGAGGAACCATGCAGCGGAAGAACGCACTTGCAAAGTTGTTATCGGAGATTTTACTGGCTCGCCCTACTTCCCATCCAGCGTCGACCGCACCTTCAGCGCCAGGTCGACCTTGCTGAACGGTTTTTGCAGCAGCATGACGCCGGGCTCCAGCACCTTGTGTTGCACGACCATATCGTCGGTATATCCGGTCATGTACACAATTTTGGTCTGCGGACGCTTGCTCAGAATGCTCTCTGCCAGCTGGCGCCCGCTCATGCCCGGCATGATGACATCGGTCAACAGCAGGTCGATCGCATCGGGGAAAGCGCCCGCGGTCTCAATCGCCTGCTCGGCGCTCGCCGCTTCCAGCACCTTGTATCCGTATCCTTCCAGAAAAATGCGTGCCAGTTCGCGCAGATCCGGTTCATCTTCGGCGATCAGAATCGTCTCCTTCCCCCCGGTCACTCTTTCACCGGAGAGCGATTCCTGCCGCCTTCGCGTACTGCCCTGGGTTGCTGGCAGATAAATCCGGAACGTGCTGCCGCGTCCCGCTTCGCTTTCTACCCGGATGCTGCCGCCACTCTGCTTCATGATTCCCCACACCGTCGCCAGCCCTAGGCCGGTGCCCTTGCCCATCGGCTTGGTCGTGAAAAATGGTTCGAAGATGTGCGCCATCGTTCCCGCCTCCATCCCGTGCCCCGTGTCCGTGACCCTCAACATTGCGTATTTTCCCGGGACCAGGTCGAGATCGCGAGCCAATTCCGCACTCACTTCGACATTCGACGTTTCCATCATGAGCTTGCCGCCATGCGGCATCGCATCCCGCGCATTCACGGCCAGGTTCATCAACACCTGTTCGATCTGTCCTGGATCGGCCTTCACCGACGCCAGCGAAGGATGCAGGCTCGCGATCAACTCAATATCCTCGCCAATCACCCGCGACAACATTTTCTGGACGTCCGCAACGGCGTCATTCAGGTCCAGCACTTTCGGTTGCAGCACCTGCTTGCGGCTGAACGCCAGCAGCTGCTGCGTCAGCGATGCGGCCCGGTCCGCGGCCCGCTGGATTTGTTCCAGTCCATTGCGCGCCTGCTCGTCCCCTCCCACCGCGCCCAGTAGCAGTTCGCCGTGTCCCATGATGATGCTCAAAATATTGTTGAAGTCATGCGCCACGCCTCCCGCCAACCGCCCGATCGCCTCCAATTGTTGCGCGTTCCGGAGCTGTTCCTCCAAATGCATTCGCGCGGTCACATCGCGTTGAATGCCCCAAGTCCGCACCAGGCAACCTTTGTCGACGATGCCCGCCATCGTGTTGCGGAAGACCTTTGTCTGCCCCTGCGCATCTCTCTCATGCGACTCCCAGTCGGTAATTCGATATCCCGACGTGAGAAACGTCTCCATGAATTCCTTCGTCACCGGATCATCCGCAATCAAGAACTCCGACAGCCTCTTCCCCAGAAGCTCGCTGGCTTGATTGCCAGCCCGTACATCTTCGCCATGGCATCGTTACATTCCGCTATGTATCCGCTCGCCAGGCCGAGCCGGATCTGCTCATCCACCGAGACATCCACCGGAACCGGAGGATCGTGCTCGGTGCGGATAGATTCCTTCCGAAGTCTGCGCCACGAATACCCGGTAGCGTTCTTCGCTTTCGCGCCGCGCCTCCTCAGCGCGTTTCCGCTCGGTTATGTCCACCATCAGTCCGCGCATCAACAGATTTCCCGTCTCCACGTCGCGCACAAAAATCGCCTCATCGCGCAGCCAAACTTCCCGCCCGTCGCGCCGCCCGCGTACGGTACTCCACGCGGTACAATTCGCCCTCCCGACGATGCTCGGCGGCGATCGTCTTCGGTGCGTCCTCGGGATGCAGCACGTTGAACCAGGTATGGTCATCGGCCATCCACTCTTCAGGCGTGAAGCCCAGGATGCGCTCCACCTGCGGGCTGATGTAATGAAAGCGCCCATACTCGCCCGGCTCGGCGACATAAGAGATCGCCGGTACCTGCTCGACCAGTTGACGGTATCTTCGCTCCGCGTCCAACAACGCGGCCGTCGCGCGCCTGCCCTCTTCTTGCGAGCGGATCGCAGTGATGCCGTACGCCAGATTGTTTGCCATCTCGGTGAGCAGTTCCACCTCCGAGCTCTCGAACGCGCCCACCTGCTCCGAATAAATCGCCAACACTCCGAACGCCAGGCCCGCGACTCGCAGCGGTAAAGCGATCACCGCCGCGTATCCTCTCTCCAGGGCCGCTTCCCGCCACAGCGCAAACTACGCATCGTTCTCTGTATCCGCGATGACGCAAATCCGGTTCTCGCGGATCGCCGTGCCCGCCGGTCCCCGCGACCTGCCGGCGTATCTGACCACCTCAGGCGAATGTTCTCGAAGTATCCGCTGCCCAATCCCGCGTGTGCCATCGGCCGGACAGTTTTTTCTTCGTCCTGCTCCGCATAGCCGATCGCAGCCATCCGGTATCCGCCCAGCCGCACAATGATGTCGCAGATCTGCTGCAGCAGCTCCCGTTCGCTCCCCGCTTGCCCCAGTGCTTGGTTGCATGCACTTAGCGCGCGCAACGAGCGGTTCAACCGCCGCAGCTCTTTATTGATGGCGCCCTCGCGCGCCGCCTCCGAAGGAATTGGGGACGAGAAGCCGCTGGAGGTCGGAAAGGACGAGTCGGCGGAAGAGGACGATTCTGCCGAGGATGATTCTGCTGAGGATGATGGAATCGCGAGACGATCCTCGGGCGCCGCGCCCGGGCCGCTCGTTTCGGACCTTTGAGAAGCCTTGGCGGCTGCTACTGGATCGTTTCGCTGAGAGTTTTCCTGCGTCATGAAAACGTGCCGGCATCGCCCCGGCATGTTTGCTCTGGGTTCCAGCTAGTGTACAGGTTCCCCTCCACCTCCGTTTGAAAACTATGCTCATCAGTTACCGCCGTGCAGGTACTGTTCTCCACCAACCACCCCAGCAAACCCGCTAGACAAAAGCCGACCGCGTTCAGAATGCCATGGGTTCTCGCCATCTCCGGGATCGTCAGGGCATCGCTCCCCATGTAGTCCGCAACCGCATATGCTCCCGAAAGGAGCATCCCCGCAAAGATCGCTGCTGCCGCCACTTGCAGCAGAGTTCGCGCCGTTGCGTTTTCTGCTCTCCTCCCGTGGGCACGCAACGCAATCGCCAGCGCGGCTACGCCCATTGAAAACAAAACAGCCGCACCCATCTTGAGCACGGGAGAAATCACAAACCCAGCCGCCACGACAACCGGAAGCACGGCCACCATCAGCACCAGTCGCCGCAGCCACTTGTGCTCCCCGCGCCTTCCCGCGAATCGAAGCGTAGCCGCTCCGATCATCGTCGTGGCGAATCCCGCAAAGTGAAAATGCACCGCCGTCAGCAGCCCAATCGGTTCCTGAATCCCCATCGGTCGCATCCCCAAACGCGACGCCACCAGCCAGGCCCCACCCACCGCTAGATCCATTCGCGCAATACAAATCAAGATTGATGTTGTGCCAAAGGCACGTCTGGCGCGGGCGCTCCTGTCCGCGTCTGTCCACGAAGCACGGAGCAAATCGACAATCCCACCCCCCGCCACGAGCAAGCAAATCAAGAACCACCCGAGTGCAAACAACCCCGCCCGTCTTCCCGGCGGAAGCCATATCGCCGCAACCACGAGCGCCGCTCCCAGAGGCTGCAGCCGGCGCGCAAGTTCCAGCGGCCGGCCAGCACCACCGATCGCGCGCCCTAACTCCATGCCGAGCGGAACAATTACCAGCGGCGCAAACAAGAAGAGCAATTCAATCGCTCCGATCCGCGCAACCCCGATTCGCGCCAGTACCGCCATCCCCGCCCAGACCGCCGCTCCGCCGGTAGCACAACCCGCAGACCATCGGCCCGTTTTCGTAATCATCGTGTACCTCCCGAGCGTGCCCAACCTTCGTCTCGCCCTCTCCGCGAAATAGAGGGGGACTTTGGCTTCTCTCAAACCGGCCGCACCACCGCAACTCCAAATACACCGACCAGTACAGCCAAAGCCACTAGATACAGCGAGTCGAGCACCCGGTTCTCCCGCCGAATTTCTTTGTCGTAATAGAGGATCTGCAGCACGATCCGGAGCAGCCAGAACGCTGCCATAAATCCGCTGAGGAATCTCCCCAGCGCACTCGCCCCCGCCAACTCCGGGGCAAACCGGAAACACAACGCCGCGAACATCCCCAGCACAATCACGATGTAGACCCAATGCACATAGAAGATCTGCCGCACATAGGCCGGAACCCCCGCCAGCCGTTCCTGCACCCGCAGCCTCCCCGGCAGCGGAATATTCGCCAGCATGATCCCCACATGCACCGCCCCCGCGGCCCAGATCATTTCCTTCATCAGAGTCCCGTTCATGGCGCCTCCCTTGTCTTCCTCTGTGATCTCGGCGTGCTTTGCGGTGAAAGGTTTTTGTCTGGCAGACTAATATGACAGATCATTCTGTCATAACAGAAGCAACCGGACAAAAAAGGGGTTACCCCGCTTTCTTCCGCACTTTCGTCCCCATGCGCAACAATTTCCGCACCGTTCCCGTCGGCAGCCGTTTCATCTGGTCGTACAATTCCGTCACCGCCTCGAAGAACCCCGCCATCGCCACCAGTCGCTCCCGCGTATAATCCGCGCCTGCTTCCTTCGGATCCAGATCCGACAGGCACTGCCGCAGAATCTCGCGCGTCGGATCAATCTCCCGCCGCTTCCTTTGCTCAATCACCAGCCGGAACATCTCCCACACATCCTTCATCGACTCGTAATGTTCGCGGCGGTCGCCGAGCACATGTACAGCGCGCACGATCCCCCAGGTTTCCAGCTCGCGGATCGACGTGCTCACATTCGACCGCGCCACGCTCAGCGTCTCGGCGATCTCCTCCGCCGGCAGCGCCTCCGGTGACAAAAACAGCAGCGCGTGAATCTGCGCCACCGTCCGGTTGATCCCCCACCGCGTGCCCATTTCTCCCCAGTGAAGGATGTACTGCTTCTGTACTTTCGTAAGTTCTGCCATAACGTTTCTTTCAGTACAAACTGAATCTACAGAATGTTATGCCGCCTGTCAAGCCGAAAGCTGCGCTCTGACAACCGCGCAAACGTAGAACGTTACTGTCATCCCGACCGCAGCAAGCGCGCCAGCGAGCGCAGTGGAGGGACCTCGTGTTCCGCACCGATCAATCCCCGGTGTGTGTTTCATTTCTCGCGGAGAAAGTTTGCTCCAAACTCGCCGAACCGCCGAAGATCCCATCGCGTCTTCCGGCAACCTCGCCTGCCCTCAACATCATCTGAACCTCGTCCGCTTCGGAGGTCTCGTCATGCTGCGCACCTTCCCCTGGATGCTCTGCTTCGCACTTTCCTTCCTCTTGAACCAATCCGCCAGAGCCACGAATCAGCCGTCCACCGGGCGCCAAGTCGTCTATCTTCAGGACGGCACCACGCTCCTCACCTACAACGTGAACCAGCAGACGCTCTCCGCCACTCAAGTCGGCACGCCTTTTACCTTGCCCATGGCGACGTTCAGCCTTCTTACTCCTTCGGTGAATGGAGAGTTTCTGTACATTCAAGGAACCGACTCCAGCCAGAATCAGCGTCTCTGGGTGTTTGCAACGGATGCCTCCGGCGTTCCGCAGACCACTCCCGTTCAAGTATTGAATGCCAGCGCTATGTACAGTTTTGAAATCGATCCCAGCGCAAATTTCGCCTACGCCATTGTCGGATCATTGAACTCACAGAATCAGACTGTCTACGGCATCCGCAGCTACGCCGTGGACACGCTCACCGGCAAGCTCTCATCCCCAACGCTCGTCGCGAAATATCCTCCCAACGGCCCCTGCGGCGCCGTCGACGGCGCCTCTCCCGGACTCAACGGCTTCAGCCCGAATGGCCATGCCTTTTATGACAACTGGTTCTGCAACTATCACGGGAACGTGAATGCCACCTACTATGAGCGAGCCGTCAACCTTCAAACCGGAGCTCTCGGATCCGAAACCGAGGTCTACAACTGGAACAATGGCTCCGAGGGATATGACAACGTCACTTTCATCAACAACCGTATCGTCGATTTCAGCACTCCCAACCCCTATCTTCTGGGGGAGAACAGCCTCTCCATTTATCCCGTTGTACCCAACAGCACGACGCCTCTGTTACAGTGCACCGCCGACATGCTCGAAGCCTGTGGATATTCCATCGGAGATACCGTCCACCCCTCGGGGAAATACATCTTCTTCATCCTGAATTACTACACCGACCAGATCGCCCAAATCGAACCCGCCTCGATGCAACTCGTCGACACCGGAAATTACATTCCGTATCAGGTCTCGAAGTTCAGCCCCGACGGAACCATCGTCTACGCCCTCTCCGTCGGAAGCACGACCTACGACGTCGAAATCTACGGCTTCGACCCGGCCACCGCCGATGTCACCACGACAGGCGGACTGATCGGAGCCCCAGCGATCAGCGACACCTTCTGGCCAGTCCTGCGCCAATAGGCAGCGTCACCGAACTGGGCGTTAAGGTCTCGCGCCGGGCGCCCCATTTCTCGTCGCGTCTCTTGCGTGAGAAGGCCCGCCCTGAGCTCGCCCAAAGCGTGGAGATTTCCCATCACCTTCACCCGATGTCATCCTGAACTCCGGCGAAGCCGAAGTGAAGGACCGTACGTCACCGGAAATCTCAAACTGCAGCAGACAGGAGAATCAGCGCCGCTTCGCGCGCCCGCAGCCTCATCTAGTCTCTGAGCCCGCACGACCACGAACCAAACTAGTAACATCCAAGCAAGAGAATCACCTTCTCCCACTGGCACCGTAATTCCCGCGTTGATCTTCGCGCTGGAACCTCGTTGTTCCCTCAAAAATTCACTCCCCACTCCACGCCCCGTAACGATCTTGATTCCTCAACACGCGTCGGATCGGGAGACGAGTTCCGCAAGTTTCACCGAACCCCACTACCCAACAGGCCATCCACAAACGTAATTAGCGCCGCGAACGATCCCCTCCAATAATCAAAGATGCGGTGAATTTTTGAAGATGTGATGGCGAAAGCCATCTTGGAGCCCGGATGTCTTCTCCCAAACTGTTCGCTATAGCCGCGCTACTCTTGCTGAATGCCAGCGCCGCCGTTGCCACCGACAAACTCATCGCGCTTACCTTCGACGACGGCCCGCGACCCTATGTTTTGTTTGGCAGCAAGGGCGAACGCCCCGGTCCCGGCCTACTCACCGTGCTCGACCAAAATGACGTCAAGGCGACATTCTTTGTCGTGGGGTGGCGCCTTACTCCCAAGACCTGGGGCGAGCGCCGCTACGAAGAGAACGTCGGAATCACCTGCATCGACGCCGCCGAGCAACTAGTGCGCCACGGCCACGAACTCGAAGACCACACCTACAGCCACATCGAGCTGCGCGGCGCAGAGCGCAGACAAGGCGAACAATGGGTTCTCGGCGACG
The DNA here is from genome assembly GCA_963844525.1 of uncultured Acidobacteriaceae bacterium. GTDB lineage: Bacteria > Acidobacteriota > Terriglobia > Terriglobales > Acidobacteriaceae > Sulfotelmatobacter. The sequence continues at coordinate 384,514 of CAWJOM010000006.1, read as the reverse complement.
TGAATCGCGGCGCCGAAGCCATCAAGGCCGTCACCGGAACCCAGCCGCGCTACCTCCGCCCCCCCGACTGGATCATCTCCGACGACGCCCGCCGCGATCTCGAACACCAGGGATATCACTTGCTGACCATCTCCCAGCAGAATCCCATCGCCCTGCGCGACATCAATTCGCTCGACTACCTGTGCGCCAGAAAAGCCACCGGCTGCCCCAAGCCGTCTCTCGCGGACGCCGTCTTGAAGCAAATCGAACAGCGCGAAAAACACGGTGTGTACACACACATCCTTGCCTTCCATGAATTGTCGACGACCACAGCCGTCATGGCGGAATTGATCGCAAATCTCAAAGCCCGGGGCTATCGCTTCGTGACGCTCAGCGACTACATGCAACGCGTCAGTGAATCCAGCAGGAAGCCGTAACGCTGTCCGACATACTTCATCCGCTACAATTCGCCCGACAACCAGCCTTTTTAGTTGTGATACTTTAGCGGCACAAGCCATTCCTGGCCTGATCGCATGGGTATGCCGACATCCCATGCCCAGCAGCCGCTGGCGAATCCCCTGATCGAGTCCTTCGAGGTTCGACATGCAACTGAAACCCTTCCTGCTCGACATGTGGCTCGATGCCTACGAGCACGACATCGAATTCAACCTCGCCGCCAGCGAAGGACCGCGCTGGACCCTGAACGAAATCCTCATTCTCGCCACCGAGGACGAGCGGCAGCGCTTCCTGAATCACAAATTGGCCTACAGTCGCCCCGCCGGAGCCAACGGCCTGCGCGCTGCCATCGCCGACATGCAAAATGTGGATGTCGAAACCGTCCAGGTCGTAACCGGCGCCTCCGAGGCAATTCTTGTTCTGATGTGGCTGGCTGCTGAGCCGCAAGCGAACGTGATTCTCCCTCGCCCAGGTTATCCGCCCTTTTCCGCCCTGCCCGAATCCCTCGGCATCGAGATTCGCTACTACTCCGTTCGCAAGGAGAACAACTTCCGCATCGATCTCGACGAGATCAAGCGCCTCGCGGATGGCCATACAAAACTGATTCTGATCAACAGTCCGCACAATCCCACCGGCACCACCGTCAGCGACGCGGACCTCGACAGCCTTCACGAGTTCACATCCGCACGCCAAATCCAATTGGTCAGCGACGAGGTCTACCATCCCATCTATCACGGACAGCCCACCCGCTCGGCTTCCCGCCTGCCGCATGCCACCGTCATCCATGATTTCTCCAAAGCGTTCCCGCTCGCTGGAGTGCGCACCGGTTGGATCATCGATCACGACGCCGCGCGCCGCCAGCGCTACGCGAATGCGCGCACCTACTTTTCCGTTTCCAACAACACTGCCGGAGAAATGCTCGCCGAGATTGCGATGCGTCACCGCAACATCGTTCTCGGGAAAACACAAGGGTTCGCGACTCAGAACCTTCGCCACCTTACCGCCTTCATGTCCGAGCATCGCGAAACCCTCGGCTGGATTCCTCCTCAAGGAGGAGTGACCGCCTTCCCTTGGCTCGTCAGTGGAGAGAACACACGCCCCTTTTGCCAGGCCGCTGCCGCACAAGGCATCCTGCTTGCGCCCGGCGATTGCTGGGATGTTCCCTCTCATTTCCGCCTCGGTTTCGCGGCCGCGACTGGCAAATTTCCCCAAGCTCTCGACCGCCTCGGAGAATTTGTGAAAAGTTGGTCCGCCGCAAACCCGACCAAGGCATAAAAGCCGAGGCCTTGCCGGCGAATTTGAAACGCTAAAATGGCTTGCCCGTCCCTCGTGGCCTCCTCAACCCTCCTTACGATAAACTGGCACGCGAGGCCGTTCGCCTCACCGAGGAGGTTCATCATGAGCAAATCTCCGAAGTCGGGTGTCGACTCCGATCAGTCCAAAATCGCCACCCTACGGCAAGCTTTGAATCAAGCCGTGAAAGATAGTGACGCCCGCCGGCTCGCAGATTTGGCGACCGACGACGTTGTTGCCGTCCTCAACAGCGGGCAGTGCATGAGCGGAAAAAGTGACTTCGAATCCTTCTTCCTCCGCGCCTTTGAGCGCTGGGACCTTGCAGGCGCTGTTTCATCCTCGAAAGTGACGCTTCACGGCAAGTGGGCGATTGAGATCGATGAAGTGCAGGGCACGCGAGCTCCTCTCGACGGCGCGGGTGCGCCAATTCATCGTCACTTTCACGCTGTGTTCATCTTCTCTCGGCAGCCGGACGCCTCCTGGAAGCTTGCTCGCGTCATCGAGTTGCAAAACTGATCTCCGCTCCACACCCATCGACTCTCATCAACTCTGGCAAATACGAACCAAGCGCGCAATTGGGAATGTTTTTGTGTCCTCGGTCACTTCGTGTAATGTTCGCAGGGGAGAAAGCCAGCCATGTGTTTTTCAGCCACCGCGAACTTCGTAGGCAGCGCAGTTCTCGGCACCGTCGGCGCCGTCACTTTGACCAGGGTGAAGCACCGGCGAGAACTGCTTTTCGCAGCCCTGCCCATGCTCTTCTCCATTCATCAGTTCATTGAGGGATTCGTCTGGCTGGGATTAGATGGCATCCTTTCGCCTGCCGTGGCGCATAACATGGGCGCGGCCTTCATGCTCTATGCGCAAGGCCTCCTCCCTTTCTTGCTGCCGCTGAGCGTGCTGCTGTTCGAGCCGAACGCGAAGAGCCGCCGCCGCATGTTGCCCTTTCTCGCCCTCGGCGTCGCAACTGCCCTCTATATCCTGTGGGCCCTGACCGCATTCCCGCTGCAGCTGTATGTAAAAGGAAACAGTATCGTGTACATCAATCAGGCGACAAACAATACGGCCGTGGCGGTGCTCTATGTGATCGCGACTTGCGGCTCGCTGTTTTTCTCGAAGATCAAGATGATGGTACTCTTCGGCGCCGAAAACCTCGCGATCTTGCTCCTGGTCATGGAGGTCAAGCGCTACGCCTTCACCTCGCTCTGGTGCGCCTACGCCGCTGTCGCCAGCGTCATCATCCTCGGTTACTTCTGGAAAACCCACGGAGAGCGGCCGTTCCTCTACGCCTGACGACGCCGTTCTATCGGCTCTTCCGCGAGTCTTGCGCAGGCGCATCCTGGCATCGCCAATCCCAGCCCGCTTGCCATCGCCACCTCTGAAAGTCCGTGCTGCCGCCGTTCCCTATCGGATGTTCAGATCTACGTGGTGTGCGAAGCTGGAGAGCGCTACTTCGTCGTCGCCAGGGATGTAGAAGCCAAACTTTCCCACGCTCAGATTCATGCCAGGCTGCGTCCAGCGATCCAGCACCGTCCATCGGTCTCCGTGCTTGATCTGGTGGACGATCTCCGTTGCGCTCACCCGGACGTGCAGCGTGCGGAAACTTTTCTTGTCCCCCCGATCGGGAGCGATGATCTCGTCCGATTTCTCCCCGTTCCGAATCACCGTGCGGTAGAAGTTCTTTTCGTCCATTTGGAACAGCACGTAGTTCCTGGGGTCGCTGTAGTTCAACACCCATTGCAGAACCCGGCCTTTCGCGGGCATCGCGGAAAAAACAAAAATTCCCGAGGTAGGCGCCACTCCGTAAAGAACGAAGTTTCCCCCTTTGCGAATGAAAGCATCTCCTTCTTTTTTCCATGCGCCCGCGTCATCCCACTTCGACATCCCGTTCGCAGCCAGCGGCAAATCCAGGCTCCTCGATTGTCCGGCGGCCACCTCCACCCCGGACGAACTGGTGAACCCGTCCGCCGTTCGCGCCGTCAGTGTATAGCTCCCGGCAGCAAGGCTGAGCGGGACACCACTGCTTACGATGGTCAGAGTCTCGCCTTTCACCAGCGCTACCCTGGCGTCCGCTGGCGTGAACGTTATCTTCAATTCGCCGGGTGCGGCCTCCAGCGCAGCATCCCCTGCGGCGAGCGCTACGCCTCCTCCCGCCACGAAGTGCTTCTTAAACTGCCGCGGCTTGAATCGCTCTTTGCGCAGCTCGACCGTACGGTCTCCCGGACTGACCGTCGCGACCGTCAGCGTGCCATCGGGCTGAATCGTGCCCACAAGACTTTGATCCACCAGAACCGTGGCTCCCGGAGTTCCGCCCTGCACGGTCAGCGCGGCCATGTGAGGCTGCGCTTGCAGGGTGAAGATCAGCGCCTGTTCGCCTTTGCGAACCCGCACCTTCTGCGGAGGAGGATCCACAAAACCGCTCTTCGAAACCTGCACCACATATTCGTTGAGCGCGAGGTTCGGCAAGCGCATCTGCCCGTCCTGCGTAAGTTGCCGCTGAACTTTTCCGTTGAGAAAAACGCTGGCGTTATCCTGTCCGGCAACAACCAGGAGCGTGCCCAGGTTCTTGCCCGCATCTGGGGCCTGACCAGAATCGGCGCTCTGACGCGGCGCTGGCGGCGACTGATCGCTGGCCGCGGGCTTTCCGGCAGCGCTGTCGGAAGAAGCATCCTCAGAAGGCGAAGCAGGTTGAGAAGTTGTTGGTTGGGGAGTTGATGGTTGGGAAGCCGTTTGTTCCGGCCCGGTGACGGCCGGTGCAGAAACACTCGGCGCTGAGACCGGAGGCGTCGAAGCGAACGGGGCCGCGGATGGAGTTTTCGCGACCGGCGGAGCAGGATGTCTTCGCGCCAAGAAGAAGATTCCTGCCAACAGGGTGATCGCCGCAGCGGTGATGAAAATCAGCGTTGTGGTGTTCGATCTCGTGCGCTGCTTTGGCCGAGATGGTGACGGCGGGGATGCGATTCTCGTCGCTGGTTCCGCCTCGGCGGCCGGAACCGTCGCCGCTTGTGCTCGAACCACTTCCGGCTCCGGTGCGGTCGGGACTTTGCCCGCCGGAACAGCGGCAGTCGTAACGCTCTTCGGTGTGACCGTGCCTAACGGAGTCTTGCGGGGCGGAAGCGGGGTTAGTTGAGGCGGGCTGGGCGGGGCCTGCCTTGCCGGGGCGTCGCTCGTATTCGTGCGCCCGGGCTCCGGAGCACTGGGGCGCGGGACATGAAAAATGAGGGCCGCGCCTTTGCTGCGCGGCGCGCCTGCATTCTCCTTGGGCGCCAGTCCCAGCTGGTGCAGAAGCCGGTTGGCGATGGACAACATTTCTCCATCCGTCCAATATTTGGCGGCCATCCCCTGGATGCGCCCGGCTAGAGCTTGCTTTACGGAATCGTCCGCGTCCGCGTCGATTTCCAATTCCATGCGCCGCAGGTTGTCCAAGTCGCCGCGGCGCGCCTGCCGCCGCCGAACTCCCTGATCGCGTTGGATGGAATCCTGAATTTGCAGCAACTTCGGATCGTCCGGATGAACGGCCAATCCCTCCGCAACCCAAGCCAGCGCCGCGAACAGGTCACCGGACGATTGCAGCTTGCTCGCCCGCGCAACCCAATCCTCGATCGAGCTGTTTTCTTTCTGCTCTACGATCAGATTGCGGATCGTGTTGGCCGTCGGATGCGCTGGATTCAGGTTGAGCGCCTGATTGGTCAGCGTCTCGGCTTCCAGCCAATCCGTTTCTACCAGCGAGTGCGCGTGTTCGACCAGCGCATTGGCTAGAATCGCGCGGGCCAGAGAATTGCGCTTGTCCAGTTCGTAGGCCTTGCGCAACAACTGAAGTGCCTCGGCCGGCCTCCGCTGCGCGAACAGTTCCTGGCTTTCGGTGATCAGACGATCGGCTGAGGCCTTGCGTTCCACGCCATCCTGGGCAAGTGTTCCCAGTCCCGACAACTCCGCATCGTTGGGGAATTCTGCGCCAGTCCCTCTCAACAAATCCAGGGCGCGAGAGTAGTCGCCCGAACGCAGGCAGATGCTGATCTGCTCAACGAGCCGCGTCTTGGATTCGGTGCTGGACTGCTGGTCGCTGATTTTCTCCAAACGCTCTTACCTCGAAGCTCAAATCTCGGCGTCGATGGTGCGCGGCGCGCACCATCTCCCAGTTATTCAGCTCGTAACTGCCTGCGAACTCTCTGGGGAAAGAGGGGATTTCACGGCGCTGCCCGGCTCACGGGGACCTCAAAAAATCTTACTCGATTGGTCGGAAAAGGCGAGTGCTCTAGCGGTTAGCGGGCAATCGCAAGTAACTATCTCTGGCGGCTCCCTCGAAGTAAACTCTTGTCATTCATCGGAGCTGCTGCTATGCGCCTGCTGCCCCTTCGAGAGGTCGAAATCGGCCCCAATGACCGCTTGTTCCGGCACGCGCCTCTGCGTGCCTTGATCGTCTGGCTTGCAGGATTCGTCGCCGCCGCCGCCTCTTTCTTTCATGCCTACACCGCAAAGTGGCCGCCCGGATACTTCTTCGGCCCGTTTCTGCTGCTCTTCCTGCTCTTGACCGTAAGGTTCGTCACCGCGCGCTTTCATCCTTCCAACTGGCTCGTGCGCATGAACCAGACGGGAATCTATCTGCAATATCGCTCGTATCTGAACTACCAGTTACCCGCCCAGGATCCTTCGGTCGCTTTCCTTTCCTTCGGCGAGATTGCGTCTGCCCGCCTCATCAAAGAGCGGGTCGAGACACCGGATGCGACCAAGCCAGGAGCGTCGCAAACCCAATACTTGCGCTATGTCGAACTGGAGTTATCGGGCGATCCCGCGCCACTGGCAGGCGCCTTGCAGGCCGAGCTCGGCGAGTCGGCACCATCGGAAAAACGCTGGTATGGCACCAGCTCGACCCTTTACCGGGATTATCCCGTCGCGATGTCCGCTCCAACCAGCGTTCGCATCCATTGGGACGTTGTGCCGGGCGCACAAGACTTCCTTGACGCTCTGCGCCCCTACACAGTAATCGCCGATACCGTCTCGTTAACCCAGGACTTTACCCGCCTGAAATCGCTCAGCCGTGAAGAGCAACAGCGGAAACTCCGCGAACTCGTCGCCCGCGGCCAGAACATCACCGCCACCTACGCCGCCCGCCAGCTCAACGGCGGCAGCCTCGCCGAAGCAAAGCAGATGGTAGATTCTTTGCACGAGAACAAGGTTCAGCAGTAGCCGCCTGGAACCTTCCATTCATGGCGCAGCTCTCGTAGGCAGTACAGTGACTCAGCAGGCGCAGCAGGAATCAAGAGAGTAAACACCTCGTAGTCCGACGAGCGCCCGAATCCACTAGAGGCCCGTACTGACCAGGATCGTCCCACTTTTGGCCCAGCCGAACGGTCGATACGAGCCGCGTTTGACCACCCACCGTAACCATCTTGATTCCCCAACCTACGCTCCAAAACAGAAAAGGCGGCCGCAAGGCCGCCATGAATCGTTAGCTAGAAGCTAGGAGCTAGGAGCTAAAGGCTAAGCTATTTCTTCCCCCGCAACATCTCCACCACCCGCTCATAATCATCCACAGTGTGGTACTCGATCACAATCTTCCCCTTGCCTTTCCGGTCGCGGATGCGCACTCGCACTCCCAGCATCCGCTCCAGATCCGTCTGCGCCGCCTTCACATTCGGATCCACCCACCGCGCTCCGCTCTTCTTGATCACCTGTCCCGGCATTCCCGGGAATGGCGCCAGGTCCCCGTTCATCGCCAGGACGAGCCGCTCGATCTGCTCGATCGTCAACCCCTTCTTCACGGCGTACAACGCCGCTTGCGAGATCTGGTCGTCGGTCGACAGGGCCAGCAGTTCTTTCGCCTCCGAGAACGAGAGCTTCTTCTCTGCCAGCAGCTGCATCACTTCCCGCGGCAACTTCAAAAGCCGCATGTAGTTCGCGATCGACGTTCGCGACAACCCGACCCGCTCCCCGATCTGCGCCTGCGTCAGCGAAAACTCTCGGCTCAACACCCGGAACGCTTCCGCCTGCTCCAGCGCGCTCAAATCCTCGCGCTGCAGGTTTTCGACGATCGTCATCTCCGCCGCCTGCTGCAGCGAAACTCGCCGCACCAGCGATGGAATGTGCGTCTTGCCCGCCTTCTTCGACGCATGCAGCCGCCGCTCGCCGAGAATCAGAATGTAGCGCCCCTCATCTTCCTCCGACGGACGCACCATGATCGGCTGCACCACCCCATTCGCCTTGATCGAATCGGCCAGCTCCTCCAGCGCATCGTCATCGTCGACATACCGCGTCTGAAACGGATTCTTGTCGATATCGGCAATCGCCAGGTTCACCACCAGATTCGCCGGCATCCGCGACTCCGCCTGCGCAGAAATCGTGATGGTTTCCTCCGACGACGCCGGATCGAATGTGGGGACAGCCGTCCCCGGCTGTCCCGCCGAGCGCAGCTCGGCGACTGCAGAATTCGCTTGTAGAGAAGGAAGATGTGGCGCGGCCTCCTCCACAGCCTCATCCACGACAGCCCGAATGCTCCCATCAAAAGGAACCTCCGCAGGCTGCGTCGAAGCTTGTGCCGCAGGAACGCGCACCGGAGGAACGTGTGAAGCAGAAATGTTTGGAGCAGGGCTCTGCGTCGGAGGCAATCCCGCCGGAGCCCCCACTGGTCGAGCTGCCGTCCCCGCCACCACCCGCGGCCCCGGCAGTAACGACTCCAACCCTCTCCCCAACGCCCGCCGCTTCTCGACCTTCTCTTTATTCTCCGCCCGTCCCGCCGTATTCTCCGCCGCCGTAGTCGTCATGAAATCCTTCCCCGTAATCACTCCGTCGCGCTCACCACCGACCGTCGCGCCCACCACCGCGTTGTCATCCTGAGGCGCCGCTCTTTGGCGCCGAAGGACCTATGCACTTCCCCGCCGTATATCGACACTCATCAATCTACATTCCTTGTCATCCTGAGCGGAGCATGAGCGCCGAAAAGGCGGTCATGCGCAGTCGAAGGATCCCTTTCACCGTAACCGGCCGCGAACCCTGCAAGGAGTTTTCACCCCATATCGACAGTCATCCATCTAATATATCGATGACTATCAATATACGCTCAAGCCGTCTTATCCATCTCCGCCGGAATCTCAACCGCGTCTTCTCGATGCTCCTCTGTGCCCTCTGTGGTCAAGACTTGCACTGAAGAGTCAGAGCTGACAGCCGGCACCTGCCGCTCAATAATCTCCTTGGCCAACCTTATATAGCTCTCCGCACCCTTCGATCGCGGATCGTAGACCAGCGCGGCCTTGCCATGGCTGGGCGCTTCCGCCAGCCGTATGTTCCGCGGCACTGTCGTGCGGCACAGCTTCTCGCCAAAATAATTCTTCAGCTCAGTCATCACTTGCTGCGCCAGGTTGGTGCGCTCATCGAACATGGTGAGCACCACACCCTCGATCCCCAACTCAGGATTCAGGCTCGCACGGATGCGCTCGATCGTGTCCAGCAACTCGCTGACACCTTCCAGAGCAAAGTACTCGCCTTGCATGGGGATGAGCACCGCGTCCGCCGCTACGAGTGCGTTGAGCGTTAGCAGGTCGAGCGCAGGCGGACAGTCCAGCACCACGAACTGAAACCGGTCGCGCAAAGGAGCGAGCGCATCGCGCATGCGAAACTCGCGCCCCTCTTGATCGACCAGCTCGATGTTCGCGCCGATGAGGTTCTTGTGCGCTGGAATCAGCCAGAGCTGCTCGAGTTCCGTTGTGAGCAACGCCTCTTCAGCCGTGGCCGCGCCCATCAGCAGATGGTACGAGCTGACGCGATCAGGATCCTTGACGAATCCCAGGCCGCTGGTGGCATTCGACTGCGGATCGCAGTCGACCAGCAGCGTGTTGACTTCTGCAGCCGCGAAGGACGCGGCTAGATTGATGGCGGTCGTAGTCTTACCCACGCCGCCCTTCTGATTGGCAACAGCGATTACACGTCCCATGGAGTTGTAAGGAGAACCAGAGCTACCTCGCAGCATAATCCGCATTGCATTTCAAATGCAACGACGAATTGCTGTGCATGGAAGTGAATCGTGTGCAAAACACGTCCCAGTGTTCCTGCAGGAACACTATCCGCGTTTCTGTCGAAGTTTTCCTGAGAGGACGGACGCGTGGCAGCTGAAAGTGTTCCTGCAGGAACACCTGGGGCTGTCCAGTTACACTACTTCGAAGGTGGGTTAACGAAACGGGAGGATGAGTGCCTGGGCGTCCCGGGCTCGATGGGGCTGCGGGAGGAACTTGGGCTTGCGAGGAGTGTTCCTGTAGGAACACTTGATCTGAAGTGGCGGCCGTAACAAATTGACGAAGTGTTCCTGCAGGAACACTGTGGAAAACTCACGGCTTTCGGCTTGTATCAGGCCGCAACTACAGCGATGCTACAACTTATATTCCACTTTAGGCTATAAACTCGCATAAAAACACCACTATGGGTTGCTGATAACGCACTATAGCAGATGTATAATCCCACTTATTACTATCTTGGTTCCTCCTGCGCGATGCCTTTTAACCAACCTCGGTAACGGGTTGGAACTCTAAGTGTCCCAATTTGAGAAACTAGGTCGCGTACTCCACTTAACGCCAAGCAATCTGGCCGATACCGGCGTTCCGCGCCTCATCTCCCTCCACCAGTTGTTATTTCGTCCCACTTTCAAGCATTTAGTACATTGGTCCGGCCAACCAGTAGCGTTCTCGAGTGAGAGTGGGGAACGGTGACAGACTGGGACCAGACAAATTGAGGCAGGGATGCGCGGGCTTGGTCTTGCTGGGCGGAACCGATTAACAGGGCCAGGCAGCCCTTCGGGGCCACCAGGCTGGCGGCGGTGGGAAGGATGGATTCGAAGCGCTCGACGGCCCGCAGCGTGACGACGTCGAAGGCGGATTGAGTCACGGTCTCGGCGCGAGCGTTTTGTATATTGACATCCGTCAATGTAAGAGCCCGGACGACTTCGCGGAGGAAAGCGGCTTTTTTGTGGCTGGACTCGATGAGGGTGAGGGAGATGCCGGGCGCCCAGATTTTTAGCGGAAGGCCTGGGAATCCCGCGCCGGAGCCTACGTCGGCTACGGAGTCACCCGCATTCACCACAGAGGACACAGCGGGAGACACGGGGAAGAGGTGACGGGCGGCGAAGAGAGACTCGCCAAAGTGGCGGGTGACGATTTCTTCGGGGTCGCGGATGGCTGTCAGGTTGATGCGCGCGTTCCAGCGGAGCAGTATATCGATGTACGTCGATATACTCTGCAGTTGTTGGGGGGACAAGACCGCAGCTTCGCTGGTCGGTGCTTCGGGATAAACATTTGTTGAGTGTTGGACCGGTGCGCGGAGGAAAGGGGCGAGCAAGTCTGCGATGCGGGCCGCGTCCATGAGGGTTGATTGTAGATTGAGGATTGGCGATTTGGGAATGAAGGTAACCCATCGGTGATGGGACTAGTACTAACGGATGTTCCGAAAATCGGAAATCGGCTGGCAAGGAGGCGACTCCCGTGTGAGAATTGCATCTAAGAATCCTATGGGAAAGTCTGGGGTTGCACTCTTTGACGAGAAGTATCGAGTGATCGCAGTGGAGAGCCAACGTCTCACCATCCGCGGCGAACGCAGCGGACAAGTATTGACGATCGTGAATCCTGACCCTGAGACTCCGCTCAGTCCTGCCGAATATCCGCCGGGGAAGCTGATCGCGTTGAGCGATCCTTCGGCAGCGCCGTTGAATTAGTTCCGCTTCGTTTCTGGTTGAGTCACGGATCCGGTACGCCCCTGCGGACCCGTTCAAAAAGCCGGACTGATGCAAGACCCAAAGCCGCATAAAAACCCCGAACTCATATGAGGCCGGGGATCTACATGGGCTTTTTCAGATCCGCATAGGCATAACGATATAGCGGTATTTGTAGTCGTCGCCTTCGGCGGGGCGGAACTGGCCGGCGGACTGCGAGTCTTTCAACTCCAGGCGCACTTCACTGGTACCGGCTGCTTTGAGGAAGTCGACCAGGTATTGGGCGTTGAAGCCGATGGTCAGCGGTTCTCCGGTGTAGGGAGCTTCGATCGAATCTTCCGACTCGCCCGCCTCGGTGGAGCTGGCGGATAGTTTCAGTTCGCCTTTTTCGAGGCGCAGGCGGACGGCGCGCGAGCGCTCGTCGGCGAACTGGGCTACCCGGAGGATCGCGGAATTGAGTTCGTCCGAGTTCAGAGGAACGACCTTGCTGTTGTCTTTCGGCAGAACGGCTTCGAAGTTGGGGAATTGCCCGGTGAGCTGGCGAGAGGTCAGCAGCCGTGAGCCGATGCGGAAGAACAGCGTGGAATCGTCCTTCGCGAATTCGATGGTCTCGGCGTCGGTGGAATCGAGCAGCGACTTCAGTTCGTCCATGGCTTTCTTTGGGACGAGAGTCTTCAGTTCGCCGGAGACGCCTTCAAACTTTTCCCCGGGACGTTCACAGTGCGCGAGGCGATGTCCATCGGTCGCGACCATCGTGATGGACTCGGGCTTGAGCAACATTAGGGCGCCATTGAGCGTGTAGCGCGATTCTTCGTTGGAAATTGCAAATCCCGTACGAGCGATCAGGCCGCGCAGAACCTGTGCCGGAATCGTGACCACGCCAGCCGTGGGGAAGGCGGGCAGGCTGGGGAAATTCGATTTTGCCATGCCGACCATCTTCGTATTGGAGCGGCCGCAGCGAATGCTGACCCAGTGATTCTCCAGCAACTTGATGGTGATGTCGGCGTCGGGCAGCAACTTCACATAGTCATGAAGTTTCCGGGCGGGGATGGTACAGGACCCTTCTTTCTTAACCTTGGCACTGCATGAGGTGCGCAGGCTGAGATCGAGGTCCGTTGCGGTGAGCGACAGCCGGTCGCCAGCGGCCTCGAACAGATAGTTGGACAGGATGGGAATCGTGGTCTTGCGTTCGACCACACCTTGCGTAGCCGTTAATTCGCGCAGCAATTCGAACTTGCTGACTGTGATTTCCATCGTGCCCGCGGCAACAGCGGCCTCCACCGGCATAAAGTCCTTCTCCCCGTGCTTGGCTACGTGCCAGCTACTTCTGGTATTACCCTTATATCAAATGCAAAACCTATTAAACCAGCAGTAACAGTAGGGCCTTCGCAGAAGTGGAAAACCGCAGCAACTCGCCTGTTGTCACCGGGTTCCGCCCGTACTGTTCATGTTAGAAATCGGTCCCAAACTCTTCGGAGACGGCAGTGTAATATAGCCTCTCCGCCGATTTCATTCCTGCCTTGCACAACTTCCACATGTCATTCACAGGCATCGCGAAGGAAGACTGGACTCGACCGTGGAAAACGCAACGACCGCTGCGATTTATCCGCCCAATTGCTCAGTCAATTTATTAATCAGCCTGTTCAAATCTTTATCGGTCTTGCGCAACTCTTCGATCTTTTCGACCGAGTGCAATACGGTGGTGTGATGCTTGCCGCCGAACTGGCGCCCGATTTCAGGCAGCGACGCTTCGGTCATGTGCTTGGCCAGGTACATTGCAACCTGGCGCGGGTAGACGATGGCGCGCGAATTGTTTTTTGCCTTGATCTCAACCAGACGCAGCCCGAACTGCTCTGCGACCATCTTCTGGATCGACTCGATCGTGACCTTGCGAGCCTGCGAGTCGATGAAATTCTTCAACACTTGCTGCGCGTAGGGCAGCGTAATCTCGGCGCCGATCAAGGAAGAGTGAGCGACCAGGCGGATCAGAGCGCCTTCCAGTTCGCGGACGTTGGAGCGAATATTCGACGCAACATAGAGTGCGACGTCGGTGGGCAGAGTGACCTTCTCCTGCTCGGCTTTCTTCTGCAGGATCGCAACTTTCGTTTCGAGGTCGGGCGGTTGGATGTCAGCGATCAGTCCCCACTCGAAACGGCTGCGCAGCCGGTCTTCAATCTCGGCGAGTTCCTTCGGAGAACGGTCGCTGGCGATGACGATCTGCTTCATCGACTCGTGCAGGGCGTTGAAGGTGTGGAAGAACTCTTCCTGGGTACGCTCTTTGCCGGTGAGAAACTGGATGTCGTCAATGAGCAGAACGTCGACGTTGCGGAACTTGTCGCGGAACGTCGTCATCTTGTCATAGCGCAGCGAGTTGATCATGTCGTTGGTGAACTTCTCGCTGGAGGTGTAGCAGATGGCGGCCTGCGGCATGCGGCGCTTGATCTCGTGTCCGATGGCCTGCATGAGATGCGTCTTACCCATGCCGACGCCGCCATAAAGGAACAGCGGGTTGTAGGCCTTGGACGGACGCTCGGCGACGGCCTGGCACGCGGCGTGCGCGAACTGGTTGCCGCTGCCGATGACGAAGGCGTCGAAGGTGTAGCGCGGATTGAGTTGCGCGGCGCCATCCCAGTCGAAGCGCGATTGCGATGCGCCCGCGGTCGTGGGGACGGCCGAGAGCCCGCCGTCGTGGCGCATGGGAGTTGCGGCAGGATCGTCCTCGGGCGTGACGAACTTCACGTCGTTGAAACCGAGGCCGAGATTGTCGATGGCTTCCTGGATGAGGTCGGCGTACTTGTCGCCGGCGTGGCGAAATTCAACAGTCGGTACGCGAACGAAGAGAATGCCTCCGCTGGAGTGGCTGTAACGCGTGGGCTTCAGCCAGGTGTCGTACGAGTGCCGATTGATTTTCTTTTCCAGCGCATCAAGGATGCGCGCCCATGGGTTCGGGGAGAGAATTGTGCTGGGGACTGACATATATGAAATATTCACCACGGCGCTGCGGCGGCTGGTGGAGAGCGCCTGTTCAAAACTGCCGTTTTACGAAGTAGACGGAACCATCAAGTTTACTGCGGAATGCGTCCGATTTTCTTGTGCGGTTGCCGAAAAACAAAAAAGAAATTTCGAAAGCAGGATCAGTTCGCGATACTAGCACAAAATATTTTGTTGTGTGGAAAACTTTGGCTGGAATTTTTTCGCGAATGATTATTCAGAACCCGCAGGCATGGTGCTGTCAAGTGCCGCGCTGGTAACTGCCGCGGAGTTGTGCAGACGCAAACGACTGCTTCAGTGGCTGCCAAGTGGCTACAAGTGACAAGTTTGGTTGGATATTTCGGAGTCGATGTCCAAGTTGAGCCGCTCATGGAAGACTTTGACGGCCGCATCCCTGACAGCTTCCGCAATTTCACGGGGCGCGTAAACGTAGCTTCGCCATTTATTGTGAGCGTAGGCCTCTGTCCATTGGTCGACGGGAAAATATGCGGCCACGTTCTCGGGTTCTGCATCCTTCGACGTCTGAATCAACGCGCTGCCCGTCTTCAGCCCGGGAAGCCCGGGAATACTCAACCTGATGTCGTGAATGTTAACTTTCGCTCTGGCTGCGCCTAACTCTTTGTGAATCGCCTCTTCAACGTCAGCAAGCAGCCTCGGCTGTTCCGTAAGGTCAATGAGCTTTTGCCTACCGTAACCCTTCCAGCTGTCTTTGCCGACTGTCCTCCGTGAAATTTCCAGACAACGAACGAAGAGGTCACGGTGTCGAAAACGGCGTAGCATCTCTCGCGTGTACTCATCCCCAAAACCGCCAGACTGGGAAAAGAACTCCTCGTCCGTAGCATATAGGTACTGGACCGGATCGGTGAACGAAATCACTTGTTCGCCCCTCACCGGAAAGCTAGCCTGTTTCGGATTCTCGACGATATGGCCAACCATCGAGCGCAACATCGAGTCGAGACATTTGACCTTTTGGTGATGGTACACAGATCCAAACAGGGTCATCTTGCTAAACAGTATCTGTTCCAATGGAACATAACTTCGAAGCACGAGCACTCGGTAATCCTTCTGCTTCGTAGTCGAAATCATGCTGTAGAATCTGGGGAGATCGACAGTCAGCGCTAGGCCGCAGTAGTAACTGTCTCTAGCAATGTAGTCGAGCTTGTCACAGTCGTAAGGACTGCTGATAATTTTCGCGAGGAAGTAAAGATCTGGATCATCGTGCTTACCCAAGATCAACTTAGATATTTTCGCTAGATCGAGGTCTGCCTTGCACGCTTCAACAACATATTTTTGGAACCATGCTTCAAAAGTTGGGGATCGCACGATGAGGTAAGAAAGGATCTCTCCGGGCGCATTCGTCGCGTACGCTGGGTCTTGCCAGAATTCCTTCAAATCTGAAAGCTGTTCGTAAATCTGTTCGGAAGCATGCGAACAGAGTCCGTGGCCTACATCGTGAAGCAATGCCGCCATGCGAAGATGAGCCAGATCGCCCTTTGTCCGATCGGGATCTGCCAACTGTTTACCGGTTCCTTCAACGTATGCACGCTCTTGGACAGCATCGAAACAGCGCTCCGCGAGTGTTGCCGCTCCCAGGGAGTGTTCAAATCGGCTATGTGTCGCTGACGGGTAAACGTAATAAACAAGCCCCGTTTGCCTTATACGTCTTAGACGTTGAAGTATTGGGCAATCGATTACTGCTACCTCATGCTTGGAGAACAAGAGATTTCCCAGCAGCGCGTCATTGAAAACCTTCGAGCCCTTGGGCACGCTGGGCGTGAAGTCCTCAAAGAGCCACTGAACAAACCGTATCCACTCGCTCTGCTAGCTTTGCTGGCGCAGACGATCCGCTCATTTTTGTGAAATTGATTGTACTTCAGGGCCCTAAGCTGCCTTTACGCGTTCCAAAAACTGGGATGCTATTTCGCCGAGCTGCTCGAATTGATTTGCGCTGAACTCCTTCTTCAAGACGTCTTCAAAAAATCGATCAGCGGAGTCACGCAAGAACACAACTTCGTAATCAGGATTCTCTCGACCGATAAGGCCCGATAGCTGTAACCTCGACACGGACTCGCTCAACGCAGGACTGTAGGGCTCCGGCCCGCTGTCCGAGAACACGAACGCATCCAAGATTGGATACTTCTTGGAGCTGCGAAGACTGTGAAATATCTCCTGCAGCTGAAAGTCGTGGCCGCGAAAGGCGAGCCTCTCCTTCGCTGACTCTTGTTTTGCTAATACCAGCACGGCGGCAAGGATGTGGTCAGGGAGCACTGTGGTTTCGACAGAAGGCATGGCGGACTCCTCTTTCCCAGGCGTCTCTTTAGGGGTGACGAGCGCCAAAAAACTCGTAATTATGTATCAAAGACGCCCCCTGACGCAATCCCATACAACATCTAGGGGCCGCTTTGAAGGGTACCCTGTATGTTGAGTATATACGGTAATACATGGAAGATGTCAATAGAATAGTGTCGGTAACGCAAAGATTTACAAGGTATTGGACTAGAATGACTGCGACGGTAAAAAATGGAAGTGCCGGAACGGGAGTCTCACGTAATATCTGTCGAGGCATCCTACCGCATTAGGTTGCCGCAGCCTCTGTGTAAGCGGGTAGGTTGGATCTCTGGAGATCAGCCAGTAGAGGGTTACATCCTCGTCGCAAATTCCGGGAGATGCAGAATACTCTCACTTGCGGAAGTTGCCGAAGACTCGGACTTGCAACTGCTCCTTGTTCGCATCGCCGCCGTGGGGGAAACTGGGCCCGCGCGATTGGTGGAATTTCCTGATGAAGGGCTGGCAGCGCTTCCGCAGCGATTGTTCAAAATTCAGATCAGCCCGCATGAGACATCAGGTTGGCGATTCACTCTACCTAGGCTCCTAGCAGCCATCATGCGTGTGCGCCCGAAAGGGAGCGATTTAGCAGCACTTGTTGTTCAGCAACATGTAGAAATCTGGACCATTGACGCCGTGAGTTCCGCGTTGAGCATTGATATCACCGAAATTCTCTGACCGATGCGATTGCATCAGCCCACGAAAGCAGCTGCTGAAGATGATCAAGGTGGATAGCCAGCGTCTTTTGCGTACGAACCCTTCAGTCGTTTATACTTACGGTTTGCCCTAACACTGTCGAACGAATCAGGAGCAAGTACTTTTCATGCCCAAGCGTACATTCCAACCCAACCGGCGCAAGCGATCGAAGACACACGGATTTCGCAAGCGCATGAAGACCCAGGGCGGCAAGAAGGTAATTTCCCGCCGGCGCGCCAAGGGGCGCAAACGGGTCTCGGTGAAACCAGGATTCCGCGAATAGTCCAGTGGCGCGGGCCATCGTCCGCGCAACCCGCTGTTGTGCCAGTGATTTTCACCGTCCTCTGGAGAATAGCGATCTGGAACTTAGAGTCACTGTGACTGCCAGTGTGCCTGGAGAATCGAATCATGATGCTGTGCCGCGGGGTGACGTCGCGCGGGGCGTTGCGCCTCGAGGCGGCAACGTCGGTTTTCCCCGTAATGCGCGGCTATTGCGGCACGCCGACTTCGAGCGCGTCTACAAGCAGGGGCGGCGCCATTTCTCGGCGTCGATGACTGTGTTTTATTGGCAGCGTCCGCCGATCGACGCTGCGGGCGCGAAGGCTCCCGCCGTCAGGGTGCAAGTAGCCTCGGGACTGCGCATTGGATTTACCGTGAGCCGCGCGTTGGGCGGGGCGGTGCAGCGCAACCGCATGAAGCGGCGTTTGCGCGAGGCCGTACGGATGACGCGTCCGGCTGCGGGCCCGAATGCGGATGTGGTGATCAATCCGAAGAAGTCCCTGCTGACGGTTGACTTTACCGCGGTCGTGAACGAAGTGGGCCGGGCTTTCGTAGTTATCCAAGAGAAGCTTGCAGGCAAGGCAGCGAGAGAAAAAGCTTGAACCACGAAGGGCACGAAGGACCACGAAGGAAATCGTTGCTGCCCAGCTTTATGCGCCAGTTCCCCAAGTTCGTTGTGCTCGGGTTGCTGCGGGCGTACAAGTGGGCGATTTCTCCGATGTTTTTGCCGTCGTGCCGCTACGTTCCTACCTGCTCGGAGTATGCGATGGAAGCGGTGGAACGCTATGGCGCGTTGCGCGGCGGACTGATGGCTGTGTGGCGGCTGCTGCGCTGCCATCCGTTTGCGCACGGGGGATACGATCCGGTGGTAAATCCGCGCCCTTCGACAAGCTCAGGGCAGGCTTTCTCGCAAAAGGCGCGAGAAACGGGGCACCCGGTCCGCGGACAATGATCGACTTCGGGGATATGAGGAAACGGTAAACCTTGCCAGACATTCAAAATCCACAACACGAACCCGGCAGTGAGAAGCGGTTGATGCTGGTGTTTGTGCTGACGTTCGTCGTCATGCTGGCATTCCAGCCGCTGCTTAAGAAGTACATGCCGCAACCCGCGGCCCCGCAGCAGCAGAGCCAACCGGCACCGGCGCAGCCCTCGTCTACTTCTCCTTCGCCTGCTGCAACGGTTGCGCCGGCGGCCGCGACTTCCGCCAATGCCGTTACCAAGCAGGCCGCGGGCGAGACCGAGACCGTCATTGAGAACGATCTCTACCGGATCACTTTCACCAACCGCGGCGCGCAGGTGAAATCGTGGATCCTCAAGAAATTTGACAACGACGCTGCGAACGGCCCGCTGGATCTGGTGAACTCCGCGGCGGCCGAAAAGTACGGCTACCCGCTCTCGCTGTGGACCTACGACGAGAGTTTGCGCGGAAAGCTGAGTTCCGCGCTGTACGTGGCATCGAAGGAAGGCAAGCAGACATCGCCGGCGACCATCACTTTCGAGTACGCCGACCAGGATGTCACCGTCCGCAAGACTTTCGGTTTCGACCAAACCTATGTAGTGAGCGTCGAGACCAATGTCATGTCAAAAGGCACCGAGGTCGCCGCGCTTCCCGCTTGGCCTTCGGGATTCGGCAGCCAGACGACGCCCGCCTTCTACGCCGCTGCTTTCATTGACTACCAGTTCAATAAAGATATCGTCCGGCTGCCGATCCGCTGCGGATTCTCGCCGTTCTCGAAGTGTAACGACATCAGCGGCGGCAAGACGATCAATGGGCCGTTCCACTGGGCTGGCCCGACCGACCAGTATTTCGCGGCGGTGTTCATTCCCGACGATCCGAACTCGGCGTCGCTGGTGACGCTGCGCAACCAGATGTCGGTGGCGCGCGATCCGCAGAAGGCTGATTCCAAAGAAGTGGTGAACGTCGACGTTCTCGGCGCCGCGGTCGGCAACCTGCACGGTCCGACGATGGAGCGCGTGTTCGCGGGGCCCAAAGAACTTGAAGTTCTGCAGAAGGTGCCTGTGCCGGGTGTGGGCTCCGACAATGATCTGAACGGGCTGGTGGATTTCGGTTTCTTCGGCATCATCGCCAAGTTTCTATTCGTATGGCTGAAGTGGACTTATCACCACATCGTTCCCAACTGGGGATGGGCGATTGTTCTGCAGACGCTGATCGTCAGTCTGCTGCTGCTGCCGCTGCGCGTGACGCAGATGAAGTCGATGCTGAAGATGCAGCGCGTGGCGCCGCAGATCAAGGCGATCCAGGAGAAATACAAGAAGTACAGCCTGCGCGATCCGCGCAAGGCTCCGATGAATGAGGAGATCAGCGCGCTCTATAAGAAGGAAGGCGTGAATCCGGCGGGCGGGTGCCTGCCGATGCTGATCCAGCTGCCATTTTTGTGGGCGTATTACAAGATGCTGTCGATCGCGCTCGATCTGCGGCACGCGCACTGGCTTTGGATTCATGATCTGTCGGCGGCCGATCCGTGGTTCCTGCTGCCGATTTTCATGGTTGCCAGCATGCTGCTCGCGCAGAAGATGACGCCGCAGGTGGGCATGGATCCGGCGCAGCAGAGAATGATGACCGTCATGATGCCGCTGATGATGGGCTTCTTCTTCTTCCGTCTGCCGGCCGGTCTGAACCTGTACTATGCGGAAGCTAACTTGATTCAGATGGCGCAGCAGGCGGTCATGAACCGCACATCGCTCGGCCGTGAAATGCGCGAGATGATGGCGAAGCGCGCGCGGAAGAAAGATAAATAAGCTGCTAGCTGCTAGCTCCTAGCTTGGAGCGGACACAGCAGTGGAGCAAGCAAAGCAAAGACCCGCTTCTCGCCAAAAAACGCGAGAAACGGGGCACCCGGCGGAAGCCAAGGTATTAAGCTAGAGGCTAGTAGCTAGAAGCTAGGAGCTATTTCGCGTGTCCATTCCCGACAAAGTCGCAGCTGCGAAAAAGATCAACGAATTCCTGCAGGCCGTCGTAACCCATGGCGGCCTTCGCTTCAAATACCGGATCGTCGTCGATCCGCCATTGCCGGAGAATCGCGATTGGGAGAAGCCCGAGATCCTGGTGGATTTCTCCGGCCCTGATGCGCCTCTGCTGCTGGACCGCGGCGGAGAACTGCTGCGCGCCCTGGAATTGCTGGCGCTCGAGATGCTGCGCCTGCCCTCGGGCGAGCACGAGAAGATCTCGTTCGACTGCCAGAACCAGCGGTCGTTGCGGATCCAGGAACTGCGAACGGCCGCGACCGTAGCCGCCGAAAAGGTGCGGAGAACGGGCACACCGTACGAGTTCAGTCCGATGTCGTCGCGCGAGCGTCGAATCGTCCACTTGGCGCTGCGGGACGAGGCCGACCTGCGGACCGAGAGTGAAGGCGAAGGCATGCGGCGCTGCCTGGTCGTGTATCCCAAGGATTACAAGCCAGTGGGCAAAGCGGCACCGAGAACGCAGCCTTAGTTCCACTTTGGCGGACTGTTACGACGTACAACGATTCCGTGTGGATGTGAAATGGTGAGTTCGTTCCACCATTTACTACTCAGGTTCGCGTCAAGCGTCTTTCCATGGACGCGGTTCGTGCGACCGAGCCCGTATGCCGTCAGATGTCCTTTCGGGCTCGCAGATCCCCGCTGATCCCACTTCCGCCAGGTTTCTTCAGCCGCGAGCGCACAAATACGTACCTGGGTGGAAGATCGTTCCCACGCGTTTACCATCTTGATTCGTTGCGTAGCGGGATCTGGGGCTTGGGGTTACGAGGAGGTTGCTTCTGGGTAGAGCTGTGGCAGTGGCTCGCCTCGCTGCGCTTGGCGGGACGGGCGAAGGCGCCCGTCCCTACACAAGCAAAGAAGCCACACGAGCAAAAACCTACACCAGCGAACCCACTCGGGAAAGACTTAGGATCTACCGGCCAGCTGCTGCCGCGGCGGCTTTCGGAACCATGCCGGCAATCTTCATCGACTCGATGCGGTTCAACACCGACTCCAGGCTTGCGCCGGTGTCGGTGCAGGCGTCGACATAAGGATGACGGCTGCCATCGGCATGCATGACGAGCACGCTGGTTTCGGAGCTGGCCTTCTTCACCATATAAGGAAGGTGATGACGGTCATTGCGGGTCAAGGTCGCGCCCAGAACCACCAGGTCAAAGGAGTTCTTCGCGAGGGCTTCGGTCGCTGCCTTGCGTCCTTCGACGGGCTGGACGATGTGCCCCGCCTTTTCCATGGCCGCGGACTGCGCTGCCAGAACTTCCGCATCCCCTTCGCTATAAAGAATTCTTAATTTCGCTTTCGCCATTGATAATCCTCGATTGTGTCGTGCTCGCGGTACCTGACGCACCAGTACCTGCAACCCACGGTAGCAACCGCCGGGGGCCCGGGAAACGTCACTGAAGGCCCATGACGAACGGAACTGTCCCGCTCGCCAACCGTGTGTTTTCAAGTAAAATGCTTCCCCTTAAGGCAGTTGGGCGCTACACTTCTGCGCGGGAGACTTCGCACATGTCGGCCACACTCGTCTGTAGAGCTGTAGCCATATCGTTATTGCTGACCCCTTGGCTGTTCGCGCAAACGGGCGGCGCTCCGAGTTCCACCACGGCGTGCAATCTGGATGACGGTCGCCAGGTCTACGTTCGTTACAACGCGGTTTCCAACAAGGAGAAGCCCGCCCACGGCAAGCCCTGGTCTCCGGGTGGAACGCCCATGACGCTGTTCACTGAGGCGCAACTTCAGCTGGGAAGTTCCATGATTCCGATTGGCGCGTATAGCGTCTATCCCATCCCCGCGAAAGATCACTGGACGCTGGTGGTGAACAAGAACGTAACTCCGGGCGCCGCCTACGACGAGAAGCAGGACATCGCGCGGGCCGTGATGGAGACGGAGCAGGTAGATCAGGCATCCGAGGCGCTCGAAGTGGCATTTGCCCACGTGGGCGCACGCTGCACGTTGCGGATTTATGCCGGCAAGAGCGCGTCGTTCGCGGACTTCACGGCAAAGTAGCGACGTTTGGGAATCACGCGGGGTCCGCGGGCGAGACGCCCACGGAATAGCCGGCGGGACGCCGGCGCTACAATTCTCGCCATGCGCCGGTTGACGTTCAGCTTCTTCATACTTTCACTCGTCATCATTCTGCTCGGCGTCGCGGAGGCTGAGTCTGGCCCGCGGGTGCTGATCTCACGCACCACCGAAGGTTTGCGCGGCGTGAGTGCCGTGTCGCTGAACGTTGCCTGGGCGAGCGGAACGCACGGAACGTATCTTCGAACGGTGGACGGAGGCACGACGTGGACTCCGGCACAGGTACCGGACGCCGCGGCGCTCGACTTCCGCGCGGTCGTGGCGTTCTCCGCTGATGAGGCGTTCCTCATGTCCGCCGGTCCGGGAGAACAATCGCGGATCTACCACACCAGCGACGCAGGTAAGACCTGGCAGCTGCAGTTCACAAACAAAAATCCCAAGGGATTCTTCGATTCGATGGCGTTCTGGGATCCGACGCACGGAGTGGTACTGGGAGACCCGATCCCCGACGAGACAGGGAAGCTCACCTTCGAAGTTCTGACCACGGACGATGGCCAGAACTGGCAAGCCATTCCGTCGGCAAAATTGCCGCCGGCCATGGAAGGCGAGGGAGCATTCGCGGCTTCGAACACTTGCCTTGCGATTTTGCCCGGCGGACCGGATGGCAACATCTGGTTCGCGACCGGGGGAAAAGTAGCGCGAGTCTTTCACTCGGCAGATCGCGGGCAGAGCTGGCAGGTTTTCGATACGCCCATCTTGCACGGGGCAGATTCGGCGGGGATCTTTTCGATCGCCTTCCGCGATGCGCTGCATGGCGTGGTCGCCGGCGGCGATTACAAACATCCCCATGACGACGGCCCGAACCTGGCGTTCACCGAAGATGGAGGGACGACCTGGAAACTTTCATCCTTGCATCCGGTGGCGTATTTTTCGGCCGTAGGCTATGACCGCAAAGTGAACGCGCAGGCGATCCAGGAAGCTCTGATCGAGAAAAGAATGCGGGTACAAGGCGCGGCTCCGCAGCGCATCTTTATCGTTGGCCAGGATTTCATGCTCGACTTTCGGCCGCCTCACGATCCGCACCGCATCAACGTAAAAAAGAAGCTGGGGATCGAGTTCAACGCGGCCAGTGCGTATCCGGAGGGCGGAGCTCTGGTAGTGGGGCCCAAGGGAGCCATGGCGCTTGTTCCGTGAAGGGGTCAGGCTTTCTCCGAAGCAAACCTGAAGCATTCACCGCAGAGGACACAGAGGACGCGGAGCAAGGCCCGGCGGGTGGCTCTATCGCTCTTCCATGTGACTAAAGTGCTATCTCTTCCTGTTCTTTGCATTCAACGGGACATCGACGAAGATTAAGAAGATTAATTAGCTCTTAATCCCCCAGATCGAGAACCCTTGTGAAGAAATTATCTCTGGCCATTTTCGTCTTCGTCCTTACGCTCGTGGCTCTGACTGTCGCGCAAACTCAACCCTCTGTTTCCCCCGGCACTGGCACACCCGCAACTGTCCCCACGGTTTCCCGAACCACCAAGGCCGTCCATTACCGGCTGCAGGGTGGCACGACAAAAGTCGATTTCCGTGGAACCGACCTGCTGCAGCGCGCGGCAGGCGAAGCCCGTGTCGAAGGCAAGAAGACGAACTTCGAGATCGACGCCAAGTTTCAGGGCATGGAAGACGCTACCAAGTTCGGACTCGAATTTCTGACCTACGTTGCATGGGCGGTTTCGTCTGAAGGGCGCCCGGTGAATCTTGGCGAACTGTCGCTCGATCACAACGGCAACGCGCACGTGAAGGCCTATACCGACCTGCAGACTTTTGGCATGATCGTGACCGCCGAGCCGTATTTCGCGGTGACGCAGCCGGGCAACATGGTGGTGATGGAAAGCGCTGCAGTGAACGGCGGAGTTGGCGAGGCGATCGACGCCCGGTATGAGTTGGTTACGCGTGGCACGTATTCCTCGACCAACACGCACATTCAAGACGCAATTTTCGGAATCGACAGCAAGACTCCGCTGGAGCTGTTCGAAGCGCGCAATGCGGTACGCATTGCGCACATCGCGGCCGCCGACAAATACGCGGCATCGATCTTGTCGAAGGCTGGGCAGCAGTTGCTGCACGCCGAAGAACTTTACCGGCAGAAGCAGAACAAGGCGTCCGTGGAAGCCGCTGCCAAGGAAGCGACCGAGACCGCGGAAGAAGCGCGCCTCATGGCCGTAAAACAGAAGGCGGAAGATGAAGCCCAGGCAGCCGCAGCAGCACGCGAAGCGAAGGCCCGCGCAGAAGCCGATGCTGAAGCCAAGCGCCGAGCCGATGCGGAAGCGGCCCGCGCCCAGGCAGAGCAGGCTCGCGCTGCCGCCGAACAGGCTCGCGCCCAAGCCGAACAAGCCAAGGCCGAAGCCGAGCGCATGAAAGAAGAAGCTGAAAAGGCCAAGGCGGAAGCCGTTGCCCAGCAGCAGATCCTCGCCGCTGAAACGGATAAGGCCCACGCCGCCGCGGCTCAGTCGGAAAGCCTCCGGCAGCAGGCCGAAAAAGAAAAACAGGATCTGCGCGCCCGTCTGCTGCAGCAGCTGAATTCGATTCTGGCGACGCGCGACTCAGCCCGCGGTTTGATCGCAAATATGTCCGACGTGTTGTTCCGCAGTGGAAGCTTCGAGTTGCTTCCCGGAGCGCGCGAACGCCTCGCCAAAGTATCCGGGATCGTGCTCGCGTATCCCAGCCTTCATGTCGCGGTCGAAGGACACACCGACAGCGTGGGCAGCGATCAGTACAATCAGGATCTCTCAGAGCACCGCGCGCAAGCGGTGCGCGATTACTTCGTGCAGCAGGGAATCCCATCCGGCGCGGTCGAAGCCCGCGGATTCGGCAAGAGTGATCCGATCGCCGCGAACGACACGGCCGAAGGCCGCCAGCAGAACCGGCGCGTAGAACTCGTGCTGTCGGGGGATGCGATTGGCGGCATGACCGACGACGCACAGGTCCCTTCGCAGACCGCATCAGCGGCACAGAAATAAAGGGGACTGGTCCAAGTTCCCAGCTTTCCGGCGTCATCCCGAGCGGAGCCGTTCTTCAGGCGAAGCGACGGATCTCGCGCGCATCGCCAAGGTCTGAGCGGCTGACACAATGGAAGGCTAACGATCCTCGCAACTTTCCGATCGGATGCCTCGTCCAATCCTTCTGACAGTGCCGCTACACTTGAGCGCTGGTGGGAGGGATCCAATGACCACAGACCAGGAACAATCGCTGCGCAAACATCTTCTCGAATTGCTAGCTGGCGGAAGCGCCCATGCGAAATTCGAGGACGTCGTCAAAGGCCTGCCGAAGAAGCTGCAGGGCGTGAAGCCGGCGAATTTTCCGCACACTGCCTGGATGGTGCTCGAACACCTTCGCCTGGCGCAGTGGGACATTCTCGAGTTCAGCCGCAATCCCAAGCACGCTTCCCCGAAATGGCCCGAGGGCTACTGGCCGAAGACGGAAGCCCCGCCCAGCGCGGCCGCCTGGAATAAGAGCGTGCAGCAGTTTCGCCGGGATCTGAAGGCGATGCAGGCGCTGGTCGCGAACCGCAAGACCGATCTCTTCGCGCGGATCCCGTGGGGCGACGGCCAGACGGTTCTGCGCGAGGCACTGCTGCTGGCCGATCACAACGCGTATCACCTGGGGCAGTTGCTAGATGTCCGGCGGATGTTGGGAGCGTGGAAGGGTTAGGAGTGACGGGTGTGCCGTCCCTCCGGGACTCGATTCTCCCTTAACGGCCCTAACCCAGCGCTGAAGCGCTGGGCTAAATTCTTTCGCCCCTCCGGGGCTCGTTGCGCGTGGGCCATTTCTCGCGCGCCTTTTCCGCGAGAAAGCGTTGAGTTGATCGAAGGACGGGGGTTCGTGAACCGTCTGTCAGACCTAATAACCGGGTCCGTCAGATCGCGGCCCGCAATTCTGGCTCGCAAATTCTCTGTGTCTCTGGGTCTTCGTGGTGAGGAGATCCTCGAGGCCGTTTCCGGAATACAACTTTCACTCCGTCGCGCCAGTGCTCGTCGATCCCCACAAATTCCCAGTCAATTTCAGGAGAGACGTACCGCAGCAGCACGTCCGTTTGCGGATGCACGTGAAATGCCGGCGCCACCAGATAAAGCAGCGGCTTCTCAGGCGACAATTCACGGTCGGCGAAATATCCGAAACGGGGAAATTCCTGGCGGCTGTGGTGCCATTGCACGCGCGACCAGTAATCGAGACCCTGCAGCGGCAGGTGGATGTCTTCATCGGCTTTGAGTTCGACCACGGCGAGACGTCCCTCGCGAGTCGTGGTCAGCACGTCGAGCATGGCCCGGTCCGAGGCGGAGAAAGCCGGAACTTGCGAGTACAGCGCGGCGCAGTCGAGGCGCTCGTCGATCACGCTGACGTCGCCCACGATCAGCGATTCCAGCCAGCGCTCGGGATGTAGCCGGAACAGTGGGTGCTGGCGCGGCCCATAGGGGTTGCGAGTATCGCGTACGGCGGTGACCAGTTGCAGGAACAGCGGCCAGTTGCGCTCTTCGAGGACGCGCTCTTCAGCGCCCACGCCAAATATGATTTCCTGCCTGGCGCGAAAAGTCATCGCTTCGGCGCCCATGCGAGCCCGGGCAAACTCCAGCCCGCGCCATCGGAAGGCCAATTCCCCCGCCGAGAGCACTGCCACTTCGCAGTTGGGCAAAATCGCATGGATTCTCGCGACGCAGTCGGCGAAGCGCTCCATCGCGGCGGACTCATTGGTCGCGTGGACCAGCCTCGTGGCCACGTTGCCGCGGTCGGTGCAATCGACTTCGACCAGAGCGTCGTGACGTTCATCAAGTTCAAACAGACTCCACTTGGCGGCCGCGCGATTCAAGTTGGCCATGCGCTCGCGCACCAGCGCCGAGCATCCCTGCGGAATAAATAAATGCAGCCCCTCGACCAGGAACTTTCCCACCGACGAATGGCGGCAAGCCTCGAGCCAGAGAATCCCGAAGGTCAGTGAAGCGTCGATCGACGCCTGCGTTTCCGAGGCGTTCACTCCCAACACGGCAAACGCCGACTGCCCCTGGCGCAGCAGCCCGCGGGCATAGATCGGGCCAAAGGATTTCTCCAGATCCATCCCAGTCGTGAGCCGTGTAATCGTAAATCCGGGAAAGTGTCGCTCCAGCGCCCGCCGCAGCTTATGCTCGTAGGCCGCCCGCGCTGCTTTCTTCGCCGACGGGGAGCGCCGGTCGCGTTCCCGGCAAATCTCCAGCATCGTGGGACGCGCCTGCCCGAGCCGCTGCACCGCCAGCCGCAAGGTTCCGTTCTTCACTTCGGCATCGAGCACGCGTCGCACGGTGTTGCGCTCGGCTGACCACAGGTGCAACAGGCATTTGTTGTATTCGCCGGAAATCGAATACTTCGACTGCCCCAGATCGAACGCCACCGCGCCGTTCTCGAGCACGACGGCGCCCGCGGCCTCGCTAAGAAAGTCCTGCACCGTGCGGCTGAGGGCGTCGGAGGTCACGAGGGAATTGTCCACAATCGCCGAGGCGGAGTCTGTGACGTGTGACCATCGTTGTCGGCGAAGTTGTGGAAGACTTTGGCCCGCGCGCGGCGGATCAGTTTCGGTGTGGGATAATAGGGGAAAGGGAGTGACCGTCTCGGGGAGTCCTTGCCGGACTCGGCGGCATCTAATTCACGTGGATAAAACAAGTTTGAGCAAACAAAGCCTGGATAAGCAAAGTTCCGACAAGCGTCGCTTTTTCTTCGAACATTACGGCCTGACCGAGCACGATCTGGAGCGCTACCTTTCGGCCGCGCTCTCGGCGGGCGGCGACTATGCCGACCTCTACTTCGAATATCTTTCCTCGACGTCGTTGATGGTCGATGAGTCCATGGTGAAGTCGGCATCGCAGGGAATCTCCGTGGGCTGTGGAGTCCGCGTCGTTTCGGGCGAGCGCACGGGCTACGCCTATACCGATGACCTTTCTTCCGCGCGTATTTTGCACGCAGCCAAGACGGCGGCGTTGATAGCGAGCGCCCCGGCCAAAGCGACCGTAGCTGGATTTCAAAAATCGGCCGCACGTAGTCTGTATCCCGTGACGCTGCCCTCGGTCGATGCGGAGATCAGCGCCAAAGTTGAACTGGTCATGCGGGCCGACAAAGCGGCGCGCGCCTTCGATCCGCGCATTCAGGAAGTGCGGGCCAGCTACGCCGACGAGCTGCGCAACATTCTCGTCGTCGCGTCGGATGGAACCTTTGCGGAAGATTCGCAGCCCCTGGCCCGCATGAACGTGTCGTGCATCGCGAAGACTGAAGGCAACTCCGCTCGCGGCACTTCAGGCGGCGGCGGACGCGTCGCTCTCGATTTCTTCTTCGGCGAAAAGACTCCGGAATATTTTGCGAAAGAGTCGGCGCGGCAGGCGATTTTGCAGCTCGATGCCCGTGAGGCTCCAGCCGGAGAAATGGAAGTCGTGTTGGGGCCGGGATGGCCGGGCGTGCTTTTGCACGAGGCCGTTGGACACGGACTGGAAGCCGACTTTAACCGGAAGAAGACTTCAGCATTCGCCGGCTTGGTCGGCAAGAGAGTCGCGAGCGAGAAGTGTACTGTGGTCGATAACGGAACCATGCCGTGGCGCCGCGGATCGCTCAACGTCGACGACGAAGGCGAGCCCACGCAGGAAACCGTGCTCATCGAGAACGGAATTCTCAAGGGGTATCTCAGCGACAAGCTTTCCGCGCGGCTCATGGGCATTTCCGATACTGGCAACGGGCGTCGCGAAAGTTACGAGCACATTCCCATGCCGCGCATGACGAACACCTATATGCTCGCGGGCCAGGATCATCCCGACGACATCATCCGCTCGGTGAAGCATGGAATCTATGCCGTGAACTTCGGCGGCGGCCAGGTCGACATCACCAACGGCAAGTTTGTCTTCTCGGCCTCCGAAGCCTACATGATCGAAAACGGCCAGATCACCGCGCCGATCAAGGGCGCGACGCTGATCGGCAACGGCCCCGATGTGCTGACCCGCGTGTCGATGGTGGGCAACGATCTGAAGCTCGACGAAGGCGTCGGCACCTGCGGCAAAGATGGCCAGGCCGTGCCGGTAGGAGTTGGCATTCCGACGCTGAAGATCGATCGCCTCACCGTAGGCGGAACCGCCAGAAAAGATCCTGGCGGCTTCATGCAGTAGCACTTCCCGGCCACGGATTCACGCGGATTTTCACGGATGAACAAATTCAGTCACCAGAATATTGTCATCCCGAGCGGAACGTGAGTTTCGCGCAGCGAAGGTCACGCGCAGTCGAGCGACCTTGAGTTCGTAGCCGGGGCACAAGGTCCCTCGACTACGTTCGGCTTCGCCTCTCTTCGCTCGGGATGACACGTTTTCTCGGGATGACGGTTTATAAGGTTCGATCAAAATAAAATGCCTCCAACTGAACTCGAAACTCGAAACTTGAAACTAGAAACCGATCTCCGCGAAATCGCCCAGGACATCGTCCGCCGCGCCATGGCTGGCGGCGCAACTGCCGCCGAGTGCGTCGTCCGCGAAGGCGATGAATTCTCCACGCTCGTCCGCCTCGGCCAGGTCGAAACCCTGAAGGAGTCTGGCTCGAAGTCGATCGGCGTGCGTGTGTTCTTCGGACAGCGCGCGGCCAGCACCTACTCGAGTGACTTTTCCCGCGCCGGCCTCGACCGCATGGTGAAGTCTGCGTTGGAACTGGCGAAGATCACCTCCGAGGATCCATTCGGCGGCATTCCCGCACCCGACCAACTCGGGCAGCTTTCCGGCGATCTCGATCTTTATCACGAAGACGTCTACTCGCTCCCCGGCGCCGACCGCATCGACTACGCGCGCCGCGCGGAAAAGGCCGCGCTCGATTTCGATCCCCGCATCAAGAACAGCGAAGGCGGATCGTTCGACGCTGCTACCGGACACAAAGTCCTGGCGAACTCGCACGGCTTCGTCGGCGAGTACAAGCGTTCCTACTGTTCGGTGGCCGCCGTTCCCATCGCGCAGACCCCGGAAGGCGCCATGCAGCGCGACTACTGGTACTCCGTCGCGCGCACGCTGTCGAAGCTCGATGCGCCGGAAAAAGTCGGCAAGACTGCCGCGGAACGCACGCTGCGCCGCTTGGGCGCGCGCAAAGCCAAGACCGCGCAGGTCCCGATCGTGTTCGATCCCATGGTTTCAACGTCGATCCTCGAGCACATTTTCGAGGGCATCAACGGAGACTCCGTTTACCGCGGCGCGTCGTTTCTCGCCGGAAAGCTGGGACAGAAGATTGCCGGCGACAACGTCAACATCATCGACGATGGCACCATTCCCGGAGGCTTCGGCACCAGTCCTTTCGATGGCGAAGGCATTCCCACGCGGCGCACGGTCGTCATCGAGAACGGCGTACTGAAGTCGTACTTGCTTAACACCTACACCGCGAAGAAACTCGGCCTGCAGACCACGGGCAACGCTTCGCGCGGGCTGGCCGGGACTCCGGGCATCGGACCGGGAAATTACTTTCTCCAGCCGGGCACCAAGACTCCGAAAGAGTTAATCGCGGGAATCAAAGAAGGTCTCTACGTCACCGAATTCCTCGGACACGGCGCCAACCTGGTGACCGGCGACTACTCGCGCGGCGCCTCGGGCATGTGGATCTCCGGCGGAGAGTTCGCCTATCCCGTCGAAGAGATCACGGTCGCTGGCAATCTCAAGGAATTATTCTTCAACATTTCCGAGATCGCCAATGACCTTGAATTCCGCGGCTCCGTTGCAGCTCCCACGATTCGGGTTGACGGACTCACCGTTGGCGGCGAGTAATCGACCTTCGCGCCTCGACGGTGCAAGTAGCCCTAGCTGGCAGGATCGCTAGGAGGTCTATGACGAAGGCCTGTCACGGGCGCGGCGGAACAATCTTCGCGCTCGCGCACACGGACTTGAAATCGGAGTAAGAGCCCCAGTCGAAAGTGATGGATGCATGTTCCGGCCGCAAGCCGGAGCGCAACGTTGTGCTGTATGCCCCATGATCGTCCATCACCAGTTCGAGACCCTGCCAATGGCCGTACAGATCGAAGTAACCACGATGTTGCCCTAGATCGAAGCCCTTCCATTCATTCAAGCGAAATCCGATCAGACTGCCTTCGGTAGTACGCCAGCCGTTATAAATGGTGCCAGAAAGGTGCAGGCGTTCAATCGCGCCGGGTGCGGTACACAGCCAGCCATTCCCTTGCACACCTCCAGTAGGGCGCAAGCCATCAAGGTGAAGCCTCGAGAAGTGTGAGGACGGGTAGAACGTAATGTACAGAGGGTACGTCCCATTTTTCGTCGCCAGATTGCCGTACCCGGACCAGGACAAAAATGGTGTCCAGCGTCCGCCAATATGAAAAGACCAGGGGCTGGTGATCGCGGCCACCGCATACACAACAGCAGCGCCAAACAACAGCGCCCAAAAAATCCTCGCCAAACATCCAAAGCGCCGGCCCTTGGACATGCGGGGAAGTATATCCCGGTTCATGTTCTGCGGGCATTCGGGGCAGCTCTGGCTCTAATGATCATTGCGACTGTCGCAGCCTGTCTCTCTTTCCCGGATGGCGCGCTACCCACACCGATCCCGCTCGTGTCTTGCGGGACTGTGTGTTCAGCACTGCAATAAGGCACTCTGTTGAGGAAGGGTTCTTGGGCCCGCCGAATCATACCCGGCGCTTTGGTGACACGTCGGCAGCGCGGGCGCAGAGTTTGCCCGAGCACGCATCGATGGGCCGGCTTTCAGGGCTATGCCGGCGGCCGATCTCAGAACTTGATAACGATGCCGGCCGAAACCCTACCCTGTTTGTCCTGGGTTTCGCCGTTGAACTTTGTCATCAGCCAATCTGCCTGCACCAGGCGTATTCCGATCCCTTTGCGCAACCCGATGTCCAGGCCGCCGCCAATGAACATAGCGAAAGCGTTGTCGCTGATTCCTGCCGCCGAAATGGACGCGCCCCCGAACAAGGCATGCACAAAGGGCTGAATCACCGGCAGGCGCGCCGTGAGTACAGGACCGACGGTGTAGGTATAGACCGTGGAATTCGCTCGGTGCGAATTGTACGCACCGCTGAAGTCTCCCGTGATTCCCAGAATGTGCTTGAAGTTTCCGGTCAGCGAGGCGTCCCATCCCACCGCGTTATAGCTGGACTGCAGGTGCTCGTACTGGGCTCCGCCAAAAATTTCCACTCTTTGCGCAAATGCTGGCGCGCATAAGAACCCGGCGAGCAGGATTGTGTAAAGGAGTTGTTTTCTCATCGCATCCTTCTTTCTCCCAGAACCGGAACCTCCAAGAACCGCAACGGAGAAAATCCTAGGGCGTAGTGAAGGCCCGCGCAACTAGGGGAATCCCTTAAAAGTGAGAAGAACCTTCTGCATGTATCAGCGCGCGGCGGCCTGCACCTTCGGTTGGTTTTCCACAGAAAAATTTCGGATTCGTGTGACGAACAACCTTGACTGAGAATTCTAGAAAGCGAAAACTTGTCTCTATGAACGCGCCATCCTCGACAGAGTTCCCGAAGGCCAAGTCTTTGCCGGGGCTGCCTAAGTCCTTATTCAGGAATATTTTACGTGTAAGGTATTTAGAATCAATATTTTGCGACCATAGCCCCGGGTGCCATTCTCCTAACCCTATCAGAATGAATATTTTACAAACTGTGAGGCGAAAAAATCGCGTGGGCCAGAATGCCTTTGCGAGACGCCACCCCGTCTTCGGGACTGTAACTTTGCGACGGAACGCTGCACCATGTCTTCCTGAGGTAGCACAATGAAATTCGCCAAGATCGTTTTCTGGATCGCCGCCCTCTGGGGCTTTCTCGTCCTCACGCCTCTTTACTTCATGTTCGATCTGATCGGGCGGCAGGATCCTCCGGCCATCACGCATCCCGGCTTTTTCTACGGATTCGTCGGCGCGGGCCTCGCCTGGCAGATTGCTTTCCTGTTCATCGCCCGCGATCCTGTGCGCTTTCGCCCGATGATGATTCCCTGCGCCATCGAGAAGTTCGGCTATGGCGCCACCCTGCTCATCCTTTATTTCCAGCAACGGATTCATCCCTCGGACCTGGTATTTGCCGGAGTGGATACACTGCTCGGCGTGTTCTTTCTGCTTGCCTTCTTTCGCACTTCGGCTTAGACATTTCTGTCCCGAAGATTCGGGACGGGAGACTGCATGAAAAAAAGTTCGCTGAATCGACGATCATTCTTGAAGTGGGCCAATCTCGCCGGGCTGGCAGCGGGACTTCCTTCTGTCCGTGCGTTCGCGGTTGCTCCGCAGAATGCGGCAGGTCAACCTGAGAGTGCTGCGGCAGCAAAAGTGAAGAAAGCCGCGTCGCCCGAAACCCTATTGCTGAAGGACTACCGGCCGCAATCGATTTACAAGATCCCGGTCACTGAGATCGCCAAAGCGAAATTCCCCATCATCGATATGCACTCGCATCCTTACGCGAAGACCGCGGGCGAGATCGACGACTGGGTCCGCAACATGGACGAAGTCGGAGTCGAGAAGACGATCATCCTGACCATGTCGACCGGCCCTGCGTTTGACGACATTCAACGCAAGTATGCCAAGCATCCCGAGCGCTTCGAGATGTGGTGCGGCTTCGATCTCGCAGGCTACGACAAGCCCGGCTTCGGGCCTGCTGCCGTGAAAGAACTCGAACGCTGCAAACAGGCCGGCGCGCGCGGCGTGGGCGAGATCCACGACAAAGGGAAGGGGCTGATCTCGGGCAAGTCGAAGGCGCCCGGAATGCATCCCGACGATCCGCGCATGGATGCGGTCTGGGAAAAGTGCGGCGAGTTGGGAATGCCGATCAGCCTGCACGTGGCCGATCCGATCTGGATGTATCAGAAGATGGACCGCCACAACGACGGCCTGATGAACGCCTACGAGTGGCGGCTCGACAACCAGCCGAATATTGTCGGTCTGTCGGGTATGGTCGATATCCTCGAGCGCACAACGGCGCGGCACCGCAAGACGACCTTCGTCGCATGCCACTTCGCCAACCTCGATTACGATCTGGCGCGCCTGGGAGAAGTTCTGGAGCGCAATCCTAATCTGTATGCGGACATCTCCGCGCGCTATGCTGAGACGGCGCCCATCCCGCGCTTCGCCGCCGCATTCTACGAGAAGCATGCCGACCGCCTGGTATACGGCACCGACATGGGCTTCGACAAGCCGATGTACCGCATCACGTTCCGCATCCTGGAATCGCTCGACGAACACTTTTATGAAGTCGAACAGTTTTCCTACCACTGGAGCCTGAATGGCTTCGGCCTGAGCGATGCGATCCTGAAGCAGGTCTATCACGACAACGCCGCGAAGCTGCTGGCCGCGCGCGGTTAAATTCAACCCCTTGTCATCCTGAGGCCCGCGTCATTTCGCGGGCCGAGGGACCTAACGTACTCTTATCAGCGCCTGTGCCGCCGGCAAAATGAATAGATCCTTCGCGCAAAGACGCGCTCAGGACGACAGTGGTGGTGAGAAGTATGGAGTGAATGAATCGACAACCGAAAAACAACAGCCTACAATTCGACTCATGAGCAGCTTGGGGCAGCCATCGCCGGTCGCCGAGGAACGCGACTCCAGCCGTCTGATTATCGGCATCGCTATGGTTGTCGTGATTGGCGGCGCGCTGGCGGCGGCGTTTCTGATGCGAGAGCCTCCCAAGGTTGCCAAGCCCCCTTCCCCCTATCTCGCCAGCCTGAAGTTTTCCGATTACAAGATGAGCGCCGCGGAGAATTTCGTCGGGCACACCGTTAGCTACATCGACGGCACCATCACCAACACGAGCGACAAGACCGTGACCCACGTCGTGGTCGAAGTCGTGTTCCAGGACTCGATGGGACAGCTGGCACAGCGGGAAGAACTACCGCTGCAGGTGGTCCGCACCAACGGAGCCTATCTCGAACCGGTCGACGTCAACGTTTCTCCGCTCGCGCCGGGCAAGGCTGAGCCCTTCCGCCTCACCTTCGACAGCATCTCGGCCCAGTGGAACCACGCCTATCCCGAGATCCGCGTCACCGATGTGACAGTGAAGTAGCGACCTGCCCCTCAGCGCTTTACCCTGTGCCCTCTGTGGTGAAGAATCCCGTCGTGCCCGAGCAAGGCCAGCAACTCGATACAATGATCCCATGTCTGAGAGCAAGCCATTTCGGCTGACGGAGTCGGTCAAAGCCGCGGGTTGAGCTTCCAAGCTGAGTCCGGCGGCGCTGGACACGGTGCTTGGGAAATTAGCCCGGCAACACGACCCGAACGTTCTGGTCGGCTTCGATCATGCCGACGACGCCGGAGTGTATCTGATCGCGCCTGATCAGGCTCTCGTACAGACCGTGGACTTCTTCACTCCAATCGTCGACGACCCCTACACGTTCGGCCAGATCGCTGCGACCAACTCGCTCAGCGACGTCTACGCCATGGGCGGCAAGCCGCTCACTTCGCTCGCGCTCGTGTGCTTCCCCGACAAGGCCGATCTCGCAATCCTCGAGCGCATTCTTGCCGGCGGCCTCTCGAAGATGATCGAAGCCGGATGCACCGTGATCGGCGGCCACAGCATTCGCGACGAAGAAACCAAGTTTGGATATTCCGTCACCGGCATGGTGCACCCGAAAAAGGTCTTGGCGAATGTCGGAGCCAAACCGGGCGACTCGCTGCTGTTCACCAAGGCGATCGGCACCGGCGTGATCTCAACCGCGATTAAGAAAGGGGAAGCCGAGCCACTTTGGATTGACGCGGCGGTGCAGTCCATGACGACGCTGAACAAGCGGGCTGCCGAGGTGATCAGCGCGGGAGATTTTCACGTGAACGCAATGACCGACGTGACCGGCTTCGGGCTGATCGGGCACGCGCGTGAAATGGTCCTGGCATCGGATGTGTCGATCCGCATTTCCGCCGGACGCGTGCCCCTGATTGATGGCGCGATCGAGTGCGTGCGCGCGGGATACATTCCCGGTGGACTCAAGAACAACCGCGACTTCGCGGAGTGCCTGGTGGAATACGACGACGGAGTGCCGGAAGATGTACGGGCGCTGTTATTCGATCCGCAGACTGCGGGCGGGCTACTGATTTCGACGCCAAGCGGTCAGCAATTGACGAAGGCTCTCAACGATGCCGGAGTTGCCGCGGTGGAGATCGGCGAAGTGTTGCCGAACGTCAAGCCTCGGATCCGGATCGCGCGGTAGTTCGTTCGATCGTCGGGCTAGAGATCGCCGCATCCTCGCGGCGATTCCCGGCATCATTAGTTAAGATCATGACTCCGCGGGCAAGACGCCCCCGGAACAGCCGGCGAGACGCCGGCGCTACTTTTCGGCGCTACTTTTGCGCCGCTACTAGTGAGGTGCAATCATGCAGATTCGTGAGCTTGGACGCAGTGGGGTAAAAGTTTCCGCACAGGGGTTGGGGTGCATGGGGATGTCGGAGTTCTACAGCGGCTTCGACGACGCCGAGTCCATCGCGACGATTCATCGCGCGCTCGAACTCGGAATCAACTTTCTCGATACGGCCGATGCTTACGGGCCGCATAAGAATGAGGAACTGGTCGGCAAGGCGATCAAAGGCAAGCGCGACAAGATCGTCCTCGCGACGAAGTTTGGAATCGTCCGCGATCCCGCCAATCCCAGTGTGCGCGGCGTCAGTGGGAAGCCGGACTATGTTCGCAAGTCGTGCGAAGCAAGTTTGAAACGGCTTGGCGTCGAGACCATCGATCTTTACTACCAGCATCGCGTCGATCCCAACACGCCCATTGAAGAGACGGTCGGCGCAATGGCCGAGCTGGTGAAGGCCGGCAAGGTGCGCTATCTCGGGCTTTCCGAGGCTTCCATCCCGACGATACGGCGCGCGGTGAAGGTGCATCCGATTACGGCGCTGCAGACAGAGTATTCGTTGTGGACGCGCGATCCGGAGGGCGGAATTCTCGCCGCCTGCCGCGAGTTGGGCATTGGATTTGTAGCTTACAGTCCGCTGGGCCGCGGCTTCTTGACGGGACAGTTCCGCAAGTTCGAAGACTTGCCCGCGGACGATTACCGCCGCAACTCCCCGCGCTTTCAGGGGGAGAATTTTCAGAAGAATCTCGACCTGGTGCAGCGCGTCGAGGAGATTGCCCGGGAGAAAGGATGCACCGCCTCGCAACTGGCGCTGGCGTGGGTGCTCGCGCAGGGGTCCGATATTGTTCCGATCCCGGGGACGAAGCGGCGGAAGTATCTGGAAGAAAATGTCGCCGCCGGCACCATTGCGTTAACGAAGGAAGACCTGCGACAGCTTGAAGCAGTTTTTCCAGCGGATGCGGCCGCGGGAGGAAGATATCCCGAGCAGATGATGGCGCTGGTGAACGGATGAGGAGCGCGGTGTTTCAACTCCGACTGACAACGGACGGACGAAAGCGTCCGTCGCTTCGTGGATTGCGGCAGTTTTCGCGGATGGCGCCGGCCTTCGCGGCTCGCTGGCACTTGTCTTGAATTGGCTGCTTCCCTCCATAAGGTCGGGTATCTTCACGTTGCAAAGCGGGATTCGGTGGGAGTATCGTGCGCTGGCGGGGGAAATCCCCTCCGCTAAGGAAGTCCCCACTTCTCGCGCAAAAGGCGCGCGAAAAATGGGGCACCCGGGGCTTATTATTCGGCACCCGGGCTTCGACGACCACATTTTCTATTTCACTGGGGAGAACTTATGAATCGTTTGCTGCGGCGGGTACAGGTGGGCGGGGTGGTGCTGGGATCGGTAATGGTGTTGACGGCGGCGGATTCTGGGACGCTGCCTGCGCCGCCGGTGGCGAAGAAAGTTCCGCATGTGACCGAAGTGAACGGGCACAAGATGGTCGACAACTATTTCTGGCTGCGGGACAAACCGAATCCGGAGGTGCGCGCCTATCTCGAGGCGGAGAACGTTTATACCGACGCGGTGATGAAGCCGACTGAGGCGTTTCAGAAGAAGCTGTATGCCGAAATGCTGGGGCGGATCAAGGAGACCGACGTTGAAGTTCCTTATCGCGAGGGCGACTACTTTTATTACACGCGGACCGAGGCGGGGAAGCAGTACGGGATTCGATGTCGCCGCAAGGGCAGCATGGACGCGCCGGAAGAAGTGTTGCTCGACATCAACGAGCTGGCTAAGGGGCAGGCGTTCATGTCGGTGGCGGCGTTTGCGGTGAGTCCCGATGGAAACCTGCTGGCGTATTCGTACGACAACACGGGGTTCCGGCAATACACGCTGGCGGTGAAAGATTTGCGGACGGGACAGACGCTCGGCGATCATGCGGAGCGCGTGGGATCGGTGGTGTGGGCGAACGATAACAAGACGATTTTTTATTCGCAGGAAGATGCGGTTTCGAAGCGGCAGTACCGGCTGTACCGGCACACGGCTGGGACGGCGGCGGAGGATCCGCTGGTGTACGAGGAAAAGGACGAGCGCTTCGATGTGTCGGCGTCGAAAACGCTGAGCCAGGTCTACATCTTTCTGATGTTGACGAGCCACACGACGAGCGAGGCGCGGTACATTTCGGCGAACGATCCGACGGCTGAGTGCAAGGTGATGGAGCCGCGGAAGCAGGGCGTGGAATATTATCCCGACCACAACGGGGACTCCTTTTATATACGCGTGAATGATACGGGGAGGAATTTCCGGCTGGTGAGTGCGCCGGTGGAGGATCCCGCGGCCAAGAACTGGCATGAAGTGATGGCGCAAAATCCCGACATCATGCTGAACGATGTGGATTTGTTCAAAAACTTCTGCGTGCTATACGAGCGCGAGGGCGGGCTGCCGCAGATTCGCGTGATCGATTTCCGCAGCGGAAAGTCGGAGAGGATTGCCTTTCCGGAGCCGGCGTATGCGGCGTATTCGTATATCAATCGAGTTTATGACACGACGGAGTTTCGGTATGGATATCAATCGCCGATAACTCCGGCGTCGGTGTTTGCGTACGACATGGAGAAGGGTACGTCGGTGCTGCTGAAGCAGAAGGAAGTGCCGGGAGGATATGATGCGAAGAAATATGAGGTCGAGCAGATTTATGCGCCGGCGGCGGATGGAGCGAATATTCCGATCTCGGTGCTGCATTTGAAGGGCGCGAAGCTCGACGGCACGGCGGCGCTCTACTTGTACGGATACGGGTCGTATGGAGTTTCGATCGACATGTTTTTCAATCCGAACATTTTCAGCATGGTCGATCGGGGCGTGGTGACTGCGGTGGCGCATATCCGTGGCGGTGGCGAAATGGGCAAGGCCTGGCACGATGCAGGGCGAATGATGAATAAGAAGACGACGTTCACCGATTTTATTTCGAGCGCGGAATATCTGGTGAAACAGGGATATGGGTCGAAGAACCGGCTGGTGATTGAAGGGCGCAGTGCGGGTGGATTGCTGATGGGCGCGGTGCTGAACATGCGTCCAGATTTGTTTAAAGCGGCGCTGGTGGGCGTGCCGTTTGTGGATGTGATCAACACGATGCTGGATGAGACGCTGCCGCTGACCGTCGGGGAGTTTGAGGAGTGGGGGAATCCGAAGGAGAAGGCGGCGTTCGATTACATGCTGACGTATTCGCCGTATGACAATGTGCAGGCAAAGAATTATCCGGACATGCTGGTGAAGACGTCGTTCAACGACAGCCAGGTGATGTATTGGGAGCCGGCGAAGTATGTGGCGAAGATGCGGGCGACGCGGACCGATCACAATACGTTGATCTTCAAAACGAATTTGAGTCCGGCGGGACATGGCGGGGCTTCGGGAAGATATGACCGGCTGAAGGAAGCGTCGTTTGATTATGCGTGGATTCTGGGGGAGATGGGGATTCGGGATTAAGGGGTTAGGAAAATCCCGGAAGGGAATTCCTGACGAGGCCGGTTGAGTTGTGGTGATGATAGGGACCCTTCGGCTGCGCCGTGACTTCGCTTCGCTCGTCACGGCTTCGCTCAGGATGACAAATCTGTATTGACAATTCTGGCTTGAAGGATTCGCCTAGATGAGGCCGGCGCGGACTCGGCGGAGGAAGTCTTCGCCGTCGGCTTTGGCCTGGGCCAGGACTTTCGGCTGGTTGCGGTATTCGAGGGCTACTTCCTGCAGGAAGAGTTCGACGGCGTCTTTGGGTTTGAAGCCTTGTTGCACCAGCTTGCGGATGCGGGGCGTGAAGCTGTCAGCGTCGTCGGCGGAGCCGAGGCGTGAGAGGTGGTCGGCGCATTTGTGGTCGCGGAACTTGGCCGCTGCCAGGCGGTCATAGGCGGTTTTAGCTTCGGGATCGTTCAGGAGTGTGGGGAGGGAGGAATTCCATTCACACTGCGAGCAGGTCCATCCATGGAAAGAATGGTTCGACGTCCAGATGAGTTCTCTGGCCGTTTTCTGTGGTAGCGCGCGGTGATCGGCACTGCTGTCCATGAGCTGCGCGACTCCCTCCGCAACTTGCGTGGCCCATGCAAAATCCTTTCCCCATAGTAACTGGAGTGGGGAGAGTTTGGGGCGTGCCAAGAACGATTCCGGGTGCCGCGATCGCGCCGGGTTAAAACAGACCAGCGAAGAGCGCAGTCAATCTCTCCGCTGGCCCCGGTTTCAGGGTTGGTCTCCTCAGAGCGAACGCAGGAAGTTCAAGAGGTCCTGCTCCGCGGAAGGTTTCAACGAGTTGAATTTGCGGATCACTTGATTCGCTTCGGATCCGGTGCTGGCGTGAGATTGGATGGCTTGGATGAGGTCGGAGGTCCTGCCATCGTGAAGGAAGAAGAGCCTCTGGCCGAGGCCCCAGAGAGGGGCGGTGCGGAACTGGTTGGGACCGGCGCCGCCTTGCCGTATGCCATCTGCCAGGCCCGAGCCCATGTTGTGCAGGGCGAAGTCGGAATAGGGACTGTAGGTGACATTCGACATGCCGGTGAAGGCGGAAGGGCCGGTGGTGAGCGAAGGGGAGTGGCAGAGATTGCAGCCAACGGTGTTGAACTGAGCGGAGCCGTTGATGGTCGATTGAGTGGGAGTGGCTGGTGTGGGAGGAGCGGAGAGGCGCATGAACGCTGCGAAGTTCAAGACATCGGAGGACATTTCCGAGGCCGTGCCAAGGGGCAATCCGAAGTTGGGGCTGCTGGAGTTCTCGTTCAGCAACTCGGTCGTATCTTCGGGAGATCCGTTAAAAGCGCAGCCCGACACGGCGCTGCGCTCGTTGGGAAAGTTCTCGCTGGTTACGCCTTGTTCGACGTTGTAGGCTTCGCCGGCAAAGATCAGCAGCGATTTGTTCTGCGCTTTCCAGCCGAAGCGGGTGATGGTGCCATCGTTGCCGCTGGTATTAAAGGCGCCGGCGATTTTGAGAGCCGCTCGCTGCGATTGCGTGGCCGCGAGATTGGCGATCAGCGTGGAGTCGGGCGTGGCTTCAACCAGGCCGAGACCGAACACTGGAGTGGGAGTGCGGAAGATCACGTTTTCGGAGGAAAGCGCCGAAGCAAAGTCGGGCTGCGCGAGGCTGCAGCCGACGGCGTCGGAGCGTCCGGCAATGGTGTAGAGGGCGTGAACTCCGCCGTCGAGCGCGCCGGTGGACGTCTTAACGAAGCGCGCTTCGAGCACCGGACCGTTGGGCGCGATAAACGGCGGAACGGTGTTGGTCGCGCCGTCGAGCGTAGCGAGTGCTACTTGCGGGTTGGGAACCGAGTTCTGGGGACTGAGGAGACCAGGGCTGGCTCCGCCAATCGTGGGCTGGGCGTGGCACTGGGCGCAACTATTGCCGTTGAAGGTGGGGCCGAGGCCTGATCCGGATTCTCCAGTGACGGCGCCGGAGACGGAATCGACTTCCAGGAAGCGAAGCTGGGCCTGGCTGAAGAAGGTTTGCTCGTTGGAGTTGAGAGTGGGATAGAAACTTCCGGCGGCCGGAGCGCCGGGTCGAGGTCCGGGATCGGTCTGTGCGGCAACGGGTGTGATGGTGAAGGCTGCCAATACGACACAAATGAACGTAACAGGCAGAGGGGGACGGTTCATTTTGCACCTCCGTGCAGGGTGAGACACACTTCGAGTTCAGACTTGGTGGTGTGGCGACGGGCAGCGCGGTGGATGGTCTTAGCTGTTCAGCTAGAGCTGCGGGCCGGAAAGAAACACGCCGGTACCGCGCCTGCCGCGAACGGAACAGCACGGTGGGAGCGGAATCCCACTGGGACTTCTTTCCTCAGGCGAGGAAAGAGGATCGAACATTGTTGAGGACTGTAGGACGAATGAGGGATTCGGTCAACGGCCCGGAAGTACATAGGGAGCGCGAAAGTAGCGTAGTGGAAGGCAGGCCGAAAACGTGTTCTAAAGTGGCCGCCGACTCTGCCGATAGAGGCTTACGGGGAAGGATGCGGCAGCACTTGCAATGGGCCGCGCTCACCCTGAGAGGATCTGCGGGACATGAACAACATTTGCGCGCTGATTGTGGATGATTCCTCCGTGATGCGAAAAATCGTGGAACGCTCGCTGCGGCAGGCGGGTCTGAGCATAGCCCAGGTGCTGGAAGCGAGCAACGGAGCGGAGGCACTGGCAGCCGTGCAGAAAAATAAGGTGGATCTTATTCTCTGCGATATCAACATGCCGGTGATGGACGGGCTCGAATTCGTGAAGCAGCTTGCGAACGTGGAAAATGGGAAGGCAATTCCGGTAGTCATGATTACGACCGAAGGCAGCGAGGGGCATGTGGTACAGGCGTTGTCGGCGGGCGCCCGGGGTTATATTCGCAAGCCGTTTACGCCAGACCAGGTGAAAGAGCACGTGCTTCCAGTGCTGGAGGCGAAATGAACTCCTCGAATCCAGCTCTGAACTCCGGTGCCGGGCGCGAGTGCTGGCTTCCGACCTTGCAACTGGCGATGCAGGAAGTGTTCGAGCTGATGCTGGCGTGTCCGCTGGAAGTTCCGGTGGAACCTCCGGTGGAAGAGGGGCTCGATATCACCTCGATGGTCGGGTTAGCGGGACAGTTGTGCGGAATCCTGTCGGTGCGGTGCAGCTCGAAGTCGGCGGCGCGCATGGCTTCGCGCATGTTGGGAATTGATGTGGAGAAGGCCGGCCCGGAACTGTGGGACGCGGTGGGGGAGATCTGCAATATGGTGGCCGGCAACTTCAAGAACAAGATCACGGGGCTAGGGGATGGTTGCATGTTGTCGGTGCCGACCGTGATTACGGGAACTGAGTACAACCTGCATTCGATGGTCAACGACGAGATGCACACGACTCTGCTGTTTGAAGGAGAGCCGGTGGTGCTCTCGCTCGAAGTGCATAACTAAGGAGCTTGCGTTTGGCCTGCGTCCCGCACAGGCCGGAAGAATTTGCCGGGGGCTCCGCGAGTTACCCGGCAAGATCTTCTCACCGAGTATTCGTGGTAAGACGTAGCGGGAAATTGCTGGGATCAAGCTTCCGAACGTGGTTTCAACCGCCTCCGCACCTGAGCTATATTTCCGATCTCTTATCTGCAATGGAATGCATCGTGCTTGGATTCAAGCGCAGGTGCATCGACTATGGACAGCGGATACTACGCAGCGTGCGCGGGGCTAGCCGCACAAACCCAGGCGCTTGAACTGGTCGCAAATAATCTGGCGAATCTTGGCACTGCGGGGTATCGAGGGCAGCAGGCGACGTTCCGATCGTTGCTGGCTGGCGGAGGAGCGGTTGCGGGAAATCCTCTGAACGCAGCGGTCAACGATTTTGGAGTGCTCAGCGGCAGCCGTGTGGATCGCAGCGTCGGGGAGCCTGACTGCAACGGGCAATCCTCTGGACGTGGCCGTGGCAGGCACGGGATTCTTCGCAGTGCAATCGGCCAATGGGATTGTCTATACGCGCAATGGCGGATTTCATGTCGACCCCCGACGGGGCGGCTCGTGACCGGGCAGGGAGACTGCCGTGCTCGGCGAGCAAGGGGCAATTACGCTGCCTAACGGCGCGGTCGCGGTGAGCGCGGATGGAACCGTTTCGGTTG
This sequence comes from uncultured Acidobacteriaceae bacterium, assembly GCA_963844525.1. GTDB lineage: Bacteria > Acidobacteriota > Terriglobia > Terriglobales > Acidobacteriaceae > Sulfotelmatobacter. The sequence goes on along the minus strand of CAWJOM010000006.1, from coordinate 339,932 downwards.
ACGGGACGTGGTCGCGAAGCTGAGGCTGGCGGAGTTTTCGCCCGACACGAGTCTTGCGTGCTGTGGGAAATGCGAGCTATGAGGCGCCGGCAGGTTCCGAGCTGCCGGCCGCGTCTTCGTCGATTCGCCAGGGCATGCTGGAGGATTCGAATGTCAGCCCGGTGCAGGGCGTGGTCCAGTTGATCGCGATCCAGCGCAACGCCGAAATGATGCAGCGGGCGCTCACCGTGTTCGACAGCCAGTTCAACCAGACTGCGGTGCAGGATTTGCCGCGGGTCTGAGCGCAGCGGTATCAGCGCGTATGACCGAAGCGAGCGGAGGAATGATGATTCGCGCACTTTATACGGCAGCCAGCGGAATGATGGCGCAGGAACGAACCTCGACAACGTCGCCAATAACCTGGCGAACTCGAGCACCGCGGGATTCCGCAGCCGTCGCATGCAATTCGAAGACCTGATGTACCAGAACCTGATCATGCCCGGAGCCGCCGCCTCGCAGCAGACGACCATGGTCGCGGGACTGCAGGTCGGGCTGGGTACGCGCACGGCGGCGTCGGAAGTGATTCAACTGCAGGGAGATTTCACCCAGACCGGCAACCCGCTGGACCTGACGATTCAAGGCCAGGGATTTTTTCAGGTTCTGCTGCCCGATGGGGAAACCGCGTATACGCGCGCCGGAAGCTTTCATCTGGATGCGCAGGGCAACCTGGTGACGCAGGACGGAAACCCGGTGCAGCCCAACGATGACAATTCCTCCCGGGGCAACGTCGGTGACCGTCGCCCAGGACGGAACTGTCAGCGTGACTCTGCCGGGCCAAACCGCGGCCCAGCAGGTGGGAGCGCTGCAGCTGGCGCTGTTCAACAATCCCGGCGGCCTGAACAGTACAGGCAGTAATCTTTTTCTCGCGACTACCGCGTCGGGCGATCCGGTCATCGGCACGCCGGGGGGCAGTGAAGGGCTGGGCTCGATCCTGCAAGGGATGCTGGAGCAATCCAATGTGAGCGTGGTCGACGAATTTGTCCAGATGATTGTGGCGCAGCGTTCCTATGAGGCGAACTCGCGCGTGGTGAACTCGGCCGATCAGATGCTGCAGGACATCAACCAGCTTGGGCGTTAGACCGCGCCGAAACGATTGATACCGCTGATTGCAGACAGAGATCCGCAGCCATGAAGTGCTTTTGTATGAACAGCTCTCCGCCGGTGTGGCTCAGTGTCCTGATGTTTCCACTGGGATTTATTCGCGCAGCAGCCGTGCCGAGTCACGGTCGCGATCAAATGTCGGACGTCGCGGGGGGCGAGTCTCTCGCTGGCGGATGTTCTCACCCGCGACACCTGTCCGGAATGGCGGCATGCGGCGGCTCGCGTACGGCTTGGCAGCGCTCCTTTGGCAGGGATTGCGCGGGTGATCGAAGGCAATGAAGTCCGCGCCCTGCTGGAAAAGGTTGCGGCAACCGAAGCGAAGCCGGCCTGGTGAAATGCTGCCTAACGTGTTAGTGTGCCGGAGAGAATCACCGTGCGGCGCGCTGGGGGCGGCGTTTCGTGCCTCGATCTCGGCCGGAGGGTTCTTGCTTCGTCGCATGTGAGCAGTGCTGCAACCGAATCATGGCTTCCGCGCGCAACCACAGGCGACACTGAGGCGGTTCCGGCGCGCGAGATCGATTGCGGCTCTGCCCGGTGGCTCCCTCGCGAGACTGCATTTGCGCTTGCAAAGAAAGTATGGAATCCCGCTCTCGGAGTTGGGAGCTTTTCGCGCGCTGTCCAGGATCCCAAAGACTGCGTGCCTTTCCTGCTTCGGATGCGGGGCCGGGATCATCCCCTGGAAACGGCGCAATCCGGGCAACGATTTCCACGGGCTGGGAAGTCTAGGGTCGTGTCCGCGGGTTCGGCAGTCGAAGCCGCTGTGCCCATTTCGAAAAAGCCGCTGGTGCGGCGCGGCGAGGGTGTTTCCCTCCTGTGGGAGCAGGACGGGATCCGTTTGGTTGTGCGCGCAATTTCCGCTCGACGCGGGCAGCGCGGGCGAGCAAGTGCGGGCGCGAATCGAGCATGGCGGCCGGACGCTACGCGCCATTGTGGTGGGGCCCGGAACGTTATGCGCGCTACATCGTGAAATCGGTGCGGAAACGGCTCGATATGGCCAAATGACATGCATGAGAAACCGGATTGCCTTTTGTTTCGCGGTAGCGGCCTTGCTCCTCCCCCCGGCCGGCGCGCAATCCAAGGCCAGGAACAATGCCCCCAAGCCGGATGCACTGGCGCGATTATGTGTTGCGGGTTATCGGCCAAAGGCTCCCGAAGCGGCGCCTGCGACCCCCTCTGGGCAGCCTGTGGATCGATACCGGGCGGCTGGCCAACATGGTGGCCGATTACAAAGCTTCGCGCGTCGGAGATCTGGTGACCATCAGCGTGGCGCAGAATCTTTCAGCCACCAGCGCGGGAAATGTTTCCACCAATCGCACCTTCTCCGCCAGTTCCGGCATCACCGCGTTGCCCGGGCAACTGAAGACCACCGGAGTGGCCAATCTGTTCTCACCCAATTCGGCGCAGGCGCTATCCGGAAAGGCGCAGGCCACGTCGCAGACTTCATTGAGCACGACGCTGACCGGCCGCGTCGCGGCCGTGTTACCCACCGGCACACTTGTGGTCGAGGCCGAACGCCAGATCACGATGAACAACCAGCACGAAACCGTGATCCTGCGCGGGCTGGTGCGTCCCGGCGACCTCGACGCCACGAATACGGTGGCCTCGAATAACGTAGGAAATCTGGAAGTCGAAGTCAAAGGCAAAGGAATTGTCAGTGAAGGGACACGGCCGCCGAATCCGGATTTTGAAATGGATTCTGCGCGTGTCGGATTTCTAGGAGAAAACGATGACGGCGATTCTGGTGTCGATGCTGTCTCTGCGGCGTGCGGTTGCCGTGCGTTTTGGCTGCGGGCGCGGTAGTGGCGGCGGAAGAGCGAAGCGTGCACAAAGTACTGATCCGCGACGTCACGACCGTGGAAGGCGTGCGCGACAATTCCCTCATCGGCTATGGGCTGGTGGTGGGGCTGAAGGGCACCGGGGACCGGCAACAGACGTATTTCACGGTGCAAACACTGGCCAGCATCCTGGCGCGCATGGGGGTCGCAGATCCCATCGGCGTCCCCGGTGCGGGTCAACAATGTAGCAGCGGTCTTCGTGACGGCGAACCTGCCTCCCTTTGCCCGGCCGGGCATGCATCTGGACGTGATGGTGTCCTCGAGCGGCGATGCGCGAAGTCTCGAGGGCGGATTGCTGCTCCTGACTCCTCTTTATGCCGCCGATGGACAGGTCTTCGCGGCGGCACAGGGACCGCTTGTCATCGGCGGTTACGCGGCGGGCTCCGCCACCAACTCCAAACAAATGAACCATCCCACGGTAGGGCGAGTCCCCGGAGGAGCACTCGTCGAGCGCGACAGCTCGCTGGACCTGGCGCGGCTGGAGCATCTGTCGCTGCTGCTGAACGACGCCAGCTTCTCCACCGCCGAGGCCGTGGCTTCTGTCATCAATCAGGAATGGTCGTCGCCCCTGGCTACCGTCGTGGACAGCCGAAGGGTGGACATCCATGTTTCGCCTGGCGAACCAGCGGCGGTTCCGGCGCTTCTGGCCCACATCGAGAATCTGGAGGTCGAGGTGCGGCGCCGCGCCAAGGTCGTGGTCAACGAGCGCACGGGGACGGTGGTGCTCGGCAAGGACGTGCACTTGGGGGCGGTGTCCATTCTGCACGGGAACTTCTCGATCGAAGTCATGACAGCGTATGCGGTTTCGCAGCCGAATCCGCTGGGTGCGGGACAAACCGAGGTCGTGGCCGAATCGAGGCTGAAAGCGACGGAGGCTCCGGCGCGCAACGTGGAACTCAGCGAAGGCGCCAGCGTGGAGCAGCTCGTATCGCGCCTGCAGGCGATTGGCGCGACGGCTCGCGATGTGGTTTCGATCCTGCAGGCCATCAAGTCGGCGGGGGCGCTGGAGGCGGAGCTGGAGGTCATCTGATGAATCCGATTTCATCTTCGGTGTCTACGCTCTCTCCCACGCTCGCAACAGCGGCCCAGCGGCCGGGCCGCGGCGCGAAGGCTGCGCGTGAATTTGAGGCAAACTTGATTGGGTCCTTGCTGGAGTCGATGGAAAAGACCTTTGCCACGCTCCCCGGCGAGAGCACGACACCGGGGGCTGATGATTACAACTATCTGGGCACGCAGTCCCTGGCTCAAGGCCTGGCAGCGAGTGGTGGCTTTGGCATCGCGGCGATGATTGCGCGGCACCTCCCGGCGCACGAAGGTAAGGGGTAGCGGTGATCGGAAGGTGGAGCTGGGCTTGAAGTTCAGCCTAAAGTTTTCGCAAACCCCGCCGATAGAACGAGATGAAGGCACAGAGGCACTCAGATCGGCAAGGAATTGCGGGACGGAATTAAAGTAATTTAACGTGCGGTCGATACTTGAATTGCAAGGGAATTCAAGGAGAGGGCACGAGCTATGAGAATCGATCTCAATTACGGACCGCCACCATTACCAGAGGCGAAGGGCAGCGCCGCACCGAACGCTGGCGTGAGCAATGCGTATGCCGGCAACCCGCTCGACGTCGAAGATCAGACGCAACTTTCCGGGGCGCACTCGCAAGTGCAAGCCCTGGTAGCGCAGGCGTCGCAGCTTCCTGAGATCCGCGAAGAGCGCGTGCAGTCTCTGCGGCAGGCGGTCGAGGGCGGGCACTACCAGCCGAACCCGAAGAAGGTTGCCGGGGCGATGCTGGAGCACAGGATGGCCGGGCCCGCCGCATAGGCGCGCTGCCGCTCGGAGAGGTTTTTGAACCATGCACAGCGGCGATCTGTTGGCGGATCTTCTGAGCCCGGCATCTGCGGTTCGCGGGCCGGAAGGGCAGCCGGAGAATCAGCCTGCGCAAGGCAACGGGCGCCGGCGTCCGCGACGGCGCGGAGAACGACGAGAGGAAGAGGAGGCGGCGGAAAACGATCGCCGATCCTCCGGTGGCGGAGAGCAACCGGCCCACCAACTTGATCATCTGGCATAAGCGAATGAGCCAACAACTTTTCAACGACATGCACCTGGGCGCTGCGGAAACACAGTCGCGCGCTCAGCCACCGGCATCCTCGGAGAGCTCGTCCGCCGAAATCGCAGAAGGCCGCTTGTCACAGCTGAAACAGTTGGAGACAAGTCTTCTGGCCAGCCAGAGTGCTTTGTTGTCCGGCGATCTGGAGGCATTGCAGCGCGAGACCTGCGAACAGCTTCGCCTTCAGAGGGCGCTTGATGCCGGTTGGCTGCACAATCGGGCGGACACCGAAAGCAATCCGCCGGGAAACGAATTTGCAACCTCCACCGATCTGCGCGCTGCGCAGATGCGAGTTCTGCATCTCGGGCGGGTCCAGGCGGCCATTCTGGCTCGGGCCAACCGGTGGCTGACCACGGTTTCCAACCTGCTGGCCGGGCCGGAAGCCGGTTACACTTCGCCCGCCGCGCAATGGAGAACGCCTTGCTCCCCGTCTCTATCCGCCCGCGGTGCTGTGGGCGAAGGAGCGATGTGAACAAGGGAGAGGAGTACGACCAGTGTCGAGTCTGAATGCAAGCCTGGCGACCGCATTGAGCGGGCTTACGGCCGAGCAGGGGGCGTTGGAGGCTACGACCAACAACGTTGCCAACGCCAACACTCCCGGCTACTCGCGGGAAGTTCCGATCTTCGTGGCCAGCGCCCCGATCATCGTGGACCCGTTGACGCTGGGACGCGGCGTGACCTTGCAGTCGATCGAAAGCGTGCGCGATCCGATCCTGGAATCCCGAATCCAGCAGGAAACGCAGACGCAGGGCCAGTGGAGCGCGCTGGCTTCAGCGTTATCGCAAACGCAGGTAAATTTCACCAGCGGGAGCGGAGATATCGGTGGCGCGATTTCGAACTTCTTCAATAGCATCAACCAGCTCTCCACCAGCCCCGCGGATCTGTCGCTCCGGCAGGGTGTGGTTACGGCGGCCGACAACCTGGCAACGTCGTTCAATGTAGCGGCCAGCAACCTGGCGCAGCAGCGCACCAGCCTCAATGGAAGTGTCGAGCAGTCGGTCGGGCAGATCAACCAGCTCACGCAGCAGATCGCGAAACTGAATGGCCAGATCAGCAACCTGCAGAACGTGGGAGAAGATGCGGGCACGTTTCTGGACCAGCGGACGCAGTTGATCGACCAGCTGTCCGCGCTAGTGGATATCTCGGTGATTCCGACCGACAATACCATCAGCCTGACGACCGCGAACGGCACACCGCTGGTGGCGGGGCAGCAAAGCTTCCAGCTCTCGACCCAGCCGGATGCGACCGGTGTGCAGCACATTTTCGCGCAGGGCAACGACATCACTTCGACCCTGGTCTCCGGGCAACTCGGGGGATTGCTTCAGGCGAGGGATCAGGAAATTCCTGGCATCCAGAAGCAACTCGATCTGCTTGCGGCCGGGCTCGCCAATTCCGTCAATCAGGTGCAAAGCGGCGGATACGACCTGAATGGCAATCCGGGCGCGAATTTGTTTAACGCTCCCCCCGCGTCTGGAACGGGAGCGGCGGCCAGTTTCTCGGTCGCCATCACCGATCCTTCTCTGATCGCCGCCAGTTCCGATGGCACGCAAGGCAGCAATGGCAATGCCGAAGCGATGTTCGCCCTCAGCACGCAAGGCCTGATCCAAGGGCAGAGTCCCACCGACTACTACTCCGGTGTGGTGTTTAATGTAGGGAATGCCGCCGCGAACGCCAATGCCGAACAGAGTGCGTCAGCGCAGGTGCTGCAGCAGTTGAACGACCAGCGCTCGTCGGTGTCCGGAGTCTCGCTCGACCAGGAGGCCGCGAACATGATGCGCTACCAGCAGGCGTATTCCGCGTCCGCGCAGGTCATCACCACGATCAACCAGATGATGCAGACCGTTATCAACATGAAGACTTCTTAATGAAGACTGCTTAATGAAGACTGCCGAGGATTCCTCATGCGCGTCAATCCCAATCCGCTTCCTGACCTGATTTCCGCGATTCAGCAGACCCAGCAGCAGATCAACACCGATCTGCAGCAGATCTCTTCCGGGCAGAGTGTCAGCGTGCCGTCCGACGATCCTGCGGCCGCCGCCATGCTGGTGCGCAATGCCGGGCAAACCGCCGCCGCGGATCAGTTCTTGCGCAGCATCGACAGCATACAGGGGGAGATGCAGAACGCCGACTCAACCTTGAATTCGGTGATCACAACGCTGCAGCGCGCCATCAGCCTGGGCGTCGAGGGAGCCAACGGCACGCTGAACGATTCCGACCGGGCGTCGATCGCCGCCGAGGTGCAAGGCATCCAATCGCAACTGGTCAGCTTGGCGAACCTCTCTTATCAAGGCAGCTACGTTTTCGCCGGCACGGCGACGCAGACCGCGCCCTATGTCCTCGACTCGACCAGCCCCTCGGGCGTGAACTATACGGGGAATTCCACCTCGAATACGATCACGGTCGGCAGCCACTTTTCCCTGCAGACGAATCTGCCGGGATCGCAACTGTTTTCGAGCCCGGGAAGCGACGTGTTCCAGGCGGTGCAGGACCTCATTACCAGCCTGCAGGCCGGCACCAACATCGACTCCGCCGTCAACGAAATCAGCAGCGCGTACCAGCACATCAACGCGCAACGCGTTTTCTACGGCAATGCCATGAATCAACTCGATTCCCAGCAGACCTTTCTGAACAGTGAGACTACGCAACTGGCGCAACAGCAACAGACCATCGGCGGCGCCGATCTGACGAAGGTGATCAGCAATCTGGAGAGTGCTCAGACCTCGCGGCAGGCCACGCTTGAAGCGATGGCCCAGACCCAGCAAACCAACCTGTTCAATTACATCAAGTAGCTTTGTTGACTGGCAGGGGCAGAGTTTCGCCGCAGACCGCTCATCGCAGAGTCGATCAGAGCGTCTGGCGCGAACGGTCGACCCATTCCCGAGCGGATCTTACCCGGGCACGCTCGTGTTCCAGGCGGGCGCGCTCGCGCAGCAATGCGCCCTGGATCGAGGGCAGGAGATCACGCAACTGTTCGACATTCTTCCGGTATGCGCACAGCTCCGCTTCGAGCGCGGGAGGTTTTTCCGCGGGCAAGGTCCGCAGCCACTGGCCGGCCTTCATCAACTCGGATAAAAGTTCCTCCATCTGTTGAGGAGTAGCGGGCCGCGGCGCCGGTGCGGATGCTGAATCCGGGAGGAGGCGATCGAGCGAGGAGTGCAGCCGGGCATTGGCTTCATGCAACGATTGCGTCAGAGCTGGAAGGGCAGAGAGAGACATCAGGCGCTCCAATCCATGGAAGAATGGTGCTCCACCTCAGGTTGAGGTTGCCCGGGCGGAGCCGCAGGGGCGGGCACGGCACTGGAGCGCTCCACCTCACACCACGACTTGTGTACCTGCATCAAGAGCGCGATCTGCCGCTCGATCGCCGGCGCCGATTGCCGGACTTGGGCCTCGACCAGGGCGGCGCGCACGACATCGTAGAAGCGGTCCAGATGTTCGGCGACGGCCACACCCTGCTCCATATCGAGAGAAGACTGCAGATGTCCGAGGACCAGGATGGCGTGATTGAGGTGGCGAGTGCGGGCTTCGATGTTGCCGCTGTCGAGGGCGGCCCGCGCGCGCCGCAGATCTTCGATGGCCTGCTCGTAGAGTTGAATCACCAGCCGCACCGGGCTCGAGCCCGGCACCGCCGCTTCGCGATAAGAAAGTCGTGCGTCCATGGATCTAGAGTCCCGAAGTGAGGATAGGAGAGGAGCTGGTGTTGTTGCTGCCTCCCGAACCGACCGTTCCCAGCGTTTCCGTGACTTCCTGCAGCAGCAGCGGATAAGCCTGCAGGGAAGCGTTCACCTGGTTGAATTCAGTGGTAAGTTGCGTCTGCTCGGCCGTCAGCTGCGCCTCGAAATTATTGATACTGGTGGTGAGGTTCTGCTGTTGCGCCTGATTCTGGGTCAGGTCCAGGTTCAGCACGCCTTGTGTGGGATTGGTCAGGTTCGTCAAGTCTTTGTGAAAGCGGTCCGCAAACCCGGTCTGGGTTGCGTTCTGAAAGAAATTCACGAACGCCGCGGGACTGCTCGACACCGCGCTGCTCAACTGGCTGGAGTCGACCGTCAGCGTGCCGTCGTCGTTCATGCTGATGCCGAGCGCCGCCAGGTTGGTATATCCGCTGGCGTTGCCGGGGATCGCATAGGTCACGTCGGCCATCAGGCTGGATTGCAATTGGCGCAACGAGCTGTCGGAACCGAGAGGACCCTCAGAATTGGTGGCGGTATTCACACTGAATTGCTGGTTGATGTCGTTGATGACCTGGTTGTAGGCCGCAACAAAATTGGTGACGGCGCTGGTGGCTTGGGTGGCATCGGGACCGACCGTAAGTTGCACTGGATTGCCGGATGACGGCCCGGCCAGATTCAGGGTTACTCCGGGAATCGCCCCTGTGATCGTATTGGTCGCGCTCTGGTAGGGAATGCCGTCGATCGTGAGCACTGCGTTCGCACCGCCCGGTCGGATCGGCAAAACTGAGGCTGGTGTTGTTGCTCGTGATGGCGAGAGCGCCAGGAGTACCGGTGTTCTGGCTCACGAGGGCGAGCCGGGATCCATTGGCGTCGGTCACGACACTGGCGTTGACTCCCAGGTTCTGGCCGTTGATGTACTTAGCCAGCGTGGTGAGCGTGTCGTTGCTGCCCTTCGTGATGGTGATGGCGTGCGTAGCCCCGCTCGTGCCGCCAATCTGCAAATCAATTTCCCCGGTCGTGGCGCCCGTGGGCAAAATCGATCCTCCGGCCCCTCCCGCGAACTCGTTGGTGTACACTGTGCCCGCGCTCGCCAGATTCGTGACGACAATGGAATGGTTTCCGGGAAGCGCCGAGGTCTGCGCGGTCGCGGTGAGAACGCCGCTGTCGGAGGATGTCGCAGACTGAGCTGTGATCGCGCCCAAGGGATCAGACAGAGCGGTCATCGCCGTTGCTAAATTCGTTAAATCGTTGTTAATGGTGTTCAGCGCACTGGCTTGCGACTGCAGAGTGTACTGTTCGGTCTGCCATTCCGTCAGCTGTCCGCTGTTTTTCGCAAGCAGCTGATTTACCAGGCTGGAAACGTCGATTCCCTGCCCACTCAACAACGTGGCTGGATTCAGACTCACTCCCATATGGTTTCTCCTTCGCCGGCTACGGTCGCGGCTTGGTTCCCTCGGTTGGGGGAGCAGCCTGTTTCCGGAACTCGTCGTAGATTCCCCGGTCCACCGCCAATACCTGCTCGCTCGGTACCTGCAGCACGACTTGTCCGTTCGCCTTATCGAGATATCGGATGACGACCTGGCCTTTGATCTCCGAATCCTGTTGCAACTGGACTTCATCTTCCGGGAATTCAGCCGCTTCCGGAGCGCTCTTTGGGGCTGGAGTTTCTTGTTTTGGTGGCATTCCCGCATCGGGCAGATTCATCATTCGCGCAGCCTCGACATGCGGATCATGCTGGGCTTGGTGAACGCGCGGCTGGCCTTCGCCGGCCGGCGCTTCGCTTACGGGTCCGACTGCTGGTACCGGATTGATACTCATGGCGAGATCCTCCGGAAAGCTTCGGAGGAGGCGTCAGACGCCTCCTCCATTCCTGCTTCTCAAACTATTGCAACAGTTTCAGAACAAGCTGCTGTTGCTGGTTGGCCTGGGCCAGAGCGGAGATGCCGGTCTGTTCCAGAATCGAGTCGCTGGTCATCTTGGCCACGGTGGTCGGAATGTCGGCCGCCATGATCGTGTTCTCGGCAGACGTCACGTTCTGCACCTGGTTGCTGACCACGTTGCTGGCGCTCTGCAGCCGGTTGACGCTGGCTCCAAGATTGCCGCGAAGCGCCGCTACCTGGGCAATCGCGTTGTTGAGGTCAGTCAGAGTCTGCTGGGCCGTGCCTGCGGTGCTCAGGTTGTCGTTGGCCAGGCTGATGCCGTTCATGTGGGAACTGTCGAACTGGCCAAGGCTCACCGAGATACTTTCGCTGCCAGCCTTGGTCGAGTCGCTCAGATAAATGTCCGTGGTGCTGCTGGTGTTCGTATTGGTCAGTGTTTCCGCGGCCGCGTCGGTGCCGATCTTCAGGGTAGTGGCGCCGCCATCGGTGAGCGGGTTGGTTGCGCTGCCTCGGCTCTGCGTGTCGGTGACCACCAGGTTGCCGGTGTTATCCAGGGTCGCAATGAGACCTTTTCCCGAGGTGTTGACGTCGTTGATCAGCTCGCCAACGGTGGTGTCGCCGGTGTACGTCGCCGTCGTGTAGCCTGGCGTCGCGAGTGTGCTATCCCAGTAGTTCACGGTGAGATTGCCGCTGATTGCGGTCGCGGTGCCGGCTGCTGTGGTTACGGCCGTGGTCAGCTGATCGTTATTTTGCTGGCCTCCGCCGAAGACTACGGCTCCGTTGTAGGTCGTATTCTGGCCGATCTGGTCGATTTCCTGCGTGATCTGCGAGAACTCGGCTTGGATGGCTGTGCGTTGGGAATCTGACACGGTACCCGTCGAGGATTCCGTGGCCAGGGTAACGGCGCGGTTCAGCAGGCTGGTCACCTGGGACAGCGATCCGTCTGCGACTTGCAGCTCGCCCACGCCGTTGTTGGCGTTGCTGGCAGACTGGGTCAGGGCGCTGATGTTGGCTTGCAATCCATTGGCGATCGCCAGTCCAGCGGCATCGTCTGCACCGCTGTTGATGCGCTGAGCCAGAAGACAGCTGCAGCAATACGCTCTGCAAGTGCGCTATTCGTTGATCGATAAACTGATTCTCTGCTGCCAGTGATGCGATGTTGTTCAGGATTCCGATAGGCATTTGTGAAGCTCCTTCTCCGTTTGAAGTTTGGTTCGGTTGCTCCTGAGTTTTCTCTCAGGAAGTTCTGCGAAGCTCTCTTGCTGTTCTGCCGCTCGCGGAACCCCGAATTTCTTTCCTGTCCATCGGCAACTTCCGCGGACCGCTTTAGTGACCGTTCCACATCTGGCGCTGCCGCCCGTAACCCGAGGTAACGTGGTTGCGCCGCGTTGCTCTAAACCATCGCTCCTTGCGGCGCCGATGATCCTTTCAGGCAGCGATCCCACGCACCTTGGACAGGGAGGAGAAGCAGGACCCATGATTCAGCTCACTCGTCTGAACAACAAACCGCTCACGGTGAATTCCGATCTGATCAAGTTCATCGAACAGTCTCCCGACACGCTGGTCACGCTGATCACCGGCGAAAAAATCGTCGTGCTCGAAAAAGCGGACGAGGTGCTCGCCCGGATCGTTGACTTCCGCCGCTCCGTTCTGCGGGGCCTCTCGATCTCGTGGGATCCATCGTCCGTGCATCGCACTCCTGGCGCAGAGTCTCCCGAGCCGGCAGCCATGAGCCAGAAAGGTGAGCGTGGATAAGTCCAGTCTCAGCGGCATTGTGCTCGCGGTCGGCGGAATTCTGGCGGGCTTGCTGCTCGAAGGCGGCAACCTTCGCCAGATCCTGCAACCGACGGCCGCCATGATTGTGTTCGGGGGAACGCTGGGAGCGGTGATGCTGCAGTTCCCTTTGACCGTCGTCGTGCACGCCATGCGGCGTTTCGGTTCGGTGTTTGTCAGTCCCAAGGGAAATCCTCAGGAAACGATTCGCCGGCTGGTGCAATACGCCCAGAAAGCGCGCAAGGAAGGCATCGTGTCTCTCGACGCCGACCTGGCCCAGATCGACGATCCGTTTCTCAAGAAATCTCTCATGCTTGCCGTCGACGGCACCGAGCCGGAAGAACTGCGCAAGATCATGGAACTCGAACTCGACAACCAGGCCGAATACGAAGAACAGGTTCCGCAGGTATTCGAGTCGGCGGGCGGATTCGCGCCGACCATCGGCATCATCGGAGCCGTTCTCGGACTGATTCAGGTGATGCAGCATCTCGACAAAATCGACGAAGTGGGACGAGGCATCGCCGTCGCCTTCGTCGCCACCATCTATGGAGTCGGTTCCGCCAATCTTTTATATCTGCCGGTGGCGGGAAAAATGAAGCTTCGCATTCGCGAAGAACAGATCGCGCGCGAGATGACGCTCGAAGGCGTGGCTTCCATTCTCGAAGGCATGAATCCGCACATGCTCGAGACCAAACTGCTCGGCTTCCTGGTGCGAGCACAGCGAGTCCGGCAAGCAGTTGAGGAAAGCGGACGATGAGCCGCCGCAAACGCGACCGGGCCCACGCCAATCACGAGCGCTGGCTGGTTTCCTACGCCGACTTCATCACACTGTTCTTCGCGTTCTTCGTGGTGCTGTATGCCTCGGCTCAGGTGGACCAGCGCAAGGTCGGCCGCCTGGCTCTGGCGATTCAGGTTGCCTTCCAGGAGCTTGGAGTTTTTCCCGACTCCACGACCAAGTTCCCGCTCGACGTCACGAGCCCATGCCGTTCAGCACCGTGCAAGCGATCGAGAATGTGAAGCGCAACGCCGAACTAGGACGCATCTCGTCTCCTCCCGAAGATAAGCTGGCGGCCGCTTCAGACGAGAGCCAATCTGACAACTCTGCAGGCCGAATTACAGCAGGCGTTGCAGCAGGAAATCGCGCAGCACACGGTCGCTCTCGCATCGCGAGACCGAAGGCCTGGTGATCAGCCTGCGCGAGTTTGGATTCTTCGACAGCGGGTCGGCCGCTTTGAAGCCCTCTGGCCGTCCCGCGCTCTGATCGCATTGCCTCGATCCTCGCGGTTCGCATCTGCCGCCTGCGGATCGAAGGCCACACCGACAATGTTCCGATTCACACGCCGCAAATGGCTTCCAACTGGGAGCTTGTCCACCGCCCGCTCGACCGAACTCGTCCGGCTTGCTGATCGTGCGCTATCGGTTCGCGCCCGAGCGGCTGTCGGCCGCCGGATATGCCCAGTACCACCCGATCGCCAGCAATGACACGGCTCAGGGCCGGGCGCAGAATCGCCGGGTTGACGTTGTAATTCTCAGCGGACAGATTGTCCGCAGCAATGCGCTCGCGAACTCGAGCCCGGCCAAGCCATCTCCCGCGATCCCCTAAAGTTGCTCAGCGCTTCGCCGATGAACTCTTAGTCACGCGTACACGAGCGGAACGAAAACTCGTTTTACTGCGAGCACCCAATGTTGAGCAAAGCGCACCGACCCTGCCGCACCCGGTTAACCCGAAAGGTCCCGGCATGACGACCGCAGCAGTGCAACCTGCCCCGGTGCCGGACGGCCCACCCGATCCTGACCTCGTGCGCATTCGCGATCTCGTGTATCAGGTTGCCGGCATCTTTCATCCCGGATAACAAACTGCGTCTGCTGCAGGATCGTTGCGGGCGCCGTATGAAAGAGTTGAAGACGGCAACGCTGCGCGAGTATTTCGAGTGCCTGACGATCAAGCCGATGCGGCAGACCGAACTGATCGCGCTGCTCAACGAAATCACGATCGGCGAAACCTGCTTCTTTCGCAATCAGCCCCAGCTGGATGCCCTGCGGCAGATCGTCATTCCCGAAAATCATCGAAGCGAAAGCGAACCTTCCCCTTCGCACGATGCGGATATGGAGCGCGGGCTGCTCCACGGGCGAAGAACCCTATACGCTCAACATGCTGCTGCTGGAAGAGGGTCAGTCGCGGCTGAAAGACTGGAGCATCGAGATCCTGGCCACCGACCTCAATGAGCGTTCGCTGGCCCATGCCCGAAATGCGATCTACGGCAGCTACAGCACGCGCAATCTGACACCTTATTATCGTCAGAAATATTTCACTCCAGCCGGAGAGCAGCTGCAGGTGCAGCCAGCGGCACGCAATTCGATTAACTTCAGCCGTTTGAATCTTTCGGACGACGGCCGCATGACTTTCATGAAAGGCCTCGACGTGGTGTTTTGCTGTAACGTGCTCATCTATTTCGATCTGGCATCGAAGCGGCGGGTGATCCAGCACTTCTACAACAATCTTCTGCCTCACGGATATTTGTTCCTGGGACACTCCGAATCGCTCTACGGGGTTTCGGACGACTTTCGGCTGGTGCACTTGCCGGGAGCGACGGCGTACATCAAGGGCGAACGCCACCGGCGGGAAAGTAGGAACAGTGAATACGGCAGCCACCAAAGCGACCTTACTCGATCGCATCGAAGGGCTCCAGCATATTCCGACCATTCCGGCGGTTCTGGCGCCATTGCTTCGCTATCTGGAGCAGCCGATCGAGCAGACTCGACGTGCAGAAAGTCACGGACATGATCGCGCAGGACAAATCTCTGGCGGCGCAGTGTCTGCAGATGGCCAACTCGTCCGTTCTTCGGCCGCTGGCAGAAGATTGATTCCCTGCGCGGGGCGATCGTCGGTCTCGGATTTCAGCGGGTCAGCGATATTGCCATGTCCTGCGGCGTGCTGAACATGATGCCCAAAGAGAAGCGGCGGTATCGATCCCGTCGTTTTCTGGGAGCATTCCCTGGGATGCGCGCTGGTCTGCCGCCATTTTGCCCGCCAGATTTCCTATCCCGATCCCGGCAAGGCCTACCTCGCCGGACTGCTTCACGATCTGGGAATCATCGTGAATCTCTGGGTCTTGCCCAAAGAATTCGGCGAAGCCTTCAAGTTCGCGCGGTCCGAGGGAATTCCGCTACACGAGGCCGAACAATCCGTTCTGGGATTCACGCACTGTGACAGCGGCCGCCTGCTGGCCGAAAAGTGGGAACTGCCGCCAGACCTGCGCGAGGTGGTGTCGCTGCACCATAACCTTCCGGCGGCGCACGACCATGCCGGACTCGTCGCGCTGGTTGAACTCAGCGACTTGCTCTGCCGCATGAGCGGACTCAACCACGGCTACATCGAGAACCGCCAGGTCAACCTGCTCGACCAGCCTGGATTCTCCGTGCTGTCGCAGCAATTCCCAGGCCTGAAAGATTTTGACTGGGCGCGCCTCACCTTTGAGATGGATTCCTATATGGATGAAGTACACGCGCTGGTGCGCACAATTTATCGGACATGACGCGGGGCACAGCCATATCGCCGATCCGTGTGCTGGTGGTCGACGACAGCGCGTTCATGCGCAACGCGCTTTCCCGCATGATCGCGTCGGAATCTGGCCTTGAGGTTGCGGCTACAGCCTGCAGCGGATGGGAGGCGCTCGATAAGATCGCGGCTGTCGATCCCGACGTCGTCACTCTGGACCTGGAAATGCCCGGGATCGATGGAGTGCAAACGCTGCATTGCATTATGAAGCAGTTTCCGCGGCCCGTGATCATGGTGAGTGCCGTGACCGAGGAGAATGCGGAGAATACTTTTACCGCGCTCGCCGCCGGAGCGTTCGACTACGTTCCCAAACGCCTTTCACCGGGTTCGCTCGAAGTCCAACACATAAGGCAGGATCTCGTGACGAAGATTCGCGCGGCGGCGCAATCGCGCAAGTCGCGCCCCGAAGCGATGGCCGTCAAGAAACCAGCGGGATATTGCCCGCCGGAGCCACGCGAGCCGGTCCTGGCTTTTGCACCCGAGATAGTCGCCCTGGGAACCTCAACCGGCGGCCCGAAGGCGTTGCAGGAGATTCTGCCGCTGTTTCCCAGGGATCTTTCGGTCCCCATTCTGATCGTCCAGCACATGCCGGCCGGCTTTACCGGGCCATTCGCGCAGAGGTTGAATTCATTGTGTTCCGTCACCGTACGCGAAGCGGCTCACGGCGAATGCATTGAGCCGGGCGTGGTTTACATCGCTCCAGCAGGAGTACACACGCGGGTGGAACGGGTTTCCGATTCGCGCGCAATCATCTTCCTCGACACGCATCCGGGGGATTCGTTGCACATTCCGTCTGTCGATGTGCTGATGAACTCGGCGGCGGGAACATTCAAGAACCTTGCGCTGGGTGTGATCATGACGGGAATGGGTTGCGACGGCGCTGCCGGGATGCGGGCCATTTACCGGCAGGGCGGTCTCACGATTGGCCAGGACGAAGCGACCTGTACGGTCTACGGTATGCCACACGCGTGCGCTGAATTGGGGATTCTCAGGCGCGTCGTTCCACTTTGCCAGATTCCGGAACAGATCCTGCAGGCTACCCGTTACCGCAAGCGTGCATAGCGAGGACTGGGGTTCCAGCTTCCGTTCCGAGCGGTACTTCCGCGCGATGCAGCAACTGCCGCACCCTTCGCAGCAAGACTTCTGTCGAAAATGGTTTCGCCAGGAATTCTTCCCGCTGCGCCTCCGATAGCGCCAATTGCTCCGCGTACCCGCTGACCAGCAAGATTTTGAGCCCCGGATTCTCACGCTGAAGTCTGCGTGACAGCGCGCGTCCCGACTCGCCGGGCAGCACAACGTCAGTCAACAGGAGCTCGACCTCGCCGCGATTCGCGTCTTGGTGCGCAGAATAGAGACGGACCGCCTCTGCCGCATTCTTTGCCGCCAGCACTCGATAGCCCGCAGAGCGGAGAACTTCACCGGTAACTTCTCGCACAAAGGCTTCGTCTTCCACCAACAGGATGGCTTCTGCGCCATCCGGCGTTTGCAGAGCGACACTACCCTGCCACCCGATTCTTTCTTCCATCGGTTCTGTTGTGTGTGCCCACATTTCTCTTTCCCTCGACAATCTTTTCTTGGCGATCAGGTCTCGTCGATCTAGCCGGATTCCGATCCGGCGACGATTCGCATCTTTGCTTAAGCAGCTCAGATGCCACAACCGTCTGCAGGCCGAGTGTGGGAACTGCGGATGGAAATGCGGCACTTAAGTGCGAGGGGACCTTCAAGAAATTGTGCGCGAGGCTTGTTTGTGTCCATTTCGGGAATCGCGCGGGAACAGCGAACCGATTCGGCACCGCGACTCGGCCGCGATTGCCACTCGACGTGCAGCTATTTCGGGCTGGTCAGAATCGTCTCGTTGGGATCGAGCACGATCTTGTGCGCTCCGGGCGGAGCGGGCAAATGGAACGACGACTCCTCGCCGTCGGCGAAGACGCGTCCCAACAGCACCAACTGCTTGCCGGGCATGATCGCGTACACGGGAACGGACGTGACCAGATCTTGCGGCGCGTCTTTCTGAAGAATGGTTCCACTCACGACCGAGCCCGCGCCCTTCGGAGTGAACTTCACTGCCTTGAGCTCCAGCTGCGGAAGAGACGTGCCGTTGATCCAGCCGTCGAGGAACCAGTCGAGCGAACTCTTGCCTTCGTAACGCAGCGCGGGCGGTAGCTCTTCCGCAAAAACGTCCATCAATTCCTTGGTGCTGAGCGGTTTGCCCTCATACCGTTCGCGGACTTTTCGCAGCGCCCGTACAAACGGTTCGTCCGCGCCCGTTCCCGGCGGCTTGTGCGCAGCGTCTTGTATGGCCGCATCTTTCATCATGGTGCGCAGCATGTGAAACAGCCATGTCCCTCGGCCATAGAGAATCGCTTCATATCCTTCCGGAAAACGCGACGAAAGCAGCCGAGTTCCCAGAGTTACGGGGCCGGCCTCCATGGGAGACAATCCGTCTTTGTTCTTAGTAATCAAATCCTGCCGGTACCTTTCCATCACCTGGCGAAAGCCGGCGGGATCCCTTTCCTGAAGCATCATCAGCGCACAATAATTTGCCAGCCCTTCCGAGAACCACTGGTCGCGGTAGGTCTTCCAGCTGACGAGATCTCCCCACCATTGATGGGCCGTTTCGTGGGCGGGAATCGATTCCTGCAGCAGGATGCGGAAGGGTTCGTAATGCAGTTGTTCACGGTCCTGCTGGGTGAGAAATGCGTACGAAGAAAGGAAGACCAGGCCAGGCCAACCTTGGCTGTCCCGGCCCGGCATCTGCGTAAGAGCGAGATGACTATAAGGATAAGGACCAAAACGTTCGGCGTAGTACTGAATAGCCGCCGCGGCAGACTCGGCCACCATGACTTCGTTCTGCACGGGTGAAGGGCGATTCGGCAGGAGGATCTCCCGTCCTCGGGAAGTAGGATCGGATGGATTGGGATCGATCACTTCTATTTTGCCAGTGGGAAAATCCCGCTCGACGCCTCGCGTGGCGTAAGCTTCCACGGTCACGTCTCCAGCACGCGCCGTAACTTCCTTGTATTTGCCCAAATTAAATCCGGCCAAGGGAATGGGACGCTCCGATACAAAACGTACGGTCTGCAGGCCCCGGGCCCTGGCGGCTGTTCCTGCGGAGGAAACCGGCTCGGGCTTTCCGGTGGCCACCAGCGTCCAGCCTTCCGGATATTCAAATTGCAGATCGAAGTCCGCCATCGATAGCCCGCGATTGGGATACCACGTGCCCCGCGCGCCCACATACAACAATCCGTTACCAGCCTCGGCCAGGACTTCGCCGCCATAGATGAATTCGAGATCGATTTTTTGTCCGACCCAGGTGGGCTCCGGAAGTACGACGGCGACGAGATCATTGCCCCGCCGCGAGAGCTGCGTGCCTTCCACCGCCGGATTGTGAATGAACTCCACCGGCTGGCCACTGAGCTTGACGCTCTCGACTTGCAGGAATCGCGAGAGCTCGAACAACAGCGTGCGAGACCCCGCGGTTTTCGCTTCAAATTGCACGCGAGCTTTCGCGTGAATGCGCTTGGGCGGCTGCACCTCGGTCGTGACGGTGTACCGGCGAACGGCCAGCCGCCCTTCCGGATCCTTAGCGGCGTCGGGCGCAGATCTCGCGTCGGCCCTTGGATGGATACTCAGATCGGCCTTCAGCGCGCCACCATCCAGATCGGATGGAGAAAACGATGTCCAGACGTCGTAATACAGATCCCCATTCTCAGCCGTTCTAGCTTGGCCGGCCTGAACCTGCTCGGCCGCCGTGGAATCGAAAGCAACATCAAACACACCCAGCTTCGTTCCCTGCAATCGCGCATGCAGGAAGCGATCCCTCGCGTTCGCCTGCGGATCCGTTTCCGTCAGCTCGGTGGGGACCATCTTGTTCTTCACTGGAAGCATGCGGCTAAAGGTCATCAATAACCGGGTCGCGTCGGCGCTGGCGAGATTTCGCGCCGTCGCTCCCCACCGGTCGACGAATTCCTGACGGTTCTCGGTGGCGCGCAGGTCGGGGCGCAACTCATTGGCAGCGTCGTCGTTGAAACGAAAATAGGCAGTGGCAAAATGTTCTTCGAGAATCGCCATCCCGGTGTAGAGGCCCATGGACCGGCGTTCCACGGAATTCAGAGGCGTCAGCAGCACCTCGCCGTCGCCCTCAAAAAACGCTCCGGTGATGCGGCCCATCACATCCTGCGTGAACCCGATCGTTCCGTCCTCCAACGTAATGTGGATGGACGATCGATCCAGCGACGCGCCTCGTACTTGATACACGCGCGTCGGATCAAGCGGGACATCCCCGAGCTGCAGGTAAAGCGCTTCGGCCGGCTTCTCTGGCGGATTCTCACTTCCAGATGTGCATGCCGCAGGCAGCGCGCAAAGCGCCAACCCGATCGCCGCGGCAACCCGCAAGCCTCGCCTGTTCAGTAGTACCTTCGTCACGTGGGTTGAGCCGTCCCCTGTTGCTAGAATGCGCCTGAATGCGCCTTCGTGTCATTATCCTCTTTATAGTGGTGGCGTCGGCCCTCGCAGGCGCACGGGCTGACACGATCCACCTGAAGAATGGCCGCAACATCGTAGCCGACCAGGTCCGCGAAAACGGAAATCACTACGAGTACGATATCGGCGACGACTCTTACGCCATCTTAAAGTCTTCCGTCGATCACATTGATGCCGGGGGCATGCCCGCTCATTCCTCGGGAGGGGCTAAAGTCGGCGATCTGCCGGCCTTTGCGCCCGCCGACAGCCTTGCGAACGAGGGCGATCTCGTCGCTCGGATCATCAAGGAAGGCAAGGTCAATGCGGACGTACTCACCAGCCTGGAAGGTAAGGGCAACGCCGAATTGAGCGCGACCGCCGATTTTATTGCCGGCAAGTTCGAATTCGAACACGGCAACATCGCGCAGTCGCGGCAGTATTTTGAAAGCGCTCTCCGCTTCCAGCCGGACAATTCCACCATCCTGATTTATTACGCCGCGTTACTGGTCCGTACCGGAAACGCAGCCATGGCGCTGCCGTACGCTGAGCGCGCGACCCGGTCTGCCCCGAGTTCGCCCGATGCCTACACCATTCTCGGTTACGCGCAGTTCGCCTCAGACCACACCAAGGAAGCCGTTGTCTCGTGGAAGCGCTCCCTCGAGCTGCGTCCCGATTCGAAGGTCGAGCAGTTTCTGGCCAAGGCGCAACGCGAACAGAACGTGGAATCCGATTTCGCCCAGGGCGAGAGTAGTCACTTTGTTCTGCACTATGAAGGCAGGCAAACTTCCGAAGGCCTTCGCGGGCAAATCCTGGCTGCGCTCGAATCCGATTATGACGACCTGGTTCGCGATCTCGGGACCCCGCCCCGCGATAATATCGTCGTAACCCTGTACACCGAGCAAGCGTTCTTTGACGTCACGCATGCGCCCACCTGGTCGGGGGCAATCAACGACGGCAAGCTGCGGATCCCCATCAGCGGCCTGAGTTCTATGACGTCGGAACTGGCGCACGTCCTGAAGCATGAACTAGCGCACTCGTTTATTACGCAGCTGTCAGGCGGGCGCTGTCCGCCGTGGCTGCACGAAGGCATCGCGCAGTTCGTAGAGCCGAGGACCCTCGGCGGCAATGGCCACCAACTCGCTCTGCTTTTCAAAGCGCAGCGCAATATCCCGCTCAATGCGCTCGAGGGAAGTTTCCAGCGCTTTTCCGGCGCCGAAGCGAATGTGGCGTATGCGGAATCGCTGGCCGCGGTGTCCTATATCAACGATTCCTATGGCATGAGCGATATCCAGCGCATGCTGGAGCGCCTCAGCCAGGGCAATTCCACCGAAGCCGCCCTGCGAGCGACGATCCACTCGGACTACGGCCAGTTTGAGTCCGACCTGGCCCGGTACCTTGCCGATAAGTACGGAGAGTAGCCGGTGGTCGTGCAGTTTTAATCTTCTGTAATCTCTGCAGGATGTCATCCTGAGGCGAGCGCCTAGCTGGCCGAGGGACCGTACGCCGCGAATCGTTCCACGGCAGTTGGCTGGGGCTAGCACACGGCATGCAGAGCGGGCGTTTCCTCGCGCCCCATGTCATGGCCTTCCACTTATGAACGGTCCCTCGCCCGGCTATCGCCGGACTCAGGATGACACTTCTGATCGAGTCTCCACAGCGAACCTGCGCCACTGCCGAGGAACCCCACAGTTTGCCCGCTCCGCGTTCCTGTGCTAGCTTCCCCAGTGGGGTTTGCTCTCCTTGCGTTCACTTTTTCATTCCCGCGTGCCTGATCCCGAACCGTCGGTAGAGCCCGTCCCGACGGTCTTTCCGAAGATTGACGGGGCTGACATTGCTGCTGTGTTTGTCGGCAAACGCGTAGCCGGAGATTTCTACGATTCGCTTCGCGTGAGCCCGGAGCGGGTTCTGTTTGGCCTGCTCGACATCGCGGGACTTCGGGAAAGTAACCGGAGCATCCTCATCGCTGCCCAACAAGTCTTCCGCAACTTTGGGGCTGAACTCTTCTCGCGTCCGGATATCAACGAATCCAACGCCATGACGGAGCTGAGCCTTCGCATTAACCGCACCATCATTGAAAATTCCAGCGGCGTTCGCTCTTGCCCGGCGTTCATTGCTTGCTATCACGAAAAGTTCGGGACGCTGTGTTACACCAATGCGGGGCACACGCCCGGCCTGCTGCGTGACAGCAATGGGATCGCCGAACTCAGTTCGGGAGGCCTGCCCTTGGGACTGTTTTCCCACGCCACGTCTGACGCGCCGACGGTAGGCGTGGAGAAAGGATCTACTTTGCTGCTGGTTTCACGCGGCGTGGTGGAGTGCGAGGGGCACCATGAACGGCGGGGTGAGGAATTCGGGCTGGCCGGCGTCAAAGAGGTTTTCCGGGCCGCTCCACCCAGCAGCTCTGAGGCCCTCTGTGCCTCGGTCTTAAAGGCGGTGGGTGATTTCACGGCCGGATCGCCGATGTGCGATGACCGGACGGCCCTGGCCTTGGTCCGCGCAACTTAGTCCCGGCCACTCGTGCAGGCCGCGAGTGCAGCCGGCTTGAGCTCCGGCCAACTTTTCTGGTCTTTCAGGCGTCCAACGGCCTGAAGGCGTCCAAAGAAGGGCGCGCGGCATGCGGGCTTGGTTCCGAAGGAGTAAAATAACCTATCGGCCTGAACCCACCTTTTGCCCGCAAGCCCAGGAAGCGTGGCGGCCCAATACATCCTATGAAGAAAATTTGCCTGGTTCTTATCGCTTCAGCCTGTCTGCCTTGCCTGGTCTTGGGACAAACCGCCGCGCAACCGCCGGCGCCAAAGGTTGCGGTTGCAGCTGCAGCCCCCGCGCCGACCGCGCCGTCCGTACCGGCCTCGGGACAAACCGTCGAGGAGATTATCACCCGCGTCAACAACCAGATCATCACGCGTTCCGAGTATGACCGAAGTAAGGATCAGCTCCGCGACGAGGTCAAGCAGCAGAATTCAAAGGATCCTGACAAGTTGTACGCTGACCGCGAAAAGGACGTCCTGCGCGATTTGGTTGACCAGCAGCTTCTGCTGGATAAAGGCAAGGATCTTGGCATTACCGGCGATACCGAGCTCATCAAAGATCTCGACAAGATGCGCAAGGACATGAAGCTCGAATCGATGGAAGACCTCGAGAAGGAAGCGGTCAAGCAGGGCATCTCCTGGGAAGATTTCAAGCAAGGCAAGAAGAACCAGATCATCACGCAGAAGGTGATTGGCGAAGAAGTCAGCAGCCACCTCGCGGTCAGCAAAGAGGAAATCCAGGCGTTCTACGATGCGCATAAGAGCGAGATGCAGCACGAGGAGTTCATACGGCTGAGCGAGATTCTCGTTGCTCCCAAAGTCCTCGCGCCGGGCGCGGCGCCCGCAACAGTTCCCGCAACCGCACCCCCGGCTACAAACTCCGCCGCGGCCGCACCGCCAGCCACCGATGGCGCCGCGCCCGCAACGGCGCCGCCGGCCACTGATGCGGCTGCGCCTGCGGCCACGACTCCGACCGCCCCCGTCACCGATGAAGCGGCTAAGCAGGCCGCCGAAGCCGCAGCTCTCAGCGCCGCCGAGGCGAAGGCGAATGACCTTCTCAAGCAGATTCATGACGGTGCCGCGTTTGAAGACATCGCCAAGAAGTATTCGGATGGCCCCTCGGCCGCCGATGGCGGCAGCCTCGGCTCTTTCGAGCGCGGCAAGCTTGCCAAAGCAATCGAAGATAAAACCTTCGCTTTGAAATCCGGCGAAGTCACCGACGTCATCCAGACGAAACAAGGCTACGTGATCCTGAAGGTCGTGGAGCACGAGCCCGCTGGCATTCCTCCTTTGAAGGACGTACTTCCCAGAATTCAGGATGCTCTCTACTACGAGAAGCTGCAGCCCGCTCTGCGCGCCTACCTTACCAAGCTGCGCGAAGAGGCCTACATCAAGTACGCGGATGGCTACATTGACACCGGGATGAGTCCGAACCAGACTCAGCCGGTCGAAACCGCCGCCGCCAAGGAAGCCGACGCCAAGAAACTTGGCAAGAAGAAACATAAGAAGCTCGGCATCCTCTGAGTTCTGCGGGCGGCGCGTGCTTTATACTCAGACAGTCATATTCGGACAACGATGAAAGAGTTCTACATCGGCGATTGCGCGCGCCACGAAAACAAGGTCATCACCTCGAGTTTCGTGGTCGTCGGCAAGCAGATCAAGCCCAAGAAGACCGGCGAACCCTATCTGGCGCTCACTCTCGGCGATCGTAGCGGCCAGCTCGAAGCCAAGATGTGGGACAACGTCGAAGAAGTCCTCGAGGCCTTCGAGCAGGACGACTTCCTCAAAATCAAGGGCCTCATCAACAAATACAAGAACCGTTTCCAGCTCACCGTCCACAAGCTGCGCAAGCTGGGCGAGTCGGAAATCGACTTTGCCGACTACCTTCCCAAGACCACCAAGGACGTCGACGAACTCTGGCGCACGCTGACGAACTTTGTGGCTTCGTTCCAGAATCCGCAACTCAAAGCGCTCCTGCAGGCCTTCATGGCTGATCCTGAGATCGCTGCCGCCTACCGCAATGCGCCAGCGGCGAAGACTTTGCATCACGCCTACATCGGTGGCCTGCTCGATCACGTCGTCTCGCTATGCCGTTCTTGCGATCTGATGTGCCAGAACTATCCGCGCATCAATCGCGATCTTCTGCTTACCGGCGCGTTTCTGCACGACATCGGTAAAATTCACGAGCTTACCTACAACCGTTCGTTCACGTATACAACCAAGGGCCAACTTCTTGGCCACATGATCATCGAGCTGGAAATGTTGCAGGCCAAGCTTGCGCTCCAACCGGGTTTCCCCGACGAGCTCAAGACGATGATCGAGCACCTCATCATCAGCCATCATGGCCAGTACGATTTCGGATCGCCGAAGCTGCCGATGTTTCCCGAAGCTCTGATGCTCCACTATCTCGACGATCTCGACTCAAAGATGGAGGCCATGCGCGCCCAGTTCGAGCGCGAAAGCGGGCTCGAGAGTGCCTGGACCAGCTATAACTCTTCTCTCGGCCGTCCGCTGCTGAACACCGAAAAATTTCTCGCGCCCAAAAAACCTGCGCCGCCGGAAGATCCCATGGCAGCCCTTGAAGCCGAGCTCGACGAATCCCCGGAGCCTACTCCCACCTTGCCCGGTCTCGACCCGCGGCGATAGAGTAGTCAACCGCACTCGCGGCGGTGCCCTATGTTCTCGCGTGTTCTCTGCGTGAGAAAGCCTGCCCTGAGCTTGTCGAAGGGTGGGGAGTTTGATTCGATGCTCCCCGAATTTAACGGATCATGCCCATGCTCGATTTCACCCGCTTCGAAATCCTGACGTTTGATTGCTACGGAACCCTGATTAATTGGGAGGCGGGAATTCTCTCGGCGCTTCGTCGCATTCTCTCCGCGCACCAGAATGAAATCGATGACGCCACGCTCCTCAAACTCTATGGAGATTTCGAGCAACGCTCCGAGCAAGGCGCATTTCAGCCTTATCGACAGGTCCTCGAATCCGTGGTGCGTC
This sequence comes from uncultured Acidobacteriaceae bacterium, assembly GCA_963844525.1. GTDB lineage: Bacteria > Acidobacteriota > Terriglobia > Terriglobales > Acidobacteriaceae > Sulfotelmatobacter. Next base: position 313,990 of record CAWJOM010000006.1, on the reverse strand, counting down.
AGTTCGGCGCGGAACTGCAGTTCACTCCCACACTCCAGGAAGTGCGCTCGTTGCCGGACTCTCTTTCCACCTGGAACCCCTGGCCCGACACGGTCGCCGCCCTGCGCCAGCTGAAGTCCCGGTTTCGCCTGGCAATTCTTTCCAATGTGGACGACGATCTCTTTGCCCTGACGCGCCCCCATCTGGAAGTTGATTTTGATGAAGTCATCACCGCGCAGCAAGCCCAGGCCTACAAGCCGTCGCTGAAACTTTTCGAGCTGGCTCTGAGCCGCGTTCATGCTCCCGCCCATCGCGTGCTGCATGTAGGGCAAAGCATCTACCACGACGTGATTCCCGCGCAGGCGCTCGGTCTCGCGACGGTGTGGGTAAACCGTCCATCGGCCCGCCCGGGGGTCGGCGCGGTGAAAGCCGCACAGGCCAAGCCCGACCTCACGGTCTCAAGTCTGGCGGAACTCGCCGACGCCGCAACTCATGACTGAGGACGAAAGTAAGTCCCGGAGGAAAGAAAGCGCTACTCTATAAGGAGGAACTGAGAGGCGGCGACGATTCAGAAATTCGCCGGCACCTTTACAACTTTTTTCTGAATGGCCCACATCACCAGCTCCGCCTTGTTGTGAATGCCAAGTTTCCGCATCAGGTTGAACTTGTGGGCGTCGACGGTCTTCATGCTGAGTCCAAGAACGTCGGCCGCGGAGCGCACCGTCCTGCCCTCGGCCAGCAATTTTAGAACTTCGCGTTCGCGAGTAGTCAACACGCGCTTTCGCGGCAGCCATTCTTCCGACCGCCATTCTTCGCGCCGCTTTTCTATTACCTCCGGCGCCCCAGCTCTTTGAGCGCGGTGCGTTCTCCGCACCATCTCCACCAACTCTTCGGCGGACGTTTGCCGCACCAGGCAACTGGTCGCATCCGCTCGCTCTTCGCCCCGCGAGTCATCGCCTTCCTGAGTGGTGAGAAAGAGTACCTTGCTGGATGGAGATTCCCGCAGAATCAGCCGTTCCGTTTGATCGGCTGACGACTCAAAGATGTGAGCATCCGTGATTACGATCGCGGGACGATACTCGAACGTTTTCCGCAGGGCCTCGGCGGCATTCCCGGCCTCCGCCACAACTTCCATATCGGGCTCATCTTCGAGCAAACGACGCAAGCCCTGCCGCAACAGGACGTGATCATGCACCAGCAGGCAACCGATCTCCCGATCGCCTGAAAATTCTTCGCGTTGTAACTGTGCGGGGGGACACACAGGGGCAACTCCTTCTTAATGGCCAGAGAAATTTGCGACGCGGCGCGGATTCGGCCCGAACCAGACGGAACGGCGTTGGTTCATTGTACCCGGTGGAATCGTCATTTGCCTCGCGAAAATCAAGGCTTTCGTGCCTTTTCTTTAAGATACGCCACTCCGTTTTGCCGTTCTGGAGCCCCGATCCCTCCCCGCAATCAGGTACAATCGACCGTTTATGCTGCGTTACCTCACTGCCGGGGAGTCCCACGGCGAAGCTCTGGTTGCCTTCCTTTCCGGCATGCCCGCCGGATTGAAAATTGACCAGGCCTTCCTCGACCGGGAACTTTGGCGCCGTCAACAAGGCTACGGCCGCGGCGGCCGCATGAAGATTGAGCGCGACTCCGCCCACATTCTTTCCGGCGTGCGCCAGGGAATGACCATTGGCTCGCCCATCTCCGTCCAATTGGAGAATCGAGACTGGAAAAACTGGCAGGAATCCCTGCCCGTCGCCGAAGGCGATCCCGCGAAACACAAACGCGTTGCGTCTCCGCGCCCCGGTCACGCCGATCTCGCCGGAGCATTGAAATACAACTTCCCCGAAGCCCGTTACGTGCTTGAACGCGCTTCCGCCCGCGAATCAGCCGCTCGCGTCGCCCTGGGCGCAATTGCCAAACTTTTCTTGCGCGAACTCGGCATCGAAGTTCTCAGTCACGTCGTCACCACCGGAGCCGTCACGCTTCCCGATCAAGTTCCCTGGGAAAAGATCCGCGCTCTCCACGCTCGCGAAGATGTTTTGCTGAATTGCGCTGACCCCGAAGCCGAGCAGCGCATGAAAGAAGAGGTCGACAAGGTTCTCAAGACCGGCGACTCTCTCGGCGGAGTCTTCGAGGTCGTGGCTCATCAAGTCCCGCCAGGTCTTGGCACCTACGTTCAATGGGACGAGCGCCTCGACGCCCTGCTCGCAGCCGCGGTCATGTCCCTGCAAGCAGTCAAGGCCGTCGAGATCGGTGCGGGAGTCGCGGCCGCATTCGCCGCCGGCTCCGCGGTCCATGACGAAATCGGTTACACCGCCAGTTCCGGCTACACCGCCTTCTCGCGCACCCGCAACAACGCCGGTGGCATTGAAGGCGGCGTCTCCAACGGACAGGAAATTCGCGTCCGCGGCTATCTGAAACCGATCTCCACGCTTCGCCGCCCGTTGCAGTCGGTGGATTTTTCGACACGCGAACCCGTGAAGGCCGCCTACGAGCGCTCGGATGTGTGCGTTGTGCCGGCCGCCGGCGTCGCAGCAGAGGCCATGGTAGCGTTGACTCTAGCGCGAAGCGCATTGGAAAAGTTCGGCGGCGATTCGATGATCGAAACCCTGAGGAATTTCCAGGGCTACTGCGAGCAACTGAAGAATTACTGATGATTTACCCCATCGTAAAATTCGGCAATCCGGTTCTCGAAAAACCTTCCGAAACCGTAACCGTCTTCGACGAAGAGCTCCAGAAGCTCGCGGAAGATATGTTCGAATCCATGTACGCCGCCCATGGCGTCGGCCTCGCCGCGCCGCAAATCGGCATCGGACGCCGCATCGCCGTCATCGACGTCACCTTCAAGGAAGATCCCAACGCCAAACTCGTTCTTATCAATCCCGAAATCATTCATACGGAAGGCCGCCACACCCAGAGCGAAGGATGCCTCAGCATCCCCGACTTTCGCGAGAACGTCGCTCGTCCCAACAAAGTCACCATCCGCGCCCAGGACGTGCATGGCAAGGTCTACGAGAAAACTGGGGAAGAATTGCTGGCTCGCGCCTTCCTCCACGAGACCGATCACTTGAACGGTAAGCTCTACATCAGCCACATCAGCGCCCTCAAGCGCGACCTGATGAAGCGCAAAATCCGCAAGATGATGAAAGCGGGAGAATGGTAGAAATTGTGTAATTGAGTAATTTGGTAATTGTGTAACTTGAAACGAGATCACCCTTCGAAAATTGCTCAATTACCCAATTACCCAATTACCCAATTACAAAATGCCCCTGGATCTTGTTTTCTGCGGCACGCCGCGCTTCGCCGTCCCCGCACTCGAAAAGTTGGTCGACGCCGGATGCCGCATCCACCTCGTCGTCACTCAACCCGACCGTCCCAAAGGACGCGGCCTCGAACTCGTCCAATCGCCAATCAAACAATCCGCGCTCAAGTTGAGCCTTCCTATAACGCAGCCCGAACGCATCAAGACCAACGACGAATTCCGCGCCCAACTCACTGCCATCAAGCCCGACGCGATCATCGTTGTCGGCTACGGCCGCATAATCCCGCAGTGGATGCTCGATCTTCCTCCACTCGGCAACATCAACCTCCACGCATCCCTGCTTCCGAAATATCGCGGCGCAGCGCCCATTCAGTGGGCAATCGCAAACGGCGAAACGGTCACAGGCGTCACGACCATGCGCATCGACGCCGGCCTCGACACGGGCGACCTTCTCCAACAAGAAGAACTGACGATTGCCCCTGACGACACGACCGAAACTCTCTCTCCACGCCTGGCCGCGATTGGCGCCGATCTACTCGTCGAGACTCTGCGTGGCCTACAGGCAGGCTCTGTTCACGCGACCCCGCAAGAGAACTCGCAAGCCACCCTCGCGCCGATCCTGAAAAAAGAAGATGGACTCATAGACTTTTCCCGGAGCGCCGACGAGATCGTCAACCGCCTGCGTGGATTCCAACCTTGGCCCGGCGCTTACACAAAATTCCGCGGCAAGACGCTCCAGATCACAAAAGCACGTGCGGCCACCCATGCCCTGCCTGAATCCGACCTTCGCGTCACTGGCGATCGCCTTCTCGTTGGCTGCGGCCACAACTCATCCCTGGAACTATTAGAAATTCAACTGGAAGGCAAGAAGCGCACCGCGGCGCAAGATTTTGTCCGTGGCTATCGCCCCGCTGAAGCAGAAACGTTGGGTTAGATGTTTGTCCTCTGCGTCCTCTGTGGTGAAAGCTCTTTTCGTTTATCTGGAAAAGCCTACAATCGAACGCAATGCCTGTCTCCCCCGCTCGCGCCGCTGCCTTCGACATCCTCCTCCGCGTCGAGCGCGAATCGTCCTACGCCTCCGACCTGCTGCATTCGCCAACGTACGAGCGGCTCTCCACGCCTGACCACGCCCTCGCAACCGAACTCGTGATGGGCGTTCTCCGCTGGCGTTCGCGCCTCGACGCGGACATCGCGACCGCATCCTCACAACCTCTGGCGAAACTCGACCTCGAAATTCTCATCGCGCTCCGGATGGCCGTCTATCAATTCCGCTGGCTCGATCGTGTGCCTCAGCGTGCCGCCCTCCACGAAAGCGTTGAACTGGTGAAGCGTGCCCGCAAGCGATCCGCCGCTTCGTTCGTGAACGCGGTGCTGAGAAAACTTTCCCCTGTACCGCAAGTGGCGGGCGTCACCGAAGAAGCGTCATCGCCCGAAGCCCTGGCTCGATCAATGGCGCATCCTCTCTGGTTGGTCGAACGTTGGACTCGCGAATACGGACTCGATGAAGCCCGGCAGATCTGCCAACACGATCAGGCGATTCCCCCCACAACCATCCGCCTTCGCATGCCGGCAGCAGAACAGCAGCTGAACACTGAGGGAGTTACGTTGGGCCGCGGCTTTCTTCTCTCTTCAGCGCGTCGCGTCGAAGCAGGAGACCTCCCGAAGACACAAGCGTTCCGAGATGGCCAGGTCGTCATCCAGGACGAAGCCTCGCAACTGGTCGCCGCTCTAGTGGGCGACGCTCCGGCTGGAACACAATCGCGCATCCTCGACTGCTGCGCCGCGCCCGGAGGCAAGACGCTCGCCATCGCAGATCACATTCCCGAAGCCGCAATCACGGCCGTCGAACTTCATCCGCATCGCGCGCGCCTCCTGCAGAAGCTGTTGCACACCCATCCAGCGCAATCGCAGCGAATTCAAATCGTGACCGCCGACGCGCGGCACCTCCCGGTCTCGCTGCGTTTCGATCGCGTCCTCGCCGATGTCCCCTGTTCGGGCACTGGCACGCTCGCGCGCAATCCCGAAATCAAGTGGCGTCTCACCGCCAACGACCTTGCCGAATTGCAGCAGCGCCAGCTTGCAATCCTCCGCTCGGCCCTCGCGCAGGTCGCGCCCCACGGACGCCTCATCTACTCCACATGCTCGCTGGAAAAAGAAGAAAACGAAAATGTCATCGATCAAGCTCTGGCGGATGACCCTTCCTCTCGCGTTCGCGATTGCCGCACAGAACTTGACCGCCTGAAAGAAACCGCAGAGCTGATCTGGCCCGATCTCGCCTCAATGACCCGCGGCCCCTACCTGCGCACGGTCCCCGGCATACATCCCTGCGACGGCTTCTTCGCCGCAGTGTTGGAAAAGATCTAGAAATATTCTTGGGTTTATCGGTGGAGATCCGTGTAATCCGTGGCTGGTTTTTAACGCACGTCAAAATTTACCGCTGCTCCTAAGAGCACCTTCTGCCCCGCCATCGGAACCTGCGACACGATGATGCTGGCAGGCGAAGCCTGCGCCGGAACCGCAGGCGCCGTACTAGAACCGGCATCAGCAGCCGCATCTCCCGCATCAGGATTCGCGGGTGCCACCACGTTCACATTCCCCAGCTTGAATCCTGCATCCTGCAAACTCCGGCTTGCGCTGCCCAGCGGCTGGCCAATAAAGCTCGGCATCACAAACGCCTGTGGCTCCGGCTCTGCCGTTACCAGGAAACTGATCTTGGGCGCGGCGACCTGAGTCTCATTCGCCGTCGGACTCTGCGCCAGCACCTGATCTGCCGGAATCCCCGGCTCCTCGACTGCCGCGATTGAATCGACATCGAGCCCGCGCCGCCGGATATTTAATTCCGCCGCGTGTTCGCTCTGGCCCGTCACGTCGGGAATCGAGACTCGTGTCCTTCCCAAACTCTGCGCCACGCGCACTTGCCATCCGCGCCGCACCTTGGTTCCCGGCAGCGGCAGCTGCGACATGATTCGTCCTTCAGGAATCTGCGGACTGTAATACTGCCGCTCGATCGAAATCTGCAAGCCGAGTCCGGCCACCGCGTGCTCGGCTTCCGCCGGAGAGAGTCCCACCAGTGGAGGAACCGCCACTTCCTGCCCGTGAATGGCGAACCGCATCGCCGTCAGCGCCGACACCATCGCCACAATCACCAGCACCAGCGCCAGCATCGCAAATCGAAGTGCAGATCTCATATCAACGATCCAGAAAAACTCGGCTTTTGGTTTGGAGAAACACTCGGTTCTGGGTTTAAGCAAACCCCATTCCGCGTTTAGGGAGACTCCGGTTTCGAGTTTGGAGAAAGACTCCGGTCTTGCGTTTAAACAAACTCCGTCTCGAGTTTAGAGACACTCCGCTTTTGGGTGGCGCAGCGCTTTCAGCGCTGCGATGAAGCCCTCTCTGAACTTCGAGGGCTTTGGCCCCTGGGGCTCTCAGCCCAAAATGTTCCGAGCAAAACGGCGTGCGCCAGCCACGCGACACGCCCTTTCGGCAGAATTATAGCTCGCACCCCGCGGACAATCGCCAAGACATTATTTTCAATCACATACAGGTCAACGCCGCACCATTCCCCGGCCATGGGAGCCATCCCTCTGGCGCCCCTTGCAATCCAATGGAGCAGACGCGTTCTACCGTCGAGGTGCGCCATGACTTCCTCCTTGGAGTATCATATTCACGTGCGGCACTCGACTCCTTTTTCGCTCGCACGGCTCAGCTTGCTGGTGCTGCCGCTGATTCTTGTCCCCATCAGCCGGGGCCAAATCAATGGCACCCCCGCCTCCGTGACCTCTCCCGGATTCGGCGGACGCGCCGTCAACGGCACGGCCCCGAGCGTCACTTCCCTCGGCCCTCGTGGCTACGCTCCCGGCCCCGGCGTCAACTTCCCCGCGTCAGTTCCGCATCACGGCAGCAACGGCAACGGTCAGCACCATCGCCATCACGCGGCCTACGCAACTCCGCCCGTGGTCTACGGCCTCCCCGTTCCGTATTACATCGACTCCAACGCAGCGAATGACGACGCCAACCCGGACGATAGCGACGCCAATTACCAGGGCGGTCCCACAATCTTCGACCGCCGCGGATCGGGCGCCGCTTCCTACATTCCACCGGTCGAGGATGTCCCCCCACCTCACGCGATTCAGGAAGCCGAGGCCGCTCCCGTGGATCCCGAGCCTCCCCAAGCGCCGACAGTCCTCATCTTCAAAGACGGTCGCAAGCTGGAAGTCGGGAACTATGCCATACAGGGCACCACGCTGTTTGACCTCACGCCCGGGCATCCGCGCAAAGTCGCGCTGGCCGATCTCGATCTCGAAGCCACTCAAAAGCAGAACGACGATCGCGGCGTCGTCTTTCAACTTCCTCCGTCCGCGCAGGCCAATTGACCATGCGCCGGCTGCTCCTTCTCACCCTGCTCGTCGCAGTGCTCGGGGCTCTCGCGCCGTGTGCCTATGCGCAGCGGATGGGCAATGCCGCGCCGCGATTCGCTGCCCGCTTCAATCGAGTCGGTCATCCGCGCGCGTCGTTTTTTCCGCTCGCGTATCCTGACCCGTTCTACGCCGACTATCTTTCCAGCACCGGATACACCGTTGCCTCTCAGCCGCCGCTGATCATCCTGCAATCTGCGCCTGCGCCGGCTGCCGTTCCAGAACGTTCTGCCGCAGTTCAGCCTCTGATGATCGAATTGCAAGGCGACCGCTACGTCCGCGTGAGTGGCCCGGAAATGTCGGGAGCGGAGATGATCGATCGAATGCCGGATCCGTCGCCTCGCCCAGAACACCCGAACGCGGTGACCGGATCAGTCACCATGCCAGCCTTGCCTCCGGCGGTTCTGGTATTTCGCGACGGCCATCGGGAAGAAGCCTCCGAGTACACGATCGCCGACGGCGCGCTCTACACACACGCCGACTACTACGCCACCGGATCCTGGAACAAGAAGATCGAACTCTCGTCGCTGGACCTGCCCCAGACGATTCAGTCCAACCAATCCCGCGGCGTGCGATTCCAACTTCCCGCATACCCCAACGAAGTCATCATCCGCCCGTAATTTCCCGGGAAAATCCCACGCACGCAAAACGCGGGCCACATGTTACGCCGTGGAAGGAGTACGCTTCGGCGCTTTAGAACAGTGCCTATTCGCCCATCTTGGCAGAAGCGTCGCGAACGGTAACGTGGAAGAGCGGCGCTTAAAGCGCGAATGAAAAAAAGGCTTTAGAGTGCGCGTGAGAACTCATTTTGTAGATTCGGAGTGGCACAACACCTGCGATTTTCAGCCGCACAGCGGCGCAAGAATACAGCCCACGGCGAAAGCCGTGGGTGCAAGCGGGAAATGATCCAGCCCCGGAGGGGCGAAAGGTAGTTCTCACGCACACTCTTTAGCCCTATCGACGTTCCTTGACGGCTATAACTTCAATCAAGCCGCAGCCGCCAACACACTCTCCGTCTTTCGAGCGCCCGCCTTTCTCTCCCGCACCCGCAACATCGGCTGCTCCACCAAATAATAAGAAGCGCCCGCCAGCGCAATCGCGACCACCACGAAATACCACGGCCTGGAATGCCGCCCGAACACAAACAACTGCTGCCATAAATAAAGGCTGTAGCTGATCTGGCCCAGCCATACCACCGGCCGCACATTGAAAAGCCGATAAGGCCTCTGCACCACATGCAACAGCAGCCCCGCAATCGAAAGATGCATCACCGGCCACAACACAAACAGCAACACGGGCGTAATGCGAAAGCGCAACGCACCCACATACACAGGAACCAGCACAACCGGCACGATCATCCCCAACGCCCATGAAGTTTTGATCTTCGGCATGCGCCCAGCGAAAATCGCCAGCAGACATCCAATCGCCAGGATGTCCGCCACCGCCGGAAACGTTTCATCCGCCCGTCCATGCAGTCGCAGAAAATGACAAGCCACGCGATACACCGGCGCGAACGCAACCACTCCCACCAGAATCGCGACGCGATGCCGATGCCATCTCTTCAGCACTCCCGGCCACAAGAAATAAAACTGCTCCTCCACGCTCAGCGACCACAAGTGCCCCAGAAACCACGGATGCGCAAAATCAAAATTCACCAGATACAGCGCCGCAGCCGCCATGTGATACCAGCGCAGCTCATGCCAGAAAATCACAAACACCGGCAACATGAACACAATCGCCGCCGGAAGAATCCGATACGCCCGCCGCACATAAAATTCGCGCAACCCGATCGTCGACGTCTTCCCGTACTCCTTCAACAGCAAAGTCGTAATCAGATATCCAGAAATAATGAAAAAGATTCTCACCCCCAGATTCGCAAACGCTCCCGCCACATCCGAGTGATATCGCAACTCAGCCCAATGACCAACCACCACCAGCGAAATCGAAATCGCCCGCAACCCATCGAGCGAAGGAATCCGCTTCATCCCGCGCAGCCTAGCAGCGAACCCCGCTCGACATCAGTGATGCTCCCCCAAAATCGCAGCAATTTCTCGCGGATTTCCCATCTCGGAACGAAACCGGGTGCCCCATTTCTCGCGCCTTTTGCGAGAAAGCCTGCCCTGAGCTTGTCGAAGGGTGGGGTTTTCCACGTCACTCCCCGATCGCTCCGATCATGATATAATTAAACCCGTTCCCGGGGCACATAACATCCTGTAAATGCAACCAGTTACAAAGATTGTTGCGGGTTGGAAAAGTGCACATTCCTATCGCAAGCTGTCAGCTAGAAGCTAGCAGCTAGGAGCTACAAGCTGACCCATGGCTGACGATCAAAACCCCGAACTCCCCCTCACTCCTCCGCCCGGCGGCGAAGGCCCCGGCGCGTTGAACATTCAACCCGTCAATATTGAAGAGGAGATGAAGCGGTCGTATCTCGACTACTCCATGTCGGTGATCATCGGCCGCGCGCTGCCCGACGTCCGCGACGGCCTAAAACCCGTCCATCGCCGAATTCTATTCACCATGGCGCAGATGGGATTGCAGCCGAACCGGGCTACGCGCAAGTGCGCCCGCATCGTCGGCGACGTGATGGGCAAGTACCATCCGCACGGGAACCTCGCTGTGTATGACGCTCTCGTTCGGCTCGCGCAGACCTGGAGCCTGCGCTATCCGCTGATTTTTGGTCAGGGCAACTTTGGCTCGGTCGATGGAGATCCGCCCGCGGCCGATCGTTACACCGAAGCCAAGCTCGCGCAGGTCTCCACCGCGCTGCTCGAAGATCTCGACAAAGAGACTGTCGACTTCCATCCCAACTATGACGGCAGCGAAGTCGAGCCTGATGTTCTGCCCGCGCGCATTCCGAATCTTCTGGTCAACGGCTCCGACGGAATCGCCGTCGGCATGGCGACGAAAATTCCGCCGCACAATCTCACCGAGATCGTCGATGCTACGATCACGCTGGTCAACAATCCCAACGCGCAGCTCGCCGAGATTCTGAAGTTCGTGCAGGGCCCGGATTTCCCGACCGCCGGCATCATCCATGGCCGCGCCGGAATTTTCGAAGCCTACCGCACCGGCCGCGGACGCTTCATGATGCGCGCCAAGGCCTTGATCGAAAACTTCAACAAAGACCGCCAGGCCATCATCGTCACTGAAATTCCGTATCAGGTGAACAAAGCGCGCCTGGTCGAGCGCATCGCGCAACTGGTCAACGATAAAGATATCGAAGACATCTCCGACATCCGCGACGAGAGCGATCGCGACGGCATGCGCATCGTCGTCGAACTGAAGCGCGGCGCCGAACCGCAGATCGTCCTCAACCAGCTCTTCAAGCACACGCAGATGCAGGAAAGTTTTTCGATGATCCTGCTGGCGGTGGTCAACGGACAGCCCCGCGAAATGGGCCTGATCCAGACCATCAAATATTTCATCGAGCACCGCGTCGACGTGGTCCGCCGCCGCACCGCCTACCTGCTGCAGAAGGCGAAGGACCGCGAGCACATTCTCGAAGGCTACCTGACCGCGCTCGATCACCTCGACAACGTCATCACCATCATTCGCGGCAGCGCGAACCGCGCCGATGCCCGCGAGAACTTGGTGCTCTACTTCGGCGGCAAGAAGATCGACATCAACACCACGGGCCGCGCTCCCAAGCTGAATGCCGAAAAGCCCTTCACTACCCGGCAGGCCGATGCCATCCTCGAACTGCAGTTGCATCGCCTGACCAAGCTTTCGATCGACGAAATCTCCAACGAGTTGAAGGAAGTTCGCGACAGCATCGCGGAATACGAATCCATCCTCGGCTCCGAGACGAAGCTGCGCAAGGTCATCATCAAAGAGCTGGAAGAAGTGAAGAAGCTGTACGGAGACGAGCGCCGCACGCGCATCGAAGACGAAGCCGCTGAAATCGTCCTCGAAGATCTCATCGCCGACGAGCAGGTCGCCGTCACCGTCAGCCACTCCGGCTACATGAAGCGCACGCCCATCTCCACCTACCGCATGCAGCGCCGCGGAGGCACGGGCCGCACCGGCATGAAGACGCGCGACGAGGATTTCGTCGAGCATCTCTTCATCGCTTCGACGCACGCCTACATTCTCATCTTCACCAACAAGGGCCGCGTCTACTGGCTCAAGGTCTACGAAATTCCCGACGTGAGCGCCGCCGGCAAAGGCAAGCACATTGGCAACCTGGTCGGCCTGCAACCCGGCGAGACCGTGAAAACCATGGTTGCCGTGCGCAAGCTCGAAGAAGAAAACAAGTATGTCTTCTTCGCCACGCGCAAAGGCCTGGTGAAAAAGTCCGAGGTGCGCGAGTTCATGCACGTGCGCTCCAACGGCATCAACGCCATCGGGATTGAAGAAGGCGACGAACTGGTGGCCGCCCGCATCACGGACGGCAATCAGATCGTATTCCTCGCCAGCCACGAAGGCATGGCCGTCCGCTTCGACGAAAGCCACGTCCGGCCCATGGGCCGGGGCGCTTTCGGCGTCTGGGGCATCGACCTGGAAGACAAGGATTACGTCGTCGGCATGGCGACCACCACCAAGCCCGACGCTCCCGCGCCTCCGAAGGAAAAAGTCGAAGGCGAACCGGACGTTATCGACGTCGCGGTCAAAGGCAAGCTGATTCTCTCGGTCACCGAGAACGGATACGGCAAGCGCACTCCCGCCGACGAATACCGCTTAACCAACCGCGGCGGCAAAGGCGTGATCAACGTGAAGACGACCGAGCGCGTCGGCAAAGTCGTCGCGCATCGCGCAGGTCGACGAAACTTCCGAGGTCATGCTGATCAGCCACTACGGCAAAATCATCCGCATGGACTCGACGACGATCCGCGAATCCGGCCGCAACGCCCAGGGCGTGCGACTCCTGAACATGGAGCCCGGCGACAGGGTAGCGGCAGCGGTAGTGATCGCGCCGGATGCGGAGCCCAACGGTGGCAACGGTGGCACGCTGATTCAGTAAGGTGGCTGCGATCATTCCTGCCTGAGCATGACTGAGGTTTGTGTCCGTGGAATCCCACCCTTGCGCAAAGAACGCGCAAGGATGGGGTACCCGGCTGGGTATTCGTGCTGATCGATCCAAAAGACTTGGACGGAAAGAGGCGCGACCCGGTGTGACGTCCAAGTAAGACCGTTGGGTTTAGGCAGTATCGTGCCCACCCTGCGAAAACCGCGCAGAGTGGGGCAGCCTGAGTTACGTGGCGAGCCCCCCGCTTCTATTGCGCGGGCCATGCCTGTGCCGCGATACTCTTCCCCAGGAAGAGAGCTATGGCTCACCCAAACAATGCCGCGGAGGCAAAGAAAATTCGGGCCTACGTCAAAAAGGCCGAGGTGGAAATTGCCAAGCTCTGCATCATCCCCCGGCTCGCCTACCGATACCCGTTTGACATAGTCGGGCTGGCCACTCTGTCCAAGGTCTTTGCGCTCTCGAATGCCTGTCTGACGTTGCTGGCTTCTGGCTGGCCGGATGAAGCATACGGTCTAGCTAGGTCGATCGTCGAATGCGCTGCGAACCTCCGCTATCTAACGGCTGAGCCCGCCGATCAAGCGAAGCGGGCGCACGACTTTGTGAAGTTTGCAATGGCGGACAAATCATTCTGGTACCACCACGCTCTTGACAGCGCCAAGACTGAAAATGAGAGGAATGAGTTGCGCGCGTATGCGAAACAGGTTGGCGTACTTGCTGACGTGAAGTCGGCGCGCCGCCACTGGTCGGGAATAGACGGCAGCTTTGTGTGGAAGGTCACACAGCTCGATCATCCTCTGGACGGGGCGATGACCGTGCAGCACAGGATCAAGACGTACGCAGTGGACTACTATCAAACTTCTGCGTGGGTGCATTGTTCTGTGCCAGCGATAGATTGTTACTTGTTCGCTCGAATTGACGGAGTTACCGATTTCGGATCTCAGCGGTTTCTGTCAGGCGCATCACGAGACGGAAGACAGTCAACGTTGAATTGCGAATAAGACGATCCGTTGTCTGACCTTCACTCATCAATCGGGTATGTGCTCGAAGGCCTCAACTTTCTTCTGGAACGTCCAGCCAAACTGAACCTCTTGTTCGAACGGGTCTTGAAGAGTCATGAAACCAATACCGCTGCGTCATTTCCGCAAGGCTAAGGCAGATTGATCGCAGCGCTTGAAGCGCTGCGGGAGCGGGTGGTGATGCCATCCAGAATCAAAAACGCTTGGGCCAGCCCCCTGCGATACATTCATTGCAATCCGGTGCGCCGTGGATTGGTCGTGCGTCCCGAGGGCTGGAAGTGGAGCAGTTTTGGTCACTATGCTACTGGGGCCCTCCGAGGGAAAATGGCGGAAATTGAATCGCAGTGGAGCTACGCCGTCGCGGCAGCGGGAACGCTGGGAGTGGTGCTCGACTTTCCGAAGGCCCACCCTCCCGCACAAACCGCGGGAAGGGTGGGGCAACCGGGTCGGTGATGCCATCCAGAATCAAAAGCCTGGGCGTCCCCCGCGAAGAACGCGCACCGGGGGCTGGCCCACCTTAACACCTTCTGTCGTAACTAGAAACCGGCTGCCCCCAGGCTTTGATCTCGATGACACCACCAACACGGTGGGTCCGTCCCTTCGACTGCGCTCAGGGCCGGCTCTTCGCGTCCTTTATTGAAGGGCGCGTATCACGAACGCTTGCAGCTGCGAAGCTACGCCGTCGCTGCCTCGGGGTGCCGGAGTGGTGTCGACTTTTCGAAGGCCCACCCTCCCGCACAAGCCGCGGGAAGGGTGGGGCAACCGTCGATGGGGAGATCGCGATAAGGATAGGCCAGTCGGCCTTCCTGTCATTCTCCAAGCACAAGCGGGTTTGCGTGGGGAAGTCCGCGGGGCGGGTGGGCCGATCTTTCGGTGATTCCCAAAATGGGGTTGCCCCATCCTTCCCGCGCTTTTTGCGGGAGGGTGGGTCTTCGGGAAAGTCGTCACCACTCCCAGTCGTTCTCGCTTCCGTGCGGTCCACTGCGATTCAATTTCCACCACTCCCTCGGCACCAGTAGCATAGTGACCAAAACTGCTCCACTTCCAGCCTCGGGACGCACGACCAATCCACGGCGAACAGGATGGCGATGAAGTGAAGGCCCACCCTCCCGCACAAACCGCGGGAAGGGTGGGGCAACCGGGTCGGTGATGCCATCCAGAATCAGAAGCCTGGGCTATCCCCCGCGAAGAACGCGCACCGGGGGCTGGCCCACCTTAACACCTTCTGTCGTAACTAGAAACCGGCTGCCCCCAGGCTTTGATCTCGATGACACCACCAACACGGTGGGTCCGTCCCTTCGACTGCGCTCAGGGCCGGCTCTTCGCGTCCTTTATTGAAGGGCGCGTATCACGAACGCTTGCAGCTGCGAAGCTACGCCGTCGCTGCCTCGGGGTGCCGGAGTGGTGTCGACTTTTCGAAGGCCCACCCTCCCGCACAAACCGCGGGAAGGGTGGGGCAACCGTCCATGGGGAGATCGCGATAAGGATAGGCCAGTCGGCCTTCCTGTCATTCTCCAAGCACAAGCGGGTTTGCGTGGGGAAGTCCGCGGGGCGGGTGGGCCGTTCTTTCGATGATTCCCAAAATGGGGTTGCCCCATCCTTCCCGCGCTTTTTGCGGGAGGGTGGGCCTTCGCGCGGGACTAGAATCGGCAATGAATGCACGTCAAGCCGGTCCGTTATCAGAATCAAGGTTGCCTGCACTTCATCACCTTCAGCTGCTATCGGCGGATGAAGTTGCTCGACTCCGCCGCAGCCAAGGATACTTTTGGGCGCGAATTGGAACGTGTCCGCCGCTGGTATGGCTGCTTCATCACCGGATATGTAGTGATGCCGGAGCACGTGCACCTACTCATCAGCGAACCGGAGCGGGGAAAGCTCTCGCTCGTGATCCAGATGCTGAAGCAAATTACTTCGCGAAAACTCAAGCCTGCGGCCGACCCTACCGGTGACAACGTGGAAGGAGCGAGGCAACTGAAGCGATTCTGGCAGGTTCGTTATTACGACTTTCCCGTCTGGACGGAGGGGAAGCGCATTGAGAAGCTGCGATACATACATCGCAATCCGGTGCGCCGTGGATTGGTCGTGCGTCCCGAGGGCTGGAAGTGGAGCAGTTTTGGTCACTATGCTACTGGTGCCGAGGGAGTGGTGGAAATTGAATCGCAGTGGACCGCACGGAAGCGAGAACGGCTGGGAGTGGTGACGACTTTCCCGAAGGCCCACCCTCCCGCACAAACCGCGGGAAGGGTGGGGCAACCGGGTCGGTGATGCCATCCAGAATCGAAAACGCCTGGGCCAGCCCCCTGCCCCCAACCGGGTCGGTGATGCCATCCAGAATCAAAAACGCCTGGGCCAGCCCCCTGCGATACATACATCGCAATCCGGTGCGCCGTGGATTGGTCGTGCGTCCCGAGGGCTGGAAGTGGAGCAGTTTTGGTCACTATGCTACTGGTGCCGAGGGAGTGGTGGAAATTGAATCGCAGTGGACCGCGCGGAAGCGAGAACGACTGGGAGTGGTGACGACCTTCCCGAAGGCCCACCCTCCCGCACAAACCGCGGGAAGGGTGGGGCAACCGGGTCGGTGATGCCATCCAGAATCAAAAGGCTGGGCATTCGTGCTGATGGCAGCGGCATATTTCGACGGATGAAGTTGGAACCAGGGTAACTCTAACAAGAGCCAGCGCCTTCGGCAGCATCGTGCCCACCCTGCGAAAACCGCGCAGGGTCGGGCAGCTAGGTTGGGTCGGCCGGGCCACCGATGGCTCCGTCGAGCCAGATCACCATCGTCAAGAAACTACTTGACGGGCATCCTCGCCGCAACAATGTCGCGTACACAATTCCTGTGACTGTTGCAAATCCTCATTCCATCAACTACGGGTATGCTATTGGCTGGGGTTCGCACCTTGACTCTCCACTGGAGGAGTCGGGTTGCGTCGAAAGACTGTAGGGCCTCTGTGTATTCTGATCAGAAGCTGGGAACATACGAGGAGTTCAAATGCAATCTGAGATAAAGATAGGGCAACGGTTCCAGTTCAAGGTGTTGTCCGACAAGCCTTCGCAAGAGCGGCTGGCGGTGGTAACTCGCGTCCTTTCTAATCGAGAAGAAGGCCTCGGGCCGGAGGTGGACTTCTATCTTGCATATTGGGTGGAGGCTAACGAACTTCCAGAAACAGAGGCGCCAACAGCGTTGGTGTTTGAGCGTGGAAATGACGGAAATGTGTACCTCGACGGACGCGTGGTTAGCATCACCATGCTGACGTGATCTTCTGCTCGGGAACATCGACCTTCTTCTCTACGCTCTTTCTGGACCCGATCGAATCCGTTCTTCCGATGGGAAACGGCACATTTCATCGCGGCGCTTAAAGCGCTGCGCCACTCAAAACCGATTTCTTTCCTCTCCGCAAGTTGGCGTTGCCATGATGGGATGGCGGAGGGGGTGGCGATTTGAACTGCGCCAGTTCGACTCGGCTTATGGTTAGCAGGTGCCAGGCTTCGCGGTAGCATTCGTAGCGGTAACTCGCCTTCTTTTTCGGAGGGACGACGGGGCAGAGCATGGCCATGAAGCGTCTGCGCTTGCCCAGCAGCAGGACCGCCGGGATCAGGTACCACGCATCTTCGGGAATCACGTAGGCCGCGAACACGTCAATCTCATCGAGAGAGTAGTCGCGCTTTTTTCTGTAATTGGGCATGAACTGGCAGCGGTATCCGGCGCCTGACCTGACCGTTGTCGATTTCACCTGTACTCGAAGAAAGTTCACGCCGTGCTCGATGCCGACGTCGTAGGCTTGTGTGTCTCCCCAAGGCTTGCTGATGGCGAAGCGGCGCTGCGCGGCCTTCGCCATGAACTCCAGCTCCACCCATTCGCCGCGTTGTTTGAAGTTACTGAATCGATCCCAATCGTTCTTGCGGTGCTTGCGGATTTTGCATGTACTCATTCTCGTGCTCATCCCCTGTTCTGGTTCCCAGTCCTTTACTGCGGCTCGCCAGCTCTACTCTTTGGCCCGGCGGACGGATGAGTCCGCCGCTACGCGTGCTGCTTCCCCAAATAAAAAGGCACGACCTTGTGGGCCGCGCCTGGTGACCAGAAATTGTCTCTATAGTTCTAGAATATCAAATTGGAGGGAGTAAACCGGAAAGGATTGGAGAGTTTATATTTCGATTGCTTTCATAGAGTTAAGTGCGATCGTGTAATTTCTGCCTATTGACAAGATTTCTGAAGGTCGGCAGGCCGAGGTGAAAGCCTTCCCCAAAACTTGTGTGAAACGTTTTCGTTTCCCCCTGCACTATTCCAATACGTGGAGGACATCGGCTAGTAAGCGATGAGCCACAGTTCAGAAATCCGGCCTGCTAGCTTTGGCTGGAGTTCTCGTAGGTGCCGGAGTCGATCCGGGGGGAAGCGGCTCCGGCGCTTCTGAATTCAGACTTCCCCAGAGGGCCCGAAGCGTTCGATTCAAGTTTCAGGAGTAGTTTCCTCCCAGTGCAAAACGCTCGATCCAACCCGCCCGTCGTTTGCCGCCGCCGCGGCTTGTCTTTAGTGAAACGTCCTGCGCCGCCCGCCTCGGAAAAGAGCGCCAGCGCGCCAGCTCCGGTGCTACACTTTCTGACACTCCAGAATGTGCGGGGCAAGTACTTGCAGTTTCAATCCTTTGACGAGCCTTACCTCAGCCGCCTGCGGTCCGGAGACTTCCAGACGCAACAGCATTTCTCCGCCTATTTCGGCGCGCTGATCAAGATCAAGCTGGGTTCCCGCCTGAAATCGCCAGAGGCCGTCGAGGACGTCCGCCAGGAAACCTTTGCCCGTTTTTTCGTGGCTCTGCGTGACGGCAAGATCCTTCAGCCCGACCGCCTGGGATCGTATGTAAACTCCGTTTGCAACAACGTCCTGCTCGAGCACTACCGGTCATCCGCCCGCAGCACTTCGCTCGACGAGGAGGAAGAAAAGAACTTTCCCGCCGTCGATGTCGACATGCTGGGTGCGCTGAGCGCGAAAGAAAGAGAAAAGAAGGTCCGCGAAATCCTGGAGAAGCTTTCCGAACGCGACCGCCGGCTGTTGCGCGAAGTGTTCCTGGAAGAGCGGGACAAAGATCAGGTTTGCCGTGATTTTGGTGTTGATCGCGAATATTTACGCGTGCTGTTGCACCGCGCCAAGCAGGCATTTAAGTCATCGTATCTAAAGCATTCGGGAGATAATCCCCCAGATTTTGCTCCAGCTTAGAGATGATGCCATGCAGCCAGGCGCGTACTTTGACCCGAGGGGGAATTTAGCCATGGACCACACAGCGGTGGTTCGAGAAAAAATGACCGAACGATACCTGCTCAACGAGCTTGGCTCCGATATTCGAGACGAGTTTGAAGCGCACTACTTTGACTGCCCGGAGTGCGCGCTCGATGTTCGCGCGGGCTCGCAGTTTGTGGAGCAAAGCAAAGTAGTACTGGCAGAGGAGCAAGAGCCGGTTTCAGCTCACGCCACGACTCGCCCGCAACCCGCTCCCAGCCCCTGGTTTGCATGGTTCCGGCCCGCATTTGCCGTGCCGGTTCTGGCCCTGTTGTTGGTTGTGATCGTCTATCAAAACCAAGTCAATTCTCGATTGCAGGAAGCAGCGAACACTCCTCAACTCATAGCATCGGCAGTAGTTAACCTCAGCGTCAGAGGGACAGAACCTGCAGTGATTCCGGCCCAACCGGGGCAGGCCATTAGCCTGTCTCTGAATGTCCCACCGGACAGTGGCTATTCTTCTTATAAATTGGACTTGTATAGCTCTCAGGGCGCGCTAGAATGGTCGCGCTCAATTCCGGCTGCGGGCAACGACGCCTTGTCGCTCTTACTTCCCGCCGCCGGTCACCAGCCTTCCACGCTGACGGTTTATGGCATCAAGGCTGGCGGCGAAAGCGTGAACCTCGGCCGGTTCCGGATTGAACCACAGAATCAGAAGTGAGCTCAGACGAAGGAGCAAAACTTATGGCAGCGCGAGCGGACGAACTCCTCATGGTCGAACCCATCCACGAGTATTATGCCCAAGCCGATGTTCTCAGTGCGGATCTTGAACAGCCGCTGCGCGACGAGATCAAGCCCCGCGTGTACGTCAAGTTGCCCAAGGACGGGCACTACCAGTTCAAGAAGGCTGAGCCTTTCCGCTTCGAAGGCATTCTTTCCTACGAGTCCGGCTACACGCAGGTGGCGGGACATCCCAGCTCGAAGACTGCCGGCTTCACCACGCTGGCAACGTCTGTGCTCGAAGGTTTGAACGTGCTCGACGTGGTCACTGCCGATCGCGTGGTCGCGCAGATCTCCACCGTGCATCCCGCCTACGGCGACGGCCAGGTGCCGTCGGTAACATTTCTCGGCACGCGCTTTGACAATCTGAGAATTGGTGGACACCCAGTTGAAGTGGTGCGCCATTTGGACATCCTTGGTCCGCGAAGCGAGGACGACAGATCCTATTTTGAGGATGACGAAGTTCTGGGCCGGATCTCAACACAATACGAAAAGATTGCCGCCGCGGAGAATCTGCCGGAGTGGGCCGCCAGAGATTATCCGAAGGGCCGCCCCGCGTTGAACGGCAGTGGCCGGCTGGAATGCTCCCTGGTCAGCGGCGTGAAGGGCGCTCCCGGAACCCCATTCGGCCACGTGATCGACCTGCCGCACTTCGGCAAAATCTTCCTGGGCGAATTGCAAGTAGAACGCAAACCGGGCGATCGCGACAAGGGAATCAACGATGCGTACACGTTCCACCTGACCATGATTCGGTTAGAGATGGGATGCTTGGCCAAGGGGAGCGCTAAGGTCGTGGCGCTGGACACGAACGGCACAGGCAGTGGCGGCGGGGGCCACAAGCAGCCAACACCCTCAAACCATGGCTAGTCGACAATGAGACTCACGAAGTAGTTCGAGTCGATAAGCCACGGCAGGGATATCACTCCTGAATCTATTAGGCTGCGGATCCACCCATCGTGTGTGTTTATCTTTCTGGAACTAGGCTATTATGAAATTATCGACCTAACCGCCTTCTTAAATTTTCGTTTCTCTCGAATCGGTCCCTTTTTAACTTTTCTGGCATTCTCCTTTCTCAACCGTAGGAGCTAAACTCTGGTCTCCGATTGCATCTATTCATGACCATTTACGCCGACCCATGCGAAGCGTGCGATCACGGGGGAATGTGGGTGCTCCGTGCGCAGACTGCAGCACGCTGTTTCTCGCCGTCGCATCTTCTCGACGTCTGGTTGTCACCGCCCAACGCCGCAAGCTCGCTTTTGAACACGCATTGATCTTTTGATCGCGGCGACATGATTCGGGCGCAGGAAGCGGCAGCAGGGGCTACGAGCAATTCCACGCACCGAGCCCGGATTGGGCCTGGAAGATTCACTCTCCTGAAGGCAAGGATTCTTAACGGGCGGGGAATGGACGACGAGGCGCTGGGTCTCTTGACCTCTGAGCCGGCCTCCGATCCTCAGGCGAGCTGCGGTGCAAAGAACTGGCTGAAGGGACTAATTTATACCTCCCTGCACGTTTCTGGAAGCGGCGCAGAGCTTTGCGCAGGCGGAACTGCTTTGCTCAATTCACCGCTGTCTGCCTGTGGCGATGTGGTAAGTGCACGCGGCTGCTCTGGAAATGGAACGGGGGCACTATCGCAAGGCACAGAGCCTTCTTTGAACGCGCCCTACGACCTGCACGCGCAAACGACGACCCAGATCGGCGAGGCCACCGCGATTATTAAATCTTAGCTGGTCCGCAGAAGAACAGGCTCATCTTGATGAGGCGCTCGACTGGGCCACCGCTTCCCGTGAAATTTCTCTAAGAGAGGACTTCGCTGATCTTGCGGAGAGCGCCTAGGCAACATGGGGTGGGCCTACTACAAACTCGGCGACCCAGAGAAGGCGCAAAGCATCTTCGTGGATGCTGGAAAACAGGCCGAGAAGCTGGACAACACTTCAGATCAAGCACTATGGCTGCAAGCGGCTGGCTACATCTGATCTGGATGACCATGATTTTCACGCGCCGAAGATTCCTTCCAACAGTCCCTTCAAATCTCGCACTGGGAATCAAAGACAGGGAGCACATCGTCAACTCCCTCATCGCTCTGGCCTTCCTCTCCGAGCAAACCAACAAACTCGACGATGCGAAGCGTTACGCCGACGAAGCACTCGCTAAGGCGCAAGAGGACAAGAACGGACGCGACCAGGTTTATCCGCGTCTGGTGCAAGGGCGCGTTGCAGCCCGTCTGCACGACACGGCGACTGCCGAAAATGCCTTTCACGAAGTCGAGCAATCCAAGGACTGCCCGGTCTTCTTGAAGTGGGAAGCGGAGCGTTCGCTCGCCCGTCTCTACGAGGACGAGAAACAAACCGACGCCGCCGACCGCGAATACCGAACCGCGCTGGCCACCTTCGAAACCGCGCGCTCCGAACTTGAGCACGAAGATTCCCGGCTGCCGTTCCTGACCAACGCCTCCCGCATCTACGACGACTACCTCAACTTCCTCGTCTCCCAGGACAAGACAGCAGAAGCCCTGCAGGTCGCAGACTTCAGCCGCGCCCGCACTCTTCTCGAAGGACTCGGAGTCTTGCCCAAGGGAACTTCCTTCCGTCCCGAGCCGCTCAATGCCCAGCAAATCGCCCGTGGCGCTGGTGGCACGGTCCTCTTTTACTGGCTGGGCGAGAAGCAATCCTACCTGTGGGCGATCACTGCCCAGAAGATCGCCCTGTTTCGACTCCCGCCGTCAGAAGAAATCAAGACCCGAGTCGAGCGCTATCGCAAAGCCATCATCGACCAGCGCGAGTCTTCGCAAACCGCAAGCGACGATGGCGCCGCGCTCTATCGCATCCTGGTAGAACCGGCGAAGGACTTCTTGCCGAAGAATCCCGCCAACGACCGGGTCAAGTACAAGAACGCGCAAGACAAGAACGCCCAAAAAAAGACCGGCAAAGTCTTCGTCGTCCCCGACGGCATCCTGAACAGCTTGAATTTCGAAACGCTGCTCGTCCCCGACCGCACAACCGCACTACTGGATCGAGGACGTCACGCTCTCCAGCGCCAGCTCGCTCCGCATGCTCAAGGCCTTTCACGCCGCACACAGCAAAGGCGCGGGCAACCTGCTCCTGTTCGGGGACGCCGTTCAGCCCAACGACGACTTTCCTCCGTTGCCGAAGGCGGCCGTCGAAATGGAAAGCATCCAAAAGCATTTCCCGTCCAGCCAGGAGCAAGTCTTCTCGGGTGATCAGGCGAATCCACCCGCCTATCTCGCCAGCAAGCCGGAGCGCTTTTTCTACATTCACTTTGTCGCCCACGGCACCGCCAGTCGCCTCAGTCCTCTGGATTCCGCCATTGTCCTGTCCAAGACAAATACGGAAGACGATTCCTCCAAGCTCTACGCCCGCGACATCATTCATCACCCGCTGCACGCCGAACTCGTCACCGTTTCAACATGCCGCAGCGCAGGCGCGCGCGCGTATTCGGGAGAAGGACTGGTAGGCCTGTCCTGGGCTTTCGTCCGCGCCGGAGCGCATAACGTGATCGGAGCCTTGTGGGATGTGAGCGACGCCTCAACTCCACAGCTGATGGACGAACTCTACAGCGGCCTGAAAAAAGGAGAGACTCCCGACGCCGCCCTTCGCAATGCGAAACTTGCTTTGATTCGCTCCAGCGCCACGCTCCGCAAGCCGTTCTACTGGGCCCCGTTCCAGCTCTACACCGGCTCGTAAGCTTCTGCAAAAAGAAATGGGAGACGCGGCGAGCGTCGTACCACGATGCAAATTCCCCCTGTGATCCCGACCGGAGCCGGAGCGCCAGCGACGGCGAAGTGGAGGGACCTGCTGTTCACCGGAAAGCCCGCCGATCCCGACGGACGAACCGCTACTCCGTGGTGTAGTTAATTTCCATCCGCCGCACCTGCACGCTTGACGCATAGAGCGCGATCAGCGCGACGATCACGATACCCAGAACCGCGACCGGCGCCGACACCGGATCGGAATTAGAAATCAGCAAGGCGAGCACGGGCGGCGTGCCCGGCGCGGCGGGAATATCCACGGGGCACAGCGCCTTGAGGTAATAGATCACGCTGAAGTGCTTGAGCAGTCCGGGCAAGAACGGATTGATCGCTTCCCAAATCAAGATCGCAGCCGCCGGCAAAATCGGGTTCTTAAACATCATTCCGGCAATCAGAAAGAATGCGCCATACCCCACACAAGCCAGCACGGTGACGCCAGCATAAATGGCGGCGTGTTCGAGGCCATGATTGTGATACAGGTACACATCGCGCAGCGCCGGCGGGAAGTGCCACAGAAACGCCACGGTCTGCAGTATTTCGCTGGTGACAAAAATCGTGCACGTAGCGAGCAAGCCGGCAAGAAACTTACCCGCCATCAGCACTTCCCGCCGTATCGGTGCGAGAAAATAAAAGTGCAGGCTCCGGTCGAGCACTTCGCCGCGGAACAGATTCATAAAGATTCCGAGGCACCCGAAGAAAATCGCCAGCCGGAGAAAGAAGAATTGAAAGGTCGCGGCGAACATGATCGAGTCCTGACCGAGGTTATTTCCTTGCTGAATATTGATGCTCTCGACCTTGCCGTTCTCCAGTTCCAGAAAAAGATCGTTCTGCCCATCGGAATACCGGTATTGCTCGTGCGGAACTTCGGCAGCCTCTTCTTTCTCATTCGCTGGCGGCCGGTTCTCCGTCCAGTGGATATTCATCGGAGGTTTCCCGAGCAGGGCCACGACTTCCTCGCTAGTCATGCCGGGTTTCACAGCCTCGAAATCCTGATAGGTCAGCGGCCTCGTGCCTTGCCGCGCGACGTCGGCGGTCTGGTGCTGCCGTTGCGCAGTCGCAAAGGCATATGCGATGAAGAGCAGCACCGGCAGCGCGGCGACGACATAAATCCACAGGCCCCGCTTCGCGAAAAACGTCTTCCGCATTTCCAGTCGGACGACGGCCTTGATTTGCGCCCACCAGGTACTTGTCAGCATCTTCGTCGGCGTTCTCGTCATCGAACCGCCTCTTCGTTCCCGATCAAATACTCGTAGACGGAAAGCACGTCGTCATCCGCCGGCGCGATGGATTCAATGTCGATTCCGTTCAGGGCAAAGTCGTTGAGCGCCAGGTAGAAGCGGTCGGCATCGCGCGTCTTCAGCAGCAGGCCGCGCTCGTCCTTGTGAATGGAAACTTCGATCGTGTGTCCGTCCTCCAGCATCCTCGCCGCCAGCTCGCGCGGCCGGGAACAGCGAACCAAAATCTGCGTCGGATGCTCCTGAATCTCGCCACGCACGGTGGAGATCTGTCCTTCCGCCACCACATACCCGTTGCTCAGCAAAATGACTTGATCGGAAATGACGTCGACTTCGTGCAAAATGTGGCTGGAAATAATCACGTAGCAACCCTGTGCCGCGACCGCGCGAAACAGCGCGATCATTTCCGAACGAGCCAGCGGGTCCAGTCCGTTCAGCGGTTCATCGAGCACCAGGACTTTCGGATCGTGAGCGATGGCCTGCGCCAGCCGGATCCTCTGGCGCATTCCCTTGCTGTAGCCGGCAACGTTTCGCTTGGCAGCGTCGACCAGATTCACGCGTTCAATTACGCGCCACGCCATTTGCTCGGCGCTTTGCGAATCGCGTCCCGACAGCCGCAAATAGGAGTAGATAAACTGGTATCCGGTCAGGCCTTTCGGGAACGCGTCGAATTGCGTGCTGTATCCCAGAATCTTGAACAGGTTCTCGGGATCATCCGTCTGATAGCCCAATACCTCCACCCGTCCGCGCGAGGGCTTCACCAATCCTGTCATCAGGTTCATCAGGGTGGTCTTGCCCGAGCCGTTCGGGCCAACCAAACTCGTGATCCCCGGCGGGATCGACAGATTCACGCGGTTCACGCCGAGGATCTCGCCGTAGAACTTCGATACGTCTTCGAAAACGATGCGGTCGTTCGTCACAGGACTCGACGGAGCGATCAACGGATCACCTCATAGGCGCGCACTTTCCGCATGAGCAGTCCCAGGCAGATTGCGCAATAGAAGAGCAGCGCGATCCACGCCTGCAGGACTGGAATCGCATGGTTCACATCGACCTGGAACAGCGCGTTCCACACCGTTCCCATGAGATAGGCCACGTCGAAAAAGTATCCCGATTGCGTTCGCATTACCGCGTTGATGGCCTGCGCGAAGCCAGATCCGAAGAACATCACGCCGAGCAACAACGCGCCGGCCACAATTCTCCATTTCACCCAGGCCGAGAGCGCCATCGCGAGCAGAGACAGAATCGTGATCCAAAGCAGAGAAGCAAGCATCAGGCTGCCCGCAAGCCAAAGATTGGACCAGGTCCAACTTGCGCCGGCGAGGGCCGCCTGTACGGCGAACAGAATCAATCCCGGCACCCAGGTGATTTGCGAAAGCAGAATGGCCAGTACCGACGACTTGCCGAGCACATACTCGGCTCGCGAAAACGGGCGGCAAAAATAGAGTGGCAGCGCACCATTGGCGAGGTCTGGCGAAATCAGCCCCGGCCCGGCGAACGCCGTCAAAAGAAACGCAAACGCTCCCTGCACCCCCATGAAGTGGAAGAAAAATGTGTTGTCAATCGACAGTATCTCCTTGCCGATCCCAACCTCTTGAAGAAAGCCGGCGTTATGAACGAGGTAGATCCTGAGCAGACAAATCAGCGGATAAAAGAAACAGACCACGAACAACCCCGTCAGGAATTTGGAGCGAAACAGGTTCCGCCGGGAGTATCGGAAAAGGACGAGGCACCGCGACCACTCTGCAGTCAGCTTTCCCGCATACGGCTTGTAGTTACGCCGGTAAACAGCCATTCGTACTCCCCGTCCCTGGATTCAGGAATTGCATTTGGCTCTCAGTTCTCCATGGCCTTCAGGAAAATATCTTCCAGCGTGTCGCGGCGGAAATTCATGCGCCGGATTCGCACCTGCCGTTCCGCGGCCAGGCGGAAGATATCGCGCGTCTCCACTCCATCCGCCAGGATCATCTTCATGCGGTTCGCAGTGACGGCGCACTCGCAGCCGAGTTTCTCGATTGCTTCGGTAAAGTCGCCGTTCGCGCCGTAGGTCTCGAGTTCCAGGAATCGCTTGTTCGCGCGGCGCTCTTCATCCAGGTTCGAGTAGTGCGCGATCCGCCCTTGCTTCAGGATCAGTACCTCGTCGCACGTGTCTTCCACATCCCGCAGCAGATGCGAGCACAACACGATTCGCATGTCTTTGCCGTCTCGAATTTCCCGGATCATGCGGATCATGCGCTGCCGCGCCGAAGGATCCAGCCCGTTGGTAGGTTCGTCGAGAATCAACACTTTTGGCCCGTGCACGATGGCCTGCGCCAGCTTCGCCAGCTGCTTCATCCCCAGCGAATACGTTCCCAACTTCCGGTAGCGAGCCTCTGCCAGGCCGACATAGAACAGTGCCTCGTGCGCCCGCTCCAGGGCCATGCTCGATGGCAGGCCGGAGAGTTCGCCCATCATCTGCACGAACGACACCGCGCTCATCTTCGAGATGAACGCATCGTTCTCGGGCATGTAGCCAACCACGCCGCGAATCTTTCGGATTTCCGTTGCGACGTCGTACCCAAACACGCGCGCCGAACCGGAGGAGGACTTGTAAAAACCGAGGAGGGTATTGATCAGCGTAGATTTCCCGGCGCCATTGGGGCCCAGCAGTCCAATCGAACGCCCGCGCAGCGTTGCGGTAATGCCCTGCAGAATGTCGCGGTTGCCAAATCGAACTGACAGATTCTGCATCTCCATCAACGGTGCAAGCGGAGCAGCAGGCGGCGTCTGTTCGCGAACGCCGTCCGCCGCTCCGGGTTGTGCCGTTGTACTCATTGAGCCTGAACCGTGGAATGATTCATGGCGCCGCCTAGAAACATCTGCGGCAGGAACGGCCCATTATGCCCCATCGTCAACAGTGTGCCCAGGTCAAATCCCATGAACCCGGTGTTGCTCGCCACGACGATGCGATCCGGCTCGCCGTAGGCATAGATCAATCCAGGTGCAGAGTTTGCCGTCAGTGCGTCGACCGATTGCTGCTGCTGCCGCGTAAGCGCCCCGCTGGACTTCAGTTGCGCGGCCAGCGGGCCAACGACTGGGCCGATATTGTGGTAGAAGATGGCCGAAAAATTGGTGTAGCCATCGTTCGGCAACAGCGCTTGAAATCCGCTCGAATGCGCCAGCGTGTATCCCGCTTCACGCGATTGAATCGCATGGGAGATCGTTCCCATGTCTGGCGCGGCGATCAGATAGTTGTCGACAAAGGTGTAGTCCACTTCGGAGTTCGGCGTATTCGGACTGCTGATCACGAAGTAAGTTCGCGACCCAACCTGCCGCTGCGTTAACTGCAGCGTGCGTCCCTTGGCAGCAGCCGAAGATTCCCGGTTGAAGCTTTCGATCAGCTTTCCGATCGTTGCCTGCAGCGTCGCCGGATCATAGACCTCGAAGATCAGCTTCCACCGCGGTGTCGGGATCATGGGACCATCGAAGGCCATCGTAACTTCGCCGCCCAGGGGCGCCGCAATGTCGTTCAGCACGTTCACGCCACTCTTGGATTCGAACTCGGCCAAGTGCTGCGTAAAGTCCGCGCTGCCGCTCCCGATCATCTTGAATACTTCTTCCATGATGCTTCGCGGGTTCTTGATGACCGCCGACGTCACCATGCTGGCGTCTGGCGAAACAAATTCGAGCGAGCCCATCGACGCCGGCGCGGCCAGCCACGATGCTACGCCTTGCCGTTCGGAGGCGAACATCAGGTCAGCATGGCTTTCGCTCTTGCCGCCGACCTCCCGATGTTCCATCGTCAGATATCGCACGTCGCCGATCCCCGGGGGCAGTTCATTGCTCTTGCCATTAGCTTGTACGTTCTTCGCAACAATTTGTTCCATGTCGGCGCAGAAAATGTATTCCGCTCCTTGTTCATAGGAGCGAGCAATCTGCTGGTAGAACGGAGTTGCGGCGAAATTGCTGGCGCTGCCTTGTTTTACCCGTGTTGCCGTCTGCTGCAATTCGGTCAGATCCGGGCTGGCAATCATCAGGCCGTCATTCACATACACCAGCAGCGGACGGTTGTGCGCGGGCGCCACGTTCCATGGGTCGTGGACCGTCAACAGGGCAGTTTGCGAGGGATCGGTGCTGAGCTTGCGGTTCGCCTTCTGCAGGAAATCTTCCAATCCGCCCTGCTTCACTCGGGCAAGCACGACTGGCGACGAATATTCCGTTCCGTCCTTGGCCACGGCAAACACAATCTCGTCCCCCAGATAACTGCTGAAGGTCTTCACCTGGTTCAACACGTCTTCCAGCTTTGGGCCGTTTCCTTTTTGCTCTTGCTTCCACCAATCGCGCAGCGCCGGACTCTGTTGCAGCCGATCCTGGAACAACTGGCTTGCCTCAGTCAGAGTATTCGCCAGATTCGGAATCGCCGCATAGACCACGGTGTGATCGGGAACGTAGGGCAGAAGATCGGAGCTGTAGCGCAACCCCGGGCCCGGAATCGCGGCGAACTGTTTCTGCAGGATCGAGAAGTCTCCGAGCAGAGCAAGATATTTCGCAGAGTTCTTGCTCCACGCAATCTCATTTTGGATCGGCACCTTCGCCACGTTGGCGCTCGAAGTCGCTTGCTCGCCCGCGGTCAGGTCGCTAGTGTTGTCGCCGAAATTCACCCGCACCACGCCTTCAATCACGGCGACGCGGGAGCCCTTGGTTCCGTGGTTCACGGAGAAAATCGTGCCCTTCACCGACACCAAGCCATCCTCGGTCGCGACATACAAGCGGCCGGATCTCTGCTTTGCCGCCTGTACGATCACCTGGCCGCCATCCAGATGAATCGTCGTCCCCTTCCAGGCGCGTGACACGGAAAGATCGGAGCGCTCGCCCATCTCGACCAGTGACCCGTCGAGCAGTCGCACGACCGCTCTCGAGCCCTTTGCCGTGCGGACTTCGTCTCCATTCCTGATTTCATAACCGGCAGGAATCAACCGCATTTCCGCGCCTGATCCGGTATAGAGCGCTCCGTCGACGGTCTGCACCGAGGCGCGGACGACATGCTGCCCGGGAAGCATTCCGTTGCCGAACGCGACTACTGCGATGGCTGCCGCGAAGACCGCGGCCGCACCCATGGCCCAGCCCCAGGCCATCGACCGCGGACGCTTCGTCTCGAGCCGCAGGACTCTTTGTGGTTCGCCATCGCGCGCATGTTCGAGCGCATGACGGCAAGCGACACACGCGTGCATGTGATCTTCAAACAGAAAAGCACGCGGCGGCGAGAGCTGCTTTCCCAGATAGCCCGGGATCAGCGCCTGAAAATCGTCACAGTTGCGCAGCGTATGCGCGGCGAAGTCGGAGACCGCCGAGGTCCCGGCAATCGATTGGTAGACTCTTTCGCCAGCCTGGGCGACAACCTTGTCGTCGACCGGCTCGTTTCGAATTTCCGACAGCAAGCGCTCGAACTTTTCGTTTGTCATAGTGAGTCTCCTAACTTCGTCAATCTCTTGAATTACTGATTTCGCCTTACCGATACGTGCCCAGCTCCTTGCGGAGCTGCAGCCGGGTGCGGTGGACCGTCACGGCCACGCGCACTTGGGAAATGCCGAGCATCTGCGCAATTTGCAGATTGCTGAATCCTTCAAGAAAGCGCAGCGCGAAAATCTCCGCGGGTCGGGGCTTCAGTTGCGCGAGAGCCCGCGCCAACGCCTGGCGCAGCTCTCGAGGATCTTCGTGCGCCGGCTCCGAAGGCAGATCAGAGAGTTCGACCGTCCGACTCACCTGCCGTGACCGGATCACATCCAAAGCCGCGTTGATCGCTGCCCGGCGCAGGTAACTCTCTTCATTCTCCAGAACGTCCGCCCCGGTCCGGCGGCGGAACAGGCGCAGAAAGACGGTCTGCGACACGTCCTCGGCATCCGCGGCGTTGCCCGTGATCCGGTACGCTGTGCGGAAGACCAGGCCGTGATAGGCCTGAAATACCCGGTCGAATTCGGTCGGGATTGCGATTGCCGGTGCCTCTGCCAGTGCGCTCAGGGTACGCCTCCCCATTGCTCTTTTATTACTTGTTCTTTCACTACCGCTTTTCACTACTAAAGACGGCGGTGGGGGCGCGTTATTACAGTGCCGGCAGTTTTATTCTTGAGTCGGGATCGCGGATCTGCCTGCGGCGCGGGCTACAACCTGTATCATATTTGGGTTTAACGGGTTAGCCGCACAATCGTGCCCGTACAATCATGGCCGCACAAACATGGCGAAACTGAACATCAAGGCAAAGCACGAATGCATGTGGGATCTGGTCAGCCTGGGCGAAGTCATGCTGCGCCTCGATCCCGGCGACGAGCGCATTTCCAGCACGCGCCACTTTCGCGCATGGGAGGGCGGCGGCGAATATAACGTCGCGCGCGGCCTGAAGCGCTGCTTCGGCATGGAGACCGCGATCGTCACGTCGCTGGCCGACAATCCCGTCGGACGTCTCGTCGAGGACCTTATGCTGCAAGGCGGCGTCAGCCAGAAATACGTTCGCTGGGCGCCGTATGATGGCGTCGGCCGCACGGTGCGCAATGGTTTGAACTTCACTGAGCGCGGCTTCGGCATTCGCGCGGCGCTTGGCTGTTCGGATCGCGGACACACCGCGGTTTCCCAACTGAAACCCGGCGAGATCGACTGGGAGCAGATTTTTGCGAAAGACGGAGCCCGCTGGTTTCACACCGGCGGAATCTTCTGCGCGCTATCGGAAAGCACGCCGCTGGTCGCTCAGGAAGCGATGGAAGCGGCCAAGCGAGCAGGTTCCGTCGTCTCTTACGACTTGAATTACCGCGCATCGCTCTGGAAGTCGATTGGCGGAAAGGCGAAAGCTCAGGAAGTAAACCGTCGCCTCGCCCCCCTCGTCGACGTGATGCTGGGGAATGAAGAGGATTTCACCGCCGCGCTGGGTTTTTCGGTGTCCGGGTTGGATGAACAGCACTCCAAGCTGGAGTCCGCGGGCTTCAAGCAGATGATCGAGAGGGTCGTGAAAGAGTATCCAGCGATGTCGGTGATCGCGACCACGCTGCGCAACGCCAAGACGGCGACGGTGAACGATTGGGGAGCGCTCTGCTACTACGATGGCAGCTTTCACGAGGCACCGGTGCGCGAGAATCTGGAAATCTACGATCGCGTGGGCGGAGGCGATTCCTTTGCTTCCGGATTGATCTATGGATTCTTGTCTGGAAAAGATCCGCAGTGGTCGGTGGAATGCGGCGCGGCGCACGGCGCACTGGCCATGACGACTCCTGGTGATACGACGATGGCGACGCTGGCGGAAGTGTTGCAGGCGATGAAATCACGGACAGCACGAATCGAACGGTAGAGACGCGCGCGGGGCGCGTCCAGGCTCTGGTCCTCAAAGCTCAGTAAATCAAGGTTGGGTAACTTCACTATGACGATTGACGAAGTAATTCGCAGGATCGAAGAAGTTGGAATCGTCCCCGTCGTCAGGGCGGCGTCGGTGGAAGAGGCGACCCGTGCGGTCGAAGCGATCGGCGCAGGCGGCATTCCTGTCGTAGAGATAACGATGACCGTGCCTAACGCCGTCTCGGTCATTCGAGAAGTCGCGAAGCAACACGGAGCCACGGTCCTGATCGGTGCGGGAACGGTGACCACCGCCGAGCAGGCTGAGTCCTGCATCCGCGCCGGGGCCGAGTTTCTCGTGAGCCCGGGCTTATCGGTGCCGGTGCTATCAGTTGCGCGAGCCTCAGCGAAGTTAGCGATCCCCGGGGCATTGACTCCAACGGAGTTGATGAACGCTCACGACCAGGGCGCGCGGCTGGTCAAGATTTTTCCTTGCGGAAATGTTGGCGGCCCCAAGTATCTAAAGTCGCTTAAAGCGCCGTTTCCCAAAGCTGAGTTGATTCCAACCGGAGGCGTGAATGCAGCGAACGCCGCAGAATTCATCGCCGCGGGTGCTTTCGCTCTGGGAGTTGGGGCGGATTTGGTCGACGCGGCGGCCTTGCGCGAGGGCAATCTGCAAAAGATCATTACCGCCGCACAAGAATTGGTTCAAGCCGTGGTTGCAGCACGGGCAATGCTCCGCGAAAAGAAGGCACGCTAGCTTGCTGGAAGGTTGTTGCCTTAGAAATCTGCGTTTAACACTTGCGAATACGGACGCGCCGGAGGAATGGTATCCGCCGGCTCCGTTGTTTTCTACATCGCCGATCTCAGGTCCGACGCGGCTGAGTTCCGGTCAGAACTTGGGGTTGCGCAACCGGTGCACCGGTGTTGTACCCGCCCTTCAAGGCGGTCCAACGAATTCGCAGCATTTCCCACACCATCATCAGGCCATCGGCAACCGGGCGAATTCTGCTGCCTTCGTCATGCGCCCATACCACCGGTATTTCCGCGACCTTGAAGCCCAATCGGTTCGCGAGGAACAGAATCTCGGGATCAAAGCCCCATCCTTCGGTTCGTTGAAGGGAAAACAGAGCTGTCGCGGCAGTCCGTCGAAACGCCTTGAATCCGCATTGGGTGTCTTTGAAATCCAACCGCAACAGGGCACGCAACAACAGGTTAAACGTTCTTCCCATCACCTGGCGGGCAACAGACTGGCGCTGTTTCTGAAGGTCGCTTCTCACCCAACGGGAGCCGATCGCCACATCTGCCCCCGTCTCGAGAGCCGCGATGAGCTTTGGAGCTTCTTCAATGGGCGATGAAAGATCGGCATCCGTGAACAGCACAATCTGGCCTTGGGCATGTAAAACGCCGTTGCGTACGCTATAGCCTTTGCCGCGATTGCCGTCATTTTGCACCAGGCGCACGATGGAACTTCGTCGGGCATAGTCCTTGACCAGGTCCGCCGTCCCGTCGCGTGATCCATCATCGACGACGATTACCTCGGCGTCCCATGATTGTTGGCCAATGAATTTCACAACACGGTCGAGGGTCGGACCGAGTCGCGCGCTCTCGTTGAAAGCAGGAATAACGATGCTAATGCTGGAAATAGTCAAGATGTCACTCGGTGTCGTTTTTTGTCTTAATTCAGTTTTTATCCTTCGTCCGTGCGAAAAAGCCCGACTTTCGGCGGCCGAGGGCGGCACCTTAACGCAGGCCGCGTGCTGCTCTTAGAGGTTGAACGGGCTCAGGAGGTTGCGAAGAACGGCCCAATCAGCCAACGAATGAATTTTCAACTGTAGAGGGTGGCACGGCCACGAGCTGTCCTACAGGAAATACCTTAGGGCGGGAGGTTCGGGCCTCATGGTACGAATACGTGTTGGTATCCGGCGGCGGTAGGCCTCTCGCGGCCCGCTTCCACCGTCTTGACAGAGTCCATTGCACTCACTTCAAACTGCTTCACGGAAATGCACTTGTGCGAACAAATCCTTTCGGATGAGCGGGACTGCCGAATGGAGACGCGTGAACTGAATTGCTCCTTTCTTCGGGAGAGGCCATGAAAAGATCTGCGGTCAACGAAGTCGCCCCCAACGGCAGCGAGAACCTGCCGCCCACCCTCGCGAAGAGCAACGGAAAATCCAAGGGCGGCAACGAGTCTCTCGACCTGGGCGTGATATTGGCGAGCCTGCAATCCATGCGCGATGGCGACTTTACTGTGCGCCTTCCGGGGACATGGGTGGGCTTGGCCGGCAAAGTCGCCGACACGTTTAACGACATCGTCGCAGCCAACCAGCACATGGCACAGGAACTGAAGCGTGTGGGGCATGTGGTCGGCAAGCAGGGCAAGACCCGCGAACGCACCCGGTTTCATGAGTCCCGAGGCGCGTGGGGCGAGATGGAAGTTTCGGTTAACACTCTCGTCGAAGATCTGCTCCGACCGACGGCTGAAGTCACACGCGCCATTGCGGCCGTGGCGCAAGGCGACCTTACACAGACGGTTCGGCTGGACGTGGATGGACGTCCGCTGGAAGGTGAATTCCTTCGGTCCGCGAACCTCGTCAACACGATGATTCAGCAACTCGGCGTGTTTACCGCTGAAGTGACGCGCGTGGCTCGCGAAGTGGGCACGGAAGGCAAGCTGGGCGGCCAGGCGCAGGTGCCCGATGTGGCTGGTACCTGGAAAGATCTTACGGACAACGTGAACCTGATGGCCAGTAACTTGACGGGCCAGGTACGCAATATCGCGGAAGTGGCGACGGCCGTGGCCAGCGGTGACCTTTCGCGCAAGATTACGGTCGATGTGCGCGGCGAGATTCTGCAGCTGAAAGAGGCCATCAATACGATGGTCGATCAGTTGCGGTCATTCGCATCGGAAGTGACGCGCGTCGCGCGCGAAGTCGGCACCGACGGTAAACTCGGCGGACAGGCCGTTGTGCCCGGCGTGGCCGGTACATGGAAAGATCTCACGGACTCTGTCAATGCCATGGCGGGCAACTTGACTGCTCAAGTCCGAAACATTGCTGAGGTCACGACGGCTGTGGCCCGCGGAGATTTGTCGCGCAAGATCACGGTTGACGTGAAGGGCGAAATTCTCGAACTCAAAGACACCATCAATACGATGGTGGATCAGCTCAATGCTTTCGCCGGCGAAGTAACGCGTGTGGCGCGCGAAGTCGGTACGGAAGGCAAGCTGGGCGGCCAAGCTCAAGTGCCCGGAGTCGGCGGTACGTGGAAGGATCTTACCGACAACGTGAACTTCATGGCCAGCAACCTGACCGGCCAGGTCCGCAATATCGCGGAAGTTGCAACGGCGATCGCCAGCGGCGACTTGTCGCGCAAGATCACGGTCGATGTGCGCGGCGAAATCCTCCAGTTGAAAGAGACCCTGAATACGATGGTCGATCAGCTGAATCGGTTCGCAGGTGAAGTGACGCGCGTTGCCCGAGAAGTCGGTACCGAAGGCCGATTGGGCGGACAGGCCAACGTGCCTGGCGTCGCCGGTACATGGAAGGATCTTACGGACTCAGTGAACTCCATGGCCGGAAACTTGACTGGCCAGGTGCGAAACATTGCGGAAGTGACGACGGCAGTGGCTCGCGGCGATTTGTCGCGCAAGATCACGGTCGACGTGAAAGGCGAAATTCTCGAACTCAAGAACACCATTAACACGATGGTGGACCAACTTAATGCGTTCGCCGGTGAAGTAACCCGCGTGGCCCGCGAAGTGGGTACGGAGGGCAAACTCGGTGGTCAGGCGCAGGTGCCCGGCGTTGCCGGCACGTGGAAGGATCTGACCGACAACGTGAACTTCATGGCCAACAACCTGACCGGCCAAGTCCGTAACATCGCCGAAGTAGCCACAGCCGTGGCTCGCGGCGACTTGTCGCGCAAGATCACGGTCGATGTGAAGGGCGAGATCCTCGAACTCAAAGACACCATGAACACGATGGTGGATCAGTTGCGGTCATTTGCGTCAGAAGTGACGCGCGTAGCCCGCGAAGTCGGAACCGACGGCAAGCTGGGTGGACAAGCACTCGTGCCCGGCGTCGGTGGAACGTGGAAGGATCTGACCGACTCCGTGAACTCCATGGCCAGCAACCTAACTGGCCAGGTGCGAAACATCGCGGAAGTCTCAACGGCAATTGCAAGCGGTGACTTGTCGAAGAAGATCACGGTGAACGTTAGCGGCGAAATCCTGCTGCTCAAGGAAACCATCAACACAATGGTGGACCAGCTCAACGCGTTCGCCGCCGAAGTTACACGAGTAGCCCGCGAAGTAGGGTCCGAAGGCAAACTCGGCGGGCAGGCGCAGGTGCCTGGAGTTGCAGGAACGTGGAAGGATCTCACTGACTCGGTCAATTCAATGGCCGGCAACCTCACGGGCCAAGTGCGAAATATCGCCGAAGTGACGACGGCTGTCGCGCGCGGCGACTTGTCGCGCAAGATCACCGTCGATGTGAAAGGCGAAATTCTCGAACTCAAGAACACTATCAATACGATGGTGGACCAGCTCAACGCGTTCGCCGGCGAAGTAACGCGCGTGGCCCGCGAAGTCGGCACTGACGGAAAACTTGGCGGCCAAGCGCAGGTTCCGGGTGTTGCTGGCACGTGGAAGGATCTCACCGATAACGTGAACTTCATGGCCAGCAACCTGACGGGACAGGTTCGCAATATCGCGGAAGTTGCTACGGCAATCGCGAACGGCGACTTGTCCAAGAAGATCACGGTCGATGTGCGCGGCGAAATCTTGCAGCTCAAAGAGACGCTGAACACGATGGTCGAGCAGTTGCGCTCGTTCGCCGCGGAAGTCACGCGCGTGGCCCGCGAAGTAGGCAGCGAAGGACGGCTTGGCGGACAGGCGAACGTCCCGGGCGTGGCTGGTACGTGGAAAGATCTCACGGACTCCGTCAACGCCATGGCCGGCAACCTCACGGGCCAGGTGCGAAACATCGCCGAAGTTACCACGGCCGTGGCGCGCGGCGATTTGTCGCGCAAGATCACGGTCGATGTGAAGGGTGAAATCCTTGAACTGAAAAATACCATCAATACGATGGTGGACCAGCTCAATGCGTTCGCCGCCGAAGTGACGCGCGTCGCCCGCGAAGTCGGCACCGACGGCAAGCTGGGTGGCCAGGCGCAAGTTCCGGGTGTTGCGGGAACGTGGAAGGATCTCACTGATAACGTCAACGTCATGGCGGTGAACCTTACCGAACAGGTCCGCGGCATTGTGAAGGTCGTGACGGCTGTCGCCAACGGAGACCTTACCCAGAAGCTCACCGTGAACGCCAAGGGAGAAGTTGCGGCTCTTGCGGAAACCATCAACAACATGACGGGAACGCTCGCTACGTTCGCGGATCAGGTTACGACCGTCGCCCGCGAAGTGGGCGTCGAAGGCCGTCTGGGTGGCCAAGCCAACGTGCCAGGAGCCGCGGGCACGTGGAAAGACTTGACCGGCAACGTTAACTTGCTGGCCGACAACCTGACGAACCAGGTGCGCGCCATTGCGGAAGTTGCGACGGCCGTGACCAAGGGCGATTTAACGCGGTCCATTCAAGTGGAAGCCAGCGGTGAAGTGGCGGAGTTGAAAGACAACATCAATACGATGATTGACAACCTTCGCCTCACGACGGACCGAAATACTGAGCAAGATTGGCTCAAAACCAATCTGGCGCGCTTTACGGGCATGTTGCAGGGCCAGCGCGATTTGGCGACGGTCGGCCGCATGTTGCTCTCGGAGCTGGCGCCTCTCGTTAACGCGCAGCAAGGCGTGATCTACCAGATGGAAACCGAGGAATCGGCCGGCATGGTGCTGTTATCAGCATTCGCCGATGATGGTGAGAAAGGTCACCTGCGACGGCTGAGTATTGGCGAAGGACTCGTCGGACAAGTAGCGTCCGAAAAGCGTCGCATGTTGATTTCAGACCTGCCCGAAAAAACAGTGCCCATCCGCTCGGGACTCTTCGAATCGGTTCCGCGAAATGTGATCGTCCTGCCGGTGCTTTTCGAAGACCGGGTCAAGGCAGTGATTGAGCTGGCCTCTTTGAGCGCATTTACTGCGTCACATCTCGCATTTCTCGAGCAGCTGACAGCCAGCATCGGCATTGTGTTGAATAGCATTGAAGCGACCATGCAGACGGAAGGCCTGCTGAAACAGTCTCAGCAGCTCGCGGCCGAACTCCAGACCCAACAAAAGGAATTGCAGCAGACCAACGAACAGCTGGCGCAAAAAGCGCAGCAGCTGGCCGAGCAGAACGTAGAAGTGGAACGCAAGAACCAGGAAATCGAGCAAGCCCGGCGCGCATTAGAAGAGAAAGCAAAGGAACTTGCGCTCACGTCTAAGTACAAGTCCGAATTCCTTGCCAACATGTCGCATGAGTTGCGGACGCCGCTGAACAGTATTCTCGTGCTGGGACAGCAGCTCAGCGAGAATCCTGATCACAATTTGACGCCGAAGCAGGTAGAGTTCGCGCGCACGATTCATGGCGCGGGCACCGACTTGTTGAACCTGATCAGCGATATTCTCGATCTCTCCAAGATCGAGTCGGGCACGGTCTCGGTCGAAGCGCAGGAGGTATTCTTTGCCAACCTGCTGGAGATGGTAGGAAGGCCCTTCCGGCACGAAGCTGAGAATCGGAGATTGGCTTTCGAGGTGCAATCCGATCCGCAGCTGACCCGTAGTCTGGTTACCGATTCGAAGCGCTTGCAGCAGGTTCTAAAGAATCTGCTCTCGAATGCGTTCAAGTTCACCGAACATGGTTCCGTTCGGCTCGCAGTGACAGTGGCCACAAAGGGTTGGAGCGAGGATCATCCGATTCTTAACGGAGCGGCATCGGTCGTCGCTTTCGAGGTCACCGATTCGGGTATCGGAATTGCGTTGGACAAGCAGCGCATCATCTTCGAGGCCTTCCAGCAGGCAGATGCCAGCACGAGCCGTAAGTACGGCGGAACGGGTCTTGGTCTGGCCATCAGTCGCGAGCTTGCCAGCCTGTTGGGCGGCGAGATTCAACTCCGCAGCACGCCCGGACAAGGCAGCACATTCACGCTCTACTTGCCGCTGACTTATGTCGGCCCATCCGCATCGAAGTTGTCAGGGTCAGAGTGGAGAGCGTCTTCCCCCGCGCTGCCGCTGCAATTGTCGAACATCGTGGTGTCGGAACATCCTGTCGACCACATTCTCGACGATCGCGACAATCTACAACCCGACGATGCTGTCCTGCTGATCGTGGAAGACGATCCTCACTATGCTCGTGTGCTTTGTGATCTGTCCCGCGATAAGGGATTTAAGGTGCTGGTGGCCTTGCGGGGCTCTGACGCTCTCGCACTGGCTCGCGAGTTCCATCCCACAGCTGTGTCTTTGGATGTGTTCTTGCCCGACATGCTGGGCTGGACGGTGCTCAACCATCTGAAACAAGACCCTGCCACGCGCCACATTCCGGTACAGATGCTGACCTTGGATGAGGACCGGCATCACGGTCTGGCGCGCGGCGCATTTGCCTTCGTCACCAAGCCCACAAACCCGGAAGAACTGGAAGTGGCGCTGGGCCGTATTAAGGACTACGCCGCGCCACGCCGCAAGCGATTGCTCATTGTTGAAGACAATCCGGCGGAACAGATGAGTATTCGCGAGTTGCTGGGCTACGATGACATCGATGTTTCGATTGTCTCGTCTGGAGCGGAGGCGCTGGAACTCGTGACGCGAGAGGTGTTCGACTGCGTAGTACTCGACTTGCGATTGCCCGACATGAGTGGCTTCGACATTTTGGAGCGCATGCGCGATATTCCTGAAGTGAGCGACTTGCCAGTTGTCGTCTTCACGGGGAAGGAGTTGTCTCCGGAAGAAGACGCCCGGCTGCACACCCTGGCTCGCAGCGTGGTCGTGAAAGGTGTCGAGTCGCCGGAAAGGTTGCTCGATGAGACCGCGTTGTTCCTGCATCGAGTCGTGGCCGATCTGCCACAGGAAAAGCAAAAAATGCTCGACCGGCTACACCGGTCCGATGAGGCGCTGGTAGGAAAGAAGGTACTGGTCGTCGATGACGACATGCGCAACATCTTCGCCCTGAGTAGTGTTTTGGAACGGCGCGGAATGGCGGTTTTGACCGCGGGAACCGGCCGCGAAGCGATCTCGATGCTTGAATCGACTCCTGACGTCGCCATTGTCTTGATGGACATCATGATGCCGGAGATGGACGGATACGCCACGATGCAGGTGATCCGTCAGAATCCATTGTTTAGGAGACTGCCGATCATCGCCCTGACGGCCAAGGCCATGAAGGGCGATCGCGAGAAGTGTTTGGAAGCGGGTGCATCGGAATATCTGGCGAAGCCAGTCAATACCGAGCAATTACTTTCGGCGCTGCGGATGTGGCTCCACAGATAGATCCTGACCGGCGGATGACTCCGGCTGGGTGCGACGTGGAAACTGGATTATTGAGAGAGCACTATTGAGAAAATAATGAGCGTCCACGAAAAAGTAAACATTCTCATGGTCGACGATCAGCCGGGCAAGCTGCTGACCTACGACGCGATACTCGCCGACCTCGGGGAGAATCTCATCAAGGCAACGTCGGCCAAAGAAGCCCTGGAGAAATTACTGAAGATCGACGTGGCCGTGGTGTTGATGGATGTGAGCATGCCGGAGATCGACGGATTTG
This sequence comes from uncultured Acidobacteriaceae bacterium, assembly GCA_963844525.1. Taxonomy (GTDB): domain Bacteria; phylum Acidobacteriota; class Terriglobia; order Terriglobales; family Acidobacteriaceae; genus Sulfotelmatobacter. Next base: position 273,379 of record CAWJOM010000006.1, on the reverse strand, counting down.
AACTTGCCGAGATCATTCGCCAGCATCCGCGCTTTCAGAAAACCGCAATCATCTTTGTTTCCGCCGTACATTTGACCGACCTCGACAGGTTAAAGGGATATCAGCACGGAGCCGTAGATTATCTTTCGGTTCCCATAGTCCCCGAAGTGTTGCGGGCCAAGGTACGGGTCTTCGCCGAACTGCATCGCAAGAAGCTACAACTGGAGCGGCTTAACAATGAGCTCGAGGAACGGGTCGCGGATCGGACCCTGCAGTTGGAGCAAAAAGCAGTGGCCCTGCAGCAACTCAATTTCGACCTGGGCCAGAAAAACCAGGAGTTAGACGCGATTGTTCAGACCGCACCCGATATCATCTTCAGCCGGCAAGCCGATGGCACAAGGGACTATATCAGCGGTCGCTTTTATGAGTACACAGGCGCCGCAGCCGGGACCGCGATTGGATTCGGCTGGTTGGAGTATGTACATCCGGAAGACAAGGAACGGAGTCTGGCGCATTGGATGCGATGCGTACAGTCGGGTGAAACCTACGAGTCGGAATACCGAATCCGCAGCGCCGATCGACAATACCGGTGGTTCCGCGCCCGCGCTGTTCCGCTTCGAGATCCCGAAGGGGGCATCGTCAAGTGGTATGGAACTTGTTCAGACATCCATGACAGCAAACTGCTGGAACAATCGATTCGTGACAGTGCGATTGAGTTGGAAAGAATGGTCGATCTGCGGACGGCAGAGCTCAGGCGGCTCTCCAGTCGTCTTATGACGCTGCAGGACGAAGAGCGGCGCCGGATCGCTCGCGAAATTCACGACGGCCTCGGACAAGAGCTGGCTGCCGCAAAGATGATTCTTGATGGAATCCTCTCCAAGGACACGTCGCCTGCCATGCGCCAATCGGCCGCTGACGCCAGCCAATTAGTCGACCGCGCGATCAAGCAGGTCCGGACAATTTCCCATCTACTGCATCCCCCGTTGCTCGACGAGGTTGGTCTTGTCTCGGCCCTTCGCTGGTACCTGGAAGGACTCTCGGAACGCAGCGGGATCGAGATCCGCTTGTCAGTCAATCCTCCCGATCTCGGCCGGCTCCGTTCGGAGTTGGAGACTGCTATTTTTCGCATTATCCAAGAGGCTTTGACCAACATGTTTCGCCATTCTGGAGCGCACAATGGGCAAGTGAGCCTGATGGAGAGCGAAGGGCGGATCATAGTGACTGTGCGCGACGATGGCAAAGGCGTCGAGGAGCAGGTGATTCAACTGCGGCCCGACAGTGTTGGAGTCGGCATCGGCGGCATGCGGCAGCGCGTCAATGAGCTTGGAGGAAGTCTGCGATTGGCCAATGCGAATCCCGGTACGATCGTTGAGGTGGTCATTCCTTCCCAGCGGCACGACCCAGTGCGAGTTCCGGTGACTGCCTAAGAGAAATCATCTCGAGCCATCGTCGCACTCAGGCAGCCTTTCGTTCTTCAATCTTCTGTTTATCTGCCTGGATTTCAACCTGTTCGTGTTTGATGTTCAGACGGAGATGGCTGTAAATACTCATGTATTGATTCGCGACCCATACGAGAGCAAAGAAGGCGACAAGGTATCCGCGCCAGTCCACGTAAAGAAGCTTATAGCGCGTAACCAGCAGAACTCCTGCCGCGACATAGTGACTGAAGCAATATTCACAGGTGAATAAATAGAAGAATTTGCGGCGAACGAGGGACCGTGATCGGAGAAGCTCTTTCTCGCAGTACTGGCGCGGCTCGTGGAACACTTCCTCGTGGGTCACGGTCCAGGCAATACAGGCGACTGGGATGCCAAGCACTAACAGCGACGCGACTTGCAGGCCTAATGAGAACATGGAGAGTTTGGATGCAAAGGCAGAGGGAATCGCCAGGAAAATCGTTCATCACGACAGGATCGCTCGAACCCGATCGCTGTACAGGCCGGATCAACTCGATAGGGACGTCACCCCTCTCACGTACCTAGTTTCACTGATTCCGTCCCGCGCGTCCTTGCCCTACTTTCTTATCAGGAAGGTCTGTCGGCGGCCATGTCCGTTGAGGAGTGACTGCACACGGTAGCCCGAGTCGGGCCTTTGCAGTTTGACCGACTTGGAAGCCGCCCTTGGTCGCCGGCATCCACCTTCTCCTCCTCCTACTCATCCTTTTAGTCCCTCCCATTACAAGGAATCATCCTGATCTCTAAGGGGTCGAATCGATGTTGACGGGTTCGATCAACAGGCACATTGGAAGAAGGCCGGAGCAGTTCGACTCGGAGTGCTTGCGAAACTGCGCAAATGGCTGGGGCGACCCTGGAAAAGGAGAATTATGAAATCAATCAAAACCGTTTCAACCCTATTGGCAACCTGCGTGGTCGCATTAACGCTGGCTTGCGCTGACAGACCTCCGAAGGCTCCCGACGTTGCTGGCGACATCCGCCACTCTCTCGATCAGGCCGGACTCAATGACGTAAGCGTAAGTCAGGACCGGGACAAGAGTGTGGTGACGCTAACGGGCAAGGTCGGAACCGACGACGATAAAACCCGGGCAGAATCCATTGCCAGGTCTATCGCCGGCACTGAAGTAGTGTCGAATGAAATTGGCGTTCAACCGAGCGGAAACGAAAGCAACGCGAAGAAGATTGATTCTGACCTCGATTCCGGTATCGATAAGAATCTGGAAGCGATGCTGATTCAGCACAGGCTCAAGGGAGACGTGAAGTACGACGTCACCAACGGCGTAGTCACTCTGAAGGGCGACGTGCCCTCGCAGACACAACGGTCGTCCGTCGAGAAATTGGCCGGGCAGGTGCCCAATGTCAAGCAGGTCGTCAACGAGCTTGAAGTCAAACACCAGAAGGCGACTTCATCGAAATAGCCCAGTGACCTTGGTCAGCAGAGATATGCGAGCCAACTTCGTTGGTATTCGGCGGAGTTGGCCGCATTTGAACCGCGCAGACATGGGATCTTCACGGGCGGCTTGCTGCTCAGCATCTTTGAGGGAGCGCACCCATCAAGTATGGCGAAGCATCAAAATCCCGGAACGCAGAGGGCACAAGCCTCGTCTTCGACGAGGATCCGCTTCGCGTCCCTGGTATTGGTATTTGTCACAATCATTGCCCTGGCGGCGGTAGCGTACTTCACGGAGCGTGGGATCGTCGTCAACCGGGACTGGATAATCCATACGTATCAGGTGCGGTCGCAGCTCAACGATCTACAGTTGGACGTGCTGCGCGCCAAAGAAGACGAAACCAACTCTCTCCTAATGTCCGGCGTAGAGCAGGATCTACAGGTTCGCGAGCAGTTCGACCTGGCAAATCAGACGGTTGATCAACTCCGTGAGCTGACCCGTGACAATATGCGTCAGCAAGAACGGCTAGAACATCTGGGCGGTTTGCTCAAAGAAAACCTCGCCGCTCTCAATAATCCGGTCCCGTCGGCCGAACAGGCTAGGTACCTTTCACCCGGTGAGCGCAGGCGCCAAGAAGCAATCGGCGAGCGCGAGAAACAAATGACCTCGGTAGTGAGAAGCATGCAGGACGATGAAGAGTCTTTGCTGGATCAGCGGCTGAAAGCTTGGGATTACCTGTTCAAAAGAAACGTGCTGATGCTCGGCCTGGCTTTTGCCGTCGTTACCGCCCTGCTGGCTTATAATTTCCGGCTCCTGGTGAGGGAGGTTGCCCGGACAAAAAATACGGAGAGGCAATCCCGGGCGAACGCTGAATCTTATCGCCTGATGAGCGCTCGGATTCTTGAACTGCAGGACTCGGAACGGCGGCGCATAGCGCGCGAACTTCACGATAGTGTCGGCCAATATCTTGCGGGATTAAAGATCAATCTCAGCCAGATCGACGGCGCAGGAGTGGATCGCTCGACCGATGATCCGCGAGACCATCGCTTTGACCGACTACGCAATCCAAGAAGTACGGACGATTTCGCATCTTCTGCATCCGCCGTTGCTGGAGGAACTTGGGTTCCTGTCGGCTGCCCGCTGGTATGTCGATGAGTACGGAAAACGGGGCCAGGTCAAAGTGTCGCTGCTCGTCGAAGAACCCATCGAGCGGCTGCCACGAGAGGTTGAGATTGCTCTGTTTCGCGTTCTTCAGGAAACACTGACGAATGTGTACCGTCATGCGGCTGCCCGGTCGGTGGATGTCCGCATCTTCTGCCGCGACGGACACGTCACTCTTAAGGGTCGCGGACGACGGGAAAGGTATTCCGCAAGAAATCCTGGCTCGGTTCCGAGGGGGTGCGGCACCCGGGATTGGATTGGCCGGGATGAGAGAGCGGCTAGCCGAATTCGATGGACAAATACGAGTGGAGTCATCCATCGCAGGGTCGGTCGTCGAGGCGATGATTCCCACAGGAGCAGTGCGGAGACGAAGGTGGTTTCGCACAAGAGATTGAAGTTCAGACGCGAAGCTGCGCAGGCGGACTAATTTCAGCATGAGAAAGGGCCTCACGAGAGGCCCTTTCGAATCGATTTGGCAGCTCCGGTCCGAGTTTCTAGTTCAATGATCGTCGGCCACTGCCGAGATGGGCCAGCAGCGAGAACAGAAACAGTACGAGGAAGACAACAAAGAGCACTTTCGCAATACCCGCTGCGGCGACCGCGATTCCAGCAAAACCAAATACTCCCGCAATCAGCGCCACGACCAAAAACATCAATGCCCAATAAAGCATGATTTGCCTCCGACTTTGATTTTATACCCTCCACGATCTTAGGCAAATGCGGGCCGGCGAAATATCCACGCCAGACTGTATATGACAGCTTCTCTTCGGGTAGGTATCGAGAATATTACTCGTCTTTGGGAGGGAGCAGGTGCCAGTCCGTCCCAGAGGACCGGCACCCGCTTTGGGGGCGTTGTGTCGAGTAGAGTTTGCAGGCTAGCTCGCCACGCCTGAACTCGCCATACGGCGGACCCTGTATACGCGCCAGAAAGAAACCTCACTAGATCGATATATCCGTAGCCAGGAGCACTCCCTCAGGAAAGTTCTCAGGCGGTTTACTGCCTCCGCCGGATAGGACCAGCGTCTTCCGCAGATTAAGTTAACTGTCGCGGCACAATTGTGGTGCTCACACGGAGCACGGAAGAGGACGAACCCAACTTATGAGAAGAATTCCTTCAGTTTTTCCCAAATGTCTCCTGCTATTGAGCATTTGTTCACTCCTTATCGGGGTGGGCTTTGCTGCTGACAAAGACAAGGACGAATCTGACATCGCCAAACGGATCGATGCTTCGGCCAAGGTCCTCAACGAAATCATGGCGACTCCGGATAAGGCAATTCCTGACAAAGTGATGCGCGACGCGAAGTGTATCGCCGTGATCCCTTCCATGGTGAAGATCGCCGTAGGATTCGGGGGCAATCATGGTAAAGGCATCGCCACCTGCAGGACGGGGGCAGGCTGGAGCGCGCCAGCGCCCATCACCATCACCGGAGGAAGTTGGGGTCTGCAACTCGGCGGCCAGGCCGTGGACCTGGTCATGATCGTCACCAATGATGACGGCATGCAGCATCTCCTTTCCAGCAAATTCAAACTTGGCGCCGACGCCTCTGCGGCAGCCGGGCCGGTTGGACGCGACGCAGCTGCCGATACCGATATCAAAATGAGGGCGGAAGTGCTGACGTATTCCCGCGCTCGAGGCCTTTTCGCCGGAATCGATCTCAGCGGTGCGGCTCTGACTCAGGATAAAGACGAAACGCGCTTGCTGTATGGCAGCTTCATGCCTTTCTCGGAGATTCTGAGTGGCAAGGTGCCGGCTACTTCCGTCAGCGCTCCCTTCCTGACGGCTGTGCGGAAATATTCCGTTCAGAGCAAGGAATCGGGCAAGAATAACGCGGCTGGCACGACTCTGCCGGCGGCTAACTGACCAGAGGCGAAATCGAATCTAACTTCGAGGAGGTTTCTATGTACACGATTCTTTTAGTACTGCTGATCTTGATGTTGCTAGGCGCACTGCCGGCTTGGCCGTACAGCCGGTCCTGGGGATATTACCCGAGCGGGGGATTGGGTCTCGTTGTGGTGGTGGTCCTTGTCCTTCTTCTCGCCGGTCGTTTGTGACGATCGACGTCGTCTCGCGGGTTTCGCCGGTCACGAAAGAGCGTGTCTGGCCCAAATGGTGGGAACTAGTGGTATCCCGCCATTTGGTTTTTAGTTTGGTTCTTTGAGGAGCGGTCATGTCGAGTCATCCGAATTCTGCCTTTCCTGGTGAGTCTGCATTTGATTTGGTGCAGCCGACTCTGTCCCGAACCCGATATCAGGCCGGCACTCGCGCGGCGCATCCGCCATCGACACTGAGCCCGCGTATCTCTCGGCCACCCGACGAGATATGGGGACATTACAACAACTATCGATCGAACGGCGTCGCCTTATCCGCGATGATTCACGTCGCAGTGGTGGGCTTGCTGGTGAGCGGGGCCTTCTTCGGTCACGAAATCGTGCAAAAGGTGGCGCCGCGACAAGTAGTGACACTGATCGCGCCTTCGCCCGATTCGTATGCGTTGCCGGTCGCGAAGAAGGTAATCAGCGGCGGAGGCGGCGGAGGCGATCACGATCCTCTGCCTGCGCCGAAAGGGCGTTTACCGAAAACGGCGCTTCAGCAGATCACTCCTCCAGCCATTGTTATGCGAAACGAAGCGCCAAAACTTGCGGTACAGCCTACGGTGGTAATCCCGCCTCAAGTGCATGTCGCGGATAACCATATGCCGAATCTCGGAGCCTCAACGGGAGCGGTGATGCCGGCGGCGCCCCCATCGAATGGGACTGGATCGGGAGGCGGCATCGGTTCGGGCTCAGGGGGTGGCGTCGGCGTGGGCCACGGACCGGGCGTGGGTGCTGGAAGCGGCGGAGGCATCGGAGGCGGAGTCTACAAAGTTGGCGGCGGCATCTCCGCGCCTCAAGCGATCTCTGCGCCGGATCCCGACTATACCGAAGAGGCGCGGCGGGCCAAGAAGCAGGGAACGTGCGTTCTCTGGTTGATTGTGGATGCAGCCGGACGGCCGCGCGATATCAAGGTGGTTCGAGGTCTGGGATTGGGACTCGATGCCAAGGCGCTCGAGGCCGTTCAGCAGTGGCGCTTTCAACCTGCTCTTAAAGATGGCAAGCCGGTAGACGTCCAGATCAGTGTGGAAGTCGAGTTCCATCTTTACTGATGCCGGAATGTCAATCGGTTTGTTGCCCTACAAACGAGAAATATTTTCCTGAAAACTAATGCAAGGCCTGAGATCCGCGCCCGTCGCGGATCTTCGGCCTTACGGAGCGGAAGTAAGGATCTTACAGCGTCTCCTGCAGGCGTTTACAGATGTGACCCGATACTAGGTTCCGTCTTTTTTTTTACTCTTCATTTCATGCTCACGGAGTTGGCGAGCGAACTGCCATAACGAAAGGAGATCTAACGTGGCGACTTGTGCGATTTCTGCGACAGCAGCGAACATCATCCCCGCGACCAGCACGACGGGCCGCGACGATTCCCAGATCAACCTGGTCAAGCGCGCTCAGGCGGGCGACGAACAGGCATTTCGCAACTCTGTTCCAACAACACAAGAACCGCGTCTATTCCGTATGCCTTCTCATGACGAAGGATGTTGCCGAGGCAGAAGACCTGACCCAGGAAGCATTTCTACAGGTGTTCCGCACGGTCAGTTCGTTTCGCGGCGATGCCGCTTTCTCGACCTGGCTGTATCGTGTCGCGGTGAACACGGTTCTGATGAAGCTCCGCAGGCGCAAGTCTCCGCCGACAATTTCTCTCGATGAGCCGGTGAACCCCGAGTCTCCATCGTTGCATCGTGACTTCGGCAAGAGCGATCCGGAACTCACTGGAGTGGTCGATCGCATCGCGTTGCGCCGTGCGCTGCAGGAGCTCCCGGAAGGCTGCCGGACGATTTTCGCTTTGCATGAGGTGGAAGGCTATCAGCACCACGAAATCGCGCAATTGCTTGACTGCTCGATCGGAAACTCCAAATCGCAACTGCACAAGGCGAAGCTGAAGATGCGCGCTTTGCTGTTCCCAAAGACGAAGATCCGGCGACGCTCCACGAAGCCCCTGTCCGCGAATCAGGATCTGGACATGTTGTGCCTGTCCAAAGTACCGGCGAGGTAAAAGGCTTTCTACCTGGGCTATGAACGGGAGAACTGAGGACAGCGTGGAGTTGGCGTGTTAAGCGCAATCGTAATCGTCGAGCCAGAGAGGCCAGGGCAGGAGAGCCGCGCAAGCGGACCTTGTGCAACCTTGCTGGCGCCCGTTGAAGGCGAGCGTGGGATCCCGTTGGCTTTCGTTGAAGTCCTAGGGAAGTCCGTGTTCGCACGGCTCTTCGAGGAACTGCGTCGTGCCGGGGTCAGCGCGATTTCGGTGTACGGAAGCATTTCCGAGGCGAGAGTGTGCGGCGACATTGATCCGGCCAGCAACGTCGAGTTTCGTTGGACCAAAGAACCCTGGACTAGGGCAACGCAACGCTTGCTGCAGGACCGGAAAGGTGGCGTCGACCAAACATTGATCGTTCGCGTCGGCGCTTACGTGGATGTGGATTGGAAGGATGCATTCCAGTTTCACCGCGAACAAAGACAGGGCCTGACGCGTGTGCTGGATGAACGCGAACCGCTAGACATCTGGATTGTGAATCCGGCCTGGTTTTCGCAAGGCGTGGATATTCGAGAGGCTTTCGGTGCAGCTGTGCCGGCCCGGTATCTGGTGCGAGGTTACGTCAACCGGCTTGAGAGCGCGGCCGATTTGCGCCGGCTCGCTGTCGACGGCCTCACGTCGCGCTGCCACCTGCGGCCTTCGGGCACGGAGGCCCGTCCTGGAGTTTGGATGGGCAACGAGGCCCAGGTGGACCGGGATTCCCGCATCGTTGCGCCGGCATTCATCGGGCGCGGAACAAAAATCGCGGCGCAGTGTTTGATTACCCGGTGTAGCAATGTTGAGGGTAATTGCCATATCGATTACGGAACGGTGGTGGAGGACAGCTCGATTCTCTCGAATTCTTACGTTGGCATTGGCCTCGACGTATCTCATTCGATCGTAGACGGCAGCCGTCTGCTGAATCTTGAACGGAACATCGCGCTGGAGATCGCCGACCCAAGCTTTATGCGGCAAACCAAGATGCCACGTCTGGATCGGACTCGGCACAGCCCGGCACGCTTCGATATCCGAGGTACACAGTCGGAGCAAGTCGAGGAAGGGTTGAGATAGGAAACGGCAGGCGGATAGTGCGTATTACCGCACAATTTTGTAAATAGGTACTAAGACGTAAGACATAGACGAGGTGGGAAATGTCAACAAGTGGGCCCGTAGTCATCATGCAAATGCCTGAGCAACTTAACTTGGAAAGTGTCCGCGCCTTCTCGCGCGAGCTGGAGCCTCTGATCGAGTGCCATCGTCCGCGAATTGTTCTCGATTGTTCCCAGGTTCGCTACATCGACAGCGCCGGCGTTGACATGATGCTGGCTTGCCTGGAAGAGGCGATGAAACGAGATGGGGATCTGAAGCTGGCTGCCTTGTCCCCCGAATCGGAAGTGATTCTCGAGTTGATGCGAGTGGCTCGAGTATTTGAGGCGTTCGCCACCTCGGACGAAGCCGTGCGCAGTTTCAATGCGGTTCCGGCGGAAGCCGTTCCACAGGATGCGCCGTGGTATGCCAATGTGTTTGGCGAACTTGGCGCCCTCAAGCAAGCCAGCTAATTTCCTTGGGTTAGGGTAGGGAGACGACCATGCAACGGCTGAGCAAGAGCTTCGTATATACCGCTATCTATGTACTCGCTCTGGGTTTTCCGGCGGCGCTTCTCGCCCAAGATAAACCGCAGGAGGATGCGCGAACGGTTACGGCCGGCAACGGCGCAACCGCAACTTTGTCGAGTGCTGTCAACGTTGCTTCCTCGGAGCTGCCCGAGAGCCCTGGAGCATCGTGGCTCAGTGCGCGGGATGCGTCACTCCAGCAAGACAGTTCAGCGCAGCCAGCTGCTTCGCCAGGGAACTCTTCGGCAGCGGCGGCTCAGGAGCAAGCTCAAGAGCCGCAGCGGCCAGTTGGCACGGCCGCAGCGGAAGCGCCGTCGGTCAACGGAGTGACAGCGGCTGAGCCGGCGGGGGTCGCCATTGCTCCTGCCAAGCAACGCCGCGTGCGGACCGTCGTACTCAGAGTAGGAGCGATCGTCGGTGCCAGTGTTGCTGTGGGTGCGGTGATAGCGCTGACCGCGGGTACGTCGAGCAAGCCGCCAGGCGCACACTAGGGCTTGATCACAACTTACAACAGTTCAGCGATTGCCAATTCGTCATGCGATCAAGAGCCGTAATCGTAGTCAGCTTCTCAGGAATCGATGGGGCCGGAAAGAGCACGCAAATCGAGGCTTTGCAGGCCCATTTGCGGGCACAGGGCTTCCGTTCAACCCTTTATACATTTTGGGATAACGTGGTTGTGCTTTCCCGCTTTCGGGAACGCGTGAGTCTGGCTGCTTTCAAGGGCGATGAAGGCATCGGAAGCCCGGACAATCCCATCCAACGCCGCGATAAGAACGTCGCCTCCTGGTACGTCGTCGCGATCCGGCTGTTCCTGTACTTGCTCGACGCATACAGTCTTCGAGTAGCCGTCGCAGGAAGCATCGACACGGGCGCGGATTTCATCATTTTTGACCGGTATATTTACGACGAACTTGCGAATCTTCCCATCACTCGTCTGCCCATTCGCCTCTATGTGAGCCTGCTTTCGCGCGTGGTTCCCAAGCCAGATGTGGCATTTGTAGTAGACGCAGATCCAGAGTCCGCGCATCTCCGTAAACCCGAGTACCCGCTGGATTTCGTCCGCAAAAACCGAGACGCCTACATCGGGTTGAGTCATCTCCTGCGTGGCATAACCGTGCTCGCTCCGAGCTCGGCTGAAGAAATGACTGCCGCGATCAAGGAAGCAATCTCGAAATTCTGTTTGCGAACGGACCAGGCACTCCCGGAACTTCCGGCCCCGTATCCAGCCGGTCCCAGCGAACAAAATATTTCGAACGCCTGAATCTGTTTCTTTCTTGTGTCAGACCGCCAACATCTACTCCTGAAAGGACATCGAATCCTGAGCGCTTACAAGGCGGGAGACGAATGAAGATCTGTCTGGTCACCACGTTCCCACCCAGTACGGGTGGACTGAGTGAATATGGGTTTCACATCGCACAGGAGTTGCAGCGGAATCCGTTTCTCAGCCTTACGGTTCTGGCCGACGAACTCCCACCCAACCATGCCGAGCCCGCCGGGTTTACGGTCTTACGCTGCTGGTCGTTCGACGATCCGCGAAGTGTATTTCGCCTTCTTCAAACGCTGAATCGGCTCAAGCCCGACGTAGTGTGGTTTAACCTGCTGTTCAGCACGTTCGGACGCAACCCGTTCGTGGCTTTCTCCGGGCTTATGACGCCTTTGCTGGCGCGCCTGAGCGGCCGCTATACACATGTGACTCTCCATCATCTGATGGATACCGTGGAACTCAAGGATGCGGGCGTTCGCCACGAGACGCTCTATCGCCTGGCGGGTACCGTTGCCACCCGCATGCTGCTGCTCTCGAATTCAGTTTCCGTGCTCATGCCCGGCTATCGCAAGATCCTGAAAGACAAGTACGGCCGGGACAACGTCCACCTGCGCGCGCACGGGATTCTCACGCGCCGGCCGGAGTTTCCTGATTTCACTCGTCGTGGCGGTCCGATCCAGCGCATTCTGGCGTTCGGCAAATGGGGCACGTACAAGCGCCTCGAGCTAATGATCGAGGCGTTCAATCTGGTCGCAGAGAAGATGCCAGAAGCGAAGCTGGTGATTGCCGGCGGGGACCATCCGCAGGCAACAGGTTACACAGAATTGATCAGAAAACTGTGCGCGGACAATTCCCGCATCGAATTCCGCGGCTATGTTCCGGAAGACGCGCTGCCCGATCTGTTTCAAAGCGCGAGCGTAGCGGTCATGCCGTATTCTTCATCCACGGGATGCAGCGGCGTTGCTCATCTCGCGTGCGCTTACGGGGTACCCATCCTTTGCGCGGATCTGCCAGACTTCCGGCAAATGGCGCAGGGCGAAGAACTGGCCATCGAATTCTACCCACCCGGAGACGCCGGCGGGCTGGCAGATTGCCTGATTCAACTCCTGCAGGATTCCGACAAGCAACGCGCGATGGCGACCCAGAATTTCTCCGCCGGGCTGCGCATGACCATGCCCAATGTCGTTCAGAAGTATCTTCGCCACTTCGAGCTCCAGCAGCGAGTGCAAACGCTCAGGTACGTGGCCCATATCCGGCGACTGCCGCGCTGGATGCCATCGAAGACTCTGCTACTGCGTTTTATGACGCGGAATTCCCTGGGATGGGCCCGGCGCTCTGCGGTTCTCCATGCCTCGTGGACCGACCGTGACGACCTTCGGCTACTTCACGGTAACGGTAACGGTCGTGGAAAGCTGGACGGCACTGGAGTTGCCCTGAATGGTGACGGTGTAACTGGAGGCGTTCGAAGTGGCGACCGGAGTTCCGCCGGTGTTGGTGACGGCGGCGTTTCCTCCGCAGGAAACGGTCCCGGCAATCATCGTGCCGATAATACAGATACCAATAAGGCTGGGGAGGCGCTGGTGCTGAATTCTTCCAACGAACACAAGGCCGAACAGCCCGAAGCCTAACCCAAAAGTAGCGAGGAAGGCGGGGCTCGCTTCTGGTTGTTTGGCTCCCGCAACAGTAGCGGCGGAAACCGTGAGAACGGAGTTGACGCTACCCGACCCAGGAGTAATGGACGCCGGCGAGAACGAACAGTTCAGACTGTTAGGCAGGCCAGCGCAGGATAAGGCGATAGGGTTGTTGAACGGGCCGGACTGAGCGTCTGCCGTCACGGTAATATTGCCCGATCCTCCCGAGGATATCGTCATCGACGACGGGCTCGTACCCAGCGATACCGTGGTGGTGCCGGTTGCGCCTCCGGCACATGTTGATGCGAACGTCAGAGGTCCGGAAATTTGGTTCGCGATGCCCGGCTTTCCAACCGCCTGTACGAACACTGTGTAGCTGCCGTTCGGGATCGAATAGCTGCACAAATTCAGCGAATCAACCCCATTCGTGATATCTCCCAGGGGCATCAGATTCTGGCCGTCATTGCTGATGTACGCGACATAGTGGTCGACCGTTGTTCCATCCCCCTTGATCGTCCATTGCAGCGAGCTGTGGGAGACGACGGCTGAAATCGTGAGGCAGTTGCTGATTCCAGATTCGATCTCCGTGCCTTCCTCATAGTCGTTCCATGTTACGAGCTGCAAATCCGGTAATTGCCTTCCGGAGTTGTACAGGGTATTAATTTCCGAAAATGTCTGCAGCCACGTTTGCCCGCATTGCTGGCTCATTACGCGGTTCGAGCCCCACGATGCCAGGGAGTCGTTAAAGCCCTTATAGGCAGCGCCCACGGTCATCTCGCCCGGAAAAGGCATTCCCGTATCGTAGAAACTCGCCAAATAGCTCATCCCGTAATCACTGTTGGAGGGCATCACCCAGGAATAACTTCCATCGCTCAACACATGTGTGAACCCGCTGTTGTTCTGAAACAGATAGACAGGCTGCGTGGAGAGAGTCGCATTCACCGCTGTCCAATCGACCGTGTAATGAAGGTCAATGTCAAAATTCGTGACCACCGGCCTTCCCTGCCGAGTCATGTAAGCGGGAGAGGGAAAATAAGTTTGCTCGACATATTGCAACAGGTTGATCAAAACTTGCTGCGATGAGCATCCCGAACAGGAATTTTTCGAGATTGCGCCCTGATCGATCATGATGGCGAAAGTGAATCCGGGGTGGCTCTCTGCCTCGGCCATGACGACTTTTGTGGCCTGATCTTCGTTGTTGTTTGGCCCGTACCAATCGATGATCACGCCATCGATGCCGCGGCTGATCATGTCGGTGATTTGCTTGTGTACCTGCACTGGGTCGGTAGAACTATAGCCGACGTTCATGTGGTTCGACCCTCCGAACCACACCATCAGATGGGAATACACTTTGGTCGTCGCGCCCGAATACAGCAGAGAGTGCACATCCACTTTGCTGATGTTTCCCGACCCCAAATTTCCGTTGCTTTGATTGACAAAACTGTTCGCGGCGCTCGTATTATTCGCGCTTTGCGCCGCCAAGGTCGTGGTGGGTACAACGTAGGTTCCCGCCGCGCATATCTCGGTCGCGGAGAGAAGCAAAACTGCAACACAGAATGATTTAAGACACATCTGCCCTCAGGAGCGGAGTGAAACCGAGGTCTTGCCTTGATTTGGCTAGCTCGTGAGGGAGGCACGCCGCGCCTGTAGATTCCTCTGAACTAGTTTTCTTTCTGTGACAGGCTTTCTGGGACTTTCTGGAACAGCGTTCTGGAAGGAGCTTATGGCGGAGTTATGAGTTTGAGAAGGTATCGTAGGACCATGAACCAGCGGCTGAGAACCTGTGGGCCATTATCGGGCTTGGTACCACAAGTCAAAATCCATGCTCGTCCGGAATCGTTTCCTCACAAAGGAGACGCTGCGCAAATGGACATGACTGAATTCTTCGATTTCCAGACCGCTTCCTGGGGACACACCCCCAGCGCCGCCGGCGGAGGCTGTAAACCGGAGCTGCAACGCGAGAGTTCTGCAATGCCCTCGAAGCAAGGGCAGGACGAATTCGCAGGAACTCCGTTCCCACGAAGCCGCTGCCAACTTTGTTTATTTATTTTCCCGGAGAGTCGATCGTCAGGCTTCGCACCATGTAGCGCGAACCTTCGAAGTTCGTGACCGCGGTGACGGCTGCGCCCGCGTGGAGGTTTTCGTCCGGCGTGATCGACGAGTCAAGGTAGAGCTCATAGGTTTTGTGATCCGTCGATGAGCGGATCACGAGTAGGCCACTGCGCAGATCAAGATGGGCGATCTGCCCGGCAAAGGTATACCGGGTTCCGGGCAGGGCGAGGATCGAAATCTCGCGGGCGACATTGTGCCCATTGCCTTCAGAGGCGAATCTCACCGAGACTAAACAACCTTCCGATAGCGTGCTGGCCGCAACCGCTTGATCGTCGCGCAGAAATCGGGTTGAAGAGGTAAGCCGAACGCGCACAGGAGCGGGGGAAATGGCGTCGCGGAACGTTAATTCGCTTCGGTCGGATCGGTAGCTGACAACGATTCCCTGGCTTTCCCCGACGGCCTGAACCGTTTTGAGGCGGATCGAGCGCGCGAAGACCGTATTGCCATCCAGAATGGTGTCCAGGTAGATCCGCTCGCCTTCATGCAAGTCGGCGAGCGAGATTTCTTCCTTGCCTCGGTAGACCTTAGTACGCGGATCGAACAGAATCTTCATGGGGCCGCCGCCAAAGACACGGACTGTAACCTGGTCCCGCACCCGATCCAGCCGCTCGACAGTCCCACCGATAAGCGTCGTCTTGGTTGTGGGGACCGGCGGCAGGTCTGGGACCAAGCTGGCCGGGTCGGCAACGATCTCCGGATCGTTATCGACAGAGGCATCCGTCGTGGAGGGCCGCACGGGTTTGAGGCCGCTTTCTTCGCCCGAAGCGAGGATGGACGACGTCGCTTCGGAAGCCGGTGGTTGCGAGGGGGCTTGCGCGAAAGCTAGACTGCCGATCAGCAGGCTTCCGAGAACGAAAGTGATCGAAGAATTCATCTAAGGTCTCGATAGGGCATGTGTTTCCGCGGCATTTTGGATGCAATCACACCCTGCAAGGTAGTCTGAAATCGATCAGACCGATCCGCGAAACCACCCGATTCCGGGCAAACTATGCCCCGCCTTGGGCATCGAACCGTAGCCTTTATTCCGAAGTGAGTTGGCATTCGAGGATATTCAGTCCATGATCAGACAACGCCGGTTTCTCTTCGCTCCACTTGTCGCTCTTATCGCGGGATTCGGATTGCAGTGTGCTCAGGCAGGCGACCTCAAAATCACGATCCCCAGGCATAGCGCGCTGACGCCGGTCCAGCGCTTGAACCGCGAGGGAGTAGAAGCCGTACGCAAGCACAACTACCCAAAGGCAGAACAGCTTTTCTATAAGGCTTATCTTTTCGACCCGGACGACGCCTTCACACTCAATAACCTTGGGTATGTTTCGGAACTGCAAGGGCAGATCGATCGAGCTCAGCGCTTCTACTTGCTGGCGGCCGAGCAATCCAGTGATGCAGTCATTGATCGCGCCAGCATGCGGCGGGTGGAAGGCCGTCCCATGAAAGATGCTCTGGCCCTCACTGATCAACCGCTGCAGGTCAATCACGCCAATGTTGAAGCCGTGCGGTTGTTGGCGCAAGGGCGGGCACCCGAAGCCGACCTATTATTGCAAGACACGCTGAAAGCGAACCCGCACAATGTTTTCACGTTGAACAACATGGGCGTCGCCAAGGAAATGGAGGGCGAGGCTCAGGAAGCCCTTAAGTACTACGACGAGGCTGCTGCCGCAGGATCCGACAAGACCGCCGTCGTGACGGCAGATAGTACGTGGCGCGGCCGTCCAGTGAACGAAATGGCGCAGCAAAACGCAAAGGCACTCCGTGAACATTTGGCAAGAACCAACGATATCAGCGAGCAGGCGTCGGAACTGAACTTGCGCGGTGTCTCGGCAATCAACCGCAATGAGTTACGAGCCGCGAATGAAGATTTTCGCAACGCCTACAAGCTCGACCCTAACAACGCATTCACGCTGAACAACATCGGATATGTGTCAGAACTTGAAGGGGACCGGGAGACAGCTCAGTTCTTCTATGACAAAGCCCGCCAGGCAGGCGGGGCCAATGCGACCGTAGGGGTTGCGACGCGCCGCACCGAGGAGGGGCGAAAGCTCTTTGCAGTTGCCACCGACAACGATGCCAGGGTTGAGGACAAAGTCACGCAAGACCGCAATGTCATACGTCGGCAACATGAGCCGGTGGCACTCCGGCGGCGTGACAATAGCATCGTGGACGAATCTGCACCGCAAACGCCGCGTGAGAATACCACTCAGACGCCGCGATAAAACCAACTACGAGTCGGTCTCCTGGAATCGCCCGATGTCCGACTCCGGATCGTAGAAGACGTAACGCAAAAGGTTGGTTAAGTAGCGCGAGAGAGTATTCACATTCGTGCGATACCAGCAGCAGCGCGTCATGGCCGGCGACAGTCCGCAGATAAATTGAAAGCTCTCCAGTTCCACGGGAGGCTGTGCCAGCATTGCGGCCGCCATCCTATGATTGCCGTCGAGAATCGTTAACGGACTTCGTTCATCCACGCCAATCAACAACACCGTCGGATTAACCACGCTATCTTGAACCGAATTGGCGATCCGGTCCAGTTTTCGGAAGAACTCATCGTCGGGCGATTCTTGCCATTTGAGCCTCAGACACTCGATCATGTCCGTCATGTAGAAGCTTCCCTCGGCAACTCGACGCCATTGCGCCCGCGGGAAGAAACGAATTCGATTCAAATCGCTGGGACGCAGGTTCACCTGAAACCACCGCGTATCCTCGGGTAGCTCCCGCCACATGGCACCGCGGCGCAAGAATAAGAGAGCTCGGCGCAAGGCGTTCTCGCGATGACTGTGCAAGTCGGGTTTGCGAACGATATGCCCAAATTCCTGACGGTATTCCTCGAACTCCGGATGGTGAAACTCGCTTCGCAGAAACTCCGCAATGACTTCCTGTTCATTGAAGGATCGGACCATCGCCAGCGTCGAATAAGATCGGACTTCTTCCAGAGGAGAGATCTCGCGCCGCAAAAGTGGAAGCGCAACGGTCACAAGCAAGATCACCATCAGTACTAACTGCACGATGATGACCTCGCGCAAGGTCCTGTGGAAGACGCAGATCCCAAGAACAAATGCGCCACTGAATGCCAACTGTACCCAACTGGTGTTGGCAATCTTGCGCGACATTTCGTAAGTGATCATCACGGAGCTAAGCGAATAAATACCGGTCGTCACTGCATAGAGGATGAGGAGAGCAGCCAATCCTCCGTAATTTCCCAACTCAAAGTGCACCCCGAACAGGGTTCTCCACAAGAAACTCGGAATAGCCCAGAGTCCGAGAATCAGCACCGACAGAATCAGGAACACCATGCCCAGCGACAGAAACAGTACCGGCCGGGCCTCCCGGTCACTCGACCGAGCGCTTGCCGACACGGGAAACATGGTGTTGACGACCGACCAGGCGCACATATTGACCAGCCGTCCGACCAGAGAGACGGCGGCATAAATACCTGCCTGGTCCGAGGTGAAGAAATGTTTGACCAGTACGATGTCAAAGTTGTTGATCACAACCTGACCGGAAAAGAAGACGATCGCTTGCAGTCCCTCACGGAAAGGGATGGGGTTGATGTGGGGTCTGAGTGAGTGTAATCCCGGGCTTGGCCTCGCGGCGAAATAGGACGCGATGATGGCGATCACGCTGGCCAGTACCGCTCCCTTTACGCCCAGCCCCAGGCGAATCAATAGATACGCCCCGCCGAGGCGGACCACACCTTCCAGCATGAAGTTAATCGCCAAAGCCCCAAATGCGTGGATTCCCTGGATGTATCCGCGGCGCACTCCCAAGGGAATGTAGAAGGCCGTTCCCAACGCCAGAAGGGAAATCAAGGTGTCGTCTGGCAGATTCAGGTACACCATCAGCACGCGATTGAAAACGAACAAGAGCAAACCAAGCGCGATGCCGGCCATCCACGCCCGCAGATGCAGCGCGCCGAAGATCGCGGCCTTGTCATCTTGCGTCTCACGGCTGGCCACATACTTAGCACAAACCACTTGAAAGGAAAGCGTGATGGCTGACGCCAGCATTAGCAAGGTGTAGACCGCGGTAGCATGCGCAAATCCAGTGGGACCCAGAAGGCGCGCCGTCACCACGTTGTAGATAAGATTCGTAACTCCAACCAACCCGGAGCCCGCCAGCAACGTCAGGCTGCCCCCAAGTAGCTTGTGGCGTAATTTCTTGGCTTGAGCCTGAACCGCCGCAGGAGGTAGATTCTGCGAGGTGTCCGTAACGCGTATTTTCCCTGTCTGGGTCATTGGGTCGCCGAAGTCAACCTACGACGTCAACTTAGAACAACGTGAAGTGCACAACCGGAAGCAGCGTTGTTCGACTGGACCCCGGGAAGTCATAGAACGTCTGTTGCTGGACTCCGATCGAGAAGCGCATCGGATACGACACGGGAACTTCACCGATGCCGTCTTTCAGCTTTCCGTGGATCGGGCGGACGTACGAGACCAGAAACTCACTCTGGGCATTGTCGTAAGCGTGATATCCGTTTCCGCGGGACAGTACGAATGAACCTTGAAAGCTCCATCGCGGGTTCGCGCGAAACTCAAAGCGGCCCCCGGGCAGAAGCGCCTCAGCGATCGCGTACTGCTCATTCTGCACGCGCCATGAACGCAGATAATCCGCCAGCACGGCGACAGTCAAACGGTTGCCAAACTTATGTTGCAGCCCGACATAGCTCGACGTATTGAAATACTCTTCAATCTGCGGACGGAACAGCAGATCCCGGACAGAATACCCGGTGATTAATGAAGTGTTGCCCCAGGGACGCCCCACCGTGAATTCAATGTTGGCGGCCACGTCGCGGGAGTGTAGGTTCTGCTCAGTGAACGGTCCGGCTTCGTGAATGGCGCTCCCTGTGATCGAAACCCAGTTGTAGAAAGAACTTGTCGAAAGGTACAGGAACTGGCGAAACAGATTCTGATTCATGGCAACGGGCGAGATGGTGTCGCGACGGATCGTAAACTGCAGGCCGCCATTGAACGTAATCGAGTTTGTGCCCATGTGCAGAACCGGCGCAATTCCGCCATTCACAATCGTGTCGTAAGTGTTTCGATCCTGAACCACGCCGGTGCTCGGATATAACAACTCTCCAACTGTGAGGGACTGGCCGACGAAACCCGTAATGGCAGGGAAACTCCCCAAGCTAACGCGGTAGTTGGACGCCGCGAGGCTCTCATAGGAATGGCGTGGCGGTGGTAAGAGCGCCGGGTTGGTTATTCTGAGAATCTCCGCATCCAGGGTGTAAACGTTGATGTCCTCCAGCGAAGGAGCAAAGGATGCTTGGGGAACAATACTGAGCTTGTCATTGATTGGGCGCCCTGCCTGGTCGGCGGCGGTGTACTGCGAACTCTCGGCGATGCCGTGGTCCTGGTCGCCGGCCACTGTGCTGGCCTGAGCGAACGCCGAAAGCGCGTGCAGTGGATCCTGCCGCTGGCGAGACAAATTCGCCGAAGCCATCATGTACTCGTAGTCGTCGCGATAATCATCGGCGGGTCCCAGACTGGCCAGAGTCGCCTCCGCCTTGCGCGCATTTCCTTCGGCCAAGTACGTGTTGGTCAGGCCAAGCTCTACCGAAGTTTTATTGGCGCCCGCCATTTTTGCTTTGCCGAAATATGTTTCCGCCAGCTCGAAGTCGTGCATTGCCAGAAACAGGCCCGCAGCGTGGGATAGATCTTCCGCCGTGACCGGCGAATCCGAATCGAGACGCGCTTCCGCGAAGCCCAGAGCGATCTGGCGATGAGCTTCATCCCAATGACCTTGCCGAATGAAGATCTCCGCAATTTCCAGACGCACGGCGATACGATTCCCGCCGGGCACGTCGAGGGCGCGCGAAAAACGCTGCATCGCGGCATTGGTATCGCCGAGCGTCAGCAAAGCGTCCCCTGTGGCCGTTAGAATCGCCACTCGATCGCCACCGAACTTCTCTGCTGACTGGATGTCGCGCAGCGTTTGTTCGCGGTTTCCCTGCTTGGCATGTACCTGCGCCATTAACGCGTAGATCGCTGGATCTGACGGCGAGAGACTCGCTGCGGTATTGAGGGCGGCGATGGCTTCCTCGTAGTGCCGCATGCGATAGAGGACGTCAGCGTACGCGAGTTCGGTCGTAAGATCATTCGGCGTTTCTGCCAGTGCCGCGCGATACTCCGACGCAGCGTGCGGGAAATCCTGCTGCTGCCGGAATGCCTCAGCCCGCGCCAGGTGCCACGAGTGCGATTTGCCGAGAGTCTTCTGAGCAGCTTCCAGTTGCTTGAGCGCCGGCCTGGGACGATGCAGCTGCAGGTCGGAGTAAGCGAGGCCAAGGTGGGCTTCGCCGTAGTTATCCTGGAGTTGCAGAGCGGTCTCAAAATCCTTGGCGGCTTTGGCCGGTTGACGCAGATCGTTTAATACGAAGCCGCGGTTTACATAGCCGGTGGCCATTTTCGGATCGCGCTCGAGAGCCAGCGTGAAGTCATGCAGTGCGGCGTTCAACTCTCCCTTGTGTGCATGCACATTTCCTGCGATCAGGGGGAGATCCTTATCCTTCGGGAGGATCGGCTCGTACTTGGTCACCAAAGCAAGTGCTTCGTCATAGCGGCCAAGGTAATAGAGATCGTAGGCGAGGTAGACCACGCCCTCGCGGTCATTCGGGAGCTTCTCAATCACCTCGTAGCCAAGCTTCGCCGCTTCTCCGTATTCTCCCTTGAATGTGAGGTACCGTTCCCGCTCGCGCTTGACCTGCGGGGTCGTGTTCGCTTTGGCTGAGGCCCGTTCGAGCCACTGTTGAGCCAGATTGATATTGTGAGCTTCGATCGCGGCATTCGCTCCGCCGGCGATGACGAGAGCATTGTCGGGCATGTGCTGGTAGGCGCTTTCGTAGTTTGCCTCCGCCGGCTGGAATTTCCGCTCCGCGGTGTATAGATCGCCCAATGCAAGGTACGGAGCATAATCCTTCGGGTGCGCGGCGATCGCGCGGGTGAAATAACTCTCTGCCAACTTCGTATCGCCCGCGTCCCGCGCCAAATAACCCAGCGACGAGAGGGCCTGCCGATTGTTGTGATCGAGTTCCAGGATCTTTAAGAAGGTATCGCGGGCTGCGTCTTTCTGCCCCATCTTCCACAACAGGGACCCTAGATTCATCAGCGAATTGACGTTGCCCGGAGACAACGAAAGCGCTTCTTTAAGATCACGATTGGCGGCGTCGAAATCGCCCGAGGCAGATTCGACGACCGCGCGCAGCCTGAGCATCTCAGGGCGGGCAGACTCGGAAACCTGAACCTGCTGAAGGGAGGCAGCGGCAGCCTTGAGTTCTTGTTGAGCGGCGGCGGAATCGTCCTGGCGGATATAGACCTCATAAAGGTTGAGTTGGAGCTCAATTGGGTAAAGTGGTCCTTCCTGCACCCGCGCGGGCAGATGATCCAGCGCGAGTTTGTACTCGTTCGCAGCGTCCTGCAAGCGATCGTCCGACTCAGCAACGCTACCCAGAATGGCGTGCAGACGGTAATTATTTCCATCGATCTGGCGGGCGGCTTCGAGAAATGGACGTGCCGCGTCTGGCTGCCCTGCGTTAATCCATGCTTGAGCGGCGCTCAACTCCAGTCCGATATTTCCCTTTGCAGCCTTTGCCAGACGTGTGTAGAGCGCCGCAGCTTCCGGCTGCTTTCCTGCGAGCTGATAGGTGTAGGCAAGTTCAGCCTGAACATCAGTTGTCTTCGTAGGAATTGCCTGCAGAGTGGCGATCGCCTCGTCGTACTTCCCTTGATCGCGGTATTGCCCTGCGGCCGCGCGCAGAACTTCAGGGTCGCGAGGCGCGCGGCTCTTGGCGCGACTCAAATACCGCGCAGAATCTTCTGGTTGCCCTAGGCGTTCGTAGGCATGCGCAATCAACAGTTCGTTGTGAGCCGAAGGCTGCACTGCCTCCGCGCGCTGGAGCAGGTCCAACGCGGCCTTGGGATCGGATGTGAGTATCAGTTCGCCGGCAAGTTCGCAGGCTGTTAGCATCCTTCGGATTTGCATCCACGACTCGGCGCAACAGCTGCTCAGCTTCCTGATCTCGCCCCATCTTCGCGTAGGTTTGTGCGAGGCCGGCCAATCCCCGCACCGAGCTTGGTTGCAGCTTCAGTCCGTGATTGAACGAGTCTATGGAGAGTTGGTAGCGCTCGGCCAAGCGGGCAGAATATCCCAGCAAGAACCACAACTCAGCGTTTTGCGGCGCCGACTTGGCCGCTTGTTCCGCGTAAGTCACCGCGGCAGCATAGTCATTTCGCTTGAGGGCGTCCTGCGCCGCTCTGGACTGACGGGCCACGTCGATGCCCGATCCCCAGCTGAAATCCGGGCTGCTTTTTGGCGCGTCACTTTGCGGCTTTGTGTTGGCTGGCTTGTTCGAAGCGGGGGGAGTGCCCCCACCACCGACGTCATAGGTCTGGCCATATAACTGGCCTGCAAGACCGAGAACCATGACAATGCAAAAGCTCGTGAGCGGATACCGGCTTTTCACGTAGTCACCACGCTTTACGAAATCGTCTAGAGAGCCTCCAAAGAGTCTCCCGCACAGGACATCCTGCGGTTCTTCTCAGATGCCACCTTGCCAAGTAGGTTTGCCTTCTAAGAGTGGGTGAAGGCGGGTTCGGTCCGGTTTACTTCTGTGGAGGTGACTTCAGCCGAACCGCTCCAAAATCGGGGTAAACCCCTTAGGGCTTTTCCGAATCAAAGGGAACGCTAAGGGTACTGGAGTCCGTCACCGCTATGAACGAAAATTACTCTCGTCCCATTCCGCTATTGGCAATCGTATTGGTCGCTCTGGCAGTACATGGGCCGCTGTTGCTCATGCAGCTTCCAGCCGGATCGTTCGACACCAATTTCCACATCTTTCTTGCTTCCCACTACGCCCACCACTGGTTTAATCCGTGGAATGAAAAGTGGTTCGCTGGATTTTCGCAAACCACTTATCCTCCGCTCACCCATCAGTGGATTGCGCTGTTGTCGAACATCACCGGTTTGAAAATGGGCTACATGCTGGTGCAGTTGATTGGGTCCTGCTGTTGCCGGTGGGCGTGTTCCGCTTTGCCAAGATCTGGGTGGATGAGCGCGCTGCCAGCTACGCCGCTTTGGGAAGCATTTTTCTTGGCGCCCTGGCATTTCTGGTGTACCAGGCAGGACAGCTAGCCACCGTCTCTTCCGCGGCTTTGTATTTGAACGCCTTACCTTATTTCTATGAATGGGCGACGCGGGCTTCCGGCCGATCGCTGATTAAAGGCGTCGTGCTCAGCCTGACGGCGGCGGCCGCTCACCACGTCACGCTGATTTTCGGTGTCGTATTTTTCGCCGGGCCGGTGCTGTGGATCGCCTGTCTGGACGCGCGAGACGAGAGGACCGATACATCAGTCGGCGGAGTAATCTCGCGAGCTCTTGTGTTTGCGGTGCTCGTTGGTGTCGGGGTCGGAATCGTACTGTTGCCATACTGGATGGCGCTGATTCAGCATCCCATTCACCAAATCCCGATCCCCCACGACAGCCGTTCGAACTTCCTGCTGAACTCGATCACCGCGATCAACTATTTCGTGATTCCCTACGGAGCGTTGCTCCTGGCGCTGCCGTTTGTCATTTTTCGTGGTTCGTCGGTGCCCCGGTTGCGTCCCTTGCTGATCGGGTTCTGGCTGAGCCTGATTTTTGGTTTGGGCGGAACGACGCCGCTCCCACGATGGCTGCTCGGTCGCGCTTACGACATTCTTACTTTTGAGCGCTTCACTTTCTGGGCGACGTTGCTGGTCACTGCCGATCGTTGGGCTGCTCTGCATTCAACTGCTCGATCGTTTCCAGGCAAAAGCCGCAGTCGGGCTCTCGCTGGCTGCGGTGGCTACGATTGGCGCGGCATTGGCGTGGCTTACCGCCAATCCTTATCGTCCTACCATCTCGATGAATGTCGATCCCGTGATCTCATTTCTCAATCGGGATGGGCACGATTCTTTCGCTACCTCACGCTGGGCTTTGGCAGCGAATTGGCGGAGGTGTCCACCTACACTGACGCAAGCAGCGTGGACGGAGATTACAACTCCGCCCGGCTTCTTCCGGAAATGACGCAGTACGGCTCCGCGCAACTTACGAATGCCAAATTCTATGGATCGGCCGGCATGGCGTCGCTCCGCGCCATGCTTGAACATGCCAACCGCTACGGATTGAAATACATATTTGTGCACGACTCCTACTACGAGCCGCTCTTGACGTTCGTGGGCTGGCGAAAAACCGAGACTTTCAACAATGGCGAAATCACTGCCTGGTCGAAAGACGACGTCCCTCCGGCGCACCGCATTGATTCCGATGCGATCCCGCCCGCGTGGATGGGCCTGCTGTGGGGAACACTTCCGATCGGGGTCAGCGTATTGGCGATGTTCCTGGAGCTATTGCTCCCGGCTCGCCAGCGTCTGGGCAGGGTGATCGAATCCCCGCTCCACGTCGATGAACGCGAAGGGCACTACGTCGCCTG
The DNA here is from genome assembly GCA_963844525.1 of uncultured Acidobacteriaceae bacterium. Classification (GTDB taxonomy): domain Bacteria; phylum Acidobacteriota; class Terriglobia; order Terriglobales; family Acidobacteriaceae; genus Sulfotelmatobacter. Next base: position 248,225 of record CAWJOM010000006.1, on the reverse strand, counting down.
AGAGGCGAGAGACCGACATGAAATACATTCTGCCAATTGTCATCGTTGCCGTTACCGTCCTTCTGATGGCTGTCGGCCTTGACTGGTGCCGGGCGCTCCACCGGAACCGTGGGCATTGCTTCAGGCTCGGCCCTGCCTGGATTCAGCACCAATGCGGCGACCCCGGAGCAGGCACTCTCCAATTTTCTGGTGGACGTTCAACGGCGAAACTGGGACCGCGCGTTCTCCAGCGTCGAACGAACTAACGACAGCGTGAACGAGCAGTCGTTTATCCAGGAGTGGATCGGCTCGAACGGCGGCTTGCGCTCTTTCTCCAGCCTGGAAGGTATGATGCGCGCCCTCTCCACGCCACCGACTCTGAAGCGCAAATGCGCGTGCGGCTGCACTGGTCGACTCCGGTAGGCCCGGTGGAAGATGTGCGCGATTTCCACCTCGTGCATCGGGGCGACCAATGGAAAGTTGTGTGGGATGAAGTCCCGGTTCCGAATGTGCCTGCACAGATTATTCCTGTCAATTATCTGCGCTGGGATCTGGTGACTGGAAGCGCAGGCGAGGAGTGGGGCTCGCACAATGTAGACGCGTCCCCATGTCCGCATCGTATCTATGAATGCGGTTGATTCCGGCCGAGGGTTCGGTCGTCATGGGAGAAGTCGTCAACGAAGATACCATCCCTGCCTTTGTGAACGTGAATGCGACTCTGTTGGATGGGTCGGGCAGCGCTATCGACGACGAAACCAGCTTCGACAAGATTCTTCACGTGCTGCTGCCGAAACAGGTAACGCCGTATCGGATCGACTTTCCGCACGTCAGCTTGGGCAAGGTGAAGAACGTGCACATGGATGTGAAAGCTACTCTGGTGCCGGCTTCCTCCGATCCTGTAATCGGAGTGATGAACCAGAAGCTGGATCACGGACGCGCAGGGGCGGCCGGTGTTGCAAGGCCAATTGCTCAATCAGGGTGGACAGACCGTCAACATTCCTCACGTGATTGCCAGCTTCTACGACAGCAACGGCAAAGTCGTGTGGGTCTCCGATGGCTATGTGGAGCGGGCGTTGCTGCCTCAGGAGTCAGAACCGTTCGCCGTCGAAATTCCGAAATCTTTGGCAGGGAAGGTTCAGAACTTTCATGTCGTCGTCAATCAATACAGCCTGCAAAGGTCATAGCGTGCGGCGATTCTCGCTGGCCGTCTTTGCAGGCGTCCTGTGGCTCGCGGCAGTTGCCATCGGGCAGGATGCCGACATTCGCGTGCCGTCCGCTGCTGTCGCGGGAAACGCAGCCTCGATCGCGACGACAGGTAACGGCGCCGCTACGTTCTACCTATTCGGGCCCAGCACTTCGCTGAAGCGCGACATCCATCTTGGAGAAGAGGTGCCACTGTCTGCGAAAGAGCTTCAAACGGCGGGAAAGTATCTGGCGATTGTCTGCGGCGGCAGTTGCCGCACCGTTGGATTCTTTGTCGCTCCCTCGCAACCGGTGAGCCTGACATTCCTCGTGCATCCATCGCGGGCCCCTGTGGGACTGAACGATGTGGTCAGCGGGGTGGCGCTGCCCTTTGATGAGTTTCACAATCTAGTCCTCACGCCGGTCACGGTGGACTTTCAGTTGACCGCCAAGAGCTCGAGCCCGGTATCCCACCAAGTGGCGACACAGAACGGCATTGCCTGGTTTCATACCAGCTCAGGGCGATCGGCGGGCGCGCTACAGGTGACGGCCTCGATCAATGAGATTTCTGCTCGGCGCGTGGTGCAGCAGGTTGCCTCCGACCCTTGCTCTCTCCGCATTAAGGGCCAGCGCACCGCAAAAGGCATCCTGGTTGAAACCGAGCCGGTTCGCGATTGCACCGGAAATCCTGTGCCCGACGGCACGGTCGTGACGTTCACCGCGAAAGATGGAAAAGACACCAGCACCGTGGATGCGCCAATTAAGCAAGGCATTGCGCGAGCGCAGATGACGGCGACTGGTGCGGTTGTTGTGTCTGCGGCGTCGGGAGTTGTGATGGGGAACGAGTTGCGCCTGGGTGCGCAGTAGCCATCAAGAAATCAGAGAGACGGCATATGACGAACAGAATCCGACCCGGCCGATTCGCGAAGCTGATGGCAATTGCCCTCCTTGCACTGCTTGCGCCACGTTATTCGTCGGCAGCGGATACGACTCCACAGGTTGTCCTAAACACGAGTAAAGCCGGTCCGCGAGCAGTCGAGGCCCTGACCGAGCGCGCGATTCTTCGCGACTACAGATTCGCGTGGGTGAACCTCGACCAGGCTTTGGCATCGAATTCCACATCGCCGATTAGCGGCTTGTTCACAGGTACTGCGAGCGCATGGCTCGACGATGCCGTGGCCAGTCAGCAGCGCAATGGAATTACATCCCGCTATATGAATCAGAATCACAAAGTCGAGGCGGTTTTCTACGCCCCCGAAGGGGACATGATCGAACTGCATGATACGGCGGACTATGACTTGCAGATTCTCGATGGCAGCAAAACCATTCACGACGAGCACGTAGTGGTGCACTATGTCGTGCTGATGACTCCCGGCGCCGATCGCTGGGTCATCCGCCAATTCCAGTCGGTCCCGGAGTTTTGAGCTACTGCTTCGTCCCGCCAACCGACTCCCCCTCCGCTCGGCATCCAATTCCCATCGAACGGTGGAAGGCATGGAGTTCGATTTTGTCGAAACGGCTGCTAATTCTGGCGATCGTGTGTTTCCTGGTGGGCAGCGGTTGCACCACGCCTGGAATCCATCGCGCCGTTGCAGCAGAATCTGCAGGCTCCTAATTCTTGGCCCAAAAGTCCTCGCCGTCTACATGCCCTGGTTCGGGGATCACGTCCACATGGATGTGGGCTACTCCAGTGACGACCCGCGGTGTCTCCGCCAGCAAATTCAGCAGGCTCGGCACTACGGGAATTTCGGCCTTTGTCGTGGACTGGTACGGGCCGACGATTCCGTTCTCCGACCACAATTTCGCGCTGCATGCAAGAGGCTGCCGACGAGAGCCACTTCCAGGTCGCGCTTCTTTATAACGAAGCCGAAGACGACGACGGGCAGGCAACCGACGAAGCCATTGCAGCCCTGGACAGGGCATACAAGGCCTATATCGGCCCTGAAGCTCCGCATCGCGCGCCTACCTCACCTACAACGGGCATCCCGATGATCTTCATCTTTCCTAAACATGGCCATGTGGATTGGAACCGCGTCGCCGAGCACTGCAGTGGATGGGAAGCATCTCCGATCTTCTTCTACAAGGACGAGCCTCCTGCCCCAGTTTGCCGCCGACTTTCGCGGGCTCGTATGCGTGGGTACAGCCCGGGCAACAAGGATGGACTCCAGATGGCAGCAATTGGGGCGAGCAGTACCTGGACGACTTTTATAAGAACATGCGAACAAGCATCCGGACAAGATTGTGGTGGGCGCGGCATGGCCGGGTTTTGACGATTCCGCCGCAAAATGGGGACTGAATCGCCACATGCAGAGCCGCTGCGGCCAGACGTTCGAAGATACGCTACACCTCTACAACCGGTATTTCGACGCCGCACATCCTCTTCCATTCGTGATGATCGAAACCTGGAACGACTACGAAGAAGGCACTGCCATTGAGCGCCTCAGCTTTGCCAAGTGCGGCCAAAATGTCCCAGTCTGGCGCGGATTCGTAAGCTGAGATCCTCCCCCTGAGCGCCAACCAACGCGCCCCTTTCACATCCAAGCAGCGGCTGTCCTCACAACTTCACTTGGAGCTTCGTCGGATGGAGCACGTTCGCGACACAACCAAAAACCTTCGGCTACTGTCTGAACTCCTACTGACACCTCAGCCGTCGGCCGAGAGCTCCGAAGAGGCTACCGCGCTGAGCGTTCGGAATCTGGAGAATCTTGAAAGCCGCTCGCGATGACCAATCATGTCATCATGCGCTCTTTTGCGCCGCTGCAGAACATTCTCCAAGCTAACGGAAACAACGAAGGAGCAGAACGGGTGTCCAGCGCGATACTGCGAGAGGCACAGCGCATCAATCATGCCGTGGACTTTCTTGCGCAGATTTGCGCGGCCCTAGAAGACGGTGGCTGCCCCGTTACGGTCATCAAGTCTTTGGATCACTGGCCGGACCTCGGCAGCGACTTGGATCTGTACACCGACTCGGACGCCGCCAAAGTGGTTGAAGTGATGGGCGCGCGCTTCAACGCCAAACTCGCTGACCGCAGTTGGGGAGACCGCCTCGCCAACAAGTGGAACTTCATTGTTCCCGGTCTACCGGAACTCGTCGAAGTTCACGCTGGCCGTCTCGGTCAAACCGGCGAACAAACGATCGTCACGCGTTCCTTGTCAGCGCGCACCCGCACACTCCAGGTCGATGGGCATCAGTTCCGTGTGGCGGCGCCGGAAGATCGCATCGTCATCAGCACTCTGCAGCGTATGTACCGGCATTTCTACATCCGCCTCTGTGACATTGTCGACAACGCCCGCCTGCTGGACGAGCGCCTGGTTGATTTTGAATACTTACGCTCCGTGGGTTCAGCGGCCGGCCTGTGGGAGGGAATCGCTACTTATCTCCGCATTATCTCGGAGTATGTGCAGACTTATCGAGGGACGGGTGTTCCCCTCAGCCCCATCGTGACCGGGTCAGCAAAGTTCGGCACCGATCAAGTTCGATTCCGCCGCGACTTCCTGCGCGTCTCGATCCTCCCTCACTCGCTAAACCTGTATGCTTCGGAGCTGAGAACGTTGTTGTTGAAGGGAGATTTCCGCAACAGCTTGCGACTCAGCCTTTTACCCGGGCTGGCGACGGCGGCTGCGCTTGAGATGAAGATGACGGGCAGCGACAAGGGGATCTGGTAACCGCTGCCCATATTGTGAGTTACGAATCGTACAGGCTTCACAGTATGGCTGATGCGATTCACGGTGAGTAGCGTTCCAATAAAAGGTAACAGTAATTGAAGTAATAACTAGAGAGGCAGTCATGCCAGGAAAAAAGCACTTGCGCGGTGTGGGCGCAAAAGAGCAACGAGAATACGAGCACATTAAAGAGAGTGCGGAACGATCCGGCCGCTATGGCAGCCGGGCAAAAGAAGTGGCGGCCCGCACGGTGATGAAACAGCATAAGCAGAAGGGGCATGCCCCCGGCCACTAATCATTCATTACGATGAATTCGCTACTGGGAACCTGACCGGCGGGAAGGAGTTTGCGTGGTGCGCATTCTTATAGTCGATGACAATCCCTCGGTCCGGCACTACTTGCGTGCCATCCTCGAGCAGCAGGCGTCGTGGCGCGTGTGCGGCGAGGCCCGGACTGGAGCGGAAGCGTTGCAGATGGTTTTGGAGGCTCCGCCCGACCTCGTTCTCCTCGACTACCAGATGCCCGATCTGAATGGAGTCGATGTCGCGAGGCAGATTTCAGAACTCTTTCCCAAGATTCCGATTTTGATGGTAACCCTCCATCTTTCAAAGCAGCTCTCGGAGGCTGCCCGTCTGGCGGGCGTGCGGGGGGCCTGCGCGAAGCAGGATATTGGTTCCGTGGTTGAGGCAGTTGAGGTCCTATTACGGGACCAAACGTACTTCCCAATTCCTGCGGCCGGATAAGTCCATGCTTCGAATCAGATGGCGAATTTACGGGGAGGGCGGAATACAGGATTTCCTGTATTGGAGGCGGCTGGTTCCATCGATAGTCTCGCAATGTAATCAGGTCCGCTGCGTCCTAGATGGGCCGGAGTTCCAGCATCTGCACCGGGTTATATCATTTGGGCTGAGGTAAAATGTGGCGAATCGTCTCGTCGGTCTTCCCCCAGAGGAACGCAACCTCATGACAATTCGCATACTGTTAGTCGATGATCACCCGGTAGTGAGGCAGGGCCTAAAGACTCTTCTGGAAGGCCGTTCTGGTTGGGAAGTGATCGGAGAAGCCTCCGATGGGGCCGAAGCACTGGAAAAGGCGAAGGATCTGAATCCCGATGTCATGGTCCTCGATGTGACCATGCCGAAAATGAATGGCCTCGAAGCATGCCGTTTATTGCGGAGACAAGCGCCTGAACTGGAGATCCTGTTCGTTACTCAGCACGACTCTCCACAAATGATGCGTGAAGCACTGGATGCTGGGGCCAGGGGATACGTTGTGAAGTCCAACGCCGCGCGCGATTTACTGGAGGCCGTGGAAGCGGTGAGCCAGCATCGCGTTTTTACGGCGCTCAATGGACGGGATGCGACGGGGTTACGCTAAAGCTCGGCACGACTTGGAAACTGCGGTCCACCTTTTGATCTGTGGGGGTGAATCATGAAATTGCGAATCTTGTTGGCTGACGACCACGAAATCGTACGGCGCGGATTGCGCGCGCTCTTGGAAAAACATGAAGGCTGGGAAGTCTGCGGCGAGGCCAGCGACGGCCGCGAGGCGATTGACAAAGCCCTCCAATTGAATCCTGATGTCGTCATTGTCGATATCGGGATGCCCAATCTCAATGGCTTGGATACGACGCGCCAGTTGCTGCAGCACGACCCTCACTTCAAGGTCATCGTCCTGACGATTACCGACTCGGATCAGGTCATCCGCGAAGCGCTCGACGCCGGAGCTCGCGGATTCGTCCTGAAGTCAGATGCGGCCCGGGATCTGGTCTCAGCCGTCGAGGCTCTCCAGAACAAGCGGATGTTCTTCACGCCGCGCGTCAACGATTTAGTGCTGGCCGGCTTTTTGGAAAAGGGTCACACCGTTTCCAGAAATGAAGCGCCCAAGCTGCCGACGTTAACCGCACGCGAGCGCGAGATCACGCAGTTGCTGGCGGAAGGCAACAGCTCCAAAGAAGTTGCCTCCCTCCTCAACCTGAGTACCAAGACCGTCGAAACTCACCGCAGTAATATCATGCGGAAGCTGAGTTTTCACTCGATCCGCGATCTGGTTGTTTATGCCATCAAGAACAACCTGATCCAGATTGAGTTGCCGCCGCCGCCTCCGAAGACTCCTGTCGGGCCGACGGCCGCGTAGTTAATGGCAGCAGATTTAACTAGGGTTCATGCTTCCGGGCAGGCTCAGCGGACAGCCTCGCCAGGATAGTATCCGCTTCGCGTACGCACCGTCAGCCGGGTGCGTCCCTGTCCCTTAGCTTCGACTCGAATTGCCTGATAACCCTTCTGTGCGTTGTTCCCCGGCTTGAATGCAAGGGTGTATTGGCTGCGGATGTCATGAGCCACCGTGCGCGTGATGGCGTCAACCTCATTTAAGCTCTGCGGGAAGAACGCGACTCCACCGGTACTGGCCGCCAGACTCTGCAGCGCTTCCCGCCCGGTGCGCGTAAGCCCGTCTTCCGTTATCCCGACCGCATATAGAGTTGCGCCTTTGCTTGGCTGTAGCTTGCGCATGGCGTCTTGCAGCGTCTCCTGGCTCATGTTGTCCTGCCCATCGGTGATCACCAGGAGAACTTTCTTGCTGAGGCGCGGATTGTTTTGCAAGTGGACGGCAGACGCCACCACAGCGTCGTAAAGGGCCGTGCTCCCGCGGGTTGAGACCTGGCGCAGGGCCGCCTGCAACAAGTTGGCGTCCGAAGTGAAGTCTTGATCCAGGTAAGGAGTCTGTCCAAAGTTGACAACGAAAATCTCGTCTTGCGGATTACTGGCGTGGATGAGATTCAGTACGGCCTGGTTCACTCTCTCCCGCTTATCCCGCATGGAACCTGAATTGTCGATGATGATGCCCATCGCCACCGGAACGTCCTCGCGCCGGAAGGACGTTATCGGCTCGGGCGTACCGTTCACATAGATCGAAAATGCGCTTCGATCGAGGCCGGTCACAAGGCGCCCAGTGTCGTCGACGACCGTAGCGTGCAACACCACTTCTTGCACCTGTTTTTTGAAAACGAATCTGCCGGAGTCTTCGCCCCCGGCCTCGGGAGAAATGGACTGTTGATCCCCCGCAGCTGGCTGCTGGCTTGTAGAAGCCGGATCTGATGTTTGGACCGAAGGGGGAGGGGTTGCGGTTCGCGGCGGACCAAAGTCGGGATCCTGCGCTACCGCCGCCGGCGGCTCCGACGGAGTGCTTTGCGTGGGCTGAGAATTCTGCGCGAACCCAATGCCGCATAGAGCTACACAAATCCCAACAGTCTTCAGGCTTGAGCGAAAGATAGCGGTAACGCCCATCGAGGCAAACCTCCGTGCTGCTCTTGGATGCCATTTCTCCGAAAACCGCGCGAAGTTTTCCGCGCCAAAGTTTAGAGAGCGCTCTGAGTAAATCGGCCACGCCTCTACAGCAAATGCTGTAGGCGCGAGATCGAATACTCAAGGGAATCAAGATTCTCGCGCGGCGCTGCAATTCTTTCGGAAAAACTTACACGAATCCCCGGCGCTTTTGCGCCTTCAAAATCATTAGAGGCAACGCATTACGAGTTTGGCACGAATTGTGCTTCAGAATGGCGTCGGTTGTTTGTCGAACAATTCGGCGACGAAGCTTCTACAGACCCACGAATGTTTTCAAGAACGGTTGCAGCACCCGGAGGAATTGAATGCTTCGAATCCTGATTGCAGATGATCATGAAGTGGCCAGACGGGGCATCCGCGCGCTGCTGGAGAGTCATGCGGGTTGGGAGGTTTGCGGAGAAGCGAAGGATGGACGGGAGACTGTCGAGCTGGCGAACAGTCTGAAGCCTGATCTCATTTTGCTGGACATCGGCATGCCGAACCTAAATGGCCTGGAGGCTGCCCGGCAGATCCTGGCGGTATCGCCCGACGTTGCAATTCTGATTCTTACCATGCACGATTCCGATCAGGTGGTGCGGGAAGTGTTGAGGGCCGGTGCCCGCGGATTCCTGCTCAAGTCCGACGCGGGCCGCGATCTCGTGGCGGCGGTGGAAGCCCTGCAACTTCAAAGAACCTTCTTCACAACCAGGGTGAGTCAGATGGTATTAGATGGTTTCCTGGATCGCGACAATCGCCCGGACGGAAGCGATGCCGGCGCGGACTATGCGGACGACGTCCTCACTGGTCGAGAGCGCGAAGTCATCCAGTTACTCGCCGAGGGCAAGACCAGCAAAGAAGTCGCGGTCACTCTCAATCTCAGCGTGAAAACGGCGGAGACGCATCGTACCAACCTGATGCGCAAACTCGGCCTGCACTCCGTTGCAGATCTGACCCGCTACGCGGTAAGGAACGGTATCGTACACGTCTTTTGAGCCCTGATCTTGCCTCAGCCCTGATCTCATCCCTATCTGACTTCCTCAGGTTCGATTGTCCTCTCACACGCTTACGGCCCGTAGAGGCCACTCCCCGCACTATTTAAAGGCTTTACTGGATTCATCCTTCGTTCAAGACCGCGTAGCCTCCAAAGTAGCGGCAGTGCTTAATACTCCCGCTGTTGAGAAAGGGACGGTTCCTGATGCTCTGGACTATCGTTGCCCTGATGTTGATTCTGTGGCTGCTCGGAATGGTGAGTTCCTACACTCTGGGCGGGTTGATCCACATTCTGCTCGTAATCGCAGTGATCGCAGTACTGGTACGCATCATCCAAGGCCGGAACCCGGTCGCCTAACGAAAGCAGTGCAGAGTCGTTGCCCTCGATATCGTTGGCCTTACGCAAGGAATCGTCGGTAACTGAATGGGAGGACAGAATGAATAAGGATCGAGTCGAAGGCAAGGTGAAGGATATCGCAGGGCGCGTCGAACGTCAGGCAGGAGAATGGACCGGAGACGCCGACGCGCAAGTGAAGGGTGCGGCAAAGCAAGTTGAGGGCAAAGTGCAGAATGCCTGGGGCCAGGCGAAGGATGCGGCCAAAAAGGCTGCCGATGATGCTAAGGCTTCGAAGCCTCCGCGCCCAGCTTCCGACGCCGCTGATTCGGAAGAACTCTCAGAAAGGGAAGGACGCTCCCGCGGTTAGAGCGATCCAGGGTTGTGCGTGCACTCGCAGGTTGAGGAGGTTCGGTCATGTTACGAGCATTCGGCTTGTTTTTACTGGTCTTCTCGCTGCTCAGCCTGGTCGTGCGCCTTGACGCCTTGAGCGGCCTGTTCGGAACAGGTGCAGCGGCCATGTTTGTCGTGGATCAATTGACGATAGTGCTCGCCAAGAGCCCACGTACCTCTCGCATGAGAGGAGAGCCTCTCCTGTAGGGGGGCTTCGGAAGTCTATGAGAACTTTTGTAGCGATGGATGGCCGGCTCAATCCTTTTCCCACGCCCCAAACACCTGCCTTCCGTCTACAAGATTCACTGGATATACGAAGTGGGATCGACGGAGGTAAAAGTGCTACACACGGTGTAGAACCTTCGTGGGCAATTCGACGGCGAGCGCGGAAGTCACGCACCATCAATAACCTTCGTGGCAACAGAATTGCGCATAGAGTTCATGCCCCTTCGTCCTTCGTAGAGGTGCCCTTATGAATCGAACGACGAATTGCTTGGCTGGATTTCTCTTGGCGGTCGGCCCCCTGGCATTCGGGCAGGAGCCGCAGCTGACTCCGCAGTTCCCCGATGACGCCTTGGCGTCGCAACAGTTGATTGCCTGGTCGCGCCTGCAAAAGCCGCAGCCCACACCGCAACCGCTGCCGCCGCGGGATACGCCCATACCCCAGCCGGATCAACAGGGCCAGCAAGCGCAACAACCCGCGGATCCGCAGGTTCAGAATCAGAATCAGCAAACGCCTACCCAGTCATTCACGGGAAAGATTGTGAAAGATGGCGGGAAGTATGTGCTGAAGGTGGCGAGCAACAGCTCGTACCAACTGGACGCACAAGGCGATGTGAAGCAGTACGAGAACCAGGACGTAAAAGTTGTCGGGAGCCTCGATACGGCCAGCAACACGATCCGGGTCGTCAAGATTGAGCTGCTGTCGTAAAAAAGAAAATAGTGGCTTTTTAGCAAACGCGCCGCAAGATTGATTCCAAAAGAGGCCCGGTTCGAGCACTTGCCGGCGATATAGCAGAAAGCGACAACTCCGGCTGGCCCTACGCCGTTAGGCTGGCCCTGCCCCGGCCGGTTTCCCTCCCGAACGCAGCTCTCATTTATTTTGCTAGGCTATTTTGCCAGGCCGGCGAGCGAGTTTCAGGCACGAAAGCCGCGATACCCAAAAGCTCCGCACAAAACAAAAAGGCCCGCTGCATTTCACAGCGGGCACAGTTCGAGATGCCATTCCTGACTCAGTTCAAACGGCTACCGACTCGCGGAGGGAGTAATGTCAACCACGTGCAAAGTGTTCGTGCTGGCGTCAACCGTCGCCATCACCTTCACGTTCTTGCCTTCGAACTGCTTCGCCTTGTCCTGATCGTCGAGTTTGTACGAGGTCTGAGTCGCGCTCTCCTGCAGAACCAGCTGATCGCCAGACTTCGCGATCTTTCCTTCGAAGCTACGAGCCGACTGCTGTGGGTTGGTCGCGTCTGTTTGCTGTTGCTGGGGCGTGGACCCCGCCTGACTTGGAGTGGATGGTGTCTGCTGCGCCGACAAATTGATTCCGAGCCCAGACAGACCAAGCAGTGCAACGATTGAGAGAAGCCGTTTCATAATTGTCCTACCTCCGAAAATTTAAAATTTGTGAGTCGCGAAAGTGTTTGTGATCTCACACTACGCATACTTGCAAGCCGGGTGCCAATTTCCACCAGTTGCGAAATCCCTTGAGTTTTCAGCATTCTGAAGGCGTTCGTGGAGCCAACGCGGTGTGCAATCACTCCACGGTTGCTCGAAGTTTTGTCCTAATGGGTTTTCACTGCTGCTCTAAGGTGAAAGCTCGATCTAGCACAGCTGCTGGGACTTTCTTAGTCTCTACACGATTTACCCTAGTGCCTGGTGAGCCAAAAGTTTGTAAGTTCTTGATAACACCTTGCAGCCATGCCGCGGAGGGCCAACCTTCCTCGCGATCCGGTTGGAGTTCAAATGATGAATCTAAACGGTGCTGCTGCGTACGGAATGTATCCCCGCAATGTTGCTTTGCGCGAGGTCGTCTGCTCTCTGAATCGTGCGGGGTTTGAAAACGAAGATATCTGCATGGTTCTTTCTCCGGCCCACCCGGTCGCAACGGTTGTGCGCGATGCCACGATATTCGAAGCCGAGCCGGAGGAGAGGGCTACCAGTGCGCGGATGATCGGGTGGTTCTCGGAATTCGGTGCCGTGGTAATCCCCACCGTCGGTTTTTTCATTCGGTCGCAGGCTTTTTTTCGCGCGCTGGTGACTGAACAGAACGCTGCCGCGATGTCTCGCGGATCGGGCACTCTCGTGGACCTGGGATTCTCTGAGGGTGAGGCGAAGCGGCTTGGACATCAATTATCCGACGTCGGAGCAATGGTATACGTATCCTGCCGCGAAGGTGGCAAAGCCGACTCCGCTCTTGCGCTGTTGCGCACTGCCGGAGCAAAAGAGGCGGCCAGCATTGCAATGGCAAAAGCCGCCGAGGCCGCAGCTTAGACTTTTCCGCACGGTACCGAGCGCCATCTCTGCGCTCTCGTCTCGCTCTCTCATCCGGTAATTTCTTCCCGCAGACGCATTGAGTTGTGCTTTCGCCAGATGCGCTCCAGGGCTGTTCCTGTCATTCACTTACATCGTGCAATTGGTCGTTCGCATCGGTGGCATGCCACTTGCATGACTACTAAGAGCCAACTCGCCGAGACTGCAACGCATCCATTGCTGGCTCGGGATCAGGAGGCTACGCTTGCTATGAAAACGAACCGTATCTGGATGGAGATCGTAATACTCGGAACGGCCATCGCGTTTGTGCTTGCGCTGTTCTTTGCAACCTTGGGGGCAGCCGCGGGTGTTGCCGAAGGCCAAGTATCGCTTCAGCAGCCGGCGGCTGCAAGCGTGGGCCGTGCGTATGAAGGCATGGTTACGTGTGCCCGCTGTGGCGCCAAGCATTCCCCGGCCCTCGCGCAAACGGCGACGACCTGCATTCGAGTCTGCGTTCATGGCGGCGCAGGCTTCGCCCTGGTGAATGCCGACGGCACATATTTCCTCGACGGTGATCTTAGCGTTTTGAAGAACCTGGCCGGACAGCGGGCCAGGGTAGTTGGTGATCTTCAAGGAAAGACAATCAAAATATCCTCGGTCGCCGCTCAGACATAAGGTGGGTGGGAACGCACTTAAAACTTCAGGCGGGAGTCCGATTATGAAAACTGTTTGGCAGCGCACTTTATTGGTCGCCGCAGTGACTTTGGTCGCATGCGCAATGACATTGCCTGCGCGGGCGCAACAGGCGGACGAGGACCGCGCCCCCGCTACTCCGCGCCAACCCCAATCCACGACCCCACCGCCGTCAACCGAGCCGCGGCATCCCTCATCGCCTTCTGACCAAACTCAAGAGGCGCTGGCATTCACGGGCCACGTGATGAAAGAGCAGGGCCAGCTCGTGCTGAAGGACCCGGTGACCAAAATGAGCTACCAGTTGAATGACCAGGCGAGAGCAAAACCGTACGTCGGCAAGCAAGTCAAAGTCACCGGCAAGCTTGAGATGAAGAGCAACACGATTTATATTGAGGGCATCGAACCGCTGTCGTGATCGCTTCCTGAGGAACTTCTGAAATTGAATATGCCGACTCAAAATAAAATTCGACCTGAGTACGACCTGCCGACGGCCGTCACGTTTCTACTCGGAGGACTGGCACTCGGCTGGATTCTAACGCTGTTGATCTCGCCCTCCCCCCCGAGGTCCATGCGTCTCCGGACTGCTTCGAAACCTTCGCCGGTTGAGAATGAAGTTTTGTTCGAGTAGCGGACGGCTGCGTTCCTTCAGACTCCTCACCATCACAGTTTGGCCGCGACGTGTTCTGCGCGTCGGTCAGCAAAGCAACGTCGCCCGCATCTTCCGCAGCGGCAACCTGCCGACTCCGGGTTTGCTACTCGCGATCTACGGCATACGCTGGATACTTCGGCAGTCTTCGCGCGCAGATACTATCCTCTGCGGATCAGCTTGAACTCGCTTTGATTCTTGGTCCGCCGCAAATCTGTGAAGGTGGAGGAATTGAGTTATATGTCGACATCGAAACTTACATTGCTTTCCGTTGTACTCTGCTGCGGGAGTTGGGCGGCAGCACAGTCCACGCCTTCGGGAGGAGCAGTTCCACCGGCAGGATCTGCCGGACAGGCCTCGACTCCAGGGTCGCCGGCGACGCCGCCGGCGAGCACCGCCACTCCGCCCGCTGGCACAGCAACACCGCCAGCAGGGACTACGACGCCGCAGAACACGCCGGGGACCGCGTCGCCCAGCGGAACTCCAAACACGACGGTTCCAGGATCGAATTCACCGGCGACTCCTACGCCCGGCAGCACGACACAGCCGTCCACCGTCAACCCCAATACCCCGACGAATCCGGGTAGCTCGCCCAGCGGTTCACCATGTGGAACTCTGCCTGGTACGACAAACGGTACGTCGAGCACAACGCCGAACGCGGGATCGTCGAACTCAAATCCATCGGCTCCCGCAAGCCCGAACAGTCCAAGCGGCAATGGCGCAACCTCACCCAGCAGTCCTGGGATGAGTCCAACGCCGGGCAATCCGTGTCCGCCGGTCGCTTCTCCGGGCGCGAGCAGCACTTCGCCGCATTCGTGAGTAACGAACCGTAAGATGATCGGGATGCTCTCTGCGGGCCCGCTGGGCCCGCTTTTTTCTTGGCACAAATTCCTGCTATGGGGCATGGTTCATCCGTGGGCCTGCTTCACATAGATCCCTTAGTCAAGAAGCCGCTCATCCACGCAGGCTGGAATAACCAACGATGATCCATTTGGAACAATGGCGAGCTTCACTGTGGTCCGTGGGCGGCATTGCCCTTGCGCTTGGTGTCGCGTTACTGGCCCACTTCGCGCTGTTCCGCGCGGCTCGCCGGCTCAATCTGAGAAAGCAAGTCGTACTCGCTCAGGCTCTGCTTTACTGCGAGAAACCGACCAGGCTCATGCTGCTGCTGTTGCTGGAGATGGCTGCACTGCCATTTCTGCCGCTCAGCACAGGAGTGAAGAGCATTGTCGCGCATGGCATCGGAATAGTTCTGATCGGCACGATTGCGTGGCTGCTGGTTGCCATGGTCGACCTCGTCGAGGCCGTGCTCGCTCACAAATACTCCATCGAGATGGCCGATAACCTCGCGGCACGAAGAGTGCGGACCCAGGTGCAAGTCCTTCGTCGCATCATCGTCATGATGATCGTACTCATCGCGATCGCGGGCGTACTGATGACCTTTCCCGCGATTCGCCATATTGGGGAGAGCCTGTTCGCGTCGGCAGGATTGGCAGCGGTGGTGGCGGGCTTAGCCGCTCGGACCATGCTCTCGAATCTCCTGGCGGGCGTGCAAATCGCCCTCACACAACCCATTCGCCTGGAAGACGCCGTTGTGGTTGAAGGAGAATGGGGCTGGGTCGAGGAGATCACTACAACTTTTGTTGTGGTCCGAATCTGGGATCTCCGCCGGCTAGTTTTGCCGATTTCATACTTCATCGAGAAACCGTTTCAAAACTGGACGCGCAAGAGCGCCGATTTGATAGGAACAGTATTCCTATACACGGACTACTCAGTGCCTGTGGAAGAAGTGAGGCAGGAGTTGCTCCGGATTCTGCAGTCTTCGCAACTGTGGGATGGCAAGACGTGGGGCTTGCAGGTGAGCAATGCGACTGACCGAACATTGGAGCTGCGCGCTCTGATGAGCGCCCCCAATGGCTCCAGGGCTTGGGATCTGCGCTGCCTTGTACGAGAAAAGCTGCTGCAGTTTCTTCAGCAGCAGTATCCCGAAAGCCTGCCCAGGGTCAGAGCTGACGTGCGGAGTTTGGACACGCAGTCCAGGGAAGATCGGTTGAGGGATTCCCCCAGCGCCGCATAATCGCGGAGGAATCGATAGCTTCCGTTCCGCCGTTTCCGGCATCAGAATGTCATGATGCGACCTGCAGAACCCTTCACTGAATACCGATTGAGGACCCCAGCAGAGCCGGAGCCATTTCCGGTCCAGGAACCTCCGGATCCGCCCGAGAATCCAGACATGCCAGTACGTGAGCCCGACCCCCAAGACCCGGGGCAAATCTAACTGTTGCGCAATCGTCGAGAAACAAACCCGGCCGGATTGGCATCTCAGGTTCTCCATGATCGCAGGCAATCGAAATGCAGGACGAACCATCGTAATGCTCGCGGTCGCCCTCTTACTCTTGGTGTTGGTGAGTGCAGCCTTCGTTGCGTGGCGAAAAAGAACAGATCCTGAACAAGAACCGCCGCTCCATCTTTCTACCTTCATCGTGAGCCATCACGTGGAACTCCGTTAGAGGTTCGAGCCCGAAATTCTGAATGCTGCTTCTCGGGTCACCGGCTAGAACTGGGCGACACTTTCCACAGCTGTGCCAGAGCCTTCGCGGCATCCGACAGCGCTTGCTTCTCTGCATCGGCGCGAGACACGAAAGCGTTCTTTCCCGCGCGCTGGAAGATCGGGGAGCGATACCGCGAGACCTTCCCCGTGAGGCTCGCTTGATACATGTCGTGGACCGCGCGCTCGAAGGCGCGTTGCAGGTTCTTGGCAACGGGAGGAGTCTGTTCTGCGCTTTTGCTCGTCATGAGAAGAACTCAACTTTCTTCGGTTTTCAGTAGCCAGTTTTCAGCAATCTAAAACCAATGCCCCCGAGCAGCAATACAGCGTTGCCCTCATCCCATGAGGATGTCTTTCCGTGGAAGCGCAAGAATGTCTCTTAGTCCATATCGGGTGGTACATCTATGGCGAGCGGGGGGGATTAGATTGCAGTTGCTTCGGCGAGAGGAACACAACCACGAAAAGTACGCGGCGCGGTACCGGAGGCACCGGCATCTTGCCGAAGCATCCGGTTCTCGTCGGTCCGGTGAAATGTGTATTTGCACACTCGAGAGGAAGAGCTGAGGAAGGACGCTTCTGCGCCCTTCCCCTGCAGCTCAGGCCACGCGCTTCGACGTTGTCTTAGTGGCCCTGGATACTTGCCTGCTCCGATCTTCTCCGATCGACTGGGCAGCCTGCGAATTGATTTGCTGGGCCAGTTGAGTCAGCTGGTCGTTGGTCTGTTTCTCCTCCTCGAGAGTCTGTTGTAGCAGCGAGACATGCTCGTCTTCTCCTAGTTGTTCGGCGAAGGTGCGGACTGTCCCGTAAGCTGCGATTTCGTAATGTTCGACTCTCTGAGCAGCCCCAATGAGCGCCGCGTCCATCACAGCGCCCTCGTAGTCCGCCCGCATCGCTTCGGCTCCTTCTTTAACCAGCCCCTCCATTCCTAGGCATTTCTTGCCTGTGGGCTTTTCGCTTAACATCTCAAAAATCTGTTCCAGACGCGAAACCTGTTCTGATGTCTGCCGCAGGTGTTCTTCGAAACCTTGCCGCAACTCGGGATTGGAAGAAGCTTTGGCGAGCTTAGGCAGCGCTTTTAGCATCTGGGTCTCCGCGCTGTAGATATCTTTCAATTCGTCAACGTAGAGCTGGCGCAATAAATCATTTGGCATCACAATTTCTCCTGAGGTAAGTTCCAGCGGTGGGAGCGGAGCGTCAATCACTGGGTATGCATCGAAAACTATGCGCCCCACTGTTGGCGAGCAATACCCCGGATACTGTAGGGCTAGACCTACTCGCGAGAGAGTTGCTGATTTCATGCCAGACCGGCTAGCCTGTGAGACTCAGAAACGCAGTTCTCAGCCAGAGGCAAGGGGAGTCATAGTCCGTGAAAATACTGCGCATTTCGCTCTCAATCGCAATCCTCTTTGGCACGCTCGCGGAGGCCCGTGCACAGGAGCATCGGATTACCGCGCGGGAGGTCGTTGCGGAGATCCAGAAGCAGGTCGGCGTCGAGTGGAAAACGGAGACCGTCGACACGTTTAAGGCGGGGAATCCCGACACCGCTGTGACAGGGATTGCCGTGACCATGATGGCGACGATGGACGTTCTGCAACGGGCGTCCGCAAAAGGATTGAATTTCGTGATTACGCATGAGCCGACTTTCTATGCGCATCTGGACACGCCGGAGGGAATGCCGGAAAGCGACCCGGTGTGGGCTGAGAAACGGGCGTTTATTCAGGGCCATGGCATGGTGGTTTGGCGTTTTCACGATCACTGGCACATGCGCAATCCGGATGGTATTGAAGCAGGAATGATTCATTCGCTCGGCTGGGAGAAATTTCAGAAACCCGACAACCAATATTTGTTCGTGGTGCCCGAGATCACCGTGAAGCGGTTGGCGGAAGAGGTCGCGAACAAACTTGATTCGCGTGTGGTGCGCGTGGTGGGCGAACCCGAAATGAAGGTGACTAAGGTTGCATTCAGTCCTGGGGCTGCTGGATTTCAGAGAGAAACACATGCGCTCGAACAGGATGATGTGCAGGTACTCATGGTTGGAGAAACCCGCGAATGGGAAACCGTGGAGTACGCAAGCGACGCAGTGACACAAGGGCGCAATAAGGCGCTGATTGTGATTGGGCATATTCCGAGCGAGCAGGCTGGGATGGAGGAGTGTGCGCGTTGGTTGAAAGGATTCGTGAAGAGCGTCCCCGTTGAGTTCGTGCCGGCAAAGCAGCCTTTCTGGACCGTGGGCGACAAACGATAAGTGTTGAAGATCACGCGAGCGCGAAATATGGAGTTCGATCTGGCCGCGTCAGGACCTGGCGAATGAAGGTTTTGCCGTTGCTCCCAAAAGAGCGGGATGCGTTGGGAACCGCCCGGCCGATGCAGGGCGCCGTATTCAATCCACCATTTCCGAGTCTATTGGGTCTGAGAGACTGTCTTCAAGTTTTCAAACTCGATCTTTGCTTCTCGCAGGATCGGAGCGTCAGGATCGGCGTCTTTCCAGAGAGAGAAGAAGTACTCGTATGCGCGCGCAGCCTTCGTCGTTTCCCCCGACATGGCATAAGCACGGCCGAGTTCGAGATTGGCGAGATTTCCCACCGCAAACGTGGCTAATGCGCGGTGCGCCAGGACTTTCTCAAATTCAACCGCGGCCGCCGCGCCCTGGTGCGACATCAGCAGAGCTTGCCCTCGCAGATACACGGGATACAGAGTTGGAATTGGTTGCGGCATGCCTAGTTCATATGGCAGCGCCGGTTGCAAAGCCTGCAGGGCGCCGGCTCCATTCTGACGGCTCAGCTGGATCGCCGCTCGAATCGCGGGTAACCAGTACGACTGCACGAGCGTATCCACAGGAGACTCGTGATCGACTTGATCGGCAATCGTCTTCGCACGATCGACCTTCCCCGCACGCGCAAAGGCCAAAGCCGCAAGGATGAGCGTGTCGCGGTTTCGGGCGAGTCCCAGAGCGCCGTCGGCTTGCTTGACGGCTTCCTTAGGATCGTCGATGTCCGCCTCGTGCAGAGCGCCCAACGCCTGCCAGAAAGCGGCAGTCTCTTTCGAGCCGCTCTGCGCGGCCGAGTCGGTGGCGCGCCGGGAGAACTCACGAGCCTTTCTGATATGACCTCCAGCGGCCTCGGCATCCGCCTGGTACGCCATGAATGTATCTTCGATGCCCAGCTTGCCCATGCTCCACTGAAGCTGTTGCTGCATCGTGGGAGCATCCCCGCGCAGGAAAGCGATCGCCTGGATCATCGTGTGCAGGCCTGCGTCGTCCAGATGGCGGCTGAATGCCTGATTGACTGTAGCCATCGCCTCATCGAGACGATTCAGCGAATAGTAGGAAAGCGAAAGATTCTCGTAGATCAGCACGCCGTTGGACTCTACCCGCAGAGCATCCTGATGCTCGGCCAGAGAGTTTTCACCCTGTCCCAGATACAGGTAAATGTTGCCTAAATTCGTCCGTGGCGTCGCGTCCGCGGGATACTCACGCTCCCACTGTTCATAGATCGGGATCGCCTTTTCCAATTCTCCAGTTACGCTGCCATAGTAGTGACCAAGAATGTGAAACCGTTCGCGTTCACTCACGCGTTCCCGCAACGCATAAGCCTTGGCAAAGTTGTCGGATGCCAGGCTACGTTGCTGCAGATTCTGGTATACCGTTCCGAGATTGGCGTAGGCGCTGGCAAACTTGGGATCCAACTCGACGGCCCGCTTCATGTAAGGAAGAGCCTCAGCCTCTCCCTGCGTGTTCCAGGTTTTTTGTCCAAGACTGAGCTCTCTAAGAGCCTCCAGCGACGGCGTCGTCGCCTCAATCAGCGGCACGTCAAACTTTTGCACGGTAGTTAAGGACTCACCGAGTTCACGCCGAAGTTTGGTGGCGGCTTCGCCGAGCGAAACCAGCACCTGCTCCTTACTCCCCGCGGTCAGTTGCTCCTGGGCGAGAGTCTCTCCGTTGCGGCAGTTGACCGCTTTCAATCCGACGACGTATGCGGTGCCCAGGCTGCCAATCGCTCCCGCGACATATGCTTTGCTGCCCGCCCGTTGGCACACTTCATTGGCCACCGTAGCAGTGAGAGGCGTTGCGGGCTCACGCGTCATCAGTTTTAGAGTCTTCGCAATCTTGCTTTCAGGAAGGATGTTCAGGAAGGGCGATTGCCGCAGCGTGACCGTCAGCGCTTCCTTAAGAGTGTCGTCAAAAATGGGATCGCCCGTCGAGTTGGCAAAATCCCCTAACACAATTGTGTCTTCGGCTGTGAGCCGGTTTGCTTTGCGGCCGGAAAAATAGATTGATCCGGCAATTGCCAAAGCAGCTACAACGCTTGCCGCGGCGGTCCATGGTCTCCAGTGAATGCCAGAAGAGGCGGGTTCGCTACGGGCAGCCGTCGGCCCCGCACTCGCCGGAATCGACTCTGGCGGTCGATGAGCACTGGGTGCGGAGCGCTGCTCCTCTTCGATTTCGGCCTTCACTGCGAGCAGATCACGGCGCATCCCGGCGGCGGTCTGATAGCGGACTGTGCGATCCTTCGTAACCGCCTTGTCGATGATGGATTCAAGGCTTGGCGGAATGCCGGGCTGAAGTTGCCGAGCTGGCACAATCGGCAGGCGCAAAACTGCTTCTTGAATTCCGGTCGTGCTGCTTCCTGAAAACCCTTTGTGCCCGGTGATCATCTCGTAAAGCACCAGGCCAAAAGAAAACAGATCGGTCCGCGCATCCAGTTCTTCGCGCCGCACCTGTTCTGGAGAGAGGTACGAAGGCGTACCCAAAGAGTCGCCGGTTTGGGTCAAGCTAATCTCGGACTCGGCGGTGCGTTTTGCCGTCTGCTCTTGGCTTTCCTTTGGAGTGGCACTCTCTGACATCTCGGCATCCACGAACTTGGCCACTCCGAAATCCAATATCTTGGCCTCGCCGCGGTTCGTAATGAAAATGTTGGCCGGCTTGATGTCGCGATGGATGATGCCTTTACGGTGGGCGGCGTCGAGTCCGTCGGCGATCTGGGCGCCGAGCGCTACAATCTCCGCCAGCCGGTTCGCCTCCGAAGAGGCCTCGGCGGACTCAATCCACTCGCGAAGCGTTTGTCCCTCCAGCAACTGCATGACGATGAAGGGCTGCCCCTCGTGCTCGCCGAGTTCATAAATGGCGCAGATGTTGGGATGGTCGAGGGCGGAGGCGGCGCGCGCTTCACGCTGGATCCGATTAAGAGCCTTGGGATCGGCAGCCAGTTCGCTCGGAAGGAATTTCAAAGCTACGCGGCGACCCAGCTTGAGATCCTCGGCCTTGTAGACCACTCCCATGCCCCCGCCACCCAAGACCTGCAGGATGCGGTAATGAGAGATCTTTCTGCCGACCAGGCCCCCGGTTGCCGGGGCTTCCTCGGCGGGCGCGGGAGACGCACCTACTTCTTCTACGGTTGCAATAAACCGGTATCCGCGGCCCGTGAGCGTTTGGACAAATCGAGGTTGCTCCGGATCATCCTTGAGCACCTGGCGGATCTTGCGGATGGCTGCGTTGATGCTGTTGTCGGTGTCGAGGAAGACGTCTTTACCCCAGACTTTTTCGACAATCTGGTCCCGACTGACGAGCTGCCCTCTCTGCGCGACCAGCAGCAGAAGGAGCTCCATGGGAATGTGTTCCAGCTTCAGGGGCTGACCAGACCGGCGCAGTTCGTAGGCGCGGAGATCGAGTTCAAACTCGCCTCCGAAGCGAACCAAATTTGTAGAAATCGCCCCACCTGATGACATCACAACCGCCCCAAGACTACGGGTGCCACATTTTACATCAGACAAAGGCACTGTTCTCTGCCCAATATTTTCTGCGAGTTACGGTCCTTCACGACAATTCAGACGTTCTTCATGCGCTCGCTATTGGAGAAAACCGCGGGCTGAAGGAATATCCGCGCAACACTCGCGCTCAGAAACGCAGTGAATTGAGAATCCGAGGAGAAAAGATCATGAAAGCATTTTCGAAACTGACCCAGCCGGGCGCCGCGTTCGTGGTGGCCCTCGCCCTTGTTCTGATGATGGCACCGGTATCGTCCTACGCAACCGTCAGCGGCCAGGTAGCGAGAAACCTCTTTATTACAACCACCACGGCCGAGTGCTGCGTCGTTCTTGGACCTACAGTCAAAGTCAACGAGCCGGCTACGGTGGTACCCGTGATCGTGACTTGGAGCGCCGACTACATCGTCTTCGACACGGTCCAGGTTGCCCTCAGCCTCAATAGCGGCCCATGCCTGTTTTATGGCCCGTCGGTGGCGAACCTGTTCGCCAGCGGCACCGCCAGCTCGTTCATCAGCGGGACATTTCAATGGGTGATCCTGCCCAGCGATGGACTCAAGAAAGGCGTAAACACTTTCACTGTATGTGGTGGAGGCGTGGGCAAAGCCGTGACCTTCAGCGTCGGGTCCAACACCCTCACCGTACAAGGTTCGAACTAGAAAACCGGTTTCCGGTCTCCCAAGAGCAAGCCATATGAATGGCGCGCGCGTCGGTTGGATCAGAACGCCTGGGGGACCGGAACCTCGTGACCGCAGCTTGGTGACATCGGCGAGAAATCAAGAAACGCAATCTTTCTCTTCAGGAGGCAACGTATGGCGAGGCAGAAATCGTTCTCAACGGTGGTGGCGCTCTCTCTGTTCGTGCTTTGCGCTTTTCCACTCTACAGCGAGAAATCTTTGCAATCGGCGAAACATACGGACGACGAGCGGGAGATCCGTCAACTCAACGAGAAATGTCTGCACGCGCATGACATCGGGGACGCGGCCACGCTCGATCAGATCGAGGATGCGGATTTTACAATTTCCGGCGGCTTTGGAGTGGTCAGCAAGCAGCAACAGTTGGACCAGGTCAAGCGCCGAACCGGAAAGCCAGAAGTAATCACCCGAAAGATTGACCCGCAGCAGTTCCGCTTCTACGACAACGTTGCTCTGGTGGTGGAGACTGACCGGCCCACGACTGCCGACGGGACGTTCGCGTTTCAGTCCACAGAGTTATGGGTACGTCGCGGCGACTCCTGGAAACTCGTCCATCTTCATTACTCGCCTGTGGAAGAGAAGCCATAGAGACTTGAGTTCGGCCAGATCAGTCGCAGTTCTTTCGCGTGCTGGTGGCGAGGAGGCAACAAAATGTTCACGACTTTAACTGGATTGGCAGCGTTATCGTTCAGCATTGGCGGTTATTTCATGAAGCTGTCGGCCGGGTTGACCCATTTCCGCCCGACGGTCCTGATGTTTGCCTTCTTCTCGGTGGGAACGGTTTTACAGACAGTCGCCATGCGAGGCGAGCAAATGGCGATTACCTACATCGTGGTTTTGGGATTCGAAGCGATCACCGCCCTGGCTCTGAGCATGATCCTGCTGAACGAGAGCGCGTCTCTGTCGAAAGTCGGTGGCGTCACCCTGGTGGTGGCGGGAATTGTTCTTCTCCGCACAGGAAAGATCTAGTCCAGCAAAACGCAACATCGATGGAAAGGAATCCGTTATGCGCATCTTCCAAGGTGACCACCAAGACTTTCGGTCCGAACATCGGCGCAACTCTGAAGCGTCAGACTGTCTCCGCATCGTGAACCAGAGAGAGGCTTGTTCCCCGCGCGCCGCTGTGGCCCTTTCTGCTTTTTCGGCTGTCGCCTGGCTCCGGGAAAAAGGCGCGGCCACCGTTGGGCGGATTACGGGCCGGTGGAACGCGACAGTCCAACAGAAGGCTGCAGTCGAAGCACGCAAACACATCACCCCGGAAGTTCACGGAAATTGAACAGCCAGTAGGCGAGGACCCTCTATGAAAATGAATTTGCGAATCATCGCAGCTCTTAGCGTTCTGGCAATGTCGAATTGGTCTTCGACTTTGCAGGCTCAACTAGTCGACAACACCCAGGCTCCAAATACCGCGAAAGCAGGAATCAATAAGTCTCTGCAAGACGAGATTGGCGCCAGCCGTGGCAATACGCTCACCCCGAACTCTTCGATCTACATCATTAACCGCGATCCGTATCGATCGATCCGCAGGGGACGCCAACTCTTCCAGCGCAAGTTCACGCGCGCGCAAGGCCAGGGCCCCGGCGAAGGGGACGGCATTGGCGACATCAATACCGATATTGCCATTGGTGCGGGACTGTCGGACAGTTGCGCATCGTGTCACAGCCGTCCACGCGGGTCCGCGGGGACAGGCGGCAATGTGGCCACTCGGCCGGATAGCCGTGACTCTCCGCACCTTTTCGGTCTCGGGCTGAAGGAGATGCTCGCCGACGAAATCACTTCCGACCTGCGCAGCACGCGTGACCTTGCGATCGCGCGCGCGCAACAGACCAAGCGTTCCGCCACATTGAAGTTGTTCAGCAAGGGAATCAACTATGGCAGCGTCACCGCTAATGCCGACGGTTCGCTGGATACGTCAAAAGTGTCGGGCGTCGACGCTGATCTGCGAGTGAAGCCGTTCTTCGCCGAAGGCAGCACCATCTCCATCCGCGAGTTTGTCGTTGGCGCATTGCACAACGAGATGGGACTCGAGGCTTCGTCCGATCCCGATCTGCTGGCGGCCAGCGCGGGGGGCCGCGTGGTCACTCCTTCGGGAATGGTGCTGGACGGTTCCAAAGACAAGATCAGCGCTCCGCCACAACCCGACCCTGAGAACGGGAATGAGATTGATCCGGCATTGGTGGATCATCTCGAATTTTATCTGCTGAACTATTTCAAGCCCGGTCACGCGGCCCAGAGCACTGTGACCGACAATGGCCGCCAGATCTTCGCCAGGATCGGCTGCGCGTCCTGCCACATCGCCGATCTAATGATCAATCATGACCGCCGTGTGGCCGATGTCGAGACAGCGTCCGACACTGTGAACGGGGTATTCAACAGCTTGTTCTCTACGGCGACGACTCTCTACTACACGCAAGACGATGGCAGCGGTCAGCCGTTGTTGAAGTTGCCCCTCGGCAATTCGTTCGTGGTGAAAGACATTTTCACCGACTTCAAGCGTCATGATTTGGGGACGAATTTCTACGAACGCAACTGGGATGGCACGTTGCAAACCCAGTTCCTCACGCGTCCGCTATGGGGAGCCGGAACAACGGGGCCGTATGGACACGACGGCCGCAGCATCACTCTCAATGACGTGATCCTGCGGCATGGGGGAGAAGCACAAGCGGCGCGCGATGCTTTTGCCGCGTTGAAGCCGGCTCAGGCCAACAACCTGCTGAGTTTCCTCAACTCGCTGGTCCTGTTTCCGCCCGATGATACTGCGTCGAATCTCGACCCCGCGGATCCGACGAAACAGAACTTCCCGCAATTTGGCCATGGAAGCATCAAGCTGACCGTGCTATTCAACGATCCCACCGACCCGGAATAATTGGGGGAAGCGGGCCGGAGTCGTTGCCTGGGCGTTCCAAGGGGCAACGCCCACTCCCCATCCGCCGCTCGGTGCGGTTTTGTCTGGGCTGCAAAATCTTTCAACCCACAGAACCGGAGGAACTGGGGTATAGTAAGTGCCTCTTATGAGGCAAAAGGGAGATTTCGCATGACGAGCAGTGGAAGGACATCGTGGCTCAGCATAATTTGCCTGATCGCAGTAGGCGCCCTGGGCCAGTCCGACGGCAGATCGACATCGACGGGGTCGGCAGCGGCAATTCCTCCCGTTGCCATCAAAGTGTCTCCCACGCTTGCGGCAGTTACGGTGACCACGCAGACGCAACAGTTCACTTCCTCCGCCACGAATCCCACCTGGAGCGTCGACGGTGTCGCGGGAGGAAATGCGACCCTAGGGACCATCAGCGCCAGTGGTCTTTATACGCCTCCGGCCGCAGGCGGTATCCATACCATCACGGCGACCAGCGGCACTACTTCGGGTTCTGCCCATATCGCTGTCACTGATCTATCGGCAGTCCTCACGTACCACAACGATCCGGCGCGAGACGGAACCAACGCCCATGAATACGCTCTGATGGCGTCGACGGTGAAACCGGCGACGTTCGGAAAGATTTTCTCTTGCGCAGTGGATGGCGCTGTTTACACGCAGCCCTTATGGATTCGCGGTTTGAGCATCGGCGGGGGAATTCACAACGTGCTGTTCGTGGCCACGCAGCATGACACCGCCTATGCTTTCGACGCTGACGCAAACCCTTGCGTAACCTACTGGCACGCCAACTTGCTGGACGGTCTGCACGGAGGCACCAGCAATGAGAAGTCCGTCACCTGGAATGACGTGGGCAATTGCTATGGCGATATCTATCCCGAGGTCGGCGTGACGGGAACACCTGTGATCGATTCGGTGACGAAGACGATCTATTTGGTCAGCGCATCCGAAAACAATACCACCCGTTCAGGGAACTGTTCGGGCTCTTCGGCAAGCTTCTATCACCGATTGCATGCGCTTGACCTTGCGACCGGAAACGAGAAGTTCGATGCGCCGGTGACGATTGCCGCGTCTGTGCCGGGAACCGGCGATGGATCATCGGGTGGGATCGTGAGTTTCAATTCTCAACTGCACCACCAGCGATCGGGACTGGCACAGGCGGGCGGGAAGATTTTTGTGGCTTTCGCCGCGCACGAGGATGCGACCCCGTACCACGGCTGGGTCATCGGCTACAAGGCATCGGACGTTCAGCAGCAGATTGCTGTTTTCAATACCACGCCGAACGGAGTCAACGGAGCGGATGGGGGAATTTGGGCTGGCGGCGGCGCACCCGCGATCGATAGCGGTGGCGATATCTACGTGGTGACCGGAAATGGCGTTTTTGACGAAGCCCCCCCGCCACCGAATAGTGATTACGGAGACAGCATTCTCAGATTGCACGCGGTGAATGGAAGCACGCTCAACGGAGTGAATTTGAGCGTGGCAGGATGGTTCACGCCCTACGACGAGCAGAAGCTCCAACAAGAGGACGGCGATCTGGGCTCCGGATCAGTGGTCCTTTTCCCCAACCAAACCTCGGTCGACCTCCCCACACACCTTCTGGCACAAACGGGCAAAGAGGGCACAATCTATCTCATTGACCGCGACAACATGGGCCAGTTCAATCCGATCAACAACGGTCAGATCGTGCAGAGCTTCCAGGGTCCGGCGAATGGCTTGTGGGGCTCTCCTGCGCTCTGGCAGAACAACCTGTATATCGGTGGACAGTACGATTCGCTCAGGCAGTTCACCTTCGATCCAACCCAGGAACTGTTCACCGAAACCGCAGCCTCAGTCTCTGCGCACTCGTTCGGGTATCCCGGCAGCACTCCGTCTGTCTCGTCGTTCAAAGGTTCTCACGGAATTGTGTGGGCGATTGATGCAAGCTTGTACGGCTATGCCAGTCCGAACGCCGGCGTCAACTGCTACACCGTGCCCGTGCCTCCGCAGTGCAGTGGGCCGGCGGTTTTGCATGCATATGACGCGGCCAATCTCGCGGTGGAATACTGGAACAGCTCCATGGCTGCGAACAATCGCGACCAGGCCGGCAACGCAGTCAAGTTTGTTCCGCCAACCGTTGCCAATGGCAAGGTTTATGTGGGCACTCGCACCGAGATTGACGTATACGGATTATTGCCAAACTAGGAGACTTTCTTCTCGCTCGCTGCTTAGGCGGCTGGATGGTCGAGTTCGCTGCAGACCTGCCATGCAGCCAGCAGCCTGGCCAATTCTTGGCAAGCTTTCAGAAAACGCTTGGATAGTAGCTCGATTTGGAGTATTTTTGCCCACAACGAAATTGAGCTCGGTTTTCACCAAGCCTGGATCTAGGAACATTTCGGTTTCGCCAACGGAAGACATCCCCTGCCTTCCGCGATAGATTTCAGGTGGAGTGAGGTCTCGCCGGCTCTAAGGGGAATCCCACCGTGAAACATCCTGTGTGCCTGTCCGTCTTGGTGATTCTTTCCTGCTTCAGCAGTCATTTGTTCGCCGCCACCCCTTCCGCTACAGGCGGAACACTTTCGAACTCTTCGCAATTCGTGATCCCAGGCCCGCAGCGGTCTTTTCTGCGGATGGCGGGCATCAGTCAGAAAATCTTGCCTGACGAAGTCCTGCCTTTGCTGAGCCGAAACGTCTTCACGCAAGGCTACGAAATCGGCCGGCCAACCGAGTTCCTCGTCTTGCTGAAGCGATATGTCATACAGGCGCGGGAGTTAACTGCCTTAGCTTCGGGAAGTGGCATGGTTCTTCGGGTTTCGAACTGTGACGACGCGAAACCGCTCCTGCGCATTCTGGGGTATCGAACCCGCGAGAACTGCGGCGACCCCGGAACACCTCTTCTAACAGACGATCCCGAGAGGGCCTTCCTGACGATCGATTCGGGCTTTCCCATGGTCGAACTGGAACAAGCCCTGCAAGGCGGCAAACCCTTTGAATACCCCTATTCTTCCTCTGCTGTGCCTGTACTGTTCAGTGAAGGCGACTGGGTCCAGGCGAGTCCTAAGAACTACAAAGAGAACAGCAGGGACCTGCTCGACACGATTCTGAGCGACCAGGCGGTAGCGCGGCTGTACTGGGCCCTATCGAGACTCGATCCCGAGACCAGCAACGTCTTGCACCAATCGGTCGGACTCGGGCGGCTGCTGCGCTTCGCGGCGCCTCTGGACTTTTACGGGAGGGGCATCAGCATCAGCGGAGGAATCGTTAGCGTTCCAGGAGGAGCCGGTGCAGAAGGGGCATGGACGAACTTGGTCGGTGCAAGCCCGAAGTCCCCTGCCGATTTTCTGCCCCTCCTGTTAGGGAAGGACAAAGGCTGGCTGGCAGCCTACTTTGACGCGCTCTCCCGAGTCAGTGGAGTTCGGCAGGCATACTTTACCGATACCGATCGGCTGCAGTTCTTTTATGAGGGATTGCATGCCCCCAATCATTCCGGGTCAGCGACCAGAGGTGCTTTCAGACCCGCGCCGGCGCTGCTGCTTCTGGTCACTCGCCTTCAGTTCCGAAGCGACGGCGAACCCCTCGTCCCGGGGAATCTCGACGTCTGGAAGGAAATTCTTCTCGAGAAGCACAGTGCAACGAGTGCGCGAAAACTAGGAAAACGGACGTCACGCCTGACCGGCGCGGATCGCCTTGTGCAGGTCATGTTTGCCCTGGCCCGCGCCGACAATGAAAATAGCGCCCTGCAGAAATACATGGCAATCAGTGAAATTGATGCCAGACGGCTTCCCGGACATCATCTTGCGCCCGCGACGGTTCGCTTGCTCGCTCGCAAGTTCGAGGAATTCAATGATCAATATCGGACTTTCGCCGAGTTCCCCGCGCTAAGCGACGAGTCCATCGCTCTTTTTCTCGACACCGCGCAAGGGCTCAACAGCTTGTCCGCAGGCGAGCGCGGGGACGCGCTCGGCATCTTCGAAGCGAATATCGGAATCTGGCAGATTCTTGCCCGCCAGGGCCAGATTTCATACGCGCAGATGGATGACTCGTGGCAGCAGGTGATCAGGCCCTTCGCGGCGATTCATTCGGCTCCGCAAGTATATGACGCAGGAAGAGCGTCCCTCGGAGAACTATTCCAGTTTTCGACCGGCAAGAGCAGAGGTTCGCAAGACGAGATGATCGAATTGCTGGCCGGACCTCGGCAGAGCACTACGGACGGAAAACAGATGCACCGGGAAGTTACCGGACGGATCCGCGCGGTGCTGGATGACCAGCGTCTGGTCTCGCTCGACACTCTCTTAGCAGTGGGAGACGGTTTGGCCGACAAAGCTCGCGGCACAAAGCCACCCGACTACGTGATCCAGTTGGCCAGCCAGACGCGCGAGTTTGAGATGCCGCGGCCGATCTTCACGAACGGCGAGAGAACGGAGTGGGCAGCGGGACTCTATAACAATCATCACACCGACCTGCAGATGCAAACCGACCTTCCAAAAATCCTCAAGTCCGCGACAGCTTCGCCCGCGCAAATTGCGGCGGCGCGCGGACAGCTCGCGTCGTTCCTGAGAGATACTCTCGTTGGGCTGAACTATGCGTACTACGAACCGCCGGGGGCGCAAGCGCTGCACAACAACCCGCTCTTCGTCCGCTCCCACGACTTTGCCGGAGACACGGTTGGCGGCATAAAAACACCCTGGCAGGCTCCAGAGCTTCTCGGCGAAGGTTCGCCGGCCGGGGGGGGCGCCCATTTCGTGGGTTCGCTCTCCGATCTTCCTTACGCCCTGGCTTATCTTGAGCAGGATTTCATTTCGCCGGAGAGTGTTCAAGCATTGATTTGGAAGGAATTCACACCGGGGCTGTTGTCCTCTGCGATCCTGCCACGCTGGTGGGATGTCAGCCCGTTAGAACTTCACGCCATCGCTCTCTATCAGCGGGCCGGCGAAGAGCTTCTAATCGAGTCCGCAAAAGACGACGCTCTACGCGGGAAAGTGCAGAGCGTTCTGTCGGATCGGCTGCCTCCGCAGCGATCCGCGCAAATCGAGCAAGGTCTGCGCGCGGGGCGCACATCGGAAATCGTTGCTCAAATGATGCCCGCCGACACTTTCTATCTGGCAGTGGAATTCCAGCATCGATATCCAGAAAAGGCTGGAGCATTGGGAAGCGCCTCCGAAGAACTTCAGGAGCTCTGCCGGCAGCATCCCGAGCAGGTCAACTGGAATCGCCTGTCGCATGATTTCGGCACACCTCATCCCAGCTTGGCTCAGAACTACGGTCTTGAGCTACTGAGCATGACGCCCATGCCGCCGTTCTCGGGATATTCCAGCCGGTTTCTTGCGGAATCCTGGGATTCTCCCAATCTGTATTGGGCTCGTCTAGCGGACGAGGCAGGGTATTCGCCGGTGATGTTGAACCATCTGGTGCCGGAGCTTACCCGGATCCTGGTCGAGAAAACGTTCGCCACTGACTTCGAGGACTGGCCGGCTCTCCTGCGGGCGATGAACGAAACCGCGGCAGAATTTCGAGCGGGCAAGCTGAGCTTGCCGGCGAAGATGAGCGCAGTCCGCCCTTGAGTTGTGATGAGAAAATTCGGTCCGGCACTTCCGCGGCCTTCGTCATGAGGTCGCAGAGTAGGAATGTTGAAAACATGGTAAGGAAACTGCTAATCGCGCTTTTGATCAATATCGGGTTAGTCCCGAGCGGGACCGGCATGGAAGGTCAGGAGAGCCCGAACTTTCACGTCGTCGTCAGCATGGTCCAGCTCAACGTGGCGGTAACCGACAAGAAGGGAAACTACATTACGGGACTGCGGCCTCAGGATTTTACGATCGTCGAAGATGGGATC
This sequence comes from uncultured Acidobacteriaceae bacterium, assembly GCA_963844525.1. Lineage (GTDB taxonomy): Bacteria > Acidobacteriota > Terriglobia > Terriglobales > Acidobacteriaceae > Sulfotelmatobacter. The sequence goes on along the minus strand of CAWJOM010000006.1, from coordinate 216,872 downwards.
GCGGAGAAGACAGCCACATTTGCCGAGGGCAACGAGCCGGTTCGAAGCCTCAGCGAGTTTGCGGGGCCGGAGTCGTCCGCATCCTCGGATAAATCGGCCAAGCCGGACGGCGACCCGCCCGGGACATTCTCTTCTCTTGTGAATGGCGCCAATGTGTTCGTTCTGTTCGATACCAGTGACTACATGTACCGGGGCTTTGTCTTCGCGCAAGATGCGATTACCGAATTCATTCGCTCGCTGGAAACGGCGAATAAGATTGCGTTCTATTCGTACAGCCGGGACTTATCGCGCGCCGCGATGCTCACCTCCGACCGCTCGCAGGTCGTACAAGCCGTGCGCTCTACCGTGGCCGGAGATCAGGCGGCGCTATACAACGCGCTCTTGCTGACGCTGAAGGATGCGGCGCAAAACACCGGCAGGAAAGTGGTGGTGGTTTTCTCCAACGGCCCCGACAATTCCAGTGTGGTTCCACCCGAAGACGTTGCTGAATTTGCCCAGTCGGCTGGAGTTTCCATTTACATGATCAGCACCCGGGAGGCAAAGTTGGAGCCAGTCTCCACAGCCGTGTTTGATCGAATGACTGCCGCTACTGGCGGCAAGGCTTATTTTGCCAAAGACTGGAAGGATGAACACCGTGCATTCGCTTCCATACGCGACGATTTAGCACATCTTTATTCGCTGAGCTACTACCCGAAGCCCAATGCCAACACGGGCTGGCGTGCGATCAAAGTTGCACTGGTGGGCGATCAACTGAAGAAATACAAAGTCCGCACCCGCAACGGCTACCGCCTGCAACCGAATCGCTTTTCCGGCGGCGAGAAAGCGTCTTTGTCCGGGTTCGTCCCCGAATTGCCGACCGCAAGAGAGTAGCCTCGTATTCTCGAAATGCGCATGTCTCTACTTCGCAGCCGATCGCGGATACAGGAGATCGTTGAACAGACTGTACAGGTCATCATTCTCCCAATAACTGAGGTGGGCGGTCCAAGGCATCACCCCTCGCTCGACTGCCACGTCCATATCCGCCGTGTAGAACTGCATTCTCCCGCTGATGATGTCGAAGGGCGAATAGGCGTTGTACCAAAGAAAGTCGGGTGCAAATGGGATCTTCTCGGGAAAGGGATGGGGAACGGCTATCGCCGGATTGGCTTGCGGCGGAAGCGGAACTCGAAGCCGGAAAGAGTGGAGCGCGTAAAGGATCTGGCTGAGCACATTCGTGCGCAGATTCGTCCTGGTACGGAAGAAGTACACGACCTTGTTGAGTGGACAACCGAATGTGAGCAGGCCCTTGATCTTCTGCAATGGAACATCGGTAAGGGATGGATCCTTTGCCAGACCTCGCACAATCAGCTGACTTAGCGAATCATATGCGATGACACTCCCGAGCGAATGCCCTGCGACCAGTATCTGGTCATAGACCCATTCCTCATTCGGCTTCCCTGTTTCGTCGCGGGCTGCGAGGAGATTGATCAGCGCGGCCGTGCACTCGTGGAGGATCTGACTGCGTGCGGCGAAGTTCCTGCTAAGGTCGTCGGCACCCAGGTAAACCGCGAGACATCCTATGGCGGAAGTAAGTACCCTCTGAGCGACCCATGCGAAGATTGCGAGGCAGGCATAGAGGAGTACGCGGGGCCAGTTGAGAAACGCGGGTAGCGCGAGCAGGTCGATGATTTGCGCTGGAGAAGGTCTGAATCGAGGTATAGAGAGCACTGTGGAGACAATGGTGACGGTTACGGCCGCAATGATTGTCAGGGCACGATGACGCCCTAGAGCTTTGCCGGAGCGTTTCCAGGCAGACCTCAGTATTTTGGAGCAGAACGAAGCGGCTATAGCAATGACAAGAAGCCCGGCTTCGTACAGAACCTGACTCCGGAAGGGCAATTGCAGGAAATGTTGAGCCAGCGCAATCAGGTGAAGATGTCCCCGCAACAACCGCGGAACCACCAGCAGCACCACGAACAATGCGGCTATGAAGGAGCTATACAACGGGGGAGATTTCTCCGACGGGCTACCCTCTGCGCCGGCGAAAAACTCCTGAAAAAGGAAGATCGCGCACATTCCAAGCAGCAACAAGCGCACCGCGAAGCTCGCGAGATGCAGGGCCTGCGGGATGTCTAAACGGGGGGTTCTCAGCAGGTAACTGAAGATGCCGGGCTTGCTGGAAACAAGACGATCGGCGACTGAGTTGGCCAGCAGCCAATACAACCCAAGAGCGAGACCGATGAGTGGGATGAAGATGAAGAGCATGCGGTAGACTTCGCGGCAAAGAGCAAAGAATAGCCAGGAGAGTCTGTTTCCACGACTGGCACTCGCATGCGCCCGGTTGATCACCGTGAGGTTATCGCGCAGATATTGAAACGGACTAAGCCCGGCGCCGATCAGGAATTTGAGCGATTGAAACGCGGAAACGCGGTCGGTAATTACCGGAGCCCAGTAATACTCATATACATCGATGAAGGAGCCCGGCCGGCTGGGCGTGCGCACGCGCACGAATGCTTGCGTCCAATCCTTTTCGCCGGTGTTCGGATTTGCCGCGTACTGCCTCAATCGGATCTGCTGTGTCGGCTTATCGGAAGGCTCTCTTTCTGGGGTGGGCGCTTGCTCGCCAGGCTGTGCAGGTCGGAAGAACCCCAGCAACCCGCGAGCAAATTGATCAAGGGTCTCGTAAGGTTTTTGCGCTCCGATTCCGTGCAGTACCAGAACTGCGGTGCGCTTCGGGAGCGGCGCAGCCGTGAGGCTTGGTCGGATGTGATCCCCGGTTCGGAGCCTGGCGGGAAAAGGCGCGTACCCCTCCAGAGATGATGAGATACCTTGCCTCGGCGCGGTATTGGCTCCTGGCGATTGCTCTTGCCGCTTCATCATGGAAGGACCTCACAGTTCGCATTATCGGTAGCAACGACGAGCCGCCCCGCTGGGGCATTTCATCTCGCCATTTTAATGAGGTGGTGTTCCGCACCTTCGGCCCTGCTCAGGGAAGGTTCCAGCGCAGTTTGCAAGGGCGGATGCTGCCCACTCTATCACCAGTTCCGGTTTCCTGCGATTTCCAGCTCTGCGGTCGCGGGCAGCCATGACTGCCACGTTTCAGCCTCAAATATGGTTCGACTTTCAGCCGGGTACCAGTGGCGATTGTGTGCGGAGATCGCGACTGTCCTCTCCGGCGAATTTGCAGCACTCTTCCCGAGGCGACAACCGGCCCGATGCACCGCAAACGATAGGAAAGCCGAACAACTGGCAACGGAGGGATTGAACGTGGAGTATTCGCCGTCTTCGTTACATGCTCTCGTTCAGTGATCGGATGGTTTTAGAACGGCTATGAGCGATACCTGTTCCAGGTCAGGGTAATGGTCTTCCTTATCCGGTTTGCGGTCGGTGGGCGCTATCTGTTGAATGGTGGTTCGCGCAGGCAGCAAGAGGCCAAAATATTGTGCGTAGACATCGTCAAACGCCTGCATGTCAGACATGTTATCCAAGTACACATTTGTGGCGACGACCTGGTCGAACTTCATCTCAGCCTCCTCCAGGTTGTCGAGGAGATTACGCATCGTCTGCCTCAGTTGCTGTTGTGTCGTCGAGGCATAGACTCCGCCATGAGGCCCCGGAATGAAGCCGCTCTTCGCGGAGCAGTACAAAGTATCGCCGGCGAAAACACATGGGCTAGCGGTTGGACTAGGGGGCATATTCTTCGGGCGCACCGCTCTTCGTTGTTTCAGATCGCGCACGGCCACGCCGGTGTACTCGATGTGGGCACCGCCGGGCAGGCTTGCGACCTCGATTGTTGCCCGCGCCGGGGTATTCCCGAACTCAAACCGCTTGGCATAATGCTCATTCATGATCCGCATGGGGATGTCGCCAGTCAGGTAAGGATTGACGAAAACCATGTGGCTTAGGTCGAGGCCGGCTGCCTTCGTGACTGCCTCCACGCGATCGAGTGCCAGATCGACTTGCGCCGCCGGATCTTCAGGAACTTTACCTGTGACCGGATCGCTGCCCGGCATGCTGGAAACGAAAAGCCGGTCGTGAGTGAGGATGCCCGGCGAAGCAGAGTCTTCCGACTTAAAGTTCGGAGGATGGACAGCCCGCTTGTCGGCCAGATTGCGCACCGCGACAGCACTGACCTGAATGGGGGACTCCGGAATGCCAGCGACGCCCAAAACGGCCCGAGCCGGCGGAGTCTTCGGGAAGGATTCTCCGAAGACGCGGTTCATGTCGCCATACTTACTGATGTCCTCCAGATAGACCTGCGTGTAGACGACGTGCTCCATCGTCAGGCCTGCTGCTTCGACGACCGCCTTAACGTTATCGAGCGCCTGGCGCACCTGGGCATCAAACGTCGAAGGTGAGCTGCCATCGGGCCGACGGGGGCCCTGCCCGGAGACGTACACATAGTCGCCCGCATCCACTCCGGGCGAGTAAAAGCGATTCTTGTGGGCGGACGCAGAAGCAGGAACGACGGCGCGTGCCTGGCCTTGAGCGGCCAGCTTCTGGGGCAAAAGCGCCGAGAAAAGCAGAAATCCAACCAGCAACAATCGCACATGAGCGATTCGATAAATTGCTCTCAAAGCACCTTCCTCCGCTCTAGGCCGCAGCCTTTTTCTGCGCGGCGCCCAAAATCGCCCGCAATCTTTGCCCCACTACGATTTCTTCTCCAGGCTTGATGGTCATGGAAACCAATTCGATGTGGTTAGGCGCCTTGCGTTCTTTTCGAGTCGGATTCGGATTCCCCTCGCGCACCGCTTTCACCAAGCTAGGATTGTCGGCCCCGAGTACTTCAATCACCGGATCGCCGGCGCGCAACTCCTCCACGCAATCGGTAATACTGTATCGCCAGGCTGCCTGGTCCCACGAGATCTTTAACGTGGGATAACGGTTTCCATCGTCGGGGACGTAGACGTCGGTAGTCACGCCGGGCACCGTCTCAACCAACTTCCGAATCCGATCCACGCGGCCGTTCCATTCACCGTAAAGCTTCTTTTCGTCCAGGTTCAGCCATGTCTCAAGCGCCGTGAGGCAACCGATGACCTCTTCTTTCCCGACTTTCATCGGGCGGCACACTGCTCCTTCCCGCGGACTTGAATTCAGCAGGGCCGCTTCGATCAGGTCTTTGCGGCCCAGCAGCAATCCACTGCACTGCGGCCCGCACAGCCCTTTCCCGCCTGAGAAGCAGTAGAGATCGATCCCCATCCGAGCGTAGAGCTTGGCATTATCGGCGGGCGGTATGCCCGCTGCGTCGTCCAGCAGCATTGGAATCTTATGCTCTTTCGCGATGGCGACTACGCGCTGGAGTTTTTCACCGAGATCGGTGGTATAGATCATCGCGGTGTTTTCGTTGATGGCCTTGACCAGTTCTTCCGGCGAATAGGTGAGAACCAGCTTGGCTCCGGTCAGCCGAATCGCACTGTCGAACGCGCTGCGGCCTCCAACCATGATGACTTCATGTTTCAGGCCGGTGGTATCGGGGAGTTGCCAGATGTATTTGTCATCGGTACCGGCCATACAGGCAGCCGTTGCCGCTGCCATTGCGCCCGCTGAACCGGAAGTGATGATCCCGGACTCCGCGCCAGTCAACTCCGACAGCCGCCTGCCCACGGCTCGCTGCAGGTCCAGCATGTTGACGAAATAATCTGAGGCTTCCAATTGCGCCTGACGAACCTCGGGAAACTCGAGGGATCCACTCAAATAGGTCCAGGTCCCGCGACAATTGATGACAGTCTTCACCCCTAGCCTGGTGTATACATTCTGACGCGGATCCTTCCCGACGGCGGAGGCCGCCTGCGCGTACAGGTCGCGTGCAGCAATCTGGCTCAGCAGCGGCGCAGCCGCCAACAGTTTCACGAATGATCGCCGGCTCGCACTTCGGATACGCATTGCGACACCTCCTCAACAACTGGTGAAATGGCCCCACAGTCGCGAAGTCGGTATAACACAGATTGTGCTTGACGCAAATCGAAATCTTTCGTTTTATTGAGTTTCGTTCCGTTTCTCGAGCGACGAAGAGGCCGATAGGAGTGGAGTTCCGCACTCCGGACCCTCTGATGGGCGGGGTTTTGAAAAGGGCAATCATGACACTGTGTCTTCCATTGTTGAAACCATGGCGACGGCTCTCTGGATTATTTCTCCTGGGATCGATTGCGATGATGCTGCTTGCAGTCCATGCGATGGCTCAGGCAAATGCAGTCAAAAGCGCAGAGTGCCGTGTCGAAACCGTGGACTACAAGGGCTGGCATGCGCAACAACTCTCCAATCATTGGGTGCAGTTGATCGTAGTACCGCAAAATGGCGGGCGCCTCATGCAGGTGACCTTCGCCGGACATCCCTACCTGTTCGTCAATCCCAAATTCGCGGGTAAGTATCTGCCACCACAGGCCGGGGAATGGTTCAACTACGGCGGCGACAAACTCTGGCTCTTGCCCGAGGGCAATGACGACGAACAGCATTGGGCGGGCAACTCTGACGTGCTGGATGACGGGCCATTCACCTTTCGAAAGATTTCGGAAGGACAAAGCTGCGAAGTCGAGCTGACGGGCCCGTCCGATCCCCAGACGGGAATCCAGTTCCTGCGCACCATTCGTCTGGATGCCGAGACACCACGCATCCATTTTCACGCCTCGATGAAAAACGTGACAGGCCATACCGTGGAGTGGTCGATGCAGTCCGTTTCGCAGTACGACACTTCCGGTAGTGCGGACGCATCAACTGCAAGTGGCGTACATTTCAATCACGATTTCTGGACCTTCACTCCGGCGAACCAGGCGAGCAGTTATCTCAACCGCTATCACGTTCGCTTCGGTCCAGCTGAGAATCGTGCGGTATCGGTGAGGGACGACGGACTCTTTGCTCTCCACTACGTACACATGGCGGCCGAGCTTTGGCTGGACTCGACAGACGGATGGCTCGCGGTGGTGGATGGCGCAAGCCGGTATGCGATGGTCGAACGCTTTCAGTACGAAAAGAACAAACCCTACCCGGGCAACGCATCGGTCATCTTTTGGACGAACGGCCCTGAAATGCGGCTGAGCAGTGATGGCATTCCCTCCCTCAGCGCGGACGCGGATGCCAGCCCTTACTATCTGGAAGCCGAACTCAACAGCCCGATGTGCCGGTTGCGTCCTGGGGAGAGTTGTGACTTCGAAACAGAATGGTTCCCCACCCGAGCCGGAACCGAATTCCATGGCGTGACTGACGCGGGCATTTTGATTCGCCCTCTCCGAGCGACGGGTCTGGAAAACGGAAAGATCAAGCTTTCCGGCTCCTTCGGAGTGTTCTTCTCTGGACGTCTGATCGCGCACTTCTATGATGAACACGGGCGTAGCGTCGGAACTTTGCCCGTGGCGGAGGCAAATCCGACAGAGCCAGTTTCACTCGACACCGAGATCGCCCCACCTGGGAAAACTGCACGCGTCTCCTTACACCTGGAAGATGAGCATGGTATGGACCGTGGTTCGCTCCAGGAAGTGCGCGTTGGAAGCGGAGACAATCGCTGATATGAAGCGGCCTGGCGGGGCGTGCATCGTGCTCCTGATCTCCGCGTGCCTAAGGATTTCCGCGCAGTCTCCGGTCGCGGCCGACACCAAGGTCAATGCGCAGGACCTGCTGACCCAGCCGGTGGGGGCAAACTGGACCTCTTACAACGGTGACTATACCGGTCGTCGATTCAGCAGTCTGCACGAAATCAATATCTCGAATGTCTCACATCTTCGAGCGGATTGGGTATTCCATCCGGGCAATTCGCAGAGGCTTGAAGCAACGCCTGTAGTCGTCCGCGGCATGATGTATATCACCTCCGCCAATGACGTATTCGCACTCGACGCGCGTACCGGACGGGTTGTGTGGCACTACCAGCGCCCCATCAGTTCAGGATTGCTGGATGACGCTGCCGCTCACAAGAATCGTGGCGTGGCCGTGTGGGATCATTTCGTCTACACGGAAACCGATGACGCGCACTTGCTCTGCCTTGACGCGCGTTCAGGAAGCCTGATCTGGGATGTTCAGTACGCCGACAAGGCGAAACACTACGGTGCGACCAGCGCTCCGCTGGTAGTAAAGGGCGCGGTGATTGTCGGAACGTCCGGCGGCGACTCCGGCGTTCGAGGATTTGTGGCGTCCTACGACGCCGTGAGTGGAAAGCAGAAGTGGCTCCTCTGGACCATCCCATCGCCGGGAGAATTCGGCTCCTCCAGTTGGCCAGGAGATTCCTACTTGCACGGCGGCGCCACAACCTGGATGCCGGGCACCTATGATCCTGAGCTCGACACTTTGTATTGGACGACCAGCAATGCGGCGCCCGATTTTGTTGGCGATTCCCGACCGGGTGACGACCTCTACACCTCGTGCGTACTGGCGATCGAACCCAGCACGGGAAAACTGAAATGGTATTTCCAGTTCACACCCCACGACTTGTACGACTATGACGCCAACGAAACCCCCGTACTGGTGGATGCGGAAGAAAGTGGGGCGGTCCGTCACCTTTTGGTGCAGGCGAACCGCAACGGCTTCTTCTATGTTCTCGACCGGACCAATGGCAAGTTCCTGCGTGCGACACCGTTCCTGGAAAAATTGACCTGGGCCAAAGGCGTGGACGCTTCCGGCCGCCCGATTCTCTCCGGCCGAATACCGACTGCTGAAGGCACGTTGATCTGCCCCGGCATTAACGGCGCCACGAATTGGTTTTCACCCTCCTACAATCCGGGACACGGACCTCTTTTATGTGATGGCGCTTGAGAACTGCAATTTGTTCTTTGCGAGCCCAAAGCAGTTCGCGGCCGGTGAGACTTTTTACGATACCGGGACGAAACTTCCCGCCGATGAACACGCGCAGAAAATTCTGCTGGCGCTCTCCGTTGCGGATGGAAGAGTGGCCTGGCGTTATCCCCAGGCGGGCCTAGGTGAGTCCTGGGGTGGGACACTCACGACGGCCGGTGGATTGGTCTTTTTCGCGGACGATGCCAGTTCTCTCGAAGCAGTTGATGCCACAACCGGCCACGCTCTCTGGCACTTCAACACCGGCCAGAGAATCAGCGCATCTCCCATGACATACGCAGTCGATGGCGTCCAGTACGTGACCATCTGCGCTGGAAGCGACGTTTTCAGTTTCGCGCTTCCTCATTGACAGCCTCCCGCGTTCTTTGGCCCGTTCAGGGCGCCAAGTACGGAACGTATCCTTGCGTCTTCATTTCGAGTCGATACACCGAAGTCGTTGCCGTGATGTACAGCGTACGGTAGTCCTTGTCACCCCATGTCAGATTTGCGGGCTGTTCTGGCATAGCAATCGTTCCGATGTGATTGCCTTTCGCATCCCAGATCCATATGCCCTTGGGCCCAGTGACAAAGAGATTGCCGCTCTTGTCCACCTTGATGCCGTCGGGAACGCCCTCGTGCTTTGCTCCGGGCTCTTCGCCGAAAATGCGGCCGTTGCTCAAGGTACCGTCTGACGCCACGTCGTACACGCGAATGTTTCTTTTTTCACTGTCGTCAACGTAGAAGCTCTTGCCATCCGGAGAAAAGGCCAATCCATTCGGTTGCGCCAGATCTTTGGTCAGCAACTGCACGTTGCCCTTGTCATCCAGGCGATAGACGCCCTGAAACGGGATCTCCTGCTTCTCCCCTGCAACCAGGTCGATCGTTGGATCGGTGAAGTAGAGCGCGCCGTCCGGACCCACGATCACATCGTTCGGGCTGTTCAATTTCTTTCCGTCGTAGTGGTCCGCGAGAATTTTGTACTTTCCGTCCGGCGTTACCGCGATGATCGCACGCAGCACGCTCGCACAATCGATCAACCGGTGCTGGCGGTCGAAGGTGTTGCCATCCGGGTCGCCCAGAGCGATGACTTCTTCTTTTTTGCCATCGGGATAAACGCGAAAAATCTTGTTGATGGTCTCGTCGCTGACGTAAAGGAATCCGGCCGCATCCCACATCGGACCCTCGGTAAAACCAAAGCCGGTCGCGACCGTTTCGAGTTTCGCGTTGTGATCAATCAGATCCCAGAACTTCGGTGACTGCGCCTGGAGCTCAAAAACACGCGTGCCCTGCGCGGACGCCGTGAGCACCAGGCAGAAGAGAGTGATGGACTGAAACAGAATCGTGCGCCCGAATTTCATTGAGTAGGATCCCCTGTCTTTTGGGAGGGTCGCGAAGAGGCCCCGCCTCCGCTCATCAAATACAGCACCAGATCGTTAAGTTCGTCAGCGCTGAGCCTCTCGCCGTAGTTTGTCGGCATCTGCATTTTGCCAGTGGGTTCCACGGTTTGCAGGTCAGATTTTTGGAAGAAGTGGAAACTCCCATCCTTGGCCTGAAATTGCACCGAGAAGTTGTCTTCGTTGCGGATGACTCCTTCCAGGCGATTACCGTCGCGGGTGGTAAGCGCTGCCGACCTGTAACCAGGGGCTTCAATCCTGTTCTGCTTCACAATCTCGTCCCGAATCGCCTTCGCGGACATTGAGGCTCCGTAGGCCGAGAGATCGGGTCCGAGGAACCCGCCTTCTCCCGACATCATGTGACAACTGGAGCATTCGCCTTTGCCGGCGAAAAGTTCCTTGCCACGTTTTACATCGCCCGAGGATGTGCGTGCGTCAGTCTTTCCCTGCAGAATTCGCAGATAGCCGACCAACGAACCAACCTGGCCCGCGCTGAAATTGTGAAAAGCCGGCATGCCGGTTCCTGGAATGCCATTTGAAATTATGCTTGATACTTGCGTATCGGAGAGATGCCGCACCTTAGCGTTGCCCGCAATGTTCGGGCCCTTGTCGCCTCCATGGCCATCCAGTCCGTGGCATCCGGCGCAGGTCGAGTTGAAAGCGCGTTCGCCGGGCCCGGCCGTTTTCTTGAAGTCGTCATCCCAGGAGTCATTCTGTTGCGCCAGACAGGGGCAGCCCAGGACGCAGGCGCACCACAGCAGCGAGAGCCAACACAACAACGCTTGGCTGGCTTTCAATCGCATTCTTCTCTCCTTCGAGTTTCCGCTTCTCTCTTCCAACCGGGGCACCAACAGTGTTAGAGTCCGCGAACATATATACAACCTGGAGGATGGTATGGACAAATCTCATATGCACATAAAAGGCAGGACAATCGCCATTACGCTCGCGGCATTAGGCCTGATGCTGATCGCCGGAAGCACGCTCCGTACGGTTCGGGCGCAATCCAACTCAGTGGCCTCTTCATCTGACAGCCAACTGATCGCGGAGTATCGGAGAGTCGAAGTCGCCTCGGTCTCGGATGCCATCGAGCAGATTACGGGCAAGCGGATGTACATGTCTCATCGCATGCAGCCGATTTTTACGGCCAAGTTTGCCGGCTTTGCGCGAACCGTGCAACTCAAGAAAGATGAGGGCAACAAAGACCCTGAAGCCCTGAGCGGAATGCTGCAAGCCATCGATCAGGGATCGACGGATTCCGTCTACGTGATGGTGGTCGAGGACGGAGAAGACATTGCTGGGATGGGCGGATTGATGGGCACCGCGATGTCTGCGCGCGGCTATTCTGGGGCCGTGATCGACGGCGGTGTGCGCGATGTGGCCTACTTGCGCAAGATCGGCTTTCCAGTTTTTGCCACGGGGATCGTTCCTTCCACCTCAGTCCATCACTATCGCTTCGCAGGGGCGCAGATTCCGCTGGTGTGCAACGGAGTATCGGTCAGCCCCGGCGACATCGTGGTAGCCGACAGCGATGGCGTAGCCGTCGTCCCCAGAGCGCAGGCGCAGCCCGTGCTCGCACTAGCGCAGCAGATGGACTTCAAGGAGCACTCGATGTATCCCGTCATCGAAAAACTGAAGTCGATCGTCGAGGCAGTCAAACAATTCGGCCGGCTGTAGCTGAAGTACGTTGCGGAGAAACATCGTTTCATCGGATAATTCGCACTTCCACTGCCTCACACGGAAAGGTCCCTTGAGCCTGCGGACGGCGCTCTACACGTTTTTTTGCTTCGTTTGTCTTGGCGCAGCCGCGGTCCGCGGCTCCGAACCCGGGAAGATTGACGTGCGTTCGGAGGACCTGCTGGCCTCGCCTCCAGGAGCAAATTGGACTTCCTACAACGGTGACTATACGGGACGCCGGTACAGCCGCCTTGCCGACATCAACGCTGCCACAGTTCCGCAACTCCGCGCTGCATGGGTTTTTCATGCACCCAACTCCAACCGTCTTGAAATGACTCCCGTGGTTGTGAACGGAATGATGTTCGTAGCTGTGGCGAATGACGCCTTTGCGCTCGATGCCGGCACTGGCCAGGTCGTGTGGCATCATTCCAGGCCGATTTCTGATGGGCTGATTGACGATGCCTCGGGGCATTTAAATCGTGGCGTCGCCGTCTGGCACGATCGGGTGTTCATGCAAACCGACAACGCCCACCTGGTCTGCCTGGATGCGCGCTCCGGCAACCAGATCTGGGACGTTCCCTATGCCGATTGGAATAAAAACTACGGCGCGACCGGCGCTCCGCTCGTGGTGAAGGACAAAGTTCTGGTCGGAACCTCAGGTGGAGACGATGGCGTGCGCGGGTTTGTCGCCGCTTACGACGCGTTGACCGGCAAGCTCGCCTGGCGATTCTGGACGATCCCGGGCCCAGGGGAATTCGGCTCCAAGAGCTGGCCCGGCAAGGCATATTTGCGCGGCGGAGGCACCACCTGGATGCCGGGCAGTTACGATCCCGCGCTGAATCTGATTTTCTGGGGCACCAGCAATCCGGCCCCCGACTTCAATGACGATGTGCGTTCTGGAGACGCTCTCTACACCGATTGCATGCTTGCCTTGGACGCGGACACCGGCAAATTGAGATGGTATTTCCAGTTCACTCCGCATGATTTGTTCGACTACGATTCCGTCGAGACTCCCATTCTCATCGATGCCGTTTACAAAGGCGAGCCGCGCAAACTCCTGGTGCAGGCAAATCGCAACGGCTACCTGTATGTGCTCGATCGCACGAATGGAAAGTTCATCGCGGCTACCCGTTTCGTTGAAAAACTTAATTGGGCGAAAGGAATCGATGAGCACGGCCGCCCGGTTCGCACGGATGTCAGGCCGACTCCCGCTGGAACCCGCATTTGCCCTGGTTATTCTGGCGCCACCAACTGGTACGCGCCGTCGTATAACGAATCCACGCGCATGGTCTACTTTTTAGCGCTGGAAGAGTGCGAGAATTTTCTTTCGCAACCTACGCAGGAATTCCGGGAAGGCAAGGAATATTACTCGACTGGGGTCAAACGGATCCCCGGCGAAAATTCTCAGAAAGTCCTCGTCGCGTACAGTCTGGACACGGGCGCGATTTCGTGGAAGTATCCTCAGACCGGGCGAGGTCATTCTTCCGGTGGAACCATGACGACGGCCGGAGGGCTGCTGTTCTTTGGGGATGATGCTGGCTCGCTGGAAGCCGCCGATGCTCAAACGGGCATGCCTTTGTGGCATTTCAACACGGGACAGAATATGAGCGCGTCTCCGATGAGCTATGCGGTTGGCGGCAAACAGCACGTGGCCATCGCCGCCGGCAGTAATATTTTCAGCTTCGCTTTGCCTTGATTGCGTTTTTCGAATTCTAAATTGAAAGGCTAACTTGAAAGGAGCAGGTCAATGAATCTTACTTCCACACGCAGGATGTTTGCGCTCCGGTTTGCTTCCGTGTTTTCGGCTCTGGGGATTACTGCCGCGGTGGCGCCCACGAATGTATTTGCGAAGGGTTCGGCCCCGCAGGATACCAACGGAATCCGCAAGCTGAACGGCGAAGGCAAGCCCGGCAGCGAGAAAGACATCATCATGCCCGTAATTGTCCACAACGGGTTGCTCTACGTATCAGGGCAGGGTGCGCACGATACGCGAGACCAGAAGGAATGGACGATCGAATCTCATACGACCATGGTCATGGACAAAGTGAAGAAGCTTGTCGAAGTCGGAGGCGGTTCGATGGACACGGTTCTTCAAGCCAATGTGTTTCTCGTGAAGATTGAGCATTGGGATGGAATGCACAAGGTCTTCTCGACCTACTTCCCCCATGGCGGCCCAGCCCGCACGACAGTGGCAGTCGCCGCCCTGCCGGGAGATTCGCTGGTTGAAATCAATTGCATCGCCGCCGTTGCTCATAAATAACACTCCGCGGAGGACACGAATGCGAATCAACTCGAATTGGAATCGGCGAGGGTTTCTAGGCACCGCGGCCGCGATCGCAGCGTCCATCTTTGCGCCGCGCAAGCTCTTCTCGACCGCCGGTTCCAAAGGGGCGGTGGGCGTCGACGTCTCCGGCTTCGGGCAAACCGGTAACCCCTACGAAGAACTTGGCGTTCCTACTGTAATCAACTGTGAGGGGACGATGACGGTCTTGGGAGGGTCCATTCTTCGTCCTGAACTCGAAGCCGTGATGGCCATGGCTGGCCGCCATTTCGTGAGTATTCCCGACCTCGAAGTCGCAGCAGGAAAACGGATTGCAGAAATGCTCAAGCTCCCCGATGGCTACACTGCGCTGGTGACTTCCGGCGCGGCGGCGGCAATTCAGTCAGGGTTAGCAGGCATTCTAACCGGTGCTAATGAAACCCTGATCCGGCAACTTCCTGATCTGACTGGCATGAAGTCGGAGGTGATCATCCAGAAGTCCCACCGCAATCCTTTTGATCATCAGCTACGGTCTACCGGCATCAAGTTGGTTGTAATTGAAACCCGGGAAGAACTGCAAAGCGCGGTCAGCGACCGTACCGCTATGATGCACTTCTCGAATTTTGCCAACTCCGAAGGTCAGATCAAAGTAGATGAATGGGTGAAGCTGGCAAAGCAATATAACGTGCCCTGTATGAATGATGCCGCGGCTGACACTCCTCCGGTTTCGCATCTTTGGGATTACACGAACATGGGATACGACCTCGTGACCTTTAGCGGTGGAAAGGCGATGCGCGGGCCGCAGTGCGCAGGCTTGCTGATCGGGCGCAAAGATCTTGTAGCGTGCGCTCTTCTCAATAACAGCCCTCACGAGGACACACTCGGCCGCAGCCAGAAAGTGGGCAAGGAAGAAATCATTGGGATGGTCAAGGCCCTCGAGATTTATCTCAAGGAAGACCATGACGCCTTGACGAAAGAATGGCAGGCCCGGCTGGATGGAATCTCAAAAGAACTCGCGAAGGTTCCCGGCGTGAGCACGTTGTTCTTTACCCCCGACATCGCGAACCACGTTCCCCACATGCAGATCACGTGGGACTCCAGGATCTCCGTAACTCCCCAACAGGTCTCGAAATTGCTGCGAAGCTCCAAGCCTGCGATTGTGATTGGTGGCGGGGAAGGCCGGCCTGGACTTGCGATGTGTTCCTTCATGCTGCAACCGGGGGAAGATAAGATCGTTGCGGAGCAACTCTCGCGCGTCTTGCGGGAACATGCCGCGTAACCTGGACTATGCAAAAATCCCCACTTCTTGCGCAAAGCCCGCGCGAGAAATGGGGCACCGGCTGCTGGCCACCACTCCCGGTGTCGATCGGTACGGCATCGAGAGGGCGGGGCCTTTATTACTGCGGCATGCGGAGCTTCGATCCTTTTCTTGCAAGCCAGGCGTTGAATTCCTCGATCATCTTCGGCGTCCACTTGGCGTCGATCTGTCCTGGAGTGTACTTTCCTTCACCCAGCATCGTGTGGCCCCATTCGTCGACCATGTGATCCATCTCTGTTTCGTCGGCGAGCTTCTCGGCCAATTGCGGTGGGACAAAGGTAACGCCCTCCGGATCGCCGATTGCAATGTCGCCCGGCATCACGGTCACGTCTCCGATCCGAATGGGCACGTTGATTCCGGTCAGCATGACATGCTCCAGAGCAGAGGGATCGACACCGCGCGTGTAAACCTGGAAGCCCGGCATTTGCCGGATCCCTGTAACGTCGCGAATAGCGCCGTTCACGATCAGGCCGTTATGACTCTTCGAATAGATTGCAGTAGCGAGATTGTCTCCGATGATGGTTCCGTAACGGATCTTTCCGAAAAGGTCGACGACCAGGACATCGCCGGGCTTCAGGATGTCGATGATCCAGGAGTTTTCGTCGCCGATGCGATCCTCCTTCTTGCCATTGGCTCGAATCACCGAATCCACATCAGGACGAGACGGCATGAAGACGGCCGTCACCACGCGCCCGACCAATCGTTGACCGGGGTTGATCACTGTCCAGCCGCCTTCAAACTGATTGCGAAAATGGGCGTCTTGCAGAAGATCCCAAGCTTCATCGGCAGTGACGTCTTTCAGGCGAGCCAGCACAGAATCCGGCACATTCGGACGGCCGTCCGGAAACCGGTCGCCATGCCACTCCGGAGTAAACTCGATTCGCTGTTCTTTGGAAAAAACATCAAGCTGAGCATATGCGGGGGAAGCCAGGCCGAACATGCTCAGCAGAATGACTGCCGCACTCACCGCTTTCATCGTCGTCATTGGGGTCGATCCAAGTTGGCGCAACGCGTGATTGATTGCAAGCCGCTGGCGAAGTTATCACACCCCAACCCACGGAACAATCGTGACAATCTCTCATTCGGAAGGCATCAAATGCTTGGGTACGCGTCGGAGCCCCAATGGTGACCACGGAGAAAACAAGCAGCGTGCGCTGGTTTCTGGTGTTCTGGCTCTTTGTGCTCAGCGCTGTGTCTTATCTCGACCGGGTCAACATTTCCATTGCGGGCGGATCCATTGTCGACGCCTATCATTTGACGGACGTACAGCTCGGAAGGGTTTTCAGCGCGCTGGTCGCTGGATATGCGCTGTTCCAGACCGTCGGGGGCCACCTCGCCGATCGCTATGGCCCGCGACGTGTCTTGACCGGTGGCGTTCTGTGGTGGGGCATCTTCACCGCCTTGACGGCGTTGGTTCCTGCCAATGTTGCGGGCGCGATCTGGCTATTTGTCGCAGTGCGTTTTTTTCTCGGTGCCGGCGAGGCAGTCATCTATCCAGCCGCCAATCAATTCGTTGCGCGTTGGATTCCCGTACGCGAGCGCGGCGTTGCCAATGGCTGGATCTTTGCCGGCGTCGGCGCCGGTGCCGGGCTCACACCGCCGCTCATTACGTATTTCATGATTCACTATGGCTGGCGCTCATCGTTCTGGGTCTGTGCGGCCATCGGAATACTGGCCGGAGCAGTCTGGTTCATCGCTGCTCGCGATACTCCGGAAGAACATCCTCGAGTATCTGCGTCTGAACTCGCTACCATCCGATCGGGACTTACAACATTCACGAGGAATCGCCAGTCGCAAGCCGCAGGAGAAAGCATCGAGACTCTCGTCTCTTGGCGGCGAGTCATTCGAAGCCGGGAAGTCTGGGCTTTGACGATCAGCTATTTCTGCTATGGCTATGTGGCATGGATTTTCTTCAGTTGGTTCTATCGCTATCTTGCAAAAGTGCGCGGCCTTGATCTGAAAGCAAGCGCTTTCTACTCCATGCTGCCTTTTCTGGCCATGCTGGTGTGTTGCCTGATCGGTGGAGCGATCAACGACCGGCTGACGAAGTGGCGCGGCCCTCGTCTTGGCCGTTGCGGTTTGGCCGTGTTTGCGATGGGGCTTGCAAGCATCTTCATCGCTTTCGGCTCGCAGGTGCATAGCGCCCAGCTCGCCAGTGTAGTTCTGGCCGGCGGTGCCGGAGCGCTGTATTTGTCACAAAGTTCCTTTTGGTCGCTCACCGCTGACATCGCGGGGGGATCCGCAGGATCGGTGTCCGGATTTATGAACATGGGTGGTCAGCTTGGCGGAGCCGTGACCGGATCACTCACGCCCTGGATCGCCTCACGCTACGGTTGGACGGCTTCTTTCTGGGTGGCTGCCGCTTTATGCCTGCTGGGCGCCGTCGCTTGGTTCGCGGTCGATCCTCTGAACAAACTGACCGACCCCGATTGACCCGCGCCAGCCCGGTGTCCTCAATCACCTGGGGACATTCCGCAATTGAGCGATCGCTCCAGCTTCGGCAGCGCGATCGTTCGTCGGTCGCGGGCCGCGATACACTTGTCATCGAACGCATGAATCTTCTAGGACGCCGCTTCATCCAAACCACAGTGCATCTCGCAGCAGAGCTGGCGCCTAACCTTGGCGATTGGACTTAATAAATGTTTGAGAGCATTCTCTGCCAGGTAACGGAATACGATCCTGACGTCCTTGAGTCCCTGATTGGGCTCGCGGTGGAGATTGCTCGCGAGGGTCGCGAGGGAAGACGGGTGGGCACGCTCTTTACCTTGGGCGATGAGAATGCCGTGCTCGCGAGATCCAGGCCGTTGATTTTGGATCCGTTGTTGGGGCATCCTGCGTCGTTCCTCCACGTCACCAACCCCAATCTCCGCGGAACCGTCAAGGAATTGGCGCAACTGGACGGCGGGTTCATTGTAAGTCGCGAAGGAATTTTCCTTTCCGCGTGCCGCTATCTCGATGCTCTGGACGCAAAAGTGAACGTGCCGCTGGGACTCGGCAGCCGTCATATTGCCGCCGCCAACATGAGTGCCGTCACCAATGCGGTGGGGATTGTAGTCTCCGAGAGTTCGGTGGTACGCCTCTTTTGTCACGGACATTTGGTTGGTGAAATCATTCCCGAGGTTTGGATGATGAATCATGCCCAACTCGGAGGCGCCGTTAAGAGGGAGCAAGTCGGCGAACTGACAATTCTGACGCCAAGTCTCCGGCAAGCCCCGATTGCAAAGTGAGCGTCATCGAATCTGCGGAACAGAGAGCATGACAGCACTGAAGGAATTCAGGTGTGAAGTTTGCGGACTCGTTACCACCAGCCCCATCCACTGGTTCGTGATTCGATGCGGAGATTCGGACCTCACTGTCTACCGGTGGAACTCCGCAATCGCCAGCGCCCCCGGAGCCCGGCACTACTGCGGCGAAGCTCACGCCGAGGTGTACATCAGTCGCTGGTTTGAATCAATATGCACGCCGCCGAAGCCAAATTTTATCTAGCGCTAGCCAAAAGGAGAGTTGGCTCGGGATCGGCTCTGCCTTGGGGTCGGCGGATCCACTGCAGCTCCCCTCCCGTTTGTGCGGAAATGCCCCCACACGCAAGGCTATAAAAGGTTCAACCCAGCTTGATTTTGGGTATTAGATATTCGAGCTTATTCACGAATCGAGTGCGACCAGCGCGATCTCAGTTTCGTCCTGCTCAATGATTGTCAGGGCCAAGGATTGTCAGGGCCGCTTGTCTTTATTTCCCTTTATCGCGTCACCGGAAGAGGCGAGCGCCTTTTTGAGGCGGCCATTGATCTTGCTTAGTTCCCAGAAGATCAAAATGAGAACAATCGTCATCACGAACAACAAGAATGGGACGTACATTGGCTGCCTCTTAGCTCCAAGGATTCTCTAAGGCCCTGTTGATTGAAGTGAACGGGCTACTGACGAAAATACGGCGTTCGCGTTGCTTCCGGCCAGGCGAACCGCGCCCACCACCAATACCAGAATAATGGCCAGCATACCGCCTACTCGGCAATGTCCGGGCCATCTTCGCTTCGCCCAACCTTGACTAGAAGCTAATTCATTTAGCGATGCCTCCCCTGGCGCGCCGGACCATCATACGCGATTTTTGTTTGCTAAGATTCACGGCCGGGATCCATTACACTCAAATCCCTGTCATTGGCGTCGGCGAGCGCGCCCCTTTGCCGAGGCCTCGGATCCAGGTGGTTCACGGAACGGTTCCACAGCGATGCGCTCGTAACTCACCTCCAGCACGGTTAGGGATTCTGTGCCGCCTGGCAATTGAAGGACTACGCTGTCACCCGCCGCCGACTTCATCAAAGCGCGCCCCAGAGGTGACACCCAACTGATGTGGTTGCGGTTGAGATCGATTTCGTCGGTGCCCACGATGCTCACCACTCGCTCGGCTCCCGCGGCATTGGCATAGCGCACGGTCGCTCCAAAGAATGCCCTCGCCGCCGCCTGTCCCGATCTTCGAGCTTCCGGGTCCACCACTTCCGCGGCTTCGATTCGCTTGGTAAGAAAGCGAATCCGCCCATCGATCTGCCGCAGCCGCCGCTTGCCGTACTGATAGTCGGCGTTTTCACTGCGATCGCCATTGCTGGCAGCCCAAGCCACCACCTCCGTCACGGCCGGGCGTTCCCGGGAGAGCAGAAACCGGTGCTCATCCTTGAGCCGCTCCAGTCCGCTCGGCGTGATGTAGTTCTTGACCGGCGTCGCGGGCTCGTCCGGTTGTGGTTTCCTCGTAAACCCTTTTCGCATCTTGTAGTCTGTTGTCCTTCCAGCGCGAATCCAGTGTGCGCCTCACGAAGCCGCAAACCGAACATTTATAGTAGATCAATATGCGCAAACTCAAAATCATCGTGCATATTTCGCTCGATGGCGTCATCCAGATGACCAGCGGTCCGGGCGACGATTTCCCGTACGGCGACTGGACCGCGCCGTATCGCTCGCCTGCCGGCTTACAGATAGTAGACGAGATGTACGGCAGGACCTGCGACCTGCTGTTTGGCCGCCGAACCTACGACTTGCTGGCGCGCTTCTGGCCGAAAGCGCCGAAAAGTTCGCTGGCGGACCGCCTGAATGCAGCGACGAAGTTCGTCGTAACTCACAGACCGGAGAGTCTGGAGTGGGGTCCATTCGAAGCCATTGGATCAGACCTCGTGGATAGCGTCCGACACATTAAGGCCAGGAAGGGCCCCGACTTGGTTGTCACCGGCAGTTCGACGCTGACTTCCGTGCTGCTCGATCACGGACTGGCGGACGAGGTGGTTCTGCTGGTCAATCCTATCTTGCTGGGCAAAGGCAAACGCTTTTTCGAGGGCGGATCACTGCCACGCGGATTTGCGCTGGGCAGCACGGTAGCTTTGCCGTCAGGCATACTCGTCAACGTCTACAAGCTTATTCCCACGCTGGCCGAGGAGGCCTTGTCCCGCGCCAAGCTGGAACGTGAATTCGAGATTGCCCGCGAGGTGCAGGAGCGCTTGTTCCCGCAGACGTTTCCCAGCGTTGCGGGTGTAGAGATTGCCGCGCACTGCAGACCCGCCCAGGCAGTCGGCGGCGACTATTACGACCTAATCGACATCCGGGATGGCTCGCCGGCAGAAGCTGGGCATGCGCCCGGCGAAAACGTCTCTTCCGCTAGCGGAACAGCGGCGCACGGCTGCGACCGCCTGGGTATTGCGATTGGCGACATCAGTGGCAAAGGCATGTCCGCCGCCCTGTTGATGGCAAGTCTTCACGCCAGCCTGCGCGGTCAAGTGCTGAGTGGCGCTGGCGATCTTGGGACCAAGATGGCTAATGTCAACCGTCTTCTCTACGGCGCGTCTGAGGCCAACCGCTATGCCACGTTCTTCTACGCCGAACTGGACTGCGCCTCGCGGACATTGCACTACGTCAACGGCGGACACAATCCTCCGGCGGTGCTACGCAAAGAAGACGGCGCCTGGCGAGTGTTTCGCCTGGCAGACGGCGGCCCCGTCGTCGGGCTGCTTGCCGGAGCGGTCTACAAGGAGCAGGGGCTCCACCTACTCCCCGGCGATATTTTACTGGCCTTTACTGACGGCATCAGCGAAGCCATGAACGCCTCAGAAGACGAGTGGGGCGAAGACCGGATGATCGCCGAGGCGCAAGCGCACGCGGACCTGAACGCCGAGGAATTGCTACAGCACTTGTTTCGTGCGGCCGACGCCTTTGCCGCCGGCGCGCCGCAGCACGACGACATGACTCTCATCGTGCTGCGACTCTGAGCGTGAGATTCGACGGTAATGTCGCCACATTTCTGTCCCCACGCTTCAAACCAACCCGGGGACAAACCAACCCGGGTTCCGGGTTACCCCATCTTTCTTCGGTTCCCTCATTACTCCCGGACTGCCGACGAATCGGGAGTGGGCTCGCGTTGCAGCACAACCAAAAACACCACACCGACTACGGTAAACATTCGGAATGCCTCTTCCTGTCCATTCCATATTTTCGACTGCCACATCAGAAACCATTCGCCTCCGACATCGAGGAATGCAACCAACCACATCAGTAGGCTCGTCGTCAGCGCAATCACAGCGATGTCCAGCGCAGCGGCAAATTGCGCCGGATCCGCACGATACGATTTCAGCAACCGAATACCAGCCCACCAGCATAGAAGCATAGTGACTGATTCCCAGGCGATGATGCCGATGTAGAAGACCGTATGCACTCCCGGCGAATTGACGGAGCGCCACATAAGGTGGTTCCCCGGAAAGGTTGAGTCCATCATTAGGACGTGGCGGACAAACTCATAGTTGGAGCCGTAATCCGTGATGTTGTTCAGGACCAGGGTCGTATAGAAAACTGCGATTGCAAAAATGAGAGCCACTTTGGAAACGCGAAGCGCCATTCCATGCCGCATAGGTTGTTGCACGCGGGAATTATATCTCTCGGTTAGTTGCCACGGACTTTCTTGGAGTGCGCACAAGCCCTCAGAAACCATGAGACGAACGAGAAGAAACGTTATCCGGGCGGAGTCTAGGGTTCCTGCGCTCGTTCACGCAACTCCCGGCGCGACGGCCTCTCGTTTTGCTGGCAGAAGCGCCAACAGGACAACTCCAATCGCAAGGAATACGATGACATCAGCAAAGTTCCTGTGGACGCCGTGAATCCGCGCTTCCACCGTTTGAATCGCCATCACAGCGCTATGGGAGATGTTCCACCAGGCTGCTAGAGCAATCATCGAGCGATGCCCAGACGGTCTCCTTGCGGCTATGAGTAGCAAGATCCCGACCGGAATAAAAAAGCTCAGAAACATTGGTTCGCATTCGTTCTTCTGCTCCAAAAGCCAGCTGGAATGCCGCAGATCCATATATAGAAAATAAATCAGGGCCAGATTGACCAGCCCCACGATCACCAGGACGATCTGTGTCAGGCGTTCTCTTTTCACCTTGACCTCATCTGAGCGGCCAGTTGCGACGTGTGGACAGTCTCAGCCCCTGGCCAAGTCCACGCCTGCCAGACGATGACCGAGGTGCATACAGTTTCGATCGTTGCGAAGAACAAGTAAGCGGGAAGAGCGGGCGTACGGGCACCGAAAAAAGGCGGAACGAACGTCAGGCCGCCGTTGATAAGCGTCACAATTGCACCCGCGATGATATTCGCCAGCCGGTTCGCTCTAAACGAAAGTAGTCGACACGCCACAATCATGGCGATGGGTATTTCCATCAAGACCGCTGAACCCAGCAGAGCCCATGATGGAAGATGCGGGGCGTCGGCCAGATTTGGCGAATCAACAATGGCAAACAGGGCAATCACATCCGCATACAGGTAGTTCAATAACGCGAAGATCCAGAATAGCGACAACCGCTCCTTTGTGTCATGCATGTCAACCGCCTCCTATGGAAGAGAAATGCAGGATCACAGTTGCGCTCCTGCGCTTGGTACTGTGCATTTGGGCACTTTGGGAATACGGGCGAGAACATCAAAAGGATGCAAGATCCGAATAATTCTGTGATTGAGATGAATTCATGTGAGGTTCCCCAACCAACCGTGGTCAGGCGTTTGCACAAGTACGGGCGCTTCTGATTCGCGTTTGGGCGGAATCATGAGTGTTATTCTCTTGCGTCTTTTTTGGGCACTCATCCGTATTACGAGTATGGTGGGAGCGGCCGCACTATCGCTGGAGGGGCTTGTGGCAGTGGATGCGGATGTGGTCCGGCTTCGCCGAGGCGACCTGAACGCTCTCTCGGAACTGATTACCCGGTACCAGAATCGCCTGTATCGGTACCTGCTGCGCCTCGTGCGGCAGCCCGCCGAGGCGGAAGACCTGTTCCAGCAAACATGGTTGAGAGTGGTCGAGAAGATTCGTTCTTTTGATGCCAGCCGCAATTTCGACGCCTGGCTGTTCACGCTGGCGCGCAACCTGGCGATCGACCATTTGCGCCGGATTCGTCCCCAGAGCCTGGACGAGCCGCTCGCCCGCAGCTGGCCTAACGAAACCGTGGCGGACCGGATTCCGTGTAAAGAACAAACGCCGCTCGATCACGCGCTCGCGGCCGAGCGCCGAACGGAGATCAGCGAAGCTATGGCAGGGCTGCCGATGATGTATCGCGAAGTCCTCACACTGCGGTTTGAGGACGAAATGAAGATTGAGGAAATTGCGCAGGTTACAGCGGTTCCGGTATCAACGGCGAAGTCGCGGCTGCGACGTTCGCTGGAACAATTGCGTTACGCGCTCCAAGCGCGGCATCCCGGAGGTACATGGCAATGAGCGAGCACGACAGGATTCGAGAACTG
The DNA here is from genome assembly GCA_963844525.1 of uncultured Acidobacteriaceae bacterium. Lineage (GTDB taxonomy): Bacteria > Acidobacteriota > Terriglobia > Terriglobales > Acidobacteriaceae > Sulfotelmatobacter. Next base: position 192,739 of record CAWJOM010000006.1, on the reverse strand, counting down.
CTGGCTCTGGCCGCAGCCGGCGCGCTGACGAGCGCGGAAGAAAAGCAGGTTGCGGAGCATGTGAGGTCTTGCATCGCCTGCTCGAACGAATTGGGGGCTTGGCGGCCGATTGCGAGCGAACTCCGCCGATTGCCGCCCCCGCAGCCTTCTTCGTGGCTGGTGCAGGCCACGCTGGCGCGTGCGCAGGCGAAGCTCATCGAACAAGCCGAGCACGATTGGAACCGCCGCCTACTGATTGTTTCCGTGGCGTTTGCATGGCTGCTGACGATTGCGAGCTGGCCGGCCTTCCACTTTGTGAGCAGGCGTTTCGGGATCTTGCTCGAGCCGCAGTTCAGCCCTGCACAGTTCAGCAATACATGGATCAGCTTTGCCGCGTTCACCGCCCTAGGGTGGCTCGCGGGAGGCGTGGCCGCAGTCATGCTGGCAATCCGGCAGCGCGGCGAAAGGAGACTGGCATGAGCCGCTTCACAAAGGAATTGCGCGTGATTCCAAAGGCAGCGTGGATCGTTGCATGGTTCGCCTATTTTTGCGTAACGGTGCCGTTGTTCCTCTTCGTGGCGCCAACCGATCCGGAGATGGGCAAATGGCCGCGCTGGGGTCAAGCGCTGCTCATTTACGGATTCCTCCTGCTCCAGGTAGCTTGGGTTGCGCTGGTCGGGTACATCTACGGCGACGCCAAGCGCCGGCAGATGCGCTACGTAATGTGGACGCTGCTGGCGATCTTCATTCCGAATGCGATTGGGATGATCTTGTACTTCATTCTCCGTGACCCTCTGCCGACGCCGTGCCCCGGCTGCGGGCATCTCGAAAAGGCAAAGTTCGCGTTCTGTCCGGACTGCGGCACTTTGCTGCACCCACCGTGCCCGAAATGTGAAAAGCTCGTTGAGCCGACTTGGGCGAATTGCGCACATTGCGGACAGCAACTGCCCGAACCGGCGACGCGAGCTGCACAAAATCCCTCGGTGGCAACGTGACGTCGGGAGGTTTCGCGATTTGCGGCCAACCCTCGAGCTCGAAACGCCGCAACTTCTGCCGAGATGCTATCGCTTACACTCAAATCACATGCTCAACCGGGGCCATGCCTATACCACAATCATCTCCAGCAAAGATCATGGACGGACCCTGCTCTCACACTTGGCGAGTCTTTATCCACACTCACCCCCACAAGCCTGGGCTGGCCCAGCCTTTCATAACTTTTGAACCTGGGGTTGCCCCATCCTTCCCGCGTTCTGTGCGGGAGGGTGGGCTTTTCCAATTCACGCTTCGGCGGATTTCAGATCGGCGAGCCCCCAAAGCTATAGCGTCGTGAGAATGCCTCGCGACACTCATGACGCTGGACGCGAGGCAGGGATCCTTCGACTGCGGTTGATCTCTGCGCTAAGGCGCGCAAAGATCAATCCTCGCTCAGGATGACATTGCCGGGGGGAAAGAATCTGGATGAAGAAAACCTGGGACACCCATCTGTCCCCGGTCTTCCAAATCTTGCAGCGGAACGTAAGCAGAGATGCCGCGCGGCGCATTGAATACCGAAGGACCCAAAAACCAAAATCCCCGCCCATTCGCGCAAGCGGCGCGCGATAAGGACGGGGCACCTGGGCGGGTGGCCCACCTTCAACGACTCTTGTGTACATCGTTCTCACTGCGGGTGCCCCATCCTTGCGTTCTTTGCAAGGGTGGGTCGCGATGCTGCCCGCAATCAAAAGCCCGGGGCCACCCCGCCCCGAGTCCAGAATCGGTTTGCTTTGTCGGCCATTGAGGCGAGTACGGTCTAACGGGACTGCTCAAGAGGGTACAATTCGAGCGAATCGATGCCGAAAGAGGGGGGACTCCAGGTGATGCAAAATAACAGCGCTGTCGTCCGGCGCTTCATCGAAGAAACCATTAATCAGGGTCAGATCGATTCTGCGGCGCAGTTCGCCTGGGAGGACGTAGTCGAGCAGGTCCCGTTTCCCGGCCAAGGCCCAGGCTTGGAAGGTTTGAAAGATGTTCTGCGTGGTATGCGGGCTGGATTTCCCGACCTGTACTTCTCGGTCGAAGAGCAGATTGCCGAGGGCGATAAGGTGGTGACCCGCTTCGAGTGGACCGGAACGCACCGAGGGGAGTTTCTTGGCGTGGCCGCTACGGGACGGCCCGTCAAGGTTTGGGGCGTGGTCATCGATCGTCTTCAGAGCGGCAGAATCAAAGACACGCGGATCATCATGGATACGCTCGGACTGATGACCCAACTCGGCGTGTTTCCCCCGCCAAAAGCTTGATGTCGGTGCCGCCTGGCGGATGGCGCACTTCAAGCTTGGTTTTGGCTTGAGTGAGGTAATTTTGATTGTTCAGCGGCCTTCACTTCGGAATTAAGCACCTACTCGTCATCCTCATGCAGTGGAACGCGCGTTCGGACGGCCAAGATATAGGTCTTGGCATCCGGTTTGTTCTGGTTGTAAAAGCCCACCGTGCAGTTGGGACGAAAGTAATAGGCGTCTCCTGCTTTGGCGGCATAGAGTCCTTCGACGCCATTCTCCCCAGAGCCAGCCACGATTTCGCCCTGGCCGTCCATCACTAGATAGATTTCTTCCGCGGCCGCGTGGTGGTGAGGCCAGTTTGTGCCTCCGGGCGCAAAATCCATCCAGAAAAAGCTATCCATCACATAGGCCTCATCGATCAAGTCTCGCTTCCCGGTGTGCAGTCCGATCAGAAGCTTGTACAGAACTGATTTCGGGTGGCCGCTGACCGTCTCTTCCTTGGACTCTGCGAGATTTGCGACTTTCGCGTGTGCCATCGGCGCTCCAATGGAAATCGATGCCGGAATTTTGAATCCCATCACCAGCACACGCAAGGGCTGGTCAGAATTGTTGGAGATCGAATGTTTCGCGCCCGGAGGCAAGTACGTGAAGTCATGCTTGCGTAATGCCTGAGCCTGATCTTGATACTGCAGCACGCCCGCTCCTTCCACGACGAAATAAATCTCTTCCTGGCGCTCGTAGAGGACGGTTCGGCAAATGCCATTCCCATCCAAAGAGACTTCGCCGAATCGAGTGAGGGCTTGAAGCGATCGATTCTCTGTGTCTCCCTCGCCGAAAATAGCTCGATAGTGGCAAGTTGGAGAGGCGAGATCCGCATTGGTCTCGGAAAGGTTTGGAACGTAGCGATGTAGCCATGTGGGGTCTGTCTGTCGTTCTTGCGCTCGGAGCACAGGTACCAACAACAGCAAGAACAGCAAGAAGTTTTTCACGTTCGGTGCTCCCAACTCGCTTTGGATTTGATTTCCAGTCCGCAGAGGATTCTAGTCCAAAAAATTCTACTACCCAGGGGCTGGCCGGACCTTTTGATTTCGATTTCTTTTCCTCGCTCCAAGAATGGGGCGGATGGGATAACCGTGTCGGCTTCTTTCCTCCGAGCCTTGGTCGTTTGAGCGCTTCCAAGTCGAATTGGCGAACGTCTCGTCTGTCCCGGGTTTTTATGCGAGGGCGAGAGCCGTGATAGGCCCGCCCTTTGCGATGCACCTGCAAAGGATGGGCCACCCGACCCGGCTGGTCTCTTGAGCTTTACTTCTTGGGCCGCGATTCCGGCGGCACCAGACCCGCGAGGCGGTAGTACACAACGAGCTGACCGTAGTGTTCACCGCTATGTTCGATGAGGCCGTAGGCTATGTCGAGAACGCGCGCCTTCTGCCCAGGGAAATAAACAACCTCCGTCGTCATGGCGGGTGGCCCACCTTTAACCATATCTATGTGCAGCATTTCCACAGAGGGTGCCCCATCCTTGCGTTTTGCAAGGGTGGGCGTCGATGATGCCTGTGCTATAGGATTTGTTACGTAGCGACGGAAATAACCCACATGCGCAAGCATTTCCGTGTCCCGCCCTCCGCAAAGAACGCGAAGGACGGGGCACCCACAGCTGTGGTGGCTTCTTCAGTTTGAAGGGCGGGTCACCCGCCAATTTGGCACTCGTCCAGACGCATCCCCGCCGAGACCTGCGTTAGATTTGCTAGCCAAGAATCAGGGGCACATAGCTTCGTGCGTCTTCCAGCAATTCTTCGCGAGTGATACCAACCTTGGCGCGAAGCTGCAAACCCTGCAGCAAGTCAACGAGCAAACGGCCTCGCACCTTGGCAGAGGGTGTGCGAGTCAGGCGCCCCGCCTTCATCTCCTGCTCGAAACGTTTCGCGAAAATAGCAGTGGATGCCGTGAAACCCTTCGCGAGCCAGGAACGAATCTCTGTCACCCGCCCCGACTGTCCCAGCGCAGCGGCGGCCAACATGCAGCCGCTGCGAGCGTCGCCGGTAGCGGTGTTGACGGTAGCCTCGCAAAAAGCGGTCACGGCCTTGTGGATGTTCGGCTCCGCTTGAAACGCTGCCATTTTGGGAGCTCCATAGATCAGCGCATAGCGCTCGACGGCCCTTAGCAGCAGGGTGGACTTGTCTCCGAAGGCTCGGTATAGCGCGGGTTTGGTGACGTTCACGGCGCGCGCGATCCGATCCACGTCGACTCCTTCATACCCATGCTCCCAAAACATCTCCACGGCACGGTCGAGTGCTTCGTCGGGAATAAAGCCTTTTGGACGTCCTGGGGGTCGCTTCGCAATATTAGTTACCATAGGGTACGAAACTCCTTGCATTGCAGCTGCTGGTATCGTACTCTCGCGTATGTAACGCTGCAAGGCAGTAAATACAGGAGACGCCCATGGAACATTCGATCGCACTCATCACCGGCACCACCTCCGGGCTCGGCTATGCGGCAGCCCGCATGCTTGCCGGACAGGGCTGGCGCGAGATCATCGTCACCGGACGCAGCCTGGCGCGGGTGCGCGAAACGGCCACTCAACTCGCGGCTGAGACCAAGAAACAGGTCTTTACGCCGCTGGAACTGGATCTGGACGCGACGTCCAGCGTTCAGTCCGCCCTCGCCGAGCTAGTTAAGCGAGGTCGGCCGATCGATTTCCTACTGCTCAATGCAGGGATGGTCCCAGGTAAGAAGCGCGTGCTCACTGCGGCGGGCATCGAGGCGGCTCAGGCCCCGCTCATTGGCCATCATCAACTGACTGTCGGGTTGCTCCGCGGCAACCTGCTGAGCAACGGCGCGCGGATTGTTATCGCCGGCGCAGAACCTGCCCGTGGGGGCGTGCCGATGTTCAGCTACACCGATGTGCCAACCTTCGCCGCCAAATACTTCCGGGGAGACCGGACCGCCGCTATCGAAGCCCTGATTCGCAACGGGCCAAACGTGAAGTACGTGCCCAACAATACGTATGCCGACGCGAAGCTCATTATCGCTTGGTGGGTCGCGGCGCTGGCGCGCCGGCTACCCTCCGGCATGGCCGTGTACGCTGTCTCGCCCGGTGGGGCGACCGCCACCAAGGTGGTGCGAAACGCTGGCCCGGCGTTGAAGTATCTGTTTATCCCAATCGTGAACCTCATTCCCGGCATGAATCAGACGCCGCAGACCGCGGCCCGTCGGTACCTCCAGGCGTCGGAGTTCGGAACCGACGTCTCAGGGCAATTCTTCGCCTCGGCTCAAGGGAAGTTCTCAGGCCCAATTGAGGTGCAGCGCCAGCCACACCTCTACGATCGCGCCAGCCAGGAAGCCGCGTGGCAGGCCGTCGTCAACGTCTCTGGCGTCGACTTGTCTCACCCAGCATCCTTGACCGCGGTGTCCTGAAGGAGCGCTGGTAGCGGTCGAGTGCTTCGTCGGAGATAAAGCCTTTTGGACAGTCCTCGAGCGTGCTTCGCAATATTAGTTACCAGTGCGTACGCAACTCATTGTATTGCAGTTGTGATTCTCGTACTCCAAGAGTATCGGCGCGGAGATGCAGGCCGGCAAAAGGAGGACTAGGAAGATGCACAACTTAGTAGTGAGCTTTTTGGCGGTCGCTTATCTCGCAGCGAATGTATACGCCATCGTGAAGGTAGGAGTGTTTGAGTTAGCCCGTTCACCCAAGCACCTCCTACTCTATGGCGTTCCCTTCATATTGTGGGGCTCTGTCATCCTGATGGGATGCAAGCTCATGGAGATTATGCGGCGATTTGATGAGTAGGCTGCCTAACGGCCCATTCATCTAAGTTGCAGTTACGAAGCTCCTCTTAATTGTTCTGGCAAAAACCGGTGACAGTCGGGACGTACTCCGAGTACTTTCTCAGAAAGTAAAGGAAAACAAGTGTAACGTCCCGTCTTGTCCCCGGTTCTTTTTCAATATGTCCCGGGTTTTTATGCGAGCGCGAGAGCCGTGATAGGCCCACCCTTTGCGACGCACCTGCAAAGGATGGGCCACCCGGGTGGTCTCTTGAGCTTTACTTCTTGGGCCGCGACTCCGGCGGCACAAGACCCGCGAGGCGGTAGTACACAACCAGCTGGCCGTAGTGTTCACCGCTATGTTCGATAATCCCGTATGCGATGTCGAGAACGCGCGCTTTCTGATCACCGTATACGACAGTCTGCATCAGGCCTTTTTCGCCTTTCGACTGGATGGCGGCTGCGCCATCGGCGAAGGATTTCTTGACGAACGCAACGATGTCGGCCTTGGACTTGTATTGGTCGCGCTTCGGATCTTCTGCCGCGGGAGGCTTCTGCCCCATCGCAGGATTCGTGAAGTAGTAGCATGAGCCCGCCGCGTGCAGCAACTGCTCGGCGAAGCTCCGCTCCGCGGGTGTCGGCTTGAAGTCATATTTGTCCTCGGGAAAATCTTCGGCCATCGCCGTCAGCTTGCGGCCAATCTCATTCCAGGAATCGAGCACGACTTTCAATTCCGGATCGGCAGGTTTGACGGCTGCATCTTTCTTCATCGCGTCATTCTTCATCGCATCTTGGGCATGGGCGGGAAATGCGCATGCCAGCAGGACGATAGCGAGAAACGGTATTCTTTTCATTTTTTTCTCCACGATTCTTTGTCCACGAAAGAGTTTTGCGAATCAAAGCCTCAGTTCCTTATTTCGCCTGCGCTAGCTTCGTAACCACTGCGGCAACTTTCTCGAGTGTCTCGTTCCAGCCCTCCAGTTGACCGCTGTTTTTGGCGCTCGCCATGGGTTCATTTCCAATGTAGGTGAGTTTCGTCTGGCCGTTTCCGAGATCCTCAAAGATGGTCACGTCGTACGCACCTTCGATAGCCTCATCTTCTATCCCTAATTCTGCAGGCTCAATCTTGTTTCCCTTCGAGTCGGAAAAGTACATGGAGGAAACGATCTTTTCGAGGGGAACAATCTCGTGGTATTCAACCGCATTCCAGCCCTCCTGCCCATCCGGCGTTCTCATGCAGAGGAGAGATTTTCCTCCCACTCGAAAATCCATCTTGCAAACGGGCGCAGTAAAGCCCTTCGGCCCCCACCACTGCATCACATATTTCGGGTCTGTCCATGCCTTCCAAACCAGCTCGCGTGGGGCATCAAAAACTCTTGTAACCACCATCCGCTCAATTTCGCTAGCCGTGTTTTTTGCCATCTCTGACCTCCTCTTTCTTCATTTGTTGTACAACTACATCCAGTTTGTCGAGGCTCTCTTCCCAGAATCGGCGATAGCTGACCGCCCAGTCGCTGACTGTTTTAATCGCCGCCGGCCTAAGCGTGCACACGCTCTCTCGTCCACGCTTCGTCTTGATCACAATCCGCGCCCGCACCAGGTAGGCAATATGTTTTGAAATCATCTGCTGGGAAAGTGCAAACGGTTCCGTCAATCCATGCACCGAGGCGGGCCCATGGGAGAGTCGTTCGATCATTGCCCGCCGGGTTGGATCAGACAAAGCCGCAAACGTTGTACCTAATCGATCCACAACCATATGGTAGTGGATTATCGCCTCATGTCAAGTGTGAATTTGCGGTCCCTGATTTCTGTTCACCGACCCCCAATGTGCCAAGCGTTGCCCGCCAATCTTCTGTCCACGCTACACTGCGGCTACACTATTTAAGAGGCACCGTGCCGCGAGTTGCTCCTTCAAAATGATCTCTTTCTCAAACATCAATAAGCAGTATGGCAAGCAGTTGCTCTTCGTGGACGCTTCTTTCCAGTTAAATCCTGGCGAAAAAGTCGGACTGGTCGGTCCCAATGGGGCGGGCAAGACAACGCTATTCCGCATGGTGGTCGGCGAGGAGACTCCCGACGAGGGCACGGTCTCTGTCCCCAAGAAGTTGACGATCGGCTACTTTCGCCAGGACGTCGAGGAAATGCAGGGCCGTTCGGTCCTGGATGAAGCGATCGCAGGCAGCGGACGCGTCGGCGATCTGCACCATGAACTCGAAGCCTTGCAGCGGGAAATGTCCGACCCTGACAAGGCCGATGACATGGACCGCATCCTTGATCGCTTCGGTCACGTGCAGGAAGAGTACGAGCATTTAAGCGGTTACGCGCTCGAATCGCAGGCCCGTGAAGTGCTCCACGGTCTGGGATTCAAAGACGATCAGATTGACGGCGACGTGGGCGCTCTTTCGGGCGGATGGAAGATGCGGGTTGCGCTGGCGCGCGTCCTGCTCGGAATGCCGGATGTATTGCTGATGGATGAACCGACGAACCATCTCGACATCGAATCCATCATCTGGCTGGAGCAGTTCCTCAAGTCATTTCCTGGCGCGCTGCTCATGACTTCGCACGACCGCGAGTTCATGAATCGTCTGGTCTCAAAGATTGCAGAGATTGATGGCGGCGAAATCATCACCTACTCGGGTGACTACGACTTCTACGAGCGCGAGCGCGCGGTGCGAGAGAGCAATCAGCAGGCAGCATTCGCACGGCAGCAGTCCATGCTGGCCAAGGAGCAGCGCTTCATCGATCGTTTCAGGACGCACGCGGCCAAAGCGGCCCAGGTGCAGAGCCGGATCAAGGCCTTGGACAAGATCGAGAAGATCGAACTGCCCAAAAAACGGCAGGTCGTGAGATTCGACTTTCGTGTCCCCCCGCGATCCGGGGAACAGGTGGCCGTCCTTGAAAATCTGCACAAGAGTTACGGCCCGCGCGTGATTTATGAAGGGTTCAACCTCACTATCCGCCGCGGAGAACGCTGGGCCGTCATGGGAAGAAACGGCGCGGGCAAGACTACGCTTCTTAAAATGATTGCCGGAGCCAGCGCTCCCGATGCCGGAAGCGTGCGGCTCGGTGCGAGCCTGCAGATGGGCTACTTCGCGCAACAGTCTTTGGATTTGCTCAATTCCGATCTCACAGTCGCCGAACAGTTGCAGCAGGATTTTCCTCAAGACAGTATTGGTGCACTGCGGAACCTGGCGGGAGCGTTCCAGTTTTCCGGCGATGACACGGACAAGAAGATCCGCGCACTCTCTGGCGGAGAAAAATCGCGGCTGGCAATCGCGCGCATGCTCTTCAACCCGCCAAACTTTCTGGTGCTGGACGAACCGACCAATCACCTGGATCTTGCGACCAAGGAGATGCTGGTGGAGGCACTGAAGGATTTTGAAGGCACCATGATCTTCGTATCGCATGACCGCATGTTCCTTCGCGGTCTGGGCTCACGTGTGCTGGAACTGGGCGGTGAGAGCGGCACGGACCGCAATCCCACTGTTTATCCTGGGGCATACGTTGAGTATGTGCAAAAGCTTGGACACGAGGCGCCTGGGATCTATTCGTAGGCGTTCACCGATGTGCCAAGTGTTCCTGGCGGAACACATCGTCATGACACATATGGGATGACGACTCTGTCATGACACCTAAGCCCATGGAAACATGGAAGGCGAAGCCCTGATGCCATCGTCCGAGGTACCCGCGCTTCGAAAATCGCGAAGGGTGGGGCAGCCTCAGTTATTAATGGCGCCGACAAGAATCAAAGGTGAGCCAGCCCCCTAGCTTCAAAGGGTGGGCCACCCGCCACATCTCGTTGGGTAAGCATGGAGTTGCACTACATCGCGATGTTGGGAAGAGGGTCTCCTGCTCGAGCGTTCTTATTTTCGTTTGCCAACCATGAACGGGACATTGGCCATTGATAGCCAAGTTCGGCCGAGATCTTGAGGCCCGCCGCTTGGATAAGCGGTGCCAACTGGCGCAGGCGTGTCACGGGCATGCGAAAAGCCGGAGCGGTGATGCTCAGACTCGATTGCACACTGCCTGAGTGGTCCCAGATCGGAGCCGCCGCACAGCGAATATGCAACTCGTGTTCTTCGAGATCGGTCGCGTATCCATTTTTGCGAACGCGGGACAACTCGGTTCGGAGATCCGCGAGATTGCCGACTGAGTTCGGAGTCAGACGTTGCAAGTCGAGTTCCGAGAGAATCCGAGTTTGCTCGTCCATCGGCATGTATGCCAGCAGGACCTTGCCAACAGCGGTACAGTGGAGCGGAACCGCCGCACCGATTCGTGAATAGATACGCAATGGCTCCGGGGAGTCTAGTTTTTCCACGTACACCGCGGATAATCCGTTCCGCACAGTGAGGTGAATGGTTTCGCGGGTCCGCTGGTTCAGTTTCCGCAAATAGGGCAGACTTAAGCGCCGGATATCAAGCTGCCCGGCGGCTGCCTGCCCGATCGAGAAACACGCGACGCCGAGGTAATGGATCCCCTCGACATCACGGTTTAGAAAACCAGTGGTCACCAGATTTGCCAGGAAGCGGTGAACCGTACTCACAGGGAGCCGCGACATGGCCGCCACCTGTTTCGCGGTTAGTCCCCCCGGAGATTCGCTGAAGACTTGCAGAAGCCGGAGTCCGCGCTGAAGGGCGCTGATGTCGTAATTGCTTTTCGTGCGTACGCTCATAACGACCAGGCAAAAATGAAAAACGCTGGATTATCGGATGAAAATCCGTTCTGTGCAACTCCTCCGTCGAAAGACCTCCAATTTTCTTCGCCGCTAGCGCGATCGACTTCTCTTTGGAAGGTCACTTCTGGGCGATAGAATAGTATCGCTTCCTGGTGTTCTCCGTCGACGCGATGGTGAAAAAAATCGATCCCGGCAGTGATGCTGGGAAAATTTAATGCGAATCAGCCAATCTTCGAACTTGACATCGTTCCACCTGGTGGAATATGTTTTCGCGCCATAGGAATTAAGTTCGCAAGCCGCAGGCACTGAATTCTGGTGCTGCGGCAATCAGGCGCGAATCTGCAACGGGAATCCGTAAAAATTTGCGGTTGTGTGGGCGGGTGTGTCGAAAGGCGACTGCTGCCCCGGGAGACAGGTGATGAAAAGTGGTCAGAGGTTCTTCGCTCCAATTTTTGTCATCGTGGCGTTGTTCTTGTCCCCGGGCCTTCTGCTTGCTGACGTTACCGGGTCCATCAATGGGGTAGTGCGCGATCCATCGCAGGCCGCGGTCAAGGGCGTACGAGTCACGATCACCAACACACAGACCAACCTGTCGCTGGCGACCACTTCGGCGGATGACGGTTCCTATCGTTTTCTTGCCCTACCTGTCGGAACGTACAATCTAAGCGCCGCGCTCGCTGGCTTCCAGCAGTACAACCAGACCGGCATCAGTATTGCAGGTAAACGACCAGCTTCGCGTCGACGTTACGCTTAAAGTCGGCAGTATCAATGAGCAAATCACCATAGCCGCCAACGCCGTCCAAGTGGAGACCGAGAGCACGCAGCTTGGCGACGTGATCGATTCGAAGAAGATGCTGGCCCTGCCGCTCAACGGCCGCAGTTATCTGGATTTGTTGGGTCTGCAGGCCGGAGTGGCGCCGACGACGGCTGGGACTATCGGTGGCGACCGGCCAGTCTCGGGCTACATCTCAAACGCTGGCAATATCTCAGTGAATGGCCAGCGCGAGACAGCCAACGCCTTTCTGGTGAATGGGGGCGACGTCAGCGAAGGACGAAATCTTGGGGCCGGACTGGTTCCGAATCTTGATTCCGTCGAAGAATTTCGTCTTATCACCAACAGCTTTGACGCGGAATACGGAAAATTCAGCGGCGCGGTAATGAACGCCATCACCAAGTCTGGCACGAATGGCTTCCACGGCGATGTTTTTGAGTTCCTGCGTAATGACGCGCTGGATGCCCAGAACTACTTCTTCTCCGGCCAGCCTAAGTCCGAGTTGCGACAGCATCAGTTCGGTTTTACAGCAGGAGGTCCATTCTGGAAAGGCAAGCTGTTCTGGTTCACGGATTATCAGGGAACCAGAACGGTGCAAAGCGCGGAAGTCAGCAACGTTCCCATGCCGAGTGCTGCCGAACTTGGAGGCCAGTTTGATCCTGCAACTTTGACCGGGTAGTCGATGGCACTTCCGGCTGGAGTATGTCCGGCATGCGGCTGGCCGACGACGCTTTCACAGAGATTGGGTTATACCGTCACAAAAGGTGAGCCATACAGCTTCGCGGGCTGTACCTCGACGGCAAACTGCGTCTTTCCAGGCGGCTTAATTCCTAAAACTGCGTGGGCACCACCGGCCGTTGGAATTCTCCCGTACATCCCGGCTGCCAATAACGCTAACGGCACGTACTCGAACAATAGCGAAAGGAATACGATTACTGACGATAAGATCGGAGAGCGGGTCGACTTTAATAATCGGAAGACGGGCAATTGGTCTTTCTATTATCACTTTGACGACTCGACAGTGAACAGCGCCCTGCCCAGTGGCGGCGCAAGCGTGCCGGGCTTCCCAGCGGTGACGCCAACCCGCGCGCAAGAATTCGTCTTCAGTAACAATAAGACCATCGGACCCAACGCTGTGAACGAGGCGCGGATTACCTTCTTCCGTACCGCAACCCATCTGGACAACCCCAGCGGCGGCCAGGCGTCGCTGGCATCTCTTGGCTTCGTGACCGGCGTCGGCACGCTGGGCATTATTCCCGATGCTACGCCGGGATTTCCGGAGTATGTACCCCAAATCTATTTCAATAACTTCGCCATCGGCACGCCTTCTCTGATCACGTTCCAACCCGACTAACACCTACACGGTGTCGGACGGATTTTCCAAAGTAATGGGCAAGCACACGCTAAAGTTCGGTGGAGAATTCGCGCTATATGCAAGTCAACGAACGGAACCTGGCCAGCCAGGATGGGGCTTTTGTTTTCGATGGCACAGCCACTGGAGTAGATTTCGCTGACTACCTGATCGGAGCGCCAACGGGAGGCGGGGGTGGCTATACCCAGGCAGCGTTACAACTCCTGGATTCGCGCACGCGCTATGGCGGCGCTTATGTGCAAGACACATGGAAGGCAACTCCCAATCTGACGCTGAATTTGGGCCTGCGCTGGGAAGTGAGTATGCCGTGGTACGACACAGAGGGAAGACTCCAGACTTGGGTTCAGGGGCAGCAGTCAACGGTCTTTCCGTTTTCTCCTCGAAGGCCTGGTGTATCCCGGCGATGCGGGCATTCCCAAGACGCTGGCCCCGACCCGATACAACAACTTTGGACCGCGCATTGGTCTGGCTTACTCTCCGAGCTTTAGCGATGGAGTGTTGGGCAAGGTGTTTGGCGGGCCGGGAAAAACCAGCATCCGCGCCTCGTACGGCATGTATTACACCTCAGTTGAGGATTTGAACCTCTTCTATCAAGTGGGTGACGCTCCGTTCGGCTTGTACTGGACCAGTCCGGGTTCCGTTGATTTTGCCGAGCCTTTCCGAAATCGTCTGGATGGAGGCACCGACGGCGAGGGACAGCGCTTCCCGTTCACCATCCCGACTCCGGGCAGCCCGGCAAATAAGACGCTCGATTTCTCGGTTTACGAGCCGATGTCTTATTTCCCGGGGTACGACATTCATAATCGGGTGCCGTACGCTGAGCACTTCAATTTCTCGATCCAGCGTGAGTTGACCAAATCCACCGTCTTGACTTTGTCTTACGTGGGCACCGAGGGTCATCGTCTCATCGCGCAGACCGAGGCGAACCCTGGGGACCCTGCGTTATGTATGCAGCTCTCCGCGCAGGGGTATACCGATCAATCGAACGGTGCTGCCGGGTGTGGGCCGAACGTTGAGCAGGACACATTCACGCTGGGCGCTAACACGGTTTACGGCACCAGGAACGCTCTTTTAAACCCGAACTACTGCCCCGGAGCCCAGTCCCTCTGTTTTGGTTTTGGCAACACCTTCACCAAGCTCGTGGCGAATTCCGCTTACAACTCTGGACAGGTGACGGTCCAGGGTAAAGCTGGTGATGTTAACTTTTTGGCTTCGTATACGATCGCGAAAGCCATCGATGATTCCTCGGCCTTCGGCGAACTGATCAACTTCTCAAACGCCAAACTTAGCCGCGGCCTATCGTCGACGGACGTACACCAGAATTTTGTGGTCAGCTATGTCTGGGAGATGCCGTTCAATCGAATGTTCCACCGCCTGCCAAGGCTTACAAAAGGATGGCAATTGCAGGGTATTACCCGATTCGCGACGGGATTCCCCATCCAGATGGGCCAAGGGAATCCCGTGCAACAAGGGCCCACTGTGTCCGTCGGGGCTGTGTGACGGGGATGCTTCGCTTACTGGCAGCCCTTCCACCGATATGCCGAATCTCGTGGGTCCAGTGCACAAATACGATCCTCGCGCTACTCCTGGTACCTACACATATTTCAGCCAGAGCGCGTTTACCGCGACTGCGTGTCAGTTAACGCAAGCGGGGGTCTTGACTGGTCCTGACTGCGGAAGTTTCGGAACGGCGAACCGGCGATTCTTTCACGGTCCGGGAATCAACAACACCGATTTAGGCCTATCGAAGATGATTCCCGTCCATGAAGCGATGTATTTTGAGATTCGAGGTGAATTCTTCAACATCTTCAACCACACGCAATTTAACAACCCGAGCGGGGACATTAGCAGCGACACTTTCGGTAACGTCACGAGTGCCCGCGATCCGCGCATTGGTCAGGTGAGCGCGAAATTCGTCTGGTGATTGTCAGTGGCAAGTTTTGAGCATAGGGACGGCGGGCTCACTCGCTGTCCCTTTCCTATTTTGAGATAGAGTGTAGGTATGCGGCGCAACGGGCCGACCCGTGGGACAAACCATCTGATCCGAACTTGTGTGTTGGCAGCCTTCCTGGTGGGAAGCCTTTTCGCGCCGCGGACCAGTGCGCAAACGGCGGCCAGCTACCGCCAGCGTGCGGCCGAGTTGTCGCGAGCCAAGTCCTGGGACGACGCGATCACAAACTACCGCAAAGCGCTCGAGCTTGAACCGAACGACGCCGTCACGCATTACGACCTGGCTTGGGCGCTAAAGTACAAGGGAGAATCTAGAGAGGCCCTGAAAGAGTTCCAGGCCGCGCTGAAGCTCCGGCCGAAGTGGGCGGACGCGCACTACGGAATTGGCGAAGTGTGGTACGACCTGCAGGACCGGGACACCGCCGTTAAAGAACTGCGCACCGCCGAAGCGCTCGATCCACGCAACGCCGCTACGCATCGCTTGTTGGCCCGCATTCTTGCGCAGCAGGACAGTCTTCCCGATGCCGAGCGCGAACTGAAGCTGGCGCTTCGATTGAAACCCTCGGCGAATGCACACGTGGAGCTTGGCGTCGTCGAAGGACAGTTAGGCAATCTGAATGAAGCTGCGGCACAGTTTCGTCGCGCGATTCAACTGGATTCACGGCTTGGGGCGGCACATCTCATGCTCGGCATTGTCTTGCGGCGCGAGTCAAAGCATGCTGAGGCGCTGAGTCAATTTCGAGCTGCGACTGCCCTGAATCCGAATGATGCAGACGCCCAATACAATCTGGGCCGGGAATTGAAGGCTGGGGGCGATACCGCAGGAGCCATTGCCGCCTTCCGTCGTGCCATCGAACTAAAGCCGGACTTGGAGCAAGCGCACTACAATCTGGCTCTCGCACTACGCAGCCAGGGCGACACCGCCGATGCCAAGAAAGAAGCGGATGCATTAACGGGGCTGCATGACTTTCGCGCCCGCCTGGCGCAATCGAAGCTGCTGATCCTGCAGGGTGTGGATGCTCTCAAGAAGCAGAAATTCGACGATGCTTTGGCGTTCTTTCAGAAGTCCGCTGAGCAAACGCCCGAATTTCCAACTAACTATTACTACCTGGGGCTTACGTGGGCAGGCAAAAACGAGCCTGGACGCGCGAGAGGAGCGTATGAAAAGGCGATTGAGTTGAAGCCGGACTACGCGCAGGCGCACACCAGCTTTGGACTGCTGCTTTGGAAGTCAGGAGATCAAACGCGAGGCCTCGAGGAATTTCAGCGAGCCGTGATGTCCGATCCAGATCTGGCGGAAGCACACTACAACTTCGGGCTCGCTTTGATGCAATTACAGCGCATGCCAGAAGCCATTCGTGAGTTGACGGACGCAGTCAGTCTTGATCCTCAGAGTGTCGATGCACGAGTGCAGCTAGGACTGGCCTTGGCGCAGGCCAACGACACGACCGCCGCCGCCAACATTTTTCGCGATCTCGTGCGGCAGGATCCGAACTTTGCGGAGGGGCACAATAACCTGGGGCTCGTTCTGCTTCAAGCCGGGAATGTCCAAAAGGCAGAGACCGCGTTCCAAGAGGCGACGCGCCTCAAGCCGCAGTATGCCGAGGCTCACTACAATCTCGCCCTGGCGTTTCGTCAGGAAGGCAAAACAGCGGACGCGCAACAGGAATTCGAGAAGGCGTTTCAGCTGTCGCCGGAGCTGAAGAGCCTGCCGCTTCCCTGACCGACACTACTGCGGAACCCCAGCGTGAAACGGTGGCATCCTCGTGTTCACAACGACATCTATCGAAGGGGAGAAAGAGAAGAAGATATCTGAACTGCGATGCCTTCCGTGCTCGAGACGCGCGCCGTCGAGTTAGTGCTCACTATGACGACCTATGCGGAGTTTTCCGAACTGCGCCGCTGATGCGAGGCCAATCGGAACGAATGCGGCATACCGGAGTAGCAGTTGAAAGCTTGGCGATCGATGTAAATAACGATGAGCCGTGAGGAAAGGTTGCTCCGCTCATACCACTAACGTGCCGGGTCGGGGCAACCAATGTGCCAGAGACAAGCCGCGACTATTAGTTAATGCTATTTCCAATCGTTGTGACGTGCTGCGCCGCTCAGTCTGAATTTGCCCGGCACCAGCCGCAGGCAAATCATCCTCTATGTCGAAAGGCGCAGTAATGACCAACGGCAACCACCAGAATGTGCCAGCAGTCCGAGTTCTCCTGGTCGAAGACTACGAACCATTCCGCCAATCTATTTGTTCGATACTCGACCAGATGCCCATCCTGCAGATCGTCGGAGAAGTGTCGGACGGACTGGAGGCGGTGAGCAAAGCCTTGGAGCTGCAACCGGACTTGATCTTGTTGGACATCGGTCTGCCAACTCTCAACGGAATGGAAGCAGCTCGACAGATCCGAACGCTATCGCCGCGGTCCAGGATCATCTTCGTGACGCAAGAGTCCAGCTATGAAATGGTCCGAGAGGCTGCCAGCTTGGGTGCGTGGGGCTATGTTGCCAAGACAAGTGTCGCACGCGACCTGCTCACCGCGGTGGATGCAGTTGTGAAAGGCAGGCAGTTTGTGAGCAGCGTCATGCCGCGTCCGGCGCCTACCAGACGGGCCGTTGTAGCACCGAATAAGTAGCCCGTGCGGTCGCGTAGCGGTCACCGGGAGTGAACGGCTGAATGTTCCGCACAGATGCGTTGGAAGATTTGGTTGTCCATCCCGCCCTGAACGCTACCCAGAGAATAACCACACAAGATATTCACATCGAATGTTTTGGTTAACTGATTGCCAAGTTTTTCAACACGAAGCGCAGCCTCTGCATTACCTTGTGCCCACAGCAGATGCGCACATTCTCCGAAAACCGCAACGCGGGCTTCTTCTCCCTTCGCAGACTCAGCCGCTGTCGCAATGAGTTTACCCAAAACCCTCAAGAATCGAACTGAATCAGGCATGCCATTTAGCATGAACATCGAGAGCGTCTCAGCAGCATCCAGCGAGATGTATCTCCCCTGCTCAATAACGGCTGCAGTGTCCACACCATATACCTGCAATCTTGGAAGAAGGCTGATCTGGTGTGATTGAGTCGCGACGACGATAGCTGCGTTCCCGGCCAGGAGTGCGGTCCCGATGAAATGGGTGACGTCATCCAAAAGACTTGCATCATCAGAATGAAACCCCACCTCGTGACGGCGAGAGGCTTCCGTGCTTTGCGGAAGGGGTGCAAACACGCCATTGCCTCTGAGTCCCTTGGAGGCTCCTGCGTCTGGCGTTTCGGTGAGATCGTGGTCGGAAAATCTCTTGCCCACAAACAGCTCGCCCCGAAGGACGACGTTTATTGCGGTCAGCAACTCTCTTCCCGCATCCGTCTTGACGACATAGCCGCATGCGCCTGCGTCCAGTGCTTCGCGCACCAAGTCAGCGGATGATTCTTGGCTCACGAATAGTATTGTAGAGTTGGGAGAAAGCTTACGCATTCGCCGAGCTGCCTCGATTCCATTCAACTTCGGGAGGCCGATGTCCAGCAAAATCAGGGCCGGTTGGAGGCTTTGGGCTTTGTGAACGGCTTCCAAACCGTCGGAGGCCTCCCCGATGACCTGCAAATCCGGGTTCTGTGCCAATGTTGCGCAGACGAAACGCCGAAATGGTTCGTAATCATCGACCACGAGGACCCGGACTGGTGGCTGACCCTGTAACACCGCATTCAAGGCTAACGCAGAACAGGAAACCTTTGGTTGCGTGGGCGCAATCACGGCGAAGTAAATGTGCAGCGGTAGAGTATTGACAATTGAGGAAATGTGCAGCGGTAGAGTATTGACAATTGAGGATTGCAATGCCGAATACGAGGAACAAAGTGATGGTTCCTGTTCAGCCGTCGATTCGGCTGTTTACTGGATCAGCGCGTCTGGCGAGCGGAGGATCACCCTGCCGCGTTGTTTCGAAATTCTTCCGGAGCGTGCCCATTCAGCGAGCACGCGACTTGCTGTGAACCTGCTGACATCAGAAAGGGAAGCGAGTCGCTCGTTGTTGACATCAATTTCGATGCCAGCCCCATGCACCCGACCGATCTTATCGGCGAGATGTAGCAGAGAACGAGCAATGCGAACCTCAGGGGGCATGGTGGCCAAATCGCTATGTCGCTGAAGGCTATTTCTCAAGTATTCCGCTGAAACTCCCAAACCATTTTCCAGTATCTTTGGGTGGACTGCCGCAAAGTTTCGGATCCGCGCACGATTCCAAACCAGGAGTTCGCAGCGTGACGTGGTCTCGGCGCTTGCCAGATAGCTGGGTTGTGCCAGCAACGAACCGAGCCCAACGATGTCGCCAGGTCCCAACCACAAGAGCATGATATTTTCGCCTGTCCTTGTAGCCCTGTAGAACCGCGCGTTGCCGCTCCTTATTAAGAAAATATGATTGGCCCGTTGCCCTTCTTCGATGAGCATCACGTTTGGGCCCAGGCGACGAGACTGCGCTGCCGCAACAAGGCCTTGAACAGCGTCATCGCCGAGTCCCGCCAGAAGTGCCGACTCTCGAACTGGTGAATTCACAGGCTTCTTGCGTTCGACCTGGCGATTGCTTCCCGTCGCTCTGAGATCACTCCGCACAATCGTCACAGAGAGCCGTTCAACCTCCCAAAGGCTTAAATGAAGCCGGGGACCTTGATCATATCCCCGGGCGCCCTCAAAGGCGAGTAGAGAACGCAACCCGCAACTTCAGCGGCTCCCACCAAGATACAACTGGCGAAATCGCGCCATTTCATTCATCGAGAATTGGCAGTTCGGCGCAATGAGTGAAATGGGGATGTTTCAAGAATCAATGAAGGTTTAAGGTCGTGATTTCGGCGTCACTACGGTCGATCTCCTGAACCCAAGAGGCTGGCCAGAGTGCCACCACAATTCGGTATATCCCCAAGATAAGCACCACGAACGGGAGGAACGAAATTGAAACACATCCAAACATTCGAATTGGTGAGCGTCGGAATACTTCGCTGCCAAAGAACCATGAATATCCGGTGGTCGCGTAAAGGGAGAGAGGAAAGGCGCACGAGCCAGCGCACCAGAGCTGCCAAGAAAGTGTTTTGTTACCGGCATGCCTGAGACTGCTCAACAACGCATTCGCCCCCCAGATTACTGCGAACCAGAGCGAGCAATCCGTTACGAAACACACCACGAAAAACGTGGCAATTGATGTGTGTTGTTAACCGATTGCTGCGAGCCAACTCGCAATCCACCAACCGGGTGTCGCCATGTGGAACGCATAGAAGGAGAGGATTGCAAGAATCGGCGCAGCAAATATTCCGGCGACAAACCTCCGGGGCCATCAATGTTTAGCATCGGCGAGAATTGGCGCGACCAGGGCGGCGGTCGCGCCAACCAGAATGGCAAGGATTGAAAGCAGCACGGCGATACTCCTCCGGTGACGCGAATACTTTGATGCTACCCATACTGGCGGCTTTCAAGATTACTGTCGAGAACAGCCATAGAACTCATTGACCTCCGGTAGTTCCACGAAATGGACAGATCGCCGGGGTACCCCAACCTTTGAAGGATGGATTCCACCCTAAATTCAAAGGCCCCACTCTAAAATCGCAACACCGCGATTCTAGAATGGGGCACCCGATTTTACTGATCGCTGATGGCTGAGAGCTGACAGCTGCCTACGTTCCTTCGCTCCAGCCCGCCAGATACTCTTCCTGCTCCGGCGTCAGCTTGTCGATCTTGATGCCCATCGACTCCAGCTTCAGTTTCGCGACGCGCTTGTCGAGTTCGTCGGGAACTTTGTAGACCGTCTTCTCCAGCTTCTTGTAGTTCTTCACCATGTACTCGACCGAGAGCGCCTGGTCGGCGAAGGACATATCCATCACCGACGCCGGATGGCCTTCCGCCGCGGCCAGGTTGATCAGGCGGCCTTCGCCCAGCAGGTTGATCTTGCGTCCGTCTTTCAGCGAATACTCTTCGACGAAGTTGCGCGTGGTGCGCTTCGAGGACGACATGTTTTCCAGCGCGGGGATGTCGATCTCGACGTTGAAGTGGCCGGAGTTGGAGATGATCGCGCCGTCTTTCATCAGCGCGAAATGATCTTTGGTGAGCACGCTCTTGTTGCCGGTGACGGTGCAGAATACGTCGCCCAGCTTTGGCCGCTTCGGTCATCGACATGACGCGGAAGCCGTCCATCACGGCTTCGAGCGCTTTCGTGGGATCGATTTCGGTGACGATGACTTCCGCGCCAGCGCCGCGCGCGCGGCTAGCCAGTCCGCGGCCGCACCAGCCGTAGCCGGCGACCACGAACTTCGATCCTGCCAGCAGGAAATTGGTGGCGCGGATGATGCCGTCGATCGTGGACTGTCCGGTGCCGTAACGGTTGTCAAAAAGATGCTTGGTGTCGGCGTCGTTCACGGCGACGATGGGGAACTTCAACACGCCTTCCTTCGCCATGGCGCGCAGGCGGATGACGCCGGTCGTGGTCTCTTCCGTGCCGCCGATCACGCCTGCGAGCGCGTCGGTGCGCTTGGTGTGCAGCATCGTGACCAGGTCGGCGCCGTCATCCATCGTGATGTGCGGCTTGTGGTCGATGGCCGCGAGGATATGGTTGTAGTAAGTGTCGTTGTCCTCGCCCTTGATGGCGAAGACGGGAATGTTGTGGTCGCGCACCAGGCTGGCGGCGACATCATCCTGCGTCGACAGCGGGTTCGAGGCGCAGAGCACCACGTCGGCGCCGCCATCGCGCAGGCAGATGGCCAGGTTCGCGGTCTCGGCGGTGACGTGCAGGCAGGCCGAAACGCGGATGCCCTTCAACGGCTGGTTCTTGATGAATTCCTTGCGGATAATCTGCAGCACCTTCATGGACTGGTTCGCCCACTCGATGCGCTTCTTTCCCAAGTCGGCCAGTTCTACGTTCTTGATGTCGCAATTCACGGCTGCTGTTGACATGCTTCTCCTATGGCGCGCGCGGAAGCGCAGAAACCTTAAGTTGATAGCTAATGATAACTGGATCACGGCGAATTTGATCTCGCAGATACACTAGTTTCGCGGCAAGACTACATGAATATCAATTTCATGTCATTGGGATCAGCGCACTTCGGCATGACGCGTGGCACTTTGGTTCCGAAATTCACGAGTCAAAATCTCAAAAATCGCTAACCACGAAGGACACTGAATGGTTCGCGAAGAAGAACCACTATTCGCCTGAGTATGCTTGCCGGAAGTGTCCCATTTCTCGTGTCCTTTGCGATGAAGTGGGGATTTCGCTCGAGCTACTTGCGGGCGCGCGCCACGGGTTGCCCGCACACCGGCATCGCTGGCGAGTTTCGCCGCTTTGTCGGTTGCTTCCCAGGTGAAGTCGGCGTCGCTGCGTCCGAAGTGGCCGTAGGCTGCGGTCTTCTTGTAAATCGGACGGCGCAGGTTCAGCGAATCGATGATGCCGCGCGGAGTCAGCTTGAAGTGCGCGCGAATCAAATCCGGAATGATTTCGGGATCGACCTTCGCCGTGCCAAACGTTTCCACCAGCACGCTGACCGGATCGGCCACGCCGATGGCATACGCCAGCTGCACTTCGCAGCGTCCAGCGAGCCCGCCGGCGACGACGTTCTTCGCAATGTGCCGCGCCATGTAAGCCGCCGAGCGGTCCACCTTGGTCGGATCCTTTCCGGAAAATGCCCCGCCGCCGTGACGTCCCATGCCGCCGTAGGTGTCGACGATGATCTTGCGTCCGGTCAGTCCGGTGTCGCCCATGGGCCCGCCGATGACGAAGCGTCCCGTGGGATTGATGTGATACTTCGTGTCTTCGTCGAGCAGATGCGCCGGAATCGACGGCCTGAATCACGTGCTTCAGAATGCCGGCGCGCAATTCGTCGTTGGCGACGTTTTCGGAGTGCTGCGTGGAGATGACGACCGCGTCGACGCGCAGCACTTTGCCGTTCGCGTCATATTCAACTGTGACCTGGGATTTTCCGTCGGGACGAAGGAAGGGAAGCGTTCCGTTCTTGCGAACCTGCGAGAGCCGCATGGTCAGCTTGTGCGCGAGTGAGATGGGAGTCGGCATCAACTCCTCATTCTCATTGCACAGCATAGCCAAACATCATTCCCTGGTCGCCGGCGCCGCCGGTGTCTACGCCCATGGCGATGTCGCCGGACTGTTTGTTGATGCTGGAGATGACGGCGCAGGTGTTGCAGTCGAAGCCGTAGAGGGCGTTGTCGTAGCCGATGGTCGGCGACGGTGCCGCGGACGACGTGTTGGAAATCGACGTAGGCCTTGGTGGTGATTTCTCCGGCGATGACGACCAGGCCGGTGGCGGTGAGGGTTTCGCAGGCGACGCGGCTGATGGAATCGTCGGCGAGGCAGGCGTCGAGGATGGCGTCGGAAATCTGGTCGGCGATCTTATCGGGATGGCCTTCGGTTACGGATTCGGAAGTGAATAGATAGCGGTTCTTTGATGCCAAGTTATGTGTCTCCTTCTTCAATTGCACGTGTGGTTCAATTGCGCGCGCTGATCGCACGGCCTGCACGTGGACTACAGAGGCCCTGGGACTTTGAATCGAGCGGGACCTGCGACGATGCACGCGGCGGGGGCGAGACGCCCACGCGACAGCCGGCAAGATGCCGGCGCTACGCCATAGGAAAAGCCCTGCAAAAAGGCTATCAGACCCCCCTCCGGGGCGCAACGGTTTTGACCCTAACTGCCGAGGGATGAATTCAATAGCGGAAATGGGGAGGTGGATGGGGGGAATCGGCGGGTGGGTGGGATTGGAAGAGGGCGGTACGTGGTGTTTGCAGTGGGGTATTCCCACCCTTCGAAAATCGCGAAGGGTGAGGCAGCCAGCGTACGTTGTGATCAAAATCCCCACCCTGTCGCAAAAGACGCGACAAGGGTGGGGGCACCCGGGCGTGCAACGCTGGGGGTTCAAGCAGCACTATTTCGAATGGGGAATACCCATTCTTCGGGCAAAACTCAGGGCTGGCTGTGACGGGGGAGCCGGGTAGGGCTGTTACGAAATCAGAACAGGATTCGTTTTCAGTGGCCGGATGCGGGGCGAGGGTGTTAGCTGTTCCCACGGTTGGCGTGCGTGATGCGTTATCCCTTCCCCCTGGAATGAGATTGCGCAATGAAACAAGAATTAGCTTGGGGCGCCGCAGCTGCTGTGGCGCTGGTGGCGGCGGTAGGAATTTCTTCACCATCGGGGAGCAAGCCGGCGGCAAGCACGTCCGCGGGACATGTGGCCGCGAAGGGCGCGGTCAAGACGAAACCTGCAACCGGCGTGCAACCGGAGTGCGCGGACTCGATTTCTCTGATCGAGCACTTCTTTCTGCATTCCAGCATTGCTGCGCCGAATGTTTGCTACGCAGCCCCGAATAAGCCGGCAACGGCCGATCCTGACTCTGAATTCCAGCCTACGTTTGTGATTGCGACTTTTCCGGACCCGCTGCATACCCATTTCTCGCTTTTATTTGACCGCTTCGTGGAGGCGATTCAGGAAGGGGCGCAGGATGAAGGCTACGAATACGATTCGTCGTGGCTGCCTTGGGAGACCGAGGAGCCGTCATTTGGTTCGCTCAAGGATCAGGACGATTCCGATGACCGCAAGACGAAGCGCGAGGATCAGCCGGGCATTCTGTTATTTCGAAACGCCGGCGATGCGCCCTACAAGAAGGCGTTGATCGTCTTCGTCGTCGGAGAGGAACCGACGCGCGGGATTCACCGAGTGCAGTTCGAGAATGCGGTAGCGTGGATCCACGCTTTGCAAAGCCACGGGACGGAGGATTCTCCGGTCGCGATTTTGGGACCGACATTTTCCGGTTCGCTGTCGTCGCTGAATGCATTGATCGCAACGGACAATCTGGCGAGCCTCAATAAAGGGAGACTGGCGATCTACACCGGAAGCGCCAGCAGCAGGGATGACGGCACACAGTTTGCGATGAAGATGAGAGAGAGCGGCGCGGACTTCCGCAGTTTTCTGCAGGATGACCAGACGGTTCTGAGTCTCTTCTGCCGGTACATGGGGCAAGCCTCGATGGGGGAATCGGGGAACGGAAGATCGAACGAGGGGGGGCTGGCGAACATCGCGATCCTTTCCGAGGATGAAACGGCGTATGGCAATATCGTGGCCAAGAGTGACAACGGGTCGATTGACAATGTTTGCCGCGGAGCGATCAATCTTTACTATCCCCGAGACATTTCAACTCTGCGAGCTGCCTACCAGAACCAGTCGATGTTCAGCTCGGCAACAGCGCAACAGAACCAGGACAACGCGCAGCGAAAGAGCCTGCCCACGGACCTGGTTGATCCGGGAGGCGAGCAACACGACACGGTGCGAACGTATGCGGGGAATCAAACACCGCTGTCACAGGAAGCGCAATTGCTGGGGATTGTGGAGGCGCTGCGGGCGCACCGGGCGCAATACGTGGTGTTGCGGAGCAGCAATACGTTAGATCCGCTGTTTCTGGCAAATTTCCTGCGACGCGACTATCCCGAAGCGAGGTTGGTGGTCGATAACTCCGATCTCCTCTTCCAAAGAGGGCAGGATGCGATGGCGCTAAACGGGGTGATGACGTTATCGACCTATCCGCTGTTCTCGCGGGCACGGGACTGGACGGCGTTGCACCGCAATGATGAGCATTCGCACCGGGTGTTTCCGGAAAACTCCACAGAAGGAACGTACATCGCTTCGCGACTGTTGCTGCAATCGCTGGCGCGAGCCGAGGGCAAGAAGCCGACTCTCAACTGCAAATTCAGCGATCAAGAAGTATTCGCACCGCCTCTGCGGTGCGAGCCGGATGGTGCGAAGCAGTATGCGCCGCTGCCGGACTACTCTCCACCGTATTTGACAGACTCGCAGCCATGCAATCCCGATACTCCCGGCCAGCGTTGCCGACCGGCGGCGTGGCTATCGGTGATTACGAGAAATGGTACATGGCCGTTGGCGGCGCTCACCGACCGGACGCTTGAAAAGGCGAATTCTGCCGAACACCCGAAATGGCCGGCAGCGCCGCGAAGCACGGAGATATTGCTGATTGCACTATGCGGCTTCGTTTTGTTTCATGCGATGTGCTGCGGGTTCGCATCGTTTACGGCGAAGCCGGCGTTCCGCGCGCATTTCGCGTCGGGCGGTCAGCGGCACGCCTGGCTGGTGCTGATTGGCAGCACCCTGATCGCGCTGATGGCGCTGCTCACCGGATGGGGCTGTGGACTCTTCTCGAAGCCCAGTCCGCTTCCGAGTGGTTTTGCGGTGTGGGCTGTGGTTGTCCTGGTATGCGTCGTGGCGGGAGGCGGGATGGTTGCGAACTTATTTGTGACCAAAAAGCTGGGCGGGGATGCCGGGGAGCGGGACCTCGCGCCAGCCAGTACCGCATTAAGGGTTAGTTTCTCGTTGGCTGTCTTCGTCCTGCTCCTGTCGGCATTTTTTTGGACCTGGGTCGGCCCGATCGAAGCAGCGCTTCTACCCGCGACTCGAGCATTTGTTTATTGGCGCTCGATGCATCTGACGAGTGGCGTTTCTCCCATCGTGCCCTTTTTGTCGATGACGATGGGACTCTACCTCTGGTTTTGGTATGCCTTGCACGGACTCGCCTTGTTCGGGCCGGACCGTCCATGCCTTCCACCGATGGCGAAGTTAGGAATCAAACTCCGCGGCGTGCCGGAGCAGGAGGGGTTGAAGCTGGCGATGTTCAGCCAGGAAAAGGCGGCGACGCCGGTGGAATGCATTGCGATGCCGCTGGCCTGGGACAACGTGAAACTGATGCTTGTGCTGTTCGCCGGCTTTGCGCTCCTGGTGGCGTGCGTGGCGCGGGAAGTGCCGGTGCGCAGCCTGGGGGCGAGGACGTACGCGTTGATCTATTGTTTCTGGCTGGATTTCTATTTCAGCGTGATCCTCGTCGAAACGTGGCAGATTTGGCGGACCTGGAGCGGGACGCGGCAGCTGCTGGTTTTTCTCGACCGGCTGGCGCTGCGGCGCACGCTGAGCGCACTGCAAGGATTCTCGTGGGGTAGCGTCTGGAAGATGAGCGGGAACGTGCTCGATGTGCGCTACAAGCTGCTCTCGCGGCAGCTGGAATGTCTGAATCATCTGCACACTTCATTGCGTGTGTGCCCCTTTCCGGCGTCCGACATAGAAAAGGAAGCATTTGCCGCGGGCGATGTTTGTCTCGGATCGGTCGATGCGAGCCGTAAAGCAGGGATGGAATTTGCAAAGTGGTATTCCCAGAACTACGACAACGCGAAGGCGGCAGGTTTGGAGGGATTCAGGAAGTTCCAGAAACAGGTGGCCGAAACTACGGGTGTGGTGCTGACCGAACTTCTCCTCCCGGTGACAAGATTGGAACAACATTCGCTGATTCAGGCCGATCCTGACGCCAAGAGCGATGACGACCGAAGGTTGGGCCCGGCGAGTTCGCAGAACGAGCTGGTGCGAAACGCCGAGGAATTGGTGTGTCTGACTTATTTAGGGTTCGCGCAAAATCTGCTGGGGCGAATCCGCACGATCGTGCTGGGAGGAATGTATCTGTTTGTGGCGGCGACGATCGCGGTATCGAGCTATCCGTTTGATCCGCGGCCGCTGCTGAGCGGTGTTCTGCTTCTATTGTTTGTAGCGTTCGGCGCGGTCGTGGTGTTTGTGTACGCCGATATGCATCGTGACGCCACGCTGAGTCACGTGACCAACACCAATCCTGGGGAACTGGGGTCGGAGTTCTGGTTCAAGGTGGTTGGGTATGGAGCGGCGCCGGTGCTCGGGCTGATCACGCAGATATTCCCGGAGTGGTCGGGATTTCTGTTCTCGTGGCTGCAGCCGGGGCTGAGTTCGTTGAAGTGAGGGCGGGGGAGGAATGCGTGAAGGGGTTGGTAAGCGGGCGGTGAGTGTAATGGCGGTATTACGTGAGTTACCCAATGCATCACGGTCTAGCGCGCAAATCTCCGGCTTATCCTGCCGATAGCGAACCTTGAGCATTCGTTCTTTGCATCTGGACTCAAACAGGTCTGCATCGTCTCTGCTCGTGAACGTGGCCGACTCGCGACCAAAAAACTCTTGGTCGCCCGCTTTGTACTTGTAATGAAGGGTCACCTTCGGGAGTCCGTCTGCATCGGGGCCTTGGCCGGTGTGAAGAACAAGGCCCTCGGCAATAGGCCAGCGCTGTGCCTGCTCCAACATGCTTGCTCTTCTCTCTCTAGCCTCCTTCTCCTCCCTTCCTTCAACCTTCTCAACAGTCCGACTCATGCATCTCTTCGGTCGCAACCTCGATCATGATTACTAGTTCGAACTCCCCCGTTAGGTGGAGCAGGATGCCCCAGTCAATAGCTCGGTGTTCACTGCACACCAGCCGCGCACTTCACCTTCAATCCTTGCGGTCGTCCGCAATCGAGGCATTGGGGTATCATTCGAATGCCAAAAGATTCCCGGACCAAATTCAATGATTAAGACGTCTTTGTTTTGGGGTACTCTGCGGATGTTCATTTGTTTCGGCTTGCTTCTTCCTACCACTATGCTAGCCCAGCGGACGGGTCTCACCATGCCAATGGTGGCGCGATACGAAGATGGAGCCGAATATCGCTGGTTGCACAAGAAAGTTCTCGATTCGCGTCTGCTGGACGACATGGAAACTTTATCCTCATGGTCGTTCGCGGGCGCGGGAGAGATGACGCTGGTCGAAGTCCGTGCAAGCGAGCCATGGACCATGACCGGCGACGCCACGCCGAATCATGTGCTGCGAATGCGTTCGACTTCCAACATTGCCCAAGTCGACGGCAGCGGTGAGTGGGAAGATCTGATCGCCACTCGGAAATTCGCCGGCGAGGACTGGGGCAAATTCAACCGCATTTCGCTGTGGGTCTATCCTGATGTCGTCGGAGCACCAGCCATCTCCTGCTCTCTGGTGCTGCACAACGATGGAGCTCACAAGTTGCCCGATCACTACAACGAAGGGCGCCACGAGTCCATTATTCTCAAGAACCATACGTGGAATCAGATCGTTTGGGAGATCGCTCCTCTCGACCGCGATCGCGTCACGGCACTTGAGTTCGCATACAGTTTACCCAAGAAGCTGCCCGATCCTGGCGATCGCACAATCCTCGAGGTCGCACATCTGGAACTGCAGAGCGTGATGGCAGATCATGTTGAAGGTTGGAATGTTGCTCCCGGCAAGATCGCATTTAGCCACAGCGGCTACGCGACGGGAAGTTCAAAATCGGCGATTGCCAGTGATCTGACAGCATCGCAATTCTCTCTGATTGACCAACAAAGTGGACAAATAGTTCTGACCAAAGCAATCCAGCAAGTCACCACAGAACTCGGAAAATATCAGGTTCTGGATTTCTCGGAAGTCCGCCAGTCCGGCAACTATGCGATCCGCGCTGGCGACACGCTAACTCGCCCGTTCCGCATCGGCGACGACGCATGGAAGAGCAGCCTCTGGAAGGCGATCAACTTTATGTACAGTGAGCGTTGTGGCACGGAGATTCCAGGCATTCACGGCAGATGTCACCAGGACATCTACACCTCGCATGGCGATGAGCGAATCGTTGTGAACGGGGGATATCACGATGCCGGAGACTTAAGCGCGACGGGCCACACTCCGGCGATGGCATACGCGGCGTTTTCCTTGGCCCAGAGTCTGAAGCGCCAAGGTGAAGATCCCGATCTGACCGATCGTCTGCTTGAGGAAGCCCGCTGGGGTTTGAACTGGGTTCTGAAAACGCGGTTCGGGGATGGTTATCGGAGCACGGGTCAACTGGTGAGTTATTGGACCGACGGAATCATGGGCACGGCGGATGATCGTCATGGCGAGGCGGTTAATAATCCGGAGTGGAACTTTCGGGCAAGCGCCTTGGAGGCGCTGGCCTCACGGGTGTTGAGAGCCAGCGATCCCGAGCTCGCGAATCGCAGCCTGGTCATTGCCGAAGAGGATTGGAAGTATGCGGTAGAAGGATTGAAAACGGCGGCTCCGCTTCCAGAAGTCTACGGTGCATCGGACAATCTGGAACTGCTTTCTTTTGGCGTAGTCGCATCTGTCGAGCTTTTCGAAGCGACCGGGGATCGGCAATACCAAGACGAAGCCGTTGCACTAGGAGCATTGCTGCTGGCGTCGCAAGAGCGCAGACTTCAGCCTTGGACCTCTCCCCTAACCGGATATTTCTATACTGGGCCGAAGCGTGAAAATCTGTTTCATCGTTTCCACATAGGGCAGGAGCAGGAACCGATTGTTGCCCTGACGAAGTTGTGCGAGGCCTTTCCGGATCACGCCGACTGGATGAAGTGGTACTCCGCTATTGTCCTCCATTCGGAGTACTACCTTAAGCCGGCATCTGCTTTTGACCTGCCGTATGGTGTGTTGCCCGCGGGAGTCTATCGCGAAAGCGAAGCGCGGCTCATTCCTGAAGCGAAGAATTGGACGCCTCTACGCGCCGCCGATCGCGACGCGTATATCGAGGAGGTCCACCGCGGAGTTCGCCTCGGTGACGATGCCTACCTGCGCCGGTTTCCGGTTTGGTTCGACTTTCGGGGCAATTCCAGCGTTCTGCTGTCTCAGGCCAAGGCGCTCTCCTCAGCCGCAAAACTACGCGGAGATCTGGATGCAGAAGACTTGGCCCAGAGACAAGCACAGTGGCTGGTTGGCAGAAATCCTTTCTCGTCGAGTCTGATGTACGGCGAGGGATACGACTGGACGCCCCTGTATAGCGTTCGCTCGGGCCAGATGGTGGGCGCACTTCCAGTGGGCATCGAGACGAAGGGCTATAGCGATGCTCCCTACTGGCCCACGCAGATCTGTTGGACTTATAAGGAAGTCTGGACCGCTCCGGTGGGACAATGGATCTGGCTAATGGACGATCTCAGCGTTCCTGCCATCGTACACGGCTTCGTCGATCCAGCAAACCGTGAGCCGATAGAATTCCACGAAGAGCAAAGCGGGCAGTTGATCTCGGTATCCGCGGCCGGAAATGAATTCAGCGCTCGCCTGCCTGCAGGGCGTTACGTCGTTCAACAAGGATCCGACCACACCAGTGTCACAGTACTTCCCGGAACCACGTACTCTCTGGATCTGCGGGGCGCTCGTGTCCTGGATTTCAAGGTTTCTTTCGACACTACCGATCGCGATCAAATCTTGATACGCGCCCTAGCCAGTGGCGGGGGGGATCACACATTTTCGATTCGCAGCGACAATCTCGTGCTGTCGGGCGCGATGACGCAGAATGTTCACCTTCCAAGTGGAACTCAGAAAGAAATTGTCTGGCATGCACGTATCGCGTCGCCGGAAACGCCTTGGGTGGCGTTGGTAATCCCAGACGGCGAACTCAGCAAGCGAGCCGAGGTTACTGGAGTCAGTTCGGGGCGGCCGAAATAGCATTACCTGAAGTTTTCTACCATCATAAGATTCGACTCGGCGAAATCACCCTGTGTAAAAACAATCGACTTTCCATTGCTGGAGACGCCGATGCCCCACCCGGGTTCTCGCTCCAAAGTCCATACAGGACGAGTTTTTCCTGTAGCGAAACTAAGAAACTGAATCGTCGGATGCGAGAACTTAGACCATTTAAGGAAGTATATTCCCTCCGCACTAAGTGCCCAGTTTGGCCAGCCATCTCCACCAATATCCAGCACCTGGGTTTCTTCACGACCTTGAACGGGCATCCGCCAAACGCCGCCCTCTTCGAATTTGGAGTAGTAAAGATAGCGCCCGTCGGTTGATTCGACCGCCGAGATTCCGCCATGCCGGGTAACCTGCACTGGAGAGCCGCCTTGCACGGGGCTCTTCCAAATCTGGAAAGCTTCCGTGCCTGTTTTCGACGCGAAATAAAGCCACTTCCCGTCGCGCGACCAACTCGGCGAAAGATTATCCGCTCCAGGGATGGTCGGTACAAGATGCGGAACTCCTCCGGGCACCTCGACCATATAGATCTCGCTGTGCTCGTTCGGATGGAACTCGAAAGCGATGTAGCGTCCATCGGGAGACCAACGGGCGCGGCCCGCGGTTCCATGCAAAGACGTAATCTGGTCGCACTCTCCTTTCTCGATCTCGCAAGTCCACAGGTCCCAAAAGCCGAGCCGGTTCGATTCGAATGCGATCTTCTTTCCGTCGGGCGAAAGTTCGGGACGCATCTTGTCGCCCTTTTCGGAAACGATCTTCAATGGCGCTCGATCGTGGTGTAGCGGGTCCCGCAGGTCGAGCCTCCAGATGTTGGATTTGAAAACTCCTTGCTCATATACGAGATTGGGTTTTCCATTTGTTGGGATGGAGGGCCAAACGGCTTCGCCGACGGGCCCAGCCACTGGGACAGGAACACACCCCTTCGCGGAAACTCTCCACAGACCTATGGCGACGCCCCGATCCGAGGAAAATATGATTTCACGGCTGTCGGCAGTCCACGCGGGCGATCCCATGATTGGCCGGCGGTCGAACGTGAGGCGCTTGGGGTTACCGCCGCTGGTGGACATCACGTAAATATCATTGCTGACTCCGGCGATTGTGGAACGAATGAACGCGAGTCGCTTTCCGTCAGGAGAAAACATGGGGGAACGGTCGAGGTAGCCTGGCGGTGGGGATGTAATTTCGTGCGTGCTGTAGTCCGCGAGTGACAGGAATGAGATGGAGGACCGGGTGCGATCCCCCGACGGGCTTGCCACATAAGCAACGTAGTTGCCATCAGGAGACCAAGACAGTCCTCCACCCATTGACGCCTGGCCACGATACAAGTGATGCTCCATGCCGCCCAAAGCAGGGACAGTCAGAATGCTAAGAACGTCATCTGAATACCGGCTGAAAGCGATTTGCCGACTGTCGGGTGACCAGGTCGGGCAGCAGTCGCCTATGTCGCTGGTCAGCTGAACGGTCTTTTCTCCCCCAACGGCTGCAGCATAGATTCCGGCCTTGCCGGCGCCATCACTTTGACGAAATGCGACCAGAGTGCCGTCTGGAGAGAAAGCGGGCGTTGCCTGGAATCCATGCAGACCGGTCAGAGGTACGACTTCGATCTTGTCCTGCGGTGGCGCGAGAGTCTTCGGATAAACAAGGGCAGCCACCGACCCACAGACAACAGCCAGGCCCAGACTGGCGAATAGCCTGAGTTTTGCGAGATTCCAGTGATTAACGCGGTTGGGAATTCGATCTTTGGCGTCGGCGCTGGAATTTGTTTCCGGCTGATCGCAAGCCTCAAGCGGAGCGATAAACCGGTACCCGCGTTTGGCGATCGTTTCTATAAAGCGTGGCTTGTCCGCGGAATCGCGCAGGGCTTCCCGCAATCGGGCGACGGCGCTGTTCAATCCGTGATCGAAATCCACAAATGTGTCGACGGGCCAGAGCTGTTCCCTCAGTTCTTCTCGTGTAACCACTTGCCCAGGGCGCCGCAACAGAAAAGACAAAACACGAAAGGGTTGTTCTTGTACTTTGACTTTCCGGCCCTCTTTGCGCAGTTCACCTGCCCGAAGGTCGATCTCGAACACGTCAAAGCGGATGATTGCGGGGAACTGCGAGTCTGGCACGGTCTTCACCTTCCACTTGGACGTCGGTTCACCACCAATGTTAGTGATCGGCCTCACGATGACCTCCGGAACAGCCGGTGACCTGCAATCAACCGGCTATTTCCTCATTGACTTGCGTCGTTACCCATTCGTGTAGACCTCGTGTGTTCCCGTGCATTGTGAAAAGTTTCGGCTGCCTGAAAGATGCGTCCAGATGGACCGATCGATTCCGCCGACGGCAAAGCTCAACGGTCGTTCGAC
Organism: uncultured Acidobacteriaceae bacterium; assembly: GCA_963844525.1. Lineage (GTDB taxonomy): Bacteria > Acidobacteriota > Terriglobia > Terriglobales > Acidobacteriaceae > Sulfotelmatobacter. Next base: position 159,277 of record CAWJOM010000006.1, on the reverse strand, counting down.
GGAGGGAATCCACGACTCGAGGGACATGGGATGAATCTACGAATGTTCTTAGCAGTAACGTTACTGGCATCGATTTCGTTGCATCTTTCCGCGACTTCAACAGGCCAGCATCTCGTGAGCCCTAACGAGAGCCAAAAGAGGCTCGAACTTGACATCTCTTCGCTCAAGCAACAGGCTCGCGACGGAGATGCCAAGGCCCAATACAAACTCGGCTGGTCTTACATGACTGGTAGAGGAGTTTCAAGAAACTACGAGGAGGCACTGGATCTGTACAAAAACGCAGCGAATCAGGGATCTGCTGACGCGGAATTTGGGCTGGGATACATGTATGAACAAGGATTGGGCGTGAAGAAAGACTACGGCCACGCATTTCTTTATTATTCGAGCGCAGCCAGACAAGGACACCCGACAGCACAGAACAATCTGGGTTCAATGTATGAGCGGGGCGAAGGGATGAGGAAAGATCTTCATGAGGCGGCCACCTGGTACCAGAAAGCGGCCGATCAACGGGAGCCAACCGCCCAATGCAATCTCGCCTCGCTTTACCTTCTCGGAAAGGGCATAGCCAAGAACACGCAGCAAGCTGCAACCTGGTTCAAGGTCGCAGCCGAACTGGGGTACGCGCCGGCCCAGGAAAACCTCGCCTGGATGTACTACACGGGGACCGGCCTTATGCTAGACAACCAGCAAGCGGCGCGATGGATGCGGATGGCGGCCGAACAGGGTTACGCGCCCGCTCAGCTCGATCTAGGGTACCTTTACGAACAGGGGAAGGGTGTGTCGCTTGATTACTCAGCCGCGTACATGTGGTACAAGGCCGCTGCTGATCATGGCGAGAAAGCGGCTGACACACAACTTAGGAATCTCTCGGGACTTCTAACCGCAGCTCAGGTGAAGCTGGCTAGCGAGGCTGCAGCAAAGCTGACGGAAACGCTGCCCAAGCTCGATCTTGGAGACAGCCCGAACTCAGTGGGTGGGCTACTGCGGAGGCACTGACGGCAGTCAGAGCCAGGTCAAAGCCGGGCGCCATCGATATTTGTACGAGACACAGCGAGCACCGGGCGTTTCTCCGCACTGACTTTGCAACCCGATATTGATAGAATCTGGTTGTCGCGGGCTTCCCAAACGCGGATTCATGCGTTATCTCCTCATCATGGTCGCTCTCGGACTGAGTGTCTTGCGATTGGCGACTGTACCTAATCCAGCGACCATACGATTCGAAAACATTACTGCAAAATCGGGTGTGAACTTCATTACCCGTAATTCGCCGACACCCAACAAGAACCAGATCGAAACGATGGTCGCCGGAGTTGCATTGCTCGACTATGACGGCGACGGCTGGCTGGATATTTATCTGGTCAATGGGGCAGCCATTCCCTCATTGCAAAAGGAATCGCCGGCGTACTGGAACCGTCTCTATCACAACAATCACGACGGCACCTTCACCGATGTCACCGAGCGCGCCGGGCTCGCTGGGGCGGGCTACGGAATGGGCGTGGCCGTCGGAGACTATGACAACGATGGCCGCCCGGACATTTTTCTGGCCAGCGTAACCGGCAACCAGCTCTTCCACAACAATGGCGACGGTACGTTTACCGATGTAACCGCAAAGGCAGGTCTCGCGGGCGCCGAACTGAATGGCAAAAAGATGTGGTCGGTCGGCGCTGGTTGGTTCGATTACAACAACGACGGTAAGCTGGATTTGTTTGTGGTCAACTACTGCGTTTGGGAGGTCAATAAGGATCCCTACTGTCACGTGAAAGGCGGGGTTCGCGGTTACTGCCATCCTAAGCTCTACGCGCCGCTGCACAACTCCTTGTACCGCAACAATGGAGATGGCACGTTCACCGATGTCTCTCAAGAAACCGGGATCTCGTCGCACATGGGCAAAGGAATGAGCGTATCGTTTGCCGACTACGACGGCGATGGCTTTCTTGACGCGTTCGTCGCGAACGATACTACGCCGGGATTGCTCTTTCACAATTTGGGCGGAAAGAAGTTTGAAGAAGTCGGCACGCAGGCGGGGGTCGCCTACGCTCCCGACGGTTCGGCGTTATCGGGAATGGGTTCTGATTTTAAGGATGTCAACAACGACGGGCGCCCCGACATTTGGTACACCGCCGTTGAACACGAGACCTTTCCGCTACTCGTCAACCAAGGCCATGGGGAATTCGACGACCTGACTCATGCGAGTGGACTCGAGAGCACAAAGGAAATGTCAGGCTGGGGAAACGGCATCTTTGACTTCGACAATGACGGCTGGAAAGACCTGTTCGTCGCGCGCGCCAATGTGCTCGATAACATCAGCGAACTGGGCAACCGCAAATATCCCGAGCCAAATTCGCTGTTTCGAAATTTGGGGAACGGGAAGTTCGCCGAAATTGGCGCGTCAGCCGGGCCCGACTTCCAGGAGGAGGCCGCACATCGTGGCGTCGCATTCGGCGATCTTTTTAATGACGGGCGCATTGACGCGGTCGTCTCTGTTCTGGGCGGGCCGGTCGAAATTCTGCGGAACGTCTCGGAAACCGGCAATCATTGGATTCTCCTCAAACTCGTCGGAACAAAAAGCAACCGGATGGGCATCGGCGCGCAAATTCACATTACTAATGAAGATGGCGCCTCCCAATGGAACGAGGTAACAACGGCAGTCGGATACACAGCTGCGAGCGACAGCCGAGTACACTTTGGCCTGGGGAAAAATCGTCTCATCAAAGAGGTGGAAATTCGCTGGCCCAGCGGCATCAAGCAGGTCTTACACGAAGTTGCCGCCGATCAGATCCTAACGGTAGAAGAACCCCCGCGCTGATTCAGTTCCGAGAGGCGCCGGACGCGACTATTCCGGTTTTTGGGTTCCGCCTTCGGAGCGCAGCTTTTCGTGAATGGCAAATTCCTTCTGCGCCTCATCCTTGTGTCCGGATCGCTCCAGCGCTGTACCGAGCGAGTGGTGGACTTCCGGATTCGCGGGCATCAAGCGCTCTGCGGTTCGTAATGGCGGAATGGCATCCTCGTATTTCTTGAGATTCACTAGGCAATATCCCCATCCCAGGTAGGCCTCCGCAAGATTTGGGTCGAGTTTGACCGCCTGGGTATAGCGCGCGATCGCGTCCTCCCACTTTTGATTTTGCCGGTCAAGCTCCCCCAAAATGTAGATGGCTCCGGCATTGTTCGGGTCGATCTGAATCTCTTTCAGGAACTCCTGCTTCGCCCGTTCTATCGCGTCTGGCCCGGCATCCGGCCGCGAGAGAAGGAGCCTACCGAGCAGAAAGTGGGTGCCGGGAGCATTCGGTTCCTTCTGAATCATCCATTCATATTCGAGCTGCGCCGGCTCCCACTTTCCCTGCATCTCGAGAGCCTCAGCGTTGAGCTTATGAGCGGCAAACGATTGAGGAGCCGTCCGGCCAAGATCTTGCGCTGTTCTTGTTGAAAGATCGGAATAGGCATGAACTACGACGAAAAGAACGTCGGGGTCTAGCGGAAACTGTTTATGCAGGAAGCGGACAAAATCCAGCGTCGAGTCGCGATCATCGACTGCCAGGGAACACCGCACCCCCACCACTCCAACCTCTTTCTTCGTAGCGGTGTCAATTTGGCTGGACAAGGCACGCTTGAGGGCGGAAATATTCTCGCGGCAGTGTCCTTGCTCAGCCAGAGCGAGGGCCTTCTCAGGAGATAACGCAGACTGAGGTGCAGGAGCGGTTTTGGTCTGCTGCCCCACTGTGATCGATGCGGACCACAGATGGGCAGCTAAGAATAGGATGAAGGCTGTCTTGCGCGGGAATATGCACATCTTGAATTGGGTTGGCGGGGATTCCCTCTCCGAAAAATCGCGCACAAAGAAAAATGATGCAGGCGGGGTGAGCGCCTGCATCATCATTATACGTTTCCCAACTTCAATAGTAGAGCTTCAAGGCGAACTGAATGTTCCTTGGCGGCTGAGCACTAGTGATCTGGCCCATCGTGGAACCATAACCCATATTCGGTGCGTTGTACTGGGTGTGGTTGAAGGCGTTGATGAAGTCGGTTCGGAACTGCAACCGGAAGCGCTCTGTAATTGAGAAATCCTTGTGCAGACTCAAGTCAACGTCGCTGTAATGTGGCGAACGGAGATCGGAAAGCTGCGGCGAGCAGTTGCCAAAGGTTCCGAGTGTGGGTTGTGTGAATTGCCCATCGTTGACGAACCACTGACGGCCAACTCCCGGTAGGAATGTGTTCGTAATGGACGGGATGCCGCCGCAGTCAAGTCTTGCACCGCGGCTGTAGGTACCAGAATTATCGACGGCTCCTTGGGGCGGCATTGGCCATCCTGTGCGGAAGGAAACAATCGGGCTGACCTGCCATCCACCGATGACCCCATTGACCACGGAATTCACGTTCTTTCCAAACATCCCGTGGCGGCCAAACGGAAGGTCGTAGATGGCGTAGGCCGAAACGACATTGGTGGCGTCGTAATAGCATGGCGCATATTCCGATTTCTGGTCATAGACGTTCTGCCAGTAAGCGGAGGCGCTCAGAGCGTTGTTCCACGCCCCGTAGTAACCGGTGCTATCCGACATGCACCGAGAGAGCGTGTATGCGACCTGATACTGCAAACCGTGGCTCATCTGCTTCTGCACGACGGCTTGCAATGCGTTGTATCTCATGGTGCCGTTGGATTTGGTGCCAGAAACCAACGCCCCTGGCGTGTCAGATGTGGCAGTGCCCCCGCCGAGGACGCTGTAGAGCCCAGGGTTGGCGGCGAAATACGAGCTAGGCGCGGTGGTCCCGCCGGGAAGCAGCACCCTCTGCGCGTAGTCGAAGGGCACCATCAGATGCGTTCCCCTCTGTCCTACGTATCCAACCTGGAGCGTGGTATTACCGCCAAATTGATGTTGGACAGTTACGTTCCACTCATCGGCGATCGCAGGCTGAACCTTAGAATCCCAGACTCGGAGCAGATCACCTGAGTAGCAGGTATAGTCTGGCGCATCGCAGGATGCTGAACTTCCGCTCCCCACAATTCCGTCGGTGGAGTTAGTTGGAGGAAGGAAAGACCCAGATGCAGTAGTCGAATTGATTTCCGCCGGAGTAAATGGCGGATTCAACGTCAGGCGGAGGTTTGTGCCCGTCCCTTCCATATAGGAAGAGATGGTGAACGCACCGCGGATCACGGTATGGTTACCAAGCGCCGCAGGAGTCCATGCGAAGCCGATGCGCGGCTGGAAATCTTTGCCTCCATAAGTTCCGTCGTAGAGGCCGCGGCTGGCTCCGCCTTGACCGGCGAGGTCAATGTTGCCCGTAGCAATGTTGTAATTCGCCTGCTGATTGTTGGCTTCTACCCAGGGGCTGTGCGCATCGTAGCGGAGGCCGAGGTTCAGGGTCAGACGATCGGTAAAGCGCCACGTATCTTGCGCATAGATGCCAATCACGTTGCTGGACTGCTGCCACGTTTTTCCGGTGCTGACGCCGCGGCCGAATGAGTCATTAAGACCGAGGATAAAATCAGCACCACCGTCTCCACCCGTACCTCCAATACCGGAACTAGTGAACTGTCCGTTGAAGTCCAAGAAACCCAGTTGACCGTTGTTGCCCGCGTAGAACGTGTTGATGATCTGACGCCAGTATTGACCGCCAAACTTGAAGTTGTGCCGGCCATGCGTCCAGCTCACTGCGTCCTCAGCCTGCCACACGTGGTCATCGAAGTTCTCGGTGCTCTCTGTGGTACCGAGGTTGGTAAGAGACCCGGCATTGTGGAAGTTAATTGCGAGCAAGCCGGGAAGAGTTCCCGGGTTGCCATTGCCGATGCCCAGAGTGTTACCGAACTGCCCGACGCCGGAGGACCAGGATGTGCCGTTATTCACGGTGACGTGGCTCCATCCGAAGCGAGCATCATTCACAAGATTGTTTCCGATCATGCGGGTCCAGTCACCGACGGTGTTGTAGATCGGCGTGCTCGATAAGCCGTTCGACAAGAGTTCCTGGGAATTATTCGACGGGTTGTTCTGATAAGCGCGTGTGAAACGATAGGAAATATTGTCTTTCTGCGTTGCCTTGAAGTCGATCTTAAGATCGCCTTGATCGACGTTCTGGGCAGAACTGACAATATTCTGCGCGTTGTTTTGCAGTCCATTCCCTACCGGAGAAGGATATAGCGACGAAGCAAATAACGCGGTCGCCACCGGGCTGATCATCGCGCTCGGAATCTGGTTATTCGGGAAGGGATTTAGACTTCGATTCGGCGCGAGGGGCGAGCCAGGGGCACAGGGGGCAGTGAACGATGCACAAGGGTTATATAACTGATCGATCACGTTGTTACTCTGATCCCTGTCCAGGCAGACTCCAGAGGAATTAAATCCTGAAGTACAAAGCGCGCCATAGTTCCCTTGACGCTGAGCCGCCGTAAACACCGTGTTCGAGGTGGCCGAACTCGGAATATCAAAGCGCTGCGCCTGATAATCAGCGAAGAAGAACAGCCGATTCTTTATGATCGGTCCGCCAAATGTCCCACCGTACATGTTCCAGCGAACTTTCTGCTTCGGCAGAGGATCCCACGCCTGCGTTACAGGATCCACGTGGAGATTATTCGACCAGCTGTTCGCATTGAGAACGTCGTTGCGGAAAAACTCCCAAACATCGCCGTGATAGGCGTTCGTGCCTGATTTGATCGTCGCGTTGACGATCCCGCCTTCAAAGTTTCCGAACTCTGCCGGGGCATTATTCGTAATCAGGTTGAACTCCTGGATCGCGTCCGGGGCGGGTGTGTAACCCAGCAGGTTGTCCGACACCTGGTTGTTGTCCATGCCGTCGAGCAGGAAGTTGTTGGCCTGCTCACGATTGCCGTTAATCAGCGGGCGGCCCCCGTAACCACCGGTATTGTTGCCGTTATTGAAGCTGCTGGGATCGGTCGAAACGGCCCCCGGCGCCAGCAGAGTCAATTGAACGTAATTGCGTGACGCTAGCGGAAGATTGTCGTTGGTTGCGGCATTCATGACAGTGTCGACCTGCGTCGTCTCTGTCGCCAGGATTGGCGCTGCGCCAGTGACTTCCACTGTTTCAGTCGCCTTCCCGACTTTCATCCCTATGTCGATCTTGGCGACTTGGTTCAGAGTGAGTACGAATGGCGGAACGGACGTCAAAGCGAAGCCGGCTTTTTCAACCTTGATGGCATACGTGCCGACGGGCAGTTGGGCTATGCGGTAAAGGCCGCTGTCGTTGGTAACGCTGGTATAAGTCTGGCCGCGTTCCTGGGAGGTTGCCGTAACAGTGGCTGCAGCGACTGCGGCACCGCTTTGATCGGAGATCGTGCCAGTGATGGAAGCCGTCACTTCCTGGCTCCAGCCGTAATGGGAAACCCCAATTACCGTTACAAACAGAAGGAGCGAGCAGCAAAGGGCAGTTGAACGTCTCATCACAAGCCTCCTCAGATCAGCGACAATAGCAGATAACAAGAGTCGCATATGCTATATAGCGGATGACCGTTTATCGTCAAGAAAAAAATAAAATAAATTAAAGAATTTAAGATCGTTGTATTATCGCTTTGAGCGATAAGAGGCCCGGTGACTGCCTGCCGTTGTCAAAAGGCGAACGCTCAGGGCGCGGCATAACGATCATTTTTACGCTAAATTACTTATACTAAATGGCTTACATCGTGTTGCAGTATTCGTCCAGAGAGCTCATGAGGAAACGCCACGGCAGTGCAGGTTCGCTGCTCCTCATCTAGCATGAAGAGATTATTCCGTAAATAGGAAATCGATTTAGTATTGGAGCACTATAGCACTTCGTAGTATGGTGCAGCTGTGTAGGAGAACGTTTGGATGACTCACATCCGGAATAACGGGAAGCCCGCATACCAGCGGATCCAGTCCACGATCGTCAAGAGGCTAGAAAAGGGCCTCCTGAAACCCGGCGATCTCGTGGACTCTGAGCGGGAACTTGCGCGTATTCACGGGGTCAGTCTCATGACCGCTCGCCACGCACTCACTGGTCTCGAACGGGAGGGTGTGGTGGTCCGGCGTCGCGGAGCAGGAACATTCGTCGCACCTCCCAAGATCCATTTCAACAAGCTGATGAGCTATACGGAGGAGATGTCACGCCGTGGTCTGTCCGTTTCTTCCAAGCTGCTTTCTATTGGAGTCATTGAGACTGAACAGGAGATTGCAGCACGTTTGTCACTGCCGCTCACGAGTCGTCTGGTCAAGGTCGAGCGCCTGAGGCTCGGCGAGGATGAACCATTTGCCATTGAAACCTGCTATCTATCGGCTGAAGAGTTCGGCGATCTGACTCGGGCCAGGCTGGACCGCACATCGTTGTTTTCTCTGCTGGAGCAGGACCATGGACTTCAGATCGGCCACGCCGACGAAGAAATCGATGCTACTGCCGCCGATGCACACACAGCCCGGCTTCTCGGTATTCCGGTAGGTGCCGCAGTACTGCGGATCAGGCAACAGATTTTTTCCACAAAGGCAAAGCCCGCGATATATGTGCTGGGCCTTTACCGATCAGACCGCCACAAGCTGTTTATCCGCAGGTTCCGATAGCGGTATTTTTCGGAAATCGCCTCGACAGATGAGTCCTCATTGCGATTCCAGGTGTACCCGTCCCGCGATACGTATTTCCGGAATCACGAATTCGGTGAATCCGTCATGCTTTACGGGCTCAAGCGACAGGCAACATCCGTGTTCGGGCGTCTCGTAAAGGATCGTCGTAAAAGATCCCTTGACTTGCACTTGTAAACGAAGAGGGTCTCCGGCGTAATTCACCAATTCCAGCAGAGTCATCCTTGCGCCGCGGCCTTGGTAAGGCACGGCGATGGTGGTCAGTCCGTTCCAAAGGCTTAGCAGCGCATCCCGTTTGCCCAGAAGCCGGCGAATGTCCTGTGCGAACGTCTCGGGATCGGACACAGGCTGTGCTAATTCGAATACCTTTCCGCTTCCTACCGTATATGATGTCGTGTGCTCGTTCAGTGGGACGGGTTGGCTGCTCTGCCACGAATATTTACCGTGCGCATCAACTACCACGACAGTTGCGCCGCCCGCTGCCAAATCCTTAATCCTTTCCGTAGTCTCGGCGTCCTGTTTTGCAAACACGATCACAATAGCGGAGCCCATGAGGTCCGCTGTTTTCAAGTCCGCGGCGGTGAATAACTGAAATGGAATGTTGTGGCGACTAAGCAAATTCGCGACTTCATCACCGGGATCAAGCTGATCTACAATGACCGCCACGTTGGCGGCCGGTTCTAATTCCGCTGCCTTCGCGTCGGCAGAAAACTGCAACGTCGAGCGCACTTGATTCCAGAGCGCCCAAGCCTCGCTATCATTCTTGTTCAGACCTTGCTGCAGGTGTTGGTCCAACGGTAAAAGCAAATCAGCATGAAATGCGCCGGCCTCGGCGACTGCCAGGGAATAATCATCAGCCGTCAAGTTTGTCTGCGGCCCTTGATCGGCCCAGGAAAACGTATAGAGCGGAACTTCCGGCCGGCGGGACCGCTGCTCAGTCTTGATCAAGGCAAGATTCGTATCAATCCATGGTTGCGCGGTCGGGCTTGACACTTCGAGCACGGAATTATGCTTGATGATGAGGCTGCCTCTCATCTTGGGCTGCTTGCCAGTGGGGCTGAGCACCAGAACTCGCAGTTTCGGGTGAGCCGCTCGCAAGCTTGCAATGGATTTCTCTGCTTCCACCTTCTCGGATTCGAGAATGTTCAGAATAATTCCTGCGCATTTCTTTTCCGCGCATCTTCTTGCTGCGGAGGCCGCCTGCTTCACCGGCGTCTCAACATAGACTCGATATCCTTGTTTGCGCGCAGTCGCCCAGAGTGCGGTAGGTATACCGCGTTCCCAGGAAAGAACGATCCCGTTCACTCCGAGCGAACTCGCCGGAGGTAGCGCGGCCTCGTTCCACTGCACATATACGGTACTCCACGCAGACGGAGAAAATAGGACGCAAAGGCACATTACAACTACGTTCCTGAAACTCATGCGATGGACTCTAGAACTCGGTGTGATCACAGTTGTTTCCCGAAATAAATTTGCGGCCCATTGGTTACTGTTTCCATTTCTGCTTTCGGAGAAACCCAGATTGCAGAGACGTTGATCATCCCATCGACCACAGACTTCCCCGCCTTCGGGCCAAGCAGCAGCAATGTCGTCGAGAGTCCGTCGGAAGGAGTGCCAGAAGAGGTGATGACGCTGACCGCGAATCGAGTATCGATGGGCCTTCCGCTGGCTGGATCAATAATATGTCCGGCGGACTCGGGGGCAAGCAAAGAAGCAGCGGTTTGCTCGGATGTGGAAACGCTTTGGTCCTTCAGCATCACGTAGGGATCAATCTTCCGAGATGGATCGCGCAGGTGCACAAGCCAGCCAGGCTGGCCGAGAGGCGCTCCCATCGCCAAAATCGTACTTCCCCCAGAATCGATCAGAGCGTTGCGAATGCCGTAGGAACGCAACATCTCACCCGCGCGGTCAACGGCATACCCTTTCCCGACCGCGCCCAGATCTAGCTGCATACATGAAGATCGAAGCGTAATTTGGTCAGGCGGAGTCAATTCGATCTTCTGGTAGCCAACACACTCCTCCGCTTGTGCTCGCTGTGCAACTGAAGGCAGCGAGTCGCCCGCCAACGCGGCCTTCCACAGGTTTACAAGGGGCGCTACGGTAATGTCGAACTTCCCGCCTGAGAGTCTGGAAAACTGCACCGCTTGTTCAATCACGCGATACAAATCGGGTGGAACTTTCTGAGCCTGGAAATGAGCGGAACGATTCAGCCTGCTCAATGCGCTCTCCGGCTTATAGTTGCTCATCAGATCGTCCATTCGGACGATTTCTTGCAGAGCCTTATCAATCGCGACTGAACCCAGCTCGGGAGAGTCAGCATAAGCAGCGATCTCGAAGACCGTGCCCATGACGTACTTTTCCTTGTAAACGAGGATTGGCCTCTCTGGGCTCTGGGCGCTCGAACCGACCGACAGAATCAATACGATGATTACCACCGTCCATTGCTTATCGAAGCCCATAGATCTCGCCGCTCAAACTCGCTACATAAACTCCATCGCCCGTTAGGACGGGAACGGACTGGATTGAAGTCCCCAGTGCCGCTCTCCACACGATTTTCCCATTGGCCGGATCCAGTGCAAGCAAACCTCCCGCCTGAATCCAAATTCTACCGTCGGCAATTGCTGGTGATGCCGTAACAACGTCGCCCACCTCGGTCTTCCAGCGCAACTGGCCGGTTTGAACATCAAAAGCGTACAGAGATCCATCTTTGCTGCCAATCGCAGCAAGATCTCCTGAAACTGCTGGTGAAGACGCAATGCCGAGGCCCGTTTCATATTTCCAACGGACCTCACCGGTGCTCGCGTTCAGCGCGTAAACACAAAAATCCTCGGAGCCGATAAGGACGAGGCCATCGACCACCGCGGGGGATGAATCAATCCCGTTGCCCGTAGGCGTTCCCCACAATATCTTTCCGGAATCGGCTGCGAGACAGTGGAGGTTGCCGTCTCCGCAACCCACGTAAACCTGATGCTCGGCGGCGTACGGCGTGGAATAAATTCTTCCACCGAGGCTTGTGGACCATTTTTCGCGACCACTCCCGGCGTCGACAGCATAAACTTTCCCGTCGGCGCTCCCGAAGAAAACGACTCCGTCGCGAACAACCGCCGATGACCACACTTCGGCCTGGCTGGCAGCCTCCCAGAGTTTTTTACCCGAATGGCGATCCAGAGCATAGACCTTGCCGTCGTCACAACCAAACAGAACAACGTTCTCGAAGAGAGAGGGCGTGGCATGCACCTGGCCCGCTGACTGAAACTTCCATTTGGATGTTCCGGTGCCGACGTCGATTGCATGCAGCACTCCGCTGACCGAAGCGACATACAGAATTCCATCTCGAAGGACTGGAGCAGACCGCACCGCGCTGCCGGCACGATATTGCCAAGCCGCCTTCTCCGGAAAAAGTAATTTGACTTGGCTCTGGCCACCGGTGCGGGCATTGTCCCCGAGCAGGGTTGGCCAGTCGCGTGGAGAGTTAGGCGTAGCTGTTTCCGTCATCACAATCAGGCTGAGATCAGACGATGATCGATCTGCTTCGGATCGGAGATTCCGAGTCCAAGTTTTCCCGCTGCTGCAATGTGTCCGGGCTGCCGGAAGAACAGATTCTTGCTGGCATCATGAAAGAACACGTTGCTGTCTGGCGTGATACTGCGTGGCTCGTGTTCCCAGACGGACGGGGCACCGTGTTCGCGCCGTTTCTTCTCGATCGCCTCGAGTTCAACGGTGTCCATCGCCACCGGGTCCGTCGCCACCATGAGAATCCCTGTCTGCTCGATGAAATCCTGGACCTGCGTCAGCGGACCCCCGTGCCACACCAGGCGCATTCCATCCATGATATGTAGTACGGCTTTCGAGCGCAGCGGTTCGACCGTACACAGCAATCCGATCAGCGGATTTGTAAAAGAATGCGGTGCTTGATGAGTGCGCGCAACGTTATTGAAAGTACCGTAGGCCAGGTTTTTGAGAGCTCCAGTTACTCCGGATGCCGAGTGGTCCTTCATGGTGGGCACGTTGATAATCTTCGTGACTTCCTGGGCCACAATCCTCGCCATGTAGGATCGAGTCTCCCACTCGCCGAAGAAATTGGCATCGCAATAAACCTTCGGCTCGTAGCCGACGACGCCGCTGGTGAAGGCATCCTGTATACCGACGATGCGGACTCCGGTCGGTAACAGCGTCTGATAGCTGCCGATATCCATTTCATACGAATATCGGTCGTAGACGACGATGTTTCGCGGAGGCACTCCAACCGACCGGACTGCGTCAATGATCTCTCGTATGACCTCAGGCGAGGAACAACAGGCAGGCGCGCCTGACGGATTAATCTTGATGCCGACGATATCCTTCCGGTCGATGAATTTCGCCCAAGCATCCTGAACCGATTTCTCGCCTGTCAGCTCAGTCATCGCGCGTTCCAGCATACGGCGCACAATCGTCTGCTTCACCCGATTCCCCGCGATAGCCTTGGGCTCATGGATCTCGACAACTCGTCCGCGAAACAGTCCCGGCATCCCGAGTGGCGACGGCGCGTAATCGGGCAGGCCGTGCAGTTCGATCGGTGGGAGGGATGGAAGTGAACTGGCTCGCACCAACGGATCCAGGCCTTCTATCAGCAGCGAAGCGCTTCCGATGCAACCAGCCTTTACAAAACTACGACGATCCATGTTTCCTTCCGGATGGAACCGCTCCCATTCTGCCAGACTGAACCTTCAGGGAGCCGATCAGACTACACTCCCCGTCTCCGGTTTACAACTCGTCCTGGCGGCGCTCTTCATCGATGATGACAATCTCGTCCCGTGTGGATACACTTTCGCTTCAACACAAACCACACAGAGGCAAGGCATAGGCGGATGAAAACATCACTTGCAGTCCTCGCAGTACTCGCGATTGTCATTGGATCTTCTATCGTCACACTTGCGCAAACTTCACCTCGCTATGATCTGCTGTTAAAAGGCGGACACGTTATCGATCCCGCGAATCACATCGATGACGTGCGCGACGTTGCCGTATTCCAGGGCAAGATCGCTGCTGTCGAAAAGGACATTCCTGCCGACCAAGCGGGAAAAGTTGTGGACGTTTCGAAGCTCTATGTCACGCCTGGACTGATCGACATTCACTACCACATCGGCCACGGAGGAGCGCCCCTCAACTGGTTCACTCCTGAAGCCCGGGCGCATGGCCTTCCACTTGGCATCCCGGCAGACATAGCACTGCAATCTGGCGTGACCACCATCGTCGATGCCGGTACGGCAGGCGCCGAAACCTTCCTACAAGAGAAGGAGGAAGTTATCGACCGTGCCAAGGTGCGCGTTCTGGCTTTCCTGAATATCGTCGGCAACGGCATGGGAGGCGGGCTGGAACAAAGTCTGGATGAGATGGACCCCAAAGTTTGCGCAGCCACGATCACGAAATATCGCGACATCATTGTGGGAGTGAAGACTGCGCACTACTGGACGAGCCAGCCTTGGGACGCGGAGCACGTGCCGTGGGCTGCGGTGGATCGCGCGATTGAATGTGCGACGCTGGCGAATGTTCCTGTCATGTATGACTTCTGGCCTCGTCCCGAGCGGACTTACGAAGATCTGCTGAAGAAGATGCGGCCCGGCGATATTCACACCCACGTCTTCGCCCAGCAATTCCCCATCATTCTTGCGGACGGCAAGATCAATCCCGCCTTGGCGGAAGCTCGCGCGCGTGGCGTGATCTTTGACGTTGGGCATGGAGCGGGCAGCTTCTGGTTTCGCAATGCAGTTCCTGCTCAGAAGCAGGGATTCATTCCCGATTCGATGTCCACCGACTTGCACGAAGGCAATCTCAACGTAGTCAGCATGACCATCGTGATGTCAAAATTCCTGGCCATGGGGGTACCGCTCGACGACATCATTCGCCGCTCAACCGTCAATCCAGCGGCTGAGATTCATCGGCCCGAGTTGGGCACTCTGACGGTAGGCAAGGAAGCGGATATCGCGGTCCTCGAACTCGCGAAGGGTCATTTCAGCTACATCGATTGTGGTGTTGCCAGATTTGACGGAAACGCGAAACTGGAGGCTCGCATGACGATTCGCGCCGGCCGCATCGTCTACGATCCTTCCGGTCTCAGCATGGTGGAGTGGGAGAAAGCTCGCCCGCAATATTTCAGCACTCCCGACAAAGGCGAGTCTTTGCCGGCGCGGGCCGACGATTATCCGCGAGATTGAGCGGCGGTAGCGCTGTTTTTATTCCACGAGCTGCAGAATGCCAAACCGCTCTGGCGTGTGGAAACTGGCGCGCATCGGCGCTCGCCAGGCAATGTAGTGCCGGCTGGAGGCCGGTCCCTGACAACGAAAGAGATTGATTCGCAGAGTATTGCCGGCAGCCGCCGGGCGACTGTCGATGGCAGCATAAGGAATTCGCATCGCCCCATACCACACGTGAGCAGCCTGATCGATCCTCGATGAGACTTCGAATTTCGAATTCCATTTCCAACCGCTGTCATCGTGATGGCGATCGAGATCGATATCCAGATCGACCCACTCTCCTTGCGGCGAAATCTCGAATTCTTTGTACCGTTTTATGTTCTTGAAATCCGCACCGATGAAGGCTTCCGCGACATCCCAGTTCCAAAGCTCGTTGGTCTCTGCCGACGTATTCGGCTTCGGCTTCAGATTCAGTTCTTCGTAGGGACACACGAAGAGAAAGTAGAGGTTCCCCTTCGTCCAGCGGGTGCGGATCTCGGTCCGATATTTAGGCTCGGCTTTGCCGAGCGCATTGGACTCCATGTCGGTGGCTTCCGAGCCGCGCCAAAACGAAGACATCGGATTTGTGTCGAGCCGTGGATCAGAGTTCGCACGCCGGCTTTGAATGACACCATCTGCCGCGAAGGTGGTACCGGAAGAGGCGATGAGGAGAAGCAGTACTCGAAAGAGATTATTCATGGGAGAGATTCCTGCCACGACTAAAACGAAGCGCCTCAGGGATTGTTGCCCGACATTGCAAGCCGCGTCAGATGATACGTCATCAGTGTGTCAGGA
Source organism: uncultured Acidobacteriaceae bacterium (assembly GCA_963844525.1). Classification (GTDB taxonomy): domain Bacteria; phylum Acidobacteriota; class Terriglobia; order Terriglobales; family Acidobacteriaceae; genus Sulfotelmatobacter. Next base: position 143,739 of record CAWJOM010000006.1, on the reverse strand, counting down.
GATAAGAGCGCTTCGCGAAACTCCCTCGCTGCCTGTTGGGTATTTCCCAAGATGGTATCGAGCAAGCCAACATTGTAAAACCACCAACCACTCGGCGTTTCGCTGCGATCAGATTTCTTAACGCGCTCGAGAGTACTCTGCAGTTGTTGCTTTGCAGAGTCATGATCAAAATCCGGAAGTTGCTGAGACGCTTTCCACGCCCAAGCTGCATCCCCAAAACTCGAATTCTCGGCCACCTGCTTGAAGCTGCCCAGGGCCTTGTCCGGTATTTTGCAACTCTTGTATACGATCCCGATCAGATAGGCAAACCTGGCCGACCGAAGGAACGGCTCAAGCCCATCATGCGTAAATGCCAAATCCGGCACCGGCTGTGGCAGATCGTCGACGGCTTTGATTGCATCCGAACACTCCCCCCGCCGCGCCATTGATAGAGCGTGTTGGAGCTGTACCTCAAGCCAAACTTGCCGCACGTTGGTTCCACCTTCTTCCCTTTGAAAGAATCGATGGTGGAACAGCGCGGCTGCCTTCTCGAACTCTCCAGCTTCGGCCAAATTCAAAATCAATTCGTAGACAAGCGACGTCGGCATGTTGGCAGGGTCCGGATACTTCTCCAACGCCGCAACTCGCTCCTTTGGCGGGTGTTCCAAGATACTCAATGCCTGATCGATTCCAGTGTAGAGCACGAGGTTCTGGGGATCGTTATGCAGGCCTTCCTGAAACACGGTCAAAGCCTGATCAGGATCGTTCTTTTCGTGCAGTAGAGCACGTCCCAGGCTGGCATGGAGCACTCGAATCTGCGGATTCAACTTTCGAGCCTGATCCCACTCGGCGAGCGCCTGATCGGCGATCCCCTTTGAGAAATAAAGTGTTCCGAGCAGGTAATGTGCGCTCGCATCCTGAGAATTTGAGTTCAATGCAGCCTTCAGTACCAGCAGATCCTCTGCGCGGCTCGGGAACACGTAATCTGTCGAAAGCTTGGCCGCCGCACTGAAATCGCCCACTCCGGAATGCCCTAATCTCTGCTGGCAATATCCCCGGTAGTAAGCGATCAACGGGTGCTTGTCGGGGGGAAGCTGGCCGGGTTCGCTCTGATCTGCTACGGTCGCAGGATAATCGCGTGAGAGTACCGCAAGCGCCTGCGCGTACAACCCCAGACGCATGTACTCCGACGCGACGTTCAATACGCGATTGGCATCATCGCCGAGATGATGCAGATCCGGGTTGCCAAGCTGGTCGAGCAGAAAGTAACTCTGCGGAAATCGAGCCAGCCATTCTCGCGCGAGCTTCTGCGGTTTTTCTTTCTGCCCCTGTGCAGCCAACACCGCAGCGAGCTCTTCTGCAGAACGAAGATCGTCTGGAGCGGCCTCCGTCGCTAGTTGGAGGTACGACTCCGCCAGTCTCAAATTTCCTTCCCGCGCCGAGAGCTCAGCTAACCGCATGGCGGCCGCAGCGCGGAACTGCGGCATGCGTGCTGCCGCTTCGTACGATTCACGGGCCTGTCGATTCTCCCTGAGCCCTTCGTACGCAATTCCCAGGTAATACGAGATTTCGGAATCCGATGTATCGCGGGCATGAACGGACTCGAGTCTCTGCTCCGCCTCCTCGAAGCGAAGCAAACTCGCATACAATCGTCCTGCAGCCTTGCCCACCTCGAAGCTTTCTGGAAACTTGTCCAACCCGCCCAGATAGGTTTGCAGTGCTCCCAGGAGATTGCCATTCAGTTCCTGCTCATTGCCCAGTTCCAGCCAGTCATCTTCCGTGCGGCGTTCCGGTTCAGGGATCTGATAAGCGGGCTGCGGTCCCACATGCACTTCTTCGATGGGAGTCCAATCGTACTCGCCTTCGGTCTGACTCAGCAGAATAGCTCCGTGTGCGTCGCGAAGCTCGAATCTGTACTTCCGCTGCGGATCTGCATGCGCTACTTCGTGCGTCCAAGTGTGTTGCGGAACAAGATCAGCTTTTTCCTGAAAGATGGTCTGATCTCCAAGTGCAATGCGCAAAGTCGCGCCGGGAACAGCCTGATTCACGTTGAGGCCAGTCAGGAGCGAGGTCTCTTTCCGGCTGAGATGGACCACGCCTATCAGGTTAGCGCGCGAAATTCCGCCGATGTCGCGCACCGGCATCCAGAACTCAGAGAAGCGGATCGTCTGCCGAGGCTCCAGGAAGGCATAGGTCTCCTGATTCCGAAACAGGCCCGCTTGGACTTCCACGTAGGCGCTGTCGTTGTCCGAAAGCGTTTTGCGCCAATCCAACCCGTCGGGATCCGTTCCCCACGACCAGATCTTTTTGGCGGGAAGTTGCGCATACTCTGCGTAGTGAGCCGTTCCCGTACTCGTGTGCGGATTCCAGACTCCCATGAACGGCTCGCGACTGGCATGCACAAAGGAAGACACTGGACCCTTTGTCTGATTCTTGATGACACTGAGATCCGTACCATCTGCTTCAACCGGCCAGGTCGTCACCTCTCGAAAACCATGGCTTGCGGTAAAGCGCATTGGGTATTGGATTCGCGAATTGTCCCAGACCCGCACTCCGGCGTTATTCCACCAATAAAACCGGTGCCGAACGTCGCTCCGATTATTGAGCGTGACTCGCTGTTCCAGAACCGTAGAATGGGGGCGCAGCACGAGTTCGACCGACCACTGCATGCCATAGACGCGATCGACGTTGCTCACGGTAACGGAAGCGCTGCCGTCATCCCTTGAGCTGAAACCAAAATCCACGGGAGAAAGGCTGACCCAGTTGTGGGATACAGGAAAGTTGAATTCGATTCCGAACGCAGCCCACGCACCGCGATAGGAAATCGCGGCTTTCTTAATCGAAGGGTTCGCGTAAAACATTGGCTGGCCGCTGATCTTGTCGGTACACGTGTAAACGTGACCTCCCAGATCAGGCAGCACGGAACACTTCAGGTAGTCATTTTCCAGAAACACCGCACGCCAGGCATGGTCGACGCGCCGGTCCGTCAAATTGTCGCGAAGCGTGTACGGATAGTTAAATCGGCCGTTGGCGTATTGATCGAATGGCGGATTGAGATCGGGCGCGCCTTCCTCGTACGTCGGCAATGTTAACGTGCCTTGCCATACGCGGACCTGGCCCACGGCCACTAGCGACGATAAGAATAAGAGAACCGAGAAGATTTGAAGGGGCACCTTCATTTTATGGGCTCGTCGAAAAAGGACCTTCACGCCGGGCGGTACTCCTTCATAACCCCGTACTGGAGTGACAGTTTGCCCGTCTCCAAATCTTAACCGAGATTAGCTGGTTCGCGACCTCGCGGCCCAGGAAGTGAAGGCGCGCATGGGATAGAGGCCAGTGGTCATGCGCGCTGGTTTGACGGTGCATCAACCCCAATCTAAGCATCGTGAAGTTTCAGACGTTCCAGCAGCAGATTAACGATCGGTTCATCGAAGAGAGGCTCATCGCGCGGCTCACCTCGCTGTTCGGACTGCTCGCGCTTCTCCTGGCCGCGATCGGTCTTTATGGGGTAACGGCCTATACCGTAGTGCGACGCACGCCCGAGATCGGCGTCCGCATGGCGTTGGGAGCGGGGCGCAGCCGCGTAATCGGAACGATCATGCGCGGAGCTATGTTGCAGGCCGTCGCCGGCCTCGCGATCGGCATCCCGGTGGCAATCTTCTCCGTGCGCTACGTCAAGTCGCAGCTTTATGAGATCACCACCGTGAACGTGCCGGTCATGACCATCGCCATCGGAGTGCTGGTGCTTGCGGCTGCGTTTCTGGCATCGTTCCTGCGCGGCGCGCGGCCTCGATCGACCCGGTACGGGCCCTGCGCATTGAATGAGCTGCACTTACATACCAAGTACTGGGCTCCTGTGCTGAAGCACATTTAAGCAAAGCGATTTGATTTGAGCACCAAGTCCCTCCCCGTGGGTAGTCCGATATTCGGAAGGTCAAACATCCGCAATTCGATTCTGCGTACGAATTGTGTGCCGAGGCGTCCGGCGGATACTTAGCTTCAGAAAGGCGAGAATCTGACTTGCAGCCGAAAAGTCGCTTTCCACTCAACGTCCCAGTGTTTCTGACCGGCTCGGACAAACACGACTCTCCAGTCGTGCCAGTTCAGTCGGAACTCAGCGTGCCCGTGGATAAACAACCAGTGCAGGTCGATACACTGCGGGCGGCGAAGAGCGATGCGTTGCTGTTTCGCCGTGGTGGTTGATACGAGCAAGTCGGACGCTGGTAGTGCGGCCATGATAAAGAAGCAGCCTGGCAGCTCTTCCAAGGTTTGGCTACTGACGGCAATCAGGGCTACCTCGTTCTATTTAACGTTTCTGTTGCGACCAGCAGACAGCCTCTTCAAGTCTCGCAGGCGCAAAGCGTGCTGGATGCCGCGAAGCTCGGTGGTGGGACAGCGGTATATGACGCAATCGCGCAAACTTGCATCCAGAAGCTAAGCAGGTCGGGAAATGCGAATACGGCTCGTCGGCTGATTCTCTTGATTTCCGATGGGGGGCGAAATCAGAGTCACGTCACCCACGCGGCGGCTGAAGAAACCGCCGAAAAAGAATGAGTAGCAGTCTTCTCTCTGATCACCGAGTCGTCTCCGGCCCTAACGGCAAAACCAGTCGCCATGATGTTGTGTGCCAAGCTGGCGAAGTGCTACGTCAGGTAAGGTAAATCCGGTGTATATTTCCTGACTGTCCCCCACAGGAAAAGATTAGGCCATATTCCCCACTTTCCGGAAGCCGACTTCTGGTTCGGGGTAACTTCCGGTTGGCCCGTCACTCGGGGAAAAACACGAAATAACAGGTGTCGTGGCGCAATCCCTCGCGAGAGACTGAATCCTCAATCCACAATTCGTCCCTGCGCTATGATGGCTCGTCGTCAAGTTTGCTTTCCTCCACGGAAAGACCCGAAGGAGAAATTCCATGGCCATCAACACTCGACGCATGTTCTTTGGCAAGATCGCGGCGATCGCGGCTCTCGTAACCGGTGCGCCGAAACTCTTCTCTCGACAAGCTGCTCAGCAGCAGGCTGCTCCTGCCGGTGCATCCACGCCTGTAGGCGCACCAGTGGGCGCACGTGGCGGAGATACGCCTCGTCGTTCCGGCGACGACAACCACGTACACGATGGCATCTACTATTTGTCCGGCACGGGTTCCAATGACGGCTATCCCAAGGAGGATCACGTCCTGGTGACGGATCCGTTCGAAAAGCACGTCACGCGCACCATGGACGCGCTCAAGAAATCGGTCGAGCGGGCGGGCTGCACCATGGACAGCATCATCCATCTCCAGGTTTTCCTCTGTCTCCCTCTCGCCGACGGTATCGCGATGCCGACCGGCAAGGCACGGTTCGATGCGCATAAAGCGCAATACGATGCGCTGAACAAAATTTATGGGACGTATTTCTCCCCAGGCAAAGCTCCGTCCCGCGCCTGCATGGCTCTCGAATGGATCCCCGGCGATTCGCTGATTGAAATCGTAGGCAGCGCAAGGGTCGTCACTCCTCTCACCCCGCTTGCTAACAAGTAGTTTCGCGAGAGATTTTGGAGGGACGCCACTCATGAATTTGAAGTTGGGTTGGAATCGCCGTTCATTTCTAACTGCGCTTGGGGCCGCCGGCAGCACCCTGTTCGGCCCCGCCAAGTCAAGCGCTGCAAGCATCTTTGGCAAGAAATCCAAGGCCCCCACACCAACTGTCAACGGCGATCCCATCGTGCCCATCACTACCGGCCTAGGTTCTACTGGCGACATCTATGCCGAGCTGGGCGTCACCCCTCTCATCAACATCAACGGCACCGTAACCGTCATCGGTGGGTCGGTAATGAGGCCGGAGGTTATGGAACTGATCCGGAGAGGCAATGAGCACTTCGTTCTCATTGATGAGCTCGAGATTGCAGCCGGTAAGTTCATTGCGAACCTGTGTAAGTCCCCCGCTGGCTATACCGGTCTGGTGACGGGTGGCGCAGCGGCTGCCATGGTCGTCGGCTACGCTGGCATGATGACCGAAGACCTTGAGCCGCGCATGCGCGACATTCCCGACGTCAGCGGTTTTCCTAGGACCGAAGTCATCATCCAGAAGAGCCATCGCTATCCGTTTGATCACCAGATCCGCCAAACCGGGGCCAAGCTGGTCGAAGTCGAGACGCGCGAAGAGATGATTGCCGCCATCAATCCGAAAACGGTGGCCCTCCACTTCACCAATATCCTGTCCGACAAGGGCAAGGTAAGCGGACCGGAGACGGTCGAAATCGCGCGGGCACATAACCTCTACAGCTTCAACGATGCGGCCGCGGACGTACCCCCGAAAGAGCGGCTCTGGGAGTATCCGGCGCTTGGCTTCGACATGGTCACCTTCAGTGGTGGCAAGGATATTCGCGGACCGCAGGCAGCCGGCATCCTGATCGGCAAGAAAGAGCTGATCCATTATGCCTTGCTGAACATGAGCCCACAGGAAGATCGGATCGGCCGTTGCTGCAAGGTCGGCAAAGAGACCATTTTCGGCATGCTCAAGGCGCTCGAGATCTTCGTCAATCAGGACTTCGACGCCTCGCTGAGCATCTACGACGAGCGCGCACAGGTCATCACCGATGCGGTGAAGAAGTTCGGAGTGATCGCGCTCCCTCGCCAGTTCAACCCCCAGGCTCTCGGCAACGTGACCCCGCGTTACAGCTGGCAGATCGATCCCTCGAAGCTCAACATTACCGGACGGGAGGTCATGCAGAAACTGGCCGACACTCGGCCAATCGCTATCGGCAGCATGGGCGCAGGAGCGAGCGGCATGCGGGGACGCAATCCGGACGCGCCCGCCGCTGACAATCACGGCGAGCATCATGGCCACTCCACCGACCCGAACAGCTTCGGCTTTGCCGTATGGCAACTGAAGAACGGCGAGGACAAGATGATCGCAGACCGCTTGGTCGAGATCTTCAGCGCGGCCCCGAAGTCCTAGACTTTCGAACGAAACAACAACCACAACACTGCATAACCGGACTGCCGATGTGCCTTGCGGAGCAATACCAGACAGTTACCGCGTTTGCAACCGAGCAGTCCGTTCTCTGTAGTCCGGTTTATTTGGGACTAGTTGCGAAATACGGGCACTTCTCGCGTATTTCGGGTGGAAATCAAGCGCGATTTCTCTGCTGCTGAGACTGAATGGCGGAGAGGGAGGGATTCGAACCCTCGGTACAGGTGTTAGCCCGTACAACGGTTTAGCAAACCGCCGCATTCGGCCACTCTGCCACCTCTCCGGCGTGCGGAACTTCAGTTTATCACGTCCGGGGTGGACGTTTTTCCGCTCATTCCTGGGGCGGATTTTGCGCGGCCCATTGCGCTCGCGCTTTAGGTTGCGGCAACGAAGTGCTCGCCGCGGAACTTCTTTACTCCCAGAGTTCCCAGCACGAGGAAGAGCGCCATGACAATCAACTGTGCGACCAGAAAAGGAGGTTCCTTTTGAGTCGGAGCCAAAGCCTTTAGCGCTGGTATCTTCAGGAACGACTGAACCACCGCAACGAACGAATTCAAATAGAGAGCCAAGACGGCACATACAACATAGATCCATCGCCAGGCACCGTTCAGACGCAGAGGGTAGCGTGCGAGGATCGCAACGGTCAGCACCACCAACGAGATGATTCCTACCACATGGGAAGGCAGAATGCGTTCCACGGGGAACAGGAATCCGGTAAGACTGGTCAACACGGTTGTCACGAGGAAGATCGCGGTCCAGCCGTCGAGCCTCTTCCCGGTCAGGAGCCCATACACAACGGCGAAGCCCGAACCAATACCTGCTAGGCTGATCAGCACATGTAGCAGCGTAAATGTCGATGTTGTCATCCCCAGAATCATCATGCGCTCCTTTTCACAATGAGAAAGTTGGGGTATACGGTCGAACATCGCCAGGATTAAGTTCGATCGTCGGAGGCGAAAAGCAGGTTCTGTTTAATTTTGTGCGGCCCCGCGCAGGGCACACGTCGGTAACGCCGTAGGGGCACGCTGCTGGCGTAAACTACTCGCCGTGCATGGGGGCGATTGTGTCAGAAGCAGCACCGGGAGTCAACGGGAGTGGAACTGTGGCGGAACCCGATCGTATGGGCGGCGAAGGGTTACAGGCCAAGCCACCGGTTGAGGCCGACGGCGTTCGGATTACTTCGCCCGCCAGCGTAGCCGCGGGATTGAAGTCCGTGCTCAAAGCCGCAGAGTTCACCTTGAAAGAGCCCGGACTCGTCCGAGGGATCACTGCCCTCTCTCGCCTGAATCAGTTTGATGGAATCGATTGTCCGGGCTGCGCCTGGCCCGATCCCGATCAGGATCGTTCGCTCAATGAATATTGTGAGAACGGAGTTAAGGCGATCGCCGAAGAGGCAACGGCCAAGCGGTGTGAGCCCGAGTTTTTCCGCTCGTGGAGTGTTACTGACCTTTCGCGGCAATCGGATTATTGGCTGGGGCACCGGGGAAGGCTGACCCATCCCATGGTCCTGCGTGCCGGCAGCGATCATTACGAATCCATCTCTTGGGACGGTGCGTTCCGCATGATCGCGGACGAACTGAGTGCACTGAGCAGTCCTGACGAGGCTATCTTTTATACATCGGGCCGCACGAGCAATGAAGCGGCCTTTCTCTACCAATTATTTGTGCGCCAGTTCGGAACGAACAACCTGCCGGACTGCTCGAACATGTGCCACGAATCGTCGGGGCTCGCGCTGAAGGAAGTGATTGGAGTGGGCAAGGGAACCGTCACCTTAGAGGACTTCGATCTGGCGGACACTATCCTTATTATTGGGCAGAATCCAGGGACGAATCATCCGAGGATGCTGGCGACCTTGCAACGGGCGGCCCGGCGCGGGGCAACGATCATCAGCGTCAATCCGCTGGCGGAAGTGGGGCTCACCCGCTTCAAGCATCCCAAAGACGTGCTGCACCTGTTCGGGCCGGGGACGAAGATCGCCAAACACTTCGTCCGGGTTCGACTGAGCGGAGATCTCGCTTTCTTTAAGGGCTTGTGCAAGGAGATCCTGGAAGAAGAAGGCCGGCGGCCGGGTCAAGTTATCAACCGTCAGTTTATTGATCAGAAGACAAGCGGCTTCGACGATTTTCGGGCCGCGCTTGCCGCGGTTTCCTGGAACGAAATCGTCGAGCAGAGCGGTATCTCGCAGGCGCAGATTCGAGAAATTGCAGAAGTTGTGATGCGGTCGAAGTCCATGATCGCGTGCTGGGCGATGGGGCTCACGCAGCAGCGGCAGGCCGTCGCTACCATTCAAGAGATCGTGAACCTGATGCTGCTGGGTGGGCACATGGGACGTGCTGGCGCGGGCGTTTGCCCGGTGCGAGGGCATTCCAATGTGCAAGGCGATCGCACCATGGGCATCTGGGAAAGGATGCCCGAGAGCTTTCTCGATCAACTCCGGGATGTCTTCGGATTCGAGCCTCCCCGCAAGCATGGCTGGGATGTGGTCGACTCCATCAAGGCCATGTATAGCGGTGCCGCGAAGGTCTTCTTCGCCATGGGAGGAAACTTCCTGTCGGCGACTCCGGACACGGACTTCACAGCGGAAGCTTTGAGGCGCTGCAGTCTGACTGTGCAGGTCTCGACCAAGCTCAACCGCGCGCATCTGGTTACCGGTAGACAGGCATTGATTCTGCCTTGCCTCGGTCGCACGGATCGCGACGTGCAAGCGAGCGGGGATCAGTTCGTCAGCGTCGAGAATTCGATGGGCGTCGTGCATAGCTCAAGGGGGAATCTGGAACCGTCCTCAGATCAGCTTTTGAGTGAGCCGGCAATTGTGGCTCGTTTGGCTGTGGCCACGCTAGGAATACGGACAAAGCTGGACTGGATGAAGCTCATCGAGAACTACGACAGTATTCGGGAACTCATCGCGCGGGTTATTCCGGGATGCGAAGACATGAATCGCCGGGTCCGCCAGAAGGGCGGGTTCTACCTCCCAAACGCGGCGCGTGACGATGATTACAAGACAAAGACAGGGAAGGCGACTTTCGCCGTGTCGGCCATCGAACCGATTGCTCTTGATCCGGGGAAGTTCCTCATGACGACGCTCCGAAGCCATGATCAGTACAACACGACAATTTACGGTCTCGACGACCGCTACCGTGGCATATTTCACGGCCGCCGAGTAGTGCTGATGAACCCCGACGATATACAAGCCCACGGCTGGAGAGCAGGGGACAGACTGGACATCACCAGCCATTTTCAAAGCAATGGCAAAGAGGAGATGCGGAAGGCTCCGAGCTTCGTTCTAGTGCCTTACGAGATTCCCCGGCGCTGCGTAGCAACGTACTTTCCGGAAGGCAATGTGCTGGTGCCCATCGGCAGCGTTGCGCTGCGGAGCAATACACCCACGTCAAAAGCGGTGATGGTGAGCTTTTCGCCGTCGCGGCTGAACGACGTGGCAGCAGAGAATCAACAAATTCCGGAGCCCGAAATTCTTGTTCGTGATTCGTAACGCAAAACAGTCCGTCGGAAATTAGGCGCCCAAGTCGTAGACAATGCCTTCAACCATGAGGGGGGAGAGGAGTGGCTCCGGACGACTGCCCGAGTTGCGGCGGTAGTGGATATATTGCGAAGCCGGTGGACTTGAACGGTAAGTCCGAGGGCGTAGCATTTATTCGCTTGCCATGTCCCGCTTGTGCGGGCAGTGGCCGGAAGCGCCTGATCCCACCTTCGACCGCCGGCTGACCGCACGGCTAGCGGTGCTTGCGAAACGTTCGGAACCGGACCGTCACCAACTTCCCGTCCTACGGCTGACGGTCCGGGCCGCACGTCCTCTGAGTCCTTCTTCTTTCGCTTTTCTTTGATAGTTGGGATACCTGCCCAGTTGATCCCGCCTGCTAGGCGATTCCTGCGGCTTTGACTCGCGAACGGCGGCGTGGACTGGCTGCCGTCTCGACCCGGTTACGTCCGTTAGCTTTGGCGCGGTAGAGCGCCTTGTCCGCTGCCTGAAGGACCTGATCAGGATCGATTTCTTCCTTATCGGAAGTAGCTACGCCGATGCTGACCGTCACGGAAAGGGACGCAGAGGCTTTTTCCTGCGCGAGTTGGCGAATTGCATCACCCTTTCGGGCACGCCGAGCTCGATCATTACGACGGTCCGGTCCTCGGGGCGCTTGACGCCGGTCGCCGCCCCGCATGCGGAACTCCGAGGACTCGACCGCCGCGCGCAATCGCTCCAGGTGATCAACAATCTCTGGGGTAGTTTTTCCAGGGAAGAGAACGTTGAATTCCTCGCCGCCGCAACGGTAGGCCTGTCCGCCACCGGTTACCCGCGCCAGGCAGGTCGCGACCAGCCGCAAGACCTGGTCCCCGGTGTCGTGACCGTACGTGTCGTTGAATTTCTTGAAATGGTCGATATCGACGACCGCGATCGAGTACGGATTCTGCAGGCGCAGCAAGGCATCGTTGAAAGCGCGGCGGGATGGCAGGGTCGTGAGCTCATCGTGATAAGCCAGCAAGTATGAGTTCTCAATAATTGAAGCGGCAAGGATGCTGGCCGCCGTGGCCGAGTAAACGACCGAAATGCGGGTAGTCCCGGTGAAGCGCAGCGACAGAAAGAAGGCGGCGAGCGACCAGAACAGAGCGCTATCGGCGGGTTTGCGGGTAATCAGAAATCGCGCCAACAGGAAAATGGCCGCTGCCGAAAACACCGGGAGGGCGTAACCCGGCAAAGAAAATGCAGGCGCAAGATGATGCGCGCGCGCCGCAGAAGGCAAGCCCTCAGCGGCCCTACAAAGGACTGCCACAATCATGGATTGCACGAACAGGAACAAGCCGACCGGCGCGATCGCTGAGATCGTAAATCCGCGCTCATGCATGAACGCGATGAGTATGAAATTCAGAGGCACGAGCATGCCGGCCGCTTGCACCGCGGTCCAGCCGGGCGTTCCGGGCAGGATATGCCCGCCCCCAAAACCCGCGATCGCCTCCTGAGCCAGAAACAAGACGACCAACGCAAAGAAAGTGCGGCTGGAATGGAACCGCCAGGCCAGCAGCATCCCTCCAACCAGCGCGCAAAAGTACAGAAAGCTCAGAGACGGTAACGCCAGGGTAAGCCAGCCGGAATACATCAGTACCGCGACACCGGGAAGCAGGACACCGCCGGGGACCAGCAGCGACTTTAGTGTTGTTTTGCTCCACACCCGCAAGGCAAGGCTCCAGTCGGAAAAACTCCCTTCGGAATTATCTCTGGGAGGACAGCTGCGCAGGAATTGGCCGCCGAGGTTCGTAGCAAAATCAGACCGACCGCACCGGCTTCGAGGCGAAGCCTCCCTGTTTGAAATCAAGTGCCATTTCTGCACCTACATACCTTTGTGTGGGCTTGGTTTTGGCTGCAATTGAGTGCTTTCTAACTAGACTTGCCTGTTGGATTAAGGATGGTTCACTTTTATGCGAATTCTTATTGCAGAAGATGATGAAGCGCTAGCCCGCTTCGTTCGGCAGGGTCTCGAAGGCGAACATTATGCTGTGGATGTGTTCTCTGATGGAGAACAGGCACGGACCGCGGCCATCGAGCTTGATTACGACGTCGTGATCCTTGATCTGAATCTGCCAAAGCTGGATGGAATCACCGTCCTGCGTTACCTGCGGTCAAAAAAGCCAAGCCTGCCCGTGCTCGTTCTGACCCAGCGAACCAAAGTGGAAGACCGGGTTCAATGTCTCGATACAGGCGCGGATGATTTCCTGGCCAAGCCATTTTCTTTCAGCGAGCTCTCCGCGCGAATTCGAGCGCTCGTGCGGCGCAGCCACGTGCCCTCTGAGTCAGTGCTGGTAGCAGCGGATCTCCGGCTCGACCGCGTGCAAAGACTTGTCGAGCGCTCGGGACGAAGGATCGAGCTTACGGGGAAGGAGTTTTCCCTTCTTGAGTATCTGATGCTCAATGCCGGGCGCCAGGTCAGTCGTTCCATGATTATTGAGCATGTGTGGAATCTAACGTTCGATACGACCACCAACGTCGTTGACGTCTATATCAATTACTTGCGGCGCAAGATCGACGACGGCCATAACCCCAAGCTGATTCACACCGTGCGCGGCGTCGGGTATGAGTTGAACGCTCCGGCTGAAGTGCTGGCTAGCGAGGCTCGCATATGAGCGCCGGACCGCAATTCGCGACCGACCGGGGCGACGCGAGAACCACAACTGAACGTTCTCCTCTCGCGCAACTGCTGCACGCGCTAAATCAACCCCTGACTGGGCTGCAGTGTTCGCTGGAGTTGGCAGTGGCTGGCCCGCGCCCATCCGAATATTACCTTCGCACGCTGCGCGAAGGGCTGGAACTTACCGCTCGCATGCGGGTTCTTGTGGAAGCCATCCGCGAGCTGACGGACGCTCAGCAGTGCCGATGGGAGAACCCCGAACTCATCCGCCTCGACGCTCTTCTGCATGACACGATCGACGACCTGAGGCCTGTCGCTGAGACAAAGAACGTGCGTATGTGCCTTGCCGTTCCTGCTCCTCTTACGGTGCGCAATGATCGTAAGCATCTGGAGTCCATTGTCTTTCGTCTTCTGGAATCTGCTCTAAGCCTGGCTCAAGAAGGAACCTCTTTGCGAATCGCCACGACGGCTGCACAAGAACACGCTTGCCTCCTGGTCTCCTGGAACCGGGGCCCTCTGCCGGCACAGTCCCCCTTGTCACGGCAGGAACTGGGACTGTTGATTGCCGAGGCCGGATGGAAGCGGGCCGGGGCGCAATGGGCCGCCACCACGACGGAGGCCATGCAAACCTGCTCGATTCGACTACCTTTAGCTTCCTCGTTAACGCACGTTCACAGTGCAGACTCGGAGATTTGAAAAATGAGCGCCATACCCGCCATACCCGTCTTCACACATTTAGGTGGAGCGTTGATCGCCAGCCCTGACAGTGCTCTGCGCGAGCAGATGGTTCACCGCCTGCATGGCCGGTGCCGACCCGTGCAGCAAGCTCTCGGGGGCGCCGATGCGCTGGCCAAGTTGGAGAAGGGAGAGTGGCAGGTTCTATTTCTCGACCGCCGCCTCCCGGATCTCGACGCGGATGAGCTGATCGCGATCATTCAGCAACGATTTCCGGGAACGCAAGTCATCATGCTCGATTCCGACAGTGGAGGCGGCGGGGGGCAAGGAGACGAACGCCAAGGCTCGCCGCCGAAGCATGAATCGGCATCGCGCATAAGTCTGAACTGCGCTGCACCTGAGATTCGCCAACGCGTAACCGAGGAACGCTTGCCCGGGATGATCGGAACCAGTGAAGCGATGCAGCGTGTTTACCGTATGGTGCGCCTGGTGGCTGCGCGGACGACGACCGTCCTCATCGCCGGGCCAACCGGTACGGGCAAGGAATTGGTAGCGCGAGCCCTGCACGCGCTCAGTCCGCGCTCGGCAAAGCCACTGGTTGTGGTAAATTGCGCCGCGATCCCTGAAACTTTATTGGAGTCGGAGCTATTTGGTTACACGCGCGGAGCGTTTACGGGAGCGGTGCAATCCCAACTCGGCAGAATTCCGGCGGCCCATGGAGGAACGCTCTTTCTCGACGAGATCAGCGAACTCCCGCTGGGAATGCAAGCCAAGCTTCTGCGCTTTCTGGAGCAGAAAGAAGTTCAACGGCTCGGCACAAGCGAAGTCACACGAGTCGATGTGCGGGTGCTGGCCGCCAGTAATGTGGACCTGGCGGGCCGCGCCCTTCGCGGGGAGTTTCGCCAGGACTTGTTCTACCGGCTCTCCGCATTTCCCATCGAACTGCCCACGCTAGCGGAGCGCCGCGCCGATATCCTGCCGCTCGCGGAACACTTTCTCGAATGCATGTCGGCTGCTCTTGAAATGCCATGCCCCCACTTCAGTGGAGACGCAATCCGTATCCTCGAAGCCCATCCCTGGAATGGCAACGTTCGGGAACTGCAGCATGTGATGGAGCGGGCATCCATTCTCGCGGAACAAGGCGACACGATCGAAGCGGAGCATCTCTACTTTTCGTATCCCCATAACCTAGGAAGCGACGCCCGGGTAATGGAATCGTGAGAGACATCTTAGCCAGACGGATGGGCAAATGGCATCCACCGTGCAAACTTTGCCTGCAAGTATGACGTCTTTGCCTATGCCGACATGGTCCGATCAGGGTCCGGTCGTTCCTTCCTCAGGGGCGCCAAAACTGACTATCGGCAATCCGAATACCGAGGATGAGCAGTTCCTTTTACGCGCGTTTCATACTTTTTCTGAAGCTGCCGGGTCACTTGAGAAGTCGTACGCGACGTTGCGGTCGGAGGTCGGCAGACTGCGCCAGGAACTGGAGGAAAGCAACCGCGACCTGGCCCACAGCCTGGAAGAAAACCGCAGCGTCAGGGCGCACCTGGACCGGATTTTGGAAGGCTTGCCCTGCGGAGTATTGGTGATTTCTTGCGATGGGCAGATCACCCGGGCCAATCCGGAGGCGTGCCGCCTGCTCGGGCTGGTTCAGGACGGCGGCGCGGCCGCGGGGTTGGCATCAACCTTGCCTGGCCCTCTGAGCCGGCTTCTTGCCGGTGCGCGCAATGGAACGGGTGAACAAGAACTCAATATTCAATGCACTGGCGAAAAGCGCTGGCTGGCCGCGCGGCATGCCTCGATCGTCGAGAGCGGCATCAACGCCTCCGTCTACATCTTGCGCGATGTGAGCGAGCGCAAGCGTCTCGAGGAAACACAGGCGAAGCTTCGCCGCGAGGAAGCCTTGGCAGAGATGTCCACCGTCCTGGCACACGAAATTCGAAACCCGCTGGGCAGTCTGGAATTGTTCGCCGGATTGCTGGCCGAGTCGGACATGGATCCCGAATGCCACAAATGGGTGGAGCATATGCAGGCCGGATTGAACATCGCTGTGCCCGCGGTCGTGTCGAATGCCCTGCTGCGCAAGATTTCTGCCGACTGGAGCCATCGCCGTCCGCGGAGGGCCACCGACTCGCGAGAACGGCTGATGCGCCGGCTGCTGGATTGCCCGTTTCAGGCCGAACTTGGCGCGAAAGACGTGAGAGTTCCGGTGAGCGCTCTCGCCCAACTTGTCCCCGGGAATGTGCTCCACTTCGCCCGCAGCGCATCCGATCCGGCGTCCCTGCTGATCGCCGGGCAGGAGATGTTTCGCGCCCTCCCGGCCCGCTGCGGTAATACCCGCGCAGCCCGGGTGCTCGCGCCCGTGGAGATCGCCGAGGCCCCATCCGAATCCAAGGAGAAATCACAATGACGGAAGCCGCGACACCCGCCCTTCAGCCCCAGCCCGTTCCATATATTCAAGCTTGGGTCGAGAGCCTGGCGGAAGTTCTGAAGCAAATCGCCGGATCTCCCTTTCCCTGTATCGCCCTTTCCGAAGCTCCCGCGGAACTTGTGCCACCCGGCGATGGCGATCTTTGGATGGTCTGCGTCTGTTCTGGAGGTCTGCGCGGCGAGATGAGCCTGCGGCTCCCGGCCCCTTCCGTCCTTCGCCTGGCCCAGATCTTCATGAGCGAACCGGACAATTCCGCGGTCGAAGTCACTTCGGACCACCGCGAAGCGGCGGTCGAACTGCTACGCCAGGTCGGGGGTCTGGTCGCCAGTGCTCTCAAGGCGAAGTGGGGCGAAGTGCAACTTAGCCTTACCACCTCCGCTGGCGCTTCTTCCTGGCCAGCTTCGTCCACTACATGGCTTCGAGCCGGCAACGATCTGGCGGCTGCGGCTCTTCTCGAAGCGCACCTCAGCGCCGCGCTGGTGGCGGCTCTGCGCGCTGAAAAACCTGAGGCGGTCCAGCCGGCGGCCGGCATCCCTGACTCACCTCTACCTGCGCCGGAAACAAGCAAGATCAAGCTCGACTTGCTGATGGACGTCGAGATGGCCGTGACCCTGCGCTTCGGCAGCCGGCGATTGCTTCTGCGCGAGGTTCTCGATCTCATTCCCGGCGCGGTCGTCGATCTCGATCGTCAGGTCGAAGAGCCGGTTGACGTCCTGCTGGACGGCCGCCTCGTAGCGCGGGGAGAAGTCGTCGTCATGGACGGGAATTACGGCGTACGAGTCACCGAAGTAGGGTCTTCGGGAGTCTAGATCTTATGGGAACTACATCTCTCCATCTCGACGCCTGGAGTCTGGCATGGCACGAATTCTGGCTGAAGGTCGCGCCCCTCTGCGGAAACGCCGATTGCCCGCACACGCAGACTCTTTGGGCCCGCTTTCGCGGCAGGCCTCGCGGAGTCGTGATGCAGGGCTTGAGATACTGCCGTGAAGACTGTCTGGAACGTGCACTCACCGACGCCTTGCGCCGCGTTCGCTCCCCCTTGCCGCGGGCTGCGGCTCCTCACCGTATCCCGCTGGGATTGCTCTTGCTTTCGCGCCAGCAACTCACCGTGGAGCAGCTTCGCACGGCACTCGCGACCCAGCGCGCGGCCGGCCACGGAAAAATCGGAGAGTGGCTTATGGCTCTCGGTTTTGTCAGCGAACAACAGCTGACGGCGGCATTGGCTCGCCAGTGGTCGTGCCCGGTTCTGCGTCCCAACTCCTTGAATACCAGCGACGCAACGCGCCGGTCGCCGCAAATTCCGGTGACGCTGCTCGAGGACTTCGTCATGCTTCCCGTGGATTACGTCGAATCCACGGCAACCCTTCATATCGCGTTTGGCGAGGGCATTGATTACAGCGTCCTATACGCCATCGAACAAATGGTGGGATGCCACACCGAGGTCTGCATGGCCGCGCCCAGTTTTGTACGCGAGAAACTCCAGGCCCTGTCAGTACACCGAGGCGAAAGTGAAGTTGTCTTTGATCGCGTCAGCGATGGAGACGAGTTCTCGCGTATCATTCGCAGCTACTGCGCCCGTTTGTCGGCCTCAGAAATTCGGCTCGCAGAATGCGGCTCTCACCTTTGGGTCCGGCTCCTTCGGCCCTCCCGCCCTCCGCTCGACTTGCTGCTTCGCCCTTCAGGAACCGCTCGAGCCCAGAGCGGCGCTCTGCCTTTCCCTTCAGATAGTTGGCAAAAGGCCTGTGATTCTGAGCAACGTGGCGGCAAGCGGAGCGCAGTTGCCACGAAGTCGAAGACCAGCCCTGAGCGAAGCCGAAGGGACCTCGTGCTTCCATCCCTCAGCACCGGCCCGGAAGAGCGTGCTGTCACACATTGACTCTCCCCCTGAACGTCCCATCCCTCGTTTGCGATGTTGACAGATGCGGAGGGGAGGCCTGCCGCTAAGCAGTCTGCGTAGAACACTGGGCCAGAGCTTTGGGCGCGGCAATATTGACCCTTGATATCAAGCCAAGGATGTCAAGCCAACGCTGTCGGCTGTGAATCGTGCCCGCGTCTGTAGAAATTTACTTCGCGAAGAAATAGTCGAACGAGCGGACGGCGGTGAATTCGTCGTCTTTGATGTCGAAGACCGTGTAGAGCTTGGTGACGTGGAGAACGTCGTGAACTTTTTGCGTGAGGTTGAGGAGTTTGAGTTCGCCCCCGGCGTTGCGGACCGTGGTGAAACTGCCGACAAGCTCTCCAACGCCGGAGCTGTCGATGTAGTCCACGCCGGCGAGGTTGAGAATGATCTTCTTCTTGCCTTCGGCGACAAGGGCGCGGACGGCGTCGCGGAGATCGCCGATCTCATCGCCGAGCACGATGCGGCCGGTGATGTCGAGGATGATGACGTGAGCAACTTCGCGGGTATCGATCTTCAGGGGCATGATTCGAGCCGTATAAGGCCGCTGGCCGGAATGGTAGTGGGTGCTGAGAGGCAAGTCAATGGGCGGGAGATCGAAAACCCGCCACCGCAGAGGACACGGATGACACAGAGGAACTTAAGAATCAGGCGGCTTGGCCGCAGCCTGGTGGGCAACCTGCTGGGCGAACGCGGAATCTGGAAGATGGAATCCCCAGGGAAATTCAGGTTGAGGAGAACTGCGATGCCGAGCCGATGGATTCGCGTGCTTTTGGGGCTGGCGTGCATGGGTATGATGGCGCGCGCACAGTGCGGAAAAGATCACCGCGACGACAAGAAAGGCGGAATCCTGGTAACGGAGTTCACCATCACGGGAACGCAAACGCTGAGCGCGACCGAGTTGGCGCGCATGGCGGGCGAGTTGTCCGGAAACTGCTTCAATGACGATTCCGACGAGATGGGGGAACGCGTTCGCGCGCTCTTTCAGGATCGAGGATATTTCCAGGCGGAAGTGAAGAGCGTCAAGCTCAAGCCGGGCGATCCGCTGGCGAGTCCCAAGCCTGTGACCGTGGAGGCGGAGGTTGTGGAAGGATCGCAATTCAAGATCGGGGAAATCGCATTCGCGGGTTATCGCGCCTTCAACGCTGAGAAACTGCGGCAGCAGTTTCCGCTGAAGACCGGTGCGGTGTTTGCGCGGAGCAAGGTCGCCGCCGGGCTCGAGAGTCTCCGCCAGCTTTATGGCACGACTGGGTATCTGGACTTCATCGCCGTCCCCGAGACACAACCCGGCTCCAACGGGATCATGAAGCTGACCCTTTCGATCCAGGAAGGACCGCAGTACCGGCTGGATAAAGTTGAGTTCGCCGGCAAGAAGGAGATGACTTCCAGACTGCAGGTGCAATGGAAGCTGGCGCCGGGTTCGGTGTACGACTCGAGTTATCTGGATCAGTACATTTCTGCGAATCGGGAACTGTTGCCGGAAGGGTTTACCCGGGCGAATGTGCAGCTTGCGACCGATTGCCCAAAGGCCCTCGTATCGATTCGGCTGATTGTCGATCCCGGAGACGAAGCTTCGCGATCACAAATCAAGGATGTGCCTTGCGAGGACACGAGCGAAAAAGCGAAGTAGATTTCGCCAACGGGATGAAAACGTCTAGCCATGGGGCACAGCGCACCGACTTAGGAGTGGGCGCCGTGGGGGCGCGAGTCGAGTTCCAGGACAGGGAATTGGACCTTGTCGCGAATTTCCTGGATTGGGGACGTGATGATGGGCGTGGCATATTGCGGATGACGAAACTCCAGATGCATGCCGCGACCCACGTACTGCAGCTTCAGCATTGAGCCTCCCCAGGTCGAGCCGGAGATGGCGACCTGCACGGGCTCAGGACAGAACTCAGGATGGCCAGAAAGCAAAGCTTCGCTCCCTCCCAACAAAACGGCGGTGTAACAGTGGTGCAGAGTCTGAATCTGAAGAACCGTGGAGGGCGGAAGGTCGTCGAGAAAAACCCCGCCCTCGATTTCCGACTGGATGATGCTGCGGTTTACTTCGTCGGCCAAGTTGGGGTGAGGGCTAAACATACTTACGACCGACATTAAGGGTATCGGGTTTCCGGGCAGTGGACAAGATTTCTTTCGGGCGGGGGCTGGAGCGGAGGAGCATGTCCCTTAGAGGAGGGGTGGAACGGCCGGGTTGCAGAGAGTTTTGAGGGCTCCAGCCCCATGCATTCGCTCCAACAGCGGATGGTACCAAGGCCTGGGCCTCCTCCGCCCACTGAAGGCAAGACTCGGTTGCGATAGGAATCAACCCATCCGGCGACAACGGTCACTCGGAGCGCAGCGCTTCCATCACATTAACGCGCGCGGCGCGAGCCGCGGGTACCGCCGACGCGACCACCGCGACCGCTATCAGCACGAACGCCGACACAAACACCGGCAATGCGCCCGGCATTTTGACGTCCAGGACATATCTACCCGCCAAACGCGCCAGCACAATCCCGAATGCCGCGCCTGCCAGAACTCCCGCCGCAGCCATCACGGTGCCCTCCGCGATCACGCCTTTGAGAAGTTGCCGCGGCTCCGATCCGAGGGCCAGACGGATGCCGAATTCACGCGTCCGTGCGCTCACCGAAAACGCCAGCACGCCCGCGACGCCCACTACTGCGATCGCCAGCGCGACCGCCGCGAATACGCCGAACACCAGCGAGTTCAAGCGGTCCGGCGTGAGCACTTCTGCCCGAATGTCTTCCAGAGTGGCGGCGCGCTCCACCGGCTGATCGGCGGACATGTCGCGAATAATGCGCGTGACCGATGGGACCAGCGCATAAGGATTTGCCGCCGTGTGAATGAAGAGGCGACCGCCAAACATTGCGCCTTCGTCAAAAGAGCTGTAAATCGTGGATGTGGGTTCAGGAATGACGTGATCGTCGTCAATATCGGCGGTGACGCCGATGATGCGGTGCGGCGCGAGCAGGCGCGCCTTTTCGAGATCGGTCCCGGGGAAGAATTGCAACACGGGATCCGTCCAATAGACATGCCGATTGATCGCATCCTGGTTGGGGAACATGCGCCGCGCGAGAGTCTCGCTGATGATAACGACGCGCTCCTGATTATTATCCTGGTCACTTTTTTGATAATCGAGCGCATTGAAATCGCGGCCGGCAATGATGGGAACGCCAAGCGCCGCAAAGAATCCAGGAGAGATGGAACGCGATTGCGCCCTGGGATCCTCTACGCCGGCCGCATGGACGTGTCCGTCAGCGGAGAATTGAAAACCGGGACCGGTCGGGCCGCTGCCATCGCGCCAGGGAACGACGTCGCCGAATGCGGTCTCAGTTACCCCGGGTAGGGCATCAATGCGACGAATCGCTTCCTTGTAGAAATCGAGAACCTGTTGCGGTGTCTTCCCATATGACATGGCGGGAACATCAATCGCCAGTACGTGCTGCGTGTCCAGCCCTGTCTGCGCTCTTTGCAGTGCGATCAGCGTAGTGATCAATGTACTTGCCCCGGCCAGCAACACGAACGACGCAGCGATTTGTGTTACCGCGAAAATCCGCTGGCGTCGGCTCGTGCTGCCGGTGATGCGCACGCTCCCGTTGGATAAGTTCAGTCCACTCGGGGAGCCGGAAGAGATACCGGCAGAGGGCAGGCGCGGGACAAATGCGAGAATCACCGCAGCGATAATAGCCAACGCTGCTCCCACCCAAAGCAAACTCGAATCGACTCTGAAATCAAGCGCACGGATCGAGAAGCGCGAGGCGTAGCGGGCCAGGACTGCCACCATTGGCTGCGCGCTCAGTACACCGAGTGCGGCCCCGGCTCCGCAGAGCAGAAGACTTTCAGCCAGGAGCATGCGGCGCAACGCGCCTTTGCTTGCGCCCAACGCCACCCGGACCGCCAGTTCCCCTTCGCGGCGAACCGTCCGTGCCAGAACCAGATTGGCAACATTGGAACACGCGATGATGAAGACCAGCCCTGCCGCTACCAGCAGCACCAATAGCACGGTCCGGGCGCCCGACGTGATCTGGTCACGAAGCAACTTCACCCCGATCTGAAAGTCGGCTTCCTGCGCATAAGACTCGGGATGGTCCTTCTTCATCGCGGAGTGGGCGGCGCGCAACTCAGCCCGAGCCTGATCGAGAGTAGCTCCGGGAGCGAGACGGCCAAAAAGCTCCGTCATGCGATGGATGCGGCCCGTAACCATGGTTGCCGAAAGATGATGCGGGCTGGTGACGACGTTGGAAATAATTTCGGTATCTTGCGGATATGGCACGCAAGGCTCAAGGACGCCAATGACGGTCGCAGAGCGATCACCGAGACTGCCGAGGCGAACGGTTTTCCCGAGGACCGAAGGGTCCTTGTGAAGAGCGGTCGTCCAGAAACGGTAGGTGAGAACAACGACGCCGGCAGCCTGGGGACCGTCGTCTTGAGGTCCGATGAGGCGACCGAGCACCGGACGAAGGCCCATCACGTCAAAATACGTGCCGCCGACAACACCACCTCGAATGGAACGAGGCTCACCCAGGCCGATCATGGTGAAGTTCATGGCCGAGAAGTCGCCAAACGCGCTGACGGTTTTCACGCTCGCCCGCAAATCCTGTAACTCGGGGACGGAAAACGCAGCGTTTTCTTCGCCGATGCCGGGAGAGCTCTGCCGGATATAGATCAGCCGGTCCTCGCCGCGGTTCACCAGAGGCTTGAGCAGTACTCCGCGCACCAGCGTGAAGATGGCAGCATTGGCGCCGATGCCGAGCGCCAGTGTCAGAACCACCGCCAGCGCTAGCCCTGGAGTCCGAAGTAACGAGTGAGCTGCAACTCTCAGATCGCGCACGAAGAACATGTTCTTACCCTCTCCGGAGTATCAGCATCACACTTGCCAATATTAAGCGCCACATTGTAAACGACTTAATGTGCAATAAGTTAGTCCCTACTGTCCGTTTCAGGCCACCGCTATCCAGATTCGGACACTCAAAATACAGCTCTCGGGCCCTCGGACCGGATCGTTCTCACTCACCTTCGCGGGTTGTCGGCGAACCGGAAGTGATTCCACCAACGAGTTTGAACGGCGTTGGCAGGCGGACTCCCTTATTGCTGTGCGGGAAGGAAGTCTTACCCGGGCGCGGCGTGATCCACAGGTACCACGGGTGGTCCTTCGAGCAGCCGCAGAGCGGCCAATCCTGCTAAAATACAAGGACAAAGGGGTTATCCTTCTTACATGCCAGTACCTGTGTCCCAGATGTGGACCGTCGCGAGCTATGTGCTGCGGCAGAAGCTCGCCGGTCGAAAGCAATATCCGCTGGTGCTCATGCTGGAGCCGCTGTTCCGCTGCAACCTGGCTTGCGCGGGATGCGGGAAGATACAGTATCCGGCGCACATTCTGAAGAAGGACCTGACGCCTGAGGAGTGCTTCCGGGCGGTCGAGGAGTGCGGCGCGCCCATGGTGTCGATCCCGGGCGGAGAGCCGCTCATGCATCCGCAGATCGGGGAGATCATTGAGGGGCTGGTGGCGCGGAAGAAGTACATCTATCTGTGCACCAACGCCCTGCTCTTGAAAGAGAAGATCGACCTGTTCAAACCGAGCAAGTATTTGACTTTTAGCGTGCACTTGGACGGACAGAAGGAAGAGCATGATCTGGCCGTGTGCCGCGAGGGCGGGTATGACATTGCGGTCGATGCGGTTCGCGAGGCCCTGAAGCGCGGCTTCCGCGTCACGACGAATACAACTCTGTTTGACGGCGCGAATCCGAAGTCGGTGCGCGCGTTCTTTGACGAGATGATGGAGCTGGGCGTGGAGGGCATGATGCTCTCGCCCGGATACTCGTATGACAAGGCGCCGGACCAGAAGCACTTCCTGGGGCGGGCCAAGACACGGCGGATGTTCCGAGCAATCCTGTCGAACCGGAAGAAGAATTGGCAGTTCAATCTGTCGCCGCTGTTCCTGGAGTTTCTAATGGGGAAGCGGACGTATCCCTGCACACCTTGGGGCATGCCGACGTACAACATCTTCGGGTGGCAGAAACCGTGTTACCTCTTGCAGGACGGGTACGCGGAAACTTTCGCCGAGCTGCTCGCTACGACCGAGTGGAGCAATTACGGAACGGAGTCGGGGAATCCGGCGTGCGCGAATTGCATGGTACATAGCGGGTATGAAGCGTCGGCGGTGAACGCGACTTTCAGCTCGCTCGAAGGATTTCTGGCGACGGTGAAGGGGACGCTGTTCCCGGGATACCGCGATGACGAGGCCCTGCGAATGCTTGATGAGCCGCAGCCGGCGGTGCATCCTCTGGTACAGATCGCCACACCGACCGCGGAGACGGAGTCGTTGCAGGAGACGCGAGCGTAGGTAAAAAATCCTCACCTCTCGCGGCTCGCAGAAGAGAAGGCCTGAACCACCAAGGACACGAAGGATCACGAAGGTCTTTGGTTTCCTTCGTGTACCTTAGCGTCCTTGGTGGTTCAGGTTTTCGGTTCCACGGGAACAGTTATGACCGGAAAAGAAGGCGGGCATATCGATCACGCGTCGGCGGAAGCCATTCCTCCGCATGCCAATGTGGTGAATCCGGACGCCCTGGAAGTTGCGCCTGGGACGGCGCATGAACGGCTCGAAGGCTGGATTCCAGAGCTGGCGAGTGAAGAAGAACTTCGCGCGGCTTTGGAGAAAGCTTTCGATTACCGCGGCGACGTGACCATCACGCGCAAAGACGGGTCGAAGATCGAAGGATATTTGTTCGACCGGCGGACTGGCCCTTCACTCACAGAGTCGGTGGTGCGGTTGTATCCGAAGAACTCCGGCGAGAAGATTTCGATTTCCTACGCAGAGATTGGGGCACTCGCATTTTCCGGTCGCGACACCGCGGCAGGCAAGAGTTGGGAAGCCTGGATGAAGAAATACGCAGAGAAAAAGGCAGCCGGCGAAAAGGATTTGAGTTTGCACCCGGAGCCACTGGAGTAGCTTCCGCTCGCCGCTGGCCAAGCGGGCCAGCCGAGCTTCGCTCGGCCTGTCCGGGATTCTTCGACGTCGTTCAGGACAGGCTCCGACCCGGACCGACACCAATCCCAAAGCTTGAATCCTTTTTCTTCCGCTGGCGCTCTTCCCATAAGTAGGAGGGAATTTGAGCCCGACCATTCATGTCACAGAATTGCATCAACTTCCAGCACCCGTGCAACTCGTCGACGTGCGCTCCGGATCAGAATTCGCCTCCGGGCACATTCCCAGCGCGGTCAATATTCCCATGGACCAGATTGAAGCGCGTCTGGATGACCTCCGGCCTGGAGTTCCCATCATCCTGATCTGCCAAACCGGCAAGCGGGCGCGCATGACTGCCACGCTGTTGGAGCCCTGCCAGCGCCAGATCTCCGTTCTGGAAGGCGGCACAAGCGCGTGGATTCAAGCAGGCCTTCCGGTAGTCACCAGCGTGAAGAACCGATGGTCCCTGGAGCGCCAAGTGCGGCTGGGCGCAGGGTTGCTGGTGCTTGTGGGCGCGGTTCTTGCATTCACGGTCGACGTGAATTGGCTCTTCCTATCGGCGTTTGTTGGGCTAGGGTTGACCTTCGCCGGGCTCACCGATATCTGCCCCATGGGGGAAATTCTCGCGAAAATGCCCTGGAATGGGCAAAGCCACTGCGGAATTCCGGCCGCAACTGATCCTTCGAATGGCAAGTGAGCGCAGACACAGCCACGCCGTATGGCGCGTGACAGAATTGATGGGATGGATGCAGACCGCGAGAGCCCGGAGTCGCCGGGGCTGAATTCGCCTGATTTCGCTGCCCTGACCCGGCAGCACCAGAATTCTGTCTATCGGCAGATGGTACGCGTGTGCGGGAACCGAGAGGATGCGGAAGATGTGCTGGTGGAGGCTCTGCTCAAGGCCTACCGGCATCTCGACCAGTTGCGGGATTCGGAGGCCTTCCAGGCCTGGCTCGCTCAAATTGCTAGGCGCGTGTGCTGGCAGTTGAAAGAGCGCGAGGCACTGTTGCCGCTGCTGCAACTTTCGACTCTGGAAGAAGAAGGCCGGGAAATTGCCGGAGGAGAACTTACTCCGGAGGCACAGTTGGCGCGGCGCCAGATGAAGCACTTGCTCGACAGTGCGATCGCTGCGCTGCCGGAACTTTACCGCGCCGTGTACCAGCTGCGCGACATTGAAGACCGCCCTGGAGACGAAGTCGCGAAGACTCTGGGCCTTTCGCGGCCGGCCATGAAGTCGCGATTGCACCGCGCGCGGGATCTGATGAGGACGTATCTGGATGCAGCTTTAGCGCAGGGCAGGACGTAATCGCATTTGTCATCGCATTTTTTCTGGAGGAACTTATGGAAGTCACAGTCGATCATCTGGGATCGGTTCAGTTTGAAATCCACGCGCGGCAGCATACGATTTCGTGCGACCAGCCGTTGGAGAACGGCGGGTTCGACGAGGGCATGACGCCGCCGGAGTTGCTGCTGGCGTCTCTGGGGTCGTGTGCCGGATTCTATGCGGCGCAGTATCTGCGCAAGTACAAGCTCGCGACCGAGGGCACTCGGGTGCGGGTCACCGCCGAGAAGGCGAAAGATCCGGCGCGGGTGGACAACTTTCACATTGAAGTCGAGACGCCCCTCGAGTTGACCGAACAACATCGCGTGGGTGTGGAACGGGCGGTGCATCATTGCCTGATTCACAACACGTTGCTGCATCCGCCGCAGATGTCGATTGAGATCAAAACGGCAGCGGTGGCGGCGATTGTCGGCGGCTGAACAGTGGCTGAAAGACTCGCTTTTTGGGTGGCGCAGCGCTTTAAGCGCTACGATGGAGCCTTCCTCTTCTTGTAGGGGCTTTAGCCACTGAGGCGCTGAACTGCTTCAGCAGACTGTGACGCGCCGAACGATTTCCTTTCGAGCTTTACGGGGCGCTGGCGCGCCGCTGATCTACGGCCTCACCCTAGTTCTTGCCCGCGGTAAAGATCAGGCCGTCCACCAGGTCTTCCACTTCGTCGTCGGTCCCGCCGATGATCGTGATGGAGACGGCATAGCCGTGGGAGAGCATCGCAAGCGTGGACTGGTGCATGACGCGGGTGCCGACGTTCTTGTGAAAGTCTCCGCGGACCAGCGTTTTGCCGCCGACCGCTGCGTCGTAGGGATCTTCGTCCGCGGTAAAGCCCTGGGCCTTCGCTACTTCGTTGAGCGGGAAGAAATATTGGGCCGCATCTTTTAGTCCCGGATACGAGGCTGCACTCTCGGCGGCAATCACGATCGAAGCGTTGATGTCTTCGCCGTGAGCCTCCGGAGGACGTGAGAACGCGGCCAGTAGCACCTTTGCGCCGGCACTCGAAGCTGGAGGCTGAGCCGGCGCCGTCCCCTTCTGATCTTCCGCTTTCTGATCCTCCGCTTTCTTTTCCTCTTCCTTTTTCTCTTCGCGCTCGTTCATCTCGTCGGTGCGCAAAACCCAACCAGGCGGAATCCTGCACGAAAATGCGAAGGTCTTATTGCTATAAACGCCGTTCGTAACCGTTCCAGCGTCGATACCGGACTCGGACGCTGCAGGCTTGGTGATGTGTTTGGCGCTTGCAGAAGACGAAGCAGAAGACGAAGCGGGCGGGGACCCTTGCGCCAGTGCGTTTGTCGAGAACGACCACGCGGCCATGACCACGAGGGACAAACTCAAAAACATCCGGCGCAAGTCCATTCTTCAATCTTAACGGATGCACCCCACCCTGGTTGCGAGCCAGGATGCTGCTGAATCGCTTTTAGGCGGCCCGGCCCAGTACAGGCTGAGTGCAGTGCGCACACCGCCGCGCTTCGATCGGAATCTCGCTAAGGCACTCGGGGCACTTCTTCGTGGTCGGCTCGGGCGCCTTCTCGTTACGGTGCATTCTGGCCAGCAACGCATTGACTGGCAACACCACAAAAAAATAGATGGCTGCGGCGATGAGAATGAAGGAGACTCCGGCATTAATGAAATCGCCAACGGGGAACTCGGTGCCGCGAATATAGAAATTCAGGTTGGAGTAATTTGGCTTGCCCACGATTAACGCAATCAGGGGGGTGAGGAAAGCCTTGGTGAGCGCGGAGACGACTCCACCGAAGGCCGCGCCAATGACAACGCCGACGGCCATATCCACGACATTTCCACGCAGGATGAACTTCTTGAATCCGTCTAGCATGCTGGGCCCCTCCCAAAATTGAAGTGTGGCCAATGTAAGACAGGGGGCGCGTGAGGTCAAGCACTCGCGCCAGTCGGTTCCAGCGAAGAACTCCTTCGTTCATCGACATCTGCGTTCGCATCGCGAGTGGATGCGTGACGATTGCCATCCTATTTGTGTAGAGTGTTGTGCTGTACTTTCCAGCCCTGATCTGACTTATTGGAGGAAATCTTGAGAAATCACCTGACTTTGTCCGTCTGGAGTCTGCTTGTAGTTCTAGCGTTGCTGATCGGCAGTCCGATGTTTGTCGTAGCGCAGGAACCGGCGCCAGCACCAGCGCCAGCGCACAAAATGGCGGCTGCGGTCCCAAGCGTGGATATCCCCATTCCGGACATCAAGTACACGAAGTTTGTGCTGAGCAACGGTCTGACCGTGCTGGTACACGAGGACCACAAGGCACCCATCGTCGCCGTCAATACGTGGTATCACGTGGGTTCCAAGAACGAGAAGCTCGGCAAGACAGGTTTCGCCCACTTATTCGAGCACCTGATGTTCAGCGGCAGCGACAACTTCAATCACACTTACATCAATGCCATGGAGAAGGTGGGCGCCACCAACCTGAACGGCACCACGAATAACGATCGCACCAACTACTTTGAGAACGTGCCGACATCCATGTTGGACTATGTACTTTTCGCCGAAAGCGACCGCCTGGGACACTTGCTGGGCGTGCTCGACCAGAAGAAACTCGATCTGCAGCGCGGCGTGGTACAGAACGAAAAACGCCAGGGCGAAAATCAGCCTTACGGAGTTACGGAAGAGATCATCACGGAGAATACGTACCCGGTCGGCCATCCTTATTCGTGGACAGTCATTGGCTCGATGAAGGATCTGGACGCGGCGTCGATGAGCGACGTGCAAGAGTGGTTCAAGACTTATTACGGGCCGAACAACGTGACGGTGGTGATCGCCGGCGACGTGACGCCGGAAGTGGCGCGCGAGAAAGTTGAAAAGTACTACGGCGATATTCCCGCTGGCCCGCCGACTGCGAAACAGCAGGTGTGGATTGCGAAACGCACCGGCACGCATCGCGGTTCGGTGCAGGATCGCGTCCCGCAGGCTCGCCTTTATCGGATTTGGAACGTGCCAGAATTTGGATCGCCCGAAGAGGCCTTGCTCGACTTAGCGGCAGAGGTGCTTGGGCAAGGCAAGACCTCGCGCCTCTACAAGCGGTTGGTCTATAAAGATCAGATTGCGACCAGCGCGACCGCGTCGAACGATACCAGCGAAATTGGGGGGCAGTTCGATTTCACGCTCACCGCGAACCCTGGAGAAGACCTCAGCAAGGTGGAGGCCGCGGCCAACGAAGAGCTGCAGAATTTTCTGAAGAACGGCCCGACGCCCGCCGAGTTGCAATTGGCGAAGACGCAGATTCTCGGCACATACGCGCGAATCGTGGAACGGATCGGTGGCTTCGGCGGCAAGAGCGACTTGCTGGCGCGCTGCCAGACTTATAAGGGGAATCCCGACTGCTACAAGGACTACCTGAAATGGGTGAAGGCCGCGACGCCGGCAACGGTAAAAAAGGCCGCGGATGAATGGCTCAGCGACGGCGACTATGTGCTCGAGGTGCATCCCTATCCCACGACCTTCAAGACCGACGCCAAGCTCGACCGCTCCAAGGAGCCACCTGCGGGCGATCCCATGTCGCTCAATCTGCCTCCGCTACAGAAAACGACTCTCAGCAACGGACTAAAAGTGGTGTTGGCGGAGCGCCATACCGCTCCGGTCGTGAATTTCACTTTGATTGTGGATAGCGGGTACTCGGCCGATCCAGCGGGCGCGACCGGCACGGCGAGCTTCGCGCAACGCATGCTGGAGGAGGGCACGCCCACGCGTGATTCGTTGAAAATCGGCGAGGAACTGGCGGCTTTGAGCGCCAACTTCAATGCCGGCGCCAATCTGGATTACTCCATCGTCAGTCTCAATACGCTCAAGAGCACCATGGATCCGTCGCTGGATATTTACGCGGACCTGATTTTGCATCCTGCATTTCCGCAGCAGGAATTCCAGCGCCTGCAGAAGGAACGGCTTGCCGCCATCCAGCGCGAGAAGGTGACGCCCCAACCCATGGCGTTGCGCGTGGTGCCAACGCTTCTGTATGGCAAGGACCATCCCTATGCCGTGCCTTTTACCGGCACCGGCACCGAAGCTGCCGTGAGCAAGATGACGCGCGAGGATCTGGCGAAGTTCCACGAAACGTGGTTCAAGCCGAACAATTCCACACTGCTGGTCGTGGGCGACACCACTCTGGCAGAAATCAAACCCAAGCTGGAGAAGCTTCTGGCCTCATGGAAGCCGGGCGATGTTCCGCAACGGACGGTTCCGAAAGTGGCCGAACCGGAGAAGGATGTGGTCTATCTGATCGACCGCCCGGGATCGGGTCAGAGCGTTATCTTTGGGGCGCAATTGGCTCCTCCGCAGAATGATCCCGATGCCATCGCGCTGCAACTGGTCAACGCGATCTTTGGCGGGAAATTCAGCTCGCGGATCAATATGAACCTGCGCGAGGACAAGCACTGGTCCTACGGCGTGCGCGCCGTGTTGCCGGCTGCACGCGCCCAGCGTCCTTATATCAGCATTTCGGCGGTGCAAACCGACAAGACCAAGGAATCGATGGTTGAGTTGGTCAAGGAATACAAGAATATCGCCGGCGCAAAACCAATCACCGCGGAAGAACTCAAGGACGAACAGAGCAATACGACGCTCGGGCTGCCGGGAACGTTTGAAACCGTGCAGCAACTCAGCGGCGCCTACGGCAACATCATTCAATATGGATTGCCGGAGGATTATTACAACACGTTCACGCAAAAGGCGCTGGCGTTGACGCCGGAAAGCGCCAACGAGGTGGCGAAGAAATACATCCTGCCCGACCATCTGGTGTGGGTGGTGGTAGGAGACATGAGTAAAGTCGAGGCCGGCATACGGGAACTGAACCTCGGCGAAGTTCATAAGATCGATGCGGACGGCAATCCGGCGAAGTGAAGTAAGGAGTGCTGTTCAAGAACCTAACGGTCGCGAAGGCAAAAGGGCGCCATCTCGGATGGCGCCTTTTGATTTGATGCGGGGCCAAAGGTCAGTGGGCAAAGTCACAATCCCGCATGATTCAAGTCACAGACCATTCCCACTCGCGCCGGGAGAATTGAAAGGTTGTCTCAACGAAGGCGCCAGTCCACAATTTGGGTAGAACTGACCCGTCAGGAAAACGAGGCATTACCGTGAAAACGAAGAAGGGTGTCATTGGAATTCTCACCGGCGGCGGCGACGTGCCGGGCCTCAATCCCGCGATTCGCGCGGTGACGATCCGCGCGCTGCGTGAGGGCTGCGAAGTGATCGGCATCCGTCGTGGATGGGCCGGTCTTGTCGACATGGTCCGCGAAAAGGATTACGACAACAGCGAGAACTTCCAGACGCTGTCGGAAGATCTGGTCAACCGTACGGGCCGCACGGGCGGTACATTTCTGCACTCTTCGCGGACGAATCCCAGCAAAGTAAAGAAAGCCAGCGTTCCGGCTCACCTGCAATCGACGTACAGCGCCGAGAAGAACGATCTGACCGCGGAAGTGCTGAAGAACCTGGATTGGCTCGGCATCGACTACCTCATTCCAATCGGCGGCGATGACACGCTCAGCTACGGCGTGCGCCTCTATCAAGAGGGCGTAAAGGTTGTCGCTATTCCAAAGACCATGGATAACGACGTTCCGGGCACCGACTATTGCATCGGCTTCAGTACATGCGTGACGCGAACGATTGCCATGACCAACAGCTTGCGCACCAGTGCCGGCTCGCACGAACGTTTTCTGGTCCTGGAAGTGTTCGGGCGATACGCAGGATTTACAGCCATGCTGCCTACTATGGCGGGAGCCGCGAACCGGTGCGTGATTCCAGAACACAAGTTCGATATCGAGCGCCTCACCGAGCTCCTCGTGGCGGACAGAAAAAAGAATCCGAGTCGATATTCGGTCGTCCTGGTTTCCGAGGGAGCGATGTTTGAGGGCGGAGAAATGATCTTCGAGGCCGAAACCACCGACGCCTTCGGCCACAAGAAACTTGGCGGCATCGGAGACCTGGTGTCGGAAAAGCTGAAGGAGCTGTCCCCAAAGTACAACAACGGTAAGACGATCGACACGATCAATCAGAAGCTCGGCTACCTGGTTCGCTGCGGCGACCCGGACGCGATTGATTC
The DNA here is from genome assembly GCA_963844525.1 of uncultured Acidobacteriaceae bacterium. Taxonomy (GTDB): domain Bacteria; phylum Acidobacteriota; class Terriglobia; order Terriglobales; family Acidobacteriaceae; genus Sulfotelmatobacter. The sequence goes on along the minus strand of CAWJOM010000006.1, from coordinate 111,308 downwards.
CATCGTGCCGATGGCGTATGGCAATCTTGCCCTCGATTTACTTCTCAGCAAGATTCACGGACGGCTGGTGGTGCTCAGGAATGGCCGCTACGACAACATGCCGATCGACACCGTGACTGCGACCAAGAAAGTTGTGGACGTGAAAGCGCAGTACAACATCGATCGCCTGCGGCCTCACTACAAGAGTTTCGAAATGAAGCCCCTGTTCATCATGACGACTGAGATGGGTTGAGTCGGAGGGGTTAGCGAACTCGTTCGTTCAGCCCTTCATTGCACTTGAGGCAGCGCCCATGCGAACAAAACGCCCCCGCTGCTGGTGAGCACATACTGGGAACCGTCGAGTTCGTAGGTGATGGGCGAACTCACGATGTGCGAACCGGATCCGGCGTGCCAGAGCGTTTTGCCGTCGCTCGAATCCAGCGCCAGGAAGTTGCCCATGCCGTCGCCGGTGAAGGTGAGACCCGAGTCCGTGGTCAGGACTCCGGCACCCGACTCGGGCCCGAGTTCATGGCTCCAACGGATTTTGCCAGTCTGGTAGTCGATGGCCTCAATGACTCCCTTGCCCCAAACTCCATAGTCGGCACCCGCCCAACCATAAACGCCGTCGGCCGGTTTCGCGAAGTAAAGACTCCAGCTGGGATGAGCGTCCACGATGAACAGCCCATTCTTGGTGTCGAAGCTGGGAGAACGGTAGTTGGTCATGCCGCCCTCATCGGGCGCAATCAGTCGTCCGTCGGGAGCCGGTTCCTTGGCTGGATTGGGAATCGGACGGCCTTGCTTATCGATTCCAAGCGTCCAATTTACAGGTCCATACGGAACGGTCAGAAGGCTCTTGCCGTTGGTCCGATCGAGCACAAAGAAGTAGCCGTTGCGCGAAGTCTGCATGAGCATCTTCTTCGGCTCGCCATTGAAATCGCCATCGACCAGCACAGGAGTCTCGACCGCATCCCAATCGTGAGTGTCATGCGGCGACGCCTGGAACGCCCACACCAGCTTGCCCGTGTCGGGATTGAGCGCGACGATGCTACAGGTGTAGAGGTTATCGCCAGGCCGCGTGGAACCGTTGAGCACCGGAGTCGGATTCCCTGTGCCCCAGTAGACAAGATTGAGGTCGGGATCGTAGGTTCCGGTCATCCATGCCATGCCACCGGTCGTCTGATTTGGAGTTCCAACCGGTGGCGTGGAATTCCACTGCCACTGGGTGACGCCCGTCTCCGGATCAATCGAACGGATATAGCCAGTGAGGTTATCGAAATCTCCAGAGACGCCGACGAGTACATGGTTGCCCACGACAAGAGGGGCCATGCTGGTCCAGTAGCCCTTGGCCACGTCTCCGACCTCAACTTTCCAGCGCACCGTTCCGTCTTTGGCGTTGAGCGAGATCAGGTGTGCGTCGGGGGCTGCGAAAAATAAGTAGCCCTTGTACATCGCGACGCCGCGATTCCCGATGTGCTCGCCCTCGCTGGTCGGCTTGTTGTAATGCCATATCTGGTGGCCGGAGCGCGCATCCACCGCCCAAATATTGTCAGGAACGGTGAAGTACAGAATTCCATCCACCAGTAACGGAGAGGATTTGATGGCCGCGCCTTGATTGGTCTGGAAAGCCCAGGCCAGCGAGAGATTTCTTACGTTCTGAGGCGTGATCTGATTCAGCACGCTGTGGCGCCTGCCGGAATAATCGCCGTGATAGCCCGGCCAGCTTTCGGTCGGTGGGTGCAGAAGCATTTGCTGATCCGCGCCCTGGGCCAGCAGGAGTCCGGGAGATGCGAGCGCCACCACTGCGCCGACTGCAATCACGAATGCATGCTTCACAACGTTCATATCGGTTCGGGCCCTCCGCACTGCGGTCACTTAAGCTAAGCTTTCGTGCTTAACGCAGCGTCTGCAAATACGCCATCAGATTGTGGACATCGGCGTCCGTATATTTTGGGAACTGCTCCACGTGAGCATTCAAGGCCGGGTCCACTTTGTACTGCACATCGCGGATCCGCCACGATCGGTACACGTCGGTGGAATCAATGAGGGCGACGGTGAACTCATCCACATATGCCAGGGTGCCGGCTAATCGTTTGACCCGAGGCAAGGGTTACAGAGACCTTTTGCTTCGCGTGCCGGGGATAGAGCATCTGTTCTTCGAGTTCAAGGCCGCTGGAGCGCGACGCGAGTCCTGCAAGATCGCCGGTCGGCGAATGGCAGGTTGCACATCCGCCCGCACCTTCGAAGTAGCGCTTGCCCGCTTCGACATTTCCAGTTTGCAGATCGGAAGCGTCCACACCCTTCCGGCCGCCATTCCCTCTGCGTCCATTGGCGAGCGCATTGTTTTGCTGGGTGTGGATGAACGCTACCAGGCTGGCAATCTGCTGATCGGAACGATCGAAAGGCGGCATGCCTTTATCGGGACGTCCGTTTCGCACGATAGGACCGATCTTGTCTCCGTCGACGTCCGCAGTCACCAACTTGGAACGCGTCAGATCGGGTCCGCTCTCGCCGCCGCCGGCATCACGGCCATGACAGAAGGAGCAATCTTTCCGGAACAAAGCAGTTCCTTGCTGAACCAATTCTACTGGATACGTTTTGGAGGTGAGAGTTTGTTTTGCCACGCTTGCAGATTGTTTGTTGTTGGCAGGTGTTTGTGCCGTAGCCAACGCGAGGCTCACCAGCCAGAGTGTTAGCAGAGTACGTCCATGCCGAGTTGCAGGGGGAAATTTCATCGCGGCCCTCAGTGCTGGTTCGGTGTGGTTTGCGGCCGCGGATGAGTTGCCGTGTTGCCCTCGGTCATGCCCAGCACCCATTTGATGGCTTCAAAGTACATTTTGCGGATGTCAGGGTCGCTCCATGCTTCTTCGGTGTGGCCTAGCGTGGAATAGAAGACGCGCCCTTTGCCGTACATTTTGTCCCAGGCCACCGCGAAATCGTGGTCCGTTCGATGGACGCGGGTATTGTTCTCGTAGTTCAGCTTGGAAGGATCGAGACTGAGGAGGACGTTCACCTTTTCGCGCGACCATTCCTTCGGCTGATAGATCTCGTCATACTTCAGAAACGCTCTCGGAAAGTGGCGCACTGCGGGAAAGGTCGGGTCTTCGTTAATGATCGGCGCATTGAACGTGGACCAGGGATGCTGGTCAAACCATCCGCCAATCATCTCGCCGTATTCCGGCCATTTGTAATTGGTGTCGAGAGCGGCGTGAACGCCGACAAATCCTTTGCCGTCGTCCTTGATGAACGACATCATGTCAGCCTTTTGGCTGTCGTCGAGGTCAAGTTCGCCGGTCGTGCTGACAAAAACCAGCGCGTCGAAGTAGTTGAGGTTCTTCGTGTTTCTTGCCAGATCTTTCTTCGTAATGAGCTCAACATCGGTTCGCAGAGTGGCGTCCCACAAGCCACTTTCACGGCCCATGTTGTAGATGGCAACCATCCCGCTGGAGACCGAGTCGTGCTCAAATCCCTTCGTTTGCCCAATGACCAGAATGTGTTTAAGGCGCACCTGCTTTTCGTGCGGCGGGGAGGGAAGCGAAGGATCGACGGCCGTCTGATTTTGCGCGGCCATCAGAACGGGCAAGAACAGCAACAGGAGTAAAACTCTTCGAGCAAGGCGCAAGTGATCTCCTTCGAGACAAATTCGTTCGCGAGACGGGTTGGCATGACAGGCCTGGTTGCCGCTGTCCCGTATCGCGTCAAAGCCTAAAAGGTACCATATGCGGCTGCGGTAGAATGATGCGGTTTCAATTCAGGGGAGAGAATAGCATTATGCGCGTTGGGGTCTTTACTCCGCTCTTGTCGCAACTGCCCTTACCTGTGGTTCTCCACAAGCTCGCGGCCCTTCGTATTAATACGGTTGAACTGGCCACCGGAAACTATGTGGGCGACGCCCACTGCAAGCTCTCGATGCTCCAAGATCCGACTGCGCTCGCTGAGTTTCAGAAGATCCTGGCCGATCACGGCACGATGATCAGCGCGCTGAGTTGTCACGGCAATCCGCTCCATCCCGATAAGGATCGCGCGAAGCACGATCGTGAAGTCAGCCGCAAGACGATTCTATTGGCCGAGAAACTCGGCGTCCCGATGATGGTGGATTTCTCGGGATGTCCCGGAGATTCGCCAAATGCAACCGCTCCCAATTGGATCACGTGTCCTTGGCCGCCCGATTTCCTCAAGGTGTTGGATTGGCAGTGGAACGAAGTTGTCGCTCCCTATTGGATCGAGCACGCGAAGTTTGCCGCCGATCACGGCGTGAAAATCGCCGTCGAGATGCATCCGGGCTTTGTCGTATATAACCCGGAGACCATGCTGCGGCTGCGTTCGATTGCCGGGCCGAATGTCGGTTGCAACTACGATCCCAGCCATCTCTTCTGGCAGAGTATCGATCCCATCGCCGCGGTTCGCGTGCTTCAAGACGCCATCTTCCACGTCCACGCCAAAGACACGCAGATTTACGCGAGCAACCTGCCGCGCACGGGCGTGCTCGACACCAAGCCGTACACGCAAGAGCGTGAGCGTGCCTGGATATTCCGTACCTGCGGATACGGTCACGGAACTGAGTTCTGGAGCGAGCTTATTTCGACATTACGCATGTTTGGGTATGACTACGTGCTCTCGATCGAGCATGAAGACAGCCTGCTCTCGGCGGAAGAGGGGCTGACAAAGGCCGCCGCTTTTCTTAACGGAATCATGATCCGCGAGCAGCCGGGCGCTGCCTGGTGGACTTAGGGCGAATGAATTCGCGGAGATTTGAAGAATCGGGAGCCAAGGGAAACCAATGACACAGATCCGAACGGCAATCTTCGGCACGGGCTTCATGGGACGCGTGCATCTGGAGGCGGTCCGGCGAGTTGAGTCCGTCGAGGCGGCGGCGATTGTGGGCCGAAAAGTGGAGACGGCGCGGCACCTCGGTGCGGGATTTTCCGTCCCTACGATTGCGACCGACTATCGCGAGATCCTGCGCGATCCCGCGATTGACGCGGTACACATCTGCACGCCGAACGCGCAGCATTTTTCAATGGCCAAGGATGCGCTCAATGCGGGCAAGCACGTGCTCTGCGAAAAGCCGTTGGCCACGACGGTGGAAGAGGGGGAAGAACTCGTTTCTTTGGCGGCGCAAAAGGGATTGCGGAATTGCGTCTGCCACAACTTGCGCTACTACCCCATGGTGCAGCAGATGCGAAGCATGCGCGAGGCCGGGGACTTGGGCGAGATTCTGGTGGTCCAAGGCACCTATTCGCAGGACTGGCTTCTATACGACACGGACTGGAACTGGCGCGTCGAGACTAAGGCAGGAGGCCCTTCGCGGTGCATGGCCGATATCGGCTCGCACTGGTTTGATATGGCTGAGCACATCACCGGCCTGAGGGTGAAGTCGCTCTGCGCCGATCTTCAGACATTTCATCCAACGCGCAAGCAGCCGAAACATTCTGTCGAAACTTTTGCTAACAAATTACTCGGGCCGGAAGACTACATTGAAACGCCTGTGGACACCGAAGATTTTGGCGCAGTCATCTTTCGTATGGGAACACGAACCCGCGGCAGCATGACCGCCAGCCAGGTTTCGGCAGGGCGAAAAAATGGACTCAGGATCGAGATCTACGGCACAAAGTCATCCGTGGCCTGGGACCAGGAGCGACCCGACGAGCTTTGGTGCGGTCATCGTGACGCGGGCAATCAAATCTTCATTAAGGACCCATCGCTGCTGAGGCCCGCTGCTCGTTCTTATGCCGACCTTCCTGGCGGTCACAGCGAGGGCTACGACGATACGTTCAAACAAGTCTTCCGAAGGTTCTATGCCTCGATCGCAGTGTCCGGGGCGGCGCCGGAATATCCGCAGTTCGCGGATGGGCTCCGGCAACTGAAGATCCTTAATGCGGAACTGGAAAGCCATCGGACGCGAGGTTGGGTCGAAGTTCCGGCATTCGAACCGGCGAGCCGCCTCAGGGGCTAAAACCCTTACAGAAAGTGAAGGCTTTATCGCAGCGCTGAAAGCGCTGCGCCACCCAAAAGCGAGTTTTCAGCAAGCTGTGAAGGCGAAGTTATTTTCCGGCACTGCGGTATTGCTGAAGCGATACCCTGATACGAGCCGTGCCCTCTCAGCAATTTGCCAGGCGGGCGCCCGCTTCACTTCACTTCCACAATTTTCAACGCGGTGACTTGCCGGACCCAACGAGCCATTCTCTTGTCATCCGGGATCACGATTCGGTATGGCCCTTCTTTCTCCCCGAGCGGCCTCCCGTCGCGCAGGAAAACCAGCGCGGTCTGCTTATCGGTGAAAGCCGGATCCAATTCGGGCAATGCAATCACAACCCGATAGCCGTCTGCCGCCTCCACGAGCAAACAGTTGGCGAGCCGAGGGCCCTTCATGGCTTCGCCAAAACTCACGCCAGCCTTTTCCAGGACGCTCTTCAGGCTCACTCCTTCAAACACTACGGGGCCAGACGAATGCTCCGACGCTGTCACTTTGATATGAGGCAAGGCTTCCAGATCCGCGCGGCTCAAGACCACCTGTTTCCCAGAATCGGTCTGAACGGTCAGTTGCTGGCATTGGAGGGGCGCGCTGCTGAACCCGAGAGCGAACAGACACACGAGAATCAAACCCAGTCTCTTCATCTCACACTCGAAGAATCATGACCTCGGTTGCCTTGATGAGAGCGGCAGCGGTCTGACCGGGTTTGAGATTCATTTCTCGCGCTGAGCTTGCCGTGATGATCGACGTGATTTGCTGGTCACCGATGGAAATTTTTACTTCCGCCATGAGGCCGCTGATGCGGACGCGATCGATGCGTCCGACCAGCTGATTTCGTCCACTGACGCGCCGCAGGACGAGGGCTCGTTCGGGGGCCGTCTTCGCTCGAGTGCGGAATAGGAGCCGGTCGACCTCACTCTGCGGAATACGGTGGTGCCCACCCACCGTCGTCACACTGCGGATTTTCTTCTTGTAAATCCACTGCTTGATCGTCGGGAGGCTGACGCAAAGTTCCAGAGCAGCGTGGGGCAGCTTCAGCAACTCGCCATCTTCCTTCGAGCGTCGAGATTTGCGATTCCCGGCCACTTGAAACGGAATCCTACAGTTAAGCACCGCGTCCGTCAATCCAATCGCGACCAGGCGAGGACTGCCAATCAACAAGACAGTCCCCGGCTGTCATGCAGCAACAGTACAGAACCGTACACGATTAGACATTACAACCGATTGGAATATACACTTTAAAAACTTTCGACGGCTCAAGTCTGCTGGAGGACTCAAGCAAATGCACAACGCGGCGTTGGAGTTCATCCGTAATCATGCTTCCGTTCGGCGGCCCTGTTGGTTGCGGGAAGGCCGACCGCAAGCCGTCCGCCTTGCCTGCCTTTCGCTTTTGACCGTGCTCCTGATTAGCGCTGGCGCTCCGTCGAGTTCGGCGCAGGTTTCGGCAACCTTGTCGGGAGTAGTGACAGACCAGTCAGGCGCGGCCGTGTCCGGCGCTGCTGTGACTGCTCAGAACCTGGATACAAGTCTGTCGCGGAGCACGATTACAAATTCCTCGGGACGATATCAATTGTTCGCCCTTCCCGTGGGCCGGTACGAGGTGCAGGTTAGAAAGGATGGGTTTGCCGAGGGAATCCGGACCGGCATTCTGTTGTTGGTAGGACAGGACGCCAGCGCCGATCTCAGCCTGAGGTTGGGAGCCGTCAGCGAACAACTGAAGGTGACCGGAGACGTCGACCTGGTGAACGTTACCACCCAGGACGTTTCGGGCCTTGTCGGTGAACGTCAAGTGAAAGATCTTCCCCTGAATGGACGGAGCTACGATCTGCTGCTCACGCTGAATCCTGGGGTGGTTAATTTCACCAGCGAAAAGACGGGCGGGATCGGAGTTTCCAATTCCACTACGGGGAACAACTTTGCCGTCTCCGGAAATCGACCACAGCAGAATCTATTCTTACTCAACGGAGTCGAGTTCACCGGCGCCGCGGAAAACAACATGCAACCGGGCGGAACCAGCCAGCAGTTGTTGGGCGTCGATGCGGTGCGCGAGTTCAACCTGCTGCGCGACTCCTACGGCGCGGAATACGGTAAACGGCCGGGCGGTCAGGTCATCATCGTTACGCAATCGGGCACCAATCAGCTGCATGGATCGGTCTATGAATTTCTCCGCAACAACGCGCTCGACGCGCCCAATTACTTCGACCAAGGGTCTGCTCCGCCGTTCCAGCGCAACCAGTTTGGCGGGGCGCTCGGCGGGCCGATCCGAACCAACAAAACTTTCCTATTCGGCAACTATGAAGGATTGCGCCAGAATCTACACCAGACGTCGGCGGCCTTCGTTCCGGACGCAGCGTCGCGTGCCTCGGCCGTGCCGAGCGTTCAGCCGCTGCTGAACCTCTGGCCGATAGCGCCGGCCGGAGCGCCTGACTTTAACGGGATCGCGCAGGTCTTCAGCAGTCCTGTGCAGACCATTCGAGAGGACTTCGGCACGGTTCGGCTGGACCAAACAATTTCCGGCCGGGATTCTCTCGCAGCGGTGTACACCATCGACGATGGCGACGATGTCACTGCGACTACGCTGAATCCTTACAGCACCGACGTCGTCAGCCTGCGGGAACAAGTCCTGAGCGCGGAAGAGACGCATACTTTTTCCGCGGCCACTCTGAATGTCGCCCGGGTCGGCTTTTCGCGCGCGGGCTATTTCTTCACCGGAGAACCGACGCCGGGAACACCGGCCGCCAGCGTCCCCGGCTTTCTGACGGGACATCCGGTTGGCGCGGTCGTTGTAGGCGGCAGCGCAGCCTCGAACCCGCAGGCCCAGATCGGCCTGGCGGGCAGCAACAACGGGAGCAACCTTCGGATCGCAAGAAATCTATACACGTTCGAAGATCGACTGACGCTCACCCGCGGACGGCATCAACTGAGTTTTGGCGCCTGGCTCCAGCCTTTCCAATCCAATGAGACGATCGCGCTCAGCCAGTTTGGTCAGGCAACGTTCACCAGCCTGACCACTTTCCTGCAAGGAACAACTTCCAGTTTTCTCTACGACCCGGCGCCCACCGAGATGAATTGGCGGTCTCTGCTGGGTGCGTTCTATGCGGAAGATGTGATTCGCGTGACGCCGAAGTTAACTGTGTCGCTCGGCTTGCGCGATGAATTTTCCACCGGCTGGAACGAGGCTCACGACCGGGCCGCCAATTACACGTTCAGTAACGGGGTCATTTCTAATCAGCCGAACATCGGGCACGCGCTCTTCACCACCAACAACGCGAAGTTCCTGCCACAACCTCGGATCGGGATTGCGTGGAGTCCCGTCCGTTCAGGAACGGTATTGCATGTTGGGTTCGGAATGTACAACGAACTCCAGGACGCGCTTGGGTATCGAACCGATCAAAACGCCCCATTCAACCCCACCTACAGCATCGCTGCCTTGCCGGTCTCGAAGCTGCCCATCGACCCCGCCGCTCCAGTTCCGACCGGCGCCCTACTGGTGCCGGGAGGAGTGCAGCCAGACATGAAGATGCCGACGCTCATTTCCTGGTCATTCCGAGTGGAGCAGGCGATTTCGCAGAATACCGTGTTGACCTTGGGCTATGTGGGATCTCACGGATATCACGAAGTTCTCGGCATCGACGGAAATCAGCCATTTCCTACGATCTGTCCGGCTGCTCCCTGCCCGGCGACTTATCCAAGTACGTTTCCCGGGGCGCTGGCGAATGCGCCGGTTCCGGCCGGCGCGTATTACATTCCAGCCAAGACGCCCAAGGCGAATCCCACTTTGGCCAACACCTGGACCTGGTTTGCGGAAGGAAATAGCAATTACAACGCCCTGCAAGTTGACTTGAACCATCGTTTCAGCCACGGCCTTTCCTTGCGCGGTGTCTACACCTGGTCGAAAGCGCTGGACGACGGAGATTCCTTGAATGCGACGACGGCGGGGAATGCCCCCGCACTGGCGTCGAATCCCTATAATCTGCGCGCGGACTACGGGCTCGCCACCTACGATGTCAGGAATATCGGCGTGATCCATGGCATTTACGAGTTGCCGTTTGGTCGCGGACGGCAGTTCGCGAGCCAATTGGAGGGCTGGCGCAATGCTCTAGCCGGAGGCTGGGCGGTCAACACAATCCTCACTCTGCAGGCGGGCTTTCCGTTCACGCCGCAACTCAGCTATAACCCCTCGAATAATGGAGACACGCGTAACCCGGTGCGCCCGTTTGCGAATCCAGACTTCACCGCACCCGTGATTCTGGGTAAGCCGGGGCAATGGTTCAACCCGAACGCGTTTCTGCAACCGCCTGCGAACAGCGGATTCTATGGCAATCTTGGCAGGGATACGTTAATCGGTCCGGGGCTCGCCACGTGGGACTTCTCCGTAATCAAAGACACGCCGATTCACGAGCGTCTGAATTTGCAATTCCGCGCGGAAATTTTCAATCTGCTGAATCGAGCGAATTTCAACACCCCAAACCTGATCGTATTCACCCCCTCCGGGGTTTCCGGGACTGCAGGCGCGATCAGCAGCACATCGACCACTTCGCGACAGGTGCAGTTCGGACTGAAGCTGATTTGGTAGCGTCGCAGCTCACTCGCTAGGCAGCGCCGGGATCGCATTTTTCATGTGCGCCGCGGGAGATCCGCGCTCACCACCACCGCGCTGTTCGCAACTTGAACTTCGCTCTCAAGCTGCCCTATACTACGCTGCCTTTTACGGCTGAGTTCAAAGGGCCCGTTTATGTCCTGCCGATCGTGCGGATCGAAGAATCAGACACAATTCGCTTCGGAGATGAGCGTCCACCACCTGGGGCTGGAGAACGTGGACAAGCCGGTGGTCTTGATATTCCCCAACCTCGTGGTCTGCATGGATTGCGGCTTCACGGAACTCTCACTCGCGCAAGAGGAATTGCGGGAGTTGGGGAAAGGTCCGGGTACTTCACAGTAAAGCGGTCGAATCGCCCGCCGGAACAAACCTGCTTCGCCCCACCTTGGCTTTCGCACGCCGGCAAGGATTCTCGTCGTTCCCATACCTTCGTGCCCTGTCATAAGTGCCAGTAGTGGTCCCGACCCCCCAGGCAGCATGATGGAAGCTGAATCATTGGGCTTGAGGCGGCTCGGCCCGGAAGAAGCGATCATGGCATCAGTCCGCGTGTTGCTCGCCGATGATCACGTGCGATTACTCGCGGACCTGCAGAATCGACTCGGCACGTTGTTCGACGTCATCGGCGCTGTCGAAAACGGCAAGCAGGCAGTCGATACGGCACTCCGTCTTGATCCGGATGTGCTGGTTCTCGACATTTCCATGCCCGTCATGAATGGCTTCCAGGCCGCGGCTGTCCTGCGGGACTTGAAGTGCAAGACCAAAATCATAATTCTCACGACCTATGAAGACGACGAATACATTGAGGCAGCATTTTCCGCAGGCGCCTGTGCCTATGTCACCAAACGGTGTCTGGTAACCGACCTGGTGAAGGCCATTCGGGAGGTTGTTCACGGAAACACTTTCGTATCGCCCTCGCTGGCCCGCTAGACCCCAATCGTCCGTCAAGTCGAAAAAAAGTCCCGGCACCGGGGCCGGGACTTCAAATCATCAAGAAGCAGGGCCTCAACTAGGAGGCGCGGCGCTGCCGGTCCAGGTTTTCCTTGTCGTCCTGATCCTCGGTCTGGCCGCTCTTCTTCTGCTGTCCAGGTTGTCCGCTCTGCTGGCCGGACTGACCTTTCTGTCCGTATTGATTGGACGGGTTGTCGTGCTGACCAGCCTGTCCGCTCTGCCCGCTCTGGCCGCTCTGGCCACCCTGCTGCTTGTTTTTCTCCATATCGTCTGCCATTTGAAATAGTCCTCCCTTTTTTGAGCGCGCGACGTGGCGCGTTCTACGATTTGAATCGACTACCTTCTTTTAGTTGCCGCGAGCAGTCTGAGGGTTGGGGGCAAAACCAGCCACTCATTTTAAGCACCGGGAGAAACGTCTAAGGGAGAGTTGACACCTGGATCGCTGGTGCCTGGGGCAGTGCGAGATCCTTCAATCGTTGCAGTTGATCCTGCGTCTTCGCCCACGCCTCGGCATTTCGCTTGGTCGTGAGCGGAGCGTTCGGATCACCGTAAAAAGCGAGAATATTCTCCCGCAGCTGCGGAGTGATCTGATCGAAGTTGTGCTTCGCCAGTTGATCCAGAAGATGAGCGTAGGCTTTGTCGGTGAGAATATATTCGCCCGCGTGTGTCATTCGCCCGGTGTCAAAATCGGTGTTCACGAGATGTAGCTTCCCGCTCCTGGTCTCGGCGAGCAAGGCTTTATAGTTATCCAGCGCGTGGTTCACGCTGGCGATATAAAGATCTTCCGTTTTTTGCGTTGGAATCTTAAAGTCGACAGCCTTAAAGGGTCCAACTTTCGGCACTAGCTTTAAGAGGAAGGCCAGCATGCGCGTGCCGAATCCAGGACGCCGGTAGCCCTTACCCCACTCCCGTTGGTAGTCGGTCCGCGAAAGATAATAGCGAAATTTGCGGGCGTTGAAGTTCGGAGTCTCGGCGACAAGTTCTTTTTTCCGCGCCACCAGCGCCACTCTCGTCATTTCAGGGACGACTTTGCTGATTGCCCGCCGGAAAGTTCCGATCGCCAGGTCTTCATTGGGAAGCACATCGCTGAGCGGAATTCCGTACGTATCCTCGAAAGCGCGCTCCAGCAGCGGTTTGGATATTTCGAAGCCGATGAAGTCGTGATACCGATCGGACGTGTAGCGATTCTTGGCGACTTGGGTTATGTCGAAGCCAAACTCGGTTCGAATGTGAGCCTTCGGATTATCCGCATAGGTCACTTCCGGGCCAAACTTCTTTCGCAGGTTTGGGAATTCGATGGCCACCGCGCGATTCACCGTGGGATGTCCAAGGTTATCCGACGAGTAATGCGCCAGCGCACCCAGCGCAAAGGCGTATTCGTTCAAGTCGTTCGCGTCGTCGATAAGAATGACAATGAAGTCTCCGCTACGAACGTAATGGGTAAGATCGCTGAAGTACTTGTTGCCGAATGGATAGTAGCCCATGTCCTGGATCAGTGATCCGCCGTAGGCAAAAGCATGCGCCTTCTGCAGATCCTCCGCCGTCGCCGCCGGAAATCGTTGGATCAGAAGCGGAACAATGTCATCCTTCCAAAGCAGGTCGACGACCTGTTCGTGCGTGAGTACCGAATAGGCGCCGCAGAGCTGCGTCAGTCCAAGCATCAGCCCGAAGCTCAACAAGCCACGCCAACACTGAAAGAGTCGTCTCATAATGGAAATGGCTATTCGCTGACGCCCGATGCCGGATGCCCCATGCTCAAGCCTGACGCCGCAATCTTTAGTTGCCAATCCCAAGCCAAGGTTGGCCAGAAATGTCGCCGTAATCGCTTCGCCACCCTACAGCGCGATTGAGTGCCGGATACCCAATGCCCGGTAATGACACGCCCTGCATCCGCAGCTACTGTGTGTTCTGGTACGCAACTCCGTCGGTGAAGCGTGTAGGCAATCTCAGAAGCAGAGGAGTAATACAATGAGCATCTGGACCATACTGTTCGTAGTTTTGCTGATCGCGTGGCTTGGTGGCTTTACGGTGTTTCATGTTGCCGGCGGCCTGATCCATCTCTTGCTGGTGTTCGCCGTGATCTCCCTGATCCTGCACTTTGTCATGGGGAGTCGCACCGCGTAACTCGACCGCTTAGCCGCTTCGGAAGTGCGTTGCGTCAGTGCGTAGCATCAGTGCGGACCCTCCGAACACCGGGCGGCAGGAAGCTATTCGCAATGGAACGGCTCAAGAGGCTGTGGGCCGTTCCAGCCGTGCTATCGACGCGGATGGGACCGGAAGGCGGGCGGTCACCGACGTGCCGCCGTTGCCGGACGCGACGTTCAATTCTCCACCGAATTGTCTGAGTCGTTCCTGCATTCCGCGAAACCCGACGCCACCTCGATTAAGATGCATCTGTCTTTGCATGTCCAACGCGATTCCTTTGCCCTTGTCCTTCACCTCTACCACAATCGTCTGGCCTTCCTCGCGAATGGCAATAATGGCGGTGTCGCTTTCCGAGTGACGATGAATGTTGGTGAGACATTCCTGGACCATGCGGAAGATCGCGATTTCCATCTCGTCGGAGAGCCGGCGAAAATCGGCGGGAATCTCGACATCGACTGTGATCTTGCTGCGCTCCGAAAAGCCATCGACATACCAACGAACGGCGGAGGCCAGTCCGGCTACATCCAAAAGAGGCGGGTGCAATAAATGCGAGATGGTGCGAATCTCTTTGCCGATTTGCGCGACGATCGCTGCGTTTTCTTCAACCGCCGCGCTTACTTTCGGATCCAGTCGGTGCGCTTGCGTCTGCACCTTCGCAAGATTCATGCTCAAAGCCGCCAGCATCTGTCCAATACTGTCGTGCAGCTCGCGGGCGATCTGCCTCCGTTCCTCGTCCCGTAGTCGCTGCAGGTGGCGCGACAGGTCTCTCAAGCTCTCGTTGGCCGCGCTCAACTCCGCTGTACGCTGCTCGATCTTTCCCTCCAGATCGGAGTGCGCAATTCGCAACTGTTCTTCGGCCCATTGGCTTCTCGTCAGGGAGCGGCGGGCAGCCTCTCCGGAGGCCGCGATGACGCAGGAGAAGATTACGAAGCCCATCATCCCCGCAAGGTCAGCTCTTGGGTCCGCCAGAGCAAATGAGCCCGCCGCCGGCAGAAACCAATACCAGACGCCAAGCAAGTCGACCACAATCGTAAGGACGGTAGGGCCAATTCCGCAGTACCACGCGGAGAAGGCCACCGCCGCCCATGCCGTGTGATAAGGATTCGCAAACCCCAGCACCGGAGCCAGCAGTCTGCGCAAGAGAAGTGCCGCCATGGCGGCCAGCAACGCTGCGCCATACCGGCGAACGATCCCCGTAGTGGAAGGGTGTCTCATCTCCATCGGAACGGACCTTTCAAGTTTCGAACAAGACGAAAACGCTGCTCTTGAAACTCTCCAACTCTCCTTTAGGCCGGACGATTTTTTTTCCCTGCGGCATGGTTCCGATCCGCCGCTTCTTGCTCTGCGATCTTGGCCTTCAGCCAGGCCAGCTTCTTCGGATCCGTGATGACTTTGATCGTTGGATCTGTCCGGAGATGCTTGCGCTTCATGATTCCCGCCTTTCTCCGTGGCCGCCCTCATTGGCTGAGCATAGGCTTTCCGCTAAAAATAGGGAGGAATATTCAATTCGTCTTTCGATACCGATACGAACGCACCCATCGCCGAACTCGACGCTGACTCTAACGTAGTATCATTATCGTAATCGTATTTCTATCGTAGAGATGAATTGACACAGATTATTATTCCTGCTAGCCTCTTTGTCAATGGAGGACTGAAAATTTCATGGCCAGACCCGGAAAAACGAACGTGCCGGCAGCCTCGAAATACAGGCACGTCGAACTCTCCAGCCTGCGAACCGGCAGGCGGGGAAAACATCACGAACTGGTGGAAAGAATTTTGCAGGAGCTTGCAGCCGTGCCGTCGGGCTCAGCGCTGCAGATTCCGCTCGCCGAAGTAGAAATCGGGCTGGCGAACGTTCGCTCCGCCGTTCATCGCGGCGCGACCGCCAACGGGCTTGAAATTGAAACCCTGGCGGACGGGCAGAATTTCTACGTTTTCAAGAAGAAGGGGTCGTAGGCACGGAATGACGCGGAGGCGGGGCCGCGGCACCCGGGCGCGGATTCGGCACAACCTGTCGGTGCGAACCTGGAACCAATCAATGGGGTCAATAAAAAAAGGCCAGCCCCATGGCTGACCCAGAATAAAACGGCCGTACAAGACTCAGTTCTGCGAGCTGTCTTTCTTCATCGTATCTCCCGCCATCTTGAGCGACACGACGTTCACTTCGTTCTTGTCGGCAGAAACTTGCGCCTTCAACGTGACATGGTGGCCTTCGTGACCTTTTACGGCATCGGGGTTGCTGATCGTCCAGCTCTTCCCATCGGTGTCACTGACGAAGGTTTTGCCATCGTCACTGATTTTGCCGGTGATGTGGGCGGCTTTTGCGGAAGTGTCGGATTTCATCGTATCCTGCGGCGCCGGGGGAGCTGTGGCTTGAGCCATCAAGCTCACCGACGTCAGCAGGCTAAGGGCGAAGGCAATTGTGATCATTTTTTTCATTTTTAATCTCCTCTGTGAAACTCGTTCGCCGACGCCGTCCGCGGCCGATCCGCTGCAGCGCGGGAAGGTAGTCGTGAGGGTCTGAATGTCGACTCCGTACACACGACGCTAACCCATGACTACCTGCATCCATTTCGTGAACACTCCGTCCAAGCTAACCGTCATGAGTTCGGGCGACAATACAGCGAAGCCCGTAGCGATTGTGGAAGCCGAAGGTCGAAGAGTATGCCTTGCGATCGAACTACAGGATCCACTGTATAGACGCATTTCACCCTGGGCAGAATCATTCGGGTGTCTGTCCTCTGCCCTGACATGGTCCCGGAACCATTAGGATTCAAGTTGAATCCAAGGAATGTTGAAGAAGAAACCAGTAACCTTGAGGAAGAAAAAAGAAGATGAGCACAAGCAGAATTGCGGCTTCACCTGCGCGCGCGAACGCGGATCCGCACGCCCACGTGGTTCAGTTCTACACCGAAGACAGATTTCTGCTGGACGAACTGGGCCACTTTATCGGGACCGCCCTCGATGCGGGTAGTTCGGCGGTGGTGATTGGAACACGAGGACACAACGACCACCTCTCGCAAAGACTGAAGGATCAGGGAGTCGATCTTGCGCAAGCCATGACGGCCGGCAGGTACGTAGCGTTGGATGCCGCCGAGACCCTGGCTCGAGTCATGGTGGACGGCTCGCCGGACGCCACCCGATTTGCAGAGGTGATCGGGGGTGTGATTGCCCGCGCCGCCTCCGCTTCTCAATCGGAAAACCACAGAATCGTCGCCTTCGGCGAAATGGTGGCGCTGCTGTGGGCCGAAGGTAAATCCGAAGCCGCCATCCAAGTCGAAAAGCTTTGGAACCAGCTGGCGAGCGCATTTTCTTTTTCCCTGCGCTGCGCGTATCCGATGCAGGGGTTTTGCAGGGAAGAACACGCCGACTCGCTGTCGAGGATTTGTGACGAACATTCGGGTGTAGTTCCCGACGAAAGCTACAGCGAGCTTACGTCCGAAGAAAACCGGCTGCGCAGTGTGGTGCATTTGCAGCAGAAGATGCAAGTCCTGCTGACCGAGGTTGAGGCGCACCGCAAGGAGGAGCAGTTCCGGTTGTTTGTCGAGGCGGTCCCGGACTATGCCATCTTCATGCTCGACGCTGAGGGCAGAGTAACAACCTGGAATGCAGGAGCCGAACGCATTACCGGATACAACGCCGAAGAGATGCTCGGCCGGCATTTCTCCTGTCTTTATCCAGCAGAGGAGGTTTTAGCTCAGGAGGCGCAGAAGCTGCTGCGCGGGGCGATGCAACACGGACACGCCGAGGATGAAGGATGGCGCCTTCGCAAAGACGGCACAACCTTTTGGGCCAATGGGAGCGTTGCCGCCATGCGGGATGCGGCCGGACAACTGGTTGGATTCGGTACGGTGACTCATGATCTTACCGAACGCCGCCGTGCGGAAATCGCGCTCCGTCGCAGTGAAGATCGTTTTCGCCTGATGGCCGAAGCCGTCGAAGACTACGCGATCTTCATGCTCGACCCCGATGGCCACGTCAGCACCTGGAACACTGGAGCGGAACGCATCAAAGGTTACAAAGCTGCGGAGATCATTGGCCGGCACTTCGCCTGCTTTTTTCCTGAGGAAGATATTCGCTCGGGCAAGCCGCTTTTGGAGCTCGAGGCTGCGATACAGCGCGGGCGCTTCGAGGACGAGAGCCTGCGGCGGCGCAAAGACGGCTCGCTGTTCTGGGCAAGTGTGATCATCACTCCGGTGCGAGACGAAGCGAGCAAGCTCATCGGTTTCGTGAAAGTCACCCGCGATATCACAGATCGAATCGAAAAGGAAAAGTCCCTGCGCGACCTTACCGCGCACCTTTTGCGGATGCAGGACGAGGAGCGGAAGAGAATCGGCCGCGACCTTCATGACACGCTGGGTCAATGTGTGACCGCGATGAAGATTAGTCTCGATACTCTTGCCGCCGGCTTAGAAACCAATAGCGCGATCAAAAAGCAAGTAACCCAGTGCGCCGAGTTGGCCGATGAGTGCGTCAAGGAAGTGCGAACCATTTCATACCTGCTCTACCCTCCGATGCTCGAGGAAATGGGGCTGAAATCTGCGATCGCCTGGTACCTGGAAGGCTTTACCGCGCGCAGCGGGATTCAGGCCACTTTCCAGGCATCCGCGGAGTTTGGGCGGCTGTCGCGCGACATCGAACTCGCTCTCTTTCGAGTCTTGCAGGAAAGCCTGACCAACGTTCACCGCCACTCCGGAAGCCCAACCGCGCACGTTGAGCTATCCAGCGATGGCACAAATGCCGTCCTTGAAATCAGCGATGAAGGAAGGGGAATTCCAGCGAACGTCATCGCGCTCTCGGGCGAGTGGAAGCGCGCCGTCGGAGTTGGGCTCCGGGGCATGAAAGAACGGTTAGGGCAGCTCGGGGGCGGCCTCGAAGTTGCTTCAACCGGACATGGCGCAACCGTAACGGCCACTGTGCCGATTGAGAAATCTTCGTAGTTCATACTACATAGTCCATACAGAAATCTGCGTAGCACCCTCCATGAGCATCCGTATTTGTGGATCGCCCATTCTGGAGTCTTCACTTTGCCCGCAACCTCGCTTCGGCCTCCCATCTCTAAATGGTTCGACTAGGGCTCATGCTGCCGACTTGGAATTCCGGCGGCGAAACGGACGATCAACGAATCGTACCGTTAGTTTTGCGCCGACCACTCCCGCAACCCGCAGCAGCAAAGCAGAACCGGGCAGGCGAAGGAGGATCGGAGAGGAGAAAGCTCAATGCGCAATTGCTCCCGTTGTGCGGTTTTGTTTGCATTCGTCGTACTCGCGATGTCTTCGATGCTATTTGGGCAAGTTCGCGTGTCGGTCTCGTTCGGTCCGCCCGCGTTGCCCGTTTACGAACAACCTGCTTGCCCCGGCGATGGGTATATCTGGACCCCCGGGTATTGGGCCTGGAACGATCAGGATGGCGACTATTACTGGGTGCCGGGAACCTGGGTCATGGCTCCTGAAGTTGGATTTCTCTGGACGCCCCCGTATTGGGGCTGGGCGGGCGGAGCATACGTTTTTCACGCTGGCTACTGGGGACCACACGTCGGTTTCTATGGCGGCATCAGCTACGGATTCGGCTATTTCGGCGACGGTTTCGAAGGAGGGCGCTGGGACAATGGTCACTTCTTCTATAACCGCTCGGTCACGAATGTGAATGTCGTTAACGTCCACAACGTCTACAACACCACCGTGATCAATCGGACCACCGTAAATCGAGTCAGCTATAACGGCGGCAGCGGCGGAGTGACTGCCCGCCCCACCGCTCAAGATGAAGCGGCTGAGCGCGAGCGGCATCTTCCGCCCGCCTCCGTTCAGGCGCAGCATGTGGAGGCGGCACGAAGCAATCCGGAGCTGCGTGCTTCCGCGAATCAAGGCAAGCCTCCAGTGGCGGCAACCGCCAAACCAGGCGAGTTCAAAGGACGCGAAGCCGTGCCTGCCCGCGAAGCGGGAGGGACTTATAAACGTCCGCCCAATCAGCCGGCGAATAAGGGAAATGAAAATAAGGAGGCTGCGAAGCCGCCCGCCGAAAACGGCAATCACCCCGCGACCGCGGTTCATCCCAAGGACTTGCCCCCCGCTGAACACGCAGCGCCCAACACCGGCGATGCCAAGCTGGACAAGAAATATCAGCAACAACAACAGAAGCTCCAGCAGAAGCAAACCCAGGAAGGGCAGAAGCTCCAACAGCAGCAAGAGAAAGAGCATCAACAACTGGCGAAACAAAAGGCGGACGATGCCAGAAAGCAGCAGACGGAACAAAAGCATCAGCAGCAGACTCAGGAAATGCAGCAGCGGCACGTCGCCCAGCAACAGCAATTGGAGAAGAAACAAGGGCCACCGAGCCATCCGCAGGCGGTGAGCCATCCGCCGGCGGGGCCACCGAAAGAGAAACAATAATCCTTCACTTTGCCGAACGTCTGAGCGAGCGGGACATCTGCTAACCGGCGATGTCCCGTTCGCGACCGTTCTAAGCAATCACTCTGGGCCATCAATCGGACGGGCAATCGATTTGCCCGATCACTCGATGCGATTCTGGAATTCCATGTTGGGCGCGGTTGGGCGCGCTTTGCGAACTGGAAGCGCGCGAGCAGCGGCAGGGATAGGGATGAGGACGACGTGGGGATCTCTCTCTGCTCCTTGATCCGTCAGCGTGGAAGAGACTCACGCAACCGCAGGTTCACTGGGCAGTGATCCTTTATTCAGATTCCCGTCTTTAAGGTTCTGGCGAGCAACTTCCCCGCGACCTTCTTCACGCTCATCGAGCGCGCTGGTCAATTCGGCAATCAGATTCATCAGCTTCACAGGATCGAGCTCGATGGCGGCCGCCTTGCAGAGTTCACGCCAGTCCTTCTTACGATTTTCGCCCATGAGAAGCCTCCCTGAGTCGAGATGATGGACTGAAACCAACGAAACCGCTTGCAGGCGAGATTCCAGATCCAAAACATCCGCCGTTGGAACGACTTAGATCAAGCACCCTTGATTTCAGTCGAAACAATTTGCCCGTAGCCGGGTAACTTCGCTATCCATTCAACTGCTCATTGGAATGGGCGTTGGAAAACATCCAAGGACACCCGAAGGGCTTTACGGGTTTCGTGCAAGCCTTGTTTTGTGCAAGTTGTTGAAGGTTCGTGGAAGTTGTTGAAGCTTGGTGTAAGTGATTGAAAAGTCGTAGAGCGCGCAGCAAGCCCGCGAGACGCACAATAATTCTTCGGACGATGCTTTCCTTGGCTCCGACTACGTTCGTCGCTTCTAGGGCCACTTCCGGCTCAGGAAATGCCATCCTGTGGAGCATTTCTGGCAGCACAACCGGGCTCCGAAACGGCGACCGTCTCAAAAAGAGACTCGGTGCTGTACAACAATGTATGTACAAAAGGATTTAAGTCCCGTAATTGGAGGCACTTACTGATTTACGCCGCTGGCCAGGACCCCTCCGTCGACCGGCAGCACCGTTCCGGTGACAAAACTCGCCGCATCGGATGCCAGGAAAACCGCCGCTCCCACCAATTCCTCCAGCTCGCCGAAGCGCTTCATGGGAGTGCGCATCAACACTTCGTCCCCGCGGCCCGTTCCGACTAACAGTTTTTCGCTAAGTGGCGTGCGAAAGTATCCCGGCGCAATCGCGTTGACGCAGATTCCATGTTTTGCCCACTCGACCGCCAGCGATTTGGTGAGCGATGCCAAGCCTGACTTGCTGGCCGAATACGCTGCCACTTCAAATAACGCCAGAAAAGTTCCCATCGACGCGATGTTGATGATCCGCCCGTAGTGGCGCTCGATCATGTGTCGCCCAAATACCTGGCAGGACCGCAGCGTGCCCGTCAGATTCGTGTCCATGATGCGGTTCCAGTCGGCTTCAGAGTAGTCGAGCGTCGGCGCGCGCTTCGTGATGCCCGCCGCGTACACCATGATGTCGACCTTCCCGAACGTGGCGACGCACTCCTTGAGCAACTTTTCCAACGATTCGCGATCGGCCACATCGCACGTCACGCGCAAAGAGCGGCGTCCGAGCGCTTCGATCTCGTCCGCCAATGTCTTGACGAGTTCCATTCGCCGCGCGCTGGCGACTACGTCTGCGCCAGCCTGCGCCAGTCCGAGTGCAAGCGTCTTCCCGATGCCAGAACTGCCGCCTACGACTACTGCCACCTTACCTTCGAGACCCAGTTGCTTGTAGCCCATATTCTCCTCGAATCGTCTTTGCGAAAATGAATGCTGCGATTCTTCTGCCACCCCTACCAGTTAAACATCGTCCCGTCGAGTTTGCGGTTCACCGGCAGGTACGCACGCTCGTACGGAAACTTCCCCGCCAGCTTCTCGTCATAGTCCACACCCAATCCTGGCGCATCGCCCGGATGGAGATATCCTTTACTAAACGAGTAAGAATGCGGGAAGACTTCATCCGTGTCCTCGGTGTGCCGCATGTATTCCTGAATCCCAAAATTGTTCACCGAGATGTCAAAGTGCAAGGCCGCCGCCATCGCCACCGGAGACAAGTCCGTCGCGCCGTGGCTTCCAGTCCGCACATGATAAATCTCGGCCAGCGCAGCGATTTTCTTGAGATGTGTCAAGCCTCCGCTGTGTACGACGGTCATGCGGAGATAATCGATCAACTGCTCCTGAATGAGAATGTGCGCATCCCAAATCGAATTGAAAACCTCGCCTACCGCGAGCGGCGTGGTCGTGTGCTTGCGAATGATGCGGAATCCTTCCTGCAACTCCGCCGTCACCGCATCTTCCAGCCAGAACAGGTGATAGGGCTCCAGGCTCTTGCCCAGCCGCGCCGCCTCGATGGGCGTGAGCCGGTGATGAACATCGTGCAGGAGATGAAGATCGTCGCCCACCTTCAGACGCAACGCCTCGAAGAGCTTGGGAACGTGCAGAAGATATTTTTCCGTCGACCAGGCATTCTCCGGGGGCAAGCCTTTTTCCGCCGGCTCATAGTAAAGCTTGTCGTGCGCGACGCCGTAGGTTGACGGCAATCCCGGGATCCCCGACTGCGCGCGAACCGCCAGATAGCCCATGTCTTTGTATCGCGAAACCTCGTCGACGGTTTCTTCTATGTCTCGCCCGTTCGCATGCCCGTACACCATCACGCCGGTCCGGCTCTGTCCTCCGAGCAGGTTGTAGACGGGCGTCTTCAGTGCCTTGCCCTTGATGTCCCACAGAGCCATGTCGACCGCCGCGATCGCGGTCATGGTCACCGGGCCGCGCCGCCAGTACGCGCCGCGATAGAGGTATTGCCACACGTCTTCCGTCTGAAAGGGATCGCGGCCGATGAGGCAGGGGATCAAGTGATCGGTTAAATAAGACGCGACTGCCAACTCGCGCCCATTCAGAGTGGCATCGCCGAGGCCGTAAATGCCTTCATCGGTTGAAATCTTCAACGTGACAAAATTTCGCCCCGGGCAAGTGACGAATACTTTGGCATCCGTGATCTTCACAGAGATCTCTCCTCAAAACTAACCAAGTGTAACGAAAGCTTCAGATGCGGCGCACCAGTCCCTGCTCAGTCGCCCCGTTGTTTCTTAGCAGGAGCAGAACCAGAATCATGCCGATCAAAGGAACCACCCCCGCACAAATGATGATGGGATCGAACGAATGCGTTCCGGTCGCCTGCCGCGCATCGGAAAAATAGCCAATCAGTTTGAACGCAACAATCGTGCCGATTCCCGCGCCCGGTTCCGCTGAATTCCGCTGGCCGAAGCCACCGACTCGCTGGCGAATAAATCGGACGGCAGCACGTTGGCCATCGTCGTGAATCCCGCATAAGTAAAGGTCACGACCGCAAACAGAAACGCGATCAGATACAAATTGGTGGTGAAGATCGTCAGGATGATCAGCGTCATGCCAAGCCCACCATAGACGATCGGCGCCTTACGGGCGGCGCCCAGCGACCATCCACGTTTAATGAGATTGCCGGATAGCCATCCCGCGAAGAAGCTTCCCACATCAGCCGCGACGAACGGAATCCACACTGCGATCAAACCGCTCTTGAGCTCAATCCCCTTGGCGACGAGATAAATTGGGAACCACTCGGTAACAAAGAAGAACACGGGATCGGTGAACGCTTTTGCAATGATCGCTCCCCAGGTCTGCGGAAGCCGCAGCAGATCGCGCCACCGCGGACCCGACCTGCCCTCCTGCAGCGCGTCGGACTCGCGCTTGTCGCTGGTGATCATCGCCAGTTCCGCGGGACTGATGCGGGGGTGTTCCTCCGGCGGATAGTACAGCAATCGCCAGGCAATCAGCCAAAGAAAGCCCAGCGCGCCAGGAACCATGAAGGCCGGGCGCCATCCCCAGCGAAAGTAAATCCACAAGACAAGAAATGGAGCGATCGCGCCGCCAATGGACGAACCGCTGTCGAACAGAGCCGTTGCCAGCGCCCGCTCGCGTTTCGGAAACCATTCCGAAACTGCTTTCGTGGCCGCGGGCCAGTTCGCGGACTCGCCCGCGCCCAGCAGGAAGCGAAACGTGGCGAAGCTGTAGAAACCCGAGGCCAGCGACGTGAGCATCGAGATCGCCGAATACCAGATCACGGTGATCGTCAGCCCGCGCCGCGTGCCGATGCGGTCCATGAGCTTGCCGAATCCGGTCTGCCCGATCGAATAGGCCACCCGAAATGCGATGGCGATATTCGCATAGTCGGAATTTGTCCAGTGATATTCGAGTTTGAGATAAGGCGCGAGAAGGGACAGCGTCTGGCGATCGAGGTAGTTGATGACCGTAGAGGCGAACAGCAGGCCGCCAATCCACCAGCGTAACGACGGAATCGCCTTCCGGGCGGTTGGCATTGGGAAAGGATTTGGGCGGTCAGGAACTCAGCGTCACCTGCGACTTTTCTTTCAGTGCGGACTGCAAGGCCGGGCTCAGCAGCGACGCTGAGTTCGTGTCCAGATAAATCGTCGCATTGGGATGCTTGCGCATGATCGACGCGGGCGCCATGGGGCTGATTTCTCCTTCAAGGCACATCTTGACGGCGGGCGCTTTTCGCTGGTCGGGCACCACCACGAGCAACTCTCGCGCCTTAAGGATTTGGCGGGCCGACATCGAAATCGCGCGCTCGGGAACCTTTGAAATGTCGGCGAACCATGCCTCGCCTACTTGCTGCCGGCGACACGCCTCGTCGAGATTCACGATGAGGTATGGATCTTCGATGTTGAAATCCGCGGGCGGGTCGTTGAACGCGATGTGCCCATTCTCGCCAATGCCGAGGAATGCGATGTCGATGGGAGCCGATGCCAGTTTGCGCCCGACCTCGGCAGCGGCTGCCGCCACATCGCTGGCGTTTCCGTCGAGGTAGTGAAACTTCACGATCCCGGTCTTGCTGGCTAAATTGTCGATCAGGAATTTCTTGAAGCTGCCCGGATGATTGGCGGGCAGGCCGATGTATTCGTCGAGATGGAAAGCCTCCACCTTCGGCCAGTCGATGTTCGGCGTGGACGTCAACGCCTCAAGAAACTGGAATTGCGCCGCTCCTGTCGCGGTCACGATGCGGGCCTCGCCGCGCTCGGCGATGGCTCGTTTGATCACGACCGCAGCGTGCTCGGCGGCCGCGCGTCCCAACGAAACTTTGTCTTTGAATACCCGGAGTAGCATATGGTCGGAAGATTATACAAAACAGCATGACCGAGCTGACGCCGCGTCATGGCAAAATCGGCGCGGTTTGTTGTATGACTCTTATGCCACGAATGATTGCCAAGGAATAATTGCTAAAAAAGACGCGAAAGAAATCATTCAAGGACACCTTCATGAAACATCTCGCCACCCGCATTCTTGAACGCACGCTAATCGCCGTCCTGCTCGCGTGGTCCTGCAACGCCGCCGCGCAAACCGTCACCGTCGACGCGACGCCGAGCCACGTGGTCAACAAGTTCAGCCCCCTCTACGCCCTGGGATCGACCGTCGATCGCGTGCCCAGCAATGCCACCGATGTTTTCTTTCGACCCGATCAAGTCAAAAAGGTTCTCTCGGCAGGATGGGGCGTTATCAGTTATCGCCAGAATACCGACTTGTTTGTGCAGGCGTGGCACTGGAATCCGAAAGGCACCTGGTCTGATTCAAGCACGGGCGGTTCCGCCGGCAAGGGATACTTCGTCGGTGATGCCACTCCCACCAGCGAAATGATCCGGCACTCCTATGGCTACACGCTTCGCCATCGTGGCTTCACCCGCAATGGCGGGACCGAGTTCGATGGATTTTCCCGCCTCGATGACGGAGATGCGCAATCCTACTGGAAGAGCAATCCTTATCTGACCAAGCAATTCACCGGAGAAGACGATTCGCTCCATCGGCAGTGGATCGTCATCGCGCTCGACAAAAAGGAAGACGTCAACGCAATCCGCATCGAATGGGCTGATCCCTACGCGCAGGATTTCGAAGTGCAGTACTGGACCGGCGACGGCGACGCCATGGACGACCAGGACAAGGGCGCGTGGAAGACCTTCTCTCACGGCACAGTCACGCAGGCGAAAGGCGGAACAACTACTTTGGCTCTGGACGATTCGGCCATCCACACTTCGGCGATCCACACGAAGTATGTCCGCATCGTGATGACGCGATCTTCGAATACCTGCGACACTCATGGCTCGGCCGACCGCCGCAACTGCGTGGGTTATGCCATCCGCGAACTCTATCTTGGAACTCTCGACAAGAAGGGCGAGTTCAAAGACCTGCTTCATCATTCGCCCGACCAGAAGCAGACGCTCACGCTGTGCTCCTCGGTCGATCCCTGGCATGAGCCGTCCGATTTGTACGTCGCGCCCGACCGCATGGAATCAGGGGACCAGCCCGGCTTCGACCTCTTCTTCACCAGCGGCATTACTCGCGGCCTTCCCGCAATCGTTCCGATCGCCATGCTGTACAGCACGCCCGAGGACGCCGCGGCGCAGATGACCTATATCAAGAAGCGCGGCTATCCCGTGTCGTACATCGAAATGGGAGAAGAGCCTGACGGGCAATACATGCAGCCCGAGGACTACGCCGCGCTCTATGTGCAGTTTGCCACCGCGCTGCACCGGGTGGACCCGAATTACAAACTCGGCGGACCTGTCTTTGAGGGAGTTACCGAAGACATCAAGGTATGGCCTGACGCGCAAGGTCGCACTTCGTGGCTGGGCCGATTCCTGGCTTACCTGCGCGATCACCAGCGGATCCAGGATCTGGCGTTCATGTCGTTCGAACATTATCCGTACGACGGCTGCGAGACCCCGTGGGAGAACCTTTATCAGGAGCCGGAGCTGATTACGCACATCATGAAAGTCTGGCGCGACGACGGACTCCCGCCCGGCATCCCGCTGCTCGATACCGAAACCAATGCGCACGGCGGCGAAGCCTCGGTCGACATATTCGGGGCGCTCTGGCTCGCGGATTCCTTTGGCGGCTTTCTGAGCGCTGGCGGCCAGTCCACGCACTACTATCATGACCTGTCGTATTCGCCGCCGCATCCCGCGTGCGCCAACAGTTGGGGAACTTATCACTTGTTCATGGTGAATGATCGGTACGAAATCCAGCAGCCCACTTCGCAGTTCTTTGCCACGCAGCTCATCACGCAGGAGTGGGCCGAACCGAAAGATGCGGAGCACCGCATGTACCTTGCCTCCAGCGATGTGAAAGACGCGCAGGGACACGTGCTGGTGACTGCCTATGCTCTGCGGCGGCCGGATGGCCAGTGGTCTCTCATGCTCATCAACAAAGATCATGATCACTCGCATCAGGTGCGCATTGCGTTTCACGACGCGGACGCCAGGCGTGAAACTTCTTTCGCCGGGCCGGTGGCGATGATTACTTTTGGGAAGGAGCAGTACCAGTGGCATCCCGATCGCAAGAGGGGACACGCCGACCCGGATGGGCCGGCCGCGACCTCAACATTGAGTGGGGGAGAAGGCACGCAATACAATTTGCCCGCCGCTTCGCTGACGGTCCTTCGCGGCAAATTGAATCTCAAGTAGTAGCGGTTTGCTGAAAAACTTTGTTGAAATACTCAGGATTTGTATCAGGGCACGGCTTCACAAGCTGCGGAAAAATGAGGCGTGAGCGCCCTGAAAGTCCCTCGGGCGCTGAAGCGCTGACACATTTGAACGACTTAGCGGCACGAGTGGAACTCGTGCCCTTCCCAAAATCACTCCGAGTTGAGTTTTTCCGCAGCCTGTTCAGCGGTGCCGCAAGCGCCAAGGAAAGAATGCCAGCGTTAGCTGTCGCCATCGCCAAGTAAATGAGTTTTTCAGCGAACGGCTAGACCTGGGCCGGCTTGAGCCGTGGCGCTAGTATCTGCACGAAGCCGAACGCCACCAGATACGCCAGGCCAGCCATTGCAAAGACGGGCACGTAGGAGCCCGTATGCTGCAGGATGTAGCCGACGGTCTTGGCGATGCACATCCCGCCGATCGCGCCTGCCATGGTGCCGAAACCGACCACGGAGCCCACGGCATTCCGCGGAAACATGTCGGAGGCCAGCGTATAGATATTCGCTGACCAGCCCTGATGTGCCCCTGCCGCGATCGCAATCAACGACACGGCCAGCCATGCATTCGTGGTATGTGCGGCCATCATGATGGGCGTGACGGCCAACGCGCAGACTAGCAGCGCGCTCTTGCGGCTGGCGTTTACCGTCCATCCTCTTTTGAGAAGCGATGACGAAAGCCAACCGCCGCCGATGCTGCCGATGCTGGCTCCCGTGTAGATGACGAACAGTGGCAGCCTCATGCCGCTGAGGTTCAGCCCGAGATTGCGGCTGAGAAAATCCGGCACCCAGAACAGGTAGACCCACCAGATGGGATCGGTAAAGAATTTGCCCAAGGCGACCGCCCAGGCTTGCCGCGACCGAAGCAGAGTGAGCCAGGGAATGATTGTCTTTAAGTTCGCTTCCTGGTTTTGCGGGTCGCTTCGGATGTAGGCCAGTTCTTCCGCGGAGACATGCGTGTCCTCTTCGGGGCGGTGGTACAGCGAAAGCCAGCACAGAATCCATAAGAATCCGATGGCGCCGGTGGCGATGAAAGCCATGCGCCATCCGAAGCGGTAGGTAATCCACGGCACCACGAACGGCGTGACGATGGCACCGATGTTGGATCCGGAATTAAACAGGCCGGTCGCCAGCGCGCGCTCTTTCTTCGGAAACCACTCGGCTACAGCTTTCACCGCCGCGGGGAAGCTGCCCGCCTCGCCTAGTCCTAAGCTGAAGCGCGCCACGGCGAATTGAACCACGGAACTGGCTGCGGCATGCGCCATCGCGGCCGCGCTCCACGCAAATACTGCCAAGGAGAATCCCTTGCGCGTGCCCAGCCGGTCAATCAGTTTGCCGATGAACAACAATCCGATTGCATAAGCCAGGGTGAACGCGAAAATGATGTCGCCGTAGCCTTTTTCGGTCCAACCGAACTGGATTTGCAGCATGGGCTTGAGCAGCGCGATCACCTGCCGGTCCATGTAATTCACGGTGGTCGCGAAAAACAGCAGGCCGCAAATCAGCCAGCGCCGGTGACCTATCGGGTGATCAGGCTGAGGCGAGATGTTTTCCGGGACGATGGCCATGGCGACGTGCACAACTACACATGGCGCAGGGCCTTTCCGTCAAGAGTTGCTGAAGCAGGCGGTGCGAAAGGCATTCACCACGAAGGACAAGGTTCACGAAGGAAAGACAGGCAAAAGGAATTCCTTCATGAACCTTGTCCTTCGTGGTTGCTGCTCTTCGATTGCGATTGCGGCTCGACGGATGCTTTCCTGAAACTGGTATGATTCATGCCTTGAATCGCCCATGAACGGCTTTCTCAGCGAGGATTTTCTTCTGTCGAGCGACGTGGCGCGGCGTCTCTATCGCCAGTTTGCCGCGCCGCAACCCATCCTCGACTATCACTGCCATCTGTCTCCCCGCGACCTTGCGGAGAATCGACGGTTCGCGAATCTTTTTGAAATCTGGCTGGGGGGCGACCACTACAAATGGCGTGCCATGCGCGCGAACGGCGTTGCGGAAAAGTACATTACCGGTGACGCAACTCCTTACGAGAAATTTCTGGCCTGGGCGCGAACCGTTCCCTACACGCTGCGCAATCCGCTTTATCACTGGACGCACCTGGAACTGCAGCGCTACTTCGGCATTGCCGAATTGCTGGACGAGAAATCGGCGCCGTCGATTTGGGAGCGGGCGAACGCCGCGCTGCAAGGCCTGACCACGCAGGCTATCTTGCAGAAATTCAACGTCGATGTGGTGTGTACGACGGACGATCCCACCGATGAGTTGCGGCATCATCAAACTATTGCGAAGTCGAATTTGCGGACGCAAGTCTTTCCGGCGTTTCGTCCGGATAAAGCTCTCGCGATTGGCGAGGATGACTTCATCCCCTGGGTCGACCGGCTTGCGAAGATCGCGAACGTCGACGTGCAGAATCTGACCGCGCTGCTCGATGCGCTGAAGAGCCGGCATGAGTTTTTCCATTCCCTGGGCTGCCGCCTCTCTGACCATGGATTGAACCATTGCTACGCGACACCATGTTCCGACCGGGCCGCGGGAGCAATCTTCGCGAAGGCGCGCGAAGGTCAGCCGGTCAGCGAGGAAGAGCACGATCAGTTTGCTTCGTTCATGATGCTTTTCTTCAGCCGCCTCGACGCCGAGAAAGGCTGGACGAAACAGTTACACCTCGGTGCGCTGCGCAATGTGAATAGCGCCGCGCGCCGCAAGTTGGGAGCCGACACTGGTTATGACACGGTCGGAGACTTTCCGCAGACGAAAGCACTCGCCAGATATCTCGATCTGCTCGCGCAGGAAAATGCGCTGCCGCAGATGATTGTGTACAACGTGAACCCCGCGGACACCTTTCCATTCGCGACGCTGATCGGCTGCTTTCAGGATGGAGAACGGCCCGGGAAAATTCAGTACGGCAGCGCCTGGTGGTTTCTCGACCAGAAGCAGGGTATGACCGCGCAGATTGATGCCCTATCGAACGTGGGACTCCTTTCCCGTTTCATCGGCATGGTCACCGACTCTCGCTCGTTCATGTCCTATCCTCGACATGAATACTTTCGGCGCGTTCTGTGCGACATCATCGGACGAGACGTCATACGTGGCGAACTCCCCAATGACGACGCGCTTCTGGGCCGGCTCATCCAGGACATCTGTTACGGGAACGCGGAACGATACCTGCAGTTGCCGACCGCCGCACCGAAGCCGCGCTAACCGTGTTGTCTTCTCGCTCTGTCTTCCAAGTCGCAGGAAAGCGCCGAACCAGATGTAGAATGGCTGCCACTCTGGGGTTCTACGGAAGCTTCTACAGTCGCGGGGCTTTCTTAATCCCTTCCAGACCGTCCAAACAGCGGGGGATTTCGGCGCTTGAACATCCGCGAAGTGATTCGTCAGACCGCTGGCTCCATCGCCGCCCACAAGCTGCGCAGCTTCCTGACCATGTTCGGAATTATCTGGGGAATCACGTCCGTGATTCTGTTGGTGGGCCTGGGCAAAGGATTCAGCCGCGATCAGAAAGAGCGGCTCAAGACGATCGGTGTCGATCTCGCGATCATATGGGGCGGCCGCACCAGCGAGCAGGCCGGCGGATATGCCGCTGGACGCGCGGTTCGCCTGTCGATTCAGGATGCTTACACCATCAAGTCGGAAGCCTACCTGATCAAGACCGTCAGCCCTGAACTGCGCCGCAGCGTTGCTGAGGTTAGCCGCTACAACGCAGCTTCGCGCCCGGTGCGCGGAGTGTGGCCCGACTACCAGCGCTTCCGCTCCCTCAAAGTGCAGGAAGGCCGCCTGATGAGCGATGACGATGAACGAGATGGCCGCCGCGTGGTCGTGCTCGGCGTTGAATCGCGCGATCAGTTATTCCCTGGCAAACCGGCGATTGGCGAGATCCTCACCATGAATGGCTCGCCCTACACCGTGATCGGCGTGCTCGAGAAGAAGAAACAGAATGGCAGCTACGGCAGCGGTCCAGACAATACGCAGCTCTTCGTGCCGTATTCCTCGATGGCGCGCGACTATCCTCCGCCGGAGCGGCCGGGCATCTCGAAAGGATGGATCAGCAACCTCGTGGTCGAGGTCGCCGATCCCGAACACCATGAAGAGGCGATGCACCAGCTCTATCAGATTCTGGGCCGCGAACATCACTTCGATCCCCGCGACCGGGACGCGCTCTTTATCTGGGACACGCTCGACGGCTCGAAGCTGGTGGAACGTATTTTCGACATCATGACAATTTTTTTCGGTGCGGTCGCACTGATGACGCTTTCTCTCGGAGGTATCGGTGTCATGAACATCATGCTGGTCGCGGTTACCGAGCGCACCCGTGAGATTGGCGTCCGCAAGTCGCTGGGCGCGACCGCGCGCGACATCCGCAATCAGTTTTTCGCCGAATCGGCCACGCTCATGTTGATTAGCGGAGCGCTTGGCCTCGGCATCGGCGTGGGAATTTGCCTGCTGGTGAGCAATGTGGAGTTGCCCGACATCATTCCGCACCCGATTGTTTCGCCGGTCGCGATCGTTGCGTCTCTGTTTACGCTTGGTTTAATTACGGTAGGCGCCGGAATGTATCCGGCGCAACGTGCCGCCGCGCTCAGTCCGATCGAGTGTTTGCGCTCGGAGTAGGAAGGCTCTCAATATGCGCCTGAAGGAACTCATCTTGCAGAGTTGGGACGCGCTGGCGCGCAACCGCCTGCGCTCCATTCTGACCATGATGGGCATCGTCTGGGGGCTGACTACCGTCGTGCTTCTGCTGGGGTATGGCGAGAGCGTGAGCGATGGCGTGCTCACGGCTTTTCTCGGCATCGGCAACAACGTCATCATCGTATGGCAGGGCCAGACCAGCATGCAGGCCGGCGGGCAGCGCGCCGGCAAACGCATTTACTTCAAGTACGAAGACATTCAGGCGATTCGCGACGAGGCTCCGCTGGTTCGCCTGGTGAGTGCGGAGTGGGACGATGGCGTCGCATACAAATACGGCGACAAGGTCATCTCGGTGCAGACCAAGGCAATTCAGTATCCCTATGGAGAGATGCGCAAGCTGAATCTGGCGGAGGGCCGCTACTTCGAAGAGAGCGACTTCAGCGACCATCGCCACGTTCTGATCTTTGGCCCGAATGCCGCGAAGAAGGTCTTTGGCAATCGCGATCCGGTGGGCGAACACGTGAGCATCAATGGTGCGACCTGGGATGTGATCGGCCTGCTGCGCTTGAAGATTCAGGATTCGTCCAACAACGGTCCCGATAACGAGAACGTATTCATGCCTTTCGAAAGCATGAGCGACTTCAACGATCAGCGCGATCCCGGAATGTTTGTCTTCCAGCCGGTTTCAGCGCTGCAGCATAAAGCGGCGCTGGCCCAGGTGCGGGAGGTGCTGGCCCGCCGCCACAACTTCAATCCCAAGGACGACAAATCGAGCCCTGACTGGGACACCGTCGAAGACGCGAAAGATATTGAGCAGTTCGGCATCGCGCTGCGCCTGATTCTCGGCTTCATAGGATTCCTCACGCTCGGCGTGGGCGGCGTAGGTGTGATGAATATCATGCTGGTGAGCGTTACTGAACGCACCAAAGAAGTCGGCCTGCGCAAAGCTCTGGGCGCGCGCAATCGCGATATCGCATTTCAATTCCTGGTTGAGGCGCTGGTCCTTACCTTTGCTGCTGGACTGGTGGGCATGGTGGTGTCTGTGCTGCTGGCGCACGCAATCCCGCCAATGCCCCTCTATGCCGACATGTACAAAACCGCCAACCATGAGGGCGACATTTTCCTGAAGACATCCACGAGCGTGATGCTGACCGCGTTTGTGATCCTTGCTTTTGTCGGGGTCACGGCCGGCATGTGGCCTGCGCTCAAGGCATCGCGGATGGAGCCGGTCGAGGCGCTGCGGTACGAGTAGGCCCAAACGGGTCCGAGCGATACCACCTCCCTGAAAACAAATGGTTTAGATGGCTTATTCCCTACCTTGAGCGAAATTTGGGGCCCAGGCATCCCGAATTATTCTTCATGCAACTAACAAATTAGTTGACCTTTTCGCGCCGGCCACGTCTGACTACAGGTAGCGAAATTCAAGGAGGAAGGTTTGGCTCGTAGCAAGTCCGCAACCCTGACGGAAGCCGAGTTGCGCATCATGAATGTGCTATGGGAGCGGGGATCCGCGACCGTACACGAGGTACTCGAAGCTCTTCCTCCGAAGCCCGCTTTGGCCTACAACTCCGTGCTGACGATCGTTCGCATTCTGGAGAAGAAGGGATATGCCAAGCACGTGAAAGATCAGCGTGCCCACGTCTACCTTCCGCAAGTCGATCGCAAAGACGCGACGCGGTTCGAAGTGCGGCATCTGGTCAGCCGTTTTTTCGGCGACTC
The DNA here is from genome assembly GCA_963844525.1 of uncultured Acidobacteriaceae bacterium. Classification (GTDB taxonomy): domain Bacteria; phylum Acidobacteriota; class Terriglobia; order Terriglobales; family Acidobacteriaceae; genus Sulfotelmatobacter. The sequence goes on along the minus strand of CAWJOM010000006.1, from coordinate 77,364 downwards.
CCGCGAACAACTCGTGCTGAACGTTCTGGAAGAAACCGGCATCGATGCGGATGAACTGGCTCGCCTGCGGCAGTTGCTGGAAGGGAGCAAGTAACACGGCCATGACCGCGGCTTTCACGATGAACACAGTCAACTTGAACGCCATCGCGCAGGCATCCGCCGTGCAGATCGTGGACTGCCTGGTTGCCGGAACGCTGATTGCGATGTTCACCGGCCTGGTGTTGAGCCTGCTGCGCCGGCACAGTGCGGTCACACGCTTTGCGGTTTGGTTCTCGGCGCTGATGGCGATCGCGGCCGTGCCGTTGTTTGCTGGCTCCTTGTGGTCGCACATCGCGGGCGGTTCGCCGGATGCGGGGGGCCGGTCCGCCGTTACGCTGCCCGGCACGTGGGCGCTCTATCTGTTCGGTGCGTGGGTTGCGGTGGCAAGTTGGCATCTGGCAGGGGTTGGCAGGGGATTGTGGCATCTCTACACTCTGCGCAAGAGTTGTGTCACAGTTGATCCCGATGTCCTCGACGCTCAGCTGCGAGAGACTCTGGCGCGCAACCAGTCGCCGCGTCGCATTGCGCTTTGCACGTCGGACGTGGTGCATGTTCCGACCGCTGTTGGTCTGGTGAAGCCCGCGATTGTCCTTCCCGTATGGGTGATGCGGGAACTTTCGGGGGATGAACTCAATCAGATTTTGCTTCACGAGTTGGCGCACCTGCGCCGTTGGGACGACTGGACTAACCTGGCGCAAAAGCTGGTGAAGGCGCTCTTCTTCTTTCATCCCGCAGTGTGGTGGATCGAGAAAAAAGTCTCGCTCGAACGCGAGATGGCTTGTGACGATGCCGTTCTGGCGGAAACCGCGCGTCCCCGGGCGTACGCGGAGTGCCTGGCGCACCTCGCCGAAAAGACTTTGGTTCAACGCAGTATTGCCCTGGCGCAGGCGGCACTGGGAAAGATTCATCAGACTTCGCTGCGGGTGGCGCAGATTCTGGACTCGAACCGTCCGACGAGCAGCGGCCGCTCGTGGAAGCCCGCGGCTTCGCTCGTTGCCGCGTTCGCCTTGGCGTGTTTCTTGGGGATCTCCAGAGCGCCCCGGCTGATTGCCTTCAGTGACGGCGCAAGTCACGAGGCTGCTGCGGCGAGGGCTGACTCTTCGGTCGATTTCGGGGGCAGCAACTTTGCGACGTCATTGCCTATCGTGAATGCGAGCGCGAAGATTGTTTCTCAGCCTAAGGCTCGCCTGCAGCAGATAAAATTGACTTCGCAAGCGATCCATCGCAAACCGAAGGTCTCGCAACCGATTCTTCCGCTGCGGCCCCTGACGCCGCCACCGATCGCCAGTATGGTTCGTCTGACGAGCGCGGATGCTGCTCCGTTCGCTTTCACCGAGACGCTGTTTGTAGTGGTGGAAGACGGCCAGCATGGCCGTCCGGACCAGCCGGTTTTTCAAATCCAATTGTGGCGCGTGATGGTTCTGCATCCCGCCGTCGATCCCAATAGCAACCGAATCCCAGCCAAACAAACGTAAACCTATGGAATGCGCATGTGGGCGTGGAGCACCAACTTTAGAAACTAACGAATTAGTTGTACGAATCGAAAAAGGAGTAACTCAACCATGAATCTGGAAACGTACTCGAAAGACAGCTCGAAGAAATGGATGCGGCGGCTGGCGGTGCCTGTGCTTGGGCTCGCCCTGATCGCTGCGTTCGTAACCCATGAATTCGCCAAGCCGGTGGCGGCGAGAGCCGCAGCTGCCGCGCCCTCTGCCGCACCCCTCGACGCCGACAGCGTCGGCGCTCTGCTCGCTCTCGACAAAGCGATGGAAACTCTTGCTGCGCGCGTTACCCCCGCAGTTGTCAACGTCACCGTGACTTCGCGCACGAAACCCGAAACAGCCGGCAAGCAGATGCCCGAAGACATGCAACAGTTCGGGCCGAACAGCCCGTTTGGCCAATTCTTTGGTCCGCACATGCAGCAGCGCCAGCCCGAAATCGAACACGGCATGGGCAGCGGCGTCGTGATCTCCCCTGATGGATACATTGTCACGAACAATCACGTCGTCGATGGAGCGGTCGACATTCGCGTCACCACGAGCGATCGCCACGTCATGAAAGCAAAACTCATCGGCACCGATCCGTTGACCGACCTCGCGGTTCTGAAGGTCGAAGGCACCGATCTCGCCAGCGCGCCCTGGGGCGATTCCAAAGAGGTCCGGCCGGGTCAGACCGTGCTGGCTTTCGGGAATCCCTATGGCTTCCGCTTCACGGTAACGCGCGGCATTGTGAGCGCTGTGAACCGCGCGAATCCCGATGCCTCCAATCGCAGCAAGCCTGGCGAGTTCATCCAGACCGACGCAGCGATCAACCCGGGCAACTCTGGCGGCCCGCTGGTCGACGCCCGGGGTGAAGTGGTGGGCATCAACACCTTCCTGATCTCGCCCTCTGGAACTTTCTCCGGTATGGGATTTGCGATTCCCTCGCAGATCGTAAGGCCGACCGTGGAAACGCTGATCCGCTACGGCAAAGTGAGCCACGGCCACATCGGCATCGGCATCGCCGACGTCACGCCCGAGAACGCGAAGTTCTTCGACAACTCAACGACCGGCGGAGTGGTCACGCAAGTTGAGCCCGATTCACCGGGAGCCAAGGCTGGCCTGCAGATCGGTGACGTCATCACCGAAATCGACGGCCAGAAAGTGGCCGACGCCGGCGAGCTCCAGGTGCTGGTCGGGCAGAAACAGCCCGGCAGCAAGATCACGCTCAAAGTTCTGCGAGAGGGCAAGAGCATGACCGTTACCGTGACCCTCGAAGAACTCGGCAGCCGCACCGCTGAAGGCAGCGATAGCTCAGACAAGGGCGAGAACAAAATGCACTGGGGCATCGGCCTCGGCAATCTCACGCCCGAACTGCGCGAGCAACTGCAGGCACCGGGCGAGATTCACGGAGCCGTGATCGAGCAGGTGAAGCCGGGAAGCTCTGCCGACAACGCTGGACTGCAGCAGGGGGACATCATCCTCGAAGTTAACCGCCACAAAGTCCAATCCGCGAGCGATGTGAAAGACGCCTTGGCGAAAGTTGCCAAGGGCGAAGACGCATTGATCCTGGTCTGGTCCAACGGCGGGAATACCTTCCGGGTGCTGCACTCCCCTGAAGGCGCGTAATGGAGTGGCCGCACTCCCTCTTGATCGCAAGGGGGAGTGCGGCCCCGTTTCGGACGCTACGTTTCAAAGGCTGCTCCGCTCTCTACTTCTCGCTCTTCGTCTCCGCGTGAGCGGCATTCGCGGCCAGAATGAAAGACGTCACTCCGTCGACCACATACTCGTTTTCATACCAGAGGAACGGCCATCCTTCTTTCAACTCCGGGAAGTCGGATTGAAGGATGACCACGCCGGGGATGACTCCTCCGGGAACGAACGTGTAGTCGGTGCGGTTGTTCCCGTAAGCGATTAGTTTGGACTGCGTACCGACACTGAGACATACGAAACATTTGATAGCGGATGCCGCCCCGGGACGTAGTCGAGGCCGTCGAGCGTGTACCCCGCGCCAATCAACGACGAAGAGAGACGAGTACCCTTCAGGTGGCGTGCGGCGAACGTGAGAAACGCAGGCCAGTTCGGCGCCGCAGTGTGTCCGCTGCTGTGCTGGCGGAAGGCAACATCGCCGTCGATCAGCGCCGTCTCGATCGGCGGGAACTCTGCCGTACCCAGATCCTTCTTGCCCAAAAGCTCATACACGGGGCCGGCGCCAACTGCTGCCAGGAACATGCCTTTGGCGTCAACCCATCCATCTCCATTCGTCGCTCCCACACCAATGAACACGGGACGCGGCGCACACAGCGCAATCAACTCATGCGCATCGATCGGCAAATCGTTTTCTGTCAGCGGTCCTGCGTATTTCAAGAAGTTGCCCGCCATCCACTGATACTCGCCAGGTCCTGCGACGTTCCCGATCTGCTCGCCGAAGTTCCGCCGGTAGAGCTTGGCTCCGGCTTCCCCTGACGAACTGATATACGCGACCGCGAACCGCGAATCATAAGCCATCGCGACCAGCGCCGCCTTTCCGTAGCGGGAGTGACCTTCAATCCCCACCGCCTTCGCGTCCACAGATTTATCGGTTTCAAAATAGTCCAGGGCCCGGCTCGCTCCCCAGGCCCATGCGCGTAATGCGCCCCAGTCGTCGAGTTTCCGGGGCTGACCCTTGTTGACGAGCCCGATTACGCCTTGCGTCAGGCCTTCTCCGTCGTCGGCCTGCACGCTTGTAGGGATGTAGGTTGCATAACCCCAGCCTTTCGCGAGCACTTGCTGTTGCCATGAAGGTCCAGCATCGGAAGTCTGCGGCGAAGAATTCGCGAGCATAGCCAGCGCTTCGGGGCCGAAGCCGAACTCCATCATCACCGGCACGGGATCCACGGCAGAGGCTGGCGTGGTCAATGTCAGGTCGATGCTGACCGTCACCAGTGGGTACGCTGAATTGTCCACGTGCCCAATGAGTTTCTTGGTAATGACGGGAACGTTGCCGATCAGTTCTTTTGTGGTGCTGACAACTTCCCAATTCACTTTGGGCGCATTGTTCGGCACTCGCCCGTAGATTTCGCGGTCGAATTGTTCCACGATCTCCGGCCGCCGTGCGTCCCACCACATCTGAGCAGTCGTGACCTTGCTGCCGTTCTGCAATACCAGCGGGTCTGGAAGGTTTAGAGGTGAGCTGACTTTGGATTCGTCGTAATTCGCGCCGTTCGGCCCTTTCGGAAATCCGTTGACGCCGCGTCGCAACGACGTGATATGCAATTGATCCATCGTGCGCTGGTGATCTTCTTCGGACGTGAGTTGTACCGGCGGCGCGAGCTTGGCTTTGGCCGCCTGCGCGCTCGCTGTAGGGCCGGAATAGAAGCTCAGCGCAAGTAAAAACAGAAGCAGCGTCGGGCGCGCGTTCAATAGGAACTCCTTCGTGGTAGCCGGTGGATTATTTTGCTGGCGCAGTTTCTTCGATCTTCACGTTGGTGAAGACGGCTGTTTCCAGTGTGGTCGCGACGTGAGAGCACACGCCGAGTCCTACGTACACGGGGTCCTGCAGACCAACGTATTCAATCGGGCCGACGATCTTCAATTCCTCGTTCGGCTTCCCGGCGTACATCGTGAAGCGGCTCTCTTTGCGCTCGATCCGCAGCCGTACCGGCCCATCGACCTGCGTGAAGACTTGATACGTCTGCTCGTTGGCTGCACCGCGAAACTGCAGAGAGGTAAGACCATTTCCGTGGGACACTGCGTCCGCATATGCGGAACCTGGCTCCAGGCTCTGCCGGATCATGAGCACGGCTTTGCGATGTTCCGTGCTGCTCGTGCCGACCCACTGGACATCGGCAGAAAGCGTCATATCCCCGGACACCTTCTTCCAGACGAAGTAGAACGCGTCAGCGGTGCCCCAAATGTTCGCGCCGCCTCCGGTAATGCGATACTCACCCTTCGCCGGATCATAGTGAGCGGCGCCGCCCGGCGGCGTCTGGCCGACACCTCCTTGATTGGTAAAGATACCCAGATCGTTCGTCTGCGCGAGGGCGATGCCGGCGAGAACCATCAAGAATGCGATGGACAATGCGAATGAAGCTTTCACGTTTTTCACTCCTGCGCGCCAGGATCGAGCGTATGACGCGGTTTTAGCGCCCTGATTCTAAATGATGGCGCGGGGAGACACGGGGCCTAAAGGCCAGTTCCCATGGGAGGCTTTCGCGTGGCGCTGAAGTGCCGCTCTCCACGGGACTATCGCTAGCGGTTCATGCGAATGTACAGCCGGGATCTAGAGTGTTCAGCCTCGGGGGACGCGGGCCAGATTCAACACGCTCCACGCTGCGTAGGCGAGCAAGAGCCCAACGGCGAATGCCTTCACCCACGCACCGTGACTCGTCTCCAGGAGATCGGCTAGAACCCCTGATACGAAGATGAACAGGAAGGGAACGGCCGCGAGCAGAAAGCCCGCGCCATCGACATGCGGATGCGCCATCCCCAGCCCCAGAAACAGCACTGCGACGAGCAGCGGTGCAGTGTTGCCAAAGTAGCGCGTGCGCGGCCATGCCACGTAAGTCGCCAGCGCGACGGGAAGGCCGAACGCCAGCGCGGGACACGCGCTATTAATCCTCACCGCGACTTGCTTATACACGCCCAGCACGGTAAATCCGCGCCAGGTTGCTCCCCAGAACTGCGCGTGGCGCATGCTCTCGGCAAATGCGTGTCCATGAAAGGAGTACATCGCGAACAGCAGGACGAAGCCCACCACGCACGCCGCAATCCAGATCACGAGTGCTGCCTGCCGGCGCACGGGAGCGACGTAGAGGAGGAATCCCAACGCCATCGGAACAACCACGATCAACGAGAACTGCGATCCCACCGCAATCGCGAGGGAAATCCCCAGCAGTACGATGCGCCGCCAGTTCCAGAGCACCACTTCGCGTGGCGCGTAAAGAGTATGCGCGACTGCAATGGCCGTGAAAATTGTCCCGAAAGCTCCCCAGGCGGCGACGATTTCCGGTTCGGTATGCCATACCGCGGCCGCCTGAATGAGCGAAGGCGAAAAGCAATAGAACGTGAGCGCGATAAATCCGCCGGTGTTGCCGCACAGTCGCCGCGCGACGTACCACAGCGACGCTCCCAGAAAAAGTCCGCAGGCAAGAAAGGGAATGCGCGGCAGCCAACGCCAGTACGCGGCGGAGTCACTGCCAAAATCCTTCGGCCAAACCAGAAGCGGCGCCGCGGAGACAACATAAAGCAGCGGGGAACGCTCCGTGTCAAAGCCGCTAGCGTCGGCGCGGAACGGATCTTGCTCGTTCACGGCGTCGAGCATGGGAGCCGCGGCGATTCCACGCCCATGCCACTGTTTCCATCCTTCTCCGATGCGCGCCGCTTCCTGTGGATCGGGCTCGTGAGACGTGTGCAACTCGGCATTCGCCAGCCACAAGGCCTGCGCCAGAAAGCAAAGCAGCAGCAGCCCGGCGAGAAACTGCGGACGTCCGAAGCGTTCGCGCGTGAAATATGGGCGCATAAGGTCGAGCCGAGTGTTTTACCATGTCGGAGGCGGTTTAGGGAAAGTTCCGCAATGAGCGAAGTCGAAGTCAAAACGGAAGTTAAGACAAATGGCGGGACGCCGGCAGTTCCAGTGGCCTCGCCGTCCGGTCCAGACTTCGCGGTTGTGCATCAACCTTCGTACGCTCGCACTCTCTTTCTGGGTCCAGACGGCCTGCGCGCCGGTTGGGGGCTTGCGTTCTATTTCGTGATGTTCCTGTCGCTGCAGAAGCTGGCGGTGGAATTGGCGTGGTCGCGAAACCTCGGCGCCAGCGGATTGTGGTCCACCATGCTGGAGGAGTTCTTCAATCTGGTCGCTGCCGTTGTTCCCGCGCTGGTGTTGGCGCGCGTTGAGCATCGTTCGTGGAATGTGTACGGACTGCCGGGAAGACACATCTTCGGCCGCGTCTTCTGGATCGGCGTGCTGTGGGGCTTTACGGGCATCAGCGTGCTTATGCTTGCTCTCTACGGACTGCACTCCTTCTCGTTCGGCCATCTCGTGCTGCATGGCGTTCGGTTGCTCAGGTTCGCTGCTTTCTGGGCCGGCATGCTTCTGCTGGTGGGGCTGTTTGAGGAGTTCGCCTTCCGCGGCTACACGCAGTTCACGCTCGCGAGGGGGATCGGCTTCTGGCCGGCAGCGCTCGTCCTCTCCTGTGCGTTTGGGCTGGTACATCTGCGGAATGAGCATGAACAGTGGGGAGGAGCGCTGGCCGCGGCGCTGATCGGCTTCTTCTTCTGCCTGACGTTGCGACGCACTGGCAGCCTTTGGTTCGCCGTAGGGTTTCACGCAGCATGGGATTGGGGCGAAACCTTCTTCTACTCGGTGCCCGACAGCGGCATGGTCGCGCCGGGGCACCTTCTGAGTTCGTCGCTGCGCGGTGCGGATTGGATCAGCGGAGGCGCCGTCGGCCCGGAAGGCAGCGTGCTCTGTTTCGTCGTGATTGCCGCAGCGTGGATCGTGTTTGACCGGACTTATCCGAGACAGGCCGCAATCGCTCAGAACACGCCTGCTCCGCAGTTATCGACGCCCGGCTCCTGAAGTACGAGCACGTTGGAATTGCAAAATCAAAGGGTCCAATGAATTTGTGCCGCTTTGGGAGCCCCAGTATCCCGAAAATGCGTGTACTGCGAATCTAGTTCCTGCTGACGCCCTATACTGGCTCCATGACCCCAGAAGTCGATCTGTTGCCCCCTTTGCGCCGCTACTGGGGATACAGTTCGTTTCGGCCGTTGCAGGAGCGCATCGTGCGCAGCCTGCTTGCGGGACACGATACCTGTGTGGTCATGCCCACCGGAGGAGGCAAGTCTCTCTGCTACCAGCTGCCCGCCGTTGTATCGGAGCGCACCACGGTTGTGGTGTCCCCGCTGATTGCGCTCATGCAGGATCAGGCGGCGCAACTCGCGCAAATGGGGATTCCGGCCGCCGTCCTCAATAGCTCCGTCAGCAATGAAGAGCAGAGCCGCGTCATACGGCAGGCGCGAGATGGCGCGTTTCGTCTGCTGTATCTCTCGCCGGAGCGTTTGCAGCGCGCGGACACACTCAGCTGGCTGCAGCAGGTGCCGATTTCGTTCTTCGCCATCGACGAAGCTCACTGTATTTCCGAGTGGGGGCACGAGTTCCGTCCTGAGTACCGGCAGTTGAGCAGCCTGCGCGGAAAGTTTCCGGATCACCCCATTGCCGCGTTCACCGCCAGCGCCACGCGCCATGTGCGGCACGACATTCTGGCGCAGCTCCAGTTGCGCAATCCCGATAAGTACATCGCCAGCTTCCACCGCCCGAACCTGCGTTACTTGGTGCGGGAGTGCAGCACGGTGGAACACACGGCGCTTCTGGTGACCGCGCTGCGCCATTACGACGAGGGTAACGTCATCGTCTACTCGCCCACGATCAGTAAAGTGGAAGAGACGGTTGATTTTCTGGAAGACCAGGGAATCGCCGCCGTGGGCTATCACGCGAAGATGGACGCCGCTGACCGCCGCCGCAACCAGGAGCGGTGGATGTCGGACGAAGTGCGCGTCCTCGTCGGCACAATTGCTTTCGGACTGGGAATTAACAAGGCGACGGTGCGCGCCGTTATCCACCTGGCGCTGCCGAAGTCGGTGGAGCAGTTCTATCAGGAAGCAGGACGCGCGGGTCGTGATGGGCAGCCCGCCGATTGCATCCTGCTCTGGCGGAAGCAGGATGCCGGCCTGCTTGGTTATTTCGCCAACCAGATTCTTGATTCGGCGGAGCGCAATCGCGCGTGGGAGCGATACCGGACGATTCGCGCGTTCGCTGAGTCGGCGAACTGCCGCCATCGCCAGATCTGCACGCACTTTGGCGAAACACCGAAGTGGACGTCGTGCGAGGGCTGCGATGTGTGCGGAGCCGCGCCCGAGTGGCTGACGGAACCGATGACTCCGGCCGTGCTGCGCCGCACGGTTACGAGCGCGGGGGCACGAGTCGCAGGCTCAGTGTTGGATGCGGACCAGGCGCTGCGTGAGTACCTGCGCGAATGGCGCCGCGCGACGGCCAAAGAAAAAGGAACTCCGGCCTATGTCGTGCTGCATGATACGTCACTGGATGAGATCTGCCGCGTGAAGCCGAATTCGATTGGCGAATTGTTGGATATCACTGGCATTGGCGAACGCAAGGCGGACCTCTACGGACAGGACATACTCTCCGCGTTGCGGCAATATCGCGAAGGCGCCCGCGCATCCGCGGCGCAGGAGAGAAAGACAGCTCCCGCGCTGGAGACTCTGCAACTTCTGGCGGCCGGCAAGACCTTTGAAGAGATCGCTCAGGTTCGTGGCCGGCAGCTCTCGACGGTGGTGAACGCGGTCGCCAATCTCGTGGAGAAGGGCGAATTGGAATTCCGGGCCGAGTGGATCGATCGCAACAAACTAGCGGTCATTGAAGCCGCTTGCGCCAGCGTGAGTCTTGAAAAACTGGAGCGCCTGAAGCCGCTCAAAGACTCGCTGCCGCCGGAAATCACCTATGAAGAACTACGGCTGGTAGTGGCGCGACTGCGGCGCGAGCACGCGCAGAAGAGGCGATCGGTGCCCGCATAGGCGAATCCGAGACATCCGGCCGGCCTCGTTTTGCATCGTACAAATGGGGAAATCCTCTGAACGCTTGCACTATGGGTGTACAATTCGTTGGATTCTGAATTCCCATCAAGCCTCACCTGAAACATCAGTAGAAAGTTAATTTTGTAGATCGCCAGTTTCTGGCATCGCCCGTGACGCTTCCGTGCGGTGAAGCACGTTGATACGTGCGGTAACGTACGTCGCTCGAAGGGAGCCGTCATGCGAATTCTGCTGTATAACCCTGACAATGGTGTCACTCGCAACTTCATGCCGCATCTCTGGATGTTTCTGCTCCAGTCACTCACTCCTCCCGGACATGAGGTGGTGCTGATCGATGGCAATGCCAAGCCCATGGACGAGGCGCAGATCGCGCAGTACGTCCGCGACGAGAAGATCGATTTGGTCGGCATCGGGGCCATGACCCGCATGATCGCGAAGGCCTACCGCATTGCCGATGCGATTCGAGCCACTGGAGTGAAGGTGGTCATGGGCGGACCGCACGTCACCGAGTTGGCCGATGAGGCCCTGGGGCGCGATGGCGGCCCGCGCCATGCCGACGCTGTGGCGCTGGGCGAAGCTGACGATACCTGGCCGCAGATCGTGAACGACGCCGTTCGCGGAGAACTCAAGGAGATCTATACCCCAGTCGATGAGACGGGCAAAGAGCGCAAGCCATCGCTGAAGGAATACCCGGTCATTCCCTGGCAGTCGATTGATCTCGATCAGTTCAACCTGGTGCCGCAGGCCGCGAAGGCAATGCTGCAGAAGGTCGGAGAAGGTTGGGGGACGTTCCGCATTATTCCCGTCGAGTCGGGGCGAGGGTGCCCTTATGGATGCGAGTTCTGTACGGTGACTGGATTTTTTGGGGACTCGATTCGCTTTCGCACCAACGAGAGCGTCGTCAACGAGTTGCTGCTTCTGAAGGCGCGCGCCCGCAAGGAAAAAGGGCAGATGGCCGTGTTCTTCATCGACGATAATTTCGCGATCAATGTGAAGCGCACGAAGTCTCTGCTGCGCGACATAATTGCCGCCGGAGCGCAGGTGCATTGGGTGGCGCAGATCAGCGCGAATCTGCTGCGCGATGAGGAACTGGTGGATCTGATTGCCGCCTCGGGCGGAAAGTGGGTCTTCATCGGCATGGAGTCGATCGATCCGGCGAATCTCAAAGACGTCAACAAAGGATTCAATAAGCCTGGAGAGTATGCCGAAGTACTGGAGCGGCTCGCGAAACGCAACGTGTATGCCATTACGTCGTTCATTTTCGGTATGGACAATGACACGGTGGGCGTGGGCGAACGAACGCTCTCGCAGGTCCGCACCTGGCCGCCGGGACTACCGATCTTTGGGTTGCTGACTCCTCTGCCGGCAACACCGCTCTACAAGCGGCTCGAAGCCGCAGGCCGGCTCACCCGCGTGAAACACTGGCAGGAGTTCATTCCCTTCGCCATGGCGCACACTCCGCTGAAGATGAGCATCGAGGAAGCCCACGCCGAGGTGAAATACGGATGGGCCCACGCCTATAGCCCGGAAGCGGTCGCGCATGCCGTTGACTCGCTGGATGACCAGCCTCTGGGATATCGCGTCAACATCTTCCTGGCGCGGGTCTGCTTCCGGGGAATCTACTTCCCGATGATGGGAAAGTTTGCGTGGCTAAAAGTAGTCGCGCAGAATCGCCATACCATTTTCAAACTGGTGACTGAGGCTGTGTTTGGCCGCAGAGAACGACCACGGATTCCCGCCGTTGTATTTGAGAAGGCCGCGCCCGAATCAAACATGAGCGTATAGGCACGACTGCCCGGATTACAGCCCGGCGAGTTGTTTGGCGGCGTCCCGGCCCGAGCGGACGCAGTCCGGAACGCCGATGCCGCGATACGCATTGCCAGCCAGAGCAAGGCCTGGTAGTTGCTGGCGCAGGCGTTCAATGCGGTCGAGGCGATCGAGGTGTCCGACGCCGTACTGCGCCATGGCCGACTTCCATTTGTAGACGCGGGCGAAAAGCGGATCCGCGCGCAGGCCGCTGATCTGTGGACCAAGGATTTGTTGCAGTTCGTTGCGCACGATTGCAATGATCTGGTTGTCGGCGAGCGGCCAGACCTCTTCCGCATTCTTTCCCGCAAAAAAGCAACGCAGCAGGGCGCGGTCTTCCGGCGCCCGGTGAGGAAATTTATTGTGAACGAAAGTCGCGGCTAACAGCCTCTTGCCTTCGCTGCGCGGCACAAGGAATCCGAAGCCGGGTGGAAGAGACTGACGAACGTCCCGATCGTAGCCGAGTCCGATGGTGATGGACGAGCTGTACTGCATCGCAGCGAATTCCGATGAAAGCTCTGGGCTGACCATGCGCAGCACTTGCGCTGCCGCGGGTGCGGGCAAAGCGATGATCACCGAGTCGAACTCGTCCGACTGCATGCCGGCGGAGACAACCCAGCTTCCGGCCTCGCGTTGCAGGGCCTGCACGGGCGCGTTGGTCAGAAGCGCAGACGGGGCGAGGCGGGAAACGACTGTTTCCGCCAGATTCTGCATGCCGGCCTTGAGCGAAGTAAAGAGCGGAGGCGCGGGCTTGCGCGGCCCCGCCGCCATCTTTTTGCGGGCGGCGAGCATGGCGCGGCCGAGACTGCCGTGAGTTCGTTCCATCTCGGCGAACCGCGGAAGGACGGCCCGCACGCTGAGGCTGGCGGCCTCACCGCCGTAGACGCCCGAAAGCAGCGGGTCGGCAAGGCGGTCGACCATCTCCGATCCGTAATGACGTTCCACGAAGTCTGCGACGGACTCGTCGTGATCGACGGCGCGCGGTGGGTGAAAGAGTTCCTGCGTCATGCGCAGCTTGGTCTTCCATGAAAAAAGTGGGGAGAGACCTGTGGGCAGAATTTTTGTGGGGACCATGAACATCAGGCCGTCGGGCATGGCGACGAGATGTCCTTTGGTCAGAATGTAGGTCTTGCGGTCTGCGTCGTTCGAACCAATGAGTTGATCGCCCAAGCCAAGCGCGCGGCAAAGATCGGCGGCCCACGGTTTTTCGGTGATGAACGAATCGGGGCCAGCTTCGACAACGCATCCGTCGATGGATTCGGTGCGGAGAACACCGCCCAGGCGCGAGGACGCTTCGTAGAGAACGTAGTCGAGGTCGGCGCCGGCGCGGCGATGCTCCTCGAGGGCGAAAGCCGCGGCGAGCCCAGAGATGCCTCCGCCGATGATGGCGATGCGAGTCATGGCGTGCGAGGGGAATACTCTTGCACCAGGCGCGCCAGGTTCTTCACGTTGTCGACCGGCGTTTCCGGCAGGATGCCGTGGCCAAGGTTGAAGATATGACCAGGGCGTCCGGCGGCGAGGCGGAGGATTTCTTCCGCGCGCCCCTTCAATTCCTTCCAGTCGGCGAAGAGCAGGACGGGATCAAGGTTCCCCTGCACTGCGCACTTGTGATTGAGGCGGGTCCATCCCTCATCGAGGGGAATGCGCCAGTCGAGCCCAATCACCTCAGCTCCGGTTTCGTTCATGGCCGGAAGCAGGGTCGCGCTGTCGGTGCCGAAATAGATAATGGGCACTCCCGTTTTCTGCAACTGCTTCACCATGCGGGTAACGTGAGGCAGCACGTAGCGGCGATAGTCTTCTACGCTCAGGCAGCCAACCCAACTGTCGAAAATCTGTATGACGTCGGCGCCAGCGCGCACCTGATCGGCCGAGTAGGCGGCCGTTACGGCCACCAGTTTGGTCATCAGTGCGTCCCACTCTTTGGGAGAGTTGTACATCATCTTCTTGGCATGAACGTAGTTGCGCGATCCTCCGCCTTCGATCATGTAGCTGGCAAGCGTGAAGGGAGCGCCACAAAAGCCGATGACCGGCAAGCGATCGCCGAAATGCTTGGCGACCAGGCCCACGGCCTCGGAGACGTAGCCGAGTTCGGCGGCGCGGTCCGTACGAAGGTTGGCGATGTCTTCTTTTGTGCGCACGGGCTTCTCGATGACGGGGCCTTCGCCGGCTGAAAAATGAAAGGGCAGGCCCATGACTTCGAGTGGCAGCAGCAGGTCGGCGAAGATGATGGCGGCGTCGACGCCGAGGAATTCCGCCGCGGTGATCGTTACGTCGGCGGCGATCGCGGGCTTCTTGCAGATCTCCAGAAGCGAATACTGCTTGCGGACCGCGCGGTATTCGGACATGTAGCGCCCGGCCTGGCGCATGAACCAGACGGGCGTGCGATCGACGGGCTGAGACTTGCAGGCGCGTACAAAGTTGGAATTAGGGGCTGACATGAATTCTTGAATTTAGCATCTTTTGGGGGGACGTGCAGTGATCTGGGCCCCGCGGGAGAGCTTCACCGGGTCGAAAAGAAGGCTTCATCACAGAGGACACGGAGGACGTTCTGATTAGGTATCGTAGCTGGGAAACAGCAGGTCCCTCGACTACGCAGAATTGCCGAAAGACGGCAATTTTGCTTCGCTCGGGATGACAATGTCGAGTGGCACAGGAGCAAGACCCTGAGATTGTAGAATCTCTGCATGTATCGCGGCGTTTTGGGGACCATCGGAATCTTGGGCATGGCCCTGGGCCTGGGAGGCGCTGCTTTTCAAAAGCCGGTCGCGCCGGCCCCACCTACCTTTTATAGAGATGTTCTGCCGATCTTGCAGGATCGCTGCCAGAGTTGTCATCGGCCGAGCGAGGTTGCGCCCATGCCCCTGGTGACGTATGAGCAGACGCGCCCGTGGGCGAGTTCCATGGCGCATGCCGTCGAGCTGAAGATGATGCCGCCGTGGTTTGCGGATCCCCGGTATGGGCATTTTTCCAATGATGATTCTTTGACTCCGCAGCAGATTGCGACGATCGAAGCCTGGGCCGAGGCGGGAACGCCTGCGGGCGACATTCACGACGCGCCCGCGCCCCGCAAATGGGCCGAGGGATGGAATATTCCGACGCCTGATCTGGTTGTGAAGATGCCCAAGGCGGTGCCAATTCCACCTCGGGGCGAAGTTGAGTACACCTATGAGATCGTTCCGACGCACTTCACCGGGGATCGCTGGGTGCAGGTGTCGGAGTTCCGCCCAGGAAGTCCCGCACATGTACATCACGCGGTTGTCTATATCCGCCCACCTGATTCCCAGTGGCTGCGGCATGCGCCCGTCGGGGAGCCGTTTACGGCTTCCATGTTGAACGATCCGCTGGAACGGCGCGAGGCGCACGAAACCACCAGCGATCTTCTCCTGGTCTATGCGCCGGGCAGTTCGCCTGACGAGTGGCCGGACGGGATGGCGAAGTTTGTCCCGGCAGGGTCAGACCTCGTATTCCAGATGCACTACACGACGAACGGCACCGCCAATCAGGATCAGACCAGCATTGGTTTGATATTCGCGAAGACGCCGCCGAAGCAAAGGGTGATCACTCTACAGTTGAACAATCATGCGCTCATTATTCCTCCGGGAGCGGATGACTTTCGCGTCGAGGTGCAAGGGACGCTGCCCAACGACGCCACTCTGCTCAGCCTGTTTCCCCATATGCACCTGCGCGGGAAGCGCTTCGAGTACGACATTGTTCACGACGACGGCAGCGTGGAAGTGCTCTTGCGCGTGAACTATCACTTTCACTGGCAATTGAGTTACCGGCTGGCTGAGCCGCGCTTGTTGAAAGCTGGTACTCGTCTACGCGCGATTGCGTGGTATGACAATTCGAAGAATAATCCCCACAATCCCGACCCGGCGAAGACGGTGACCTGGGGCGATCAGACCTCCGACGAAATGATGGTCGGATTTTTCGATGTCGCGGTGTCAGCCGGAATGGATAAATGGAAATTCTTTGTACGGCACTCGGGCGACGTGAAGCAGGATCACAACTAGTCGGGTTCTCCCATTACTGGCCGATCCGCCGCTCGGATTGTTAGACTCTAAACACTTCAATCGAGGCCCAAGAGATTTGATGAACGCAAAATCGATAGCTGCTCTGGCGGGGATCGTACTATTTTCTGGGTTCATGATCGCGACCGCAAAGACGCAGAGCACAGCTCCGCATGCCGCAGCCCCGGCCCAAGTTACAAACCCGGCCGGAAAGAAGGCCGAAGAGCAATTCAAAAATATACAGGTGCTCAAGGGAATTCCGGCCGAGCAGCTCTTTCCAACCATGCTATTCATTACAGCCTCTCTGGGCGTGCAATGCGACTTCTGCCACGTGCAGGGCGCGTTCGACAAAGATGACAAGAAACCCAAGCAGACGGCTCGCAAGATGATGGAGATGATGTTTGCCATCAATAAGGACAGCTTCGCCGGCAATCGCGCGGTGACCTGTAA
Source organism: uncultured Acidobacteriaceae bacterium (assembly GCA_963844525.1). Classification (GTDB taxonomy): domain Bacteria; phylum Acidobacteriota; class Terriglobia; order Terriglobales; family Acidobacteriaceae; genus Sulfotelmatobacter. The sequence goes on along the minus strand of CAWJOM010000006.1, from coordinate 60,992 downwards.
TTCGTGCCATCGTGGCAACGCGAAGCCTCAGCCAATCCCGGCGGTGATGACCGAGGAGCCCAAAGAGCCCGTGGCCGCTGCCCAGCCGGTCGATACGAGGGAATCAGCCGCGCCGTCGGCAGGACCATCAGCAGACCTGCTCCTCGACAAGTATGTCCAGGCCTTGGGAGGAGCGGCGGCGATCGACAAGGTGAGCAGCCGCGTCATGAAGGGCACGATCGATTTCGGCGGGAAATCGCTGCCCATCGATATCTATTCGAAAGATCCGGACGAACGTATCTCTTTCACGCACACGCCCGAAGGGGACAGTGTTACGGCATTTACCGGCCACGGGGGCTGGCTGGCCTCGCCGGGCCGTCCGGAGATACGCGAGATGCAGGGGAGCGATCTCGACGGCGCATCGATCGACGCTGACATGCGCCTGGCCACCCACCTGAAAGCTATGTTCAGCGAGATGCGCGTGCAGGGCACGGAGCAGGTTGGGGAGCACAGTGCTTATCTGGTCGTTGGCCAGCGCGAGGGCAAGCCTCCGATTCGCCTGTATTTTGACGCGCAATCGGGTTTGCTGGTGCGGCTTGTGCGCTACGGCGATACCGCGCTGGGCTTGCTGCCAACGCAGATTGACTACGCAGATTACCGCGCTTTGAGTGGCGTGAAGATTCCGTACCGCTGGACGCTGGCGCGGCCGAGCGGCCGCTTTACGATTCAGCTCAGCGATGTAAAGCAGAACGTGCCCGTGGACGATGCGAAGTTCGCCAGGCCCTCAGGAGAGCAAAAAGCTCCACCGAAACAATAGTGAGGATTCTGGTCGGAACCAGAATTAGGGCGTTGGGCGCGCGAGGCCGTCGGGATGGGGCCCCGTTTTCGTGACGACGGATTCGGCTTCAATCTTGACCTCGACTTCGGTACCGGGTTTGAGCTTGACCTTTTTCCCGTTCTCGTCAGTCAGGCTGTTCGGAACCCGAATCTCTCGGTACAGGTGATCGGCTCCCTCGACGGCGATCTGCGCCTTTTCAGGCTCGCCCGAACCGGGGTGAGGTTGAATCACCTTCTCGACCTTCCCTGGGAGCGTGGTACTTGCCTTGGACGATTCAATGGGCACGACGACCCCTCCACTGCCTCTAAGACACTTCCAACTCAACCAGGTTGAGAATTGGTTGAGTGGCGTCTCATCATCAATCTTCTCCGGGATTCAATGTATGCGCCATACCCGAAACACCCTAGAAGATCTCAGGCTCGGTCGGCGCGTTTATTGGCTGCGAGATGCCAATTCAATAACAAAACGTGATAGGCGCGATAAATAGTTTCGATTTCCGTGAGACTGTTGCGAACGGTACAGTGAGGCGGTCCGGGATTGCCATATATGGCAGCTGGGGAAGACTTCGCACAGGGATAGGGATAAGGACAACGTGTCAATTGGGAGAGGTTTGTTGGCTGGGCTGGCAACTGCTCTGCTGGTTCTAGCGCTCGTGCCGTTCGCTTCCGCACAGAATTCAGGCAGTACGGCGAGTCCGGCGACGGATTTGACCTCCAGGCTGGCCAAGCTTGAACAGCAGGCGGCCGACGCTAAGAGTTCCGCCGACAATGCCTGGATGCTGACCAGTTCGGCCCTGGTTCTGATGATGACCGGGCCTGGGCTGGCATTGTTTTACGGCGGGCTGGTGCGGAAGAAGAACGTCCTCGGCACCATGATGCAGAGCTTCGTTCTGATGGCCGTCGTCACCATACTCTGGGCGCTATTCAGTTACAGCCTATCGTTCGGGCCGGGCAACAGCTTCATAGGCGGGCTGCACAACATCTTTCTCAAAGGCGTGAGTGCGGCGCCGGACGCGGATTACGCTCCGACGATCCCGGCGCAGACCTTCATGGTGTACCAGTTGATGTTCGCCATTATTACTCCGGCGCTGATTGCGGGGGCGTTCGCGGAGCGCATGAAGTTCAGCGCCATGCTGCTGTTCACAGTTTTGTGGTCCGTCGTCGTATATGACCCAATGGCGCACATGGTGTGGGGCAAGGGCGGACTGTTGAATGCAGCGCTGGGCGGGCGATTCCCGACGCTGGATTTTGCCGGTGGGACGGTCGTGCACATCACATCGGGAGTTTCAGCGCTGGTCTGCGCACTGTACCTGGGGAAGCGAGTGGGATATCCGAAAGAACAGATGCCGCCGCACAGCGTCGTTCTGAGCTTCATCGGGGCATGCATGCTATGGGTGGGATGGTTTGGATTTAACGCCGGCAGCGCGCTGGCGGCGGGAAGCCTGGCAACCAGCGCGTTTGTGGCCACGCACTTTGCGGCTGCAACGGCCGCCGTGGGATGGGCGGCTGCGGAATGGATTCGCAACGGCAAGCCCAGCGTGCTCGGAGCAATCTCGGGGGCCGTGGCCGGATTAGTCGCAATCACTCCGGCGTCCGGTTTCGTGAAGCCGATGCCTGCATTAGCCATCGGCTTGATTGCCGGAGTTTTCTGCTATTGGATGGTGGCGAAAGTGAAGGCGAAGTTTGGTTACGACGATTCGCTGGACGCGTTCGGTGTACACGGGGCTGGGGGAACGCTGGGAGCGTTGCTGACTGGAGTTTTTGCAGTCAGCTCCGTGAATCCGATCTTTAAAGACGCTCAGGGAAACGCTCTGCCGTCCGGCGTGTTCGAAGGAAACGCCCACCAGTTGCTGAATCAACTCGTGGGTGTGGGAATGGCGTGGTTCCTGGGGATTGTGGGAACGCTCGCGATCTTGAAGCTGGTGGACGTGACGATCGGATTGCGAGTTTCAGAAGAGGAAGAACTGCAGGGTCTGGATCTCTCCCAACACGGCGAAGAAGGCTATTATTGGGAGACGTCAGCATAAAGGCTCGCGGAAGAGATCTCTGGAGCATTCTGACGAAGCGACAATGTTCGAGAACACAGAACAGGACTTGACGACATTATGACGAAGATCGAGGCGGTCATTCAAAACTCCAAGCTGGAAGCGGTGAAAACGGCGCTGCAGGAAATTGGCGTCGAGGGTATGACGGTGCTCGAAGTCCGCGGTCACGGGCGGCAGAAGGGGCACACCGAGGTCTACCGCGGACGGGAGTACAGCGTGGATCTCATTCCCAAGACGAAGATCGAAATGGTGCTGCCGGACAACATGGTCGAGAAGGCCGAGCAAGCGATTTTGAATGCGGCTCGCACTGGAAAGATCGGCGACGGCAAGATATTCCGCTCGCGGATCGATGAAGCAATCCGCATCCGCAATGATGAGCGTGGCGAGGGAGCGCTGTAATTCGTCGGACGCTGGCGGGTTCGACGACAAAAGAACCGTATGGCCGGGACGCAACCGGGAAGCATCTGACCGGCACCAGTTGAAGTGGCCTTCCCCCCGATGGCAAGCGTCACGAGTGGGGAATTACTTTCATGATGGCAGCGTCCTCATTGATGAGCGAACTGCGGGGCTCTCTCAGCGACGAATCGGCGCGTATTCAGCGGGAGTTCGAGGCTTCCGGGGATGGCCGCGCGGCGTTGGCGCAACGCACGCGGCTTGTCGAAGATATTCTGGCCCGGCTGTGGAGTGAGATCGTCTCTCCCGAGGCTGCCAAGCCCCCCAACTTTGCCCTCGTAGCCACCGGGGGATTCGGACGGGGATGGATGTTCCCCTATTCCGATATCGACCTGCTTTTTCTTTTTGGAGACCGCGAGGCTGAGAAGGTTTTCAAGGACCCCGTCCGGCGCTTCTCGCAGGAATTGTGGGACCTGCGGCTGAAGCTGAGCCCGGCCTCGCGAACGCTGGCCGAATGCGACCGCTACGACCCCAACAATACTGAGTTCACAATTTCACTTCTTGACTGCCGCTATCTGGCGGGCGATCACGATTTGTTCCGGCGGCTGCATGACAAGGTCATTCCCAAGCTCGTCATGCGCGAAGCCAAGCCTCTGCTGCAGGGGTTGGCCGAGGTCACGCGCGAGCGGCACGCAAAGTACGGCATGACGCTCTATCACCTGGAGCCGAATTTAAAAGAAGCTCCGGGTGGATTGCGCGACTGCAACGTCGCCGGCTGGCTGGCGCTGATCTCGGCGATGGACAAGTTGCAGGACTGGCCGGACGCCAGTTCCCTGCGGGCTCCCGTGCGCAAGCAACTCGACGCCGCGCTGGATTTCCTGATGTCGGCTCGATGCTTCCTGCACTTCCGTTACGGACGCGATGACAACACCCTGAGCTGGGAGGCGCAGGACGACGCGGCGGCGCACAAGGTTGGAGCCAAAGCCGTTGGTTCGCCTACGGGTGGCGCGGATTCCGGGGAGCTCACAGCCGCCGATTGGATGCGGATTTACTTCGGGCACGCGCGCGCCGTGCAGCGCACCGTCACCCAATTGCTGGAGGAGATTCCGGAAGCGTGGTCGGCTTTGTACCGGCAGGTCCAAAGCTGGCGGTCTCGCTTAACGACGCCGGATTTTTCCGTGGTGGACGGCCTCATTTTTCTGCAGCAACCGTCCGCGCTGCAGGATCCCGAAGTACTGCTCCGGCTATTTCATTTCATGGCGCATCACGGCCTGAAGTTGAGCGCGACTACCGAGTACCGTATCGAACAGGCGCTACCGGCTCTGGCATCGATGCCGCCGCGGGGAGCGGAACTCTGGCTTTACCTGCAGGAGACGCTGCTGCAGCCGCATGCCGCGGATGCGCTGCGCGCCATGCATTCATTGCGGCTGTTGGCTCTGCTGCTGCCCGAACTGAAAGTGATCGACTCCCTGGTCGTGCGGGATTTCTATCATCGCTTCACAGTGGACGAGCATTCGTTTCTGGCGATCGAGAGCCTGCACCGCCTGAAGCAGTCGCAGTCGGAGTGGGACAAGCGTTACGCAGTGCTGCTCGGCGAACTGGAAGATCCGGAATTGCTGTATCTGGCCTTGCTACTGCACGACACGGGCAAAGGCGTGCCGGGCGGCACTCATGTCGAAGCGAGCCTTGAAATCGCGAACCGTGCCATGGACCGGCTGGACATGGATCCCCAGGAGCGCGAGGAAGTGCTGTTTTTAATTGCGAGCCACCTGGAACTGTCGGCTGCTTTGCGCCGTGACATTTTCAATCCGGAGACGGTCGCCGCTTTTGCGGAAAAGATGGGCACACCGGAGCGTCTGAAAATGCTCGCGCTGATGACCTATGCCGACATCAAGGCGGTGAACCCCGAGGCTCTCACGCCGTGGAAGGCAGAAAACGTTTGGCAGCTCTACATGAGTGCCGAGAACTATCTCAGCCGCAGCGCCGACCAGCGCGTGCATGCGGATGTGAATGATGAAAAACTGGCGCGGCTACGGTCGCTGGCGCCTGTAACCAGCAGCAAGTTCAAGGAGTTTCTCGAGGGATTCCCGCAGAGGTACTTGCTGGTTCATACCGCCGAGGAAGTAATGCGGCACATGGGTATGGCTGATGAACTCGGCGAAGACCCGGTGCAGGTCGATCTGAAACGTGGGCGGCACTGGTATGAGTTGACTCTGGTGACGAGCGATCGCCCATTTCTCTTCGCCAAGCTGGCCGGCGTGCTGGCTGCGTGGGGCATGAATATTGTGAAGGCCAACGCCTTCTCGAACGAAGCCGGGACAGTGGTTGACACGCTGTACTTTACCGACCGCTTCCGGACGCTGGAGTTGAATCTGTCAGAGTGGGAGCGGTTCAAGCGCAGCGTCACCGATGTGCTGCTGGGTGAGGCCGATCTCGAAAAAATGCTGCGCGACCGGCAGCGCTCCGAGAAAGGCGCCATCGCGAAAGTAAAAGTGGAGACGAAGATCGACTTTGACGATGCGTCCTCGTCGACGAGCACCCTGCTGCAGGTTATTACGCAGGATCGTCCTCGCCTGCTGCACCGGATTGCTTCCTGCCTGTCCGATCAGGAGTGCAACATCGAGATCGCGCTCATCGATACTGAAGGGCAGATGGCGATCGATACCTTTTATCTGACGTCCGCGGGAGCGAAGCTGAAAGCAGAACATCGCGGGCGAGTGGAGAAGGCCCTGTTGGAAGAACTGCGCGGCGAATGACGCGGGTGGGCTTGGGGCACGCAGCCTTTTCTGGACGTCATCGATACAAATCGATACACATCTACACAAGTCTCTACAGCCGATCTTCCAGGCCGCGCTGGAAATCGTGGTACGCTTCTCTGTTCAGCGGAGTCTCGCAATGTCCTCGATTCGCGGCTGCCTGTTCGGATTGATAGTGCTCTCGGTTTTTCCCGTCTCTTCCCAAACGGCTGGTCCTGATTCCACCAACCAACAGACGACCTTCCGCGCCAATGTGCGCCGGGTTCTGGTGGATGTAGTGGTTACCGACACCAAGGATGAACCTGTAACCGGTCTACCGAAGGAGCAGTTTCAAATCTTCGAGGACGGTCATCCGCAGACTCTAACTTCTTTTGAGGAGCACGCGGGACTGCCCGACATGTCGGCTCTGCAAGCCAAGCTGCCGCCCAATACTTTCTCCAACCTCCCGCTGGCCAAAGCCGGAGATGCGGCGAACATTTTGTTGCTGGACGCGCTTAATACCCAGATGACGGATCAGAGCTTCGTGCACGCCCAAATGATCAAGTACATCAAGGGGATTCGCCCAGGCACGCGCCTCGCGATTTTTACTTTGGGAGCGCGGCTGCGTTTTGTGCAAGGATTCACGGGCGACCCGGCGGTGCTGATGGCGGCGGTGAACGGCCAGAAGTCCGCGGGCAATCCGCAATTGTCACCCTTGTTGCAGACCAGTACTCAGATCGACGCCGACAATCGACTGGTCGCCCAAATGGAGGAGATGGCAGCATCTTCCGGATCGGCGCAGATTCAGGCGTCGGCGAACGCTCTCCGGGAGTTTCAGCAGGAGACGGTTTCCTCTCAGACGGATGTGCGCGTCAAGACCACCCTTGAAGCGATGCAGCAACTCGCGCGCTACGTGCAAGCGATTCCCGGCCGCAAGAATGTGATCTGGTTCTCTGGATCTTTCCCGCTCACGATCCTAGGTAATCTGGGCAGCGGTCAAGACTTTCAGGAAGAACTGGAGAAAACGGCAAACATGCTGTCCGCAGCGCAGGTTGCAATTTATCCCATTGGCGCTCAGGGACTTGCTCCCGACCGGCAATTTGATTTTAGCGGGCCGCAGCCTCCTAAGATCGCCAGCGCTGCCGCGGAACAGCAGATGACGCAATACCAGAACAGCGATCTGCAAACTGGAATGACGCAGCGAAATGCCGCGACCGCAGCGATGGACGACCTGGCAAGGAACACGGGCGGCGAGGCTTTCTATAACACGAACGGGCTGAATGACGCGCTCGATCGTGTGCTCAATCACGGCACGCATTACTACACTCTGAGCTATTCGCCACCCGACAAGAAAATGGACGGCAGGTTGCGCCACATCGAAGTCAAGGTGAGCGGAGCGACTTACCATCTTTCGTATCGCCGTGGTTACTACGCTAAAGATCAGATGTTTACGCAATCGGCTTCCGCGACGCCAAGGGGCGATCCGCTGCGCCCGCTGATGGACCACGGTACGCCCGATTCGACGGCGATTCTCTATACCATGCGGGTGCTGCCCGCGAGCCCGCAACCCGCGCCTGGAGGCCAGCGTGCGGGCGACAACGATAGTCTGAAAGGGCCGCTGACGCGCTACAGCGTGGCATTCGCCGTTTCGGCCGAGCACCTCACGCTGGATCCAGCTCCCGACGGAGTGCGTCATGGCAATATCGAAGTGACGCTGCTGGGTTACGACCGCGACGGCAAGCCCCTGAACTGGATGGTCCGCATGCTCCAGTTGACGCTGCCGCCCGACCGGTACGCTGTGGCGCAGGCAAGGGGCGTGTCCTTCACTCTTGAGATCGACGTGCCCGCGGCGGCTGTCTACTTGCGCTCAGGTGTCCTCGATCAGGGATCAAGCAGGGCTGGGACGCTGGAGATTCCCCTGGCAGCGGTGGTGGCTCAAGCCAGCATCCAGAAATAGAAAAAATTGCAGAGCATCTTATGGTTGGGTGTTTGCGCCATTCGATGCTCTGCCTATGGAAGCGGGAACTTACGGGCGGCAGGTTCGCCTACTTCGTCGAGAACTTGAAAACCGTCTTCGACTTGAACGTCTCTCCCGGCTTCAGGACGGTGCTTGGGAAGTCCGGGTGATTCGGCGAGTCCGGGAAGTGTTGCGTCTCTAAGCAGAGTCCGTACCGGCGCTTGTAGACGAGGCCTTGCTTTCCGGTGACGGTTCCATCCAGAAAATTCCCCGTGTAGAACTGAACTCCAGGCTGCGTCGTGGAGACTTCCATCACGCGTCCGCTGGTGGGTTCGTAGACGCGGGCGGCGAGCGTCAGACCAATCATCTTGCTGTTGAGCACCCAGTTGTGGTCGTAGCCGTGGCCCAGGACGAGTTGCTCATAGTTGTCGTCGATGCGGGAGCCGATCCTGGTGGACGTCGTGAAATCCATCGGCGTCCCCTTGACGGGACGCAGTTCGCCGGTCGGGATGAGATTCTTGTCGACGGGCGTGAAGCGGTCGGCGTTGAGCATGAGTTCATGATTCAGGATGTCGCTTGTACCCTGACCCGCCAGATTGAAATAGCTGTGCTGGCTTAAATTGATGACCGTGGCCTTGTCGGTCGTGGCTTCATATTCGATCACGAGCTCATCGTCATTGGTCAGCGTGTACGTGACCTTGACCTTCATATTGCCGGGGAAGCCGTCGTCGCCATCTTTGCTGAGGTAGGTGTAGGTGACGCCCGTCTTGCCCTTCATGGGCTCGCCTTCCCAAACAACCTTATTGAACGTCTTGTCCGTGCCGCCGTGCAGGGTGTTGGGGCCGTCATTCTTGGGCAGAGTGTAGGTCTTGCCATCGAGCGTGAACGTGCCGTTGGCGATGCGGTTGGCGTAGCGTCCGACGACGGCACCAATATAAGGAGGATTCGGAACGTAGCCTTCGAGAGTGTCGTGCCCGAGGACGATATCGGCAAACTGGCCTTTGCGGTCAGGCACGCGGATCGAAAGAATAATGCCGCCATAATTCATGGTGTCGACTTCGACGCCCTTGGAGTTGGTTAGCGTATACAAGGTGACGGGCCTCCCAGCCTGCGTGCCAAAAGGTTTTTCCTGAACGCCTGGCTTATGTTTTGTGGCGGCCTGCGCGAGGGCGATTCCGGCGATCGACAGGCTGAGCAGGACGGTGACACATACGGTCTTGAGGTGTTTTGGCATCATGCCGGAAAGTGTACTACGTGGGCAGGGTTCGTGCCGTGCGCGATTGGTGCCAGTGCGCGGTCCCATTGGTCTGACAAGGCCGCCGGCTTCGCTCGACGGACAGCCGAAGGCGGCTGTCCCCACATGTTCTTCTCACTTCTTATAAGGCCACTGCGCCTTCGTGAACAAAGCTCCGTCGATCCAAATGGTCTGACCGCTGATGAACGATGCGCCCTTGCTGCCGAGAAAAACGACTGTGGGCGCGATGTCGGCGGCGGTGCCCACACGCCCTAAAGGCGTCAGCTTGGACCATGTGCCGGCGTAGTCTGGGTCCTCTTTTCTGGTGCGCTCCGATTCAATCGACCCCGGCGCAATGCAGTTCACGCGGATGTTGTACTGGCCGAGTTCCACGGCTGCCTCTTTGGTAAGCATCTCAATTCCGCCCTTACTCGCCGTGTAGGCTACTAGAGACGGGAACGCGAGCTTGTTGCAGCCCGAACCTAGGTTCACGATGGAACCGCCTCCGTGGTCCTTCATGTGTCGCGCGGCTTGTTGTGTGCATAGAAAGCAGCCCTTCAGGTTCGTGTCGACGACCAGGTCCCATTCTTCTTCGGTCACTTCGAGCAGGGGCTTCCAGGTTTGCACTCCAGCATTGTTGACGAGGAGATCGAGGCCGCCGAACGTGTTGATGACGCGCTCAAACATCGACGTCACCTGATTGCTCGACCGTATATCCGCCTCGATCGGCAACACCGCGTCTTGCGCGGGAGCTTGCAGGGCGCGGATCTCGGCGACGGTTGCATCTACCTGAGCAACCGGTTCGTTGTAGTAGTTCACGGCCACGCGATAGCCATTCCGCGCCAGCTCAAGAGCAATTTCTTTCCCGATCCCCCGGCTGGCTCCGGTTACCAGAGCTGTCTGGCCCTGCATAGTCACCTCAAGATAGCGAATGAGATTACCGCGAAGAGATCATAACGGAAGGGCGGGCAGGAATGCGGTTGCATGCGATATGTACATCCCGCTACCCGAGTTTTTCGGCCATCGACGCATTCGACTCGACTTGCAAGCGGCACGAATCGCACAACGTGCTCTCTCGCAGGTCGATCCACTCCACGGAATGCGAAGAGGCCATCACGCAGTTATAGTCCTGGCAGTGGCGCAGGTCGAGGGTATGGCCAACTTCGTGAACCGATTCTTTCAGCACGCGTTGGCGGAGCAAGTCGTCATTGCGATCGAGGCCGTAGAACTCCTGGCGCAGGCGGTGAATGGAAACCACGGCACATGGCCCGCCCATCTGCGCTTCCCCGAATACATATTTCAGAATCGGGATATAGAGATCTACGTCGGCAATTGCGAGAAAGCGCCAGTCCTGCGGGCGCACGAGCGGCTGCATGCGTTGCAGAATTTCAGAGGAATGATACTGCTGGCGCTCGGGATGATACGAAGGATTGGGATCGAGTTCGTAGGGAAGAATCTCGCAGGCAATATGCAGTCTTTTGGGGATGGCGGTGCGCAGGTGGTGGAGCAACGAGACGTCCACCTTACCGACCGGAAGCAGATGCAGCAGTTTCATTGGGACCAGCTTCCTTGATCCTCAATTTCGAGCTTCCGCGGGAGTGCGCGTCCAACCATAACGTTTGAGCTTGTGATGGAGTGTAACGCGGTCGATGTCCAATACCTCCGCAGCGCGGCTCTGGTTGAAGCCACAGTCCTCGAGCACGCGCAAAATATGGGCGCGCTCAATCTCATCGAGGCTCTTCCCGGCAGTCGCTGCAGCCGGAGACGTCTGCGTCTTGAAGATGAAATCCTGCTCGCGCAGCTCGGGCTCTTGTGCGACGACCATGGCGCGCTCGACGGCGTTTTCCAGTTCGCGTACGTTCCCCATCCAGGGCTGCTGCTGCAACTGGTCCATGGCAGACGGGGCAATGCGAGTCACGCGCTTATTCATGGCCGTCGCAAACTTGCGGACGAAATGTTCGACCAGCGGAGGAATGTCCTCGCGCCGCTCGCGCAGCGGGGGCAATTCGATGCGAAACACGTTCAGCCGGTAAAAAAGATCGGGCCGGAACGTGCCTTCCTCGATCATGTTTTCAAGATTCTTGTTGGTCGCGGCCACGCAACGAAAGTCGACTTTGATGACCTGATTGCCGCCGACGCGTGTGATCTCGCGCTCCTGCAGTACGCGCAGTAAGTCCGTTTGCGTCTTCAGGCTGATGTCGCCGATTTCGTCGAGGAAAACGGTGCCGCCTTCGGCAATTTCGAACTTCCCCTTTTTTCGGTATTGCGCGCCCGTGAAAGCGCCTTTTTCGTGACCGAAAAGCTCGCTCTCGAGCAGAGTCTCGGTCAGCGCGCCGCAGTGAATCGCGACCAGGGGATGGAACCGACGCATGCTGGCGGCGTGAATCGCGCGCACCACAAGCTCTTTGCCCGTTCCGCTCTCACCCGTAATCAGAACATTGGCGTCGGTAGGGCCGACGGTTGCGATGGCGTCAAATACCTTGCGCATCGCAGAACTCTGCCCCACAAGATCGCCGGGACGCGTGATTTCAGCGACGGTTTCGCGCAGTCGAAGGTTTTCCTTTTCGGCGCGGCGATGAGCCAGAGCCTTCTTTACTAAGTGTGCGATCTCGTCCGGATCGAGCGGCTTGCTGACGTAGTCATAGGCACCGTTCTTCAGGGCTGTGACTGCGGTCTCTACCGAGGCATAGCCGGTCATCATAATGACGATCAGGTCGGGATCCATTTCGTGCAGCCGCCGCTGCAGTTCGATGCCGTCGGTGCCGCGCATCTTGATGTCGAGCAGCGCGAGTTCCCATTTATTTTCGGCCATGCGAGTGAGAGCGTCACTCGCGCTCTCGGCGGTCCCGATCTCGTAGCCTTCTTCCTGGAACCATTTTCCCAGCGAATCGCGAACGCTCATTTCGTCGTCGACGATCAGCAGCTTGCCCTGTGTTTCCACTTTGGTCACCTCCCGCCCGCGCTGGCGGCAATTTCGTTGGCCGGCGCCGGAGCAACAGTCGCGCGATCTGCATCCCACGGCAGAGTCACGGTGAACGTGGTGCCGCGCCCAGCTTCGGACTGCACTTCGATGTTTCCGTTGTGGCGCTCGAGAATGCTGTGGCTGATGGCCAATCCAAGCCCAACGCCGCGCCCCGTCTCTTTGGTCGTCAAAAAAGGCTCGAAGATTCGCGGCAGGATTTCAGAAGGAATGCCGGATCCGTCATCGCGCACCACAATGCGCACCTGGTTGGGTTCGTGGCCGAAGCTGGTCGCGATCCACAGATTGCCGCCTTGTGGCATGGCATCGAGCGCGTTCATGACCAGAGCGAGAATCACCTGCTCGATCTGGGCTGCGTCGCAAAGCACCGGCGGCAGATCCGGATCGAGTATGGGTTGCACTTGAATGGACGCGAGGTCCAATTGATGCTGCACCAGCCGCAGCGACCGATCGACCACCTGGTTCAGGTTGGCGGGCTGCAGGTTCATCGGTGATGTGCGCGAGAACGTAAGGAGATTCTTGACTAAGTCGCCGCAGCGCCGGCTTTCCGAGGCGATCAGATCCAGGGAGTCGCAGATGTCCTGCCGATGAGCGAGGCTGGCACTGTCGCGGTCAATCCACTTTCGCAGCAGCTTGGCATAGGTCAGAATTCCTGACAGCGGATTGTTAATCTCGTGCGCGAGAACGGCAGCCATTTTGCCGATCGACGCCATCTTCTCGGTGTGCAGCGCGTGTTCGTGGGCGCGCTTGAGTTCCCGCGTCTTGTGCTCGACACGTTCCTCGAGGGTGTGTGTCCAGGAGAGATTCTCGTTCCGCTCGCCTTGCAGCTGGCGGCTCATGCCATTGAAAGAACTGGCGAGGTCGCCGATTTCATCCCTGGACCGCGCTTCGATCTGATAACCCAGATCGCCCGCGGCAAGACGCTCGGTGCCGCGTTTGAGCGCCTTGACCGGCCGGCCGACCACCTGCCACACAAAGAACCAGCTCAGGATCGCGATCAGCAACAGGGCGCAGCCAGTGTACGCAATCATGCGGCGGCTGCTTTCTGCGACCTGGACGTCCGCTTTGGCCAGCGAAAGATTCGTGTCAAGCACTCCGAGAATCTGCTGCTCGGCCGGATGCGCGTGGCACGCCGCGTTCGAACACGCTGGCTGGTTTTCAATCGGAGTGATGATTCCCAGAACCCGCGCTCCGGCCGCGTTGCGATAAATGCGGAAGCGGTCCGGGCGGTTCAGCCGCGCCAGGGGTTGGGACTGAGCATGGCACGCATAACAGGCCTCCGCCGTCTTGTCGACGACGTGATTCTGTTCGGAGTCGTCGGTGGTGTAGGTGATTCGACCTTCCTTGTCGAAGATGCGGATCTTCTCCATGCCGGGCTCAGAGGCCATGGTTTTGATCGAGTGATACAGACCCTCCTGGTCGTTGACCAGCATGTAATCCGTCGTGCTGTGCTTGATCACGTCACTCACGCGCTCGGCGCTGACCAGGGTGTTCTGTTCCAGATGCTGCCGGTGCAACCGGACGTTGAGATATCCCAGCAGCGCGAAGATCACGACCATGGCGCCCAGCAGCAGGATGTTCAGCTTGGCGCTCAGGGTAAGACTTAGTCTTAACCAGCGTCTGCGAGTTGGTTCAGTCTCCTGCATGCTCCATCACCGCCGACACGTCGGGTAGAGCAGAGTCGCGTTCCATGACAGGGGCAGGCTCGTGGCTGAGTTCTTCCTTCGGAAAAATCGGCAGGTACTTTACTGCCATTCCGAAGAGCGCGAAGCCGACCGCGATGATCGAGCCCGTGACGGCCAATTCGGTCCACTTGGGGAAGTAGCGAACTCCGGTGGATCCTTCGAAGCCCGTAATGCTTACGTTCATGCGGTTGGTAATGAAGCCCAGAACAACCAGCACCGCGGCGAAGTAGAGACCGTTGGCGCTGGATCGCACCTTGCGCTGTACCAGCAACGCCAGCGGAAGGATGATGGCCAGCGAGATCTCAAGCCAGAAGAGGTACATTTCGTATCCCGGCTGCAGAGCCAGTTTCAGCACGCCGCGATTCGCCAGGTCTTCGAAGCGGAGGATTGCATACACGCCTAGCACAACCACCAGAACACGGCCGAGTTCCTGCAAGACCGGAAGTTCCAACTGCACTCCGAAATGCTTGGAACTCATGGACGATTCGAAAATAGTCATTGCCAGTCCCACCGCAATGGCGGAGAGGAAAAAGAACACCGGCAGCAGCGGCGTGTACCACAACGGATAAAGTTTTTCGGGGACGATCAGATACAGCGTGCCCAGCGACGATTGATGCAGCGTCGAGAGAATCACACCGAAGATCACGAGCGGAATCAGAATCGCCCGCACCACCTTCAGCGGCTTCTGCAGGTTGAAGCGCTCCAGTACGATCGGCGAAAACTCAAGCGCGAGCACCGTCGTATAGAGCATCACGCAATAGGCCACCTCGAACATGACCGAGTGTGGATTCCGCATGATCAGCGGGTGCCATATGTTGTAGGGCTTGCCCAGGTCGAACATCAGCGCCGCGCTCACCAGGATGTATCCAAGAAATGCCGTGAGAATTGTCGGCCGGATGATCGAGTGCAGCCGCTTGATGTTGAGGATGTGAACGGCAGCGGTAAGCGTGAATCCACCCGCGGCCAGCATCACGCCGCACAGCACATCGAAGCTGATCCATATGCCCCAGGGGAACTGATCGCTCAAATGGGTCGAGGCGCCAAGGCCTTGGGTGAAGCGAACGAAGGTGGAGTACGCCCCGGCGGCAATCAAGAAGAGGAAAATGACTTTCCAGAATGTGAACTTAAACGTGGTGCGGGGCATTATGGCTTCCTCCCATTCTTGCTGGCGGTCTTCGGATCGATTGCGCTAGCGGATAATGGCTCGCGGCCTTCGGCAAGCGCCACCTCTTCGCGGCGATGCGTGATCCACCAGATTCCCTCCGAGGACCATTCCCCCGAGCGGAACAAAGTCGGGAATGTGCGACAGGACCCGGTAGGTAAGCATCGGCATCGGATCTTTCGTGAGATCGCTCTTGTAGCCGAAAGTCTCGAATGGCACCGCCGAGAGCAAAAGCACCGACGTTCCGCCAACTTCCTCGAGCCCATAAATATGGTTCACGTAGTTACTGGGGTTGTCGCGGATGCGTTTCTGCGCTTCCGCAATGAGTTCGTCGCGTTCGCCGAACTTGGTCGCTCCCGTGGGGCAGATCTCCGCGCAGGCGGTCTGCTTTCCCGCGGCGACGCGGTCAGGACACATGGTGCACTTCTGTACCTTAGGCACCAGTTTTCCCCATTCATACTTCGGAACGCTGAACGGGCACGCCACCATGCAGTAACGGCAGCCCATGCACTTCGAAGCGTCGTAGGTGACAGGACCCAGGGCCGTCTTTTTGAGCGCGCCGACCGGGCAGACGGACGCACACGAAGGGTCGTTGCAATTCATGCACAAGCGGCGCATGAACTTGTCGTTGCGCGTGAGCACGACGGTCATTTTGTGGTCCGACTGTATTTGCTCCGCTGCGATGGCGTCGTTATAAGGAAGTTTGTTCTGATCCGCGCAGGCTTGTTCGCATTGCTTGCACCCAATGCAAACGGTGGAATCGTATAAGAGTGCTTTGCTCATGAAGTATTTCTCCGGGCGTCGAAATTCGAGCTGACCAGAGCCGTCCGGAAATCCTTTCGCACCGACGCCTGAGCTGAATGAGGAAGAAGAAAGGAGCGATTACCCGCGTAACCGCAGAGGGCAATCGCCGCTTAAAAAGCTGCTTACCTCATCAGATCGGAGGCTGTCGCGAAATTCAGCAGCTTCAGACAGCTAAGATTCTCAACAATAAGGAGGTTCTGAGCCGTGACGGGCATCACCTTTCCGCGTGATGGTGGTCAACAAGGTTTCGCAGACACGAATTGTTGCCGCTCGCGTTGCTTTTCACAGCAGCACCGTGATGCGGATCGCATCAGTGCTTCGAATGGGTGCAAGTGACTGACAGCACGCTGGTTTGAGCTCCTCGGCGCGTTTTCATAAAGAGGTGTGGCGCATTTCCTGTTGCGATCTTCATCGCGAATCGATGTGGTGTTTTCGTGCACGCTTCGCCGTGGCGACACTCTGACTCGCGCTATCTCACTCACAACACGTTAGATGCGGTTGCCGTATCTCCCACGTCCGCACCACGATTTCGTTTGGTCCGGCGATTGCCTTTACTAAAAGCGTGAGTGACCCAGAAGTAAAAGGGAACTCCGGGCGAGGTGGGTTATGACAGTCATCATGGTTCTTCTGACATTCGCAATCTTCTTACTGATCGACTACGTGCGTGGACACAAGCAGCTGGCAACGCAGCCCGTTCTTCAAACCGCGAATCGGGAAACAGCATCGCGTGTCGTTCCGGCGATGGTCGCTGGCTTCCAGGTTCCCGAGAACCTGCGCTACCACGGCGGGCACACCTGGGCGCTGAGCGAGAGCCACGAGCTGGTTCGCGTGGGCATCGACGATTTCGCGTCGAAACTCGTCGGCAAGATCGAAAACATCGCGCTGCCGCAACGCGGCCGTTGGGTTCGCCAGGGACAGAAGATTTGGACGATCTTCCGCGACGGCAAGTCCGTGGACATGGTCTCACCGATCGAAGGCACAATCACCGCCGTCAACCAGGCCGTGGTCGACGATCCCGAGCTGGCGCGCAAAGATCCCTACGGAGAAGGCTGGCTTGTGACCGTGCAGGCGCCCGACTCCAAGATCAACTTCCGCAACCTGATGGGCGGCACGCTGGCGCGGTTGTGGACCGAAGCTGCTGCCCTCAAACTGCACAGCCGGATGCCGATGGCGGTGGGAGCATTGGCGCAGGACGGCGGCGTAGCGGTCGATGACCTCACCGCGCACATGCCAAACGAAGACTGGGCCGCTCTGACGAAAGAGTTCTTCCTCTCCTAGCTGACGCCGAGTCCAGCTAGGTCGAGGCAAGCCTCGCCTGACCTGCATGTACAGCCGCCCGGGTTTGATCCCGGGCGGCTGTTTTTCGTTCTGGGGGGAAAGTCTAGTCCGACAGGGCGTCTTCAACTACGACAATCGGGCGCGCGAACGAACGATAAATCCAGGTTCCAACGAGCACGGCAGAGGTCAGCATCAGAACTCGCAGATACTGGGCGGCGGGCAGCGCGGCGTCTCCGAAGATGGTGCGCAGCAGACCGAAAGTCGCGCTACTCGCGCAAAGCGCGAAATACAGGCGCTCCTTCGCGCAACGCGCAAGGCTCACCAGCCATGCCAGAATCGACGCTACCGTCAAATAAATCCCGATCAGAATGAAGTCGCCCGTGCCACCGGACCCAGGCAACAAGACTCCCGCTTTAGGCGACGCGAAGCCGTGTATCGCGATCCCCAGGAAAACCAGGGAATGAATCAGCGCGATCAGGGCACGCTTCCGATTATTGAGGACCCCAAAGTCGTTCATAGCGGCTGACTCAGTTTCGCCTCACCAGCCCGATTTTGCGTGTGATCGTTCTTACCGCAAGCTGTGATCAGCGTCACAAAAGCGGACGGGTAGCGCCGGCATCCTGCCGGCTGTCCTGAGGGCGTCCCCGCCCTCGGAGCGTGCGGCGGTACTCTGCCGGCCCCTCTGGTATCGGCTCGATTCAGAGTGTTACCATCGCGTCCCATATGAAGCACCCACGCCTCGCTCTCATAACGGTTTCTCTGCTGTGCCTAACTCTTGCCGGGCACGCCGCCGCTCAGTCTCAGGCCGCTCCCGCTCATGCGATCGTGCTCCATGCGGCACGCCTGCTCGACGTCAAGACTGGGCACATGGTCAAGCCAGGAGAAGTCCTCGTGCAGGGCGATCGCATCGTCGAGGTCGGCGCGTCGGTCAAGCGTCCCGCTGGCGCGGAGGTGATCGATCTGGGCGATCGCACGCTCCTCCCCGGCCTGATCGATGCCCACATCCATCTTTTCCTCCACCCTGGCGCGGAGGATTTGCAGACCGTACAGGAATCGGTGCCTGAGCGGACGATCACGGCCACGCTGGCGGCCCGCGACGACCTCATGGCCGGATTCACCGCCGAGCGTGATATGGGAACGGAAGGCGCGGGCTCAGCCGACACTGCAGTGCGCAACGCGATCAACGCCGGCCGCATTCCCGGGCCGCGGCTGCGCATCAGCGGCAATGCCATCAACATCCTCGGCGGACACGAAGACGCCCTCGGCTATAACCCGGACCAGCATGTCCTACCCAATGCGAATTACGCCAATAGCGCCGACGAACTCGTGGCCGTCATGCGGCAGCAGTTCAAGGAGGGAGCCGACTTCATCAAGATTTACGAGACCGGGGCGGACTCCATTCGCGACGGAAAGCTCTCAACCCCATATCAGTACTCGGAGCCGCAACTGGAAGCGGCGGTGAAAGAAGCCGCGCGCCTGGGCCGCCACGTCGCCGTCCACGCTACCGGAGAGCCCGGGACACTGTTCGCCGCGCAAGCCGGCGTGGTCTCCATCGATCATGCTGATCAACTGAGCGACGAGACCATGCGGCTGATGAAGGAGAAGCAGATCTGCGCGGTGCCCACCTTCACCATCTTCGAGTACTTCGCCGATCACGCGGCCACGCCCGAACAGGGCGCGCACGAACGCCAGATCCTCGACCTGAAAACGCAGGAATTCAAGAAGCAGATTGCCGCCGGAGTGCCCATGGCCGTTGGATCCGACGTCGGCCCGTTTCCCCATGGCACGCAGGCCCGCGAGTTTGTCCTGATGGTGAAATACGGCATGTCGCCCCTGGCCGTGCTGCAGGCGGACCTGCTGAACGGCGCCAAACTCCTCGGATGGGAGGGGCAGATCGGCGCCCTCGAGCCGGGATACCTGGCCGACGCAGTGGCCGTTTCAGGCGACCCGCTGCAGGACATCAGCGCCGTGCAGAACGTCAGTTTTGTGATGAAGGGTGGCGTTGTTTACAAGAAATAGGCGCACCCGGGAGCGACTCTGACCACCGAGAGGTAAATCATTGGCGCAACCTGCAAAACAATGCACAGCCGCCGGCGATTCTCATTAGAAACTGGAAGCAACTCATTGACACAAAGCAGCTTGCCGCACCTCTAATGCAGGATTCCCGGCCCCCCGCTTGCGCTTTCCTGAGTGCCACGCCGGCCATGGCGGGCACTTATGACTTCCCACAGATTACTAGAGTTCTCCCGCCGGAGCACCGTAGCGCTGACGCGGATGATGATGACGCCGCTGATGTTGATTCTGATGTTGATTCTGATGATAATGACGAGCGGCGCTCTGGGTCCTGCCCTGCATGCTCAGGCTTTGGTCGCATCAGTATCCGTTCCGGACGCGCCGCTTCCGTCTTCTTCTCCGTCTCTGGAGCCGGCTTCGCCCCTTGTCACCGTTGCCTCTGCGCCGATCTTCGAGAGCACCCAACACAAGTTCTGGGATAAAAAGAATAGCGCGTTATTCCTCGCCTCGGCTGCCTTGAATGGAGCCGACTTCGTCGTAACCCGCGCCAACCTGCAGGGTGGCGGAAAAGAACTGAACCCTTTGGTGCGCCCGTTCGGCACCTCCACGGCAGGGCTCGCTGTGAACTTCATTGGCGAAACCGCTG
Organism: uncultured Acidobacteriaceae bacterium; assembly: GCA_963844525.1. Classification (GTDB taxonomy): domain Bacteria; phylum Acidobacteriota; class Terriglobia; order Terriglobales; family Acidobacteriaceae; genus Sulfotelmatobacter. The sequence continues at coordinate 41,244 of CAWJOM010000006.1, read as the reverse complement.
GCTTCATCACTCTCAGCTACTTCTTCCACAAGACCGGACACCACAAACTGGAGCGGGCCGTCTCCCTGGTCAACATTGGCGGTTCTGCCGGCGCCGTGAGCTACGGACTGATGCATCGGTAGCCAGCGCGCGAGCCGGACCTCAAAAAGTCGCGGGCCAGGACCAAGATCGAGAGAACGAGAAAGATAAAGAGGGTCAGGCGTAAAGCCCGACCCTCTTTGGTTTTATTGTGCATCTAGCTTCGAGGCTCGACAATCGGCAGCCTCGAAGGCACAAAGTTAGAAGTTCAGCCGGAAGCCAAACTCCATGGTGCGCGGAGTATTGCCCTGACCAGGCAGAGTTCCGAATCCGCCCGCCCCGCCGCTGGTGTCGAGATAGTCGCCCGGGCCGGGATCGAAGAATACGGGATGGTTGAAGAGATTCACGATGACCATCTGGAATTCGAAATTGAAGCGTTCCGTGATCTTGATGTTCTTACGGACGCTCATATCCAGGTTCCAGTAGCTAAGGCCGCGAATAACGCCCCAGCCTCCATCTTTGCTATCCAAGCCCAAAATCGGCTGACGGATCCGATCAATACGGCTGTCATGCCCGCACCGGTCGGGTCGCTGCTGAAAGAGTTCGGCAACTGCCGGCCGAGATGTGCACCCACGACTTGGTGAACGCTAACCTTCGGAAGCGGCCCAATGACCACCGCGTTTTCGGAGTTTCCGTTTGCGAAGAAGTTGGAGGAGTCGCCTTCGCCGAATGCCTGGCCGCCGCCATTGCCGTGCCGAGGGTTATCGGCAAGCCGCTGCCGGCGGTGAAAATCGGTGCAAACGTCCAGCCCCCGAGCACATGCCCAAAACTCCACTCTGCCCCTTGTAGAACGGAGGTGCGTAAACGAAGAACAGGTTGTAAACGAACTTGCGGTCAAAGCCTGCTAAGCCGTACGCGGTGTCCAGGTTGTACGGATCCGCAGCCGTGGCTCGCTGGTTGCCTGCATCACTGCACCGTGCTCAGTGTCTTGGACCAGGTGAAGTTGGATTGAGTGGTCAGGCCATGCCAATCGCTCATCTTGAACGAGACAAAGGCACCGTTGTAGTTGCCGTGACCGATGCTGGCGTTCACGCCCACGCCGGAGGTCATCTGGCCGCTGCAACCGATTTCACTCCAGTGGCGCAGTTGAAGGGCGTGTTCATCATCGTTCGTGGAAAATTAAAGCCATCGTGGCCCAAATACGTGACCGTCGCCGAGAATTCCGGCGTCCAGATCGCTCCACATGCTCCAGACGTTTGCAAAGGTGATGTTGCCTGTGCCGTTGGCTCCTTCGTTCGCAACGACTGCCGCGGTGCAATTGGCGTAGCCGGTTCCGTTCAGTACTGCCCGTGCCTCGGGGATTTCATCGACGCTTCGAAAAATGGCTGGGAAGCGATCGAGTTGATGTAGCTCCCGTACGCCGCATTCGGCGTTACCGCCACCGGCCAATTGGCGGAGCGCATGCCGCGCCGCTATTGCTCGTGTTGACGGCGCACCGCAGTATTGCAACCACAATGTTTGCATAAGCGTTATCGAACCGCTGGCCGCCCTCGTCATCATGTAAGGCACGGCGTTGATGTTGATCGGTTGGTATTCGTGCTGAATCCGGCGGCCGATATAGCCCATCTCCAACGTGATGCCACGATGCAACTGCCGCTGCAATTGTGACGTTGAACGAATCAACGACGTTGGGCCGGAAGTGCGGATCCAGCGACTCGCCAGCACCGGCCGCGATGCCGTTGATACCAGGATAAAGCGGCTGCGGCAGGGTCGGGAGCAGCACGGCAGGAAGCGGAGCTGCGAGACCGTCAACCCCAACGCGGAATGCGGTGCTGGGATTCAGCCCCGCCGTTACCGGCGCAAGTGACGCCATCCTTCAAGGCGCCAATACACTGTACGGGCTGAATCAGACCGGTACCGAGCAGAGGTACCAACACCAAGTCCACTCCGTTCAGGCGGCCGTAGATTCGGCCGTAACCTCCGCGAAGGACTGTGTCCTGGGCACCGAAGATCTTGCCCATCGTGGAATCACTCTCAAAGTGCGGGCTCCAAGCCGCGGCAATGCGCGGGCTGAACGAACCATAGAACGGATCGTAGGGATACTTCCTCCCGTTCTCGGTATTGCCCACCAGGTTAAAGCCGACAGTGGGGTTGTAAACATTTGCCTTGCAGGGCAGCTTGTTCGCGCGAATTCATGTAAGCCTGGTATCGACCAGTTGGTTGGCTTGATCCACCAGTTCGACCTGCTTGCCGTTTTTCTCTACCGGCGGCATTTCCAGCGTCCAGCCCATGCCGTAGGTCAAGGTGAATGTCGGCTTCATGTGCCATGTGTCGCTGAAATACACGTTGTAGTAAGGAATCGTGCTCTGATCGGAAGCGGGTGTCAGCGGAGGATTCAACGCCAGGTTCGAGCCGCTGCGCGTATAGGCGATCTGCGCGATGGAGACGAGGCCCAGTGTAGCAGCGTAGTCGCGCCCCCAATGTTTGAGCAATTGCCGTGGTCACCGGCGTCGAAGTCCGTCATGTCGATTCCGTTCCCAGCGTTCGAAGTGGTTCCAAGTTGATATACAGGCTGGTAGTTGATGCCACCGCCATTGTCGGTACGCTGGTGCCAATTGAAGTTGTGCTGATAGGTCCCGCCGAATGCGAACAGGTGGTTCCCCTTCAACATGTTGACGTCGTCGCGAATCATCTGGTCATGTCCGTCCCAGAAACGTGTGCGAGTCTGCTGCGTGTTCACGTTGTAGGGGCTGAGATTTTGAAGTTTCGACTCGCCCAACGGTTCCAGCGCTCCTTCCAGGCCGGGAAGTTGTATCGTGTCTCCCGTCCGGTGCCAGGACCACCAGTTGCGCAGGAAGCTGTAATGGAATGTTGTTGGTGATGTTGGAGTTGATGTTCGTCGTCAGTCCAGCGACGAGATACCAAGGCAATTGCGGAGCCAGCGACTGGGAAGCCGGAACGCCAAGCTTATCGCCGGGGAAAAAGCCCCCAACGTCGACCTGGTCGTCCGTAGCGATGCCTAGTTTGAAATAGCGATAGCTCGTCGTGAAATGCCACTTGTCGCTGAAGTCATGGTCGAGTCGAACCACGACGAAGTTGCTGGTCTGCGGAAGGGCAAGATTCGCCTTGTAGCCACGAATGTTTGCCACGCCGCCCACCGCATCGCAAGGCTGACCGCAGTCGCCTTGACCTCGTTCGACAGAGGCATGTACTTGTTCCACATCTGCTGCACCGTACGGTTGATCCCGAGCCCGCGCGGATCGCAAACGCCGGAAACGTGGTTGAAGTGAATCCGTTGGCAGCCGTACAGTTCGCATTTGCCGCGTATAGTGACACCTTCAGCCGACGTCACCGGAGTGTTGTTCAGGTTGTAGGTTACGCCACCGAACGTCAACAGGCCCAGACGCATGTCGGCCGAAGGAGTGATCCTTTCGAATGTTTCCGAGTTTGGCCAGCGGTAGCCTTCGTAGTTCACGAAGAAATAGGTCTTGCTGCCCAACAGATTTGGCAGAAGCACGCCGCCGACGCGGCCGCCAAAGCGATTGCGGTGCCAGTCGGGAACCTTTGTGCCCGTGAGGTTGTTGTCCCAAGTGTTGGCCGAGAAATTGTTGTCCAGGTAATACTCGTAAGCGCTGCCGTGGTAAGTGTTGGTGCCGCGCCGGGTGACGACTTGCACCTCGGCGCCCGCCGAGCTGTTGAAGTCGGCGGTCTGCCCCACGCTGCTTACCTTGAATTCCTCAACGCTATCGGCCGGAGTCGGCAGGACGCCCGTCGGTCCACCGGCAACCGCAAAACTCTGATTCGAGATGCCCCCTGTCGGATCGCCGGCGAACGATGAGGTATAAACGCTCATGCTGCCGTCCATGTCATTGGTGTTGTTGCCACCGTCGAGCATGAAACTGCTCTGATCGACGACTGCGCCAGCGACGCTGCCATCAGGACTGACGCCGGGCTGCAACTCAACGAATGTGCTGACGTCGCGGTTCAAACTCGGCAAATTATCTAGCGCCAGGCTTGTGACCGTGTTGCCAACCGTGGCATTCATGGTTTGCAACTCATTGCCTGTGGCGGTCACTTCCACAACGACGTTGCCGCCTCCGACCTGCAACGTCAGGTTCAGAGTCATGGCGACTCCGACCTGCACGGTGGTCTGGGTCTTGGTCGTAGAGAAACCTTGCTTGCTGATGTTGACGTCATACGCGCCTGGGTCCACGTTGACAAAGACGTAGCGTCCCGCTTCATTCGTCGTCACGGAGTGCGCCGCCTTCGTGGAAGTGTCGGTGAGCATAACCGTCGCGCCATTGACTACCGCGCCGCTGGAGTCTGTGATGGTTCCAGCGATGGTGCCGCTGGCCGTTGACTGTGCCCAAACCGGTGTTGCTGTGCTCAGCATGAGCACCGCGGAACTAACAACGACCACTGCGAACAAGCAAGAGAACATCGTACGACGCACATCCATGGCAAACCCTCCTGAAACGAAGAGTGATTCCGCACCGAGCGCGCGGAGAATCTTTGTCTTGCTACGGCTGTTTGCTAGGAGGCCCTGGGGAAATGGGAGATCAGCTTCGCCAAGAAACTCGTACGTTGGTGCAAATTACGCCCCGAAAGCCCCTAATAGGTCGGCAACACTAACACCAACGAATACACAGAAACAAGTAATAATTGTATGGATTCGGTATTTCGATGAGTCTCTATCTAAATTATTGATATAAATGGCTTTATATCAATATCAGGCCGCAGGGACAGGCGGGCCCCGCATTTCTGTTGCGCCTTGTTATGTTCGTGATGCCCTGTTGGGCGGGGAAAAGTAGCTTCGCCGAAACAAAAACCCCATCTTTCAATGGGGTTTCTGTCTGACATGAGTTTTATGTTTTTGCAATCGTCGAGCGCGAATGGCGCTCAACTTTCGCTGCGCTGATTCCTACCAGATCACTTTTGCTCCCAGTTGAATATGTCGCGAACCACCCGAGCCGATCACGGGGTTCGCGGCCGCGACGTCTGGCGTGTAAACGACAGTTCCAACATTGCTGGGCGTGGACAAATCCGTGTTCATTGTGAACACGTCGAAGTTGGCGTGATTCAGGATGTTGAAAACCTCACCGCGGATTTGCAGTCGGATGCGGTCCTTAATGGTCCAGACCTTCGTCAGTGAAAAGTCCAGGTTCGCGAAGCTCGGCCCGCGGAAAATATTGCGGCCCATCGTGCCCTGCGTAGTATCCGCGGGCGGCGTGATCACCGCACTGCCTGCCTGGTAGCAGCCGTAGTAATAAAGATTATCGAGAGTGCCCAGTGCGGTCGCCTGGTTCACGCAGGCGGCGCTGCTGTGCTGATCGTCGGAGAAGTCAAAAAACGGCAGCGGATTTTTTGCCGACCAGTGTATGTCCCGCGGATTACCGCTCATGTTCCAACGATCGTTGAATTCTCCTGTGTAGCTGATGTCGTCGTTGAAATCGCCTAACGTATAAGGCTCGCCGCTCTGCAGATTCAGAATGCCGGTGACCTGCCACCCTTCCAGCATCTGCCCCTTCGTCTTGAGCGAAGGCAGATCGTAAGTTGCCGAGAGCGTGAAACGGTGGCGAATGTCGTAGTCGCCGTTGCCGCGTTCCGCCTCATAGTCAAGGCTGTTTGGAGGCACGCCCGCCAAATTGCTGGTCGCCGTGTCGATCGCATGCCCGTAGGTATAACCTGCAAGCAGGTAGAGCCCGTGCGAATACCGCTTCGTCAGCGTGACCTGAAGAGAGTTGTAGTTTGAATTTGCGCGATTGCCCAGAAAATCCAGAAATCCGAGTTGCGGGTGGCAGGCACCACCGGTTCCCAACCCTCCGAACGCGGATGTCGGGCAGTTGGTCACCAACGGCCGCCCGTACAGTTCACAGTGATCGCAATAGTTAGGATTGTTCGGGTCGTTCTCGAGAGGCGAAGTAGGGTTCACCTGGTTAATGTCGGTAACGCTGTAGAGCTTCACGCCATGATTGGCGACGTACGCCACTTGCAGCAGCAGGCTCGGGGTCAGTTGCTGCTGCACATTGAAGTTCCAGTTCATGATGTAAGGAGTCTTCAGGTGTTGATCGACGCCAAAGACATCGCACTGGCTGTCAATGCTGCACAAAGCTCCCGAGGTGCTAATCGGGAAGACAGTGGGCGTCTGGTTCGGCTCAAGCCAGTTGAGCTGCGTGCCGTCGGTCGAGACCTGCAGGAATGAGGTAATCGTTCCCGTGGGCTGCTGCGTGGTTCCGTTGGCATCCACGTAGGGAACTCCGCTGGGATTCAGATTCAGTCCACCGCCGTTGAACATGAACGTGCGGATCGAGGGCTGTTCGAAGATGACTCCGAAACCTGAACGAAATACCGTTTTGCCGGTGCCAAAGACATCCCACGCCAAGCCTATGCGCGGGGATAGATTGTTGTAGTTCGTCGGGTAGGCTGAACTGATTCCCTGGCCGACCTGCAGCAATCCGCTGGCAGATGCGGGCGCATAGTTGGCCAGCAGGTTATGGCTATCTTTGATGGGAGCGGTCACGTCATAACGCAGGCCGAGGTTCAAGGTGACGTTGCGCGTGGCCTTCACACTGTCTTCCAGGAAAAATCCAACGGATCGCTGGCTGACCTGGCGGCCCGGGTCTCCGTACAGAAAGCGCCAGCGGCGAACGTCGCCGCTCAGGAACTGGTAGAGCTCGCGGAAATCGATTCGCCCTCTGCCGTAGGTGGCCCGATAATAGTTAACGTCGCCGAAGCGGAAGTTGCCGCCGAACCGGATCGTTTGCCGTCCCCGCGTGTACGACGCCGTGTCGGAAAAACTAAAGGTCTTGCTGGGAGTTGTGTCGAGCGGCCAACTCGAGTTGCCGCCCATGTAATTGAATTCCGATCCCGGAGAGATGCGCGGAAAACCGAACAGACGCGGGTCGGTCACGCCCGTATTCAGGCCGTACTGCGTGGGGTTCACATTGCCGTCGACGGGATCGATCGCCTCATTGAAACTGTTGTAGCTGAAGCGCACTTCATTGGACCAGGCCGAACCCAGCGTCGAGGCCAGGCTCACGCCGAAAACCTGCGTAATGGGGCTGGTCGTCGAGAGCCACTGCGGCGCCAGGGGAATCGTATCCTCCTCCGTCTGGTTGGTATTGGCGTAGATGAATCGCGCACTCAGCACATTATTCTTGTTCAAGACGAAATCGGTCTTAGCGACGAGATTGTCGCCGCGGTTATTGTTCGCGAAGTCAAAATCAATCGCCGCGGGATCGCTCTGCGACATGGTGAACCCGGGGTTGTTGAGGAACAACCCTTTCAGTTGCATGCTCAGCGGGTTCACCGCGCAGGCCGAAGAGGAATCGTAGTTCTCCTGGCAATAGGCGACGTTGTTGGGGTCGTTGAAATATGCGATCGCGTCGGGAATGCTGTACAGGGCTGAGTTCGGGCTGCCGTCAGAATTCGCAATCCCACCCATTTGAGTCGCCAGCGAGGAAGTCACCGGGCTGTCGGTGACTCCCGGATTGCCAACCTTGTCGCGGATGCCCTCATAGTTCACGAAATAGAACCATTTGTCCTTAAGGATCGGTCCGCCCAGCGATACGCCGAATTCATGCATGTTCAGAGCGGAGACGGGCTGCGGAGCGGGATTGAAATAATTGCGGGCATCAAATGCGGCATTGCGGTTGAAGTAATAAACCGAACCGTGAAGGGTATTGGTCCCCGACTTAAGGCCAATGTTCATCACCACGCCCGGTTTCACGCCGTAGTCTGCCGAGGGACTCTCCTGCGTGTTGAACTCCTGAATCGAATCGAGCGGCAGGAAGCTGGCCGGCGTCCCTTGAATGCCCGCATCGTTGACCACCGTCTCGCCGTAGTACGCGTCGTTATCGTCAGCCCCATCGATAAAGAAATTGTTGTCGTCGGGACGGTTGCCGTTGGAAGTGACCGAGTGAAAACCGCCGCCCGGTGTGCGTTGCACTCCGGGATGGAGTTCGAGAAGATTCTGAAAGTCGCGGCCTTGCACCGGCAGCTCTGAGATCGCTTTGTTCGAGAGCACGCCATTGAGCGTGGAGTCCGTGGTGTCGGCGAGTGCGCCTTCGGCGGTGACTTCGACAGTTTCCGTGGCTACACCAGGCTGAAGCTTCAAATCCATACGCACGTCGCGCGACACTTCTAAAACAAACGGAGTGCTGACGGCCTGCTTGAATCCGCTGGCCTCCGCCGATACCTTGTACGAACCCGGATCGAGGTTGGGAGCGACGTACTCACCCGCGTTGGTCGTGACCAGGTGCCGGCTCACATTGGTGGAGGTATTCGTGACGGTTATCTTTGCTCCGCCGATGACCGCACCAGTCTGGTCGTAGACCGTGCCCAGAATGCGACCCTCTGAGGTTTGTGCCGCGAGCGAACTTGCCAGGGCAAATAGTGCCGCGAGTGCAAGAGCGAGAGATCGGTAGGATTTCATGACGCCTCCAAGACTTGTTGGGATTGCGCTGCCAAAGCAGCGGTAAGACGGGCTACGTCGAAAACCAGCCTCGAAACAACTAGAGGCCGGCCTGCAGGGTTCCGGCGTGGACCAGATAGCGCATTCGACCGAGCTTGTGCAGTGGGCACCCGTGGGACGCGCGATCACTCATTGGGAGAGGCATTTTTCTGATAGCGAAGTCTGGCAAAGATCAGCGAGGAAGTCAATGTTTTCATGTCGAGCGCGAGTCGTTAGCTTGTATAAATATCAAATCTGCTTTGTTGTGTGTTGAGCATGCGCCACTGCGGTTCATGAACTAGCCCTAGTAGTATTGCTGGGTCAAGGAAGAGGCAGCCAGAAATCTCGCGACTCGGCGCCTCGAAGGTTGGATCTGTCCATGAAAATCGCAAAAGACGTCACCGAATTAATCGGTCACACGCCACTGGTTCGCCTGAACAAAGTTACTGACGGCTGCGTCGCCGAAGTCGTCGCCAAACTCGAGAGCCAGAATCCTCTGGCCAGCGTGAAAGACCGCATCGGCGTCAGTATGATTACCGAAGCCGAGCGCGAGGGGAAGATTCATCCCGGCAAAACCGTCCTCATTGAACCGACGAGCGGCAACACCGGAATCGGTCTCGCGTTTGTCGCGGCGGTGAAGGGCTACAAGCTGATTCTCACCATGCCCGAAACCATGAGCCTGGAGCGCCGCGTGCTGCTGCTGGCGTTTGGCGCGGAGATCGTTCTCACGCCGGGCCCACGCGGAATGACCGGCGCCATTCTTAAAGCGAAAGAAATCCTGGCGAACACTCCCGGTGGCTACATGCTGCAGCAGTTCGATAACCCTGCCAATCCCAAAATTCACTTCGAAACCACAGGCCCCGAAATCTGGGAAGACACCGACGGACGCGTCGACATTCTCATCTCTGGCGTTGGGACGGGTGGAACGATCACCGGAATTTGCCAGTACATCAAGCCGAAGAAGCCGTCATTCAAGGCCGTGGCCGTCGAACCCGCGGACAGCGCAGTACTCTCGGGGGGCAAGCCATCTCCCCACAAGATTCAAGGCATCGGCGCCGGATTTGTTCCCAGCATTCTGCGCCGGGACTACATCGATGAAGTCGTCACCGTCACCAACGACGAAGCTATCGCGATGGCGCGCCGTCTTCCGCTCGAAGAAGGACTCTTCGTCGGAATCTCTTCCGGAGCGGCTGTGGTTGCGGCTCTGAAAGTGGCGAAACGTGCCGAGAATAAAGGCAAGCTGATCGTCGTGATCATCCCGTCTTTCGGCGAACGCTACTTGAGCAGTATTCTGTTTCAGGAGCTGCGGGACAAGGCGCTGCAGATTCCCACGGTCGCGTTGCCTGCCTGATCCGTGTTCTAAGGATTCGAAATTTTGAGCAAGCCGAATCATTCATGCCGCACATGCTCTCGCTAATTCGCGAAGACGTGGCCAACGTTTTGGAGCACGATCCCGCGGCTAAGTCCCGCCTGGAAGTGTACCTGTGCTACTCCGGGCTCCATGCGGTCTGGTTCTACCGCGTAAACCACTGGCTGTGGAATCATGGCGCGTTCTTGCTGGGACGCATGTTGTCGCAGGCCGCCCGTTTTCTCACTGGAATTGAAATCCATCCGGGCGCCAAAATTGGACGCCGCCTGTTCATCGATCACGGTCACGGCGTCGTGATCGGCGAGACGGCAATTGTCGGCAACGACGTGACTCTCTACCAGGGCGTGACTTTGGGCGGCACCGGCAAGGAACACGGTAAACGCCATCCCACGATTGAAGACAATGTTGTCGTCGGCGGCGGCGCAAAAATTCTCGGCAACATTGTCGTCGGAAAGAACTGCCGCATCGGCGCCGGTTCGGTGGTGCTGCGAAACGTTCCCGAAGACTCCACCGTCGTCGGCGTCCCCGGCCACATCATCTTCCGCGAAGGGAAACGCGTCGTGATCACCGATCCCAAACAGATCAACGACCCGCTCTCGGAAGCGTTGGCCGCGGTTGCAACCGAAGTGAGCAAACTGCGCGAGCGAGTCCAGCAACTCGAAGGCTCAGGAATGAAGAGCGACCCTCCGCCAGAGTCGCTGCAGAGAATCATGGAAGACGTCGACTACCAGATCTGACGCAGCTGTCGACGGAACGGCAGAAGTCCTACCGCGCCATTTCCCCATCAACCATCCGCCAAATACCGAGCGGATTTTTATCTTTCAGCGAATCGGGCAGTGTGCTATCGGGAAATCCCTGATAGCAGACCAAACGCGTGAACCGGAAAATCGCCTGCGAACCGACCGAAGTCGATCGTCCGTCCGAAGTCGAAGGGTACGGGCCGCCGTGAACCATGGCATGTGTGACTTCGACGCCCGTCGGAAAACCGTTGAACACGAGCCGCCCTACTTTGTTTTCAAGAATCGCGATCAGATCGGCAAACTCCTGCAGATCCTGTTCCGTGCCATGAATCGTGGCAGTCAGGTGGCCTTCGAGGCCGCGCGCGATCGCCAGAACTTGATCGCGGGTGGAATGCTTTACCAGAAGAGTCGCCGGACCGAAGATTTCCTCATCCAGATCCGACCCGAGAAAGGTCGCCGCATCCGTTTCGAACAGAGCAGGACTCGCCGCAAAACTTGCATCTGCTGTTGTAGGTCCACCCTCCGCCACAAGCCGCACCGACGAGTCTGACTTGCGCGCCGCAATCGCCGAGTCATACGAAGCATGAATCGCCTTGGTCAGCAGGTGAAACGGAGCCGATCCACCAACCAGTTCCTGCAATTTGTGCGCGAAGGCGGTTGCGTCCGATCCCTGCGGCAGAAACACCATGCCGGGCTTGGTGCAGAACTGGCCCGCGCCCAGAGTGAACGAGCCGTAAAGTCCCGCGGCAATGTTCGATCCACGTTCGCGCAACGCGCCCGGAAGAATGAACACCGGATTGGTGCTGCTCATCTCCGCATAAAACGGAATCGGCTCTGGGCGCGACGCCGCCACATCCATCAGGATTCTTCCCGCGGCGCGTGAACCGGTAAAGCCTCCAGCTTTGACTAGCGGATGCTTCATTAACGCCGTTCCGATCTGAGGACCGCCTCCAAACAGAAGTGAGAAAACGCCCTCGGGCAATCCACACTCCCGAACGCTTTCCTGCACGGCGCGCCCCACTAACTCGCTGGTGCCGGGATGTGCGGCATGCGCTTTGACAATAACTGTATTGCCGCCCGCGAGAGCCGATGCCGTGTCGCCGCCGGCGACGGAAAACGCCAGCGGAAAATTGCTCGCGCCGAAGACGACTACCGGACCCAGCGGCCGCAGCACCGAGCGAATGTCCGCCTTCGGAGCGGGCTTGCGATCAGGATCGGCGCGGTCGATCCGCGCCTGCACCCACGATCCCTCTTCCGCCACCTGCGCAAAAAGCCGAAGCTGAGCGCAGGTGCGAGCAGTTTCTCCTTGCAGGCGCGCTTGCGGCAGCGCGGTCTCTTGCGCGGCACGCTCGATTACGTCGGCCGCAATCGACTCGATCTTCGCCGCGATCGTACGCAGAAATGCGCCGCGCTCGCGTCCCGAAACACGCTGGTACGCTTCGAACGCCTGCGACGCCAGGTTGACCGCACGGTCCACTTCCTGCGCAGTTGCCGGAACGAATCCAGGCTCCAAACGAGCGCCGGTGGCTGGATTCGTCGCGTACATCGCGTCGCCAGTACCTGCGCCTTCGTGGAAGCCGATCAGCGATCGCCCCGAGAGTTTTGTCGTCAATGCAGAAGCCATATCTATTTTCCTACCGGCAAAGCAAAGCTGCTCACAGACTGTGGCCTGGACTGCAATGCATCGCCAATGATTTTCTTGTTGTATTCGAGTTCCTGCCCCACCAGTTCGAGGCGTGGCGGGCGCACTCGTGAATTCCCAAGGCCAACCTCCGCCTGCACCAATTTGATGAGTTGAACGAAATTCGGAACCGTGTCCATGCGAAGCAATGGCAGAAACCAGCGGTAAATCTCGAAGGCCTTATCCGTTTCCCCGTTCACTCCAAAGTTAAACAGTTCCACCGATTCGCGAGGAAGAGCATTGGCCAGGCCCGCTACCCATCCGGTAGCGCCCGCTCCGATGGCTTCCAGCACCGCGTCATCGACGCCCACGCAGATCTCAAGCCGATCGTCGAGCAACGCGCGAATCGCCGAGACGCGCCGAACATCGGTGCTCGACTCCTTCACTGCCGCGAGATTCTCATGCTTCATCGCCAGTTCACGAATCTGCTCGGGAAGGAAATCAGTTCCATAGGCGACTGGATTGTTGTACAGCATGCACGGCAAGTGCGTAGCCGTGAAAATGGCCGCGACGTGCGCCTTCATCTCGCGCCAGTCGCCTTTGTATACATAAGGAGGCAGAACCATCAGGCCGTCGCAGCCCAGATTCATGGCCACCTTCGCCAGCGAGACCGCCTCGGAAGTTGAAAGCGCCGAGATCGCGGCCACGACCGGACCGCGCCCGTGAACGGCTTTCACGCAGTTGCGCAACACCGCCACCTTCTCTTCGGAGGTCAAGGTCGCGCCTTCGCCCAACGACCCGAGAGCGACGATCCCCGTGCAGCCGCTGTCCAGCAACATGCGGCAGTGTTTCGCCATGAACGCGTGATCGATGCTGAGGTCGTTGTTGAAGCATGTAGTGATCGCGGGCATCACGCCCTTCCAGTTCATCGAAAGCCTCCCATTACAAGGATCACTTACTGCCACCCACATTTGCCAGGCTCTCCACACGCGCAGGAAAGACGGGCGGCCGCACCGAATCCGGATTCCAGTCGAATAGGAACTGCGTCGCAGGCCCGCAGATTCTTCCCTGGCACGGGCCCATTCCGCAACGCGTCTGCAACTTCGCCACTCGCCACGATCGATGCCCCTGCAGGCGTGAATACGAAACGTCTTCGCAGCGGCATACGATTGTATCTGCTGAGGGCAGCTCTTTCAGTTCCGAACGCAGGCGGAAGGTTCGGTCCAGCATCCGCGCGAAGCGCCTTGCCTTCCGGCGCTCGCCGAATAGTTTGCTTGCCGCTTTTGTCTCGCCGACAGCAGCCAGGCCGGCGATCTGCCCCTCAACCAGCGCCATGTCGACGCCGCCAATGCCTGTAGGCTCACCGGCGCAGAATACTTCTTTCACGGAAGTTTGCTGGAAGTCATCGACCGTCACGTATCCATCGGTAATCTCGCAGCCCAGCAGTGCCGGCAGCTCTGCGTTGGGAACCAGATGAAATCCGCAAGCCAGATAGTCGCATGGGATGACTTCTGTCTTGCCGCTTCGAGCAATGGTAACGCTTTCGAGCGTCTGGTTTCCATGCGCCGCGAGTGGCCAACTATTCGCGGCGAAGGGAATGCCCGCCAGTTGCCTCTTCAATTGCAATCCTTGACCGATCTTTCCCGGATAGCGCCACAGTGCGGCACTGAATCGCGCCAGCCTGGTCCACGACGCCTGCTCGCAGATAAGCGGAATCTCCGCGCCTTGTTTTCTGAGATAAGCGGCGACAGCGAGAAGCAAAGGTCCAGTGCCCGCGACCACGACTCGTTTGCCGCGAATCGGCAGTCCCGACTTCACCATCGCCTGCAGGCCGCCCGCTCCCATCACGTTTGGCAGAGTCCAGCCAGGAAACGGCAGAAAGCGTTCCCGCGCTCCCGTGGCCAGAACCAGATTCGTATAACGCAATTCGCGGACACCGTCAGTTCCCTCGGCCAGAAGCATGCCCGCTTCCGGCTGGTGAAATACTCTCCATCCGTACAACTTCGTGACCTCAGGACCTCGCAGCAGATCACTCCATCGCATGGCATTCTGGTCGCATCCGCTTTCAAACTCTGCGCGCCAGATCTGGCCGCCTAAAGTCGGATTGTCGTCGACAAGCCCGACGCGTACCCCATAGTCCGCTGCCCGAGTGGCCGCAGCGATGCCTGCGGGCCCGCCACCAATTACGAGCACGTCAAAGCGCTGTTGCGAGTCCCTATCCATCGGTCCTCACGTCCATTCCCGGTTCGCAGAGAATCTGACAGCTTCGGCAATGCGGCGTTCCATTAATCGACACCCGGCACTCAAAGCAGATTCCCATTCCACATAGCGGCCCGCGCAACTCTCCACTGACTGAAGTGCGGCAGGCTTGCCCCGCGATCGTTACGGCCACAGCAACGGTCACGCCTGCAAGCACACTTACCGGCGAGCCATTCACAGTCAACGAAATCGATCGCGAATCAGGCATGAACAGATTCCTTCCCCGCGCGTGAAGGCAGGTACGGTTCAATCGGAATCTCCGGCTTCGCTCCCGTGATCTGATCCACCAGAATCCTCGCCGTGGCCAGAGAGGTCGTGATGCCCAGCCCCTCATGCCCAGTTGCGAGAAACAAAGACTTGTCTCCGGGCCACGGACCAATCAGCGGCAACTTGTCCGGCGTGGCCGCGCGGAATCCGGTCCACGTGCGCACCGCCGACAACGGACCCAGCCCCGGCATGTATTCCCGCGCTCGCTGTAGCATGCGCCCGAGGACCTCCTGATCCACCTCTTTATGCTCGGCCCCGTACTGCCGCGACGACCCAATCAGAATCTGCCCCGTCCGCCGCGGCTGCACGTTAAACGCGACCGAATCGCTGCTGACCGAGTGCGCGCTCTTCAGATAGCCCAGCTCCACCAGTTGATGCCGCAGGAATCCGGGATAACGATCCGTGATCACCAGATGTCCCTTGCGCTTCTTGATGTCAACTCCACTGCTGAGTTCCGGCGCCCACGCTCCTGCGGCATTCACAACGATCGCGCCCGGTATTTCGGCTCCATCAGAAAGCCGTGCTCGCCCGCTTCCAATCTCTGTGACCGACGCACCCAACCGAAGCTCGGCCCCGCATTTCTGTGCGCGCTCCATCAAGCACCGCGCAGCGCAGGGCGGATACAGCACCGCATCCTCCGCAACTAGAAGGCCTCCCGCCATTCCATCGCGCAGGTTCGGCTCCAGTCGCTTCAGCGCCTGCGGATCGAGCACCGTCGTTGGAACTCTGCGGTCCGCATAGTAAGAATGCTTCCGCCTTACTTCGGCCATCTCTTCTTCATCAGCGGCGACCCAGATCGTGCCGCACTGGTCGTACTCGACATCGGCGGGCAATTCCGGGCGCAGCGCCTGCCAGAGTTGCTGCGAGTAGCGCGTCAACGCAAATTGTGCCTCGGAGTCGTCCATGACGACGATGTGGCCCATCCCGGCAGCCGTGGCGCCACTTCCCACAATGTCGCGGTCGACGATCGCAACTCGCATCCCGCGCCGCGCAAACTCGTCCGCACAAGCGGCGCCGACAATCCCGGCGCCGACAATCACCACGTCATATACTGGTGTACTCAAGAGGTCTGAATTCAGGCGCAAGAACCGACGTCCCTACTCCGGCCTATCGCCAATTCGACGATTAGTGTAGACAATATCCATCAGTGTTGCACCCGGCTGACACCGCATGGGAGGGCTAAGAATGCGTCGCTCCGAATCATTGTCTCGCAGGCACTTTCTAGCGGCCGCAGCCGGCGCTGCCGGCGCAACCCTACTGCCGACGCGCTTGATGGCCGCCGCGCCTCAAGATCCGGTCACCAACGCGACTCAGAAAGACGGCAAGCCCGTCAGCCGCGAGAAAGTCCCCTGGAAAGCGCTCCCCTTTCCGTTGAAGCAAGTACGCCTCGGCGATGGTCCCTGCAAGATCGCGATGGAGGCCGACCGGAAATATCTGCGCTCGCTGCCTCCCGACCGCCTGCTGCATACGTTTCGCATCACGGCTGGCATTCCCACGGCCGCGCAGCCCCTTGGCGGATGGGAAGCTCCCGACTGCGAGCTTCGCGGTCACTACGCCGGCGGCCATTACCTTTCGGCGTGCGCGCTCATGTATGCCGCCTGCGGCGATGAAGATCTAAAAAACAATGCGACCGCCGTGGTGGAGGGCCTTGGCAAATGTCAGGCCGCTCTCAAGAGCGGCTACCTGAGCGCCTTTCCCGCGGAATTCTTCGATCGTCTTCGCGAGCGCCAGCAAGTCTGGGCTCCCTTCTACACCATTCACAAGATCATGGCCGGCCTGCTCGACATGTACGTCTATTGCGGCAACCAGCAGGCGCTCGACATGGTTCAGAAAATGGCGTTTTGGACCGATCTCTACTCTGAGTCTCTCAGCTACGAGCACATGCAGCGCGTGCTTGGCACCGAATTCGGAGGCATGGGCGAGACCCTCTGCAATCTCTACGCGCTGACCGGCAAACAGGATTACCTTGAGATCGCTCACCGCTTCGACAAGCGTCAATTTCTCGATCCCTTGGCCGCGCACCGCGACGAGCTCAAAGGCTTGCACGTTAACACGCACATTCCTCAGGTGATCGCCGCCGCGCGATATTACGAACTGACCGGCGATCGCCGTTACCGCGACATCGCCGAATATTTTTGGGATGAAGTCGTCAGCGAGCGCTCTTACTGCACCGGCGGTACCAGCAACGGCGAGGGGTGGAACACCGATCCCGGCAAGCTTTCCACGGAACTCGGAACCGACTCCACTGAATGCTGCTGTGCCTACAACATGATGAAGTTGACGCGGCACGTATTCGGCTGGTCGCCCGATGCCCGCCTCATGGATTACTACGAGCGCACGCTCTTCAACCACCGCCTCGGCACCATCAATCCTGAAGACGGCACCATGATGTACTACCTCCCGCTTGCCTCGGGATACTGGAAGACTTTCGGCAAGCCGCTGGACGCCTTCTGGTGCTGCACCGGCACGGGATCAGAAGAGTACGCCAAGCTCGCCGATACTATCTACTTCCACAATGACGACGCGCTCTACGTGAACCTCTACATCGATTCACGACTGGATTGGCCGGAGAAGGGACTGAGCCTGAAACAGGAGACGCGCTTTCCCGAGGAGCAAGGCACAACTCTTACCGTCTCGGCTACGAGCCCGGCGCACTTGGCGATCAACCTTCGCATTCCGTATTGGGCGCAGGGCGGCAGCGTGAAAGTCAACGGAGCACCGCTTCCGGTGTTTTCCAGTCCCAGCAGTTATCTGACCCTCAATCGCATCTGGAAAACCGGCGACAAGATCGAGCTCAGCCTGCCCATGGCCATCCATATTGACAGCATGCCCGACGACGAAAGCCTCCAAGCCGTCATGTATGGCCCGCTGGTCCTGGCAGGTCGCTTCGAAACTGTGACAACAGAAATGACCTATAGCGGTCCTGGGCCCAAGGCCGGCGCCCAGAGCAAGACGCCCGACATTGTCGCCGATCCCGCTCATCCCACAGGATGGGTCGAACCCGACTCGAAGCAGCCGCTCAAGTTCCATGCCGTCGGGCAGCCGCAGCCGCTCACCTTGGTTCCCCTCAATCAAGTGATCCATGAACGCTACGCGGTGTATTGGAAGGTGAAGGACAAATCGGTGTAGGAGCCTTCGCGGCAACTTCGTCGTTCTGAAAGCGTGGGGGCGAACGCCCTGTTCCGCGGGGCGGCCTTTTCAGTGGCGCTCTAAAAAGTTCACCTTAGCATCCACTGCCGCCGAACAACTGGGGATGCGGGAAGTGCCCGTGTGGGTCGCGACCGTTACGATGTGCTCATTTTCCGTCTTCCGGATCGGCTTGCTATCCGGCGTCAAATCTGTCGAGTCGTAACTCACGACAACGTCGAAAGTGGTGGACCCTTTGCCCTGTTTCTGGTCCCGAAATTCGAGGTAGCACGCCTTCGCCAGGCTAAACACCTGGTATCGATACTGTATGTCCGGGTTGTTTGATGCAGCGATCCAATTCGTCTGCTTATCCTGGCACAGCAACGCTGCAGCCCAGAAAAGCGTGAAGGCAACCGCCAAGGCTCTCCTCATGGTTTCTCCATATAGAAAAAAGTATATCCAAGAAAATCCTTGAGCCCTCTTTAGAGTCACGCCGGGCAATTCGATTCTTGCGAAGTCGTCCTGCATCACTCGACAGCTTGTCTCCGGTACGGGATGCGGTGGGTGTCAACGGAGTCTTTGACAAAGGCATGCGCCTCCGTTTAATGTTCCGTTGCGTAAACGTTTACGTGAATCGGTTTTGCCCGTGGCTTTTCGTGTGTTTTAGGATTCCCGTAGTTTCCCTCCAATGCTGCTGAAGACATTGCGTGAAGAGGTGCTGGAAGCGAACCTGGAATTGGTTCGTCGCGGCCTCGTGCTTTACACATTCGGCAACGCCAGCGGCATCGACCGCGCTCCAGGACTTGTCGCCATCAAGCCGAGCGGTGTCCCCTATGACGACCTGACGCCCGAGCACATCGTGATTTCCGATCTCAACGGGAAAATCGTAGACGGAACTCTGCGCCCCTCTTCGGATCTACCCACGCATTTGGAGTTGTACAGAAACTTTCCTACGATCGGCGGTGTGGCGCACACCCACTCCGAATATGCCACGGCCTGGGCCCAGGCCGAGACCCCGATTCCATGTTTCGGCACAACGCACGCAGATTCCTTCCACGGTCCGATTCCCGTCACGGATCGCCTTACCTCCGCCGAAATCGAGGGCGACTACGAACTCGAAACCGGCGCTGCAATCTGCCGTACGTTTGCCAAGCTCGATCCCAACGCGATCCCCGCGGTTCTAGTGGCTGGGCACGCTCCGTTTTGCTGGGGCGCGAACGCCGCGGAAGCCGCGCACCATGCCGTCATCCTCGAATACGTGGCGCGCATGGCGCATCACACGCTGTCGATCAACGCTGCATCCCGGCCTCTGGCGCGCGAATTGCACGACAAGCATTTCCTGCGCAAGCACGGCCGCAACGCCTACTACGGACAGGTCAAAACCTAATGAATCTAGCCCTCTTCGTCTCAGGTTCGTCCAGCCTGGTTCACCTTCATCCGGTGGACATGGTCATCGTCGCTTTCTACTTTGCGCTGGTGCTGGCCATCGGCTTGTATCTGAAAGGACGGGCAAACACCGGCGAAGACTTTTTCATGGCGGGCCGCGAAATGACGGCCTGGGTCGCGGGACTGAGTTTTCTCTCAGCGAATCTGGGCGCGCTGGAGCTAATGGGCTGGGCGGGCTCCGCCTATCAATACGGCATTCTCGCGACGCACTGGT
Organism: uncultured Acidobacteriaceae bacterium; assembly: GCA_963844525.1. Lineage (GTDB taxonomy): Bacteria > Acidobacteriota > Terriglobia > Terriglobales > Acidobacteriaceae > Sulfotelmatobacter. Next base: position 21,732 of record CAWJOM010000006.1, on the reverse strand, counting down.
ACTGGATCGGCGCCATCCCCGCCATGCTCTTTCTCGCGCTGGTGATGATGCCGTTCTATTACATCTCCAAGACGCACTCGGTCCCGGGATATCTAAAGCTGCGTTTCGGCGAACCCGCCCGCGCACTCTCTGCGGTTTCGTTTGCCTTCATGACCGTGCTGATGAGCGGCGTCAACATGTTTGCCATGGCCAAGGTCATGCAAATCGTGTTGGGATGGGACATCAATTTCAGCATCTGGGTTTCGTCTCTGACCGTTGCGGTCTACGTGACGCTCGGCGGATTGCGCTCGGCCATCTTCAATGAAGTTCTGCAGTTCTTCCTGATCTGGGCGGGCGCGTCTGCTGATTCCGATTCTCGGGCTCTATGAGGCCGGCGGCTGGGGCAACCTCAAAATTCTCATCGCGCAACGCGCGTCGGAACAGTATGTCCACCTGTGGGCGGGCCTGGGATCGTTCAGCACCAATCCCATGGGCATTCACTGGACGGGCATTGTCTTCGGCCTTGGCGCTGTCATTTCGATGGGCTACTGGACGACGGACTTTCTGGTCGTGCAGCGCATTCTGGCCGCGAAAGACATTCGCAGCGCCGAGATGGCTCCGATCATCGGCGCCGGATTCAAAATGCTGGTGCCGATCATCGTGATTCTGCCCGGCCTGCTGGGCCTGGGCCTGCTGCCCATGAAACTGGTCCCGGAATCGGTCGCGACCGTCACTCACGGCTACAGCTACAACGATGTTCTTCCGCTCATGCTGGCGCGTTATTGCGGGCCGGGTCTGTTGGGTCTCGGCATCACCGCGCTGATCGCCGGATTCATGTCAGGAATGGCCGGCAACGTTAGCGCCTTCACGACCGTCTGGACTTACGACATCTATCGCCCGCTGATCAACAGCAAAGGCAGCGACCATCACTATGTGAGCATGGGACGCTGGACCACGGTCATCGGCGTCCTCATCAGCGTCGGCACCGCGTATCTCGTCATGCGTTCGGCCAGCATCATGGATTACGTGCAGGCCCTATTCAGCTTCTTCATCGCTCCGCTGTTTGGCACGGTCGTGCTCGGCATGTTGTGGAAGCGCGCGACCAGCGCCGGCGGATTCTGGGGGCTGCTCTGCGGCACTCTCTCCTCGGTCAGCATGTGGGCCTGGGTGAAGATCGATCCCACGGCCCTGCGCTACGTTGCGCTCTCACCCGATGCCAAGGCCCTGGCGCAAGACATGTATCAGGCGCTGTGGTCGTTCCTCATTTGTGTGATTGTGACCGTCGTGGTGAGTCTGGCGACCAAGCCGCATTCCGACGGCGCGCTGGCGGGCCTGGTCTATGGCGAGACGCAAATTCCGTCAGTCGGAGACGTGCCGCTGTATCAGAAGCCGCTGTTCTGGGCAGCGATCGTGGCGGTCATCTTCGTGGTGCTGAACATCATTTTCTGGTAGGCGGAGAACCTATGACAACAATGGTCGATCGGTCTCAATCTGGTTTTTCATCGGCATTTCGCTGCTGGTCAATGGCGTGCTGATTCTCGGCGCAGGGTTCTATGAATATTCGTACCCTCCCGCCCTGCGGCCCAGGTGGTGTTGTTCCAATTGCACGCCGGCGTCTGGTGGGGCGGACTGCTGACTCTGATCGGCGGCTTTTATTCCTGGCACTATGCGCCCTCGCGCTGCGTAGCATCGCAATAGCAAGGAAAGATTCGTGATTCTACGGGAGAGCAAATCATGTCTGGCAAGAAAATGACGATGGGCGTCATCGTCGGGAACCGCGGATTTTTTCCCGACCAGTTGGCGAAGTCCGGGCGCGAGGAAATGATCCAGGCGCTCACCAAGGCCGGCATGGATTCTGTCGTGCTCGGCCCCGAAGACAGCAAGCACGGCGCGGTCGAGACCCACGAAGAAGCCAAGCGCTGCGCGGCACTGTTCCAGAAAAATCGCGACAAGATCGATGGCGTGATCGTCTCGCTGCCGAATTTCGGCGACGAACGCGCCATTGCCGACACCATGCGCCTGGCTCGCGCTCGATGTTCCCGTCCTCGTGCAGGCTACGCCCGACGACGCTGCGAAGATGACCATCCTGCATCGCCGCGACAGCTTCTGCGGAAAGATGTCGGCTTGCAACAACCTGCGCCAGTATGGCATCCCGTATTCGCTGACCAAGCTTCACACCGTAAGCCCCGCACTCGCAACGATTTCCGAGAACGATCTGGCCTGGTTTGCGGCGGTATGCCGCGTGGCCAACGGCATGCGCAACCTGCGCGTCGGCAGCATCGGCGCGCGCCCCACCGCATTCAATACCGTGCGCTACAGCGAAAAGCTGCTCGAAGCCCACGGCATCTCCACCGAGACACTGGATCTGTCGGAAGTCTTCGGCCGCATCGCCAAGCTGAAAGACGATCACGCGGGCGTGCAGGGCAAACTCGCCGACATTCGCAAATATGTCACCACCAGCGGAGTGCCGGATGCCGCGCTCATCAAGATGGCGAAGCTCGGCTTCGTGATCGACGACTGGATGACGCAGACCGATGTACAGCATCAGCGCCGTGCAATGCTGGACGTCGATGGAAGAATACTTCGGCGTCGTTCCCTGCACCATCATGAGCATGATGAGCAACAACCTGATTCCGGCGGCCTGCGAAGTCGATGTATGCGGCACGCTCAGCATGCACGCGCTGGCGCTCGCCTCCGAAACCCCCAGCGCGTTGCTCGACTGGAACAACAACTACGGCGACGATCCCAACAAGGCCGTCTGCTTCCATTGCAGCAACCTGCCCAAACATTTCTTCCAGGATGTCCGCATGGACTTCCAGGAAATCATCGCCGGCACGGTCGGCAAAGAAAATACCTTCGGTACCGTCGTCGGGCCGCGTGAAGCCCGGCGCGATGAGTTTTGCGCGCTTCTCCACCGACGACACCGCAGGCGTGATTCGCGGCTACGTCGGCGAAGGCTCGTTCACCAGCGATTCGCTGAATACATTCGGCGGCGTCGGCGTCGTGCAAATTGCCGAGCTACAGAAGTTGCTGCACTACATCTGCGAAAACGGATTCGAGCACCACGTGGCCGCGAACTTCTCCACCACAGCCGCCGCGGTGCATGAAGCCGCCGTCCGCTACCTGGGTTGGCAGATGCACTGGCACGGAAACCAGGCGTAGCGCCGCCGTCCCGGTGGCTGTCCGGCGGGCGTCTCGCCCGTCGAACCTGCGCCCTGCAACGAGATTTCAGTTTCATGCCCATCGTCGCATTGCACGCGTGTGATTTGGCAGCCTGCCGATTCTCGCGGTTTGCGCGAGTCTCAAACTCCGGGGATGGTGCGGCAACCGGGTTAAGATGACAGCAGGCCCCATGTGCCCCGGGAGATAAACATTCGCCGCTTTGCCTGCTCGCTGACAGTGTTCTTGCTGGCGCTATGGATGCCGCACGCCGCTGCACATCCCCAGTCAGCGCCGAAACCGTCCGCCGCCTCTGCTCAGCCCGCTCCCGATAGCCCGATCCGCTTCGCCTTCCAGCCGATCGATTTCCAGCTCGACAGCGACGAAACCCCTGAACGCCACGCGCCAGAAACCATGGCCGGCGGCGTGGCCGTCTTCGATTACAACAACGACGGCAAGCTCGATATTTTCTTCACCAACGGCGCCGACATCAAGACGCTCCACAAGACTTCCGCGAAATACTCGAACCGCCTTTTCGAAAATGATGGCCACGGCCATTTCACCGACGTAACCGAAAAGGCCGGACTGGCCGGAACCGGCTACGACATCGGCGTAGCCATCGGCGACTACGACAACGACGGCTACGAAGACATTTTTGTCGCCGGCGTGTATCGCAACACGCTCTACCACAACAACGGAAACGGCACGTTCACCGATGTCACCGCCAAGGCCGGACTGAACAAGCCCGACGCAGAGTATGGTCCGCTATGGTCGGTCGCGGCCGCGTGGGTCGACGTAAACAACGACGGCCTGCTCGATCTCATCGTCATCAATTATCTGAAGTGGGACTTCGACCATGAGCCCGTATGCGAAGCCTATGGCCATCGCGAATACTGCCATCCCAAAATTGTATAAGCCGACTCCCAACCAGCTGTTCCTCAACAACGGCGATGGAACATTCCGCGACGCGTCGGTCGAGGCCGGATTCCGCGCGCACCCCGGCAAAGGGCATGGGCGTAGCCGCGGCCGACTTCGATCTTGTCGGGCAAGATGGACCTGATCATCCCCAACGACAAGCTCATGAACTGGTTCTTCCGCAACAAAGGCGGCGGAAAGTTTGACGAAGATGGGATTCGACGCGAACGTCGCATTGCGGGAAGACGGAACTTTCATCTCCGGCATGGGCGTTGATTTCCGCGATCTCGATAATGATGGCTATCCCGACATCGTTCTCGTCGCGCTCGATGGCGAAACTTTCCCGGTCTACCGGAACACCGGGAAAGGCAGCTTCGTCGAAGTCACGCGCGAGAGCAATATGACGAAGCTGAGCTTGCCCATGGCGGGCTATTCTCCAACCATCGCCGACTTCGACAACGACGGATGGAAAGATATTTTCGTCACCCGCGGCCACGTGCAGTCTTTACTCGCGCAGCCAAATCTGGTGGTCGCACAGCCCAACACGGTGTTTCGCAATCTCGGCGGCATGAAGTTCTCCGCGTTGACCGCAGAAGCCGGACTGACGTCGCAACCGCCCTCGCGCCATCGCGGCTCGGCCATCGGCGATCTGAATGGCGACGGGCGCCTCGACGTGGTGGTCAGCGCGATCAATGCACCGGCGGAAATTTGGATCAATCAAAGTCCAGGCGCCAATCATTGGATCGAGTTCAAGCTTCAAGGAACCAAGAGCAACCGCGACGGCATCGGCGCCAGGATCAAAGTCGTCACAAAATCCGGCGCGCAGTACAACCACATGACCACGAGCGCCGGGTACGCGTCGTCGAGCGCGGGCCCGGTTCATTTCGGACTAGGGGCAGACGCGAAAGCAGACTTAGTTGAGATTCACTGGCCTTCAGGGATCGTGCAGCAGCTGCGGGATGTGGCGGGCGACCGAATCTTCTTGGTGCAAGAACCAGCGAAGTAAGCAACATTCGGGGAGCGGGAAAGGTGCATTGGCTGCGCCAGAGGAAACGGTGCAACAGGCTCTCTGCCGGCTTAGGTATGCTAATTCTGGTCGTCTTCGCTCGACGATAGATCAAGTCGACCTGGTAATTGCCCTATCTTTGCTCTTTTCTTCTGAGCCGCGATGAGCTTTTTTATCGGCTCTTCTCTCGGTAAGTCTTCCGGCATCGTTCCTCCAATTCGCCTAATAGCCTCTCGCACTTCGCCGCCAACGGTCCGATGCACCTGAGTCGCCGCGCCCTCGCCTCTTATTGCATCCCGTTCTAGTTTCTGTTGCGTCTGCGTCGCCCTGAAATCGTTTGCTGCGAGCTCGGCCCTACCAGCGCAATCGAGAAGATCTTCCTTCGCCGGAATACGCTTTCGCGCTTTTATTTCCGTAAGTCCCATTCCGTAAAGGCCGCGATAACCTGCATCATTGAACAGCGCAAACCTCTTAACCCCGGCACTTCGTGCTGTCCCAGCAAGAAGTTTGTTGCTTTTTCTTACACGTTCCCGTAGTTGAATTCGCTTATCTCGATCGCTCAACTCCTGCCTGCGTGTCTGCACGGCGAAGTATGATTGCGCAGAAGCAACTTCCCGCTTTGAGGATTCCCCGTTCATGGCGATGAGATAGCAGGCATATCTCGTGAGGTAGCAATCTGACCTTTCTAGTTTTGCTCCATTCCCGCTCTCGATCACCTTACTGGTATCGATAAAGTGATAGCGGGCATTCACGCCAGACCCATTGCATGCCATCTTCGCTTTTTCGATCACCGCCTGAAAGTTTTGCCAATTTGCATAACCCAAGACCGTCTGGAGGTCACGAGCCATCCAAAAGTCCTCTCCGTTAGGAGCCTCCCGCTTTTTCCCATCCAGCGCGACGATTACCATGTCTAGAGATTCCATTTACAACCTCCTGATTTGGCGGATTATAGCATCGAATGGGAAAGTTTTACTTCGCCATTTTCATACTTGCCGCAATCTTCCAATACGTCTATATTCAGAAGTATGGGAACTAGAGAAAATTTGCAAAAGCTAATTTCCAAGAAGCAAGAGGAAATCGGCGCCTTGGAGTTAAAGATCACCGAAACGAAAGCCTACATCCAAGGCTTGCAAGACTCTATGAAGTTTCTGCCGCGAGATTCAAATAGCACTGCCGACTATGCCCTACGGGAAGGCACCGCCTTGGCGAAAGCCAGGGATGCGATCAAGTCTGCGGGAGGCCCTCTGACGGTTTCGGACCTTCTCAAGGCCATAGGGAAATCCCCGGAAAAGAAACATCGCGTCTCTTTGGCTGGAACACTTTCTGGATATGCTAGAGATGGAAGAGTATTCGTAAAGACGGCGCCCAATACCTTTGGTCTCATCGAGCTCAGGAGTTCACAGTCGGAAGGGGCCGACGACGATATCCCAGAGGAATTTGGAAGTATGAGTTAGTGGGAAGTGGCGGAAATCGCGGCCATGGAAGGCCTTGCTCCGGTCATCAGCCGAACACCTGCCGCAGCGCCGGATAGATCTTGCGGTAAGTGCGGTACCCGCCCTGCATGGTCTTAGAATCCGCGGGTTTCGCAGCGATGCGCGAGGCCACGCGTACCACTTTGTCGCAAGCCTCATCGACGGAACTCCACGCACCAACACCAGTCCCTGCCAGAATCGCCGCACCGTAAGCCGCGCCTTCTTCTGCTTCCACGATCTCGACTTCGTGCGCGTAAACGTCTGCCTGAATCTGCCGCCATAACGGGGATCTCGCGCCACCACCACCCAGACGAATCGAAGTCACGGGAATCTTCATCTCCTCGAAGATCGTGAATGTATCTTTCAAGCTGTACGCCACGCCTTCCATAACCGCGCGAATGATGTGCCCGCGGGTGTGCGACGCTGTCAATCCAACGAGAGCCGCCCGCGCGTTCGGGTCGAGATGCGGCGTGCGCTCACCCATCAGATAGGGCGCCCAGAATGCCCCTTCGGAACCAGCGGGAGCTGTCGCCGCCTCTTCCGCAAGAATGTCATACGGATCGCGCCCGTCTTGATTTGCAACTCCGAAGCGATCCCGAATCCAGCGCAGCGACAATCCTGCGGACTGCGTCACTCCCATCACATGCCAGCGGCCGGGAATTGCATGACAGAAAGTGTGCAACCGTCCCTGAGGATCAAGTGCCGGACGATCCGTCGCCGCAAAGACCACGCCGGACGTTCCAATCGTCGCGCTCACCGCGCCCGCGCGCGCAATGCCCATGCCCACCGCGCCAGCGGCCTGGTCCCCGGCTCCGGCCACAACCGGAGTTCCAACCCGCAAACCTGTAGCCTCAGCCCCGGCCGCAGACGCCTTCCCACAAACCGCGGGAGACTCGTGCAGCGCCGGAAGCAATCCAATATCGATTCCGGCTTTGCTCAACACTTCTGACGACCACCGGCGATTCGCCACATCAAGCAGCAGCGTTCCCGACGCATCCGCCATATCGATGGCCCGTTCCCCAGTCAGGCGGAAGCGCACGTAGTCCTTGGGCAGCATCACGTGCGCGACCCGAGCCCAGTTCGCCGGCTCGTTCTCGCGCACCCACAGTAATTTTGTCAGCGTGAAATTCGTTAGCGGAGGATTGCAGGTGAGCTGGATCAGCGCATCCCGGCCAAACAGCTTCTCCAGTTCGTGCGTTTGCGCCTCGCTGCGCTGGTCGCACCAGATGATCGCGTTACGCACGACTTGATCGGCCGAATCGAGCAGCACAGCGCCATGCATCTGCCCCGAAAAGCCAACGCAGGCAATGTCGCTCGCACTCAGGTTTGCCGAACGAAGCGCCTTCTTTACCGCTAGTCCGCAGGCGCGCCACCAATCGCGCGGGTCCTGCTCGGCCCAGCCCGGCCGTGGGCTCGCGAACGGCTCGTGCTCTTCCGAGCCGGATGCGATCACCTTTCCCGCCGCGTCCATGACCAGCGCGCGTGTGCCGCCTGTACCCACGTCAATTCCCAGATATGCGATGTTCCCTCCTCGAGGCTTTCTCTTTTGATTGAGCTAGCGGAGTGTTCGTGCCTTCACGCGAAATCCCCTGCCAGTTCGGGGCTGGATTCCTGGACCTGCTCCTCTTTCTCTTTGGCTGATTCCTGAGTCTGCCGGTGCAGAAAGAAATCCAGATTCCCGCGCATCACCAGGTGCGGAGCCAGCGCAACCTGATGCGGTCGGCTCGCGCCCTCCACCAGAAACTCGTGCAACATGCGGAATGCGATCTGCCCCTGCGCCCGCGGACGCTGGTAGATCGACGCCGCCACCGCGCCCGATCGAATCTGAGGCACAAGATCCGGAAACAGATCGGTCGTGATCACGGTCAGGCGATCCAGCAACTTTGCGTCCCGGGCCGCGTCCAGCACCGGGATCGAGGCCTCGGTGGAAACGTAGACCCCGCACAGGTCAGGATTCTTCTCAAACAGCTTGCGGCATTTGTTGTACGCTTCCGATTCCACATCGTGATCTTCGATCGGCTTCAACAGCCGAAGACCTGGATAAAACGACCGCAAGGTATTTTCAAACGCGGCATACTTCTCCGCGTGCTCGGTAATGGCCATGTCGAAGAGTGTGATCGCGACCGATCCTTCCCGCGGGCCAATGAATCTCCCCATCAGATCGGCGGCAATCGATCCGCTGGCCAGAGTGTCGATCGCCACGATTCCTAATCGTCCGCTGTTGGGTGCGTCGGTCGCCACACATACCACAGGAATCCTCGCCCGAGACGCGCGGCGGATCCATGGCCGCAACACTTGAGGACGGCTCGGAAAAGTAATGATGCCGTCTACCTTGTCGGAGATAGACGATTCAAACGCCTCTTCTTCTCCTTCGCCGAGGCGAGGATACGTACGGAATTCAACCTCAACATTTTCGAGCAGGATCGACGCCGCCGCTTCGCGAATGCCGGTCCGCACCTCGTCCCAAAACGATGTTGTTCCCTTGAGAGTGTTGACCGAGATCCGCAACGTCTTTTTGGAAGACAAATATCGCGCCGCGAGATTTGGCCGGTAGCCAAGGCTTCTCGCCATCTGCAACACCCGGTCTTTGGTAAGTGGACTTACCCCTGGATTGTCATGCAGCGCTCGATGCACTGATCCAATCGAGGTGCCCAGGGCCTTCGCTATGTCACGGAGAGTCGTGGGAGCTTTGCCCATTTTTCCTGGTCCGTGTTTCTTGCCGGCGACCGGCGGTCCGACAAAAACAGCGGGGGGGAGGGCCGGCCGGTCACCGGAAGCGTAAACGTTAACGGAACTCGGCAAAATGCGCAACTATGCTGAAGACTAGTGTCGGTCAGCAGCTACCTCGAGGTCCCCAATGCCCTCTGAACACGGGCCTTCTGGTCCGGAATGCCGGATAGGCCGTAAATCCAGTCGCAGATCGTATCGCGCCACACGATGGCTTCTCCCGCCTGATATTCCAGCCGCGCCAGGACATCGTCATACCGCTCCACATCGACATGCCCGGCCAGCGTCTTCCACTGCGCGATCAAATCGCGCGCGCGATCAGCGCCCTCGTAGTGCGAATCGTATACGTGCTGGATCACCGTCTTCCCCGAGTGCAGTACATACGGATAGGGGACATGGTGGAAAAATAACAGCAGGTTGTCGGGACAATTCGCCAGCAACTCATAGAGCTTCTGCACCTCCGGCGGATATTGGCCGATATATCCCGTCCCCGTCGCCACGGTCCGATCCATCCCGATTCCCTGGTGATCGGCGCGATGCCATTGTCCCCAACCATTTTCTTCGGAAGACTGCGGCCCCGGATCATAATGATTTCCCACAATGTTGGTAAGCGTTCCCGCGCCTAGCGGCCCCGTGTAACTTTCATAAACGTGCCACGAACTCAGCTGCATCTCGTCAATCGTCTTCACCACGAGCGGGTCGCTCCCAAATGTCAGGCGCGTCCACTCGTCGACAAGTTTCTCCGCGCTGAGATTAGGATTCCACGCGAGCCGGCCGAAGCCATAAAGATTGGCCATCGCCAGCGGACTGCCCATCCAGTTCGCGTCCATCCCCACGTTGGCAACGCCGACGAAGCCGCCCACCGGTCGATGAAACACTCGGCCCGCCACCAGATCCTTGACCGGTGCGGGCTTCGCATCGACGCGCATGTCGAAGTCGAGCACTTCCTTCCACATCGGAACCAGAAAGCAGAGATGCCGCTGCTGCCCCGTATATTCCTGCGTGATCTGCAACTCGACCGCCTCATTCGTACGCCGTAATCCTGCGAACAGCGGCGACGCCGGTTCGCGCACCTGGAAATCAATCGGCCCATTCTTGATCTGAATGACGACGTTGTCGTCGAACGCGCCGTCCAGCGGATGAAAGTTGTCGTACGCCGCCTTCGCGCGATCGTTCTTCAGATCGTGCCAGTCAAGATGGTGGTTATAAACGAACGCCCGGTAGAACACGACGCCGCCATGCGGCTTCAGCGCGCGTGCAATCACGTTCGCCGCGTCCGCTGGAGTTCGGCCATATGTCGATGGACCAAGCCTCCCCTCGGAATCCGCTTTGACGACGAAGCCGCCGAAGTCCGGTATGCGGCGGTAAATCTCGTCCACCTTCTTGCGCCACCACTCGGCCACCCGCGGATCCAGCGGGTCAAACGTATCCAGGCCGCCCATCACCTTGGGGCTGCTCAAATCGACCGACAGCGAAAGCTGCACGCCCCATGGGCGAAACACATCGGCGATGCGGCTCACCTGCGCGAGGAAGCTGTCTTCGAGAATGCCGGGCGCGGCATTCACATTATTAATGGTGCACCCGTTGACCCCGATCGACGCCAGCAAGCGAGCGTACTGCCCGGCGCGCGTAAGGTCAGTGCGGACGTTTCCATCAGCGAAGAAGATGGACGGTCCGCCGTATCCGCGCTCGATGCGCCCATCGAGATTGTCCCACTGGTTCACCCACCGGATGGGCGCGTAGGGCTGCTCCACTTCATCGATCGCGGCCACGCCTTCCCCGCGCGCGATCTTGCTCAACCAAGCAAACACACCGTAGAGAACGCCGCGATCATCGGCGGCCGCGATCACCAGACATTCAGAGCCGCGGATCTTGGTCGTCTTCAGCCAATATCCGTCGCCGCTCAAATGTTGTGGCATGCGCAGCGCCGGGGCCAGCGCATCCAACTGCGCGAGCGTTCCGAGGATGATGGCATTCTTCGGTGACGAATCCGCACTCGCGACCAGCGTTCTGCCCAGTGTTTGCGCAACCCCGCGCACCAGCTCCTGCTGGGCCGTCTTGAGCACCGGCGAATCGCCGAGCACCACGACGTTCTCCGGCAACCGGTAGCTCTTGGCCTCGGCCGAACTCAGCGCGGAGTACCGCAGCCACGCCTCCGCTCCGGTCTCGGCCGCGACCGGCGAAGTTAGCGCCGCAGCGCCAACGAGAGTTGCCACAATTGCAAACCGCAGCGCCGCGTTGATCGACTCGATGGATGGCATCGCCCATCGAGTATAAGAGCAGACCACCGCGGGCGCGATTCATAATCCGATTGCATTTCCGCCGCTCGAAGCCTACTATTCGCGGCTGGAGGGTCCACGATGACAGCCTCCGTACCCATCTACAACCATCTTGTGAAACTCGCCGCCGTCACGTTCCTGGCCGCATCCGCATTTTCCCAGGCGCTGCCCAAGTACGATCCCGCCACCGAAGCCACGGTCAAGGGAACCGTACAGGAAGTAAGGCTCGTCCCTCCGTCGGGCGGAAAGCCCGTCGCTTACCTCGTGATGAAGAATGGCGCGGACGCTGTTCAGATTTTTCTCTGTCCCAAAAAATTTCTCGACGACATGGGCATCGAATTCAAAGCCGAAGAACCGATCGAAGTCACCGGCTCCAAAGTCAAACAAGACGGCGCAGACCTGATTCTCGCCCGCGAAGTCGGCAAAGGCGGCGAGACCCTCACCCTCCGCTTCAAAGACGGCAAGCCCGCCTGGTAGGGCATTCCGCCGCGGAACTACCCTGGCGGATTTGGTAATTGAGTAATTTGGTAATCGGGAAATTCTTCGGGCTCCTCTCCAATTTGTCATCCTGAGTGAGGATTGGGCTTTGCGCGATCAGCGCAAAGACCAACCGGAGCGATGGATCCCTGCAACTCTTCACGGGTCACCAACGTCTCAGGGAGTTCTCCCGTACCTAGTCCATGTTCTTTCGCCCCTTCGGGGCTTGTTCTCGTATGTTCCGACTACCCACGGCTTGCGCCGCGGGCTGCATTCTTGCGCTCCTTCGGAGCTTCTGTCTCGGCGCTGGTGGAAGCTTTCTTCACACTTGCCGGGTCCCCAACCGCAGCCAAACGCGTTTCCTTCGATTTGTCATCCCGAGCGAAGCACGCCGGAGAGCAAAGCGATCCGGCTTGCGAAGTCGAGGGACCTGCTTTTAGCCGCAACCGTCACCGCAGCCCAAGACGCTGCCTCTTTAGCCCTGTCATCCTGAGTGAGGATTGTTCTTTGCGCGCCCAGCGCAAAGAACAACCGCAGCGAAGGACCTGCTTTTGGTTTTGTCATCCCCAGGCGGGGATTGGTCTTGCGCAGCCAGGAAAGTTCATAAAACGACGCGCGCGCAATGCCGCCCCTTCACTTTGCGGCACTGCGCACGCTCGTCGCCTGAATGGCCCGCTAAGCAGCCAACTCAGAGAGTATTGATCACCGTGTTCACACCAATCCGAGTTCCGGTGATCGTCCCCGAAATCGTCGTGAGCACGTTGCCATTCATGTCATACTGCGTAATGCTGAAGGTCCCCGAGAATTTATTTCCGTTCGGTGCCAGTTTGATCTCCTGGATGATGTTCGCCGGTCCCACCTCCACCGTGCCGGTCGGATCCCAAGAGATGCCAACGTGATTGAGTTTGTAATGATTGTTGATCTTCTGCCACACTCCCAGGCAGATGTTGCCCGTCATCGGTGGCCGGCCTCCGGAGTTATTGATCTCCGTCCCGTCCGCATGCCAGATCGAATATCCGTTGTCGATTTGTGTCGTCCCCACCAGCCACGACGTCCGCCACATCCCGACAATCGGATCGGTATCCTGTCCGCTGATCAACCGGAGTGCCGGCGATCCGAACTCGCTCCCCTGCCAGGCTTGCCGCTTCAGTGGAGCTGTCCCGGGTGCAATTTCCCCGCACCCCGCGTTTGCGGTAGCCGCCATCACGGAGACGAACACAATTGCTCCTACCATCACCGACAGTTTTCTTAGCGTTTTCATTTTGAAATCTCCTTTGCAATCGAACACTCAGGGTTGCTGCTCACAAGGGAGCGCAACTCTCGGCGCACATCCTGCCGTTGAAAGCCGGTTGTGGCAATGCAGAGCGGGTGAAGATTGGGTGAACTGCAGGTGAACCCGTAAGTGATTGAATTGTCTGGGCGTCTCGGCTACATGTTGCCTGCGATGCTATAGTTCTTGTCGCGGGGCGACCTTCCGGGAGCGGGCGAGTGGCCGACGGTTCCTACCATTTCGCTGAATTCGAACTCGACCGCGAACGCTTCGAGCTGCGGCGCAACGGCGACGCTCTGAAACTCGAACGCATTCCTCTCGAGCTCCTCCTCCTGCTCGCCGAACGGCAAGGCGCCGTCGTCACCCGCCAGGAGATCATCGACCGCCTCTGGGGCAAAGACGTCTTCCTTGACACCGAACACGGCATCAACACCGCCATCCGCAAAATCCGCCAAACCCTGAAAGACGACCCCGAGCAGCCCCGCTTCGTCCAGACCGTCACCGGCAAGGGATACCGCTTTGTCGCCGAAAAGACCGACGTCTCCCCTCCCCTCACTCCCACTCCTGCCGAATCCGCTCCCGCAGTGGCCGCGCCCATCACGCTTGCCGAACCTGTCGCCTCTCCCCCCGCCGTCCCTGTCGCCGCGCCGAACCACAGGCTCCTGACCGCCACCGCTCTGCTCCTTATTCTTGTGGCCGGAACCCTGGCCGCCGTTAACGCCGCCGGACTGCGCAACCGCTTCTTCCCCGCCAGCCGCGCCCGGCAAATCCATTCCATCGCGGTGATTCCCCTGACGAATCTTTCCGGCGACCCTTCGCAGGACTACTTCGCCGACGGTATGACCGATGAAGTCATCACCATGCTCGCGAAGAACACCTCGCTCCGCGTCGTCTCCCGCACCTCCGCCATGCAGTACAAAGGCGTAAAGCGTCCACTCCCCGACATCGCCCGCGAGCTCGGCGTCGACGGCATCCTCGAAGGCTCCATCGAGCGCTCCTCGAACCGCGTCCACATGACCGCGCAGCTGATCTACGCTCCCACCGACACGCACGTATGGGCCGAAAGCTATGACCGTGACCTCGACCAGGCTTTCTCCCTGCCCTCCGACTTATCCCAGACCATCGCTAAGGCCGTGCAGGTCGCCACCTCTCCCGCGCGCCCGCCACGCTACATCAATCCCGAAGCCCACGACGCCTACCTTCGCGGACGCTATTTCTGGTTTACCTTCAACATTCCCGAGACCCTGCCCTATTTCGAGAAAGCGATTCAGCTGCAGCCCGATTACGCCGCCGCTTGGAGCGGCCTCGCCGACACCTACGCGATCGCGGGTATGGGCGTTCGCCCCCCGCAAGAAGTCAGCGCCAAGGTGCTGGAAGCCGCCCGCAAAGCCGTCGAACTCGACGATTCCCTGCCCGACGCTCACAACTCCCTGGCCGCGTGGTATCTCTTCTACGGCTGGGATCTGCCCCGCGCTGATGCGGAATCCAGGCGCGCCATCGAACTCAATCCCAATTATGCCGAGGCCCATCAGCTCCACTCCTTCACCCTGTTGGCCATGAATCGCGAGGCGGAAGGATTAGCCGAAGAAAAGCGCGCCGTCGAACTCGATCCGTTTGCCCGGCCCTTCGTGCTGGGAATGTACTACACCAACCTCCGGCAGTACGACGCAGCCATCAGCGAACTGCGTGTGCAGAGCCAGGCTCGCCCGAATGATGCCTACGTGCTGATGAATCTTTCGAAAGCGTATTGGCTGAAACATATGTACAAAGAATCGCAGCAGACGTTGGAAGAATCGCTCCGCTTCCAGCACCAGCCGGAGCTCGCCCAGTCCGCGCATCAGGCCTGGCTGCACGGCGGCGAGCCGGCCGTTGAACGGTGGGGAGTCGAGGAAGCCAAGGCGCGCGCCCGCAAAGGTTACGTTTCGAACATGGAGATTTCCTACAAGTACGCATTTGCCGGCGACAAGGATCAAACCCTGAAATATCTCGAAGCCGCCTGCCGCGAGCACGAACCAGACATGATCAACGTGCAGAACGAACCCTTATTCGATTTCCTCCACAAAGAGCCCCGCTACCAGGCCGTGCTCAAACAAATCGGCCTCTCTCCGGTCCCGTAGCGATCCCCCTGAAGCCGAAGCCCCTGCTCTCAAGTCCTGTCATCCTGAGCAAGGATTGTTCTTTGCGCGCCCAGCGCAAAGAACAACCGCAGCGAAGAGCCTGCCCTGAGCGGAGTCGAAGGGATCCCTGCACTCTCTAACCCTTCCGCGACGATTCAGGGAGTTCTTCCCGTGTAACTCGTCGTAGCAACGGGGCGCGTGGGGATGGCTCATGTGGGGACGGGCGCCTTCGCCCGTCCGGCGGCCCAGCTGTATCCGGCCGCCAGGTTTTGACCTTGCTCTTGATGTCGCTGAAGTCAAAGTCGGAAGGCTAAAGAGCAACCTCTCCCATCCTGTTGTCCGAAGAACGGGACGGCCAACCTCCCGGATACCATACCGCTATTTGGCTACTGCAAAGCGCTTATATGCCCGTGCCAACGACGAGATCGGGTGGAACTGGTAGCTTGCTCGTATGGGCGATAAAAATGCGGCGTTTCCTGATCTCTGGTGCCCCCAAAGTTTTCCACAGTATTTATTTTTTTCTTGTGACAGATGACCTTGACTGAGAATTTTTAAAAGTCCACGTTGGGAGTATGCCCGAACGCACCCCCAACGACCCCAACTCCCCAGCCGATGGACGCATTCGTCCCTTCACCACCCCACCCCTCTCCGTTCCCAAAACGGGAGCAGCCGCCACCGCCGCCTCCATTAAGTCCTTTGTTCGCAAGATTTTACTCGCAAGTCCTGATTTTCCAAGATTATACGCGGACGTCCTCCTTCACTACGCTCCTAACTCCTTTGAAGCCAAGATTTTAGCCAAACACTACGAAAAAATTGTTGCCTATACCGAAAGGACCAAGCTCATGTCGAACCTTAAGTCCTGCACTCATATCAAGGTCACCGGAGTCCGTTGCGGCTCGCCCCCACTCCGCGGAGAGCTGTTCTGCTACTTCCACCAGCGCATGCTCCGCACCGTCAAAGATCCCGCCTCCCGCATCCACCACCACGCCCTGCTCGAGGACGAAGAGTCCATCCAGGCCTCGCTGATGGAAGTCGTCAACTCTCTGCTGCGCGGCACCATCGAACTCAAGCGCGCCGAACTCATCCTCCGCGCCCTCAACACCGCCGTCCGCAACATCCGCCGCGTCAAGTTCGGTGTCAACAAATCCGCGACTGGTCACCGAGATCCCCAACTACCCCGCCCCGCCCCTCGAACAGATCGACGAGCAAGCCGCCATCGCCAAAGTCCCGCGCCGAAAAGCGCGCCGAAATCGACCGCGCCCGCGCCGAATACATGGCCGACGTCGCCGCCACAGTGAAAGCCGGCCGTGTGACCGTAAGCCCCGTCAATGTAGCGACAGTGAATGTGGGGACAGCCGCCCCCGGCTGTCCAAGCGGCCCAGAACTACCGGGCCGCAGTGCACCACCACAAAAGCCGACGTCCACCACGCTCGCCGAAGCCACGTCGCGCAAGCCCTCAGTAAGTGTGAAACAACCTCCCATGAATGCAAAGACCCAAGCCCCAACAGCCGCAAGAAAAGAAGCTCCAAGAAGTGTGAAGACGGAAGCTCCGAAGGAGCGCAAGAATGCAGCCCACCGCGCCAGCGGTGGGTAAACGAAACAAAGGAGGAACAAGCCCCAGAGGGGCGAAAGAAACGGAAGGGAACTCCCTGAGACGTTCGTGACCCGTGAAGAGTTGCAAGAGATCCTTCGCTGCGGTTGCTCTTTGCGCTAACCGCGCAAAGACCAATCCTCGCTCAGGATGGCAAGACTATAAGGTGGGCGCGAGGTCCTTCGACTGCGCGCGCCGGGTCGCTTCGCTCTCCGACGCGCTTCGCTCCCCCTTCCTAGGATGACAAAACTGAATGAGGCTCGGATATCAACCCGGCGGCCGCCTTCCTGATAATCTCAAGGTAGCCCCACATTTCAATCTCAGGAGATCTCACATCCGTTGCCGCCGCTGATTAATGTCCGCAGCATTTCGAAGGCGTTTGGAGCGGAGCCGCTCTTTCAGAACGTGTCGTTCACCGTTTCTGAGGGAGACCGCATCGGGCTCATCGGGCCGAACGGGTCGGGCAAGTCCACGCTGCTGCGGATTCTTGCGGGCTCCGAAGACACGGACGACGGGGAGATCGCCGTCCGCAAACGGCTGCGCCTGAGCTATGTGGAGCAGGAGTCGGAGTTTGAGCGAGGGGCGACGGTGCGGTCCGTGGTCGATGCGGCGCTGAGAAAGTCGGCGGTGCCCGAGTCGGAGCGCGGCACGCGCTTTGCCGAGACGTTGGGACGCGCGGAGTTTGTCGACCTGGACGCCGAAGCGGCGGCGCTCTCTGGAGGATGGCAGAAGCGGCTGGCGATTGTCGAGGCGCTGGTGCAGGGGCCCGACATCCTGCTGCTCGATGAGCCTACGAATCATCTCGACCTGGCCGGCATTGAGTGGCTCGAAGAAGTTTTGGAGCAGGCTCCGTTTGCGTGCGTGGTGATCAGCCACGATCGCTACTTTCTGGAGAACGTTGCCACCGACATGGCGGAACTGAGCCGCGTTTATCCCGATGGCATACTGCGGGTGAAGGGGCGCTACAGCGAGTTTCTCGAGAAGAAAGAAGAGTTCCTGCACGCGCAGTCGAAGCGGCAGGAAGCGCTGGAGAACCTGGTGCACTCGGAGATTGAATGGTTGCGCCGCGGGGCCAAGGCGCGCACGCGCAAGTCGAAGGCGCGGATCGACAAGGCCGGCGAGTTGATGGAAGAACTTGCGGACCTGAATACGCGCACCCGCACCAGCACGGCGCAAATCGATTTCTCGGCCACCGACCGCAAGACCAAGCGGCTGATCGAACTGCAGGGCGTGTCGTACGAGATTGGCGGACGGCGGCTGTTTCAGGGGCTGAACTTTATTATCACGGCCGGGCTGCGAGTGGGGCTGGTCGGTCCGAACGGCAGCGGGAAGACGACGCTGCTGCGCCTGATCCGCGGAGAAGTCGCCGCGACTGCGGGAGAGATTCGCCGGGCCGAGAAGCTGCGCATCGTGTACTTCGACCAGCGGCGTGAGTTGGATCCGAATGTGACGTTGCGGCGGGCGCTGGCTCCGGAAGGCGATTCGGTGATCTACCGGGGCCGCTTCGGCCGGGTTGGTCACGCCCATCATCGTCCGCACGACGGCATAGGTGTCCTTTGGGCCTTCGACGACCATGAGCAAGACGGGCGAACGCGTGAAGAATTCCACCAGGTCAGAGAAGAATGGGCGCTCCGCATGCTCGGCATAGTGCGCCTGCGCAAACTCCGTGGTGACTGTCCGCAGCTCCGCGGCGACGAGTCGCAGGTTCTTGCGTTCCAACCGTCCGATGATCTCGCCGATCAATCCGCGCTCAACGCCGTCGGGCTTTACAATTACAAGGGTTCGATCCACGAGCGGAGGACAGTAGCAGCAGCGCACGCCCGTGATGCCGCTCTCGACTCCGGGCCATCCCACTTCTTCGACCGGACCGAAACGCCTTGGCTGGTGGGCCGACCCTCAATCTCAGGTAGAGACATTCCAGCCCCCATCATCTCCGCCCTCCGGTCAAAACCCTCAACTTATGGTTGAGAGACTGAGTGAGAGACTGAGTGAGAGACTGAGAGAGACTGAGCACGTGCGCCCGGTCAGCGACCAGCGTCCTCCCAACGCACGGCACCGGCGAGGATCTCGCCCCGGGCTGTGCCCACGGTATACAGCGAACCTGTCACCACGACCAGGCCATGGGCGTTGACCAGTCCGCGAGCGAGAGCCAACGCATCGAGCACAGAAGGTTCCACGTGAACGGTCAGGCCCAGCGCCCGGGCTGCGTCGGCCACGTCCTCGGCCGGCAGAGCCCGCGGTGAATCGGGTTGGCAGGCCACCACCGTGGTCGACGTCCGACGGGGCCAAGGCGGCCACCATGGCCGAAGGATCCCGGCCCGACAGCATGCCGATCACCGCCACGCTGTTGCCGTAGACTGCGAACTCTTCGGCCAGGGCGAGTCCCAGGGCGGTCATTCCGGCCACGTTGTGCGCCCCGTCGACCAACAGGAGCGGCCGACGACCAAGGACCTCGAGACGACCGGGCACCCGCACCACCGCAAAACCCTCTTGCACCACATCGGGGTCGAGGGGACGGCCGAAGAACGCCTCGGCCGCGGCCAGGGCACAGGCTGCATTCGTCCCTGATGCGCGCCGTGCAGTGGCACGAGCACGTCCTCGTAACGTCCACCCGGCGTCCACAGGGTGACCAGCCGACCCCCTACGGCCACCCGGTTCTTCTCGCATCCGAAATCCCGGTCGACGACCCACACCCCGGCCGCGCACCGACGCCTGGCCGCGTGCGCTTCGACGATCGCCACCAGATCGGCCCGAGTCTCCCCCACGACCACCATGCTCCCGGCCTTGATGATCCCCGACTTGTCCTCGGCGATGCCTTCGAGCGTCGGCCCGAGCACATCGGTGTGGTCGTAACTGAAATTGGTCAATACGGCGACGTCGCCGTGCACCACGTTGGTGCTGTCCCATGTGCCGCCCAGCCCCACCTCGATCACCATGGCGTCGACGGCATCATCGGCGAACCACGACAGCGCCGGCCGCCGTCAGCAGTTCGAAGCGGGTCAGGCGCTCGGGGATCAAGGCTCGAGCGCGCCAGCTCGGAGAGCACGCCGAGAATGTCTCGTCGTCGATCGGCTCGCCGTTGTGTGCCAATCGTTCCGAGACGCGGTGCAGATTGGGGCTGGTATATGTCCCCACGCTCAGGCCCTGGGCCATCATCGAGCGCCGACACCATGGCCGATGTCGAGCCCTTGCCATTGGTCCCGGTCACGTGCACCGAGGGAATCGATTCGTGAGGGATCCCCGAGCACGGCCATCAGCGACTTCATGCGATCGAGCGTGGGCCAGGCGCGGCGACTCGGCATGTTCGACTCGAAGTCGATGTGACCGTCCAGCCACGCCAGGCCGCAGGTCGCGAAGCGGACGAACTCACCTCGACAGCGGCACCGGTCGCCCAACTCAGCGACTTGGCACCGCCGACTGCTTCAGCCGCCCACCGACCGAACCGGCACCGGAGCAGGAAGCGGCGCGCCGGGTGCGGTCGACTTGACCGGGGCGCCGCCCACGGGCACCAGAGTCGGGCGCCACCCGGTCCAAGACCACGGCGCGGTCAACCACGCACTTGCCGACGTCAGTACGACTCGGCAGGTCGTACATCACGTCCAACAGGACTTCTTCGAGGATGGCCCGCAGACCACGGGCGCCCGTGCCGCGCAGCATGCCTGCTCGGCCACCGCCTCCAGCGCGTCGGGCGTGAACTCCAGCTCCACGTTGTCGAGGGCGAAGACACGCTCGTACTGGCGGGACAAGGCGTTCTTGGGCTCGACCAAAATCTGCACCAGGGCATCCTTGAACAGCGGCGAGACGGCACTGACCACGGGCAGTCGGCCGATGAACTCGGGGATCAGCCCGAACTTCATGAGGTCTTCGGGCAGCACGTGGCGCAGTATCTCGCCGTCATCACGCTCACGCTGCGGTGCACCTCGGCCCGGAAGCCGATGCCCCGCTTGCCGATCCGACCCTCGATCAACTTGTCCAGTCCGGCGAACGCACCGCCACAGATGAACAGGATGTTGGTGGTGTCGATCTGTATGAACTCTTGATGCGGATGCTTGCGCCCGCCTTGGGGCGGCACCGACGCCGTCGTGCCTTCGAGAATCTTCAACAGTGCCTGCTGCACGCCTTCGCCCGATACGTCGCGGGTGATGGACGGGTTTTCACTCTTGCGGGCGATCTTGTCGATCTCGTCGATGTAGATGATGCCCGTCTCGGCCCGCTTGACGTCGTAGTCAGCCGCCTGGATCAACTTCAACACGATGTTCTCGACGTCCTCGCCGACGTAGCCGGCCTCGGTCAACGCCGTGGCATCGGCAATGGCGAACGGCACGTTGAGCATGCGGGCCAAGGTCTGGGCCAGCAGCGTCTTGCCGCACCCGGTCGGGCCCAGCAGCAAGATGTTGGACTTGGCCAGCTCGACCCCGTCCTCCTGCACCGGGCCGGCCTGCACCCGCTTGTAGTGGTTGTACACGGCGACCGAGAGGATCTTCTTGGCGTATTCCTGACCGACGACGTAGTCGTTCAGGAAGGTGAAAATCTCCTTGCGGCTTGGGCAGGTCCTCGAAGCTGAGCTCCGTGGTCTCGTCGCGCTCCTCGGCGATGATGTCGTTGCACAGGTCGATGCACTCGTCGCAGATGTAGACGCCCGGGCCCGGCGATGAGCTTCTTGACCTGTTTCTGGGTCTTGCCGCAGAAACTGCACTTGACCAGATCTCCACCTTCGCCGAACTTCGCCACCGAAACCTG
>CAWJOM010000005.1:0-748993 GCA_963844525.1 uncultured Acidobacteriaceae bacterium | reverse complement strand
GTGAGTTGCTGAGAATGATTTTGCTTTGATTGCATATCTCTCTGAGAGAAGAGAGAATTTTTCTTCACCCAGCAAAGTACAAATAAATCCTGGAAACGGTTCCTTTTCTTGGAATAAAGAAACAAATTAGTGAAGTAGTCTTTTAAATGATCTGACTTGATATGTGGGTAACACTGGCACTAATTTGTATTATCACAATGAAGGTTACAAGAACTCTACAATTATAAATGATTTCTTAATATTGCCTTGCCAGTCTGACTGGTGCGGAAGCAAATTCTTTGAAAATAATTCCGCTTCCAAAATTTGGCCACTGTTTTGAAAACCATTTGAATACAGAAGATGTAACCTCTGAAATTATAAACTATGAAAATAATCATCAATAAGAGGGAAATTCAGAAGCTAATAAAGCACTGGTACCTTTAAGATCAATTGCTGGATTTACATTTGTTGTATTGATTGTATTTCCATCACTGAGAGATTTTCTTGTGCCCAATTGTCTCTCATAAGCTGGATGGTACTTTCTCTGTACCATAACGTCTAAGTCTAATAGACAACCATGAATCCCAGTAAACTAACAACTCTTTCGTGTAACTAACAACAATAAGTAACTTACTACTCTACTCTGTGTTCTCTATTCAAGTCTACTATGCTAGGCTAGGTTATCTATGTAAAGCGCATTGATTATGAATAAGAAGTTCAAATCAAATGTTTTTATTGCGGTTGTAAAGTAGTTGTTTTTATTGTTGGGAACAACCAAAACATGATAGCATTTACCCTCGAGTATTCCTTTGATTTCCTTCAAATTGTTGAAAGAATCGAAGGGTATAAATTGCTTCTTCTCCGAAAAAATAGGAACCGTTAAAAAATGAAGTTCCGTTCGTTTGTGTGGTTTAATCGGGTTCTACTGAAGATTTTTTACGTTGATCAGATGTCCTAGGTTCTTGCGCGGCAAAGATAACTAATACTTTAGGGAAAGAGAAAACTCGAAAGCCATGCTATTCCACCTGTCTTAAACAGTACTACCACTCAAATACAACCACCATGGGAAACAATCACCAACAATACAGCTACTCCCCCACAACCATGTCCAACAGAAATGAAACTCCAAAGTGGAGTGTGCTAAGAAGCACGACAGGATCCACCACAATGGAAGCATGTCTCCATGCTAAGTAAGTTAGTAACCAAAATTTTGTAAAATAAATCAAACTGTTGGAGAAAATTACCCTGGAATGTGTTTCACTTTATACCCACCCCTTGTAATAATTACGACTCACAAAAATCCAATGAAGGTAGTAGATTGCAACTGAGATGAAAATAAAAATACCAACCGATGAGCGAAGTCAATTTCTAGCTTTCTAAATGTGGATCAAATTACAAGGAATTGCAAAGACTTGTTCTGGGAAAAAGTATATACATGCTTGACAAAAACTTATTTAAACACACAAGGATACAAAGTTGAATGCTAAATTGGTATTAAAAAAAATAGGATTGCATTTTTAGTGCACCAGCTTGCCAGATGCTTTCAAGGTTGCAATGTAATTGCAAAGTCTGCAAGGTGTTTTCGGAAAGTCTAAAGACCAGTCCACTAACGCTTTAAAGCGAGGATTAGGAGGTTTGGATTTCCATGCTAAATATTGATTGTATCGGGGTTCATCTGCAGCAAGTTTTTTCAAAAAGTCCACTAAATCTTCAGCAGTTTTAAAATCACTGATTTTAATATGCGGCGATTGTACGTTAGTTCCAACGGTAGGAGAAAATTGATCTATGTTTGGTGCTCCCAGATAAATTGGAACAGTTCCAGCATATAAAGCTAAGGTGTAAAAGTAAAATAAAGAAATACGACAGAGTTAAACTGCCATACCTTGATAATACTTTTCTGTTACATAAGATTCATCTATGCTGTTCTCAAATGACAAGTAAAATTTGTACTTCCGTATAATGCAAGTCTTTTGCTTGTAATGTGTCTCATGGCACCCTGCTCAAGAATCAGCGTTTGCGTTTTTTGAACATGCTCCGTAAGAATGAACATCCATTAAGCGCATAATATTTGAAAGCCATAGGTTCCTACCACTACTTTGATGGCCACAATTTGACATAAAGATAGCTGCCAAAACTGTTGGATTTTTTTCTTGAAAAGGCATTGGAGTTTCGAAATAGTCTTCAATAAGATATGGCGAATAACTTATTGTAAAGTGTGTGAATTCGGTTGGATAATTTCTTTTTGCTTCTTGAACAACAGAGTCTGTTTCCAAGTGATAGCTAACACTCATATTGAAAGTGGTACCAAGTAATGAATAATCATGTTTGTGGTCGTGATAAAGTCCATCACTTTCAGAATGGAATAATATTGAAAGTTTTGACTTATCATGATATGTATGAAGCCCTTGTTTTCCATGATAAAATACTGCGTCTGCTCGTTCTAATGCATCTCGAGTTCCTCCATTTCTGGAAAAATAACATTCTACATTGCAATCTGGAACTGGCCAACCTTTAAATGTTCAAATGTACAATTAATAAAAAGAACATGAAGAATTCTAGGTAGCTTAGTGTTCACTTACCTTCGACTAACCAAACTATTCCGTGCGAATTTTGTATATAAATTGGACCAACATCTTTCACATCCTTTTCATCGGGTTGATTTACAATAGGAGAAACAACCAGTTGAGTGTAGGATTTACTTTTTTGGATAACGATATTGCAACATCTTTATCTTTTTTGAGAGGATAACCCTTGGGAGTTTTACTGGCATCTATTGAGGAGTTTACAAGTTCAGGTGGTGTTGGTGTTGGTGTTGGTGTTGGTGTTGGTGTTGGTGTTGGTGTTGGTGTTGGTGTTGGTGTTGGTGTTGGTGTTGGTGTTGGTGTTGGTGTTGGTGTTGGTGTTGGTGTTGGTGTTGGTGTTGGTGTTGGTGTTGGTGTTGGTGTTGGTGTTGGTGTTGGTGTTGGTGTTGGTGTTGGTGTTGGTGTTGGTGTTGGTGTTGGTGTTGGTGTTAGAGGAGTTTCAACAGATTCGCGCTTTGAATATTTACCTTTAATATCAGTTTCTTTGCTGTTCAACATAAATTGATTGGGGATAAGTGGTTCTATTTCTTTGTCCCTTTTCTCTGCGGTCTTCTTGAGCAATTATGGGTGCATTCGCAGCTGGACCAACAACATCAGGAACAAGAGAATTTGAGTTCCAAGTATAATATCCCAAGCGCAATGGGAGTAACGGCAAATCCAATCGCCACAAGAATAATGAAAACAAAGAACCGAAATCGAAAGTTTCTAGCGATCAACATTCGAGCAAGTGAAGGTAGTTGGATCAATCGTAGCGAGAGAAGTTATCCGTCATAATAAATGAAAAAGTCAATATTACCAAGATTTTGAAGTGTAATCTAATTACAACGCAATCCTTATAATACTTCCCAACAACCTAGCAAGCAAGTGTAGGAAATAGGATTTAAAATTATATCTATCTTTGTGTTAACATATTGTTGACAAACTTAAGATTTGTAACTAACAAACTAACGAACTGACTGACTGAGAATAAAAAACGATAGAACTGTATCGTTCCGTTCAGCTGGAAATGACGGATGATTGACTGATTGATTGCAGCCACGTTGTTCGAAGGATATTTTTTGTTTACCCAGTGTTCGAAATGAAAAAATAACGTGTGTTATTACATTCTTAAGAAGTCGATTCTCTCACCACAAATGGAATAATGAATGAATGAATATGAACGAACGAACGAATCGACAATCATTTTGTTTGAGAATTCTCAGTTAATTAATTCAAACCATGTTTAACACTGGATGCATGGATTCGATAGACAAATGGAAGAGATGCTACTATCATTAATTACGGTATAGGTTATTAACCTTTTCGAGTGCACAACTGAGGATGAGTTACTTATCGAAATCTATTAATTTATTAAAGATCACAATTCAAAGTTCGTCGTTCAACTACACTGTAGTGTATTTGTCATATAAATTGAACACGGTTTCATTACGTATTGCTAGCATCCCACAGTGCGCCGTGGACAAAGACCTTGCCTTGCGGCACGAGCGCAGTCTGCGCGACTCCTGTTTCGCCAACGAGACCTTGGGCTCCAGTAACTACTTTGTTGCGCCGCGCTTTCAGTGCGATCGTCATGAGGAAGGCGGTGATCAATCCAAGGGGAATACTGACAGCGAGAGCGGTCAGCAGGTGGACGCGCATTTCAGGAATGGGGGAATCGACCAGAAGGAGACCGCCGAGGGTGAGCAGAGCGATCCCACCGATGGTGAGGACTCCGTGGCTCGCGAACTTGGCTTCAGCAGCGAAGAGAGCAAAGGCGCCCAGAATCAGGACCAAGGCCGCAAAGCGAGTAGGAAGCAGATTGAGAGCGAAGCCGGCGACGAGGATGAATACGACACCCACGGTGCCTGGAATCACGGCGCCGGGATGGTTGAATTCCAAATAGAGCGAAAGCGCGCCGATCGCGAGAAGCAAGAAGGCGATGTTCGGGTCCATCAGGTACGCAAGGATTTTCTCCTTCAGCGTCATATTGAAAGGCGATAGTGGCTGGCCTGAGAGGTTGAGCGTGACGTTCTGACCATTGAAACGCTTGAAGCTCTTGCCGTCGATCTGCCGCAGGAGGTCGTTCTCATCGGAGGCGACGTAGTCGATCAGGTGCTGCGAAAGCGCTTCTTGCTCGGTAAAAGACTTGGACTGCCGGACTGTGCTTTCAGCGACGTCGATGTTGCGTCCGCGGCGTGCCGCGACCGACCGCATCAAAGCAGCGGCATCATTTTCCAATTTTTCCTTCATGACGTCGTCCATTTTGCCACCGCCGAGAACGACAGGATGGGCCGCACCCGTGTTTGTTCCGGGCGACATCGCGGCGATATCGGCGGATTCTAAGATGAAGAATCCGGCGGAGGCAGCGCGGCTTCCACTGGGCGTGACGTAGATGATTACGGGAACAGAGGAACTCGTGATGTGCTCGATAATCTCGCGGGTTGAATCAACCAGCCCGCCCGGCGTATTGATCTCGATCAGCACGGCTTGATCGCCCCGCTTGCGGGCCTCATCGATGGCGCGGGCAATGTACTCCTCGCTGATGGGCTGAATCGTGTCGTTGACAACCACTTTCAGGATTTCGGCGTGAGCGGGAAATGAGAAGAGAAAGAACGCGGCGACGCTAACGATCAGGCGCAGCTTCGAGTTTCTGATAATCGACGAGGAGTGCATAGGTCCTTCACTTCGTTCAGGATGACAAGCCTGATGATAGGTTGACCCTGCCCGACACGTGCTCCGAAATCCAAGGTCCCTAACTATTGTCCCTCTATTTGGCGGGACCGGTATGAATTTCTTGTGGAACGCTCTCGGTGCCTACGTCGGAACGTGCCTGATTGGCAGTCCATCCAGGCAAGTAGGTGCTGCCGGTAATCAAGCGAGCGCCTCGTTCGTAGGTGACATAGGACCATGCCCACTGAATGAAAACAAGCAGGCGGTTGCGGAAGCCGATCAGGAAAAGAATGTGGACGAACAGCCAGGATAACCAGGCGATGAAGCCAGAGATGTGTATGCGCCCGAACTCAGCGACCGCCGCTGCTCGACCGATGGTGGCCAGACTCCCTTTGTCCCAGTAGTGGAACGCTGACGTGCGCGAGCCCGAGTCCAATTCCTTGCGAATCACTTTTGCGACAAAACGGCCCTCCTGGATCGCGACCGGAGCCACCCCTGGAAGGAGCTTGCCGTGTTCATCCTTCAGAGCAGCGAGATCGCCGATGACAAAGACTTCAGGATGCTCTGGAACACTGAGGTCGGGGCGCACCAGAACGCGTCCGGCACGATCGATCTCTGCGCCCAGCTTTTTGCCGAGCGGGGAGGCAGCGACTCCTGCCGCCCAAAGCACCACCGTAGCGGGGAGTCGAGTGTTGCCGACATCAACCGCCCCGGGTTCGATTTGCGTTACGGTCGTCGAGGTACGGACCTCGACTCCCAAACGATTGAGCTGTGCTTGAGCGCTGCGAGAGAGGTCTTCGGGGTAGGCAGCAAGAACGCGTGGTCCACCTTCAACCAGAAGAATGTGAGTGCGCGACGGATCGATGGAACGAAATTCGTGGGCCAGGGCATGGCGGCTGATCTCGGCCAGAGTGCCGGCCAATTCGACTCCCGTAGGGCCGCCGCCGACAACCACGAAGTTGAGCGGCGCCGAGCTTTCGCCGGCGGCGGCCTGGCGCTCGGCCAACTCGAAGGCGAGCAGCACGCGGCGGCGGATTTCCAACGCATCTTCAATCGTCTTGAGTCCGGGAGCAAAGGGCTCCCACTCGTCGTGTCCGAAGTAGGAGTGGGTGGCTCCTGCGGCTAAGATCAAGTAGTCGTAGGGGAGGGAAGCATCCGAAGTCTCGACGATGCGGCGATCCAGATCGAATCCTGTGACTTCCGACATCAGCACTTCAATATTTTTGTGCGAGCGAAGAATAGAGCGGATGGGCGCGGCGATCTCTCCTGGGGAAAGTCCCGCAGTCGCCACCTGGTAGAGAAGTGGTTGAAACGTGTGGAAATTCTTGCGGTCGATAACGGTGATCTTGACATCGGCTTTTGCCAGAGCTTGCGCCGCATTCAGGCCGCCAAAGCCGGCGCCGACAATCACTACCCGAGGTTTCACTTCGCTATCCATCTGGCTAGTACCCACCTTGTTGCTACTGACCTTGCCGTTCTTCTCCTACCTCTATAAGATTCAGCCCGATGGCAGACGGTTCCAGAAGTTCTTCCGAAATCGATACTCCTGCATGGGTTCGCTTGGCGCTGCCGTCGGGGGCAGATTTGATCTTTATCGTACTGTTGTGCGTGCTCCTGTTTACGCTTCTTTCAGTGCGTCTGTTGGGAGATGCTGGCATCGGGTGGCATATCCGCACGGGGCAACGGATTCTCGCCACACATACCATTCCGCGCGTGGACTCGTTCTCTTCGACCATGACGGGCAAGCCGTGGTTCGCGTGGGAGTGGCTGTACGACGTGGTGGTGGGAAAACTGGAAGCATGGCTCGGGCTGAATGGAGTTGTGTGGCTTACGGCCGTCGTCATAGCGGCGGTTTTTGCGTGGACGTTTCGAATACTCATCGGTCGTGGAACGAACATACTGGCCGCCTTGGTTCTGGTGCTGCTTGCGGTGTCGGCGTCGATGATTCATTTCCTCGCGCGTCCTCACGTGGTGAGTTGGCTTTTCACGCTGATGTGGTTTTGGATTCTGGATTTCTTAGAGCAGGAATCTTCCCCGGGGCTTGGCCCGCGCGCGTTGTGGGCTCTCCCATTCATGATGCTCGTGTGGGTGAACCTCCACGGTGGCTTCCTGATTGGCTTCGTACTACTGGCTGCTTATCTCGCTGGGGCGGTGTCGGAGCAGTTCACAACGAGAAGCGGGCGGATCGAGCAGCAGTTGCAGAGGATCTCTGCCGGGAAGAGAACGCAAAGTCTGCTGTGGATGGGCTTGCTTTCGGCTGCGGCAAGCCTGGTAAACCCGTACGGGTGGAATCTGTACCGTCACGTCTATTCCTACTTGTCGAACCGATTCCTGATGGATCACATTGATGAATTTCAGTCCCCCAACTTTCATGGGGTGGCGCAGAAGTGTTTCCTGGCGCTGCTGCTGATCACGGTCGCGGTTCTGGCGGTGCGGGGGCGCGAATTGCGCGTGAGCCAAGGGATCACGGTCCTGTTCGCCATTTATGCGGGGCTTTATGCGTCACGGAATATTCCGGTCTCTTCCATTCTGTTGGTGCTGGTTGTGGGTCCGCTGCTGCCTACGGCCGGATTTGCCGAAGGATTCTTCCAGAGAATGGGTGCGGTCGAAGCGTCTCTGCGAGGCCGTCTGTGGCCAATTCTCGCCACTGTCGTCACGCTGTTGCTTGCGCTAAACGGAGGACGGGCGGGGTCGACCGTGCTGATGAATGCTCACTTCGATTCTAAGCGTATGCCGGTGGAAGCCGTGAACTACTTGGAGCATCACGAAGTGAAAGGACCGGTTCTGAGCCCGGATTTCTGGGGCGGGTATTTGATCTACCGGCTATATCCCAAGACGCTCGCCGTGGTCGACGACCGGCACGATCTATACGGCGAGTCATTCTTTCGGTCTTATTTGAAGATGATCCGCGCCGAGCAAGGCTGGAGCGATTTTCTCCAGACACATGACGTCTCCTGCGTCCTGTTGCCTCGGGAAGCACCGCTGGCGAGCGTCTTAGGGATCACCACGGGCTGGACGATCCTCCACGCGGATGATGTATCCATCATATTTGTACGCGATCCTCACCTCCCGAGCCCAAGGCCAGCAGCGCCAACGAGTCTACTCCAGAACTAGTTCCTCATTAGCCCGTCAGCTCGACAATCGTTTCTTCATGGCTACAATCGCGCCCACAATGGCTGCCGACGATAGCGAAAATTGACTGTTGGAACACGGTTCCATCTCGGCGTCGATGAATTCTCCCGAATTCGCCTTCTGCACCAATTCGCCAGCAATAATATGAAAGCGGGCGTGCTCGTATTTCAGTCTCGTGTATTCCGGGAGCGCGGCATGGGCCCCACCTTCGCCGTAGATCCACTGCCCCAGCACGCACTTGTGGTCGAGGCTGACGTCGGCGGGGCGGAGACTGGCGTCGTGTCTAGCGACATACTGGCGCAACTTGCGCTTCCATTTGGCGTGCATGGCGACGGCTTCGTCGAAATTCATTTCTCCCTCACTGGCCTTCTAATCGCCATCGACGGAAAGTCGGTGGAAGATGAGGGAACAGAGTTCAACGGGGTGACGGTTGTAATGCGGCGATATCGAAGAGCTTCTAGAATCGGTCGTTGGTATTTACGCCAAAGCCCAGAATTGCCGTGACCTCGACCGGTTGGTCTCCGCGCATGGCGGGTTGAAACTTCCAACTGCGCAGAGCGGCAAGGATCTTCGCCGTCATCTCAGCGGGCCCGGCTTCAAGAACGCGCACGTTTTTCAAATTGCCGGAAGCATCCATGGTGCAGGTGACCACCATGCGGGCATGGGGTAGTCCTTCAGGCAAGTCGGTTCGAATGGCGCTCGGAGCCGTGAGGGTGCTGTAGGCACGGGCCGTGCCCGACTGATCGGCGAATTCCATCACGACCGTGCCCAGCGAGGTATCGAAGTAGGTTGTGTATTTTTCGCCTCGTAGAAGATTCTTGTAGGGCTCGAAGGCTCCCCCGGAAGATGCTGTGGCTACGATTGTTACGCCCAGAGCTTGACGCTGTTTTGCGGTCGGGTGCCCAGGGGCTTGAGGATTGTCGCCGGCTGGGTCAGACCCGAACGCCGGAATCGTAACCTCGCTGCTGCCACCGCTGATATCAACCCCGCGAACTGGGGGAATGCCTGATGGGATGTTTCCCGCTCCGCCGGGTCCGGCAGCAGGGGAGATTCCGCCTCGTGCGGTCGGATCGGAACCACGTCCGGGGCCGGATTTTCCCGCGCCAGTGCTTGAGCCGTTCATGCCGCTTCCCGCGCCATTGCCGCGGCCGATGCTGGTGCCACCTTCTGCTCCGCCGAGCCCCGGCTTGTCTCCGCCTGAAGGAGACAAGGCAAGTGAGCCGGTTCCGCCTGTACTCGGGAGTCCAACCTTGGAGCCGGGCTGACTGGAAATTACAGCGCCGGCATTGGCGCCGCTTCCACTGTTGTCAGACGCAGTAATGACGTTACCGGCGTCGAGTGGGGCGCCGAGACCTGTCCCGTTGCGGCCCGAGCCCGAGCCAGTGGACGTGGAGCCTCCACCAACCGAAGGAGGCGGAGGGACGACGTTATTGGCTAGCAGAGTTCCTTTGGGGGCACCGGCGCCACCACCAGTATTGCCGGTTCCGCCGCCTGCTCCTGCCAGCGTAGGCGGAGGTGGAACCAAACTCGGCGCGCCGAGCGCCGGTCCGGAGGATGACGCGATAGTTCGATTGCCGGCGCCGCCCGACGCACCCACAGAGGGTGGGGGAGCCACAACCTTTGTCTCGAGCGACGTGCCCAGGCCACTGCGCGTGCCGCGTGGAGTTCCTCCAGGTGCCGTCGGGCTGACACTCGGCGGTGGTGGAACGACATTCGCTGCGAGCGATGTGCCGTTCGTACCGCTGGGCCCGCTGGCATGAACGGCAGGCGGCGGTGGAACTACCTCGGAAGCGCCGAATATCCTGCCCATCAGACTGCTCATGAAAGATCCGCTGGCTTGGGTAGGCGGAGGAGGCACGACCGCTTTCGAGGGATCCGGAATCGTTCCGCTGGCTACGCGGAGCCTGTCCTGCGAAACGTCAGCCGACGGTGGCGGCGCGACAACGGACGGCGCAGGCAAACTTAGCTTTGGGTTTCGAATGGCTGCACGTTCCGGAGCGGACACCGGCGGCGGGATGACCGCCACGTTATTCATCCGGACTGGAGAACTCGAAGTTTCGCGACTCACCGTGTTCGGCGCAGGCGGAATCACATTCGCGGCCAGAGCCGGTGTGGAGCGCGCCTGGTCGCGAACGGTGCTGGGAGCGGGTGCCACTACGGTTGCATTGAGGGACGGCGTGTTCGTCATCCGGTCCCGGGCGACATTCGGGGCAGGAGCAATCACCGTTGGAGCCAGCGCTGGTGCAACCAGAGTGCGCTCGCTTGAAACGTTCGGCGCCGGAGGAATCAGAGTCGCGCTGAGATTGGGGGCTGTAAGGCTCCGGTCGCGTGTGACCGACGGAGCTGGCGCAATCACCGCATCGAGTTGAACTCCGTTGCGAGTGTAATCGCGGATCACGTTGGGTGCCGGGGCAATCGGCGCAGTGGAAAGATTCGGCGCGGCTCGGTTGGAGCGCAATCCTTCTGACGGCGGTGGGCCGGGATCGGGCTTGATCGCCAGGAGATTCGCCACCGCTTCGGTGGATGAGGGGATCTTGAGATTGGGCGCATCGACCACGGTCGGAATCAGAGAGCCGCCGCGGGCGATTTTGATGGTTTGTGTGCGATGGTGCGCTTCGTTGCCGCCAGCACGGCCGGTTGCCGCAGCTTCCGTTCCACCCAGATCCTCAGTGCGGGGCAATTCATCGCCGCTGTAATAAATCACATCTTGACGCGAAAATCTTGGCGCCACGAAGGGCCTCAATTCGGCGATCTTCACCTGGATCGCGATGATGGCGAAGATCAAGAATGCCTCGACTAGATAGGAAGGCACCATGATGCGCAGAGGAATGAGTCCGAAGGGCGCCTCGCCCGCCAGGCGGCGTTCCGAGCGCGCCAAGGCCGGCCCAATCGAGCTAATAAACTCGAGCCAGGGCGAGGTCCACTCGACCAGCAGTTTCGGCTCGTCGTGAACGGCGACGGGTTCTTCGAGTTGGAGCGTTTCAATCACGCGGTGCTCGACGATCGTTTTCGATGGTTATCTCAATTTTATCGCCCACTGTCGTTCTGGTTTCGGCGGCGATACGGCACGGTAGTTCCAGCACAGACGCCGCTTGCGTCCGAACCGGAGCAAAGCGCCAGGGCTGCAAATCATGCTGAATATGAATGACCATCATGCCCCGATCCAGATAGACGACGTCGATGGGGAATGCCATGCCCAGAGTATGAACGCCGTGGCAGGGGACAATCCAGAGGCCAGAACCGTTACGGAAGTCACCCGGGCGGAGTCCGAGCAGACCGCGAAAGCGAGTCCAGTGCGTGTCGGCCACTGCAAGGGAGGTGGCGAGATACGCCTGACGGGTCTGATTAAAGGCCTGTCCCTGCGAGGAAAGAACCGCCATAAGTGCGAAAGCTCCCCAGTTCTGTGATGCTGTTGGCCCCGCCTTCTAACGCCCGCCGGAAACGGGCCCAAGTTGCCGGAACAGCTCGATGACGGCTGGACCGATCGTGACAAATATGATCGAAGGCAGAACAAATATCACCAGTGGGGGGACCATCTTAATGGTAGTTTTGGCAGCTTGCTCCTCGGCCCGTTGCCGGCGTTCCGTGCGGAGAGAGTCGGAATGCACGCGGAGTGCCTGAGCAACGCTGGTGCCGAAGCGATCTGTTTGAATCAGTGTACCAACAAGAGAACGGATATCGTCAACCCCGGTTCGGTCGACCAGATTACGGAGGGCTTCGGCGCGGGGCTTGCCGGCGCGCATCTCCAGGTTCACCAGGTGAAATTCATCGCTGAGATCGGGGTGGGCGTGGTGCAAATCCTGGCCGACGCGGGTGAGAGCCTGATCGAGCGCGAGGCCGGCCTCGACGCAAATTACAGTGAGGTCGAGCGCATCTGGCAGGCCGATGCGAATGCGGCGCTGGCGGTCTTTAATCATGCGCTTCAAAATGAAGCGCGGCAGGAAGAATCCGAGACCGGGAATGCCAACGAGCAGAAAAAGGTTATCGAAGCCGGAAAACAGGGCGACACCGGCAAACCCGGCGGCGGCCATTAAAAGGCGCGCGCCGAAGTAATAATTCACGTCGATCGCGTCGCGTAGGCCGGCTTGAATCAGCCAGGCGCGCGTACGGGAAACATCCGAAGGCGAAAGCGGGATGGCCCTGCTGAGAGGATCCAACGCCTGCTCGATGCGTTCCCGGATGGCGGGCTTGTTCTCCACCGGCTGCTGTTGTCCTCCGAGTGCACGCAAACGGGCGCCTAAGACGGAGCTAGGAGTCACGACCGCCGCCCCAAAGGCGAATACCGCCAGCACGACGGTGACGAACACGACGATGACCAACAGCAATGGCATAGCTAAACCTGAATCCGAATGATCTTGCGGATCACGAAGTATCCGACCGTTTGCAGCGTGATACCAGCGACCAGCAGAGTGTGTCCGATTGGATCAGAAAACAACGGGCGAATGAATGCCGGATTGAGTACGAGCATCAACCCGACGATGATCGGCGGCATTCCCATCAGGAGCGCCATCGTCAGACGTCCTTGCGCGGTGTAGACGCGAACCTGCCGTTGAATCTTGAAGCGCTCACGGATGACGTAAGAGAGATTGTCGAGAATTTCAGCCAGGTTGCCGCCAGTTTCGCGCTGCAGCATCACCGCCGTGACAAAGAACTTCACGTCGACCAACGGCATGCGCTCGGTGAGGTTAATGAGGGCATCGCGAACAGGCATGCCGAATTTCTGCTCTTCATAAAGTTGCCGGAACTCGCCAGAGACGGGTTCGGCTACCTCGTCGGTAATCATTTCGAGCGCGGTGGTGAAGGCGTGCCCGGCGCGAACGGCCCGCGCCAGCGTGTCGATGGCTTCCGGAAAAAGTTCCTCGAATTTCTCGAACCGTTTGTTGCGCCGGTACGAAACGTAAGAGTACGGAAGTACGAAACCCACCAGCATTGCAATCCAGGCGATCTCGACCCGATTGCTGAAGGCGTATCCGAGGAAGGTCGCGGCAACTCCGGCCAGCGCGGATATTCCGAGAAAATTTCCCGCGCGCAACGACATTCCAGCCTGCGCCAGCATTTTTTGGATGTCGGTGACCCGGGCGGACCGCCGAAGCAGATGATCAAGAGCCGGAATCTGACTGAGTTGCTCGTCGCGGAGAAGCGCGAGTTCTTCCTCAGCGGCGAGTTCGGGCGCCTTGCGCTCGTTAGCCAGGCGCTCTTTAATCAGGCGCGCGCGAGCGTTGCGCTGGTCGAAGATCGACCCAATGGCAAAGGCCGCGAGGGCAACCACGACGAATACGAGAAGCGCAAT
The DNA here is from genome assembly GCA_963844525.1 of uncultured Acidobacteriaceae bacterium. GTDB lineage: Bacteria > Acidobacteriota > Terriglobia > Terriglobales > Acidobacteriaceae > Sulfotelmatobacter. Next base: position 735,361 of record CAWJOM010000005.1, on the reverse strand, counting down.
TAGACCGGAGGGCATATCGTCTCCTAAACCTCGGTTCTCGATTCAAACAAGGCCGATCGCAGGCGGGCTCCGGAGGTTGCCAGCCGCTCGGCAAACTGTGGGCGAATGCCGGTCGCGCGGAAGACGCCACGAACTTTGCCACTCTCATCGGTCCCGGTGCGGTCAAAGCTGAAAATATCCTGCATTCCGATCAGGTCTCCGTCCATACCGGTAATCTCCGATACCGTGGTGACCTTGCGTGTGCCGTCAGAAAGGCGGGCAATCTGGACGACGGCATGTACGGCAGATGCGATCTGGTGGCGCACGGCGCGCTCCGGAATGTTCAGATTCGCCATCGAAACCATGTTCTCCACTCGGGCCATGGCGTCGCGTGGCGAGTTCGCGTGGACGGTTGTCAGAGATCCTTCATGACCGGTGTTCATGGCCTGCAACATGTCGAAGGCCTCTTCGCCGCGCACCTCGCCTACCACGATGCGGTCGGGACGCATACGCAAGCTATTGATCACGAGTTCCCGTTGCCGCACGGCACCCTTACCTTCGATGTTCGGAGGCCGAGTCTCTAGGCGGACCACGTGTTCCTGCTTCAACTGCAGTTCGGCGGCGTCCTCGATGGTGACGATCCGGTCGGAGTTGGGGATGTATCCGGAAAGCACATTCAGAAGCGTCGTTTTGCCCGCACCCGTTCCGCCCGAAACCAGGATGTTAAGGCGTCCCTTGACCATGGCCGAGAGCAGTTCGAGCATCGATTCGGTCAAGCTCATGTTCTCGATCATCTGCCGTGCGGTGACCGGTTCGCGCCCGAAACGGCGGATCGAAAGAGAAGGACCGTCGACAGCCAACGGTGGAATAATCGCATTGACGCGCGAACCGTCCGCCAGACGGGCGTCCACCATGGGAGAGGATTCATCGACGCGCCGCCCAATTCGCGAGACGATGCGCTCGATGATCTGCATCAGATGCGCGTTGTCCTTGAATGACAATTCCGTGCGTTCCAGCTTGCCGGCGCGCTCCACGTACACACGGTCGAAACGGTTGACCAGAATATCGGATACGGTGGGGTCTTTGAGTAGAGGCTCGAGTGGCCCCAGGCCGAAAATCTCATCCAGGATTTCACGCGACAGACGTTCGCGTTCGGCAAAGCTGAGAGGCACGACTTCGCTGTTGACGACCGCGCGAATGATGACCATTACTTCTTCGCGCGCGGAGTCGCCGGTGGTCTTGCCGAGCTTTTCCAGATCTAAGCGGTCGAGGACCTTGCGATGCAGGTCGGCCTTGATCTGCTGGGGATCGATGCGCTCGAAGGATTGAAGATTTGCCATGGCTCCCTAGGTCCGACCCCTAAGTACTTAAACTGACTTGAACAGCGACCATGCTGCCCGCTTTACGTCCGCATCGTTCCTGGTCAACTCCTGGGCCAGTCCGGCAAAACAACGGGCCATCTCGGAGTTCCTCTGGTCCATCACCGGCGTGCCCCTGTCGATAGCGCCAGAGATTGCGAAATACTGGTTCGGGATTCGCCATAACAGTTTAGCGCCTACCGCAGCTTCGGCGTCGGCCTCACTGAAGCCCGCGACTTTGCGAAAGCGGTTCAAGATGAGCCGCACCCGCTCGCGGCTTCCGGTCTCTCCCAGATATTGTTGGACGCGCGCAGCGCTCCACAGCGAAGCCACGTCGCTACACGCGACCAGCAGCACGGTCTCGGAGAGACTCGCGATCAGACGCGTAGCGGCATCGAAACGGGACGAAGCGTCGACGACCACATAACGATAGTGTGTGACCAGCATGTCGAAGAGGCGGACGAAATCGGCTGTCGAAGGATCCACCGCAGCCGGCACATTGGTTCCCGCCAGCAATTGCAAGCCCCCGCTGTGGCGCGTCATAAAGCTCTCGAGCAGGGAAGCGTCCATGCGATGCAAGTTGCGGGTGGCGTCGGCTACGTTGAAGACGGGCTTGAGATTCATGTGCAGCGCGGCATGGCCCAAGGGAGCGAGGTCGACCAGCGCAGTTTGACCATAAGCCGACTGAAGCGCCAGCGCGAGATTGACCGCCACCGTGGTCGCGCCGTTTCCTCCCTTTGCGTTGATGACCGAGAATACTTTGCCCCGGATGCCCTCGTTGCGCCCTCGGCGCTGCGCGGTCTCGAGGCGTACAAAGGCCTCGATCATGTCCGTCGTGTTGGGCGGGCGTTCAATGAATTCGCGCGCCCCTGCGCGCATGGCATTGACAATGACCTGAGGCTGGTTCAGGGTGCCGATGGCAAAAATAGCGGTGTCGGCCATCTCCTGATGCAGAAGTTCGATTGCCCGCAGACCCAGTTGCGGATTCTCGGCGGGAATGTCCACCAGAGTTACATCCGGATTCGCGCTTCGCACTCGCCTGGTTACCGGATCGGAGGCCGCCACCGGGAAACTGGCACAAGTGTGAACCGTGCGCGCCACACTGGTGCCGTCAACGAGCACTTGCAGCACAGCTCGCTGCTCGTTGTCGGGGGCGACGATGACGACTGACAGTTCCGGCATAACCAAATCCTGAATTACCGCGTTCTGGCCCGCTCTGTCCTCAGCTGACCCGCAGCCTGCTTATTTGTTGTCAAAATTATTGTTATCAATAAACGGCTTCGGATTCTTCGGCAGGGCCGGCGGTTCGGCGTTGGGTGAAATCCGCCGCACCGTGCACAAGACCATGAGTTCCGAATTGCTTCGCTGCAAACTCTTGCTGCGGAAAAAATTCCCCAAGATCGGAATATCGCCGAGTCCCGGAATCTTGTTCCAGATGTCGGTGACCCGGTTGTCGATGAGGCCCGCGATAACAAAACTCTGCCCGTCTTGCACTTCAAATTCAGTCTCCGCCTTGCGCGTGCTCAACGCGGGTACCGTGAATCCCGAGATGGTCAGCGCGTTGGAGAAGTCCAGGGTGCTCACTTCCGGCGCCACCTTCAGATGAATGTTTCCATTGGGCATGATCACGGGAGTGAACTGCAGGTGTACGCCGAAATCCTTGAACGAAATTGTCACTGCGGTAAAGCCTGCACCCGGCTGCACGATCGGGAAGGGAAACTGACCTCCCGCAAGAAAGCTGGCTTCCTTGCCGTTGACCGCGATCAGGTTGGGCTCGGCGAGAATCTGCAGCAGGCTCTTATTTTCGAGAGCTTGAATCACGGCTCCGAAATTAATGTCGGGCCGGAAGACAAAAAGATTCAGGACGTTGTTAATGGTCGTGGAAGACGTCGCACCGGTGCCTGTTCCAGAGGATGAGCCTGGGGTCAAGTTCTGAGACCCGAAGGCGCCATACTGTCCCGTCGTGATAGTTCCGATTGTGTTGGCGGCCCCTGTAGAAATAAAGTTGATGCCCAACTGGGTCAACGCAGTGCGGTCCACTTCTGCGAACTTTACCTGTAGTAGGACCTCCTGCGCACCGACCGGGCCGAAGGTGAGCACGTTCACGACTTTCGGAGAATATGCACTGGCGAGTTCTCCCGCGCGCTTGGCGACGTCCTCGGTGGAAACGTGTCCGGAGAGAACGATGGCCGCTCGCGAAGGAGTGACCGTGATCTGCTCGTCGGGAAAGACGCGGTGTTCTTCGTCGGAACAGGCGCTGACGTCGACGTCGACTCGAAGGTCGAAGCTGCGGGAGCGTTCCAGTTCATCCCAGATTAGAAGTGAAACCTCTCCCGGAGCCTTGCCGTGAACCAGAATCTGCGTGGGCGTGATGACTTGGGGATAGGCGATCGCGGGATCGGTAACCGAAATGCGTCGCAACCTCTCGGTCGTATTGATGAGCAACGACTTGCCCACCATGACCCGTAAAGGAGCCGATCCCTGAGACTGGGACTGAGTAGGAAGCGTTGCGGTCTGCGTGCCCGTGGGTGCGGGCGCCTGACCGGCAGCGTCCGCTTGCTGCATAATGTCCGAAAACGCCGGACGACCGAAGGCGCCGAACAGCATAACCCCGAGCAAAAGTGCGCGAACGTTCATTGTCAGATTCCTCTCCCTGTGAGGAAACGGATGATGTTATGACTGGCTTGGAAGATCGAACTCGTCCCAATCAATTGGAGCCGCAATTCTCCTCCGAGCATTTCACGATTTCCGGTTTCTTGTCGCCTTGATAGACCTCAACGCTGATGCCCTTTGAGGTTGGAGGAGGAGGCGTAACCGTTTTTGGCGCGGAGTGATGGACCACAGCCTGCTGGGGCGCAGGGGCAGCCATTCCCTTGTATAAACCTCTGGAATTTGAAGATGCGACTTCGTCTTGTTTGGTGTCGAGGGGATTCCGCAGCGCGAGTTGGATGTGACCCTCCGAACTGGCGAGCGTGAGCCGTTGGGCATCATCGGGCGAAACCAGCAGAGTGATTACAGCGGTATTCTGTGCCTCACCCGTGGAGGTCCTCTCCAACGTGTGGCCTGAGGCAAGCACCGCAACATTCTGCAAGACGGTGGTGGTTTGCTGTTCGCCGGCGCCACCGGGCGTTCCTGTCAGCAGGACGTCGACGCGCGTGCCAGGAGTCACAAATCCGGCTACAGATACGACCTCATTCACCCGCACGGAAACCGCGCGCATGCCCGGAGGAATCAGCGCCGGAAGGCCAGACCCGGCATTTTCGCCCGCCAGCCGGTTCGGCAGGATGAACTCGCCCTTGGAAATTGGGATGATGACACCGTGTCCCAACACGTCAGCTCGCCTCCGGGGCGCCCCTGGAGGCAAATCCGCGCCCGGAATCCGAATGATCTTGATGTCGTGTTCTTCTACTCTTGCTCCAACTTGTAGATCGTCCGCGGCCACGATCACGTCGAGCCCGGGGTCGGCGTTGGAACGACTCCCCGCCTGCAAGTTCCTGTAGACGTACACACTTGCAAAAAGCCCAAGCGCGAGTGCCAGAACTCCGATCATCATCAAGCGTGTGCGGTTCATGCTGCTCCCTTAAAACCGAAACTGCTGACGCTGCCAGAACCACGGGGCCACTTTTTGCACCTGCCCGCGTGTGTTTACTGGATGGAACTGGCGACGGAGGAGAATACGTTATTGGCGTTGGAGCCGATCAGCCGGACGGTTCCGACCACGATAACGAGGATCACCGCCAGCATAACAGCATATTCAGCGATGTCCTGTCCTTCCTGATCGCGCCATAATTTGCATACAAGCGCCATAGAAATGCCTCCCACCTGAATTTTACGAGTCGAACCCAGACTTTAAGACCGCCCCGAATCGCCCCGATTTGACGGTTTGACTACGGGTAATCATACCTTGCAATCTGACCGAAAGTCGCAAATTTCTTGCGTAAGAGGTGAAAAAGAGATTACCTTCGGCGGTCGCCGGCGCGCCGTGCCTTACCCGGCTAACCCCAAGAATTCTTGAGCCTTGGGGTAAGATCGTCGGGTCAGACGGTCTCCATGAAACTCGGTCATCTTAGACTAGCCGGCAAGTTCTATGTAGCGGGAGTGCTGGTCATCCAGTCGCTCGTGGTTTGGAATGCTCGGGAGCTGATTTTCAGGGGATACCCGGACTTCACCATCTATTACACCGCAGGCACGCTCGTCCGGCAGGGCATGGGGCGCGAACTTTACGACGACCGCGTCCAGTTTGAGGTGCAGCGCCAGTTTGCTCCAAAGGTTGCCACGCGGCTGGCAGCGCTGCCCTTTAACCACCCTCCGTTCGAAGCCCTTTTATTTGTCCCCATCACCTTCCTGTCTTATCGCGCCGCGTATCTGTTGTGGACGCTGACGAACCTGGGGATGCTCGCCACCCTGTTGATCCTGCTTCGCCCTTATCTTCCGGTGATCACCGCCTGGCCGGTTCTCGCATGGGCTGGCGTGAGCCTTAGCTTCTTTCCCATCTTCTTTGCCCTTCTCCAGGGGCAGGACGCGATCCTCCTTATGTTTCTGTATGGACTCGCATTCGTAGCGCTGAAGAGGGAGCGTCTGTTCTTGGCTGGCGCGTGGCTTGCCTTCGCCTTGTTCAAGTTTCATCTCGTGCTGCCATTTCTTCTTTTGGTGCTTCTCCAGCAGAAGACCTTTCAACGGAGCAAAAGGATCTTGCTTGGCTTCGTCTCGGTCGCTGCCTTTCTGGGGGCTATTTCCATCGCGACCGTCGGGCTGCGGCAAATGATTAGGTATCCTCGCTATGTTCTGGGTTTAGAGGCAACCATGGCGAGAGACGCGAACATGCCGGCGGACATGCCGAACCTGAGGGGATTGTTCTACTTGCTGGCGCCGAACGTGCGCTTTTTCGGGGTGATCGTCGTGGCATTCTCAGCCCTGCTTTTTCTGGTGGCGGCGTCGAACTTACGATCGCGCAACGTCAAGGACTCGGATCTGCGATTCGCCCTGGCGGTTTTTACCACGGTGCTGGTGAGCTATCACGCTCTGGGCTACGATCTTTGCGTGCTCGCTCTTCCGGTGCTGCTGCTTGCCGGAGAGCTTAAGGACCGGAAGATGTTCGCCACCTGGAAATTGGTCTCCATCCTGGTCGGCATGGTGATATTGCTTCTGTCGCCTCTGCAATTGGTTCTTCTGATGCGATACAACCGCTTGGCCTTGCTCGGGTGGGCGGTCCTGCTTTGTTTCATCGGACTAGCCGGCGAGGTGAGATCGCGGGATGAAGTTCTGGCACGGGATCAAGTTCTCGCAAAAGATAATGCTGTTAAGAGTTAGGTTGTAGATGCAGTTACGGGGGCTTTCACGGAACGATTGAACTCCAGTCAGATCGGGGGAAGCCTGACGAAGGCAGTGGCTGCGGCCGCCGTCTTGGCCGTTGTTTGCGCGATAACGATCAATCGCGGGTTCGCGGATCAGATCGCGCGCGACATCTTTTTCTCTTTGACTCTGGCGGGATGCACCATCGTGTTTCTGTCCGTGCGTCCCTGGCTCGAGTTCCCGCAGGCCGTTGTTGCCGGACTGGTTCTCGACGGCCTGCAAATGCTAGTTCTGAAAACTCCGCTGAAACTTCTTCCGTTGTTCGCTTTGCTCGGACTAGGCAGCCTGACCCTCTTGGCCATGAGGGCGTGGTTTAGTCATCAGGATCGCCAATTGTTGCGGGACGCCGCAGTCCCTCCTCTCCTCTTCATCCTCCTGGGCTTTGTTGGGTCGGGTCCGCTGGAAATGACCGCCCGGCTGCATCCCACAACACAGGACCTGTTTCTTTACAGCTTTGACCAGAGCCTTGGGGTGCAGCCGAGTTTCAAAGTAGGCCAGATCGTTTTGTCGTCCTGGCTGCTCACGCGCGCAGTGGTGGGCATGTACTATGCCCTTCCGCTGGTCATCATGTTTACCTATGCGAGGCAGTTGGTTCGCAATCGCAGCCTGGCCATGTCTGCCTTCCTCGCCTTTGTCATTGCCGGACCATTAGGGGTCGTCTTCTACAACCTGGTTCCGGGGGGAGGCCCGCGCAATCTGTTCGGACCAAGGTATCCCTTCGATCCTCTTACCGTGGAACAATTTCGACTGTTGCCGATCCAGGCCCTCACGCTTGGAGGTCCTCGCAACGCGTTCCCCTCATTACACCTGGGATGGGCGCTGCTAGCCTGCTGGTATGCGGAAGGGTTGTCGCGGTGGACCAGGCTTGCTTTCTTCTTTTTTTTCATCGCGACGGTGATCTCGACACTTGGGCTCGGGGAACACTTCTTCATTGATCTGATTGCTGCGTTTCCGTTCGCATTGATAGTCCACGCTGCATGCCTGCCGAATGTTCCCTTCTCGGACCCGCGAAGGGTAATCCCACTCGTCTCTGGACTCGGGATGATGGTCGGATGGATGGCGCTGCTGCGTTGGGGACTATCGCTGGTTTGGATCAACCCCGCCGTACCCTGGCTGCTGGCGGCGATGACCGTTGCAGTCACCGTTTTCTTGCAGCAGCGGATGCGACCGCTGCTTTCAGGTTCTGGTGCGAATGCTCGCGCTGCGGAGAAAGCGTGAAGAGGGCTCGATTCGTGGCCGGCCTGGCCCTCGCCGTTGTGGCCTCAGCGAGCACCTGGTTCTATGTAAATCGGATTCTCCGGGCGCAGCAGATAGCGGATGCAGCGGCTCATAGCCGGCCGCGCGGAAATCTGTCGGACCTTTACCCTCGCTGGCTGGGCGCGCGCGAATTGCTCCTGCGCGGACGCAATCCCTATAGCCCTGAGATTACGCGCGAGATTCAGCAGGGATATTACGGAAGAGAGATCGATCCGGCGCGCCCCGACGATCCTAAAGACCAGCAAGGATTCGCTTATCCCGCCTATGTCGTATTTCTGCTGGCGCCCACAGTGAAAATTCCTTTTGAAGTTGTGGAGATCGGATTCCGATGGTTCTTAGTGGGACTAGCCCCACTGAGTATTCTTCTGTGGCTTGCCGTACTGCGATGGAAGTGTCAGTTCGGCAGCGTGCTGATTTTCGCAGTTTTGGCCCTCGGCTGGCTGCCGATGGTGCAGGGCATCAAGCTACAGCAACTGAGTCTGCTGGTCGCCGCATTGATCGCTGCGTGTGGAGCATGCCTGGCCGGCGGATGGCTTGCGTGTGCCGGCGGGCTGCTAGCCTTGGCAACCATCAAGCCTCAGCTTACCTGGCCCATTGTCTTGTGGCTGCTTTTGTGGTCGACGAATGATTGGCGCGCACGGTGGCGGTTCGTGTTCGGATTTGGATCGGTCATGCTGCTGCTATTCGGCGGAGCGCAATGGTTGCTGCCCGGATGGTTGCCCATGTTCCTCGAGGCCATTGGGCAGTATCACCAATACACACAGAACCAGTCCGTGCTTGTTTGGATGTTCGGTTCGATCATTGGCCGTATTCTTGAGGCGGTGAGCGTGATACTCTGCACAATCTGCGTCTGGCCGATGCGTCGAGAGTCCGCTGCGCATGCTGCATTTGGACGATCCTTTGCCCTGGTGCTGGCTCTCACCGTCCTCATCGTTCCCATGTTTGCTCCCTACAATCAGGTGCTGCTCATGCCGGCGATTCTGGCGCTATTGCAAAGCGAGGTCTCGCGCGGCCTGGTTTTGCCGGCGGTTCGATTGGCGCGTGCGGTTGGGAGCGTATTGGTGGTGTGGCCCTGGGTCGCTACGATTGTGCTGAGCCTAGCCTATGTCTGGGTGACGCCGGCGGTCCGGGAACGAATCTGGCCGATGCCGTTCTATTCGAACTTTATGGTGCCCGTGTTCATTTTCGGGTTGGCGCTGCTGAATACTTGGGGGAGCCAGACCCGTACCTTGCGGGACAACGCGCTCGCAGAGTAGTCTGTTCAAGCGGGGTATCCCTGCCATGAGCGCCGCCTTGTGGGGTGGCGGCGCGCCGACTGCCATTCATGTCTCTAGGCGCTATCAGTCATCACAGCTCCGGTTCCGGAGTATTTCCGGCCCTTGTGTTTGTGCAGGGCAGTGAGCAGAAGAACCTCGTTCTGAACCGCACTCCGTTCACCGTCGGACGGAAAGTGGACAAGGATCTGGTGATTGCCGATCCTCGCGTCTCGCGCGACCACGCGCAGATCATGCAGGAGGGACAGGATTTCTACCTCGTTGATCTGGGCAGCAAGCACGGCACCTTCGTGAACGGAGAGCGCGTCCAGCGCCAGAAACTGGAACGGGGCGACCGCCTGGAGTTCGGGGCGCGCGATTCGGCATATATCCTCTTCAATCCAGCGCACGCAACTTCGAATACTGCCCGGGAATTCCTCAGCCAGATCTCCGGCATTCAGATCAAACAGGAAGCCACGGATCTGGAAAAGCTCACGCTATTCTTGGAAGCCGCGCGCAAACTGAATACGGCGGGAGTGCTCGACGAAATCTTGATGACGATGCTCGACGTCACGTTGCAATTGACGCGGGCGGAGCGGGCATATGTTTTCCTGAAAGATGAAGAGGGGAAACTTCGCCTGGCCGCCGGCCGCAACTCGAAGAAAGAGCCGCTGCTCGACGACAAAACGATTTCGCACTCGATTCTCGAAGAATCAATACGCTCGAACTCCGAATTTCTCCTGACCGATACCAGCCAGTCGCTCGATCTTGCGGGACGGCAGAGCATCGTGGCCTACGATCTTCGCACCGTAGTTTGTATTCCCCTGCGTAAGTTGGTGGTGCAGGCAACGCGCGACGCGCAAACACCGATGCATGCTGCGACGTCCGCGGAAGCGATGGGAGTTTTGTATGTGGACTCACGCTTCGCTTCGCGCGATATCAGCGGAGTCGGCCAGGACATTCTTCACGTGATCGCCACCGAAGCAGCGTCGCTGATTGAGAACGCCCGACTCGTTCAGGCCGAGGAAGAATCTCGCCGCTACCAGCAGGAGTTGAGTATCGCGGCCAGCATCCAGCAGCGGCTGATGCAGGTGAAGATTCCCGAGGTCCCGTTCGCCAAGCTGCGCGGAAAGAATCTCTCTTGTAAGGAAATTGGCGGCGATTTCTTTGACGCAGTGAACACCAAGGAAGGCCTGGCGGTTGTATTGGCTGACGTGAGCGGCAAGGGAGTTTCGGCGGCTCTGCTCGCTTCAACCCTGCAGGGAATGATCTATTCGCACCTGAGCGCGGGAGTGCCTCTGCTCGATGTCGTGTCGGCGGTGAACCGGTTCTTCACCGAGAAACTCGTCGGTGAAAAATACGCGACTGTATTACTCGTGCGGCTGCGCCGAGACGGTGAACTCGAATATGTGAATTGCGGCCATGTGCAGCCGCTTCTGGTTTGCGCCGGAGAGGTGATGCGTCCGCCCCATGGGAATGTTCCGGTGGGACTGCTGGCGGATGCGACTTTTGAAAGCGCGAAGTGCCAGATGAAATCGGGCGACCGTTTCATTCTCGTGACCGACGGCGTCACTGAAGCCGAGAATGCGATGGGCGATTTTTACGAAGACTTCCGGCTGGAGGCTGCTGCGGCTAAATCCCCCACGTTGGAAGGAATTTTTTCTTCGGTGACGGAGTTTTGCGCCGGAAATCCCCTGAGCGACGATTGCACTGTCGTCGAGTTGTGCTACACCAGCGTGGACGAAGCCTGAGCGGTACCGTAAAGAAGATTTGTTTCTCGGCAGCCGCTGAATGGAATCCTGCCAAAGCTCATCTCAGGTGTTTTCTATTGAGACCGTATAATCCTTACCCTCCCAGCGATTTTCCAGCGGCCAGAAGAACGTGAAAACGGCCTGCGCTCCGACCGGTAAGGAAGCGGTCGGCAAGTCGAGTATGTATATGCCGAGTCCGGTATTGCGCGCATCCGAGTCGTGCGCCGTCTTCCACCCATCGACGCTCCAATGAACCCGGCCGGGAGTTAGGAGAACGATACGCAGAGTCTTGTTCCGGGGAACACTTCGCGCCTTATTATTGAATCTCCATCCGAAAATTTGGCGCACCTGCTTATCCACCAGATAGCGCTTCACCGTCTGGGGAGGTTGATCGAACACTTTGCCGTCACGAATGGAACGCCGCAATTTCACATACTCGGAGTGAGCCCAAACCAGCGGGCAAGCCGAGCCGCTGGGCTTCCCTCGGAACAGCTCCAAGGCTGGAATGTCGGCGGCGTCCCAGACCTGTTCGGGAAGTAACCGGCTCTGTCCAGCGGTCGAATTTTCAATGACGGCAAGGAGAGACTCAGCTTCATCCCGGTGTCCTCCGGCCAGAGCATAGTGGGCACGCTCTCCTGCGAGTAATGGCCAAACCCGGCCAATGCCGTTCCCGTCGAAGGCCGAGCCATCTCTGTGCTCGCCATAGCCGTCGCCGTTGTAACGATACCAACCCGGGCCCTGGGGAAGTTCGACCGCTAGCAAAGCATCGATCGCGCACAGAGTATTCAAAATACGGCGGTCGTCGGCGGCGCGAAGGCCAAAGCGCACGAGCGCCAGCGCGTCCGGACTGATGATGTGATACGCCCGCTCACCGTCCTGGCCAGGAGGGCGATTCTTGATAGGAACGAATCCTTGCGTCGGCGATGCGGCTCCGTCCGCGTCGGGCGGGGCAATGCGGACGTAGTAGCCTTCAATGCCGAGTTGTTGAGCCAAATCCCCGCCAGTCGCGTAAACCCATCGCTCGATGTTGTCGTTCCATGCGTCAGCTGCATCGCGCATGATGGCAGCCTGCTCGCCGTGACCAGTCAAATCCGCGATATCAGCTGCGGCGAGCAGCGCGGAAATTTCGGCAGCCAAGGTAAACGGTGAGTAACCAGAGTCTTCTTCCCATCGATCCTGCTGGGTAACCGGACCATTGCGAAGAATAAAGGTGACAGCATTGCGCACCATGGGCCACCAACGCTCGAGCTTCCCAAGGGAATCCGGTGCCTCGCGGCGAAGCAGATCCAGCAGCAGGATCGGGAGCGCGGTTTCGTCCATTTGGACGCCACCCCAATAGGGGCGCCCGTCAAGCCAAAGATTCTGCGCCCAGTTGCCAGCGGCTTCCTGGGTAGTTTCAAGATAGCGAAGAACCCGGACAGCGTCCGTGACCGCTCCAGCAGCCAAAAGCGCGCCGGCGGTTTCGACCAGGTCGCGAGGCCAGACGAGGTGGTAGCCGCCGAGATCTTCGTCGCCTTTGTTGAATCCCCAGGGAATCGAGAGGCTGGCGATGATGCCTCCGAGAAAGTCTTTCGACTCGTGCGTACGGAGTACCGCAATTGAAGAACGGTATAGATCGCGCTGCCGCAGTGGTTCATCGAGTTTAAGCAAAGAATTCTGCCATTTGCTCCATTGCGCGACGTAGTGCTGGCGAGTCTCGCTGTAATCCTCGAAGAGCGTGGATCGTGCCTGCTGTCCCGCCTCAGTCCCAGTTGATCCGAAGCCAAGGGCCAGCACAAGCTCTCCGTTGCAGCCGGCGAGATCGATCTCGCCAGTGAAAGCAATATTGCCGTTTTCGGCTCGTGCGTACTCCCAATTCATCTGAAAGTGTTGCGACAGATCCTGCCAGCCATCGGAGGAACCGACAAATCCCACCGACGTTTTCTTCCACGCGGCCGAGGATGCCAGCGCAAGGGTGACACCATCGTTGTGAGCAAAAAACATCGGGTAGCCCTTGTAGTCACCGATCCAGCCTGTGTTCCCATATCCGCAGTTCGCCAAATGTGGCGATAGCAGCGCGTAAAGGTGATAGTCCGAAAGCTCTCCTTGCAGCGGCTCGAACCGGACTTTCTGTAAAACGACGTTCCGATAAGGATCGGTTAGGACCTCCTTGTGGATGCGGTAGCGTCCGCTGATGTCCGTGTTGATCAATTCAAAGGTAGGAATGCCGGGCTCAAAAGGGCGGTTCTCAAATGTGCAGTGACGCTTCTCCTCGGAAAAAAAATCACTACCATTGGTGACAATGAACCCAAAGTCGCGGGTACACGCCTGGTCCACGCGGGGAAAGTAGACTTCGTTGAGAATGCCGTGGCTCAGCGTGAACCAGACTTTACTGTGCTGGTTGAGCGCCGTACCGACGCCTGCTTTGGCGCTTGAGGTCCAACGGGGCGGAATCCCGGGCCAGCCTGGGGCGTAACGTATGGCGGAATTAGTCATGAACAGTCGTGTCCTTGCCCCGAGAGTACAGAGTTGTAAGAATTGACAAACTGATTACAACGGAAGACTCTCGGACTACAGCAATTGTCATCAAAGTTGTCAGCGGACCTCAGAGACGCAACGATAACAGACCTGGCAAACGCCGGAAATATGGCCAAACTATTGGATGCGCGGGCATGGAGAGTAGTCGCTATCCTGGCCGCCAGCTGCGTCCTATGGCTTCCGGCCGGCGCCGAGGACGTACCCAGAGCAGCGGCCGGCACTTCGTTGGACCGTGGTTTTTCTGGCTTGTACAACCTGGACTTCGCAGGAGCCCAGAAGGATTTCACGGCCTGGCAACAGTTGCATCCCGATGATCCGATGGGTCCCGTCAGCGAAGCTGCAGGCCTCCTATTCTCCGAATTCAATCGCCTCGGTGTCCTCGAAGCGCAGTTCTACGAGAATGACAGCGCCTTTTCTGAACGGCCAAAATTGGCGCCCAGCCCCGAACTGAAGCTGAAGTTTACAGAGGCCATCGGGCGCGCCGAGACGCTGGCCCATGCCCGACTCGCCAAGGATCCGAAGAACCGTGACGCGCTGTTTGCCCTGACTTTGTCGTACGGGTTGCAGGCGGACTACGCAGCGCTGATTGAAAAACGCAATCTCGCCTCGTTGCACTACACGAAACAGGCTTCCGCCTCGGCGCAGGAACTGCTGGCGGTCTGCCCCGATTGCTACGACGCACTGCTGGCCACCGGCTTCAGCAAATACATCATCGGAAGCATGTCGGCGCCAGTGCGCTGGATCCTGCGCATGGGCGGCCTTCCTGCCGACAAGCAAGGCGGAATCACAGACCTTCAGACTACTGCCGAACACGGACACTACCTCGCACCCTTTGCCCGAATTCTCTTGTCGATCGCGTATGTGCGCGAGAAAGATAATGCGCGGGCTCTGCAGTTGCTCGGCGGTCTGCACCGCGAGTTTCCGGCAAACACCCTCTTCCCTCGAGAGATCGCAAAACTGCAAGCTGCCCACTAAAAGTAGCACCGCTTTTCTGCAAAATGTGGTGAGCTTGAGTTCTCTTCGAACCCGCATTCTCGCGGGGGGCATTCATCAGAAATTTACCCGTTTGTAACGGTCCTGTAACACAGCGCCGATAGAACGGGACATATACCCATGAGGAGGAATTCTCTAGTGATGCGCAAAATCGTGCTGTTGGTGTGTGTGCTTCTGGCCCTGCCGGTTGTGGGGCAGACCACGCTAAACGGAGCAGGCGCGACGTTCCCCTATCCCATCTACTCCAAGTGGTTCAGCGAATACCACAAGGTTCATTCCGACGTGCAAGTCAATTACCAATCCATTGGCAGTGGCGGCGGAATCCGCCAGGTAACCTCTGGCACCGTAGATTTCGGCGCCAGCGACATGCCCATGACCGATAAGCAGTTGCAGGACGCCAAGGCCAAGATTCTGAATATTCCGACGGTCTTGGGCGCCGACGTACCTGCATACAACATTCCCGGAGTGAGCGGCGAAGTGAAATTCACACCCGAGGCACTGGCAGGAATTTTTCTCGGCAAAATCTCTAAATGGAATGACAAGGCGATCACGGCGGCAAACCCGGGAATAAATTTCCCGGACAGAGACATTATCGTCGTGCACCGCTCCGACGGTAGTGGAACCACGTTCATCTGGACCGACTACCTTTCCAAGGTCAGTCCGGAGTGGAAGAGTCAGGTGGGCGCCGATACCTCGGTCAAATGGCCGGTAGGACTGGGGCAGAAGGGGAACGAGGGGGTGGCTGGATCGCTTCGACAGATGCCGGGTTCGATCGGATACGTGGAGCTGATTTACGCGGTACAAAACAATATTCCGTATGGCAGTGTGCGCAATTCAGCGGGGACCTTCGTAAAGGCATCGTTGGAAAGCGTAACGGCAGCCGCGGCCTCGGCTCCCAAGATGCCGGCGGATTTCCGGGTATCAATCACCAATGCTCCCGGCAAAGACGCTTATCCTATTGCCAGCTTTACGTGGCTGTTGATTCCCGCCCAGTCCAAGGATGCGGCGAAAGGAAAGATCCTGGCTGACTTTCTGAACTGGATGGTTACGGACGGACAGAAAATGACCTCTGCGCTGGCCTACGCTCCGTTGCCCGATAACGTGGCAGAAAAAGTGAAGGAAGCGATCAAGCAGGTCAAATAACCGTCCGCAACCACGGGACATCTTCATTCATCGCAGGACCCAAAAGGAGAGAACAATGAAGTCTGCGTTGAAAGTGTGTGCGATTCTTTTGCTGGCGACAGGACTGGTCGCGCAGACCAGCACGGCGCCCAAACCAAAGAAGCCGAAGCCAGCGTCAGCCGTACTGACGGCCGCTGACGTGCAGTCGTTGAAGGATGCGATCGCCGCCCAGCAGGCAGCTCTGGCCCAGCAGCAGCAACAGATTCAGCAACTGCGCGATGAACTGCGCAGCAGGGAGCAGGTCGTGCAGCAGGCGCAGACCACTGCCGCCGATGCCGCGAACAAGGCGGACGCCGTTCAAGCGCAGTCCAACAAGGATCAGCAGGCGGTCACTGAGCTGAAAGGCGACGTGACTGACCTGAAGTCCAACGTCACCAGCGCAGTTGTGAGCATTCAGGAGACGCAAAAGAGCATTTCCGAACCTCCCACGGCAATTCACGTGAAAGGAATCACCATCACGCCGGGCGGATTCCTGGCGGCTGAAACGGTCCGCCGCATCGCGCGCCTTGGCCGCGGATATCAATACTCCGTTTAACTCCCTGACTATGCCCGGTGCCTCGCAAAGCACCATGGGTGAGTTCTTCGGCTCCGGACGCCAGTCGCGAATTTCGATGTTGGCGGAAGGCCGGTGAGGAGCGTGAAACTGTCTGGTTACCTGGAATCTGACTTCTTGTCGGCGGGCGTGACTTCCAACAACAACCAGAGCAACAGCTACACTTTGCGCCAGCGGCAGTATGGGGCCAGGCCGCTTTCGACAACGGATGGACCTTTACCGGCGGACAGATGTGGAGTCTGGTGACGGAAACCAAGCATGGCATGGACAACCGCACAGAAGCTCTTCCGATGACGATCGATCCGCAGTATACCGTCGGATTCAGCTGGGCACGGCAATATGGCGTGCGCTTGCAGAAGAACTTTAACAATAAAGTCTGGTTAGCCGTCGCTCTGGAAAACTCGCAGGTGACGTTGACCAGTCACGGCAACGCCTCCAATTTCCTGGTGGGCTCCCCGGGCGCGGAGGCGGACTCTATAATTCCGCCGTCACCGCTTGCAGCACCACCCTCAACAGTGCCGGCGTTCCCATCACCACTTGCAGCGCGGCAGCGAACTATTCCTTCAACCCTTCGCCTGACCTCGTTGCGAAGCTGGCTTTCGAGCCTGGCTTCGGACACTACGAGATCTTCGGGTCTACAGCCGCTTCCGTGACCGCGTGTTTCCCTGCGAAGACATCACCGCCGCGACTCTTTGCGGCGGCAGTTCAACCCCTGGCCCCAATGCGACCGAGGCGTACAACAGCTCAAAGAACGGCGGCGGCTTCGGAGCCAACGCTCGCTGGTCGTTCGACAAAAAACGCATCGACTTCGGATTGCACGCTCTCGGCGGCAGCGGCGTAGGCCGCTACGGTACGGGCGGACTCTCAGACTTGTCGGGCCGGCCCGATGGCACGTCTCGATCTGATCAAGAGCTACCAGGGATTAACCACTCTGGAATGGCACGGACCGAAGGTGGATTTCTATCTGAACGCCGGAGCGGAGTATGCGAGCCGCGCCGCTGGTTATGATGCGGTTACCAATAAGTACGTCGGATACGGATCACCGCTCTTCAACAACACGGGCTGCTTCACCGAGACGGGACCGGGCGCGGGAGGTTTCTTACCTGGCGCCCTCTCCAATTGCACGGCAGACACCCGCGTGCTGATCGAGGGAACTGCGGGCTTCTGGTACAAGCTGTACGACGGCTCGAAGGAGAAAGTGAATCGCGGCAGGATCCAGTTCGGTCCACAGTATCTCTTATGTGACCCGCAATGCCTGGTCGGGTTCATCGTCTCCCAACGAACCGCACGGAATCGACAACATGATCTTCACGTCGTTCCGTTATTACCTGCCGTAACCAGAGCCCGACCGAGCACAGGCACCGGCGCCCGGACAGAACAACTTTGTCCGGGTGCCGGTTTTTTATTTTTCCCCTCAACGCCGGAGACGACTGCTTTTTGTCCTCTTCTGCGTGCTCCCACCGGATGCTTTATACTGATCTTCATAGTCGTGTGGGGTTCACGATAACACTTCTCGTCGGTAAACAATTAGTGCGGGGATGAAGGCTCTAAAGCTCTTCTGCCATGGCTCGGATCTCGCTCGACAATCCACAGTACTTCCTCAACCGTGATACCTCGTGGCTCGCGTTCAATCGCCGTGTGCTCGAGGAAGCTGAGGATGAAGGCAATCCGCTCCTGGAACGCCTGAAGTTCCTCTCGATCTCCGCCAGCAATCTGGATGAGTTCTTTGAAGTTCGGGTGGCGGCCATGATGCAACAAATCGAGGATGGCTATAACGAAGCCGGCCCCGACGGCCTGACCCTGACAGCCAAAAGAGATGTGCTGAACGATCTGACCCATGAGTTCGTCGACGATCAGTATGACTGCTGGAATGCGCGCTTGCGTCCGGCGCTCTCGGAGAACGGAATTCGCGTCCTGGGAATGCACGAGTTAGATTCCGAAGCGCTTCGATTCGTCGACGAATACTGCGAAAAAGAACTCGACCCGCTTTTGACGCCGGTGACCGTAGATCCCGCTCATCCCTTTCCCCGAGTCATTAACAAAGCGTTATGTCTGGGTTTCTTATTGCGCCGGCGCCGGCGTTCCGCGCTCACCTACACCGGAGTGGTCTCGGTTCCGCGGGCTCTTCCCCGGTTGGTTCGGCTGCCGTCGGACGGCACGAGTGATTTCATTTTTCTCGCGGACCTCGTTGCCCATCATGCGGTGCGCATGTATCACGGTTATGACGTGGTTTCTTCCGCACCCTTTCGCGTGACCCGCAACAGCAATCTCTATCTGGCGGAAGAAGAAGCGCGCAGCCTGCTGGAGTCCGTCCGCGCCGAACTGCATAACCGCCGCAAAGGCGACGCCGTGCGAATGGAAATCGAAGCCGACGCCGATCCCGAAATTATTGACCGCCTTCGGACAGTCTTCGAACTAGATCCCTGGCAGGTGTTTTCGGTGAACGGGCCGGTGAATCTCTTCCGCCTCTTCAACGTGTACGAGCAGGTAAATCGGCCGGATCTTAAATACCGCTCGTTTTCGCCACGCGAACTGCGCCTGACCTCAAAATCTAAGGACCTCTTCGAGGAATTGCGAGGGCATGACATCCTTCTTCATCATCCGTACGATTCCTACGACGCGGTGATTTCGTTTATCGAGTCGGCGGCAGAAGATGAAAACGTTCTGTCTATCAAGCAGACGCTCTACCGGACCAACGAGCATTCACTGATTGTTCCATCCCTGATCGAGGCTGCGTCGCGCAAAGAAGTCACTGCCGTGGTGGAGTTGAAGGCTCGGTTCGACGAAGCTTCGAACATCCGCTGGGCGCGCGATATGGAGGATGCCGGAGTGCAGGTCTTCCACGGGCTCGTCGGTCTCAAGACTCATTGCAAGCTGTCGCTGATGGTGCGGCGCGATCCGGATGGCGTGACCCGCAGCTACGCGCATATCGGCACCGGGAATTACAACGCGACCACCGCGCGCATTTACACCGACCTGAGCCTGTTCACCGCGAATCCGGAAATCACGCGCGCAGTACACGATGTTTTCAGCTTCCTCACGGCGTACGCCGAAAACCCGAGTTACGAGCCGCTGCTCGTGGCCCCGCTGGATCTGGCGGAAAAGATTATCGCGCTGATCGACCGTGAGGCCGAGCATGCGCGGCAAGGCAAAGAAGCGCACATTATCGCCAAGATGAACGCTTTGCTCGACAAGACGGTTGTGCAGTCGCTCTACCGCGCGTCCCAGGCCGGGGTGCAGATTGATTTGCTCGTCCGCGGGATTTGCGCCCTGCGTCCCGGAGTGCGCGGCGTGAGCGACAATATTCGCGTGCGCAGCATCGTGGGCCGATTCCTCGAACACAGCCGCATTTTCTATTTTGCCAATGGCGGCAGGGAAGAAATCTATATCGGCAGCGCCGATTGGATGCCGCGCAACCTCTACGAGCGCGTCGAAGTGCTGGTGCCGCTGCGCGACGAGATGCTGCGAGAACGCGTACGACGCGAAATTCTCGACGCGTACCTGGCTGACAACCGCAAGGCCCGGGTTCTCCTGAAAGACGCGACCTACATCCGGGCCTGGCAGCCTCTGCAGGGCACCCGGAACCGGCGGCCTCCGACCGGAACTGCCGCCTTCAGCGCGCAGGATTTCCTGATTGCCGTCGCGGAGGGAAAGGCTCCGGCCGCGCCGCCCTCCCCGGTTCCTTCGCGAAAGCGTAGAGTGTTAGTGGGAAAGGAACGATAAGGCTCGATGATCCTATATTTTCTACGCCACGCGAGCGCGGGCGAGCATGTTGCCAATCCGAAGAGGGACGAGAAGCGGGCGCTCGACAAAGAGGGCATTGAGCAATGCGGCTACATCGGACGCGCCTTGGCTGCCCTGGATGTGCAAGTCGATGCCATCGTTTCCAGCCCGCTGAAGCGCTGCACACAGACTGCTTCTCTGGTCGGCAACGAGTTGGGTTATGAAGGTAAATTGCAGTTTGATGCGGGTCTGCGCCCTGAGGCCGGACTCGCCGATTTCCGCAAGCTTCTGGAAAAATATGCCCGCCAGGAAGCCATCATGGTCGTCGGTCACAACCCCAACCTGAGCCAGTTCCTCGGAGCGGTGATCAGCGACTCCGGATGCGAAGCGTCGCTCGAACTGAAGAAGGGCGCGGTCGCCAAAGTTGAAATGCGCCGCACCTCGGGCACGTTGCAATGGTGCGTTACTCCGAAAGTTCTGCGCACCCTCTACGACACGGCGGTGGAAAGCTCGCGCCCGAAGACTTCCCGGAAATAGTCGCGCTCTTTTTCAATCGCCCACAGTTCCAGGTCCACTCCCATACGCCGTCGCGGAACCAACGTCAGCTTCACCTCCGCGGACCGCAGCCGAATACGCACTTTCTCCACGGCGCGACTCCGACCCAGATTCAAAGCACGCGCCAGCCGCAACAGAAGGATCGCTTTCTGCGTGTTGTCGCGATCTGCGCCGTCGATCACTTTCATGGGGCCGTCTTCCATAGTCGGACGCGATTTCCCCAGGTAGCGCGCAATGGCCGCGATCAGCCGGCGCTGCTGCGGCGTATACCCCAGGATCTCAGAGTTCGAAATGATGTAGTGGGTATGGCGGTGTCGTCCGTTTCGGTTCACGTAATCGCCCACCTCGTAGAGCATGGCTGCAGCCGAGAGCCATTCACGATATTCGGGTGGTAACCGGTGCAGAGACCGCAGGCCCGTGAACAGCAAGGTGGCCGCGTCGCGCACCTGCAGGGCGTGCTTGCGATCGACGCGATAATGGTCGACCGCTTTCACGATGGACTCCCACCGTTCTGATTCGATCTGGCGGCCCGATCGAGTGCTGCGATCGTAGTCTGCGGCCATTTGAGCGAGGATTCCATCGCGCAAGCCGAGCGGAGAGTAGCGGAAGCCCCTGAGGTGAAGCCGGTCCAGCAACTCGTGATATACCGTGGCGCCAGCCACAACGATCTCCGCCCGCCGCGGGCCAATGCCCTCGATCTTGCGGCGTTCTGCGACCGGTAGGCGCGCCAGACGTTTGGCGATTCGAGTCATTTCCGCGCGCGACACGACAGCGCGCTGACGGCCCGCTCCCCGGCGCAGGTGGCTGGCGACAGCCGCGAGAGCAGCAGCCGTACCAGAAGTCGCGATCACGTTCTTCACCTTCGCGCCGGTAATTCGGTCGGAGACACGGTTGATCTCGCGCGTGACAAATCCGCGCAGGCGTTTCAGTTCGCCCTTGCGAGCCGGGTCGTGACGCAAGAATTCATTGGTCAGACGGACCGCACCCAGCGGCAGGCTCACCGCATCTCGAATGTGTCCACCCTGCGTGATCGTCAGTTCGCAGCTTCCACCCCCCAGATCCATCATGAGGGTGGGAGCGCGGTCGATGCGCGGGCTGGAAACGAGACCCAGGTGAATCAGCCGCGCTTCTTCCACGCCTGAGATGATTTCCACCCGCCATCCAGTAGCGGATCGCACCCATTCGAGGAACGCCTGGGAATTACGGGCATCTCGCAGAGCGCTCGTCGCGATCACGCGAACGCTGTCGGTGACGATCTGCTGCGTGGCACGGTGAAAGCGGCGTAGAACCTTTACGGTCTCAGCCATAGACTCGGGCGTAAGGAATCCGGTTCCAAAAACACCTTCGCCGAGCCGCGTGACTTCGCGGTCTTCGTGGAGTCCGCTCAAACGCCCGGCTTGCAGGCGCGCAATCTTCAGACGGACGGAATTGGAGCCGATGTCGACTGCGGCAAACGTGGGCATGGGGAAGCCTCACAGTGTACACGCACAAGTCAAGATCGTCACCGAGGTTTCGAATGATTCGCCCGAGAAGAACTCGGAGAAGAAGCTAAGCGGCCGTCTCGACTTGCCCCAGCAGCGCCGGGCCCTTCGCCCCAAGCCTGCGCGATAGATCCTGGGGCATGGGCAGAGGTTTCTGTGGTGTGAACGTGGAAGAGGCGGAGAGCACAGCGACCGCGTGACGAAACTTTCCTGCGGTAACGTTGCTGAGGACAGCCACCAGCGACGATTGATTGACCTCGCCAAGTCGTTTCGCCGCAGTCCGCGTTAGGGTCAGCCAGTCGGTCCAGTTGCCCACGGCATCCTGCAATCGCTTGAGTTCACTGACAAGGTGTGTGGCCTCGGCCGATTTTGGCGCAAATTCAACCGCATATCGCGCCCGCTTCACGACGGTACGATACTGGCGCAGCACGTCCTCGGTAATCGGTCCAGCCGGACGGGCGACCTTTGCCAGCATCGCTCGAGCGATTTTCAGAGCATCGTGGGCGGCCTCAGGCCTCGCCTCTTTGGAGGCACGCTTCAGCCGTTTACCAATTTCGCGAATTGTCTTTTTATCCAATGCCTTCCGCAGTTTTTTCTCATGTTTCACTCGAAGCTCGATCAGGCCCTGCATCAATTGCGTCTTGCGGCGAGGTTGTTGCGGAACTTTCAGGCTGCGCAGCGCCGTCAACTGTACGTCGAGATCGCGAACTTTTCCCGCGCGTTTGCGGACTTGTTCCAGCATCTTCAGAAGCTTTTTCTCATGGCGGTGCCCAGCGAAAATGCCTTCTTCCAGGAGAGTCTGCACTCGCCGGCTCGCCGTGCGGAAGGCATGCACGCTCTCCGCATCCTGCCTGGAAGAAAGTTTCAGCAGAGCCCTTCCGGTCTTTTGAAAGGCCAACTGACAGCGCTCATGTGCGATCGGCATAATTTAAGATGAATTTCCGGCAGCGCGAGAGGATCACCAGCGCGTTTTTTGCAAAAAAGCTTGATCGCGCCAGTAAAAGAAAACTCAAGAATTTAGTACTGACAATCGTGAAGCCGCCACAGCGGAAAAACCTTTCGTAATTTTAACACCTTTGTAACACACCTCTGCTACGTTGAGGGGGAATGGCCAACCCCGCTTTACCACGGCCTGATATGCCAGGACCGCAACCCGTTGAAAAAGCGACAGTTACATCGGCATCCGCGCACCCGGCATCCCCCTTGCTGCAGGCCTCAGGCGGCGAGCTGCCCGACCGTATTTTTAAAACAGGCATGACGATTTGTGGACTAGCAGTTTTAGCAGTCCTGGTGCTCATTGTTTCCGAGTTGCTTTCCGGTTCAGGACTCTCCTGGCATGCGTTTGGATTTAGATTCTTCAGCGGCAGCGATTGGAATCCGGTAAGCGAGCAATTCGGCGCCCTTCCGTTCATTTATGGCACGCTGCTTTCGTCACTGCTGGCTCTGATCATCGCGGTTCCACTCGCGGTCGGCGTGGCCGTCTTCACGACCGAAATGTGCCCCAAACCACTGCGCGGGCCGCTCTCATTCTTCGTCGAACTGCTCGCTGCCATTCCCAGCGTGATTTATGGGCTCTGGGCGATGTTCATCCTGGTGCCGCTCCTGAGCGGATACGTCCAGCCTTTCCTGGCGAAGACCCTTGGTTGGACTGGCCTCTTTGAAGGCCCGCCTTACGGAATCGGCATGCTTGCCGCTGGAATCATCCTGGCCATCATGATCATCCCCATCATTTCGTCGATTACACGTGAAGTCCTGATGGTCGTGCCCCAGCATCAACGTGAAGGTGTTCTCGCGCTGGGGGCGACGCGCTGGGAGATGATCCGCGTGGGTGTGCTGCGGAATGCCCGGGCAGGAATCGTCGGTGGCATCATTCTCGGGTTGGGGCGCGCCTTGGGCGAGACGATGGCGGTCACCATGGTAATCGGCAATCGGCCCGAGATCGCGAAGTCTTTGTTTGCCCCCGGCTACACCATGGCCAGCGTGCTCGCCAACGAATTCAGCGAGGCAACCGGGGATGTCTACCTTTCGGCCCTGGTGGAAATTGGTCTGGCGCTCTTCGTGGTCACGATCATCGTGAACGCCCTGGCACAGTTTCTGGTCTGGACCGTAACCCGGGGCCAGCCTGCGAGGGGCCATGCCTGAGACCTCTGGGAATCTTTCTGTTCAACAACAGGGAGTATCACCGATCAGTTGGCGACGCCGCATTACCGATCACTTGATGACCGGCATTGCGGTCCTAACGGTCCTGCTCGTCCTGGCCCCGCTGGTTGCCATTTTCAGCTATCTGGTCTATCGCGGCGTGGGTTCCATCAACTGGGCCTTCCTCACTCAAACTCCCAAGCCGGTGGGAGAGGCGGGCGGCGGTATGGCCAATGCGATCATCGGCTCGGTGTTGATCCTCGGAATCGCCAGCATTATTGGTGTTCCCTTCGGAATCGGCGCCGGCATCTATTTGGCCGAGTTTGGACGGAATCGCCTCGGCACGGCAATTCGTTTTACCGCGGATGTGCTGAACGGAGTACCTTCGATCGTGATTGGCATCGTTGCATGGGCGATTTTGGTCCGCGGGCATGGTTTTTCAGCGCTGGCGGGCGGAGTGGCGTTAGCGATCATGATGGTTCCCACCATTACTCGGACGACGGAAGAGATGCTGTTGCTGGTGCCGCAAGCGCTGCGCGAAGCAGCTTATGGACTCGGTGTTCCGGCCTGGCGGACAACGCTTTCGATCACTCTCCGTACCGCGACTTCGGGTGTGATTACGGGCGTGATGCTGGCTTTCGCCCGGGTAGCGGGTGAAACCGCGCCACTGCTGTTTACGACGCTAGGCAACACATTCTGGAACGTCCGCTACGATCAGCCTACGGCCGCCTTGCCGCTGCAGATCTATACGTACGCCAATTCTCCTTACGACGATTGGCACCGCCAGGCATGGGCGGGATCGTTTGTGTTAATTGTCCTTATCATTAGCTCGGTCGCGGCCGTGCGTTATGCCGTTCGCCGCGGAACGTTCGGAGCCGCATAACTATGGGCGTAGGAATCCAAGTCGAGAGCCTGAATGCCTGGTACGGCAAAGGTCAGGCGCTGTACGACATCAATCTGAAGGTGGCGGCCAACCACGCCACCGCGCTGATTGGTCCGTCCGGATGCGGCAAATCGACGTTTATCCGCTGCATCAATCGCATGCACGAGACCATTCCGGAAGCGCGCGTCGAAGGCCGCGTCCGTATCGGAGAAATCGACGCGTACAACGGAACCTCGGCGACGCAACTCCGCCGCCGCGTCGGCATGGTTTTTCAGAAGGCGAACCCGTTTCCCACGATGTCAATCTACGACAACGTCGCCTCGGGCCTGAAGTTGAACGGATTCCGCGACCGCCGCAAGCTCGACGAAGTGGTGGAGCGTTCGCTCGATTCGGCTGCGTTGTGGACCGAAGTGAAGGATCAAGTACACAAGAAATCGGGTGCCAGCTTGTCTGGCGGCCAGCAGCAGCGCCTGTGCATTGCCCGCGCCCTCGCCGTCGAGCCTGAGGTTCTGCTGATGGACGAGCCCTGTTCCGCTCTCGATCCCATCTCCACTGGAAAAATTGAAGAGTTGATCTTCCAGCTTAAGGAGCGGTATACCATCGTAATTGTGACTCACAATATGCAGCAGGCAGCCCGCGTGGCGGAGTTCACGGGCTTTTTCCTGTTGGGCAAATTGATTGAGTTCGACAAGACCGAAAAGATTTTCACCAAGCCGTCGGACAAAAAGACGGAAGACTACATTACTGGCAGATTCGGTTGAAACAGACTTAGAAACGGCAGATTCGGATAAGGAAGGCTAGGAGAGATGCGTACCCGTTTTCAGCAAGGGCTTGACGATCTGCGGCAACGCTTGCTTCGCATGGGCGGACTGGCGGAGCAGGCGGTGGATCGCGCTCGCCAGGCCTATGTCGAGCGCGACCTGACTCGTTGCCAGATGGTGCTGGAAGGCGAGAGCCTCATTAACACGGCCGAACGCGAAATCGATGAAGCGGCATTCGACCTGCTTGCCATGCAGCAGCCCATGGCAGTCGACCTGCGTTTCATTCTCGCCGTCACCAAGATCAATTCCGATCTCGAGCGTGTCGGCGATCAGGCGGTGAACATCGCCGAGCGCGTCATGGACATGGTGGAGCTTCCCGCCGCCGATTTGCCGGTCGATATCGCACGCATGGGCTCCGCCGTCAGCGCCATGGTGCGCCGGGCGTTGGAATCATTCATTGAAGGCAAAGCCGAATTGGCGCAGGCCGTGCTCGAAATGGATAGCGTCATTGACCGCATGCGCGATGATGCCTTCATCCAACTGGTCAAGGCCATGAACGACCGCCCCGAGATCGTGCGCCAGGCGCTTGATGCCCTGCTCGTAGCTCGCAATCTGGAGAGGGTGGCCGATCATGCCACCAACATTGCCGAGGACGTCATCTTCTGGGTGCAGGGCGCCGATGTGCGTCACAACGTGCATCCGGACGATTCCGAAGGCCCAGAAACAGAACAGCTACCGACCAGAGCCTCGGGCCTGTAACGAGACAAAACTACGATGTGGAGACAGCCGCCTCGGCTGTCCATTGCTAGCGAACGGTTCCCGGCCTTTGACCATCTACGTCCGATTGGATTACGCTCATCCCTCTTTGCATTTCTGATTTTCAGCATTTCTCCGGAGGCGCCTTGATCCGTTCTCTTTGCGGTTTTTTTATCGCTCTGTTGCTGTGTGTCGCGGCCGCTTTCGCCCAATCGCCATCCGCCGATCGTCTTCCCATCATGCTCCCTAGCAGCAAGATGCTTACGGTGCCTTCTCCCGGTCGCATTGGCAGCACCAACAGCTTTCCGGCAACCATCGCGTTGAGTCCAGCCGGACGCTACGCCGCCTTGCTGAACGACGGGTACGGGACGCAAGAAACGCTTGCCCACCAGTCGATCTCCGTGCTGAATCTGAAGAACAATCAGATCGTCGAGTATCCTGACGCGCGGCTGAGCGACGAATCACAGCAGAGCTACTTCATAGGCTTGGCGTTCAGTTCCGATGGCCAGCACCTGTACGCCTCCGTCGGATCGTTGACCGATCCCACAGGAGCAAAGCCGGGGAACACCGGAAACGGTATTGCGGTCTACCGCTTCTTGGAAGGTAAAGTTACGCCTGAGCGCTTCATCCACATCGCTTTGCAGCCTCTCGCCGCCGGAAAGAAACTTGCAGTTGGTTTGACCGCGCCGGCTCACACGGCGATTCCGTATCCCGCCGGGCTGGCTCTGATTGTGGCAGGCGGCCGTGACAAGCTCCTGATCGCGAACAATCTCTCGGATAATGTGATCCTGCTCGAACTCGCGACTGGAAAAATTCTGCAGAGTTTCGATCTCAGCACAAGCGATCTGGTGCCGTCTTCGTTTCCCTACACGTGCGTGGCCACGCGCGATGGCGGACGCGCCTGGTGCAGCTTGTGGAATGCCTCGCAAGTCGCGGAACTGGATCTGACGAGCGGCAAAGTGGCCCGCTGGATCAAGCTGAAACAGCCGGACGATCCGCTGGCGCCGGGTTCACATCCGACCGCGATGCTCCTGAGTCCCGACGAATCGACGTTATTCGTTGCCCTTTCCAATGTGGATGAGGTTTCCGCGGTTTCCGTAGCATCGGGAACCGTTACCCGCCACTTTGCCACCAACGCGCCAGCGCAGAAAGTTGCCGGAAGCTATCCCACCGCATTGGCGCAGCCATCGGACGGGAAGCAGTTGTTCGTCGCGGATTCATCGCTCGATGCTGTTGCGGTGTTCGACACCTCGCAACCAGGCATCTCCGACGCAGAGCTTTCGCAGCCAGCAATCGGTCTCATCCCCACCGACTGGTACCCCAGCGCGCTCGCCGTTCACCGTGACGACCTCATCATCGCCACGGCCAAAGGCGAAAGCTCGCGGCCTAACAAAGAGATGGGCAAGACTGCCTACGAGAAAAAGAACCACGATCATCCCTACATTCCAACGCTGCTGAGGGGTTCAATCGCCCGACTGAATATTCCCGCGACCCTCGAGAAACTTCCGCAGCTGACGCAAATGGTAGAACGAGACAACCTGCTGCACAGCGATCCCGGAACGATTCCCTTCACCAGTGGCCAGAATCCCATCAAGCACGTGATCTACGTCATCAAGGAAAACCGCACCTACGATCAAATCCTCGGCGATCTAAAGGTCGGCGACGGCGATCCTTCGCTCACCATGTACGGCGAGGACATCACGCCCAACGAGCATAAGCTCGCGCTGCAATTCGGCGTACTCGACAACTTCTACGACAGCGGCGAAGTCTCCGGCGACGGCCATCTCTGGTCGACCGCGGCAATTACCTCCGATTACAACGAAAAGACCTGGCAGATTGCCTATCGCGGCAAGGAGCGTACCTACGATTTCCAGGGACAGGTCGCGGACGAATATCCGCTGGAACACAATCAACCCGACATCGACGATCCTTCGACTGGTTTTCTGTGGGACAATCTCGCGCGCAACCACCTTAGCTTTCGTGACTACGGAGAATTTGTGAACGCGGAGTGGTGCAACGAGGAGGTGAAAGCGGCCAGTCCGAAGCAGGGAACTCCCTCAGGGCAGCAAACGCGCTGTCCGAGGACCGTTGTGCAACAAGGCTCCCCGCTCGCGCCCAACGTCGGAGATCCCCACGCCGGACCCAGTTCCTACCCTTGGGCCGTTCCATTGTTTAGCGGGGTCACGCCGACGAAGGCGGTTTTGCGCGAGCACTTCGATCCGCTCTATCCCGATTTCAATACTGATTACCCCGACCAACTCCGCGCCGACGAGTTTCTGAATGAATTTGGCGCGTACGTTCGCGCCCGCGACGCACACGAGGGTCCGGAACTAGAGTTGCCGTCATTCGTGCTGTTGTATCTTCCAGACGACCATACTGGCGGCACGCGCCCCAATTTTCCGCGGCCGGCAGCGTCCGTCGCCGATAATGACCTGGCACTTGGCCGTGTGGTCGAAGCGGTTTCGCACAGCGCGTATTGGGACGATACCGCAATCTTTGTGCTCGAAGACGACGCCCAAGACGGGGCAGATCACGTCGACGCGCATCGTTCCACAGCGTTCGTGATCAGCAAATACTCGCCCGGCTCGGCTGCTCAACCCAATGTAGAGCATCGCTTCTATACCACCGTGAACGTGATTCACACCATGGAAACGCTGCTCGGGCTACCGCCCATGAATCAGAACGACGCTTATGCGCCGGTGATGGGGCGCCTCTTCGCGGGCCCAGGCGATCAACCGCCGTACAAGGCAGACTATCGCAACTTGAAGAATGGCTTGATCTATGAAACCAACAAGCGCGAGGCGCCGGGTGCAAAGGTTTCGGAGAAAATGGATTTCTCGCGCCCGGATGCGGCCGGCGCGGCGCGCCTGAACCGGGTGCTCTGGCAGGATCAGATGGGCGCTGCGCCGATGCCCGCGCCCCGACACACTGTGTTTCCGGCGGGCGGCGACTGAGCCCGTATGAATCCCATCGAAATCTCCTCCGACGAGTTCCGCCTCCTAGCGGGGCGTGTCACACAAATCGCTACGGAATATCTTGAGAGCATCGACGCCCAAGTCATCTCGCCCGCAACCAACGGAGATGAGACTCTTCGCTTATTCCGCACGGCCATGCCCGAAGAGGGGATTGGCGAAGCGGTTCTGAACGCGTTGCCCGACGTGTTGCGCCTGTCTCGAGTTCAGAATGGCCGCTTCTTTGGCTATGTATTAGGTTCAGGAGAGCCAGTCGGCGCCGTGGCAGATTTACTCGCGAGCGTGCTCAATCAGAATGTGACCGCCTGGCGCTCCGGACCGGCGGCTGTGATGATCGAGCAGACGGTCGTGGACTGGCTGGCGCAGGCGATCGCCTGTCCCGGCTTTCGCGGTCACCTGACGGGCGGAGGCTCTTCCGCAAACCTGATGGGCTTGGCCTTGGCGCGAGAGTCGAAGGCGGCCGCCAATGAAAAAGGAATCGCCGCCGGAGGAGTGGTCTATGCTTCCAGCGAAATTCACATGTCCATTCCCAAAAGCATCGCCCTGCTGGGAATTGGACGAGACAACCTGCGCCTCATTGCGACGGATGAATCCTTCCGCATGATTCCTGAGGAACTTGAAGCTCGCATCCTTCACGACAAATCGGAAGGCAAGACAGCAATCGCCGTAGTGGCCTCCGCTGGTACGGTGAGCACTGGGGCCATCGATCCCTTTCCGCAAATTGCAGCGATCGCCCGCCGTCACGGCGCGTGGTTTCACATTGATGGCGCCTACGGTGCTCTCGCAGCGATGGCCGACCGCGGAAAATTCGTCGGAATGGAACTCGCCGACTCTATCTCGTTGGATCCGCATAAGTGGCTCTATCAGCCGCTTGACTGCGGCTGCTTGCTCTATCGCTCATCGGAGGCGGCTCAACGTGCGTTCTCGCACAGCGGCGATTACGCGCGCTCCCTCAGCGCCGATCCGATCGAAGGATTCGTGTTCTTCGAGGAATCGATGGAATTGTCGCGGAGATTCCGGGCTTTGAAGCTGTGGCTGTCTTTGCGCTATCACGGAGTCGCCGCGTTCCGGCAATCGATTGCCAAGGATCTGGCCCAGGCTCGCCGCATGGCCAAGGCGATTGAGCAAGAACCTAAGTTGGAATTGCTAGCGCCAGTCGAACTTAGCGCGGTGTGTTTTCGTTATCGCGGAACGGACGGCCAGACGCATACAGAAGACGAGTTGGATCGCTTCAACCTGGAACTGTTAAAACGCATCGTCGCCCGTGGGCGTGTCTATCTATCGAATGCGTCGCCGCGAGGCAAGTTCAGTTTACGAGCGTGCATCGTGAACCATCGCACGAAAGACGCTGACATCGACAGCGTGGTTCCAGAGGTGCTGGCGGCGGCAAGAGAGATTCGGTAGAACTCTTGCCCGCCGCCAGTTCTCATTACTTGAGGCTGACCGACTGCTTCAGCGGCAGGCTCTGCGACGATCCGCCCACCATGAAGCCATAGTCCCCCGGAAGCAACTGCCAGCCGTTGTGCTCCACGTTGAAGATGGACAGATATTTCAGGTCCACCTCAATCGTGACTTCCTTGCTTTCGCCGGCGTTGAGTTTTACTTTGCTAAAGCCCACCAGCCGTTTCGGAGGTTCCGCCGCCGCCGCTGGAAGGGAAGCGTACACTTGCGCGACCTCCGCCCCGGCACGGTTTCCAGTGTTCGTGACCGTGAATGTCACGCGTGGCTTCTCTCCTGGCGTCACCTTCAGATTCGAGTACGAGTAAGTCGTATAGGAGAGGCCATATCCGAATGGGAACAGAACCGGCTTGTTCTCCGCGTCGTACCACTTGTAACCGACCTTCACGCCTTCGTTGTAGTTGACCGGAAATGCCGGCAAACCCTCTGCGATCCGCTTCCAGCCCTCCCGGTCCGCATCGACGGTGACCTTTGGCGGTTTGACCAGCGTTGGATGCGGCAAGTCGGCTTCGCTCTTGGGAAAGGTCATCGGCAGCTTGGCGCTGGGATTCACATCTCCAAAAATGACGTTCGCCACAGCATCGGCGCCGCGGCTCCCCGCATACCAGGCTTCCAGAATTGCGCTGACCTGATCGACCCAGGGCATGGTCACCGCGGTGCCGCTTTCGATAACAACAATCGTATGCGGATTCGCTGCCGCAACTTTTGCGATCAGTTCGTCCTGATTCTCGGGAAGAGACAGGCTGTCGAGGTCCATTCCTTCGCTCTCCCACTGGTAAGCGAACACGATGGCCACGTCGGCAGACTTGGCCAAGGCCGCGGCCGCAGCAGGATCCGCGCCTGAATCAAACTGGACCTTTGCTCCGGGGACTTTCGCCCGAATTGCCTTTAGCGGGGAAGTTGGGAACCAGATCTTCTCCAGCCAGTGCGTCTGGCCTTTGCCCGGAGGCATGATCGCATTTCCCCCCGGAGGATCAACCTGCGCCGAGCCACCGCCCGAAATCATCCCCACATCCGCGTGTGGGCCAATCACGGCGATGCTTTGGACCTTCGAGGCATCGAGCGGAAGCTGCGCATTCGCGTTCTTCAGCAGCACCGTGCTCTGTTCCGCAATCTTCTGCGCAACTTCAAAGCCGCCAACCACGTCGACCACGCTCTTTTGCCCGGGATCGTCAATGACTCCCGTGGCGAACATCGCTCGCAGAATGCGATGCACATGGTCATCGAGTTCCGTCGCCGGGACTTTGCCCGACTCGACCGCCTTCTTAAAATCGTCGCCGTAAAAAATCCAGCCGGGCTCCTCATGATCGAGGCCAGCCGCCGACGCCTTTTCTATGCTATGCGTGCCGCCCCAGTCCGAAAGCACGAATCCCTTGAAGTTCCAATCTTTCTTCAGAACATCGGTCAGAAGATACTTGTTCTCACATGCGTAAACGCCGTCGAGCCGGTTGTAGGAGCACATCACCGCCGCCGCATCGGACTCCTGCAGACCAATTTCAAACGCCAGCAGATCGCTTTCGCGGGCCGCACGCTTATCGATGGTTATATTGACAGCGTTGCGGCCGCTCTCCTGATCGTTCAGCGCATAGTGTTTGATGTCGCCCAGCACGTGTTGCGCCTGCAGACCCTTCATGACCGATCCCACCATCTTGCCGGCAAGAACGGGGTCTTCGCCCAAATACTCGAACGTGCGGCCATTGCGCGGCTCGCGGGTGAGATTAATGCCTCCGCCGAGAGTCATGTTGAAGCCCTGCGCGCGCAACTCTCGACCAATCAGCGCACCATATTCGTAGGCAGCATCAAGATCCCAACTCGCCGCTCCGGCCACGTCCGATGGCAGTGCGGTCGAGTAGCGGCCGTTTTCGCCGCTGCTCCGCACACCGTAGGCAGCGTCCGACATCTGAATCGCGGGAATCCCCAGGCGTGGAATGCCGGGCACGTATCCAGCGCCGCCATTCGAATGGATCGCCAGCGGACTCATGGGGCTGAGCCCCATCATGCCGGTTCCGTGCAGCATGTTGATCTTCTCGTCGATGGTCATTTCCTTCACCACCATCGAAGCGCGTTCGTCAGGAGAAAGGCTGGAATTGGACCAGGGATGAGTCTTGGTGTCGGATTGCGCTGATGAGAAGAGAGTGAAACTCAGAATGATGCTGGCGAAAATGAAAAATCGATTTAGCAGGGAAGAACCTTGCAGGGGCATTATTTTTCCTCGTGCGAATATTGCGTTACCAAATCGATAATGTTACGCCTTTTTGCAGATTCTAGCCGGTTTAATTTCGTAGTATCGAGCTGCTTACTGCCCATTGGTATAGGCGAATGAACGGCGAAGCTAGTGATGTGCGCTGCGATTACTTGGCCGCTCCAGCGTGCGGCTTTACACTAGAACAGTGAAGATCGCGCTGGGCCAAATCAATCCCACGGTCGGAGATTTCTCCGGCAACGCTTCGAAGATCATCGATTTTTCCCGGCGTGCCCAAACCTCAGGGGCAGGCATGATCCTGTTCCCTGAACTGTCGGTATGCGGCTATCCGCCGCGCGACCTGGTCGAACGCTCCTCGTTCGTTGCAAGGAATCGCGAGAGTGTAGATCGTATCGCCACCGAAACCAAAGGAATTGCCGTAATCTGCGGCCTCGTTACCCCCGCTCACTCCGATACCGGCAAGGCGGTCATGAACTCCGCCGCGCTGCTGATGGACGGCAAGGTCGCCTTCGTCCAGTCGAAAATGTTGCTGCCCACCTATGACGTTTTCGACGAGATGCGCAATTTTGCTCCCGCCAAGAGTCAGGATTTGTTTCCCTTCTGTGGCAATCGCATGGCATTGACCATCTGCGAAGACGCGTGGAATGACAAGCATTTCTGGCGCAAGCAGTTGTACACCGTCGATCCCGTGGAATCTCTGATTCGGGCCGGCGGAAATTTCGTGCTGAATATTTCCGCGTCTCCGTTCTGGATCGGCAAACGCGAACTTCGCCGCGACATGCTGGCCAGCATCGCCCGCCAGCACAAAGTACCGGTCGTTTTGGTGAACCAGGTGGGCGGCAACGACAGCCTCGTATTCGATGGCTCCAGCCTCGTACTCAATCGGGAGGGCCAAGTTGTTGCGCAAGGGCGCTCGTTCGAGGAAGACCTCGTCTACTTCGACTCGAGTGATCTATCGGGCGAAATGCACGAGCAGATTGCCGGAGACGAAGCCAGCGTGTATTCCGCACTCGTTCTGGGCACGCGCGACTACATGCACAAATGTGGGTTTCGGAGAGCGATCATCGGCCTGAGTGGCGGCATTGATTCCGCCCTTACCGCCGTCATTGCCGCGGATGCGGTCGGCGCGGAAAATGTCTTCGGCGTCGGAATGCCCGGACCTTATTCCTCGCAAGGCTCCATTGACGATGCGCGCTCTCTTGCTAAGAATCTTGGCATCCGTTTCGAATTGCTTTCGATCAACCCTGCCTATGAGGCATACCGGAAAACGCTACACGATGTTTTCGCCGGACAGAAAGAAGACGTGACCGAGGAGAATATTCAATCCCGCGCCCGGGGAACGCTGCTGATGGCGCTCTCCAATAAGTTTGGCGCAATCGTGCTCTCCACCGGCAACAAGAGCGAACTGGGCGTGGGTTACTGCACGCTCTATGGAGATATGGTCGGTGGCTTGGCGGTCATCTCCGACGTGCCCAAAACCCTCGTCTATCGTCTGAGCGAATACGTAAATTCGCGCCGTCCCGTAATACCCCAGGCTACTCTCGAAAAACCACCCTCGGCGGAATTGCGTCCTGATCAGAAGGACAGCGACTCACTGCCTCCTTATGAGATTCTGGACGCGGTGCTCGAAGACTACGTCGAGGATTCCCATCCAGCCGAACAGATCGCGGCTGATCGCGGTTTCGACATTGAGACCGTGAAGCGTGTCATCCGAATGGTGGATCGCGCCGAATATAAGCGCCAACAAGCAGCACCCGGGCTGAAGATTTCTCCCAAAGCCTTCGGCTACGGACGCCGATTTCCAATCGCCGCCAAGTCAGAGGCTTGAAATAGTTTTTTCCAGTATCCTGATAGTTCACTCTATAAAGATCAATCTGCGAAAGCCCCACGATCTAAACTCGAAAGGAACCATGCGCCGTCTACTCAACTTTATCTGCCTTACTCTATTGGCCGTCAGTTTTGCCACAGCCCAGACCACAACTCCGGCACCAGCTCCCGCCAAGCCGGCGGCAAAGCTGGGCACGCACGCTTCGGCGGATCTTCCCTCGGAGGCTACCGTCGACTCCTTTCTTCACCAGCAATTTGGCTATCAGACGGATCTGACCTGGAAGATCTCCAGCATCAAGCCCTCCGCGATCCCAGAGTTGGCCGAAGTCAACGTTGTGCTCGCCAGCCCGCAAGGTCAGCAGCTGAGCAAGTTCTATGTTTCGCAGGACGGCCAGCACGCTGTCGTCGGAGAGATTATTCCGTTCGGCGCGCATCCCTTCGATTCGGCAAACCAGAAGTTGGATAAAGGAGTCACGGGTCCTACACGAGGGCCCAAGGCCGCCCCGGTTACGATCGTTGAGTTTGGCGATCTCCAATGTCCCGCCTGCAAGGCGGCGCAGCCGACCATTGAAGCGCTTGTAGCCGCAGAGCCTACCGCCCGCTTCGTCTTCCAGAATTTTCCCCTCGAGATGCATAACTGGGCCGCCAAGGGCGCAGCCTACGCCGACTGTGTAGGCCGGGCTTCGAACGATGCCTTTTGGAAGTTCGTTTCAAAGACGTACGAGACCCAGTCCGACATCACCGCCGAGAACGCGGACGAAAAGCTGACCGCGCTCGCCGAGGGCGCAGGCGTCAAAGGCGCTGAAATTGCCGCATGCGCCGTCAAGCCTGAGACCAAAGCTCACATCGACGCGTCGATCGCTTTGGGGAAAGCGGTTGACGTGACCGGTACGCCGACGCTTTTCATCAATGGGCGCAAGGTCGGCACCCTCGATCCTCGCATGGCGGATATCTACAAGAGCTTGGTGGAATTCGCGGCGAAGCAAGCAAAGTAGGACGTAGCCGGACCTTCGCTTTCCCTTCTTTGCTTCCGGATTAATAAGTATGGGATGCGGCAGCGCAGGGGATCCCGGCCGGGAGCCGGGACCCCACTCCTATTTCTCGCTCATCCAAATCTCTGGCGTTGCCCGGTCGAAGTTCGACAACACGTGCGGGGTGATGATGATCATGAGTTCGTCGTTATCCGACTGTTTGGTGTTGGTCACCATCGCCTGATTCACGATCGGTAATGCTCCCAACCCTGGAATACCGCTCATGGAGATGGTGTCGGTCTGCGAAACTTCGCCTGCCACAACCGCTGGTTCGCCATCCTGCAGTGTGATGCTCCCTTTGTATTCGCGGTTGGAGATAACCGGCACGCCATTGTTCGATTGTCCGGTAAGAGAGCGCACTTGCAGTTCGAGTTGGAGACTTACCGAGCCATCGGCGTGAACCGTGGGTTTTGCCTTCACGTTTAAGCCCAGATCCTCGTAGCTGACCGAAGGAAACGGCGGAACATAACTCTGATTTCCGAGCACGGCAGAAATCGCCGATGAGTTGTAGATGGGCGCATAGCTTGCATTCAGGATCGGATATTTCGATCCCAGGTGAAACGTCGCGTCATTGCCCTGGGCGGCGCGCAAAGTCATGTTCTCCAGGCTGCGGACCCATGATTCGTTGAGCGATAAGGCGGCTGAAAGCTGGTCGAGACTCACTCCCATAAACGTGAGGCCGCCACCAAATGTCGCCAGAGGCTGGCTGAAAATGGAGTTCTGCTGGCCTCCGAGTTGCGCCAGGAGTCCAGAAAGCGCCGAACTGCCCACCTGATTGATGCCTCCCGATGAAATTAACTGGTTGATGAGATCGGTAATACTCTGCCCACCCAATCCTGCCAGGGCCACCGCCGGAATGTTGTACATGTTGAACGTATTGGGAATGTGAACGCCAATATTGCGTGTGAGCTGATGGTCGATCTGGTATACGCGCACGTCGAGCATTACCTGTGGGCGCTGGTTGCCGAGTTGTTCCATCAGTCTGGAGGCCGCTTCGAGCGCAGCCTGGGGCCCCCGCACTTCGATCTGGTCGGCGCTTTGTCCCAGGCTCATCAACTTCAAGTCAAATATCGTGCGCATCGCGCCCACAAGATCGGTCCCCTCCTGTGGCGTGGAGTGCGGAGGTAAAGCGAAAGTTCGCAGCGACATGCGATCGAACTGTTTGTGATTCTCTGGATTGTCGGCGGCGATCAGCACCTGATGTGTATCGAGAGCGGCCCACATCGTTTTGCTGACCATGCACGCCAATTTCAGGGCAGTATAAAAGTCGACCTCGTCTACGTTGAATCGTACTTGCCGTGCTTGCACCGAATCGTCAAACTGCGGCGTTACCCCGAATGCCGCGGAGAGCTCGCTAAACAGCCCGCGAACGTCGCCGCTGTAGTGGAAGGTTGCACTTCCTCCCTTCGGTTCGACGTGAATCTCTACAGAATCCGCAACTCTCACAGGCCATGCTCGTGGCATTGCCGGCGCTATTTCACGGATGGCGTCCGCCAGTCGTTCCCGCGCGAACTGGTTGTCCATATCGAGATCGAGGGCAGCCCGAAATTCCGCGGCAGCCCGGCCCCGCTCATTTTGCAACATCAGAAGATTTCCATGTTCGATGTGGTTATAGACGAGTTGCGACTTGACGACTTCGCGCGCAGTAAGGAATTGCATATTCTGCGGCGCGAGCCGGGAAGCTTCATCGAACCGACTCAATGCCTCCTCGAGCCGTTGCTGATCGCGAAGCTTGACTCCGGCTTTGAAGGCATTCCGGGCATCTTTCAATTCTGTCTTCGAGACGAAGCAGTTAATGCCGCCCGGAATTCCGCTTCCACACGAAATGGGAGGGGCGGACGCGTCATCAGTGGCAAAGGCGGGCACGGTCAGCGCAACCGCCACCACTCCGACTGCGATACTGAACCGCATCCGCATACAGTGATTCTAGCTTGCTTTCTTCGGGAAGGGCACGGGCCAAGAGGGCCTCGTACCTTTGGTTTCAACCGCCTGGACGACTTAGAAGGAACGAGGGTCGGACCCGCGCTTGCAGGCTATTTGCACAAACGTTGCCGGGCAATCGCTAGGAGAGCATCAGCCGCTCGATGGAATGGGCCTTCCCAGTTTGGCCGTCACAATCGATCACCACAGCGCATAACCGTGCATCACCCGTCGCGGGCTCGAAACGTACTGGCATTCCGTTCAGGAACTTTCCCACGACCAGTTCCTTCTTCACGCCGATAACTCCGTCATAGGGTCCGGTCATGCCAACATCCGTAACATAAGCGGTTCCCTTGGGCAGAACCCGTTCGTCCGCGGTCGGCACGTGTGTGTGGGTGCCAACAACCGCGGTGACCCGGCCATCCAGGTACCATCCCAGGGAGATTTTCTCCGACGTCGCTTCGGCGTGAATATCCACCAGGATCACCTTGGCCTGAATCTTTTCCAGGAGCCGGTCCGCGGTGCGGAAAGGGTCGTCGTTCGAAGCCATGAACACCCGCCCCTGCAGGTTGATGACGGCGTATGGAACCTTGCCCTTGAGCCCCTCATACACACCAGAACCAGGCATGTCCGCGGGATAGTTCGCGGGACGAAGCACACGCCGTGCTGGGCCGTGTCCATTTCCTTCAACCATCTGAAAATAATCGACGATCTCGCGCTTGTCCCAGACGTGATTTCCCGGTCGTGATCACATCAATATTCAGTTCGAAGAGTTCCTCGGCCAGAGCGGGAGTGATTCCAAAGCCCGCCGCCGAATTTTCCCCGTTGGCGATGATGAGATCGATGGCGAGATCGCGGACGATTCCCGGCAGCCGTTCTTTGACGATATTTCGCCCCGGCCGCCCGAAAATGTCGCCGATAAAGAGAATTCGCATGTGGATTGAGCTGAATTTCGATGGTAACACGGGCTGGGTACACGTTCGTTGCTGTGCAGGACGAAGAGGAGCGCGTCAGTGCGGAAGTTTGGGAAGATCGGCGCGCGCAAGCACCGATCCCCACGCGTCGAGCACATACACATCGGTCCACTGCGCACCCGTCTTAGGACGGACGGAAGTCCCCGGGAGCGTGAACGTGATCGTGGTTTTCGGCGAAGTGCAACCGGTGAGTTGCCTCGTTTCGCTCTCGGATGCTCGCGGATCTGAAAATTGCTCGTGCGCCTCTGAACCGTGTAGCGACTCGGAACTGAGAACAACTTCCACCGCGCCGGCCAGGTTCTGACACCGCATGGGTACCTGGATCTGCCAATCTTTCCCCGCAGTCTTCCGAACCGTGGGCTCTTGAGCAAACACAACCACAGGTGGGTTACCTCCGGGCGAGGCGTACCACTCGGGCCAGCGCCCAGCGAACTCGATGCTCGCCGCGACATACGCATGATTCAGGTCGTGGTCGCGCTCTTCCCAGCAGGGATGCATGGCATAAATCGAGGCGCGGTTCGTGCCCACTCCATGTGCATGTAACAAATGGTGGAGTGCGGGAACAAAGTCGGGATGGTAGCCTGCGCGCGCCATCATCATCAGGCCTTCCCGATCGGCCTCCAATTCCATCTGGCGGCTGAAGCGGCTCATATCCGCACTCGCCTTCTCCGAATTCTGCCAATCCGCCGAAGGCAGACTGGGATCTCCCAATGCAATGCCTGCCCCGCCGCCATGCTCCAAATACTTCTGGTACAGATAGCGCCGGGCCCAATCACGCCGCACGATATGCGCGATCTCGTGCGACAAAATTGCGGCCCAGAGACCGCTGCTCGCACCCGCCAACCGCGCCAGGCCACTCTCCACATAGACCACGCCATCGGGCGAGGAATAAGCGTTCAGTTGGTTGTCGTCGACGATTCGCAACTGCCACGCGAACTTGCCGCGGGAGGGATCAAGAACCTGCGCGATCAGTCGATCGAAAACAAGACGTCCCGTGGCATAACGGCCCGTAGCCGCAACGCTCTGCGACATGAGTTGAGGCCGCAGTCGCGCCGCGGTTTCCATATCAAGCTTGAATTGGGAGGGAACCGCAGGAATGTCGGGAGCCTGCTGACCAGCAGACGAGAGGGCACCAAGCAAACAGATGCCGATCACCAGAGAACAAATCGGTTTGGCTGCGCCGCATTCCACGGGGCTCCTCCGCGGAGATCATCTGTACTCCAGATTATGCGCTCATCGCAGCTTCGCATCACGAGAAAATGTTCAGGCAGAAGATCGCTGGTTCAGTTTGGGGACGCCAGTTCCGCGGTTCGTAAGAAATCATAGTTTCCGGCAGGGTTCAGTTTCAGGTTTCTGACCCGCCGCGTATGGACCAGAACATTGTCGAAGTACCACAAGTCGATGTAAGGCAGATCGTCGGCCAGAATCCGCTGCACTTCGGCATAGAGCGGCTTGCGGACCTTGGGATCGATCTCGCGCCGCGCCTGGTCGATGAGCGTGTCGATCTTGGGGTTCGAATAATAACCGCGGTTGGCGCCGTTGGGCGGGAATTTCGCCGAGTGAAATGCATACTCGAAAATATCGGGATCTTCATTACCTCCAATCCAGCGCAGCGAATACATCTGAAACGCTCCGTGCTGTACATCGGAAAAGAACGTGGCGAACTCAAAACTGCGAATGTCGAGCACAATTCCCACCTGCCGCAGCTGTTGTTGCATAACGGCCACCATCAGACGGGTGTTCTCATCCGTCGACGTCTTCATCGTGATGTGGAATCGGACTCCGCTGATTGCGGGATAGCCTGCTGCGTCGAGCAACTGGTTTGCCTTGTCGATGTCGTGCTCGTAGGCAGGCACGTCTCCGTCGTAGGCCCAACTCTGGCCGGGCAACACGCTTCGTGCCGGTTGCGCCTGTCCCCGCCATAAATATTCGATCATGGGCCTCCGGTCGAGCGCATAAGCAATCGCCTGTCGGACGCGCGCATTCTTCAGGATCGGATCGCGCAGGTTGAATCCCATATACGCCAGCCGCGTCCCGGGAGCGCGCTCGACTACCAGATTGGGATCTCGCGACAGCGTGACCACGTTGTCAGGAGTAAGGGAATTGATGGCCACGTCTCCGCTGCCTTTGCGCAGTTCGAGCGCCTGAGTCGTGGCGTCAGGTACCACTGCAAACCGCACGCGAGGCAGTCTGGCTGGCTCGCCCCAATATTCCTTGTTTCTTTCGATGACAACTTCCCGGTCGGTTTCAGCGTTTACAAAACGGAACGGTCCCGAGCCGATCGGATGTCTTGACATCTCGTCGCCGCTGCCCTCCGGTACAATCCCGATCGCACCGTCCGAAAGGTTCCACAGCAATGTCGCATCCTGCTCCTTCATGTGGAAGATCACGGTCGCATCGTCGGGTGCATCGATGTGATCTACGAATCGGTAGACTGCTGCCTTCGTACTTCGAATCTTGCCCTGCAGCAGGGAATCGAAGGTCCACTTCACGTCCCGCGACGTCAGTGGACGCCCATCATGAAACTTGACGCCGCGATGAAGATGGAAGACGTAGGTAAGCGGATTGGGAATCTCCCACCGTTCCGCCAGTCCCGGCGCCACGTTCAGGTCGTCTCCCCGCGACAACAAATCGTCGAAGATCAGGTTGTCGATTCGCTCGGACTGAGCGTCGATTCCCACCCGGGGATCAAGATTCGTAGGGCTTGACTCGATCAACATGACCAGCGTGTCGGGATCAGGTTTCGCCGAACAAGAAAAGAGCGAAAAGAGCGCCAGAATACAAAGCAGGGTCAGTAGATCGAGGCCGTCCCCATGTCGGATCTGAGATGGATCGGACGCCCGTGATCGGGTATCCAAGGTGCGGTCCTCATGCATACGAGATCTTTCCGAGAATCGCCGCTCGCTTCGCGCCCGTGGCGGACGGCACATTCGATGGTCGACGGTTCCACGTCTCGTAAGCCAGCACCGCGAATGCTACCGCCTCTTTGGCCTCCGATGGCAGGCCGAATTCGTCGGACGATCGCAAGCGGACTCCCAGCGGCGAGAGATTCTCCGCCAACATTCTGACCAGAGTCGCGTTCCTGACGCCACCGCCTGAGAGGATCATTTCCCAGCCAAATTTCCTGGTGTGAGCCGATTGCGTCATCACAAATCGCGCCACAGCGTCGGTGATCGACCGAGTCGTCAGCGCGGTCGCTGTAGCCACCGCATCTTCTTTGCGACAGCGCCCGCATGCGCGCAGGAACTCTCGTACAAACTCTCTCCCGAATTCCTCTCGTCCGGCGGTCTTCGGAGGCCGCGCGCGAAAGAATTTGTGGCGCAACATCGCACCAAGAGCCACTTCCAGAACCTTTCCGGACGCGGCGATCTTTCCTCCGCGATCAAACGCCTTTCCGAGCAATGCCTCGGTGACCGCGTCGATGACCATGTTTCCCG
Organism: uncultured Acidobacteriaceae bacterium; assembly: GCA_963844525.1. Taxonomy (GTDB): domain Bacteria; phylum Acidobacteriota; class Terriglobia; order Terriglobales; family Acidobacteriaceae; genus Sulfotelmatobacter. The sequence goes on along the minus strand of CAWJOM010000005.1, from coordinate 693,046 downwards.
GTCCGGTGTCGAAGGCGAACACGCGGTCCGCGTCGGCCCCTGCAGGAATCGCCGTAAGATTGGCGATGCCTCCGATGTTCTGCACCATGCGGTTGATCTTCAGGTCGCGGAAGAGCAAGTAGTCGAGATAAGGAACAAGCGGTGCGCCTTTTCCGCTCGCCGCCATATCGGCTGGACGAAAATCCGACACGACGGGAACGCCCACCCGCTCAGCAATCACGGCAGCCTCTCCCGTCTGCCATGTGGCAGTCACTTTCCGCCCCAGGAACGGCCGCGGGTCGCCCTGATGATACAAAGTCTGCCCGTGACAGCCCACCAGATCGGCCTTCATCCGAAACTGACGTTGCGTCGCCAAAACCGCATCTGCGTACAGCTCTCCCAAGAGAAAATTAAGCCGTGCGAGATCGGCCACGCTAGCCCGCGGAGCATTCATCGCTGAAAGCACCGCCGAGCGAACCTTGGCAGGATAAGAATATTCGGCATGACCCAGCAGTGTGACCACCTGGCGAGAACTAGCTCTGGCAGGAAGACGCACCAGCGCTACATTAATCCCGTCGGCTGAGGTCCCGCTCATCACACCCGCTACGATCATCAGCTTCTGGCTCATCGGCGCGCCCGCAGTCGATCTGCTTTGCGGCTGAACGGTTCCAGCCGTACTTGCTCGCCAAATTCCCATAGCCGGCGCTTCAATTTGTCGATCGCCGCGATCGACGGACTGGGTGCGCGTCGCAGCGTCTTCGCAAATCTCCTCTTCAGCACTGCTACATGTCGCGCCGCTTCCGCTACGCGCCTTGCGAACTTCGAATCTCGCTCCCCCTCTTTCGTTAGCGCCTCATACGCTTGGACGACATAGTCCTCCCGGTGACAAACCAAGCACAAGTCGCCACCCGCGCGTACGAACTCAACTGCTGCCTCACCGATCGGCGCTGCCGACAGCACACCGCCCATCTCCAGATCGTCCGAAACGATCAGGTTCCGGTATCCAATCCTCTTGCGCAGAATGTCGGTGATCCACACCTTCGACAGGGACGCCGGTGTCCGATCGCGCGTACCCTGGGGATACGCAGCGTGCGAAACCATCACCATAGGCAACTCCCGCCGCAGTTCACGATAGGGGACCAAATCCTCGTTCCACATTCGCGCCAGTGATTTTGCAATCACCGGCAATTCGTGATGGCTGTCGAGCTTTCCCTCTCCAAGCCCGGGATAGTGTTTGCCGCATCCGATCACGTTTGTGCCTCGCAGTCCCGCAAGAAACCCGCGAGCGTAAAGAACGGTCTCCCCGGGATTCGCTGACACCGCTCGTGTTCCCATCACATTTCGTGACGCCTCGAATGCCAGATCAAGCACGGGCGCGAAATCAACATTGAAACCCAGCGCACGGCAATTTGCGCCGATGATTTCTCCGTGCTTGCGAAAAAGCTTTCGATCTCCCGCCGCGAACACCTCGCCCGGCGAAGGCGCAGCGCCGAGTACCTCGCGAAAGCGGTCGACCGCGCCCCCCTCGAGATCGACGCAAGTGAAGAGCGGCGTTTCGACACATTGTTGACACTCGCGCAGCAGTCGCCACGTCTGTTCCGCACTCTCAATGTTCCGGGCGAAGAGAATGACCCCCGCCGGCTGTATCCGCGTCAGCAGGGAAGCGACCTGCGCAGTCATCTCCGTGCCGTCGAAGCCAACGATGAGCAACTGCTCAATTTTTCCACTACCGCGAGACGTGCGTTTCGCCTTCATGTAGAGAGGATCTTCTCTGTGTCCTCAGGGTCCTCTGTGGTTAGATTTCTTTCTTCAACTCTGCTAGCAAGTTCAGCGCTTCCAGCGGTGTCAGCCGGTTCAAATCCACTTCTCGCAATTTGTCCAGCACAGGCTGCGAAAGCGGTGTAAAGATGGTCAACTGGGTCGGCGGCGGCGATGCTCCCGGCGACAGATGTGCAGTGGCCTGCTGCTCCGCGAACTCGTGTTCGGCCAGAACCTCGCGCGCGCGAACGACCACCTCGTTCGGCAATCCAGCCAACTTGGCGACCTCAATACCGTAGCTTCGGTCCGCCGCGCCGGGCTCAACCTTTCGCAAGAACGCGATCCCGCCTCCGGTCTCTTTCACCGAGACGTGATAGTTCTTCACTCCCGACAACTGCTCCGCCAATTCGGTCAACTCGAAATAATGAGTGGCGAACAACGTCTTAGCCCGCACCCGCGCGTGCAGATATTCCACCGCGGCCCACGCGATTGCCAGCCCGTCGTAGGTCGACGTGCCGCGCCCGACTTCATCCAGCAGAATGAGCGACCGCGCCGTCGCCGTGTGCAGGATCGCTGCCGTCTCCGTCATCTCAACCATGAACGTCGACCGCCCTCGCGCCAGATTGTCGCTCGCCCCAATGCGCGTAAACACGCGGTCAACAATGCTCAATCGTGCCGACCGCGCCGGAACAAACGATCCCATCTGCGCCAGAATTGCGATCAGCGCCGTTTGCCGTAAATAAGTGGACTTGCCACCCATATTTGGACCGGTCAGCAGCATGATGTTGTGCGTCGTGCCGTTCAGGTACAGATCGTTGGGCACAAACCGCTCGCTGCCCCCGGCCATTTCCTGTTGTTCAATGACAGGATGGCGCCCTTCGATGATCTCCATCTCGCTGCTGTCGGCAGATTCCACAAACAGCGGACGGCAATAATTGCGCAAAGCCGCCACATGGGCCAAGGACGCCAGCACGTCCACTTCGGCAACCGCCAGAGCAGTCTGTCGAATTCGCTTGGCCTCGGCCGCAATCCCCGTACGCAACTCGGTGAACAACCGCCGCTCGATCTCGACGATCTTTTCCTGTGCGTCGAGGATCTTGGCCTCGTACTCTTTCAGTTCCGGTGTCGTGAAACGCTCCGCCCCAACCAGCGTCTGCTTCCGTTCATAATCCTGCGGAACCAGGTGCAGGTTCGCCTTCGATACTTCAAGGTAGTAGCCAAAGATGGAATTAAATTTGACTTTCAGCGAAGCGATTCCGGTACGCTCGCGTTCGCGCTGTTCGATCCGGGCCAGCACCAGCTTGCTATTGCGCGAGAGTTCCCGCAACTCATCGAGATCACGGTCCACGCCTTCCGCGATGATGCCCCCGTCCGCGAAACTCAAGGGCGGTTCGGGAACAACCGTCTTTTCAATGCGGCCACGCAGGTCTCCGAGCTCATCAAGAGCTCCGTGCAGAATTCCCAGTCGCTCTGCCGCTAGCCTGGCCAGTGCGGCTCTCACTGCTGGAATCTTTCCCAGGGATGCAGCCAGAGCCAGTACGTCCCTTGGATTGGCCGTCTCCAGCGTCACCCGGCTCAGCAGTCGCTCCAGATCCAGCACACCGTCGAGCGCCTTCCGCAACTCCTCGCGCGCTACGAGATCCTTCACCCCCGCTTCTACTGCGTCGAGCCGCGCCTGGATCTCGCTCAACTCCAACGATGGCCGCAGCAACCATGCGCGGAGCAACCGCTTGCCCATGGGTGTGACCGCGGCATCAATCGACCGGAATAATGTGAGCCCGGCGTCCGCTCCGGCAAACAGAGGTTCAATCAACTCCAGATTGCGAACCGTGACCGCGTCGAGGACCAGGCAACTTTGCCGCTCATACCATCCGATGCGGTCGACGTGATCCAACGACCCGCGCTGCGTCGATCGCACGTAATAAAGGATCGCGCCCGCCGCAGCCGCAGCCGCCGTACGTCCCGCCAATCCAAACCCTTCCAGCGATAGCACTCCGAAATGATTCTCCAGCAAGGGAAGGGCATGGTCCGGCGCGAAAATCCAGTCGTCCAATGGAGTCTCGGTGCAAGTAACTCCCGCCGCACGCGGCGTTGGGTTCTGTGGGGACAGCCGCCCCCGGCTGCCTGCCCTGAGCGGAGTCGAAGGGTCCGGCCGAGCCAATCTCGGCTGCTCTTTGCCCGTAAGCCCGGGCCTCTCAAACAATGGAGCTGCCGAACCATACAGCAATTCCTTCGGCCGCAGTTGCTCCAACTCTTCCTGTACTCGCCGCAACGCGCCCTCGCCCGAAAACTCAGTGGCCCGAAACTCCCCCGTCGACAAGTCCAGAGCCGCGAATCCAACTCGATCCCCCACCTGCGCCAGCGCTGCCAGAAAATTGTTCTCATCCGATCCCAGTGAAGAATCCGCAGCCGTCCCCGGGGTCATCACGCGTGTCACTTCTCGCCGAACCAGTTTCTTCGCCTGGCTGGGAGCCTCCATCTGCTCGCAGATCGCGACCTTGAATCCCTTGCGAATCAGCTTTCCGATGTAGCCCTCAGCCGCGTGATAGGGCACGCCGCACATGGGCACGGCGATTCCTTTCTCTTTGTTCCGCGACGTCAGCGTAATCTGTAGCTCTTTCGCCGCCACGATCGCGTCGTCGAAGAAAAGCTCGTAGAAATCACCCAGGCGGAAAAATAAAAGCGCGGTTGGATGTTCTTTTTTGACGGCGGCATACTGCCGCATCAGCGGAGTGGACGGCTCGGTCATCTTCCTCGTCGTATCAGGCGGGGCTTCGGCGGATTATAACAAAGCACGCTCCTCGCTTTCTGCGCCATTTCGCATCGCTCTGCGGGAAATTACCGCAGGAATTCCCGGTTGACGCCGGTTCTCTCCCAGTGTTCTCCTTCCTCATGGAACTCCGCAAGGATCCCATCACTCGCTCCTGGGTCATGACCGGAGATGATCCTGCCGACACTGGATCGCGCTCCGATTCTGCCTGCCGTTTTTGCCATAGCTCCGCCCCGCCGCTACAGGTCATTGCAAAATCCCCAAATTCGCCAGGCGTTCCGTGGTCCGCTCGCTCCGTCGTCCATCCCCGGCCGCTGTACCGAATCGAAGGCGAGCCCGATCGCCGCGGGGACGGTATTTACGACCGCATGCATTCCGTGGGAGCCCATGAAGTTCTGATCGAGAATCCCCGCCACGACCGGCATTTGTGGAACGCCAGCGACGACGAGATCGGGCATTTCCTCCGTGTGGCCGCCGAGCGCATTCTCGATCTCAAGCGCGACCCGCGCATTAAATACGTCAGCCTCTTCAAGGACTACGGCAAGAATGCGGGGCAGGAATTTGCTCATCCTACGTCGCAGATTACCGCGACTATGTTTGTCCCCCGGCGCGTGCTCTACGAGCTGCGTGCCGGCCGCGAGTATTTCGTCAGCAAGGAACGCTGCGTCTTCTGCGACATTATTCAGCAGGAGGAGCGCCAGGCTCTGCGTGTGATTGAAGCGCGCGGCGACTATCTCGCGCTCTGTCCTTACGCCCCGCGCGTTCCCTACGAAACCTGGATTCTGCCGCGCAACCACGACGCGTCCTTCGAACGCACTGGCTTGAACAAGCCCGGCCTGCGCACCAACCTCGCCGCGCTCCTCCGCCGCACGCTGCAGCGGGTGCGCTCCGTCACCGAGGACTTCCATCTCGTACTACACACCTCGCCGAGTGCTATTCACCCGTCCAGAAATCTCGGCTATTGGCGCACCATCGACGAGGACTACCATTGGCACATCGAGATTCTCCCCGTCGTCAGCTCTAAGTCGAAGTCCTACACCTTCAAGGAAGTGTATTATTCTCCCGTCAGTTCTGAGACCGCAGTGAAGCAACTGCGCGAAGCAAGGATCGACGGCTAGAGAATGAAGATTCAAGGTTGGAGAAAAAGATGAATGATGTGGAGACAGCCGCCCTCGGCTGTCCGCCGCGCAAGCGGCGAGGGTGGTGCCTGACCGATGCAGCGTAGAGACTTCCTAAAGAGTACCGTCGCAGTTGCAGTCGCCGCAGAACTTGGCCTAGGCAAGGCGCAGGCCAAAGTGCCCGCCCACAACTGGGGAAACTATGATTTCGGCTCCGGTCCGCAAGTATCCGACCGCCTGAATCAGGGCCCGTTTCCCCAATACCCGCCCGATGCCGTCATCCCTACCGACGATGTGGTGATGACCACGACTTTCTCGGAAGATGCAGTGCCGAATTTTGGCAAGGGACTCGTCACCTACATCACGGCAGACAGCGGCACAGAAGAAATTAAGTCCGACAATATTCCGCAGGCGATCGAAGACCTGGTTCGATTTCCTCTGGGCGAGCAACTTTATATCCGCCCGACCTGGCGCGAAGTACAGCCCCGGCCGGGACGCCTGGTATTGCCCGATTACGTGAAGCTGGTGATGGAGTTGGCGAAGAAGAACAACAAGCGCATCGGACTGCGAATTCAGATGAGCGCTCCAGACTATAAACACGAAGCCGCCCTCCCAGACTTCGTACTGGAAAAAGTTCCGAAAGTGGATTTGGTGCTGAGCGATCAGGAGAGCGCCGCTTCCGGAAAGCGATTCCTGGAGAACCCGCATTCGCGTTATCAGCCGCGCTTTGACCTTCCTGCTTTCCAGGACGCATTCAAAGAACTGGTAGGCCTGCTGGCCGCGGAATTTAACGGCAATCCGCTCATCGAGTTTATTGACACCTTCATGTACGGCTTTTGGGGGGAGGGCCATACCTGGCCGTTCGGCAACAATCCTTTCCCCGATTACCAGACCGCGGAGCGTACCTGGGTCAAAATGCTCGAAGTCCAGCTTGAGAACTTTTCGAAGACTCCTCTGCTGACCAACACGCAACCGGACTTTAGCCGCGTGGGGAATTCGGAACTGGTCGACCGCACTGTCCGAAGCAACAATTGGATTCGGAGCGACACGATTTTCATCGAGAACGAGCAGATTGAAGCGCTCAGCAACCGTCCGCCTTGGATCGCAGCGCTGCTCGAACAGGGGCTTCCGGGGAAGGCTCCCGATCCGAGCCTCGCCCATGAGGGCATCTCTCCGGCAGAGAACATGATCGATCACGTGATCGATGTTGGGGCGAATTACTGGTCGCTCTGGAACTTTCACCAGATCAGCGCCAAGAATCTAACGACCTACTACCAGGCTTATCCAGCAGCGTTCGACCGAATTAACCGCCGAATTGGATATCGCGTCAGGCCCTCGTTCATCTGGAGCTACAAGGACGATAGCTACACGGGTCTGATTGTCGGCTTCGCAAACGACGGCATCGCAGGTGTGCCGGGCGTGTTGCGGGTGACCGTCGAGAGCCAGGACGGAAAAGTATTCAAGAGCGGTTGTCTGGACGCCGGTTATCCCCTGCCAGGAAAGATTCGCCAGGCACAGTTCGTGCTTCCGAATGTCACCGACTGGAAAGGGCTGAAACTTCGGGCTGAGATTGAAGTGAAGGGAATGCGCTACCCCGTGCGTTGGGCTTGCCGCCAGAAACTGAACGAGGACGGCTCACTCACGCTGCGCCCCAACCTCCGGCAGGAAGTCTAAGCAGCAGTTTGATAAAGAACTCGTTTTTAGGTGTCGCAGCGCTTTAAGCGCTGCGATAAAGTTTTTCTTTATTCTCTAAGGGCTTTACAGGCTACGGAAAAACTCACTTCGGAAGGGCGTTTTGGGAAGGGCACGAGTTCCACTCGTGCCGCTAAGTCGCTCAAAATGTGTCCGCGCTTCAGCGCCTGAGGGGCTTTCAGGTCGCTCCCTTGAGTTTTTCGACAGCCCACTAGACCAAGCGACGGCTCTATTCGTCGCCCTGCTACAATCCCTGACCTCAGGAGACACTTCGCGTGAAAGTTTTGCTCGTCTGCCTACTTGCTGTCTCGAGTTGTCTTGCTCAGACCTCCGCACCTTCGCCCGGCAAACAGAAAATCCTCTGGCAGAAACTGGAATTGAGTATTCAGCAAGTCGACCAGCACCTCGACGGCGTCATGGGCGTTGCTATCGAAGATCTCACCACGGGCGAGCACTTCTTCCTGCACGAAGACGAAGTTTTCGCCCAGGCGAGTTCGATCAAGATCACGGTTCTGGCGAATCTCTACCTCCAAGCGCAGCAGGGAAAGCTCAAACTCACCGACTTATATACGGTGCAGTCCTCCGACCTGGTCCCCGACAGCGACATTATGGGCGGACTCACTCCCGGAATCACGCGTCTGACCCTTCGCGATCTGGCAACGATGATGGTTGCCGTCAGCGACAATTCCGCGACGAACGTCCTCATCGACCGCGTTGGCATGCCGAACGTCAATGCCATGCTCGACTCGCTCGGACTCACCCACACCCGCCTTCGCCGAAAAATGATGGATCTGCAGGCCGCCAAAGAAGGTCGCGAGAACATCTCAACGCCCCGCGAAATGATGACTTTGCTCGACGCTATCTACCACGGCAAGCTGCTGAACCAAGAGAGCACTGCCGACTTCTTCAAAATGTTGAGCACGAACAAGAGTTCCTTTATCCCTCGCGATCTGCCCGCCGATTTGAAGGTCGCCAACAAGCCCGGCGAACTGGAAGCAGTCCGTAACGACTCGGGCGTGGTTTTCGTCGAGGGCCGCCCCTACGTGATCTGCGTCATGACGGCATTTCTGCGAAACGAGCGCGATGGGGAAGACGCCATCAGCAAGGTCTCGCTGGAAACCTGGCGCATGTTCGATCGCCTCAGCCGGGCCTCGGAGTATGGAAGAGTCGTCTCTCCGGGAAACGGAGCGCGCTAGCGCATGGGGACAAAGTTCTACTTCAGCCCTACTTCGCGCCCACTTTAGTCGCCCGGGTGGGTGCGACTTGCTGTCGCATGAATTGCTGCGCCGCCTTTGCGTCCAGGGGCTGTGAAAAGTAATAGCCCTGTCCGAATTCACATCCTAATTCGATCAGGCGTTCCAATTGCCGCGGCGTTTCGATCCCTTCCGCCACCGCTCTCAGCTTCATTTTATGAGCGAGGGAAATGATCACTTCCACGATGTCGGAAGTCGCCCGATCGGTCTGCATTTCCCGGACCAGCGAGCGGTCGATCTTCAGCGCATCCACCGGAAATTCCCTCAGACGCCGTAACGATGTTGTACCCGTTCCGAAATCATCGAGGATGACCTCGATTCCCATCAGCTTCAGGTGGGAGAGAACTGCGACCGTGAGCTTGGCATCCGACGCCGCGATGCTCTCCGTGATTTCGAGCTGCAGGCGGGAAGGGTCGACTCCGGTTTCCTGTAAGGCGTCTTGAACATCGTTGACCAGCCGGGCATCGGCAAACTGCCGCGCCGAAACATTGACGGTTACCCGTGTCGGCTCAGGGAGATGAGTGTCTTCCCATGCCCGCAATTGCCGGCAGGCTTGCAGAAGCAGCCAATGACCGATCGAAACCAGGATGCCCGTATCTTCCGCCGCCTCGATGAACCGGTAGGGTGAAATCAAGCCCTGCGAAGGATGCTCCCACCGCAGCAGCGCCTCAAAGCTGACGAGGCGCCGCGTGGCCAGTTCCACGACCGGCTGGTAGTAAACCCGGAATTGCCGCTCCGACAGGGCTGTCCGCAGATCCGCCTCCAGCCGCAACCTTCCGACAGCACGGGTGTGCATCGCTTCATCGAATACTTCACAACGCGATCCGCCCAGCGCCTTGGCGCGACGCATGGCGACATCGGCGTCTTTCAAGACATCCTCCGGTCGTTCGTGCGTCGGTGTGCTTATGGCGATGCCGATGCTTGCTGAAACCCGCACTTCGCGGGACTCGACCGAGAAAGGTTCGGCCACCGATTCCTGAATTCGCTTGGCCAGCCGCATCGCGTCGCTCGGATCGCCCACCGAGTCGAGCAGAATCGCAAATTCATCACCGCCCAGCCGGAACAGCAGAGTTTCCCCCGGTGGACCACCGGCTTCACGGCGTCCAGCGGTGTCATCTTGACGCAGTTGTGCGGCGAGCCGGCGGCTGATCTCCAACAGCACGTGGTCGCCTGCGCCCGTACCCATGGTTTCATTGAAGATTTTGAAGTGATCCAGGTTCCCCAGCAGCAGCGCATAAGGTCGGCCCGCGTCGCCCCGCGCCCGCACGAACGAACTCTGTAGCCGGTCGAGAAATAATCGCCGGTTCGACAGCCCGGTCAGCGGATCATGAAACAAGTTGTGTTCCAGTTGCTGCTCCGCCCGCTTGCGCTCCGTGATGTCGCGATTCACAATGACCAGCTTCGCCACATCGCCCTTGGCGTCGCGAATCGTGCTCGCCAGCGACTCCAGCACCTTCCAACTGCCATCCTTGTGCTTGATGCGGTACTCCAGCCGCTTTCCAGTCCCTGTCTCCCGCGCCTCGCGCGCGGCATCGAGCACCCGGAACCGGTCGTCGGGATGAATCTGCTCAAACGCCGAAGTCTCCCCCAACTCCGCCGCTGAATATCCCAGAATCCTCTTGTACGCCGGGCTGTTGTATAGCCGCCGCCCCTTCACGTCCACCAAAGCAATCATGTCCGCGGCGTTCTCGGTGACGATGCGAAACAGCTCTTCCTTTTTCTTTGCATCCCGACGGATCCGGTGGATCCGGATTTGCTGGTAGACAGCCAGCGCAGCCAGCACTCCGAGCGCAACCCAGAACCATGGCAGATGCATGCGCAGGTCTCCTGTGGAGATCTATCGGCAGGACGCTGCCGAACATTAACCCTCAATCCTTGCGTCCAAAGCTTGAGGCATGCATCTACCCAAGGCATGGCAAACACAAAAGAATTCAGCCTCGCCGAGGCCATCGCAGTTCTTAGCCGCACGCCCGCAGCATTGGACGCGCTGCTGCGAGGTCTGCCCGACATCTGGGCGTTAAGCAATGAAGGGACCAACGCCGACGGGAAAGAAACTTGGAGCGCATTCGATATCGTGGGCCATTTGATCGTCGGAGAACGCACCGATTGGATGGCGCGTGCCCGAATCATCTTCGAAAACGGCGAAACCAGGACCTTCGATCCCTTTGACCGCTTTGCCCAGGAAAGAGAAAGTCAAGGCAAGTCGCTGGAGCAACTTCTGGACGAGTTTGCCCGCCTCCGCAATGAGAATCTGGCCGCGCTGCGGGCAATGAATTTACAGCCGCAAGACTTGGTCCGGCGCGGAACGCATCCCGCATTGGGGGCCGTGACACTATCGCAACTTCTAGCCACCTGGGCCGTCCACGACCTCACGCATCTGCATCAGTTATCCCGCGTGCTGGCGCACCAGTATCGCAATGACGTCGGGCCATGGAGAGCTTATCTGGGCGTGCTGCACTGCGGTGGTCACGGCGCATAAGCGCTGGCCTACTCCGATCCCGCCGCGACAAGAGCATCTTCCGCGTTCATAATGTCTGCATGACTCCCAATCCGCCGGTCCGCCGCGTGAAGACTTACACGGGATCTCAGGGATTTGTCTACCAGTACTACTTCGTTGGCAAACGCGCCGCGCTGTCCGACGATCCCGAAGCCCCCGCCACCGAATTCGTGTTCGACGTCACCTCTGACCGCAAGCTCACCTATGCCGTGAGCGTGTTTCTGCCCGACAAAACGCGGGACGCATGGAGCCAGACCCACGGCCGCCCGTTGAACGACGCCGAGCAATATGCCGCCGTCAAACTACGCCTGTTCCGCGCCTTCGATGAACTTGAAGACGTAAAGGCACACGGCCGCCGCCTCAACATCGACACCGCTTTGCTCGAAGAAGCACTGACTAGCCTGGGCGTGGAATAACGGAGAATCCGAGATTTAACTGGAGATTATGAAGGCGTCGTCCCGAGCGGAGCCGCTTTTCAGGTGAAGCGAGGGATCTCGCGTGGATCTCTACAAGTTCGAGAGTTAGGTTCCCTTGTATCGAAGCCTCGTAAGACATATAAATGCAGCCATGAAAAGGCTCAAATACGCATTCATAGCTTCTGTCTGCCTCGCAATCGCGTCTGTTCCGAGTTCCGCATTCGCCCAGGTCGCCCGCTGGTCCGAGCAGAAAGCCAACGACTGGTACACGCAGCAGCCCTGGCTTGTCGGCAGCAACTACGTTCCCAAATCGGCCATCAACGAATTGGAGATGTGGCAGGAAGCCACATTCGACCCCACGCAAATCGACAAAGAACTCGGCTGGGCCGAAGCCATGGGCATGAACACCATGCGCGTCTTTCTCCATGATCTGCTCTGGCAGCAGGACGCCCCAGGATTTCGCAAGCGCATTGACCAGTTCCTTACCATCGCCTCACGCCATCACATCCGCCCGCTCTTTGTGCTCTTCGATTCCTGTTGGGATCCCTCGCCCCGGCTCGGCCCGCAGCACGCCCCCGTTCCAGGCGTGCATAACTCCGGATGGGTTCAGAGCCCCGGCGCGAAGGCCTTAGCCGACCCAACCCAGGATGTACGCCTGAAGCAGTACGTGCAGGGCGTTGTCGGAGCCTTCGCCAAAGATGATCGCATCCTTGGATGGGATGTCTGGAACGAACCCGGATCATATGGCGGTGGAGACTACGCCAAGTCAGAATTGAAGTACGCGGACAAAATGGCCCGAGTGACCGCGCTCCTGCCGCAGGCATTCGAATGGGCGCGTGAGGCGAATCCGTCGCAGCCGTTGACCAGCGGAGTGTGGGACATCGACACGTCGAAGGACGAGAGCGCAGTCGAAGGAATTCAACGCATTCAGCTGCGCGAGTCCGACATCATCACATTTCACAACTACAGCTGGCCCGAGGATTTTAAAAGCGAGATCGCATGGTTGCGCCGCTTTCATCGGCCCGTGATCTGCACTGAATACATGGCGCGCTCGGCCGGCAGTACCTTCGACACGATTCTCCCCATCGCCAAGCAAGAACGCGTCGGCGCCATCAACTGGGGATTCGTCGCGGGCAAAACCCAAACCTACTATCCGTGGGAATCCTGGGAGCATCCCTACGTCAAAAATCAGCCTCCTGTCTGGTTCCACGAGGTTCTACGTTCCGACGGAAAACCCTACCGCCAGGCAGAAGTGGACTTGATAAAGCAGTTAACGGCCCAACCGTAGGATGGTGGTCTCGTCCGGGTGGCGGGTGCCCGATTTCTCGCGCGCTCTTTGCGCGAGAAGTGGGCTTTTTGATTTCAGTTTCCCGGACGTCGCCACTCGGAGCGGACTTCCTCCGTGTCCTCCGTGTCCTCTGTGGTGAAAGGTGTTGGTCCCGCAAATTTCCGCTCACGGCTCCTTCCGTTTACAATCACGACCGTATGAAGACTGTCACTGTCCTTCTGATCCTTACCCTTTCCGGCCTTGTCGCGTGCAGCAAGTCGTCATCTCCCACGGCGTCCTCAGCGGCTGCGCCGTCGACGCCGAAGTCCCCCGACGCGGTTCAGCAAAAACTCCAACAGTATTCCGGCACCGGTGCCACGGACTGCGGCCGCTTCAGCGTACAGGCCACCGCCGATCAATCGAAAACCGCCGCCGACTGCGCCATGCAAGCCAGCCAGAGCAAGCACCCGTTCTACGTTGCCTACGACATGCCCGGCATGGCCATCGGAGTCGCGGGCAACGCGGATGGAAAACTGTTTACCGTGGAATCGCAGGGCACGGGCCCCTCAGCGACATTGACTGGCGGCGACTGTCCATCACCGCTGCGCGTAGCCGGCAGCGGACGCGTGACCTGCTTCGCCCCCGGGGATATGGGTTCGATCGGCGCCGGCCACACGGCTATCCCACCCGGCATGCCCAATCCGCACGCAATGCCGAAGATAAAATAAGTCTCGACGCTGTTACACCGGGAGGGGCACGAGTTCACTCGTGCCCTAAGAAATCTGATCGCTTGCCGGCTTTAGCCCTGAGGCGGCATCGAGTGTCGTCATATGTTGGTGCCGTGACCTTCATCGCCAGGATACAGTCTGTGATCCTAATCACACCCTTAAGTGACCCGCTTTGTTTGCCTTATCTTCTTCGACGTAGAAAATGGACCTCGTTCCAAGAGCCGCTTACAAGAGGAAGACAAACCGGACCCGCGATTTGGGGTAAACTCATGGGATTCCGGAACTTATAAGGCCTATGTCTCTGCTTTGGCTGCGTTTCGCACTGGCGTGCTACTTCATCGGACTGGTCTACGCTTTCGTGGCGCTCACCCGCACCAGCGACCTGTTCAGCCGTATCGCCCTCCACGCCGCCAGCCTGGGCATGGTCTTCCACTTTGTTTCCTTAGCTGAGCTCTTCCTCTCCGGCCAAGTCGTTTGGGCGTCGGTGCATAACGGGGAGTCCCTTCTGGCGTTCCTGTCGATGACCTTCTTCATGATCATCTACGCCATCTACCAGACCACATCTCCCGGCGTCGTGGTCTTTCCGATTGTCTTCTTTTTGACATTCGTAGGCGCCGTCGATGAGCAGCCGGTGCTCTTGACCACATTCGTCTCGCACAAGGGATGGCTCATCGCCCACATCATCCTCATCTTTACCGGCTATGCGGCCTTGGTACTGAGTTTCGGCGCCAGCTTGCTCTATCTGCTGCAGGAGCGCCGCCTGAAAGCCAAGAAATCCACCAGCCTGATCTCCTTCCTGCCCGCGCTCGAAGTCATCGACCAGATCGGATATCGCTCGTTGTTACTGGGTTTCCCCTTCATGACGCTGGGCCTGATCACCGGCTCGATTGTGGCCCTCACCACCTACGGCCGCATGGATTTTCTTGATCCCAAGATCCTGCTCTCGCTGCTGATGTGGGCCGTGTACATGGTGATGGTCTTTACCCGCTGGAACTCCGGATGGCGCGGACGCCGCGCTGCTTTCCTGGCAACGTTCGCCTTCGTGGCTGCGCTGGCCGCCTGGGCAGCCAACTATTTTTCCGCGATCCACAGGTTCGCCGCCTCATGAGGAAGACGCTCACAATATGAGATTCCAACTCATCGGCGTGAATCACAAGAGCTGTCCGCTAGAAGTCCGCGAGCGCCTGGCGATCCCGGAATCGCGCCTGCCCGACACTTGCCGCGATCTCAACGCCTATCCTGGAATTGAAGAGGGCATGGTGATTTCCACCTGCAATCGCGTGGAAATTGTCGCCCACACCACCAACGGCCACGCCGACCTCCGCGGATTCCTGCACGAGCACTTTCATCTCACCGCCGACGAACTCGACCCGCATCTCTACGAATTCCGCGAGAAAGACGCGGTCCGGCATTTGTTCCGCGTGGCGTCAAGTCTCGACTCGATGGTCGTTGGAGAGGCCCAGATCCTCGGCCAGGTAAAAGAAGCCTACGCCACCGCCCGCGCCGTCGGAGCCGTTCGCGGACAACTCGACCAGCTCTTCAGCCGCGCTTTCGCAGTCGCTAAACGTGTGCGCACCGAAACCGCCGTAGGATCTTCGTCCGTGTCAATCGCTTCCGTCGCGGTCGAACTCGCCAAGAAGATTTTCGGAACTTTGGAAGGGAAGACGGTCTTCATCGTCGGCGCCGGCAAGATGAGCGAACTCGCCGCCCGCCACCTGATGGCCCACGGTTGCGCTTCCATCTTCGTAGCGAACCGCACGTACGAGCGCGCCATTGGCCTCGCGCAGCGGTTCAACGGTCAGGCCATCAAGTTCGACGACTTGTACAATACCTGCGACCAGGCCGACATCGTCATTACCTCGACGGGCTCGCCGCATGCGATTTTTCGCCGCGAACACGGCGAGCAGTTCCTTTCCCGCCGCAAGAACAAGCCCATGTTCTTCATCGATATCGCCGTCCCCCGCGACGTTTCTCCGGAGATGGGCAAACTCGACGGCATCTTTACTTACGATATCGATGATTTGCAGCAGGCCGTCAGTGGCCACGTCGCCGACCGCCGCAAAGAAGCGGAGCTCGCCGAAGCCATCATCACCAGCGAAGTCGAGCGCTTCGAAGCCAAGCTGCACACGCTCGACGTCGTTCCGACGATCGTGTCGCTGCAAGATCATCTGGAAACCATCCGCCAGGCGGAAATTGACCGCGTTCGCGGCCGCATGGGCCACCTGACCCCCGAGCAGGAGATGGCCGTCGAAGCACTGACCCGCGGCATTATCAACAAAGTCATGCATACTCCCATCACGACGTTGAAGACGGCGGCGAGAGAGTCGGAAGCCACCACAGTGGTCGACGTAGTCCGCCGCCTGTTCAACCTGCACGACAAGCCGACACCGGCTCCAGAAAAGAAGAACGAAGTGGGGACGCGCCAATGAACACCACGCCCCATCATTTGTCTTCGCATTCGAGCACGAGCCCAAATCCCTGTCATCCTGAGCGGAGTCTGGCGATGAGCGAAGCGAATCGCCAGACGCAGTCGAAGGACCCCGTGCCCGCCGACAGTGCCACCAGCCATCCAAGGAATTTCCGTATCGTCGTGCGTTTCTTCGACGAGCGCGAATCTGAACTCCGCCCGGTCTCCAGTGGCGAAGCGACAGAATGGGAAAGTCCGGCTCCCCGGTGCCGTGTAACCGAGGGAAGGGGAACCAGCCACGCAGAAACCGCACGATCGCACGAACGGATGACCCAATGACCGACTCTCACAACGGTTCACGCCCGACGAAACTCCGCATCGGCTCCCGCGGCTCCCAACTCGCTCTCTGGCAGGCCAACCACATCTCGGCGCTGCTGCGCGCCCGCGGTCACGAAATCGAAATCGAGATTATTCATACCACCGGCGACAAAATCACCGACGTCGCCCTGGCCATGGTCGGCACCAAGGGCATGTTCACCAAGGAAATTGAAGAGGCCCTCGCCGCCGGACGCGTCGATCTCGCCGTCCACTCCTTAAAAGATCTGCCCACCGAACTTCCACCGGGATTCGAAATTGCAGCGATCACAGAGCGCCAAGACGCGCGCGACGCCTTCTGCTCACGTCACTATGCGAGCTTTCAGGAATTGCCCCAGGGCGCGCGCGTAGGCACCTCCAGCCTGCGCCGCCAGGCGCAACTGAAAGCCGTCCGGCCCGACCTCGACATTCATCCTCTGCGCGGCAACGTCGACACCCGCCTGCGCAAACTCGAGCAGGGAGAGTACGACGCCATCATCCTCGCCTCGGCCGGATTGAATCGGCTGGGCAAAACGCAACTCGTGAAGCAGATCATCCCCGCCGACATCATGTGCCCCGCCGCCGGGCAAGGCGCTCTGGGCATCGAGATCCGCCTGGGCGATGCCAAGACTCGCGACCTCCTTTCTTTTCTGAATGACCCCGCCGCACGCGCCGCCACTACCTGCGAGCGTGCCCTGCTCAACAGCCTCGGCGGAGGCTGCCAGGTCCCGATCGGAGCTTTCGCGGAGATGCGCGACGGCAAGCTGCATCTGGAATCCATCGTCGCCGACCCCGACGGCTCGAAACTGCTCCGCGACTCCCGCGATGGAAGCATTGAAGACGCCGAAAAGCTCGGCAACGCCGCCGGCGCAGCCCTCCTCGCACGCGGCGGCGACCAGATCCTCGAAGCCGTCTACGGCCGCGGCCTGGCCGTTCTCCCGCAACCGTGATCGTCCGCCATGAGCCGCAGCATCCTTCTCAAAGTTCTGGGCGGCACCAAGTCTTCCCGCGCTCTGCGCCGCTGGATCAACTTTTGGCCACCCTTCCTCGGCGCCGGCATTCGCGTCAAACGCATCGCCCCCGACATGAAGTCCATCGACGTCGAAATGAAGTTGCGCTGGTGGAACGCCAACTACGTGGGCACCCACTTCGGCGGATCGCTCTTTGCCATGACCGACGCTTTCTATATGCTGATGCTGATGGCAAACCTGGGCCGCGACTATATCGTGTGGGACAAAGCCGCCAGCATCCGTTACCGCAAGCCGGGAAAGGGAACGGTCCGTGCTGAATTTCGCCTGTCCGACGCCCAGATCGACGACATTCGTGAAAAACTAAAGACGCTCGCAAAATACGAGCCGACCTTTCAAGTAGAAGTAAAAGATGAATCCGGCGAAGTCGTAGCAGCCGTTGAGAAGCTGATCCACGTGCGCAAGAAAGAGCGAGTGCCGATAGATCCGCCACCGGCCCAGCCGCGAAGCGGCGAAAGAGTGCAGCCCACGGCGTAAGCCGTGGGAAAGACCGCCAAAGATGGAACCAGCCCCGAAGGGGCGAAAGACAACAACGTGTACATACCCGAACATTTCCGCGTGGACGACCACTCCGATGCCATCGCCTTCATGCGCGCGAATCCCTTCGCGATCCTGGTCTCCTCCACCGCCGACAGCCCCTTCGCTACGCACCTTCCGGTTTTTATCCAGGAAGAAGGCGACCAACTCGTGATCCGCGGCCACGTCGCCAAGGCAAACCCGCACTGGCGCTATCTGGAACAGAATCCGGCGTGCATGACAATCTTCCACGGCCCCCATGCCTACATCTCTGCCTCGAACTATACGACGCGTGAGAACGTGCCTACGTGGAATTATGGCGCCGTGCACGTCTACGGCAACGCTCGTACGTTCGCGTCTCCGGAAGACTTGCAAGGCATCCTGCACCAACTGATCGGCACCTTCGAGCCCGCCTTTGCCGAGCAATGGGGCAGTCTCGGCGAGACCTATCGCCAGCGCATGTTAAGCCATATCGTCGGCTTCGAAATCGCGGTCACCAAAATCGAAGCCAAATTCAAACTAAGCCAGAATCGCACCAGAGAAGAGCAGGCGAACGTGATCAACTCTCTGGAAAACGCTGCAGACACTGCGATCGCAGGCGTCTCCCGCATGATGCGGGATCAGAAGCTAGGCACGAAGAAAGAATAAAGAGTGAGCTTGTGTGGGCGGATACCACTGTCCGCCGACTCTAACCATGAGCAAGAACCCGAATCCCGATAGGAAGTCCCTAAGCGGAATCCGCGTGCTGGTCGGTCGGGCCAAGCATCAGGCCGGCGCTCTCTCCTCCGAACTCAAAAAGCATGGCGCGCTGGTCATCGAAATCCCCTTCATCGAAATCCACAAGCCCAAATCGTTCAAGCCCTTGGATACAGCACTGAAGAACCTCGCCGCCTACGATTGGCTGATCCTGACCAGCGTCAACGGCGTCGAATCAATGTGGGAGCGCATGGAAAAAATCAGGGAAGGGCACGACTTCAGTCGTGCCGCAAGAACCACAAGTTCACTGTCGGCTTTAGCCGCTGCAGGCCCGCGACTGCACATTGCCGCCATCGGCCCCGCTACAAAAAAGGCCATTGAGCAGCGCGGAATGACGGTGGACGTCGTTCCCAAGGAATACGTCGCCGAGTCCGTCGTCAAAAGCCTGAAGAGTAAAGTGAAGGGGAAACGCGTCCTGCTCGTGCGGGCCAAAGTTGCCCGCGACGTCATCCCCAACGAGCTGCGCAAAGCCGGAGCCCACGTCGACGTGGTCGAAGCCTACGAGACCGTCGTGCCCAAGCCTTCTCGCGCGCGCCTGCGCGCCGCCCTGAAGAATCCCAGGAAACGTCCTCACGTGGTTACATTCACCAGTTCTTCGACGGTCAAGAATTTCTTGGCTTTACTGGGCGCTAAGAGCAAACAGCGCCGCAAAGAACTCGCTGACATTCGCATGGCCTCGATTGGCCCAGTCACCTCATCAACGCTGCGGGAAATGGGCTTGCCAGTCGATATCGCAGCCCAGGAGTTCACGATTCCAGGATTGATCGAGGCAATCGTTGAGGCCGTCGCAAGCCAAGCAATATCAGATGATTAGAGGCAAGTCATTGAAAAGACTAGGAGGCGCTGGTACTCTTCTAAGTCCATGTGCAGTCAAGCACTTAGCGCCAAGTTATTGATAATACTTTGAGAACTGCGAAAGTTCCACTCGCGATTTCTTGTCTCGATCGCCACCCAGGATGCCCTTTCCCGAGCCGCTAAGGCCTACAGGAGCGACGATCGGCATGCCCGGAGGCCTGGAGGTCGTCCGCTTGACCTGCACCTCTAGAATCGCCCGCCAGAGGGCACCGCTCCTAGTAGAATCAATAAGTTAGCCCTAAGTTATTGATAACAATAGAATCTTATTGCGTACGATAATGTACGTACAATTACTCCGTCACCGCGCAACTGCAATCCGCCGGCACCACGTGTGCCAGCAGAAAGTCCGCGACGCGCTTGTAAGCGTCAATCTGATTTTCCACGCGCGCAAACCCGTGACCCTCATTCTCGTAAATCTTCGCCTCCACCGTGCCGCCGCGCTTCTTGATCGCATCCACCACCTGCTGCGTCTCTGACTTCGGACACCGCGGATCGTGCCCGCCCGCCAGCAGCAGCAGCGGCGCCTTAACCTGATCGATGAAGTTAATTGGCGACCGGTCTTCATACAAAGCCTTGTTCTTCACCACATCGCCCATGGTCGCCAGATCCGATTGCTGCAATACCGGATCTTCATTCTCAATCTCCGTAAACCAGTTCACGAAGGGCACGATCGGCACGCCCGCAGCCCAGACATCTGGCGCCTTCGTCACCGCCATCATGCTCAGGTAGCCGCCGTAGCTTCCGCCCATCACCGCAATTTTCTTCGGATCGAGATGCCCGGTCTGCTTGATCCAGTCGACGCCAGCCAGCACGTCCTGCAAATCGCCGCCGCCCATGTCGAACAGGTTGGCCTGCTGAAATGCTTTGCCATATCCCGTCGACCCGCGATAGTTCGGGGCCAGCACCATATATCCCTGATTGGCCGCGAACTGCACAAAGCGGTTAAAGGAATTCATGCTCTGCGAAGTCGGCCCGCCGTGAATGTAGACGATGGCAGCGTTCTGCCCGTTGCGCGCCATGTTGAACGGCACATACAG
Organism: uncultured Acidobacteriaceae bacterium; assembly: GCA_963844525.1. Lineage (GTDB taxonomy): Bacteria > Acidobacteriota > Terriglobia > Terriglobales > Acidobacteriaceae > Sulfotelmatobacter. Next base: position 672,615 of record CAWJOM010000005.1, on the reverse strand, counting down.
AAACGCAGAGATCGTCCACTTGCCGTCTCGGCTGGGATAGTGCACGAGATACGGCTCAACCATATCCTCGGACCGCACGCCAGCAACCAGCGAATGAGTAATCTGCAGCGATTTGCTCGTGGCAAGGTTGTACGCCCACAAATCTCCGGGGGCAGTCGGCCCGTTGTGGTTGTAGAGGAAGCGCCGCCCGTCGGGACTGAATGCCGAGTGCCCACCCACAGGCTCGTTCACACCTTTCGATATGGGCAAGGTCGTGGACTTGCCGCTTGCGAGGTCGTAGAAATAGATATCTTCATTCCCGTCGACATTCGCGCTGAAGGTGAGATCTTTTCCATCGGGCGAGAACTCGCCCCCGCGAATTTCCCACTTGTCTTTTGTGATCCATGAAATCTTCTTCGTCGCGATTTCGAGCAACCCGATGTTCTCGTATCCGTTCGAAGCATTCGACGTGACAAGCACGCGCTTTCCATCCGGCGAGAGATCGTTGGCGTTGAACCGCTGCTCGCCTTCATGGGATGTGAGCAGCGTAGCGGCACCCGTCGCTACATCGGCTATGAAAATGTTGGAGTCGGTCCCCTTCGCCTGCTCTTGCGTGTAGACGATCGACTTCCCATCCTTGGACCAGATGATTCCGTAGTTTCCGCGATCCTGCGGCGTATTGGTCGTGAGGTGCTTCACCTCGCGCATCACCATGTCGTAGATATCGATCTCGTACGCCGCCGAAGTTTTCGGCTTCACTTCATACGCCAGGTAACGTCCATCCGGCGACCACGTCGGATTCAGCTCCGCGATCTCGCGCGTCTGCGTCAGATTCACAACCTTGCCGGTCTTCGGCGAAACTAGAAAAATGTCCCACTGCTCGTCGCCGTCGTAGTCCGACTGGTAGGCGATCCACTTTCCATCCGGAGACCACGCCGGCGCCGTTTGCCGCTGGTCGCTGACCGTCAACTGCACCGGCCATCCACCATCAGAAGGAACCAGCCACAGATTGTTCCGCCCGCTCATGTTCGAGATGAACGCGACGCTCTTGCCATCGGGAGACCAGGTCGCTCGGCCCACCTGGCGCGTCATATACAGCTTCTCGATAGTCAGACTACGCGCTTCGACCTGCGCGTTGGGCTTCGACGAAATCTGCTTCGGATCGGTGACCGCCTGCGGCGCAGGCAGGGTCTGGGCGGCGGTTTCAGGAACAATGGTGCTCATAGTGGTACTCACGATTATGACGATAGCAAACAGTGCGCAGCGGCGCATGGCGCGGATCCTCAAGGTAAGGTAAAAAGGAGAGTCTAGCAGAGGCGTTTTCCGTCGGTTCGCGCGCCCTGATCTGGTCCTCCAATCCATGAATAGCTCGAATCGCCGTCTCGCATTTGTAACAACTGTGCTGTTGATTGGACTCGCAATGTCACCGCCGACTGCGCGCTCCCAGGACATACAGCCGCCTCACCGCATCGGCATCGCGGGCGACCACTTCGTGCTCGACGGCAAGCCCCTGCAGATCATCTCCGGCGAACTGCACTACGAGCGCATCCCTCGCGAATACTGGCGCGATCGCCTCAAGAAGGCCCGCGCCATGGGGCTGAACACAATTTCAACCTATGTTTTCTGGAACCTGCACGAGCCCAAGCCCGGAGTCTATGACTTCGCCGGATCCCTCGATGTTGCGGAGTTTGTCCGCATCGCGCAGGAGGAAGGTCTCTACGTGATCCTGCGCCCCGGCCCGTATGCCTGCGCTGAGTGGGATCTGGGCGGTTTGCCCGCATGGCTCCTCGCCGATCCCAACATTGTCCTGCGCAGCGCCGATGAAAAATTCCTGGCCCCGGCAGAGCGCTGGCTTCAAAGACTGGGCAGGGAACTGGCGCCGCTCCAGATTACGCACGGCGGACCCATCATCGCCGTACAGGTCGAGAACGAATACGGTTCGTTCGGTAATGATCGTGCCTACATGAAACGCATTCTCGCGGCGCTGCAAAATGCAGGCCTCGGCGAAGTCCTCGCTCTATACCGCTGATGGCGGCGATCGAACTGCCCGCAGGAACGCTCCCCGACATTCATGCTGTCGTCAACTTCGGTCCCGGCGAAGCGAAAGCCGAATTCGCCAAGTTGCAGAAGTTCCGCCCCGGCCGACCCATGATGAGCGGCGAATACTGGGACGGATGGTTCGACCACTGGGGCGAAAAACACCAGACCACCGATGCAAACCAGCAGGCGCAGGAACTCGACTGGATCTTGAGCCAGGGATACTCGATCAACCTCTACATGTTCCACGGCGGAACGAGCTTCGGCTTCATGAACGGCGCAAACTGGGATCACAAGAACTACGAGCCCGACGTGACCAGCTACGACTACGACTCTCCGGTGAGCGAGTCGGGCGCGCTGACGAAAAAGTATTTCGCCTTCCGCGACGTGATCGCCAAGCATCGCCCCGGCGTGCAGCTGCCCGCTCCTCCTGCTCCGCTGCCGGTGATCGAAGTGCCGGAATTTCAGCTGACTGAAAGTGCTCCGCTGTGGCAGAACCTGCCAGCACCCGTCGCGGCCGAACGTCCCCAGAGCATGGAATATTTGGGCCAATCCTACGGTTACATTCTGTACCGCACCAAAATTAAAGGAGCCGTGAAAGGCGAACTCGATATTCACGAACTGCGCAGCTACGCGCGAATCTTCGTCAACGGGAAACTCGCCGGCACGCTGGACCGCAGGAAGAAAGAGGATCGACTGAACCTCGAAGCTGGGGCGGGTTCAACGTTGGACATCCTTGTCGAAGGCACCGGCCGCATCAACTTCACGACCGAGCTGCGCAAAGAGCGCCAGGGTATCAATGGCCCAGTGACCTTAGCGGGGAAAGAACTGGGGGACTGGCAAATCTTTCCCCTTCCCATGGACGATCTCTTGAAGCTGCAATTTTCGACCACGAATGCTATTGCTCCGACAGACCCGGCCTTTTATCGCGGCAGATTCGACCTGCAGAGCACTGGCGACACTTTCCTGGACACGCGCGGCTGGGGCAAGGGCGCCGTCTGGATCAACGGTCACGCCTTAGGGCGCTTCTGGAACGTCGGGCCTCAACAAACGTTGTACGTCCCTGCGCCGTGGCTCCGAAAGGGAGAAAACGAAGTGGTCGTTTTGACGCTGGATATGCCCAAGAGCCGCCAAATGCGCGGCCTTGGCGCACCAATACTCGACCAATTGGGAGCGGACTAGCCTTCCTCAGTGTCTTCCGTGTCCTCTGTGGTGAAACGCCCGCTACACTTTCGCGTTCTTATGCATCTCGACGGTGCTCCAGGTCTTATCTCCCGCATGGCAAATTTTCTCGAGCGTACACTCCGCGCACTTGGGCTTGCGCGCGATGCACAGCTTGCGCCCGTGCCAGATGATCTGATGCGAGAACAAAATCCATTTGTCCTGCGGAATGATCTTCATCAGGTCCTGCTCAATTTTCGGCGGATCGTTCTCGGCGGTCAGTTCCAGTCGCCGCGAGATGCGGTGCACATGCGTATCGACTACTACCCCGATGGCCTTCCCGAACCACGATCCCAGCACAACGTTCGCTGTCTTGCGCGCGACGCCCGGCAGTGTCAGCAACTTATCCATGTCGTCGGGAACCTGGCCGCCGAAGTCCGCCACAATTTTCTTCGCCGCTCCCACGACAGACTTCGACTTGTTGCGAAAGAACCCGGTCGACCGCACATCCGGCTCTAATTGTTCCGGCGTAAGGGCGGCAAATGCCTGGACGGTCGGATATTTGCGAAACAACTCCGGCGTAACCCGATTCACATTGGCGTCGGTCGACTGCGCGGACAGAATCGTCGCCACCACCAACTCCCATGCGCTCGCGTGTATGAGCGCGCATTTAACCTCGGGATAGAGTTGATCCAGCCTCTTCAGAATCTCTGCTACTCGTTCGGGCGCGACCGGATTGTAGCCTTTGATTTTTCCCACCGCGGCGCCCTTGGACTTCCCCGATCCATTCGATGCTCTCTTCGGCGCCGTCCCGGCGCTCTTACCGTGGTTCGAGCGTTTACCGGCAGCTCCCACTTTCATGGAAGGAGCATCCGTCGCAGCCCGGATCTTGTCCTGGTGGCCGGTTCGAGCAGGGCGACGCGGAGCTAAACCACGAGGCATGAGTCTCTCCTTGGAGCCAAAATCTTAGCAGAGTCGTCCATCCACGATTCCGAGCGTTGGCCCTCGGTAACCTCTCTGGGAATTGACGCCTCCCGCGGCCCCCGGTAGTCTGGAAACACTCCAGCTAGAGTCAGGAATAATCCTATGGCGGTCAGCTCGATTCAACTCGGCCAGGTCTGGCGCAGCGAAGCCGATGGCCAGGATTACCTCGTCACCAAGGTGTACAACGAAGTGTTTTCGCAGTTCGCCATGCTGCGCCCGGCTGGAATCACCGCACCCGATGCCCCCACCGTCCGCGTGAAGGTCACCAAGGGCCCACAAGGCGCGAGCTTGCCCGGCTACGCCTTTACGCAGGAAGGCTCGTTCTAAACCCAGTACCCAGTACTCGGTACTCAGAACATCGTTACATCGTTCGACGCGTGAATCCCCCCGCACAAACTTCCTTTACACTTGGAGCAGGCTCTCACTGTCAGAAAGGCCTGTGGTTGTTTCTGAGTACTGAGTACCAGGTACTGAGTACTGATTCCCTATGACTGAAAAACTTCTCGCCGTTATCTTCATCTTCATCAGTAAAGTTATCGCGGCCGCGGGCTATGCCGGCATCGCTCTGTTGATGGCGATCGAGTCCGCCTGCATCCCGCTGCCTTCCGAACTGATCATGCCCTTTGGCGGATATCTCGTCTTTCAGGGCACCTTCAAACTGCTGTGGGTCGCGACCGCCGGTGCGCTCGGCTGCAACCTGGGTTCCTTGATCGCCTATGAAATCGGATGCTACGGCGGCCGCCCGCTCGTCGAACGCTACGGCCGCTGGATTCTCATGGGACACCGCGAACTCGATTGGGCCGACCGCTTCTTCGCGCGCTGGGGATATCTCGCCGTCTTTGTTGGCCGCCTGCTCCCCGTCATCCGCACCTTCATCGCGCTGCCGGCCGGAATCGCGCGCATGCCCCGCGGCCGCTTTCACATCTACACGTTCCTTGGATCGTGGCCCTGGTGCCTCGCTCTCGCTTACCTCGGCATGAAGCTCGGCGAAAACTGGCGCGAGCTGGGAAAATATTTTCACAAGTTCGACGCCGTGATTGGTGTGGTGCTTCTCGCTGGCGCTGCCTATTTTGTCTGGAGTCACTGGCAGAACCGGCTAAGGACGGCCGAATAGGGAGGTTTTACGAGGGTTGGTCGTTGGATGGTCGCACCAGTTGCGACCCCACAATCTGCCACCTGCTGCCGCGCTTCATCACGACGTCCATATACAAATAGCGAACAGGGAACTGCTTTCCATCCTGCTCGACCCCATCGTCCTCGGACCCGTGGATGATCGCCACGTCATCCCGCAAGATTCGAATGCGCCGCCCGGTCGAAACCATCGAGACAAATCGAATCGCTCCAGACTCCAGCCTCGCGATCACATCGGCTTTAGTCGAAACGTTGCCGGATTCGTCGTACTGGAGATAGTCGTCGGCGAAGATGCGCGAGAGTTCTCCGACGTCGCCCGAGATCAGGGCGCGATCCCCATCCTCAAACAGCCGCAAGATTTGCTCTTCTTCATTCACTGATCACATCCCCAATTCGAGCATTGTCATTCTGAGCGAAGTGGCCGATCGTGAAGCGATCGGCCACGCAGTCGAAGAATCCCTACCCAAAACAGATCTCGTGGTCCGTCGAGGCATCTTCACAAGAGCCAACCCTTGCCGCCAATCACGCCTTGGTGTACAAGCAAGTGCACCTAAGGAGAATCGCATGCGCTCAGTTCTAGCCGCATTACTATTCGTCGCCATCGTCGTTCCGATCTCTGTATCCGCCCAGTCCGCCGCCACCGACCGGCCGTTCGTCGTCGAGTACTACTACAAAGCCAAGTGGGGACACGCCGACGAATTCCTCAAACTCTTCAAGAAGAACCATTATCCAGTCCTGAAGAAGGAATCCGAGATGGGACGCATCGTGAAAATCTGGGTCGACCAGCCGCGCTACCACACCACCGAAGACGGCCGCTGGGATTTCCGCGTCACCATCGTATTCAAAAACGCTGCGGTCGCCAACGAGCCTTTCGACGAAGCTGCCCTGCAGAAGCAAATGTATCCCGACCAGGAGACGTTCCAGCGCGAGGAGCAGCGCCGCTTCGAAATCCTCGATGCCCACTGGGACTTGCCGGTCAAGACGGTTGATGTGGACGCGAAACCTTAAACCTTAAAACCTTAAAGCTTTCGCCACAGAGGACACAGAGGACGCAGAGGGAACCTTAGCAACCACTTCCGAGTGGCCGCAGTTGCTTATGATTCCCCTGTTTTCTCTGTGTCCTCGTGTCCCTGTTCCTCTGCGGTTAGGGTTCCTGGTCGATCTTGAGGAAGTTTGCCACGACCTTCTCGTGCCACCTCCAGGGAAGGATGCGCTTCAAGGCCAGCTGGATCTTCGCATCGCGTCCCACGAGGTATCGGAGTCTGGGATTCGGATCTTGCGCAATCTCGACAATTGCCCTGGCGACGGCAATCGGATCGGCCTTCGGAAGTTTTTGCACGCGCTCCCGCATCCGCTGACTTCGCTGGATGTTGGGCGACGTCTGCTTCGTTGCTTCTTCTCCCATGACCGCGCCGCGCGTCCAAATATCCGTCTGGAACGCGCCTGGCTCGACCAGCACAACCTTGATCCCCAACGCGTTCAGTTCCAAACGCAGGGACTCGCTCCATCCCTCCAGCGCATGCTTCGACGCCGAGTAGCTGCTCACCGTCGCCGATCCGTGCAAGCCCGAGATCGACGAGACCTGAATAATGTGACCCGAGTGCTGCTGCCGCATGATGGGAAGCGCGGCCTTGGTCATGGCCACAGCTCCGAAGAAATTGGTTTCAAACTGCATCCGCAGTTCGTTCAGCTTGATGTCTTCGGCAAAGCCGGCGACGGCGAACCCCGCGTTGTTGACCAGAACGTCGAGCCGGCCGTAGTCACGGAGCACGCCAGCGAAGAATCCCGGGATCGTGTCGAACGTCGTGACATCGAGCGCGCGGACATCAACCCTCGCCCCGACTCCTGCCGCTGCAATCGCCTGGTCGAGACGTTCGCGGCGACCCAGATCGCGCATGCTGGCCACCACGCGAAACCCCGCCTTGGCCAATTCGATCGAGGTCAGCAGCCCGAATCCGCTGGAAGCGCCGGTAACCAGAGCAATTTTCTCGGGCATTGGAATGGTGTATCACAGGCGTGCAAAAACATCGAGGAAAGCGGTATGGGTCGCCAGGCGTAATCCGATGCGCAAACTGCGCAAAAGATGTTAAACGTTGGTAACAATCTCGACGGAATTCCTTTATCGCCTCCATCAAAATTTGGAATTAGACATAATCTCTACAAGATCGATAATGTACCGCATGGAACCCTTAATATCTGTTGAGGACTCACACGTAGATGTACTGCACGAGATCAGCGAACGCCTGGGCACGGCGGACGGATTTCACGAAGTTCTGAACCGGGTGGTTGAATTCGCCGCAGCGCTGGTGAAGTGCGACTCCTGCCTGATCTACATTCTCGAGGGCGACGAACTGGTTCTTCGAGCCTCCAAAAACCCGCATCACGATGTTGTCGATCGTCTGAAACTCCGCGTCGGACAGGGCATTACAGGATGGGTGGCCGAGCATCGTGAGCCTGTGGCGATTCCCGAGGAAGCTGCCCACGATCCGCGCTTCCAGTTCTTTCACGAGCTTCCGGAAGACAGCTACGAAGCATTTCTCTCCGTGCCCTTGATGTGCCGGGGACGCGTGGTTGGCGTCATCAACTTGCAGCATCGCCAGCACCACGTTTATCGCCGGCGCGAGATTCGCATGATTTCCACTGTCGGATTTCTTGTGGGCGCCGAGCTTGAACTGGCTCGCCTGGAAGACGCCAACTCCACCCTCGCCGAACAATTGCAGACCAGAAAAATTGTCGAGCGGGCCAAGGGCATCTTGCAGCGCGATCTCGGTCTCAACGAAGAGCAGGCTTACCTGGCCCTGCAGCGCCAAAGCCGTCAAAAGCGCAAGCCGATGAAGGAGATTGCCGAGGCCATCGTCCTGAGCGACGAGGTTCGCGGCAATTCACAAATCCAACCCACGTAAAAGGGGCGGCCGCCCGCGTCTGGCCACAAACACCGCCGTGGAAGAAGCGGCGCTTCAGCGCCGCGTTGAAGATCGAAGACGATGCTGGGCGTTCAGAGTGTGCGTGAGAACTGTTCTTTCGCCCCTTCGGGGCTGGATCATTTTCCACTCTCACCCACGGCTTTCGCCGTGGGCTGTATTCTTGCGCCGCCTCGCGGCTGAAAATTGCCGGCGTTGTGCCACTCCGAATCCACAAAATGAGTTCTCACCCACACTCTTTCAGCCCCGTGGTTTTCGCGTCCTTTTTACTCGGCAAAGGCTTCTATTGCATGCCCTCGAAAAACCAGCTCCAACGCCGCAAACGGCGAAGGGCGGATCGCAGGTTCGCTATCCGCCCTTCGGGTTTCTGGGCAAGCAGAAAGACTATTGTCCCGGCGCCGTGGCTGTGGTCGCAGCCTTGGCAATCTGTCTCTCCGTGTGGGACGGCACTGCGAAGCGTAGCGTCATGCCGAACTCGGGCAGTTGCATGGCGCTGACATAGCTGCCGTCAGGCGTAGCTTCCAGGATCAGCCGGCTCTGGTCCGACGGTTTCGAGTCGTCGGTGTCGGTTACCAGCACCATGTACCCGGTGCGCGCGCCGCTCAGTTTGCTCAGGCTGAGCATCCGGGAACCGTTGTCGGGATCGAAGGAAAACGCATAGTCTCCCGCCGCAAGTGTGGCGTTCCCCAGATGCGCATCGTGAGTGAGCGTGAACTTGCCCTTTGCCGCCTCCTGGGCCGAAGCCGGGCTGGGCGCGAAGTTCAGAGCAGTGGCCGCGAGCATCGCGGCATAAATGTAGTAGCGAATGGTTTTCATGGAATCTCCTTAGTCTTCGTAGCGAAGAACTCGTCTGAAGAGCACACTGCCGGCGCGAGTCCGGACGGCGTGGGCTCAGGCTGAGGTGGAGATCAACGGGGTCAAAAAGAATTGCATGCCGCAGACACGGCTGGCACGCAAACAGCAACTTCACGGGACCGGCTGCAGAGCTGGCCGCGAAGTGATTCCACTATGCAACACGAGCGGTGCAACCGTCCAACTCAAAAAATCTATCGAGGTCATTCACGCACTCCGCGGTACAAAAGTAATGAGTGCACATGTGGAGACAGCCGCCTCGGCTGTCTTTCGGAAGAAAAGCAGTCGACTGGAAAGGAACTGATTTCCAACTTTCTGTTCAGACCTCGAGCCACACCGTTAAGGCGACGTTATCGACTCTTGGCGTGAGCATTTGCCAATCTGCCTCCGCTGGTGCGAATATATCTGGTGGCAGTGACGGTGACCAGCCACCGCCACCAGAGGGAGAGTCGAATGTATCAGAAACGCCCGGGAGTCTTCATGGCCGATTGGTGGGACGCCGACGGCCGCCGTCACCGTAAGCAATTCGCGAACTCCGCCGCTGCACGCGAGCATGAGCACCGCGAAACCGCTCTCGCTCACGCCGAGCGCGCCAGCCGAGAGATGAAATTGGCCGCCCGAACGAGTAGTGGCAAGAAAACTCGAACGGAGGCGGTGAAGGGCACCATTGAGCCTGCCAAGGGCAAGCTCGGGGTCATGATTCCTGGCATGGGCGCCGTAGCCACGACTTTCGTCGCCGGGGTTGAAGCCATCCGCAAAGGCCTTGCCAAGCCGATCGGATCGCTCACGCAGATGGGCACCATCCGCCTCGGCAAACGCACCGATGCTCGCTCGCCGAAAGTAAAAGAATTCGTGCCGCTCGCTGGACTCGACGACCTCGTTTTCACCGGATGGGACATCTTCAAAGACAACATGTACGAGGCCGCGTCGAACGCGGGCGTGCTCGACTACCGCCTGCTCGAGCAGTTGAAGCCGTTTCTTTCCACGATCAAGCCGCGGCCCGCGGTGTTCGATCACAACTATGTGAAGAAGATCGACGGCCCGAACGTGAAGAAGGGCAAGACGAAGATGGATCTCGCCGAACAGTTACGCGACGACATCCGCGACTTCCGCAAGACCAGCGGTGCGACCCGGCTCATCACCATGTGGTGCGGGTCGACCGAGTCCTATATCGAGCCGACCGAGGCGCACCAGTCCGTCAAGTCGTTCGAGAAGGCGTTGCGAGAGAACGACGAGATGATTGCGCCTTCGATGATCTACGCCTACGCGTCGCTCATGGAAGGTGTTCCGTTCGCCAATGGCGCGCCGAACCTCACCGTCGATCTTCCCGGTCATGCTCGAGCTTTCGCGCAAGAACGAAGCTCCGATCTGCGGCAAGGATTTCAAGACTGGCCAGACGCTGATGAAGACCGTGCTCGCGCCGGCGTTCAAAGCACGCCTGCTGGGCCTGAGCGGCTGGTACTCCACCAACATTCTCGGCAACCGCGATGGGGAAGTGCTCGACGATCCCGGATCGTTCAAGACCAAGGAAGAATCCAAGCTCGGCGTGCTGGAGCACATCTTGCAGCCGGAGCTGTATCCCGAACTCTACGGGAACATGTACCACAAGGTTCGCATCAACTATTACCCGCCGCGCGGCGACAACAAAGAGGGCTGGGACAACATCGACATCTTCGGATGGCTCGGCTATCCGATGCAGATCAAGGTCGATTTCCTGTGCCGCGACTCGATCCTCGCAGCGCCGATCGTGCTCGACCTCGTCCTGTTCCTTGACCTGGCGAAGCGCACTTCCGAACTGCGCGGCCTGGGCATTCAAGAGTGGCTCAGCTTCTATTTCAAGTCGCCGATGACGCCACCGGGCCTGTATCCCGAGCATGATCTCTTCATCCAGCTGATGAAGCTGAAGAACACGCTCCGTCACCTGAAGGGCGAGGAACTGATCACGCACCTGGGCCTGGAGTATTACGACTGACCGCGAAGCGAATTTTTCACCCCGGAGACACGGAGACACGGAGAAGATCGTAACTCTTGCCGCTCGGGGATTCCGGGTTTTGGCAAAACCAAGAGCGGAAACCACGAAGGACACGAAGGTTCACGAAGGGGGAAGCCTGGAGGAATTGGACTGCGCCGGCTGACCGTTTTGAAATCCTCGTCCTTCGACTTCGTTGTGTCGGGCACCCGGCACCCGGTCTGTGCCACTCGCGGCGGACGTTCACTATTTTTCTTGTACTTCGACGGCTTCGGCGATGTATATGGTCTGGCCTGACTGAGTGCCGACCTCGATCGTGCGTCCGTGGGGCAGATAGGGCGCGATGGCGGAGGGTTGGGACCAATCCAGATCCCATCCGTTTTCGATGGCCAGCACGGTGTAGGAGCCAGGAACCACATTGTGGAGGCTGAAAGTTCCGTCGAGGTCGCTCTGGTCGCGGCGGAACAGGCTTCGAGTCATCTCCGGATCTTTCTCAAGGACTTTTGGAACCAGCACGACCATCGCGCCAGCGAATGGCTTCTCCCCTTGCTTCACCGTGCCCTCAATGTTCCAATCGCCAGCGATCACGGTCAGAGATACGGATGCGGAAGCGCCGGCAGGCAGAATTAGTGTGTGGCCGGATATGGTGGCGCCTTCGGCTGAAATCTGCTTGACGGAGTATGGTCGCGACGGTCCCGACACCGCTACTTCATAGCGTCCTGCGGAGACTTGCGGGAACTCCGCTGTTCCCTTGGCGTCGAGTGGCGCCCATGCCAGGGCCCTGGTTGGCGAGTGCAATCCAACCATAATCTGGTCGGGACGTGTGGCTGCTCCGGCAACTTGCACCGTGAGTGTGAGGCTGCCATTGGCTTCGGCGCTGGAAGCATTGATTTCTTCCCCGTCTTTCGTTAAATCGATGCCGGTCATTTCCGAAGAGACGCCCTGCTGGTTGATGCGAATGTTGTAGCGTCCCGCGGGAACGCCTGTCATTTCTACCAATCCTGGCGAAACCACGCGCGGCCCGTCGGACTCGAAGAGCGTGGAATCTCCGAAAGCGGGCTGCTCAAGCTGTGGTATCGAATAGCCGCGGTTGCCCATCATGGGCACACGAAAGAGCAGACGGAGAGAGGGAACGGGGTTCAGATGAATGTCGATCTGCACGTGCTCGCCGCCGTGGACGGAGATGGGCGTCGCGGCATCGGCCTCGGTGGAGTCGGAGTAATAGGTGACTGGATAGGCAACATCGAGAGAGCGGTCAAAGTTTTCGCTGGCGTCCGGCTGGTTGTTCCGCTTCGACCGCGGGCCGGCCTCGGTTTGGGGATGAATTGCATACCAGGGCTTGGCGTTGGCTGAAACGAAATAGGTCCCCGGAGTCAGTGAGGGAAGTTCGTACTCTCCCTGGTCATCGGTCTGGGCGCCTCGGGACTGACGAATCTGGTCGACTCCGCTGCTGTGATCCTGGGAGTAGAGCGTGACCGTGGCATGGCGAACCGGGTCGCCGGATTCGTCAAGAATCTTGCCGCTGATCAGCGCGGAAGGCGAGAGGCGCAGCACCAGGGCGTCGGTGGCGACGCCGGCCCCCGTGACGATCGCGGTGGAGAACTGCTCATGCTGATCGTAGGCGGCGGCGACGAATCCACGCTTCGCGCCGTTGAGAGAGTACTTGCCGGCGGGAACGCTTTGGAATTCGAACCTGCCGTCTTCCGCGGTCACACGCGACTCAAACTTCTGAGAATGCTTCGTATCCCGCAGAGTGACTCGAGTACGAGCGAGTGGATGGCCGTCGGTTTTGCTGACCACGGTTCCGGCGACTCTGTAGGCGTTGGCGGGGATGGATTGCGGCGGGGTTGCGGTTTGCGCAGCAGTGTGTAGCTGAGCGGCAGACAGCAACAGAGTCGCGAGGGCGAGGATCGAGCGGGTCGAGGGTGCGGACGTAAACATCATTTATTCGCTGCTCGCAATGATCGGGACCTGCACCGTTGTTTTCTGGCTGGGCGACAAGTGAACGACCGGGCCCAGAGATTCGTAAGCTTTCATAGCTTCCGGGTCGCGATAGGGAAGCCGAGATTGGGGATTCCGGAAGGCCAGGATGCGATAGGATCCCGGCGGAATGCGGTCTGACATGAACTTGCCGTCGAGAGACGACGTCCCGAGTTGCTGGAATTGGCCGGGGCCGTCTGATAGAGGAACGCAATACACGTAGATGGAGGAGACGGCCGCTTCCGGAGTCGGAATGGATTCGGTTGCGACGCCCGTAACGGTTCCATCGAGTTCGGCGAAATCATCGCGCATCTTGATGTCGATGACCCCGGTTGATCCAGGCGCGACACTCAGCGGCTCGTGAAGCAGGTCGGTTGTTCCCATGGTGGCGGCAGCAACATATCCGCGATTGGGATTTGGTCGCAGCCAATATTTGCCCGGCGAAAGATTCTCAAGTACCAGGGATTCGTCGTTGGGGCCGGTGGGGGGCCGAAGGTAGGCCCCGCGCTGCTGCGAGAAGTCGTCGTCCTGTTCAAGTTGAGGCTGGAGATCGGCGCGAATCCCGTGGATCTCCAAGGTTCCGGCTGCATTGCTAAACGATGCGGAACTGCGGGATTCGGTATCCGTGAACTCTTCGCTGACGCGAATTTCAATCGAACTGCTTCGAATCAGCGTCATCGCGGGGCCGTGGGCAGGTGCGCCCGCGACGGCGAGATGCACTGCGCCAGTGAGGGAAGCCTGGCCGTAGGTGTTCGCCTCGACGAGATAATTGCCGTTGGGCAGACTTCCTTCGATCGTCTGTTTGCCTGAGTTGTAGCCGAGCGCATAGCCGGGGCCGCGATGTCCCTGCAGGGAAACGCTAATGTTTATCCCGCCGGTCTGGTCCGCATTGGCGACGGGAATCGAGACCGGGTAGTAGGGCTGGCGGGTCAAAGAAAGATCGATCTGGGCACTTTGTCCGGCGGTGAGCGCGATTGTGCCGGCCGAGCCAAAATCAGAAACGCCAGGGTAAAAGACTGGAGGGAATCCATAAGGTGGTGCGCCCGGGACGGCGGTGAATGGGTCGTTGTCCATCCACTCGCTCGTCGAGACCTTGTACGTACCGGGCTGAAGTTCTGCAAAGCGGAACTCGCCTTCGGAATTGGTCCGCCTCGAGCTTGATTGTACCCATCGAGACAGGCCGTCCTGTACTTGCTGGGAGTAGAGTAGGACGTTCGCGCCCAAGGGAGGATCGGCTTCAGCAATGACGACCCGCCCTTTGATCACGGCCTCGGGCATGAGAGTGATGGTATTGTCACCGCCGGAAGGAGGAGGCTGCCGGCTCTCGTTGGGGTCATCCAGATAACCCGGCTTGCGGGCCATTAACCAAACCGTCGTGCTGACGCCGGAAACCGACCACATCTGGTGGGGCTGGCCGCCAAAAATCCCGCTCTGATCTTCATTGTTGGTTTTGGGCAGAGTGAACTCGAAGTGCCCTTCGCCGTCGGTGAACATGGCGTAGCGGTTGTCGGGGGAGTAGACCAGAGCTCGGCTAATGGGAGCGCGGGTGACCGAGTTGATGACGGTGCCGTGAATGGTCTTCGACTGTTCATCGGCGAGCGGACCCTGCGCGAAGGATTGTCCGAGCAGGGCGCAGCCGGCGGCAAGAGCGAAGGCAAGAAGACGTGTGTTCGGCGCGAGTGCCATGCTCATGACCGTTGGCATGAAGCGGGGCCGCATCGTACTGTCGGCGCTTGGCAAGAGAGTCGCTCCTTACCGGGTCGTCCTTTTCCTGAGATGCTCAGGTGCTCTTCCGGGGCCGTATCGGAGCGAGATCTGTCCCCACTACTTTGACCGTTCAGCACGGAGGCGTCAATCGGCCCGGTCGATTCGGGAGAGTTCTCTAGAACCTCTTCCGAAGGAACTCGAAGCAGACGTAGCCGAGAAGAGCGGCCATCATGGCTATTTCAAAATTCGCCACCGTAAAGACATCTGCAACGGCTGAAGCCCAGCCCTTCTTCTGACCCAGGCCCGAGCGTTCGAATTCCCCCATCAAGAGGTTGCGTAGAACAGGAACAGGATGAACGCGATTTCGATCACCGCTCTCCAGACACTCTTCATGGAAAGGTTCCGTTCCTTGACTGAGCAAGTGTATCGAATTGCTCGCAGCGATCGGGTCACAGGACGCCTCCAGGGCCTCGAAACCCTTGACTGGCGCGAAGATTGATGGGCTCCGGCCGGTTCCCGATTTCATCAATAATCGCCTTTGTTCTTAGCGTGCCAGCGGCTGGCGCGGTATATACTTTACTGGCTTCTGCTGGCCTTTTCTCAGCGTTCTGGCCGACTCATGCACAACGAGAATCCACGGGGCGATGCTGGAGATGGAAAGAACGAGACCGGTCCGCCCGGTGTGAGTGTTCCCGCCAAGGGAGACAGTGCGAGTTCGAATCCGCCGCCCGAGCCGGACGCGACGCTCGTAGACTTTTCCAACTCTTATTTGGATCCTGACGCCACGATCGTGGACGCCAATGCCTCATACGTGAGGACGGGTCCGCCGGTTCGTCCGACCGGTGCGGGACCCGTCGTGTCGCAGAACAGTTTTCCTGTGCTGCGAAACGGCGACGTGCTGGGTGGCCGCTACGAGATTCTGCAACTGTTGGGAGAAGGCGGGATGGGCGCCGTCTACAAGGCGATGGACCGGGAGTTGAGCCGTCCGGTGGCACTGAAGCTGATCCGGCCGCAACTGGCGGCGAATCCCTCGATCCTGGCGCGCTTCAAGCAGGAACTGCTGCTGGCCCATCAGGTCACGCACAGAAATGTCATCCGCATCTACGACCTGGGCGACGCCGATGGCGTGAAGTTCATCACGATGGAGTACGTGGAGGGCGTGGATCTCCGCGCGCTGATTCAAGAGCAGAAGAAGTTCTCGCCCGAAGAGGCGGTGCAGATTACGGAACAGATCTGCCGCGCTCTGGAAGCCACGCACAACGTGGGCGTGATTCACCGCGATCTGAAGCCGCAGAACATTATGCGCGATCAGAGCGGGCGGATCCTGCTGATGGATTTCGGGCTGGCGCGCACCGTCGAAGGCGACGGCATGACGCAGACCGGAGCTCTGGTTGGGACGATGGAGTATATGTCGCCGGAGCAGGCGCTGGCCAAGGATCTGGACCAGCGTTCCGATCTGTTCACCCTGGGCTTGATTCTGTATGAGCTTCTGACGGGGAAGGCGCCATACGGGGCCGAGAGCGCGGTCGCGAGCCTGATCAAGCGTACGCAGGAGCGCGCGATTCCGGTCTCCGATCATGACGGCACGATTCCGAAGCCACTGAGCAATATCGTGAGTAAATGTCTGGAGCGCGATCCGAAGATGCGCTACCAGAATGCCGCGGAGTTGTTGCACGATCTGGACGCGTATTCGGGCAAGGGCGCCGCCGCAAACTTGCGTTTCCAGCCTGCGGTCGAACCCTGGGGACGAACGATTCCGTGGCCGCTGGTGACCGGAGTCCTCACCGTGCTGGTGCTGGCGATTGTGGGTTATGTGTTCCGCGGGCCGTTGTTCGCGCCGTCAGCCAAGAAAGTGGCCGCAGCGCAGACGCTGTCGCTCGCGGTAATTCCGTTTGAGAACAAGTCGGGAGATCCGTCGTGGGATTGGCTGGGACCCAGCCTGGCCGACATGCTGAGCACCGATGTCGGGCAATCGGCGCACTTGCGCGCGGTATCTTCCGACCGGGTGCAGCAGGTATTTCATGATCTGCGGATCACTCCGAGTTCCATTGTCGATTCGACGACACTGGGGCGCGTGGCGGAATTCACGAATGCCGATACGCTGGTGTGGGGACAATATACGAAGCTAGGCGACCAGATTCGCATCGATGCGACGCTGCAGGATCGCAAACACAACCGCACGATTCAGGTGAAGTCGGAGGCCGTGAACCAACAGGATCTGTCGGCGGCGGTGGACCGGCTGGCGGCGATGATCCGGCAGAACCTGGCGCTGTCGCCCGATCTGGTGAAAGAACTGCAAGCGCAATCGTTCAAGCCGACGTCGACCTCGGTCGATGCGCTGCGTGATTACAACCTGGGACTGCAGTTGTTGCGGCAGGGAAACAATCTCGAGGCAAAGAAGCAGCTGGAGGCCGCCACGAAAGAAGATCCACAATTTGCAGTCGCGTATTCGCGGCTGGGCGAGGCGTATTCAGACTTAGGCTACGACGCCGACGCGGAGCAGGCCGCCCGGCGAGCGGTCGATCTCAGCCAGAACTTGCCTTTAGCGCAGCGATATTTTATTGAGGCCAGTCTGGCGCGCATCACGAAGGACAACGCGAAGGCACTCGCGGCCTACGAAAACTTGGCCAAGAGTTTCCCGGACAATCTCGATGTGCAGTTTGCGCTGGGAAGCCTCTATGAGGATGCCGGCGACTTGGACAAGGCGCGGGCCTGCTATGCGAATGTGCTCAAGTCGGACGGCAAGAACCTGGATGCGCTGCTGGCCATGGGCCGCGTGGAGATCAAATCCGGCAATCCGCAAAAGGGGCTGGATCCACTGGATCAGGCGCGGCACATTGCGATTGATCTGGATATCCAGGAGCAGCAGGCTTTGATCCTGCAGGCCACGGGCATTGCATATAAGTTGATGGGCAAGCCGGCCGAGGCCTTGCGCAATTACGAAGACTCGATGGCTATCAACCAGTTGCTAGGGCAGAAGCGCGGCGTGGCGGCGAGCCTGGAGGAAATCGCGCAGGTCCAACTCTCGCTGGGAAAACCCGAAGAGGCCCTGAAGGCATACAACGACGCCCTCAAAATCCGGCAGGAGATCGGCGCCAAGAAGGAAGCTGGCGATACGCTCAACGACCTGGGCGATTTCTACCTGGAACGAGGCCAACCCGATAAGGCGCTGCAGATGTTCAAGGAGTCCCTGCAGATTCAGCGGGACGCCGGAGATCAGACCAACCAGGCGCTGTGCTTGAGCAACATTGGCACCGCTTATCTGCAGATGAGCGAGAACGAGGATGCTCTCACGTATTTGCAGCAGGCCCTGCAGATTCGGGAGAAGTTGAATGTCCCGGTCGATATTGCGCAAACTCTGCACAATCTGGGCGGCGCGTATGCCAACCTCGGACAGTATGACCAGGCCATGACCTCGTATATGCGTGGACTGGACCTGTACCGGAAATCTGACGACAAACTGGGCATTGCCGTGACGTCGAACAGCATGGGCTTGGTTTTTGAAGAGCAGGGGCGTCTGGGACCGGCACTGTCTGCATTGCACGATGCGGTCCAGGCGTTTCGCGACGCCGGGGACCGAAGCGGCACCATGGCGCAAGCCCTCACCGATGAGGCGGGCGCGCTCGCCAAGGCAGGAAGAGGGCAAGAGTCCGCCAAGCTGCTGGAAGAAGCGCAGGGACTGGCGCGCGACCTGAAGAATGACGCATTGACAGCGTCGCTGCTGAATGCCGAAGGCGACGTCCGCTTTTATCAAGGCGATCTGAAGTCGGCAAGGGACTCTTATCAGCAGGCACAACGCGCGGCGTCACACGGTTCCGATAAAGATGGGTTGCTGACGTCAAAGTTGAATCTGGCCCGGGTGGGCGTCGGCGAGGGGCATTCTCAGGCAGCCGTTGGAGACTTGCGCGCGTTGGCGCAGCAGGCGGACTCTCTGGGCAAGAAGTATATTTCTGTGGTCTCCACCACGCTCATGGCCCAAGCGTTGATTGGGAATAAAGATTATTCGCATGCCCGGCAAGAGTTGCAGCGCAACCTGAGTAAGAGTGAAAAGATGGGGCTGCGGCTGCAGAACGCGAAGATTCACTACTGGTTAGGGAGCGCGCTCCAGGCTTCGGGGGCCGCATCTGAAGCGACCCCTCAATACCGTGAGGCGTTGCGCCTGCTGGACGAAATCCGCAAAGAGCCGGGCGCGGAACACATCATCGAGCGCTCCGACCTAAAGGCCATCTACTCGGAAGCCACGCAGTTCGCGCAGTAGCTCAATCACCCCTTCTGGCGCCAAGTCCCGCAAAACCTGAGCAGAACAAAGGGCGAGATCCGAAGATCTCGCCCCGTAGTGTTTACGGCCGGAATCTGCCGGTCAGTGACCCTTCTTGCCCACCGTACCCGTCAGCGGTACAGACTGAGGGCTGCCCGAGGCGTTGTCGGTGATCTTCAGGGTTGCCGTGCGCGTGCCGGAATCGTCGGCGTTGAACGTTACGGCGATGCTGCAGCTGGCTCCCGGTTTCAGGGACTGGCTGCAGGAGTTCCTGAAGCTGAAGTCATCGCTATCACACGATGATCCGCACTTGATCGAAACATTGCTGATGTTCAAGGTTGCGTTGCCGGGGTTGGAAACCGTCACGGTTTGAGTTGCTGTTTTCCCGCAGGTCACGGTCCCGAAGTTAACGCTGCTGGGCGAAATGCTGATCGCCGCCTGCGTCACCTGGATGGTTACCTGAGCAGTCGCCGACGTGTAGTTCATCGAAGCCGTCGGCGTAAAGGCCACCGACAGCGTTTGAGTTCCGGCCAGTAGTACCGTTCCTGCCGGGGGTGTGTAGACAAACACTCCAGGCACATTCGCGGTGGCATTGAGTTGAAGCGAACTCAGCGGCGTTCCATATGGGATGGGCGCCGGAGTCGGCCAGGTGAGAATCGATGCCGCGCGTGTGGCGTTTGTGGCCTGGGCGGCGGTGGCTCCCAGATAGTTGGTGTCCGGAGCCCACGTCGCAGTAAGTGCGCAGACTCCAGTGCCGCTCGTCATGGTGACCAGGCTGCTCACCACGGAGCACGCGCCCGTCGCGGTGATAACGGCTGCGGTGCTGCCATTGGTGGTCGTCGACACGCTAAAGCTCGATCCGAATACGGCACTGCCAGGAGCGCCGGTGAAGCTTACAGTTGGTGCAATCTGGCTTGCGTTCGTGGATTGGCTGGCCGTTGCCGCCAGGTAGTTGTTGTCGGCCGCCCAGTTTGCGGAGAGGGAACAGACGCCCGTGCCACTCGTCATCTTCACGCTATTGCCGATGATCGAGCATGCGCCCGCGGCGGTGATCGCAGCGGTGGTGCTGGCATTGGTGGTGGTTGCGACGGGGAAGGTCGATAAATACGGAGCGCTCGTCGGAGCGCCTGTAAACGTCACGGTTGGCGCAATCTTCGCGGCGCTGGTGGATTGGCTGGCCGTGGCGGCAACATAGTTGGCATCCGCGGCCCAGGTTGCGGTGAGCGAGCAGGTGCCAGCGCCGCTCGTCATGGTCACGACGTTTCCGGCGATCGAGCAGGAACCGGCGGCGCTGATGACTGCCGTTGTGCTGGCGTTGGTCGTTGCCGACACGGTGAACGTAGACAAATATGCAGCGGTCGCTGGAGCCCCTGTGAAGGTGACGGTCGGCGTGCCTTGCGCGACCGTATAGGTGACCGAACTCGGGGTGGTCGCATTGCCGACTGCATCTTGTGCACTGATGGTAACGGTATGCGTTCCGACCGAACCGTCGGCGGGACTGCTGAGCGGCCCAGTGCTTCCCGTCGCAGGAATAGTTCCGGAACCTGATGGCCCGCAGAGTATGACTCCCGCTCCGCCATCCGTGCAGCTGTAGTTGGCGGTTACGGTCTGTCCGTAGGTGGGCGACGAAGGTGAGATTGTCGGTCCACTGATGACGGGAGCCTTCTTATCCACCTCGAACGGCCCGAACGGTCCTTGCGACGTGGAATTACCTGCGACATCGAAAATCGTGACGAGCGGAATGGCGGCGCTCGCGGTTTCCGTGCCGGCGGGAACGTTGGTGGAGAGAGCGAAGTTGGATTGCGAGGAGTTGGCCAGGCCTGATCCGCCATCGCTGGCCGTGCAATTGTAGACCACGTCGACGCCCTGCCAGCCGGTGGGATTGGGTCCGACGCAGCTTGCCATGGGCGCGGTCCTATCGACCTGAATCGTGATCGCCGGACTGGCAGTGCTCACCTGATTGCCGCTGTTCGTGGTGACACTCTCAATTGTGCCTGCGGTATCGGTGCCGAAGAACGTGACTACGGTCGTACCTTCCACGGCGCCGGGAATCACGATCGACCCGCTCGGCCCAGTCACGGTTCCAGAAGCCGGGCTAGGGAGGTTGGCGCCGGTCGCCGAATAGGTAATGCTGCTGACCAGCGGCAACGTCGCGGGAGGATTGGTGTTGTTGCTGGGTACGACATCCACGCTGTTGAAGTTGAGGGTGACGCTTCCGTTTGTCCAGCCATTATTCAGAGCGGGAGTCGTCGTAGCGCCGGTGCTGGGCTGGACCACACCGAGAATGGGAATGAGAATGGAATTAAAGTTATTCGTTTTTCCGCCCGAGCTGACCAGGTCGCCATTGATGCTGGTGAAGATGTTGACCAGACCTTTGCAAGTGTTATCCCCAGAGGCTCCGCAGCTGAGCGCCGTGTCTTTGCCCATGATGTAGCCGGGAGCGATGACGGGCTTTTGCGCGGGGTCGAGATTGTAGCTATTGCTGACGAGGATGAGAGCATTCGTGCCGGTGTTGGGGCAGTTGGCTCCGCTCGCGTTGCCATTGGTGGGCGTCGTACAGAGATCCGTCGTGGTCACGCAATTGTAGTTTCCGGTGCCGGTATCCTGATGCTGGCAGGTGCTCCCCTGAAACGGCGTGTTGTTCACCAAATCGGAGAACTGCTGATCGGTAATCGGCTGAGCCGTGCCCTGCATGACCACACCCGTGAACGAGTTCCCGCCGAGCCCGCTCTGCGAATAATCCGCGACCGCACTCAGTACTGGCGTGTAGTTAAAGTTGGTCTGCGTCGGCTGCAGCGGCTGGTTGATCGTGATCGGCGCGAGCGGCAGGGAACTGAACGTCCAGCTGATGATGTCGTTGTTCTGAACCTGGGATCCGGTGGCCGCGGTAAATCCGAGATAGGCGCCGCCGCTGTTCGTCAGGCTCAATTGGGTGGCAATGTTTACCGTAGCCTGCAGGACCAGCGTGCTGTCGATGTACACGGCGAGATTGTTGCAACCGCTGCTGCAGTCCCCGGGCGGCAAGTAGTTGACGGTGATGGTGTGCGTTTTGCCGTCGGTCAGCGACATTCCGACTGGCAGGCTTTGCAGCGCGATCTTTGCCAGGTTGCCATCTGGGCAGGCATAGTTGTGGTCCGCGCTGTTTGGAGTGAGTGTGCTGGAGTTGTTGGGGCCACAACTCTGTACCGCGACGTGGTTGCCGTCAGGGTCGCCGTAGTCGGAGTTCTGGTGGGTATCGAGTTCGATGGCCAGGCTGTTCTTGATGGCCTTTCCAGGCCCGCTGGCAGTAGAAATATCTTCATTGCCATACGAGATATTTTGCCCGTTTCCTGTGTACCCGAGAGCGCCCGTGCCCGCAGGATCATTCTGGATCACCAGCGCCATGCCATCGGCTGGGAAGGTGCAGAAGAAGCAGGAATTGGTGCTCGAAATCTGAAACTGAAAGGCGGTCGTGAATCCTGTGGAGAGGGGTTCTGGAACGTAGAACCACGCCGCGCCATGCTGGTTCATCGTGGCCGTCGTCAGGCGCAGAACACCGCCCGTAACGACAGCCGGCAGCTTTGGCGAACCATCGGTCAGAACCTGACAGGCGGGTGGAGGCGTGGCACTGTTTTTGCACACATTGCTGTTGGTGAATCCCGCGACCGGGATACCAAACGTCTGGGCGGATGCCAGTTGGGCTCCCCAAATCATACCAACGAGCAGTCCTACGGCTACGAAACCACCACGCAATGTGGTTTTCATGATCTTTTCTCCATTTCCTATGAACCCGCACTGACTACGGCTGGGACACCGAGGCACACTCCAATCCACCACAGGAACCCGGTTCTGCTGCAGGATGGAAGGGTTGGGCCAGAATCGATCCGGCACTAACGGGGGAGGTCGCCGGAAGACTGTCGGCAATTCTAGCCCAAGGCCCTGCAGTGTCAAGGGAAAACGGCCTTCGGCGAGGCAAAATTCATCCAGCGGGCGGAATGCTCGAAGCCGCAACCGGGGGAGGCTGGCGGATGACTGGAGGTCACCGCGAAGCCATTCCCCGCGAGGGGGCCTGATGCCGTGTGAATGTGGCGGCCGCCACGGCCAGGACGGTCGGGTGGTCTGACGACCACCGCCGGAGCGAACCGCTTCCGGTGCTTTATCCTGTGCACCGGATAACCCGGACTCGGCGGGCGGCGTCTAAACTTTACAGACCAAGATTGGCCTTGGTGTCTTTCGGACCGGGCGTATAATCAGGCTCAAGGAGTACCCCTATGAAACTCAGATGGCTGGCAATCGCGACCGCTTTGGCGGCGTTCAGCGTGGGACCCTGGACCTTCGCGCAAGTTTCCGATCAAGACAAGGATCAGCCGAAGTCGGGCGACGTGCAGAATGCGCCCAAGCAACCGCCGGCGACGCTACCGACTCAGGAAGACAGCCAGATCAAGCACGACGGAGGCAAGACCGACGTCGATGCCGTAGGGAACCGCAACGTGGGATGCGGGCGTGGCGTGGGGAACTGGTACACCGTCGAAGGCCAGGTGGCGCGCGGGCGGCAGTACGCCCAGCAGATCGAATCGCAAATCAAACTGGTAAACGATCCGGTGATCACGGAATACGTGAACCGCGTTGGACAGAACCTGGTGCGAAACTCTGATGCGCAGGTGCCATTCACGATCAAAGTCATCGATTCCGACGTAGTCAACGCCATGGCTCTGCCCGGCGGATTTTTCTATGTGAATTCCGGCTTGATTCTGGCCGCCGATGAAGAAGCGGAAATGGCGGGCGTGATGGCGCACGAGATCGCGCACGTTGCCGCCTGCCACTACGGACGCGAAATGACCCGGCTGAACCTGATGCAGATGGCGTCCCTGCCCGCAATCTTTATGGGCGGCGCGATCGGTTATGGGATTTATGAGGGATTGGGCCTCGGCATTCCGCTAGCCTTCCTGCACTTCTCGCGCGGCTTTGAGGCTGAAGCGGATTATCTGGGCATCGAATATATGTACCGCGCCGGATATGATCCATCGGCCTTTGTGTCGTTCTTCGAAAAGATTCAGGCGATGGAGAAGAAGAAGCCGGGAACGCTGTCAAAAGCCTTCGATACCCATCCGCAGACTCCAGACCGCATCGAGAAGTCGCAGGACGAGATCCGGAAAATCCTCCCTGCTAAACCGCAATATGTTGTGACCACGTCGGAATTTGATCAGGTAAAGGCGCGGCTGGCGGCGATTGAGAACAAGCACAAAGTGATCGACGAGAAAGATTCGAGCAAGCCCAGCTTGCGCCGGACCTCGAATACGTCCGATACCTCGACAGGCGACACGAAGAGCGACGACGATCGCCCGACACTGAAGCGCCGCGACGATTCTTCGAACTAGGTGGGTAGAGGCAGCCGCCTTCGGCTGTCAGGTTCGAACCGGCGGCTGCGGCCGCCGGTTTTCTTTTTGGGGAAACAGCGAACGAGTTGGTGTTGTCGGCCGCTGTATGATTGTCTCGTTTCAATAATCCTGGACGAGCTAGGAAGCGATGCGCGGTCCATCCCCACGAAGGTTGCTCCTCACCGTTTGCCTCTTCTGTCTCTCCGCGTTCGCCCAAGATAACGATGTGATTCGGATTGGGGTCGCCGCTCTGCGAAGCGGCACCGACAGGGTCTCGGTCACGGAAGCGCGCGACCGTCTGGTGAAAGGCCTCAACCAGCAGAAGCCCGACAAGAAACTGAAGCTGCGCGTGCAGGCCGTCGGCCTGGAAGCGTCGCAGGGAAGTGTCGCCTTGACCGAGGCGCGAGAGAAGAGCTGTCAGTTCGTTCTGTTCACCCATCTGACGGACCTGCTGACTTCCGAGAAGGCGTTGCCTTCCTCCATGACCGGCACGCTGGACACGATTCCGGTATTCGCCGCCAAGGTGGAATTCGAACTCGAGCGCGCAGTCGATGGCGCGCAATACGCCGTCGGTTCGGCGAAGTCGGAGGATGCATCCTCACTGAAGAACGCAGTGAACAGCGTGATGTCGCAACTGGCCGCCGCAGTATTCGCGGAACTGAAGAAAGGTGGGAACGTGCCCCACCGCGAACTTGCTCCGCAAGACACGATCGCTGCCCAGAAGGCCCCTGCGAGCGTCGATATCGCAATGATCGGGACTGACTTCTGCAAGTGGCTGCCCACCGATGTTCCGCACTCCGACGCTTTGCACGGGGTGTGCGAATACGCCATGAGTCTGCCGCAGAGAATGCCGAACTTCATCTGCGACCAACTGACCTCGCGATACCGGGGAGACAGTAAGGTGCCTCGCGATCTGATTACGGCGCTGGTGAGGTATGAAGACGGGAACGAGTCTTACAGCGAGATCAAGTTGAACGGGAAGGCTGCACCCAGCGCGATCAGCAATGCGCCCGGCCTGTGGTCCACAGGAGAATTTGGCAGCAATCTGCGCGCAATTTTTGATGTGAACAACCGTGCCCGGTTTGAGTTCTCCGGTGTGAACACCTTGAATGGCCACGAGGCCTGGGTATTCACTTACCAGATCGTCAAACAGAACGATCCTTTATGGCGGCTGCGCACCGCAGATCGAGTGATCGCACCGCCCTACGGCGGAGAACTGTGGGTCAATCAGAAGACTGGCGACCTGCTGCGTTTCCGTTCCGTCGCGACGGAGATTCCGAAAGATTTTCCAACCCAGAGCGCCGACCTTCAGAACGATTACGAGGACGTCGCATTTGCCGACGGCTCATCTTTTCCTTTGCCCTCGGCAGCGTCCGTCGCGACCCGGCAACAAGGGGAAGAGCTCAGGCGGAACGTGATCGAATTCCGTGACTGCCACAAGTTCCGTGCCAAGACTCGCATGCTGCTCGACGCTCCGGCAAGCCTTACCGCGGAACTCCCTGGCGGCGTAAATGCCACTCCCGAGGAACTGAAGCGACAACTGAAAGAGAATGATCAGATCTACGCAATCCTTCGGGAGGAGGCTGTCCGCGAGGACGCAGCCCGCATGCAGGCCGAGCAGGCGCAGGAACTCAATGCCGTCGCCGGGGCAGCAGGACAGAGGATGGTTGCCTTGGAACAGGCGCGCCGGAAAAATCAGGAAGCCCTGGAAGCGAGCGAAAAACTGGAAGCAGCGAAAGAAGCAGCAGCGTCTTCTCCAACGAAGGAAGGTCTCACCACGCTCAAGGTGAGCGTGAAGTTGGTGCAAGTTGGAGTCGTCTTGCGCGATCCCAAGGGCCGGGCGGTGGGAAGCCTGAAAAAGGAAAATTTCCAGCTGTTCGATAACGGCAAGCCGCAAATGATCTCGAGTTTCTCGGCGGAGAAAACCGGAACAGTCATCGAGTCCGAAAAGCCCTCCGAGGGCGCGCTCCTGAGCCAGAATAACGCTCCCGCCGCCGTCGGCCGGGACGTGGCTTACGTTTTCGATGACATCCACACGACGTTCGCGGATCTGGCCAGCGCAATCGCAGCAGCTGCGCGGCATCTGGCCGACTTGCGGCCGGAAGATCGCGCTGCGATTTTTGTGACCTCGGGACAAAACGGGCTGAACTTCACAGCGGACCGCCAGAAACTGCAGGACGCACTCAAGGCGGTCAAACCGCATGCGCTCACCTCAGGCGTCAACTGTCCGCCCATGACTCCGTATATGGCCGATTTGATCGTGAATCAGGATGACCGGGAGACCTTGGGACTGGCCACGAAGGACGCGGCTGATTGCAGCTTTGCGGGGATGGCGAAATCTCCCGCCGAACTCGCGCGGGCCGAGCAAGTGGCCAAGACTGCGGCGCTCGAGATGCTGGCTCGAAGCAGCGCCGAGATTCAAAGCACACTCGGCATCTTGCGGGAAGTGGTCCAGAGAACTGCCGCGATGCCGGGCGCCCGCAGCATCGTTCTCATTTCTCCGGGATTCCTTACGCAGACTGTCGACACCCGCCAGTCCATCACGGAACTGATCGACCGGGCATTGCGGTCCGACATCGTCGTGAATACTCTCGACGTGCGCGGCCTTACCGCGCCGATTCCAGCCCCGAACAGCAGCCACCCGGCCAACCCCGTAGTGAGGGACCGGCTTGATCGGGAAGAGGCTCTGGAACGGAGTGATGTGATGGCGAACCTCGCCTACAGCACCGGCGGAACGTTCTTCCACAACAACAACGACTTGAATGAGGGTTTCCGTCGAACCGCTGACAAGCCGGAGTACATTTATGTGCTCGGCTTCTCGCCGCAGAAACTGGACGGCAAATTCCATAAGCTCAAAGTCACTTTGAACAGCGCGGAAAAGTTCACGGTGCAGGCTCGCATGGGTTACTACGCCCTCAAGCCCGCATCTGGTCAATAATCGGCAGACATCGCCGCGCGCCCGAGCATGAACGATCGGAACCCAGGTTGTTTCCGCGTCCCGCGGGGATTTGGCATAGAATTACCTTTCGCCCAAGGTCACAGGCGGCTGTGATTCTGATCACAGATGGGACTTTGGGACGGACTTAGGCTCGGCTATGCTGGATTTCAAAGGGCGCGCATAAAGGCGGACGATTCCATGGCAGAGAACACACTCACCATCACCGACAATCGCACCAACAAAACCTACACCGTCCCGGTCGAGAACGGCACCATCCGGGCGATGGACCTGCGGCAGATCAAAACCGGCTCCGACGATTTCGGTCTGATGACCTACGACCCCGCTTTCATGAATACGGCGTCGTGCCGCAGCAGCATCACATACATCGATGGCGATAAGGGGATTTTGCGCTATCGCGGATATCCCATCGAGGTTCTCGCCGAGCGCTGCACTTTCCTGGAAGTCGCGTATCTGCTGCTCAACGGCGAACTTCCCACCGAGAAGGAACTGAACGCCTGGGTCTACAACATCACGCATCACACCATGCTCCACGAAACCACCAAGAAGTTCATGGAAGGATTCCGTTACTCGTCGCATCCGATGGCGATGTTCGTGAGCACGATTGCGGCGCTCTCGAGCGTGTATCCCGATGCGAAGGATGTCCACGATCCGGCGAACCGCCTGCACCAGATTTCGCGCTTGATCGGGAAAGTGCCGTCCATCGCGGCGATGTCGTACCGGCACAACGTGGGATTCCCCTACGTCTATCCCGACAACGATCTGAGCTACGCCGAGAACTTCATGAACATGCTCTGGAAGATGGTCGAGCCCAAATACGTGGCGAATCCAGCTCTGGCGCGCGCCCTCGATATCCTATTCATTCTGCATGCCGACCACGAGCAGAATTGCAGCACGAATGCCATGCGGTCGGTGAGCAGTTCGCAGGCGGATCCGTATCTATCGGTTGCGTCGGCGGCTTCGGCACTGGCTGGGCCTCTGCACGGAGGCGCCAATGAAGAAGTACTGAAGATGCTGGACGAGATCGGAACCAAGGATCACGTACCCGCCTACATCAAGCGGGTCAAGGAAGGCCAGATTAAGCTGATGGGCTTCGGGCACCGCATCTACAAGAACTACGATCCGCGGGCGAAAATCATTCGCTGGTGCGCCGAGCAGGTTTTCCAGGTCACGGGCCGCAGTCCCAAACTCGACATCGCGCTGGAACTGGAGCGCATCGCACTCGAAGACGATTATTTCGTGAAACGCAAACTGTATCCCAATGTGGATTTCTATTCGGGGATCATGTATCAGGCAATGGGCTTCCGGCCTGAGATGTTCACGGTATTGTTCGCGATACCGCGGACCGCGGGATGGCTGGCGCAGTGGCAGGAGCTGATCACCGATCCTGAGCAGAAGATTGCACGGCCGCGCCAGGTCTACACGGGGTATGGAGAGCGCGAGTTTGTGCCAATCGACAAACGCGTCCAAGTGCCGATTCCTGCCGAGTACCCGACGCGCTGAAACACGGCACACGCCACAAGAACAAATGCCTCGCCTTGATCGGCGAGGCATTGCTTTGCAATTCCCGAAAGCAAAAAGCCGCGAGCGGTTGCTCGCGGCTTGTAGAAGGGGCGCTTGCACCTTCGTGAAATCCTTGTTCTGACAATGTCGCGTCGATCCGCGGCCAGTCTTACGCGGCGTGTTTAGCCAATTCCGCCAAGTGCTCCCGATGACGCTCCGGAGATGTGATCACCTTCATCTCTTGCCAGTCGTACGGAAACTCTCTTCCACAATCGAGGCAAGCGACATAGGTTCCGGTTAAAGCCGCAGCCTGCGGACGGCGCGCCTTTCCGCGAATGGTCACAGGAAAGCTATAGTGCGCGTGCCGGCAGCCGAAAAATGCATCCATCAGTTTTCCGATCATGAACCCCACCTCCATACCTGAGCGTGTATGACTGAGTCCTGGGTTGTACTGAGAGTGTGCGCCCCCTCCACGGTGTCCGTGGAACGCTTCCACTCAAATACTTAGATTCACTGATTGCCAAAAGGGTTGAGGATTTCGAGAAAGAAGCTCCCATGACAACTAGGAGCTAGAACCCGTTTCCCTGGATATAGTTGCAAGAGGGAGAAAAACGTTTCACAGGGGATCTATACGCTTTGAGGGCCGCGTTTCTTCTGCTGTTGGCACTTGGTCATGATGGCCGAACGCAGGCGCCCGCGGAGGTCTTCGGGCAATTCGTAGAGCTGGGAGTCGCGATAAATCTCGATGGTCTTCTTGGTCGTGTCGCAGACGACGTAGCAGTTGTGGCACCAGGAAAGATGGTTTTCCAATTCGACTTTAGTTTTTTCGTCGAGAACGCCGTCCAAGTAATTGGTCAGCTCGGTCAGAAAGTCAGAGCATTTCACTGGTTGCCATCTCCACTCGGAACATCGCCCGTTTTAACTTCACCGCTTTTGCCGTCTTTGCCATCGCCGTTCTCTCTTCGTTGGAAGTATCGTCCTAGCCTCTCGCGAAGCTGCAAGCGAGCCCGCAGCAACCGCGACTTCACCGCAGGGACGCTTAACTCCAACGCCGCCGCGGTCTCTTCCGTAGAGAGACCTTCCACGTCTCTCAGCACAAACACCGTCCTGAAACCTGGGGGCAGGCCTTGGATGGTCTTACTCAGAATCTCCCGCAATTCCGCTTGCGTGTATTGCTGCTCCGGATTCGGGCTCCAGTCCGCAATCTCGCGGGGAAGAGAGTCGTCTTCCGTCTTGATGTCTTCGTCCAGCGAAACTGTGCGCTCCGGCTTGCGCCGGCGCAACTTCATCAGAGCTTCGTTGACCGCAATCCGAACCAGCCACGTATAAAACTTTGACTGCTCCTGAAACTGTTTCAGGTTGCCGTAGGCTTTCAAGAACGCTTCCTGCACCACATCTTCCGCATCCTCGCGGTTCTGTGTAATGTGCTGCGCGATCCGGAAAACGTTGCGATCGTAGCGCCGGACCAACTCCTCGAACGCCGAGTCGTCGCCCCGCTTGGCCGCCTGAACGAGACTTAATTCCTCGCTAACTGGCCCTACTAATTTGTTTTGGATGGCTCCCATGCAATTATCGATGCAGTATTTTCCGGTGCTGCAAACACCCAATCGCTCAAGCTTGCCGCCCCGTATGTGAGTACGGCCAAATCGAACTGTTATTCTACTTGGTAACCCGCCGGTTTGCGAAACGGCTTTGGTATAGGCGGCAGAAAAAGTTTGCGATAGAGTTCAGAGGGCTGGTTTTGACGCGGACGAACAGGTACCGAAGTACTCTAATGCCGACATCCAAGTGCCGTATAATCAGCAGTTAGGGAAGTGTGGTTTCGAGCGCGAGGTCGCGGCGAAAGACTCAGAAATGGTAACGGTTCTCTAAGAAATGGCGGATAGCAAGCAGCTTCAGCAAATCGTCGAGCATGCAGTGGCGCAGGTTCTCGACCGCGCTCTTCCCAAATTGCAGGCAGAGTTGGTGGAGCGTGTTCTCGCCGAACTGCCCGCTACGCCGGCCGCATCGGCGGGAACGGCTGCATCAGGCTCAGTTCACAGTAACCTTGTCCACTCCGTTGCCACGATTCATGCGGGGACCACGCAAAAAGAAATTCTTCGCGCATTGCTTGACGCCGGAAGCGCGTACGGTTCGCGGGTTGCCCTGTTCGTCGTGAAAGCCGGATCGGCCAGCGGATGGCAAGGCCGCGGCCTGGGCGACGATGACGCAGTCAAAGATTTTCCGCTGGATCTAACCAGCGGCCCCGCGGCTCACGCCTATCAAAACCGGATCGTAGCACCGGCCAATATTGCCGAGATGGATCGGCGTTTCGTGAAGCAGTTTGGCGGCCCCGAGAACGAGCAGCTGATGGTTCTGCCTCTCGTCCTCAAGGATAAAGTGGCTGCTTTGCTTTATGCCGATGGCGGAGCAGAAGGCGTGCTCGACGGCCCATCCCTCGAAGTGCTGGTGATGGCGGCGAGCGCGTGGCTGGAAGTGGCTTCGCTGCGCAAGCAGGCGCACAAAGATATGAGTGATGCTGCGCCGAGCATGGAGCGTCCCCCGGTTGCGGCTCCGGTGCAGTCCGTCAGTTCGTTTTCCGATCCGTTCGCCTCTGCCCCTCCGAAACATGTCGCGGCCAAAGCTGCGCCGGAACCGAACCGGAACCCGCTGCGGAAGTGGTCGAAGTTGCAGCGCACGCCGCCTCGGCGAGTGCGGCAGCATCAGCCCCAGCGGCGGCAGCAGATCCGTTTGCCGGAATGTCCGCCGAAGACGCCGATACCCATCGTAAGGCGCAGCGCTTCGCACGCCTGCTGGTCGATGAAATCAAGCTGTACAACCAGGCCAAGGTCGCCGAGGGCCGGCGCAACAAGGATCTATACGATCGCTTGAAAGAAGATATTGAAAAGAGCCGCTCCACGTTCCAAAAGCGCTATGGCAACACCGCAGCAGCCAGTGGCGACTACTTTCAAAAGGAAGTCGTACGCAGCCTGGCGGAGGACGACTATTCCGTCATGGGCGCCAACTTCCACAAGTAGACCCGGATTTGGGACATGCACGTCCTGAACCGCGCTGGGCGTAAAGATTGGTTGGGGAAGGGCACGGCTTCAGCCGTGCCGCTGAGGACTGCGAAGAATTGCGGGCTTTAGCCCCTGAGGGTCCGGTCTACTCCATAAGGCTTGCTGCAGCAGTTCTGACATCTATTGACAGTTGTTCATGCGCGTCTCCCGCGTGAAAGATAGTAAGGTGGTTCGAGTGGGTCTCAAGTGGTCGTGGGTGCTCGCGCTTGCGCTGTTGTGCGGGCTTTCGAGCGGCGCGAATTTCGCTGCGTGGGCGCATGCCCAGCAGACATCAACTCCATCGCAGTCCAATCCCTCCGACAAACAGGCTGGCACGGCAACTCCTGCAACGGGGAAACCCGCATCGGATCAGCCTGCTCCCAAGACTGCGCCCCACAAACCGGCGCAAACGAAATCTTCGGCTGCGCCAGCGACAGGGAAGTCAGCCGGCACACATGCTCCCGCCAAGAAGACGGGCACAGCCTCGACTCATGCCGCGACCGCAAAGAAACGCCGCCCGATCTCTCCGCGCATACGCCGCATCCGGGAGGCCTTTGTCGCTTCGGAGACCTTGCGTCCCATGGCGCAGCAGCTGATTTCTGACCGCTCTCCGGCCGGTTACGCAGGAGTCGAAGCCTATGCTCGCGCACATTCCAAGGAAGACGCCGGAGCCCTGGCATGGCTTGTCGCGGGATACGCGCACTTCCTCGACCACGATTGCGCCAAAGCGATTGAGCCCCTAAACCGCGCCAAGCCGCTCGCCGGAGACCTGGGCGATTACGTCGCCTACTACCTCGGAACTTGCTATCTGCAAACCGGCCATCAGGCTGAGGGTCTGGCCGCGATCGCCAACTTCAGCACGACCTATCCGGACTCTCTGCTCTTGCGCGATGCGCACTTCAGTTATGCTTCCGCGCTTTTGAACGAAGGACGAGCCGCCGAAGCTGTCGAACTCTTAGAGAAAGATCGTTTACCCGCCCGGTCCGATATCGAACTCGTAATTGGACGGGCGTATGCAGCGCTGGGTCAGAATGCGAAAGCCGAGGACGCGCTCGCGAACATTTACTACAACATGCCGACCGCGGCCGAAGCCGATGCGGCTTACACGGAGTTGAAACGACTTCCGTCGATCCCGCCTGCAACTCCGGTCCAGCGCAAAACCCGCGCCGACCTGCTGATGAAGGCGAAGCGCTACGGCGATGCGGCGGATGAATATCGCGATATTGCCAGCCATGCCACGCCGGAATCGCGTCCAGCGGCCGAACTCGCGCTGGCCGACGCGCTTCACCGCAGCGGCCGCAACCGTGAAGCCAAGGCCGAATTGACGACTCTCGCGGGAGCCACGCCGGAACAGAATGCACAGCGGCTCTACATTCTCGGAGAAGTGGCATGGGCGTCCGAAGATAATCAAACTTTTTATCGCACAGTAGACGAGCTTCGCCAGGCCGATCCCACGAGTCCATGGCTCGAGCAGGCGCTGCTCTCGGTGGCGAATCTGCATCTCGTGCACCACGAGTACGATCAGGCGCTCGACGCGTTCCGCGAATTGCAGCAGCGTTTTCCGAGTGGGTCACGGGCTTCCTACGCGCATTGGAAGGCGGCGTGGCTTACGCTGCGCTTCGGACGAAATGACGAAGCCAAGAAACAATTCGACGAACAGATCGCGATGTATCCGGGCGGCAACGAGACCTCGGCCGCGCTGTATTGGCGGGCACGCCTGGCGGAAGAAGACAATCAGCCCGCGCTGGCTCGCGCCTACTATCAGAAATTGTCGGACCGCTTCCGCAACTACTACTATGCGGAATTAGGCCGGGAACGGCTGAAGCACCTTCCGGAAAGTACGACTCCGCCCGGACAATATCCTCTGCTCGATCACATTCCGCCACTGGAACACGGCGAGAAAGTGACGCTGTCGGATCCTCCTGCCGACGATCTCCACCTGCAGAAGGCGGAGTTGCTGGGTAACGGAGGTCTGGTGGATTTGGCGGTCCGCGAATTGCAAGCCGCTGCCAGCGCCGACGGCGGGAACTGGGGCCCATCCCAGACGGCTCAGCTCTACACCGAGACTGGCCACTACGACCGCGCCCTCCAGGTGATGAAGCGCTCCGTGCCCAGCTATTTTGCGGTCGACATTCCCACGTTACCGCGAGTCTACTGGGAGGCGTTATTCCCGCGTCCGTACTGGGGCGATCTGAAAAAATTCTCTGCCGCCAATGGGCTCGATCCTTATCTGGTAGCTTCGCTGATTCGGCAGGAATCGGAGTTCAACCCCCTCGCCGTGTCGCGCGCCAATGCCGTGGGGCTTATGCAACTCCTTCCCAAGACCGGCAAGGCCGTCGCCCATCAGGTCGACCTGAAGCATTACGCCCCGACCCAGCTCTTTACCCCCACGGTTAACCTTCAGTTGGGGACCCGCTATTTCCGCGGCATGGTCGACAAGTTCGGTGGATCGTTCGAGAACGCCCTGGCCGCCTATAACGCAGGTTCCGACCGCGTCGAGGAGTGGATGGGGCAGGGCAAGTATCGCGACTCGGCAGAGTTCGTGGAGTCGATCCCGTTCACCGAAACCCGGGAATACGTGCAGGCCATCATGCGCAATTCTGCCGTCTACAAACAGCTTTACGGAACGCCTTAACAACTTCTTCGCCACGGATTCACGCGGATTAAACCGTGCACAACTTGGTCCGGCGAGAAACTGGTTTGGGGAAAGACTGGTTCGGAGAGAGACTTGTTCGCGAAGGGCCGGCAGGTTTGGGTAGGCACGGCTTCAGCCGTGCCATTACGAGGCAGAAAAGAGCGGGCTTTAGCCCCTGGGGTCTGCCATTGGGTGGCGCAGCGCTTTCAGCGCTGCGACGAGCGGACTCGAATCACAGCCGGGCTTTAGCCTCTGAGGTTCGCTTAAGTTGCCGGAGTCTGATCGGTCGAAGACTTGTGAAACAGAATCTCCAGCACCAGCAGAGACGCTCCCACCACGATCGCGCTGTCCGCCAGGTTAAACACGGGCCACTGATACGACTTGACGTAGAACAGCAGGAAATCCACAACCCGGCCGCTGGCCACGCGGTCCCATAGATTTCCCACCGCTCCACCAAGTATCAGAGAGAAAGCGAGCCCGGTAATCGTCAGCGCATGCGACTGTCTCCACAGCAGCACCGACACGATGACCATCGCGACCAGAGAGAATCCGATCAGCATTGCCGTCTTCCAGTGCGAAGGCGAATCCGCGAACAGGCTGAACGCCGCGCCTGTATTCTCGGTGTGGGTAATCCGGAAGAATCCCGGAATAATCTGGATGTGAGAGTACATCGCAATCCGGGCAGCCACGGTCCGCTTCGACCACCGGTCGAGCAGGACGACCAGCAGAGCAATCAGAAAATGTAGAGCGCGCGCGGAAGTTGGTTTCATCAGTGGGCGTGCGCTTCCAGTTCTTTCAGCACCGCGCTGCAGCGTTCGCAGACCGTGGGATAAGCATGGTCTTCGCCCACGTGCGTGGAGTAGTTCCAGCAGCGGTCGCATTTGGCGCCGTCCGCTTTCTTAACTTCAATGTGCACGCCGCCAGTCCCGTTGCCAGAGCCCTGCACCAGCGTCACCGCGGACACAATGAATAAGTACCGAAGCTGTTCTGCATGCCGGTGCAACACGGAATACAAAGGATCCGACGCCGTGATCGCCACCTGTGCCTCGAGCCCGGTGCCGATCAGCTTGTGATTGCGGGATTCCTCGAGCGCCTTCAGCACTTCATCCCGGACTGATCGCAGGGTCGCCCATTCCTCGTCTGGGTTGGAACCCGTTGCGGGAAGCGCGGCGCCGCCCAGAATTTCGCTCGTACCTGGGAACTGCGCCAAGTGAACGCTCTCCTCTCGGGTAGCGACCTTCGGCAGGTACGGCCAGATTTCTTCACAAGTGAACGTCATGATCGGCGCCAGCACCCGCACCAGCGCTTCGCCAATCCGCCACACCGCAGTCTGCGCGGACCGCCGCGCCTGCGACTTCGGAGCCGAGATATAGAGCCGGTCTTTTAAGACGTCGAAATAAAACGCGCTCAGATCAACGATGCAGAAGTGGTTCACGCGGTGATAGATCTTGTGAAAGGCGAATTCTTCGTACGCGGTGCGCACATCGGCCACGAAGCTGCAAGTCTGGCGTAGCATGTACTGATCGAGTTCATCCATCTGGTCAAGAGCAACCGCGTCCGCCTGCGGATCGAAGTCCCCCACATTTCCCAGGATGTAGCGGAACGTGTTGCGGATCTTCTTATAGTTCTCGCCCACGCGCTGCATGAGAGCCTCGGAGCCGACGACATCCTCGCGGAAATCGACCGACGCCACCCACAGGCGCACGACTTCGCCACCGAGCCGGCTAGAGATATCGACTGGGTCCACGTCATTTCCACGTGACTTCGACATGGCCTGACCTTTTTCATCGAGCGTCCACCCGGGCGTGACTACGCCTTTGTACGGCGGGCTGGCGTGCGTTCCCATGGCGCAGAGCAGGGAAGACTGAAACCATCCGCGGTACTGATCGCCGCCTTCGAGATACAGATCCGAAGGCCAGGGATAAGCCGGCTCATCATCGATTTTCTCTTCGGCGATCAGCGCCAGGTAGCTTGCGCCCGACTCCAGCCACACGTCGAAGATGTCCGTTTCTTTCTCAAATCTTGTGCCGCTGCAATGCGGACACTTCGTCGCCGCGGGAAGAATCGTGTCAGACTCCGGCGTAAACCAGGCATCCGCGCCAGACTTTGCGAACAGCTCCACAACCTTCTTGTTCACCGCAGGATCATTCAGCGGCTTTCCGCAACCCTCACACAGAAATACCGCGATAGGCACGCCCCAAACGCGCTGCCGCGAGATGCACCAATCCGGCCGCGTCTGGATCATGTTCGACAGCCGTTCTTCGCCCCACCCTGGATCCCACTTCACCTTCTTGATTTCTTCGAGAGTTCGCGTGCGGAGCGTGTCGTTATTGCCTGTTCCGCCGGGCATGGGAGTCTCCATCGAAATGAACCATTGCTCGGTCGCCCGGAAAATCACTGGATTGTGACAGCGCCAACAATGCGGATACGAGTGCTCCAGTTTGTCGGAATGCATCAACGCGCCGCGCGTCCGCAAAAGTTCGACGATCAGCGGATTCGCCTTGAACACATACTGGCCGTTGTACTCCGGCAAACCGTTACGCAGGATGCCTTTTTCGTCGACATTGCTCGTAGCATCGAGCCCGTATTTCATCCCGGTGATAAAGTCTTCGGCGCCGTGCGACGGAGCTGTATGCACCACGCCGGTTCCGGTATCCATGGTGACGTAGTCCGCCAGCACTCCGAGAATCCTGCGATCCAGAAACGGATGTTGGAAATTCAGCCGCTCCATTTTCCGGCCAGGGAAGTGCGCCAGAGGTTTCGGATCGGCCAGATTGCACTTGGCGGCCACATCATCCGCCAACCGCGACGCAACAATATAAACTTCACCACCCGACTCCAACGCGACGTACTCCTCGTCGGGATGAAACGCCACCGCCATTGAAGCGGGCAACGTCCATGGCGTCGTGGTCCAGATGATGGTCGAAACCTTTTTCCCTGCCAGCGCGGGATCAATCTTCGCAGGATCATCCAGCAACGCGTACTTCACCCACACGGTCGTGCTGGTGTGGTTTTCATACTCGACTTCGGCTTCGGCCAGCGCGGTTTCGTCATGCATGCACCAGTAGACGGCCCGCAGGCCCTTGTACACGAATCCGTTTTCGTAAAACGAAAAAAACGTCGACAGCACCACCGACTCATACTGCGGAGTCATCGTGGCATAGGGCCGGTCGAATCGTCCAAACACGCCGATGCGCTTGAACTGCGTGCGCTGCAGGTCGAGAAATTTCTCTGCGTACTTGCGGCACGCCGCGCGCACATCCGTGGCCTTCATTTGCAGTTTCTTGCCGCCGAGCTCCTTGTCGACCTTGATTTCGATAGGCAGCCCATGGCAATCCCATCCGGGGACATAGGGCGCATCGAACCCTGCCATGGTCTTCGACTTGACGATGAAATCTTTCAGGCACTTGTTCATCGCCGTGCCCATGTGGATCGGTCCGCTCGTGTAGGGCGGGCCGTCATGCAGAATGAAGCGGGGCGCGCCTTTTCGGGCCTTCCGAATACGCTCGTAGATGCCCGTCTGCTCCCAGCGTTCGAGCATTTTAGGCTCGTTCTGGGGCAGGTTGGCCTTCATGGGAAAGTCAGTTTTCGGCAGATTAATGGTCTTTTTGAGCTCGAAGGCCAACGGTTCGTGTCTCC
Source organism: uncultured Acidobacteriaceae bacterium (assembly GCA_963844525.1). Classification (GTDB taxonomy): domain Bacteria; phylum Acidobacteriota; class Terriglobia; order Terriglobales; family Acidobacteriaceae; genus Sulfotelmatobacter. The sequence continues at coordinate 634,508 of CAWJOM010000005.1, read as the reverse complement.
CAAATGATTGAATCTTCTCATTATAGGGAGCGCGGCAGGGAACGTCCATGCAGCCGCGGATGGCGGCGTTACATCGCGTTGACAAACTTTGCAGGAAAATGAATAAACTTTGTCACTGGAATAATATGTCCTTTCGAAATCCTCCGGGCGCTCTGGAATGCACTGTTGAAATGGGGCGACTAGAGGTACAATTTCAGGAAGCAGAGAAATCTGGCCCGGTGCGTCCGTGGGGACTGCCGACTGGTACCCTCATCCACAAAAATCGGGCGGACCTCGAAGCAACTTGAAGGGAACGCCGCTCATCTGTGTTAGGAGGGCGTTCCATTGACTAAGGCTAGCTGAGTAATACTAGTAATCTAGTCTGCGCCGACTAGTTGAGGGCGTTGAGAAGCGGAATCATGGGATCCGAACCAATCAATCCGAACGGCCCCAGCAACGAGCCAGAACTGCACCTGCTGCTGGCGAATCCAACCCTCCAAGAGCCTCTCTACAAGTCTCTTTTTCGCGAGCTCGACGAATTCTTCTTCCCCAAGAAGCTCCCGCCGCTCAAACTTGAGTCTAAGCCGGAACCCGTCAAAGATATCTGGGGCTTCTACAACAACCGCAAGAACGGTGCCCTCGGGTCGACCGGAGTCCACGTTCTGATCATCGCGATTGTGGCTGCTGGCTACCTGATCGGGCGCCACGTGGTCAGCGCGGCCCCGCCTCAGAAAGTTACGGTCACTCTGGTCGATCCGGGCGATATTCCCGCCCTGAAGCCTTCCAAGACGCAAGTCGGCGGCGGTGGTGGCGGCGGCGATCGGGACGTGCTGGCGGCCAGCAAGGGTAAGCTGCCCAAGTTCGCAATGACTCAGATCACGCCTCCTGCGGTCGTGCTGCGCAATGAGCATCCCAAGCTGGCGGTCGAACCGACCATCGTGATTCCTCCGCAGGTACAACTGGCCTCGAATAATATGCCGAACTTGGGCGATCCCATGGCCCACGCCATGCTGCCCTCGAACGGCACAGGATCGGGCAGCGGCATCGGTTCAGGCAGCGGCGGCGGCGTAGGTTCAGGCAAGGGCCCGGGATTTGGCCCTGGCGAGGGAGGAGGTACCGGCGGCGGCATCTTCCACGTCGGCGGCGGCGTTTCCCCGCCACGCCAGATTTACGCGCCGGAGCCGGAATTCTCCGAAGAAGCCCGCAAGGCGAAATATCAGGGAGTCTGCACGCTCGGTTTGATCGTCGGAACCGATGGCCGCCCCAGCAACATCCGTGTGCTGAGCAGCCTGGGAATGGGACTGGATGAGAAAGCCATCGAAGCCGTCAAAAACTGGAAGTTCGAGCCCGCCATGAAAGACGGACACCCGGTACGCGTCGAGATCGCGGTAGAAGTCGACTTCCACCTGTACTGAGGTCCTGACCGCGCGGCGCGCATTGTGTAGCGCCTATTTGAGGTAGCGCCGCCGTCGTGGCGGCGTCTCGCCGCCACACTCGAAACCTAACGTACCCCTCGAAAGCTCTAGTTAGGATTCGACCGCGCCGGCAGGATGCCGGCACTGCTCTCACACCGTCGCAGCACTGCGAAGCGCCCCAGTTTCCTCTCCCGAAACCCCAGCCGCTTGTAGATCTCGACCGCGCGCACATTGTCTTCTCGAACGTGCAGAAATGGCGTCTCTCCGCGCTCACGAATCCCTCGCATCACTTCCGCCATGAGAATTGCGGCATAGCCCTTGCCTGTATGCTCCGGATGCGTGCACACCGCACTGACTTCGGTGTGGCCCGGAACCTTCAGTCGCTCACCCGCCATCGCCACTAGCTTCCCCTCGCATCGAATGCCAAGGTACGTGCCCAGTTCATGCGTGCGAGTGCTAAACGGTCCCGGCTTTGTCAGGGCGGTTAGCTCGATCATCTTGTCTGAATCCCGCGTGCCCAGTTCCACGAGTGTCGGAATGTCGCGCTTCGAAATTATGTTCGGATCGCCAGGCGAGGCAGCACCGCTATCGGCCACCATCTGCAGCAGCGGCGCACCTACTACAAACTCCCAGCCGGGCCGCGATGCATAGGGCTCATCGAGAAAAAGCCCGACGGTCTCGCCCGCCTGGACAAGCGCAGCCAGCGACGCGTATCCCCGCGGGCCTTCCTCCTGGAATGCTCCCAGCGGTCCCACTTCGCGAACGAAGCGTCGCGCCTCGTCGTAGCTCTCGGCAAACTGCGCGTGCCGAGTGGTGAGCGCCTGCCAAATCACGTTGTCTAGGACGTGCATAGATTGTGACGTATATGTGTCGCGGACCCGACCCGAACGAAGCTGACCACGCAAACATAAACACAGCTCGGTGAAACAATTGAGCCGAGCGCTTTAGCGCTGAGTCAACTCGCGCGATGCGAATCCAGTCCCGGAGGGACGGCACAAGCTCCTAATCGATTGATTGGATTGATCGCGCGGTGAAATGTCACACTAATTTCGGAGTAAGGCGCTCCGCTATCCGATCCTTGCGCGCAAACTTATTCTTTCAAATCGACATGCTGCACATCTTCGATCGGATGCCCCAGGAAGCGCTCGCCAAGTCGCCGGAACTTATCGACGGAATCGGTGGCGAAAAACTTGAGCCGGGGAGTCCCTCGTCGCTCCTCGCCGTCGATGCTCCCCGGCACCAACTCCTTGAGCCGCGAAGCGACCGCGAGCGCCGTCGACTCGGCCGAATCCACTATCCGCACATGATCCGGCGCGGCGCGGCGCAACAGCGGCTTCAGCAGGGGATAATGCGTACATCCCAACACCAGCGTGTCGGCGTCATGAAATCCGTCGGCAAAGGCCTCCGCCAGATAGATCTTTGCCACCTGCTCGGTAACGGGATGTTCCACCCATCCTTCTTCCACCAGGGGAACGAGCAGGGGACAAGCCTTCTCCCGTGCCTTTAACCCGCGAGCTTCCAACGCCTTCCGGTAGGCATGGCTGCTGACGGTCGCTTCGGTGCCGACCACAACGATCTTCTGATTCCTGGACGCCGACGCCGCGGCGGAAGCTCCTGGCTCGACCACGCCGACTACAGGCACGTGAGCCGCGTCCGTGATGCGATCCAGTGCCAGTGCTGTGGCCGTGTTGCAGGCGATGACCAGCATCTGCGCCCCGTGGGACTCAAGAAAGTGCGCCGCCTCAACCGCATATCGGGCCACGGTTTCTACCGACTTCGACCCGTAGGGAAGCCGTGCCGTGTCTCCAAAGTAGGCGTAATCGGCGTCGGGAATGAGTTCAAGTAAAGCTTTAAGAACGGTAAGCCCGCCAAAGCCGGAATCAAACACGCCGATCGTAGGTCGTCGCATGATCTCACTCGATGATAAAGCCTGATTCACTTCGAGGCCGGGTAATCAGAAAGGTGCGAGACCTAAGGATCTTCCTTAGTGAACCTTAGTGTCCTTCGTGGTTTATGCTTTTTTCGTGACTGCCAGCACTACTTAGACCGCACTGCTTCCCGCAGGGGTGCTGCGGCAAAGCCAGCCACGTTGGCGCAGCAAGGCCCTGGCGGAATCGGCGCCCCGTGCGGGCACGTCCGCGGATGTCCCAGGAACGTGCAGATCTTGTCCGTCGCTTCCGGCGAGAGAATGTGCTCGAACTTGCAGGCCTGCTGCTCGATCTCCGACTCGCTGTCCATCGCGAGAGAGTCGGTAAACAGCCGCTCGGCCAGCCGGTGCCGCCGGATAATGTTCCCTGCGCGCTCGCGCCCCCGCGGCGTGAGTTCGACAATCAGCGTGCCGTCGCCAATCGATGCCGCCACCGGCTTCAGAGCATCGTGGCACGGATTCACGAACGGTTTGTGATCGTGCGGCTCTGGAGGATGCGGCGCAGATACCACCATGCCCATCTCGATCATCTTCTCAATCGCCAGGCTCACCGGCAGCGCTCCATGCACTTCCATGCGTTCGACCTCGGCGATCTCTCCATGCTCGGCCAGCACCCATAGTTCTTCGAGAACTTCGTCCAGCTGTTCCTCGTCAGCCAACGAGAAGATTTCCTGCGATGCGATCTTTCCGTGATGCAGCTCAATGCGCCGATCCGCCAGCCGTGCCATCACCGGATCATGCGTCACCATCACAATCGTCCGTCCCTGCCGGTGAAACTCGCGCAGCAGCCGCAGCACGATCTCTTCATTCACCGCGTCGAGATTTCCGGTGGGCTCGTCCGCCAGAATGATGCGCGGATCGTTGATCAGCGCGCGCGCGATGCATACGCGTTGCTGCTCGCCGCCCGACAACTGCGACGGCAGGTGATGCGCCCGGTCCCCCAGCCCAACCCGCTCTAGCGCCTCGACCGCTTCCTTCTCGTCGGTCATGCTGTGAAAATATTGCGCCAGCATGACGTTTTCCACCGCGGTAAGGAAAGGAATCAGATGGAACTGCTGGAAGATGAATCCGATCTTCTCCGCGCGCACGCGGTTCAACTCCGCGGCGGAAATTCCGGCTACGTTCACCCCATCAAGCCAGATCTCGCCTGACGACGGTTGATCGAGGCAGCCAATCAAGTTCACCAGCGTCGATTTCCCCGACCCCGACGGCCCCATGATCGACAACCATTCTCCCTGCGTCACGTGCAGCGAGATGTGGTCGAGCGCATGGATGTTGTCCTTGCCCGATCCGTTCCCCGTTTCCTTGGCGGGATAGAGCTTCGTCACATCTTTGATCTGAATCATTTCACTCTCCCCTCAGAATCACGGCCGGCTGCACGCGCCGCAGCAGGGAGATTGGGAGGATTGCCGACAATAACGTAACCGCCATGCTACCAGCCAGCACCACCGGCAGCACACTCAAACGCGGCACCACGGGAGCGTGAAAGTTAACCCGCCCGATCCACGCGGCAATGCCGATCCCAATCAGAAAGCCGATGAGCGCTCCGGTCGCGCCGAGCACAGCGGCTTCTGCGGCAAAGAATCCGCTCAGCAAACGACCCGATGCTCCCAGCGCCTTCATGATGGCAAAATCGCGCCGCCGATCAAACACCCAGCCCATCAGCGTCGACAGAACGCACAATGCCGCCGTCAGAATAATCAGCGCCGCGGCAGCCAGCAGCGTCGCCCGTGTTTTGCCCAGCACGCGCGCCTCGCCTTCCATAATCTGCCGTACCGGACGAACCTCTCCGCCCGGAATGGCCTGCGCCAACCGGCGCATAATGCCGGCAACTTCCTCAGGAGATCCGGACGCCGCAACTTCGATTGTGGAAGGCTGTACTCCCGTCCACGCGATGAAGTCCGCCTGAGAAACATAAATTCGGCTGTCCTCAGCCGCACCAGTCTGCACGGTTCCGGCAGAAGTTACGCGCAGCGTCCGTCCCTGAAAAGTCAGATCGAATGCCTGATTCTTCGGAGCCACTGAAGCCAAAGCGCGCACCCCGACCAACGCGGGTGAAAAAGACTGAGGGTGCCCCATCCTTGTCGCGCTTTCTGCGACAGGGTGGGGACTTTGACTTTCAGCCGGGTGCCCCATTTCTGGCGCGGTTTGTGAGCCAGAAGTGGGGGTTTCCACAGGCCAAGCGCTTACCGACCACCACTTATCCAACTGTCGCACCCGCTCGAAATCCGTACCGGCCACCACAATCGGCTGCCCATCGCCAGTCCGCGCCACAACCAACCCAAACGGCGCCGCAATCCCGCGTCCGGCGAGAACGGAGTCGACCTGCGCCAGCGTATCCGCAGGAAGGGAAGCGCCGTCCCTGCCGACCAGAATGATGTTCGCTCCGTAGTTGCGAAATTCGCGCCGCAGCTTCGCCTGCACATCCACGTACAGGTTGAGCATTGCCGTGGTCACCGCCGCAGCCACAACCATCGCAAACAAGGCAGACACAGCGCGCCCGCGTCGCAGCACCGCTGCCCGCACCAGCATGCGCAGAAACATCGATGTATGCGGGCGCCCAGCTCGTCTCGCCGCCAGATCACGCGCAGCAGTGGACATCGGCGCCCTCACAGTTCCCCCCGCAACGCGAAGACCGGATCCAGTCCTACCGCCCGTCGTATCGCCGCTGCGCTCCCCGCAAATGTCACGATCACCGCGATTGCCAGGATCACCGGCAACAGCACCGGTGGAATCGAAATATCGGAATTGAAGATCGAATGCCCGATCTGGTGCGCCAGCCCAGAACCGATGACAAAACCAGCCAAGCCGCCAATCAACGCGAGCAGTGTGGCTTCGGCAAAGAATATCGCCGCCACCGTCGGCTTGCTCGCGCCCAGTGCCTTCATCAGCCCAACCTCTGCCCTCCGCTCAAAAATCGTGGTCGCCATCGCCGCCGACACTGCCAAGGCTGACGCAAACAGAGCCGCCAGCGTGATCAGGAAAATAAGTCCTTCAATCCGCGTAAGCACCGCGCCCTCGTTCTGAGAAACCTGCCGGATCTGTTCCGCGTGCGAATGGGACATGGCTTCCGTCAGTTGCAGTGCAATCGCTTGCGGATACGGCGTGCAATACCACCGGTCATAGATCGCGCCTGACAAACTTTTCGGATCGCGCCTCGCGAATGCATCCTCCGGTTTAGTCAGTGCGCTGACGTAGACGCGTCGGACCACGCCGGGCTTGCCCATAATCTCCTGGGCCAATGCCAGCGCTCCAACGGCCTCATCGTCTTCGGGCCCTCCCGTAGAAAGAATTCCGCTCACGCGCACCTGATGCCCGGAAAGCGTGATCTCATCGCCAGATTTCTTCCCCAGGCGCGAGGCCAGCCGTTCTCCGAGCAAAACATCCCGCGAAGAATCCTCGGGCCACGAACCGGAAACCCTCCACCATGGATACGTCGACCGCACCCCGGTTCTGAATTGATCTGTCCCAAACGATACTGGCTTTGCAAAATAAGTCCCCAGCAGGGTTACGTCGAACCGCTTCCCATCCTGTTCTCCGGCTACATTCACCGGCAGCATGGGGGCGAACGCCGTAATGTTGTTATGCCAGAAAATTCCTTTGATTTTGGGCAGGTCGGCTTCGTCGAGAAATGCGCCGTCAGTCGGAGGCTTGAGGTTCACCCCACCAATTTCCAGATCAAGAGAATCTTCCTGTGGGGTCACAACGAGGTTGGCGCCAATGGTGCGCAGTTCGCGATTGATCTTGTCGCCGATGTCGGTGGCCACGGCGATCATCGCGGTCGCCACAGTCACGCCCAGGGTAATCGCCGCCCCCGCCAGCAACTTGCGCCGCTTCTGCCGCCGGAAAGATTCGTAGACGAGCCGGACGAACATCGCTTACTGTGTCGCGAACATGCGACCGCCAGCCGCAACGTCCGCCTCCTCAATGATGACGGCATCCGCCGTCTGCGTGGCTTTCAACGGCACCGGATTGCAGCCGCCCGCCGTTCCTACGGACTGCGGATTAATCGGCGCCGCGCAATTCTTACAGACCACGCCATTCCCGCTCTTGTAAAAGCCGACCGAGCCGCAAATCTCGCAGGCGTCAAAGACAGTCGCAATCTTGCCGTCCGGCTTCTGATACAGCCAGAAGCGGATCGCCGTTCCGTTCTCGTTTGCCTGGAAGCGGTGCAGATCGCCGTCCGCAACTTGCGCTAGAGGAATGCTCACCCGCCCATTCGTGAAGGTCACCTCGGTCCCGGAGGGAATGTTGCTCACGCTCTTCGCGTAGACAAATTCCGCGGTGATCAGCGCGATGAACACAAACGAAAAAGTAAGGACGGAAATCATCCACATGCGCTCGCGCCGCGCGCTCCAAGCGGCCTTACGTCGCTCGGCCGGGGAAGCCACTGCGGTTAAGACCGGTTCACGCCGCTTGGCCTCGAACAGGATCATCAGCGCCGCCAGCGCAAATACCGTCACGAAAAAGAACCACTCGTTGCTGACGATCGGCCCGATGATCGCCATCTCGCGCTTGGAGGAGGCGATCACGCCGCTCTCAGACAGCTCGTGCAATCCGGAAATCAACAACTGCGCCGCCACCAGGAACATAATGGCGGTCGTCACTTTAAAGAATTTCTGCAGATTGATGCGGACACTGCCCTTGACGAACATCACGCCAAACGCGATCGCGGCCAGCAGCCCCAGCAGCGTTCCGAGGAAGCTCATCAACTCGGTCGAGTTCAACGATACTGCCGACAAAATCAGGACGGTCTCGGCGCCCTCGCGCAGCACCATGAGGAAGATGAAGAAGAACAGCCCGATCCACGCGTCGTTTCCCGCCAGCAGCCCGACCTTGCCCTCGATCTCGCCTTTGAGTTTGCGCCCCGTCTTCATCATGAAAACCACCATGGTGACGACGAAAAAGGCGGCCACCAGCATGACCCAGCCTTCGAATACATCTTCATTCAAATGAGTGCGAGAGATGACGATCGCTACGCCGATGCTGCCGACGAAGGCTGCGGCGAGCGCAGCGTAGACCGTCTTGCGCAGTTCCTGTCGCCCGATCTTGGTCAGGTACGCCAGGGTGATGCCGACGATCAGCGCGGCCTCAACCCCCTCGCGGAGCGTAATAATGAATGCCTGCAGCATTTACGGGACGCCTGCCATTTTGAAAATGAATTTCAATTTCAACTTCAAGGATAGTCCCCTCGCGCCGCGACCGTCAATCCGCCGCCTCACAATCGCATGTGACTAGGATCACACGGTCGGAATAGCGCCCTGAACGGCTTCTGCACGCAGGGAAGGAGCAAGGAAGATGAGGAGAGCTGGAAGGCGTCGCGGTTATTCCAAGAACGCTCCTTCGTGGTCCTTTGTGCCCTTCGTGGTTGAAGCTTTCTTCGCGGCCGAACCGACCTCCTCGGCGAACCTCCTGACCCTTCAGTCATCGAGATTCCGCGGGTGTGCGAATATGCCTTCGGCTCCTACCAGATCCGCACTCGCTCCCCCGGCGCCAAATACAGCTTCTCTCCCGGCTTCACATCGAACGCCGCGTACCATCCATCGATATTCCGAACGGTTGCAGCGCGATACTCATCCGGAGAATGCCCATCGGTCATCACTTCCTGCCGCAGTGCAGCCTCGCGCACCTTCGATCCCCAGTTCTGCCCGAAAGCGATGAAGAACTGCTGATCGCCCGAGTAATCGCCCTGCACGGGCGCCGTCTTGCCCGACAGGGAAGCGTGATACCCGTCGTAAGCAGCCGCAATCCCCGCCACGTCGGCGATGTTCTCCGATAGCGTCTGGTTTCCATTGATGGCGAGATCCGGGAACGGCTTGTAGGTGTCGTACTGCGCCGCCAGTTGTGCGGTGGCCGCCTCGAAATGCTTCAGATCTTCGGGCGTCCACCAGTTCCGCACCCGTCCCTTCGAATCGAACGCTGCCCCTTCCGAGTCGAAGGTATGGCTGATCTCGTGGCCAATGACGGTTCCGATGGCGCCATAATTCGCCGCCGCAGGAGCCAGCGGATCGAAGAATGGTGGCTGCAGAATCGCCGCCGGGAAATTCAGCGCATTTTGCAGCGGCAAATTCACCGCATTCACCGTTTGCGGCGTCATCGACCATTCATGACGGTCGACTGCTTTGCCCAGGCGCGCAATCTGGCGCTGATAGTCCGAGAGATCTCCGCGCCACAGGTTGCCGAAGATGTCATCCGCCTTTACTTCGAAATTCGAATAGTCGTGCCACGTCTCTGGATAGCCAACTCCCACATACAAGGTTGAAAGTTTGGCTTCGGCCTCAGCCTTAGTGGATGCATCCATCCACGCGAGCGCCTCAATGCGCTTGCGAAACGCAGTAATCAGATTTGCCACCATTGCCTCGGCTTCAGCCTTGGCTTCGGGGGAAAAATACCGCTGCGCATAGAGTTGCCCGACGACGTCGCCCAGCAGGCCGTCGACAACGCCCACCCCGCGCTGCCACCGCGGACGCTGCTGCTGCGCCCCGGAAAGCGCTTTGCCGAAGAAGTCGAAGCGTTCCTGCGCCAACGCCTTGGGTAGCGCTCCCCCGTATTCCTCGATCACGTGGTACGCCAGCCAATCCTTCCAGGTATCGAGAGAAACCGATGCGACCAGAGCCGATTCGCTAGTGAAGGCGTCAGGCTGCCACACAATGAAACTCTTCTGCTGGCTCAGGCCGGCACCCTGAAAGTATTCCGTCCAATCCAATCCTGGAGCCTTTGCGGGGAAATCAGCCTGCGTCCACGTGTTGTTTGCCTTGTGAATGTCTTCGTTATCGGCCAGGCTGCGATGCGTTTGCGCGATCGAGTGTTCGAGTTCGAGAATTCGCGCCGCACGCCCATCCGCGTCCGAGAATCCCGCCAGCTTGAGCATGGCCGCCACGTGCGTCTGATACTGCGTGCGAATGGTGTGCATCGCTTCGCTGTCGGAAAGGTAGTACTCCCGATCGGGCAACTGCAGTCCGCCCTGCATCAAATAGCCGGTGTAGTGGTCCGAATCGTTGAATCCCGGCGCGACCCACAGTCCAAAAAGATTCGCGGTGTGGTAGTTCGTGTTGTTGAGGGCATCCACGTCGGCCCTTAAGGTCGCCCCCAGCGCGCGCGCTAACTGGCGCTTGTCCCGGATCGCCGCGATCGCTTCGAGGTGCGGGCGAAGAGGCGTCAGCCCCTTTGCTTCGATGGCGGCCTCATTCATGTAGGAGTTGTAAAGATCAGCCACCTTGCGCGTGGCCGAGCCAGCGGGCGGATTCGACTTGGCGATCTCCGCGATCAGATCGGCCGTGCGCTTGTTGCTCAAGTCGCCCAGCTTCGTCCAGACGTCCACCTCAACGCGATCCGCCGGAATCTCGGTGCGCTTGAGCCACTCTCCATTCGCGTACCGATAAAAATCGTCTCCCGGCTTCACGGAATGGTCGATGTTGTCGAGAGCAATACCGTGCGTCGCTTGCGCAGGCAAATCCTTCGGGAACGAAACAACTGCGAAAAGTGCTGCATACACCAGCGAACACTTGCAAGCTGCAAGAATTACTTTCATGAACGACTCCGATATCATAGATTATATTAGGTCTAGCTTAAGTCTACGCCACCAGGAAAAATCGTGAAATCCGCGAGCTCCTACTCCACATTCATCCTTCGCGGAAGGATCATAATTCTTGGTGGGCGCTCGAGGTGACCGTACCCGCGACAAACTTATAGACGTTTGAGAAACGCATTCGCTTCCGTCATGTGCGGGAAAAGCCTCTCTTCCGCCTGAAATTCCGCCGAATGCACGCACCGCCGGCTCCCCCGCAGCTTCACCGGATGCTTTAGGTGCAGCATCTCGTGGTACACGATGTACTCCAGCACATACGCCGGCATGGCGATGTGATCGAAAATGCGGCTGATGATGATCGCGTTGTGCGCGGGATCATAATGGCCGAGAATCCGCCGGGTTTTGGCCTGGCTCCAACTCATGCGCGGCCGCGCCATAAGCCCGTAAAAGAAGCGGGTGTTCAGCTTTTCAAAGACCGTGTCAAGATCATAAAAATGCCCGCGCGCAGAACGTAACTTCTTGCGTCCGCGCATTTGCCGGACGAGATGCGTCTTGCGCACGATCTCATGGCTCGCAATGTACTTTCGATACCGCGCCGACTGCGCCCGATCGATTGGTTGCCTGTAGATCTTGGCCAGCAGAATGTGCGCAATGGCTCGCAGCACGTTGTCCGGTGCGCCTTCGAGCAGATCCGAGAGCCGCACCAGCAGGCGCCCCTCGCGCAGCCGAATCGTATTGTTCACGTTGGCGAACGCAAAAAACTCAATTTTCAATTCGGGGATCGAGGAGCCAGGACGCAGCTCCCGATAGGTTTCCTGAAAGAGTTCAAGCAGCCCTTCGCGCACGGTGAGTTTAGGTTAGCATGAGAGTCGGTCGCAGGTTTTGGGTCTTGGGCCTTAGGCTGTATAGATCCCGCAACCGCAGACCTAGCACCGACACCTAAGACCCGATCCTCACTCCGGCTTTCCGCCATTCTTGGCCGCGCTGGAATTCGAATTCAGCTTCTTATGCTTGGCTGCATCTTCCTGGTCAGCCAACAGCTTGCGATGCTCCTCCGCGGACGTGTCCACGGTATCGAGAATGTTCGTCAGAACAAATTCGTACTGCCGGCTCTCCGCCGCCGGAACATCCGCCGCATCCTTCAGCGCCCGCAGCTTGGCCTGAAACTCGGTGTCTGCCTCAATAATGGTTTTCAGCGGCTTGCGGATATCGTCTTTCCGGTCCACGTAGGTGTCGATATTGTCGTTCAGTTCGTCGTAGAGCAACTGGATATCGTCGAGCAAGTCATGCGTCTGCCGAGCCCGGTCCTTGATTTTAGGATCGCTCCGCATTTCGTCGAGTTTCGCCAGCCGGACGCGGGTGAACTGAACATACAGCGTGAGCCGCTGTTTCGGTTCCCAGCTGGCGTCGCGAATTTGATCGATCTCCGCCTGCGTCAGCGGCTCGCGGTGGCGTTGCGCCAATGCCGCCGTGCCACCCGCGAGAAGTAGTCCAACGCATACCCACGACCGAAGCAGGGAAGCCGTCATTTTGCTCCTTTCGGAAACATGGCCATGAGCAGATCGTCCCTCACCCGCTGCAGATGATTGATGGCGTCTTGTACCGGCGCCTGATCGTCCTGACCCAGCGAGTGCATCAGTTCCGTCAGTTTGCGCGTCATGGTGCGTACCGCAATCTCCGACTGCTTCTGATACTTATGGGACTGAATCGCATAGTCGCGAGCCAATTCCGAGTAGGCGACCACATCCCCTAGGGCGGCCTGGCCCTTCTCGAACTCCGAAGCTGCGTACTGTTTATCCGCCTCCGCCAGTTGCTTCTGTGCGATTTGCACGCACAGATGAGGCCGGCCCCCGACGTTCGTCGACGCGAGCTTGCCTTTCATATCCTCGACTGTCGGGTCATTGCCGGCTGCCGCGCGGGCGTTCGCAGCGGCCAGCAGCGCACACATTGCGACCACTCCCCACACTCGAAATATGTACTGCGCCCCCATCATCGATTGCAGCCCCATGGCGGATTATTTCTTCGGCTCAAGCGCAATGAGCCGATGTTTCGCCTGCCACTCCTGTTCAGGATACTTCCCATGAGCCGCGTTGAGGAAGAGGTGAAAATTCAGCACGGCTCGCTTTACATCCCGGAGATGGTCATAGGCGGACGCCCGCAGAAAGTACGTGACCGGCTCTTCCGGCATATATTTCAGACGTATATCCAAAGCCTTCAGCGTCAGAGGATAGTCTTTGTTCTGGCTGGCCGCGAAGGCCAGATCCCCATACGCGGTGCCAAGGTCAGGCTTGAGCTGGACCGCCAGCTCAAACTCTTTCTGCGCCTCGACAAACTTTTTCTCCTCCACCAGCGCTTTGCCCAGACTCTGGTGAAGGGCCGCATCATTCGCATTCCCCACCAGCAGCGCTCGATACGCCGCCTCGGCCTGATCGTACTTCTTCGCGATCACGTATAAGTCGGCAAGATCACGCTGCAGGGAGACATCTGTAGGCGCCAGCTTTTGCGCGGCCTGCAGTTCGGCAATAGCCTCGTCATACTTGCCATCTGCCGCCAGAACCCGCCCCAACTGTACGCGCGCGTCGGCATCCTCTGGATGTGCCAGAGCCAGTTTCCTCAGCTCTGCTTCAGCCTCCGGCAGGCGATGCCCGCGCATGTAGATATTCGCCAGCCCGGTCACGGCGTCCGTAGAAGGTCCGAGCGCCAGCGCCTGTTTATATTCGCTCTCCGCCTCGGCAAACTGGCCTTGTTTTTCCAGAAGCAGTCCCGCCGCCAGGTGCGGCTCTTGATCCTTTGGCTGTAAGACCGATGCCTGCCGGTAGTTCGCGATGGCTTCGTCCGGCTTGGTCGCTTCGAGCACGTGGCCGAGAGAGATCCAAGCCCGCGCGTGACCTTCCGCGACATGGCTGGTGGGCTTGAGTTGCGTGGCCGCAAGCAGATACTGCTCGGCCTCAGGCTGACCGGCCTTGGCCAGTTGTAGTCCCAGATTCAGATTCGATTCGAACACATCCGGCTTCGCTGCCACCGATTTGCGATATGCCGCAATCGATTCGTCCCGCTTGCCGAGCCCATTCTCCACGAACCCAAGCTCAAACCATGCCACATAATTCGCAGGATCGTTCCCGGTATCGCCCTCCAGAACCTTGCGCAGCAATGGCTCAGCCCCGGCGTAATCCTGCTTCTGAATCAGCGCTTCCGCTCTTGCGAGTTCGGGAGGAGGGCCGACTTCCTCCTCGACCGTGGTGTGATGGACCTTCTGGCCGGAATTGGCGCTCGACTTGTGACGGACGCTGGAGGAAGAGCCTTCGTCCTGCGATTGCGAATCCCCCTGCGGAGCGGGTGGATTGGCAGACTGTGCGACTACAAATAACGGCATGCACGCCAACAGCATCGCGACAGCGAGTGCGCGAGCAGGCGCGGATTTACGAGGCATGGGAACGCGAATTTCCATTTCCGTTCAAGACGCGCGCCAGATATTTTCCGGTATAGGAGCCCGCCAGCTTCGCGATCGCTTCCGGCGGTCCAGCTCCTACCACCTTGCCGCCGCGGCTTCCGCCCTCGGGCCCGAGATCGATCACCCAGTCCGAAGTCTTGATGACTTCCAGATTGTGCTCGATGACGACAATCGATCCCCCTGCTTCAATCAGACGCCGAAAGGCCGCCAGAAGTTTGCTGACGTCGTCAAAATGCAGCCCCGTCGTGGGCTCGTCGAAGATGTATAACAGCCGCCGCTTCAGCCTTGGCTCGCTCCCGGAGCCCCGACTGGCGTCCTTCGAAGCCGGTTGCAGGTGTGCCGCCAGCTTCATGCGCTGCGCCTCGCCGCCGGATAGCGTCGTGGCCGACTGTCCCAGCCGCAAGTATCCCAGGCCAACTTCCTCGAGCGATCGCAGCTTCTCCGTGATCTTGGGCGCCTCGGCAAAAAACTTCAGCGCCTCCTTCACCGTCAAGTTCAGCACTTCGTGAATGTTCTTTCCCCGGTAGCGCACGTCCAGCACCGTCGGCTTGTAGCGCGTGCCCTTGCACTCCTCGCAGATCAATTCGACATCGGCCAGAAACTGCATCTCGACTGTGACTGTTCCGTCGCCCTGGCAAGTCTCGCAGCGCCCGCCCGGAATGTTGAACGAGAAATGTCCCGCCGCGAAGCCCCGCTTCTTCGCCTCGGGCAGGGAAGCGAACAATTCGCGCATCGCGTCGAATGCCTTGATGTACGTTACCGGATTCGAACGCGGTGTCCGTCCGATCGGCGACTGATCGACCAGCACGACCTCTTCGATAAATTGATCGCCCTCCAGACTCTCCCAACTCGCGGCCGCACCCGTCGCGCCGTTGCCTGACTGCTGCTTTACCTGCGCCAGCGCCCGATACAGCACCTGATGCAGCAACGTCGACTTGCCTGATCCCGAGACTCCGGTGATGGCCACCAGCATCCCGAGCGGAATGCTGATGTCCACGCCTTTGAGATTGTTGGCGCGCACGCCGCGAATCTTGATTTGCTGTGGGCCCGGCTTGCGCCGCAGCACAGGCGGCTGAATCCGCAAGTCTTCCGAGAGATATCGCCCTGTCAGCGAAACTGGGTTGTGCAGAATTTCTTCGTAAGTTCCCTCGGCTACAAGTTTCCCGCCGTTCTCACCAGCCCCCGGCCCGAGATCGAGAATCCGGTCCGCTGCCCGCATGATGTCCGGATCGTGCTCCACGACCAGAATCGTGTTCCCCAAATCGCGCAGGTCGTGCAGAATCTTGATCAGCCGGTGCGTATCCCGCGGATGCAGCCCGATCGACGGCTCATCCAACACATACAACGTCCCCACCAGCCGCGATCCCAGCGACGTTGCCAGCTGAATCCTCTGCGCCTCGCCTCCCGACAACGTAGACGAAAGCCGATCCAGAGTCAGATATTCCAATCCAACATCATTCAGAAAGCGCAGCCGCTCGCGAATCTCCTCCAGCAACTTCTCCGCAATCTCAGCCTCTTCCGGGCTCAGCTGAACCTTCTCGAAGAACCGCAGCGCATCTTCCACCGTAAGCGCCGTAACCTCGCAGATGTTCTTCCCGTTCACTCGGACCTGCCGCGCTTCCAACCGCAAGCGCGACCCTTTGCAATCCGGGCACAACGAATACCCGCGATACCGGCTGAGAAACACGCGCACATGCAGCTTGTACTTCTTCCGCTCCAGATGTTGGAAGAACCCTCGCACGCCTAGAAACTTCCCCTCGCCGTTGAGGATCAGATTTCGCTGCTCATCCTCCAAATCGGCCCACGGCACATCCAGAGGAATTCCGGCTGCCTTGGCGAACCGCTTCAAATCCGTAAAAAGCGGACGATACTTCGGCTTGGTCCACGGATCGATGGGACAATCTGCAATCGTCTTCAGCTTGTCGGGGATGACCAGATCGAGATCGAAGTCGATCGTGTTCCCAAATCCCTGGCACCGCGGACACGCCCCGTAAGGATTATTAAACGAAAACAACCGCGGCTCCGGCTCCTCATACCGCAAGTTGCAGTCCTTGCACTCAAACCGTTGCGCAAACCGGAGGGTTCGTGCGGGAAATCCTTGTGTGGCGCGGGCATTCCTGCCCGCGACTGCGTCCCGCGGCTCATCGCCAGGAATCTCAAAAATGACCTCTCCTGCCTCGCGGTACGCCGTCTCGATCGCATCGACAATCCGCGTCCGAGCCTCCGCCGAAACCACCAACCGATCCACCAAAACAAAAACCGGCTCCGCAAAATTGAGATCCAGCAACGACTCCGGCGTCGAGAACTCATAAACTTCCCCCGCCTGATAAAGCCGGTTAAACCCGCCCTTCCGCAAATCAAACAACCGCGTCTTGAGCGCATCCGTCAAAGCGGGTGCCCCGTTCAAGCTCTGCTTGAGCGGGGATTTCTTAGACTTCGAGGGACGGCTGGCCCTCTCAACCGGCTGGTGCTCGGCCATCCCCGGCCTCTGCAGCGGAAACAAAACCTGCAACCGCGTCTCCGGATCAAGCGCCAAAATCGCGTCCACCACCTCATCGACCGTGTCCTTCTTCACTTCCCGCCCGCACTTCGCGCAATACGTCCGCCCTACCCGCGCAAACAAGAGGCGCAGGTAGTCATAGATCTCGGTCGCGGTCGCCACCGTCGACCGCGGATTCCGCGTCGAATTCTTCTGCCGGATCGCCACCGCCGGCGCGATCCCGTCTATCGTGTCGGCATCGGGCTTCTCAATCCGCTCCAGAAACTGCCGCGCATACGCCGAAAGCGACTCAACGTACCGCCGCTGTCCCTCGGCATAAATCGTGTCGAAGGCGAGCGACGACTTCCCGGACCCGGACACTCCAGTCACCACTGTCAACGAATTGTGCTGGACCTCAAAGTCGATATTTTTGAGGTTATGGACGCGCGCGCCGCGCACCACAATGCTTTCGGTTGGAGTCGCCACAGTCTGCGTAGGGTCGGAAGACATTCGAATCAGGGCCCCGATAGCCCCACGCCTCCCCGAGCGCACCCGCTCAGAGCCTTCCGCGAGACCTATCGAATCTTTCCATTATACGGGGTAGGGATACGAACCGGTTAGACACGAACGAGGCCTCAGCGCCCAAGTCTGAGCGTGACCCTATTCACTATGGTGGATCACTATTGGTGAACGTTGATATTGATGTTCTGCTGTATACGGTATTCGGTACCCTCGTCATCCCATCCTTGAATCGTCAGAATTTGCGTTCCCTCAAGCGCCGTGGTGACCTCCTGCTGCAAAGTTGCGTTGCTCGAGGTCGCGACCACGCTGTTGTCGAGGTACGCTTTCATCTTCGTGATCGCTTTAGGGGCTAGCAGGATTTGGGCATTGATGTTGAAAGTACTGCCTACGTAGGCTTCCTCTTGCGGCGCCGTCACGCTGATGCCGGGATAGCACTGACTGCCTTTCGGCGCGCAGCTGTAACCACCATAGGTATATTCGGCCGTGATGGTTTTGGTTGCACTGTACTTGGCCCCGCTGATGTCAGTCGCCGTCGCTCTCACCATATAGGCCACGCCTTGCGCCGGTAGCTGCGCCCGTACTCCTGCTCCGAACTGCTTGGGAGTGCCCAGGGCATTGACGCTCTGCGCCAGTTTTCCATTGACGTAAAAGCTGAGGTTCTTGATGCCCGATTTCCCCGTGGCCGAAGCGTCAAGCGGAGCATTTGTCGGGATAACGGCACCAGAGGGCGGCGGGACGCAGAAGTTAATTCCAGGAGAAGTTGGAAAAGAGCAAAGACCATAGCCCAACCCCGTGATGAAAACAGAAGTTGAAGCCTGGTAAAGATGGCCATCGCTGTCCCAGGCATTGACTACGAACTTGTGAGGGCCATTGTAGATTCCGCCGTCATAGAGGTCGACACCGCTCTGGCCGGGCGAACCCTCAAAGATGTCGATATTGTTGTCGTAGAGCTTGAACTGAGTGATAGAGGCGCCCTGGGCTGGCGTGGAACGAATGGAGATTTCGGGCGTGTAGACCACGGTGGAGCCATTCGTCGGGGTACAGATGAGTACGCCGGGAGTGGTGGGGTTATTGCATTGCGACCAGCCGACAGAGGCCAAGAGAGATACTGAGAGAACGGTAACAGCAAAGCTGCGTGTCACGGCAACCTCCGTGGAGCCTCTTAGAGCACGCCAAAGTCCCGGAAGGTTGTCTTCAGGCACGAATAGAGTTTTGTGGCTAACAATAGCCTGTCGGAGAGGACAAGGAGATGAAAAAAAGATGACTACAAGAGGGAGGGGCTATGCTTCCGGATCGGATCCATTCTCCTGATCCCGCCGCTTGCCATACCGAACGGCAAATCCAAACCCAAACACCATAATCGCGACCGGCGGCGCCAGCATCACAAAAATAGCCCGATTGATCGCCCGCTGCGCGTCCTTCGGAGTAGCCTTCGCATTGGCATTGCACATAGCGCAGCCTTGCGCGAATGCGGGGGCAGTCCAACCCGCAACCAAGAGCACCAATCCAGCCAGACGAATTTTCCCACCAAGCTTCATGCCTACTGCACTCCCAGCCGCAAAATGCGCCCGGCATCCGGGAAGAAGAAGAAATACATGATGATGAAGCACGCCGTCACCGAGATGACCAGCATCCAGCGCATGAGCGCGCGCTCAAACTTCAGGTGCATGAAGTATCCGATGATCAGAGCCGACTTGATAATGGACAGCACCAGCAGAATCTCGAGCATGTGCACCGGCTCAAAGATCTGCTTGTATCCCAGCACGACCTCGATCGCGGTCAGAACCAGCAGCGCTCCCCACACCCAGAAATACTGCCCCTTGCTGTCGTCATGCGTTGCGGCATCGCTCATCGAACGTATCCTCGCTTGTGATCGAACTTATTCTCGCCCCGAATCAACCTACCCTCACTTGCGATCAAGCTCACCCTTGCTCAACTCACCTTGCTTTTGGGTGGCGCAGCGCTCTCAGCGCTGCGGTACAGTCCCGTCCTCTGTCAGGGCTTTAGCCCCTGCGGTACACAGATCAGTTCGTAATCTTGGTCGACAGCAAATACACCAGCGGGAAGATGAACATCCACACCAGATCGACGAAGTGCCAGTACAGCCCCGACACTTCCACATCCTGCGCGTCGTAATCCTTCGGCTTCAGAAACAGAATGATCGCCGCCACAACCAGACACAGGCCCAACGCGTGAATCCCATAGTGAAAGACGTTATCGGATGGAATCAGGAAATATCCAGCAATATAGATCACGCCCAGGACCGGGAGAAACGCTTTTCGAAACGCGATGACTCCAAGATAAATTACGCCGATCGTCACGTGCAGCATGTGCATGGCAGTCAGCCCGAAGAACGTCGCGGCGAACTGCGGAGTGTTCTTCGAAATGTCGGCCATCTCTCCGACCGCCGCATGCGCCGGCTTCGGAAACATCGGCAGCGTGAGCCCCTCGCTGATGAGCTTGCTCCACTCCATGCCGTGCAGCACGATAAACGCCGTGCCAAACGCCATCGTGGCCAGCAGCCAGTTGCGGGTCCACTTCCGGTCTTTTCGCTGCGCCGCAAACACTCCCATCACCATGGTCAGCGAACTGGAAAGCAGGCACGCCGTCATGATCGTCGAGTTGATGATGCTCTGTACGTGAAATGGCGTGGGCCACGCCGTATAGATCCGCGTGTAGCAAAAGGCGAAAAGCAGCGCGCCGAAGGTCAGCGAGTCCGAGGCCAGAAACAGCCACATCCCCACTTTTTTCGAATAAGCCCCAAACAAAGGCGCCTCATACTCCCCCGGCATCCCGTGCACGGCATCATGCTGAAGCGTGGCGTCAGCCATTCCTGAATTTCCCCTTTCGATTGTCATCCTGAGTTGGGCGCTTTCCGCCCAACGAAGGACCCATGCAACCCTTCGTGATCCTTAGTGTCCTTCGTGGTTAGTGCTCTTGCTCGTTATCGCGCGAACCCCAACAACGCAAACACATAAACCCACAACACCAGCATGAAATGCCAGTACCAGGCCGTGATATCCACCACGATCCGCCGCGCCTCGATCGGCTTGCGCAGCAAGGAAGCGCTGGCCGCCCAAATCAACGCAATCATCCCGCCCGCAAGGTGCAGCGCGTGTGTGATCGTCAGCAGAAACACAAACGAACTGTTCGGATTCGTATCCACAAAGAACCCGCTCGCATGCAGTTCTCTCCAGGCAAGCCACTGCCCCGAAAGAAAGCTGATCCCCAGCAGAACGGTGATCCCCAGCCACGGAAATGAGCGTTCGTTCCCCAACGAAACTCCCGGGATCGATTTCACCGGGGACAGGGCCGCCTGCAACGCTGTCCTGCGCCGCGCAAACTCTATAGTCACGCTGCTGACCAGCAACACCGCGGTATTAATCGCCAACAATAGCCATGGCAAATCCACCCGGCCCCAATCCCGCACATACGTATTCGAAGTTCCATCGAACGTCGGCAAACCCTGCCGCACGACGTAAGCGCTGGTCAGCGAGATGAACACCATGCACACGGTGGCAATTCCGCACGCCAACCCGAGCCGGGCCCTCCGCAGCCGCGCACCGTAATTTGGGATATCACCGCCGCCTCGCCCATCATCGCCACCGCCCGCAGGCGGCACCGGGGGCTTGTGCCCGTGTCCAATATGATCGATCGGAGTCGTTGGAGTATAAGTCGCCATAGCTACATCTGATTCCACAGTCGCCTAACTCGTTGCCGCTCTGGTTTTTGCTGGGCGCCCCATTTCTCGCGCGTCTTCTTGCGTGAGAAATGGGGATTTCCTCAGTGGGTCGAAACCGTTGCCGGATCCGTCTGCATCACGTAATCCTTCGCCGCTCCCGGCACGCCATACTCATACGGCCCATGATGCACCACCGGCGTCACGCCGCCAAAATTGTCGTGCGGTGGTGGAGTCGCCGTCGTCCACTCGAGGGTCGTCGCTTCCCAAGGATTGTCGCTGGCCTTCGGTCCCTTAAACATGCTCCAGAACAGATTGATCACAAAAATGAACTGCGCCGCAATCGTGATGATTGCCGCGTAGGTCATGAACCGGTGAAGCGGCATCAGTTTCGCCAGGTACGCCACTTCCGTATATTGCGAATACCGCCGCGTGCCGCCTGCCAGACCCAGATAGTGCATCGGCATGAAGATCGCGTAAGTTCCCGCCAGCGTCAGGAAGAAGTGGATCTTCCCCCACCGTTCGTTCATCATGCGCCCGAACATTTTCGGAAACCAGTAATAAGTCGCCGCAAACATTCCGAAGATCGCCGCCACGCCCATGATCAAGTGGAAGTGTCCAACCACAAAATACGTGTCGTGCAGTTGAATATCGAGCACCGGTTGCGCCAGGAACGGACCGCTCAACCCACCTGAAACGAACAACGAAACGAAGCCGATGGCATAGAGCATCGGCGTCTGGAATCGAATGCGGCCCTTGTACATCGTTCCCAGCCAGTTAAACGTCTTGATGGCCGAAGGCACCCCAATGCACATGGTCAGAATCGAAAACGCAAATGCCGAGTACGGGCTCATCCCGCTCATGAACATGTGATGGCCCCACACCATGAATCCGAAGAACCCAATCGACAGCATGGCGTAAACCATCGCCCGGTAGCCGAAAATCGGCTTGCGCGAGAACGTCGACAGAATCTGGGACGCGACGCCCATGCCCGGCAGAATCGCGATGTAAACCTCCGGGTGTCCGAAGAACCAGAACAAGTGCTGCCACAGCAACGGAGACCCGCCCTTGTGGCCCATGATCTGCCCGTTCACCACCACCAGCGGCACGTAAAAGCTCGTCCCAAGATTGCGGTCCATCAGCAGCAGGATGCCCGCCGACAGCAGCACACCAAATGCCAGCAGCCCCAGGATCGCGGTGATGAACCACGACCACACCGTCAGCGGCATGCGCATCATCGTCATTCCCTTGGCCCGCAGATCCAGCGTTGTCGTGATGAAGTTGAGCGCCCCCATCAGTGACGCGACGCAGAAAATTGCAATGCTCGTAATCCAAAGATCGGCGCCGAGTTGCTCACCGGGGCCGGCAGAAGGCAGCGCGCTGAGCGGCGCGTATCCCGTCCACCCGTGCAGCGGAGCACCACCGGTTACGAAGAAGGCCGCGATGATTACGACGAATCCCACAAACGTTGTCCAGAACGAAAGCATGTTCAGGACAGGGAACGCCATATCCGGCGCGCCGATTTGAATGGGCAGGAAGTAGTTTCCGAACCCGCCCTGCGGCGCAGTGGTCAGCACGAAGAACACCATGATGGTGCCGTGCATCGTGAGCAGGGCAAGATATGTTTCCGGTTTGATCTCACCGACCAGCGGCAATACTGCATTTGGCCAGACGAGGTGAATGCGCATCAACAGCGACAGGAACATCCCGACAAACACGGCCGTGAGTGCCAGAAAAAAGTACTGGATGCCGATGACTTTGTGATCGAGGCTGAAAATATACTTCCGAATAAAACCCTGAGGAGCGTGCGCGTGCGGGTTCTCCATTGCGACCATTACTGTTTCTCCGCCTCCCGTGCGGCCACCCACTTGTCAAAATCCTCCTGGCTGACAACGTGGACCATGCCGTGCATCTTGTAGTGACCGAGCCCGCAGAGTTCCGCGCAGGCAATCTCGTACTCGCCAATCGCCGTCGGCTTAAAGTGCATGTGAATATTCAGCCCCGGCACCGCATCCTGCTTGAACCGCAGCGAGGGCACAAAAAAGCTGTGAATCACATCGACGGCCCGCAGGCTCACATCGACTTCGCGGTCGACCGGAAGAAACATCGTTCCCGTGACGACATCGTCCTTCGCCGCCGGATCGGTCTGGCTCAATCCCACCGCAGCCTCGCCGCCCGCCGAAGGATCCATGAGCTTCGGACTCGTCGATCCATATTTCCCGTCCGGGCCCGGATAGCGGAAGTACCACGCAAACTGCATGCCGGTCACCTCCACCTGCACCGCGCCCGCCTCGGCCGCGTCAAAGCGCTGGCTCGCCCACACACTGCTGCCCATCAGGTTCAACCCGATGAACAGAATCGTGGTGAGCAGCGTCCATGTAACTTCCAGGGTCGTACTTCCGTGGGAATACGAAACCGGAGGCGAAGAAGGAGTCTCCTTGTATTTCCACACGATGTAGCCCAGCCCCAGCTGCGCCGCGAGGAACACGATCCCCATGAGAATGAACGTGAGAGTGAATTGTCCGTCGATGAAAGCGGTCGCGGCAGAAGCGCCAACCGGCAACCACCACGTCTTGGCGACAAAAAAATACGTGCTGACCAGAGTGATCAGCCAAATCAACACCATTAACGCGAGGCCCATTCCCCAGTCCCTCCGGGCACGAAAGGATTTCCCCACGGCCGCCGCCGCGTCCCACAACGCGAGCACCAGTCGGCGGCGAGTGTAACACAGCCACGCACACAAATAGCAACCGAGTTTGTTGAGAAATTCAGAACACCCCAGAGCCGTTGAAAAACTCAACAAAAACTGAGAGGCGGTTATGAACGAGCGAAAGAATTCCTCCGTGTCCTCTGTGGTTCGCTCGGTTCTCTTCCGGCAACGAGACCGTTGCAGTTCATCCCAGAAGGGCAGGCACGCAGCCATCCTTCGTGACCCTTGGTGCTCTTTGTGGTGAAAGCTTTTACTTCTCCGACCACTCCGGCACCCGCCCCGGAGTCCAAGGTGCCCCGGCCGCCTCCATATCTTTCTCCAGCTTGATCAAGTCGACTTCCACCAAAGTCCGCAACTTGGCAAGCTGTTCCCCAAACTCGGCCGCCGCAAGGTTGTACGAATCCACATGCGACTGCGTCGGCTTGGCCAGCGAGAAGCGCTCTCCGTCCATCACCGAATTCACCCGATCGCTGATCGACGACGCAATCGGCTCGCTACGTTTCGCGATCTCCACATCCCCGCGCAGAGCCCGCAAGATCGCGCGATTCTGCTGCTCGATCGCGTCGGCGAGTGCTCCCAATGGCTTCTCCGCCGCTGGAACTTCACGCAATGCCACGCGAATCGCCTTTACGCGCGACTCCACATCCTCGGCTGTATGCAGCGCTCCCGACACCGCCCGATACAACTGCGCGACTTTGCGCATGAACTGTTCCTGCGCTGCCCGGTCCGCCGCCGTCATGACTGCCGACCCTTCAGTCACCACCTTAAACGTCTGCGCCCCCGCCAGTTCCGTCACCACCCCGCCAACCTTATCGAACAGCCGAACGGAATAAGTTCCTGACAACACCAGCGGCCCCTGATCCGCCGCATCCGGGAAATCCTCTTCACCGTCAGCGGAATGCTTCGGCACCTGCGGAGGCGCATAACGCAAATCCCACGCCACGCGCTGGAACCCGCCCTCTGCACTCGCCTCCACCCGCCGGACCGCCGTCCCCGTTTCGTCGTAGACAACAAAATAAACCTCGGGCTTCGCTTCCTCTGCCTCTGCGCGCAACTCGTCATTCGTCGGATAAGGAGCCGTCTGATTTTTCTTCGCAGCGTCCTTCTCCGCATCCTGCCGCTTTTCCTTCTTAGTCTTGACCTTCTCCTTCATGTGCGCCGTAAACACGGCACCGTATGGCGGATTCTCCGCGGTATAGAACGCATCGCCCTGGAAACCCTTCTTCGGTCCGCCCAGCGGATGCCGCTCCACATACAGCAGCGCGTCCTTCACCGGAAACACCGTCACCGCCTGTTCCGTCGATTCCGCCTTCATCTGCCGCAGTGGCGTGATGTCATCCAGCACGTAGAATCCGCGTCCAAACGTAGCGATTACCAAGTCGCCCTCGCGCGCCTGAATCACCATATCGCGCACCGCAACCGTCGGCAGTCCGCCCTTCAACTGCACCCAGTGCGCCCCGCCATCAATCGTGAAGAACGCCCCAAACTCCGTCCCCGCAAACAGCAGGCTCGGATTCACCGTGTCTTCCGCAAACGCCAGCACCGGCCCGTTCTCCGGCAGGTTCCCCGCAATCGAAGTCCAGGTCTTGCCCGCGTCGGAAGACTTCAGCAGGTAAGGCTTGAAGTCCGAATTCTTGTGATTGTCAAACGCGGCAAAGACAACGTTCGCGTCGAAATTCGACGCCGCCAGACGGCTCACATACGTCATCTCCGGCACGCCCGCGAATTTCTCATACTTGGTCCAACTCGCCCCGCCGTCGCTGGTGACCTGAATCAGCCCGTCGTCGGTCCCCACATAAATGAGCCCTTCTTTCTTCGGAGACTCCGCGAGCGCCACGATGTTTCCGTAAAACGATGTCGACTGATTCTTCGCCACCGCATCCGGACCCCACACCTTTCCCATCACCGGCAGCTTGTTGCGATCGATCTGCCGCGTCAAATCTCCGCTGATCGCCTTCCACGAGTCCCCACGGTCGTCGCTGCGAAACAATTTGTTGGCCGCAAAATAAAGGCGCGTGTGCGAATGCGGACTCACAATGATCGGCGAATCCCAATTCCACCGCAGCGGAGGCTCGCCTTTCCCCTCGAGGGGCTGTAGCACCAGTTCCTGCCCCGTCGGCTTGTCGTACCGCACCAGCACTCCGTACTGCGATTCTGAATACACAGTATTCGCATCCACCGGATCCACCTGCGACCGGAATCCATCTCCGCCAGTCGTCACATACCAATCCGAATTTACGATCCCATTCAGATTCCGAGTCCGCGAGGGCCCGCACCACGAAAAGTTATCCTGCGTTCCGCCACACACGTTGTAGAAGGGCAGCGCGTTGTCCACCGCCACGTCATAAAACTGCACCGTCGGCAGGTTCGCCTTGAACTCCCATGTCTTCGCGTTGTCCCAGGTCTCATACATCCCGCCATCCGATCCAAACAGCCAGTGCTCGGTATTGTCCGGATCGATCCACATCGCGTGATTGTCCCCGTGATGATTGGTCTCGTTCACCTTTTCCAGCGTCTTGCCGCCATCGAGCGACTCCCGCAACTGCACCGCCATCACAAAAATGCGATCCACATTCTTCGGATCCGCCACCACCCGCGCGTAATACATTGCTCCTTGATCGAAGTCGTTCCGCTTCTCCCAGGTGGCGCCCTTGTCGTTCGACCGGAAAATTCCGCCCTTGCCGTCGGCAGCCTCAACCGTCGCATACACCACATTCGGATCCGCCGGAGACACCGTGACCCCAATCCTCCCCAGATCCACCGAAGGCAGCCCCGACTTCAGCTTGCTCCACGTCGCTCCCGCATCCATCGACTTGTAAATCGCGCTCTCCGGCCCGCCATCAATCAGCGTGAACACATGCCGCCGCCGCTGATAAGCCGCCGCATAAACAATGTCCGGATTCGACGGATCGATCGCCACATCCACCACACCCGTGTTCTCGCTGATGGTCAGCACGGCCTTCCACGTCTTCCCGCCGTCGGACGACTTGTAGAGCCCGCGATCCCCGCCCGCTCCCCACAGCGGCCCCTCCGCCGCGACGTACACCACCTTCGAATCCCGCGGATCGATCACCACCCGCCCAATGTGCTCCGACTTCTTCAGCCCCAGATTCTCCCAGCTCTTTCCCCCATCGACCGACCGGTAGATTCCATCGCCATACCCAACGCTGCGCTGCGAATTGCTCTCTCCCGTTCCCACCCACACCACCGACGAATCATTCGGATCGAGCGCAACCCACCCAATCGAATACGATCCTTCGCCATCAAACACTGGAGTCCAAGTCGTCCCGTCATTCACCGTCTTCCAAACTCCGCCCGATGCCACGCCCACGTAATACTCAAACTTGTTCTTCGGATTCACCGCGATCGCCATCACCCGCCCGGACGCCACCGCCGGCCCAATCAGCCGGAACTTCAGCCCGGAGAAAGTGTCTGCGGTCATCCCGCCCTTCTTCTCCTCTTTCGGTTCCTCTTTCTTCTCGTCCTTCTTCGCGTCTTTTTTCGAAGGCTTCGCGACTGCCGAGGGATTCTTATCGGCGCTCTTGTCTGCGCCGACTTGTGCAACGAGAGAGAAGGATCCGAACGAAGATAAAACGAGAATGAAACTGACGAACAATTTCATGGGACGCTCCAATGTAGCCGCGAGATTCAACTTGTCATCCTGAGGAGGGCGTAGTTTGCCCGACGAAAGACCCATACAACGTGCGGCCCAGAATCCAAAACCGATATGTATACAGCAATTCGCCGCGAGAGAGAAGGATAGATTCGCGGTCTTTACCCGTGGAGCTTCATGTCATGAGATTCAGAATGCTGCCGCAATCGTGTTTGACGTGAGAAATATAGCCGCGACGGGCATAAGGCGAAACGACGATCAGAGGCATGCGGAAGGCGTAGACGTAGCCTGATCCCCAACTCTTAGCGTCATTGACGATTGTTGGGGGCGGAACAGGATCGTGCCACCCTTCCGAGTCATCCGAGTTAGACAACCGGACTGTGAGGCAGCAGAGGTAGGGTAGCTCCATGGCCAACGAACCTGTTTCGTGGAAGCAGTTGCTACATCCAATTCCTTGCTGAGATGCTGATTCTCACCTCGCGCGATGAAATAACTGTGCTAAACGGATACTGCGCCGCTCGCTGCCCGAAGATGAGGTTCTGACAGTCTGGTTATGTAAGGGCTGCGGTCCGGCGGCGTACATCCGCGACGAAGGCTTGATCTTTCAGAGAGGCCAGGTTGATGTCCACATTGGCCATTGCTCCGATCAGAGCTGCGCCCGCTAAAGCAGCAGCCGTGGTCAAGTCTGATTTCATATTTGGGTTCGTGATGGGCTGGAGAGACTTCACGATCTGAGCGATCTCGTGTGCCTTCTCGGCGACACTCAGCGGAACCGTGGTCGCTTCCTTAAGGGCGGAATCAATCATTGCTGCGCCGGACTTCTCATCGCCGGTGGTTTTGGCCTGCTTGTAGGCTTTCATCACCGAATTGTAGGACTCGGCGTCGGCGTCGACTGCGACTTTCAGTTCTTCCCGCAGCGGGTTGAGGCGCGCGATGGCGGCGCTAAGCTGAGACTCGTATTGAAGATAAGCTTTTTTACCCCGCGACATGGAAGCGACCATGACGGCGAGGGCGGCGGCCATGGCTGCGGCTGCGGCGGAAGCGCTGCCGCCGCCGGGGGTCGCCGTGGGCGCGGCAAGCTGTTCGACGAAAGGCTCGACGCCAGCGCGTAGGCCGCCAATAGCCATCCTTCCGCCCATGACGGAGGCGAGCCGGTTCTCCAGGATCAGGGAGGAATCGAAGTTCTCGACCTGCAGGAACCATTCGGCTGCTTGTTCCAAGGCCTTCTTGGGAATCAATCCGACAATCTCGCTTGAGACTGCCGTAACACCGTAACGCGCGGCTTCTCGCTTGACCATCTCGAAGACGCGATGGACGGGCGTTTGTTCAAAATCGGTGAGGTTCATCGAAACCTGGGCCAAACCGCGCACCAGGAATCCTGCACCCTTGACGAAACGCATGCCACCGCTTGAGAAGCGCACGGCTTTCGCGATTTTCTTGGCAATGTCGACGTCGGCCGTGTTGAGGAAGACGTTGTACGCGACCAAAAATTTGCGGGCACCCACTACGGTGGCGCCTGCGGTGGGGTGAACTCGCGGGTCACCAAAGTCTGGACGGCGCGCAGGATTGGTGGCGATCTCCGCGCGGATGCCTTCGAACTGGCCGCGGCGGATGTTTTCCAAGCCCTGTCGCTCCGGGGTTCTGGCCGCGGCCTCGTACAGATATACGGGAATTTGGAAGCGTTTCCAGATCTCTTCTCCGACGTGGTTCGCCATGGCGACGCAATCTTCAAGGGTGACGCCGTCGATGGGGATGAAGGGAACAACGTCGGACGCGCCCATGCGCGGATGCGCGCCGGTGTGACCGTTGAGGTCGATCAATTCGGCGGCTTTTCCCACGCCGAGAATGGCGGCCTCCTGAATGGCCTCGCGCTCGCCGACCAGGGTGATCACGCAGCGATTGTGGTCGGAGTCCATTTCGCGGTCGAGCAGGTGGACGCCAGGCATCTTCATGGCGTCGACGATGGCGTCAACTTTGGCTTTGTCGCGGCCTTCAGAAAAATTCGGAACACATTCGACGAGCGTGGACATAAGTAGGAAGAATAGCTGGGCGTTGAGTGCGGAGGCAAGGCGGACGGGGCGGGAAAGACCGACAGGAATTCTTCACCACAGAGGACACGGAGGACACAGAGGGACTTCTAGTGGTTGTTGCCGCCGAAGAACTTTCCGATGCCTAAGCGCAATTGAACCGTGTTGACTCCCGGATTCGGCGTGGCCAGGCCAGCGTTCGAGATGTGCATGTAGCGCAGTTCGAGACTTACGTTGCGCTTCGCACCGAGGATGTGTATGCCCAATGCGGCCTGGTCCATGAAATTGACCGTGTTGGTTCCGTATGGGACGTCGTGGTCGGTAAACAACACACCGCCGGTCAGTTCTAAGTAGGGCGAGATGCGCCCATGGCGCACGAAATTCCACTTCAGGCCCAGGGGATCGAAGCCCACACCGTAAGCGGTGTTGGCGGGTTGAAACACCAGGAATACCGGGACGGCGTCGAGGGCATATTCGAAACGTCCACGGAGAAAGCTCGGCAGATGCGGGCCCGTGAGGATCCATCCGTAACGCAGGCCGGCATTGAAGACGCCAGTGTCGCCGCGTCCGCCGCTAACGGAGTGGCCTCCTCCCGCCCAGATTTGGACTTCACTTCCGCCTTGCTCGGGAGCGGCTTGGGCAAGCCCCCAGCAGGATGTCACCAGCACGAGCGTAGCGATGAACAGAGACGGGCGCATAACTTAGCGAGCCCGAGGGCGGTAGAGCCTCGAGCGGAAGACTCACGATACAGGAATAGAGTGCGAGCGACAAACGTCGGCGTGGGACGGTTCACCTCCTAAGATGCCGCGGAGCAGGGAATCGGTCGAGCCCACTCCACGGACAGCCGGGGCGGCTGTCCCCGAAAGATGGTCCCCGACACACGGCTATTGCTACCTTCGGTCGATTTCGGGGCGCTGGGATATGAGTTGCATCAGGTCGTGGGCTACGCGCGAAGTGTTGTGGCGAGCGACACCGCCTTCGTCCAGATAGTCGCCGAGGACGGGGATCACGCCGAGGGCCTCGACTGCATCTAGGTCATTGACGATCTGGCACGCGCCCTCGGTGGCGTACTTGGCTTTGACTTCCTCAGAAGCAGGAGTCTGGTTGATGAGTGCGAAGTCAAAGATTTGTTTGTGCGCATGTCGATTCAGAGCGCGAATGTGATCGGCCGCCGTCAAACCAAGACTTTCATTTGCCTGAGTCATCAAGTTACAGATGTAGAGCTTCGTGGCCGGCGATTCGACAATGGCCTGCGCGATGCCCCGCACAAGCAGGTTCGGAATCAGGCTGGTAAAGAGAGAGCCGGGGCCGATCGTGATCACATCGGCGTTGGCGATGGCCTCCAGAGTCTGAGGCATCGGCCCTACGTCGGGTGGGACCAGAAACAGCTCCCGGATGCGGCCCTTGCTGGCGGTGATCTTCGTTTCGCCGCGGACGCGAGTGCCGTCTTCCATGAGAGCTTCGAGTTCAATGTTGGACGTGGTCGCTGGATAGATATGACCGCGGGTAACCAGAATCTCGGACGAGAGACGAACGGCTTCCGAAAAATCTGACGTCAGGGAAGTGAGCGCCGCTAGAAACAGGTTGCCGAAGCTGTGCCCTTCGAGGCCGGAGCCCTTTTCGAAGCGGTGCCGGAAAAGCTTGGAGAGGAGGGCTTCATCTTCGCTGAGCGCGACAATGCAGTTCCGGATGTCGCCGGGCGGAAGCATGTTGAGTTCCTTGCGGAGGCGCCCGCTGGAACCGCCGTCATCACTAACCGTTACGACGGCGCATAGATCGCGGATCATCGTCGGGTCGGTCGGGGCCCATTGCGCGGTCGGGGAAAGCACGTAGCGCTTGAGTCCCTTAAGCAGGGTGGAGAGTCCAGTGCCGCCGCCGATAGCGACGACGCGAAGACCACGCTCGCGCGCGATCTTCTCCATCGAGTGCGACTCGGCGGCTTTGCTTTCCATCGAGAAATCCTTGCAGATCGGCTACAGGGGCTCTTCTTCGCCGAGGTCGCCGTCGGAGGAATCGAGTTCGGCGCCCGGATCCGGATAGAGCAATTCCGTAAAGCGCGGATCCTCCGCCAGATTCTGGAAGTCGGAATCGTTGCGTGCCTGGAAGCGCAGCTGTGCATTCAGGCGCAGAGCTTCATCGAGCCGCCTGAGGGAATCTTCGACGTGCCCCGTGAGGCAGTCAAGCGCAGCCAGGCCGTACACGACGTAATCGGACTTGGCGTTTTGCTTCAGCAGTTTCTCCAGATGCTCGCGGGCGGTCACGTAATCGCCGACGTTCATCAGGGAAACGGCGTAATCGAAATGCTCCTCGGGCGTTTTGAACTGCGTAGCGGCCGAGCGCTCCAGATGCTGGTTACAAATGCTGAGATGAATGTTGGCGCGGTCCACCAGTTCTCGAATGGGTCCGGCGACGACTTTTTGAAAATGAGGCTTCGCCTTGTCGAACTTGTGCTCCTGCATGGCGCGCAGTCCTGATTCATAGCTCTGCAACGCCTGCGTGTAACGCGGATCTTCCGCCACGGTCTTTTTCGCGGTTGGTTTCTGAGCCATGTGCAAAACTCTTCCTGTGCTCTTGGTAATGGGGAACTCCTTAAGAATCGTGGTTTCCTGTTGAGCAGTAAAGTATCGCCTAAACAGTGGGTGAAGGTCCAGTTGACCAGCAGTGTACGCGAAGCTCAGAAGCCGAACTAGTTCATGGTCGAGGCCGCTAACAGATCGATCTGCTTCCACTCGCCCTTGATGATTCCGGCTCGAATCTGCGTTGCCGTCTTGCCTTTCTGGTGCTGTTGGTAGGAGTAGTAAAGCTCCTTCAAGCAGGTCGAACACTGCGCTCCGTGCGTATTCTCGAAGCAGCTGTGCAGGCTGTTGTGACCCATACGGTCGCAAAAGCAGTAACAAGGCTGCTGGTGGAGAACGGTGGGAATCTTCGCCGCGAGTTCGTAGGCGTGAGTCTGGTATGGATTCTGAGCATCGGCGCCCCAGAGGTCAGCTTTGGTCAACAGCGGAGGCAGCTTGGCTCCCTTGGGCGGAGGTCCGGCGTTATACGCCGGGACGCCTCCTTCCTCCTGGGGCGAGGCGAACTGGGCCGACATGGTCAGCGTTATCAGGAACAGCGAAGCCAAGGTCAGGCTGCGATACACGATCTTGCTTTGCAGGAAACGCCGTGTCATGAGAGATCCTCGTGTGTTGCTATTGTAACCCGACCCCAAAGATTTTCGTCGGGTGCCGGCACGGGATGCAATCCGGTGCTGGCCCGACCGGTTCTGTATACAATGGGTTTCATGCCAGGGACATTTTCAGACCCGAACACGGTCGGCCAGACTGTGGCTCCTGCGCCATCGTCGGGAGGGCCTCCTGAACCTGCGAAGGCTCCTCCCGTCAGAGCGGGAACTGGGATCGGCGTGTGGATCCGCGATTTGATTATCTCGCTGGCAATATCTGCCTTCATCATTATCTTTCTTTACCAACCGGTGAAGGTCGAGGGAACCAGCATGATGCCATCCCTCGAAGATCAGGAACGGATCTTCGTCAATAAGTTTGTGTATCGGCTGGAACCCATTGAACGTGGGGATATTGTGGTGTTCCGTTATCCGCGTGATCCTTCCAAGAGCTACATCAAACGCGTGATTGGAATGGCGGGCGACCGCATCCGCATCGATGGCGGACAGGTGTACGTGAACGATCAGGCTCTCGACGAAGACTACGTTCCCCCAGCTTATACAGACTCCCGGTCGTATCCCGAAACCATTGTGCCCGAGCACAGTTTCTTCGTGCTCGGCGACCACCGCTCGATGTCGAACGACAGCCGCGACTTCGGCCCGGTCAACCAGAGCTTTATCTACGGCAAGGCAGTGTTCGGATACTGGCCGATGGATAAGCTCGGGCGAGTTCGCTGAGTTCTCAGACTCGGTACCGAGTACCGAGTGCTCCATTCAAGGTTTCGATCCCACGAATCCACAGATTTCTTTTCGGAACGCGCGTTCTGCTCTTGGCCCCGGCGCTATTAACTGTTAAAATTCGTAAAATCCACTCACCGGAGCGAGAATGCAAGCAATCCTTGCGCTGGAAGACGGCAGAGTCTTCCGAGGCAAAGGCTACGGCGCCAAAGGCGAATGCTACGGCGAAGTCGTTTTTAATACTTCCATCACTGGCTATCAGGAAATTTTCACCGATCCCTCCTACTCGGGGCAGATCGTCGTCCTGACCAACCCGGAAATCGGCAACTACGGCACGAACCACGAAGACAACGAAGCCACGCGTCCGTGGATCGAAGGTCTGATCGTGCGCGAGTTCTCGAAGCGTCAGCTCGAACTGGCGTTCGCAGCAGGTGGCCGAAGAATATCTCGAACAGTTCAAGGTGCCGGTGCTGTCAGACATCGATACGCGGGCGCTGGTGCGGCATTTGCGCGACCACGGCGTGATGCGCGGCGTGGTCTCGACCATCGAGAGCGACGCCGACAAGCTGATTGCGAAGGCGCGATCGATCCCCAAGATGGATGGCATGGATCTCGCCAAAGAAGTCAGCACCAAGCGACCTACGTGTGGGAAGCGGGCGAGCGCTCGCACGAGCCGGATCGCAGTGGTCGGCGTGAAAGACGAGCCGGCGCGATTTCATGTGGTCGCGTATGACTTCGGGATCAAGCAGAACATTCTGCGCAAGCTGCGCGGCGAGGGTTGCAAAGTGACGGTGGTCCCGCGCAGACTCCAGCGGAAGATGTGCTGGCGTTGAAGCCAGACGGAGTCTTCCTGTCGAATGGCCCGGGCGATCCCGAGCCGTGCACCTACGCAGTGGATTCATTCGCCGACTCATGGGGCGGCAGCCGATCTTCGGAATCTGCCTGGGGCATCAACTGACTGGGATCGCGCTGGGCGGCAAAACTTTCAAGCTGAAATTCGGACACCACGGCGGGAACCATCCGGTGAAGCAGTTGAAGACCGGCAAGATCGAGATC
The DNA here is from genome assembly GCA_963844525.1 of uncultured Acidobacteriaceae bacterium. Lineage (GTDB taxonomy): Bacteria > Acidobacteriota > Terriglobia > Terriglobales > Acidobacteriaceae > Sulfotelmatobacter. The sequence goes on along the minus strand of CAWJOM010000005.1, from coordinate 600,227 downwards.
ACGGCGCACAACCACAACTTCGCCGTCGATCCGGATTCGCTGGCCGCACAGCGAAGTCGAGCTGACGCACGTCGATTTGAACGACCAGACGCTCGAAGGTCTGCGACACCGGAACCTGCCACTGTTCAGCGTGCAGTATCACCCGGAAGCCGCGCCAGGTCCGCATGATTCGCATTATCTGTTCAAGGAATTCACGAAGATGATGGAGGAGTGGAAAGGGTGAGCTCCGTAGCGATTCCGAAGATCGATTCGAGCGGCAATGTTGATTTGCAGAAGTTCGTGCCAGAGGAACTGCTCCGTCTCGGAGATCTCCAGAGCGCTATTCCGGAAGTTGCGAAGAACGAGGCTTTCCTGGCTCTCGATTGCGCGAGCGGTGAAGGAGATTCCAACGCAAACATGTCCTTGTTCATGGTGACGCGAGGACAATGTCGAAAGAGAAGGTCGGCAAGGCACACCTAATCTTAACCTCGCCGCCCTATTGGACGCTCAAGAAATATCGACGACAGTTCGGGTCAGCTCGGTCACGTCGCGGACTACGACGACTTCATCACAGAGTTGGATCGGGTGTGGCAGAGATGTTTTGACTCGCTCGTCGTCAGGAGGGAGGCTTGTGTGCGTAGTTGGCGATGTTTGCCTCTCGCGGCGCAAGAATGAAGGAAGGCACACTGTCGTACCCCTACACGCCACAATTCAAGAACATTGCCGGCAGGATCGGCTTCGACAACTTCGCCCCAATCATCTGGCACAAAATTGCCAATGCCGCTTACGAGGTAGAAAACGGAGGAGGCTTTCTGGGAAAGCCCTACGAGCCAAATGCCGTTATTAAGAATGATGTTGAATTCATTCTGATGCAGCGAAAACCTGGCGGCTATCGGACACCTCAAGACTAGCGCGAGAATTCTTAGCGTTATCTCAGCCAAGGATTATCAGAAATGGTTTCAACAGATATGGCACGGAGTGACGGGAGCGTCGACGAAAGATCATCCGGCTCCGTACCCGGTAGAATTAGCCGAGCGTCTCATTCGAATGTTCAGCTTCGTGGGAGATACGGTATTGGATCCCTTCATGGGAACGGGTACAACTGCTCTCGCCGCGTCGAAGTGGGGCAGGAATATTGTCAATTTCGAAATCGACTCGGACTACTTTAGCTTTGCCGCCAAGCGACTAGAAGGAGAACTCTCGTCGCTATTTGCAAATCCCATTATCGTCATGGAGCGAGAGTAAGCTTGTGAACCCCGAGACTCGACCTGAAGCTCAGAAGTGCCGTCGCCCAATTCTGGTCGAGTCGGGAGACCCAAGCGCAAAAACAGGGAACTAAGACGGGAATTCGCGATGCGGGTGCGAGAACGGCTGTCACGGGCGGAAGTCAGATGGACGGTTTTGTTGCGTTGGTCCGAGACTTTTTGGAAGAGTCGGGCGTGGATAAGCCAGTCGTCTATTGCGAAAGGCATATCGAACTTCCTGGATGGTTTCGGCCTGAGAAGAAATGGGATCTTCTCGTGGTAGTCGAGGGCTGTTTGATCGCTGCGATCGAATTCAAGTCGCAGGTTGGTTCTTTCGGGAACAACTTCAACAATAGAACAGAAGAGGCACTCGGAAGCGCAACGGATTTGTGGGCTGCATATCGTGAAGGGGCTTTTAAACCTTCAGCTCGCCCTTGGCTTGGATATTTGATGTTATTAGAGGATGCCCCGGCATCTACACGACCGGTGAAAGCTCAAGAGCCGCACTTCAAGGTGTTCGAAGAGTTCAAGGCTGCGTCTTACGCTGGACGTTACGAAATTCTTCTCACGAAGCTAGTTCGAGAGAGACTTTACGACGCAACATGCTTCTTGATGTCCAACAGCGCTGATGGGGTTAACGGACAATACTCAGAACCGGTGCCCGAACTCAACTTCACGAATTTCATTTCGTCACTCACCGCGAAGGCAATTGCCTGCAAGAACACTCAATAATGCCCAAACGCACTGACATCTCGAAGATTCTGATCCTCGGCTCTGGGCCCATCATCATTGGGCAGTCGGCGGAGTTTGACTATTCCGGCACGCAGGCCTGCAAGGCGCTCAAGTCCGAGGGCTACGAAGTGGTGCTGGCGAACTCGAACCCGGCCACCATCATGACCGACCCCGAGTCGGCTGACCGTACGTACATCGAACCGCTCACGCTGGAGTATCTGGAAGAGATCATCCGCACCGAGCGGGAAATGTCGCCGGGCGCGGGTTTTGCCGTGTTGCCGACCGTCGGCGGACAGACGGCGCTGAATCTGGCAATCGAACTTTCTGACGGCGGCGTGCTGGAAAAATACAACGTGATCCTGATTGGCGCGAATGTCGAGGCCATCAAGAAGGCTGAAGACCGCCTCGTCTTTAAAGACGCGATGCAGCGGATCGGGCTCGACGTGCCCAAGTCAGCGCTCGTCAACAATACGAAGGACGGCGTCGAGTTTGCGGGGAAGATCGGTTTCCCGGTGATCATCCGGCCATCGTTCACTCTGGGCGGGTCGGGCGGCGGCATCGCCTACAACCGCGAAGAGATGCTGGAAGTGCTGACCCGCGGCCTCGATTTCTCTCCGGTACACGAAGCGCTGATTGAAGAGTCGGTGCTGGGCTGGAAGGAATTCGAGCTTGAGGTGATGCGCGACACCAAAGATAACGTCATCATCATCTGCTCGATCGAAAACTTCGACCCCATGGGCGTGCACACCGGGGATTCGATCACGGTTGCTCCCGCGCAGACCCTCACCGACCGCGAGTACCAGGCCATGCGCGATGCCTCGATCGCCGTGATTCGCGAAATCGGCGTCGAAACGGGGGGATCGAATATTCAGTTCGGCGTCAATCCAGAGACCGGGCGGATGGTTGTCATTGAGATGAACCCTCGCGTCTCGCGGTCATCGGCTCTGGCGTCGAAGGCCACTGGATTCCCGATCGCAAAGATCGCCGCGAAACTCGCCGTCGGCTACACGCTCGACGAAATCCCCAACGACATCACGCGCAAGACTCCAGCCTGCTTCGAGCCGACGCTTGATTACGTCGTCGTAAAAATTCCGAAGTGGCAGTTCGAGAAATTCCCCGGCGCCGACGACACGCTCGGCCCGCAGATGAAGTCCGTCGGCGAAGTGATGGCCATCGGGCGCACCTTCAAGGAAGCGCTGATGAAGGGCATACGCTCGCTCGATACCGGGAAGCGTGTGGGCGGCGAGAAGATCGAGCCGAAGATTCTGACGAAACGGCTGGTGACGCCGCATCCGGAGCGGCTGGCCTACGTGCAATACGCGCTGCGCCAGGGACACACAGTGAAGCAGATCGCGAAGATGACCTCGATGGATCCGTGGTTCCTGTATCAACTCAAGGAAATCAACGACCAGCAACTGGAACTCGAGAAACATCCGATGGAGTCGATTCCCACCGAGGTGCTGCGCGATGCGAAGCGTATGGGATTCTCCGACGGCCGACTGGCCGGCGTTTGGCGACTGGAGGGGCAGGAGAAAGTTCGCCACCTGCGCAAGAAGCACGGCGTGCTGCCGGTTTACAAGCGCGTCGACACCTGCGCGGCCGAGTTTGAGAGCTTTACGCCCTATCTGTACTCGACTTACGAAGAAGAAGACGAAGCTGCGCCGACTGACAAAAAGAAGGTCATCATCCTCGGCAGCGGACCGAATCGTATCGGGCAGGGAATTGAGTTTGATTACTGCTGTTGCCATGCATCATTTGCGCTGCGCGATGACGGGTACGAGACGATCATGATTAATTGCAATCCTGAAACAGTCTCGACCGACTACGACACCAGCGACCGCCTCTACTTCGAGCCGCTGACGTTCGAGGACGTGTGGGCGATTTACCAGCATGAAACTTCGAAGGGCGCGCCGGTGGGCGTGATTGTACAGTTCGGCGGACAGACACCGCTCAACCTTGCGCTGCCACTGAAGGCTGCGGGCGTAAAGATCATTGGCACGTCTCCGGAATCAATCGACCTGGCCGAGGACCGCAAGCACTTCAACAAGCTGTTGGAAGAATTGCAGATTCCGCAGGCGCCCGGCGTGATGGCCACATCGATTGAACAGGCTGTCGAAGGCGCGGGGCGGATCGGATATCCCGTGCTGGTGCGGCCTTCATACGTGCTCGGCGGCCGCGCCATGGTGATCGCTCACGACGAAGCGGCTATCATTCGCTACATGAAAGAGGCGGTAGAGTACTCGCACGACCGTCCGGTGCTGATCGATCACTTCCTAGAAGATGCTATTGAAGTCGATGTTGACGCGTTGTCTGACGGCGAAGACGTGGTCATTGGCGGAATTATGCAGCACATCGAAGAAGCTGGAGTGCACTCCGGCGATTCTTCGTGCGTGCTGCCGGCGGTCGATATTCCCCAGGGGCTGCTCGAACGAATGCGCGACTACACGTTCAAGCTGGCGCGCGCTCTGAAGGTCGTGGGGCTGATGAATATTCAGTTCGCGATCCCGCGCGGGAACGGCCACGGTGCGGAAGGCGATAAAGTCTACGTGCTCGAAGTGAACCCCCGGGCCTCGCGCACGGTGCCTTTCGTGTCCAAGGCAACCGGGGTTCCCCTGGCGAAAATCGCCGCGCGGTTGATGACCGGACGCAAGTTGCGCGAGTTCCTGCCCGAATTCATCGACCGCCGCGCCGATCTCGATACCGGCAGCCACTACTTCGTGAAGTCTCCCGTATTTCCCTGGAATAAATTCCCCGGCGTCGATACGGTGCTCGGACCAGAGATGAAATCAACGGGCGAAGTGATGGGAGTTGCGGACAATTTTGGCGAAGCCTTCGCCAAGGCTCAACTGGCCGCCGGTCAAAAGCTGCCCACCCAGGGGGCTGTTTTCATCAGCGTGACTGACCACGACAAGAATCACGTTGCCCCTGTGGCCCGAAAGTTTGTCGACATGGGATTCAAGCTGGTGGCTACGGCCGGCACCGCTGATGTGATCGAAGCAGCCGGCATGAACGTAGAACGCGTCTACAAAGTAAAAGAAGGACGGCCCAACGTAGTGGACTTCATTAAGGGCCAGCGCATTCAGCTCATCGTGAATACTCCTACGGGACTTGAGCCGTGGTTCGACGAGAAGGCGATTCGGCGGGCGGCGGTGACTGCTCGCATCCCTACGATCACCACATTGGCTGCTGCTCGGGCTGCGGCCGAAGGAATCGCAGCGCTCCAACGCGGCGAAGTGAATGTGAAGGCACTGCAACATCTACACGCCGAGCGTTCCGCCAATCTCCGGCGTTAGCGGCGTGAAACTGCTCTAACCATCCTGTTTCCGGTTAGAATGAGCCATGCTGCTGCACGGCATTTTTCCTCCTATCACCACGCCGTTCTATCCCGACGGCAATGTCTACTTCAAGAAACTCGAATCGAATGTCGAGCGCTACTCGCGCACGCCCGTGGCTGGCATCGTGGTGCTGGGCTCAACCGGCGAGGCGATCCTACTCTCGGACCAGGAGCGGCGCGAGGTCCTGAAAATCGCGCGTGCGGCTGTCGCGCCCAACAAGGTCCTGATCGCAGGTACTGGAATCGAGTCGGCGATTGAGACCCTGCGGCTGACAGAATACGCCGCCGAGCTCGGATACGACGTTGCTATGGTACGCACGCCGCACTATTACAAGAAGCAGATGCAAAGTGCCAATATCCTGGCGTTCTATCGCACGGTTGCCGACCGTTCGCCGCTGCCGGTCATTCTGTACAACATCCCGCAAGCCACCGGTTACGACATTCCAGCCGAAGTAGTGATCGAGTTGGCCGGCCATCCGAACGTGATTGGGATCAAGGAGTCGAGCGGCGACGTGGAAAAAGTACGCAAGATGTCCGAGGGAACGCGCCACATCAAGCGCAGCGCCACGGTTACGGAGACATTCGATGCGGTCACTTCGCGGATGCTCGCCGCCGCTGCCGCAGGATCGAACGGCGACAGCCGGGAACTGGTGCAGGTCGGGGGCGTCTCGGGCGCTTCGGTGAACAAGCCGTCCTCGGCCGCCGTCAGCGTTGTGGGCAAGCTGAAAACGCGCCAGAAGGAAGTTGGATTCCAGGTGCTGGTAGGCGCAGCACACAAGCTGCAGCCTTCGCTTGACGCGGGTGCCGCCGGTGCGATTCTTGCTTTCGCCTGCCCGGCTCCTACCGCTTGCTACGAAATCTATGCCGCCTGGAAAGAGGGCGATGCCGAACTGGCACGCCTGAAGCAGGAACGAATCGCGAAGGCTGCGCAGCAAGTCAGCGATCTCGGTGTCCCGGGATTCAAGTACGGCATGGACTTCAACGGCTACTTCGGCGGACCCGCACGGTTGCCGTTCCTTCCGCTGACGGCGGATCTGAAAGCGGAGATCGAGCAGAGTCTCGCGGATATCAGGAACTGAGAGGTAATGTAGTTTAGGAGCGACTCCCCGCGACCTGCTTTATCTTTGACGTCTTTTCGGACGCCGATCTGCGCGGCTCCCTCAACTGGCAGGCAAGTTCTATCAGGCGGCAAGCAAGAATACAAAATCTAAGTAGCTGCCGCCTTGTGATCAAGATCACATCGAGGTATACTTTCTTCGAACGAACGTTCGAAATATCAAGCCCGTCGGAGGGTGATGGGGACTTCTTCCACCGTAACGCGAGTGACCGCTCGACGCCGCAGTGCTGCGGCGGTTCCCGCGACGCGCTACGATCGCCGCCTGGCGGAGATTCTTACCCACGCCACCGAGGTTTTCTGCAAAAAGGGTTATGAAGGCGCGTCTATGCGCGATCTGTCCCGCGAGAGCGGCATGTCGCTGGCCGGGCTGTACTACTACTTCGAATCCAAAGAACGCCTGTTGTATTTGATTCAGAAGCACACGTTCACCACCATCGTGCAACGGTTGAAAGCTCGACTGGAGGCAGTGGGCGACGCGGAAGAGCGGATTCGAATCTTCATCCTCAACCATCTTGAATATTTTCTGGCAAATCAGGCGGCCATGAAAGTTCTTTCACACGAAGCAGAGGCGCTGAAGAACGGTTTCGCTTCGGAAGTTGCTGCCATCAAGCGGGAGTACTACCGGATTTGCGTCGGTCTGCTCGACGACCTGAGGGCCGACCGCGGCCTGCAGATTTCGACGCGAATCGCGGTCCTCAGCCTGTTCGGGATGATGAATTGGATTTATACCTGGCACAACCCGCGCGTGGACGCTGACGCAGCGTCGATTGCACGCGACATGGGCGATGTTTTTCTACGGGGAGTACTGGCGGACAGCAAGAAGCGCAGGGATGGGCGGTGAAGTGAGTGGTGGGAACAAGAGGTTCCTCTGTTCGCTCGGAGACAACGATTTGAAATTTCCAGGAGAGATTTAAGGAGACGCAAGATATGGCAACGACAATGCAGCCCACAACCGGAGAGAGCGCGAAGCAACTGGTCAACTATCGCAGCGAGGGCGGAGTCGCGGTGATCGAGATGTGCGATCCCCCGGCAAACACCTACACCTACGAAATGAACCGTCAGCTGGACGAGGCAATCCTGAAGGCGCGCATGGACAACGACGTCTATGTGATCGTGATGACCGGCGCAGGCGATAAGTTTTTTTCCGCGGGCGCCAATATCAAGATGCTGACCAGCGTCGATCCGACCTTTAAGTATTACTTCTGCTTGCACGCCAACGAGATGCTGCTGCGGCTGGAACACACGCCGAAGCTGGTCATCGCCGCGATTAACGGCCACTGTGTGGGTGGCGGGTTGGAAATCGCGATGGCGGCCGACCTTCGCATAGCGCGGAAAGAAGCAGGGAAGATTGGCTTGCCCGAAGTCAACCTTGGCGTGCTTCCCGGTACTGGTGGCACGCAGCGCCTCTCGCGCATGGTGGGCAAGAGCAAGGCAATTGAACTGATGGTCACGGGTAACACGTTCTCGTTTGAAGAGGCGCAGGAACTCGGAATGGTGAACGACATTTTCGAGCGCGACGGTTTTATGGAAAACATCATGGAGTACGCTAAGCAGTTCTGCCCGCCCAACAAGGCGTCGAAGGCCGTAGGACGTATCAAGCGCGCGGTTCAGACGGGGTGGGAGATTCCCATGGAATCGGCCCTCGCGGTCGAACGCGAGAACCAGCAGTTGCTATTCCAGAGTGAAGACGCGAAGGAAGGCCTGGCGGCCTACGTGGAAAAGCGTCCGGCAGTATTCAAAGCAAAATAGAGGCGAGAATTCGAGGTCGATATGCCGGGAAAAGTAGCAAAGATCGGAACCTTCAGTGACTGGATCGGTTTGTTCAACGACTGGCGCAAGGATATTGGTGTCAACACGGCCGACATCGACGCCTTTCACTTTGACACTCTGTATGGCGCCATCGATACGGAAGAGATCGAGTTTGGTTCGTACAAAGGCCGGCGCAAGTGGGAGAACCTGCGGCAGATTCCCACCCAGCAGATGCGCGATGCGCTGATGAATATGATCGTCTACCAGGGCGACACCGAGTTTGCCAGCGTCGAACAGCAACGGAATCTGCTGGAAAACGCTCCCACCGAGTGGGATCGCCGTGCGATCACTCGGGTCATGATCGAAGAAATGCGGCACGGCTGGCAGATGTGTGCTTTGCTGGTCGACCACTTCGGCTATTCCGGCAAGGTCGAGGCGCAGAAAATGCTCGAACGGCGCGCCTTTGAGAACAAGCGGTTGCTTGGCGCCTTCAACGTCGACGTCGATAACTGGATGGACTTCTTCACTTACACCGACTTCGTCGACCGCGACGGCAAGTTTCAGTTGCAAATGCTCAAATATTCCGCATTTGCTCCGCTGGGTCGATCGATGTCGTACATGCTGCGAGAAGAAGCCTTCCACATGGGCACGGGCAACGACGGACTGCGGCGAATCGTGGAAGCGGGAGTGATTCCGGCCTGGCTGATTCAGAAATATCTCAACAAGTGGATATCGAGTTCGTATGATCTGTTTGGCACCGATCATTCTTCATCGGCGCATTGGGCGTATGTGTGGGGCGTGAAGGGTCGCTACGACGAACCGAAGAACGACAAGGCTCCGAATCTCGACGACCTGAACGACTACAATCGCACTCTTTATCGAGACGAGGTTGCGGGACTGATTGAACGGTTCAACGGTGCGCTTAGGTCAGGCGAACCAAAGCTCTATGCCCCAGACATCAAATTCAATCGCGCGATTGGAAAGTGGGCGGGACAGAAATTCCACGCGCAGACCGGTGAACCACTCGGCGATCGCGCATACCAAGAGCACCTGAAAGATTACTTGCCGTCCGTGGCGGACAAGAAACTGCTACTCGACATTATCAACAACGAGAAGAAGTGGATCGCCGAGAAAACGGGCGCGCGCGATCCCCTCTCGACTATCGGAGAAGTGCGGAAGTCCGCGATCAACCTGTAGCCACGCTTATGAGCATCGCAGAGCGCCAACTCAGCCGGCATTCTCTGAACTTCGACGGTCCGGTGGCGCGAATTGCGCTGCATAACCCTCCACTCAACGTTATCGATCTCGCCATGATGGAAGAGTTGAACCTTTCACTGATCGAGGTCGAAACGCGCCCGGACGTATCCGTGATCGTTCTGGAAGGGGAGGGCAAGGCGTTTTCGGTGGGCGTAGACGTGGCGGCCCACACGCCCGACAAGGTCGAGGAGATGTTGGCGAAGTTCCACACAGTCATCCGAGCGCTGGTTGCGGCGAAGAAAGTGACGATCGCAGCGGTGCACGGCCGGTGTCTGGGCGGCGGCGCGGAGTTGGCGATGATGTGCGATATGGCTTATACCAGCGATTCCGCCCAGTGGGGATTTCCGGAAATTAAACTGGGTTGCTACCCGCCCGTGGCAAGCACGGCTTTGGCCGCCCTGGTGGGCCAGAAGCGCGCGGCGGAGCTGATTTTGACTGGGCGGACGATCGACGGAAAAGAGGCGGCGGATATTGGCCTCGCCAATCGAGCGGTGCCCGAGGGCGAGTTGGCTGCTGCTGTGGAAGAATGTATTGAGCAACTGCGCAAGCTCAGCCCGGCGGTTTTGGCGATGGCCAAGAAGGCGTCTTACGCTTGGGACTCGGTGCATTTCGATAAGGGTCTGGCGCGGGCCGAACGTATTTATTTCGACGAACTGATGAAGACCGCCGACGCGCACGAAGGAATCCGCGCGTTTATGGAGAAGCGGGCACCGAAGTGGACTGGGACCTAACGACCGCACTATCGATGGACTACGAAATCACCCCCGAGGCAGTAAAGAGTAAGCTGGAGGCCAAAGAACCGTTCACGCTGCTCGATGTTCGTGAGCCGTGGGAGTTCGAGACTGCCCGGATCGATGGCGCCAAGCTGATGCCGATGGGCGATGTGCCATCGCGTGCCCATCCGGAACTTGATCCGGACGATCACTTGGTCGTGCTCTGCCATCACGGCGTTCGCTCGATGAATGTGACGGTGTGGTTGCGCCAGCAGGGATTCGAGAAGGTGCAATCAATGCGCGGTGGCATTGACGCCTGGTCGCGGCGGGTCGATGGTAATGTTCCAACCTACTAATTGACGTTCTGGGCAGTCAGATTCTGAAAAGAGCTTCAACCAACGATGATCACGGATTGTCACATCCACATTCAGCCCATGGAGATGTTCAAGCCCCAGGCGCTGGAACTGATGAAGCAGAAAAGGCCCAACTTCGACCAGATCGTGGAGTTCTGCCGTTCGCCGAAAGCGTTCCTCAAGTTTATGGATGCCAGCGGGATTGACCGAGCCATGCTCATCAACTACGTGGCCCCGGAAGTCATCGGCTTTACCGGCGGAGTAAACCAGTTCGTCGCGGACTATGTGAAGGAAGATCCCAAGCGACTGCTCTCCTGCGGCAGCCTGCACCCCAAGCACACTACCAATGTCCTGGCAGATGTGGAGCAGATCCTGCGGTTGGGTCTGCAGATGATCAAGATCCATCCGCCGCACCAGTTGCTATTTCCTAACGATTACCTCAGCGGCACTAAGGAACTGGAGATCATCTACCGTGCCGCCGAAGCAAACGGCGTTCCGATAATGTTTCACACCGGGACGTCGATTTTCCCGGGAGCTCGCAATAAGTACGGTGACCCGATTTACATCGACGATGTGGCGGTCGATTTTCCGAAGCTCAAGATTCTACTCGCCCACGGCGGACGCCCACTGTGGATGCAGACTGCTTTCTTTCTAGTGCGGCGACATCCCAACGTTTATCTCGACATCAGTGGCATCCCACCGAAGACTCTGCTGAAATATTTTCCGCGTCTAGAGGAGATCTCACACAAGACGCTGTTTGGCACGGACTGGCCCGGACCCGGCGTACCCGACATCAAGAAGAATCTTGACGAGTTCCGCTCTCTTCCGCTTAGTCAAACCGTTCAGCAGCAAATCCTGACCAAGACCGCGCTTTCGATTTGGCCAGCGTGAAATCTGGGCTTGAAAATTAAAGAGGCCCGCATACAGCAGCGGACCTCTCTTATTCCTCGATCGACTTGCGCATTGCGTTCCCGACCGTCGGACTATTTTCCGCCCTTAGCTTCCGCGGTCTTGGTTCCCATGAGTTCATCCGCGAGCGCGCCCGCCCCATAGATTTTACGAAGGGCTTCTTGAATTCCTCGCGAGTCCACGGACACGGCGCGCCCCTGAATGTCGCTGAAAGCGAAATTCCAGGGGAGTGACTCGATGTTGCCGTCGAAGATAATCCCGACCACCTCACCGTTCTTGTTGACCGTCGGCGATCCGGAGTTACCGCCGATGATGTCGGCCGTGGAAACAAAATTGAACGGGGTCTTTAGGTCGAGTTTAGGCTTGGAATTGATCCAGCTGTCCGGAAGGCTGTACGGTGGCTGGCTGTTGTGCTCAGCCGCGTGTTCGTACGCCCCGCCGATGTTGGTCGCGAAGGGAATCGACTTCCCGTTTTCCTGGTAGCCCTTGACCGCGCCATAGCTCAAGCGGAGGGTGAAGGTGGCATCCGGAGGTTGGGCGAAGCCGCTCTGGGCGAAGCGTGCCTTGGCTACGATCGTGCCATCGTGGCGCACGATCGCGTCGACCTTGTCTTCAAACTGCTTGCGCACCTTGCGGGCCGAAGGATCAATCGCTCGCATGGCAACGATCAACGGATCGGTGCTGGCAGCAATCGCCGCCTGACCGCCATCATAAAGTTGCTTGCGTACGGCAACGTCGTCAAGCTTCGTATTGGCAATCAGATCCTTGGCAGCTTCGGCGGGCGTTTTCCCCTGCAGAACTTCTTGCACGTCAGGGTTGTCCTTGCCCAGGGCGTCTTGCATTTCGCTGAGCGAGTCTGCCAGCGTAGCAATTTCCAGGTTCTTGTAAATCGGTTCTGTGGAGAATAACTGCTGCTCGAACGAGGGGAGGTTGGAATCGCGGAACTCCCGCATGCGCTCCTGATTTGGTTTTGGCTTCTCACTCGCAACCCGCACTAGAACGCGCGCTGTCTGCGCTAGATGCGAGTTAAAGCCCCGCATACGCTCCAGATACATCAGGTTAGGATAGATCGCTTGCTGCATCTTGATTGCCTGAGCAATCTCGTCCCAAGGATCGGCCGCGCCGGCGTTCTTCGGATCCGTCTTGAACGATGCGCGCAGCTTGGCCTCGTCTGCGGCTTTGCCGTCCATGATGGATTTATCGAGCAAGCCGGACTGGTAGCCTGTGATCGCCTTCTGCGAGTTCTGCAGGCCGAAGATCTCTTCCTTGGCGATGCGCGCGTTCTCGTCTGACTCTTTGCTGAAATTCTGCAGCAACGTTACGCGGCGTTGGAGCAGTTTCAGAGTCATGGGATACTGCACATCGCGCAGAAACTCCAACTGCGCCACAGTGAGCATCCGGCCTGTATTTCCAGGGTGCCCCGAAACAAAGATCAGGTCGCCGTCCTTCACGCCGGTGGGCGACCATTTCAGGTAATGATCGAGGTGTGCCGGCTTGCCGTTTTCGTACACCCGGAAGAATGTGATGTCGAGATCGTAACGGGGATAAGTAAAGTTATCGGGATCGCCGCCGAAGAATGCGATTTCGAATTCCGGAGCGAAGACCAGCCGGACGTCCGTGTACTTTTTGTACCTGTAGAGGTTGTAGACCTGGCCGGAATAGAAGGTTACTACGTCACAACGGAGCCCGGTCGTTGTGGCGCAGTCTTTCTCGATCTGTGACATCGCAGCGCGCTGGGCCTGGCCTGCATCCGCGGCGGACATTTCGACCTTCACGCCAGCGTTGACCTTATCGGTGACATCTTCAATCCCGACCAGTTGGTTCAGCTCCAGGTTCGGACACTTGGCCTCTTCGGCCTGCGTCTTGGCGTAGAAGCCGATCTTGATGTAGTCGTGGCCCTGCGTCGAGAGCTGCTGGACGCATGCGGCACCAACGTGATGGTTGGTGAAGGTCAGTCCATCGGGCGACACAAAGGACCCGGAACCGCCGTTGTTAAACCGCACGGAAGACAAACGAACATGGTCGAGCCACTCCTGGGTGAGTTCGAAGCCGTACTTGGCTTTGATCTTGTCTTTGGGGGGAGCGTTGTAGAGCCACATCCCTTCGTCGGCCGACGCACAGGTCGAAGCGATAAAGACAAAAGACAGTAAAACCGCAAACATACGTTTCATTGAAGGTGATGGCTCCATGAGGAAGATAATGAACTGCTACAGAACAGGGGCTGGTCGCAGACGAACTTCCTAGTATACGCCCAAGATGAGGGGCAAAGCCCTGCATCGTGCGGCCTACCCGTGAAGGGTTGCAGCAACGCCGATTCTTGCGATCATCTCGGTTCGCGCGGATGTGTGAGACCGGTGTAGCCGTTGGAAAGTCACACGCGTTTCAGGTATAAAAAAAGGTTGCAGCCTTCGCGCTCCCTGCTCGCGCAGTCTGGCAACAAAATCGAGCGAATCAAAGCGAGAGAACAATGTCGAGCCCGGTAACAACCCATGCCCCCAAAGGGCTTGAGGGCGTCGTTGCTACCACATCCAAGATCTGTTACATCGACGGAGATCGCGGCGTTCTGGCCTACCGCGGAATCGATATCCACGAACTCGCCCACCAGTCGAACTTCGAAGAGACCTGCTATCTGCTGTGGTTTGGAAAGCTTCCCACCCGGCGTGAACTGCGTGAACTTCATGAGCGTCTGGCTGAAGAGCGCAAGCTGGATGCATCGATCATCACATTGCTGCGCAACGCGCCTCGCCACGCCTTGCCGATGGATGTGCTGCGCACAGCGGTCTCGGCGCTGTCGTTCTACGATCCCCAGGAAAAGAGCAATGACGCGAAGGCGAATGTCGATAAAGCCATTCGGATCACTTCGCAGATTGCCATGATCGTCGCAGCTTATGACCGCATTCGCAAGGGACATTCTGTCGTCGAGCCCGACCGAGCCCTTTCCCACGCCGCGAATTTCCTGCTCATGCTGAACGGCAAACAGCCCTCGCCGACCGCGGAGCGCGCGCTCGACATTGCGCTGATCCTGCACGCCGACCACGAACTGAACGCATCGACCTTCGCCGCGCGTGTCACGGCTGCGACCCTGTCGGACATGCATTCCGCGATCACGTCTGCGATTGGCGCCCTCAAAGGACCGCTGCATGGCGGCGCCAATGAGGCGGTGTTTCTGATTCTCGAAGCCATTGACGCATCGGGTGCTGATCCGATTGAGTATGTGAAGGGAATGCTGGCGCAAAAGAAGAAGATCCCCGGATTTGGACACCGTGTTTATCACACGGAAGACCCTCGAGCGACGCACCTGCGAGCGATGTCCCGCGATCTGGGCACGTCTAGCGGGCAGCCGAAATGGTTCGAGATTTCGCACAAGATCGAGGAGTTCGTGAAGGCCGATAAGAAGCTCAACGCCAATGTCGATTTTTATTCGGCTTCGACTTACCACACTCTGGGCATTGATGTGGATCTGTTCACGCCCATCTTCGCCGTCTCCCGCGTGAGCGGCTGGGCTGCCCACGTGATCGAACAACTCAATGACAACCGCCTGATCCGCCCACGGGCCGACTACCTGGGTCCCGAATATCCCAGCGCCTACGTACCAATCGATCAGCGCTAAAGGAATGTGGGGATGGCTGCCTCGGTCTGTCCAGCAGAGCTCGTTATCCACACGAGGCCATCCAGAGTACCCGCGCAAGGTAGAATAGAAGCGGGCTCTGCATGCACCGCATTTACCTCGACAATAACGCCACCACCCCGGTTCTGCCCGAGGTCTTTGAGGCCATGCGCCCTTATTTCGGGGAGCAGTTCGGGAATGCCTCATCGATCCATCATCATGGGCAGCAAACGCGGGCAGCGGTCGAGGATGCGCGCGAATCGGTTGCTGCGCTCCTGGGCTGCCGGGCTTCGGAGATTGTATTCACAAGCGGCGGAACCGAAGCCGACAATCTTGCAATTGCAGGCTTGGTCGACGCCGGCGACCACGTCATCACTTCGAGCATCGAGCATCACGCCGTATTACTGGCATGCAAGCATTTGGAAGAGATTGGCGTGGAATTAAGTATTTTGCCGGTGGACGGCCGCAGCTTGGTGGATCCGGCGGACGTGCTCCGGGCGCTGCGCCCGAATACGAAGCTAATCTCCGTGATGATGGCAAATAATGAGACGGGAGTGCTCCAGCCCGTCGAAGAAATCGGGAAAATTGCCGCCGAAGCCGGAGTCTGTTTTCACACCGACGCGGTGCAGGCGGCCGGCAAAGTTGCAATTGATGTGACACGAATCGGCTGCCACATGCTCTCCATTTCCGGTCACAAGATTCACGCGCCACAAGGAGTCGGAGCGCTTTTTGTGCGGAAGGGAACGCGCCTACAACCGCTGTTTTACGGTGGCCGGCACGAGCGTTCGCGGAGAGCGGGAACGGAGAATGTTCCGGGAATCGTTGGCCTAGGCAAGGCAGCAAAACTGGCCAAAGAAGCACTCGGCCGCGGCGACGATCAGAAAATGGCCGCTATGCGGGACCGCTTGCAGAAGGGAATCCTCGGTCAGGTCGAAGACGCTGGAGTGAACGGAGAAGGCGCAGCGCGCGTGCCCAACACGACGAACATCCATTTCGACCATATCGATGGCGAAGCGATGGTCATTGCCCTAGACCTGAAGGGCCTCGCCGTATCTACGGGCTCGGCCTGCTCGTCGGGCGCGATTGAACCTTCGCATGTGCTAATCGCTATGGGCCTGCGGCCGGATCAGGCACGGGCGAGCATTCGTTTCAGCCTCGGCAAGCAGACTGCCGACGAAGAGATCGATACCGCGCTGGCGCTCGTGCCGGAGACAGTAGCCCGTCTGCGAGATCTATCGCCGAAGTACGCGAAGCAGACGGCGGTCGCTAAGGGGTAAGTCAAATTTCGTTTGTCATCCTGAGCGACGAATTATGTCGCCAAGGATCTATGCACTTTTGCCGGTGTCGGCGAATTGCATAGGTTCTTCGCTTCGCTCAAAATGACATGCGTTTTAAGCTAAGAGCCAAAGGCTAGGAGCTAAAAGCTGACTTCAGAAACGATTGCCGTAGCGATGTCGGGCGGTGTGGATTCTTCCACCGTCGCGGCCATGCTGTGCGCCGACGGGCATAACGTCATCGGCCTGACCATGCAGCTTTGGAACCAGCGCCGCCTCGCTGGGAAGGAGGGCATGCCGGAGTCCGTGCAGGGACGCTGCTGTTCGCTCGACGACGTTTACGACGCCCGCCGCGTGGCCCAGCAGATCGGCATCCCGTACTACGTGGTCAATCACGAGGAGCGCTTCGAGCGCGACGTGATTCGTCCCTTTGTGGAAGAGTACGTTTCCGGGCGTACGCCGATCCCTTGCAGTCTCTGCAACAACCACTTGAAGTTTGATCAGCTACTGATTGTGGCACAGCAGATTGGGGCCGAGCGTGTCGCCACCGGCCACTACGCACGCGTCGCCTTTGACGAGGCTCGTGGCCGCTGGCTACTAAAGCGTCCAGCCGACGCCAGCAAAGATCAGACTTACTTTCTCTTCGGCCTGACTCAGGAGCAACTGAGCCGCACAATCTTTCCACTCGGGGACATGACCAAGCCAGAGGTTCGCGAACTCGCGCGGCAGCATGGTCTTGCGCTCGCCGAGAAGCCTGACTCGCAGGAGATTTGCTTTGTTCCCGGCGGCGACTACAAGCGTTTCATCGATGCCTACCTTGCGGAGCAGGGCGAGGCCTTGCCCGATACGGCGGGCGACCTCGTGACCGCGAATGGCGATGTCATCGGAGAGCATGCTGGCATTCACAACTTCACCGTCGGACAGCGCAAGGGCCTCGGCGTGGCCACGGGCTCGCCTCTCTACGTCATCCAGATCAGCGGCGCGAGCAAGCAGGTGATCGTGGGTGGGGAAGAGCATCTTTACTCGCGAACACTGCGCACGAGGCGCGTCAACCTGATCGCCGTCGACGACATTCATGAGCCGATGCGCGTGGCCGTCAAGATTCGGCATCGCCACGAGCCCGCGCCGGCAACCATCGAGCGGGTCGGTGTCGATGAGATTCTTGCTACTTTCGACGAGCCGCAACGCGCCATCACGCCGGGCCAGGCCGCAGTCTTCTACGACGGGGATGTCGTGGTCGGCGGCGGCTGGATCGTGTAGGGAGCGGCGGCTCCCCGCGCGAATATAATTCCCGCATGGCGTCTGCCAATCCTCCGCTGCCCATTCCTCAAACTGTAACCTCGGCGCCGCTTCCATCGCTCTGGAGCCGCCAATCCGGCCCGCTCAAGCAGGGAATCAAGACGGGCCTCGCGGGCACGATCACTTACGCCATTTATGCCGGATTTCACCTGCCGCAGGGATACTGGGCCGTATTTGCCGCGTTAGTGGTGACACAGGCCAACCTTGGCGCATCGTGGAGAGCGGCCCTCTACCGCACGATCGGCTCGACCTGCGGGGCGGTCGCTGCGGCCCTGCTGATGCCGATGCTGGGGAACGGACTCGTCGGCGTGGGTGCGGTGCTTTTTCTGCTGGCGACGTTGTTTGGCTACTTGACCTCGCTGCATCCCAGCTTCACCGCCGCTGGATTCACTGCAGCGTTGATCCTCGTATTTGGCGGCCAGGGAGAACCCTGGCACATGGCGTGGCTGCGCGTGCTGTATACCATCTTGGGAGCAGTCGTTGCCTTCGGCGTCGGTGCGTTGATCTGGCCCGTACACGCGCGCGTTGGCCTGCGCCACAAAATCGCCAGCATTCTCGACGGTGCGGGCGCACTCTACCGTGCCGTTACGGCGGCTGCTCTGCAGGGAGTCGACAACGAGCAGCAAGTTCGCGAACTCGACCGCCAGTTGCACGATTTGCGTCGGGGAATCACACAGCAGATGGACGAAGCGCGGAGCGAGCTGGCCTTCTCGCGATTTAACCAGGGAGCTTTTCAATCCTTTGTGGACGAAGCTGACCAGGTGCGGCGGCGTTTGACGGCCATGGCGGAGGACAGTTCTCTCTATGTGCGCGCACACCTGCAACCAGGTCTCGTACCGTCTTTGCCCACACTGGCCGAGAGGACCACGCAGACATTCTCTTTTCTCGCGGAGGCCGTTCGCAAGCCTGGCGCGGCCTTCCAATCAGCGGAGCTCGATGCGGCGATCCGCGATCTCGACTTGGATCTGGCGAGGCTTCGCCAGGATCGGGTCACGTCGCCCTTGGCGCTGGATCGCATGTTGCCCTTTTGGGCGCTGGTTTTTAACTTGAGGGAAGTGGCGCAAGACCTGAAGCAGTTGGCGTCAACGCTGCCGGAGCTTGCTTGAGCCGGCTTGATTTCGAAGTTCGATAAGAAAAGGTCGGCCCGAGACTTTTAGCTTTTCTTCGAGTCTTGCCGTGCAATCGCATTTACCGCAGGCCCAGGGTTCAGTCCCATTTTCGTCGCGGCATTGTCGGCGGTCGTGAGCATCTTGCACACGGGTCAGGTCGAAATACTGTTCCCAGTACGGACGTTCTTCCTGCAGCGGAGTAGCACAGTAACACACCTCCACCCAGCGAGCAGTTTCGTCATCGCAGACGCGCGCTTCCTGCATGTTTCTGAGATACTCGCCTTCCGCGACGGATCCTTGTCCGAGTTTTTCTTGCTCGATGGCCTCGAGTAGATCTGCCTCACGGCCGGTCTTCACGCGGGCTCGAACCAGATAACGCATAGATTCCCCGAAAACGTAGCCCCGGACGCATTCGTTTGGGGGACCTTCGTCGCCTTAACACTTGAAGGGCGGACGAATACGACCGCCCCTACACGATCTACTGCAAGCCCGCCTGCGCCAGCATCTGCACGAACTGGCTTCGTGTGCGCATGTCGATCGATTGCGCGACCAACTTGCCGCTGCGGTCATACACAAAGCTCTTGGGAATGCCTTCCACGATGAAAGCTTCATTTACCTTGCGGCCGGGATCTAGCAGCACAGGATAGCTAATTTTGTGTTCGCTAATAAACGGAGAAACCTTTGCAGCTTCCTCGTCGGAAATAGCCAGCACAACGAAGCCCTGATCCTTGTATTTGTTGTACAGAGCATCCAGATCAGGCATTTCTTTGCGGCACGGGGGACACCAGGTGGCCCAGAAATTTACCAGCACGACCTTGCCGTGCAGGTCCTGCAGATGCCATTGCTTTCCCTGCAGGTCGGAGAGCGTAAAGTCGGCAGCCTGACGTTTGGCATCATCCGCCTCTAACCTCGACATCGCGGCGGCAAACTGTGGATTATCGGAAGCCGCCTGCATATGCTCGTAACGCACTAGCGAAGCCAGCTCCACATAAAGACCGTCAGGCTCTCCCGGCTTACCCGCCGGAGGCTGCTCGCGTAAAGCCAAGGCGAGCGTCGTTGTAACCTCCTGCAGCGTGTCTTTCCCGAAGTCGCCTTCCGTAGACAGGTTTGCCAGCGCGCCTGCGAGCCGCAGTTTGTTGGGAACAACCGGCAACGCGCGAATCTGCAGAGCGAGATCCTTGGTGGTTTGGACGCGCACGGTGTCATCGAGCTTGCGCAGCCCGTGCAACTGCTCGACGATCGGCCTCTCCTGGTCGCTCCAGACGACCTTGTCCTGAGCCAGGGCAGAGACGGCGAGTAGCATCAGAACGCTGCAAAGCAAAACGCTTCGAGGGACGCTGCCACGAGAATGAAGAAAGGGAGATTGCATGAGGATGCCGGACCTACATGGCGAGAGAAAGCAGAATGCCGCGCCGGGACTAGATGAACATCTCATCCTGCGGGACCGGCCGTCGTTCTTCGCGGCTGCCACCGTTCCGTCTCCCGCGGCCTCCGAACAGAAATTCCAGGCCTACGGTGATTCCTTGCATGAGGCCGGAGAGCTGCCGCACCGGCGAAATCACAGTGCTGTGAACCATGTCGGAGGTCTGCTCTACGCGATCGAGCGTTCGGGTTAGCAGTTCGTCCGCTCGGATGATCTGCAAACGGCCGCGGTCGACGGCGTCCTTCACCGTCGCGTCAGCCCGCTGCACCTGATCGCGCAGAATGGTCGTAGCTTCCTCCAGGTTTTCGCCAATCACTTGGAGTCTGGGGCGGAATTCCGCGAGAAGCGCCTGGGCCTGCTCGACGGCAGGCACGATTTTCGCTTTGACTTCCGCGGCAATGGCTTCCACACGCGAGCTGCTCTGCCGCATGGCTAGGTACATCGCCAGCAGAATGCCGGCCTGCAAGAAGATCGCAATCCCCGTGAGCGCGACGAACACTGTCATCTTGTCCATAGACGTGTCTCCACCCGGATCAACCGGAGCGACTGCGACTACAGGTTCTTTCGGCGCGCCCGTTTCGGTGGTGGCTTCGTGGTAGGCCTGTCGACCCGCCTCGTATGCCGCCCGGAACTGTTCCTTCTGGGTGTTCACTGCGTCACGGCCCTGATCCGCCCATTGCGCCGCCTGGTCACGGGCTTCCCGCGCACGATTGCGGACGTAGTCACGGCCTTCTTCGGCGCGCGCTCGCAGAACATCGCGCGTTTCGCTGCCCGAGCGCGGAGCATAAAGCACACCCGCCAACGCTCCCAAACCTAATCCAGCCAGGAACCAAACGAAACTATTGCCGTCACGATCTGACATAAGTGTTCCTCCGCGAAAAGCTCTTCATTCGGATGTTACATCCTCTCTATGGCAAATACAATTACCGGAGAGTCTGTAGGACGGGCGGGACTTTCACAGGGGATCTGCGATTCGATATCGCCAATCGCAAATCACGGCTCGGATTCACCTTAGAAGCAACTCGTCGAGGCGGCTATTTCTGTGGCGCTGGCGGAGTTGCCGGCGTAGATGCGGGCTGCGTCTTGACGGGCTGAGACTTCAAGCCTTGCAGGACGGAGGTTGGTCCGCCGCGCTTCGCTGCGTAGACCGACAAGGTGATGGATGTAATCATGAAGGCGATCGCCGACCAAGTGGTCGCCCTGGAAAGTGCACTGGCCGCGCCGCGCGGACCGAACGCCGTCTGGCTGCCCTGCCCGCCGAACGCCGCAGAAATATCGCCGCTCTTGCCGCTCTGCAACAGAACCACGATGATGATGAAGAAACAGACCAGGATATGGATGGTAGTGATGAGGTAAATCATAGTTTGAGATTTTTCCTAACGCTAAGCGCAAAGTTCCGGTTACAGCTGCAAATCGGCGGAGCATCAATCGCGCCCCAACGAAATCAATGGTGCGGAAGGGGGGATTTGAACCCCCACGCCTTTCGGCGCCACCCCCTCAAGATGGTGTGTCTGCCAGTTCCACCACTTCCGCACAGAAAACTGCAACTTCGAGGGAGCATTTTATTATAGCAAAGCGAGGCGCTTCCTATTACCTAAGCCTAACCTTATGCAACAGCTTGTCGTAGCAAGAATCGGAACGCACGAAATCGAAGTAGACGGGATGTTGGGCAACAGTTCTTGACACTCGCTTTCGCGCGCAATATTGTTGGAGATGTTCCAGCATTCGTGCTGGGATGGAACCGCAGTCTCATGCAGAGTGGCTGAGGGTAACGGGCCCGCAGAAGCCACGACAACCGGATCAGGAACCAGCCTGATCATATGGTGCCAATTCCCGCCCGGTTTGCGGGGGACATGAGATATCGGTGGACAATTGCCTCGTCCCCAAATCCCGGATGAGGCATTCGTGTTTTTAGGGAGCGCAGGGCCCAGCGCAGCCCAGACTGGAGAGGCAGTCAATGAATTCGCGCATTTATTTTGATCATTCCGCCACCACCCCGCTCGACCCCCGGGTGCTTACGGCGATGGGCCCATATCTTGGCGGAGCTTTTGGAAATCCCTCGAGCCTGCATCAGGAAGGCCGCGCGGCACGCGAGGCGGTACAGCTTGCACGCGCCCAAGTCGCCGCCCTGATCGGCGCGGAGCCGAAGAGATTATTTTCACCGCCAGCGGCACCGAGGCGGACAACCTGGCTCTTGTCGGCGCCGTGCGAGGCAGTGGATGTCCCGGGCATGTCGTCACATTTCCATCGAGCACGCCGCGATTCTAGAGACCTGCCGATTCCTTGCTGAGTCAGGACCAAGATCACTCGGCTTCCGGTCGATCTGATGGCCTTGTGGGCCCAGAGAGCCTGCTGCGCGTGTTGCAGTCGAATGTGACTCTCGTTTCATGATGGCAGCGAATAATGTGGTTGGGACGCTCCAGCCGGTCGAGGAGCTCGCCCACTTGACGAAACTGAACGGCGTCCTCTTTCATACGGACGCAGTTCAAGCGGCAGGGAAAATCCCACTCGACGTAAACCAGTTGCACGTCGATCTGCTCTCGCTTTCGGCGCACAAACTGCATGGCCCGAAAGGCATCGGTGCGCTCTATGTTCGCAAGGGCACGCGGCTGTCTCCCGTCGTCTTTGGGGGCGGACAGGAACGTCGGTCTGCGGTCGGCAACGGAGAACGTCGCAGGAATCGTCGGATTTGGTGCAGCAGCTGCGATCGCGAGGGAAGAACTAGCCGACGAAGCAATCCGCCTTGCCCGATTCCGCGAACATATCGCCGAGGAACTCGCGCGCACTCTGCCTCAGTCGTATCTCTTCGGACATCCGACGGTCTCGTTTGCCGGGTCATCTTAGTTTCGGCCTCCGCGGCCAGGAGCGCGAAGTCAGCAGGCTGCTCGCCGCCCTGGATGCCGCCGGAGTCGCAGTCTCGGCCGGTAGCGCCTGTAGTGCGAATCATGCGGGAGAACCGTCAGGCGTGTTATTGGCGATGGGCTACGACGACGAGCGGGCTCGGGGATTGATTCGCGTGAGTTTGGGGCGCTTTAACATGCAATCGGAGATCGATCGTTTTCTTGCGATCCTTGCGCGCGCAGTTGCGACATTGGCTGACATCGCAAGCCGCCTTGAATCGCAGGATTCAGTCGATATCGTCGCCGGCGCTCCCGCATAAGGGCGATGCGCTCTGTCATCGGGCGAAAATTGGGGAGTCTTCGACAAGTTGCGAAAACAAACGGGGCAGGCTGTTCGCCCGCCCCGCTAAGCTGCGTCTGCATTTGCGACGGCCTGTTATTTCGCCGAAGCGGTCTTGGGAGTCAGTGAACCAATCCAAGGACCCTGGTGGTAATTCGCATCCTGCCAAAGACCAACAATCGTCGAACCATCGTTGGAAATAGCTAACACGTTGGTGAGAGTCACCCCGGCGGGGATGACGGCGCCCTGGCGTACCAGGAACGACTGCAGCGGACGCATACCCATTTTCGATTCCCAGATAAAAGGTGCGCTTGTCCAGAGGAAGGAGTTCGTGCAGGCTCCAATCACGATTCCGTTATCCGAGACGCCGTTCGCCACGCTTTGATCGAATCCGATCAAAGAACCCAGCGATCGCGAGCCACCAGCCACGGTGTAATAGAACGCGCGTCCACTTTGTGAACTGTCTACCGCCTGGCCAACAATCTGCGTTCCCAGGGAACTCACCGCGATGGCTTCTCCAGGCGTGCTATCCCCCAGGAACAGATCGACGTTACCCGAAACCCAACGCACGGGACGACGGAAGCCCTGCACTGGATCTTCGTAGAACCCGACAATAGTCGATCCGTCGGCAGAGATGGTCGTGGCGCGGCTGCTGGCGCCCGTCGGATGTCCCAAGCCAACGATTCCATCCTCTTTGGTCCACTTGAAACCTTCGGCTCCTGGGCAATACCAGGCCAGCCCAACCACGATGGAACCATCGGCATTGACACCCCAGGCGTCGCCCCAATTGCCATCCATAACACAACCTTCCGACGGATGGCCGAGGTCGACCCAGCCTGTGGCCTGTTGCCACATTGCCGGACTCGTGTTGCCGTCAGCCCCTACGATTCCGGCGACGATCGTTCTGCCATCGGCGGAAATGCCGATCGACGAGTTCAGAAAGTCGCCCATGCCCAGATCGACAAATCCGGAGGCACCCGTCCACCGGAAAATTTCGCCGCCAATATTGGCTGCCATCACCTTACCGTTTTTCGAGAGCGCATAGTTCGACCAGGACTGAATCGGACTCTGCAGCTGCCTGAATTTCACTTGAGCCCACGCCGACGTTGACAAGCAGAAGAGTGCACACCACACCAGTGCATGGATCAGTTTCTTTGTTTTCAAATGTTCCCCCAGGGTCGCCCGACGGCACTCGGGCATGATTTTTAGTAGGCCACCGCGAACTCGTGGAACGTCCAGGTCGAACAGCAGATTGAGCCGGAAGTGCCCCAAACAGGCTAGGAAGGCCGCGAGTAAAGCTAATTGGTTACGTGGACGGTGTCAACGATTAAACCCCGAACGGCGGCTCCATCCCAAATGCGACCGGGAGTCACGGGAGGCCGTATAATCTGGCCTCGTGAACCTGACCTCGGCTCCGAATCTTCGAGTTCGCTTGCGACGAATGTTCGTAGCGGCTGTTCTTTCCGTTCTTGGATTGGCGGCCCTGACCTATGGAGCGGACTACGGAATCTTTCGGATTCGCGCTGCGACCAACACAAACGCATATGGCTCGGTGATTGTGAATCACTACACGGCCGTGCTCCAGAAGAATGGCAAGACGACATTTACCTTCGATCCCCCGCAGCCCTGGAGCTGCGTCCACGCTCTGTTTCCGCATGCAGGCTGCCTGCCGTGCTGGTATCTGAGCCGGCATCCGGATCAGCGAACCGATATCTAGAGACTGATATTTAGAGAACGACAGACCAGCTAGAATGTTGCGGCAGTCGCGGGACAGAACTCGGGGAGAAACTTCATGCTCAAAACAGTTGTGCAGGCTGGGCGCGCTCTAGGAATTGCTCTGATCGTGACGTGTTCCGTGATGGCGGCAGAGACGCCCGCATCTTCCGACGCGCGGCTGCAAAAGGCTTACCGCTTCCAGCAGGGCGGTTGGACCTACGTGCACCTTGAAGGATCGCCCTCCAACATGGGATTTCAGCACGGCTATCTGCTCGCGCCGGAAATCGCCGATGCACTGGCGGTCATCAAGATGTTCGACACTCACCAGACGCAGCGCGATTGGGAATTCTTCCACACTACGGCGCGGCAGATGCTTTGGCCCCACATCGATGCCGAATATCAGCAGGAATTGCAAGGCATCGCCGATGGAGCGAAGGCCCATGGGGTCGATGTCGACGTGTATGACATCGTGGCCCTGAACGCCTTCGAAGAAGTGCCCGACTACTACGTACCGTGGTTGAACAAGCGAGAGGCCAACAAGCAATCAATTCATAAGCAAAAATCCGCCAAGGCGCCGAAGCTAGCGGCTCCGGGTAACTGCAGCGCGTTTATTGCCACCGGCAGCATGACCAAAGATCACCAGATCGTGATCGCCCACAACAATTGGACCAGTTATCTTGCCGGCGAACGCTGGGTCATTGTTTTCGACATCCAGCCCGAACATGGGAACCGCATTCTGATGGACGGCTTTCCTGGCGTAATCACCAGCGACGACGACTTCGGCGTGAACTCCGCGGGCATGATGATCACTGAAACCACGATCACGCAGTTCGAAGGATGGGATCCCAAGGGCAAGCCGGAATTCATGCGCTCGCGCAAAGCATTGCAGTACGCCAACAGCATTGATGACTACGTGCGAATTATCAAAGAAGGGAATAATGGTGGCTACGCCAACGATTGGCTGATCGGCGACCGCAAGACCGGCGAGATTGCATATCTGGAACTAGGCCTGAAGAATACGCCGCTGTGGCGAACCAAGGATGGCTACTTCGTCAGCTCGAATTTTGCGCGCGATCCCAAGCTGATTCAGGAAGAGACCAGCGGTTTCGATCCTAGCGATAAGTCTTCTTCGATGAATGCCCGACATGTCCGATGGGAAGAAGAGATGCAGCGGGCGAAAGGGAAGATAGACGTCACCCTGGCCGAGCAATTCCTTTCGGACCATTTCGATAGCTTCGAGAAAAAAGACCAGCCCAACGAACGCGCGCTGTGCGGCCATGTGGACACATCGGCTCGTGGTGTTAAGGAATGGGGCTGGGACGCCTACAACCCGGGCGGCGCTGTGCAGGGCAAGGCCACCGATAGCGCGATGGCGGCGAAAATGAGGTTCGTGGCCCGAGCGGGTCATCCGTGTGGAGCAGATTTTATGGCGGCGGAGTATCTCGACCACCATCCCGAATTCTCATGGCAGAAGCCGTTGCTGCACGATATGAAGGCGGGACCCTGGACGGTGTTTTCGTCCGGTCAAAAGGGACAATAGCGCGCCGGAATCGAGTAGCGCCGCCGTCCCGGCGGCTGTCGTGGCGGCGCCACAACCCAGCGACTCAAGGTCGGCTTTTCAATACCGACCGACCGCGCTGGCAAGGATCCACGCGCCAGCTCGCGAGACGCCTGATCCCGAAAACTGAATCCCTCCGATAAACAATTTTGATTGGACTCAGGCGCACGGCCACCCCTAGAGTCCTATGGGTGCAGCCTAGCCGTACCCGAACCCGTGGACTCGTGCGCCGGATGAACCCTCCGGAGCCGCTCACGCTATTTCGGCCGCCGTTTCGAAATTACCAGTTCGACGCGGCCTACGATGAGATGTTCGCGGCTCCGGGTACGCCTCGGGCGCACTATCAGGCTCTGTTTCAGAACCTGCTCGAACTCCCTCCCGAAGAATTGCGGAAAAGCCAGCAGGCTGCCGACCTGTCGTTCCTGCACCAGGGCATCACGTTCACGGTCTATGGAAACGACGAGGGAACGGAGCGGGTTTTTCCCAACGATCTGCTCCCGCGCATCATTCCACACCACGAGTGGCGCAAGATCGAGAACGGCCTCACACAACGCATCGCCGCGCTGAATCTCTTTCTCGAAGACATTTACCATCACGGCAGAATCCTCGCGGATGGCGTCGTTCCACGCGAACTGGTGTACAGCTGCCGCCATTTCCGGCGCGAGATGCGCGGCCTCGCGGTCCCACGAGGAATTTACGTCAGCATCTGTGGCACCGATCTGGTCCGCTTGCCCGACGGAAGCTTTGCTGTGCTCGAAGATAATCTCCGCGTTCCCAGCGGTGTCTCCTACATGCTGGCGAACCGCAAGGTGCTGAAGAAGGTTTTTCCGACGCTGTTCCGCGACTACGGCGTGTCTCCCGTCGATCACTATGCGCAGGCGTTGCTAGCAACATTGCGCGCTCTGGCTCCAGCCACTTCTTCGACCCGGCACGAACCGAAAGTCGTCTTGCTCACCCCGGGTGTTTTCAACTCAGCTTATTTCGAGCACACCTTTCTCGCCCAGCAGATGGGCATCGAATTAGTCGAAGGCCGCGATCTGCTGGTGCACGACAACATCGTCTACATGCGAACGACTGCCGGCCTCCGCCGCGTGGACGTCATCTACCGCCGCGTCGACGACGATTTCCTCGATCCCCTATGTTTCCGCCGGGACTCAAGCCTCGGCGTGCCCGGACTTTTCAATGCCTACCGCGCGGGGAACGTTGTTCTCGGGAACGCGATTGGAACCGGCGTCGCCGATGATAAGGCGCTCTACGCCTACGTCCCCGCAATCATTCGCTACTACCTGGGGGAAGATCCGATCCTCGCGAACGTGCATACCTATCTGCTCAGTGACCGGTCCCAGAGAAGTTACGTCCTCGAACACCTCGACGAACTGGTCGTGAAAGCCGTCGGAGAATCTGGTGGTTACGGCATGTTAATCGGTCCGCACAGCACGGAAGTGGAGAGGGAAGACTTCCGCCGCCGGATTGAGGCTGAGCCGCGTAACTACATCGCACAGCCAACTCTCAGCCTCTCGCGCGCGCCGTGTTTCCTCGACGGCGAAGTGCAGGCTCGCCACGTCGATCTGCGTCCTTACATTTTGTATGGCGAGAACGTGACGCTGGTTCCCGGAGGGTTGACGCGCGTAGCTTTGCGCCGAGGATCTTTGGTCGTGAATTCATCGCAAGGCGGCGGCAGCAAAGACACGTGGGTGCTCCGGGCGTGAGATCTCGAGGATGAAAGCCAGCGCATGAAAGGTTGGAGGCAGACAGCCATGCTTTCGCGGGTTGCGGACAGTTTGTATTGGATGAGCCGCTACCTGGAGCGCGCCGAGCATACGGCGCGGCTTATCGATGTCGACCTTCAACTTCGCCTTGACCAGTCTCCGGAAGCCGGCGCGGGACGCTGGTTGCGGCTGCTGGAAGCCTCACAGATCCCTGCCCCGGAAGATGGCAAGGTCGATGCCGCATCTTTGACCCACATTCTGACCCTCGACCGCACGAATTCGTCGTCGATTTTGTCATGCGTCGCTGCCGCCCGTGAAAATCTTCGCCAAGTGCGCGAGCAGTGCAGCACGGAAATGTGGGAGCAACTGAACCGACTCTACCTGCAAGTCAACAGCACGACCGCCAGCGAGGCCTGGCTTCTGCACACCCACGTGTTCTTTCGCGCGGTCCAGGAAGGCGCGCATCTGTTCCAGGGAGTCACCGACTCGACGATGTCGCATGGCGAGGGTTGGCAGTACATCCAACTCGGGCGCTTTGTTGAACGCACGGACGAACTGGCGCGGCTGATCGGCACCCACTTCGGGCGCCTCCCGCATCCGCTCGATCAGGCCGTTGAGAGCGAAGAATATCTCGAGTGGGTCGGCCTGCTCAAATCGTGTGCGGCCTTCGAAGCGTATTGCAAGACTTACACGGCAGAAATCCGTCCGCTGCGGGTGGCTGAGTTTTTGCTGTTGAACCCGGAGTTCCCGCACTCCGTGCGATTTTCTGTCGATCGCGTACACGCCGCGTTGGTCGCGATCGGAGAACTCACCGAGCGCAAGGCCGAGCAGCCAGTGCGCCTGGCCGGACGCCTCTGCGCGACGCTCAGTTTCAGCCAGATCGAAGAGGTCATGGCGCAAGGCGCGGGAGGGTATGTCGATAGCGTCCGCTGGCAGTGCGCGCAGGCACACACAGCAATTCAACAGGTCTATTTCGATTATGCAGTTGAGTCAGCATTGGTTTCGTAGCTCCGGCACCTCGCGGCTGTTGCGGGAGAGTCTCGCACTCGCACTTGAATGAGAGAAGAGGAAGCAGTGATCTATTCGGTCCGCCACACGACAACATTTCGCTATGAGCCAGCGGTCCGTGAAAGTGTGATGGAGGTCCGCCTGCAACCGCGCAGCGACGGCGAACAGCGCTGCCTGAGCTTTTTGCTCGATGTCGATCCTGCGGCGAACGTCATGCAGTACCGCGATTTCACCGGAAATACTGTCCACCATTTCGACATCGCCGGAACGCACAAGCTGGTCAGAGTCACGGCCCAATCGACAGTAGAAGTGCAATCGGTCCCGGCACCTCGAGGCAGCGACAGTGGAGACTGGGCAGACCTCGATGCACTCGTTGCCGGCGACGACTACTGGGAGATGCTGTTGCCCAGCCACTTCGCTCACTCGAACGCGCCACTCGAGCAGCTCGCCAAGGAGCTCGCCTGCGATCGGCGGGACCGTCCGATGACCCTTCTGACGGAATTGAACGCCGCCATCTATGACTTATTTGACTACGTGCCCCACAGCACCAAAGTGGATTCACCCATTGAGCAAGCCCTAAGCGCACGGCAGGGCGTCTGCCAGGACTTTGCCCACATCATGATCGCGTTGGTACGCCGGCTGCAAGTTCCATGCCGCTACGTTAGCGGTTACATGTTTCATCGCGACGAGCCCGAGAAAGACCGCTCTCTTGAAGGAGCATCCCACGCCTGGGTGGAAGCACTCGTCCCCGGCCTCGGCTGGGTAGCATTTGATCCAACGAACAATCTGGTGGGCGGAGACCGCCACATCCGCGTGGCAATCGGCCGGGACTATGCCGACGTTCCTCCGACCCGCGGCGTCTACAAAGGCGAAGCGCAAAGCGAACTCAGCGTGGCCGTAACCGTCAGCCCCGCAGACGCTGTTGCGCCAGAACACATTACACCCAGTTTTGTCGTCCGCTCTAGGCCGGTATTGGCGCGGCCATCCATCCGGTCGGAGCAGGATCAGCAACAGCAACAGTAAACTGACGGGTCGGAGGGAGCCGTCTAGCAGACGAGGCAACGACGTTAGGGGGATTTCACGACAAAGTCTGCAACGTTCCCGCCACATAAGCGGCCCGGCAAAGATATCGCTGGATCTTGCCGCTGGTGGTACGAGGAATGGTCCAGGGTTTGACGAGAATAACCTGGTCGACATGAAGGTCGTGAGTCTCACTGATCGACGCGGAGATGCGGGCAACGATTTCTTTCAGCTCGTCAGCACCAAGGCGTCCATCGACTTCCTGAATTAGGATTAACCGCTCGATGCCGTCTCGCTGGACTGAAAATGCCGCTCCGCTGGCAGGCTGGAGAGCGGAATGGCAGCGCTGAGCCGTGAACTCAAGGTCATGTGGATAATAGTTCTGTCCGCGTATGATGATCAGGTCTTTGATGCGCCCTGTAATGTAGAGCTGTCCGTCCCGCAGAAAACCTAGATCGCCGCTGCGGAGGAATGGTCCCTCCCCCGTCGCTAAATGTGCTCCAAACGTTTCTTCCGTTTCCTTCGGCCGTCCCCAATATCCGGCGGCGACACTCGGACCAGAAATCCAGACTTCTCCCACATTATCCGGCGGAACTGTCATCGCGCTGGAGGGATCGACAATCCGAACATCCTGGCTCCCGGCGGCATGTCCGCTACTCACCAGTTCTAGTTCGTCGTCGTTCGCGAGCGGCGGATTGATCCGATCCTTCTCCAGTGCGGTTCGCGAGACGGTTTGGAACTGGAGGCCAGATCCGTCGCGATCCATTCCCGTAGCCATCAACGTGGATTCCGCGAGCCCATAGCAGGGATGGAAGCTGCTTCGCCGAAATCCACATCGCGCGAACTTCTCGCTGAAATCGTCGAGTGTCTGCTTGCGGATCGGTTCAGCGCCGTTGAAGGCAATTTTCCAGGTACTAAGGTCGATCTCGCTCATCTCTTCATCGCTGACGCGGCGGACGCACAGATCGTAAGCAAAGTTCGGCCCGCCGCTACAGGTCGCGCGCAAACGAGAGATGGTTTGCAGCCACCTGGAGGGCCGCTGCAGGAAGGCTACGGGCGACATCAGGCAGACGGGAAATCCGGTACAAAGCGGCTGCAAAATTCCGCCGATCAGGCCCATGTCGTGATAAGGGGGCAGCCAGAATACGGTCGAACTCGTTGTGTCGAGAGGGAAGTTCTTCTCAATCGCGGCCGTGTTGTCGACAATGTTACCGTGCGTCAGGGTTACGCCCTTTGGAGAAGCCGTGGATCCCGAGGTGTACTGCAGAATCACTGGAGTCTCAGCGGTGATCTTCGGCACCTCGAATTCCACAGAGGCATCGGCTGAAATTTCGTCCGTGGCCAGACGCGCCAGGCTCGCGAGCGGCCCCTCCTGCTGGCGAAACATGCCCTTTGGGGCGTTCAACAACTCGCGCGTGGTGAGAGCGACCGTTGGCTCGGCGTTTGCCATGATCGCTTCCAGACGTGACAGGGGACGGTTCGGCCGGGGCACATAGGAGGGAACTGAGATCACCCCCGCATACATGCAAGCAAACAATGCAATCACGTAGTCCAATCCCGGCGGATAAATCAGCAGCGCCCGGTCTCCCGGCGCACACAGTTGGAGCAACCTCGCAGCCGCGGATCGGGCAATCGTGTCGAGCTCCGCGTAGGTGAGCGAATGCTCTTCCTGGCCGTACAGGAATGTGTAAATCCGCTCTCCGCCTTGTCGGGCGGCTCGTTCCTTTAGGATTTCAACCAGAGTGTTGCAGGTGGTTAACAAAGCGGCGGGCCCCTTCCGGATTTCCTGACCTGACGACTTCAGGCGCAGGCGTGGATTTTACATGCCCCATGCGTTCTCACCAAGCAAATGTTGGTCGTTCTGACCTCAGGATTGGGCAGAAACAGGAAGCCTCGATAGAGAAGGAAGACTCTTGACACAGTAGTTTATGATGTTCGTAATCAAGATTGGAACTGCCAATCCCCCCTCGGCAGTTCACTTTGGGGCGTTCCTCGCATTTCACTCGCATTCTGAAAAATTAGGTTACTGAAAGATTGAACGACGCTACCTACAATACGCAGGCAGCAACTCGCGCTAGTCAGGAAGCCCAGCGCATGCAGCGACGGATTGCTCTTTGGGTGGTGATCGTCCCTTTTATCGCTCTTCTGATCGGGATCGTTTTGCTTTCCCGCTCCGCGGTGGGACGCATCGAAATCCTGCTCCTTCTGGGCATGTACTGGGCCAGCCACATCGGCGCTGGCCTTGGCTTTCACCGGTATTTCTCCCACCGTTCTTTTCAGACGACGAAGTGGTTCAGGGGGCTCCTCGCGATTCTCGGATCGATGGCCGCCCAGGGGCCGGTTGTGCAATGGGCCGCCGCTCATCGTCGTCACCACAATTTCAGCGATCACGAGGGCGATCCGCACTCGCCGCTTCTGCACGGGACGGGGGTCCTCAACACCCTCCGCGGATTGTGGCATGCGCACATGGGATGGCTCTTTGAGCCCCAGGTTTACGATTGGGTTCACTACGTGCCTGATCTGGTTAAAGACAGAATGTTGATGAAGCTGAACCGGTTCTATTTTCTCTGGGTGTTCTTGGGACTGGCGCTGCCCGCGCTGCTCGGTTATTGGCTGATCGGAGGATGGCGTGGCGCCGTCGATGGCTTTCTTTGGGGAGGTTTGATTCGCGTCGCCTTGGGTCACCATTCTGTGTGGAGCGTGAACTCCCTCTGCCACATTATTGGAACCCGGCCCTACCGCAGTAACGACAACAGCCGTAACAATCCGTTCCTCGCGATCGCCGTCTTCGGCGATGGGTGGCACAATAATCATCACGCCTTTCCGACTTCGGCATTTCATGGTTTGGAATGGTGGGAGATCGATCTCCATGGGTATTTTCTCCGCACGTTGGCTCTGTTCGGGCTCGCGTGGGACATCAAGCGCCCTTCACGAAGTGCGCTTCAGCAGAAGTTGCGGTCGAAGAGCGATGTTGCTTTGGCAGCGTAACTTTCGAATCAAAAGGGGTGTTCGTGGGACTGCTAACGAAGTTACTTGGCAAGAAGGAAAAGGAAGAGGTTTCGAATCAGCCGGTCGAACTCCGCACTGAGACCAGCATTCAGGAATGGCTAGTTGCGCGCATCGCTGGGATCGCCCAGATCCCGGCGGAAGAAGTTGACATGGATCGGCCGTTTGCGGAGTTTGGAATGGATTCCATGCAATTGTTCGAGCTTTCCGGCGACCTGCAGAAATTTCTCGGACACGATGTCTCCGAAATCGTCGCGTGGGACTATCCCACCATCGCGAAGCTTTCGTCCTATTTGAGTTCTCCGGAATCGCTCGTCCCAGCGGGCGAGACGGTTGAACCTGAGGAATTGGCGGGCCTGACGCTCGATCCTCAGACAACGGAGCCGCGGCGATGAGCACGGTGTCGACGATGCGAAAGCCCATCGCAACCGCGCGAGACGGCATGCGACTGCAGCGTCTTGTCGCGTTTTTGGTCATGGCCTTGCCGATTACGGGGACGGGCCTTGCGGTCTATTTGATCGTCCGCAACGGCATCGGAGCCGTCGAGGTCGGCAGCTTCCTGTTCATGTACCTGGTGACGATGGGAGGCATGACCGTCGGCTTACACCGCTATTTCGCGCACAGGTCTTTCGAAACTGGCCCTCGTATGCGCGTTGCCCTCGCAATCCTGGGCTCGATGTCGACCCAGGGACCACTGCTGTCGTGGGTTACCATCCACCGCAAGCATCACGCGTTCAGCGACCGCCCGGGCGACCCGCACTCCCCGCACGTTCACGAAAGCAAGGTCTTTGGAATGCTGAATGGCCTGTGGCACGCTCATATCGGCTGGATGTTCACTGAGAACTCCGCCGACTGGAGTTTCTCTCGCGATCTGATGGGCGACCGCAAGTTGTTCTGGGTACACCGCACATATCTTTATTGGGTTGCTCTGAGCTTTCTGCTTCCCGCCGTCCTTGCCGGCGTGCTTACGCGAAGTTGGTCCGGTGCGGCCTTGGGATTCTTGTGGGGCGGACTCGTCCGATGCTTTGTCGTCAATCAGGCGAGCTGGTGTGTAGGGTCGATCTGTCACTATTTCGGAACCCGCCGCTTCGATACGCACGATCACAGCGCCAACAACTACATGGTCGCCGTATTCACTTTCGGCGAAGGCCTGCAGAATAACCATCATGCTTTTCCCAGCGCGGCGCGCCATGGTTTGAGGTGGTGGGAGCCGGACTTCAGCGGCACACTCATCTGGCTGCTGTCTGCAGTGGGACTCGTCTGGAACCGCTATCATCCTTCCGATGAATCGATCGAAAAGCTGCGCAAGGCGGCATAACTCAACGTCAGACGGATGAGCGCCCGAACGCGCAGCCCGTTTGCTTTTCTATTTTTCCCTCCTCATTGTCGCCTTATCAGCAAGAAAGGAACAGGCTGAAGTGCAACCGATTGCGATCATCGGCGCGTCTTGCCGGTTCCCCGGCGCGACGAACCTCGAAGAATTCTGGCAATTGCTTCGTGGGGGTCGCAACGCGGTCGGCACTGTGCCGAAAGACCGGTGGGATGCCGAAGCTGCTTTCGATGCCAATCCTGATTCCCCGGCGAATTTGGCGATCCGCCACGGAGCCTTCATCGACGGCATCCGCGAGTTCGATTGCGCATTCTTCGGAATTACACCGCGGGAAGCCGCTGCCATGGATCCCCAGCAGCGCCTCTTGCTCGAAACAGCCTACGAAGCCTTCGAAGATGCCGGCATACCAATGGAGGCTCTGGCCGGATCGAAGACCGGAGTCTTCGTCGGCGTCGGCCCCGGCGATTACGGGCGCATGGGCGCTCGCCTTGGGCAGGAGATCGACGCCCACTATGTGACTGGAAATTTCCTATCGACGGCGGTTGACCGCGTTGCCTACTTCTTCGATCTCCGCGGCCCTACCATGGCCATTGATACCGCTTGCTCCTCGTCGCTGGTCTCGTTGCATTTGTCGTGCCGGGCCCTTGATGCGGGCGATGCCGATCTCGCGTTGTCCGGCGGCGTGAATGCGTTGCTGGCGCCCACGCTCAGCATCTCTCTCGCGAAAGCGGGGGCGCTTTCGCCAACGGGCCGCTGCCGGTCGTTTGACGCTGACGCCGATGGTTACGTGCGTGGCGAGGGTGCGGGCTTCTTGGCCCTGAAGCGACTCGACGATGCAATTGCATCTAGGGACCGGATTTATGCTGTGATTCGCGGGACTTCGGTCAAACAAGGCGGCCGACGCAACGGTCTTACCGCCCCCGGCGGATGGGGCCAGGAAGCCGTCATGAGAGACGCATGGCAAGCCAGCGGTCTCGCGCCCGCACAAGCCGACTACGTTGAGGCGCAAGGCACCGGCACTTTGATGGGAGATGCCATTGAAGGCAACGCTCTTGGCAAAGTGTTCGGTCCGCGAAACCGGGATAGCCTCTGCCGTATCGGCTCGGTGAAAACCAACATTGGCCATTTGGAGACCGCCGCTGGAGTCGCCAGCCTGATCAAGGTGGGATTAATGATTTCCTACGGCGAATTCGTTCCCAGCCTGTATCCACAGAAACCGAATCCCCACGTCAATCTCGAAAAACTGGGCCTCACGGCTCAGGTAGGCAGGGGCGCCTGGCCAGTAACAGGGAAGTCATGGCGGGCCGCTGGCGTCAGTGGCTTCGGCCTCGGAGGTACTTATGCCCACGTCTGTCTGACGGGCGTCGATCGAGCTCCCGAAGGACCCGAACTCGGGGGTCCAGCAGACCACGGCTTTCTGATCCCAGTCTCGGCGCGTCATCCGGAAGCACTACGCATGCTGGTGGCTGAGACCGCTCGCCTGTTCGCGAACGCAGATCCAGTCAAGGCGCTGGAATGCTGTCGCGCCGCTGCCGTGCGGAGGACGCACCACGAGTACAAAGTTGCGTTTGCCGGATTGTCCGCCGAAGACGTTTCCGCCGCCATGGACGATTGGCTCCAGAGATCCAATACCGATCTGACAAAAGGAAACGCCCAACGAAAGCTCGTGGTTTTGATTCCAGAAATTGACGAGTTTCAAGACGGTGCTGTTGCGTGCGCCACTCTGGAACATCACAATGCGTCCGATCACGAACGGAACCTGACTTCGTCCCAGGCTCTAATTCAATTGCTGGAACATTGGGGAGGGCGCCTGGCTCGGCAGTACAGCTTCGCCGAGGGCCGCATCGTGGCGCGCGTGTCGGATGCTGCCACTGCGGCCAATGGTCCAGGTTCCGCGACCGATTTGGACGAATTGAGAAAAGCAGGGAACGACTTCCTTGACCTGACTCGCGAGAAATTCTTAAGCCGCCTATCGCCCCTTGCCCGCGGCGGAACCGTGCTTACGGGATTCTCAGAGGACGAACGGCCGGCGCTGACTCCGCTCCGACTCGCTGCCGAACTCTACCGCCTGGGCTATCCGCTCGCGTGGAGCAAGATCTACCCCGATACCGTCAAACAGGTGAGCCTGCCGCGCTATCCCTGGCAGCACCAGGTCTGCTGGCGGGAGTTTATTGGGTCGGGCTCCGA
Organism: uncultured Acidobacteriaceae bacterium; assembly: GCA_963844525.1. Classification (GTDB taxonomy): domain Bacteria; phylum Acidobacteriota; class Terriglobia; order Terriglobales; family Acidobacteriaceae; genus Sulfotelmatobacter. The sequence continues at coordinate 563,414 of CAWJOM010000005.1, read as the reverse complement.
TGTGAGGCCCAAGCCGGTCACGCCATCAGCGGCGTCGTCAGACGGCTCTCTGCAAGCCGTTCTCGCCCGCTTGACCGGCCGCACGGTACAAGAGATTCGCCCCGACGCCTCCCCTAGCGATCTGGGGATCGACTCATTGATGACCCTCGAGTTGCAGGAAGAACTGCGGCGCATTTTCCGACGTCTCCTGTCCGTAGAAACTCTGCTCCGAGTGAAAAGTGTTCGCGATCTGGAACTGTTGCTCCGAGATGAGAACGGGGATTCCGCACCCCAGACTGGGACCAGCGTCTCCACACCTCGCCCGAACAGCGTGCTCCTGCCCCCCATCGAAGTTCGCGACGCATCTCTTTCCGAATACGAGAAGATCGCCGCCCTCATTTACCGCAACGGTCTGGACACAAAAACTCGCGAAGAATGGGAACACCTCTGGATCAACAACCCGGTCTACAAGAGAGTGGAAAAATGGCCGATCGGTTGGGTCGCACAAGACGGCCCCGAAATCGTTGGCTTCCTCGGAAACATTCCTGTGACTTATCACTTCAAGGGACGTGAGGTTTTGGCCTCCAGCCTCCACGCATTTTCCCTGGATGTTTCCCATCGCGGCCACGGCCTCATTCTTCTGAACCGGTTGCTGCAATCGCCGCCCGAAGTTGAGTACTTCGTAGGCACGACCGCCAATGCCAGCTCTTCCAAAGTTCTCGATCGACTTGGTGTTGGGCGCATACCGGTTGGTGACTGGGAAAACTCGGCATTTTGGATCACGAACTATGACGGCTTCGTGAGCAGCGCCGTCGTGAGAAAAGGCTGGCACGGATCGCTAGCAGGCTCCGCATCGGTTGCCTTGAACATGTACGACAAGTTGTCTAAAACTCCCTGGCCTCGCCAGAATCACCCGCTGAATCGACAAACTGGCTTCGATGAGCGATTCGACGTCTTCTGGCAAGAGCTCCTGCGGGCCTACCCGAATCGGTTTCTGGCCACGCGTTCGCGCGATGTGCTGGACTGGCATTTCAAGTTTTCTCTGGCTCAGAATCGAGCTTGGATCGTGACCCACGAAGTCGGCACCCGCATCCTCGCCTATGCCATCTTCCACCGTCAGGACCACCGGGAAATCAATCTGAAGCGAGTTCGCCTGGTCGACTGCCAAACCTTGCCTGAATCTGCCGATGCGCTCCCTTCGTTGCTGGCCTGGGGATTGCAAGAGTGCCGTGTTCAAGGCATTCACATGCTGGAAGTCTTTGGCTTTCGCCCCGACAAGCAGAAGGCCGTCGATCGCCTTGCTCCCAGGCGTCGAAAGCTCCCTTCGTGGACCTATTTTCACAAAATATCTTCTCCATCCTTGCGGACTGAAATGCAAGACCCGCAGATTTGGGACCCCTCGCAGTTCGATGGCGACGCCAGCCTGTAACCCCTTCTGATGCACCCCCGGTGGACCACCGCGGCGACATAGCCAAATCTTCACAAACTGTTAACCCAGGCGTAACAATCGGACGGTTATTCTGTCTGGTCGCTTGCGAACGCCTAAAGGGGATTCCGAATGACTTCGCCATCCAATCGCAGGGCTGTGCCGGCTCTGCTGGCCCTTTTGCTTCTTATGACCCTAGCGGGGTGTAGTGGCGCTTCCGCTGGCGGAAACTCAGGTACCTTATCGCTGATCACCCTGGAGCCTGGTGCGGTGCCATCCATCGCGGTGGACGGGACCGTTCGCGTGGCTGCAAATGGGGCGTACCAAGACTCCGCTGGTAAGACTTCCTATAAGGATGTGACTGGTTCCGCGACGTGGAGCAGTTCGGACACCTCCGTGGCCACGGTGGAGAACGGGCTGGTCACGGGCACGGGGATGGGCACGGCCACAATCACCGCATCTCTTGACGGAAAAACGGGCACGACCAAGGTGGCGGTGGGACAGACGCTTGCTTTGGAGGTCACACCGACTGTTGCGGGGACTTTTAGCGTATCCGCGAATCCAAACCGGCAGTTTCAGGCATTAGCGCGCTTTCCTGATGGCACTGTTCTGGATCTCTCGGTCTTCACAACCTGGAGTTCCAACAATTCCGCAGTTCTGCTGTTTTACGACCCCTTAGACCCCCTGCACGCACCTGGGGATGCGGCGCTGGTATCCACGGGGACAGCGACCGTCACCGCAACCTTGGATTTAGAACACCTTGCTTCCTTCGGCGTGACAGTGTACCCATAGCCGCTTTTCGTTTGTGAGAGCCTCGACGTCCGTCACACGAGCGCTGGTCGCGTTTTTGTGGTGCCGCAAGTATTTGCACACAGACAGGCGAGTCGTTCTCATTGCATAGAATCCAATTGCGTGATAAAGTCCCCAGCCGACCGTTGATCCTTTACGTTGGATCACCAGCTCACCGGTTGGTCCAGCCACAGGAAACTCCCCAAAAAATCTGACTAGGAGGAATAACGATGCACTCACGCAAAATTGTGGGACTGGTGTTCGTAGCTGCTACCTTGCTGTTACTTACACCCTTCGCGACTGCAATCAACGCCTGCGACAGTTTTGGTCAAGACTGGCAAATCACTCTTGCTGTGTTCGGCGGGACGTTCCCTTCGACACAAATTGTTAGCGGCTGCCGCGATTGCGACAATTCCCTGGGATGCGGCGGCGCGCTCCCCCTGGATGGCGCTCTGGTTCGCGGCGGTGGTACCTCTATTTTCTCTACGACGGCATACAGTCCTGCGGGCTCATCCTGCCTGAGTACCCATTGGACCGGCCAAGTGATCGGTGGAAACTCCATCAGCGGAAACGTATCGAACAATAATGGCCCGTTCGGGGCGTTCACGATCACCGCAGGTAACTGCAACGCCGCTGCGGCTGCTGCTGCGGACCCGGCTCGCGCCGCACACTCATCATGGAAACTTCCTGAGTAACAGGATTACCCGAAGTGCTTGGCCACATCGCGTATCTTGTCGCCTTTTAAACCAGGAGGCGGGAGGCACACTCAGAACGTGTGCGGCTCGCCTCCGCCTTTACAGGCTTTCTCGTGTCCTGAGTTGCTGATCGTGAACAGAATGCGTTGTTTCGCGCTGTTTGACGGTAATCTTCCGGTTCTCGCAGCGGCGTCAGGGCGGTTCGCCTCTCCTCTAAACTCAGCCCAGCAGTGAGGTTTTCGCTTTGAAACAATTCCTGAAGCTCGCCCTGTGGCTGACTCTATTCTCTACCATGGCGTCATTCGCGCAGTCCCAGTCTGCCGCTCCCGAAGTCGACCAACGAGCGATCGTCGCGCTAAGCAGAGCGCAAAAGGCAGTCGGCGGACTGCATCGGCTGCAAGCCATTCGCGATGTGACCCGCGCCGTCGAAATGTTGAACCTTGCCGCTGACGGACGCGCCCGGGCAACTTGGCAGATCATCTTTCCGAATGTTCTCTGTTTAACGACCGACAGTCCGCTGGGAGAGATCACTGCATTCAGCGACGGCCATACCGGCTGGGTGTCATCGGGCATGGGAGTCGATGACCATCTCCCAGACTGGCAGATTAGGGCCGCTCGCCAGGATCTCTTCCGCCAAATCGAGTCCCTCTTGCAGAGCGACCGGGATCCCGACAACAAGCTTGAATTTATCGACCATGGCCTGGTGGATGCGCGGCCCGCGAGTGTGCTTCAAGTCTCCTCGCAGGCGGCCGGCGTCATCCGTCTCTGGATCGACGATACCTCCGGCGATTTGCTCAAGATTGAATATCGGCGCATCGTACCGCGAGGCACGGGCCCGCTCGTGACCGATTTCTTCTCCGACTACCGTTGGGTGAAGAAGACCCTTCGCATCCCCTTTTACATCCACACGCTCAGTGATGGGCAACCGTACATGGATCAGCGGATTCTGCGCGTCGAGTACAACCGGGGTCTTCAAGCCGAGACTTTAGGACAGAAACCTCAGCCTAAGTAGCTTGAGCCGCCTTACGTCGTTGTGAAATTGGGTGCGATGACAAGCGCGAGGAGAGTCTGATGACGATCACAATGGTCAATGTTTATAGGGGCCAAAATTCTGGCGGAGAGGGTGGGATTTGAACCCACGATACCCGTTAAGGTATGTCCGCTTTCGAGGCGGATCGTTTCAACCACTCACGCACCTCTCCGCGTCGGACAATGATCGAATTGTGAGATCCGTCGCGCAAAAACTCGCGCTCAGAATTTCAGCTGCCGGCTTTGCTGCGCTCACGTCCGAGAGAAGCTAGCGACGCCTTCGAAAAAACGACTGCAACACTTCGGCACTGCGGCCCGCCAGCACTCCACTGCGAACCTCGATCTTATGGTTCAGTTGCGGATGATTCAGGACTTGCATCACCGAATGCACGGCCCCAGCTTTCGGGTCGCCCGCGCCGTAAACCAGGCGCCGAATCCGAGCATGCACCATCGCACTGGAGCACATGGCGCACGGTTCAATTGTAACAAACAGATCACAGTCCTCGAGGCGATGGTTACCAACGGTAGTACCCGCTTCGCGCAGAGCCATAACCTCAGCGTGGGCAGTTGGATCCGAATCGGCGATGTTGCGGTTCCATCCTCGTCCTACGATCAGGCCGTCACGCACGACAACCGCACCGACCGGGACTTCTCCGGCTTCGAGGGCGCGTTGCGCGCATCGCAGCGCCTCCTCCATCCACAACTCGTCTGTATGAAGTCCGTCGGGAGGGCCCTCGCCAGCGCCCCTGTTCGGAATCGGGTCTTTTCGTTTTTTGTCGTTGCGTGGAGTTGTGGAGTGGGACGACACGGTCATCGAAGCTCGGCAGCATTCTAGCGGGTTTCGCTACAAGAAGGCGGGAAACGATAGGCACGGCCGCGGCATGGATCAGGCATCGCTGTCCAACTTGCGCCGCTTAGATCGTGCACAGCACCGTGCGTACAACCTCTGGCACGAGGGCGTGCAGCACCGCAGGCACCACGATCCGGCCCACCGGATACGCGATCGCTACCGCCGGCAACACGATCAGGAGCCATGTTTTCGTCGGCAGGTTTGTGAAATAAGCCTTCATACCATCCTCTTCTGATAGGTACGGACCGTCGCTGGAAAAAGTTCCGAAACCTATTTTTCCTTCCAAGTGCCGTCCCTGCAAACGCTTAAAGCGGAATTGTTGGATTAGACGTTCGGAACCAGAAACCGTCTGTCGCAATTCCCGGAGAAACTACGGAAGGGCTGGTTTTCGCGATTGGCCGGATAATGGTATGCTAGCGGCGTCATGGGAATGCCGAGTTTACTGCGCAAAGTCTTCCTCGTCGACCTGTTGCAAGGGCTGAAGATCACCTTTCGCTACCAGGATCCCAAGGAAATCTACACCGAGCAGTATCCCCTCGAACGGCCCCAGGTGGCTGAGCGCTATCGCGGAGCGCCCCGGCTCAACGTTAACCCTGACACCGACGAGACCATGTGCATCGCCTGCGACCTCTGTGCGCTGGCCTGTCCTGAACATCTGATTGTGGTCTCGAGCGAACGCAACGAGAAGACCCGACGCAAGGAACTGACCAACTTCACCTATGACCTGAGCCGCTGTATGTTCTGCGGGCTGTGCGAAGACGCCTGTCCCACCGATGCCCTTGAATTGACGCAGGATTTCGAACTCGCCAGCTACGACCGCGTAGGCTGGATCTGGGACCGCGAGACATTGGAAAAGGGACCGCAGCCCACGCAGTACAAGAGATAGAAGTTCGAGCAAGCCCACACCTTATCGCTCCGAACGAGCACCCAGTCACATCGACGAACAGTCTTTCAGCTCGGAGCGGACTGGCTATCCAGTCGGTTGCTGTTGCGTCATGCAGTGCATCGCTCCCAAGCCCCAAATGAAATCTCCAGAATAAATCGGCACGATCTCGTGTTTGGGGAATAGTTGGGAGAGCGTGTTGAGCGCGATCCTATCGTTCGGACGATTGAATACAGGTGCGAGCACGACTCCGTTGGCGATATAGAAGTTCGCATAGCTCGCCGGAAGTCGCCGGCCTTCGAAAATCACTGGCTGCGGCATGGGCAATTCGACAACGGTCAACTGCTTGCCGTTCTGGTCGCGTGCGGCCTGCAGTCGGCGCAAATTGGCCTGTAGCGGCGCATGATTCGCGTCCTTCGAGTTGGGTTCGACCATCGTGACGACCGTGTCCTTCGAAACAAAGCGGGTGAGGTCATCGACGTGTCCGTGTGTATCGTCGCCGACGATACCGCGTCCCAGCCAGATGGTGTTCGACGCGCCAAGGTAATCGGCAAAGACCTTCTCGTAGTGCACCCGCGCCATATGCGGGTTGCGCTCCTGCACCTTGCTCAGAAGGCATTCTTCTGTGGTTAGAATCGTGCCGGCGCCGTTGACGTCGATCGATCCGCCTTCGAGCACAACGCGCTTGCCGCCGAAGAGGGGCTGGATCTCGTCAGTGAGCGCGGCCTTCGCCATCAGGCTTCCAACCTTCTCGTCATGACGCCAGTTTGAGTATTTCGCCCAGGCATTGAAGCGGAACTTAACTGCAAGCCCGCGGTCTTCAGCGTGGGACTTCCGTCTTTGGCCGTCCGTTCTGACGATGCCGGGCTGGGGAGTGAGAAAAATACATCCCGAATCGCGCATCCAAATCCGGTTGGTCGCCCAGCGGTGGAATCGGATGTTGGGGGAAAGAGCATCGCCACGCTCGACCACTCTGCGCGCCTGTCGAGCCGCAGCTGGGTTGTTAACGATCAACTCGACCCGCTCGTGTTTCGCCAGGTTGCGAATGATCTCGGCGTAGACCCAGGGTATCGGTTCAAACTTTCCAGGCCAGTCCCCGCGGTAATGAGGCCAGGCCAGCCAAGTCGCTGCGTGAGGCTCCCACTCCGCAGGCATGCGGTAGCCACGCGATGCGGGTGTGGCGGCTTCGACGGGTGGGGAATGACGGGAAGATCTGCGCTGGGATTTCGCCACAGTGAATTCTCGGGTCCTAATCGATCAAGCGGTTGGTGATGGGAGCGTAGGCATCGATGCGCCGGTCGCGCAGGAAAGGCCAGTTGCGCCGGATATCTTCCAGAGCCTTCAGGTCGACATCGCCGACGAGAATCTCCTCCCGGTCATGCGAGCCTTCCGCGAGCACACGCCCGAACGGATCGCAAAAGAACGACCCTCCCCAGAATTCCAGACCTTGGCCCGGCGCTGATTTGCCGCGAATATTTCCAGTCTCGAAGCCCACGCGATTGACGACTGCGACATAAACGCCGTTGGCGATTGCATGCGCCCGCTGGATGGTCCGCCAGGCATCATGCTGAGCCACCCCGAACTCCGCCTTCTCCGCGGGATGCCAACCGATTGCAGTCGGATAGAAGAGTATGTTAGCGCCCTGCAGCGCCGTCAGCCGCGCGCCCTCGGGATACCACTGATCCCAGCAAACGAGCGTGCCCAGCCGTCCTGCGCTGGTATCGAGCGCGCGGAATCCCAAGTCTCCAGGAGTGAAATAGAACTTTTCGTAGTACAGCGGATCGTCAGGAATGTGCATCTTGCGGTAAAGTCCGCGTAAGGATCCGTCATTGTCGAAAATCGCAGCCGTATTGTGGTAGACCCCTGGGGCTCTCTTCTCGAAGAGCGATGCGATTACGACAACTCCGTTTTTGCGCGCCGCAGCCGAGATTTTTTCGCTGGTTGGCCCGGGGATGGACTCTGCTAAATCGAAGAGCGCATGATCTTCGCGCTGGCAGAAATACTGAGTCTGGAAAAGTTCCGGCAAGCAGACAACCTGCGCGCCTCGTCCGGCTGCGTCAGCGACTCGACTCAGAGCCTTCTCCAGATTCTGTTCCGGCTCCGGTCCGCACGACATCTGCACCAGCGCCACGCGAAATTTCTCAGGGGGCACGCGTTTCCAACCTCCGCGTTCAATATAACAGGGAAGCAGTGAGCCATCAGCCGCCAGCTCGCAGCACGATTCCATCGCAGCCGCATAGGACGGCGTGGCGTCCTTTCACATGCTTCCTGTAGAGTATTCTGTCGGGAAGATTTGCAATCAGCATGGAGGTTCGCGGTGAAACAGGGCAATCACGGCAATTCGAAGGACCATTCCCATCAGGCTCAGGGACATGTGGCTGCTGGCGAGGGCAAGGACCGCCATTTGCACAATCCCATGGAAGACCGTTTGATTCCGCTCGAGCCGCTCGACCTCGGGAAAGTCCATTCGATCGACGGCTTGGTGCGCGCCATGTCCAAGACCGCTTTCACAGGACGGCAGCTCGGTGAAGCCGCCGACGTTCTCGAAGCCATGGCGCTTGACGAAGATGCCTTCATCGTCATGACCCTGGCCGGTGCCATGACCGTCGCCAAGCAGGGTCTGATCGTCACCGAGTTGATCGACCGCGGAATTGTGAATGCGATCGTGTCGACTGGCGCCCTCATGGCTCACGGACTCGTGGAGGCCACGGGCCGCGCGCACTTTCGCGCCAATCCCGATGTGTCCGACGAGGAACTTTACGAGCAAGGCTACAACCGCGTATACGACACCCTTGAGCCGGAGCAGAACCTCGACGACGTCGAAGAAGTCATGGCCGCGGTGCTTGAAGCCTGGGATCACAACGAAGTCATGTGCTCCTACAAGCTGAACCACGCCATCGGCGCTTATTTGGCGAAGCGCGATCAGAACCAGCGCGGAATTCTCAAGTCAGCCTACGAACAGGGTGTCCCCGTATTTGTGCCGGCATTCACAGACTCGGAACTGGGCCTGGATACGGCTCTGAACAACCGGCTGCGCGAATCGACCGGAAGACACAAAATCCGGTTCGATCCCTTTGAAGATCTCGAGCACTTTGCGGCGACTCTACTGCGTCAGAAGAAACTCGGCATATTCACGATTGGCGGCGGCGTGCCGCGCAACTGGTCGCAGCAGTTTGGCCCCTTCTGCGAACTCCGTCACCGTCGCCTGGGAGAGAATGTGCCGCTGAAGCGCTATCACTACGGCCTCAGGATTTGCCCTGAGCCCGTCTACTGGGGCGGATTGTCGGGCAGCCCTTATAGCGAGGCAATTTCGTGGGGCAAGTTCGTGCCACCATCGGAGGGCGGAAAATTTGGCGAGGTTTTCGTCGACGCGACCGTTGGCCTGCCAATCATCGTCGCTGCCGTGATTGAGCGTCTGGAGAAAGCTAAAAAGGGCTCTCGCAAGAGCGGTAAGGCGGCTGCGAAGAAGTAAAGCGGAAGAATGAGCTCTCGCGATCAGTCTTGTTTGAGGGTGGCTTTGGTCGAGAAGCTGTTTGGGGGGACGAGTAACTAACGTGGGGGATTAGGCGTTGGACTCGCAAACCGCGGGATGGGCAGGCTCAGGTTCCGGTACGTCGTGATTGCCTGTCCGCAGCCGTCGGTAGAGCGGCGCAACAACATTATTTTCAAGTATTTCTGACTCTGCCTGAAACCAATCCTGCAAGGCTTGGCCTTCCTCCTGGCCGCGAGTTTCATAGAGTTGCTTGGCGCGCGAACGCACCTTTCGCTCTACCAACTGCACCATCAGAGCCTGTTGCTTCTTCCTGAGTGTTTCAATCTCCACTGCGGGTCCTCAATCTGTGTCTTTCCTACCACTGCAATCATAACCGAATGCTGTTAACGGAATGTTACATTCGACACCGGGGATAGTTACCAAAGTTCTACTCCCATATGAGATGCTTTTATTTGCTGTCACGATTCTTTAATTCCAATTGTGTCAATGGGTTAACGACGTAGCAGGAGCGGAGTATTTCCTGCCAGAGGCTTTCCGGCACAGTCGCAACGCAGCGCATTCTGCAGAAGGCGGAAAAAGGCCTTCTCCCGGGTCAAACGGGGAATGTGCAGAGAGTTAGGGTTGGATGCGCTAGTCGAAGATCAACACGGCCGACGCGATGACAGTCGTCCACAGGGCGCGCTTGTCGCCGACGGCGGACTGGGTCACGTTCGCGGTACGGACAATTTTGTTCGACAGGCGGTAGATCTGCTTTTTCTCATCCCAAGATCGGTCGGGGTCGAACTCCACGTTGAGGGTGGTGGCAAGCATTTCTGCGGCGAGTTCCTCGGCGTATTCGCCAGCGGCATCTTCGGTCTCGCCAAACGAGTGGTGCTCGCTGAGGTAACCGTAAGTGTTCCGGTCGGCGGGAATGGCAACGCCAATCGAGGAAGCCAGCAACCGGTGCGGCTCACGAGTCGTGTTCTCGGCAACCACGGCAAAAACGACTTCTCCCGGATGGAGGTACTTCACGCCTTCTTTGCGGGCGAGCAACTTGCAGTTGGGCGGAAAGATCGACGAGACACGTACCAGGTTCTGGGCGGCGATACCGGCGTCGCGCAATGCCAGTTCGAACGAAGTCAGCCGCTCGCGGTGTTTCCCCACGCCCTTGGTAAAGAAAATCCGCTTCGGAACCATATCTTTGCCCAATTCCGTGATCCTCCGAGAATAAAAATGAGTGTCAAGAATGCACAATCTAACACAATGCTATGTAAAGGAAATATGAATTTCCGGGCTGAGGCGAAAAAAATGCGGGGAGCGCTGGCGCGCATCCCCGCCTCATGCCCGGATTTGTGTAGGGGGAGGGCCCGGGCAAAACCTTCTCTCACTCAAATTCGCTCTCTGCTGACTGGCCGCGAACTGAAACCGCGAGCGCCACTACTTGGCCGCGACGACCGTGCTTACATCGACGTTCGTGCCATCGACAGTGCCAGTCACAGTGGCCTTCTTGCCGGCCTGCTGATCGAGCGCCGCCAAGAGCGCCTTGTCAGTAGTGTTCAGAACGTAAATCTTGTCGCCCACTACCAGCGCGTACTTCGATCCGTGCGCTACACAGGTGCGCGTGCACTCCGCGGGCGGGCCTTCCATGTGCTTGACGCCGCACATGGCGTCGCCCACTTCGCCGGTAAGAGTTTGCTTACCCGCCGCCAATGCGGGAGTGCTCCCGAAAAAACTCGCTGATCCCGCCAAAGCCACCGTCAATGTCAAACGCTGCCAACTACCCTTCATCCCAATTCTCCTTCGAAGCCGAAACAGCCCGCGTGCTTGAGCCGCGCAGACTTGCGGGCCAGTGTATCAATTCACGCTGATTTCACAAACGCTCCTCAAGTCGCAAAAAACTTGCCCGCTCGGCGGAAGGTGGCTAAGACTACCCTCCCCGGGGGCTTTTCTGAACGAGGCTTGAGTTTTGTTCCAAAAACCGAACAAGCTTCGCCCCGTGGCGGGAACCAGGTTCAGCCCCCTACTTCGGCGCCTTCACTGCATAGATCAAATCGACGTCCACCGTCTTCTCGCGGATGTTGGCGGTTACATGCGGCGAAACCTCCCAGTCGAGGTTCGCCGGCAGAAGCTTCTGCGCCGCGGGCAAATACTCGTTCAGGTAGGATTCGTCATACACTTCACCGGCGCGAAGCTTCCAGGCGGCGCGGAGTTTCGCCATCAGGCTGTTGTCCAGCCCGCGAAACTCCAGTTCGCCCATGTGATAGACCGCGCCTTCCTCCACATCGAGGCGGAGGACCACTGTCCCGGTTGCATCGTCGAATTCTGCGTCAGGCTTGATCGTCGTGGCCATAAAGCCACGCGAACCGTACAGCTTTTGGATGACTTTCAAGTTGTCGCCCAAACGGACTGTATTCGCGGGCTGACCCGGCTCAGCCCGGACCATCTTCTGCAACGTCTCGGTGGGGAACTCGTGGTTTCCGGACCACTCGAGGGCCTTCAGCTTGTATTGCTGGCCGGGAGTGACAGCGAAGTTCACGTCGACCACCGTTTGATTGCGCGGTCCGTCTTCGTTTTCGGCCGCAGGCTGTTTCACAACCTTGGGCTGCGGCTCGCCGAATTCCGCCTTCAGGTATCCGCGGGAGTAATAAACCGGGAGCAACTGCCGCTGAACCAGCTGGTTCAGCCGGCTGCGGGAATATTCATGTTCAGGAAGCCTCTCTCCAGCTGCTTCCAATGCAGGAATCTCGCCAGCGCCTGCCCCAGTAAATTCGATGTGCCGCACCTGAATGAGAACATCGCTCACGTGGTAGTTGATCGATTCGACGGGACCATCCGGCTTGCCCGTGCGCACGTATTCAACGTGACCGGGGATTGCATTTTCCACGAGCATCGCTTGCAGGACATCGGAAACCTCGTCGGCCAGACGTCCGAACAGCGGCAACTCTCCATCAAACAGCGGCGCATGCTCTTTGATGCGTTTGAGAAGTTCGGCATCCGAGAACCAGACGAAGTCTTCGAAGCGAGCGGGCAGAAACTTATCGGCATCCGCCACGTGAAGCTCGAGCTTAGTGCCCGCCGAAGAGTAGCTGAAGGTATAAGCGATTTCGGTGAAGACTCCCATGTCGCCCAAGCGCCGCGCCGCCTTCTTAAAATCGTCGTCGTCGACCACGGCGCCCATCTGCAGGCCGGTCGCCGCGGCGACCGCAGCCTCGGGGAAGCGCTTGCTTCCGATGACTTTGATAGCGATCAGCTGTCGCGCAGAGGCAGGCATTTGCGCCAGCGGCTTTTGGGAAGTCGAACCTTGCCCGGCACTCGGCAGGAACAGCATCACCGAAACCACCACAACGAGCAGAAGGAGTTTGCGGATCGCCGTCATCATCGGCTCGGGATGTGCGCCAGTTCTTCGGTGGATTTGTGCTTCACCGCAATATCAATAAAGGCCAGTGCGGCGCGGCTGAGCGCCTTGTCTTTGCGAAACACCAGCGCCAGATCGCGACGCACTTGCGCGTCGGCGAGGGGAATCGCCGCCAGCACTTTGGCGCGAACATCCTCCTCAACATTGGACCGCGCAATGAGTCCCACACCCACATCGGCGGCGACAAATCGTTTCAGAAGTTCGCTGGAATCCAGTTCCATTGTGAAGTTCGGCTTCAGCCGTCGCTCGTGGAAGAGTTGCTCGATGGCGTCCCGCGTGTGACCCGCCTTCGGGACCACCAGCGGAAACTTTGCGATGTCGGCAATAGTCGCAGCCTTCATTTTTCCCATGGGATGCTGCGGCGGCGCGATCAAAATCAGTTCATCCCGATGGATTAGCACGACGGTTAGCCTCGTGTCCGACACGGGAAGGGAGATGACGCCGAAGTCTACGGAGTTGTCGACTATCGATTCGAGAATCTTTCCATAGTCGGCGCGCTTGATGTTCACCGACACGTCGGGATACTGCTTCTTAAAGTCGGCAAAAACATAGGGCAGGATGTGGAGGCACGTGCCCTCATTTGCCCCCACAATGATTTCGCCGCGCGGCACGCGCTCCATCTCGGCGATGGCTACCAGCATGGCCTTGCGGGCATCGAGGGTTTCCTCGACATACTTCTGAAATGCCTTGCCGGCTGCCGTCAGCGAAACCTTGCCGCCGGAGCGGTCGAACAGCTTGGCACCGACCTCTTCCTCCACTCCACGAATCTGCGACGAAATCGCCGGCTGGGTTCGAAAACGCTTCTCCGCCGCCCGCGAAAACGACGCGTGCCGAGCCACTTCGAGAAACGTTTCAAGCTGGTCAAAATCCATTGAGATCAGTTGTCAATCGTCAGCAGCGAGAACCTGGCCGACTCCACAGGATCTGGCACGGAAGGCCGCTGGAATTTCCTCCGTGTCCCCTGTGCCCTCTGTGGTCAAATCCCTAACAGCTCCAGTATAAAGTCACGTTATCCTCGCCATAAAAACAATCGAATTGCCAGCGTCCGCGTCCGCCTTTAAACTCTCCCCGGTCCTGCACAACGCGACCGATTGTAGCAGCCTGCCCGATTGCAGGACTCCCCGCAACCGTTCGGCTACTTCAGCAGGGAACTGCATTCCAGCAAGGAGTTCGCATGGCTGATGCCAAGAAAGTTCTCGAGTTCGCCAGGCAGCATGACGCGAAGATTCTCGACCTCCGTTTCACCGATATTCCCGGGCTCTGGCACCACGTTTCCTATCCCATCGCGCAACTGACGGAGTCCTCGTTCGAAGAGGGTTTCGGCATTGATGGCTCGTCGATTCGCGGCTGGGCCGGCATTCACGAGAGCGACATGCTGCTCAAGCCGGACGCTCAGTTTCATTTGCTGGATCCCTTCACCGAAGTGCCCACGCTGGTGCTGATCTGCGACGTAGTCGATCCCGTGACCAAACAGCGTTACGACCGCGATCCCCGCTACATCGCCCGCAAAGCGGAACTCTACCTGACCTCGACGGGTATTGCCGACGCCGCATACTTCGGCGCCGAGGCTGAGTTCTTTATCTTCGACAACGTGCGCTTCGATCAGCGCGAGCAGTACGGCTTTTACTTCATCGACGCCGAAGAAGGCCGCTGGAACTCGGGCAGGGAAGAGAACAATCTTGGCTACCGGCCGCGCTACCGGGAAGGCTATTTCCCGGTCCCGCCCACGGATCACTATCAAGATCTGCGTAGCGAGATGATGCTGATCATGCAAAACTGCGGCATCGACGTGGAATGTCACCACCACGAAGTTGGTTCAGGCGGGCAGACCGAGATCGACCTGAAATTTGACTCCCTGGTGCGCTCTGCCGACAAGATGCTGCTCTACAAATACATTGTGAAGAACGTCGCCAACCTTCAGGGCAAGACGGTGACGTTCATGCCCAAGCCCATCTTTGGCGACAACGGAAGCGGCATGCACACTCACCAGTCGCTCTGGAAAGCTGGCAACCCTCTGTTTGCCGGCGACGGCTACGCCGGACTTTCGCAGCTCGCGCTGTGGTATGTCGGCGGCCTGATCAAGCACGGCCCTGCGCTCTCCGCGATCATCGCCCCCACCACGAATTCCTACAAGCGCCTCGTGCCCGGCTTTGAGGCCCCGGTGAACCTGGCCTACTCGCGCCGCAATCGTTCGGCCGCCTGCCGTATTCCGATGTATTCCGCCGCTCCGAAGGCCAAGCGCGTCGAGTTCCGCCCTCCCGACCCCAGTTGCAATCCTTACCTCGCCTTTGCGGCAATGCTAATGGCTGGTCTCGACGGCATTGAGAACAAGATGGACCCCGGCCAGCCGCTCGACAAGGACATCTATGAACTCGATCCCGAACAGCTCTCGAATATTCCCTCAATGCCTGGTTCGCTCGAAGATGCGCTCGACGCGCTGGAGCGGGACCACGCCTTTCTTTTGAAAGGCGATGTATTTACCGAAGAGCTTTTGCGCACCTATGTCGACTACAAGCGCTCGAAAGAAGTCGACGCCATCCGACAGCGCCCGCATCCGTACGAGTTTGCGCTGTATTATGATATTTGAGATCACAAGCAACCGGACTCGGCGGATTCGACTCCAAACCCCATGGTCGCCCCTGTCGCCGCCCCTCCAGCGAATCTGAAGAAGTCATCCTCACCGCGGAAGCCGCGAATGGGACGAGTGGCCCTGATCGCATTTGTGTTGACGGCATCCCTCGTCTGCGTAGCGGCAGTTCTAGCGATTCGGTTTTGGCCCTTTACGCAGGCGTCTGTGATCGAGGCCCTGGAAGAGTCCGGTGACAGCCGCGTTCAGATTCGCGGCTTTCACAGCACATATTTTCCTTATCCCGGCTGCACGCTGGATGGGGTGGTATTCATGCACGGCACCAATGCCACCACGCCTCTCATCACCATTGAAAAGTTGACTATCCAGGGCGAATATCTCGGCATTCTCGCCCAACGCATTCGCCGCGTGACGGCGGAAGGAATGCGGATCACGATCCCGCCTTTCGATAGCGGAGAGCCTTTTCATACCAATTCTACCCCAGTCACAGTCACCGAGCTTGTTGCCAACGGGGCGACCATCGAATTCACTTCCCGCGAACCCGCCAAACGCCCTCTGCGTTTTGATGTACACGAGGCTCTATTACGCGACGTGGGATGGAGCGGCCCACTCAGCTACAGCGTAAAAATACACAACCCTGAACCGCCCGGAGAGGTAACGGCAGCGGGCAAGTTCGGTGTCTGGAACGAGAACGAACCAGAGAAGACACCAATCACCGGCGATTACAAATTTGAGAAGGCGGACTTGAGCGTATATGGCGGAATCGTAGGCACACTGTCCTCGGATGGGAAGTTCGGCGGAACCCTTGGGCACGTCGACATATCGGGCACAACCGATACACCCGACTTTGAAGTCAAGTCGGGCGGCCATCCCGTGCGATTAATCTCGGAATTCAGCGCTTATGTTGACGCGATCCACGGCGACACCTTTCTGAAGCGCGTGGACGCTCGCTTCCGCAAGACGCATGTATTCGCCTCAGGCAGCATATCTGGATCTGCAAACCGCAAAGGGAAAACCGGTTTGATCGACCTCAGCGCCACCAACGGCCGCCTCGAAGACATGATCGGACTCTTCGTCCACGCAACTCCACCGCCCATGTCGGGTACGGTCAACTTGAGGGCAAAAGCAGAAATTCCTTCGGGCAAGCGGCCTTTTCTGGAGAAATTAAAGGTGGCGGGGACCTTTGGAATCGGCGGCGGAGAATTCTCCCAGCCGTCGACTCAGGAGGGCGTGAACAAACTTAGCGCCGGCGCCCAGGGCGAAAGAGATCCGGCTGATCCTGCGACAGTGCTGACTGATCTCGCGGGGCACGTCACGCTAAGCAACGGCGTCGCAAATTTTGCCGATCTTTCTTTCGGCGTTCCGGGAGCAACCGCCCGTATGCAGGGAACATACAGCTTGCTGAATTACAAGATCGACCTGCGCGGCCAACTGCAAGTCGAAACGAAGGTTTCTAACACGACCAACGGCGCCAAGGCTCTGCTCCTGAAAATGATGGATCCGTTCTTCAAGAAGCGGAAAAAGGGGGAAATTCTCCCCGTGCGTATTTCCGGAACTTATCAGAACCCGTCGTTTGGCCTGGATCTCGAAGATAAAAAAGCGCAGCGAATCCTCCCGCCGTCGCATCCCGCGAACGCGCGGTAGAAACGCTGCGCTCCGTCTTGCAAATTCCGGCTTCTACTTGAGCTGTTTCTCGATGGCCGCCGTCATTTCCTTTGAATCGGGAGTGACTGCGGGCTCGAATCGCTCCACCACCTTTCCGTCACGATCGATCAGGAATTTGGTGAAATTCCACTTGATATCGCCTGCGATGCCGGCACCCGTTTCTTTGGTGAGATAAGCGTACAGCGGCGCCTGGTCCGCACCCTTCACCGAAATCTTCGCGTACATGGGAAACGTGACGCTGTACTTGCGAGTACAGAAAGTTTTGATCTCTTCGTTCGTGCCCGGCTCCTGCGCGCCAAAGTTATTGGCCGGGAAGCCTAGGATCACGAATCCCTGATCTTTGTACTTCTCATAGATCGCTTCCAGAGCGGTGTATTGCGGGGTGTAGCCGCACTGGCTGGCCACATTCACGAGCAGGACGACCTTGCCCTTGTAGTCCGCCAAGGGCGCCGGCTTGCCGTCGATCGAGTTGAGAGTGAACGTGTAGACGCCGGAACCTGCAAAAAGCGATGTGGCCATGATGAGTAATGCTCCGAAAGTGATATAGGCAAACGGCGCCTTGGACGACGATCTCATTCCTGTCTCCTGTATACAGAACTCTGCGATGTGAACGATTCTCCCGAAGGGATGCGATTGAAGATACTGGTGAGGGGATATTAAGCGCAACCGAGGAAATGTAAATTCTATGTCTTGCGTGGGGCTCTTGGATCCGGCTAGACGGCGGTTCGAACCGTGCTATCTTTAACCATCCGCTCCATGATCCGCATGCGCTTGCTGGGAAGAGCGACATCCGTCATTTGCGGCCGCGCAACCTCACAGCTGCTGACTGAGAGAAAAGCGTCTCCCATGTTGTCCAAGGCAGAGGCGGATCGCCCCAGCACGAGCAACAGATACTTCTGCGCGATGGGGCGGTCGGCCGGATGGATCAGAGCCCACCAGCGCCGCACTGACTCCTGTACCTCGGCCTCGCTCTTTTCACCCACAACGAGGGAATCGATCAGCCGGTAGACTTTGCTTTTAATCGCCTGGTACGACACCGAAATCTCTTGAGGCATAGGGGTCCTGGTTTCGCTGTACTTCCGTATAGTGCAATCCTCCCACCAAACCCGTAGACCCCTGTTTTGGCGTGGTTTACAGCGATTTGCACTAACATGAACGTACTATGAATGGAATAAATCCCGTATGGGATATGGATTCTGGAAGGCCCCCTGTCTTTCGGCCTTCCGGTCGAAGTCCCCAGACCCCTTCTGGGGGGTCCCGCGGCCCACAGCTGCCAACCAGAATTCGGGCCAAAACTCACGAATCGCACCACAACCGGCACCAGCGGGTTTAAGCCTGCGGGTTACAATGTGGCGCTCTATTCAACCGGACTTTCATCGGGTCTCCGCTTCAGTCCGAACTGGTCGGACCTGCGATCCGGTACTTCTACCATCAGAACGTGGACAACTCGCGGAGGCGAAATGAAACGGTGGGCGTGGCTGTTGGCAGTTCCGATACTGATGTCGTTCGCAGGGGCTCAAGTCTCGTCGTCCCTGAGCTCCCAGGATAGTACTGCCCCCTCCAGTAGCTCACAGGGCACGTGGCACAACGCGCAGCCGGGCGACCGCATGTTCTTCCCGCGCGACATGTTATGGGCCTGGGTTCAAGTCGACCTGGCGCCCCCGCACAACGAGATCGATCCTAACCAGTGCGGTGGGAACGCTGGCCAGTATGGCGGTGTCAACGCGCCCTGCAGCCTGTTCGCGCGCTACATGATCTGGGGGACATTGGAAGTTCGGCCTTTTGGCCGGGGACCGCTGCGTCGTCTTATGGTCTACGGGTCGCCAGCGTTCCTGTTTGGTAAGACGATTCCGAAAACTCTTTACACATGGTCTCCGGATGCTATCGGCATCGAGCATTCGTGGGGAGTCGGAATCTATATGAACAAGGGATTCGAGTTTCGTGTAACCCAGCACTTCCTGTTCGATCGACTGGGGGCCCGCGACACCTACTTAGGGCCCGCTGATCTAGGCACCAACGGCCCTTGGGGGCGCTTCATGACCGTCGGCGTTCGGAAGACCTTTGGAACCCGCCGCTGGTAGCGGTTCGTTGCGCCGGCGTCTCGCGGGCCGTCCGGCGGGCATACTTGCCCGCCGCGCTAGTGGAAGGATCAGCCTTTTAGGTTCTACGCAGCGACCGGCATCGCGGGGCGCATCAAACGCCGCACCAGCCAGACGATCAAGGCGAGCACCGCGCCCAGAATCACAAGCGGCAGTCCGAAGACGAGAAACACCCAGCCCGTCCCGCTGAAATTGGTAACGTCGCCGCCCACCGTGGCTGCCGCATCGCGGTGAAGACGTCCCCCGAACACGGTGATATCTCCCCCAACCTTAACTTCCTTGTCGAGCCGCACATCGCCGGCAAACGTCGTGGTATCGCCGCCAATCTCGCCCTGATCTTCAACCACTACGCTTCCGCCGAAAGTCGTTACGTCGCCGGATACATGCCCGCGTACCCGCACGCTACATCCAAAACACGTCACTTCCGAGACTTCTTCTCCCGGTCCGATGCTGATGTTGTGACCGAACTGCGTACGGTCCGCAGAATTCGCGGCAAAGGCGGCGCCGCAAAGTGCACCTGCAAGAATGAGGAACGTCGACAGCCTCAGCAGAGAGCGAACGTGAGATGTCATAAAGCCCCCTCGCTTAATGCCAAACCAGAGAATTCGTAGGGAATTATGGCACAGGAAAGCAAGAATAGGCTGTTGTTTCCGTGCTGGTTCTTTATAATTGAAAGTTTTCCAAATCAAGGTGCGAAGCGTTTATAGCGGAGGTTGTGCATGGCTGGCTCCTATAACGGTGTAACGGTCCCGGCGGACGGAAAGAAAATCGGATATGCGAACGGCAAGTATGACGTTCCCGATAACCCGATCGTGCCCTTCATCGAGGGTGACGGCACCGGTCGCGACATTTGGAAAGCTTCTCTGCGTGTGTTCAATGCCGCCGTTGAGAAGGCCTACAAGAGCAAGCGACGCGTGGCCTGGTACGAAGTCTTCGCCGGAGAGAAAGCCAAAGCCAAGTTCGATACCTGGCTGCCCGATGACTCGGTGGAAGCTGTCCGCGAATTTCGCGTTGCCATCAAGGGTCCGCTGACTACCCCCGTGGGCGGCGGCATCCGCTCGCTGAACGTTGCTCTGCGCCAGATCCTCGACCTCTACTGCTGCGTCCGCCCCGTCAAGTACTACAAGGGTGTACCGTCGCCCGTGAAGCACCCCGAGCGCATGGATGTCGTCATCTTCCGCGAGAACACAGAAGACGTTTACGCCGGCGTCGAGTGGGAGCAGGGAACTGCCGACTGCGCCCGCCTGATCGAGTTCCTCAACAAAGACATGCTGAAGGGCGGCAAGAAGCAGATTCGCCTCGACTCCGGCATTGGTATCAAGCCCATCTCCGTTACCGGAACCAAGCGACTGGTGCGCATGGCCATCCTCCACGCGATGGAGAATGGCCTCAAAAGCGTCACGCTCGTGCACAAAGGCAACATCCAAAAATTTACCGAGGGCGCATTCCGCAAGTGGGGATATGAAGTTGCCATCGAAGACTTCCGCGACAAAGTCGTGACCGAACGCGAGAGCTGGATCCTCGGCAACAAAGATTCGAACCCGAACCTGAGCGTCGCTGAAAATGCCGATCTGATCGAGCCCGGCATGGAATTCGCCCCTCCGGCCTTCCGCCAGGCCGTCGAAAAGGAAGTGAAGGGGGTCCTCGACGCGATCTACAGCACGCACGGCAACGGCGTGTGGAAGAAGAAGATCATGATCAACGATCGCATCGCCGACTCGATCTTCCAGCAGATCGTGACCCGGCCCGAAGAATACTCCGTGCTCGCCACGCCAAACCTCAACGGAGACTACATTTCCGACGCCGCTGCAGCCCAGGTAGGCGGCCTCGGAATCGCTCCCGGCGCCAACATCGGCGACGGCTACGCCATCTTCGAAGCCACGCATGGCACCGCGCCGAAATATGCCGACAAGGATGTCATCAATCCCGGTTCGGTGATCCTGTCGGGTGTCATGATGTTCCGCCACCTCGGCTGGAACGAAGCCGCTGACCTGATCGAACAGAGTATGGAGCGCACCATCGAGCAGAAGAAGGTCACCTACGACTTCGAACGCCTGATGCCTGGCTCCACAAAAGTGAAAACCAGCGAATTCGCAGCAGCCATGATCGAAAATATGGACGCGGGCGTGTTAGCGGGAACAAGATAGACCTTTAATCCACAGAGGATGTTTTTTGATTTTCTCTGTGTCCTCCGTGTCCTCTGTGGTGAGGATGTTGATTCTTTTCTGAACGAGGAAATCATGCGAAAGAAAGTAACCATCGTAGGCTCAGGCAATGTAGGCGCAACGGCCGCCCACTGGATCGCCTCCAAGGAACTCGCCGACGTCGTACTCATCGACATCGTCGAAGGCGTCCCGCAGGGCAAGGGTCTCGACCTGCTCGAAGCCATGCCGATTGAGAAGCGCGACTCTTATGTCAGCGGCACCAACGACTACAAAGACACCGCAAACTCCGACATCGTTGTCATTACCGCCGGCATTCCACGCAAGCCCGGAATGAGCCGCGACGATCTCCTCAACACGAATTACAACATCATGAAAGCGGTTGTCGGCGAAGTGGTTAAAAATTCGCCGAACTGCATCCTGATCATCGTCTCCAACCCTCTCGACGCAATGGCGCAAGCCGCCTACAAGCTCAGCGGATTCCCCCGCGAACGCGTGATCGGTATGGCCGGTGTGCTCGACTCCGCCCGCTTCCGCGCCTTCATCGCCGACGAACTGAAAGTCAGCGTGGAAAACGTCACCGCATTCGTCCTCGGTGGCCATGGCGACACCATGGTTCCTCTGCCGCGTTATTCCACGGTCGCGGGAATTCCCATCACCGAATTGATCGAAAAGACCAGACTCGAAGCTCTAGTCCAGCGCACTCGCGACGGCGGCGCCGAAATCG
This sequence comes from uncultured Acidobacteriaceae bacterium, assembly GCA_963844525.1. Taxonomy (GTDB): domain Bacteria; phylum Acidobacteriota; class Terriglobia; order Terriglobales; family Acidobacteriaceae; genus Sulfotelmatobacter. The sequence continues at coordinate 541,636 of CAWJOM010000005.1, read as the reverse complement.
TCAAACATCTCAAGACCGGCTCCGCGTACTACGCCCCCTCCGCAGCCGCCACGGAGATGGTCGAGGCTATCCTCAAGGACAAAAAGAAAATCCTCCCCTGCGCCGCCTTCCTGCAAGGTGAATACGGCATCAGCGGCCTCTACGTCGGCGTGCCCGTGAAACTGGGCGAGAAGGGAATCGAGCAGATCATCGAGATCAAACTGACCCCCCAGGAAAAAGCAGGGCTAGACAAGAGCGCCGCAGCAGTGAAGGAGTTGTGCGCAGTAATCGGAGTGTAGATTCCTGGCGGTCGTTCGCTCCGAAACTGTCATCCTGAGCGGAGTTGGCGCCGGCACAGCCGGCGCCAACGCAGTCGAAGGACCTCGTGCTCGTGTGTACCTGTAAGAACCCTGGGGGGAATTCTCTGGGTTTCCTTAAGGCCGCAATCCAGCTGGGCTCTCCCAATCATCTCGCCCCCTGCGTTCTCTGCGCCAGAAAATCCTCCTGACACTTCTTAGCCCCAGCGAGCAGGTTGCTGAACTCCGGCTCGGCTCTCAACTTCTCCCAGATGGAGTCGTTCCGCAAACCTTCATAGGGACAGAAGTGCCCATCGATCGAACTCTTGATCATCCGCAGCGCGAGTTCCTTCTGTCCGCAAAAGAGAATGTCGCTCGCTACGACGTAATGCACTTCGGGATCAGGATCGGCAAAAACTCCGGCCGCTTCTTGCTGCGCAAGTTTCGCTGCGTTCTCGGAACCTGGATGGTCGACGCACGCCAGCATCACCGGTCCCCACTGCGCATCGTGAAACCTTTCCGCAAGATTCCGCGCTTGCGCTAGGTTCCCATCACGAATGTACAGCCGGATCATGTTGCTCGCCGCCCAAGCAGACCCCGAATCCAGTTGGAGAAACTCTGCTGCGCGCGCGTAGTTACCCAGTTGTTCGAACGTGAACACACACGAGCGAAACGCATAATTCCCCGGATCCAGCGCCAGTGCGGTGTCACACTCGTGGGCGGATTCGTCGATCGCTCCGCCATAGCGAAGCACGTACGACAGAGCAAAGTGGGCGCTCGCCTTGTCCGGATGGCGATCCACCAGCGCTTTCGCATCCTGGTATGCCTTCACGACCTGTCCTCGTTCCACCTCGGCCCCCGTCAGCTCTCCTGCCGGTTCGATGAAGTTCGGATCGAGTGCCAGGGCTCGTTCAAACGCTGCGTTCGCGCGCTGAAAAGCCGGAGCCCCGCCATTGCCATAAGCCGAATCGTAATGGTAGCGCCGTCCTAGGGCATTCCAGGCTGGCGCATACGAGGCGTCCAGTCCCACTGCCCGCTCCAGCATCGCAATCGCATCCTTATTCGGCGCAGGATCATGTGGTATCGCGATGCTGCGCAGATACAGATCGTAAGCCTCCTCATTCTTTGGACGTGTCGCCGCTTCCGTGGAAGTTGACCCCGCGCCCAACGCCGGAACCAGGCCCTGCCGCACCTTCGCCGTGATTTCTCCTCGCATGGCAATCATGTCGGGCGCGGCCACCGTCATCGTATCGCGCCACTCGGTGCGATTGTTCTCCACATCGATGGCTTCCAGCGTGATCTGCAGCTGCGAACCTTCCTTCAGAAAGTGCCCGGTCACCACGTCCGTCACGTGCATCGCGTGGCCCGCTTCCTGCACATCGAGCGTCGGAGAATCGTACTTGCTGGTCGTCGCAAACGGACGAATCGTCAGCGACCGCACATAGCTCAGCGAGGTCGCAATCTCGTCGGCCAGGCCGAGCCGGAGAAAATCCAGATCCTTATCCGCACCCATGTTCTGCAGCGGAAGCACAGCCACCGTGCGCGGGTTCGAGGAACTCGAAACCGGCTTCGCCGGCCGCCGTGACTGCCAGTACCCATAAAAGACGGCCATGATCACGAGCGCGACCGCAGCCATCCCCGCCGCAATCTTTCCATAAGATATCTTCGTGGCTGCCACAGTCGCCGCACTTGCTGCCACCGCACTTCGCTGCCCAGAACTTGCGGGGCCCGTGCCACTCCCGGCATTGACCGCTGCCTGCGACAACTGGCTCCGTCCCGATTCCGTATCCCGCTTCAGCCGCTGCAGATCGCTCCGCATTTCTGAGGCATGCTGGTAGCGCAGATTGACATCCTTCTCCAGTGCCTTGTTGATAATGTCTTCCAGCCTTGTCGGCACTTCATGATTGAGCCTCACCGCAGGTACCGGCGCACGGTTCATGATCGCTTCACAAATCACGGCCGAGCTTTCGCCGTGGAAGGGAACATCGCCCGTCGCCATTTCATACAACACAGCGCCAAAGGAGAAGAGATCGCTGCGCGCATCCAGTTCCCGCCCGCGCACCTGCTCCGGAGACATGTAGGCGACGGTGCCCAACATCGTGCCCGGGCTGGTCAGGTGCGCTTCGTCCAGCGTCTGCGCGTTATCGGCGAGGGTCCTCTGCGCTCCGCGGCCCGCCGCGACCTTTGCCAGACCGAAATCGAGAATCTTGGCATGGCCCCGCTTGGTGACGAAGATGTTCGCAGGCTTAATATCGCGGTGAACAATGCCCTCCGTGTGCGCCGCATCGAGGGCATCCGCGATCTCAATCGCCAGGGGAACAAGCTTGTCATTCTCCAGAGGATGCGAGCCGATGGCGTGTTTGAGCGTCAGGCCATCGAGAAACTCCATGGCGATAAACGCCTGGCCTTCATGCTCATCAATCTCGTAAATGGTGCAGATGTTGGGATGATTCAGAGCGGAAGCGGCCTGGGCCTCGCGTTGGAAGCGGGCCAGAGCCTGCGGATCTTTGGCGACATCGTCGGGCAGGAATTTCAGCGCAACAAAACGGCGGAGTTTGAGGTCCTCCGCCTTATAAACAACGCCCATGCCCCCGCCGCCCAACTTCTCGACGAGGCGGTAATGAGAGATAGTCTGCCCAATCATGTTTGCCCGATTACAAGACGGGAATTCTACGTGCGCGGGTGGGGGCAAGTGAATGAAACGGCCGAGCCCGACCTGATCATACCTTCTCGATCGTCACCTTCTTCAACACCACATCCTTGTTCGGCTTATTCTGGCGATTTTGGGGCACTCCGGTAATCTTGTCCGCGATGTCTTGCCCTTCCACTACCTCGCCAAAAATTGTGTGCTTTCCGGTGAGCCACGTAGTCGGCACAGTAGTAATGAAAAACTGCGATCCATTCGTGTTCGGCCCCGCATTCGCCATAGCCAGCTTGCCCGGCTTGTCAAACTTGTGCGGCGATCCCTTGGTTTCGTCCTCGAACTGATAACCGGGCCCGCCCATGCCCGTCCCCTGCGGATCGCCGCCCTGAATCATGAAGTCGGGAATCACACGGTGAAAAATCGTTCCGTCATACAGCCGGTCTTTCGACTTCTTCCGCGTTGAAGGATGCGTCCATTCGCGCTTGCCTTCGGCAAGCTCCACAAAGTTGGCCACCGTCTTGGGAGCGTCTTTTTCAAACAGACGGCAGACGATCGTTCCTTCCGAGGTTTCAAACGTGGCGTAAAGTCCAGGTTGTCGAGTCATAAGATTCCTTTCAAGTAAGTAGCGCCGGCGTCCCGCCGGCTGTCGCGAAGGCGTCTCGCCCTCGCACTCAATAGCGCCACAACTGCTAATTGGGTGTCGCCGGTGCCTTTGAAGTAGGTGCCGCGGCAGGTTTCTTCACTGTAGTACCCGCCCCCGGTTTCGGAGCCGTCCCTGTACCGCGCACAATCGTGATGTGGATGATCTTGATCGGACGATAGGGCCGATCATTCGAATCCCGGTTCATAGCCGCGATCTGCTTCACTAGCGCGACGGAATCATCATCGCATTGCCCGAAAATCGTATAGTGTCCGTTGAGCATCTGACCCTGTTGCCCGGTGAAAGCTACTTCCGTGATGAAAAACTGCGAACTGTTGGTGTCCGGACCAGCATTGGCATAAGCCAGGCGACCGGGTTTGTCAAACAGCAGGTCAGGCGAAACTTCGTTCTTGAACGGCTTCACCGGATCGGCGCCGGAGCCAGTGCCCGCTGGATCGCCGCCTTGAATCATGAATCCAGGGATGACCCGATGAAAAATGAGGCCGTCATATAGCGGCACTCCGTGCTTCGTCGCGCCACTAACCGGGTTCTTCCAGTCCTTCGTCCCGCTCGCCAGCCCAATGAAATTGGCCACTCCGATCGGGGCCTTGTCGGGAAATAGCGTGCAGGTCATCTTGCCCGCCGTTGTATTGATGATGGCCGTCGGCTTGGTCGCCGCATTCGTGGCCGCGGTCCCACTCGGTTTTGCCGCCGCCCCAGTCTTGGCCGCAGGCGCACTCTGGGCGGCCGAAGCAGCCTGTCCCCATGCGGCCGACGCCGCCATGATCGTCGTCACTAATATCGCGAATGTCTTACGCATCAAAGCTCCTTGCGAAGTGAAGGTGTTGCGGGAATGCGCGCAACGTTGCATTGTACGACAGCCGCAACCGATGTTTCCTCAGGGAGCGACAACTGAGTGCCGTTCATCTTCCATGGCCCTGTCATCCTGAGCGAAGCCGTCTTTCAGGCGTGGCGAAGGATCTCAATCTGAACATATCCCCCGACCGGTCTCGGAGCGCCCCTACTTTACGGCCCACGCCGCTTGCATATCGTGGCTCACGCCCTCGACTTCCCGAAACACCCGCATCAAGTTCCCGCCCAGAATCTTCTGGGTGTCCTGCGCGCTATAGCCGCGATCGAGCAGTGCCTGCGTGATCTTCGGCAAATCCGCAGCCGAATCGATCCCCTGCGGTGTCGCCCCGCTGACCCCGTCAAAATCGGATCCCAAGCCCACGTGATCAACACCCGCAACTTTCGCGATGTGATCAATGTGGTCGATCAGCGATTTCAGCGGCGCCCGCGGAATCTTCGCCAGCCACTCGCGCCCAATGCGGTCCAATTCCACGTAGTTCACGGGCTTGCCCTCGGATTTCAGTTGATCCATATACTTCTGAATCGCGGCAGCCTGGTCCTTCTGCTGGGCCAACATGGCCTTGCGAAAGTTCTCGTCGATGAAGCCTTCGAAGAAATTGACTTGCACCACCCCGTCGTTCTTGGCGACGGCGCGCAGCATGTCGTCTGTCATATTGCGCGGTGCATCCACCAGCGCCCTTGCCGACGAATGCGATGCAATCACCGGCGCCTTGCTCGTCGCAATCGCATCCCAGAAGGTCTTATCGGCCACGTGCGATATGTCGACCATCATGCCCAGCCGGTTCATCTCCAGCACAACCTGCTTGCCGAAGTCCGTCAGCCCGTTGTGATGCGTCACCTTCGGATCATCAATATCCCCAGAGGAGTCGGCCCACTCGTTCGTGTTGGACCACGACAGGGTCATGTACCGTACGCCGAGCCGGTAGTAATCGCGTAGGAGATGAATGTCGTTTTCGATCGAGTGCCCGCCCTCAATTCCCATGAGTGCGGCCAACTTGTGCTCCTTATGGGCCCGGTCAATGTCATTGGGCGAATACGCCATCATCATCCGGTCCGGATGCCGCGCCGCCTGCTCATACACCGAATCGATCAAATCAAATGTGTGCTTCGCAAAATTCCCCTGATTCGTCTCCGGGTCCACCCAAATGGAGAAGAATTCCGCTCCCAGGTTTCCACGCTGCGCCTTGTCGAGGCTAATGTGCCCAATGTCGTTCGGATCGGTCGACCCGATGTCGAACCCCTCGTCCAGAAATCGCTGGGGCGTGTCGGCGTGGGTGTCAACGACAAGGCCCTGGTCGTGGATCTTCTGCGCGCGAGCGCTGACCACCGTATTGGGCGTAGCGGTCGCATTGCCCGGCGTTTGGGCCGCGGCGAGCGAAAAGGTGCAGGCGACCAGATAACAGCATGAAAAGCGGCGAAGGACGGTCATAGGTTTTGAGATACGGTCGTTGCGCAAGTCAGAAATTGTATAGCCAACGTGCAAGATGAACCAAGTCCTATTGCTATCCTCCCCGGTTCTTTCCTAGGCCAGCGAAACGGTGGACAGGCTTCTTACACTATCCAACGAGGTAAAGAAATGACCCCCGGAAAGCAATCGCGTTTCTCCGTCTCCGCCCGGGCAAACAGTTGGCGATCACAGATCTTGCCTCTCTTTCTGTGGATGTTGTTCGGAGCGGGCTTGGTAGTCGAAAGCCTCGCGCCCCGCCTCAAGATCGAGCATCGCGCCTTCGTCATGCCACAAACCCTTACGGAGACGTCCGCGCCGATTCACCCCGACGCTATCGTCGATCGTGAACGCAAAATGCAAGCCGCCGCCAGCCTCCTGATCCTCGGGAGCGCCGTCGGACTTGCCTGTTGCTATCAAAGGAAGATCATGGCCGCGGTGATACCCGGCAAGGTTTCTCATCCGCCGAGCCTCTAGGGCTCTTCAACCAAAACCAGATGGCGGCGTCCAACCAGGCGCCGCTCGTCATTGCCTGGAACTCCGTTTTCAGAGTGATTCAAAGAGGACAATGCTATGTCGAGAACAGCTCTATCCCGCATCGGCACGTTGCTGGCGGTTGCGATTGTGGCTTTCACCACATTCGCCATCACGCTTCACGCCGCTCAGACAATCACTACTCCGAATGAAACGTATTTCACCTACAACCTTGCCGCCGGAGCAAGCTCTGCCGCAATCACCCCGATCTCAAATGCACCCGTCCTGGTTCAAGGCGTCCAAACAACCTTGGGCTATCGTGGAGTGGGACACGTTAGCCTGCTGCGTGTTCCGTCCAGCTTCCTGGAATGGACTGGGATTGAGTCGCCGGCTGCTGCCGCCATCACCTCAGGTTTCAGCGGAACCAAGGGAACGCACATCCTATACCTGGATTACAGCCACTTGGTGGATCTCCAGGTCGACACTACCGATGCGTTTCTGATCCACAACGGAAATTCGATCGCGCAAACGGGAATCGTCACGCTCATCTGGTAGGGGAAAAACGTTGCCGCGCGTTTTCGGGTCGGCGCGCGGCGCTTGTCTTGGCCGTGGTCAATCCGGCCATACGTTGTTCCGGGCAGTTCCGGATCTTCAGGAACCCGGAAGATACGGGATCAGTGTTTCAGGACGATGAGCGCAGGGCCCTGAGGCCCTCTTCCGTGCAGTCCGCGATTGCGGGTTCGGTGTCGATCACGGTCTTGGGGAACCTGATCGCTTCGAAACGTAATTTTACCTCGAGATAGAGCTGGAAGTCTCGATTTCCCGCGACGTGCGCTCCGCCGTCGAGATCCGCCGCGAGCCTTCGCCGCGCCGTCTCCTCGGAACACACACACTCGAGAATCTTCCACGCTTGCTGTAGAGAATCGGCAGCGGCGATCACGTTTTCAATTTGATATCTGCGTGAGAACGGCCGCCCGTCCAGAAAAATCACTCGCCGCGGATCCCGCTCCAGCAAATATCCCGCAGTCCGAAGCATGACCTGCATGCAGTAGTCGTCCTGACGCGAAGAGTATTCAATTTCGGCGGGTAAAAAGATCGCGTGCCGGATTTCGTCCTTGCTGAGCACCCGACCCGAAATGCGCTCAGCCAGTGCGCGCGCCAGCGTGCTCTTCCCAGTTCCAGGAAGTCCAGCCATCAACACAATCATAAGAAAGGAATCGTAAAGGATGAGGGCTGGAAGGTACTACTTCGGAAGGTGATTTTGAAACCTTGAAACGTAAAGCTTTGAAACTTGCCCTATTTCGTTCCGCTGCCGAGAGCAACCTGAGTCTCCGGCTTCTCAGTCTCCGGACGCTCAACCGGAATAATGTCCTGCGTCTCACGCCAATCGGAGTACAAACCGCTTACCATGATGTGGAACACCCACTGGTGCCGCTCTTCTTCCGGTTCCACCAGGCCCAAGGCCTTCATGTAGAACAGGTAATGCTCGGTCCAGCGAATCTGCTCTTTGCTCATACCCCGGCGCTGCAAATCGACCGTCACGCCCGCGAGATGCGAAGACGCTGTATCCCCGTCTGCCGGAGCCGCATTGCGGTTGTGCCGCCGCAGCTTCTTCTGAACTTTGACCGTGCGCACCGCCGAGTTCACCTGAATCTGGTCGTGAAACCGGTTGTAGTAGGCCTGGCTCAGATCGTCGACAAAATTCAGCGTCCACGGACGGCAATACCGCCGCGAAGGATCGAGCCGCGGATCAAAGCGCAGGGTTTCTCCCGAGCGAATCTCCAGCAGGGAGCCGTCTGCTTTCAAAGCTTCGAGTTCGGTATCGTTCTGAATGCGGGGCAGGTCAAGCCGGTTGATCTCAGCGTTCTGAATCAGCAGCGACTCGTGCGAAGGCCGGAACATCGGATTCCAGCGCAGCCACCGGAAGTGCTTGTGGTGCGTGTTCGCGCGGCGCACGGCAAATGCGCTGCCCGACATCCCTCCGCATACCAGCAGAAGGACAACCGCCGCGAATTGGAACCTGACGAAGTGTCTCAAGTCTTCCCGTTTAGGGCAGGCATCGGCCCGCCAGTGTCGCCCTCACGAACCAATGCTGTGTGAGTAGCGGCTATTCTAAGCCATCGTGTCAAGCGGCCCAACCCAAGACTGCTGCCAGACCATTACTTACGTACCCAAAGCAGCTCTCCCAGTGGTTACTGCACTTCCACGACGGAAGATGCTCAACCGTTCTATCGGCAAATGATGGGCCATTGTTCAGCGCCTGCGAGGGGTCCGCTATGTATCTAGCTGCCCACGACTTGGCCCGATTTGGATGGCGCCGGGAAGAGTCCGGTTGGATGCTTCCCAGTTAATAGTGACAAATCTCGGACAGTCCTGACAAAAATCAGCGCCGCAACAGGTCGCCCAGGGCCTGTTTCATGACTTGCCCGCCCACCTCGGAGATGGACTTGGTCAGTGGAATATCCTTGGGACAGACCTCGAGGCAGTTCTGGGCATAGCCGCATTCCTGTATGCCGCCGTCGCCCATCAGGGCCATCAACCGATCCCGCTCTAAGGCTTTGCCCGTGGGATGCGTATTGAAAAGCCTCACCTGCGAGATGGTAGCCGCGCCTACGAAGCCTGTATCTTCGTTAAATTGTGGACACGCTTCCATGCAGCAGCAACAGGAAATACACCGCGAGAGAGGATACGCAGCTTCCTGCTCCTCGGCCGACATGCGAGGCCCGGCGCCCAGATCGTAAGTCCCATCGATCGGCACCCATGCCTTCACCGCCTTCAGATTCTCAAAAATCACGCTGCGGTCGACCGCCAGATCGCGAACGATCGGGAACTTGGAAAACGGTTCCAGCCGGATCGGCCGTTCCAGATTGTCAATCAGCGCCGAGCAAGCCATGCGCGCCTTGCCGTTAATCAGCATGGCGCACGACCCGCACACTTCCTCGAGGCAATTCGAGTCGTAGGTGACAGGCGTGGTCGCCTTCCCGTCGCGAGTCGACGGTTCGGCGGCAATGTCCATCAACGCCGAAATCACGTTCATGTTCGGCCGGTAGGGAACTGCAAACTCCTCCCAGTAGGCCTTGGAAGTAGGAGTAGCCTGCCGCTTGATCTTGATGATGACGGATTTATCAGCCATTAGTTTTTAGCCTTAAACTTCCTCCGGGAAATTAAGTCTTGTCGTTTGAGCCTTTCCCAAATGACAACTCCTCAACAAAAACCACCGGGAAGGGCACGAGTTTCACTCGTGCCTATTTAAGCTAAGCAAAGACCGCGGCTTTAGCCGCTGAGGTTTGCTCTTGCTGCCTGCCGCATCCCAGGTTGCCCTCAGGGGCTAAAGCCCGTCGATCATAACCGCTGTGATGGCACGACTATAAGTCGTGCCCTTCCCGCTTCGTCGCCTGTTCAATCCCAACATTTGCAGAATCGTTTACCTGCAGCTTTCCAAGCACTCTTTCCCGAAACGGCACTCTTCGCAACAAAAACCACCGGGAAGGGCACGAGTTCCACTCGTGCCTATTTAAGCTAAGCAAAGACCGTGGCTTTAGCCGCTGAGGTTTGCTCATGAAGCCTGGACGACTCATCTCCCCGCCCGGAACGTACTTCATAACTTTCTCAACCTGGCAGCGCCGAAGATTGTTCGTCGTTGAGGACTACGTCCGTCTCTTTCTGCAAACTCTCTACCGCTATCGTCGTGAAGGACGATTCCAACTCCATGCCTTCGTTCTCATGCCCGAACACGTTCATCTGCTGTTCACCCCGGCGAACGAATGTAACGCTCGAGCACGCCGTCCAACTCATCAAAGGCGGATACTCGCACGCCCTTGGTGCCATCATCGGCCGCAAGCGCGAAATCTGGCAACGCGGCTTTACGGATCACAGAATTCGCGATCAACAGGACTACATCCACCACAAAAACTACATCCATCAAAATCCCGTCGAACGCAGACTCGTGGACGATCCCCGTGAGTACCGCTACTCCTCCGCGTACCCGGGATTCAAGCTGGACCTCTGGCCCGCAGCGGCTAAAGCCGAAATTTCAATTTCAAAGAGCGCTTAATCGGCACGAGTAGAACTCGTGTCCTTCCCGGTTAAGTCAGTACTTCCTCGCCCGCGGCGGAATCAGCGACGTATCCACCGGCTCGAACTCAAACCTCGGCTCATCCGCATCCGGCGCAAAATACGCCTTCGTCGTCTTGAGCCAGTTCTTGTCGTCGCGCTCGGGGAAGTCTGGCTTGTAATGCGCCCCGCGCGACTCGTCCCGCATGCCCGCGCCCTGCGCAATCACGCGCGCCAACTGCAGCATGTTATAAAGCTGCCGCGCGAACATCACTGTCGTATTGGCCCATTGCGTCCGGTCGCTCAGGTTGATCTTGCCGAAGCGCTCCAGCATCTCCACCAGCGTGGCATCGGTCTGCTTTAAATTCTTGTTGTAGCGAATGACCGTACAATCCTTGGTCATCAACTCGCCCATCTCGCGCCACAACTTGAACGGATTCTCCGCACCATCCGCCTTCATCAGGTGCGAATTGATGTCCTCCTGCCGCTTCTGCTCGGCCGCGAAGCATCCATCCCCGTCCGACACGGCCTGCAGTCCGCGCGCATACTTCACCGCATTCGGCCCGGCGATTCCGCCGCCGTAGATGCACGACATCAACGAATTCGCGCCCAGTCGGTTGGCCCCGTGATACTGATATTCGCACTCCCCCGCCGCGAAAATTCCGGGAATGTTAGTCGCCTGCTTGAAGTCGACCCACAGACCGCCCATCGTGTAATGCATCCCAGGGAAAATCTTCATCGGCGTGTCGCGCGGGTCGTCACCGACAAACTTCTCGTAGATCTCGAGAATTCCTTCCAGCTTGCGGTCGAGAATCTTGCGATCGATGTGCGTCAGGTCGAGATAGACCATCGGCTTGCCGTCAATCCCCAGGTTGTACTCGTACACCACCTTGAAGATCGCCCGGGTCGCCACGTCGCGCGGCACCAGGTTCCCGTACTTCGGATACCACTCTTCCAGAAAGTACCAGCGCTCGCTCTGCGGAATCGATTTCGGATCGCGATTGTCCCCCGCCTTCTTCGGCACCCAGACACGCCCGCCTTCACCGCGCGCCGACTCCGACATCAACCGCAACTTGTCTTCGCCCGGAATGCACGTCGGGTGCACCTGTATGAACTCGCCGTTCGCGTAGTAGCATCCTTGCTGGTACAGCGCTGACTGCGACGATCCCGTGCACACCACGGAATTTGTCGACTTGCCAAAGATCGCGCCATTGCCGCCGGTGCAGATGATGATCGCGTCCGCCTGGAACGTCCGCACTTCCATCGACCGCAGGTCCATGGCGCAAATGCCACGGCACACCCGGTTTCCATCGAGAACCGCCGAAAGAAATTCCCAGTGCTCGAACTTCTTCACCTTGCCCTCGGACTCGTACCGCCGCACCTGCTCATCGAGCGCATACAAGAGCTGCTGCCCCGTCGTCGCGCCGGCGAATGCCGTGCGGTTGAATAATGTCCCGCCAAACCTGCGGAAATCGAGCAGTCCCTCTGGCGTTCGATTGAACGGGACGCCCATACGGTCGAGCAGATCGATGATTCCCGGCGCGGCCTCGCACATGTCCTTCACCGGCGGCTGGTTGGCCAGGAAGTCGCCGCCGTAGATCGTGTCGTCAAAATGATTCCACGTCGAGTCGCCTTCGCCCTTCAGGTTCTTCGCCGCGTTGATTCCGCCCTGCGCGCACACCGAATGTGACCGCTTCACCGGAACGATCGAGAACAGGTCGACATTAGCGCCCATCTCTGCGATCTTGATTACTGCCGACAGCCCGGCGAGCCCGCCGCCTACCACAATGATTTTGGGAGTCGCCATCTTATTTCACCGGCCTTCCGTCAACCGCTGCGGGATGGTCTGTTACCGTTACGGTGATCCGTCCGCTCGTCGCGCTATCCTGCAGAGGCCGCGAGCGGAACGAATACAGACTCGCAAAGCCCGCCGCGCACAGCACCAGGAACAGCGCCAGGCACATGCGCAATAACCTCTTCTGCGCCTTGTCCCCCGACACGATCCCCCACTTCGCCGAGAACAGCCAGATGCCGTAAGCGAAATGCCATGAAGCCGCCACCAGCCCCGCCACGTAGAACAGGAACCACCCGGTATGCATTACCTCAGCCTGCACCTTGCCGAACGACGCCATCGGATTATCGTGCAGATCGACTCCGGTAAACCGCATCGTGTACGTATGCCACAGGATGTAGACGAACGCGATTCCGCCCGTCCAGCGCTGCGCCGTGTACATCCAGTTCCCGCTCCAGGGATACGCAACCGTATTCCCATCTCCGCGGTACCAGATGTAGAAGCCGTAAAGCGCGTGAAACAGAATCGGCAGCCAGATCCCGAACAGTTCCAGGAAAAATACGAGTGGCAGGTTCGCCAAGAAGCTTACCTGGCGGGCATAAGCGTCCGGCCCGGTGATGGCTGTCGAGTTCGAAATCAGAATATGTTCGAACAGGAATGCGCCCACCGGAACGATCCCCGAGAGGGAATGCAGCCGGCGCAACACGAACGAAGATCCCTGACCGGCGCGCAACGGAGCCACACCATGCGCGATCGTCTTAGTTACGCCGGGAGCCGTAGAACTGGCTGACGCCACGAATCGCTCCTTATCAGTACAGCTGGTTTGCTGAACCTGGTTTGTCCAACCTTGTTTGTTCCCGTATGAGAAAAGAACTTTGTATTATCCGGTGCCGTAAGAAGTGAAGTCAAGGAAGGGTCGTTGACGAAATCCGCAAGACTCGACGAGCTTCAGCAAGACGGCATAGGCAGTCGTACGAAGGAAATGCCGAGGAACCGAAGTCCTTCGTGATACTTCGTGCCCTTTGTGGTTGATGTTTCTTGTCTCACGGGGATTCCAGCAGCTGCCGCACCTCCGCGAACGACTCGACGACCACATCCGCTCCGGCGGCCGCAAGCTTGGCGGCATCAAACGTGGTTGTAATCCCAACCGCGACACACCCTGCAGCCTTCGCCGCAGCAATCCCATTCAACGAATCCTCAATGACCCAGCAATCCCCGGCACCCACTCCCAAGTCTCGCATCGCCATCAGAAACACTTCCGGATCGGGTTTCGGACGCGCCGACCGTCCGTGATCCACAATCACGTCGAAGTGATCACTGATTCCGATCCTCTCCAATGAAGCACTGCGGTTCCGTGGTGTGGCCGACGTCGCCAGCGCAATCCGATAGCGCGCCTTCGCCCAAACCACAAAATCGACGGCTCCCAGAACCGCCCGCAATTCATGCTCAAGGCCTTCGTAGAACTCCTGCTTCAGCCGAGCTATCTCAGCCAGGTTTTCCATGCTGCGTCTCTCGCGGAGAATTTCCGGCAGCACGATCTCATCGGGGCGCCCCTTCTGACTGTCGTATACCGATTCCGGCACGACGATCCCGAATCGCTGGAATGCCAGCTCTTTCGCGCGCTTGTGCAGCGGTTCGGAGTCAACCAGCACGCCGTCCATGTCGAAGATCAGTGCAGAGGGCGAACGCAACTCGGCCGTCACAGGCTGGCTTTCACTTCGGCAGGGAATTCCTCGGAATACCACGACAGGAGTTGCCGGAAGGCCGCGCCGCGATGGCTGTGCACGGCCTTCTCCTCGGCGCTCAGTTCCGCAAACGTATTCTGTATCGGCGGAAAATAAAACAGCGGATCATATCCGAACCCGCCCGTTCCACGGGGAGAATCAAGAACTACTCCCTCGGCCGTGCCGCGAAATGTCGCGAGCGTTTTTCCGTCCCGTGCCGCCGCCAGCACGCAAACGAATCGCCCCGTCCGCTTCTCCGCCGGAACCTTCCTCAACTCCCGCAGCACGCGCGCATTGTTCGCTTCGTCATCCGTATTTTCATCGGCCAAGTGCGGCTGATCGGCGGCGTACCGCGCCGAATGCACGCCCGGAGCCCCATTCAACGCATCGACCTCCAGACCTGAGTCGTCAGCAACAACAATCTCGCCCGACGCATGCCGGCTATATTCTTCCGCCTTCTTACATGCGTTCTCCTCGAACGTAAGCCCGTCCTCAACCACCGCGGGCAGGGAAGCGAAGCCCGGGATGCTGCCGATCTCGATCCCATGCGGCCCGGCCGCTCCCGCAAAATCGCGCACCTTGCCCGGATTCGAAGTAGCAATCAGAATTCGCCGCATCTGCAAGTGCCTTTGAGTGGCGCAGCACTCTTAGTGCTGCGATAAGCCTTTCTCTACTTCCCTCAGTGCTTCGGCCTCTGAGGCTCGTTGCCTCGGAAGAGCGACTACCTCACGCTAGTTGCTTCCGCGGCGCTTCCGCAAACTCCAACCGGCGACAACGGTGAGCGTGAATATCGAAATCCATCCCCCCACCGCCCGATCCCAAGTCCGCATAAACTGAATTTCTACCCGATTCATCCCCGCGGAAACCGGAACCAGCATCTGACCCGTCTCCGCGCGCGCAGCCGTCTCCACCACGCTCCCATTCACTTCCACCCGCCACGCCGGATACCGGAACAACTTCACCGCCAGTTGATCCGCCGCCGACATCTCCGCGGTAAAACTCCGCGACTCCGCGTCCCATCGTTGTACCCGAATCGCAGCATGCGCCGCCCCAGCCACGGTTACATTGCCGCGCGTCTTTGTCGACCGATGCAGGATCCGCGCCCACCGGCGTATATTCCTCCACGCCTTCGTAGCCCACGCCGGTCACCATGTTGTCCTGCATCTCACGCAGATCATCGGCCTTGTCCCACCAGGGAGCCTGTGCGTGACGCCACGCCATCACAATGACGAGAATTGAAACCGTACAAACCGCCGCCCGCCACCACCGGCGCCGAATCTCCGAAGTGACAGAAATCGTAACGAAAACTGTAAAGATCATGCTCAGGCAGAGCAGCCAGCGCCACGGAAACTGCATGAACTGCAACTTCGGCAAGACTCTCCACAGCACGCTCGTAATTGGAAACATCAGCAAGCTGCACGGGATCGCCCATGCCAGCAGCGCATCCCAAAGACCGCGCCGAGTCTCCCGCCACTGCCGCGCTGCCCATGCCGCCGCACAAACGACGGCGATCTCCCAGACTGCTAGCCAGGTAACAATCCGGTTGAACGCGTCATGATCCGCGTCGCTGGTATGGACGAATAGGAAGTTATCCCCCGGCCGCGATCCTTGCGACACGGCCTGCGCAATATCGATCCACCGCTGCTCGTAAATCGCCGGTAAAAGATAGAACGCCGCGAGGCAAGCACCCAGCACTACCGCCCCTGCTCCCACGATGAGCAACCGGGCAGATCTCTGTCGCCAGGCAAAGAACACCAACAGCAGCGCCAGCGAATAATGAATCATCACCGCCGCCGGAGCATTTGTCAGCCACGCGGCAGCAAGCACCAGAGCCAGAGGCACAACCGCCTGCTTCCAATTCTCTTTTCCGGCGTCCACCGCCTTCAACACAAACAACAGCAACAACGGCACCAGGCAACTCGCCAGCAGTTCCGCAAACGCGCTGCGCCAGTAAACGATTACCAGATGATAGGGATTGACGGCATATAGCACCGCCGCAAACATTGCATCGCGGCGGTGCAGCCAGCGTCGCGCCAAAACGAACATCGCAGTGCCAGCAGCCACCAGCACAAGCCATATGTAAATGCAGGATGCAACGGTCCACGGAAAAACCGCACTCAGTGCGGCGCCCAGCGCCCATGAGGCTGGCGGATAAAACAGGAACCGCGGCTCGCCGTACCCGAAATGCGCCAGCTCTGCCCAGCGCGGATAGAGAATTCCGTGCTTCCATTGCCCTAGAACTTCCAGCCACGAATACAAGTGAAACTCCATGTCATGGCCCGACGGCGTCCCTAAAAAGAAGAACGGGATCTCCACTGCAAACGCCGCGGTCGCAATCGCGAGCAACGGAGCCCACCGCAGCCCAGCGCCGCCTTGTGTTGTCAACGGAGATTCAGCCCTGCTGGTTTGTCCCAGACTCGCTCCTTTGCGGCGGAAACCCGAACGCACGCGAACGGAAAAACACAGTCTACTTTAATGGACATTTAACATTACTGAAATGATCGCGCAATGCTCTTCGGCTAAGGTGTTCGCATTGGGGTGGAACAGACCACGAAGACTCGGGGGACCGGTGCCAAAGACGGGGTACAGGTTCCTCGATTCTTCCGAATCGCGCCCCTGCCGAAGTCTCCCGCTTTCACTGAATCTTCCAGCCTTCCTGCCCGCTCGAAATCTCTAACCCGAACGATCATCTGCCATGACCTGCCACGGGAGGCTATCGTTCAAGACCTGGCGACGCAACGACGAAAAGAGGAGGCGATGGAGTTATCGCGCGATAGAAGGCGGAAAACGACACCCGCCGGATGCAGACGTTAACTAGAGAGGAGTAATGGAATAGAAAGTCTAAACCGAGGTTTCTTCGGGACTTCTCTGATGCTGTAGTTCCGCCAGGAACTCGGCCTGTTGCAATGCCGCCCCGCGGCGCAATAACTCGAGTAGTGGATCCTCCCACTCGTCGCCAGCCTCTTCCGCTTTTTTGTCCTCTGGCTCGAACTGCTTGAGATCGGCCACCAGGGCACGTGGAGAAATAATCAGCTCCAGCATCGTGGCGGGACAGTTGCGCAGGAACTCGATCAAGTTGCCAACTTGGGCACGCTGTTCCGGCGTACGAGAAGGGAACTCGACTCCCATGCCATGTCCGGGATGAGTCACTCGCACCATGCCTTCGGTATGAACTTCGTGTTCCTGGGCCCTCAGGCACAGGTCCACTAACGCGCGCTCCGGGAAAGGTGCCTCAGTTTGGACGTAGCAACCACCCAAACTAAGGTCGGTGAGCTTGCAGTGTGGTACCGTCTCGTCTTCACACGAGCCGGCAGCTGCGGCCGCAGCTTGCAGCCAGGCCTTCAGTTCCGCTTTCGCAGCCTCCGGAATATCCAGGAAATGCACTCCCGTTTGTCCGTTTGCATTCGCCCACGCTACCTGTCCGTGGGCATCGACTTCCACGCCCGTATCCGGCAATTGAAACTTGAATGCCAGCAGCGATCCCGAAATCTGCGGCTCGGCCGTCAGAACTTCCATGCCGGTTTCGGAGAGATCCAGAAGAATGCCGTCCAGCTTGCGCGTGTCGGGCAGAGTGATTTCGACTGGCGCTTGCACCGGAATCCGCACCGCCCGCCGCCGCTCCCGGCTTAACAGAGCCGCCGCCGCGCGCAAGCCGGCTTTTGCCGCATCCTCGGAGATCGGTTTGTACAGAACGAAATGCGCGCCGCCGCTCAGAATGCCGCGCACTTTTGAGCTGTCCGCTACCAGAGCTACGCTCAGCGGACTGGTGCCGAGCAGTTGCGCTTGCTGAAGTACGCTTTCCGCCAGTTCCGGGTTATCAAAATCTACAATGAGAGCTTCAAACTTCTGCTGCTGGATTCGGGCAAGCGTGGTCTCCGGATCGCTGGAGCGGTCCATGGCAATCCCAAACGCGGGCAAAACTCTGCCCAGCACGTCAGCCGCGGAATCGTCGGTCGAAACCAGTAGTGCCTGAAGAGTCATAGATCGGTTGGGTTTCCTGCAACAATTCGACTACGGCCACCGCGGAGCTGTGGGTCGCGCGCCCTTGGAAGAAGCCGGGCTTCCGGAACTCGCGCCAGCCTTGGCTGCCATCGAATCTCCCTGAACCGTGGCGTCGTCAACTTCCGCCAGCACTCCGTTGTCATCATCATCGTTCTCGGCCAGCAAGGGAGCTACTTCCCGCAGCTTTTCCGCTGCCTGCTGGAGCATCTCAATCTGTTTGCCCAGTTGGGCATATTTCGCCTGCTTCTGCCGCAGGACCTCATGGATATCTTTCATACAACCCCCTGTTGGCAATTTAAGGAGCCTATGCGGACGGGTCAACGGTAATCCCCCTGGTCAGATTACCGGGGTAACGCAGAAACTCCGGAGGAGCCTACCAGCAACCTATAAAGAAGTTCGGGAATGGCTAGCAACGCTTTTTGATTCACAGGATTGGAGAACGTATCTTGAAGTATGCGGGTTGGCCGTTCGGTGCGGCGCCCCTGAGCTCCCAAGCGCTGAGGATCCACTTAGCCCGTCAGGGAAGGCAGCTTGGCCGCTGATCCGAGCAAGAAGATCGCTCCTACCACGATGCTGTACGCCGACGTGACCAGTGTCAGCGCGCGCAGCGCGTTCGGACGCGCCAGAGTGGCAGAAAATAACCCAGCAGCCGATGCGCACATGAGGGTATTCATGAATAGTAGCCCCACAATGAACATCAGCAGACCGAGCAGTCCCGCAGCCGTTCCACCCAGGTTCGCCGCCATCAGAAACAGCAGAATCTGAGTCGGCGTTTCCGCTCCGAGCCCGTGAATTACGCCCACCAGAAAGGTCGAACTCGTTCCGTATCCGTCCTTGAAAACCTGCGGAGCTTCCACTCGCGTCCCGCCAAAAATCAGGCTCAACCGCCAGTAGATCCACAGAGCCCCATTGATTAGCAGCGTGATTCGCGTTCGCGGGCCGTGGCTATGGGTTGAAGGACGAAAAAATGTCCCCAGCACATACACCCCCAGAACGAGAAGCGTGATTCCCACCAGTCGTTCCGCCCAACGATCGCTGGCCGCCGGTAGAGCGATGCGAAACACCACAGCCGCTGATCCCAGCAGAGCCACAGTCGTTGCATGACCCGCCACATACAACAGCCCGTACCGCATGGCATCGCGCGGCCTGGATTGCACGCTGCTGATGTCAGTGATCGCCGCGATGTGGTCGTAATCCAACCCGTGCCGGAATCCCAGCACTGCGGCCGAAAGCAGGGCCAGTCGAAGATTAACGGGATCAACCAAAGAGAAACTTCCGTGACGCTAACTTCCAGCCGCAACGGTAGTGTTCATTCCGCGCTGGACTTGTAGGCTAGCATACTCAAGCCCGAACCGCTCCGATCGAGGTTAATCCTTACCTGGTTTTGGGGATGTCGTCATGGGCTCGGCGCCCGAACCAATCAACTCCCGCAAGCGTCGCGAAAGAATCGCCGCCAAAGAATGGTAGAATCGCGAGCCAAGATGGGGGAAGAGTTCGAACATCGATTGCAGCGTTGGCCTGTCCAGATAATAGGCCTCGACCTCTTCTTTAGCGACTACATTCGCCGTGGCTGGCAATTCGTCGAGAAAGGAAATCTCTCCGCAAGCTTCCCCTGGACTGACCCCTAGGGACGTTCCTTGCTTGGGAATCTCGACCGAAGCCGAACCCTTCAGAACCAGGTATACCCCGTACGTGCGCTTGCCCTTTTGCACGATGGCTTCACCCGCCTTGAATTGTTTCCGCACCGCCTTATCGGCAATCAGCGCCCAGTCGTTGGGCGTCAGATAGACCAATCCGTTCTTGGCTGCGGACAACACAGACAAATCTTGCTGCTGACTTGCTTTCGACATGGCGCGCTAAACCCGAAATTCCGGAGAGACCCCTCCGGTCGCGATTTGACAAAACAGATTTGGACAGCAAAAGACAGAAACAACAGGGCTACGAGGAGATTAGCAGAAAGGTCGGCGCTGGGACATCTGCGCGAACCTCAGAAGGCACGAAGCCATGTCTACTGATTCCAAAACGGTCGGGAAAATCCACGGTTCGGGCGGCTCTCTCGTTTCCCTCAGGAATGGGGCTTCTGAATCGGCGTCGCTAACGAAGGCGGCCTGAATTTGGGCGCTTCCGACTGAAGAACAGGGTCGCAGGCAAAAGTTCCCGATCCCTGCATCGTACCCTGACATAAACCCGAGCAGGATTTTGCGAGATACCGCCAGCGCGGCAATTCCCACAGATATCTCAGTCCTGCGCCCGCATGAAAACTTAGCCGTTGAACGGTGAATCCGCTGTCCAGCCACCAGGCCTGAAACCGCGTCCACGGCTTGCTCTTTACCTGCCGAAAGGATACAGATGGATCCTTTCCGGGGAGTTTCCATGGCAGCAGTTCGTGCCTGAGAAGATCCCTCCTCACGCGGATCTCTGGAATGTATTCCGTCTGGAAAAACAGAGAGAGTTTCGAGTCCGGAAACATTTTCGCTCGATGAGGCGGACGGTCGCTCAATGCCCATCTCGCACCATACTCCTCAAGCCACAGCTGCGTTCTTGGGCTGAGGAATTGCGTCCAAGACTGCTCGGCCGCAGGCATGGGAACGGAAAACGCTTTGGCCGTTAACTGGAGCGCAATTGCTGAGAACTCCGCGAGTCGCGGTGCTTCGTCCAAACGTTTGGTGAACTGGCTCCAAAACAGGGAATCCTCCCTTCTTTTGTCGATGAACCGTCCGATCTCGAGAAGCCACGACAACTTCACCCAATAGGAGAGCACATGTTGAAAGGCGTGCAGCAGTTGGAGCAAGAAAGCGTCTTGCTCGCTCAGAACCGGAAACCTCAACCCACTCCACTCTTTCATTCTGGGATTATCGAGGGCGAATGAAGGCTCTTGTAACGGTACACGGTGCCTCACGTCCTCCCATACGCCCAGATGCAGTTCGACTGTGGGGGTCGTCTGCGGTTTGTACGGACTGTCGTACGGAGAGGGAACCCGTTGTAGCGGCAGTTCATACTCGAATTGCACTTGGGAGGAGCCTCTCGCTTCATAGCCGGATTCCGCAAGCGCATTCTTCGCGGCCGCAAGAGACTGACCTGCAATCAGGTAGTCGATGTCCGTCTGCGTTCGCAAGCAAGGATCACTGCAGAACTCCGGCCATAGCGACATGCCCTTGACCACAACATATTGGACACCGGCGCTCTCGAACTTTGCATTAATGCTCCCCGTCTCAGCCAGTACTCTTTGAACCCGGCACTTGTTGTCGGAAAGATTCTGCTCGAAGCGAGCCAGCACTCGGGCAGGCAGCACCTCGGTTGCGCCGCGATCTCGTAACTGTTGCAGCAGATACAGTGTGAGGCCGGAACGGTCGAGCCATCCCAGGCACCGCTCCCAGTCTCGGGTCGAGAATTTGGCCAACTGGCCGAAGTCATACGGCGCTCCAGACAACTGCAATGAGCCCACGATTGCCTGCGCCAGATTCCGGTTCACCATGGATCACTTTCCCCCTGGAGAAGCGCTGCGAAACTGGGCAGGAAGGCCCGCGCAAATAAAGTCGGATCCTCGACCAGCCTCTCTGACACAAAGGAGATGCCGGTGCGCGCCCTATCGTCGTAGGCGAGAAAGCTCCTTCGACCGATGGTCACGAATGAGATGCCGCGGTCGCCGACACAACGATCAATCAAGACGTCGAATTCCGGCCCTTCATCGTCATGTGGCTCGGTAACGACCCTCCACGAGCTGTGAACTTCGCCAGCGCAGGCTTCTACGGGCGCGCCGGTGATGTCGCCGATGCGCTCCAACAAAACTGAAGAATTTGTGGCGAATGAAATTACCTTCCCCGACCAACGGACGGTGGCCTGGATGGGCGTGAGTGCAAAACGCTTTACGAGGTCGATGGGCATGGGAACGATCACTCTCAGCCTGAAGTGTTCACGCCGCGCAGATCTCCGACAACACGGGCGCCAGCTGTTCAGGTTTCAATCCGTGCTGCACGACCCAGCATTCCCGATTCACGAGCAGCCGGATGGTTTCCAACTGAGATTCGTACTGATCGGAAATGCTTTCCGGCATTAATTCCAGATCGACCACGAGCCGGGCGGCGGCCTCGGAGGGACTCACAGGCTTGATGACAGGCGTCGATCCCTCTGTCTCGTCTCTTCTCTCCAGGAAAACCAGCCATCGAGGCTCGCAACTCAAACAACGCTCGACGTTGAACATTTCGGTCGGATCCACGGTAAACGCCAATTCTCCATTCAGTGTTGAAACTGGCTTCAGGGAATGTAGCTCTGGAAAATGCCGCGCCGCATCGGGAAGCAACTTCACCGGGGTTGGTAAACCCCAGGCTCGTATCTGGTTACCGCTTCGCGACAGATAGGTACAGTCATCCGATAGATAGGAAAACCCATTCAGTGATAATGCCAACGCCGAGGTCGATTTTCCCGCTCCGGATTCTCCAGCGAGAAGAAGCCCAGATCCGCCTTTGACCACACAGGCGCAATGAACGGGAGTGACTCCGATCGAGGCGCCGACAATGCCCAGAAGAATCGGCAGGATCGTCTGTTTCCAATAGCGACGGTCGCCTGCAACCGCGGGAGAAAATGACCCGATCACATGGCGGCCGCTTTGATCTACCAGCATCGAGTCGTATGGACCGTAAGTCGCATAGTAGAGATGATCCAGAGCTCTAAAATGCGGCTGCGTCCAGCGGTGGGCGTCTTTCACGCCGAAGTCAACGCAGAATCGCAGATTCAAACCTGCTTTTTGTCGCCCGCTCTCGGCCCGGTCAAACGTCTCCCCAAATGCCCGAAGAACTTCCTCGGAATTGGATCTCACGTCCCAAACTGAACCCGCGACATAGAACTGCGCCTCTAGAGGAAGGCTGTCGTGGACTAACTTGACGCTTCTTTCGGCTGGATCGAGAACCTGCATTCGAGTATGCGCACGCGAAGAGTGCACAACGCGAATTTAGCTTCGCCTGGCTCGTGGTGGGTCATGAGATTGTCAAAATGTTGTCAATTTCCTTGGCCGCAGCAGCGATGACAATCCCTCAAGCAGCTTCGCGCTTCCTTGACATCCCCTTGACACGTGCAGGTGCCGGAGCCCGCGTCGTGCGGATGCAGCCCCGGATCAGCGTCGGACAATGTTCCGGTAGATTTCCTCGAATTGCGCAACCGTCCAATCCGCACTGTAGGTTCGAGCGAAGTCCTGGGCGGCTAGCGCGAGCGCCTCCCGTCTCACGGAATTGTTCAGTAACTCGACAATTCCGCTTGCCAAAGCCTCGGAATCGTTGACCGGCACGGCCAAAGCCGATCGGGGAGCCATCTCCGCCACAATTCCCACATTCGTGCCGACCGTCGGAACTCCAGCAGCAGACGCTTCCAACACCGCGGCGCCCATGCTCTCATGCAGTGACGATTGCACAAACAAGTGCGCGTCTTGATAAAAAGGGATAATTTCATCGACGGTCAGGGCTCCGTGAAATCGAATAATATCCGCAATTCCCAGCTCATGGGCGATCGCTTGCACGCGCCCATTCATCGTGTCCACCCCAATACAGTCGAGCGTAATTTGCGGGAAAACCTTAGCGACTCTTTGAACCGCCTTCAGCAGCGTCTTCTGGTCTTTTACCTCATTCAGTCCTGCAACCTGCACAAGACGCCAGGGCGCACTGCGCGTACGTTTGATGGAGCCTCGAAAGATAATCGTGTCAACTCCCGTCGGCAGCCAGCGAACGTCGGGCCGAATGTTTGCCGCGGAGCGCACGACATACATACTCGGCGCCGAAACCACATTGGCTGCGCGCAGCGTCGCCGAAATTGCGGTCCGGCTTCGAAAGCTTTTCATTCCACCGTAGTGAATGGCAGGGAGCCAGACCAACTCGCCCCCGCCGATACTGACGACGACCGGTTTCCGTAATAGGGCGCCGGCCGCAACCGCCAGTGTTCCCGGGGGAAACACCCAAAAGGCATGGAGTAAATCGAATCGGCCACCTGTTGCTCGTAAAGCGGACATCAATCTCCCCAACGTAACCGCCGCCCGGGAAAGATGAGTGCGTGCTTTGATCGGCCCGACACTGACGACTCGGGCACCAAGTAGTTCGTATTCCGCCGGCTCGGCGTTTGGATCGAGGCTAACGACGACAACTTCGTGACGCTTCGCCAAACGCTCGATCAGGGCGAGCAGAACGGGGATCACCAGAATCCGCCCACTGCGATCCACCCCACCTGGCACGATGAGGCCTATCTTCATGCGTGGCTCTGCCTTCCGTCGAGCACTTCGCGATATGCGCGAATCGAGTTGCGAGCCATTGCTTCATAGCTCAACTGTGATTGGAAGAAACTTTACGCCTTGTGCGCAAGTTGCTCTAAAGGTCGACCCATGACGCCCCAGGAACTTGTCGGCGAAGTCCTCCAGCACCGCCGGGCCGCCAGCAGGCTCCAATGCGCCCACCGTCTGTCATTACGCGGAACGATGGAATATCAGTGACGACCGGCACCACGCCGCAAGCCATCGCTTCCGCCAGCGAAAACCCGCAGCTCTCATGGTGACTGCCGAGAACGAAATAATCCGAGCTGTTGTAGATATCCTCCAGCCGAGAATGTTCAATTCTGCCCAGCAGCGTCACAGCCCCCGAAAGAGCTTTGCTGGCCGCGATTCGCTCTCGAACTGCCGGCAGCAGCTCCTCCGCGCTGTAGGCCATGTAGAGCCGCGCTTCCGGTGCCTGTGCGAGGACGCGTACGAATCCTTCCAACACCGTAAGCGGATCTTTCAGAGCGATCAGTCGTCCGACCCATAAGACGACAGGATTTCCGGCCATCCCAGATCGAGCCCGGGACGCATTTCGGTCTCGACGCTGGAAATTGTTGGAGCCTTCCATAATCTCGAAGATCGACTGCCGCTTCGAGATTAGGCCGTCGTCCACCCAGGGAGTCGCCAGCTCTTTCGCCGCGAAGAAAAAGCCGTCCGCCGCGCGCAAGCCCCACCGCTGCAAAGGCCGGGCAAAGGCTCGCCATGGCTGGTTCGCGTGATCCTGCACAACGATTGAGCAATCCCGCGGGAGCCGCGCTCTCAACGCTCGCAGCTGCACCGCATAGAGCAATCCGTTCACGTGAACAACGGTTTGAACCGCGCCCATAACGGAGCACACATCTCGCACGCACGAGTGGAATGAAGCGGGAATCTCCCACTTGCGCAAGGCTGGCTGGCAGGGGTCTGCGCAGAATCGATAACGGACCCCACCTTCCTGATAGTCGAGACTGGTGTGGAACCTTTGCACCATCGTAACGTGGGCTCCTTCGTTGTGCAGCGCCTTCGCGAAGGGTCTGATCGTCGCATAGCGCTCGAGAAGCGATTCCGGCGTCGTCAAGTCCGCCCCATACGAATAGATCAAATGCACCACATGAATCGGAAGGTTGCGCTCGCGCACGTTCTCATCACCCTTTTCCCGGAAATGCGCATCAGGCAACTCTCGGCACAAGGACGAGTGGTCGCGTGTGTTGCCTGCGGGCATGATAGAAACCCTGCACAAAGAACAATTGCAAACCATGAGAGATAAGCTGGCTGCCTCGGCTGCGGCAAACGAAGAACTTGTGGCTTCCCACGGCATGGACCTTCTCGATCTCCATCTCTCGAACGCGGAGAGCAAACTCTGGAATCGGCAGGCCGAAGACTGGAGATAACGTTAAATCGAATCCCACGTGGTTCCAGTCGAAGTCTGTTCTCTTGTGATTCTTTCCCAACCCATAAGCGGTTGAAATCTGTTCGATCGGCACACTGCTGAGAGCGATCCTGCGAGACCGCTCCATAAGCGGAATCGCGGTGCTGGTCGCGTGCACGGCGAGCGTGAAATGCTGCCCACCGATAGGACCGATAAGATCCATCGGAAAAAGATTCTTCGCATTACCCTCCGCGACGCTCACCAGAACGACTGGCCGTGGACAAATGTAAAAGGTGGACAGGGCAAAATACTCCCGGAGAATCATCTTCGTTGCCGGTGGAGATGGCCCTTTGGCGACTCTTCGTTGCTGGCGCGCAAAGTCCAAGTGGCGCCTCCAAACCACGCTACTGGACAAGCACCGGTTGATTGAATGGCATGCCCGGAACAGACAAAGGACGGAGTCGCCTACACCGATCGTCTCGGAATAAACAAGCTGTATCTCGCCGAGCAAGCTGAAATCCCCGGAGAGATCACGAAATTCCAGGCACAGTGGCACGCCTGCCACTACGGCCGGATCCGGTAGGTTATTAAATCCGATCCCGATTGTGAACGGCCGCGCAGCTGCGATGACGCTGCTTTCTGTGACATCCAGCAGGGAACCGAGCCCCCGCAACCACACCCGGACCTCCGATTGTGGATCCTTCAAGCCCACCGTGCAGAACTGGGGAATGGGCGGGCCAAACACCACCCGTCTCAAAGCTGTACGCGCTCCACGGACTGTCAGCATGGTTGAGGTCCCAAGAAAGGGGTCGTGCGGCGAGCCGGACATTCATCCCCGATCCGCTCGAGTTGCTGTAGCAGGCAATCTTCCGTGCTTCGAAACTTCGTTGCACTCATAACATTCTGTCGGCACGGCGTTGCTTTGCGACTTTGCTTCAAATGACAAAACAGGATGGCGGGTACGCGGCAGGCGCCTTGAAACAACGGTAGTTTTCCTGCGTTCGCGAAGAGGAAGTGCTCTGGCTCCCCCAGGCATAGGCTAACGTGCGTAGCACATCCGCAGCCAGCCGCATTGAAAGCCCGCAGGATATCCTCGGCGGAATGAGGCATGGTCTGAACCTGAACCGCGCTTCGCCGGTCGCGGAATCCCGTACGCCATCCCTTCGCATATGCTTCCGGGTGAAGGTCGGTAACGAACAGGTCTGCGCCCGGCTTCATCACCCTCGAGAACTCTTTGGCCGCACTGCGTAAGTCCTGAATATGTCCCAGCGCAAACGAACAAATCAGGAAGTCGAAAGTCGAAGTCCGGAAGGGAAGTCTCAGGCAATCCCCTTGAACCACTTTTCCTGAGAGCTCCCTCTTGTCGCCCGCAACTCGCAGCATCCCTAACGACAAGTCAACTCCCACCGCGAGATCAGCATCGCCAGCCATCAGGCGTGTCAGCCATCGGCCAGTGCCACAAGCCAAATCAAGAGCATTGCGATTCCGCAGATCCGGCAGCAGTGGCAGCACATAGCGTTGTTCCCGGGCCAGCAACGGGTTTGGAAAATCGTCGTAGGTCGGTGCCCAGCGTTCATAACCGTCCCGCACATCCGTTAGAAACGCCGGGGACAAAGATGCAGACGAAGACGGCGAACCAGCCTCGACACCGCAATTCGTCGCCATCTCTCCCATGCCCTCCACCACGCTCACAGGCTTTCCTCTTTCGGCTTGCGGAGGTTGATGAACTGTTGAATCCACTTCAGTTCGACGGGCGCCGTGTAGCACCCGAGGCGGTATCGCCAACTGCTCAGTGTTCTCAGCGCCATCCGTCCCCATACCGGTAGCCGCAGATCCTGAACCGTCGGCCATCGAGACGACACCACCAACTCGAAATTATCGATGCGCTCCTTCGTATGCGGCCGCAGCCAGGGCGTATTCGGATCCTTCTGCGTGGCAAAACGCTGCCAGCGTTCCGTCGCCCACTCGTCGGCGGTCCTCGGAAATTCAAACTTGTCTTCCACTCCTCCGTACATCTCCTTGCGCTGAGGTACCGGTGTGTAGTGCTCGACAATAATTTCCGACTCCGGGTTCAACCGCTTCAGTTGGCGTATGAACTGGATGCACTCATCCGTATCTCCGTCTGGATCTTTGGGATTTCCAAAGATGATCGAGAATTCCGGAATGATTCCGAACTTGCGAATCCGCGACGCAACCGTCAGCGTGTCCTCCACCCGTAGATCTTTATTCATCTCCTTTAAGGTCTCGTTCGATCCCGACTCGGCGCCAAAGAAAATCATGGCGCAGCCCGCCCGCCGCAGGGCTTCGTAAGTCGCATCGTCATACTTGGCGAGAATGTCGGTTCGGCCCTCACACCACCAGCGAGTCTTTAGTGGCGCAAGACGGTCGGCGAGTTCACGAGTGTGGTCTTCACGCAGGAAAAAATTGTTGTCGTAAAACTGCACCGCGTCGACTCCGTATTGTTCAACCAAATGACGGAGCATTTGCTCGGTTCGCGCCGGCGGCTCCATCTTCTCCCGGCTCCCCGAAAACGAAACGACTCCGCAAAAATTGCAGCGATACGGGCATCCAATACTCGCCTGATGTACTGCGGTGCGCCGTCCCAGAAACGTCGGTAGGAGATATTGCTCCACAGGCACACGGTGATACGGATACCAGGGAAAGTCGCCAGGACTGCGCATCGGACGCTCTGGGTTGGAGCGAACCGTGCCCTCGGCCTCTTTGTAGGAAAGTCCCGCAACCGTCTTCGGGTCGCGATGTCCTCGAATCACATCCAGCAGTTCCAGAAATGTCTGCTCGCCCTGCCCCCTCACCGCATAGTCAACGTAGGCGACGTTCAAAGCTGCAGCCGTGTAGTTCGAAGCAAAGTAGCCTCCCCACACAATTGGGACATTCGGGAATCGGGCGCGAATTTCGCGGCACGTGGCGACCGCACCTACAGTCTGTGGCCCAGGCATCACCGACACCGCCAACAATTCGACGGGGTGTTCCTTCATGAGCGCGACCAGAGTCTCTGTGGGGTCTGGGTCGAGATTCCCGTCGACAAGCGCGTACTCTTCCTTGCCTTCCAGCATCGCTGCGATGGAAAGAATCGAAAGCGGCAGGCGGCGATTGCGAAATCGAGCTGCTTTAGGGTTATAGAGAAGAATCATGGGAATGATGTGGATACCTGTCCACGGAAAGCAGAATGCTAACGACGCGTCAGCGCGGACTTGTCTCTGATTTGTAAAAGCTCTGCAAAAAGTCGCACTTGCCTTGAACCACTCTTGAGAGAAATGACATCGATTTGACATTGTTCTGACAATCGGCCGCACGCTCGGTCTTAGATTCGGATTTCCAACGGCGCGCAACACGAACGGAAGAGAGTGTGAGTGGAGCGGAGCGGCACAGTTTCCGAAAGTCGAGCACCTCGTTATGCCGCGTTCACTTCTGACCGGGCAAGCTCTGGCCAAACCGAAACAGGAAGTTTGCTGATGTGTTCACTTTCAAAGGCAAGGGGCAACCGGCGTGGCTGACGTTCTGCTGACACACTCCTATCACCTCTACTACGACCGAAAACAGACTCGGAAGATGCGGCCGTATCCTCCGCTCGGCACGCTCTACGCGGCGGCCTTGCTGCAGCACTTCGGAATCTCCGTCGCGGTTTTCGACACCATGCTCAACGATCCCGCGGAAGGATTCCAGTCAGCGCTCGATCAACACCGGCCCAAGATCGTTGCCGTGTACGAAGATAACTTTAACTTTCTTTCCAAAATGTGCCTCACGCGCATGCGCGAGGTGGCGTACGACATCCTCGATATGTCGCGTAACGCGGGCGCCGTCACAATCATCAACGGTTCGGACGCATCGGATCATGCTCTGGACTATCTGCAAAGAGGATTTCGTTGTGTACTGCTGGGCGAAGCGGAATGGACGCTCCTGGATGTAGTGCAAACCTTGCTGACCAACCAGAATGCTGGCTTTACTCACATCAAGGGGCTTGCCGCGCTCGGACAACAGCACGACGAAGTACTCCGCACCGGGACTCGCCCTCTCATGCGCGATCTCGACGCTTTGCCTTTTCCAGCTCGTGAACGGATCAACCTCGATCAGTATCGAGATGCCTGGAAATCCGCTCATGGCTATTTCTCGCTGAATCTTGTTGCCAGCCGAGGCTGCCCATACCGCTGTAACTGGTGCGCCAAGCCCATTTACGGCGACGCATTCTCCGTTCGATCCGCTGCCTTCGTAGCCGAAGAGATGCGGCGCCTGAAACACGACTGCCACGCCGAACACCTTTGGTTCGCCGACGATATTTTTGGCCTGCAGGCGAAATGGGTCAACGACCTTGCCGATCAGGTTGAGCGCCTGGACGCAGCTCTGCCCTTCAAGATGCAATCACGCGTCGATCTCATGACTCGCAACACCGTCCGCGCCCTGCGTCGTGCCGGCTGTGACGAGGCCTGGATGGGCGTCGAATCGGGTTCGCAAAAAATTCTCGATGCGATGGACAAAGGAACTCACACCGAGCAGTTTGCGATTGCCCGCGAGAACCTCCGAAACGAAGGAATTCGGGCCTGCTTTTTCCTCCAGTTCGGATACCCCGGCGAAACCTGGGACGACATTCAGAAAACGGTCGAGATGGTTCGCACCCTCCAGCCCGATGACATCGGCGTCTCGGTCTCCTATCCGCTGCCCGGCACCAAGTTCTTCGACCGCGTAAAGATGCAGATCGGACAGAAAAGCAACTGGTCCGACAGTGAAGATCTTTCCATGATGTTTCAGGGCGCGTACACCGACGAGTTCTACCACGCCCTGCATGATGCCCTGCACGCTCAAGTCGACGCCCGGAACGCCTCATCGCAATCCCAAACGCACCCAGCGGCAGCGTCACCTGAGGCACTTTGGCAGAAAGTCGTTCGCCTGGAGCAAACCTGCCGCAATGCCCGTCCAACGCCCGCGGTGATTCCCATCAGTACACCGCTGGTGCAATTGCGCGCCAATCTGAATGTCGCAAGCGGCGACGACTAAATCACGGCCATCATGGACCTCCTTCTTACCCACGGGTATTTCCTTTACGAAGATCCCAAAGAGCTTCAGATCATGAAGCCCTATCCCCCCCTTGGGATCCTCTACATTTGCTCGCATCTTCGCAAACAAGGTATGAACGTTGAGGTCTTCGATTCAACCTTCTCCTCGCGCAAGCAACTGTTTGAGCTGCTGCAGCAAACTCCTCCGGCAGTGTTGGGTGTATACGCCAACCTCATGACTCGATCCAACGCGCTCGAGATCCTGCAGGTTGCGCGGCAGGCCGGTTGGCAAACCATCGTCGGCGGCCCCGAACCCGGGGCATACGTTTCGGAATATCTGGAAGCCGGCGCCGACGTTGTCGTAATCGGCGAGGGAGAGCTGACGATGGAAGAGTTGGTCCCTGCGCTCCAATCACGCACTCCCGAAGCCCTTCATACGGTAGACGGCATCGTGTTCCGCGACGCCGATGGCTCGATCGTGCGGACAAAGCCACGGCAACAGATTCGCGACCTCGATGCCCAGCCTTGGCCCGCGCGCCAAACCATCGATTTTTCCCGGTACGTCGAGACCTGGCGAGAACATCACGGTCAGGGCTCCGTCTCGCTGATTACAGCCCGCGGATGCCCCTACCACTGCCGCTGGTGCAGCCACGAAGTATTCGGCAAGACCCATCGCCGCAGAAAGCCGGCCGCTGTCGCCGACGAGCTCGAATGGCTGGTGAAGGAGTATCAGCCCGACATGGCCTGGATGGCGGATGACGTCTTTACGATTCATCCTGGCTGGCTCTTTGAGTACGCGCAAGAGTTGAAGCAGCGAAATCTGAAGGTCCCCTTTGAGTGCATCTCGCGCGCTGACCGCCTGAGTCCGCGCGTGGTGGAGACTCTCGCTGCCATGGGATGTTTTCGAGTATGGATCGGATCCGAAAGCGGATCACAACGCATTCTCGATGCCATGGAGCGGGGAGTGACCGTCGAGCAAGTTCGGAATGCGGTGGCACTGTGCCGTTCCCACGGAATCCAGACAGGAATGTTTCTCATGTGGGGATACGAAGGCGAAGAACTCTCCGACATCGAAGCCACGGTCGACCACGTCAAAAAAACCAATCCCGATATCTTTTTCACGACGGTCGCGTATCCCATCAAGGGCACGCCCTATTTCCTCGAGGTGGCAGATCGACTTCAGAATTACAAACCTTGGAACATCGGATCGGACCGCGAGATCGGGATTCGAGGCCGGCACTCCCGGCAGTTTTACAGCCACGCCGACAAACTCCTTCGCAACTCGGTCGAACTCGAGCGCCTGACAAAGGCGGCTGTGAGTGATCCGTCGGCAGTAGCTGAATTGCAGAACAGGATCACCGAAGCCCGGGCGAACCTGAATGCAACCGCAGCCGAAGTGGAGGTCTAGGCCGATGTCATCTCTACACCGGCCGCTCTACGCCGCGCCCTTCGACGCAGTAGCCGATACCTACGACGAGTTGTTCACTGAGTCGAATATTGGGCAGGCACAGCGGGCATCCGTGTGGATGGAACTGACAAAGTCATTCCAGCCTGGCGATCACGTGCTCGAAATCGGCTGCGGCACCGGCGTGGATGCATGCTTTCTCGGGAGTCGTGGCGTGCAGGTGGAAGCCTGCGATTGTTCGCCGCGAATGTTGGAGGTTGCCGCGCTCCGGGTCAGCGAAACAGGAAATTCAGAACTCGTCCGCCCGCGGTTGTTAGCCGCGGAGCAAATCAGCGAGTTGCCGGGCAACGGTCTCTTGGATGGAGCATTCTCGAATTTCGGCGCACTCAATTGTGTGCAGGACCGGAAGCGCTTCGCTTCGGACCTGGCCCCGTTACTTCGCCCGGGCGCGACGGTCCTCCTGTGTCTCATGGGTCCTTCCTGCCTGTGGGAAATGATTTGGTATCTCGCCCAGGGCAAGCCGAGCAAAGCCTTTCGTCGTTTTCATCGCGAGGGCGTCGAAGCTCGCTTGGCGGATGGCGCCTCTATCCACGTCTCCTATCCCTCGGTGCGTTCGCTGACCCGCAGCTTCGCTCCGGAATTTCGGCTGAAAGCGGTGAAGGGAATCGGCCTCTGCGTCCCGCCCAGTTATCTCGAACCTTTGGCACTGCGCTTTCCGCGCTCATTTGCGGCACAAAAGAAAATCGATTCCTGGCTGGATGAGTGCCCCGGCGTCCGACTTCTTGCGGATCATATTCTCCTCGCCTTTGAACGCGCGGGCGGTGCATGAGAGCGCCATGACTTCACTCCTCTCAATTTCGCCGGCCCAGCAGGCAGTCGCCCCCGATCCCGCAGATCTCCTCCCTCATGTGATTCACAGTCTTCCGGTCGTTGTCATTTCACCTCACAATCAGTGCAACTGCCGCTGCGTGATGTGCGACATCTGGCGGATTCGCGAGCCTGAGGAGATTACGCAGGCCGACTTGCAAAAGCATCTCTCCGCCTTCCGGGACTTGGGAGTTCGTTGGGTGGTCTTTTCCGGCGGCGAACCTCAAATGAATAGCCAGTTGCCCCAATTGGCTCAAATGCTTCGTTCCGAGAACATTCGAGTCACGATCCTCACCGCCGGCTTGCTCCTTGACTCGCAAGCGGAAATGATCGCGGCCAGCGTCGACGACGTCATCGTCTCCCTGGACGGGCCATCGGACATACACAATCGAATTCGGCGAGTCCCCAATGCATTCGAACGGCTGGCTACCGGAGTTCGACGATTACGCCAAGTGCGCAATGGAATAACCGTCCGCGCCCGATGCACAGTGCAAAAGGAAAATCATCAGTCCCTTCGTGCGACCATTGCCAGCGCGAAAGAGATCGGCCTCGATTCCATTTCATTCCTCGCGGCCGATCTTACGTCCAGCGCTTTCAACCGGCCCCAGGCATGGGGCGAGGAACGGCAACATAAAGTCGCGCTTGACGCTGAGGAGCTCGAAGCACTGCATTTGGAGATCGAACAACTCATCACCGGATGCAGCCCCGATTTCAGCTCCGGTTTTATCGTTGAAACTCCCGCCAAGCTGCGCAACATCGTCCATCATTTCCGTGCTTACCTCGGCCAGGTTCCGGATGTGGCTCCGCGCTGCAACGCCCCGTGGGTGTCCGCTGTCATTGACGCCGCCGGAGAAGTTCGCCCGTGCTTCTTTCACCCTCCCATGGGAAACCTTCGGACCCAGGCACTTCCCGAAATCCTGAATGGAACGCAGGCTTTGCGCTTTCGGGCCAGCCTCGATATCGCCTCTGATCCGATTTGCCGCCGCTGCGTCTGTTCTCTCCACATTCCAAACGCCACCAAGTAGTCGCTAGAACCGACAGAAGCGAAATAAATTAAGGGAGTCTGCATTTGCAGCTCCCTTGTGCACCGCTACCCCTCAGCAATATTTGCCGCGTCAAATGGAGCCGGCGAACATTCCGCTCAATTTATCTGCCGAGTCAAATCGAAGCCGATGAACATGCCGCTCAGCTTATCCGCTGAGGGATCGCCCACCAGGGTCGCGCGAGTCCCTGCTCTCTGCGAGACAATCGTTCCCGCCCCGTTCGAGAAGCCGAGCGTGAAAGCGTGCCGCCAGATCTTTTTCTGGATTCCGAAGCCATACTCGGGGCGGTGAATGGCCATCTCGCTGGCGTTCACCAGAGTCGGCGTAACCTCGGCCACCAGGGCTACGGTACGGCGGATGTCGACCGAGAGTCCCGCACCTATAGAGAACGTATTGGCGCAAGGACGCGCATTGAATGAGGCCGCTATCCCCGCAGCCAGTTCCGCACTGCAAGGCTGGTTGGGCATATGGTCCGCAAGCGAGCTCCCTGAATTTGTGAGCACGGGCCGCTGGTGGATCGTATAGGTGGGTACGGCATAAACCTGCGCGCGCCGTCCCAAACTTCTCGAAACAATGAGTTCAAAATTCTCCGAAAAGTTGCTGTAGAAATTGTTCTGCCCGTCTACCGAGAAGCGAAACGCCGCATTCAGATAGCCCCCGTGATGCTCGTCGAGAAAGTTATAAGCGGCCATCAGTTCAATCGGACGTCCAATTATGCTAGGCGAACGGTAGGCAAATACGGAAAGCTTCGATGTGATCCCATAACGGAATCCGAAGGAGGAGACCGAGAAATCGTCGAGTCCCAGCAGCACGTCCCCGCGCCCCGGCCCGGTGAACGCCGCTTCGTATGCGAAGCGGTGCGTGAAATTGATGACAACGCTATGCCGGTCAACCGGCCGGCCCGTGGGGACATTGAAAAGAAAATCGTCTCCCGGCTTGTAGTAGGTGGCTTTGGCCGATTCAGAGGTTGCAGCGCCCGCCTGATTGGCCTTGGCAGCGGGTTGTTCTGGCTCTGTGGCTGCCGCCGGGGTTGCCCCGCCTACGAGACGGATCTCGTGGGTCGCAACGTCCACCGCATATTTCTT
The DNA here is from genome assembly GCA_963844525.1 of uncultured Acidobacteriaceae bacterium. Taxonomy (GTDB): domain Bacteria; phylum Acidobacteriota; class Terriglobia; order Terriglobales; family Acidobacteriaceae; genus Sulfotelmatobacter. The sequence continues at coordinate 506,666 of CAWJOM010000005.1, read as the reverse complement.
CCCATCGCGCTCCACCATGATTTTGGAGGTAGAACCCTCTACAAAAGAAACGCCTAGGTCAGCCGGGAATGTCGTGCCTGTGCTGGATGAATCTTGACCGGACGCAAGCGCGCCACAAACCATGAGGCATCCAAGAAGAGAGCAAGTGAATAATCGCGAGACATTGTTACAGGACATTGATTTTTTCCTCAGTGGCTGAACACTAGCCGAGCCAAGGAATCCCGATTGTCAGCCGCATGTAATTAATCTGTCACTTTCTTGGAAACCCAAGCCCACGACAAGCTAATTACAAAGTCTTGACCTGCGCGTGACAACGCGGCCCTCCGGTTTCTCCTAGCTTGTTTCAGGGAGGCTGCTCTGCCAGTGGCTTCGACTAAAATCGTATTATGAATTGGACTATGAATCGGACAATGAAACGACTATCTGGCACTATTCTCACGCTTTGCTTTGGCTTGCTTTTGGCCGTACCCGTCCTGCAGGCTGGGCCAAAACCGCCCGCCGACAAGTCCAACGCGCAGACCTTCTCCGGAGAAATCATGGACTCGCTCTGCGCCAAAGACGGAACCCACGACAAAATGATGGACGAAATGAAGAGCATGGGACGCGACAAAAATACCTGCTCCGTCAAGTGCTCGCAACTCGGCGCCAAGTATGTCCTCTTCGACCCCGACAAGAAGACGATCTACGCTCTCGACGATCAGGATAAGGCCCAGGCCTTTGCCGGGCAGCGCGTTCGCGTCCAGGGAACACTGGCCAAGAACAAGATTAAGGTCGAGAGCATTGAAGGCGCTGGTGCTCCAGGTTCCCCGCATCCCTGAAGCGTCTGGCGGAAGACGGGCATCGCCTCTCCGCCGCCGCTGTTTGGATCCAACCTCGAACCCATCTGCTCGGAAGGAGAAGCGCCACTCCAGCAGCCAGGCCATCGCCCTCCGCTGATTCCTTCCGCATAGGTTATTCTTGATGGTATGGATCACCTCGAAGTGCTTCGCAACAAGATTGGCAGCCTGCGCGCCGAAATCGCTCAGATTCAAGAGTTGAACGATCAGTATCGACGGCAGGGTCGAAACGAACCACATGCGCACGCCGCTCATGGCCAGAGGCAGGAGCGGCTGCAGGCGATCCAGCAGGAACTGGCTCAACTCGCCGGTCTTGGCCGCCGCGTTCTCTCGATCGAAGAGAGAAAAGAGGAGCACCGCTCCCGTCTGCACAGCGACAATAAGGCCTCGTAGCCGTTCCTTTATCCATCCGCCGTTTATCGATCAATCCGTGGATAAGCCGAGGATTGGGCGCAGCTGTGTGCCAAGAACGGTTCGGCACTCGGACAAAGATCAAGGAATTGAATGTTGTCCTCGGGGAAAAGATGGTGCGCCAAATCATTGCCTGTTCGAACACCTTGACGGCTGCCTTGGTGCGCGCCGCCGAGGCCCTGAGCTACGAGATCTCCAGCATTTTCAATAGGGAGGCGTCCCAGCCCACCGCCCGTCAGGATTGTACTGCATCAGCCACCCAGGGCCGGGCATGATGAGTGTAATGGGTGTTGCAACAGTTGCCGAACCAGAAGCGTTCTCCTCGGGGGGATCCCCCAAGGCTCCTAGCCTCCAGGACTCGCCTGCCTTTAGGCTCAGGCTCAGTGCGGAACAAATTGAAAATCGCGAATGATTGCCGACTGATTCCTTGAAGGCGTCCCCTTGAAGCACCAGAGATTGATGCCTACTGGGGCGGCCTTTTGCGGAATGTCGGTCGTGTTCGAAGAATAGGTTTCGGTCTTGATGACGTCGGCAACAGATCCCATTGGATGAACGCCATTCATTAGCGTGAACACGACGCGATCGGATCTCCACTCCATCCTTGCCGTAGTAAGGTTTCCACCGCTGACTTGGAAGTTGTCTTCCCAGCTGGAAACGCCATTCGGCTTGCGGTTTCCCGTGGATGGATAAACTGTAAAGTCGGCATCACAGCCGTGACAAGTTTTGTTCCACTGGGAAAATTCAATATCAATTTCGTTCTCTGCGTCAGCGCCAATGTGGTGAGTGGGTCCATAGGTGAAGAGTCCGAGCACCGTCGTCTGATCCATGTTGTAGACGTCGCCCTGGATAACCCACTGGTACGTCCCAAATCCCATATCGTCGGTCGTAAACAACTCCGCGGCAGTCCATTTTCCCGCGCGCTTGGCGATCTGAAGATGCAGATATCCGTCCGCGTCGAAATCGACATTAGCCGGATTCCCCGGAGCGACGCCTGCCATGCCACCGCTTGTGACTTTCCAGGTATGTCCAGCCCATCTGATCGTCTGGGCATGGACGCACTGAAACGCAGTGAGCAGAATGCTGCAGATCGTCATTCGAATGAATAGTGTGTTCGCCATCATTCTTTGTTCTGTCATTTCGCGCGTGCGGGCAATTTCGACAGCCACAGGCGATAGCGCTCAGTGACTCCAATGAGTGTAACGGAGATTTTGCAACAGATAGTTGGGGCTAGAATCCGTAGCGAACGAAGAGGAAGTCGCAAACGCCCACGATTGCGCACACAAGGAAAGCCACAGATGCGGCCACGTACGAGGACCGAAGGGCACTTCGGTCATGAGCACGCTTGTGCAAGTTCCAGATTCCATACTGCCCGAAAAGACTATTGGAGAAGCGGACATCCGTCGGGCCGATTTCCTGATTGCCGAAACGAGCGTGGTGCACTTGCTGTCGCATCATCACCTGCATAAACGCAAGCGCTGCGAACAGAACGACCGCTACGCCGAACGCGATTTCGTACAGTGGCATAAAGGCAGATTCTACTCTTGAATCGGTAGATGACGAAATCAGCGATTACACAAGTGAGCCAGAGGAAAAGCATTTTCCTCACGGTTGAAGAGTGATATAGAGATATTACGGCAATCATGGGAGCACGGAGTACGATATAGGCGAGTAAGTTGTGGCCGCGCTGAAAAGGCAGAGGTGTTCGGATGCCTAAACTGGTTTCCCTTGTGCTTTTCATAGCGAGTGCCGTGTTCCTGATACTCTCGCTCGTTCTGGTACTGACGAAGGGTGCGCTGGATGTATCTGTGCTTGATTATTACTTCGTTGTTCTGCCTCGCTACCTGCTGTTGATCGCCGTGGTTTTGTTCGGGGCTGGCTGGATCGTGAGGCGACTTGTCCCTGCTCACCCGTAGCCCTGCCGACCGATGATGAGTGCAACGGCGATTTTTCGCCAAATTGCATGCGAGAATTGCCAGAATCTACATATGTCAATCAAACGAGCGACTATTCAACCCGGTTCCCAGTTTGGAAAGTTCGTATGCGGAATTGGCCGCATCAACTGGCATCACGGGCACTTTAGCCCAGCGAATGCTGCCCCTCCTGAAAGTGCTTTCTGAGGTCTGCGACGACATGCAGGTCTGGGGGCTGACATCTCATACCGATCTTTGGTTCGTGGCCTCCGAGGATGAGCACTCGCCATGGCTGGTTCAGGTGAGGGCCGATCTGGTTAGAGGATATTGCGTCCGCTACAAAATGAAGGCGTCCGATGCTCCTTGGCCAGACGCATTTGTGGAAGGGAAGGCACCGGATGAAGCCACAGCATGCAAACTAATTCTCATTGCGATGAAAAACTCGGGTGGGTGGAATTGATGAGTGTAATGGCGATTTCTCAACAATCCACCCTTCCTTACCTTCGTAATCTCCCGCAAACGGCGACGCTGCTGCAACATGTCCAGTAGGTTTTCCGCACACAGCAGACTGAGATTCAGACGGTGAGTGCCGACTCCTATCATCAGCGACCCGGTGTTGATGTACCGCGTGTACTTACAATCGCATTCCGAATTCTTACGGTCTTAATGTTTTTTTCTGGTGTGTTTGGACTTTGGCAGCATCGTCGAAACCTCGAGACTGCCAAATGGCCGTCAGTCCAGGGGGTCATCTTACATGCGCAAACTCGGCAATGTTATTTCCGTGATGCCCCGTCGGGTCTGTACCCGGATGTCGCTTACAAATACATAGTGAACGGACGTGAGTGGATTGCAACGCGCATTGACATAAAGAACGGTTGCGCAGCCGACGCGGTTATAAAAAAGTACATCGCCAACTTTCCGGTCTACTCGAACGTTTTGGTTTACTACAACCCCGCATCACCGGGCGAATCTTTGCTACATCCGGGGCCAGGTCGAGAGCAAATCGACCTCTTCCATCTTGCCGAGATTCAAGTTGGCCTTTCGATTCTACTGGCCCTATTTTTTCTTTGGGATAGCAGCAAAAAGCGAGAGACGACTTTACGGGTATAAGTAGGAATGGCGTCCATCGCCATTCCCAAACAAGTGCCTGACTGTCGAAATCAGGCCATTTCACGCTTTGAGCCGCAAAGTGCCATTTTGAGCGTAATAGAGATGTTTCGCCAGTTATCTGAATCCACGTCCCAAAATCTGCTTTACGCCCGCTCCCGCGTGTGCTAACGTATGCCGCAAAACTGGGCCCCCGTCTCGGCTCGCTCCTGATTCGACCATTGTTCACCACACCAACTCCCCAATGATTGAGGAGCCGAATCGGAGGTTGATATGAGGTTTTTCAGAACGCCCCTCTGCGATGCTATTTCCAGCATTGCTGGCGTCGGTCGCAATGGCCCAGAAGCAATAGTTCCGTGGGACGTCCATTCATTCAGGTTCCCAGTAGCTACGGTCCAAGCTTCTTTGAGAGTTACTATGCGACTCACGCCGCAACTCCCACCGGCCCGGACACCGACTGATGGGGTGTTGAGGCATGATCCGAGCCGGCGGCCATCGTCAATTCACCTACAGGCCACAGCCTCGCTGAGAAAGTGTTTGCGATGAGAACAATATGCCTTGCGCTGACCATGGCGCTAATCACCCTGCCCGCGCCGGCCCAGGGCGCTAAATTAAGAGTGCTCCATAACTTCGGCTCAAGTCTGGACGGAAACGTCCCTTCTGGACCTCTGTTCATGGACGGCACGGGAAACTTGTACGGCGCAACCGGCGGCGGACCCGGCCAATACGGTTACGGAATCGCATTTGAGTTGACACCGAGGGCGAATGGAAGCACGCACGAGACAATCCTGCATACGTTTGCCAGTGTTGATGGCTCACCTTGGGGCGCCTTCATCGCCGATGGTGCAGGAAACCTGTATGGCACTACGATCGGCGGACCGATAAGCAACAGCGAGGTCTATGAGCTAAGTCCCGGATCGAATGGCTGGGATTTTAGTGTGCTCTTCAACGGAGGAGCGGGGCCGGGTCTGCTAATGGACGGGCTCGGCAATCTCTATGGGTCCGCGGGCCCCGGCAACTCCCAACTCGGTGCAATCGGAGAGATCTCGCGTGACTCCACTGGTTGGACCTATAGCCAACTTTATAGCATCTGCGATCAGTACAACTGCCCCGGCGGCTTCGATCCGTTGGCCCCGCCGATCTGGGACAGCAAAGGGAACCTTTGGGGCACGATGTTTCAGGGCGGCATCGGAAGGCCAGCGTGCTCGAACGACACCGAGGGCTGCGGCGCGATTTACGCGATGACGCCCAACGGCGACGGTACCTGGACCTACCACGTCATTCACCGCTTCGCCTCTTCTCTTATCGACGGCCAATTCCCCGACGCAGGCCTCACGCTAGACGCCGCCGGCAATTTCTACGGCAACACCGAAGGTGGCGGGACGCACAACCTCGGAATCATCTTCAAGTTTTCCGTCACTGACGGTAAAGTAAAAGGCGGCGCCCTCTATAGCTTCTCCAGCTGTTCGACCGGATGCTATCCCGAAGGCACGCTGGCCATCGACAAAGCGGGCAATCTCTACGGCATGGCCCAGGGCGGCGCCAACAGTTGTGGAGGGCTTTCGTGCGGAGTGGTCTACAAACTCGCTCCGCAGAGCAACGGCACATGGAAATACAGTGTTTTGGTGAACCTCAGTGAAACCAGCGGCGGAGTGCTGCCGTTCTACGGGCTGGTCCTCGATGGCAGCGGCAATCTCTACGGGGTGACCAGCAGCTTCGGCAAATACGGCGGCGGCACCGCGTTTGAAATCACGCCGTAATCGTTCTGGCGAGTCTGCCATAACTCCTCAGCCAGTTTCAGAACAAGATTGTCAGTTGACGAAACCAGGCCATTACACGCTTTGTGCGGCAAAGCGGGATTTTGAGTGTAATTGATTCCATGACAATGTCGGCTCCCGCACCCGGAGTAGAGTTGGAGGTGGCAAAACCAACCAACCGGCTCGGGAGAAAGGAGCCGAACGATGATCATTATAGGAGTAGATTTCCATCCCGAGTTTCAACAAATCGCTTTGCTCAACACCACGACCGGAGAGGTCGAGGAGAAACGGCTCGCACATCCCGACGAGGCGGAGAAGTATTACCGTGCTCTCGCGAGTGGGGGCGAAACAGTGCGCATTGGCATGGAGGCGAGCGGGCACGCACGCTGGTTCGAACGTCTCGTAGCCGGGTTGCAGTTTGAGTTGTGGATCGGCGACGCGGCCGAGATCCGCGCGAAGCGGGGGCGGAAGCAGAAGACGGATCGCCAGGATGCGCAGCATATTCTGAAGCTGATGCTGAAGGATGACTTTCCGAAGATCTGGGTGCCGAACTGGGAGAACCGGGATCTGCGGCAACTGCTGTGGCATCGTCATCGCATGGTGCAGGCGCGCACGCGAGTCATGAATCAACTGCAAGCGGTGGCGTTGAACGAAGGTTTGCACTGCAAGAAGAAGTTGTGGCGCGAGCGCGGACGGCAGCAGTTGGAATCTTTCGCGCTGGCTCCGTGGGCGAGCCGGCGACGACGCGATCTGCTGGACTTGCTGGACCGCCTGAATCCATCGATTGCGGAGCTGACGCAGGCCATCGAACGCGAAGTGGAGAACTATCCTGCGGCGCAGCGGCTGAGAACGCATCCAGGAGTGGGCGTGTTAACCTCGCTGGCGTTTGTGCTCATCCTCGGCGATGCGAAGCGCTTTCACTGCGGCAAACAGGTGGCGAGTTATCTGGGACTGGTGCCGTTGGAAGACTCCAGCGGGAATCGCCGGCGCCTGGGACACATCACCAAGCAGGGCAGTTCGATCGTGCGCTTCCTGCTGGTGGAGGCGGCGCAGGTGACGGTGCGCAGTCTGCCGGAGTGGCGCAGCAAATATTTTCATCTGGTGCTGCGGCGCGGACGGAAGATTGCGAAAGTCGCCATGGCCCGCCGCCTGGCTGTGCAGCTGTTCTGGATGATGCGCAAGGAATGGGATTACGAGCAACTGAGAAAGTTCGGTTCGCACGCGGGACAGCCCGGAAATCGCCATGGTGTGCAGTCGAACACCGAGTAATTGATTGGGCGTCCCGCTCCTCTTAGTGAGGAGTTCGAAGTAGTAATCATGATCGCAGTACGTGACCGAAGAGATGCATGGGTCGGACCGAGAGTCTGAACCTGAAAAACGATTACGAGCGAGCCTGTGGTTGGTACGGCCATTTCAACAAGAGCGAAATGGCGCTCTTTTCCGAGTGCACGGATAGGTATGCTCAAAAATTGCTTGACACCGCCGACATTGTCAGAGAGGCGATTTTTCGCCAGTAATCTAGAATAGTACGATGTTTCCCCTCTCATGGCCGTTGACGGTGATTTTCTTGCTGATGCACGCATTGGCTGGGACGGCGGTCGGTGCTCTCACTGGCTGGCTTGTTTGTCTAGTCGCCAAAGTTCGGCCAAGGGCGCTCGTTGCTGACGGGATTCTGGGTATCTTTGGTTACTTCGCTGGATTCGTTGGCTGTGTCCTTGTGTGGCCCAAGAACACCATCACCTATGGAACCGGACCAAATCCTCAGTGGGCAGCCATTCTCGTTGCTGCTTTCTTGCCCCTGTTAAACGAACTCTATCGGAAGACCCGTCGCACTTCGTAAGTGTCGAAAACAGGCCTTAACACTCAAATTCCGATTCCTTCCGGTTCAGTTCAGACTATTCCGTTTGGGTGATGAGTGAAATGGCGATATTACGACAGTCGAGTCCTAGAAGTCCCTTTTTGATAGGCGTTCGGAGCATGTGCTGACCCTGCCCGCGACGATCCACTGAATCATGTGCAGGACAAAGAAAATCGCAATCACATTCGTCGCGAACGCACAGTGCAGTCGAAAACTGCCTAGAATCTTAGCCTCGACTGCGCTGCCCATGACGATCAGGCCGACTGTCTGCAAATGCAAGAACAGAATGACACCGAATAGACAGAAGCCCGCTTCAATGGTTCGCCGCAGGTTTGTACAGCGATTTCGTAGCGCATTCAGGCGGTGCTCATCAGCGATTTCTCGCTCTGCGTCGTAATTCTTAATTCTCCGCAGACTCTTGATCACGGAAAAAGACACGAACGCAGCGTAGATGCAAACTGCGCCCAGCACGAAAATGAACGCGTGTTGAGATAGGGAGAGAAGATTCCAGATCGACCAGAGCGCATACGGCGGATCGGATAAGTACGGATCGGATAAGTACATGGTGCTCATACAATTATTTGACACCGGTATCCGTCCTGATTGGGCTAACTTTCGTAACTGCTGTAATCAGGCCGTTACACTCAAGTTTCGACTTCTTTCGATTAGGTCCACATCCGCACGTTTGTCTCGTCCTGCCACCGTGGAGATCTTGAGTCGGTGACCGCCACCAACGTGCTCGACAACTCAACCATCGCGCCAGTGACAGCCTGCGCCTCTCCGTTGAAAATCCCGTGCATCCGTGCAAACTCATCAGCACAGTCGCGAACGGCGAGGACACTGTGCGAAAGGTTGAGTGTCACTCATGAGTGGAAGGTTCCGCGATTATGGTTGGTCCAGCGGGCAAGCTCCCGCTGTTCCGCCGCCCTCGATTCCATCTGCGTTTGAAACGCGCGCCAGCGAACTGGGGCTCACCGCGCCCACCTATGTAGACTCCGAAGAGCTGCGCCATTGGTGCAAGGCGAACCGGAACAAGCTCTACATCCCGGAATGGCTGTTGAAGATCTGGGGCATGACGGTCACTGCAGATGAGCCGTAAAGTAGCAGGACTGGCAGCGGGCGTAGAATGAAGCCCACAGGCTGTTCGAAAAGAGGCCTGGCTAATCGCAACCCCTGAGGAGCGGGAGCGTGTTCGAAATCTTTTATTCCAGGACGGTTTAACGTACCTTCCGGATTCTGGCATTTCGAACACATCTAACTCGTGCCTCTACACGCTGTTGGAGGCGATGACGGCAGAAAATGAAAAGATGGTGCGCCCTGAGAGATTCGAACTCCCGACCTACTGGTTCGTAGCCAGTCGCTCTATCCAACTGAGCTAAGGGCGCATGTTTCCAACCACATCAAGATCGCTGGGATGAAACGAACTGGCGTTCGTCCATCAGTGCCCGACTCGTTCAACTAGGTGCGAAAATCGATGGCAAGTTGAGAGCTTATTGTAGCGGTTTCCCGACCAAAGCGGCAACCTGTTGTTACACCACCGACACGCCCCAAGCTTATGCTCAAAAGATCAGATGCCTCCAATCGAAAGGATTGCGAGAGTAGGCTACTTAAGGTCCCGCCCCGTCGCTGTCAGAACAAGTTTGCCGTGTTTCACCCCTCGCATGGCGAGCATGTGATCGGCAAGGTGCTTGATCTCTTTGGCGCTGCCCTTCATGATCACAACCTCCAGGCAATTATCGGCGTCAAGATGCACATGGGTTGACGCCATCACGTTTCCGTGCGAGTGATGCTGCATCTCGTTCAGTTTGTCGGAAAGATTCGGGCTGTGGTGGTCGTAAATCATGGAAAGCGTCGCCACGACTGGCTTATTCTGATCGACTGCCTCGGAAATCAAGCTCTCCCGAATCAGATCCCGGATCGCTTCGGAGCGGTTCTTGTAGCCACGCTTGGCGATCACCCGATCGAACTGCTCCAGCAAATCTTCTTCGATCGAAACTCCGGTTCTGGTCAGCTCTGACATAATGATGCAACTCTCCAAGCCATCGAACTCCGTCCAATCTTTGGATTCAATGATCCCACACTCTGGTCGCGGTAGAAAACTCGCCTGCCCCCCAACAAAGCCTGTGTAGCACGATACAACAAATCGTGTTACAACATAGTGTCGATCTTGGTCGCAGCGACTCGCCCGCGCTCACATGCCTCGGGAGGAGCGTCCCTGAAGTTCCCAAATCATGGCTCTGTCATACGGTCGCTGGCAGCTCTTGGTCTCGTCCTGTTTTTTCTGTCGAATCCCGCTGCCGCCTCCGATCCAGGACGAATAACCGGCAAGACGATCGACCCTCAAGGTGCTCCTGTGGTCGGCGCGGTCGTGAAGCTCGTGAACTCTGCCGGGGCACTGATTCGCGAAGCCAAGAGCGACGAGTCCGGTCATCTCGTCTTCGATGCCGTAGACCCTGGCGCATACCAACTGAGCGCCGAGCATCCATCTTTCCTTTCGGTGATCACCGATGTCTCCGTCTCCAGCGGCCAACCGCAAGATATTGCTCTCCAGTTCCGCCAGCTTGCCTCGGTGCTGCAAGCCATCACCGTGGTGGCGTCGGCACCTTCGTCTCTCGCCCCCGACCCCGCGCAAAGCATCATCATTCACGATCAGGTTTTCGACGCCAATCCCGGCCGGGCCGGCGCTCCCATCTCCATCCCCGGCCTGCCGATCGAAACGGCATCGGGTGGCATCAAGGCTCCCCAGTACTTTGCGCCAGGGGTTGCCGGAGATCATGGGGAACCCATCGCTCAGTTCTTCCAGGTCGGGAATTTCCTGTTTCCCAACAATCTTCCGGCGAATGCTCACGGAAATGGATACTCCGACCCAAATTCTCTGATTCCGCCCACCATCGAGGCTGTTACCGTCGACGGCGGAGCCTTTGACGTTCGTCAGGGAAATCACTCCGTCGACCTCGCCGCCACCTACCTCCCCAGGCAGCAGCTCAACAGCTTTGTCCAAATGACTGGCGACTATCGCGACGTCGACCTCATGACCGGATGGGGTTCGACGAATCCCCACACCGATGCGTGGATCGGCTTTGAGGGCTCTCTGGGCAACGGCTTCCTTGATCGCCCGGAACACCGCCAACAGTACAAATTGAATGGACTCCGCGAATTCAGGCCCGGACGCCATGAGCTCACACTGTTCGGCATTGCCTACTACGGTTTCTCCGACATCCCCGGTCTCATCCCGATCCATGTGCCCGTCCCCGGCGACACTATTGACGATCGTCAGCAGGACCGCACGCACACCGTGATTGTTGTAGCGAACGACAGCTGGAAGCTGAGTGAACAGAAAGCTCTATCTTTCTCGGGTTTCTTTCGAAACTACGCCCTTCAGCTGCGATCGAATTTTGGCGATGGCTTGATTCAACAGAGTGAGTCTCGAAACGTCGTGGGCGGCGAGACTACCTATATTCAAAGCCTTCGCCCCTGGCTCTCATTGCTGGCGGGGGTGGACCTTCGTCGTGACGCGCCCCATGATCTGGATTTGGATCGAGCCGACGCCCAGGGCTTTTTTCAGCCAGTGACCAGTAACAACCTGACGCTCTCCTTCGTCGAGCCCTTCGCCTCCCTCGACGGAGCACTTGGCAAGTATTTCCACTACGACATCGGCGTCCGGCAAGAGAGCGTCTGGATGAACAATCAGGACTGGATCACGCCTGGAAACTCTTTCGATCGGCTCGCTACCTTGACGCTGCCTAAGGCGACCCTGACCCTGTTTCCCTCAGGAACAGGATTTCTTCCAGCCGTGGCCTTCAGCTACGGAGAAGCATTTCACACCGACGATCCCCGCATCGGCACCGGCACAGAACAGCCGACTCTACTGTCGCCGTCACGGGCCTACCAGCTTGTCGTCTCCAAAGTGATCAAGCAGACGCAGTTTTACATGACGCTCCGCCGCGTCTCGAACTCCCAAGCGCTCGCAAAGATCGATCCGGATACCGGTCTGCAGGAAAGTGAAGGACCTTCGCTTAACAAGGTCATCTCCGTTTCTATGCAAAGAAACTTCTCGCATGGCGCGTTCTACGCTTCCTACGCGCAGGCCGACGCCCGCGATACCCAGACCGGCGAGCCTGTCCCCGAGGCGCCGCGTTTGATTTGCGACGCGGTCGGATCGGCAAATCATCTGCCTCTGAAGCTGCAGGTACGCGGAGAGTTTGAGTATGTGAAGGCCAAGCCCCTGGGCGACGGATTTGTTGGGGTGCCCGTCACTGAAATTCGCGGCGCGGTGCTTCGCCCGTTTTTCGAGAATCGCATGTCGATCGCCGCCAATTTCCTGATGGCAAACGGCGATACGGGCCAGACCACCGAAACGCTTGCCCTCGGCACGGATCCCATTCCATTCGAACGCGTTGTCGGGGTACCGTTGAAGTCTTACATCAGCGTCAGTTGGACGTACTACTTCAAGAGGTGAGCCGGTGGCATTCGCATTCCTGCCTCTTTTTAAACCTGGCGAGGTTACCCTCGTTCCCGATGGCGAGAGAAGCGCATGTCGGCGAAGTAATTCTTTCCCGGGGCTGAGAAATTCCTACCGAGGAGATATCGCATGCGATGTTGATTTTAAATGGCTTACAGATGGCATGCGGCTTGCAACATAGTAAGGCAGACGAAGTGGCGCGCAACGGGGTGCTTCAGAGAATAACTTCGGCCAGAGGTTTTCTGTGAGCACCCCTTGCTTTCTGATTAGACGCGCCGCAGCCCTCCCCCACCCTCGTCCCACAAAAAAACAGATTGTTTGATGTCCGTGGAAAAAGCGGCGCGTAAGCTCCGCGTCCAGCAAGAAGAGTGAATGGGGCTCCCAGTCCTCACCCGCCCGAATCGAACCTACGCCAACGCCACGGGCTCCCGCACATCGATTCCAGCGTTCCGCAGCAACTTCGCCACCGCGTCCTGTTTCATCCGTGAGGCATCGAACTCGACCCGCACCGTGCGTTCCTTTGCGTTGAACTGCACTCGCCGGATGCCATATACCTCGCGCATCGTGTCAATCGCCCGCAGTTCGTTCTCGCCCGGGATCGCTCCGTAATTAAAAACCACTTCCAGATACGTCATGCACGCAACCCTTCAGTCGATTGATTCGAAATCCCGGCCCGTGGACCGGATGCATCCAATATAGAGCATGACCACTAAAACCTCACAGCCTCGTCCAACGCGGACCCGTTACTGCACGGTCAGCTTGAACGTGGTTGATCCTTGCAATGTTCCGCTCGTTGCGTTGACCGTGACCGTGCTGGTTCCCGGTGGCGTCCCTTGTTTCGGCGGCGGGCTGCTGCTGCTCCCTCCACAGGCGACCCACACCGTCGTAAGGCCTAGAACCGTGATTAGCGCCAGCATTTGTAAAGCGCGCGCTTTACGTTTGCGGCCAGCCAAGGTCACCATCCCGAGAAATCCCGGCAGCCACATAGCGTAGAACAGCGCTTGCCGATGACCCAGCGCCGGCCAGCGCAAATCGCTCGAAGCCGTCGTCGAGATCGTTACCGTCACCTGATTGCTGCTATTTAACGTGCCAAATGCGCAAGTGGATAAGGCCGGCAATCCAGAGCAAGCCCAACCGCCCACGCTCGATGCCGTGAGGCCACCGAACGTCGTGACCGTAATCGTTGCCGTACCGGGTTGCCCGGGCGCGGAAATGTCGACAGTGGTCGGCGTCGCAGCGAGAGTGAAGTTCTGAATCTGCTGCGTCAACACACTCGACGTGCTGGTTACGAAATTCGTGTCTCCACCGTAGGTCGCGGTGATGCTGTCGCTTCCCGACGTCAGCGTGGATGTCGTTAGAGCCGCTACGCCACTGCCGTTAAGACTGGATGTCCCGATGTTTGTAGTCCCACTAAAGAAATTTACGCTGCCCGTCGGCGTTCCCTTAAAGCCCGAGGTCACAGTCGCAGTAAAGGTCACGGCCTGTCCGGATTGCGCCGGGTTGAGAGAAGAAGTTAGCGTGGTAGTCGTTCCCCCAAGGCTGGCATTCAGCAGCACCCCCACGCTTCCCGGACTTGCGCCACAGACGGCGCCGCCACAACTCGCAGTCGCGATGTCGGGCTTGCTGTCGCCATTCAGATCTGCTACTGCAATGCCAAACGGACTGTTGCCTCCCGCAGCATAAGTGACTGCCGTCTGAAAGGTTCCGTCACCGTTCCCGAGTAGCACTCCCACTCCCACCGTACCGCTGGTGTTATCTGTGCATGCTCCGGTGGAAGCCGAGCAGTTCGCCACGACAATATCTTGCTTGCCATCTCCGTTCATATCCAGCATCGCCACGGAGGAAGCTCCAAATCCGCCCGAACCATAAGCCACCGCAGTCTGAAAGGTTCCATCGCCGTTCCCGAACAGCACGCCCAGATTTCCCGAAGGATCGGTCACACTCACGCTGCTGTTGGCCACAACTACGTCGGGCTCTCCGTCTCCGTTCACATCCGCGATCGCAACTCCGTCGGGATAAACCCCCGCCGAATCGTAGAGCACTCCTGTCACAAACGATCCGTCCCCTTTCCCCACCAACACGCCAACGTTACCCTCACCGCACTTCCCGTCGGTCAGGGTCCCGCAGTGCACGACCACCACGTCAAGCTTCCCGTCCCCATTCACATCACCCACTGCAATCGCGCCCGGACTGTAGCCGCCCGACGCGTAGGTAACGGCGGTCGCCAAGCTTCCGCTACCATCGCCCAACAGCACGCCGACACACCCGCTGTATGGGCTTGAGCCACAATTGGTCGCGATGAGGACGTCGATCTTGCCGTCTCCGTTTACATCGCCTGCGGCCACGGCAGCCACGCCAAATGCGGTCGCGTAAGGAACCGCCGCGGCAAACACTCCGGTGCCGTCGCCCAACAAGACCGACACGCCACCGGTTGTGCCGGCACAGATGTTGTTCGCGAAAGAGCTGCAGTTCCCCACAATCAGATCCAGGTGGCCATTCCCAAGGTCCGCGACCGCCACAGAGTCGGCGAACTGACCGCCCGATGCGTAGGGAACCGCTGTCTGAAAGGTCCCATCTCCATTCCCCAACATCACGCCCACGCTGCCATTCGCACAGCCACTTCCCGTTGCACACCAGCTTGCCACCACCAAGTCAGGAACTTGGTCGCCGTTCAGATCTGCCACCGCGATCGAATTCCCCCCGTTTCCGCCAGATCCATACGAGACCGCCGCGGCAAAGTTCAGTCCCGATGACCCTGGACTCGCCAGCCGCGACGACACGCCGGATTTCCTGGGTATGACGGCCAACCGACCGTGTCCAGCCGAAACTGACTGTGGGCTTTTCCCCGACAATTGCGCGGAATCGCCTAAGACTCGGTTGGACTGCGCCGACACCGCCGCGCTCATAAGCGCCACGAACACAAAGATTGACCAACGTAAATTAAGAGGGACCACCATCAACGTCCTCCGACGATTCGAAATCCTGTCTTGGCTTGGGATTGCGGCCGGTGCTGGCAACCTGCCGCGAAGAAAACTCCCACTAAGTTACCTTTCTGGTAAAGACACCCTCAATGGCACGAAGGTGCCACATCAGTCTGGGCTGGCTCCAAGATTACAGCAAGAGCGGGAAGGTACACGCGGACCACAACGCAATGGTTGTATCATTCCGTTTGCACCGTCGGCATCGGCAGTACATCTAAAACAGGGCAGGGAAGGCGAATCCGCCCGAGGCAAACGAGTCTCAAGGGAGATCTGGCCGCCCGCCTGAATCCCGCAGGGACGATTGACAATAGCCCGGCGTTTCACACGCCCGACCAGGCCGCAAAAGGGATAACCGCGTCCTGCAGGGACGCCTGAATCAGCAAGAGAAATGATGACCGCTCCCCACCCCGACCGAACGCGACCCCGTCTGCGGAATGAACGTGAATCCCGCAAGCGCCAAGCATATCCACGAACTCGCCGGAAAGAACTACTACTTCTGCTGCGCCGGCTGCGCCCAAAAGTTCAAGGCCAATCCTCAGGAATATCTGAACAAGCCGCCCTCCTCTGGACTCGTATCACTCGGAATGCCCGCCTCCGCCAAAACAGTTCAGGGTCCGCTGACGCAACTCGAGTCTGCCCTATCCTCCTCCCCAGCTTTGTCATCTCGAGCGGAGCCTTCGTTTCTCGATAGCGAAACGAAGGCGCAGTCGAGAGACCTTGTGCTTGCCTCACCTGCCTCCGCCGCAGTCCCGAATTACGTCTGCCCCATGTGCCCCGAAGTCCGCAAGACCAAGCCCGGAGCCTGCCCGTCTTGCGGCATGGCCCTCGAACCCGACGTGCCTCTCGCCACCACGCGCACCGAATACACCTGCCCCATGCATCCTCAAATCGTGCGCGACGCACCCGGCTCGTGCCCGATCTGCGGCATGACCCTCGAACCGCGCACAGTCACCGGGACGCAAGAAGAAAATCCCGAACTCCGCGACATGACCCGCCGCTTCTGGGTCGCCGTCGTCCTCACGGCGCCTCTTCTTGTGATCGCGATGGGCAGCATGTTCTGGCCGCACTTTTTCATGGGCGGACTCGGCATCGTCAGAGGTGACCGAGTTGTGGTGACGCCTTGGAGCTCAATCCTCCCTTGGCTCGAACTAGTCCTCGCCACCCCCGTCGTCCTCTGGTGCGGACTCCCATTCTTCCAGCGTTTCTGGACCTCTTTGGTCAACCGCAGCCCCAACATGTTCACGCTGATCGGCCTCGGCACCGGCGTCGCCTACATCTATAGCTTGGTCGCCACCTTCGCGCCCGGAGTCTTTCCCGATTCCCTCCGCCGCATGGGCGGATATCCCGACGTCTACTTCGAAGCCGCCGCCGCCATCACTACGCTGGTCCTGCTCGGCCAAGTCATGGAGCTCCGCGCCCGGAGCCGCACCAGTGCCGCCATCCGCGCGCTCCTCGACCTCAGCCCGAAAACCGCCCGCCTGATCACCGACAGCCCAGGTGGCGAAGTAACAGAAAAAGACATTCCCCTCGAACACGTCCAACCGGGAAATAAACTCCGCGTCCGTCCCGGAGAAAAAGTTCCCGTCGACGGCGTCGTCCTCGAAGGCCGCAGTTCCATCGACGAATCCATGATCACCGGAGAATCGATTCCCGTCGAAAAGGAACCCAGCAGCAAAGTCATCGGCGCCACCATCAATTCCACCGGATCCTTCATCATGCGCGCCGAGCGCGTCGGCTCCGAAACCCTGCTCTCGCAAATTGTCCTGCTCGTCGGACAAGCCCAGCGCAGCCGCGCCCCCATCCAGCGCCTCGCCGATCGCGTTGCCGCCTGGTTCGTCCCCGCAGTCGTCGCCATTGCAGTCATCACCTTCATCGCGTGGTTCGCTTTCGGTCCACAGCCCCGCCTGGCGCACGCGCTAGTCAATGCAGTTGCCGTCCTCATCATTGCCTGTCCCTGCGCCCTCGGACTCGCTACTCCCATGGCGATCATGGTCGGCACCGGCCGCGGAGCCAACGCCGGAGTCCTCATCAAAAATGCCGAAGCCCTCGAGACCATGGAGAAAGTCGACACCCTGGTCGTCGACAAAACCGGCACCCTGACGGAAGGGAAGCCGCGAGTTGTCAGCGTCGTCGCGCAGCCCCCAGCGGTTGGGAACGAACTACTCCGCCTCGCAGCGAGCCTCGAACAGGCCAGTGAGCATCCGCTTGCCACAGCGGTTGTACAGGCTGCAAACGAGCGGACTCTAAAACTCTCAGCGGTTCAAGAATTCCAATCCATCACAGGGAAGGGAATTATCGGTGTAGTCGACGGTTACAAGGTTGCTGTCGGCAGCCCTGCTCTTATGATCGCAGTTGGAGCGATGCAGAGCCCGGTCGCCTTTTCGACAACCGGGCCGATCGATGGCACTGTCCTCTGCATCGCCATTGATGGCAAATACGCCGGCAACATCAACGTTGCCGATCTTCCCAAGCAATCGGCTCCAGACACTCTGCGTCAACTCAAAGCGCAAGGCCTCCGCGTCGTCATGCTCACCGGGGATAACAAAATCGTCGCAGCCGCGATTGCAAAGAGACTCGGCATCACCGAATTCGAAGCCGAAGTCCTCCCTGAAGGTAAACTCGAAGTCATCCGCAAACTCCAGCAGCAGGGAAGAGTTGTCGCCATGGCCGGTGACGGAGTCAACGACGCCCCAGCCCTCGCCCAAGCCGACGTCGGCATCGCCATGGGCACCGGCACAGACGTTGCCATGGAAAGCGGCGGCATCACCCTCGTCAAAGGAGACCTCACCGGAATCCTCCGCGCCCGCAAGCTCAGCCAGGCCACCATGCGCAACATCCGCCAGAATCTTTTCTTCGCCTTCATCTACAACGCCGTCGGAGTGCCCATCGCTGCCGGCGTACTCTATCCATTCTTCGGAATCCTGCTCAGCCCCATTTTCGCCGCAGCGGCCATGAGCTTCAGCTCCGTCTCCGTCATCACCAACGCCCTCCGCCTCCGCCACACCAAGCTGTAACAAGCTTTGTCATGCTGAGCGCAACTTGAGCTTCGCAGTACGAAGCTCAAGCGTGGTCGCAGCATCCCTATCCCACAAACAAAGTGTGGGATGGGCACTCCTGCCCGTCCAGGTTTTTGGTTTTGTTTTGAGATGTAGCGCAGACCTGCCCCAAGCGCAGTCGAAGGGGCCGCCCCCGACTAGGCCAACGAGCAGCGAAGCATATATGGCGGTTAACTCAACTCCAGCGACGCGTCTCAGTTCCCCGTGCCCGTCAAACTCACAATCTGCGGACTGTCCTTGGCGCTGTCGACGATCGTCAGCGTTCCCGTAACCGTCCCGGTGACGGTAGGAGTAAACGTCACGCTGATTGTACAACTCGTCGCGCTGGCCAGCGTCTTCGCGCAAGTCGAAGTCGACACCCCAAACGGTTTCGTCGCCTTGTAAGTGATGTTCGCCAGCGATGTCGGCAGATTATTTTTTAAAGTGACGTTCTTAGCCGGACTGGTCGTGCCGACTTTTTGCTTTGAATAAGTCATGCTTGTCGGCGTCACTACCGTCTGCGGAATGCTCGTGCCCGACATGGGCACCGTCTGCGGAGGCCCCGGAGCGTTGTCGATCACAGTCAGCGTTCCCGACTCTGCACCCAGCACGGTCGGCGTATAGTTCACGCCTACGCTGCACCCCTTGCCTGCAGTCAGCGTCGGCCCACAGGTATTCGAAACAATCGCAAAGTCCGCGCCGCTCACGGTAATACTCGTGATGTCCAGCGTCGACAAGCCGGTGTTGACGTTCCGGATGTTTACCGTTCTCGTGGTGCTGGTCGTATTGATCGCCTCATTCCCGAAATTCACCGAGGACGGCGAGAGCGTCGGCGGCAGAACCACGTTCGGGGACCAGGCAAACACCGTTCCACATCCCTCGGTCCGCGTCGAACAAACTCCTCCATACGCGGTAGTTCCATACAGGGTACCGTTGCTGCTCTCAGCAACTCCGGCGAACGGCTGTGCACCGTCGAGACAGTTGCCGCCGGAGCAGAAGTTATAAATCGTATTCAGAGTTCCGCTCGGGGTAAGCTGAAAGAATGTGCCGCAGCCGAACGGGCAGGTGTTCGCGTTGGTGAAGACCCCGCCAGCTTGGGTCGTGCCATACAAATTACCGTCGCTGGCCTGCACCACTCCCCCGTAAGGGTACTCGCCGTCGGTACAGGTCGCGATCGAACAGAAGTTGTACAGCGTCGTCAGCGTCCCCGTCGGAGTAATCCTGAAAATCGTGCCCTTACCCAGCGCCCCTCCGTTGACGGTCGTTCCATAGAAATTTCCGTCGCTGCCCTGCGCCAGCCCGGCATAAGGAGACTGGCCGTCGGCGCAATTCGCGCGCGCGCAAAAACTGTACAGCGTCGTCAGCGCTCCGCTCGGCGTCAGCCGGAACACCGTGCCCCCGTTACCATTCGCCCCCGACTGCGCTGTCGTGCCGTAGAAGTTGCCGTCGCTCCCCTGAATCACACCGCCCTCCGGCGCCGAGCCATCGGCGCAATGCGAGGCCGAACAGAAACTGTGCAGGGTTGTGAGCGTCCCGCTCGGCGTGATCCTGAAGGCGTTTCCGCTACTCTCGGCGCCGCCCGGCGTCGTGCCATAGAAGTTGCCGTCGCTCCCCTGTACCAATCCCGAGTATGGAAATTCGCCGTCCGTGCAGTTCGCCAGCGCGCAAAAACTGTACAGCATCGTCAGCGAGCCGCTCGTCGTGATCGCGAAAATCGTACCTTTACCCTGGGCCCCGCCATCGGAAGTGGTTCCGTAGAAGTTGCCGTTACTGCCCAGCACCAGGCTTCCAGTCGGCAAGCTTCCGTCGGCACAATTGCTCTTCGAACAAGCGCTGTAGAGCACCGTCAGGCCCCCACTGGAACTCATCCGGAAGATTTCGCCGTTATCCGAGGCTCCGCCATATTGGGTGGTGCCGTACACCTTGCCATCGCTGCCCTGAACCGGTTCCGAGGTCGGAACCGCGCCGTTTGCTTCGTTGAATGTCAGGAGCGTTTTGAACGTCTGTGCGGGCGCGGCCACTGCCGCGGCGATCCAAAATATCGCTATGAGACACCCTAGCTTTGACCAATCGACCCTTTTCATTTTCAACTCCCCCAGCGGCACCGGTCCGCACGATTTACATCCCCGATGGCTGCCAGCATGACTGCGTCAGACTGTCGATTTGATAGCTGATTATAACGACGGAAATGTCCAGAAAGACCCGGCATCGTAACCGATTCACCCACTCGTAGGTACATGGACACATAGAACAAGCGGCCACCGGACCGCGGTAACAAGGAGGCCATTGCAAATCCGTATGCAGAGGAGAAGAGAACGAAGGAAAAGATAAAAGGACGAATGATGAATGACGAAGGGTGTAGGTGAACCGGGAGAAAGATGGCCGAAGAAGATAGCGGTTCGCCGTCACATCTCGACAGCAGCGCTACGGGACCTTCCATCGGATCGGGGCGGAACTCCGTAAGCCGAACTGCGAAGCTCTCTACAGCTTGCTCAGGAAATCCGTGATCTCCGGCGCCGTCCAGTCCACCGCCCCGATGAACTTCCGCCGCACCACTCCGTTCCGGTCGATGATGTACGTCTCGGGAAACTTCGACGTGCCATACAGCGAGTTGCTCTTTTGATCCGGATCGCGCACCGTCAGCAGATTCACGTTGTGATCTTTCACAAACTGCTGGTACGCGCCCTCGTCCACGTCTACGCTCACCGCCAGCACGGTCACGCCCTTCGCCTTCATCCTCCGCTGCATTTCGACCAGCGACGGCATTTCCTCAATGCACGGCGGACACCACGTCGCCCAGAAATTCAATACGACAACCTGCCCGCGATACGCGCTCAGTGCGATTTTGTTTTGCGTGTCCTGCACCGTGAAGTCCGGAGCATTCGACCCTATCCGCGGTGGCCGCGACCCGCCATAACACGCCGAAAGCACGAGAAGAAGAAAGCCCGCGAGAACGAGGGAAGAGAACTGAAGGAAGCGTCGCACACAGCTATAATAATGGATTCGCGAGCGCGAAGGGGATGGGGATATATTCCGAACAATAGCCCCGAAAGACTGTCCTAAGTGAGATCGAAAAACGATGCATCGGAAAGCCCGATCCGAGGCGGCGAGGCCCGTAGGGACGAAACTTTCTTGCTCACACGCTGACTCGGACCCTATGGTCACAACGGAAACACTCATTCCGCCGCCACAAATATCCGTCATCGTCCCCGCGCGCAACGAGGAAGCCTCCCTCGCCGATTGCCTACAGTCCCTCTCCACTCAGACCGGCGTGCCCTTCGAAATCATCGTCGTCGACGACCACTCCACCGACCGCACCCGCGCGATTGCCGAATCATTTTCCAGAGTAAAGTTCATTGAAGCCGGCCCACTTCCCGAAGGTTGGACCGGCAAAAATAACGCCGTAACTGCAGGCGCGAAAGCAGCCCACGGTGAATGGCTCCTCTTCACCGACGCCGACACCATCCATCTGCCAGGATCGTTTGCAGCGGCGCTCAAGGAAGCCCAAGACAACGGCGCAGAATTGCTCTCGTACTCTCCCGAGCAGATTGCCGTCACCTTCTGGGAGATGGCAACGCTGCCCGTCGTCTTCGCCGAGTTAGCGCGCCAGTACTCTCCTTCGAAAGTCAGCGACCCCGCTTCTCCCATAGCCGCCGCCAATGGCCAATACATCCTCATCCGCCGCGACACCTATGATGCCATCGGCGGCCACGCTGCCGTTGCCGGAGACATTCTCGAAGACGTCGCGCTCGCCCGTGCCGTAAAAACTTCCGGCCGCAGGATCCGCTTTCGCTACGCCGCCGACCGGGTCCGCACCCGCATGTACCGCAACTACCGCCAACTTCGCGATGGCTGGACCAAGAACCTCGCGCTGCTGTTCCCGAATCCCGGCTGGCTTGCATTCCGCATCCTCACCTTCTGGGTTCTTGCGTGGATCGCCTTGCCCTTGGGAATCGTGAGCATCGCTACCCGCTACTGGGACACCGCACTCCTCGTGCTACCGTGGATCCTGCTGGTGATGCGCACGAACCGCGCTCATTTTGGAGTAAAGATGACCAGTTTCTCGGTGGCATTCGGCCCGCCAATGTTCGCCTATCTCCTGCTACGATCGAAGCGGGCGCACGCCAACGGCTGCGTTACCTGGAAAGGCAGAGCCTACGATCCGAAAGATGGCTCCGGGAACAACTTCATCCAAAACACACCCACTACCGCAGGACGACTCTCATGAAACTGACTCTCGCCCTACTTATCCCGACGATTCTCTTGCTGGAAATATCCAGCCCCGCGACTCCACCCGGCATGCGCCGAACGGATCCCATCGCCGCCATCACCGCGCAGGAACAGGAAACTGAAGCTCCCGCCGTTTCGAGCCAGACGTTGATCGAGCCCGGCGCTCGCGTCGGCCCTCTCAAGCTTGGCGACTCCCGCAACCGCGCCCTCGAGCTGTTTCCGAAGAAGGGCGAAGACCAGGAGTGGGACGACAAATGCGGCAGTGGCACCACCCTCGATTGGGTGGACTCGCAGAATTCCACGGGCCACGGGGACCTCTACATTCGCATCAATAAAAAAGGAAAAATCTTCCAGATCGATTCCGCCACTACGCGCTTCCGCACCGCCGAGGGCATCACAACCTTCGATCATGCCGACAAAGTGGCGCAGAACTACAAAGACCTGCGCGCCTACACAATGCTGAGCCCTCCGGTCCCGGCCCTTGGCTCTCGTCCGCTCGTCTACTGGATCGATAAGAAAAACGGCATCGCTTTCGTCTTCGCCTACTATCCCAGGGAGCACAAGCGCTACATTTATAAGATCATCGTCTTTGAACCCAATAAGAATATCTGTCCCGAGGAAGACACCACCAACTCTCCCAAGTGGCAGTCGATTCCTTCCTACACACTCGAGCCGCCACCAGAACTGGCTCCCAATGCGAATTGAACCGTAGTTTTGGACTCGACTGACAACTGGCAACCGGTAAACCGGCAACTGTTCTCCTATGGTCTATCTGACGCGCAAAGCCGAATTCTCTGCTTCGCACTACTACCACAATCCCGACTTCACGCCGGAAGAGAACCAGCGCCTCTTTGGCAAGTGCAACAACCCTAACGGCCACGGACATAACTACACGCTGGAAGTCACGGTGAAAGGAGAAGTCGATCCCCGCTCCGGCTTCGTCGTCGACCTCAAGCAACTCAAAGAGATCATGCACCGCGAAGTCCTCGACGCCATGGACCACCGCTTCCTGAACAAAGAAGTTCCCGAATTCTTCACTCAGATTCCGACCACGGAAAATCTCGCCATCGCCTGCTGGCAGCGCCTCGAATCAAAACTGCAACAAGCAAGGCTGCACCGCGTGAGGGTCTACGAAACCCCCGACCTCTTCGTCGATTTCTACGGAGAATTCTGAATTGGCTGGAAGCTAGGAGCTAAAAGCTAGAAGCTGGATCATGAAAGCCCACCTCACCCGTCGCTACCGCTTCTCGTCGTCCCATCGTCTCCACAGCGCCCACATGTCCGCCGAAGAGAACGCCGCCACCTACGGCAAATGCAACAACCCTCACGGCCACGGACACAACTATACCCTCGAAGTCACCGTCAGCGGCCCCGTTGATCCCGCCACAGGGATGGTCTGCAACCTCGTCGATCTCGACGGATTCGTCGAAAGGGAAGTGCTCTCCCGCTACCATCTGGAGAATTTGAATACGCTGCAAGAATTTGCCCAGGAAGTGCCCACCACGGAGAATCTCTCCGTTGAGATCTACGAAATATTGCAGCGTGGCTTTCAAAAGGCGCATCTTGAAAGAGTGAGACTCGAAGAAACCATGATGAACAGCTTCGAGTACGCCGGCACCAATGAGCCCCGGCACTAGCTTTCTAGCATTGTCATCCTGAGGCGCGTCTTCTGCGCCGAAGGACCTATGCAACTTGCTGCCAGCGCGACAAGAATGTGTAATAGAAAAGGAAGGTCGATCGACCCGACTTATGAAACCAGCCCCAATCGATCAAGCAAAAGAACCAACCACTCTAACCAGCGCCACCTACGAAGACCTGGTCCGCGAAACCCTCGTCCGTCTCGGCGAAGATCCCGACCGCGAAGGCCTCGCCCTGACGCCGGACCGCGTCCACAAAGCCATGAAGTTCCTCACCAAGGGCTACCAGGAAGATCCCGAGGCTCTCCTCAAAGGCGCGCTCTTCACCGTGAATTACGATGAAATGGTCATCGTCAAAGACATCGAAGTGTTCAGCCTCTGCGAGCATCACCTGCTCCCATTCTTCGGCAAAGTCCACGTCGCCTACATTCCCAACGGACGCGTCATCGGCCTCAGCAAAATCCCGCGCCTCATCGAACTCTTCTCGCGCCGCCTGCAAATCCAAGAGCGCCTCACCACCCAAATTGCCGAGACCATCCAAAAAGTCATCGAGCCCCAGGGCGTCGGAGTCGTCATCGAAGCTCGCCACCTCTGCATGATGATGCGTGGCGTAGAAAAACAGCACTCCGCCGCCGTCACCTCCTCAATGCTAGGCTGCTTCCGTCAGTCCGAAGAAACCCGCTCCGAATTCCTCTCCCTGATCCGCCAGCGCCCCAACGGCGTCTAAATAATTCGCGTCCAGATATTCAACCGAGGTTGCCCCATCCTTGTCGCGCTCTTTGCGACAGGGTGGGGAATTTGACTCTTGCTTCTTACGAATGACAACGTGGCGGTGAACCCATCGACCCCGTAAACCTGCCGAATTGCCATGGACCAATCGTTCCCTCTGAACCTATCGATTCCCGTGGAAGAGCAGCCCTTAAGGGCCGCGTTAAAGGCGGTGTAAAATCAGCAACGGGCTTCACAGTGTGCGTGCAACTCATTTTGTAGATTCGGCGCGGCACAACACCTGCGATTTTCAGCCGCGGAGCGGCGCAAGAATGCAGCCCACGGCGAAAGTGGTGCGAATGGGAAATGATCCAGCCCCAGAGGGGCGAAAGAGTAGTTCTCACCCACACTCTGAAGCCCGTCGGTTCGCTCTCCTCGTCCCGAGACCGACGATCCAACAACGATGATGCTAAGATCATCCCCGAGCCTCTACAATCTCCCGTGCCGACCCGATCCTCAACCAAACCTTTAACCAACCAAGTCGCCCTCATCACCGGCGCCACCCGCGGCATCGGCCTCGCCCTGGCCCGCGCCCTCGCCGCGAACGGCTGCAACTTGATCCTCACCGCTCGCGACGAGAAATCGCTAACCCGCATCAGCAGGGAACTGGCCTCCGCCAGAATCAAAGTCCTCACCCACCCCTGCGACATCCGCGATCCTCACCAAGTCGACGCGCTCTTCCGCGCCGTCCGCCGCCAATTCAAACGCCTCGACATCCTCATCAACAACGCCGGCATCGCCCACGCAAATCTGCCGATAGAAAAACTTCCACTCCCCATCTGGAAAGATGTCCTCGAAACCAACCTCACCGGCACATTCCTCGTCACGCAAGCCGCGCTCGCCATCATGAAGCGCGGCGCCACCATCGTGAACAATCTCTCCATCGCTGCTACCCGCATTTTCCCCGGATCCGCCGCCTACAACGCCTCCAAGCACGGAGCCCTCGGCCTCACCAACACTCTTCGCGAAGAACTTCGTCCGCGCGGCATCCGCGTGATCGCCCTGCTCCCCGGCGCCACCAACACCGACATCTGGACCACCCTCTGGCCCCAAGCCCCTCGGAAGAAAATGATGTCCCCCAAATCGGTCGCCGAAGCCGCGCTCCAGGCGATCCTGCAGCCCGCTAACGCGACCGTAGAATCCCTCGAAATCCTTCCAACTGTCGGAACCTTATAGTCCAACTGAAGGAATGACCCTCGAAAATGGAGCTTCGTCGAAAGCGAAGCTCAACCGCAGTCGAAGGATCCCTACCTCTTAAACCGCCGCTTGCCCACCGCTCTCCGAATCAAAATGACGTAGATGTCGACATATCTCGCGCCAACTTGCCTGTGCGCGGTCGATTATTGTCATCCCGACCGGAGCCAGTCTTTCCCACGGGGAAAGACTGGCGGAGTGGAGGGACCGGTGGTTACCCAGAACCGAATGTCCAACCGTTGGAGATCCCTGGCCCTGGCATCGAAACCTCTACCGGTACGCGTACGGCGTCCGCCTCTTCCGCTCGGGAAACACTTTCGCCATCACCATCCCCGCCACAAATCCGCCGACATGCGCCCAAAATGCAACTCCTCCTACGTCACGTCCGCTTTGTGCGATCGACAAAGCAGCCGCCCCCGACAGAAAATTGAGCACAAACCACTCGCCCAGTACGACCCACGCCGGCAGATAAAGGATAAATACGAAAAACCAAGTCAGCACTCGCGCCCGCGGATACAAAATGAAATATGCCCCCAGAACTCCCGCAATCGCGCCGCTCGCCCCCACCGTCGGCACGTTCGAGTGCGGATAAATCGCCACTTGCGTCGTCATCGCAAACAGTCCGCACAGCAGATAGAACACCAGATACGGGAAGTGCCCAAGGGAGTCTTCAATGTTGTCCCCGAAAATGTATAGAAACCACATGTTCCCCAGCACGTGCATCCAGCCCGCGTGCAGAAACATCGACGTGAAGAACGGAAGCACTACATCCGGCAGTGAGTACCGGTGCGAGCCCGCAAGAAACGCCGCCAGATGCGCCGGCACTTCCCCATACTGCTGCGCGAATAATTCCGCGCCCCGCGGATCGGTGACCTGTTGCATCCACTGCAACAGAAAAACCAGGATGTTGATCCCGATTAAAAAGAAATTCACATACGGCGTGCTGTATCGTGGTTGGTCGTCCTTGAGAGGAAGCATGGATGATTTGGTAAGTTAAGGAATCGGGTAATTGTGTAATTGACGAATTGTGTGATCGAAAACCGGCCGCGCCTTTTGTCCGCGGCCTTTTTAATTTACACAATTACTCAAGTACCAAATTACCCAATCTTCTCATGAACTCCGTCCTGATCATCGACAAGCCCGCCGGACTCACCTCGCACGACGTGGTCAACCGCGCCCGCCGCATTCTCGGCGAACGCTCCATCGGACACCTCGGCACCCTCGATCCCATGGCCACCGGCGTCCTTCCGCTCGTGACCGGCAACCTCACCCGTCTGGCCCAGTTCTACACTGGCTCAGAAAAAACCTACGAAGGCACTATCCGCTTCGGCTTCGCCACTGATACCTACGACGCCGAAGGCGACGCCACCACCGGGCCCCAGCCAGTAAATCTGCGCGCCGAGCAAATCGAAGCCACAGCCGCGCGCTTCCGCGGCATCATCCAGCAGACTCCCCCTCCGTTCTCCGCCAAAAAAATCAATGGTGTCCCCGCCTACAAACTTGCCCGCCAGCAAAAAGAAGTGAAGCTGCAACCGGTCCAAGTAGAGATAAAAGAATTCGAAATCCTGGAGGTGGCCGCCGATCGCGTCCGTTTCCGCGCCCGCGTCACCTCCGGAACTTACATGCGCTCGATAGCGCACGACATGGGCAGGGAACTGGCCTGTGGCGCACACCTCGAGTCCCTCCGCCGCACCTCCGTCGCCGAATTCACCCTGGCAGATGCCCACACTCTCGAAGAGGTAGCCAATCACTGTCATCCCGACCGGAGCATGGCTCTCCCAAAGGGAGAGACATGCGAAGTGGAGGGACCTGTTGTTGCGGGTGCCCCATCCTTCTCGCGTCCTTCACGAGAGGGTAGGGATTTTGATCCCCTCGACGCCCTCTTCGTCCACCCCCGCAAACTACTCCCGCTCTTCCCCTCCGTCACCGCCGACGAGCAAACCGTCGCCCGCATCCGCAGCGGACGCACCGTCAACCTCCCCGACCTCTCCCGCGCCCGCCAGATCAAAGTCTTCGCCGGCCAGCGCGACCTGATCGCCATCGCCACCCGAGTAGCCGGCACACTCTTCCATCCCAAACTTGTCCTCTGCAGCTAACGTGGAGGGACCTGCTCTTGCCAGACCGCGGAGGCTCATCGGACTCGAACCCAGAAAGTTATCCTCTGAGTCCTCCGTGCCCTCTGTGTTGAATAAGTTCTTGTTCGAGATCGCGCAGCACCGCAGAGCTCCTTGACGCCCTCTCCCAACCCCCGTTACTGTGACGGGGGACTCATGAAACTCTCCGTCGTCATGCCCGTCTACAACGAGCAGGCCACCCTTCGCGAAGTGATTTCTCGCGTCCTCGCGGTCCCTCTCGAAATCGAACTCATCTGCGTCGACGACGGCTCCCGCGACGGCTCCCGTGAAATCCTCGCTGAACTGCAAGCGGCCCATCCCCAGATTCACGTCCTGCTCCAGCCCAAGAACATGGGCAAGGGTGCCGCCCTGCGCCGCGGCATTGAGGAATCCACGGGAGATTACGTCCTGATCCAGGACGCGGACCTCGAATACGATCCTGCTGACTACCCGGCATTACTTCATCCATTACTTGAAGGGAAAGCCGACGTCGTTTACGGATCACGCTTCCTCGGAGCCGCCCCGCATCGTGTCCTTTATTTCTGGCATTACGTCGCCAACCGCGTCCTCACCCTCATCTCGAACGCCCTGACCAACATGAACATGACCGACATGGAGACCTGCTACAAGGTTTTCCGCCGCGAAATCCTCCGGTCGATCCCGATCGAGGAAGATCGCTTCGGCTTCGAGCCGGAAATCACCGTGAAGATCGCCAAGCGCCGCCTCCGCGTCTATGAAGTCGGCATCAGTTACTGGGGCCGTACCTACGAGGAAGGAAAGAAAATCACCTGGAAAGACGGCGCTCGCGCCCTCTGGTGCCTCCTCAAATACACCCTAAGCTGATCAGCGAGAATAGAGAGACGGGCGCGTGGCGGACGAATGTGCGGGAGAGACAGCAGTGAGCACCGGACGAGTCAGCACCGGCCGAGTCAGCACCGGAACCAGTGAGCACCGGATCATTGTCATCCCGACCGGAGCTTGTCTTACCCGAAGGGGAAGACAAGCGGAGTGGAGGGACCTGCTGTTTCTCGGACCACACCGGATCCGGCCAGCCCGAGTTTCCAGGACGATACCCAATGTCCGATAACAGGTATTATGTAAACCAACAACAAAGCCGCATAGAAACACCGGGTTCGGCCTCTGAGTCTTGCCTGATAGCTGAAAGCTGCCGCCCTACATCTTGTACTTCCCCATGTCGTCGTCGCCCAGCCCCTCAAGATACTTCCGCAACTCGTCCGAAGTGACCCGGTCCGACATATTCGCCGCCAGCTTCGACGTCTTCAGCACAATTTCCTCGACGAAGATCGGACAATCCACCCGCAGCGCCAGCGCCAGCGCATCCGACGGCCGTGAATCGATGCTGATCACCTCGCCGCCGCGCTCCAGCCAGATCACCGCATAAAACGTATCCTCGCGCAGCTCCGTCACCACAACTTTGTGAACTTGGGTCTCGAGGCCAGTCAGCACGTTCTTAATCAAATCATGCGTCATCGGACGCGGCGTGCTGACCTTCTCCATCTCCAGCGCAATCGCATTCGCTTCATACACCCCCACCCAGATCGGCAACACCGTCTCCCCGCCTACGTCCTTCAACACCACAATCGGCATATTCGTCACCGGATCCATCATTAGGCCGCGAATTGTCATTTCTACTTCCATCGGGGGTCTCCTGCTAACGCCTGCCGCTAAAGTTCATTCTTATATCACCAATTCGCCGAGCAGGCTGTTCGGAAAACTGCCGGTTACGACGACTGGGGCATAGCTTCCTGATTTTGGATGGGCGTCCTCGGGGACGGTGAAGTTCAGCGTTTTGTTGTGGCTCGTACGGCCCACGTATTGACCCCGGGCTTCGTTCTTGCCTTCAACCATTACTTCACACCTTGTTCCGATGTACTTCTCGTAGCGCATGCGTTGGATCTCGCGCTGCTTCGTCATTAAGACCTCGAGCCGGCGGGCTTTCTCTTCGTCGGGGATCGCGTCTTCCAATTTCAGCGAGGGCGTGTTCGGCCTCGGTGAATACTTGAAGGCGAAGACCGCGTCGTAGACGACCTCATCCAGCAGGTCGAGCGTCTGGGCGAAGTCCTCTTCCGTCTCGCCCGGGAATCCTACGATCATGTCGGTTGTGATGCTGATTTCACGCTTCGCGGCTTTCATCCACGCGATGCGTTCGAGATACTGGTCGCGGGTGTAGAGGCGCTGCATGGCGTCGAGCACGCGCGTCGATCCGCTCTGCACGGGCAGGTGGACGTGGTCGCACAGCGTGGGCACGGCATCGATGGCGTCGACGATGTCGCGTCCGAAGTCGCGCGGGTGCGAAGTCGTGAAGCGCACGCGGCGGATGCCGGGAACTTCTCCCACGGCGGCGAGAAGCTCGGCAAACGTTTTTCGCTGGCTCGAGTTCCCTTCCGAATCCTTATAGGAGTTCACGTTCTGCCCGAGCAACTGAATTTCCGTGTAGCCGAGATCGGCCATCTGGCGCGCTTCGGCGAGCACCGACTGCGCGGTGCGGCTGCGCTCCTTGCCGCGCGTGTAGGGTACGACGCAATAGGCGCAGAATTTGTCGCAGCCTTCAATGATCGTGATGTATCCGCGATGGGGATTGGTGCGCGCGGTGAATTCGGTTTCGAAGCAGGCGTCCGTCTCGCGGTCGTCGAGCCCGGTGATCCGGATCAGCGAGTCGCGTGCCGGCGCAACTGAGGGTGCCCCACCCTTCGTGGTTTTCGAAGGGTGGGAATCGATGCTGTCGATAGCGTGAGCATCGAGCGCGCCGTTCCGCAGTTGCGCTTCTCGCAGCTGTGCGTTCTCCAACTGCCGCAACATCTCCGGCAACTTCCGATACGATGCCGATCCGCACACCAGCGACACATACGGCGCCCGCTCAAAAATCTTTTCGCCTTCCTGCTGTGCGACGCAGCCCAGCACCCCAAAGGTCTTGCCCTGCTTCTTATATTTCTTGTAATCGGAGAGCCGGTTGAATACCTTCTGCTCCGCCTTGTCGCGAATGGAGCACGTGTTGTACAGCACGAGGTCGGCCGCCTCGACGGTTTGGACCTGGAGATAGCCTTCCTGAATGAGCGTCCCAACAACCTTCTCGGAGTCGTGGACGTTCATCTGGCAGCCAAAGGTCTCCAGGTAAAACGTCTTCTGCGTCTTCTGCGGATTGCTCTGCGGAACCCCAGACATATAGGGAAAGTATAGCGGGGAGAGCTTCTAGCTGCTAGCTCGGAGCTTTTTGGCTCGGAGCCTTGAGCTCCGAGCCTGAGCTTCGAGCCTTGAGCTTCAATCCAAAATCGTTGTCATTCCGAGCAAGGTCGAGGAACCTGCTGTTCCCTCGCTACCAGCACGGCCCCCCGATCCGAATAAGTAACCCGTTCGTCGCGCGTGTGGAACTTTTGTCCGGCGTCCTGCGTACCTTTTTTGCACGCAATGGAGCAGTATTCGTCAGACCATAGGAGCGCAATCCAATGCCCGCAGTGCAACCAACAGAGTTCCGCTATACGCGAGCAATCATCACCTTCTTCGCGGCCTACGTAATTGTCACCCTCCTTGCCGTCGCTCTGTCCCTGGCTGCCGAAGCCGCCATGCACAATCCTCCCACACCCGACATGGTCCACAGTCCTTCCTATGTCTTTGCGGAAAAGTTCTTCCCGATCATCAATGTATTGGTTTGGACTTTCTTCAGCTGGGTTTACTTCAAGTTTCGCCGCACCGCTCCGGTTCTTTCCAGGGATGCTCTCACCTTGGGCGCCTTCTGGCTCTCTTTCGCAATTCTTGTGGACTACGTCGGTTTCGTCCTCATCAGAAATCCGATTTCTTTAAGCGCCCACGACTTCTACATCGGCCAGTTCCCCTGGATTTACCTCATCTATCTTGCTATCCTCGTCAGTCCGATTCTCTACGCCACCTTGCGCTCAAGACGCGCGATCGCAACCTAGCCAGCTACGCCACACAGGAACGAACTGGAGTAGTTTGGTGTTCGCATGAAACGCACCGCTACGGGCTAACATGCGAAAAGAGACAGCCCAATTCATCCACAGCGACAAATCTCTATTTCCCTCAACACCCCTGCCGCCGCTGGGGAGAGTTAGGGACGCTTCCCCAGCGCTGCTCGGTGACAGTGGAGTTGGGACGTTCTTTTTCTTGAGATCGCGCAGGCCCCCTATCGAGACTCTATTGTCCGCGCACTGAGGGTCTCATCGTTACGGTGTGGCGAGCGAGAGCGCATAGACGTCGTAGTGGCCGTGTTCCCGCAGGACGATGGGGGAGCCATCCGGAGCCAGGCTGAAGGAGGCCGACGCTACCCGAAACAGTACATCCAATACTTTTTCTTCGCGCACGTCTTCTTCGCGCACGTCTTCGTGGACTTCGGAGATGCGCACCCGAGAGATTTCGTGGCCGCCGCCGCCGTGATACAGATATTGCGAGTCGGCGGACCAGATTGGAAACAGTGCAGGACGAGAGATCTGGGTTCGTTTGCCGGTGTTGAGATCGACGAGAAAGAGTCGCTGGCTGACCGCATCCACCGCCGCCAAGTGGTGGCCGTCGGGAGACCAGAGAGGATTGTAAAGACCGTCCGTTCCCGGAAGTTTTTCGCTGTGGTGAGTTTGCAGGTCCATGCGGTAGAGGGCAATGAGCGAGGGAGGGTCGACGCCCGGGTAGGCGCCGTAGATCAGGGAATTTCCGTCAGGCATCCAGTCCGGGGTTGCTTGCGAATGCGGATCCGACGGCAGCGATTCTGGAGTGCCTTCCTGCGCGGACATGATGTAGAGCTTCAGTAGCTCCCCCGGCCCTTTCGCGGCAAAGACAATCCGCTTGCCATCCGCTGACCAGTGCGGTCGAGAATCCACCTGCAAGGGCGGAAAGGTTAGCTGGAATGCCTCGCTGCCGTCGCTGCGCGCCCGCCACAGGGTCCGTTCCGGAAAGGCCACGTAAGCGATCCACTGGCCATCCCGGCTGAACTCGAGGTGATCGGCGGAGAGGCCACCCAGAAAGGGGACGAAGTCTTTCTGCTTCGCATCATAGTGGACGAGTTCGCCGGAGGGCAGCGACCCGATGGCGAAGAGCGTTTTGCCGCTGCGGCTGGCAAGGGGCTGATAATAGTTCATCGGCCCGAAGGTGAGTTGCACCGGATCGCTGTTGCCCCGGCGCCACCAGGAGTGCTTCTCTTCGATGGCCCATAGATTGGAGGCTCCCTCGCGCCGCGAGCGAAATACGTAGTAGCGTCCATCCGCAGTCCAGTCACCACAGCATTCTGTCGCCTTCCCGGGCCAGCGGAACATCCGTTCACGCGGGCCGATTCCGTCCGCTCCCACGACCCAGAGAGTTTGTTGTTCAGTCATCACGGTGAAACCGAGTTGCCGATCGTCGGGCGACCAATGGAGATACGCAATATCTCCTGGAACGGTCGCCAGAAGGCGGGACCCGGTACCATCCGGATTCGCGAGGAAAAGTTGATGGGCGCGGCTATACGCCAGCCGGGAGCCGTCATGCGACCAGGCGACATCGTCGGCCAACAAATCTCCCAGATGCCGCGGTGAACCGCCGACCACGGGCAAAGTCGCTGCCACCCATTGTTGGGATTCGCCAATGCGAGAAAGCGCCAGAAACTCCGTGTCGTCGGAGGACAGGCCCCGAATTCGAAAAGAATGAACGTGGCCGGCGGTTCCGGGAATTACAGTTTCTTCGTTGCCGTTTAGCAGAACCTGCTTGACCCTCCAGTCCCCCGAGGACGAGCTCAAGGACAAACTCTGGGACAAACTCTGGTAGTACAATCGCGGACCATCCGTGGCCATCGGCTCCAGAGGCCAAGCCTCGCCGGACCTTGTGAGCTGCGCAATTCGCACGACTTCGGGTTTCGGCATTGCCGGGCGGAACGGAAAGGCAAGCAGCAAAAGGACAACCGCTGCGCCCGCAAAAAGCCACGACCGCCCGCGCCCGAGTGGTTTCTCGATCACGACGACCGCAGGCATGGCCGGGACAACTGCGGTGTCTTGTCCGTCCGCAGGAGCAGGGGAAAGAGGTCCAATAAAGCGGTATCCGCGTCTGCCCACGGTCTCCACAAAACGCGGATGGTCGGCGCTGTCGTTGAGCGCGCGCCGCACTTTCCCAATCGCCTTGTTCAGCCCATGGTCAAAGTCCACAAAGACGTCGGCGGACCACAACCGTTTCTGCAGTTCCTCCCGGGTCACGACCTCAGGAGCATGTTCCAGCAGGATTTGCAACGCACGAAAAGGACGGTCTTCCAAAGGCACCCGATATCCATGCTTCCGCAGCTCTCCGGCGCGCGGATCAACCTCATATACATCGAACCGAAACTTGGGGAGACCGCGAGCCTGGGGTAACGAGGACATTTTGGGACATTTTCGGCGGGAGCTTGGTTACTTGGCCGATGATTTTACTGGAGACTCCGCTCCATGTCATCCCTCTTCTCGCGTAAGCCCACTTCTCTCATAGGCTTGCGCCGGTACTCAAACTTCCTCCATCCGGTACCCGCGCTCCATTGTCAAACCGCGCCGCCAGCGGCAACAGTAACGCTGGCTGGGAAGTTCCCCCTGCATAACGTGGGACCCAGGCGCAGCTCCACGAAGTGTCCCTTAGCGAGTGTGGTTGTTCCTGAGAGCGACCGGCGCCGGACACAGAAACGGTAAGTCCCCGCGTTTCGGGGTGGGCCAAGGATCTTCAATTCCAAGAAATGACTGGGAGGAGAGCCATGCTTTCAAAACACCTCGCAATTCTGGTGCTGTTCGCCGGTATGCCTGCTCTGGCGCAGGAACCCGCAACCGCCGCTTCACCATCCGCTACACCAATCCACTTGCGTCGTCACGCGCCCATGAAACTCTCTGGAGTGCCAGTGCCCGGTGCGGTGGCGTCTACGAACTGGAGTGGCTACGCCGCAACCGGCACCGGCTTCACCAAGGTTCTTGGTTCCTGGATTGTGCCCAAGGTCAACTGTTCCAAAACTCCAAACACATACTCTTCCTACTGGGTCGGCCTCGATGGGTATTCGGACTCCACCGTCGAACAGATCGGGACGGACTCAGACTGCAGTGGCTCGACCGGCAGCTACTACGCCTGGTATGAGTTCTACCCCAACCCGCTGAAGGTGCTCGGTCTCGCGGTGGCACCGGGCAATAAGATCGGGGCTACGGTTTCTTACGCCAGCGGTCAATTCACGCTCAAGATCACAAACCACACGACGGGCAAAGCCGTCAAAGTGGTGAAGAACCTCTCGTCGCCCGGCCGAACCTCGGCCGAGTGGATCGTGGAAGCGCCGTCCAGCGGCGGAGTCCTGCCGCTCGCCGATTTCACCTCGGTCTCGCTGGGCACCGACTATACCGGCGTGAACGACACGAACTGGGCGGTGAACGGCAAGGTCACGGGCCCAATTTCCGATTTCGGAAGCAGCGTGCAAAAAATCACAATGGAAACCAACGGAGGAACCAAGAAAGCGGTGCCGACGGCCCTCACCACCGATGGTTCCAGTTTCAAGGTGACCTGGAAGCATGAATAGAAAATGAGACGTCGCTGTCTGGACAAAAATGAGGTGCGGCTTCGGGGGAGGCCCGCACCTCATTGTTTTCACAAACGCCGCTCTAAAGTGCCCTGACCTTCTGTCAAAAGACCTGGAAGGCAGCGGTGAAGTTTCAAGCCACAGGCATTTGTATTCTTTCGACGATTCGTCCCATTCGATAAAAATGATGGCTTCATACGCCGGCTGGCCTTGGGCATTCTTCTCGCGCGAGGCTTCGTGGAGTCGCAGGTATTCATGGTTCAGTACCCATTCGGACTCGACATCGTGAGTAGTCTCGTGTCCAGCGATCGTGCCCTGCAGGATCCAATCGCCCGACAGACGATCGAGCAAGGGATCTTTTTGGGCCGGCACCTGTGCTAAGGCGGAAAATGAGATCATCAAAGGCAAAACCAAGAGCACGAGAGTTGTCTTCATGAGTGTGACCTCCGGGCATCGTATCGCATGAATGGAATCAGACCACGAATTTTCTATCGATTGGGGCAGACGGCACACCGCTCCGGCATCTCCTTGCACCGGCAAGCGACCGGAATGTCTTTCCAGCCGCGGGCTTTTGGATCGCAGGCGAGCAGGCACCACGCCTCGCGGTACTTTTCGTACCTGGACTTGCGGCGACCGTGCGGGCTGAAATGCAGTGCAGCTCGCCCCGCGAAGGCCTCGACCGGCACGATGTACCAGATATTCTCTTGAGCTACATAAGCAGCGATGAAGTCGATCGTGTCTTTGGTGTAGCGACTCCGATTCCCCCCGGCTCTTGCCTGGTATCGCCCCCCGTACTGTCGGGTAGCGCGTTTCACCTGGACGCGCCAAAATCCCCGTCCCATTCCAACCAGCACATCGTAAGGATCAATATTTCCCCACGGCTTGGCGACTCGAAAATCGAGGCCGCACGCTCGTGCCACAAACTCCGCCTCCGCCGCGTCTCCAATCCGGCTGGAACCTGGGCTTCCTACCGCCTGGAGTTCGATCACCTCGCGCGGTTGCTCTTCGTCTTGCTCTTGATTCCAATCCTTGCTCGTTTTGTCCGTTCCCTGATTGCTTCCCATAACAAAAAGGGCGCAGCTGGTGGCTGCGCCTGAGTTCTCCTTCTTACGAAAATGAATGGCCCAGAAACACGAAAAGCGCGGCCCGGAGGCAGCGCTTCATTGAATTTGTTCCTCTATTTCTATTTTATCAATTCGAAGAGGGTGAACCGGAAAAAATGCGGGCTTTATTTCTGCTTGCGAATGTGCGAGATGCGGGGAATCGGAGTGTTTAGGGGGCTTGACAAGAATTTCCAAAAAATCAATTTCCCGACCTTAAAGTCAGATAAATACTGGTGGGATTTTGACTTTTGAAGTTGAAATCCCGATTAAGGCGTGGATTTTAAACTTTCACGTCGTTATCTCGATGACCAGCCTCTGATATCCGGCAACCCTGTGGGTGGGCTCGCACATCCTAAGCGCGCACGTTCTCCGCAATTCACTTCAAGGACTTTCCAGCCGATCCGCAGCTAACTTCCAGGAGAAGAGTTCATGATGCACAAGCCGTATCTCGTCGTGCCTTCAGCATTGCTGCTTTCCGTTTCCTCAATCTTCGTTTTGACTTCGATGCCTGCGAGCGCACAGTCGGCCGCTGCGCCGTCCGCCGTTTCGATCGCGCCATCAAGCTGTATGAAGACGGTAATCTCGGTGAATTCCGCCCATCAGGGAGACGTGTTTCCCACGGGCATCAACAAGTCAGACACGATCGTAGGAGTCTTTCAGGACCTGACCACGGTGTCTAACTCTGGGTTTCAGTGGTTCGGCGGCACGGGACAGCTCTACAACTATCCCGGGGCATCGCAGACCTGGTTGAGCAGTGTCAATGATGCCGGGCTGATGTTGGGATCGTATACCAACAGCGGTGGGCAGGGGTTTGGGTTCTTCCTGAAGAATGGACAGACGAAATCATTTTCGGTGGCAGGATCGTACGACACGTTTCCTGGCGGGCTGAATAACCACAACACCGTGGTCGGAAGCTATGACACCTTTGCCGGCGGTCCGAATGTAGGATTCGAGATGAATGGGAGCACGGTCACGATCATTCAATATCCGGGAGCGGTGAGCACGTATCCGCTCGCGATCAACGATGCGGGCGCGATCGTCGGCTATTACTATGACGGAACGACGGAGCATGGATTCCTGGAATATCAGAATAGTTACTCGAAGATCGAGCCGGCCGGTGCTTCATCGTCGCAGGCCTTTGGGATTAACAATGCGGGCGAGATCGTGGGCGAGTACCGGCCGAGTGTAAACGCGGAGGGAGAAGGCTTCACGTACCTGAACGGAAAATATGTGACTGCGGTGTATCCCTCGGCGACTTATACGGAACTGAAAGGCGTGAACGCAGTGGGAGATCGCGTAGGAGATGCGATCACCGGCAGCATTAACGGATACCTGGCGGGGCCTGGGTTTCTGGTGAAGTGCCAGTAACCGAGGCGGAAACAAAAAGGCTGCCCCACCCTTGTCGCCCTTTTTGCGACCGGGTGGGGATTTTGACGTACGTACATTGAAGGACGCCACGGACATACGGCAGTTACTCGTTGGACGGATTCTCCACGAAAGTTTCGAGCCAGCCCAGAACGCGCTTCCAGCCCTCGCCGTGGGCAGTGGCGGAGTCAACGGTGGCGAAACCTTCCTGGCGGACCCGAACCAGCGTGCCGGTGCCGGATTTGCGCGGGCCGCTCGGATGCAGTCCGTGAACGCTGTGCGGTGCGAGCTCCCAGCGGACGACGGTTTTCTCGGGACCACTGTAGCTTCCGATCCAGGTGTGGACGAGCAGACGCGGAGGATCGACCTCGAGATACTCTCCTTCTACGTAGAAAGTCTTGCCGTCAGCGCCGATGCCGTCACTGCGCCACTTTCCGCCCGGACGGACGTCCATGGTGGATTTGGTAACGTGGTAGAGGCCGGCTTGTCCCCACCACTTGGGAAGCTGGGCGGGATCGCTGATCGCCTGGAAGACTCGGGCCGGCGGAGCCGCGATGAAGATTTCGGCGATGACAGCGGTTTGGTCGGGGGTGATCGTAGCGGTAGCCATACAGTTCTCCTGATGTTTTGGAATCCCCACTCTCACGTCGCAAGCACCGCGACGTTAGAATGGGCGCCCTTCGGTTTAGTTTTCTACGAACTTCTTCAGCATTTCCATCACGCCGGGCCAGCCGTTGGCGTAATCCTTGCGGGCTGCGGACTCTTGCGCCAGGCCGCTGTGCGTGACTTTCACACGCGTGCCAGTTTTTGTGGGCGCGAGCTCCCATCGGACAATGGTGCGGCGCGCGATGTCCTCGTGCCAGTTCGCGAGCCAGGTGTAGACGAGCACGCGCGGTGGATCGTACTCGAGAATCTCGCCGTGACACTCGAACTCGGTGATGCCATTGACCTCGAACGATCCCTTCTCGGTGGCGTAGCCGTAGCGGCCGCCGAGGCGCGGGTCCATCTGCCATGATTTGGCGGGACATTCCGGAGAGGTGAACCAGCGCTTGAGTTCATCGCTGATGGTGAGCGCTTGAAAAACGCGCGCTGGGGGAGCAGCGATGTCGATCTCGCTGACCACGGTGTCTTGATCGGTAGTGATGATGGCGGTTGGCATGGCTGCTCCTGACTTTCGATTACATCTTGGATTCGGTCCTGCGGTGCAAGTCGAAGAATCGTTTCATCTCTTTGCCCTGGGCGACAAACGTCCAGTTTTCAGTATGGTGATTCTCGTCGACCATCGTAAGGACCATGCTCTGCATGTGGCCGGCGTCAGGCGCGATGTTCGTGCCATCGAAAAATGTAAACGTGATCGTCTTGCCATCGGGCGAAACGGTGGCCAGCATCCGCGGCTCGTTCCCTGCCGCACAATAGTGAGTCAGCAGCAGCTTGTCGGGGCCGTCCAAGTGAATCATCGAGACCATGCCATGATCGCCCTCGATTTCACTCATGAGAGCGGAGCCACCGGCGGTTTCGTGGAAGGAGACCTGGAGCAGCTTGCCGTCGGCGGTCGTCCCTTCCCAGGAGCCGGACAGCGTTTTGAGTTGAGTGAAGGATTTCTGGGCGTCGGATTGGGCGAGTGCCGCGCTTGCGGCGAGGGCGA
Source organism: uncultured Acidobacteriaceae bacterium (assembly GCA_963844525.1). Classification (GTDB taxonomy): domain Bacteria; phylum Acidobacteriota; class Terriglobia; order Terriglobales; family Acidobacteriaceae; genus Sulfotelmatobacter. The sequence continues at coordinate 466,743 of CAWJOM010000005.1, read as the reverse complement.
CGACAATTACGGCGGCGATACGATGCGAATTGGTCATGGCGTTTCCTTTCTGTGAGGTTCAAGGTTTGGGTTTGCGCGAGGCTTGCGTCTCCCGCGCGTATTCGGCTTCGACGAACGATTTCAAATTGTTGAGGCTGGCCTGCCAGAAGACCCGGTATTGCTCAATCCACGAATCGACGGCGCGCAGCGGCTCGGGATTCAACTCGTAAACACGATGACGGCCTTCGCGATGTTCACGAACCAGGTGCGCCTTGCGCAGGAGGCGCAGGTGTTTTGAAATGGCCGGCCGGGAAACGGGAAAAGCTTCGGCGATCTGACCGGCGGGCTGGCTGCCCCGGCGGAGAAGATCGAGGACGGCGCGACGGGTGGGATCGGAGAGAGCCTGAAAAGTGGCCTCGGCTCGTTGCGCTCCGGAATATGTAACCGATCGGTTCCGCATAATGCGTAACCGTATAGCTACATGACTTCTTTGTCAAGGTGTTTTTCATTGCCGTCTAGAAATCGAAGGCAAGTCAAGCCCTCCGCCCTGGCGTCGCAAAAGGCGCGACGTTAGGATGGGCCACCCGGTTTGCCTCTGATCGTCAACTCTTCTGGGGGTTGTTCTGGACCAGATCGAGGAAGGCTTGGTGAATGCGTGGATCGTCCGAGAGTTCCGGGTGGAAAGTCGCGGCCATGGCTCTTCCCTGCTGAACCGCCACGGGGTCGCGGCCTTCGGTGGCGATTACTTTTACGCCTTCGCCGACGTGTTCGATTTTTGGCGCGCGGATAAAAACCATTTCGATGGGCGAGGCGCCGAGCAAGCCTTCGCGGATGGAACTGTCGACCTGGCGGCCGTAGGCGTTGCGGCGGATGCGGATGTTGAGAGCGCCGAGGCCTGCCTGTTTGGGATTCTCGACTTCGGTTGCCAGAAGAATTGCGCCGGCGCAGGTTCCGAAAGTTGGCTTGGCGTGTACGAAGTCTTTCAGCTTGGCGAATCCCTCTTCGCCGAGAAGTTTGAGGAACGTGCCGGACTCGCCGCCCGGGATGACGAGGCCGTCAATGGCGTCGAGTTGCTCGGGCTTTTTGACGAGGACGACTTCGGCGCCGAGTTCTTCGAGGCGCCGGCGGTGAGCGTCAAAATCACCTTGCAGGGCCAGGACTCCGATTTTCATGGCAGGTGCTGGGCGCTTCGGTTTTCGGTCTTCGTTTCTGTCTCTTGAATCTGAAGCTTCCATCGGAGGCCTCAAACACTCTCTTTGATAGTAACGGATTTTCTACCAGCGGAAGCGAATCGCGAGCTGGATGATGCGCGGCGTTACCTCGCCCGCCGGGCCGCCAAGTCCATTGAATTCTTTGGCGCCGTTATAGGTGGCTCTCTGGAAGGTTGCCAATGTGACTGGTTGTCCACCGGCACCCAGGTAGAGGCCGGTGAACGGGTTGAGGCAATTCGCGACGCAGTTGAAGTTGGGATTGGGTACTCCGTTTACGGTAAGGGGCGGCAGCTTCAGGAGGTTCAGGGCGTCGAAAGAGTTGTTGAAAATAAATCCGGGGTGGTTGAACACATTGAAAATGTCCATCTTCAGCTCCAGGCTGGCAGAGTTCCACTTCGGAATCCTGATGGCCCTGGTCAGCGAGATGTCGAACTGATAGATGGCGAGGGTCTGGCCCGCGTTGCGGACGAGATTGCCATTGATATATTGAAACTCGACAGGCGTGCCCGTGAAGCTATCGACGGGACCAGACGAACTTGCCCCGGCAGGGGCTGCGAACGTTGTCTGCAGAGCCGCGCAGTTGGCCAGCCCGGCGGCCACACAAGCGGCCACGCCAGCCTGACCTACTTCCAGATTCGTGCCCGAAATCGAGCCCACATTCGTGGCCACCAGAGCGCCGACCGGCGCTCCCGCACAACCTGGCAACAACGATCCGGCGGCGCAGAAGTTTGGCCTCTGCATGGTTTCCGCGCCCAGGTCCGTAAAATTTAACCCGGCTAAAGAAGCGTCGCCGGTCGAGACTGGAAACGGACGGCCGGATTGCAGAGTGCTGATCAAGCCGAACGTCCAGTTGTTGAGGATGATGCGAGCAGCCGGAGCCTCGAAGAGATTGTTGGTGTCAGCGACGAAGTTGAAATTGATCAGGTTGCGGACGTCGTTTTGCGCAGAAGCATTCTCCAGGCTCAGAGGGGCAAGAGGGTTTCCCGGTTCGGACAGGCCGAAGAAGTCCTCTCCGTTCGACAGAGTATGGGACCACACATAGCTGCCCTGGAACTGGAAGTGCTGCGCCGCCCGCTTGATCAAGGTGACCATCAGAGCGTTGTACCCCGACTCGCGATCGCTGAAGACGGTCCGGATCGGGCCAAAGGCTGGATCGGGGACGTTCGGCATATAGAAATAGCCGGGATGAACGGGGTCTGCGATCGGAGTGGGGAAGTTGGTATCTTTTTCGCCCAACAGGCCGCGTGCAAACACGCCCTGGTAGCCGACGCTAAATGTGAACGAGTATCCGAGTTGCCGCTGGTAGGTCAACCCGAACATATTCACTTCCGGATTCTTGAGAGCGGGGGATATGGGACGGATTCGACCGTAGTATCCAATCGGCTTGAAAAGATTTAATAGAGGCGGACTCGGCGAGTTCGGATAGGCCGCGAGCACCTGCTGGCCCGTGGTGACGCCGTCGCTGCCAATCGATCCTGCCGTAATGCTTTGAGTGAACAGGTTGTTGCCGTCGAAAATCTGCGAATTCACCACTACGTTGAGATCCACCATCTCGGTGATTCTTCCGGCCGAGGCGCGAATCACCGATTTGCCCGGATCTCCGAAGAGCCAGTGGCCCATCCCATTTTCGAAGCTTGGGCTCCATGCCACGCCCAGCCGCGGCTGGAAATCGAGGTTGTCCGATCCGCAGGCGGGAATCAAATCGTTGGACTGCAGGCAACCTCCTGGAACCTGCGGGTCGTGGACGGTTCCCCCGGTGAACGCGCCGATTTCTGTGTCGTAGCGCAATCCATAGTTCAGAGTAATGTTATGCCGGATCTGCCAGGTATCTTGAGCGTAGCCTCCATAGATGTTGGCGGCGACGTTCACGGTGCCGGGCCCGAGTCCGATGGTGAATTGGGACGGGCATTGACCGTCCGCTTCGGGAAAGAAAGAGTTGGTGCAGAGGCCCGGTGCGAAATTGGAGTATTCGCCGTAGTGGAACTGTTGATACTGGGCATAGATCGGGAAGTGGCTGATGTTCACTCCGAACTTGAAGGCATGGCGACCACGCGTCCACGAGAGATTGTCGATGTACTGAAAACGGTTCTGGTAATCGCCCTGGGGGCAGCAGTAGTCAGCCCCGACGTAAGCGTTCGGCAACGCCGCTGCCGGTAAGGTGCTTACGGTTGGCGTCGACAACAGGAAGCGGTGCCAGAAAAAACGTGCCTGGTTGACGGTTTGAGAGGTCAAGGTAGAAACCAGGCCGATGTTGAAACCAGCGTCGTGAATGGTTGAGTTGACCAGGCCGCTCGGATCGGTGGTACCTGGCGGAGTGTTCAGAAGAACGTTGGACGACGTATCGCGCTGCACGTTGTAGCGCGCGGTGAGCAGGTGCTTTTCGCTGAGGGTGGCATCGAGTTTCGCCGACCACAGCAGTTCGTGCACGGGCTGATTGATGGTGATGCTGGTGCCGAAAGGCAACGAAGTCACAGGAGCGCCCTGCGCGGTGTCCTCGAGACTCGCAAACCAGAACAAGCGGTTCTTCACCAATGGCCCGCCGGCTGTGAATCCGTACTCGTGCTTAAAGAAGGGCGCGCGGCTGAGTGGATCGCTGAGGTTATAGAAGTAACTCGAAGCGCCGAAGTTGCGTCCGCGGAAATACCCGTGAACATCGCCGTGAAAGTCGTTGGTGCCGGACTTGGTGATGATGTTCAGGATGATGCTTCCGGCCTGGCCGTACTCGGCGTTGTAGTTATTGGTGAGAACCTGAAATTCCTTAACCTCTTCGACGGAAGCTCCGAGTGCGTCACGCGCGACCAGGATCTGCGCTTCATCCCAGATATTCCCGCCGTCCACATTGATGGTCATGGCGCGATCGTTAACGTTGCCGGGGCCGACGAGGTCCGAGGAATCGCTGGTGTAGTCATAGCGGACGCCCGGGGTTGAAACCGTCAAGCCTTCGAATCCGTTGGACACGCCTCCGACGCCCGCATAGGACGTGGTGGTGGGGAGATTGGCCACGTCCTTCTCATCGATCACGGTAGAGACGTCGGTTTTGGTGGTTTCGATGAGGGGCACTTGCGCGGTTACGATCAGGGATTCCTTCGCTCCCGTAAGGGTGAGGTTGAAGTTGATGTCGCGGAGTTCTCCGACGAGCAGCGTCTCGTTCTTCACTTCCACTCGAGTGAAAGAAGGGGCTTCGATGGCTAAGGCGTAAACGCCGGGGGGTAAGTTGTCGAGCCGGTAGAGGCCTTCCGACGTTGTCTGGGTGGTGCGGACGATACCAGTTTCCAGATTCGTTGCCTTGACCGTCGCGTTGGTCACGGACGCTCCCTGCGGATCTTGCACGTGGCCGGCAAACATAGCGAAACCGGCACTCTGACCGCGTACGCCCGGTGCGTGTAGCAGCAAGGCGGCTGCAACTGCGAGCAACGCCGCGTGCCGCCATCGGGTGCAAATGCAATTCATATCCACTTTACGACGGGACACATTGTAGCGGCACAGAGATAGCGCAGGTCCAGGCATTCCATGGGCTTGCAGTCGAGTGCAATGTAACACGATGGATACGGGCATAGTCCAATGCACTTTGAGTTGCGCAGGAACTGTTACTTCTGACAGGGGGATCTGTCGCTGCAGCATAGCCAAGCCCATTGACTTGTTGGGGCCGAGCTGGCGGGTGAAGTGGAAGGGCTTGCCAACATCAGGTCATGATCGCTGAGCGTGGAAATTCGGATTCGCGAGCTTTGCGGCGAGGGATTTGACGATCAGGGACTCCAAGATGTGCAGGTCTACATTCTCGAGCTTCTTAATATAGAGGCAGCCCTTGCCGGTGGAATGCTTGCCAAGTTTTGCGAGCAGCGCTTTAGCCTCACCGGACCCGATCACTCCATAGAGGACAGTGGCGGCCTTGCGGGGAGAGAAAGCAATCGCCGGCATATCGCCCTCGCGCCCGCTTTCGTATTTGTAGTGGTGGCTGCCGAAGCCGATGATCGATGGCCCCCACATGGCGACTAAAAACTTTTTACCACAGAGGACACGGAGGACCCAGAGAACATAGCTCTGGTCCGTCTCAGGGGCCTTTCTTTTCGCTGGTCGGAGTGAAATGCAGAGTGAAGGAAAAGAGCAGCAGATTGACGGGGACGGTGTAGTCCGCGGCGAGATAGAGCGTGGATGTTTCTCCGGAGTTCGTGCGGCGCACGGTGATTTGATCGGGCAGCAGATCGATGCCGTGATCTTTTGCTTTGAGAACGACGGATCGGGTTAATTCCTGGTCGGAAAAGGGTGCGATGAATCCGATATGGCTGCCCGCCTGGGACGCCATGTCGCGCATTTCTTCCTGCAGGTTCATATTGGCGACCTCCCAGGAGCCGAACTGCCAGGCAGATGCGATTAACAAAATGAAAGCTGCTATGCCGAGGATGATCTTGATTCTTTGCATCGCGCGTTCTTTACCGGAACAAAACATTTCACCACAGAGGACACGGATTACACAGAGGAAATCTGGGACTCTTCTGAGGCGGTGCCCGACTCGATCTTTTGGGGCCTTGGCGCGCCGCGCCGTCCGTTTATACTTTTTGCGTGTTGGCGAAACATCTGCTCTCTTCCGATGTTCGATATTCTGCGTGGGCGAATCAGTGTTTGCTGGAGGCTTGCTCTCGTCTTGGCCGCGACGAACTGGAGCGCGATCTGAGGATTTCGCACAGCAGCCTTCTCTCGACGCTTCGGCATATCCACGATGGCGAGAGAGTCTGGCTCGACTGTTTGCGCACGACGCCGGACATGGGACCTTGGGCGCTTCCGCAGGGAACGCCGCCGCAACCGTCGTTGGATGCGTTGCGGCGGAGTTGGCCCGAACTTTCAGACGGGTACCGGCGATGGCTGGACGGTGTGTCCGAGGCTGGCTTAGAAGAAGAATTGAGGGTGCGGCTTCCGGGCGCGAACGAGCCGAGCCTTGCCCGCTGGAAAATTCTGCGTCACGTGCTCGAACATTCGACGTTGCATCGCGGACAGATTGTGGGAATGATCCGGATGCTGGGGCACACGCCCCCGGCGATTCACCGGCTGGATTTTGAGCAAGCGGAACAGGCTTTTAGTTAGGTTGCACCGACCGCTCCTCGGGCTTATAGACGTCTTTCCATGCTTCCGCCAGATCGTGCCAGTGCGGATTCATCGATTCGATCAGGTGTATCTTCTTGCTCCGCCGCCAGCCCTTGATTTCCTTTTCGCGATTGATGGCGGCGTCGGGATAGACGAAGCATTCGTAGTGGACCAGGCGCGTGAGGTTGTAACGACTGGTGAAACCGGGCACAAGTTTATTCTTGTGCTCGAACACCCGCCTGCTTAAGTTGCCAGTAACGCCCGTATACAGGACGTGGGAGCGCGGGTTGTTCGTCATGATGTAGACGTGGAATCGTTTGGGTCCGGGCATGCGTCCTCCTGAATGCGTCATCCCGAGCGGAGCCGTTTTTCAGGCGAAGCGAGGGATCTGGCGCGGATCTCATCGGCGTTTGTAGCAGGGTGTGCCTGCCTTTGTCTGTGACGTCTGAACGTTGATAGCTTCCCGGCTGGGGATGCGCGGAGACTGTAGAGTTGCGCGCGAGATCCCTCGCCCCGCTGGAGAAAACGCGGGGCTTCGGGATGACGTCCCTTGAAGTAATGGTGCGAAACCTGCCCTGCTCCTGACCTGCGTCATCCCGAGCGCAGCCGTTTTTCAGGCGAAGCGAGGGATCTGGCGCGGGACTCAACAGGGTTTGTTGCATCCCGTGTTTTGCTTTGTCTGTGACGGATGAACATTGGCGGCTTCCCGGCTGTGGGCGCGCGCAGACTGTAGAGCTCCGCGCCAGATCCCTCGCCCCGCTGGAGAAAACGCGGGGCTTCGGGATGACGTCCCTTGAAGTAATGGTGCGAAACCTGCCCTGCTCCTGACCTGCGTCATCCCGAGCGGAGCCGTTTTTCAGGCGGAGCGAGGGATCTGGCGCGGGACTCAACAGGGTTTGTTGCATCCCGTGTTTTGCTTTGTCTGTGACGGATGAACATTGGCGGCTTCCCGGCTGTGGGCGCGCGGAGACTGTAGAGCTCCGCGCCAGATCCCTCGCCCCGCTGGAGAAAACGCGGGGCTTCGGGATGACGTCCCTTGAAGTAATGGTGCGAAACCTGCTCTGCTCCTGACCTGCGTCATCCCGAGCGCAGCCGTTTTTCAGGCGAAGCGAGGGATCTGGCGCGGATCTCAACAGGGTTTGTTGCATCCCGTGTTTTGCTTTGTCTGTGACGGATGAACATTGGCGGCTTCCCGGCTGTGGGCGCGCGCAGACTGTAGAGCTCCGCGCAGATCCCTCGCCCCGCTGGAGAAAACGCGGGGCTTCGGGATGACGTCCCTTGAAGTAATGGTGCGAAACCTGCCCTGCTCCTGACCTGCGTCATCCCGAGCGCAGCCGTTTTTCAGGCGAAGCGAGGGATCTGGCGCGGGACTCAACAGGGTTTGTTGCATCCCGTGTTTTGCTTTGTCTGTGACGGATGAACATTGGCGGCTTCCCGGCTGTGGGCGTGCGCAGACTGTAGAGCTGCGCGCGAGATCCCTCGCCCCGCTGGTGAAAGCGCGGGGCTTCGGGATGACGTCCCTTGAAGTAATGGTGCGAAACCTGCTCTGCTCCTGACCTGCGTCATCCCGAGCGCAGCCGTTTTTCAGGCGGAGCGAGGGATCTGGCGCGGGACTCAACAGGGTTTGTTGCATCCCGTGTTTTGCTTTGTCTGTGACGGATGAACATTGGCGGCATCCCGGCTGTGGGCGCGCGCAGACTGTAGAGCTCCGCGCGAGATCCCTCGCCCCGCTGGAGAAAGCGCGGGGCTTCGGGATGACGTCCCTTGAAGTAATGGTGCGAAACCTGCCCTGCTCCTGACCTGCGTCATCCCGAGCGGAGCCGTTTTTCAGGCGAAGCGAGGGATCTGGCGCGGGACTCAACAGGGTTTGTTGCATCCCGTGTTTTGCTTTGTCTGTGACGGATGAACATTGGCGGCTTCCCGGCTGTGGGCGCGCGCAGACTGTAGAGCTCCGCGCGAGATCCCTCGCCCCGCTGGAGAAAACGCGGGGCTTCGGGATGACGTCCCTTGAAGTAATGGTGCGAAACCTGCCCTGCTCCTGACCTGCGTCATCCCGAGCGCAGCCGTTTTTCAGGCGAAGCGAGGGATCTGGCGCGGGACTCAACAGGGTTTGTTGCATCCCGTGTTTTGCTTTGTCTGTGACGGATGAACATTGGCGGCTTCCCGGCTGTGGGCGCGCGCAGACTGTAGAGCTCCGCGCGAGATCCCTCGCCCCGCTGGAGAAAACGCGGGGCTTCGGGATGACGTCCCTTGAAGTAATGGTGCGAAACCTGCCCTGCTTCTGACCTGCGTCATCCCGAGCGCAGCCGTTTTTCAGGCGGAGCGAGGGATCTGGCGCGGGACTCATCGGCGTTTGTAGCAGGGTGTGCCTGCCTTTGTCTGTGACGTCTGAACGTTGATGGCTTAGGAGTGTTGAACGCGTGGAGGGCAGTGAAGCTGCGCGCCAGATCCCTCGCCCCGCTGGAGAAAGCGCGGGGCTTCGGGATGACGTCCCTTGAAGTAATGGTGCGAAACCTGCCCTGCTCCTGACCTGCGTCATCCCGAGCGCAGCCGTTTTTCAGGCGAAGCGAGGGATCTGGCGCGGGACTCAACAGGGTTTGTTGCATCCCGTGTTTTGCTTTGTCTGTGACGGATGAACATTGGCGGCTTCCCGGCTGTGGGCGCGCGCAGACTGTAGAGCTGCGCGCGAGATCCCTCGCCCCGCTGGTGAAAGCGCGGGGCTTCGGGATGACGTCCCTTGAAGTAATGGTGCGAAACCTGCCCTGCTCCTGACCTGCGTCATCCCGAGCGGAGCCGTTTTTCAGGCGGAGCGAGGGATCTGGCGCGGATCTCAACAGGGTTTGTTGCATCCCGTGTTTTGCTTTGTCTGTGACGGATGAACATTGGCGGCTTCCCGGCTGTGGGCGCGCGCAGACTGTAGAGCTCCGCGCGAGATCCCTCGCCCCGCTGGAGAAAGCGCGGGGCTTCGGGATGACGTCCCTTGAAGTAATGGTGCGAAACCTGCCCTGCTCCTGACCTGCGTCATCCCGAGCGCAGCCGTTTTTCAGGCGGAGCGAGGGATCTCGCGCGGATCTCAACAGGGTTTGTTGCATCCCGAGTTTTGCTTTGTCTGTGACGGATGAACATTGGCGGCTTCCCGGCTGTGGGCGCGCGCAGACTGTAGAGCTCCGCGCCAGATCCCTCGCCCCGCTGGAGAAAGCGCGGGGCTTCGGGATGACGTCCCTTGAAGTAATGGTGCGAAACCTGCCCTGCTCCTGACCTGCGTCATCCCGAGCGCAGCCGTTTTTCAGGCGAAGCGAGGGATCAGGCGCGGGACTCAACAGGGTTTGTTGCATCCCGTGTTTTGCTTTGTCTGTGACGGATGAACATTGGCGGCTTCCCGGCTGTGGGCGCGCGCAGACTGTAGAGCTCCGCGCCAGATCCCTCGCCCCGCTGGAGAAAACGCGGGGCTTCGGGATGACGTCCCTTGAAGTAATGGTGCGAAACCTGCCCTGCTCCTGACCTGCGTCATCCCGAGCGGAGCCGTTTTTCAGGCGAAGCGAGGGATCTGGCGCGGGACTCAACAGGGTTTGTTGCATCCCGTGTTTTGCTTTGTCTGTGACGGATGAACATTGGCGGCTTCCCGGCTGTGGGCGCGCGGAGACTGTAGAGCTGCGCGCGAGATCCCTCGCCCCGCTGGAGAAAGCGCGGGGCTTCGGGATGACGTCCCTTGAAGTAATGGTGCGAAACCTGCCCTGCTCCTGACCTGCGTCATCCCGAGCGCAGCCGTTTTTCAGGCGAAGCGAGGGATCTGGCGCGGGACTCAACAGGGTTTGTTGCATCCCATGTTTTGCTTTGTCTGTGACGGATGAACATTGGCGGCTTCCCGGCTGTGGGCGCGCGCAGACTGTAGAGCTCCGCGCCAGATCCCTCGCCCCGCTGGAGAAAACGCGGGGCTTCGGGATGACGTCCCTTGAAGTAATGGTGCGAAACCTGCCCTGCTCCTGACCTGCGTCATCCCGAGCGCAGCCGTTTTTCAGGCGAAGCGAGGGATCTGGCGCGGGACTCATCGGGGTTTGTAGCATGGTGTGTTTGGCTTTGTCTGTGACGTATGAACATTGATGGCTTCGGAGTGGGGATGCGTGGAGGGCAGTGAAGTTGCGCGCCAGATCCCTCGCCCCGCTGGAGAAAGCGCGGGGCTTCGGGATGACGTCCCTTGAAATAATGGTGCGAAACCTGCCCTGCTCCTGACCTGCGTCATCCCGAGCGGAGCCGTTTTTCAGGCGGAGCGAGGGATCTCCGCGGATCTCAACAGGGTTTGTTGCATCCCGTGTTTTGCTTTGTCTGTGACCGGATGAACATTGGCGGCTTCCCGGCTGTGGGCGCGCGCAGACAGTAGAGCTCCGCGCCAGATCCTTCGCCCCGCTGGAGAAAACGCGGGGCTTCGGGATGACGTGTGGAGGGTTAGAAATTGCCTTGGCGAACTCGGACCTTACCAGCCGCGGGTTTGCAGCATTTGGTCTTCGTTCAGACCCGAAACGGCCAGGCCTTTCATGGCTCCCTGCAGGTCTTCGCTGACTTCAAGTAATACTTTAGGGTCGTTGAAGTGCGTTGCGGCCTTTACGATTGCGCGGGCGCGCTTCTCGGCTTCGACTGGATCGGCGAAGGTGGTGCTGTCTTTCATGAAGATCCCTGAGCCTACGAAGACTGCTTCGGCTCCAAGCTGCATTACGAGGCTCGCGTCGGCAGGCGTGGCGATGCCTCCAGCGCTGAAATTCGGGACCGGCAGCTTCCCTGCTTTGGCCACCATGCGGATCAGTTCATACGGGGCCTGGTGTTCTTTGGCCTTAGCGTAGAGCTCTTCCTCGCCGAGGACGGTGAGGATCTTCATCTCCTGAACGATCTGGCGGATGTGCTTGACGGCGTGGACGACGTCGCCGGTGCCGGCTTCTCCCTTGGTGCGGATCATGCAGGCTCCTTCGGCGATGCGGCGCAGGGCTTCGCCGAGGTTGCGGGCTCCGCAGACGAAGGGGACCTTGAAGGCATGCTTGTCGACGTGGTGAGCTTCGTCAGCGGGGGTGAGAACCTCGGATTCGTCGATGTAATCGACGCCCAGTTCTTCGAGAATCTGAGCTTCGGCGAAGTGTCCGATGCGGCATTTGGCCATGACCGGGATCGACACGGCGGACATGATCTCGCGAATGATCTTAGGCGAGGCCATGCGGGCGACGCCGCCTTCGGCGCGAATTTGCGCGGGTACGCGCTCGAGGGCCATGACGGCGACGGCGCCGGCTCGTTCGGCGATGGTGGCTTGGGCGGGAGTGGTGACGTCCATGATGACGCCGCCCTTGAGCATTTCGGCGAGGCCGGTTTTGAGACGGAGGGACGTGTTGGTGCCGTTGTTCTGGGACATGAGTTGAACCCGTGGATACCTTTTCGCAAACGCGAAGAATGGGCGCGGAGCGCCTCGATCTTTCTATATTACAACGTAGAGCGGGGTTTTACGCACACGAAGGCTAGCGCTTGAAGACCAGAAGGAGTGCCGTGGCGACTGCAATGAAACTCCAAAGGCTGATGGCGATGATGGGTTCGATGCCGTCCATCGAGATTGGTGGGGACGGAACCAATGAGAACATGCGCCAAGGTGAAGGAAGCATTCTGTTCCCTTCTCCACAGTCGCATGACGAAATCGAAATTCATCGAGAAGAACTGAGAGCACCGACTTCCAGAGTAGAGGATCGTCTTTGTCGTTCAGCATGGCCGGGAGGCCGACGGACATTTCGTCTAGCTCGCTCAATTTTGCACCTTCGAAATTCTATCGCGTTCATACCATGGCAAAGACAAAGTCAAAAGCAGCGGGAGACGCCCACTCCGCATAAGCCCGCTATCTTTCTACGAATTTGCCGAACATTTTTTCTGGGTCGATGGCGATGAAGAGGCCGCGGCTGCGGGCCAGAACTTCGCTTTTCTCATTCTTGATTTCGGCTTCGTTGACGTGCTGGCGGCCGTGAACGCTGACTTCCCTGCCCTCGACGTGCAGCGGTTGGTGCAGCGGAACGGGCTTGAGGTATTCGACCGTCATTTCTTTCGTCAACGCAATGACGTGATGGAGCTTGTTCACTTTCCCCATGGCGTCGTCGAGGATGGTGGCGATGATGCCGCCGTGACAGTGGCCCGGGGGCCCGGTGTAACGCTTGCCGAGGCGGAATTTGCAGACGAAGGTTTGGCGTTGTTCGTCGAGGGTGAACTTGAGGCGCATGCCGTCGGGATTGTTGGGGCCGCAGGCGAAGCAGTAGTTCTTCTGCATCTTGGCGTAGCGGGTGTCGTGGCCGTGAGTCTGCGGCTTCTTGGGCATGGAGGGATTTTATCGCGGAGGCCCAAGGCTTGAATCACGAAGGCGAGAAGACTTTCAACTTGCCTTCCCTTGGGCAAGCCAATGCCCATGCCGACGATCTTTCAGACGGCCTCGACTTCAGCCGGGCGCCACTCCCTTTTAAGACGATGGCTGCGCCCCTGAACGCGAACTACCCCAGACTCTACCCGGTCAATGGGCATGTACTTTTGGTCGGTTCGAGGCCTGTGCAAGTAAAATAGAATGGAACGATCTACTAACTGCAAGGGGCGGCCGTGCATCCAACGATAGGTACACGAGCCCTAAACCTTTATCTGATTCGAGGCGTTATGAGACTTTTCAAGATTTGTGTGGTTTCTTTCCTCCTGGTCACGATGGCCTACGCCATGCCTTTGAACTCCTCTGCGCGCACCTCTGTGCCTGGCGACCTGTTGCAACTGATCTCCGTGGATTATCGCGCGCTCAAGGACTCGCCCACGGCGATGGCTCTGAAGCAGCAGTTGATGCCCGATAACATCAAGCAATTTGAAGCGGCCCTCAAGGCCATCGGACTCGATCCCGAGAAAGATGTGGACACGCTCACCTTCGCCTCATTCCGCGCCGGCAAGCAGGGAGTCAAGACCGTTGGCGTGGCCGCCGGGCCCTTCAATATGAAGGCTGTGCTCAAGAAGATGAAGCTGCAGAAATTCGTCCCGAAAAAGTATGGCACCGCCGAGATTTATCCCATGGACGGCGGTTTCGTGATGAGCTTCCTCGACGACAGCACTCTGCTCTTCGGAGACTCGACTTCAATCCGCGTCGCACTCGATACCCGGGATGGCAAGGTGTTGGGACTCGATACCAACGGCGAAATGTCTGACATGATGTCGAGCGTTGATTCCGCTCCCGTCTGGAGTATTCTCGACCAGGCCGGCACCCAGAACATGATGCGCTCCGCCATGGGCGACGCCTCAAAAGTCGCCGACTACGACAGCGTCAAGAAGCGCCTCCTGGGCTCTCGGTATACGATGAATTTCAACAGCGGCGTGAACTTCGATCTGACCGTGGTTACCTCCGACTCCATGACTGCGGGCACCATGTCTTCTCTCGTTAGGGCCGGCATCATGCTGAAGAAGATGAGCGCCACGCCCGCCGAAAAGATTGCCGTCGAAAACACCACGGTGGACTCCGACGGTTCGAATCTGAGTGTTCACTTCAAAGCCAGCGACCAGCAGTTCCAATCGCTGATGCATTCCGACTTGTTCGCCGCTGTAACCCATTAGACTTCGCGCGGCCTTCAACCGGCACTGACGGGCAGAGCAATCCCCGCAGTGCCTTTTTTTGGTATCCACTGGTTCGCTCACTCGGGCCGGTCGATCTCCAGACAGCCCTGGGTGAAGGCAAAGGGAAAACCTCCCGGTTCGTTTGTCTTGGTGTACCCTCCATCGAAGAACACGAACATCTGACGTGGATCGGTGTCACCGTACCGAACCGAGGGCTTCCACGGGCCTGAATGCCAGCCACAGTCTTTGGCAGTCATGATCTGAACAGGCCTGCTCCAAGCCTTGAAATCGGACGACGGGATGGGACAGTGGCACCACCACAGGCCTGTCGAAGCCGGCGCTGCCGTCTTGCCGAGCCAAACCCTCGAAAATACAGCCTCGTAACCCAGTTCGCCCTTGATCACACAAAAATCAAAAACCTTCTCCTCGGCCGGAACAAATATCTTGTGTTGGCTCCAATTCGTGCGGCCATCGTCGCTCTCTGCAAATCCCTGCACCAGGTAATCTTCCAGGTTTGAACCCGCGACATACCACATCTTCCACTTACCGTCTGCGTAGATGAGATTAGGTTCGTATACACTTCCATGCTCCCACTCTTCTTTGGCAACGAATACTGGTTCTAGCTGGTCCAGCCACTGCTCTCCATCCCATTCCAGATAGCCAATCGTGTACGGTCCCCAAAGGTTGGCCTTGCCACCGGCGTAGTAGATTCGCTCGACCCAGGCGTTCCGCGCTGGATCCCAGCCGCGCACGTAAGCGGGACAGTGCCTCCCGCCCTTCAGGTCCCACGCCTTGCTGGATTCGTGCCCGGCCAACAACGCAACGCGGGTAGGATCGTGGCGATCCGGGGTCAGCGCCCATCCATGCGACGCAAGGGGCGCTCCTTCGGGAAGCGAAGCGCTGAAAAGTTGGATACCCTCATGTCCCTGCACCTCGCCTGCTAAGTACATCCACCAACGGTTGCCGCGCTTGGCAACCGTGGAATCGGTAAGCTCAATGGGATCGGTGAAGGGAGCAAAGCCATCCGCTGGATCGAAAATCTTTATCTCTTTCCCGGTCATCGGCGCTATTTCTTACGAGCCGCGCGCTTTTCGGCCGCCCACCCTTGCTTCACGATCTGGCGCGCCCGGCCGACCGCGAGCGCGTCGTCGGGAACATCCTCGGTGATACACGACGCCGCCCCCACATAAGCTCCCTTGCCCACCCGGACCGGCGCGACCAAAGTACTGTCGCTGCCGATGAACACACCGTCCTCAATGACCGTCGTGTGCTTGTGGACTCCGTCGTAGTTGCAGGTGATCGTTCCCGCTCCAATGTTCACGCCCGCACCGATGTGCGCATCGCCCAGGTACGTCAGGTGGTTCGCCTTCGATCCCTTGCCCAGCTTGATCTTCTTAGTCTCGACGAAATTCCCCACATGCGCGCCCTCGCCGATTTCACTTCCCGGCCGCAGATGCGAATAAGGCCCCACGACCGCACCCGCTGCGATGCTTGCTTCTTCCATCACACATCCCGGACGAACCATGACTCCGTCCCCGATCTCGGAGTCGCGAATCACGCAATACGAACGGATACGGCAGCCCGTGCCAATTCGCGTCTTCCCCAGCAGTTGGACGTAAGGCTCGAGCACCGTATCCGCAGAGACCTCTACGTCAGAGTCGATCACGCACGTTGCCGGATAAAAGACGGTCACGCCATCCGCCATTAACTGGCGGCACTTCGCCAGCCGCATCTTTTCGTCGATGTCAGCCAGTTCCGCCCGCGTATTCCCGCCCAGAACCTCACTCGCGCCGGCTGTCTTCCACGCCACTACGCGCCGCCCTGCCTGGCGCAGCACTTCAGCCATATCGGTCAGGTAGTATTCGTGATGGGCATTCGCGGTCGAGAGTTGCCCGATGTTCCCGTAAAGATCCCTGATGGAAAACACGTAGAAGCCCGAATTAATCTCGCGAATTTTTTTCTGCGTTACACTCGCAGATTTTTCCTCGACGATTGCTTTTACTTCGGCGGAGCCTGCGCTCTTACGCACCACACGGCCGTATCCTGTCGGATTCTCCAGATCGGCACTCAAGAGCGTCATCGCCGCGCGCTCGTCCAGATGAAAATCCCGCAGGCGTTCGATGGTTTCGGGCCTAATGAGCGGCGCATCCCCCGAGAGCACAATCACGTGGTCGTATCCAGCGAGCGCTTCACGCGCCACAATAAGTGCGTGACCGGTACCTCGCTGTTCAGGCTGCAGCACGAAGTTGACGCCGGTATGAGCCATCGCGGTCCGAACTCGATCGGCTTCGTGTCCAATGATCGCGTACACATCGTGCGCAGGCACGAGGCGCACCGCCGCCCGGATGACGTGCTCCAACAGAGGCTTTCCCCCGACTTCATGTAACACTTTAGGAAGTTGCGATTTGAGCCGGGTGCCCTTGCCCGCCGCCATAATAGCGACCGCTACGAGCGGCGCCGACGACGCTGGTCCAGACGAGGAACGCTTCGCGCCTGCCGAAATAGCAGAATTGCCTTTCGATTTCTTCATTTCTCCCAATATACCGTGCCGATGAAGGAACGGCTATTTGCCCGGGGATGCTTCCGCTAAAGCCCGAGGCCGCCGTCCACAGCCAGAATTTGCCCAGTAATGAACTGCGGCGCGGTTGCGAAGAACAGCACCGCCTCAGCGATCTCATCCCCCCGGCCGTTCCGCCTCATGGGCGTCTGTTTGGCCATGCGCCGCATAAACGCGGCAGCCGACTTCTCCCCGAGGTCGATCATTCCCGGAGCTACGGCATTCACCGCGATCTGCGGCGCCAGTGCTTTGGCCATCACCTTCGTGAGCATGTGTACAGCCGCCTTCGACGAGCAATAGTGCGCATGCGCGGCCCAAGGCCGGAGTCCGCCCAGCGATCCCATGTTGATAACCTTCGCTTCCACCGGCCCGGCGGACTTCCCGCGCTTCCGTCGCATCCACTTTAGAGCCTCGCGTGTAACCAGGAACGGTCCGCGGGTGTTCGAGGCAAACATTGCATCCCACTGACGCACCGTCAGCTTCTCGAACTCGGCCGTTTCGTAGTTTGCGGCGTTGTTCACCAGAATGTCGATGCGGCCCAGTTCCCTGCCGGCTTCTTTCATCGTCGCTCGCACGCTGGTTTCGTCGGTCACGTCGCAACGCAGCGCGAACGCTCGTACGCCGAATCCCGCCAGATCCACGACCGTTTCCTGGGCTTCCCGCGCCGAACTCATGAAGGTGATCGCCACATCGGCGCCAGCCTCGGCTAGTGCGAGCGCGGACGCCCGTCCCAGCCGGCGGGCTGCCCCGGTGATGAGCGCGGTTTTCCCACGAAGAGGTTTTGCCTTGTCATCGTGCATGCAGGGATTCTACCGCCTGAACCCGACGGGCGGCGCCGCAAGTGCGGCGCCGTCGGGAGGTTATGCCTTCAGGAGGGCAGGCGATCATCCGTTCTAACTTGTGGAGTCATTACTGCTCGTCGAACAGGGCTCGAAGGGCATCCATCAGAATGCTTTCTTCCCGTGACTTTGCGATCACTGCATTCGCCTGTTGCGTCGCGCCATCGGCCAGCGACTTTTCGTCTGCCACGAGCGCTATGACCGGCACGTCGGGCCGCAACCGCTTCAGTTCTCCGATGATCAGTGCAGTCTCGGCCCCGCCGTTGTTGAGATCGACAACGACGGCATCCACTCTCTCCTGAGTAAACCGTGAAACTCCTTCGTGTCCGCCGGCTGCACTGAGTGCGGGCCAGCCGTGCTCCCTGATCAGCGCACAGCGCAAATTCAAATGTACGGGATCATTTCCGATGCAGAGAATCGTCTTACTGCGCGGCTTGACCACGAGAATCCTCCTCTTCCGGGACCCACCAGGTTGGAGTGACGGCTAGACCTGGTGTTCCTGCGGTGGTGGTAACAGATCTGCAGTGCAGAGTGCAGTGATTCTGATCACATCACAGAGGAGCAATCGAGCAGAGAGCTTCCCATGCCGGTTCAACCGCTGGACCTGCCAGAAGACCATGGCCATCGGCTGGTTGTAACTTGTTCTGGAAATGCCTACTTCCCCGCGCTAGAATCTCAAGCGGCATGCCCGACTCCCGCAGCGTCGTCGTATATTCGCGCAAGGGATGCCATCTGTGCGAAGTCGTAAAAGAGAGCCTGTCGAAGCTCTCGCGCCGCGGCGGATTCACCTGGCAAGAAGTTGACGTCGATATGGACTCCGAACTTCGCCGCCAGTACAACGACGAGGTCCCTGTCGTATTCATCGACGGGCGCAAGGCGTTCAAATACCGCATGGACGAGCAGGAATTCCTCCGCAAGCTTGCGAGCTGAACACGGATCGTTGCCAATCCGTCTCCTTCCGCTACAATCTCTCCCGGCATGCTGCGCACCCAACTCTTTGCCGATCCGCACAATCTCTTTCTGCACGATCTGGTGCTGGATTCCTGCCGGCGCAACGCGCCGAAGACCGCGCTGGTTGACACTTCCTGCGGACGACGTCTGACCTACGCTGAATACGGAGATACCGTCGAGCGCGTGGCCCGTGGCCTGATCGCTTCCGGTATTAAGCCCGGCGATGTCATCGCTATTTTCCTCGCGAACTCGTGGGAGTTCTGTACCGCATTCCACGCCGCGCAACTCGCCGGAGCAATTCCCACCCTTCTCAATCCAACCTACCGCGAGCGCGAAGTCCGTTATCAGCTCGAAAACTCGGGCGCGGTTTGTTTAATCACCGACCGAGCGCACCTCGAGGGCATCGATCTCGCGGGACTGCCCAATCTCCGACGTGTGTATACCACGCGGCAGCACGCGTCGGGATCCGAGCCTTTCGAGAACTTACTCAATCCCGTCGCTGCCATTTATCCCAAAGCCGACGAGCCCTCTCAGAAGACGCTGGCGGCGCTTCCCTACTCCAGCGGTACCACTGGCTTGCCCAAGGGAGTGATGCTCTCGCACTACAATCTGGTCTCCAACGTGTATCAATTCCTTGGTCCGAACGGTACGCCCCTCAACTCCGCCGACCACATTCTCTGCTGCTTGCCCCTGTATCACATCTATGGATTAAATGTAGTTCTCAATCCTTCGCTCATTCTGGGTGCAACGCTCGTCCTGGTTCCGCGATTCAATGTGCAGATGACGACGAAACTTCTCGTCGACGAAGGTATCACCACGATGCCTCTCGTTCCTCCCGCGATGAACGCGCTCTGCCAGGCAGCCGAGGCCGGGCAATTCCCGCGCGAGCACAACGTTCATTGGGTCAAGTCCGGTGCCGCGCCTCTCGCTCCCGAACTTGCTCGCCGTTTCACCGCGCTCACCAACATTCTGGTCAATCAGGGATACGGCATGACGGAAGCCTCGCCCGTCACTCATGTCGGCTTCCTTGAGCCTGAGTTTTATCGTCCGGACTCGATCGGCCATCCCCTGGCGCAGACGGACTGCCGAGTGCTGGCACAAGCGGAGATGGATGCCTGCGATACTCCGGAGGATGTCACGGAAGCTCCCTGCGGACAGCCTGGGGAGCTTGTTATGCGAGGCCCGCAATTCATGCTCGGTTACTGGAAAGAACCGCAGGCCACGGCGGCCGTGCTGCGCGACGGTTGGTTCTGGTCCGGCGACATCGTCACGCGCGACCGAGAAGGTTTTTACCGCGTAGTGGACCGGCGCAAGGAGATGATTAAGTACAAAGGATTCGCCGTGGCGCCCGCGGAAGTCGAAGCTGTTCTGCTCGAACACCCTGCGGTGAAAGAGTGCGGTGTGGTTGGCCGTCGCGACGACACTGCCGGCGAGGTTCCCGTGGCCTTCATCGCACTGCGAGACGGATACGTCGAGAACAACAAATTAGGAGAAGAGCTGTGCGGCTTCGTCGCCGATCGCCTCACCCACTACAAACAACCGCGCGAGGTTCGTTTTGTCGACGCCGTTCCCAAGACAGCGTCTGGGAAAATTCTGCGCCGCGAATTGCGGAAATCGCTCAGCTGAGCGACCCCGCGGCGCTTCGCAAGACTGCAGCCCCGATCACTAAGAAGTGACACCGTTTTGACACTCCACTGACAATTCCCTTACCTCTCGCCAACACACTGATCTCCGGCGCGGCACGATTGCATTGTCTCCGAGCGAGTGTGCCCGCAAAACGTCCATCCCCTGCAATCCGTTTCGCGGGAAGTTAGTTAGGGAAACAATTATGCCCAACTGATCGGCCTCGCCACAGGAGGATTGTCATGAATTCGTCTCGATTCGAACTCTGGGCTTGCACAACGGTTTTGATCGCCGCCAGCGTGCTCTATGCCCAGGCCCCGGCCCCCCACCTCAGCAACCATCCCGGCATCTCGGTCGTCGCTTCCACCGTTCCCGCCAACGGGGACGTCAACCCGTATGGCATTGTTCGCATAACGAAGAGTTCCGGCTCGCTCGTCGCAGGAAACATCCTGGTCAGCAACTTCAACAACAGCTCAAATCTGCAGGGTACCGGGACGACCATTGTGCAGATCGCTCCCGACGGCGCCAGCAGCCTGTTCGCTCAAATCGATGGCAGTAAGTTGCCGGGTCCGTGCCCCGGTGGCATCGGCCTGACGACCGCGTTGGCCGTATTGCGCAGTGGATGGGTGATTGTTGGCAGCTTACCGACGACCGATGGCACATCGGCCACAGCTCAGGCCGGATGTCTGCTCGTACTCGACGCCAACGGCAACGTCTGGGAGACTTTCTATGGCTCGCTCATCAACGGCCCATGGGATATGACTGCGCTCGACTCAGGGAGCAGCGCGCAACTGTTCGTCACCAACGTCCTGAACGGAACCGTGGCCGCCGGAGGCAACGTCGTCTTTGGCGGGACCGTGGTACGGTTAAACCTCACCATCACTCCCAACGCCGCGCCCATGCTGCAATCGATCACAGTAATTGGCTCAGGATTCCCGGAGAGAACCGATCCCGCCGCGCTGGTCATTGGTCCCACCGGTGTGGGTCTTGACGTCAACGCGGCCACGCTTTACGTTGCCGATAGTGTCCGCAATCGTGTCGCGGCTATCCCACTTCCCTTGTCTCGCGGTAGCTCTGCTGGAACCGGCGCCACGGTGACGCAGGGGGGAGCCTCAACGATCCTCTGGGTCTAACAGTCGGGCCCAGCGGGAATATCCTGACGGTCAACGGAAACAATGGACTCCTGGTCGAAACAACCCCCGATGGTGCCCAGATTAATAGGGTGCTGCTCGACAGCTCGGGGAATCCTCCAGGAGCGGGCGCGCTGTTCGGACTAATCAGTGTTCGCAGCGTAGGCATCTACTATGTTGACGATGCCACGAACACGCTAAATCTTTTCCACTGAGGTTCATCCGCGTCAATCTCTGACGGCCCCCACTTTCGCAAGCTTTTATTGCGACGGTGGGGGTCACATTTGCGGAAGTACATGCCTCGGAAGCAATCCGGCCTCTACTTCTGTTTCTCACTCGGTGACGGCAACTTCCGCGTGACGAAAAAACTCCAGATCACTTCATTGGCATTTGGATCCGGACTCGTCTTGCCAATCGTATTCTCAGCCTCGTACTGCTCGCCGCCGGGCCACGTATTACCGGCACCCTTCACGCTGTAGAGAGTAACCTGGGCGTTCTGCTGGCAGCCGTTATAGGTATCAACCTTGGTTTCCATCCCGCCCTTTGCGCTCGCGGATATCTTGCTCTTCTCTGGCTTCTCCTCGCAGCGATCGATCTTCGCCCACGCTTTGGCGCTGTCTTCCACCGATAGCGTGGCGTAGCTCCGGTTGTGTTCCGTCCCGCCGCCGTAAGGAACGACGGGATCCGATGTGCCGTTGATCATTACCATGGGCACCGGCCGCGTCGGCAGGCAAATCATGGTTTTCGGCATCGCCGCACCCACGGCCGCAATCGCGGCAATCCGGTCGCCCAAGGCGCATCCCAGGCGCATGCTCATGAAACCGCCTTCCGACAGGCCCGTGGCATACACTCGCGATGCATCCACGGAAAACTTGGTTCCAAGCTGGTCGAGCATCTGGTTAAAGAAAGCGATGTCGTCCGCCGGGGCGGATCGCCGATCCTGATCGGGTTGCCGGTTTGGATCCTGCTGGCCACCGCCTCCGGGATACCCTCCGCCACCGCCTCCTCCCGGATAACCGCCGCCGGGATAGCCTCCGCCACCATGGCGGCCTCGCCCTCCGGGTCCCATCGTCATCGGTCGCCGTTCCTGCGGATGGACTCCGACATTCCATCGCCCGTGAAGCGCGAACGGATACACCGTAATAATTCCGTTCTTGTCGGCCACTTGATCAAACTGAGTGAGGCGCTGCATGTCATCAGCGTCCTGATTCATGCCATGCAGCAGAATCACCAGGGGATAGCGCTTCTGAGCGTCATAGCCCTTTGGCAGGCGGACAACGAAAGTACGGTCAACGTCGTCGACCGTGACTTGTTCCTTCGTCTGTTGTGCCCAAAGTCCCTGGGTAATGATTACGGTCGTAAGGCAGGCCAGTGCCACGTTCTGAGAGATTCCAAATTGCATCTTTTCTCCAGGAAGGCGACCCGACAGAATGCCCAAGCGGTGAATTCTCTTCATTGGAAGCATTCCCCGCCGCTAAAGTTGGCCGCGGCGGCGGAACTTTCCGTCCCCACCCTTCGTATCTATTCTGGAAAGCGGTTTGAGCTTCGGCTCACGCGCCCAGCGCAACAGGAAGGAGAACTACAATGGACGGAATCACTGGTCTTGCCGCGGTAATCATGATTTTCGGAATGCCCACCGCCATCCTGGGAATGTATACGTTCTACAGGGTACGCAAACTGCGTACAGAAGAGCGGCTCGCCGCCATGCAGCGGGGAGTGAGCGTCCCCATGGAGCCCGACCTGACCGAAGCGGCTCACTCGCGTCGCGCAGGCATCCTCCTTATCGCCGGCGCAGTCGGCTACATGTTGGCCTTCAGCATCATCGCGAGAGTCGAGCCCGACGCCCTCATCGCCAGCGCTTTCGGCGCGATTCCGTTCACTCTGGGTTTGGGCTATTTACTCGACTCGACCCTGATCCGCCGCGAAGCCCACACGTCATAACCTCGGTAACGGTTGCCCCACCCTTCTCGCGGGTTGGCGAGAGGGTGGGGACTTTGACTTTCATTCTCCCGTCAGAAACTTGAACTGCGCCTCAGACAAAGGCACCACGCTCAGCCTTCCCTGCCGAGCCAACGGCGACTCGGCAAACAGCTTATTCGCCTTCGCCTCCGCCAGCGTTACCGGCTTCGGATTCGCCTTACCCACTTTGATATTCACTTTCGGGTTCTTGGCGTCAGTCGTATCGACCGACACGACGGTCGCGGTGCCCACTGCGCTCTTCTCGTCGCCCGTGTGATAAATCACCAGCCGTTCGCCAGCCTTCATCCCGCGCAAATTCTTCAATGCCACCGGATTGGAAACTCCATCCCACACAGTCGTCTTCTCGCGTTGCAAGTCGGCAAACGAATACGTAGACGGTTCCGTCTTCAACAAGTAGTCCATTGTCGTATCCTCAATCGTTGAAATATTCCTGCTAGAACCTGAATTTCTTCGCGAACACGATTTCTTCCCCACAATCAAATTTTCCAATGTCCAGGAGGCGCTGATCAAACCGGCGCGCCATTGCAGCTTCGCCTCTCAATTCGGCGTACCACAGAGCGTCGAAATATGCCGAACATCGCTCGTCCGGCGACTTGGTTGCACTCACCGCCGCATTGAACGCTGCTTCGTCCAACGCGCCGGAGATGAATTGAATGAGCGGCTTCGTAGCCCCAGAATCATCGTCCTCACGGTTGATCGCATCCTGCAGGAGATTGTCGTCTCGATGCCGCTGGCTCAACTGAAATAGAAATTCGTCGACTTCAATCCCTGCCCGGTCGCACACGTTTTTGCCGTTGCCGTTTGCTTCGAGCAGGTCAAGAAGCCGATCCGCCTTCTTCGTCCATTCCAGCTCATCGTCTCCCGGACGGCGAACGTCCATAAAGTAGTTGATCGCCGCAATATTCATCGCCGACAGTGCGCCAGCGCAATAAAAGTTCAGTCCGGTGTTGTAGATGGCGGAATGCAGCGCGAGTGCTTGGTGGGCATCGACTCGTTGCCCGCCATCTCCCGTGATGCGCGCTGACGCCATAATATTGATGCATCCAGCGTGCCCGCTCGCAGCGCACTTTTCCCAGTACGAATATGCCGCGGATTCGTCGTGCAGTTGATTGCGGGCGATCGAACCTGCCCAGTACTCTGCGTTGGTGCGGCTGACTTCTGGCACATAAGTAAACAGCTGATCTGCCCTGATGATTTTATCCAGATCGGCGCGGGCCATGCGAGCGGCCGCCACATCTGCTGCTTCCCCTTCAGATTTATGCACGCTGTTGATCAGCGCCAGGGCGACGGCCCTGAAGTAGCGTGCCACCATCGCATCGGAGACATCCGTTTCTTTCGCGCCCAGAGTCGCACTCAGCATGCGCACATCCAATGTGAGATGCGGGATCTCGTCTTTCCCGCGCTCTGACTTCCTTTGCACGCGCTGCACATCTTGCACTGCTGTCGCAAAATCCACCACAGGGATGGGATCATCGTTGCGAGTCCTGCGAGGAATGGAGACGCCTTGGCCCGGCTCGACCGGAACGCGCCCGCGGAGTGTTGCAGCCGCAGGGTGATTTCCAAGGCGACGCGTAGACCGCATGGCCAGGCCCAGTACGACAAGGACCACAAACCCCGCACAGAACAGGCACGCCAAAGCCATCGGAATTTCTACCGGCAGTCGCGAAGCGGGAGCGCCACCTTCCGCAGCCTGCACCGGTTCCGCTCCCATCGCCTCTTTCAGCTTTCGTTGCGCAATGCGGTAGGCATCGAATGCCACGACCGACTGCAGCACCACCAAGGCAAACGCGATCGACGTATCCCAAAAACCTCTGGACGGAACAGCGAACCGAATCCCCTGCGCGGCGACGAAGAGCGTGAGTCCCTTGGCCTGTTCTCCGAGGTAGAAATATCCAAAGCCCGCAGTCAGAAGATTCAGCGTGGCGGCGACGCGCGGATTCTGCTCATCGACCAGATGGTCCTCGCCCCGGTTGATCTCGATGGCCGTAAAGTAGGCGTCGAGAAACGCGAAGATCCACAACGCCAGCATCACCACCAGAGCGGTGCCGGACACTCTTGTTGAAACGCCGGCGAAGCAAAAGATCAGCGCCAGCAGCCAGAAGGCGAGGGTCATCCCGCCGCGTCCCATCTTGCCGCAGTAGAACTGACCCACGCCGGGGATGAACAGCGACAATCCAAACGCCAAGCCAGCGCTCTTGTGCCGCGGTTCCGGGACGAAGGCCCCGGCCGGCTCGCTAAGGTTCAAGCCCAGAGACACAGGATTCTCCTTGTCGGCGTCAGCGCCTCTGTCATAGGGATGTTGGCCGCCCTGCGGTGCGCCGGGGCGCTTCTAGTTCGGTTTCTTGTCCTGATCCGGTGGTGGTGGATCCTGCTTCGGGGGCGCAGCTTCGTCCTTCGGATGGTCGTCATAGACCGAGAATTGCCCCTGCGGACGCTTCAACTTGATCGTGATTTCCATCTTCGACTTCGCGACATCGTAGTCTTCGCCAAAGGTCTGAAATCCGTGGGCCAGCACCTGGACGCGCAACGCACCCAGCGGAACGCCATCGAAATTCGCTTTTCCTTCCACGTCGGTCTTCAATTCCATCCCGCCGCGACTCTGCTTCCCTTGTGGATTTACTGGATGCATGATCACCGCTGCATTGCGAACCGGTTTGCCATTGTCGTCTTTGACGACAAGGAAATACACCCACGCAGTCGGTTCTTCTTCCTTGTCCTTTTGCCCGAATGCCGCGCCCGCCAGTGCGAGCATCGCCAGCACCACCCCAGTTGCAAAGATCTTCTTCATGGATGTCATTCTAAGCAGCCGCGCCCTCTCTGTCATCCTGCTTCCAATTCTCGACACCCCTTCGCGCCTACGCTCTTTTACAATGCCGACGTGAAGACTTGGGATGTAATCATCATTGGCGGAGGCATCATCGGCCTCTCGCTGGCCATCGCACTCCGCAAACGTGGGACTACTGTGTTGGTCGTCGAGCGTGGAGAACCAGGCCGCGAAGCCTCGCACGCCGCCGGTGGCATGCTGGTTGACTGTCCCCTTGAGACTCCTGCCGTGCTGCAGTCTTTGGCCACGGCGAGCGCGCGAATGTATCCGGAATTCGCTCATGAACTCGAAATAGAGTCGGGGATGAAGGTCGACCTTCGGGACGAGGGCACAATCTTATTTCCCTCCCAGAAGCATGCCGAGAAGGACGCCGCATTCTTTGCCAACCATCCGATCACGGGCCTGTTGAAAGACTTCGAACCTGCACTTCTGGGCGAACACTCCCGGGCTCTCTACCTGAAAGAGCGCAGCGTCGATCCACGAGCCCTCAGCGCCGCAGCATGGAAAACTGCCAAGAACCGCGGCGTGGATTTCTCCTGCGGCGACGAAGTTACGGATGTGGCCATCACCGAAGGTCGCGCCACCGGCGCCAAAACCATCAAGACGAAGTTTCAGTGCGCCAAAGTCGTCAACTGCGCCGGAGCCTGGTGCGGGCAAATCGGACCCCATGCGTTCCCGACCCGACCCGTCAAAGGACAAATGCTTTGCCTGGCGATGCCCTCGCACAATCTGGTCAAGCATGTCGTACGCTCGCCCGAAGTGTATCTAATCCCGCGCAGCGACGGACGTCTTCTCGTCGGCGCCACCGTCGAAGAAGCCGGATTCGACAAGCGCACCGACGCAGCTACGATCCAACGTCTTCATCAATCGGCCGTCGCCCTGATTCCCGACCTGCATAACGCTCGCTTCCTCGACAACTGGGCTGGTCTTCGCCCCGGAACTCCCGACGCGCTCCCCATCCTCGGCGAGACCCTAACACCCGGGTACTACGTCGCCAGCGGCCACTTCCGCGACGGCATCCTTCTGGCTCCCATCACAGCCGATGTGATGGCAGCAGTCATCGAAGGCCGCAAACCAGAATACGACCTCAGCGCATTCTCGCCGTCGAGATTCTCGTGAAATTGTGACGCGGAATTCTCGCCAAAAGCCTTCCTCTGTGTCCTCCGTGTCCTCTGTGAATAAAGCCCGCGTCCACGCAAGCCGAAGCCCGTAGAGCTATACTGATTTGTTTCCGATGTCACCTGAATCTGCAATCCTGAGTTCTCCCACGAAAGGATTCACCATGGCTTCTTCCGCTGTCGATTTTGCCCGCAGTAATCAGCAACGCTTCCTGAACGAACTCAAAGATCTTCTCCGCATCCCCAGCGTCAGCACTCTCGAAGAACACAAGCCCGACATTAAGAAAGCCGCCGACTTCGTGGCCAGCGAACTGCGCCGCATCGGCATGGAAAACGTTGAAGTCATTGCCACCCAGGGACATCCACTCATCTACGCCGACTGGCTGCACGCAGCCGGCAAGCCGACCGCGCTCTGCTACGCCCACTACGACGTCCAGCCCGCCGAGCCACTCGACGAATGGCACACTCCGCCTTTCGAGCCGACCGAGCGCAACAACAACATCTACGCTCGCGGCGCCGTCGACGACAAAGGCCAGCTCTGGATGGAAGTCAAAGCCCTCGAATCCCTCATGCAGGCCGGTGGCGGCAAGCTTCCCATCAACGTAAAGGTGATTTTCGAAGGGGAAGAAGAAGTCGGCGGCGAATCCATCGACGCGTACATCGTCAAAGAGAAAGCCAAGCTGAAAGCCGACTTCGCCCTGGTCTGTGACACCGAACTCTTCGCACCGAATCTTCCCACGCTGTGCGTTGGCCTGCGCGGCCTGATCTACACGGAGATCGAGGCCAAGGGCGCGATGACCGACTTGCATTCCGGCGTCTATGGAGGAGCCGCTCCGAATCCGTTCTTTGCCCTGATCGAGATCATCAGCAAGCTGAAAGACGCCAAGGGCAAGATCCTGATCCCGGGCTTTTATAAAGGCGTCAAGGCTCCAACCAAGGCCGAACTTGCAGCCTGGAAGCGTCTGCCCTTTAACGAAGAGAAATATCGCAAGGCCGAAGTCGGATCGAAGGTCCTCACCGGCGAACCGGGCTACTCGGTCCTCTACCGCACCTGGGCGCGGCCCACGCTCGAAGTGCACGGCATGCCTGGAGGCTTCATTGCGGCCGGCGCGAAGACCGTGATCCCTGCCAAGGCGGCGGCAAAAGTCTCCATGCGCCTGGTGCCTAATCAGGATGCCGACGACGTATTCAAGAAGTATTCAGCCTACGTGAAGAAGCTCACGCCGAAAGGCATTGAAACCAAAATTACGATCCACAGCAAGGGTCCCGCTGCGGTCGTCGGCACCGACAACCCTTACATCAAGGCCGCGACCGAAGCGCTGCACGACACGTTCAAGAAACAAACCGTGTTCATCCGCAGCGGCGGCTCGATTCCCATCGTCACCGGCTTTCAGGATGTGCTGAAGATTCCCAGCGTGATGATGGGCTTCGGCCTCCCCGACGATAACTTGCACGCTCCTAACGAGAAGTTCCATATCCCGAACTTTCATCGCGGAATCGAAACCATCTGCCGCTTCTTCGAGAAGCTGGGAGAAAAGTAGTCGGGGGTAAGAAGTAAAAAGGCAATGCACAATGTGGAGACAGCCGCCCCCGGCTGTCCGCCAAGCGCAGTTCGGCCCGTGTTTCCAGAACTCCATGTCCGCACCCGCCATCGAACTCGGCCCCCCCGAGCCCTACCCACAATTCTGCTGGGTGGCTCGATCGCCGGCCTGCTCGACGGCTTGGACGCCGTCGTGTTCTATCGCGCAGCCTTTGGAGTCCCACCCGCGAGACTCTTTCAAGGCATTGCCGCCGGGCTCTTGGGAAGGGCAGAATCCTTTCGCGGTGGATGGCGCACCGTTGTTCTCGGCATCGCGCTTCACTTCACCGTCGCCATGGGAGCAGCCGCATTCTTCTATGCCGCGAGTCTTATGATCCCTGCCCTCTACCGCCGCCCATGGCTTTGCGGTCCGGCCTTCGGGATAGGCCTCTACCTATTCATGCAACATGTGGTCATTCCTCTGTCGGCCATCGGCAAGAGATCCCATCCCGCTCCGCTCAGCGACATTCTCGACCAACTGATCTCTCACGCGTTCTTCGTCGGGCTCCCGATCGCGCTGGTGGCGCGGCGGTCGGCCCGCGTTCAATCGCACTTCACGCCTTACGATTAGCAACGAATCGAAACGCCTTGTCCGCTGACTCGCAATGAATCGCAACTATTGACAATTGTTCGTAACCGAACTAAGCTCTGCCTCAGTCAGGTTCTGGGCCCTCGCCACCATCGTCCTGTTTCGAAAATCCTCCGTTCCGCCGAATAGGAGATTTGCCATGACATCCCTGAAGAAGCTTTCTCTCATCCTGCTCGCATTCACTTCGATCCCGCTCTTTGCACAATCCGGGTCGACCTTCTACGTGTCCAAGAGCGGCAGCAATAGCAATTCCGGCAGCTTCACCGCACCCTGGCTCACGATTCAGCATGCGGCCAACTCGGTCACTGCGGGAGCGACGGTCTACGTGGAAGCCGGCGTGTACAACGAATCGGTAACCTTCCCTGTATCAGGAACGGCGTCGAACTACATCACCTTCGCGAACTATCCTGGTCAAACTGCAACCATCGATGGCACGGCCCTCAGCGTCACCGGCACACAAGGATTGATCAACATCATCAACCAGAGCTACATCCGAGTCAGCGGATTCGAGATCCGCAATTACACCACCAGCAAAGCGAGCCTGACTCCCGCCGGGATCTGGGTCACAGGCTCCGGCGCTGGCCTTCAATTGCTCAACAACATCGTGCACAACATCACGACGACATCCGAAAAGAACGGCAACGCCTTCGGCATCGCCGTCTATGGCACATCGAGCACACCCATCACCAATCTCACGATCAGCGGCAATCAAGTTTACAGCCTGAAAACTGGCGAAAGTGAATCGCTGAACGTAGATGGAAATGTCACCTACTTCTCCATCACCAACAACATCGTCCACGACAACGACAACATCGGCATTGACGCCATTGGATTCGAAAGCGTCGGCCCTGCCGGCTTCGACCAACCCAAGTACGGAGAGGTCGGCGGCAACACGGTTTACAACATCAGCGGAATTACCAATCCCGGCGAAGGCAAATCCTACGACGCAGACGGCCTCTACTGTGACGGTTGCGCCTATGTGATTTTCGAGCGCAACACTGTTTACAATTGCGATCTCGCCATGGAGGCGGCCAGCGAGCACAAGGGCCAGAGCAGCAGCTATGTGACCATCCGCAACAATCTTTTCTACAACTCCAATGCTGTCGGCGTCTCCATCGGCGGCTACTCCAACACAGTCGGCGCCAGCGATCACGTCGTCATCGTGAACAACACTCTCTACAACAACAACACGAAAAACCAGGGAGCGGAATTTCAAATCCAATACCACTCCGGCTCGGCTTCCGGCAACATCTTCGAAAACAATATCGTCTACGCCGGTACACAGAACGTCTGGATCTACAGCTTCGTCAAGCCAACGACAACTTATCCCGCCCCTCCCGCCACTCTCAACTGGAACCTGTACTACTCCACCGCCGGTTACCTGCAAGGAACCTCAATCGACTGGGCCGGTAAATCGAACTACAAGACTTATGCCGCCTATCAGTCGGGCGCGGGTGAAGATGGCAACTCGCCGAACGCCAATCCGCTCTTTGACAACCTGGGATCCACGCCGCCGAACCTCGACGTCGCGTCGAATTCGCCGGCGGTCAGTGCAGGCAGCACCAACCTCACCTGCAGCGTCGGCTACTGTGGCAGTGGCACGTCGATCTACGGCAGCACCGATTACGCCGGCAATCCGCGTATGAACGCCAGCGGCCAGATCAATATCGGAGCCTACGAACAGTAGTCTGGTGGGCGAACAGGCGGGCGAACTGAAGACTGCCTCGACGAGGTGCTCTTCAGTTCGCGCGCCAGACCTTTCCTGCACACGCACGCATCCATTCCTGACGCCGGCACGCCACGACTCGAACGGCAACTGCACCGTTGTCGTAAGATAACCCCAGCACCGACTTGCTGTGTGTAATGGTTCGAGGCCGCCACCATGTCGTTGTCCACACTTCCCGGGCTCGTTTCGAAAAACCGACATCGGCTTGATCAGTTGCTCGCGTTTGACCCCAGTGCTTCGCGAGAAAGAGCGACCTGGATCTATGGAGCGCTGCGGGATCTTCTCGATCTGCCTGCATCTATTCGCACCCAGAGTCTGGTTCAGCTTACCGATGAGATCCACTCCCATCCGCGCGGCCCGGAAATTCGGGAGATCCTTCGTGACTTCTGGTCGCACCATTCTTATATTCGCGTGATTTCAGAAGCTGGACTTCCAGACGAAGTATTTTTTCTGCGGGAGCTGTTGGCTCGCGCGCTTCATCATCTGACTCCCGTCGACGAGGTCCAGGGCGACCTCTACGTCCTGCTCGACTCTCTGCACCTGCGCGAGGCCGACGCGCAGTGGATCGCTTCCCTGCCCGACGAAGTTGTCGCCTGGTGGTCCGACATTTTCCGCCCGTCTCCGCCGTCGATTCTGGTTTCGTGCAAGCTGCTGGCGATGCGTGTGACCAGCGTGGCGCTTTCCCGCGACTTCCTCACGCTGGCCGACGACAAAGACATTGCGAACTCCTGCTTTTTCACCCTGCCGCCTCTGGTGGAGCATGTCGTACGGAATACGGACGACTTCGCGCAGTGGGAAGCCCGCCGCGACTCCTGTGAGGCGCGACTGCGAGAAGTCAGCGACCTCCTGGAGGAGCGGGGATCTTCCGCCAGCCTGGTCTTTCGCCTGCGGCTCCTGCGATTGCTTCTTTGGCGAATTCAGCAACTCCTCAGCCTGCAACGCGACGGCTCCGATTCCCGGAAGTTCGCCGTCTCAATTGTTCACGGCTTCGCCTCGCAAAGAAGGCTGGGCGCCGTGCTAACCGCCAGCACCCGAAGACTGGCCCGCAGTGTGGTTGAGAAAACGGGGCGAGTCGGGAGCCACTACATTGCGAAGAATTCCAGGCAATGGAAAGCCATGGGGGCGGGAGCGGTTGTTGCCGGCGTGATCACATGCTTCACCGCCTTATTCAAGTATTCGATTTCGGAGCTGATTCACGCGCCTCTTCTAGTGGCCATCGGCCACTCCTTGAACTATGCGGTCAGCTTTCTCCTGATGCAGGCTGGAGGCTTCCTGCTGGCCTCGAAGATGCCGGCCGCCACCGCATCCACTCTTGTCGACGCCATGGAGGACCCCGCCAAAGATCATCTGGCGAGCCTGCGGAGCATTGCGCAAACCCAAACGCTGGTCACGATTGGAAACATCTTCGGTGCCGTCCTGAGTTCCATGGCGGTCGACAGAATCTGGCACGCCATCAAAGGCCATGCATTCCTCACACCCGAACAGGCCACCCATGGTGTGCAAATGTTGCATCCACTCCACTCGCTGACCATCCCCTTCGCTATCGTCACCGGCATCTTTCTTTGGATCTCCTCCCTGGCCACCGGATGGGCCGCGAACTACTTCGCCATCTCGCGAATGGAGTCCGCAATCGTCCACAGTCTCCGGATTCGCCGGCGAATAGGACCGGAGCGCGCCCACGTCCTCGCCCATTGGGTCAAGCATCATGCCGCTGGTTCGATCGGATACGTTGTCCTTGGATTTCTCCTCGGTTCCGTCCCGATCATCGTCAGCCTGTTTGGAATTCCTCTGGAGGTCCGCCACGTCACTCTGGCAGCCGCCAGCCTGGGCTATGTTCTCGACGCACTCTGGATCGAGGGCGCTCTGCACGCTTCCGAGGTGATCTTTGCCTTGGCCGGCATTGTGCTAATCGGGCTGCTCAACATAGCGACCTCTTTCGCTCTGAGCTTCCTGCTAGCGGTGCGCGCTCGCGACATCGGAGAGAAAAAGGCTCGCCAATTTTTGAAAGAGTTCCTGCGCGAACTCGTCTCTCACCCCATCGCGTTCCTGCTGCCTGAGTTCGATTAAGGAACAGATCGTTGTTTCCGCTTGCCACCTGCGATAACATTGAATTGCTCTCGCCGTTCTCCCCACCTCCTTTCCGTCTCCCCCTGAAAGCGTCCATTTGCTGCAATGTGTGTGCAACCCAGCGCGGTCCCTTGTAAGCCCACACCATATATGGTGTTATATTGCTTGACCCCGCCCCAATTTCACCGTTACAGTAGCTTAACTTTGTGCCTGCCCTGTCCAGCCAGGGGTGAGACGTGGTTCGGTATGCATCAAATCCCAAGGGGGAGGAATCCCTTTGGTAAACATTCGTGCCCGAGCACCCAGCACGGAGATTCACCCAGGTCGAATGACTGACGACTGGCAACTGGCCGCCCACAACCGGTCACTGTTCTTAAGGAGTTCACGTTGCTCAAACTGAAGAGGCTTCAGATTCTCGGGTTCAAGTCGTTCTGCGACCGCACCGAACTCAAGTTCCATGGGGACGGCGTGGCGGCCATCATCGGCCCGAACGGTTGCGGCAAGTCGAACATTTCCGACGCCATCTCCTGGGTTCTCGGAGAGCAGTCGGCCAAGACCCTGCGCGGCGCCCGCATGGAAGACGTCATCTTCGCCGGAACCCGCGACCGCAAGCCCACAGGCATGGCCGAAGTGTCGCTAACCCTGATTGATCCCGAAGCCTATAGCGGCGCTGACGCGAACGCACCGACCGAGATCGATATTCAGGACGACCTTCCCGAAGCCAACATTTCCGACGATTGGGATGAAGCCTCCATCCGCGCCCGTGCCGCCAAGGCGACCGAAGAAGCTGTCGAAGACGCGCAGCCTGGCCGGACCGAAGAAGTCGAAGTCCCGCGCTCGAAAGTGAATATCCTTGCTGTCGCCTTTCCTGACGACGAGCCGATCTTTGCCCTGCCCGCACATAACGTCACCGCGCCAGCCAATGCCGCGTCCGTCGGCACAGTAGCCCCGCATGTTGTTCTCAAGATCCGACGCCGCAAATTCAACCAGCAGCAATTCCGCCACGGAGAAATCGTGGTCACGCGCCGCCTGTTCCGCTCCGGGGACAGCGAGTATCTCTTAAACGGCAAGCTCTGCCGTCTGCGCGACATTCAGGAATTGTTCATGGGCACCGGCCTCGGACCGGAGTCCTACGCACTCATCGAGCAGGGACGCATTGGACAGATCCTCAGCAGCCGCCCTACCGACCGCCGGGCGATTCTCGAAGAGGCCGCCGGAATCACCAAATTCAAGACCAAGAAGCGCCTCGCCGAAGCCCGACTCGAAGACGCCAAGCTGAACCTGGCTCGCATCAACGACATCTTCGACGAAGTCACCCGTCAGATGAATTCGTTGAAGCGCCAGGCTTCGAAGGCAGAACGCTATGCGCGGCTGCGCGAAGAGATGCGGGCCAAGTTGCGCCTGGTCCTCGCCAGCAAGTTTGCCGCAATCGAGCACGAGAGCGCCGAACTCGACTCCCAACTGAACGCCCTCGCCGAGGAAATGCAGCACCGCGCGGAAGCCGTGCAGCAATTCGAGACCGAGCACGCGGAACGCACCCAGCGCGGCTACACCATCGAAGCCGAGTTGCGCGAGAATCGCGAACGCATCAGCCAGATCGCCCTCGAAATCGACCGTGCCCATGCCCGCCGCCGCCACAACGAAGAGCGCTGTGCCGAATTGCTGGTACGCACCGCATCGTCCGAAGCCGAATTGGCGCAAGCCCGTCATCGTTTGACCGCGCTGGAATCCGAGCGCGAATCGAACCGCCAGATTCTCGAATCCGCCGCCGCCGATCTGGCGGCCGCGCAGAGCGATCTAGTCCTCTGCCAGCAGGACGCCGCCGCAGCCGCTGCCAGCCTCGCCGAAATCGAGCGCCGGCAGGAAGAGTCCCGCGTCGCAATGTTCGACACGGTTTCTTCCGCTTCGCGCCTGCGCAACCAGTTGGCACAAGCCGAAGAGCGCCTCGCCGGAGCGGACCGCGAAGCCCGCCGCCTCGAAGCCGAAATCGCCAACGCCAGCGTTCAGGTCGAGGCTTTCGGCGGACAGCGCGGTCAACTCGCTCTAGAATTTGAAGGCGTCACCCAGCGCGTCACCGGCATCACGGAAGAGATCGGCCAGCTCCGCCTGATGATCGAGCAGAAGAAGCTGGAAGAAACCCGCTCCAAGACGAATCTCGACGTTCTCCGCGCAGAATTCGCGACCGCCCTTGGCAAGAAAGGTTCGCTCGAAGCCGTCATCGCCGAGCACGGATACTCCACCGAGTCCGTTCGCCGCCTGTTTCAGTCCGGCGTGATGAACAGTGGCCTCGCGCCCGTGGGTGTGCTCGCCGACTTCCTCGAGGTCGAACCGCGTTACGAGCGCGTTGTCGAAGATTTTCTTCGCGACGAGCTCAACTACGTCGTCGTCAAGTCCTGGGACGCAGCCGACGAAGGTCTGCGCATGTTGCGCACCGGAGTCGACGGCCGCGCCACCTTCCTTGTGCATCCCGAGGACGCGCAAGCCAAGTTCTCTTTCGTTCTGGACGAGGCCGCACACTGCGCGCCTCCAGCAGCCCAAATCACCCCGCTGAAGAGCACGATCCGCGTGCTCGATGGCTTTGGCAAATCTCTGGAAGTCATCTTGCCCAAACTCCGCGATGGATACATCGTCCCCGAGTCGGGCGTCGCGCGCGGCCTGGCCCTCGAAAATCCCGACGCGTTCTTCCTCTCGCAGGCCGGAGAGTGCTTCCACAATGTGACCGTGACTGGAGGCAAGCAGCGCTCCGAAGGCCCGCTCTCGATGAAGCGCGAGCTGCGCGAAGTGATGCGCCAACTTGAAGATCTGGAACGCGCTCTGCGCGAGGAAGAGATGCGCGCACTGACGCTGGGCCGCGAGATCAAAGAACTCAGTTCCCTGCTCGAACGCCTCGATGGCGAAAAGCGCGAAGCCGAACACCAAGCCATGACGTCGAGCCATATGCTGCAGCAACTCGATTCAGAGATGACCCGCGTCGGCGAGCGGCTAAGCGTCTCGCAACGCGAACTGCAGCGCCTCGCCGCCGAACGCGCGGAACAAGAAGGCATCCTCTGCGCTCGTCAGTCGGAAATCGAGATCCTGGAACTGCAGCGTATCCAACTCGAACAGCAGATCGCCGCGGCTCAGGAATCGCTCACGGCCCTGCGCCTGCGTCGTGAGGAATCGGCCCAGACCTCTTCACAGCACGCCGCCCGCGTGGCCACGCTCGAAGAGCGCCACCGCTCGGCCGCAGGTGTTCTGCAGCGCATAGAGTCCCTGTTCACCGAAATGGGAGAGCGTGTCCACACTCTTGCCTCTCAAATCGAAGCCGCAGCCGCGGAAAAGCTGCAGCGCGAAACAGAAAACGAGCAACTGGCACAGCGTGCCGCCGATCTCGAAGCCGAGCGCAACGCGGCACAAGCCCGCGAAGGCCTGCTGCAATTCGAGACCGAGCAACTCCGCGCTCGCCTCACCGAAATCGACGAACTCCTGCGCAACAGCCGCCTGCTGCTCGATCAGGCTCGCGATCGCCGCGGTGAGTTGTCAGCCACCGCCGCCAAACTCCAATCCGACGCCCAATACATGTGCGAGACCTGCATCAATGAACTGGGCCTCGAACGCGCGGCCCTAATGGCAGACACTACGCTGGAAACAATCTCCGGCGACCAACTCGTCGCCGAAGATCAACTCTACCGTGACATGCGTTCCAAACTCGAAGCCATGGGCCCGGTTAACATGATGGCTCTTGAGGAATACAAAGAGACCGCCGCGCGTCACGAGTTCCTCGAAACCCAGCGCAAAGACCTGATCTCGTCCATCGAAAACACCACTGCCACGATTAAAGAGATTGACCAGATCTCGCGCCAGAAGTTCGAAGAAGCGTTTGCTAAGATCAACGACAATTTCCAGGCTACGTTCAAGAAACTGTTCGGCGGCGGCCACGCCTTCATGAAGCTCACCGACGAAGAGAACAGCGCCGAGAGCGGTATCGACGTGGTGGCATCGCCTCCGGGCAAGCGCCTGCAAAGCGTACTCCTGCTCTCCGGCGGAGAAAAGGCGCTAACCGCGCTCGCCTTGCTGGTCGGCATCTTCCAGTACGCGCCCAGCCCGTTCTGCATCCTCGACGAAGTCGACGCACCGCTCGACGAGGCCAACATCGGCCGCTTCACCGAACTCGTCAAGGAGATGAGCGTTCAAACCCAGTTCGTGCTGATCACCCACAGCAAGAAAACCATGAGCATCGCGCCCGTTCTGTACGGCGTAACCATGCAGGAACCAGGCGTTTCAAAACTGGTGTCGGTGCGCTTCGGCGCACCCGCATGAACCTTACTGGATAGAGCGACAGTAAAACCCCCGTGTCATCCTGAACTCTGGCGCAAGCCAGTGTGAATTACCCTACGCCGGCCAGTAATCACGATGCGGTATACGGGACTTCCAACGACCCTCGCCTTACAAAAGTCTCTGCCGCGCCACCACGGCATGCCCGTCGTGCTATAGTCCAGAGGTTTCGATCATCTTAAGAAAATCCTCTTTTTCCACTTCCATCCTCAGCTTTTCCACAAACCGCATGCCGCTGTATCCCTTGCCCAGCAAGCCTTTCCGCTCATGCGCTTTGCTGTCAACATCTTTCAAACGAGCCGAAGGAACCGCGCGCCCCAAAATGTGATCAGAATCGTTGACTTTTTTTTCTGACCAGCTAGAATACGCCTCGCTTCTTCCCTGTAGAATTTCATCATGAGCCCCGAACTTCTCGACTCCGTCCTCTTACAAACTGACATCCCTGAACTCCACCTTCACGCCAGCGGGAAAGTGCGTGACGTGTACAACGTTGGCGACCAGCAACTGCTTTTTGTCGCCACCGACCGCATCTCGGCCTTCGACTACATCCTGGCCACCGGCATCCCTCATAAAGGACGCGTGCTCAGCCAGATTTCCTTGTTCTGGTTTGACTACCTCGCCGACATCGTTCCCAACCACCTGATCACCGCCGACGTCGACCAGTACCCTGCAGACATTCGTAAGTACGCCGGCCAGCTTCGCGGCCGCTCCATGCTCGTGCATCGCGCCGAAATGTTCCCAGTCGAGTGCGTAGTCCGCGGATACATCTCCGGCTCTGCGTGGAAGGAATACAAGGCTACTGGCAAGGTCTCAGGAATCACTCTTCCCGCGGGCTTGAAAGAGTCCGACGCATTCCCCGAGCCCATCTTCACGCCATCCACCAAGGCCACGAGCGGGCACGACGAGAACATTTCCTTCGATCAGATGTGTGACATCGTCGGAGTCGAGTCGGCCAGTCACCTCCGCGATCTCACGCTGCGTGTTTACAAAAAGGCCGCTGCCTTCGCTCTCAACCGCGGCATTATCATCGCCGATACCAAGTTCGAGTTCGGACGCACCCCCAAGGGCATTACCTTGGCCGACGAAGTCCTCACGCCCGACTCTTCCCGCTTCTGGCCCGCCGACAAGTACGCTCCGGGACGGCCGCAGGATTCCTACGACAAGCAATACGTTCGCGACTACCTTGAGCAAATTCACTGGAACAAGCAGCCGCCTGCTCCGGGCCTGCCGCCCGAAGTGGCTCTCCGCACCAGCGAAAAATATCTTGAGGCATATTTCCAGCTCACGGGACACAAGCTGGATGTCTAGCTCGGTTTCTGGTACGATCTGCAGCCGCAGAGGCGAGCTATGACCCCAGCGGACTGGATCATTTGTGGATTGGTGATTCTCAACGTCGTAACCGCAGCGATGCAGGGCTTTTTTTCTGAGGCCCTCACGCTGGCGGGATTGGTGGTCGGCTACATCGTGGCTGCGTGGTGGTACCGCGGCCTCGCGGAGTGGATGGAATCGTTTTTGAAGAACGTGTGGTTGGCTGAGGTTCTCGGTTTTCTCATCATTTTTTTTGCCATCGTGATCCTGTTCGGCCTGGCCGCCAGGGTCGCTCGCTGGGTGATGAAGCAATCCGGACTCAGCGGTCTTGACCGTTTCCTTGGCGCAGTCTTGGGGCTGCTGAAGGGCGGGCTGATGGTAGCGGTGATCCTGATGGGTATGACGGCATTCACTCCGACTTCGAAGCTGCTGGAGAAATCGCAACTGGCCCCCTATTTCCTGGTCGTGGGCCGGGCTGCGATCTGGGTAGCTCCCTCGGAGTTGCGCGCTCGTTTCTATCAGGGTCTCGATCTGCTCCGTCAGGCTCCCCAGAAGTTGTCTGGCACCCATGCTTCCCCGCCGAAATAGGCCGCGGTGCGGTGAAAAATTCATAGCAAAGAGAGAGATGCATCGTGAAAGATCAACTGGAAGCACTTGTCCTGCAAATGTACCGCAGCAATATTCTGTATTCCGAGGGAGTCCGCGAGTTCAAGAAGCGTTTCATCCTGACCGTCCTGCAGGAAAACAAGGGGAACCAGTGCCGCGCCGCCCGCGAACTTGGCATGCACCGCAACACTCTCAGCCGCACCATCACCGAGCTGAAGATTGACGTCCGCCAACTCCGCGACGGCGTCAAACGCCCGCCCCGCAGCACCCGCTCGATCCCCATGGAGAAGAAGATCGTCCGCTGAACTTCCGCGGCCCTCTTGGATTCTCGTAGCGCCGCCGTCGTGGCGGCGTCCCGCAGCCACTACCGTCAAGGATTAAACATCGTCGGATTTTTGGGATTGTCATCCTGAGCGAAGAAAATGCCTCCGCCTCGCGGAGGCATTCTCGCAGTCGAAGGATCTCTATTGACGCGCGGCTGCAAGGCCCACAACTGAACAGGCCACAAAAACGAAAGGCAGCCCTCGCGGGCTGCCTTTTTTTCGCCTGAAGATGAGACTCTACTGCGCGGCGGGCTTGTGATGCACTGGAGCCTTCGGCGCCGGTTTCTGCATCAACAGCACGCCCTTCTCCATGATCATCATGAACGGATTCGGCGTATACGACGCTGGCTCTCCCTGGAAGTCAAAGGGGGCTCCATCTTTCGGGGTCATCTTCAACGGAACCTTTTCTTCGAACTTCAGCGTGATATCCGCCTTCTTCGCGTCAATGTCATCCGAACTGCCCGCGATCATGAACTCCGTCGGCGAGGTGCTGATGATCGTTCCTTCATCCTTACCGCCTTGCCCTTGATCGCATTCCAGACCATGTCCTGATCCTCCTGCGCGCCGTTGGTGAAAACGAACTGCCACTCGGCAAAATTCATTTCCTCCGGTTTCTTGGAGGTCACCATCGCGTGAGCCTGCTCAGCCGGTGTAGGCGCAGGCTTGATTGGAACCTGCGCGTCCGTTTGCTTTCGCCGCGGCCAGCAACTCTGCCCAACCGTCATCCGCGGAGTGGAACTTCACGTATTGCGACCGTGCGTACTTCTCAATTCCCGCCTGCGCCTGGGCCGGCGCCGTCGCCGCCGCCCGTGCCGCAAACCAGATCCCATTCTGGTAGTCCGACCGGCGTCATCCCCAGGTAAGCCAGCGCCAAGGGATATACCACGCTGAAATCCGTCGGGTTCGCGTCCACTGTGATCCGCAGGTGCTGCGAGGCGCATGCATTGTCTTTATCCTGCAAACATGCCATGCCGATCGCAGCGTTGAAGATTGCCGTCATCTGGTCCTTCTGCTTCGCAAAATCCGCATCAGACGTGCCATCGGGTTTGGTGAACTTTGGCAGGCAATCCAGTCCCTGCTGTCCATATTTTTTCCCATCGATCAGTAGCTGCTTCGCGTTCGGATCTCCGCCCTGCGCCATCACGCGGTCAAAGTACGACAAGAGCGCCAACGCCCGCACATTGCAGGTGTCCGCCGTGACCAGCTTGGTCGCGGTTTCCATGGTCTTCTTGGCGTTGTTCGTCTGCTGGTACGCCCCCATCAGAATCTCGAGCGCCTGATTCTTCATGACGCTATTGGGATACTGCGTGACGAACGCTTCCAGCCCGCTGATCTCAGCCGCTGGATCCTTCGACTGCACGGCTGCCACGTACGCGTTGTATTCGGCGGGATCCTTGATTACCGGCGCCGCAGACTGCGCAGGCGCTGGCGCGGCTGCCTGTCCCTGAGCTGGCGCGGCCGATTGTCCCTGAGCTGGCGGGGTCGTCTGTGCCATCGCGCCCACCGTTACCCCAAGCACAACCGTAAGCAGAATCTTTTTCATCAGTATGGCTCCTTGGATCTTTGGGAAATAGCTTTTGGGATTCGTACTTTTTCAACCTTAGCAGCAACTGCATTCCGTCTGGATCGCTTTACATCCGGATCCTGCTTTGGAATGCCGGGCTTCCTGGCAGGCGGCCCCGGGACACAACAGGCAGCTTCGCTCGCACGCAAAGGCGCCCTGACCCTTTTTCCCGGTTGGCCGGATTATAAGTACCTCTACCGCCGAAGGCAAGAGACTTCCCATCGCCCTCCACTTTATTGTTCAGGTGCATCCTCTTCCCTCCCTTGTTACCATCCGATTGTGTAGGATGCGACTGTTAAAATGTGCAGTGCCGCCTGCGGCGGATTTTTTTCTACTATCTGGCCGTCGCGATGCGGCTTGCAGGAGATCTTCCTGATATGGACACCGGACAGCCCCTCGTCGGGCAAGTTGCAGTGGTCACCGGAGCTGGCCGCGGCATCGGCGCGGCCATCGCGCTCAAACTCGCCAAGCTCGGCGCCACCACTGTCCTCTGCGGACGCACCCAGTCCACCCTCGATTCCACCGCCAAGGCAATCCTCGAGGCCGGAGGCAAAGCCGAAGTCATTCCCTGCGACGTCACCATCCTGCATCAAATGGAATACGCCTCGGCGCGCGTTGACAGCACCTTCGGCCGCCTCGACATCCTCGTCAACAATGCCGGCGTGGGCGGTTTTAAGGATCCCCTTCACACCCTTGTACCCGAGGACTGGGATCGCATCCTCAACACCAACTTGCGCGGCGTCTATTTCGCGATCAAAGTATTCGCGCCCTTAATGATTCGGGGATACTCCGGACACATCATCAACATTTCATCTCTGGCCGGAAAAAATGCGCTGCCCAACGGTGCGGCCTACGCCGCCTCCAAGTGGGGTCTCAACGGCCTGACCTACTCTGTCGCCGAAGAGCTTCGGCAGCACAATATCCGCACGTCCGTGATCTGCCCGGGCTCAACCGAAACCGAGCTCAGCCCCCATGCAGGCAAAGATCCCGCCAAGATGCTCCAGCCCGACGACATCGCCCACGCCGTAGCGATGCTCGTGACTCAAGCCCCGCAATCGTTTGTAAGCGAAATCCTGCTGAGACCAACCCAGAAGCCGTAATTTCTATCGGTAGATATGTAGGGACAGCCGCCCTCGGCTGTCAGGAGCGGAGCTCCGTAGGTTTTTCTTGCTGACGACCCCAGCGACCTCAGCGTCCTCTACGTTGAATGCTCTTGCACTTCTATTTCTTGAACAAGTTATCAAACGCCGCCCGCGCATCCTTCGGCCGCAAACTCGCGGGAGTCGAAGTCTCTTTCTCCCGGGTTACGCGAATCTCATAAAACGCGCACTCATTCCGCGCGTCTTTCTTCGCAATCCGCTCCTTCACCGGCTGCATGCACTCAAACCGGCTCCCCGGATCGAAATACGTGCACTGCTTGCACGAATGCAATTCAAACCCGCACTTCGGACAATTTCCATCTCCCGACGATCCCTGCAACACGGTACCGCACTGCGTGCAGCGCGAGACGGCGCGCGTGCCCGGCAGATTGACGGGCCGCGGCCCAAACGTGTTGTCCCGCTTCGGCGGCGCCGCGCCAGACTTCTCTCCAAATTTTTCCCCCGACCCCTTGTGCGACTCTTCGCGGTCGCGATCCTGATACCCATGCTGTCGATATTTTGCCGCCACAAACCCTCCCCAAGCACGCGCGCGTATTGTCTCCCTATCCCACCCCGCCGCGGCAAGTATCCGTGAACGGAGTCTTATTCCGGGCGCGGGACTCTCGGGTTTACCTTCGTGATCCTTCGTGTCCTTGGTGGTGAAGGCCTTTCGCCGCACGCAAGTCGTTACAATAGTCTCCATGATCCACGAAATACTCCCTGTCGGCCCCTTGCAATGCAACTGCTCCATCATCGGCGACGAAACCACCCGCGAAGCCATGGTCATCGACCCAGGGGACGACATCGAAGACGTTCTCGGCTCTCCTTAAGAAACATAATCTCCAGGTCAAGCACATCATCATCACCCACGCCCACATCGACCACGTCGGCGGAGCCATGAAACTCCGAGCCGCTCACCGGCGCTCCCATCCTGCTCAACCAGAACGATTATGCTCTTCTGAAAATGCTTGACGAGCAGGCTGCGTGGGTCGGCATGCGCTCCCCCGGCAAAGTCGAAATCGACCAAAGTGTCACCACCGGGGAAACCGTCACCGCCGGATCGCTGACCGCCAGCATCCTCCACACCCCCGGCCATACCGAAGGCAGCGTCTGCCTCTACTTCCCTGCCGACAAGAAACTGATCGCCGGCGACACGCTCTTCGCCGGATCCATCGGCCGCACCGATCTTCCCGGCGGCTCCATGCAAAAGATCCTGCGCTCCCTGCGCGACACGCTCATGGCATTGCCAGATGAAACGGTAGTGGTCCCCGGCCACGGCCCCCTCACCACAATCGGCCAAGAACGCGAGAGCAATCCATTCCTGGTCAAACGCTAGGACGCACCTTACTTGAAAAATCGTCGCAACTCGGAAGCCACAACTCCCGGCTTGCCCGAATTATCCGGCCCCAAGTGGTCGAGCCCTTCGAATTCAACCCGTCGGGCACTCGGAATAACACCCTCGAGAGCATCCAGTGCAAGCCGGAGAAATCGTTGGCTCTTGCTTCCGCCGAGCAACAAAACATCCGCTCCGATTCGTTTGAAGTCTCCCAGCGCACCCTCGGTTTCCAGTACTAGCTGGGCGTCGAAGTGCATCGTTGGAACGAGGGCTCTCAACGCCACATCTCCATTTTTGACATTTTTTTCATCGGCCATGAGGGCAAGCTTTATGACTGGCACCAAAGCGTAACGAGGCAACGCAACGAATGCTGGCGATGCCTGCAGTCCCTTCAAGACCGTAACTAGCGCCGAGGCCGGCCTGCCTTCGGCGATTTCGCGATCATAACGCCTCACCCACGCTAGGGGCGAAGAATGATCGATGGATAGTGGAGGTTCGTAAGCCGCAACCTTTCGGAGGGACGACACCTTAAGGGCCACCTGCAACGAAATCAGCGCGCCCGAACTCAAGCCAAATATATTCTCCGCACCCGTCTTGGCAAGGAGGGCCTGAACATCCAAGCATTCTTTCTCCAGGTCGTAGCCGTCGCCCGGTGGTCCGCTCAAACCCCGGCCGCGGCGATCAGGCAGATATAGCGTGAACGCATCAGAAAGAGCTTCTGCGAGGCGCATGAGGTTTTGCGCGGCCTGCATTCCTCCGTGAAGCAAAACCAGGCCGGGACCGACGCCGAGTTGGCGATAGCCGATCGCCGTGCCGTCTTCGGAAACGACCGCACCGGTTGTATACGGCGGCGTGTCAGGCATCTTCGTGGCGTCTCTCGTTTTCTTGTGGAAAGCTACGAACTCAACTTCTCCAGCACCCTCCCAATCCCTTCTCTAAACTCCGCCTCCGCCGTAATCAAACTCAACACCAAATACCCGTCCTGCGGAAAATCAAAAAAATGCCCCGGATGCACCACGACCGATTTCTCCCGCACCAACTCGATCGCCAACTCCTCATCGGACCGCGTCACCGGAACCCGCAACACCGCGTACCACCCACCGTCCACGCTCAACCGCTCACAAGCCTTCTGCCCCGCCAGCTTCCGATCCAGCTCGGCAAGATTCTTCGTCATGCGCTCAATCAATTGCTGCTGAATATCTTTCCTCTGCTCGAGCAACGCCGGCAGGGCCCACTG
The DNA here is from genome assembly GCA_963844525.1 of uncultured Acidobacteriaceae bacterium. Lineage (GTDB taxonomy): Bacteria > Acidobacteriota > Terriglobia > Terriglobales > Acidobacteriaceae > Sulfotelmatobacter. Next base: position 422,071 of record CAWJOM010000005.1, on the reverse strand, counting down.
AATTGGCGCATTCATCGAAAGGTACGTATCGGCAATTACCTCGAGCCGTCCCATCGCTTCCGCCGCCACCTCGGGCGGCCCGCTCGTCACCACCCACGCCACCTTCATCTGCGGCAACGCCGCCACCTTCGACAACCCGCTCAGCGTAAACGTCAGCACTTCCCGATTCCCCGCAAAAGAAGCCCTGTCATCCCGACCAACAGAGGAAGCTGTGTCATCCCGACCAAGCTGATGGATTGGCGAATGCCGATCCATCGGAGCGTGGAGGGACCTGCTGTTTGTCGCCGCCGCATCCACAACTGTCGAGCCTTGCTCGACCGGACGGCCGAGGGCGGCCGGCCCCACATGGCCATCGCTGGTCGCCACTTCTGGATCCAGCCGATAATCCAGAAACACCTCATCCCCAATCACCGCCAGCCCATGCTTCCGGCAAAACGAATTCAGCATCCCGACTTCGCCCGCCCGCACATACGATCCCGTCGGATTATTGGGATGCACCACCACCGCGCCCCGCGTCCGCTCCGTCACCGCCTTTTCCATCGACGGAAAATCCATCTGCCACCCGTGGTCATAGATCAGCGGATACGGCACCAGCTTCACATCCTGCAAGTCCGCCAAAAACTCAAACAGCGGATAGCTCGGCTTCGGCACCAGCAACTCATCCCCCGCATTGCACAGCAGCCGAAACACAAAGGAATACCCTTCGCTCGTGCTGGTCGTCAGAACAATGCGTTCCGCATCCAGATCGCGAATCCCGTGCTCTGAGCGGTAATAATCCGCCACTGCTTCCCTCGCCTCGCGCAGTCCCTTCGACTGCGGATCGTAATCCAGCGCCCGCGGCGATGATAGAACGCCGAGAATCGCCCGCTCGTCATAGCGCAACCCCGCCCGCGTCGGATTCGAAACCGTCAGATCAAGCACCCTGTCCCCGCGGGCCCGCGCCTCCTCCACCGCCTGCGTAAACCGGTTCTGCGCCAGCTTCCAGTTCGTCCGTTCAGAAAAGTTGGGTTCAGAAAACATGGATGGATTCTATGCGAAAGACACGAAAAAGCTGCTGGGTGAATTACGACGACAGAAAGGAACGGGATCAGGCAATGCAGACCCACACCCTGAACTTGCAATGTGCGGCGCATCACGCCCGATACGCGCCCGAAAATAACCCGGCGTTTCAACCCCCAGAAAACCATTCACCACAGAGGATCCAGGGAACACAGAGGATTTGGAGCCCTGGATGTTTGCGTTATTTTCCTCCGTGTCCTCGGCGTCCTCGGCGGTTAGGTTCCTTTCCAGCCGATTCCAACGCTGGAAATCTGATTCCAGAGACCGTGTTGGATAATCGCCTGACAGGATCTAGCTGATACCGCGTCATGTTGGGCTGCCACCCGCTACGCAAGGCAAATCCGTTTTTCGTAACGTAAAGGGCCATTGCCCCATAGACGGGTTCATTTCGAGGCGGGCTTCGAGTTAGTGGCCGATGCTAAGAAGAGAGGGGCTAGCGATCTAGAGCAGGTGTGGTCGCTTCTTGACAGCATCTCGTGCGGGTGACGAGTCGAGGCGAAGGAGCGTACCACGGGGAAGCAAGTCGGGTGCCTGCCTGACTGACTCCAACAGCTCATCCACAACAGCGTGCAACGACCTAAACCTGTATCCAGCCATGAGGATTTCACCCATCAGCTCATCCAGCATATTGGCCGTGCCGCGCCCTTTCCACACGACACCCTCAGCAGGGGCTGACGTACCAAAGACCTTGGCACGAACCGCGTTGTAGTGCGCGAGCGACGGAGTATTGCAGCCTACAAATGTGGGATGGAAATTAAGGATCTTCAGCCCTGGTGTGAGTAATGACTGGATGAACACATCTACTGTAAACTCGCTCTGAGCGTCGTATGCAATATCGTCCTCGAAGTAAACCGGAAGGCGCAATATCCCTGTCGGGTGAACCATCGGCAATAAGTAGCCCTGGCAGGGAGTCGGATTCTGCGAGTCGGCAACAATACCCGCTTTGGCCAGTGCCCGCATACGGAAGGAATCCTCAGCAAAGCAATGCGCCCGTGCCGTCCGTGCCCCAGGAAACAACCGCTGGCAGTACTGTACGACCTCGTCGGTGGTAGAGCCATGCGACGAGCCCTGCAGGAAATTGGGATGCCAGCCCTGCTCTACGGTTCCGTTCTTCATTTGCACGGCCTCATCTAGGAGAGCGGACGGGCTCGTTCGAAAGACGTGGAAAGGTTGACCCCATTTTCCGGCTCTTTCCAGGAAAGCCGCAATGGCCCATTCCGGCGCCCAGTCCTGGTCAGCAGTTAACACGAATACAGGTTCGGTTGCGACACGCCCCCAAAAGCGGCTCATATCAGGCATGTTGTACTTGACCCTCAGCGTTCAAACTGTACCGCCTTCCGCACGTATCGCAAACGGCAAGCAAATTTTGGAACTGAAGTTTCGCTCGGCAGACGCAGACCTGCGCCATGATTTTCGCAGGAGAACCGTAGGCAAGCGAGTGCGGCGGGAGGTTCCGGGTGACTACTGCCCCGGTACCGACGTAGCAGTGATCGCCTACGGACAGGCTTTGGTTCACGGAAACGTTCGGCCCCAACCACACGCCATCGCCCAATACAACTGCCCCAGAGACCTCACAGCAGGCGACCAGCGAACAGTTCTTGCCAGTCCGGGCAGAATGTGCGAAATGCACCAGGTTGTCAATTGTCGTGCACTCTCCAATGAACGAAAACTGCCCAAAAAGCCCACTGTCGATACAGGTCGACGAACCGACCTGGGCACCTTCGCTGAGCCAAACGCCGCCTGCGTGTGGAACTATTGCGCGACGGCCACGAATGACTGCATTTTCAAAGCCGTCGCCTCCCACCGTGGCGTTTGGCTTAATCACAACGCCCGGCCCGACATACGTGTTGGGCATAACCACCGCACCTGCCCCAACTGCAGCACCGGCTTCGATGTGGACATTCTCGGAGACTACAGCTGCTCGGTGGATTTTTGCATTAGGGCTGACAAACGGTGTCAGCTTTTCGAAGCTCCCGCCCTCTACTGCGCTCGCGAAGGCAGTGTAAAAGGCATCGTGCGGATCGTCCCCATTGACTATCAAAGCGATGTTGCCCAGCTGGAGATGCTGCCGTAGTTCGGCACGCGTTACCACGGCGATGTCGTCTCCGCTCCGGAGCAGGTTCGCGAATCGCGGGGAGGTCAGATACGTGACGGCGATCCCGCCCAAGGCAGCCAAGTCAGACAGCGTAGTAAATCTCTGAATCTCACCGTCGTACCCTTCAAGCACCATTCCATGCTGTCGGGCGATCTGCGCTAGCGATAGCGAGCGGCAACTCAGCCTCCGAGGCCTACCGTTATTGGAGAGAAGCTCCTGAGCCGCCGTCGTCATAGAGACCGGGTGCCCCTTTTTAGCACACAGGCTGCTCGATTATACCGGACCTTTGCCGATAAACGAGGATGCCCAACTGTTGAGAGCAGATGGGATGAAAGATGGAATGAGTTCTACAGCTCTTTCGGCACGACGGCCAATGAAAACGGGTAGGCTATCGGAGCCGTCGACGTATGCGGTCGTTCGCCTTAGTGGAGCCTAAGAGCCCGCGGATGAGTTCGACCCTGGATGCCGTTGAGAACAATGGACAGGCGGAAGGAGACAGCCATGGAAGTTTTGTATCCGCGGTGCTATGGACTGGTAGCGCCCCTCTACAGACCACAAGTTGTCAGGGGCCCAATCCGGTTTGCCAGGCACAGTCGAAACCACTACTGGACTCTCTGCGACAGTGGTTCGAAGCGACCTTGTCGAAGCTCTCGCGCAAATCTGAAACGACGGTGGCGATTCGCTATGCGCTGTCGCGCTGGGACGCGCTGACACGCTATATAGAAGATGGCACATCGAGATCGACGACAACGCAGCCGAACGCTCTTTGCGCGGCGTGGCTCTGGGCCGGAAGAACTACTTGTTCGCGGGATCGGATACGGGTGGCGAGCGTGCCGCAGCCATCTACGGCCTGATTGGTTCTGCAAAACTCAACGGCCTCGATCCCGAAGCCTATCTGCGCGAGGTGCTGACCCGCATCCCCCATCATCCCATCAACCGCATCGACGAACTGCTGCCTTGGAATCTCAATACCACACTTGCCGAAGTGTCCACTTAACCGATTCGTGGACACTTAGCAACACGGTGCACCTCGGACGCTTACGCTGGAAATCCGTATCCAAAAAGAAAAGGCGTCCCAAAGGGACGCCTAAAACTCAACCACAATCGACGTTTACGCTCCCGGCTTGCGAAACTCCGTCTTCGCCAACTCCGGAGTCGTCGACAAGCTCGGCCAATCCCGAATCCCTATCCCCGGACAAATCACTCCCTTGCCCGCGGGCCGCAACAACTGCCGCAGCGTTTGCACGCCATAGAACAATCCTTGCCCGCTATTAGCCGCCACGATGAGATGCGACTTGTCGGAGAACAACAGATACCCATCCGCACCCACCAATTCGTCGGCCTTCAGTCCGTTCCGGGCCAGAAACCGCCGCACTCGCGAGTCCTGCAGCCGGGCCAGCACAATCGCGCCGCCCTCCGCTTTTGCTGCCGACTTCATGCCCAGGATGTCGAGCTTCAACCCGGACTGGTCCGCAACTTCTTCCGCCAGCGTTTCTGCGGCGATGCGATCCTCCGACTGGTGGCCGAGTTGCACAAAAATCTTGGTCCGCGGCGTCACCTGAAACCCGCCATCATACAAGTTCACTTCCTTCGGAGTCGGCACTAACTTCAACTGCGGCCGCCCGGCGGAATCCAACGCCCACGCCGAAGCGCAAAGCAGCCCGCACGAAACCATCAACAAAAGTTTCTTATTCATCAAAATCCTTGTACCTCAGGAATCTAAGGCCCTATTGTACGCGCAACTGCCTCTGACAATGCCATGAAACCTTCTGATCCAGCCAAATTAAACCCCGTACCCGGCGTGATTCCTCCCACGCGCGCAACTATTTTCCAAACCCTTCCTTATTAACGACATAAGGCATTTTCGTTACGTCCCCACCGTAATTGCCTTCGAGCACGTCGATTAGACCTTGCGCGCAGCGGCCCGCCATTCCCTTCGCCGGATCGATCGAGAGCCGCGTGATTCGCGCCGCGCTGGCAAAGTGCGGCATCAACCGGCACCGGTCCGCAATCGCCGGATCGCGCAGCGGAGAATCCACCGGTAGCGGCTCCTTCTCATACACATCCAGCGCCGCGCCCGCAATCCAATTCTCCCGCAGCGCCTTGGCCAACGCCGCTTCCGACACCACCGGCCCTCGCGACGTGTTCACCAGATACCCAGTCGGCTTCATCAGGCGTAGGGTCGTCTCATTCAATAGATGATAGGTCGGAGTCGCGCTCTCCCCTGCCCGCAGCAGTGGTACGTGCACGCTCACAAAGTCTGCCCCGCGCAGCGCCTCTTCAAACGGCACATACTTGATCCACGCCAGTTCCTTTGACATTCCCCGCGCATGCCGCAGTTCGTTGACCTCCTGCACGGCCTTCACGAACGCATGGTTTTCGTATGCCGGGTCATAACACAAAACATTCATATCGAAGCCGACACATTTCTTGATGAACGCCAGCCCGATCCGTCCCGTCCCAATCACCGCGACCGTCTTCCCGGTAACCTCATCCCCTAGAAATGGCAAGTAAGGATGCCAGTATCCCCACTGGTTCTCGCGCGTCAGGTGTTCCGCCGTCCACATTCTCCGCGCCAGCGTCCCCATCATGAAAAATGCAAACTCCGCGGTCGCCTCCGTCAGCACATCCGCCGTATGCGTAAACGGAACCCCGTACCGGTTCGCGTCCGCGCGATTGATATTGTCAAACCCTACGGCGATCTGCGCGACCACCTTCAGCGTTCCCTTCCCGGCCTCAAAAACTTCCGCATCAATCGGATCGCGCAGCGTCGTAATCAGCCCGTCAATCCCCGTCTTCACTTTGTCGACAATCAAACCTTTCGGCGGCGCCTCCGGCTGCGGATAGACTTCTACTTCATACTCCCGCTTGCGCAGTAGGTCAATCGCTTCTCCAATGTCACAGGTGGCAAACACGCGAAATTTCTTGGCCATAATATTCGAGAAAATCTTTCCTGAAGATAATAACGAGGCGACAGCTTTCCGCAGCCCGGAATATCATACGCGATCACAAACCATCGTCAGGAATTTCCAAACTGGGCCCGGCGCGATCGTTTTCATCTAATCTTCAGGCTTGCGGAGTCTAATCGCCTCGTTGTGGAACGGAATAAGGGGCGGCAGCCCCGAACCATTTGCCGCCCCTTTTTCTTCGAGCACCCATGCGCAGAACGAAGCCGCCTCCGGCTCGTATGGGCAGTCGTAACCCCTTGTGTGATTAGAATCACAGATGCTCCCTGCCGCCATCGCTACAATCCAGTCGTAAGCCACTCTTAGCTTCTAAGAGGAGGTTCCTTTGACACGATTCATGCTGGTTCTTCCCGCTCTATTTCTCGTCGCCTCCGCGCTGCCCGCGCAGCAGACCTCCGCCCCCACAACTCAGAAGACATCGACCTACGAGGCCATCCCTGTCGACGCCGCGAGGCAGCCGAATCCGGTAAAGTCTTCGCCCGAATCCATCGCTCGCGCCAAGAAGTGGTGGAGCCTCGATTGCGCCATGTGCCACGGCGCCGACGGCAACGGCAAAGGTGAGACCGCTGTAGACATGAAGTTGAAGCTAGCAGACTTCACCGATCCGGCGACCCTGAAAGACCGTACCGACGGCGAGATCTTCTACATCATCAAGAACGGCCACAACGACATGCCCGCCGAAGGCGCACGCATCAAACCGGAAGAGAACTGGGACCTGGTCAACTACGTCCGCTCACTAGCCAAGAAGAAAGAAGTCGACACCAAGTAGCGCTCGAGGGCACCCGGTGGTCCCTGGGTGCCCCATTCTAACGCGCACCTTTTGCGACGTTAGAGTGGGGATTTTGAATTCATTTCGTTCGAACCGACTCCTGAGTCTTGTCCGACCAAGACGTCGTCAGAATCACATCCATCACCCCGGCTCCTGATAAATCCCCAAAACATTTCCCGCTGGATCTCGAAACCTCGCCGTGATCTCCGGAGCATCCGCTCCAATCGGTTGCACGATCTCGCCCCCATTCGCGATGATCAGGTCCACCGTCGCAGCAACGCTGTCGACCATGATGTACACCAGCAGTCCGGGTTGAGTCGATGGCGGCCGCCCAAGCACCCATTCTCCGCTCACTTCTCCGACCCCGTCGTCGAATGCCGTACGCCCGTCCGCTCGCACGCGCAACTCCCAGCCGAATACCCGGCGATAGAAATCGGCCGAGCGCGCAATATCCGTTGCCGGAATCTGGATGTAACAGATTTTGCCATGGCCAATTGTTGGAGGCATGCCTGATCCTCAGCTCTATACCGCCCTGCGATACCGGGTCTTCCCCTCTCGTTCCGAATCAACGCCAGATCCGAGTAACGGCATCCCGCGCAAACCTTCCCACGCCGCCTGATTCAGCGACGGCTCCGCGCTCACCAGATCGCGGATCATATTCCACGCCGCCATATTGAGCGCGCCCTCCGGCGGCATCCCCATCGCCAGCGACACGGCGCACTGCGGACAAAAACAGATCCTCTGCGCCCCGGACTTCTGCCGAGGCTTCACCCCCACGGTCTGCGCAAACATGTATACCGCCACCGATTTGTCGCCTGCCTCAATCTCTCGCCTGCATCGCAGACAAACCATAAGTTGCACCGGCATCCCCCCTGACTCTGAATGAATACGCCTATTCAATCTGAGCCACAGTGCCGCCAAGCCACAAGTAAGAAGAAGGATTCCCATCCATGCGATTCGAAACGGACTACCTCCGCCATTTCTGGATTGTCGAACTGCAACCGCGTGCTCGACACTCACCACGCCACCGTGCGGACGACTTCATGGCATCGGTACGTACATCGGCCTGTCACTTATGACAGTATCCAAAGTCCTCGCGATCTTTTGACACTTATGCCCGAAGAAGAAAGTTCTAACCGAGCATTGACGGCGACATGACAAAGACGCTCACCATCGCGACCTGCGGGCTGGTATGTTTCGCAACTGCCTGTATGCATCCTAAGCTCGGCCCCAATTCACTCCCACGCGACCGTGCTATGTACAGCGTTTCGCTGGCGGATTCGTGGAAAGAGCAGACTCTGTTGAACATCGTTAAGGTGCGCTACATCGATCCGCCCGTCTTCGTGGACGTCTCGAGCATCGTCGCCAGCTACACCCTTTCGCAAAACGCTACCGCGGGAGCGAATATCGCCCCGAACGGAGGGAGCAATGGGGCATTGGGCGGCTCGGTCAGTTTCTCCAACAGTCCCACCATCACGTATGCGCCCTTGACCGGCGACGCCTACATCAAGAGCCTGATGACCCCGCTCCCGCCGGCGATGGTATTCGTCGGCATCCAGAATGGACTCCCCGCCGATTCTGCGCTGCTATCGTCTGTGATTTCGATTAACGGCTTGAAGAATCAACAGTCGACCGTGAATGGAATCACCCCCGCCGACCCTGACTTCCATCGCGTGCGCCAGTTGCTGCGCGAAATACAGCTTTCCGACGCGGTAAGAATGTATGTCAAGGAGGGGGACAAGCAACAAACCGACATCCTTGCATTACGCAGCAAAGATATCCCACCTGACATTCAAGCCGACAGCGCGGAACTGCGGCGCTTGCTGCATCTGAGTCCCGATGCCACGGAATTCAAGCTCGTGTATGCCCCGCGTCCCGCCAATGACACCGAGATCGCCGTTCTAACCCGTTCCATCGTCGGGCTGCTGCAATCCATGGCCGCGCAAGTGGAGGTGCCTTCCGAGCACCTGGCTCAACATCGCGCGTATCCCGGATTCGAAGCGGGTCGCACCTTGCCCAATATCGTTCCCATGATCAGCATCCACAGTTCTAAAAAGAAGCAAGCTGAGGCTTTCGTCAGTGTCTACTATCGCGACACATGGTTCTGGATCGACGACGGCGACCTTGCCTCCAAGCAGGCATTTGCTCAACTCATGATGCTCTTCACCATGGCCGAGACCGGCGGTAAGGAAAATCTTCCGGTCGTTACCATTCCCGCACGTTGAGGTTCGTAGCCCATATTTAAGGTTCCTCTTGACAGAAATTCTCTTAACTGTTACACATTGTAACGCTACAATGACTAACACAAGGCAGCCACGTCTAAAGAACTTGGGAGATGTCGAGCAAACCGTCATGGATTATCTCTGGACTCACGGCCCGTCCTCCGCGGAAGCGTGCCGCGAAGCCCTGGCCGCGTCCCGTCCCATGAAGGACTCCACCATCCGCACCGTCCTCCGCCGCCTCGAGGAAAAAGGCTATCTCGCGCACGAGACCGAAGGCCGCACCTTCATCTATAAAGCCTCCGATGCGCGCCAGAACGTGGCCGTCCGCGCCGTGAAAGGCATCATCGATCGCTTCTGCGGCGGGTCCGCCGAGCAACTCGTTCTGGGCATGGTCGACAACGCCGTCCTCAACCGTAAGCAACTCGAACGCCTCGCCCGCAAGATCGCTGATCGCGACACTGCTGATCGAACTAAAGATCGAACTAAAGAGGAGAAGCTATGACCTCACCCGCCCTCACGCAAGCGTCCGCGAATCTCCTCGCTCAACTGGCGAACCCGGCAGCCCGGGCTCTGGCCCTCGGCGCCATCGCGGGACTGGGGCTACTCGCTTTCCGCGTGAAAACCACCTCGACCCGCCTGTTCACATGGACCGCAGTTCTCTATGCCGCGATCGCCGTCCCCATCCTCGGCTGGATCCTTCCGCCCCTGCCCGTCCCCGTGCCGGCCTTGCTGCAGCAGACGTGGACGATCCTTCCGGAAACAGAAGCACAGAGCGGCACGAATGTGGACGTCGCGACCGTAACTGAGAATTCGGCGGCTCAAGCCACGGAGCGCCGTCAGAATACAGCCCGCCCTGAGAGGAGCCGAACAATCGCAAGCAGTGGGAATGGTATGGTTTCCGTCAACCAGCCCCAGCGCGGCGAAAGAACAACCGTCAGCTGGGATCCCGCCTCCACCGCCGCTTCATCGCGATTGTTTGAAACTCCTCCGTCACCATCGCGCCCTCCCTGGACCATCGTCGCCGTCGCACTCTATCTCGCTGTCGCATTTATCCTTCTCGCGCGTTTCCTGATCGGATTCGCTTACGGCCGCCGTCTGATTCGCACCGCACGAACCATCGATGATCCGCTCATCACGCGACGACTCGACTCGCGCGTTTCCGCACGCATCGCCGAATCCGAACTCATTTCTGTCCCCGTCACGATGGGAGCATTCCGCCCGGCCATTCTTCTTCCGGCAAACTGGCGTGACTGGGACGATGCCAAGCTCGACGCCGTCCTTGCGCACGAATGTTCCCACGTTGCACGACGCGACGCCCTCACCCAGCGCCTGTCGTTAATCCATCGCGCCATTTTCTGGTTCAGCCCGCTCGCCTGGTTTCTCGACCGGCACCTCGCCAACCTGGCCGAACAAGCAAGTGATGAGGCTGCCCTGTCCTGCGGAACCGACCGCAAGCGCTACGCTCGCATCTTGCTGGATTTCTTCGAAGCCTTGCACGCCGCTCCCGGACGTGTTTGGTGGCAAGGCGTTTCCATGGCCAAAGCAGGTCAGGCCGAACAGCGTGTCGAAAGAATTCTCTCTTGGAAAGGATCCGTTGCCATGCAACTTAAGAAATCGATTACCGTCATCATCGTTGCCCTCGCTATCCCCGTCGTATATCTCGCCGCCTCCGCCCATCCTCAGCACGTGCCCATGATGGGAGCGCAATTCGCGGACGATCAAACCCCCGACGCCACCCAGCAGGCTGCCGCGCCCTCAAAACCGCAGGCAGCAACCACTCCATCCCCTGCCATTGCTTCGGCCCCTGATGCTGCTTCGAGCCCGGAGCCCGCAGCGCTGGCGGAGCCCATTGTTACTCCCGCCACCGCCGCCGGCGTCATCAGAGGCGTTTCCGCCGCCACTCCCGTGGTTCCGCGTGCACCAATGACGGTGCCCGCCGTCCCGCCGAGTCCCGCTTTGGCTCCCGTCGCGCCCCGCGCATATCAGTTTTATAGGAGCGATTCAAAGACCCAAGCTGAGGCTCGCGCATTAGCGATGCAGGCTCGCGCGACAGCCGATCAATATCGTGCTCCCCGCGCCTCCTATGGCTCCGGCTCTTCTTATGCCTACGGCTATGGCTACGACGACGACCAGCGCTTCGTCATCGTCACCGGCAACTCCGATTCCCTCACCATGTCGGGCTCCACCGAAGATGCGCATCACGTCCAGAAATTGCGCAAGAGCATCCCGGGCGATTTCATCTGGTTCCAGGCCGACGAAAAGTCCTACATCATTCGCGATCAGGCCACGATCGATCGCGCCCGCAAGCTCTGGGCTCCGCAAGAAGAACTGGGAAAAAAGCAGGAAGCCCTCGGCAAGCAACAGGACATTTTGGGACAACAGCAGGACGCGCTCGGCGCCCGGATGGAAAAAATTCAGGTCAAGGTTCCGGACATGACGGCCGAACTCGACAAGCTGAAAGCTGAGTTAAAAGCACTCGGCTCCAGCGCCAGCATGGATCAGATCGGAAAAATTCAGGAAGAGATGGGCGCCCTGCAGGAAAAAATGGGCGAGATCCAATCCAATGCAGGCGAGGAGCAAGGCAAGCTCGGCGAAGAAATGGGCGCTCTGGGAGAAAAGCAAGGCAAACTTGGCGAACAACAAGGTGAACTCGGCCGCCAGCAGGCCGAACTAGCCCAAAAGGCCAACCGCGAAATGAAACTCCTCCTCGAAGACGCAGTCAAGAAAGGCATAGCCCAACCCGAACTATAAGCCGACCGTACCTAACTCTCGAGGGTGCCCCATTCTAACGTCGCGTCTTTGCGGCGTTAGAGTGGGGATTTTGATCTTCGGGATGGGGATTTCGACCTTCCTTCATGATCCCCAATCCTGGTGGTTCTCCGAGAGTAGAGACGTTGAATTTCCTTCGTGAACCTTAGTGTCCTTAGTGGTAAATGACTTTGACAGTGGTGATGCCCTTCACCTACCCTCCCACAACCCCATCGTCCTTCCACCGATGCCCGCACTCGTCGCAACTCCATTCAAATTCTTGAGCAGAGTCCTTCTCGCTCGCGGGCTCGTCGCCATGCAAACTGTCCAACACAACTTCCGTCGAATGGCATTTAGGACAGCGCACCTCAACCTCACCATGCTGCTCTTCCTTCTCCGCTTCAGGTTCGTTCGCCGGTTCGTAATACTGGAGCGCCTGCTGCGCCCACGGCACTCCAATATTCATGATCTTTACGCTCACACCGTTCCCGAAGCCTGAAGTCACGGCGTCCACGCCCGTCGCCATCTCGGGCCCCATGAAAAACGGAATGCCTGCCTGATCCAGCAGTTGCTGCAACTGCAGCGCGTCCGCCAAACTCCACGCGACGCGGATCTCCACCAGTTTTCGATCATCATCGTAAGCGGGATCAAGCGGCCTCTCCGGCCTCGGTGGAGTCGCAGGTTCATCGGCTTGCAGCTTCAGCTTGCGGAATGACATCTCATTCGCCAGCGCTCCCTGGGCCACATCGGTCAATTCGGATTGTTTCCGCGCCAACGCCAGTAACTCGCCGTCCGCCATCTTTCCATAGAGTTCCGACAACCGCCGCCACTCCGTCGCCGCATCCTGAGTCGCCATCGTCGGAATAATATCCCACCCTACCCCGCAAGCGGATCGAGACGGTAGGTTCAGATCTCCCAATCCTGTCATCCCGACCGGCACAGATCATCGCAACGCGATGATCTGTGCAGTGGAGGGACCTGGTGCCGGGCAGGAGCGCGCCGCCTTGTTCTTCGCCATCCGTTCGCCTACAATGCAAGCCAGTTTCTGGCAACCCGCTTGCCCGTGCCCACCACCCTCGACGAGTTACGGCGCTTCACCGTTGCCCGAAGCCTCTTCGCTGCTACATCGCTGAACCGCGCTGTCAACAAGCTGGGATTTATACAGGCCGATCCCATTCGCGCCCCAGCGCGGGCACAGGATCTGCTGCTGCGCCATCGCGTGAAGAACTACCGCGCCGGCGATCTCGAACGCCTGTACCCGAAGCTCGACGTCGAAGAAGACTTTTTTATCGTGTACGGCTTTGTGACGAAGTCGCTCCATGCGCTGATGCATCCGCGCTCGCTGTCCGAAGTCCGGGAAGTCCATCGGCCCTGGTCCGCCGCACACAGGAAGCAGGCGCAACGCCTGCTGGAGTTCGTGCGCGAACGCGGTACAGTTCATCCGCGCGAAGTCGATGCCCATTTCTCGCGCGGTAAAGTCACTAACTACTGGGGCGGTTCGTCCAACGCCACGACCCATCTGCTGGCCGCCATGCACTATCGGGGAATGCTGCGGGTTGCCCGGCGCGACAGCGGCATACGCGTCTACGCTTGCCATCAGCATGGCCCCGAGCCGCTCGAGGCATCCGAGCGCCACGCGCGGATCGATGCTCTATTGGACGCTGCCGTCCAAATTTATGCGCCTCTGCCTGCTAAGGGCCTGGGGAACATCGTGTACCGCCTGCGCTATGCCGTGCCGCAGTGGCACGGCGAGCTGAATGGCGCTTTGCAACGTGCGCAACAGCGGCTCGCGCATACACATCTCGACGGCGTCGATTGGTATTGGCCCGTTGACGAGAATCCGGCGCGCTGTCAGTCGCAGGATACCGTCCGATTGCTCGCCCCTTTCGATCCCGTGGTCTGGGACCGTGATCGCTTCGAATTATTGTGGGGCTGGGGATACCGTTTCGAAGCCTACACGCCGGCCACGAAGCGAAAGCTTGGCTACTACGCTCTGCCGCTGCTGTGGCGGGATCGCGTGATTGGCTGGGCCAACGTGTCGGTGAAGCACGGCGAACTTGTCTCTGAGATCGGCTATGTCGATTCGCATCCCCCGCGGGATCGCGCTTTCACGCAGGAACTCGCCGCGGAACTGGACCGCATGCGGTCATTTCTATTCCTGTCATCCCGACCGGAACAGATCATCGCAAAGCGATGATCTGTGGAGTGGAGCGACCTGCTGTGGTTCGTACGTCACACTCCAAATCAGACCCTGACCCAGCCGCGGAATCCTCGCGCGGCATAGTAAGATTCCGCACCGTTGTGATACAGGAAAACCGTGTCGAAGCGCCGATCGCAAAACAGCGCGCCGCCGAGTTTCCTGACCGCAGCAGGTGTCTTCACCCAGCTCGACGTTTTCGTGTCGAAGTTTCCAAGCTCCTGCAACTCTCGATACTGTTCTTCGGTCAGAAGCTCAACCCCCATGGCCGCCGCCATGCCCACGGCATTGTCTTTTGGCTTGTTCTCTTTCCTCGAATCCAGCGCTTCGCGGTCGTAGCAAATACTTCGCCGGCCTTTCGGACTCTCCTCGGAGCAATCATAAAAAATGTATTCGCCCGTCTTCTTATCCTGGCCAACGACATCCGGTTCACCGCCAGTTCGCTCCATCTCATGGAGCGACCGCAGTTTTTCAGCGTTCGATTCCAGCTTGGCTTGTACCTGAGCCCAGTCGAGACCTTTGTGGCGGTTCATGTTTTTCTCAAAGCGGACTTTCAGTGCTTTGAGTAGTTCTTCACGCTGCTTGTTGGAAACGGTCACGTTTGCCATCGTTTCTTCTCCCGATCTTCGTCTATTTCTCGGAACATCGAGCTTCCGCTCGGCGCACCGCCGAGAGCCTGCCCTGAGCGAAGTCGAAGGGCCGGCTGTTCCCAAGTCTGATTTCACGGCTTTTGTTCCGCCTGAGGCGGCCAGTTGACGGTTTCAACGCCGAACAGCTTTGCATACTCCGCGTGCAGCCGCTGCCAGCCGCCAAACTTCATGGCATCGGGGCCCACCATGCGCCCCAGCGGAGCTCTGCTCAGCAAGTGATCGAGCACATCGAAACAAATATGCCACCCTGCAGCGCCCATGGCGATGAAGCGATGACCGATGTTCGTCCACAACGTCAGGCGCGTGCCTTCAACCGTGGCTTCGAGTTCCCACCGCATATTGAAGTCGCCCCAGTTGTATTCCAGCAGCTCTGGAGCGTCGGCTCGCGTCACCTTGGTTTCGGTAATCCGCGGCACGGGAGCTCCCACCGTGGTGAGCTTCACCGTGCCCCCAACCGTACCCAGATTCCCGTCGGCGTCGAACGGGGCCCACTCGCGCAGATGCGCTGGATCGGTGATCGCCAGCCAAACTTTTTCCGGCGGGTGACGTAGCTGGCGGACGAGAACAAGCGTCCACTTCTCTTCGCCGTTTGGTCCCCGATCTTTTCGTATCTGCGCCCCTTGGGCCGGACCCGGTATGTACAACGCGCGATCGGTCATCGATCTTCTCCCCGCTGAAAGTCTTCCTGCTGACTCTCCTGATGGACGTTTTGTCTTACCAGCGTGCCAGCTGCGTAAGCTGAATCAGGTTGCCGCAGGTGTCATTCAGCTTCGCAATCGTCGAGCCGGGGACGTCGGTGGGCGGCATCGTGAACTCGGCGCCGCGGGACTTGATCCGCTCGTAATCGCCCTTCACGTCGTCGGTGAAGAACATCATCGCAGGCTGGCTCTGTTGAAAGATCGCCTGCTGGTACGTTTTGGCCGTAGGATTGTTGTTCAGCGCAAGCTGCAACTCCGTGCCTTCCGGTTCCTCGGACGAGGCCACGGTCAGCCAGCGATACGGGCCCTGACTGAAATCGGTCTTCTTGATAAATCCCAGTACTTCGGTATAGAAACGCAGGGCTTTATCCTGGTCGTCGACGTATAGGCTGGTCACTTTGATTTTCATGTCATTCTCCTTGATTACCTTCGCGGTTTAGGCCGCGGCGTCTTCTCTTTAGTAGGTTTCCTCTTCGCGGGTGTTGCGGATCGGGTTGCTGACCTATGCGGATGTTGATCCATACGATCAAGATCCATGCGGTCGAGGTGGCGTTCCAGAGCATCCACGTGAGCCGACCAGAACCGGCGGAACTGCGACAGCCAGGCATCCATCTCCTGAAATGGTTCGGGTTTCAAACGGTAGAGACGGCGCTGTGCATCCACGGTGGACTCCACGAACCCGGCCTCACGCAGCACTCGCAGATGCTTCGACACGGTCGGCTGCGGCATCCGAAGCTGCCGTTCGATCTCACCCACCGACTGTTCAGACGAAACCAGCAGACTCAAAATCGACCGCCGGTTCGGCTCCGCGATGATCTCGAACGGTTCCATTCCTTGTATATACTCTATATCGCATATACGTGTCAAGGAATATTAATAAAAATGGGTGGCCCATTCAAGCCCGGTTTTGGCTTGAGTGGGGACGTTCCCGAACTTGGGCGTAAATCTCCACAATGCTGCCAGTCTGGCCCACTCAAGGTCATGTTCGGATAGAGTGGAGCTCTTGAGAGGGGACCTAGATGGATTTTCAAATGTCTCCAGCCTCTGTCCGACTGGAACAGATCGTCGGAGAGCGAGACTTCCCCTTCTCTCTGTTGCACACGAGCCCTGACCTCGCTTAGCGGTTGGGTATTTCTTTTGGCTGCCAGCTAGCCTACCGATTAGCCGTGGCCCTAACTGCGAGTCAGTTAACCGTTAGCCTCAGCGTCACAGCGTGATTCACACTCACCCCGTTCGCGGTGGTAGTCGCAGTCAGGATCAGAGAACTTGTGCCCGCAGGGGTCCTGGAAGCTTGTTGCGTCGAGCTCCCGCCGCCACAAGAAGACATTACACCGATCGAACAGAGCACCATAAGGGAAACAAATCGCGCAGACTTGCCTCTGTTACGCCTTCCCAATAACCCGATGAATCCGAATATCGGTACGCTCAAAGTCGCCAAAACCCACGGTTTGCCGAGATGAGATATGGCCGCCTGGTTCGGCCCCGTTGTGCTTACCGTCACCGTAGCCGCTACGAGCCGGAGTTGACTTGTACGCTCGTCGGCGAAACGCTACAAGTCGCCAACTCCGGGGTCCCCTCACACGTGAATCCAACCGATCCTGCGAATCCAGATAAGGGTGACACCTGCAGCGGATACGTCCCCGACCCACCAGCATTTAAAGTTAAAGATGAATTCGTTGCTGCTATGGAAAAATCGGTTATCGTTTGATTCATCACAGAACTGTTTCCCGTCACGAATGTGCTGTCCCCCTGGTAGGACGCCTGGATACTGTGGCTTCCCCGGGAAAGGGTCGATGAACTGAATGTCGCTGCCCCGCCCTTCAAAGCCGCTTGCCCCAGCACGCTGCTGCCGTCGAGGAAAATGACGTTGCCGGTCGGCGCACCGTACGATGAGCCTACACTGGCGCTAAGCGTCACCTTCGAACCAATCAGAGCCGACGAAGCATCGCTCGCAATCGAAACCGTCGTTGGATAAAGCACAGTCTCTGTCAGAGCAGCAGATGTGCTCGCCACAAAATTAGCGTCGCGCATACTGTGCCGAAAGAACGTGATTGCCCTGCGACAGCGAATTTAACGCGAAGTTCGTGCCACCCGTATTGTCGACGGTTGCCGTGCCCAACAGGTTCGCTCCCTCCCAGAGAGTTACGCTTCCAGCGGGAACACCAGAGAAAGCCGGCATAACGGCGATCTTGAAGTTGATCGTCGTTCCAAATATTCCTGGAGCCGCAGACGCAGCAACCGATGTCGTCGTATTCGCCTTTGTGACAGTGAACGTCAATACACGAAACGGCTTGGGAGGGTAGTTGCCGTCGCCCTGGTACGAACCATTGATCGAATAACTGCCTACTGCAACAGTGCCCAGTGGCGCCGAATAAGTGCCATTCGTGAGAGACCCTTGCAGTGTCTGTACCGTACCCACCGTTAACGATACGGTGCCGCCCGGTGACGCCGAACCTGGCACGGTGGGCACAATTGAGGCTTCCACGCTGGTTGGTTGTCCATATTGCGCCGGATTGCTGCTTAGAGACAACGAAGCTGTGTCGCCAGTTCGGTTCAATAACAACGAAATAGACTGCGGTGACGGACTGCCTTCAACCGAATCGGCCACCGCAATGTCTGGAGCGCCATCATGGTTCCAGTCGCCGACGATTACGTTGTGAGGACCGTCCCCCGCGGCAAACGCGTGCTCGGCTCCGAACCCGCCTTTTCCATCCCCATCTAACACGGACACAGAGCCCCCAGTGAGGATCAGGTCGGGGTTACCGTCGAGATTGAGGTCGGCTGCGACGATCGCTGTATAAGTCTGCGACGTCGCGAAGAAAGTTGGAAACCCAAATGAACCCCTCCCATCGCCGAGATAAAGGTCGATGCCCACTTTGTGAGCGTCCGGCGATATGGTGACAAGGTCCAGCTTACCGTCGCCGTTTATATCGAGTAGCGCGAAGTCACTACCCGGATAGGACCCTTGCGGGGACCCTAGTGTTCCTAGACCATCGCCAGCGCCGAGCAATACCGTCACGTTGGATGAGACGACGGCCACGACGTCGTTGATCCCGTCGTTATTGAGATCGGCAACAACTGTCCTGCCACTGTAAAAGTTCGAGGTGGGCGGATAGGTAACGGGCGCTCCGAAGTTCCCTGCCCCCTGCCCGAGCCAGACCGTGAGAGAGCCATCCACGATGCCTACGAGGTCGGGTTGGCCATCACCGTTCAGATCGCTCAGCGTCGCATTGGATGCTCCGTAGTAAGCGACATTCCAGTGACTGGATTGGCGAAAGTTCCATCTCCGTTGCCATGTCGGAAGCTCGTGTTTGAGTATGAGGATGATGGAACATAAAGGGCGTCAGCATTGCCATCACCATCTAGGTCGGCTAGGAAAACCTGTTCAGCCAAAATGAAGGTGTCGCTCGTCGAACTATAGGTCCCATCGGCCTGGGAGAGATAAACGAAACTCCCCGAATTCGTTCGAGCCACAAGATCGGGAACGCCGTCATGATTCAAATCCGCCGTTGCTATCGTTGAAGGTATGCTTCCGACATCGATTCCCTCTGCTCCTTCGAAGGTGCCGATGGAAAATCCCCTGAGGAGGTAGACTGACTGCGAGTTCCGGTGTTATAGAGGGACGTGATAATGTCCAACATACCGTCGCCATTGAAATCTCCCATGGCCGATCCTGCGGGATCCCAACGCGGGGCCGAATAAGTAAGGGGTGGACCGAATTGTCCTCCTCCGAGTCCCAAACACACTGTGAAACCGTTCGAATCATCGAAGACTAGATCTAACTTGCCATCTCCATTTACGTCTCGGGCGCCAAGCACAGTGGCAAATAAGAGCCATAGGAAAACGAATTGAGCTGTTGGAACGTGCCGTCGCCATTTCCTGCATAGATTGTTCCCGCCGCCGAAAGGAAATCGCCCTCGATCGCGTTGACTCCAGCCGTCGCTATGTCAGGATTCCCGTTTCCATTAAAGTCAGCCACCCAGGGCGATTAGTTATACGCCCCCGGTATCGGTTGCTCGGCCTGAAAAGTACCTTCGACATTCCCCAGGAGGACTTCGACCATCGAGGCACTCACTACATACACGACCAGGTCGAGTTTGCCGTCTCCGTTCATATCGACCGCGTCCATTACCTGATAGCTAGTCACAAATCTTCCTGTAAAGGTTTTGGGCGGAGCAACAGTTCCATCGCCATTCCCGTGGCAAAGACAGAAAAATCCTCGTCGCTCGTCGGCGCAATAACGTCCGCCTTGCCGTCACCGTCATAGTCCGCGGCAATAACGCTCATCGGAACCGGCCACAAATTTGTGTCTGTGGTTATAGTCGTTGTTGTCGGTGCACTAAAAGTGCCGTCGCCCTTGTTGAGATAAATAAACAGAAGCGCCGTCGGACCGGAACCCCATGCCGCAATCAAGTCTGCTTCCCGTCCCCGTTGATGTCGCCTGTCGTAGCCAGTCGCAGGCTCTGCGCATACGTGCCCGCCACCTGAAATCCCGACGGCGATCCAAAGGAGACGCCAAAGGATGAGGTCCCGCTCGAACTTGGGATTGTATAGACCACATCGGAGATACCGTCGCCGTTGAGATCTGCCGCAGTCAGAATGCCTGCCCCAGCAGGCAATTGAGAGGGTGAGATAATTCTTGCGCCCAGAAAATCCTGCGCTGAAAGTGAAAGGGAAGCCAAAAGAAAGAGAAGACATCGACTGCCAAATTGGAAGTAGGTCATGGTTTGTTTTCGCTTTAAAACCAATGTAGCCTACCATCAGAGCCCCGTCGCTCAAAGCACCGTCCTTTCGCGCCTATTCAACGCCACTCCACTTAAGACCTCCATGCATCGAACCACACTCCCGTTTGGGAACATCGCGACAGTATTCTCTTCCTTAGCCTTCTTGGTAAGCCGTTTCCCCCTTGACAATTCCCTGCTCACATCCTACAATTAGCACTCGATAGGCGTAACTGCTAACAGCAGCGCCTAACCCATCCAAATCATAGGGTTACAACGAAACAACCAAGCAAGCCAACCTTCTAACTACTCGAAAGGAGTAACAAACCATGGCGAAATTTTCACCACTCCATGACCGCATTCTGGTCCGCCGCGTGGAAGAAGCTTCCACCACTCGTGGCGGCATCATCATCCCCGACTCGGCCAAAGACAAGCCGCAGGAAGGCGAAGTCATCTCCACCGGCAAAGGCCGCACCAACGACGAAGGCAAGACCTTCCCGCTCGCAGTCAAGGAAGGCGACCGCATCCTGTTCGGCAAGTATTCCGGCACCGAGATCAAGATTGATGGCGAAGAGTTCATCATCATGAAAGAAGAAGAAGTCCTCGGCATCCTCACCGGCGCCGCAACCCCGGCCAAGAAAGAACTCGCCGGCAAGCGCTAGCTCTCAGCCGTTAGCTGTCAGCCATCAACTAAACCTGATCCTGACAGGCAGCGGCCCAAAGTTCCAAGCTGAGAGCTGACAGCCGATGGCTGACAGCCCCAGCCAAGAAATCGCAGGTCAGTCCTGCAAACGAAACTGAAGGAGAATAAATCAATGGCAAAACACATCGTTCACGGAGAAGAATCCCGTCAGGCGATCCTCCGCGGCGTCAACCTTCTGGCCGATGCCGTGAAGGTCACCCTCGGCCCTAAGGGTCGCAACGTGGTCATCGAAAAAAAATTCGGCTCGCCGACCATCACCAAAGACGGCGTCACCGTCGCAAAAGAAATCGAACTGAAGGACGGCCTTGAAAACATGGGCGCCCAGATGGTTCGTGAAGTCGCCTCCAAGACCTCCGACGTCGCCGGCGACGGAACCACCACCGCCACCGTTCTCGCCCAGGCCATCTTCCGCGAAGGCGTCAAGACCGTTGCCGCCGGAGCGAATCCGATGGCTCTGAAGCGCGGCATCGAGAAGGCCGTCACCATCATCACCGGCAAGCTCGACAAAGAAGGCAACCGCATCAACGGCGAGCTCGACAAACTCAGCAAGCCCGTCAACAGCGATGCCATGATTGCGCAAGTTGGCACCATTTCCGCCAACAATGACGAAACCATTGGCAAGATCATTGCCGAGGCCATGGAGAAGGTTGGCAAGGACGGCGTCATCACCGTTGAAGAGTCCAAGACCCTGAGACCCAGCTGGAAGTCGTCGAAGGCATGCAATTCGACCGCGGCTATCTCTCGCCCTACTTCGTCACCGATCCCGAGCGGATGGAAGTCGCACTCGAGAACCCCTACATCCTGATCAACGAAAAGAAGATCAGCTCGATGAAGGATCTGCTTCCGCTGCTCGAGGAGATTGCGAAGTCCGGCAAGCCGCTGCTGATCATTGCGGAAGACGTGGAAGGCGAAGCACTCGCTACCCTCGTCGTCAACAAGCTGCGTGGCACGCTGCAAGTCGCGGCCGTCAAGGCTCCTGGCTTCGGCGATCGCCGCAAGGCGATGCTGCAGGATATCGCCATTCTGACCGGCGGCAAGGCCATCACGGAAGATCTCGGCATTAAGCTCGAGAACGTCCAGATCGCGGACCTCGGCCAGGCCAAGAAGATCACCATCGACAAGGACAACACCACGGTCGTCGAAGGCAAGGGCAAGCACTCTGAGATCGAAGGCCGCGTGAAGGAAATTCGCAGCCAAGTCGAGAAACCACCAGCGACTACGACCGCGAGAAGTTGCAGGAGCGTTTGGCGAAGCTGGTCGGTGGCGTAGCTGTCATTAATGTCGGCGCCGCGACCGAAACCGAAATGAAGGAAAAGAAAGCCCGTGTGGAAGACGCGTTGCACGCGACCCGCGCAGCTGTTGAAGAAGGCATTGTCCCTGGCGGCGGAGTGGCTCTGGCCCGTTGCGCCGCAGCGCTTGATAAGGTGAAGGCCGAAGGCGATGAGCAGATTGGTATCAACATCGTCAAGCGCGCCATCACCGAGCCCCTGCGCATGATCGCCGAGAACGCCGGCGAAGAAGGCGCAGTCATTCTGGGCAAGGTGCTCGACTCCAAGGAGAACAACTACGGCTTCAACGCCTTCTCCAACGAGTACGAGGATCTGGTCAAGGCTGGCGTGCTCGATCCCACAAAGGTCGTGCGCACCGCCCTGCAGAATGCCGGCTCCATCGCCAGCCTGATGCTCACCACCGAAGCCCTGATCGCCGAGATTCCTGAAAAGAAGGAAGCTCCGGCCCCGGGTGGACACGGTGGCGGCGGCATGGGCGACATGTACTAAGAACAGCTTCTAGCTATTAGCTCTTAGCTTCTAGCTAGACCCATTGGGTGCCCCGTCCAAGCTCAGCTTGGGCGGGGTTTTTCTTGTTAGCCTCGTAAGACCTTGTCATTCCGAGCCGTTCCGCATCCGCGAAGCGGCGAGGACGTGTCGAGGAACCTGCTTTCCGCGGAATCCAAATAAGCGCCGGACGCGCGTCCGTCCCGCATTGTTATCCAAACTGTCATGAACGTTGTCATCCTGAACGAAGCCGTTTTTCAGGCGGAGCGAAGGATCTCAGTCTTCTCAGCTGTCGGGCGTCAGCCAATCAAAGCCCAGCTCTCCAAAGGTCGGCTGGCCCATCCTAGCGGTGTTTCCCCAAAGACGCTTGCCCCACCCTTCCCGCAGTTTGTGCGGGAGGGTGGGCCTTCGGGAAAGTCGACATCATTCCCAGTCCTTCCCGCTTCCGTGCGGTCCACTCCGATTCAATTTCCACCACTCCCTCGGCGCCAGCGTCTGCTCACCTTTCCTGATGCAGATCCGTCTAACGCGGCAGTTCAGGGGATACTCTCGATGAAAAGCGTGCGCATGTTGCCGTTGCTTGTTTTGACGATAACGGTTCGGCTCTTTGCAGCTCCTCCCATGTCCAACGCCGATCGCGAACATCTGCTGGTGCATTTCGAAATGACGACGCAAATGATAGGGGAGCAGGTTCGCGGATTGTCTCCAACACAACTGGAGTACAAGGCTTCGCCGGACCGGTGGAGCATCCGGGAAGTTATGTCGCACCTGGCGGTGGCCGAGCCGGATTATTGGCGCGACGTTCAGAAAGCCGTCAAGGCGCCGCCGGATATGAAAGACAAGAAATCGCAGGCAACCGACGCAGACATCATGTGGTACGGCATCGACCGCGTAGTCCACACGAAGACCGGCGGCGGGCACGAAAAAGTGGACACGTACAAGGATATGGGCGACGCGCTGGGAAGATTTCAGGCACTGCGCGCGACCATGATCGGATACATCAAGTCCACCGACGACGACCTGCGCGCCCACAGCTTCGGAGACTATGGCGAAGTGATTGATTGCTGGCAGTGGATGCTGGAAATCTCCACCCATGCGGAGAGGCACATCCAGCAGATTCGGGAAATCAAGAACGACCCGAATTTCCCCAAGAAGTGATGGGCCCGCAAGCCGGGTGGCCGGGTTGCCCCATCCTAGCGGTGTTTCCCTAAAGCTGGTTGCCCCATCCTTCCCGCGGTTTGTGCGGGAGGGTGGGCCTGCGCGCGGACTAGATTCGGACGGGTGAACCACTCAATCCCGGTTTTGGCTTGAGTGATACGAACGTTCCGTCGATCCCGGCCTTCCCTCCTCATCCTCGTCATCCTGAGGAGCGCGCCCAGCGCTCCGAGGGACCTTACGACCGCATGAACCCTCGATGCAGTGGACGAGGTTCCCCTGGTTCCCTGCCCTGAGTGCATTCGAAGGCTGTGTCTTTTAAGCTGACTGCCGGAGGGGCCGACTGACTCATCCTTCTCGCTGTCTCCCCGTCGGCGGTTGCCCCACCCTTCCCGCGGTTTGTGCGGGAGGGTGGGCCTGCGGGAAAGTCGACGGACTCCCAACGCTCTGGAGCAGCTGCCCTGGAGCAGTTACCGTTTTTACCTTCTCGAAGAAGCTGGACCGGCGCAGGTAAATGAGGGATGGGGGCTGGCCCATCGCTCTCGCTATCTCCCCATCGGCGGTTGCCCCATCCTTCCCGCGCTTTTTGCGGGAGGGTGGGCCTTGGCGCGGACTAGATTCGGACGGGTGAACCACTCAACCCCGGGTTTGGCCGGGTGCCCCATCGTTTGCGCATTTTGCAAAGGGGGCGGCCAGAGTCCGCACCTTCGGATGGGGGCTGGCCCATCGCTCTCGCTATCTCCCCATCGGCGGTTGCCCCATCCTTCCCGCGCTTTTTGCGGGAGGGTGGGCCTTGGCGCGGACTAGATTCGGGGCGGCCAGAGTCCGCACCTTCGGACGCCGTGCTCAATCCCATTCTGAAACGGGTGGCCCTCTCAAGGCTTCTTTTGCCTTGAGTGGGGAACTCCGAGGCCTTTCCCTGAACCCATGCCTTGGGGCCTTACGCGTTATCACCAAACCGGGCAAAGCCATTTCGTAACCTTCTGTTGTTATCACCGCCATTCGCTCTTCACGTCCGACGCGAGCCGCCGAGTCTTTGAGAGCGCGATCGAGCGCGTGCGCCGCAGCTTCCGCCTCCGGATCTATGGATATGTCGTCATGCCTGAGCACATCCACCTTCTCGTCAGCGAGCCAGTGCGAACGGCCCCACTCAACCCAAAATCAGGCTCGAATAGGCCACCCACTTTAGCGGACGCACTGAAGTCGCTGAAGCAGGGAGTGGCACGGCGTTTGATCGGCGACGCCGATCATTTCTGGCAAAAGCGCTACTACGATTTCAATGTTCGCAATCATGCGCAATTTGTAGAGAAACTGCACTACACCGATTGGAACCCGGTGAAGAGGGACTACGCTAGCGCCCTGAAGACTGGCCGTGGAGCGGCTTTCTCCATTGCGCAACGGGCAGCGAGGGACGAGTTGAAATCGAGTCCGAATGGACTGCACGCCAGCGCGAGCGAGCAGCGGGGAGACTCTGTCTAGCCGTCAAACTGCCCCACTCAAGCCAAAATCAGGCTTGAATGGGCCACGCAATATAAAAGGGCGCCCCTTTCGGAGTAGGCTGCAGTTGCTGTGGCAACAGTAACTACGGCAAACGAAAGGAACACCCATGGAGAGTATTAAGTACATTGGCTTGGATGTCCACCAGAGCACGATCAGCCTGGCCGCGCTGAATGCGGATGGCAAACTGACGATGCAGTCGGTGATTGCGACGAAAGCGAGTGCGGTGCTGGATCTGCTGAAGGGAGTGCGCGGAGTGCTGCACGTCACCTTCGAAGAAGGGACGTACTCGGCCTGGCTCTACGACGTGGTGGTGCGAGAGGTGGCGCGGGTGGTGGTCTGCAATCCGCGCAAGAATGCACTGCTGAAGTTGGGCAACAAGAACGACAAATCGATGCGCGGAAATTGGCGGAATTGCTGCGGGCCGGAGTTATCCCCGGTGTATCACGGGCAGAACAGAGCACAGCAGCTTAAGGAATTAGGCCGTCAGTTATACGGTACTGACCGAAGACACCGGGCGTGTGATGGCGGCGGATTGAAGCAATCTATCGCAGCCAAGTGATTGAGTGCGCCGGGCAAGACGCCTTCGGGAAACGGCACCGCGGGGAACGGTTGGCGCGGCTACCGAAAGCGGTCAGCGGCGGCGTGCGGAGTGTCTTTATGAAGAATTCGATGCAGCTTCAGCACTTGCGACGGCGAAGCCCGCCAAGGGTGATGACGGAGAGCCGAAGAATTCGGGCCGCGAAGGTACTGCGATCCATGCCGTTCTTGGGTCCGCTGCGGGCGGCGGTTCTGATCGGCGGGTGCAGACGCCGTACCGCTTTCGGACGAAGCGACAGTTCTGGACCTACTGCGGTCTGGGACTGGAGACGCGCAGCAGCGCCGACTATCGATGGTTAGAGGGACGAATCTTCGACGGCAGCAAGCCAGTGTACATCCGCGGGTTGAACTTGAACCACAGCCACGAGCTGAAGAACGTGTTCAAGAGCGCGGCCGACCACGGCCAGCGCTGGACGGGCCGTTTCGCGAGTTCTACGAATGCGAATGCTCAACGGGAATGCTGCCGGCCATGGCGCGACTCACGCTGGCCCGCAAGATGGCGGCGATTGCATTGATTCTTGTGGAAGAAGGAGAGACGTTCGACGCCGAACATCTGAAGTCACAAGCAGCTTAAGCGCGCGCACCACGAAGTCCGGAAATCGAGATTACCCTGACATTCGAAGGTTGCGAGCAGCTGCGCGCACGGGTTCGAGGGTAAGTATCCTGGGCGGGATAGACGCCCAATGCGAAGTCTCATGGGCCACCATATGCTCCCTCGGATAACCCAACAAAGCTATAGTGCCGCGCCAGGCGCGAGTCTCAGATAGAACCATGGTTGGCCATGCTGCCACCGAGTTGCTTGTCGGCGCTCAGATCAAGACCCGAACGAACCTCTGGTATGATCCGGAAATGCGTGGTGTTGTGAACAACGCGATAAAGCGCGGTGGAGTCCGTCGGCAGGGGCTGGATGCAGGAAAAACAAAACTCCCTGCAAAGGGTAAAGTGTTTTTACTTGACATCCCCTTTTATAGAACTTGACATCCCCTTTTATAGAACCCGCCAAGAGGGTCGTCGAGGCCCCGATTGTGGGTCCAGCGAAGGCAATAATGAAGGCGATTGTCATCGGAGGGACGACCGGATTCTTCGTGGGCCGTGCCAAGGATGATACGCTAAACTCCGCTTTAGGCGCGTTGGAGGAGGGAGCGGCGGCCGGTGCGGTTAGGGCGAGTGCTGTACTCACGGTTTGGGGGGCTGCATGGTGGGAAATTATGGAAGGATTCAAACAACCTTTGGAGTGAACTTAAGCGTGGCGGATCAAACCGAGGAGGAGAGCTTGCGCAGTTCTGAAGCGAAGGGGTCCAAGTCCATTCCGGACCCGTCGGATAGGTCTGCACGAACGAATGGGCTCCCATTTCAGCTCGGCCTTACCAATCTCGCAGCTGTTATATATTTCCTAGGTGTTCGCGGCGCCTACGATGTGGTTGGAGGATCATGGAAGGCCCACTTCCTTCAATCCACTAACCCTTGGGTCTGGTGGCTTCTCAGCGGAGCATACTTCTTTGCGACTCTCAGGATCGTTCTGAAGACTTTCTTCTCTGGCGGCACGCCACTACGCTGGATATAGGAAGACAAACGCAAGAACATTCCTATCAGTGCATGGCAGCACCTTCGTCTCGCTAATCATGACCTGCGAGGTAGCGACTAGTGAAGGTACCGTCAAGAGTGCTCTTGGTTCCGTCGGTCTGAGACACCTGGACTGGTTGCTCCTTCTTTGCGCACTCGGCCTTTTTGTCGGATTAACAGTGATGGCTGTCCCGGAAGATCGAGAGCGGGTTGCTCTGCGCAGGGTCACTCGGGGGCGCGTGGTGAAAAACCTGCTTGATGCTCCGAAGAACGGCGCGGCACGGCTGGTTTGTCTGCTAGATTGTGCTGAATAGAGGAAGGGTCCTTTTTGGAAGGCGCGGTCCTGAATCACTAGAGAGCAACAGCTGTAAGAGAACCCGCAATTCACACTCTTGGGCCTCGCATCCATCCAATAGCCGACGCCGGTTCACGAGTAGGGGTGGGGAACTTCCTAGCCGGATTCCCGCGCCGTCTTGCGTTCTTTATACCAACGTTGGGCCATGACGTGCGCGCACGTTTCGCCGGGGCAATATTCTCGCTTATGATGCCAAAAGAATCTTTGGCCGCAATCCGGTTTCTGACATACCTGAAATTTAACGCCGCTTACGATAGCGTCCCACATCGTCGCAATCATTAGCTCGTGACCGGTTATCGGCTGAACTACGGCGTAAGACCGCTCGGAATGCCACGCCAAGTGAACTTCCAAGGTGTTAAAAGCCTCAGTTTCCCAAGTCTCGCGAGCATTCGACGAGAGCCAAAGGCCGCACGCCTCTTGGCGTCACTAGCCATGAGTCCCTTCCAATATTCTCGTTCCGCCCACAGAGCCTCAAGAGACATTCGATTTACCACTCCGAAGACGCGCCTGGAAGCCTAGGGACAGACGGGACGTTCACCAGTTTCCATTCGTCGAAAAACTCGGGAGCTTTCCATTTTCCGCACGCCCCCGATCGCAGCCCACGGAGCTTATCCACAGTTTCGAACTCGGCCATGTGACATGTGCCCTTGCGCTCCACAGGCCAGACATCCGATCATCGTCCCAGCCCAAGGGCGTGGCAGCGATTTCCAAGGCCAGGATTTAGGGCCAAGACCTAAGTCCTTATTCCGCAATATTTTGCGTGTAAGTCTCAGGCACTCAAGATTTTGCAGAGACCAACCGGAATCGGCGTCACATAAGTTCTTTGAAATCATGATTTTGAGATTTGCGGTCAAAAAAAACGCAAAACCCGGCGACTGTGGGCAAGGATCTCGATCAGGGTCGCGGCCAGGCTAAGCTAAGTCTATATTATGCAATATTGTACGTATAAGTCCTGCAAAATCAAGATTTTGCAGGCGATAAAATGGAGATCCAGTCAGCAACTCCTGTAGATCCAATATTTTACAGGATTAGCGTGAAAAACAAACAGGCGCGGCAGCCACCCGTAAGCCCAATGCTTTTAATATTTTACCCGTAAAATCTTGAGCCACATAGACTTCTCCGCGATTTTCCCCTAACCCCATGATTCCAATGGATCGAAGGGGGGAGGGGGTCGCAGTAGATCGTGCGATAGCTCTCAGATCAGCCCTCAAAAAGAAAGCCCCGCTGCGAAGCGGGGCTTTCCTATCGGCCTGCTGAGGCAATTACTTCGTGTTTTCTTTCGCTTCCGCAATGCGCGCCTGCTCGCGGGCTTCGGCCACAGCCTTCATGAATGGCTCCGCACTCCTGGGAGTAACAACCTTCCCGGAGAGGATGTTGCGGAATTCCATCTGTTTGCCATAGATCGCGTGCGTCGAATCGTTATCCTGCTCAACGACTGCACCTTCGAGCGTCAGGCCGGCGAACACGCCCTTGGAACGGGAGTAGGTGAGCACCTCGGTATTCATCTTCCAGTCCGTTCCCGCGGAAGCATGACGGCCTACCGGGCCAGCTGCCACCGACCCTTCGCCGGTGAGTTCGAACTTGCTCGAGAGCAGATGCTGGAAACCCTGGTCATTCATGACCAGCATAACCAGGTCGACGCCTTCGACACCGATCTGCAATCCCCAGCTACCGCCGCCCACGGTGACGAATGCGGGTGCGCTCCATCCCTCCGCGGTGCGGCAGGAGGCCACGCCGCGTCCATGCTTGCCACCAAAGACGAATCCGCCTTTGATGAGGTTCGGCACTACCAGGATGCACTTGGCATCGTTCAGCACTTCTTCCGGGATGCCTTTGTCGGGAGTTGCCATAATCGCGTGGATCACATCGACCGAGGATTGCAGGCGTGCCACGGAATCTTCGCGAGCTGAACCGGCCCATGCGTAAGTTCCAAACATTCCCAACGCGCACATCAAGAGCAGTGACATGGTCTTTTTCATTGAAAGTTTTCCTTTAGGTGCTGGGGAACTAAGAGGAGAAAACTTCAGATAGCTGACTTAGCTCAGGAGACCTGAAAGAGAGAGAAGAAGTGCTCGTCTCACAAACCATGATCGCTCAGATCCTTTACCGTAGCTGATCTGAATTGCTCACTTCCCTCGTTGCTTTGAAATGGAAACGGCCGAAGAGTTGCTCAAAGTATCGTGAAATGTGAGCAATCGTGCTCAGAATCAACGGCTCGGTCGTGTCATCGTGTGAATGTCGAGAATGAATTCAGCCGGCGCAGGACCGCGAATTCGACGGAGTCTGTTTTCGCTCCTCTCTACAGACAGCAGGCCCTATGAACAAGTTTCTCGGAAAACTCCTCCAGATGCTGCAACCGTATGGACGGGAGGTCCGGCTGCAAAGGATGTGCCCTTTTTGCGGACTCATCACGCCGCGCGCCAGCAGCTCTTGTCTGGAGTGCGGAAAGTCGCTGCTTCCGGCCCCGGTCGAGCGGAAGGCGGCATATCAGAAATGAATAAAGGGGATTGAATGCTTTGGACGATTGCTGTGGTACTTGTGATTCTGTGGCTGCTGGGTTTTAGCCTGCACGTGGCGGGCGGATTGATTCACGTGTTGCTGGTGATCGCTTTGATCATGATCGTCGTGAATCTGGTGAGCGGCCGGCGCGGGGTTTGAAGGTTCACGATCTTCCTTCACCGCCTTCAAAGAGGACCTCATGAGCAAACACTATCTTCATCTCTCTGCCTTCCCCTGCGACACATGCGCCGGGCCGGTCATCGCCGGATCCACCGCGACTCGCGAGAGTGAAATTTCGAAGGAAACCGACATTCGTAGAACGGGCGTGCCCATTTGCCTGTGCTGCGGTCGCCGCCAAGAGGAAGCAACGGAACCTGCGCGTGCACGACATCTGCTGCCCATTTCATGGGAGCCAGTGAGCACAGCAGATGCCCGCCTTCCCACGGCGGCTTTTGTGGATGCGCTTGATCGTGTGGATTTGCCTTGATCGCCTCAGCCCGCTCAGCACATTGAGAGTGATTCACCGTTCCCTACTCGCCCCGGCGATGCCAAGAGCCGGCATCATTGGTCCAACCGTGATTAACCACGGACTCCAGGGCCGGGAACCACTTGAGTTACGACTGGATGCTTGCTCGAACTGAGCGTTCTTGCTCAGACTTCGCCATCTCGAAGGTGAGAAGGTATCTATCAGAGTCATTTGCAAGCGAGACAGAATCTGCAGTACGTCTCGTGTGGAAATTGTGCCTCTCCCTCGCGCAGTCCGTAGCAGCAGAGCATTACCGGGCACGCGAAGGAGCCTCAGGCAAAAGGAATCACAATGAGTGTCACCCGTTCCATTCGTTCGCCGCTGTTTGCACTCGTACTGCTCGCCACATCGGCGGCAGCTTACGCGCAACTCAGCATTTCCGTGTCCTTCGCCCCGCCGGAATTGCCGGTGTATGAACAGCCTCTTTGTCCCGGAGATGGTTATCTCTGGACCCCGGGCTATTGGGCCTACGCCGATGATGACTACGGCTACTACTGGGTGCCGGGAACTTGGGTGATGGCTCCCGAACCAGGGCTCTTGTGGACTCCCGCGTATTGGGGCTGGGGCAACAACGGATATGTTTTCAATCAGGGCTACTGGGGCCAGCAGGTCGGCTTCTACGGCGGCGTCAGTTACGGCTATGGATATAACGGTGACGGCTATCAAGGCGGACGGTGGCAGGGCCGGCAATTCTATTACAACCGATCCGTGAGCAACGTGAACGTCACCAACATTCATAACGTTTACAACACCACGGTGATCAACAACACCACGGTCAACCGCGTCAGCTATAACGGCGGCAATGGTGGAATTAGCGTTCGTCCCACGGCTCAGCAAGAGTCTGTGGCACGCGAGAAGCATGTCGCTCCGGTCGCTGCTCAGACGCAACATGCACAGGCTGCGCGGGGCAACCCGGAACAGCGGGCATCTGTAAATCACGGCACGCCCGCAGTCGCAGCCACACCGAAACCGGGAGCATTCAGCGACCGCGCCGTTGTACACGCGAAAGCCACGGGAACGCCTTACGTGGCTCCGATCCACGCTGCCGCTCAGCCGCCGGCCAATACGCCGGGGCATCCCGCAAACAACGCAGTTCGCTCCGATCGGCCGGCGCCGAGGAACCAGCCGGAACCGAATAAAGCCGAGCCCAACAAGCCCGAGCCGAACAGGGCGGCGCCAAAGCAGCCTGAACCAACTAAAGCAGAGTCGAACAAGCCTGAACCAAACAGGGCTGAGCCGAAGCAACCGCAAGCAAACAAGCCTGAGCCAAAGCAGAACGAACCGAAACCTCCCTCTCAGCCTCGGCCTTCAGCGCAATCCGCACAGCACCAGCAACCGACGCGGGAGAAGCCGGAAGAAAACAAGCCTCAGGAAGAAAAGCCGAAGCAGAACGAGAAGCCGCAGTAGAGCAGGGTTCTTGCACTTCGAAGGAATATGCTCGGGCATCCTGAAATGGTCAGGGTGCCCATTTTTCTTGCGATGAGTCTAGTCGTGGAGAACGACATTGAGCAGTGAACTGTGGACCTGCAAGGCGCCTTCGGTACCACCGGCATAATGAATGAAGCCCAGCTTCCGGAACCGGTTCATAAAGAAACTAACCCGAGAACGAGTGGTTCCGACCATGTCAGCCAGCGTCTCCTGACTGATCTTGGGAACGACAGTTTCGGGGATGCCTTCTTTGCCGAAATGAGCGAGCAACAGAAGAACGCGGGCCAGGCGTTTCTCACTGGAGTTGAAAAGGTGGTCGACCAGATCCTCTTCATAGCGGATATTCCGCCCCAGCAAATAGGCTACGAACATCTCAGAAAGCGCGGGTTCGCGGTGAAGCGCTTCCATCATCGTCTTCTTATCCACCCGGAGAATCTCGCAATCGGTCATGGCCGCCGCGGAGCCCATCCGCAAAAGCTGACCCGCCAGCGAACCTTCGCCGAAAAAGTTTCCCTGGTTGACGATCGCGATCGTCGCTTCCTTGCCGATCTTGGATACAACGGTGAGCCTGACTTTTCCTCTTTGCACGTAGAAGATTGCGTCCGCGTCGTCGCCTTG
The DNA here is from genome assembly GCA_963844525.1 of uncultured Acidobacteriaceae bacterium. GTDB lineage: Bacteria > Acidobacteriota > Terriglobia > Terriglobales > Acidobacteriaceae > Sulfotelmatobacter. Next base: position 389,227 of record CAWJOM010000005.1, on the reverse strand, counting down.
CGCAAAAATCAATTGCTTTTTCGGAACCGTGAGGATCTTCCTTCCGTCGCCGATGGTTGCGAGGAAAATATCGGGGCTGAAACGGCCGTTCTTCTTGGCTCCTAGGGTGGGAGGCATTGTCAGCGAGTATAGTCCTGGATGGACATTGGCTGCAAAAATCGGCAGGCGGCCCAAAGTCCCACTTCTCGCGCAATAAACGGGCGGGAAATGGGCCACCCGGGTTGATGCGATTTCCGTCCCATGTAAAATCTCTGCCTGAACCGGGAGATCATCGACGATGAAACTGTTCCTCGCGATTGCACTTACGTTTTGGCTCGGGGCGGGGCCGGCCGCGTCTCAGAGTTCGTCCTCGGATGACGGCGCGCACGTGCTGGCACTGGATAATTCATGGAACCGCGCGCTCGAGACCAAAGACACGAAGGCTCTCGACATGCTTCTGGCGGATACATTCATTTCCGTCGATGTGGACGGAAGCGTTGAGACCAAGCGTGAATTCCTGGCAAGCCTCAAAGCGCCCGACTATCAGGCTCCCGCGCAGGCTGTCACGGAACAGAGCAAGGTAGATGTCTACGCCGATTCGGCGGTGGTGGTCGGAGTCTTTCGCACACAGAGTATGCACAAAGGCAAACCGGCGGCGCGGCGCGAGCGCTTTGTCGATACGTGGGTGAATTTCAACCACACGTGGAGATGCGTGGCCTCGGTGTCGGTTCTGATCCCCGCGAATTAGGAAGTTCGTAAAACCCCGGATGCCCGATTTCTCGGACCTTGGGCATCTCGAGACATTGACATTCGACGCCCCGCTAAGCCCTGGAGGCTAGCAGCTTTTTCTTCTGTAGATGGGAAGTCAAAGTCCCCACCCTCTCGCATAGAGCGCGAGAAGGGTGGGGTACCCTGAAATATCTTCCAGCCTTAGCGGTCGACTTCGGACTGTTTATCTTTGGGCAGAGCCTGTTTGACGCTTTCGATTTTTTGGAAGCCGTCTTTCAGGACCGTGTCCTTGGCGTTTTCACGCGTGACGGAGATTGGGGTAAGCAGGATCGCCTTCGTCGTCCCTCCGCCGTTGGGCACTGTCGTGGAGGTTTCTACTTTGGCGTGCCGAGCCAGCGTGACCGCGGCTTCAGCGGCTGAACGGGCTTCGCCGATGATGGGCTTGTAGATTGTCATGAGCTGCGTGCCGTCATAAAGGCGCGCCACGGCGGCGAGATCGGCGTCTTGTCCGGTGACCAGAACCTTTCCGGACAGATGATTATCTTCGAGGGCCTGGATGGCCCCGCCGGCAGTGCCATCGTTGGAGGCGAGGATTGCAGTAGGTGGCGATTTCAAATCCTGCAAGGCTTTCGTCACCAGCATGTAAGCCTGAGTCGGGCTCCACTCGGGAATCCAAATATCTTTCAGGATTTTGATGTCTCCGCGATCGACCAGCGGCTGGAGCACGCTCATTTGACCGGCGCGAACGACTTTGGAGTTGGGATCGAGCGGCGAGCCGCCGAGCAGAATGTAGGTCCCCTTCGGCGCGTGCTCGGTGAGACATCGGGCTTGCAGAACACCGACCTGGTACAGATCGAATCCCACATATAAGTCAAGATGCGGATTGTGGATGAGCCGGTCATAGCTGATGACGGGGACGTGCCGGGCATGGGCGGCGTCGACGATGCGGCTGGCCTTCTCGAAATCGTGAGGCAGAAGAATGAGAGCATCAATGCCTGTGTCGAGTAAGGCTTTTACCTGCTCGAATTGAAGGTTGTCGTCGCCGTTGGCGGAGCGGGTGATGGTCTGTGCGCCCAGTTGTTGTGCCCGCAGAGTGAATTCGTCCAAGTCAGTCTGCCAGCGCTCGCCCTTGGTGGCCTCGATGGAGAAGCCGATCTTGAGTTCAGGTTTTGGCAGCGATTGTCCCCAGCACGGAGCGGCGCCAATGAGAACGAGCCATGAAGCGATCTTCGGAAGCCCAAGCCGCATAAAGGATCTCCAGGCCGGGGGACCATGGTTCGGATGAGCAAGAAGGGACCCGCAGCACGATGTGTTCGGATAGTAAGGGCCGGGCGGCGTGTCATCAATTTACTTTCGTAATCGCGTCGGAGGGAGGCGATACCTTCGTGCGCACGAGTTTTCTCTGGCCCCGAATTTCTCTCACCCAGTTCGTCTCTTCTCCGAGGCTTCGGGTGAGTAGCGTCTTTGCTGATACAAAGAGACCACTGAGGATTGAATCTCGAATGGTGCGGACGAGAGTGCTGGCGGAGAGTGCCAAAGTTGCGGCGGCGAGGGAGCGGCTGCGCAGGCGGTATCGGCCCGCACGGGTGCGGATATTATTTGTGGGCGAGTCGCCGCCGGCTTCGGGGAGGTTTTTCTACCAGGCAGACTCGGGACTCTACCGCGCAGTCCGACAAAGTTTTGAAGCAGCGTTCCCGGGCCTCAAGGCGACTGACTTTCTGGAAACATTTCGCAACCTGGATTGCTATCTGATTGATTTGTGCGGGAGGCCGGTCGACCGACTGACACCAAAACAGCGGAGGCTGGCATGCGATCGGGGAGAAAAGCAACTCGGTGCAACGATTCGACGGTTCAATCCAGAAGTTATTGTCACGGTAGTCCGTTCCATCGCACCGAATGTCGAGCGCGCACGAGCCCGCGCCAGGTGGCGAGGCACGCACCTCGAATTGCCCTATCCGGGCCGCTGGAAGAGTCATCGGGACGAGTTTGAACGAGCCCTGCTACCGGTGCTGCGTCGAACGTTGCGACCGGAAAGAAGTCGCGAGTGACGAGCACGAGAGCGAGTCGCCACATCCGGAAAGTCAAAATCCCCACTCTAACGCCGCAAACTGCGCGACGTTAGAATGGGGCACCCTCGGATGTTGCGGCGGATGTGGTTGCATCGCGCGCTACACCGTCCTGCTAACTTTCAGAAACCGACCTCCTGACAACTAGCGTCCCGAGACCAAGCAGAAGCCGACCTGCATACTGTTGCCGTTGTGGCCTCCGGGACCGCTGCCGACGATACTGTTGTCCCAGACTTCGAGATCGCCAGCGTATCCGCACATCGTCGTGCCGGTGGTGTCGAACTGCGAGACATCTCCGGGCGAGTAGGCCGGTATTCGAATAGTGGCGGGAGGGGGGAAAGCGTTTCAGGTGGTGGTGAGCCGGGAACCGAGTCCAGGCATCCCGGGCGCGACACCATTTGGTGTGTATGCGTTGCGCGGGCCCGGGGAACAATTGACGCGTCGGATCCGTACTCTCAGGTGCACCTATCCCTGTTGAAAGCGAGAACTCATGAGCCGAAGGTGGTTTCTGTTCCCTATCCTGATGGTCTTAACAACTGTTCTAGCGTTTGCTTGCAACGCGGGCGCGCAAACTGTGCCGGCGCTGGACAAGATTCAAAACCAGGAGGAACTCGAACGCGTTGGAGCCGCTCTCGATGCGGCGTTGTTTGATGCTTACAACCACTGCGACCTCGATAAGTTTGCATCGTTCTTTGTGGATGATGTCGAGTTCTATCACGATCAGGGAGGCGTGACGCTGGGAAAGGTAGCTTTGACCGAAAGCGTGAAGAAGAATATTTGCGGCAAGGTGACGCGCGAACTGGTCCCGGGAACGCTAAAGATCTATCCCATGAAGGACTACGGGTTCGTCGAGATGGGAGTTCACCGCTTTCACCATCCCGGCCATGACGATACGGAAGGCGTGGGCGAAGGGCAGTTCGTCCATTTGTGGCGGTACAAGGATGGGGCGTGGAAGGTCACGCGGGTGATCAGCTATGACCATCACGCGGCGGCCAAATAAAACGGTGGTTCATGTCGGCGGAATCCTGTCTTCCCGACGCATTCGTCGCGCTAGTAATAAGGAGCGGCGGTAGGGAAAGCGTCGCTCCTTAATATTCAGGCAAGCGTGGTTCCCGCAGTTGCAAACTTCCAGTATTGGATCTGATTATTCATGTAAGCAATTCATTTAATGACACATATACATAACATGCTATGTCGGCACTGCCGCTGCACTCCTTCCGAACCCGAGGTTATCTAGACCTCGGCGTGGCGCATGCTATAGTGCGATTTCGCCATGGGATCCTTCTTTTTCTTCGCGTTTTCGTGGTGGTCGATTGTGCTGCGGGGCGTGGCTCTGATCCACTTCATCCGGCGGCGGCCGGATTCTTACTGGATCTGGATCATCCTGATTCACCCCATCGGGGCGCTCGTTTATATCGCGGTGGAAGTGATCCCGGACGCGGGGTTGCTGCGCAGTTCGTTCCAGGCCTTTCCGCGTCGGAGGAGGATTCAGGAACTGGAGCGAACCATTCTTGATAATCCTTCGGCGGGAAACTACGAAGAGCTGGGATTGCTGTATATCGACGACGGCAACTTTGCGAAGGCGAAGGCTTGTTTCGACAAGGCGATTTCGTCGCGCACGGATCATGTTGATCCGTTCTACCGGCGTGGCGTGGCGGAGATCGAACTCGGAGAATTCGCGGCCGCTGTGCCGGATCTGGAGCGGGCAGTAACGTCCGATCCGGATTACGATTTTCATCGCGCCAAGGGGTTGCTGGCCTGGGCCTATGCGCAGACGGGCCAAGCGGAGAAGGCGGACGCGATGTTTCGCGAGGCGACGCGGATTTCTACGATCTCGGAAACCTATTATTACTACGCGCTGTTTCTGCAAGCGCAGGGACGGGTGGGGGAGGCGCGGGAGTGGTCGAAGAAGATTCTCGATAAGAAGCCGACGATGCCGAGATATCTACGGCGGCGCGAGCGGCCGTGGTTCCGCAAGGCCAGCGCGTTGCTGGCGCGGTTGCCGGCGTAGGCCAGCTAGCAGAGCTCGTCTCACAGGCGCTTCATCTTCGACACTTCAAAGTCTTTGACCACTAAGGGCACTAAGGTACACGAAGGACAGCGCCGACACGCTCTTACGGTGGCTGGTGCGATGGTAAAATTGCAAGAAGTGCAGATTCTTAAACCTTCCATTCGACTGCTGGCGACCGACATCGACGGCACGCTGCTCAATCCAGAATTCAAGATTTCCGAGGGCGACCTGATGGCGCTGCGGCGCGCGCACGCCGCTGGGCTTGAGATTGTCCTCGTCACGGGACGCAGGCATACTTTCGCCCTACCCATCGCGCAACAACTCGGATTTGATTTGTGGCTGATCAGTTCCAATGGTGCGGTGACGCGGTCGCTCGCAGGAGAGACGTTCCATCGCGACATGATGCCGGCGGAAACTTGCCGGAAGTTATGCGGGGCGATGCAAGAATTCCGAGGGAATACCGTTCTTACCTTTGATCAGGAGACGAAGGGCGCGATTGTGCTGGAACGCATGGACGAGTTGGGATCGAGTATCCGGCGCTGGCTTGAGAAGAATATGGAGTACATCGAGTTCGTGATGCCGATTGAGAGGGCGCTGGGGAAGGATCCGGTGCAGGCGATGTTTTGCGGCACGATGGAGCGGATGACGTTGGCGCTTCGGGCACTCGAAGGCGCTGGGATGGATGGGATGGTGACCGTGTTGCGGACGGAATATCCGGAGCGGGATCTGTCAATGATTGATGTCCTTGATGTGGGGTGTTCCAAGGGACATGCGCTGGAGCGGTGGGCGGCGCATCGCGGCTACGGGCGTGAAGAGGTCATGGCCATCGGTGACAACCACAATGATGTTGAGATGCTTGAGTTTGCCGGGCATCCGGTTATCATGGGAAATGCGTGCGAGGAGTTGCGCAGCCGCGGGTGGACGGTGACGCTGGGCAATGATGCGTGCGGGATTGCGGCGGCGGTGGGCATGGCTTTGGGTGACGTGGCGGCGACGGCAGGGGCTTCGGTTTTAGGTCTTGGGTCTTAGTTCTTCGGTCTTCGATCTTACGTTTTTGGGCATCTAAATATCATGCGTTGCTGGGGATCAGGTCGAGGGTGGTTGGCGGTCATCGCGCTGCTTGCGGTGGCGGCAATTCCCTGCTTTGCGGCTGAGGTTGCGGTGCTGCGGAACGGGTTTTCGATCCGGCATGAGCGGCGCGAGATTGTTGGCGACACGACGCGCTTGTATGTGACCACGGACGGGGCGAACTTCGTGGATGTGCCGACGGGGGAGATCGAGCATTTCGAGGCTGCGCTGGAGGTGCCGGGTTCAGGCTCTGGATCTGCGGACTCCGGGGTAACAGGAAAATCCCCACTTCTCGCAAACTACGCGAGAAATGGGGCACTCGACTTGGATGAGGTGGTGAACTCGGCGAGCGGGCGATACCGGCTGGATCCCGATCTGGTGAACAGCGTGATCAAGGCCGAGAGCGGGTTCAATGCGCGGGCGGTATCGCCGAAGGGCGCGCAAGGATTAATGCAACTGATGCCGGGCACCGCGTCGCAACTGGGGGTGCCGAACGCATTCGATCCGCAGGCGAATGTGGAGGGTGGTGCGAAGTATTTGCGGGAATTGCTGGAGCGTTACGACTTCGATCTGGTGAAAGCACTGGCCGCCTACAATGCGGGGCCGCAGCGGGTCGAGCAGTTTGGCGGTGTGCCTCCTTATTACGAGACTCGAGTTTACGTGGCAAGGGTGGTACGGGACTTTAATAAGAAGAAGGAGCGGGAGAAGGCGGCTTCCAGTTCGTCACAGAACGGAGGCGGCAAGAAGGCGACTCCCTCGTCCCGTAAGACAGCGAGTTCCAAGTCCAATCAAGCAAACGACAGCGCGGCTCAGGCGCAGTAGTTCCCACTTCTCGCGCAAAGCACGCGCGACACATGGGGCACCCGGCCATTTCTAATTCAACAATGATTACTGTCGATCTTTGCTCGACTGAGAGCCGAAGGCGGCTGTCTCCACAGAAACCTTCCTACATCACATTCCTGGTTTGACCCCTCCGGCTCAGTCATTTACCTTGGGTGGTGCCGTTTCCCGCTTCGCGTGTTGAGGGTGCGGCGCGCGGAGTCTTCCCCCTTCATGGATAAGAAGCGCATTCTGGCCAGCGTTGCGGTGTTCCTTATTCTGGCCATTCTGGTTTACCTGCAATACCGGCACTGGCGGACGTTCGACTGGAGCACGTTCTGGAGCCAGACTCACCGTATTAAGAAGATCCGTGTGTTGTACGGGATTGCCTACATTTACATCGCTTATGTGATACGGGCGTTACGCTGGAAGATTTTTCTGAAGCCCGTCCGGCCAATGACAACCGTGGCGGAGTTGGTATCGCCAACTCTGGTTGGATTCGCGGGGATTGCACTGCTGGGCCGGGCAGGGGAATTCATTCGGCCGTACCTGATCGCACGGCGGACGGAGCTTCCCTTCTCGTCGCAGCTGGCAGTTTGGACGGTGGAGCGAATATTCGACATCGGGGCGTTCGCATTGCTGGTAGCCTTAGCGATTTTTCTGCCGAGTGCATTGCCTTCCATTCCACATCCTGAGTTCTATCGGAGCTTTCGTGAGGCGAGCTTTCTTCTAATAGCCATTGTCGCGGGGACTGCGGTGGCGGCCGTGGTGATCCGCCGCAAGGGCGAGGCGGTAGCGCTTTGGGTGGAACAGCGGTTCGGACATCTGTCTTCGAACCTGGGACATCGGCTGGGCCAGAAAGTGAGGGAGTTCGGAATGGGGCTGAATACCGTTCATGGACCCCTTTCGATGCTTTGGCTGGCGGTGGTGTCGGTGGGGATGTGGTATCTGATTGCGCTGGCTTATAAGGAAGTTACGCATTCCTACGGAATGGACGCGCTGGAAATTCCGGTTTCCCAGTTGCTCATCCTGATCTTCGCGAGCATGGTGGGTTCCCTGCTGCAACTGCCGGCTGTTGGAGGCGGTTCTCAGGTGGCAACGATTGCCATCCTGTCAAATGTGTTCGACGTTCCGGCAGAGGTGGCGGCCAGTTGCGGGATTTTGCTGTGGCTGGTGACGTTTGCCGCCGTGGTGCCTGTCGGACTGTTACTGGCGCATCACGAACGGTTGTCGTTGCGGAAGTTGTCAGTCGAAAGCCATCAGGCCGAGCAATCGGAGGCTGGACCGCTGGGGCCTAAACAGTAATGTATCCGCCCCGATCTCGCGCTCTCCCTTTCTTCCTCTTTGCTTCGCGCCGAGTGTGAAAAACTCTTCATCTTGACAAGCTCAAAGGATAAGGCCACAATTGCGCCGCCTAGGGGGAGGCGCTTTTTCAATGCCTGCCTCTCGGCAGTCGCCCTCCCCCAAGACGACGAACAGAATAAATTACAGAGAAGTTTAGTTAAAAGAAAGTTGTACCCAGCAAATCGTCGTTTCCAGGTTTCAAGCGTTTCCAGGCCCCAGCAACATCAACTGAAAAGAGCATTCCTCGCTGAGGAAAAGCCGCGCTTTGCGGCGATGCTGCAGCGCGGGAACAATCATGGAAGGAACCGAATTGAGGAGGAACTTTATGCAGTCACAGCGCCCTTCGCGAGCATGGGTGGTTTGCGCATCGCTTGCCGTTCTAGTGCTGGCCACAGTCGCCGCGAGTGTAAAGAGCGGCCGCGATTTTTCCGGGTACTTCGATGTCAGCGGAGTACAAGAGCAGGGGGACCTTGTGCAGGTCACGCTTCACCTGAAGCTATACAACCACGGTGATGAAGACGCAAAGAGCGTGATCGTGACGCTTGTGGATTCGTCCCCGGCGATGACGTTACGTGGGAACTTCACGCCGGTGAAGGTATGGAAGAGCCAGCAATTCATCGAAATGAGCCAGGAGTTCTCGGTGAGCAAGCGTGAGTTCCAGGAATGGATGGCGCCCCCGGCGCAACCGAACCTGATCATTCTGTTCCAGGACAGCAAAGGAAAGAGTTGGCAGAGGGGCGCGCAGATCAGCCGTCGCCCGTTAGTCGTCGCCACGAGCCGTTAAGACTCAATCCGCCGAAGGCTAAGTATGCCCAACCACGAACATCGACTTCTTCGAGGAGAAAATTTCATGCGTCGCTTCCGAACATCTGCTCTGCTGCTTCTGGCCGCGCTTCTGGTGAGCTTACCCGCGCTGGCGCAGGATGTGATGACCACCGCAATCGGCGGTGGTCCGAACGGCATTCCCGCCGTGGATGCAAACCTCTACAGCCCTTACGGAGTTGCGGTAGATACCGCCGGCAATTTTTACATCGGTGCCTTCAACCAGAATCGTGTTTTCAAGGTGAACCCAACGAGCGGGATCATCACCGTGGTCGCCGGGACCGGAGCACAAGGCTACAGCGGCGATGCAGTGACAGGCGGGGCCAAACTTGCCAGCTTGTACCATCCCTACGGCGTGGCCGTGGACGGAACGGGCAATGTGTATATTGCCGATCAATATAACTGCGTAGTGCGGAAGGTGGACACGGCGGGCACCATTACAACCGTGGCCGGAACGGCCGGGCAGTGCAACTCGAGCGGCAGCGACCTGAGCTATCCTGCGGGTGTTGCCCTGGACGCCACTGGAGCCAACCTATTCATCGCCGACACTAACAATTGCGCAGTGCGGCGACTGGTGCTGGCGAGCAAGACGCTCTCGACCTATGCCGGCACGATTGGCGTTTGCGGCTATACGGGGGATGGAGGAACGGCGTCGAGTTCTGAAATGAATTATCCGTCTGCCGTTGCCTTGGATGCCGCAGGGAACGTGTTCATCGGCGACTCGAACAACTATGTGATTCGCGAGGTGACAAAATCAAACCAGAGGATTAACACCATTGCGGGAAACCATACCTACGGCTTCCTGGGAGATGGCGGCGCCGCGACCAGCGCTGAGATGACGTATCCGGATGGAGTTGCGGTCAATAGCGCAGGAACCCTGGTGACCTTTGCAGACTACTCGAACCAGCGCGTGCGCCAATTCACGGTGGGCGGGACCATCAACACGGTGGCCGGCAACGGGACGGCCTGCTCGGGCGTCTGCGGTGAAGGTGGCTCGGCAATCAGCGCCGAGTTGTATAACCCAGTGGGCGTGGCGGTGAACAGTGGTGGAACGGTTTACGTCGCCGATAACTCCAACTATGCGGTCGACGGTTTCACGGTCGGCGGACTGCTGAACCGGATCGCCGGCAATCACTCCTACAACATTGAGACGCTGATCACCGGGGCCCCAGCGACAGGCGTGGAATTGAATTATCCGTATGGCATCGCGGATGATGCCAATGGAAACGTGTATATCGGCGACAGCCATAACTACATGGTGCGCGAGGAAGTGAAGACCAGCGGGCTGGTGAACTTCTTCGCCGGAAACGGAACCTATGGATATACCGGAGACGGCGGGCCGGCAACCTCGGCGGAGTTCAGCTACACCTTCGGAGTGGCCAAAGACAGCGCCGGGAACGTCTACGTCGCGGATTCGTATAACTGCCTGGTGCGGAAGGTAGCCACATCTGGGGTGGTAACTACGTTTGCAGGGTTCCTGCTCAACAACAGCCCGCGGTGCGGCTACACGGGGGATGGTGGATCCGCGCTGGGTGCGGAACTCTACTATCCATATGGAGTGGCGGTCGACAGCAAAGGCAGCGTCTACATTGCGGATTTCAACGAGCATGTCGTTCGCAGAGTGACCGGAGGAATTATCACCACTATCGCTGGAATCGGCGGGCTGGCTGGGTATTCGGGAGACGGAGGCCCGGGGACGAGTGCCTTGCTGTACCAGCCGACGGCACTGGCGGTTGATCCCGCGGGGAACGTGTTCGTCGCGGACAGCAACAACTGCCGGGTACGGGAGATCAATGCCGCTACCAGTATCATCACGACGGTTGCCGGATCGGGCGCCTGCGCATTTACGGGCGATGGGCTGGCAACTGCAAACGGCATCAACTACCCGCAGGGCGTTGCGGTGGACGCGAACGACAATCTCTTCATTTCGGATTACAACAATCGCGTGCGGTGGGTGAGTCCCAACGGGATCATGACGACGATCGGCGGCACCGGCGCATCGGGCTATAGCGGAGACGGAGGTCCTGCAACATCGGCCGTCCTGTACGAACCTACCGGGATCGCACTGGATCCGTCGGGCGACGTCCTGGTATCGGACTACAACAACGGGCGAGTGCGCAGCATCTCGGCGTTTCCAGCCGTGGGCACGAGCACCGGCAATATGTCGTTTGGGCTGACGGGAGTTGGGTCGACCAGTTCGCCCCAAGGTGTCACCGTCAGTGCCTACGGGCCGGTAACCATCAGCAACATCTCAGCCAGCGCGAACTTCAGCGAGGCCGACGATTGCCCGGCGAGCCTGGCTAACGGGACGGTTTGCCAAATGTACGTCTACTTTGTGCCAACCGCCTCCGGCAACCTCAATGGAAACGTGACCATCAACTCCAACGGCTTCTTCAACCAAACCAATACGGTAAACCTGTCTGGGCAGGGGAGCGCGATCCTGCTGACGGGTTCACCCTTGGCTTTTGGAAACCAAATCGTCAAAACCAACAGCGCAGCCAAGAGCGTCACCGTGAAGAACGCGGGCACCACTGCGATCACGATGGGTACCATTACCCTGACCGATACGACGGACTACGCCATCACGGCGAATACATGCCCGGCGTCGGGAGCGAACCTGGCAGGCGGCGCCAGTTGCACGATCAGCGTGACCTTCGGGCCGAAATCCACCGGTGCGAAGCGAGGCGCAGTGGTGATCCGGGATAGCGATCCCGCTTCGCCACAACTGGTGGGCTTGAGTGGGACCGGCATCAGTAATGTCGTGCTCACACCCTCGTCGATCACATTTGCCACCACCGGGGTGGGCGGAACAAGCGTGAGCACGAAGATCACTCTGACGAACAGCACCGGAGTATCCATCACGCTGGGCAGCCCCGCCATCACGGTAACCGGACCGTTCGCGATCGTCGCCTCCACCACCACCTGTACGAACGGCTTGGTAGTTGCGTCTACGGGAACGTGTGTTATCAATGCGGTATTCAAACCGACGGCTGTGGGATTCGCGCAAGGCAGCCTGAGCGTCAGCGACAGTGATGTCACCAGCCCGCAATCCGTGGCCCTGCAGGGTTACGGGTCGGGAATCAAGTTCTCGGTGACAACGGTCAACTTCGGTACGGTCACGAGGGGAACCCAGGTTTCGTCGACGGTGACGATTACCAACGTGGGCAAGACCAACGTGTTCTTTACCGGCGCAGAGATCTCCGGAACGAATTCCGCGGATTTCAGCGATAACTACAACGACAATCCGCCCTGCGGAAACAGCTCGAGCAATCCGCTGAAGCCAGCGGGAACTTGCCAGATCACGGTGTACTTCGATCCGAGTAAAGTCGGAGTGGAAAGCGCCGTGTACAAGGTGTTCGACAATAGCGTGGGCAGCCCGCAGTCCTTGGGGTTGACGGGCAAGGGGCAGTAGCAAAACCTCAAAGCCACGCAGTTGCGTGAACTCGGCCGCCGGGCGTGAAACCCGGCGGCCTTTCTTTTGAGCGGTGACCGAGTAGTTGCGGGTGATCAGGCGGCGGGCCGATTTTCAGCGGCAGCTCTTTGCAAGGTCTCCATCTGCTCTTCAATGAGATCGAGCACTTCGTCCAGCCGCATGCCGCGGTCGAGCATCCGAATAAGGGTGTCTGCGCCGATGCCGACTGACTCCCCGACGTGCACGAGCCGTTCAATCGCGTCATACACCGACACTTCGTGGGACTCGTGCAGGCGGACCACGAGGACGTCGAGGATCTGGGTTGTTGTGTCTACTGCGGACACGCTGCGGAACCTCGTTTCCAAATTAGAGCCGGAAGGGCGACGTTGGTCAGCAACCGCTGTCACGGCGCTGCGTGATCGTCGTCACAGTGCGCTTTAAGGTCCACACGGCCTACTTCCGTTTTGCGGCCTGGCAGTTCGGACAGACGGGGGCCCGCGTTTCGAAGGAACCCAGGGTCAGCAGTGCAGTGAGCGTGGAATCGGTCTCAATGAAGAACCCATGATCCGCATCGACAATGTAGTACGCGACGGCAATCGTGCTGGGCGTGGCGCCGGGTGAGGGGAAGAAAGTGTTGGTCAGTGTGCCCGTCGTACGTCCAGTAGCAGGGATCGTGGCGAAAGCTCCCGTGATGGAAGTGTTGGGTTGGGGTGAGAAGCCCAAATTCGTGTCCACAGTCCCAGAGAAGGTGCCGGCGGAGCCGTCAACAGAAATTTGGGCGGTGGCATCGTTCTCCAGCCCGCTGCTGCCCTGAGTAAAGTACAGGCCGTACTTTCCGTCAAAAGACAAGGGAGGCGCTGCTTGAATGGGGGACAGGCCGACACCAAGAGAACCGATGTTCAGATCGGAATCGAGGACCAGAGCCGGATTTCCGCTGCCCGTGAGATAAAAAATGAATTCCGGGCCCGATCCGTTGGTATCGAAATTGATCGAGGAATCCACGCGGCCGGTGCCAGTGGAATCGAGGGCGTAGGTTCCGGTGAAGGAGTCGCTGATCTGGATGCCAAGCCCGTTTAGTTCTTCATCGTTGTACCCGGTCAGATTGCCGCCGGCATCGGCGGTCATTTGTCCGACGGATGCCAGTGAAGTCGGAAGGCCGCTGAAGTCCTGGCCGAGAATCTGGAACACATAGTTTCCGGCAAACGACTGATTCGTTGTAAACGTACCGGTGTTGGCGCCTTGAGCGATTGCGACTCCAGCGGTGGAACCGACCCCGGAACCCGAGACGCTGTTGTCGGTCTCGATCAGCTTGATGTGTTGTGCGTCGACGATGTAGCCCGTGAACTGGATGGGAGTTGGGGCGAACGAGGCGGCCAGGTTCAGCTTTAGAGATCCGAACTTGTCCGGCGTGGTAAGCGCCCCGGATAGCGTGGCACTGAGGGACAGCGCTCCGCCGTCGTTTTGATCGGCAACGCTTCCTGCTCCGGAAATGGTGTTGGGAGAATCGACGTTGAAGACGCCACCCATCACCATGGGTGAGAGAAAAATATCCGTTCCGCCAACCGCGAAGGCATAGCCAGAAGTGGGCGCGGCCGTGCTCGTTTGCAGTTCGATGGTTCCCGAGGAGCTTTCAATACTGGGCTGAAGATTTGGGTTATCAAGGGTCGCGATGAACGCCTTCGAAGTCGAGAGCACGACGAGACTAAGGTTCTCGACACCGAGCTGGCCAATGAGGGTATCGGCTGTGTTGATGGTCAGAGTTCCACGACCATCGGGGCCGACATAGTACGAGCCTCCCGTGATCGGATCGGAGACTGTCAGCAGGAAGTCGCTGTGGGTTTGCTCACCAGAGGTGATGACGCCGTTGCCGTCGAGGGTGATTGCACCCGCAAGCTGAAAGGGTCCGTTCGCATCGCTGCCCTGCGTTGCGAACACATATGTGCCTTTGAGAGTGCTGGCAAAGCCGGTGACGGCGATGGAAGTGACGACATTCTTAGTGTGATCCGCGGTCGCGAAAGCTTCGATCGTGAAGGTCTGGCTATTTCCCGAAATGACGGGAGGGGGGGTGTAACTTGCCGCTTTGCCGCTGGCAGTATGAAGAGGGGCGAGCGTGCCGCAAACGGAACCGCTGTTGCACAGCAGCACCCAATCCACTCCGGAATTGCTGGAATCGTCGGTGACGACGGCTGTGAGATTGGTAGCCGAGTTGAGAGAAATTCCTGGAACGGGCGCTGGTTGAAAGGCGATCGACAAGCTGGAGGGAGGCGGCGGTGGAGGATTCTGCACGTTCGTTGTGCTCCCGCCGCATCCAGTCAGAAGGGACGCCGTTCCGGCGGCAAGAGTCACAAAAATCGTACTGCGAGCGATCCGACGAGCCTCCTCAACGAGCTTCCTCAATCTGCCTCCTCAGTTCCGACGGTTACTGCCCGGTGCCGCGCAAATGCACGGTCTGGGTTTGTCCAACGCTATAGGTAATTGTCAGAGTGCCGGGATCGAAGCCTATGATGCCCGGCTGAAATGTAATGGTGAGAGTGCAACTGGCTCCGGGCGCCAGACTGAAACCGCAATCATCCGTTTCTGCGTAATCGCCTTTGATCAGGTTGCCGGTAAAGTTCACGGTCCCAGCTTGAGGGTCTTTGGGGTCGTTGAAGAGAGTGATCGTGCGAGGCGCGCTGGGGAAGCCTTTGAACTGATATCCGAAGTCCAAACCCGCTCCGGGCGTCATCCTCAGGGGACTTGGCAAGTTGGCCGTCAACTCAACCGGAAAACGTCCGCTGTCGATTTCACAGTTCGAGGTTGTGGTTGAGGTGCATTGCAGGGTATTCAACTCGAGAAAGTAATCCAGAGGCGGAGTCAAAGAGGTACTGGGCTGCGGTGCGAAAGCAATCTGGAGCGAACAAGAGGCCAGGGGAGCCAGCAGCGTGCCTGAGCAATTGTCGGCGGAGATCTGAAAATTCGGCAGCTTGCTGGTGAAATCGCTGTCGCAGTTGTAATTGATGGTCGAACCGTTGGGGATGATGTTGCCCGTGTCCACTTGCAGGCCCGAAACTCCGCCAGACGCAATCGGCCGCGGAAGAGTCAGGACTCCCTCCGCCGGGTTTACGCAGGGCGTGCTCAACGCGGGCAGAATCTGGACGGGAGCGGTTCCCTGGTTCGTGAACGATAAAGTCTGCGGAACGCTGGTTTGGGTCAAAGCTTCCGATCCGAAATCGAGTTCGGGAGTAGAAGGGGCGAGCGCGCTGAAGCCCAGCCCGCTGATGGGCACCGCAAATACGGGATTGTTATCCGCGCTGCTGGGGCTGTTGATGGTTAACGATGCGACCATGGGATACGGACAAAGAGATGGAGGCTCGCCTCCGAGTGCGGTCGACGGCAGCCACGGACAACTCTGCTGCGGTGCGAACGAAATGGTGATGGTGCAGCTCTGCTGCGAATCGAGGGAGAAGGTCGATCCCGCGGGCTTTGCGCAGTTGTCCTGCTCGGTGAAGTTTGGCAGGCCGTTGAAGTCGCTGAGCCCAAACAGGCTGGTGCTTCCCGACTGAGGATTGAATGACAACGTCAGGCCGGAAAGCGTGCTGCCGGAAGGATCGTTATTGGTGACGGTGATGGTCTGCGTCGTTGGGGCTGATCCAACTAGCTGCAACGGGAAAACCAGCGATGCGGGGGTGAATAGGATCGGCTGGTTACAGCTGGTGGAGCTGCCGAGCGCAATGCAGACGTTTCCGATGTCTCCGTCAAGAGTCCCGCCGGGGCAAGCCTTTGTGGTGACCCCGTATCCGTTGGCGCCTTGCAGGATGGCTCCGCCCCCGCTGCTGCTCTGGAAAACCACAGGAGACGGATTGGATGCACCGGGCGTTGCGCCAATCTGGCCGACGTTCAGTCCGTTGGTCGCAATCATCTGAAGGATGACCGAGCTGCCGCTAATTTGGCCATTGACCGTCGCTGTTGCAAGGCAAGGATAGTTTTGGAACGTGAGAGTACCGGTGACGGTCGCGTTGCTGGCTCCGATATTGTCACTCTGCGCAAGAATTCCAATGACCGGGAAATCCTGATTTTTCAGGGCGGGATTCAGCGAGCTGTGAAAGCTGCCCTGGAAGAATCCGGTAAGGGTCGGGACAGAGGCTGCGGTCCACTTCAACCCAGTCTGCGCGGTTCCGCACCCTTTGCCATCGCTCGATGTGTAAGTGCCTGCCATCGTCGAGCCGTCGGCGCTGAGAGTGCCCGTCAGATTGAACGTCTGAATACCCGCAGCAACAGCGAGTGTGACGCTCTGGCCGCTGATCGATCCGGTGACCGGGCCTGATCCGCTGCTGCAGAGAGTGGGGACGCCGCCCTGTTGCGCGGGCAAGGAAACCGCGTAAGTCGCGCCGCCAGTCAGGGCACCTGCATTCTGAAGTAGGAATCCGCCTTGGACTCCCCCCTGGAAGGAATTATCGGAGGGGGCTGCCAGGGTGAACTGCCAGTTTCCGGCGGCGTATGCGGTGCCGGGCGACGACTGGCTGGAAGTGCCGCTGCCTCCGCAGGCAGAGAGGAGCGCCAAGGCAAACAACAAGAGAGGCAAAAGCGACTTCACGTCGCCTCCGCAAGAATTTTCCCGGGAACGGATTGTGCGGCTGGATGCGTCATGGATTTCTAGTCTGTGCATGATGTCCCAAGCCTCAGAAGGCCCACTTCAATCCGAACTGCACGGTTCGGGGCCGGTGTGCGTTGAGCGGATGCAGGAAGGAGGCGCCCGTGACGCAGTCTGCTCCTCCACTGGCCTGAAAGCCGGCAGAATAAACGGGCCCGGCGTAGCAACTGACGATGTTGTTGCCGCTGCTGCCCGGATTGTCCGGATCGTAGACGCGGAATTGGGTGTGGTTGAAGATGTTGAAGAAATCGACATGAAAATCGAGCTGGCTGTACTCGGTGATTTTGAAGTTTTTGATCACGGTCATGTCGAAATTCAGGCGGCCCGGATTGTTGAGGAAGTTGCGGCCGGCATCGCCGAAGGTCAAGCCGCGAGGCGCCACGAACTGCGAGGGATTTCCTTTCAGTGGGCCGAAGCTCTGAAAATTGTTGGCGGGTTGCTGCAGGCCATGCACGACGTCCGGATAGGACGAGGCAATACCGAGGCCGCTCGCAACTCCCGCATTGTCGGTGAGTGAAATGCCGGTGTTCCCTGCACTGTTGATGACGGTGTATGGCGTACCCGATTGAAACAGGGTCACGCCAGAGAGTTGCCACCCGCCAAACAGTTGATTCATGAATCCAGAGCAGCAGTTCTGCGAGGGGGCAATGACCGCGTCGTGGAAACCGCGAGCGAAATTGGGGAGTTGATAGACGTAGCTGAAATTGAGCAGATGGCGTTCGTCAAAATTCGAGTTGGCCCGGTTTGCGCGCAAGTCATAGGAATCGACGAGGACCGGGTCGCTGCGATCCGAGGCATCGTCGATGGAGTGACTATAGGTGTAGGAGATCCCCATGGTGAGGGGCCCGCCAGAGCGACGCAGAGTGGCTTGAAATCCGTTGTAGGCGGAATTAGCTACGTTTTCTAGAGACAGGATTCTGCCCAGACCCGGATAAGGATGTGGAAGTGAATTGATATTGGGAATGTACGGCGAAGTGCACGCCGCTTGCAGGTGGACGTAGGCCGGGTTCTGCGGCGTGACGATAGTTCCATTCTGCAGGAGAAACGGAATTGTGCCATCGCCGGGATGGCCTCCTCCGGCGAGAGGAGAGACGGTGCAGTCCGCCAAGGTGAGCGGTTCGTTGGGCCCGAAGGGATTCTCGCTGGCCGGCAGCGGCGTTAACTGGTTGAGTTGGCGTTCGACGGTGAGGTGTGTCCCCTTGCTGCCGACGTATGCGACATTAGCGACGATGTCGTGGGACAGTTCCCTCTGAACCCCGAAGCTCCACTGCTGGGCGTAAGGCCAGATGGCCTGCATTGGGATCGCGGTGACGTCGAGGGGATATACGGATCCAGGCGCTGGGGCGGGATGCGATGCGTTCAGCGTACACGCGCTGTTCGATGAATCAACGGTGGCCCCGTATCCGACATTGCCGATGCACGGATAGCTCAGCGGAAGAGGCTGCGACATGCTGAGCACGAGAGGAGAACTGGCTTCCAGTGACCCGGTGTTGGCTTCGTTGCCCGTACCATGTTCGAAGAAGATGCCGTAGCCGCCGCGAATGGAGGTCTTGCCATCACCCAACGGATCCCAGGCAAAGCCAATTCTCGGCGCAGGATTAAACAAATGTCCGGTCATGCAACCTTCCGGCGTGCCATTGACCCCGCACTGCACGAGCCCAAAATCGGTGACAATTCCGGGATCCAGCTGGAAAGTTGTGGGATTGAACGGGACCGGCGTCGAATTCGCCTTGTTGTCGAGCAACACGCCGCTAAATGGATCGACCGCAAAGCGGGTCGAATTGAAGCGGTTGAACTGCCAGTTCCAAGCGTTGTGGTACTTCTCGCGGTAGGTGCCGAAGAGGCTGACTCTCAATCCGAGATTCAGAGTCAAACGTGGCGTCAGCCTCCAGTCATCCTGGAAATATGGTTCGGCGATCTGGTAGGTCTGGTAGTAGCGGCGCTGTACGGAATCCTGCGTGAAGCTTTGGATATAGCCGGAGGTAACTCCGTTGAAAACCGTCTGCGTCAGGAAATCAGCGAAGGCGTTTCCAGTGCTATGCGCCAGATTGCTGAACGTCAGCAGGCCTTGAAGGTCCCCGGTGGCCGCGCCGATTGCGTTGTTGGTTTGATTGCGCTGGGCCAGGACGTACTGCGCGCCGAACTGAAGAGTGTGCTTCCCAATTGACTTGGAGATGTCATCCCGAGCGGCATACGTGGGATTGGTGTGGCTCCACGGCATGTACGAGGGATCGGCCGCGAAGCCTCGGCCGCCGTACTCCGCGTTGGTACCGAGGAATGCGACGCCTGGCATCTTGCCACCGAAACCGTTATTGAACAGGTATCCCATGCCGCACTGGGGAATGCCGCTCGTGGGGTCGAGGCTCAGGGCAGGATTGCACTGTCCGGGTGCCGAGGGGTCGTTGACCAGAGGCTGATTCAACGTGGGATTGCGCTGGAACACAGCGTTGCCCGGGCCGTTCTGATCCACCAACGTGATATTGGAGTTGACGTAACTGGCGACGAAGTTATTCAACAGCGTGGGCGAAATGGTGTAGGTCAGGCTGGCAACCAAGCTCGTTCCCGGCCCGGTGAACTTGTTTTGTACGGTAGGAAAAGTGTTGCGCACGATTCCCCACTGCGGGGTCAGCACTGAGGTATCCCAGGAATCATGCACGTAACGGAAGGAGACCCGGATGTTCTGGGTGATGATCTGGTCGATACGAAACAGTTCTTCCCGCCAATAGGTGGAGGGTGAAACGGCGGCGTTATAACAGTGGTTGGGATCGGTTGGATCGAAGTTTGTGACTACGAAATTGCATCCGATGGGGGAGTTGGCTACCGGGATCAGGTTGGACTGCAAAATTGCCAGCGCATTCTTGTCGACGCCGATGTTGGCCGGGTTCCCCCCGACCTGCTGGCCGAGCAGATTGTAGATTGGCTGCAGATGCCCTGGGGCGCCGTTGATGGAGGGGCAATCGGGATATTTTTGGCGGCTGAAACCCAGAGAGTCGGCCGTTCCCGGCAGAGGGCAAACGTCGGTAAAGTCGAACATCTGGGAGGCTAGGCCGCCGGCGTTCGGCGGGCCCAGATTCTCTTCGATCCCCTGCGGCGTCATGATCAAGCCGCGTTCTTTCAGGGACGGGACGGCCTGATTGTAGTCCGTGGGAGTTTTTTCAAGACGGACTTCCTCGGAGAAAAAGAAAAAGGTCTTGTCCTTTTTTGTGTTGTAGATCTTCGGGATGGTCAGAGGGCCGCCGATGGTTCCGCCGAAATCCTGCCGACGATAGAGCGGGGCTCCGCCGGGCGGATCGAAATAATTACGCGAATTGAACGCTTCGTTGCGGATGAAATCGTAAACATTGCCGTGAAATTTGGCAGTCCCGGACTTGGTCGTAACCTGGACCGTGCCAGATGCAGTGCGCCCGAATTGGGCTCCGTAATTCGAAGTCAGGACTTTCACCTCCTGAATCGCATCCAGACTGGGATAGACCATGAGCGTACTGGAGGCGCCGTTCAAGCCCGTATTGAGCACGTCAGAGCCGTCGACTTCGAAGGTGTTGTACTCGACGCGGCCGCCATTCACGCTGTACTTCACGCTGCCAACCACTCCAACTTTGGCTTCGTCCTGACCGGTCTGGTTGCTCACCCCGGGGGCCAGAGCGATGAGTTGCGTGAAGTTGCGTCCATTGAGGCCGATGCTGACGACTTCCTTTTGGGTAATCGTGCCGGAAACCGCAGCGGTCTCGGTTTCTACTTTTCCGAGGGCGCCGGATTCAACATTGATTTCGCTCTTCGCGCTCGCGAGTTCAAGAGCCACGTCGAGAGGCAACTCAAGGCCGGCGGTAACCGCAATGTTGTCCATCACCTTTTGCGCAAAGTCAGGTGACGTGATGGACAGGCTGTAAGTTCCAACATCGAGACCGGTGAACGAGTAGGCACCCTTGTCGTCTGTCTGGATCTGCTTTTTGAATCCCGCTGCGTTCGTTAAGACAACGATTGCTCCGGTAACGACTGCTCCGCTGTTGTCAGTAACCACTCCGCTTATCGCAGCCTTGACACCCGCCTGCTGCGGCGGGTCTTGACCGACAGCCAGCCACGGCAGCAGCAGAGCGAGGGCAATAACAACGGCAGCGCGCAGTAAGTCACGCAGCGAGACATAGCTCACGAATAGCTCTCCGTTCACGATCTTTCGAAAGGCTGGCGAGGTGAACGCGGATATTACAGGAGCGGTCCGGGCGGGAAGATTAAAGCCATATGAATTATTTGTGAACTGTTCATTACGAAACGGCGACTGCGCAGTCACAGAACTTTCACAATTTCTTCATCTTGACGTAACAGGCGAACGCGTATGCTCCCGCCTGAACGTCGAAGCGCAAAAGAATCGCGCTGTGTCAGCTCGAACAGGGGGGCCCCGCGGGTAGCCAATCCACATTTGCTTCGTTCCAGGAGCGTTGGCTAGCGACACTCGAAACTTTGGCGTGCGGCAAGAGTGCCGCATGCACTCCTCAAGAGCATTTGTGCAAACTACGTCCAACTGAGAAAGGATTTTCTATGACGCGTGTGAAATCAGTCCTCGCGGTGCTGTTTCTGGCCGCGGCGGTAAGCGTAACTTCCCAGGCGCAGACAGTGAAAGTGATTCTTGCGGGTTCTTCCGCCATGTGGCAATCGATGGCGCTCGCAGCCTATAAGGGCGGCGCGTGTGTCGCCGGCGGAACGGCGCCTTGCTTCCACTACACTGCGGCCAACTTTAACCTGACGGACGGACGGCCGACGGTCAAGGGCGGTAGTCGCCGCGGTCGATCTCGGAAACGTCTGGCTCGTCTGGGATAGCAATACTACCTCGACCAATGTATGGGCTTTCATTAAAGTAGACTCCGTCGTTGGAACCCGCTGCTACTTTGCTCAACCGCATTGCAGCGTAAGCATCCCCAGCTTTCCGGCTCCGGGGAACTTGATCAGTTCGGCGGTCTGGGGTGACGACTCATCGGACACGACGCCTCCAGCGGCGGTGAGTGCTCTGTTCACCAGCGGCAGTCTGCTAGTCAACACGGCAGCCACTGATATTCGTCCCGAAGACGGACTGTTCGCTGACTGCCGCGCCAATTCGGTTCTTGGCGGTGGCGTGGACGGCCTCAAGGGAATCGGTTATGGCACCAATGCCTCTGGTGTTTGTGCCGCGTTTGGAGCACCCTTGCAAAACTGGAGGGCTCGGATATTCTGAGCGGTTACCCTGCCAGCACGGCGACGGCTCATGTCTTGGCATTCAGCATCACCGGCAGAGACCCATTCACTGGCACTGCGATTCCTGCAGCCTCCACAGTGTCGGTTGGCGCCGCTCCCATCGTTTTCATTACCCAGCGCACCGGCGCGCTGGCAACTGTAACCAACGCCACCGATTCAGAACTCCAAACCGTGTTTGGGGGAAGCAACTGCGACGCCAGCGTATTCGGTGCACCGGCCTCGCCCATTCAGGCTTATCTACGTGAACCTCTGTCCGGCACGATGAACACCACGGAATACACCGTGTTCCGTTATCCAGCCTTCAACGGGATCAGCCAGGAAACTGGCGTGGCTGCTGCGAATCCGCTGGCCAAATCCTGCAGCTCAGGCGGCAAGCGCTTTCGTGCGGTCGGGACCGGCGAGGAGGTCAAGTCTGTCCAAAACTCCGGTACGAACAACGGGACCGATGGCATCGGATACACGTTCTTCAGCTACGGAAACGTCAGCTCCATCGCCAACAGTGCCAGCTACGGCTATCTGACGGTCAACGGGATCGACCCGATCTTCCACCGTTATGGAAGCACGATCGATCCTGGACAACCTTCGATCGCTGGGGCGTTGCCATCGAGCGCGAACCTGCCTGCCAGTTGCGCGGGCGGCTTTCCGTGCCCGGAGAACAAAATCTGGAGCGGCAACTTGTCGTTCCCGAATCTCCGCAATGGATCGTACCGGTCGTGGTCGATCCTGCGGATCGTGAGCAACGGAACCGCGTTGGCCAGCGCCAAGCTGCTGGTGACGGGTGCGCAGACGTATGCCGTCACGAGCACGCCCGACTTCGTGTCCGTTCTGAAGGTGGGCGCGGCCGATCCTGGTCTGGCGCTCCTGCGTTCTCACTACACGCAATCAGGCGTGCCACCGGTAAACCTTGGGGCCGCCGGAGACAGGGGAGGCGACGCAGGCGGCTGCATCCTGTTCAGCAGCGGGGCAGTGGCGACTTCGGACACCACCACCAAGCTGGCTCAATCGGCACCGGGAAGCTCGTGCGTTTCAGTCCCGTAAATTGCTGATCGACTCAAGGCAGGGGCGAGCGCTTCAAAACAGCGCTCGCCCTTGTTGAATATAGCGAACACGAACATTCCGGGTGGAGGGTCCGTTTTTGGGAAAGATGATGCTGCGAAGATGTTTATCGCGTTGGTGGAACCGAAGGCCCGTTGCTGCAATCGCACTTGTATCCCTAGGATTAATGTCGCAGATCGCCGCCGCCCAATTTCAACCAGCTTCTCCGCCAATCGCCGACCCAAGCGACACGCGCTTTAATGGCGTCAAAGAAGACTGGAATTCTCCGGCACTGACAACCAGCAATCTCAGCCCCGCTCAGCCGCTGGCTGCCATGCTGAACGACTATCCGGGATATACCGTGGAGCTTCTCCAGGTGCAGTGGCGGTTTGGAGATCCGCTGGATATTTATGTAATGAAGCCGAAAGGAATGGCAAAGCCTCCGGTGATTCTCTATTTATATGGCTATCCGGCGGACACCGACCGCTTCAAGGATGAAGTCTTCCAGAAAGCTGTAACCAAAGACGGGTTTGCCGCCGTCGGCTTTGTGTCCGCTCTCACAGGACATCGATATCATGACCGGCCGATGCGCGAATGGTTTCTCAGTGAGCTGCAAGAGAGCTTGGCGACGTCGGCGCACGATGTGCAAATGGTATTGGACTACCTCGCCACCCGCCACGATCTCGACCTGAGCCGCGTCGGGATGTTCGCGCAGGGATCGGGTGCGAGTATCGCGATTCTCGCGTCGGCCGTCGATGCCCGGATCAAGGTGTTGGACGCGCTCGATCCGTGGGGCGATTGGCCCACGTGGATGGCAACGTCTCCTTTCGTGCCCGAGGATGAGCGGGCGGAATATGTCAAGCCTCAGTTCCTAAAGAAGGCGGAGACGCTTGAACCTGTCGATTGGCTGCCAAAAGTCCAAGCGAAGAAGTTTCGCCTGCAGGACGCAGTGTTTGAACCCACGACGCCCAAGATTGCCAAGGAGAAGTTGCGGGCCGCGGTCCCACCCGGCGCCACGGTCGTGATCTACAAGACCCCGGAAGATTTCAATGACGTGGTGCGCGGCAAGAAGGACTTGGAATGGATCGAGCGCGAACTTCGTTCATTGCCGGATGCAGGGCCTGGCAGTGCGGTTGCGCCGGGAAGACATGAGTGACACGCAAGGCGCGGCCGACATTGGCCTGTCGTACAAGACTTTGAGCCGAGTCCGCTGCCCGCAACATTGAGTTCAGAATTCATCGGAGGCAGATGATGAAACAGTCACACGCGGGAGTATGCGCGTCGGCGTTGCTGCTGCTCGTTTCGTTGATGGGGCAGCTTCCCGCGCAAACAGCAGCGGTTACGACCAGACCAGCAGGACCATTCAGCTACGACCCATCCGAGGAAGTCACCCTCAGTGGGACGGCGGCGTCTGTGCTCCAAAATGCTTCTGCGGGCATGATCCCAGGCGCGCATCTTCTGCTCACAACTCTCTCCGGCTCGCTGGACGCGAGCCTAGGCACATTCGCCTTCAAAGGTAAGGGCGCGCTCGTCGTCAGCGTGGGTCAGCAGGTGGAGTTAACCGGCGTCATGAAGACGATCAAGAACAATCCGGTCCTTCTGGTCCGCACCGTCAAAGTAGGCGAGCACCTATACCCGATACGCAACGGGCATGGAGTTCAGCTGTCTCCGCCGGCGCGCGAACATGCCGGCCAGGAGAATGCGCAAAAGGGGGAGACGCGATGAAGCGCAACGTCTGCTGCGGGCTGGTGCTGGCGGCAAGTTTGATGGGGCTCACCAATTGCAATTCGGCGAACGGCGGGCACGATGTCATCAATCACGACGTACCTCCCACTGTCACGGCAACCAGCGGAACACCTCAAAGCCATACGATCAGCAGCGCCTTTGGATCGCCGTTGGTTGCCACGGTCACGACAAACGGAACGCCGGCGAGCGGTGTCGTCGTGACCTTCACTGCGCCCGCGACGGGAGCGAGCGGAACGTTCAAAGGCGGAGTCAAGACGGCAACGACGGACTCCAATGGCGTAGCGACTGCGCCGGTATTCACCGCAAATGGAACGGTGGGATCCTATACGGTGATGGCTGCGATCGACGGAGCAACGGCGCCGGCCAGTTTCAGTCTCACTAACACCACCGGGCCTCCGGCCGCGATTTCGACGAAGAGCGGGACACCACAGAACACAGGGGTCAACAACCCCTTTGCAGCCCCCCTGGTGGTCACCGTGGCAGACGCCGGCGAGAATCCAGTGAGCGGAGCGACCGTCGTGTTCACGGCACCCGTAACGGGAGCCAGCGGGATATTCGCGGATAGCACTACCAATACGACGACGGCAACGACCGATGCGAAGGGCGTCGCCACGTCCGCGGTTTTCACGGCAAACGGAATCTCGGGCTCCGATACGGTGATGGCCAGCGTGGCCGGCGTATCGACAACAGCCGCCTTCAGCCTGGTGAACATGGCAGGAGCGCCGGCGACGCTCACGGCCAGCGGTGGCGCTATGCAGAGCACGCCGATCAATACCGCGTTCTCCATGCCACTGGTGGCAACCGTACTCGATAGGGGCTCGAACCCAGCCAGTGGAGTGGCGGTAACCTTCACGGCGCCGGCAAGCGGAGCCAGCGGCACATTCGCGAATGGCACAGCCACCGAGACCGATACGACGGATGCCAACGGGATGGCTACGTCGACCACTTTCTCAGCGAACGGAACCACGGGCGGGCCCTATGTGGTCACCGCTACGGCTGCGGGCGTGTCTGCGCCGGCCGATTTCAGTCTTACCAACCGAGTGCCTTCGAGCACCTATGTGTTCTACCTGGGCGGGCAGGAGGCCTTCGGAGCGTTTTACGCTCTCGCCGGATCCATTGAAGTGGATACCAGCGGCAACGTGCTTGCCGGCGAACAGGACTATAACGACGGCGAAGGATTCACTTCCCCCCAACCCGGCGGGGACACGATCACCGGGGGAACGCTGCTGGCGAATCCCACCAGCGGCCGCGCCAAGCTTACCCTGAACACGAACAATCCCCTTCTTGGAGTGAACGGGGCCGAAACGCTGGTTCTGCAGTTTTCGAACAGCAACCACGCGCAGATCATCCAGTTTGACGGGTCGGCAACGTCCAGCGGAAGCTTCGACCTGCAAAAGCTCCCAAGCACATTGAGCGGGGGTTTTGCATTTGCTCTGACAGGAGTCGATTACGAAGGCTCCGGGGGCCCGGTGGCATTCGGGGGCGTTTTCAACATCACGGACGGAACGACCATGGAGAACGGGACCGTCGACACGAATGATTACGGCACAGTGACTACAGGAGTTGCCCTGAGCGGGACGCTGACGACGTTTGATTCGTTTGGTCGCGGCGCACTCACGAGCACGCTGAATTACTTCGACACGCCCATCGCGTTCAACTACTACGTCGTGGGCCCGGAGGCGATCCGGGTCATCGACGTGGATCCGTTTGATGTGGCTGTCGGTTCCGCGTACGGCCAGGGTGCAAGTGCCACCGCTGCTACGAACGCTTCGCTCGGGACATCCGTCTTTAATCTCGCCGGTAACACCTACCCGGTCGTCAACTACGGAGTGGCGGGTATGTTCACCACAAGCAATACGTCGGCGTCTCCGGCTTCATTTTCGGGAGTGGCCGATGATAATGAAGTCACGTTGGGCCTCCAGTTCTCCGGCGCCCCAATCTCCGGGAACTACTCGATCGCGTCCAATGGATACGGAAGCTTCACGATCGCACCAGGCGACCTGGGAGATGTAAGCGTGCTGGGAGTGTACTTGACTGATCCGCATCTCAACCTGAATGACCCGAATAACACGGCTGCGGGCGTGGGAGGCGCGCTGGTTGCGGATATGGACCCGGCGCTTCCGGGAGGCGTCGGAGTTGTGACTCCACAGACGGATACTGCCCCTGCCAGCTTTACCGGCAAGTACGCGTTCGGCGGACAAGGCTCGAACTACTTCTGCTGCGAGTTTGACTTCGTGGGGGCGGGAGGAGTGACCCCCGGCGGCGTGTTCCGAGGACTTGGATATCTTAGCGATCCGTTTTTAACATTTGGCGCGAATGCCACGAACGCCGGGGTGACATTCTTCGGAATTCCGCTCGCAGACACGAGCAATCCTGGGCGGTACACGATGTCCTCGTCGAATCCGACAGCAAATCCCCTGCGGATGACGGTCGCTCCGACGATCGTCCTGTTTGACATGGCCATCTATCAGGCGAGTGGCGGCCAATTATTCTGGCTGAACGTCGACCCGGGCAGCGTATTTCTCGGATCGTTGCAGCAGCAAGGATCGCTCAGCGGACTGCCGGGGGCAACAAGTAGCGCGGAACCATCGACGAAAACCAAGAAGCGATGAGAGTCAGGGTCGAGTTTCAAGTTGAAAACCACAGAGAAGAGCGGCGATCAGAACAGTGGCGAAGCACCGCTGCCATCACGAGTGAACCCCTTCGACCTTAATCAGAATGGAGTGGTGGCCCCGGGCAGAGTCGAACTGCCGACCTTCGGTTTAGGAAACCGCTGCTCTATCCATCTGAGCTACGGGGCCAGTGCGGCATGACTCATTTTACACACTCGGGGGCAGCGTCCGTGGTGCCCACCTTGAGGTGGGGCCGCACTTTTCGTAGTGGCGCATGGATGGGCCAGTCCCCTCAGGGCTTTGAGGCGAGGTCGTCCAGCGCGAGATTGAGTTCGAGCACGTTTACCCGTGGTTCGCCGAGTAATCCTAAATCTCGCTGATATGTGTGTTTCTGAACGAGGGAGCGAATCGTCGATTCCGGGAGAGCGCGCTCCCGGGCGACGCGTGAGACCTGAAACTCTGCAGCCGCGGGCGAGATTTCCGGATCGAGTCCAGACGCTGAGGTAGTGAGGAGATCCACCGGCACCAGCTGCGATGGATTTTCGTCGTGAAGAGTTTTGGCGTCCGCCTGAATGCGGTCCATCAACTTCTGGTTGGTCGGGCCCAGGTTCGTGCCTCCGGAGTTGGCGGCATCGTATCCGTTTCCCGCTGCCGAGGGACGGGGGTGGAAATACTTCGCAGATGTAAACGGCTGGGCGATGATGCGCGATCCAATGGCTTCCCCGTTGCGGTAGCGGATCTGCCCGTTGGCCTTGTCTTTGAACCCAACCTGCGCCACGGCTGTAATCAGCAGCGGGTAGATCACGCCGAGCAGGATCGTCATGGCGATGGTCATCAGAAATGCAGTGATCAGATGTTTTTTCATCGAGTCCTCAGGCGAGCCGGGCTGCCGTGATCAGCATGTCGATTAGTTTGATGCCCACAAAGGGTGCGATCAACCCGCCCACTCCATAGATAAAGAGATTGCGGCGCAGCAGGGCCTCGGCGTTCATAGCGCGATATTTCACACCGCGTAGCGCGAGCGGAATGAGCGCAATGATGACCAGAGCGTTAAAGATCACGGCGGAAAGCACCGCCGACTGCGGTGTCTTGAGATGCATGATGTTCAGAGCGTTGAGCACGGGGAACGTGACCGCGAACATGGCGGGGATGATTGCGAAATACTTGGCAACGTCGTTCGCGATCGAGAAGGTGGTGAGCGCGCCGCGCGTCATGAGCAACTGCTTGCCGATTTCCACGACCTCGATGAGCTTGGTGGGATTGGAATCGAGGTCTACCATATTTCCGGCTTCTTTTGCGGCCTGCGTGCCGGTATTCATGGCGACGCCGACATCCGCTTGCGCGAGCGCAGGAGCGTCATTGGTACCGTCGCCGGTCATGGCCACGAGTTTGCCGCCGGCCTGCTCGCTGCGGATGAGTTTGAGTTTATCTTCCGGAGTGGCTTGCGCCAGAAAATCGTCGACTCCAGCCTCGCGCGCAATGGCGGCGGCGGTGAGCGGGTTGTCGCCGGTAATCATGACCGTGCGGATACCCATCGCCCGCAGTTGGGCGAAGCGGTCGCGAATCCCTCCCTTGACCACGTCTTTCAGGTGAATCACGCCCATGGCGCGGCGATTTTCCGAGACCACGAGCGGTGTTCCGCCGGAAGAAGCGATGCGCTCGACGAAGGCGCGCACTTCCGCGGGCATGGCCCCATGATTCTGTTCGAGATAGAGAGCAATGGATTCGGCAGCGCCTTTGCGGATCTGCCGGCCATCGAGATTCACGCCGGACATGCGAGTCTGCGCGGTAAACGGGATGAATTCCGCTTCGTGCGCGGCGAAGTCGCGGGCTCGCAGCTTGTATTTTTCTTTGGCCAGCACGACGATGGAACGGCCTTCGGGAGTTTCGTCGGCCAGCGAGGAGAGTTGAGCGGCGTCGGCCATCTCGGCCTCCGACACCCCGGGCGCCGGCAGAAACTCCGTCGCCTGGCGGTTTCCGAAGGTGATGGTGCCAGTCTTGTCGAGCAGGAGCGTGTTCACATCGCCCGCGGCTTCGACGGCGCGTCCAGACATCGCGAGAACATTATGCTGGACGAGGCGATCCATACCGGCAATGCCGATCGCGGATAACAACCCGCCAATCGTAGTGGGGATGAGGCATACGAGCAGCGAGACCAGCACGAACACGGTCTGTGGCGATCCGGAGTAAATCGCAAATGGCTGGAGCGTCACAACGGCCAGAAGAAAGACGATCGTGAGTCCGGCAAGCAATATGTTGAGGGCAATTTCGTTGGGAGTCTTCTGCCGCGAAGCACCTTCCACGAGCGCAATCATGCGGTCGAGAAACGTCTCGCCGGGGTTCGAGGTGATCTTAACCTTGATGAAGTCGCTGAGAACTCGTGTGCCGCCAGTGACCGCCGAGCGGTCGCCGCCGGCTTCGCGAATCACGGGAGCAGACTCGCCAGTGATCGCGGACTCGTCCACCGACGCTACGCCTTCGACGATCTCCCCGTCACCGGGAATGAGTTCGCCGGCGACGACGGATACGAGATCACCGGCGCGCAGTTTGGCGCTGGGTACTTCCTCGATCTTGCCATCGCAGGCTATGCGCTTCGCAACGGTTTCGGAGCGAGCCTTCCGCAGCGTCTCCGCCTGGGCTTTTCCCCGCCCCTCGGCCATGGCCTCCGCGAAGTTGGCAAACAAGACGGTAAACCAGAGCCACAAAGTAATCTGGAGGTTGAAACGGAACGCTTCGTGAGGGTGCAGAATCAGCAGCACGGTCGTGATCACGCTGCCGATTTCGACCACGAACATTACTGGATTCCCCATCATGTTGCGGGGATTCAGCTTGAGCAGCGAACTCCACGCGGCGCTGCGCACGAGATTCACGTCCCAAACGGATTTGTGATGGCTAGCCATAGGGTTTTAGAAAGTCTTTCCAACGTGCATGAGAAGGTGCTCGAGAATTGGTCCCAGGCTTAACGCCGGGAAGAAAGTCAACGCTCCAAGGATCAGAATGACGCTGATCAACAGCAGCGTGAACAAAGGCGTCGTGACGGGAAATGTACCGAGCGACGGCGGGACATATTTCTTCTGCGCCAGGTTGCCGGCAATCGCCAGCATCGGAATGATCATGAAAAAGCGGCCCAGCAGCGTAGTAATGCCCGTGGCGGCGTCATACCACAGTGTGTTAGCCGTCAGCCCTCCGAAGGCGGAACCGTTGTTTCCGGCGGAGGACGTGAAAGCGTAAAGAATCTGTGTCAGGCCGTGCGGGCCGGGATTCGATATGCCTGCAGTCCCAAAACCCTTGACCATCGAGATTCCTGTGAGTGAAAGAATGATGAGCGGGAATACCAGCGACACCAGCATCGCCATCTTGACGTCGTAGGCCTCGATCTTCTTGCCCAGATATTCGGGCGTCCGGCCAACCATGAGACCGGCGATAAATACGGCGAGGACCACGTAAATCAGAATGCCGTACATGCCGGATCCGACTCCGCCGAAGATGACTTCGCTCAACATGATGTTGACGAGCGGAACCATGCCGCCGAGCGGCGTGAAAGAATCATGCCAGCCGTTGATGGCGCCGCAACTGGCGTCGGTGGTGACGGTGGCGAAGAGGGCCGAGTTCGCGATGCCAAAGCGCGTTTCCTTGCCCTCCATATTGCCGCCCGATTGCGAGGTCGACGAGTGCTGCGCGACGGTCGCGGGATAGAGCGGATTCCCTTGTGACTCAGCCCAGTAAGCGACCGTGACGCCTGCGAGAAACAGGATCGCCATCGCCGACCAAACCGCCCATCCGTGTGCGGGAGATCCGGTCATGCGGCCGAGCGTGTAGGTAAGGCCGGCGCCGATTGCGAAAATGCTGAACATCTCCAGCAGATTTGTGATGGGCGTGGGATTCTCGAAGGGGTGCGCGCTGTTGGCGTTAAAAAAACCTCCCCCGTTCGTGCCCCATTCTTTGATGATTTCCTGCGAGGCAACTGGACCCTGGGCGATCGTCTGGGTGGTGACTGTGTCCATCACCGGCTTCCCGCCGGCATCGACGACGGCTTTTCCATCTGCGCCGACACGCTGCACCTGTTGCGGCTCGATCAATTTCACGGTGTCGTAAGGCTTCAGGTTCTGCACCACTCCCTGCGAGACCAGAACCAGCGCTCCTACAACACAGAATGGCAGCAACACCCACAGGCAGCAGCGCACGAAATCGACCCAGAAATTTCCCAGCGTATTCATTTGCCGTCGTGCAATGCCACGAATAAAGGCGATGGCGAGCACAATGCCGGTCGCGGCCGAGGCGAAGTTGTGAAACGCGAGTCCAGCCATTTGCGTGAAGTAGCTCATGGTCGTCTCGCCGGAATACGCCTGCCAGTTCGTGTTGGTGGTGAACGAAGCCGCAGTGTTAAAGGCCACGTGCTCGGGCGTCACTCCGCCGAGGTGCTGGGGGTTGAAAGGCAACATTCCCTGGATCCGTTGAATCAGATAGAGCACCAGCATCGATACCACACTGAACAAGAGCATGGTCGTGGCGTACTCGGTCCAAGGCATTTCGTGCGATTCATCGACGCCCGTGACGCGATAAAGCAGGCGCTCGATGGGCCGGAGCACTGGATCGAGAAAGGTTCGCTCGCGGGCGAATACGCGCGTCATGAACACGCCGAGCGGCTTGGTAACGGCAAACGTCAGGCCCAGAAATACCAGGATCTGCAGCCATCCATTCAAGGTCATTTCAGAATTTCTCCGGACGCAGCAGCGCGTAGAACAGATACGCGGTCACAAGCGCGCTGATGATGAGCATGATGATCGACTGTGAGTCCATGGCTTCTCCTACTTCATGCGATCGCAGAAGCGGACATAGGCGATCGACCCGGCAAAAAATACGATCGTAACTGCGATCCAAAGAATGTCCTGCATCGAAGGTCTCCTCGACCGATTGTGTGATTGCGAATATCGAAATCAGATGGCTCTTTGCCGGTTCATTCTGGCCCCGGCTTTTCCTACCTCTGCCGGACGTTCCATCTGTATGAGTCTGGCTGGCTGCCGCGACTCAAAAACGATGCGTGGCAACTTCAGAGTCTCCCTCGCCAGAGCCGCCAGGAAGTGCAGAAAAAATGTCACCGCGCCGATGCACAGAATTGCCAGTGCGATTCTCATGACCTCACCGGACCGCGCTTCGCTGTACTCTCAAACCCATTGGACTACTCCCGACGTAAGAGCGGGCACAAGAATTCATAAAGAGTTCGTAAGGGCAGCTCGAGCCATTCCTGACTTTGTCAGATTGCCGGTGCGAACAGAGCACTTCAACAACCCCACTCCGCCTCGCCCGGCTCTGCGTAATATTTCCGGTTTGAGCCAGGCTGGGCTGGAGTCGTCGCCAACTCAAGAAGCGCCAAACGGGCTGCGGCCACCATGAGTCTGCGCTCGTCTTGCGGCGTCCGCTCCCATGACAACGATTCCTGTTTGATGTCGCGGTGTTCGCCGTCGTGTCCCAAGGCTTCTCGATAGTGATGGAAGAGTCTCGCCAATTGTTCCGCAGAGCAATCCTGAATGGTTGACATGAAGTTCTGAGCCTTTCTTTCGTCGGTGAACCAATTGAACCCGGTCCATCCGCCCACGACCGATTGGATGATGAAAGGCATAAGGATTGAATAAACGGTTCGTAGAATGTTCGTTAAGAGGGCGCTGTATTTCGCTGAGGCTGAGATGCGGCGGGACGCATTCGGTGAACAGGTGCGAGGGCGAGACGCGCTCGCGACAGCCGTCGGGACGCCGGGCCTACTTTACGCGCTATTCGCCCGGCTCAAAGCGGTAGCCGACCCAGGGCTCGGTGACGATGTAGCGCGGCGACGATGCGTCGGGCTCGAGCTTCTTGCGCAACTGGCCGACAAAGACGCGGAGGTATTCCACTTGCTCGGTACTTTGCCCGCCCCAGATGGCGCCCAGCAGAGTCCGGTGGTTCACGACCTTGCCCGGACGGCGAGCCATAAACACGAGCAGGTCGAATTCCTTTGGAGTGAGCCGCACTTCGTTGCGGCGGACGGTAACTTTGTGTGCCGCGGTGTCGATACGGAAGTCGCCTATCTCGATTACAGAATCTTCCGGATCGCCGGCGGGAACACGACGGAGATTGGCGCGCACCCGAGCCAGAAGTTCGTTCATGCCGAACGGCTTGGTGACGTAATCATCGGCGCCGGCATCGAGAGCTTCGACCTTTTGCTGCTCCTTGTCGCGCACCGATAGCACCACGATGGGGACCTGTGAAGTTGCGCGCACGGTACGGCACAGCTGAACGCCGTCGATGGAGGGCATCGACAGATCGGTAATGATGAGGTTCGGAGTCCAGTCTTTCATGATTTCCAGCGCCATTTCACCACTGTTCGCGATGCGGATGTCATAGCCTTGCGCCGAGAGGCTGGTGCGCAGGACGCGCGTGATCTGCGGTTCATCATCCACCACCAGGATGTGAGGCCGGTCGACCATCAGCGGGCCTCCTGGGTGACGATGTGGACATCAACGGAGGGCGAGTCGCGCAAGAACCGCTGGATCGCTGACAGGTACAAATATCGCTGCCAGCCCGTGCGCGCGGACCGGCCGAAGATCACCTGCGTGATGTGATTCTCGCGCACTAACTGGGCGAGACCATCGGCAATGCTGCCGGCGCCACGTACCACCTTTGCTCCCAGATTCTCGGCGAAGCGAATGTTCTCGGCCAGGGTTTTCTGGTCCTCGGGTCGCGTATCGCGGCCGACATCAATATAGAAAACGTAAAACTCGCCCCCCATGGCCTGAGCCATGCGCGACCCGCGAGCGATCAGGTATTGCGCCGCGGGATTTGAGCTGACGCAGACACCAATGCGCTCGCGCACGGTGTGCGCCGGCTGAGTTCCGTCCTTGTCCAGGAATGCATCGAGACTGCGATCGACGACTCCTGTTACCTGCCGCAGCGCCAGTTCACGCAAGGCGATCAGATTGCCAGTGCGAAAGAAATGCGACAGCGCCCGTTGCGCGCGGTCCGCGGGATAAATGTCTCCGCGCTCCATGCGCTTCTTCAGCGCTTGCGGGGTGAGATCGGCGAGGACAATTTCGTCGACGCGCTGCATAACCCAGTCGGGAATGGTCTCTCGCACCTGCACGCCCGTGATCTGCTGGACGGTGGGCCCAACGCTCTCAACGTGCTGCACGTTCATGGTGGAGAGCACGTCAATCTTGGCCTCCAACAGTTCCATCACGTCTTCGTAGCGCTTGGCGTGCTTGCTGCCCTCGATGTTCGTGTGCGCCAGTTCGTCGACCACGACGACCGCAGGCTTTCGGGTGAGAATGGCGTCAACGTCCATCTCTTCAAACAGCGTGCCCTTGTATTCAAGTTTGCGAGGCGGAATGCGGTCGAGTTTTCCGGCAAGTTCTGCGGTAGCTTTGCGGCCGTGACTTTCAACCACGCCGACAACGACGTCTTCTCCGCGGCTGGCGCGGCGGATAGCCTCGCTCAACATGCTGTAGGTCTTGCCCACGCCGGGGGCGTAGCCGAGAAAAAGCTTGAAGATTCCCCGCGGCTTTTCCGGCGAAACTTCGCTCAGCCATTCCTCGGGTGTCTTGGTCATCGCTTGGTCATCCGTAGCTATTGTCTTTCCCGGCGTCGAAATTGTCACGCCCATCGTACAATGCGGGTGTGAAACTTGGGGTACGCACGCAGGCGATTCGTTATTTTCTGGTGGTTGCCGCCATCGGTCTAATCACCGCGGTTGATTTTAGGCTGCACGTCAATCACACCACGGTCGCGTTGATGTTCCTGGTCACAGTGCTACTGACCTCGGCGTACTGGGGCTTGCGTTATGCAGTGGTGATGGCGGTTGGAGCCACGGCGGCTTTCAATTTTTTCTTTCTGCCGCCGGTTGCAACGTTCACGATCTCAGATCCTCAGAATTGGGTGGCGCTGTTTGCCTTCCTGGTGACCGCGCTCGTCGCCAGCAATCTCGCAGAGCGGGCGCGGCGCGAGGCTGAGGGAGCGAAACAGCGGCGGCGCGAAGTTGAGCGTCTTTTCGCGCTCAGCCAGCGGTTGCTGGCCTCTGAGAACGTCCTCGAGCTACTGAATGCGCTTCCGAAGTATGTGCAGGAGACCTTCTCGGTGGGCAGCGTCGTCGTGATGGCTGCAGACCATCCTACGGTTTATCGTTCTTCACTCGATGCGCCTTTCGAAGAGAGTGTGCTGCGCTCGACACTTCTTCGAGGGGAGCCTATCACTCAGGGAGGCGTCTCTTACGTGCCGTTGCGCCTCGGCATGCGCACTGTCGGAGCGCTGGGCGTCACCGGAGACGAACTGTCGCGGGAAACGCTGGATGCCCTGGGAAGCCTGGCGGGACTGGCAATCGAGCGCGCCCGGGCACTGGAAGCTCTCAGCAAGAATCGTGCCGAGCAGGAACATGAACGATTGCGGACGGCATTGCTCGATTCCGTGACGCACGAGTTCCGCACACCGCTGACGTCGATCAAGGCCAGCGTCACGACGTTATTGTCGGGCGCGAGTCTGGACGACCAGGGGCGGCGCGAGTTGCTGACTGTCATCGACGAAGAGACCGACCGTCTGAACCGCCTGGTCGGCGAAGCGGCGGAGATGGCACAACTCGACTCGGGGATGTTTAAGCTTGATCTGCAAAGCCATTCGATTCGAGATGCGCTGAATCCGGCGCTGGAGGATGCGAGGGTGTCTCTCGAAAAACATCCCGTCGAGGCCATGGTGCCGCCTGATCTTCCGAGAGTGCGTATGGATGTGCAGCGTATTCGCGAAGTCCTGATGCACTTGCTGGAAAACGCTGGCAAGTATTCCGACCCGGGAGCGCCTATCAAGATCACCAGCGAAGTGAAGGATGATTCGCTCGTCACCAGCGTTGCGGACCGCGGTCCGGGCATCGATTCGTTTGAGCAGTCGCTCATCTTCGAAAAGTTCTACCGCGGCCAACACCAGCGATACAGTGCTCCTGGCACCGGCATGGGCCTGGCGATTGCCAAGGTTATTGTGGAAGCCCACGGGGGCACGATTGGAGTGGTCAGCCAGCTGGGCAGCGGCTCTGTATTTTCATTCACATTGCCGCTGGAAAAACATGCATAGTCCGAGGCGCACCCGATGGAGCGCATCCGGACAAGTCTTGGAACACCGCAATCGCTATCGGCTTTCAGCGCTTCTTGATGTAATGTAGACAGCTCGGCACAAACAACCCTATGACAGCTGCCATCGCAGGACCTCCGCTTAGCGACAAGAGGATTTTCTATAACCGATTTCTCCTGATTGTGTCTGGCCTCGGCGGCCTGCTTTATGGTGTCGACGTAGGCATCATCGCCGGCGCACTGCCGTACCTCGAGGCCACCTCAGGGCTTAACGCCAGTCAGCTTTCCATTGTGGTAGCCGCGGTGTTGCTGGGGAGCGTGATCTCCACCCTGTTTGCCGGACTGCTGGCTGACTGGATGGGCCGCAAATCTCTGATGGCGCTGAGCGGCGTCATGTTCGTGATCAGCATTCCAATGATCGCGCTAGCGCATGGTTACGGGCCGTTGGTTTTCGGCAGGCTGTTGCAGGGCGTCAGCGCCGGATTCATCGGGGTAGTCGTTCCCCTTTATCTGGCAGAATGCCTGACGGCCTCAAGCCGGGGAAAAGGCACGGGCATCTTTCAGTGGCTCTTAACGCTGGGCATTGCAATCGCGGCCTTGGTCGGCTTCTTCTTCAGTCTCCGCCTGGCTCAAATTGTGAAGACCGGCGACCTGCAGGCGGCGTACAGCTTTAAAGACTCGGCGTGGCGCGGTATCTTCTGGGTTTCCTTACCTCCTGGGATCCTGTTTGTGATCGGCAGTCTCATGCTGGGGGAGTCGCCGCGCTGGCTATTCCGCCGTGGAAAGAAAGACGCTGCCTATACTTCGCTCCTGCGTTCCCGCACGACGGAGCAAGCGGATCTCGAACTCAAGGAAATGGAAGATGTAATTCTTGCGGAAAAAGCAAAGCCTGCGGGCGGCACCAAGGCAGCGGACTCACTGTTGCGGCGCAAGTACGTCATTCCATTTGTGCTCGCCTGCATCATTCTCGCCTGCAATCAGGCCACGGGCATTAACTCGATCATCGCCTATAACGCCAACATTTTATTGCAAAGCGGGCTTTCGGATTTTTATGCTCACTTGGGATACGTCATATTCACGTTCGTGAATTTTTTCGTGACCGCCTTAGGTGTGGCGCTGGTTGATCGCAAGGGCCGCAAGTTTTTGCTCGGGATAGGCACGGCAGGAATCATTGTTTCGCTCATTTGTACCGCGACCATCTTCCTTCGCACGGAAAAGCTGCGTATCGATGCAAGGAGTTCGGTCCAGTCGATGATCACTCCTGACCAGAAGCTGGTTTTGCACTATGACTCCGAATCGGCGAAGCAACTGGCCGGCGGCAATCAGGAAGCGGGACAGGCAACGTCACTGGTCGTCATTTACTCCTGCGGGGACTTCCGGGGAGCGAGTCCGGCGGTGCGATCCGACGATCCTGCAGCCAAGCCAATCGAAATCAGTCGCAACGACTGCGTTCCCGCCAACAAGGTTGTCGCATTCTTCTCGAACCCGTTTGGCAATTTCGATGCTTCTCGTGCGGCGCCGTTGAAGATCGAGAACGCACTCATCACTCCCGTCCCATCGGCCAGCAACGGATGGTTGGTTGCGGTCACCCTGTTTGTCTTCATGGCGTTCTTTGCCATCGGGCCAGGAGTATGCGTGTGGCTGGCTCTTTCAGAACTGATGCCGACTCGCATTCGCTCCAACGGCATGAGCATCGCACTGTTACTGAACCAGGCAGTCTCGACGGCCATTGCGGCGGTCTTCCTTCCCACGGTGGGGAAGTATGGATATTCGACCATGTTCTTCGGATTCGCGGCCTGCACGGTGATCTACTTCGTCACGGCGACGTGGTTTTTACCGGAAACCAAGGGCAAGACGCTCGAGGAGATCGAAGCGCATTTCGAGGGCGCAAGGTAGCTCTGGCGTCCGGCCGGCGTGTATTAGCTCCGCGGGATGCGCGGGCGAGACGCCCCCGCGACAGCCGGCAAGATGCCGGTGCTACCATTCAGTTCGCGTCGCGACGGCGCATATTGGCTTGGGAGTGCGCGCGTGCGATGCCTCTTCGGCAGGCTCAGGGCGGGGTCCCGCGACGGCCGGGCCGGGACCGCGGCGCTACTAAGGTAGAATGATTTAGTCTCAGCCCCGGTTCTCATGACTCCTACGAAAAGAGAAAAGCAAAACACGAACCAGAAGTATTCCCACGCCATGCTGCGGGAGATCTACGAACAGCCCACGGCCATTGCGAAGACAGTCGCGAAGCACCTGAAGAACGACATCATCTTTCCAGGCGAACTCGACGCCATCGAAAGCGCGCTGCTGAGGTTCGAGAAGTTAATCATTGCCGCCAGCGGATCGAGCCGGCACGCAGGACTGGCCGGCGAAATTATGATCGAAGATCTGTCAGGCGTGGCCGTCGACGTGGAGTACGCTAGCGAATACTGCTATCGCTCGACCCATGCCGCAGTCGATCCCATTGTGATGGTCATTACGCAGTCGGGCGAGACCGCCGACACGATCGCGGCGCAACGCGAGGCCCTGACTCGCGGCGTGAAGACCATCGCGATCTCTAATGTCCCCGATACAACGATTGTGCGGGAGGCAGGCGCGGCGCTGATTTCAGGGGCTGGCCCGGAACTATCGATTCCAGCGACAAAGAGTTTCACTACGCAACTCACAATCCTCTATCTGATGGCGCTGTTCCTCGCGCGCAAGCGCGGGCGCATGACCTCGGAGGTAACGCGATCCTATCTGCAGCGCCTGAACCGGCTTCCCGAGGCAATCGAACGCAACCTCGGAACCTGGGACACGTTGGCCCAAGAGTTTGGCGACGTACACTTCAAGGCGGAGAAGTTCCTCTATCTCGGCCGCGGCGTCCATTACGCGATCGCCCGCGAAGGCGCGCTCAAGCTCAAGGAAATTTCTTACGCGCATGCGGAAGGATATCCCGCAGGCGAACTCAAGCACGGCCCCAATGCGCTCGTCGATGACAAACTTCCTGTGGTGGTTATAGCCACTTGCGACCACCATGATCCCGATTCTGTTTTGCGCTACAGACGCACGCTCGAGGTCATGAAGGAAGTGCGGTCGCGCCGCGGACCGTTGGTCACGGTTGCCACCGAAGGCGACAAGGAAGTCGCTGACATCGCGGAGCACGTGTTCTACGTTCCCGCCGCTCCGGAGTTGCTGTTGCCGATCGTGGAAGTGATCCCGCTACAGCTGTTCGCCTATCACGTCGCGGTCAACAAGGGGTATGACGTGGACCATCCGAGAAACCTGGTGAAGGCTGTAGTCACCGAATAGCTGCGAGCATGCCCCGACAGTTTGACACACCGGCCAGCGGCTACGGCCTCGTTGGACTCATCGGATCGCTGTTCTGGCAAAGGGCAAAACACATAATTGTGGCGACGCCCGCCGCGCCCAAGCCGGTGGCCCAAGGCGAGTTCAAGATGCCGCCCGAACCGTCGACGCCCGATTTGACGGAGCCAGCACCACACTTTTCTTCACGCGACTTCTTCTCGCTTTCGCGCACAATGACGCGATTCGCTTGCGCGGACTCCTTGGCCTTCTGGAAATTGCTCGACTTCCCTTCGATATACGTATCGTTCTTGAGAGATGACACGCTGACCTTGCCATCGCGGTCAATGACGTCGTAGTGCGTCCATTCCGCATCGTGCACTGGCGTAACCGTCACGCATCCCACGCGGACTCTCAATCCGCGGGAAGTGTTCACCGAAAGGCTACCGTGGTCAAGAACCAGTTCACTGCCCTCAAACTGCACCATCGTCTC
This sequence comes from uncultured Acidobacteriaceae bacterium, assembly GCA_963844525.1. Classification (GTDB taxonomy): domain Bacteria; phylum Acidobacteriota; class Terriglobia; order Terriglobales; family Acidobacteriaceae; genus Sulfotelmatobacter. The sequence goes on along the minus strand of CAWJOM010000005.1, from coordinate 348,885 downwards.
GGGACTGACATCAGCCGTGGATCCGCCCGATTCAATGCGGGCAATTGCTGTCTTCTGAGTCTCGACGAGGTCGTTAGGGAACAGAGCGGCGGAGCCGCGAGCGGGATTGCGATTGACCAGCACACCCACGCCGTTGCTGCGCAAGATCGCAGCGGCGGGTTGCTGTGCGGCCAGGGACACCGGCAGAATTGCGATCATGGGCCAACAGACGACTTGTTGCCATTTGGCCAAAAAACGCCCCACAACTTTCCGCACAAAGTTCTGTTGAAAGTTTAGCCCGTCGCGTTCGCGGCGGGTATTGGCTGGTGTGGTGCGATGCCCGTCAGCATGGCGGAAGAGGTGATTCGTCCAAGATTATGCGCGGGCGAAGTCGATGTAGCCCTGTCGCACATCGGTGCGGATCAGTTTGGCGCGAAGCCGGTCTCCGACGTCGAGGCCCTGCTGCCCCTGGGCGAGGAGCCCGTCGACGTGGGGCTGCAAAACACGAACGAAGGTTCCACTCTCGGTTACGCCGGTGACGATGGCATCGAACACCTCGCCGATCCGGTGCTGCATCGCCACCGCCGCAAGGCGTTTGGACATTTCACGCTCGACCTTCTTGGCAGCGTCTTCCTTCTGGGTGCAGTTGGCGGCGATGGCGGTCAGTTCATCATCGGAGTAAGGATTCTTCTGGCGAGCGAGTGATGCCTTGATCAGGCGTTGAGTGACGACGTCGGCAAAGCGGCGGTTGGGCGCCGTGGAGTGAGTGTAGTCCTGAACCGCGAGGCCAAAGTGTCCGGGAGCGGTCTCGCCCGCGCGTTCCACGACATATTCTCCGGGGCCGAGCAGTTTGATTACGGCCAATGACACGTCGGCAAAGTGATCGGGATCGGCGGCCTTGCGGCGTAACAGCACATCGTTCAGCGCCTTGGAATCCGGCTGCGGGGGGAGCTTCTCCCCTTTGCTCGCGGCCAGCTGAACGATGCGATCCCAGCGCTTGGGCGTGCGCACGATGCGTCGCAGAGACGAGACATTTTCGAGGAAGCGAGCAACCACGCCGTTGGCAGCGACCATAAAGTCTTCGATCAAGTCGGTTGCGTGGTTCTTCTGCTGCTTCACGACGTCCACAACTTGATCGTTGAGAACGAGAGGAAGAACCTCGTCGGTCTGCAAGTTGAGCGCGCCGTTGTGGACGCGCTGGCCCCTTAGCTTCTGCGCAACTTCATCTTGCAGTTTCAGCTGCGCCTGCAAATCGGCGGAAGCCGCCACCTTCGGCGGCGCGGGAGACTTCCCTTCCAGCCATGCACCGACGGAGTTGTACTGCAGTTGGGCCTTGTTGCGGACGACTGCGCGATAAAGGCTGGGCGACTTCACCATGCCCGCGGGATCAACCACGAATTCGATGACCACACTGAGGCAATCCTGATTTTCAAGCAGCGATGTTTTGCCGGTGGAAAGCTCTTCGGGGAGCATGGGGAAATTGCGGATTCCCGCGTAGACGGTTGTGGTTTCCTTGGCTGCATGCTGGTCGATCGGGGTTTGTTTGGGGACAAACGCATCTACGTCGGCGATACCGATCATGACCTTAACGTCGCCATTCGAAACACGTTCAGTGACTTCGATTTGATCGAGGTCACGCGACGTGTCATTGTCAATTGAAGACCAGAGCAGACTGCGCAGGTCGCGAATATCACTGGTGGATTCGATTTGTGGCGGATGAGCCTTCAGGTCCGCAAGCTGCAGCGAAACTTGGGGAGGAAAATCAGGATTGAAACCATGGCGCTGCATAACCTCTTTTGCCGTCGCCTGCAGATCGAGATGAGACGGATTGACGTCTGACATGAACCCCCGCGCGAAAGTGAGATGCGTTCAGGCTACCACGCGGAGACCGGGCGTGTAGAACCCTAGGATGCGTCGAGCGGACTTCACATTAGTTGGGATGCAGGCGCGCGACATCGGCGTTGGTAAAAACGCGTTGGGCATGGGGCTTGTGATATTTCCAGAACGAGGCGGTATCGCCGAGGGGCGCTCCGTAGCCGCGCGCGCGCAGGGACTGCGCATCTGTCATCCCGGTCACGCCGCTGTCGGTGAGACTTGCAGGTAGCTCCCCGACCGGTTCGGCTGAACTGATCTCCACAATGCTGATCGGCCGGTAGCCGTAGTAAACCGGAAATAGATCGGCCTGACGTCGGAGCTCGGGATTGGCAACGAAGGATTCATTTTCAACCGACGGTCCGACTTGAGGCAGGCCTGGAATTCCGGGCAGAGGCGCCTCCAACGATATCGAGGGCGTGGCGATAGGCTGCGCGAATTGGGTAGAACCGGAGGTTATCAGATATTGGGGACCCACAGAAAAGTTCGTCTCCTGAGCAGCTGCGCTGAGTCCGGCCAGGATGAGCAAGATACCCAAAGAAACTGAGAGACGCATAGAGACCTCCGGAATGCCGTTGTTTTTCCAGACCCGATTATGGACCAGCGGCCCTCGCGAATACCAGAGTCGTTAGGCTCCAATCCCGGCTTCCAGTGTGGGTTTCAGGGGGCTGGGCGCATGGCGGCGGCGTTGTGCCGCTCGCGGCGGTTGGTGCGGATGACGTAGAGCATGTAGAGAACCACAGCCAGGTTTCCGAGCAACAAGACGGCGCGAAAGGCGCTCAACCCGCGCATGAGTTCGCGGATCTCAAGCGGCAACAGAAGGGCGCCGGAAACCAAGGCTACCCATTCGGCCCAGGTGCGTCCCCTCCACAAGCCATAGCCTTCGGTGAAGCGTAGCGCGGCATAGGCAAAAGCGATGCGCGCTGCGGCCCAGAGCCGGGCATCAGTCACGCTGTCCGCAAAGTCGAGAAACAGTTGAGCGGAACGCCGATCGGTGCTGATGTGAAGCAGGGCCAGAAGACTTTCCGCGTAGAGCCAGACATCCTTGTGCACAAGGGCGAGGGCGCAGATTCCCATCACCACCACAAAAATACCCTTAAAAAACTCGAACAGGGCTACGGCTCGGAGCACGCGCCGTTGACGGAGGTGAGGGTCTGGCTTGGATCCGGGCTGGCGCATTATGCGGGCGTTTACTCAAAGGCAGGGTATCACGGTCCGGATCGCACATACAGCGCGTCCCTTCCAACGCCGCATTGCCTGTGTGGTTCTTACCTCGGTAACTGGAGACCATGCGGGAAGAGTGCAAGGATCTGAGAGGGAGACGATCCATGCGAAGACTCGCTCTGTGTCTTGTGCTTGTGATGTTTGGGGCCGGTAGTTTACCAGCGCAAGTAAGCGCGGCCGCTCAGGAAACGGCACAACCGGCGGTTCCACAAACTGCGCGCCAGGCACTTCTGGAAATGTTTTTCAGCAAGACCCCGGGAACGCTGGTCAAGCATCTGCCCGCAGCGACCCGGGCCGCTTTGGAGAAATCTGGAGCACTGAAATCGCTGGAGCAGTATTCCCTTCTGATGAGCCAACTCCAAACGCAGGGGCAAACGGTGCAGACGTTCGAGACCGGGTCGATCCTGCTCTCGAGTGAGAACTCCAAGAGCGGGCAGAAGGTGGAAGTCACAGCGGAAAGCGACGCACTGCGCGGAGATGAGGATGACATTGAGGTCTCGTTTCAGGTGTACAAGGACGAGACGGCGCAGAAGGGTCCGTTCATGCCTCACATAACATTCTCGATGAAGCAGGAGTCGCAGGTCTGGACGTTGCACGAGATCTCCATCACGCTGCACATTCCATTGGCGGATCCGGACTTCTTGAAGACGATTACCGAAAAGATGACCCCACAAATTGGCGCTGCTAAGGCGACAGGCACGTTCACTCCCCGTGGTGAGGCTTCCGCGCAGTTCGGCGGCGCTGATGCGATGGTGATCGCGGCGATGCGAAGTATCCTCACCGCCGAGGTGACGTATGCCAGGAGCTATCCGAATGTGGGGTTCACTTGCACACTGTCTGATCTGGATGGCTTCGGCGGCGGCGAGCCTAACGAGCACCAGGCCATGCTGATCAATAGCGGGCTGGCGAGCGGGAAGCGGTACGGATTTGTGTTTGCGCTCTCCGGATGCAGCGGCACACCGGCGACTAGCTTTCATCTCACCGCTACGCCGAATGGAAATAGCTACGGGCGCAAGGCTTACTGTGCGGATCACTCGGGAGTGCTTCGATCGTCGGGCGACGGGAATCCAGCTACGTGTATGGCGAGCGGGACGCCGGTGCAGTAGCAGCTAGCGGTAATCCCCGAGTCCGTCAAAAATTGCTGGAGGCGCCTCCGCCTCCTGAATGACCTCCACCGAAGCGGAAGTCTGGGCTGGTGGCTTGCGGGGCTGGCGTGATTGAACTGGGCGTTAGCAGGCCTAGTGCGGTCGAGCCGATGCTCATCCATTCTTTGTCCTGTCCCGATAGGCGCGCGGCAGTAAAGCCGTGACGAACTCCGCCCGCGCCGCCTGCAAGCCAGCGCCGGACGAAGACTGCGACGCCGGTCAACAGGATGCCCAGAAGCATCGGGTCCCAGGTATGCCGCGGCCAGCCGAGGTAAGGCTTATTGGAGACGAACGTGAGAACGGCTGCGATCACGCCGGCCGTGATGACAGAGCGATCCTTTCGGCGCACGCCACGCACTAGCATGACGGGCGGCAGGCACCAGATCAGAACCCAGGTTGTCCAATAGAACGGTCTTGCGAATTCCGAGGTGACACGAAAGCCGCCCCACCAGTGATCAAGCAGGCTCAACGATGAGAGTTGGAGATTGATGGCCAGGTAGATGCCAATCCAGAGCAACGCTTCGACCAGCGAATAACCTTCGTCGAGATAGTCGGACCGGTGGCGGGAGCGTACTGTCGCTACACCCGCCAGCCCGGCTGCATAGAACGCAGCGACGATCATGTGCTGCGCCGAGTGCGACGCGGTCCAGTAGCCTGGCAGAAATACGGCGAAGATCATCGCCGCGAGAAATGCGTAGGAAAATCCGAAGCGAAGCCATATCCAAAGCGAAAAGAGGGCGCCCGCGAGGGGAACGACGCACTGGGCGACGTCCCGCTTCAGGGAATAAGAGCTGCCGAGGAAAAGAGCCGCCAGCATCCCTCCGCAGAGAAAACCCACTGAGCAAACCGCGAGCGCCTCCTCAACACCGTAGCGATAGAGCCGGGCTTGAGAAACAGCAACTTCAGCGGCCGCGTAGCAGACCCCAGCGAAGATCAGAAAGAAGATCCCGACAGTTTGCACCTCGGCATGCGGGAGAAAAACCGCGAAGAAGAGGCCGGCGCCGGCGCCCACAATGATCAGGGTGAAGAAGAATAAGACTACCCGCAAATAAATGTTAGTGGTGCGAAGATCGGGAACTGTTTCCTGATCCAGAACTTCGCGCTGCATTTTGGTGAGGAGACCCTCGCCTGCCCAATCCCTGAGCAGCTTGCGGGCGCGCAGCGTCTCTTCGCTCGACGGAATGTAGAGTCTCACACTTCCCTCCCGAAGCGGCGTCCGATCAGCACTAACCCCACGAGCATCGCGACTCCGGTGATCACGAAGTAGCTGAAGACAGCGGTTTCGTCATTGACGCCGCGGAGGAACATCGAGCTCACACCGATGTACCCATAGACGGCAGCATACGCAACGAAGGCAAAGTTTCGTCGCACCAGGCCCCACGCTAGCGATGCGCCACAAGCGACAAGCAGACCGAGGAACCATAGACCGTAGCCATCCCGATTGAACACGCCGGAGAGCACTGCCCAAAACAAAACGTTGGCAACGATATTCAGATAGGTACCTAGGAAATGCGGCTTCAGGCCACGGCGCTGAAGAATCGCTCCGCCGACGCCAACCAGCAGGCAATAAAGAATGGCATACTCGCGATACGTCGCGTCCTGATGGGCCGACCAGTGTGAGATGGTGAGTCCGAACCATCCCGCAAGTGACGACAGAGCGAGCGACAGCACGAAACGATTGTCGAAACGATAAGCGAGAAAAAAGAAGAGGGCGGCGCTCGCCAGGAGATATAGATCCCATTCCCCGAGCACGTGGAAACGGTTCTCGACATAACCGATTTCTATCGACCAGACGAGGCTGCCAAGGTAAAGCACATAGTCGAACATGGGACTCGGGGCGGGCGTTTCGGCGGGCGACCAGGCGGGTGCGTGCGAAAAACAGTACCAGAAACAGGCGGCCAGGATTACGGAAAGAACGGTCAGGACAACGACGTCACCGAGTTGCTGCGACCATGTGCTGACGGTCCACCCGAGCCCGGCCACGAACGCGAGTACACCGGCGTAGAGCAGAACGTTCAACTCGAGAAACAGGGAGAAAGGTTCTCCGCGGCACAGGCCGGTCAAATAGGCGTGCTGTTCCGGCGATATTTTGCTCTCCGACTTCCATTGCTCAAGTCGAGCGAAGATGGTCATGAAGTCTTCGTTCTCCGAAACTCATCGTCTCGCTCTCGGCTGTGGCGGCGAGACCCCGCCACGACAGCCGGCAGAGCCTGCCCTGAGCGAAGTCGAAGGGATGCCGGCGCTACTCTTCTTAGCTCTTTTTGCGAATTGCCGCTCGCAATTCCGCGACGATTTCCTGGGACGCTTTGATCGCTGCGGCGTGCTGGTCCACATTAAATGAGATGGCTCCGACCCGGGCGTGGCCGCCACCGCCGTAACGCTCGCATATCCGGGCGAGATTCACTTCCGGCTCTTGCGGAGCCCAGGGATTCGATCCCACGGAAACCTTTACTCGAAAACTACTCTTGCTGAGTCCGACGCTATACACCGACTCCGGGTGCAAGTAGTAGGGGATGAACTTGTTGTAACCCTCGAGATCATGATCGGTGACGTCAAAGAAGATCGTGGCATCTTTGCATTCCGTGCGCTCCTTGAGGATCCCGATCGACAACTCATGGCGCTTGAGCAGCGGCGGAAGCAGCGGAGCGACGAAGGGTTCTTCGAGAATCTCCGCCAAGGATTTCGTGGCCAGCAGCGGAATCAGGTTAGGGACGAAGCCATGATCGGGCGCGGATTCAATGACCATGGTCAGCTTCATCGCGGGCGCCTTCATCTCGACGGCAGTCTTCGCATCGGGATAAAGAGCGCCATCGATGATGTCCGTCCAATGAACCAGGTCTGCGACGGGCGAGGGGTCGAAGCCGAAGCGCTGCTGCGCGATCATGGCGATGAAACTGGTGCAGGATTTGAAATCGGGATCGTAGAACTTGCGGTTGCTTTGGTCCTGCTCGAAGTGTTCGGCATCGGCGGGTGAGAGAAAAGCGCTCTCGTGGTGGTCGAACCACCATGTAATTTTCGGCGAACTGGAATACTTGAAGTCGACGATGGCGTTCTCTTCGCCGTCAAATTCCTTCTCGTCGAACAGCGCTCCGGCGCGGTGTACCAGGCCGGTGAATACGAATTCGGCGTCGCCGCGTATGCGCTCGCGGTAAAAGCGGGAGAACAACGCGGCGGAGGAGGCTCCGTCAAAGCATTTGTCGTGATAAAAGACCCGAACTCGCAATGAATTCCCCAATCACACAACAGATTCCCTCCGTCCGAAGATCACGCGGCCAGCGTGGAATCGGGACGTGGGTAAAAGCTAATAGGATTGACAGCTTACAGGAAGAAAGTCAAGGGCGGGAGTGGGCGGCCGAACCATGAAGCAACAGGTCCCTCCACTGCGCCTCCCATTCCTTGCGGGAATGGGAGGCTTCGGTCGGGATGACAATGCTTAGGTCAGGATCGAGATGACAAGGAACGGATCAGCGAAGGGCAACCGCACTACATCGCGTTCGCTTGCTTCTCGGCCATATCGCCGATCATGGGCAGTTTGTACATCTGGCCCTGATTGGCCTTGAGGAGAAGAATGACCCAGATGATCAGGCCTGCGAGACCAACCAGCGGCCAGATGAGGACGGTCAGCCAACCCAGGATCGGAATGTGGGCAACAATGCTGAGCGCGATCCAGAGGACGGTCCATGCCACGGCGAAAAATAAGCATTGGAACGCATGAAACCGTACGAAGCGGTTCTTGTTGAAGGGCTCGACCACCAGGAAGATGATCGCTGGGATGATCGTGACATAGGCCAACATTCCTGCGACATTGTCGGCCATGCCCGCGGTGGAGGCAGTCGTAGAAGCGGGTGCGGTCGCGGCCCGGCCTGCGCAGGCTGGACACGTAGTGGTTCCGTCGGCGATCTGGGCGCCGCACATATTGCAAAAAGCCATGGGAAATACCCTCCTCGCCGCCCCGTTCGAGTCACACTCAGTAACGCAGAGCGCGCCCCAAGCGGCGTCGGCGGCAACGTATCAGAGATAGCGCCGGAATGCAATCTGCTATGTTGTGGAGTCGGTGGCCGCGGCTAGGTCGAGGCAGCATACTGGGCGGCAAAATCGCCGAGCAGCGGCAATCGGAACATCTCTCCCTGAAAAGCCTTCACCACCAAGACCAGCCATATCACCGCGACCGCGAGCGCGACCACTCCGCTGACCAAGTACACCAGCAGCGGCCCCAGCACCGGAATGATGAAGAGCACAACGCTGGCGAGCTTCAGTGCAATGCCGACCAGCGTCGCGGCACCCCATAGCAAGAGGCACTGAACGGAATGGAAGCGAAGAAAGCGGCTCTTGTTATATGGCTCAAGAACCAGGAAGACAATGGCCGGGATGAAGGTGAAGTAGGCTAGCACTCCGGCAAGAGCCACAGGCAGTGCACCAACCCTCCCCTGAGCGCGGGGTTCGGCTTGAATCGGCAGACCGCAACCGGGACAAAAACCGGCCGTCTCCGGCATTTGGGCAGCGCAGTGCGGACACGGCATCACGGGAGCGCTCGTTTGATCCACTGTGGGGCACCATATCAAAACGCCGGACCGGCCGCAAACGGCGGGGTCGATCTCAGAGCGGGCGCGGTGCGTGATTCTTCTTGCGGCAGTCCTCGCAGACTCCGTAGATCTGAAAGGTATGGCGGGTCGTCAGGTAGTGATACTTGCGGCCAATCTCCTGCTCGAGCTGGCCAACTTCCTGCGAAAAAAACTCGACCGAGCTTCCGCAATCCGTGCAGACCATGTGGTGATGGCTGCGGCGGTTGTACTGGTGTTCGTAGCGGGCAATGCCGTCGTGGAAGGCAACCTCACTGGCCAGGCCACACTCCGCCAGCAGCTTCAGAGTGCGGTAGACGGTGGTGTAGCCGATGCGGGCATCTTTTTTCTGGACCAACCGGTGCAGCTCGTCGGTCGACAGATGATCGCGGGTTTCGAGGAAGGTGCGCAGGATCGTGTCGCGCTGGGCGGTTTGCTTGAGACCGACGTCCTTCAAGTGCTTGTGAAGGATCTCCTGGGCCTCGCGGACCATCTGGCGGGAGATGGTGGGTTGATCATCGATGCGCTTCTGGAGCATGGCGGTGGAACGGAGTCCGGTGCAGCGAGGTCAGGATGACAGGTTCAGGATATCATCCGGGCATCTTGAAAATGAAATTCATTTTCAGCTTCGGGCCCCGCCTCGGTCGTGGAATACAATCGCTGGAATAGAATCTGAGATTCCTCATGAGCACTCTGGCAGACATCAGCCCACCCAAGTCGCGCCGATCCACTGTTTCCCACATCGCGCTGTGGCTACTGCTCGCCGTGTCTGCCATTCTGGCAGGCTCGTTGGGGTATGCCTATTACGTCGCCCACTCTGCTCTTCCCCAACTGGACGGGCAGTTGCAGATCGGCGGGCTCTCGGCATCGGTCACCGTAACCCGTGACACTCACGGTGTACCGACGATCGCGGCGGCGAACCTCAACGATCTTTTCTTCGCGCAGGGGTATGTCACGGCGCAGGACCGGCTTTGGCAAATGGATGTGATGCGCCGCTATGGCGGCGGTGAGCTTGCAGAGATTCTGGGGGAAGGACTGCTCAAACTGGACCGCGAACAGAAGATTCTTGGCCTGCGGGCGGTCGCGAAAAAGACTTTGGAGATGGCGACCCCGCGCGATCGCAGCTTCTTCGAGTCTTATGCGCGCGGTGTGAATGCCTATATCGCGGCCCGTGGTAACCACCTGCCGATTGAGTTTCGGATCCTCCATTACGCGCCGAAGCCTTGGCTGATGGAGGATTCGGCGGTCATCGCCAACTCAATGGTGAAGGATCTGAACTACCACTATTTTTACGAGGCGCTGGATCGCGAGAAGATCCTCGCTAAGTTAGGGCCGGAGCTGGCGGCAGATCTCTATGTGAATCGGTCGTGGCACGACCGACCCCCGACGGTGATGCGGGAGGATCTGACGGAGCCGGAAAACGCAGGCGACCCTGACGACGATGACGATGACGATTCTCCCGACAACTCGGTAACACAGAAGTTTTCTTCAACCGCGCCAGAAGGCGTGTCGGCGGCGACCTCTGGGGCTAAAGCCCTTCAAGAGGAGAGGAGCTCGATTGCAGCGCTTGAGGCGCTGCGCCACCCAAAAGCAAGTCACGAGGACTTACCTGCGGAAGGACCGCCGGTCAATGGTTCGAACGACTGGGTTGTTTCGGGGGCGCATACGGTGACCGGCAAGCCACTGCTCTCTAACGATATGCATCTCGGCCATCAGATGCCGAACCTGTGGTATGAGGCGCATCTACGTTCGGGGGCGATCGATGTCGCGGGTGTGACTTTGCCGGGCATGCCTTACGTCATCGTGGGGCATAATCAGCGGATTGCCTGGGGATTCACCAATGTCGGCCCGACCGTGACCGACGTGTTCATCGAGAATTTCAACTCGCAGGGCGCATACCAGACTCCGACCGGGTGGGTGCAGCCGGATCATCGCACCGAAGTGATTCACGTTAAGGGAAAACCGGACGTGAACGTGGATGTGAAGATCACGCGGCACGGGCCCATCATCACGGAACTCGTTCCTGGTGAGACTCGCCCTCTGGCGCTGCGCTGGACACTCTATGACGGACTGCACATCCCCTTCTTTGACGTGAATGCAGCCCAGAACTGGGAAGAGTTCGAACGAGCATTCTCAAACCTGGATGCCCCCGGGCAAAATGTCGTGTACGCCGATGTGGATGGAAACATTGGATATCACGCGACGGGAAAGGTCCCGATTCGCGCGGCGGGAGACGGCAGCCTTCCGGTGAGTGGCGCCGATAATGCCCACGAATGGGTCTCATACATTCCGTTTGAAAAGCTTCCCAGCATCTACAATCCGCCGTCTGGAATTATCGGCACGGCCAACGGACGAATCACGCCCGACGGCTATCCCAATTCAATCAGCATGGAGTGGGAAGCTCCGTGGCGTACGGCGCGCATTTATCCGTGTACTGGAATCAGGGCGGCAATTTTCGGCGGCGGATATGCTTGCGCTGCAAACCGATATTCAATCGGAAGCAATTCTGTTTGCTGCGGAGCGTCTGGTTTATGCCGTAGATCATGCTTCCAAGCCGTCAGCGCGGGCTAAGCAAGCCGCGGATCTTATGCGCAGCTGGGACGGCCGGATGCTGGCTACGTCAGCAGCACCGACCATTGCAGAAAATGCCATCGGCGAACTGCGCCGCCTGCTTCTCGAGCCAAGGTTGGGCGTGGCTCCCTCGGAATCTCGTAAGGACGCCGATTCCGAACTCTATCTCGAAACCGAGAAAAACGCCGTCGATTGGAGGACTTATTCGTGGCTGCAGCGGTCGGTGTGGATGGAGAACATCCTGCTCCATCGGCCGAAGCGGTGGCTGCCTGACAAATATCCGAATTATGACGAACTGTTGACGGCGGCGGTTGAGGCTGCGGTCAGCCATTCCGAAGCGCCGCAGGATCTGGCGTCGTGGCGCTGGGGCGCGTTCAACGCGGTTGAGATCCAGCATCCGATCCTGGGAAAGATTCCGATCCTACGGCGGTGGTCCGGTCCCGGAGTGCAGGAACAGTCCGGCAGCGGATACACGGTGAAAGCGGTGACGCGGCATCATGGACCGTCGGAGCGCTTCACCGCGAATCTAGCCGATCTGGACCAGTCGACGCTCAACGTCGTGACGGGGCAAGGCGGAAATTTCCTGAGCCCTTACTACATGGACCAGTGGAAGGCTTGGTACGAGGGAACTACGTTTACTGTTCCCTTCACCGCCAAGGCGGTCGAGGCGTCGAAGACGCACCGGTTGGTGTTGAAACCGGGCACATAAAACCACGTGGCTAGAAGAAGTCGATCGCCTTCACGTCGCCCACGTAGCCCACGATATTGATCGTTCCTTCAGGCACGAAGTCGTTAATCAGCAGCACATCTGTGTCGGTGTCGTAGACGCGCAATAGTCCGTCCTCCGCCACATACTCCACATCGCGAGTGGTAAATCCCTGCAGGCCGGTCACGTCGCCATTGTCAGGCGGGATGAGCACGGAATTGTCAAGCGTCCTGTAAGATAGACAAGCAGCCGCGGACTTCGCCACTCGGAAAGCTGACATTGCCGATGTTGGTGCAATCGTGCGATCCGATGAAGACCTGGCCATTCGTGGTGATATCCATGCGGTCGTGGTAGCCATCGGTGATGACGACGGCTTCGGTCACCTTGGCCGAGCCCAGATCCACAATGTCGAGACGCCCGCAGGTCGTGGCTGCGGTGGTCTGCCCGGTACAGGCATGGTTGGTGGGCGACGTACCGGCAACGTAAAGAGTCGAACCGTTGAGCAGTCCCCAAGTTGCGGCGTCGACGGGATGGTGGCAGTGATCGTCAGACTGGGCAGGTCCAACAGCATGACGCTGGCCTGTTTCCCGCCACATTGCGGACCGCAGTTCAGAATGTACGCCGTATTCCCGTTCACGATGCCGTAGACCGGGCGGTCGAAGCCCGGGACGATCGTGCAGACAGAGTTCGGAGCATTCGATAAGCAACTCAAATCGACTGGGGGCACCGCATTGTTCGGATTGAGCACGGTGACGGAATCCGAGTCGTTGCTGAAGACGATAAGCTGGGCGCCATTGCCATTCGCAATCACCGTTTGCGCATTCGTGACGGCAATCGTGGTGAGCTGCGAGGCCGAGAAATTCATGATATCGACAGCGCCCACGAAAGAATAGCCGCCGACCGTGGCGGTCGGAATCGCAACGTACCCAATCGGCACCGCCGTCGGAAACACCATGCTGGACGTGGGTCCTTGAATCCGCACGTTTCCAATGCCCGATTCGGTGTGGGTATCGACGGCATAGACGTTGCTGCTGCTGGCATCGAAGGTCGCGGCAATGTTCCGGCTGGGAGAAGTTACCATCAGGCCGGGAGAACTCCCCGCTTGGATGTGGGCAATGCTGGGTATCGTGTCGTTATAGCCGTTGAGAATCACCAACCCGCCGAACGAAAAGGTCGCTGTCACGCCCTGCGAGGCCAGAAGACGATTCGGCAGACCGCTGGGCGGGTCTTTCGGCTTGCTGCTTCCGCCACAGGAAATGAAGTTCAGACTGGCCCACAACCCAACCACCAGAACGAAGATGCGTTTCGTCAAACGACAAGCTCCTAACGACATGAAAAAGGGAGATTTAATTGCGAAATTCTGGATTATAACAGACCCGGAACGTGTCCTCATGTGGAGCTGTCAGGCCTCCATTGCGACGCGGCCGCGTTTTTCATCTCTGTCTTCACAAAGCCGTTGAGATGCAAGAATCGATGCTGATCCTGTATTCTCGAAACTATATGGCGGCTGACTTTCTTGCCCGGATCAAACAATCCCCCGTGTTGTGCGATGGCGCCATGGGGTCGCTGCTGTATGCCAACGGCATTTTCATCAACCGGTCGTACGATGAACTGAATCTGTCGCAGCCCGACATGATTCGTGGGATCCACCACGATTATCTGCAGGCCGGGGCCGAAATTATTGAAACCAATACTTTCGGTGCTAATGCTTTCCGATTGGGACGACACAGCTTGGCCGATAAGGTCCGGGACGTCAATCATGCCGGCGTCCGACTGGCCCGCGAAGCTGCCAAAAGCTTCGATGTATGGGTGGCAGGATCGGTTGGCCCGCTCGGCACGAGAATCGAGCCTTTAGGCAAGACATCGTTCCAGGAAGCGCGTGAGGCTTTTCGGCAGCAGATTGAGGCGCTGGCCGAGGCTGGGGTCGATCTGTTGATTCTCGAGACGTTCGGCTACCTCGAAGAGATTCACCAGGCAATGCTGGCCGCCAAGGATGTCGCTCCATCCCTGCCGCTCGTGGCGCAAGTAACGATCGATGAGGACGGGAACTGCCTGGACGGTTCCGATCCGCAGACTTTTGTTTCAAAGCTCGAGGAATGGGGGGCGGACGTCATTGGCTGCAACTGCAGCGTGGGTCCGGTCGCCATGCTGGATGCGATGGAGAAAGTCCGGGCAGCGACTTCCCTGCCCTTAGCGGCCCAACCAAACGCTGGTATTCCACGATCGGTGGATGGCCGGAATATCTATCTGTGCTCGCCGGAATACATGGCCAGTTATGCGCGCAAGTTTGTCGCAGCGGGCGTGCGACTGGTCGGCGGATGCTGCGGGACGACTCCCGAGCACATTCGCGTCATGAAATCTGCTCTTCGCGTGGGCGAGGCTCGAGGCAAAGCGGTGGCGGCTCAAGTGGCAGCCAGCCATGCGGCACCATCTGCTGCACCAGTTGTTCCGCTGGCAGATCGGTCTCTGCTGGGTTCCCGGCTGGCTCGCAGCGAGTTCGTCACCATGGTCGAGATCGTCCCGCCCAAAGGCATCGACGTCCGCAAGGAGGTCGAAGGAGCACGGTTTCTAAAATCCGTTGGCGTCGACGCGGTCAACATCCCGGATAGTCCACGGGCGTCAGCGCGCATGAGCAATCAGGCATTGTCGCTGCTCATTCAGCGTGAAGTTGGTATTGACGCGATTCTGCACTACACCTGCCGCGACCGTAACGTTCTCTGCATTCAGAGCGACCTGCTCGGAGCAGCTGCGGTTGGGATCAAGAACCTGATCTGCATCACCGGCGATCCTCCGAAGATGGGCAACTATCCCGATGCGACGGCCGTGTTCGATGTGGACGCGATCGGCCTGGTCAATATCGTGCGCAACCTGAATCGGGGACTTGATCTTGGCGGCAATCCCATCGGGACCGGGACGGGGTTTGTGATTGGAGTGGGAGCAAACCCGGGCCTCAGCGACATGGATGAGGAAATTCGACGATTCGAATACAAAGTCGAGGCCGGAGCAGAGTATGCCGTGACCCAGCCGGTGTTCGACCTGCGACTGCTGGAAAACTTCCTCAAGCGCATTGAACACTGCCGCATTCCTGTCGTGGCCGGGATATGGCCCCTCGTAAGCGTGCGGAACGCCGAGTTCATGAAGAACGAACTGAGGGTGTCGGTTCCCGACTCTATTCTGGAGCGTATGGCGCGAGCGCAGACTCCTGAACTTGCCAGAGCGGAGGGCGTGGCGATCGCGCGCGAAATGCTGATCGCCGCCAAGCAGATGGCGCAAGGCGCACAGATCAGCGCGCCTCAGGGGCGATATAGCTCGGCGGTGGACGTGCTGGAGGCGCTAGGCTAACCTGGTTGTCGACGAGGGAACCGGTCCGTCGGAGAAACCCAGCATTGAATCGGTTCACTTCCAAAGCAAAACGATATTGCAGTTTTGCCATTAGGAGAACTGTCCCGCTCTGGGACTTCTGAGTCCATTTTTATTGATCGTTTCTATCGAAAAGAGTGGACACGTCTCGCAATTGGGTGCATTACAATATAGACACGGAGCGAAACCCCGTTGGCCAAGTTTGAAGAGTGCCTCCAGCGACTCGAGAAAATTGTTCAGGAACTGGAAAAGGGAGAAGTCCCTTTAGAAAAGTCTCTGACACTGTTTGAAGAGGGCATGCAGCTTTCTTCCTCCTGCCGGAAGGAATTGGAACAGGCGGAAGGAAAAGTTGAAATTCTGCTCAAGAAGAACGGGAAGCTTCAGGCTGAACCATTCGAACCGCTGCCAGAAAAATCACCTGCACGCGGGTAAGGCGTCGGGTTTCTGTCCGCGATTTGAGAGTTTACGATGTCTGTGGTGCGTTGGTTTTCGAGCCACCCCGCAGCCCTAGTCCAATGTCGACGTCCGCCGTTGACGACGGTTGAAGATTCGGGGGTATTTATGGCACAAAGCGTAGTCGTTCTAGAGAAGGATCCCAACGTGGCCAGAACGCTGGCCGGGGGCCTCCGCCCTCATTTTTCAGTGCACCTAACCCGCTCGCGCGAAGAATTGCGCGAGGACGTAACCCGGAACCGGCCGGAAGCCGTGGTGCTCAACATCGAGCACTGGGTACTGGCCGATGTGGAAAGCCTGCATCGCGACTTTCCTGCTCTACCCATCGTTTGCACGCACCGCATCCCCGATGAAGAGATGTGGATGGCTGCGCTGTCGGCTGGCGCCAGCGACGTCTGCCCTGCCGATGACGTGGCGAATGTACTGACTTCCGTCCTCCGACACCTGGCGCTGTCGCAAGGTGCTGCGGCGTAGACCCGATACTGTGAGCCAGGACGCCTGCGGGCGTCCTTTTTCTTTGCAAGTTCTTTGCACGGTATTCTCTCCTGGCTCTGGGCCGCTCCCGCGACTCCCAGACCGGTTCCCACATGGCTCGCCTTGTTATACTCACTGCTTCATGCTCAAGGAGACTCTCGAACAAGGACGGCAGCTGACGGATGCCGCGCTCGACCGGTTGATTCCTCTGGAGACGCAGCATCCGGAATCGATCCATAAGGCGATGCGCCACAGTGTATTTGCCGGCGGAAAGCGTCTGCGGCCCGTGCTCTGCATGGAAGCGGGACGCATGGTGGCCGGATCGCTGCCGGAGCGCATCGAAGAACTGGGCGCGGCGCTCGAGATGTTGCACACATATTCGCTGATTCATGACGATCTGCCCGCGCTCGACAATGACGATCTGCGCCGCGGGCGGCCCACTTGTCACAAAGCGTTCGGCGAAGCGATCGCAATTCTCGCCGGAGATGCCTTGCAGACGCAGGCCTACGAAGTGCTGGCGCGGCTGAAATGTCCCGCCGAGGCACGCGTGCGCATTATCGAGGAGATCGCCCACGGCACGGGAACAGTCGACGGCATGATCGGTGGCCAGGTTGTAGACCTCGAGTCGGAACACGCCGCGCCAACGGCGGAGATGCTCGAATATATACATCGCTCAAAAACAGCCGCGCTGATCACGGCGAGCCTGGTAAGCGGGGGCCTCTACGCGGGCGCGAAAGACAATCAGGTGGCAAAGCTGCGCGCTTTCGGATTGGCGATTGGCTTGGCTTTTCAGATTGTGGACGACGTGCTCGACGTGACGCAGACATCGGAGCAACTGGGAAAGACCGCCGGCAAAGACACCGCGTCAGAGAAAGCGACTTACCCGGCGCTGTTTGGGATCGATGGATCGCTGGGCCGTGCGGATGCTCTGGTGAACCAGGCATTCGCTGAACTGGAAGGCTTCGGAGAATCGGCCGAACCCTTGAAGGAGCTCGCGCGGTTTCTGGTAGAGCGAAAAAAGTAGAAGAGTCGATCTGACCTCGGGCCTCTGACCGAAGTTACTTGTACTCTTGGCTGCCTTCTGTGGTAAAAAGCTACTACGGCGATGGAGTCCGCCATAACCGCCTGCTGCTGGCTGATGACTCCTACAAAATCTAGATGATTTTTGTAGGAGAGACGCCATCGTGAAAGATTTCCTCGCCATATCCATCGCTGCAATCGTCGGCGCCAACGCTCGATATTTCCTCAGTCGTCTCGCCGCCCGAGAATTTGGGCCGGTCTTCCCTGTCGGTACGCTCATCATCAACCTTGTCGGCAGCTTCATCGTGGGCTTCTTCGTGATCTGGACCACCGAGCGGGCGCTGTTGGATCCGCGCTGGAGGCTGCTCGTGGTGGTGGGATTCTGCGGTTCGTTTACGACGTTTTCGAGCTACGCATTTGAATCGATGTCGTTCTTCGAGCAAGGGCAGTGGGGATTAATGCTGGCCAACGTCTTCGGCAACAATCTGCTCTGCCTGGGCGGCGCGCTCGCTGGTATGGCGCTGGCAAGGGTGCTGTAAAATGGCGAACGCAATGGCAGTCCAGGTCACGATCTATCTGAACGAAGCGGACCAGTGGCATCACCGGCCGCTCCACATGGAGATCCTCAAGTATCTGCGCAAAGAGAACGCCTATGCGGCGACTGCGATTCATTGCGTGGCGGGATTTCTGGGGCGACAGCAGGTCGGGACGGCGCACCTGGTCGAGGCCGGAGGCAAGCTGCCCGTGATTATCATTTTTGTCGACACCGACGAGCACGTGAACCGCGTGCTTCCCACGCTGAAGGAGATGGCAGCCCACCGGCTGATCGTACGCGAGAACGTGGTGATCGAGCAGGGCAACCTGGATTGAAATGTCTACGAACTCATTGAACAGCCCTCTCGACATTCTTGCCATTGCGGCTCATCGCGACGACGTCGAACAGACTTGCGGAGGTACCCTGCTGAAGGCCGCACAGCGCGGGCAGCGCACGGGGATTCTCGATCTGACTCGGGGAGAAATGGGGACGCGAGGCTCGGCGGACGATCGTGCCCGCGAAGCCGCAGATGCAGCCAAGATTCTTGGCGTTGGTTGGAGGCGAGCCCTCGATATCCCCGACGGCCGCGTCGAGAACACTTACGAGAACAGGCTGAAAGTTGCGGCTGTCATTCGCGAGACCAAGCCGCGCGTGGTCATTCTGCCTTACTGGAAGGGGCGGCATCCCGATCATTACACGGCTTCGGTGCTGGGATATGAGGCTTGTTTCCTGGCGGGGCTTGCGAAACTGGATCTCAGCTCACTGCCATCAGCTATCGGCGAAAACTCTCAGCCTTCTGATTCCTCGCGCGAACGGAGGGCGGGGCGCCCTCAGGACAGCCGGCAAGATGCCGGCGCTACTTCGCTTGCTCCGCATCGTCCCTTCAAGATCATTTACGCCACGCTCTACTACGACATCCGGCCATCGTTTGTGGTGGATATCGGCGAGCAGTTCGAGGGAAAGTTCGCCTCGATCCTCGCGTACAAATCGCAATTCAGCGATCAAGCGGCCGGCAAGGACCTTTTTCCCGCCCACGATGAGATTCGTGCCCGCGTTGAATCCATGGCGCGTTTCTACGGTATGCTCGGCGGCGTGAGCCACGCCGAGCCATTCCTGCAAAAGGAAGTGGGGCTGGTTGACGATTTATTAGCGATTCCGGTCAAATCGATTTAGCATCTCTGGACTCAATCGTTCCCTCAGGAGAGATTACCCGTATGTCTCGTTTTCATTTGAGCATCATCATCGCCCTTGCCATGACAACCGCGGCCGCGGCCCAGGCCGGAACATGGCAGATCGACCCTAATCACACGGCTGCGCAGTTTTCTGTGCGGCATCTCGGCGTATCGACCGTGCGGGGCGCGTTCACCAAGGTGACTGGTTCGGCGAAGTATGACCCTGCTGATCCGTCGAAGACTTCCCTTGAGGCAACGATCGAAACAACTTCCGTGGACACGCGTGTGGAGATGCGCGACAACGATTTGCGCAGCCCGCGCTTTTTCGATGCGCAAAAATATCCCACGATTACGTTTCATTCGAAGACGACGAAAGCTTCCGGCTCCGGGAAGCTGCAGATCACAGGCGACCTGACGATTCATGGCGTGACCAAGGAGGTCGTGCTCGACGTGGATGGACCGACGGAACCGATCAAAGATCCGATGGGTAAGGGCCTGCGCATGGGCGCGTCGGCGACCACCAAAGTCAACCGGCAAGACTTCGGTGTGAGCGGTCTGGCGGGAATCGTGGGGGACGACATCACCATCACGATCGACACGGAATTGACTCAAGCGCCAGCCAAGTAATCCTCGCTTGATTCGCGCCTTCCCGCCGCCAGAAGCAATCGGGGCTCCGTCACGACCGGCGGAGCCCTCAAATCTCTTCTAGAAGATCCTGCTGAACAGCCAGAATAGCGACCCCGATAAGAGCATTGCGACTGGAAGGGTCAGTATCCAAGCCAATGCCAGGTTGCGCACCGTGCTGAGCTGAATGCCGGAATGATTGGCTGCCATGGTACCGGCCACGCCTGACGAGAGTACATGCGTGGTACTGACTGGCAGGCCAAATCCGTCGGCCGCCCCGATCGTCGCCATCGCGGTAATCTCCGCGGCGGCTCCCTGCGCGTAGGTCAGGTGCTCCTTGCCGATTTTCTCTCCAACGGTGACTACAATCCGCTTCCAGCCAATCATGGTTCCCAATCCGAGAGCCATCGCCACGGCGACCTTTACCCACGTGGGAATGAAACGCGTGGAATGATCGACGTGCTTCTTATAGTTTGCGAGGACAGCGGCGTCGGCGGGAGCGAATTTCGGCACGCCGCTCTTGGCTGTAAGCCGGAGAGCTTCGCTCACCAGATAAAGATCGTTGCGGAAGTTGCGCACCCGGTCATTGGGAACGTTCTTCAACTCCTTGTAGATGGCGGTTTCGTTGCCCACGTCATTGACCATGGTCTGCAGCGCCAGCATGGTGTTGGCAGTGAATTGCTTGGTGCGGATGTAGGCAGTTACATCGTCGCGTGCGTCTCCGATGACGGCGTCGGGTTCCACGTAGCGGTTGAGCACTTGAGCGGCTTGTTGCGAAACCGCAATGAAGTCTTGTGACTGCTGAAAGGTCACGGCATGGTTCAAGGCGTAGGCGGTGGGCACCGTTCCGATGAGGATGAGCATGATGAGGCCCATGCCCTTCTGACCGTCGTTGGAGCCATGGAAGAAGCTGACACCGGTGCAAGTCAGAATCAGCAGGCAGCGAATGTAGAACGGCGGCGGGGCCTCGCCTTCCGGAGCGCTGTAGAGTTTTGGATCCTTGATGAGCGCTTTCGCCGCCAGCAACAAAAGGGCTGCTACGCCGAATCCGACGAGGGGCGAGAGCACCAACGCCTTGCCGATGTTAGCCGCTTGGCCCCAGTCCACGCCCGAAGTTCCGCTCCTGCCCGACATTAATTGATTGGCAATGCCCACGCCAATGACCGAACCGATCAGAGTATGCGAACTGGATGCGGGCAAGCCGAAGTACCAGGTTCCCAGATTCCACAGGATCGCCGCGACGAGCAGCGCAAAAACCATGGCAAATCCAGCCTTGCTGCCCACCTGCAATATCAACTCGACCGGCAGCAACGAGACGATGCTGAATGCCACCAATCCAGACGAAGCCATGACGCCCAGAAAGTTCCAGAAGCCTGACCACACCACTGCCACATGCGGTTCGAGGGAGTGCGTGTAAATCACCGTCGCCACAGCGTTGGCGGTGTCGTGAAATCCGTTTACGAACTCGAATCCGAGAGCAACCAGCAATGCAATCCCGAGCAAGACAAAGGGGAGCACGCTTTCGTTGTGAATCGTGGAAAGATCGCCGAGCAGATGCGAGCCGGCATAGGCAAACCCGATGATTAGCACGATGCCGAAAACGATCATGCCGATCTTGCCGGGCGAACGGCGCAGCTTGGAATCGAGGACTGTGGAAGCTGTGGCCATAGGATCCTTTGTGACGCTTAAGAAATCAGGGATTTAGAACTCAATGGAATGGGGGAACTATAGAGGGGGATTGTTACAGGCAGGTTACGGGAGTGTTAAAAAGCAGCGTGCAGATGCCCCGGCACTGGAATTGAAGACTCGCGCAGACCTTGGATTCGAGCTCAGGGAGTTGTCTTACACGTGCAATGCCTATTTTTTGACTGCAACCGCGAGTCCGTCTCGAATGGGTAAAATCGTCGTATAGAACTCTTTCGTGTCATAGAGCTTGCGATTGAATTCCAGGATGGCCCTGGTCGTCGCTTCCTTCGGATTGTTCTCCGCGACCCGGCCACTCCAAAGCGCATTGTCGGTGATGAACAATCCGCCTTTTCGCAGACGCGGCGACACCAATCGCAACACGCGCGGGTAATCTTCCTTGTCGACGTCGTTGAAGATGATGTCGAACTCCTGCTTCTGCTCGGAGAGAAATTCCAACGCGTCTCCGGTGTGCAGCGTGATGCGGTTCGAGACTCCGGCGCGGGCAAAGTATCCGCGAGCGCGCTCCGCATTTTTCGAATCGCCGTCGGTGTAGGTAACTCGACCCTTGTCTCCCACCGCCTGAGCCCACCAGAGGGTGGAATACCCAATGGCCGAGCCCAACTCGAAAACCGTTCGGGCATGAATCATCATCGCGAGTTGCTGCAGAACACGCGCCACCGCGGGTCCCACGATGGGTATTTTGTGCTCGGTGGCGTAGTCCTCCATTTCCGCCAGCACGGCATCGCGCTGGGGAAGCATGGCATAGAGGTAGTCGTCGACGGGGCCGGCAGTGGTGAAGTTGTAGTGCCTCCAACTCGCGGCAGTATCTTTCTTCTTAGCTTGAGTCACGCAACTCCCTTTCCGAATGCGGCGTCGAATGAGATGCGGTAGTCGATCAGCCGCCGATTGTAACGCCGGGCTTCATCTCGTGCACTTCCACTCCTGGAACCAGTTTCTGCAAAGCGCTGGGCGTTCCGGTGAGCGCGGGAAATGTTCCGAAGTGCATGGGGATTACGGTTTTCGGCTTCAGCAAATTGATGGCATAGGCAGCTTCGCGCGGCCCCATGGTGAAAAGATCGCCCATGGGAATCATTACAATCTCCGGCGCGTACAACTCGCGAATGATGGCCATGTCGCCGAAGACGTTCGTGTCACCCGCATGATATATCTTCACGCCGTTGGCAAACTCGATCACGTAGCCGCAGGCCTCTCCGCCATAGACGATCTCGTCGCCATCCTGAATGCCGCAGGAGTGGTCGGCGTGAACCATTGTGACTTTGATGTCGGCTACAGTCTGTGTTCCGCCCTTGTTCATGGGAGAAATCTGCTTAGCGCCTTTTTTCGCGAGCCAGAGGCAGAGTTCGTAGATTCCAACGACTACTGGGTTATGTTGCTTGACAACTTCCACCGCGTCGCCGATGTGGTCTCCGTGTCCGTGGGTACAGAGCAGCGCGTCCGCCTTTTGAACCTTCTTCTCAGCCTCAGGGCACATGGGATTGCCCATGATCCAGGGATCGATGAAGATCGTCTTCCCGCCCGGAGTCTCGATCCGGAACGTCGAATGTCCCAACCATGTGAGTTTGACGCCTTTCAGATTCATGCTGCTCCTGGTTTCTAGCTACTGGCTTCTATCTGACCCCTGGCTTCGAGTGATGAGTGCTGCATGTTTTCCCCGAATCGGTCCACCTAGTTTAATATGAAACGCCATGGCAGAACTCAAGGTGCTGATTTCGCGGCAGGATATCGCCAAGCGTGTGACCGAATTAGGCGCGCAGATCACCAAGGACTTCGCGGGCCAGTCTGTGATTTTTGTCGGCGTGCTGAAGGGAGCGGCGATTTTTCTGGCGGATCTGGCGAGGCAGGTGGATCTCGATTCCACCTTCGATTTCATTGGCGTTTCAAGTTATGGGAACCGCCCCAGTCCGGCCAGTGAATTGAAAGTCGGGTGGGACTCCACCGGCGAGGTCAGGCTGCTGAAGGACGTGGACCAATCGATCAAGGACAAGAACATCATCCTCGTAGAAGACATCCTCGACACCGGTCTGACGATGACCTATCTGAAAAAAATGCTCTTGGCTCGCCAGCCCAGTTCGCTAAAAGTCGCCGCCCTGCTCGATAAGCCTTCGCGCCGAAAACTTCCGCTGGAAGGCGATTATGTTGGGTTCAAGATTCCCGACGAGTTCGTAGTTGGATTCGGACTCGATTACGCCGAGAAATACCGCAATCTTGCTGACATCTGCATTGTGCCGAGAGAGTAAGTGGTGTACTTATAACGCGAATATTTGACCTCGAATTCCTTTACGCCACTGTTCCGAAGAACCAAGAAGCAAGTCGGAACGCGGCTGCTATCATACGAATACATGGGTTCTGTCCTTGCCAAACCGGATCGTCTGCCGGTCGAGTCGCTCTTGCTCGACGTCGCCGATGTGCTCGCTACCTCGCTTGACCTGGACACTACGGTTCGTCGGGTGGCTGAGGTTGTTCGCAAGGTCATCGACTACGAGATTTTTGCCATCTTGCTGCTCAACGAGAAAACTCAGGAAATGCGTTTCCGCTTCCAGGTGGGCTATCCGCCGGAATTTGCCGAGCGCAGCCGCATCAAAGTCGGTGAGGGCGTCACGGGACAGGCGGCTCAGTCTCGGCAAGCGGTTCTGATTGATGATGTCACCAAAGATCCGCGGTATATCGAGGCGGTTCCCAACGTACGCTCTGAGCTGGCGGTACCCCTGATCACCAAGAACCGCGTGATCGGCGTAATCGACATCGAAGCCCGCGAACCCGGCTACTTCAATGAGGAGCACGTTCGCGTGCTGACGCTGGTGGCGTCGCGCATGGCAGCCGGCATCGAAAACGCACAGCTCTATACGCGGACCACCAAGCAAGCGCGGATTCTCCTGCTGCTCAACGAAATTGCGCGGGAACTGACTTCGATTCTGAACCTGGACGAATTGCTTGGCCGGATCGCGGAACTCGTGCGCCGGTTGATCGACTATCAGATGTTCAGCATCCTGCTGCTCGACTCTGCGGGCGAAAAACTCCAGCATCGGTTTTCGTTGCGCTTCAATGAAAACATCCACCTGAAGCATGAAATTCCGCTGGGTCGAGGCTTGGTGGGCCACGCCGCCGAAAGCAAGGAAGCGGTGCTCGTTCCCGATGTCACGAAAGATGGGCGCTATGTCGAAGCGAATCCCGAAACGCGTTCCGAACTCGCCGTCCCCCTGGTATACAAAGGCAAAGTGATTGGTGTGCTCGACCTCGAGCACACGCGGCGCGGGTTCTTTACGGAAGATCACCAGCGCACCATGACGACTTTGGCTGCCCAGATCGCCATTGCCATCGAGAACGCGCGACTGTACGAAGAGATCGAACGGCAAGAACGCCGGTTGGAGCGCGATCTGGCGCTCGCGCGCGAGTTGCAGGGTCGCCTGCTTCCTCAGTCCAGCCCGAAGCTTGCGCACCTCGATGTTGCTGCGAAATTCGTTCCGGCTCGCGCCATCGGTGGCGATTTGTATGACTTCATCCCCTATTCGATGTCGCGGCTTGGGATTGCGATCGGCGACGTCAGCGGCAAAGGCGCGCCGGCGGCGATCTATGCCGCGCTGGTGAGCGGAATCATCCGCTCTCACGCTCCAATCGAACCCGGATCGGCGGAGATGCTCTCAGCGGTGAATTTGTCGCTGGCCGAACGCCGCATCGAGGCGCAGTTCGTGTCCATCATTTATGCCGTCTGGGACGATGAGCACCGCACCTTGACTGTCGCGAACTCTGGGCTTCCCCGCCCGATCTTCGTGCATAACGGTAAGAATGAAGTGATCGAGGCGACCGGCTTGCCTCTTGGTCTGTTCGACGAGGCCGACTACGACGAATTCAAATTCCGCATGAAGCCCGGCGACATGTTCGTGTTCTTCAGCGACGGCATCCTCGACGCCCGCAATCGTAAAGGCGAACTCTTCGGCCGCGGAAGGGTTGAGAAGATTGTCGCCGAGTGTGCCAGCAAGTCGGCGAGTTGTGTGGTGGAGTCCCTCTTTAAAGCCGCGGCCGAGCACTCGGCAGGCGTGGAAACTTTCGACGACCAGACGGTCGTCGCCATCCGCGTCCACGCGAGTGCCCACGCTGCTCACAAGAAGAAATGATTTCGCGCAGCCAGAGCCCCGCAGCACGTCCTCCGGGATTTGTATATCGCGAAACGAAGCGCCGCAATTCGCGCGAGCGCGGTTCCCTTGTCTTGCAATGTGAAGATGTCTCCCTTCAGACGTTAGCCGATCTGCACGGCACGCCTGTCTATGTCTACTCGGCCACAATGATCCGTGAGCGCTACGAGGCGTTTGACGCAGCGTTTCGTGACCAACCGCATACGATTTGTTACTCGGTGAAGGCGAATTCAAATCTGACCATCCTGAAGATGCTGGCGAAAAAGGGATGCGGGTTTGATGTCGTCTCCGGCGGAGAACTGGAGCGTGTGCTGTCCGCGGACCGCAAGGCTGCGAAGAAGGTTGTATTCTCCGGTGTCGGCAAGACGCGTGCGGAACTGACTGCCGCGCTGAAGGCTGGAATCCTGTTGTTCAATGCTGAAAGCGAATCGGAGTTAGCGGTTCTAGCCGAGTGTGCAGCGAGGCTGCGTAAAACTGCTCCGGTGGCGCTGCGCGTGAATCCCGACGTCGCGGCCGAAACGCATCCTTACATTTCCACCGGACTGCGCAAGCACAAGTTCGGAGTACCGATCCAGAAGGCGCGGACGCTCTACGTTAGCGCTTCCAGCATGCCTTATCTCGCGGTGCGCGGCGTCAGCGTCCATATCGGCTCCCAGATCACCGATGTCGCGCCGTTCGGCGAGGCGATGGCCCGCGTCGCCGATCTTGTCCGCGAATTGCGTGCGGACGGCCATCGGATCGATTACATCGACGCTGGCGGCGGACTTGGGATCGCCTACGACAAACCAAGTGCATCCGGTTTTTCGGCTGATGCGGCGGCATATGCCAAGTCCCTTGCCGCGCCTTTGCGAGGCCTGAATGTTCGGTTGCTCTTGGAACCAGGTCGCTCCATCATTGGGCCAGCGGGCATTCTGCTCACCTCGGTAATCTACCGCAAAGAAAACGACGGCAAACGGTTTCTGGTCGTCGACGCGGCGATGAATGATTTGATCCGGCCCGCGCTCTATGGTGCGCATCACGAGATCATGCCGGTCGTGCGGAGCGCGGAGTCTTCAAAGCCTGAAGTTACAGATATCGTCGGTCCCGTGTGCGAGACTGGAGATTTTTTTGCGCGCGACCGCGAATTGCCTGCCGTTGCCGAGGGCGAGCGCCTTGCGATTCTGGATGCCGGGGCTTACGGGATGGTTCTGGCCTCAAACTACAACACGCGTCCGCGCCCGGCGGAAGTGCTGGTGAACGGCAAGTCGGCGAAGATCATCCGGCGTCGCGAGAAAGTCTCAGACCTGCTGCGCGCCGAACTGTAGGGTAACCCCGGCACTCCGATTCCCTTAGTCTTGCCGCTCTCCCCACTTCAGCTTGGTACGGAGCAGTTGAAAAAAGTCAGCGCCGGTACGAAAGAGATTCACATGATGCTCGGAGCGCCGGCAGCGCACGCGGTCGCCATCGCGGAGATCGAATCCGGGCTGTCCATCCAGGCTCAGATACGCCACTTCCTCTTCGCTGCGCAGCAGGATTTCGATTTCCACCGAATCTGGCACCACAAGGGGGCGGTGTGTCAGCGAATGCGGCGCGACTGGAGTAATCACAAACGCATTGACCGTAGGCATAAGCACGGGCCCTCCGGCGGACAGAGAATATGCCGTTGAGCCTGTCGGCGTGGCCACGATCATGCCGTCCGCACGGTACGCGGCAACGAATGTCTTGTCGATGTAAAGCTCGTAGGTGTTGAGGCGCGCGAGGGTGGTCTTGTTGACCACTGCGTCGTTGAAGACCAGGTAGCTGTCACGCACCACATCATCGCGCAACAATTGGACCTGCATCAGCGATCGGCTCTCGACCGCTGCACGCCCGGTTGCAATGGCTTCCAGCATCGGGTAGAGCGACGCCAATGGCACCTCTGTAAGGAATCCCAGTGAGCCCAGATTAACGCCGAGTAGCGGAACATCCACGGCAGCCGTAACTCTCGCCGCTGATAACAGAGTTCCATCGCCGCCCAACACAACCACGAGATCGAGCGCCTTCGCGGCCATTTGCGCGCGCGGCACAACTTCCTGGCCAACGATGTATTCCGCTGTTTCCACATCGATGATGACCTTGTAGCCGTGGTCTGCCAGCCACCGAAACAGGCCGGGGAGAATCTGGGCGACTTCAGGACGATCGGGCCGCGCAATAATCGCTGCGGTCTTTTGAGAAGATGCTTGCGGACTGACCATAGGGCAAAGGAGATTGTACAGAAATCCCAGGTTTCACCACAGAGGACATTGAGGGCTAGAACACCGCATACAGCAGGAATTCACGGTTGCCTTCAGCGCCCAGGATCGGCGATTCAATCGTCGTCGATCTGGACGGCGCCCAGACTCTTTGCGGCGGCCTTCACTTTCTCCACCGATGCGACCTGCGCGGCTTCGTCGCGGACGATACCCCCCTTACCGACGTGTTCGCGGCCCGCTTCGAATTGAGGCTTCACCAATACTACGATTTGCCTGCCCTTCGCGTTGATCCGGCGATTCCGGGAAGGCGGCCGCAATCACGGCAGGAAGGACCAGAGTGGCCGAGATGAATGAAACATCCATCGCAATGAAATCCACACTTGCGTTCAAAGCCTCCCGGGTCAAGTACCGGGCGTTGGTCTTTTCCAGAAGTCGGACGCGGCTATCCTGACGAAGCTTGAAGTCCATCTGGCCGTAGCCGGTATCGACAGCGATGACCGACTGCGCACCGCGCTGGAGCATGCAATCGGTGAATCCTCCGGTTGAGGCGCCGACATCGAGACAGACCTTCCCCGCAACCGCGATATCCCAGTGATCGAGCGCGCGCTCGAGCTTCAGCCCGCCGCGGCCGACGAACTTGAGATCGTCGCCGAGCAAGCGGATCACGCATTGCGCCGAAACCTGTGCGCCCGATTTCTCGAGCTTCTGATCATCGACCAATACCTTGCCCGCAAGCACCAGCGCTTGCGCCCGCTCGCGAGATGCGGCTAGACCACGGTCCACCAGAAGCTTATCGAGTCTGACTTTCAAGAAATATTCTTGTCCGCGAGTTCCACCACGAAGGTGCCAGCAACGCCTCTAGTGCAAAGTGTTGAAGCGTCCATACGCTGAATCACTTACGGCGTCGTTTGGGGCATTTTCCACAACGTTATCCACGAACTTGTTGAAAACTTCGGCCCGCCGAATGCCGCACCAGCTCTTAAATCGGATTGCCAAGAATAAAAGCCGCCCGAAGCAGGGCGGCTCTTGATTTCTTGATTTGCAGCGAACTATCCCGCGACTTCTTCCAACGTCTTCTGATCGATATCGAAGTTTGAGTGCACGTTCTGCACGTCGTCGTGTTCTTCGAAGGCTTCCATCAGACGGATCATAGTGTTGGCCGCAGCGCCTTCCAACTTGATATAGTTCTGCGGAATCATGGCCACGCTAGCGGAGACCGGCTCAATACCGGCTTTCTTGACTGCTTCCAGCACGGCTTCGTAGGCGGAAGTCTCGGTCAGGATTTCCCAGTTGTCGCCATCGTCATTCAAATCTTCGCCGCCAAACTCGAGAACGATGTTCATCAGATCGTCCTCTTTCGCCGCCGACTTGGAAACGAGGATGTCGCCCTTCTTGTGGAACATCCATGAAACGGCGCCGGCTTCCGCCATGTTGCCGCCGTTCTTGCCGAAGACGTGACGAATTTCGCTGACCGTGCGGTTGCGGTTGTCGGTGTTAATGTCGAGCAACACGGCGGCCCCGCCGGGTCCGTAGCCTTCAAGCGAGAACTCTTCGTAGGTGGCGCCGGGCAGTTCGCCCGTGCCGCGCTGGATCGCCCGCTTGATGTTGTCCGCGGGCATATTCTCAGCCTTGGCCGCAAGAATCGCTCCGCGTAAACGAGGGTTGGCATCAGGATCGCCGCCGCCGTTCTTCGCGGCGATGCTGATTTCCTTAATGAGACGGGTGAAAATCTTGCCGCGCTTGGCGTCGAGCGCGCCCTTCTTGTGCTTGATTGTGGCCCACTTAGAATGGCCGGACATGGTTAGACCTCGTGTCTAGATATCTTCTTTAAAGAGCTATGGATGGCGCAGGATTCGCCTTCAGAGGAGATCAAGGTCACCTCAACAACGCTTGCCTCGGTACGGTATGCAGGCGAATCCGGATTATAGCACGGACACCCCGCCAGATTCCCATCAAATCAAGGGAATACGGAGCGCACGCTGCCCACGGCAGTGAGTGCGTGTGAGCCGAAAAAAAGCCCCGTCCAGAACTGTATCTGGATGGGGGCTAGCGAAGCTTTCCGTTGATCTATTGCCGTGCCATGGCTACCCGGACGGCATCTTCGGGCGAAACCATGTGCTGTCCCTTATCGTCAGCGATGGAGAGTAGAACGCCCTTTATCACTCCATTGAAGGAATTGCCCGTTGAATCGTAGTCGGGGGAAACGGCCGCGCCGCTGTCCTCTCCCACGTCACAGCCATCGTCAGCAGAAAAGACCATGGCTAGAGTGGCTCCGACTGCCCCCTGTCCGACTTGCTTGCCGTCGGTATAGAGGGTCACAGTACCGCCCTTGCCTAAGCCCCCGCCGGCGTAGGCGAACTCCATGCGCACCTGATGCTCTCCCGGCGGAAGAGTATTCCCTTCCACCATGAAGTTCTTAAAACCGCCCCAGTTGTAGCAGTACTTGAGTTTGCCATCTTTGGCATACAGACTCCAACCGCCGATGTTCGCGCCCTGGGAGATAATGACGCCCTCGGCCCCTTTCTCTGGAACCACGATTTCCGCGGTGACAGAGTGGGACTTGTTCTTGATGTTGAGGACGCAGTTCTCCGAGAGCCGTCCCATTCCCTGGAAAAGAAGCTGCGTGTTTCCCTTGATGAGTTTTGGCCGGCCAGCGGTGTCGGGATTCATCTTTTCGACCAGCCGGTCGTCCAGGGGCAGCACATTGTACTTGACTGCTTCGATCAGCCACAGGCGCTGCAATTCGTGCAGTTTCTCCGGATTCTGTTTCGAGATGTCGTGAGCCTGGCTCCAGTCTTTCGTCGTGTCATACAGCTCCCAGACGTCGTCGTCAAACGCTGGCGGCTTGGCGCTCATCGCCGTCCAGGGAGTTTGGTGGTGCGTAACGGCGGTCCAACCCTTGTGATAGATGCCGCGATTGCCGAACATCTCGAAGTATTGCGTCTCGTGCTGGTCGGGTGCCTTGGCATCGTTGAAGCTGTACAACATGCTGACGCCCTCAATCGGGTGTTGTTGCACGCCGTTCACCGACAATGGCTGGGGTAGTCCTGCCGCTTCCAGGATCGTTGGGGCGACATCAATCACGTGCGAGAACTGCGAACGGATCTCGCCCCTCGCTTTGATTCCCTTAGGCCAGTGAATGATGGTTCCGTTACGAGTCCCGCCAAAGTGGGATGCGACCTGCTTGGTCCATTGATACGGAGTGTCCATGGCATGAGCCCAGCCTACGGCATAGTGGTTGTAGGATTCGGGCCCGCCCAACTGGTCGAGCCGCTGCCCCAGGTATTCGGGAGTCTCCATCGACTGCAGGCCGTTGAAGTAGCTCATCTCGTTAAAACAGCCGTTGATCGATCCCTCGGCCGAGGCGCCGTTATCTCCGATGATGTAGTACACCAGCGTGTCATCCAGGATGTCGAGCTTCTTCAAACCATCCAGGATTTTGCCGACATGGTAGTCGGTATATTCCATGAAGCCGGCATAGACCTCCATCTCGCGGCGCAGCACCGGTTTGAAGGCTTCGGGCATGGCGTCCCACGCCGGTATCTCTCCATGGCGCGCAGTCAGATCACAATCCTGCGGGATGACTCCGAGCTTTTTCTGCCGGGCAAAGGTTTCTTCGCGCAGTTTGTCCCAGCCCTGGTCAAACTTGCCTTTGTACTTATCAGCCCATTCTTTGGGCACGTGGTGCGGGGCATGGGTAGCTCCAGGCGCGAAATAAACGAAAAATGGCTTGTCGGGCGTCAGGGCTTTCTGCTGGGAAATCCATTTCGTGGCTTTATCCGTCATGTCGTCGACAAGGTGATAGCCCTCCTCTGGAGTCCGCTTGTTCTCGACCGGCGTCGTACCCTCGAACAGGGACGGGTACCACTGGTTCGCCTCGCCGCCGATGAAACCGTAGAAGTATTCGAAGCCACCACCACCCGTAGGCCAGGCATCGAACGGACCATTCGGACTCGTTTGCCACACCGGCACCTCATGGCACTTGCCGAACTGCGCGGTGGAGTAGCCATTCAGCTTGAGGGTTCGCGCTAACGGAGACATCGTATTGGGCAGGACTGAACAATACCCCGGCGCGGCCGTTGCGATCTCGGTGATGCCGCCCATGCCGGCGGAGTGGTGGTTGCGGCCCGTCAAGAGCGCTTGCCGAGTGGGCGAACACAACGCCGTGGTATGAAAGCGATTAAACTTCAGGCCGCCTGCCGCTAATTTCTCTGCATTCGGCGTCTGGCAGGGCCCACCGAAGGCGCTGGAAGAGCCAAAGCCGGCATCATCAATAAGAATGATCAACACGTTGGGCGCGCCTTTGGGAGGCCGCAGATCGCGGATCGGTGGGTAGCTCGTGTCAGGGTCCTTGGCATCGTAAGTCGTCAGACTGACCGGCCGTACATCGGGAATGGGAAGAACGGTTCGCGGCACCTTTTCGTAGTCGCTCATGACAGGGTTCCTTCCTTGGGAGATTTGGGATCGTCGGACGTCAATTGAGGGGGGGATAACGCACTTGTCCTGATTCCCTAAAACCTTAGAGGCCTTCGATTCTCGAAGGAACTGTCAAAAGCTACAGTCTTGCTGGGCGTTGGATAATCCGCGAAAGGAAGGATGATGGCTCTTGGGGGTTCGGGCAAAAGCGATGGATTGGCGGGGACGAGAACGTCAGGTTCGTGGCTTAGGCGCGTGTTCGTCACAGACGGCCGCCGCACTACCGACTTCCATTGCGCAACCAAGCAAATGGGTCGCTATATTCGGACACCCGGGCTGGTCACATAGAAACTCCGTGAGCAATTCTTCGCGCCCATCCGCCGTCGTGAGTCCGGTTTTGATCGTTACGTGAGGAATGGAAGGCTCCCCTCTTCCCGAATATCAGATGCGGAAATCGCCTCTTGCGCAAGTAATTTCTTGTATCCGGGTACACGTAAGTTTGCCGAAGATTGGCCGCATTTCTGGTGGTTAATAAGGCGACCAGAGCTCTTGACTCCGCGGGCCGCCGCACCTAACATGCCAAGCTAAGCGTCGCTTCGGGAATCACTTATGTCTGGCCGGCTCGTGGGGCATTACCGGGTCCTCGAAAAGATTGGTGCGGGAGGGATGGGCGAAGTATTCCGCGCGCGCGATGAAAGGTTGGGACGGGACGTCGCCCTGAAGTTGATCCGGCCGGCCTCCAGTGACAATCCAGACCACTTGCGCCGCTTCGAGCAGGAAGCCCGCGCCGCTGCCGCACTAAACCACCCCAACATCCTCGCCATCTATGACGTCGGTTTCGAAGGCACCGTGCCGTACATTGTCTCGGAACTGCTTGAAGGAAAAACTCTTCGCGACCGTTTGTCGGAAGGCCCCATGCCCGTGCGCGAGGCCGCAGACTACGCTCTGCAGATCGCACAGGGACTCACGGCGGCCCATGACCGGCTGATCGTCCATCGCGATCTCAAGCCGGAAAACCTGTTTCTGACCCTCGACGGTCGCGTCAAGATTCTGGATTTCGGCGTCGCCAAGCTGCAGACCCCGCCAGGCGAGGAACGCGGGATCGAGAACCTGACTACGGTGACCAAGCACGGCGCCGTTATCGGCACCGTCGCCTACATGTCTCCCGAGCAGCTGCGGGGCAAGCCGGTCGATCACCGAAGCGACATCTTCAGCTTCGGCACCATCCTCTACGAGATGCTCACCGGACATCGCGCCTTCAGGGGCGAGACCGAGGTCGACACGATGACCGCGGTCCTGCGGGAAGAGCCAGCGAGCGCCAATCTGGATCAGGCTGCAATTCCGGCCGGGTACCAGGACATCGTCAGACATTGCCTTGAAAAAAATCCCGAGGATCGCTTCCAGTCCGCCAAAGATCTTGTGTTTGCCTTGCAGACTCTTTCTGGGTCCTCGCCCGGAAGATTGATTCCCTCCCCCAAGCCCGCGCCGCGCACTGCGGCCGCTCTGCCGTGGGCGTTCGCGGCTGTATTGGCTGCCGCAACGGCAATTCTTGCACTTGCTCAACTATTGCGCGCTCCCTCCGAGCCTCCCTCCTACCAGCGCGTGACCTTTGAAACAGGCACGATCTATTCGGCGCGATTCTCGTCCGACAGCCAGGCCATCGTGTACAGCGCCGCGTGGAACGGGAAGCCGGTGCAGCTGTATTCCACCGTCGGAAACTCACTTCTGACCCAGCCGCTTAGCCTGACCGATGCCAGCCTGCTCGCCATTTCACGCACAAACGAACTGGCTGTAGTCCTGCACGGCACTCCTGACGGGCAACTCGAGATCGTCAACGGGATGCTGGCTCGAGCGCCTCTGGCGGGGGGTTCTCCAAAAGAAGTACTGGCAGATGTGCGATGGGCAGACTGGAATGCCGACGGAGAGCTGGCCGTCGTCCGTTATGTCGACGGCCACGGCCGTCTGGAATATCCGATTGGCAAATCGATTTATCAGAGCAGCGGATGGATCAGCGACATCCGCTTCTCTCCGGCAGGCGACAAAATCGCATTCATGGATCACCCTGCCCCTTGGGATAACCGCGGCAATATCTGCGTGACCGATTTGACCGGCTCCGTCCGTACTCTCTCGAGCGGATGGTCGTCCGAGCGCGGTGTTGCGTGGCGACCGGATGGAAAGGAAATCTGGTTCACTGCCATCGCCAAGGGCAACAGCCTCAACCTGATGGCGGTCAGTTTAAAGGGTGAGGTCCGCTCGGTGCTGGACTTGCCCATGGGAATTACCCTCTACGATATGGCCCGCGACGGTCGCGTCTTAGTCGCCTTGAACTCCAAGCGCCTGGCAATGGCGTTCGGCACTGTAAACGGCAAGCAAGATGCCGAGATCTCCTGGCACGACTGGAATGTGGCCAAGGACATTTCGCGCGACGGTCAAGCTGTCTTGTTCGAGGATTCCAGCGAAGCTGCGGGCCCGGGCTATGCCGTGGCGCTGAAGAAGATGGACGGCAAGCTGCCGATTCGTCTTGGAAACGGCAGCGCCGGCGGCCTCTCGCCAGACGATAAGTGGGCGATTGCAGTCTCCACGGGCCACCCAGCGCAGGTGACTCTCCTTCCGATCGGCCCCGGCCAGCCCAAGCCGATCGCAGTCGACGGGCTCGATATCCAGAACGGATGGGCCCGCTTCCTGGCAGACGGGCAGAGACTCATCGCCAATGGCAGTGAGCAAGGGCATTCGCCTCGATGCTACGTATTGGACCTCGTTGGCGGAAGCCCCAAGGCCGTCACTCCCGAGGGCATTCAGTGCGGCCCGTCGTCTCCCGATAGCCAATCCCTGATTGGTATCCAGTCCGATTCCGCTGTGGCAATCTATTCAGTGGACGGAGGCCCCATAAGGCCGCTGCCCAGAATCCCAGCTAACTTCCGTCCCGTCCAGTGGTCGGACGACGGACGTTTTCTATATGGTTATCAGACGGGCGAACTTCCGCGAAAGATCTATAAGTTCGAAATCGCTACAGGAAAACAATCGGTGGTACAGGAACTCAACCCAGGAGCACCTGCAGGCGTGGTCACCGTCGCCCCGGTTGTTGTAAGCCGCGATGGAACCCGCTTCGCCTATAGCTACAACCAAGTGTTGTCTGTTCTCTACGTGATCTCAGGCTTGCGCTAAAACAGCTTGAGCATCTTCGAACTCAATCCAAAGATCCTGAGAAGTCCGCGGAAACATAGTGAAAGAAAATTGAACTCGAAGTCTGGCCCTCGCCCAGGACATCACGGTAGTGAGGCAAGCGCGTGCCGCGATAGGCAAGTCCGTCCCCCAGAGCCTGATGGACCGCGACCATCCCGGCCGGCGCCTCCAGTCGAATCGGCCACGGCGTTGCAAGCCCAGGCTCAGGAGAAAAATCAAGACAGAGAGTCACGCTGAACTCGCACTGCTCGCGATCGGTATGTTTCTTCAGCTCCGCTCCGCCGAGGTACGAAGCGAAATACACATACGAAGGCTTGAGTGGCTCCCCCGCCACCGCGCTCAACGTCGCTGCGATGGCCTGGTGAAAAAAGCGTGCCACGGGCTCGTTGTACGCGACGTAGCGGAGGGGGCTCTGGCCATCTCCCAGTGTGATGGCGCCAGTGCGAATCAAGTAGCGATAGTAGCGGCGTAGCGCGGCAATATGAAAGGGATGGATTAGGTCCACGAGGGGCGCGTAGCCCTTCTGTTGAAAAAGCGCGCCCGCCGCTCTGATCCTCTCTTCGTGCAGCCAGCGACGTTGGCTAGTCCCATCCTCTGACAACAAGATATTTGCTGCCTCCAGCACCCAGCGCGCACTCTCCGACAACGTTGACACCGGTTCATCCGGCAGTAAGCCTCGCACTAAGCCCTCGAGCTCCGGCCCAAGCCAAAAAGGAAGAAGCGTCCCGCTCGCCGGGCTTCGCACCCAGGCAATCGTTCCCTGAAGAGCGAATGCCGAGAGCAGCTCTCGGCACGCCGAAAGTTCGTCCGGCAACTGTCCATCGGAACAGACGATGCACTCTGGGTTGAGACGGAGAGGTTGACGCCCATCCTCTAACAACCGGAAGCGCTTGAGCGCATGCCGAGGAATCAAGTGCACAGGCAGCTCATCCAGCAGGCAATAAAAGTGATCAGAAGGGAGTGTCGCGGCATAGGTATGCCGCGACACTCCTCCGATCAGAGTGCTCATCCACTCCAGCCACGCCGGGTTGTTCACCGGCGCAGCCATCCGTTCACGGTAAAGCGGCTGTCGGCGAACTGCTGCGATGCGCAATTCACCGGTGTGATTTCATGCAGCATTTCGCATGGGAAAAAGACGATCTGGTTTTGTTGCGGGACGACCGTCTGGTAGCTTCCGTCGCTGACGTAAACGCCTTCCTCAAGATGCGAGTCGTGAATCCGCAGTTCGCCGCCTTCGAACCCGCGAGGCTCGCGATGAAAAAAGTAAACGAACGTCAGGTAGCGTGAGGCCACCCGCTCGCTGCCGTTGTCGCTATGGAAGTGGAAGAAATCACCATCGTTGCTGGCTGTGGCCTGCACCTCCACGTCGGCGATATCGAAGCCCTCCATGCCCAACCGATCGAGCACTTGGGGCAACGCTGACTTGATCCGTTCCAGCATTATGTCCTGATATTCCGCAAGGTCCATCAGTACCCGCGAGCGGCGGTGCTCATAGTTCACGATCCCATTGTCCGCATGAGGGGAAACCACCTCGCTGGTCTTGAAGTCGTCCTCATGTTCGAGAACAAAACACGTGAGGTCGGCAAGTTCCGCCGGGGCCAGAAACTCATCCAGCACCACACACTTGGCGGGCAACACTGCCGGACGATGCGCGGCGACCTGCGTTCCCGATATCACCGTCGTGCGCGTCGCCCCCGGTGGGTCTGGTTCCTTCGGGTGGCCCGGCGCAGGAACCGGCGTGTCACGCAAGGGCTTCTGCGGGGCGCGAACGGCGGGCGGATCGGGCTCTTTCGGGCCTGGGGATGGAACCGGCGTGTCGCGCATCGGCTTCTGCGGTGCCCGCACCGCCGGCGGATCTGGTTCCTTCGGTCCCGTTGGCGGGGGTGATACCGGCGTGTCGCGCACCGGTTGCTTCGGCGCCCGCACTCCGGGCGGATCCGGTTCCTTCGGCCCCTTCGGCCCTGCATACTCAGTCTTGCGGCCCCCGGACCAGTCCGGCTGCGCTAAAGAACTGCCGTCGAGAATACGTTCGACGATGCTTCCGCCCAAAACCGCGAACGCTCGCTGTGCAACGGTTTCGCCGACAGCCGACGCAACCACCGCCTTGACCGCATCCTGCGTCTTTTGGTCTTCGTTGGTGGCCGATTTAGCATGCTGTAGCAGCGTGGCCACCAGCGCACGCTCTTGTGAAGAGAGAATTCGCTCATCCTGCATGAGCGTTTCTGAAAATGAATCGAGAATCTGCTTCGGTGTCATCAGAGACACGCCTCCCCGCGTGTGCTTTTGGAAAACACAATCAGGCTTTGGAACCCGTACTACAGGGGAAGACGGGATGACGATATAACGAGAGCCTGTTGATCGCCAAGAAAAAAATGGGGTCCCTTCGGACGGAGGCTAACGGGTGGTCATCGCTCCAACCATCGACTGGAAAATCTTCACTCCGTCGATGCCACCCAACTCCGGTTCGGCTGAGCGCTCGGGATGCGGCATCATGCCAACAACATTTCCTCCGGGGCTGCAGATGCCGGCAATGTTGTCCAAGGATCCGTTGGGGTTAGATTCTGCCGTGATTTCTCCGCCCGGTGAACAATAGCGGAACACAATGCGATTGTTCTGCCGCAACTCATCGAGCGTGGCGGGATCGCAGAAATAATTGCCTTCCATATGCCCGATCGGAATGGTCAACACCTCGCCTTTCGCACAGGCGTTGGTAAATGGAGTCTCGACATTCTCTACCCTTACCTGCACGGGCTTGCAGACATACTTCAGCCCAACATTTCGCATTAGTGCTCCCGGAAGCAGGCCAGATTCGCAGAGAATCTGAAAACCGTTGCAGATGCCAAGCACCAGCCCGCCACCGTCGGCGAACTTGCGGACTGATTCCATCACCGGCGAAAACTTGGCAATCGCGCCCGTTCGCAGGTAGTCTCCGAAAGCGAACCCCCCAGGCACGATGATGGCGTCGCAATTCTCCAGATCATGGGATTCGTGCCACAGGAATGTGACCGGCTGCTTCGCCACATGTTCGATCGTCCAGTGAGCATCGTGATCGCAGTTTGAACCGGGAAAAATGATGACGCCAAACTTCATGGAAACCCTCTTTTCCAGAGATTTGTGCATAGTCTAGCATGAGCCCAAACACATCCGCGGGTAACGGCGCGCGCTCTAGTCGCGTGTAGTATAGACAGCGCCATGTCTGCCGACGCAGCATCTGCCAAAGACGATCCGCCGACGCTGATCGCCGTCTCAGCTCTGGCATGCATCCTTCAGGATGTCCTGCACGAAGGCTTGGGGCACGGAATTACCGCGTGGCTCAGCGGAGCTCATCGCATAACGATGAGCACTGTCGCCCTGCAGTCCGACATCGAGACGCGATGGATCTCGGCAAACGGCACGCTGGTCAACCTCGTTGCAGCAGCGATTCTGTGGCTCGTTCTGCGAAATGGAAAGCGATTTCGACCAGTCACCCGTTATTTTCTGGCGCTGGCCATGGCCGGAAATCTATTTACTGCGACGGGCTATTTTTGTTTCTCCGGTGTATTCGACTTCGGAGATTGGGCGGCTGTGATCCAGGATTTGCACCCCCACTGGATGTGGCGGCTTGGCCTTATCGTCGTCGGCGTGGCATCTTACTATGCGTCCATGCTGGTGGTGGCCGCCGAGTTGAATCCTTTTCGCGGCACTCCGGAGAATTCCCGTAGGCTTCGAGTAGTCTGCTGGACGCCCTACTTCACCGACGGAATTCTGGCGGGGCTTGCGGGCCTGCTCAATCCTGCGGGCCTGTTCTATGTACTAGCCTCGGCCCTGCCCTCAACCCTGGGCGCTAACGCCGGCCTGCTGAGCTTGCCAAGCATGATGCGAGGTATGAGGAGTTCGCAGGAACCCGTCGCACCAGTCGCACGCAGCATCGCGTGGGTCACAACTGGTGCCATTGCCAGCTTGCTGTTCATCGTCGTTCTCGGCCGTGGAATCACCTGGTCGCGATGATCGTTGGGCCCAAATTGTCATGAACAGGCCCATTATCCCGTTTCAACAGATGGGAACGTTAGTAACTTCCCGGCTTGCAGTAAGGAAAGAAAGTGCAAGACCTGCCGCCTTGCGCGTTCTAGTATTTAGGCTACGGAATCACGAACATACGGGGGAGTGCCAATGGTGGAACTCGTTCTCGTAGTGCTCGCGGTATTGGCCTTAAGCGAGCCGACAGTCAGCATCGTTCTCGCTCTGGCCGCAGTCGGAATCAGCGCCTGGAAGCAACATAAACTTCGTTCTCAGCTGCAGGACCTGGCCGAACTCAACACCAAACAGAATGACGCGTTGCATCGCGAGCTCCTGGACCTCAGGCGCCAGATCGCATCCGCGCCTCCGGCCGCAAGCTCAACCGTCGAGAAGGTTCCGTCGAAGACGGATGAAGCTCCGATCGTTTCGGCCGTAAAGCCGGCTGAGCAGAGGCCCGTTCCACCTCCTGGCGTTGCTCCTCCGATCCCATCCGCGACTCCGGCAACGGTGAAGCCGCCAAGCCCAGTTTCGCCGACTCCCGGTAGCCCAACGCACGTGCCAGCATCGTCGCAGCCCGCGTCCGCGGCATCTCCCCCGATGTCGCCGATCAACGCTGCGCACCCCGCAACTCCGTCCGCTCCAGTCTTACCGCCGACCCTTCCAGTGGCAGTTCCTCCGGCAGCCGCGCGCGTGATCGTTCCCACGGAACATGCCGCGTTCCGCGCTCCTTTTCCGCCGCCAAGCTCTTCCCTTCCCAAAACAACCTCCGAGCAGCGAATGAAGTCCGCCTTCGCCCTGGAAGAACTTTTGGGAACCAGATGGCTAAACAAGATTGGAGTTGTTCTCATCGTCCTGGGCGTTGCCTGGTTCGGCATACGGGAACTCGGGCAGCTCGGTCCCGCTGGCAAAGACGTGCTCTCTTACCTTGTATCGTTTGCGCTTCTCGGCGGCGGAATCTTGCTGGAGAAGCGCGACCGCTACCGAGTCTTTTCCTACGCGTTCATTGGCGGCGGGTGGGCGCTCCTCTTTTTTGCGACCTACGCGCTACACCACGTGGAAGCCATGCGCGTGCTCGATTCCCTCAGCGCCGATCTGATTCTCATGCTGCTCGTGGCGCTCGCCATGGTACTGCATACCCTGCGCTACCGCTCACAGGTCGTCACCGGAATGGCGTTTCTGTTGGCCTATTGGACCGTCTCCCTCGGCAATGATCAGGTCTACAGCCTGTCGGCTGGGATGATCCTGGCCGTCGGCCTCGTCACGATCGTCATAAAAATGGGATGGTTCGAGCTCGAAGTCTTCGGCATCCTGTCGAGCTATGCCAATCATATCTACTGGTTGTATCGACTGCTCGGTCCTGCTGGCGCAAACGGTCACATATTCCCCGACTATCTCCCCAGCACTGCGATTCTCCTTTTCTACTGGATCATCTATCGAATTTCGTACGTCATCCGGAAACCGAATTCGTCACGGGACGAGCACATCTCGACCGTAGCTGCGCTCCTGAATACCTTGCTGCTGCTCGGCGCGATGAAGTTCCAGTCCGTACGGCCGGAGCTGGCGTTCATTGCGCTTCTCATCATCGGCGCAGTTGAGTTCAGCATCGGGCAACTTCCTCAGATCAAGCGCCGGCGCGAAGCCTTCATCGTGCTCAGTGTTCTCGGTGCGGCGCTCATGGTCGCAGCCGTTCCCTTCCGCGGCTCCAACAACAACCCTGTGATTCTGTGGCTGATTGGCGCCGAAGTGCTATTGGCCGCAGGCGTCATGGTCAGCGAAGTAGTCTTCCGGCGACTGGGGCTATTCGTCGGATTGCTGATCGGCCTGCATCTCGTCGCCATTGATTTTCAGGAGTTGATGGTCGCTCGGCGCGTCAGCGACGGCGTCGCCCTCGCTGTGGGCTCCATGTTCGCTCTCTGCGCGCTTGTGTTCTATGTAAACGCTCTGTTCGTCGGCAGTCGCTGGCGGCTGTTCTTCACCGATCCTCCCGACGCACCACTCCTCAATGCTCATTCCTACATTGGAGGCTTCGCAGCTGCCGCGGCCGGATGGGCCCTCTTCTCGGCAGATTGGAGTGCCCTGGCGTTCGCCGCCACTATGCTTACGTTGGCGGTTTTCGGACAAAAGCTGAAGTCCATCCACTTGCAGGCACAGTATGGCGCTCTCGGACTGTTGACGCTCTATCGCATCGCTGTGGTCAACCTGCATAGCGACGTGCCGCAATCCACGCACGTGCAGATTCGTCTCATCACGCTACCGATCCTCGCGGCGATGTTCTATCTCACGGCAAAGTGGGCCGCAAATAAGGACGAGACGAATCAACGAACCTTCCGAGGCCTGTTCGCGCTCGCAGGCACGCTCGTCATCACCGCGCTCATTTATTACGAAGTGCCGGAGCTATGGCAGCCTTTCGCGGCAATCTTTTTTGCAGTTGCGTTGCTGGAAGTTGGACAACGGATTGCGTATCCCGTGCTGGCGTGGCACGCGCATCTGTTGGGGATTCTCTCGGCTCTTTCTGCCTTAACGACAGATATGTCTGGTACGCAGCGGTGGCACGAGATCCCACTTCATGCCTTCTCTGCATTGCCGGTGGTCGCGGGAGCGTATTGGATCGCCCGACGCATCGACCTCCCGAACGAGGCGCACTCGAAACTCGGGCGTCTAGCTTATAGCTGGGCAGGCACCGCGATGATGGTCTGGGTTCTCAACGAGGCCATCCCGGCGCCTTGGATCGTCGTCTCCTGGATTGCTCTTGCCGTCGTCCTGGCGCTGGTCATGCGGCGAGTCAACTACCGCCCGCTCGGATGGCAGGCCAACGCCGTCGCAGCCTGCTCGCTCGTGCGCGCCTGCACGTTCAATCTCGCATCAGAGCAGCCGCTCTGGCCGGGCGTCTCGCTGCGACTGGTTACGATTTCGCTCGTCGCCGCGGGCCTCTACTTCCTGTCGCGCAAATCGACAACTCCGGACTCCGAATCAAACCGCGCAGTCTCTTACCTTCACACCACCGCTGCAACTGCTTTGCTGGCTTTCCTGGCATGGCACGAGGCTCCAACCGCGTGGCTCGCAGCCGTTTGGGCGATATTCGCTCTGGCATTGGCGCTCGTCGATCGCCGCTTTGATCTCGAAGATCTCCGCTGGCAAGCGCACGCGCTCGCAGCCCTCACCATGGCGCGCAGCGTGACGGTGAATCTCTACGTCATCGACACGTGGCACGGCATCAGCGTTCGACTGATCTCGCTGGCAATTGTCGCCGTCATCTTTTACGCACTCTCAGAATTGATTCGCATGCCGCAACAACTCCGCGCGCGCGACTTTCACCATATCTATTCCTGGGCAGCATCGGCGTTGGTTTCTATACTGCTTTGGTATGAGTTGGAGCCGCTGAGCATTGCCGTCGGTTGGGCTGTATTCGGCCTGGTTCTTTTCGAATATGGTCTGCGGCGCAAGATTCGGCAATTTCGCTTTCAGGCCTATGTGGCTCTGGCCGCTTCTTTCGGGCGCATTTTCTTCGCCAACCTCACGGCCGCGACTCCCGGCGAATTCTGGGGACCGCGGATGTATACCGTCCTCCCCATCACCGTGATCTTGTTCTTCGTATACGCCCAGTTGGGTCCTGGGGAGCAAAACGCGAGCGACGATCGAGGCCTCCACTTCGACATGCTGCTTGCCTTTCTGGGCACGGGAACCGTAGTTGCGCTTCTCTACTTCCAGTTTGCCAACGAATGGCTGGTCACCGCCTGGGCGCT
The DNA here is from genome assembly GCA_963844525.1 of uncultured Acidobacteriaceae bacterium. Taxonomy (GTDB): domain Bacteria; phylum Acidobacteriota; class Terriglobia; order Terriglobales; family Acidobacteriaceae; genus Sulfotelmatobacter. Next base: position 305,806 of record CAWJOM010000005.1, on the reverse strand, counting down.
TGTGGTCTTCGTTCTCTTCGGATTGGCGCTCTGGTGGGATCGCCCGATCTTTCTCTACCAAGCCTTGCTTCTCACCGTGGGCACATGTGCTCGAGGCGTGATGCACAATCTTTTTGGCGGGAGCTATTTCGCCGGTGGAGATTGGACCGGGCGCTACTTTGTTTTGGGCTCCGGTATCGCCGTCCTGCTCGCGTGTCTGCCCTTTGCCTTCCTTTGGCGCGACCGATACAAGATGCACTCTTCCTCCGGTTGGATCGGAGGACTGGTGCGACATCCCGAGCAGTTCATGTTCTTCGCGCCCGTAGCTCTTCTCACACTCATGCTCGCCCTCAAGATGCGCGCAGGCATGGTCACTGTTGCGTGGGGCATCGAGGCCTTGTTAATCCTGATCTCGGCCTTCGTGATCAATGAACGAAGTTTTCGCCTTACCGGATTCCTGCTCCTGATCGCCAGCTTCGCCAAGATCCTGATGCTCGACATGTGGTTGGGCGCATGGAACTGGACCGACCGGATCCTAACGTTTATCAGCGTAGGAATTGCGATGGTCTCGGCAGGATTCTTGTACAACAAGTACAGCGAGAAGATCCGCCAATTCCTATGAAACGAGCCGTCGCCTTTGCAATTGTGCTGTTTGTGGGGCTCGCTGGTCTCTATTTCAGCCAGCGCCGGCATGACCCGACTCCAGTCTCCGCCAACGCTATTGTGGCAATGGCTGCCGATGCCCAACGCGACCTGAGCCGCGCGCCCATGCGCCTCACCCGCCTTTCCGATGAGGAGGAGATCGCTGTCGGCAAAGAACTCGCCGAGGGTTATTCCATTTCCTCGGAGAAACTGACTCCGGAGCAGCAAGCGCTCGACAGTTACGTGCAGCGGATCGGAAGGGCCCTCAGCCTCAAGGCGCACCGGCATTTGCCCTATTCGTTTCACCTCGTGCCCGACAACGGTATGATCAACGCCTTCTCTCTTCCTGGCGGGCCCGTCTACGTCGGTGAGGGTATGCTCGACTTCATGACCAGCGAAGACGAACTCGCGGCCGTCATCGGCCACGAAATCGAGCACATCGATCACTACCACTGCGCCGAGCGCGTACAGATCGAAGCCCGGCTGCGCAATCTGAAACTTGGCATCGTCGGCGCGATCCTACAGATCCCTCTTCAGGTATGGGAAGCCGGCTACAACAAAGACGAAGAACTGGAAGCCGATCGAGAAGGCATGCGCCTGGCCGTGATGGCGGGCTACTCTCCCTACGGTGCGGTCGACATGTTCGAACGCCTCCGCAAATTGCACGACGAATTTGTGATTCGCGCGCACAGCCCGGAAGACGAACTCTCCCAGCTCGCCATCCAGAGCTTGCAGGGATATTTCCGGTCTCATCCCCTGCCCTCCGAGCGGCTCGCGCAGGCCAACACTCTGATCGCCGAGGAACACTGGCAGGACCGTAATCAGCAGCGTCCCTTCCGCGTCGAGTATGAAGTTCGCAGTGGAAGCCAGGAAAAATAGCAGCGAGCCTATTCTGTGAGCTTGGACCTTTATTCCGGATTGTGGGAAACGGAGAGCCTTGGCGAGTTCTGAGGCCCAGCCACCGCGGGAGAGACTGTCGGCTGAACTGACGTCGACTGCTCCGATATCGATTGGTTCTGTGCTGCGCCTTTAACCTCCGCTCCGGACTGCGAGGCCCCACCAGCGTAACTCTGGGGAGGATACCCGCGCGCCTGCACAATTGCCCAGTGCCATTCCTCATCTTGAGCGAGTTCCATCTTCAGAGGCGCACTGAAAACCGCCGTCTCCGACGGAGGCGAGGGAGCGCGCATGCGGTAAATCATCGTTATGTCCGGCCGTTTCTCGGGGCGAACCTCAGCCTCGTCTCCCCCGATCGACATGGCCTCGAAAACGCCATTCTTCTTGAGTACCGTGAGGGCAACTGCAACTTCGCTGATGTGCCAATCCGTTCGGTTGTAAAGCGCGACGATCAGCGCGTCACCCTCGATTGTGGCCGGCCCTTCCAGCTTTGATAATTCACCCGCTGGAAGCTCCATCTGCGAGTACTGGTTTGAAAGCAACGCCTTTACGTTCGACGTGAACGCGAGGCTGCACGTGACATCCGGCGCACTGACGCGAAATTCCTTGCTTTCCCCAGCCATCAGGAATTTGAGCGCCGAACCGGGAGCGTGGCGGCTCTCCGCCCGCTCCATCACCTTGGTCAGATTGTCGTCGTCGATCACGTTCTGCGATGGCGGAGTCTTCTTGCGCAAAGATCGCGCAACATCCCCCAGAGGAGCGTCGTTGGGATCGGAGTTTAGATCCTCTTGCGCGACCAGCCGGGCGGACATCAGCGCTACCAGCAGCAACGGCAACACAACAATTAGGCGAATTTTCCTGGACCGAGACATGAAAAGCTCAGATCGATAGCGGGACCACCGCACGAAGCCTGTCCCCCTGAGCTGATTGTATGGAGAGATCGAAGAAACCGGGATGATACAGGGAAACCTTGGTAACAGTTACTTCAGGGAGCGGGTAGAAAGCAATGGGCGCGCGCTGACGAAATGGAGGCGCAACGGGGCGCACGCCCAAGCCCGGAAAAACCGTTCTACAGAAGTCCTTGCGACCGAAACCGCGTGACGGGGTCGACTACCGCTTGCCGCTTGAAGATCCAGCGGGCCACCGCGAAGCCAATTGCCGCGTAGAACAGGTGCATCTTCTTCATAGACACCCCCAATCGGAACCCCACCTCTGTTGATCCTCTGGGGGAGCAATCAACTCAACTACTATCGGCACGATAGCAACAGGCATGAATGCGAACAAGGCACAACCGTGCCATAGAAGTGGCACGGAAGTAATAGAAGTAATCTTAGTGGTGACTGGGCTGCCTTCTGTAGCGCCGCCGTCCCGGCGGCTGTCCCGAGAGCTTGCCCTGAGCCTGCCGAAAGGGCGTCTCGGCTTCGGCGTCGCGGGCCAAGACGCAGCTGTCACTTTCCTGAAATGACTGCCGACTAGTGCGCCGGAACCTCTTCCTCCGTCGCTCGTCCCGCAGGCGGCACCACTACCGTTGACAGGCTTCCTTCTGCGGTCAGCTTTTGAAAGGCAGCCAGATCACGGCGTTGCAAATCTTCCCACCGCCCAATCAGTGCCCCGCTCTCCCGCTTTAGCTTCGCGAGTTGCTTTTGCTCAGCCTCCGTTGGAGCAGAATCCGCGGTGCCCGCGTCCATTGCCAGGTACGCTATTTTCGCGTCCAGTTGCGGTGGATACGCCAGAGAATCTTCGTTAGCGCTGATGGTCAGATTGATGAGCTCCTCGCGAATCGCCACCAGCTTCTTCTCGAGATCATCGGCCGCGCTGGTAATCGTCTTTGTGCTCGCATTCTCCGGAAGCCGTCTCTTCAACCCCGAAATCTGCGTTCGCACATCCTGGATTTGGTTGACAGCGTCATACACCCGGCTCAGCTCGTCGCGAGTTTGCAGCAACAGATTGAGTTGCTGCTCCAGATCAGCCTGACTCACCTGCACTCGTGGATCGAGCTTCAGATCGAACGCCGCAGTCTGCGTCTGCGATCCCACCGTCAGCCGAACTTGATAACGGCCCGGCACAGCGACCGGGCCTCGTGCTCCGCCGCCATATTCCCAGAGATAGTAGCCGGGTACGTGATGGGCTTCGTCATAGCGCAAGTCCCACACGAACCGGTTCAGCCCAGCATCCGGCTTGATTTGCTTTTCGGGCTTCTTGTCATCCGGATCGGGCGGCTCTTCCAGCGTGTCGGATTCCGCGCTCGAGTACTTGCGGATGACCTTGCCCGAGGCATCAAGAATCTCGATCCGAGTCTCTGTGTCAGCCTTCGGTGCGGTCTTCAGGAAGTAATAGATCACCGCGCCCACCGGGGGATTTTGTCCCGTCCGTTTTGAAGGATGCCGATCGCTGCCGGCGCCCGCCTGAATCCGGTATGCGGTTCCGGGCGCGTAGAGAAATACGTCTTTCTGAGCGATGTCCTCGCTGTACTGCCGCAGCGGCGACAAGTCGTCCAGTATCCAGAACGCACGCCCGTGTGTAGCCACTACCAGATCGTTATTCTTAATCACCAGATCGTGGACCGGCGTCGTCGGCAGGTTCAGCTGCAAAGGGCGCCAGTGTGCGCCGTCGTTGAACGAAACGTAGACTCCCGTTTCGGTTCCGGCATACAACAATCCACGCTTCTTCGGATCTTCCCGCACCACGCGCACAAACGCAGTATCTGGAAGTCCCGCGGTCAACTTCGTCCATGTCTTTCCATAGTCGCTGGTCTTGTAGATGTACGGACGCAAGTCATCGAACTGATGGCGGTCCACCGCAATGTACGCCGTGCCGGGGTCATACGTCGAAGCCTCCACCTGGCTGACTCGGCTCCACTCCGGCATATCCTTGGGAGTGACATTGCTCCAGGTTTTGCCTTCGTCCTGCGTGAGCTGAATCAGGCCGTCATCCGTGCCCACCCATAGCAGTCCCTTCTTGAGCGGCGATTCCGCAAGGGCGAAGATTGTGTCGTAGTACTCGGTCCCGGAGTCGTCGATGGTGATGTCGCCGCCGGAGGCTTTCTGTTTCTCTTTATCATTGCGCGTCAGATCGGGGCTGATCGCTTGCCAATGCACTCCCCCGTCGGTGGTTTTAAACAACTCCTCGCCCGCGTGATAAAGCGTGTTGGGATCGTGCGGAGACAGCATGACCGGAGCGGTCCACTGAAAACGATGTTCCAGATTCGCCGCCCCGTGCGCGTCCGACAGTTCCGGCTGTTCGGTGATCGCCTTCACCTGTCCGATGTGGCGGTCGTAGCGCGTGATGTTTCCCTGATAGTCGGCGGCGTAAACAATATTCGGGTCGCGTGGATCGGGCGCAATGTAGCCAGCCTCTCCGCCGCCTACGTCATACCAGTCGCTCTTGTCGATGAATCCATCGTCGCTGCGGCTCACAATCGCCACGGTCCCGCTGTCTTGCTGAGCGCCATATACGCGATACGGCGTCGCGGTATCGGTTATGACGTGATACATCTGCGCCGTCGGCTGGTTGTCCTGGCGAGTCCAGTTTTTGCCGCCGTCCAGCGTGACCGTAACTCCACCGTCGTTCGACGCGATCATCCGCCGCGTGTTCTGCGGATCGATCCACAATCCGTGGTTGTCACCGTGCGGCACCGGAACCTTATTAAATAGATGCCCGCCATCCGTCGACTTATACGACTCGACGTTCATGATGTAGAGAACATTTTCGTCGCGCGGATCGGCGATCACGTGCATGTAGTACCACGGACGCTGCCACAAACTGTGATCGGGATTCACCAACTGCCACGAGTCGCCCCCATCGTCGGACCGGTAGAGACCGCCATCCGGATTGTGGGCCTCAATCAGCGCATATACGCGGTCTGAGTTCGCCGCCACCGCGACGCCGATTTTTCCGTACGGCCCCTTGGGCAGACCGTGCTCTTCAATGTGTTTCCAGGTCGTGCCGCCGTCGCTCGAACGGTAGAGGCCGCTCCCCGGGCCCCCGCTTGTCATGCTCCACGACGTGCGCCGCGCTTGCCAGAGGGCCGCAAACAAAATATTTGGATTGTGCGGATCAAACGCTACGTCGATGCCTCCGGTGTTCTCGTCCTTATAGAGCACCTTCTCCCAGGTCTTCCCGCCGTCCGTCGTGCGGAAGATGCCTCGCTCGGTGTTCGGCCCATAAGGATGTCCCAGCGCCGCAACAAATGCGATATCGGGATTCGTGGGATTAATAATGACCTTGCCGATAGCGCGTGAATCCTTCAGCCCAACGTTCTTCCACGTCTTGCCTCCATCCAGCGTCTTGTACACTCCATCGCCGTGCGAGATGTTGCCGCGAATGCACGCTTCGCCGGTTCCCACGTACAGCACATTACGATTCGAACTCGCGACCGCAATACTCCCGATCGCGGACGTCCCCTCCTTGTCAAACACCGGAGACCACGTCATCGCCCCGTCGGTCGACTTCCACACTCCTCCGCCAGTGGCTCCGAAATAGTAGGTTGTTGGATCGCCCGGAACTCCCGCCGCCGTCAGCGACCGCCCGCCGCGAAACGGACCGATCAAGCGGTACTTCATCCCTTTGAATGCCTGCTCCTCCGGTTTCGAATCTTCGTCAGTCGCGGAATCACTGGCAGCGGAGGGCGCTGGCTGCGCTGTCTGGGCGGCCGGCGCCGGCTTTACCGCTTTCGATTGTCTCTCGGGTTTCGCCTGCGAATGTGCGGGAATCACGATCGCTCCCGCAAATAAACCTGTAAACAACAACTGAGCGAAGATCGACACCTTCGCATGAAGTCTGTGTGGGCCCATGTTTAGGTTATCTCCGGGAAGCAGTGACGATTTGGAATATGGTAACCGAGCGTATGGTTGCTGCAAAGAACAACCGTTGTTGTCGGATGCTCAGACGGATCCTAGGTCTAAACCCAGGTCGCGCTTACTTTTTTGAGAGCAGCGCTTTTTTTGCCGCTTCCAGTTCCTTGCGCTTCGCCTCGTCCATCTTAGGATACGCGAGCCCCAGCGACTCGAGCGTGTCCACCAGCACTGCCGATACGACGAGCCGCGTAAACCATTTATTATCCGCCGGCACCACGTGCCACGGAGCATCCTTGGTCGCCGTATTGGCAATCATCTCTTCGTATGCCTTCTGGTAATCGTCCCAGCATGCGCGTTCTCGAACGTCAGCCGCCGAAAACTTCCAGTTTTTGCCGGGTTCGTCCAGGCGCGCCAGGAAGCGCTTCTTCTGCTCTTTCTTCGAAAGGTGCAGGAAAAATTTGCGAATCACCGTCCCGCTCCGAGCCATATGCCGCTCAAAACAGCGGATGTCTTCGAACCGCTCCTCCCACACGTTCTTGCCCACCAGCGACGGCGGCGTCTTCTGGCTCTTGAGAATCTCCGGATGCACCCGCACCACCAGCACCTCTTCATAGTAAGACCGGTTGAAGATGCCGATATGCCCCCGCTCCGGCAGGCACCGCGTCGTTCGCCACAAGAAGTCGTGCTGCAGTTCAAGCTCCGAGGGCGCTTTGAAGGAATACACCTGGCACCCCTGCGGATTGATTCCCGTCATCACGTGCTTGATGATGCCGTCTTTCCCGGCCGCATCCATCGCCTGAAAGATCAAAAGCAATGCCCAGCTGTTCTGCGCATAGAGCTTGTCCTGCAGTTCCGCCGTTCGTGCAATCCCCTTCTCCAGTTCGTCGGCAGCGTTCTCTTTGGAGCACCAATGGCCTGTTTCGGCCGGATCGAAATCCTTCAGCCGGAAATGCTTGCCACCCTCTACACAAAACGTCTTTGCCAGTTTTCCTATCTTCATCAGCGAATGATTCCTCTGCGTACAAACTCTTGGGAATTTGCGACTTCAGATCTAATGCGTCGCCGACCGGAGAGCATCGGAATTGGCCGGCGCCGACAGGTCCTGCGAAGTCGGTGCTGCCCTATTCCCCGCCAACTTGGTGTCGAAGCGGAACGTCATGCCAGATTCCGCCTGCACGTGTACGCCCTTTACAACCATCGCCTTCAGCTTCCACTTCAAGAGTTGCTCGCGTGCGGCGTCCTGCAAGCCTGTATTGTCCGCGTTGAGTGGATATGCCTCCCGCACCGCGCCTTCCCGGTCCACCGAAATGTACATGCTAAGCACGCCGGAAGTCTTTCCGCTCTTCACTCCGGGCCAGGCAATTGCGGGCTCGCTGTCAGCTACCTGCTCGATCGTCGCTTGCGTAACGTGAATCGACTGCAGTCTCTGCTCGACAGGAGTCGGGTGCTCGACAACGAACGGGGCGGCGTCCGGCTTCAGTTCTTCGAGCAGAATTACGTTCGCGACCAGATTCGTTCCCGGTTCAAGATCGGACTGGTAGCGCCGCGCGATCATCTTCTCGCCGAATTTCTGATAGTCGTGGAATTCGATGCCATATCCGGGAGACGCGACCATTTTCAGGTGACCGCCTTCGTCGAAACAGATGCTGGCAAAGACATCGTTGTTCACCTTGTCCGATCCCAGCTTAATCTTCATCCGGGCGCATCCTTCGGAATACTGTCCGTTCGGGAGCGCCGTCTGCGCAACCTTGGAATCTTGCTTTTTCCATACATCCGCGTTCGGAACTGGATCGAACAATCCATTCACAAACGCTCTCAACCACAAGGGATAATAATCGCCGGTGATCTGCTCGCTGCCCTTGTCCCCGTTGACGATCAGCGCCTGCTTGAAATCGGGCGTTTCAATCGTACGGCTCCACTGCTGCTGCGACGCCCACGATTCCTCAATGTCGGCTCGATAAAGCGAAGCTGGATTCGTCGTGTCCGACAAATGCACCTTGATGTGAAAGGGCTTGCTGTGTGGGCCCGTCAGTGACGACTGCTCCAAAGCTTTCTTGAGCTTGTCCCCGAGCGGGACCGACGATTCTTTCGCATATTGACCGAAGCATGCGCCCGCGCAAGAAAGGGCGATGACTGCAATGGCAGGGTTCCGCAGTTGTCTTACGATTATCATGGTCGCAATCATAGCCCCAGCGCATCCGCAATGAAAGCGCAGGATCCTCAACGGTCTGCCACTCCCCCGCGATGCAGACAGATTGCACTCGCACCAGGCCGCTACCTGATAGGATCACTGGCGTGCCGCGATTCGCATGAATCGGCCTCGCAACGCGATCCAATGATCGGAGTTCATCATGAAGCCTCTTTCCCTCGCCGGAGTCGTACTGCTGATACTAGGCGCGCTTTCGTTCGTCGTACCCGTTCCTCACAGTGAGGATCACGGTTTGAAAGTCGGCGATGCGAAAATCAGCGTCGAAACTCACAGCAGTGAAAAGCTGCCACCAGCAGTAGGCGCAGTTCTTCTAGCGGGGGGCGTGCTCGCGCTGATCCTTGGATTGCGCAAAGCATAGGCAGACGCTTGTTCGAATCGGAGTTCTTGACACATACCCAGGAATCGGGCGATCTGTACGCGAGACTGCTCTCCGAGGCTGCTCACATCGTCCGTTCGTCTTTGCCGGACGCGCCGTATAAGGGCAAGAACGCGGCGACCCTCGCCGGCGTGATCGGCAACGACTTCCTTCCCGACGTCCCAAACTCCCCCGAGCGAGTCGCCGCCATCCTGCGCACCGTCGTCTCAAATTCCGTCAACGTCAATCATCCCGCCACGGCCGCGCACCTGCACTGCCCGCCGCTGTTAGCTGCGCTTGCCGCCGAAGCTGTGATCAGCGCCCTCAATCAGTCAATGGATTCCTTTGACCAGGCGCCGATTGCCACGATCGTCGAGCAGAAGATAATTCGCTGGCTGCGCGCCCAAGCACGACTGCCCGCCACCGCGGACGGTACTTTCACCACGGGCGGCTCTCAGTCCAACTACATGGCCCTGCTGCTGGCCCGCGATGCATTTCTGCAAAAGCACTGGAACTGGTCGGCCCAGAAGAGCGGCCTTTCGCCCGAGGCTCGCCGCCTGCGCATTTTCTGCTCCGAGGTCGCCCACTTCACCATTGAAAAGGCTGCATCGCAACTCGGCCTCGGAACCGACGCCGTTGTACGCATCGCCGTGGATGATCGTTTTCGAATGAGCCCCACCGCTCTGCGGAACGCTCTCGATGCAACGCGCAACGAAGGCCTCCTGCCCCTGGCTTTCGTCGCGACCGCCGGCACCACCGACTTTGGCTCGGTCGACCCCTTGCCCGAACTCGCGTCCTTGGCCCAAGTAACCGGCGCCTGGCTGCACGTGGATGCTGCCTACGGTGGAGCCCTGCTCTTCTCTGCCCGTCATCACGACCAGCTGACAGGAATCGAAGCCGCCGACTCCCTTGGCATCGACTTCCACAAACTCTTCTGGCAGACAATTCCGTGCAGCGCATTTCTGCTGCGCGACGCGCGCCATTTCGAAGCTATCAAGCTCTACGCCGACTACCTCAATCCTGAACTTCACGAAGACGAAGGTATCCCCAACCTGGTAACGACTTCCCTTCTCACTACCCGCCGCTTTGACGCTCTCAAATTGTGGATTTCATTTCAGACTCTAGGCCGCGCCAAGCTCGCCGCCATGATCGACCGTACCGCCGAACTGGCGCGGCACGCGGCAAGAACAATTCTTGCGACGCCACGCCTCGAACTTCTGTGCGAACCACAACTGAGCACAGTCGTCTTCCGTTACGTCCCATCCCAACCCGCGTCCGATGCCGATCGCCTCAACGCCACTCTTCGCCAGAATCTCTTCAACCGTGGCGTAGCTGTCATCGGCCACACTCGCGTCCACAACCGCCAGGCCCTGAAACTCACCTGCATGAACCCCACGGTCACAGAAAAGCAAATGGATGAGTTGATCGGTCTGATCGTTGACGAAGGCGCCGCGATTGAGTCGGCGTAGGTCGCGGAGGCTAATCGAGGAAACGATCGCGAGTATCTTGTGAGGGGAGAGGACACGTGTGGTAGCGACCAAAGATGCGATAGCGGTTCCGCGCAACCATTTTGTATCCCCATTCGCGCAGCGCCCGTGGAAGGATCTGCAAAAACATCCCGGTCAAGCGCCAAAAAAAAGACCCCGGCGTTGGCGTTGAAAGTGAAGTTGGTGCTGCCTGTCTAGGTCCGGGTCTCAGACCCGGACCGGCCGAGCGAAGCTCGGCTGCCCTCAGATGCCGCAGGATAAAGATGACAGCCTCCGACCGCGCCAACAAAAGCTCGCCGGTCGTGTCGTAGTCGAGCACGACATGGAGGGTGTCCAGATCGCGCCCGTCTGCTCCATGCCGCGCCAAGATGCGAGCAGCAAACTCGCTCTGCAGCGAAGCATAGCGAAATACTCCCGCCGCATCTCGCCGCAAAATAAACTGCACGAGCCGGTTGCACAGCCCGCAAACCCCGTCGTAAAGAAGGATAGGATGAAGCATGAGTGAGACCACGATCGACTCTAGCATCCGCGGCCATTCGAGCCGGACCTACCGCGCCGATCCTAACCGCAACAGTTCTTCCCGCAGACGCGAATGCTTCTGCGTGAGGCGCAGATAGCGCATCTCATTCCGGCCCGCTTGTGCGCGAATGATTCCGGCCGCATCCTTCTTCTCCTCTGCCGTCCAGCGTCGAAGATCAGGCATAATGCCAGCACCAGAGACCAGTTCTCAAGAGCTTGCCGTTGGGCTGCAGACCAGCCGGACGCATGAATTCCCAAGGCAAGGCTGACCTTGCCGGCCGATGCGCGACGCATACGTTCGCTGTCTCCCTCAAACTCCCGCGCCATGCGCCGGTTCACGCGCAGTCCGAGATTGCGCGTCGAAAACTTGTCCCAGGCCCCACACTCGCTCCCCGGCAGTTCATAGAACACATGCGCTTCGGCAAGCCGCTTGAGTATGTTTTTCGCAGTGCGGTATCCCGGATTCGAAGCGATCTTCCGCTCTTCTCTCCTGGCGAGCTCCTCCAGATCTGAGCTGCCCGACCGGAATCCAAGTTTGCGGTAGAACCAGAACGCACCGGAGTCGAGCGCCTCATCGTTGTTCTGCCCGATCTGATATGGATAGACGGAAATTGTCGTCGCCCCGGTGAACGCCCGCAGGCAGCGCAGCGCTTGCGCATAGATCCACGCCGTCTCGCCCTGACGATAGGTGTAAAACGTGTTGAAGCCAACCTCGATCCATTCGCACAGCCCGATGGCTTCGATGTAGTTGACCGGAACTCCATTCTTAAGCGTGAATCCCGCGACATAAGCGCGCAACGGCAACCGGCGCTCGGGCGGCAAGTTCCAGAAATACATCACGACGCCTCGTCCCAACGTAGCGCGCACAACCGTTCGGGGATCGCCGAGCGTCGTGCCGTAGAGTTCGCGATACCGCACCGCCATCACTTCGCGGACCGCGTCCATCGCGCGCCCGCCTTCGAGGCGCGACAGATTCACCAGATCTGGAGACGGTTGCGCCAGTTCATTCGCCAGTGAAACCTGGCTGCGCACAATCAGAGGCGCGTTGTGATAGTAGATCTGCCGCGGCCGTGTCCAGTTCCGCGTGCGCGAAAGCTTCAGATTATGCAGGTGCCAGCGCAGCGGCAGCCGCAGAGAATCGTAAAGCTCCGCGCGTTCACGATCCGTTGCTGCAAGGCTTTCAAATCGGCGAATCAACCACTCGATGTCCCGCTCGTGCCCTCTCGCAGCATCGAGCCACTTCCGCCACGGAATGTTGGCTTCCACATCCGCATCTTCCGACAGCAGCGGGATGAAACGCGGCCAGGTCGATCCCATCGCGCGTTCTTCCTCATAGTCATCCCAAGCAATCTCGACGTCCCGCGGAATGCGGCGGACGAGCCAACGCGCCGCGTCAAAGTTGAGCGTGTCCTGCATCGTCGTGCCCGCGATGCCGGAGGTATCGAAGTCGTCAAACGCCGACATGTCGACGCCGCGTTCTCGAAACTTTTCCACTCTCTCGTGGAAAACATCTAGCAACCCCTCGATTTGCTTCACAACCGAGAGCGACGTCGGAAATGCACGGAAGAATAGCAAAGCCTCGTGAAAGCGCAGGAGTGACTTGGTGTCGAGAAATTCACGACCGGCGAGTGACTTAAGAAGGCCTCGCACGTCCGTGTCGAGGCCCCGTCCGAAATGGCCTTTCAAGCCTTCCAGGCGAGTCAGCAGGACGTCGAGGGTTGAGGGCATCAGGATTTTCGCTGTAACTGTAACGCAATTCGTTAGGCCAGATAAATTAAGTTCCCAGCGGAGACGACAGTCACTTCACTCTGCGGCTGGCAACGAGAAGATGAGTCCAGGGCTGATTGTCGAGGCGGCTGATCTGCACCACGGGATGTCCCTCGGTGGTGTCCTGAATGAATTGCCCGTCTCCAATGTACATGCCGGTGTGATCAATACTGCGAGGCGAACCGCCGAAAAATAGCAGATCGCCAGGCTGCAGATCCTTGCGCTCGACTGCCACCACTCCACTCCATGCGGCCTGTTTATCGGCGTCGCGCGGCATGTTAAAACCGCGGGATCGTACGAGCATCTGCGTGAAACCGGAGCAATCGAAGCCGTAGCTCGATGTGCCGCCCCACAAATAAGGAAGTCCAAGAAAACGCTTGGCCAGTTCGATCGATTCCGGGATCGACAGCGGCTTCGGGTCCGAGACCACGTCGCTCGTCTGGATCCACGCGCTGCGCTGGTCCGGAAGGCGAACTTGCAGCCAGCCCTCGTCGCCTCCCTTCGCGTGCGCTTTTTTCTCGCCCGCGGCTTCCTCGGGAATCACCTCCAGGCGTACTTCAAACGGGACCGTCAGGATAGGCTTGTGCTTGGTAACATCCGGTTCGCGGTAGAGGTTGGCGAACAGGCTCTCGACCTGAACAACCGCACCTGCCGTTGCGTAGCCGGAGCCGATCTGCACCAACCGGAGATGGCGGCTCGGAACCCAGCCCTTGTAATGGTCGGCCGTCTGGATCCGGCACCATTCGCCACGAGCGGTCAGGAGCGTCACATTACTGCCGTAGAGTGCCTGGGACACAACGTCAGACTGCTCGCTCGGGCCGGAATACATGTTGGTCACCGCGACCACCACGGTCTGAGTGCTGTTCGTCGCGAGCGCACCCGGAACGCAAAAAACGGCCAGAAGAGCGAGTACTGCAAAAGCATGTCGAGGGCGATTTGTTCCCATGAAGTTGCCGGAGGACGTATATGAAGAGCGACGTCGACTGCATCCCCGGAGTGAGATGGTACCGGATCGATAGCCCGCGCCGCCACTGAAAAGCTGCGAATCTCATCCTCGTGACGAATTCCCCACAGTGTCGTAAAACTGTATCCTAAGAGCCGCAAACTTCGAACGCGGAGAACCACGTTGCCTCCATCGCCCTCAAAGCAAGGATCCATCTACGATCTCGACACGCCTGCCACCCTCATCGATCTCGATCGTCTGGAGAAAAATATCCGCGATTGGCAAGCCCATGCCGACCTGTGCGGCGTGAAGTTTCGCTGTCACATCAAGACCCACAAGATTCCCGAGATCGCCCGCATGCAAATTGCCGCCGGCGCTCGCGGAATCGTTTGCGCCAAAGTGAGCGAGGCCGAGCCCTTTGCAGCAGCCGGAATCGAGGACATCTGCATTGCATATCCCGTCGTCGGTGAGATGAAGTGGAAGCGCGTCGCGGCCCTTGCGGGACGTGTTCGCAGCCTGACGGTAAACTGCGACTCCGCAGAAGCCGCCCGCGGACTATCGAAAGCGGCGGCTGAAGCCGGGGTTACAGTCCATGTTCAGATCGATATCGATAGCGGCCTCCACCGCGGGGGAGTTCCTGCCGATGATTCCGCAGCCGTCGAGCGCCTGGCGAGCGAAATCAAATCACTCCCTGGGCTTCACTTCGCCGGCATCACGACCTACCGCTCCGGCAGTTTCCCCGGAGCTCCCGGCCCGAAAGAGGCCGGCCATGCGGAAGGCAAGTTGCTCGTTGACGTAGCGGATCGACTGCGAGCCAAAGGAATCGAAGTCAACGAAGTCACCGCCGGCAGCACTCCCACTGGTAAGTGGGTCGCCGAAGTCCCCGGCGTAACCGAGATCCGCGCGGGCAATTACGTCTTCAACGACCTGATGCAGTTAGATCACAACATCGCCAGCGAAGATCACCTCTCCCTCTCCGTACTCTGCACCGTCGCCAGCACAAACGGAGCTGGCCGGGTCACGATCGACGGAGGTACGAAAACGTTTAGTGGAGACGCCGGCGGAATCGGCACTGGCCGCGCCGCTCCTGCCTCCATCGCCCGTGCCGTCGACCGCCGAATCTTTGTCGAGCGCCTTAACGAAGAACACGGCATGGCGCGCACCGAAGAGCCGGTGAAGCTGGGAGAGAAGATTCGTTTCTACCCGTATCACGCCTGCACCTGCGCCAACTTGAACGACGAGATCATCGGATACCGCGGCGATCGCGTGGAAGTAGTCTGGCCGGTCCGCGCGCGCGGGCTTAGAACGTAAATACCAATCAAACTCTTGATCGATCGGAGAAACCAATGGCGAAATACGTGATTCAGACGCAGAAAGGCGCCGCGCCTCAAGGGGCTTATTCGCAAGGCTGGCGCGCCGGAGACTTCATCTTCGTAACCGGAACTGGTCCCGTCGACGCGAAATCCGGCAAGCTCGCCGGCGATACGATCGAAGCGCAGACCGAACAAGTAATCACCAACATGGTGTCTGTCCTCGCCGCCGATCATGCCACGCTTGCAGATGTTGTGAAAGTGACCGTGCACCTCAGCGATACGGCCCTGTTCGCTCGTTACAACGCAGTCTACGCCCGCCGCTTCTCCGCTCCGTACCCCGTTCGGACAACGGTGGGAAGCGACCTGCGCCAACTGCCGGGAATGTTGATTGAGGCGGATTGCATCGCCTACGCTCCACGGGAGACATCAAGCGCTAAGAAGTCCAAATCGAAGAAAACGAAAACTCAGAAGAAACGTCGGAAGTGATCACTCGGCGGAATCGCCTGCGGGCATGGTTCTCGCTCGCGATTTGCGAAAGTAGAAATACAGCGGAAGTCCCGCCGCAATCAGGCCAAGCCCAACGGTCGATTCCAGCGGCCGCGTGTGGATCGTATTCCACACCAGCCAGATTGCAACCAGCACGAACACAAACGGCAGAATCGGATACGCCAGCGTCTTGTACGGACGCTCCACGTTCGGCATCTTCCGCCGCAGCGCAAAAACAGACGTCGTGACCAGCGCGTAGAAGATCCACGAGGCAAACACGACGCAATCCGTCAGTTGGTCATACGTCCCCGAAATCGCCAGCAAGCTTGCCCAAATGCCTTGCAACACAATCGAGAACACGGGAACATGCGTCGCGCCGCTGACGCTCCCGAAGCGCCCAAAGAACAGACCGTCTCGCGCCATGGCATAAGGCACTCGTGCGGAAGAAAGAATCGTCCCGTTCAGAGCGCCCAGAGTCGACATCACAAACACCAGCGAGATGAACGTTGCGCCGTAGCGTGCCAGAAAAGTCGTCGCGGCCTTCGCGGCCACGGGCAGCGCATCCCGATAGGTCGTCGAGTTGGAGGTCAAGACCTCAGAAAACGGCAGCGCATAAAAATACGAAAAGTTGGCCGCGCAGTAAATCAATACAACCAAACCCGTACCGATAATCAGGCCCCGCGGCACGTTCCGGGTCGGGTTCTGCACTTCTCCGGCGCACATCGGCATCTGATTCCAACCTTCATAAGCCCAGAGCGCCGCAAGCATCGCCGTCCCAAACGCAGCGAATCCCGACCACGGCCGTACGCCCGCCGGACGCGCCAAATTAGCAAGTCCGCCGGCCTTCGAGAAGAAGAGGATCCCGCCCACCAGAATCGCAATGCCCGCAACTTTCAGAACGGTCAACCACAGTTGAACCTGCCCGCCCAACACCACCCGCCCGCAGTTCAACGCTGAGAGCAGAATGATCACTGCCAACGCCAGCGCCTGCTGCGTTCCGAATCGCCAGACCAGCGCCTGGCCGAACGCGTGATACGGATGCTCCACCCACACGCGGTTGATCGGCAGGATCGCCGCCAGAAACGTTGCGAAGCCGACGGCCAAGCTCGCAATCGATCCCGCCGACCCCATCA
Organism: uncultured Acidobacteriaceae bacterium; assembly: GCA_963844525.1. Classification (GTDB taxonomy): domain Bacteria; phylum Acidobacteriota; class Terriglobia; order Terriglobales; family Acidobacteriaceae; genus Sulfotelmatobacter. Next base: position 289,280 of record CAWJOM010000005.1, on the reverse strand, counting down.
CGAATCGCATCCAGCCAAACAAAAACGCCGGACCCTCGCCATACGCCTTCAGCAAGTAGACATATTCCCCTCCGGCGTGCGGCAGCAGCGCTCCCAACTCCGCATAAGTCAGCGCTCCGGCCATCGACAACAGTCCGGCAAGCGCCCAGGCCCACAGTACGAGGCTCGGCGACCCCACCGTCTGCGCCATCACCGTGGCTTTGAGAAAGACACCCGTGCCGATCACCGCTCCCACAACCAGCGAGATCGTAGGCGCCAGCGTCAACCCTCGATGAAGCTGGTGATCCGAAGCAGTGCGCGAGACAGTCATGCAGATTTGGATCGTGCCGATTCGCACGAGCAAGAAATGGAAAGTCGAGGAAGTATAGGGGTCCGCACGGGAAACGCCAAGCTTAGATGGAAAGTCGCAATGAAGCGCGCAGGGAAAGAATTGTTTTTGGCTGCCCCCCAGGGATTCGAACCCCGATAGCCTGCTCCAGAGGCGCACTTGCGGAGAAATGCAACAGATGTGTCAGGGACGAAAATACAGAAATAGTGCTTAGTGACCCTATTTTCTGATAGTTGACCGCAGTTTCTTGTCGTTTTAGGGTCGAAACAAGTGTAGACAGTTGCACCAACGCAACTCTCTTGCTATGAAGTAGATGCCCGAAAATGCCCGGATTAGTTGATCTAGAATAATATCAATAAGATTATATTATAATTATAAAGTAATCATTTAGCTAATATCTATTGAGAACCAACTGTCATCTTTAATGGCAGTAGCCACATTTGATCCGAAGTAAATTTGCGTGTTCCCGCCGCTTGTAGACCTTTCCTCTGGGTTTCGATATTAGGACCGGGTTCCGAAAGTCGGTCGTCAGGGCGTCATCATTTGAGCAGAGCAGTCGTGCTTTGCCAATTCGTGCGAGCGCGACGATGTGTTGATCATCGGACACGCAATGGCCACAGCTAGTCACCGTCTCGGTCTCGTCGTCCACCATTGAGCAGGATACCTGTACCGCACTCCCTTGGCGGTCAAGGATTACTAAGAGCTTACGAAACCATCCTATCCGCTCGTATTCTCGCGTCAGTTTACCGCCGTACACGAGCTTGACATGGCCGCTCGTCACTGCTTCGAATACGGGCTCGAAGTCACCAGATGGAACCGGAAAGACCTGCGGAATAATGTTCACATCCAAAATGAGACACATCAGCTTTTTACCCGCTTTAGCAAGTTCATCTCCTCTTCGAAGAAGAAACGACGATAGGAATCAGGTGCATTGACCACATTCCCGTTCTCATCGATGGTGATCTCGTGCACCTTGGTCTCCATTCCTTTCTTGTCGAAGAACATGATCACTGCGTCGCTTGGACGTAAATTCCCTTTAGCAATCTCAACGCGTATGCGATCCACCAGATAGTCACTATGAGTCTCGATGACGAGGTTTCTGTGGTCCTTCGTTACGGCACTGGCGAAAAATGATCCTAAGGCAGCTTGTCCTCGCGGGTGGAGGTGCACCTCGGGTTGCTGGATCAAGATCCTCCTATTCGGCGGTGCCAACACACTCTGGACCACTAACGGAAGAGCTTGACTCACTCCGTAACCCACATCGGTCAGATTAGCTGGGGGACCCGCAGTTGTAACCAAGAGTTGAAATGGATCGGTTGGTCTGCTTCCTAGCCGTCGTACACCGATTCTCTGGAACAATGATGCCTCTTTGCCAAAGTCGTCGAGCGCCCCGACAAGTTTCGATTTTTGATGGCTACTCCTGTCTTCCTGCCAGTTTCGAGCAAGGAACACTGGAATGTGATCCCCCTCTGGCGTGAAATCGTCGTGCAGTTCGTCGTATGTTCTTCGGGGCTTCGTGCGTATGGGTGCAAGCGCTATAGACGGTGGGATATCTCTATTAAGCAAGGAAAAAGCGAGGCCGATCAAATGCTGGACGTCAACGGACGGCGGTTCCGATCCCTCTTGGACGCTACCAAAAAGTGAAACCAAAAATCCGGCCACACTAGCTTTCGATAGATCCACCTGGATCTCAAGTTGTCTACCTTTTGCAGCCCTGCCGACCAACTTTCCACGTAGATTGTTGTCGACCTCCAGAGAAAGTTCACCAGGTGTTCCCGTGATGGAAAAGCTCTTGAGTTGCGGTTGCCCTCTGTGATTCGTGTAGGTAGCGTGAAAAGTCCTTTGAAAACCACTCTCCTCGGTATAGCCGATGGAAAAATGATCTGAGCGACCATATCGGCCCCCCTTATAGGTTGCGATAGAGTCGTACGTTCCCAAGTCAAATGGAGGCGTATTGAAGTTTGGTGCCGGACCCCGGGGAACTCGGACTGCGAAAGGTAGGCTAACATCGCTAAGAAAGTCGACTTCCCCGAACTGTTCTCCCCCACAAGGAGCGTCAGAGGCTTCAGGGTCAGTTTTAGTGGTTTATCGAAACAGCGAACATTCTCAAGAAAGATCTTCATAGCGGCTTTCCTAATTCGATTCTAAGAAACTCCTTCCAAAAGACGACTAGGGGACACACCCAGCGCTTTCGCAATCACGACTATGTTCAGTAACCCGACATTCCTTTCTCCCCGTTCAATGCCTCCAATGTACGTGCGATGCAATCCCACTATATCCGCGAACTCCTCTTGCGAGACTCCCTTTTCTCGCCTGAGCCTGCGAACGTTTTGGCCGAGCACCAAACGCGGATCTGTTGTCACATTCTTGTTTTTATTGGATTGACTACTATAAGTCTACAGACTATAAGTAGCAGTATGGCACACACAAAATATGCTCCCCATCTTTTTGCAGAAGAATTAGCCCGTCGTATCCGCGAAAAAGGTTCTCTCGATTAGGACTTTCGCGGAATTCTTTGACATGACGTATGAACACAGTCGGAAGCTGGTAAGGGGTGAGAGTTTCCCCTCGAAGTTCCTGCTCAAGGAAATCTGTAACAGGTTGGATTTAAATTTCGAAGCAATGGAGAAGAAACTGGTCTCCGACAAGATCCGAAAACAGCACGGAACGATCCCTCTCGAACTGGCCGGCAAAGATCCGAGATTCGAGAACTTCGAACATGTGCTGATGAAACTTAACCCGCTCCAAGTCGAAGAGCTATATGTCCTGGCCCACGTCATGGCGCAGCGCAACGAAACGTCTAATACACGCACGCCGAGTGCGTGACTTCACACACGGGAGAAAAGTCTTGACGACTGACTACCTGAGTAGTGGTATGTATTCGGTTGGGTTGATGCACGATTCATCGCATATGGGAACATACGCACACAAGAAGTTTGGTTCACGCGCAAGCCTGAATCAGAAGCCGCAAAGCGTTTCCCGCGAGGAGCTTACGAAAATCGACAACGGATTAGTTGATCTAAAACCTGTTGTCTCACACTTTTTGGTGGGTCAAGTTTTTGAAGACAAAAGATTTGTTGCTGCCCCCCAGGGATTCGAACCCCGATAGCCTGCTCCAGAGGCAGGTGTCCTAGCCGTTGAACGAGGGGGCAACTCTTGCTTGTGGCCGAGGCTCACAAGCTCTTTTCATTTTATGGTTGAAATCGAGGTGGGGTCAACCGAAACTGCGGCCGCTTCCCACTCGAGGGTAAAATCAAACCATCAGATTTCATCGTCAGGAGCAGCAGCCATGGCCACCGCCCTCGACTCCATCCATGCCACCTCAGACTATGCCGAGATGGCCCGCCGCCCGCTCGAAGCCGAGCATTGCACCTTAGTCGTGATCGACATCCAGGAAAAACTGCTCCCTCCGATTTTTCAGAAGGAACAGCTCGTGAGGAACTCGCAACTTCTGATTCGCGCCGCTTCCATCCTGAAAATTCCTGCGCTCGTCAGCACGCAATATGCGAAAGGGCTCGGCGGAACCGTTCCCGAAGTCGCATCGCTGCTCGCCGGAACCGAAGCCATCGACAAGACGCTCTTCTCCTGTTTCGGCAGCGACGTTTTCTGCAGCATGCTCAAGCGTCTGCCCGGCCAACGCAACACCCTGCTGCTCTGCGGCATGGAGAGCCACATCTGCGTGGCCCAAACCGCGCTCGCGGCCCTCCGCGACGGATATATGGTCCATGTGGCGTCCGATGCGGTCAGTTCCCGCACCGAGTGGAACTGGAAAATCGGCCTGGAACGCATGCGGTCTGCGGGCGCAGTCATCTCTTCGACCGAGATGATGATCTATGAATTGATGCGGTCGTCTTCTTCGGCAGCGTTCAAAGAATTGCTGCCGCACTTAAAAGGCTAAAAGGTTTCCAATCCTTACAGCATCCGGTGTAGGATTGCACTGCCCTGGTTCCATCGATGATCTCGCTACGTAAGTTTCTTACGTGTCTCTGTCTCGCGGCTTTCGTGCTGGCCGCTCTGACTCCTGCTTCGGCAGGCCTGTTCTGGGCCATTCTCGTTCCTCTCCTGATCTTTTTCGGCGCGGCGATTGTCATTTGGGCCAAACCCCAGCCAGAAGACAGCCGCATTCCACCTCTCGGATCTTGCTCCGCAATTGCCTCTCGTGCGCCGCCACGCGCAGCCTCGTTGATCTGAAGTTCCACCGATAAGCACCGAATCACGAGATAAGGCAGGCCGTCGCCGCAGAGTACAGATTTGCACTGCTGCGCAGAGTCTGCCGGGAGGCTATGGTGTCGATCAAGCATCGCCTGCGCATGCTAGTGCTGTGCCTGCCGCTTCTAGTGGGAGCAGGTTTCGGGATGCCAATGCGTCCGGAGGAAATTGAAGAACTGATGCACAGCGCAAATCAACAGACCATCACCTACACGATCCCCGGAGAGAAGGAAACGCCAGACGAAACGATCCGCAAACTGACCGAAGGAGGACCCTAGCGGACTACTCCTTCTTCTTCACCCGCACCACAGTGATCTTTGCGAACCCCTCATCGAACGCCGGAGCCTTCAGCTTCGCGGCCATGCGTCGCATGATATCTTCTGGTACCACGCGGTCGCGGCGCTGGTGGCGATCGATGCAAACTTCGAGCGGCACGTCGAAAAATACTGCGTGGACTTCGTAGTTGTAGTCCTTGGCGAGTTTGATCCAGTGCTGGCGCTCCTGCGGCGTCAGGTTCGTCGCGTCTACATAATTCATGGGACGCTTGGCGAGGAGCCGCGCCTTGAGCATCGACCTCAAATTCGAAAACACGAGATCCTGAAAGCGCTGCTCGCGCACGTCATCAAAAAGCAGCGAACGGACCATGTCGCTGGAAAGCGGTACCACGTTGTGGCGCTTGAACCACGAACTCTTGCCAGATCCAGGCAGTCCGATGGCGAGAACGACAATGCCTTTCGGCGGACGCGCTGTCGCCGCCGGCACAGCTGGAACACGCGGCGCCTGCGGTACGGCTTCCGCCTCAGGTTCTACGGCTTCGACTGCGCCCAGTTCCGGTCCGCTATCCTCGGTCCCTGGCAGGTCAGGAACAATCCCCTTCGCAGCGGCCGGAGTGAACGCTTGGGCGACCGCTTGCTCGCGACCGCGTCCACCGCGCCCTCGTCCACCACGCCGGCGCCGACCTCGTCCGCGCTGGCCTTCGCCACTCGCGGCAGCCGGTCGGGACTGCCTCGTCGCGCTCGCGGATTCTTCGCGAACGGGTTGGGCCTCAAATTCGGCGTCGGATGCCGCTGGAGCTTCAGCCTCCTCGCGAATAGAATCGTGATGCTCAGGCTCGACGTGACGGGGTTCAGCCGCAGCGCTTGGCGCCTGCTCAGCATCAAAATAGGCCGGTTGCAACGGCGGAGGCGCCGCCTCACTCCCCATTTCCGGAGCCTTCTTCTTGCGGCGCTGCAATCGATCTTTCATCCATTTACGCATGTTCAGGCTTGTAACACATTCGACGCGACCGGAGCAATCGCCGAGCCCGGTTGCGTACCAGAGAAGACAGCGTATGGGCGAACTCACGGACGCTCTTCGTAGCGCCGGCATCCTGCCGGCTGTCGCGAAAGCCTGCCCTGAACTTGCCGAAGGGGCGTCTGGCCTTCGCACCCGCGGCCACCTCGCCGACGCCAGTTCTCTAAAGCGTTGCGCGAGCATCGGCCCAAACCAGAGTCGAGCATCTAGAATAGCGTCTATGCCCAGTTCCGTTCCCGCCGCCATCCACGGTCAGAAATATATTTCCTTGACCACGCTTCGCAAAACCGGAGCCGCAGTTGCGACTCCCGTCTGGTTCGGAGAACAAGACGGCAAGCTCTACGTGATGACCCGCAGCGACATGGGCAAGACGAAGCGAATACGCAACAACCCGCAAGTACGCGTAGCGCCCTGCACCATTCGGGGGACCGTAACTGGCCCGGAGTCTCCCGCGACGGCACGAATCCTGCCGCCAGAGGAGCACGACCCCGCGCGCCAGACCCTTCGTCGCAAATATTGGATGGCACGCATCCCACTGGTTTGGTGGAGAACGGATACCTACATCGAAATCAGCTTCGGATAAAGCAACGTTTCAAGGTTTCAACGTCTCAAGGGTTCAAAGTTTCTGAGCTTTAGACCCATTGGGATCATTGAAACTCTGAAACTCTGAAACCTTGAAACCTGATTCTCCTCACCACTCGCCCGTCGTCAGATACTCGTGAATCGACTTCGCCGCCCGCCGGCCCGCTCCCATCGCCAGAATCACCGTGGCGCTGCCGGTCACAATGTCGCCTCCGGCGAATACGCCTTTACGCGTGGTGCGCTGCGTCTCTTCGCTGGCCTGAATGTATCCCCGTTTGTTCGTGCCCAGCCCTGGCGTAGTGCTCTGCACGATCGGATTGGCGCTGGTCCCAATCGCAATGATCGCCACCGACAGCGGCAAATCAAACTCCGAACCTTCCTTCGGCACCGGTCGACGCCGGCCAGAGGCATCGGGCTCGCCAAGTTCCATACGAACGCAGCGCGCCGCCGTGAGCCATCCCTTGCCGTCGGAAACAAACTCCACTGGAGCCGTCAGCATCTGGAAATCAATTCCCTCCTGCCGCGCGTGATGCACTTCTTCCGCGCGCGCCGGCATCTCGGCATCGCTGCGTCGGTAGATCACGTACGCTTTTCGTGCTCCGAGGCGAAGCGCCGACCGAATCGCATCCAGCGCCGTATTGCCTCCGCCTATCACGGCAACATCCTTCCCTTGTAAGTCAAGCATTGGCTCGTCGTAAGTTGGAAACTTGTAGGCCTTCATCAAATTGATGCGCGTCAGAAATTCGTTGGCGGAATAAACGCCATTGAAATGCTCGCCCGGGAATACCCATGAACTGCGGCAACCCGGCACCGGTGCCGATGTAGACCGCGTCGTAGCCCTCTTCCTCGATCAGTTCATCGATGGTCACCGTCCGGCCCACGACCACGTCCGTCTCAAACTCCACGCCCATCTCGCGCATGTATTCAATCTGCTCGCGAATAATCTGCTTAGGCAGGCGGAATTCGGGAATGCCGTAAACCAGCACGCCGCCGAGTCTCGTGCAGCGCCTCGAACACTCGCACCCTGTGGCCCTTCTGGATCAGATCTCCGGCCACTGTGAGCCCTGAAGGCCCGCTGCCCGACGACGGCAACCTTCTTGCCTGTCGGCTGCAGCGTTCGGCACGATGTGTGTTCCCATGCGCTGCTCGTAATCGGCGACGAATCGCTCCAGATAGCCGATGCCCAGCGGCTTCACCTTTTTTGATAGCAGGCACTTTCCCTTCGCAGTGATCTTCCTGCGGACACACGCGTCCGGTAACGGCGGGCAGCACGTTGTCTTCTCGAATCTTCGCCGCCGCGCCGAGAAAATCGCCGGCCACAATCAGCTGCACGAACTCCTTTACCTTTACACCCACCGGGCAATTGTCGGTGCAGGTAGGCTTGGCGCACTCCAGGCAGCGCAGCGCTTCCTGCCGCGCGAGTTCGGGACTGTAGCCGAGATTCACCTCGCTGAAATTATGGTGCGCGCTCCTCGGCGGGCTGCTCCGGCATCAATTGCCGCGGAACCTTGATTCGCTCTTTCAGTGGAACGGATTGACCGAGCTTCTTTGCGCAGCCGGGCTCATCGCTTGCTCCTCCTTGCCGGCCGCCTGAAACGGCAGCACTCAGCGTGCTCCAGTTTCGCGCGCCGGCCGATTCCGTCTCTGCAGTCGGCCTGGAATTCCGCCAGCGACCGCTTCTCGGCGTCGCGGTACATTCGTTGCGCTGCACCAGCACCGCAAAATCCACTTTGTGCGCGTCGAATTCCGGGCCGTCCACGCAGGCGAACTCGCTCTTGCCACCGACCAGAACGCGGCAGCCACCGCACATCCCCGTGCCATCGATCATGATCGGGTTCAGGCTCACCACCGTGTGAATGTTTTCCTTCGCGCGTCATCTCGGCAACCGCCCGCATCATCACGATCGGCCCTACCGCCAGCGACCAGATCGATGCGCGTGCCGTTCTCGATCAACTGGCGCAGTTTGTCGGTGACGAATCCCTTGTCGGCGTAGCTGCCGTCGTCGGTCGTGATCATCACTGCGTCGCTCACTGCGCGCATTTCCTGCTCCAGAATCACCAACTCCTTATTGCGCGCGCCAACAATCGAAATCACGCGGTTGCCGGCGCGCTTCATCGCCGCCGCCGTCGGATACGCCATCGCCGTTCCCACTCCTCCACCGATCACGACCACGGTGCCATAGTTCGCAATCTCCGAAGGCTTCCCAAGCGGCCCGACCACGTCCAGAATGTGGTCGCCGGTTTTCAGTGAATTCAAGAGTTGCGTCGTCTTCCCGGCCGACTGCACGACGAGGTTGACCGTCCCTCGCTCCGGATCGGAGTTCTCAATGGTGACCGGAATCCGCTCGCCCTCTTCGTAAATACGGAGAATGACGAATTGCCCCGGCTTCTGCTTGCGCGCAATGCGCGGAGCCTCAATCACAAAACGTTTAACACCAGGCGCAAGAAATTCTGCTTGGACGATCTTGAACACATAGCCCCCAGAATGCAGGAAATGACGGATTTCCCGCCTCGACGATTGTGTCCGGAGTCACACGCGAAGGCTGTGATTCAGATCACATCGCGGTGTGCGGACGCTCTGGCATATGCCTTTCGCTGATGACACATGTCTGTCAGAATGACACTAGTATGATACAATGTCATTTATTGCGAGGTCTGTCATGGAGTTGGAAACCCGTCTGAAGATTAATGAGAATGGTCGGGTTGTGATCCCGGCATCTTTTCGCAAAGCGCTCGGAATCGCTGCGGGCGACGAGATCATCTTGAGCCTTGCAGAGGATGAACTACGGATTACGACGATGAGACGCCGCCTCGAGAGGGCACAGCGTCGCGCACGGCAATACGTGAAGCCCGGCGTGTCATTGGTGGATGAATTAATTGCCGAACGGCGCGAGGCCGCGAAGCGTGAGTAGCGTCGTGCTGGATGCCTCCGTCATTCTGGCTGTCATTCATCAGGAACGCGGCTCTGAGAAAGTCACTCCCGACGTACTCGCCCGCGGGATGGTCAGCGCGGTCAACCTCGCCGAGGTGCAGGGCAAACTCGTCACTTCGGGCTGGTCCCCGAGTGCCGCATGGGAGGATGCCCGCGGACTCGCCCACTCGATCCTGCCTTTTACCTCGGATCAAGCCCGCGTCGCCGGAAACCTGATCGCAGAGACCCGCTCGCTTGGTCTGTCGCTCGCCGACCGGGCTTGTCTCGCTTTGGCGCTGGACTTGAAGGCGCCCCTCTACACCGCAGACCGATCCTGGAAGAACCTGAAGCTGGGCCTGCAGATTCATGTGATCCGCTGAGGCATGGCAAGTCACCCATGTTCCGATTCGCTGCCGGCGTCAGAATCACGCCCTCGGCCATTCACCTTGTCGCGTTTTCCGTCACAGATCCTCCTCTGAGGGAGGCCGTAAGGGATCACTTCCTCCGTAGGCCCTTGAAAATTCAACTTTCCTGCCCTCTACAATATCCGCTGCCCCTCATTCGTCTACAACAACAGATGAGCGATGCGGCCAGCCTCGAACCGAGCCTGAACCGGATGGCACTCGAACCGATGGGACGCGAGGAAGATCAGCGCATCTCCGACGTGGTCAGGCGGGAGCAGTCGCGGCTCCGCAACTTCATCCGCCGGCGCGTGCCCGATCCCCTCGACGCCGAGGACATTCTGCAGGACGTCTTCTACCGGCTGGTGCAGGCGAACCGCCTGCTGATGCCCATCGAACATGTGACCGGATGGCTGTTTCGCGTGGCGCGGAACCGCATCACGGATCTCTTTCGCAAAAAGGAGCCGGAGAACTTCAGCGACATCGATTCTGCGCAAGGCAAAGACAAAGACAAAGACGAAGAGAGCGAATCGCGGCCCTTCGAAGACCTGCTGCCCTCCCCCGACGCCGGACCCGAGGCGCTCTATGCCCGCAACCTGCTGCTCGGTGAACTTCAGCAGGCCATCGCTGAGCTTCCCAAAGAGCAGCGCGACGTCTTCGTTGCGCACGAGTTCGATGGGCGTAGTTTCAAAGATCTGTCGGCCGAAACCGGAGTCAGCGTGAATACGCTCTTGTCTCGCAAGCGGTACGCGGTGCTGCACCTACGCGAGCGCCTGCAGAGTGTGTATGACGAATTTATGGAATGAGGCCATGGTGCGACTAACTTGCCAAGGGGGCGTCATCCCGAGCGTAGCCGCTTTTCAGGCGGAGCGAGGGATCTGGCGTGGAGCGCAGGACGACTCGCCGGATGCCCCATTCGCGCTTCTTTTGCTCGAGAAAGCCTGCAATGAGCCCGTCGAAGAGTGGAGATTTTCGCGGGCAGCACGACGATGTTGAGTGAAGGAGAAGTGAAGATGAGAAGGAAATGGTTTTGGATTGTGCCGTTCGCGATCGTAGCGATTCCGCTGTTTGCCTTCGTCGGCGGCGAAGTGGTGATGCATCTCTGGAACTGGCTGCTCCCGCCGCTGTTCGGCTGGCGCACACTTGGCTTCTGGCAAGCGCTCGGATTGCTGGCCCTATGCCGGATTCTGTTCGGCGGCCTGCACCACGGCGGCCACGGAAGTCATGGCGGACGCCGATTCGGACGCGGCTGCCGAGGGATGAGCCCCGAGGAACGGGAAAAGTTCCGGCGGGCGATGGCCGAAGGCTATGGGGTTGGCGGCGGCGAGAAAGCAGTGCCATAAGCCGAGTAGTGTGGGGACAGCCGCCTTCGGCTGTCCGGTCCCAGCGAAACTCGCCGCATAAATCGGAATCACGGCTGGCTTGCAGTTGCGACGAGGGAGTTGTGCCCCGCATTCGTAGCGCCGCCTTCCCGCCGGCTGTCGCTCGGACGTCTCGCCCACGCACCCCGCGGCCGGCTCATCTCGCGAGCCTGAGATGCCGGCTCCTATCAAGATTGTCATTCTGAGGAAGGCGCCAGCCCTCCGCGGAACCCGACGACATTCTCTCGCTAGATGAAGTCAATGGGCAACGCAACCCGGCATTTGAAGCACGCCAATCGGCAGCACGTGAGCCTTCCGCCGACGTAAGGTCCCTCGCGCCGGCTTCGCCGCCACTCAGGATGACAAAGCTTTCTTGGGATGACAGCGGTCAGCAGATTCGCGGCAACTGCTCGCCACTCAACATGTCGACAACGCGGTTGCCGCCGATCAGACTTTGGAGCACAACTGTACGTCCGGGAGTTTCTTCGACTCTCCCGATGCGAACCGAGCCCTCTGAGACTGGAACTCTGTTCATGACTTCGAGCGCTGCGTCCGCCTGCGCAGCCGGCACGAACACGGCGAACCGCCCTTCATTCGCCACATACAGCGGATCAAGCCCCAGAATCTCGCACGCGCTCTGGACTGTTTCCTGCACGGGAATCAAAGCTTCTTCCAGCTTGACGCAGACATTGCGGTCGGCAGCGATTTCGTTCAACGTCGTGGCCAGCCCGCCGCGCGTCAGATCGCGCAGGCAATGCACTTCGATTCCCGAATTCAGCAGGGCCTCAACCGCAGGCCAGACCGAGGCGGTGTCACTCAAAATCGGCGACTCAAATTCCAGCCCTTCCCGCACAGACAGAATTGCGACGCCGTGCCGCCCCAGATCGCCGCTCACGATGACCGCATCCCCGACCTGCACCGACGCCGGCCCAATCGTCCCTTTCACATTCGCTTCGATGAGCCCAATTCCCGAGGTATTCACGAAGATGCCATCCCCCTTACCTTTATCCACAACCTTCGTATCGCCGGTAACAAGTTGAACGCCGGCCTTGGCAGCCGCCTCCTGCATCGACGCGACCACAGTCCGCAGCGTATCCATGGCCAGACCTTCTTCGAGAATGAACCCCGCACTCAGATACAACGGCCGCGCGCCGCACATCGCCAGATCGTTCACCGTGCCGTAGACAGCCAGATCGCCGATCGTCCCGCCAGGAAAAATCAGCGGCCGCACGACAAACGAATCGGTCGTAAAAGCAAGCCGCGATCCGTTGACCGCCAGCACCGCGCCGTCGTGCCGCTGTTCGAGCAGGGGATTGCCGAACGCCGGCATGAAAATCTTTTCGATGAGTTGATGGGTCAGCCGTCCGCCGCCCCCGTGCGCCAGGACGATGCGATCGTCAGCGACCCGGGGTACCGGACAGCTCAGGTTGAATTCGGTCATTGCTTTGGCGTCTGCCATAGTGATAGTAGGCCGCGCACGCGCCTTCCGACGATACCATCGGCGCGCCCAGCGGGTTTTCCGGCGTACACTTCACCGCGAATGCCGGACAGTCGTGCGGCTTCTTGATGCCCTGCAGAATCAGCCCGCTGATGCACTCCGGCGACTCCTGCGCCGGCGTGCCCGTGAACGGGAAGCGGCGGTTGGCGTCATACTTCTGAAAGCGCCCGCGCAACTGCAAGCCGCTCGCGGGAATTTCGCCCAGCCCGCGCCACTGCCGGTTCACCACCTCAAACACTTCGATAATGCGCTCCTGCGCCGGACGATTCCCTTCCCGCCGCGTCGCCCGCGCGTACTGGTTCTCCACCTCGTGGCGGCCTTCTTCCAGTTGGCTCACCGTCATGAGGATGCCGTCGAGAATATCGAGCGGTTCGAAGCCCGTGACCACGATCGGAACCTTGTACTTCTCCGCAATCGGAAAATATTCTTCGTACCCCATGATGGTGCAAACGTGCCCCGCCGCCAGGAATCCCTGCACCACGCAGTTCGACGACGAAAGCAGCGCCTCCATCGCCGGAGGCACCAGCACGTGGGAGACAAGCAGCGAGAAGTTCTCGATCTGGTCGTGATCAGCCTGCCACGCCGCCATCGCATTGGCCGGTGCTGTGGTTTCAAATCCCACGGCAAAAAACACAACCTGCCGATCCGGATTGTTGCGGGCAAGCTTCAGCGCGTCGAGTGGCGAATACACGATGCGCACGTCGGCGCCTTCGGCCTTCGCATCGAACAGACTCTTGGCGGAGCCGGGCACGCGCAGCATGTCCCCAAACGAACAGAAGATGACTTCCGGCCGGTGCGCAATCGCCACCGCCTTGTCGATCAATTCAATCGGCGTCACGCACACCGGGCACCCCGGCCCATGGACCAGCGCAATGTCCTTGGGCAGCAAGTCTTCCAGGCCGCTCTTGACGATCGTATGGGTCTGCCCGCCGCAGATTTCCATGATTGTCCAAGGCCGCGTTACTTTCTTCCAGATCGCCTGCGCCAGTTGTTCGGCAGCCTTGGGATCGCGATATTCACTGAGGAATTTCACCGAGTTCCTCCTCAAGCCCACCGAGTTCTTCGAGATACTTAAACACTCGCTGCGCTTCCTCCTCGTCGATCACGCTGATGGCGAAGCCCACATGGACGAGCACATATTTTCCGACCTCCGCCTCGGGGACGTAGGCCAGATTGATCTCCTTGCGGATGCCGCCAAAGTCGACGCGCCCGCGCCGAAACGCGATGTCGCCATCGTCCATGATCTCCACCACCCGCCCCGGAACCGCAAGACACATATCGTTGCCCTCCCTCTTTACCACAGCGAAAAACTATGCAGCACCGTGGAAGAGCGGCCCTTCAAGGGCCGCGAAAACGAATCCCCTAAGTGATATGGGCTTCAGCCCCTGAGGTGCTCTTAGAGGACCAAAGCTCGAAGTGCCTTTGGCGCCAGCCGCAGCGCTAAAGGCGCTGCGCCATCCAAAATCATTCACGGTTCATCTAGGCTCGATCATCCCAATCTGCTCATGACCGCCTGCCCCAGCGCGATCCCGCCATCATTCGGCGGAACTTGCCGGTGCGTAAACACCGTGAACCCGCGCGACTCCAGCGCAGCCGCCGCCTGTTCCGTCAGATACCGGTTCTGAAATACGCCCCCGCTCAGGACAACTTGCTTCAATTTCGCAGAGGCAGCTACTTCTAAGATCCACGCCACCAGCGCGTTATGAAATCGCGCCGCGATGCGTGAAACCGGCACGCCCGCGATCGTATCGGCCATCACAGCCGAAATCAGCGGACCCCAGTCTCCACCCGCTAGAGCATACGCCTCTTCGGTTCGCAAAGCCCCAATTTCATTTTCGAGGAGCATCGCGGCCTGGCCCTCAAACCGGTTCTGCCGCGCCACGCCGCTGATGCACGCGACGGCATCAAACAGCCGTCCCACGCTCGTCGTCGGAACCACATTGATGCCGCGCTCGAGCATATAGCGGACTTTGGCCTCATCCAACCGGGGTTTCCCCTGCAATTGTTCCGCCGCATCAGGCGCAATGGGCTCCGCGCCAACTTCGTACAGCAAGCTCGCCGCCGAACGCCAGCCTTCGCGCACCGCCGCATCGCCACCCGGCAATCCGAACGGCCGCAGGTGCGCGATCCGTTCGTAACGGTTGCCCTCGACGCGAAAGAACTCACCGCCCCAGATCGCGCCGTCCAGGCCGTATCCAGTTCCATCCCACGCAATGCCCAGATACGCGCCATTTACATGGTTCTCTCCAGCGCACGCCGCCACATGCGCCTGATGATGCTGCACGCGAATCAACGGGAGCCCGGACTTCTCCGCCCAGTGCGTCGAAGCGTAGTCGGGATGCAGATCGCAGGCCACTGCCTCGGGCTTGAAACTGTACAGGCGGCAGAGATCGTCAATCGCCTTCTCGAACGCGCCGCGGGCCTCGACAGTTTCGAGATCGCCAATGTGCTGGCTGAGAAATACGTCCTTCCCCACGGCGATGGCCACGGTATTTTTCAAATGTCCGCCGACGGCGAGCACCGGAGGCAATTCGCGGGCAACATGTATGCCCAGCGGAGCGTAGCCACGCGCGCGCCGCAGAATCCCCGCACGCCCGCGCGTCAGCCGCACCACGGAATCGTCACACGCGCGCACGATCGGCCGGTTGTGCATCAGAAAATGATCGGCGATGTCCTTCAGGCGTTCCGCGGCTTCCTCATTCGCAATCGCGATGGGCTCGTCGCTGCGGTTGCCGCTGGTCGCAATCAACGGAAAGCGGCACTCTTCCATCAGCAGATGATGCAGCGGCGAGTACGGCAGCATCACTCCGATATACGGCGAACAGTGCGCCACGTTCGCGGCAATATCGGTGCCAGCCTTCGGCTGCAGCAGAACGATGGGCGCGGCCTGCGACTCGAGCAGTTCCACTTCTGCCGGGGATATCTCGCAATAAGCCCGCGCCACATCGAGCGAGGGCATCATCAGCGCAAACGGCTTCTCCTCGCGATGCTTGCGCTGCCGCAGGCGTGCCACCGCATCAGCATTCCGCGCATCCACCAGAAGCTGGAATCCGCCAATGCCCTTGAGCGCGACGATCTCGCCCATGCGCAGAGCTTCGACCGCGTCTTCGATCGTGCCGTCCAGCTTCGGCCCGCATACCGGACAAGCATTCGGCTGCGCATGAAAGCGCCGGTCCGCCGGGTTCTCATATTCCTCGCGGCAGCGCGGACACAACACAAATTCGCGCATCGTTGTGTTGGGCCGGTCATACGGGATGTCGACCACGATCGTGTAGCGCGGACCACAATTCGTGCAGTTGGTGAAGGGATATTCAAAGCGGCGATTCGCGGGATCGAACAGCTCTTCGCGGCAGTCGACGCAGCTGGCCAGGTCCGGCAGAACGTTGACGGTCTTACCCGAATCCGAATCGCTGGCCAGAATCTCGAAGAGTGTCGAGCCTTCGACGGGCAGCCAGGCAAACTCCCGCACCGTCACGACAGAAGCCTTGGGCCGTTCCTGCTCGAGTCGCTTTTCGAACAGGCTCAAGCTGCTCGGTCGGACCCTCGACCTCAACGACAAGCCCGGCGGAGGAGTTCAGCACCCATCCAGTGAGCGACATCTCGGTGGCCAGCCGGTAGACAAAAGGACGGAAGCCCACTCCCTGCACCGCCCCGCGCAGAGTCACTCGCAGGCGTTGTGTCGCGGGTTTTGCAGCGACCGTCATGATGGGAAAGCGGAATAGACCGAGCCGACGCCCCGATTCTAAGCTCTGCAGGAACCCGCTGGAAGAGTGTGCTCACGTGGCGGCGAACAAAACTCTAGGACTTGCAGGAATCTGCAGGAAGAAACTGAGTCGCTACCGCGGACCGGACCAGTTCTTCGACCCGCGCCACCAGCGCCGGAATCGCGGCCTCGATCGTCGGAGAAAGAAATTCTCCGTGATCGAAACATTCACCGGTGAGCGTAACCGAAAAGGCGCGTGGGGCGGCACCGAAAAGTTGAGCCGCAAGCGCGAGCACCGCTCCCGGCGAAAGCTGGTGCGAAAATCGAGGAGTCTCGTCGGAAGCGGTGACAGCTGCGGAACGCACCTCTCCCGGCTGGCTGTTCGTTCCATCGGCAGAGGCGGCATCCACAAAAATCACGGTCTCGAAGCCACTCACGGATTCCGCAAGCTCGGGCGCGAGCTGGTGCGTGCGGAGGATCTCGACATCGCTGCCACAGAATCGCTTTTCGAGCTCATCCGCAGCCCGCCACGCGAGCCCGTCGTCGCAGCGCAGCGGATTTCCGAAAGCGATGATGAGGATCCGGCCCATGCTGGAAAGTGTAGCCCCGGACGCATTCGTCCGGGGTGGTGCCGAGCGAAAGAGTAAGTTATTCGCACCAGGGCTCATGTGAAGACCGGCTCGCGTTGGGACGGGCGTCGTCGTGAGCCTGCCCTGAGCGAAGCCGAATGATCCGGTCAAGCGCAGCGAGGGACGCCCGCGAAGCGGCATCTGTTCATGCCTGGCACATTGCGGTGACTGCAGGCGCTTGCCAATTCCGCCATGTCCCGCAGGGACATCTGAAAATAGCCCGGCGTTTCCAACGCCGGGCTGCCGCACCCTAAAGTAAAGGTCCGCGTCCCGTAAGGGACGCCCGAAACCAGCCCCCAGCAGTCTCAATCGTGCCGAACGGCACGACCTTCGAAATTCGCCACCTCCACCCGCCGGCTGAACTGGAGGGCTATTTTCAAATCGTCCCTACGGGACGAGTTCTTCACCCTAGAGGCGTGGACTCAGCGCCGGGCACCGCAGAGATCTTCAGCTCAGCGCATCCAACTCCAGCCGCGAAGCGGCGAAAGAATGCAGCCCACGCCGCAAGGCGTGGGTAACCCGCAACGCCACGGAACAAGCCCCGGAGGGGCAAAAGAACGACATCACCCCCGCGCGACTTCGTCCAGCACTTCCCCGCCCGGGCTCAGCAACTGAATCTGCAGCGCCATCTCTCCAAACGCGTGCGTCGAACAACTCAGGCATGGGTCGTAGCACCGGATCACCGCCTCGACCCGGTTCAGCATCCCCGGCGTCAGCCGGTTGCCATGCACGTAGTGCTTGGCCACCTGCAGCACGCTGCGGTTCATCGCCAGATTATTTTGCCCGGTGGCGATGATCAGGTTCACCCAGCGGATCAGCCCCTGCTCGTCAATCTTGTAATGATGGAACAGAGTCCCGCGCGGAGCCTCCGCCGCGCCCACGCCTTCGAGCGCATTCGGCCGAGCCACCGCCCGCACATGCTTCGACAGAATCTCCGGATCGTTCAGCAACTGCTCCAGCCGCTCGATGCAATACAGGATCTCGATCAGCCGCGCATGATGGTAGTGGAACGAACTCAGCACGGCGGTGCGCTGCAGCTCGTGGAATTCCGCCAGCTCCTGATCGGCTCGCGGTGTTCCGCAACGGTCGGCGACGTTCAGCCGCGCCAGCGGCCCCACGCGGTAAATGCCATCGGGAAATCCCTTGGGCTTGTAATAAGAGGATTTGAGATAGCTCCAGGGCTCGACTTTCTCGCCAATGTAGTCCGCGTACAGCGCTGGGTCGATCTGCTGCGCGACGATATGGCCCGACGCATCCACCACGCGCAGGTTGCCGTCGTAAAAGGTCAGCCCGTTGTCCTTCTTGACGATGCCCATGAAGAGCGTCGGAAAGTTGCCGAATACCGAAATCTCTTCGCGGAACTTCTCCGTGACGCTCTTGAACCATTCCAGGGTGCGCTCGGCAATCGCCAGCGCATCGGGCACGGCAAACAAAATGGCGTCGCGGTTGGCCTCCGTCAGCGGCTCACTCACACCGCCCGGCACAACCCACGCGGGATGTATGCGCTTGCCGCCCAGCCGCTCGATAATGCGCTGGCCAAACTGACGCAGGCGGATGCCGTCGAGCGCCAGCTCAGGATTTTTCTCCGCCACGCCAAAGATGTTGCTCGCCTTCGGATCAGCGTCCATCCCCATCAGCAAGTCGGGGGACGACAGATGGAACAGGCTGAGCGCGTGCGACTGCAGCACCTGCGCCAGCCCGAAAATGCGCCGCAACTTGTCGGCCGTAGGCGGAATGCGCACCGCCAGCAGCTGGTCGCAGGCCTTGGCGCTGGCAATCAGATGGCTCACCGGGCAGATCCCGCAAATGCGCGCCATCAGCGACGGCATCTCGTAAAACGGGCGCCCCTCGCACAGCTTCTCGAAGCCGCGGAATTGCGTCACATGAAAGCGAGCTTCCTCGACCCGTCCGTCTTCGTTCAGGTGGAGCGTGATCTTGGAATGGCCTTCGATGCGCGTTACCGGATCGATGACGATGCTGCTGCCCTGCTTCACGAAGTCTCCTCTTTAGCTGCGAGCTTTGAGCCTTGAGCTACGACTCGCGGGCTTTGAGCTTTTAGGTTTTAGCTCAAAGCTCGTAGCTCATGGCTCATAGCTCGTGGCTCCCTATGATCCGAAACGAGTCTTCTGTCGGACGTCCGGCGTGCGTCCTTCCAGCAACTCCGATACTACGTAATAAATCGTGTCGGCCGATGGCGGGCAGCCCGGAACAAACACATCCACCGTGACAAATTCATGCACCGGCCGCGAATTCTCCAGCAGCGCCGGGACGACCTGGTCGGGAATGCCGGGATCGAACGTCACATTCTCCCGGTACGCCCGGTCGCACACCGCCTTCACTCCGAAGGAATTGCGCATTCCGGGCACGTTCGCCGTAACCGCGCAGTCGCCCAGCGAGACCAGAATCTTCGTGCGCTCGCGCACCAGCTTGATCTTGTGCAGGTCTTCCTCGCTGCTGACTGCGCCCTCGACCAGCGTCACATCTACATCCGCGGGAAATTCCTTGGCGTCGACCAGCGGGCTGTATACCAGATCGGCCAGGCCGGCGACCGTGAGCAGCCGCTCGTCCATATCGAGAAAAGACATGTGGCAGCCGGAGCAGCCGTCGAGCCATACCGTTGCAAGCCGTTTCTTACTCATAGGATCGAAACCCATTCACCACGAAGGACACCCAGGTCCACGAAGGAAAATCCAAACCAAGAAGTCCTTCGTGCCCTTCGTGGTTCAAGCTTTTGGTCTTCATTCGTTCTCTTCCCGCATCATGGTCAGATAGGGCAGGAACTGCCGCCGCTTCAGCATCTCGGCGACCGAACGCCCTTTCTCAAACAACGCGCCCGTGGGACACACATGCACGCACTTGCCGCAACTGGTGCAGGTTTCCGACGTTCCCCACGGTTCGTTCAAGTCGGTGATGACCTTGGCGTCGATGCCGCGCCCCATGATGTCCCAGGTATGCGCGCCCTCGATCTCGTCGCACACGCGCACGCAGCGGGTACACAAAATGCAGCGGTTGTGGTCGATGACGAAGCGGTCGTGCGACGCGTCGACCTCTTCCTTGGGATAGCGATACGGAAAGTGTACGTGCGTGATGCCCAGCCGCTGCGCCAGCATCTGCATCTCACAGTGGCCATTGGAGACGCAGACCGAGCACACATGATTGCGTTCGGTAAACAGCAACTCCAGAATCATGCGCCGGTATCCGTTCAGACGTTCGGAGTCGGTCGTGACTTCCATGCCTTCCTCAACCACAGTGACGCAGGCGGGCAGCAGCTTGTTCTGGCCCTTGATCTCCACCAGGCACATGCGGCAGGCTCCGACGTCGGTGAGGCCGTCCATCTCGCACAGGCGTGGGATGAAAATCCCATTCTGCCGGGCCACGTCGAGGATGGTTTCTTCCTGGCGGCCGCTCAGGTCGCGGCCATCGATCTTCAGCGTTTTGACGGGGGCGACCGGGCTCATGCGTTTTCTCTTTCTTTTGCTGCCGCTGCCGCAGCCTGCCCGCCGCAGACTCCGGCCGGGCACTTGTGATCTTCAATGTGCGCCCGGTACTCCTCGGCGAACGAGCGCAGCGTGCTGACCACCGGATTCGGCGCCGACTGTCCCAATCCGCAGAGGCTCGTATGTTTGAGCAGGTCGCACAGTTCTTCCAGCATCTTCATGTCTTGCGGCGTGGCGTTCATGTCGCCGATCGCGGTGAGGATGCGGTGCATCTGGTAGGTGCCGACCCGACAGGGGATGCACTTGCCGCACGACTCGGTCATGCAGAAGTCCATGAAATATTTGGCGACGTCGACCATGCACGAACTCTCGTCCATCACGATCATGCCGCCCGAGCCCATGATCGACCCGGCCTTCGCCAGCGACTCGTAGTCCACGGGCATGTCCAGACATTCGGACGGGCAGGCAGCCGCCGGAGGGCCCGCCGGTCTGCACAGCTTTGAACTTGCGCCCTTCGGGAATGCCGCCGCCAATTTCGAACACCATCTCGCGCAGCGAAATCCCCATCGGGACTTCGACCAGCCCGGTATTCTCGACGCGCCCGGCCAAGGCGAAAACTTTCGTGCCTTTGCTTTTCTCCGTGCCGATGCTCGCATACCAACCGCCGCCATTGCGGATGATGGGCGCGATATTGGCGAACGTCTCCACATTGTTAATGAGGGTCGGCTGCCCGAAGAGTCCCTCCATCGCCGGATACGGAGGCCGCGGCCGCGGCGTGCCGCGCTTGCCTTCCACCGACGCGATCAAAGCCGTCTCTTCGCCGCAGACGAACGCTCCCGCGCCCAGACGCAAATCCATGCGGAAGCTGAAGCGCGTGCCGCAGATATTGGAACCCAGCAAACCCATCCGCTCCGCCTGCCGAATGGCATTGCGCAGGCGCTTGATGGCCAGCGGATACTCCGCCCGCACATAGATGTAGCCTTCCGAGGCGCCGACGGCGTAAGCCGCGATCAGCATGCCTTCGAGCACGCGGTGCGGATCGCTCTCCAGCACGCTGCGATCCATGAACGCGCCCGGATCGCCTTCGTCGGCATTGCAGATGACGTACTTCTGCGTGCCGACCGACTTCGATACCGTGCTCCACTTCAGGCCCGTGGGATATCCCGCGCCGCCCCGGCCGCGCAATCCGCTTTTCGTCACCTCGTCGATGACTTCGCGCGAAGTCATCTCCGTCAGCGCCTTGATCAGCGCGGTGTAGCCGTTGGCCGCCACGTAGTCTTCGACGCGGTCGGGATCGATCACCCCCGAATTCTCCAGCACAATCTTTTTCTGCCGCTGGAAGAACGGAACATCGGTCGGGCACACCAGCCGCGACACCGGAGGCCCGCCCAAACTGTCAAGAATCGCCGCCCCATCCGAGGCTTCGACCTTCTTATAAAGGACGCCCTCGCCCGAACCCACATTCGTCGAGACCAGCGGGCCTTCCGAGCACAGCCCCATGCAGCCCACGCCCTTGACCTGGCAGTGGCCTTTGGTGCCGCGACGCGCGACTTCCTGATCGAGCGCGTCTTTCACCGACTGGCTCTGGCATGAGAGGCATCCGGCCGCGACGCACACATTCACGCGCTCGGTGATGTGGCTCTGCGCCGCGCGCTCGGTTTCGGCAATCTGATCCAGTTCGTCGGGCGTCATGCGTGAGTCCATTTCTTCAAATGTTCGTGGATGGCCGCCGTCCCCACCTTGCCGGCAACTTCCTGGTCGTAGACCACCGCCGGCGCCAGGCCGCACGATCCCAGGCAGCGCGCCGTGAGCAGCGAAACTTTCCTGTCGGCGGTCGTTTCTCCAGGACGAATGCCGAGGTCGTGCTGCACGGCATCGAGCAACTGCTGCGACCCTTTGATGTAGCACGCCGTTCCCATGCAGATCACGCAGGTATGCTCGCCCGCAGGTTTTAGCGTGAAGAAGTGGTAGAAGGTGGCAACGCCGAACGCCCGGCTCAGCGGCACGCGCAACGACATGGCGACATAACGCAGCGCCTGCTCATCGAGGTATCCAAAAGCTTCCTGCACGGTGTGCAGCGTTTCGATCAGACCGCGCTGCTGCGCGCCCTGACGGCGGATGGTGGCATCGACCAACTTCCAGCGCTTGTCCTGATTGGGAGGAGTGGGCTTGGCTAGGTATGAAGGCATATCCATTCTCAATCGCAGAGGAAAACAACATTGATTAAAAGGGGCCGCAACCGCGAAATAAAAATTGATTCTATTCCCGGCGAAGCGTGGCGAAACAATCGGATCGCAATAATTTCGTCTGGCAGTTTCATTTTGGTCCTCGTTCCATTGCGAAGAGCGATGCCACCGATGCAACCGTTACGAGCGCAGTGTCAGCACTGGACAATGAGCTTGTGCGATGACGTGATGCGCGGTCGACCAGGGCAGATGTGTGGTCCGGCCTTGTCCGGCAGGGCGCGCGCCCAGCACGATCATGTCGACCTCGCGACTGGACGCGACCTTCACAATTCCATCCGCCGCGACGCCAAACTCCAGCACTGTGTCGGGCGCATATTGCAGAGTGGTGCCGCTCGGAATGAGCGACTTCAGCCGGCACACGCTTTGTTCCATCAGATCCGGCCGGCTCCCGAGCTCCGCGTAGTCTTCCATTACATGCAGCAACGTCAGGCGCGAGCGGAATTCCTCGGCCAGCGCCACCGCCTCTTGGACCGCGTACGGCGCGTATTGCGAAAAGTCGGTGGCGAATAGCACGTGCCGTAATTCCAGTTCGGCGGGCGCAAGATCGCGTACGTGGGCCGGAAACACGGGCAGCTTGGCCCGTCCCGAAACCTTTGGACCGACCGTCAGCACCGGGCACGCGGCGTGGCGCAGAATGTCTTCCGCGACCGACCCCAGCAGCAACTTGCCGAGACCCGAGCGGCCATGCGTTCCGACCACGATCAGGTCAATCTGGTTTTCGTCGACGATTCCGGCCAGGCACTTCCACACCTGGCCATGGCGAACGTAGCTGCGATGCTCAATCCCTTCCAGATGCGTGGACAGTTCCTCCAACTTACCCTTAGCCTCGTCGTGCGCATCTTCGTAGATCGTGCTCATGCTGACGTAGTCGACGCCTCCGGTCATCATCAGAAGGCTCGCGTCGGACAGCACATGGGCGGCGTGCAGCGTGGCTGCAAAGCGCCGGCAGATGGCCGCGGCGTAGGGCAACGCGGCATTGGAGGTGGCGGAGAAATCGGTGGCGAACAATACATTCTTGACCGCGATGGCGGGCCGCGATCCGGAAGCGGTCATTCTTGAACCGATCAGCCTTGATGCGGTGGGCCGCGATCCAGTCACCCCGAGTTCGATCAGTTTCAGTTCGATCAGCGCTCCGTGCCGTTTTTCCACCAGTGACATCGAAGACCTCCCCCAGCTACCTCCAAGATCACACTTGGGAGAACCTCTGCGGTATGCCCGCTGTCACCTCTTTTTGTGATTTGAATCACCGGTTCCCAGGAATCGAGGTGCCCGCCGTTGTTGCGCGTCTTTTGCCACAGAGTCTTCCCTGAGCGGGCCATCGTGCCCTTCTGAAACCTTGAGGGTGCCCCGTTCAAGCTCCGCTTGAGCGGGGCTTTTCTGCCGGCGCGTGCGCGGTCGCGGTCAGGAATATTCCCGCCCGCTCCCGAGCCCGGGCGGTCCACTGGGACTCAATCTCGACGGGACTCGTCTCGCCGGTCGCGTAGTGGCGAAAGCTGCTCCACGGCCAGTCCTCAGGATTCTCCACCAATCCGCGCTTTACTGGATTGCGGTGAAGATAGCGCAGCTTCTCGCGAAACTTGCATTCACTCCAGACATTGAAGTCGTAATAGCGCTCTTGCCAGAACGGTTCCCCGGCTCGCAGAGCCAGCTGGCGCGCGACGCCTTGCTTCAAAGATTTCAAGGCTTGCGCAAGCGTGCTGCGCTCGGGTTCGTTCACGAGCAGATGCACATGCTCGGGCATGATGACGTATCCATAGATGCAGAGCCCGTAAGATTGCCGGACCCGCTCCAGCGCGGAGACGAAGACCGTGCAGGCTTCTGGGTTAGCGAGCTTCGGTTGGCGGTGGTAGCAGCTGAATGTGAGGAAATGGTTCTGTCGGGTTTGCTGAAAGCGCTTCAGCGACCAGGGCATGAGGGAAGATTATGTGCGCAGGTCTGTGCATGTCTGTGACGAATGAACATCGAAGTCAAAAGCCCCGCTCAAGCGAAGCTTGAACGGGGCACCCTCGAGAGTCGACCATGACCGCGAAAGCCGGAAAGCTGCAAGAAACCCGAGGGTGCCCCATTCTAACGTCGCGCAGTTTGCGACGTTAGAGTGGGGATTTTCAGTGGAAGAGATATTCGAACTGCGTATGAGACACGCCCGAGTTCCACCTGCGACGAATGAACATCACGTCAAAAACCCCGCTCAAGCGAAGCTTGAACGGGGCACCCTCGAGAGTCGACCATGACCGCGAAAGCCGGAAAGCTGCAAGAAACCCGAGGGTGCCCCATTCTAACGTCGCGCAGTTTGCGACGTTAGAGTGGGGATTTTCAGTGGAAGAGATATTCAACTGAGTATGAAACACGCCCGAGTGTTGTGTGCGACGAATGAACATCAAGTCAAAATCCCCGCTCAAGCGAAGCTTGAACGGGGCACCCTCGAGAGTTGACCATGACCGCGAAAGCCGGAAAGCTGCAAGAAACCCGAGGAGCGCCCCATTCTAACGTCGCGCAGTTTGCGACGTTAGAATGGGGATTTTCAGTGGAGAGATGTCCGAATGCTGAAGCGGTTTCACCTGTGACGAATGAACATCACGTCAAAATCCCCGCTCAAGCGAAGCTTGAACGGGGCACCCTCGAGAGTTGACCATGACCGCGAAAGCCGGAAAGCTGCAAGAAACCCGAGGGTGCCCCATTCTAACGTCGCGCAGTTTGCGACGTTAGAGTGGGGATTTTCAGTGGAAGAGATATTCAACTGAGTATGAAACCCGCCCGAGAGTTGTGCGCGACGAATAAACATCACGTCAAAAACCCCGCTCAAGCGAAGCTTGAACGGGGCACCCTCGAGAGTTGACCATGACCGCGAAAGCCGGAAAGCTGCAAGAAACCCGAGGGTGCCCCATTCTAACGTCGCGCAGTTTGCGACGTTAGAGTGGGGATTTTCAGTGGAGAGATGTCCGAATGCTGAAGCGGTTCCACCTGTGACGAATGAACATCAAGTCAAAATCCCCGCTCAAGCGAAGCTTGAACGGGGCACCCTCGAGAGTTGCAGAGGACCGAGAAAGCAGCAAAGCTGAACGGAACCCGAGGGCACACTCCCTTATGTTTTCGCGCGTTGTGATTTCAATCACACACTTAATCGAAATCCTGAGAGTTCTCATTTCTTATCACGCAATCAATAACTTGCAGATAATCCAGCAGGCTCACGGTCGAAGTTTGCGCCAGGCATAGCTCAGGCGAGACAAAAGCGGGCTCGCTGCTCACGCAGGATGCCATTTGCGGAGCCGGAAACAGGTCTAATTTCGACGATCGGAGAGCGAGGCGAGGAAAACCACGGGCGCGGCGGCCGCGCGCGTCCTGCGGCAGCACAGACAGGTTCTACGACATTTCAACAACTTACACGAAGCGTCAATAACTTGCAGATAATATCAATCACTTACGGGCGATGGCGGTTTCTTACTGCGCAAATCCGTCGGCCTGCGTGACCGCGCCGATCGCTACGGTGTGGTCGATGTAGAGCCTACCGGCCTCGATCGCCTTGCGGTCGAGTTCGAGCAGCGCCGGGTTCTTCACTTTCTTTTCCAGCACTTGCATCGCAGTCGCCGCTGACAGGCACTCGGTTTCTTCGAGCAGCGCGCCCATGATGACCACGTTCGCAACTTTGGCCGAGCCCAGCTTGTCGGCAATCCCCGATGCCGGAATGCAAACGACCTGCGCCTGTGAGATGGTGATGTCGTTCTTCAGATCTTCCGGCAACTGTTCGCGGCCGTAGATGATGGTGCCGCCCGGCGCGACCTGCGCGTAGAACTTGCGCAGGGATATCTCGTTCATCGCAACCAGAACGTCGGGGCGCGAAATCACCGGCGATCCGATGCGGTCTTTCGAAAGGCACACATGGCAGTGCGCGCTGCCCGAGCGCATCTCGGGACCGTAGGACGGCAGCCAGCTGACGTCGAGCCCTTCGCGCATGCCCGTCTCTGCCAGTAATTGGCCCAGGAGCAGGACGCCTTGTCCGCCAAAGCCGGCAATCTTGATTCCAAGATCGCGAAAGTGCTGCTGCTTCCTGACCGCAGGCACGTCGCCGTCTGCCTTGCGCTCGCCTTCGACCAGTTGGGCGACGGTTTTGTGCGGCGGGATATTGTTGTTGGGAACTTCGATCGCGCGGTCGCGGAAAACGTTCAGCGGAAAGTTCGGAATCATCTGCTCGGCAATCCACTTGCGCGCTTCCACGGGATCTTTTCCCCAGATCGTGGGACAAGGAGAAAGAATCTCGACGAAGGTGAATCCGGCGCCGGTGCGTTGCAATTCGAGCGCTTTGCGCACCGCCCGGCGCGCTTTCATAATGTTTTTGTTGTCCGACAGTGCGACGCGTTCAATGTAAACCGGAGCTTCGAGCGATGCCAGCATCTCGGCCATGTGCAGCGGGAAGCCTTCGTTCACGGGCCGACGTCCCCATGGGGACGTCGTGCTGCGCTGCCCGACCAGCGTGGTGGGCGCCATCTGCCCGCCGGTCATGCCGTAGATTGCGTTGTTGACGAAAAAGACGCTGATCTTCTCTCCGCGATTGGCGGCATGCACGATTTCCGCGGTGCCGATCGCCGCCAGATCGCCGTCTCCCTGGTAGGCGATGACGATCTTGTCGGGACAGGCGCGCTTCAACCCCGTGGCCGCGGCCGGAGCACGGCCATGTGCGACTTGCACGTTGCCGACGTCAAAGTAGTAATAGGCGAAGACGGAACAGCCGACGGGGCTGACCAAGATCGTGTCGTTCTGCACTCCAAGGTCTTCGAGCGCTTCGGCGATGAGCTTGTGCGCGACGCCGTGGCCGCATCCGGGGCAGTAGTGCGTCTGCTGCTGCAAGTCGCCCTTGCGCTCATATGTCGGATAGAACGCTTCCGACCTCTGGTGAACGATTTCGAACTGGTCGGTGCTCACCTTCGGCTGTTCCTGTTGTTCTATGGCGATGGCGCTTTTATTTTCCGTCATGATTGATCCCGCCCTGATTCCTCCGCCCGTTCTCACGTAGCGGCGGACGCATTCGTCCGCTCGCAAGGCACTTCACTTCCCCCCCGGACGAATGCGTCCGGGGCTACGTGTTTCTATACTGCTGCCGGCATCTGCTCTTCCATCTTGGTCAATAACTCCTCGACCGAGGGCACGTTGCCGCCAACGCGTCCGTAGAACTCGATCGGACGCTGGCCATTCAGCGCCAGTCGAACGTCTTCGACCATCTGTCCGTTGCTCAGTTCGACGACGAGAACTTTTTCCGCCCGCAACGCCGCTCCCTCGAGTTGCTTCGACGGGAAGGGCCACAGTGTGATGGGACGGAACAGTCCGACTTTCATTCCCTGCTTGCGGGCCTGATCGACCGCCGAGCGCAGCACGCGAGAAACGATGCCGTAGCCGACGACGATCAGTTCGGCATCTTCGATGCGGTACTCTTCCCAGCGCGTTTCCGCCTGCTGGGCCCGCATGTATTTCGCTTCCATGCGGCGCTGGTGTTCTTCGAGGTCGTCCGATTCGAGGAAGATCGAGCTGACCATGTTCTTGCGAGTCGCGGCGGTTCCCTTCACCGCCCACGGTTTTTCGGGAGCCACGATCTCGCGGTATTCGAGGTCGAGCGGCTCCATCATCTGGCCGACGAATCCGTCCGTCAGAACAATCGCGGGATTGCGGTAGCGGTCGGCCAGTTCAAAGGCCCAGATGGTCAGGTCGGCCATTTCCTGCACCGACGCGGGCGCGACGACCAGGTTGCGATAGTTGCCATGTCCTCCACCTTTGACCATGGCAAAGTAATCGCTCTGCTCCGGCGCGATATTGCCCAGGCCGGGCCCGCCGCGCATGACATCGACGATGACGCAAGGCAGTTCCGCACCCGCCAGATACGAAATGCCTTCCTGCATCAGGCTGAGGCCGGGTCCGGAGGAAGCCGTCATGACGCGCTCTCCCGCGGACGCCGAGCCGTACACCATATTGATGGAAGCGGTCTCGCTTTCCGCCTGGACGAACGTCCCGCCAACTTCCGGAAAATAGAGTGCGGCGGCTTCGGCCACTTCGCTCGCAGGCGTGATGGGATAGCCATAGTAGGCCCGGCATCCGGCCAGCACCGCGCCCTTGATGACCGCAACGTTTCCTTTACAGAGTTGTCGCATGTTCGCCTCCTGGAGGGACTTGCGAGGCTTTCGGCTTGGGAGGTGCGATCCGCCGGAAGACTGTGATCGCTCCCGGCTCGGGGCAGCAATAGAAGCAGATGCCGCAGCCCGTGCAGTCGTGGCCGGTATAGCGCGCCGGATGCACTCCGTAGGAACTCAGCTCGGGAGCCAGTTCGAGGCACTTGGGCGGGCACGACTCAATACAAAGTCCGCATCCTTTGCACTCATCGAGGTCGATCGTGATATTGCCGCGTGCCGGACCTACTACCCGATCTGCCATAATTTCGCCCTCACTGCCTCATCGGGACGCCGCTGTCTGGGCCGGATGAGGAACCTGCGCCCACTTGGTCTTCTCACAATATTCGTAAAGCGATGCACGGAAGTCGGGATGGGCGATCTCAATCAGCGACTTCGCGCGCTCCCGAATCGTCTTGCCGTGCAGGAATGCGACTCCGTATTCGGTCACGACGTAGCGCACCAGACCGCGCGAAGTGACGACTCCGGCGCCGGGATCGAGCATGGGCACGATCCGCGAGATCTTTCCGTTCTTCGCCGTCGAGGAAATCGCGATGATGGGCTTGCCGCCCTTGGAGCGTGAAGCTCCGCGCAGAAAATCCACCTGCCCGCCGATCCCGCTATAAAACTGGTTGCCAATCGAGTCGGAGCAGACCTGCCCGGTGAGATCGATCTGCACCGCGGAATTGATCGCCACCATGTTGTCGTTGCGGGCAATCAGTCCGGGGTCGTTGGTATAGGCCGTGGGATGAAACTCGAAGATGGGATTGTTGTCCACGAACTCGAACAGGCCCTTGGTGCCAAGCGCGAAGCCGAGGATGATCTTGCGCGGCTTGAAGTTCTTGCGCGCGCCGGTCACGACTCCCGCCTGGATCAGCGGGATCACGCCATCCGAGACCAGTTCGCTATGTACCGCCAGGTCTTTGCGGTCCATTAGCAGGGGCAACACCGCGTCGGGGATGCCGCCGATTCCGGTTTGCAGGACCGCGCCGTCTTCGATCAGGCCGGCCACGTTGCGCGCAATCTGGATTTGCAAGTCGGTGACGACAGGCCGCTTCAGCGCGCACAAGGGGCGGGACGATTCGACAAAGTCATCGATCTCGTTCACATGAATGAAGCTGTCGCCGTAGGTGCGCGGCATGTGATCGTTGATCTGCGCGACCACGTGTTGAGCGCACTTTGCGGCGGTCAGAGTCGTGTCGACGCCGACGCCGAAGCTGCAGAATCCGTGAGAATCGGGCGGAGAGACTTCGATCAGGGCCACATCGATCGGCATCGCGCCCGACTCGAACAGGCCCTCGATTTCGCTGAGATAGATGGGAGTGTAGTCGGCGCGGCCGTCGTTGATGGCATCCCGCACATTGGCGCCGATGAATACGGCATTGTGGCGGAAGTGGCCGGCCATTTCGGGGGCGACGTAAGGCGCGCACCCCATGGTCATCATGTGAACGATTTCGACGTTAAAAACTTCTGGCCCGCGGCGCATGAGCGCCTCGACCAGAGTTTCGGGCTCGGCACAGCCGGGCTGGATGTAGACGCGCATCCCCGACTGCACGCATTGCAGCGCCTGGTCGGCCGTTCTGAGCCGCTTTTTGTAGTCCATTTCCCACGCCATCGACATACGGTCAGCTCCCCTAGCCGACCCGCAGCGCATGTTCCCCGCGCGCAGTTCGGGCTGATTCCTCTTCATACCCCACAACGGCATAATAGATCGCCCGGTCAAAAAACATCTCCAGCATCTGCAGCAGTTCCAGTTCGCCCATAATTTCGACGGCCTGGCCGGCGGCGGCTTCGCTCTTCAGAAACTCCCACAGATTTTCCTTGGTGAGCACGATGGCCTGCACAAGTTCGCTGAGCGGAACTTTCTGCTGCGCGCGGCGCGATCCGATCTCGCGATAGCGCTGCTCGATATCCAGTTCGTTTTTGCCTAGAAGCCACTCGCCCAGGTGGCGATAGATTTCATAGACCCGGTCTCGTAGTTCATGGGCAGAGATATCGCTGAAATGGGTAACCTGCCGGCTGGCCGCGACTCTTTGTTCGAGCCCGGCGGCGAGAGCGTCGGCGTGCGTTTCGATCAAACGCACCAGTCTGTAGGAGAACATCATACGCACCCCCTCGCCCTGGTATGAGGGCGCTGCACACCCCAGAAATCCGCTACACGAGATCCGTTAAACCCCGAGCTTTACGGGCTCGTCCTGATGGCTCCATCCCTCGACGGGAACCTTGCCGGTTTCGACCGCGGGTTCCAGGGTCTGAGGCACGGTGATGGCGCGGGAAATCATGCACACGGATTTGGTCTTGCGCAGCAGGTTGAGCCCCTCTTCGCGCTGCGCCTCGAACTGTACGGTCAAGCGGGGACGAATCAGGATCTCGTTGAAATTGCATCCCGTGCTGCGGTTGCGGCGGACGCTGCCTTCGATCTCCACTTCGAGGTCGGTGAAGTCGAACTTGGCGGCGCGCGCCACGTCATGGAAGGTTGTGGTGAAACACCCGGCGAGGGCGCAGAGCAGCAGTTGCTCGGGAGTCCACCGTCCCTGGAGTCCGCCCAGTTCGGCGGCCTCGGAAAAATGGATGGTGTTGGGGGAGGACTCGCATTTGGCCAGTCCGGTGCGGCCTGAAGTCCACCAGGCCGATACGCGATAGGTATATTCTGCCGCCATAATTAGACTCCTGGCGCTCCCAGGGGGCGCCTTCCCCACTTCAAGAGGAGAGGGTAAAGATCACGGTGATGGTGGTCTCGACCTCGACCGGTTGCCCGTTCAACAGATACGGTTTGTAGCGCCATAGTTTGACCGCGGCCAGAGCCGACGGCACCAGCATGGGGTGACCGCTGACCAGTTGCAGGTTGGTGATCTGTCCGTTGACGTCGATGATGGCGCTCAAGATGACGTCGCCTTGCACGCGGGCCGCCCGGGCAAGCACCGGATAGGAGGGCTCTTCGCGATGAATCAGCATGCCCTTGGTGACCCCACCGGAGATACGGACGCGGGTGGGAGTGGCCGGCACAAATCTCGGAACGGCGGCAATGCTGTTGGTCGCACTGATGACGCTGCCAATCACGCCCCCGAGTTGTCCGCCGGGAATGCCGCCGGGGACGCCGCCAACGACTCCACCATTGGCGTTCATCGGCGGCGGCGCCTCTTCTTCCTTAATCATCTGAACCTTTTGGGGAATTTTGGAGGGGGTGCGCAACTCGCCGGTGTTGAGCAGATCGGTCTGGATCTGCTTGACCACGCGAACTTCGGCGGCCGCGGGCGGAGGAGGCGGAGGCGGAGGCGGAGGCGCCACCAGGAAGGTGAGCAACTGTGCCTTGGGCAATTCCTCGGTAAACATCAGCGGAACCGCCAGCATCAGGATGATCACCATGCAGTTGACGATGAACGACGTGGTGGTGGCGAAGAACCTGCGCTTGCGCTGAACCCCAAACTCGAGCAGGCTGTCGGAAAACATCGCGCGAGCCGGCATGGCCGGTCCAAGGATGAGATCTGAGCTGGGCAGTACCGCCGCTGTCGCGCGGCCCGCCTTCAGTTCTTTGAGTTCTTTGACTTCCGGTTCGTGGATTTCGATTGTGCTCATCGCAACCTCCGTGCCTCACCCTGCTGCGACTTGCTTTGCAGCCTGTCGTTCCAGGGGATGTGTCCTGAGCGGTCACATCTCCGCTATCTCAGGGACATCTTCTTCCAAGCTATCGGCAGGGCAAATGGCCGACATCACCGTTCTTTGTGATCAAAATCACAGTTTGGGGATTTTTGACCAAACCGAAGTAATAGGGATCGAGAAGCACGCGACGAAAGTCCCGGTGCCGCTTTTTTCGGAAACAGCAGGTCCCTCCACTGCGCCGTCGCCGGCGCTCCGGCTCCGGTCGGGATGACAGGGGCTTCTCTGCTGACGCAACTTCTCGCGCTTTCGCAGATGACAGGGGCTTTTGGCGCTTGTGACATGTCCCTTTCGTGCCGGGTGCTCCGGGCAGATTTCTAAAGTTCTGCCGACAGCGCCCGAAGTGAATAGGTGTCAAGGAATGCATCCACGGGCCTGACTTGTGCGGGACATCCGTGGTTGCTCAAGGAGGGGCAATGAAAGACGCTTCTGCGCCAAGCGCGTTGAGACTGCTCGGCAGCATCAGTCTCGGGCTGTGCATGATTCTGCCGCTATCGGCTCAATCCCAACCGGGGACCGAACCAGCCCAGGGAGACAGCAACCAGCAATTGATGCAGCGCATCGACGAACTGGAGGGCAAGGTCAAACAACTGGAACAAAAGCAGGCAGTGCCGGCACCGGCGCCCGCACCGCCCCCAGTCGCCGCAGCACCCGAGGCGGCGGCGCCGGTGGAAGCGCCGGCGGTCAACGAAGTCGCGCCGCGGTTGAAGCTGATGGTCTTTGGCGATGTGGGAGCGCAGGTATTCGACAGCATTCCCACCACTTTCGAATTTGGGTCTCTGGATTTGTTCATGCGCGCCCGGCTGTCGGACAAGGTCTCGGCATTGGGAGAAGTCCTGTTCATCGCCGAGAACGACAACAGCATCGGCTTGGACGTCGAGCGTTTGTTTCTGCAATACCGGCCCAACGACTACCTGTCGGCTTCGGTCGGCCGTTATCACACCTGGGTTGGCTACTACAACACTGCCTTCAATAAGGGAGAGTTCCTGGAAACCACCGTCGACCGGCCGTTTGTGTACGCCTTCGACGATCAGGGGGGCGTGCTGCCCATGCAGGAAATCGGCGTCACCGTGACCGGCAAGATTCCGTCGGGCAAGCTGGGGCTGAACTACGTGGTGGAAGCGGGCAACGGCGACGCCTGGGGAACCGACGTCGAGCCGGTGCAGAACAACCAGGACGCGAACACCAGCAAATCCATCAACGGCGGCCTGTTCCTGCGGCCGGAGAAGTTTCCCGGGCTCCAGTTGGGATTCTCCCTGCGCCACGACAACCTTACGATTCCGGGTCCGTACGTACACGAGACGATCGCGACCGTTCATGCGGTTTATGTGAATGGCCGCTACGAGATCCTGAATGAGGGCGTACTGGTGAGGCACACCGAGCCCATGACCGGGGCGGCTTTCGATACCAGCGCGTTCTATACGCAGTTCTCGCGCGCCTTCGGGGCGTTTCGTCCTTACTTCCGCTACCAGTACTTCAATGCCCCCGGCGACGATCCGGTGTACGTGTTTGCCGGTCCGAACAATTACGTTCCGCAGGGAGTGACCACCTTTGTGGGCAGGCTTAACGGGCCATCGGTTGGCGTGCGCTGGGATTTCACGGAACACTCGGCGTTGAAGTTCCAGTATGACCGTTACTCGATGCGGGATCTCGAAACCGAGAACGGCCTGGCGTCCCAGATTGCATTCACCTTTTAGCGGAGATCACGATGAAAAATAAAGACAGAATGGCATCCCGGTTGGGGAAGTTGGCAATCATGGCCATGATGGTTTTGGCGGTGATTGCCGTATGGATGGCGGGGAGTGTCCCGGGGGCAAAAGCGGCGGGCGATCCGATTGTGGTGATCGTGAACGCCTCGAATCCCGTCGACAACTTGAGCGTGGGAGAGCTGAAGAAGCTCTTTCTATCGGACCGCAGCCGCTGGGATACGGGAAAAGCGGTGGCGCCGGTCATGCTGGCGGCGGGAGCGCCGGAACGGGCGGCGTTTCTAAAAATCGTATGCGGCATGAGCGACGCCGATCTGAGCAAGTATTTTCTGCAGGCGGCATTCACCGGCAAGTCGGCAACGCCGCCCAAGGAAGTGGGCAACGCGGGCGCAGTACGAGCGTTCGTCGCGGCGTCGCCGGGGGCAATCGGCTTTGTTAAAGCCGGAGACTTGCCCGCGGGAGATGCGGCGGTGAAGGCTGTGAAAGTAGATGGGGCAGCGGCCGGCGACGCCGGCTACAAGCTGCAGATGTAGTAGTTGAGGATCAAGGAAGGCACAGATGCGCTTCTCCATCAGAGCAAAGTTGTTTGGCCTGGCGATTGGCGGGCTGACATTCGTAGCCGCGGTGAGTGCGACCGGGTACTGGGGCATCACCTCGGTCGAGAAAACTACGGTGGAAGTGACCCAGACTGGCGCTGCCATCCGCAGCCACATGGAGGCCGGGGTCTACAACGACCTGACCCGGAGCGACACCTCCGCGGTGTTCACGGCGAAGGGCGACGACCAGCAGAATGCGGCGGAAGAATTTGCGCAGCACTGCAAGCTGCTCAGCGATCGTATCGCCAAGGCGCGCGATCTGGCGTCAGACACGGCCAGCCGCGACATGCTGGATTACGAGGCGCAATTGAGCCAGAAGTATGTCAAGGCGGGCTCGGAGCTGGTGGAAGCAATCATGCACAACCCTGGCGCCGCGCCCGGCCTGCTCGGCCCGTACATGCAACTGTATAAAGAGCTGCAGGGAAAGATTGAGGAGACCAGCGATCAGTTGAGCAAGAGCGCGGACGAAGCTGAGGCCGCGGCGGCGAAGAAAGCGGCGAGCGCGACGCGCAGCATGTTCATCATCTGCGGGATCTCGTTGCTGCTACTGGTGCTCGGCGGCTTCACCATGGTGAGGGGGATTTCCGGATCACTGAACCGCTTGACCCAGATGATTCAGGACATCGCGGAAGGGGAGGGCGACGTGACCAAGCGCCTGGAGGCGGCGGGCACGTTCGGCAACGACGAATTGGGCGAAGTGAGCCGCCTGTTCAATGTGTTCATGGACAAGCTGCAGGAGATCCTGCGCGGGGTGGCGGCGCACACCCACAAGCTGACGAGCGCCAGCCAGCAACTGCTCGAGGCCAGTGCACAGATTACGGCCAACTCCGGAGAAACGGCGGTGCAGTCGAATTCGGCCTCGCAGGCAACGCAGCAGGTCACGCAGAACTTGCAGAGCCTGTCGACGGGCGCGGCCGAGATGACGGCAACGGTGCAGAGCATCGCGGCCAACGCGCACGAAGCCGCCAAAGTGGCGGGCTCGGCGGTCAACGCGGCCCAATCGGCGAATGCCACGATTGCCAAGTTGGGGCAATCGAGCGCGGAGATCGGGCTGGTCATCAAAGTCATTACATCGATCGCGCAGCAGACCAACCTGCTGGCATTGAATGCGACCATTGAAGCGGCGCGGGCCGGAGAAGCCGGCAAAGGTTTTGCCGTGGTCGCCAACGAAGTCAAGGAACTGGCGAACCAGACTGCGAAAGCCACGGAAGACATCAGCCGCAAGATCACGGCAATTCAGGCGGATACCAAGGGCGCGGTGGCTGCGATTGCGACGGTAAGCGACGTGATTCATCAGATCAACGACATTTCCGCCACGATTGCCACGGCCGTGGAGGAGCAGAGCGCGACGACGAACGAGATGACGCGCAACACCAGCGAAGCGGCCAGCGGGGCGGTTGGCATTTCCGGCAACATCGAGGAAGTGGCGCGGGCGGCGCAGGGCACGCAGTCGCGCGCCGAGGAATCGCAAAAAGCGGCGCAGGAACTGGCTTCGATCGCGTCGGAGTTGAGCAGCCTGATGCGCCAGTTCAAGATTGAGCGCGGCGACCGGCGGTTCGACATGTCGTTGCCGGTCAAACTCACGGTGCTGGACGGGAATGGCAACCCGTCCGCGCAGGAAGTGATGACCATCAACATCAGCCATAAGGGAGCGCTGTTGACCGGAGTCCGGGGCACGCTCCGCATCGGGAGCGAGGTGACTCTGGCCCGTCTGCACAGGCGGGAGCAGTTCCGGGTCATGTGGCTGGGAAATGAGAATACGCGCCAGTCGGGCCAAGTCGGGCTGGAGGCGCTCAGTCCTGCGAGTTCGTTCTGGAATGACGTGATCGACGCCACGTCTGCCGCGAAACACCAGGCTGCGGAGGGATCGGCGTTCGAGCCGGTGGCGGTGAAGGCGCGTGCCCGGGCGCAGGGAGCATAGCGCGCGGGCTGGACTTCGGGACTTTCGATCTCGGTCTTCGGACCTTGAGGTTCGGAGTTCCCTGCCGTAACTTTGTCTCTCGTCGATGAGCCAGTTTGCCTGCTTTTCTCGCACTACTTATCAGAGAAGGACTCGAAGGGTATTCGCAGATCGAGTCCGGGGGTGCGAAGATGCGAACCATTCCAATTGGCTGTGCTTGTTTTGTACTCACGCTATTGTCGGCGGCGAGTTCGGCAAATGAGAGGCCGGTTTCACGCTTGTGGGATCTGCCGGACGAGGCGCAGTCGTCCATTTCCGCGATTCTTGGACGCGATCTGCCTGGGTATTGTTCAAAACCAGCCGGGGGCGACTTTGTAATGGAGAATCTCCAACAGCATCTCTCGGTGCAGTTCGGTGCTGAGGGCGTAACAGTTCGCCAAGGCGGGGCGAGTTGGGCGATTTCGCTGCGTGCCTACGGCTACGGCGACGCGTTGCCTACCGTGCCGTCGACCGTCCCCATCGCACAACAGAACCGGGTCGAGTATCGCCGAGGTTCCCTGACCGAATGGTATGTGAACGGGCCAGCGGGCTTAGAGCAGGGATTCACGCTGAGGAGCCGTCCAGACGGGCCAAGCACGCAACCACTGACGATCGCTCTGACGATGTCGGGAGACATGAAGGCCGTTCTGGGGGCGGACAAAGCGAGCCTGACGCTCGCCGGATCACAAGGGGAAATCGCGTATACGGCCCTTAGCGCTCGCGATTCCGCGGGTACCGACCTGCGCGTCTGGCTGGAGTTAGAGAAGCTGAACCCGGACGAAGATCAACTGCTGCTTCGGGTCGATGACCGGAAGGCGCGGTACCCCGTGGTCATCGATCCCACTCTTAAGCAAGCACGGTTGACCGCTTCGGACGCGATCAACGGATCCCTGTTCGGTTATTCCGTGGCGATTAGCGGTAATACTCTGGTGGTCGGTTCCCCTGAGGCCAACGTGGGGAGCGTTGAGCAAGGCGCAGCTTATGTGTTCGTGAAACCGACTGGCGGCTGGAGCAATCTGACGGAAAATGCAAAGCTCGTGGCGCCGGATGGGCATCAGAGCGACGAATTTGGCCATTCCGTCGCCATCAGCGGAAATCAGATCGCAGTGGGAGCGCCGGACTATTCCGGATCCCAAACCACGCTCGTAGGGTCGGCATACTTCTTCAGAGAACCAACCCTTGGCTGGTCGGGCACGATCACGGGCATCTCGTTAGGAACAGGGCACAGTAACGGGGCCGAGTTTGGCTCATCGGTGGGAGTCAGCGGAAATGTTGTGATCGTCGGTTCGCCATACGAGAACGCCGCCTATCTGTTGGTATGCGCGACGAACGTTCCCACATGCGCACTGGACGCCACGTTCTATGGTGTAGCCGGACCCGAGCCCCAGTTTGGGACGGCGGTTGCCATCAGCGGCACCACATTTGTGGTGACAGATCCTTACGCCACGGTCGGATCGAACCAGTTTCAGGGCGCGGCGTATGTGTTCACGTATCGGCCGCCGAATTCCTTTGACAAGGCAACGCTCACCTCGTCGGATGGAGCGTTCCTCGACGAAATGGGATCATCCGTAGCCATGAGCAACAACACCGTGGTCGTGGGATGTCCCGGTTGCGCGCAAACCACCTTCTTTGTTCCAGGCGTTGCGTACGTCTATACCAAGCCAGCAAACGGGTGGGCGGACGCCACACAAACGGCGAAGCTGACTGCGTCGGACGCGGCGACCACAGATTACTTCGGCACGGGTGTAGCGGTAAGCGGAGGAGTGATTGCCATTGGCGCGCCGAACAAGCAACTGGTGAAATACCAGCAGGGCGCGGCGTACGTTTACATCCAGCCGCTTGGAGGGTGGCACGATCAGACGGAAAACATAGAGTTGATTGCGTCCGATGGAGCGCAGGGCGACTACTTTGGGAATTCCGTCTCGACCAACGGGGTGTCGGTCGTGGTGGGCGCGCCGTATGGGAAGAACACGAATCTCAATCTTACGACCGGAACGACGTACGTCTACAACCATTGAGCCGAGAAGATGGAAGGGATTCTCCGCGATGCGGCCTTAGCAGTCGGCTGAAAAGCTCTTTTCGCCCGGAAAGAGCACACCTCAGGCGCTGAAGCGCGGCCGCTTTGAATGGACTTGGCGGCACGAGTAAAACTCGTGCCCTTCCCGAGAAGTTTTACAGCATGCTCTTAGGTGCTCAGGAATGAAACCCGAAGTCGTGCCGCTGTCGCTCAGAGTTGCACGTCGTAGATCAGTGACACGATGCCCGAGCTATAGATCTTGTGGCCGGTGAGTTTCAGCTTGGCTTGGTGTGGGGACGGCGGGAGAAGTTTGATGCCTCCACCCAGCAACACGGGCATGGTGCTGACCTCGACGGTGTCGACCTGCCCGAGTTGCAGGAGCGCACGAAAAAGATCTCCGCCACCCATCAGCCAAATATCTTTCTTGCTTTCTTCGCGCAGTGACTGTAATCGCTCCACGGTCAACTCGGAAAGGATCGTTGCTTTCGGGTAGTCCCGGGTCGGCATGGTGCGGGATGCGACGACGACCTTCGGTCCGCGAAAGGCCGCCTCGCCGAGTCTCGCACGGGCAGCGTCATAGGTGCGACGCCCCATGAGCAAGGTATCGAACTGGGACCACAGTTCGGCAAAATTGACTTCAGGGTCCGAGACGATCCAGTCTGCTTCGCCGTTGGGACCGGCGATGTATCCGTCGAGACTCATGGCGACCGCGTAGCGGATCTTCTTCATCGCTCGCCTCCTGTTTCGAAGGACATTAGCTTGGCATAAAACCAGCCGAACAAATAAGTGATGTCATCCTTAAATCCAGCGCAGCTGGGTTGAAAGACCCTACGGAGGTGAAATTTCCGATGCCGTGCATGGGAATGCCCATGCCGCGAACACCTTGTGCTCTCGCCGACAGCATAATCCTCCGCCGGGCATCGTAAGGTCCCTCGGAGAGCCATCGCACTCGTCAGGATGACACAGCTTGGCGGAATAGGTCGCTGGATGCAGGGCGATGCAGGGCGAAGCGGACGCGAACCCGGTCAGAGCCTTGGCTAGAAAGGATGGACGACGAGGACGTAGACCAGAACCACGACGCAGAGAGTCAGCAGGAGGAGCGAGAGCTTTTCGACCTTCATGCTGTCTTTGCGGGGGTTAGATTCGGCTTCCATGAGGTGTAGTTTCCGCCAGGAGCGGCGGATTGAAAATGGCTCGACTGGGCGTGGCACGGCGGTAACGTACCTAAAGTTTGGCGGGAGCGGGCGCATCTTCGAAATCCGCCCCCTTCGGTAGGCTCAGGCAGTCTTTCTCGCAAGAAACGCGATAAATGGGGTACCCATTGCAGAATGAATGGTTTGCACGCCGATCAGGGAGGTCACGCCCTCCGGTTACTTGTCAGTCTCAATTCTTGTGGCCCGTTGTGCCTCATTGCGTCCGTTTGCACAGTTTTCCATTGCTATCAATAACTTAAAGGAGTATTGTTTGTGGATGGCTGTGCATGGAGGAGTACCGATGGACACAGAAATGGCGGTTTCCGGGTGCACAAACGTAACACCTCGCAAATTCAGGTTCACGGTAAAGGATCTCAACCGGCTACCGAAACCGGATCAGGGCAGGCTCTATTACTACGATCAGGTGCAGCCGGGGCTGGCGCTCTGTTGCTCCGCAAACTCAAAGCGATTTGTGGCGGTTAAGAAGGTTGCGGGCAAGCTGGAGCGGCGGACCCTTCGCCTCTGGCCAACAGTAGAGGCGCAGCAGGCGGCGGCCTTAGATGACGCGAGAGCGGAAGCCTCGACGTTGTATTCCGCAGCAGTCAATCGAAGAAACCCCTATCAGGAACAGCGGGAGGCGCGGGCCGCAGAAGTACGCGCCGGGAAAACTTTGCGCGACACATTTAATGAGTACATGGAATGGGCCAAAAAGCGCGCAAAAAATCCGATGCGGGAAATCACCGTGAAGAACTTTAATTCGATGTTCGAACTCCATCTCCGTCCCTGGGCCGACCGGAAACTTTCCAGCATTACTGACGATGAAGTCGTAAAACTACACACCAGCATTGGCGAGACTCGGCATTATGCGGCGAATCGGGCCTGTCAGCTCTTGAGGGCGGTTTTCAACTTCGCGATTGCCAAGCCGCAACAATACATCACGGTCAATCCCGCTGCGAAGTTTCCAGCTTTCCCAGAGCCGCCTCGGGGAGTCTTTATGTCCTTCCCGCAACTCCGTATCTGGCGCACCGCGCTGGAGCAGGAACCGAACGAGATGTTCCGAGACTTCTTCAATCTCTCCCTCTTCACGGCGGCGAGGCGCTCCAATGTCTCCAGTATGCGCTTTGACGAAATCGATTTCGAAAAGCGCCAGTGGTACATTCCTGCCACCAAATCAAAGAACTCTACGGAGATGACGGTTAACCTTTCCCCATCGTCTTGGGAATCTTGCAGCGCCGACTGGCGGCATCGGATTCGGAGTATGTGTTCCCGGCTCCCAAGAGCAAACGCGGGCATATTAAGGAAGTCAAACACGCTTGGCGGCGAATCCTGAAACGTGCGGCGCAGATCGAGCGGCAGGAATGGCTCAAGGCAAACGAAGGCAAGACTGAAACGAACTTTGAGATGCAAAAGCGCGAAAGTTTTGCGTCCCTGCGGCCGCATGACCTGCGCCGCAGCTTCGGCAGCCTGGCGGCTCAGGCAGG
The DNA here is from genome assembly GCA_963844525.1 of uncultured Acidobacteriaceae bacterium. GTDB lineage: Bacteria > Acidobacteriota > Terriglobia > Terriglobales > Acidobacteriaceae > Sulfotelmatobacter. The sequence goes on along the minus strand of CAWJOM010000005.1, from coordinate 247,945 downwards.
AAGTACTTTGATCGAGATTGGCGCGATGCTAGGCCATGCTCCGGGATCTCCGGTCACGGCGAAGACCTATATGAAGATTCGAGACGAGTTCGCGCGGCAAGCAGTCCTGAAAACCACGGAGAAGATTGAACTCGAAGCGTCGCCCTTGCTCCTGGAAGGCGGACGCGATGAGTAAACCACTTGGCGTGACTCTCGTTTGCACGGCATGCGGCGAAGTGGTTCCTGCAGGCCACGATTGCAGGCCGAAACACATACCGACTGAGGCAGAGTTAAGCATAGATGCCCTCTTGGGAAGGCCGCTAAACTGGGCCAAGCCGGGCAGAGGCGCACCACGTAAGGAAATCACAGCGAAGGCCGTGGAACTGGGCCAAAAGTATTACAGCGATCCAGAATCTACTTGGGACTGGGCGGCGAAGATGGTTAACGCCGAACTAGGAACTCGCTACACAGGGACACATCTTCGGACGCTGGTAAGGTCAAGAAAAGGAAAATAATTCGGCATTTATTTTCCCTTTGACCATTGAAAACCGATTAACTACTCTGGTCTACATGATGCGCACAAACACCAACAACACAAAAAAGCGCGGCGATACCTGGGCAGCGGCGGACATCACCGGTCTGTGCTATGACTATCTCCGCAAACTCCGCATCAACGGCGGGGGACCACCGTATTACAAGCTCGGCAAGAGAGTGGTTTACGATCTCGGCGAAGTACAGTCGTGGATGGATCAGCACAAGGTTGTCCCATCCGCCGCTAACTCTAGTTACTAAACAAGTAAGACTGAGGGCCGGACGTGCAAGGGTTCCGTTTAACGCTTGGCTCTGAGGCACCAAATTATGAAACTCTCATTTCATAAAAAGACAGCAACCTCTTCGAGCATCCGAAGCCGAAGACGCCGTCTGCCGCTGACAGGAACCCGTCCCGAATGTCCCACCACGAAAAGAGAATCTGCCACCTAGCGTTAACTTTTTCTGACCCGAAAACTCTCCGAACGTAAAAATGCCCCCCAACTTTGGATTGAAGCTGGGGAGCTAGGAGATTTTGCGTTGGGCTTGGCAGCTAGCAACGAATGGATTCCCTAAATTTAAGTCCCACCAATGAACTAAGCAATAGTCCACGCTCAAAAAACAGTAGTCCCGCCACAGTTCGACGCAGGCGCAACGCCAGATTGAAAGCAGACGGCCAAGATCTTCTCTTCACCCTAAACATTCTCGCTGGGGAACTATTGGCGATCCAACGGGACTTGGCCCTGGATTCGCAGTTGGGCGAGCTCGCCGATATACGGCGCGAGGTCGAAAAAATTCACATCCGCCTGTTGGACCTCGGAATCGTGGGGGTGTCGGAATGAACTCCCATTTTGACAAGTCGGCACTACCGCCGGCAGAGAGTTTTTACCGCAGGGAATTCTCCAAAATGACGCGGCAGGATCGGGCCGGATGGGTACGCGTGGACTGTCCCTGGCATCAATCGAAGTCTCATACCAGCCTCAGCGTAAACCTCGTTAACGGCGGGTTTTTTTGTCACGGTTGCCAAGCCAAAGGCGGGGATGTCCTCGCCTACACGATGAAGCGACACAGTCTGCCGTTCCGCCGTGCGTGCGAGTTCTTGGGATGTTGGCGGCGGCAGATCAACAACCCTGATGAAGCGCGGCGGATCGAACGGCAGCGGTTGGAGCTGGAACAAAAGCGCCAGTGTGAACTGGAGCGTCAAGCGGAACAGAAGCGCCAGCGGCTTGCCGTGAGAGAACGTCTTCACGATCTTGAGCGGTTGGAGCGGCAAGTCTCCAGCGAACTCGAAAAACTGGAGTCTAGTGCGCCGGGGGTGGACTCGCCAGAAAAAGACTTGCTCTGGCACTCGCTTGCCATTTTGGGATCGCAAATACGCACCGCAGAACAGGAATACGCACGTATGAGCGGAATCGAGGTAGGCCAATGACGATCACTGGAGGAGTGCCTCTCGATTTCACAAACAGCGATTTGATGCGCTCGATCATAACCGCCAGCGCCAAGGGCACCAGCGGCGACGTGGTTCCCTACAGCGAAGATGCCCTTGCGCTCCAGTTTGCAGGCAGGCACGGCGGCGATCTTCGATTCTGCAATGCTTGGGGTCGGTGGTATCGCTACAACGGCACATGCTGGACGGAAGAGAGAACCCTGCAAGCCTTCGATTTGGCTCGGCGCATCTGTCGAGACAATTGCGACGGCGCTCCGGATGCGGCCAAGCGGCGATTGTCGGACGGCAGCACAGTTGCGGCAGTGGTCAAGCTGGCCTCATCGGATCGGCAGCTTGCGACAGTTCCCGAACAATGGAACGAGGCGGACTATCTGTTGCCGACGCCGGGCGGCACGATCAACCTAAGAACCGGCGAGATGTGCCGTAACAACCCTCTGGACTATTTCACGATGGCCGCCAGGGTCACGCCGGAACACGGCAAGCCGGAGCGGTTCTTGCAGCACTTGGACGAGTGCCTAGAAGGAGACACACCACTCATTGACTATCTGCAAAAGGTGGGCGGGCTGTGTATTAGCGGCGAAACCAAGTACCAGCAAATGTGGTTTATGTGGGGAAGCGGGGGAAACGGCAAAGGCGTAGTCATTAACGCTTGGAGTGACATCCTAGGCGGGTTTGCCAAGGTCACAGACTCCCGTTACTTTACCGAATCCAAGGTGAGCCACCATCGCGAGGGTCTGGCAAGGCTGGTTGGGGCGCGGCTATGCACGATGAGGGAAACCGAGCGTGGCCATTCGTGGGACGAAAGCCAGTTGAAGACGGTTACCGGTGCGGACGCAATCACGGCGAACTTCATGCGCCAGAACTCGTTTGAATTCAAGCCGAAGTTCAAGTTGATCGTGAGTGGCCAACACAAACCTAGAATCAAGTCGTGTGATGACGCGATGCGGAGAAGGCTGCGAATCATCAACTTCAACCGCACGTTCAAGGAAAACCCCGACCTGGAGTTGGGCCAGAAGCTAGTTCCGGAGTATGGCCGGATCTTGAATTGGTTGATCGAAGGCGCTCTTAAACTCCAGCGCGAAGGGCTTACTCCCCCGGCGTCTGTGGCTTCCGCCACGGGCGAATATTTCAACGATGAAGATTCAGTCGGCCAGTGGCTCACTGATAACGCCAAACTGGGCAGGGGCGAATCCTGCAAGACAGGCGACGCCTACGCGGATTGGGCCGCATGGTGCCAGACACAGGGCATTAAATCCGTAGGAACAGCCACCGGACTCACCCAAGACCTAAAGACTAGGGGCGGAATTACCTACCTTCGACATGGCGGCCAGAGCATGTTCAAGGGCCTTAGTCTAATCTCCGTCCGCCCATCTGGAGGTGATTATGACTAATTCTCTACCTAATTCTTCCATGAAGCCTTTTGACCTACTTAGTGAGACTGAGAAGAGTCGTTTACGCCGGATTAAGTGTATGGTCAAGCACGGTCCTAAGATGGGCCGGAAGCGTCTTGCTCAGTGGGTCATAAGTCTAGCCAAGAGGGAAAAGCTGGCGTGAATGACCATAGAACGACTAAGTCCAGTCGATGGAGGCGTTTGCTGGATATTAGTGGGTCGATTTTATGCACTTCAGGCAGTTGCACCTGTTATCCACGTACGCTACGTTGGTTGGGGCACATACGCGGATAATGGAGAAAGTGCTTAAAGTGCATAATCTGCTTGGAACAGTCTCTAAGTTGACTGTCTGTTTGGGAACTTCGGGGAGTTAAAACCGCTCCCCCACGGGAGGCGATTTGAATGCAAAACAAGGCACAAAATGATGATGTTTTTTTGGGGTGTGGTTCGCCGGAGTGGATGCAGTTCTGGCACGACGTAGAGGCACAGGCGAAAGTCGTGCGGGCGATGATGATGCGGGACGCGTGGTTGGAACTCGGCGGCGATGATAGGCCGTGGCAGGACTGGTTTAAGACGGTGGAGCGGGAGTATAGCTTTGCCGACCTGGCGGAGATGAGGAAGCGGATCGCGGCCAATTTGCAAGGGCCGAAACCGGACTTTCCAGCCTTGGAGTAGCACGCGGGTAGTACAACGCCGCATTGCAGGGCCAGAAACCCAATAGCAACAAGCCTTTCGCGGCTGCCGCCTTCTGGTTGATGACCAGTAGCGCGGGCCAATGCCGCAATGCCAGCCAATTCCCTGCCCTCTCTGGGCGCTCTGGATGGTCCACGGCATCACCGTGGTGGCGATCTATGCGCTATGACAGGCAGGAACGACGGGGCGTGTGCTTCCTAGCCTCTTGGAGCCTCCCCAAAAGTAGTTCCTTTCGACCCCCTGCCGGTAACCCCTGGCACCGGCAAATCAAAACGGAGGTGGGCGCGGGACGGTTTTCCTCTCCAGCCTACTCATTCCAAAGCAGATACCAACTATACCCATAGGACTAGTAGGGATGCGAGATTCTTGTTGCTTGGGACCCCTACAGAGGGTACCGCCTAAAGCTCGCTCAATGCCGAGAAAGCATCCGGGCTAGGTTCCGCCTTATTAGAGGGTTTACGTTCGATGAGAAGGGGATCAATCTTGCGGCCATAGCCTTCTGAGTAGTGCTTAGTAGCCCAACGGTCGATTGGTGCCGGTTGGATGCCGATACTGGAGCGCCATGCGGCATAACGCTGATAGTGGCTGTCTAAGTGGAAAGGAGCAACATCACCAACGGCAAGGTCCATAGAGGAACCCTCGGAGTGAAGTAACTACGCAGGCAGAGTAACACGATATGAAGCACCTCAATACGATTGTGAGCAGAATGTGAGCGCGGACGCTTGACGCGCACTTACTCTCATGCGAATGTAAGCCAATGAGCCAAGGGGCAACGATAACTCCAGCGCTTGAATGGAACGTGAAGAGCCGCAAGAACGTTACAGCGCGGGTCAATAGGCTGCTTCGACTTCGTGGGGAGAAGTTAGTCCGCTCTCTGGGCCATGAGCGGGATCGGATTGGCGACTACTACCTCGTCAACTCGACAACTCAGCAGATCACAGCCGTCATGCTCGACCTTGAGGCAGTCGCGCGGCATCTGGGAGCCTTGCAGCCGTGGGAGAAGCTAGGGGCCCACGATGCACGATGACGCGCAGATTGTTTCTTGGACTGAATTGCAGCGGTCCAAGGTGGAAGCGATAGCGGCAGAGGTAGCCATCGTCACCGCATTTGCGGAACTGAAGGCAGCGGGAAAACTGGTGGTCGAATCGGTGGAGTCTTTGAAGGAATCAGAAAAGCGGTTTGGAGGGATGGCATGAGCAAGGAATTGACGGACGCGCAGCTTCTATCGGCACCAACAGAAAGCCTTGATCGGACGCAGTTAGAGCGCCGGATGGCCTTGGTTCAACTTCGCAAGTCAGAGCGCGAAGCCGATGTCGTGGAAGCAGAAAACCAGAAACACCTTGACCAGAAGGAAGAGAAGGCGCGGCATTCGGCGACGATGCGGCAATTGATGGCGCAGGAGAACGAGAAGACGGCTAGCCAGCGCCGAAGCTGTAAACATAAATCCGGGGGGCTTGGCTACGCCGGCTTCCTAAATGGCTCAGGTAAGCAGGGATATACCCTGCCAAAATTGAAGCTCCCAACCGGCGAAGTGTACGTAATGTGCATGAGATGCCAGCTCGAGTTCAGAAAGCCGGATCGAGGCGCGGTGGTGAACTACTACCGAAACCTCGACCCCATGAAGCCGAAACTTTCTTTCGAACAATACCAGCGCGAGATGCGCGATTACATCTGGGCGATGACGCGGGAAACTCCATTGTTCGATGTCGAGGGCGGCGACATTCCGGGATCGTGCCAGTTCTCAGTTCCTGCCTTAACGAAGAAACGCGAACGCGATGCGGAAGAATTCGCCGCACTACTGAAAGAGAAGGGATGGACTGAAGGCAATGCAGACACAGAGCAAGACCTTGCCTTTCGATAGGGACTTAGCGCGGTGGATCGCGTTCTGGCCATCCTCTCACGAAGTAACCGTAACGTACTTGGCAGGCACGAACGGGCTATTAGTTCGAACTGATCGGGGCAAGATAGCGGGTAAGTACATCGGACACCAATATCGGGCGGCGAACGAGGACGGCGGAACGGCGATCTACTCGATGTTGCCCACAGCAAATTTAGTGAGATGGAAGGATCTCGATTGATATGGCGGGCATCATCAAGAAACTTGCTTCTGGGTTTTCGAATAAGTCCATCGAATGGTCGGAGTGCACTCTGTTCGCGGAGAACACTCCCGACTTTTTCCGCTGTGAGTTCAACATGAACCTGGTAGTTGACTATTGCAACGCGAAGGATTGGACCGTGACGTGGCCGAATCTCACGAAGGCGCACAAAGCGTGTTGGGATTCAAGATTCATCCCAACGCGGAAACTTTCGCGAAGATGACTGCGGAAGAAGTTCAAACGGTCGCAGCATTAAATGGAACGCCGCAGTACGACAGCTCTGGCCGGCTTCTTGGTTACAACTTGCATGAGTCCTGGAGTTCTGCGCCAGTCGTCGATGCTCCGTCCAGATATAGGCAGAAGGGCCAGATGTCTAACCCTGAGGACTTTGGGGCGAAACCTTCGAAGCGGGAATGGGCGATGTGGAGCGCGAATCGCCAAAGAGAGTGGATGGAATCGAATGGCACGTGGAATCACGAACTGCCCGACTACCTTCGATAACAGGTGATTATGAGCGTAGATAATTCCGGAACGGCGACGATGGACCCGCAACAGGGAGCACAGGCGTACAACGATGCCGCAAGTGTGCTCGGCGGATCGACGGCGGGACAATTCCAGCAGTCGGCGGACGATGTGCAACAGCAACAAGATCCCATGGGGCCGAACGCTCCACTAAACGGTCGGAGTGGGCCAGCGCCACAACTGCAACCCGCACCACCGAAGAAATCAGTATTGGCCGACATCGCTCACGCGATTGGCGATGTCTCTGGGCGGGCCGCGAACGGTACAGAGGGTGAATCCCGCGACCGGGGCAATAGAGGAAGTGCCTTTAACTAGGGAAGGCCGGATTGCAAACACGGCCGGGATTTACCTTCGTGGTGCCGCAGCCGGGGCAGCGCAGCATGGGCCGGGAGCCGTAGGCAAAGCGGCCTTAGCTGGAGTACAGGAGCAGCAGCAGACTCAACAGCAGCAGCAACAGAACACGCTGGAAGACTCGCGCAACGTGCAACTGCAACTTCGCGGCAAAGCCTCGGATGCTTTGATCAACCAGCAGATTGCTGAATCAGGTTTCAGAATGGCGCGGAAGGACTGCGATTGACGACGCGACGACGAACAAGATTCAACACCATGCAAACCATGCTGGCGAATGATCCCACCAATCACTTCGTTGGGCACTTCGATTCCTTCGGGGATTTGGTCGGAAATCATCCCGAACTGGTAAAGGCCGGGATCAATATTCCCGCACTACAAGCGCAGGGAAAGCTACGCGCGGTCATCACGACGAAGAACGGCAAGAGCACTGGCGTGGACGTGTTCCAAGTCAATCCGCAATGGTTAGATCAGAAAAATGCCGACCCGATTACAGTTCGCACGCCGATTGGACTGGACGGTGAAGGCACTCCCATTTATCAAACCAGCGTGATTCCAGCGGGATCGGTTCCCAACAGTACCGCCTTGCAACTCCTCGGAGTGTCGGGAAAGAACGAACTCGACGCGCAGGAAAAGGCGATCACGCTCAAGAATCAGACCGCACAGTCAAAGGCGACAGTCAGTAATCTCAACTCGGAAGCATCGCTCAGGCGCACACAGGAAAAGAACCTTACAAGCGGCAACGCAAAGAACGAAGACGGCACTCGGAACCCCGCATCGATTCCCGTGGGTCTGGTAGAGGGGACGATGGACCCGACGCAGTTGTCGAAGCGCGGCACTGACTACAACGCGAAGCTACAGGCAGCCAATGAATATTCGCTGTCAAAGTACGGCAAGCCGTTTGATATCGCTCAAGCGCAGTCGGATTACAAGTACGCAACGAACTCGCAAAACCAGAACACGCTAAAGATGATTTCCGGCATGGCGGAACCTGGCGGAGCTATCGACATTGCCAAGGGTGCGGCCACGGCATTGCCGCAACTGCCGCAAGCGACCCTTAACAAAGTTTTCAACGCTACTGCCACGGAGTTTGGCAGCAAGGAAGCAACCAACTTTCACACGGCAATGTTGGGGCTTGCCGATGAGTACAGCAAGGTAATGGGCGGCGGAATTTCCTCTGATACGGGACGGCAACAGGCGCTCGACATTCTGAAGCAGAGCTATTCCAAGGGCCAGATCAACGGGGCATTCGACATCATGCAGCGCGACATTGCCGCCCGTCAGAAGGCGCTAGTGGGCAGCAATCGCTATTTGCAGAAACAGTATCAGCCGATTGCGGCATCGAAGGCACCACAGGCACCGCCAGCGGGAGCAACGCACACGGCTCCGGGTTCTGACGGCAAGCAGCACTATACGAATTCGCAGGGGCAGGACTTGGGGGTCGTGCAGTGACTCCTGCCGTAACTCTGGATCTGTCGAAGGCGCAACCGATTGGTGGGGGGTTCGTCCAACGCTCCGGTCACGCTCGATATGTCGAAGGCACAGCAGTTGGACAACGCTGCCGAAGTGTCGCCAGAGCAATTTCAGAGCGACGTTCGCATGAAGTTGGTTAGCGGTTTGACAGGCTTGCCGACTCCTAACATGACAGAGCAGGACAAAGCCGACTTTGCTCAGGGACGCGCGGCGGGCGCTCTCAGCGTTCCGGTGGTGGCGGGAGCCACGATAGGAGCGACAGCGGCAGCGTCGGCACTTCCGGCAGTTTTGCCGCACACGGTAGCTGGCATTAAAGCGATAGGCACTTGGGCGGAAGCGAATCCCGCAAAGGCGTATGGTCTTTTCCTGTTACTCAAGGAATTGTCGCCGACATTCAAGAAAGCCGTGGGCATCGTGAAAAGTGCCCCCACAGAATAGGTTAAGGAGAAAGAACATGGCACAACCAACGAAAGATCAGTTCGCACTTCACCAGCAAGCAAATCCGGGCGCAAGAATCGTAAATTTTCCTTCGCCGGGAGGGCCGCCAGCTCCGGTTCGTCGCGCCGACATTGTTCCCAACATCATTGGCTGGCATGTCGTGGTGAAGGATCATTTTTTGCCGACGGCGGGCTACGCTGTCGGCTACTCGGATGACAACGTTCACTTCTCGATGGGTCCAAGCTCGACGGGCGCAGGCGTTCCGGGCGCTCAGTTGGGAGATGGCAGAATTCAAAACGCAGACGGAACTTTTGGCGGCGGTGGAAACTCGGCAGCGGGAGCGGGCAGCGGTGGATCGCCTTCGCGGGCATTACTAATGGGCGCATTCGTCACAGTCGCCTACGGAGTCGGATCGGGGCCGCAGTTCATCTCTTGCCTATCGACCGATTACGCAGCGCAATCTGTGGTCAGGTTTGCGCCGGGACTCGGCGTAGTGGCGGGCGCGATTGTGGTTCCAGCGAACCAAGCGCTGCCGGGACCGCCGGGAACGCAATGGCTTCCACCTACATCTGGGTATTGGGTTTGCATGGTGAATGGCAACCTACCGAACTCGCAGCCACTCACGGGTCAAGGTAGCGACCAGTTGCACTACAGCACGGGCTATGCGGGCGTTTATAGCGGAGATTAGTTCCGTTTCGGACTGGGGCGGAATTTTGGAGCGGGGCCGAAATCCGGAAGATTCGGACCCTACTCCGAACACACACGGCGGTAAACGCGAGTCGGACTGACTTTGCGGCGGCACCCTTCGGACTGAAGGCGAAGTGAGGGAATCAGGTTGGGAGTTAACCCTCACGACTCCAGCCTGATTAGGAACTCAAAGGACATCTATGCCGTCACAGAGAAATCTACAAACCGCAACCATCAATAACGCAGCCACCGCGCAGACCACCTTGATTAAGAATCCCAGCGCAACGGGGTTTCTCTACGTTTGGGATCTTTACATGACCGTTGCGGGCGCTACGAATCTCGTTTTCTATAACGGTGCTGGAGCACTCACGGGGAATATGAACTTCTTGGCCGGAGGAATTTTCGATCAATCTGGATTGGCCAACCAGCCGATGTGGACGATTGATCCCAATTCGAATCTGTCAGTCACTTCGACTGCGGCGGTTCAACAATCTGGTTGGGTGCTTTACGGTAGTTGACAGGCGGTCGGAACGCGGCGGCTCTGTTTCGGTGGAGTTCGCAATTTTACTGGCTGTTGCGGCGGCGGTGGTGGTTTTAGCTTTTCGGGGATCACTATGAACAGGTTTCCTAGCTCACTCACGCGGGACTCGGCAACGGGCTGGCACACTCCAGTAAAGCGTGGTCCGACCTCGGCGCACGTCGCCATGATGACGGCAAACGAATACAAGCGATTCGCGCAGAGCCGTGGCGAATGGGCGGAGACAGATCAGGAAGCACTCGCGCACTATCGAGCCACAGGGCAGCGGCATCCTGAATCAAAAGACTTCTGCTTCAGGGACGGCGAATGAGTAAACCACGGGTCTACTTCTTGCCGATATCACCTGGGACGGTGTTGAATGGTGGCGATCATGTCGTCGGGTCCACGGCAGCAAACGCGGCCACCGCGAAGGGCCATTGGCTGATACTCCAAGCGCATCTGACGGTACGCGATCCACTGTTCTACCCCATCGGCTTTTCTAACAATCAGGTTTCGTGGTTGCCGGGGTTTTAGCTTTGTCCACCAAGACCGAAAAGTCGTGCCGGAGCGTGCTCCATGTCAAATCGTAATAAGCCCGATCTTATTGAGGCGGGTATCCGTTTTCTAGGCCTGTTGCCACCCCCAAAGCTTGCGAGAGCCGGAGATAATCTTCCGTCGCCACTCGCATACAAACCCGCACCTTCTCAGCATCAAAATGAACAACCTCCGAGAAAGCGTGCCGATCATCGTCAGTCCACAAACCGCGACTCGTGAGGGTGTCTGTGATGACATGTAAACATTCGTGAATGCGAGCGAACATTAACAGCATGAGATAGTGCTCTTTCGAATCCAATGTGTCCTCCGTGTGTGATGTGCGCTATTGGACGGCGCACGAAGTCTAAACTCAGCCCGAAAACAGCGCCAGCGCAAAAGCTGGGGCCGACTCCAGAATTAACATTCGTATGGTAGAAGGCGACTTCGGGAGAGAAGGCCGACTTTTCAGTCTTCGCACAACTGGCGGGCGCGGATGATGTCCAATCGTACGATCCTAGCGGCTACATGATTGACTCGTGAGATTCCCAGGGTCTTAACATCTTTGTCGAGGGTATTCATTATCTGGGCAACCGAGTCCGAGGATTGTCCGTTAAAAATAAGCAATTCCCAATACACTCCGGACAGTTCGCTCTCTTTTGCCTTGAATTTCGCCGCAAGTCTGTCGCCCAAACGATAGGCCGAAAGTTTCTCAATCTCGGAATTCTTTTTCGTAATATCTGCCAATACTTGCCCTCGATATCCATTCAAAAGAGCCTCAAGATTTACGATTTTGACGTCTGAGATTTTTAGGGAAAGGCTCTGAAGAACAGTAGCGCCCATCAAGGCAGCGAGAAAAATTATTGTTAATCTCGTGCCCGATGTTCCGACCAAACTTTGAATTTTGGAGATGCTGGTCGTGATCAAGAAAAAATATGAGATGCCGGTTAAAAGAGAGAAAGTTACCCAAAGCACATAAAAAGACCCAGTGGTCAGCATCGCTCGGATAGATTTTACGGTTGGGTAAACGTCGAGAAAAAGGTAGAGAAAGGAAATCAGCACAATCTCTGACGGCGCAAATGGAATCTGTAGAAGATAGTTCACACGGCTATGCTGAATCCAGAACGCAGTTCAAAACCTAGCTTGGTCAAAGAATAATAACCGTCTAGTCCCGGGTCCGTGGAATCGACAACACCGCACTCTTTCAGGCTGTGCAATACCGGTTGCACTTCTTCTGCTTGCATCCCTAGCGCCCTTACAATGCTCCATCCTGAAGCTCTGCCGCGTCCCTCTTCAACGGCGCGGAAAATGCGAGCGGCAATAGGGTTCGACGTCAATAGCTGACCAGCGAATCTAATGTTTTGTCCCATGTCTCCAACCGCCATCACGAGATCTAACTGAGTTTCAGATGCACTTTGCATGCCGAACGATGTCCTTTATTCTGCAACGGCTTAGGGCCCATTGCATTCGGGCAAGTGTCAAATCCAGTGTCAAATACTGTCCCAAACCTTGGAAACAGGGGCCGCTTCGCTTACGATGGGGGAACACTGTATATACCATCAATATCGACTCAGAACAAAGAATTTTCGCATTACCGAGATAACTTTTCTGATTACTGAGGGTCACTTCCCCGATGTGAGGGGGCGGCGGTCTTTCCTGGCGCTTTTGGCACGGCATCCTTTAAACGGATGGATTGACCGAAAACCCCCTTGGGCGCGTTAGGCTGATTTCTTGGCGGCTTTCACCTTCGCCCATCGAGCGCGTTGTGCGGCAGCGATCTTCTTGCGGGCGCTGGCGGACATCGTGCGCTTCTTGGGCATTGCGACGACTCTTGCCTTCCCGCCCGCCCTGACTTTCGCCCATCGTGCTTTTTGAGCAGCCGAGATTCTGGCCTTTCCAGCGGCAGACATCTTACGCGCTGGGCCTTTCGCATACGACGCTCCGAAGGCTGAGAGCGCAGCACCCACCGCTGTGATCTGCTTACTCAAGAGATCATGCTCTTTCTTCAACGCCTTCACTACATCCCCTAGGTTCGTCATGTGAATCCCCCTCGACGGGGGATTGTAGCAGGGAGTGGAAGCGGCGGCCTACAGGTGCACAAAGGGTGCACAAAAGCATGGATCGACGCTGGCACCCGCATAAACAGCGGGCCTTAGGGCCATACACCTATGGTTACTTGTCAGGTGCCTAATTTCACGGTGGAATTGGCTGCGGAGGAATTTATGGGTCGCATGTTCGGCTTTCTGGGCCTCGTCATCGTGATGGGGATTGGCATGTACATTTATTCCAAGCAGATGCAAGGGACTTCTGCGCAGGCCGGAGCCGCGAATCCGCAGGGCGCGATTAACATTACAGGCGTCAGGAGCGATCTGATCAGCATCGCTTCAGCCGAGCGGCGCTACTTTGCCAGCGAGGGAAAATATGTCTCGCTTGACGAATTGATTTCGACAAACAACATTACGGTGGCCCGGCAGCGTCCGCCGTACAGCTATGCGGTCGAAGTAAGCGGCGGCGGGTTTCGCGTGGTGGCGACTCGTGATGGAGACAATGGAGCCGGCACGCCCGCGCAGCTCTCGGTGAACGAGAACATGGAGTTCCAAAGCTCCAACTAGAGCGCCCATCCTGCGTGGCCCGCGCTTCGAGTCTCGATACCCGCAACGGTGGCGAGATGTGGCCCGCGCCATGTGGGTCGTTGCGGTAAAGGAATGGAGCGGGAGACGGGGATCGAACCCGTGACATCCAGCTTGGGAAGCTGGCGTTCTACCGCTGAACTACTCCCGCTCACTACAGCCCGAGGTCCCTCGCGTTCGCTCGGGATTTCGCCTGCGGGCTCAACGCCCGCAAATCGGCTCAACTTGGGAAGCTGGCGTTCTACCGCTGAACTACTCCCGCTCACTACAGCCCGAGGTCCCTCGCGTTCGCTCGGGATTTCGCCTGCGGGCTCAACGCCCGCAAATCGGCTCAACTTGGGAAGCTGGCGTTCTACCGCTGAACTACTCCCGCTCAGCCGGGGAACGCAATTAGCTTATCACCCTCTTTCGGCAGTCACAACCGGTTGCGGGCTCCCGGTACCGCTGACCCTGGATGAATATCGACCGCCAAAAACCTTACCCACGAAGGGCACTAAGGATCACTAAGGAAAAACTCGTCAACAGCTGCGTGAGATTTCGCTACTGCGTATCAGTTTTTGGCTGCTATTCCAGGCTCCGTTGTTACGGGCTCGTGAACTTCTCCTATCGTTCGTGTTTTAATGGTCGGCCTGTAGGTCAAATCCTTCGTGCGAATTCCCAGGAGATTATGCGCTCACCGGACTCTCGTCTTTCTGCTTCGCGCCGCAAGTTTCTGCAAGCTGCCTTGACTACTGGCGGTAGTGCTGCGTTGTATCCGGCGCTGGGCGCGGGCCGGGCTCTTGCTGCGCCTCTGGCGGCTGCGGCGCCGGAGGTCAAGCCGTTTGAACTGGAGGAGATCACGGTTCCTGAGTTGCAGGAGGGGATGAAGTCCGGCAAGTTTACGGCGCGGTCGCTGGTGGAGAAATATCGGGCGCGGATTGACGAGGTCGATACTGCGCAGAAAGACAAGCGCGGGCCGGCGGTGAACGCGATCATCGAACTGAATCCGGATGCGATGTCGATTGCAGATTCGCTCGATGACGAACGGAGAGCCAAGGGGCCGCGCGGGCCGCTGCATGGCGTGCCGGTATTGATCAAGGACAACATCGCCACGGCCGATCGCATGATGACGACGGCAGGTTCGCTGGCGCTGGTGGGATCGAAGCCGCCGAAGGATTCGTTCGTCGCACAGAAGTTGCGGGCGGCGGGCGCGGTCATTCTGGGTAAGACGAATCTCAGCGAGTGGGCGAATATGCGTTCCAGCCACTCGGTCAGCGGATGGAGCGGGCGCGGCGGGCTGACGAAGAATCCGTATGCGCTGGATCGCAATGCGTGCGGATCGAGTTCGGGCACGGGTGCGGGCATTTCGGCGAACCTGGCAGCGGTTGGAATCGGAACCGAGACGGATGGGTCGATCGTGTGCCCGTCGTCGGCGAATGGGCTGGCGGGGATCAAGCCCACGGTGGGACTCGTCAGCCGGAGCGGGATCATCCCAATCTCGCACAGCCAGGACGGCGCCGGCCCGATGTGCCGCACGGTGCGCGACGCGGCGATTCTGCTGGGTGCGCTGACGGACGTCGATCCCGAAGATGCTGCGACCGCGGCTAGTGCGGGTAAGTCACAAACCGACTATGCGCGGTTCTGCGATCCGAACGGGCTGAAAGGAGCGCGGATCGGCGTGGCGCGAAAATACTTTGGCTTCAGCGAGGCGGTGGATGCGCTGATGGAGCGATCGCTCACGGTGATGAAGCAAGAGGGAGCGGTGCTGGTCGATCCCGCTGACATTGCGACGTTTGGCAGATTCGACGACAGCGAATTGATTGTTCTGTTATATGAACTGAAGGCGGATCTCAACGCCTACCTGGGCCGGCTGGGACCGGACGCGCCGGTGAAGACTTTGCAGGACGTCATCGACTTTAACGATCGCAATCGGGAAAAAGAGATGCAGTACTTCGGGCAGGATTTGTTCCTGAAAGCACAAGCGAAGGGACCACTTACCGACAAGGTGTATCTGGATGCGCTGGCCAAGAACCATCAACTGGCGAGAGCGGAAGGTATTGATGCGCTCATGGATCAGGATCAACTGGATGTGATTGTTGCTCCCACGGGAGGGCCATCCTGGTTAACCGATCTGATTACTGGCGACCATTTTTCGGGAGGCAGCTCGAATGCGGCGGCAGTCGCGGGATATCCCAATATCAATGTGACTGCGGGTCTTATTTCCGGGATGCCGGTGGGGATTTCATTTTTTGGCCGGGCATGGAGTGAACCTACTTTGATTAAAGTGGCGTATTCGTTTGAACAAGCCACCAAAGCGCGGCAGGCGCCGAGATTCCTGACCACCATGGCATAACATTTGTGATGAAATTCTTTCTAATCTTTTCCTGCTTTCTACTTGCTCATGTTAGCCTTCACTTATGAGGGGGTAATACATGACCAACCTGAATAAGGTAGTCACTTCCCTGCGGAACGAGTACTCCCGTCTTGAAAAAGAGATGGGCAGAGTGGGGAAGGCGTTGGATGCGCTAGGCCATGCTGGCGGGGCAAAGCTCAGGAAGACTGGACGAACCTTGAGCAAAGAAGCCCGCAAGCGGATCGCCGATGCGCAACGACTACGCTGGGCGAAAGTAAGGAAACAAGCCGCCAAGCTAGTCAAGACGTAACCGCAGTCATTTCGCAAGTGCCGCAGACGGCCTCGTCCCTAACTTCTGCCAAGATTTAGCGGGCGAGGTCGTGAGCGGAATGCTCTGCCCTCCCTTCCACTATGCGAACTCGGGAACCTTCGCAGCATCCGGCTTGGGTATTCATCGCACTTATTCCCCTACTCTTAGGCGCGAGCCTGCGGGCGCAAGACGTATCTTTGCAGGCAATCGTCACTCCTTCCACTGTGGTGTTGAAGGATGGTCAGCCGGTCCCGTTTGCGCTCCACGGATTCATCGAGTTCAAGTCGCTGGCGGAGTTGTTTCCGTATATCGACTCGCAGACCGGACGATGGAAGGACCGCAGCGATTTTGGCGCTTCCCAGAGGGACGCCTTGGCACGCGAGTTGTTGCGGCGCGGGGTGGAGAGCCGAATTATTTCGATGGCGGATGAACGTCCGCTGGAAGCGCTGGTCACACATACGCGGGAAGAATTGAAGCTGGCGCTGGCGCGCGTGAAAGAGCCGGTACCCGCCGGCTATGCCGAGGCATTTCTCGCGGTGCAGGAGAAGTGGAAGCATTCGATCAACTGCTGGAGCGCCTCGCCGTCGATTCCAGCGCGCGTGCTGTCGAACTGGTATCCCATTGAAGAAGGGATTCAGCTGTACGGAGCAACCTACGATTCGACGGAGCATTTCTGGCAGGCGGTGAAATATCATCCGGATGTTACAGTGGCGCAACTGAGGGAGTTGTTGGCCGCATTCGAGCGCAAAGATTGGGGCCCATGGCTGGCGCGTCTGGACGCCGATCCGAAACTGTATTTGCCGAACGCGTATGCGGTGGAGTTTCTGCGGCACAATCTGGCGCCCGAGCGGCTGCGTTGGTTTGATGGCGAACTTGCGGCACACGGCCTCGCGGCCGGCGACCGTGCGCGAGCGGTGCAACAGCGCGGCGCAGCTTCCTTCCGGTTTCGGGCGTATGAAGAGAAGGTGCTGTGGGGAGACTTGGCCGATCTGTTTCACCTGGTTTACTTCTTTTCTTCTTTGGACGATCCAGTGCGCGCGACGCTGGCGGGCCGTCACTTCGACGGTATTTACCTGGGCGAGCGCAAGATGGGATTCATCAGTGAAGAGTTCCGATCGCTGATGCTGGAAATCTGGCGGGTGAAATACCTGCAGATGGCGCGGTTTCGCGAAGTGATCGCGTCGATTCCGATGGAGATCCGGCTGGAACATTTTCTGAATGATGGGGATTCGCCCGATATCCCGATTCCGATTTATGTGGGGTATCTGAATCGGATGCGAGAGCTGGCGATTGCCGCAAACCGATAGCCGCTTGCTGAACGGCTCCGGCAGCGGATCTCCGAAGAGAAGACCTGAACCACCAAGGACACTAAGATACACGAAGGAAAAACTAGCACCTTCGTGATCCTTCGTGATCCTTGGTGGTTCAGGCTTCAGCGCTTTAGGTCCAGCGGAACCATTTCAGGGCTAGCACGAACGAAATTCCTCCCCACAAACCCAGAATCAGCAGGCGCGGCCATTGCTGCAGAAGCGGCGTGCCCTCCAGGATGCTCGCTCGCAGTGCATCGTTGAGCGCGGTGAGCGGCAGCGCTTTGATGAGCGGATGGATTACTGCCGGGAACCGTTCGTAGGAAAAGAAGACACCCGAGAAGATCCACATGGGCATCATGACGAGGTTAATGAGGCCGCTGATGCTTTCGATTTTCTGGGCGCGGCTGGCGGTCAGGAGACCGATGCCGCCGAAGGTGAGTGATCCCAGGCCGCCGAGCAGGGCGATCGAGAATACGGATCCGAGGACGCGCATGTGGAAGAAGAGGACGCCGAAGACGAGGAGCAGGCCGATCTCGATGACCATGAGCAGCAGGCGGCTGGTCATGATCGCCAGCAGGAAGTCTCCGCGACGCATGGGCGTCCCTACATAGCGCTTGAGTAGTTTGCGCTGGCGCATGTCGACCAGGGCGAAGCCGATGCCCCACATGCCGGAGTTCATCAGATTCATGCCGAGGAGACCGGGGATCAGGAAGTCGATGTAGCGAGAGCCGGGCTCGGAGGATGTGACCACTACCGTGGGCACAACATCTTTGCGTCCAGCGGCGGATTGGAGTGCGTCATTCACCTCGGCTTTGGCCAACACGCTTTCGGGACGGGCGGGATCGTAGAGGTATTGGAATCCGCCATTGGCGCTCGGTTCGATTACGACATCGAATTTGCCGAGACGGAATTCTTTTTGCGCCTCGTCGACGGATAGGACTCTTACTTTGAAAAGGTCGTGCTTGGGCGAGCGGTCGAGAAGCGCCTGTGCATTTTGCGCGCTGCCTTCGGCAACGATGGCGACGCGGACGGCGTCTCCGGGCTTGTTGCGGAAGGCAATGCCGAGGCCGAGCGCCAGCAATAGCGGGAACACGAAGACCCAGAAGACCACTTCCGGTTCGCGCTTGAGTTCGAGCAGGCGCGCCTTGAGCAGATGGCTGTATCCGGCCCAGCGGCCGTTGCGCGGAGGCAGAGCCGGCGAAGTTTGTTTGGTGGTGATTGGGGTTTCCTGGGCGATGCTCATAAATGCTCGAGTTCTGCGCGAAGATTCTGGAGCTACCTGGAACTTTTCTTTCGCCCCTTCGGGGCTTGTTCAGTTTGCCTTGGTTGTCCCACGGCTTGCGCCGTGGGCTGCATTCTTTCGCCGCTCCGCGGCTGGATCGGCATCGGTACGGACTCCATCGGCGGTGCAGACCTCACTACCAGTTTCATAACAAAGATCTGCTATTTCATCGTCCCCTAGTTTTTACTCCTCGCGGAGGTGGCGTCCCGTTAGTCGTACGAAGACATCTTCCAGGCTGGCTTGGCGCGTGGTCAGGTGCTGCAAGTGGCTGCCACGCTGGTCGATCGCTTCGAGGAGCGCAGGGATCGTCAGGTGCGGCTGCTTTACGTTCAGGGCGATCAGGCCTTCGTCCTCGCGGACGGATTCGACGCTGGGCAAGCCGTTCCACGCTTGCAAGGTTGCACCGTCGGAGCCGCCGCTCACCGAGAACTCGACTACGTGATGTCCTCCAAGGCGTTCGATCAGATCGGCGGGCGAGCCTTCGGCGATGATCTGGCCGTGGTCGACGACGGCCAGACGGTCGCAGAGACGCTCAGCTTCGTCCATGTAATGCGTGGTGAGCAGGACGGTGCCGCCATCGCGCTGAAATGCGCGAATGATGTCCCACAGCTGGCGACGGCTCTGCGGATCGAGTCCGGTAGTGGGCTCATCGAGAAACAGAATCTTCGGGTTGCACACGAGCGCCGTCGCCACTGCGAGGCGTTGGCGCTGTCCGCCGGACAGCTTGCCGACCCAGGCGTCGGCTTTCTCGGTGAGTTGCAGTTGCTCGAGGACTTCGTCGGACGAGCGCGGCTGGCGGTAGAAGCTGGCGAATAGTTCGATGGTCTCGCGCACGGTTAGTTTTTCCGACAGGCGCGTCTCCTGCAGCGAGATGCCGAGCCACTCGCGCATCTCGCGCTCGTTCTTGCGCCAGCTGTGGCCGAGGATCGAGACTTCTCCTGAAGTTGGTTCGAGCAGGCCTTCCAGGATTTCGATGGTGGTGGTCTTCCCCGCCCCGTTCGGCCCGAGCAGGCCGAAGCACTCGCCGGTCTGAATCTCAAGGTTCAGGCCGCGGACGGCTTCGAGTTTGCCGTCGTAGGTCTTGCGCAGGTCGCGGCAGTGGATGGCTACGGGCATTGGGTGATTCTACCGGATGATGATTCACCGCGTTTTGACAAAGAGGCGCGGGGTTTGGTGAGAAAGGCAAAAGGCATCGCCCCGAAGGACACTAAGGAACACGAAGGAAACCTTTGGAGAAAAGACTCCTGCTAAAATACCGCATCGCGGGGACGATATCCCGCATCTTTTTTCCTATGCGCATCCCAAAGCGCGGCTTTACTTGACGGCGTTCCCTCTAAGACGCCCGTGTGTCGTTTCCCACAAAACAGTACTCGGTACTCAGTACTCTGTACTCAGTTTAGACCCTCAGAGGAAGCCTCCTATGCTGCGCAAGCTTTGTGTCTTGTCGTCTTTGCTATTCGCCTTAGCTTTAGTTTCCGTGGCGCAAGACTCGCGCCACTTTACGTTTCACTACGGCTTTACAGTGAAGAATCTGCCTGCGGGCAAGAAGGTTCGCATATGGATTCCTGCCGCTCAATCGGATGCTTATCAGGAAGTGAGGATCGTCACCGCTAAGGGCGATCTGCCGTTGAAGAGAACGCGCGAGTCGAAATTTGGCAACGAGATTTATTTTGCCGAAACCGGCAGCGCGACGCAACCGGAGTTGCACTTCGATGTGGAATACGACGTCGTGCGCCACGAGCGAGTCGCGCTGAACCCTGCTCCTCGGCTGGTCACGACCGCTCTCAACAACAAGGAACGGCAGGAGGATTTGCAGCCCGACGCGCTGGTGCCCGTCACCGGACTGCCGGCCGACCTCGCGGTGAAAGTGACCGAGGGCAAGACGCAGTCTCTCGAGAAGGCACGCGCCATTTACGAATACGTCTTCACGACCATGAAATACGACAAGACTGGAACCGGGTGGGGACACGGCGATGTGCTCTATGCCTGCGATGCCAAGAAGGGCAACTGCACCGACTTCCATTCGCTGTTCATTGCCATGGCGAGGTCACAGGGTATTCCGGCGCGGTTCGAGATTGGCTTCCCGCTTCCGCCCGACAAGCACTCGGCCGAGATTGCGGGCTATCACTGCTGGTCCGATTTCTACATCGACGGCAAGGGATGGATTCCCGTCGATATTTCTGAAGCGTGGAAGCATCCGGAGAAGCACGACTACTTCTTCGGATCGCACGACGTGAACCGTGTGCAGTTCAGCATGGGGCGGGATTTGAAGTTGAGTCCTGCGCAGGACGGCAAGCCGCTGAATTACTTTGTGTATCCGTACGTGGAAGTGGACGGGCAGGAATTTTCAAATGTTTCGCTGGCGTTTTCGTTTGCGGACGCGGCGCCGGCGGTCGCCATGAAATGAAACCGTCCAAGCTCCTGGAGAAAAAATGCGCTTCGGAGGATCAGGAATTCCGGGGTGTGATATGCTGCGCCCACTCCAGGACAAAATAGAAATTCTAGTCAGGAAGGGATTCCAGCCATGGAACGCACAACCAATCTCACGATTGCGATAGCCACGACAGTACTCGCCGTCGTCGGTGCCGCGGCCGTTTACGCGCAAGGGCAAGACAAGGACAAGTACTCGCTGAAATCGCCGAGTGGGATCGCCTTCTCCGACTTCCGGGGATATGAGGACTGGTCTGTCGTGTCTTCCGCCCGGACCACCGAAGTGCTCAAGGTAATTGTCGCCAATCCGGCGATGATCAAGGCGTACAAGAGCGGCGTTCCGAGCGGCGGCCAGACGTTCCCGGATGGCTCCATGATCGTCAAGCTCCAGTGGAAGCCGAAGAAGAGCACAGAGGCCCAGTTTGATGTGGATGTGCCAGACGTCTTTGCCCAGGCTTTCGTCATGGAAAAGGACAGCAAGAGATTTCCGAAGACTGGCGGGTGGGGATACGCGGTGTTCAACTACGACGCCGCAACCGACCAGTTCTCGGCCGATCCCAAAAGCCTCTCAGACTGCGGAAACACGTGCCATACGGCCGTGAAGACGAAGGACTATATCTTCCATCCCTACCAGAAGCGTTGAACCGTGCGTCCCTCCGGCATCAGGCAGCGTGCGGCTCCACTGGCATCGTCACCCAGTGCATCTGCTTGAACAAGAGCTGTCGCTCGATGTTAGAGCGGGGCGGGCTGGTCGAGCACTTCGCGGACTTTGCCGGCCAGCACGGCTGGGGTGAACGGCTTTTGCAGAAAAGACGTGCCCGGATCCAATACGCCGTGATGAACGATGGCGTTGGTTGTGTATCCCGACATGTAGAGGACTTTGATGTCCGGCCTGCGCGCGGTAACTTGCTTGGCGATTACGCGGCCTCCACTTCCGGGCATGACGACATCGGTCAGAAGCAGATGGATCGGACCACCATGCTGCTCGCACAGCGAGACCACTGCCGCCGCGGAATCGGCGACCAGCACTCGATAACCGCTAGAGCTTAAGACCGAGGCCGCCAGCTCGCGCACCTGGCGGTCATCTTCCACCAGCAGGATCGTCTCGGAGCCGCGCAGGGTCGGGGCGGGCAGCGACTTACCGGACAAGGCTTCCGCCGGCTCCTCCACTCTTGGGAGGTAAATCTTGAAAGTCGTGCCGTGCCCGAGTTCGCTGTAGACCTCAAGGAATCCGCCGCTTTGCTTCACGATTCCGTAGGCCATGGAGAGGCCCAGACCCGTGCCTCGGCCCATGACTTTTGTGGTGAAGAAAGGCTCGAAGATGTGGGCGCGGGTTTCGGAATCCATGCCAACTCCGGTGTCGCTGACCGCCAGCATCACATAGCGGCCGGGAACGACGCCGGCGTGCTCTTGCGCATAGGCTTCATCGAGGTCCACGTTGGCAGTCTCCAGAGTGAGGCTGCCGCCTTTTGGCATGGCGTCGCGGGCGTTAACGGCGAGATTCATGACCACTTGTTCGATCTGTCCGGGATCGGCTTTGACGGAGCCGAGATTCGGCGCGATGACGGTTCTCATCTCAACGTCTTCGCCGATCAGGCGCTGCAGCATCTTGTCGAGATTCACAACCAGGGAATTGAGGCTGATGACTTTGGGCTGGAGAACCTGGCGGCGGCTGTAGGCCAATAACTGGCGAGTCAGGGATTCGGCGCGCTCGGCAGCCTGGTCAATGTTTGCGACGAGCGAGCGGATGCCCTCGTCGTGTATGGAGTCCATCACCAGGCCGTTATAGCCCTTGATCACCGTCAGCAAATTGTTGAAGTCGTGCGCGATTCCGCCGGATAGAGTACCGATGGCTTCCATCTTCTGGATCTGGCGCAGCTGGTCTTCAATCTTCCGGCGATCGGTGATGTCTAAGGAAACGCCGATCAATCCAATCAATTCGCCTTGAGGCCCAAAGTAAGGGCTCTTGGTGGAGAGGAAGTAACGGACCGCGTCGGGCAAATGCATTGTCAGTTCATAGGTGATCGCTTTGCGCGAGCGAATCACCTGCGCATCAGCCTCTTGGATCGGTTCGGCAGTGTTGGGGGGGAAGAGGTCGGAATCGGTTTTGCCGATGACTTCGGCGACCGTGCGGCCAAGCATTTCGGCCCCCGGCGTGTTGATCATGAGATAGCGGCCCTGAAGGTCTTTCACGAAAACGACCTCGTTCGCACCTTCCATGATCGAATGCAGCAGGCGATGACTTTGGCGAAGCGCTTGGGCGCTGCTGTCCTGGTCTTTCTGAGTGAGGACCAGCCGCCCGTAGGTGATGGCCAGCGAAACGAGAACCGCCGTGGCGGCGATCACGAGTTGTCCGCGAACGATTCGCGAGGCCATCAGAATCACTAGCACCGGAAAAATAAGCGGCATGAGCTGCGTCATCAGCAGGCGCAAGTAGGACGAGGTGGGAGGCTTCTGGATCGCAACTTCACCCGTGCCATTCCAGGACGTAGCGATTATGAGGGGGATCAACCAGGTCGCACTCCAGACGAGGTCGAACGAACTGCCGGCCGGAGGATCGGGCATCCCGAGGACGAAGAATGTATCCGTGAGCACAGATACGGTGCGGAAGTACCCGAATCGCAGGAAGAGGGTTCGGGCGGGACCGGCGGGTGTAGTGAATCCCCGCAGGAAGAAGCCCGCCGTGATGAGGCCATCGGTCGAGAGCGCCAGCCGCCAGGGTTCGGAGCCTTCGCCCGGCAGGGCAAAGTTGGAGGAATACAGGTAGAGCAAAACGAAGACGATTCCGACCTGCGCAAAGTCGAGGATCCGGCGCCAGTCGGTTCCTTCAACCTCCGATTCCGGATCGAGAAACAGACACATGACCAGCGGAGCGGTCCAGGCATTGACGAAGACGTCGATGATCCAGGGATGGCGGCCGAAGGAGGCGTCGAAGGTTTTGGTGAAGGTAGCCAGCGCTACGCCGAAGGCGAGAAGGGTGAAGCCAACGGTGGCCAAGCGCCAGAACATCCGCCCAAAAGGGCCCGAGCGCCGCGCGGCCTGAACGCATGCGGTTACGGTGAGGATGCCGATGGTGAGCTGAAGAAAATCCGACAGGAAGACGCGGGCCTGGAGGTTACGCACGGCAAGGATGACAACGACGTGGGCGCTCCAACACAGCAGCGCCGCAATCCGGACTCGGTTCGATCGTGGCAACTCTTTCACCGAACCCCTTAAATTCGGCACCAGTCTATATCAACCGGGGGATTTACCAACACCGAGGGCGGCGCCGTTGTATAAAACGGAATTCGTAGCGTGCATGAGATTTCGGTACGATGCGAACAAAGACCGACGCCTCTTATTGGCCGGGCAGCATGTCTCCCGGGCCAGGCCCGGATGGTTGATTGGTTGGCTGGGCGACGGGGACGGGCGAGATTCCGCCGTCGGGTTTCGGGACGTTGTCGGAGTCTTCTCCGGGACGGCGCAGGCTTGGAGCGGTCGCAGGCCGTTCTTCCTGCTTCGCCTCGGTATCTTTGTCAGGCTTCTCGAGGATGACTTCCTTGTCGGTGCGAACGATCTTCTCGCCGCCGACTCGCATGGTTTCGACGCGGATCACTTCGTCGTTGACGATGCGCACGAAATCGACATCCTGGGGCGGCTCGCCGTAGATCCATTCTTCGTATTCAACCTCGCCATCTCTCTCGCGAACTTTCTTGGGCGCCTTGCCTCGCGAGTGCAGGACCATTTCCGTGTTCATCCCCACGAGTACCTGGTGAGCCTGGATGGCGACCTTCACCTTAGGCGGCACGGTGTCGAGATACGCTTCTTCTTTGTTTCGCGCGTTGAAATCCAAGACGGGATAGATCAGATCGCGTAACTGCCGCGCCGTCATTTCCGGAACATATTTGTCGAAGTAGATATCGAGATAGCTTCCATGCGGATTCTGCACGGATTCATTCGGAGATAAGGGAACGTCTCCGCCGTTGGCGCCCTGCACCTCGATATGCTCGTACCACTTTTTGCGATGAACGGGTCCACCGTTGAGATCGAAATGAATGTGGTTTTCCTTGATCTGGACAAACGAAATGTGAGCCGGGTCGCCTGGCCGGATTGAAGGACCATAGATGGCAAGGACCTGCCGCATCTCTTCGCCGTTCGGCGTGGCGACGCCGTCCTTTAGCGTGATTCCCTTGACGCCCATGGGAAAGAAGGCGCGGGCGTAGACGATCTGCGTCTCGAAGTCGCGGATGATCTCGTAGCGCGTCTGCTTCGACATGCGCGGCGCATCGGCGGGAATGGGGGGCGCGGGCGTGGGGGATTTCAGCTTCACGCTGGTCGCCGATCGTGCCGGTTGGTCGGATGGAGGCGCCGGATTCGTGTTCTGGGCGCGGACGGGGTTCAACGAAAACAGAAGCGGGACGCAGAGGAGGGACGCGACGTAGATACGCTGCATAAAACACCCCAGGGTCACTTGCTTGGCGCCATTATAGCGCGGTTCGGGGGCTGTGGTGAGAAAGAAGAGCGCAACCACGTGGTTGGGGCGCAGGTGTTAGGTGTTAGGCCTTAGGTCTTTGGCTTTGCGTGATGGCTGGATTCGGTTTCTTGCTTATGTCGCTTCTTGCTTATGAGAGGTTGAGCGCCTTCCTGATGGTGCCGCGCTCCTTCTGGATCTTCTCTTGCAGCAGCGTGATGGCATAGATCAATTGCTCAGGGCGGGGCGGGCAGCCCGGAACGTATATGTCGACGGGAATGACTTGATTGACGCTCTGGACCAGCGCGTAGTTCTGGAAAACGCCGCCAGAAGTCGCGCAGGCGCCCATGGACAGAACCCACTTCGGTTCGGGCATCTGCTCCCAGAGCTGGCGGATCACGGGCGCCATTTTGTTCGATACGCGGCCAGCGATGATCATCAGATCGCTCTGTCGCGGAGATGGGCGGAACACTTCGGCGCCAAAGCGGGCGATATCGAAGCGCGCCGCGCCCATCGACATCATTTCGATGGCGCAGCAGGCCAGGCCGAATGTCATGGGCCAGATGGAACTCTTACGCATCCAGTTGACGGCGGAGTCGAGCGTGGTCAGCACAACGCCCTCAGGCGTGGGATTGCCGAAGGTGAGATCTTTGACGGTCTTGGTGCCGTTCTCGACGTCGACGTAGGGTCCGAAGTTCAGTTCGCGGGCCATGGAAACATTCTAAACCACGGAAGGGACAGAGGGGGCAGAGTCCGATGATCCTGTACATCAGTTGGAGTCGGAGATCGTACAAGCTGCGTAGTTACGGCAGGCCCGCCGCAGAACGGTTACGGCGTGATTTCAAACGCCGTGCCGCCGCCGTATTTGCCGAAGCTGCTGGTCACCCCGTAGAGATTGCCGCTGCCATCGAGGACCAGCCCGTAGAACGGCAGCACTCCGCCGCTGGTTTCACTGAGGTTCACCAGAACACTGTACTTCCATGTGCCGTTGCTCTGTGGCGCGAGCTTGTAGACCACGCCGCACGAGAGCCCTCCACAACTGTTGGCGCCGCCCTGGGCCATGCCGTAGAGATTGCCCGCTTTGTCGATGGCCAGCGTGCCTTCGGGATAGCATCCGGTCGAACAGCTGGAGAAGTTATAGATGGCACCGCCCTCCACTTTGCCCTCAGCAACCGAGAACTTGAAGATGATGCCGAGGTTGTGCGTCCCGCCACCTTCGGTGTTGCCGTAGAAATTGCCGGCGGCGTCTAGCGTGAGGCCTGCGTCGGGGAATTGGCCGTCGATAAGAGAAGAGGCGAAGCGGTGAATGACGTGGTAGGTCCAGGTACCGTCGCCGTTGGGCGTCATCGCGTAAATCGCGCCGCAGCCCTCGGTGTCGTTCGAGCACGCTGGCCTTCCGATGCCGCCCTGAAACATCGTGCCCCAAAGGTTCCCTTTGCTGTCCCAGATCGGCGGGGCCAACGGATCGAAGCCGCCGGGGCAGTTGTACTGATCGCAGATGCTATAAAGTTGGCTATAGGTCCAACCAGTGGAGTCACGCGAGATCTCTCCGATTGCACCGAGTTGGGAGTTGCCGGGGCCCGCGGACCCATAGAGATTGCCGAGCCCGTTCATTAGCAGACCCGGCCCCGCTCCTCCGTTGTAGAGCACACTAAATTCCCAGCCATTCGAGCCGGGACTTAGCTCATAGACCTCGCTGTTGCTGATCGGTCCGCCGATCGTAGTACCGTACAGGTTTCCTGCACCATCGGTGATGAACGCTCCCCAAGGTGAGCCATCAACACTGGCAAACGTGTGCAGGATTGTCTCGTGCGTGCTTCCATTCGCCCTCGGTGTCAACTCAAATGCGATTCCGTAGCCGTATTGGCCGGGCCCGCCGCCGGTTGCGCCGTACAAGTCTCCCCTGCCGTCCATGAACAGAGGTCCAGAAGGGACGTTTCCGTCCAGACTTGAGCCGAAGTTATGGAGCACCCTTAATTTAGCGCCCTGGGCCGACGCGGGCAGGGTGAAGATGAGTGCCATGATCAACGCATGGAATGCTTTTCTCATCGCAAACACTTTCTCACCGACTTCCTACGGCGTGATTTCAAACGCCGTGCCGCCGCCGTATTTGCCGAAGCTGCTGGTCACCCCGTAGAGATTGCCGCTGCCGTCGAGGACCAGCCCGTAGAACGGCAGCACTCCGCCACTGGCTTCACTGAGGTTCACCAGAACGCTGTATTTCCATGTGCCGTTGCTTTGCGGAGCGAGCTTGTAGACCACTCCGCACGAGAGCCCTCCACAACTGTTGGCGCCGCCCTGGGCCATGCCGTAGAGATTGCCCGCTTTGTCGATGGCCAGCGTGCCTTCGGGATAGCATCCGGTCGAACAGCTGGAGAAGTTATAGATGGCACCGCCCTCCACTTTGCCCTCAGCAACCGAGAACTTGAAGATGATGCCGAGGTTGTGCGTCCCGCCGCCTTCGGTGTCGCCGTAGAAGTTGCCTGCGGCATCGAGCGTGAGACCCGCGTCGGGGAACTGGCCGTCGGTCGGAGAAGAGGCGAAGCGGTGAATGACGTGGTAGGTCCATGTGCCGTCGCCGTTCGGAGTCATCGCGTAGATGACCCCACAGCCTTCCGAGTCGTTCGAGCAAGCGGGCCTGCCGATGCCGCCTTCGAAGGTCGTGCCCCAGAGGTTGCCTCTGGCGTCCCAGGTTGGCGGGGCGTTGAGCAGAAAACCGTCAGGACAGCCGTACTGAGGGCAGAAGCTGTAGAGCTGAGAGTAGGCCCAGCCGCTGGCGCTGGGAGATAACTCGCCGACAGCGCCAGCGCCGGAATAATCACCCGGGCCTATGGAGCCGTAGAGGTTGTCCAGCTTGTCGAGGGTCAAGCCTGGACCAGCATAACCGTTGTAGAGGATGGTATTGGTCCAACCGCTCGAGCCATGCGTGAGCCCGAAGAGTCCGCTCACGGCGACGCTCAGATCGCCGTAAAGAGTGCCGTAGAGTTGACCTGCGCTATCGAGAACTAAGCCGCCCCATGGAAACGCCCCGTCGCCTCCTCCACCAAATGTGTGCACTATCGTCTCGCTCCAGTTCCCGTTTTTTCGAGGTGTCAATTCGAAGGCGATGCCGAACCCATAGAGGCCCGGCCCGCCCCCAGTGACGCCGTAGAGGTCGCCCGTGCTGTCCAGCAGAAGTGGACCTGAAGGGACGTTTCCGTCGTCGCTGGAGCCGAAGTTGTGCAAGACCTTGAGTTTCGGCACCTGAGCCCACGCCGACGCGTGCGTCAGCGTCGCACCTAGCGCGACGAGAAGGACAATCTTGGTGTTCATCCTGCGCCTTCGGCTTCCCAACTTAGGGGAGGTCGGTGTAGTGAACCGTGGTCGAATCAGGAGCGAGCCGAGACGGGCGGCAACTTGGCCGTGCAAGTTAGCACACCCGGGAACGGGCGTAAAGCAGATTTTGGGATGTGGATTTGGATAACTGGAGAAAAATCACAATAGCTTCAGTCGTGTGTTCCCGCTGAGCCGGAGTTACTGCCCATCTGTCTTCAAGTGGATGTCTTTCATTTCCTGAATTTCTGAGATCACAATCGCGTGCGTCCCTGTCCGCTCAAATACGGTCCCGCTAGCCCGCACGTACTTGCCGACGAAGGGCATCAGTTTCTGGCGCTGATCGGTGTCAGGCATTTTGGCGGAGATGGGGAAATACAAGTGACCATCCTGGGTCAGAATAACGAGCGGCGAACCTCCTCTCACGCAGTCCCTCACGCATTTGAGGCTTAGGTTCGTCGCAGTTCCATCCAGATTCTGAATGGGACAGGCAACATCCCGAACCAAGCCCTCGATGGTTGCTTTCGAAGCATTCGCCCGGTCGCCTGCCATCGAAGTGGTCTGCGGAGAGTGAGACGCGGCCAGGACCGAGACTACCCCGCAGCCTGCCAGCAAACAAATACTCAAGAATCGGCTCATCGGTTCTCCTTTTCATTGGGCATTTCTTATGGGGCTAGGTTGACGACTTGCTCCCAACAGAGGATAATCCTCCGCGGGTTGCCGGCTGTGCTTTCCCCCTTTGGCCGCCCGTTCCCACGTCAACGACATTGTTTCATCGTGGAACGACTTTGCAACTCACCCCAAAATTCCGCGTCGGTTCAACGGGAGAGAACAACCTTGAATACTTTAGACATCGGAAGACTCCGTAGCTACAAACATGTTTGCGGCGTCCTTCTATTTTGCGCTGCGACTGCGATGGCCGTGCAGGCGCAGACCTTGACCACATTGACGGAATTCAGCGGCACGAACGGTAGCTCTCCCTTGGGGCTCATTCAGGGCTTTGATGGGAATTTCTACGGCACAACTCTCTCCGGCGGTACCCAAAATTCCGGCACAGCTTTCAAGATTACGTCCGCTGGTGTGCTGACAATGGTCCACACCTTCTGTTCCGGACCCAATAGCTGCCTCGACGGCTATTGGCCCGAGGGTCGGTTGACTCAGGCGAGCAATGGGGATTTCTACGGGACAGCTGACCTGGGGGGACGGGCGGTGCGGGGCTGATCTTCAGAATTACCAGCGCAGGCAAGTTTGCGGTTGTCTACAACTTTTGCGGCTTACCTTCCTGCACGAATGGCATATCCCCGAGTTCAGTGATGCAAGCCAGGAACGGCAATCTCTACGGGACGACCTTTGGCTCTCACTACGATGGTCTTAATTTTGGCAGCGCGTTCGAGCTGGCTCCGAGCGGCACACTCACCACGTTGCATAGCTTCAGTGGCCCGGATGGCTCATATCCCACTGGCGCCCTTCTGCAGGCCTCGAACGGGAATCTTTACGGGACAACCTCACAAGGCGGATCTACTTCCTGTTCTGACACACTCCCAGGTATGGCACTATCTTTGAAATCACCCCAGCGGGCACCCTGACCACGCTTCATTTCTTCAACGGAAGTGACGGCGCGCTTCCTGCATATGGAACGTTGATCGAGGGCGCCGACGGAAATCTGTACGGAATAACCACTGACGGCGGCACAGCCGTCCCCCGTGCTACTTTGGATGCGGAACGCTCTTTAAAATGAGTCCAGCGGGCAAATTTACAACGCTCTACGCCTTCTGCTCTCAAACAGACTGCGGTGACGGAGCTAACCCTGCTGGGCCTCTGGTGCTGGGCACCGATGGCAACTTTTACGGAACGACCATAAGCGGTGGCAATTCCACCAACTCTGGCACGATCTTCAAGATCACTCCACAGGGAGTGTTGACAACGCTTTACGACTTTTGCTCACAGCCGAACTGCGCGGATGGTTCGAATCCTCAAGCAGGATTGATCCAGGCCACCGACGGGACCTTCTACGGAACCACAACCTCTGGAGGAGGAACCGGCGGTCCGGGCACTATCTTTCGCTTTTCGACGGGCCTAGGTCCGTTCGTGAAATTGGCACAGGATTCCGGCAAGGTGGGGCAAACTGGGTACCTTCTCGGGCAAGGGTTTACCGGAACCATCAATGTTTCACTGAACGGCACCCCGGCTAGCTTCACGGTCGTGTCTGACACAATCATTCGAGCGATAGTTCCGGCAGGAGCGGGAACCGGATTCGTCGCAGTAGAGACGCCTGGCGGCACCCTTAAGAGCAACGTGCCTTTCCGGGTCATACCGTAAGTTAAAAAGCGCGGATTTGCTGCGTTAGGGAGTCGACTGCGTAGCGGTTACAAAATCCCCGTTGCACTCATCGAGCGATAGGGCCTGCTTCTCCTGAAAGACTACGGGTTCACGATTACTTTGCCGAACATCTGGCTCTTTTCCAGGTATTCGTGGGCTGCGCGCAGGTCTTTCAATGGGAAGGTTCGGTCGACCACCGGCTTCAGTCGTCCGGCGAATACGTGACCGAGGACTTCGCGCAATTCGCCCATCGTCCCCATATACGAGCCGAGGATCTGCAACTGGCGCGCGAAGAGATGGCGCAGATCGAGGCCGACGCTGGGTCCGGTCGTAGCACCGCAGGTTACTAGCTTGCCGCCGTTTTTGAGCGACCGGATACTTTCATCCCAGGTGGCGAGTCCGACGTGCTCGACGACGATGTCGACTCCCTCTTTGTTGGTGATCTTGCGGACCTCGTCGGAAATTTTCTGCTTGTAGTGATTGATGCCGAAGTCGGCGCCGAGCGCGCGTCCCTTTTCGAGCTTCGCTTCGTCGCCCGCAGTGGTGATGACGCGACATTGAAAGAGCTTGGCAATCTGGATCGCTGCGATGCCGACGCCGGAACTTGCGCCCAGGACCAGCACCGTTTGTCCCGGGCGAACGGCGGCAAGGCCGACCAGCATGTGCCATGCAGTCACGAATACGAGCGGGACGCTGGCGGCCTGATTGAAGTTGAGAGCGTCAGGAATGGGAATGATGTTGGCGGCCGGCACGGCGATGAACTCGCAGTTTCCACCGTCGACTGCGTTGCCGAGAACGGTGAACTCGCGGCAGTGGTTTTGTAATCCTGCGAGGCACTGCGGGCATTGTCCGCAGAAGTGGATGGGCGCGATCAGGACACGCTGGCCGACTGTGAGTCCGGTGACGTATTCGCCGACTTCGGCGATCTCGCCGGCAACATCACTGCCCAGGATGTGCGGCAGTTTGACGCCGGGCAGTCCTTTGCGGACCCAGATGTCGAGATGATTGAGAGAGCAGGCCTTCACGCGCACGAGAACTTGATCCTTGCGCGGCTGGGGGTCGGGAACGTCATCGTAGGTGAGGACTTCGGGTCCACCGAATTGATGGATGCGGACGGCTTTCATGGGAGCTTCCTCTGAGGGAGCTCTGATTAAGTTACGTAAGAGACAACGCCAGGTCCCTCGACTGCGCAGAATTGCCGACGAACGGCAATTCCGCTGCGCTCGGGATGACAAAGTAGAAGCTTAATCAGAGATTCCTTTGATCCACATGACGCTACCACAAACCAAGTCTTTAAGCGTGATTGCGGGCTAGCGGTGGGGGTCGAACTCGAGTTTCACGGTCAGGGTTTCTTCGGTGGCCGCGGGAGCGTATTTCCACTGCTTCACGGCCTTCATGGTGGACTGGCCGAGAATCGGGCTTCCGCCCAGGAGTTTGGTGCTCTTCACGGTTCCGTTGGGAGCGACCTGCACTTCGACGCGCACGACTCCGCCGATGTAGAGCTTCTTCAATGCGTCTGGATATTCGGGCTCGACGCGGGAGATCAATTTGCGATCGGAAGAGTTTTGATCGGAAGACTGCGCCTGGATCGGCAGTGAGCTGAGCAGCGCGGACAACATGATCAGGACGCATACGACCAGAAGCCTGCGGGGATTCTGTGTCCGGGGGTTGACGACTTCGCTTTCTTGCATGATCGGGGCCCTCACTCGTTTACGGCAACTCCAGACTCAACTGATATACCTCTTGGGAACTGCGATCGCGGACAAACATCCACGAACCGTCGGCGGCGCGGCCGCTCCAAAATCCCAACGCGCCCGGGAAGCGTTCGAACGCACCCAGCACGAATGCGAGTTCAGCCTGAGTGTCACCGACTTTTACGCGGCGAATCGACTCATCGCCATTGACCAGATCGTCGAAGTAGAGATACTTGCTGTCGGCCGACCAGACGGGATAACTCACGCTGCCCGCCGACTCGACCAGCCAGCTCGACCACGTCTGAGTCTGGAAGTCGAAACGCTTGAGCGTCGTGTTGTCGGGCGAGAGCGCCGCGATGTATCGGCCATCGGGCGACCAGCGTGGACTGAACAGGCCCTCGGACCCGGGAATTTTTGTGAGCTGGTGCGTTTTCAAATCCAGTAAGCGGATGCTCAGTCCGCCTTCCGCCTGGCGGAAGTCTCCAAACATCAGCTGGGAGCCATCGGCCGACCAGTTCGCGTCGATCTGGCCGGTGCTGTCGGTGAGAACTTCCTGCGGAGTTCCACCATTCGCGGGAACCAGATAGAGCTTCCAGGATTGTCCGGGCTTCATGCTGACGTAGGCGACCTGCTTGCCGTCGGGCGACCAGACTGGCAAGCCGGCCTGTTCGGATGCCGAAGTCAGCTGCAGACGGTCTTTGCCATCAGCGCGGCTGCGCCATAGAGTGCCTTCGGGAACGGCGACGTATGTGATCCACTTGCCATCGCGCGAATAGGCCAGGTCGGTGGCGGAAACGCCTGCGACCACCGGAATGAACTTCTTGTGTTTGAGATCGAATTTCACCACTTCGCCGGCGGGTGCGACGCCGATCGCCCACATCTTCTTGTTGTCGTGGGCCAGCGAAGCGTTGCCGAACGACATGGGACCGCTGGTCAGCCGCACAAGTTCTGGAGTGCCATCGGCCACCGGCGCGGATTCGGGCAGTGCCCAAAGCGCAGTGAAGGTCGTGCTGGTATTCGGCTGATTCTGCAATGCCTGGAAAATGTAGTAGCGGCCGTCGGCGGTCCAGCTGCCACAGCAGGCTGAGGAGGCGTATTGCCATTTCGCCAGCAGAGAGTGCGGAGGGTTGGAACCATTCCGGCTGACTTCCCAGAGCGCGGTCGTGTTGTGCTCGGTATCGCTGACGGTGAAGCGAACACGTTTCCCGTCCGGAGAGAATCGCGGACCAAAGACCGATCCACTTGCCCGAAAGATTTCGCGTATGTCGGTGCCGCTCGCGCTGGAGAGATAGAGAACCGAGCCTTTGCTGAATACGAGATGCAGTCCGTCGGAAGACCAGGCTGCATCGCGACCCGCAAGAGTGCCGATGCGCTGCGGAGATCCAGCGCCGACGGGGAGGGTCCAGAATTCGTCGTCAGGGGATCCGCTTTGCAGGGGTGCGACTAGAAGCTTGGTATGATCGGGCGACAAATCGAGCGCCTGCAGGTTCGCAAACGGGCTCGCTACCAGCGAGCGGCTGGATTCCGCGAGCGATACTTTGGCGATGACGCGCTGCGCCGCGGGCACTTCTGTAACGTAAAGCTGCGACTCGTCGGCCAGCAAGTGGGTCTTGCGGAAACCGTCGTGCGTCACTTGCGTGATGGAAGTTACTCGGGCAGAGGGGACCGAGGCGGCTCCGCGCGCCCGGACCGACCATACGCTTGCGACGGCGATCAATCCGATCAACGTCACGATCGCCAGAAACAAAACCATTCGGCGGGCAACGATTCTTTCAGACGGAGTGCTCATGTGCGCATGTTAGCAACAAGATAGGACGGGGAGGGCGGGAACACCGGCGAGAAGATTACGAGGGTAATCTGCGAGTGAGCGGCGCAGCGGACCAATAATCGTCCAAAGGAGTGATGGAATTCACCGGTGATTCATCAAATAGAGCGTATGATCGAAGAGATGCCATATATCTCGGAACATCTCACCAGCCTCCGCCAGGAAATCGCCGATTTGCGCAACTTGAACGCACGTATCTCGGAAAAAGGCTCGCACAGCGCGCTCGATCAGACCGCTCTGGAGCTGCGCACGACCCGCCTTCGTGAAATCAAGCAGGAATTGTCGAAAATCCTCAATCGTCCTGACGATCCCAAGGTTTGGTGGGAGCGGTCCCGCAGGCACCAAGCCTAAGCAGGCTCACCTGGGGACGGACACGATTGTCCGTCCCGTTGGGTCATCCCGCTAGAGTCCCAGCAATCTCTTTCAGTGTGGCTACGATCCCCTCGGCATTCGGGATGCCGCCTTGCGCCATGTCTTTGCTGCCACCGCCGCGCCCGCCCAGCTTCGTCATCGTCTCTTTCATCAGCGCGCCCATATCGAAGGGCTGGCCCGCAGACTGCGCGAAGACCAGCGACGGCTGCGGCGAAGTTGCTGCCAGAAGCGCGACGGCGTTGGTGGAGAGACGCGTCAGTTTCTGGGCAAGCACCTTCACGAAACTCAAGTCGCGATCGGCGAGCGCGCGGACTATCAGCTTGCGGCCGTTGGCCTGGGGAGTTTCGGCGAGCATAGCGGCGGCCTGGGCTGCGGCGAGTTCTTCCTGCGACTGTTCGCGCTGCTTACGCAAGGAGCGGATTTCGTCGAGCGACTTGCGGGCCTGCTGCGGCACATCGTAGATGTGCGCGGAAAAGAGCCCCGCAGTTTCGGTGAGGGTGCTGAAATCGCGGCGGGCTGTGGCTACGGCGCGCTGGCCGGCAACGAATTCGACGCGCCATCCTTGGCGGACTTTCTCTATCTTTCTAAGTAAGACGCTGGCGATCTGGCCCGTCTGGTTGACGTGCGTACCGCCGCAGGCGCTGAGGTCCCAGTCGTGAATGTCGATGATTCGCAGCTCATCTCTATCAGTGACGGGAACTTTGCGCAGGCCCAGCTTCCCTGCCTCTTCACGAGTCACGAAGCGGATGTCGACGGCGCGATTCTCCAGAATGATCTCATTGGCCAGGCGCTCGGCGGATTCGATTTGTTCCTTGGTCAGCGTCGGAGTGTCGAGGTCGCTGATGTCCAGATCAATGGAGCAGTAGTCATCGGCCATGTGGAAGGAGACGGTCGGCATGTTGTAAAGGCGGATGAAGGCCGCCGAAAGTACGTGCTGGCCGGAGTGCTGCTGCATGTGGTCGCGACGGCGGGCGGCGTCAATCTGGCCGTGGATACGCGTTCCGGGTTTCAGGAGTTCTCTCTGTGCCTCGGGCAGAGGCGCTTCGAGGTAATGGACGACCTTGCCGTCTTCCATGTCGGCGACTTCGGTAACGCGGAATTTGGCGTCTGCGTTGGAGGTAATCCAGCCGGTGTCGAAGACTTGTCCGCCGCTCGTGGGGTAGAAAGCGGTGCGGTCGAGAATGAGGGCGGGACGCGGGTTGTCGACGACATCGAGCACGTCAGCGTCGAAATCGTACAGGAAGGAATTCTGATAGTAGAGGCGGTCCGTCATGGTGAATCATTTTAACCAGAGAGGACACGATTCTAGGAAAACACTCCATTGAGCAGTGGCGACAAACAGGCGCACAAGGTCCTTCGACTGCGTGGTTGCGTTCGCTTCGCTCACGCAACCACTTCGCCCAGGATGACATTGATGAAGAAGGACAGTCACGAACTGGAGTGCGGTTTCTAGTACGGGCCGATGATGCCGCCGATTTGGCGGGCGGCTGGCTTCGGCTTTGCTGCGCCCACACTGACATCCAGGACATCCAGATACTTCAGGCCACTGCCGGTGTTGAAGAGGACTACTGTGTCTTCGGGCTTGAAGAATCCATTTGCTCTGAGTTTGCGGTAGGCGACCAGCCAGGCGGCTCCTTCGGGGGCGGCGAAGATGCCTTCCACTTTCGCCCAGTGGCGGGTGGCTTCGAGAATTTCTTCGTCGGTGGCGCTGACGGCGGTGCCTTTGCTCTTCTTTAGTATGTCGAGAATCAGGTAGTCGCCATACGGCTTGGGGACGCGCAGGCCCGACGCCATGGTCGCGGCGTTCGGCCACATTTCCGCAGCCTGCTTCCCTTCTTCCCAGGCTTTCACGATGGGCGCGCAGCCTGCGGCTTGCACAACGATCATCTTCGGGCGCTCGGAACCGGGCTTTCTGCAGATCCAGCCCAGGGCTTCCATCTCTTCGAAGGCCTTCCACATGCCGAGCAGGCCGACGCCGCCGCCAGTCGGATAGATAATGCCCTGCG
Organism: uncultured Acidobacteriaceae bacterium; assembly: GCA_963844525.1. Classification (GTDB taxonomy): domain Bacteria; phylum Acidobacteriota; class Terriglobia; order Terriglobales; family Acidobacteriaceae; genus Sulfotelmatobacter. The sequence continues at coordinate 211,023 of CAWJOM010000005.1, read as the reverse complement.
GCATTCTCCAGCCGAGTTGTTCGGCGACTTCGTAGCCCATGGTTTTCTTGCCTTCGACGCGGTAGGGCTCTTTGGTTGTGCTGACGTCGAACCATCCGTCTTTTTTCCAAGACTCGGAAGCCTTCAGCTCGGCGACTTTGCGGGCGCAGTCGCTGATGAGGCCGTCGACCAGGGTGACGTGCGCGCCGTAGTAGTCGCACTCGATGCGGTTGGCCATCGGGACATCTTTCGGCATGAAGATGTGGGCTTCGAGGCCGGCTGCGGCACAGTAGGCGGCAAGCGCGCCGGCGGCGTTTCCGGCCGAAGGGATGGCGAGTTTCTTCGAATCCGAAGTGGCGAGCCATGGTGACGGCAGGCGGAGAGTCCGCGGGCCTTGAACGATCCGGTGGGATTCAGGCCTTCGTCCTTGATGTAGACGTTGGGGTATTCGCGGCTGAGCAGCATGGGCGTGAAGCCTTCGCCCGAGGAGACGGGATCGGCGTCGGGCAAGACAGCGTCGTAGCGCCACATGGTGGGCGCGCGTCCGGCGAGCCGCGCGGACGAGAACGTGCGCTTGATCGTCGCCAGATCGTAGCGCGCGTAAAGGATGCCACCATCTTTGGGGCAGACGGACTGCGGACGGTCCGAGGGATAGTGCTCGCCGCAACGGGTACATTCGAGATGAGTCAACATGCCGATGCGAGTTTAACATCGGTAGCAGTACTCAGTACTCGGTACTCAGTTGTCGGTACTGTGTTCTTCTTCCTTAGTTCGCGGCTGGCGGGTTTGCGATTCCATCCTCTCGTTTTGCTGCTGCCGGCATGACTTCGTCTTTTGCTGCCATGGCGGATTTGAAACCTCGAATGCTCTCTCCGAGTCCTTTGCCGAGTTCGGGAAGTTTCTTTGGGCCCAGAACCAGCAACGCGATTCCGGCAATGATCATCAGGTGCATGGGTTGAAACAGTCCCTCAATCATTCGATCTCCATTTGTGCAGTGTCTCGTGAATCCAGGATGCGGGCGCTGTGACCGTTGGTTAACGGCACAGCGCCCGCCTGACGAGCCGAATGACTCTTCTCCCCCGAGGTGTCATCAATCGGCTGCGAAGCCGCTAGAACCCGCGTTGCGCTGCGTCCGCGGCCTCGGCCAGAGCGCTCAGAGTGTCGAAGAACTCCGTCGACTGGCCGACGAACAGACCGCTGTCGGTGAACGATTTGACGGCGCCCGCGGCAATTCCTGCAGGGTCAGTCGGACGAATGACCGCGCAGCGTGGCAGAGTCGCGTTGATGAATTGGCATGGCACGGGGAAGATGAGGTTGGTTTGCAGGAGAGGGTTGTTGGTGGCGTTGAAATCCGGGAAGGTCAGCCCATTCGTCGGGTCGGTAAACGGAGCGAGCGGGGCCTGTACGCCGTTGCCCGCGAAGTCCACCCACTCGAGGAAGTGCGCGACTTCGTCTCCGCCAATGCTGAGCACAACGCGCAGCACTTCCGCATCGTGCGCCTTCTGAGCCATGGCCGAGTACAGGCTGCTGCCACCCTGCTCGATGGCGCCGAAGTGAAACGCTGCAGTGTTGGCGATCGCCTGGATGTGATTCGCGGGCGCGAAGTCAGAATCGTCCCGGGGAATCGCTGGCAAATTAACCAGATCGATGGCCTGGGGAAAGTTCGCGCCGAAGTCAGGATTCTTGATGCTGCGATAGCGAGTGTAGTAACTGGTGTCGACCGTGAGTTGCATGAGATTGGTCAGACGGCCGATCTGCTTGGCTCCGGTCGCTTTGCTGCTGGGCAAAGTCCGGAATTTGTTGAGATTCACGGCCGTAGCGCCGCGCGATTTCAGGTAGCCATTGATGAAAACGGCATGGCTCATTTCGTCAAGAGTGTTGCTGGTGATATATTGCGCACCGTCGCCGTCGAGTTGCTGCAATGCAAGCTGATACGCATTTTGCGAGCCGGTCGTGACCCCGCCCAACTCGGCATATTGCTGCCACAGATCGGTCTCGATCAGCTCCGCCGCGGCGAGGAAACTCAAAATGGCCGCGTCCCCTTTGGTGAGAGCGGTGGGATGGCTGGCGCTGGCGAAAGCACGCGATCCCGTCGCGAGGATTCCTGCTCCCATGGTGGCCGCCGCTCCAGCGACCATGGTGTTCTTCAGAAACGAGCGCCGGTTGACCGAACTGCGAGGCACCGGAGCCGTCTCCTGGTCTGGGGGTTGAGTGGTGTCTGATGGGGTTGAGCGGACTGCTTTGTTGCTCATGATTCCACACTCCAAGCTGATGTGTTAAATTCCGCGAATGCTGGCAGGGATTCGAGTCACGGTGAACGCAGACTAGGGCAGCCGCGAAGTGTGCTTGTCATACACTTGTCGGAGGTTTGTAAAAGATTCGTTTGAAAAAACGAGGATTGTGGGATTTGGTAAGCGCCGCGTGATCGGGCGGTTTTGGGGTAGTATCGGTGTCCAAAGTAAATTTCAAACGGAGAGCTTGCATGCGCTCATTTCTGATTGGGCTGATCCTGGGGTTGATCGCGGTTCCAGCCGGCATTTATTTCTATTTTTCTTCCGGGAGCGCGCCGGTCGCAACGTCGGCGGCACCCATGCCGCTTGAGAGGACTTTCGCACACATGGCGCTGCACGCACGCATGGAGAAGGAGATGCCGAAATCGGTGCCGATCAGCGCGGACGAAGCCGGCTACGTCGCGGGAGCGCAGGTCTACAAAGAACATTGCGCCGTTTGTCACGGAGTGGCGGGACAGCCGCAGACCGCGATTGCCAAGGGAATGTTTCCCGATCCGCCAAAACTGATGGAAGGCACCGGAGTGACGGATGACCCTGCGACGGAAACATACTGGAAAGTTGCGGGCGGAATTCGGATGACGGGGATGCCAGGATTCGATAAGACGCTCTCGACTGCGCAGATGTGGCAGGTCAGTCTATTGCTGGCGAATGCCGATAAGCTGCCGAAGGCGGCGCAGGATGTGCTGGCTGGTGCGCCCGCAGCCGTGCCAGCACCACCTGCTGCGCCCGCGAGTCCAGTTGTGAGGAAGTGATTTAGTCGACTTCTTCCTGCTCGTCGAAGATCAAATTCCCCACCCTGTCCCTCCAAAGAACGGAGGGACAAGGATGGGGCCTAAGCTTTGTATGCAGACGCGCTGGGCAGGCCCGATCTCTCCGCGTTAAGGTGCGAGCTTAAAGTTCACCGTTACCCTGCGTCTAGACCTCGACCCGATCCCAACTGCGACTGCAAGGGGTTGCATTCATTTTCTTTCTTCGCGAGCCGAACAGGTCATTTTTCGGATACTCCTGTCGCCCTCCCGCTGCATCGAACCTCCAAGATATCGTAAGCTATACGGAGAGAGGCGAGGAGGATCCGTGCGCTGCGCTCGCTGTGGCAATGAGAATCCGGATGGGAACCGCTTTTGCGGTATGTGCGGAGCGACGCTGCTGACCGCGCCGCCTCCGGTAGCTTCTGCGCCGGCACAAGTCGTTCCGCCGCGGCCTCCCGTGGTTCCCGCTCCCGCACCTTCCGGTCCGGCACAGCCTCAGATTCCTGTAGCGTCTCGGACGTCCGCACAAGTTTCATCCGCACCCGTTTCAGAAGAACCTGTCATCAGCGGACCGTCGTTCCTGGGACTGAACGACCCCGGTCCTCGCAAGCGTGCAACTCTGAGCGCGGAACCCGGCCCGAGTTCGAGTAGCCTCGATTACCTGCTGGAAGATGAAGAAGAACCGCGGCGCGGTGGCGCAGGAAAATACATCCTCATTCTTGTGGCCCTCGCGTTGGCTGTCGGGTTTGGGTACTTGCGGTGGAAGAATCAGAATTTCGCGTGGCTGGGTATAGGCACGAGCAAGCCGGCGTCGGCTGCGCAGAGTCCCGACACGACAGACACAAACTCGCCCACTCCGCCCAGCACAACTACAGCTGCATCGAACCCTTCGATACAGCCCGAGACGAATCCGGCTCCAGCGGCGAGCCCGGCCGCTGGAGGAGCAGCGACTAGTCGAACAACGACTAATCCTGCGGCAGCGACGCCAACCGCCGCACCTTCAACACCAGACGCTCCAGCATCCACCCCGGCACCAACAACGGCGGCCAAGCCAACGTCGTCGGATACTTCTTCTTCCGATCCTGCGGCGTCTTCTGCCGACAGTGCAGCACCGGCGAATCCAAAACCCGGTGCGCCCGACGATCCGTCATCCTCCCCGCCCGCGGCCGCGGTCAAGCCGGCAAAGCCGGTCGATCCGGTTCGCGAGGCGCAGAAATATCTGTACGGCAAGGGTGTGCCGCAGGATTGCGAACGGGGCATGCGCTTACTGAAACCCGCCGCGAACCAGGCGAATCCCAAAGCCATGATCGAGATGGGTGCGCTCTACTCCGCAGGATTGTGCACGCCGCACGACCTCCCGACAGCGTATTCCTGGTTCTCCAAGGCCTTGCGGAAGGATCCTGACAATGAGGCCGCAGCGAACGACTTGCAGAAGCTGTGGGGTGAGATGACGCAACCGGAGCGGCAGCTGGCCATGAAGCTGGCTCATTAATTTAGCCGGGTCAATACCGAGTCCCCGCAATCGCTAGAATTGGGGCAATCCGCCAAAGCCTTGGGCACGTATTTCTTACAAGGAAGAGATTAGAGCGTTTGTCGAGTCCTGAAAGACAAGGGATATCGCCGGATCTGGCCACGGTTACGGCCATGAAGTCGGGCGACCAGAGCGCCATGGCGGAGCTGTATGACCGCTATTCTTCCGTCGTGTATGCAGTCGCGCTGCGGGTGCTCGGAGATACCGGTGCAGCCGAGGACGTACTGCAGGAAGTGTTTCTACAGCTGTGGCGCAATCCGGGAGCGTTCGATGCGGCGCGGGGAAGCCTCGGCGCGTGGCTGGCGGTGATCACCCGCAATCGCGCCATCGATGCGCTGCGGCGGCGACGGCCAGAAATCGATATTGAAGATGTCATCGTATCGGTGGCGCCTGATCTTGCCGGCGACGCGGACCGTTCGCGAGCGGCTGAAAAAGTGCGCGGGTTGCTCGGCTCGATGCCGGCTCCGCAGCGCAGCGCTCTCGAGATGGCATACTTCGAAGGCATGAGCCATTCTGAAATTGCAAACAAGACCGGCGAGCCGCTGGGAACGATCAAGACCAGAATTCGCAGCGGTCTCACGGCTTTGCGGAAGGCGTTTCAAGGTTGAGGGTGGGGAGTCAAAATCCCCGCCCTGTTCCTCAAAAGCACAGAGGGACGAGGACGGGGCACCCTGTATCACAAAGATGAGTGGACACGAACAATTCGCCGAGGATCTCGCGCTGTACGCCCTGAATTCGCTTGAGGGTGAAGACCGCGCGAATCTTGAAAAGCATCTCGCGACGTGCAGCTCGTGCCGTCTCGAGTTGGAGCAGTTGCGCGGCGATAGCGCCCTGCTTTCGCTGTCGGTGCTGGGGCCGAAGCCTCCGTTGCGCGCGCGGCAGAGACTGCTCGATGCCGTGGCAAAGGAAGCTCCCACGCTTTCGCAAAAGGCGCGAAAGGAGAGCCCATCCAATCGGCGTTCGTGGTGGGGCTTTCTGGGATGGGCGGCAACTGCTGCGGTCATTGTGTTCGCTGCGTCGCTATGGAAAGAAAACTCCGCGTTGAAGCAGAGTCTCGCGTCGGCGAGCGCGCAGGCAGCGCAGAGCACGCGCGAACTGGACGATCTGCGCAAGATTGCGGCGCCGATCATCGCGCCGGAAGCCCAGCACGTCACATTGGTTGCGATGAAGACTCCGCCGCAGCCGCAGGGCAAGGCATTCTATCTGCGGAACCGCAGCAGCCTGCTTTTTATGGCGAATAACATGCCGGCCCTGCCGCCGCAGAAAGCCTACGAGCTGTGGCTGATACCGATGCAGGGCGCGCCCATTCCCGCCGGCATGTTTAAGCCGGACGCGCGCGGGAGTGCGACGGTGATGAATCCTCCGCTGCCGGCTGGCATGGAGGCGAAGGCCTTCGCCGTTACGGTGGAGAACGAGGCCGGAGCCGCCACACCCACCATGCCGATTGTCATGATGGGCACGGGAGAGTAGTGCTGCTGAAGTGCTGCTACATCGCGAGAGGACTGGGCCGCATCTAACATTCTGAATGAAGTTCAACTTCCACGCCGTCCCCGCTGCCGTATTCGCGCTACTGCTTTCGTCCGCGCTCTTCCTCGGCGCCGCGCCCTATCAAGCGGAACAGGCGACTCCGGTCCCTGCCGGTCCTTCGCTTGGAACACACTCGATTGGGACAAAGGTGAAGACCAAAGGGATCCCAAATTTTGGCGAGGTCACGCCCAATCTCTATCGGGGAGCACAGCCCACTGAGGAGGGTCTGCAGGCGCTAAAAGACATGGGCATCAACCTCGTGGTTGACCTTCGCGGCGGTGCTAGCAAAGAGGAAGAAGAGACGGCGAAGAAGCTGGGGATGCAATACGTTTCGATTCCGTCACACTGCCCATTCCCCAAGGATGAAACGTTTGCGAAGTTTCTTCGCGTGGTCCGGGAGAATCCCGCGAAGAAGATGTTCGTGCATTGTCAGCTGGGGGTGGATCGGACCGGAATGGCCATCGCATCGTATCGCATGGCTGAGGAAGGCTGGTCGGCCAACGAAGCTATGAAAGAAATGAAGGCCTTCGGCTTCAGCACCGTCCATCGGGCTATGTGTCCGGGATTGGCGGACTACGAAGAAGATTTCCCGCAGAAGCTCAAGGAAAATCAGGCCTTCAAGGAACTGCAGCCTTATCCCGCGGCTACAGCTTCGACTTCGAAATAGTCCAGGTTGAGATTTTTGGAATTCCCCACTCTAACGTCGCAAAAACCGCGACGTTAGGATGGGCCACCGGGCTGCCTCTAGACTTCGTCCTGCTCCTGTAGTTTCGCGATTACGCCAAAATCTTCCAGCGTAGTGGTGTCGCCCTTCACGCTGCCGTTCGTGGCCAACTCTCGCAAGAGGCGGCGCATGATTTTCCCGCTCCGCGTCTTGGGTAGCGAATCGGTGAAGCGTATGTCGTCGGGCTTCGCCAGAGCTCCGATTTCTTTCGCCACCCACTTCCGCAACTCTTCCTTCAGCTCGGGTGTAGGCTTTCTTCCCTGCTCGAGCGTAACGAAGGCGGAAATCGCCTGACCCTTGAGATCGTCAGGACGTCCGACGACGGCGGCCTCTGCCACGGCTTCGTGCGCGACCAGAGCGGATTCAACTTCCATGGTGCTGAGGCGGTGGCCGCTGACGTTGAGCACGTCGTCGACGCGGCCCATGATCCAGAAGTATCCGTCTTTATCTTTGCGCGCCCCGTCTCCAGTGAAGTACATGCCAGGAATCTGCGACCAGTAGTTCTTCACATAGCGGTCGGGATCGCCATAAACGGTGCGTAGCATTCCAGGCCACGGCCGCTTGATGACGAGAAATCCGCCAGAGCCTTCCGGCACGGCTTTGCCTTCCATGGTGACGATCTCGGGTACAACGCCGGGAAACGGTTTCGTCGCGGACCCAGGCTTGGTCGCGATCGCGCCGGGAATCGGGGAGAGCATGATGTGTCCGGTCTCCGTCTGCCACCACGTGTCGACGATCGGACAGCGGTTGCCGCCGATGGTCTCGCGGTACCACATCCAGGCTTCAGGATTGATCGGCTCACCCACCGTGCCCAGCAGACGCAGGCTGGACATGTCATGCTTTTTCGGCCACTCGTTGCCCCACTTTACGAAAGTGCGGATCGCCGTGGGCGCAGTGTAGAACAGATTCACTTTGTGGCGCGCGATGATCGACCAGAAACGGTCAGGCTCCGGGGAGTTCGGCGCGCCTTCGTACATCAGGCTGGTGGCGCCGTTCTGCAGCGGACCGTAGACGATGTAACTGTGGCCGGTAACCCATCCAATGTCAGCGGTACACCAGTACGTGTCTTCATCCTTCAGATCGAAAACCCATTTTGTGGTGAGATAGGTGCCGACGGAATACCCGCCAGTCGTATGCACAACACCTTTTGGTTTCCCCGTCGTCCCGGACGTATAGAGAATGTAGAGCGGGTGCTCAGAGTCGAGCGGCTCGGCCGGGCACACGTCGGAGGCCTTGGCCATCAACTCGTGCCACCAGTGGTCGCGGCCTTCCTGCATGTTGATGGCAGTGCCCGTGCGCTTGTAAATGACGACGTGCTTCACGCTCGGGCAGGATTTCAACGCTTCCTCGACCGCGGGAAATAATTTCACCTCGGCGCCGCGGCGGTACGATCCGTCTTGCGTGATGACGCACGTTGCCTGCGAGTCGTGGATGCGATCGACAAGAGCGTTGGAAGAGAATCCGCCGAAGACGATCGTGTGCGGCGCACCGATGCGGGCGCAAGCCAGCATGGCCACGGGCAGCTCCGGCGTCATGCCCATGTAGATGGCGACGCGATCACCCTTCTTTACCCCGAGCCCTTTTAGAACGTTGGCGAACTTCTGCACTTCGCGATGCAGTTGCTGGTAGGTCAGGATGCGAACTTCGCCGGGCTCGCTCTCCCAGATGATTGCGGCTTTGTTTTTGCGCCAGGTAGTGACGTGGCGGTCGAGGCAGTTATAGGAGAGATTGATCTGGCCGCCGACGAACCATTTTGCCCACGGGCAATTCCACTCGAGAACCTTGTCCCATTTCTTGAACCAGTGCAGTTCGCTGGCGATCCGCGACCAGAACCTGTCGGGGTCGTCGATGGATTCCTTGTAGATGCGCTCGTATTCCTCGAGGCTCTTGATGTGGGCGTGCTTGCTGAATTCTGCCGGCGGATCGAACTTGCGCTGCTCGTTCAGGATGGAATCAATATTCGGGCCCTGAGTATCGACACTGGCTTTATCGGACATAAATAAGAACCTCGACGCGGAGGAATTTTCCATCGTGCCCGAAATCGTGGCACGAGATCGCAGGAGGTATTTTACACAGCGAGGGGCCGACGCTCGAAAGAATTGACTCCAGGATGTGTCACGAAAATGGCTCGATTCTCACTATCCTTTGGGATCACCTGCATTTGATATTGCGTGCCCCGCCTGGGAATCTGGCGACGGGCCTCTGGCCGGGGTCGATCCCGACTTGTATTCCAGATCAAGCCACAGGTTACAAAAGCCCGTTACTTCTTCAGGAGGACTTCCCATGCGCAACGAACTCACCCAACCTGGCTTTCTTAGTTTCCCAATCCGGCTGTTGCTCTGTTTTGTCGCGACGCTGATCGCGACGCTGATCGTACCACCGCTGGCGCAAGGCGCGACGCCGCACCCGCAAATCAGCTTCCTGCAACTCACCAGCACCAGCGGCTGCGTCGGAGACGGTGGCAGCTACTATCCCACTTTCGATCACTTGCTTAAGAAGGTCGCCTTTACATCGTCGTGCGACCTGATCCCCGGGCGCAATACTGATGGCAACAGCGAAGTGTTCGTCATGAATACCGACGGCACGGAGTTGCTGCAGTTGACTTCGACGACTGGCGGCATCGGGGCCATCCATCCCGCGCTCGATTTGAGCGGCCAGAAGATTGTCTTCGCCTCAGACCGCGACCTGATTGCGGGCGGCAATACGGACGAAAATTTTGAAATCTTTACGATTCAAGTGAACGGCACCGGACTAACCCAGCTCACGCGCACGACCGGCGGCAATTCCCTCTGTGCCGGCGGCGGGCCAGGGGGAAACTCCGATCCAAGGTTTAATTCTCCCGCCACAAGAATCATTTTCGGCTCCGACCGAGACTTGGTCAGCGGCGAGAACACCGACGGGAATGGCGAGATCTTCGAAATGAATCTCAGCGGCTCCGGCTTGACCCAACTCACGCACACCACCGGAGGCTGCGGGAATGGCGAGCCCAGCCTGGACGCAACCAGCACCAAGGTCCTTTTTAGCTCTGATCGCGACCTGGTTGGCGGTAGCAATACCGACGGAAACTATGAAGTGTTTTCCATGAACACCAACGGCAGCGACATTTTGCAGCTGACGAATACGGTGAACCCCGCGGGCGTGGGCAGTGTGGCGCCGCGCTGGACACCCGACACGAACACCATCGTATTCAGGGGCGATGGGGCAAATTCGACGTATCAGATCTTTCGCATGAACGGTGACGGTTCGAATCTGGAGCAGATCACCTGGAATACGGGCGGATTCGGCAGTGCTCCCTGGTGGATCAGCGGTGACGGGAAAACCATTGCTGTCGAGTCGGATCGCGATCTGGTGCCAGGCAGCAACCGGGATTTGAACTTTGAGATCTACGCGATTCGCCTGACGCCGTAGTCGGCGCACTCCCAATGAAGAGCGGCCCCGAAAAAGGGGCCGCTGTCTTAAGAAATAGAGTTCGAATGGTCAGACGCCAACCGGCTTCGCGCTCACCGTCGGCAGCTTGGCCTGCTGCCAGGCGTCCAACCCGCCAATCACGTTGATCACGTTCTTAAAGCCAGCGCGCTGCAGCAGGCTGCTGGCAATCATGCTGCGGTATCCGCCTTTGCAATGCACCGCGACGGGCATCTCCTGATCCATCTCTGGCGGCGCGACGCGGAAATTATCGAGCGGCCACCAATTCGCGCCTTCGATGTGGCCGGCGTCCCACTCCGGCTCGCGGCGAACGTCGAGCACTTGCATATTCCGGGACTTGAGGCGCGCATCGAGTTCCACGGCCGTCATCTGAGCAATCGTCGCCACGGGCAATCCCGCTTCCTTCCAGGCTGCGACGCCGCCGTGCAGATAGCCATCGAGCACCTCGATGCCAACCCTCGTCATCCGGAGCCGCGCCTCTTCCAGTTGCTCGTCAGTCTCTGCTATCAACACGGGATGCGCCGACAATCCCAGCACGGTTCCCGCCCACGAAGCGAACTGACCGCCCAGTGCGATATTCACCGATCCCGGCACATGGCCGGCGGCAAACTCGTCATTAGGACGCACATCGAGCGCAATCTCACCCTCGGCCAGCATGGTGTGCAATTCCGCGGGCTTGATCGCGCGCATCGGCGCCAAGTCTGACAAGGCCACCGCGCCCGTGCGGTTGATCTCGGCATCCTTCAGGAAGTATTCGGGCCGTGCGGGAAGATTCGAGGTCAACTGTGCAATGAACTCTTCCCTGCTTTTGATCTGCAGCGCGTAGTTGGTCAGCCGCTCGGTGCCGATCGTGGACGAACGCTCGGCGCGCATGTTCTTTCCGCAAAGTGAACCGGCCCCATGCGCGGGATAAACGAGCACATTGTCAGCGAGTCTCAGCAATTTGTCATGCAGGCTGTCGTAAAGCAACCCCGCGAGTTGAGCCGGCGTATGGCGCGGCGATAGATCTGGGCGGCCGACGTCGCCGATGAAGAGCGTGTCCCCGGTGAGAACGGCCCATGGCGCGGAAGATTTCTCCTCATCCGTGACCACCATACAGATGCTCTCGGAAGTGTGTCCCGGCGTTTCCAGCACGCGAATCGACGCCTTCCCAAATTTCAACTCGAACCCGTCCTGTACGGGCACATGCGGGAATGCGGCTCCCGCCTGCGCGCCCATGTAAATGGTCGCGCCCGTCCGGGCCGCGAGTTCTCTGTGTCCGGAGACGAAATCGGCGTGCAAATGGCTCTCAAAGATGTGGCGGATTGTGACCCCATGATCGGCCGCCGCCTTCAGATACAACTCGACGTCCCGCTGCGGATCAACCACCACCCCTTCCCCATCGGAAGCCAGCAGGTAGGAAGCGTGCGCGAGACATCCCAGATAAAACTGCTCAAAATACATGCCAATATCCCCTATGTGCGTACCGATGCTAGAACAAAACGGTTGGGAATGTCACGGAACAGAACGGGGCGGCTTCGCTCGCGCGTTTAGGCCGGTTAAGCGGGAGATCCTTCGCTACGCCTGAACAACGGCTCGGCTCAGGATGGCAGAGTCGCGCGAAAGGATGAAAACTATGCGGGCAGCGGAGTGATGAACTCGAGTCCGAAGCAGAAGCCATTGCGCGATCGCACGATGGCGGGCAAGCGCGAAGGAGTGGGCGTATCGAACTCAATCTCAAGCAGATCGCCGGGATTCAGCAGGATTCCGGCATACAACACCATCCCGCCTTCACTCATTTCCGTGCCGCGGCCTTCGACCACGGTCGTCGAAAAGCCTTTGGAGGTCACCACTCGGACGGGCATATCAACGGGAAGGCGTGGCCAGCGGCGCGTATGTTCGGGGGTCGACACGTTACCTATGATCGTCGTTGCCAGCACTTTCTTCAAATTACCAAGGTGAGATGATCTTGAGTGCAGAAGTACCAGGCAAGGGTAGGAGAGAAGAGAAGAGACAGCGAAATCAGTTTGGCCGATGATCCCTGTTCCTCTGTGTCTTGTACAATTTGCGTGTGAATCTGCGCACGCGATGGTATCGGGCTGCGGTGTTCGTCATATGGCTCGGCACCCTGACATCGGCAGAGTCCGTCTCACAGCTTCAGCCTACAGGCTACGTCAACGATTTCGCGCACGTCCTCGACCCGAGCACGACCGCCCGGATCAACAGCCTCTGCCTTCAGGTCGATCAAAAGGCCCACGCCCAGATCGCCGTAGTAACCATTAATTCTCTGGACGGTTCGGATATCGAGAGCTTTGCGGTTGATCTGTTTAAGAAGTGGGGCGTCGGCAGCAAATCCACCGACCACGGGGTTCTGATCCTATACGCGATTCAGGATCACCGCGCCCGCATTGAAGTGGGATACGGTCTGGAACCAATTCTTCCCGATGGCAAGGTAGGCGGCTTTCAGCGGGAAGCAATCCCACTGATGCGCAGCGGGGATTACAACAACGCTCTGTTCCTTGTGACCAGCCGCGTGGCCGACGTGATCGCGGGGGATGCCGGGGTTCAACTAACAGGCTCGCAGCCTCGCGCCCCGACCCAAGGTGTAAGGCAGCCCGGCGGTGGAATATCACTCGGCGGGATCATCATCTTCGTTGTAGTCGTATTGATTATCCTGGCGACCCCGCTACGCAGCATCGTTTTCTGGCTGCTGTTCTCACAGATCTTCGGCGGTCGCGGCGGCTTCGGGGGCGGAGGAGGATTTGGCGGTGGCGGAGGCGGCTTTGGTGGTGGGGGCGGCTTCGGAGGCTTTGGCGGTGGTAGTTCTGGTGGCGGCGGGGCCAGCAGCAGCTGGTAGCAAGCGAGGACGCAATGGTTCCTGAGCAGAGTAGTTCTGAGAAAGCGAAGTCTGAGAAAGAAACGAAAGACAGACTCGACGAGTTTGTACAGCGCGTCCGGGAAGCGGCCGGTCCAAACCTCGAGAGCATCGTTCTGTTTGGTTCGGCGGTGTCGGGCGATTTTCATCCCGGACTCTCGAACCTGAACCTGTTATGCGTTCTTCGCGACAGTTCCTTCGGGGCCTTGCAGGCCCTGGGAGCGGTCGCCAAGTGGTGGGATCGCCAAAAACAGCCTCCGCCGCTTTGCATGACCCGGCGTGAACTCGAGCGATCCACGGATGTGTTCACTATCGAACTACTCGATATGCAGCAGCACCACCGCGTTCTGTTTGGCGAAAACGTCGTGCAAGGCCTGCGGGTTTCGCTGCACGTGCACCGCGTGCAGGTCGAATATGAGCTGCGCGAAAAACTGATCTTGCTTCGCCAGCAGATACTTCTGGCAGTTGGGAACGACTCGCGCCTGTGGGATCTCGTGCTGCACTCCGTGCCGTCGTTCGGCACCCTGTTCCGGCATGCTTTGATTGCGCTGGGAGACAACTCGCAATCCGGCCGGCGGGAAGCGATTCTCGCTTTGTCGAAGCGCGTAGGATTCGATCCCGCGCCCTTGCAACAGGCACTCGATATTCGGGAGCACAAAGCAGACCACAAGAAGATTGCCGTCAACGATTTCGCGGCCCGCTACCTGGCCGCGGTTGAGAAGGTCACGGCAGCCGTGGATGAAGCATTAGACTCGGATCCATCGGGCCGGACGTAAGTACACTACATTCAGATTTCGGGGAGGAATTATGGGCAAGGCGTTAATCGCAGTCATTGTTGTGATCGTGATTCTGCTGGTGTTGGGCCTGGTTTTCTTCGGCCAGTACGTCGGCGTCAAGAACACGCTGGTGACCAAGAATGAGGCTGTGAAAGCTGCGTGGTCGCAAGTCGACATCGTGCTGCAGCGGCGCGCCGACCTGATTCCAAACCTGGTGGAGACCGTCAAGGGATACGCGCAGCAAGAGCAAACCGTCTTCGGAGACATCGCCAAAGCGCGCTCAGCACTACTTTCGGCGGGAACACCACAACAGAAGATCGCTGCTAACGGGCAACTCGACGGAGCGATTGGCCGCTTGCTGCTGGTCGTCGAAAACTATCCGCAACTGAAGTCGAACGAAAACTTCCTGCGCTTGCAAGACGAACTTGCCGGAACCGAGAACCGGATCGCCGTGGAGCGCAAGCGCTACAACGACACGTTGCAGGATTACAACACTTACGTGCAGCAATTCCCGAACAGCATTTTCGCGGGGTGGGCGGGCTTTAAAGTGAACGACGCATACTTCGCGGCGGCCGAAGGGGCGCGCCAGGTCCCCAAAGTAAACTTCGCTCCCAGCACGGCGGCACCGCAGGGAAATCCGCAACCGGCGCCGGTTCACTAGAGATCGTTTCAGTACATGCGGACGAAGGGAAATCCGGTGAAGAGTGCGATCGGATTTCCCTTCGGGCCGCTCAGGCCCTCCAACTGAGTACAACGCCGAGACAGACACAGAGCATCACGGCCGCAGCACTCCATCCGACCCATCGCAGATAAGCCGGGATGACAAACTTTCCCATCACCTTCGGATTGGATGCCATCAGCATGATCACCGCCATCAGCGGCGCTGCGACCAGGCCATTCAGAATCGCCGACCAATAGAGAGCCTTGACAGGATCAATGTGTAAGAAATTAAGCGACAAGCCAGACGCGATGGCAACTCCGATCAGGCTATAAAAGCCGACTGCCTGACGGGGCCGCCGTTCGAGGCTCACACGCCATTGGCTTCCCTCCCCGATCCCGTAGGCGGCCGATGCCGCCAATACCGGCACCGCGAGCATTCCTGTACCAACAATTCCACAAACGAACAGGGCCGTTGCGAAACGGCCGGCGATGGGTTCCAGCGCGGCAGCCGCCTGCGCGCAGGTCGCCACTTCCGTGATTCCGCGGATGTGCAAGGTCGAAGCTGCGGTCAGAATGATAAAAAAGGCGACCACATTTGAAAATGCCATGCCTACATACGTGTCGGTACGAATTCTACCCAGCTGGGCCGTGGCTTGAGACGGAGCGTGTTTCAGAGATTTTTCTCCCCGGTTGGCCCTGACCTCTTCCACTTCCTGGGAAGCCTGCCAGAAGAACAGATAGGGACTGATTGTGGTGCCAAGCACTGCCACAATCGCCATGAGAAATTCCCTGTTTAATGCGACGCGGGGAATCAAGGTCGCGCGCAGCACTGACGGCCACGAAACGTGCACCAGGAAAACGACCCCCACGTAGGAGAAAAGCGAGAGTGTCAGCCACTTCAGATACTTTGCGTAAGTCGAATAGGGAATGAACAGAACGGCAACGAGCGAGATGATTCCGAAAATCACGGTCAAGGCGTTTGCATTGACCGGAACCATCAGGGCGAGGGACGCGCCCATCGCTCCGATGTCGGCGCCGAGATTGAAAACATTTGCGGCTGACATCGCGATCAGAACGAAATAAAGAAGCGGGCGCGGGTAGTTCTTTCGAAGGTTCGCAGCGAGCCCGCAACCGGTTACGCGGCCAATGCGGGCGCAGATCTCCTGAATCGCCGCCATCAGTGGGTAGGAGATCAACATCGTCCATAACAGCCCCGTACCGAACTGTGCGCCGACCTGGGAGTAGGTCGCGATACCGCTGGGGTCGTCGTCGGAGGCGCCGGTGATTAGGCCGGGGCCCAGCTTTGCCAGAAATCGCTTGCCAGAAGAGGTCTCGGCGCTTGGGGAGGAAGAGTGCGCCGGCGGCGGAGCTGGTTCACGAGTTGAAATGGATGCTGACATTCACTCGCACTTGCCTGCCAGTTGACGTCAAGCCGCCCGGCCCCGCGATGATTTCTCAATCTTTTTCGCCAACTTGTCGACGGCTTCAACAGCCATGCCTTTGACATAGACCATTTCGCCGCCGAGCCAGCCCCCGACACCAATGGCGAGAACCCCCACGGTCGACATTCCCAGCGGCCAATAGCTATCGATCGGCAGGCGAAGCCGGAACCAGAGATTGATCGCAAAAATAGCAACGGCGGCCAGGTTGACCGTCAGGTGCAGATTCGCGATTCTCTTCATTGCGGCTTCGTCGATCGAGAAATAATCGATCACGCCCGGCACCGCAGCCACGAGAGCGCCCGCGATTCCAGCTGCGATACAGTAGGTCGCGACCATCTGCCATACGGCATTGCCACCTGTCGCATGTACCACATCGCAGACCAGCGCAAAGGCCCATAGCCCGATCGGAAGCGCCACCAGCATGGGATGAAGCGGGTGTTTCTTAATACTTGCGGGACTCGCCATCGCCGCTCCTTCTTACCGGTCGCCCTTGCTTATCGCCCTTGCGCCTAGCTGAAGCCACGAGCCTTTTCACACTGCGCCGAAGCTTAGTTGCAGCTTAAGTCTCAAAGGTTTGACCGCGCGACGGGCGCAAGGCGAGGCAGCCTCGTTGTGGCCGAAAGAAGCTGCGATTTCTCCCTGGGAGCCCGAACCTCAAGGAACTGTCCCCGGCAACGGAAACCGTTTTCACTGCATCGTAGCTTCGCGTTACCGGCAATGGCTCGTGGCAAATCTGATTCTGGAGGATTCGATGGCAGCCCGAAAGAGCAACGGCTCGCGCAAGAAATCGAGTGGCCGCAAGTACGGAAAAGCGGCCGGCAAGAGAGTTGAAAGTGCGGTTCGCCGCCAAAAGAAAGGATCGCTTCGTTCTGGAAAAGGGGGCAAAGGCGGCGCAGTGAAAAGCCGCAAGCAGGCGATTGCAATTGGGCTCTCCGAAGCGCGAAAGAAGGGCGCCAAGGTTCCGCGGAAGCCGAAGTCATAAATTCCCGGCTTTCGCGAGATTGCAGTCACTCTGGACACATCACCGAAGTCAATGTGACGAGACTGGTAGGGGTGTGCTGACGATTACGTTCTCGAATTGAAGAAGTGCGCCAGCATTAAAGAAGGGCACAAACGAGGCGGGGGCGCCATCCTCTTGCAAGTGCTTGAAAGAATTGGCGGGGACGACGGGACTCGAACCCGCGGCCTCTGCCGTGACAGGGCAGCGTTCTAACCAACTGAACTACGTCCCCACTCGCCAAATCAACGAGATGCGCAATCGCCAGCGTTTATGCGGCGTTGCGCGAGTTGCATATATTGCCCAATCGGCTCTCGACTGCTGCACATCGAAACTGTTATCAGCCGTCAACAAGAAACGGAGCAAATCGTCGTCACGAAATTATCGTAACAGCTTCTCGGGAAACGCGAAAGGCCCGGCGCTGCGCATGAAGTTCGTATGGCAGGGCGATGGAGACTCGGGTTCCGTTTTCACAGCGGCGCCCTTCCTGCAGGCAAATCAAGGGGCGGACCTGGCTCGGGAAACCTTCGATGCAGCCAGGCAAACGTGGCGCGGACGATGAAAACATTCAGCAAGATAGAGATCAAAGAAGCTGCGATCACAACGCTGAAGACATTCTCCTCTACGATTCCCGACGATCGCGCGACTTGCACCACCACAAACGAGAGCTCGCCAATCTGGGTGAGCCCCGCGGCCACTGCAATTGCGGTTCGGATCGGGTAACGGAACATCCAGACGATCGCGGTCCACACGACGAATTTAGCCACCACAATCAGCAGGAGCATCAATCCGAGGAGTGGCAGGCTGCTGAAAAGTTCCTTGGGATTGATCAGAGTCCCCAGCGAGACGAAAAACAGGGCGACGAAAGCGTCGCGCAAGGGAAACAGTTGCGTGTGCGCATCATGAAGGTCGGGCAAACCACTGATGGACAGCCCGGCGAGGAAAGCACCCAGTGCGACTGAGAATCCGACCGCCTGCGCCAGGGCGGCGGTGCCCAGGCAAATTGCGATTGCGACCAGCAAGAGAAGTTCTGAGTTGCACGTCAACTTGACCCGCCGCAAAAGGCGCGGGATCACCTTGATCGCGAGAAATACCAGTGGAATCAGGAGAATCACTGCCTTCCCCAGAGTCCACGCGGCCTGCAGAAAGCGCCCATCTCCCGACTTCCCGAATATCGGAAGGACTACCGTCATACAGATGACGGCGACATCTTCGATCAGAGTAATCCCGATCATCACGCGGCCGTGCGTCGTAGCCAGCGTGTTGGTGTCGCTGAGCAGGCGCGCAAGCACCATCGTGCTCGCCACTGAAATTGTTGCGCCAACAACCATTCCTTCCGTAAAACTCCATCCCCACAACCTTGCCGTGGCTGCCGCTACGCCAACCAACAATAGAATTCCCAACGGGCCGCCGACGAGGGCGACCCATTTCACGCGCATCAACTCCGGAACTGAGAACTCGACGCCGATCGAGAACATCAGTAAAACCACTCCGACTTCGGCGAACACCTCAAATGTGTGCAAGTCAGAGAGGTGAGGGCCGGGCGTGAAGGGGCTCACGGCAATCCCGCCTACAACGAATCCCAGGATCAGAGGCAGGCGAAGGCGCCACGCGATGAGCCCTCCGAAGACCGCGGCGAGAAAAATGTAGGTCAGATCGCGAAACAGAATTGGATTCGCTTCCATTGGCCAGCCTCCGGTCGGACGGAAAAAGCAGGAACCTTCTCCCGGTCATCCAAGTGTACGGAGGTTTTGCCCCTGGGGTCGATTCCGGCACGCATTTTCGAAATGGCCCTCGACCACACAATCCGCAAGTTGACGCAAATAGCGATCGCACCTCTCATGTCCGTCGACTCCGTCGACGCCAACTCGCCAGCTATGGCTCTGCGGCATAGGTGTCGATCAAATGACGCACCACCGGATCGGCGGCAAGGTAACCACCGATTCTTCCTTCGAGTTCGCGATCGGCCTGGGTTAGCCGCTCGTGCTGGCGCAGGTGCTCGGCCCAGGAATTCACCAGGAAGGTTTCGAGATAGCGATCGGACGCTTCGGTATCGCGGAAGATTCCCCACCAATAAGCGCCATCGCGCCGCCGAATGCGGCCGTAACCATGCATGGCATCTACAAACTCTTGCGTCCACTTCGGAATGACCGAATACTCGATCGTGACTAAGACCGGACCTTCCTCAGCATCGGCGGCAACGTTCCCGACCACAGCCGGCAGTCGCCAGTGGTTCCAGGGACTCAGATCCGCGGAGGACTCCGGAAGCTTCGCGAATAGTGCGATTGCGGCGGTCGCAATAGTCCCAATTCCGGCATAGAGCAACGCGGCGCGAACGCCTGATCTTTGCGCCACAGCACCCCACGCCGCAGTGCCGAGAGCATAGCTCCCTTGGTAAACCAGAATGAAGATGGCGAGAACTCGTGCTCGCACCCAGTCCGGAGCCAGATTCTGGACAAGCGCGTTGATCAGGGAAATAAAGATGACCCAAGCTCCGCCGCCAATGAACATGACCGCCGCGAGCGTGCTCAATGTGTGCAACGCGCTCATGGCTGCAATCACGAACCCCAGGGTGATGACGCCGGTTGACACAACAGTATCGGTCGACCATTTCGCGCGAGCCGACTGCATGATCAGAGCTCCCAGGATGGCGCCAGCTCCAAAGCATCCGAGCAACAATCCGTAGCCGGTGGCGCTCTTATTCACGCTTCGAGAAACCGTCGGCAGCAGCGCAAACAGCGCGCTGGAGAAAAACATGACGATGCCGGTTCGCAGTAACACCGTCAGGATCGCGGGAGAGTGGCGAACATAGCGGATCGCGGCCACGGTGGCTCCGGACAGCGTCTCCGGTGGCGCACTTTTCTTGCGAACCGGCCTCTTCCAGCGCAGCACAACGAGGATCACGCCAAAGAACGAAACGAAATTCGCGATAAACGCGGTGGCCACGCCCGCAGCGGATATGACTAGCCCTGCCAGTGCCGGCCCAACCGCCCGGGCGAGATTAAATTCGATTCCATTCAACGCGGACGCCGCCGCCAGATCCTCTTTAGGCACTAATTCAGGAAGAGTGGCTCGCCAGGCAGGCGTTTCAAATGCATCTCCTGCGGAAAGCGCGAACGTCAGAACCAGAAGCAGCCAGGGCGACATCAGTCCTGCGATCGTCAGGATGGCAAGAATCAACGCCACGCCCATCATCCATGACTCGGTGAAAAGAATCAGCTTGCGGCGGTCGACAATGTCGCCCGCCGATCCTGCGGGCAGGGCTAGCAGAAAGTATGGCAAGGAAGCAGCCGTCTGCGTCAGCGCGACATAAATTGGGCCCGCTCCGAGAGACACCATCAGCCACGCTGCGCCCACGTTCTGCATGAAGGCGCCGGCGTCTGAAATCACATCGGCGATCAATAGATTGCGAAAGACTCTTACTTGAAGCGGCCGCCATAGACTTGAGGAAGTAGCCGGCTTCACATTCGTTCCGCTCTGGTCACTCAAAAGATCGCTCCCGATACTCCGCTAGAAAGCCCTTCCTTGGGGACACCTGCGCCGCTGTGAGGCGCGATAGCGATTAAAGGCCCAGGTCGCTCAACCCCGGATGATCCTCCGGACGTCGACCGAGCGGCCAGTGATACTTGCGATCCGATTCCCTGATGGGAAGATCGTTGATGCACGCAAATCTCAACCGCATCAGTCCGTCGTCATTGAACTCCCAATTCTCGTTGCCGTACGAGCGATACCAATTCCCCGAGTCGTCGTGCCACTCGTAAGCGAAGCGTACCGCGATGCGATTGTCGGCAAACGCCCAAAGCTCTTTGATCAGCCGGTAATCGAGTTCTTTCGCCCACTTGCGCGCCAGAAAAGCAATGATCTCCTGTCGACCGGTCACGAACTCTGAACGGTTTCTCCAGCGTGAATCGGGAGAGTACGCCAGCGCGACCTTTTCCGGATCGCGGGAATTCCATCCGTCCTCGGCAAGGCGCACCTTCTGAATCGCGGACTCACGAGCGAACGGCGGGAGTGGAGGGCGTGTGGCCATAGTTCTTCCTTGTTAAGATCTGTCGAGTGAACGATCTGCCGACAGGCAACTGGCTGGATATTCCGTCGCCAAGCCGATTCCAGCAACTTCTTTGATCATCTTTTCCCTCCGGCGCTTCTCTATTTCTCACGTCATCTTCGATATTCCGAATCGAACCCGCGCGAATATAGCAGCACCGCTGGAGATTTTATATCCCAAGCCAGCAAGCCTCGATTCGCACGATCAAATTCCCGAACGGAAAGGGCCGCGGACGATGCGAGATGGATGGTTGCCGACGATTTGATGGCCGCGGCCAAAGCGCACCTCGGGCAGGACATCACAGAAGTCGCGGCGCGAAAATGCACTGCCCCGGCCGGAGGCCGACGACGAAAGCCCGAGGGAACGGACAGTATCAGAGGATTCTGTAGCGAAAGCCGAGCATGCGCGAGATCGGAAGCGCAACCGGCGCGACGAACGAAACGCGAAGCGCTCTTTTCTCACTTCTCCCGCGTCGCTGCACAGGCGGCCGGGTGTTTACATTCTCGTTTCTGCCCGGCTCCCCTTTCTTTATCTCCGACTCAGAACGCCGACAGGGTCAATGCATTATGAGAGAGCGGCCTCGTAGATATCTAGTCGAGGACCGTTGGGCGGCAGAAGGAAGCTAGGAAAAGCTACGAAAGAATGGCACTGTACCTTGAGGGAAAGACTCCGTTAAGCGCGATGTTCTTTCCCCCAAGGAGGCAACTTTATGAGTCGCGACATCCAGTATATCGGCATGGACGTGCACAAGGAAGCTACCGTGATCGCCGTGCTGATCGACAGTGGCAAGCTGGTGATGGAGTCGATCGTGGAAACCAAAGCCAGCAGTATTCTGCAATTCATCCACGGTCTGCGGGGCGAGTTGCATGTGACCTGGGAAGAAGGGACCGGGGCGGCTTGGCTGTAGGATCTGCTGCAACCCCAGGTGACGCGAGTGCTGGTCTGCGATCCGCGGCGCAATGCCTTATTAAAGGAAGGCAACAAAAGCGACAAGATCGATGCGCGCAAGCTGGCCGACTTGTTACGCACGGGGATGTTGCGGCCGGTCTATCACGGGGAACACGGACTGCGGACGCTGCGCGAGCTGGGACGCAGTTATCAGACCATCGGCCAAGATCTGAATCGAGTGATGAATCGGATCAAAGCTCTGTATCGCGCCTGGAGCATCCCTTGTGCGGGCACCCGGGTGTATGCTCCGCGTTATCGCGAGGAATGGTTAGGCAAGATCGAGCATGCCGGCGTGCGCCGGCGAGCCGAGCTGCTGTACCGACAGTTGGATGGATTGCAGGAGTTACGACGAACCCTGCGTCCCGAGTTATTGGCGGAGAGCGGGAAACATAAGGCCTCGAAACTGCTGCGTCAGATTCCCTGCATCGGTCCGATTCGAGCCGCCCGCTTAATCGCGTTGATGCAAACGCCACACCGGTTCCGGAGCAAGCGACAACTCTGGACTTACAGTGGACTCGGCATTGAAACACGCGACAGTGCGCAATACCGCTTTGTCGGCGGACAACTGCAACATGCAAAAAAACCGCAGCAGATTCGGGGTCTGAATCAGAATCACAACCATGAGATGAAAGAGATCTTTAAAGGAGCCGCGACCCGAGCCAGCTGTGGGGCGGGTCCGTTGCGTGAGTTCTACGTGGCGTTGCTGGACAAAGGGATGAAGCCGGAGATGGCGCGTCTGACCTTAGCACGAAAGATCGCGGCCATTGCTTTGACACTTGGGAAGAAGGAGGAACGTTTCGACGCCGAACAACTGAAGCCACAAGCAGCTTGAGCGTTGCACAGAACGCAGGTGGCCTCCCAGGTTTCACGCCTCGGTGGTGACTCATCCGTTCTGGCGATGCTCGGGTTCGAGGGAGAGTATCCATGCGCTCATTAGGCGTTCGGGTGCTGGAATCAGCACCCAGTCTCCAGGTCAATCCTATGCCCCCTCGGATAACCCAAAAAAGCCATAGGCCTCGAGCCTCCCATAGGATGATGGTTGGCACTTAAGCCAACGGTTGGCTTGCACAGCTTCGCAACGAATGGTGTCGGGACCGCTGCATGAAACCACTCAAGGGAGATCAGCAACTGCGATCCGTATCCCTGTACTCTGGGTGCGCTCCAGGCGTTAGAACCAAAATCCTCTCCACGAAGAAGAAGGGCCTCGATGCAAGCAACGATCGAGGTCTCACGGAGAGAAGTGGAGAAGTGTTTTTGCTTGACATCCTCTCTCATAGGATGAGTGTAATGGAGATGTTTCACCAACTGACTGAGGACCTGCGGTTGGAGGTTGAACTACGATTCACCCCCACTATGGATGGAGTGGCGTACTCAGTGGGACTCTACAAGGTGAAACTATCATTCCAGTTTCCGGCTCACCCTGACGGATGATTACAGAGCAAGCCTTCTTGCGATCTACGGACTTCGGAGAACTTGCCAAACGTGCATCTCTGCCATAGGCAACATCCCAATCTGCGTCGAATCGGAACGTTGAAACGCCGGGAAAATAGAGCCTCTCCTGAGCCACTATGAACGTAAAATCGAGAAGTTCTTCATTAACCATCTCTTTCGGAACACAGAAGCGCCCATCGTGAGTATCGACGTTTAGCTTGGCAGTTTTGTCGAGGAAGGTGACCGCCATAGGACCCTGAATCGATTTGCCGTCCTTCGTCACGCGAACCTGAAAACAGTGGGAATGATCGTCTGTTTGTGCGGAACAACAAACAACCGCGCCAAACGTGATCGTGAAGATGACGAGAACACCTCTGAGCATCGTCGGATTCATAACGCAAAGGATAGCGTTATGGTGGGATTGAGGGCAATGATTTCACCATTCGAGATTACCTGTCGTAACCAGGCCATTACGCTCGTTGAGAACGGCTAGGACGCCGCAGAGGAGCCAGATTCAAGTTCATCCAGCAGCGATTGCGCCAGTCTTGGTTCTCCGGGCAGGTTGGAGCCACGCAGCGAACAGTGGTGCAGGAAGCGTTCAACGTCCGGGTTCGACTCTCCGAAACCTTGCCGAATCGACCGGATTTCAGCCGCCATACTCTTCAACTGTTCGGCCTCAGACCAGAAAAGATACTTGCTACCGTCGGCGCCGTCATTTTGACCGAACAAACCCCAACGCCCTAACGCACACTCCTTGAGCACACGAGGTAAGAGCGAACGAAACTGCGACTCTAAGCCCTCTAGTTTTCGCTGCTGGATGTCTTCTCTTTTCGTCATATGCGCCTGTGCTCGATGATAGTTGAAGAAATCACCATTACGCTCATCCTATGAGAGAGGATGTCAAGCAAAAACACTTCTCCACTTCTCTCCGTGAGACCTCGATCGTTGCTTGCATCGAGGCCCTTCTTCTTCGTGGAGAGGATTTTGGTTCTAACGCCTGGAGCGCACCCAGAGTACAGGGATACGGATCGCAGTTGCTGATCTCCCTTGAGTGGTTTCATGCAGCGGTCCCGACACCATTCGTTGCGAAGCTGTGCAAGCCAACCGTTGGCTTAAGTGCCAACCATCATCCTATGGGAGGCTCGAGGCCTATGGCTTTTTTGGGTTATCCGAGGGGGCATAGGATTGACCTGGAGACTGGGTGCTGATTCCAGCACCCGAACGCCTAATGAGCGCATGGATACTCTCCCTCGAACCCGAGCATCGCCAGAACGGATGAGTCACCACCGAGGCGTGAAACCTGGGAGGCCACCTGCGTTCTGTGCAACGCTCAAGCTGCTTGTGGCTTCAGTTGTTCGGCGTCGAAACGTTCCTCCTTCTTCCCAAGTGTCAAAGCAATGGCCGCGATCTTTCGTGCTAAGGTCAGACGCGCCATCTCCGGCTTCATCCCTTTGTCCAGCAACGCCACGTAGAACTCACGCAACGGACCCGCCCCACAGCTGGCTCGGGTCGCGGCTCCTTTAAAGATCTCTTTCATCTCATGGTTGTGATTCTGATTCAGACCCCGAATCTGCTGCGGTTTTTTTGCATGTTGCAGTTGTCCGCCGACAAAGCGGTATTGCGCACTGTCGCGTGTTTCAATGCCGAGTCCACTGTAAGTCCAGAGTTGTCGCTTGCTCCGGAACCGGTGTGGCGTTTGCATCAACGCGATTAAGCGGGCGGCTCGAATCGGACCGATGCAGGGAATCTGACGCAGCAGTTTCGAGGCCTTATGTTTCCCGCTCTCCGCCAATAACTCGGGACGCAGGGTTCGTCGTAACTCCTGCAATCCATCCAACTGTCGGTACAGCAGCTCGGCTCGCCGGCGCACGCCGGCATGCTCGATCTTGCCTAACCATTCCTCGCGATAACGCGGAGCATACACCCGGGTGCCCGCACAAGGGATGCTCCAGGCGCGATACAGAGCTTTGATCCGATTCATCACTCGATTCAGATCTTGGCCGATGGTCTGATAACTGCGTCCCAGCTCGCGCAGCGTCCGCAGTCCGTGTTCCCCGTGATAGACCGGCCGCAACATCCCCGTGCGTAACAAGTCGGCCAGCTTGCGCGCATCGATCTTGTCGCTTTTGTTGCCTTCCTTTAATAAGGCATTGCGCCGCGGATCGCAGACCAGCACTCGCGTCACCTGGGGTTGCAGCAGATCCTACAGCCAAGCCGCCCAGGTCCCTTCTTCCCAGGTCACATGCAACTCGCCCCGCAGACCGTGGATGAATTGCAGAATACTGCTGGCTTTGGTTTCCACGATCGACTCCATCACCAGCTTGCCACTGTCGATCAGCACGGCGATCACGGTAGCTTCCTTGTGCACGTCCATGCCGATATACTGGATGTCGCGACTCATAAAGTTGCCTCCTTGGGGGAAAGAACATCGCGCTTAACGGAGTCTTTCCCTCAAGGTACAGTGCCATTCTTTCGTAGCTTTTCCTAGCTTCCTTCTGCCGCCCAACGGTCCTCGACTAGATATCTACGAGGCCGCTCTCTCATAATGCATTGACGATTAAAGCACTCTGAACCCAAGATTTTTCAGAAAGTAAAACGAGGGGTAAAACAGCGCATCCTGCTGATTGTCGAATGCGCTGTGAGTTACTGATTATTATGGTGGGCAGTGCAGGACTCGAACCTGCGACCTCCTGCTTGTAAGGCAGGCGCTCTAACCAGCTGAGCTAACCGCCCCTCGTACTTTCGCGCGGCCAGACAGCCGCGAAGGTCGGAACTCGAATGAGGATCATCCGCGCGGACCGCGCCTTCATCGAGTGTACGGGACCACGAAACAGCGGTCAAACGAGGCGTGCGTTCATCGCTTGGACTCAATTGATCAAGTCAATTGGCTGCGGCTCACGGCCCACTGTCACCTTCGCTGCCCTGGCTGCCTGCTAGACTGGCTGCGTGCGGCGGTTGATCGTCAACGCGGACGATTTTGGCTACACTGCGGGCGTGAACCGCGCGATCGTTGAGGCTCATTCGCGCGGCGTGGTGACCTCTTCGACTCTGATGGCCAACGGCGCGGCGTTCGCCGAAGCGGCGCGACTCGCAACGACGGTCCCCAGGCTAAGCGTGGGCTGCCATGTGGTGCTTACCGACGGCGATCCGATTCTGCCAGCAGCGCAACTTCCCTCTCTTACATCATCGATACATTTCCGCGATGGCATGGTGACATTTGCAGCGCGCGCCATCGCCGGCGATATGAGCGCCGACGAAATTACTGCAGAAACCACAGCACAGATTCGAAAGATTCAATCCGCCGGCATTGCTGTTTCTCACATCGACACCCACAAACACACCCACCTGTTCCCCAGGATTCTGCGCCCTCTGTTACGAGCGGCGGCGGATTGCGGAGTTCGCGCCGTGCGCAACCCGTTTGGCCCGCGCCTTCCCCTGCGGTCGAACCATCTCTTGACCCGCCCCAATCTCTGGACGCGCCATGTCGAGGTTCGAATTCTGGGTGCGTTCGCGGGTAAGTTCCGCGAGGCCGTGGATCGGGAAGGCTTCACTACGCCCGACGGAACGCTGGGAATCGTAGTCACAGGCGCTCTGGATGAAACGCTGTTCTACGCGATCGCTCGCAGCATCCCTGAAGGGACGTGGGAATTCGTCTGTCATCCCGGCTACAACGATGCCGACCTCCAGCAGGGCAAGACCCGGTTACGAGAGTCACGGGAAACCGAGCTTCGTGTTCTGACCCTGCCGGCGGCCCGCAATGTACTGGCCGAGCAGGGGATCGAGCTGATCTCGTATCGCGATTTGTCGGCGAACCCGGCTCCCGCTAAGTTCCAACCATGAACGGTTTGATCTGCGAAGGCTTCCCGGATGCCTCCGCCCCCACAGGACGGATGGGATTCGGGTACTCTGGTAACCTACTGATTTCATGGCAAGTAGTATCATTGGGGCAGATAGCCGCTTTGCGTGAGTTTTTGTTGGGAGGAGTTTCGCTCATGTCGGCCCAAGGATCAGCGCCGCGCGCCACCCTGGACTTGAAAGTCCGAGTGTGGGGTATGGGCTCCAACAATCAACCGTTTTTCCAGAATGCCATGGCGCAGAATATCAGCGCCACGGGCGCCTGCCTCTACGGCATTGAACCTGAACTCAAAGTGGGCGACGTCATCGGCGTCCAGTATGAAGCCAGAAAAGCGCGCTGCAAAGTGGTATGGGTTGTGGATGCGGGAGCGCTGAAGAAAACGCAGGTCGGAGTTCAACTCGTGCTCGATCAGGATTGTCCGTGGGCGGCCGCTCTTCCAAAAGATATGCTGGAGGAAGAACGGACTCAGCAGCGCCAGGACAATCGCCGGAAATTCGCGCGACACAAAATCTCTTATCCTCTGGAACTACGCGACGAGCGCGTGAATACTCCGCTGCGCGTGAATGCCACGGACATCAGCGGAAACGGCTGTTATGTAGAGACGGTCATGCCGCTCGCCGTCGGTACCGCGCTTCGCGTGGACCTGTGGATCGAGCAGGAACGCATCACTCCCACCGCGGTGGTTCGCACCCGCGATCCCGGCGTTGGAATGGGCATCGAATTCACAGGCTTACCCGAAGATTCGAAGAAGAGGTTCCAGGCGCATCTGGACAAGCTCGACCCCGGGATGTCGTTCGCCAGTAAAGAAGGCCAATAGCGCCTGCTCCTCGTGTTTACCTGTAACGCCACTCGTGTAAAATCTGCAACCACTACCCATTCCAGCCATCGAATGGCAGGAGCACGAGAAAGCGGCCCTCGCACATGAAGATCGGAATCACCTGTTATCCGACATACGGCGGTAGTGGAGTTGTCGCCACGGAACTCGGTCTGGAACTGGCCCAGCGCGGGCACGAAATCCATTTCATCTCATACGCGCAACCGATCCGGCTGCGCGGCGAGGAACCGAACATCCACTTTCACGAAGTGGAGGTTTCCCGCTACCCGTTGTTTGACTATCCTCCCTATGATTTGGCGCTGGCCACCCGTATGGCCGAGGTCGCGCAACTCTATGACCTTGACCTGTTGCATGTGCACTACGCGATCCCGCATTCGGTGAGTGCAATGCTCGCGCGGCAGATGCTCGCCGCGGGCCCCCGGAAACAGCGCCTGCCGTTCGTC
Source organism: uncultured Acidobacteriaceae bacterium (assembly GCA_963844525.1). Taxonomy (GTDB): domain Bacteria; phylum Acidobacteriota; class Terriglobia; order Terriglobales; family Acidobacteriaceae; genus Sulfotelmatobacter. The sequence continues at coordinate 182,506 of CAWJOM010000005.1, read as the reverse complement.
ACGACGCTGCACGGAACCGACATTACGCTGGTTGGCCTCGACCGCTCTTACCTGTCCATCACGCGTTACTCGATTGAACAGAGCGATGGCGTGACCGCGATTTCGAATTACCTCAAGGACCGCACGCAACGTGTGTTCGACGTGAAGAACAGCATTGAAGTCATTTACAACTCGGTCAATTGCGACGTCTACCGCCGCAACCCCGAGACGTTCGCCCAAGTTCGGGCGGAGTACGCGCCCAACGGCGAGCGCGTGCTGGTACACCTTTCAAACTTTCGTCCGGTCAAGCGACTCACCGACGTGATCGAGATTTTCGATCGCGTACACAAGAAGATTCCGTCGAAGCTGCTGTTGATCGGGGACGGTCCGGATCGTTCCGTCGCGGAGTGGCTGGCGGTGCAGAAGGGCATTCATGGCGACGTCCTGTTTCTCGGCAAGCAGGATCAGATCGAGGAGAAACTATCGATCGCCGACATCATGCTGATTCCGAGCGAGCTGGAATCGTTCGGACTCGCAGCTCTTGAGGCGATGGCGTGCGAAGTGGTTCCCATCTCCACCAGAGCGGGCGGCGTGCCCGAAGTGATCGAACACGGCAAAAGCGGCTACCTGGCTGACGTTGGCGACGTCGACACTATGGCGGGTTACGCCATCGAATTGCTCAGCAACGACCATCTGCTGCGGGAAATGGGGAAGCAGGCTCGGGCGGCCGCCATGGATCGTTTCTGTTCCACCAAAATTGTGAAGCAGTACGAGGATTTTTACCGGCGCGTGCTCGAACGCTCGGCATAAAAGCCTTCCGGCACCGAACTCGCCGCTTCGACCAGCGGTAACCGGATTCGAACCAGCGTTCCCTTCCCTTCGTGACTGTCAATGGTCATGCCGCGCCGTATCGCCATACAAAACCTGCAGCCGCTCGGAAATATTCGCCATGCCGATGCCCATCCCGGACCAACTGCTGCTCTCTTCCAGTTGCGCACCACCCATGCCTACTCCGTCGTCCTCAACTTCGATAATCAGCCGGGAATCGGTTACGCGGCTGCGCAGGTAGATGCTGCCTCCTTCAACCTTCGGGCCGAGTCCATGCTTGATGGAGTTCTCGACCAGCGGCTGCAGCAGCATGCAGGGCACGACGACGTCGAGCGAAGCTGGATCAAGTTCCTTCACCACCCGCAGTTTGTCCCGCCCGAAGCGCACCACCTCAATATCGAGATAGTTGTCGATGAACTCGAACTCTTCCCGCAGAGGCGCAAAGGCTTCGCTGCTGTTCAGCAGCCGCCGCAAGATCGTCGCCAGCTTGAAGATCACGTCCCGAGCCATGTCCGGGTCGAAGCGCACCAGCGACGATATTGAGTTCAAGGTGTTGAACAAAAAGTGAGGATTGATCTGGTTCTGCAGCGCTTCCATGCGCGCGTGCAGCAGAAGGCGTTCCTGCTCTTCCAGCTTGATCTGTATGCGCACGCTGTTGAAGATCTTCAGCTCGATACCAACCGCCGTGACGGCCGTCGCATAAATCGCGCTGTAGACCCAATAGCTTCCGGGACTCTCGATGCTGAAAATAGAATTGCGGGAAATGCTGCACCAACTCTGTTTGTACGAACCGCAGAGCAATCACCGTCCAGAAAAACATGATCTGCCATTCGAACAGGCGGGGACGCGGCAGATTGCGCCGAATAATGCGAAAGATGCCTTCATCGATGAACGGCGAGAAGGACCAGATGTCATCCTTATCGATCGCCCATGATACGTAACTGGCCGGCGAGAAAGCCGGAAAGCACGTCGAACGGCATCGCAGCCCACTCGCCGTGAAGCAGCGCAGGTATGCCCATGAGCACGCCGCCCAGCGATCCTGCCCAGCGCCCGCCGATCACCCCCAGCAGAAGCGCGGTCTCAAAACTCATGTCACCGGCCTGAAAGCTCTTGGACGAGATTCGGATCCAAACTCCCACCATGATCGGCAGCCCGAACCAAAGCACGAGGTACACCTTCTGCCGGAAAGTGCGTTCTTCCCGAAACAAGAGGCGCTTGAATTCCTTGGAACGCACCAAACTGCTGGACACAGCCGCAGCCACGCCCAGCTTGAACAGTAAATTGAATAAGGATGAGGCTTTGTTCCATGGAATTCGTTTCGAACGAGTGTCAGAGCAAAAATAACCGGATCAATCGCGTCCTTGAAAACTGTAGCACGAAGCCGAACGCTCAATATCCCTTCTGCTTATCCACCACGAAACGCAGCGGCTGGCGCTGCAAGTACAGCCGAAGATTGTCGGAAAATATGTCGTACTGCCGGCGCCACACTTTTTCGGTTTGGCTCGCGATGTGCGGCGTGATCAGCAGGTTCTCGATGCCCCAGAGCGGCGACTCTGTAGGAAGGGGTTCGCTCTCGAACACGTCGAGTGCCGCTCCGGCAATGCGCCGCGCGCGCAAGGCCTCGACCAGGGCGGCCTCGTCGACCTGCGCTCCGCGACCAACATTAATCAAGCAGGCTTTGGGCTTCATTGCGGCAAGGCGATCAGCATTCATGAGATGCGTCGTGGAAGGAATCAGAGGCGCCGCCAGCACGACGTAATCCGACTGCCGAAGCATCTCGTCGATCGCCGGCGGTGCGAAAACCTCCTGAATCCCCTCAGGATTTCCTTTCTCCACATGCTCGCGCGTGGCGATCACACGCATCCCCAGGGCCGACGCCATCTGCGCCACCCGGCGTCCGATGCTTCCTATGCCAATGAGACCCAGCGTGGCACCCGCAATCTCGCGCGGATGCCCCCCGTCGTTCCAGATCGATTCCTGGCCCCATATACGTCTCTGCTGAAATGCCGCCGCCTGCGGTATCTTGCGTGCCAGAGCAAATATCAGCGCCATCACGTGTTCGGCGACCGCTGGACCGTGGACCTCTCGTGAATTCGTAACCACCACGTCGCTGTTGGCCAACTCCGCAAACATCAGCTGATTGACGGCCGCTGTGGGCGCGTGAATCCAGCGCAGCCTCCCCATCGCCGCAAATTGCTCCGGCCGCAACGACACCGCGAACAGGATCTCCACCTCACGGAGAACGTCTTCGATCCCGTCGAAGTTGTGTGCTGGGCAATCTCCAGCTGCGGGAACTCCTGCGACAAGCGTTCGACGAACCACGCCGGCACATTCCACAGCTCTAGCTGGTTATGCACGACAATCAGCAGCTTCATGGAGGAAGATTTAACCACAGAACTCGCACAGCAAGGGGCCAGGCGCGTTCAAGTTCATCAGCACTGGAAAAAGCTCGAGTTGTTCAGCCGAGGAGACCCGGAAAGTCCGCCACTCCCCACTGCTCCGGATGAGTAAGGCTGTCGGAACCTCTATCCGTACGCCAGCTCCTTCGCGCGCTGCGCCGCCTTCACCACCGCTTTGATGAGCGTAACGCGTAGCTTCCCTTCTTCGAGCTCCATGATGGCGTCGATCGTGCATCCGGCAGGTGTCGTGACCGCATCTTTGAGCAATGCCGGATGGTCGCCGGTCTCAAGCACCACACGCGCGGCACCCAGAGTGGTCTGCGCAGCGAGGAGCGTCGCGATATCCCGCGGCAGACCCACTTTCACTCCTGCCTCGGCCAGCGACTCAAGAATGATGTAGATGTACGCCGGGCCGCTCGCAGAAAGTGCGGTGACGGCATCCATGTGCTTCTCATCGACCACAACTGTGCGTCCTACCACGTCAAACATGTGGCAAGTCATCGCCACATCATCGGCGCTGGCGTGCTTGCCCTTACAGATCGCAGTCATACCGGCGCCAAGCTGGCACGGCGTGTTGGGCATCGCGCGGATCACCGGAACATTCGCCGGCAGATTCTTCTCGATCATGGAAGTCGGCACCGACGCCGCCACCGAAACAATCAACTGCTTCGGAGTCACATGGCCGCTGATCTCGCGCACGACCTCCTCGACCACCTGCGGCTTTACTCCAATCACAATAATGTCGGCGTCCTTCACGGCCTTAACATTGTTGGTGCCAACTTTTACTTTCAATTTCGCCGCCAAAGCCTTGGCGCGCTCCTCGTGCGCCACTGTCGCGCATGTGGACTTCGCGGTGAGCAACCCATTCTTCAACAATGCCTGCAGAATGATGCCGCCCATCTTGCCCGCGCCCAGAAACGCGATTTTCTTCCCCGCCAGATCATTTCCCATGATTTCCTCAGATTCCAGATCGAAACAAATCCTTCACCACAGAGGACACAGAGGCTGTCGGCTCCACGGTTTCCCTCTGAGTCCTCTGTGTCCTCTGTGGTGAAAAGCTCTTATCTCACTACGCTCTCGCGCTGCCGCTCCATCCAATTCCACGCAGTCGCGACCGTCTCCCGCAGTCCGCGCGTCGCCTTCCATTGCAGCAAAGCCTGCGCCTTTGCCGGATTCGCCACCAGTTCCGGAGGATCTCCCGGACGCCGCGGTACCGTCCTGTGCGGTACGCTCTTCCCGGTCACTTCCTCAACGGTGGAAATGACTTCCTGCACCGACGCGCCAACCCCCGTCCCCAGATTGGCGGCAAGGCTCTTGTTCCCGGCGGCCAGATGGTCGAGCGCTTTCAAATGCGCGCTCGCCAGATCGTTCACGTGGATATAATCCCGCACGCACGTGCCATCCGGCGTCGGATAATCCGAACCAAATATTTGCAGCTCGGGACCAAGGCCCGCGGCCGCGCGCAGCGCCAGAGGAATCAAATGTGTTTCGGGCTCGTGCAATTCGCCGATCTCGCCGCTCTCATCCGCCCCGGCAGCGTTAAAGTAGCGCAGGCTGGCAAAGCGAAATCCATAAGCCCGGTCATACGCTTCCAGCGCCTGCTCGAAAAACAACTTCGTCACGCCATAAGGATTCACCGGCTGGCGAGGAATATTCTCTTCAATCGGGACCTTCTCCGGTTCTCCATAGACCGCACAGGTCGAAGAGAAGATGACTTTCTTCACGCCCGCATCGAGCGCCGCGTTCAGTAGCGAGAGTCCGCCCTCGACATTGTTGTGAAAATACTTTTTCGGATTCGTGACCGACTCGCCGACATAAGCATGGGCCGCGAAATGCATAATGGCATCTGCCCGCGGCAGCACTCGCGCCAATGCGGCCGAGTCGAGTATGTCGCCTTTCACCAGTTCAAAGCCCGCCGCCAAACGTTCATAGCCGGTGCTGAGATTGTCGAAAATGATGACCTCGTGCCCCGCCCGCTTCAGGGCCCGGGCAGCATGGCTTCCGATATATCCAGCTCCACCGATCACCAGCACGACCACGTGAATTTCCTTTCTGCCCGCGTGATTCGCCACCTCTGTCTGAGGCTCAAAGGCCATAGACAGTTCAGCCGTCGGCGTCCACGGCGATGCCTCCAGGCATCATGGTCGCCGGATTCAGTTCCAGAACCGGGATGAAAGCAGACGAACATTGTATCGAACGGAATCAAAGGGCGTCTCTCGTGTGCGCTTCCGCGCATCGGATTCATTCGTCTTTCATCTCACTCGGCCTGCTAAGATTGTGCTTCACCTGGAGGTTTCGTGGAAACCGAACTGCCGCCAGATCCCACATCAGCGCCCGAATCCCTGCCCGAGCCACTTCCGGAAGCAGCGCCCATCGTCTTACCGGTTGCTCCCCTTCCGGCCGATCGCTTGGCTTCCGCTCCGGCGGTTCCCACTCTCCCGGTTCCGGAGGTCGCCGCATACACCGACCGAGGCTCTGGGCTCGTGGTCTTCGGCGTGTTCCAGATCATCCTCGGATTGCTAGCCGCGCTCATGGTGCCCCTAGTCGCCCTGGGAGCCTTCCTGTCGCGTCTTGCGCCCGGCGGCAGCATGCGACCCGGACAGTTTCTCTCGGGAGTCGCCACCTACGGATTCATTGCGGTCGCCCTGCTGACTCTGGGTGTCGGATCGATCCAAATGAAGCGGTGGGCGCGCGCTCTCACGCTCGTCGCTTCGTGGTACTGGCTCATCATGGGCTTGCTCGTCACTGTAATGCTGACGGCGGTTCTTCCGGTCGCGACGAGGGGCGCGCTCAGCCAGATGAAACAGAGCGGACCCAACGCGCCGTCCGCGGAAATGTCCGCCGGAATCATGGCGGTCCTGCTCACGCTCATCATCGTTTGTGTTGCATTCTTTCTGATCCTGGTTCCGATTGCATTTGTCATCTTCTATGGCCGCGCGGACGTGGCTGAGACCTGCCGCCGCCGGGACCCCGTCGAGCGCTGGACTGACCGGACGCCTCTGCCGGTGCTCGGTGCCAGCGTCGTACTCTTCACCGGTGCACTGTACCTTTTGCAGGTCGGCCTCACCATGCCGATGTTTCCCTTCTTCGGCCGGTACCTCACCGGAGTCGCGGGTGCACTCTGCTTTTTCGTGGTAGCCGCAGTCGACGTGTATGTAGCCGTCGCGCTCTTCCGTCTGCAGCCCTACGGCTGGTGGATCGCGGCGATCACGGCGCCCATCCGCCTGCTTTCGATGGCGATTACTTACGCCCGCGCCGACATGATGCAGGCCTACTCGAAGATGGGCATGTCGGATGCGCAACTACAGATGCTCAACTCGAGCCCGATGTTTCGCGGTCACATCCTGTTGTGGTGGAGCCTGTTATCGATGGTATTTTTCTTCGGCTACCTGCTGTGGCTGAAGAGATATTTCGGGACGCCATCCGCCGCGCCCGAAGCAGTGTTGCCTGTTCAAGCGAGTTAGACTTTCTTGGGAGACCATTATGACCGAGCAACTTGCCGACAAGAAATGCGTGCCGTGCCGCGGCGGCGTGCCACCACTTAAGGGAGGCGAACTCGAGGAACTGAGGCAGGCTGTGCCGCGCTGGACCGTAACGAAGGATCATCACATCCACCGCGAGTTCAAATTCCCCGATTTCAAGCAGGCTCTCGATTTCGTGAATCGCGTGGGAGCGCTGGCCGAGGAACAGGGCCATCATCCCGACATCCTGCTGGCCTGGGGCAAAGCCGAAATCACGCTGTGGACGCACAAAATCGACGGCTTGACCGAAAGCGACTTCATCATGGCGGCGAAGATCGACCGCCTGCACGGCGAATAGGCCACGCGCACTGAGCCGGACCGGCGGTGCCGAGGGATCGAGTCCTTGGCTCTTGCCATTCCGCGCGAGGCCGCTTCGCATTCTTTCCGCAGCTCTTTGACAAATCCGTTCCTGGCGTTAGGAGACAAGACCACTCAGGGCAATCCTGAAACTTCGGCAGTATTCCTCGACCGGCCGACATGGAGAGCCCATGCCAGAATCGCCGCCGGAACCAGCATCAGCGCTCCGGTACCGGTCGCGACCGCACGCGCGGAAATCCCAACGTCAAGGAAACGGCCCGCCAGATATGCAGTCACAGCGAACGTCAAACTCCCCAAGCCCAGGTCAGCGGCAAACACGCGCCCGCGAAAGCGGTCTTCGGTGTGAAGCTGCAGCAGCGTCGTCGAAAATACCCAGACCGTTGAGCCTCCCATGTGCGCGAGCATGGCACAAGCCGCGGCCATCCACACGCTGCGACTCGCGCCCAGAACGCAGTACCCACATGCAATGGTGAGATATCCGAACAGGATCCCAAGGCGAAGACGATGGTCGCTCTCCCCTGCCCAGCGAGCGGCCACCAGCGGGCCCACCATGGCACCCAGGCCGCGCCCGCCCAGCAGAATGCTCATTCCGAGCATGGCTCCGCCCGCGGCATTGATGCCGTGGCCGTGTACGGCAAATTCGCGCGCTCCCATCACTGTAAAAATCACCCAGCTCGGCCCCACCATGAGTTCTCCGGCTTTGGCAAAAACCGCCGGCAACAATGTCGGATGGCTCCGGATGTAGCGAATTCCTTCTAGCACTGGCGAGAAGTCGACGAGATCGCGCGGCCGCAACGGCATCGCCGAGTCAGCATGCGGCTCGTTAAAACGCATTCCTCCGATCAGGAATGCCGAAGTCAGGAAGGAAAGCGCGTTGAGAATAAAAACCGTGTCGCGCCCGAAGAACGCGGCGACAACTCCGCCGACGGCAGCTCCAATCAACAGGTTCACTGACCAGGTCGCCGACGAGAGCGTGTTGGCGACCAGTACATCAGTTTCCGCCGCGATGTTGGGAATCACCGCACTGCGCGCCGGTTCGAAAAACGCTGCCATCGTGGTTTCCGCCAGCAGCAACGGATACACCAGCCATACTGTCGACCGCGAGCGCACAAACAACATCGCCATCACGACAATAAAACGAATCAGGTCGGCCGCGATCATGACGTGCTTGCGCTTCAGCCTGTCATTCACCACACCCGCCGTCGGACCAGCAAAAGTCTGCGGCAGCACCTGCAGCATCAGAGCCAGAGCCACCGACCCGGCATGCCCCGTCAACTGCAACAGCAACGTGTAAATCGAGAGCGTGTAGAACCAGTCGCCGATCTCGCTGACGATCTGCGCCATCCACAAGCGCCGGAAATTTCGATTTCCACGCAGCAGCCGCACATAGGACGCAACGGTGATTGACGATGCGACGCGCTCTGGTTGGGGATCCATTGCGTGAGTGCCTAATCTACAGGGTGGGAACGGCTGTGGCTATCGGCCAGGTGTTACGGCCTTAACTTGCGCTTCAGATCGTCGGCGATCTGCTTGCCGTGAAAGCGTCCGTTTTCGATGAAGATCTCATTCGTGCGCGATCCCGCGACGATGACGCCTGCGACATAGATTCCCTTTACGTTGCTTTCGAGCGTGATCGGATCACACACCGGACGGCACTGTTGCTCCGACAACTCGATGCCCATGCTACGCAGAAAATCGTAGTCGGGATGGTAGCCAATCAGCGCCAGCACGAAATCATTCTTCAACCGCATCGGCCCGCGCGGCGTGTTCAGAACCACATGGTCGATGCCGATTTCCTGTACCGAGCTGTTGAAGTGCGCCTCGATCTCCCCGTTCTTGATGCGGTTCTCAATGTCGGGCTTGATCCAGTACTTCACGTGATGATGAAGCTGCGCGTCGCGGTGGACCAGCGTCACGCGTGCTCCGTGTCGCCACAAATCAAGTGCCGCAATCGCCGCGGAATTCTTGCCGCCGATCACCAGCACATCCGTATCGTAATAAGGATGCGGCTCGCCATAATAATGCGATACCTTCGGCAGATCTTCGCCGGTAATGCTGAGCTGGTTCGCCAGATCGTAGTATCCCGTCGATACGATAACCTTCTTCGTCTTGTAATCATGCGGCCGGCCCGCGCGGTCGGTCGCGGTGATGCTGAAGTTTCCATCGTCGCCCATGACCGTCTTCACCCACTCGTATTGCCGGACATCGAGCCGGTAGTGTTCGGCCACCTTGCGGTAATACTCGAGCGCTTCCTCTCGCGTGGGTTTCTGCAGCGCCGTCGTGAACGGAATCTCGCCAATCTCGAGCAGTTCGGGCGTAGTAAAGAACGACATGTTCGCCGGATAGTGGAACAGCGAGTTCACCAGGCATCCTTTGTCGAGGACGACGACTTTGAGCCCGATCTTCTGCGCATCGATTGCACACGCCAAACCGGTAGGGCCGGCCCCGATGACCAGAACGTCGGTGTTCATCTCAGGACGAGCCTTGGCCTTGGTCTTAGCAAGGGTATCGAGTTCTACGGCGGCAAGAAATTCAGGCATGGAACTCAGTGCGGAAGCCGGTCGGCGACGAAGACACGAACGCAACTCGGAAACCGTTGATTCTAGCATGCAATGTAACGCCGACATCCCTTCGACCGCGCTCAGGGCAAGCTTTGCCGGCTGTCCCGTGGGCGTCTCGCCCGCGGCGAGACTTCAGGATGAAGAGTTCGCGGCAGCCAGAGGCGACGGGCGAACTTCGCGTTCGATCACGCGCGAGAACTTGTCTTGCGCCACCTCAAGATCATAAGCAGATTGAAGATTCAGCCAAAAACCCGGGCTGGTATTGAAGTACCGGGCAAGCCTCAACGCGGTATGGGGTGTAACACCACGGCGTTCGTGCACAATCTCTGCAATTCGCGTAACCGGAACGCGCAAATCGAGCGCCAGACGATTCATGCTGAGTCCCAAGGGTTCCATGAACTCGACGCGCAGGATCTCGCCCGGATGGATCGGAGGAAGAAGCTTTTGAGTCTTAGGCATAACTGGTCCTAGTGATAGTCGACGATCTCAACGTCGTAAGCATTCCCTTCCAGCCACAGAAAGCAGACACGCCATTGGTCGTTGATGCGAATACTGTGTTGTCCTTTCCTGTCGCCGTGGAGTGCTTCCAGACGATTCCCAGGAGGTGCTGCCAGGTCGCGTAGTTCCGTGGCGCTATCCAACTGCCGAATGTTGCGGCGGGCAGTGGACTCCACAGACTGAAAGCGTCGAATGCGCTGCCGACGGTGAAGCCGTTCGGTCTCGGCGGAGCGAAAAGACCTGATCACCAGGGAAAGTGTATTCCGTGCAACGTTTAACGTCAAACAGTAAGCGCATTCAGGAAACGCATGGCAATGCAACTTTCGCAGTCGATGATCCAGAGTTTCCAGTCTCGATCCTCACCGGTTCGGCCGGCGCCTCCGCGCTATAATCTCGGGTTGCATTCATCCTTCCGCTCGCATTCAGGAGTCGTCATGTCTACTCTTACCGAGTCCTCCACGCCGTCCCAAGGAAAGACCCGCACCGAATCCGACAGCATGGGAAAGATCGAGGTCCCCTCGAATGTGTACTGGGGCGCGCAGACCCAGCGTTCGCTGCTGCACTTCAACATCGGCCGCGACACCATGCCGCCGGAATTAATCCGCGCCTTCGCCATCCTCAAGAAGGCGTGCGCGCTCGTGAATCAGGATCTCGGCAAGCTTCCCGCCGACAAAGCGAAGCTCATCGCGCAGGCCGCCGACGAAGTCATCGCCGGCAAGCTCAACGACCAGTTTCCCCTCCGCATATGGCAAACCGGCAGCGGCACCCAGACCAACATGAACGTGAACGAAGTCATCTCCAATCGCGCCATCGAAATCGCCGGAGGAGAACTGGGGTCGAAGAAGCCCATCCATCCTAACGACGACGTCAATATGTCGCAATCCTCGAACGACACGTTTCCCGCAGCCATGCACATAGCGGCCGCTGATCGGGTAAAGAATGCGCTGATTCCAGCGATCAAGACCGTGCACCACGCGATCGCCGCCAAGGCAAAAGAATTCGACAGTGTCGTCAAGATCGGCCGCACCCACCTGCAGGATGCTGTGCCGCTCACCGTAGGCCAGGAATTCGGGGGCTGGGCAAGCCTGCTCGAACGCGACATCCATCGCCTGGAACAAGTACTGGACGGCCTCCACGATCTCGCGATCGGCGGCACCGCTGTCGGTACGGGACTAAACACGCATCCCGAATTCGCTGAGCGCGCCGCAAAGAAGATTGCCGAACTCACCGGACTTCCCTTCCGCTCCCACGGCAACAAGTTCGCAGCGCTCTCGGCGCACGACGAAATCGTCTTTGCGCAAGGCGCGATGGAGACATTAGCCGCCTCGCTGATGAAGATTTCCAACGACATCCGCTGGCTCGCTTCCGGCCCGCGTTGCGGCCTGGGAGAGCTGTCGATCCCCGAGAACGAACCGGGATCGTCCATCATGCCGGGCAAAGTGAATCCTACGCAGTGCGAAGCCATGACCATGGTCTGCGTCCAGGTACACGGCGCTACCGCCGCCGTCGGATTTGCCGGATCGCAAGGCAACTTCGAGCTCAACGTCTACAAGCCCGTGATCATTTACAACTTCCTGCACTCGGTCACACTCATCACCGACGCCTGCCATGGCTATGTCGAATACATGCTCAACGGCATTGAAGTCGACCGCGCCAAAGTGGACTGGTACGTGAAAAACTCTCTGATGCTGGTCACCGCGCTCGCGCCAAAAGTGGGATATGACAAAGCGGCGCAAATCGCGCATAGAGCCCACGTCGACCACAGCAGCCTGCGTGAGGCGGCCCTAAAGTTGGGTCATCTGACCGGCGAGGAATTCGATCAATTGATGAAGCCAGAGAAGATGACCCACCCCTGATTTGGCCTAAGTTAGGGTCGGACGATTGCCAATAGAAGGATTAGGCGCTCGTGTATAGCTTTCAGAGCATCCGTCGGTGCGGTTTCAACGTATTTCGCACGCCGGGCACGCCAGTCCAAATTCTTAATCTGGTCCGCCAGCGCAACGCCGGTGGTTTTCATGTCGCTCGGAAGCCGAACCTCGAACGGATATCCCTTTAACTGGTTTGTGATAGGAACTGCCACAACCAGACCGGTTTTGCCGTTATAAGCAATCGGCGATAAAACGATCGCGGGGCGCCAACCGCCCTGCTCGTGCCCAGCAACCGGGTCCAAGTCGACCTTAATTACGTGGCCGACATCTGGTATGTAGGGCACGCCTACCAGGCCTCGTTGCCAACGGGCTTGCCCCAATCAAGTTCTTTGTGGCAGTTTTCTGGAGTGATGGCCGCGACGAGAGCCTCCAGTGTGAGTTTAGGGTGGACGGGTCGTATGGTGAGGCGGCCGTTCTCTACGATCATTTCAACTTCGTCCCCTTCGCGGATCTGCAACGCATCCAGCATCGCACGCGGAATTCGCAGTGCCTGGCTGTTGCCCCAGCCAACAATCTGTGACCGGATCGATTCGGGGGAGTCCTCGACTTTAACCATGCCCCGCTTTCCCAACTCTCTAAGGTGGTAACGGATGCTCCCTTTGACCCCACCGTTCTCCTTTGCCCATTCATTAAGAAGAGAGTTGTATCTGCCATTCTTGTCAACCAGCGGAGCCAGCGCCTCAAGCGTAATTGGACCCGAGCAATTTGATAGAGCTTCCGCGACCAGAGCTCTCTGCCCCCTGAATTTCGCCTCGCGCAACTTCGAAGTTTTCGAATACATCTTATTCATAGTTGGCCTCCAGAGAGACTACATGTAAGTATACACGTATGTATATCTATGTCAAGATATACTCCGATGGGTGCTCTTACTTGCCCGCTTGTTCCATTTCTGTTATTTGCACTACTTCAGTCTTCTTCCCCGTCGCCGTCGTAATCACCACCACACTCAGCAGCACCAGCGCCGTCCCCACGACCGTCCGCGGCCCGATCGCTTCGCCGCCGAGAAAATATCCCACCAGCACCGCGACCACTGGATTCACGTACGCATACGTCCCTACCTTAGTCGGCGATTCGTGGTGAATCAGCCAGACATACGCAGTGAATCCAAGAATCGATCCCGCCACGATCAAATACGCCAGCGCCAGCCACGCCCCCCGCGACACCGCTTGCGCGTGAAAGCCGCGAAACTCCCCCAGCACCGCCGCCGTAATCGTGAGCAACACTCCTCCCGCCAGCATTTGCGCTCCCGAACTCATGGCCTTGGCAGCGGGCAGCGGCATCTTGCGACTGAGCGACGCCGCCACCGACCAACTGATGGCCGCGACGATCAAAGCGCAGGCACCCGCAGTGTCCACTGGTGTTTCGCCTAGACCCATCGAGTGGCCCACCAGCACAACAACCCCGGCCATCCCCACAAACAGCGACAGGCCCAGTCGCCAAGTCAGTCGTTGCGCACGCAGGAAAACAATCTCTCCCAGCGCCATGAACACTGGGATCGTTGCCATCATGACCGCTGCGATCCCCGACGGCACGCGTCGTTCTGCCCAAAACAGCAAGCCGTAGTCGAGAACAAAAATCAGGACGGCCAGCAACGATGCCGCGCCCCACTCCCGCGCCGTCGGGGAAGGCGTGCCACGAACTCGCATCCACACGTATAAAACGATCCCCGCCACGACGAACCGCATCCCGGCCAGCAGAAACGGAGGCACCTCGCGCACTCCGACCCGGATCGCGAGGAAGGTCGAGCCCCAGACAAAATAGATAATCGCGAAGGCCAGCAGCACCTTCCAGGTACGAGGTCGGGAAGCAGCGTCCATAGGGTTTGGTCTTGGGTCTTGGGTCTTCGGTCTTGGGTCTTGGGTCTTAGGTCTTAGGTCTTAGCGAAAGCGCTAACATTCCAATCTAGGCCTACGACTTGGCACCCAAGATCTAAAACCGAATAAGCGAATTAGATCACCACAATCCGCTCTGGACACGGATTTCCCGCATAAAAAGATTTTATGGAGCGATAAACGCAGACGCGGCCGCGCGCAACGGATCTGGCTCGCCAACGTCAGGTAAGTTTTCGGAAGAAACTACTTTTTAATGAGGCTGGTATGGCTGGCCACGCACTGCCACTTTCCTGCGTCCAGCACCCAGGTATCTGTGAATCGACCGATGTGATCATACAGCTTGCCCTGGTATGAACCCTGCGTGTGATAGACACCAGTCACCACCGCAGTATCGCCGAAGAAGTTCATCTTTACGTCCTGGATGTTCAGGGCAGTCGGCTTGAATCGCGGATCTTTGATATCGGCAAGAAATTTCTGTTTGTCGCTGAGTTCGCCGTCCCACTCGGTGTTCACAAACCGGCTTGAGACCAGGGCATCCAAAGCCGAAGAATCCCGGTGAACCTGAGCTTCATTCCACATGCGCTCAAGAATCAGCAGCTTGCTCTCGCGGGGATCTGCCTGCTGGGCGGCCAGTCCGACCGAACCCAAAACGATGAGAAGACTGCAGAAGATGGCGGTGCGCTTCATACGCTTACACGCTCGCGCATCCCTACGTGGGGCGAACGTGGTCAAAAGATAGCAGCGCACTTGACGTCAAGCTACCCTAATGCACCTGGCGAGAGTTACGAACGTCATCGCCTTTGGACCTCGGAGGTCCGATTCCGAACTGGGAACCTCCGACTTCAGAACGCCCATCGCAGCAGCGTCGCCCCCACCGTAAATCCCGCGCCCACCGAGGCCAGCATGACCAGACTTCCCTTCTTCAGCTTGCCTTGTTCCAGCGCCGTATTCATTGCGAGCGGGATCGTACCCGCCGTCGTATTGCCATAGCGTTCGATATTGATGACGGCGGCATCGGGTCGCAAGCCTAGCCGTTCCGTGGTGGCATTGATAATGCGCAAGTTCGCCTGATGGGGAATGAAGGCATCGATGTCCGAACCCTTCAGTCCATTGCGCTCCAGCAATTTCTGGCACAACTCGGTCTGCTTTCGGACCGCAAACTTGAAGACCTGCTGTCCGTCCTGGTGAACGTAGTGCATCCTGTTCGCAATCGTCTCTTTGCTGGTCGGATTCAAACTGCCGCCCCCGGGCATATACAGAAATTCCGAGCCCGATCCGTCGACCTCGTGAATGTAGTCGATGAGCCCGACCGAATCGTCTTCCGCAGGTTCCAGGATCGCGGCGCCCGCTCCATCCCCGAAAATCACGCAGGTCGCGCGGTCAGCGTAGTCGATGATCGAGGACATCACGTCGGCGCCAATCACCAGCACCCGCTTATGCGAACCGCTGGCCACGAATTGCGCCCCGACTTGCACCGAATACAGAAAGGCCGAGCAGGCTGCGGAGAGATCGAATCCCCATGCCCCCTTCGCACCCAGCTTGTGCTGCACCAGACACGCGGTAGAGGGAAAAAACATATCCGGCGTGACAGTCCCGACAATAATCACATCGATATCGGTGGGTGCCAGGCCTCGCTGCGCCAGCGCCTTCTTGGCGGCCTCTACGGCGAGATCGCTCGTCGCCACACCCTTCTCCGCAATGTGCCGCTCCCGGATCCCGACCCGGGCCATGATCCATTCGTTATTGGTGTCGACCATCTTCTCCAGGTCGGCGTTGGTAAGCACACGTGGCGGCACGTACGTGCCGAGGGCACTGATTTTGGCGCGAATCGGTTTCGTCAACAAGATCTCCTGTCGGTGAAGGCTCAAGTATTCTGAAGGATTGGAAGAAGAATGTCTAACTGTCGAACCTCGAGGTCCGGAAGTTGAGGCCGCGCGTCTGGAGGTCGGAGGTGGAAGTCGGATTTTGAGGTCCGCGCCTAAAACGCCCAGCGCAGCAGCGTCGCCCCGGACGTAAACCCCGCGCCCACGGTCGCAATCAGCACATGGTCGCCCTTTTTCAGCTTTTCTTCTTCCAGCGCCGTCCGCATGGCGATCGGAATTGTCCCCGCCGTGGTGTTCCCGTAACGATCAATGTTGATGATGACTTTTTCCAACGGCATCCCCAAACGATCCGCCGTCGCGGTAATGATTCGCCGGTTGGCCTGATGCGCGATGAAGCAATCGATGTCCTTCCCTGTCAGGTGATTCTTCTCCAGAATGCGCTCGGTCATCTCCGCCATCTTCTTCACCGCATACTTGAAGACATTCTTGCCATCCTGATGAATAAAATGCATTTTCTTGTCGATCGTATCGTGGGTCGCTGGATTCAGACTCCCCCCGCCCGGCATGAACAGATACTGTCCGCCCATGCCCTCAATCTGGGCCACGTGGTCGAGAATCCCCAGTTCCCCATCCTCCGACGGCTCCAGCAGAACCGCGCCCGCTCCGTCGCCAAAAATAATGCACACTGCCCGGTCGGTGTAGTCGGTCATCGACGAATTCACGTCGGCCCCGATCACCAGCACCTTCTTATACTGACCCGACTCCACGAACTTCACCCCGGTATTCAGGGCGTACAGAAAGCCCGAACATCCCGCGGAGACGTCGAACCCCCACGTATTCTCGATGCCCAACTTATGCTGCACCAGGCAAGCCGTTGACGGATACATCATGTCGGGCGTTACTGTCCCTACTACGATCAGTTCCACTTCCTGAAGATCGAACGGATGCGATTCGAGCAAGTTCTTCACGGCGGCGACTGCCAAATCGCTCGCGGCCACGCCCTTCTCGACAAGGTGGCGCTCGCGAATCCCTACGCGCTCCATGATCCACTCGTTCGAGGTGTCGACCATTTTTTCCAGATCTGCGTTGGTAAGAACTCGCGGCGGCAGGTAGGTGCCGAGAGCGCTGATTTTGGCGCGAATCGCTTTAGTCAATGAGGGCTCCCTGAAATATGAAAACTGAGTATTTTCAAGGATTGGGAGCAGAATGTCTAACCTTATCGGTTCATGGAAAGGGGCTCGGATGATTCCCTCCGCATGCTCGTCGAAATCTCGGCGTGCTCTGCGGTTAAAGTCGTCTTCCGCTAAGCAGCCCAAACCAGCCTCGGCGAGTTTAAGCCGCAGCTGTGTCCCTCTCATGGTCCATCCATTCGCGGATAAAGCTGGGGCACGACTCGATGCTGAAGTCGCGATGCTCGCCGTCCATCAGGTAGCACAGAGCCGCGCGGTCCAGATCCTGCAGGCGCGACAGATTCAATTGCGGCCACAACTGGCACTCCGCCGCCGACTGAACTAGCTGATCCAGATACGGCAAGTGCCCCTGAAACAACTCTCCAGATACGCGGATGGTGACGTGCGAAGCAAGCTTGGGAGCGACACCGCGACTCTTCATTGGGATCCTCTCGCGCGCCGGACTCTGATTCTGCCCAGCCTACTTCTAATTGATGCTCGAGAAATGGTTTCTTGCGCAAAGAGTCGTAAACAATATGTAAATCTTGGTAATGGGAGGGTCACAAGCCGCGCGGGAGGATGTGCAAGGGAAAATAGGAAGAAGAAACTGGAAGAAAATAAGTCAGGCACCGGGGACTCACTGCACACGCAAGAGCCCGTTACCGTTGCTTCCTTCCGGACCTGGCGGGGTTGGCGGGAGTACGTCGCGTAAGACCGATGCCTGACCTGGTCCATTCTAGCATTCTGTCGCAGCAGCTCCCGGCGTAGCGCCGGCGTCCCGCCGGCTGTCGCGAGCGCATCTTGCGCTCGCATCGTCCCCGACTCCACCTGCCGCCAGGGTTCATGTGACTTTCGGTGCAAGTTTCCTTCCCCAAACCCTTCCCTTTAGCTTGCACTTGTCGAACAATGGAGGTCGAAGCCTTTTTTCTCTGCCCATAACCCGGCGGAGAACGCCTCCGCTCACGAACTCATGTCGCCCCAGTTCCCACAATCCGGTGTGGCCCCGCTTAGCCGGTCTATCGACCATTACTTCGAACTATCTCTATATCTGCTTGTTCTGACTGGATTTGGAACTCTGGCCAGCACCGGCGGCCTGGATATCCCTTCCGTCATCCTCGTGGGAGTGGCGCTGGCAGTGCGAGGGTATCTGCTGGCGAAGCGCCAGCCGTTCGTGATCTCCGACGCCTGGACCACCCCGCTCTCCGTTGGCTACTCAGTCTTCTTCGCCGCAGACTATTTCATCTTTTCCCGCAGCTTTCTCCCCGCCACGGTTCATCTCGCATTGTTCGCCGTCGTCGTGCGGATGTTCTCGCTGCGCCGCGAGCGCGACCACGTCACCCTCGCAATCCTCGCTTTCCTGATGGTCCTCGCTTCCGCCGTGCTGACCGTCGACAGCATTTTTCTATTCTCGTTCGCTGCCTTCACGATGATCGCGGTCGCTACCTTCGTCCTGATGGAAATGCGCCGCTCGGGGCATGCGGCCAGCATTCAGGCTCGGCATTCGAACGACCCGCTGGAGCATCGCCATCTGGCGTTCGCTCTCGCCAGGGTTGCGCCTGGATTAATGCTAATGATTCTTGTCGGCGGCGCTGCTGTCTTCTTTATGATGCCCCGCATGTCGGCGGGATACATGGGCGGATATTCCTTCGGCACCGACCTCTCCTCGGGTTTCAGTGATCGCGTTCAATTGGGCAAGATTGGTGAGATCCAGCAGTCCAATGCGGTCGTGATGCACATCCAAATCGATGGCGATACTGTCGGTCGCTCTGACTTGCACTGGCGGGGCGTGGCCCTCGCAAATTTCGATGGGCGAACCTGGACGAATCCGCCCGATGCCTTCATGCTGCAGCGGCAGCCCAATAACAGCTTTCTGGTACCCGGAGTGAACGCCGCCGTTCGCTCCTATGCGGCTTCTGCCTTGGCGCGCGAGCACATGATCCACTACCGCGTGCTCATGGAGCCGATCGGTACCAACGTCTTTTTCCTGGCACCGTGGGCACACAGCATCACCGGAAATTATGGACGTCTGGCCGGCGATTCCAGCGGCGCGGTCTACGATTTCGATTCACAGCATCCTGTAAGCCGATACGAAGCCGACTCCGACATCGCTGCTCCCGCGCCGGCGGACTTGCGCGCAGCAGGCCCTGATTACCCGGTGCAGTTCGCAGCAGCCTATCTGCATCTGCCGCCAGTCGATCCCCGCGTTCCCCAACTCGCAGCCCAGATCACAAAATCCGCGGCCAACAACTTCGATCGAGCCGCAGCCATCGAGAACTATCTCCGCACCCGCTTCGGCTACACTCTCCAGCTTCCGCAGACGGCCGTAAAAGATCCCATTGCCAACTTCCTGTTCGAGCGCAAGCAGGGACATTGCGAGTACTTCGCCTCCGCCATGGCTGTCATGCTGCGCACGCTCGGAATCCCCTCGCGCGTGGTCAACGGGTTTCGCAGCGACGAATTCAACGACCTCACCGGAAACTACGTCGTCCGCGCCAAGGACGCACACTCCTGGGTGGAAGCCTACTTCCCCGGCTACGGATGGCAGACCTTCGATCCCACTCCCCCGGGCGCCAGCGGAACTCCGCAAGGCTGGGAGCGGCTCGCGTTGTATATCGACGCCATGTCTTCGTTCTGGCGCGATTGGATCGTCAGCTATGACAGTTCGCACCAGTACTCGCTCGGCCAGGCCGCCTTCAGCGGCACTCGTGGTTTGTGGGAAAACGCGCGCCAGTGGGCGCGCGATCATTATGAATCGATGTTGAAGTGGGCGCGGCGCAGCCAGAATCGAGTGGAACATTCGCCCGGACGCTGGGCCTTCCTCGGCACGGCTGTTGCGTTCGCGCTTCTGCTGCTCGGAAACCTCGGCCGCATCGCGCGGTGGCTGCACGAAAAGTGGCTGCGGGCGCATCCCGAACGCTCTCCGGAACAGGCTGCCGCCATGTGGTATCGCCGGATGGCTCGCACGCTGGCCCGCCGAGGAATGGAAAAACCTCCCGCGCAGACGCCGCAGGAGTTCGTAAAGAAGATCACGGATAGCCGGCTCCGCGAACCGGTCGCGCGCTTTACCGAGGTTTACGAGTCCGCGCGCTTCGGAAACTCCGCCGAGGACGTGAAACGCCTGCCGGAGTTATATGGAGAAGTAGAGACCGCAGTGCGCGGCCGGTAAGAGTGCACCTGAAAACGTGAGGATCGGCGATGGGGTGGCGCCCCCCGGCCATGATAGGCCTTCACCGTTCTCCAACCCGGAGCACAATCCTCTTGACGAAATCGCGTTCCCTGCGTCTAACTAGCATGATGCGGCTGCCGCAAACGTTGGCCGCCGGAACCCCGATGTTTACTGAACTCCATCCCGCGACCGCGCGCCGGCAGCGCTGGCTCCGACTGGGTTCGTTTGCTATCCACGCTCTGGTACTGGCATGGCTCCTGCACACGCCTGATCCCCAGTTGCTGACCGCAAACTCGGTTGCCGCGGGACAGAATGGCAAATCCATCACGCGCCTTTACTGGCCCAGCAAGTCTCCCGACGACAGTAGCCAGAGTTCTTCGGAGAAGGCGACCCAAAGGTACCGCCATCAACGACTGAGCCACGAGAAGTTGACCTGGAGATCTCCTGCCCAACCGCCGAAACCAACAGCCCCGCTGAATACACTGGCCAAAACCAACACCGATGACGACTCCAAGACCCAGACTCTCTCCGCCGTAGGTCATGGCGCGCAGGCAGGCCCTACTTACGGAACGCTAGTCGGCGGTCCGTTCTACGGTAACGAGATTCGCCCCGCGTTGCCGATCGCAACTTCCGATCCCGTGGTCTACCCCTGGCAGTTGCCCAACTCGGGCGGGAACGAAGTTATCGAAATTACGATCGACGAGCGCGGAGAAATCGTTCGCAAGACCGTCCTCGCCAGCCTCGGTCCCGACATCGATTCAAAATGCCTTGCAGCCCTGGAGAACTGGCACTTTCATCCTGCCACGCGCAACGGCGCGCCCATCGCTTCGAAGCAGGACGCCGTCTTCCCCTTCCACGCTCGGGGCTGATCCCATCGCGATCCTTCGCGCTCCCGACTCCCGCTCGCCGTATCCCCAACCGCTATAATGAAAGTGTGAGTGAAAACGAAATCCAGCAGGTTGCGTCTGCAGATTTTCCGACGCGTTGGGGAAAATTCCGCATTTACGGCTTTCGCGGACACTTCGGTTCCGATGGCTCCCGTCGCGTCGAGGAAGCCGTCGCGCTGGTGATGGGCGATGTCACATCCACGCCGCCCCTAGTGCGTGTCCATTCGCAGTGTCTGACTGGCGATGTCTTTCATTCCCTGCGCTGCGATTGTCGCCAGCAACTGGAGCTATCTCTCGCGATGATCACCGAGGAAGGCGCCGGCGTCCTTATCTACGAACAACAGGAGGGACGGGGCATCGGGTTGATGGCAAAGTTGCAGGCCTACGAACTGCAAGACGCAGGACTCGACACCGTCGAAGCCAACGAACGCCTCGGCTTCAAAAACGACTACCGCGACTACACGCTCCCTGCCGAGATCCTCAAGGCCCTCGGCGTCACGCGCGTGCGCCTGCTGTCCAATAATCCAGAAAAAGTGGAAGCTCTCGAACACGCCGGAGTCCAGGTGGTCGAACGCGTCCCCTGCGAAGTCATCCCCAGCCCCCACGCCGAAGAGTACCTCAAGACCAAGAAAGAAAAGCTGGGGCACTTGTTTACTTCGGGCTAGCGCTCAGCTTTACGCCGAACTAAGACTCAGCAAGCGCCGGCCGAAGATCTTCCACAGCGGTCTTTTCTCGCAGGACCCTCACCACAAAGAACGACAACAAAGCCAGCAAGACGAACGGCAATGGCGCCGCCATCCTCGCTGGAAAAACCAGCACCGCAGGATTGCTGGCCGGAACTGCTGAAAACAGCGACAGGACCGCGACTCCACAGGCAACAATCCATTGCCAGCCGATCGCAAATGCCGCGACCATCGCCAGCACCCGCACCGGACGGCTTCCGTTCAGGATTTCTGCCCAGCGAAACCCCAGCCAGAAAATTGCCGGAATCAACACGACGTGATCGTAGACCGCGCCCCCGGTCGGCTCGACGGTAACAGTCACTGCGAGCACAAAACTTACGGCCAGCGAGAACCGCCCCGATGTCGCTGGTTCGCGGCGCGTGGTCCAGCAAAGCGCAGCCGTGAACGCTAGCATCCCCACTCCGGCAACCGTTCCCAGGAATCGTCCGAGCACAAGTTGCGTGAGAGGTGGCAACGTATAGTGCGAATACCCAATCATCGAGT
Source organism: uncultured Acidobacteriaceae bacterium (assembly GCA_963844525.1). Taxonomy (GTDB): domain Bacteria; phylum Acidobacteriota; class Terriglobia; order Terriglobales; family Acidobacteriaceae; genus Sulfotelmatobacter. The sequence goes on along the minus strand of CAWJOM010000005.1, from coordinate 160,371 downwards.
GCCACCAGCCGCCCAGCCATCCTGGCAATAGAAGCTGGCTCGCGAGAAAGAGCAGTGCCATCGTAACGAAGAATCCCAGGGCAAGACCTTTTCTGCGCGTCCAATCGCTGGCCACCCAGAGCGCTAAGCCGAGCGCAAGCAACCACACCAGTTGCGGTTTCACGGAAGCAAGCCCAAGTAACACGCCCGCCAGGACCATCCGTCCGCGAACAATCGACGCGATGGCGAGCGCCAGCGCGGTTCCCACCAACAGACCCACCTGCTGCGCGTATAAGCCTTCCAGAACCGGATAGCTCACGAGAAACAGAATAGTGGCGACGCCCAACGCGCGGGCCGAAAGCTGCAGCCGAAAAGCGCGCAGCCAAAGGATCAGCCCCGCCGCTGTCAGCACGGGAAGCAGCAACGCGAGGACGATTCGTACCGCCTCAAACCGAAACGGCAGCAACGGCGCCATCAGCAGATCGACATAAATAGGATAGGCAAATGCCCGGAAGTCGGTGGGAGGATCCGCCGGCCGCCGCGAATCCATCGGCCGTCCGAAAAGCCCTATCTGAATCGCGCGGGTCATCTCCGGCGTATATGGGTTAGTGCCCTGAAATAGCAGCGCGCGGCCGGTGAGCCAGATGGGATAGAAATCGCCGCCGAAGCCATACGGCCCCCCCATTTGATTCGCCGCATCGCGCAGGCGGGACCGGGGAATCAGCAGATCGAAGTAGTAGTAGCTAGTCCCGATCGCGACGAGCAAAGCGAGAATCAACGTGCGGTTTGATCGCAATCGCATGTGCAGGGACGAAAAACTCAACAACTCAAACTAGACTCGCCGCCACCTCTCACTTCTTGGCCTTGAGTTTACTACCAGCGAGATCCTTCGCCCCTGCCTCCGCCAGAATGCGGCGCAGTGCGTTCTTGTTCCTACTCGGCAAATACCGCAGCGCAGCTCCGGCGAGAGCACGATAAACCTCACGGGCCTCGTGTGATCGGCGCAGCACTTCCAAGTGCCGCAGCACCGTATCCGCGTCTCCGCGGACAATCGGACCGCTGAACCCGCCGGCAGCCCCAAACGAAGCGTAATTCGCCAAGGTCTGCAGCAGGATCGGAATTATCCTCTGCCTCGCTGCCTTCCGGCTCACTCCCGCCATCCTCGCGACATCTTCCGTCGTCGCCAGAAGCGCTGTAAGCAGCGGAGACGCAAACGTTCCCCAAGCGTGATAAGCGGCCTTGTCCCGCCTACGAATCGAGTATGCTTGTCCGCCTAAATCACGAACCATGCGACGCGCCACCCGCACCGCCGCCGCATCGCCCTCCAGCGCAAATGGAACGTCTTTCAGCGAAGGCTGCGAACCCCGCACAAACGTCATCAGAGGATGCACCGAAGCCACGGCCGCCCCCCGCTTGCGCAACGAAGCGAGTTCATCGCTACCCAGCGCGCCGCTGGAATGCAACGCCACTCTTCCCTTCCATTCCATTTGCTTCGAGATCGATTCTGCTGCGGCAGCAATCGCTGAGTCGGGCACGCAGAACCAGACCAACTCGGCCTGCACGGAAGACAAATCCCTTCCCGCCCGAGCACCTACTTGCTCTGCCAGCCTCTGCGCCCTCGTCAACGATCCAGCGCGAGACCGCGAAATCACCACCTCGATGGCATATCCCGCGACCTGCAGCGAATGCGCAAGCGCCGACCCCAGATTTCCTGCCCCCACAATCGCAACTCGCGGCTTCCCTGCCATGCCCGGCAGCATAGCAGAACGGACCCAACCCCTCGGACGTTCGCCCCTCTGCCCAGCGACGAACGTTCAAGTCGAGGCCGAATCGTTCAGCCCGAAGACCCAAGATCTAATACCCAACACCTGACTCCTCGCACTCCAACTCTTCAGCCAACCTGCTTTATATTGTTCTCATGCCGAAATCCTCTAGCAAAGTCCGCCTTATCTCCTCGAAAACCGTCTATGACGGCCCGGTCTTCACCGTCACCACCGACCATGTTCAGGAACCCGGCGGCATCGAAGTTCGGCGGGACGTCATCCATCACTCCGGCTCGGTCGTCGTCCTCGCCGTCGACGACTCCGGCGCCACGCCCCGCGTTCTTCTGGAACGGCAGTATCGCCACGCCGCATCGGACTATCTCTGGGAACTGCCTGCCGGACGCATCGATCCCGGCGAAAAAGAACTGCAGGCCGCCAAGCGCGAACTGCTGGAGGAAACTGGATACACCGCCGCTAAATGGCGCCGCATTCTGAAGTTCTACGCGAGCCCCGGATTCGTCGCCGAAACCATGTCAGTCTTCCTGGCCACCGGGCTTCGCGAAGGCGAAGCCCAGCCGGAAGAAGACGAGATCATCTACAAGCGCATGGTTCCTCTGCCCACCGCCATTCGCATGGTCCTCAGCGGCACCATCCGCGACGCCAAGACGATCTCCTCCGTGTTGTGGCTCGATCACACGTCCCGCACTGCAGGAACCGGAAAGCAAAACAGAACAAAGAAACGCAACAGAAATGTAGCCCGGCGGACCTCAGGGTATGCCAACCTTTCGACACCCGCTTCCCTGAACTTTCTGGCCATGACTATCGCTTGACAGCCTACCTCTTGCGTACCAAAATGCATCCTATGTACTGCGGGCACGTCCTTGGGCCCCCCCATTAAAAGGACGTGCAGAAAGCGGGGGGTACGTGGAACGTCTGAAAGGAACCGTCAAGTGGTTCAATAACGCTAAAGGGTACGGGTTCATCGGGCGCGCGGATGGACCAGACGTATTTGTTCACTACAGCGCAATCAGTTCCGAGGGCTACAAGAGCCTGCAGGAAGGCGACCCGGTGGAGTTCGAAATCACCGAGGGCCAAAAGGGTCCGCAGGCGGCGAACGTAACCAAGGCTTCGTAGTGGCGCCTCGAGCCACTCCGACCGATCTCTCCGCTCCAGCGAGCGCACCCTGGCACCCGCCGGGGTGTCGTGTCTAACGAATGATCGCTCCCTCTTCTGCATTCTGCTGGATCGACATTCCCTCCGCGGGCTCTGGCCCTCTACTGGGATCTTGTTTATCTTTAGTCGGTGGACGCCCGATCTATGGACAACAAGGCCATCGCCAATATTCTCTACGAGACCGCCGACCTGCTTGAAATCGATGGGCAGGACTCGTTCCGCATTCGTTCTTACCGCAACGCCGCGCAGGCCATCGAGAATCATTCGCAGCAGATCAAGGAACTCATCGGTGATGCCAAGCAAGTGCTCGCCATCCCCGGCATCGGCAAGAGCATGCTGCGCAACCTGCAGGAACTCCTCGCCGACGGCAAACTCTCCATCCAGTCCGAACTGCTCGAGAAATACAACCCGTCGATGCTGCACTTGCTGAAGATCCAAGGACTCGGCCCAAAGACCATCGCGCTCATCTGGAGCGCCTACAAAGTCTGCGACGTAGACGGCGTTGAGAAGCTGGCGCGCGAGGGTAAAGATCCGCGAGTTGCCCCGCATGGGCGAGAAGCACGAAGCCAAGCTGCTGAAGGCTATCGAAGACTACCGCCGCATCAGCGGACGCTTTCTGATCGATGCCGGCGAGACCGAAGCCGAAAAGCTCATTGAATACATCGAGAAATTCCCCGGCATCGACAAGATCACGCCCGCCGGATCGCTGCGCCGCGGACGCGAAACCGTGGGCGATCTCGACATCCTCGTCACCGGTAAGGCCTGCACCACGGAGGAAGGCCGCCAGAAGGCCATTGCCCACGTCGCAAAATACCCGCCGCTCATGGATGTCATCGCCAGCGGCGACAACAAGATCAGCTTCCACGTGCGCAGCGGCATGCAGGTCGACGTGCGCCTGCTGCCGCCGGAGTCGTTCGGCGCGGCCATGCAATACTTCACCGGATCAAAAGCGCACAACGTCGCCCTGCGCCAGCGCGCGCTCAAGATGGGATACACGCTGAACGAATACAGCCTTTCGTTCTTGGATACCGAAAAACCCGCAGCCGGCAAAACCGAAGAAGAAATCTACTCGAAGCTCAAGCTCGATTACATCCCGCCCGAGATGCGCGAGAACCTCGGCGAAATCGACCTGGCCCAGAAACATGCTCTGCCGCAATTGATCACGCAAGACGATCTGCAGGGCGACGTCCATATGCACACCGTCGAAACCGACGGCAAAAACACCATCGAAGAAATGGCCGAAGCAGCCAAAGCGCGCGGCTATAAATACATGGCCATCACCGACCACTCCAAGAACCTGGCCTTCGCCAACGGACTCGACGACAAGCGCGCCGTGGAGCACATCGCGCGCATTCGCGCCGTGGGGCAAAAGATGGACGGCATTACGATCTTTGCGGGCATCGAAGTCGACATCCTGGCCGACGGCGATCTCGATCTCTCGGACGAGGTGCTGGCGCAAATGGACATTGTCATCGCCAGCGTGCACTCGGTCTTCCATCAGGAGCCCGCGAAGATGACCGACCGCCTGCTCAAGGCCATCGAGAATCCAAACACCTCTCTCATCGGACATCCCACGGGCCGCATCCAGCTGCGCCGCGACGCCTACGGCTTCGACATGCACGAGATCCTGACCGCGGCCGCGAAACATAAAGTCGCGATGGAACTGAACTCCTATCCCGACCGCCTCGACTTGAACGATGTACACCTGCGCCAGGCCAAGCAGCAGGGCGTGAAGATCGTCATCAACACCGACTCCCATCACACCTCGCACATGGAAAAGATCCGCTTCGGCATTCTGCAAGCAAGGCGAGCGTGGCTGACCAAAGACGACGTGCTCAACACCCTGCCCCCCAGAAATTCGCGAAAGCCATGAAACACGGCTGGTGACGAGGTGGCAGGCATCTCAAATTTTTTCTTCGCTCATCTGCAAAATCTTCATTCTGCTTGACTTACAGAATCGGACCTGCCTCGACGACCGCAAAATCTTGATTCTAAACGTTTTATTCGTAAAATATTCCAGAATAAGGACTTACGCCCGAGCGGCAGAATAAACTCCTGTGCCAGTCCCCGTAAGATACTCATTCTTAAGGAACTGGCGAGAGCTGATTGACTGGAGTCCCGGTAAAATCTTGAATCGCAAAGAGTTACTTCTGACCCGGTGCAGAATGACAAGAACGCGCTTACATCTCCGCTGAGGCGCTCGGGCGGGTAAGTAGATGCCTGGAAGGCCACTCGCACATCCATCCAGCTTGGGCTTTTCAGAATTCTCGGTCAAGGTTACTCGTCACAACCGACCGAATAAATCTGTGGAAAATTCTCAATTGGTCCGTCGCGAGATTTTGGCGAACCCCGCTAAGCGGAAGTTTTCCACAGCTCTCTGATGTTCATCCAACCTTGACCGAGAAAACTGGGAGCTAGAGACTGAGACGTCGCAGCAAAGTACGGAGCCCGGAGTGTGACTCAGCTTTGCGGTCTGAATTCGTGGGTCATCGAGAGACGCTCGTCGAAGGAGTCGAGATGAAGGTGGATATCTACAGGAAGGTCGAAACCAGCGAGGCGATCACTGGGGAGTTCTGGCTGGATGGAGTCATGGAATGCTGCTACCTGGAGCCATCGCGATTCACGCCTTGCTATTCGGGGCATCCGTGCATTCAGGCGGGAACATTTCGGGTCGTCCTGACCATGTCACCACACCTGGGATATGTGTGCCCCGAAGTGCTGGATGTTCCAGGGCGTACGGCCATCCGATGGCATATCGGAAACTATCCGAAAGATGTTCTGGGGTGTTGTGTGGTGGGAACAGCGGTGGGAGAGAATTGCGTCATGCACTCGAAGGTGGCTTTCGACGCCTTGATGGAAAGGCTTCGAGGCAAAGACATTCTAGCGGAGTATCATGATTTACCTCATGAGTCGGAAGAGGTGGAGCTTCTAGCGGCTTGTGATGTGGCGTAGAATCGTCGCTGGTACCAGCACAGACCCATGCCCGATCAAACTCCCGTTCCCCCGCCCGTCCCGAAACCGCCGGCGACTCCGGCCGCGCCCGCTGGCCCGACCATCAACATCGGCGAAGAATACGGCACCGCGAAGAAGAATTTGCCGCCCGCCAAGATTGTCTTGATCGCGATTGGTGCAGTGCTGGTGGTCGTGTTGATCGCTTCGTTCGTGAAGCGCGCCAAACCGCAGGCCTCAGGGTCGCTCGATACCGTCACCGCCGTTGAGATTCCCGGCCAGACTTCGACCATGGTGGCGTTGACGTTCACCATCCGCAACTCCAGCGACAAGGCGCTCTACGTCCGCACCCTCGAAGCCACCATCAAAGCACCGAGCGGAGACGCCACTGCCGAAGCCGTCTCTGCCGTCGATTTCGAGCGCTACTTTCAGGCATTCCCCGCGCTAAAGGTCGGCACGCAGCCGGCCCTCCCGCCCGAGGCCACAATCCAAGTGGGCGAAACGGCCGCGCGCACGATCATGGTCGCGTTCCCCATATCCCTCGACGCCTTCAACAAGCGGACTTCCACGAGCGTCGTGATCTGGCCCTATAACGAAACGGTGCCGGTAACGCTAACCAAGTGAATGAGCTCCGCAGCGAAGCATTCAACAAAGACATAACCACGAAGGACACGAAGGAGAACTAAGCTTGCCAAATTTCAGGAGAATGCATTTCCATACCAGCATGAAAATCTCTCAGCCTTCCCTTCGTTCTGTCGCCCTGTTCCTCGGCCTTCAACTGCTGACCCTCTTCGCCGCGGCCGCCACACCTGCGGCACCTGCGGGAAAGTATCTCTTCTATGTGGGCACGTACACCGAGGATGGCAGCAAGAGCAAAGGCATCTACGCCTTCCGCTATGACGCCGCCACATCGGAGATCACGCCGCTCGGACTCGCTGCCGAGACGACCAACCCCTCATGGGTGACGTTGCACCCCAACGGACGCTTCCTCTATGCGGTGAACGAGGTTGGAAAGTACAACGGCCCCAACAGCGGCGGACTAAGCGCGTTCTCCATCGACCGCGCCACCGGCAAGCTCACATTCCTGAACGAGGTCGCGACGCGCGGTGCCGATCCCTGCTACGCCACCGTCGATCAGACCGGAAAGTATGTCTTGGTGGCCAACTATACGGGAGGCAGTGTCGCGGTCTTCCCGATCCTCGCCGACGGAAAGCTGGGCGAGGCTTCGGCTTTTGTGCAGCACACCGGCAAAGGTGCCAACCCGGAGCGCCAGGAAGGACCGCACGCACACTCCATCGATCTCTCGTCCGATAATCGCTATGCCATGGTCGACGATCTCGGCCTCGACGAGTTACTGGTCTACAAGTTCGACAGTACCAAGGGGACGCTCACGCCGAATGATCCGCCGTACACGAAACTCGACCCCGGCGTCGGACCGCGTCACTTCGTCCTTCGTCCCGATGGCAAGTTCGCCTACGTGGTCACCGAGATTGGCCATACAGTCACGGTGCTTTCAAATGATGCATCGAGCGGGAAGTTGCAACCGATCCAAACGATCACGACCTTGCCCAAGGATTTCACCGGCCGCAACGACGACGCTGAGATCCGCATGCATCCCTCCGGCAAGTTTGTCTATGCCTCGAACCGCGGCGACGACAGCATCGCCATCTACGCAATCGACCAGACCAAAGGAACTCTGACGCAGTTAGCGATCACGCATACTGGAGGCAAAGAGCCGCGCAACTTCGAGATCGATCCGACGGGCGCTCTGTTGTTTGCCGCGAACCAGAAGTCCGACAACATCGCCGTCTTCAAGATCGACCAGAAGACCGGCCTGATAACGCCGACCGGTAAGGTGCTCGACGTAGGAGCGCCGGTGTGCATCAAGTTCGTAACGGCAGAGTGATTCCGAGCGGGGATCACTACTTCTTCTGCATGAATCTGCGGCGCGCCAGGTGCGTGTTCGCGTCCGGATTGATCTCGTCGTACTTCAGGCAGGAGATGGAGCCATCGACTTCGAGTACCGCCAGCGCGACCTGATCGCAGCTGTTGATGCCATGTTCCCGCAGCGCTCGATGGAGTTCGTCCAGGCTGACGCGCTCTTTGGCCATGTGCGCCTCGATGATCTTGCCGTCATGGACCAGCAAAGTAGGTTCGCCCTGGATCATCCGTCGGAGGCGCCGGCTGGAACCGGAAACGCCGGCCACGCCATAGTTCAGCACCAGTAGGGTGCACGCTGCGACGATGCCGCCCATCAGCGACGTGTCGGGCCCGGTCATCGCGTTCTGTACGGAGTTTGAAAGCAGGAGTAGCAGCGTGAGGTCGAACGGGGTCATCTGTCCGACCTCACGCTTGCCGCTTAAACGGACGCCCAGCAGCACGAGCAGGTAAATCACGCCCGTGCGCAGCACGATCTGCAGCAGCACGCCGCCGCCCGGGAAGAACGCTCCGGTCATGGTTGGTTATCCACGAGTTCGTCAACCACGGACTGCTGCGCCATACTTAGTTGGCGGTCACCGGCACGGGAGCCGCCTTCGGCGTGCTCAAGTATCCGGTAGCCTTGTTTTTGTCCACGGTCCAGACGACGAGTTCAAAGAGCAGGTGATCGCGCCCGGAGTAGAACTGGATCGGCTCGGCGATGTTGCGATCTTTCTTCTCGATCGTCTTGTCGTCGGAGGTCACGTTCATGGTGAACTTCTCTTTTTTGGGGTCGGCCTTTTTGAGTTGCAGGCTCACCGTCGAGACTGGCTGCGGCTTGGCGCCCTTCAGCAACGTGAACTCGTAGTAGTTGCGGTCGCCCTTGTGCTTCAGGACTTCCAGGTCTCCAGCAGTGTGGGCAATCAACCCGCTCTGCACGCCGAGGTCGCCGATCGTACTCTGCAGCTTGGCCTTGGTGGTTTCGAGATCAGCCTTAGTCGACGCGACGTCGGTTTTCACGCCACCCACGTCAGTCTTTACTCCGCTAATCTCTCCGGTCACCGCGTTGATCTGCGCTTTCTGTTCCTCCTGCAGGCGGGCCTCCGAAGCTTTCTGTTCGGCCCGTAGTTCGGAGGTACGCTGCGCCAACTCTTTCTTGGTCATGCCCAGCCGTTCGGCGAGCGCCACCTGGCTCGACTCGGAATCGCGCATGCGGTTCGAGAGCTCGTCCACTTGCTTCTGGCTCTTGCTCAGATCCGCGGTCAGCGCTCCAATTTGCTCGTGGGTGGTGTAGTGCGCGTATCCGAACGCGGCCACGACCAAAACCGCGACTATGGTCAGAATCCATTTGCCGGCATTCGACTCGTGTTCCATGTGCATCTGATCGCCTTCATCGGCCATACACTCTTCCTCCTCAGGAAGCTCAAGAATAGATTGCAGGGATACTCTTAATTCTTCAGCAGGATCAACACAGTGTCAATTAGCTCGTAGGATGCTGGATGTGCTATGGGGCGATGCCTAGCGCCGAAGCGCCAACGCCTCCTGCACGGCGGGATCAGGATCATGGCGAATCCGCGCGGCCTCGGGCCCGAGTGCTTTCTCCATTTTCTTTCGCGCCGCAACCAAAGAGTCCGGAACTGTCGAGTTCGGGAGCGATTGCGCCAGATCCTCCGCTTTCACGAATGACGCATAACACAAACGCGCGGGAAATCCTGCGTTGTCGAGGAATTGCCCGAAAGCCAGCCAGTCCTGGGCAGCAGCGTCGTTGTCACCGGAAGACTTGTCCAGTTGCAGGGCGCGCTGGTAAAGGCGTAACGCGTCGTCGAGTTTGCCGGTCTTGGACTGAAGAGATGCCTCATTCACATCGGCCACACTCTCCAGCTTAGGTTGCCCGGTCTGCAAGGCCAGCTTCTCCGCCAAGTGATAGGACTTCAGCGCCAGATCTGTCTGCGAGGAGCGCGCTTGGCAGTCGGCCATGCGCAACACGATGGCGATGGCGCGGTCCGGGGTAGGGCGATCCTTTGCCGGTTGTCGGGAGAGCTTTTCCAGAAACGAGTTGTAGTGCGAGGCGGCCGCGTGGGCCTTGCCTTCGCGATCCAACTCATCGGCCAGATACAGGTGCACCAGCGACTGGCTCGGATCGACCGCCAGGGCTTGGTTCCAACTCGCTAGCGCCTGGTCGGCATGGCCACGTTGCAAGGCCAGGAGTCCGCGGTCAACAAGCAGATTCGCGTCCTTGGGCGCGTACTTGAGTGAAGATTCGGTCAGGCTGTAGGCCTCGTCGAAGCGTTTCTGATCGACGAGCAGATGCAGGAGTCCCTGGCGCGCTGCGGGATCGGCGGGATTGGCCTGCACCGCGCGTTTCCAAGAGATCTCGGCCTCGGGCAGCTGGCCGTCTTCCATCTGCTTGCGGGCGAGCCGCATCTGCAAAGAGCTGTCAATGCCGTCAAGCGCGGCCGCGCGCTGCAGATCGTGCAAGTCGTCGGTCTTCAACGAAAAATAGTAACGAGCCTGATCGACGGTTCCCCAAATCAGCAGCATGAGAACCGCGCCCACACGCACGGATCGAGCGCCGGCCGTGCCGCTGGCCAGCCATCGCATGGCAGCAGCAACGGAACCGCCAGCCTCAGTCGCAGCATCCGCGATTTTTTCCCGCGAATTGAGCAGCAGGGACGCGATGCGGCCGTCGCGCAACTTCCAGATCGCACCATCGAGAATGAAGTGGTGAATGTTAACCAGCGCCGTGAAGATGAGAAAGCTGGACGCAAAATCATAATGAAACGCGCGGCTGGCCAGCCATGGGCCGGGAACGAACAACGCAATGCCGCCGGTAATGAGCACGCCGAAATACGCGAGCGGCCGCCAGCTGCGCGCAGCCTTGCCTTCGCCCGCGGCTTCGCGGCGCGCATAGTAGCTGGTGATCCATAGATACTGGGCGGAATGCATCACGGCCAGTACGCCCGAGCTGTAGCGATTCTGCGGAATCGACAAGCCTTTGACCAGCGAAATCGCCGCCGGCAACAGGAACCACAGAAACTGGGAAGAAAACAGCGTCAGCGATGGAACCAGCTTGCGCCATCCGGTAACGCGCGCGAGCCGCGAGAGTCCGTACACGGACAATGCAACAAACGCGACGCCGAGGATGACCTGCTCCCAACGGCTCACGGCCGCTGGAATTCCCAGAGAGAGGAAGAGCGCATCGGTAGACGGCCCGGTGTGAAAACCAAGAAACAGAATCAGGTACGACGCGATGAACGCGCCATACAGGGCTCGGCGCGTGCTCTTGTCGGGATCCGCTCCGGCGCGCCGCGCGAACATCATGAACAACCCGTAGTTCTGGCCGCTGTAGTGCCACGGGCTCCAGGTCAGGTAGATCGTGAAGATCCAGGGCAGAAGGCGCAGCCAGTAATGCGACATCAGCAGCGTCACCAGCAACAGCGCAGTAGTGTGAACTGTGAAGATGCGGTACTTCTGAAAATCTTCCGCGCGATGATAGGCGCGATAGATGGTCGCCATGTAATGCGGATAGTTAAAGAAAAGAGCCAGAGCATAGAACGCGACCGCCCACGTTTGCGCGCTTGAGGCCACAGCGAAATAGGAAAGCAGCAGAAGGGGCGCGGACCAGGCTCCGCAGCCGACGATCAAGTCCGTCCATGGACCGTAGATCCATGGCGATCCTGGCGCCTGTTCTCTTGAGAATTGTCTGGATCTTCCCATAGGGCAGTTGCCACAGGTTTCGAGCCAAGCGGCAGGAACCGCGCCGTCGATTCGCTGGTTTGTGTGGCTTGACGAAATTATAGGGGCGCACACCGGAATCGAGAGTGCCCTGAGGGGTGCGGAGTGGGTAACGAAAGTAACGAAAGGCGGGGTGGTATTTTGCGGGGTGCCTTCTGGTGCCGAGCGGAATGCACGGTGTCTCCACTGCACATCCCATTCTTGTCGGAATGGGATGCTTTGGGCGGGATGACAATGTTGTTCGGGCTAGTCGAACTTCCAGCGGGTGGACTTGGTTTGGAAATGCTTCTCCCACAAGGCGAATACGACTATGGGGCGGACGGCGAATACAGGTTCTTTCATCGAGAGGATGTCGTCTTTCATCGACGACATGTCGAAGTTGTATTTGGGCTTGTAGCGGGCGAGGAACTTGCAGCGGGCGGCGATGTTGGCGATCTCCCCGACGCCTTCGACGATGACCGCTTCATTCGCCTGCTCGGTGCAGACGATGCATTTCGGATTCTTTGCGAGGTTGCGGGCCTTCTGCGATTGGCTGCCGGTACTGAAGAGTAGTCGTCCGTCTTGCCACAGGCCCCAGACGACCATGGTGTGCGGCGAACCGTCAGGCTTGACCGTGGTAATCCAATAGTTGTGCGATTTTTTCAGGCGCTGCTCGGCCCAGGACCAGGGGAGCAGGCCCTTGGTACCTTCGGGAAATCCGTAGCCTGGTGCGGAAATACGGGAGGGCTGAAGTTTTCGAGATGGCTTATTCTTTTTCGCCGTCGTCATAAGGAACGCTCCTGCACGGCTTGCTGAGACCGCCAAGTGTAAGAATATGCGACTGGGAGATTGTAGCGTGGATGGAACTCCGAGGGGTTGGCGATGACGGCAGCAGGCATGTCGCAGAATCTAGCAGGATGCGCCCGCAGCGATCGCTGTCCTCCTGAGCAGCGGCGAAGCCGGTGCGAGGGATCTCATCTCAGTTGAAACTAAGAATGACGTATCAAGGGCTTCCTAGCTGCGTAAAGCTTGGGCTGTCCTTCCGACTGCATCGGAATGCGACGCGTTCGTAGGGTCTCTCACACGGCGTTCCGCCGTGTTCAAGATGACACCCTCGAGAATCACTTACCAAGCTACAGGTTCTTTTTCGTCCACTGATCGATGCGGTCGAGCGCTTGCTGCAGATTCTCCAGCGAATTGGCGACGCTGAAGCGGAGGTAGCCTTCGCCGAATTCGCCGAAAGCGGTGCCCGAGAGCGCAGCCACTCCAGCTTGTTCCAGCAGCGCGTCAGCCAAGGGCTTCGACTTCCATCCTGTTTGCTTGATGTTGGGGAAGACGTAGAACGCGCCTTTGGGCATACGGCAGGAAAAGCCTTTGATCTTGTTGAGGCCGGCAACGAAGGCATCGCGGCGGCGCTGGAATTCGTCGCGCATGTGGTCGACAGAACTCTGATCGCCGCGGATGGCTTCGATGCCAGCGACCTGCGTGAAGCTCGCGGTACACGAGTTTGAATTAGTCATCAGCCGCGTCATATGCGCGGCCAAGTCGGGGCGCATCACGCCGTAGCCCATGCGCCATCCGGTCATCGCGTAGGTTTTCGAGAAGCCGTCGAGCAGGATAGTGCGCTCCTGCATCCCGGGCACCGACATGATGGAGAAATGCTGGCCACCGTCGAAAAGCAGGCGGCTATAGATTTCGTCGGACAGGATCATGATGTTGCGGTCGCCAATGATCTTGGCGATCTGTTCGATGTCGCGGCGCTCAAGAATGCCGCCAGTCGGATTCTGGGGTGAGTTGAGGATGATCAGTCGCGTGCGGTCGTTGATGAGCGACGCGAGTTCGTTGACGTCGAGGGAGAAGTCGCGCTCTTCCCGCAATTGGATCGGCACGGCGCGTCCGCCGACATAATGAATCATCGACTCGTAGATGGGAAAGCCGGGATTGGGATAGATGACCTCGTCTCCCTCATCAATCAGGGCAAGGATGGTGAAGAAGATGATGGGCTTGCCGCCGGGGACTACGACCACTTCATCGCTCGTAACTTTCACGCCGCGCGTGCGGCTTACATATTCGGCTAGCGCCTGGCGCAGATCGGGCAGACCGGCCGAGGGACCGTAGTGGGTCCAGCCTTTGCGGAGGGCGTTGACGCCGGCGTCGATTACGTTAGCCGGAGTATCGAAGTCCGGTTCGCCGATCTCGAGGTGAATGATGCTCTTGCCCTGGCGCTCAAGCGCGCGCGCCTTGTTCAGAACTTCGAAGGCGGTCTCAGTGCCAAGCCGCGACATGCGGCGGGCGAGATGCAGTTCGTACTGGGTGGTTTGCGCCATGATGATAAAACCCCACTGAAGCCAAACGGCACATTATACGCCCGCCGGAGAGGGCTGAATTCCCTCGAATGGTGCATCTCAAGAAGCGCCGAGGAGCAATGTTGTCGGGCAGTTCATTGGATCGTGGACACGTTCAGCGTGGCGGAACGGCGGTCGTAGGGTCGACCTTCGCTCCTTTTACCAAATCCAGCGAAATGATTTTACTGTGATTGGTAACTTGAACTTCGTGTTTGGGCGTCATCCAGCCTGAGTTTCCCTGCACAAACGCGAAGTAACGACCGGGCAAGACATCCTGAATCTTGAAGTAGGCGAGCCTCGGCAACAGGTGGGTCGAAGTTGCGTGATACCAGACGCTTCTGTCCCCGTCAACCCGAATCAAAGCTACGGAAATATCGTCCGTCAAAGGTGAATAGTCGCTCAAGCTGACGAAACCCCGTACCGAATACACACTTTGCTCAGTGACCTTAAAAGCAAGGTTGGATCGAGTCTGTCCTGGAGTGACTTCTACAGCCGTAGCGCTCGCCAAATCCGCAACGCCGGGATAGTACAAAGCGGTTGAGCCTTCCTCCGAGTCCCGCCTTAGGAAGAGGTAGTACTTGCCTGGCCCGAGATTGCGAGAACAGAAAGAACCGTCGTCGTTCACACTGGCATCGGTGTCAGTAAAGGGCGAATGTCCGAGTGTCGAGAGAAAACTGACAGTGCCACCAGTCTGCCCCGAGCTTCCTCCTGAAACCGTGCCGCAGATACGGCCGGTTGCGGCCGCATAGCGCGTCTGCTCCTCTTTCCAGACATTTTCGCGCTGCGCTCTTTGCTTAGGAGTCTCAGCCGAGTATCGAACCGTCGGAGCCAAGTCGAAGGCCGTCGGCTTTTCTTTTCTCAGGAAACGCAACTCCGTGGAAACCTCTTGGGCATCAAGCCATCCGCCGGGGCTGCACATGCTTGTAGAAAGTTGATCTGAACTTGATCTTCCCGTGAAAACAAGGTAGTTGAGCCCCGGAGCGTAGTTCGCGCCGCAGTCGCCACCGCCCACCCCAGTGTGAACCTGCACTTCAGATCCGAGGTCTCCTTTGTAGACCTTGGAAACATGGAACGTGATCACCATGTGTGGCCTTCGCAGGACGTCTTCCTGCCAAAATTCATCACAAGGAACCAGTTCGCCTTCTTTGGCGCTCAACAGACTCCAGCGGAATTCAAACTTTATCGGCGTCCCTTCAAAGATCACACCCGAAGCTTGGACAACTCTCTGGGCATATTCCCACTCGTTCTTAGTGTGATAGCTCACCCCACATTGGCATGCGGAAGCATTCTTCGCGAAAGCCGCGAAAATCCAAATGATCAGGATGCGCCGGATGGAAGACGATAAGCCCATATCTCTTACGGACACCGTGCCGCAAGAGAAAGGTCCTGTCTAGGAACCGAAGTAATGAATGATGTTGTTGGGTCCCGCTTATTCCGAGACGCTGTGCTCTTCGTTTTGCGCGCGGAGGACGCGGTCGACCGAGTACGGCGCGCGGCGGCTGGGCTCGTGGTAGTGGCGGACTTGCATTTCGCCAAGCAATCCGATGGCGAGCATGTTCAGGCCACCGAGGAGCAGGCCAAGAGCCGTCATCATCAGCGGGCCGTGCTCGGCCATGATCGGGACATGGCGCAGGAACTTCTCCAGCCCCAGCCACGCAACAATCGCGCTGCCGCCGAAGATGCTCATCATGCCGAAGCTGCCGAAAAAGTGCAGCGGGCGAGAGAGGTAGCGCAGCAAGAAACGGATGGTCAACAGATCGAAGAAGACGCGGAAGGTCCGGGTGATGCCGTAATGCGAAACGCCCCGCTCGCGGTTGATGTTGCGGATGGGCACTTCGCAGATCGTCGCGCCGTGCCACGACGCCAGCGCCGGAATGAAGCGGTGCAGTTCACCGTAGAGTGGCACTTGCTCGAGAATGTCACGGCGGTAGGCTTTAAATGTCGTTCCGAAGTCGTGGATATCGACGCCACTGATCTTGGCCATCATCCAGTTGGCGATGCGCGAGGGAATGCGGCGCATCCAGAAATTGTCGACGCGGACTTTGCGCCATCCGCTGACGATGTCGTAGCCAGCGGCAATCTTTTCCAGGAACAACGGAATATCGTTGGGATCGTGCTGCAAATCGCCGTCCATGGCGATGATGTACTCCCCGCGGGCATGATCGAAGCCGGCGGCGAGGCCTGCGGTCTGGCCGAAGTTGCGGCGCAGTTTGACCACAGTGACACGGCTGTCGACAGCGGCGATTTCGCGCAGCATCGCGAAGGTGTGATCTTTGGAGCCGTCGTCCACGAGCACGATTTCGAAGGATTCGCCGTGCGCCTCCATGACCGCTTTCAGGCGATCGTAGAGGTCAGTGACGTTCTCTTGCTCATTATGCAGCGGGACGACAATAGAATACTTTGGCACAGTGCTTCCATTATAGACCGAAAGGCAACTCTCGGGTCCGGGCTCTCAGTTCTCAGGTGGGTACCCGCGAGCGGATTTCAAAACAAGACGATGGTTCGGCTGTGACCGGAGAAGATCTGCTCGACATAACAAAAGCCGCCCAGTGGATGACCACCAGGCGGCTCAAAGAACGGATGAGACAGACGGACGCTACCGGGCGGCGTGGGCCGCCTCGATCGCCTCGTGCAGCTCATGCTCGGCTGCCCGGAGATGCTTTTCCGCGCTCAGGCCATGCCCAGCCATATCGTAGTGGTTGGCCGCGCGGGCAGATTCCATCTCTTGGATCGCTTCCTGCACATGGTTGTGGCAAGCTTCCAGGTCATGCCAGTCATGAACCCGTTGGGCAACGGCGATCCCGGCAACAAAGGTCAGGCACGCGGACAGAACTGCAACTGCAATCTGCTTCTTCATGTTTTTTCCTCTCAATTTTGTGGAGTGATCTTCGGGCGCACGCACCATATCCTCACCGAACTCCTCCCTCCGGTCAAAGTGAAACAAGTCCATGCCCTTCAGTAACCACGGGCCAACTGGGAGGAAGCATTCTTGGGGGGTACTCGGGACGATCGTTGCGAGGGAATCAAGAAAAAGCATCCCCAAAGGATCCGGGCGGAAATGTGGGACTGTCGTCAGAAGGGTTCGCTGGCTGCCCATCCGCACGTTTTAGGGCGCGACGTAAGGATGGACAGCGAGAGCGTTCGGATTACAAGGGTTCTAACCCTGCTCCTTGAGCTTCAACCGGGACTTGTTTTCTTCCATGAAGGATTTGATTTCCTCGGCAGCGCCCAGGAGGCGGTTCCACTGCTCGTAGTAGAGAGTGACGGGAAAACGGCCCAGGCCGTAGACGCTGACGCCGCCCTTTTCTCCGACTTTGAAGATGAGGTCTCCGCTGCGCTTCTTGGTTTCGACTTCTTTTTCGAGCTGCGATAGCTTGGCTTTGAGTTCTTCGTAGGTTGGTTCCGACATACTTTCCTCGCGTTTCAGAAAATAAGTGCCTCGCCGGGTTGGCCGGCGGCCAGAATGAGTGCCATTTCTATAGTAACTTGCCGGACATTGCTTTGCGGTGGATAACCCTTATAAGCTCAACAGAGTCTAATTCCAAAGCGGGAAAGTACTATCTGGGGTTCTTGATGCGTTTGTGGGCAAGATGGTCGACTTGGCTGTGCCTGTCCCTGATGTTGTGGACGGTCGCAGCGGAGTCTACCCATAATCACCCGACGCGAACAGAATCCGCTTCCTGCTCGATTTGCGTGGTGGCGCACAGCGCCAGCCCCAGCGTAAGTTCCAGCCAATCCGCTCCAGTTTTTTCCGCGATCGGTTTGCTCCGCGAAGAAGATGCTGTCGCGAAGACCCGGTTCGATTTCTCTGACCGCGGCATTCGCGGTCCTCCTGTCCTGTAGGGATCTCCACAAAAATTGATGGTCTGGGCCCGGGGCACTTTGCGTTCAGGGTCAGGCCTTACTCCCTATTGATTTTCTTTTCTTCATACAGGAGAGCTATATGCCTATTCTTCATACCAGGCGCCTGCGCGCTTTGGCAGCAGTGGCGTTGTCGCTGGCGGTCACAGTGGCGGGCGCCCAATCCGTGGGTAATTCCGGCTCAGTAAACGGGACTGTGGTTGACGCTACGGGGGCGGTTCTCGCCGGGGCTAAAGTTGAGCTTCGAAATCCCGTGAGCGGGTTCGATCGTTCGGCCACGACCGACAGCAACGGCAAATTCGCCTTTACCAACATCCCCTTCAATCCGTATCACCTGACCGTGTTCGCGGCTGGATTCATGGAGTCTGGGCAGGATGTCGAGCCACGGTCTTCGGTTCCCGTCAGTGTTTCGGTCAAGCTCGATGTGGCGGGATCGACTACTGCGGTGACGGTCGAAGCGCAAGGCGGAGACCTGGTGGAGAACGATCCGACATTTCATACCGACGTGGATAGGAACCTGTTCGACAAGTTGCCACTGGAGAGCCAATCATCGTCGGTGAGTTCGCTGGTTACGTTAGCGACGCCGGGCATTGCGGCGGACTCCAATGGCCTGTTTCATGGACTGGGAGACCATGCCGAAAACTCGTTTTCGGTGGACGGGCAGCCGATTACCGACCAGCAAAGCAAAGTATTCTCCAACCAGATTCCGCTGGATTCAATCGAATCGATGGAAGTGATCTCGGGCGCACCGCCCGCGGAATATGGAGACAAGACAAGCGTTGTGATCAACGTGACAACGCGGTCCGGGCAGGGCATGACTACGCCCCACGGCGTTGTAACGGCTTCCTACGGGTCGTTTGGCACCTCGAACCTCGGGTTCAACCTGGGTTATGGAGGGCAGAAGTGGGGGAATTTTGTCTCCGCGAGCGGATTGAACAGCGGCCGTTTTCTTGATCCTCCGGAGTTTGTTGTGATGCACGACAAGGGCAACGAAGAAAATCTGTTTGACCGTGGAGACTACCAACTCTCAACCGCCGACTCAATTCACTTGAATTTGGGCTATACGCGCTCCTGGTTTCAAACACCGAATTCATATGACGCCCAGGACGCGACTCCATGGAGTTGTGTCGTGGTCTGCAACGACGGAGTGGCGCCCAACGGCACTGTGGTTGGCTCTGCTGACCAGCGTTCTAAGATCGAGACGTTCAACATAGCGCCTTCGTGGACTCGGCTGATCAGTCCTACCACGGTGTTTACTCTGGGCGCGTTCATTCGCCGCGACGATTACCACTATTATCCCAGCGCGAATCCGTTCGCGGATTTAGGGCCGCCGGGTGTCCAAAGCGAGACGGTAGGCCAGAATCGGACGCTCGCGAATACCGGCCTGCGCTCGTCCGTGTCGTATGTGAAAGGAATTCACAATCTGAAAGCCGGAGCGATTTACGAGCAGACGTTTCTAACCGAGAACGACACGGTTGGTATTGTCGACCCGACCTATCTGCCTTCGCTGACAGACGCGAACGGCCTTCCCTGCTTCGCCGGTGGAGTCGCTCTAGACGCCCCCTGCACCACCTTGCTCCCCTACGATCTAACCCAAGGCGGCGAGCTGTACCTGTATCACGGGCACACGGACGTAAAGCAACTGGCTCTTTACGCCCAGGATTCGATCACCATCAAGAATTGGGCATTCAACGTGGGCTTGCGTGGCGACTTCTATAACGGACTTACCACGCACCGGGAGGCCGAGCCTCGGCTCGGGGTCGCCTACAACATCAAACGCACCAACACGATCCTCAGGGTTTCCTACGCGCGAACCATGGAGAGTCCCTTCAATGAGAATCTGGTGCTCTCCAGCCTGGGATGCGCGGACCCTGTCTTGAATCCCCTTCTGCTTTGCTCCTCGCCGCTAGCAACGCCGTTCAGTCCCGGGTGGCGCAACGAATTCCATGCGGGAATTCAGCAGGCTTTCGGAAGATACCTCGTGTTCTCCGGCGAATATATCTGGAAATACACGCACAATGCATACGACTTCAGTGTGCTGGGAGCAACCCCCATCACCTTCCCGATCGAGTGGGATCGTTCCAAGATTCCGGGATACGCGGGCCGTGTGAGCGTGCCGAATCTTCATGGGTTCTCCGGACTCGTGGTGTTCTCCAGCGTGGCTGCCCGGTTCTTCACTCCCCAGCTCGGGGGGGCGGGCGCCGTGCCCTCTGCGGTAGGGCCTTTCCGCATCGACCACGATGAAAAATTCAACATGACCGCCCATATGCAATACCAGCCGTGGAAAAGAGGGCCGTGGATGGGCTTCAATTGGAGGTATGACAGTGGCCTGGTGGCAGGCCCGGCGCCGTGTGCGGGCGGCAACTGCGCCAACGGCCCTGCGGGAACCGATACTCTGGTCGACGTCTCGGGTCTCAGCCCGGACCAGCAGTTCCAGGCTGGCCTGTTTTGTAATGGGGTCCGCGCCACGCCGCCCAGCGCAGCCCATCCGATTGGAACGCCGATCAGTGCAACAGGCATATGCCTTGCTACCGAGTACGGATCTTCGCTTCTGCAGATTCCGGCGCCGGGAACAGAAAACGACGATCACAACCCGCCCCGCGTCGCGTCGCGGAATTTATTCGATCTCGCGGTGGGCCATGACAACCTCTTCCATGGAGAAAAGTACAAAGTGAGTCTGCAACTCACGGCGATCAACATAACCAACAAATACGCGCTCTACAACTTCCTGTCGACGTTCAGCGGAACCCATTATGTAACGCCGCGAGCGTTGACCGCGGAGGTTGGGTTCCACTTCTGAGGTTGCATCTCGCTCGGCACTGGCGGTCCAATGGGGACCGCCTTTTTTTCTTTGCTCTTTATCGGCTGCCGTTTTTGAAAATGAATGAATGTAAAACCGCGTCGACTCGCGAGGAAACCGCATCGGATTGATAGAATACAAGCAATCGCCACTCAGAACCGCACATCCATTCGCCGTGGGGGAATCATTGTTCATAAAGCTAGGAGCAAGACTTGCGACATGGTTCGCGCTCGCCAGCCTCTGCACGGTACTGAGTGGTGCGCAACAAACCACGCCGCCCCCAAGCCAGGATCCGTCGGCACCAGCGACGCCGCAAGCGGCAACACCTCAGGCGACAGCACCGAGTCAGAACGCACCTTCGGCGCAGGCCCCGGCGGATCAGGCACCGGCGGATAAAGACAGGAAAGGCCAAGTCAACGGGCAACAGAAAACTTCCGGCACCGCTCCCGCCGGCACTCCTGCCCCGGACGCCCCACCGGCGGGCACTTCGAAAGACCGGCTTTTCTTTGCCCTCCCCAACTTCCTGAGCCTGGAAAATGGGGGCAAGGTTCCGCCGCTGACGACGAAGCAAAAATTTGCGGTTGTGGCTCGGGGCACGTTCGACCCGGTGCAATTTCCGTGGTGGGGATTCCTGGCAAGTATCAGCCAGGCACAGAACAGCGAACCCGCGTATGGGCAGGGCTGGGAAGGCTATGGCAAGAGATACGCGACGACCGCAGCCGACAGCATCGTCGAAAACTTCATGGCGCAGGCTATCTTTCCCTCCATGCTGCATCAGGACCCGCGATTCTTTCAGTCAGGCAAGGGCAACTTTGTGCGCCGGAGCGGCTACGCGGTCAGCCGAATCTTTGTGACGCGCGGAGATTCCGGGCGTACGCAGTTCAACTACTCCGAGATTTTTGGAAGCGCAACGGCCGCTGCGATTTCCACCTTCAGCTATCATCCCCGCAGCACCTTTGTGAGCACGCCGACGAATCCGCACCTGTTTATTCCCTCCGACCGAACCTTGGAGAACGCGGCCAGCGTCTGGGGGACGCAGGTGGGACTCGATACGTTTACCATCTTCCTCAAAGAGTTCTGGCCTGACATCCACCGCAAAATGTCGCGCAAACCGAAAGTTCCGGCCGGCGCTGCGGCTGCGACTCCAGCTCCAACTCCGGGTCCTTAACGCCTTCCTTGCACAGTTCGTACACCACCTTGTGACCATCCTTACGTGATCCGGATCACAGCATGGGCGGCCTCCGCTCCCTAAGATTTCCCCAGTTGTCGAGTTGTGCCGATGCCCCTGCTCGACCTCGGAACGCTCTTGCGGGAGACGTGCATGAAATGGATGCTGGTGGTGGTAACAGCCGCTGTGCTTGCGGTCGGGCTATACGCCAGCGGGCCGGCGCCCGGCGTTGCGCCGAGTAAGCCGGGCGCGATCCTCGTGGATTACCCGTCGGAAGGATCGCTGTTTCCGCCCGACATCATTGCGCCGACATTTCAGTGGCGCGATGCGGAGCTGGCCGCCGCTGCGTGGCGGATTGACGTGATCTTTGCAGACCGATCGCGCAGCATAGAGATTTGGTCCCAGGGCGAGAAGATGCAACTGGGGGAGCTCGACACGAGCCTCAGCGGCTACGTGCCACCCACTCTGACACCAGAGCAGCAAGCGGCCCACGTCTGGAAACCGGATCCGAAGACTTGGGCGGAGATTAAGAAACATTCGGTGAAGGGCCCGGCGACGGTGACCTTTACCGGGTTCCGCGCTGAGAGTGTGGGCGAGCCGGTTTCGCAGGGCACCGTGAACATTCGGACTTCGACCGATCCAGTGGGCGCGCCGATCTTCTATCGCGATGTTCCGCTCATTCCGACTCCACCGGAGCAGGGCGAGCGCGGAGTGATCAAGCCGCTGCCGGATTCCGTCCTCCCGAAAATCAAGTGGCGGCTGCGCTACATCTCCGGCACCGAGAACAAGTCGTGATGGAAGGGCTGCCGACTTGCGCCAACTGCCATTCCATTTCGCGCGATGGCAAGACGCTGGGCATCGACGTGGACGGACCGCAGAACGATAAGGGTCTCTACGGTCTGATTCCGATCCAGCAAAGTCAGTTCCATCAGCAACGAATACATGATTCATTGGAGCGCGTTCAGCGACAAGCTGGCGCAGAAGCGCTTCGGCTTCATGTCGCAGGTTTCGCCGGATGGGAAGGATGTGATCACCTCGATCGACGTGCCGGCGAACATGGAACACGCGTGGTCGACCGGCTCTACAACGGATTCTTCATCGACTATGGGTTCGGGCAGGTGTTCTTTCCGACGCGGGGGTGCTGGCGTGGTACAGCAAGGAGACTGGCACATTGCATGCCGCTGCCGGGAGCGGACGATCCGAAACTTCGTGCAGACGAGCGCGTTCTGGAGTCCCGGACGGCAAGTATCTGATCTACTCGCGCGCAGTGGCGAAGGATCCGTATGCGACGGGACATCCGCGGGCGCTCGTACGCCAACGATCCCAACGAGACGCAGATTCAGTACGACCTCTATCGAGATCCCGTTCAACGATGGCAAGGGCGGCAAGGCAGAGAAGCTGATGGGCGCTTCGGAGAATGGGATGAGCAACAACTTCCCAAGGTCTCGCCGGACGGCAAGTGGATCGTGTTTGTGCGCAGACAAGAACGGGCTGCTGATGCGGCCCGACAGCCAGCTATACATTGTGCCGTTTACGGGCGGGCCAGCGCGGATGCTCAACTGCAACCTGAAGCCGATGAACTCGTGGCACAGCTGGTCGCCGAACGGACGCTGGCTGGTGTTCTCGTCAAAGACGCCGTCGCTCTATACGCAGATGTATCTCACGCACATCGACGAGAACGGAAACGACACGCCCGCCATTCTGATTGAACATGCGACCGAGTCGAACCGCGCGGTGAATATCCCCGAGTTCATGAACATCGCGCCTGGCGGATTGGAGAAGATCGATGCGCCGGCGACGGAGTTCTACCGGCTGTTCGATGTCGCGGTGCAGTTGGCCGACAAGAAGCAGTATGACGCCGCCGTGCCCGCGTGGAAGCAGGCTCTGGCGCTGGCGCCGGAGGATCCACGGGGACACAACAATCTGGGCATCGCGCTGGTGGCGACGGGAAAGTTTGACGAAGCGGTCGTCGAGTACCGGAAATCGTTGGAACTGAATCCCTCGAGTTCGCAGACTCACAACAATCTGGGAAGCGCGCTCGCGGAAATGGGACGAGTCGATGAGGCACTGCCGGAATTCCAGAAGTCGGTGGAACTGAATCCAGACAACGGCGCGGCGCGGGTGAATCTCGGTAATGCGCTGGCCGCAGCGGGCAGGCATCTGGATGAGGCGATTCAGCAATTAAACAAAGGGATTGAGCTGCAGCCGGAGTCGGCGAGCGCGCAGAACGGGCTGGGGGTGGCGCTGGCCCGTGCGGGGCGGCTCGACGACGCTGTGTTGCACATGGAAAAAGCAGTGACGCTCGCGCCGCAGGCGGCTGACTATCGCTATAACTTCGGACGCGTGCTGGCCGCAAAGGGAGATCTTCCGGCGGCGGTGGTGCAGTTCGAGGAGGCGGCGAAGTTAACCGCGATGCAGGAGCCGGTGATTTTGGAGATGCTGGCGGCGACGTACTCCGATACGGGGCGCTATTCAGAAGCGGTCAGCACCGCGCGTCGGGCATTGGAGTTGGCGACGCGGCAGCCGAACGATGCCCTGGCTGCGAGACTGAAGGCGAGTCTGGCCCGGTACGAAGGGCTGGCACGAAGCGGGACGGGACCGACGGCAACGCCATAGGGATTCGCGTGCGCGGCCAAGATGGCCTCGGTCCAGTGGACAAAGCCTGCCGTGAGCGAAGTCGAAGGGATGCCTGCGCGACCCCAGTGGTTCTACGTCATTCTTCTTGGCTCGAACGGGCGGTCCACTACCAGTTCGGGATGCAAGCGGCGAAAAGTTTCCGTTACGTGACAATTCCAGCAAACGGGCTGGCATTTGGAGAAAACATCCGGAAGCTGCTCGGGGCGGAACTCGCGCCACTCCGCGGTCTTGAAATCCGGGCCTAGCAGCGCGGGCGCGTGATCGAGATGATGAAGTGGGCCGATCGGCTTGTTGCAAAACGAACAGCTCTTCCCTTCGTACCACTTGGAAACAATATTCCAGACGAGGCAGTTCGCGGGGCCAATTTCGATTTGGCTCAGACACTCCTGGCCGCAATCCCCGCGCTCGGGCCATCGGGAACATTCCTTGAGGCGAAGCGTGGACTCCGCCAGGAAGGCTCCGACGGCCACTTCTCTGGCGGCCACATCGACGGCTTCGGCATGCTGCGTCTCCGGGCAGGTGATCAAACGCTTTCCTCGAAACTTGAAGTATGCGCGAATTCCGGGGACGGCGCGAGACCCGAAGAGGCCAAACGCAAGCACAAGAACTGCGAGTGCAATGTACCAGACTGGAAACGACATGGAGCACCTCCGGCAAAGCAGCCGTCAGCGATCAGCTTTCAGCCATCAGGAAGGCCTGAGGCGGCGGCACTGTGGGCTACTTACAGCATGCGAGGGGGCCGCGGATTGCGCGGTGCGGTGCGTCACTCGAAAATGTGACGGGGATCACCAACCGCCGCGCATCGAGGTTGTGCCTTCGGCCGTTGCTATTGTTCAGCCTGCTAGGACGCCCGGAGCATCGTCTGTCTGACCCGATGAATGACCGTGGCGGGCAACTGGAGCACTCGCGCCTGCTTGGTGCGCTGCGAGCACACTCGAATGGCAATCCCACCGTCGCTGGGGAAGGGATCGGACAAGACGTCGAAATCTTCTCCGTAGATTCTGATGTGCTGAGAGGCGGCATACCCGAACTGTCGAATGCGCGCACAAACTTCGGAGGTCGCGAGACTCGGCTGGCTGGTAATCACGAAATCCTCGTTTCGGGAGGCAAGAAGGATCCTCCGTCGAACACAGGACTATTCAACACCACTTCCCGGATCGGCACCGTGACCGTGGTCACCGGACATCCTCATCAACAACCTCTTTATTAACAATGACATTGCGCCTAACAGCAGGGATTCACAAGCAAATATGAGCTGGGTGACTCACGCTGGGTCGCCGGTTGCGGGTTGCTACCGGGCGGCGTGCAATGAGTGCAGCTGCATTTTCACCGCGAGGGACAGGCGGCGGATGCCTTCGCGAATTTGCTCGGGTTGGCAATATGAGAAGTTCAGACGCATATGGCGGCCGCCCTCGTGTCCGTGGTTGGCATAGAAGCTGTCTCCGGGAACGAAAGCGACATCCTCGGACAGTGCGGCACGAAACAGCGACTGCGAATCGATGCCTTCCGGCATGTTCACCCACAGGAATAGCCCGCCTTGGGGATGGGTCCACGTCACCTCGTGCGGAAAGTATTCGTGCAAAGCATTAAGCATGACGTCGCGGCGTTCACGATAGACCTGGCGAATCAGCTTGACGTGCTGGTCGAGGAAACCGTCGCGCGCGACTTCGTAGGCGACATGTTGATTGAACGTGGAAGTATGCAGGTCGGCGGCCTGCTTCAGTAGCACCAACTTGCTGATTACGTCCTCGGGCGCAACGATCCAAGCCAGGCGAATTCCGGGCGCCAGGGTTTTCGAGAACGTGCTCAGGTAAATCACATTGCCCAGAGTGAAGCCATTGTCGCGGCGCAGATTCTCGCGGTCGAGTACGACGAGCGGCGCGATATGCTCGCCTTCGTAGCGCAACTGGCCGTAAGGATCGTCCTCAACAATGGGAATGCCGTATTTGTCCGCGAGCAAAATCAATTGATGCCGGCGGCCTTCGGACAATGTCATCCCGGTGGGATTCTGGAAGTTCGGCAGGATGTACATGAATTTCGGACCGGCGCGAAGGCTGGAATCGAGTTCGTGCGTGAGCACGCCGTCATCGTCGACCGGAACGGAAACATATTGCGCGCCGTAGACGTTGAATGCCTGCAAAGCGCCGAGATACGTGGGAGCTTCAACCAGTACGCGGTCTCCGCGATTGATGAGCAGCTTGCCGATCAGGTCGAGAGCCTGTTGCGAGCCTGAAGTGATGAGCACATTTTCCGCGCTGGCGACAATGCCGTAGCGGGCGAGATTCTTGGCGATCATCTCGCGCAACGGTTCGTGGCCTTCGGTCGCGCCGTACTGCAGTGCCGCAGCCCCGTGCTCACTCAGAACCTTGTGGCAGGCTTCCTCGAAACGCTTGACGGGAAAGACATCGGGCGCAGGCAATCCCCCACCGAAGGATATGATTTCAGGATTTTGTGTGACTTTCAGAAGTTCACGGATGGCGGAGCTTTTCACTCCGAGCGTGCGTTGCGCGTAGCGTAACTTCCAAAGCGTCGACATGAACGAATCTTCCTCGCCGAACGGGTTTTATTCCAAGGTTGCAAGGTTGCAAGGTTTCAGAGTTGCGAAGTCTCGAAGACAAAACCCGATGCAGCTTGAAACCTTGCAACCTTGAAACTCTGAAACCTTGCCCTTCTAGTCCTCTCCGACCAACTCCGGTTCGACAGCCACGTGTACGTGGGGATGGGCGTAGGTGTCGTTTTCCTGTGCGTCGACGACCGCGATCGCCGCTACGTTCACGACGACTTCCACCGTTGCGGAACGCTGCAACACGTGGACAGGCCGGCTCATCCCCATCAGGATGGGGCCGATGAGTTCGCCGCCGCCGATCTTCGCGACCAGCTTGGTTGCAATGTTGGCCGACGCCAGATCAGGGAAGATGAGGACGTTCGCTCCACCCTTCAGAGAACTGAACGGATACTGCTCCTCGATGATCTCTGGGGAAAGAGCTTCGTCGGCCATGATCTCTCCGTCGATGATCAGCGTGGGGTCGGCGAACTTGATCAGTTCCACGGCCTTGCGAACTTTGGTGCAGATAGGATGATCGACTCCGCCGAAGCTGGAGAAAGACAGCATCGCCACCCGCGGGATCAGGTCGAAGCGGCGGGCCATGTGGGCCGTGCAGAGCGCAATCTCGACCAGGTCTTCGGCTGTGGGCTCGATGTTTACGCTGGCATCGGCCAGGAAGAAGACTTCTCCCTTACGCGTGATGACGGCGTAGCAACCGGAGACTCGGTGCAGGCCCTCACGCATGCGGACAATCTGCAACGCGGGACGAATCGTGTCGGGGAAATGCTGGGTTACGCCGGATACAAGCGCATCCGCATCGCCCATACGGACCATCATCGAGCCGAAAACGTTGCGGTTGTTGATCAGGGTCCGGGCCTCGGCGAGCGTGACGCCGCGGCGCTGCCGCAGGCGAAACAGTTCGAGGATGTAGTTCTCGCGATGATCCGACGCGGACGGATCGACAATCTTCATCCCACCCAGATCCACGCCGAGTTCCCGCGCGCGGCTTTGAATCTTCGCGGGTTCCCCAAGAAGGATGGGGTATCCGATCCTTTCCTCGACCAGGACGCGGCAGGCTCGCAGGATCTTTTCGTTATCGCCCTCGGGAAAGACCACCTGCTTGGGATTTGCCTGCGCCTTGTGAATCATGGTGCGCGAAACTTCGTAGGCCTTACCTAAGCGATGCTCGAGTTGAGAGCGGTAGGTGTTGAGGTCGACGGGCTCCTGAGCAACTCCGCTGCGCATGGCCGCTTCAGCTACAGCGGCGGCTTCCCACATAAGGACGCGGGGATCGAATGGCTTGGGGATGAGATATTCCCGGCCAAATTGCAGGCGCGCCACGCCGTACGCACGGCAGACGGAATCAGGCACATCTTCTTTGGCCAGATCAGCCAGGGCGTGAGTAGCCGCCAGCTTCATCTCTTCGTTGATAGCGGTGGCGCGCACATCGAGTGCTCCCCGGAAGATGAACGGAAATCCGAGAACGTTGTTGACCTGGTTGGGATAGTCGGAGCGTCCGGTCGCGATGATCACGTCGGGGCGCGCGGCCTTGGCTTCTTCGTAGGTGATTTCGGGATCGGGATTCGCCATGGCGAAAACAATCGGATCCGCGGCCATCGAGCGCACCATATCCTGATCGATCGCGCCCTTGGCGGAAAGTCCGGCGAAAACATCGGCGCCGACCAAAGCTTCGGCGAGCGAGCGCAACGGCGTGTCTTGCGCAAAACGCTCCTTATACTTGTTCATGCCCTCCTTGCGGCCTTGGTAGACGACCCCCTTGGTATCACAAAGAAGGATATTCTCTCGCTTCGCGCCCAGTTGCACATAGTGCTCGGCACAGGCGATGCCGGCAGCTCCGGCGCCATTGAACACGACTCGCACTTTGCTGATGTCTTTGCCGACCACTTCCAGAGCATTCAGCAGAGCGGCGCCGGAGATGATTGCGGTTCCGTGCTGGTCATCGTGGAAGACCGGAATCTTCATTGTCTTACGGAGTTCTTCCTCGATCTGGAAGCAGTCGGGAGCCTTGATATCTTCGAGATTGATGCCGCCAAAGGTCGGTTCCAGCAACTGGCAGAGCTTGATGATCTCGTCGGGATTCTTGCTGTTGACCTCGATATCGAATACGTCGACATCGGCAAAGCGCTTAAAGAGGACGGCTTTGCCTTCCATCACGGGTTTTCCGGCGAGTGCGCCGATGTCGCCGAGGCCGAGCACCGCGCTGCCATTGCTCACGACTCCGACCAGGTTACCGCGACCCGTATATTTGTAGGCATCCTGCGGATTCTTCTGGATCTCCAGGCAAGGCTCCGCCACACCGGGGGTATAGGCCAAGCTGAGATCGCGCTGCGTGCGGCAGGGCTTGGTGGGTGTAACTTCAATTTTTCCCGGGCGTTCGCCGTTGTGATAATCCAGGGCCTGCTGCTTGCTGATCAACATGATTTCCTCCACGCGGTCCAGGGACGCGAGCCGCCGCCATCGTGGCTACCCACACTCTTCGGTATATGCCGGGGGCGTTTCGTGGGATGTGATTGAGATCACATTCTGCGGTGAGTGTAGAGTGGGCGCCCGAAAACACCTTCGAGCCTGCTTCGGATGGGCTCGCGGAAACTTTGTTCTGCATCCGGGAAGCCCTGCCGCATGCAAGCGAGATGAAAACTACTCTTTCGGATTCCTCTTCCACATCGGCACGCACGGATTCCATGCCCGCACGTCTTTCTGAAGGCTGCGACCCGGCTGATCGGCACCGACTCTGGCGAGATCCTCTACCGGGGACTTGAGAAGCCCGGCGATATAGAGTTCGATCTGCTCGCGCAGGCGTGGATTCTTCAAAGCCTCGCGCAGATCGTTCTTCTCAATATGAGTGAATCCGCCACATAGCGGGCACTTCACAACATCGTCGTTCACCATCGCTGAACCTCTTGGCAAGAGAGTCTTGCGGGCATGCCGCTGAGCACCGTTCCCGCCGTTCTATTAGAGGATGGGAACGCTTCTGGAGCAGTGACAATAGTCGCTAGGCAGGGTGATGGCGGTCACCATTCGCGGAAGTACACGGATTTCATTTCCTCGGACGATTACAACTTACGGCTTCCAAATCGGTAGACGATACTGGTGGAAAAGCGCAGATTGTTTTGGCCATGAATCGTTCCGGCCGAATCTCCAAACGAGGTGTACTGATAATCTCCCTGGATGCGCATGCCAAGCGGGCCGAAGAGCGATTGTTCGAATCCTCCCCCAACTGCGTATGAGGGACGGGCTACCCACCCATTGAGGTAGGAAGTTCCACTCACGGGTACCGCGCTCTCGACCCGGCAGGCTCCCACCAACGCGTGCAGCGAGATCGCGGACTTCGAGAACACAGCGGGATAGAATACGGGACCCGCCAATAAGCTCAGGACGTTGGCGCTCTGTCCCGTGCCAAATACGCTCCCCTTCCTGGCATACGTAGCGTCAACCGTCGCTCCCCAGCGCGAATTGAAGTTGACCAGGCCGTTCGCGTCCAGGCCGGTAAGGCCAACACGTTGCGAAGGCAAGTCCATGTTGAAGTAGGTGTAGCCGAGACTTGCTTCAAAGGAGGGCACGGTGGCCCCTACGGTGCCAGACTGGTAGTGAGTTTGCGCCAGAAGCGGCGCGACGAATAGGAACATGCAGAAAAAAACTCGGCGCATGAATTCTCACTCCGGTGGATGTTCGGCCGTCGCCCCCACCCGATCGGCTCGCGAAAGCGTCCCTTGTGCCGCACGCAACGATCGCAAGTATTGGGGCTTGCTAGGGACGGTATCTGAGGTTAGAGGGTAAAGCTGGTCTTCTTTCCTTGCTAGGTTACCTTGGTCGCTTTTCCCTCGTACTGATGGCCTCGCCCTTGCGCTCACTGGTCCGTCGATGTGTCGGATTTCATCGCGCCATTGCTTGGAGCAGCGAATTGGACTCGATCGAAAGTTACCGGCAGATCGGTCAAATCCGTTTCGACGACAAGTCTGCGGGCGGGACGCCCACACGACAGCCGGCGGCACGCCGGCGCGGCACAAGAAGTCAATGATTCGGCGCACTCGATTCCGTGATTGAGACCTCCGTTCCACAAAAAGCAAACCGGCGTCATTTACGCCGGTTCCCCTTCCCTGCTAACATCATCTGTTTACAACTCAACGCTCAACCAAACCTGATCACGCCTTCATAAATCTGAGGAGGAAACATGGCAATCAAAGTAGGAATCAACGGCTTTGGCCGAATCGGCCGCAACGTTTTGCGCGCTTCCCTGAAAGATCCAAACCTGGACTTCGTCGCGGTCAACGACCTGACGGATCCGAAAACGCTGGCCCATCTTCTGAAGTATGACTCGGTTTTGGGCAACCTTCCGAACCAGGTGTCGGCCGGAACCGACAGCATTACCGTCGACGGCAAGACCATCAAAGTTTTCAAAGAGAAAGATCCGGCGGCGCTGCCTTGGGAGTCCGTGGGCGCACAAGTCGTGATCGAGTCGACTGGACGCTTTACCGATGCCAACGACGCCAAGAAACACATGCGCGGGCCGGTGAAGAAGGTCATCATCTCGGCTCCGGCTAAGAATGAAGACATCACGCTGGTGTTGGGCGTGAACCATGACAAATATGACGGCTCGAAGCACCACATCATTTCGAATGCTTCGTGCACCACGAACTGCCTGGCGCCGGTCGCCAAAGTGATCCAGGACGAGTTCAAGATCGTCTGCGGGACGATGACGACCATACACTCCTACACCAACGACCAGGTGATTCTCGACTTCCCGCACAAGGATCTGCGGCGTGCTCGCGCAGCCGCGCTCAACATGATCCCGACTTCCACCGGCGCAGCCAAGGCCCTGAAGCTGGTGATTCCGGAGCTGGGCGGCAAGGTCGACGGCTTTTCGATGCGCGTCCCAACGCCGAATGTCTCAGTGGTTGACTTCGTGGTCTGGGTTGAGAAGAAGACGACCAAGGAAGAAGTGAATGCTGCATTGAAGAAGGCGTCCGAGACCGGATCGCTGAAGGGATATCTGGGATACGAGGAGCACGAACTGGTGTCGTCGGACTTTAAGGGCGACCCGCGTTCCTCGATCGTCGATGCACCCTGTACGATGGTGGTCGGCGGCAACTGCGTGAAGGTGATCTCCTGGTACGACAATGAGTGGGGATACTCCAACCGCGTCCGCGACCTGATCAACTACATCGCCAGCAAGGGCCTGTAAGAAAGATTTGTCATCCTGAGGCGGGCGCAGTTTGCCCGCCGAAGGACCTGGGCGAGCCGCGCGCTGCGTCGCGTTCTTTGCGACGCATCAATCGCGCGTCTGGCTCGCTTCCTTTAATACTGCTCTCCCAAAGGACGACCAGCCATGTCCAAGCTGTCCATTCGTGATCTCCCACTCAATGGCAACCGGATTTTCATGCGCGTCGACTTCAACGTGCCTCTCGAAGATGGCCGCGTCATGGACGACACGCGCATCCGCGAAACGCTCCCTACCATCGAATACGCACTGCGCCACGGCGCGCGGCTGATCCTCACCTCGCATTTAGGTCGCCCCAAGGGTAAACCCAATCCAAAGATGAGCCTGAAGCCGGTTGCCGAGCGGCTGCGCATGCTGCTCGACAAGGAACTGGCCCGCGGCGAAAACGTTGGCTTCTGCCCCGAGTGCGTGGGACCGGAAGCGGAAGAGGTCGCGACCCAACTGGAAAAGGGCCAGACGCTTCTGCTCGAAAACCTCCGCTTCCATGCCGAGGAAGAGGCCAATGACGAGAAGTTCGCCCGGCAACTGGCAAATCTGGCGGAGTATTACGTCAACGACGCCTTCGGCACCGCGCATCGGGCACACGCCTCAACTGTTGGAATCACTAAGTTCGTGAAGCAATCCGCCGCTGGGTTGCTGATGGAGAAGGAACTCAAATATTTGGGCAAGGCCTTGGAGCATCCTGAGGAACCGTTTGTAGCGATCCTCGGCGGCGCCAAGGTCAGCGACAAAATCGGCGTGATCGAGAACCTTCTGAACAAAGTTCAGGTGCTGATTATCGGCGGAGGTATGGCGTACACATTCCTTAAAGCGCAGGGCCAGGAGATCGGCAAATCGCTGCTCGAAGCCGACAAAGTCGATCTTGCCAAGAAGTTGCTGGCAGAAGCGAAGAAGCGGCATGTGAAATTGCTCCTGCCCATCGATCATGTGGTCGCCCTGAAGCCCGAGGCCAATGCCGTAGTGCAGCAGATTGGCGAAGGCCAGCCGATTCCGTCCGACAAGATGGCGCTCGACATAGGACCGAAGTCGATCGAACTGTTCTCCGAAGAAATTTCGACAGCGCGGACGATTGTGTGGAACGGGCCCATGGGAGTGTTCGAGGTTCCCGGATTCTCGCGCGGGACGTTCAAGATCGCCCATGCCGTGGCGGACAATGGCGGAGCCATTTCGATTGTGGGCGGCGGTGATTCGGTCGCGGCCGTGCATGCCGCCAACGTCGCCGACAAGATCACGCACATCTCTACCGGAGGCGGCGCATCGCTGGAATTCCTGGAAGGAAAAAAACTGCCGGGAGTCGAGGCTCTCACGGATAAAAAGTGACGGACAAGAAGTGACATTCGTGGATAGCCTCGCGCACGGTTTTACGACTCGCCTGCTCCTCGATCACGGCCAGGCGGTCGAGATTCATGGCCCCGCCGACATCACCGAGCAGACCACCGACGCGCTTGTGAATGCAGCAAATTCATCCCTGCTGGGCGGCGCAGGAGTCGATGGCGCAATTCATAAGGCTGGAGGACCAGCGATCCTCGCCGAATGCCGCAAGATTGTCGGCAAGATCGGTACCCTGCCCGCCGGCAAGTCAGTCATCACCAGTGGCGGGCAGCTTGCGGCAAAACACGTCATCCACACGGTAGGTCCAATCTATCGCGGCGGCGGGCATGGCGAAGCTGAGATCTTGGCCAGTTGCCATCGCGAATCGGTGCGACTGGCCGACGAGCACGGTCTCTCTTCCTTGGCATTTCCAGCAATCTCAACCGGGGCGTATGGATATCCGGTGGACCAGGCGGCGCCGATTGCGATCTCCGCCACTCTCGAGGCTCTTGCGTCCGCAAAACATGTCACAAGGTGCCGATTCGTGCTCTTTGACATCTCTACCGTGCGCGCCTACCAGCGCGCCGCAGAAACCCTTCATCGTTCGAATACCACTTCCCCATTCCGAATTGAAAAGGCTCACTCATGAGAAAAAAAGTAATGGCCGCCAACTGGAAAATGTACAAGACGCCCGACGAGGCTCGTGATTATCTGCGCGAGTTCTTGCCCCTCGTTGCAGGCCACGACCGCGACGAGATCGTGGTCTGCCCGCCTTACACCGACGTTGCGACTGCGCTCGAAGCGGCCCGCGGCTCAAACGTCGCGATCGGCGTTCAGAACGTCCACTGGAAGGCCGACGGAGCGTTCACAGGCGAGATTTCTGCTCCCATGCTGTTGTGTCTAGGCGTGACCCACGTGATCGTCGGTCACTCGGAACGCCGGCAATATTTTGGCGAGACCGACGACACGGTCAACCTGCGCCTGAAGACCGCCTTGGAGTCGGGCCTTACTCCGATCTGCTGCATCGGCGAGGTGTTACAGGAGCGCGAAGCAGGTCTTACCGAGGATGTGTTGCGACGCCAGTGTGTGCGCGCATTCCATGCCATTTCCGCGAAGAAAGCAGCCAAGATGGTGGTCGCATATGAGCCGGTGTGGGCGATCGGCACGGGCAAGACGGCAACACCTGAGATGGCCGCCGAGGCCCATGCGGTCATCCGTCGTGAAGTGGCTGACATTTTCGGTGCCGAGTTTGCCGGACAGCTCCGCATTCTCTATGGCGGGTCCGTTAAGCCTGAAAATGTAAAGTCCCTCATGTCGCAGGAGGAAATCGATGGAGCCCTAGTGGGCGGAGCGTCGCTCGATCCGCAGTCGTTCGCGGCAATCGTGAAGTACTAGGTTGGCGGGCGGGCTCCCCGCTGGGAGCTCGCCTGCCCCGTCTCCCCGCCTCTGTCTCTTAGCTCAGCCCGACCGAAGTGGTCGCCAGCCGCAACTCACATTGACAATTCGGCCGTCCGACAGGCAAACTACCGAATTCGCCGGGAATTCGCCCTGGCGGGCGACTGCTGGGGATTTGAAGCATTATCGCCGTCCAGGCCGTATAATCGCTGTTCACTTTGTCTATGGCCATGACCGAGCAACGGGTCTCGTACACGCTCGACTCCTCGTTGGAGACGATCGACAATGCGGAGGAGAAGGCCACACGCGTCGCCACGGAACTCGGCTTTCCCGACGATGAGATCATGCAGATTTCCATGGCCGTGCGCGAGGCCGCGGTCAACGCAGTGTTGCACGGCAACGCCTATGCTCCGGACAAGAAAGTCATTCTTATTTTTGAGCGCACCGGCGGCGACCTGATCATCACGATTCGCGACCAGGGCGCCGGGATGGATCTCAGCAGGATTCCGAATCCTCTCGCCCCCGAAAATCTGCTCAAGACCTCGGGGCGCGGAATTTTTCTTATGCGCTCGTTTATGGATGTGGTCGAAATACGCCCATCCCAAACGGGCACCGAACTTAAATTAATCAAGCACGTCCACGGGCCATCCGCGGGCGGCAAGGAGGCTTCCCAGTGAGCATGAAGGTTGGTAGTCGGCAGGTGGATGGGGTCGTGATTGTGGATTGCAGCGGTCGCATCACCCTCGGCGAAGGCAGCGTGATTCTCCGCGATACGGTGCGCGACCTCCTGTCCAAGGGCAACAAGAAGATTGTTCTGAATCTCCAGGACGTCAACTACATTGACAGCTCAGGCATCGGCGAACTGGTCAGCGCCTTCACCACCACCAAGAATCAGGGTGGCGAACTGAAGCTCCTGAACCTCACCAAGAAAGTGAACGACCTGCTCCAGATCACCAAGCTCTATACCGTCTTCGACGTGAAAGACGACGAAGCGTCGGCGGTCAAGTCGTTCAAGTAAATCATCGGCAAGCCATTGTGGGTGCCCCATTTCTCGCGTCTTTCGCGAGAAGTGGGGACTTTGCCGAATTCCATTTCGGGACGTCTCTGTCGATTTTCTTCTGCCCGTCACTGACCCCTTCCGGCGTTATTCCTAAAATCAAGGCATGTCCCGATTCGTCGCTAGCCCAGGATCAGTAAATGTGGGGACAGCCGCCCTCGGCTGTCCGGCCGGGCAAAGCCCGGCCCCGCGCTCCCCAGTCCTGGCCCGAATATGCGCTCCCGTCGCGATTCTGATCTTCCTGATCTTCCTCCTGTTCGCCCCTGTCCTCCACGCTTCCGACTGCGTCCCCATTCACGAAGCGGCGCAGCACGTGGGCGAAACCAAATGCGTCACCGGAAAGGTGCTCAGAATTAAGCTTGGCGAAAAGGGCGTTCACTTCCTCGACTTTTGTGAGGATCAGATGGCCTGCCCCTTCACCGTCGTGGTGTTCGCATCGGGGCTGAAAGATGTCGGCGACGTCCGGGGCCTGGCGGGCCGCACCATCGAGATTCACGGAGCTGTCAAACTCTACGACGGGCGGGCTGAGATCATCCTCAACCGCATTGGCCAGATCACCGGCGGCGCGGCCATGATTCCGCCTCTGCCTAAGAACTACGACGTCGAGAACCGCGGCCACTTCAGCGCCGGACATTTGCGCCCGGCCAAGAAGCCCGCGAAGACGAAGGGTAAGCCCAACCCAACTTCCACCTACGGGAACGACGTCGAAGCAGACGATCCTCCCAACTAATCTCTGCCCTGGAACGGCGAGGTTGCCTGTCGGCTGCTTTTGCATATAAAACTGTGCGCATGGCCGATTCGACGTTCCGCCGACTCCTTCCCGCGATCGGGCTGTTCTTTCTTGCGCCGTTCATCTCGGAATATCTGTTGGGCGATTTTCCCCTGACCAAGCTCGGGTACATACTCATTCTTGGACCGCTATACGGGGGCGGCGCGCTTCTGATCCGCGAAGTGGTTCGCCGCTCGGGCAAGGGATGGCCGACGATCCTCGTGCTGGCCTTCGCTTACGCCGTCCTGGAAGAAGCTTTCACCACCCAGACGCTGTTCAATCCCAACTACTTGAAACTGAATCTGCACCTGCTCGACCCAGCCTATATTCCGCAGTTGGGTATCGGAGGCTGGTGGACGATCTTCGTTCTCACCCTGCATACGGTGTGGAGCATCTCGACTTCGATTGCGCTGATCGAGGCTTGCGTGCCCCGACGAGCCACGGATCCGTGGCTCGGTGGAATCGGCCTCAGTGTCGACTTGCTCCTGTTCGGGCTAGCCGCCGTGGCCTCCACCCGCTTCCAAATGAAGAACGATGCCTTCCGCGCCAGCACGGCGCAATTTATCGTCTCGGGGATCGTGGTCGTTGCCGCCGCGGTCGTCGCGTTTATGCTTCCTGCGCGGCCTGGGGGAACCAATCCCTCGCGAGCGCCCAGCCCATGGCTCGCCGGCGCCGTTGGCCTGATTGCTGGGTCGGTGTTCCTCATCGTTCCGCGAGCGTGGGGATGGGGCGCGGTCGCGATTTACCTAACACTCGATCTAATCGTTATCGATGCCGTAAGCGCAATGTCGCACCGTTCGGGCTGGGGCGGGAGCCATCGCCTCGGACTCGCCAGCGGAGCGGCCCTCGCCTACGGCTGGCACGCGTTCTTTCAGCAGCCTGTGGACGGCACAACCGGCCTCACGATTCGCGGCAGCAACGCACTGTGCCTGCTGATCGTGCTGGCGGTGATCGCCTTCGCCGCGCGGCAGCTGGCGCGCTCCGCCCACTGACCGGTTACACCATGCCCTTGCGCAGTTCTTCCAGCGGATACCTCGTCCCCCGCCACTCGATGCCATCATTCCACAGCGTAAGGAACATCGATCGGAGCAGCGTGTAGATGAAGAGCGTCGTACTCACGGGATGAAGCAGGAAGTAGTACGGCGGCACCGCTGAGCGCCACGACATCCCAATGTAAATGGCAAACATCGAGCCCAGGGCAACCGCGTAGGGCACGCGCGCCCAACCGTGCGCGAAAAACATGCCCAGAAATGGCCCGTAATTTAGAAAAGCCAAACCAAACGCGGAGATCACCGTACGCCACCATTGAAACGAGAGCACGGCAAAAAAGTTCTTGGTGAGATTGTTGACGATCCCCATCGCGCCCTTGGCCCAGCGGATTGAAATCAAATCTCCGCCGAAGACATTGCGCTGAGCGTAGCCGGCCTTCTTGACGACCTTGCCCAGTTTCATGTCGTCGAGCACCTCCATGCGTAAAGCTTGATACGTTCCGACGGCGTCATACACACGGCGCCGGACCAAGTTAAACGCGCCGACGCCCATGTGGTCATCCGTGCTGGGGTCCGCAACTTTCCACGGGCGATGGCCGAACATGAACATCGTTTGAAAGAAAGCGATCATCATGTATTCGCCCGGCCGCTTCATGATCATCTGCGGAAACAGCACG
Organism: uncultured Acidobacteriaceae bacterium; assembly: GCA_963844525.1. Lineage (GTDB taxonomy): Bacteria > Acidobacteriota > Terriglobia > Terriglobales > Acidobacteriaceae > Sulfotelmatobacter. The sequence continues at coordinate 122,083 of CAWJOM010000005.1, read as the reverse complement.
ACGTGATCCGCAGGAACGGACTCTGCATAAGCCAGCGCGCGACGCAAGGAGTCGGGCTTAAACAACACATCGGCGTCGGTGAAGAGCAGCCAGTCTCCGGTTGCATGGTTCGCAGCGGTCCACATGGCATGAGTCTTTCCGAGCCAACCAGCGGGCAGTTCGCGGTGGTGAAGCACACGAAAGCTGCGAAAATCCGGGTGGCCCATTCTTCCCTGATTTTGAGAGAAGCGGGGATTCTGACTGATCCGTTCCAGGATCTCGCCCGTGGAATCGGTGGACCGGTCATTGACCGCGATCACTTCATAGTTGTCGTAGTCGAGCGCGAGCAGCGTATTTAACGCCTGCTCAATGGTCTCTTCTTCATTGCGGGCGGGAACAATAATGGAAACGCGGGGATTTCCGGATGGCAAAACCGGGTTCTGATCCCACTCCGGACGGGAGACATCGGCCACGCTGGGCATTCCGAGGGCAGCATCCGCGATGCGGGAGAACCAGGCCAGCGCCAGAAGGGTTCCCACGATCCAATGAAAGTAAATCATCCTGCCTAAGTCTTCCCCGCTCCGTCGACGGCGACCTGGGGCGCAAACTTCATCCCGTAAAACAGTATCGCAGAGGAAACCGCCATGGCGATGACCGGCAGAACGAACGCGGACTGCAACGATCGTTTGTCAGCCACCCATCCCATCATGGTCGGGGAGGGTACATCACCCAGGAGGTGAATGATAAAGATGTTGACCGCCAGCGCAGTTGCACGAATGTGCGCTCCAACTGAGTTGATGACGGCTGCATTCAGCGGAGCTGTGTTGAGCAACAAGAAAAACGCCGCGACGCCAATCGCGGGAATCATCAAGGGCCCCCGGACGAACAACGCAACAATCATGACGGGCACGCCCAACAGCATGCTGGCAGCTGAGATCAGGTAATACGAACTTTTCATTCGAGGCAGAAGATAGTCTCCCAGCCATCCGCCGGCTAGGGAGGCCAGGATCCCATCGACGACGATGATGATGCCAAAGGCAAAGTTCGCTGCCTCGAGCGTGTAGCCCCGCTCGCTGTATAAGAACTTCGGCATCCACACCTGAATTCCGCCAAGGGAAAATGTCATCGCGGCCATGCCGAGGGTCGAGGTCAGAAACGCCGGATTGCGCACCAGGCCCAGAATCGTTCCTCGCTCAGGAGTTTCCTTCAAGGAATCAAACTGCCCGCGCTCCGGTTCTTTGAGGAACAGGACCGCCAGGGCGAGTACGAAGCCCGGAGCCGCCGCGATATAAAACGGAAAGCGCCATCCATAGTGTGGGGCGAGATTTCCGCCCAGCAAATATCCCGCGGCCGATCCCACAGGAATCGCCAAATAGAACACGCCCAGAATCCGTCCTCGTATTCTCTCCGCAAATAAATCCGCAACGAAGGTGGGAGCGATCGTGACGAATGTCGCCTCGCCCACGCCGACCAGCGTGTGCCGGATCAGCAACTCCGTGTAGGTATGAGTGACCGCAGTAAGCAGCGTGAGGCCGCTCCAGAACAGTGCGCCCAAAACGATGATCAGCTTGCGCGAGTAGCGGTCCGCCAACGGGCCCACAAACGGCGCCGCGATCATGTAGAAGCCAAGGAAGGCGCTGGTCAGGTATCCGATCTGCGCGTTCGTTATGTGAAATTCGTCCTGGACCAGCGGCTGCACGGCGAACAGCACGTTACGATCCACATAATTAAGCAGATTGAGCGCCGTCAGAAGAATCAGCGCAGTGCGGGGCTGGAGATCGGTCTGGGCCACAGGTCAGCAGAATATAGCACGCCGCGTCTGTGAACTCCGGCGCAAACCCTCCGAGGCGCTCGCCCTCCCTTTTTAGTAGCGCCGGCATCTTGCCTTCGCACCCGCGGTCGAGAATGATAACGCTTTACATTATTAACGAAAGGCGTTATTATACTGAAGTGATCAGAAGCTTCGCCGACAAACTAACGGCGGAAATCTGGAAGACGGGCAAAACCAAGGGTTCGCCGCCGGCCAGCGTTACGAAGGGAAAGCTGGCGATGCTCGATGCTGCCGGGGCTTTGGACGATCTGAAGTGTCCTCCCGGAAACGGGCTGGAGAAGCTGCGCGGAGATCGTCAAGGGCAACACAGTATTCGCATCAACGATCAGCACCGGATCTGCTTCGTATGGCGCGGTCATGATGCGTTCGAGGTCGAGATCACGGACTATCACTCGAGGGACCGTAAATCTTTATGGGACACGAAGACATTCAACGAAAAGGCTCGCCGCATTGGAAGGTTCATCCCGGCGAAATCCTGCGAGAGGAATTCCTCAAGCCGCTCGGTATTTCTTCTTACGAGTTGGCAAAGCGTCTTCACGTTCCCGCGCCTCGAGTCAACGACATAGTGCTTGAGCGGCGCGGGATCAGCGCCGACACGGCTGTCCGCTTGTCCCGCTTCTTTGGCACGACCGAGCAGTTTTGGCTGAGCCTGCAAGGTGCCTATGAGGTCAGCCGCGTGCTGTCGGAGCAAGCCGAGCAAATCGAGCGAATCCAGCCACGGGCAGCGTCCGCATCGCGTTGATCCACGGCAACTCTACTGTGAGTTCGTCTTCGGCCTCGGCCACTTCGCCACAATCGTCGTCGAGATCCCGCCTCGCGGGCGGAACTCGCCTCGCACTTCCGCCCACACCGGCTTCGCCCATTTCACCACGTCTTCCAGCACCTGATTGACGACGTTCTCCTGAAATATCCCGAGATTGCGGTAGTACTGCAGGTATTCCTTCAGAGACTTCAACTCCAGGCAGCTTTTACCCGGCATGTAGCGGATCGCCAGCACTCCAAAATCCGGCAGCCCGGTCTTCGGGCAGACCGACGTGAACTCGGGATCGTCCACCACGATCTCGTATCCGGGAAACTGGTTGGGCCAGATCTCAATCTCTGGAAACTCCGCGTCGAGACCCGCAGCTGCATGTTGAGGTGTGTAACGAGGCGATTTAGCCATGCGACCATTGTAGCGTCAGGCCAACTCACTCGAAGATGATGCACCGGAAACTCCGCTGCGGGCATCCAACCAGATACGTGCTTGGAGCGCCCTGTTGTATCTGTCGCGGCCCCTGGAATGGTAAATTGATACTTGCAGTAATTCCTGCCGCAGCCTGAAAGACAAACTGGTTGGCATTGACGAACAATTCGAACACGCCGTCTCGCGGGCGGTGGATTTGGCTCGCGTTGGCAGTGCTGGCGGTTCTGGCAATCCTTTATTCCTATTTTCACCAAACACCCGCTGAAAGTGCATGCCATTGCGGTTCAGCGAGGCCCCATCCGCAGCCTGGTTTCGACGAACGGCAAGATCGAGCCGATCCAGAACTTTGAAGCGCACGCCCCCATCGCGACGACGGTAAAGCACCTGCTCGTCAAGGAAGGCGACCGTGTCCGGCGGGGACAACTGCTGCTTGAACTGGACGACGCTGACATTCGTTCACAAGCCGCTCGCGCCCAGGCGCAAGTAAAAACGGCACAGGCCGAACAATCCGCAATCACCAAGGGGGGCACGCAGGAAGAAGTGCTGACCGTGAATTCACAGCTGATCAAAGCCCGCAGCGCGCGGGATTTGGCGCAGCGCAATCTGGAAGCCTTGCGCCGCCTGCAACAGGATGGCGCCGCCTCCCCGGGCGAGGTTCGCCAGGCCGAAGACGCGCTGCAGCGTGCGCAGGCAGACGTTTCTTTGCTTGAGCAAAAACAGAAGGACCGTTATTCCAAGCCGGAAGCGGCGAGGATCGAAGCGCAGGGCGCGGAAGCCCAGGCCGCCTATGACGCCGCGGAAGACGCGCTGCACAAGTCCAGCGTAATCGCTCCATTCGACGGCATCGTCTATTCCCTTCCCGTAAAGCCAGGGGCGTTCGTTCAGGCCGGCGAATTACTCTTGCAGGAAGCCGATCTTTCGCGCGTCCTGGTTCGCGCCTTCGTCGATGAACCTGATGTGGGCCGTCTTCAAGCTGGACAAAAAGTGGAAATCACCTGGGACGCGATCCCCGGCCGCATGTGGACCGGGACCGTCAATACCGTCCCGTCGACCGTCAAATTGCGCGGCTCCAGAAATGTCGGCGAAACCACCTGCGTGGTCGACAACAAAGACCTGCGCCTGCTGCCCAATGTGAACGTCGGCGTCACTATCGTGGTCGCCGAGCACAGCAACGTCCTCACGCTGCAGCGCGACGCTTTGCGCATCGATGAAAGCAAGCCTTACGTTTTCCGCATCGTCGACAACCATCTCAAGCGCCAGACGATCGAATTCTCGCTTGCAGAATCTGACGCGGGTCGAGATCACTTCCGGCCTTGCCGAAGGAGACTCGGTGGCCCTGCCGGCAGAGGATAAGCCGCTGCGTCGACGGCGTTCGCCGTTAAGGTGGTTCCGTAGACTCGCGGGCAGGGCAACAATTCGGTCCCATTGCGAACTCCGCCGCCGATGACATTGCGAATCCTTTCGTCGCTGCTACTCTCTTCCGTGTTTCCGCTCCCGGCGTATGCCGCAACGTCTCCTAAAGAACTGCTAGCCGCCGGACGCGCGGATCAAGCCATTCAGACCCTGGAACAGCAAGTCAGTCATTCGCCCAACGATGCCGAGGCCTACAACCTGCTCTGCCGCGCCTATTTCATGGTTGAAGAGTGGGACCATGGCATTACTGCCTGTGAACACGCGAAAAATCTCGATCCCCAGAGGAGCCTTTATCACCTGTGGCTGGGCCGCGTTTATGGAGAGAAGGCCTCTCGCGTGAGCTTCCTCTCAGCTGCCGGCATCGCCAAGAAAGTCCGCATGTCCTTCGAGCGTGCAGTGGAGTTGGATCCCAAAAATTGGGAAGCCCGCAGCGATCTCGCAGATTTCTATATCGAGGCCCCGGGTGTCGTCGGAGGCGGCAAAGATAAGGCCCGCGCGCAAGCCGACGCTCTGATGGCTTTCAATGCCTCCATCGGGCACTGGGTCTTGGCTCGAATCGCTGCCAAGGAAAAGAACGCCGCCGTCGCCGAGCGCGAATACCACGCGTACATCGATGCGAGTCATTCCGAAGGCCGCGCCTGGTTCGAGCTTGCGCTGTTTCTTTTCCACTCCAACCGCCTGGACGAAATGGAACAAGCTCTCCACACCATGGAGTCCAGTCCGGTCGGCCGCTCCGATTCCCTCATGGACGGCGCCGGCCTTCTGCTACGTTCCGGCCGCAACTATCCTTTTGCGGTTCGACTGTGCCGGCGCTATCTCGAAACGCCCGTTGAAGAAGGCCCTGCGTTCAAAGCACACGACTATCTGGGACAATTGCTCGAAAAGCAGGGAGATCGACACGCGGCCGCTGAAGAATTCCGCGCAGCTCTCTCTTTGTTTCATGGCTACAGCCGAGCTCAGGAAGATTTGAAGAGAATCGAGCATTGAGGTTCTCCGCGCTGGGCAGGCGGGGATTTTCCCCGGTAACGTCGCCCGCCGGACATTTAAAATCGCGCTGGCATCCAATTACCCATGAATTCATTTCCAGATCACTCTGAAAGGGACGCAATGAAAACCTCGTGCCATGGTGCGCGCACCGCAAAGTGGATTCTGGCTGTTGTGCTTTTACCCAGCTCACTGTTGGGCGAACCCGTCTCTCTGAAGCGCGTCGTCGAACTCGCACTGGCTCATGCCACAAGTGCGGGCCTTGCCGCGGCCGACGAACAGCACGCCGCCGCCAACTATCGTGAACTCCGCAATAATTACATTCCCCAGCTCTCGACGGGCGCTGGTCTTGGCTACTCCTACGGCTTTCCCTTGGCCCTGGAAGGATCGGCGCCGTCACTTTTCAACATCAACACGCAGTCCGCTCTGCTGAATCCTGCGTTGCGGGATTTCATGCAGGCGGCCAAGGTAGATACGCAAGTCGCATCTTTAAAAACAAAAGACCAGCGCAACCAGATCATCCAGGACGCCGCTCTGAGTTATGCGGAACTCGCCAAGTGGGAACAGCGCCTGGTGAAGTTGCAGGAAACTGAAGCTGCCGCCAACAAAATGCAAGTCGCGGTCGCCGAGCGCGTGAAAGAGGGTGTCGACACCGAGATCGACGGCACCCGCGCCCGCCTCTCTGCTGCACGCGTTCGCTTGCGGATTGCCGAAGCGCAAGGCGCAGCCGACGTTCTCCGCGAACACCTCTCTAAACTCACGGGACTTCCCTCCATGACCATTCAGACAGATCCTGACTCGATCCCCGCGCCTCCTGCCGCCGCTCCGAGCGATGCAGCTGTCAAGGACGCTGCCACGTCCAATCCCTCGGTGGAAGCCGCCGTCGAGCACGCACGCGCCCAATATCTGCGCGCTCAGGGGGAGCACAAAGCGCTGTGGCCCAGCGTCGATTTCGCCGCGCAATACGCCTTGCTCTCCAAGTTCAACAACTATCAGAACTACTACATTCCCTCCAAACCCTGCACTACTTCGCTCGGTGAGTTTCTTTGCGTTACCAACCAATTTCAGCAGAACAACGCTACCGTCGGCGTGAGCATCCGCTTCCCCCTCTTCAACGCACCGCAACGCGCGCGCGCGCAGGCTGCCGATGCCGATGCTCTGAAAGCGACCAAACAGGCGGAAGCGGCGCGAAACCAGGTGTCGGAGGAGACTCTTCGGCTGCAGCGTTCCGTCGCGCAGATGCAGGCGGCACGCGACGTGGCGCAACTGGAATACGAAATCGCCGAGAAGAGTCTGACCGCGGTCCAGACCCGCATCGACGCGGGCACCGCCACGCTGCACGATCTCGACGACGCGCGCTCACAAGCCAGCGAACGATTTATCGCGCTCCAGGACGTGACGTTCGAACTCGAGCGCAGCCAGCTCGGAGTTCTGCGCTCCACTGGAGACCTGGAAAAATGGGCGTTAGGCTCGCCGTAAGGCTGCCGCCCTGCGCTCGACTACAGCTTCCCGCGCAGAGTTTTCAGCATCGACCGAATCGCTTTCTCATTACGCCGGTACCACCGCCACTGGCCTTTCTTGGTTGCTTCCACCAAACCAGACTTCGTCAGGATCGCCATGTGATGAGAAATCGTCGGCTGCGAAAGGTGGACGCGTTCTTCAATGTCACCGGCGCACAGGCAAGAAGCGCCTGCCTTCTGCCCCTTCGCCCGGGCCTCAGCTTCGCCTTCCTTCAGAGCCTGCAGGATTCGGCGGCGGGTAGGATCGGCAATCGCGTCTAGAGCGCGGTCAAGAGATGAGTCTGTAGACGACATGGATGCACCAGGAATAGCGTGGAAATTGCTGGGTGTCAATGTGACAATGCCGGTGACCTGCCATTCGGATCTAGAGTCACCCAGCACAGCGGAAGAATTTGCTTTCACACCGAAGAAGTCTCTACTTCTTCAGGATTGGACTATACCCGTCGGCGATCAACTTTGTGCGCATCGCCTCCGCATCTTTGATCTCTGTGAAGGGCCCGACCTGCACGCGGAAAAGCTTGTCGGTTGGAACGGGAGCCGCGATCAGGGCCGGATATTGTTTCTTCTTGAGTGCGTCCACCAGGGAATCCGCGTCTTCCTGCTTGCTGACCGCGGCCACCTGCACAAAGTATGAGGTTCCCGTCGGCAAAGTCGTCGTCGGGTCCGGAGTATTGGCCGCGGGTGCTTGCGCTGGAGCGGTGCTAGCTGGTGTACTCGTCGTGTCTGTCTTCGCGTCCGCCGCGGGCGTCAGTTCAGGGTTGGCATCCTTCTGCTCCACGGACTTATAGAAAGTCATGGGAGGTGCCGGCGCCGACGCGCCGCTCGCCTTGTTGGTACCCGGAACCGTCTGCGGCCCGACAGCAGCACTCGCCGTCGTGATCGGCGGTTCTGACTTGCGGCCAAGCGAGTAGCCCAGCGCAAAGAACAAAGCGCAGATCCCGACCAGCCCGAAGAAAAGGACCAGTAGCTTACCTGTCCCCAGTGTAATTTCTGTGTCTTCTGACGAAGCCATAGTTCAACTCCCGGCAATTCTTGGCGCGCTTGATCTCCTCTTACGCAGTCTTCGCCGGCGCCGTGGTGTCTCCTTTTCCTAACAGCTTCTGCAGGCCAGAGAAGAAGTCCACCGGAACCGGGAAGATCACCGTCGTGTTCTTTTCCACGCCAATCTCGGTCAGAGTCTGTAAATAGCGCAGTTGCACGCTGACCGGTTCTGTGGCGAGCAAGTGGGCCGCGTCCACGAGTCTCTGCGCGGCGGAAAATTCGCCTTCGGCGTGAATAATCTTCGACCGCTTTTCGCGCTCAGCTTCGGCCTGCTTCGCCATGGCCCGCAGCATGGACTCCGGCATATCGACCTGCTTGACCTCGACGTTGGTGACTTTCACCCCCCAGGGCGAGGTGTGGGTATCGAGAATGCTCTGCAGCCGCAGATTGATTTTTTCCCGGTGCGAGAGCAGTTCATCAAGCTCCTGTTCACCCAACACTGAACGCAGCGTAGTCTGCGCGAATTGCGAAGTCTGATACACGTAGTTGGATACTTCGACCACCGCCTTGTTCGGATCAATCACACGCAAGAAGATAACGGCGTTCACCTTCAGCGTCACGTTGTCGCGGGTGATGATATCCTGCGGCGGAACTTCGAGCGCCTCCTGCCGCAGAGATACACGGACGATCCGATCAATGGGCGCGAAGACCAGAGTCACGCCGGGACCCTTCGCATTCGCCAGCAACCGGCCCAGGCGAAAGATGACCCCGCGTTCGTACTCGGCCAGAATCTTGATCGAACTCAGAAGATAGATAACGACGATAACGAGGATGATGCTTGTAAAGCCAAAACCGAAAGCTTCCACTGGGACCTCCACGGGTCGGAGTGCAACAAACACTCCTACCGCGGATTGTATAGCAGCTAGAACAATGCGGCGCGCAAATCGCGGGTGCGACCGTTGCTTGGCTTGATGCGCCAGCCAGCGCCGCTAGACTTCATCCACTCCGGTCAGGATCAATTCCTTGGTCCATATAGATCCACAACACGCGGGCCATCCAGGTCAACACCGGGACCACCGGCAGGAATAATATGATTCCGCCGGCCACGCTCTTCAGCAAAGGCCACCGGAAGACTTCCCACACTATCGCAGAGAGCGCAGCAAGCGCTCCCACGCCCAGCCCGTAGCCGATGTACATCGCCCCGAGGAAATATCCATCCTCGCGTTCGAACTTCAATCCGCAGGCCGGGCAGCGTTCATACATCCCCGGAAACCGCCACACCGATTTGCGAAAGATTTTTCCCGCGCGGCAGCGCGGGCAAAGCTGCTGCAAGATCCCCCGCATCGCAGAGACGTCAGCCCGCTGCATGGACGAAGTCTAACAGGCAGGGTTATGTGTTTCTTTAAGTGAGAATGACAAAGGAGGGAGACAGATAGGCCTCCTTGGTGAACCTTAGTGTCCTTCGTGGTAAAGGTTTTGACGTCCCGGGCCTACTGTCCCGCTCGCGCCACCTGAATCCGGCTGGTATCCAAGGGGATCGGCCGCTGAATCTCCATCTCGAGAGAAGTTCCCACGTCCAGCTTTACTTCCGGACCATGCTTGAGCAGGGCCCACGCAACGCCACCCGCCAATCCCGCGAGCCCGCCGTATCGGGCGCCGTTGTAGCCTCCGGCTGCCGCTCCTCCAATGCCGCCGATCGCCCCGCCGACGGCGGCGCCTTTCGCAGCATCTTCCACCCGCTTGCCGGTATCTTTGTCTGCCTGGATCGTGCCTTCTTTATCCTTCACGCCGTTGCTATCGTTCCCCGGCGTGTTCTCTACCGACGCTGGGAGCATGACTGTATAGCCAGTAGGATAAATCATCGAAGTAAAGTGGATCAGGATTTCGGCGCGCTTCGACGACCGTCCCGCACGCTCAGTATGCATGATCTTTCCCTGGACATACGTCCCCGCGGGTATCAGGATGCGGTCATTCATCACGAACGGAAATGCCGTCTCGGCATACACCGAGTCGCCTTCACGCGCATTTTTCGTGGAGATCGCCTGCTTCAGCAGGAGCGGAAGCTTCGTCCCTGCCGGAATGACCACGGCATTGGGATCGCCGGGTTGCGCTGGAGTCACCATCGCTGGAGGAATGCCCGCTTGAGTCGGCGCAGTCTCGCTCGAAGGAACCGTCGCGGCGGCCGGGGTCGGAACGGCAGTCGGCTTCGCCGTGTCCGCAGCCTGCGCCCATGCCATCCCCGAAAATAGAAGCCCTGCCAGGATCGCGCGCATTGGGTCTCCTTGGGTGATCCTCCACCAGTCTGGAGTGAGGCGAAAAAATCTCGCTAGAAGCGCCAGAAGGCTCCGCCACCCACAAAATAATGGTGCTGCCGCGAATCTCCCGTAGGAGCCAGCGGATAATCCGGCGCCCCAGACCAGAAGTCGCGGACTTCTCCGCGTATGACCAGCTTCCGCCACGCTTTCACATCCAACCCGAAGCCTCCCTGCAACACACCTGACGTGGTGGACTGTCCAGGATTCGCCCCTCCGTAGAGCAGCATCGAGCTTTGACCGATATGGCCAAAGCCGCCTCCCACGCTCACCCAGGGAGAGACCGCGGTCGTGGGAAAAAGATTCAGACGGACAGCAGGCGTCAAAAACAGCATGCTCAATTGCTGGGGCAGCACCGCGTGTTGATACGCGCCCCCGTTGAGCTTCTGAACGGGGTCATCCATAAAAACGACTTCGCCGGCAACCGAAAAGACCGGAGTCACCAGAATACGCCGGGCATATTCGATCTCGAAACTGAGCCCGTTGCCATAAGAAATAATAGGCGGGTATGACGCGTTCTGAATTCCCTGGTTGCTAATGAATGTGCGGCCGATCATTCCGCCAAGTTCGTTCTTCTCATCCTGTGCAACGGCTGATGCCGCCAGCATGGTCGCCACGGACAGGGCCGTGATCCAAAATCGTTTGCCTAGCATTTCCCCTCCGCGTGCTGGATCATAAATTGTTAGGGCGGTAAGACATAGCCTAGCACGACCCCGGCTATTTTGAACTCGGCAAATCTATCTTTATCTGGCGTAGAGAAATCTCTCTGTTGAAAGATACATGTGGGGACAGCCGCCCTCGGCTGTCCGCCGAGCGGAGCTCGACCATGCCGATCCCAACTCTCCGAGGCTGAACACCGGCCGCTGCCAAACGTGGCGCCGCAAGATGCTAAAATAGAAAGATTGCATGCCTGTTAAAGACCTCACTGTTGACGCTTCCCCCGACCTCAAGCCAGATTTCAGAAAAGAGAAATCGCCGGAGAAACCGCACTCCCATCTGCCCGAACCCGTTCGTCCGCAGAAAGTCGGATTCGTCAGTCTCGGCTGCCCCAAGAACCTTGTCGACAGCGAAGTCATGATGGGCCTGCTCGCCCGCGCCGGAGCCGAACTCACCCGCCGCGCCGAAGACGCCGACGTCATCGTTGTGAATACCTGTTCCTTCATCGAAAGCGCGCAGCAGGAGTCCGTCAACACCATCCTTGAAATGGCCGCCCACAAAACCGCCGGCAAGGCGAAGAAACTCGTCGTCGCCGGATGCCTGGTCGAACGCTTCCGCGACCAGATTCAGAAGGACATTCCCGAAGTCGACGCCGTAGTAGGCACCGGGGAACTGGAAAAAATTCTCTCCGCCGCCGGATTGGCGCCGTCATTCCCGCCGAACAACAGCCCCAGCCATTCCCCATTCGTCGTTCTGCAGTCGCGTCCCGAGGGCGATGCCCGCGCCGCACAAGGCCGCTTCTCGCGCGAGAACTGGGACGGAGCCGTCGCCGATCTTCCTAACTATCTCTACGACGACGCCACACCGCGCGTTCTCGCCACGCCCCACCACATGGCGTACATCAAGATCGCCGAAGGCTGCGATCATCCCTGCACCTTCTGCATTATCCCGCAACTGCGCGGGCAGTTCCGCTCCCGCCGCTTCGAGTCCGTGATCGCCGAAGCCGAACGCCTCGCGCAAAGCGGTGTTCGCGAAGTCACGCTCATCGGCCAGGACACAACCTGTTACGGCGAAGACTTTGGGCTCAAAGACGGCCTCGCGCTCCTGCTCGAAAAACTCGCCGCCATCAAAGATCTCCGCTGGGTGCGGTTCCTTTATGCCTATCCCAACAAGATCACCGGCAAGCTGCTCGACACGATCGCGCAGCACGAAAACATCTGCTCCTACATGGACGTGCCTCTGCAGCACGCCTCGGCCTCAGTTCTGAAGCGTATGAAGCGTGGCGGCGGAGCCGATGTCTTCCTTCGTTCGATCGCGAAAATGCGCCGCACCATTCCCGACCTTACGCTGCGCACTTCATTCATCGTGGGCTTCCCCGGCGAGACCGAAAAAGAATTCGAGGAACTCTGTGACTTCGTGCGCGAAGCCCAGTTCGACTGGATGGGCGCCTTCGCCTACTCCGATCAGGACGGCGCCCAGGCCTACGCTCTTGAGAAAAAACTTTCTCCACGCGAAATCGAACGCCGTCGCAAGCACCTGATGGGAATCCAGCGCCAGATCAGCAAGAAAAAGAAGAAAGCGCTCGTGGGCCGAGAGTACGATCTGCTGCTCGAAGGCGAATCCGAGGAAACCGAGTTGCTGCTCGAGGGCCGTACGCCCATGCACGCCCCTGAAATCGACGGCAAGGTCTTCGTCAACGACTTCCCCGAGGAAATCGATCCGCAGGCCGGCCAGTTCTACCGCTGTCAGATCACCGAAGCCCACGACTATGATCTCGTAGCAAAAATCCTGTAGCGTCCTCCATCGACACGTCGTCGAACTACAATACGAACGTATGCCGCGCAAGCGCACCGTCAAACTCCGCTGCCCCATCTGCAAAAAGCTGGTCAAAAGCACCGACGCGGACTTCCCTTTCTGCAGCGACCGCTGCCGCCTCATCGATCTCGGTAAATGGGCCAGCGGCCAATACGTAATCTCCTCCCCCGTCACAGATTCCGAAGAGTCCATCCGCGACCGCAACCTGGAAGACCCAGAGGACGAGCAGTGAAGGCGGAGCGCGAACCCGCCGCCATCGGCACGCCGCCCGACCGTAGCGCCGGCTTCCCGCCGGCTGTCGCGGGGGCGCCCCGCCCGCGCGCCCCGCAATGGGCAAGACTCTCAGCCACTTTCCTAGGCATCGGCCACCTCCACCCCGGCCCCGGCACTTGGGCATCCATCGCAACGGTACTACTCTGGGCCACAATCGCCTACGCCCTGCCGCCCACGCTCCGACTCCCAGTCGTCATAGCTCTGGCCGCACTCGTCATCCTGATCGGCATCCCGGCGGCCACCCGCGTTGCGCGTGCCACCGGCGGCAAAGATCCCCAATTCGTCGTCATCGACGAAGTCGCCGGACAGCTCATCGCCCTCATCGCCATCCCCCTGGCATGGAAATCTTTCCTCGCCGGTCTTATACTTTTCAGAGCGTTCGACATCGTTAAGCCGCCTCCGGTGCGGCAACTGGAGAAGCTTCCCGAAGGCACCGGAATCGTGCTCGACGACGTGGCCGCAGGAATTTTCGCCTTCATCGCAATGCATCTCCTGCTGCATTTTGGGCTACTAATATAGTTAGCCGCGTGGTTCACTCTCATGGGATTTTCCGACCGCATCCTCGGCAAGAAAAACGCTAACGGCGGACCGCGCATCGAAATGGTCGCGCCTTCCGCGGCCCTTGCCGGAGGCGAACTCCGCATCACCGGCTCCGGACTTCGCCCTCAAGACCTTCACCGCCCAAAAGTAAAGTTTGGCGACGTCGAAGGACCCATCATCGTCAGCTCCGACGGATTCCTGGTGACGCGCGTACCCGAAGGCGCAGCCACCGGCCCCGTGGTGGTTGCCACCAATGGACATGTCAGCAATCCCCACACCATCAAGGTCGCCGTCCTCATCGCCGAAAATCTCCATCCCGTGACCAGCCCGGCGGTCGACGCCGAGGGCAACATTTACGTCACCTTCTCTGGCTCGCGCGGACAAAAAGTTCCTGTCGCCATCTTCAAGATCGACACCAACTACAACGTCAAACCCTTCGTCACCGAGTTGATGAACGCTACGGCCATCGCCTTCGACCGCGAGGGACAGATGTATGTCTCCTCGCGCTACGACGGCGCAGTCTACCGAGTCTCTCCCAACGGCACCATGACTACCTACGCTGAAGGCATGGGAGTAGCCACGGGCATCGCCTTCGATCGCGAGCAGAGTCTCTATGTGGGCGACCGCAACGGAACCATCTTCAAGATTTCCCGCGACCAGCAGGTCTTCGTCTTCGCCACGCTCGAAATGAGCGTTTCCGCTTATCACCTCGCGTTCGGACCGCGCGGCGACCTGTTTGTCACCGGCCCCAACGACCGCGTCTACAAAATCGATTCCAATGGAACCGTGTCGACTTTCTACAAAGGCCTGGGACGGCCGCAAGGACTGGCCTTCGATGCGGACGGCAACCTCTACGTCGCCGCCTCGCTCTCCGGCACCCGCGGCATCGTGAAGATCGCGCCCAATGGCCTGGCCAATCTCGAAGTCGCCGGTCAGGGCCTCGTCGGCCTCGCCTTCGCCCCCGGCCGCTCGGTTATTCTTGCCACGACCAGCCCGCAGCAAACCGGCGGCGCCGTACACCACCTGGCCTGGAACATCCAGGGCGTGCCTCTGATCCCAGACTAGGCTGATCCCTGAAAACTCGGCTCTGTCATGCGAGCGAAGCGAGAAATCTCCTTCCGTGGCTTTGCTCCTCTGTGTCCTCCGCGTCCTCTGCGGTTTTCATTCTGGTTTTCATTTAGACTTTTACCCAGTGAACGCCGAGATCATTGCGGTGGGTTCCGAGATGCTCACACCCTTCCGCATGGACACCAATTCGCTCTACCTCACCGAGCAACTCAACCTGCTGGGCGTCGACGTTATTTTCAAGAGCATCGTCGGCGACAACCTCCGCCACCTCGTCGCCGCCGCGCAGCACGGACTATTCCGCTCCGACATCCTGATTTTCAGTGGCGGCCTCGGCCCTACCGAAGACGATCTCACCCGCGAAGCCGTCGCCGAAGCCCTTGGCCTGACCGTGCACCGCGATCCCGAAATTCTGACGCGTCTGGAGCAACGCTTCGCCGAGCGCGGATGGAAAATGTCTCCCAACAACGCCAAGCAAGCTGACGTTCTCGACGGCGTGACTGTCCTTCCCAATCCCAATGGCACCGCTCCCGGGCAGTGGCTCTGCGGAAACTTCGACGGCCGCGAACACATCATCGTTCTTCTTCCGGGCCCGCCCCACGAACTCAAAGCGCTCTTTGAAACCGAAGTGCGCGAGCGCCTCCGCGCCAAAGTTCCGCCCGCATTTCTGGCCATCCGCACCTTGAAGATCGCGATGCTAGGAGAGTCCATCGTCGACGCCCGCGTCGCTCCCATCTACAAGCGCTATGCGGATGTCGAGACCACCATCCTCGCCGGCGCCGGGGAGATCGAACTGCACTTCAAAACCATCGCTCCCACGCAAGACGCTGCCCAGCGCCGTGTCGATGAAGTTGCCGGCGTGGTCGAAGACGAACTCGACGACGCCGTCTACTCCCGCAACGGAGAATCGCTCGAGCAGATCGTCGGCTACTGGCTGCAGATGCGCAATGCCACGGTGGCCGTCGCGGAATCCTGCACGGGAGGCCTGCTGGCAGAACGCCTGACGTCAATCAGCGGTAGCTCGCGTTACTTTCTTGGCGGAGCCGTCGTCTACTCGAACGCCTTGAAGACAGAACTCGCCGGAGTCCCAGCGGAAATGATCGACCGCCACGGCGCCGTCAGCCGCGAAGTCGCCGCCGCGCTGGCCGAGGGCATCCGCTACCGCTGCGAATCAACGCTCGGCGTAGGCATCACCGGCGTAGCCGGCCCCAACGGCGGTACGCCAGACAAGCCAGTAGGAATGGTCTTCCACGCCGTATCCAGCAGCACAGGCACAGAAGTTGTGCAACGAAATTTCCCCGGCGACCGCAAACGCATCCGCCGCTTCGCCAGCACCATGGCATTGGATATGGTCAGAAGAGCTCTTAGCTCTTAGCTCTTAGCTTCGAGCTTGTCCATGCACGCAAACTTTGTAAGCCGCGTAGCAAGCAGCACCGCGGAAAGGCACGGCTTTAGCCGCGAACGTATCGTGCTATTTGAACAGTTTTCCAAGAAACAAAGCCAACACCAGGAGATTTAAGCTAACAGCTAAAAGCTAAGAGCTAAGAGCTTCTTCCGCCATGCGCCTCTTCCTCGCCCTCGATATTCCCGACGCCATCCGCGACCGCATCACGCGCTTCGTCGAAGGCGTCTCCGGATTCGCTCCCGACGCGCGCTGGGCCAAACCTGAATCACTCCACGTGACCTTGAAATTCATCGGCGAACAGCCCGACTCCGCCGTCGAACAAATCAAGCTGGCACTCTCCACGATCGAATCGGGTGCGCCCGAAATTCACTTTCGCGGCTACGGATTCTTCCCCACCGCCAAATCCGGGCGCGTATTCTGGATCGGCATGGAATCGACCCCGCACCTCGGCGCACTAGCGTCTGCGATCGATGACAAAATGCCCGCGCTCGGAATCCCCAAAGAAGACCGTGCCTTCAGCCCGCACCTGACACTGGCGCGCAGTTCAGGCGCTTCCGGCTCCCCGCGCCGCAATAAGAAAGACGGCCCTAACAGCACCTTCCAGCGCCTGCAAGAAAAACTGGCCGCGCTCTCCACGCCGGAGTTTGGTACCATGACGCCCCGCAGCTTCTTTCTCTACCAAAGCCAACTCTCCCCGAAAGGACCAAAATACACAAAGCTTGCGGAATTCGATTTAAAGTAACGCGAGCGGTTTCGTAGCGCCGCGTTAAGTAGCGTCGACGTCCCGCCGGCTGTCGCGGGGGCGTCCCGCCCGCGCAACCGAAAGCGCAACGAAAGCCGGCACCTTCTACCTCATGCCCCGACTCCTCCAAATCGCCGTAGCCGGCTATCTCCTCGGCTCCATCCCCTTCGGATACCTCCTCGTCCGCCTCTTTCGCGGTGAAGACGTCCGCCTCGCTGGCAGCGGCAACATCGGCGCCACCAACGTGGCTCGCAAGTCCCCCACACTCGGCATCGCCACCCTGCTGCTCGACGCCCTCAAAGGATCCATCGCAGTAACCATCGGCATCCTCCTCAGCCCCTCGCTCGAGCACAACTCGCTCTCACAAATTCCCTGGCGCACAATCCTTCCCGCATCCTCGCCCGACTTCGCTCTCTGCGCCGCCCTCGCCGGACTCTTCGCCGTAGCCGGCCACATCTTTCCAATCTGGCTCAAATTTCACGGAGGCAAAGGCGTCGCCACGGGCCTCGGCGCCTTCCTCATGATCGCTCCCAAGGCCGTGCTGCTTTCGGCCGCGATTTTTGTCATTCTCGTACTCATCTTCCGCTACGTTTCGCTGGGATCGATCACCGCCGTGGCCGCCTTCCCCAACATCGTGCTCGCTCTGCACGAATACGGCAACGTCGCCCTCGCGCTCGTCCTGATGTCCTTCGCATCGGTGCTCATTGTCGTCAAGCACCACGCCAACATCCGCCGACTACTCGCTGGAACCGAAAACCGTTTAGGATCGAAGCACGCATGAGCGACATCGCAATCATCGGCGGAGGCGCGTGGGGCACCGGCATCGCCATCGTCCTGGGACGCAAAGGCACGCACCGCGTCCGCCTCTGGGCTCATGAAACCGATGTCTGCGAATCAATCGCGCAAAAACGAATCAACGAACGCTTTCTCCCCGGACGCCAAATCCCCGACTCGGTAACGGCGACCAACGATCTTGCCGCAACTCTTCGCGGCGCGCAGATCATCGTCAGCGTCATGCCCTCGCAACACTGCCGCGCCCTGTTCGAACGCATGCGCCCGCTCATCGAACCGCACGCCATGATCGTCAGCGCCACCAAGGGCCTGGAAGAAGGCTCCCTGCAGCGCATGACCGAAGTGATCGCTAACGTTTTAAAACGCGATGACGGCACCGCTCACTCAGTAGGCGCCCTCAGCGGCCCATCCTTCGCGCAGGAAGTTGCCCGTGGCGACCCCACGGCCATCACCATCGCCTCACAAAACGCAGAACTCCTGCGCACTGTGCAACAGGAATTCAGCGACTCCAGTTTCCGCGTCTACACCAATAGCGACGTCGTCGGCGTAGAGCTGGGCGGAGCGTTAAAGAACACCGTAGCAATCGCCGCCGGAATTTGCGACGGACTCGGCCTCGGCCACAACTCGGTCGCCGCCCTCATCACCCGCGGCCTCGCGGAGATGACGCGCCTCGTCGTCGCCTGCGGAGGCCGCGCCGAAACCATGGCCGGACTTGCCGGACTGGGTGACCTCGTCCTCACCTGCACCGGTGGTCTGTCACGCAACCGCAGCGTCGGCGTTGAACTCGGGCGCGGCAAAAAGCTTCCCGAAATCATCGCTGGCATGCATGGCATGGTCGCGGAAGGCGTCTTCACCGCCTCCGCCGCCGTCGGCCTCGCCCACGCCCGCCACGTGGAGATGCCCATCACCGAGCAGATGCACGCGATCCTGCACGAAGGCAAATCCCCCCGCGAAGCGATCCAAGTACTAATGTCCCGCACCGGCAAGAGCGAAACAGGCGCCTAGCGCAGCGACGGCGTCCCGCCGCCACACTCGAAGTCGTCACAAATCTCAGCCAGCTTTGAGTAATAACAAAATCTGTTCCTTCGTGTACCTTATGTCCTTAGTGGTGAAAGCTCTTAAGCCGCAGATCTCCGGAGCTCCCGATGCGCAAACGAAACCTGGCTCTTGCACTCTTCCTGATCACATCGCCGCTTTCGCCCAAACCAAAACCATCGCCGAACGCCTCGGCTATCCCGCCGACTCCAAGCTCCTAATCCTCCACGCCGACGATCTGGCCGTCGCCCACTCCGCAGGACGCTGCCAGCTTCGACGCGCTCGCCAAACACGCCGTCACCTCCGCCAGCATCATGATTCCCTGCCCCTGGCTCACCGAAGTTGCTGACTACGCAAAAGCCCATCCCGACGCCGATCTCGGCTTGCACCTGACCCTCACCAGCGAATGGAAAACCTACCGCTGGGGCCCGGTCGCCTCCAAAGACAAAGTTCCCAGCCTACTCGATCCCTCCGGATACCTCTGGCCCGACACGCCCCAATCCGCCGGAGCTCTGAAAGCCGACGAAGTTGAACGCGAAATCCGAGCCCAGATCGAGCGCGCCATCGCCATGGGAATCCATCCCACGCACCTCGACAGCCACATGGGGACGCTCTTCTCGCGGCCCGACCTCTTCGCCGTCTACGTTAAAGTCGCTCGCGAATACAAATTGCCGTTCCTCGCGTTCATCGCCCCCAATACTCCAACCGAACTTTCGTCGCTTCTTTCGAGCAAGGATGTTCTCCTTAATTCGGTGATCATCGCCGATCCGTCGGTCCATCCTGCCGCTTGGAACGCCTTCTACGCCAATGCGATCAAGAACCTGAAACCCGGCGTCACAGAGATCATCGTTCACCTCGGCCACGACGACGCGGAAATGCAAGCCATCATGGTCGACCATGCCGACTACGGATCCGCCTGGCGCCAGCGCGACTACGACGTAGTCACCAGCCTAGAATTCAAGAAAGCGTTGGAAGACAATCACGTAATCCTGATCCACTGGAAAGACCTGAAAAAACTCCTGCAGTAGCGGCCGTCTGAACGAACGTACGCGTCTGTAGGTTGTTCTCCGAATCCTCTGTGGAACTCTGTGTCCTCTGTGGTTCAAGGCTTTCATAGCCAGTCCACGAGCACAGCCGCCCGTGCCAAACCCCGCGCCCAGTACCGCTTTCCAAGGTACTTTGGTAATGCCAGTCCCTCCACCTTTTCCTTCCGCCCTCCAACTTCGCCATTAGAATTTAGGGATACCTGTGAAAGCCGCCGCCACTTCGCCTTCGGCGTCCGCGAGAACTGAGGGGAAAGACTTGTCCGCCAGCGCCTCGAATCACGCCCGCATCCCGATTCTGTACGTCATCCTCGGTGTGCTTCTGGTGATCAGCATCGTCCCCATGTATTTCTACTCGGCGCAAGTCGAGGCCATTAACCGGGACCGCCTGAAGACCAACGAGATGTTGCTGCAGAATACAGTGACGCGGTCGCTCGCGGACGATCTGGTGCAGCACGAGCGCTCTCTGCACATGATGTTGGCCAACCTGTCGTCCGCCATTCAAGTCGCCAGCGGCGGGGACATTGGCCAGTCCAACATTCAGTCTCCGGAACTGCGCGCGCTGCTGGAAAATTTCGTTTCCTCGTCCGACGAGATCGCCTACGCGACGCTGCTCAACTCTGACGCCAAGGGCATTTCCGCCGGACGCATAGCCCCTGATGCCTTCCTGAACCGCGAGCTCGAGCGTGCCTACTCCGCCGCCCGCGATGGCCGCGAATACAACGGGCAGGCGCTGGTCGTCGGCGAAGGGAATGCGGCACGCACCGTCTTTCTGGTCAGCTATCCGGTGAAATACGGCCAACGTTTTCTGGGAATGATCGCGACGGTCGTCGATCTGCAATTCCTGATTCGCCGCCTGCAAGAAGTCGCCGGCGGAGGCCTTACGCCCTACGTCGTCGATTCTCAGGGACGCCTTGTCGCCGCCGCCACGCCCGGCTTTGCCACCGGTCAGGACATGAAGAACCTCGACATCGTGCGCAACTTTGTCGACGGCGGCAACAAAGCACAACTCGCCGAGACCCGTGAATTCAATGTCGATTCCGGCTCCGAACACGTCGCGATGCTGGGCACGTTCAGCCCGGTCATGTCGCTGAACTGGGCCGTCGTAGTCCAGAAACCGCGCAACGAAGCCTATCGCGGCGTCATTGAGATGCAGCGCACCGCCCGTCTGCTGGCGCTTCTGGCGGTGCTGCTAAGCATCGGCGTCAGCATTTTTGCTGCCCGCCGCATTACCAACCCTTTACAAGTTCTTACGCAGTCCAGCCGCGCCCTTGCCCGTGGCGATTTCTCGCAACGGGTCAACCTCTGGAGCCGCACCGAAATCGGAGAACTCGCCCACACTTTCAATACTATGTCCGATGAACTCGAGCATTTCGTCGAAGACCTGAAGCGCGCCGCCGAAGAAAACCGCGAGCTGTTCATGGGCTCCATCCAGATGCTCGCCGGAGCCGTTGACGAAAAGGATCCCTACACCCGCGGCCATTCCGACCGCGTCACGCGCTATTCGCTGATGATCGCCAAGGAAATGAACCAGGACGCCACGTTTATGGAGACGCTGCAAATCTCCGCCCAGCTGCACGACGTAGGCAAGATCGGCATTGAAGATCACATCCTGAAAAAGCCCGGCGCTCTGACCGAGGAAGAATTCGAAGTGATGAAGACCCACACGACCAAGGGCGCCAACATTCTGCGTCCGGTCACGCAGCTGGCGGAAATGCTTCCCGGCATCGAGTTGCACCACGAAGCGCTCGATGGCCGCGGATATCCCTACGGCCTGACGGGAGAGCAGATTCCGCTTCTTGCCCGTGTGATCGCCGTGGCCGACACTTTCGACGCACTCACCACGAACCGCCCGTACCAGCAGGCGCACACACCCGATCAGGCCCTGCAGATCATCAAGAACCTGGCTGGCAAACGCCTCGACCCCAAGGCCGTCGAGGCTCTACTCTCGGTCTACGCCCGCGGCGACATCAAAATCCAGCGCTTCACGATCAAGCGCCCCATCCCGCAGCCGGCAGCGGAAGTTCCAGCCGTCGCAACGGCAGCGGCAGCTACCGCAGTGCCGACAGCGCCGGCACCCCTGGAACGCACCAGAGTCTAGCCTCGTAGCGCCGGCGTCCCGCCGGCTGTCGCGCGCCTTAGCCTGCCCTGAGGCGATAAGCCGAAGGGTCTCGCCCGCGCACCCGGCCGCGTCTCAAATGCCAGCCCGTGTCCTACGCCTGAATAGTCCGAAACTCGCAGGTAAGATTTTCGTCATAATCAGCGCGAGCACCTGGTCGTACCTCTACTTCAACTCCTGCACAAAAGCCAAATTCGCCGGTTGAATAGGAATCGCCTTGAACTCCTTGCCCGCGAGAAGTTCCTGCTGGTCGTCCACGCCGCGCTCCCAGGTTGCGAAGCTGATGCTCAGCGAAGCCATCGCCGACTGAATCGTCCGCGTAATGTTGATCGCGTCCTGCACGCTGCCGATTGCGCTGATCGGGGTGAATCCCGACATCGCGATGTCAAGGCTGGAAGTCGCGATGCTGTATCCCATCTTGAATTTCTCGCCGCCCGTCATCCCTTCTGTTCCCAGCTTGGAATCTTCCAGTCCCGGGTAGCGGACGAACAACCGGGTGTAATTATTGGCAAACCTCCGCGCCGGTGGACCTTCCACGGGCGTGAATGCTGGCAGATAGATCGGAGCCAGCGTGATTTCCTGTTGCGCCAGCTTAAGCTTCAGCACCCCTTTGTCAGTCTCGACCTTCTTGATGTCGGCCAGCGTTAAATCCAGCGAGTCGAACGCTTGCTGGCGATCCGCACCCGATTCGATGACCAGGTCCCCCAGCCCATCTTCTCCCGCCGGCTTTCCGGGTGGAAGGGCATTCCCTTTCTTATCGTACGAAGACAAAGAAATAAAACGCAGCCGCTCGCGATGCAACTCGCACTTCACGGCCTGATCCTGTTTGTGGCCGCGCATCTCAGCGTAAAACGAGACTGGCAGCCCCTGGCTGGCCACGACATCGAAGCTCTTGATCGCGGCACGCCCGTCATTGGCCTGCAGAAAGATCAGACCCATCAACTCGTTGGCCTCGGCGCCGAGAGGAAAAAGGGCGAGCGCGATTTGCAGATGTTCGCCGGCTTCGGCCAGTTGCTGTTGCACATAGGCATATGGCACAGCAAAACCGCCGACCCGGTTACGTGCTTTGGCTTGTTCTTTCTTCTTCACTTGCGCTCGTTTGACGCGCAACGCACTCCGGTTCTCCGATCCGTTCAGCGGCAGCTTCATAGCCCGGCCGAGCAGATCCGAGACGATGTCCTCCGCTTCGTCGACCTCTTCGTCATATTTCGTCCGTCGTGCTTCCAGCGTCTTCAGGTGCAGAGCCGCTTCGTCTTTGGCGCTTTGCTCCGGCGATAGCTGCTGGTAGCGTGTGAAGTTCGTTCGCGCGCCATCCACGTCGCCCATGGCTTCGTAGAGCAAGCCGAGTTTCCATTTCGTCAACGCGAATTCTGGCCCTACTTCGCTAGCCTTGCTCAGATCCGCCAGCGCACGGTCATACCTGCGCTCAGCCAGGGCGCCGTAGATCGACGCATAGAGCCGCCGAGTCTCGATCCCCGTCGCTCCCGACAAACTCAGCAGCGATTTCAGATCGGCAATGCGGGCGTGCACTTCCCGGCTATCGAGAGCCGCAGGGGCCAGCTCCAGATATTTCTCCAGCAGCCGCACCGCCTCCGCCGCTCGCGCGTTGGTTTCCGCGCAATTCGCCAGGTCGAAAGTCCCCGACGCGCTGTTGACCAGCGCGCCCTTGAGATCGCCCAGCGCGTTGCACAAGCTCGACCGGCGGCTCGCACTGGCATTGCTATGGATGCTGGCGGCGGAGTTCGACTTGAGGGCCGCAGGCGCCGGCTGCGCCGAAGGCCCGGAGGATGTTCCCAAGGACGTCGACGTCGCGTCCGCCGCAGCCTCAGATTCCACTGCCGAGTCCTCGTCTCCTTCCTCATCTCCCAGCGATGCTTCGATCCCAATGCTCTGCGTGAGACGATTCACGCCGCTGATCCGGTCCTTCTCCCCGTTATTTCCTGCCAGCCCGTTCTCGCCGGTCGTGAAGAAGGTCGCCAGTTGCAGGAGTTTCTGCTTCTGTTTGGGATCCCCCGTGCCAGACTTCGCCTTTCCCAGGTATTCGAGAGCCTTTCCGCGCTCTCCAATCTGGTAGTAGCTGAGTGAGAGGTTGTATGCCAGCACCGGCTGCAGAGCGCGAAGTTTCATCCCCTCCTCGAGCGCAGCCGCTGCCTCCTTGTACTTGCGCGCCTCGTAGAGCTTGTGGGATTCGTTCAACGTATCTTTCACGCGCTTGTGAATCTCATCATCCAGATGCTTGATCGCTTCCGTAACATCTTTCATTTCGATCAGCGCCTGCGATTCCGCATACTTCGCGCGCGCCTCGGCCAGTTCGCCAGCCTTCTCCAGCCTCTGGGCCTCCGCGGTCATGGTCTTGACCTGCGCTTCCAGTTCTTTCTTTTGTGTCTTCTCAAGATTGTCCGCCGCGAGTGCGGAACTCAGCAGCAAGACAGCCACCACGATTGTGGTTCGCATGCGCCCGTAACCTCACTCTCAGTTGACGGTGAAAACCGTAGGGCTGGCAGCGGCGCCGCCCGGAGTGGTGACTTGGAATTTTCCAGTCACCGCTCCTGCCGGGACCGTGGCCGTGATCGTCGTATCCGAGATCACCGAGAATACAGCAACTTTCCCACCGCTAAAAGTCACTCGGCTGGTTTGGGCGAGACTGCTTCCGGTAATCGTCACGTGCGTCCCAACCGGCCCGCTGCCCGGGCTGAAACTCAGCACTACCGGCGCAACCCGGAATTTCACGTTGCTTTTCAGAGTGCCAGCAGGCGTGACCACGTTCACAAAACCACTGCCCGCCCCCGATGGAACTGTCGCGGAAATGTACGTGTCAGAGATGACGCTGAACGTAGCATTCGTACCATTGAAGTTGACGCCGGTCGTTCCGGTAAAGCCGCTGCCCAGAATGCCAATAGATTTGGCGACTCTTCCCGACGTCGGCAACTCGCTGACGAACGGCTTGAGACTTAGGGCAAAACTGAAGATCGCACCCACACCGTTTGCCCCTCCAGAATTCGCCTCTCCGTAGAGTTTTCCGTTGGTGTGTTGCCTGAGTGTGGTTTCTGGAACCGCCCCAGTCGCTTGCACCAGGTTGTACAAGACGGAGTAGACACCGGCGGGAGTGATCTTATATATGATTCCGAATCCGTTCGTCCCGCCAGCGTCCGTCACGCCATACAAATTGCCGTCCGTTGCCTGGATTAGACCCGCATCCACCAAGCTGCCATCGACCGAACCAGGTTTGGCGTTGAAATTGTAGAGGACGGTTAGAACCTTCGCGGGTGTCAGCTTGAACGCGACTCCGCCATCCAGCGATCCCCCGCCAGACGTCGTTCCGTAGAAATTTCCATCGCTTCCCTGTATGAGCGCCCCGTTAGGATGCGACCCGTGCGTAAAGTCAAAGCTGTACAGCACGCTCACTGCACCTGAGGCTGTCAGCCTGAACACTGAGCCGTCGCCCCCTGCAACTCCTCCACTCTCGCAAACTCCATAAAAACTTCCATCCGTCCCCTGGATCAGCGGAGCAATCGGAGTCGCACATTCTGAAAAACTGAAAGAATGGAGCGACGTGAACGCGCCTGCGGGCGTGATTTTGTAAACAGTTCCCGAACCGGTTCCACCCGCCTCCGTGGTCCCGTAGAAATTCCCATCGCTGGCCTGAATGGGCGGCGAATACGGATTTCCTCCGTCGCTGTAAGAAAAATTGTGAAGTACAGTCAGCGTTCCGGTGGACGTGATTTGAAAAATGTTTCCGTAGTTGGAAGTTCCGCCTTGCCACGTCGTGCCGTAGAACTTGCCGTCGGTGCCCAGCGTTAGGCCACTCCTCGGCGTCTTTCCGTGAGCGGTGCCGTCGAAGTTGTAGATCACGGAATACGTTCCCGTGGGCGTGATCTTGAAGACTCCCCCAAAACCCAGCGTTCCCCCGGAAGGAGTCGTGCCGTAGAGGTTGCCATCCCGGCCCTGTGCCAGGATTCCTGCGTACAGAGGAGAATCGAGGGTGAGCGCCGCGAAATCATGAATGTCGTTGTAGGCTTGAGCGCGTGCGCCAGAAACGCCCAGCGCCGCCATCCCCAAGGTCATTGCCAAGGCCAGTGAAAGTAGATTGTTGAACCGTTGCATAGTCATGATCTCTCCGCTCATCGCCGTGCTTGAACAATGTTTTCGTACGTTGATCTCCGGGTTGAAAGTCCGGACCGCCCGTTGATTAGGCGGTCCGGCAACTCGAAACTCACCTGACGTTACTCTTTAAGACCCTCCACGGATAGAGCCTGGAGACTTACTGATGGATGGCAATGCCCGCAAGATAGTTCGAGGGGTTCGCGGCACTGACGTCCACTAAGCTGAAAGTTGATCGGTCTGGAGCCACCTGAATGTTGAAATCCCAGCCGCAACCAGTGCCGCAGGACAGGTTGGCTGTGCCGCTGCCGTTGCCGCTCATCGTGAGCACAGTGAAGCTCTGACCAGTCAGAACGGAGTCTCCGCACTGCGCGTGAGTGGTCACTGTGGCAGTGCCCGTGCCGCTGCCGTTGAGGACAACGTTCGCCTGCATGCTGCCTAGGCCGCAGCCCGTGTTGCCAGTCAGGGATATAACCCAGGCCCCAGCCAGGTCTGCTTTGTTAATACTGCCTGTGGCGTGCCCAGCCGTCACCAGCGAAACCACCGCCGCGACGGTGAGTACGAACAGAAACACAAATCGCGCTGGTTTCTCGATCGAACGTCCTACTGCAGGCGTGCTTACCTTGTTTTTCATAATGATCTCCTCTTTTGATTTTTTTTGGCGGCTGGCCCCAGGGCAAGACGCTCTGTCGTCTCCTCATAAAGCGCAAAGTCAGATCGGATCAGCTCAAACCTGGAAAAGTATTTCGGGAAACGACAAGAATCCCCCCGGAAAACGCGAACGTGACGCGTTCTCCATCAATTGACTTTTGCGTGGTCCCGCGATACTGTTGGGCACCCAAATGGGGGGCAGCTTTGGCCGAGCCTTCATCCAAGGGCATCACCGCAATCCTGGCGACCTTGGGGGCGGGAGATCAGGAAGCCCTCAAATCGCTGATTCCCTTGGTCTACGACGAACTGCGTCGCCTCGCCCGATATCACCTCAACCGCGAACGTAGCGACCATACGCTGCAGAGCACCGCATTGGTGAATGAGGCCTACATGCGCCTGGCTGGGCAGGAGCTGCGCATCCAGAACCGCGCCCATTTCTTTGCCATCGCCTCGCAGTTGATGAGGCAGATTCTCGTCGATTACGCGCGGCGGCATCGCGCCGGCAAACGCGGGGCTGGAGTTTGCCTGCTCACGCTCGACGAGCAGGTCGCTCTACCACAAACCCGCAGCGTCGACGTGGTGGCATTGGACGACGCCTTGAACACTCTGGCTCAACTGGACCCCCAGCAGTGCCGGATTGTGGAGCTGCGTTTCTTCGGCGGTCTCTCCATCGACGAAACTTCCGAGGTTCTCCGGATCTCGGCAGCGACCGTAAAACGCGATTGGGCAACCGCGCGCGTGTGGTTACGCCGTGAAATCAGCGGGCCGCCAGTATGACGGTTGAGCACTGGGACCAGGTTAAGGAAGTGCTCTATGCCGTTCTGGACCTTGGACCTGCGGAACGTTCCGCCTATCTCGACCTCGCCTGTGCGAACCAGCCTCAACTGCGGCAAGAGGTCGATTCCCTCCTTCTGTCCCACGGTCAACTCGATGACGATTTCCTGAAGACCATCTCGCCGAGCGATTTCAATTCTGAGGGCCAAGAGCCCTCGCGTTCGATGGTGGGACGCCCAATCGGTCAGTACCGGATTGTCGAGGAGATTGGCGCCGGAGGAATGGGTGAGGTTTATCGCGCCGTGCGCGCGGACGATCAATACAAAAAGGAAGTCGCCATCAAGCTCGTACGGCGCGGCTTCGATACCGACTTGGGACTCCGCCGCTTCAAAGCGGAACGACAGATTCTCGCCAGCCTCGATCACCCGAATATCGCCAGACTGTTGGATAGCGGCACGACCGAGGATGGCCTGCCCTATGTCGTCATGGACCTCGTCGAAGGCACGGCCATCGATGAATACTGCGAGACGCACCATCTCCCCTTAGTCGACCGCCTGCAGCTCTTTCGTCTCGTGTGTGCAGCCGTTCACTACGCCCATCAGAACTTGGTCGTGCATCGTGATTTGAAACCCGGCAACATCCTCGTGACCGAAGACGGCACCCCCAAGTTGTTGGACTTTGGCATCGCCAAGCTGCTCAGTCCGGATGTCGTCGGTCCGCCCCTGGAGCGCACCGCCACTCTCATGCGCGTGATGACGCCGGAGTTCGCCAGCCCCGAGCAAGTCCGCGGCCAGCCCATCACCACCGCCAGCGACGTTTACTCATTAGGAGTGATCCTCTACCGTCTCCTCGCCCGCTGTAGCCCATACCGGACGACCAGCGACGTGCCCCATGAAATTGCGCGGGAAATCTGCGAATCGGATCCCCAAAAGCCCAGCGTCGCGATCACTCGCGCCCAAGGGCCGATCTCGAGAGAAGAATCCGGCGCCGCTACACCACTACCCGCGCGGGTCACGGCACAGGAGACGCGACGCCTGCGCAGCCGCCTGACCGGTGACTTGGACAACATCGTGCTAATGGCGCTGCGAAAGGAGCCTCTGCGTCGCTACGCTTCGGTCGCTGAATTCTCGGAGGATATCCGGCGGCATCTCGCGGGTTTGCCGGTAGCCGCACGGAAGGACACCGTGGGATATCGTGCCGGGAAGTTCGTCACACGACACAAACTGGCAGTCTCGGCAGCCGCCTTGGTTCTTATCCTTCTGTTAGCTGGCATGGCAGCGATCATCCGGGAGGCGCAGATCGCCCGTGCGGAACGCGCCCGAGCCGAGCAACACTTCAATGACGTCCGCACGCTGGCGAACTCGTTCCTGTTTGAATTTCACGACGCCATCCAAAACCTGCCTGGCTCGACTCCCGCGCGGGAGCTTGTGGTCAAGCGCGCCCTGGAATACCTGGACCGTTTGTCTCGGGAAGCGGGTAGCGATACTTCTCTGCGCAGCGAACTCGCGACGGCCTATGAAAAAGTTGGCGATGTTCAAGGTTCACCCTATCGCTCGAATCTGGGGAACCTCAAGGGAGCATTGCTCAGTTACAGAAAGGCCCTTGAGCTTCGAGAACAGCTCCACCAAGGCTCCGGCCGGGACGAACGCCTCCAGCTGGAACTGGGTCGAAGCTATGGTGAAGTCGGAGAATCACTGCACGTCACAGGGGATCTCGGTGGCGCTCTGGAGAGTTATCGCAAGGCTTTTGTTCTTCTGACACCCTTGACGAGCCCAGAAGCACTCCGCGAGTTGAGTATTCTCCACGTTCGTTATGGCAAAGCGTTGCTTAAAAGCGGTGACCTCGCGACGGCACTCGAAAACCATCAGGCGGCAATCGCCATCACCGACGATCTGCTAAAGACCAATCCCGGCGACCGCTCCCTCCGGCGTGCCCAGGCGTTCGCATACATTTCCCTGGGGGATACCTATCAGGATATGGGCCAATGGCAAAAAGAGTTGGCCAGCCAACGTTCGGCTTTGAGCTTGCTGGAACCGTTGGCGGAACCCAATGATGCGCAGTCCCGCCGAGACGTGGGAGTGGCGTATGCACGCACCGCGGAGACCTTGTCAAAACTAGGCGATAAGCGCGGTGCGCTGGCCATCGAACTCAGAGCCTTGGCGGAAGATGAGGCTGCTAAAGGGATTGATCCCAGCAACGCCCTCGCCCGGCGCGATGTCTACATCGACTATTACAAGATCGCCTTCTTGCAATCGGCGCTCGGCGATCTTCGGGCGGCGACGGCGAACCAGCGCAAATGTATCACCTTATGTGAAGCAGAGGTGGTTGCGAATCCTGCCAGCATGGAGATCCGCGGGAACCTGGCAGTCGCATACTTTCGCTACGGCGAAATGCTGGAAAAAGCGTCCGGCCGGCAAGAAGCTCTTCAGTACTATCAAAAGGCGGTGAACATAGAAGAACAATTGTCGTCCGCGGATCCGAAGGACGCCGAGAAGAGTGGGGATTTGTCCGAGGACCTGATGAAACTGGGCGACGTTTATCTGCAACTCGGAGATGCACCTAGCGCATTGGCGGGTTATCGAAAAGCGTTGGCCATCCGCGAAACCTTAGACGCGGCGAACCCAACCAACGCCGAAAGCCGCGGCCAGTTAGGACGACTCTACGAGAGGCTCGGCGGATACTACGCAGCGCAAGCGTTGAGAAACGCACGACCCGCTCAAACCGCAGACCATTGGCGAGAAGCAAAACGCTGGTACCAGCAAAGCCTCGATGTGTGGAAAGGCTTGCAGCAACAAAAGACTGTCGCGGCGGATGATGCGAGCAAGCCCAGCGAAATCGCGCAGCAACTCGCGAAATGTGACGCCGCCATAGCACAACTGCACGAGTAAAACGGGACGTACCTCGTAGAACTTATTCCAGTCCCAGCGGTCTTGCAATTGGCGAAGCGCTCTGCGGGATGACCTCTTAAAGCGCCGCCACTCTTCTCTGCACCACGAGAAAGTACACCGCCACCAGCACCAGCGCCACCCCATTCACGCCCAGCACAATCGGCGCCGTAAACATCGGCACCAGCCAGCCCGACAGCAGGTTTCCCATCGGCATCCCTCCGCGAAACGCGCAGTTATAAACGCTCATCACCCGCCCGCGCATTTCGTTGGTCGTGATCAACTGCACCAGTGACGTCACCGTGGCGAACACCGCCATCATCGAAGCGCCTACCAGCACCAGCATCGCGTACGAAAACGGCAGCAATTTCGATAACGAGAATCCCGCAATCCCCGCACCCAGGAGTATCAGCATGGTGAGCGCGAACCGTCCCTTATTACGGATGTTCCCAATCCCCGCCACCGCCAGCGACCCGCAAATCGACCCGACTCCCATCAGCGACAGCAAATTCCCATACGTTTCCGGCCCGCGATGAAAAATGTCTTTCACGAAAACCGGAATATACGTCCGCATGGGCATGCTCAGAGCGGTCATGCAAAACGCCAGCACAATCAGAGCCTCCATCGATCCCTGTTTGCGGACGAACTGAATTCCCTGCTTCAGGCTCCCAAAAATCGAATCGCTCGACTTCACCGGCAGAAACCTCGCGGAAATCATCGACAGCGTAATAATCGGAGCCAGAAACGAAAGCGCGTTCAGCCCAAAGCACCACTTCTCCCCGAATTTCGCCAGTGTGATCCCGGCCAGAGCCGGACCCACCGTCACCGCCAGGTTGAACTGGATCGAATTCAGCGCAATCGCATTCGGCATGTCCTCCTTCTCGACCAGCGTTGGAATCAGCGCCGAATACGCCGGGCCGCCAAACGCCTGCGCGAAGCCCGAAACGCACGAAAGGCACAATATCGGCCACACATGCTGCAGCCCCATCACCACCAGAACCGTCAGGGTGCCAGCGCTCGCCATCTGTACATATTGCGAGACCAGCAAGATCTTGCGCCGCTCGATCCGGTCCGCCACTACCCCGCCGAGCAGCGAGAAAAGAAAAATCGGAATCCCCGCCAGAAACTGATCCAGCGCCAGCAGGAATGCCGAGTGGCTCAGCCGGTAGATCAGCCAGCCCTGCGCGACGATCTGCATCCATGTGCCGATACTCGACGTACAGGCACCGATCCACATCAGGCGGAAATCGCGGTATTGAAATGCTTTGAAGATTCGGCGCAGCGTTTGCGTCAGCATGGGCTCCGTGCGGATTTCGTTCCGATGTCTATCTTCGCACGAGCGCCCGCTTTCCTGCTTTGCCCGCAGGCCGGGAGATAAAGAACAGAAGAAGGGTGTCCTTCGTGAACCTTAGTGTCCTTGGTGGTAAAAGGTTTCCTGGGCAGGCTGAGGCGAAAGATTTCTCAAGCGGATCACGAATCGCTTTCGCTTTTATGGGGTCGTTTGGCGAGCCACGGTACATCCGGCGCAAGCACCCTTCTTCACGTAGCGATAGAACCGCAGCTGTCCCCGGCCGCTCCAGTATCGACTTCGGTAATCATCCGTTCCCGGCCCGCCACTCAGAAAACTGAAGAACACATGCCGCGACGGTCGGATCACAATTCCCGCATGCCCCCGCCACACCACCAGGTCCGCAGTCTGCGGCTGCGACACTCGCTGAAATCCCGGCGCTCCGTCGTACAAGTCGTCCGAGCTTGCGTACGCGTAGGGAAATCCCGCCCGCTCGTAGATCGCGTGCACCATGTGAGAGCAGTCATGCTCCGCGTATCGTGGTGTTTTCGAATCCAGCGCCGATGCAATCACCGCCAGCCGGTCATCGGAACTCAGCGCTTTCCCGCTTCCTCGCGAGGACGTCTTCCCCTTCGCAGGCTTCGAAGGAGGGTGCGTAGAAGGTTTCGAAAGATCCCGCCCCGAATTCGCTGCACTCGCCGCCGAACTCATGGCAGTCTGCACATCCCGATCGTGCCCAACTGCCCGAGTCCCCTCCTGCGCCCGCGAAATACAAATCGCCAGCCCACAGAGCCCGACCGTAAGAGCAGTCTCCCGCCAGTTCCGCATGGTCCTATTTTGATGCCATTTCCTCATTCCGCGTCGGTTACGCTTGTTCAGCAACCAGATTGCACAGGCGCCCGGGGCTTGAAGCTTTATGTGGGGCTTGAGCTTTATGGCTTGAGCTTTATGGCTTGAGCTTTATGTGGGGACAGCCGCCCTCGGCTGTCCAGCCGCGACGCGGCGAAAGACTACCACCCCCAGCCAAGCCGCGACCCGGAACCGTACGCCGTCAGCTAAGGCCTTGGCAAAGTCGTAGCCCACGCTGGCGCGGACCCAGCCCGTATAATCAACGTTTAGGCTTTCTATGATCCAGACCCTGTTCGGCAGCCTCGAGGAAGAAAAGAAAACCGGCTTTTTTGACCGCATGAAGCAGGCGGTCACGCGCACGCGCGAAAACCTCGCCGAGCGCATCGAGGAAGTCGTCTCCTTCGGCAAAGAGATCGATAGCAACACCCTCGACGATCTCGAAGCCACGCTCATCGGCGCCGATCTCGGCAATACCACCACGCAAGAAGTTCTCGGCAAACTGCGCGAAAAGGCCAACCATAAGCAGATCAAAGACGTCCAGGAACTCAAGCGCCTTCTGAAAGAAGAACTCCTCGCCATTCTCAGCGCGGCCAACACGCGTCCGGTCAGCAAAGTCGAGGGCACGCCGGAAGTGATCCTGGTCGTCGGCGTCAACGGCACCGGCAAGACCACCACGATCGGCAAACTGTCCCAGGTCTTCCGCACGCAAGGAAAGAACGTCCTGCTCTGCGCCGCTGACACCTTCCGCGCCGCAGCCATCGACCAGCTCGAGATCTGGGGATCGCGCACTGGCACCGAAGTGATCAAGACCAAGCCCGGAGGCGATCCCTCCGCGGTGCTGTTCGACGCCCTACAAGCCGCCGTCGCGCGCAAAGTCGATTACGTCGTCGTCGACACCGCTGGGCGCCTTCATACGAAGTCGAGTCTGATGTCCGAACTCGACAAAATGCGCCGCACCGCGCAGCGCATCATTCCCGGAGCCCCGCACGAAACTCTGCTGGTCATGGACGCGACCACCGGGCAAAATGGGCTGCAGCAGGCCCGCATGTTCACCGAGTCGGCAGGAGTGACAGGAATCGTCCTCACGAAACTCGACGGCACGGCGAAAGGTGGCGTTGTCGTCGCGATCTCCCGCGAACTCGGCCTGCCCGTTCGCTATGTTGGCGTGGGCGAAAAAGTTGGAGATCTGCTGCCCTTCGATCCGAAAGAATTTGTAGACTCGCTGTTTGAATAGGAGTCCGTATGCGAGATGCTGGCGAGAAACGCTCGAGGCTCAGCGCTATTGTCGACTTCCTGAAACGTCTTCTAGGAACAAAGCCCGCGCCTCCGGGTGATCCGTATGCCTACGTGATGGCGCCCGTGCATCGCGGCTCAAAGGGCCGCAGCGGCGCTGCCGTGGCCGAGATCGAAGACGATTCGTACCGGAGTTTTCCTCCGCGGTGACCGGCTGTCAAAGTGTAGCGCTGGCGTCTCGCCGGCCTTCTCGTCCGTTAGGTGGAACTCTGCCGGGCGTTATGAGTCTTCGTAGTTAGATTTCATCTGAATGTCCAATCACTCCGCCGACGACCAGCCTCTCCACCGCGCCCTCGAACTCGCGCGCGCAGGCATCGGTCTGGCGTCGCCGAATCCGTACGTTGGCGCGGTCATTGCCGATGCCGACGGCAACGTCGTCGGCACGGGAACCTATACCTACAGTGGCGTGAAACATGCCGAGGTTCTTGCGCTTGAAGCCGCAGGCAACAAGGCTCGCGGCGGAACGTTGTACATCAATCTCGAACCGCATGCTCACCAGGGACGCACGCCGCCCTGTACCGACGCGCTCATCGCCGCCGGAATTCATCGCGTAGTCGCATCGATGGCCGATCCGAATCCGAAAGTGAGCGGCCTCGGATTCGAAAAGCTGCGTGCTGCCGGTGTGTATGTCGAAGTTGGAAAACTCGCAGATGAGGCTCGGAAGTTAAATGAGGCGTTCGCACGCTACATTCGCCACGGCGTTCCGCTGGTAACGCTAAAAGCCGCGATGACGCTCGATGGCAAGATCGCACCTCCGCCCTCCGAAGCGCTGAAAGCCGATGTCGGCACCCCCGCTGGTGGATGGATCACCAGCGAAGTCGCGCGCGCGCATGTTCAGGAACTCCGTCACCAGAACGACGCACTGCTGGTCGGAGCCGGAACCATTCTCTCCGACAATCCCCTGCTCACCGATCGCAGCGGCCGCGCGCGCCGGCGTCCACTACTGCGTGTGATCCTCGATTCGCGCCTGCGCTTGCCGCTGGAGTCGCGGCTAGTGCAAAGCGTCGCGCGGGAAAAAAAGAATGATGTGCTGGTATTTTGCGTCTCGGCCGACGCGGAGAAGAAAGCCCAACTCGAAGAACTCGGAATCCGCATCGAGAAACTTCCTGCCATCGAGCCCGACGGACGTCCCGATCTGCCCGCGATCTTGCGGCGCCTCGGCGAACTGGGGATCACCAGCGTGATGATCGAAGGCGGAGCGACCGTGAACTGGACCGCGCTCGCTGCGAACGTTGTAGATAAAGTTTTTCTGTTTTACGCTCCAAAGATTCTTGCCGGTACTGGATCGATTCCGTTCGCAGCCGGAGCGGGATTCCATCACCTGAACCAGGCGGCGCAGGTCAAACACATACACCTGCATCGCTTCGGCGAGGATTTCGCAGTGGAAGGGTATTTGCGCGATCCGTATGGCGAATGAGAATCATTCACCACAGAGGCACAGAGAAAAGCGGGTCTCTGTTTCTTTAGTTTGCTTGGTTTTCTCTGTGTCTCTGTGACTCGGCGGTGAATTAAGATGTTGTGTTCATTCTGGAGGCGAGTATGTTTACCGGCATCGTTGAAGAAATCGGGCGGATTGCCCGCATCGAGCAGCGCGGCGAAAATCGGCGGATCACGGTCACCGCAGAGAATGCCCCGAAAGAACTGCAGACCGGTGACAGTGTCGCGGTGAGCGGCGTTTGCCTCACGGCGCTCGACATTAAGCCGGGATCATTTTGCGCCGATCTCGCGCCCGAGACTTGGGTTCGCACGTCGTTCTCGCGCATTCATGAAGGCGCCCTGGTGAATCTGGAGCTTCCGATGAAGTCCGATGGCCGCTTTGGCGGTCACATCGTGCAGGGACACGTGGATGGAGTCGGCAAGCTGATCGAATTCGAACGCATCGCCGAATCTGGAAATTGGTGGCTGCACATCGAACTGCCCGACCACGTTGAGAAGTACACCGTCTATAAAGGATCGATTTCGATTGAAGGCATCAGCCTGACAGTTGCGAAGCTGGAGAAGAATCGCTGCACGATCGCGATCATTCCACACACGGTGGAGATGACAAATCTGCACTCGCTCAAGCCTGGAGATCCCGTCAACCTCGAGGCCGATCTGATCGCAAAATACGTGGAAAAGATGATGAAAGGCGACGCGTCACAGAGTTCGCTGACCATCGAAGATTTAGTGGAGCAAGGGTTTTAGCCGCTTGTCGGTCAGGCTGCGTCTGAGGCTCACTGCTTCTTCGGTTGGCTCAGCGCGGCCAGCGTGCCTTTCGCAGCCCGCAAGTAGTCTGCGGGCGCAATGAGGATCTGCAGGCCGCGCAGCCCCGCAGAAATCGAGATCATATCGAAAAGTTCGATGGTCTCGTCGACATAGACGGGAAAATCGCGCTTGGCGGCGAGAGCAGTGACGCCGCCCCGAATGTATCCCGTCAGCACCTGCAGTTCTTTCACGGGGATAAGCTGGATTTTTCTTTCTCCCGCGGCTACGGCCAAAGCCTTCAAGTCCAGCTCCTGATCTCCAGGAATCACCGCCATGCACGCACCATTGCGATCTCCGCGAGCCACTAGAGTCTTGAAGACCTGCTCCGGTGGAAGACTGATTTTAGCTGCAACGGTTTCGGCGGCAAGGTCGTTGGGATCAACCTCGTATTCCCGGAGTTCGTAGTGGATTCCGAGTTGATCGAGCAAACGGGCCGCGTTGGTTTTGGGAGGCATGTGGAACCCGGTACCCAGCACTCCGTACTCGGTACTCAGTACTCAGTACTTCTCACTTAACTTTTGTCTTAGGCTTCGAGCTTCAACTCGTCGAGTTCCAGGAACTCCTGGATGATTGGTTCCTTGGATTTCTCCATCTCGCTGTAGGGGCCGAAGAAGATGGCGCGGCCTTCGCTCAAGAACACAACGCGCTCGGCCAGTTTCCTGGCGAGGCGCATGTCATGGGTCACGACGATGCTGGTCAGGTTCAGCTGAATTTTGAGGCGCTTGATCAGGTCTCCCAACAACTGCGCCATCAGCGGGTCGACCATGGTGGTGGGCTCGTCGTACAGAACGCATTCCGGCCGCGCCGCTAGTGCGCGCGCAATGGCGACCGATCGCTTCATGCCGGTGGAAAGATCGGAAGGCAGCAGATCGCGCATCTCCTGCACGCCGACCATCTGGAGCAGGCCGTCGACAATCTGATACGTCTGCTCCTCGGTGAGTTCGCGGCTTTCGCGCAGCGGGAAGGCCACATTTTCGCCTACGGTGAGCGAATCGAAGAGCGCACCATTCTGAAAGACCATCGTAACTTTCTTGCGAATGAGCTCGAGTTGATCTTCGTTGTAATCGGTGATGTCCTGCCCGGCGACAATGACGCGTCCGGAGTCGGGCTTGAGAAATCCCATGATGTGGTGCAGAGAAACGGATTTGCCCACGCCGCTGCGGCCGAGGATGCATACCGTCTCAGAAGGAAGCACATCGAAGCTGACGTGATCGAGGACCACGTTGTCGCCGAACGCCTTGCTGACGTCGCGGAATTCGATATACGGAGCGGGTTGTGGAGTGTCTTCGGGCATGAATCGCTTCTAGCTTCTAGCTGCTGGCTACTAGCTTAACCCGTTTGCCATTCCGATGTGCATTGTTGGGTTGGGATCGGAGCAACGGCGCAACCCTTCATCGAGAGCTGGTGGTTCGGCTCGCCTCGGCGAGTTGGTCCGGCGTGTTGAGATTGCGGAACATTACCGGAGAAAAACCTGCGCTTTCCAGCTCTTGTTCGGTGATCGTCTGCGTGTGGCCGCCTGCGAAGAGAGTACCGATTTTGTATTGACCTTCTATTAGAGCTTTTTCCGCACGTTCCGCGAATGCGCGCGGGTAAATCGCGCAGAGTGGCTGGTAACGCTGGTCGGCCTGCGGCACTGTAACCGTGGCTGCGCTCGTACGCGCGCGCTCGATCAGGTACTGCAGCAGCGGTGGCGAGACGAACGGGACGTCCACGGCGAGGATCAGATTCAGTTCTGTTTGGGAGGAACGGAGGGCGGCGTGAATTCCGCCGAGCGGGCCGCAGTTGGGGAATATGTCTTTGATGGTGGGAGCGAAAGCGGCAAATTTGGAGGGATCGCCGACGATGCGGACCTCGGAGGTCACGGAGGCGGACAGATCCAAGGCGCGCGAAAGCAGAGTTTGGCCATCGAGGATGACGAAAGCTTTGTCCGCGCCCATGCGCGTACTCTTGCCGCCAGCCAGGATGAAGGCGGTGACCTCGGTGGATGGAGCGTCCATGGGCCGATGATACATCGGACGGGAGGAAGGCCGTGGGCGCGAGAGAACAAAACGTTCCACAGGCCAACCGCATGTATTGGCGTGACTTCGGTCTGGTGCGGTGCTGCTGATGCACGAAAGTAACCTACCCAAAGTCAGACCTTCGCGAGATGATGGGCCTGCATCCGAGGGTTCACTCACCCGGAAGTAACAATCATGGCGCAAAAATTCATGGATGTGCTTATGCTTGGACGCTGCTCTCACGAGTTTTCCTGGCCGCGTCGTGGCAATGATGGCGACTACTACCAGGTCTGCCTGCTGTGCGCCGCGGAATACAAGTATGACTGGACGACCATGCGCCGCACGCAGCGCGTGGAGCATGCCAAGCCCGAAACCACGATCCGGCGCAGCCACTCGCGCGAGAAGCGGCCTTCGTGGGTACCGCGGGCACGCCGGTTGAAACTCGACATCCCGTTGCGCTACCGCGTCAACAAGACCAGCACGTGGTATGAGGGGATCATCGAGAACATCAGCCAGAGTGGCGTGCTGTTCAATGGTCCGCAGCAGTTGCCGGTGAATGCGCTGATCGAGATGGTGTTCGAGATGCCGGAAGAAATTTCGGGGCAGAAGAACAGCAACGTAGTGTGCCAGGGGCGGGTGATGCGCCTGAAGGACGCGCCGATGGCCGAGGACGCGGCGGCGCAAGAGAACGGCGCGTTGGCGGCTTCGATCGTGGACTATAAGTTTATTCACTAGGCTAGGTGCGCGGCCGGGACGGCCCCGCGACAGCCGGCGGGACCCTTCGGCTTAACGCCTCAGGGCAAGCTGCCGGCGCTACTTTTACAGTGCTACTTTCGGCTGCGATCTTCTTCCGACCACTTCTGTCATTTACATCTGCAAGAATTCACCGGCGCATCTAAACTGTACGGGACGTGGTTTGCCCGCTCGGGGCTTTGCTACGTCAGGAGCCGAGAATGAAAAACAAATCCCTGGTGATGACTTCGATTGTTCTAGTTGTCGTCTTGGGAATGGGCGTCGGATGCGCGCGCAAGCCCGATGACGCAAAGATTGCCAGTGACATTCAAGCGAGGTTCAGCCAGGATTCCGGTCTTTCCGGCAAGCAACTCACCTTGCAGGCCAGCGATGGCGTGGTGACAATCGCGGGCACGGTTGACAACAACGCACAGCGGGAAGCGGCCGGACGCCAAGCGGGTTCCGTTGCCGGCGTAAAGACGGTGATTAACGACCTGCAAGTTGGGAATGCGGCGGTGGCGGTACCGTCGACGGCAGCGCGCGCTGCGAACACTCAGCCTACCGACAAGGCCAAGCGAGGAGCCGAAAAGAAGAGCGGTAAACTTCGCTCGTCATCTGATTCCAGCGCCGCTGACAATTCGAGGGACGATTCCAACGCGAATCAGATGGCTGCCAACGACCAGACCGCGACGAGTACGCCTCCGCCTCCGGCGGACAACGCCACGGTCGTGCAGCCACCTGCTCCGCCGCCATCGCCGAAAAAGCTGATCATCGACCAAGGGACGCCGCTGACGGTGCGGTTGATCGATCCGATCGACAGCGAGAAGAACCAGACTGGCGACACATTCCATGTAACGCTGAACACCGCTCTCAATTCAGATGGAGAGGAGGCTGTTCCGGCAGGCGTGGAACTGACCGGCCACCTCGTGAGCGTGAAGAGCGCGGGCAAGTTTGCGGGACAGTCGGAGGTGGTGTTGCAACTCGACAGCCTTGCGATGGGCAGCAAGACCTACAGTTTGCAAACCGATCAGTACAAGAAGACCGGAAGCTCACGCGGGAAGAATACGGCCGAGAAAGTTGGCGGAGGCGCGATCGTTGGGGGCATTATCGGAGCCATCGCGGGCGGGGGCAAAGGCGCAGCCATCGGTTCGGCGGCGGGCGCTGGAGTGGGCGGCGGAGTGCAAGCCGCGACCAAGGGCCAGCAGATTAAACTTCCTTCGGAGACGGTACTGAATTTCATCTTGCAGGCACCCATCGAGGTCGTGCAGTCCCCGCTAGCCGAAGCGGACCGGCAAAAGCTAGGCAATTCGCAGTAACTGGGCATGGCTTCGATCACGGCATTGCTGTTCACACAAAACGATGCACTGCGGCTGGGACGGGCACTGGAGACGGTATACGCCTGCGACGAGATTCTCGTCGTGGACCAGGGTTCGCGGGATGCGACGGTGCGCGTGGCTCGTGAGTATGGAGCGCGAGTGGTGGAGGCGAGGCCTGGCCTGTCGCCGGCAGACTATGCTCGATCGGGCAGTGCGCCGGGCGAAGATCCAGGATGGATATTCTGTCTCGATCCGAACGAATCCTTGACGGAGAAACTGGCTGCGAGCTTGTTTGAGTGGAAGTCGAAAGGCGCTTCGAGTCAGCGCCCTGCGTATTCCGTTTTTCTTCGGGAAGAGACGGCTGAGGGATGGGTGGATGTTCTTGCTGCGCAAACGAGGCTGGTCCCTCACGGCTGGAACGATTGGAACGGAAGGTTTCCCGTACATGAGCCTGAAGCGTTGGCGCTAAATGGAGAATTGTTGCGCTTCGTTTTTCCGTAAAAAGGGCGCTCAGGCTCTTCCCTTGCCCGCGCTACGACCGCAATTTTGAGCTGCTCCGAGCCCCATCTTCCTCACCCACGATTCCAATCCTAGTACCCAATCCAGATAGGAAGTTTTGACAGTTTCCATGGGGCTCCCCGTCTGTCCATTATTGATCCCGGCGGAAAACCTGGGTTCGTCTGAGGGAGACAGGGCGAAGGAGCGAAATGCAGGACGAAGAAAAACGTGAAGCAGGTTTCGAGAAAATCGAAAAAAAGGAAGAGCACAAGGTTGAGCAGGAGCTGAAACTGGCCGACCGACTTGCTCTAGAGCGGACCGTTCTCGCAGCCGACCGAACCATTCTCGCCGGGATTCGCACCTCGATGGCGTTTATCGGCTTCGGATTCACGATATTCAATGTGCTGAAGTACCTGCAGGACCATTCTCCCCCGAAATTCATGCGCCCTCAGACGCCGAGGAATTTCGGACTCCTCATGCTGGTCGGGGGCACCATTCCCTTACTTTTCATGGTGATTCAGTATTCGCGCACCTTGAAACGGATGGGAAGCAAGCAGCGCCTCTTCAGCAATCCCAATTTCCAGATGGCGGGCGTAATCCTGGTGCTGGGGATCATTCTGCTGGTCACGCTGATGGAGAAATTTGTTTTTCAGCTTTAAAGAATACCAAGCTGCATGCCCGATGTGTGCAACGAGATGTGTAGACCCGAAGCAGGGATTGCGCATCCGCAACTTATCTCATCGCCACGAGGTCATTTCATGCCCGAAGCTGGAGGTTCCAACATCGAAATCGCCCATCACCTCAGCGAGCACAAAAAAGAGGAGCCCCAGTCGTGGGCACACGAAATTTTGGAGATCGCGGAAGCGGTGCTGCTCGCCGTGGTCGCGATCGCCACCGCA
This sequence comes from uncultured Acidobacteriaceae bacterium, assembly GCA_963844525.1. GTDB lineage: Bacteria > Acidobacteriota > Terriglobia > Terriglobales > Acidobacteriaceae > Sulfotelmatobacter. The sequence continues at coordinate 80,867 of CAWJOM010000005.1, read as the reverse complement.
TGGAGCGGCTATCAGGCAGCGCTCTGGACGGGACACCAGTCGGAACTCTATGGACAGGCGAGCAAACTGCGAATCGAGGCCGAGGGGGCCGCGACCTACGCGAATCAGGAGCGTTCCTATAACGCGTCGACCGTAGCGCAGTGGCTGATCGCCGAAGCGCACGGCGATCACAAGCTGGCCGAACTGTTTGAACGGCGTCTTCTTCCCGAGTTCCGGCCCATCTTTGAAGCCTGGAAAAAGACCGATCCCCTTCACAACCCCAGCGCCCCGCTCGGACCTCAGACAATGGAGGGATTCCGGAGTTCCAAGACAGAAGAAGCGGGCAGGATGAGCGACCAGGCTACCGCAGTGTTCGAGGAGGGCACGCGGGACCGCCAGTTCTCCGATGAATACGTGCGAGTGACTGTGACGTTGGCGACGGTGTTGCTGCTGATGGCGATCAGCCAGCGTTTTAGGACTCGGGGGGTGCGAGTGGGGCTACTAGTGATCGCCTCGCTCATGCTGTGTTTCCCGGTCTACCGCATCATCTTCACCCTGCCTCGGGCCTAGGGCGACTGGTAATTGCGAGTCTCATCTTAAGCTCTTTCGCTCTTAGCTCTTACCGTATCTAGAATTGCCTGATCCTTGCGCCGCATCATCGATGGGCTCGGATGGGTTGGGACTCTGCGTGCGGGCCGCGCGGCCGTCACAACTGCATGTGATGCTGATCACATTCCATCACCGGAGCCGCGGCTAGACTGCTTGGTTGTGGCGGTTTTGGGCTATGTGAGCCCAGGAGGAATATATGCGTGTAACGAAATTCATCAGTTTGGCAGCGATATTCGCGGCGGCTTCGGCATTTGTGGCGGCACAGGGTACGGCGCCTCAAACCACACCCACCGTGAAACATGTTCCCATCACCAACACCCCGTCGAATTCGGGTAAAGAGATGTTCAACAGCTACTGCGCCGTTTGCCATGGAAAAGACGGCAAGGGTGACGGTCCAGCGGCTTCGGCGATGAAGAGTGCGCCCAGCGACCTAACGCTTCTGGCGCAAAAGGACGGTGGAAAGTATCCAGCGTCGCACGTTGCGGCAGTAATGAAGGGTCAGGCCATGACACCGGCCCACGGCAGCCAGGACATGCCGGTGTGGGGACCGCTGTTCTCGAGCATCAGTCAGGGTCACGAAAGCCAGGTACAGCAGAGGATCGCCAACCTGGTCACGTATATCGAAGGCCTGCAGGCGAAGTAGAGATGGCCAATGCGTCAAGGGATGGGCTCCGGGCGCCGGTGGCACGCTCCGGCGTCGGAGCCATGGGACTGAGGGCGGCTAGGCGCCACTGAACTGTATCTCTTATTCGCCCCTGCGGGCTTGCTCAGTTCCCTCCTTCAGCCAGAGTTGTGCCGTGGGCCGCACTCTGTCGCCGCTTTGCCGCCGGATTCGTTTGCGGATCGGGCCGAGTCGTGTCCTGGAGTCCAGTGGGCACAGGCTGTCGCTTTCCGAGCTCAGGGTCATAACCTCCCAGTGGTCAATGTCTTACTGCCCCTTGGCCGTTCGGCCAGTGACTTCAGTACCTTAGAAGTCCCCGCATAATCGCCTTATAATCCAACCAAGAACTAGGAATTGCAGCGTTCTTCAGGAGGCGCTCGCGCGGAAGGCGCGGGGGCCCCTGGGCGGTATTCAGAGACCTCGTGGATCCATTCCTGGCATCGTCGATTTTCTTCTTTGGGCTGGCCTTTGGCAGCTTTCTGAATGTGTGTATCTACCGGCTGCCGCGAGGGCTTTCTGTGGTAACGCCGCGTTCGGCATGCCCGAAGTGCAAGCAGATGATCGCCTTCTACGACAACATTCCGGTATTGAGCTGGATGCTTCTGGGCGGTCGTTGCCGCAAGTGCAAGACCAGGATTTCGCCGCGCTACTGGATGATCGAGTTGCTCACGGCGCTGTTGTTTCTGGCGTGCTACTGGCATTTCGGGCTGACGCTTTCGACGGTGAAATACTGCGCGCTCGCGTTTCTGCTGCTGGGATTGATTTTCACGGACGCAGAGACCAAACTGCTGCCGGACGCGATGACGCTACCGGGCCTGGCGGTGGGTCTGATGTTCAGCTTGCTGGTTCCGGTGAACGATCTGGCGGCGCAGTTCCTGCCGGGAGTGGTGAACCTGCCGTTCAGCGGAGATGTTTCCGTGCGCATTTGGTCGCTGCTCGATTCCCTGCTGGGCGCAGCGCTGGGCGCGTCGTTCATTTACGGCGCGGGAGCGATTTATCTGCGGTGGCGCGGTACCGATGGCATGGGCTTTGGCGATGTGAAACTCATGGCGATGGTGGGCGCGTTTCTGGGAATGAAGCTCACGGTGTTCACAATTTTTACCGCGTCGCTGGCGGGATCGATGTTTGGGGTGACGACTGTTCTGGTGGTCTGGTTGAAGCGCACGCAGCGGTTTATGAAGCGACTGGCCGATGCGCACGCAGCGCGGCGGCGGGGATGGCAGTCGGCACAAGTGGTCTACCGCAATTATCAGATGCCGTTCGGCGTTTTTCTGGGGAGCATGGCGTTGTTCGCTTTCTTTTTCGGGAATCGGTTTCTGCACTGGTACGGAGGCCTCTGGTGAGAATCCTCGGCAATCCGATCGTGCTGCGAGCGGCCGTCGTGCTGGTCTTCGCGACGTTTTCATTCCTGCTGGGGATGCTCTGCATCCGCGCGCTGCGGAAGAGCATTGCGGAGGAAGGCGATTTTTCGGCGGATCCGACGCCGTCGCTGGAAACTCTGCCCCTGCACCTGTACAACACGGTGATCCAGCAGCTGAAGCAGCAGAAGCATGAATTGCAGGTGCTATCGCAGGCCGAGCAACATCGCGCGCGAACCAGCGAAAATTTCAGCCACGCGGTGCTCTCCAATCTTTCGTGCGGTGTGCTGGTCTTCGGAACGAATGGGCTGGTGAAGACTGCCAATCCTTCGGCGAAATTCATTCTTGGTTTTGCTTCGACCACGGGAATGGGCGCGGAAGACATTTTTCGCGGCGCGGTGGTGAGTTCCGACAGCCTGGTCGAAGAAGCGGGTGATGGGCCGGTAACGCTGGCGGACGAGATCAACGGCGTGTTGCATGAAAACAGCAAGCGTCGGGAAGTGGAAGCCGAGTACGAGACGCCCTCGGGCGAAAAGCGTTTCATCGCGGTTACAGTTTCGCCAGTTCCAGCGGTCAATGGCGAGATGCTCGGGGTCGCGTGCCTGATCAACGATTTGAGCAAACTGGAGCAGATCCGGCGGCAGCAGCAATTGCACGGTGAGATCTCTGCCGAGATGGCGCTGCAACTGCGCACGTCGCTGGCGACGATTTCCGGCTATGCACAGCAACTGGCCAACAACCGCGATGCAGAAATGGCCTTACAACTGGCCAACGACATTGCGCAGGAGGCCGCGCAACTGGACTTAAGCATTGGGGGATTCCTGACCGACCGAAGTGCGGTGCAGGCAGCTGCCGCGGGCAGTTCGACCGATTGAATTTTTGGACGGGAAGCGAACGTTGGGCCGGCTCCGAATGAATGGGGCCGATCGGGTGAAACAGACTTTAAGAGTAAGGGAAAAGGTGGAATGATGAAACACATCGCATGCAGTGGAATCGGACTCGTCCTGCTTCTCGGCGTGGCGGTGCTACCAGCCAGCGCCCAGGGACAGGCTTCGTCGACGTCACAGAGCGCCTCCACGGGCCAGTCGCTGGGAGACTATGCGCGGCAGGTGCGCAAGGATCCGGGCGCCACGGCGAAACCGAAGGTGTTCGACAACGATAATCTGCCGACAGAAGACAAGCTGTCTGTCGTAGGCTCGGCGCGGGCGTCCAACGACAGCTCCGCCCAGGCGGATAACACGACTGCGGCTGCGAGTGAGGCTAAGAGCGGCGACGCCAAGTCCGGAACCGAGGGCAAGGCCGGCAGTGAAGATAAGGTAGCGCCGTCCGCCACGGCCAAAGCTCCCGACGAGGAAGCAGTCAAACAGGCCGCCGTGAAGCAATGGGGCGACAAGCTCGCGGCGCAGAAGGATCAGATTGATCTGGCGGGGCGCGAACTGGATGTGCTGCAGCGCGAGTATCAGATTCGCGCCGCCGCCATGTATGCCGATGCCGGCAACCGCATGCGCAACTCCGGCGACTGGGACAAGCAGGACGCCCAGTACAAGCAGCAAATCGCCGACAAGCAGAAAGCTCTGGAAGACGCCAAGCAAAAGCTGGAAGACATGCAGGAAGATGCGCGCAAGGCTGGCGTTCCCAGTTCGGTGCGCGAGCCGTAGGGAACCACAACAACTCAAGCAAGCGAGCGCCGGAGCGATCTCCGGCGCTTGTTTTATTGCAGGGTCCATTTACTCTGGCTCCGCGGGCGAGACGCCCCGGGACAGCCGGCGGGACCCTTCCGCTCGGCTCAGGGCAGGCTGCCGGCGCTACTCTTCTTGGCTGGCTCTCAACTGGCGGATTTGTTTTACGTGGTGCAGGCCGTGGAGCAGGTGAAATCTTCTCCACTGCGCTCCGGTGAGGGGACCCAGAATCGGATGGTCGAGCAGTTCGGTGCGCGGCCCCAACTCTTGCTCACAGCGTCCGATCATGTCGTCCATCTCGGCAATCCTCAAGCCGATTTCCGCCACTACATTTTCTTTCAGAGTTCCGCGCGGCCGTGTGAATTTCGGCGCTTCCCTGCCTGACGGAAAGTAGTTCAATCCCAGTACGGCAAACTTCCGCCCGCGCTGCGCCAACGTCGGGCTTGTTGTCAGTGGCTTCTGCGCCTCTACCACTCGGCTGAAACCTTTGGTTGAGCCGGTGTAAGTGAGATACAGGTGCTCAAGAACCTCAGCGGCGCACCACTTTCCAGGAGGGTGAGAGGTCCATTCTTCGGCGGTGAGTCCGGCAACAGCCAACGCAATTTCCTTCTGCAGTCTCTCCAGATGAGGGTCCACGTAGGGTTACTTACCTTTTCTATTCTTTCAGTTAGAATATTGCGCGACCATCAAACTCATCCAAAAGGTACCACAGGAAGGATGTCAATGAAGACGGCTAGCCTTGCCCCCAAGGGGCTCAGCGCGACGGCAGCGGAAGCGTCGGAAGCGGACTCATCCAGCAGTCGGAATCATCGCAATCGGAATGGAAATGGCTGGCGGAGCAAGCGCCTGTACGCTGGTTTGGGTGCCGCTCTAGCCCTGGTCCTGTTGGGATTGCTAAGCGCGTGCTCATCGGACTCGAAGCCTGTGGAAGAGGCGAAGCCGGAAGTCAAAGGCCCCGAGCTGATCACGGCGCGGTCCGCGTTCCAGAAGCTGTACGTGGCGGCGCGCGGGTGGAACCAGGACGCGAAGCCTTACCGTCTCGAATCTACCGCAACCAGCGACGGGAACGGCCAGGACGGCAAGTGGGCCGTCTGGCGGTGCAGTTTCGCGTCCGCGACCCAGCGCTCGGAAAAGACATACACCTGGTCCGGCAGTGCGGCAGCCGGCGCACCCGAGCGCGGCGTCAATCCCGGGATCGAGGACAGCTATAGTGCTTCGAACGCGTCGACACAGGTTTTTGACATGGCGTTCCTGAAGATCGATTCGGACGCGGCCTTCGCAACGGCGCAAAAGCACGGTGGCGACAAGGTTCTGGAAAAAGCACCAGACACCCCGGTCATCTACCTTTGCGACTGGAACCACAATACGAATGAACTGACCTGGCATGTGATCTATGGCGCGAGCCGCGAAGGAGCGAAGCTGACCGTGGCAGTCAATGCCTCGACCGGCGAGTTTATCCGGGTGGAGAAGTAGATCTGCCTCCACGCGTCACCAAGATGTTGCCCGACGGAACCAAGGCGCAGCGGGAGTGTGCCTTACCGGCGAGCATCTTCAGCGAAGTTGATGTGGGCCCCGACCTGGGAAAAGAAGCGGTGTAGCGCTTCGGCGAAGCCGATGCCGCTCAATAATGCTCCGCTCACCGAATAAGACGATGTTCAGCACTGACAGCCCCAATCATTTGGGGAATACGCAGGTGAGCCCTGGGAGCCGTATGGGAGGACTGCATTTCGCGGTTCCGGCAGGACCCACCCTGCGAGGTCATCAGTTCGTACTGTGCATATAGTATACGTCGTTAGTTATACGCAGTCCAAGTAATTATTTGCCGGTTGTTGGAGGCTCAGTGCCCCGTCATCCCGATCCTGAATTAGAACATCGTATTCTCAGCGCAGCCTCACGGCTGTGGGCGCGGGGTGGCGAAAAGACCCTGACCATGCGCGCGGTCGCCAAGGCCGCAGGCACCACAACCCCAACCGTCTACGGACGATACCGCGACCGCGACGACATTCTCCGCGCGCTGCGCCTCAAAACGCGCCGCGAACTTTTCGCCACCCTCAGCCGTACAGAAACCCTGCGCGAAGCCTTCCAGTCCTATCTCGATTTCGCTCTTGAGCACAGCCACGCCTACGAAGTACTCTTCGATGACGTTGCCAAGCCGCCATCGTTGCACGAGCCGTGGCCTTCGTTCAGTCTCATGCGTGAGCGCGTGGCCAAACGGCTGGGCGGGAGTTCTCGCCAGCACACCCGTCTCATGCTCGCGGTATGGTCGCTGATGCATGGCACCGCCATGCTGATCATTCGCGGCGGCTTCGAAGGCATCTTGAAGACCCAGACCGTCCACGCCTGCATGGATGCGTTCGACGGCATCCTCGATTCGGCCGCGCACTCGAAGAACCTGGCCCATTCAGGACCGAAGTGGCCCACTAACCTGATCCTGGGCGAGGGCAAGCTGAGTCGAGTGTGGAATGGAGAGGGAAACGGTCAAACGCGAAAACCGAAAGCGAAGAAAGCAGGCCGCTGACCGACTGCTCTCGTTTGCCGCGGTATTTCTGCAAACTATGAGCTGATCCGTTACTGGGCGGGCTTCGAGTTAGCCGCAACGCCCTTCAGGCGTTGAATGGCTTTCTGCGCTTCTTCGGACTGCGGTCCGTGAGGCAGGATCTTCAAGTAATTCTCGTATTCCTTGCGAGCCTCGTCCGGTTCGTCCAGCTTCTCCAGGCATAAGGCCAGCTTAAACGTGGCCACCGCGTCATTGTCTTTGTAGAACAGCGCTTCGCGGTAGCGATCGGCGGCGGCACGGTAGTTCTTCCGTTCCTTGAAGTAGTAGTCTCCTACCTCAATATCTTTGGCGGCCTTGTGAGGGTTCCATTGATGGAGCTCGTTCACACCCGCATTGCCCGGCGCGCCTTCCTCGTCCTTCAAGATATCGGAACTTTGCGGATGAGCTTTTTCGTCGTCCGCCGGAGGGCTCAAGTCGATCGAGTTATCTTTGCTGGAACTTTCGCCCTCTTCGAGGTCGCTGGCGTTGATGCGATCGGAACGTGGCGGCGCGAGAGTGGGATTATGCGGAGCCGGAGGCTTGGCGGCGGACGGAGAAGGGGAATCCGGCGTCTGTGGATTTGCCGGCGCGGAATTGGAAGGACTGGAGCTCTGCGCCCACACCGCGACACTGCTTGCGAGAAACACGACCAGGAACACACTGCGCATAGAGTCTATTTTACCGTTTTTCCCACGGGCTCATCACTACCCGCCTGCGTCCGGAACCCCGCTACTCAACCATGTGTGGCGCGAAATGCCTGCAGACACTTGCTTGCCGTCTCCAGTTCGGGGAACCGGCTTCCCTCTTGCTCGACGAGATAATACTCGACACCACCGACGCTCTCTGCGGCCTGGAAGATCGCTTTCCAGTCGGCTTTGCCTTCGCCAAACAGGGTCTTGTATCCCACTCCGGGTTCCGGCGACCAGTCTTTACAATGGATGGAGCGAATGCGTCCCGGGTTGTCTCGGATCCAAGCCACGGGGTCCGCGCCACCTTCGAGGCATGTGCCCACGTCCAACTGAAGCATCACGGAAGACTTCGTGTTCTTGGCGATAGTATCCATCGGACGCTCCCCATTCACCGGCGCCCACTCGGCCTGATGGTTGTGGTATCCGGGCTTGAGACCGGAAGGCTCCAAGATCTCAGCGGCGGAATTTAACTTGTCAGCGATGGCCTTCCAGGCGTCGGCGCCGGATTTCGGGTCGGACCACGCCAGCACGACGTACTTGGTGCCGAGAATCAGGTTGAGGTCGCGGGCACGATTGATCTTATCTGGGCTGAGATACTCCGCGTTGTTGTGCGTGGAGTAGCAACGCATGCCAAGTTCGTCCAGCAACTTGCGGGTCAGCTTGGCCTGTGGCTCGGTCCATTCGAAGTACGGGGAATAGAACTCCACGGCCTGATATCCCATTTTTGCGACGGCGCGAAGAGTGCCGTCGGGATCCCCTTTTAGAGTCTCCCGGACAGAGTAGAGTTCGAGACCCACGGGAATCGAACGGGAGGCGCTGAACGCGAGATCGCGAAGGGCGAAGGGCGCGGCGGCCGACAGAGCGAGAAATGAGCGGCGGGAGATAGGGTTCATGGCTGCCATCCTACTCAGCCGAGGGCCAAAGGAAAAGAGTTACGCAGCAAAAAAAGCAGGCCGCTCAGGGGGGAGGCTTTGAGCGGCCTGGTTGGCGAAGTCCTCCGGGGAGGAGGGTAAAGTCTGTTCGTTACATCGACGACGGATTGTTCTGGCCCGTAGTCGCTGGGGCCGCGGCCGGCGTGCTTCCATCGACGGTGTTGGTCATCAGGCGCACATCGACGCGGCGGTTGTCGGCGCGGCCGGCCGAGGTCTTGTTCGACTCCGCGGGCTTATCTTTGCCGAGGCCGATCACGTAGATCTTGTGAGCGGGAACGTTGTACTTGATCGCAAGGTACTGAATCACCGAGTTGGCACGTCGTTGGCTCAGGTCGTAGTTGTAATCCGCCGGGCCTACCGAATCGGTTCCACCTTCCAAGGCGATGATATAACCCTTGGTGCTGGCGATGCTGGCGGCGAGCTTATCGAGTGTTTCCTGCGCATCCGGAGTCAGGTTGTCTTTGTTGAAACCGAATTTCACTGAGGTCTCGGCGACGGCGTGATAGTTGTCAAGGTTCGCGACCGTATTGGTCAGCATGCCGACCCGGCCATTGGCGGCATCCGCCATCTGCTGGGCGGAGGAGGCGGTCTGTCCGGCGGTTTGAGCCTTCTGCTCAGCCTGATCGGTCTTGGCGTTGACAGCGGCGATGCCGGCCTGGGCGCGCGCGTCGACGTCCTTGATGTCCTTGGTATTCTTGGCGGTCAGGTCATCGAGTTCGTTGGTCTTGTTGATCAGTGGCGTCGTCTGCTGTTTGACATAGTTCTTGCTGGCGCAGCCGACGGTGGCCACCATGCTGGCTGCCAGACATATCGCTAACGAAGTGCGGTTCATAGGGTGAGGCTCCTTGGTTTCGATCTTTATGTAGCTTTTGGCGCCTTTCGGGTTGCCCCGTGCGCTGTACATCCAAATCTTTATGCCCGGGAATGACGTTTTACGCTTACAAGTTACTCTTCTGCTTTTGCACGGCACATGCCAGTGTTCGGTAGCGAAAACGACCGAGGTAAGTATATACATTTTCAACAGTTTGCGACAGAAGAATGCTGTGGTCAGACCAGTGCACCCGGGAGCCGGGAACGAAAAGGGGACACAGGGAGTGGAAATTTTATATGGTCGGGCTCAGATCCGGGCGCGAGGAAGTCAATTGTGGCGAGGCACGACAGTTTTCAAGAGCCCGAGAATCCCTTGCGCGAGGAAACATCCGAAGGCCCTCCGCTGATTGCACTGGCATGCGCCAGGAATCGCCGCTTAACCCAAGCGGATCTCGCCGCTTCGAGCTGATGGCGAAACGAGTCGAGTCGCGGAAATCCCGGTTCGGCGCGACTCCTCTTTGAGCCAAGCCAGATGCTCTTCTGTGAGGCGAATGGTTCGCGTAGGACTCATGCGTCAATATTGTGACACACGATAACCCATAGCCCGATCGACTAAGATTGAGTATTCCCTCGATGGATCTTCTTCAGAAAATCCGCACTATTCCCACAGAGCCTGGCGTGTATCTGTATAAGAATGCCGAGGGCGACGTCATTTATGTGGGCAAGGCCAAGAACCTGCGGAGCCGTGTCGCCAGCTACTTTCATGAGGGGCGATGGGAAGACGCCAAGACCGGGACGCTGGTACGGGAGGCGGTCGATGTTGATTACATCGTGGTCGCCAACAACAAAGAGGCGCTGGCGCTCGAAAATAATCTGATCAAACAGCGCAAGCCGCGCTTCAACATCTTGCTGAGGGACGACAAAACTTATCCTTATGTGAAGTTGACGTTGGGGGAGCGCTGGCCGCGGGTCTATGTCACGCGGCGATTGCGCAAAGATGGCAGCGCGTATTACGGTCCGTACTTCCCTGCCAATCTGGCATACCGGATCGTCGACTTGATTCACCGCAGTTTTCTGATCCCTTCGTGCAAGGTTGACCTCACGCGGTTTCATCCCCGGCCGTGCCTGCAGTACTACATCAAGCGGTGCCTGGGGCCGTGCGTCCAGGATTTGACCACGCCAGAGATTTATCAGGAAGCGGTGCGCGACGTGAAGCTGTTCCTGGAAGGCCGTCCGACGGATTTGAGCCGCTCGCTGCACGCGAGGATGGACCAGGCTGCAGCCGAGCAGGAGTACGAGCGCGCAGCGCGATATCGCGACTTGATCTCTACTGTGGAGCAGTTGCAGGAGCGCCAGCGCATTGCCGCGGCCGAAGGCGACGATGCGGACGTGTTCGGGTATCACTACGAAAACGGCATGCTCGCGGTGAATCTGTTTCACATGCGCGGCGGCAAAATGGTCGATCGGCGGGAGTTCTTCTGGGAAGAGTTGCCGGAGTTTCCGTCAGGTGCCGGAGACATTCCGGAACATGTGGGGACGGCCGCCCTCGGCCGTCCGGGCGAGCAAAGCTCGCCGGATGCCGACAGTTCTGCAGACTCCTCGGACAGCAGTCGAGCTGCGCTCGACACGGACGGCCGAGGGCGGCCGTCCCCACAAGATCAGTTCCATCCTGGAGAGTTTTTCTCTGCTCTGCTGAAGCAGCTTTACATCGGGCAGCCTTACGTTCCGCGGAATTTGTATGTTCCGGTCGACTTTGAGGATCGCGAAGCTCTCGAAGACCTGCTCTCGGAACAGGGGGCAGATAAGAGTACCCGCTCGGCGCGCGTGCACATTCTTGTGCCGCAGCGCGGCGACAAGCGCTCGCTGATCGATCTCGCCGGGAACAACGCGAAGCAGTCGTACGACCAGCGCTTCCGTGTGCTCAAGCCCAACGCGCAGAAGATACAGGAAGAACTAAGGGAGACGATCGGCCTTCCGGAATTGCCGAAGCGCATCGAGTGCTTCGACATTTCGCACATACAGGGAACGGAGACCGTCGCTTCGATGGTGGTCTGGGAAGACGGCAAGATGAAGAAGTCGGACTACCGCAAGTTCATCATCCGCACCGTGGAAGGCGTTGACGATTTCGCTTCGATGCGCGAAGTGGTTGGGCGGCGCTACAAGCGCTTGCGAGACGAAAAGAAGGCGATGCCCAGCCTGGTGCTGATCGACGGCGGCCTGGGACAACTGCATGCGGCCGCGGAGGCGCTCGATGGTCTGGAGATCATTAACCAGCCACTGGCCGCAATCGCCAAGCGCGAGGAGATCCTTTACGTCTACGGACAGGAAAAGGATCCCATCGCGCTCGACCATCACTCGCCCGTGCTGCACCTGATTCAACTGATCCGCGATGAAGCCCACCGCTTTGCTGTGACGTTCCACCGCAAACGGCGGCAGATGCGGGACCGGTCCACAGAGCTATTGGAAATTCCTGGCGTAGGGGCGAGCACCACGCGGCGATTACTGGAACACTTTGGCAGCGTGCAAGCGGTCAAGCAGGCGGACCCGGCGGCGCTGTCGGCGGTCGTAACGCGGACGCAGGCCGAGGCGATCAAGAATCACTTCGGGAAATAGTTGGCGTTCTTTGCGTCCCCCGCGGCAGCTATTCGCGGTCTTTGCGGTTCAGAGCTTTGCTCTGTGCGGAAGCCAAAGCTTGAACCGCCGAGTTCGCTAAGAATTGCGCGGTCGAGAACCCGGGGAAAGTCTGCTTATTTCGGTTCCGGGCTCGCGTTGCCCATGTCGAGCACGACTTTCCAACTGCCATCTTTCTGCAACTTCCAGATGCTGGTGTACTTGCCGTATTGCACTGTCAGTTTGCCATCCTTGTCTTTGGCGCGGAATTCGTAATTCCCGCAGGTGTAGCCGAGATCGCCCGACGCGGAAATGTCGGCGTCCACCGGCGTCCAAGTGAGGCTGTTGTTCTTGTCGTCGAGGAATCCCATGCCTTTTGCGATTTCTGCCTTGCCATGGATCAATGGCGCGCCGTTCGGGACTTCGACGGAATCGTCGGCGTAGTACGACATGTATCCCAGCGAGCCTTTCTCGGCGGCGGCTTTCATGAATTCGGCTTCGAGTTGCTTCAGCATTTCAGCGGTCGCCTGCGGTGATGCCGAGACTGCCGGACGGGCAACGGGCAGCGCGACAATCGCGACCAAGGCAACGACGACGAGAATTGGCAGAAATGATTTCATCCGGTCTCCTTGAAGCGGCGGGCTTATTCTACGCCTCAAAAACTTGATCAACACAGAGGACACGGGGGACACAGAGGAGCTCCGATGTGATAGCGCAGATCTCTTCGCCAGGCTTCCTCTGTGCACTCTGTGTCCTCTGTGGTTAAGATTCGGAAGCCTTGCTACACTAGCCGCCATCGTGATCAAACGCGCTCTTGTGTCTCTGGTAGTTCTCTCCGCGCTAATAGGCGCAGCATCGCAGATGGGTTCCGCGCAAGCCTCCAATCCGCCCGAGATAGCGACGGCGCAGGAAAAACATCTGCGTAACGTGCACCAGTTGACGTTTGGAGGGCAGAATGCCGAAGCCTATTTTTCCGCCGACGGCAAGAAGCTGATCTACCAGTCATCGCATGGCGACGTGAAGTGCGACCAGATTTTCGAGATGAGCATCGACGGCAGCGACCAGCACATGGTCTCGACCGGTAAGGGACGCACTACCTGCAGCTTTTTTTATCCTGACGGCAAGAAGATTCTCTATGCCTCGACTCATCTGGCCAGCCCCGAATGTCCGCCACGCCCTGACTTTTCCAAAGGATATGTCTGGGCGGTGTACTCCGGTTACGACATCTTCACGGCGAATCCGGACGGATCGAATCTAAAGCAGTTGACTAGCACCCCGGGCTACGACGCCGAGGCCACCATTTCGCTCGACGGTAAGAAGATCGTCTTCACTTCAATGCGGAACGGCGACCTCGACATTTATTTGATGGACGCCGACGGCTCCCACGTCAAGCAACTCACGCACGAACTGGGATACGACGGCGGTCCAACGTTTTCTCCCGACCGCAAGACAATTGTGTTTCGCGCCTACCATCCCAAGACCGGCAAGGAAATTTCCGACTATAAAGAACTGCTGGGCCAAAACCTGATTCGTCCGACGTCCCTCGAAATCTGGACAATGAAGGCGAACGGCAGCGACAAAAAGCAGATCACAAACCTGGGCGCTGCCAGTTTCGGGCCGGCATATACGGCGGATGGGAAGCGGATCATTTTTTCGTCGAATTACGATCCCGAGACGCACGCCACCGGGGGCATGGGCAACTTTGAATTGTGGCTGATCAGTCCCGACGGCACGGGCCTCGAGCGCGTCACTTACAGCGACGGCTTCGACGGCTTCCCCATGTTCTCGCCCGATGGAAAGAAGCTCGTATGGGCCTCGAACCGCAATGCCAAGGCCCCGCACGAGACCAATATCTTTATTGGCGACTGGGTTCCGTAGGCGCAGTACTCCTTTTAGCCTCCGCCGGCTTAGAGCGAACCTTCCCAGGGAAGCGGTCGATGAGAGACACCGTGGGTTGCGGAAAAGTAGCAAGCACCGTTGGCCGCACGTCTTGTGCTCTCAGCCGCAGAGCCAGCCAGGTGACGCAAGCGAGCATTCCGCACCATCCCAACACTCGCACGGCGGCGGCGATCTGCGTGTCGTGGTCAAGCACGCCAAGGTTAGAGAAGATCCTGAAGAAGTCGTGCTCCACGAAGTCCGGATCTCCAGTCGTCACCAACGGCAATTCCCGGGCGCGCGCGTCGGCCATGTAGGTCGCGGTGTAGAGCCAGTTTTCGAAAAAGAAGAAGAGGCAGAATGCGAAGCCTGTAGTCTGTCGCTCGGTAAAGAAATAGACCGCGAGCAAAAATGGCACAAGCCACTGCAACCATGTGCCGCCCCAAAGGCCGAGCGTTGGGCCGAACCAGCCGAAGAGGTTGTGTCCGCCTTCGTGTACGACCAGGTTGGCGCTGTCGATGAAGAGAAATCCACCATGGGCCGAGAATGCGTAGCCCATGAACAGGACGTAGAAAACCAACCACGCCACGAGCGCGGGACGAGAGACAGGCTTCCACGGCTGATCGAAACACGTCCCGTCAACGATTGATTTCAAATATTCGAGCATTCGCATCTCCTGCGATTCTATGGGTAAGAATTTGGCCAGTGCAGATTACGAACGTGCGTAGCGGCTGCGGTTTGAGAGGTGTCCTACGTTCCGGCGGAAGAATGACTAGGACCACCGCCGTCGCCGTGAGGGGATATTTCTTGCTAAAGTGATCTGACAACAACGGGCTTCTGGAACCTTTCATGAAAATACGGCACTGGATCACCGCAATTGTGCTGCTTCTGCTGGTGGCCGCAGCCATCGTGGGACTTTTGTGGACTCGCGAGTTGCCGGCCCCGAACGAGGACGCATCGGCAACGCCGAACAAGAGAGTGCTCGGGCGGAAGCCGCCGGCAACTCAGCATCCTCTGGTGGATCAGCGTCCCCTTCAGACTGCCCGGCGAATGGCCCGATGGGCGGGCACTGCCGAGGAGCAGGCACTCGCACATGAGGCCGAAAAGGTTGGCGATCACGAAGTCGATCTCGCCTTCTTCGATACGTTGCGTACGGCGGAAGAAAATCCTCTGGCGCTCTCGCCGGAAGCCAAGGGAATAGCCGAGCGCAAGAAGAAAGCGGAACTCGCGCTCAAGGAAGACCAGGAGAACATTGCGCTGCTCACGCGCAAGCTGGGAGCCGCACCCGACGCGCAAAGAGACAACCTGCAGGACCAGATCGACGTCGCCAAGGCGCAGATGGATCTCGATCAGGACGAAGTGGACGATGCTGCGGAAGATCTGGAGCAGGCGGGTGGCGATCCGCAAGCGAAGATCAAGCGCTTGCAGGCCGAGCATGAAGCCGCGGATCACAATGCGGAGACGGCGGGTTCGGCCGTTAACCCTCAAGAACAGGACTACCAGAAGCACACGTTGCTCGACGTATTCCGGGCGTGGCAGGCCCTGCGTGAGAAAAAGACAAAATTGCAGGACGCCCGGACGGAGAGCCAGACCAAACAGGTGCGTTTGAGCCAGCGGCACGAGACATTGAATGCGCAGGTAGCAAAAGACAACGAGAATCGCGAGGCCGCCAAGGAGCAGGCGAAAGGATTTGCGAAGAGCAGCCGGACAACGAACCGCGACGAATCGAAAGCCACGGCCAAGGCGGCTCTCGATTCTCTGAAGCAGTATACCCGCGATCAGAAGAATCTCGCGGACCTCGGCCGGCGAGTGCAAGACGAGCAGGAACTGGGCGATACCTACGCGACTTGGATCGCCCTGGTCGAGACCCGCGAGCGCGACGCGTTACACCACATCCTCGAATGTCTGCTTTGGATTCTGCTGGTTCTCGTGGCAGTGTACGCGGCGGATCGGGTGATTGATCGTCTGTTCACCGGCTTCACCGGCGAGAATAAGCGGGTCGACACGCTACGTACGATGGTCAAGTTTGCGGGCCGTGCTGTGGGCGCGGTCGGCATCTTCTTCATTGTTTTCGGCATGCCCACGCAGACGACGACCATTCTGGGCCTGGCGGGCGCAGGGTTGACCGTGGCGATGAAAGATTTCATCGTCGCGTTCTTTGGCTGGTTTGTGCTGATGGGACGAAACGGCATCCGAGTGGGCGACTGGGTTGAGATCAATGGGGTTGCCGGCGAAGTGCTCGAAGTGGGACTGCTGAAGACGATCCTGCTTGAAACCGGCAGCTGGACCGATGCGGGCCATCCCACTGGCCGACGTGTTTCATTCGTAAACAGCTTCGCGATCGAAGGACACTTCTTTAACTTCACTACCTCGGGCCAGTGGATGTGGGACGAACTGCAAGTGCTCATCCCGGCGTCACAAGATCCGTACCCGATTATCGACGGCATCCAGAAGCTCGTGGAGAAGGAAACCGCGGCGAACGCCGGCAAGGCCGAAGCCGAGTGGCGGGAAACAACGACGCACTATCGAGTGCAGGCGATCTCAGCCGTGCCGGGAATCAACGTGGTCCCGACCGGGGGCGGCATCGAGGTACATGTGCGCTACATTACGCGGGCCTACGAACGGCACGAAGCGCGCAAACGCATGTACGATGCCGTCGTTGAAATGATGCACGGTAAGCGCGAGGCCTTGAAGCAGTAGAGCTTCTAGCTTCTAGCTTCTAGCTGCCAGCTTTTTGCTCTGAGCTCGTAGTTCGCAGCTCGTGCTTGCTTGTGAAGAGCGGCTCTTCAGGGCTGCGACAGACTCTCACCATCTATCCGGGCTTCAGCCCTGTGGATCTATGGCCAACAAAGCAGACTTAGGCACTCTCATTGTTACCGGGGCGAGCCGGGGAATCGGCGCCGCCATATCCCTGCTTGGCGGCCGACAGGGCTACGCCGTCGCAGTCAATTTCTGTAGCGGCGAGGCCGAAGCAACCAAGGTAGTCAACGACATCGTGGCCGCGGGCGGGCGTGCTTTCGCGATCCAGGGCGATGTCTCGCGTGAAGAAGATATCCTGCGCTTGTTCGAGGCGGCGGAGCGCGAGCTAGGCCCGATCAAGGCTCTGGTCAACAACGCCGCCATCACGGGAGGATTCGCGCGCGTGGAAGAAGTTGCGAGCGCGGCCATCGCGAAAGTTATGGCAGTGAATGTTGCGGGGACGATCCTGTGCTCGCGTGAAGCAGTGAAGCGCATGTCGACGCGACACGGCGGAAGCGGCGGCGCGATTGTGAACATTTCCTCAATCGCCGCGCGCACTGGTGCTGCCGGAGAATGGGTACACTATGCAGCATCGAAAGGCGCGATCGACAGCTTTACCATCGGCCTGGCGCGGGAAGTGGCGATGGAGGGCATTCGTGTCAACGCGGTCGCTCCGGGCTTGGTCGAAACCGGACTGCACGCCGCCAATGGCGAACCGGGCCGGCTGCAGCGGCTGATGGGAACCATCCCGATGGGACGGCCGGGAACGCCGACCGAAATCGCGGAAGCAGTGTTGTGGCTGTTGTCGCCGGCGGCGTCTTTCACGACAGGAGCAATTCTCGAAATTGGCGGGGGACGATGAGTTCAGTACCGCTCCAGTTTCAGCTCCGGATTCCAGTTTCCCGCAAATAACTCCTAATCTTCTCCGGCAGTCGGGACGCATGCAGAATGTCGCGCAATTGCGCGGGCGGTAGCCGGCGGGCAAATTCAAGGGCGCGAGCCAGCGGCGTGTATTCGTTGCGCAACAACGCCATTCGAATCTCGGGACGCAGAGACCACTTCGCATGATGGCAGACCGCTTTGACGAATGCGGGCGTCGAGCCTGGGCGTAACAGCGCCCTCACGATTGCGGGTTCGGTGACGCGCGGGTTCTCCAGTGCGGTCTGCCATACGCGCGGTTCTTTGTCGAGAAGCAGCGCGGCCGCTACCATGGCAGACGACCGGCGCGCTAGCGCAATGCGCTCTCCCAAGGTGATCGAGGCGAGGCGTGCCACGAGCAGTTCGTCGGCAACTCGCTTCAAATCAGCCCCGACGGCAGGCAATAGCGACAACTGCATCAAGTCGAATGTATAGAGTTCACGGATCAGGCGCAGCGCAATACGGCGCGGCATCCGAGGATGAGCCGCGAGAGCGATGCGAACCTTCCGCGACTTCATCACGGCAGTATTCCGGCTGACCTGTTCGACCACCTCAGCAGGAAGGTCGCGATCTTTGAGGGCCGCGAGGGCAAGGTCGGCAGTCAGAAGGCTGTCGGCAGCGCTGGCGAGGCCGACTGGGACGGGCGCGGAATTCGCCCCAGGTTCTTGAGTGAGTTCGTTTTCGGATTGAGACTCCGCCGGAATCATGGAACTGTGTTCGCAACAAGCCAGCGCGACGACGCCAAGCCCACGAATCACCCGGTTTAAGGAGTGACCTGCTGCAGGGCGGCTCTCCGCGCCATCCGCAAGGCTCCCTCGACAGGCTCGACGACTTGCGGATTCAATTCCACCCGCGAATCGATTGCGCGAAGTTGATTGTAAAAAACCTGCCGCACCAGGGGGGCATGACGAAAGACCCCTCCAGTCATGGCCACTGGGACCGACGAAACCTGTCCCTTCGCGAACAGACGACGGATCACCACCGCTGCCACATCGGCGAGTTCCCGGCCCGCGCTCGTGAGGATCTGCTGGGCCAGATCATCGTGGCTGGCTGCAATCGCAGGAAATAGAGCAGAAAAATCAGGAGAAGGAATCGAGTTGGCGGCACGCGCGAGATCGGAAAGTGAACTCACACCCCAAGCCTTGCTGAGAGCGGCCGACAAGGGCGAGCCCTGCACCCAACTCTCTGGTGTTCCCATGCTCAGATCAGCAGGGCGGGGATCGCTGGCGCGGAGAACTGCGCTAACGGCGGCGCGCCCGATCCAGTGCGCGGAGCCTTCGTCGCCAATGGCGAATCCCCAGCCTCCTGCGCGGGCAGTGACTCCATGCGGGTCGCGGCCGTAGGCAATGGATCCGGTGCCGGCGACGACAATCACGCCGGGCCCGTTATCGAATGCGGCTTCGAGCGCAATCTGCATGTCGCCCACAACGTCGATGGGAGAGGTGAGCAGTTCCGCCAGCGAGCGGCGAACGAGCTCCGCTAACTCGGGGCGGGCAGCGCCCGAGCCCCCAACACAGGTGCGA
The DNA here is from genome assembly GCA_963844525.1 of uncultured Acidobacteriaceae bacterium. Lineage (GTDB taxonomy): Bacteria > Acidobacteriota > Terriglobia > Terriglobales > Acidobacteriaceae > Sulfotelmatobacter. The sequence goes on along the minus strand of CAWJOM010000005.1, from coordinate 61,949 downwards.
GCAACCTGCTCAGGAGTAATGCCCGCAGCAGCACAAGCCTGCCGCACCGACTGCTGCAGAGATGTACGAGTTTGCGCCTCTCCAACCCGAACGATGTTACTGGGCCCGGCACTCGCAGTGGCGAGCAGATGAGATTCGTCGCCCACTGCACAGGTGGTCTTGGTGCCGCCGCCGTCGATGCCCAGATAGTACGACACGGTTTATTTCTAACACAGACCGGTTTCCGACTGCGGATCGCCCGCTCCCTGTTTCAAATCGGATCCATAGCAATCCAAGCGTCTGCGGATGGAAAAGCCGCGTTCCTGTGGCCGCTTCGAATCGATTGACACGGAAACCGTTGGGCAGCTACATTTGGCCCACCTCAATGAGTTTTGCCTCAGGACTTTCCACGGACAAGTTGATTCGTCCCGTCATGCCGGAGTTGGATTCTCTGCGCGGGATCGCAATCTTGCTTGTCTTGTTTTTCCACGGATTTAATTATCCCGGTCTGGTATGGTCGCGATTCAGAGGGCCGGCTCGCCTGTTCATCACCGCGAGCGTGGGCGGCTGGACCGGTGTGTACCTCTTTTTTGTTCTTTCCGGATTTCTCATCACGGGCATTCTGCTCGACAGTAAGCCGAAGCCGCATTACTACCGCCGTTTTTACCTCCGCAGGGCGCTGCGCATTCTGCCCGCGTTTTACCTGCTTCTGATCTTACTGATCATTCTTCCTCGAACAGGATGGCTGGAAGACCGCCGGGTGGGTTGGCCTTTCATCGGGCTTAGTTTTCTATACCTTGCCAACCTCACTCCGCTTTTTGGCGTGCCCGCGCAATACGCCGCATTATGGTCTCTGGCCGTAGAGGAACACTTTTATCTGCTCTGGCCGACCGCAGTGCGTGCGCTTACGCGCAGGGCCGCCGCTTGGTGCGCCCTGGGAATCTTCGTCGCCTCTCCAATGATCCGTGCGCTCGTTCATGCACTCGGCTACAACGCCGGTACGGCCTACACCTGGCTGGTGGCTGATGGTCTGGCGATCGGTGCGCTCATGGGCGTTTTGAGCCGCGGCCCGCTCGGCGAACGTCGCCCTATGTTCTACTTCTCGGCGACTTGCATTGCCGCGGCGATCGGGTTGTTCACCTTCGGGACGCCCTTTGGAATCTGGCGGGGCAGCAGGTTTTTCGGCGCGGCGCTTCGGCCGACCGGGGTAAACCTCTTTTGTGCTGGTGTGCTTTCGATGACCATGCTGATCGGCGCCAGCCGCTTCCGGTGGATCGTACAGCGTCCGCTGCTGCAGTGGTTTGGCTGGATCAGTTACGGTCTCTATCTGGTCCACATGCTGGCGTTTGATTTTACCGACCACTGGCTGGCTCGCTTTTTTCCCGGAGTCTATTCGCAGCTTCCGTCGCGCTTGGGGTTTCTGTTCTTGCGTTTCCTCTTCAGCGCGGGGCTGGCAGTCACCGTTGCCTTCTTGTCGCGCACGTACTTTGAGCAGTGGTTTCTCAATCTGAAGGATCGCTGGACCCCTCTCGTCTCCCAGCAACCGCCTGACCCGATGGCCAGGGCGGAAGACCGTACACTAAAACGGCGAACTGCATAGAGGATAAGAGGAAGAGGAACATTATCTTCGCGACTGTCACCCCCATGGGCCTGAACAGGATTGATTTCGCGATTATCGCGCTGTATCTGGCGGGAATCACGATGTTTGGGCTGCGCTTCCGTAAGAAGCAGCGCTCGCTGCGCGACTACTTTCTTGCCGGGCGCGATATTCCCTGGTGGGCGATCGCCCTCTCGATTGTCGCGGCCGAGACCAGCACCCTCACCATCATCAGCATCCCTGGGCTGGCGTACGACACCAACCTCACTTTTCTTCAGGTGGTGATGGGATATGTAGTCGGGCGAATCGTGATCAGTTTTCTTCTGCTGCCTCACTACTTCCGCGGCGACCTTTACACAGCGTACGAACTGATCGAGCGACGCTTCGGGAAAGGGCTGCGCTCGCTTACGGCCGGTCTGTTTCTCCTGACGCGCGGCGCGGCAGAGGGCGTGCGCGTGTACGCGGTCTCGATTGTAGTGTCGATTGCGCTGGGGACCGGCGAGGTCGCCTCGATCGCCATCATCACGGCGCTAACGGTTATCTACACATTCGAGGGCGGACTCGCCGCTGTCATCTGGACCGATGTTGTGCAAACCGCGATTTACGTGGGCGGAACGCTGATCGGACTCGTAACGATTCTGCATCTCGTCCCCGGCGGTTGGCCGGCGATTCATGCGGCCGCCGCTGGCGCGGGCAAGCTGCAAGTATTCAATTTCACGCCCAGCCTCTGGATTCCTTACACGTTCTGGGCAGGGGTGATCGGGGGCGCGTTCTTCACGGTCGCGAGCCACGGCACCGATCAGCTTATCGTGCAGCGCTTGCTCGCGGCCCGCGGGCAGAAACAATCGGCGACAGCGTTAGTCTCGAGCGGCGTGGCGGTGCTGTTTCAGTTTGCCCTGTTCCTGACGGTGGGCATCATGCTGTGGGCGTACTATCGAGCGCCGTCAGCGACGTTCGGAAGACCCGACCGGATCTATCCCACGTTTATCGTCACGCGCATGCCGCATGGAATCTCAGGCCTGCTCATCGCAGCAATTCTGGCAGCGGCAATGTCGAACTTGAGCGCCGCGCTGAACTCGCTGTCGTCGACATCGATCATGGATTTCTACGTACGCCTGCGCCCTCAAGGGGATGAGAAGACCAAGATGCGCCTCTCGCGGCTGGCCACGCTGGTCTGGGCGCTCGTGCTGTTCGGACTCGCTTTGATCGCGCTCCACAAAGTGGGCCGCGTGGTAGAAGTGGGCCTGCAGATCGCTTCGGTGGCTTACGGCGCTCTGCTCGGTGTGTTCCTGCTGGGCGTGCTCACACGACGGGCAAATCAGCGCGGCGCGATGGTAGGAATGGCCTTCGGCTTCGCCATGAATTTATACCTGTGGCGGTGGACTCAAGTGCCGTGGACTTGGTGGGTAATGATTGGCTCGACGGTAACCTTCGCCGTGGGATTAGCTGCCAGCGCAATCGTGGGACAGTCCTCGCCAAATGGGCGAGATAGCCTTCCAGGTTGATTCCACGGATGCATTTCGAAATAATTGCACTGTGGGGCGAGACAGGTGTTCTCCGGCGGGTTGAGTCAGAGATTGAGAGAACACTCGAACGGTGAACGATGACTATGTTTCCTGCCCTTTCGCGATTTGTGCTCGCATTTCTGGCTCTCTCTTTGTTACAGGCGGCGCAACTGGCCGCTCAGTCGGGCGCTACGCAGTCCCAGACGCAAGATGCGTCTCCGGCCCAGGGCAGCGCAGCTCCAACCAAGCTAGTTGGGGAACCCGCGCCAGAACTACCGACCAACCGGGAGGCGCACTCACCCACTCTGACCATTCGTCAGACCGTACGGCGGGTCATCGTCGACGTGATGGTGCGGGACGCCGATGGCAAGCCGGTTCACGGACTCGCGGCCAACGATTTTTCCATCACGGAAGATAAGGAACCGCAGCGCGTTCTCTCGCTCGATGTCTATGACTTTGACAAGCCATCCATTTCCCGGGCGCCAAATGCGCCTCCTCTGCCGCCGAATGTCTTCGAGAATATCCCCAAGGCTCCGGAGCGCGGGCCGCTCTATGTGATGCTGCTCGACCTGGTGAATATGGAGAAGGAGGACCAGATGATGGCCCGGCAGCAGGTCCTCAAGTTCATCAAGAGCAAGCCTGCCGGCACGAGATTTGCCGTCTTCGTCACGACCGACAAGCTGTACCTGGTGCAGGGATTCACCGAAGACAAGGACCAACTATACGCCGCGCTGGATCCCAACCGTCCGAAGAGCCATGTGCCGAGAGTCTTTATGCTGGCTCGGAACTATGGCTATGGCGATCCGTACACCGCGACGGATATGCTGACCCACATCGGCGAATACCTGGATGGCATTCCGGGGCGCAAGAATTTGATCTGGGTGGCAGGTACCTTTCCCCTATCAGGTTCTTCCGAAGAGGGGAATTCCCCGTTGGCCGACCAAATCAAAGCGGCGATCAATGCCCTCGCGCAGGCTCAAATCGCGGTCTTTCCCGTCGATGTTAGTGGGGTAGATCCGAATCCCGCAGTCGGCACGTTAGGCACGTTCGTCGCGAGTAAAGCGTCGGAGGATGAGATCGCCTCCCGCACCGGGGGCCGCGCATTTTACAACGCTAACAGCGTTGCAGACATTCTGAACACGGCTACCGAGGATGGCGGGAACTACTACACGCTGACTTATTCGCCTCCGAGCCGGATGAATGATGGGAAGTGTCACAATATCTCGGTGAAGGTGGACCAGGGAAGATATCAACTCTCGTACCGGAGCAACTATTGCCGCGTTCCGCTGGTCTCCGCGGCGGCAGAGCAATATAAGACCGTCGGGACTCCAACCGTCGCGGTTCCGCTTGATGCGGGCGATGTACTGCAGGGAAACATAAGGCCGGGCGCACCGATGCTGCACGATCTCGTGTTCTCGGCCTATTTGCACGCCGAAGGTGAAGTCATGATGGCGACCCCGGCGCAGATGCTGCGACTCGAGGAACAATCCGCGTTCTACCGCACGAATCACAGGAACAAGCCAATCAAGCCGCTGGCCCCGGTGAAGATTCAAACGTACAGCGTCGACTATCGCGTACTCGATCCGCAATTCAAGGCACACGCAGAACGCAGCGGACGGCAGGCGACCCTCGAGTTTGCGGTGGCGGCTTTTGATGATGACGGCAAGGTACTGAACGGCATTGTGAATGATGGCGTGCCAGAGGCCTCGACCCAGTCAGCAGAAAACAAGGCGGGACTGTATCGGCTACACCAATCGTTGATCGTCCCGGTCAACGCCAAGTCGATCCGTGTCGGCGTGCGTGATCGCATAAACGATCGCATGGGAACGCTGGAGGTTCCACTTCCGTTGGCGGCAGAGCCGATGCGCCAGGCATCGTCGGCTGACTAGCCAGCGTCCTTCGCGGCGGTTCCCGCGAACTCTGCGGCTAAGACCTTCCTCTCCCACTCGCGTATACTGGCTCACTTCGACGAATGCCCAAGCCAGCCATCTCCCGCCCCGAGCTATCCCGCGATCTCGGCGTGAGCCACGCCTCCGCAGTGGTCGTGGGAACCATCATCGGCAGCGGAATTTTTCTTGTGCCTGCGGAAATGATGCAGGCTGTGGGTTCTGCCAGATTGGTCTACTTGGCGTGGGTCGTGGGCGGACTGCTCTCATTTGCCGGGGCGCTCACCTATGCCGAACTCGGGGCGATGAAGCCGCAGGCCGGAGGCGAGTACGTCTATGTGCGCGACGCCTACGGCCCACTCGGTGGATTCCTCTACGCGTGGACCTGGTTCGTGATCGCCAAGCCAGCTTCAATCGCTAGCGTCGTCACTGGGCTGGTACGGATTCTCGGAACATTTTCTGTCTTCTCCTTTTTCTCCACCAACATCATTCGCGCGCCGTTCGCCATAACCTGGGGGCAATTGTTCGCCATCACCGCCGCCATTCTCATTTCTCTGCTGAACTATCTTGGCGTGAAAAAGGCCGGTGAATTCCAACTCGTATTTACGCTGCTGAAAGTAGCAATCATCCTAGGGATCGTCTTTGTGTGCTTCAGCGGAATGGGCAACGTTCCGGGCCGCGGATGGACCAACTTCGCCGGCACGTTCGCGGGCGCAAAAGGCGGAGTCGCAGGCTTCATGGCAGCCCTGGTGGCGGCGCTCTGGGCCTATGACGGATGGAACGACCTAAATATGGTCGCGGGCGAAGTGAAGCATCCCGAGCGAAATATTCCGATTGCGCTGATCGCGGGTGTCGCCACTGTCGGCGTGCTCTATGTGCTGGTCAACGCCGGCGTCCAATACGTGCTTCCTGCCAATGCGATCGCAGCTTCCCCACGCCCAGCTTCGGATGCGGTCGCAATGGTGATGGGACACCTTGGCGCCAGCATCGTTTCGGCAGGCATGGCTTTGTCGATGCTCGTCACGCTCAACGGCACGATCATGAGCGGAGCTCGCGTACCCTTCGCCGTGGCACGCGACGGATATTTCTTTCGCGCGCTAGCCGAAGTGCATCCCCGCTTTCATACGCCATCGGTTGCAATTGCTGTGCAGGCGGTACTCTCAATTCTGCTGTTGCTGGTGGGTGCGAATTTCCGCCAGTTATTCTCTTTGGCAATCTTTGCTGAGTGGCTCTTTTACATGATCGCGGGAAGCACGATCTTTGTATTCCGGCGGCGCGAACCGCAGACCGCTCGGCCCTATCGCATGTGGGGTTATCCCGTGGTGCCGTCGCTGTTCGTTGCGGTTGCTGCCGCGTTGTTGTGCTACACGTTCAAGAACGACTGGCCCAACTCCGGGTATGGAGTGCTCGTCATTTTGGCTGGACTTCCTGTGTTTTCGTATTTCTCACGTCGGCGAAGATCGCGCCCAACAGCTTTCGAAGCCCCATAAGCAGTTATAACGGCGCCAACTCCGGCTAAGGGATTTCTCACCCGCTTTTGCCGGCTTTCATCCGCGTTTCGTACCGTTTTCCTCGGGTCATCTCCAGCGGAAGCGGCGGCAACGGCCGTCCCGCGCCCGTTTTGGCCCGGTTATCCAAAAGGACACTCCCTTGGTTACCTAAGGTCAAGAGCCGTGGACACGTTTACCCCCTGTCCTATCTCCCGTATTTTTAAGACTCCAAGTCCTGGAAGTCTCCCCTCCCGGGAACCCTATGGAGTGAAATTGCATGGCGACAGCTTACCGCGGCTTTCAACTCGGACTACTGCCCGAACGTAAGGTCAACAAACGGGCTCTCGCGACCGCCTACGGGATCGTCGCACTGCTCCTGCTCATCGTGATCAACATCGGGCTGATCCTTCCGGAAAAGCTGCAACTGGCGCAGTATCACGTGACGGAACTCATTCCCATGCCGGCGTTACGGCCGGTACCAGAGCCCATCAAGGTGAAGACGGAAGTCCAGCCCAAGCTGCTGCCCGCCGTGAAGCTCCCGGTGTTTGAGCAGCCTAAGCTGGTGGTGCCGCGCGAAGTTCGCCGCGAAGCGCCACAGCCGGTCGAAGCGCCAAAAGTTGTGGTCAACCAGTTCGCCGCTCCGGAAATAAAAGTTGCTGGCGGGGCTCGTCCGCAGTTAGTACACACCGGAGATTTTGGTGGCAGTTCGCAGAAGCCGACTGTCAACGCCGCTGTGGAAAAGGTGCAGACGGGCGGATTCGGCGATCCCAACGGATTGAAGGGCGAAGGCAAGCAAGGCGCGAAGTTATATGCCGCCGCGGCCGGTGGCTTTGATATGCCCGTCGGCCCTGGACAAGGCAACGGATCCGGCGGAGCCAAAGGAATTAAGGGCACGGTCGCCAGCGCGGATTTCGGCAACGGCATCGCGACCGGCGGCAAGGGTGACGGGCGCAGCAACGGCCAGGGGGTGGCTACGGGCGGATTCGGATCGCAGCAGGTCGCACACAGCGGACCGAAGATCGCACAGGCAGATTTGGGTCCGGCCAGCACTCCGGTGGAAATCACGTTCAAGCCGAATCCGGTTTACACAGAAGAAGCGCGCAGCCTGAAGCTGGAAGGCGAAGTGCTTCTCGAAGTCAGTTTCTCGGCGAACGGAACCCTGCATGTGAATCGGGTTGTACGCGGTCTGGGACACGGGCTCGATGAAGCCGCGGTCGCTGCCGCCAACAAGATCCGCTTCAAACCGGCGTTGCGCAATGGGCAGGCGGTCGATTCGACGGCAGTGGTTCACGTCACGTTCCAGATGGCGTACTAAGAAGTTTTGGCGAAGCAATTTCGGGCGATCGAGCAAGAAAATTGAAATGAATCGGACATAGAAACCGGTTCAGAGAAACGGGTCATAAGAACTTGGAGAAAAGCGTTATGCGCACTTCGAAAGCAATCTTTGCCGCGGTTCTGCTGGCATCCATGAGCGCAGCCGCACAGCAAGCGGCGGGTTCTCAACCGTCCGCACAGCCGCCTGCGTCCGATGCGACGCAGTCAGCGCAACCCTCTCAGCAGGCTGCCCCGGCAACGGACCAGCCTGCAGCGCCGCAGGCCACGGCGATCCCGCTGCCCGCAGCGGCTCCCACTCCCACCACGATGGACCAGGTGGTAAACCTGTTCATCGAGCGGGAACACGGTCTCATGAAAGTGCTCGCGACCCGCACGCCTGTGGTCGAAACCTATTTGCAGAATCTGACCGCCGACCCGCAACTGGGCCCGATCCCGAGTGGGGATCATTATTTTCTCGGCCGCCTCGATATGGGCGAGACCGTCGACCGCAAAGACTATTTGAAGGAAGAAGAAAAGGGCATGCAGGCCCGTCTTCTGGGCGGCTTCCAGAAACTCTACAAGGTCCAGTACCAGCCCATGGGCTTCTCCTGGATGGTCTATGCCGACCGCACCGACTTCGACCGCGAACACTATGACTTCCGCTACGCCCGCCGCGAATTTCTGGGCGACGTGCGCTGCCTCGTATTCGACGTAACTCCGAAACCGAAATCCGGCCGTGGCCGCTTCCTCGGCCGCATCTGGATTGAAGATCAGGGATTCAACATCGTGCGCCTGAACGGCACCTATGTTCCCGCGCCGCGCAACACTTATTTCTTTCACATGGACAGCTGGCGCCTGAACCTGATTCCCGGTTACTGGGTTCCGTCGTTCATCTACAGCGAAGAAGGCGACTTCAGCGCTGGCGTGAAGAACAAGCTGGCCTTCAAGGCGCAGACCCGCATCTGGGGCTACGACCTGAAGAAGGGCGGCAAGGATGACGAGTTGACGCAAATCCGCGTCGACAGCGTGACCGACGAAAGTCCGACCGCGCAGGACGCTTCCCCGCTGCAGGCGGAGCGTGTATGGCAGCAGCAGGCAGAAGACAACGTTGTCGAGCGTCTCACCAGCGCGGGCTTGCTCGCGCCCGATGGCGACCTCGACCGCATTCTCCAGACTGTCGTCAACAACCTCGAAGTCACCAACAACATCGACCTGCCCCGGCCGGTCCGTACTCGCGTTCTGCTCACTTCCCCGCTGGAAACCTTCAGCGTGGGCAACACGATCGTGATCAGCCGCGGATTGATCGACGTGCTTCCCGATGAGGCCAGCCTGGCTGCCGTGCTCTCCCATGAGCTCGCGCACATCGTGCTCGGCCATAATCTGGGCAGCAAGTACGCCTTCAACGACCGCATGCTGTTCTCGGACGAAGGCACGTATCAAAACTTGGGCTTCAAGCACATTCCGGAAGAAGAAACCGCTGCCGACAAAAAGGCCGTGGAACTTCTGAAGAATTCGCCCTACGCACAGAAACTCGACAACGTTGGCCTGTTCCTGAAGGCGCTGCAACTGCGCGCTCCGCAACTGGGCGCGCTGTTGACCACGCACCTCGGCAATCCCCTGGCGGAAGCCGGATCGGTAACCCGTCTGTCGGCGCTGGCCACGCAAGGCCCGGCGCTCGACAACAACAAGCTCGATCAGATCGCGGCTCTGCCCCTGGGCGGCCGCGTGAAGATCAATCCCTGGGACGACAAGGCGGAAATGGTGAAAGCGGCTCCGGTCGCGATCACCTCGGCGCGTGACAAGATGCCGTTCGAAGTTACGCCCTTCTTCCCGCGCTTGATCCGCTACGGTGCTGGCGCCGGTGCTCCCGCGGCAATTCCGGCGACCGCTGCAGCAAACTCGGGTTCGGGCAACTAATAGGCTAGGCTTCTACTTCAAGTTGAACTAAGACGAGGGCCGGGATCCGGAATTCCTTCCGGGATACCCGGCCTTCGTTTGTTTGGGGTAATTGTTTGTGAGTCCCTGCTGTTACTGTAAGGGTGGTGGCGTCAGACCCTGGAAGGCTGTTCCCTGGAACTTCCCTTGGGCATCGAAGTTCCAGTTAAAGATGGCGGCTCCCGCACTCGCGCACGCGTGACATCCGTTGAGCAAGGGATACGCGACCGTAAACTGAATCCCCCCGTTTGGCCCAGTTTGCGAGTTGGGCCAGATCTTCCCATCGCGGTCCCCCGGCCACAGATCAACTTTCGGAAACTGGATCTTGAGATCCTGATACTGCGGACTCTGTTCCATCGTCTTCCGGTCGAGCAACTTCAAGTCTTCGACATCGATGATGGAAGGCTTTCCATTCACCAAAACGAATCCATACATCGTGTTGGCGCGAAGGGGATACGTGATCCATGCGAAGGAAACCAGACCCTCACCCTGAAATCCGGTCATGATGCCGAATTGGCCGTGACTCTCCTTGTAAAGCTCGCGCGTGAAGTTCACTGCCGCGGGAGAGGCCCCGGCTTTCGTCATCTGGTCGAGCAGGCATTCGCCGTCCTTCGAATGGGATGAATTCGCACAGGTAGACGGGGCATTCGCAATGAACTCTGGCGATACCTGCCAAACGGCCGACGCGCCAATCTTCGTCGATCCCCCATCCGCTTGTGCAATCACGCATCCGGAGAGACCGATGACAGCGAGCAGCAAGCGGGCATGCCACATTTTGTTTCCTCGTCGCGAAAGGTATGAAGCATTCTATGCGGGGACCGGCTTCGGCGTCTCGCAACCCGATTCTTACCGCGGCAAATGGGGCAGCCTACTGGCAGAACTGACAGCGCGCACTCCGGCCAGTTCGCCTTACTTGGCGGTCGAAGCCACCGTCTGCTTCGTTGGCTGTTCGGTCTTCGCAGCCATTTGCTCAGGGTGCCCCTGAGCCAACTGATATCCCGTGTTCCCGCCGCCCGGAAACACTTCCGAGAGCGCCATCACGTTCTTGTACTGATTGAAAATAAGGTGACTGCCGTTCTGAGAGTCGGGCTGGACGGAGTTCACATCTACGATCACCGAGGGCTTGCCACTGGCGCCAGACACTTCAAGAACGGTCTGACCCGCCCCAGGAACGGGCCGGATTAGGTAGCTTCCGGCGGCCAGCGTTGTATTTGCGACGGTAAACGGCTGCGCTGTCTTGAAATCGATTTGATTCATGATTTGGGCGTGGCCCGCGCACAATCCAATCGTCATTACGCTCAACACGATGACACCCAAGTCAGCAAGACCGCTCTTCATAGAACTCTCCTTTCGCGGAAGCTCACTCCGCGCAGGATATTGTCGAGTGCAAGCTGCGTCTACTAGCACTTTTGCCACTGGCGCCGCCTCCATCGCTGCCAATAACCTAGGAATTTGCAGATGGGAGGGGCGGCCTCGAATGATGCGACTTTATGCTTTCTGCTTGATCGGGATCTCCTTATTGAGTCCGGCATGGCTCACCAGCCAGAATTCCCAACCTGACTTCAATACCTTTCTTGCCAAGTTCAAGGCTGCTGTGGCACAAAAGGACGCAGCCACGCTGACCACCTTGATGGCTCCCGGGTTTGACTTCATTCGGGGCCAGAATGTCTCACCAGCGGATGTGTTTCAGGGCTTGGATGCCAACAATGGTCTTCAATGGACGAACCTGCAACAGGCGGTCCAGCGGCAACCCGTTGCTTACAAAGCTCAAGGTTCGAGTTCTCCAGCGCGCGTTCTGCAGTGTACGCCCACCGATACCATCTATAGCTGTCTGGTGATCTTTCAGCAGGACTCGCATCACCGCTGGCGCTGGAAGAGCATGATCATGCCCACGAGATAGCGTGGCCATACTGCTGCATTGCGGACCGGTGCTCAGTGCGACACTGTCCGTTTTGACAGGTTCCACGGATCGGGCTTTAGCCATAGGATGGCTGAGAAATTCTGGAGGCCATCATGTCGCACGAACCAAAAACCTGCGCCCACCTGCCCTGCCGCTGCGTCGTACCGGATGGTCAAAAGTATTGCAGCCAATCCTGTGCGGACGCGGGATCCAAGGATGTCGAAATTGCCTGCGAGTGTGGGCACGCGCCCGGTTGCGCCCTGACCGCCGCGGACAAGTCGGTCGCTTAGGATCGCGTCAGCTCACGAAGCGCACCCGCTGGCCGCGGTTCGGTCTGGCTCTCGGAGTCCCGCCCTCCCGCGATCCACAGCCCCGATGTGCCGTCTGACCCTGCGCACGGGCTCATGCTTATCCGATCATGGCTCCGCCGCGCGGTCCATCGAGACGATTGGCGGCGAGGTGTAAACCCTTGGGGCTCAAGATTTTGCCCCTGAGTGCTTGCAGCTCATAGATTACTTTCTAATTTCCCCCTAAGTCGATGATTGCAATAGACCCTTAGGGGGGGGGATAACAAGAAGGTAAACACCTGGCCCAAACAGAAGAGTCTAGGTTTCAGGTCCTGACCATCAGAAGAAATTTTTGTCCTTCGCGGCCTTTCTCAGCGACCTCTGCGGTTCAACCTCTTACTTCGTGGCCGCGAGCACCGACCGGAGGATTGTTTAGACGCCCATGACGAACTCGCACCAACCGCTCACGGCGTACAGTGAAAGATCAGCGCAGGCAATATGTTGAAGAGTTGGAAATTGAGTTTGACCGAACTGAAGCTGGACTCGAGATAAGGCAGCAGCGCCCGCGTGTATTGAAACAGCAGCAACGATCCTTCCGCCTTCAACGCCCGCCGCGATTCGTCCAGAATCTCACGGCGCAGCGAATCCTTCATATTGCGATAAGGCAGGCTGGAAATGATGTAGTCCGCGCGCGTTAGACCCTGCTCCGCCAGCACACTCTGCACCCTCGCTGCCGAACCTTGCACGACGCGGAAGCGCGAATCGCGAATATGATCCTGGAGATACTCCACGAACTCGGTGTTCAGTTCGATCGCGACCAGAACAGCGTCAGGACGCATGCGCTTGAGGATCTCGCGCGTGAATGTCCCGACTCCGGGACCGTATTCCACCAGAACATGCGCTCGCTTCCAGTCCACATGGCTCATCATGTCGTTCACGAGAAACGGCGAACTGGGGATGATCGAACCCAGCATGGAAGGACACTTCAGAAAGTTGCAGGCAAACAGCGCAAGCGATGACGATCGTACCGCGGCCTTTCTGGCGCCTTGACTTGGCATTGTGGGTTCCGGCCAAACGAAACACAGAAGTGCGCTTCCTATCCTATCTAAACCGAAATCGTTCCGAAGCTCCTGCTACCGCACAGAAGTAGTAGCGATGCCGATTCTTTGGTCACGTCGCTCGCCACCAGACGCGATTGCGCTCCCATCAGAGCGATTCTCGCGCCCACGGTAACTTGCGGTACGAACTGAAGGTCATTAAGAATGAGAATCAGGTTGCTGTCTGGGATCGTTCTGTCAGCTTGAGGAGCAGGTTTGCGGCTTTGGCTCAATACCTTACTGAAGGTGGTTGCAGGGACGTATTTCGTCCTGACCTCTCTGTATTGCGTGCTGGCCTTTCTGCCTTACACTTACTACTTTTTGATCAAAGCTCCAGCCTATACGTGGATGCCCTGGTTTGTGCATCATCAGGCGGTCCTATATTGGCTTGCGGGAGGTGCGGTGCTAGCCGCAAATTGGCGCATCGCTGACTCGCGGGAACGTAAGGACCGTCGATTCCTCGTGGGCGCGTCGCTGCTGGCAATCACAGGACTGTACCTGACCTTCCGTCCTTTCCTGCCAAGTGTGGACGACTATCGCCCTGCGTATTGGTGGAGCCTTGCATCGTTGTTGCCATTAATCGCATTGTCGGTTTGGAGACAACACGAACTGGCAAATCGGAATGCAGCGGCAGACGACAATCGGCCATTCGGTTATTCCGGAGGACTGCTGATCGCCTTTGTTGTCAGCATGGTTTACCTGGCTGGCGCGAGGATACATCTTTACCGCGAGACCCGCAGCTTGCGCTTTCATTCCACCGACGCGGAACTCACGCTCTGGAGCCTGCTTTCTCACTTCGTCCTTGCCGTCGTCGTGTTGTCGGTCATCGACCTGATCTTCGTACTGGCAGCCAAAACAGCGAAACCTCAAACCGTACGGCGCGGTGTCTTTGGCGCTGCGGTCTTCGGTTGCTTGTGGATCTTGCTATTCCGGTTCTTGCAAGACGCGCTGAATTTTGGAGGATGGGAAGGACGTCTCTATGCCGCCTCCTTGGCAATCGCCTTGACGCTGTGGGGATTCTCGCTGGTGCTGCCGTTTCTCGACGCACCTCCAAGAATTGAGTCGCCGAACGCTTCGAACAACAAATCTTCACTTCAGTTAGGGACTTGGATTGCTCTGGTTCTCTCCTGCTCGCTAGCGATAGCCTTTCCTTCCATCATCGGTGATGCCGACTGGAGTGGGTTCTTTCAGAGCACCGTGACGCTGCTGTTCTGGATCGTGATGAGCATCTCCCTCTTCCGCCTGCGGCCAGTGCGGACACAATATTCTGTGGCTATTGTTCTTTCAGTGCTCATCGCAAGCGGAGCGACCTACAAGGCTCTGCAGGCCAGCGAAATCTTCTGGAGCAAGAAGTTGGGCGCGACGGACGACGACATCTCGCTGTCACTAGAGTCATATGCCGGACACGACAACTCCTTTCAACTGGCGCATCACATTTTAGGCAACTCGCGCTACGAAGTTTGCGGCGACCTCTGCCGCATCCTGCGTGAGAACTCGAACATCCGCGACACCCGACTTCGCGCGCCCAACGTCCAACTTGTCGATTCACTCGCAACCGCCTCGCCAAGCGATCGGCCGAACGTCTTTGTATTTGTGATTGATTCGATGCGTCCGGATTACCTCGGTGCCTACAATCCGCGCGTTGACTACACTCCCAACCTCGACGCCTTCGCGCGCGACAGCATTGTGATGCACAACGTCTACACGCAATACGCGGGGACGTCGCTCTCCGAGCCGGCAATCTGGTCAGGCGCGATGATGCTGCACGACCATTACTTGCAGCCGTTCTCGCGGCTTAACAGCCTTGACCGAATGATGCACAACGACGGTTACCTGATGATGGTGAGCATTGATGAGGTATTAAGCGCCATCCTGCCGGCCGATGACCAGCTTTCGAAGTTGGATACCGACAAAAAGCTGTGGACCCGGATCGAACTGGGATCGACGCTGCAACAGGCGAGGAAGGTGCTGGACGCTCCTGAGAGTGCGGCGCGGCCAATCTTCCTTTATGCGCAACCCAAGAATGTGCACCAGTTTGCGCAGAACGATGTGCCTTCGCCCACATCGCAACATTGGCAAGGGCCAAAAGGGATGAACGGCCGCATCACCTACGAAGTTCATTGGGTGGACAAGTGCCTGGGAGAGTTCTTCAGCTACCTGAAGCAGCGCGGGATGTACGACAACAGCATCATCATCGTCACGAGCGATCATGGCGACGCGACCGGAGAGTTCGGGCGCAGTAGCCACTCGACATCCATCTGGCCGGAAGTCATGCGCGTGCCACTGATCATCCATCTGCCGACGAAGATGAGCGAGAATCTTGTCTACGACGACACTCGGATTTCAACGCTGACCGACATTACCCCGACGCTCTATTACCTGCTCGGACACCGACCCATTCGGCAGAACGCGCTCTACGGGCGGCCGCTGTTTGCCGAGACCAAGCAGGAACTCGACAGCTATCCGCGAAAGGATCTGCTGCTTGCGTCGGATGTGCGCGCGGTATACGGGATCCTGACGGCGGAAGGACGATATATGTATACGACTTACGATTCGCCCGCGCAGAGTTATCTGTTCGATCTCGTGGCGGACCCGAACGCGGAGCATGACATTCTGACTCCGGCACTCAAGCAGCGGTACGACGAAGAAATTATCGACCAGCTTCACCGGATCGGCGACTTCTACGGGTACAAGCCGGGCATGCGATCGCTGCTGGCATCGACCGCACGCTCCGCCAATCCTCAGTAAATTCCGCGGCTGCACCACGGTTGAGATCTGAAGGACAGCCGAGACGGCTGTCCCCACACGAGCTACTTCGCGCCGAGATCGTCGTGCTCATGATAGTTCGGATACGGCGGGCGCTTGATTTGAGGCAGTGTATGCTCTTTCAGCTGCTGCATCACCACCTCAATCGCTTTTTCAAGCTGTGCATCGTGGCCGGCGCGCCACGCAGCGGGTTCGAGATCGACTTCCACATCGGGCGGAATGCCGTGATTCTCAACTTCCCAATCGCCGTTCAGGCCATAGATGGCGGCGCGCGGTGCGGTGACACGTCCGCCGTCGATCAGTTCCGGATAGCCGCCGATGCCAACCAGTCCGCCCCAGGTTCTTTTGCCGACGAGCGGCCCGATACCGGCCTTGCGGAAATACCAAGGCAAGGCATCGCCTCCGGAGCCGGACATTTCGTTGATGATCATCACCTTGGGTCCGTAGATCGCCTCAGATGGGCTTGACCAGTCGTGGCCTTCACGGGTGACGACTTTACTCATCAGCGGGCGGCGAAGGTAGTCGACGATGTAGTCGGCGAGCTGTCCGCCTTCGTTGAAGCGCTCGTCGATGATGGCGCCTTCTTTGCCGACCTGCGAGAAGAAGTATCGGTTGAAGCTTGTATATCCAGCGCCAGCCGTGTTGGGGACATGGACATAGGCGACGCGGCCTCCCGTGGCCTGATCGACGCGGCGGCGATTGCTCTCGATCCAGGCGAGGTGACGGAGATTTTCTTCGCTGTCGACAGGAATGACCGTGACCTCTCGGAAATCCTTTCCGTCAGGGTTCGCGCCTACTTTGAGAACAACTTGCTTCCCCGCAGTCTCCTCGAAAAAGCTGTAGATGTTGTCGGATGCGTGAAGATCGCGACCATTCACACTGAGGATATAATCTCCGACTTTCACGTTGACGCCTGGCTGAGTGAGCGGCGCTTCGTTACCGGGATTCCAATTCTCACCGTTGTAGACCTTGGCGATGCGGTAGCGGTTATTTTCCAAACTGTAGTCGGCACCGAGGAGTCCGCCTTTTATTCTCTTGGGCTCGGGAGCCTCGCCGCCACCGACGAACATGTGGCCGACCGTCATTTCGCCGAGGCACTCCTGAAACAGATAGGTGAGTTCGTCGCGAGAGGCGATGCCATCGAGATACGGCGCATACTTCTTCTTAGCCTTCTCGATGTCGAGACCGTGATAGTGCGGGTCGTAGAAGAAATCGCGTTCAATGCGCCAGGTTTCGTTGTAGATCTGCTTCCACATGGCACGGGGCTCGACGTAGACTTCCCAGCCGTCGAGCTTGAGGGGACCGAAGCCCGGTTTCGGCGGGCCCCCCGATCCCGCGGCGCCATCATCGACCGAAGCGGTCGACCAGGAGTCGCCCTTGCGATAAAGGACCTTTTCGCTGTCGAACGAGACGGTGAAGTCGTTGACGTCATCCAGCAACTTGTCGACCTTGCGCTTGCTGAGATCAAACTTCTGAATCGTCTGGTTGGTGTTGGGATTCTCGTCATCCGCCGCGAAGACCATAGGGCCTTCCGAAAGGAACAGGATTCCAGTCTTGCCGGGAAGCATATTGAGATAGTTCTTCGCTGGAATCGGCAGCGAGAGAATGCGTTGACCGATGCCGTCGATGTCGATTTTGACGACGACGGGCTCCTCTTTTTTCTTGTCTTTATCGTCTTTGCCTTTGTCGGTGTCAGCGGGTTTGGATTCAGCCTTCTTGGCTTTGTCTTGCGCCTTCGGCTTGCCCTGGTCCGGAACGTTAGCTTTTTCCTCGTCCGGCTTCTTTTCGTCTTTCGCTTTCTCCTCGTCGCTTTCGGGGGCGAGCGGTGATTTCTCATCCTTGCTGAGGACCGCGACGTAGACGCTGCGCGAAACACGGTGCTCGTTGCTCGTCATGTCAAGGCCGGCTCCGGCAAGGGCGACGTTTGTGGAGGCGGTGAAGTAGAGATACTTTCCGTTCTTATCGAAGCTGGGATTGAGCGCGTCGCTCATGCCGTCGGTGATCTGGAATGACTTCGCCAGATCCAGCGAGTACACGAACACGGCATGTTGTCCGCTGACGAGTTGTTTCGTGTAAGCAAGCCACTTGTTGTCCGGCGACCAGTTCTGGCCGATCTGATTGGCGGAGAAAGTCCAGTAGTAGTCGGTATCCACGAGCTTTGGAGTAGGGTTGTCGAGGTCGACGTACCACAACTGGAGACGCTTATCGATGTAGGCGATCTTCTTGCTGTCCGGGGACCAAGTGGGTGTGTAGAAGAACGATGGTGGATTGCCGAGATTGATGTGGCGCACGGCGCCCAAACCGTTCTGATCGCGGATCGCCAACTCGTACTCTCCGGACTCGTCGGAGAAATAAGCGATGGACTTGCCATCGGGCGACCACGAGGGATCGCGGTCGGCCACGGCGGGACTGCGCGTGATATTGCGAATGTCTCCCTTGTCGGTGGGTACTGTGAAAATCTCTCCCCAAGCCTCGAAGACAGCGCGCGCGCCGGTTGGCGAGATGCTGAAGTTCTGGATGCGTTTGGGGTCAACCTTGGCGAAATGCGCACGGACGGCGTCGATGTCGCCGGCGACATGAATGCTGATGTTTTTGGCCTGATGCGTCGCGAGGTCGTAGAGCTTGATGGCGCCGAATTGCTCGATCACGATGGCGTCGGGGCCCGCGGACGCGGTTTTAAAATCAAGGCCGTCGCTGTGAAGAGCTTCGGTAACTTGCTTTGTCTTCGTGTCATAGGCGAAGAGGCTGACGGGGCCATTGCGGTCGGAGAGGAAATAGATCGTGTCGCCGACCCACATGGGATGATGGTCGTCGGAATTTTCCCGTGGAACCTTCACGATACTGGAGTCCTTGAGATCGGCAATCCAGATGGGGGTGGTTTGCCCGCCACGATAACGTTTCCAGGCCTGCTGCCATTTGGGATGGGGGACGTAGGCGATGTAGTTTCCGTCCGGCGAATAGGATGCGTCTTCGGCGATGGGAAGAGGAACTTCGGTGGGAAGTCCACCTTCGACGGGAATGGTGTAAAGCTGGTCTTCAAAATGCATGAAGCTGTTGCCCCATGAGCTAAAGAGGATCTTCTTGCCGTCGGGAGTCCAACCATCGACATACTCGTCAGCCGGGTGATAGGTCAGGCGGCGCGGGACGCCACCAGCATTGGGCACAACGTAGACGTCGCGATTGCCGTCGTATTCGCCCGTGAAAGCGATCAGGGAGCCGTCGGGAGAAAAATATGGAAGAGCCTCAATGCCGATGCCGGACGTCAAGCGCCGGGCTTCGCCGCCCTCGCGGCCGACGATCCAAAGATCGTCCGCGTAGTTGAATACGATTTGTGTCTTGCTGACCGTGGGAAAGCGCAGCAGGAGCGGCGGATTCGACTGGGCCGCGGTTGACCGCGGGAACATCGAGGCGACAGCGAACAACAATACGACGAGCGGTTGGCGCATGTTGGGCTCCTGACGACTTTAGGCGAACGGGAATCTTAGTGCGAGGCGGAGAGTGGGGTCAAGGTGGAGATACTCGCGGCCAGCCGGCCAGGGCATGAGCGCCCAATCAAAGGAAAGTTTCGGCTCTGAGATCGAACCCCGGGAGACGGGCGCGGCATCTAAGCGTCGTATATGTCAGCAGTAGAGTCCCGCCCCAGTCTATCCCCGCGCGATCTCTTGCGGGCGAGTTGGCGAGTTCTCAACGGGCATGTTCCCATGCTGTCGATTGAGATCACGCGCGAGTGCCCTCTGAGCTGTCCCGGCTGCTACGCTTACGGAGACAGCCATCTGGGCGGAGGAACCACGCTTCGCGAACTGAGCGATCTGCGCGGGGCCGCACTGGTCGATGGTGTGCTCGCACTCGTGCGCCGTCATAAACCCATGCACGTCTCGCTGGTGGGAGGCGAACCCATGGTTCGGCATCGCGAACTAGGGCGTATTCTGCCCGTCCTAAGCGATATGGGCGTCTTCACGATGGTGGTGACCAGCGGCGTGATCGCAATTCCGCAGGAGTGGATGAAGCTTGCACGCCTGCGTGTGGCCGTTTCGGTGGATGGACTTCCCGAACATCATGACGAGCGGCGCAAGCCCGCTACGTACGAGCGCATCCTCAAGAATGTGGAGGGGCGATCGGTCAACGTGCATTGGGTGATTACCCGTCCAATGCTGTCGCGGGCTTCCTATCTGGAGGAATACCTCGCATTCTGGAACGCCCGGTCGGAAGTCGATCACATTTGGGTGAGCCTGTATAGTCCGCAGGTTAGAGAGGAAAGTGCCGAACGGCTCACACCGGAAGATAGGGAACGCGTGGCAAGGGAGTTGCCGCAGTTGAGCCGGGTGTATCCGAAGCTGCTGCTGCCGGAAGGAATGGGAAGGGCTTTCGTCACTCCGCCTAAGGACCCGGATGACTGCCTGTTCTCGAAGACGTCTCTGAACTATTCGGCCGACTTGCGAACGCGTGTGGAACCCTGTGTCTTCGGCGGCACTCCGGATTGCAGCCAGTGTGGGTGCAGCATCAGCAGCGCACTGCACTGGATCCGCGATATGAAGGTGGCCGGGCCGCTTCGAGTCGGACACCTGGTGCAGGCCTCGCTTTCGGTGGGGTCGGCGCTGCGCAAGATACGAGGTGATGTCGAGTCGCCTGGGCGGTGGGATAAGGATGCTCTGTCCGAGGGGAAAAAGTCAGCGTTGGTACAGATTCAGCGAGGGTTCCGGCTAAGCGCTGCAGTTTGTGGGATCCCGGCGAGTTTTGATACCGGGTTAGGTGCTCGGGCAAGACGCCCGCGCGTACAGCCGGCGGGACGCCGGCGCTACGATTCCCCTTTCCTGTTTTCTTGCCGGGCAGGCTGGCGGGATTTTCGTGAATGCGCTCGCGGAAGTTGCCTTTCATTCCGGCTGCGAGCTTGACGCTGGACTCGCCGAACTTGTCGCGGAGGCGGTCGGCGGCGGCCATGGCGTCTTTCCAACGCTGCTGGCGGTTTCCGTCGAGCAGGTCGATCTGATCTGGCTGCGAGGTGAATGAGGACGCCTGCACGCCCAGGAGACGAATCTGCGCGCCTTTCTTGCAGTTCTTACGGAACAGGGCGCGGACTTGCTCGAAGATTTCAGTGTCGAGCTGCGTGGGCGATGGCAGTGAGTGGGCGCGAGTGATCGTGGTGAAATCCTTGTAGCGCAATTTCAGCTGAATCGTGCGTGCATACAACTGAGATTCGCGCAGGCGCCGGGCCACCATTTCGGAGAGGCGCATCAGGGTGGCTTCTAGCTGGCTGACATCAGACGTGTCTTCGTTGTAGGTGTGCTCGTGGCTGATCGACTTGGCACCGACATCAGCTCCAACTTCCGTGTCGAACCATCCTCCAGCATCTTCTCCGCGAGCCTTGCCGGCGAGGGCCAAGCCCCATTTGCCGAAGCGGTCGGCTAAATCTGACTCTTCGAGGCGCGCAAGATCTCCGACTTTCTTGATGCCGAGGGCGTGGAGGTGGGTCTCCATGACTTTGCCGACGCCAGGAATCTCGCGAACGTCGAGCGGGGCGAGGAAGTTGGCCTCTCCGCCGGGAACAATGAAGAGCACGCCATTCGGCTTGGCTTGAGCTGAGGAAACTTTCGCAATCAGGCGAGAGGTTCCGATGCCTACCGAGCAGTTCAGGCCGGTATCGGCCTTCATGCGCTGGTGCAGTGTGTGTGCGGCTTTGAGAGGAGGCCCGTGCAGGCGTTCGGTCCCGGTCATGTCAATATAGGCTTCGTCGATTGAGGCCATCTCGACCTGCGGCGAAAACGTCCCAAGTACTTTGTGGACTTTTTCGGAGCACTCGCGGTAGCGCTCCGGATGCCCGCTGACAAAGATCGCTTGCGGACACATCTTCGCTGCCGTGCGGAGAGGCATGGCGGAATGGACTCCGAACTTGCGAGCTGCGTAAGAGGCGGCAGAGACGACGCCGCGCTCGTCGCGCTGTCCGCCGACCACGACTGGCTTGCCTTTCAGGGATGGATCGAAGAGCTCTTCCACGGAGACGAAGAAGGCGTCCATGTCGACGTGGAAGATGGTGCGGGTGAAGGCAGGCATGGGAACGGCTGCGGACATCTTCAGCGGATTGTAGCAGCGGCGGGACCGGCGTTGAATCGAAGAGTTCGTTCGCTGTCAGGGCGAGCTTTTGACCGCCGAGATCGCGGAGAAGGGCCGCGGAGTGCGCCGAGAAAGGCAGACTAAACATCTGCAAGCTGTTACTTGCCTCGGCCGGGCTTCGCCCTGGCCGGACAGCCGAGGCGGCTGTCTCCACATCAGGATTGCCTGTCTACACCAGAACTTTCTCCGGGACCGGGGCGAGTATCGTTCCGCGCGTCTGTTTGACTCGTTCGTAGATCTTGCCGTATTCGCGGGCGGAGGCGTTCCAGGAAAAATCTTTGTTCATGCCGTTGCGCATGAGCGCTTGCCACGAGGTCTGGTCTTCATACGCCGTCAGGGCGTGCTTGATCGTGAGCAGGAGCGACTCGCCGTTGTACTCGGTGAACTTGAAGCCGGTACCCTTGCCGGTGCGGGCGTCCCAGGGTTCGATAGTGTCGTCGAGGCCTCCGGTGGCGCGGACGATGGGTACGGTTCCGTATTTCAGGCTGTAGATCTGGTTCAGGCCACAAGGCTCATAGCGCGACGGCATCAGAAACATGTCGGCGCCGGCCTCGATCTTGTGGGCGATCGCGTTATCGTAGGCGACCTTTACGGCAATCTTATTGGGAAATTGTTTGTTGAGGCGGAGGAACATCTCTTCGTACGTCTTGTCTCCGGCGCCAAGCGCCACTACGATCATTTCTTCGCGAGCGAGGCGGTCCGCAATTTGCGAGATCAGGTCGAAGCCTTTTTGGGCCGCGAAGCGGGAGACGATTCCGATGACCGGCAGTTTGGGGTCGGCGTTCTTGACTCCGAAGGCGGCGAGTAAATCGGCCTTACACTTGGCTTTATTGGAGAGATCCTGCGGCGAATATTTCCCGGCGGTGAACTTGTCAGTCTGCGGGCTCCACTCTTCGTAATCCACGCCGTTAAGAATTCCAGTCACCGTGGCAGCGCGGTCGCGCAGGACGCCCTCAAGGCCGAATCCGTATTCTGCGGTTTGGATCTCCTGGCTGTACTTCTTGCTGACCGTGGTGACGAAGTCGGAGTAGGTCAGCGCACCTTTCAGGAAGTTGACCTGGCCGAAGAATTCCATCTTTGACATGGTGAACAGATCCCAGGGCAGCATTAGAAGAGGCAGGGTGTCGGGCGGGAAGAGTCCCTGGTAGCCCATGTTGTGGATGGTGAAGACGGTACCGGCATCCTTGAACGCGGGATCTTCGGCGTAGATCGTCCGGAGCAGAACTGGAATCAGGGCCGACTGCCAGTCGTGGCAGTGGAAGATGTCGGGGACGCCCAGGATTTTCGTTGCTTCAAGTACGGTGCGTGAGAATAAAGCGAAACGCTCGGCATTGTCGGGATAGTCGCCGGCCGGAGTGCCATACAGGGCATCGCGATCGAAGTATTGCGGGTACTCGACAAAGTAGAATTTCACGCCTCCCTGGCTGCCTCCACTCACCACCGAGGCGAAACGGTACTGGTCGTCGAAGGGGACGGTGACGCTGCGAACGACTGTCGCGGGATCGGCCAGCTTAGTCTGGCGATAACGCGGGAGGTAGACGCTGACTTGATGACCCAAGGCAGCGAGGGCGCGGGGTAGGGCGCCAACGACATCAGCCAGCCCGCCAGTCTTGGAAAATGGAACACCCTCGGAAGCGGCAAAAACGATGTTCATGAGTGCGGAACCTCCAGAGGTGCGCACGATTTTCGCGGCGCACGCTATTATGAATGAGTCTTGGGGCTAGGGGGTCCAGCAGCTCGGATGCGAGGACCGACTTCAAAGTCTACTTCCCGAGGCAGTGAGGGTCAATGTGCCAAAGGTAGCATCGACGCGGCGTCCGCAAACCAAGCCCAAAATGGGACAGCACTTTCTGGCCAGCGAAGACCTCGCGGCGCGCGTAGTGGACACTTTGGGCGACGTGTCGCAGAGCACGGTGCTCGAGATCGGTCCCGGACGCGGGGTCATGACTTCCCTGCTGGCCAAACGGGCGCGCCGGCTAATCGCGGTGGAACTCGACCGAGTGCTGGCGGCACAGCTTCGGCTGAAATTTGGGATGTCGCGGAATGTTGAGATTATCGAGGCCGATGTTCTGGCGATTGATTTCGACTCCCTGTTCGGACCGAAGCCGGGTCTGAGCCAGCCGGGGATCGATCTGAAACTTCAGCCGGTGAAGGTTGTGGGCAATCTTCCCTATTACATTACGTCCGACATTTTGCTGCGGCTATTCGAGTTCTCAAAATATTTCGACAGCATTGTGATCATGGTGCAGCGGGAAGTTGCGGACCGGATCGCAGCAGAACCTGGCGGGCGAGATTATGGAATGCTGTCTGCCACCGCGCAGTTGTACGGTCGTGTGGAGAAGCTATTTACGCTGCCGCCCGGAGCGTTCGTGCCTCCGCCGAAAGTACACTCAACGGTGTTGCGGCTGACCATCGACCCTCAGCAGGAAAAGTTGGGAGTGGCAGGCGATGGCTTCATCGATTTCCTGCGGCTATCGTTTGGGCAGAAGCGTAAGACGCTGTGGAATAACCTCAAATTGAAGTACGAGGGGGCAGAGTTGAAGCGTGCTCTGGCTGAGGCGAAGGTGAAGGCCACGGCACGCGCCGAGACGCTAAGCCTGGTAGAGAGCGCAGCGGTCTATCGTGCACTGCGCGAAGCGCGCGGCGAGTCATAGGATGACAACATCAGCGGCGAAGATCTAGCGGAGGGCGCACTCCCGAAGCGGCACTAAGCGCCGCTGCTCTTCCCAAGAAAGCTCTCATCAAGAAGGACGGGCCATGTCTACTACCCTTCTGCGTCACCCCGCAGTGGCGGGGCGGTTCTATCCGGGCGACCCAGACGACTTGCGGGCCGCAGGGCGCGGCTTCTTGTCGCAAACCTCAACGAAGCAAGCTCCAGTGCGGGCCTTGGGGTGTATCGCGCCCCACGCGGGATATATGTATTCGGGACACGTTGCGGGAGCGGTGTTTGCGCGCGTGGAGGTCCCGAAGCGCTGCATTGTGCTGTGTCCGAACCATACAGGCGTGGGTCGAGCGCTCGCCGTGATGAGTGAAGGTGCATGGCGGATTCCCCTGGGAGATGTTCCAATTGACGGCGGACTAGCCGCTGCTCTGAAGGAACGGTTCCCTGCCCTGCAGGAAGATTCGACCGCGCACCGAGCGGAGCATGCCGCCGAGGTGGAGCTGCCATTTTTGTTGTTGAGGCAGCCCGAACTCAGCTTCGTACCAATCACTCTAGGGACCGGGCAATTCGACCCACTGGAACACTTGGGCAGGGCTTTGGCCGACGTCATCGCCGCGCAGAACGATCCAATCCTGATTGTCGCCTCCAGCGACATGAATCATTACGAATCGGACGCGCTCACTCGGGTGAAGGATCACCGCGCGATCGAGCGGATTCTGACATTCGATCCAAGGGGGCTGTTCGACGTCGTCACGCAACAGAACATCAGCATGTGCGGGTTTGGCCCGGCCGTGGCCATGCTGACCGCGGCGCGGCAGTTGGGGGCGAAGTCAGCGGAACTGGTGAAGTATGCGACTTCAGGGGATGTCTCCGGAGACCGCAATAGGGTGGTGGGGTATGCGGGGGTAGTGGTCGTGTAATTCCAGTCCGGATTCGCTGGATTGATAGCCGGGGGCGGCTGTCTCCACTGAAGCAAAAACGGGCGGCCCGAGGGCCGCCCCTTCCGACCAACAAAGAACTTCAGTGATGGCTACCACTCGACGTGTGTCCAGCGGACGAAGTGCTGTGACCTGCCGAGGGCGGCGGAGCCGCTGACATGCTGCCATGTTGTGGCGCGCTGAAAACCGGGGCAGGACGGCTTGAGGTCGTCGAGAACTGCGGAGCGGGACGAACTTCAGCAAAGCCGGACTTCGCCACCTGGTGGTTCAGATGATTGAGGTTTTCCAGCGAACCGCGCGGAATCCCCATGCCTGCCGAGCCGGCATTCACCACCAGGCGAGAGGGCGGCAAGGAGGAAACTAATCCACCTCTGCCGACGGAAACGGTCTTTACAGTCCCGGTAACAGGCGCAACGAGCGGATGGAAATTGGCCGGCAGCGTACCGGAATAATGAGGCACGGCCTGCCAGGAATTCCAACCGCCGGGCTGCCACATCCAGCCCATTCCCGGCACCATCAGCCAGCTTCCGTAGCGGTAGGGCATCCATCCCCAAGGATAGGCCGAGGCAAACATGTACCCGAAGCCGGGATACCAGGACCAGGCGCCGTCCATGAACGGGTTCCAGCCGACGCCTGTGAAGTAAGGCTGCCACATCGTTCCGTAGCCTGGGACGTTGCTGTAGGCACCGTAGTAGTTCAGGTCGCTCGCGCCGTATCCGTAGGGCGAGGAGTTATTCTTCGCGTACTGATCGTGGTAGGCGCTGGCTTCTTTGTCCCAGGAATCGAGCGGTGCATCTTTGACGTTATTCGCGAGCGTGTATTTATCTTCGTCAGTAACGTTGAAGGTAGCCGTTTTCTTCTTCTCGACGGTTACCTTTCCGGCTGGGCCTTCCACGTTGAGATCGCCTTTGAAAACCGCCAAGCTGGCAATTTCCGTAGAGGTATCGACCCTGAAATGGGCAGCATGGTCAAGCGAGATCTTCTCTTGCGAGAAGTTCAGGGTGAGGTCATCTTTACCGAGCCAGTTGACGTAGGCCATGCCTTCGATGAGATGGACCACCGAGATGCGCTTGCCGGAATCGCTGAGGCCGAGCGTGCTGAATTCGACGGTCGTATTGGGCGTCAGGCGAAGCGAGCTGCCGTCTTCGAATTCGACTTCGGCGCGGCCGCGATCATGGGTTTTCAACTGCGCGCCTTGGGTAATTGGGAGGTTGAGAAAGGCACTCTCGAATCCCAGGCCCGTGTTCTTGTCGATCTGAACGGAACCTTGAACGTCGCTGAGGCGAACGATGCGAGCCTGCGAATCGGCAAGGGCGGGCAGCGCTACCAGAGCGAAAGCCATAACCGCCATGACAATGATGCTGAATCGGGACAGAGAGAGCTTGGACATAGCAACCCCCGGAAGGCGTATCTCAGGCTATTAGAACACGGTTTCGCCGCGGAAGTTGTAAAACTTGGGTCAAGAGGCTAGGATCCTTCGACGACTCTGACCCGCGACAGGATCAGGTTAGCGTAATCGTCAGCTTGGTAACCGAGGCCGGAGCAAACACATGGCGTACCAAGCCACCCGATACTGCAACCTTCTGAGAGACCGTAGAAACCGCCTCGGGATGATCGAATGTGTTGTGGGCATGAATATCAGAGTTGGTCAGAACAGTAGCCACGACAGATGAAGGCGATCCGCCCCGGATCGCAATCTCAGGCTCACGGGACTCCGTTGCGTGCGGGTTCACAACCGTCACGGTCAGAGTTTTGTCTTTGAATGACGCGGACCCATTGAGTCCCCAGAAGGTTGCGGGATGGCTATCGCGCTGATACCGGACCGGAGGGGCGCTGAACTCCGCGCGGACCGCGGTCGCTCCCTGATGGGACTGATACATATCGAAAACGAAGAAGTTCGGCGTCTCGATGAACCGTTCTTCATGCGATAAAAAGAGCGAGTTCAAGCAGTTGATGAGCTGAGCACAAGCGCCGATCCCCATCTTCTCGGCGTGGCGATTGAAGATGTCCAGAGTCTGCGCCGTAAGCAGGGCGTCGCGCAGGGTGATTTGCTGGCCCAGGCTGTGGGAGGAATCGACCTCGCTGCCAGGCTTGTACCAGGTGCCGTACTCGTCGACAACCAGCTTGATGTGGTGGTCGGGATCATACTGGCCGAGGACTTCCCAGTTGGACAGCATGATCTGTTCCATCCTGCCGCCTTCGCGGAAGACCTCATACCAGTCCTGGACGTCGAATTGAAGGGCGTCGCCTTTGCCGGCGTCCCAGTCCTGCGTTTTTCCGCGGGACAGGTTCCAGGTGTAATGGTGAACCGACCATCCATAGACGCTCTTGGGGCTGATGCCACGCTTTTCGCCGAAGGTGGCCCGGCAGAACTGCTCGGTCCAGTCGAGATCTTCGCTGCCGGGGCCGACCGCGATGAATTGCAGAGGGGCGCCGTAAGTGGGAGTCCAGGTAGTGTATTTGCGGAATTCCTCGCTATATTCGCCGGGCGTCAAATTGCCGCCGCAGCCCCACGATTCGTTTCCGATCCCCCAGTACTTTACGTTGTAGGGTTCGCGGGAGCCATCGTCGGCGCGCATGCGCGCAAGCGAACTTTTTTCGGCAGGGGCGTTGCAGTACTCAACCCAATGATCGAAAGCCAAGGGAGAAAGGCTGCGGACGTTGGCGGCGAAGTAAGGCTCGGAGCCAGTGAGTCGACAGAAGCGCATAAACTCAGGCGTGCCGAAAGTGTTGGGCTCGCCCCTCCAGAATGCTCCCCGTTCGGGACGTTTGGCCGGCGCACCGATTCCGTCCATCCAGTCATAGCTATCGGCGAAGCATCCTCCAGGCCAACGAACCATGGGAGCCTTGATTTGGCGGAGTTTGTCGATCACGGACTTGCGAAGGCCGCCGGTGTTGGGAATTTTCGAGTTTTCGCCGACCCAGATGCCATCGTAGACGACGGCGCCAAGCATCTCGGTGAAGTGTCCGTAGACTGCGGGAGAAATCGTTCCCAGCGGCTCGTCGAGAAGAACCTCGATGCGCGAGTCGGCAGCCGCCGCGAAGGCAGCCTTGCGGCTCACTGCCAGTGAGGCGCCAAGTGCAACCGCTCCCTTCAACAAGGTTCGTCTTTGCACAGGCGTTCTCTCCTCGATGTGTATTAGTGTGGGGCAGGTGCGGCATTGCCCATATCCATGATGCGCTGGGCACGGGCGCGTACGACGTTCATGACGGAGTTGTCGTCGTGAATCTCCTGCAAGATCGGCTTTACCATTTGCAGTTCGATCAGGTCGCCGCGCCGGGCCTGATCTTCCATCCGTTTCATCTCATCGTCGAGCGCGAGCTTCTGGTAACGGTGGTCATGAACCAGGCGGCGTCCGAACTCCAGAGTGGCTGAGACGCTTTGAAATAACGCCGTCAACTGCTGGACAGCGGGAACGGAAGAATAGTTGTATGCGGCGCTGGAGTCGCGCTGACCGTCTTTGTAAATTAGTTTCTTGGCGCCGGTAAATGCCAGCTTGCGATTCCCGGAGTCGATCTTGCCCGAAAAGTAATGGGCTTGCGACGCCAAATCGAAGATCCGGTTGCGGGTCGCGTCGGAGAATATGAATTCGGCCTGGTAGGTCTCGCGGTCCTCGGAGTCTTCGGAGATCTTCGCGGAGCAATCATACCGCGCGTGACCATCCGACTGGACGGAGATGGAATAGTGTTCGGGATCGGAGTTAGGAAAATCCAGCGAGAAAGTAATGGCGGCGGGCTCAGCCGCGCGAGTGGGGAGACTCCAGAGCAGCCCGAGACATCCCAGCGAAAAGGCCACGAACACTCGGTTCAGCCATCGTCTCGATTCTACGCGATGCAGAGTTGACATCCTGGTTCCGATCATCTTCCGATTCGTGCTCCCTGTAGACTGCCACAGAATGCGACACGTAATTATGCCTGAGACAAATATGGATTGAATCCTAGCGTGCGACCGCGCGCTGCCGGCTCAGGGTTCCGGCGGTATGGAGGTGACAGATCGCGATGGCCAGCGCGTCGGAAGCGTCCATTGGCTCTGGGGGAATGGAAAGCTCGAGCAGGCGCGTGACCATGTGCTGGACTTGCTGCTTTTCGGCACGTCCGTATCCGACGACAGACGACTTGATCGTCAAGGGCGAATATTCGGCGACTTCCAGCCCGGCGGTGGAGGCGGCCAGCATGGCAACTCCCCGGACCTGGCCGAGTTTCAGCGCTGACTTGACGTTGAGAGCGTAGAAGATATCTTCGATCGCAACTTCATCGGGCTGGTGCTGAATAATGATTTCACCGAGTTGGGTGAAGATGCGCGACAAGCGGCGCGGGAGGGCTTCGCGCGGAGACAACTTGATAGCACCACAAGTCAGGCAGCAGAGTTTGCCCCGACCATCCATTTCGACTACACCAAAGCCGGTGTACTCACCGCCACAATCGATGCCCAGCACTCGCATGTGAGAGCAGTTTATCGCGGAATAAGCTCGGGGCCTAGTACGGGGTTGTGGACGGGGCAGACGAGAAGCTTTTAATCGCAGAGAACCCTGAGTTGTCGCGGAGGACGCGCAGAAGAGGCATTTCTTCAGGCCGGCTATTCGCCGCCCGGTCATTGTGGTTCTTCGCGTTCTCCGCAGGCTTTCTCAGCGAACTCTGGGGTCCAAGCTTTTCTCTTCACCAGGCCCAAGCGTAGGCATCGACGCGGGGATCGGCGCCAGCACTGAGGACTCCGGTGCTGCTGTCAATCACAATCCCGGCATTCGAGCCAAGCGACCACGGAGGATCGACACGCAGCTTATGGCCGCGAGAAATGAGCGCCTGCCGAGTCGCTGCCGGGATGCGAGACTCGACAGCCATGTCTCCGGGATACATAGTGTGCGGAAAAGGCGAGGCTGGGAAGGCGCGGGACGACCAGCGCGGGGCTTCGATCGCCTGCTGGATGTTCATGTCGAAATCAATCATGTTGATCAGGGTCTGCATCGTCCTCATCACCTGATCGTCGCCGCCGGGGCTCCCCATAATCGCGTAGGGCTGCCCGTCTTTCATGATCAGTGTGCTCTGCAGTGTGCTGCGCGGACGCTTTCCTGGTTCGAGGGCATTGGCTTCGCCACGAACCAGTGAATAGTAGTCACCGCGGCAATTGAAAATGATTCCCGTGTTGCCCATGACGACGCCGGTGCCAAACAAACTGTGCAGGCTCGGCTCGAAGCTGACCATGTTGTGGTCTTTGTCGACGACGGCAATATAGCTGGTATCGCCGTCATGGCTGGCATCGCCGTCGAGAACCTCGTGCATCGGGCGGTCTAATGCCGAAGAGTTCGCGGTGAATTTCTCTGGCGAACCAGGCCGAAGATCGAGCGACGCTTTGGCGGGATCAATGAGCTTTCTGCGTTCGCGAGCATAATCTTTGGAGAGCAGACCGCCGTAGGGAATCTTGATGAAGTCCATGTCGCCGAGATATTTTTCACGATCAGCCATGGCGAGCTTCACAGCTTCGACGTTCGTGTGGAGGAAGTCGGGGCTGTTGTGGCCCATGGACTTCAGATCGTAGCCTTCGAGAAGATTGAGGGTGATGAGTTCGGTCGGTCCCTGGCTCGCCGAGGGATTCTTGTAGACCTGATATCCGCGGTAAGTGATGGAAACCGGCGTCTCGACCTCGACGGCATATTCAGCGAAATCTTCATAGCGAAACAGCCCGCCGTTGGCCTCAGAAAAAGCAGCCAGTTCCTTGGCAATGTCTCCTTTGTAGAAACGATCGCGCGCGGCTTTCAGCGCCTCGTGACGTCCCTTGGACTGATTCGCCTTCTCTGCTTCGACCAATTTTCTGAGAGTACGCGCCAGGTCTGGGTTTTTAAGGATCTCGCCCGCCTTCGGCGGATGGCCGTTTGGTAAATAAATTTTGACGGTCGTCGGATACTTCAGAATCTTTTTCGACTCCGCGATGTAGGAAGCGCCGTCCTCGCTCAGCGGGAAGCCATTCTCGGCGAGATCGATGGCGGGCTGCAGGACTTGTTCAAAACTCATCGTGCCCCAGCGATCGAGCAGCGTGTACCAGGCGTCGACCACTCCTGGAAGACCGCCTGAAAGCAGGCCGTCACTTTGAGGGATCTTTCCTCCGTTGTTCTTCTCGTACCACTCGATGGTGGCGAGTTTGGGCGCTCGCGGTTCCGCGTTGATCGAGTAAACCTTCTTGTCGCGAGCGTTGTAGACGAGGAGGACGGCATCGCTGCCCAGGCCGTTGAGGGAGAAATCCGTCACCGCCAGCGCAGCTTGACCTCCGACGGCGGCATCGAAGGCGTTGCCGCCCATCGCCAGAATTTGGCGTCCCGCTTCGGTAGCCTCGGCTTTCATGGAGGCAACGGCGGCGTGGCGTCCGCGAATGACGGGTCGCATCGTCTGGGCGGAGTCGTCGCTCTGCGCGAATGCGAGAGCGCATAAGGCAAGAGATACAAGGGTCTGTGCTGCCAGGGACGATATTTTCGACATCGGTTTCAGCCACCTCCGGTAGCGTTTGGTTCCGTGGAATCCCACCTTTCGCAAAGAACGCGAAAGATGGGGCACCCGCAGTTTCTTCGGGTTCAGGCTCAAAGTCAAAACCCGGGCGGACAAGAGCGTCAGCCTCACACGGGCTAACAGCATTTTGGACGGCGGGTTTTGGCCTCCTCGAATTCCTGGCGAAAGGCTGCGTAAGCAGTTGACGACGACGCCATCTGCTTCCGACTCAGAAAGCGCTCGTACGCGGACTCGTCGAAGATCTCCCGCAGGATGGCTCGCACCGTTCGGAGTGCCTTTAGAATGCGAGTCATCCTCTCTCCTCCGCGAGCCGAGTCATCACGAAAGGCGACTCTTTTACGCGCGCTTCTTCTGTGCCGTTCAGAACTCGGAGCCACTGCCGCACAGATTCAATCAGAACCAATGTGACCATCCCGACGAGAACAGCGGTCAAGGCGGCATCCAGCCGATTGTTGAAAATGAGGCGAGCGGTTGCGTTGGTGACAGGACCCGCCGCCAGAACTCGCGCCTGCGCCAGAAAGCCGACGCGGGGATCGGGATCGAGGATCTTGTGCCATGACGCGGTGAATGTAACCGCAACGAGCCATGCCAAAGGTACAAGTGTGACAGCCGCATAGCGATCTCGATGCATCTTGATGATGATCGTGGTGGCCACGCAGAGAGCCACCGTAGCCAGGAGCTGATTGGCAATGCCGAACAGCGGCCACAACGAGTTGATGCCGCCCAACGGGTCTCTCACACCCTGCCAGAGGAAGAATCCCCAGGCGCCGACGACCAGCGCGCTCGTCGCCAGGATCGAGGGATACCAACTCGTCCGGCCAAGTGGTTTGTAGATATGACCGAGAGCGTCCTGAATCATGAAGCGGGCGACGCGAGTGCCGGCATCGAGGATGGTCAGGATGAACAGCGCTTCGAACATGACGGCAAAGTGATACCAGAGGGCCATCACGGTCGCGCCGCCCAGGCTCTGCGAAAAGATGTGCGCCATACCGACGGCGAAGGCGGGAGCGCCACCGGTGCGGTTAAAGAGAGTCTGCTCGCCGACCGCGGCGGCTAAGGCTTGCATATCGGCCGCGGTCACGGGGAATCCCCAGGAGGAGATCGTCGCGGTGGCGACGGTAGCCGTCTGCCCGACCACGCCTGCCGGACTATTAATCGCAAAGTAGACACCGGGCTGGAGGACGCAGGCGGCGATGATCGCCATTACCGCGACGGCGGATTCCGCCATCATGGCACCGTAGCCAACCATACGGGTCTCGGTCTCGCGGGCAATCAGTTTCGGGGTCGTTCCGCTCGAGATTAAGGCGTGAAATCCGCTTATGGCGCCACAAGCGATTGTGATGAAGGCAAACGGAAAGATTTTCCCCGCGAATACCGGACCGGAACCGTCGACAAACCGAGTCAGCGCAGGCATGTGCAGCGTGGGATGCAGAACGACAATTCCGATGCCGAGAAGTCCGATGGTTCCGAGTTTCACGAATGTGCTCAGATAGTCTCGGGGCGCCAGCAGCAGCCACACGGGAAGCGCCGAGGCGGCAAATCCGTACACGATGATCAGTTTTGCGAGAGTAGCCCCTTGCAGCGTGAATGCTTGTGCCATGTAGGGATTCAGCGAGGCCCAGCGACCGCCCCAGATCGCCAGCAGGACGAGGAGAAATCCCAGGATCGAAACCTCGAGCACTTTGCCGGGACGGATCCTCCGGAGATAGAGTCCCATCAGCAGGGCGATGGGAATTGTCATGGCAATGGTGAACGTGCCCCAAGGACTGTCTTTCAGCGCGTTGACCACGATCAGGGCCGCCACACCGAGCAGGATCACGAGAATCGCGATCACCGCCGTATAGGCAACGAAGCCACCGACGCGGCCGATTTCTTCCTTGGCCATTTCAGTGAGCGACTTGCCGTCGCGGCGGACGGAAAAGAGCAGGATCACGAAGTCCTGCACGCAACCTGCGAAGACGGCGCCAGCCAACACCCACAGCGTCCCGGGAAGATAGCCAAACTGCGCAGCCAAAACCGGTCCGACGAGAGGACCTGGACCGGCGATGGCAGCGAAGTGATGTCCGAAGACGACCCACTTGTTGGTGACGAGAAAATCGCGGCCGTTTTCCAAACGCTCGGCAGGCGTGGCGCGCAGGGCGTCGAGAGCCAGAATCTTCGCTGCAATGAACTTGCTGTAGAAGCGGTATCCGAGGGCGTAACAGCACGTCGCGGCGACGACCAGCCATAGAGCGTTGATCGGTTCGCCGCGATGAACGGCGATGACAGCAACGGCCGCGATACCGAGCAGACCTACCACGAGCCAGGCGAAGATTGACACCATCTTGTTCATATCCGGTCTTCCGTCGAGCATTGTGTCGAATCTGGCGCGGAAGCGCAATGCCCGTGCAAATGAGCGCGGAAGGCCGCACCTGAACGATTTTCTGCTGGGCCTTTGGCTTTGGCGGCGGCCGATTTAGTGTTACTCTATTCATTCCGAAAGATGTTTAACCCTGCGTTTTGGGCCATTTCGTCGCCCCTTGCACCCGGGGTGCATTCGGAGGGCTTCATTCTGAACTCATACTCGAACAGGAGCGAACCATGAAAATTGGCATGTTAACCGGCGGAGGCGATTGCCCGGGACTGAACGCGGTCATTCGCGCCGTCGTGCGCAAGGGCGTGTTCCATTATCACGACGAATTTCTGGGTTTCATGGAGGGCTGGCGCGGTCTGATTGAAGACAAGAGCATGCCTCTGGACCTGGACGCAGTGGGTGGAATTCTACCCCGGGGCGGAACCATTCTACGCACCTCGCGCACCAACCCGTCGAAGCGCCCTGATGGAATTGAGCGCTGTGCCGCCACGATCGAGAAACACCAGATTGACGCCCTGATCGCGATCGGGGGCGACGACACGTTGTCGGTGGCGCAAAAGCTTCACGAACACGGCGTCAAAGTGGTCGGAGTCCCCAAGACGATCGACAATGATCTGGGCGGAACCGACTACACTTTCGGATTCGATACGGCCTGCAACATTGTGTGCGAAGCGATTGATCGCATCCACACGACGGCCGAAGCGCACAACCGCGTGATGGTTGTTGAAGTCATGGGACGCGATGCGGGCTGGATTGCCCTGTACAGCGGAGTCGCCGGCGGAGCCGATGTGATCTTGATTCCTGAGCGGCCCTTTGACGTGGACAAAGTAGCCGAATCGATTCGCCAGAGGCACGAGCGAGGACGTTACTTCTCCATCGTCGTCGTGGCGGAGGGCGCTAAGTTTTCTTCGGAAGGCTCCGGCGCTCCGATTCTGCAGGACATGGGCAAGGATGAATTTGGTCACGCGAAACTTGGCGGCATCGCCAACATTCTTTCTCGCGAAATCGAAAAGCGTACCGGCTTTGAAACCCGCGCGGTCGTGTTGGGGCACATTCAGCGCGGCGGCTCCCCCAGCGCTTTCGACCGGGTGCTGGCGACACGCTACGGATTGGGCGCGATCGATATGGCGCATCGCGGCGAGTTTGGCTGCATGGCGGCCCTGCGCTCGAACAAGATCGTGTCCATTCCGCTGAAGGAAGCCATCGCCAAAAACCGCGTCGTCGACCATGAGATGATTCAGATCGTCGACGGGCTGTTCGAAGAGACTGGCGTGAAGGAAGCTGCCAGCAAGTAGATCATCGACAGTCGAGACCAACGACTACGGATCTGGACGAATCGAGTACATGCAAGGATGGCGCTGGTTTCTCCTGGCTATCGTTGTTAGCGCGGTCAGTTGGGGTTACGCGCACAGCATCCTGCTCCCTTGGGAAGCCTATGCCAATGGGGCGCACGGCCTGAAGGAGCAGATGGGCGACCTCTACCCACGCTGGGTTGGCGCGCGGGAACTCCTGCTGCACGGCCGCAATCCCTACGGGAAGGAAGTAAGTCACCAGATCCAGATGGCCTTCTATGGCCATCCCATCGAGCAGAGTTACGACAAGCCTGCGTCTGAAATCGTAGACGAGCAACGGTTTGTCTATCCGCTGTACGTGGTGTTGTTTTTAGCTCCCACGGTGAATGCGGACTTCGCACACGTGCAAACCTGGGCTCCGCTGGTCTTCGCTGTCCTGATTTCGATCAGCATCGGGATGTGGCTGGCGGTTTTGCGCTGGCGCCTCCCTCGTTTCACGGCCGTTGGGTTGATTCTCTTGGTTCTCAGTAGTCCGCAGATCGCACAAGGATTGCGATTACGCCAGTTCGGCTTGTTCGTGGCCTTTCTCCTTGCAGTCGCCGGTTGGTGCGTGGTCCGTAGTCGCTATTTGACAGCGGGCATCCTGCTGGCACTTTCAACCATCAAGCCGCAGATGGTGGCGCTGTGCCTTTTGTGGTTTCTCATCTGGACCACAGGTGACTGGAGAAAGAGATGGCCCCTAGCCGTTGGATTTGCCGCCGCGTTGGCAGCGTTAGCTGGTGTCGCAGAGCTTCTACTGCCTGGATGGCCGCTCGATTTTCTTCAGGGGCTCGCGGCATATAGAAGATACTTTCCTACAACGTCTCCACTTCGGCTGGTCTTCGGGAATTGGGTGGGAAGCGCGTTGGGGATAACCGCGGTAATGGCCCTGCTGATCTTTTCGTGGCGGAGGCGAAAGGAAGAGGCGGATTCGCCGGAATTTATTCAGGTGCTCGCTCTATTTTATATCGCTTCCACGTTAGCCCTGCCCCTGTTGACACCCTTCAACCACGTTCTGCTATTGCTGCCGGTGTTGATACTTTTGCGCGATTGGAGTCGATTGCCTCGCGTAGGCCGGGTAGCATTCGGCGTGTTGGTAGCTTGGCCGTGGATTGCTTCCTTAGTGTTGCTGGCTCGTCCGCCGCATCTGGATTCGTTGAGCCAACTGCCCGTACTCCCCGCGGCACCGGCGCTCCTCTTTCCCTTCCTGATCTGCGGGTTAATGTTCGTTCAGCGTCCACAAACCACTTAGCTGTCGTGCGCTCTCATGTAGGTGATGGCAAGCAGCGGCGACTCCGATATGATGGGGCGGTTGATGGCGAAACCCACCGGCGACTGGTTAACAGCCGAGCGTTTGCGGGCTCATGGCGCGATTCTTGCATTGTGCCTGTGGTCAATGTATTTGTGGAACATTTCGTCCCCAGGCCTGCGCGACCGCAACGGAAACCTCAAAGGCACCGACTTTCTTCATCTGTACACGCTGGGATCGGTTGCGGCTGCTCATCGTGACGCCGATTTGTACGACGTGGATGCCCAAGCGACGCTGGCCGCACACCGCGTACCGGAAGCTACGGGCATTCGGTATTTGCCGCTGTATCCTCCACAGGTTTCCGTCTTCCTTGCACCCTTAGCCCGACTCTCTTATAGCGAGGCCCTTCTTTTGTGGTGGGCCTTTAGCGCAGGAGTCTACGGAGTCTGCTGCTACCGGACGTGGCGCGCCTGTCCTCACTTGCGCCGGTACGGAGGAACCGTCGCGCTACTCGCAGTCGCGTTCCCCGCTTTCTTTCATCTGATCGCATGGGGCCAGACCTCGGCCGTAGCGCTGGGATGTTTCACGCTCGCGTTTTTTCTGCTGCGCGATCGAGGGGAATTCCTTGCCGGTTTGGCTCTGGGCTGTTTGATTTTCAAGCCGCAGTTGGGGCTCGCGGCGGCTGTCGTATTTGTGTCGGTAGGAGCCTGGAAGACCGTGCTTGGCGCTACCCTGTCGGCAGCAGGGCAACTGGCCGTGGGTGTTCTCTACTATGGGCCTGAGCCCTTTCAGCAATGGATACGAATGTTACG
Source organism: uncultured Acidobacteriaceae bacterium (assembly GCA_963844525.1). GTDB lineage: Bacteria > Acidobacteriota > Terriglobia > Terriglobales > Acidobacteriaceae > Sulfotelmatobacter. The sequence goes on along the minus strand of CAWJOM010000005.1, from coordinate 24,245 downwards.
GAACGTGCCCACGTTGCTGCCCCTTCTCGAGCCCAAACTTTATCAGACCCACTCATTGCGGACTTTCTGGTCGATGCTCTTGCCTTGGCCGGGACTCTCCTTCGGTCTTTATATCGTGAGCGCAGGGCTCGTGCTCGGTCTAACGGTTGCTTGTTGGAAGCGCTCTGCTGAGGTTCCCCTGCCTCTGCGATTCTCGGCGCTGCTCCTGGCGAGCGTGCTCGTGGCTCCGCATCTTACCGTTTATGATCTGGTCATTCTGGCTCCTGCGTTCCTGCTGCTGGCCGACTGGATCGTGGGCCAAGCCATCACGCCGTTGACCCACCGGTTGGGCTCTCTTCTTTATTTCGTTTACATGCTCCCACTCGTGGGACCGTTCACTCGCTGGACGCACGTCCAGCTTTCGGTGATCGCGATGTCAGCTACCGTGTGGCTGATGTGGAGGATTTGGCGTGGAAGCATTTCGTATAGCACTTCAGCGGGCGCGGTAAATATCGCGCCTGCCCCGTTGTCGTAAGCCGGCTACGCGAAGACTTAAGACTGATTATCAAACAGAAATGCCAGAGCTTCGGGAAAGCGCCGGGCCCAGGCCGATTCGTGGTGATTAGCGCCCTCGTCGACGACCAACCTCAGACGTGACTCGTCTAATCCTGCGCGACGCAGGATCGCGGCCAGTTCTCGAACGTCGTCCACCATGCTTTGATCTTTATCCTTGCGCCCCGCTTCGGCGGTTCCGGTGGCCAGAAAGATTCGCTCCGGCCAGCGTAGGACTCCACGACTCTGGCGGATCAACTGCCGGTTCGAGGCCCAAAGCGATGGACTCTCCAGCATCAAGCGGCCTATCACGCCCGGACGCACTGCGACCGTATAGAGCGCAATGAGAGCGCCCAACGATGAACCGCCTAATCCTGTGTTCTCAGGACCCGTCGCTACACGATAGTTGCGAGCTAAAAACGGCATAACTTCTTTGAACAGAAACGCAGGATAGCGCGTCCCGTGGGCTCGCATCATCATCGGATTCAGCGAGCGATGCGGCATGTATTCACGAATACGGGCCCGGCCGGCGTTGTCTATTCCGACGAGAATCATGGGCTGAATGACGCCTTCGCGGATCAGGCGGTCACCGGTTTCGTCCACCTGCCATTCGATTCCCGTAAAGGAGGTCGCTGATTCGAACAGGTTCTGACCATCGTTCAGATAAAGGACTGGATAGGATTTATCGGCATTTGCGGGATCGTCATATCCCGGGGGCAGCCATACCCGCAGGAATCGCGTATTTCGAAAAATGCGGCTGCGGAATTCGTGCAGGCGCAAGTCTCCCGTTGCCGACTCCGAGCGGATTACGCCGGCAGGCGGCCCGGAATAACTTTCTTTTTCCTGGATTTCCTCCATCGGGAAAACTGCTTTATCAGGATACAACGAAGATCCCGTTCTACGGCCTCGCGGCTGTGATTTTGATGACGGTAGCGAGAATACTGATGACAGAAATCAGAATTAGCGAGATCACACACAGAATGCACCAGGTCATCAACTCGTACGCTTCGATGTAGGTGAGATAGAGGGCAAAGGCCAGTCCTGCCAGCGACGCTCCCAAGAGGCGGTTCGGCGTCTGCGCTCGTGATCTCCAGAAGGTGGCTAGTACGAAAAGCGCGGCGTAGCCGGCAACGCCAATCCCGGCCACGGGAATTCCCTCAATGCTCGAGTACTCGCTGCGATTCACGATATCGCAATTGAGCTTCTGGCTGAAATCACAAAACGTCGTCGCCGATTTCGCGTAATGCCGTTGCAGCGATATTGTGGAGACAACCACGCCTGCGAGCGAAACGACGGCGATCAAAGCAAAAAGAATTCGATTGCGGACCGCGGAGTCTGTCACGGCAGGCTGCATCCGGTCTTGTCGCTGAGGGCTTCCATGGACAACACACCTTCCTTCGGCGCTTCGTCCCCGAACTGCCAAGCGGGGAACATCTTAACGCCCGCGATTTTGCAAACCGGAGCTTCTTCGGAGGAGCCTTTGATCGCGCACTCCTGATAAGGGACATAGTGAAAGGCGTCGCCGAACATCTCTTTTTGTTCGAGGCAGTGCGGACACCAGTAGAGGCCGTACATTTTGGCCTGCTTTGTCGCTAGGCACTTCGCAAAAGAATCGTATTTGTGATTCTTGTAGTGGCGGCCAGCGAAGAAAGCGGCCGCCAGGAGAATGACGACGACACCGTAAGTGACAAATTTCTTCGCGCTAGCGCCATCGGCATCGCCGGCGCGTTCTTCTTGCCGTTTCCGTCGTTCTTCAGACATGACCCATCCTTATATCACGCCGATCCTGAAGATCGATGATCACGCGACAACGTTGAGCGCTCCTGGAAGCACATCGAGTTCCTCACAATGCAACGTCAGCACTTCCCCGTCGACCATGACATCGACGGGCGCGTCGAGCTGAAACTCGATGCGCCGCGCGCTCTTGCGCTCAGCCAGCGGATGCTGAATATGCGTACCGTCGTAAAGTCCCGGCAGATTGCGGATCAGCCCCAGCCGCCCGATCGGGCCCCAGCGGACGTATTCCACAAGACCATCACTGATCTCGGCTTGCGGAGCGATCATCATGGTTCCGCCCGTGAACTTGCTGTTGCTAAAGGTGAGGAAGAGGCAGGGCCGGCTATCAAAGGCTTCCTCTTCGTCGACGCGAACCGGAAAAGGGCGGCGATTGAAGCGCGCCAGAGTTAAAAGGATCGAGGCCTGATAGCCGATTTCACCCCAGTGGCTGAAGCGCCGGGAGCGCAAAGTGGCGACATCCGCCGAAAACCCCATGCTCAAAAGATTTGTGTAGTAGATCAGGCCGGTGCGGTGGCGCAAGCGCATGACGTCGCACGCTCGGCTCCGGTTTGCGAGCAGAGACTCGATCGCATACTCGACGCCCTGATGGCTGAAGTCGCGCAGAAAAGAATTGCCGGTCCCGAGCGGCAGGAACCCGAGCGTCGGCCGCTCCCGCTCAAGGGCTTGTGGGTACAGACCATTCACGATCTCATGCGACGTGCCGTCGCCGCCAACGGCGATAAAGTTCCGAACTCCGCGGCCATAAGCCTGGCGAGCGATCTCAGTCGCGTCCCCCTGAGCGCGCGTGGCTGCAACTTTGACTTCAATGCCGCCGGCCTTAAGGCGCTCAAGCGCGGGGCCGAGCAGTTTTCGGCTTCGGCCGCCGCCCGCCGCCGGATTCACAATCGCAAGATAAGTTTGCCCCAAAGTTCCGATCCGATGTTTCGAAGTGAATATATTAGCCTTGCGCCCCGTCAGGTCAGGACGCGAATGTTTTCAGCCGTTCACAACCCCACGATTGCTTCCCGCTTCGCCGATTTTCCGATTTCTTCGGCCAGTACCTGCCGCTTGATCTTCATCGAGGCGGTACGGGGAAAATCCTTTTCCCAAATCAGGTATCCGCCCACGCGCTTGAAGTCAGGCAAGCGGCGATTCCGGGCGGAAATATCCTCCAGCAATTTGCTGTCAAATGTCTGATTTTGCTCGAGACGCAGCACCACCACCAGGCTCTCGCGCCCAAGCTCCTTTTTCGGCCAGACATAGTTCGCGGCAAAGACCGCGTACTCTTTCACGGGCAAACCGTCGAATACGGTCTCGATGTCCTCCGGGTAGATGTTTTTCCCGCCCTCGGTCACGATCATGTTTTTCTTGCGCCCGAAGAGCTGCAGATGTCCGCCACTCTCGAACCGGCCCAGATCGCCTGTCAGAAGCCAGCCGTCGACGATTGTCTCCAACGTCAGCTCAGGATCATCGAGGTAGTGCGACATAACCGTCTTGCTGCGAGCAGCCACCTCCCCCACACCGTCGCCATCCGGATTGAGAATGCGGAGTTCGACTCCCGGCAACGGCTTGCCGACTGTGTCGGCGCGAAACGGTTTGAGGTCGTTGAGTGTAAGCGCGGTTCCGGCTTCCGTGAGACCGTAGCCGTTCACTACCGGAATACCCAAATCGTAGAAGAATTGCATGGTCGACGGTTCCATGAAAGCACCGCCCGTGATCAGCGCCAGCACTTCACCACCGAAACCCCGATGAACATTCGACAGCAGCATGCGGCTGAGTTTGACGTTGGGGCGTTTGCGCGTCAGCAAGCGGTTGGTCGCAATCATGGCATTGAGAAACGCCCGCTTCCACGATGGCAGCTCATCGAACTTCGCCCGCAGGCCGCGCTCCAGATTCTTGACGATCATCGGGACCAGCGACACATAGGTGATGCGGTAGCGAACGAATGCGTCGCGCACAAACTCCGGCCGCAGCGTGCGCAGATGCACAACGCATGCGCCGCAGACGAAGGGGCCGATAAATCCCACCATGAAATCGATGGCGTGATTTGTGGGAAGGATGCTCAGATACCGCACGCCCGGCCAGAAGGGATACCACGCCGTGAGCGCGCGGCACTGCTCCAGATAGTTTTCGTGGGTGAGGACGCAGCCTTTGGGCCGTCCAGCCGTTCCTGAGGAGTAGACGATGCAAGCGACGTCGTCCTTCTGGCGCATCACGAAGTCGGGGGCGCCTTTGCGCTTGAAGTCCTCCCAGCGGAACGCACCGGCTAGTTCCACGCCCAAGGGGGCCTCGGTTACGAGAACGATCTTGGTGCCAATCTTCTGGAAATCGGCAGACTCCATGATCGCGCGCCAAAGGAAGTACTCGACGATGAGCACTTTCGCTTTGGAATGAGCGAGTAACTGAAGGTGCTCCGCCGCAGTCAGTTTGTAGTCCAGTGGGACAAGCACGCCGCCGCAGTAGAAGATCGCATAGGCCGAGATCAGCCATTTCGACTGATTCGTCATGATGATGGCGGCACGGTCGCCGGCGTCGTAATCCGCGTCCTCGAGCGCTCGGGCGAGCGGCAGCGAGATCTCCTTGAAATCGGAGTAGGTCAGGCGAACCTTTTCGCGATCGCGTTCCGCCTCAATCAGGCACACTTCGGAAGAAAAGCGGTCGAGCGCATCGCGCAGCGCAGCGCCCAGACACGTGTATTGGCGGAGATCGAGCATAAGAAACGCTGATTTTAGATTGTAGATGGTCGATTCAAGAACGGATATCGTGCCCGCTGCCAGGTGCCCCCGCGGTCAACCATCAAAACTCGTAGATCAGCAACGCAGTTTTCCACTACAGGCGCGCCTGAATCTTGGCGGCGAGGGTACGAAAATCGGTCACGCCTTGCAGTTCGTAATCCGGCAGTTCCACGCGAAAGTGATTCTCCAGTTTTGTGAGCAAATCGAGTGTCTGCAGGCTGTCGATGCCGAGAGCTTTGAAAAAATCTTCGTCAGGCGAGAGCTTTTCGCGCGGCACCTTAAAGTGCGCGGCGGCAAGCGTGAGGATCTCGTCGAGTGTCTTTTCCGCTGTTTCCATAGGCGATTATTCTAATCTAGTTTTGATTACGGGAGATACGGCTGCGCGTCGGTGCTCTCGACAAACTTCTTTAAGCCCGCTTGCACCGCCGGCCGCGAGAGCAGCTCGCAGAAAATGTCGATTTCGCGCCGCAGTTCGTCGTGCGGAATCGGCTTGATGAAACGCTTGGCTATGGCCGCGGTAGTGGGGTCGAACTTTGCCATCTGTTTGGCCGTTGCACGAGCAGCGCGCAGGTTCTCCCCTTGAGCAACAACCTGGCTCACCAACCCGATTTGCTGCGCTTTCGTGGCGTTAAAGCTCCGGCCCGTTAATAGCAGATCGCGAACGACGGCATTGCCCAAATCGCGCTTCAGGCGCGGGATTCCGCCGTATCCGGGGATGAGGCCCAGGCGCAGTTCAGGAAAGCAGAATCGTGACATGTTGTCAGCGATAATCAAATCGCAGGTTAGCGCCAGTTCGAAGCCGCCGCCGAATGTCACGCCATGAACCGCCGCGATCGTGGTTAAAGGCGCGGCGTCGAGAGCGTTCATGACGGCATGGATTCGTTCCAGGTATTCTCTCGCATGTTTCACTACTTCGGCCTGACCGTATTCCTGGATCCACTGATACAGCTCGCGCAGATCCGCACCGGCACAGAATCCCGACTTCAGCGTGCTGTGCACGATCAGTGCATGCGATTCCCGGCCGAGTCCGTCGAGGGCCGCGACAAACTTCTCCAATTCCCCGAGAGTGACCGAGCTGATCTCATTCAGCGGCTCGCGATGGAGCGCCAGCTCGATAATGCCGTCCTTCACCTCCCAGGACAGCGTTTGCCCTTGAAATTGTGTCATGCGTGCGCCGGCTCCCCGGTCGAAATCGATCGTGCCAAATGGCTTATACCGCCTGCTTCACCTGATACATGCCCTCGATCTCAGCCTTCATGCGGGACATAATCAGATCTCGCTTCAACTTCCCGTTTGCGGTGAGCATCCCATTCTCAATGGAAAAAGGTTCCTGCCGCAGGCAAAACGCTCGCACTTGTTTATAGTGCGGAAGCTGCGGATTGACGGCCTTGAGCGCCGTTTGCACTTGTTCTCCGCGGATATCCCCGGTAACAATTACCGAAAGGTAGCCTCGCCCATTGCCCACGACGACCACTTGCTGTGCTCCGGGCAGATGGTGGGCGATTTCCTTCTCGATGGTCTCCGGTGCGATCTTGTGACCGGAGCCGAGGATGATCAGATTCTTGATGCGGCCCACGATCCGCCAGTTCCCTGAGGCGTCCACTTCGCCCTGATCGCCACTGTGAAACCAGCCATCGCGCAGCACGTCCGCAGTTTGCTGCGGCCGATTCCAGTAGCCGGGAAAGACATTTGGTCCGCGCACCACGATCTCATCGTTATCGCCGAGCCTCATCTCGATGCCTGAAATCGCAGGCCCGACGCGTCCGGGCACGACGTGATTTGGATCGTCCATGGTACAGATTCCAGTGGTTTCGGTCAGACCGTAGACTTGCAGTACGGGGATGCCGAGCATGCTGAAGTAATCCTGAGTTTCGGGCGTCAGCGGCGCCGAACCGCAGATCAGGGCCTTGAGATTTTCACCCACCATCTTCTTGCGGATCGTCGGGAAGACGATGGTATTGGCCAGCCACAGCCAAAGCGCATCGCCCGCCTGGGACCGGCCTTCCTTCTCTCGTGCCCGTGCGGCCTTGGCGCGGGAATAGACCGCTTGCGCGATGCCGCCTTTTTGCGCGATCTGCTCGTCCACTCCTCGCCGCATGCGATCGAGTAATTGCGGCACATTCAGGAAATAATGCGGAGCGGTCGCGGGCATGTCGGTCGGGATCCTGCTCAAGTCCGTGTTGAGCGTGACCAGACTGCCGCGCAACAGGAAAGTCAGAACGGCAATCCACGATGCGCAAAAACTAAGCGGCAGGTAGTGAAACACGCGGTCCTGACCGGAGCGACCGCGCATGAGTAAATCGAGTCGGGCGGACGTACAACCCAACATGAAGCCAACATTTGCTGCGGCGAGCACCACGCCTTTGGCTTCTCCGGAGGTGCCCGACGTGTAGATGATAGTGACGGCATCCTCATCGCGCACCTGCGGCCGATCCAGTGTGACGCCGTCTACGCCAGCAAAGATTTCGTCGAAGAAAAAATGCGGCGGCGGCTCCGGCCAGTTCGTCCCGGTCCAGCTTTGCCGGATTGCGTCTCGCAGAGCCCCATCACCACAGCAGACCAAAGACAGGGTGCTGTCCTTCATCATCGCGATCAGTTCCACGGGAGCCTGGCGGAAGTAAAGCGGAACTACAATCAGTCCCTCGGCCATGGCCGCAAGATCGATCGCCATCCAGCGAATACTGTTCGCCGCCAGCAGGCCGCAACGATCGCCTTTCTTTAACCCTTGCGAGGCAAAGAACCTTCTTGCCTCGCGGATCAACTCAAGAAATTCGCTGCCGGTCACGCCCGAGACTTGGCCATCGCGAATTTCCTGGAGCACCTTGGTGTCCGCGGCCGTCTTAAGTTGCGAAAATATTTCGCCGACAAATGGCATGCGTTTTCGTACCGGAAATTTCGCGGATTCAGCTATAAGCCGCCACCAACTGGCGGAGTGAGGCGTTCATGGGTGGAAGATAGTCCTCCCAGCTCCATGCGCCCGTGCGCGTCGGGAATTCGGGATAGCGCCGTTGGACTTCTTCCTCGAACAACACTCCCATTCGCGCCATCAATTTCAAATTCTTCACTACGGTGCGCGCAATGCCGTCGGCAATGCGCTCGCCCTGAGTGGCCAGTGTCTCAAGAGCCACCAACAATTTCGCTTCGAGGTCCGGATCTTCCACAGTCATCAGCAACTCCGGATGACCGCGCTCGCGCATCAGATTGCGAATGCGCTCATCCATCGTGATGCCGGCCGACGGAACCAGCGCTGGCATGGAAGTCACGATGCCGTGATAGCGGGACGAAGCCATCATGTGGGAGGCACGGAGGATGCTGACGATCTCATACATGTTGTACTGGTCGGAAGTCAGAATAGGAACTCCGCCGAGTTTCTCGGAGATACGATTCGCTGGGCGAGCATCCAACCGCTCGGTCGCCACCAGAATCACGAACACGTTTCGCTGCTTGCGGAACGCATCCACAGCCTTCGCGATCGAACTGAGATAGTGTTCATAAGCGCGATCGGCGGCCGGACCTGAGTTGTGGAAATACGGTCCGCGATAATGCGTTTTTTTGTAGGCGCCGGTCAGGCTGTGCAATGCCGCTTTCGCAACGGAGGCTTTTACTGGCCACTCGAAGGGATTGATCGGGCAAACCACGAGCACGGGAGTACGTCCGTCCCATCCAACTTGGCGCAAGATGCTCTGGCCGTACTCGGCCGGGCGCGGTTCAAAAGTCCACGCGGTATCTGTACCCAATTCGGTGGGGACGCCGAGTTCCCGCAGCCGCGTGCGCGACTCTTCATTCCGCGTGATGACGAGAGAATTTCTGCAGTAGCGTCCGCACATCTTGGCGAGCAGCGGATCCATGTCGCCGGCTTCCCCGCCGTAACCTACGGAGAGCTTGTTCTGTGCCGCGGCAATGCCGAGAGAGCCGATCATCATCGTGGTCAGGGCGTTGGCGAACTTGCTCTTGAACATGGAGCCTTCGCAAGCCACCACGCCATGATGCTTCGGTACCTCGTCGGACAAAAACGGCGGAAAGATGTCCGGCAGGCGAACCTGAGCCGTGTTTTCGAAATAGCCCTTGGAACGTTCAAAGTCGAAGGTCATCGCGGTGAAGTCCACCCGGTCCGGTCCCAGGATGTGGCGTATCTGGCGCAGCATCTCTTCGACGCGCACATCCGAGCCCATGTTGCGGGTACCGTTATATCCAGCAAAAAGAAGCTTGAGCTTCTCGCCCGGCTGCCAGGGCTTGCCCGCTCCCAGCATCCAGCCCGTTTTGGCGCGTTCAATATTGCCGCTGACCCATGCTTCCAGGAACAGGTCCATCATGCGGCGTTTCCTCCTGCAGCGGCGGGCCAGGGCTTGTACTTGTACTCGAAATTATTCTCACGACTGAATTTGAGTAGCGGGAAACTGTATTGCGAAAACGGAACTGGTTTCCGCTTCAACTCAGACGTTACACGGGTGTTGTCGAACACCGTATTCCACACCAGATACGGCATGAAGACCTTCAGCAGCGAAGCGCTCTTCGCCACCGATCCCTTGCGATTCGCGAGGAAGTTAACGGAACCGGCAAAGGGTTTCTCGGCAAACGGAAGAAATACGGGACCGCGTTTTTGCTGGGCGGCAGCCAGGGCGGTTGTTAACTCGCGAAAGGTCTGCGATCCGATACCGGAAGAAAGATGGTAGGTGTCGAACTGCGGCTGATCTTTCTGATGCAGAGTTGCAATCGCGTCGGCGACAAAATCGACGTTCACGATGTCGATCTTGTCCATCGGACGAAATGGCAGCACCGGCAGACCAGCGAGAAATACGAAAGCCTTGACCATATCGAATTGGGTGGTCTCGGCATGCCGGCTGTCACCCAACACGATGCTGGGGCGAAATACCGTCTTCGGCGTATCCGGAAGCAACACGCGCGTCATGTGCTCACAGAACTTCTTGGTGCGTGCGTATGGATCGTAGTCAGAGCGATCCCATTCGATGGAGCGATCCTCGGTGACGACCTCGTTGCTACGCTTCCCTGCCACAGCGACCGTGCTGACTTCACTGAAGCGCCGCAAGCCGTGATAGTGCTCGGCGTGCCGCGCCAAAGTCAGGACTTCGAGAGTGCCCCGCAGATTCACGTTTAAGCAGCTTTTCTCCGACTTGCGGTTCAGCGAGGCCGCACAGTGAATGACCGAGTCTGTCGTGTGAACCAAGCGGTCGTATTCATCTCGGTTGAGTCCGAAACCGGGAGAAGTCAGGTCCCCGCAGAAGATCCGCACCTTCGTCTGCAGGTACTCAAAAAAACGCGGGAAATCCATGTGCAGCTGCAGGGCCCGCCACAGGCGCAGCTGCGCCTCCTGCGGATCACGCGCCCGCACCAGCACATTCAGCGAGGCGCCGTGCCCTTCCAGAAGATTCGCGGCGACGTGTGCGCCGATGTATCCGGTTGACCCGGTCAGGAATATCGCCACGTGGCTCCGTCAGTCCCGGTCTTCACAGCATCTGCTTTCACGGGCGTAAGTTGAAAGGTGCGGGGAGGCCGCGCTTCGAGAGGCCTCCCTTCAATCAACGGATAGGTCCAGCGGCGTAGGGCTGGAATGTGAATGTTGATCCAGTATTCCCACCAATCGAGCGAACGAGTGTCATACTTGAAAATCTCCTGCTCATCCGGAACGAGGGCGTGGGAAAGCTTCTCGATGTTTTCCGCCGCGAAATCATGCTCATTCAGCAGGATGAAAGGCTCGAAGAGTTCGATGAGCTTTTCCAGGCGCTCGAGACTGCGCTCGGTCTTCACTAGCGGCGCCTTCTTGAGTGGCAATGGCGACATAATGCGCTGAATCGACTTCACAATCGCCTTTTGCGCCGGCGCTGACATACGGTTGTACCGGGTCTTTGAAACCGGGATCGCATCAAACCGCAGGCGCAGCCAGGATTCCAGGCCTTCCTGAGCGCGGTAGTGCTTGCGGTGCGCCAGAGACGTCAACTCAATCGACCGGCCCATATCGCAGGGATTGGTCACTGAAGTCGCGAGTTGGTACATCGGGTCGTGCCGACGCTCCATGACTGCTGCAGCAATCAAAGTCATTCCGCTGCACACGGCATCGACGGGAACAATGTCGAGCCGCTTGCTTTTGTTCGTAGGCAACTGCCGGAAATACGTGCCGAGCAAATAGGACAAGGACGCAGAAGTATTGATGCCTTCATTCCAGCCGAGAAAAGGCTTGGAGACCGAAGTTTCCACAATCGCCGGGCGCACGATCGCGACGGGGAGTCCCGCGCCATACTTCGCGATCAGCGATTCCGCCAGACTCTTAGTCAGAGTGTAGGTATTCGGCCAGCCGAGTTCCTTGGCGCGACGCGTGCCGGCCTCAGTCAGGTAGGTCTTGAGCCAGCGGACGCGGTTCTTGCGAATCTGAATCTCAAGCGCGGCGCCCTGCAGGTTCTTCGCCGCATGCTCCTTAGACTGCGCCTGCATCCGCAGCCCCGAGGTGACTTCATCGCTTTCGGCCTGGATCTCGGCCTGCTTCACAAACTTCTGGAGCGAGCGCCATTCCTGTTCGGCATCGAACCCGGGTACTGCGCGTGGATTGTAGTTGGGTGTCAGCTTTTCGCTGACGCGTCCGTCCTGCTCGCCGGCCACATAGCAGGTGGATAGATGCAGAAGGCCCGCATGATCCGCCGACCGGACGAACTCAAGAATATTGAGTGCGGCATCGGTGTTGGTCGCAAGGGCGTCGCGCAGGTCGGGATTGAAGTCTGTCAGGCCTGAACTGTTGATGATGAGGTCCAGGTTTTTTTGCAGCCGGCGCGCTGTGTCTCCGCTGAGCCCTAGATCAGGCTGAGTAACGTCGCCTTCGATCACTTCAATTTTTTCGTGGAGAAAATCCAGCAGCCGGTCCCCATAGCGCTCAAACAGCGGATCGAATACGGGCGATTCTTCGACCATCTTTTCGAAGCGACGTTCCGCCGGATTCGATTTCTGGCGCCGGATCAGCAGATAGATCTTCTTCACAGCGGGCAAATCCAGCAGTGTATTTGCCAGCCAGACTTTGCCAATGAACCCGGTGACGCCGATCAACATCACATGCTTGCCCGAGAAGGCCCTGCGAACGGAAAAGTCCTGGGCTTGCCTGTGTCCCTCGAAATGCACAACGGGCCGGACCAGCATTATGGGCCGTCGCTCGGCGGGTATCACTGCCGCACGCAAGTCTTCCACTGAAATGTCTAACTGCCGCGCGAGGGTCTTGGGAGCTCTGCGCCCATCCGGATTTTCTTCCCGAATACGCGCGAACGCCCCTCGCGGACGAATCACTGGTTCCAGCAGCCTACCGGTTGCCGTGCCGTCGCGAAAATCCAGGCGGTTAGCCACTATCCGCTTCACGCCCAGGTGCTGAGCCAGCGGACGCATTACATGGTCCAGCCCCTGGCTGACCAGTACGACCTCAGCTCCGCTTTCAATCAACTCCTGAACCTTGCGGACCCCTCGCTCTTTCAGGCGGGGCTTCAGCTTATACAGGAAAAACTCCTCACCGAGCAGGTCGAGACGGTCGCGGGTCACCCCGCGCAGGGCGGCATGCACCGCCCGCGTCGCAAACTTACGGTTGGTGGAATAGAGGAAGGGGCGCAGCAGCGCCATCAGGAAGATAAGCCCGCGCCGCCGGAAACGTTCGGCAAAGGTCTGGGCATTCCAGGTAAAGAACGCCACGGGCTCGACCACGGTCAGGTCGAGCAGGCTGCCCTCGACCCGCCAGTAGACGGTGGGGGCCGTACTGGAATTGTGATTTGTCGATTCCAAATTTACCGTTTATCCCTCGACGGGTCTTCCGTTTGCGAGCAGTCAGACGAAGTTCCTATTGTAAACAATTCGAGCGATGGAACGAAGCAGAAGGCAGGCCTTGTTTCTTTCGTGGGTTCAGGCGGGTTCTGATGATCTTACGCGTGGCTGACGCCCCACGATCAATGCGAATGCACCGCTGATGCTCAGCGTTGCGGCGATCGCCAGCAGCCCGCCGCGAAACCCGCCATTCGAGGCGCGAAAGAACCCGATGATGTCCGAACCGAAGTATCCTCCCAGGTTCGCCAGGGAGTTAATCATCGCAATTCCTGCAGCCGCCGGAAGGCCGGCCATGCGAGTAGTCGCCATCGCCCAGAAGGGTCCAACCATAGCCTCGGCACCAGCCATTCCGAATCCGACGCCTGCAATGATGAGCGCCGGAGCCTTGCCGTACGCGGCCGCTACCAAGGCTAATGCCGCACAGAACGCCGGAACCGCCGTGTGCCACCGTCTCTCGCCGGAACGATCGGACAGAATTCCGACCAGTACCATCGCGATGGTCGCCACCACGAACGGAAGAATGGCCACCAGGCTCGTCTCAAAATTACCTAACCCTGACAACGATTGGATCAAACTCGGCAACCAGAACGTAACCCCGTACATGGTCGTAGACACGCCGAAGTAAACCAGCGAAAGCATCCAGATTCGAGGAGCAATCAAGACTTGCCAGAAACTACCCTGTTTAAGGCCCGACTCCGCCTGTCGTTCGCTGGCAAGTTTGGTCAACAACCATGCACGCTCCTCACCCTTCAGCCAATGCGCTTCCTCCGGGCGGTCCGAGAGCACCCGAAGAACGATCGCTCCCAAAAGGATGGCCGGAACGCCCTCGAGGAGAAACATCCATTGCCATCCCGAGAGTCCTTTGCCGGTCAGGCCGAGCAACGCGCCCGAAACCGGGCTGCCGATAATGCCCGCCAGAGGATTGGCAGTCATGAACCAGGCCACGGCGCGAGCCCGGGCGCGTGCCGGGAACCAGCGCTTCATATAGAGAATCATGCCGGGAAAGAATCCTGCCTCGGCGGCGCCCAGCAGGAAGCGCAGAGCATAAAAGCTAACGGGCCCGCGAATCAGGATCATCAGGCAAGAAATCACTCCCCAGGTCGCCATCAGGCCTGCAATCCATCGCCGTACGCCGAACTTCTCCAGCACCAAATTGCTGGGAAGCTGAAAGAAGAAGTAGCCGGCGAAAAACATTCCCTGTGCGCGTCCGATGACGCGATCGCTCAGGCCAAGCTGACCGCGCATCTGCAGGACGGCAAAGCTCACATTGATACGGTCGAGGTAAGCGACTATATAAAGAAGGAAGAGAAACGGCATGAGCCGCCACATCAGCCGGGAGATGACATCGGATTCGAGGCGGTCGGGGGCGGTTTCCAAGTTCGAGCCAGGCGGCGCGGAGTTCGGTGGTGCGAGGATTCTACGCTAAGATAAGCTTTTTTCGAATCTGTTCGACGATTCGTTCGGGAGCTGACGCGATTTCGACCATCAGCGCATTCTCGGGTTCCTCCAGGTCAGCGAACTGCCCGGCCAGAATTTGTTCGCCAGCAAAGTGTCCATGCCGCGAGCGCAGGCGGTCTGCGATCAAATCCTCACTTCCTTTCAGATACACAAAGCGGACTTCGGGTCCCGCTGCGAGTTCCTCTCTATAGTTGCGTTTCAGAGCCGAACAGGCTAATACGACGTTGCGCCGCTCGGAGATCCAATGGGCGATCTCGTTGTGAAGGAGTGCCAGCCACGGCTTCCGGTCGTCGTCGTTGAGCGCGATTCCCTGCCGCATCTTCTCCACGTTTGCGGGCGGATGGAAGTCGTCTGCGTCAGCGAATCCCCAACCCGACTGTTCAGCCAGAAGGCGGCCGATCGTCGTCTTGCCGGCTCCGGTTACTCCCATCACGATCACGATCATGGGTACGGATTCTAAACGCAAGTCGAGCGCTTTCGTATCGCATCGCCGCGATTGCGCGCTCGCGAGGCCTGCCGTGAAACTTGACACGACATTCTTGGCGTTGGAAGCGCGGGCGCGACGCCCCCGCGACAGCCGCCGAGCTTGCCCTGAGCGAAGCCGAAGAGACGGCGGCGCTACAGAAGTCTTACTTCTTCGCGTATGTCTTCTGCACGCCGGTTCGGAGGTTCGTTACTGTGAAGGTGCCGTCGCTTTGTGCTTCCACCTTGAGATACTTCCCTTCGCAATTTTCCTTCACATTTGCGATCCGTTCGCTATCCACATTGTGGTCTTTGTCCGATTCGGCTGCGTAGTGCAGCTGCCACAAGTCTTCGAGCCCCGGAGAATCGTGGACGATCTGCCATGCCGCTGGACTCGATCCCTTGCGAGGACCGTTGTCGATCACGGCTACGCGCGGATGCAAGGCCCATACGAGTGCCTTCGGATTCGACAAGTCCGCTCCATGATGCGTCACGAGGAACAGATCAACGGTCCCGATCAAGTTGTTAGGACAGGCGATCTCGAGCTCCTTCTTCTTGGTAAGGTCGCCTAGATCGAGGAAGCGAAAGTGCCCGTAAGTGATCAGAAGCCCCACGGAACGGGCATTTTCAGTGCTGTCGGCTGCGGCGGCCGGTTCGGAACCGCAGTAGGAATTGGCTTCTCCTGCTCCAGGCAACGGGCTCGTAATGTGATCTCCGGCTGCGGCCAGCACGTGCACTTCGAGACCTTTGACGGGAAGTCCCCATCCCGGCTTGACGACGACGTGCGCATGACCCGCGATCGCCTTCTCATAGGCGGCGTAGTCGGTGCGCGTCACTTCGGAGTCTTCCTGGTTCGGCCCGTGGTCGACAAACGTGCCGACCTTTATTCCGTCAACCAATTGTGGAACGCCGCCAACATGGTCGCGATGAAAGTGGGTGATCAGCACGTAATCGAGCTGCTTGATGCCTGCCTGGTGAGCGGCGGCCACGATCCGGTCGGCGTCGCGGCCTTCATATCCGGGCCAGCCGGTATCGATCAGAAGCGACTCCCCCAAAGGGGTCACGACCAGAGTGGCCTGTCCACCCTCCACGTCGATGAAATAAATCTGCAACGGCTTCGAGCTTGCAGCCGCAGCGACACAAAGCGAACTCGAGCCCACGAGGCAAAACAACAGACTGAGAACGGCGGTCAGGACTGAACGCATCGGTTGGCACCTGCTTCGGAGACTTGCCGAAGATTATGCCACGGGGAAGAGGAATGCTGGAGGGTTGTTTTGCATCAGCTAGGCGACAGAGTAGATACGCTTGCGTAACCAGAGCTTCTACCAGTCGTTGTCCGACTTGTCCGATTCCTTGTTTTCGTTCGTGCGGTTCCGTTTTTTGTACGCGAGGACGGTTATTCCCACCGACATAAACATTGGAGGCACGATGAGGACCAGGATGCCCGTTCTCAGCCCCTGAATGAATCTGTGCCCCGCCCCAGCGGCTTGCGTATAGCAGAGCGCACAGCTCTGGGCGTAGCCGGCCGCGTTCGCCGCCAACACCAAAGCCGCGGTCAGAGCCACCTTGGCCCGGCAGGAGAGCCGTAATCCTCGAAAATAAGCCACGCGCGCCTCCTCTATTTCGGAAACGATCTGAACTGGATCAGTCTGAAACTGTCAGCCCAGACCATATTCATCATTACCAGCACAAACAGTGTAGCCGGTATCAAAGCCAGCCGCAGCGTGGGCTGCTCATCTCGCAGGTGCATGAAATACATTACGGCGAGGAACGCCTGAATCGCCGCGATTACGAGCATCCGAATGACGCCCGGGCTGTGATAAGCCATGAAGATCTGCACCCCGGCGAGCAGGAGGATTCCCCCATATATCATCAGATCATTCTTCAAGCTGCCTTCTGCGCTCATCAGCGTTCTCCTTCAGGTTTGCAGGCTATTGCGCCACATTCAACAGATAGATCATGGGGACGACAAACATCCACACCAGATCGACAAAGTGCCAGTACAGCGACCAGATCTCGATATCGTCGGCGTTGTAGCGACCACGTCTATAGCCCAGAGCTACAACGGTCAAAGCGATGGCGCCGCTGATCACGTGCGCCAGGTGAAGGCCGGTAATGCCGAAGAACGTCGCGCCGAACAACGGCGCACCCCATTCGTTATGGAAGAGGCTCACGCCTTCATGGATCATGCTCGACCATTCGCGCAAGTGCAGCGCCGCAAAGATCAGTCCGAGAACGACTGTGATAGAGGTGAAGCGAAGAGCCCCAGTCTTGTCGCCCGCCTTGGCGGCACGGGTGCCGACCAGCATGGTCAAACTACTGGTGACCAGGATGAACGTCATGATGGCCACGTTGACGATGCTCGCCGTCTGAAAGCGGTGCGGCCAGTCAGGGGAGGCATTCCGCAGATAACCGTAGGCAAACAGCATCGCCCCGAACGTGCATGCGTCGGAGATAATGAACAGCCACATCACCAGCTTTTTCGAGGGAATGGCAAACGGGCGTTCTTCCATCACTCCTGCGCCATGCCCCATGGTCAGATTGGCTTCGCTCACAATGCCTCCGTTGAAATTGCCCTACAGCTTCACCCACAGAACGAATAGCAGGTAGATCCACAGCATCCCCATGAAATGCCAGTAGTACGACGTGGCGTCGATTGTGCTCCGGCGCAGGGGATGCGATGCGCTGCGAAATTTCACGATGACCCGGGTCAGCCCGCCCAAGCCGCCAAGCACATGAATGGCATGCACGCCCGTGAACACATAAAAGAAGGAGCTATTGGGGTTGGTTGGAAGGTACAGTCCCTGCGACCGCAGCTTGAGCCATGCGAGATACTGCCCCACGACAAAAACCAGACCAAGCAACATCGTGGTGTTCAACCAGAGCGTGGCGCCGGACCGACTGCTGTCCTGCCCGCGCATAAACGCTGCCACTCGATGCCGCGCGACTTCCAGCGCCATGCTGCTTGCAATCAACGCCAGGGTGTTCAACCAAAGAATTGAAGGGAGAACGATGTGGTGCCAGTCGGTAGCCGCAGAGCCCTCACGAACGTATAGAGCGCTCGTCAGGGCTGCGAACATCATGGCAATGGCTGACAACCCGACCCAGATGCCTGTTCGGGTTGGTTCGCCTCGCGGATCTTTCACCGCGCTCGAATCGCCGCCAGTCGGTCCCAGTCCGCGAAACCCGCCACCCTCTACATTGTGCGGACGCGACTTTCGCTCGACTTCAACTTGCGGTGGTGGAAGTGTGGTTGCCATATTGCCCCGTTTCTCGCCCCTAGTTCTGTTCTTCGGTCTGGTTCCGTTACGGAGTTTCTCCCGCACGTTCCGGCGAGGCCTGCATCAGGTAGTCGCCTGTGGAACTCTGCACTCCGTACTGATAAGGATCGTGATAAACCACCGGATGCACACCTCCGAAGTTATCGAACGGCGGCGGTGACGACGGCGTCGACCACTCGAGCGAGGTAGCTTCCCATGGATTCTCCGGCGCCATTGCTCCCTTCGAGTGGCTGTAGATCAGGTTGAATATGAAGATCAGCTGCGCCGCCCCCGTGAACAAAGCAGCAAAGGTGATGAACTTGTGCACGGGCATCAGCGGGACCAGGAAATCGTCGGTAAATGCCGAGTAGCGACGAACGTTGCCCGCCAGTCCCAGGTAGTGAAACGGCATGAAGATGCAATATGTCCCGATGAACGTGAGCCAGAAGTGCAGGCGGCCCAATCTCTCGCTCATCATCCGCCCCGTCATCTTAGGAAACCAGAAATACGTCCCGGCGAAGACTCCGAAGATGGCGGCCACGCCCATCACCATATGGAAGTGACCAACGACAAAGTAAGTCGCGTGGAGATAGATATCGATGGAAGGCTGTGCCAGGAAGAATCCGCTGACTCCGCCGCTGACGAACATCGAGATGAATCCAAGGCAGAACAATGAAGCCGCATTGATCCTCAGGTTAGAGCCGTACAAGCTCCCCAGCCAGATCAGCGTCATGATGGTAGCGGGAATCGTGATCATCAGTGTCGGGAACGAGAACACCAGTGCCGAGAACGGATTCATTCCGCTCAGGAACATGTGATGTCCCCAGACCATGTAGCTGAGGAACCCAATCCCCATCATGCAGTAGATGAGCGCCTTGTGGCTCAGCATCGGCTTGCGCATGCTGTTGATCAGAATGTGGCTGACGATCCCGATCGCGGGCAGAATCGCGATGTATACCTCGGGATGCCCGAAGAACCAGAACAGATGCTGCCAGAGCAGCGGTGACCCTCCCTGGTGCGGTTGTAAATGGTCGCTGATGTTCAGTCCAGAGGGAATGAAGAAGCTCGTTCCCGCAACGCGATCCAGGATGAGCAGCAAGCAGGCCGGCAGGAGCACGGCGAATGCCAGCAGAGCAATACATGAAGTGATAAACCACGCCCAGCAGACGATCGGCATGCGGGCAAGCGTCATACCCTTGGTCCGCAGATCGAGGGTTGTGGCGATGAAGTTCAACGACCCCAGCAATGACGCGATGCAGAACACGAAAATCGACAGGCCCCACAGCGTTTGTCCGAGTCCTTCACCTGGACCGGAGTCCTTGCCCACCGCACTCAGCGGAGCATAGGCGGTCCAGCCGGCGAGCGGCGGACCGTCCGGCACGAAGAACGCCGCGATCAGAATGCAGAAGGCAATAAACGTCGTCCAGAACGACATCATGTTGAAGCGGGGGAAGGCCATATCTTCCGCCCCGATCTGAATCGGCAGGAAGTAGTTCCCGAATGCGGCGAAGGGCGCATTCGTCAGCACGAAGAACACCATCAGCGTTCCGTGCATCGTCATCAAGGACAAGTAGTATTCCGGCGTAACGATGCCGCCCGGCGCACCTACTTTGGAAAGCGCGCCCAACAAGGGAATCGGCGCGGTCGGCCAGACCAGGTGAATGCGCATGATCCACGACAGCACCATCCCGGTGAAGACCGCGACCAGGGCCAGCGCATAGTACTGCTTGCCAATCACCTTATGGTCAAGACTGAAAACGTGCTTCCGGATAAAGCTTGTCGGTGGTCCGTGATGCACGACGTGTGCGGATGCCTCAGACATGAATCGTTCCTCGTTTGGTCGTTAGTCGTTGGTCGTGAGTCGTTGGCCACTGACTGCGAATCTTTTCGCCGACCGCTCGCGTCATCTTCCCGGTTCGCGAACGATCAACGACGAGCGCCAACGACGGCTTTCCTAGTTCGACTGCGCCTTCAACCACTTGTCGAAATCGTCCTGCGACATCACGTTCAGGTATGCCTTCATGTTGTAGTGCCCCAGGCCGCAGAGTTGGGTGCAGACGATTTCATACTTGCCCACCTTGGTGGCCGTGAAGTGGAGTGAGAGATCGAGCCCCGGCACGAAATCCTGTTGAAGTCGCAACTCGCGTACATAAAACGAGTGACCTACGTCTTTGGCGTGCATCATGAGGTGAATCTCCTTGTTAATCGGAATCACCATTTCCGCGGACGTGATGTCGTCTCTAGCAGGGATGTCGTTCTCCGGATCAAGTCCAAAGAAGTTCGAGTTGCCTTCGTCGATCTTTTCGGGATGGAGACCTCCGAACTTTCCATCCGGCCCGGCATAGCGGAAATAAAAGGCAAACTGTCCAGCTTGTACCTGGATGGGGAGCGCATCAGCCGATGCCGGCTCAAAATAGACCTTCCCCCACGCCTTGGTTCCGAGCGCGCCCAGAGCAATTGCTTCCGCGCCTACGAGCAGCACAGCGGCGATCACCAGGTATTTGGCTCCTCCCGGGAAGTTCTTCAGCGGCCCATTCTTGCGTCCGCCGAACTGCCACACGAAGAAACCCAGAACCAGTTGCGCGGCAAGAAACGACAGACCGGCCTCAACCATGGTTTCGTCGAGTTGCTTGTCGATCTCGGCTCCATGGGTCGAGATGTCCTCGGGCAACTGCACCGAGGCGCCCATAAACGTATGGGTGATGATGGGAACCGCCGAGGCCAACGCAATCACGATCACAATCACTGCGAATAGCTTGCCGCCCATGTTCCCTCGCATTTACCCGGATCGCCGGGACTCCGAATGTAGGTAACCGAGGCCGGCACGCTGCGCGCCGGCCCCGCAAAACGAAGACAAGATTAAGTGATCGCTAGTAGGCTTTGGCTTTGAAGCTGAAGTCGATCGACTTCGTCTCGCTGCCCGTGATCGTCACGTCCTGGGTTTGAGTTCCGTAGTCCTCATGCCACGCCGTGACGGTGTATTTGCCCGGAGGGAGATTCGGCAGCGAAAAGCCGCCATTATCCCCGCTGATCGAGTAGTGGTTAGTCTTCAAGACGGCGAACCAACCGTGCATCCAGGGATGGATGTTGCACTTCACCGAAATAAATTCCGGGGAATCAAACTTCTCCTGAATCGGAGGCGAACCCGGCGGCTGCGACTTGTTCCATTCCCGGTTGACCTTCGCCAGCGGGTGGATATTGTGCGAAGTCTGATCGGAATTGATCACTTGCAATTCCTGACCCGTATGTAGAGCGATCACGTGCGGCAAGTACTGGCAGCCCTTCTGCGTGAACGTCACGGCCTGAGCAGGTGCGTTGGCGTCATCGCCACCCGCCGAAATGTAGACCACAACGTTCTCCAGAGTGTTGTTGGCCCCGGTCACTACCGTCTCAGTGGTCACCGGAGGGTTGTGCTGCTTGGCGCAACTCGGTTCCTTCGACATATCGATTGGCTTCTGCTTCACCGGCGTGCCGGTGTACGTTACCTTCCCGCTGATCGTGCCGCCGAACATCAGCGCAGGCGCAACTACAGCGCCTAGTACTACTACTAACAACCGTCGAGCGTTCATTCCACGTGCCTCCTAGCTGGGAAAAATCGGGTTCTAGTTTCCGCCACCTGCAGCCCGAATCTCGGACTGACCGGATGGCGCTGCGGGCCGGTTCTCGGACTGGCTTCCGGGGGCTGCGGCCGGCTTCTCGACGTACGGCGGAATCGTCCCGCCCGCCGCTTTCAGCACATCGTTCTCTTTGCTGTGACGCTTCACCTGCAGCGTGCGCAGGAAGTGCACCAGATCCCACGCATCGTTGGGAGTGATTACGTCCGCGAATGACGGCATGGGAGTTCCGTCCACACCCGTGATGAAAATCTTATAGATATCCGCATTCGTCGAGCCACATTTAAAGCGGGAGTCGTCCCCACCACCCGCAAAATTATACGGACGAATGGGCTGATCCTGGCTGTCGGTAAGAGTTGCGGCGGAGGGGCCATCGCCCTTGCCCTGGGGTCCGTGGCACTTCCAGCACTCCAGTTTGGTGAAGAGAGCCTTACCGTGCGCAATGCTCTCAATCGTGACTGGAGGCTCAGCCGGAATCTTGATCGGCTCTCCCGCTTTTTCCTTTTCCCACCGCGGCGAGAACGTCTTGATGTACGCCACCAAATCCGCGCGTTGCTGCTTGGTGAACGTATTCCAGATCGGCATATTGGAGTTGGTCAATCCTCGCGCGATCGTGTTGTAGAGATCCTCGTCGGTGGGCAGAGTGCCGGTCAAAGTCGAACGGCATTTGAAGGTCGCGAGGGTAAAGTTTCGTGGTTTGGGATCAAGCCACACCGCGTTCTCGCCGTTACCATC
Source organism: uncultured Acidobacteriaceae bacterium (assembly GCA_963844525.1). Classification (GTDB taxonomy): domain Bacteria; phylum Acidobacteriota; class Terriglobia; order Terriglobales; family Acidobacteriaceae; genus Sulfotelmatobacter. The sequence goes on along the minus strand of CAWJOM010000005.1, from coordinate 1,868 downwards.
GCCCAAGTCGCCGTGACAGCCGGCGCAGTATCTCCGATAGTCCATCTTGGCTTCTGCGGAATGGCCGGTCACGTTGCCGATGTGGCTCTCCATCGGCTTCACGGGTTGTGGCGGATGGGGTCCCACATCGGGCGCGTCCTGCGCCTGGGCTGCGGTGAAACCGACCGCGAGAACGAAACTCAGAATCGCGCTGAAAAAATGCACTCGCTTCAAGTTATTCATTGGCATCCTTATACCGAATTCGAAGCTGGCGAACTTGTTTCGCCCGCGGATTCATTCTAGTTAGAAGTCAAAATCAAATCCGGGCAGCAATTCACTGGTGGTCACGTTGCTCGTGTTCAGACCAACAGGCGATGTTCCGTCCTGATGAAACCAGTTGTACTCGTCGTGCTAGGCGAAACCTGCCCGGCTGGTCATGAACGGGTTGTAGCGAAATGCCGACGGTGTAGGTTGAGATGTTGCCCAGATTCGAAGCGGAAGGATCTTGCGACGACGGTTATCTGCCCATTCGCCTGCTGCGACATTCGGACCGTTTCATAGCGACCGATGAAGATCAGTTGCGGGCTGTACACGTAGTGCGGCTTCGACCGTACGCCATTCCATGTCGGTGTTGCGGATCCGACCGGTAAGGTGCTGACCATGGAGTATTGTTGTTGCTACCGGGACTGCCGATCCGGCAAGTCACCATATCCCTGGCCGAACCAGGCGCTATCCTGACCGTGCTGGGTTACCACCTGGCAAATCGACATGCTGGCCAAAGTAGAACTGTCCGACGAAGCCTTAGCGACTATACGTCTTGTTGCTGAGCCGCCCGACCCACCAGTGGAGCGGCACCTTGCGCCGTAGGTAGCAACTGTCGGTGCGCTCACCGAACATCGCGTAGAACGCCGAGCGTTCTACTCCCAGCTTTCCGGCATCGAACGCCTGACTGGCGTGAAGAATCCGGAATAAGAACTGGAACCGTATGGCAAGCCCGGCTGCCGTCGTTCGAGCTGAGCAATGACGCAGAGTATCGCGTCCGATCATTGAACGAGTGCCCCATTACCTCCACACCAAGTTGGTTGTCGCCCATCTGGCCAAAGATGTTGCCATCGCCCGCAGGGATGAAGTGATAGAGCTGGTAAATGCCCCCATTTCCAGTAAGCGTCAGAATGCGCTTTTCCGAAAGCAGGTTATCCAGTTCGAACTTGCCCAGTTTGACGTTCAACCAGGTGCTTCCGCCGATATTGTCGATCCGTGCCATCACGGTCTCGAAGTGGAAGGAGGCGGTGGCGTCGGATGAAGGGAGCACATAGAAGGAAATGTTCTTTTCGAGTGTGCCGCCCGTGTGGAAGTCCAACCCGCTGAGGTCAAAACCGTTGGAGGTAACCCTGGTTACCTTGCTGGTCCCGCCACCCGATCGACCTGCGACCTTATCGGTGCTCACGCGGTGCCAGATCGGAATGATGCGGAAGGTGATTGGCCAGTATCCCGGATTCTGCCAGATCGGTGCATCCCGGTCATTCATGAGTTGGTAGCCGTTGTCTTTGAATTTTTGGCCGAAGAAATTCAACATTGGCCAGGATTCATGACAAGCCGAACATCGCAGGCCATATTTGCTGGCGAAAGCCGGAATGGCATTCGCTTTTTGGCTGCTGCTCAGGACCAGGAAGACCAGAACCAAAGCCGTGGTCAGGAAATGCTTCGCCCACGGCGCCTTCCCACAAAGGCGTGACTGCTTCCCCATTCGCATGCCGAACTCCTCAGGCAAATTTTTGAACTGCATTCCCACACTGCAAAGGCAAGACTTTCGCTCAACTCAGAAGCTGCCGGCGGAACCCCTCTCGCATGCGGCTTCCTCGGTGGCAACTAAATCGTTCTTGCTAGAA
>CAWJOM010000004.1:0-441382 GCA_963844525.1 uncultured Acidobacteriaceae bacterium | reverse complement strand
TTGATGCGCCGCAGCGCGTCCAGGCCACCGGCCCCGGGCAAACGCAGATCGAGCAAGACCGCGTCGAAAGACTGAGTCTCCAGGAAGCGGTACGCCTGCTCGGCGGAATCGGCCACGTAAGCCGTGTATCCCAGCGATTGCGCTACTTCCCGGCAGGCTTCACGAATGGATCGTTCATCATCCACAATCAAAAGGTTCAGAAAATTGGCGGCTTCGATTTGCGGGGTGGCCGTCACTGGACTCAAAGCTGCTGACGTCATGGCGTTCGTTCCTCTTCTCTTAATTTAGGTATCAATACTGCCCGGTTCGTCTCGGGATGAAAGTCTGGGGTTTCTCCGAAATCTGGAGTTGATAGCGGAACCAGCGGCAAGAGCACGCTCACGCGGGTGCCGCGTTGCAGTGCACTATCGACGTGGATCAACCCTCCGTTGCTGGTCACAATGTCGTGAACGGTGGCCAGTCCCAGCCCCGTGCCTTTGGCTGCCTTGGTGGTGAAGAAGGCTTCGAACACGTGAGCCCGCGTAACCTCATCCATTCCTTCGCCATTGTCGGCGACGACGAAGAGTGCGCAGGGCAGTGAAGGGGCGCTGGCCGCTTCGGACCGAGGCTCCGGCAGAATCTGCACTTTGCAGTTGCTGGTTTCGATGGTGATCTGGCCACCGCCCGGCATCGCGTCGCGGGCGTTGAGAGCAAGGTTCAGCAGAATCTGCTGGCATTGCGTGGGATCCATCTTGATCAACCCCAGATTGGGATCAAGTTGGATTCTCAATTCGATGTTCTCCCCGATCAAGCGAACAAGTAGGTTGCGCATGCCCTCTGCGATCTCGTTGAGGGACAGCAGGCGGGGTTGGGAGTTGGTCGGCCGTGCAACCGCGAGCAGTTGGCGCACCAGGCCCGTCGCCTGCATGCCGGCTTTCCGGATTTCCTCTGCATATTTTCGGACTCGATGACATGGCTCGATGTGCGCCAGAAGCAGGTCGCAGTACAACAGAACACCGGTCAGCAAATTGTTGAAGTCGTGTGCAACGCCTCCGGCCAGGCGGCCGACGGCTTCCAGTCGTTCGGCCTGCCGCAGGCGCTGGTCAGCTTCGTGGTTCCGGGAAAGATCTTCCTCCATCGCCAGCGCAGAGTCGGCATGACCGTTTGCACCCGCCACCCGCCACACTGTCCACCTCACCGACCTCGAAGCGTCCGTGGTTTGGGATTCGATCTGAAAGTTTTCGAGTTGACGTCCAAAAAGATCGCCAAGCAATCGTTCCGCCTCATCAGAATCTTTGGGCTGAACGAGGTCCCCAAAGCGAATCGGCGGGGATACTCCGCACTCTCGGCTAAGCCTTCGCTTCAGAGCAGGACTTAAAGCAGTGACTTGGCCGTCGATTTGGCAGTCTGCCCAGGCGAACGGGGCATTCTCGAAAAGAGGATAGAGTTCCGTTCTCGAATCTTTCGGCGTCGACGTGATTCCTACAGCAGCATTCATACCCCTACTTTGCGCGGGTTTATTCCCGGAAGGAACCTGGAATCCCGACGCCCGCGACCTTCGTCTTCCCAAAATGGGAATCTGAGATCGCGTTCTGTCCCGACCGATTTATGTTTCGACCCCACTATAGGAACGGGAGATGTAGGTGCGAAAGGGCAGATGTCACCAAGACGGGAAATCTTTCTGTGGAAAACCGGGCAGCTCCGTATTAACGATCGAATCTAGTCCTCTGGCTGGCGGAGACGTATGCCGGCTCGGTCAGACGGAAGGTAAGCCGCCGTCCTTTTTCGACATGAATCAACGTGGGGGCATTGTTTTGTGGAATATCGCTCGGGGGAACGCCGCGTTGCGGAACAGCCGCATCGCCGGAATTTCCCCGGACGAAGAGGCTAGACGTTTGAATTGGGAGGATCCCCCCTGAGAGGTGAATCGAATCAAGAGCCAGCCGGACATAACCAAGATTGCGCTTCAGATTCGAAGATCGAGTGGACTCCACGCGGCCGGAGACCGTGGCGCCGCGCGGCACCAATCGGTTTCCCTCGACCACTACAGGCTCGTCGACGATTGCCTCGAAAGTTCCGTCGTTGCCTGGGCTTTCGGTCGATATCGGGTGCTTCAGGCGGACCGTCAGCAGCGTACCCGCGGGCAAATTTTGCGAGTTGTGGAAAGGGAGTCCGGCATCTGGATTTGAAGAATGGTCCGGAGTCGGTTGTGTCTCGCCCGGACCGGCCGAACCTGCCCGGTCCCCGTCGTGAAAGGGAACTTGATGCTGGTCTGAGCGATCGGCACCTTCGTCGCTTTGCAGCCCGGTCGGGCGGGCGCAGCCCGCTGCCCAGACCAGGGCCAGCAATATCGGCCACATTTTCAGACCGTGGGGTCCGCGCAACTGCCTCATTAGACTCATCCTCGCCCGCATTCGTCCGACAAGGAAGTGGCAACCTGAATGCCAGATACAGTCTCACTAAATCAATCAGTTGGCGATGGCACTTTAGGGTAGGCCGTGTAGATTCTTCTTCGGAGAGCGTTTGGTTCACACCCGGAACAAATTCCAGCCGTCCAATCGCGAATGTGCTCAGCCTCGGCGGAATCGCTCCAGCACGTTCGCCGTAGTCTCTGTTTCACCGATTCGGGGAAAAATCTTCTCGACGCTATGATTGTGCGCTTCGGGATCCCGGTCCGTCATCGCATCCACAACCAGCACCACGTTGTAGCCGAGATCGTAGGCGCTGCGTGCCGTCGATTCCACGCCGGCACTAGTCGAGATGCCCGTCAGGAAGACTTGGGTTACGCCGCTCTGGCGTAAAAAATCATCGAGAGATGTACCGACGAATGCACCCACGCGTTGCTTTGTAACCAGGTGATCGCCGGGTTGCTGCTCCAAGCCGGGGACAAGTTCAGTCCAATCGGCTGAGAACGAGAACTTGCGGGGCCCGGCTTCGGTGCGGCCCGGTGCGGCGCCCGTCACGTTGACCAGAACGACCGGCAGGCCTCGCTCGCGGAAAGCGCGCGCCAATTGCGCGGCTCGTCCGATGATCTCGCCGGCCGGGTGCATGGTGGGCAACCCGACGATTCCTTTTTGGAGGTCAATCACGATTAAGGCAGCGTTGGTATCGAGGACTGTGAGAGGCATGTTTTTCCTTTCCGCTCCGAGTACGGCGAATCATTTTGGTCTTCGCGCCGGACCTTAATTTGCATGTTTCGCCGCAAACAAAACGCTCGACATCGTGCTGATGACAACGATGCCCGCAAAGCAAGCGACAAGCGCCAGAGTGCCTCCACTCGCCATCCTGCCGGCCCGGCACAGGATGTAGCCCGCGACCAAATTCAATAGCGCCCAGACCACGTTTACCGTTGGCGATGACAATCCCTTTCCGGGAGGGTGAGCGAACGGCGTCGGAAAACGGTCGCCGGAAATACCATGGACAAAATGAGGTACGACGTTCGCAAGAAACATGCCCGCGAAAAAACACGCAAGGTACTCATACCAGTTCACGGTGGCTTTTCCTTTCGGTTGGGACGGTTAAGAAGTTCATACTAGCGATTCCTGAGCATCGGTGATCAGCTCGATGTCGCCGGGCAGCAGCCCCATCTTCTGGTAGATCGGCCGTATGACCGCGTCGAGTTTCGGCAGATTGAGCGTGAACCAGAGAGAACCCGCGACACAGCATGTCCCAGTGATAATGACGGTGTGGGGCGCCCCGATCCTGTGCGCCAGAGCGCCGGCGAGCAAACTGCCGAAGGGAGCCGAGCCGAAAAATGCCATCGTGTAGTAACCCATCACGCGGGCGCGCTTATCCTCGGGAACGAGCGACTGGATAATCGTGTTGCTGACCGCCGCGCCCTGCATTAAACCGAAGCCAACGAAGACCATCAGCCCGAGCGACAGCCACAGCGTGTGCGACAGGCCGAAGAGGATTAATGCGCCTCCCAGCAAGGCGCCTGCGATCTGAAGCATGCGTGCCAATCCGACAACCGACTTGCGAACTGTAAGGGAAATGCCCGAAGCCAGCGCTCCAATCCCTGACGCACCGGTTAGCCAGCCAAGAGTATGCGGACCGCCGTGCAGCACCTGACCGGCAAAGATGGGCAATAGAACCGAATACGGCCAACCCATGAGGCTCAATAGCGCGAACATCAGAAGGATCGTCCGGACGGGACGAAAGGTGCGAACATAGTCCCACCCCTCGCGCATTTGCTCGAACATGCCGTGCGCGTGGCGGCGAATGTCTGGACCCTTGGGCCGGATGCGCATTAGGAGCAAGGATGCGATTACGGCAAAGTAACTGAGACCGTCGATGAGGAAGCACCAGCCTTCTCCCACCGCTGCAATCACCAGGCCGGCAATGGCTGGCCCGATGAGCCGCGCTCCGTTTGCCATCGAGGAATTAATCGCGATGGCGTTGCTAAGGTCGTCACCATCCTCAACCATCTGTACTAGGAAAGACTGACGTCCTGGCATGTCGAACGCATTGATCAGACCCTGGAACGCGATGAGGGCAATGATCTCCCAGAGCGTGATCAGGTGCGCAAGGGTGAGCGCCGCCAAAGCAAGTGACTGCACCGCAGCAGCGGCCTGGGTCCACACCAGCAGTTTGCGGCGATTGAGGCGCTCGACGAAAACGCCGGCGAACGGTCCCACCGCGAATGCAACAATCTGTCCGGCAAAGCTAACAACACCGAGCAGCAACGCTGAATGCGTAAGGCGATAGACGAGCCAACTCGTCGCCAGCCGAGTCATCCAGGTGCCGATCACGGAAATGCCTTGTCCGAAGAAGAAGAGCTTGAAGTTGCGGTGCCGCAGCGCCCGCCATGCGTGTGCCATTGAACTTCCCGGGAGAGGGTTGTTCCGGCGATCCGCATGGGTTGCGGGCTTGTTCATAAGCGGCACTTATCCATCATTTCTGGTCATTTTCCGCCAGACGCTTGATAATCTCGCCGGCCTCGAACAGCGTTTCACGATCCTGTTCGTTGAGCCCGGCGATCGCCTGCGCCAGCCACGTCCGTTTTGCATCCTTGGCACTCTTCCGCACGCCGGCACCCTTGGCGGTCAGCTCAATATTCACCTGGCGGCCATCGGTGGGATGCGGCTTGCGCTCGACCATTCCCATTTCTTCAAGCGCCGCGATGGTGGTTCCCATCGACTGAGGTTTCATGCCCTCCGCGCGCGCCAGATCGGCGGTCGTTGCTGGCCCGCCATTGGCGAGGCGCGACATCACGGCTGCTTCGGTCAATGAAAGGTCATGCGAAGCCGCCGCTGCGCGGACGCGGCGCACTAGTAGCCCGATGGATTGGGTGAAATCAACGGTGGCGGTTTCCAGTGTCTTTCGGGGCATTTCAGTTCTCATCTTACAGAATAACAGGTAATCTTGCAAGCTTACCTTGCAATATTACCTGAATATCGACAGGTGGTCGATCGCAGTCGGGGAGCGCACCCCTTGTTGGGAGCGGCAGACGCGAGCCAGCAGGAACGGTACAAAAAAATGGAGGGCGGCAAGCCGCCCTCCATGTCAGTTTTCGCTAAATCCAGACTCGCCCAGGTTACGGCTTCGCCACCGGTTTCTTGGGGGCTGGCTTCGCGGTTGTCTTCTTGGCACCTTCTCGACCACCGATCAGCGTCAAGGCATCGGTTGAGTTGAAGGGGAATACGGGGTTCGAAGACTGGCCCGTCGTGCTCAGTGTGATGTCAACACGGCGATTGCTCGCCATCCTGACGACGTTAATGTTCTTGAGGATCCGAGCCCGCTCTTCCGAGCTCAGGTCGGGGTTACCGTCCACTGCCGTCTGTACCTGCTCAGTGGTTAGGTTCTCTTCCTCACCAAACGCCTTGACGTCGATGTTGTCTGCAGGGACGCCCTGTGCCACCAGGAACGCCTTAACACTGTCAACACGACGCAAGGACAGCGCATGATTGTATTCCGGAGTGCCGCGGTGGTCTGCGTGCCCTCCGAGGATCAAATGCGCCTCGGGTTTGTTTTGGAGATAGTTCTTGAAGTCAGCAGCCAGCACCGTCAGGGTCTGCTGTTGGCTCCCCAAGAGACCACCCTTAGGATCGTTCGGCCGTGGCTGGTTCACAATAAAGTAAATGCTGTGGAGTGCCAGCCGAGTTTCCAGCTTGTTGTCGACCGGCGGATTTTCCAGCGTGACCTGCGTCGACGCCTGTCCAGTCAAACCACGTGAGTCGGTACAGGTCGCGCCGACGGTTGCAGAACCCGCCGAGGCTCCTGCAGTGCTCAGGGTTGCCGTACCTCCGCTTCCTGACACGGAGCCACCCGTGGAAGTCCAGCTCGCAACGGAAACCGGGACGCCATCGGGACTGGTGCAAGTGCAGGTTAAGCTAACGGAACCGCCGATCACAACACTTGACGGACTGGCCGAACAGCTCATGGTCGGGGGATTCTTCGGAGGCAACGGCTTCACGGTGTAATTTGCCGAGCAGCTCGCTTCGTTGTTCTTCTTGGCTCTCGCGTCGGTCACGTGCGCGGTGATCGTATAGTTGCCCGGAGCGGCTCCGTTCGTATCAATGCTGGCAGCGGTGTCTTTTCCGGTCACCGTGCCGCCATTGCCGCTCCAGCTGTAAGTGACAGTGTGTTTCGGATTGAAATTGCTGGCCGTGACGGTAGCGGCGATCGGTTCGCCCACCAGCACTTCGGTCGGTTGTACCGAGCAGGCAGCCGCCGGAACCAACTCTGGCGCTCCTCCCCAGTTCATCACGACACCGGTTCGCAACCTCGCGCCCTCGAATTGAGGACGCCGAACATTGGGAAATTCAGGCGCGGCATAGTTCGCGAAGTTGTGCAGCGCCCAGACGTAATCAGCTCCGAACACACGCCATGAAAAATTCTTGGTGAAAGGCACGTCCATGCCGCCGCCTAGAATGACGCCAACACCATTACTCGTGATGAATCCGTTGTTGTAGGTCACGCGATTGAAGGTACCCAAGGCGTGGATAAAGAGCGCAAGCCCCTCGGTTCGTACGATAAACCTGGGTCCCGCTCCAGCGGTCCATTCGGACGAGCCTGAACCTGTATCCCGGTTGTAGCCGAAGTCGCTCTCCAAACCGAAATGCGGCGCGAAGTTGTAGGTGAAAGCGCCCCCGATCCCTTTGGCCATTCCTGGAAGCTTAAAGGGTGTCGGATCGTTGGGATCACCACCAGGTGCCGGAACGGTACCACCGGGATAGAGATACTGATATCCCACAAACGCATCCCACTTGGGGGTGGAGTCGCTCTGAGCGAACGCGGACGAAGAAATCAAGACCACTGCAATCACGGCGGACACGCCAGCTATGAAAAGGCGGCTTGCGCGTGGGGTGTTATTCAATATCATCGAATCCTCCATGGATGTGCTGGTCCCCGGGTGTCTTGTACGGTCAGACTCTACGGGGAAAGGTATAGCAATATGGGTATACGACGAGGCCCGGCTTCTGGAAACTGTAAATTCTACCGTACCGCAGCTTAAAGCGAAAGCGTAGACTCAAGGCATTGCCCGTTTGCGGCCAACCCCACACGAGGATTTCGTCTCAAAGTGACATTCTCGACGCCTGTCTTGGGGTCGGCCTTCCAGACCTTGCCGGTTGCGAAGGTAGCCGCGTATCGTGAGAGCTTGGCGATTTAAGAAGTTCGATCCCGAATTTGGACGAAACGGGACGAACCGAGCAGGTAGAGTAAGAACGACCCGATGAGCCACGAAAAAATACTGATAGTCGAGGATGAAGAGAACGAACGATCCGGCCTGGCCGAACTCGTGTCTTCCTGGGGATTTCGCGTGGAGACGGCCCGGGACGGCGCCGAAGGCTTGGATAAAGCCACACAGTGGTCGCCGTCGATCGTCATCACCGACATGAAGATGCCCCGCATGGGCGGAATCGAACTGCTCGGGCATCTTGCCGAACAGGCTACGACCATTGCCGTCATCCTGGTGACAGCCCAGGGAACCATCGACAGCGCAGTACAAGCCATGCGGATGGGCGCATACGACTACATCACAAAACCCATCGACACCAACCGCCTGCGAACGATGCTGGGGAACGCCTCCGCTCTCCTCGGCACGCGCGCCGAGCTCGAAGCGACTCGCCGCAGGCTAAGGGACGCGGGTTCGCTGGGACGACTCAACGGCTCTTCGCGAAAAATGCAGGAAATCTTCCGGCTCATTGAGATGGTCGCGCCCAGCACAGCATCGGTTCTGATCACAGGTGCCAGCGGCACTGGGAAAGAGCTCGTGGCACGAACGATTCACGAACTGAGTCCGCGAAAGGATCGCCCTTTTGTCGCAATCAACTGTGCAGCCATTCCCGAGACTTTGATGGAGAGCGAAATCTTTGGACACGAAAAAGGGTCGTTCACAGGCGCTCTGGAACGCCGAACCGGCTGCTTCGAGCTTGCGGAAGGCGGCACGCTCCTTCTGGATGAAATCGGGGAGATGCCGGTGGGAACACAAGCCAAATTATTAAGGGTCCTCGAAGACCGGAAACTGCGGCGACTGGGCAGCAAGGTTGAGACCTCGGTCGATGTGCGGGTGCTCGCGGCTACCAACAAGGTCCCCGACGAAGCGGTCGCCCACGGCGAATTGCGCAGCGATCTCTATTATCGCCTCAACGTATTCAACATCCATATGCCTCCTCTGCGCGAGCACAAGGAAGACATCCCTGCCCTCGTGCAATTGTTGCTGGCCGAAATGAGCAGCAAACATGGCCGCAAAGTGGCGGCCGTGAGCGAAGCCGTGCTGAACCAGTTCAGCAATTATTCGTGGCCCGGCAATGTGCGAGAGTTACGCAACACGCTCGAACGGGCTGTCATCGTTTGCGATGCCGGAGTCGTCGAGACCAAGCACCTGCCTCCAGGTTTCGGCCAAGCTCCACTGCGCACTGCGGCCAACGATCCCGATGCGGTTCGTCTGGGAGTGGGGACGACCGTGGAAGAAGCGGAGAAAATGCTGATCTTGAAGACTCTGGAGGCGACCAGCAACAATAAGACACGGGCCGCGGAAATCCTCGGTATCAGTCTGAAAACGCTGCACAACAAACTCAAGGAATACGGCAGCGCAGGCGCAGAGGTGGTGCCCAGCAAGGAGGAGGTTCCCAGTAGTTAGCACCCTCTCCCGCTGTCGTCGATCGAGCTTTTTCAGCCGCTGACGAGCCGTCCGTTTTCTTTTCCCACCATGCTGCGACGAAAGACCATCATCGTGCTGGTCATCACTCTTATGGTGACGGCGATGGTTACCGCGTTTTCCTACCTCTACATCTCTCAGATTCTTCGGCTGCGGATCACCAACGCGAACGAAACCGCAACCAGCCTGACTCACCAACTGGCGTATGCGGTATTCAATGCCGTCCCGGACTTCAGCAGCACGTCTGTCGATACCAGCAACTCCGCTGCCGTGCGACGGGCTCTAGAGGACTACCTTCAGACCGACGTGGCCCTGAACAACCTTCTTCAGTCCGATCCCGGTGACTGGAGATTCATCTACGATGTAACCATCGTCGACGTGAATGGCAGGTCTTTGCTGCACACCAACGCAGGACTGACGGGCAAGGTCGTTGCGACGCGGCCTGACTTCCAAAAAGTCGTAGGAGCCCGCTTCCTCGAGCAAGTCCGCCTGGTCTTCAGCCCCGCCGCGGTATACGACGTAACCTATCCCCTGGAGCTGAATGGAGAGCCTTTCGGCACGATTCGGATTGGCGTGCAAACCGTTTTCCTGAAGAGCGAAGTTGAGCCCCGGTTGATAAAGTCTGTCTATATTTCAATCGCCCTGATTTTTGGCTCTTTATTTCTAGCTGCTGGGATTTCCAACCTCGCTTTGGGCCCGCTGAAGAAGATCAGCCTCAATCTCGATAGTGTGAGCGCAGGAGATGCTGATGCGCTGTCCAGCGACCAGTCCGATCACGATGAATACGGCCTGGTCACGCTGAAAATCGCCAATCTGGGCCGCCAGATTCGCGACAGCCGGGAAATTTTTTCTGCACTCAAAGACAACGTCGATCAGCTCATGTCCAAACTACAGGATGGCCTGATGTTGTTCGCCCGCGATTCGCGCGTCGTTTTGGTGAGCGCGCCCGTGGAAGGCTTTCTTGGCCGCTCCCGCTCGGAACTTCTGGGACATACGGTTCACGAGGTTTTCGATCGCGGCTCTCATCTCGGAGCCGCACTGCTTGAGGCTTTTGAGCGCCGCCGTCCGTTATCTCAGCGGGAATTCGATGCAGCCGGAGGAAGGCGCGTCCAGGTTTCCCTCGATTTTGTACAGGAAAAGAACTCCCAGATCGGCGCCCTGCTCATCATGCGCGACCCCGAATCTGTCCGCCGCATTGGCGACGAAATTGAGATGTCCCGCCGTCTCTCGGCCAGCGGACGACTCACCCGCGGCGTGGCGCACGAAGTCAAGAATCCCATCAATGCGATCGTGCTCCATCTGCAATTGCTCCGCAACAAACTCGCGGAACAGGAACCTGATACGCGCCGTCACATGGATATCATCGACAGCGAGATCCGCCGCCTGGATCGCGTCGTGCAAACGCTCGTGGATTTCACCCGGCCGCGCGACCTGCATCTCGAAGAAGTCGACTTGCGCCGCCTGATGGAAGACGTGGCCCAACTTGCGGCTCCCGATGCCGAGCAGCATGGCGTCACGATCGAACGCCACATGCCGGTGCAGCCTCTGCCCATCAAGGTCGACGTCGATCTCATGAAGCAAGCCTTTTTGAATGTCGTGATCAACGGCGTTCAGTCCATGCCTCAAGGAGGGCTGCTCACGATCTCGGCCAGGCGAGAAAACAGCGCCATCATCGCTGAGGTGCAAGACCAGGGTGGTGGAATCCCCAAGGACATGCACGACAAGGTTTTTGAGCTTTATTTCACCACCAAAAAAGACGGCAGCGGCATCGGCCTGGCTCAGACTTATCAGGTTCTGCAGTGGCACTACGGCTCTGTGGATTTTGAATCGGTCGAGGGCTCCGGAACCACATTCCGATTCCATATCCCAGCAACGGGAATGGCGCTCGAGCCAAGTCCCGCGTACGTTGAAGATACGACGGCGGCACAACGTGGAGACTGATTCGTTCGATTTCGGCAAACAGAGATTTGCAGCTCTCCTCGCCGCACCGGGCGACCTACGGGATAGAATCAGGTTGCTAGCGCAGTGGCCGCTAAGGATCTGGGAATGACTCTGGCCGCAATCCTTGTGATCGCCATGATCAGTGCGCCGTGGGCTGCGCGCGCGCCGAATCGTGCCCACGCGTCGCAGTCAACGTCAGCATCCCAGCCGCAGGAAACGACAGCGCCTGCAGGCCAGCAAACCGTCCCAGCAGCACCCAAACCTCCAGCGCCATCCCAACCCTCGCCCGCAGCGAATCCTGCGAAGGCGCCAACCGGGCAACCACCTGCCACCACCACAAAACACCACAAGAAGAAAGTTCCACAGCCCTGCGACAACACCTCTGCAACTGTCCAGACGGCTCCTGGTTCGACTGCGTCGACGCCCGATGCCGCCAGCACCGGAACTACACCGACCACCGGAACTGTGAAACCATGCGCTCCCGTGAAAGTAATCGTTCGGCAGGGAGGCACTTCAGAACCGAGTATTCAGTTAGCGGGAGGCACAAGTGCGGACCAAACTTCCCACAAGCGGGACGTTGTAAATCAAATTCTGGGATCGGCCGACGCAAATCTCAAGAAGATCGCAGGGCGACAACTAAGCTCGAGCCAGCAAGACATGGTGAATCAAATCCGGCAGTTTATGAGTCAGTCGAAAGCGGCCATCGATGTCGGCGATCTCGAACGCGCCCGCACCCTTGCGTGGAAGGCTGAAACTCTGTCCGAAGACCTGGTCAAGCCTGAAAAATGAAGCGTCGTCTCAACGCAGAGGACGCAAAGGTCTCAGAGAACTGAAAGCTCTGCGAACTCTGCGTTCTCTGTGGTTAAGGATTTCGCCTTTGCCCGAAAGAGCAACGGCACATTTCACTTCCCTTTTGCCCGCGCGCTGTTGACCTTCGCCAATAAGTCCTGCGACATCGCCTGAAATGGCCCTTGCATCTTCGCCACTTCGGTCAATACTTCGCGCGCTTCAGTCAGCTTGTTCAACTTGGCGTACGCGAAACCTAGACCGTACAGGGCACGGGCATACTGTTGCTCGTCTTGCCCCTTGAGCAGACCTGCGGCAATCTTAAGCTCCGTGGTAGCCGGTCCGGTCTTCTCCTGTTTGAGGTAAGCCCATCCAATCGTGTTGTGCGCAACTCCCGCTGAGATCTTCCTCGATTTGTCAGCATCAGCAGCATCCGCCTTCGCCACCTCGATCGCCTTCTGCGAATAGGTAATCGCCTTCGCCGCGCTGCCGGGCTTGGGATCGTCTCCATAGAAATTAGCCAGCAGCAGAAGTGCCGCCAGCGAGTTGGGGTTAGAAACCAGCGTCTTCTCCCCGAACGAAACCAGGCGCGCCTTGTCGTTCAACTGATCTGGGCCCAGCGTGTACATCGCGTAGTTCGAGACCTGATCCTGATACTTAGAATCGGGGAATCCCGCGGTGAATTTCTCGATCTCCATCATCCGACTCTTGGGGTCGGTTTCGTTGGAGATCGCATTGACCCCCGAAGTCTCCAGGAAATCGCAGCTGTTCTGAATCGCGGCCTTGTCTTCGTTCACCTTAGTGGCGAAGTCCGCATCGCTCATGCCCTCGGGCTTAGCCTGCTTGGCGATCGAGAGGCATACCTCTCCGCCTTTGGCGGCATAATCCATCAGCTTGGCATTGTTCTTGGCCTGTTGCGCGACGCTTGCTTCGGAAACGAGGATGTCGAGGTTGCGGGGAGATGCCGCCAGGGCCTTGTCTCCGTAATCCAGCGCTTTTTGCAGATCGCCGGCCGTCTGATAGGCCTGCGACAGTTGCCAGTCTCCGTAGGCAACAGCCGCCGGATTCGAGGAGAACTTTTGCACGAACTCCTCGTACATGGCGATTTTCTTTTGCGCGTCCTGCTCGCTGGTAATCGCTTGGAGCGCATGATCCTCATCCGTGCCAGCTCCGATCGTAATGTGATCGACTTGCGCGCTCAAATGAGGAATGGAAACCGCGATCGAGAGGAGAAGAACAATCAGCAGTGTCGAACCGCTGCAGAGTTTCATAGCCCGCCTCCGGTGTACGCGAGAAATAGGACTGCAACCGCGAGCAGCAGCCGAATCCTAGCGCTGAACGGGGCTGTGCGCAAGGACCGAAATCGCTCCCCTTCCAAAGACCTCGACCACGAGGGACCCGGGCGGCGCACAAAGGAAAGACTCTTCTCGGTCTTTGGGTTCCTTCGTGCTCCTTCGTGTCCTTCGTGGTTCAGGCTCTTCGCGCATCCGCACCTTCTCTCGTCTAGAGTAGAAAGATGCGTGCCATCCTGGGCCAGCGTCCGTTGCGTTTCGTCTTCGCCGCCAACGTGATTTCCATGTTGGGCAGCGGGATGAACTCGGCCGCGGTCGCCTGGTACATTCTCCAGGCCACGCACTCCGAAATGGCGCTCGGCACGTTTGCCGTTCTGCAAACCGTGCCAGCCATGCTGATGCTTCCCTTCACCGGCGTCATCATTGACCGCGAAGACCGTCGCAAACTGGTGATGTGGCTCGATGCCGTGCGCGGCGTCGTCATCGCCGTCGTCGCTGTCCTTGCCTACCAGCACCGCGTGCAGGTCTGGCAACTCTACTTGATGAACACATTAGTCGCAGCCGGATTCTGGATGTTCTGGCCAACGATTACCGCCCTCATTCAGGAGTTGACGCCCGAGGGCCAGTTCGTGCAGTCGAACACGTTCCTGCTGGCGGGCGTGCAGGGCGGATGGCTCATCGCGGGCGCCGTTGTCGGGTTTATGTACGACCACATCGGCTTAGGTGGAGTGCTCACGATTGACGTGTCTACTTATGTCGTCTCGTTTCTCTGTTACTTCGCCGTGCGCAAGGGCCGTCATGTCGTGCTTAGTCCACAGGAACTGAAGGCCGACATCCTCGCTGCCGAAACTCAACTGGAGCGCTTCTGGCGCGACATGCGTGAGGGCCTGCACTTTCTGCGGGATCACCGCCCTGTCATCACCCTCGGGGTCAGCTGGGCCTTGTTTCTGGGCGCGATGGTCACTGGCGTCGTGGTCACGCCTTCGCTGAGCGACCGCATCTTCCACGCCGGAGCCAAAGGCTACGGCTGGCTCAATGCGGGGTGGGGTACCGGAGCCTTCGTCAGCGCACTCTATGCGCCGCAGGCGATTGCCTGGCTTGGCGGACGACGCGCTATTGCGTTCTCCATGGCACTTCTATCGGTGTGCGTCGTATGCGCTCCGATCGCGCCGCTTCTGTTTCTTGCCATCTCGATTTACTTCGTCATGGGTTCTGCTCGGGGAGTTGGTGGCGTGGCCATGAATACGAGTTTGATGGAGATGGTCCCCAAACACCTGATGGGCCGCGTTCAGAATACCTTCTATTTTGCCGGAACATTTCTGCAACTCGTCCTCGCCATCGGGGTCGGAGTGGTCGCGCACAAAGTAAGCCTGGTAGCCGCGTTCGCGATTCTGGCTTGCGTGTATGGAATGTCATTCGTGGCGGCAAGCTGGCCGGCGGGAGCTCCGGTCGCAGAAGAAGCTGCGGCGAAGTAAAGATGGTGTTGCCCCATCCTTCTTTTCGCGTTTTCTGCGAAAAGAGGGTGGGGATTTTGATTACGCCTGCGCATTGAGGGGCGCACCCGCCCGTGGTCAACTGCGGCCTCCGGCTGTTATTCTTTCCCATTCGTAAGGAGCACTCATGTCCGCTGACTTGCAAGGCCGTACCGCCGTTGTCTTCGGAGTTGCCAACAAGCGCTCGATCGCCTGGTCCATCGCCCAGGGATTGCACGCCGCCGGTATGAAGCTGGCCATCACCTACCAGAACGAGCGCATGGAAATGGAGGCGAAGGATCTGATCCTGTCGCTGCCCGGAGCGGAGGCTTACATGTGCGACGTTTCCAACGACGAGCAAATCGACCGCCTCTTCGCCACGCTCAAAGAGCATCATGGAAAACTGCACGCGCTGGTACACTCCGTCGCTTATGCTCCTGCAGAAGAGCTGAAGGGCGACTTCGTCAATACGACGCGCGAAGGCTTTCGCATGGCCCATGATGTCAGCGTGTACTCGCTGATCGCCGTGTCGCGGGCAGTTGCTCCGCTCATGGAAGACGGAGGCTCCATCGTCACGATGACCTATTACGGCGCCGAGAAAGTTGTTCCCCACTACAACGTGATGGGCGTCGCCAAAGCCGCCCTGGAATGCACAGTGCGATATCTGTCGAGCGATCTCGGCAAGCGAAAGATTCGGGTCAACGCAATCTCCGCCGGGCCGATCAAAACCCTGGCCGCGCGCGGCATCTCAGGCCTCGGCGACATGCTCAAAAGCCATGCCGAACGCGCTCCTCTGGGCCGCAATGTCGAAGTCGCAGAAGTGGGCTCGACCGGAGTCTTCCTCGCCTCCGACGCCAGCAGCGGAATTACAGGGGAAGTGATCTACGTGGACTGCGGCTACAACATCATGGGATTTTAGGTTTAGGCGCTGATTCTGATTTGCCGCACGTTCTCGCTCTCGCGCTCGAGCGCGATCTCCACGTCTCGCTCCCGCAGCAACCGCGAAAACTTCTCTCCCCATTCGATTAGCAGAATGCTGTTCTCCGAACGCAGGTCGTCCAGTCCCAGCGTTTCCAACTCGCGTGGCGTGTCGATGCGGTAGAGATCGATGTGATAGAGACTGGCTCGCGGCCCGCGATACTCGTGCACCAGCGTGAAGGTAGGACTGGTGACGTCTTCCTCGGAGGCAGCTTCGAACGCCGCTGCGATTCCTTTCACCAGCGTGGTCTTGCCGGCTCCCAAATCCCCGCGCAGCAGGACCAACTTGGGCGGCGTCAGCAGATCGGCGAGCGTGCGCCCAAAGGCGATCGTTTCTTCCGCCGATTGTGTGGTAATCGCCTTAAGGACTTCTTTCGCTTTGGTCTGGCCGTCCACACGACCAGTATAAGTGGAAGAGCGACCCTTCAGGGACGCGTCAGCGGCGCAACTCTCTCGGGCTTTAGCCCCTGCCCGCGCTCACTGGACAGCCGAGGAAGCTGTCCCTATAGGTTCGCTCAATACGTAGAGAAACCGCTGGACTTCATGCCTAGCAGATTCCGATCTACCACGTGATCGAGAGACGTACGCAGGCGGCGGTGGTCGTCATCCTCGAGCGCCACGAAGCGGAATGGTTGCAGGACGCCATTCGACATCTTCTGCGTGGGGCTGAGAACTTCGGCCATTCCATGCACCGGCCCGGCCTGAGTCTGAAAAGCAACCTCGACGAAGTCGCCCTGCGCCAGGCTTTGGGCTAGCTGCAACATCCCGCCCGTGATGGAAATGGATTGGAGTTTAGCTTTTGTGCGCCGGCCATCTTCTAAACGGATCGCAGCGAGGACGGAATCTCCTAGCTGAACCCTGGCCGCGCGGCGCGAGGGGTGCGGTTGGGGGAAGTGAGTCATAGGCTGTTTGCACTATCGCACCGCCCTCTGTTGCATAGTAGATTACTGAAGCCCGTCGTCCAGATTCCGCTCTGGGAGCCTTGCGCGGAGGCGCGGTAGTCCTTCCATATGAATCACTTAGCGCATATGTACTAATTCGCTACTGTCCCAACGGACAATCTGCGGATTCGAAATGACAGATTTTCAACCTCGTGCGCACTGACCGATTTACCATGTGGCACTGGCCTTAATAAAGGAGATTCATGGTCCGAATCGTGCATCTCGTATTGCTCTCGGTAGTGGCTCTCACCCCGTCTTTTGGTCAGACTCCGGCCGCACATCCGCCGCTACGCGTCGGCATCGTCGGCCTGGTTCACGGACACGTACACGGTTTCCTTGGCACATCTCTGCACAACCCCGAAATGCAAATTGTCGGCATCGCCGAGCCTGACCAGAGCCTGCTTTCGCAGTCCGCCAAGCGTTATGGCTTTGACCGTTCTCTCCTGTTTACCGATCTCGACGAGATGCTCGCCAAAGCGCATCCCCAGGCGGTACTTGTTTACACGAACACCTACGACCACCGCCGTGTTGTCGAGATCTGCGCCAGGCACGGTGTTCCTGTGATGATGGAGAAGCCGCTCGCGGTCAGCCTCGAGGATGCACTGGCGATGGAGAATGCCGCGCACTCCGGCAAGATTCAGGTGCTGGTCAACTACGAGACCTCCTGGTATCGCAGCAATCACGCCGCCTATGACTTAGTCCACGAAGGAGCGCTGGGCGACATTCGCAAGGTAGTCATCCACGACGGACACAACGGACCAAAAGAAATCGGTGTCGAGCCGGAGTTCCTCGCATGGCTGACCGATCCCAAGCTGAATGGCGGAGGCGCTCTCTTCGACTTCGGCTGCTACGGAGCCGATCTAATGACTTGGCTGATGGACGGCCAGCGCCCGCAAACCGTCACCGCCGTCACGCAGCAGATGAAACCTGATATCTATGCAAAAGTCGACGATGAAGCCACGATCATCCTGACTTATCCCAAGGCACAAGCGATCGTGCAGGCATCATGGAACTGGCCCTTCGGACGCAAAGACATGGAAGTGTACGGCCAGACGGGGTACGCAATTACGGTTCAGGGAAACGATATTCGCGTGCGACGCGGGGGCAACAACACGCGGGAAGAACAGTCGACGGCCAAGCCGGTGCCGGCGCCGTATGACAATGAACTGTCCTACCTGCGGGCGGTGATTCTCGAAGGAGCGAAGCCCGACGCACTGTCATCGCTGGAAACAAATGTAACCGTGACCGAAATCCTCGACGCTGCCCGGCGTTCGGCGAAAGAAGGAAAGACGATGACCCTGCCAGCGACGCGGTGAGCCCCTCGTGGAAGAGCGGCGCTTCAGCGCCGCGAAGGCCACGCTTACTCTATCGGGCTTTAGCCGCAGTGAACTTTCGCTGGCGAAGTGATTGAGAGGAGACCACCGGGGCTGAACGCCCTCCGAGTATCGAAACTCCTAACGCGGCCCTGAAAGGGATGCTCCTCCATGGAACTGCAGATTCTATTCAGCCGTTCCAACTGGCGAACTTCTCTCGTGCGGTCTTCTGCGCGCGCACGAAAGCATCCGGCAGTCCGCGCAGCAGGTCTGTGGCGACCATCGAATGCTCTCCCACGATCTCGCGCATCACATCTCCCGCGAGCCCATGCAGATGCACGGCGGCACACACCGCCGCGACCACGTCCTTCGGATTTTGCGCGATCAGCGCCGCGACCATACCGGTTAGAATGTCGCCCGTCCCACCCGTCGACATTCCGGGGTTCCCGGTTGTGTTGACCGAAGCCTCGCCGTCCGGATGAACGACCAGAGTGCGGTTCCCCTTTAGCACAACAATCAATTCATGGTCGTGCGCGAACTTTCGCGCAATATCAAGGCGGTTTTTCTGAACGTCAGCGATGGAACATCCCGCAAGCCGCGCCATCTCTCCCGGATGCGGCGTGATCACAAGCACCCTGCCCTTCCCGCTCAACTCCTCCGTGCGCTTCTCGAATGCGTTTAGGCCGTCAGCATCAAGGACGACCGGGATCTCGCTGTTGGCCGCCAGAGTTCGCACGAGCTCAGCGGTCTCGAAATTTCGCGAAATCCCTGGGCCGATCGCCAGCACGCTTTTGCCTTTTTCCAGGATAACCAGCCGCGCCGTGGCACCAAGCGAGATTGTCCCCTCGCGCGTTTCGTCCAAAGCCTCGGTCATCAACTCGGGATGAAACGCTGCGACTGTCGGCAGCACCGACTTCGCTGTGGCAACAGTCGCGAGCCCGGTTCCCCCTCGGAGCGCAGACATGCCGGCCATGGCAACCGAACCCGCCTTACCGAGCGATCCGCCAACGAGGAGCACGTGACCGTAATTTCCCTTGTTCGACTCCGCCGGGCGAGGCGCAACCATGGATGCGAAGTCGTGGGGCGTAATCACGCTGAGTTTCAGGGAAGAGACAATTGCCTCCGGCGGCGAACCGATCTCCGCGACATAAGTCGCCCCTGCGGTAAGCGCACCGAATACGTGCGCCGGCCGCGGCGCCGTGAACGTAACGATGCAGTCCGCTCGCGCGACCGTTCCCTGCTGCGGGCTCGTGGCATCCGCGTCGGCACCGGACGGAATATCGACAGCCACTACCGGTACCTTGCTCGCATTCAGCAAACCGATCGCGTCGGCATAGAGTCCGCTGACTGGCGGTTTGAAGCCGGTGCCGAGGATCGCGTCGAGATATAAGTCCGCGGCGAGAGCGACCCGCACGCGCTCGTCTTTCAGGTCTTCACTCGAGTGGATCATGATGGGCGGCATCGGCAACTTCTCGAACATGGCGGCCGCGTCGCCCCGCACGTCCACCCTATCCGCCAGGAGAATGACCTGAACGGTCTTCCCTGCCTCATGCAACTTGCGGGCCGCCACGAATCCGTCGCCGCCGTTGTTGCCCTTGCCGCAGAAAGCCAGAATCTTCACGGCGTCGTCATGATGCTCCAGAACATGCTCCGCCACCGCCGTTCCGGCGTTTTCCATCAGAGTCAACGAAGGCACGCCGAAGCGCTCGCTTGTGGCGCGGTCAATCGAGCGCATTTCCGCAGCAGTGACAATTTTCATACCGCCCACGACTATAAAACAAAACGACCCTCCGCGCGGTGCGGAGGGCCAAGAGAAATTCAATCAATCCCGGATCATCTTGGTTCTGGCGTGCGTCCCGCAGCCAGAGCCTGCACCCGGCTGTGCTTCTGCCCGTAGCTGAAGTACACAACGAGCCCGATCGCCAGCCAGATAAACAACCGCGCCCAATTGACCCAACCGAGTTTGTACATCATGTAGCCGTTAGAGATTACGCCCAGGATCGGAATCAACGGAACCCACGGCGTGCGGAACGGCCGCGGCTGGTTGGGGTTGGTACGTCGCAACACCATCACGGAGATCGACACGATCACGAAGGCCAGCAGCGTCCCAATGTTCACCATTTTTCCGATGTCGTCGATCGGCGTTACGCTGCCGACAATGGCCGCAAGCAAGCCAACCAAAATCGTGTTCTTCCACGGGGTTCGAAATTTCGGATGGATATCTGCGAAAAACTTCCTGGGCAGGAGACCGTCGTTGGCCATCGAGTAGAGGACTCGCGTCTGCCCGAGCAACATGACCAGCATCACGCTGGTCAGTCCGGCCAGAGCACCCAGCGTGATGATGTTGGCCGCAGTCGTCAGACCGCGGTCCAGGAAGGCAACGGCGACCGGGGCTTCAATGTTGATCTGTTGCCAGTGCACCATGCCCGTCAGCACGCCGGCGACGGCGATATACAAGACGGTACAAATCGCAAGAGACGCGATCATGCCAATCGGCAAGTCCCGTTGGGGGTTCTTGGCTTCCTGCGCGGTAGTTGAAACGGCATCGAAACCGATGTACGCGAAGAATATATAAGCCGCGCCCTGCCAGATTCCGCTCATACCGTGAGGCGCGTAGGAGTGCCAGTCCATACCCCAGTTTGCGCGGTTGACATAGTGAGAGCCCAGCGCGATCACAAACAACACCACCGAAACTTTTATTACGACGATGGTGGCGTTAAACCTCGCGCTCTCCTTGATGCCAACGACCAGAATCGCCGTGATCACAAGCGCAATGAGAAAGGCGGGAAGGTTGAGCCCGATTTCCATCCCAAACAGATGGGGTGCGCCCAGCAACTCGTGCGCCCGCTGCAGCAATTCCGGAGACGCTGCGGCGGTCAGGGCGCTGACTTTGTCCATAAATGCCTGTGTTCCCGGAACCAGGGTGGAGTCCGAAGCCACAGCCATCTGCCGTGCAACAATGTTCTCGGCCGTCTTGAGTGCCGTCCAGTGGTCGTAGGCCAGCCAGAGCGGCATCTTCACGTGAAAGATGTTCAGCAGTTCGATGAAGTGATTTGACCACCCGGAAGACACGGTGCTGGCGCCCATGGCGTATTCGAGCGTCAGGTCCCAGCCGATGATCCACGCCAGCAACTCGCCAAGCGTCGCGTACGCGTATGTGTAAGCGCTGCCGGCCAATGGAATCATGGCGGCAAACTCGGCATAGCAGAGGCCGGCGAACGCGCATCCCAAGCCAGACAGAACAAACGAGAGCGAGAGTCCGGGCCCGGCGTACTGCGCGCCCAAGCCCACCATGACAAAAATGCCGGCGCCAATGATCGCACCCACGCCCAGCGCGGTGAGCTGGAAAACTCCCAGGGTGCGTTTCAGGCTGTGCTCGCCCGTCTCGCGGGCCTCTTCCATCAGCAGATTCAGCGGCTTGGTTGCCAGCAGATTTGCCATCCGTTTGGTTTCTCCTTAGGGACTAGAGGGACTACGCCGCGCGCTTGGCGCCCGCGCTCCGCGACCACGCATAATAAACCGGGATTCCCAGCAGCACCACAATCAGCCCCGGCCAAGTGAACTGCGGTTTGTAGCGCAATAGTACGACATCGATAAACAACGCCATCACAATATATATGATCGGCAGTACCGGATATCCGACGGCCCTATAGGGCCGGTTCGCATTGGGATGCGTTCGCCGCAGAACGAACAGTCCCACAATCGTCAGGATGTAAAACACCAGCACGGCGAAAATGATGTAGTCCAGAAGCTGCCCATAGCTGCCCGAGACGCACAGCAGGCAGGCCCACACCATCTGCACCATCAGCGAAACCGCCGGCGTCTTATATTTGGGATGCAACTTCGCCACATTGCGGAAAAACAGGCCGTCTTTGGCCATCGCGTAGTACACGCGCGCGCCCGAGAGAATCAGGCCGTTCGCGCAGCCGAAGCCGGAAATCATGATCGCTGCAGCCATGAGCAGCCCGCCTGC
The DNA here is from genome assembly GCA_963844525.1 of uncultured Acidobacteriaceae bacterium. Lineage (GTDB taxonomy): Bacteria > Acidobacteriota > Terriglobia > Terriglobales > Acidobacteriaceae > Sulfotelmatobacter. The sequence continues at coordinate 419,604 of CAWJOM010000004.1, read as the reverse complement.
CGCGCCAAACATCTGGGTCATGACGGCAGTACCCACGCGATCTTCCGCCGCGTACTTGATTCCGCGCTCCAGAATATCGACTGCACCCGCTGTCCCCTGCAGGGGCAGAGCGCTCAGGTAGATAAAGTTGCAGGCGATATAAAGCGCAATCACCACGCCCGTACCCAGAGCCAGGGACAAGGGCAAGTTCCGGCTGGGATTCTTCACTTCGCCGGCAGTGAAGGTGACATTGTTCCATGCATCCGCCGAGAACAGCGATCCGACCTGAGCTACCGCGAGAATCGTGAGAGTACCCACCAACACGATCGGACCGCCCACGCCGACCTGTACCGGATGCAGGGCGCCATGTCCGACATTTAGCCAGAAGTTACGGCCAAAGTTTGCCCGCAACGCGAGCGGATTGCGCCCGAGCGCGAACCCGAATACCACAAGCCCCAGCAACGCTGAAACCTTCGCCGCGGTGAAAATGTTCTGAATTGCCGCTCCGGTTTTCACGCCAAAAATGTTCACCACCGAAAGAAAAATCACCAGCAGGATCGCGACCAAGTTCTGGGTATTGATGCCGACGTCCATGTTGCCCAGCACCATGGGGCCAACGTGAATCGGCGGGACTTTCCAGATATGCAAGAGCCAGTTCGAGGAGGAAATTGAGGGAACAAAAACGCCAAGAAATTTGCCGAACGCCACACCCACAGCCGCGATCGTCCCGGTCTGAATGACTAGGAACAGCGTCCAGCCGTAGAGGAATCCCCACAGCGGCCCCAGCGCCTCGCGCAGATAAACATACTGCCCACCGGCCCGCGGCATCATGGCGGCCAGTTCGCCATAGCTCAGCGCGGCCACGATGGTCATGAATCCGGCAACGGCCCAGGCACCGATCAGGAGAGCCGGCGAATCCACCTCGCGGCCGATTTCGGCGGACACGATGAAGATGCCCGAACCGATCATCGATCCCATGACCAGCATGGTGGCGCTGGTCAGGCCCAGGCCCTGCACCAGTTCCTTGTCTTGATGACTGTGGATGTCCCAGTCGCTGCCCGTAGACGGCTGCGTTGTCGAGGTGCTCAGTGGCTCACTCCTTGTGGCTCGTCGTTGGCCATCAGTCGTTGGTCATCTGGCGTTCGGTTGTCAGCTACTCGCTTTGTCATCCTCGCTCTGTCATCCTGAGGAGGGCTATCTTTGCCCGACGAGAGACCTAGGCACTTTACCCGCAACTGGCACGCCACAAGCAGAGTGCATAGGTCCTTCGCTTCGCTCGGGATGACAATCGAAAAGCGATACTACTCGCGACGCTTGAGAACTCTACCGCAATATTCGGAAAAATTCTTCTGCTGATTTGCGCGGCTCCCGCAACAGGTCCGATATCACAGCCACGGAGTCGGCTCCGGCCTCGATGACGGACGCGGCATTCGCCCGGGTAATGCCCCCGATGGCGACCAGCGGCTTGCGGGTCAGTTCCCGCGCCCGCCGGAGGCCCTCAAGCCCCACGACAGGATCAGGCTTGTCCTTACTTGTAGTAGCGAACACAGGCCCGATGGCAAGGTAGTCGGCCGACGTCAGATCGGCCTCGCGCAATTGCTCCGGATTGTGGGTAGAGACGCCCAGCCAGCGCTGCGGGCCGATGATCGCCCGCACAGATTCGGGAGACAGATCCTCCTGCCCGACATGAACTCCATCGAACTCAGCAGCGAGACATAAGTCGGCGCGGTCGTTCATGATCAGTCGCACCGAGTCGCCTACGAGTTTCTTCAGCGCCCGCGCCTGCTCCAGCGTCACCCGCGCATTGCCCGACTTGTTTCGATATTGCAGCAGCGTGCAGCCGCCCGCGCAAAGCTCTTTGGCGAACGCCAAAAGATCAGAATTCGGCTGGGCTTGGCCGGCATCCAAAATGGCATAGAGAGAAGGAAGTTTAATCGTTTGCGGGCGAAAAACAGATTGAATCACGGATCATTCCTATGGACGATTCCGAGAACAACTCCCACGATTGCCCCTAGCGTGCCGACCCCGATGATCACGAAGACGTTTCCCGATACGAGAGATAGCAGCCAGCCCAGGAGCAAGCCGAGAACTGGAGTCACCAGCGTAAATTGCCAAAACTTGCTCACTGCAAAGCGTCCCCGAGCGCGGAGCTAATGGGCACCGTTTTTCTTCAGGAACCGTTCAATAAATCCTGTATCGATCTTCCCTACTCGGAAATCTTCATCGGCCAGTATTTTCCTATGCAGGGGAATCGTCGTGTAGATGCCTTCAACAATGAACATCTCCAGCGCCCGCGACATACGCGAAATCGCCTCGCTGCGATCTTTCCCGCGTACGATCAGCTTGGCAATCAGTGAGTCGTAATAGGGAGGAATTACTCCTTCCGCGTACGCCGCCGTGTCGACCCGCACTCCGGTTCCTCCCGGAGGATGGAACGCGGTGATCTTTCCTGCGGACGGCGTGAATTTCTCCGGATGCTCGGCATTGATGCGGCACTCGATCGCGTGTCCGCGGTGGACGATAGGACCCTGCAGCACGTCGCGCATGTGCGCCCCGGCCGCGATCATGATCTGGCTTTTCACCAGGTCGACGTCCGTCACCATCTCCGTCACGGGATGTTCGACCTGGATGCGGGTATTCATCTCGATGAAATGCAGGCGCCGGTCCTGATCCATCAGGAATTCAATTGTGCCCGCATTGCTGTATCCGATCGCCGCCAGCGACTTGCACAGCACGCCGCCAATCTCGTCGCGCAGCTGGGGCGTAACCTGCGTGGAAGGCGATTCCTCCAGCAATTTCTGGTGGCGCCGCTGGATCGAACACTCGCGTTCGCCGAGGCTCACCACGTTGCCGTGCTCGTCGGCCAGCACCTGAAATTCAATGTGCCGGGGATGCTCGACGTACTTCTCCATGTAGAGATCGCCGTTGCCGAAGGCCCCTGCCGCTTCCGCCTGAGCCGATCGAAACAACCCAGGCAGTTCGTCTTCGTTGCGGACGATGCGCATCCCGCGTCCGCCGCCACCGGCCGAGGCCTTCACGATCACTGGAAAGCCGACTTGCCGCGCCCACTCGATCGCCTCGCCGTCGGAAGCAATAATTCCGTCGGATCCCGGCAGAATCGGAACGCCCGCCCGCTTCATCGCCGCCCGGGCCTTTTCCTTCTCGCCCATCAGCCGCGTGACTTCGGGCCGCGGACCAATAAACTTGATGCCGCTGGTCTCGCAAACCTCCGCAAAGTTAGCGTTTTCCGCCAGGAGGCCGTAGCCGGGATGCACGGCTTCCACGTTTGCGATCTCAGCCGCGCTAATGACCGCAGGTATATTCAAATAGCTGAGCGCGAGTTGTGGCGGCCCGATACAGATCGCCTCATCAGCAAACTTCACGTGCAGCGAGTTGCGGTCGGCCTCGCTATAAATGGCGACGGTGCGGATGCCAAGCTCCTTGCACGCGCAAATGACGCGCAGTGCAATTTCTCCGCGATTGGCAATCAGAATCTTCTTGAACATGAATACTTTCGGCAGTTAAAAAAAATGTTGATCGATGATGGTTGATTGATGATTGAGAAACCAACCGCGAGTGCGGGTTTCAATCAACAATCAACAATCACAAATCAACAATTGGTTACCGCTCTCACTTCTTCGGCCTTATCACGAACAACTCCTGGCCATATTCGATGGGCTGGCCGTTGACTGCCAGTTTCTTGACGATTTCTCCGGCGAAATCCGATTCGATTTCGTTCAGCAGCTTCATGGCCTCAACAATGCAAAGCACCTGCCCAACTTCCACCATGTCTCCAGGTTTCACGAACGGAGGAGCGCCCGGCGAGGGAGCTTCGTAGAAAGTCCCGACGATGGGGGACTTCACCATGTGGAGCCCCGCCTCAGGTGGCGGGGCGGCCGGTGGACCTGCTGCGGCTGCCGCAGGGGCGACCACGGGGCCGCCGCCCAGCTCGGGTGCGGCCGGTGGAGCTGGTGGAACAGCATAATAACGCGGCTCCCCTTGAGTATGGACAAAGGTGTGTTCCCCGGCACGCTTTATCCGGACCTTGACGTCGCCGCGTTCCAACTCAAACTCGGCGATATCCTTCTCGATTAAAAACTCGATGAGTTCTTTCAGCTCTTTTTGATTCATTCGTTAGGGTGGGACCCTTCGCAACATCCCGCGAGCCGAAACCTATTCTGAACCTCGGCACGCGCGAAGAAGCCGGGCTTCGACCCTGCCCGGCTGAAATTAAGAAGACTAGACTGCCAGAAAATCCTTGCTCGTCGGCGTCATCACCTCACAACCGCCGGTTGTAACCGCCACCATGTCCTCGATCCTGACTCCCCATTTGCCGGGAAAGTATACTCCCGGCTCGATCGTGATGACCATACCGGGCTGCAGAATTTCCCGCTGGCCGCCCGCGACACGCGGAGCTTCGTGAATCTCGAGACCGACTCCGTGACCGGTAGAGTGCGTAAAATATCTCCCTAACCCGGCCTTACGCAATACCTTACGGGCTGCTCCATCAACATCGCCGGCCGGAATGCCCGGGCGAACGGCTTCGATCGCCGCCTGTTGAGCCTCCCGCACCGCCTCATAAGCCTGTCGGGCGTCCTTCGGAACAGACCCAACCCACACGGTGCGCGTCTGATCCGAACAATAACCTGAAAGTATAACACCGAAGTCGCAGACCACGAACCCTCCCCGGGCAATCGGCTGGTCTGAAGCGCGGCCGTGAGGCAGAGCCGAACGCGCTCCCGAGGCGATAATCGTCGGGAACGACATTCCCTCTGCCCCGCCGCGGCGCGCGGCAAACTCCATCTCGCCCGCAACTTCGGCTTCTTTGATTCCGGGACGAATGACTTCGAGTGCCCGGTCGAACAATTTCGCTCCCAAAGCCACTGCGGCACGGATTCGAATCAACTCGTCCCCATCTTTAATCATGCGGGCCCGCTCGACCACGGATGGTGCGTCTTTCAACCGGACCCCGGCCGGCCGAACTTGAACCAGGCGATTCTTCTCGGCAATCGTAAAATGCTCGGCCTCGAGACCGAGCGTCCATCCCCGGGCCCGCTTCCGCCGAACCGAGAGGAGTTCGCCGAACGCGGTCAGCGGAGTTTTGCGCGCGATCACGACTTTTGCGCTCCCCACTTCTTCGTGCGCCTGCGTGTCATAGCGCACGTCGGTCAGGAAGACACTTCCACTTTCTTCGACGAGTAGCAACCCAGCGCTGCCGGTAAACCCACAAAGATATCGGATGTTCGGGAGATGACTGATCAGGAGGGCATCAAACCGGGTAATGGCGAGATGCTCCCGAAGCTTTTTCTGGCGCGCCTGAAAATCCATTGCCAGGAAAGTTTATCAGGAGGAAGAGAAAGTTCTCAGTTTCTGGCCCCAAAGCAAAACCGCCGCCCTGACAGGTTCTTCAGGACGGCGGCTTCAATCTTCGAACTACGCTGCTGCTTCGGACTAAACTATGTCTGAATGATTCGCGGCGTGATGAAGAAAATCAGCTCCTGGTTCGAGGTATTGACCTGCGTGTGCTTGAACAGGTTGCCCAGGTAGGGCAGATTGCCGAGCAGCGGAACTTGCGTGATGTTGATCGAGTTCTGCGTCTGGATGACGCCGCCGATCACCACCGTGCCGCCATCGGTCACCAGCACCTGCGTGGTCGCCTGCTGCGTGATCAGTTCCGGGTTGCCCTGGACTTCCTGACCGAAGTTGGGCGTGGTGTTTTCCACGTCCACGTTCAGGAAGATGGTGTTTTCCGACGTGATCTGCGGAGTCACCGTCAATCGCAGGAACGCGTCGACGTAGGTCACGGTTGGCGGACCGCCCAACTGTGCCTGCGTAACGATCGGAACGCGCACGCCCTGCTTCACCAGAGCCTGAATGTTGTTCTGGGTTACGACTCGCGGACGGGAGAGCACTTTCAGCAACCCGCGCGACTCGGCCAGCGAGAGCACCGCGTCAATTCGCACGGTGTTGCTGGCGTTGATAAAGGTCAGACCACTCGTAGGAGCAGTTGAGCCCAGGTTCGAAAACAGTGGAATCGTAGATCCGGTGCCGGTTCCCGCGACGGTGATGTAACCGGGGGTAAGCCCGTTCACAGTCGTGGGAGAAGCACCCGCTGTGGAGTTGCCGCCGATGGCGCTGCGACCCGTTGCCCCAGCCGAAGCCGAGCTGCGTGCCGATGTCGCGGGCAAACTGCCGCGTCGCCGCCACTACCCGGGCTTCGATTTCGACTTCCTGCGTCTTGCGGTCCAGCTGCGTCAGCAGGCGGTCGATGGTCGGAATCACTTTCGGAATGTCGTTGATGATCACGGCGTTGGTGCGATCATCCGCCACAACATCGCCGCGCTGCGAGAGGAATTTCTTTACCGTGACGATGACGTCTTTCGCCTTGGCATAGCTCAGGAAGCGCGTGACCGAGACTTTTTCCACGGCCAGCGATTCAGACTCGATCTGGGCCCGGCGGGCATCGGCTTCGTGCTTCAGAGTTTCCACCGTGGCGATGCGCAGGACGTTGCCTTCCAGTTCGCGCGCCAGGTCGTTGTTCTTGAGCACGATGTCGAGAGCCTGATCCCACGGCACGTCATCGAGCACCACCGTGAGTGTGCCGTGCACGTTCGGATCGAGCACGACGTTGAGGCCGCTGATTTCGTGAATAAGGCGGAAGAAGTCTTTCAGGTCGACATCTTTCAGGTTGACTGAGATCGGCTCGCCCGTGTACTTCGGGCCCGTCGAAGCAGGTTGCTGCCCGGCTTGCGCCTTCTGCTCCGCCGCCAGATTGACCGCGGGGGTAATCGTGGTCGGAACTTTGCGTCTGCGCCGAGTGAACGCTTACCGGAAGCAGTTCCGCGGCAGTCTTGTCCGAGAACCGCGCCGCCGCTTCCTGGGCGCGAGCCGTCGGCTCGTCACGCGGCTTTATATCGTTCTTGGAGTCGAGCTCTTGGCCTGATAAGTAGGCTCGACAACCACAAAGTCCGTGGGCTTCGAGCTGGTGGCGTCAGCCTTCGGAGCGTCCGCTACTCGCGGCGCGAAAGGCGACGTCATCTGGCTGGCCGCAGCTGGCTCGATCGCCGCTACAGTCTTCGCTTCGGCCTTCGTCTCGGCGGCGGCCTTGGCCACCGCGTTGGCATGCAGGGTCAGCACCAGCTTCCCTGCCGGACCTGGCGTCAACTCGTAGGCGCAAGCCTGGTCGAGATCGACGACGATGCGCGTGGTCGGATGCGCCTGGCCATCCATGCCAATGCGCACGCCCTTGACGCCCGCCGCGCCCACGGCGATGCGGGTCTGTCCGGTCGCCATTACGGTCTCCGGCAGATCCACCACCACGCGAGTGGGCGAGTCCAGAGTGCTGAGCTTCGGCGTCAGTGTGCCGCTGGAGCTCATCTCGACCCGGATGTCGTCCGTGCTCCGGACTACGTTGACTCGATCGAGCTGGCTCGGGGTCTGCGCAGCCGCCGCCACACCCACCACTAGCGTGCCCAGCATCGATACGAACATTGTCAGATGTTGCTTTCGCATTTCGCCTCTCCCCACCCGCGGGCCTGGCCCGCGTGTCCTTCGTCAAACTCTGATTTCGGCGCTCCCGGTTTCCGGTTACGCCGTCCTGCTTAAACCGCCGGCGTGAAAATTTTCTTCACCACTTCCCGCGTGAACGGCTTGCCCAGCTTGTCCTGGATCGTTTCCTGGAACACCACCGAATCGCCCGTGATCTTCACTACATAGCCGTTGAACACGGGATCGTTCTCCCGCAGAAAATACGCTTTGTTCAGGTTGTTGGTCACTACCGCGATGAAGCCGGTATCGGACTTCACCACGCCGCGCAGGTTGATCGCGTTGATCTCCAGGCACTTCTTTCCAGTGGAGCAACCCGAACCGTTCTGTCTGCACGACCGGGCTGAAGAATGGATCGCGCTTGCCGTTCATCGCCCATTTCTTTTCTTCCGGCTTGGGCTTTGCGGTGCTAGCAGTCGCGCTCTTGGCCGAATCCGCTGCGGGTGCGATCTACGGTCGGAGCGGCTAGCCTTGGCCATTCACCGGAGCAGCCTTGGCGGGCTGCTTGGCTTCTGCTTTCCGCAGCATGTGCCACGGGCTTGGCGGGCGCCGGGTGCCGCTTTGGGCTGCAGCCTGCGGCTGGGCTGCCAGTGCAGCACCGCTTCGCAGAAACAGTCTTCACGGCGGGCGCTGGAGCGGCTCTTCGCCACGCTTGGAGCCGCTCCCTGCCCATGCAGCGTCAGGATCACTTTGCCGTCAGCTCCCGGTGTCAGCTCGTAGGCCAACGGCTTTTCGAGATCCACCACGACGCTGGTCGTCGGAGGAGTCTTGCCGTCCATGCCGATGCGCACGCCTTTGACTCCGGCGCTGCCCACGGGAATCTTGTTTTGCGCAGCTGGCCACTACCGTCTCCGGCAGTTCCACGAGCATGCGGTCCGGCGAACTCAGTTTGCTCACCTGCGGCGTCACCGCCTGGCTGGAACTGATTTCGATCTGGACTCCGTCCGCCCCTGGAACCACGTTCACTTGCTGCAGTTGGTTGTTCGATGAGGACGTGGGTGCCGGCTTTGCCGCAACCGGTTTGGCGCCCGGAATCGCGGCAGGTTTCACCGCGGGAGCCGGAGCGCCCGGTGTCGGCTTGTTTGCCGCCGGAACTGCGGCGGCCTTGGGAGCCGGGTTGGCCTGCTTCTGCTGCAGCGATTTTGCAGTGCTGCGCGCGTTGTCGATGGCGTCTGGGTTCTGCGCACAGGCCCCGCCGTCACCATCATTGCCATTGCCAAAATACTTGTCGTTAGCTTGATCGTCAGCTTCATAGCCATCCCTACTTCGCCGCAGGCGTTCCCGGTTTCGTCCCGGCGCCTGCCGCTGAAGGTGTCAAATCGTGACTGAAGTATGTCGTCGCCGTAAACGTCGCGATCACGCTCTCGTTCGGCGCGTACTGGTAAGTGTGCTTGGCTTTCGCCCCGCCCGGATTCTTCGTCGTCGCCACCAGCAGATCCGCTGATGTTGACGATGCGCTCCAGCTTGCTGACCCGGTCGAAGAAATTCAGCACGACGTAGTATCGGCCCGTCGAGCTCGATGTCGAAAGGCACTTCCGTGTAGTACTGCTGCGACTTCATGTCCTTGGCGGCATAGCGCCGCAGTTCCACGCCGGCCTTCTGGGCCTCCGCGTCCAGCATGGTGATGAAACCATCCACCTGCTTTTCATCCGGAACGATGCGCTGCTCGATTTCCAGCTGCTGCTTGAGTTCCGCCAGCTGCTGCTCGATCTGCTTCAGCTTGGGCCGATAGGATTCGAGTTCGTTGTTTTCCCGAATCTTGTCTTCGAGGGCATGCTGCGCAGCCGCGTTGTGATCGTTCTGGCTCTTGAACAGCGTGAAGTACAGCGCCGCCGTTACAATCGCTCCCCCGAGGATCACCGCTCCCCACTGCTTGATGCCCGACAATTCGCTAAAGTTCGCCATAGGTCAGCCTCTACGACTTTCCCTTCTCGCAGGTCAGCGTGAACTGGAACGCCTGCATGTCCTTGATCTGCTCGTCCTGAAACGTTTCCTTGATCTCGACGTTCTTGAAGTAGCCGGTCTTTTGCAGGTTCGCGATCAGGTTCGCCACTGCGTCGGTGCTCAACGCCGTGCCTTCCAGATTCACGCTCGTGCCCGGAATCGTCCATCTTGCTGAGCCACACGGCTTCCGTGTTGTTCACCGTTTCGCCCAGCATGGCCAGAAGATTGACCGGACCGGTCTGGTTCTGGCGCAACCCGTCGATCACGTCCACGCGCCGCTTGTAGTTGTTGGCCTGCGTCTGGCGCTCGAGGAACCGGGCCTTTACGTCGGCCAGTTCGCGGTTCTTTTTCTCGGCCACCTTCATGCGGGCTTCGATGGCCTTGGACGTGTGATCCAGCCGGTACCAGTAGCTCAGGTTGAACAACCCGGCCACGACCAGCACGGCCAGGACCTTCAGCTTGGGCGAGCCCATGTCGCCCATTTCCATCGTGGGCATCGAAGGACCACCGCCACCTCCGCGCTTGCTCTTCCCCTTGGAATTTTCCAGCAGATTGATTTTGATCATAGGGATTCAAAGCTCCTCAGGGCCAAGCCCACCGCCACTGCCATCTGGCCGGGATTCTGCTCCACCAGTTCCGCCCCGTGTCCTTCGACCGGCGGCGTCACGCGCTGGAACGGATTCAACAACTCCACCGGCATCGAGAACTCCTGCCGCAACGCTTCCACCAGGCCCGGCACCTTCGACGAACCGCCCGCCAGGTAGATCTTCTCGATATGCTCGCCGGCCGCGCTGGCCCGGAAGAAATCGAACGTCTTCTGAATTTCCAGCACGATGATTTCGGTCACCTGCTGCAGGATCGGCTGCTTCGCGTCCTCGCTCACCGTGCCCACCTTGTTGCCCAGCTTGAGCGACTCGGCGTCTTCAAAGCTCAGGTCCAGTTCCTTCTGCAGCGAATCGGTGTACTGATGCCCGCCCACGCTGACGTCGCGCGGGAACAACGGCGTCGTACCCTTCACGATGTTGATGTTCATCACGCTCGCGCCCAGGTTCAGCAAGCGCCACCACCTGGCCCGGCGCCGGCTGGTAGTTGTACTCGTAGCAGTTCTGCAGAGCCAGCGCATCAATGTCGACAATAGCCGGGGTGCGCCCGGACATCGAGAGTACGTTGGTGTAGTTCAGAATCTTGTCCTTCTTCACCGCGACCAGGAGAACGTCCATCTGCGGACTGCCCACTTCGTCGGAGAGAATCTGGTAGTCCAGGCTCACGTCGGCCAGATCGAAGGGAATGTGCTGCGCCGCTTCCTTCTCGATGGTCTCGGCCAGTTCCTGGTCGCTCATCGAGGGCAGCGAGATCTTTTTCACGATCACCGAGTGCCCGCTCACCGCGGTGGCCACGGCCTTGGTCTTGATCTCGTTGTCGAGGAACAGCTTCGAAATCGCGCTCGATACCGTGCCCGAGTCCACGATCATGGAATCGACCACGATGTCGGAAGACAGCGGCTCCAGCCCGAGGTGTGCGACTTCAATCTGCCCACCCTTTTTCTTCAGCTCCACCGCCTTAATGCTTGAGGAGCCCACATCCAGGCCAACAATGGACTTCGATCCCAATCCAAACATGTGCCCACCTTTTTTTGTAGCGCGGGCGCTCTCGCCGGCGACGTTTACTAACATTCTTCCTAACTGCTGCCCCGGCAGCTTTCGAAGCCGTCTTCGGCTTTCCGTTTCGCCTGCGGTTCCATCTCGCTCGACTTCTCTTCCATCCACTGGTCCAGCCGCGATTTCTTGAAGCGCCAGCGGTTGCCCAGCTTGAACGCGGGAATCTTCTGCTCGCCTACGTACTTGTAAAGCGTGTCCGGACTCACGCCCAGATACTGCGACGCTTGCCGGATGTTCATCACTTCTCGCGAGTCGGCCATAGTTCCTTTTGCCTTTTCCACCACGCCCGTTCCCGCTCCGGCTTCCCGGCTTGCGGGCTTTGTTTCGGGAGACTGCCTTGCCCTCAATATCGGCTCCGAGGGCTTTCGGTGTTCCGAGCATATCTCAACCCCGAAAAACCCCGGCTCGGAGCGAATCTCCGCGTTTCATTGGGTTTTTTGCCTGTTTCCTGGAATTCAGTTAAGGGTGGGTCAGGCGGTTAAACCTATATGTTGTGGTCTGTCCCAAGTGAGACTACTATTAGCGGTATTCAGTGCGCAGGACGTGCCCGGTCACTTGCGAACCGGTAACTGAAGTACTAGGCACGGTACGGAGGTACTATATCGCTCGGTGAAGCTGTTGCAATCGCAGGGTTTATGCTGAGGCCCGAAAATCCTTCGCGAGATTACTGAACGTCGGAAACCTTTCCGTTGATGAACGTAACTTTAAGATCCTTGTAAACCCAAATCTGTTTTGTACCGAGATTGACGATCTTGTCTGGCTTGCCGAGAGAAGCTTGAACCTGATCGGTGGTCTGTCCTTTCTCGATGGTCTGCGGTTCGGCCTGCGCAGGCGCCGGCGGTTGAGCAGCCGGTTGATCCTGCTGGGCACCTTGTTGCTGGCCTCCCTGCTGATCTTGTGATTGCTGTTGGTCGCCTTGGTCCTGCTGGGAATCGTCACTGATGGCGAGAAGTTGTCCGATCGTGTCCTCGACATCGCCCGCACTGGCTTTCGCCAACGTTCCTTTCGGAAACTGGAAAACGACCTTGGCCTTGTTGTAGGTCGGCGGATCGGTCTTGTTGCACGTATCGCAGGCCACGATCGTCATGGCTACGTCGTCTTTGTTCACGTCAACTTCGATCTTGGCGGGATACACCTTATCTCCCGCGGCGAAGAGATGGGTGGTCTGCGTCTTTCCAAACTTCGACATGCCGAAGCCGATCCCTTTCGTCAACACCGAGTTCGGGGTGTGAACCGTTCCGCCCTCATACTTTGTCGAGAGGGCGTTCTGGTCGGAATAGGGGACGCCCAGAATTCCGCCCTTCTTGATCTCGAGCAGCGTTCCCTTGTCGATCACCGAGTATCCGCTGGTGTCGGAACCCATCTTGACGACCTTGTACTGAGCGGCGAGTTGCTCTTGCAAGGAAACGGCCTGGGCAGCGCTTCTGGCTAAGGGCAGTATCGCAACGCCCGCCATTAGGATAACTGCCGGAAACATACGCTCGAATTTCTGACCCATCACTGGAATGACCCTTTCAATGTCTGCCCCCGCTGCTCCGGGGTAGACCGGCTGTTAAGAAACGAAACATCTCACCATTTCATCAGCAAGAAGAGGAAGCGCCATCCATGGGATGGCGCTCCCGTCGTACTGGAACAACCGTTTGAGCCGCTTTCCCGAATCCGATTTACTGGGATCCCCCGCCTGACGACGCGGCCTCTTGCTTGACGTCCGCCTCGGTCTGGTCGGCTGACTTTTCCTGATCCTCTAGCGCCTTCCCGGCCGACTGATCCGGCGAAGGTGCTGGCACGTCGGACGCTACTGTGCCGGTATCCGGAGCCTTCGGCAGCCCACCGGATCCTTGCTTCGACGCGAGCGTCTTCAGCCCTTCGTCGATCTGCTCCTGGAAATGGTTGTGCATTTCCTGCAGGTCGTCGACAGATACGAGCACATTCTTGCCCGCGGCACAGTCGTTCTTCTTGCTGCTGGCGACGCTTACATTGACCTTGTTGTCTTGATCCGGAGTGTCACCAAGCCGGGTGATGACGTCTCCCTGCGTCAGCGCGCACTCCTGACCATCTGCGACGACGTCAACTTCGTCATTTACGACAAACGTGCGATGCGCAGGATCCAGTGCCGGAGGCTTCTCCTCAGCGTTCGCCGATGCGGGTGCAGCTTGAGCGCCGCCTGACGACCCACTCTGAGCAGCCTGCGCCTGCGAAGCTTCGATTTGCGCCTTCACCTCGTCTGCGATGGCCTGTTTGACTTCGGGCGAAAGTGAGACCTCGCCGCTGGGAGCCGATGGCGCTGGCCCGTTGCTCGCGACCTGATTATTGTCCGCTGCCGCGTTCGCCGCCGCTGAATTGGCTTCCGCTTGAGCCGCATACGCAGCCTGAAGATTCGCAGCGATCAGATAATCCGTGAGCCAGAAAGCGGCCGAGGGATAGACAGGATACGGATTCCAATACGCTCCGTAATACCCGTACCAGGGCGCTCCGCCCCAGCCCCAGGCGCCCACTCCCCAATACACGGGCGCACCCCACGGACGATAGGCCCACCCGTAAAATGCCGGATGGTAATAGTAGGGGTGATAGTAGCCGTAGTAGGGATGTCCGCCCCAGTAGTAGCCGCGATAAACCCCCGTTCGATAGGCGCCGTGGTAATAGTACGTCCGCGAATAATATGCGTGGCCGCCGCGGGTAACATAGGCGCGTTGCACATATCCGCCGCGTCGTCCTGTGGTCACAACGCGGGCGCCGTTATGTGTGCTTACAATCGTTCGCCCGCCGTGTACTCCATGGTTGATTTGCATCCCGTTCCGGTTGACGGAGCGGATCTGTCCGTTGGAACGAATATTCGCCGACCCACCGCCTCTCAACGCAACCGTGCGGCCGGGAGCTGTGTGCATCGTCGTCGCCGCCGTGTGCGTGGTCGTACCGGCGTGGGTGGTAGTACCGGTATGAGTTGTAGTACCGGCGTGCGTCGTGGTCCCGGTATGCGTTGTCGTGCCCGCGTGAGTCGTCGTACCGGCGTGCGTCGTGGTGCCGGTGTGAGTCGTGGTGCCGGCGTGCGTCGTCGTACCTGTATGCGTCGTTGTGCCGGCATGCGTCGTGGTACCCGCGTGGCTCGGCGCGCTCGTATGACTCTGGGGACTCGCATGGCTGGGCGCGCTCGCGTGTGGCGCCGGAGCGCTTGCATGCGGCGCCGGAGCGCTCGACGTCTTTTTCTGGCCCCATGAAAGAACTGGAACCGCCATCACCAGCGCCATCAGGACACACTTTCGCGCGACACTTTCATGGTTCATCAAATTCATTGCACACTCCTAGTCTCGAGTTTTCACACGACTGCCAAAGCACAGATGTGCAAACACGGAGCCGACGAGATTGTTGTGCTCGTTTCGCTGGGGCCCGGGGGGAGATCGCCGGCAAGAAACACACCAAGGTACCTCTCAAGTACCCAAACCCGCTTCTTGCGGCGGACACACGTTATCAAAAACCTCGTTGGACGCGCAATCGTTTTCTAGGTTCTCCGTTCTTCCCCGCAGCCGCACGCTGCTGTAATCTATCGTTCTCGGGACGGAGGGATATTCTTGCGCATTCTTGATCGCTTGCAGCCTCTCGCTCTGCTCGTCATGCGCCTGGCGCTCGGCGCCATTATGCTGGTTCACGGGTATCACAACGTATTCGGAGGCTTGAACCACCACGCCCAAATGGTCGCAGGGCTCGGCTTGCCTCGTTGGCTGGGTTACATCTCATCGTTCACGGAGTTCCTCGGGGGCCTACTCATCCTCGCAGGATTCTTTACTCGGGCCGCGGCTCTCGCTGTCTGTGTCGATCTGGTTGTGGCTCTCTGGAAAGTGCACCTGCACAATGGGCTCATGGGGACGCCAGACCGTCCAGGCTACGAATTCCCTCTCGCCGCGGCGACGCTGGCTTTCGCGCTAATCTTTTTGGGCGGAGGCCCCATCGCTCTGGACCATGCACTCCGAGGCGGAGGCGGTGGCTCGTCCAAACGCTAACCTGCACCACTGAAGTAAGCTCTGTGAGCCGTGACGCAACTTCTCTCCATTGTTTGGGTTGGAGTGTCCTGTTGCCGCTTGAATCGGAGTCTGTGATTCATGGCGCGACGACCCTGGGTACTTGGTCATTTGAATTCCGGCCGCGTTGAAATTAAGATGAATGCATCGCCCATGCGCTTGCATCCAAACGGTTTCGCGGCTGCATCTTATCCGCCGAGAGTGATCATTACTGGAGGTTCTCTTGAGAAAGCTTGCCTTCCTTGCAACAGTCTTTGCTGTGTTTTCACTTGCTAACCTTGCTTCCGCCCAGCAAGGCGATGCCTTCCTTGGTTTCGGAACTCTACTGTCTCCTGGAGCCGAACCGTGCGGATTTCAGGGCTTTGCGAATTATGTCTGCCCCGAAAAGGGCGGCCTTTACATGAATCTGGGCGGCGACGTCATATTCCACCGCCGCATAGGCTTCGGCTTCGACGCCAATTGGAGGGCAAGCCAGGGAAACTTCGGTGGACTCGGCCAGCCCTACCGCCCTATCCTCTACGCCTTCAATGCCATCTACCAGCCTAAGTTGAGCAAGAAGGCCGGCTTGGATCTGCTGGGGGGAATCGGCTGGCAGAGCACGCGCTTCTACGGCTACCAGAACACTTATTCCTGCTATGCGCTGGGCGCCTGCTACAGCAGCGCCAACCACTTCCTGATGGACGCGGGAGTCGGCATCCGCTACTACGTATGGGGCCATGTCTTCCTCCGCCCCGAGGTCCGTTACTATCACGTCACCAACAACGGTGATTTCTTCAGCTCCGGCAACCTGGTCCACGTGGGAGGCTCGATCGGCTACACGATTGGCCCCGACTAGAATCTTGATCGAGTGGCGGCCAAGCGTGGGCTCCGGTGAGCCGGGCTGGCCGCCAGCTTTTTCCGTCCCGGCCCGATCGTGGCTGCTGCGCCAGAGGCGCCGCGATTCAAGCGTTACACTTCAGGAACGACACGAACCGAAAAGGGGGCTGTATTTGAGAAAGTTCGCGCGATGGATGTCCGTGTGTGCGCTTCTTGTTCTTGCCGCTTTAGCTCATGCTCAGCAGACTGACGTTGTCGTTGGAGGCAGCACTCTTTTCTCCACCCAAAACTCCAACGCTTCCCAGACCTACCTGCCCCCTCCCGAAAGAGGCGGGCTCTACCCCAGCGCCGGGATCGACTACATTCGCGGGAATCACTTCGGCTACAGCGCGGAATTCGCCTTCCGGTATAAAGAGGGCAACTACAACTACTATCAGACCTACCGCCCGATTCTGTATGACATCAATGCGGTATGGGCCCCCACAGGAAAAATATTCCCAGCCCGCATCGCCCCCCGAACTAGCAGCATCCTGATGGCTGGCTTCGGCGGAGAGAGAGTTCTTTACTACTACCCGTCCTACAGCTGCGGTTATCCTTCCGGCTGCTCCACCCATCTCGACAGCAATCATTTTCTGTTTCATATAAGCGCCGCCGCCAACTACAGGCTCTGGCGAAGGGTCTTTATCCGCCCCGAAGCGCACTACTATCGCATCTTCAACAACACTGATGATTTCCACTCCAATAACATTCTTCGCCTCGGTGTCTCCGTTGGTTACACTTTCCGCGACTAAGCTCTGAGCTCGCCCGTCATGAAAAAAGGCAGCGTCCTCGACGCTGCCGTTCGTTCTTGTCCTCTGGCTTGGTCTCTGTGATGCCTACTTCATCGCCATGCAGATCTCGGCTTCGTGGATCGCCTGGTTCAGATGCTCCAGCGATTTGGCCCGATGGCCGTCGAAGTCGTGCTCCGCGGTCTCCAACTGATGTTTGGCGGCGCGCATCGACTCCAGAGCCTCGTCGATGTGCGGATGCCTGTCCGGCATAGGAGCCGGCGCGGCCGGTGCTGCCGGGGCTACGGCAGGCGCGGGCGGTGCCGGCTTGGGTCCCGCTGCCGCCGCCGGAAAGGCCAGCGCAAACAGAAGTGTTGCCATGGTCAGCAGAGTCAGGAAACTAATCTTTTTCACGTGTTCCTCCTCGCCCGAATTGCGGCTCGGACGTAGCCGGTGTGATTCGCTGCTTTGCCACGGTCATCGCCCCGCTGCCCCGAAAAGCCCGTGACCCGCACAGTATAGCGGTTGATTATTAAAGACCGGCTGCTGCGGAACGTTACTCGAAAGGTGCTCCATCAGCGAGCGCGGCGGTTACGCCACCACAGCCATACCGCGACGAGCGCCACCACGATGGCGACTGCAACATCGAAGCGTCCGATATTTCGCTCCAGCCGGCTCCAGTGCCGGCCGAACAGATAGCCAGCCCCCGAAATGACTGTGACCCAGAGTCCCGCGCCGAGAAAGTTGAATACAGCGAATCTCCGCCACGGCATCCTCAGCACTCCCGCCATGGGCCCCGCGATAATCCGCAAGCCGAATAAAAAGCGGGCGAAGAAAATGGTCACCGATCCGTATTGCGCAAACAGACCTTCTCCTCGTGCAATTGTCTTCTCTTCAATTCTGAAGGCGGCCCGGTAGCGCTCCAGCAGCGGACGTCCGCCGTAATAGCCCAGGGCAAACCCAATATTGTCGCCCAGAGTTGCGGCAACCGTCGCCACCACAATGATCCAGGGAAGTTGCAGCTCGTGCTCGGAATAGGCCAGAAAACTCGCCAGCAAGAGAATGGTTTCACCCGGAACAGGAATCCCGGCATTCTCGATCAGAAGGGCCAGGCCCACGGCCCAGTATCCGTAGTGCACCACCGCATTCCGCAGAAAGTCGAGAATGGAGTGGGTCATGATTTTGTAGCGCCGCAGCCCTGAGCGAAGCCGAAGGGTCCCGCCGGCTGTCGCGAGAGCCTGTCCTGAGCCTGCCGAAGGAGCGTCTCGCACTCGCACTCGCCCCGAGCTCTGCACTTTCAGTATCTTATCGCCGCAAGAATTGGATCAGCGACCGATTGAATTCCTCCGGGCATTCTTCATACGGCAAGTGCCCCACTCCGGGAAAAACTACAGTTTCCACGTTCTCAAAATGTCGCGCCAGAGGCTCCATGGATGCAGCATAGACCGCTGGATCTTTGCTTCCCCACATCAGCAGCGTTGGAATCGGCGCCAGCGCTGGCAGTAGCGCTTCCAATCCCCCTAGGTCCGCGGTCCACGTGCGGACGATGCTCAACGCGTGCTCGAACAACCCCGGAATCGCCAGCGGAGCCTTATACCCTTCGAGGCTCCCCGGCGGAATCTTGCTGCGATCGGCATAAAGCCGCCCGTGCCAGTAAGGAAACAGGAACGGCATCCGGCCCGTCACCCAGCGAAACCCCGCGGCGCCAAATCGCGTCCCGAAAAATGGCGCCAGCCACGTTCCGTGCGAAGAGTACGGATTCACCGGACACACCAGCACCAATCGTCGCAGCCCGAGCCTCGAAGTACCCGCCTTCACACATTCCGCAGCCGCTGCCATCGCCACGGCCCCGCCCCGTGAGGTCCCCAGCAAATCGAACGAGGCCAATCCTAGATTGTGTATGAACCGGAGCACGCGCAAAGCGGTCGCGTGCATCGAGTGATCCATTCCGACAGGGCGGTCCGAGAACCCCGCTCCCAGCAGATCGGGCGCATACACTGTCGCATAGGGCGCCAGCGCCGGAATGGCGTATCGCCACGAGAAGGAATATCCCAAAAGTCCGTGAAGCAGAATCAGCGGCGGCCCGGAACCGGCGCGCAGGTAGCGCATCCGTGCGCCATCCAACTCCATCCAGCACTCTTCCACGCCATCGCCCGATATGGCTGTTGCCCCGGCCGCGATTTCCTGAATTTCATTCATGAAGAATTGTCTCGCCCGGACAACCGTTTGCCTCCCGCACGACTCTACTTACAAGAACGCCTCTGTCGCTTCACTTGGGGAGCCTCGGCTCCCCGTTTTTTCGATTGTCATCCTGAAGCGGGCGGATTTTGCCCGCTGAAGGACCTGGGCGAGCCGCGCCACGCGTCGCGGGCTTTGCGACGCAATCATCGCGTGTTTGGCCCGCTTCCTTATCTACCTCCCTACGCCGCTTTCCTCTTCTTCCCCAGCAGTTTCTTCAACACGCGAATTCCCTTGTCGATATGCTTCTCTTCCATCAAAAACGGCGGCAGGAATCGCACGACTGTATCCTGCGTGCTGTTGAACAGCACTCCCTCGGCCAGCGCCTCGTCAACGATCGGACGCGCCGGAATCTCCAGCTGAATTCCCTGGATGAATCCGCGCCCGCGAACGCCGATCGCCGCATTCCGCTTCGAGACGAGTTCCTTCAACTTCTCCTGCAAGTACGCTCCCACTTTATTGACGTTCTCCAGCAGCTTTTCTTCCTCCACGATCGCCAGGAACTCCAGCGCGACGCGGCAAGCCAGCGGACCGCCGCCAAACGTGGTTCCATGCTGTCCTGGCGAGATCGCCGTCGCGAATTCTTCCTTTGCGATGAACGCTCCCAACGGCAGCCCGGCAGCAATCGGCTTGGCAATTGCCACAATATCCGGAGTCACGCCGAAACTTTGAAAGGCAAAGATCGTTCCTGTGCGTCCCAGGCCGCACTGAATTTCGTCGAAGATCAGCGCAACCTTGTGACGATCAGCCAGCGCGCGGCACTCCCGCAGAAATTCCACCGAGCACTCGTAGATTCCGCCTTCTCCGAAAATCGGCTCGAGCACAATCGCGCACGTATTGTCGTTGACCGCGGCGCGCAGTCCTTCCAGATCGTTCTGCTTCACAAACGTCACGTCTTCGAGGAGCGGCTCAAAGCCTTTGCGATGCTTGTCCTGTCCCGTCAGGGACAGAGCTCCGAACGTGCGCCCGTGATACGACCCTTCCAGCGCCACTAGCCGGCTCTTGGCTTCGCCGCCCGCGCGATGTCCCGCCAGCCGCGCCAGCTTGATCGAGCCTTCAATGGCCTCGGTCCCGCTGTTCGAGAAAAATGCCCGGTCTAATCCCGAAAGCGCGCACAACTTCTCCGCCAGCGGCCCCTGATACTCGTGGTAATAAAGATTCGAAACGTGGATCAGCTTTCCGGCCTGCTCCCGAATTGCCTTCACGATCCGCGGGTGCGCGTGCCCCAACGCGTTCACGCCCAGTCCGGAAACAAAATCCAGGTATCGCTTCTCGTCGATGTCCCAGAGGAATACCCCTTTGCCCCGAGTGAGCACGACCGGGTAGCGGTTATAAGTCTGGAGCAGGTATTTCCGTTCAAGATCCGCAATCTGGTCAAACGTCGCAGTTGAAGCGGGGACAGTCGGATCGGCAGGAGCGATGGAAGAGGTAGTCATATGAGTCTCCTTCGGAAGACTCAATTTTACCGGAATGAAAGCTCCGCGAAGAGGCAGAGCTGTGGATTCTTTGCCAGCAAAGACAAAAATGGGAACACTCGTGCGGTCTGGGGTGGCCACATGAAAAGTTGAGTCACGCGTACGACGCACTATTCGTAGCGCAACGCTGTCATCGGATCCACTTTGACCGCCCTGCGCGCAGGCCCCGAGCAAGCAATGGCCGCGACCACGCTCAAAAGAATCGTCACCGCCAGCAGCACCAGCGGATCGCGCGAACTTCCCTCCGCCCATCGCGCCAGCACTTTATTCAGCGCCAGCGTCAAGACGATGCCCGCTACAATCCCGCTGCCCACGCTGGCGACCGTCGACGCGAACACAATCCGCAACACGTGCGCCCGCTGCGCCCCCAGCGCCATGCGAATGCCGAACTCGTTGGTCCGCTGCGCCACCGAATACGAGACCACGCTATACAGTCCCACCGCCGCCAGCGCCAGCGCCAGCAGCGCAAACGCGCCAAACAGCCACGCTACCAGCTGTTCCTGCTGCTATTCCTGCTGCCCGGTGATCCAGTGCTCCAGATCCTGCACCTGGCCATTCACCTGCTGATCGGGATCGACCGAGTTCACCTGCAGTCCCACCGCGTGCAGCAGCGACAAGCGGAGGCATCGTTCGACCGCACCAGAATCTGCGTCCACACCCGCATCGACAGCGTGTACGGAAGGAACACCTCGGGCAGAATCGGATTTCTCAGCCCATCGTCGCGCTTGTCGGCGATGATGCCGACGATCTGCAGCCATCCGTCGGAGCCGGGAGCCGTCGTCGTGTACGGCGGATCCTCCTTCATGTCAGGGACCTTCAAAGAGTGCCGCAATGCATCGCCGTCGGGGAAATAAAGCTTCGCCATCGTCTCGTTGATGACCGCCACGTGGGCGGCGTTGTGGTTTTCCGTTTCGTCCCAGATTCTCCCTTGCGCCAGCGGAATTCGCAGCAACGGAAAATATTCCGGGCTGACGAAGTTGACGCGAATCTTTTGTCCATCGCGCCGCGCCTTTCCCAGAATCTCCACGCTGGTACCCCATCCGTTGGAGGGTGGCGTCGCGTTGGTTGAGATCGCCACCATGGTCACGCCCGGCACCGTCGCCGCCTTTGACCTTCAGTTGCTCGAAGTAAGCCTTGCGCGCCGCCCACGTCGGATACGCGCCTTCATGCACCGGAATGCCCACCGACATCACATTGTGCGGATCGTAGCCCAGCGGCGTGTGCATGCAGCCTCAGAAATCCTTCCATCGCCGCGCCCGCGCCCGCCAGCATCAACAGCGTCAGAGCAACCTGCGCGGCCGTCAGGACGTTGTGCGTCGTCCGCCCGCGCACGCCACCCGCAATCTTGCGCGTGCTCGACTGCATCACCTGGCTGACCTCCGGCCGCGAAAGCTGCAGCGCCGGCCACAGCCCAAACAGAATCCCCGTAAACATCGCGATCGCCACGCTGAAGGCCAGCACCGGCAAATTGATCTGGATTGACGCCTCATGCGGAAACGAATATTGCGGCAACAGCTCCACAATGAGTCGCCAGCGCCCGGTACGCAAGCAACACGCCCAGCGCCGCCCCAGTCAGCGAAAGCAGCAACGACTCCGTCAGCAGTTGCCGGATGATGCGGCCGCGGCTCGCTCCAATCGCCGTCCGCACCGCAAACTCATGCTGCCGCGCCGTTCCGCGCGCCAGCAGCAGGATCGACACATTGCCGCATCCGATCGCCAGCAACAGAGCCACCGCGCTGAACAGCAGATACAACGTCCCGCCCAGGTCGCTGAACAAATTGCTCGTTCAGTCCAACCACGTGAAACGCAAGTGATCCGGAGGAAAATGCTTCGGCGTCTCCTTGGCAAACTGCTGGATCAATGGCCCCAACGCCGCATCAGCTGCCTCGTGCGTCACGCCGGGCTTCAGTCGAATGCCAACGTAGAAAGTCTTGACCGGATCCTGCGTAACTTTCAGCGGCAGGTAGACGTCGCCATCGCCCCAGGTAAACCGCGGCGCCGCTACGCCGACGATCGTGTAGTTCTTCCGCACCAGCTGGATCGTCTGGCCCAATCACCGCCGGATCGCCGTTGAAATGCCGCTGCCAGAACTTATAGCTCGAGCACCACGACCGGCTGCGGCTCCTGGCCATCGATCGCGTCGGAAGGAATCAGTCCCCTGCCCAAGCGCCGGCGGCACTCCCATAAATGAAAACCCGTTCGACGTGAAGTAGCCGCCTTGCACGTCTTCTGGAAGATCGTGCCCGGTGACGGTGAGGCTCCAATCGTCCTCCATGAACGCGTCTTCCACCACCGGCGACTTCCGAATTTCCTGCCACTGAGCGCCCGTCAGCCCGAAGCCCCGCTCCTGCTGCGAATTGTCCAGCAGCCGCATATGGATCATGCGATCCGACGCGGCATAGGGATACGGATTCATCAGAATGGCGTATACCACGCTGAAGACTGCCGTGGTCGCGCCAATTCCCAGCGCCAGCGAGAGGATTGCTGTTAAGGCAAATCCGGGACTCTTGAACAATTGGCGAAGGCTGAAGCGGAAGTCCTGAAGCAAAGTGCGCATGGACGTGTCCCTCGGACGGATGGACGAAACAGCCGCACGTCAGTCACCACTGACAGATGGGCCGAATGCGTTTATTTCGGGGAGAAACAGTTTGTGCCGGAGAGTTTGTTCTGTCCGGTTTTGCCGGATCGTGTCCACCAGCGGACATCGCTCTTCCCACCACTTTCACTCAGTCGTTTTCAATAGAGCCCCGGCTGCCCCTCGGGCCGCGTCTTCCACCGCCGGTGTACCCACAGCCACTGGTCGGGATATTTTCGGACGTAATCCTCAATCACCTTAGTGAACATCTGCGTGTTGGCAGCGATGTCCGCCTCCAGATCGCCCGTGCGGATCAACTCGAGTGCCGGATCAAATCGCAGCCGGTATTTCCGCAGCGCTGGGTCCCAAATGGTGAAGCCCGGAACCACAGCTGCATCCGTGCGCAGAGCAATACGCGCCAGTCCGCTCGCCGTGCAAGCGGGGATGCCGAAGAAATCTACGAAGATCCCCTGCGGCGGAGTCATGTTCGTGTCCATCAATATGCCGACGGTCTCCCCCGCCTTCATCGCCGCCAACAGCCCGCGCACGAAGTCGTCCTTGTCTACCGTTTTGTTGCCGTACATCGTGCGATAGCCCTGTAGCCGCCGGTCAAGATAGGGATTGTCCATCGGCCGCATGACCACATGCAGCCAATGGCCGTGCAGGGAATGCGCGAATGCAGAAAGCTCCCAGCCTCCGAAGTGCGCCGTCAAAAACAAAACGCCCTTGCCGCGGGCATAGGCACGCTCGTAATTCTCCAGCCCGTCGTAGACGACGACCTCGTCAATATTCTCCGGGGTGTATCGCGGGAACTGGCACAGCTCGGCAAGCTGCCGCCCCAGCGAGGTAAAGACTCCGCGCAAAATGCGCTTGCGCTCGGCCTCACTTTTTTCGGGAAATGCCATGGCGAGATTGCGCATTCCGACCTGGCGCAAGCGAAAGTGCAGCAGATAAACCAGCTGGGCGATCCCGATGGCGAAGGCGCGCGAAAGGGGGCGCGGCAAAGTACCCAGGATCTTGATGAACGGCCAGGCCGCCGCGTATTCGAGTTTCCGCCGCATCAGGGAAAGCGTGACCCTATCACCGGCAAAATTTCCTTGTCAACGACCTGGACGTAGAGAGCGGCATTGGGGGGACAGCCGCCCTCGGCTGTCCGCCGCGCGCAGCGCGGCTGCCAACGATCCTCTACTTCGCCGCTTCCTGCGCCCACTTCGCTAGCGTCGACAGGAACGAGTAGGCCGTCGGCGGCGCCTCTACTTCACCGGTCAATGCCGCTTTGAAAGTCACCATATGGCCGTAAAAATCGCGGGTGCTGTCCTTGTCCTGCGTCATTACTGCCCCATTCAGGCTGATGCCGGCAAACACGCCGCGGGCGCGCGAATAGGTCAGCACCTGAGCACGCATCTTCCAATCCGTGTTTCCTTCGGCGTGACGGCCCACCGGACCAGCCGCCGCTGAAGCGTCCGCCCCCAGCGCGACTTTGCTCGACAGCAGACGCTGCATGCCGTCGTCATTCATGATCAGCATCACCAGGTCGACTGCCTGTCCGCCAATCTGAAATCCGAAGCTCCCACCCGTAATGGTGAAAAATGCGGGCGCGCTCCAACCCTTGGGCGTGCGGCAACTGGCCAACCCTCGGCCGTACTTTCCGGCCACGATGAACCCACCTTTCAACATCGACGGGACCACTGCGACGCACTCCGCTTTACTGAGAATGTCTTTCGGAATGCCCGAGTCTGGGGCCCACTGGATCTGATCTAGAACGTCCGCGGCCGCCTGCACTCGGTCGGAAGCCTTCGAGGCCGGTACCTCGTCCGCCGCGAAACTGAAGTTGCACAAACATAGAATCAGGGTCAGTAAAACTAGTCTTTTCATCGTCCTCACCGCACAATTCGCTGGGATTTTCAGTGCTTCGATTGTAAATGAATCGAGCGGACAAAATTGGCCGGAATGGCTGTGCGAATCAGGAGGTACATCAGGAAAGGAATGGGAGCGGACAAAAAAATGCGGGGCTGAAAGCAGTGACCCTAATCGCCACTCTCAACCCCGTCTCCCAGGTTCTGTGGTAGGTGAGGCGAGTATGCGTCAGCCTCGAAAACTCGACAAGATTACGAAGGTAAGTGCCCCGAAGTTACGCTGCCCTCGACCCTGTAGCGCCGGCATCCTGCCGGCTGTCCCGGGAGCGTCTCGCCCGCGGGCCTAAAGTTCTCTACTTCGCTGTGACCAGCGAATGCGTAATGGCATGCACCGAAAAAGCAATCCGGTTCTGCACACCCACCTTGCGCATCAATTTCGCCACGTGCGCTTTCACCGTGCGCTCCTCAATCCCCAACTGACCGCCAATCTCTTTATTGGATCGGCCGGCCACCAGCATCTCCAGCACTTCTTTCTCACGGTCTGTGAACGTCACCCGGCCTGCCGGAAAAATCCGTCCCGGCGCCGATGACACACGCTCGATGAACATCGACAGCACTTTGCGAGGAGCCCATACCGATCCCTGATTCACAATGCGAATCGCCTGCGCAAACTCCGCCGGCGTGGCCGCTTCGTCTACGTAACCTTTCGCCCCGGACGCAATGGCCTTCAAAATGGTCTCTTCATCAATCCCAGACCCGGTCACGATGATCCGCAAATCCGGCCGCGTGGCCTTCAGGCTCGCCATCACGTCAAACAGGTTTTGTCCGGAACGGTTGCCGAGCAGGATGAGGTCGACGCCTTGCAGCGTGCTGATCTCGGGCAGGGCCGCGGAAATGAGTTCGAACTCCGGCTCGGAGTCGAACAACGCGCGGAACCCGACAAAGCGCAACGGATCGCTTTCCACCACCGCGATTTTGATGACTGGTTTTCTCGCTACTGCTGCTTTCATAGTTTTCCCTGTGGGGTCTGATTTCTTGTATCCAGCATAGTGATAATTCATCGCGATGCAAAGAGAAGGTGACCGAAGGGAAATTACGGGAGTAACATGGAAAAATGAGGCTGAACTTAACATTGGCGCTCGAAGTTCAGGCCGCGGGGTTGATGCTCTCCAACACGTAACCCCCCAGGTAACCTCATCACCGGGAGAAACCGTTCGCATGATCGATCTCACGACCCTTCGCAGGAAACGACCGACGTTTGTCTGCGCTCATCGCCGCATTCTTGTTTGTGGCCTGTATGCTGTACGCTCAAGACTCCCCGCCTGCTCCACTTCCTGCGGAACCGAACGCACCCGCCTACACACCCAAGTTTCACGGTGATCCCGCGCGCTCCGATTCCGAAGCGGCCGCCCTCGCCTATATGCGCGTCGTCATGCGCGCTCAAATGCTTTTCAACAAGCAGTACGGCCACTATGCGGTCTCTCTCTCTCAGCTCGTACACACCGGGACCTTCACCCAGCGCATGGTCAATCCCGAACGCGGTGACTATGCCGTCGGCTTCAAATCGAAGAAAGACAACTTCGTGCTCACCATGACGCCGAAGAATCTCGACCCTCAGCACCGCTCCTTCTACGCTGAGAACGACGGCAAGATCCACGCCGACGAAACCAAAGCCGCCGACAAAGATTCTCCGGTAATAGAAACGCACCACTGGTAAGAAAAAAGACAGGACAAGCCAAAGAAGAGCAGGGTGCCCCATTTCTCGCGCGTTCTTTGCGCGAGGAGTGGGGATTTTGATTTTTGATTTTTGATTTTTGATTTTTGAAATTTTGGCTTCTGAATTCGCCGCTACGGCTGTTCTTCACTTTCCGGAATCACCACCATCCGAAAGCTCTTCCGATCCCCCTCAGCGATCCGCAGCGCACTTCCCTGCCCCTCATAGTTCTTCAGAAATTCCGGATTGTAATAAGCCTCGCCATCCACGCTTTCCCACGCGAGCAGAGTGTAGTCGCCCGGCACAATCGCATGCAGCGCAAATCGTCCACTCTGATCGCTGACCGTCTTGCGATAGTGCTCCACGCGCCCGCGCAGCTTTGGCTCCGGTACTGCAACAATTACCGCATTCGCCACTGGCTCGCCCTTCGCGTCGACGGCAACCCCTTCGACCACTCCGCCATTCGCACTCGCCACCACATCAAGCACCACCGAACCGCCACTGACGCCAACTCCCGCCTCACCTACGTCACGATTCCCCGCCAGCATCGACTTCAAAAACAGGTCTCCGTTCGTCCCGCCTTCGCCCGAGAGCTGCACATAATAGTTTCCCGGAGGAACGCTCTTCCACTCAAAGCTCCCGTCCGCCCCCACGTGAGCCAGATGCGAGAACCTGTCGCCCATGCTGAATCCACTCAGCGCCTCGTCGTCGCCATCCGCCGAACGCAGCTGCAGAAATATCTGGCTGGGGTCGAATCGCGCGCCATTCTTGCTTTCCCAACGTAGCCTGCCGTGAATCCATCCCCCCGGTTGAGGCGCCAGTCGCAGATCTTCGACGCTGTTCGAGACAATCTGCAGCGACTGCCGCGCCATCATGGGCACAGACGAATTCTCTACCGTCGCCAGAATCGTGTAAGCACCCGGCGCCACATCGTGAATCACGAAACTTCCATCCTGATGCATCTCCGCCCCGTTGAGCACCAGGCTGAAATCGCGCGACTGCAGCATGATCGCCGCCGACGACCGCGGAGGAAGATTCACCACCGCCCCGCGAATGCTCAAACTCGGGCTCGGCGTCAGGGAAAAATTAACCGAAAGCTCATCCCCCGCACGCAGTTCCACAGGCGCGGCCTGGCTTCGATCCGGCGTCCCGGGATAATAAGTCGTCTGATAGGACGTAGGCGCAGGCCTATCGTTCGCCGCACGCGACTCCGCATTCGTCGTGACACCCGCTGCTTCGATCAGGCTCTTGAAATCGGGAGGTGGACTCACTGACACGTAGTAATTCCCCGACGGCAGCCCCGCGACTCGGTACTCTCCCAGGTCATTCGTGCGCTCCGCTCCCGCTTGATCGAGCCGGCTGCGTCCGGAAACGAACGTCTGCCGCAGCACGCTCACCTGCGCGTTGGCCAGCGGATCCCCATCTTCATCGGTCACGCGTCCGCGCACCACCGCCGCCGCTTGCAGGCGAATCCTTAGGTCCTTGAGTTCCTGTCCGCCGCTCAAGGTCAGAACCCGCCCGTCGGCGCGTACGCGGTGCTTGTCGACTTCGAGCAATCCCGTGCGCTCGGCGAAAAGGTGATACCGGCCCGGTCGAATCCCTTCGATCTGAAACCCTCCATCAGGACCGCTGACCGCCGTATAGTCCCCGCCTTCGGCCTGATTCTCAGCGATCAATTCAATCAGCGCCTTCTTCACCGGTTCACTGCCCGGCTCTTTGGTGACGATGCCCTCGATCACCGCGCGGCCTGCCGGCTTGGCTGTGGCATCTCCCTGGACCTGGGCCGCGGAACATCCGATCAGCACCATCGACAGCCAGCACGCCCATCTTCGCTTGATCGAATCGAGTCTCGGCGGAGAAGCCTTCATGAGGTTAGCTGGATTGAGCCTGGGAGCGGCTCTAAACAGGCCGTGAGGGTCGGCCAGTAATTCCACATCATTTTACCCCTTAAACCCCGGCTGAAAAGGCTTTTCGCGAGAATGTCATCCTGAACGGAGCCGCTCTTCAGGCGAAGTGAAGGATCTCGGTCTAGACCAATCCCTGCCCTTCAGTCACAAACACTTGACATCCAGTTATTTGCCGCTTATATTTCGATAGTTATCTAATTACATGGCAATCTAACTATGTCCGCGTCCTCCAACGAAGCGTTCAAGGCCATCGCCGACCCCACCCGCCGCGAGATTCTCCGCCTCCTGCGTCGCGGCGAGATGACGGCTGGCGACCTCGCCCAACGCTTCGACATGACCAAACCCACCATGTCGCACCACTTCGCCGTCCTGAAGGAAGCGGACCTGCTTACGAGTCGTCGAGATGGCCAGCAAATCTGGTACGGCCTCAATACGACCGTAGTGCAGGACTTGATGGCTTGGGCAATGGACCTTATCCGGAGCGACGGCAGGTCGAACGACGAAAACCCGGCCGCCAAAACTCCGCCAGAAGAAGACTCCAAATGACAATCAATCCAATGTCGCTCAACCAAAGGTATTATCTGGGCGCAGCCGCTATCATTCTCGCCACACTGATCGGAACGCTGGTGGCGTACCCGTCGCTGCCTGGCACCGTTCCCATCCACTGGGACGCTCAGGGACACGTGAATGGCTGGGGCCCTAAATGGTCTCTGTTTCTTTACGGCCCAGGCATGATGCTGTGCATGGTCTTGCTGTTCTGGGCGCTGCCCTGGCTATCGCCCAAGAAGTTCGAGGTCGACTCCTTCCGCGCCACCTACCTCTACATCATGATCGTCATGATCGGTATGGTCGCCTACTGCCAGATCCTCATGCTGGTGTCGGCGCTGGGCGCTGTGATCGACGTAACCCGCGCCGTCGAAGGCGGCGTGTGCTTGTTGATCGCTTTACTTGGCAACGTATTAGGCAAGGTGCGGCGAAATTTCTTCGTCGGCATTCGCACTCCGTGGACCATCGCCAGCGAGCAAGTCTGGAATGCTACCCATCGTTTCGCTGCCAAGACCTTCTTTGCTGGCGGCCTGCTGGGCCTGCTCGCCGTGATTCTGCGCGCGCCGTTCTGGCTGCCCGTAACTGCCATCCTCGTGGCGGCGCTGATTCCGGCGATATACTCGCTGGTTTTTTACAAACAACTCGAGCACAAGGGCGAATTGAATTAGCAGGAGGGGCAGAAAATAGAGATTCTCTTGCTTGTAAGAAACTTCAATATCTGTTGACTACCTTACTGTGAGCACAATTGAGATGATTCCGGCCGCTTCGCCCACACAGGACGAGCTTTACGAGGACGCAGCCAGAACCTACGGCTCGCCGCTCGAGCGCCTGGCTCGCGCCTACGAGGCCGACCCGGAAAACCGCCGCGATCTTCTGCAGGATATTCACGTGGCCCTCTGGCGCAGCTTCGAAGGTTTCGACGGCCGCTGTTCGCTCCGTACCTGGATCTACCGCGTGGCGCACAACGTTGCCGCCTCGCACGTCACGCGGCAACTCCGCTCCCGCTCCCAGCCATTGGTCGGATTGGAAGACGAGGAACTGGAGAATCTGCCTGATGCCTCCAGCGGCCAGCCCGCCGCCGACCGCAACCAGGCTCTTGACCGTCTGCTGATTCTGATTCAACGCCTGAAGCCGATCGACCGGCACGTGATTCTCTCCTACCTCGAGGGCCTCGACGCCGCTTCCATCGGCGAGATCACCGGCCTTTCGCCCGGCAACGTTGCCACCAAGATTCACCGTATCAAGACTGTGCTGGCTCGCCAGTTTCAGCAAGGGGGACCGGACCATGAATAATCTTCCCAACAACCCGCAACAAATCTGGCAATCGCAGCCAGTAGAAGGAATCAAAATGTCCGCTGAAGCACTTCGTCAACGATCTGGAAAATTCGAAAAAATGTTTCGCCGGAGAAATCTTCGCGAATACGTCGCTTGCCTGCTCGCAGCCGTGGGCTTCGGATATTTCATCATTACCACTCGCGCCCTGCTGTTTCGTATCGCCTACATCCTCTTCATCGCGGGCCTCGGATGGGTCGTCTTTCAGCTTCAGCGGAAAGGCTCGGCGAGAAGCATGCCCGCCGCCATGGGCACCTCGACCTCCCTGCAATTCTTTCGCTCCGAACTCGAACGCCAGCGCGACGTCGTAAAGAATGTCTGGCCGTGGTACCTGGCCCCCCTGGTTCCAGGATTTGTGGCCCTCACCGTCGGTTATGCACTCGCCCGTCCCTACCCGGTCGGAGTGGTCTCGGCCGTATGGCTCGATGGATTTATCGCTGTCCTATTCTTCCTGGTCTGGAAGATGAACCAGCGGGCCGCGCGTTGCCTGCAGCGCACCATCGACGAACTCCACGCCGCCGAAAATTCACGCTGAGCGCGGTGGAGAAATCGTCGAAGGCTGCGATTTCCGTGGCCGTAATTTATAACCTTGGCGGTGGAAAACAAGATTCCCTAAGGAGGGACGAGCAAGAATGAAACGGATTCTGATTCTCCTATCGTTAGTTGTCGCAGCAAGCATCGCACGCGCGCAGGACATCGCCGGGGATTGGCAAGGCACGATGAGAGCCGGCATGGGCGAATTCCGCCTGGTTCTCCACGTCGCAAAAAGTTCGGACGGTACCCTGAAAGCCACGATCGACAGTCCCGATCAAAATTCCGCGGGCGTGGCGATTGATTCGATCACGATCGAGGGAAACAAAGTGCGGTTCGCCTCTGCCCCGCTCAAGGCATCGTACGAAGGCACGCTGAAAGGCAGCGATGCCATCAAGGGAACCTGGACCCAGATGCAACAGAAGTTCCCTCTCGATCTCGTCAAGACCACAACGCCGCTCAAGACCCAGCACAAGCCGGCGCCTCCGTCCGACATCGACGGCAAGTGGGAAGGCGTCCTCGATACGGGCCAAAGCAAGCTACGCCTCATCTTCCACCTGACCAATACCGAAGACGGTCTCATGGCCACCCTGGACAGTCCCGACCAGAAACTGAACGGCTGGCCCGCTACTTCGGTGACCAGAAAGAATTCGTCCATCAAGATCGAGATGAAACAGATCGGCGGCGCCTTCGAAGGCAAAATCAACAAGCAAGTCGACGCCATGTCCGGCGACTGGAACCAGGGTGGATCAGGCTCTCCTTTGCAGCTCAAGCGCGCGAAGGACGAGCCGGCCAGTTCCCCGCACTAGAACATCACGCAGATCAGATTTCGAACGAAGAGAGCAGACGTTATGGAGAAAGTTATGAAGAGATTCATGGCGATAACGGCCCTGGTTTTTTTGACAGCAACCGTTGGGCTCGCGCAGGACATTGCCGGCGACTGGCAAGGCACTCTCAGCGCCGGCGGTCAGGAACTGCGCCTCGTCCTGCACATCACCCAGGCGGCCGACGGCGCTCTCCAAGCCACGCTCGATAGCGTCGACCAGGGCGCCAATGGCATCCCCGTCAGTACCATTACCCTCAAAGATTCCAAGCTGGATCTCGGAGTGGAAGCAGTTCATGGTGCTTACGAGGGAAGAGTTGCGCCCGGAGCTCAAACAATCAATGGAACGTGGACGCAAGGCTCTGCCTTGCCCCTCGAATTCAAGCGCGCTGCCAAGCCGGTGAAGGCCCAGCAAAATCTCGCCAAGCCCTCAGACATTGATGGCGCCTGGATGGGCGCTCTCGATACCGGCACGGTCAAGCTGCGCGTGGTGTTCCACATCGTTAACACCGAGGATGGCCTGACCGCCACGCTCGACAGCATTGATCAGGGCGCGATGGGTATTCCCACGACATCGGTTACTCGCGACGGCTCAACCCTGAAAATTGAGGTAAAAAAGATTGCCGGCCTCTTTGAAGGCAAGATCGCCGCCGACCTGTCGTCGATCGATGGCAAGTGGTCGCAGGGCGGCGGCACCATGCTTCTTTTGCTCAAGCCGGTAAAAGACAAAGCGGACCTGGAACTGAAGCGCCCGCAGAATCCCGTCAAACCTTATCCCTACCACGATGAGGACGTCTCGTACGACAACAAGGTCCAGAACGTCACTCTCGCCGCAACGCTGACGATTCCTCAGGGCAAAGGTCCTTTTCCCGCCGTCGTTTTGATCACCGGCTCCGGCCCGCAGGACCGCGACGAGACCCTGCTCGGCCACAAGCCGTTCCTGGTTCTGTCCGACTATCTCACGCGCCACGGAATCGCCGTGCTTCGCGCCGACGACCGCGGCATCGGCAAATCGACAGGAATTTTCGCGAAAGGCACTACCGCCGACTTCGCCACCGATGCCGAAGCTGGCATCGCCTACCTGAAAACGCGCTCCGAAATCAATCCTCATAAAATCGGACTGATCGGCCACAGCGAAGGCGGAGTGATCGCGCCGATGATCGCTACCCGCAATAAAGACGTCGCATTCATCGTCATGATGGCGGGCACCGGCGTTCCGGGAGATCAAATCCTGCCCGCGCAACGCGAAGCCATCGAAATCGCCGGCGGCAAAAACCCCGAAGAAGCAGCCAAGGATACCGTCAAAGAAAAAGAGATGCTCGCGCTGGTCGAGACCGAAAAAGACGACGCTGTCTTGCAGAAAGAGCTGAAGGAAAAAATGGCAGGCGATGTTCCGGAGGCGCAAATCGGTTTGCAGATCAGCCAGATCACTTCGCCGTGGTTCCGCTACTTTCTTACCTACGATCCCGCAACCGCCCTGCGCAAAATCACCTGCCCGGTCCTTGCCATCAATGGATCGCTCGATACTCAGGTGCTTCCCAGCCAGAATCTGCCGCCCATCCGCAAAGCCCTGCAGGAATCCGGCAACCAGCACGTCGAGGTGGATGAACTTCCCGGCCTGAATCACCTGTTCCAGAGCGCCAAAACCGGCTCGCCCACGGAGTACGCGCAGATCGAAGAGACGATTTCCCCGGTCGCACTCGACAAAATAGCGAGTTGGATTCTAAAGCAGTAGCCAGTTTGCAACGCTTAGGGACGTCATCCTGAGAGGCGGCGAAACCGGCCCGAGGGACCTGACGACGGCAGGCAGTCAAGATGCGGTGTGCGGGAAGCTCCGTTTTACCTCCCGCAGCTTATCGATTCCCTTCCGCTGCATCTGTGCTGACGCCGTCGTAGGGTTCTCACCGTGGCGTTGCCACGGTTCAGGATGACATAGAGTGTCCGGAGAGTCCCCTAGCTGTCCTTGCGGTAGAGCAAGTTCCGCATGGCCTCGCGCCGGGCCGCGTTCGCTCCCTTGTCGCTCTTCAGAACGTCCGCAGGCTTCGACTTCGCATCGGACTCGTCCTCGCTGCACGCCGGGCAGCGGTTGGCAAAGCCCGGCTTCCCCGGTTTGAGTTCGAACTCCTCCGAGCAAACCGCGCAGATTTTGATGGGAAATGCCATGCGCATATTATGCTACAACGCACCCGCAAAGTGCTCCCCTCCACTGCCAGCCCATCATCGATCCGCTCTTGACAGCAGACTTTCACGGATTAGAATGTCGCTACTTGATCGCTGCTTGGGGCGGGGATCGAAGTCAAGTTTCTGTCAGTCATCGCGGTAGCGGAGATGTTCCGTTGCGTCTGCGCGTGTTCCTAGCGCCTTCGTAACGGGATCTCACGCCCCCTTAGCGAAGCGTCTGCGGACGTGAGCGGGGATGACACAATCGCGATGAAAGATCTCCACGCGGGGAACTGGACCAGGCGCCGCCTGCTCCGTAATCTTCCGGCTTTGTTCGCGCCGGTCCTGATTCCATCGAAACCGAGTGCCTTGAAGTCGGGCGCGGCGACCAGGCGCACCCAACCCAAGCCGTTCTCCCGCTTCGTCGATGTTGCGCCGAGCGCTGGCCTCACTCAACCCACGATCTACGGCGACCCCACTCACAATACCTACATCGTAGAAGCCACGGGCGCAGGCTGCGCGTTTTTCGACTACGACAACGATGGCTGGATGGACGTCTTCATCGTAGGCGGGCGCCACCTTGAGGGCGCTCCGCCCGGATGCGGAAACCGCCTCTACCACAACAATCGCGATGGCACTTTCACGGACGTAACTGCGAGGGCGGGCTTGCTGGAACCTGTGGGATGGGCTTTCGGCGTCTGCGTTGGCGACTACAACAATGACGGCTTCGAAGATCTTTTCATCACTTACTACGGGCAAAATCGCCTCTACCGCAACCATGGCGACGGCACGTTTACCGACGTCACCGCCCAGGCCGGTTTGCTTCACACAAAAACTTATTTCAGCACCGGGTGCACGTTTGTTGACTACAACCGCGACGGCTTGCTCGACCTCTTTGTCTCCAACTACGTGGAGATTGACTTAGCCACCGGACCTAAACCTTCATTGGACTTGCCCAATTGCCAATTTGAAGGTGTGCCTACCAATTGCGGGCCCAAGAGCCTGGGATTCCCTCCGCACTTCCTCTACCGCAACAACGGCGACGGCACGTTTACCGACGTGTCGAAAGAATCCGGCATGGGTGCCCTCGGGAAATCCTACGGCCTCACAGCAATTGCCTTTGATGTGGATGAAGACGGTTGGCAGGACATCTTCGTCGCCAGCGACGCCACTCCGAGTTACCTGCTCATCAACAACCGTGACGGCACCTTCCGCGAAGAAGGTATGCTGCGCGGCGTAGCCCTCGGCCGCAGCGGCGAAAACTTGTCGGGCATGGGGGTGGGCGTTGGCGACTACGATCTCGACGGACACATCGACCTATGCAAGACCCACTTCCACCGCGAGTCCACGGCCCTCTACCGCAACAATGGCAAGGGAGAGTTTGACGACGTCACTGCCTCTGCCGGCCTCGTTCCCGAACGCCGCTTCATCAGTTGGGGAACCGGCATGGTCGACCTCGACAATGACGGACATCCCGACATTTTCTTAGTTACCGGAACGGTCTACCCGGAACTGGAGCACGTCTACCCAGACAAGTATCCGGCGCGCAGCCCGCGCATCATCTTTCGCAATCAAGGGAATGGAACGTTCGTCGAACTTGGGGAAGAAGCGGGCCCTGCTATCTCATCGCCTCACGTGAGCCGCGGATGTGCCTTTGGCGATTTTGACAACGATGGCGATCTCGACATTCTCATCATGAACCGCAACGAGCCGCCATCGCTTCTGCGCAACGATGCTCCAGTGGGGAATCGCTGGCTGAAGGTTCGACTGGAGGGCACGAAAAGCAACCGCAGCGCAATTGGCGCACGCGTGCTCGTTCGTTACGGAGGAAACGTTCAGGCACAGTGCGTCACGAGTCAGTCGAGCTTTCTCTCGGCTAATGACCCACGCCTGCATTTTGGATTGGGAACTGCGACCACTGCTGATATCGAGATTCACTGGCCCAGCGGCTCAAATGAAACCCACGCCGGTCTAGCCACTGATAAATTGGTCACGGTTCGGGAAGGTGACGGCATCGTAAAAGGCCGCCCGTTTCGCTAACCCTCTGCTGGCGTTCGCGCCTTTCGAACCATTTCTACCAGTGCGCTCCGAGTCTCTCCCGAATTCCTTACCTCTCGCGGAAAGGCGATGCGGACGCCTCGCATTCCATCCTCAGTCTTCAAACGCACGTGAAACCCGAGGCGATCGACCGCCGTCATGGTCGCGTCCTGCGCCTCGATGTGAGCAGACGTTCGCGCCAGCAAGATCAGCGCATCCTTGTGATCGGCGTTCATGTGCCGAACGATCTCAGCCATCGAGTCTGCTAAAGGATCGGGCTGGCTGCTGCCATACTCCGCAGCTGTGACCCAACCCATGACTCCGAATCCGCCGACAAAATAGACGTCCACCACATCCAGCCGATAGAAAGAAAAATCCTCAAAGTCCACCCAGTACTTGCTGTTGGCATGCCGCGCCAAATAAACCTCGCGAGCCGCGGCCCGATCCGAATCCGGCACCGGAAGAGCATTTCCCACCAACGTGACGCGGGATGATCCCAACGGATCGCCGTCGCCGCCATCCTGAGTCACGAGCAGGCTGGCGCGCGGGTCCGCCTTCAAATTCTGCGTATGCATCGCCATGGTGCTGATCAGAAAAATCGGCCGTCCTTGTTCGTCCAGCCCGTAGGGCATGACAGACCCGAAAGGAAACCCCAACTGCTTGCGCGACAGCGTCGAAAGGGTTCCGAGTCGTCCCAGATACACCAGCGTCCGCACGCGCTCCGCGAAGGAAGTCTCAGCAACACCAGGTTGGTCGCTCGGTCCCGGCCCTGCGTGTTTTCTGCCGGATGAAGATGAGGAAGAAGAAGACATAAAGAGGCGCTTTATCGGCTATCGGGTTTTATTCGGCGATCGGCCTTACCGGCAGTCGGCCCTAGCGGCGCGGCCTTGTCGGCGGTCGGTGGCGAATCGGCTGAGACTGGTTTTGGGTAGCGCAGCGCTTCAGCGCTGCGATAAACGCTTCTCCTCGTGCGGGCTTTAGCCCCTGAGGTTCTAGTTCAAGAAGTACTGCCGATAAAGCGTATCGCGTTGCGCTGGCCGGAACCCAGCATCGCGAATGATCCTCCGCAGCTCTTCTTCGGTTGTGCAGTTGGTCACGCCCGCCGCGCGCACCACATTCTCCTCAAGCATCACCGAACCAACATCGTTCCCGCCAAAGCGCAGCCCCATCTGGCAAACCTTCAACCCTTGCGTCACCCAGCTCGACTGCACATTGAGGAAATTCGAAAGGTACAGCCGCGAGATGGCCAGCACTTTCAGGTAGTCAACTGCGGTGGCTTCGTCCCAGTGTCGTCCGCCCAGCGCGGTATTCTGCGGCTGAAAGCTCCACGGGATAAAGGCCGTGAACCCTCCGGTCTCTTCCTGCAATTCATAAAGCCGCTGGAAGTGGTTGACAAGATTTTCGTAATTCTCGCCAACTCCAAACATCATGGTCGCGGTCGTGCGCATTCCGATCTGGTGGGCCGTTCGATGCACGTTGAGCCAGTCATCCGTCAGGCACTTCAACCGCGCAATCTTGTAGCGGACTTCGTCATCGAGCACTTCGGCTCCGCCGCCAGGGATCGAATCGAGTCCCGCGTCACGCAGTCGCAGGATCGTGTCGCGAATCGAAAGAGCGCTGTACTCCGCGATCGCAATGATCTCCGACGCCGAGTAGCAATGCAGATGCACCTGCGGAAAACGCTCCTTGATCCCGCGCAGCATCTTCTCGTGCCAGTCAATCTTCAAGTCCGGATGCAATCCTCCCTGCATCAACACGCCCGTGCCGCCGAGCTCGACGGTCTCGCGAATCTTTTCGTAGATCGTGTCGAAGTCGAGAATGTAGCCTTCCTTCGCGGCGGGTCCCTTCAACGGCCGGTAAAACGCGCAGAAGGTGCAGTACTCGGTGCAGAAGTTGGTGTAATTGATGTTGCGGTCGATGATGTAGGTGACGACGCCTTCGGGATGCAGCTTTCGCCGCACGCCGTCGGCTTCCATCCCGATACCAATCAGGTCATCGGACTCGAACATCTCCAGCGCTTGCTGTTTGGTTAGAGACATAAGGGGCTCACAGAACCTGCTTCGATTTTATCGGAGTGAGCGTCGCTCCGTCCAAATGGGTTGATGATTAACTGCCAGGTTCCTATGTCAGCATAGACGGTTCGGCGACTCTAAATCCGGCGCGAATCATCCGGATCAGTCGACTGGTGGTGGGGCTATTCTTCCACTGCAGACTTGGTCCGAGTTAAAAGACTCGCCGCATGTTGCGATGGGTTCGTTTTGCAGCAATACTTGCGCTTTGCTCGAATACTCTGAAGCGGGATAGGTATTAACTAGGGTTTGAAGCGTTAAGTTCGCGACATCCAATCGGTTGCGTTCAAGGGCGGCAACGGCTTTCTCGTACAGCACTTGGTCACGAGGCTCTGAGCTGAAGGTATCGTTGGGCCACACCGAACATGCCGCCGACCAGCACAACAACGCGACCACGAAAAAAATACCCGACCAACCCTTATTGGGTTTCATGTAGGCTGCTCCGAACGTCGCCGCTTGCTGAAAAACTTGCTCCGAAAAGTCTATCGTAATGCATCAGTGGACTGCCCCGCGCAGTTTCAGTCCTTCAGACCCGCAACCTCTCCTCGCAGCACGGTAATCGACGCCTTCGGCAGCGTAAACACTGTCTGCGGACCCGGCGTCACAACATTCGCAATCGGCGCATGATCCGGGTCCGGATGGCTGTTCGGCCCGTCGTCAATCCAAACGTATTGCTCGCTTCCGAACGTCACCAGCGTAACGGGCCCGGCGAACGACGGACTCTGCTTGCTCCGGGAGTCCTCAAATTGCACTCGCACGTTATGCGGATTATTTTCGTCCCGGTTCACCAGCATGATTGACCAATTCCCGTCGGGACGGTGAACAGCGTACGACGTCACCAGCACATTCCCCTCCGCATCCTTGATGTCGGTGGAAGAAGGAAACATCTGATGCACTCCCGCCCTGTGCTGCACCCATTCCAGATTGATCATGTGCGCCGCGAAATATGGCGACGTGTAGCCCAGAATGTCGTACTCTTCGTTCGAGACAAAATTCGACCACGACGACCATCCGAGACACGTTTTCTGAATGCCCTGCGGTTGAATGGGAGAGTGATAGAAGGCTGCGCCTCCTCCCTCGAAGAACGATCCCACATTGTCGGCCAGCCACAGTGCCGCGAAAATTGTGGTCATGGGACCAGTCAGCGCTGCTGCCAGATGGTTTTCCGTCACCATGAGCGGAACGTCTTTGGGAACGCCGTCATCCCTCCACACCTGCAGGATGTGCTTCATCAACTTCGGTTCGCTGTACAACGTCTTCCAGGTAATCTCGCAAGGCTCGAACGGATAGTGCTCGAACGACACAAACGCCAGGTCGGAAAGACGGCCATGCGCCTTCAGGTAATCGACGAATCGCCCCATCCACGAGATGCGGCCCTGCGCATCAGGCCATACTCGGATGTCTTCGTTCACGCCCTCGAAGACCGGCCCACCCAGCTTGAGCTGAGGATCGACCTTGTGGATCGCTGCTGCCCACTGAATGTACAAGGCTCCGTAATCTTCCGGCATGGCGTGCTTGCCGTCCGGTTCTTCGCCCATCTCGATGTAGCCAATGCGGTAGCCGCGCTTTTCGATGTAGGCAATCTGCGCCGCGGCATCGTCGGGCGTTCCGTAGAGCAGAGTCACCGGAATCATGGCCGGCAGATTGTTCGTCAGCCCGCTGCTAAAGAACAGATCGAAGCCGCTGTGCTGGTAGCTGCCAGTGTTGTTCCCGTCAGCGGCCGAGTGCCAGGGATCGATCGAAGACGTGTCATACGTGGTCGGTCTTTCGTTGAAGCTCTTTTGGACCTCGGCCAAAGCGCCATTGGAATCGACAGTGCCCACCCGGATTTCCTGAATCGCATATCCCACGCAGTTGCGGACGTCGTTCGCGTCCCCCACTCCGTGCAGATCGCAGGTATTCGAAGATTCCGTCATCAACACGCGCAGATACTGGGTCGTGACCGGCGCGTCGCTGAGTTTCAAATAAGCCGTCCCGCCTTGGGAGTTTTGATTGCGCCTGAAGGGAATATTTTCCACTCCCCTTGCGGACCCTCATCGAAATCGAGAGCGCGCTTTCCGACCCAATATTCCACCTGGTAGGTTTTCGCGTACGGGCTTGCCCAACCGATGCGGATCGCGCTCACTGGTTTCTCAGCTTTCAGATCGACGACCACCCATTGCGGGTGTAGCGCATCGCTTTCGCCGGTGAACTTGCTGGTGAGGTACGGATTGCTCTTCCAATAACTGAGGTTCGGCCCCTGCAGCGGCCGGTCTCCGCTGGTCGAAAAGCCGCGATGAGGCAGCGCATAAGACAGGATGTAGCGAATCGGCTCTTTAAGGTCGGTGCTGCCGGTAAAGTATCCGCTCTTGTGCGCCGCGTCGCTCCAGGTTCCGTTCTCGGTCCAATGCCAGGCGGCCATGCGAAGCTCGGAATTGTTGCGATACGTGATCGGTCCCCAACCTGCCGAGAGCGATTCCTGAAGAATGTGCGGGGTGTAGACCTTGTCAATCCCGTCGCGGGACAAGACGTCGATCGAGCTGCCCAGGGCGCTGTCGGGATCGAACGAGTTGATCGCATGGCCGGGCGTCGCGTCGACACGGACGGTCCCTATCGACGGTTCTGCGGCATCCGGCGCCTTCGATTGCGCCATTGAATTTTTTGAATTAGTAGCGAAGATAAGTGAGAGGGTAGTAATCGCAAGAAACTTCCCGAGGATTTCACGTGCCTGCATGCTGCGGATAGTAAACCAGAAGAGGCAAGACCGGTAAGGGGTATTGGACCACACTGGCTGATCCCCGTTTCACTCCCCTGGATGAAGGCACCACTCGCCGTCGAGGCGCGATAGAAAACCGCGGCCGCGTTGGAGAGCGTCAATGAGTTCGGGCCTCTGCGAATACGCCAGCGCCCAGCCGCCGCGACAAGTAAAGAAGCACCCTTCGTCAGAGAAGTCGGCCATCCGTTCAAAATCCGCCAGGCCGTGGAGCGCGATCGCCCCTTGATCCCACGCATCTCGCCAGAGGTGATTCAGGATGTCTTTGGTCAACTTCGGATCTCCGCCGATCTGCACCACCTCGGCGACTTCGCCCGGCTTGACATAGTAGATATACCAGCCAACCACGTTCCCGTTCTCATCGCGAACGGCGATCCTGCGGAGATCTCCGCGCTTGCCTTTCCGACCGATAAAGTTCAGCAACCACGCGAGGAATTCCACGTTGTAGTCAGGCCAGAGCGAGTAGCCCTTACGAAATTCACTTAAGCAGTGAAGCAGTATTTCGGCCCTCAACTCCGTTCCGTAAAGCTTCGGCCGCGTCCGGGGACGCGGTTTAAACCAGGGGTCCGCGATCATGTACAACGGTTTTGCAGCAAACCTGATTGAAGAAGATGCCTTGGGCGTGAGAGTGCGAGAGGCAACATATGCCGCGTAAGAACCCGGCCGCAGGGGCCGGGACCAGTGGATGTTGAGCGCGGGAATGAGTTGGAAACCGCGCCGCTCCGAAATGTGCCGGGAAGCGTCATTCGCCGAATCCGTCAATAGCAGGTCGTGATTCTCTGCCATGTAGGCTGCTACCAGACGAGGAGCGGCGAGACCGGACCGGGCTTTGGGATGAACCACAAAATTGCCGGCGAAGGACGCTCGAATCGGCTGACCAGACAGCAACATCTTCCGCGACGTGGTTCCCAGAAATCCCACAACCTCGCCGCTGCTGTCCTGATAGACGAACGACGGGCTCGCGCTCTCCACCGAAGGATTGGAAAAGTAGAGTTCCGTGAACGAGGTCGCAAGCTCTGGGGGAGGGTCCCCCTTCCGAGGGCCCATGTAATTCCAGTAAAGGTTCTGAACCTGGGGGATGTCAGTTTTGACAAACTCTCGTACCGGCATGCTTTCCCTGGGAGTCCCAACAAAATTTTGTAGGTCTGTTTCTGAGGCCCGTGCCGCCGCTAGTCTACTAATTCTATCGGGAAAGTATTACACGTTTGTGAATAAAAATCGCAATGAGCCGCCACCATGCAAGTGTCCCGTGCGCCCGCACCACGGGCAATACCGGAAAGCCATTAGCGCATCTCTCCCAGTTTTCGCCTTGGCCTCCAGAGGGCTCAACTTCCCTGCATCGCCCCGGAATGTCACTCCATTATCTTACAACTGCCCCCCTGCAGGTCAGGCTGATTTCATCGAGCCCATCGTAAGATACTTCTGCCAGTTATTGTTTGAACCCGTTCAATTTTTCCCTGAACGAACCTTCCGATCTGCCCGATCAAGCCAGTGACTAACTGAAAATCGCCACTGAGTCATCAGCGCTATGCCTCGGGAGTGGCCGGCAGGATGTCCGCCGCCGTCAACGTGAAGACGGTTTGACACCGGTTGCCGCGTTACCTAGACTGCCTGTGTAGAGCTTCCCCCGGTAGAGCTACGCGAGGTCCCACGCATGGGCTGGTTGCAGAACAAGTTCGAGAAGAATTTCATGATCAGCACAGTTGATTACGTCTTCAACTGGGCTCGCAAGTCGGCGGTCTGGCCGATGACGTTTGGTCTGGCCTGTTGCGCGATCGAGATGATCGCATCTTCGACGTCGCGTTTCGACATCGCGCGCTTCGGCTCGGAAGTCTTTCGTCCCAGCCCGCGCCAGAGCGACCTGATGATCGTCGCCGGCACGGTCACGCTGAAGATGGCTCCGGTCGTGAAGCGCATCTACGACCAGATGCCCGACCCGAAGTGGGTGATCTCGATGGGCGCGTGCTCGTCCGTGGGCGGCCCGTTTAATACCTATGCCGTGCTGCAGGGCGTGGACAAGATTGTCCCGGTCGACGTCTACGTCACCGGCTGCCCGCCGCGACCTGAGAACCTTTTCTACGCGCTGCTCAAACTGCAGGACAAGATCGACACGATGACGCTGGCGAGGAAGCCGACTGAAGTCCGCCTCGACCCGAACATGGTGGAGAACTTCAAGCGCCAAGTGATGATCGCGCAAACCTTGCAGCCGAAGTGACCGCGCTCAACGGGCGTGAGCGAAGCGGGAGTCCGTTGCGGTCATCCTGAGCAAAGCGAAGGATCTCTAAGCTGTCAGCTCTCAGCCTTCAGCTGTCAGCAAACATTTTCGTGTGGGGACAGCCCCCAACGGCTGTCCGCCGAGCGAGGCTCGGCAGCCGTCCCAGTCGTTGCGATCCACCGCTATTGCGAGTTAAATCATGGACGCCGGTGACATCATCGCAATCGCGGAAGGCGTGCTTCTCGCCGGCACGTGGATATGGGTTTTTCGGGTCAAGCGCGTCTGGACCGGATGGAGGGAGAAGTCGGCCCTTATAGGCTTTCTGTGCGCGACCATCGCGGTAGCGGCGGACCTCGTCCTTACAGTTGTGATGCACTATCGCGGGGAAAGCACATTCGCAGCGCTGCTCTTCATGATTACAGTCATAGCAGCTCTGTTATTGGGAACGGCTGGCGTCGTGCTAGGCTTCTTAGGCAAAGGAACTCCGAAGATTGCGGCCCTGATCTGGTCGGGATTGAACTTGCTGTCGGTCGGCATCACAGTGGTCGGTGCGATGCTGGCGATAACTCAATAGTCGAAGTCGGCGTCTAGACTGTGCGAGATTGAATCCTTATATGGCAAACTTCACCAAGCTCACCACCGAAGCCGAACTTCCGGCTGCCGATACTGCCAACGAATATCCCTGCGGCAGCAAGACCATCTGCGTCGCCAACGTGAACGGCACCTACGGCGCCATGGACAACGTCTGCCTGCATCGCGGCGGTCCGCTCGGCGCGGGCATGATCGAGAATGGCAAGGTCGTCTGCCCCTGGCACGGCTGGGCATGGGATCCCAAGACCGGCCAAGCCGCGCAAGACTCGAACGCAAAGATCGCGGTGTATCCCCTCAAGATCGAAAACGGCGACGTGCTGATCGAGATCTAGTGCACGCTATTTCAGAACTTCATCCCAGCACTTTGAGGAACTTCCCGGGCTGATTGTCGTATCCGGGAAACACATTAGCCAGGTTATTATTCCCCATGTGCCGGGCGACGGCCTCTCCGATTACCTGACGGAAGTCCGTGGTGAGCGCCAAGTCGCGGCCTTCGTAGAGTTGGGATTGGTCAAGGCCGGGCCAGCGGCCATAAACTTTTCCACCTTTCACCGG
Source organism: uncultured Acidobacteriaceae bacterium (assembly GCA_963844525.1). Classification (GTDB taxonomy): domain Bacteria; phylum Acidobacteriota; class Terriglobia; order Terriglobales; family Acidobacteriaceae; genus Sulfotelmatobacter. Next base: position 375,506 of record CAWJOM010000004.1, on the reverse strand, counting down.
GCCGCCCAGAACAAACATTACATTGGCATGGCCGTGGTCGGTGCCGCGGTTGCCGTTCTCGCGCGCCGTGCGGCCAAACTCAGACATGGTCACCACGACCGTATCTTCCATCCGATCGCCGAGATCGATCCAGAACGCGGCCAGCGCTTGCGAGAAATCGGTCAGCACATTGGCCAGTTGACCCTGCGCCGCACCCTCGTTGACGTGGTGATCCCATCCGCTGATGTCGGCAAACGCAACCTGCACGCCCAGGTTCGCCTTGATCAGTTGCGCGAGTTGACGAAGGCTGTCGCCGAAGCGTCCCTTGGGATAGTTCGCGCCAGGATCAGCCGTGTACTTTCCCGGATCGGCCGCCTTCAACATCTTCACCGCATCGAAAGTCTCTTCCCCGGTGCCGTGCAGCACGCTGTCGGAAGAGTGGTCGTACATTGCCTCGAACGCGCTGGCAGCGGGCGATCCTTTGGGATTCTTCCCGCCGACCGAGAAGTCGTTGATGTTGTTCATCGCGACCGCAGGCTCGGAACCACCTAAGATCCGCGGCACCGACGGCCCCAACGCGATCGCACGAAATGGCGAAGTCTGCGCCGGCCCCGGCATGGCATGCAGCGAGCGGTTGAGCCATCCGTCTTCCGTGATCTTCACGCCGGGAGTTCCGGTTTCCATGAAGTCCTGCGCATCGAAGTGCGAGCGCGTCGTGTCGGGAGATCCGGCGGCATGCACGATCGCGAGGTGTCCCTGCTGCCACAGCGGCTGGAATGCCGACATCGAGGGATGCAATCCGAAGAAGCCATTCAGATCGAGCACAGCCTTTTTCGGAATGTTGATGCTGGGCCGCATCGCGTAATACTGCGGTTCCGCGTAGGGGACAACGATGTTCAGTCCATCGGCGGCGCCACGCTGAAATATGACGACGAGCCGCTTGGTACGCATGCCTGACTCAACCGCGCCGAAAGCAGCGCGCGTGAGGAAACTCGGCACTGCAGCCGTCCCTACGACGGCTAGCGCGCTGTTGCGAAGAAAGATGCGGCGTGTGATGGACATAAGAACAGCTCCTAGCCTCTAGCTATTAGCTTCTAGCGCCTCTGCTTCTACTGGTTTGATAGAAGCTAGGAGCTAGTAGCAAGCAGCTATCTCCTCTGAAACTCCGGCGAGCCCAGCAACAAGCCCGCGATGGTGCTCGCATCCGGAGGTCTTGCTGAGTTGCCCGGCGGAGTCTTTTTCTCGGTCCCGTCTGTCGCTGCATTCTTTTCCGGGACCTTTTCCGGGACCTCGATCTGCGCGACGATGGAATCGTGCGTTTGCTTCGATACATCACCCGCGAGCAGCTTGCCCTCAAGCGTTGACAGCGCGACGCTCGCGTCCGGCGGCGGTGGCGGGCCGCCCGCCAACTGCACCGCATCCACTTTCACGCCGCGCACTTTGCCTCCGGTCAGCCCTAACGCGAAGTTCATGCGCGTCAGCAGCGCCGACGAACTCACCCACGTATCGGACTTCATGGAATAACCCGTGGGTGGCTGCGCGGCGTAGAGCGGCATTCCCATAGTGCCAATCTGTCGCGCCAGCGGAAGGGCGTCGTCCACGTTGGCGCCCGTGGCGCGAACCGCGGAAGCGACAAACTCCAGCGGTGTTTTGACTTTGGCCCGGTAGGTATCGGCAGCCCAGAATTCGGGCGACTGAAACAGCGTGGCGAGAACTTCGCGAATGTCACCCTTCTTCTTCTCGAAGGTATTGGCCATGCGGTCGACCAGAGCCGGCGGCGGATCATCGGAAACAAAGCGCTGCGCCAGTTTCAGCGAGATGAAATGGGCAGTTTTGGGGCTGGTCGCCAGGATGTGCAACACTTCCTTGCCCTCGTCCTCGCCCTTGGGCTTGATGTGATGTCCCAGAACAACCTTGGGGCCGGGCTCATGCATGCGCGGCTCGAACTTGAAACCCAATCCCTGGTTGGGCTTTTCGATCGTCCAGCCCGTGAAAACTTTGGCGACTTCGGTTACATCCTGCTGGGAATATCCACCGTTTACGCTCAGGGTGTGCAGTTCCAGCAACTCGCGGCCGTAATTTTCATTCAGCCCGCTGGCCTGCTTTCGCTTTGCGTTTGGTTTCGGCTGCTGTGGAAAGCGCCGCGGACGGCCATAAGGCCCGTATGGATGAGCAGGAATTCCAAGCCCCTGCGGAGAACTCGGCCCGACGCTCATCCAATTGTCCAGATAAAACAACATCGCCGGACTCTTCGCCGTGGCTACCAGCAAATCTTCGAACTTGCCTAAAGCGTGCGGGCGGATTACCTGCTGTTCGTAGTTCGTGATCAACAGCCGCTCCGGCCCTTTGCCGACGAAGACGTTGAAGTGATTGAACCAGAAATCCGTCATCACCTCTTCGAGCTGGCGATCGCTGTAAATCGCGCGCAACAGCTTGGCCTGAACCAGTTCTGACTGAACCGCGGCTTGCGGATTCGCCATCGCCATCAGCGTTTCTCGCTGCTTGGGATCCATGCCATCGAGAAAATCTAAGCCCTTGCCGCGCAGCGATTCGGTTAACGCCAGTTGGTCGGCGGTCGACATCGCCATGACTTTCTTGTAGCGCTGGTCGGGCGGAAGATTGATGAGTTCCTGTGCCTTTGAGTTTGCATAGAGACGATCTTCGCGGCGACGTGCTGCCGCGTCGTTTGCAGGCGCATGCTTGATATCTTCTGTTGTAGATCCCGCAGACATCGCTGCTGGAGCCATGCCGGCGTGTTCGTCCGCCGCGGCACTCATCCCGTTAGCGTCGGCCGCGCCGTCCGGGGGATCCGCGGTCGCAGCCGCGGCTGCCGCGAGTTCTTCCGCTGTCTTCGCAGTGTCGGCGGCGGCAGGTCCGGCAGGTACCGGAGCGGATGCGGTCGCAGGCGAAGCCGATTCCGCGCCAGCTTCCTCTTTGCGATCCTTCTTCTGTTGCAGCCGCGCGATCTGTACCTGAACGATGGCACGCGTGGCTGGATCGGATGGCATGGGCCGCTTGCCGTCGACCATCTGCTTGATCATCTGATTGTCGGGAAATTGCTCGGCGATTTCCTGCGAACTCATGCGCAGTGTTCGGAACGGCGCCAGGCGGGCATCCATCGCGCTGTCTGGAATTTTCTCCGGATGCAGTTGCAGGTCGATCCAGTGGTCGACTCCGATCGCCATCACCTGCTCGACATCACCTGGGCGCGGACCAAAGGTCAGGCGATTCAGGGCCTGCACCGCACGTTTCTGTTCGTTCGCGCCGGGTTCGGCTGCCTTGTCCTTCTTCTTGGCGACTAATTGCGGAACCGCGCAGGCGAGGCCAGCACACAGCAAAACTAGCGCGGCCTTACCTAGGCTGGAGCTCCTAACAACGGATCTCATGAACACTCCCCACGCAGCAGGTCTTGTGATTATGAACCCCTGCGGGTCAAAAAGTTGCGGTCAGGCGCGTTTCTGGAAGAGCTTGGAATTGATTGTAGGACAAGGGTTTTGGAGGCGCAACGGGCAGGAACAGGGCTAGTGGCCGTTCTCTTTGGTGAGATACATTCTGCCGCGCGATACTTTGTGCTGCAGTGTGGCAGCCAACTGATCGATGTCAGCCGCCGCAATGTTCACTTGCATGGCGTCGAGTAATGGCGTTCGGGCGCTGCCTACTGCGTCGCGGCGTACTTGAATCAGCAGAGCCTGCACCACGTTCGGATCAAACTTGTCCGGAGCCAGGCGGACCAGATCGCTGAGGGCGCTGCCCACCGAGAGCGGGGCGCGATAGGGACGCGCGCTCGTCATGGCGTCGAACGAGTCGGCGACTCCGACAATTCGTACGGCCATGGGCAAGTCATCTTGGCCGAGCTTGTCCGGATATCCGGAGCCGTCACTGCGCTCGTGGTGCCAGCGTACCGTCTCGGGAATCTTCGGCCAGGGAAACTGTACGGTGCTGACAATCTGGTGGCCGACAGTGGTATGGTCCGCCATTTCGCGGATCTCTTCGGGATTCAGCGCTCCGGGCTTGCCGAACAGGCGGCGATCGACAGCGACCTTCCCGATGTCGTGCAAATACCCGGCGCTGCGAAGTGCCGCGACATCGCTCGATTCCATCCCCATGGCCTCGCCGATGGCGGCCGAGTAGCGGCCCACGCGCAACGAGTGCCCATGAATGTTGACGTGCTTGACGTCGATTGCGGTCGCGAAAGCTTCGAGCGCATTGTCATAGAAACCATGCAGCGACGCCATGAGCCGCAAATTTTCCGACACGCGTTGCGCAATGCTCTGTGTCAGAGCGTGGTTCTGCACGGCAAGAGCGATGTAGCTGCAGAGAAGTTCGAGGGCGTCGAGCTCGCTGTCTTCGTAGAGCGCATCTCCGGGACGGCGGCCCAGCGCAACCACTCCGGCAAGGCGTCCGCCTGCTTTCAGAGGGGCGAGGCATTTGAAAAGCTCCGGCGCAACATTGCCGTTGGAACTCAGAAAGACGGAATACGTCGACGAATTCAGCACAATGGGGCCACGCGCCGCGGTGAGCGCGTGCACATGTTTCGGAAGGAGAGGAATGAAGGCCGGGTCGGGCATCAGGGCGAATCCCTGTGCCGAGGCCGAGGTCAGCATGGCGGGCTTGTCATTGAAGAGAAGGAGCGCACCTTCGCGCGCGCCCGCCGCTTCCATAATGGCTGACAGCATGAGCCGCGACGTTTCCGAAAACTCGCGCTCCGCCGTGAGCGCGGGACCGAGTTCGGAAAGCGCCTCAACTGTGTGCAGCAACCGCCGTAAATTGTGAGTCTGTATCGCCACGGACGAAGTGGGAGCCAGATCGCAGAGCAAGACGAGGGTAACATGCGGGAAATGCTCAACGCGATAGCGCGTGTTGGTTAGTTAGATGCGGTAGTGACGAAGATGAAAACACCGTGACGAGGCTGATTCCGCCACCAGCGGGCCATAGCGGACTGTCGCAACGTTGCTTTTACAACGTTAAGACATTCACCGCAGAGGACACGGAGGACACAGAGGTCTCTTGTTAAATTCCTCCGGTCCTCCGTGTCCTCTGTGGTTAAGTTTTAGAAGTGTTCGCGGAGTTCGGCGAAGCGGCCCACGATGAGAAGCCTTTGCCTGGGAGGCGCGGGATTGACCTCTTCGTGCTCGAGGATCCAGGTATTGCCGTGAGGCACAAACACGGCGTGCAGGCCCGCGGCCATCGCGGGGTTGATGTCGGACTTCGGACTGTTGCCGACCATCCACGTAGCATCCGGTTCGAGATCGTGCTTCTCGACGATGCTCGCATACGCCGCTGGATGCTTCTCGGCCACGATTTCGACCGAAGCGAAATACTCTTTCAGGCCGGAGCGCTCGACTTTGCCTGATTGCTCGGCCATCGCGCCCTTCGTCATCAGGATCAGGCGGTGACGCTGCGACAAGTGCTGCAGGGTCTCGGGCACCTCGGGCAGAAGCTCAAGGGGATGATCGGAAATAGAGTGGGCAAAACTCTGGATCTGGGCGTGCGACTCTGGAGTGACCGGCCCGGGGCTCAGCCGTTCAAACGTGTCGACGAGCGCATGCGCGAAGCTGTGCAAGCCGTAGCCGTGTTTCACGATGCACTCGCGCTCCACATCGTTGAGCACCTCGCGCACCTGCTCGGCAGAGAATTCGTGATGATTAAGGAATGAGATGAAGCGTGCGATAGCACGCTCGAAATAGATGTTGTTCTCCCACAGCGTGTCGTCGGCATCGATGAGGAGGGTTTGGGGAAGCAAGCTTCTAGCTCTTAGCTGTTAGCTCTTAGCTCAAATCCGAACGTTCAAGCTTTTGGGATTGCGTGGAGCGTTTAGTTATTCTTGACGCAGCTCTCAGACGAGTTCGCGGCGGAGCGAGGCTCGCAAGCTAAGAGCTAATGGCTAAAAGCTAAGAGCTTCCCCTACACCCACTCCACTTTGGCTTCCGGCCCAATGATCCCCGCTTTGTGTCCCATATCGAGCAAGCGGCGAACCGCTTCGCGGCCGTCGGGACCGTAGTCAAGCGTACGCTCGTTCACGTACATGCCGATGAACTTGTCGGCCGACGACGTGTCGAGATCGCGGGCAAACTGCATGGCATAAGAGAGTGCTTCTTCGCGATGATCGAGCCCGTACTGGATGCTTTCGCGCAGGGCCGCTGTGACGACGGGCATCAGTTCCGGGCCGAGCGCCCGGCGGATCGCATTGCCTCCTAAAGGCAACGGCAGGCCGGTCACTTTCCCCCACCACTTGCCGAGATCCACGATGCGATGCAGTCCCGACTTGTCGTAGGTCAACTGTCCTTCGTGAATGATCAGTCCGGCCTCGTACTTGCCTTCGAGCACCTGCGGAATAATCTGGTCGAACGCAACGACCTCGGTTTCAATGCCGGGCGCGAACAATTGCAATGCCAGGTAGGCCGTGGTGAGCGTGCCCGGAACCGCGATGCGCTTGGTCTTGATCTCCGCTTGAGTGAACGGCCGTGGAGAGACGATCATCGGTCCGTAGCCTTCTCCCACGCTGCCTCCGCAACTCATCAGCGCATATTTGTCCTGCACGTAGGGATACGCGTGGAACGAAATTGCACTGACGTCATACACGCCTTCGCGCGCCTTCTGGTTCAAGGTCTCGATATCGCAAAGCGTGTGGGTGAAGCGCAGTCCCGCGGTGCGAACCTTGTTGGTTGCCAATCCATAGAACATGAAGGCGTCATCGGAATCCGGGCTGTGAGCCACGGTAATCTCGCGTACCTGACCAGCGGAACTGCTGCCCGGCGCTTTGGCTGTTTCGGATACTGCTGTCATCATCTCTCCCAAAAACTATTGCGTGACTTGACTTCGTGCCGCACGACCGCGCCAGCGAGTGGCAATCCCTGCGGCCAACATCACTTTGATCACTTCCGCGGCCAGGAACCAGTAGAGACCCAGATAAGCCGCCTTCGCCAGCGAATGAGTGAAGATGTAGAGCCAGGTCAGGCCCCCGACGAAGAGCAATATTTCAGCCGAGAGTCCGGCAACGGCTGCGCGCAGGAAACTCTTGGTGCCACGCTCAAAAATGTAGCCAGCCAGGAAAGCGACGAAGGGGTACACCATGAGGAATCCACCGGTAGGACCGAGCAACTGGGCGATCCCGCCCGGACCCATCGGATTGAAAACTGGCAGTCCGACAACCCCTTCGGCCAAATAGAGCGCCAATGCCGCGAAGCCACGACGGCTGCCCAGCATCATCCCGACCAGCAGGACGCCCATGTTTTGCACGGTGAGCGGGACCGGCGTCAGAGGCATCAAAGGAATTGTGACGCGAGCGCACAGAGCAACCACCAGGCTTGCGCCCACGACGAGCGCAACCTGACGCGAGGCCTCCAACGCCCGCTCTTGCGGAGTGCTTAAAACTTCCGTTGCCGACTTTGCCATAACTCGATCTCCAAACTGCCAGCAAGATTCCAGCGCTCAGTGGTTCGGATGGCGTGGGTGTTCCCCCTCACCAGCGAGTCCGTCAGGCGAATGGTGGGCTTTCTGAAGGTGACGCCGCAGGCGGACGTACAAGGCGATCGCCACGCACACCACTACCAACGTGCTTACACCCAGTATCAGAAACCACCAGATCATCCGCACAGCCGATTAGGATAACAGATGTGGTGGCCCGGAAAGTGGCTGGATGCACCCGAATACGCGGCGGACCGATCGAAAATTGACGGATCGAAGAATCCGGAGAATCGACGTTCTTAACTCGCCTTGCTCGCGGCGCGCTTCTGTCGCAGGATCTCCACGCGCTTGAGCATGAACTGCAGGCGGTCGCGGCCCCACTTCGTGTGAGTGATGACCTTCTCGATGTTAAGGAAGAAGTGCGGGTCGCCGATCTTTTCGCGTAGTTCTTTCAAATAAGGATGAATTTTCGCGAAGATAAGGAACATCTCGCCGCTGACCGAGGGTTGCAGGAATAATTCTTCATTCAAAGTACCCATCAGGACAAACGACGCGGCCATGTTCCAATAGCCGGCGACCTGGCGGAACCAGTTATTTTCCGGAGCCCCCGCCATAAAAGCGACTTGCATGACATCGTCGGCACTCTGCGGGAAGAATTCCCCGCCCCACCAGTTGCGGGCCTTGCGCATTTCGGCCTCGCGCCGCAGATCATAAAGTTCCAGAACCAGATGGGCATCCGATACAGTCGGCTTCTTGGCCATGATTTCCTCCGTTTAAAGTTATCTCTTTGCGAATTTTAGACGAACAGACGCAGGCAGACCGCAACAGTCCTGACAACGTCCCTACGCTGTGGTCGCCGCCGCATCCGGTGATGGTGCTGGTGGCGCGGGCCGCTCGAAGTCGCATTCCTTGTTCGGACACGCGATCACCGGCCCGGCTTTCAGATTCTTCTCCACCAGATATTCGCTGCCGCACGCCGGGCATTTCTCCGCGATCGGCTTGTGAGCCGAAGTGAACTTGCAGTTGGGATAATTCCCGCAACCGTAGAACGTGTTCCCCTTGCGCGCCCGCTTCTCGACCAGATCGCCGTCTTTGCACTCCGGACACTTCACGCCGATGAAGTTCTGCTTCACGTACTTGCACTCGGGATATCCGCTGCAGGTCGTGAACTCGCCGTACCGGCCGTGGCGAATCATCATGTTGCGCCCGCACTTCGGGCATAGCTCGTCAAGCGGAATGTCGGGAACCTTCTTGCCCTGATCGAGGCGCCGCGTGGTTTTGCAGTCGGGATATCCCGTGCAAGCCATGAACTGGCCGAACCGTCCGCGCTTCAGCACCATCACCCGGCCGCAGTTTTCGCAATACTCTTCCTGCGTGGTCTCCTGCACATCGGCGGAATCCAGGTCGGGCAGGTTGATGGGATTTTCTTTGGTGAAGGTGCAGGTGTCTTTATTTTCCTTGTCGTAGGTGCTGCAGGCGTAGAACGAGCCGTGCTTGCCCCACTTGATGACCAGCGGCGCGCCACAGCGTTCGCACTTCTCGTCTGTGGGCTTCTCCATCCGCTTGATGTTCTCCATATGCTTTTCGGCATATTTGAGATCTTTCAGGAACTTCTTGTAGAAATCGGCGAGAGCGTCCTGCCACTTCTCTTTGCCCTCTTCGATTTCGTCGAGATTCTCTTCCAGGCGGGCGGTGTACTGCAGATCAAAAATGTCGCGGAAGTTCTCGACCAGCAGATCGGTAACGACCAGGCCAATCTCGGTCGGAGAAAACTTTCCACCGATCTTCTGCACGTACTGCCGCTCTTGAATGGTCGTCAGAATCGCCGCGTAGGTTGATGGCCGACCAATCCCGCGTTCTTCGAGTTCTTTCACCAGCGAGGCTTCGTTGAAGCGCGGAGGCGGCTCGGTGAAATGCTGCTCGGGTTTCAGTTCCTTGAGCGTAAGCTTCTGTCCAGCTTCGAGCGCCGGGAGCTTGTGCTTCAGTTCCTCGTCTTCTTCGTCCTTGCCTTCTTTCGACTCTTCGTAGACGCGAAGGAAGCCGTCGAACTTGAGCACCGATCCGGTTACGCGGAACCAGAACACTTCGTTGCCATTTTTCGCGTCGATGTCGACCGTGGTCTGATCGAAGACCGCCGGGTTAATCTGCGAAGCCACAAAGCGCTGCCAGATGAGCTTGTAGACCTTGAACTCATCTTCTTTTAAGTACTGCTTCATCTGGTCGGGATGCCGCATCGCCGAGGTCGGACGAATCGCTTCGTGCGCGCCCTGCGAGTCTTTCTTTTCTTTGAATGTGTTGGGCGTTTCCGGAAGGTAGGTTGGCCCGTATTCCTTCCCAACATATTCGCGGACTTCCTGGATCGCCTCAGGCGCGACGCGGGTCGAATCGGTACGCATGTAGGTGATGAGACCGACGAGTCCTTCTTCGCCGAGCTCGACGCCTTCGTACAGGCGCTGCGCAATCATCATCGTGCGCTTCACGCTGAAGCGCAGTTTGCGCGAAGAATCTTGCTGCAGCTTGCTGGTCGTGAACGGAGGCGCGGCGTTGCGGCGGCGCTCCTTCTTGTCGACCGACCGGACAACCCAATCAGACTTTTCCAGAGCGGCCCGAATTTTCTCGGCATCTTCGCCGTTGGTGACTTCAACCTTCTCCTCGCCTTTGCCTACAAAACGGGCGTCGAAGCTCGGAGGCTTGTTCCCGGCCAGGGTCGCGTCGATAGTCCAGTATTCGACTTTCTGGAAGGCCTTGATTTCGCGTTCGCGTTCGACAATCAGACGCAGCGCAACCGTCTGCACGCGGCCCGCGGAGAGACCTCGCCGAACTTTATCCCAAAGAAGTGGAGAAACCTGGTATCCCACGAGCCGGTCGAGCACGCGGCGAGCCTGCTGCGCGTCCACCAGGTTCTGATCGATGGCCCGCGGATGTTCAAACGCAGCCTGCACGGCGCGCTTGGTAATTTCGTTGAAGGTGACGCGCTGAATCCGCGGCGGAGGCGCTTCCTCACCTTTCTTCAGTTTGAGCTTCTTGGCTTTCTTCTTCCCTTTGCCGTTGTCGTCGAGTTCAAAGGCCAGATGGGCGGCGATGGCCTCGCCTTCGCGGTCCGGGTCAGGCGCCAGATAAATGGCGTCGGCGGACGCCGCCAGCTTCTTCAGCTTGGCGACTACTTTTTCTTTGCCGGGGATGACGACGTAATCGGTCGCAAAGCCGTTCGCGATGTCCACGCCCAGAGTGCTCTTGGGCAGGTCCCGCACGTGCCCGAACGAGGCTTCGACGGTATACCCCTTACCCAAATATTTCTCGATCGTTTTCGCCTTGGTCGGCGATTCGACAATGACTAAACCTTTTGACAAAGTATCCTCAATTTTGCTGGAGTCCGTTTCGAAACTAGCACGAATGTGCGGAAAGCAACAAGTTACGACGAAAGCTTTTGGCTCTTAGCCTTTAGCTTTTAGCTCCAAAACACTAGATCGTGCGGCGCCTCGAACCCGCGCCGACAGTGCGGACAACATCCTCATGACTTCGTCCAGGTCCCCCGCCAGATTCGAAAATTCTGCGGATCCGAGAAGGCCAAGATCACGGCACAACAACAGATGGTAAGAAAGTTCGGCGCCTGAGCCCATCGCGATCTGGACGAATCTGCCCATCTCACCGTCCGATCGCCGCCCGCAGCCTTCCGCCAAGTTCGCCGGGATCGAGGAAGACGCACGACGCACCTGACTCGTCAAGCCAAACCGTTCCTCTTTCGGGAACGCACTTGTCTCTCTGTAAATTGCCAGAGTGAGTTTATGCGCCTTCTCCCAAACCATCAGGTCCCTATAATTCCTCATCGCGTCCCTCCAAAGGGTTGAGCTAAAAGCTAAGAGCTAACAGCTAAAAGCTTTTTACAAAATTCTTCCCCGGCATTTGCCGAACTTTTCCAGCCAGTTCCAGTTCGAACAGGGCGGCGAAGATTTCGGAGGACGACAAATTGTTCTCCAGGCGCTCGACTATTTCGTCGATGTGCGTGGCTTCGTCGGCTTTCAGCAGGCTCAGAATTCGCTTTTCGTGAGGAGGGAGCCCTTCGTCCGGGAATAGAGATGCGGAGGAATCGCCCGAGGATTCAGGCGAGGCGGGCGGAGTCAATGCAAGTCGTACTTCTGTTGGGAGATCTTCCCACACGTCTTCCCACGTGGCGACCAGTTTCGCGCCCTGTTTGATGAGTGTGTTCGGTCCCCAGGAATTCTTGTTGGTGACGTTGCCGGGCACGGCGAAGACGTCGCGATTCTGTTCGAGCGCGCAGCGCGCGGTAATGCGCGTGCCCGAATATTCGGCGGCTTCAACGACGAGCACGCCGACCGACATTCCGCTGATGATCCGGTTGCGGATCGGAAAATTCTGCGGCGCCGCAAACGTTCCCAGCGGAAACTCGGAAATCAACGCGCCTCCAAGCGCGAGAATCTGCTCCGAGAGGCGCGAGTTTTCCTTGGGATAGATGACGTCGACGCCCGTGCCAAACACCGCGACGGTCTTGCCTTTCGCGGTGATTGCGCCGCGATGGCTGGCAGTATCCACGCCGCGCGCCATACCACTAATAATGACCAGACCTTGTGCCGCAAGGTCCGACGCCAACCGCTCGGCCATGCCGGATCCATAGGGCGTGGGATGCCGCGTCCCCACCATGGCGACTCCGGGCTGGATCAGGGTCTCGGGATTGCCGCGCACGCGAAGAATCGGCGGCGGATCGTAGATTTCTTTCAGGCGCGGTGGGTAACACGGATCATCCATCGAGAGCAGGGTGACCCCAGCCGCGGCCGCCTGGGCGATCTCATCGCGCGCGAGTTCCGCAGACTTACCCGTCGCAAGCGATTGAGCAGAAACGGCTTGGATGCCCGCCGCTTCCAATTCGGTGAGAGAAGCGCGGAAAACCGCTTCGGGAGATCCGAAATGCTCCACCAGTTTGCGCGACCTCGTCGGTCCGAGGCCGGGCGTTAGCGAGATGGCCAGCCACTCAAGCAGATGAGTGGCTGCGGGGGAAACTGCGGCGTTTGCCAAGATGCACTCCGAGCGGACTGTAAATATCTGCGAGGAATCGCGTCAAGGTCAGATGTCACAATGGGTTTGTTAAAATTGTGGAAAATGCGACGTTTACGTATTTCTGCTATTTCCTACCTTAATACTGCGCCCTTGATGTGGGATTTCGAGCACGGAGACGCGGGCCGCGACTTCGATATTTCCTACACTCTGCCGTCGGCCTGCGCCCGGGCGTTGGCGGAAGGAACGGCAGATATCGGGATCATTCCCGCAGCGGCCTATGCCGAGATTCCTGGACTTCAGGTACTCCCGAGGTTGCGATCGCGTCGCGGCGGGCGGTGCGGTCGATTTTGCTGGTCAGCAAAGTTCCGATCGAGACAAGTTCGCACCGTTGCGCTCGATACTTCTTCGATGACGTCGGTGGCATTGACGAAAGTCCTGTTCGAGAAGTGGCTGGGCGGCGGAAGGACGTTTACGGCGATGGCGCCTGATGTTGACGCGATGCTGGCGGAGCATGACGCGGGCCTGCTCATCGGCGATCCCGCGCTAAAGATTGACCGCCAGCGCTACCAGACGATCGACTTGGCAGAGGAATGGATTCGGCACACGGGCAAGCCCTTTGTCTTCGCGTTTTGGGCCGTGCGAAGCGGCGCGCTCACTGATGCTGCACCGTCTGTGGATTTGCCGTCGGTCTTTCAGAGGTCGCGCGATCACGGGCTGGAAGCTTCCAGCCTGAATCAGATCGCCCGCGCATGGGCGCCGCGCCTCGAGATCGGCGAAGCGGATGTGCGGAGCTATCTGACGCAGAACATTCACTATCAACTCGATGCCGGATGCCTGGAAGGCTTGCAGCTGTTCTACAGGTACGCGGCCGAAATCGGAGCTCTGCCCGCAGCGCCGGAGCTGCAGTTTGTGGACGCAACGAAGGCAGTGGCGCTGTAACTACCGGCTGTACGTACAATGCTGTATTGCATAGTGGATGCATACAGCACAACGCAGTTTTGGCTTGGGCATTTATGGCCCAGATCCTCGCTTAAAATACCCTTTCCGGGGCCGGAAACGGCCCTAGGAGCGACGATCTCGCGCCGCAGCGGAGCTGAGGTCATCCCCGACAGAATCGTGTCTCCTGCGGCTTCCCAGCGCGGTCCTACGACTTTTCAATCACTTACACGAAGGCTCAACAACTTAGCGGCCATTCCTCGCTCACAAGCTCCGATGAGTTAAGCTGAAACCTGCGGCCGCACAGAACGCCGGCACAAGCAAAGACTCATGAACCTCTTCCAGCCCATTCCGAATGCAAGCGGCGCGGCCGATACCACGCGTCCGCTGGCAGATCGCATGCGCCCACGCAGTTTCGAGGAGTATGCCGGGCAGGAGCACCTGATCGGCCCGGGCAAGCCTCTGCGCACGCAGGTCGACCGCGACGATACCGGATCTCTTATTTTCTGGGGACCGCCGGGCACAGGCAAGACCACGCTCGCGAAGATCATCGCAACCCTGACCAAAGCGGAGTTCATCGAGTTCTCTGCAGTGCTGGCGGGAATTAAAGAAATCAAGCAGGTGATGGCCGACGCCGAACGGGCGCGGCAGTACGGCACGCGAACCATCGTCTTCATCGACGAGATCCACCGCTTCAACAAAGCGCAGCAGGATGCATTCCTGCCGCATGTGGAAAAGGGAAACATCCGGCTGATCGGGGCGACGACCGAGAATCCTTCCTTTGAAATCAATTCGGCGTTGCTGTCGCGGTGCCGTGTTTACGTGCTGAAGCCGCTCACCGAAGATCAGATTGTCAATCTCCTCCGGCGTGCGCTGACCGACCACGAGCGCGGCCTCGGCGACAGGAATCTGACCGCTTCCGACGACGTGCTGAAGAAAATCGCCAGCTACACCAGCGGCGACGCGCGCAGCGCTTACAACGTACTGGAGGTGGCCGCAGGACTGGCGCAGAAGAATGCCCAGAGCGAACTGGAGATCACCGACGAGATCGTCCGCGACGCTTTGCAGAAGCGCATTCTGCTCTACGACAAAACCGGCGAAGAGCACTACAACCTGATTTCCGCTCTGCATAAATCCGTTCGCAACAGCGATCCTGACGCGGCACTGTACTGGCTCGGGCGGATGCTCGAGGCCGGTGAAGATCCGCTCTACGTTGCACGGCGCGTGGTGCGTATGGCAGTGGAAGATATCGGTCTGGCGGATCCCAATGCGCTTTCTCTGTGCATGGCGGCTCGCGACGCAGTCGACTTCATTGGCATGCCGGAAGGCAATCTCGCACTGGCTCAGGCTGTCGTTTACCTATCGGTTGCGCCCAAATCGAATGCCCTGTACACGGCGTACGGCGAGGTTCAGCAGGATGTCGAACAAACCGCCGCGGATTCTGTGCCGCTGCACCTGCGCAATGCGCCCACGAAACTGATGAAGGGTCTCGGCTACGGTCACGGATATCAGTACGCGCACGACCTTGAAGCGAAAGTCGCAGACATGCAATGCCTGCCCGACAATCTCAGCGGCCGCGTGTATTACCGTCCCACGAACGAGGGAATTGAGAAGCGCATTCGAGATCGCATGGAAGAAGTCAAACGGCAGCGTTCGCGGACCGGCGAAAGCGGCGCGCCCCTGCCAGAGCCACCGTCAAAGAAAGAATCGTAGTGCCCCGCTGGGACATCTGATTTTGTATTAAGGGCGGTGTGTTGACCTGCTCCCAACCCAGAGGGAATGCTTCAGTGGCTACCTTTCCCAGCGCCGTCGGCAGTTCGATCGCTCCGGTCCGACCTCTGCCCGCCGATCTAGTCGATGACCTGCAACGCGTTCAGAAAGCTGCGCAAAGAATTACATCGATTCTCGACCTCGACCAACTGATCGACAGCGTCGTGAATGAGGTCGCGGATTCGTTTGGCTGCCTGGAGGCGGGCATTTACCTGCACGACGAAGCCCGCGGCGAGATGGTTCTCGCTGGAGTGCGGGGCTGCGTCATACACGGCAAGGGACACCGGCTGAAGATTGGCCGCGAAGGCATGGTCGGCTACGTGGCCTCCACGGGTCAAACTCGTTACGCTCCCGACGTGCGCCTGGATGAGTACTACGTGACGTGCGGTCCCGGAACGCTGTCGGAAGTCGCCATTCCCTTGAGCGTCGGGGACAAGCTGGTGGGCGTATTCACGGCATCCCATCCGGAACTGGATGGCTTTCCGAAACAACAGTTGAGAATCCTGCAGGCATTGTGCGATCACGTCGCGGTCGCGGTGCATAACGCGAGACGATTCCAATCGGAGCGTGCGGAGCGCGCGGCCATGGACCGGGAAGCCCAGGAAGCGCGAGTCATACAGCAGGCGCTGCTGCCCAAGAGTTCTCCGTACATTCCCGGATATGTGGTTTCCGGGCTGAGTGTGCCGGCGCGGGCCGTCGGCGGCGACTGGTATGACTTCATTCCTTTCCCCGACGGGCGCTGGGGGATTGTCCTGGCAGATGTTTCCGGGAAAGGAACGGCCGCTGCGCTGTTGATGTCGGCAACGCGTGGTATTTTGCGCTCGCTGGCAGAAGCTTGCTGCTCGCCGGGCGAAGTGCTGACGCGGGTGAACCAGTTGCTGGTGGACGATTTTCCTGCCGGAAAATTCGTGACGCTGGTCTATGCCGTGCTCGATCCGTCGACGCGTTCTGTCGTTTTTGCCAACGCCGGACACTTGCGCCCGCTGTTCATCGACAGGCAGGGCGAGCATTTCCTCGACACGGAACGCGGGCTGCCGCTTGGCCTGGGCTGCGGAGATTATTCAGAGACGCAGGTGTCGTTGTCCGACGGATCGAAGCTCATCTTCTATAGCGACGGCATCACCGAAGCTGAAAATGCGAATGCAGAAGAATACGGGGCGTGTCGCCTGGCGGAACACGCGGTGAAACCAGGAGCATCGGCGGTGACCATCGTGGATGACGTTCGATCGTTCGTCAACGGTTCCAGTCTGCGCGACGATGCCAGCGTGGTGTTTGTCGGCGTCGGGCGCTAGTTCGCCTTCCCTCGGGGCAACTTCTTTCCCTCATTCATCTTCATCCAGTTAGGCGGCGCTCTGCGACGTCGTGCCATAGGGACTGCGCCGCACCGTCAACAGAATGATGAGGCCGCCGAGCGCGAACACGGCGATGATGAAGATGCTGCCTTCGGGTCCGGTCGCGCCGCCACTGAGAATCGGCTGGCCCACGGGATGGGTGGCGAGAAGATGGTGCTGCGCCATCATCCCGCTGTCGGCAACACCGTATAGAAACGACTGCCCCCAGTCCCACGATGTATGAAAACCAATGGCCCACCAAAGAGAACCTGTGCGCCACAGGCTGAAACAAAAAAGCAGTCCCGCCAGTCCAGCGGACAGAAGTCCGATCGGTGATTCGCCGGGGTTGCTGCCGTGGCCGAGGCCAAAGAGGATTGAGAAGAGAATCGCCGCCGTCCAGAAACCCAGGGCCGAACCGTGGCGGGTTTTGAAAGCCCACTGGTAAAGGCCGGCAAGGCCACGGCTGAGCGTGTACTGAAGATAGCCGCGAACCAGATATTCCTCGAGCAGGCCAACGAAGAGGAACCCAAGCAGCCACACAGCGGCATAGCGAAAGGCATCGCTGCCGAAGATCAGGCGGCCGTCGATCACGAGGAAACCGCTCTTCACCAGGGTCACGATCAAGAGCGATAGGCAGATGATTCCCCAAACCAATCCAGCCAGGAAGAGCGCGGCCTTGCGGGCACCACCGAGACCGTAAACAGAGTTGGGGCGGCGCTCGATCTTCGACATGATCCAGGTGACCAGGAAAACGATGAGAAAGGGAACGGCCTCACCCATCGCCAAGGCAGCCGGCGAAATCTCCAACCCCGTCTTCGGGCCGCCCGGCGGAGGAGGGTGTATTTTGTGCGCGATGCGATTGGCGCAAAAGAACAGGGCGGCAAGCAGCGCGATAAAAATGAGCATGCTCCAGCCGGCGCGGAGACCATCTTTACCGAAAAAAATCTTCCGGAGAGTCGACGGCTGAGGGCTCGGAGCCGGTTCTGCGACGGGAGTTGTGTCGGCGAGTGGCGGGACTGGTGGCGAGATGATGGGATCCAAGGGGCCTCCGTGCAGCAAGAGTCTACCCTAAATCCTGCAGCTTCTCACCGGAATCGCGCGCGGTGCTCTTTCAGGATGCAGCGATCCATCACGACGAAGATTCCCGCCTGGCGTGCCTTTTCGGCGGCCTTTTCGTGGATCACGTCCTCTTGCATCCATATGGCCGGGACTTTCAATTGAATGGCATCGTCAACGATCTGTTCGACGAACTCCGCGCGACGGAAGATATTCACGATGTCGATCTTTTCGGGCACGTCTTTCCTGGGAATATCGCGCAGTGACGGATACGCTTTCTCCCCCAGGCACTCTGTGATGTTCGGGTTGACCGGGATGATGCGATATCCATGGCTCTGCATATACGCCGTGACGCCATGACTCGGGCGCATGGGATTCGAAGAGAGTCCAACCACGGCAATCGTCTTCGCGTGCCGCAGCAAGTCGGCAATGGGATCAGGCTGGGTCATCGAAACCAGGCTCGCGCGGATTACTTCTTGTTCGCCTGCTCTTCTTTCTGCTTGTACATCTTCAACGCCAGCTTGCGGATGGTCTCGGAAACTTCCTTGTTGGCCGAAATATTCTTGAGGTCGACCGCCAACAGATTTTTCATTAACCCCAAGCCCAGATCGAGCGGAGTGCGTGGGTTCGCAACCAGATTCCGCACGACCTTGTAGTTCTTCATGAAACGCCGCTTCAATGGAATCTGGCGGAGGACGGACTCGAGCACATTCTTCTGGCCGGCAAATCTTTCCACTTCGCCGTCCGAGAGCTTGGGAGCTTCGAGAACGGCGAGAGCGACAACCTTGGTGCCGTCGCGGATCAGAAGCGAGCGCTCTTCTTTGTTGCCCTTCAGCGCCAGTTGAATGCGTCCCTTCACGTCGAGATGGCTGATTTTCTGCAGCGCGTTCTCGCGCACCACGACCGCGGGCTTCTTGACGAAAGCCGGTTTTGGCGCGGCCGCTGGGGTCGGTGCAGGATCGGGGGCAACGGGGGCGGGAGCTTCCGCAGTATCCAGCACTGGAAAATAATCCTGCCCCAGCAACTCTACGATGCCGCCAATTGCCTGGAAGGGCTTCTCGCCCTCGGCGGCAATATCGTGGGCGTGTTCCTTGAGGTAAGCGCTTAGGGCCTCGTCGTCTCCCCATTCATCAGCCGGAGGCGCACCCGCCTCCGGAGTTGCAATCTCCGGAGCTGCGACCTCGCCCGCTGCGTGCGCCTCGACGGGGGCGGCGTCCTCTGCGGTCGTTGCCGGCTTGCTTGCCCCAGACAGCAGCGTCCGTAGTTCTTCTGCCCTGTCTTTCTCCAGGTACGGGTTTACCTGAAGCGCCTGGAGGACACCTTTGAAAGATCGCACCCTCGCGCTCTTGAGCATCGCTTCGATCGATTCTTTTGAGGCACCGATCGCGACCTTGATCAGTTGGCCTTCCGAGATCGACGGATTCTCAATCAGAGCGGGCAGTAGTTTCGGCCGCAGGTTGTCGGGAGAGACGAAATAGTCGAGGACTTCGCGCGGGGACTTCGGATCGGCGGCTGCCGCTAGAGATGCTTTTTCGTCCCACCCGGCGAGGGTCATACGAGCCAGGTCGCCAAAGACTTGATTATGCCGGGCGAGATAGACCAGAATCTCAATGTTCTCGGCCGCAGGCACCTGCAGCGCACCGCGGGCAGCAAACTGCATCATGTTCGAAGGCAGCCTGGAAGCGCGGATTTGATCGATCATGCTCGGCATCGGGTCATGCCTCGATCGCGGGTTGCGAAGCCTCAGTCGATCGGAAATCGGTGCTGGTCCCGGCGAGTGACTCCAGTTCATTTACCGCCAGTTCGAGGTCCCGGCGTGATGCGATTCCGTTTGTGCCGGAGAAATACGTCCCGCAAAGTCCGATAGTACCAAAGAGTGCCCTCGCGTCTACCTTTGAACCGTGACCAGACGGATTCTCCGATCGCGCGATAGTCGCTGAGGATCGAACGAACGTTGTTCAGCTTGTCTGCCGCTGAAACCAGCTTGGTATCCGCGTCCGCCGCCTTAAGGTGCCGAATATATTTCTCCTTGCGCTCCCGCCACGGCGGCTTGGGATAGGTGTCGGCATCGGTGCAGCCGTCAACAACTTTGGCGACGCGGGCTCCGAAGCGGCGGTGAATTTCCTTCAGCATCGGAGCACCGCCGCAATCCTCGACCACATCGTGCAGCAAGTGCGGCGATGACGAGATCCTCGTCGCCTCCAGCCTCAAGAACGAGAGAGGCGACACCCATCAAGTGTGCGATGTAAGGGATCGTGGAGGCCTTGCGGGTCTGGCTCTTGTGTTTCTCGGCCGCGAACTCGAATGCGCGCAGGAAGCGGGGACCGAGTTTCACTGAGCGATTTCGAATCTTTGACTGCTTAGGCATAGTCCGAGATTTCCGACCTTGTCATCCTGAGGGACGCGTTCTGTGCGTCTCGAAGGATCTGTGTACCTTCGCGAGACTATCGATGCTGCTGGCAACATTGCATAGATCCTTCGGCCCGCAAAAAACGCGGGCCTCAGGATGACAATCGCGAATGAGATTCTCATTCTCGAGCTGATCACTGCTTCTCCCCGCGTCGAACCAGCAGATAGGCGCGGATGAATGGCTGCAAATCGCCATCGAGGACGCGATCGACGTCGCCGATTTCTGTCTTGGTGCGGTGATCTTTGATCATGCGGTAGGGCTGCAGGACGTAGGAGCGAATCTGCGACCCAAATTCGATGTCGAGCTTCGAGTCTTCGATTTTTTTGGTGGCCGCGCGCTTCTTCTCCATTTCGAATTCATAGAGCTTCGAGCGCAACATGCTCATGGCACGTTCTTTGTTCTTGTGCTGGGAGCGTTCATTCTGGCAATTGGCGACGAGATTCGTAGCAATGTGCGTGATACGCACGGCGGAATCGGTGGTATTCACGTGCTGCCCGCCCTTGCCGCTCGAGCGGTAAGTGTCGATGCGGATATCTTCCGGCTTGATGATAATTTCGATGCTGTCATCGATCTCGGGCGACACATAGACGCTGGCAAAAGACGTATGGCGCCTCTTAGCCTGATCGAACGGAGAGATGCGCACCAGGCGGTGCACGCCGATTTCGCCCTGCAGAAGTCCGAAGGCATACTCGCCGTTCACGGCAAATGTCGCGGACTTGAGTCCGGCTTCTTCGCCCGGCTGATAGTCGTAGAGGACGGTCTCAAAGCCGCGCCGCTCGGCCCATCTCAAGTACATGCGCAGGAGCATGTCGGCCCAGTCCTGGGACTCGGTGCCTCCCGCACCGGGATGGATGGTGACGATGGCGTTGCGGGCATCGTTGTCGCCCGAGAGCAGAGTCTCGGTTTCGAGCTTGTCGAGCAGGTCGCGCAGCGCGCCGATTTCACGCTGTAAATCGGCGTCGACGTTTTCGCCTTCTTTGGCCAAGTCGAAATAGGCAGCGATGTCGTCGCTGCGGCGCGCAAGGTCGCTGTCATGCGCGAGCACCTGCTCCAACCGCTTCTTTTCGCGCATAACCTGTTGGGAGCGTTGCGGGTTCGACCACAGATTTGGGTCGGCGGACTGCTTTTCAATCTCGGCTAGTTGCGGACGAACTTTCTCCGCGTCAAAGATACTCCCGAAGTTCGTGGACCTTCTTGCTCAGCTTTTCGTATTCGATCACCAACTCTTGATTCATGAGGACGCATCAGCCTTTTCTTGCGTTGTTTTGGGAACGGCTTCGGAAGAATGTAAAGCGTGCGAGCAACGCTCCCAGTGAAATTATCGCACACGCGTACGGGAACCAGTCGCCGTGGCGCGTGTAGAAGGTAGTTACGGAAGTGAGGGCGTAGGGAGCAACCAGTGTAGTTCGCTCCTTGCGGGGAACTCGCGCGACGACGCGTCCCCAAGGGTCGATGGAAGCGGTGACTCCGGTGTCGGTCGCACTCAGCAGCCAGCGATTATTCTCAATGGCGCGCATTCGTGTCTGGTTCAAGTGCTGCGCATAGGCGCCGCTGTCGCCGTACCATCCGTCGTTGGAAATGTTCACGAATACCTGGGCGCCTTGATCCGCGAACCGGCGGACTTCATCGGGAAAAATAGATTCGTAGCAGATGAAAACACCCGGGCGCTGATCTGCGCCTTCCAGTGGCCGGCGCGATGTGCCACGTTGAAACTCGCCGACTTCTCTGGTCAAGCCTCCAGCGAATGAAAACAGCGTCGGAAACGGCAGAAACTCGCCAAACGGCACCAGGTGGATTTTGTCGTAGCGCGCTGTCCACTCGCCGGTGGGGCTGATCCAGGCTGCAGAGTTGAATATAAGGTCTGTCCGGCCGTTTGTTGGCGACGACGTTCCAATCGCGCCAGCGACGGTCCAAGCCTGGGTCGTGCGAGCCATTTCCGCGAGCGCGTCCCGGAATCGCTTGTCGTTTGTAAAGAACGGCGCCGGGGACTCAGGCCAGACAACGAGGTCTATTTTCGCCGCAGAATTCGTCGCCACCGACTTGATCGTAAGCTCCCTTAACTCATTCAAGGTTTGCTGCAGGTATCCCGCCGTCGTCCAGTCGGCCGAGACTGAAATGTTCTGCTGGACCAAGAGCGCCGCACGGTCCGCCTTTGCCGGGGGAGCTTCGACCAGCCTTCCGGCCTGTAAGACCGCCGCAGCGGCCAATCCCGCCGCCAGCAAGGCGCCGCGCTTCTCCCGCGGAACCAGAAAGGCTGCGGCCAGCGCGACATTCACCAGAGCGATCTCAAACGACATGCCGTAAACGCCGGTCGACGAGGCGATGCGGCTGAGCGCAATGTTGTCGACTTGCGAGATGCCAAGAAGGAGCCACGGGAAACCGGTGATTCGTGTGCGCGCGAGTTCCACGGCAACCCATAGGAAAGGGGCAATCACCAGAGGGCGGCGGAAATCGCGTCCCGAAGCGGCGAGCAGGCCAACGAGGACACCGAAGAGACCGTGATAAAGACCGAGATAGCAACAGAAGAGAAAAAGGGCGAGCATCGCCTCGGGGGCACTCAGGCCGCCGTACTGGCGCATGGTGTCGTAGATCCAGTAGCACGTGCCGGCATACCAAAGAATTCCGCAAGCATAGCCCAGCAGAAACCCTTGCCCGGGCGTGGCGGGTCCCAAACGGACGGAGCCAGCGATCTCGAGTTCACCCACCGGACGTGCGCGCAGTAAGGCCACGATCAGCGGCGCCAGCGCGAACCAGGAGAGAACGTAAACGCCGGGAAGAGGAAAGATGACGACCTGAAGAATGGCCGAGATGACGACCAACAGCCAGGCGCTGAGATGAATTTGCCGCACGGAGAAGGATAACAAATGCAGCTTTTAGCTATTAGCTTCTAGCTCTTAGCTTGGAGCTCCGAGCTTCGAGCTTTGTGTTGCTACTCCGGACAAGTACATGCACTGAGGTTCGCGCGGACGAAGTCTGCGATTTCTCGAGTGACATATGGCGGCGGGGTGATGCGGAAGATTGGGCGGTCTGCTACCGGCTTCAATGAAACCGATTGCCACTCCGGGCCGTCGGGCGCTTGGTGCAGGATCACGGCGCTGGCGCGATCGAGGAATTCCCGTGCTGACGTCTTGAAGTCTGCGGTCGCGGGATCAAGCACGGTCAAGTACAGGTCGGGGCGGAGAAATTTCAGGACGCTGTTCGACTCGATGATGACATTGCGCGCGCCTTCTAGACGCCGCCGCAGTGTGGGCATCGCTTCCGCGAGGCGGCCTTGTTCCGTGCGCGTCCACAACGATCGAACTGCGCCCGCTGCTAGAAATCGTGATGTATCCGATTCACCCGACCGCTTGCGCTCTTCAGAGATTGCCCAGGAATGATCGCCGGTGGCGCAGTCGCAAGCCTCCCCATTTGCCGAACAGATGCCGTGGCCGTATTGCGTGATCTTGACGGCAGTCCAATCGAATTCGGGCAGCGCGGCGATCAGGCCTGCTACCACGCTGGTCTTGCCCACGCTGCGCGAATGTCCGCCGATGACGATGATGGCCACGCCTAGTCCTTTTTCGCCAGCCGCGCCAGCGTTGCCAACTGCTTCAGGTATTGCCGCACGGGTTGCGCTGGAGTACCCCAGAAAGCGATTCCCTTCCCTCGCAGGACTTTATTGGGCAAGACTCCTCCCTGGCCGCCAAGCATCACGCCTTCTTCGATGCGGGCGTGTTCGCCAATGCCGACCTGACCGCCAAGCACGACTCCATTCTCGATCACGATGCTTCCCGAGAGGCCGGTCTGGGCAGCGATCACAACATCCTCGCCGATCTGGCAGTTGTGTCCGATGTGCACCAGGTTGTCGATCTTCGTTCCGCGCCGGATCCGCGTTTCGTCGAGCGCTCCACGATCGATGGTCGTATTGGCTCCGATCTCGACGTCATCCTCGATGATCAGGCGCCCGACCTGCGGGAACTTTTCGTAGTGCCCAGTCTCGCGGTCGCGCACGTATCCGAAGCCGTCACTGCCCAGCACGGCGCCCGCGTGGAGGATGACTCGATCGCCCAGCGTGGTACCGGGATAGATCGACACGTTAGGATAAATCTCGCAGTCGCGGCCAATCTTCACCCCGCTGCCAATGGAGCAACCGGCGCCGATCCGGGTATTCTCTCCAATCTGGACTTGCTCGGCGACAACTGCGCGCTCTCCGACAAGAACGCCGGGGCCGACCACCACCGAGGAGTGAACTGCCGCGCTCGAGTACACACTCTCCTGCCGCGGAATAGCGTCGTGCTGCGATCCCTGCTGAAGGAAGCGCGCGGCGCGAGCGAAGGCAAGTTTGGGATGGTTGGTGATGAGAAGCGGACGAACGCCAAGTCCAGAGGCTGTCAACGTTCCTGCGAACTCCCCGGCAATGATTGCGCCTGCCCGGGACTGCAGAGCCGCCTCCAGATGCTTCTCATCGTCAACGAAGACCAGATCCTGCGGAGTGGCCGACTCCATGCTGGCCACGGCCTGCACTTCAACGCTGCCATCGCCAATGAGGCGCGCCCCTGCCGCCTCAGCGATCTGCCGGAGAGAACGCTTCATGGCTCACACTGTATAGCAGCGGGGTAAGAGGAAGGAAGAGCGCGGGTGCCTACTGAACCGCCGAACAGGTGTTCGTACCTTGACACATGGTAAAGGTGCCCTCGCCCGTGCAGTTGGGATCACCCTGGGCGCCACTCAGCTTCCAGCTTCCCACGGCAACTCCATTACTGAGCGTACCGGTCGTAGTCGTGGTTCCGTTCGAGGTTCCCGTGAGGCCACCGTCGGGGGTTATCAAGGTGAGAACATTGCCCGCTGGTACCAGCGATGTCACGGTAAAGGTGAGGTTGCCGGTGACTTGACCGGTCCCGGTATTGGTTGTGAATGCGGCGGTTCCGGCCTGCGTGCTGGTGTTGTTCCCGTTGGCAAAGCAGGCGCCCCCATTGATGAAGCTGAAGCTTGTCACATCCAGCGCACCGACGTTTTCGACGTTGAATTCGGTTACGAAATTCAGTTTGCTGGCTTCGCCCTTGCCGCCAACCAGTTGAGCCTCCCAAAAACCGGAAGTCGACGTGTTCACGGTATTGTCAGGGGGGCTGGTGCCACAGCCGGAAACCGCGATTTCCAGCGCCAGCAGCATTAGGATTGCAAGCTTCTTCATGTACCGTCCTTGAATTTGGGGTGCCTTATGAGAATAGAGAGATGCGGGCAGAGCCGTCAATGGATGTAAGGACGACGCGACTGCCGGGGGAATGAAACCAGGACAACTGATCCCGGGCCAGGGGGACGCAATCCGCCTCCCTGAGCCTCCCCGCATGGAGCGCGGCTTATCTGGACGCGCGGCGCGACGGCGGAGCCAGGCCCAGGATCAGGAGCGCGATCGAGACGCCGAGCAGAAATCCGCTGGCAAAATGCGAAACGTTGCCGTGCGTCCAGAGGCGCAGGCAGAGGCCCACGGCCAATGCCAGCGCCCCTGCTCCGATCGATAAACGATTCCCACTGCGATTCATGCTGCCTCCTATATGGGCGTCTGCGAGCGAACGAGGATGATCCGTGCAACGAGAGGAACTGACGCTATGCGGCAGTGCTCCGCGCTACGCCCCGCGTTTCGCTTTCAGATCGGCCAGCAATTGCTCGATGCGATCTTCTTTTTCGAGCGCGGCCAGCCGGTCTTCGAGGTTGTCGCCGGCGATCTCAGACTTCGCCTGGCTCATCGCCTCAGAGTGCGCGACTTTGCGCTTCATGCGATCGAATGCCGCCGCCTTGGAACCGTCGCCTGAGGCTAGACGCGCGTCGCTGGCTTTGCCCACGGCACGGGCGCGGCGATGCTGCGCGATGAGCACGTCAGACTTGGCCTGGGCCTCGGTCAGTTTCTGCTCCAACTGGCGCAAGGCGGACTTCAGATTTTCCACCTGGGCCTTCTGGTCGGAAACCTGCTGCGTGAAGTTTTCGCAAAGTTCGCGATAGCTCTCCACGCGCAGCAATGAGGCGCGCGCCAGGTCGTCTTGTTTTTTGTCGACGGCGAGTTCGGCCTTGCGCATCCACTCCGCCACTTTGCTTTCGTTTTCTTTTTGCTTGCCTTCGAGCAAGTGCTGGTCGGCGATGGCGATCGCGACCTGCGTCTTGACCTGCAGAAGCTGGTTCTGCATGTCGAGGATGACCTGCTTGATCATTTTTTCCGGCTCCTCGGCCTTATCGATCAGGTCGTTGAGGTTGGCCCGGACTAGTGTAGAAACGCGCTCCAGTAGTGCCATATCGATCCCCCTTCTTGATTCAGCTACTAGCTTCTAGCTGCTAGCTTGTTGCCTTGGATTTCCGATTTCGTGGGTGCGATGGTCGTGAGTGCGATGGACGTGGCTGCGATGGACCTGCGCGCACTGTGGACAATCTTTTTGCCGGCGTGGAACGGACGCGCCAATGAGTACGCCAATCGCAACGCCGATGAGCAGCCAGAGACCCATATTCCCGGCCAGCACACCGAAGACCGCGCCCAGCGCCGCGCCCAGCGCGATACCGAGTCCTGCGTGTTTGGATTTGTTCGTCATAGGCTCTGCTCCGGCTCCGCCGAGCTTCGCTCTGGCGGGACGGGCGAAGGCGCCCGTCCCCACATGAGCATCCCCGGACCCCTCGCTAGGCCTTCGGCGCATCGCCCGGTTTCTGGGCTTTGTCGCCGATGAGCCGTATCTTGCCCATCAACTCTGACAGCGGCATGCCCGAGAGCGTCTCGAACAGCGCCGGCACTTGCGCCGCCATCTTCGTGATGTCGCCAGTGACCTTGCTCATGCCTGCGCCATCGCCATTTCCGGTGGAAACGATGGTGATCTTGTCGACATTCGCCAAGGGAGCGGCCAACGCTTTCACGATCTCAGGCATGCTGGCGAATAATCGGTCGATCACTGCCGCCTGGTTGTACTCCTGGAAAGCCTCGGCCTTCACGTTCATCGCTCGGGCTTCCGCGTCGCCTTTTTTGAAGATGATTTCGGCTTCGGCTTCGCCTTGTGCGCGGATCGAAGACGCCTGGCCTTCGGCTTCGGCGATCAAGCGTTGCTTCTCGGCAGCTGCGAGAGTCTCAATGCGCTGGCGCTCGATCTCCGCACCCTTCAGCACGGTCGCGATCAGTTCTTTCTCACGGCGGTTGATTTCGGCTTCCTGCACCTTGACCTGCTGCTCTTTCTCAATCTGCTGCACCTTCACCTGTTCGGCAACGACTTGCTGCTGCATGATGTTGGTCTGGATGTCATAGGCCTTATCAGCCTGCGCCTGCTGGCGCTTGGTGACTTCCAGGTACTGCGCCTTCTTGATTTCCAAGTCGCGCTGCGATTCCGCCTGCTTGGCCAGAGACAGGGTCTCCGCCAGCACTCGTTCCTGATCGGCCTGGGCCTTAGCTATCGCCGACTCCCGCTGCGCCAGCGCGCGCTTGATGGCGGTGTCGCGGTCGGCTTCCGCGGTGGCGACATCGGCATCGCGCTTGATGCGGGCCACATCCGGCTTGCCCATGTTGGTGATGTACTCGTTCTTGTCGCGAACTTCCTTGATGGTGAAGGAGATGACTTCGAGGCCCATCTTGTTCATGTCTTCCGCACACGTGCCGCGCATGCGGTCGGAAACCATTTCCGGCTGCTTCACGATTTCTTCCACCGTGAGTTGTCCGATGATGCCGCGCAGATGGCCTTCCATCACGAGGCGAATCAAGCCTTCGCGCTCCTGATCGGACTTGGTGAGGAACTGCTCGGCCGCGGTCAGCACGGATTCGCGGTCGGACTTCACCTTGATTTGCGCGACGGCTTCGACCGTCACCGCGACGCCCTGCTTCGTGTACAAATCCTGCTGCGGGGCCACGTCGAACGACATGAGTTCCAAAGACAGGTCACGGCAGACCTGCACCATCGGCAATACGAGCGTGCCATGGCCCTGCACGACGCGTGTTCCACCCAGCCCGTACACGATGAGCGCCTCGTGCGGCCCCGCTTTGCGATAGAGCCTGGCCATTCCGCTCATGAGGAAAAGAATGACCATCACGCTCAGCCCGACGAAAATCCAAATCACCACGACGTTGGAAAGCCCGTTGAACATAACGCCTCCTGTTACGAATGCAGTGTTAGAAACTCCACTCCGCTTGAGTCACGCACCGCTGGGGAGTTTGGGCCCATCAACTCGGAATGGGCTGGCGGCGGGTTCAGATTCCACTCGACAATGGAGCGGTTTCCGAACCACACAAAACCGATCGTCACATAAAAGACTGCGAGCAGCGGCCAGGCCGCGGCGGGCTTCAGAGCGTGCACGATCAACAATCCGATCGTCGACACGACTAGCATAAAGACCATGATGCCGAGCCCTAACTCCAGCGCGCCTTCGCGTGACGTATAACCATTGGGCTGCCAGTTCGCGTCAAAATGAACGGCCATTCGCCTGGGCAGCCGGTCCCAGTTGCTCCGGTAGTTCAGCGCTGAGATAGGAAGCGCTAACCACATCATGGCGACCAGCGTCTTGTACCAGCGTCCATTCATAGAATCCCTTGACGACGTAGATGTGTCAGCGAGTCAGCGTTGCACGGAGCTGCCAGCGGTCGTTTCGTCCTCGCCCGACATCTCGCTCCACAAACGAACGTACGCAATTCCCTTTTCGTAGCGCGTGACGACAACCTCAGTTCCTTTGGCGATGGCGCTGCCGTCTTCACTGCGAGCGCCACAGACCCGGCGCGTACCCACTTGCGAGTACAGAAGCTCGCCCGTGCCGCCTTCGCGGATCGATACGCACAACCGGCCGAGCACGCCGACCATCTCGTAGTCGGCGGGATCCATGTTCTCCTCGTCTGAAATCAATACCCGGCTCAGGAATACGAAAATGATTCCGCCCCCTACGAGCCCGCTGCCCACCGACAAGAGCAATCCCAAGCCAACCCACACCGAAGAAAAGCGTGTGAGTAGATATCCAGTGCCGCCAAACCACGCTAGAAAGGCGGCCAGCGACGGCGGATTAAACGGCGACACGGCGCTACCGCGTGCTGCCTGGTGCGCTCCCGGCGCGTGCGGTATTGCCGGACCGTGCGCTCCCGCGCCCGCGGTCGCGTGACCTCCCGCAACCGGAGCGTGCCCGATCGGCGCATATGCCGTCGGCAGATGCGGGACGCTGTGTCCGTGAAAGTGCGGCAGGTGCAGGCGCCCGAAGCGCGTTCCTCCGAACACAAACGAGAAAAAGCTGAAGCAGAAGCCGATCGCGAAACAGATCAAATAGAAGTCAGACCAGTTGAAACCTGTCGACGTCATCGGATTCGCCTCCCTTCCGAATTGGTCTCTCCCCGTGACGCCCGGCCCTGGCTGGCGCGAGAATGACTGCCGTTGCCGGCCGCCGCTTCGGGCCGCAACGCCTCGAGCAGGCGATCAGCCAGTCCCGGCGTTTCGAGAATGGCGCCTAACAGAAGGAAACTGCGGCGCGTATCTTTTTCGCGCGCGGCCTTGATCAGCACCTTGCTGACTTCCGGATCGCTGGCGAATTTCTCCGAGCCTTGCAGCAGCCAGACATCGAGCTGACCCTCCGTGGTGCGCAGGTCTGAAGTCAGCTCGGCATGGTAGCCGTCCGGATCGTCCACCAGGAAGCCCGGATGTACTTTGAAAAACTTGGCCAGCAGCGCGCGCGACGATTGCGTCATGTGCGGGCGCGCTCCGTTTTCGATCTGCGAGAGATAGGACTGGCTGATGCTATTGCCTTTGCCCAGTTCCTCGCGGATGGCGCGCACCAGCTCAAGCTGCGTCATGGGCCGCCCCATACCGCGCATTGAGCCTTCTACCTCGCGCAGGTACCGAATTTTTTCGCCCAGCTTCAACGGCCACGCCCCCTCTGCATCGCATCTCAATACGCGATAGTTATATTGCAATTTGCGATCTATGTCAAGAAACGAATATGCCGCATTTTCAGCGGCTTACGGGAGCGCTGGAGCCAGAATTGCCGAAAAGCATAACGCCCCCGGTTTTATCCGAGGGCGTCCCGACTTCTCTCTCGTCGCTTTGCGGTGCTGAAAATCGAGGCGTTACTGCTTCGCGCCGTTGTGCTTGTCACGATAAATCTGGTGCGACTGGCGATTCAACTGACGGTTGACCTTCGCCTTCTCATCCGGCGCCAGCTTTCCGCCGTTGGCCGCGCGGTCGTTGCGCACCTCTTTGTTAATGCGCGCCTCGTTCTTTTCGAGATGTTCAGTTTCGCCGGCCGTTAACTGGCCGCTCTTCACGCCCTGCGCAATGCGGTCTTGCTGGTTTTCCTGGCGCTGGCCGACTTCGCTCCGCGGCGCGGGATCAGGCGTGGCCGTGTTCTGGGCCACTACCGGAATGGCTAGTGTCACAAGCGCCGCACTCAGTAAGGCATTGTTCCATTGGCTCGTCATAGGATCTCCCTGTGTTTTATTTTCGTCTTCAATGCGATTGTGGCCACACGAATAAGAAACACAGGGTGTCAAGAAATGTTGCGCTGAGTCTAATTCTCTGATTCCAGATGAGATAGCTCTGCTGGATTGTTTGGGAAGCCCGCCAGCCCAAAAGCCGCGCGGGACGGGCGGTTCCGAGGAGTGCGCGAAATGATCTTAGAGGCGCGAAGGATGACTACAGTCCGGCTTCAATGCGCGACCGGGGGTCGAGATAGTCCCGCAGGGCGTCGCCGATGAAGTTGAAACTGAGTACGGCCAGCATCACGGCGAGTGCGGGGAACAGGACGAGATGTGGCGCATCGAACAGGTGGGCGCGGCCGTCGTTGAGCATCGCTCCCCAACTCGCGGTGGGCGGAGGGACGCCGAGGCCGAGGAAGCTCATCGTCGCCTCGGCGAGGATTGCACCGGCCATGCCGATCGCCGCCTGAACCACGACCGGCTGAATAATGTTCGGAAGAATATGCCGGACGATGATGCGCAGATCGCTGGCGCCGAGAGCGCGAGCGGCTTCCACGAATTCGCGTTCGCGAGCGGCGAGAACTTGTCCGCGGACGAGGCGCGCGTAGCCGACCCATCCGCCGAGAGAAAGCGCGAGAACAAGGTTGAAAATCCCGGGGCCGCGGAATGCAATGAAAGCAATCGCGAGCAAGATTCCGGGAAATGAAAGAAACGCGTTCATCAGGACAACATTGACGAAGCGGTCGATGCCGCCCCCGTAGTATCCCGCAATCGAGCCGATCACCAGTCCAAGAGCAAGCGAGGTCAGCACAACGCAGGTGCCGACCAGCATGGAAATGCGTGCGCCATAGACGACGCGAGAGAGAATGTCGCGGCCCAACTCGTCGGTGCCGAACCAATGCGCGGATGAAGGTGAATCGAGGCGCGCGGGCAAGTTGATGGCAGCGGGATCTTGCGGAGCGATCCACGGTGCGAACAAGGCGAAGATGACAAAGATCACAACCAAAACTACGCCGCTGGCCGCGAGCGGATTATGCCGGGCATTTCCGGCAAGCTTACGGCGCAGCGGGATGGCGGCGGTGGACATTAAAGAGTGGCTCCATCTTAAACTGCAGATTGCTCCGAGGAAACAGACTTCACTTGCGCGCTACTCGTTTTGCCTGACATTATCCTTCCGCACGGGATCACGCCCATTTCCAGAGGATTCGATCATGCCTAAGCGTCTTTCCTCACTTGCCGTTGTTGTCATTCTTTCGGTTCGCCTGTTTGCCCAAAAGCCAGCGTGGGAGCCCGCGCCGGGGCATGTGAGTCTGAACCTGTGGCCGCACGGCGCTCCTGGCGCGGCGCCCAGTTTAGCTGCAGAAATCGACACCACGACCGCCAAGGATAGGGTGGTTGCCGGCAAACCAGTGATCCGGCTGGGGAATGTGTCGGTACCGACGCTGACGGTTTACTCTCCGAAGGGTAAGAACACGGGCGCGGCAATCGTCGTCTTTCCCGGCGGTGCATACCGTATTCTCGCCATCGATCTGGAAGGCACAGAGGTGTGCGACTGGCTCAACTCGGTAGGCATCACCTGCGTTCTGGTTAAATACCGTGTGCCCGACTCGGGGCCTTACCCGAAATCTGCGGCAGCATTGCAGGATGCGCAGCGGGCGCTGGGGATCGTCCGGTCGCACGCTGCGGAATGGCACGTTGATCCGGCGCGCATCGGCGTCCTGGGCTTCTCTGCGGGAGCGCATCTTTCGGCGGCGCTCAGCACTCACTTCGACCAGCGCCTCTACGATCCTGTTGACGGCGCGGATAAGATCAGTTGCCGCCCGGATTTCGCGGTGATCGTTTATCCGGGATACCTGGCTCTCTCGGAACAGAACTTCGCGCCGAATGCAGAAATCCACGTGACTGAAAAGACTCCGCCTACTTTTATCGTTCAAGCGGAAGATGATCCCGTTCACGTTGAGAATTCCACCGTCTACTTTCTCGCGCTGAAGAATGCCAAGGTTCCGGCGGAGCTGCACATTTACGGCGAGGGGGGACACGGGTACGGATTGCGGCGGACGGAGCTTCCGGTGACGGCTTGGCCGAAGCTCGTGGAAACCTGGCTAGGGACGATTCGGGTTGTGCCTTCAGTCGCACCGTAGCGCCGATCGGTAAGCCCTCAAAAGCAGGTCCCTCGACTGTGCATTGCGATTGGTGAGGCCAATCGCAACGCTACGCTCGGGATGACAGAAAAAACTTGAGGTCGGATCGAGCCATCTGTCATCCCACCGAGCCAGTTGAGCTGCGCCGCAAGATCAACTGGCGAGTGGAGGGACCTGCTTTTCGGGCTGACCTTTCATTCGCGTCTTGGACAGCAGGTCCCTCGACTGCGCATTGCGATTGGTAAGGCCAATCGCAATGCTACGCTCGGGATGACAGATTAATGTGTGCGATTGATGGAGCGGAGAGAATTCTAGCCGGAGAACGTACCGTTTTGGGACTGCATGAATCGTCCTAGCTCGCTACTGTCTGATCCTCGGGTTCGCCACGGAGTACAGAACGTCTGTTAGGAAATTCACGGCGACATAGGTCAGGCCGATCGCGAGAATGCAGCCTTGCACCAGGAAATAGTCGCGGGCGGAGATGGCGTCGACGGTGAGGCGTCCGATGCCGGGCCAGGAGAAGATCTTTTCGGTGACGATCGCGCCCGCGAGTAACGCGCCGAATTGCAGGCCGAGCACCGTCAGCACGGGGATCATGGCGTTTCGCAAGGCATGGCGATAGACGACGGTGCGCTCGGGTAATCCTTTGGCGCGAGCGGTGCGGACGTAATCCTGACTGAGTTCTTCGAGCATGGAGGTGCGCACCATGCGGGTGAGGATTGCGGCCAGCGCGCTGCCCATGGTCAGGGCGGGCAGAACGAGGTTGGCGAACGATCCGGCGCCGGAGACGGGGAGCCATCCAAGTTTGATCGCGAAGAACAGGATCAGGATCGGTCCGAGCGCGAAGTTAGGGAAGGACAGGCCGAAGAGGCTGACGATGGAGAGCACGCGATCGTCCCAACGGTTGCGGCGGCGGGCGGAGCGGACTCCGGCGGGGATCGAGAGAAGAATTGCCACAAACAACGACGCCAGAGTGAGCCGCAGCGTGTAGGGATAACGCTGGGCAATCAGCTTGGTGACGGTCTGGTTGTAGCGGATGGAGCGGCCGAGATCGCCGTGCACGACGCCTTTCCAGTAGTGGAGATATTGGTCGCCGAGCGGTTCATCAAGGCCGTAGAGGTGACGCGTGGCGGCGATGTCGGCGGCCGGAGCACCTTCGCCGAGCATCTGCGCGATCGGGTCTCCGGGGACTAGGTGAATGAGTAGGAAGACGAGACTCACGACCAGCCAGATCACGGGCAGGGTGTAGAGGACGCGTTGGAGGACAGTCTTCAGTTTTCAGTTCTCAGTTGCGTGTCATCGTGAGCGGAGCGCGCTCAATGAGCGTGCGGAGTCGAAGGACGTTGTGTTCCTCGGATGCGAACGCGGCGCCAAACGCAAGGTCCTTCGACTGCGCGCGAGGGCTCGCGTTGCTTGCCCTCGTGCTTCGCTCAGGATGACAAACTTTCGGGAGCATACCCATCTTCAACATTTCTCAGTCCCCTGCGCTTTGGGCGGCTTCGGCTTCACCTTCTACTTTGGCGGTCTTCTCGATTCTCACCCGGGCGATGCGGTGGCCTTCCAATTCTTCCACTGTGTAGCGGCGGCCTTCGAATTCGAAGGAGTCGCGCAAGGTGGGAATTCTTTGCAGCCGGGCGAGAATGAATCCGGCGAGGGTCTCGAATCCGGCATCGCGTGGGAGCTTCAAGGCATATTCGGCCTCGAGGTCGCGAATGTTGACCGCGCCTTCGAGCACCAGTACCGATTCATCTTCGAGCGCGGGTTCGCTGGGTGAGACGTCGAATTCATCTTCGATGTTGCCGACCAGTTGCTCGAGGATGTCCTCGACGGTGATCACCCCCGCGGTCGATCCGAATTCGTCGACGACAACGGCCAGATGGCGGCGACGATCTTTGAACTCGGCCAGCAATTCCGCCAGAACCTTGGTTTCGGGGACAACCAGAACGTCGTGCATGATCTGGCCGATCTGCATGCGAGAGATACGAGTCGAGGTTGTTTGTCCCAGATTGCTGAGGCGCAGGCGCATCCAGCGCATGAGGTCTTTGTAGTAGAGCACGCCGACAATGTGCTCGGGGCCGCGTTGCGGATCGTAAACCGGGATGCGCGAGTGCTGTCCTTCGACCACCCGCGCCAGGGCTTCGTCGAGTTGGAGATCGGAAGGCAGCGAAAAAATGTCGGGGCGGGCGACCATGACCTCGCGGACGGTGATGCTGTCGAGCTCGATGGCGCTGTGGATCATCTCTTCCTGGAACTCGGGGATCTGTCCGAACTGGCGGCTCGCGGTCACGATCAGTTTGAGTTCGTCGGGGGAGTGGACCGCTCCTCCGCGGCGCGTAGGTTGTGCTCCGAACATCCTCAGAACCAGGCCGCCCGAGCGGCGCATAAAAAAGAGGACAGGGCGCGTGAGGGTGAGGAACGCCTCCATGGGCGCGGCGACGGCAAGAGCAACTTGCTCGGCACGCTGCAGGGCCAGGGTCTTTGGGACCAGCTCCCCGAGGATGACGTGCATGTAGGTGATCAGGCTGAAGGCGATGACGATGGCAATCGTATGAGCGTAGACAGCCGCGTGCGGGACTTTGTGGACGAACTCCATCCCTTCCACGAGGCGGGCGACCATGGGTTCGCCGATCCAGCCGAGTGTCAGGCTGACCATGGTGATGCCCAGTTGAACTCCGTTCACGACCTGGTCCAGATTCTGGTGGAGGCGCTGGACGATGCGCGCGCCTATGCGTCCCGCCGAGATGAGCTGCTGGATGCGGGTATCGCGCACGCTCACCAGGGAGAATTCGGCTGCCGCGAAGAAGGCATTGGCCGCCACCAGGAGCAGGATCAAAAACACCCGGAGCAGCACAAAGGCGATCATGGAACCGTAATTCTAACATTTGGAAGCAGTTGTGGCTCGGCGGATCGCGAGCATTTGGGGCAGACGAGGCGATCTACGGGATCGGAAAAATGTGGGACAGCCGCCTTCGGCTGTCCGTTGAGCACAGCTCGACCGTCTTGTACAGCCTATATGGTTCGGTGGAAGAAACTTCGGGCCTTCGGCCCGAGGACAGCCGAGGGCGGCAGTCCCCACATTTCCTCCGGACACTCCTCTCTCGTGAGCGGGGTCACAAAAATCCGTCCGGCTATCCGCTATCCTTTTAAGAGGTCACGGGTCTAACTGGCAGACGGCAGACGGGTTTGCGAGCGATCGTGGTCCTTTTCGAATTCCAATCGGAAATCTTAGTTTTCAGAATCATAGTTTTACAGGAACAAAAGCAACTCGGGCCGCGTACTAAGGAGTGAGGGCAGCGGAATGGGTCTGAATCTCCACCTGGCGGTAACCCTAATTGTTCAACTACAGGAGGCGTTGTGAACGGAAACGGAAATAATAAGAAGAAACGTCGCAAACTGATTATCTGGGGCAGCGTGGTGGCGGTGATTGTCCTGCTTATCGCGGGTGGAGTGTTTGCGGCAACGCGTGGTGGAACCAAGATTGATCCATCGAAACTCGCCAAGGTGGAAAAAGGCGACCTGGCCAAGAGCGTGGTGGCGACCGGCAAAGTCACTCCCATCACGAAGGTGGAAGTGAAGTCCAAGGCCAGCGGCATTGTGAAAAAGCTTTTGGTGGACTACGGTGACCGCGTCAAGAAGGGCCAACTCCTGGCCCAGCTCGACAAGATCGAGATTGAAGCACAGGTGGAACAATCGCACGCGGCTCTGGAAGCGGCGGAAGCGAACCTGAAGAGTTCGCAGGCTGATTTCGAGCGTGCCAAGGTCGATGCGGAAGGCCCAGATGTGCCTTTGCTGAAGCGCGCCTATGACCGTGCCACGGGCATGGCAAAGGATGGCGTCGTTTCCGCTTCTGCGTTAGATGACGCGCAGAAGAATTATGAGATGGCCCTGAACAAGCAGAACGTTTCGAAGGCGCAAGTGACCGTGCTTAAGGCCAAGATTGCGCAGTCTCAGGCCAATGTCGCGCAGGACCAGGCGAATCTGAAACAACTCGAAGAGCAGCTCAGCTATACCGACATCATCTCGCCGATCGATGGCATCGTGCTCTCGCGCGACGTGCAGATGGGCGATGCGGTGAGCTCGATCCTGGTGTTGGGTTCTTCCGCTACCCTCGTCATGACGCTGGGTGACACCAGCGAAGTGTATGTAAAGGGCAAGGTCGACGAGAGCGACATCGGCAAGGTGTATCTCGGGCAGCGCGCCCGCATCAAAGTCGAGTCCTTCAAGGACAAGACATTTGACGGCAAGGTAACGAAGATTTCTCCGATGGGCGTGGAGAAAGATAACGTCACTACGTTCGAAGTGCGCGTGTCCATACAGAATCCTGGCGGCGAGCTCAAGGCCGAGATGACCGCTAACGCAGAAATCATTCTGGAAGAGCACAAGAATGTTCTGCAGATTCCGGAAGGCGCAATCCTCTACGACAAAGACAAGAAAGCTTCCGTCGAAGTGCCCGATCCGAAGGGTAAAGAAGGCAAAGACAAAGTTGCCGTCAACATCGGGATCTCCAACGGCGCCAAGACCGAAGTGCTGAGCGGGCTGAAGGAAGGCGATCAGGTCGTACTGCAGTAAGGACGCTGAATATCGGGTCTTAGGTCTTGGGTGTTAGGTGTTGAGCCTAAGACCTGCCGCCTAAGACCCAAAGTTTTTTAGCCTCGGGAAATTATTCGGTATCGGCCATGACTCTCTCCGAAATCCTGCGCCAGGCGCTCGCCACATTCCGGGCTCACAAGATGCGGACCTTCCTCACGATGTTTGGAATCGTGTGGGGGATCGCGTCGGTGA
Organism: uncultured Acidobacteriaceae bacterium; assembly: GCA_963844525.1. Lineage (GTDB taxonomy): Bacteria > Acidobacteriota > Terriglobia > Terriglobales > Acidobacteriaceae > Sulfotelmatobacter. The sequence continues at coordinate 338,297 of CAWJOM010000004.1, read as the reverse complement.
TCATCCTGGTGGGACTGGGACGCGGCTTCAGCGTCGATCAGAAGAAGCACATGCAAAGCCTCGGCAAAGATCTGGTCATCATGTGGGGCGGGCGCACCAGTTCGCAGGTGGGCGGGCGCGCGGCCGGCCGAGAGATTCATCTCAGTGTCGACGATGCCGACTTGATCCGCGACGAATGTTACGCAGTAAAGAACGTCAGCCCGGAATTGCGGCGGACCGTTCCTGAAGTGAGTCAATACAATCTGGCGAACCGCGGCGTGGTTGGCATGTGGCCGTCGTACCAGGATTTCCGCTCGCTGCAAGTCTCCGAAGGCAGGATGATTTCCGAAGACGACGAACGCGAAGGCCGGCGCGTACTGCTGCTCGGCTCGAAAGCGTACCGGCAACTGTTCCCTGGTCAACCCGCGGTGGGCGCGAGTGTGCTCGTGCAGAGTGTCCCTTATCTGGTGATTGGCGTTCTGCAGGAGAAGAAGCAGAACTCGAATTACAGCGGCCCCGACAACGACTACTTATTCGCGCCGTATTCCGCGATTTCGCGCGATTTCCCGCCGCCGACTAAGCCCGGCGCAGGAATTACGCGTGGCTATCTCGACGACATCGTTTTTGAAGTGCGCGATCCCGAAGAGCATGAAGCCGCGGTATTGCAGGTGCGAAGCGCGCTGGCACGGGTGCACCACTTCGACGCCGTCGACAAAGATGCGCTATTTATTTGGGACACGATGGATGGCGCCAAGATGCTCGACAAGATTTTCGGCGTTGTCACGCTCTTCTTCGGTTGCGTGGCCATTGTGACCCTGTGCCTGGGCGGGATTGGCGTGATGAACATCATGCTGGTCTCCGTCACCGAGCGCACCCGCGAAATTGGCACGCGCAAGGCTATGGGCGCAACCAAGCGCGATATCCTGCGGCAGTTTTTCGCCGAGTCGGCCATGCTCACGGTTGCCAGCGGCATTCTAGGGCTGACGTGTGGAATCGGCATCTGTACCGCTCTAGAAGCGCTGCCCTTGCCGGACTTTGTTCCCCACCCGATTGTTTCGTGGATTTCGATTGTTGCTTCGATTCTGACACTTTCGTTGATCACCGTGACCGCGGGCATGTATCCCGCCCAGCGCGCCGCGGATATGACACCTGTGGAGTCACTACGCTATGAATAAAAACTGCACTCTGTCCTCAGCTTCCGTGTCCAGCCGGTCGTTTCTTAGGACCTCAGTTCCGGCGTCCTTCGCGATCGCGCTGGTCGTGCTGTTTGCTTCCGCTGCTGTTTTTGCCTCCAGCATCCAGGGCCAATTCGAACGGACGCTGCAAGTGAGCGGACCCGTCAATCTTGAAGTGCTGACTCGTTCGGGCGACGTCACTGTGCGCGCCGGCTCGGGCGGATCCGTCTTCATTCGCGGAAAAATTCATGTTGGCGACAGCTGGCTGATGGGGGGCCGGCAAGCCGATATCCAACAGATCGAAAACAACCCTCCCATTCGCCAGGAGGGCAACACAATTCACGTTGACTACGTGAACATGCGGAATGTTTCGGTGGACTACGAGATCAGCGTGCCCGCCGAAACTACGGTTCGCACGCGCAGCGGCTCGGGTGATCAGATCATCGAAGGCACCCGTGGCAACGTCGACACGCAGACCGGGTCGGGCGACGTGAAGCTGGCGAATCTCACCGGCGAACTTCAACTGCAGACCGGCTCCGGCAATATTCGCGCTCACCACATTTCCGGCGCGGTGAAGGGCGGCACGGGAAGCGGCGACGTTGAAATTGAGGAGGCGGCTGCAGGCGACATCGATCTGCATACTGGATCGGGCAACATCACAGCACGGGGAGTGCAGGGCGGCTTCCGCGGCGAAACGGGGAGCGGCGACGTCACGGCCGAAGGCACGCAGACGGGATCGTGGGAGATTCATACGGGATCGGGCAACGTGCATGTGGGGCTGCCGGGCAATGCGGCTTTTGATGCAGACATCTCGACAAGTTCCGGTTCCGTAGACGTAGGTCAACCGATTGAAATGACAGTGCAAGGGCGCGTCGGAGACATGCACAAGCAGATTCACGGCAAGGTCCACGGCGGAGGCCCGCTACTGCGCGTGCACACGGGATCGGGCGATATTCACATTCAGTAAATAGTTATCTCACCACGGAGGCACGGAGAACTTTTTGGATTCATGGGTTTCTCCGTGACTCCGTGGTGAACGTACAAATAAGTAAGTTCGAAGTCCATGTATCTAAAAGAGCTCATTTCGCAAGGCTGGCAGTCGCTGATGCGCGATCGCACGCGTTCGGCGCTGACCATGCTGGGCATTGGCTGGGGCCTGGTCTCCGTCGTGCTGCTCCTTGCCTACGGGCAAGGTCTCGGCGGATGCGTGCTGCACGCTTTCCTGAACATGGGCAACAACGTAATCGTCATGTGGCCGGGGCAGACCAGCATGCAGGCCGGAGGGCAAAGAGCTGGCAAGGCTATCAAGTACGAACTGGAGGACGTGGAAGCGATTCGCGACGAGGTGCCGATCGTGCGCGCCGTGAGCGGAGAAATCGATCGCGACTTCGGATTCAAGATCGGCACGCGCGTGGTATCGATTCAAGTGCGCGGTGTCGACATGCCGTACGGCCAGATGCGCAAGCTCGAACTCGCGGACGGCCGGTACTTCAATGAGACGGACTTCGCTGACCATCGCCGAGTGGTGATTCTGGGATATAGCGCAGCGAAGAAGGTGTTTCAGGGTGCGCCCGGAGTCGGCCAGCACGTCGAAATTGGCGGCCTCGATTTCGAAGTGATCGGCACGATGCGCAACAAGATTCAGGATTCGATGTATCAGGGGCCCGACAACGAGAACGGATTTATTCCTTTCGCTCTGATGCGCGACCTTAAGAACATTCGCGACCCCGACGAGATCATCATCCAACCGACCGCACCCGAACTCAACAAGAAGGCGCTGATGGCGGCGCGGGAAGTCATTGCGCGGCGGCACCACTTCGATCCCAAAGACGATAAGGCCACTCCGGAGTGGGACACGATTGAAGACCGCGCGATGATCAACGGCTTCTCGCTCGGCCTGCAGGCTGTGCTCGGATTGATCGGAGTCTGCACGCTGGCCGTCGGCGGCATCGGCGTGATGAACATCATGCTGGTTTCGGTGACCGAGCGGACCCGCGAGATTGGCCTGCGCAAGGCGATTGGAGCGCGGCCGCGGCACATCCTCGTGCAATTCCTGTTAGAAGCCCTGGTGCTCACATTTGTGGGAGGCGTGATTGGGATGGTGGTTGCTGAGTTTCTGACCTGGGCCATCCCTCCCATGCCACTCTACGACGAGTTCTACAAGACTGCCGACCACGAGGGCGCAATCTTCCTGCACGCTTCGATGAGCGTCATGCTTATCTCGTTCACGATTCTGTCGCTGGTCGGAATCGTCTCGGGATTCTTCCCTGCCCTGAAAGCATCGCGGCTGAATCCGATTGAAGCCCTGCGCTACGAATAGGCAAAGCAGTGACGAGTCGCGTCGCTTGCGGCGCGGCTTGGCCCCGCATCGATTATCTTCCTGATGTGTTCCAAGAAATCCGCTGGCATCGATCTTGTTCTGATTTCGTAAATCGAATCCGACGTTGGCTCTTTGTTCTTGACAGCGTGTCCGTCCTCTTATATTTACTCGAACTCATGCGGGTAGGTGAAAAGGATGTTTTCGCCGTGGGCGTCGTCGAAACTTTCCAACTCCCGCCAAATCAAGAATGCCTAGGAGGAAGAGTGAATCAGCGAATCTGCATATTTCTTCTCTCGATCGCATCGTTTGTATCCGCCGGAGTTCTGCAAGGCCGCGCGGAAACGACGCAGACGCATCATGTGCGCCAGACAACGCTCAACGGGCAGGCGAAGCCAGTCGGACGGCTTCCCGTCACCCAGATCATGCGACTGGATGTCGTTCTGCCGCTGCGCGATCCCGCTGGCTTGGATTCCTTCCTGGCCGACTTATACAGCTCGACCGTGCCGAACTACCGGCATTTCCTGACTCCGTCCGAGTTCACCGCAAAATTTGGCCCCACACAAGGGGACTATGACGCGGTCGTGCGATACGTGCAGGTGCATGGCTTGGCCGTGGTTGGCGGCTCGCGCGACGGTATGGACGTACAAGTCCGCGGTGCCGTGTCAGCGATTGAAGCGGCCTTCCATGTGAACCTGCTGACTTACCAGCACCCGACCGAGAACCGCATCTTCTACGGGCCCGATCGCGAACCCACGACGGACCTGCCATTCGCTCTGTGGCATGTCTCTGGCCTCGACAACTATTCCATCCCGCATCCGCTGTACGTGAAGAAAAGCGACTACGCCAAAGCGCACGGCATCAGTCCCGACTCGGTTGTTCGCCATGCCACGACCGGTTCTGGTCCGTCAGCATCTTTCCTGGGCAGCGACATGCGCGCAGCCTATTACGGGGGAACGGCACTAACCGGCGCCGGCCAGAATCTGGGCCTATTCGAATATTTGGGCACCGACCTGGCCGACCTCACCACCTATTACAAGAACGTCAAGCAGACCAACTCGGTGCCGGTTACGCTGCTTTCGACCGATGGCACCAGCACCAGTTGCGTCGACTCGCGGGCCGGCGGGCGTTGCGATGACACCGAGCAGACGCTCGACATGACGCAGGCTTTGGGTATGGCTCCCGGATTGGCGAGCCTGGTGATGTACGTCGGCTCGACCGACACCGCCATCATCAGCGCGATGACGACGCACAGCCCGTTGCCAACGACGATTGGCTGCTCGTGGGGCTGGACGCCGGCGGATCCAACCACGCTCGATCCCTACTTCAAGAAGATGGCAGCGCAAGGCCAGAACTTCTTCGCGGCCTCGGGAGACAGCTCGACCTGGTCCAAGAGGAACGAGGCGTGGCCTGCTGATGATGCCAACGTGGTTTCCGTCGGCGGCACGGACTTGACGACCGCCAGCGCCGGCGGCGCGTGGAAGTCGGAGACGGCCTGGGTTGATAGCGGCGGCGGCATCTCTCCGGATAAGATCGCGATCCCGTCGTGGCAGCAACTTGCTGGCGTGATCAACTCCAGCAACAAGGGATCGACCAGTTTGCGCAACGGTCCGGATGTCTCGGCCAATGCTAATTTCACGTTCTACGTCTGCGCCGACCAGACCACGTGCACGGCCAACGATTACGGCGGCACCAGCTTTGCCGCTCCCATGTGGGCGGGATATATCGCGCTGGTCAACCAGCAGTTGAAAACCCACGGCTTCTCGACCATTGGGTTCATCAATCCCTATCTCTATTCCTTTGGCGTGAGTTCGAGCTACGGCACGGACTTCCACGACATCACCAGCGGAAAGTCCGGCAGCTATTCGGCGGTAACCGGATACGACCTGGTAACGGGATGGGGCAGTCCCAATGGCCAGGGACTGATCAACGCTCTGGTGGGCGAGAACTAGCCGCGTTTAGGTGAAACAGAGCAAAAGCCCGGACTCAGTCTCGTCCGGGCTTTTTTCGTAGCGATTGCGAGCCATTACCTCCGTGCCTTGACGCACAGGCTGTCCGCAAATTAACGTCGCATGCACAGGGATTATTCTGTCTTGTAGCCCCATTTTTGTCTTCCAGCGAGGAAAAGTTGCCGCATCGTCCGACGATCACTCTTACCACCGATTTCGGGACCAATGATCATTTTGTAGGTGCGATGAAGGGAGTGATTCTCGACATCACTCCCGACGCTCAGATCGTGGATATTTCTCACGCCGTGCAGGCCTTCGACGTGCTTGATGGAGCGCTGGCGATTTCGCAGTCCTATTCGTACTTTCCGAATGGAACAGTTCACGTCGTTGTCGTGGACCCGGGCGTGGGCACGACGCGGCGTCCGATTCTGGCTTCGAGTGATGGATATCACTTCGTGGCTCCGGACAACGGCGTGCTCTCCATGGTCTACGCCAAGGAAGAGCGCATGCATGTGCGGCACATCACCTCGGACCATTATTTCCGGATGCCGGTCAGTAACACGTTTCACGCACGCGATATTTTCGGTCCGGTCGCGGCGTATCTGGCCAAGATGGTCGATTCGCACAAATTCGGCGATGAGATTGAAGATTACGTGCGCTTTGCCGCGCCCCGGCCAAAGGCCACGGGCGAAGGCCGCATGCGCGCGGTCGTGCTCAAAGTCGACCGCTTCGGCAACCTGATTACGAATCTGACGCCGCAAGATGCTCCGGCGGTGTTCGCGGAGTCCGCGAAATTCAAGATCGTGGTTGGAAGCAAAGAGATTACGGAAATCCGCAAGGCCTATGCCGAGGGCGCGCCGGGGGAAGTCTTCGGCATCGTCGGCAGCATGGGATACCTCGAGATTGTGGCCAACCGCGCGGCGGCTGCGCAGCTCACTGGCGCCGGCAAAGGCAGCGAAGTCAGCATCTTCCTGGGCGAAGCTGCGGCGGCGGGCAGAGGGGCTTAGGGTTGTATCGCCGGCATCTTGCCGGCTGTCGCAAGAGCTTGCCCTGAGCTTGTCGAAGGGGCGTCCCGCCCTAGCAGTTGGCGGCGATACCAAATGCGTCGTTCTCCGGCTATATTCTAGGAACTCTTGGGTTTGGGGTGGGCCCAACGCTCCATTTCGCCAGTCCACCGGAGAAAACGCCACAAATCCCGGCGCTCGCGCCACATGAATTCCCAAAATTCCAGGAACCCGATCTGAGTCATCTTTACGCCGGTGAAGGTCTCGATGCGCCACAGCAAATAGGGACTTCGCCATGGGGCCAAACGATGGCCCTTGGTGGCATTCCACAGGAAGCGGATTTCGTAGCGCATGCAGCCATCATACGCACTAGGTCAAGATCGTGGGGGGCGTTTGCCGCTGCCGGTCGAAACCCTGAACCACGAAGAACACGAACTAACACGAAGGGGCCTCGTGAATTAGGCTTTCCTTCGTGAACCTTAGTGTCCTTCGTGGTAGAGATGTTAGAATTCCAGTCTCTGCCTGGAATTTTCCTGCATGCCTGACGCCGATGCCCGCCAAAGAGCCGAAGATCACTACTACGCCGCTCTCGATCTGATGGCGGAAGGGCATCTGGAAAAAGCCGTTGCCGCCTATCAGGAGTCCCTGAACACCGATCCGACATTTACCGAAGCGATGCACGGACTGGCACGGGTTCTGCAGGATTTGCAGCGCTACGATGAGGCCATCGCGGTCGCGCAACGCCTGGCGGACCTCGATCCCGACGACGTGCTGGCGCATACCAGCCTGTCGGTCCTGTATCAGAGGAAGGGGATGATTCCCGAGGCCGAGGCGGAAGGCGCAAAGGCCCGGGTGCTGGGGTGGAAGCAGCAGTTGAAGAAGGGCGGCTCTTAGGTCTTAGGTCTCAGCTGTTAGCTATCAGTTAAGGCGTGGGGAAAGAACCACGACGTCTCGGAAGCCACCTCTCATCCCTACCTGTTGGATAATCTGCAAGAGGGTCGGCGAAGCCAAAAAGCTAAAGGCTAATAGCTAATAGCTCAAAGCTGCTTTTCTACAGCCCGTACTTTTTCATCAAATGCCGGAACGAGCGGTACGAGATACCGAGAACGTCGGCGGCTTTTGTCTGCACTCCCCCACTCTGGTTGAGCGCGGTCTGCAGCAAAGAACGCTCGATGCCCGCCACGTAGCCTTCCATGCCGATGCCTTCGGGAAGGGTGATGTCGGAACCTAGCTCCGGCAGGGTGCCCCCGCCGGCGGAGGCTGCTGCCGCGCGCGCTTTCGGGCGTTCCGCAGGCAGTTCGACATGGAGTTCATCGGTGGTCTCCAGGGCAACGGCGCGCTCGACGGTGTTTTCCAACTGGCGGACGTTGCCGGGCCATTCGTAGCCGCATAAGGAATCGAGTGACGGCGCGTTCACGCGCAGGATGCTTCGTCCGGCGGCGGTGGCATATTTCTTGAGGAAGTGATTCGCCAGGAGCGGGATGTCTTCGCGGCGTTCTCGCAAAGGCGGAACACGGATCGGGATGACATTCAGGCGATAGTAGAGATCTTCGCGAAACAAGTTTTCGGCAACTGCTTTGTCGAGATCGCGATTGGTCGCGGCAATGACGCGTACATCGATGGAGATTTCGCTGGTGCTGCCTACAGGGCGCACGGTGCGCTCCTGAAGAACGCGCAGGAGCTTCACCTGCATGGCCAGCGTCATCTCGCTGATTTCGTCGAGGAAGATCGTGCCGCCGTCCGCGACTTCGAACAGGCCACGCTTGTTCTGGTTGGCGCCGGTGAACGCACCCTTCAGATAGCCGAACAGCTCGCTTTCGAGCAACGTCTCGGGAAACGCTCCGCAGTTCACGGAAACGAAGGCGTCGGCGGCGCGGGGCGAACAGACGTGAACCGCGCGCGCAACGAGTTCTTTGCCCGTGCCGCTCTCGCCGTGAATCAGAACCGTGCTGGCCGTCGACGCCACGGTTCGAACCGTCTGCTTGAGCTTCTCCATGGCTCCGCTGGAGCCGATGATGTTGTCGAGCGAGTTGCGGGTTGCCGCGTCGCGGCGCAACGCAAAATTCTGTTTGCTGAGATTGAGTTTCTCGACTGCGCGGTTGATGGCCAGCTTGATCTCATCGACCAGCCCGGGACTCTTACGAATGTAGTCGGTCGCGCCGCCGGCTTTGACGGCCTGCACAGCGGCTTCGTAGTCATCGACTGCCGTGATCAGGATGACAGCGGAATCGGGCGATACGCGGTGCGCATGGCGCAGCACTTCGATGCCGTCAATATTCGGCATTTTGATGTCGGTGATGATGACGTCGTAGAGCGCGCCGTCGATTTTATTTTTTGCCAGTTGCCCCGCCTGTACGGTCTCAACCCGGTGCCCTTCGCGGCGCAAAGAAATATCGAGCATTTCGCAAATGGAGCGTTCGTCGTCGCAGACCAGGATGTTAGCCACGCAAACCTCCTCCAACTGCCGCAGCGGCAGCCGATGCACCGACCAGTTCCCGAGATTGATCCGCCCCACCCGCCGCACTCTTGTTGGGAGAAGCGGGCCGTTCGGCATCGAGACGGCGCAGCCGCAAAACGAATGTGGTTCCCTGTCCCGGCTTGGAGCGCGCCCAGACCTTGCCCTCATGCGCCTGCACAATCTGGTATACGATGGCTAGCCCAAGCCCGGTACCGCCTTCAAAATTCGACTGGAAGGGCTCGAAGATTTTTTCGATCTGCTGCGGCGTCATGCCTGTGCCGGTATCGATGAATGAGACCTGCCAGTCGTCGCCTAGGGACTCGACCGCGGCCGTCAGGGTTCCACCATCCTTCATGGCGCGAACCGCATTCTCACAAAGGTTCCAGAAGACTTGCTTGAGCTTGTCGCCATCGGCAAGCGCCAGGGCCTGCCGCACGGTGAACCGGCGCTCAATCTTGATGCCGGTTTTCTCCGCAGTCATGCGGTGATCCATGAGCGTGAGTGTGTCTTCGACGGACTGAATCAGATCGACTTTGTCGAAGTGATATTGCTTGGTGCGAGAGTATGCCAGGAAATCGGTGATGATGCTGTTCAGCCGCTGCGATTCGCGGGTCACGATGTCGAGCAAGCGACGGTGATCCTCATTCATCTCAGGGACGCCCGAAAGCATGCTAACCGAACCCGCGATGGAGGTCAGCGGGTTGCGGATTTCATGCGCAATGGCGGCAGCCAGCCGGCCGACGGCGGCCAGCCTGTCTTGCATGCGGACTTCCCGCTCCAGGCGCCGGATTTCCGTGAGATCGTCGAGAACGTATACATAGCCGAGATCGCCTCGTTCCGGCACAGTCAAGGCTGCCACACGCACCCGGACGGTTTTGCGGAATTTCGTGGGCGCGTCGAAGCGTACTTCGCCATGCGCCTGTTGCGATTCCACCGTCGGCAAAGGATCCAGAAACAGTTGATAAACCGGCGCTCCGACCAGTTCCGCCGGAGTCCGCTCCAGAAGCCTGTGGGCAGCGGCGTTGACCAGTGTGATGCGCCCATCGAGGCCGGTAGTGATCAATCCGCTACTGATGGAGTGAATGATGTTTTCGTGGAGCACCTGCAGGCTCTCGAGCGCGCCACTGGTGTCCTTCAGCTGTACGCCCACCTGCCGCAGCTTTGCCGTGAGCAGTCCGGCCAGGTAAGCCACCGCCAGAAAAGCAAAGAGATTGACGAAGATGATGGCCTGCAGCGCCTTCGTGCCGGGATGTGTCGTGCAATAAGAAGGAACCACACCGTAGTAGTTCAGCTCCAGCACGGTTCCATAAAGAATGAAAGCCAGCGCGGCCACGAGTTGCGCCCACATGCGCGACAGCAGCACGCTCGCGACGATAATCACCAGGGGATAGAGGAAGTTCAGGGAACTGTCCCACCCTCCCGTTTCATGGACCACAAGGCTGACCATGATGAGATCGGTGAGAACCTGCAGCGACGCTTGCAGCCGATGCTCCGGCCACAAAGAGAGCAGCAGCACATAGAAGAGCGAAAGGCTGTACCACAACAAGATGGTGGTGATGAAGAGCCGCATGGGCACGGGGCCCGGGCTGAACTGGGCGACCGCCAGTTCAATGGCAAGCAGGAGGGTCAGGATGAAAATGCGGACCCGCACCAGCCATGTCAGCCAATTGCGCTCGTCAAAAGTCGATTGCATTATCAAGACCGAAGGTTTCAAAGTTTCAAGGTTGCAGAGTTTCAAGGTTTCAAAGTGTCCGATGGCACACCTTGAAACCTTGAAACCTTTTCACCTTGAAACCTGCTTCTAGCCAGCCAGTTTTGCGATCATGGCGAACAGCGGCATGTAGAGCGAGATCACGATGCCACCGACGCTCACGCCCAGGATTGCGATGATGACCGGTTCCAGCATGGCCAACATGTCTTTGGTGGCGGCGTCGACTTCTTCTTCGTAGAAGTCGGCAATCTTCTGCAACATGGAATCCATGGCGCCTGTCGCTTCGCCAACGCCAATCATCTGCGTCACCATGTTGGGGAACACACCGCATTCGCGAAGCGGATCGACGATGGTGCGGCCCTCTTCGATGGCCTTACGAACCTTCATCAAGGCCTCTTCGAGTACGGCGTTGCCCGACGTCCTGGCCGTGATGCCCAGGCCTTCGAGAATCGGTACGCCGGAGGTGATCAAAGTTCCCAAGGTGCGGGTGAAGCGGCCCACTGCGATCTTGCGCAGCAGGGATCCGATCACCGGCAGGAAGAGCAGGCCCTTGTCGAAGTAGTAGCGGCCGCGGGGATGCTTGCGAATCTGCTTCACTCCGAAGAACAGGCCAAAACCACCCGCCAGGAACATCCACCAGAACGTGTTGATGAACGCGCTCAGTCCCATGACAATGCGTGTGGGAAGAGGCAGAGAGACGCCCAGTCCGGCGAACAGGTTGGCGAAGATGGGGACGACCCATTTCAGCAACGCGCCGACGATCAGCCCGGCCATGCCGACGACGGCGACGGGATAAATCAAAGCCGACTTCACCGCCGACTTCAAACGCACCGCCTTTTCGACGTAAGTCGCGAGGCGCTGCAGAATGATGTCGAGAATACCGCCGGTTTCGCCGGCCTCGATCATGTTGGTGGTGAGGTCATCGAAGACCGCGGGATACTGGCGCATGGCGTTGGCCAGCGTGGCGCCGCCTTCCACCGTGGTCCGGACTCCGGTCAGAACCTTCTGGAAGGCCACGTTTTCCTGGTTGGCCGCCAGGATTTCAAGGCACTGCACCAGAGGCAGGCCGGCATCGATCATGACCGAGAACTGGCGAAAGAAGATCGCGATGTCCTTGGTATTGACCTTGCCCGAGCCGAATGTGGGCATGGAGAACTCTTTGCCTTTTTCGCGAATCGAGCCAGGTGTAATGCGCTCGCGCCGTAACGCCTGCGCGATCGCTTGTTTGTTGGCTGCAATCCGCTCTCCGGAAACCTTCTGCCCGGATGCGTCCTTGCCGGAAAATGTAAAGACTGGCATGGTTTAGCTTCTCCTCACTGTCTTACCGATTTCGTGAAAGCAATACTCGTTCAATTTCTTGTTCAAGCCGCGCTAGTGCTTGGACGGAGCCGCTCCTCGAGCCAGAGTCGTCCCGCCCGCCGTGGAACGGTTCGCGAGGCTCGCGCCACGGTTGATCATTTCCTGCAACTCGTCTACGTTGCTGGAACGGGCCATCGCGGTTTCGAGCGTGATCTGTTTCTGGAAGTAAGCCGTGGCCAGCGACTGGTTGAACGTCTGCATTCCGAATTTTTCCTGCCCGGATTGCATGGACGAGTAAATCTGGTGAATCTTATCTTCGCGGATCAGGTTGCGAACGGCGGGGTTCGGAACCAGGATTTCCATGATCATGGCTCGACCCTTGCCATCGATACGCGGCAGCAGGCTTTGGCACATGATGCCTTCCAGAACGAGCGACAACTGCGCCCGAATCTGCGGCTGCTGGTGGGCCGGAAAGACGTCGATGATACGGTTGATGGTTGAAGTCGCCGAGTTCGTGTGCAGCGTTCCAAAGGTCAAGTGGCCGGTTTCAGCGATACGTAGCGCGGATTCGATGGTTTCCAGATCGCGCATTTCGCCGATCAGCACCACGTCTGGATCTTCACGAAGCGCGGCGCGCAAGGCGTCGGTGAAACTCTTGGTATCCGCGTGCAATTCACGCTGGTTGACCAGGCAGTTCTTGTTCATGTGCACAAACTCGATCGGATCTTCGATCGTCAGGATGTGATCGTGGCGCTCGCTGTTGATCTTGTCGATCATGGCCGCGAGTGTGGTCGACTTGCCCGAACCTGTCGGACCCGTGACCAGCACCAGTCCTCGAGGCTTGTCGCACATCTTGCTGACGACGGGCGCCAGACCGAGTTGGTTAAACGATTTGATCTCGAAAGGAATCACACGGAAGACGGCGGCGGTGGCACCGCGCTGGTTGAATACGTTCGCGCGGAAGCGGGCCAGCCCCTTCAAGCCGAACGAGAAATCGAGTTCGAGGCTTTCTTCAAAGCGGTGCTTCTGAGAATCGGTCATGACGCTGTAGGCCAACTGCTTGGTCTCGGCCGGAGTCATCTGCGGGAGATCGAGTGGCACCAGATGGCCGTGCACACGAATCTGGGGCGGCGAATTGGTGGTGATGTGCAAGTCGCTGCCGTTCATCTCCAGCATTCTTTTGAGCAGATCGCTTAACGACAAACCCATAGGAAACTTCCTTCCCTTTCAGTGCTATTCCGAATCAATGAATCGTTTCGCGGGCCACTTCCTCAAGCGTGGTCATACCCGCCATAACTTTGATCAGTCCGCTGCGGCGCAGCGTGATCATGCCGCGCTCGATGGCTTTCTTCTTCAATTCGAGCGCCGAGGCGCCGACCAGAACGAGTTCCCGGATTTCGTCGTCGACCTCCATCACTTCGTACAGACCGCAACGGCCTTTGTATCCGGTGTTGTTGCAGACTCCGCAGCCCTTGCCCTTCTGGATCTTTATCGTCTTGGCTTCCTCGGGAGTGAACCCCGCATCCACCAAGGTCTGTGGCGGCACGTCGATGGGCTCGATGCAGTCCTTGCAAATGCGCCGGACAAGACGCTGTGCGCAAATCAGATGGACCGAGGTCGCCACCAGGAATGGCTCGATACCCATGTTCATCAAGCGGGTGATGGTTTCCGGAGCACCGTTGGTGTGTAGCGTAGAAAGCACAAGGTGACCCGTGAGGGCGGCCTTAATGGCGATTTCAGCGGTTTCAAAGTCTCGAATTTCGCCGACCAGAATGATGTTGGGATCTTGTCGCAAGAAGGAACGGAGAGCCGCGGCGAAGTTCAAGCCGATCTGCTCTTTCATCTGCACCTGGTTGACGCCACCCAACTGGAACTCGACCGGATCTTCGGCGGTCATGATGTTGGTGTCTGGCTGGTTCAGTCGAGAAATCGCGGAGTAGAGCGTGTTCGTTTTGCCGGATCCCGTCGGTCCCGTTACCAGCACCATGCCGTACGGCTTCAGAATGGCTTTTTCGAATTTCACGAGCGACTCGGCCTCGAAGCCGAGCTTGGTCATGTCGAGGCGCAGGTTTTCTTTATCGAGCAACCGGAGCACGATCTTCTCGCCCCATAGAGTGGGCAGCGTGCTGACGCGGAAATCGAGCTGTTTCTTGCGTCCGCCCACGTTCATTTTCAGCATGATTCGGCCGTCTTGCGGCAGACGCTTTTCGCTGATGTCGAGCTTCGACATGATCTTCAGGCGTGACGTGATGGCATCTTTCAACTTGAGCGGGGGAGACATGATCGACTGCAGCACGCCGTCAATACGGAAGCGGACACGGAACTCCTTTTCGTAAGGCTCAATGTGAATGTCGCTGGCTCCGCGCTTCACGGCGTCGCCGAGGACGACGTTGACCAGCTTGACTACTGGAGCTTCGTCGGCTGCCTTTTCCAGCTCCGCCAGTTCCATCTGCTGTTCTTCGGATTGAAGCTCGACGTCGTTTTCACTCATTTCCGACATCGACTCCATTACGGTCTTGAGGTCTTCTTCCTTCGTAGAACCGTAGGCTTTGTCGATCCCGGCCAGAATGGAGCTTTCGGAAGCAACGACCGGCTCGATGTTGAAGCCGGTCATGAACTTGATATCGTCCATCGCGAACACGTTCGTGGGATCGACCATCGCAATGGTCAGCGATGCGCCCACGCGGCTCAGCGGCAGAATTTGATAGCGCTTTGCGGTCTCGAAGGGAATCAATTTCACGACCGCGGGGTCAATTTCAAAATAAGAAAGATTGATGGCGGGGACGCCATACTGGCGGGAGAGAAAGTTCGTGACATCCTCGTCCGTGAGGAAGCCGAGCTTCACCAGGGCAGAGCCCAGGCGACAGCTCTGCTCCTTCTGAGTCTTATTCGCTTGTTCCAACTGCTCTGGGGTAATGATCTTCTCTTTGACGAGAAGGTCACCCAGCCGTTGAGACATAAGCAGATCTCCTATCCATGTGGGTAGAACGATGCCGCGCACTCGTGCGGGCATAGCGCAAATGGCCGCCCATCATTGGGAGAGATGCAGCCCATTCGCGTTGACACAAATTGTCAACGCTGGCGGGTTACCGCACCACTTACCTTAGTACTTGGACCTGAAGAGGGGATGGGCCCACAAAAGTCGATTTGCCCTCAAACCCACGCCAAATGCCTGTTTTCGCGAGTACGGGAGGCGGCGCGCCGGCTCTGGTACATGCACTTCAGTAAGTCTGACCTTCCCGCCGAGTGCCGGGCAGACCGCTAAAACAGCTCACTGGACTACACTCGGACTCAGGAGTTCTCGTTTGTCGAGGTCTCGAGCAGAAAAAGAGGAGGCAGTGCGGCAGTACTATCACGCCCTTTACCACGCGTGGGGCGCGCAGCACTGGTGGCCCGCCGAAACCCGCTTCGAAGTGATCGTTGGGGCGTACCTTACACAGAACACGGCGTGGAACAACGTCGAACTCGCACTCATGAACCTGCGCCACGCGGACCTGCTCAACGTGGAGGGCATTCGCAAAGTAAGTCTTCTAAGACTTGAGAGTCTGATTCGCCCGTCGGGATATTTCCGGCAGAAGGCGAAGCGTCTTAAGATATTTATTGCATTCCTCGACCGCAAATACGGCGGCTCCCTCGATCAGCTCTTCGCGCAGCCGACTGGCCAGCTTCGCGAAGAACTGTTGGGCTTGAACGGAGTGGGTCCGGAGACGGCGGATTCGATTCTGCTCTACGCTGGAAATCATCCGGTGTTTGTTGTGGACGCCTATACGCGCCGCATACTGGAACGGCACTCCATCGTGCCGGACAACGTGGATTACGAGGACATTCGGGATCTTTTTCAGCGCGCCCTGGCGCCACTTGCCCAACAACAGCAGCTGACGCAAGCAACTATCGCTCCCCCGCTTGAAGCCGGCATTCGTGGCGCCTCTCACGCTCCCTCGGCAATGAGCACTGGCGCGCGCACGGCGCAAGTGCAGGTCTACAACGAGATGCACGGTCTCATTGTGGGAGTGGGAAAGAGCTATTGCAAAAAAACACAGGCCAAATGTGACGGATGTCCTTTACAGCCCTTCCTTCCTTTGGATTAATAGATGGCAGACAGCATTTCGACTCAAACGTAAGCGCATCCCATGATCCCATTTCCGCATCTTCGCTTCGTTATCCTCGTGCTGGCCACGATGGCAGTTGCGTCCGCCCTCCCGCTCCGGCAGGAAGCTGCGCAAGCCCAGGTTCTCATGGGCACGGCCGTTCGTCCCTCCCTGTTTTCCGAAGCTGCCTATTCGACAACGTTAGCGCGTGAATTCAACATGGTCGAAGCTGAAGACACCATGAAATGGTGGGTGGTTCGGCAGCAATCTGGCGCCTTCGACTTTCGTGAAGGCGATCAGGTTGTGGGCTTCGCTCAGGCGCACAACATGAAAGTTCGCGGACACTGCCTGGTATGGGATCACAACAATCCCGAATGGCTGGTGCAAGGCCACTTCACATCGGTTCAACTGTCGGGCTTACTGCAAGAACACATCGCCAAGGTGATGAAACACTATGCCGGTCAAGTGTTCGCGTGGGATGTGGTCAACGAGGCCCTGGACGAGAATGGCAAACTGAAAGAGTCGCTCTGGTACAACCGACCGGGCATCGGACCGTCCGACAAAGGCTCCGCTTATATTGAGCAGGCCTTCCGCTGGGCCCACGAAGCCGATCCGCACGCTCTGCTTTTCTATAACGAAAATGGCGCGGAGGGGCTGAACCGTAAATCTGACGCCGTTTACGCCATGGTGAAAGATTTCAAACACCGCGGCGTTCCCATCGACGGCGTCGGCCTGCAGATGCACATTGCCGAGCCCGAGATCGATAGCGCTGCCATAACCGCCAATATTGCCAGGCTCACTGCGTTGGGCCTGCAGGTTCACATCACGGAACTCGACGTATCTCTGCCTGTAGATTCCAGCGGAGCAGTGCGAGACGACGATCTGGTTCGCCAAGCTGAGGTTTATCGGGGAGTAGTTCGAGCCTGCCTGAAAAATCCCGGCTGCACCGCAATTCAGACGTGGGGATTCACCGACAAATATTCATGGATCGGATCGCATTCTCATGGCACGCGTGGAGCGGCCCTCCCTTTTGACCGCGCGTACAAACCCAAACCAGCTTACGACGCGATTTTTGAGGAAATTTCGGCCGACCGGACTCACCCTCAGTAACTAGACTCCTTGCGGGTTGGTGGGGGAGTCACTGACCCGGTCCCACATAATCCCCTGCAGCTTGCTCCCGTGCCGCTGCATCTATAATGACTTGCGAATCCCGGCCATTTGAGCCGGGACGCCGAAATGCCCGTGGCACAACAGGCTTCAATCCCGCCGCAGAAGACCTCGCACCGCAAGCAGGTCATCATCCTGCTGGCAATTTCCGTTTTCGTGTTGTTAGCCATTCTCGTTTCGCAAACCGCCTTTGAGCTGACCTTCCTGCGTCCCGGAAATAATCAGGACATTGTGGTCTTCGCGGCTCTCTCGGCGCTGATCTTCCTGCTGTTCGTTGCGCTCACGTTCGTTCTGATGCGCAATTTGCTCAAGCTCTTTGCCGAGCGCCGTCTGGGTGTACTGGGTTCAAAGTTTCGGACGCGCATGGTGGCTGGTGCGCTTCTTCTGTCCTCGCTTCCAGTGATGGTGATGTACTGGTTCGCGTACGGACTGATGAATCGCTCGATTGACAAGTGGTTCTCCACACCTGTCGAGGAGGTTCGGGCCGATACGCGCGCCATGGCAACGCTCCTGGCCAGTTATGCCATGCAGAACGCGCGGGCCGAGGCCGTCTCGATCGCCGCTTCTCCGGAGATTGAACGCGGATTTTCCGGGCACGGTTTCTCGGGCGTGGTAGACGAGTTCCAGCATCATGAACTCACGCTGCAGGGTGGATTCGCTCTCGCAATCCAGGATGATAACGAAGAGGCCAGCTTTAATGCGCCGGCGGCTTGGCCGGTTCTGAAAGCCAGGCTGCCGTTGGCGGAGGCAACCCTCGGACATCCGGCGCAATTTACGTGGCAACAAACCGACTACACCCTGGGCAGCGCCCCAGTTCCAGGTGGCGGAACGATTCTGGTTGCCATCCCGCTTCCACGCGAGTTCGGCCAAACGGTGCGCCAGGTTGAAGCAAGCCAGCAACGTTATTACGATCTGGCCCGCGAACGAAAACTCGTGCGCCGAACATACATGGGGCTCCTGCTGCTGCTGACGATGATCGTGCTCTTTGTCACCACGTGGCTTGCCCTGTTCCTCTCGAAGATTGTTACGCGGCCGCTGTCGGCTCTGGCCGAGGCCACGCAGGAGATTGCCCGGGGACGTTTGGATTACCGCGTGCCCGTCAGCTTTGCCGATGAGATTGGCGACCTAGTGCGGTCCTTCAATCGCATGGCGGAAGACTTGGAAGGTAGCCGGCGCCAAATCGAAGCTTCCAGCCGCGACCTGAGCGCGGCCAATGCCGAACTCGACCAGCGCCGCCGGCAGATGGAAACAATTCTTGAGAGTATCCCTACAGGCGTTCTGTCTCTGGACGCTGCTCGCCGTGTCACCCACGTCAATCAGGCGCTGCTCCGCATGTTTCATCCCGATGCAGGGCACGATAGTGCGCCCCAGATTCTTCGGGGTGCCTCGCTGACCGATGTCTTTCCCGTTGAGGTCTTGGAGGACTTCGAGCCTTTGCTCCGGCGCGCCGACCGCATGGGCATGACGACCAGCCAAATGGAAATGCAACTGCCGCGCGCTTCGCTCAATGTCGCAGTCACGGTAGCGACCCTAAGACATCAGGGCGAGCGCTCGGGATATGTGGTCGTGTTCGAGGATCTCTCGGACTTGCTGAAAGCCCAGAAGCAAGCCGCCTGGCGGGAAGTGGCGCGGCGCGTGGCGCATGAAATCAAGAATCCGCTCACGCCCATCGCACTGTCAGCGGAGCGGATTCAGCGGCACCTGGACCGCGCCACTCCGGACGATCCCGCGTCGCTCGACGTTGTGCGCTCCTGCGCGGAAACCATCGCAGGTGCAGCCGAAACCGTGCGCCGGCTCGTAGACGAGTTTTCTACTCTCGCCCGCTTCCCCGTGGCCAAGCCGCAGCCGGCCGACATTAATGACGTGATTGAGAGCGCGCTCTCTATGTTCAATGGGAGGCTCGACGGAATTGGAGTACACACGACCCTGGCCTCTGACTTGCCCAGAGTGATGGCCGACAGCGAAGCGATCAAGCGTGCTGTCGCCAATCTTGTCGACAATGCTGCGGAGGCCTCACAAGATTCCGTTGTGCGCGAAATTGAGATCACTACGGCCTTAGTCGCGAGCCGTGATGCCGTGGAGATTACCGTCGCCGACACAGGACACGGCGTGACCCGCGAATTGAAGGAGAAGCTGTTCCTGCCGTATTTCTCCACCAAGAAGCGCGGCACCGGCCTTGGACTGGCGATCGTCAGCCGTATCGTGGAAGATCATCATGGCTCCATCCGAGTAGAGGAGAATCATCCCGTGGGCACACGCTTCATCGTGGAGCTACCCGTCGTATTCGACGCTGCGCCTGCCACAGCCACCATCCAACATGCATAACATTCTCATCGTTGACGACGAAGCGGGCATTCGCGACTCTCTGGCAGGTATCCTGACAGACGAAGGGTATTCGACCTCTTCTGTCGAGAGCGGCGAAGCCTGCCTCGACCTGCTTCATAAAACCGCGTTTGAGGTAGTCCTGCTCGACATCTGGCTCCCCGGCGTCGACGGCCTCGAAACCCTGGAAAGGATTCGCGAACTCGATAATCCTCCCGAAGTAATCATGATCTCGGGGCACGGAACGATCGAAACGGCAGTCCGCGCAACGAAACTGGGTGCCTATGACTTCCTCGAAAAACCGCTATCGCTCGAAAAGACGCTGATCCTCGTCAAGAATGCCATCGAATCGAAAAAGCTCCACCGCGAGAACGTGGATCTGAAGAAGCAGTTGCAGGTGAAGAGCGTCATTGTGGGCGACAGCATCCCGATGAAGGCACTCCGCCAGCAGATCGGCTTGATGGCCCCCACCAACGGCCGCGTTCTGATTTACGGCGAGTCCGGTACAGGCAAAGAACTGGTGGCACATGCCATTCACGCCCAGAGCCTGCGCAAAGATGAAACCTTCGTCGAGGTCAACTGCGCCGCCATTCCAGAGGATCTGATCGAAAGCGAATTGTTCGGACACTACAAGGGATCGTTTCCAGGCGCAGCCGCCGACAAGGAAGGTAAGTTCCAGCGCGCCCACGGGGGCACGCTCTTCCTGGATGAAGTGGGCGACATGAGCCTGAAGACGCAATCCAAAGTTCTGCGCACGCTCGAAGAGCAGCGCTTCACGCCGGTGGGGAGCGATGAGACCATCACGGTCGACGTTCGCGTGATCGCCTCCACCAATAAGGACCTGGAAGAAGAAATCTCGCGCGGCAACTTTCGGGAGGATCTTTTCTACCGGCTCAATGTGATTCCCTTTTTCGTCCCGCCTTTGCGCGAACGCAAGGAGGATATCCCGCTGTTCACGCGGCATTTCCTGAAAGAACTGGCCGCGACCTACGGCCGGCGTCCCCGGGAAATTTCCGATGATGCGATCGAGGTTCTCATGCGCTACTCGTGGCCGGGTAATGTGCGCGAACTGCGCAATGTGATCGAGCGCATCGTGATCATGAATCCCACAACCACGCGTTTCGACAGCAAGCACTTGCCGCCGCTGGTCTACCGGGAAGGCAGCCGGCGTGCGTCGAAAACTGAGTTCTCCACATTGCACCAGGCGCGCGACGCCTACGAGCGCGATTACATCCTGAAGACGCTCGACCAGAACCATGGCAATGTAAGCCGCACCTCCGAGGTGCTGGGACTGGAGCGCAGCCACCTCTACCGCAAGATGAAAACTCTGGGGATTGCGGCGAAAGAGTAGTTATCTCGTTGGAAGCAATGGGGATTTTCGCCGCAATTTCGACAATCGAAACGCCGGTTCGCGGAATCTAATGCCACATGCAAGTTCGCAGAGGACTGATCGGTTTCATTGCCGTTATTCAATCCGTCCTTTTTCTGACACATTTTTTTCTATATGCGACGTGGACGTTTTCTTCGTCATCGGACGCTACTCATGGGAAGCTCTGGATCGAGGTGGCTCTCAGTATGTTGTCGGTGAGTTTTGTTGCCGCTTCCCTGCTTGCTTTTCGTTACACCAATTCCGCAGTTCGAGCCGTCTACCGGGCCGCAGCGGTTTGGACTGGCCTGGTCAGTTTCCTATTCTTCGCGGCATTGTCTTCCTGGATCATTTTCGGGGTAAGCAGAATCGCTGGAATCGGCGTGGATTTTCATCGGCTCGTTGAGTGGTTCTTCAGCATCGCTGTCTTGGCCGGGCTCTACGGGGTCTTCAACGCCAGTTGGACGCGAATCACTCGAGCGACGGTCAGGCTGGCCAATCTTCCTCCAGCCTGGCACGGACGAACAGCAGCGCTGATCAGCGATGTGCACCTCGGTCACGTTCGAAACGGCAGCTTTCTCCGGCGACTGGTGGCCAAGGTATTGCGGGAAAAACCGGACGCGATTTTCATTGCCGGTGATCTGTATGACGGCACGGCCATCGATGCGAAACGAGCCGCTGAGCCGTTAAGCGAATTGAGGGCGCCGCAGGGCGTGTACTTTGTTGCGGGCAATCACGAGCAGTTTGGAGACGACAGCAAGTATCTGAGCGCGGTTGCAGCCGCTGGAGTACGCGTGCTGAGCAATGAAAAAGTGGAAGTAGACGGTTTGCAGATCATCGGCGTGGCCTACAATCATGCCACGCGCGAAGAGCACCTTGCATCGGCGTTGCGGGGCGTGAAGGTCGATCGCAACCGTGCCAGCATTCTCTTGACCCATGCCCCCGACCACCCATCGGCCGCAGAAGCTGCGGGCGTTTCATTGCAGCTGTCCGGTCACACGCACCTCGGGCAGTTTGTTCCATGGAGTTGGATGGCCCGGCGTGTTTACCGAGAGTTTGTTTACGGCCTAAGGCGCATTGGGAAGATGCAAATCTTCACATCGAGCGGCGCAGGGACGTGGGGGCCACCCTTGCGCCTGGGATCGAATCCGGAGATCGTCATGCTCCAGTTCGATTGATGTGACGGCTAAGGCGAAACAGAGACAATCCTAGTCCAACTCAATTTTCTCGAATCCTAAACCCTGCAGCAGGCTCGTGATCGTCGCAGCGCCATTTTGCTGGGCGGTTCGCAAAATTCCATCGGCCATGGCAGCGTCCTGCAATTGGCGTTCTGCTTCCTGGCGGACTTGTGTTTCCAGATCCGGATCGGTCGGGACCAGCCACCCAGTTTGTCGGGAATAGACTCGAGTCTTCGCGCTGTCGATGCGAGTGCTGAAAACCTGCGGCGGAGGAAGGTGTAGGCGTAACTGCTTGCCATCCACCCTGACGTCGCCGGGTTTGAGGCTTGAGAAGTCGATTCCCGCGACCACCTCGCCATGCACCAGCATCAAGAGCCGATCTCCGGCCAAAAAATTCGGCAGCACCGGATTTTCTTTCGCCCCGGTCACGATCTTGTCCATTGTGTAGACCACGGTTTCCAGCCGCTGTAGCCGCTGGATGCGGTCGACCACGGTGGGCTGGCTCACATCGATCGTGAGAGTCCTGCCGGTGACCGCGGACCACATGTGGCTCAGCAGCGCCCGTCCTGAAGATCGAGACAGCATGAGTCCGCCGACGGAGCCGACAAGGATCACGCCAAGGAGCACTCCGACGATCAGGGCCGACGCGACCGTCGCGCGAGAACGCGCTGATTGTGGAGGCGGCGACGCGGCCGGATTAGGCATCTGGCAAGGTTATCATTTGAGGGGAAGTGATCGGAGGGGAAACACGAAGCAGCCGCAGTCTTAACGTTTGACCTTACCGCTTCACCTTAACGCTTTACCATGTGAATCTCGGTACCGTTCTTGTGGAACTGCACCTCATCCATCAGCTGGTTGATCAGGAAAATTCCGCGGCCGTGGTTGGAATAGAGGTTCTCGCCGACGGTGCAACTGGGGATCGCCTGCGGATCGAAGCCGGGCCCGGGATCACGCACGATGATGAGGATGCCGCGCTGCTCCTCACAAGCCACAAGGCACTCAACCACTTTTGTGGGATCTTCCTTGGCGCCGTGAACCACGGCATTCGCCAGCGCTTCCTGCAGGGCGAGTTCGATGGCGTCTTCCTTGCCATCAACATTTTTCATCTGGCGAACGGTCTGCATCACTTGCGCCACGACCGGATCCACGGACTTGCGGTCTGCCGCAAGCGTGACCCGCACGCGCAAGTTCAACTTTTCTGGATCGAAGTCGTGCTCCGGGAGTTGTTCCTCGGAAGAAGCCCCAGATTCCATGGTTGGCTCGTTCGTCCCCTGTCCGCCCGCTTCACAGCAAGCGGTGCGTCCTATTCGGATTCTAGCGGCAAGGCGCGAATCCGGCAATCATTGCCTTATTTGGAGCGCTCGCTACAATACCACAACCTCAATCTTCTGTCTGGTTACGGTCGTCGTCGACCGCAATTGCTGGCGCGCCTGACGCTTCGGTCCTATCTTGCGGTGTCCCGTGCTCCCTCATCCGATGCTCGAGCTGGCGGCGCCAGTCGAGTTCTTCCACAAAGCGGCGAGAATCTCGCCATCCGGGCTCCGCCTTTACATACAGCTCGAGAAAAACTTTGGTCCCCATCATGCGCTCGATCTGCAAGCGCGCAGACGTGCCAATCTTCTTCAGCATCGAGCCGCCTTTGCCGACCAGAATTCCCTTCTGGCCATCGCGCTCGCAATAGATCGTCGCGGCAATACGCGTAAGGCGGGCGCCCTCTTCAAAGTTGTCGACAATCACCGTGGTCGCGTAGGGAATCTCTTCGCTCGTATTCACCAGAACCTGCTCGCGGATAATTTCCGCCGCCATAAACCGCGCCGGCTGGTCGGTGATCTGGTCTTCGGGAAAATAGGCGGGACCGGCGGGCAGAGCCGCGATCACCATATCCAGAAGGTCGTCGAGGCCTTTGCGTTTGAGCGCGGAAATCGGGACCACCTCCGCGAATTATACAGCTTGCGGTATTGCTCAATGAGAGGCAGCAGTTTTGATTTCTCACGAATCAGGTCGACTTTATTGAGAATGAGAAATGCCTTCGTTTTCGGCCGCCGTAGCAAGTCGAGCGCGAACTGATCGCGCGGATCGAATTTGCGCGTGACATCCATGATCACCAGCACGAGGTCACAGCCCTCCAGCGCCTCGCGCACTTCAACCATCATCTTGCGCCCCAGCGAACTGTCAGGCTTGTGGACGCCGGGCGTATCGACCAGCACGATCTGGCCTCCACCCTTGCCTTTTCGCTTGGGAACGTGGACGACACCCTGAATGCGGTTCCGCGTCGTTTGCGGTTTTGGCGAGATGATCGCCAGCTTTTCGCCCACGAGCGCGTTCAGCAAGGTGGATTTCCCCGCATTGGGGCGACCGAGAATACAAACGAAACCGGAGCGGAATGGCATAAGAAAATCAGCTTCTAGCTACTAGCTGCTAGCTTGGAGCGCTTAGACTGAGGCTCCTTCATCTTACGGGTATTTCGTGATCGAGTGCTGACAAACCGGACTGCGAAGGGATTTGCTAGGAGCTTGAAGCTTTCAAATCAGCTTTAACTGCCGCGGCTGCACGGCGGTGACTCTCACGCGTTCCACCTTGCGGTCGGTCGACTCGAGGACTTCAAACCGCAGGCCGTCCTCTTCTACCACTTCACCCTTGCGCGGAATGCGGCCGGCTAGTTCACTGACAAGACCCGCAATCGTAGCCGACTCTTTGCCCTCCGGCTTGGTGCCGAAGAGTTCATCGAGACGATCGACGTCCATGCCGCCGGCAACGATGAACGAGCGCTCCCCTTCCCGAACAATCTCCGGCTTATCGTGGTCGTCGCGAATCTCGCCGACAATTTCTTCGACTAGATCCTCGATCGTGACCAACCCGGCGACGCCGCCGTACTCGTCGACAACAATCGCCATGCGGATGTTCTGCTTCTGCATCTCCCGCAACAGGTCGCTCCCCAGCTTGCTTTCTGGGACAAAGTAAACGTCACGGCGCATGATGGTTTCAAGCACACGGACATGAGCTTCGGTATCGGGCACCTGCAGCACATCCTGGGTGTAAACGATGCCCTTGATGTTATGGACGCTGCCTTCATACACCGGCACACGCGAGTAGTGCTTGACGCGCAGCAGCTCGATGAAGCGCTCCACCGTGGTATCGGTGGGCACGGCAAACATCTGCGGACGCGGCTTCATCGCCTCGCGTACGGTCTTGCCGCTGAATTCGACGACCGACTGGATAAGGTCGCGGTCGCCCTCCTGGATAATTCCCTCTTCCTGGCCGGCTTCGATCAACGCATCCACCGCCTCGGCTGAGGTCTCGGGCTGTTCCCGCGTGTTCTCCTTGGTCAGCGCCGCCACAGATTGCAGGAAGCCCAGGACGATCGTCACCGGCATGACCAGATAGATGAGTACCTTCAAGAGCAGAATCCAGTGAATCAGCCATTCGCCCCTGGTCCGCGAGAAGAACACGAACGGCAGGAATCGATTGCATACGATTACGATGAGAATCAAGCTGATCGTGGTTTGCAGGATCTCGTAGATGTTCCACGTCTGATCACTGAACACCAGAAACCCAATGAGCAATGCGATCGCCGCCATGGTCAACTGGCTTAGAACGGCCATGGAGAGCGCGGATCGAGTGCGCGCCACTCCGAGTTCCGGCTCGACTTTTTGCTCAAAGACGTCGATGTTGTCCTGGAATTCCCGGGAAAGAAACTTACCGACTTCCTGGTAGACGCGGTCGACGTAGGAGACGAGCGTGAGCAGTCCGAGCAAGAGAAGCAACGCAATGGCAAGGGCGTAAGTCATGCCATCCTCCGCGCGCCTCGCTTGTTGGGAGGTTGTACCCGTTCGATCAAAGCGGCCGGCAGCCTAAGAGCCCGGCGCACTGTCGCCTCTTTCCGAGCCATGTGACCATTATCGCGCTCGTGATCAAAGCCCGCCAGATGCAGAATTCCATGCAGTGTCAGAATCTTGATTTCCTGGGCAACGGGGTGTCCGAAGCGTGCGGAGTTCTGCAGAGCGATGTCGGCGGAGATGGCGACATCGCCGGCCAATTTAGGATTCCCTGATTGTGAGCCATTCTCGTATGGAAACGACAGCACATCCGTGGCCTTGTTCTGATTGCGAAATTGGCGATTGAGCGAGCGTACCGTCGCATTGGACGTTACCAGAACGTTCACCAGTCCTCGCAGGCCAACAGCGCGGCGCGCTCGCAGCACGAAACGCTCTAACATTCCTGCACTCAATCCGGCGACTTTCTTTTGCAGAATCACCAAGTCTTTCTGATACCTCTTGCTGGATCGGCGTGGAGTACAAACACTAGCAAAAAATAAAATGGGAGGGCCGAATCGCGGCCCTCCCGTTGGTCTCGCGTTATCCCTTGGCTTCGGCTGCCGTCGACTTCGCTTCGTGGGCCGCCGCTGCCGCCTGTTTTTCGGCGCTTGCCGCGTCTGCGTGCCTTGGCTCCGCCAGCAGCAACATCTGCTGTTCAGCCACGCGCGTCTTGTGCTCGTCGTAGGCGCGCACGATGCGCTGCACGAGATGATGGCGCACCACGTCAGTTTCGTCGAACTGCACAAAGGCCAACCCGTCGACGCTCTTTAGAACATCCATGGCCTCGACCAGTCCGCTACGGCGCGCATTCGGCAAATCGATCTGTGTGACGTCTCCGGTAATCACAGCCTTCGAGTTAAATCCCAGGCGGGTGACGAACATCTTCATCTGCTCCGACGTCGTATTCTGCGCTTCGTCGAGAATCACGAACGAATCGTTCAGCGTGCGCCCGCGCATGAAGGCGATGGGCGCGATCTCGATGACATTCTTCTCAAGATAACGATCTACCTTCTCGGGATCGAGCATGTCGTACAAAGCGTCGTACAGCGGGCGCAGGTACGGATCAATCTTGTCCTGCAGTGTTCCAGGCAGAAAGCCGAGCCGCTCGCCCGCCTCCACGGCCGGGCGCGCGAGGATGATGCGGTTCACGCGCTTGGCCAGCAACGCGGAGATCGCCATCGCGACAGCGAGGTAAGTCTTCCCCGTTCCGGCGGGCCCAATCCCAAACACCATGTCGTGCGCCTCAATCGCTTCGAGGTAGCGGCGCTGGTTGCTGCTCTTGGGCTGAACGGTGCGGCGCCCGAAGGAACGCTGGCGGCCAGCCTCGGCCAATCCTCGGAGAGTCGAGTTGGAATCGGAAACCAGCACGCGCAACATGCTGTTGAGGTCGCCGTTGTTGAAAGTGTGGCCGGCACGCAGTAAGGTCTCGTAGTCGGCAAAGACCTGTTCGGCGCGAGCCACGTCTTTGGCCGCGCCTTCCAGTTCGATGGCATTCGACCGCAGATTGATGGTGATGCTCAGACCGTCTTCCAGCAGACGCACATTCTCGTCCCGCGTGCCGAAGAAGGTCTCGATATTGGAGCTGACGCCGATGCTTTTCTTCATTCAGATTGATGGGTGAACTAGTAGGGACAACCGCTCCTTCGGCTTGACTCAGCGCAAGCCTCGGCTATCCGGCAGCCGCGGAACATTCGAGGTGCACGAGTGCGAGTGCAGCCCATAGACAAAACAAGGTTTCGCTTGGAGACGGGACCAACCGGAATGCGCATGCCCAGAAGGCAAGTCACTACCATTGAGCTAAAGCGTAACGCGGAGCGAACTGGGAGTCAATGGAGCAAAATCCTGGCCGCCTGTGGGAAACTTGCAGGATGAAGAAGGCAAGGCTGCACGTCACCAAGTGGCTGGGGGAGATTCCTGTAGAGATCGAATGCTCGGCATGCCCGCAATGGCGATTCCAAGCAACGCCGTCAAGCCATCGGCCAAACCGGGAGGAAAACAGCCAGCAATTGCAGAGCGCGTTCGACCATCACTTGAAAACCGCGCACGCTGAGGCAGACGCGGACAAGGTCAGCTCGTAGAGGCTTCATCCTGAACTGAAGCGGGCACGGCTCTGGTCCTTGCCCAGTCGCGCAGGGTCTGAATCTCTTCCGCCCGCGTCGTTGACAGCGGGACGGTCTGCGTCAAGGCATCAAGCAGCGACTGCGTGGAAAGCGGCTTCTTTTCGGAGTACGCGGCGTAGAGTCCGCCCTGGACGGCCGCGTCAATTTCGGCGCCCGAGTATCCCTTGGCAGCGGCGGCAACTTTGTCGAGATCGAACTCTGCCGGATTGCGTTTGCGCCTGGCCAGTTGAATCGAAAAAATCTGTTTGCGCTCGGCTTGATTGGGCAGGTCGACGAAAAACAGTTCGTCGAAGCGGCCTTTGCGGATCAGTTCGGGCGGCAGTACCGTCACATTGTTGCAGGTGGCGGCAACGAAAACGGCGGCCTTGCGGTCCTGCATCCACGAGAGGAAAGAAGCCAACAGGCGCGAGGAGACGCCAGCGTCGGCTGAGGCGGAGTCCGGGCCGCTTCCGGCGAAGACCTTCTCCAACTCATCGATCCAGAGAACGCATGGAGCAAGTCCTTCCGCGACCTGAAAGACTTTGCGGATACGCTTTTCGGTCTCGCCGATGAACTTGTCGTAGACGGCCGAGGTATCGAACTTGACCAGTGGTAGCTTCCACTCTCCGGCGACGGCGCGGGCGCAGAGCGACTTGCCGCAACCCTGCACGCCCAAGATAATCATGCCGCGCGGCGGTTCCAGGCCGAAGTCACGGGCAGAGTCTTCCCAGGCTCCCCGGCGCTGGCCGAGCCAATGCTTCAGGTTCTCCAATCCACCGACTGCAGACATGTTGTCGGAGGCCTCGATGAACTCGAGCATGCCTGAATGCCGGAGCAGTTGCTTCTTGGCTTCGAGCACGTCGGTGACACTTTCGGGACACAGTGAGTAGCGCGTGACCAGAGCCTGCGAGATGGCGCGTTCGGCTTCTTCTTCGGTGAGGCCGCGAAGGTTAGCCGACATGGCGTCGACGCCGGCGTCGTCGAGTTGCAGCTTTAAGGTGTACGTCTTCGAAAGCCGCGTGAACACCTCTTTGATGATCTCGTGAAGGCGGTCGCGATCGGGCAAAGGGAGATCGAAGTATTCGACCAGAGTGGTGAGTTCAGCGGGCACGGCGATTTCCGGCGCCGTGATGATGACGGTGCGGCGATTGGTGGCGAACTTCTGGCCTACGTCCCGCAGGCGGCGGACGACGACTGGGTCATCCATGTGACGGTGAAAATCTTTCAGGATGAAAACGGCTTCGAGTGTCGTGGCCTCCATATTGGCCAAAGCCTGCACGGGTTCGCGGGTGTTGTAGATGGCTGCGCTCGCCGCGGCAGCATTGCTGCCTCCCGTGGGCGAGGCTACCGCTCGGGCCAGTCGATCCGCTTCCCCGCTGCCGGGGCTGAGCGCAGTTCGCACCTGAGCGTAGGCGCGTCCCGCCTGAGCCAACATCGTGGGCTGATCGGTTCGACCTTGCAAAGAGGAAGCGGCTTCGTGCTCGACCGCAGCGTTCGTGCCGGAACGCACCAGGCCGTCGGCGATACTCCACTCGAATGTGGCCATGTTGAGTTGGCTGCACGCGGTGCGTACCATATTGACGGCGTGCATCTCTTCCGACGTCTCCATCACGATGATGGGAGTCGAAGAGTTGATCAGCACTTTCAGGCGATCGAGGGCGTCTGGCATGTATGAGACCCGCTATTCTGCACGCAAGATCCCTGCCTTCGCCTGAAGAACGGCTCCGGTCGGGATGGCCCACCCCACGTCGGACCCTCGGGTCCGACGAGATAAAAACCTAGACAGCCGAAGGCGGCTGTCCCCACACAACCCTCAAAAGTTTGACCGGGTGGGAATGCTTCCCTATAATAAGGAATTCGGACCTACCCCGAATATCTCTCTGTACTTACAAAGGTAACAATCAGCTATGGCAAATCATGCTTCGGCGCTGAAACGTGCGCGCCAGACCGAACGGCGAACCGTGCGCAACCGCGCAAACACTTCTTCCCTGCGCACCCAATTGCGTGATCTGCGCGAGACCATTGAAAAAGGCGACAAGGCGGCCGCCGAAGTGTCCTACCGGAAGACCGTATCGGCGCTCGACAAAGCCATTCAGAAGGGAACCCTGCACGAAAACACCGCTTCGCGCTACAAGTCACGCCTCGGTAAGCGCGTGACTGCGTTGAAGTAAGCTTTCGCTTCTGCAGGCTTTCCAGCAAGACCCCTTGTCATGAGATGTGGGCAGACCTTCAGGGTCTGCCTTTTCATTTGGAGTCTTCGGTGCCGGAGGATGGCAATCAGTTCTTCCCGGGCGAAGATTTGTAGTCTTGCCAGAGATACTCCAGGGCTTCGGGCAGCGTTTGTTGCCTCACCGCGCGGTCGACGTGTCCGGCATTGCGGGCAAATACGAACTGGTAGTGATATCCCTTGGTGGCGAGCACCTTCGCCATCTGTTCGTTGGCCAGAACCCAATCGTGCATGTTGTCGCGCATTGCGTTCGGATTGTACAGATCGCGGTCTCCCACTTCCATCCAGATTCGAATCGGTTTGACTGGGCTTTCAGGGATGAGATGCTCGTGGAACTCCCATGCGCCGTGCGGAATTTGCGGATTGTAGGGCCACTGCTGGTTGATGAATGTGCCGGAGTAGGTGAGAACACGGTGATAGAGTTCCGGGTGGTACCAGGCCATGATCAGCGCGCAGGAACCTCCGGAACTGCCGCCCATGGTCGTCCGGCCATCGGGATCTCTGGTGAGTTTCACGTGGGCATGGGATTCGACCAGGGGCAAGACCTCTTTTTCCACAAACTCGGCATAGGCGCCGGACATGGTGTCGTACTCAAGGCCGCGTTCACTTCCCTGCGCGTCGCCGCTTCCGTTGCCGATTGAGATGGCAACCATCACCGGGACCTTATGTTGGGCAATCAAAGTATCCAGGACCGAAAAGAGCAGGTGATCGGGGCCGTCGGCGCCGACGATGAATGGCGCAACGCTTCCCGGAACATATTGCTTGGGGACATAAACGGCCACGTTCCGCGTATAGGCGGCAGGATGGCTAGTAGTCACGACGAGCTTTGCGGGGTTAGCGGGATCCGGAGTTCCGAAGGTGCTCGGGTCGCGCGCAATACCGGAGTAGATCTTGCTATCGGATGAGCTCATGGTGAACTCAGTCACCGTTCCTTGAGGAATGCTGTCGTGGGATGATGTCTCGGGAATACTGTGGGCTGGCCCCAGGATGAAATTACCGTCCACGTCCGCGGGAGGATTGGAGCCGTCGGGCAATTCCTTCGCTGTGACGTAACCGGAAGTGTGCGGATCACGCGTTGGCGGCGCCGGGCGTTCCATATGTTGCGGCGACGGAGCGGACTGGCAGAAGGCCAGATTGTCAGCCGCGACTAGGGTCAGCAGAATACAAATGCTCAGGAAACGCAGTACTGAAGTCATTGAGTCATTTTCCAGCATTCAGAGTTCAGGGGAAAGGATACACGCGGAGAGCCGGAGGTGGCATCACGCGGACTAGTGGGTGTTCCATGAATGACCTCGAAAGACTAATCGAGGCTGTGAAAAGTGGGAACTTAGCCGACGTTCGAGACATTGCTCAACGGCATACCGAACTTCTCAACCAGAAGGATTCTCTCGGTGCTACGGCGCTTCACTATGCGGCGTTTGGCGGACATTGCGATGTCGTGCGCGCGCTCGTGGAGCAGGGCGCAGAAATCAACGCAATCGACGGAAAATTCGGTGCGACAGCGACGGGGTGGGCTATCGAATACTTGCGTGAGATGGGCGGATTCCTGGGGATTGAGCTCAACGATTTCGCCTACGCGATCCAGCAGGCAGACTTCGACTGGGTTGCACGATTCCTGAAGCGCTTCCCTGCCCTTCGTGAAGCGAGCGACACTCAAGGTAAGCCCTTCAAGATGATTGCCCAAGAATCCGGGAATGTGGAAATTGCGAAGATGTTTGAATCGTAAGCGGCTAATCATGCTGGTCGGATCGTCGGTGGCGCCTGCGCAACTGGATATCAAGACCAAACAGGGGCCCGTAAACATTGATGCCATAGTTCGAATACTCGGGCGCGGATAGATTGTTATTCGATATATGCATCCAATTCAGCCCGGCTGAAATAGCATAGCGAGAATTGAAGTTATACCGAACTCCGCTGCCCATGTTCATGGTGAAAGTGTAATTCTGTCCCTGCGCGTAATACACGCCTAGGGGTCCTTTCGCATCGATGAGCCCAAGGCCGGCGCGGATATCAACGTAGGGCACGACCCTCCAGTTGCGCTGAACAAAGTTACGCCGGATGCCCATGTCGTACGAGAAATAATGGGTCTCAGCGCCTCTCGGAATCGCGGTAATGGAGAGAGTGGCCGTGACATCCCAATTGCCCCGCAGAATCCACGGGCTTCCTACGGCGTCGACTTGCCACCGGAGAGAGGCGAGGATGGGTACCAGCGTGTATCGAAGAGGGTACAGGTCGTATGGATCGCCTTCCAGGATGTCGAAAGGAAAGGGGATATTGATGGGAAGCCATCCCACGTCGAGAGCGAACTCAAGTTTATTTCTGTAATAGATGTCTCGATTGAAGTCAGGTTTGGGAGCACGCGATCTCATCTGTGACGCGGGGCTCTGTGAATCCTGTCCGGGTTGAGCGCCGGGCGCAAGCGGCAACTCGTTGCCACAGTCGTAGACAGCATTGGGGCAATCGCCGGACGACGTATCGCCGCCGACCCTGTCGAGCCTCAACTCCGAAGGATCGGGACTGCTCATATCCGAATTGGCGGGGGGCAGTGGCTTGCCCAGTTTGTACATCGAATCGAAGGTGAGGTCAGAGTTAGAGATCGACTGTTGGGCATTCACAAGAGTAGACAGAAACGCGACGCCGGCAATGATCAGGAGCGCGAAGAGAATGAGGTTGCTGGGCCTTTCGGTTGGCGGAGCCGCAAAGTAGGTTTTTCCATCCACAAACGGCGCCATTCGCGCTTTCGTTCTTCGAGGGTGACCTCGATGGAAACCAAGATCAGCTAGACAGATCGGCGGGATTTTTTCATAGGCACATTGATTTGTCAAAGCCTACGCAACAATCCTGAGTCCGCGCCTTCACGCTCGCGGCTCAAACGTTGCCTTTCAGTTTGGGCAACTTGGGATGGACGCGCTGCATGGGCACCATTTTGGCGCTGAACCGCCCCATCATTGATTAGCGGCGGTGACCGTAATGTTTACGGTGCCGGCAATCGGGGTGGCGTCATAATCGGACACCGTCATGGTTTGATCGCCCGGAGTCACCAGCGTGAGCCCCGTGAAGGTGTGGGAACCGGCATCGGCGGCGGTAAATACGTATAAAGTCGGAAGTTGCGCAGCTTTGTCGGAAGTCGTGAAGTGAATAGGACCATCAATAATCGTGTCCCGCTGTCCGTTGTACATCGCGGTCACCGTAGCGCTGAAGGGTACGCCCGCTGTAACGGACGCAGGAGCGCTGATCTGAAGAATCGCGTGAGAGGAACCGCAACTGGGCAGCACAAGCCCCATGCCGACGACGATCAAAGCAAACAACAGGCGCGTAGCGCGGAGAGGCCCGGAGGCAATACGTGCGGACTTCACTGAAAGTCTCGCAAAGCGCGCAAAGGCTTTAGGATAGGCACCAATGCTCCTCTATGCTATCGCCGTAAAACATCCGCATTGCAGTAAGTTCCAACGCGAGCTGCGCGCAGGATCCGGGAGTAGCCGACGCTGAGGGCTACGAGTTTCACACGGGCAGTTGTTCCTGCATCCAGCCTGGAGTTTCGAGCTTGGGTTCGGTGGTTAAATCCATCACCAGACGCTCTAACACCATGCGCTTGCTTACTGGATTGGAGCGAAGAGCAAGGTCGGCTTTCGCGACTAGACGAATAGCGCGCGTGAGTTCGCGGCGATTCTTGTAGCGGCGGGCCTGCTTGATGATATCGTCGGCAGCGAACGGAGGGACGCGAAAGCCCTGCCACAGCGCGGCCCACAGCATGCGCTGGTCGCGGACGTTGCGTTCGAGAATTACCAGCATCTGGCGGAAGGTTTTCGCCAGCATGTAGATGTGGCCGATAGCGGCCTCCTCGCCCTCGCCCGAGAGCAGAATGGCGTCGAGGACTTCGAGGGCGCGCACGCGTTCTTTCGCGGAGATGGCATCGGTCAGCTCGTAAAGGGAGCGCTGCTTGGCGGCGAGCACCATGGTTTCGACGTCACCCAAGGTGATGCGTTTCTTTTCGCCCACATACAGGATCAGCTTCTCCAGTTCGTTGGAGATCATCATCATGTCGCCGCCGAGGGCGTCGACGAGCTCGCGGGCGCCATCGGCCTCGATCTTCACGGCGCGGCTGGCGCAGTAGTCGGAAATCCAACGAACGGCCTCGCCTTCTTCCACGCGTGCCAGTTCGACCATGCCACAGTACTGGCCCATGGTCTCGCGGATGCGCTGGTAGCGTTCTTTATCCTGCATCTCCATGCGGCGAACGTCGGCGGGAATGCTGATGTGGTCGGCGACGAAAACGACGAGTGCATCGGGATTCGGGTTCTTGCAATAGTCCTCAATCGCAGCCAGTTTCTCTTCATTGGATCCTCGGCCAAAAAGATTCTTCACGCCCCGCACGAAGAAGACCTGAAATGGCGCCATCAGCGAAGGAGTACGGGCGCGGTCGAGCACTTCGGCGAGATCGCTGTCGGCGAGATCGAAGTCGAAAAAGCTGAAGTCGCGCAGGTCGGTCGGGACAAGGTGCTCAAGTATTGCATCACGAAAACGCTTTCGAAAGAAGGCTTCGTCGCCCACGAACACATAAGCGGCCCGCAGCTTGTGCGATTCGAGTTCGCTGACAAAGCGCTCGGCCTGAGCGAAGGCGCGCATTAGATTTCAACCGTCCTGACCATTGTTTTCGACTGTAACATTGGGAAATCGATTCGACTAGTGGTGCAAGGATAACGTAGCTGTATTGATGCTCCGCGCAAGATCCTTCCCTTCGCCGGAAAGACGGCTCCGGTCCGGATGACGCCAGAATCTTTAGAACTCACATGTGTGCGGCTATAACTTGCCGAGGAAGTCCAGCACCTCGGGTGAGTTCCAGTCGACGGCGCCGACAAACTTCCGGCGCAGCACGCCCTGGCGGTCGATGACATAGCTTTCAGGCCATCCGGTGGTACCGTACATC
This sequence comes from uncultured Acidobacteriaceae bacterium, assembly GCA_963844525.1. GTDB lineage: Bacteria > Acidobacteriota > Terriglobia > Terriglobales > Acidobacteriaceae > Sulfotelmatobacter. Next base: position 303,216 of record CAWJOM010000004.1, on the reverse strand, counting down.
GTCGCAACTTTCTGTTCGGGATCCCGCACCGTGAGAAAGTTGACGTTGCGCAGCTTCAGAAAGCGGTGGTAGGCCTCGCCATCCACATCAATGCTAACGCCTAACACCATCACTCCCTTCCCGCGCATTCGCTCTTGCATGGTCATCATCGAAGGAAGTTCTTCCACGCACGGAGGACACCACGTTGCCCAGAAATTCAACACCACAACCTGTCCCCGAAACTGATTCAGACTGACCGCCCGATCGGAATCCTGTACGCTGAAGTCGCTGGCGGGCGTGCCGATACGTGGCGGCCGTGACGCGACGAAACAGCCCGAAGTAAGGAGAATCGCAATCAGCGCCAGCAGAAGAGAACGTCGCTTCACGACTTAGAATCCCTCCAGAATATTCGAGACCAGCGTACGCGCGAAGTCCTGCGAGAGGCGCCGGAACGCGGGGGAGTCCTCTTCGAAAAAGCTGGGCAGATCCTGCGAAAGTTCATATTGCTCACGAAACAGGTACGCCGGATTCTGGTACAGCACCTTCCCACTGCGATCGGTGAGCGTGACCTTGATGCTGACCACGACCAGCACGCTGGCGGCGCGCCCCGTAGCTGTGTCGTAGGTAAGGGGAGATGCGGTCGTGGAAAGCACGGTGCCGCGCAAAGTAGCGTCCGCGTCTTGGCCAGTATCGTTGACGATGCGATAGTGAGTGCGCGTCGTGAATTCGCGAACGACAGCGGCGGTCAGCATCTGCTCAATGCGGTAAGTGAGGGTTTCGTTCTTGAAGGTCGGGATGGCAATGGTCTTTACGTTGTCAGGGAGTTGCACCGCGTGGCCGGCAGTATGGTACCCGCATCCCGGCAGCAATACGGCCAACAGCAGGGCCAGCAGGCACGCCGCAGGTGTCTTCATTATTGGATCTTCCCAGTCGGACGGGTGGCAGTCATGCTCTCGGCACACTCCACCGCGGTAAGGGCGGAGACTCGAAGATTGTCGACTGCGGCCCACAACCAGACGCCGTTGGGTTGCACCGGATCGGCCTTAATCGCGAGTTGAATCTCCGCTTGCCCGGCAGCACTCACGTTGCTCGGAGAATCTTCGTCCGCACCGGGAATCGCGACGTGATCTCCGGCGAGAGCTTGCGACAAAGCCTGTAGATCCACGGCGGCTTCCATCTCCAGGTAGACAGCCAGCGCGTGACCGTGAAAGATCGGCGCCTGCAATAGCATTAGCGAAGGGCGCGGAGCCCCGGCGCCGGCAATCTCCCGGTAATGGCGTGCAATCCGAGCTTCGATCGAGTCGAGCGCGGGCTGCGATTTTGCCCCATAACGCGCGTTCAGGTTGAAGGCAACCTGTGCGTCATATACATCCTTAGGGAGGGGCTGAAACGAAAGCAGGTTCACGGTCTGCTGGTGCAACTCGTCCATGCCGCGCTGGCCGTGCTCCGACGCTGGTTCGAAGATCGTGGAGACGGCGCGACGAATGCCCCCGGCGTTGCTCGCTCGCAACACCAAAAGGGCCAGCGTTACGGCGACCGGGTGGGCTGTCACGCACGGGCCGGGCTGGAGATCTGGAGCGGGAATTTGTCCGCGCTCACGTTCGACCCACAACGACCGTACGCTAGCCCCAGCTTCATTTTCCAATGCCGAGGAGAGATCGATGATAGCGCTGCCGGCATCGCGAGCATCTTTCCAGTTGCGCCGGGTGGACTCCTGATCCGAAGCGAAAAACGTGAAATCGACGTGCTCAAACTGCTCGGCACGCACTCGCTGGATAAAGGTGATCTCGTCACCCATGGCCTCGAGCTGGCCCAGAGATTCGTCGTCATCGAGCAAACGGATATCGGCGGCGGGGAAATTGCGCTCATTCAGCATCTCTGCAACTTCCTTGCCCTTGAGCGAGGCTGCACCCACGATGGCAGCGCGGTACAAATTTCCGCGGGCGGCGACCGGATGCGATATAGACGGCGATTTCACTGGTTCGCTCATGACGCCTGCGACGCCTCCTGGTAAGGCGGCGGCGGCGGGCCACTCTTGCGGCGGAAGATCCATTGCACACGCCAGAAAACACCGGAGATCATGTAGAGCAACGCCACGCCGAATAGAACATATCGCGAAAACAACGCGATGGAGGCAAACAGCGCCCCCAGAATCAGAATCAAGCGAAAGGGATGGCGCGAACGAAAATCGATGTCTTTGAAGCTGTAAAAGCGCCACGTGCTCACCATCAGGTAGCCCACGGTCGTCACCATGACGACCCATGTCAGAGCGGTGTACCACGAAACGAGCGGATCTCCCTGCGCGAAGTGAACCACGGCGGCGACAACACCCGCGCCTGCCGGAATTGGCATGCCGACAAAATATTTCTTACCGGGTCGTCCTGGATTAGTAGGCTGCGGATTGCTGGTGATATTGAATCGTGCGAGGCGGCTGACTCCGGCAACCAGGAAAAGAAAGCTGGCAATTGCCCCCACCTGTGTGAGCTTAATGTGCCAGTCGGTCAGCAGAACCAGCGGCATAAGATGAAAGCCCCAGGCCCAGGCCAGCATGGCCGGTGCTACGCCAAACGTAATCGCATCTGCGAGGGAGTCCAATTCGCGGCCGAAATCGCTACTGGTGCCGGTCATGCGCGCGATGCGGCCATCGAGCCCGTCGAACAGGACGGCGAACCCGATCGAGATGGCGGCGTTGTCGAGATGGAAAAATTCGGTCGTGGTCGCGTGCATGACCTCAAGGATCGCGTAGTAGCCCAACGCCATATTGGCGGTGGTGAACAGCGACGGAAGAATGTACATCCCTTTGCTGAGTTGACGGCGAGGCTTGGGGGGAGATTGATCCATTAATGCGCTCTCTCGCTGGCCGGAGCGTTGCCGGCGGCCGCCAGAAAGCCTTGGGGCTGCAGGTAGGCAAGCACACTGGAGCCGCCTTTGACATGGTCGCCGATCTTGACGTTGACGCGGGCCGACGCGTCGAGCAGCACATCCACGCGCGATCCGAATTTGATCAGACCTACGCGCTGGCCACGCTCGAGACGGTCTCCCACCCTAGGATAAAAAACGATACGCCGCGCGAGCAGGCCGGCGATCTGCTTGAATACGACCTTCTGGCCATCGCTCTCGACCGTGACAATGTTCTGCTCGTTCAGCTCAGCGGACGCCTGGTTCATGGCATTCAGATACTGGCCGCGCTGATACCGTACATCCCGGATGACGCCGGTGATCGGGGAACGGTTCACGTGAACGTTGAAAACACTGAGGAAGATGCTGAGCCGCGTCAGTCTTTCATTTCCCACGGTTACGGCCGAAACGTCGGTGACCTTGCCATCGCCGGGCGAAACCACCGCACCGGTGTCCTGAGGAATCGCTCGCTCGGGATCCCGAAAGAACCACAGAAAGAAGAGCGCCAGCAGACAAGGAATGATCGCCCAGCCGGGGCGAGTCAGCCAGCCGAGCAGAATAGCCGCGGCAATGAGCGGGAACGCGTAAAGATATCCGTCACGAACCATGAGAGCTTTTAATTATAGAGCAGGCTGCCCGGACTCAGGACAGTTGGGCGGGACGAAGAGGTTCAGTTTTCAGTGGAGAGCCGATTTTCGCCGGCTTGCAGGTTGCGGTGAACCGGCTGGGGGAGGCCGGTCGGAACCGCGAGTTACCAATTGGTCGACGCACAACTGGAGGTGCGGAGTGAAGATGGCTGGCGGAATCCAACGGATCCGCCAGCCCAAAAGATTGCGAACCCAAGGGTTCGGCTTTGAATCAGGACTGCTTGTAATCGTTACCGTACTAGCCGAGCGGCGGCAGGCTCGATGAGCAGTTCGGGGTACGGGGTGGGCACAGAAGAATCGGGCCACCGTCCGCCGCCGACATCGAGATGGGCTGAACGCTCGCTGCGATGAAGGTACCTACCATTCCTACGGCCAGAATCGCGATCTGGATTGCCAGCTTTGCATTCTTTTTTACCTTCATTGTCGTGCTCCTTTGGGACCTGGGATATCTTGCTTCGGTTCGTCCGTCGCAAGTGACTTTAGTAATGCAACCCACGTACCAAAGCCTGGGTCAGGGAATACCGGGTGCAGGCATCAGAATTTACCCCAAAAGCGGCGATTTCTCACCCTACTGGGGCTTGCCTTTGCCCCGGGCTACGGCCACGGCCCTAGCAAAAATGCGGGTGGGTAACATTTATGTTAGGTGCCAACGGGACGGACGGAGCCGGAGGGCCCCGAGTATACTCATTGCGTTATGAGCCATTCTGACGAAGGGAGCGCCCCTGCTCCAAGTGGGGCTCGGCTGGAGGCAGTAAGCGGACCGCTCAAGGGAAAGCTATTCCCGCTTAGCGGGGATGAGATCTCGATCGGCCGCGACCCGTCCAACGAGATCTCCCTGCTCGACTCCCTGGTATCCCGGCGCCACTGCGTGATCCGTAAGGAATCCGACGCATTCCGGCTACAGGATCTGGAGAGCCGCAACAACACGTTTGTTAGCGGCGTGCCTGTGATGGATCGGGTGTTGGTCCACGGGGACCAGATCCGGGTGGGCAACTCGGTCCTTATCTTCCAGGGAGCAAATAGTGAGTCCATCCCCGGCAATGCCTCGCTGCAACTGGACGCGACTCCAGTGCCCGGCGCTGCAACCGTAATTCTGCGAAAAGAGGATGCCCGCTATTTGCAGCCGGCGCGCCCGGACGCCCTGCCCCCGACGCCTAAGACGGTTCGGGACCTCAATGTGCTTCTCGAATTCAGCCGGACGTTGAACTCGGTGCGTGGCCTCGAGGTCCTCCAGGAGAAAGTGCTGGAAGCAGTTCTGTCGGTTGTCCCCGCCGACCAGGCCGCCATCTTGTTGACCGAGAACGGAGTCGCAGGATTCTCCTCGATTGTGGGCCGCAACCGCAAGCTCGGCCCCAATCAGCCGATTCATGCCAGCCAGACGATTCTGAATCGCGTTCTCGAGGAGAATCTGGCGGTGCTGTCAAGCGATGTTCAAAGCGATGTTGCTTACCGGGAATCTGAGAGCCTGCTGGAGCGGCGGGTACATTCCGTCCTGGCCGTGCCTCTCGAAGTGCAGGACAAGATGCTGGGCGTGATGTACCTGGAGGCCAGTTCTCCGGGCGCACGTTTCGACTCGGACCTGTTGGAATTGGTAACGACTCTGGGGAATATCGCTGCGCTCGCGATTGAGAACGCGCGCCACGTAGAGAGACTGGGAGGGGAAAACCGCCGCCTGAACGAAGAGTTGAGCATTCACCACAGCATGATTGGAGAAAGCAAGGCCATGCATGAGGTGTATGACTTCGTTTCGCGAGTGGCGGGACGCGACTCGACGGTGCTCATCTCGGGCGAAAGCGGTACCGGAAAAGAATTGGTCGCGCGCGCAGTGCATGGGAACAGTACGCGGGCTGACAAGCCTTTTGTCGCTATCAATTGCGCTGCGATCACAGAGACATTGCTGGAGAGCGAACTCTTCGGGCACGAGCGCGGATCTTTTACGGGAGCGGTTTCGCAGAAAAAAGGGAAGCTCGAAGTCGCTGAGGGTGGGACGGTTTTTCTAGATGAGATCGGAGAATTGGCAGTCCCCATGCAAGCCAAACTCCTCCGGGTGCTGCAGGAAAGAGAATTCGAACGAGTAGGCGGCACGCGTCCCATCAAGCTCGATGTTCGACTCATTGCCGCCACCAACCGTGATTTGAAAGAGGCGTCGCGGACCGGAGCGTTTCGTCCGGACCTTTACTACCGGCTCAATGTTGTCTCGCTTCACATGCCGGCGTTGCGGGAGCGGCGGGAGGATATCCCCATGCTGTCGGCGTTTTTCGCAACGCAATATGGCGAGAAAGTGAAGCGGCGCGTCGCGGGCATTTCTCCAGAGGCACGTGCGTGCCTTACGCGGTACGACTGGCCCGGCAATGTTCGTGAACTGGAAAACGCCATCGAGCGGGCCGTGGTGCTGGGCTCGACGGAGTTGATCCTCGCTGAGGATTTGCCCGACTCGATTCTGGAAGAAACGGCTTCCGCGGGAGAGCCGGTCAGCGCCCTGCATGATGGCATCCGCGAGGCAAAGAAAGTACTCATCGAGCGGGCCATCGAGCAAGCGGTTGGGAACTATACGGACGCCGCAAAAATCCTTGGAGTACATCCTAACCATTTGTTCCGGTTGATTCGCACGTTGAATCTAAAGCCGAAACGGCAGAGGTAAGGGTGACCAGAATGCTGGCGCTATAATTGCGCGAATCCATGGCCCTTTCCGCTGGAACCAGACTCGGTCCTTACGAAATCGTTTCCCCACTCGGCGCTGGTGGCATGGGGGAAGTTTATCGCGCCAAAGACGGTCGGCTCGACCGCACGGTCGCGATCAAGGTTCTCCCGTCGCACCTTTCTTCTGACCCGGAATTGAAACAACGCATGGAGCGGGAAGCGAAAGCCATTTCGGCGCTCCAACATCCCAATATCTGCACGCTGTACGACATTGGCACGCAGGACGGCACGAATTTTCTGGTCATGGAGTATCTGGAAGGCCAGACTCTTGGCGAGCGCCTGGCGAAGGGGACTCTTCCTCTCGATCAAGTTTTGAAAATTGGAATCGAGATCGCGCAAGCGCTCGAAAAGGCGCACGATCAAGGCATTATCCATCGCGATCTGAAGCCCGCCAACATCATGCTGACCAAGGCGGGCTCAAAGCTGATGGACTTCGGTTTGGCGAAACCGGAGTTGTCAGTAGCCACGCAGGCCGTCGGCCCACTCACGCCTTCCACTCCAACTATGAATCTGGCGTCGCTCACCGCAGCAACGTCGCCGCTCACGCAGAAGGGACTCATCGTCGGAACATTTCAATATATGGCTCCCGAACTGCTGCAAGGGGGACAAGCCGACGCGCGCAGCGACCTTTTTAGCTTCGGATGCGTGCTCTACGAAATGGTCACGGGTCGGCGCGCATTCGAAGGGAAGTCACAGCTCAGCGTATTCACCGCCATTCTGGAAAAAGATCCGGAGCCCATCACCGCGAGCCAGCCGCTTGTGCCTCCGGCGCTGGATCGAGTGATCCGCGCCTGCCTTGCCAAGGATCCCGCGGACCGCTTCCAATCTGCGCACGACGTTGCGCTGGACCTGCGCTGGATCGCCGACGCCGCGCCGAACGGATCCGCAAAGGGGTCTTCGGGATTCAACAAAGCGTGGGGATCGGGGTTGGCCGCCGCTCTCGTCGTGTTCATGGCCCTCGCGGCTTTCGCCGGATATCGCTGGGCGAAATCATCCGAAGAGACGTTGGCCGTTCATGCGGAGATTCCTCCCCCAGAGAAGTTTTCCCTGGACACGACGGGCGACGCCGGCGGCATGCCCGTGTTGTCGCCGGAAGGCGATAAGATCGCATTTGTTGCACATGCAGGTGAAACCAAGATGCTGTGGGTGCGGCCGCTGAACAACGATTCGGCTCAAGCCCTCCAGGGCACAACGGGTGCAGCGCATCCTTTCTGGTCGCCGGATGGGCGATCCATTGGCTTCTTCGCCAATGGAAAGCTGAACAAAATCGCAGCTTCCGGTGGCCCAGTGGTCGTGATCGCGGACGCTCCGAATTCACGAGGCGGCAGTTGGAGTAGCAACGATGTCATCGTGTTCTCTGCGGATTTTCAGAACGCGCTGGTCAAAGTAAGCGCGCAGGGTGGGCCCGTAACTCCGGCCACGCTGCTTGATAGAACAAAACATGACACTCATCGCTGGCCCTGGTTTCTGCCGGATGGCAAGCATTTTATTTTCTTCGCCACCAATCACACTGGGGGCGATCCCAAACAAAACGGAATCTACTTCGCGTCTGTCGACAGCACCCAGACGCATCTGATCGTAGCTACCGATTCTGCGGCACAATACGCATCCGGCTACCTTCTCTACCGTGCAAATACGACGCTGGTGGCCCATCCCTTCGATCCACAATCGGGCAAGTTATCCGGATCGGCAACCGCAGTGGTGAATAGCGTCCGCGACGACGTTGGGGTGTGGCGCAGCATTTTTTCCGTCTCCCGAAATGGGCTCATGATTTACCAGGCTGGCAGCGCCACTTCGGCAAAGAGCCGTTTTGTGTGGTTCGACCGGTCGGGTAAAGCGCTGGCTGAGTACGACCCCCATGAGCACACGGTCGTGGATGTGCGGGATGTGCGTCTCTCCCCGGACAACAAGAAGGTGGCCTTCGCAAGCGAACTCGGCATTTGGACGCTCGACCTGGAACGCAAAACGAAAACGCGAATCACCTTCGCCCAGCAAGTGGTACAGGAACCAGCATGGTCGCCGGACGGCAAGACGCTAGTGTTTTCGGAACTCGTGACCTCAGGCGGCGGCAATGTTGAAATCCGCTCCAAAGCCGCAGACGGCAGCGGTTCCGAAAAAGCCCTCTTCGCCGAACAGAACAACTATCATTTTCCCGGCTGGTCGCCCGATGGAAAATATCTGACGTACCTGTGGGGCGATGGCGAGAAGATGGTTTCCCTCTGGATGCGGCCCGCTGCCGGAGACGGCAAGCCAGTTGCCGTAGTTCAGCCGCCTTCGCCGCAGTCCAACCTTTTTGCCTATCGAGTTTCGCCTGACGGCCACTGGGTCGCCTACGTCTCTGACGAATCCGGGCAATTTGAGGTTTACATCACGAGTTTTCCGGAGGGCAAAGGCAAATGGAAAGTATCGTCCGGTGGAGGCTCGTATCCAGCGTGGACCGGAAACGGTAAAGAACTTTTTTACGTGAGTCTTGCCGAGGACTTTTTCGTATGTCCACTGTCCGTGAAAGGCACAGAAATCGAAGTTGGCGCGCCACAGTTCTTGTTCCATGCCGCCACGCCTGGTGTCGGCATTCCCTTCGACGTCTCCTCCGATGGAACACGTCTGCTGGTGAACCATTCCGAGGAAGAAGCACAGGTTCCGCTTCAGTTGGTCACGAACTGGCCCGCGGAGCTGAAGAAATGAGGAAGAGTACACTTTCTGTCTCAGTGCCGCATATGGAGGAATAGAGAATGTTCAAATCCGTCGCCGTCGTCGTCGGCAGTTACCTGCTCTCAGTTGTCCTGGTTCTCGCGACAGACCCGTTGCTGGCACGGATCTTCCCGGATTATGTTCGGGGCCGCGTGCCTCCGAACACAGTTCTCATGGCGAGCACTGGGTTCTTTGTTGTCATCTCGATTCTATGTGCCTGGCTCTGCGCGAGATTTGCTCCCAGCCGCGCCGCGCGGCATGTGCTTTGGTTCTTGATCATCGGCGAGGTAATGGGCATCGCCTCGATCATTCCCAATTGGAACAAGGGCTGGCCGCACTGGTACTGGTTGTCGTGGCTGCTCACATGGCCGGTGAGCTGCTGGATCGGGCTAGCGCTCGCGGGGCGGCGCACTGAACCGCGTTCGGCTTGAGTCTCGACGAATCTGGTTGGCAAATGCACCCAAATTGGCCGTGCGGTTTGTACAGCGTTTTCTATCCCGCTGCAGGTGCGGAATCTCGTCCTGAACTCACAGGGACGTGAGCGAAGACCGTCGTCCCACGATTCGGCTGCGACTCGACTGAAAAGGTTCCGTTCACCAGCTTCAAGCGCTCCTCCATGCTGGTGAGTCCGATCCCCCGGCCTTTCCTCGCGACGTCAGCATCGAATCCTGCTCCAGAGTCCCGGACGGTTAGATGGATCTCGCCCGCCGTTCCCCACAAGCGCACCTCGAAGACCCGCATCTTGCTGTGCTTCGCCGAGTTGTGGAGAGCTTCTTGCAGGACCCGGAAGAGGCAGAGAGAAACCGTGTGCGGCAGAGGGCCTGGCAGATCCTGGGTGCCGAAGTCGATCTCCACTTTTTGCTGCTCGCTGAATTCGTTGCAGAATGCTCGCATGGCGGCCACGATCCCTAAGTATTGCAGTTTCGACGAGTGCAGTTCGTGAGACAGGGATTGGACATTCCCCGCGATCTCGGAAGCCTGCCTCTGTAACTCGCCCATACGTCCTCGGACGTCGGCAGGTAAATCGAAAGAATCTTGTTGGAGTTGCTCGATCCCGATCGTCAACATGGTGAGACGCTGACCGATGTCGTCGTGAAGGTCTCTGCCGATCCGGGTCCGTTCTTGTTCTTGCGCGTCAATCAGCCTGCCGCTTACCCTGGCAAGTTCTTCTTCCGCACGCTTGCGCTCAGTAATATCGGCTGTCATGCCGACCAACCGGATAATCTTCCCGTTTCCATCGAAAGTCGCGTACCCACTCTCCTCCAGCCATAGCAGTTCACCAGCGGCGCGGAACCTCCGGTACTGGGTCCGATAAGCGGGGTCTTGTGGCGTCAAGGAGTTCACCAAGCTCCACAACCCGGCCCGATCATCCCGATGGATCAAATTGAAATAATCTTTTGCGAGGCCCTCTCGGGCGGCCTCATTCAGGCCGAGAATGCCTGCGCATTCCGCAGATCTCAGCACCGAGTCCGAGGCAGGATCCCACTCCCAGGCATACATTCTGCCAACCTCGGCGGCGACCCGAAGCCGCTGCTCACTTTCTCGCAATGTCTGCTCGCTTTGCAGTCGCTCTTCTACGAGGACTGCGAGAACCATGAAAGGCGCAGCCGCGAACAAGAGAAACAGTTGGAGCGAAAGAACGTTGTTGACTGGCCCGGGTTCGGCGAACGGACCGTGCCCGTGCACTGCACCCCAAATCGATAGAGCACTAACGATGATCACCGCAAGACTGGTCCCCATCGGCCCGAATCGAAGAGCAGACCACAGCAGGAGTGGCACTAACGGATAAAGAAGCTGCTGAGGCGTGTTCCGATCCGAAATGACCAGAGCGGCGTACCCGAAGACAACCAATACAACTACGAGCACCGCGAGTTCCAAATAATGAGTCCGGGATTTGCGTCCCAAATTTGACAGGGGCTGTGCCAGGCTCCACACGGCAGGCGGCAGTGTAAACAGAGCCAAGCTATCGGACAGAAACCACATTCTCCAATGCAGCCAGTAGCTCCCCTCGTTCGCGGCGAGAGCACCCAGAAACGCTCCCGTAAATGGCGCGAAGATCGCTGCAACCAGCAAATACTGCGCCAGAACCTTTGGCCCTTTGAGCCGGGGCATACCCTCGAAGAAGTAGCTGACCCCTATGGCTGCCACGAGAATTTCCACCACATTGCCTAGAACGAGCCAGCGACTGAGAGAGATGGACACTCCGTGAAGGACGTTAACGATGCCGACTACTACATAGGCGGCGACAATGACGACCGCCCAGACGCGCCTGGGCACCGCTAGCAGTACTACAAGGATCACCGCGTTGGTCGGCCAAAGGGGGGAGATATTGTGGGGAGGAACCGCCATTCCGGATCCGAGGAGGGTTGACAGATATGACAGAGCAACTACAGAGAGAACCAGGACTGCCATTCGGAATGGCGAGTCCAGGTCCTCCATGCTCCACGATTGACGGATGCGGACAGCACTCATACGTAGCTTCGGGCGTGCACAGAAGGCCTCGCGAACTCTCGAGGAGGACATCCGCGACCGCACCGCATACTAGTCCTGGCGGGCTTCAATAGCAAACCCTCTCACACATAAATGACGACGGGTGGCTGACGTACCAGACCGTCACAGGTCCGAGCGCGAGAGCGATGGACACGGATGGCGGATTTATTTCAGGCCGCGAACCAAGAACAGGTTGGCCAAGTCTCGTTGGAACGTGGTGGCGTAGGCTTTTCCATCGGCCGAGAGTGCCAGTGGTCCCAGAAACTGAGCCCCCGGTTCTGGAACTTTCACGACTAGCCATGGCTCTTCGCGATGAGTAGTTACATCGAGACGGCTGACTTTGATGCTGGCGGGCTCCCGCTGTTGCAGGAAGAGGTATCGCCCATCGCCGCTCCACCGCACAACGCTTTTACCCTGCAGGTCAACGATGGTCTTCGAATCTCCGCCGCCTACCGGTGAGAGCAATAATTTGTGCGGGTCTAAGGTGATGAACCATTTGCCGTCGGGAGAGACCCACCTGCCGCGAGTTCCTTCGGGTGTAAGCGGCGTCGATTTGTTCGCGTCCAGGTCGTACATCCAGGTTCGCGTCGCATGGCCCGTTTCATTGCCGGTGAACAAGATGCGCTTGTTGTCGGGGAACCACTCCACCCCGTCGAAGTGCATGCCTTCGATTTTTGGAAAGCGTGATTCTCCGGGGCCCGTGGGAAGCAGCATCAGACTGGACTGGTCGGCCTCGTGATGAATGCAAGCCACCCATTTTCCATCTGGCGAAAGCGAAGGCCGGTTACCGTAGCCGAGTTGCACAGCCGGAGATCCATCGGTCTTTCGCAGGTATATGGCCGAGTTGCGCCCCTGCCCACTGGAAAGCTCGACGAACACGATCGATTGTGCGTCGTTGGAAAGGTCATACATCAATGAAGAATCGAGCCACGCTAAATCGCGGGCTGGAGCACCATTCGGCGGCAGGTAGTGAATACCGAGACGCGAGTTCACTGTGGTTAACAGGACGCGGCCGTCGCGCGCCACATCCTGCATGACGATCATTCCGCCCGTCTGAGAAACTAAACGTTGCGATCCCGACAGCGTGACGGCATAGAGCGCGGGATCACCGCCGGGCTGGCCGCCGGAGAACCAGACTTCGCGGTTGTCTGGGGACCAGTTCAAAGCGCCGATGGCGCGCCAGCCGCGGGAGAGAACCTGCCGCGGATGGTTCGGGCCGACCACGCAAAGCGCATAGTCGCCAACCTCGATGTCGAAATCAAAGAATGCAACCAGCTTCCCGTCCGACCGAAACGCGCGGCATCATGGGAGGCCGCTTCTCGGTTTCGTACAGACACAGTCCCGATCGGGATATTCCAGACGGAATTTTCCGCCGATGGCGCGAACCACGGCGAGCGATTCTCCGTCAGGTCCCCAATCGGCGCCGCTCACGCCTTCCAGTACCTCGCGCGGAGCGCCTCCACCGAAGGGCACCCGGGCGAGCGTGCCGACATCCTCACCGCCCAGCAGGATGGCCATCTCCCCGCGAGGAGAGATCGCGAGCACTCGCGCACTAGGAAGAGACAACGGCTGCGCTTCACGATTGCCGGCTTGCGCGGAAAATAAGGTCGACGGAGCGCCATCCCACTCGGCGCTGTAAACAACCGTGTCTCCGGGAGCGAACTTCGCGGACGTGACATCCCCGCGGCGAAAGGTCAGGCGCCGATACGAGGGCGGCTCCGGAGGAGGACTATATCTCCGCTCATAGGAAACGCGCAGCGCGAGGCCAAGCAAAACTCCCGCCAGCACGCCGAGGCCAGCCCAGATCCGTCGTGCGCGACGTTTTGCGTTGCCCCACACGCGGTGACGGCGCGAGCGCGATGTTGCTCGCGTCCATTTCTTCGCGCAGTTCGTCCAGCGCGACTTTCACGTCCGCCATGGTTTGCCAGCGGCGGCTCCGGATCTTTCTTCAGACACCGGCTAATGATTCGGTCGAGTTCCGGTGGAACATCGGCGACGGTCTGTGACGCCGGTTGCGGATCCTTGTACAGCACCGCCGAAAGCGATGACAGCTTGGAACCGCCGGCAAAGGCACGTTGCCCTGTAGCCATTTCGTACAGAACCGAGCCGAAGGCAAAAACATCAGACCGGGTGTCGACTTTCTTGCCATCCGCCTGCTCGGGAGACATGTAGGCCACGGTCCCGAGGATGGTGCCCTCCTCGGTGAGTGGTGAACCCTCGCCGTGCAAAGTTTCGGCGTAGGCATCTGCGCCCGCGGGCTCGCTGAGTTTGGCAAGACCGAAATCAAGGATTTTGACCACGCCCTGTGGCGTGACGATCACGTTCGAGGGCTTCAGGTCGCGATGCACAATTCCGGCAGCGTGGGCCGCCGCCAGCGCATCTGCAATCTGGGAAGCGTATTTCAGTACGTCTCGAATGCGGAGCCCCTTACGACCAATCAGGTGATCGAGCGTGTCCCCCGCCACGTACTCCATGGCGATGTAGGGGATCGGTTTTCCGTCGATCTCTTGCGTATCGATGTCGTAGATGGTGACGATGTTGGGATGGTTGAGAGAAGAGGCTGCCTTGGCTTCCTGTACGAAGCGCCGCTCGTGCTCTGGGTTGAGAGCTGCCAGTCGACAAAATTTTGATCGCCGCAGTGCGGCCCAGACGAGAATCCACCGCCTTGTAGACCACACCCATGCCGCCAGCTCCGAGCTTGGCGTCGATGCGATATGAGCGAAGTGATTTGCCGATCATGAGCGAAGTCCTGATTGCGGTTGCGACTAGAGGCACGGAATCTGCGCCGTCGCAGCCGCTACAGATGCATAACTTCCAATGAAGGCCGTCACAAGAATGCGGAGAGAGAATTCAAAGTGGCAATCCGCTGGACGACTTCATCGTCTCGATAGAGCGAGGGCTAACGCCAGATTCCCCGGCTCGTTGACGACCTACGTGGCTGCAATTCTACCGCAGAAGCGGCACGAAGAAACAGCCAGAAGATGCAAAGGTCCAGGAGATGTCGGGGATGGAGAAATTCTCTAAGTACAAATAAAAAAGGCGCTTCATTCGCGCCTTACGGTAGATGCAATTTCACCTTAGCGGTCGAGACCGCCCCAAAGTTGGCCAGAGTTCTTACGCTACGTTGACGCCGTAGTGCTGCCGATACTCGCGCTCAATGGATTCCATCTGGTCTTTGAGGCGGAGCTTCAGCTTTTTCAGACGAACTTCTTCGAGCTTTTCGTCTTCGCTGAGATAACGTTTTTGGGTGAGTGAATCGAGGCGTCTCGAATACTGCGTGTGCTCGTCGGCTAATTTACGGAACTCCTCGTGAGTGGTGAGGAGTTCGTCTCTCGAAGTCAGCATCCAGCAGACCTCCAACCGGGATATGAGCTTGAGGCTAGCACAGGGCAAAACCGCGTTCAATGCCAAAAAAGTGGTGCAGTCTCAGTGTGAGAAACATCGTTTTAGCTGAAGGAGAGGCGGTAGAGAATGGCGTCTTCCACGGGATTCGTGTAGTAGGACGAACGGCAGCCAGTCTTTTCGAAACCGGCCTTTTCATAGAGGGTTCGAGCACTGGCATTGGACTCGCGGACCTCAAGAAACACAGATGTGCTACTTGTTTCGCGGGCAGCAGTGAGGATGGCATCGAGAAGCTGCTTTCCGAGTCCCCTCCGGCGAATTGCAGACGATACGACAATGTTTTCCAGTTCCCATTCGGGGGGAAGATGAAGAGCTACGAGAAAGCCGAGTGGGGCGGGGGCTGCAGTGGGGGCGAAACCGGAAGAGGCTGCCCCAGGCTGCGAGTCTTCCGCGACCAGTACAAGCCGCGTCGGGCCTTCTGGCTGGAGAGCTTGGCGATACTGACCTTCCGTCCAATGCCCGGCTGTGGCGGACTCCCGCTCCAACTTCAGGATGGAAGGAATGTCAGCGACGGATGCAGGTCGGATGAGCACGGATCTTGAGAATACTGCGCACTAGAAGCTGGAAGCTAGAGGTTTAGGAGCTTTGCTTTACAAACATTTCGGCATCAGAGCGGCGCATGTAGTTGGCTTCCAGATTTTCAGGAGAGACGGTTTCTCCAGCTTGCAGTTTCTTCCATCCGAAACGAGCAATCATTTCGGCGTTTGGAGGCTCAGCCACTGCTACGTTAAGACCGGCAGCGCGAGCGCAGGTTGACAACGCTTCGTCTGGGGTGACGACCGTCGAATCGTGCGCGGCGGCCAAAAAGTCGGATTGCGACACGAGTTCTTCGCGCAAAACCTGGAGCGATTCGCCGGCAATCTTGTAGGCTCCGAAGAAAATTTCGCGGCGCCCGCCATCCTGCGCCGCCACAACCTTGCCTTGTGCGCGACTGGCGGTTGCCAGCACTTCGAGCAGGGATACGGTCACGATAGGCTTTTGCAGAATCTCGGCCAGGGCCTTAATGGCAGCCAGCCCTACGCGCAAGCCGGTAAAGGAACCTGGACCGGACACTACGACGAAGGCGTCGATTTGTGTCTTGCTGGATCCGTGATTCTTAAGCAAAGAGGCAATCTGGGGTACCAGTTGCGCGGAAAACATGCCTCCCGCGAGTGCACCAGCTTCGAGAACCTCCACCGCTCCGCCTGCGGTTGCGCGCGCGAGTGCAACGGTGCCGTTTCTGCCGGAAGTGTCGGTGATGAGTAGAAGCATTTGTGGTCGCGTGATTCCGTAGTTATCTGTGAAGATCCGTGGCTAAGGATTTTATGCCTGAACCAGTTCCAGCAGCACGCCACCTGTACTTGCGGGATGGACAAATACATATTTATGTCCAGCTGCCCCAACCCTGATCTCTTCCGAGACGAGGCGCACGCCGTCTTTTTTCAGCCGCTCTACGGCAGCCTGAAGGTCGGGCACTTTCAGGCACACGTGGTGCAGGCCTTCGCCGCGCTTGGCGATGAACTTGGCGATCGTCGAGTCCTCTGACGTCGCCTCCAGCAGTTCCAGGCGGCTTTCACCGACGGGGACCATCACTAGCCGGACCTGTTCCTGCTCGACCGTTTCTTCCGGCGAGGCGGAGAGGCCGAGCTTTTCGTAAATCGCCTTGGCCGCTGCCAGAGACTTCACGGCAATGCCAAGATGATCGATCTGAAACATAGAATCCATTCCTGGCTCACGTAGCAGCGGACGCATTCGTCCGCTTGCGATTTGATCGCAATCGTTCGATTTCGACAGCCCCGGACGAATGCGTCCGCGGCTACGTGTTCTGTGCCTTCGCCGCGATCTCCTCTACCAGCGTATACGGATCGCGCTTGTGTTCGGCGACTTCCGCCGCCAGCCTTGCCATGTTGCCGTCGCCGAACTGCGCGCGCGCTTTTTCGAGCATCACGTCGCGCAGCATTTCGACCAGGCGCTCTTGCCAGTTCTGCACACTCTTTTTCAGGGCAAGATTCTCTTTCTGAAGATATGCGACGAAATCTTTGATCGCGACAGCCAAGTCTCCAATGCCGGTTCCGTCGCTGGCAACCGTCTTCACAATCGGGGGCGTCCATCCGTCATGGCGTAGCGCCAGCGACTGCAAGCCGCGAATCTCGCGCTCCACTCTTTCAGCGCCTTCGCGATCGCTCTTGTTTATCACGAAGATGTCAGCGATCTCCATGATGCCCGCCTTGATGGTCTGAACGTCGTCCCCCATGCCAGGAACAAGAATCACGATGGTGATGTCGGCGAGGCGCACGATATCAACTTCATCCTGCCCAACGCCGACGGTCTCGATCAAGACGATGTCTCGGCCCGAGGCATCGAGTACAGTGGTGACGTCCGCCGTAGTGCGCGCCAGTCCGCCCAGCGATCCGCGGGTGGCCATGCTGCGAATGTAGATTCCTGGGTCCGCAAAATGCTCCTGCATGCGGATGCGGTCCCCCAGAATTGCTCCGCCGGTGTAGGGACTCGTGGGATCGACCGCGACAATTCCCACCGTCTGGTTTTGCTTCCGGTAGAGCCGCGCAAGTTGGTCAACCAGCGTGCTCTTCCCTGCTCCCGGCGCGCCCGTCAGCCCTATCACCCGAGCGTGGCCGCTGTGTGGGAACAAGGCCTTCAACAGATCGGACCATCCCGGCCGACGATTCTCGACCGTGGAAATGGTCCGCGCCAAGGTGCGCACATCTCCAGAGCGGAGAGAGTCTATCAACGCTTTAAGGTCGTGATTCGTACCAGCAGTGTCCAAGCGAACAGTGTAAAGCAGGATGGGACTCTGGGAAAGAAAGGGGCTAGTACCGTTCCGCGCTGCAAGCTGGACAGGACCATCGGGGGCCACTACCAGCGATAAGCGGTGTCGAGCAGAACGGGCAGACTACATCCGTAGCGGGAGGGATCGCCGCAAGCCTCTCACGCAGGGATGGCTCTCTCGCAGTAACCATCAAGTGAATGAGAAGCGCAACCGACCCCGCAAGCGCGCCGAGTCGGAAGCCCCAGTAAAAGGCGGGCGCGCCCGGATCAACAGGGATGGTCCAAAAGACGAGCGCAATGAAGATCAGGCAGACCAATCCGATCCATTTGAAGGAACGGCCCGTCTTGGTGTTGGCGTGGGGATCGCGGCTGCACATGCTGCACTTCCAGTGCTTCCAGAAACCAACCGGCAGAATCGGAATCCAGAAGATGTGCCCGACATCGAGAGTGCGGATCGCGATGGATCGGCAGGGCGCCTGGCACGAAAGGCAGTAGTCGTCGCGGAAAGCAACCCGCTTCGGCCAGAAATGATAGGCGCCGTGAATGATGAACATGGTGGCTTCGCCAGAGGTTATTCTGCTTGAATAGTAGCCCACAACTTCGGCACCGTTAGCGAGCATCGCGCAAGATGCGCCGGGTGCCCCATTTCTCCCAGATTACTTCGCTAATCCTTCAACAATTGCCGCGCGATCACCAACCTCTGAATCTCACTCGTTCCCTCGCCGATGGTGCAGAGCTTCACGTCGCGATAAAACTTTTCGGCGGGATAATCCTTGATGAAACCGTATCCCCCGTGGATCTGTACACCCTCGTTGGCACAGCGCACAGCCACCTCGCTGGCATAGAGCTTGGCCATCGATGATTCCTGCGTTGTCTTCATCCCCGCATCTTTCATCGAAGCTGCGCGCATGGTGAGCAGCAAAGCGGCGTCGATTTCAGTGGCCATGTCGGCCAGCTTCCATTGGATCGCCTGAAAATCGCTGATGGCCTTGCCGAACTGCTTTCGCTGCTTCGAATATTTCAGGGCCGCTTCGTAGGCTCCCTCGGCCATGCCGAGAGACAAGGCTGCAATCGAAATGCGTCCTCCGTCGAGCACGCGCATAGCGTCGGGAAACCCCTGGCCTTCCGCACCCAATAAGTTTTCGGCCGGAATCACGCAGTCTTCAAAGATCAGTTCGGCGGTGTCGCTCGCCCGCAGCCCGAGTTTGTTTTCCTTCTTGCCCGGACGGAATCCCTTGGTGTCTTTCTCGACGACGAATGCGGAAATCCCATGCGTGTGGGCCACACGATCCGTCACGGCCAGCACGACAATCAAGTCGGCATAATGCCCGTTGGTGCAGAAAGTCTTTGTGCCGTTGAGCACCCAATTGCTTCCCCTGCGCACGGCCGTCATGCGGGCGCTGCCGGCGTCCGATCCGGACGATGGTTCGGTCAGGCCCCATGCCCCGATGAATTCTCCGGTGGCCAGTTTGCTGACATATTTCTTCTTCTGCGCTTCGCTTCCAGCAAGAAAAATGTGGTTCGAGCAAAGAGATGTGTGTGCGGCCACGATGATGCCGACCGACCCATCGACGCGCGAGAGTTCCTCGATCGCCGTGACGTACTCCACGTAACCCATGCCGGCGCCGCCATACTCAGAAGGAAAGATCATCCCCAGAAAACCAAGTTTGCCGAGTTCCTTGATTGTGGCCAAGGGAAACTCGCTGGCTTCGTCCCACTTCATGACATTCGGGCGGATCTCGCGGTCGGCGAACTCGCGCACACTCTTTTTCAAGTGCAACTGCTCTTCGTTCAGTTGAAAATCCAAGGATCCTCCAAGACGCTCGGGCACGGCCCTCTGCGATTCCTCGAAAGGGCGCTCTCTAACCCGAGTTGTGATTAGAACATAGGTCTGGAACTGGAAGAAGTTACCACCAGACGGTAACGTGGAGATTGTTGCGCACCCCATGAACACTGGCGATTCTTAAGGTTCCAGCGAGTTCCCCAACCGACCGGATGGTTTGGGAATTCGCGCACAAATTGCTCGCATGAAGGAGCCTGCATACGAAGCAGCGTCGCGACGCTCTCAGAGTCTGGAGGCGCTCGGCGCTGCAAGGAAAGCTTGAAAGACTTCGTTCGAGAGTAGCCGGCCGCGGGACGTGAGGCTGATGCGATTGTCCTCGCGCCGTAAGAGGCCGTCGTTGGTCAGCTCGTTAATCATGGTTAACGCGTTATCGACGGCTGGCTGGCCGAAGTCTGCGGCTACTTCGCTAAGGTCCACACCACGGTTCAGGCGAAGTCCGAGGAAGAAGCGTTCTTCCAGAGCAGCCGCGGGTGATACATCCGTCCTCTGAAGTGATGAACCCGCAAAGTATTTTTCCAGGACATCTGCGGTCGCAAAGCGCACGGCTTCGTTCTGCCGATCAGCTCGACTTCAGCATCGAATGGGCATCGACGCCGAAACCGAAGTAGGGCTGGCGAGTCCAGTACTTGAGGTTGTGGCGCGACTCGGTTCCGGGGCACGCGAAGTTGGAGATTTCGTATTGCGCGATTCCGGCGGACTCGAGACGCTCGCAGGCGGCGAGATAAAAATCCGCTGTGGCCTCTTCGTCGGGAACGAAATGGGCATGGTAGCGGGCGCCACCGGCGATCAGCTCGCGGCCCAATCGCGAATCTTCGTCGACTTCGAGCATGTAGACACTGACATGCGATGCTCCGGTTGCCAGCGTCTCTGTAAGCGATTCGTTCCAGGTTTCCGCGGTCTGGTGCGGCAGGCCCGCGATCAGATCGATGTTGATGTTTGCGATTCCAGCCGCGCGCAGACGGGCAATGTCGTCCAGCACGGTCGCGCGCTTGTGCTGGCGCCCTACAGCGGCGGCCTCCGTGTCGACGAACGACTGGACGCCCAGGCTTACGCGATTTACTCCGCAGCGCAATAGTCCGTGCAAAACCTCGGGAGCCAGAGTCCCCGGCGCGCACTCGACGGTCACCTCCGCACCGGGAAGGACTAAGAATTGATTCCGGACGGCGTCGAAGATCCGTTGCAGCTGCGAGGGCTCGATCACGGTCGGCGTGCCGCCGCCGAGGTAGATGGATTCCACTTCGTGGTCGATCTGGCCGCCGAGTTTTTTCGCCACATTTTGAGCGTTCGCAATGTCGGCGCAGACCCGATCGACATACCGTTCGAATACGACGCGCGAAAACACGCCGGACGCGAAGTTGCAGTAGCTGCACTTCGTCCGGCAGAACGGGACCGAAATGTAGATTCCCAGAGGCACTGATTGATTATCCCATTGGACAGTCGATTGCGGGCAGAGCGCTACATCAGGTGCAAAACGTTTTCCATCCCGGTTCCCGTCTCGACCATCTATTTGAGGTACCCTGTTGAAAGGCGCACTCAACGCCGTTTGCCCACGTTGCAAGTGATTTCGTCCGTAAACCATGGCCCAGGAAGAAGAGGTATTAGGCAAAGCGTATGACAGCCGGCTGATGCGGCGGCTGCTGACCTACCTGCGTCCGTACCGCTGGCAGGTCACGATTGCCATTGCGGCGATCATTCTGA
This sequence comes from uncultured Acidobacteriaceae bacterium, assembly GCA_963844525.1. Classification (GTDB taxonomy): domain Bacteria; phylum Acidobacteriota; class Terriglobia; order Terriglobales; family Acidobacteriaceae; genus Sulfotelmatobacter. Next base: position 282,102 of record CAWJOM010000004.1, on the reverse strand, counting down.
AGTCTTTCTGCGACGTACTCGGACCTTATCTGGTGAAGGTCGTGGTTGACCGCTACCTTGCACCCACGAAGGGCACGACCTCGCGACTATGGAACTGGCTGAGCCCTCATCCGCTCCACGGCATCGCGCAGGTCTCCGTCATCTATTTCATTCTTCTGGGCCTCACTTTTGTCTTCGAGTTCCTGCAAACGTATTTCATGCAATGGACTGGACAGAAAGTAATGTTCGACTTGCGCAGCCAGATTTTTCGGCACCTCCAGCGCATGCACGTCGCCTTCTACGACAAGAATCCGGTTGGGCGACTAGTCACTCGAGTCACAACGGACGTTGACGCCTTGAACGAAATGTTCACCTCGGGCGTGGTTTCCATTTTTGAAGACCTGTTTGTGCTGCTGGGGATTCTGGGAATCATGCTGTATATGAACTGGAAGCTGGCACTGATCACTTTCGCCGTGCTGCCGTTCATCGTGGTCGCGACGAAATTCTTTCGAGACAAGGTCCGCGATTCGTACCGGCGTATTCGCACCGCGATCGCCCGCATCAATTCTTATCTGCAGGAGCACGTTAGCGGGATGGTCGTGCTGCAATTGTTCAATCGCGAGCGCAAGGCCTACGACCGGTTCTCCGATATCAACCGCAGCCACATGGACGCCTTCAAGGACGCGATCATGGCGTACTCGGTCTACTATCCCGTGGTTGATTTCCTTTCTGCGGTCGCCATCGCATGTGTCATCTGGTTCGGCGGGCAGGACGTGCTGCGCCACGTGGTCTCGGACAAGGCCGCAACCCAGGTGTCTCTGGGCGTGGTGATCGCATTTACCGCCTACGCGCAGCGCTTCTTCCGCCCCATCATGGACTTCAGCGAGAAGTACAACATTCTGCAGTCGGCGATGGCCGCAAGCGAACGCATCTTCAAGTTGCTGGATACGCCGGTCGATATCGTCTCGCCAGCGATAACTAAGAAGCCGGAAGGGCCGGGGCGGATCGAATTCGACCACGTATGGTTCGCGTACCGGGATATGCCGAAGGAAGGCAACGCCGCCGAATCCGCTGCTGACTGGGTCCTCCGCGACGTCTCCTTCGCGATCGAGCCAGGAGAAACGGTCGCCGTCGTCGGCCACACCGGAGCGGGCAAAACCACTCTCATTTCCCTGCTGCTGCGGTTTTACGACGTGCAGAAAGGCGCGATCCGGATCGACGGCGTCGACGTGAAAGAAATGGATCTGGCCGACCTGCGCGCTCGATTCGGCGTCGTGCTGCAGGATCCGTTTCTGTTCAGCGGGACGATCGGGAGCAACATCCGCCTGGGAACCGAACGAATTCAGGATGAGATGGTGACGAAGGCCGCCGAGGATGTGAATCTTGGCGACTTCGTCCGCGCCTTGCCCAATGGATTCAAGGAGGAAGTGCGCGAGCGGGGATCAACACTTTCGACTGGGCAAAAACAGCTCATCTCGTTCGCGCGCGCACTGGCGCATGAGCCGAAGATTCTGATCCTCGATGAGGCGACGTCCAGCGTCGATACGGAAACCGAGTTCAAAGTACGCGATGCTCTCAGCCGCATGGTAGAAGGACGAACCTCTCTGATCATCGCACACCGCCTGTCGACCATCCAGCGAGCCGACAAGATCATCGTGATGCACAAAGGTCAGGTCCGAGAGATGGGGACGCATCAGGAACTGCTGGCGCATCGCGGCGTGTACTTCAAGCTGTATCAACTGCAGTACAAGGACCAGGAACTGAACGCGGCTCCCACAAATCCCTCAAACGGACTCTGGCAGCCCGAGATCACGGCAAACGCCGACGACTAGGGCTTCGCACCTGCTGGTGAATAGAGCTTCGCTGTCATCAGTCCGTGCCGACATCTTTCGAATCCTAGGAACTCCTCCACCTTTCTCCCCGTATCTGGGAGTAGCATTAGTGTCCGCATCTCCACAAGGAGGCTGCCGCCCCAGTTACTCAAATGAAAATCCTAAAACGTCGCTCCCCCCTGCTTTCTCTCCTGGGCCTGGTCTTGCTGTGTGCCACGGCCGCGATCGCTCAAGACAAAACAAAGGCGCAAGACAACACTCCCAAATATCGCAATCCTAGTCTCACGGTGGACGAGAGAGTGGCCGACCTATTGCCACGCATGACGCTGGAAGAGAAGGTCGGGCAGATCGCGCCCGCAGGGGACGGCAAGACCCAGATCATCGACCCCACGGGCACGTATACAAACGAATCGGCGAGCGCCGTTCTCAATCGCTGGTGGGATCCTGATCTCGAATTCACGCCCCGCAAATCCGCCATTCTGCGCAATGGCGTGCAGCGGTATCTGAAAGAGAAGACGAGGCTCGGCATCCCTGAACTGTTCATGGGCGAAGGCCTGCACGGATTCATGGAGTACGGCAGCACCAGCTTTCCGCAGGCGCTGGCTCTGGCCAGTACGTGGGATCCGGCGCTGGTGCACCAAGTGTTCACCGCCGCGGGGGACGAAGCCGGCTCCAGAGGAGCGGACCAGGTATTCAGTCCCGTGCTCGACATTGCACGCGATCCCCGCTGGGGACGCACCGAGGAGACCTACGGTGAAGATCCATTTCTCGCGTCACGCATGGGCGTCGCCGCCATCGAGGGGCTGCAGGGAGACTCGTTTTTCATCGGGCGACATCACGTAGTCGCCACCGCGAAGCACTTCGCCGTACACGGCCAGCCGGAAGGCGGCACAAATACGGCGCCCGCCAATTATTCGGAGCGAATTATTCGCGAGAACTTCCTCGTACCGTTCCAAGCCGCCGTCGAGGAGGCGCACGTCGGCAGCGTGATGGCATCCTATAACGAGATCGACGGCATTCCCTCGCATGTGAACCCCTGGCTTCTCAATCGAGTACTGCGGCAGGAATGGGGTTTTCGAGGATTCGTCACCTCCGACGGAGATGGGCTGCAGATGCTGATCGCGACCCATCACGTGGCCGGGAACAAGCTCGACGCGGCGAAACAGGCCATTGCCGCAGGCGTGGACTATGACCTCTCCGACGGTTCGGTCTACCGAACGCTGATCGCGCAAGTGAAGCAGGGCAGCGTTCCGGAGAGCGACGTAGACCGCGCCGCCGCGCGCGTGCTGGCCACCAAGTTTCGGCTCGGGCTCTTCGACAACCCCTATGTCGATCCCGACTACGCGGAGAAAATCACGAACAGTCCGGAACACCGGCAGATCGCCTTGAAAGCCGCGCAAGAGGCAATCGTCCTGCTGAAAAACGATAAGAACCTGCTGCCCCTTGACCTGTCGAAGTTGAAGACCATCGCCGTGATTGGGCCGAACGCCGCCGACCTTCATCTTGGAGGCTACAGCCGCAACCCCTTGCGCTCCGTGCCGATTCTGCAAGGGATTCGCGACCGGGTGAGAACAAAAGCGAAGGTCGTCTACGCGCAAGGCTGCCAGTTTACCGCCGGTAAACAAGACTGGCACGGATGGTTCGAAGACAACAGCAAGCTGGTCGACCCCGCGACTCAAGCGGACAAAATCAAAGAAGCGGTCGATGCGGCCAAGGGCGCGGACGTGGCGATCGTGGTGGTAGGGGAGAATGAAGCCACCAACCGCGAAGCCTGGTCGGAGCAACACCTGGGCGATCGCGATTCGCTGGACCTTCTTGGCGCGCAGAACGATCTGGTAAAGGCCGTAGTCGAAACCGGAACACCAACGGTTGTGCTGCTGATCAATGGGCGTCCGCTCTCGATCAACTACATTGCCGAGCACGTCCCCGCGATTGTCGAGGGGTGGTACCTCGGGCAGGAGGGCGGCACGGCAGCAGCGAATGTCTTGTTCGGGGACGTGAATCCAGGCGGGAAGCTGCCCATCACGTTCCCACACTCGGTTGGAGACCTGCCTGACTTCTACAATCACAAGCCATCGGCCAACCGCTCCTACGCCTTCAGTACTCGGAAGCCGCTCTTCCCCTTCGGCTATGGGCTGAGCTACACGACATTCCGCTTCGAGAACTTGCGCGTTGAGCCGGCGAAAATCGAAGTTGGAGGAACGGCCAAGGTCAGCGTCGATGTGACCAACACAGGATCGCGCGATGGAGACGAAGTTCCGCAGCTTTACCTCCATCAGAAACTCGCCTCGGTCACTCGACCCGTGATGCAACTCGAAGGGTTTCAGCGAACCACGCTGAAGGCCGGAGAGAAGAAGACGGTCGAGTTCACGCTTACCCCCGAAACGCTCTCCATGCTCGACCGCGACATGCATCGGGTGGTCGAACCGGGCATCTTCGAGATTATGGTTGGCCCCAGTTCCGACCAGACCAGCACCGTACCGCTCGCGGTTGTCGGTGCACGCGGCGAAACTGGGATGCCGCCTTTGCTGCCACCGCCGGCAGGATCTGAATCTGGCGTCGTTAGCGCTTTCGATGATATGAAGATCAGCGCGAACTACGGGTCCTGGATTTCCTCGACTGATGCCGAGAATGGCGGCAAATCCACTGGAACAATGCAGGTGGTGGAAGGCGGGGCCAACCACTCCAAGGGCGCGTTGCGCGTGAGTGGAGAGGTCGTGGCGAGAGCTCCGTTCCCATATTCGGGAGTCTTATTCGTACCGGGATCATCGCCCATGGACTCGGTGAATCTGTCGAGCAAGAAGACGATTTCGTTCTGGGCGAAGGGCGACGGCAAAGGATATGCCTTGGCTCTCCTGACTGAGAACACCGCGGGCGGAATGCCGGCCATCAAGCCCTTCGTCGCTGGTCCCGAGTGGAAGGAATACTCGTTCCCCATGTCGTCGTTTCAAACCGACGGCTCCGATATTCGGGGAATCGCTTTCGCGCGAGGCCAGGAGCCGGGTAAATTCGAGTTCGAGATCGATCAAGTCGAGATCAAGTAGTTCTGTGATCGAGGGCGAAATTCAAAGGCCTGAACCACCAAGGGCACGAAGGCCCACGAAGGAAAGGCTTCCAGTGAACTCCTTCGTGATACTTCGTGTCCTTTGTGGTTCATGGTAAGTTCTCGCAATCTCGCCTTTACAATGCTCACTTGCGCATATTGATCTCAGCCGGCGAAGCCTCCGGAGAAATGTACGGGGCGGAGCTCATTGACGCCCTGCACCGCCGCGACTCTTCCCTCGAATTCTTCGGCGTCGGCGGGGACCGCATGCGTGCGGCTGGATGTGACACTGTTGTCGACGCAAAAGATCTGGCGGTCGTCGGCATCACCGAGATTCTCAGCCGCCTGCCGCAGATTCTCGGGCTGTACCGGCGCTTGATCGCGGAGGCCGATCGGCGCAAGCCTGATCTCGCGATCGTCATCGATTCTCCGGCGTTCAACTGGCGAGTGGCGCGGCAGATGAAGCAATGCGGCATTCCCACGGTTTATTACGTTGCGCCACAGTTCTGGGCATGGCGGCAGGGGCGGGTACGGCTGATCCGGGACTATATCGACAAAGCCTTGGTGATTTTTCCCTTCGAAGAGAAGTTCTATCGGGAGCGCGGGGTGGACGCGACTTTCGTCGGCCATCCGCTGGCAGAATTGCCCCAGCCTAAAATTGGGCGCAACGACTACGCCAAGGAATACGCATTGGATCCCACCAAGCCGTGGATCACGCTCATGCCGGGTAGCCGCATCAAGGAAGTCCGCATGAACTTGCCGACGATGCTGGAGTCGGCATCGCTCCTCGGAGCCGACTACGAATTTCTGTTGCCGGTTGCCCCCACGCTCGATCGTGCATTTCTGCTTAGTTTGATCGGCCAGCAAAAAATCAATCTCGTCCCAGAGGCCCTACCGGCGCTCTGGCACTCCCGTGCAGGGATCGTCGCCAGCGGTACTGCGACGGTTGAAGCCGCCATGATGAACACGCCGTTTGTGATGGTCTACCGCGTCTCGCCCCTCACCTACCTGCTGGGCAAGCCCCGGGTCAAGGTCCCCAGATTTGCCATGGTCAATCTGATTGCCGAGGAGGAAGTCGTCCCCGAGTTGGTGCAACAGGATTTCACCGCCGAGAAGGTGGTCGCCCGGCTAAAAGAAATTCTGCCGGACGGTCCTCCGCGAAGCCGCATGCTCGAAGGCCTCGCCCGCGTCAAAGTGCTTCTTCGCGCCCCGCAGGACGATTCCGGAGCGGCACGGCATCCAGCCGACCGCGCGGCCGACATTATTCTGGAGCTTCTGCGGAAACGCCGAACGTCGTGAGGGTCCGACAAGGAAGTAACTCCTAGTCGCTGCTTTACCGGGGAACCGCGATTCCTATCTCCATCCAAATGACAAAATCCTTACATCCGGCGTCTAAACCTTGTGCTCCGACCATCTTTTACGTCAGAATCTTCATCATAGGAAATGGGTTATCATTTCCTGGAGACTCTCCTGAATGTTGATTCGCCCGCGGCGCGCACTGAGCGTCCTTACGAGTTCCCTGACTCTGTCGTTGGTTGCGCTGCTCGCGAGCCCGTCATGGGCCGCGGAAAAAGCGCGCATCCGCGTGGACGACTATCAGATTGAAGCTGAACTCAACCCGCATCTCCACCAGATCACCGCCCGCGCCAAGGTTAACTTCACTGCCCTGCAGGACGTGCCCGTTGCCGTCTTCGAGCTGAATAATGATCTGCGGGTTACGCGGGTTCTTGACGAAAAGGGCCAGGCGTTGTCGGCCGAACGCGTCACTCAAGACTCGACAGTCCGTGTTCTGCTGCCGGCGGGTTTGTCCAAGGATTCCTCTACCACTCTGACCTTCGAATATGAAGGATTGCTCGAAAACGCCGACAACAGTCCCGTGCCCGGCCTGAAGCTGGCCTACATCGGCGATGACACCAGTTTCTTGTTCTACGCGGGACGCTGGTTTCCAGTGAGCGGCTTTGGACTGAACCGTTTCACGTCCACCATTAGCGTGACTCTGCCCGCGCATATGCTCGTGATCGGGAGCGGCAAGGCGACCATGACTGACGCTGTGGCTTCGAAAAAGCCTAATGCCAGTGTCCTTCCCACCAAAACGTTCACGTTTGTTTCCACCAAGCCCAGTTTTCCCGGCACTATCGTGGCTGGAATTTTTCAGGAATACAAAAGCGACGAGGCGGGTCTGGACCTGCACGTCTTCTTCAAGCCCACGCATCAGAGTGTGGCTGCGGCGTACACAACCACCGCCGTTCAGGAACTGACCTACTTCATCACGCTCTACGGTTTGCCGCCTTCGCAGAAGCTGAATGTCGTGGAATTGCCGGGCGACACTCTTCCCTACGCATGGGCACCCGAAATCGCTGGGCTGGCGGGTCCTTCGATCACCGACAAGACCAACTACCGACTGCTCGCCGATGCGATTGCGCATCAGTGGTGGGGCGTCTCGGTGAGCCCTGCCACCAGGGATGACTGGTGGTTAACCGACGGCTTCTCGCGCTATTCGGAGGCGATGTACGTCGAGAACGCCGCCGGAGCCGCCGGCCTTGAAGAGGCCGTGAAAGATATGTCGGTCGGCGCTTTGGCCTATGACACTGTGCCACTTTCCAGCGCCAGCAAGCTCGACATGTTCTCCACGGAATTCCAGTCGCTGGCCACCGACAAGGGCGCGATGATCCTGCACATGCTGCGCTGGGTATTGGGCGAAGACAAGTACAACAAGACGATGCGAGACTTTGCCACAGAGTTCGCGGGCAAGTCGGCGAGTATGGATGATTTCAAGGAAATCGCCGAGAAGAATTACGGCGAACAGCTGACCTGGTTCTTCTCGCAATGGCTCGACTCCACCGGCGCTCCCGAGTTTAAAGTGAAGTACACGACGTACCGCCTGGGTGGGAACTTCGCGAAAGAACCGCAAGCTCAGCAGGAACGATCCCCGGGCTTCCGAGTCACCGGTGAGATCGCCCAGGATCTCGATCTCTTCCGAATGCCGGTGGATTTGCGCATTGATACCGACGGAAAGACCGAAAACAAACGCATCGAAGTCGTAGGCACAACCTCGCCGTTTTCGATCGAAACCTTCGGCCGTCCGCGCAGAATTACGGTTGATCCCGACCACCATGTGCTGACGAATTCTACCGACGTGAAGTTGCGCGCTTCGATTCTGCGCGGCCAGGCCATGCAGCAGCAGGGCGACCTGTCAGGCGCGCTGATCGAGTTCAATAAAGCCCTCGATCTCAATAAGAACAGTTCGCTCGCCCATTACCGCATTGCCGAGGTCTTCTTTTTCCAGCGGAACTATCAATCGTCGGCCAATGCCTACCGCGCAGCGATTGACGGAGACGGCGAACCGCGCTGGACCGAAGTCTGGAGCCACATTCAGTTAGGCAAGATTTTCGACATAACCGGCCAGCGCGAACGCGCGGTCGGTCAGTACCGCCAGGCTCTGCAAACCAACGACAACACTTTTGGCGCACTTGAAGAGGCCAGAAAATATTTGCAGAAAGCCTACGAGCGCCCCAAAGAGAAGCAGTAACAAACTCTCAATAAGAAGGCCCCGTACGCATTGCGGAACGCGAGGGGCCGCGATCAAGAGTCGGCCAGAGTTTGCGTGAGTCCGAAATTATGCCGCGAACCTCTCAGGTTGTCAGAATCGCGCTCACCCTGATTCTCAGCGCCGCAACCATCGCTCAAGAAAAGCCGTTCTCCGTGGTCACAACCGTGGATGAGCCGACCATTGCGGGAAGACCCGTTGAACTGGACGCACAAGGAAAGCTGCTGCCCTGGCCGATGCCCGACAACATCGGCTATTCCTACTCGTCCCATTTTCTTTCGCAATGGACCATCCTCTGGGATCAGTACAACCGGCAGCGACTCTATTACTTCCATTGTTGCTTCGATTTTGACCGCACGACGTACGAGTTGATTCCGGACCAAACCTGGGCAAACTCGACGGGATATCTTCGCGCAATGCTGCAAGGTTTTGTGGAACGTCTCTACCCATATACCGGCGACACCCGGACCCTTACGTTCCTGGAGGATTTCGTCGACTACGAACTGGAGAATGGACGGACTCCCGCGGACTATGTCTGGTCTCGCGTGCCATATCCATCCGCCGATCCCGGCGCGCGTCGCTATAGCGGCTGGAGTTCGCACGGGAAAGACTACATTGAACCGCACGTAGTAGGAGAAGACGGGTACGCCTATCTGCGGCTGTATGAAATGACCGGCAACACAAAGTACTTGCGGGCTGCCATTCTGTGCGCCGACGCTCTAGTCAAAAACTACAAGCGGGGCGACGAGACGCATTCTCCCTGGCCAGTACGATGTTATGCGCGCGATGGCCGGACAGAGGGCCGACCCATGGGACCGTACTCGGCCAACGTGATCGAGCCGATCATGCTCTTCGACGAACTGATGCGCCTGCATCAAGGCGATGTGACGGGGTACGCGCGCGTCCGTCAGGGCGCGTGGAGCTGGTTTAAAACGTATCCGCTGACCAACAATGTTTGGGTCGGCTATTTCGAGGATGTCGTTCCCAGCATGGAGAATATGAACCAGGTGATCCCTCTGGAATTTGCGCGCTATGTGCTGCTGCATCCGGAGAAGGATCCTCAGTGGAAAGAACACGCACGGCAACTCATTGCGTGGGTGAAGGCGACGCCGAAGTGGCCGAAGTACATTGTGCATGGCGCCACCGTGACTACCGAACAGGGCGACGGTGTCCACTTCTGCTGTAACCTGCCGAATCAATGCTGCGACAGCCACACCGCACGTCTGGCTGCGGTGGAGGCTCTCTATTTTGCCCAGACGGGAGATCCGGAATACCGCGAGGCCGCGTTCCGATCCTTCAACTGGGTGACTTACTTTCAGGGACTGCCCGGGGGCGCGCATGCACCGTTCGGCGAGAATCAATGGTGGTTTACTGACCAGTTTGCCGACGGTCCACGACGTTTGATGGACGCTTTCTGGGCGGTACCGGAGTGGGCGCCCGCGGATGAGTCGCATCTGCTGGGTTCGTCCTCTGTCGTCACCAAGATGAGCTACGGCCAGGGATCAGTGACATATTCCACTTTCGACCAAGCATCGACCGACGCACTTCGGCTGAACTTCGTCCCGGAGTGGGTGACGGCAGGCGGCCGGCCCATTTCGCGAAGGCAGGTTCTGCCGTCCGACGGATCAGGATTCGTGTTCGATGAATCGACGCGAGTTCTTCGTATTCGCCACGACGGCGGGCGCGACATCGACATTCAGGGTAACGGCGGCAGCGCCCCTCCTCAATATGTGACCTTCGACGATCCGCACCTTCGCGCCGGCACCGCGCTCGAGGGCGCGTACCCATGCGGTGGAGTGGACTGGCCTCGAGGCGAATGGAAGATCGGAGTTCCGGGAGGAAAGTTTGGAACGTTCAACTTGATCCCAGCGAGTACAGATCCAGGTCCCCGGGAGATTGTTTTCTCTTCGCCCCACGTCTTCGCAGGAATCGATGTGTATAACGGCGGCGCGGCCGAGACCGTCATCACGATCCGCTCCGGCAGCGCACCCGAGGTGGCTTCGACGTTGCGACCGGGTGAATTGCGACGCATTCGTACGGCATGGAAAGAGCCTTCTTCGCGGGTCGTCATCGACCTGCAGCGCAGCGAGGGCCTGCGATTCGATAACCTGGCTTATTTCTATCCTTGACGCGCTCGCGGCTGAGGTCCAGGTTCCGCCAAGTTACGTTGCAATCCAACCCTCGGCCTCTTCAACGCTGTGGAAGATCTCAATATTCCTCTGTGGGCGCAGAACCTTGTGCATGCTGGCAGCATGGCTTTGAAATGAGGTCCGAACTACGAATGCACGCTTGGCTTCCGGCGAGAAGGGATCAATCTTGTCCGCCAGTTTCAGGAATTGATTTGCGTCCAAATCCACCTCCTCGACTTCCGTCAAGTCCACGATCTCGGAATACCTTGGCCGAAACTGCGGATTTGACTGCAAAAGCTTTGCGTATCGCTCGATATCGCCGAATGCCAATTTCCTTCCGAACTTCACCCTAACCAACTTACTGCCGGGATTAACGACATACTCAACCGACTGACTCAGGCGTTGCACATGGCCCGGGCCGGCGAATGCCCCGCCCTTCTCAATCTTTTCCTGCAACAACGGCGCACCTCCGTGATACGTCAGATGTTCTTCTGATCAATGTATCGGCCAGCCGGTCCTGAAACTTGATCCGAGCCTCGCCGCCGCCCGAATTCTGCGCGTCGGCTAACCTTTTCCCCCCTACGGGGTCTAAGGTGTGTACACGCCAGCAGGGAACTTTACCGGACCCGGCTGCGTATATCTGATCAGATGGTTGGGCGGGATTGAGACCCCTCGCCTGAACGTTACCCGGGTGCCCCCACGCTCCTCCCCGGAGGCGTGGGGGCATGATTTTGCCTATCCCTATGCGAATGCTTCTTGACATCATCCGCCAGTCGCTGTCGACCCTCTGGGCGCACAAGCTTCGCTCGTTCCTGACCATGTTCGGGATCGCCTGGGGCGTAGGCTCGTTGCTGCTGCTGGTGGGTTTGGGTGAGGGCTTCCGCAGCGGCCAGGAAAAGCAGCTCGCCACGCTCGGACAAAACATTATGTTTATGTTTCCCGGACGCATTGCGGCCGTCGAGGGGAGCACGCAATCTGGGCAGACTTACTACTTCACCTATAAAGATTATCTGGCAATCCGCGAGGAGGCTCAGTTCGTTGGAGCACTGTCGCCCGTGCTGAACCGCGAGGATATTCGTGCGGTCAGCGACTACGGATCCACCAATGGCCAAGTGTTCGGCGTGGCCTCCGACTACAACCAGATTCGGAACGTCCCCGTGGAACCGGGGCGCTGGTTCAACAACCAGGACAACGTCGAACGCCGTCGCGTGGCCGTGGTGGGCTGGGAACTGCTCAAAAATATGTTTCCGGGACGTCCAGCCGTCGGCTCAACGATCTTGCTCAACGGCATTAATTTTGACATCGTCGGCGTGGTCGCGAAAGTCGGACGCGACGGCAATAACGGGACGAATTCGCGCATCTTCATCCCCATCGAAACCATGCGCGACCTCTTTCCCATGACGAAGGCGAATTCCGAGGATGCGATCTCGTTCCTCAACTATCGCCCAATCACCAAGGATCTGCACGCCGAGGCGAAAGACGAAATTCACCAGATCATTGCGCGGCGCCACGGATTCAGTCCCAAACTGCAGGACGCATTCGAGGATTGGGACACCATCGAGAACATGAAGCGGGTGGGAAAAATCTTCGATGCCATGGACTGGTTCCTGGGCGTAGTGGGAGTGGTTACTCTGGGCCTGGGTGCAATCGGAATCATCAACATTATGCTGGTGTCCGTCACGGAGCGAACGAAGGAGATCGGCCTGCGCAAGGCGCTGGGCGCGACGTACCGGGCTATTCTGACGCAGTTCTTTATCGAGGGGGCATTCCTGACGGCGTTCAGCGGAGGAATCGGATTGGCCATCGCAACCGGATTCGTGACTCTGCTGGCTATGCTTCCGTCACCGGAGGGTTTCGACACGCCACGCATCATACCGGCGTCAGCCGTTGCGGCCATTGGTTCGCTTGCCATTGCAGGCATCGCGGCAGGCTTGTATCCAGCGCGCAAGGCGGCGTTGCTGCCGCCGGTAGAAGCCTTGCGCCAAGAATAAGCGGTCTCAGAAATCCCTAGAACGGGCAAACCGTTCGGAGCAAAGGCCTCAAGCTAAGAGCTAGAAGCTAAAAGCTAGGAGCTGTTTTTCATGATCATTGATCTCGCAACCCAGGCTTACAATGCGTTGCGCCATAACCGGCGCCGCAGCGTCCTCACGATGCTTGGAATGGCCTGGGGCATTGCAACCGTCGTGCTTCTTCTGGCGTACGGCACTGGCTTCGAGCGCGGATTGTGGTCCGCCTTTCGTTCCTTTGGCACCAATCTCGTTTTCATCTTTCCTGGCCGCACCGAACTGCAGGCAGGAGGCACCAAGGCTGGCACCCAGGTTCGCCTCACAATCAACGATCTCGATTCGATCCGGGCTGAGGTTCCGCTGCTGAAGCGGGTTTCTCCAGAAGCATCCAAGAATTGCGTGGTCGCGTACGGCACGCGCAGTTCGAACTACGGTGTCAGCGGCGTTTACGCTTCCTATGGACGCATGCGCAAGATGGATGTCGCCGAAGGCACATTCTTCAGCGAGGCAGACGACTACACGCACACGCGGGTCGCGGTCATCGGCTCGGACGCGAAAAAGAAATTGTTCTCCGGCCAGAACGCCTTGGGAGAAAACGTCCGCCTCGATGGCATTTCATATCAGATCGTCGGCGTGCTGAAACATCAGGTCCAGAACGGAGACGACAACATCAACGAGCACGTCTACGTTCCTTACAGCGCCATGAGCGACCTGATGAATACGTACTACTTGAGCGCGATCATCATGGAATACGAGGGTGACCATGCCAAGGTCGTGAAGGGCGTGCGCGAGTCCATGGCGTTCCATCACAACTTTAATCCCAAAGACCAGCGCGCGATCTTCGTATTCGACGTCTTCGCCGACCTGATGGACCTGCAAGTGATTTCGACCGGGATTAAGATCCTGCTCGGATTCATCGGCTTGCTCACGCTGGGCATTGGCGGTGTGGGATTGATGAATATCATGCTCGTGTCGGTCACTCAGCGCACGCGCGAGATCGGCGTCGAGAAGGCTTTGGGTGCGCACCGCTGGCATATTCTCTTCCAGTTCCTGTCGGAGGCGCTTGTGATAACGGCTCTGGGAGGGCTGCTGGGCGTAGTCCTCGCTTATTTAGTTTCCTGGTCTGTGGGGTCGCTCACCCTGTGGAGTGCATTTGAAGAAAACGCCAGCGAAGGCGACATTCATCTCTACATCGATTCCGCTACGCTGATCTGGTCGACGGCGATTCTGAGCTTCGTCGGCATTATCAGCGGCATGCTTCCCGCGATCAAAGCGGCGCGGCTCAATCCGATTGAAGCCCTGCGCTACGAGTAGATTAACCACAGAGGACACAAAGGACACAGAGTAACTTGCAAGACCCTGTGTTCTCCGTGTCCTCTGTGGTTTGCGCGTTTTACTTCAAAGGCGAATCTCCCCGAGCGCTTTCACCTGACTAGGCCAGGCAGGACGGAGATAACGCGCCATTCGCTATACTGACCAAGCCCCATGCCAGATCAGCAAGAGATTCGGTTGCAGCGCGTACTCTCGCAACTTCGGCTGTATGAGCACCCCCTGCTGAACTTTTCTGCTCGAAGCAAGAACGACGGCGTCGAAGTCATCATCAAGTTCAAGGACGAGAGCGTCCCCGTTCACATATATTATTTCGACCTGCACCCGCGCGATCTGGACGATCCGCAGTTCGAGTGGGGCTTTCAGCGCCAACTCTACGACGCCCTGCACGACTACTTCGTCGAAATGTTTATCCGCACCCCGCAGGACCGCGCAGACCGGCAACGGAAGGGATTGTGAGCGCGCTCCGCCAAGAGATCGAGCAGGAGATTCGCGAGCGCGGCCCGATTCCCTTCTCGCGCTACATGGAAATGTGTCTGTACCATCCCGAGTTCGGTTTCTACTCGCGTAACGCCGCGCAGTTTGGCAAGGCCGGTGACTTTTATACGTCCAGCGACGTGCACGCAGTATTCGGTCGATTGCTGGCGCGGCAGTTCGACGAAATGTGGCGCGCGCTGGGCTCACCGGAGCAGGTCGTAGTGAAAGAACTCGGCCCGGGGCGCGGCTTGTTCGCGCAGGATGTGCTGGATTGGTCCGAAAGAAAGTTCCCCAGCTTCTTCCATGCTTTGCGATACGTGTTCGACGAGCGCTCCCCCGCCTTGCGCGAGAGGATTCAGGTCATCCTAAGCCGTCACTTGGAGACTGGGAAAGCGGTTTGGGAATCCGGCAGCGGCGTCGCTGCTTCCAACATCGTCTTCGCCAACGAATTCTTCGACGCTCTACCAGTTGAAGTTTTGAGTTCCGAGGGGTCACTACGAATTGACTCCCGCAGTGGGCGATTCATCGAGATCTGGGCACCGGCTTCGCCCAGCGAACTCGAATTTCTTGATCGTTATTCAATCCACCCGGAAGTTGGAGAGCGCGTCGAAGCTCCACTTCAATCCCAGGCGCAAATGCGGGCGCTTGCCGGCATCAGGCGCGGATTCGCAGTGGTCATCGACTACGGCTACACTCGCCAAGAGCAACTCGCAGGACGGCATCGAGGAACGCTGAAGGCGATCCGCCAGCACGCGGTAAGTGCAACGCCTTATGAGGCGCCGGGCGAGCAGGACATTACGGCCGATGTGAATTTCACCGCGCTGACAGCAATCGCACAGCAGCAGGGCATGAACGCGCAGCCGCTCCTCACGCAGTCACAATTTCTACTGGGAATCGGCGAAGCAAACGAGTTTTCGGATGCATTCGAGGAGTGCCGCTTACCGCAGGAGCGCGCCAAGGTTGCGTTGCAACTCAAGCATCTCGTGACTCCTGCCGGCATGGGCGAGAGTTTTCATGTTCTCGTAGCAAGCAAGGGAGTTGAAGAAGAGACGGCCTCCGGCTTAGCAGGACTGAATTTCGGTCGCAGCGCCCGCGTCCGATAGAACCATGTGGCGACGGCCGCCACGGCCGTCAGTCAACGCGAAACCGAGCAAGCGGCCAGATTGGGTCTCAGCGTTTGGCGGTCACTTCTGGATACTCGTAGACCCCGCGCCCTGACTTCCGTCCGAGCCGTCCGGCCTTGACGTACTGCACCAGCAGCGGCGCCGGACGATATTTTTCCCCCAATGACTTGTGCAGATACTCAAGGATGCTCAGCCGCGTGTCGAGTCCCACCAGATCCACCAGTTCGAACGGACCCATAGGATGGTTCAGCCCCAGCTTCAACGCCTTATCGATATCGGCGGCCGAAGCGATGCCCTCCTGCAACATGTAGAACGCTTCATTGCCGATCATGGCGTTGATGCGGCTGGTGATAAAACCGGGCGATTCCTTGATCACTACGACTTCCTTGCCTATGCGCCGGCCGACTTCAACGGCGGTGGCCAGCGTCTCGTCGTCCGTTTCAAGCGCGCGGACAATCTCGAGCAGCTTCATCTTGTGGACGGGATTGAAGAAGTGCATGCCTACACATTTTTTCGCGCGGTAAGTGACGCTGGCAATCTCCGTGACGCTGAGGGATGAGGTGTTCGACGCCAGCATCGTCGTCGGCCGGCAGATCTTGTCGAGTAGAGTGAATATTTCGATCTTCGACTCTAACTCCTCGGGGACGGCCTCGATGACCAGATCCGCCTCCCGTGCCGCCTCTTCGACTGAGCCCGCATATTCGAGCCGGCGAAACGCCGAATCCGCGTCGGGCGCGGTAACTTTGCCCAGCTCGACCGCCTTGTCGAGATTGGC
Organism: uncultured Acidobacteriaceae bacterium; assembly: GCA_963844525.1. GTDB lineage: Bacteria > Acidobacteriota > Terriglobia > Terriglobales > Acidobacteriaceae > Sulfotelmatobacter. The sequence goes on along the minus strand of CAWJOM010000004.1, from coordinate 265,861 downwards.
TCGAATCTCGGTCTCCGCTTTGCGCAGAGTTCCGGGCAGCAGGTCTTCGAGGATCGTGCGGTATCCGCCCAACGCAGCTGCGTGCGCGATGCCCCGCCCCATGGTGCCGGCGCCGATGACTGCAATCGTCTGGACGCCGCCCACCTACTTCTCCGCCTTTTCCAGATCGGCGATGGCCGCATTGACAGTAGTAACGGTGCCGCGCAGGCTCTCTGCCAGCCGCTTGCGCTCGTCGGCGCTCATGCCGGGGATGTAAATGCAAATGCGGCGCAAAGTCGCCGTGATGTCTTCCACGTAGTTCATCGCTCGAATCAGTTCGCCTGTCACTACAGCCATGAGAGCTCCTCTTTCGATTGTGCCAATGTGTCGGACCTTCTATTCTGGACGCGCCCACGAATTTAGTAAAGGCACACTCTTTTCGCTACTCAAGTGTTCCGTGGACTGAAACCTTAATACGACAAGAGTTCCAGGCTTTATTCGTAAGGACTTAACCAGGCAAGCATATAATCTCAATCGATTCTTTTTATAGGGCGCGGCGCTTTGGCGCGAATCCAATGTGTATGACAGATAAACCTTTGAAACGCTATATTTTCGCGAGCGATTTCGACCAGACGCTTACCTTCAACGACTCCGGCTACGTGCTCGCCGAACTGGTTGGCATTCCCACCGAGGAGTTCGAGCGCAAGGCCAAGGGAATGGCGAAGATCAATCTCGTCCAGCAAGGCGCGGAACTCGCTTATTTACTGCTGCACGATCCAGAGTTCAAGGCCAAAGTGCGGAAGGAACATCTCCGCGAAGTGGGTAAGCGAATTCGCCTGAAGAGCGACATCAAGCTCCTCTACCAACTGCTCGACGCAGGCATCGACGGCCACCAGTTTGATTTCTACGTTCTTTCCGCGGCTCCGGTGGAGGTGATTCTCTCGGCGCTGGAGGACATTGTTCCTCCCGATCACATTTACGGGACGGAGTTTCGTTATAAGCCTTCTGGCGAGATTGACACCATCGTGCGTGCGACTGCTGGTTACGGCAAAGTTGCTGTGCTCAACCGTTTACTCGAACAGCAGGTCTCTGGGCCGGATCACGTGATTTACACGGGCGATGGCAGCTCCGACATACACGTCATGCTGCACATTAACTCGCGCGACGGGCTCACCATCGCGGTCTCTGAGTCGACCGACGTCTCGCAGATCGCGAAGCGAACCGTGCTCAGCACCAGCGCCATGGCTGTGCTGGCGCCCATTCTCGAGGAGGTCGCGGGATGGGAACGCTACCAAATTCGGAGCTTCTTCGAAGCCAACGGAATGCTGATTCAGGAGTGGCAGCGCGTGCGCACCGACTGGCTGACCGTGCGGCCCTCGGTCGACCCCGCAAACGCGATCGAAGAGTCTTCCGTGCCTGGGCTTGTGCGCGGGGGCTCCTGAGGGCGACCTTGTCATGCTGCGCGACAAAAATCTAGTTCCGCTTTCCCGCCAGCACCAGCACGCCCTGGCCCTGTGCGTTCGCATCGATCGGGCCTCGCCGATCTGCGACATCGATCTGAGCGCGTGGCAGGCAGAGGTCACGCAGCACTTTCAAAGTGAAATCGGATTTCATTTCGCAGCGGAGGAGCAAGTTCTGTTTCTCGCGGCCCGGCGATTCACAGAACTGCTTTCGCTGGTGGAGGAACTACTCGCGGATCATGCGGCTCTGCGCGAAAGTTTTTCCAAAGCGGCCGCGGGCAGAATGCAAGCGGCGGACCTCTCTGCATTCGCTCTGCGCATGTCCGCCCACATTCGCAAGGAAGAGCGTCAACTCTTTGAGGGCATGCAGAAATTGATGGGCCTGGAGGAACTGGCTCTTCTGGGACAGAAATTGGACGACGCTCTCAAAGGCGCCGTGCAGGCCTGCGCGCTGCCCGCGGGCGCGCTAGAACCGGGCGCAACAAAATAAGTCGCCTGGACGCAGGCTATCTCTTAGCGTGCACCTGCCGAAACCGAGTCGCACCTTCCCGCCCCATGTAACGCTCCAGCACCGCGGGTTCCGTCTGTCGCAAGTCGACGACGACCAAGCCGTCCAGCACGTTCGAAAACTTGCGGTCGACGTTGAAGCCCAGCAGCTTGCCGCCGATCTTCGCATACTGCCGCAACAGAATCGGCAAGCCTTTGCCATCAGATTCCAGGTCGTTGATGGGCTGAGCAAGTTCGTCGAGATCGCGCAGAGCCTGTGACATTCCCCGGCAATGCCACTTGCGCAAAGGTCCGGGACGAAATGGCCTTCGCGGTTCTATCAAACCGGCAAGGTCGTCTTCACGCATGCGCTCTTCAAAATAACGACAGATCAATTCGCGTGATGCGGCATTGTAGTCGTTGCTGATGCTGACTGCGCCGAACAGCACGGGGATCTCCGGCTGCCTCGCTACCATGCGGGCGATGCCCTTCCACAGCAACAGAAGTGGCGTGTATTGCCGCTGATACTCCGGGCGCACGAAGGAGCGCCCCAGTTCCAGCGCGGGGCCGAGTTTCCGAAAGATTCGTTTGTCGTAGCGAAACAGAGTGCTGGTGTACAGGCCGTTGATCCCGCGCTGGGCGAGAATCTCCGCTGTGCTACCGACACGATACGCTCCCACCAATTCGTGCTTTGTTTTATTCCACAGCAGAATGTGCGAATAATATTCGTCGAAAGAGTCGAGATCGCGGCTCTTGCCCGTTCCTTCGGCCGCGCCTCGGAATGTGAGCTCACGCAGTCGCCCCACCTCCTGCACGAGTTGTGGAATCTCCTGCGCAGCCCCGAGATAAACGGCAAGATCGCCATTCCCGGCCAGACAGCGGTCTGCCGGAAGCCGATCAATCTCCTCCGACAACAGATTCAATGGCATGGGAGCGGCCACCGGTTCCCGCACCTTGAACGTAAGCCGCGATCGCAATGCCGTCTGCCACAGCGCTTCCGCCTTGTTGCGGCGGGCCAGCAGGTAAGTTCGCCAGCGCAAGTATTCGGTCGCTTCACGATCTTCGCGGATCGCTTCCACTGCGTCCGCGGGAACCGCGCTTCCGACGCGGACTTCCACGGTCTTGCCCTCTTGTTGCAGAAATTCCTGCAGCAGAAACGCCGTGCGCAGTTTGGGATGAAGCATTCCCATCAGGTGAAATCCCACGCTGTTGTGGCCGCAAAAATATACAGGCAGAGCAGTCGCTCCGGACTTGCGAAGCAGCCGCACGGCAGTGTCATTCCACGCGGGATCGGCGATCTGCGCGGCCGGCATCTGCCAATGCGATACCTCGCCCGACGGAAACATGGCGAGCATGCCGTCTTGCTGCAACCAAGCCAAAGCTTCACGCAGAGCTCGACGGTTCGACTCCACAGTTCGATCCGTCGGGAAGGGATCTACAAAAATGCAATTCGACTGCAACTCAGGCACGTCGGCGAGCAGGAAATTGGTCAGGACTTTAACATCAGGCCGCACTCGTGTAAGCAGCACGGTGAGAAGCGCGCCGTCCAACATGCCATAGGGATGATTCGCCACAACAACAACTGGGCCAGTCGTGGGAATACGGGCTGCGTCGGTTGCATTGACCTTCAGCCAGACTCGCATCTCGATAAGCAGGTTTTCAAGGCGAAAGCCTTCTGGCAGTTGCTGCACTCGGCGGCATAGGTCCCTCACCTTGTCGACGGGAGCAAACCTTCCCGCCCAGCCGGGAAAATCGGCAACTCGAGCCAACACTTCGGCCCGCATCGGGTCCGTGTGCAAATGGTCGGATGGCATTTCATACCAATAGCGCACAGGCTTTGCGCCAGCATGAAGTGCAAGTTAAAAGCTGATGAAATGTGGTTCGCAGAAGCCGGAAAGTAACCAGAGGTAGCCACGACAAGCCGCGCACCACAAATCAAGTTTCAAGGCGGTAGCGGGTTTCGGCGAGCGCGTAGAACTTGCGCCATACCAGGCGATTGATCGTAACTACGGTCGCGGCCATCATCATGGTCGCGGCCAGCAAGAGATCGAAGTTCCCTGCATCGGTAGCCTGCGAGATCGTCGCTCCCAGTCCCACCGTGGTGTAGATGTGGCCCTTGAAGTGAAAGTACTCCGCCACGATGCTGGCGTTCCAGGCTCCGCCCGACGCGGTGACCATGCCCGTGACGAGATACGGAAAAATGCCGGGCAGAATCAGCTTCTTCCAGCGCTCGATACCCTTCAACCGGAAGACCGAGCAACACTCTTTTAAATCCGTCGGGATCGCGATGGCCCCGGCGATCACGTTGAACAAGATGTACCACTGCGTTCCCAGCAGCAGAAGCACGATCGAGCCGATCCCCAGTCCACCACCTACGCGAATCAACAGCAACAGCACGACTGGGAACAGCGCAGTCGCGGGAACAGATGCCGCAATCTGCGCCAATGGCTGCGCAATGCGCGCCAGTTTCGGATTGAATCCAATCGCCACACCCGCCGGAATCGTCCACAGTGCGCCGAGCAACAAGGTAAGATTGACTCGCAGAAAAGTCGCACACAAGCCGATCGCGGCCTCCTGCAACTCAGCCTTTTGCAGGCCGCTCAAAATCATTGCGACGCGGACGACGCCATAACTGATCCCCACCAGAACAACGACGGCCAGCCCGCGCATCAGCCATAGCTTCCAGGGATTCGTCGGTTCGGCTTCATCGCTGGAACGCGGGCGTGAAAAGTGGAGCATCACGCGTTCGCTCAGTGGGCGTATTGTCTTTTTGCGAATTTGCGCCAAGCTTCGCGAATGACGAATCAGGTCGAGGACCCACGAGCGCGGAGCGTCACTGCTCTCGACCTGCTCCACTTTGAATTTCTCGGCCCATGCAATGACGGGGCGCCAGACGAACTGGTCCAGGAGCACGATCACCGCGATCATGGTTGCGACACCCCAGAGAATCGATCGTGTGTCGCCCGCGCTGGCTGCCGTCTGTAGAAAAGATCCGAGACCCGGCAGCCTGAAGTCGCGCGAGCCGAGCACGAACATCTCGCAGGCCATGAGGAAGAACCAGCCGCCGGCCACTGACATCATCGAGTTCCACACGAGCCCAATCGCGGCGAAGGGCAACTCCATCTCAATGAAGCGCTGCCACCAACTGAATTGATAAATTTTTGCCGCCTCGCGCATCTCTTTCGGAATGCTTTTCAGCGAAGCGTAAAAGCTGAACGCCATGTTCCACACCTGGCCGGTGAAAATGAGCAGGATCGCTCCCGCTTCCACACCCAATTGTCTGCCGGGAAAAAGGGCCACCATCGCCAGCATCACGCCGGGAAGAAAACTGAGTACCGGAATTGACTGCAAAACATCGAGCAGCGGAATCATGAACCGTTCCGCACGCGGGTTGTACGCGGCGACGTATCCGTATACGAGCGTGAAGGCGAGGCTCAGCAGATACGCGATCGTGATGCGCAGCAGGGAGTATCCCGCATAGGCTGCGAGGGCAAGCGGGCGGTGAGAGATTTCAACTTCCGGAGTGAACGGCCCGAGCCATGTTCGCCCGACCACCAGCACGCCATAGAACAACGCAATCCCTGCCCCGAACATGAGGATGTCGGGTAAATACGAGATCTCGAAGCCGGGCAGTTGCGCCCAAACTCGATAGGCCGAAAATCCTCGCAGGCTGGCTGATTTCTTCATGGGACGTTCGACGACGGTTATGCTTCTTCAGGAATTCGGTGCGGACTTCTGAGTCTCGGCCCCGGATGCAGCGGGAGAGCCTGAAGGCGATGGCGGCTCGGTCTGCACCAGTCGGCCCTTCTCGCGGTCATAATCGAAGATCTCCGCGTAGCGGCCCCAGTTCATCGCAGTCTCAAACTGGCGGAGCACCTCATCTTCGGCAAAGTGTTCGTCGAGGATATCGTGAAAGAATTCATCGGCCATCGAGTGATCCGACTTCCGCTTCAGGATACTGTCAATCTGTTTCAGGATCGTCACGTGTTCGAGAGCAGCTTGCCGGAACAGGACCTTACGCTGCTGAATGTCGGCCTCGGCAAACGCAACGCCCGACGGTGTAATTTGCACGTCACCCTCTTTGAGCCACGCGAAACCGAGCAATACGCAAGCTTCAAGAATCGGAAGCAAGTCCTCGACATTCATCACCAGTTCCTCGGCCAGGCGAAACAGGTCCTGCCGCCCTCCACGATCATGAAGCAACTCGGTCAGTCCTGCGATTCCCCCCACCCGCGCGTGCGGCAGCAGTTGATATCTTGCCGTGCGCACGCGTGCTTCCTGCTTCTTCAGCGCGTCCTTGGTTAATCCGCCGGTCGGCAAGATGATTTCCGCGGTCGTCTCCGCATCCGGCAGGTCGTGCTCGAGTTCGGGCTCTGTCATGACCTTGTAGATGTAGTCCACTAGCTCCACGAAGCGGGCGGACTTGCGGTCCCGGGGATGCTTCAGGCGGATATTGAAGTCCGAACGCACGCGCGCCGGATTTCGCCCGAGCACCATCACTCGATCCGCCAGCATGACGGCCTCTTCAATGTTGTGCGTCACGATGAAAATGGCGCTGGTCGGCATTTTCTTGTTCAGCCAGAGTTCCAGCAATTCACCGCGCAGATTCTCTGCGGTCAAGACGTCGAGCGCCGAGAACGGCTCGTCCATGAACAACACTTCAGGCTCTACGACGAGAGCGCGGGCGAATCCCACGCGTTGCTTCATGCCCCCCGAAAGCTCCTTGGGATACGCCGTCTCAAAACCGTCCAGACCAACTGTGTCGAGCGTGCGCAATGCGCGTTTGCGGCGTTCGACAGCCGCGACGCCCTTGGCCTCCAGCGGAGCTTCCACATTCTCAAGAACCGTTAGCCACGGGAATAGAGCGAAGCTCTGAAAGACAATAGCCACATTGGGCATTTGGCCGTCGAGCGGCTTGCCGTGCCACAACAGCGTTCCCGACGATGGCTGTGCCAGCCCAGTCAACATCCGCAGAAGCGTCGATTTGCCGCAGCCCGAAGGCCCGAGCAGTGCAATAATTTTGCCCGGTTCAACTTCGAGGTTGGTCGCACCCACGACTTGAATCCGCGTGCCATCCGCCTGCGGATACGACTTCTCGACTCCCACGGCTTGGATAATGGCATCGCTCACGCGCACACTCCCTAACCTCTATACACGATTTACGGACAAGCGCAAAGAGCGCTTTCGCTGTAACACTCCGTTCACAATTGAGAGCATATCCGCCGGTCAGGCGGCGAAGTTTTCGTTCGCCAGCGCGGCGAGTGGCTTGGGAAGCCGATCGCTCACCTCAGCGAGGAGCGAGAGTTTCGCGGCGACTTCATTCGTGAGCCGCCCCTGTTCAAAACGCCACCGCCAGTTGCCGCCATGCAGGCTGGGAGTGTTCATGCGAGCTTCGCTGCCCAACCCGAGCACATCCTGCAGGGGAACAATGCTCAGGCTGGCCGGGGAACACTGCGCCGCCCGGATAAACGCCCAGTGGATGCCATCTTCACAGCGCCCCGCATATGCTTCTGCGTTGCGATGCTCGTGCTCCGTTGCACCGGATTGCCACCATCCAGCTACCGTATCGTTGTCATGCGTGCCGGTATAGATGACTTTTCCTAGGGAACGATGAGGAAGGTAGATATGTGCGCCTTCATCCCCAAACCCGAACTGCAGAACGGCCATCCCGGGGATCTGCAGTCTTTCCCGCAGCGCGTGTACTTCCGGAGTAATGTAGCCCAGGTCTTCGGCAAAGAATGGCAGTCCACCCAGCGCCTCGCGAAGCTTTAGAAATAGGTCATCCCGCGGGCCATCCACCCAGCGACCATTGACGGCAGTGGCATCGGCCGCAGGAATCTCCCAGAACTGGTCGAATCCACGGAAGTGATCCAGCCGGATGTAGTCGCAATTCTGCGTGGCCCAGCGGAGCCGCTGAATCCACCATTCGTAGCCGCGCTCCTTCATCACATCCCACCGGTACAACGGATTTCCCCAGCGCTGCCCGGTCTTGCTGAAAAAATCGGGGGGGACTCCCGCTACCACCTCAGGTTCCAGACTCTCGTTTAGCCGGAACAGCTCGCGGTGCGTCCAAACGTCTGCACTATCGTGGTTCATGAAGATGGCAACGTCGCCTACGATGCGGATCGATCTCTCGGAGCAGTAGCGCCTCAGAGCCCGCCACTGCTCGTAGAAGGCGAACTGCAACGCGCTTCGAATCTCGATGTCGGCCACCAGTTCCGCACGTGCCTTCTCCAGCGCCACTGGCTCTCGGCGCGCCAAGTCCCTAGGCCAATGCTGCCAGCTTTCCAGTTTCTGGCGGGCACGCAAGGCATCGAACAGGACGAAATCATCCAGCCACCAGGAGTTCTCCGCTCGGAAGCGTTCGAATCGACTACGCGCATCGCCCGCCGCCGTCCGCAAGAAGTTTCGTGCTGCCTCGAACAACAGCGGCGTCTTTTTGAGGAAAACCTGGTCGTATTCGACTGACCCGGAACCGGTCGGGACCTCCAAGATCTTCGCCGAATCGGGCTTCGACAAGTCGATCCAGCCGTGCTCAGCGAGGCGTTCGAGACTAATCAGGAGTGGATTTCCAGCAAAGGCAGACGTAGAGGAATAAGGCGAATTTCCGTAGCCCAAGGGGCCGAGTGGCAAAACCTGCCATAGCCCCTGGCAGGCAGACGCCAGAAAGTCCGCAAACTGGTAAGCGGCCGGCCCTAAATCACCAACACCGCCGCGTGAAGGCAACGACGTGGGATGCAACAAGATGCCTGCAGCGCGCGGAAAGGACATGTCGCGCCGCTACATTCCCGGCTCGCCGCCATTGCGACCCAGTAACTTGATCTCTTGTTCGTTCCGTTTGATCTTTCCCGATCGCGTCATGTCCTCAACCAGGCTCGAGACGAAAAGAACGAAACGCTCCTGTTGCTTCTGCTGCAGCAACTGATCGCGAATCTGATCGCGCTTCGCGGCATAGTCCGCATCGGTCGGCTGCTGGTTCTCGAGCACCGCGAGCACAACCGCATCCGCACCGCTGTTAATCGGGCCGCTGATCTCCCCCGGCTTCATGGTAAACGCCACCGCAGCCTGTCCTGACATCGAACCGACATCGGGCACTTGTCCGTCCGGCAAAACGAAGTCGCTGGTCTTGACCGTGGCGCCCAGCTCTTTCGCTGCCCGCTTCAAATCATGTGCGGCCTTCGCCCGGTCCGAGAGTTCCTGGATTTTCTGCGTCAGCATAGTCGAGGAGCGCTCATTCTTGAATTCTTCCTCAACCTTGCTGCGAATCTCCTCAAGCGTGGGCGTCGCGGCCGGTTTCACTGCCAGCAACTGAAAAACCACGATGCCCTGCGAAGCCGAAGCCACATCCGGCGGAGACTTCTCGGCTACACTAAACACGGCGTCCATAAACTGCGTCGCGGGTCCCAGTCCGGGCAGCATGTCTTTGCGCCCGAAGAAATCCGAATTAATCACAGGAATACCTTGCGCCGCCGCAGCCGCATCGATACCCTGCTCTCGAGCCTGCTTAAGCAGCGCTTCGGCCTTCTTCTGAGCGATCTCCTGTCCTTTTTGGTGCTTCAGGACCGGCTCAATCTCGGCCTTCACTTCGTCCAGGGTCTTCACATGCGCTTCCTGCTTGTCGTCGACGCGAATAATGTGAAAGCCATAGCTGCTCTTCACCAGGCCGCTGATCTGTCCCTTGGGAAGCGAGAACGCAGTCTTTTCAAACTCAGGGACCGTCTGACCTTTGCCGATCCAACCCAGTGATCCGCTCTGTTTCGCGCTGCCCGGATCTTCGGAATACTTCTTCGCCAGATCTTCCAGTTTGGCACCCGCCTTCAGCTGCTTGAGCAGATCTTCGGCGCGACGCTGCGCCTCCGCCACGCCTTTGTCATCCACCTTGCCGTCGGGTCCCGGCAGCGGCGTTTTGATCAGAATATGGCTGACCTTTACCTGCTCGGGAACTCTGTATTGATCGCGATGCTGATCGTAGTAGGACCTCAAATCATCCTGCGTGATCTGGACCCCAGCCTCGGCCTTCCCTGTTTCGACAAGAACGTACTTGACCTTGCGCTTTTCCGGGACGGAATTGGCATAGCTCGCCTTATGACTCTCGTAGAACGCCTTCAGTTCCTCGTCCGTCGGATGCAGTCCCTTGCGCAAATCGTCCTGCTTCAGGACTGCGTATTCGAACTTAACTTTTGAATTCTGCTTGACGAACAAGTCGTGAATTTCCGCATCGCTCACCGTGGCGCTTCCGGAAATCAGCGCCTGCAGCTTGGAGATCAGGATTTCATCGCCCACCGTCTGCTCCCACTTGGTAGGCGTCAGGTTGTTTCGCTGCAGCAGATCTTCGTATTCCACCTGGCCGATGAAATTCCCGCCGGGGAAGAAGGTTGCCGCGTAGCGACCGTGCTGCAGTTCGTCCCTTATTTCTGCCGGGGTTACTCGGAGTCCCATCCGGGTCGCCTCGCTCAACAAGGCCTGGCGATTAATCAACTGGTCGACCGCGCGCGTGGTCTCCTGCTGGATCAGGTAGGGCATCAACTGCGCCGCCATCTGCCCATAACGCTGTGCTTCCTGCTGTGCCATCTGCCGGGCGGTCGTGCGCACCTCGTCGGCGGTGATGTCCCCGCCAGCCACCTTCGCGATCACGCCCTGCCCGGGCGTGTTGGTGAATACGTCCCCGCCAAGGCCGCCGGGTACAAGCGTAATCACCATCGAAGCACAAATGATCAGGAGCAGCCCGCCCAGAACATACTTCGTGGTCTGCCCGGATTTTTGCAGAAATCGAATCATTGTCTTATGACTCCAGAGTAGAGAGGCGAATTCTCAATTATAAACTAGCCACGATTCTCCTGCTTCAAGGACGCGCTCCAAACCCGACCGACAAATTGCCCCAGGTTGGCTGGCGCGTGCGCGCAGTGATCGAGTCGCCAGAACTCAAGCTCTTGCGAAACTCCGCTATTGAAACGTATTAATATAAATGTTATCCATTCTCCGGGACATTTTTTCTGATTCTTGCCCCGGATCGATCGTGAGCCCCAACCCCCTTCGATAGGAGCGTCATGAACTTAAGCAAGCGGCTGGCAATTACCTTCCTCATTCTGGCTCAATTCCTCGCAGCTTCATCTCTCTTCGCTCAAGATACCGCCCAAGGGAAGCACTCCGCCGAACCCGAACTCGCCTTGCGGGACGGCTGGTCCCTCCAAACTTCAGCGAAAGTGGAAGCTAAAGGCGAAGTGATTTCGACGCCCCAGTTCGCTCCCCAAGGATGGCATCAGGCGACCGTGCCCACCACCGTGGTGGCTGCGTTGGTTAAGGACAAGACCTTCCCCGATCCCCTGTTCGGCATGAACCTGCGCGACTTCCCTGGCATGAACTATCCCATCGGAGGGAATTTCTCCAACATCCCGATGGCACCCGACAGTCCGTTCGCCGTCTCATGGTGGTATCGCAAGCAATTCGCCGTACCCGAGTCGTACAAGGGCAAGACGGTCTGGCTGAAGTTCAATGGCATTAACTATCGCGCGAACATCTGGCTCAACGGAAAGCAGATCGCCAATTCGGAGAGACGTTGCCGGAGCCTGGCGGACCTACGAATTTAACGTTACCGAAGCGGCCAAGCCCGGAGCGCGAGAACGTTCTCGCTGTCCAGATTTTCTCTCCCACCGATCACGATCTTGCCATCACTTTCGTGGACTGGAATCCCGCGCCACCCGACAAGAATATGGGCCTGTGGCGTGAGGTTTATCTCACCACCAGCGGTTCCGTCGCGCTGCGCTATCCGACTGTTGTTTCGAAGGTAAGTTCTCCGGCCAACGACAGCGCGCAACTCACCGTCACCGCTCAACTCAAGAACGGAACCGCGCAGCCCGTGAAGGGCAGCCTGCAAGCGGCGATATCGAAAACGCGAAGTTCGAGCAGAATTTCGAACTCGCCGCCGAACGAATCCAAAGACGTGACCTTCACGCCCGACAAATTCCCGCAACTCATCTTCGCGAACCCGCGGCTCTGGTGGCCAACGCAGATGGGCAAGCCGAATCTCTACAAGCTGGTCCTTGATTTGATACCGCCGGTGCAGGTCAAAGAGGCTCTACACACTCGGAGTTCGGCATCCGCGAGATCACCTCCAAAGTCAACTCCGTCGGCGGACGAGCTTTCACCATCAACGGCAAGAACATTCTGATTCGCGGCGGCGGTTGGACTCCCGACCTGATGCTGCGCGAAAACTCGCAGCGCATGCAGGACGAATTCCGCTACGTCCGCGACATGGGACTCAACACCATTCGACTTGGAAGGCAAGCTCGAACCGCAGGAATTCTTCGACATGGCCGACCGCCAGGGAATTCTGGTGATGGCCGGATGGTGCTGCTGCGATTTCTGGGAGCGCTGGCCGCGCTGGAAGCCCGAGGACTTTGAAATCGCGAAGCAATCCCTGCGCGACCAGATCTACCGCCTGCGCAGCCATCCCAGCATCGTCATGTGGCTGAACGGCAGCGACAACGCTCCGCCGCCGGACGTCGAGCAGATGTATCTCGACGTCGAAAAAGATCTGTTCTGGCCGAATCCGGTCGTCTCCTCGGCCACGGGAAAAAAGACCAGCGTCACCGGCGACAGCGGCGTGAAAATGAGCGGTCCGTACGAATACGTCGCGCCGAGTTATTGGGAGGTCGACACGCCAGAAGGCCAACCTGGCCGCAAGTTATGCAATCCCGGCGGCTGCGGCGGCGGATATGGCTTCAACACGCGAAACCAGCATGGGGCCGGCCGTTCCTCCAGTCGAGAGCATCCGGGCGATGGTCGGCAAAGATCACATGTGGCCGATCGACGATTTCTGGAACTATCACGCGGGCGGCGGCGAATTCAAAACCATCGGCGTCTTCACCGACGCGCTCACCAACCGCTACGGCAAATCCGACAACGTGGAAGACTTTGCCATCAAGTCTCAGATGCAGACCTATGAAGGCGTACGCGCCATGTACGAGGCCTACAGCCGCAACAAATATCAATCGACCGGCGTGATTCAGTGGATGCTCAACAACGCATGGCCTTCCATGATCTGGCACCTCTACGACTATTACCTGCGTCCCGGCGGCGGATATTTCGGCGCCAAGCGCGCTATCGAACCGCTGCATCCTATCTATGGCTACGACGACCATTCGATCTGGCTTGTCAGCAGCCAATATGAAGATGCCAAGGGACTCAAGCTGATCACCAAGATCTACAACCTCGACGCGACCGAGAAATTCTCGCAAGACAACAAACTCGATGCCCCGGCTGACAGCACGAAGAAAATCTTCACGTTGCCCGATGTCTCCGGCTTGAGCAATACCTACTTCCTTCTTCTTAAGCTGGAAGACTCCGCCGGGAAACAGGTCGGCTCGAACTTCTACTGGCTCTCGACGAAACCGGAGACAATCGATTGGGCAAAGAGCACCTGGTGGATGACTCCCACGGCTCAATTCGCCGACTTCACCGCAATCTCGCAGTTGCCGAAGGTCAAATTGAAAGTGACCGACCGCAGTGAGCACAAAGGCGAGGAAGAAATCACCCGCGTCACGCTTGAAAACCCGAGCAAAAGTCTGGCGTTCTTTGTCCGGCTGAAAGTCAACAAGGGCGAAAAAGGAGAAGAGATTCTCCCAGTAGTCTGGGAAGACAACTACATTTCGCTGATGCCGGGCGAGAAGCGCGAAGTCAGCGCAACCTACCGCGCCAGCGAATTAGGCACGGCCAAGGCTGCAGTGGAAGTCAGCGGTTGGAACGTGGAGTAAGACAATGTGGGCATTGCGAAATCGGGTACTTGAATCATCTGAAACCAAAAACTTGAGATCACAATTTGTGGTCTCAAGTTTTTTGACATTCCAATTCCCCGATTACCAAGTCCCACAATTCTTAGACGTGCTGAGACACTGACAGGACATTGCCATCCGGATCCTTGAACCACGCCACCTTATCCCCAGTCGGCGCGGTCCAGATTCCGAGTTCGTCCTGCTTGAAGAATCCGAAGATCTCGAACTGGACACCCTTCTCCCGCAACTCCCGTACCACGTCTTCGATCCCCGAGACCTGCCAGCCGAGAATCGTGAACTGCGCCGGCGCGAAATCGTTGCCCACTTTTGCAACCCGGATCATGATTCCGTTCGCATCCAGCACCATCGCGAAACCATCATCTTTCACAAAGCGCAGACCAAGCACTCCCTCGTAAAATGTTCGCGCCTTGGCAGCATCCCGGGTGGGAACAAACGCGACAATGTTGGTGGAACCTAGCATCCGAAGTGCTCCTGAAATCGAATTACACGACTGCTACTCTCCCTCTGGTGGCAGGTCGAAGTTCACCAGGTCACCGCGGAAGCCTTGCGTTTTCCAGGCTCCAAACGCGATGCCAACCGCCATCCAGATTCCGCCAACGATCCAGGCTTTCCAACTCAGGTTCTTCCAGAGAAAGAAACAGATCGTAAAGCCGGCAAGCGGTGGCGTCCATACGGCAAGGACCGCCAATGCAATCCCCGCGGCAACCAGCAGCGCCCAACTCGAACTTGGCCAGAGGACAAGAGCGATGACCAGCGCCGTCAGCACCAGCGGAGGCACGCCGTTGTGTTTGCCCTCGCGCACGTAATAGCGCACAAACGCCGCGAGATTGACTCCCATGAAAGCGATGAGCGCTCCAAAGTTGAGCATCTCTGCGCCCAGCCCATAACTGAACAAGCCAAAGCTCACGAGTAGGGCGCCAACCAGCGCGATCGCCCCGACGAACAGCACGTTGTTGCGGGGGACGTGCCGCTTGGCATCGACCTTGCCGAAGAAAGACTGCGGCAGCGCCTTGCTTCGTCCCATGCCATAAAGGAGACGCGCCGCGCCGATCTGCGCTCCCATGCCGGAACCGAAGTTCGCCACCAGGAGCGTGAAGCCCACAATCGCGAACATCGGCTTCCAGGCGCGGCCCGCGACGAACGTGAAGGCCGTGTCGCTATTCGGAAAGGGCTGCGTGGCGGGCCAAATCAATTGCGCCGCATAAACTTCAAGAGCGGACAGTATTCCAATCACAAAACACGTCAGCACCGTGGCCAGCAGGATGTTACGCCGCGGGTTCTCTGCTTCTTCCGAAAGCGTAGAGATGCCGTCGAAGCCGATATAGCTCAGCACCGCAATGGAAGTCGCGCCCAACACGGCCTTCGTGTTCCAAAGCTGAGGATCATAAAAAGGACGGGTAAAGAACGACGCTCCGTCATGCGGATTTCCCATGATGTACCGAATAGCGACCATAAAGAAGACCGCGACCACGGCGCCCATTCCCGCTGCCAGCAGGGTATTCACGCGCGCCGAGGTCTTGATTCCCTGCAGGTTCAGGAATGTAAACACCGCTCCAAAAAACATTGCCCAGGCCCAGTACGGAATCCCCGGCGCAAACACGAACGCCTGCTGGCTGCACCAGATAATGCAGATCATCGGGTTGAGGATGTAGTCCATCACCATGCTCCAACCCGTGACATAGCCGAGTGCCGGATTAATTTCCTGCCCCACATAGGTGAACGCGGAGCCCGCGCTGGGATACGCTCGCGCCATGCGGCCGTAGCTGAACGCCGTGAACAGCATCGCCACCATGGCGATCAGGAGCGTAGTAACGACGTGGCCATGGCCGCTGTCACTGAGAACGCCAAACACTGACATCGGCGCCACAGGCTGAATGACGATGATGCCGTAAAGGATGAGGTCCCAAAGGGTGAGCGTGCGGCGGAGCCGGGGCGCAGAGGACGACGCGGTAGTATTTTCCATGGGCCCGGCTATTGGATTATGGAAGGGGCGAAACTGTCAATATTAAAACGTTTCTATAACGCCGCATCCTCGTTCCCCTCTCAGGCGATGTCATCCTGAGGAGATCGAAAGCTCTCCGAAGGACCTGACGAGGCGCGAACAGAGGCATTGCGGTGGATAAGATCTTCGAGGTTGCGAGCAGCGAAAGCGACGCGCAGTTCCTCAAGCCCATTTCACGAGTTTCCAGGTGACATTATCTGAGGACTCTACGGCGATCACGTCAGCGTGACTCGCCGTAGTCGAACCAGTATCCACGCTGCTCGTTGCCCGACATGCTGCGAGTGTTGTATTCGAGCAGATACTTCAAGTGCGCGTCGTCGAGCGGGAACGACTTCTTCGGTGCGTACGGATACTCTCCCATACTGAGAAATGGCAGCGGCGCGACGTAGTTCCCCTCCGCCGCATAAAAGTCCATGTCTTTCTCGTAACCGTTGGCCGCGAAGAAATAATCGCGCACCCAGCCCTCGGGAAGCGCGGGCAGATGCGACGGATCAAAGTCGAGGCGCACTTCATCGCCCGAACCAAACACAGCGAGTTTGTCGTCCGTCGCAGTGAGCAGTGGCAGCACATCCCCGTAGCGCGTATAAGAACCTGCCGGGCGCGTGTACGGCCCAGTCGCACTGACCTTTTCATAGATGTACTGCACGTTGCCCGCAGGCTTGCCCTCAATCTTCAACGGGTAGCCATGGAACTCCAGATCGGCATGAACCAGAGGAACGGACGTAACGGAGTAACCGTAGCGCCAGCGCCCCGCCGGCTGTAGCGTGGGCGTCCCGCCCACGCCGCCCACATCTCCACGAAACTCTACGATTTCCCTGTGCTCTCCGGCGCTCCGGGCGAGACGCCCGCCAGACAGCCGCCGAGACAGCGGCGCTACTTGCTCCGTGCGGTCAATCATAATGCTGTCCCAATAGACCTGTAGGTTAGTCGTGATCCGGATCTTCCGCGTCCCCACCGGCAGCTTTCCGCTGAGATCGGCCGTCATCGTGCGCGGGCCACCCGCCGGGAATCCCATATCGTCGATCACGCGTTTCCACTTGCCATCTTGACCGAGCGCCTCCACATACGGCGAGATCGCTTCCACTCCCGCCTGCGACGCCGCATACATACTGTTCGCCGAAAAATATTCGACCTCACCATGCAGCAGCAGCCATAGCGGCCCACCGCGGTAAGCCTCGCCCAGGTCGAGCGTCAGGCTGTGCGGCTTGGCGAACCCCTGAAACTGCGTCAGCGCGAAATCGCCAAAATAGCGATGCGCCAGCAAATCCGGCAGAACGTCGTGGCCATGGTCGTCCCAGGCTCCGGCAGGCGGACGCGCATCTTTGTTGCTGCTCACCACAACCTTGAACGGCGGATACGGCGGGTTCGACGCAAAATATTCGTTCGGGTAAACGTCTGTATCCGTCGGATGATCGATCGCCAGCAACCGCACCTGATCGAGGTAAACGGCCTCTTCCAGCGGCTCCATGAATCGGAAGCTGATAGTCTTCGCTGAGCTGCCCGGGGCCTTGTCATCCTGAGCCGCAGCCTTTAGCGGCGAAGGATCCATGCAACTGGCGGGAGAGTACATAGATCCTTCGCTTCGCTCAGGATGACAAGCACTCTGTGAGACGGGGATCTCCCTCTCCCGAATCGCGTCGCGCGGAATCTTGATGAACTCCACCGGCCTCGGAACGTCGCGCTGGTTCGGCCCGACCCAGTGTCCGACGACGCCCGCGCCCAGCATATCCGCGACAAATTCATAGCGCTCGCCGTTCCACACGAACAGCGTCGGACACGAACTGCCGCGGCGGTCGATCTCCAGGAAATTCTGCTGCTTGTCGCCCGCCACCTGAATTTCGTCTTCCAACACGCCCGTCGGCCACAGCATGCGCACGATGTCCGCTTCTTTGGAATCACCCAGGCCCACAACGATGTCGGTGGAGTTCTGTCCCAGGTAGCCGTTCGATCCCGCAATCTCAAACTTCTGCCGGTTCCCTCCCGCAAAAACCTCAACCTTGGTACCGATCGCGGATTTGTTGTCGGCCAGCCCCTTGAGCGAGAGCCGCAGCCAGTGATTCTGATTGCCGCCTTCATTGCGCAGCAGCACGGCCGGCCCGTGATTCTGCGTAATGAGCAGGTCAGTCGCCCCGTCGCCGTCGTAGTCCCCGGTGATGATCGCGCGCGGATCTTTCAGCTGAATCTTGTCGAGGCCAACGTCGGCAGTGACGTCCTTGAAGCCGTCAGGCCCGAGGTTGCGGAACAGCCGTACCTCGCCCTTGCCATCTTTCGTCTCGCCAACGGCGACGAGGTCCACCCAGCCGTCGTTGTCATAATCGAATGCCGCCAGGCCGTAGGCTCGGACCCAGTTGGTCTCGGGCAGGTCTATTTGCTCGAAGCTCTTGCCATGGTTGTTTCGCCAAAGCGTTAGACCAGGAGCATCCATTTGAGTGAATACGAAATCCATCCAGCCGTCGTGGTCAAAGTCGAGGACCGCGACGCCATTGGTCCTGCTCGGCATGGACGAAGTCAGGTCGCTTCGATCACGAAATTTGCCTTCCCGCTGATTCTCAAACAGGCGAACCTTTTCTCCACCGCTGATCAGGATATCCACCGCTCGGTCATTATTGAAGTCCGTGCCCATAGCCCCGACGCTGCGCAGAGACCCAGCGAGCCCGGTCAATTCCGTGACATCGGTAAAGGTCCCATCGCCATTGTTTCTCAAGAGGGCGCTGTGACCCATCGTACCGTCCTCAACGAGTTTCTTTCCGTCGGGCCCTTGCTCTGCCAAGACAGACTGAGTGACGTACGCGTCGAGGTCGCCATCGTGGTCGTAATCAATGAAGCTAATCCCAACGGGCCCCGCAGGATATAAGAGGCTGGGAGGATGGGCGGTTCCTCGCGTTATCTCGACAGGAGGCGCTTGCACTTGTTCTTTCCTGCCCGCTGAGGCTCCGGCACTGCTTCCAGATCCAATGCCTCCGGAAGTCCCCGCGCTGCCAAAGCCGGCGCCTGGTTTGAAGGTCCCGTTTCTTTCATTGTGAAAACCCATGATCCCCAATCTGGAGGTGATCGCTATGTCCGCAAAGCCGTCATTGTCGTAGTCCCCAACAGTGCAACCGATACCGCCGGGCCCGTCAAACTTCGGGTCGACTATTGCCCCTGAGAAAAGTTTCTTGGTCGCGTCCTCAAACTTTCCGCTGCCCACGTTGTGATATAGCGCCATTCCACCCTGCGTGCCATTATTAACGACCAAAAGATCAAGCTTGCCGTCGTTGTCGTAATCGAAGAAACATGCACCACTGCCAAGATAATTTGGAAAACCCTTGTATGGTTCCACGGTCGAAGGCACAGGATTAAAGGCCAGCCCCGCCTCCTTCGTCACATCCACAAACCGCACTTTGATCGGCGCCGGCGCCTTCAACACCGCCGATGGCGATTCCACCGCACGCGAGTACTGTCCTTGCTCTCCATAAGCCAGGCTCATCGGCGTGCTGATTTTGTTTTGCGTGAGGTACTGGAATTTCTTCAGATGCTCGCGGGCATGCTCGGTGTCGCCGGATTGTTGGTACGCGCGCGACAGTCCGAATTCGCCCGAGGCATGAATAGGATTGAGTTGCAGCGCGTGCTTGAAGGCTTCAATGGCCTGCGGAAACTGTTTGGCCTGCGCATATGCTGTGCCCAGAAAATACCAGGTGTCG
This sequence comes from uncultured Acidobacteriaceae bacterium, assembly GCA_963844525.1. GTDB lineage: Bacteria > Acidobacteriota > Terriglobia > Terriglobales > Acidobacteriaceae > Sulfotelmatobacter. The sequence goes on along the minus strand of CAWJOM010000004.1, from coordinate 246,462 downwards.
GCATCGTTTGCATCGATCTCGATGACGCGCTTGAACGCATCGATCGCTGCCGGCGAATCACCCGTATTCTTCGCCAGCATTCCTAGGCTATACCACGCGTTCGGACTCTTCGGATCCTGCTTCAGCGCGGCTTCCAAAGACGCCTTGGCTTCATCCACCTTCTGCAGGTTCAGGTACGCGACGCCAACGTTGAGCCGCGCGATCGCCAGTTTGGGATCGGAATCGGAAGCCTGCTGGAACTCCTTCAGCCCCTTCTCGAAAAGCTGCTGGTTCATGTAGGCGACGCCGAGGTTATTCAAGCGCGCAGCCTCGATGGGGTTCGCTTTCGGATCCGAAGACAACAGACCGAGGGCGGCGAGAAGCGTGCCAAGGATGCCGGCAGAAATTCGAAAAGTCATCACAGGAATTTAACCACAAAGGACACGAAGGATCACAAAGGAAGTCGATTAAACGCAATATCCGCCTTTCCTTCGTGTACCTTCGTGCCCTTTGTGGTCTCTGCCTTCTTGGACGTGTATGCCCGTTTGCCGACCACGCCCTTCCCTTCCTGCACGGTGACAGTCTGGCCGGCATCGACGTTCGAGAGCTTATCCACCTGCCCGCTGGGCCACTGGATTTCAACGCTATCTGCCTTCGTCAGCGCGCCCAAACCAAAGGTCAGTACAAGTTCGCTTTGCGCTAGGTAACTCGATCCCGAGCGCAGCATCTTCCACTGCTTGTCGCCGCCCGCGGTTACGCGAACCACCGCGCCAATCCCGTCGCGGTTTGATCTCGTGCCTATCAACTTCACGCGCAGGCTGTGATTCGTTCCGCCCTCGTTATGGAACAAATACGCAGGACCTGCGTTCGTTGTGAGCAGAACGTCGAGGTACCCGTCGTTATCGATGTCGCCATATGCCGCGGCCCTCGCCACTTTCGGTGCCGCGAAGACGCTCCCCATCTGCGTTGTGACTTCTGCGAACTTTCCCCCACCAAGATTGCGGAACAAGTGCGGAGGTTCGGCGTAGGTCACCCGTTTCTGCACGCGCTCGATCTGATCTTCAATGTGCCCATCGGCGACGAAAATATCCTGCCAGCCGTCATTGTCGTAATCGAAGAAAAAGCATGCGAACCCCAGCGTCACGAGACTTGCCCGACCCACTTCAGACTGCGGCGCCTCGTCGACGAACAACCCATTTCCCTCGTTGTGGTAGAGCGATACCATCTGGTTGGCGAAGTTGCTGATGATGATGCTGGCATGTCCGCTGCGGTCGTAGTCGGCGGCGTCGGCGCCCATCCCGGCGCGCGCAATGCCGTCTTCGCTGAATCCGATGCCCGCCGCGACCCCTCGCTCCTCAAAGGTTCCGTTCTGTTTATTGAGGTAAAGTTTATTGGGCTGCGTGTCGTTGGCAATCACGATGTCGGGCCAGCCATCGCCGTTGTAGTCGAGAACTGTTATCCCGAGACTCTTCGAAGTCGGATCACCCATTCCGGATTTCTGTGTAGCGTCTTCAAACTTGCTGCCGCCCAGGTTGTGCCACAAGCGCACCGATGTTCCCTTGTACGACTCCGGAGTGCAGTAGGACTTGTGCGACCCGTCGAGCGTACAGTAAAGATCGCCCTGCTCGCTCCACTGCACATAATTGGCGACGACCAGATCGAGTTTGCCGTCGCGGTCGTAGTCGACCCAGGCTGCGCTGGTCGAGAACTCGCTCGGCCCCCACAGTCCTGCGGTCTTCGTGGCGTCAGTGAAGGTACCATTACCGTTGTTGTGAAAAAGATGGCTCTGGCCGAGTGCGCTGACAAAGATGTCGTCAAAGCCGTCGTTATCGTAGTCTCCCACAGCCACTCCAAATCCAAACATCGGTATCGCAAGACCGGCTTTTCGCGTAACGTCTGCAAACGTGCCGTTGCCGTTGTTGTGATAAAGCTTCAGCGTGGTCGCGCCAGCATGTGGGTGCCCCGGAAAATCATCTCCGTTCACAAGAATGATGTCAGGATAGCCATCGTTGTCGTAATCGATGAAAGCGCAGCCCGGCCCCATCGTCTCCGGCAGCCATTTCTTCCCGAACGCCCCGTTATTGTGCGTGAAGTGAATTCCCGCCCGCGCGGTAATGTCGCGGAAATGAATCTGCTGGGCCGAGCTCGTCGTCGCAAGCCAGCAAACGACGAACCACAGAGTCACAGAGACACAGAGGGACCCCGAAGAACAATTTCCTTGGCGTTCTCTGTGCCTCCGTGGCTCTGTGGTGAGGCTTCCGTTTGTACTGAACATTTATCTGGAGGCCCCGGCGGATGCTACCTTGGAGGTACCTGACTGAACGACCGAAACGGCTGTCCCAACATGTTTCGAGCTGACCGCTGGCAGCGCCACCGAAACGTGCTCGTGTACCGCCTGCCGCTCATTATTGTCTTCGCTATGGATCTGGCGGTAGGGTCCCGTAATCGCCTGCGACGACTCGTCCGCCTTGAACCGCATGTACCGCTCCTGGTGCTCCTTGGCCAACTTTTCCTGGCCGAGGCCGTTGTAGCACAGCATCAGGTTGTAATGCGCCTGCAGGTCTTCGGGATCGATCACGAGCACGGATTGTAAAGTCTTCACTGCCTCGTCATATTTCCGCTGCAAGAAAAGAATTCGCCCGAGGTCATTGATCGCCACGCGGTCACGCGGATATTGCGCGAGCACAATCCGCAATCGCGACGCCGCCCCCTCATAGTTCCCGTCTGCGCGTAGGACTTTGGCGTAGAAGAAATTCGCGCGCGCCAGATTCGGGGAAAGGGCCAGAGCCTTCTCCAGCACTGTGCGGGCGCGGGCCATGTCGCCTTCCTGCACCGCGCAACGACCGATGTTTACCCAACCATCTGGATTATTCGGATCCGCCTCGGTCACTTTCTGGAAGGCGGCGGCCGCATCTTTCAGATCTCCCTGCAAAAACAATCCGATTCCGTAATCGTTCCAACGTTGCCATTCTTCCTTTCGCACAATGGTCTTCGGCGCAGGCATCACCGCATTGTGCGCGACAACCGGAAGCGTAACTTCGTTCTCGGCGAGTGCGACGATCGGCAGATCAGGTATCTTTTCTTCCTTCGCTGAAACTCCGTTCAGAGATGCGGTAAACAACGTCGGACGGTCGTCGTAATCGGGAGCAACCGCGTTCGGCTTCGTCGGATCGGGGATTCCTGCGAATGCTTCCTGCGTTCCGTACCACGAAAATTTCCGGTAGCAAAGCCGCGCGTGCAGCGTGATCTTGTTGCCAGCATTTTGAGGAATCAGAATGCGGTAGTGCACGGTATCGGCTGCGCCTGGAGGAATGAGTCTTACATATACAACGGCCCGCGTCGCCCAGGCGTTGCGCTTGTTGATGGGATTGCCGTGCGCGTCGATCTGCAACGACCGGTAAAAGTGTGCTCCCTTTTCCACGGGACCGTGGCCATTGTCCTCGACCATCCCGCTCCAGAAAACGATCTGCCCCTTGTCGTCGGTCCCCTTCAATTCGAGCCACGTATCGTACGCATCTACCGTTCCGCCGGGAAAGAAGTGCCCAACTTTCTTTGTGCGCACGACGACATCCACGCGAACCGTATCGCCGCGGCGCACGGCCGGCTGCACCAGGTTCAACGGCGCCGTCACGGGAGCAACTTCGCCCCCGGTGTCGGCGGTCATTTTGCTCTCGGCTTCTTCTCCGACCGCAAACGTGGTCGAGAGTTCCGACTGCGTCGTCGCGCCGGGCTTCAGGGGAGCCTGCGCCGGAGACAGTGCGAAGATATCGACCGTCAGCGCGCCACTCTTCAGGAAATCTTCGGTCAGCTTAAGCTGACGCGCGTCTTCGTTCGCGGTTGGAACCGCCGTATTCGCTCCTGGAAAACGATGCGAGTGGACAAATCCGTTGATATTTCCTGCATCCTTCGAAGACTCCGCGGGCATGTGGCAATCGGCGCACTGCTGCGGCTTCGGCGGATAGTAGAACGACCGCGCGCCCTGCCCGGACACTCCGCTTGCCTGCCAGTTGTCGTATTCGTTGAAGCCACGGAACCAGCGGTAGTTATTGACCGGAACGTCAAGATGTACTTTGTGGCAGGACGAGCAGAACTCTGCCGTCTGATCGCGCATGAAGGGCTTGAGGAAAACGCGCCGGTGCGGCTCTGGATTCAGCTTAATCAGGAAATCATGGAATGCCCGAGCCACGGGGTTTTTCGTCGCCGCGAGTTCATGCAACTTGGGATACTCCAGATAAAAGTCTCCCTGCCCCATCGTGCTCTTCACATCGGCGATCGAGTGACACATCATGCAGCCCAGCCCGGCCTGCGCTTCTGGCCGGTGCACGATCTGCTTGATCGGCGTGTCCATCAGTCCAGCGTAGAGCACAGCAGGATCATGGCACCCGCCGCACCATTTCGACGGTTTGGTTCCGATGGTGTCCTGCATATATTCGATCGACTTGCGGTACCACTGATTGTTGAACGACGAAAAATGGTGCGCCGAACTGAACCACTGATTGTAGATATCTTCGTGGCAGCGCTTGCAGGAGTCGGATTCCATGAAAAACTTGCTGGGAATTTTCTGCTTGCCGTAAACCTGCGCTGAACTCGGAAAGAACGCGCCCTCGGGGCCGTCCCCTTCTCCATTCATATTTTCCGGAGGCATCGTGGGATTCTGAATGCGTCCGCGAGTTTGCCAACTTTCACGCACATAACGCGCGCCGTAACCGACTCCCGCCAGAACTGCCAGGCAAATCGCCGCGCGCGCCGCGCCCGCTACCATCCTCTTACCCGGCGCCGGATCGGCGGATTCGCGCCCACCCAGCCATCCGGCAATCAGCAGCCCGACGCCTGCGAGAGAAATAAGGATATGTAGATAGAGCTTATTCCACTCAGTTCGTGAGGTCCCGGTCTTGATCAGGATGAGCCCCAGAACCGCTCCCGCCGCAATCAGCAGCCAACCAAAACGCGATGTGAGACTTCCCTTGCTCATCAGGCGAACAAAGGCCGGGATCAGTAATATTGCGACCAACACCCCTGCCAACGCGTGCAGAAGCACTACACCCGCGTAGGAAATGTTAGGTTGCGGAAACGTGTACAGGTATGCGGCCGAAATAACGAGAAAGAGCACCAGCAAAGACAAAGCCCGGCCGACAAATCCCCCAGATTTAGGCATTTCCTGCATTCGACGCTATGTTGAATTGGGCGAGAGAAAATCGGTCCACAGCGACCGAAATCCCGCGCAGATAAGGTTATACAAGGCCCGAGAGCAGGCGGAATAATACAAAAATACTAGCGAAGAATTGCGGCAGATTTTCTAGCTGATCGGTGGAATTTTCCACGCTTTGCATTCCATCTCGAGCGCGTTCGCCACCGCCAACACTTGCTCCTCTTCCCATGGGCGCCCAATGATCTGAACGCCAATCGGCAATCCTTCTGCGGAATAACTTACTGGAACGACCGCTGCTGGATTCCCCAACAGATTGAACCACTCGGTGTAGCTCCACGCGTCGAGGTACTCTACCGTCTTGCCATCGGCGCTCCAACTGCGCTCCCCATGACGGAATGCCGGGATTGCAGCCGCCGGGCACAGCAGAATTGGATACTTCCGCATCTGTCCCAGGAACTGCGTCCGCAATACATCGCGGCTGATCCACGCCCCGAGTAGAGTTTCTCCGTCGAGCGGCAGTTCCTCTGCGGAGCAGTCTAGAAACTGCTTCAGGATTGGACTCAGATCGTGTTCGCGTCCACAAAACATAGGTCTGATCAGCATCCCCCCCGCCACGACGAAAAATTTCTTCCACAGCAAGCGTGCTCGTTCGAGACCTTCCGGGCGGAATGGCTCGACCTCAAACCCAGCGTTGCGCAGGGCGTTTGCAGCCGTTCTCACGGCTGCGCGTGTCTCTGGCGTGACCGGCGTGCGGCCATCGTCTTCGAAATATCCGATGCGCAATTTCCTCGCTTCCGGGTCGCTCGGCCAGCGCAACGGTACCGGTGCGGCGCATGTATCGCCGTCGTCCGGTCCCTGCATCACTTCGAAGAACGCCTTCAGATCCGCTACGGTTCGCGCCATTGGTCCGACAACGCCGATCAGGGCAAACGGACCACCCGACGCGGGAAAGTGCCCGGTCGAAGGAATGCGGCCAGGAGTAGGCTTGAGCCCACAAATTCCGCTAAAGTGCGCGGGCACGCGGATCGATCCCCCGCCATCGCTGCCCACTCCACCCGCCGACATTCCCGCGGAAATCGCCGCTGCTTCGCCGCCACTGGATCCTCCAGGAGTGCGCTCGAGATCCCACGGGCTATTCGTGCGGCCGTAGAGCAGGTTATCGGTCTCCCAGGCCATGAGGAGTTCGGGAGTATTCGTAACCCCGAGAATGATGGCGCCCGCGTTGCGCAAACGCGCGACCAGCGGAGCATCTTGGGGCGCGATGTGTCCAGCACGGAGGCGCGTCCCCGCCTCGCATCGCAATCCCGCCACGTCCAACGCACTCTTGATGCTGACAGGAACGCCGTGGAGTGGCCCGAGAATGTCGCCCTTCATCACTTCCGCCTCCGCAGCACGAGCTTCGCGGCGAACCTGATCTGCGTCCACTTGTACGAACGCATTCAGTTTCGGGTTCAGCCGTTCGATTTTCGCGAGGTGAGCTTCTGCCAATTCGACCGGGGAGATCTTCTTCTCACGAATCTTCTGCGCCATATCCACAGCGGAAAGGAAAGTCAGTTCGTTCATGCATTCCTTACTCGTAGCGCGCGATCCAACATTCGCTTCTCTTCGTCGGTCAAGGCGCGAAACGCGCCCTTCGCCAGTTTCCCCAGAGACAACGGCCCGATCGCGACCCGCACGAGCCTTAGCACTTCGACTCCGAGAGCCTGCAGCATGCGGCGGATCTGCCGGTTCTTGCCCTCGTCAAGAATGATCTCAATCCAGCAATTCTTCTCTCCCGATCGAAGTACTGAAGTCCTCCGTGCTCTGAGCAGTTCGCCGTCCGAATCCACGCCGTTCGCCAACGCCTGGATGAGCTTGCCGTCCACCAGCGTATCGATCTGTACGTGGTAGATCTTCTCGAGATGACTCTCAGGCGCGGTTATTCGCGCGCCCCACTCGGAGTCGTTCGTCAGCAGCAGCAATCCCTCGCTGGCTTTATCCAATCGCCCGACCGGGGCCACCCAGGGCAGCGGTTTTCCACTCTTCTCCAAAAGCGAATACACCGTCTCCCGATCTCTTTCGTCGGACGCCGTGGTTACTATCGCTCGCGGCTTGTTCATCAGGAGATACATCTTTTTCGGCGGCTCGACGAGGTTCCCATCCACCAGCAAATGATCTTTTTCCAATCGCACCGGTGCTTCAGGATCTCGTCGCACCTTCCCGTTTAACTGGACACGGCCGGAACGAATCAGTTCCTCGGCTCGCGAGCGTGAAGAATATCCCAGCTTCGACAGCGCGCGCGCCAAGCCGATCCTCCGTGCGGGTTCGTTCGCTGGCACGCGTTCATGCTAATCGAAGCGAGCGCCCTACCGCATGCTGAATCCAATGTCGCAAGCCCGCCCTCGGCTTGGTACTATGTGTTGGGCATTGAGGCAGACGCAACCAGGTGCTTCATTGGCCTGTCTCTCACAAGGTACAAAGGAGTTCGTAATGGCCCATCAGCATCCTCCACGCTTTCTGAAAATTGTCGACGACGCTAAAACGCGAGTGCGCGAAACCAATGTCGATGCGGTGAAGAAGCGCCTGGATCGTGGCGACAAATTCGTGCTCGTCGACGTTCGCGAGGAAAGCGAATTCGCCAACGACCACCTGCCCCGCGCAATCCATCTGGGAAAAGGCATCATTGAACGCGACATTGAAGAGCGCGTGCCAGAACTCGGCACGGAAATGATCCTCTATTGCGGCGGTGGTTTCCGCTCCGCGCTCGCTGCCGACAATCTGCAAAAGATGGGTTACACCAACGTCATCTCGATGGACGGCGGCATTCGCGACTGGCGCGAGAAAGGCTATCCGCTTGAGCCCGGACCCAGAACGTAGCCGACACTCCGATGTCAGAACCTAGACCTCCGTCAAAACCTTTGATGAGAAATTTGAGGGCGGAAGTCCGAAGTCCGGCACACCACCTATGAACGGTCGCATCTTCTTCTGGTCGCTCACCTCGGCACTCGCCGGATTTCTTTTCGGCTTCGATACAGTCGTCATTTCGGGCGCTGAAAAGACAATTCAAGCCCTTTGGGGACTCAGCCCGGGCCTGCACGGCATTGCAATGGCGTCGGCCCTATACGGCACTGTGGTCGGCTCCCTGCTCGGCGGATGGCCCGCGGATCATTTCGGACGCAAAGCCACGCTGCTCTGGATCGGCGTTCTTTACTTTATTGGCGCCGTGGCTTCTGGCTTGGCGACAAGCGTCACGATGTTTATCGTCGCGCGCGTCATTGGTGGATTGGGTATCGGCATCTCAACCGTGGTTGCTCCCATGTACATCTCCGAAATCGCTCCCGCCAAGCATCGCGGGCGATTGGCCGGGATGTTCCAGTTCAACATTGTTTTCGGCATTCTGATCGCTTTTGTCTCGAACGCGTTGCTGGCTGGTGTCGGTGAAAACGCCTGGCGCTGGATGCTGGGCGTGGCGGCATTTCCCTCGTTGCTCTATGCGCTGTTCTGCTTCGGCCTTCCCGAAAGCCCGCGCTGGTTGCTCAGCCGAAAGGGCGACCGGCAATCCGCCCTCGAAGTTCTTCAGCGGATCGAACCCAACATTTCGAAAGCTGAGATCGCCGCTCAAGCAGATGAAATTTACGCCGCGTCTTCGCAGCAGGGATCTTCGGGAAGTTTCTGGACGAAGCGCCTGCGAAAACCAATCCTGCTCGCCATCCTGATTGCCTTCTTTAACCAACTCTCCGGCATCAACGCGATTCTGTACTTCGCGCCTCGCATCTTCGAGCTTACAGGGCTCGGCGCAAAAGCTGCACTGCTGCAATCCGTCGGCATCGGCCTCACCAATCTCGTCTTCACTTTTGTCGGTCTTTGGCTCATCGACCGGCTCGGACGCCGCACCCTGCTTTATATCGGGTCGTTCGGCTACATTACTTCGCTCGGACTTGTCGCATGGGCCTTCTTCACGAATCATTACTCGATCGTGCCGGTCTGTATCTTCGCCTTCATCGCCGCCCACGCCATCGGCCAGGGCGCTGTAATTTGGGTCTTTATCTCGGAGATATTTCCTAATCGCCACCGCGCCGAAGGCCAGACGCTCGGCAGTTTCACGCACTGGATCTTTGCGGCCTTGCTCACCACTCTCTTCCCCAGGATGGTTGCCTCCTTTCCTCCCGGCCACGTTTTCTCGTTCTTTGCCGGCATGATGGTTCTCCAACTCATTTGGGTGAAAACTATGGTTCCCGAAACCAAGGGCGTTCCCCTCGAGCAAATCCAAAGACAACTGAGCATCGAATAGAAACGCATGACGAACTATTCCCGGGTGCTGGTTGAGGTCTGCGTCGATTCCGTAGCCTCTGCCGCCGCGGCAGAGCGAGGCGGTGCGGCCCGCGTCGAGCTATGCAGCAGTTTGATCGAAGGCGGAGTCACTCCTAGCTCCGGACTCATTGAAGTCACGCGGTCTGCGGTCTCTCTCCCGATCCATGTCATGATCCGCCCACGCGGCGGCGACTTCTGTTACGAGGACGACGAATTCGAAATCATGCAGCGTGACATCGCTGTCGCGAAGGAGTTGGGAGCGAATGGAGTGGTCCTGGGCGTCCTTAACCTGCATGGAAATGTCGACGTCACGCGCACCCGCCAGCTCGCAGATCTGGCGCGGCCTCTCTCCGTTACTTTCCATCGCGCGTTCGACATGACGGCCGACTTATTTGCCGCGCTCAACGACGTGTGCAGCGCAGGCGTGGACCGCGTACTTACGTCGGGAGGCGAAGCCGCTTCTCTGCAGGGCCAGAAAACGATCGCGCAGTTGGTGCAAAAATCCGGCGGCAGGGTTGTCGTGATGCCCGGCAGCGGCATCAAGCCTGAAAACGCGCGTAGCCTCGTTGCGCGCACGGGCGTGAAGGAGATTCATCTGGGATTGCGGAGTGCCGTCCCAAGCCTCATGGTGTACCGCAATCCGCGTGTGTCGATGGGATCGGCTGAAGGCCGCGAATACCAGCGCTTCGTAGTGCTCGAGGAACAAGTTCGGCGATTGTGCGAGGCCTTAGCAACCGCGACCGGACCTTCCTAAGATCGGTTTGCGATTCCCTCCCCGATCATCCAGCGTTGCCCCCGCCTTGTGCAGGTGTTATGGCCCCGCACCTTATGCACTCCATACGATTGGTTTATGCGATCTTTATGACTTTCCGGGTGTAATCAGGTGGTTGCACCCACCGCAGCAATCGCGATGGGGCGCATCGAGTTGCTCCGCGTATCTTGCGTCTCAGGTTTCGCGAGACGCTGTACAAAGCAACTTAGAAAAACGGGGCGGAATCGACATGAAGTCGCACACCTGTAGGAATTGGAATGGGGCATTCTTGCCCCTTGCTCTAGGGATAATTCTTGTCGTCTCTTCGGGCGCTCGCTGTGACGCTCAAGCGCAAGTTCACCAACAAGTGCTGACTCAAACCACAGTCGCCGCGCTCGACAAACCATCAGTCGGCGTACCTCCGCGTGACGGAGGAGCAACTGGCTCGTCCGCAGCCACTGCGCCCGCACCGGATCCAGAGATCTCTCCAGCGGTCGCGAAACAACTGGCCGCCATGCAGGCGGAGATCGAGCAACTCAGGGCAGAATTGAGGAGTCATGCGCCGTATGACCCCGCGTCCACGCCGGCCGTAGCGCCTGCCGCAATGGCCCCGGCCGCGATCGCTCCCTCCTCCATCCCAAATCCCGAGCCAATTGTAGCGGCGGCACAGTCGGCGCCCGATGCCGCAAAGAAACCCGAGAAGCCCACTCCTGCGGCCCCCTTTGCGTACGCCGATTGGACGTGGCTAAACGGGAACGCGCGCAATAAAGACACCGTCTGGGATTCACCGTTCTTCACTCCCGAAATTCGCATGGACGTCAATTACATCGCGGATTTCAACCATCCCCGGGACGACACCATGGGCGGCTCCACGGAGATTTTCCGCTCCAACGAAATTCAGGTCGAGCAGATCAGCTTCGGCGGCAACTTCCACTGGCAGAATGTCAATGCTCGAATCCTGACCATGAATGGAATGTTTGGCGTAACCACCCCGCGCAATGACGCGAGTGCCGGACGCGGTCAGTGGGATCTTAGAGGTGCGTACAAATACGTTTCTGAAGCCAACGCCGGATATCACTTCGACGTGAACCACGGCCTCAACGTCGATGCAGGAATTTTCGTTTCCTATATTGGTCTTTTCAGCTACTACAATTTTGACAATTGGGCGTACCAGCCATCGTACGTGTCGTCCAATACTCCCTGGTTCTTTAACGGATTGCGAATCCAATGGTTCCCCACCGACAAACTAAAGATCGAGCCCTGGATCATCAACGGCTGGCAGTCTTACGGAAGAATGGGCAGCAAGCCAGGTTTGGGCGGACAAGTCTTGTACCGCCCGAAACCGTGGCTCTCTCTTGTCTCCAACAATTACGGCATGGGTGAAGACACGCTAGGCAGCGGCAACGGGCAGTTCGGCCGCTCACGTCTCCACACCGACAACAGCATTGAAATCAAGTATTACGACCATCCGGGGCGGCTCCTGGACAAGATGGCATTCTCTTTTACCGCAGATCTTGGCTGCGAGTACGGCGGCAGCGGTTCGTTCGTCAGCGCACAAGGAAGAACGATCAATAACAACGTGAATTGCCACCATAACACTGCTACGAGCAGCAAGCAGAGCTTCGCCGGCTGGATGCTCTACAACCGCTGGTGGTTCAAGAAGGACGTGTACGGTCTCACCATTGGCGGCGGCGCCATGGACAATCCTGGACGCTACTTGACTCTCCTCCCTCCGATCAATGGCGCTGACGCCATCAGCGGCTCGCCTTATTTCACACAGAACCCCGGCGATCCTTACAAAGCATGGGACGGTTCGATCACCTTCGACTGGATGCCGAAACAGTACATCACGTTTCGAACTGAGTACGGATATCGCCACGCAAACGTGCCTTACTGGACAGGCCGCGGTGGAATCACTCCCGGAGTCAACGGCAACCCCAGCACGATTCCCAATCCAGGCGCTGGATCTGTGGTGGGAAACACTTCCTTCATCCCTGGACCGTTCCTTTCGGCCACGCCGGGTTTCACGTGTGTTCCAGGATCGACGGGCTTCTGCCCAGATCTGCGAAAAGACGAGCCCAGCATGAGGTACGCAATTATGGTGAAGTTCTAGCGAGGAACGGTGGAAATAAAGATGGCCGAGGGGGCGCACGAACCGGAGCAACCTCGGCCGTCTGACTCGACGAAGAAGTGGCCTGATCGCGGATCCACAGGTTAGGCAAACTCTTCTTCAGAGTTATGCACTATTCGACGAATTGAATACGGCGAGCGCTACCAGAGCGACCTGCTCCAACGCTTTCTTGTCGGACTTAAGCCTGGCCATTGCTCTCATGCCTTGAATCGTAACGACAAGGAATCGCGCCAGCGCCGGATGGTCGCTCTTAGGCGATAGCTCATGCTGCTTTTCGGCTCTCGCGAGAGCCCGGAGAAAGCTTGCTTCGACTCGAGCCTGGTTATCCCTCAAGAATTCTCTTACAACTGCGTCTTTGGGGTCACGCTGCAGGTTGGCGCTCAACAACATGCAGCCGCGTTCATGTTGTTCCCGCGTCTCCGCGGCAATCCCGTATAAGAGTTTCGCGAAGCCGTCTCTAACGGAGGGAATTTCATCTAGCATCTTCTGCATCTGCCCGTTGGTTTGATCCCGGTAATAAGCCAGAGCCTTCAGGTACAGCCCGCGCTTATCGCCAAACGTGTCATACAGGCTTTGTCTCGCGATACCCATATTCTTCATCAGCGCTTCCATGGAGGTATTTTCATATCCCAGGCGCCAGAAAAGATTCATCGCTTTGCTTAAAGCAATCTTGGGATCGAATTCCTTGGGTCGGGCCATATATGCGCCTTCCAGTCTACAACTGGACAGGATTGACAAGATTTAATTCTGGACTTTATAGTCTGGAATCACCGAATCGCTCCGTGCGCCACACCGCGACCGCACGGAAGCAATCATCGCTCGAAGGGGAGATTCATGAGAACGGATCTGAAACCACCCGCACGAATACTTCTCAGCTTGCTCTTGATGGCGGCCGTGACAGCACGGGGCCAGACCAAGTCTGGCCAAATCACATCCAAGCCCGCTGCAATTCAATCGAGGTTCGGCCAGGTTGATGGCATCAAGATTCATTACCTCACGGCTGGCCACGGGCCCGCCGTGATCCTACTCCATGGTTACACGCAAACCTCCCGAATGTGGCAACCGTTGATTCCCAAACTCGCGGATAAGTTCACCGTGATTGCACCGGACCTGCCAGGAATTGGCGATTCCGAAATCCCCCAAAACGGCCTCGATATGAAAACCGCCGCCATTCGCATCCATGCGCTCGCGAAATCCCTCGGAATCAGCAAAGCGAGGGTCGTTGGGCACGACATCGGTCTGATGGTGGCGTACGCCTATGCAGCGCAGTTCCCCACCGAAGTCGACAAGTTGGTCGTCATGGATGCCTTTCTCCCCGGAGTGCCGGGATGGGAGTTGGCATACGACAGCCCGAATTTCTGGCACTTTCGATTTCACGGTCCCACTCCAGAAGCCCTCGTCCAAGGCCGGGAGAAGATTTATTTTGCCTATTTCTGGAACGACCTGGCTGCCGACGGAGCGCACTCGCTTTCCGAAGCGGACCGTGCGTCCTACGTCGCGGCCTACTCGCGCGCGGGCAGGATGCGCGCCGGGTGGGCGTACTTTGCTTCTTGGCCCGACACAGCTAAAGACTTCGCGCAAATGGCGCAGACTCAGTTGACCATGCCTGTCTTGTCGATCGCAGGCGAAAAGGGCAGCGCCGCAATTCTTAGCCCGCAGATGAAGCGCGTGGCAACGGATGTCAAGGTCATCGAATTGAAAGGCACCGGACATTGGCTCATGGAAGAGCAGCCCAAGGAAACGATGGACGCGCTCGTCGAGTTTCTCTGAGTGGTGGAATCACTTACCGATGGAGAACCTTTGAACTCCCGCAGGTATGCAGCCACGAGCAGGCTCAAAGCGTGAGCGGCGGCCATCACGACCGCGAGATTTTTGTCTTTGAGCGCTTGCTTTAATCCGGTATCCGCTGCCGATGCGTGCATTAATCCCAATGCCGTTGCCGCCGCCGCAGCGCGGACGGTGCTGTTCTTGTCTTGCAAGGATTTCCCGGCAAGCTCAACGGCATGGGGATCGTTAGGAATGAATCCCCGGACCCGAACAGCGGCCACTCTCTGTGCGACCTTTTTCTGCTGCAGTCCCGTCTCCAGGATCGGCCATGCGGAGTTGCTTACAGTTTGCGCCTCGGAGGATCCATTCTAAAGAACCAACGTGAGAATCATGCAACTCACCGCTGCGATCACCCAAGATTTTTCCCAAGTTTGCCGCATCATTTTGCCCTCGTCGATTTTGGTCGGCCTTCAGGGCATGCGGGAGCGGGCGGAGAAGATTGGCGGCAGACTGAACGTATTGAGCGGCGTCGACGCGGGAACTGAAATTGAACTCTTGGTGCCCGGCGTGCTGGCATTTCAGGACGGCTCCGCAGGCCGGTTTGGGACCTGGCTGCCCTGGTTTCATCCCCATAAGCGGCAAGGTAAGCTCCAGAAATCCAGTGAGGGACAAAAGAAGTGAACGAAGCGGCAAAGATTCGTGTTCTTAGCGTCGACGATCACCCTCTTGTACGCGAGGGGCCGGCGGCTTTGATCAACACTCAAACCGATATGTGTGTCGTGGGCCAGGGCGCGACCGGCCACGAGGCAATCAAACTCTTTGGTGAGCTTCAGCCTGACGTGGCTCTCATGGACTTGCGGCTGCCTGACATGAGCGGAATCGATGTAATGATTACGATTTTGAGCGGTTCCCCGCAGGCCAGAGTCATCATGGTCACGTCCTCGGAAGGTAACTTGGAAATGGAGCGTGCGCTGGCGGGCGGAGCAAAAGGCTACATCCTCAAAAGCATGCCGCCGCGGGAGGTTCTCGAGGCAATCCGCAAGGTGCATGCCGGGAAAAAGGCCATCCCGCCTGAGATTGCCGAGCAACTGGCCGACCACATGAGTGACGAAACACTCACCGCGCGAGAAATCGAGGTCCTGCAGCAGGTAGCCGAGGGCAACCACAACCGCCATCGCTGACAAGCTGTTTATATCCGAAGGAACTGTGAAGGTTCACCTCCAACACATCATGGACAAACTCGGCGCCAGCGATCGGACGCAAGCCATTACGATCGCCGTCCGGCGGGGCATCATTCAACTCTAAACCCCGCCAACGAAGGCCGGCCAACTCCCAGCCAGTCGTCCCGTCTAGGAATATCCCGAAATATCACTTTAGTAGTACTTAAAACTCTACCGTTCGTGCATGCGGTGTTTTCGCGGCGGCGTGTGAGGAGACGAGACATTGCAGCGGTGGTACAGAACATTTCCGCACGGCTTACCCGGTATCGGTCTGCTGGTCTTGCGGCTCGCGATTGGTGCGAAGCTTGCCATCGAAGCCTCCAGGTGCATGCTGGGCCCGCATGGCTTGAAGCCGGGAGTCTGGCTGCTGTGTTTGCTCGCCCTTGGAATGGGAACTTCTTTTGTGCTGGGCTTTCTGACCCAGTTGGTAGCGGGGATTTCAGTTCTGGCCGGTGCCGCGGTTTATCTCTATCATCCTGCCTGGGCGTCTTCCTTCCTGAATCTGCCGATCCTCGACACAATCGGCGTGGCGCTCGCGATCGCGCTGCTGGGGCCTGGCGCGATCTCGCTGGACGCCTACTTCTTTGGTCGGCGTAAAATCGTCATCCCTCCCCTAACAAGGTCTTAAGCCTCCCATCGGCTTCGTCGCTGAGTAAAGCCGGGACTGGCATCTTCTAACCGGCGGACCCGAATATCCGAAAGTAATATTCGATGGCTACCTTGCAGTAATAGCGAACAAACTGCTTATCGCAAGATGCGCTCGACGCCAGACAGGCTGCATAGTAGGTCCATCAAGAATGAAAATTGATGTCGCAGTGGAGAGTCGCAATGAGCTACTTAGTTTCGGACTTTGCAGCAGCTTCGATGCCGGCACAAGAAACGCAGGAATATGGCATGGCCCACTCCGACCAGGCGCCGGGCTCAATTCTGGGAGCCCAGGTTTTCAAACGGTGTCGGCGGACATCTCTTGATACCATAAAGTATCGTATGTCACTTCTTATCGTCCCCTTAACGTCCCCAGATTTGATAGCGGGAGCGTGTTCCTCGTACCCCAAAACCAGTTTCACCGTAGCTTACAAGAGCCATTAGCAAGGCCGGTTTACCAAGCCGGATCAAGTGCGCGAGAGCCCGACCTAGAGGAAACGATTCGACTGTCCAGAGTTCTTGGCATCGACAGTTGAGATACATTTCTGTTTGCCGACCAACCCAGAACTGGTAGCGATATGCGCGTTTACGAGGACCTATTTTTGCACTCTCAGAGCAATCCGCTCGTAATCAGTCAGTAAGGGGAAAGGTTGTTTCGTACAATCAGGGGCTCTAAAGAGCTTATCGGACCCATAATCCGAGCAGCCTCGACTGCTCGCCCTCGTGATCAGTATGGGTGGAAGCCTGGTTCAGAAGAGTCTCGGCGCGAAATCCTTCAGATCACGGCGCCAAGTTTGCCACTCGTGGTCGGTGCCGGGTGATTCGTAGAAAACATGTTGTATCTGCGCTTCCTGAAGTGACGTGTGCAGTCTCTGGAGTCCTGCGCGCATTCTTTCTGGCTCATTCGTTCCTACGCCAAGCCAGAGCAGGTGCACTTTCTTGGTGAATGCTGCCGGATCAGCGAACACTCCGTTGTAGTCGGTCTTGGGATCTAGTTTCCGATTTCCGAGCACGAGCATCCCGCCCGCTCCGCTGAAGCCGCCGATGTAAGAGAAGAGATCGAGATGATCCAGAGTAATCTGGAAGGTCTGCATGCCGCCCATCGATAGGCCTGCCATCGCGCGGTGGTCGCGGTCGGATAACGTGCGGAAGGTGGAATCAACGTAGGGGATGAGAGATTGCGTCACATCATCTTCGAATGCCGCGGCCATATCCTGCATCGCCTTCAACATTTCAGGTGACCCAAACCCTTTTGCGAACAGATCGACAGGCGCCTCGCCCGCGCGGTGCGCGTAGCCGTAGGCCATCACCACGATCATCGGCTTGCAATTCTTCGCTGCGATCAAGTTGTCCAGGATGAAATTCGCGTTGCCCTGGCGGACCCAACCGGTCTCGTCCTCGCCGGCACCGTGTTGTAAATAGAGCACTGGATAGCGCTCTTTTGTTTGCGTATCGTAATTCGGCGGGAGATAAACCAATGCGTGCCGCCAGGTGCCCGTCACTTTCGAGTTGTACCAGACCTCGCGAACTGCGCCGTGCGGCACATCTTGCACCGAATAATAGGTAGAGCCTGGCTCCGGAACTTCCACGCCACTCGCCGGCTTGCCCCCTCCGAAGAAGGCGTGAGTGTTGGGATCGCTGACCTCGGCGCCGTCGATGATCAGCGTGTAATAGTGAAAACCAGGAACCAGCGGCGGAGTGGTGATGGTCCAGAATCCATCCTGCTGTTTCTCCATGTCCAGTTTCGGACCGCTCCAGAAGTTCAGTCTGACCTTCGTAGCATCTGGAGCTTTCACGCGAATCTGTACTCTGCCGGCGCTGTCAACCCGTGGATACTCCGCTGCCCAGACATTCGTCGTAGAGGGCTGAAAACTGCCTGATTCCTGTGCCCAACAAAAACTCAAAGACAAGAGGACCAGTATTGCGAATCGCCGCATGTTGTTCTCCTTCATTGCCATCGAATGTGAACCATAGCGCCGTCGAGCGATAGCTTTTCGTTAGCTTCGCGTTGTGGTCGCAGGATCCGGTTTGGATCACTGCTCAACTGAAACGACGGTTACAGACTTAGGCTCCAGTTTCAAAGTTAGCTTGCCACCCTGAACCTTCGCTGAGATCGGCCTCGGCATGACTGTGTTAGGTGCGTCGAAGGTGTTGACACTGTCCACCTTCGGCGCGGTCAGAGTTTCGCCGCTCGCTGCTTTTGCCGTAATGCCCGCCAGGCCTGCCTCGATTTCGACCGGTTCATTGGGATCGAGATTGGTAATCTCCAGCCACAACTTGCCGTTCGCGTCTTTCGCTGCGATCGCGTCCACTCGGGGCACCGCCACGGCCCCATGTGTGTACCAACCAGCATCAAAAGTCACCGGCACGAATGTGGCGTCCTGGAACGGCACATACATTTTGAAGACGTAATAGGTTGGAGTCAGCACCATCTTCTCTTTGTCCGTGATGATCATTGCCTGCAGCACATTGATCATCTGTGCGATGTTAGCGCCACGAACGCGATCGGCATGGCGAGCGAAGATGTTAAGGTTCAGGGCCGCGAGGATGGCATCGCGCAGGCTGTTTTGCTGGACCAGAAATCCTGGATTGCTGCCCGGAAATGGCGCGTACCAGCCTCCCCATTCGTCAACCACGAGCGCAACCTTCTTGTCGGGGTCATACTTGTCCATGATCGCCGAGTGCTTGCTGATGAGACCTTCCATCTCCAAAGTGGATTTGAGAATTTCGCTGTACTCAGTTTCACCAAATCCCACCGACGCATAGGAAGGCGGCCAGTGCCCGACCGTGTAGTTGTGCATTGAAAGTCCGTTGATGTCCCAGCTCCACGTGTGTTGCTGATAAGCCTTCATGACGGTTTCCGTCCAGTCGGTCCATCGCGGGCCATCGCCGCCCGGACCGACGGCGATCTTGAGCATCTGCTGCTTGCTCTTGCTGCGCGGGATTGAAATTCCTTACGAAGCGGCTGTAGATCTTCATCTGGCTGACGTAGTAGTCAGCAGTCATGTTGCCTCCACAATCCCAGCTTTCATTACCGATGCCGACCAATGCGACTTTGTACGGAGCCGGATGCCCGTTCGAGGCACGTTCTTTTGCCAGTGTCGTCGGTGCTGCTGCGGTCATGTATTCCAGCCACTCGGCCGCTTCCCGTGGAGTCCCGGAACCGACATTGACGGAGATATACGCTTCCGCCCCGATCTGATCGATGAAGTCCATAAATTCATGCGTACCAAACGTGTTTGCCTCAGTCACTCCGCCCCAGTTGGGGTTAAGAGTTACCGATCGTTGAGGGCCGATGCCCTTACGCCAGTGATACTCATCGGCGAAGCAGCCCCCGGGCCAACGAACGTTAGGCACCTTGATCGCTTTCAGCGCCGCAACAACATCGTTGCGAATCCCCCGAGTATTTGGGATTCTGGAATCAGGCCCGACCCAAATACCTTCGTAAATGCCGTGTCCAAGATGCTCTGCGAATTGCCCGAAAATGTTGCGGTCGATCTTCGCGCCGGTTTTGGATGCATCAATCGACAATTCGACTTTCTGGGCAGCCAGCCTCGGCGCAGTGATGCACATAACGGCCAGCGTCAAGCCTACGAGAAGTGAACGCATAAGAAGCGATGTCCTTTTAGAAGAAGTAACAAAGTTTAACGGCACTCGAAGCTGGCTGCGTCTTCCGTGTCTCCTTTCCCCTTATATTGTGCGTGCTTCGGATAAGGACACAGCGGCCGGCTGCGGCCAGGAAAAGCGCTGCCAGTTGCAGTCACTGACGTAGGCGCCGTACCCTTCTCGACCCACTTGACGATCGCGCCCAACAAATCAAACTGATCCAGCGCTTGGCCTCCGCCACAATGGCTCATCCCTGGAACGAAATAGAACTGACCCCACTTCGATACCGCGTCGAGGCCCCCGTTGACAGATGCCATGTCTTTGTAATAGCCGAACGTATCAAGCGGCGAGAACCACGGGTCGCTGTCGCCGTGATAGAAGATGAGCTTCCCTCCGTGCGCGGAGAAGGTCGTCAAATTTGTGGACATTGAGTCCACCGGCGGTTGGATGTCCGCCAGAGCTTCTTTATCAACGTCCATTGTCATGTCCGTCGTCGCGGGCCCGAAAATGCCGGGTCCCGGTGAGAGCAATCCTCGGAACGGCGGACCGTTGGTGATGCCAGTGTCGTAAAGGAAGCCGGCATAGACTTGGGTTCCAGTCGCGGTTTTCGGGCCTCCCATCGCCTTCTTTATGGCCGCAGCCTTTTCCGGAGCAAGACATGAATCGTTTTTTTCGCCCTTGCACGCCAAGGTCTCAGGATCGAAGTCGCACCCAAGCGGATCGGATATCAAACCGTCTGCGATACCGTCCTTTGCGTCACACGCCTTGATGAGGACATCTTTGATCAACTTGCGGTCATTATCTGTGATCGCTTGCTCGATGATTGGTTTGCCATTGGCATCCTTCGGAGCGACCTGATTGAACGCAATGGGAATCCAACGCCCGATGGCGAGATTGGAAAGCCCAGTGCGCATCGCGGGATCGCCAGAGATGATGCCATTGAAAGCCGTTGGATAACGCTGTGAAAGAATCATGCCTTCGCGCCCGCCGGTAGAGCATCCAGAGAAATACGAAAAAGCTGCTGGTTTCCCGTAGTGTCGCGCGATGAGTTGTTTCGCCAAGGCAGCGGCTTCAGCGTTAGCGAGATAAGCAAAATCCAGATATGCCTGCTGATCTCTCATGAAACCGAAATCAAATCCGGGATGGCGGCTCTTGTGACCCGAGTCCGTGCTGACAACAGCAAATCCGCGCATGAGAGCTGGGATGTCTCCGGCAGCATTTAATCCAAGGGGCGGAATTACAACGCCGTTGCTGCCGCCTCCACCTTGCATAAGAAAATCGCCATTCCATTTGTCGGGCATGGCCAATGCGAAGGTGATTCCAAACTCTTCTCCATCGACTCCGGTGCGTCGGTTCATGATGCCTTCGACTCGGCAATATGCAGGTAGAGGTGCGGTGCGAGTCTGGTTCCAGGGAATAACCTCGGTGGTTCCGGCAGCGATGACGGCCGCTTTGGTGATTTCAACATTCTCAGCTTTGAAGTTTGTCAGCTTCGCGCAGGAGTTCGGTTCCTGCGCCCACGCAGAACTAGTCGAGACAAATACCAAGAGCATGTTTCTTAAGAATTTAGAATGCATATCGCCTCCTCCCTTAACCGATCGTCAAGCCTTACGTGAACTGGAACCAGGGAGCCACCAGAAACAGCATCCCGTATAGGACGCATTTCCATCCATCTACAATTGGCATCCCTTTGCGATCAGAAGGAGCGCAACGACTATTCTGGCAGCATGATTTGTCCTTTGATCTCAAAGTTTGTGCTCACAGAGGGAACTCCGGTTCCGGGTTGGCCGCTCCCAATTGAGACCGTGTACTTGCCTTGCGCCACGATGATGTCCCCGAGATCGGTGACCATGCTGAGGTCGCGCGGGTTCAACTGGAAATCAACATTTTGGCTGGCCCCGGGCTCCAGATGGACGCGTTGAAATCCGCGAAGCGCGCGGCGAGGCGCGCCGACGACATCGGGGAACTGTAGGTAGAGTTCGACGACTTCATCTCCGGCAACTCTTCCAGTATTCGCGACTGTCACGGATGCGTGCAGTGGATCACCGGCGTTAAGTGGGGCATCCGGCAGCTTGAGATTGCTGTAAGTGAACGCTGTGTAGCTGAGGCCGTATCCGAAGGGCCAGAGTGGTTCGCCCTCGAAGTAGCGGTAGGTTCGGCCCTTCATTGAATAATCTTCGAAATTCGGAAGCTGGTGAACATCCTTGTAGAAAGTGACAGGAAGACGTCCAGATGGGTTGTTCTTACCGCTGAGTGTTTCCGCGATCGCGGCTCCGCCTTCTTCACCGGAGTACCAGGACTCGAGGATGGCGTTGGCGTGCTCCTTCGCCCAGCTCACGCCGAGCGCACTCCCGTTCATCAGCACGATGACCAGAGGCTTGCCACTCGCTGCAAGAGCCTCGATCAGATCTTCTTCGGGTTTGGGTAAATCAAGGCTGGTGCGGTCGCCGCCGGAAAAGCCGGGCTGGCTCACAGGCATCTCTTCCCCTTCGAGACGGCTGGTGATGCCAACTACGGCGACGACGACATCGGCATTCTTCGCAGCCGCCACGGCCGCCGGATCGGGCGCGTTATTCACGGGAGTCCACAGGAGCTGCGCTTCCGGCTTACCCTCCCCGTTGCGTCCGTAGAGGACCTCGATTTTTACAGGGTGACCTTTTTCGAGGCGAACCGGGCTTAGATTTATGTTCTTGCCCCAGAGCGTCGTAACCTCTCTTCCATCCACTGACAGGCGGCCGAAGCCGTCGACGCTGAGTCCCAGTAAATAGTCGCCGGTTGCAGTTGGTTTGAGCCAGCCAGTCCATTGCACCGACAGGCCCGAAATTCCTTTCGCCTGTTCAGGGACATTGTTCGCATTCAGGTTCACGGAGGACTCGACGCGCGAGGTAAGAGGCGTCGGCTTGTCGTCGAAGCTGGGCCGCGAACTGTATTCGGCTTTGAGGCCGGGCTTGCCATCCGGAGTGGTCAGGACAGATGCGGGTATGGGGTCTGCCTTGTTTGAAAGAAATTGAGTTCCGGGCACGTAGGTGATCTTTGCCTGTGGGAACTCGGCCTTCATTCCTTCCAGCACGCTGACGGTGTGCGAGGTACTGCCGTTGTAGTTGCCGAGCAGAACCGCAGTTTGATCGGCGAGCGGGCCGACCAAGGCGACTCGTTTGGCAGATTTCAGAGGCAGGACGCCGTCATTCTTGAGCAGAACCATCGATTCATTGGCGATACGACGCGCAAGCTCGCGGTGAGCGGGACTGTCCAGTTGTTTCTCGTCGATGTTCATGTATGGCACGGTCGCCGGCGGATCGAACATGCCGAGACGGATGCGAGCCGTGAAGAGACGAATGAGTGCAGTATCAACCGAGCTTTCCGGAAGATAGCCCTGCTGCACAGCCTCGATGTACGGTTTGTAATCGTGGTCGTCGTTCACTTTCGCAAAGTCGATGCATTCGTTATCCATGCCTCGGATGACGGAAATTGCCGAAGCCTGCGGCTGTGTCGGCCGGTAGTGGTGCCCGTTGAAGACGTTGCGCACAGCGTCGCAGTCGGAAACTACATAACCTTGGAAGCCCCATGCTCCGCGAAGGGTGTGTTGCAGCAGGAATTGGTTCGCGCACGCGGGCTCGCCATTGATCGCGTTATAGGCACACATGACGGAACCCGCCTTGCCCTCGACGACGGCCGCGCGAAATGCAGGTAAATAGGTGTCTTCTTCGTCGTGCTTGCTGACGTCCACATCGGTGAAATGGCGAGTGGGTTCGGGGCCGCTGTGAACGGCATAGTGTTTAGGCGTCGAGATGGCCTGGTAATAATGTGGGTCATCGCCTTGCATGCCTGTGACAAACGCGACGGCTAACCGAGCGCTCAGAAAAGGATCTTCGCCATAGGTTTCCTGGCCGCGTCCCCAGCGCGGATCGCGAAAGATGTTGACGTTGGGCGCCCAGAAATCCAGACCTTCGAAAATATTGGAGTGACCTGCGCGCTCATGCTGCGCGTGCTTGATTCGGCCCTCAACGCCGATGGCGGTCGCCATCTCGTGAATGCGGGGCACATCGAAGCTGGCGGCCAGACCAATGGGTTCCGGGAATTCGGTCACGCCATCGGAAATGACGCCATGCAGGGCTTCGCTCCACCAATCGTACGAAGGAATGTTCAGGCGAGGGACGGCCCGTGCCTGATTCACGAGCTGTGAGGCCTTCTCTTCGAGCGTCATGCGGTGGACGAGATCGGACGCGCGCTCTTCAGGAGAGAGCTTGGGATTCATATAAGGAAGGCCGGAAGTGTCCTGAGCGAATGAGGTGGAGGCGAGAATGACCACGGTGAGTGCGGCCAGCGAGAAGATCTTGCAATGGTTCATCTGTACTCCTGGACTCTCGATACATCCTTAGCCGTTCGCGGCGGTTCTTACCGCGCTTGAACCGAAATTAATTGTCCGTTGTAAACAACGAGCTTGTCCGGGTTCGCGGTCGATTCAAGTCCCGTTCCGTGTCCGGCAGATACCAACACCACCTTCATCTCCATGCTGGCGGGCATTCCGGGATATTTCCCTTCTCGCTGACCAATCGTCAAAGTTCGGTTTGACTCCGACCAGTGCATTGGAATGACGGAGTGTGCGCCGTGCTCATAGTCATAGCTGTCGCCCGAATCTTCATAAAGGTTGAATTCTCCATCCGCCCCGGGATAGATCCTTAGCTCAATCGGTCCTGCGGGTTTCTCATCCGCGTACTCGATTTCAGGACCGAGCGGAAGAATCGAACCGGCACGCACGTAGAGGGGAATACGGTCGAGAGGAGCGTCCGCGTCGATCTCCCGGTTGCCGCCTCTCGATTCCCCCGTCCAGAAGTCGTACCAGACCGGTGCGTCGGGTAGGTACAAGCTCCGGCGAGTGGCGTCCGATTGAAGCACCGGGTTGATGAGGAGCGCAGGACCGAACATGAACTGATCACCGATGTCCCGAACTCTGAGATCAGTGCGCCAATCCATTACTAGCGGACGCTGGATCGTGTAGTCCTCATTCGTCACACGCCACGCCAGCGAATAAATGTAGGGCATCAGGCGGTAGCGCAACTTGTCGTAGTTGATAAGAATCGGCTCGACCTTATCGAAGGCCCAGATCTCATTCTGCGGACGGTGACCATGCGTGCGAAAAATCGGGCAGAAGGTTCCGTACTCGAACCAGCGTGCATAGAGTTCCTGGAATTTTGGGTCCTCGACGGGATTGTCATGCGGCGGCCAATAGCCGCCGATATCGGTTGTCCAATACGGATATCCGGAAAGCGCAAAATTCAACCCGGCGGCCACTTGATGGCGTAACCCCCAGTAAGAGCCATAAACGTCACCCGACCAGACTGCCGCTCCAACTCGTTGCTGCCCGAGAAAAGCGGAACGCGTGAGAAGGAAAACTCGCTTGCGATCTGTGGTTGTTTTCCAGTGATCCTGAACCCCTAGCGTGTGCAGGAACGGAAAGATGTTCGTGTATTCGGCGCCATTGCCGATGGCGATCTGCTTGTTTTGCAGAATCGCGTCACCCATGTGAGGCCAATATTCTTCGGGCTCGGCGCTGTCGAGCCAGAATGCGTCCCAATCCTAGCGAGAAGAGCTTGCCAGCAAGGTTGTTCCAATAGAAATCACGCGCTTTCGGATTCGTAGCGTCGTAAACATGGGCGCTGGGAACGTCCAGGTGTTGCTTCGTCATCTCCGCGAAGTTCTGAGACTTCGAATCAAACAGCCCCCAAACCGAAAGCATGGCATGGACGTGTTCATCGTGGAGTTGCTTGAGTTCACCGGGGACATCCGGGAAGTTCGAATTGAAGATCGGATCGCCTTCTGCTTTCCACCAAAACCAATCCTGAACAATTGCGTCGAGCGGTATGTGCTCTTCACGATACCGATGTGCGATTTCGAGCACTTCTTCTTGCGAAACGTAACGGTCCTTCGACTGGAAGAATCCGTAGGACCATTTCGGTAGCAGCGGGGTGTGTCCGGTAAGGTTCCGATATTCATGGATGAGTTGATCCATCTCCGGGCCGTAAATGAAGTAGTAGTCGATGGCATGGCCGGCGAGTGAATCCAGATTGAGTTCCAGCGGGAAACGATTGTCGAAGTGCGTCAGTGAGGCGGTATTCCACATCAAAGCATACCCTTTGCTTGACAACAGCAAAGGGATCGCTACATCCGTGTTGTTCTGCCCAAGTTCGACGGTGGCGCCCCGGTAGTTGAACATTCCGTTCTGGTGTTGCCCCAAACCGTAGAAGCCTTCGGAGAAATCCGGAGCAAATCTGTCTTCGACGTGAAATGTTTTCTCTCCATTCAGTTCAGCTGGTTCGTAGGTGCGCGGAATCGAGTTCCGCTCGCGCAAGAGATTCTCGCCTCCTGCCGTGCTGAATTGGACGTTGCCCCATTTGAGCGAGAGCTCGATCTTCAATGCATCAGTGGTGAGGATTGCCGCATCGGATGTTTGTGAAATCTGGAACCTCGCGCCTGGACACGACTGCTTTGAATCGAGCATCCATGGCTGGCTTTGTCGAATCGTGTGGGGAGGCTCGGCCGCAGCGACAAAGTGGATGACGGAGGAACGGCAAACGGAGATGTGAACGCTCTCGTTTCCGATTGTGGCCGTCATACCGTCCCGAGCTTGCGCGTACTTGACTGGGGGTAGTGGGGGCACCTCCCACAGCTGGGCGGTTGCCTGTGTCGCGGTCCCGGTGAGCCCGCACAGGCCGAGAAAAAGAGAAGTCCAGAAGCTGCTGGATGGAAGCAAGTTTAATCTCATTTGGTCAAAAGTGCGTGCAACGGCAGCGCTAACTGTAACGAACTCAAAATGGAAATGCCAGGCAATGATAGAGCCGTGCACGCGAAGGGCTTTTAAGGCCTTTGGCTTCGCTTGACGCTTGCGTGCACTTTTTTTGAAATGTCCTTGCCCGTGCGTCGGTGTGTCGATTCGCGCACAATCAACTCGGGCTGCATCACCACAGTTTCCGGCTTTGGGGGTGCTTTTGTGTTCAGAATGCGGAGCGCGATGCGCGCAGCTTCTTCTCCGATTCTCCGGCTGTGTTGATCGATGCTGGAGAGTGGAACACGAAGTGAATCATCGTAGTGGAGATTTCCGCAGCCAACGACCGCCAAATCCTGCGGAATTCGTACTCCGTGATCCAGCGCGTAATTCATGGCACCCATTGCCAAAGGATCATTGAAGCAGAACAACCCGTCTGGTCTGGGATCGAGACTTAGGAGTTGGCGCATGGCTTCGGCACCACCCTGTTTGGTTCCTATATCCCCCTTCTGTTGCGTGACGATGTAATGATCCATTACTTTCATCCCAGCTTGCGCGAGGGCTCGTTTATATCCTTCCATCCGGCGAAGCCCGGGACTGATCTCTGGTCCGCAAATGTGAGCGATTCTTTTGCAGCCAATATCAATCAAGTGCTTGGTGGCGAGCCTCCCCACCGATTCATCGTCTACCCCGACGAAGTTCGCCGAAAGACCAGGCAAGCACCGATCGATCAATACATACGGTATGTTTTGTCTTTCGATGTGAAAGAAAACGTCTACCGTCGTCCGACACGATGCAATGATTAAGGTGTCTAGCCGGCGTGCCAGCAAATGATTGATCTCCACCTCCTCGAGATCCGGATCTTCGTCAGAGGAGGAAACGATCAGATAGTAGCCGCTTAGTCGTAAGACGTCCGAGAGAGACTTGGCAACCTCCGCAAAGAAGGGGTGCAGCAGATCGGGAACAACCAGGCCCACAAGATACGAGCGCCCGGTCACCAGGCTACGGGCAGCAAAGTTGGGACGATAGTCCAGCTCTTTCACTCGCGCGAGGACCCGCTCACGGGTCTCATCTCCGATGTCAGGATGATTTCTCAGGACCTTGGAAATGGTGATCAGGGATACTCCAAGGTCTTTGGCGATGTCCTTCATTCGTATGTTCATAGGCAACTCGTCAGTTTAGAAGCTCAGATCGCCCTCTTGTGCAGTAAACCATCGAACCTAATAGACCCTTGCCACGGAAGCCAGTTTCTGTGTCCCGAGCTTCCATGGTTGACATCGATAACTTTACCGATTATTTTCCACGGAGTACAGAGATGAGAGCGCTTGTGCTTCGCAAACCGGGCCAGGCCGATCTGGAGACCATCACCGATCCGGTGCTCACAGACACGAACGCGCTGCTTAAGGTCCGCATGGTGGGATTCTGTGGCAGCGATCTGAATTCGTTCCGTGGACTCAATCCACTAATTACATATCCGCGCATTCTAGGACATGAAGTATCGGCGACCGTCGTTGAGGACCTCGGATCCGAGGCCGTATTGCCTGCCGGCACGAACGTAGCGGTCTCCCCATATACCAGTTGCGGCGAGTGCTCTTCTTGCCGGCGTGGCCG
Organism: uncultured Acidobacteriaceae bacterium; assembly: GCA_963844525.1. GTDB lineage: Bacteria > Acidobacteriota > Terriglobia > Terriglobales > Acidobacteriaceae > Sulfotelmatobacter. The sequence goes on along the minus strand of CAWJOM010000004.1, from coordinate 218,550 downwards.
TCGGAACGCTTGCCAGTTCAACCAGACTCTCGGTGTGCAAAGGGATGGCGCACTCACCGAATTCATTGTGATGCCGCGAGAAAAACTGTATCCCGCTAAGTTGACGCTTAAAGAGTTGTGCCTGGTGGAACCGCTTACCGTCGGGTTTCATGCCGTCGCACGTGGACGTGTTACTGCAGAAGATACGGTTGCGATTTGGGGTTGTGGCGGAGTGGGCCTTGGTGTCGTTGCAGCCGCAAGTTCCCGGCGTGCGCGCACGATCGGCATTGATGTGGATGACGAAAAACTCGATCTGGCGCGCATGGCCGGTGCGCAACTCACCATTAATAGCACGCGAGAGCCGCTACACGACCGATTGCTGGAAATGACCGACGGCCGGGGACCGGATGTTGCCATCGAAGCGATTGGCACCGCGGCTACGTTCCGAGCCGCGGTCGAAGAGGTCGCATTCACCGGGCGCGTAGTGTACATCGGGTATGCGAAGGAACCGGTCAGCTACGAAACCAGGCTGTTCGTTCAAAAAGAATTGGATATTGTCGGCTCCAGAAATGCTCTACCGGCGGATTTCGAGGCCGTGATCAAACTTCTGGAAGCGCAGACGTTCCCCGTTGATCAAGCTGTGAGTCTGGTTGTGCCCCTTGAGCAGGCAGCGGATGCGCTGCGTTCCTGGAGCGATAACCCATCACGTTTCAGAAAGATTATGGTGAGCATGGATTGATGTTCTGTTTGTAGAGCCGCGCTGCTGCTGGACCAGGAAATTGCTACTGAATTGATCCGGCAGAAATCGACGATGCGTCTGACGAAAGGGCAAAAATGTTTTCACCTCGTTTACTCTCAGTTCTTAGAATTGGCACCATTTTGTTACTGTCGTCTGCGGTCTCTATGGCGCATGCCCAGAGTGCCACGGCTCCAACCGCTACTCAGGAGCCGGATAGCATCGATCAAATCTGGCAGAAAGCGAGCGGTGAATACGATTCAGAGCGCGCCGCTTTGCTGAAACAAGTCGAGAGCGCGGACCACCAGGGCCCGTTCCGGGCTGACTGGGAATCGCTACAGAAGTACGAGGTGCCCGAATGGTACAAAGATGCGAAGTTCGGCATTTTCATTCATTGGGGTGTCTACTCCGTCCCGGCGTTCGGCAACGAATGGTATCCGCGGAATATGTACGTGCCGGGATCGCCCGAATATAAGCACCATTTGGCAACGTATGGTCCGCAAGATAAGTTCGGCTACAAGGATTTTGTCCGTATGTTCAAAGCCGAGCACTTCGATCCGGCGGCGTGGGCTGAGCTATTCAAGAAATCCGGGGCAAAGTACGTTGTACCTGTGGCTGAGCATCACGATGGCTTTGCCATGTACGACAGCGAATTGAGCGACTGGACCGCAGCCAAAATGGGGCCGCATCGCGACACCACTGGAGAACTGGGCAAAGCCGTCCGGGCTGCAGGGCTGCACTTTGGAGTGTCATCTCACCGAGTCGAACACAATTTTTTTCTCGGCGTGGGCCGCAGTATTCCCTCGGATGTGAACGATCCGAAATACGCGGCATTCTACGGACCAGCTCATAACTGGTTGTCGGCCCCGTGGGGCGTCCCTCTTAACGATGACTTTACTTACGTGTCATCAGCGTGGGCCGACGACTGGCTCGCGCGAAGTGCAGAACTTGTGGAGAAATATCATCCCGATATCGTCTACTTCGACTGGTGGATCGGACAGGCTTCGATCCGGCCAAATCTTTCCAAGTTTGCTGCTTTTTATTACAACAGTTCTCTGAAATACGGCGACCACATAGGAGTAATCAATTACAAAGACTATGCCATGCAAGAGCACTCGGCCGTGCTCGACTTGGAACGCGGCCAGCTTGGCGATATCCGTCCCCTCTATTGGCAGACCGACACCTCTGTAAGTAACAAATCATGGGGCTATATCAAGGACGACACCTTCAAGTCGCCGGAATTCGTGGTCCATCAGCTGATCGATATCGTCAGCAAGAACGGCAATCTGTTGTTGAACATCGGTCCACGCTCCGACGGCACGATCCCGGACGAGGTGCAGCAAGTTCTTCTCGACGTAGGTTCGTGGCTGAATGTGAATGGGGAGTCGATCTACGGCACTCGACCGTGGAGGATCTATGGTGAAGGTCCGACAAAGGTAGCGGCCGGATCTTTTCACGATACCGACACGACGCGCTATACAGCCGAAGACTTTCGTTTCACGACCAAAGGGGATGTACTCTACGCGATTGGGCTTGGCTGGCCGATTAATGGCGAGGCCGTGATTCACTCGCTCGCATCGGCCGTTGGCAACGAACACGTTCGGTCCGTGATTTTGGTAGGCAGTGAGGCGAAGCTGCAGTTTGAGCAGCGGGCCGATGGTCTCCGAGTGCGGCTTCCGAACCAAGCTCCGGGGAAATATGCATACGCCCTCCGAATAGTGTTCGACCCCTCATCACATCAACCTGGATCTTAGCTTCAATTAACCCAGCAAGAAAACAGGAAGAGGTGTACCATTCTCTGGCAATTATTCGCTAACTGTACCGATAACTATGAATAAGGGACTGACCCTCCGGGAAATCGCGCGACTGGCCAAAGTGTCCACCGCCACAGTGTCGCGCGCCATTAATCGCGTACCCTCCGTCGATCCGGTTCTGGCCAGACGTATTCGAAAGGTGATTGAAAAGGAAGGTTACTTTCCGAACACAAACGCTCGCGCGCTGGTTCGTGGACACAGTCGTAGTCTTGGCCTTATCGTCTCCGAGATCACCAATCCCTTTTTCCCGGAAATCGTGCAAACCTTTGCGAAACTCGGCGTTCAGCACGATTACGAGATCTTGTTGAGTTCAATCGACCATGACCCGCGATTGTTGGAGACGACGGCCCGGCAAATGATTGAGCGTAGGGTTGGCGGAGTCGCGATTCTGACCTTTGGCGACGAGCTGCCGCTCATCGATGCTCTAACTGCACGAAACGTGCCCGTGTTCGTCGTCGACGCAGATTCATCTGGACCGCTGCTAAAGACCGTCCAGATTGATTATGAGCACGGAATCCGGCAGGCTGTACAGCACTTGGCGGCATTGGGACACGAGCGTATCGCTTTTATCGGAGGTCCACGAGATTTGAAAACCGCCACTATACGGAGATCCGCGGTCGAACAATGCATGAAGGAAATTGGCTTAGAGCTTCTTCAGGAACTGTTCGTCGATGGGGATCACACGATCGAAGCCGGCATGAAAGCATTGTCTGCTCTCGCTGCCATGCCTGATCGCCCTTCCGCTGTGCTCTGTTCAAACGATATGACGGCCATCGGCGTGATGCGAGCGGCATTCGACCTCCGTCTCAATATTCCGCAAGATTTGTCGGTCGTAGGATTCGATGACATCAGGCTGGCCCAATTCATGGCGCCACCACTAACCACAGTACAGATGTCGCAGTCCGAGATCGCCCAGTTGTCATTTTCAGCGTTGCTCGATTCTCTGGAACCGACTCGCCATGGAAATGGGCGGCAGATGTATTCAATGAAGACTAACCTCATACTTCGACAATCAACGGCCCTCGCGCCTGGTTGCCTTGTGAGCAGAGCGGAAACCGCCCGCTCCGAAGGAGATATGGTCCTGAGGCTTGCCGAGAGGATGCAATCGAGGAAGGATCGAACTCGTAGTCTGGAGCCGCATCAAAGGGATATATTCTCGGCCCCCCAACTTGAGTCCACATAATTCCGCATTTTGCATGACTATTCCGTCGTGAAGTTCGGGCCTTCCAAGCAACTTTCTTATGGCAATGTCTCTGCACAGAAAGGGGTATGGAATGCTTCCACGTTGCATGCCCATTCTTCCCAGAAAAAAGTGACGGGAATGGATATCTCGAAACGGCTACACGTTGCTTTCGTAACGATATTGAGCCGCGCCCGACGAGAACGATGGACCAACACCGTCGCAAGCTTTCCTCTTACAAGCTTCGATTGCTCAGATGCGGATCCTTTTGCTACCCCACTCAGAACTGCCGGCGCCTGGGCGAACTCACCAGAAGTGTGGATGTCATATCATGTTGGAGCAAAGGAGCAGTAATAATCCCGATCTATGTTCACGCGAATCACAGTTTGTCTCCTCTTGGCCATGATCTCGGCCCGAGGCCTGCCCGCCGCCGATTTTGCCATGAAGGTGACCGACAAGGATTATCTCGATACTCAAGGTTTCAGCGTTTTTCTCTACGACAGCACGTACCATCCCGTTTTTGTGGACCAAAAGAACACAGCTATGGAGATGATTCTCCACGGCCAGCGCATCGCCACCAACGGCGACGTGCGCCTGATGCCAACGCCGGAGCAGTGGGATTTGGTAGCAACCCTCAAAGGTCGCCATGCCGATAAGGCGACCAGCCGGCTCACCGCCGACCTCGCTTTCCCGACGTTCGACTTCAGCTACACACTGGAAGTCGCTGCGGAACCGGGCGGCGTGAAGGTCAGCATCAATCTCGACAAGCCGCTACCGCAAAAACTGGCAGGGCGTGCGGGCTTCAACCTGGAGTTCCTGCCCTCGATCTACATGGGCAAGGCGTATCTAGTGGACGGAACCACTGCCGGCATCTTCCCGCGAACGCCGAACGATCCGATGGTCAAGGTGATGCCTCTGCCTGATGAACCGAAAAAGGCGTACTACCTGGAAGACTGGGAGAAGGCCAAGGGATACACTCAGCCACTGCCGTTCGCCGAGGGCAAAAGCATCACCCTGGGAGTCGACGACGCGCTGGCCAGGATGAACGTAGTATCGGATACGGCCAGCCTCATGCTGTTCGATGGACGCGACCGCGCGCAGAACGGCTGGTTCGTGCTGCGTTCGCTGATTCCTTCAGGCAAGACCACTGGCGCCATCGTTTGGCACATTAGGCCGGACGTGATTCCAACCTGGACACGTCCGCCGATGATCGCACACAGCCAAGTCGGCTATGCGCCAGGATTCTCCAAGGTAGCAGTGCTCGAACTCGACCCGAAGTACAGCGCTCCGAAGATGGCCAGAGTGTTGCGCCTGATGGAAGACGGGTCGTACAAGAAGGTGTTCGAAGGCCCGATCACGCCTTCAACACCGTGGCTGCGCTACGTCTACTCGAAATTCGACTTCACTCCTGTGAAAGACCCCGGGCTCTATGTTATCGAGTATGCAGACCAGCGTACGGCACCCTTCCCCGTCTCTAAGGACGCTTACGCGAACATCTGGCAGGACAGCCTGGACCATCACCTTGCCGAGCAGATGGATCACGTTTCCGTTCGCGAAGGCTACCGCATGTGGCATGGCGCTTCGCACCTGGATGATGGCCGTATGGCGCCAGTGGTCGGGGAGCAATTCGACGGCTGGAACCAGTCGACCGCGACCGACGGGATATACAAAGGCGGCGATCACATTCCAGGGATGAACGTGGGCGGTTGGTACGATGCCGGTGACTTCGACCTCGAGGAGCCTGCGCAACTGAGCGTGATTCAGAGCCTCGCTCTGGCATATCGCGAATTCGATCTCAAATACGACGAGCTTACGGTGGATGAACCCGCTCGTGAGGTCGAGATGCATCGTCCCGATGGCGTGCCCGATACGGTGCAGCAAGTCAAGCACGGCGCACTGCTCATCCTGGCGCAGTTCCACAACATCGGCCACGCCATCCGCGGAACTCACGAGCCAGATCTGCGTCAGTACACACAAGTGGGCGACGGAGCGTCGAAAACTGACGGCCGCATTTACGATCCGAAGCTCGGCCCGAACGAAACGAAGGGTGATTACTCGGGCAAGCCGGACGATCGCTGGATCTTTACCACGAACAACTCGTACTTCCAGTGGAATGCCATTGCGGCGCTGGCTGCGGCAGCGGATACGCTGAAAGGCTGGGACGACGCATTAGCGAAAGACTGCCTTGAGGCCGCAATCAAAGCATGGAAGGACACGTCGGCGAATCCAACACTGTATCCGACATCCAGCGGGCCAGACCGAGAGACTCCCGCAAACGGTGTGCTGGCGGCCTCTCAAGGTGTTGTCTCTGGCGAACCGGGCGCTGGTAAACCAAAGAGCATCTCGGGGGCTGCGACAAACTCGGCAGCACCGGCAACTCCACCGACCGGCTTCGGCCGCGGCCGATCTTTTGTCGGCATGGACTGGGCCGCGGCTCTGGAGTTGACCATCGCCACCAATGGTGCCGAGCCCTACAAGTCCAGGCTCAAGGAATTGTTTCCTCAGATGATTAGTCCGGAACAGATGGACTTCAATGGTTGGAAAGCAGTCCGGGCGTTGTCTTATCTGGACGCGAGCGCGAAAGATCAAATGCGCGAAGCGGTAAAAACATACATGGCTGGTTTGGACAAGCGGCTGGACGAGACTCCGTTTGGCGTACCCCCGAGCCTCGGCACCTGGGGCGGCTCGGGCGCCGTGGTGGACATGGCGGTCCGAATGTATTTTCTCCACAAGACGTTTCCGGATCTCGTGGGCCCGGAATACACACTTCGCGCGGTCAACTACATTCTCGGTACGCACCCGGTATCTAGCACTTCGTATGTAGCTGGAGTCGGCACAATCTCGAAGACGATGACGTACAGCAACAATCGCGCCGACAATGCCTACATCCCGGGTGCCGTGATTCCGGGATACATCATCATCAAGCCGGATTTTCCGGAGTGCATCGACGACTTCGGATTCCTCTGGTTTGAGGATGAAGCCGTTGTGGCCGGATCGGCAAGCTGGGTCGTGGCCGGCAACGCTGCGAACGCGATCATTACCGAATCGAAGTGACCAAGTGCTAAAGGCGCCCGGCTGCCTCGAGGAGCGTTGGTGGCTATCTTCTCAAGAAGCGAAACCTGCGGGATACTCGCTTGTGGCAGGCTTTTCCCGAGTCGAAATGCGAAAAGATTTTCGTACAATAAACGGCCGCTTCAGCACAGCCTTAAGTTCGCGCTTATGTGACCGGTAACGCGTTCCATGAGCGCGTTTATCGTTACTGGCGTAAGACCAACTTCTCACTTCGATTCTAAAGTCCGCCTAGCTAGACGTTCGCCTGCTCAGGCTGCTAATCTCAATAACGCACACCAAGGGTGCACCCCGTCCGCGGAAAGGGATCATCCCACCTTTGCACTTCTGGAACACCACAACCCACTCTCTTCTCGTCCGACGAAGCGGATCGCGGACTTTAAAGAAGGAGTGAGTCATGGCTATTCGAGAACTTCCTGCGCACCCCAACCTTGAACATCTGAAGAACCAAGCCCGCACTCTGCTGCGGCAGGGCCTTGCATCTGACGCATCTGCGATCGCACGGTTTGCTGCATTTGGCATAACTTCGACGACTCCAAAGCTCGCCGACGCCCTCCACATCATCGCCCGCGAGTACGGTTTCGACACCTGGCCGGCGCTCAAACTGCACGTTGATGTTGCCTCAGAAGAACCTGTCGAAGCGCTTACTGCCGCTATCAAAGCCAACAACCCTTCACTCGTCCGAGATGTTCTGGCTCATCATCCCTCTCTCAAATTCCGCATCAATGAGCCGCTGCCGAACTACAGCTTCGATACGCCGCCCCTCATGGCTGCTGTTCAGAAGGAGAACCGCGAGATCATCGACGTGCTGCTCAATGCCGGCGCCAAGGTGAACCAGCGTACCGGCTGGTGGGCTGGCAGCTTCGGCGTCCTCGATTGCGCCAGTTCTGGGCTTGCGGACTATCTCATCTCTCGCGGCGCAGTCATCGATATCCATGCGGCCGCGCGGCTTGGGAAAATCGACCGTGTCCGCGAACTCCTGGCGGCTGATCCGCAACTTGTGCATGTACGCGGCGGTGACGGCCAACTACCACTCCATTTCGCTGCCACCGTTGAGATCGCCGCCCTGCTGCTGGACCACGGGGCCGACATCAACGCTCGCGACATCGACCATGAATCTACCGCCGCGCAGTACATGGCTTGCTCTCGGCAGTACCTGGAATGGCGAGAGCCCTATCGGCACGACGTTGCGCGCTTCCTCATCTCCCGCGGCGCCCAGACCGACATCTTGATGGCATCTGCCATCGGTGATCTCGCGCTCGTCGAGCGCATCCTCAACCACGATCCTGAGACGGTTCGCACCACTGTCAGTGAACGCTACTTCCCCAAGCATGATCCGAAGTCCGGTGGGAGCATTTACATCTTTGGTTTCGGATGGACCAAGTCCCCGCACATGGTCGCGCACCAGTTTGAACACCCTGAAGTCTTCGCGCTCCTCATGCAGCGCAGCCCCAATTGGCTCCGCCTGATCAACGCCGCCGAAGTCGGCGATGAGTCTTACTTCCAGCACATCCTTATCGACCATCCGCAGCTATTTCAGAAGCTTTCAACCAACGCCGCCCGTCGCATCATCGGTGTGGCATTGCGCAACAACACACGCGCTGCCCAGCAGCTTCTCTCGGCGGGCTGGCCTGCCGGCGCTGCAATGGACAACGGCCAAACCGCCCTCCACTTTGCTGCCTGGCACGGCAATCTAGAAATGGTTCGGGATCTCATCACCCATAACGCTCCCATCAACGTCTTTGAAACCGAGCATGGCGGCAGTCCACTTGCGTGGACGCTCCACGGTTCCCTCCATAGTTGGGAACGCGAAAGGGGCGATTATCCGGGCGTCACTCGGGCACTGCTCATCGCCGGAGCGGCCATACCAAAGCCAGAGCGTCCGCTGGAGGCCGCTGAAGAGGTTTTGGCAATTATCGAGCAGCACGCCTCTTGAGTTTGGACCAGTCACTACATGCCCGTTTCAAGGGACTTATAGTCAGCGAGGTCTTCAATGAGTGCGTTGGCCTGTTCTCGACAGTTGAGAGCCTAGCCTTTAACCATATTCCTGGGCTGGCCGACTTCACGAGGCTAATCGTACAGATGTAAGGTCGATAGTGCTGAGTGAGATGGGTTAGTTGGATTGCTAGTTCCAGCATCTCGTCGCGGAACCGTACATCGTGGCGCTGTCTCGTCGTCAGGTTATGGATGCGAGCGAACCTCCGTTTTCGATCCTTCTTGCGATGTCCTCTATTCACTCCGTTCTCAACGCTTCCATCGGCTCTGTCTTTCCTGCGCGTATCGCCGGCCTGAGGGTCGCCACCAGAAGGGGAGCGAGCAGGGCCAGCAAGGATGCAAGGTAAAGCCGCAGATCATTTGGTTGCACCCCGTACAACTGACTGCGTAACAGCCTGTTCGCCGCCAGCGAGACCACACTACCTGCCGCCAGGCCTATCGCTGCCGGGACCATCACCCGCCGCACGAAAAGTCGTGTAATGTCACTCCGCGTCGCTCCGAGTGCCATCCGGACGCCAATCTCCTGCGTGCGCTGCGCAGCAAAATACGATACCACTCCATAAACACCAACGCAGGCCAGCAGCAATGCAATCCCGGCAAATGACGCAACCACCGCTGCGTTCAGCCGTGGTTGCGCCACAGCATCGCTTAGTAGCTGATCCATCGTCTCGATCTTGCCTACCGACTGACGCGGATCTGCCTGGTATACCTGCTCGCGGATCGACTTTGCCAATTGTTCCGGCGGCACCTTCGTCCGCACCATAAAGTAGCGATGCCAACCGCCATGGGCGTTCGCAGGCCAGTAGACAACCGGTCCAGGCTCTGCCGCGATCGTTCCTGATACCCCTCGCACATCGGCAACCACCCCCACAATCTCGTGCGCCTGTCCATCCAGGAGCAGATGATGTCCGATTGGATCTCCCTTCGGCAGATACTCCCGCACCAGGGCCTCGTTCACCAGGAACGGCGGCACGGTCGAGATCTGGTCCGCTGCGGAAAAATCTCTCCCTGCCAGCAATGGCGTCCCGATCGCCACCAGCAGATTCCCGGCGATATTCCGGATTTCCGCGCTGACTGCCGGCTGATTGGCAACCTGCGGCAGCCAGTCCGCGTTGAAGCTGCCGCGCACATGAAAATCGGTCACTGGCGGCGCACTGATCTGCCCCGCAGCCTCTACTCCAGGGAGATTTTCAATTCGTTGTTGCACGTCGTTGTAGAAATTGCCTACCGCTTCCGGCGTCGTGTCCCACGGCAACAACACCCGAACCGTCAGCAGGTGTTCCGGCTCAAATCCCAGTGGCTGCTTCATCAAGTTCCACAGCGACTCCGCCAGAAGCGACGCACCAACCAGCAGCACAAGAGACAGACCTACCTGCACCCCCACCAGGACGCTGCGCAACCAGTTGCCCGCTGCTCCTTCGAGGCGTGTGTCACCCTGCTTGAGCGCGGAATGCAACTGCACCTTCCGTGTCTCCAGCACCGGAACCACTCCGAATACGATTCCAGTTGCCACCGAAATCAGCAGAGCGACCCCAGTCACAATACCGTCCATGTGAATCGTGCCTGACTGCCCCAGAATCCCGGGCAGGCTGGTAGCGGCGATGCGAGTCAGCACAAATGCCAGGAGGATTCCCGTACCGCCGCCTGCCAACGCAAGGAGCACACTCTCCACACAAAACTGAAAAGCCACGCGCCGTCCCGAGGCACCCAGCGCCCGCCTTAGAGCGACCTCTCGCTGCCGAGTCGTCGCCCGAGACAAGAGCAGGTTGGCCACATTGATGCAAGCGATCATCAGCAGCAGCGCAGACGCGATCAGCAAGGCAACCAGTGCCGGTTGCACGTTACCGTACCAGTGCTCGCGCAGCGTCTCGCTCGTGAACCTCCACGCGCCGTCGCTAGACGGATACTCTCTCTTGAGCTGCTCCCCGATCCGATCCAGATCGCCCTGAGCTTGCGCCAGGGTTACGCCCAACCGCAACCTCCCAAATACATTGGCGTCCCGCTGGTCGTCGCCCCGATCATTGCCCCAACTATTCGGAGTAGACTGCGCCGCGTGCCACAGCTCCACGTCTCCCGACGCTGAAAAACCTCGCGGCATCACGCCCACAATCGTCGCCGTCTGCTGCCCCAGCTTCACCTGTTCTCCGATGACGTTCGGATCACCTCCGAAGAGCCGTTGCCATCCGGGATAGCTCAACACCACGGTTTGCGGGGCATGGGGCGCGTCGTCTCTCGCATCGAATACGCGCCCTAGCATCGGCGCCGTGGCGAAGACATCCCAGAATCCTGCATTCGCTCCCGCTCCCTTCACATAAACAGGCAACTTCTTTCCCGCTATCAGGGTGCTCTCGTCGAAGTACAATAACGCCAGACTGGAGAGGCTCCGGTTTCTCGCCTCAATGTCATAGAATCGCGGACCCGTCATCAGCCCCCCAGCCGACCGCCCGGTAATCCGTGTGTCGTGAATCGCGATAATCCTCTCCGACTGTGGATAAGGCAAGCTCCTGAGCAGTGTCGAATACACCACCGTGAACATCGTTGTTGTCGCCGCAATCCCCAGTGCCATCGTCAACACCACGACGAACGTGAACCCCGGCGAACGCCTCATCTGTCGTAGCGAAAATCGTATGTCCTGCGCCAGACATTCCAGCAAGGGCAATCCTTCCTCTGCATGGTATTGCTCTCGGATCGCCTCCGCGGAGCCAAGTTTCAACCGCGCCTGCCTCCTCGCCTCTTCCTCCCTCATTCCGGCCTGTATATTGGCTTCCGCCTCGCGCGCTACGTAGTCTTCCAACTCTTCACGCAGCCTTTGATCACCGTGCCGGCCAGTAACAAAATTGCGCAGACGGATCAGGCATCGACTGAGAGTCTTCATGCCAGATCCTCCGCTTTCACCTCGAAGAAGCGGGCAATGATTGCCGCCTTCTGCTCCCAGTCGTGCTTCTCGGTTTCGAGGAGCTTGCGACCCGCGCGTGTCAGCTTGTAGAACCGGGCACGACGGTTGTTTTCTGAGGGGCCCCATTCTGATGCAATCGCCCCTTCTTGCTCTAGTCTCAGGAGGACTGGATAAAGTGTTCCCTGATTGACAAAAAGGATGTCTCCACTAATCTGCTCGATACGCCGGGCAATGCCATATCCGTGGAGTTCCCCCATGACATCTAGGGTCTTCAGTACCATCAGCGCCAGCGTTCCCGGTTGTACGTCCTTTTTCGCTTTCATAAAATCTGGTGCCGTCACCCCTTAAATTTTGGTTACCAACAGGAGCATCTCACAGTCCCATTGGGAAAACAACAGAACCGGTAAAAGGGACCAACAGTTCGAATCACCCATCCCTTGGCAGTTTCAGGTCACAATCCTGTGTACCGGGTGCTGCCTGCCATTAGGTGTAGTCGAGAAGTCCCTTGGTTCGCGCATTATCGCCGAAGCACTCATCGACGATTGGTAACGGGAAGTCCTAGTGCTGTATCTGGAGCGCCCCCGAGCGAAGAGCTGGGAGTTGAGAAGCTGTTGTAGGGGCGCTCCAGATACAGCGACTTGAAGGAAGCCGCCCCGGCTGCGGCAAGTGCAGAACCTTCTTTGGATACGGGGTCTCGGCTACGCTCCAGCCTCGCTTCAACACCTGCACATAGAAGAAGCGCAAAGCGGCTAACCGCTGCGTCACCGTGTTCGGGGGCAGCTTCCAGCGCGTGAACACCGCGGCCTGATACTGGCGAATATGCTCGGGGCCAAGCTGATCGGGCGAACGATGGAAGTGCCGACTGAAATGCTCGACCGTGTGAATGTAAGCGTGGATGGTGGACTCGGCGTAGTTGCGGCGCCGTAGTTCCTCAAGCATGATCTGACGTAGATGGGTCACAGAGACTTCCTCCTCTGCGACAACAAACTAGCTCAGTTCACATCAACCGTCGGCTCCGCAACACGCGCATGCGTCCGCCGCAACGCGGCTTAGTTCAAGTCGGCTTAGGGGAGGCGATTCGCGCTTACTCCTGGTTGACGGGCGAACCAGAAGTAATGCGTCAATCCAGGTATCGCAGACCAGAAACCCTACTACAGACTCTTCCCTGCCATGATGCCTGCAATGTTTCCGGTCGTTTCCTGAATCCCGACGGCTCGCGGATACTGCTTTGTAGCGGCAGTAACAAACATTTTTTCTCGTTTCCCGAAATTTCTGCCGATACCGATTCCAAGATTCTTCCCCGGAGAGTGGTAGCGCTCGTACGATCAAGGGCGCGCAACGAAGTTGACATCTCAATGCTAAGAGAGGAGAGCAAGATGCAGGAAGGAAGTGTAATTCGAGAACATCGAAAACTGGGTCCAGACGTTTGGAGCTACCGCTGGTGGAAATCGGGACCGAGCGGCAACAAGATACATCGCCGGATCGTCTTGGGTACCGCCGAGCAATTGCGCGACATATCATCCGCCCGTCAAACGACGGCGGGCTTGATACGGGAAATCAACGCCGCAGACATCCGGATGACAGGAAGGTCCATGACGCTGGCACCACTGGCTGATCATTTTCAGCAGCGAGAGCTTGGCCACTCCAACATTCGAATCTCGTACTCCACCAAGAGAGCCTATCAGGGCTACCTTAACAAATGGATCGTTCCGCGTTGGGGAGACTACATCCTCCGAAACATCAAAGCGGTCGAAGTCAAGCTATGGCTTAAAGATCTGCAACGAGCAGCGGGTACCGGATCCCTGGCCTCACTATGCCTGGTACGTGCTGGGGATTGTTACACTGGTGTACCTGTTCTCGTTTCTCAATCGCCGGGTTGAATCCCCGATCAGAGAAGCGGTTATAGGAGAATGTCGGATGCCTGGGAGCGTTCTGGTGTCAGGAGCTGGGGTGGCAGGCTCTTGTCTCGCTTGGTGGCTCGATCGATACGGATATGCGGTGACCCTGGTGGAACAGGCGCCCGAACCGCGCACCGGCGGCTACGTCATCGACTTTTGGGGCCTCGGCTACGACGTGGCCGAAAAGATGGGCGTGCTGGACGAACTCCGCCGGCATGACCTCAAGGTTCAGGAATTCCGGATCGTCGATCGCGCGGGCCGGCGGATCAGCGGCTTCAACCAGGGCGCGGTGCAAAAGCTCATCAAGGGCCGGGGCATGAGCCTTCCGCGTTCGGCGCTGGCTTCTGCGCTCTACGAAGCGGTCAAGGACCGAGTCGACGTTCGGTTCGGGAACAGCGTGACCAGCCTCGAAGACAGCCCGCGCGGCGTGGAGGTGACGCTTCGCGAAGGCGAGGCTCAGACCTTCGATCTGGTCATCGGTGCCGACGGCCTCCACTCCGCCGTGCGACGACTCTGCTTTGGTGATGAAACGCGATTCGAACACTTTCTCGGATACTACGTCGCTGCGTTCACCGCCCAAGGCTACCGGTTCCGTGATCCGGACGCATACGTGACTTACGGCGAACCTGGCCGGCAGATTTGGCGAATCACTGTCGACGAGGACACGACGGTCTTCATGCTGGTGTTCGCCGAATCCGATTGCCAAGCAGCTCCCGTCCACGATGCCTCGCGTCAGAAAGAGGTCCTGACCCGCCTCTACGCTGGCGGTGGCTGGGAAACCGACGAGATGCTCCACGCGCTTCAGGCAAGCACCGATCTCTATTTCGACCGGGTCAGTCAGATCGTCATGCCGAGTTGGACCAAGGGCCGCGTCGCCCTGGTCGGCGACGCGTGCGCGTGTCCGAGCCTGCTCGCCGGCGAAGGGTCAGCGATGGCGATGGCCGAAGCCTATACGCTCGCTGGGGAATTGATTGTCGCGCAGGGAGGCCACGCGTCCGCATTCGAAATCTATGAACAGCGCCTGCGGCCCTATGTGGAGCGCAAGCAGAAGGGGGCGCGCGATTTCGCTGCGAGCTTCGTCCCCAGGAGTGCTTACGGACTTTGGCTGCGAAACGCGACCATCAACGCCGCGAACCGCCTTGGGCTCATTCAGCTGCTGTTCAGAGCCCAAATGCGCACTGACATCGAACTGCAGGACTATCCGTAAGACTTCACCGGGCTTACCCATCCCTGGTCTTTGCTCCAAGCGTCACGCACTCGCTCCCGCGCGCGTGTCTCGGACCGCAGTTTCCTACCGCAAAGACAAAATCAGGATCATCGCCAGGATGACTCCCACGACGAGGAGTTCGAGGGCGGCGTCCTTGGGCCCGGCGACCAATCTGATCCTCAGGCGGGCACGACCTCGGCGCGGCGAAGGCGCCGCCCTGTATCAGGCGTTGCACCGACTCAGTCGCCAGGGCGTGGTCGATGCCGAGTGGCGTGCGTCGGACAACAACCGCCGCGCCCGCTAAAACGCGCTCACCACGGCCCGGGCGGAAACCGATGTACATTTCTCGTGTACGGGGATGGAGACTTAGCGTCGCTATCATCGGCAGACAACTCACTGGAGACATCGTCAATGTCGTAAAGGGCGATTTGCTGCGAGGGGGAACGGGCGTCATCATCGCTGGTACATTTTTGCTATATCTCTTAAGGCGGAGACTCAGAGTCGCGTTCCGTTAGTCTGTGTGAGCTGTGAATTTATGCTGGAATGCGCGTCAAAACGCAAGTTTCCTACGTAATCCTCTGAGGCGTATTACGAACCCTGTCAGTGCGACTGACACAAGGCGTATGGGGAGAAACAGGACGGCCATCAAACAGCCTTGAGGAATCGGGATCACACTCGCTTCGAGTGGCGGACGCCTGAGCTCTGACCTCATGGGTTTAAACTTATCATATGTTTTCGCCCAACTAGATCGATGGCGCTTTCAAATGCTGCGGATTCTCGTCCTCCTTTGTGGTCAATTACTGTTTTGCATTTTGTTGATCCTGTTGGGCTGGGGCTTGGGCGACCTTTCGACATTTTTTTCAAACCCGGCGCGGGGAGGATTAGTCGCAGTTGCGGTTATCGGCAGCCTTGCTTCTGCCGTTCTGGGCTTTGAGCTCCATCCGCTCCGAAAAGGCACATCTGCGATTGGTAGGCAATCAATAGAAATCGGGGTTCTGTGGCTTCTGTCTTTACTGCTTCTCTGGTTTTTGCCTTTTGCCGATCGCAGAAGGCTCCTGACGATAAAGCATGACTACTGGCGCTACGTGGGCTTGCTATTTTGCTGCATCGGGGTTGCTGTGCGTCTACTGGCGATGAAGGCTCTGGGTGAATACTTCAGCGCATACGTCACTCTTCAATCGAACCATCGTCTGGTGCAGAAAGGCGTCTATGGCCACATCCGTCATCCCCTTTACCTCACCCTGCTCTTGGCTCCAGCTGGGACTGCCCTCGTGTTTTCCAGCATTCTTGCCTTGCCCATACTCCTCCTTGCGTCCATCTTCGTTTTCGATCGCATACGAAAAGAAGAACGACTGTTGGCGGTTCACTTTGGAACGGAATTTGATGATTATGAGCGACGAACATGGCGACTTTTTCCTTTTCTGTTGTAACGAACATCGCTAACGATCTCGGCGTTGCAAAGATTGAAACAACACCTATGTCCGCGATGAACTCTAAGTAGCACGGAAGCAATTTTGCGGAGGGCGGGATCTTCTTGTCATTGCCGATCGAGGATTACGCGATGATTGGGGACTGTCATACTGCGGCGCTGGTGTCGAAACAGGGGTCAATCGACTGGCTCTGCCTGCCACACTTTGATTCGCCCTCCTGTTTCGCCGCACTCCTTGGAGGTAGTGAAAACGGCCATTGGTCGATCACGCCGGCCGAGCCGGTCCACTCCGTACGACGACGTTATCGCGAAGGGACACTGATTCTTGAGACCGAATTCGAAACAGATAGCGGATCGGTGACACTCACCGACTTCATGACACCTCGGGATGAAAAGCCGGAACTGGTGCGGCTGCTCGTGGGTACTCGGGGACAAGTTCAGATGAATCTGGAACTCATCATCCGCTTTGATTACGGTTCTGTGGTGCCCTGGGTTCGGCGGACGGGGACTGGGATTTCAGCCATAGCCGGACCAGACATGCTCAGCCTGCGGACTGAAGTACCGCTCCGTGGCGAAAACTTCAAAACCGTGGCGGCCTTTACGATAAACGAAGGACAGAAGGTCTCGTTTGACCTCACCTGGTATCCCTCTCATCAGCACGAACCTGTGCCACTCGATGTTAGCTTAGCGTTCCAAGAGACGAATGATTGGTGGCGAGCATGGTCCAGTCGATGTACATACCAGGGAGAGTGGCGTGATGCAGTAATACGGTCGTTGATCACGTTGAAGGCTCTCACGTTTCTCCCAACAGGCGGAATTGTGGCGGCGCCGACAACATCCCTCCCTGAGTTACTGGGCGGCGTGAGGAACTGGGACTATCGGTTTTGCTGGGTGCGGGACGCGACGCTAACACTCCATTCTCTTTTGGACGCGGGATACCAAGACGAAGCACGGGAGTGGCGCGAGTGGCTTTTGCGAGCCGTTGCGGGAAGTCCCTCCGAATTGAACATAGTGTACGGTCTGCGTGGCGAGCGAAGGCTCACGGAACTGGAACTGCCGTGGTTGCCGGGCTACGAAAAATCGGCGCCCGTACGAACCGGAAACGCTGCCTGCAAGCAGTTTCAATTGGACATCTTTGGAGAGGTGGCGAACACACTTTTTCAGTGCCGAAAATCGGGACTCGGAGCTCCGGCAGACGCCGGTGAAGACGTGGCCGAGGCCTTGCTTGAATTCCTTGAAACGGGATGGGATCGTCCGGATGAGGGCATCTGGGAAATGCGCGGTCCGCGTCGTCACTTCGTTCATTCGAAGATGATGGCGTGGGTCGCCGTAGATCGCGCAATAAGATCCGTAGAGCACGGTTGGTTCTCGGGAGATCTCGGCCGGTGGAGAACCCTTCGAGACACGATCCACAAGCAGGTCTGTGAGCAGGGCTTCGACCTCGGCCTCAATTCATTCGTGCAGTACTACGGTTCCAAACATCTCGATGCCAGCATTCTCATGATGCCTCTCGTCGGATTTCTTCCCGCAAGCGATCCTCGTGTAGTCGGTACAGTGAAAGCAATCGAAACCCACCTCGTGGAGAATGGTTTGGTGGCGCGCTACACGCAGGACCCTAAGGTCGACGGTATGCCTCATGGGGAAGGCATGTTCCTGGCTTGCTCATTCTGGCTGGCGGACAATTACTATTTACAGAGTCGTCGGGAAGATGCGGTGCGGATGTTCGAGCGCCTGCTCGACATTCGTAATGATCTCGGACTGCTTTCCGAAGAATACGATCCAGTTCAAAAGCGATTATTAGGCAATTTTCCGCAGGCATTCTCTCACGTCGGTTTGGTGAACACGGCCATGAACCTGAGCCGCAACACCCCTCAACCTGTTGCCGGCCCGAATCATGGTGCTAGCAGTCGCTAGAAACCATCGGACCCGCCGTTTGCCGGCGATAAGGGCTTTCATAGAGTTCCGGCGCGACGCAGCATGCCACCGTCGATGAAATGCGTGCTTCCCGTAATATAGGCAGCAGCATCCGACGCGAGGTACACCGCCAATTCAGCAACCTCTTCCGGCCGACCCCAGCGGCCAAGTGGAATTTCTCCTAGCAATTCCTTCTCGATGCCAGGGTCGCTTTCGATCTCTTTGTCGATGGGCGTATAAATCGCACCGGGTCCGATGTTGTTCACCGTGATCTGATGGGGAGCCAATTCGACCGCGATGGTGCGCATGAGCATCCGTAGTCCTCCCTTAGCCGCACAATACGGAGCATTGGTTGGCATTGGCAGATCCTCGTGCACCGAGGAGATGTTGATAATCCGTCCGCCGCCGCCCTGTCTCACCATCTGCTGAGCGGCCGCCTGTGCGCACAGCCATGGTCCGGTGAGATCAACCTCGATCACCTTGTGCCACAGATCAATCGGAAACTCGAGAAATGGGTGTTTGAATTCAATCCCCGCATTGTTGACGAGGATGTCGAGTCTTCCAAACTTCGCCACGGCTTGCTCCACAAGAATTCGTACTTGGGTCTGATCGGAGACATCGGCTTCAACGCCGATAGCACGGCCTCCCGCAGTCTCAATTCTCCGGATTGTCTCGTCGGCCCGGCCACCCTTGCCGACGTAGTCGACAACCACTGCTGCCCCTTCATTTGCGAAGGCCGTTGCGATCGCCTGCCCAATGCCCGTAGCGGCACCAGTCACGATCGCCACTTTGTGTTGCAGCCGCAATTCGTTCCTCCCTAAAGGCATTCCGACACCAAACATCGAGTGATCAGGGCGTAGCCGAGAATCGCCGCGTCCAACTCACTGTTCTTTAAACTCTGTCCAAATCCCAGTCTTACCCTGATAAATGCGCATGTTGCACTGTTTGGGCCCAACGTGCGCAAAAATCACCTGGAATGGCTGCGGTGTACTCAATTGACCCGCTTCCATCGCATCCCGCAAAAGATCCTGATGTTCGTCGTATTTCCTTGCCGGAGTGACATTCTTATTCAGCACGAGTGTCCAGTTGTCCCGTTGCGGAATGAGATACATGCTGTAGGCGCCAACTGCAATCTCGGAGTTGCTGACATCAAGTGGAGCCGAGGTGAAAAGGAACATTGGAGAACCACCCGGACTCCAAATTTTACCCTCGGACAATTTGTGGTTTGAAATATCTGGCTGATATCTCACGCTGACTTGTCTACCGTCATCGAAATTGCAGGCCGAAGTCTGGGTTTGCTGGCTCTGGCCACGACAACAAATTGAAAGAACGACGATGAACGACAAGCGCGCAACTGTTCTTATATACATTGCTTCCTTCTCCTCCCTTCCAAGCTCCTTTCGGCACTCAGCGAGGCGAAGACTGTGGACACAATACCTGCCAGCTTAGTCCGTTTTCGTCCCCGATTTCTGCTCGTGGATGGATTCTGCAGCGATATAGACTTGCTGTCTTCCAAAACTCTGAATCTGATCCTTAGTAAGCTTCCATTGCCTTCTAAGAATCGCCAAAGGCGGTAGTGTGCGAATGCGGCCTTTGATATCAACGGTTATTGGCGCACGAGGAAGTGGCGAGAACCCTGGCTCTGACACAACAAGCATTTGGTTTCCCTTAGCGCCGGAAATGACAAATACGTTCGGCTGTGGACCCGCACGCAGCTGGACATGGTTTAGAAAAACCATATCGTCTATCTCGCCTGCTGCATTTCCTCCAATGAGGCTTCCGATAGAGCTCGGAGGACTAACCAGAGTGTCGGTAAAGCTGTCGACGTCTTCGTCCATCGTTCCCCACAGTCGCCGCCCGGCCACAGCGCCACCGACGAGCGCAATTGTCGTCAGCAGCATTACCAAGGGCCAGAGCCGCCTCGCTTTCGTGGGCTCGAACAAGATAGACACCCTACTTGCAGAATCTGAGATGCATTTCCACAGTTAACCGTTGGCGATTTTTACGCTTTCCCAGATGGCCTCGAATAGCATGCCAGCGGACCGCACTTTCGGCACATTGGCTCAGCGATGCGGAATCAGCCTTTTTGACCAGGCTGGATTCGAGGGCTTGGGCTTTATACGAAGGGTTGTTGTCGAGATTGCCGTTTGGGTAAAAGGCGAGAATGAGCGGCCTTCGAATTCGGAATTGAAGCCCAGATCACGCAGCGGTGCATTCACCGGTTCTTTCCGTCGAGACTGCGGCCTTCGACATGGGAATGACGACGCTAACAATTGTTCCATTCTTGCCTGAATCTATTTTGAATTGACCACCTAATTCGCGGATTCTCTCTCGCATACCGGCGATGCCCACTCCCGCGTTGCCATTGGTGCCGTGCAACTGGCGCAAACGGTCTTCGGCGATTCCGCGACCATTGTCGGTCACCTCAAACATGAGCTTGCCATCGTCCAGCCGCAACCTGACCCCGGCGGTTGAAGCCTGCGAGTACCGATGAATATTTGTCAAACACTCCTGCAACACCCGAAACAGTGCCAATTCACAGTTCCGGGACAGGCGTCCCATTCCATCTGGAATGTCGGAGTGGACCGAGATCCCGCTGCGCTTCGCAAAGCCTTCGACAAACCATTGCGCGGCAGACGCAAATCCAGATTCGTCGAGCAGCGGCGGATGGAGCAAGTACGACGTCGTGCGTATTTCTTTAGAAGCCTCGTCTATAAGGACGTTGAGTTCGTCTGCCAACCGAGAGACCTCCGGCACCGCCGCTCCGGCCCGTTGAAGTGTGGCCAAGATCATCTTGGTCGCAGCTAGTGTCTGGCCCGTCGTATCGTGCAAATCGCGAGCTATGTGACGCCGCTCCTCATCCTGTAGGGTGATTAGTCGCGCTGATAAGTGACGCAGTCGATCTTCTGCCTCTTTGCGTTCCGCAACTTCGGACTCAACCGTTGACAGGGCCTGCGAAAGAGCAAGCGTGCGCTCAGCGACGCGTTGCTCTAGGTCCGAGTGAGCTTTCCGCAGTGCTTCTTCAGCCCTTTGCCGCTCTTTGGTTTCCAGCGTTAATGCCACAACCGCATTGTTGAGGATTGACTGCTTTCTGCGGTTCGTTTCCCCGAGGATGACGAGAACCGTGGATACGAGAAAGAAACCGATTACACCGTGAATTTCTGCCTGGCTTCTTATTAGCAACGAATGGCGGGGATCAACGAACCAATAGAGAACACCGAAGAAACCAACAACAGTAGTAAGAACGGCAGGACCCAAACCCAATAGCAATGAGACTAATGCCACTGCCATATAAACTGTCACATAAAATGCGACATGACCCAAGACCGGGTCAAGAGCCCATCGAAGTAACACGGCGACGATAGCAGTGGCGAATGCAAGGGTGTAGCGTTCGGGCAGATTTTGCCGCTTTGAAAGAACTACCTTCAACGCGCGCGTCCAGACCGCGCCCCGCATAAAGACCCTCTAAATGCGATTTGCAGACTCAGTATTTTTATAGCGCAAAGGTTCTTAAGTTTCAATTAGTGGAAGGAGGAGACTTCTCCCCTTGTGAGGCTGTTGGCGTCTCCTCATAGGCAATTTGCGGTCGTTCACTGTGAATGATCGCCCCGATTTTTAGACTCCTCAAGGAACGTTGGGACTGATAGTGGCGGCAACGCCCTGACCATGATCGTCGCTGATCTTCATTTTCGTGAGAATTTCCAACCGTTCCGAGAGTCGCTTGGACAAGTCAGTATCCGATGCCGAGCTTGCGTAGTATTCGAGAATGTTTTTTCTTAGGTACTCAGGGACCGGGCGACTGGGCTTCGATGTGATCCGCTCCAGCAGTTGTGCATAGGTTTGATCAGCAAGAGGATAATCTTCCAATTTGACCCGATTCCCCGTGTCGAGATCGATATTGGCAAGCGCGAGAGAGGCGTTGCCATCCTTAAGCAGCTTGTCGAGCATGTCGTGAAATTCATCGACCGCATGGTTCACGCTGCGGACATACCAATCTTCCGTCTCAGGAGTGGGAATTTTTATTGCCAGATCGGACGCGGCCCCAATTTTCGGAATGATGAAGACCAGAATAGCCAGCAAGTGCGCCTTGAAACCAGGCCCTTTGTATGTATGTCTCCAGTGCCGTTCGTAGTTTGTGCGAGCGATGCGGTCGGCAAGAATGCGATAAGGCCCGTCGGCGGCGTGGGCAGGAAACTGATGCCGATGTAGTACAACCTCGGCTTCAGCGAACGCCGGGATAAAAGTGCGTACCGAGGTGCGGTAGCTTCGTAGGGCCGGATGTGCCCGTCCGAGGAGTTCATGGATGTCAAATCCGTAAGTATTCGTGAACGCCCGTTCCAGGAATTTTCTCGGCACTTTGAGACCGATGAACCGCAGATAGTCCGGCGGCGCAAACGTTCCATCCGACAATTCCCCAATGTCAAATCCGAATTCGGTTCTGATGTGACCATGGGGGCTCTCGTCATAGGTCACCATCGACCCAAACTTGCGCTGTAGCTTGGGAAACTCCACCGCGGTGGCCGGGTTGACGGCCTCCGAGTGGCCGATGGAGTCGCCCAGGTAGTGCGACAAGGCACCAATTGCGAATGCGTATTCGTCAATTGTCTGGGCGTTGGCGAGGAGCCAATCGACGAAGTCTCCCGAACGAACATAGTGCGTAAGGTTGCTGAAAAACTGTTTCCCGAACGGGTAGTAACCCATGTCCTGAATGGCGGAACCCCCATAGGCATAAGCATGGGCCTCGCGCAGTTGTTCGTCTGTTGCGTTCGGAAATCGCGCAAGCAGCAAAGGCCGAATGGAATCATTCCAGGCGAGATCGATCAGTTCCTGATGCGTAAGGACAGAGTATGCGGCCGAGTTGACCGCGCAGAATAAAGCCGCAAGTAGAAAGATAGCTCCGCTTACTAGGCGCCCAGAAGAGCGGCCCGTCAATCCTCGATGTGAGCCCATCTTCTGGCGGCTTGGGTGACAGGTAGTTTCTCGTCTCATCCCTTCTAATCCTCATACTCGTGGGAGCCCAGAACCCAAAGGAAGGATTGAATATCGATCATGTCTTTCGGCCGGAGATCGCGGAGATTGCGTCGGATCACCGTCGCAAACTCAAGGAGGCGGGCATATGTGCCCCACGATGGGCGAGAGTGATATTGAAATTCAAAACCGTACGTTTGCGCCGCGATATTTGTGACTCTCGCTTGAGAAAGATGTGAGTATCCGGTTGCGCAATAAAGCCAACCACCGCGTTTTGGGCGCAGGCCTCGCAGTCCCATGTCAGAGTCCAAGCGAAGTCTTGAGATTCGCAGGATGTTGACTCTCCGCCGTCAACCGGCTACCACAATTTCCTTTATTTTGGAGCTTCCATCGCGCTACGTTCGACCGTGGGAGCCACCTTCTGCGCGTTTTTCAGATGGTCTTCCAGCGTCGGGAGCTTATCCGCGGCAAAACTCTTTACCTGCGGATCCTTCCCGATCTTGCTTTCGTTGCGGAAGGCGGCGACATCGGTTTTGTGATCTTTCACCATGTCGGCCATGTACTCTTTGTCGAATGCATCCCCGGGCAGCTTTGAGAGCCGATCCTTCGTTGCCTGATCTTTTGCACTCAGCTTGGCCGGCAACGTTACCCCTTCGTCGACAGCAATCCGTTTGAGTTGATCATTCGCTTTGCTGTGATCGTTGACCATCCGCTGGCCAAATTGTTTGACATCCGGGCTGGAAGCCTTTTCTGTTGCCAGCCGGCCCAGTTCCACTTCTGCCATTCCTCCTGCAGCTGCTTCTTTAACAAATTGCTTGTCCGCCGCAGAGAGTTTTGAGTTTTTCGCAGATGACATGGCCGGCGACATCGGCGATGAAGAATTGCCGGACTGCTGAGCTGCGGCCGCAATCGACATTGCTCCTGCAACTGCGATAACAAAGGCACTGCGACAGATGACTTTACATACGCCTGACATATCAACTCCTTTAAGGTTGGATATTCCTTCTGAGGATGAATATCCTCTCCGAAAACCAGCCTAGGGGGTGTACTAAGGCGAGAACAATCCGTAATCGTACGTATCCTCTACGAAAACATCCTGTACCAGCCCGATGCCCCGGAGGGAGTAGAGCCCGGACGCCAGTCTTTTCAATGCGCTCCCGTATTTAGCTCCCCCTGTTGCTGGGCCCGGGACTTCCTGCTGCTATCGGATGTGTTTCCCACCGGATACCACGCAACTGAACTCGCCCGCGTGACCCCTGGTAAGACGGTGGCAATTTTCGGGGCAGGGCCGGTAGGGCTCCTGGCCGCCTACAGTTCAATTCTGAAAGGCGCTCCGAAGTTTACGTCGTTGACAATATCGCGGAACGGCTTGAGAAAGCAGAAGAACTTGGCGCGACACCCGTGGACTTCAGCAAAGGCGATCCGGTGGAACAGATCTTCAAACTCAGAAAAAGAACAAGGGGATTCAGGAGAGTCCACAGACCCGGAGAAGAAAAATTGGAGGGAGTTGATTGCGCGATTCGAGTTGAAGGTGGAAGGCCAGGACATCTATCAGCGCTTGCAGGCAAACGGGTTTCAATCGCAGTTTTTGGGCGAACACAAGCCGCCTTCAACCCACTATCATCTGACCGCGGAACGGGGCGAATTTTACGCGGAGTTTCTTACACCTCTGGTGGGCGGCGCCCATGAACGCGGCGGCAAGAGCAAAGGGACGACCCAACTCGGTGGCGTAGTGGCGCAAAAGCTGCCTCACCTCGAACTGTTGCTCCATGCGCCTTGGACTGTCATCTTGTCACGCGCGGGAGCGCGTCATCGACGCCGAAGTAGAAGCCAAGCTTTTGCCTTTCTGCAAACAGCCGCTTCGCGATGTGTTGATGATCATGCGTGATTCCGGGATGCGCAACCAGAAGGAAGTTTTTCGAATGCGATGGGAGCATCTGGACTGGGGCAACAAACGATATTTCGTCTACGAGAGCAAATCGCCCAAGGGACGGAGATTCGTGCCAATCAGTCCGCGTGTTCGCCAGGCACTTATGGCGCGATACTCGGAGCAGAAGGAAGGATGGATCTTTCCCTCCAAACGCGCCGGGGAAGGACATCTGACAACGGTCACTAAGCAGTTCGAGAAAGCCAGGAAGGAGGCCGGGGTGCCAAATGACCTCGTCCTCTATTGCGCGCGTCATGGCTTTGGAACTGAAATGTATCGGGCGACAAAAAACCTGTTCGCGGTCATGAACGTCATGGGACACACGACCGTGAGCACAACCATGAAGTACCAGCACCAAAACATCGATGAGGTGGCCGAGGTGGCCAGCCGTCGAGTCCAGTAAGGACACAAAAAGGACACAATCGGTGGAATGGGGATCGAGCCGAAGCTGCCAAGTGATTGAAAAGATGGTGAGCGCGGTAGGAATCGAACCTACAACCTACTGATTAAGAGTCAGTTGCTCTGCCAATTGAGCTACGCGCCCACGGTGGGGATTTTGGCTGGGTAGGACGAATAAAAATTATAGCATTCGTCTGCGATTTCCGCCGGGCGACCGCTCGATGAGCGCCCTTCAAACCAGATTTCGATGCAAACGTTGCGCCTATGATTTTCCCCCACCAACGAATCTCGGCAACGAAGTCGCGCGTTTGTCCAGACCGTGACTCGAATTGGACCTACGTCAACACGCCATGGTCTGCGGTTCGTCGCGGAATGCGAATCTGGCCATGTCCTGCCGTTATCCGATGACTCTGCGATGTCGCGAGACCCTTGCGCTACAAGAACCTGACAATTTCGACAGCCTCTGATCCACGTCGTCGGAGGTCTCCATCATGCTGAAGAAATTCTTCCCCTTTGCCGTTTTTGTTCTGTACGCGGGAGCACTGTTCGCACAGACCACTCCCTCGACATCAACTTCACCCGCGCAAACGGAGTCTGGTCGCCACAAAGGCGAGCCCTGCTGGCGGCAGGCCGGTATTGAAAGATCTGTGGTGGAGCAGGTCCGCTCCATCGGAAGCGAGGCCCGTTCTCAGGTCGAAGGCATTTGTTCCAACTCTTCACTTACGCCCCAGCAGAAGCGTAAACAAGTGCAGAAGATCCACCAGCAAGCGACCCTTAAACGGGAAGCTCTGGTCACCATCAATCAGAAAAAAGCCTTCATGACGCGCCAGCAGGCACGAACCGGGGATCATGCGAGTGGCGGCGGCGCCCACGAAGGACTCGGAGGCGGATGCGGCGAGGTGACACGCAACGGTTCACGATCGAATGGCGCGCCCAGTGGAGCACGGACCGCCGGAAGCAACAACGCTCCCCAACCCATCCAGTCGACGCCGCAGAATTGAAAGACCGCTCCGGATAATTCGGAACATAAATATGAATGTTCCCCAGACAAGTACACCTCAGCGATCCGAGCTCGTGCAAGCTGGTCGCTTCGAAGACTAAGAACGCTGGCGAGCTTCTGCAGCCATGCCTCTAGCGTCACTGGTGACCGGGCGCCGCGGCGGCAACCGATCCGCTCCAATCGGCGGACGATGTTCGACTATGCCGATCACCGGCGCTTCATCCATGCCGTCGGCGTACGCCATCGACGCGAAACGCTGCTCGCTGCACATTCGATCAATCATGCGTTGCTGCCGTCCGTTGAGCACGGCGTGAGGAAGAATCGGAAAATTGCGAAACATCCAGAGCAAATAAATCCGCTGCAGGAATGATGGCATCACATATCGCGGACCGATGGGCGTCTGAACTTGCACCACCCCTGCCGCGAGCTTATCGATCAGCATACTTGGGCCCACCTGGAACCTGAAATTGGCCAGAGCAATTCTAGGGCCGCCATTATTGCACCGCGCGCGATGCAATGGGAAGCCCTTTTTTCAGAGATTTGCCAATATTTTAATCGAGCGCCGAACCGCCGCCGGACTCAGGAGTTCATGATGGGGAAATCTGTGCAGTGCGGGCCTCCCGAAACGGGCTCGCCGGACGCCGTCAAATGAGGGCTTCGGGGAGGATGTCCATGTGGCGGATCTGGGCCGCCACCCCAAACTCGGAGCCTTGCTCTTCGACTCGCACGATGGTGGCCTGGCAGCAGACCCAGCATTTCTCGCCGGACGTGAGTTCGGGAGGAAGGATCAGTACCAACTCGACGTCGGTTCCCTTTTCCATGCGGGACTTGGTGTAGAGGAAGACGCCGTTGGCGCTGACGTCGCGAGTCTGAGCAGTTTGATCGGGGACGCTGGCGCTGCGCACGCGCGCGGGAACGCGAGTGGTGAAGCGGGTTCCGGAGCGGCGATCGGTGGTGGCCTTCATGCGGGCGAAGCGCCCACCTACTGTACACGAAGGGTGCGATTTGGGCGAGGAGTTCCGGGCTCCCGGAGGAGCCCGGATCCCAGATTGGGACTAGATGTTGGGCCGCTTGGCGCGGACTGCGGGAACGACCAGGGCCTGCTCCATGGTTGGAACGTTGGTGCCACGGAGCCGGGCTTCGACTTGGTGCAGCTTTTCGGTCTGTTCTGTCTGATAGTAGGCCTGGACCAGCAACTCCAGGGTGAAGGGGTTGTCCTGATCCTCTTCCAGGTGAGCGATGGCATCCTGATATTTCTTCTGGTCTGGGTTCGACTGAGTCAGGATGGCTTGCGCCATGAGCAATGCGCCGGCGGCGCCGTGCCAGGAACTCTGGACCACGCGGCTGCGGTTGCGGTTCGCAAGAGCCTCCAGTTGATGGACGGATTGGTCGGCCAGGGGCTGGTTTCCGGCGCTTGCGGCGCGTACGGCACGAATGCGGAGGATCCGAGAGAGTTCCTCGTCGCGATCCGGGGCAGAAATGGTCGGGCGATGGCTTAGGGATTCTTCAGCCAACTTCAGATGCTTGAGGGCCGCATTGTCGTCGGTTTGGTACTCCGCCATCTGGCGGAGCGCTTGGGCTTCCTGAAGGTCCTGTTCCTTGGCATGCGCCGTTTCGGCGATGACCTGAAGGCTCTTGTCAGCCTCAGCGTAGTTGCCATCGCGAACATACGTCATTGCCTTCTGCATGCCGTAGGTGAGTCGATCGGCTTCGGTGTGGGCGAAGCGGATTGCTTTGTCGTATTCCACGCGGGCCTGTTCCTGATTGCCCATCAGCGCGTAAGTATCGGCAAGGCCGAGTTGTGAGGTCACGAAGTCCGGGTCAATCTTGAGCGCGGCGCGATAGTGCAGGAGCGAGCCTTCGAAGTTCCCTGCCATGCGGAGCAGTTCGCCGTAGGAATCCTGTGGATTGGGCTCTTTGGGAAGCAGAGCGACGTAGCGATCCATGGCCGCGAGAGCCTTGTCGAATCTCCGATCGCGGGCATCGACGTAGGCGAGATCGTTCAGAGCGGCGGGAAAGTTCTTATCGATCGCGAGAGCCTTGTCCATGATGCGCCGCGCCTGATCGTCGCCATTCTCAAGCAACAGCCAGTTGCCGGCGAGGTAGAGCACGTGCTTGTCGTGGGGATACATCTCGAGCATGTCGTTCATGGCGGTAATGCCGCCGAGCGAGTCGCCTTCCTGAACTTTTGCAATCCACGCAACCATCAACTGTTCGCCGGGCGTTGTCTTGGGCGCGAGCGCCTTGGCTTTAGCGCGAGCGTCACTCACTTCCTGAGGATTGCTGCTGTTAAAGGCGATCCAAGCCCAAGCGAGAGCGAGGTTGGGATCTTCCTTAACTGCGGCGCGCCAGTCTTGGTTGCAACGCTCGAGGTAGAGATTCTCGTAGTCCTCGATGCCCTTTTCGTAAAGCTCGCGGGCCTTGGGGGATGAAGTCGTAAGCGGCATCGTGCTGGACTCACCCTTCTTGAGGTGGTGCGCATACAGAGGCGCGGCGAGACAGAGCGCGAGAACGAAAACGGAGTACGTTTTCATAGTGCGGGGCATCAAGATCTCCGGAACAGAGCTTTGTGGGGAGGAGAGTACGAGGAAGAGGGTAGCATCGGGGGAATCGGGGTACGAGGTGACGAAAGGAGTAGGACGGGCGACGCCAAGGGATTTCCTTGTTGCTCGTCGGACTCGCGTGGCGAGCTTGCCCAGAACCCAAAATGGGCTTGCCTGCCGCGTCTCTGCTCTCGGTGGGCATTTGGGCGCGGTTGGCAAGGGAGCCTGTCGAATCGGCGCTGCACATTTTTTCTGTCGATTTCTCTAAAATATTCATTCTTAATGACTTGCTAGCCACGGATCGGTTTGGATCCGCGCAAAATCTTGAGCCGCAAGGACTTACGGGTAAAATATTCCAGAATAAGGACTTAGCATGGGTGGTCACTCCATATTTTTTAGTCGGAATTACTAAAGTATTGATTCCGAACGGGTTGGGTAGTTTAGACGGGAAGGGGTCTTGGCAAAATCCTGAGCCGCAAGGACTTACAGGTAAAATATTCTGGAATAAGGACTTAGCGCTTGGACGAAAACCCCTCGGAGAATCGACTGGGAAGAACTGGTTGGGAGAGCCGTCGCGCATGGAACGAGCTTGGGCTTTCTGGAATTCTCAGTCAAGGTCATCCGTCACAGGAAGTGCGATTTTTATTGTGGAGGGCTGTGGAATTCCCGTTTCGGGACTGTTATGCGGGGTACTTCCCGTCTGTCCCGAGTTAGTTCCCGAGTTAGTTCCCGAGTTAGTTCCCGAGTTAGTTCCCGAGAGCGTATCCGTCAATTCCACGGAGAAATGAAGATCGAATCGAATGGTTCTGGCACTGCTGTGATTGTAGCCATACCGATACACAAGGACGCCGGTTGACCGGATACCGAAGCGCTCCAAAGTTGACGAACCAAGCTATTGCACTCAAAGTCCCTGTTCCAGCCATTTCGAGTGTAATTGATTCCATGACAATGTCGGCTCCCGCACCCGGAGTAGAGTTGGAGGTGGCAAAACCAACCAACCGGCTCGGGAGAAAGGAGCCGAACGATGATCATTATAGGAGTAGATTTCCATCCCGAGTTTCAACAAATCGCTTTGCTCAACACCACGACCGGAGAGGTCGAGGAGAAACGGCTCGCACATCCCGACGAGGCGGAGAAGTATTACCGTGCTCTCGCGAGTGGGGGCGAAACAGTGCGCATTGGCATGGAGGCGAGCGGGCACGCACGCTGGTTCGAACGTCTCGTAGCCGGGTTGCAGTTTGAGTTGTGGATCGGCGACGCGGCCGAGATCCGCGCGAAGCGGGGGCGGAAGCAGAAGACGGATCGCCAGGATGCGCAGCATATTCTGAAGCTGATGCTGAAGGATGACTTTCCGAAGATCTGGGTGCCGAACTGGGAGAACCGGGATCTGCGGCAACTGCTGTGGCATCGTCATCGCATGGTGCAGGCGCGCACGCGAGTCATGAATCAACTGCAAGCGGTGGCGTTGAACGAAGGTTTGCACTGCAAGAAGAAGTTGTGGCGCGAGCGCGGACGGCAGCAGTTGGAATCTTTCGCGCTGGCTCCGTGGGCGAGCCGGCGACGACGCGATCTGCTGGACTTGCTGGACCGCCTGAATCCATCGATTGCGGAGCTGACGCAGGCCATCGAACGCGAAGTGGAGAACTATCCTGCGGCGCAGCGGCTGAGAACGCATCCAGGAGTGGGCGTGTTAACCTCGCTGGCGTTTGTGCTCATCCTCGGCGATGCGAAGCGCTTTCACTGCGGCAAACAGGTGGCGAGTTATCTGGGACTGGTGCCGTTGGAAGACTCCAGCGGGAATCGCCGGCGCCTGGGACACATCACCAAGCAGGGCAGTTCGATCGTGCGCTTCCTGCTGGTGGAGGCGGCGCAGGTGACGGTGCGCAGTCTGCCGGAGTGGCGCAGCAAATATTTTCATCTGGTGCTGCGGCGCGGACGGAAGATTGCGAAAGTCGCCATGGCCCGCCGCCTGGCTGTGCAGCTGTTCTGGATGATGCGCAAGGAATGGGATTACGAGCAACTGAGAAAGTTCGGTTCGCACGCGGGACAGCCCGGAAATCGCCATGGTGTGCAGTCGAACACCGAGTAATTGATTGGGCGTCCCGCTCCTCTTAGTGAGGAGTTCGAAGTAGTAATCATGATCGCAGTACGTGACCGAAGAGATGCATGGGTCGGACCGAGAGTCTGAACCTGAAAAACGATTACGAGCGAGCCTGTGGTTGGTACGGCCATTTCAACAAGAGCGAAATGGCGCTCTTTTCCGAGTGCACGGATAGGTATGCTCAAAAATTGCTTGACACCGCCGACATTGTCAGAGAGGCGATTTTCCAACAGTTACTGAGAACAGAAGGCGCCCCGGACGCGACTCGTCCACGGTATGCCAGTCCACACATAGTGGGCTTTCTTGTTGCGCTTCTGTGTGCGCCACAATTCCACCCACACTGATACCGTGCCGTCTTGAGTCGTGAACGAGCACTGGCCATACTCAGAGTTGCCGTTGCCCTCGTGCTTGCACGTATTCACCAGGAGGCCAGACAGTGGTGTGTGCCATGATGCCATGTCTGCTGAGATTGAGTTTCGAGCCACGGACGACAGTTGTGATTCCGCATCAGGTTGCGACGAGACCTCCGACGGCGATGACGTTTGCCGGTAATTATGCGTACAACCAAGATCAGGCGAGATTTCCTTCGGTGGAACGTCCGCAGTCGCGTGGCAGACTTGGCGGGTTACGATCAGCCCTTCTACTGTCCCTTGTGGTCGGATGGTATAACGACGGAGCAGGTCCGGCGATGTCCAGCCGCGCGTCGCGATTTCTAAGTTTCCATTTGCAATGTCCGGGTCGTGCCAGTGCTGAGCAACTCGCGAGAACACACGAAGCCTCGCGGCATGCGGATCACGGCTGTCGGTCTGTTGCGAATCTGAGCTGGTCAAAGCCGTGCGCTCGATAGCGGTCGGATTCCATTTTTGTTCTTCGCACCGATACACACCTCCGAATGGGACCTCAGTGCGCGTTGCGTTCACACCTGAGACGCGCTCGATGATCAGTACGCAGCATGAACCTATGTAGCTTGCATTGGCCGTCTTCATTGCGATGAACCGACCTGTGAGGGTCGCGGAAACCCGGAAGAACGAGCAACGCTCAGGGCCACACTCATCGCCATTGGGTGCAAAAACTCTAAACGCTCGAAGCAAGTCATTGAAGTGTTTGGCTTCTCGATCGTGAAGGAAAGTCGTGTCAGGAAGTTCGACGTGGAAGTAATGCTTCCAATATTCCACGTTCTCTTTCATATCCCCGTAAGCAAGGACCACGCTGTTCTGAAAGGACGGGCACTGATCGTCATGAACTGAGAAATCCTCGAATGCCTGTGTCACACGGCCAATTACCGCGACTTGCTTCCCAATGTATAACGCTGGATTCCGAGTGAGCTGGCACACGTCAACAGAAGGTATCGGTGCGCTTGCCTGTGTGAGCGCGGTGACGGGCGCGATGAGTAAAAAGGCTGCCATCCATGCATGTTTCACAGTTGAAGTTTACACTCGAAGACACTAATTGTTGATAACAGGCCATTTCACGCTTTGAGCCGCAAAGTGCCATTTTGAGCGTAATGGCGATGCTACGACAGTAGGCTGCCGAATTAGTTCTCTGGCCAACAAAAGGCAGGTCCATCTGCGGCTTTGATTTGTGGAGAATTGGTCAGCACAACAGAGACTGGATACACTATCACTGATTCCCAGTCAGCCTGCTCATACCCGCTACAGACAGGGAGGTCCGTTTGCGTTATGCCGAACTGGACCCGGACTTTGTTCCAGCATTCCCACTGTTGCGCTTTTAGGTTGCATCCGCCGTGCACAACGCGAAAGTAGGTGAAACGGGGAATTTCGTCGGGCCCACTGGTAATGCGGAACGTATCCTTGATGTGTAGTTTTTTCTTATAGTAGTCAAGCAACGAAGAATCCTCGAACAGCTTTCGTCCCGTCCTGACGTCGAACACTGCGAATGGCGTTCCTCCGCTGTCGCCGTCAGAGGCAATGAAGAATGCTGACGTGCCCTTAGCACCCCAGAAATATCCGCTCCACTCTCTGGTGTAGACCCTTTCGCCTTCCGTGTGCTTCCGCACACATGCAGCCTGCGCGTAGGGAACAAGAGACAACCACTCTGCACCCTTTTCCCCTGTGTCGTATTCCTTAACGGTAAAAGTCGGATAGTAATAGCACCTAAGCTTGTTTCGGACCTGTCGGGAAGGCATGGAGAGCGGCGATGGGCCTAGGTCTAGAACAGTCTTCTTCAGCGGTTTGTCGAAGCCCTCGTCGAGATTGGCAACGTCGACTTGTGCATACAACGCACCCGCCATAATCAGCAGAAGCCCGATGAGTTTCACGCGGACAAATGTAGCTCCAAGAATGCACGCCTGCAACAACTGTCGAAAACAGGCCATTTCACGCTTTGAGCTGCAAAGTGGGATTTTGAGCGTAATAGGGGATTTTTCAACAAATGAGGAGCGCGGCGGTCAGCCTGCGGATTGCCCACTATCCGGGCACAAGTGGCAAACCCCATCTTGGAACTGCCGCCTTGAAGGCATTTCCCGCATGCTATGCCAGTTGCCGAAATGCCGGATTCGGAACTCCCGCAATGGCTGGACAAAGTTGACGCGGGCATGATCGGCGTCCTAACGCTTGATGACGGCGAGCGCATGACCGCACAGGTTGTCGGGTTCGACGACGAACGCGACGAACTTGTTGTCACCGTCATCTCCCCGAAACGCTCCCGTGAAAACGGCGCTCAGGATGGTCACGCCATTCCGGTCAACCGGATTGTTTCCTTCCAGCCCCAACCGCGCGCAGCACAACCGTGGCCATACTCCGCCAGCGCGGTCAATTCGGAGACGGAACAACTCGGCGCGCGTTCTGGCAGGCGCGCTTCTACGACTTCAATGTATGGACGACCAAGAAGCGAGTCGAGAAACTGAGGGTACATGCATCGCAATCCGGTGAAACGCGCACTGGTGGACTCGCCCGAACTCTGGCGATGGAGCAGTTGCCGCTTCTATTTCCTCGGAGAAACAGGCCAGGATCGGGTGAATCAAGGGTGGACCGGGATTTCGTTTCGCGATCGGGTGGGGTAGCTTCGCCACTGCGGGCATTGCCTTACCCGCCCTTGCAAAAGGCGCAAGGACGGGGCGCCCCTCAGCCGCGATTGGCGCAAACAAGAATCCGCCGTGAAAAAGGGCGGATTGCACAAGAAAAAAGGCCCCTGCCGGGGCAGGGGCCGGTTCAAGTTTCTGGTTTTTAGAAGGTGATCTTTGCGGCGAACTGCACGCCACGGGGACCGCCTCCGCCGAGGAAGGGGTTGCCGATGCCGACGTCGCCGGTCGCCTGGAGTGCGTAGTAGCCGGTTTGGCGGCCGGTAGCTGCGTCGGGTGATCCGGCATCGCCGATGAAATTCGGCAACAACGGATTGGAGAAGTTGGGATGGTTGAACAGGTTGAAGAACTCGGCGCGAAGCGTAAGGACCACGTGCTCCGCGAGGTTCGTGTCTTTAAAGACGGAGAAGTTCAGCTCCTTGAAGCTCGGGCCTTTTAGCGAGTTGCGACCGAGACTGCCAAAGTGGCGCGTACCGGCCACGCAATTGCTTTCATCCGTGGCTCCCGGATTCTGGTTCGGATCCCATGTGCAAGGCGCAGCGAACGACGTCATGTTCAGATACTGCGATGGGTTGCCGGAGGAATATTGCGGAGTCGAAATCTGGTCGGGCCGATCAAAGCCTTCGCCGGCTCCGGAATAGTCGCCCTGGAACTCATAGTTCAGCTGCCATGGCTGTCCGTTCTGCAGATTCAGGACTCCGTCGAGGCCCCAGCCATTTTTCAGCCGCTGCATGCTTCCGCCCATCTTGGGGATTTGATAGGTGAAGTTCCAGGTGAAACGCTGGCGAATGTCGAAGCTCGAGTTCCCACGATCGCCCGCTGGATTTGTGCTGTTCTGGGGTTGCGCCTGGTTGGGTTCGAAGTCTTCGAGATCGCTGGCGGTGTCGATCGAATGGGACCAGACGTAGTTGGCTTGCGAGGTCAGGCCGTGCCAGCCGCTGGTGCGGAAGCTGACCTGCAAAGCGTTATAGCTGGAGTTCGCCGAGGATCTTTCCTGGTTCATATAGAAGAAGTTCGGATAGTTGCGCGGAACCCCGTAGGAAGAAACGCCGTTGGCAAGATCGTACGAAGTAATCTCAGCCTGGCTGGGTTGATTGATGTCGAGGAACTGGAACAGCTTGGTTCCCTTCGATCCTACGTATCCGATCTGCAACACGTTCTTGCTGCCGATCTGCTGCTGCAAGTTCAGGTTGAAGTTCTGGATGTAGGGAGTACGCATGTTGGGATCGATGGCGAAGAAATCTCCCTCGGGACCGTATCCCGAATACACAGGCGTTCCGGCAACGAACGGAGTGCCGGCGACAGCCCCTGTGGCCAGAGCTTGTGGCCCTAAGCCGGGATATGCGGGGCCAGGGCAGAAGACGCAATTCCACGGCAGGTGGCCGAGGAACATGTCTTGCGAGAATGCGTCGTAGAACAGTCCCCATCCGCCGCGAACCACAGTCGTTCCTTTGCCGGTCATATCGTAAGCAAATGCCAGGCGGGGAGCGAAGTTATTGAAGTCCTTGCCATAGAGCTGATTGGTTTGATCGTTGCTTCCACCGTTGGCGGGATTGAAGGTATAGAACAGTCCGTCCTTTTCACCGGTGACGCCGAAATAATCCCAACGCACGCCGTAATTCAGGGTCAAGCGCGGCGTGGCACGGAAGCTGTCCTGAATGAAGAGCCCGTCGCTATTCTGATACGTGTGGCGCTGAGAATTGCCCGTGACCTGTTTGCCGCCGTCGGGAATGCCTTCGAGGAAGGCCTCAAGAGCGGTCAAGGTAACGTCGGGAGAGTTGGGACTGGTGACGTCGTTGCCGAAGCTGAGAGTGCCGCGGAAATTGTGATCGATCACCTGATTGATGGTGGTGCGACGGAACTCGTATCCGAATTTCACTTCATGCTTGCCGGATTTCCACGAATAGTTGTCGACGAAGTGCCAGTTGGAATCCACGCGGTTGCGCGGTATGGAACTCGTTGCGCCGATCTGGGAGAAGCCCCCTACGCTCGTCGCGGGAAGACCACCGTCGTAGTTACCGACTCCGGTGTCTAGTCCAATGGAGTTGGGGTTAAAGCTCTGATCTTGCGGGAAGAATCCTTCCACGAAGCGGTTCCATCCCAGACGGGCTTCATTCACCTGGCTGGAGTTCACGACCTTGACATAGGAGATCGAGACGAGTTGTACACGGGTCGGAGTGACGGTATTGAACCCGGGCAGAAGGCCGCCGGCCAACTGGGCAAAGGGGAAGCTCTGGTTGCTGTCGCCAAAGTAGTAGCGCCCGGTCAGCAGGTTGTTGGTATTGAAGTTCTGATCGAGCTTTGCAATCACGCTGTCCACGCGATTGAAGAAGGCGGTGGAAGTGGAAACGTTCGAACTATCGCAACCGTTGCCATCGCTCACGGCGCCGGCGATGTTGGGAGTCGGCCACGGATTGCGAGCGAGAAGAGCAGTCATCACCGGGTTTACTGTATCGCCCAAACCAGCGATGGCAGTCTCTGATGCAGCGATGACCGCGGGGTCGGGCACGCAGGTGACTCCGGCTTGTCCACCATTTTCGCGCTGGCCTTCATAGTCGGCGTAAAAGAAAGTCTTGTCCTTGACGATCGCGCCGCCGAGCGCTCCGCCAAACTGGTTGTTGTTGAACGGGCTCTTCGGAGCGGGATCAAAGTTGAAGTAGTTGCGCGCGCCCAGCTTTCCGGTACGGAAGTATTCGAGCGCGGAGCCGTGCCAGGCGTTGGTGCCGCTCTTGGTGACGATGTCGATGACGGCGCCGCTGTTGCGTCCGTACTCGGCCTCGTAGTTGGAGATGACTTTCAGTTCGGCAACGGCGTCGAGTGGAAGGATCGTCGCAGGATCACCAAAGACACCGGCTTCGTTGATTGCGGGATCGTTGCGGTACCCGTCATTCATGTCGGTACCGTCGAGCAGGAAGTTGTTGGAGCGGCCGCGCGAGCCGTTCATCGAGAACGTGCCGTAGGAGCCGGGCGAGTCGGAAATCTGGTCCGGGGAACCGGCGACACCGGGATTCAGATAAATGAGCTTCTGGTAATCGCGCCCGTTGACGGGCAGGCTCTCGATTGTTTCAGCCGTGAGGGTGCCACCGAGTTCGGCGGAGGTCGTCTCCACCTGGGGCAGGAGGTCTCCGGCAACTTCGACCCTGACCGAGGTTGCGCCCGTCTTCATGGCGGCATCGACACGCCGGTCGGAAGCGACGTCGACCGTCACGCCGGTGGCGATGAAAGTCTGGAAGCCGGTCTGGGTCACGGTCACGGAGTAGGTGCCGATGGGCAATTCGGGCAGGGAGTAGCTGCCGTCGGCGCTGGTTTCGGTGGAGCGCTCCAGCCCAGTGCCGGTGTTTTTCACGGTCACCTTCGCGCCAGCGACTACGGCTCCGGAGGGATCGGTCACAGTGCCGAGGATGGTGCCGCGGAAGGTCTGCGCCGACAGGCTCACTGCGGCCAGAAGAACAAACACCAGACTTGTCGACACCAGACTTGTCGACATCGGGAAGATGCGCGCTCTCATGTGGTCTCCTTGAAGCGGTTCAGTTTTTGGAGGAGGTGATGGTGTTCCGCGGGAGGAACTGATTACTCTCGTAACTGCTGGGAGCGCTTGCAATTCCTTGCATACTAAGAAGTTGCGCCGCCCCGCCCCGCAAAGTCTGCTGGGGAAACATTACCGAAAGGCCATCGCCGGAGTCAACCATGTAGTTATGAATGAGGGTGATAGATTTTATGAATAAGGCACTGGGGAAAGGGCAGCAGTCAGCACTGGTCTTGAGTATTCAGTACTCCGTACTAGGTCCTCAGTACTCAGAGGTATGGCTTGATCTCGGACTTCCGACCATGCTGGTCTCCCGCGAGATCCTTCACTTCGCCTGAACTGCGGCTCCGCTCAGGATGACGCCATAGCGAGTGGTTTCTTTGGAGCTTCGCTGAGTGCTGAATGCTTAGAAGGTAAAGGAGACGCCGCCGCGGACGGAGCGGGCGGCCTGGACCAGGTAGACAGTCTGGCCGTCCTGGCCGAGGACGGGGACGTAACCCTGCGCCAGAAGATTGCGGAGGTCGATGATGGCTTCGACGTGACCGCCCATGGCTGGGATCGGCTGGCGCACGAAGATATTCAGGAAAGGATCGCTCTGTCCGGGGGAAGCGTTGAACATGTCGACCGGAGTCAGGGCTGGGCCATCGATCCAGCGGTAGGAGGCGATCCAGCGGGTATGGGTGCGGGGAGCGATTCCGCTGAGCTTGGCCGCGACAGCGTGGCGACGCTGCGTAGCGATAAAAGGCTGAGCCGTCTCGAGCGGAATGTCGGAGCGAGTGAGATCGAGAACACCGCCGTAGGCATAATCGAGAGTGGCGGTGAGATCGGCCGAGAGCTTGCGCTGCAGAACGACGCGTAGACCGTTGGTGTCGAGCGTCGTGCCGGTGTAACTGAAGGTTCCAGAACTCACGTCGGGCAGAAGGAATCCGCCAGCGGCGGTGGTCATGCCGGTTCCGGTGAGAGCGGGGTCGCCGACGCGGTCCGAGAAAACAGCTACCTGGACATTATTCTTGCCCATCCGGTGCGAGAGGCTGACTTCGTGATGATGAGCGCTCTCCACCTTGGGAGTGAAGTTGAGCAGGCTCACCCGGGGATTGGATTCGCTGAGATCGGCAGGAGCGGAATCGAATCCCTTTTCCTCGCGAAGATCGGGACGCGACGTGGTGTAGTCGTATTCCAAAACGGTATCAGGCGTGAGATGCAGGTCGGCGGAACCGTAGGGCCGAAAAGCGGATCACGTGGCCGAGGAACTGGATCGTCTGCAGTTCGCTGCCGAACTTGAATTCGAGAACGTCGCCGATCGAGAAGTCATCGGCGGCGGAGAGCGCGAGCGCCTGCAGTGCCGCGTTGTGCAGGTTGGGATCGGAAGCAGCGAAACGGCGCACCGTCATCGCCATCGTAGGCGTAGAGCCGTTGGCCAAGCGGCGGGAATAGCTGGAACGCAGAACGCCTGCGGGGAGTCCTTCACCGTAGCCGACACTGCCACTGAATGCGAGGTGGCCATCGGCGAAAATGGACCGCTCGAGATTGAAAGCCGTGCTCATGTCGGAGCCGGTGCCATAGCCTCCAGCAGCGGAGCCGGCAACAAAGGAAAGAGTGCCACTCAGTTCGTGAGTCTGCTTTTCCGGATCCAGCGAAGGATCGTTGAATACGCGGAGGATGGGGCGGTTCGCAACGGAACGAAGAGTCCACTTCCAGTCGTCGTCATCGGGAAGATTGCGGATGGGGCCCAGCTGCATGACGCCGAGCAATGTGCTCAAGGTGACGTTGACGTTGAGGCTGGCGCCAGGACGAAGACCAACCTTCTCGCGCAATGCGGGAATAAAAGAAGGAGCCGTGACTTTCAGCGTGTAGAGGCCGGGTAGGAGGCCGGTCGCGGCGTAGTATCCAGCGCCGTCAGTGAACACGGTGAAGGTGTGATTGGCGGTGCCGAGAATCTGCACCACGGCGCCCATCTGCGGAGTGCCGGCGATATCGCGCACGTATCCCGAGATCGCTCCGGGCCGGTCTAGGGCCAAGGCAGGCAGCGATAACCCGAATACGAGTGCCCAAGTTCCGAGCTTACGCAGTCTCACTCCACCCCCACCCCCTGGGGAGAAAATTGCAGGGAGTTACTCTACGGCAAACACCGCGGACGGATCAATGGTCTGCTTGGAAATGTTGTCGTTGACCTTGATCTCGATCTTATAGGTTCCGGGCGACAGGTTCGCGGCTACGATGGATTTCTGCAGAGTCACCTGATCGCCGATGTTGCCCATGCTGTCGGTGGTTTCCATTTTCTGGACCACCTGTTTGTTGGTTGCGAGATTGGTGATGTTGTATTCGAAGGTGGCGGAAGGCTTGTGGGTCTTCTCGTCCACGCCGAGATTATAGACCTGCATCCAGAAATTCAGTTTCTGATCTTTATCCTTCTTGAACATTGCGGGCTTGCCGTCTGAGGGCGCCACGCGAGGCCGGATCTTCATGGTGCCGATCACGAACATCCCGGTGCCGATGGCCTTGGTGGGCACGGGTTCCATGTCGTCGGCGACGATTAAAGTTGAGGTGGCAAGTTTATCGTCGGTAAATTCGGGCACGACCACGCTGCGGCTCCACACACCCTTGCGGTCGCCGTTGACATCTTTCACGGCGATGTTCAGTTTGTAGCGGCCGGGGCGGAGAGGCAGAGCCTTCCAGTAGACGGATGCGTTTTCGGCGGTGCGGGGCAGCAGTTCGGCAGGCACGTCGACCTGAACGGTGTCTTCGAAGGTCTGAACAATCTTGCCCGTCAACGTAGAGAGGCGGGCGAAGATATTCACCGTGCCGCGCTGGATGCCTTCTTTGTTCACGAAGGTGATGTCACGGTTGCGCATCTGGATGGTGACGGGAACCAGCACGGTGTCGCTGGTGACCTTCACGAAATCGGTGCGCACATCGAAGGGCATCGGGTTGAGGATGACCTTCGAATTGACTGCTTCTTCCAGATCGGTGAACTTGACTTTGGGAGCAGCCTGCAATTTGGCATACGTATCGAGCCGGTCAAACTGCTTGGTCTGCTGCATCGCGCTGTCGGGGCCCACGCCCAGACGCTCCAAGCCGTTGCCCTGGAAGCGCGCCGCTTTGTTGGACATGCCCATCTGCTCGTACAGAGTAAGACCCGCGTTCGGGGTCATGAGCAGAGCGTCCTTTTCGGAGCGGTCGAGGGTCATGTGGAACTCGCCGCACATGCAAGTGTCGACGAATTCGATGATGACTTCCTGGCCGATGCCCTCGATGTAGCGATAGCGCCAGTCAGCAAAGGGGAAGGTCGAGGTCTCGCCACCGCCTTCTTCCATGGGGCGCTCGTAAGTTCCTCCCGAGGGATGATCCTCGATCTCATCGGGCTTTCCGAACACGATGTAGATACGGCCGCGATCGGTCTTCCAGCCGGGCACACCCGCCGCAAAATGCTCGTTGGCGTAGGCAATGCGCTGGTAGTGCTCTTCCTTATATTCGTTCTCTTCGGTGTCTGGGGTGGGGTCGCGGCGTTGCCAGAAGGCTTCGATAAAGTTGTCGCGCTCTTCGTCGTTGGACAGTTGCTTGAAGGCGGCACGTTCTTCATCGGTGATGATGTAGATGACGTCTTCGTCCAGCCACTTCTTGTAGACCTTGCTGACTTCCTGCTTAAAGGCGCGCTCGTTCTTTTTGCGCTGTTTCTCGTTTACCGGGCGGGTCAGGGGGTCGACGGCATCGGGAGCAGGCTTGGCCCCAGCGGCGTCGGGAGCGGGCTTGGCTTGCGCTGCGCCGGCGGTGTCTTTCGTAGCTGTTTTGTCGGTGGATTTCGGGTCGGACTGATCCTGGGCCGTGGCGGTCGCGGCGACGGCACCACAGACCAGCAAACCGACAGAAACAAGCGAGATTCGAAGAACTGCTTGGTACGAAGCTACCCGGAACATGAGAGGGACTCCTGCCAGACTACCGTCTGCCTATTTTAGGCTTCTTGGCCATGCGAAAGCAAGGTTAAGTCGTGCCCCGAGAATCAACAAAATACGCCGGCAAACTACGAATGACAACCGTATTTTTAGAGGCGGCGAATGTTCCCCGGAGTTGCCTGAGCGAATCGGTTAAATCGAGGGCTGCCAGAACGGTATGGCAGAGCTATAATGAATGGTTCCGGGGCAGTAAGCAATCGGTCCCTGCTCGTAACGGGTCTCGGGCACTTCTTCTTTACTATTTCCTGATCGGGAACTTTCTCGGCGCCAGGATCGTACCAGAGAGTGTGCGTCCGCCACCCCTATTCGACGAGTGCGGCCGTTTTGCGTAACTACAGGATGGCACAAGACTTGGCCATCTGATGGGAGATCAAAACCCGGACAGTGACGGGAACCATGAAAGCTTGGAAAAAAATAGCGATTGGCGCGGGGATTGCGATTTTGCTCGCAATCATTGTCGGTTTCACCGTTCATCAAAGTGGCAAGAACGTGGTCACGGTGCAGACCGGGAAAGTACAGCGGCAGGATCTGGCCACCGTGGTGAGCGCTTCGGGGGAGATCAAACCGAAGACGTACGTCAACATCGGCGCCAATGCCTATGGAAAGATCACCCACTTGTATGTGAAGGAGGGAGATCAGGTGAAGCGGGGCCAATTGCTCGCTCAGTTGGAGAACGTGCAATCGGCGGCGGATGTTACGGCCAATCAAGCCTCGGTGCAGGCGGCCGAGACCGATGCGCTGGCGGCCGATGCGGGGCTGAAGACGTCCCAGGCCGACTTGGTTCGGGCGCAAGCAGATTACGACCGCAACAAGCTGGATTGGGATCGCGCGCAGAATCTGTTCAAAGATGGGCTGATCGCGAAGTCGGATTTCGACATGCGCAGGAATAACTGGGCCACCGCAGATTCGGGGCTGGCACAAGCACAGGCGCGCGTGGCGCAGGCCAAAGCGCAGCAGGATTCGGCGGCCAAGCACGTAGCGCAGGCACGAGCGAACTTAACGCGCGTGAACGACGTATTGCAGAAGACAACTTACAGCGCGCCTTACGACGGCGTGGTAACGAACCTGCCGGTCCGGGAAGGCGAGTCGGTGGTCATCGGAATCCAGAACGCGCTGGGCAGCACGCTGATGACGATTGCGGACATGTCGGTGATTACAGCTGAGGTTAAGGTGGATGAGACCGATATTGTGAATGTGCATCTCGGCCAACCGGCAGAGGTCACGATTGACGCGATTCCCAAGAAGATCTTCCACGGGAAGGTTTCGGAAATTGGGGACAATGCGATCGTGCGGTCGAGCGGAGTTTCGACCTCGCAGTCGACGACGGCGAGCGAAGAAGCCAAGGATTTCAAGGTAGTCGTGACACTGGCCGATCCGCCGAAGGATCTGCGCCCGGGACTTTCGACCACGGCCAAGATCACGACAGCAAGCCGGAGCAACGCGCTGGCCATCCCGATCCAGGCTCTGACGCTGCGGAGCAAGGACCAGATTGAGCAACAGAATAATCCGCCAGGATCGGTGCATGCGGCGGCACCTGCAGCGGCGGAAACTGCATCGAAGACAAAAAAGGGGGATGACGTGCAGGGTGTATTCGTCATCCGCGCCAAGAAAGCGATGTTCGTGCCGGTGAGCACAGGGATCACGGGCACCACGGATATGGAAGTGCTGGACGGTGTCAAAGACGGGGACGAGGTAATTACCGGGAGTTATAAGGTTTTGCGCACGCTGCGTCCCGGAAGCAGCGTGAAAATCGATAATACGGTCCCGAAGAAGGAAGAAGAGTCATAACCTTAGCCGGACTGGTACGTCCAACGGGAAAGCCGGTCGAGGTTTGGCGTAGTCGGTCTCGTTGAAGCGTGGTCTCAGAAAACGGAGCCTGCAACTAGAACTTACTGAACCTATAAACGATCGGAGAGGTCAGTGGCACCGGACAGATTGAGCGAAGACCAGGAGAAGAAAATGGCAACCGCAGAAGTCC
The DNA here is from genome assembly GCA_963844525.1 of uncultured Acidobacteriaceae bacterium. Classification (GTDB taxonomy): domain Bacteria; phylum Acidobacteriota; class Terriglobia; order Terriglobales; family Acidobacteriaceae; genus Sulfotelmatobacter. Next base: position 175,001 of record CAWJOM010000004.1, on the reverse strand, counting down.
TCAGCATGCCCAACACTACGAATCTAGCGCCGCCCGAGTCGTGCATGATTGCGGCGGAAGATCTCTGGAAGACCTACGACATGGGATCGGAGCAGCAGGTGCATGCTCTGCGCGGGGTGAATCTGCGCATCCAGCGCAATGAGTACGTCGCCATCATGGGACCGTCGGGTTCGGGCAAGTCGACGCTGATGAACCTGATCGGATGCCTCGACACGCCCTCGAAGGGCCAGTACTGGCTGAACGGCCAACTGGTCAGCGAACTGGACGACGACGAACTGGCTCGCATCCGGAACAAGGAAATTGGATTCGTGTTTCAGACGTTCAACCTGCTGGCGCGCGCCACGGCTCTGCACAACGTGGAGTTGCCGCTGATCTACGCCGGCATTCCGACGGAAGAGCGGATGGAGCGCGCCAAGGCATCGCTGGCCGCGGTGGGCATGGAGTCCCGCATGAGCCACAAGCCGAATGAACTCTCCGGCGGTCAGAGGCAGCGCGTGGCCATTGCGCGCGCCCTGGTCAACAAACCGTCGATCATCCTGGCCGACGAACCGACAGGCAACCTCGACTCGCAGACGGGCGTTGAGATCATGGCGCTGTTCGATCGCCTGCAGGCTGAAGGGAACACGATCATTCTGGTCACGCACGAAGGCGACATCGCCGAGTACGCGCATCGCGTCATCCACATTAAAGATGGCGTCATCGCAAGCGATGAGAGCAAGGGTCCGGGACAACGCCGCTAGGATTCGATCTTCGCTAGGATTCGATCTAACGGATCGTTTTGCATAGGACGCCCAGCCAATCGGCTGGGCGTTTTGCTGTGCAGGGGATGAGCGCCGAAATGAAGAGCAACAAATCAAAGCGCTCGACTCCTATGCAAGAGCCGGCGATGAGTGCGATGGGGATGTTACAACACCCATCCGAGTCCAGTGCCGATTTGCGAAAAGCCTCAAGTGTGCTGTCGGTGATCGCCTTGTCTGGCTATGGTTTCATCAGGTGGTCATAAATCAGTTGATAGGGGTCTGGTCGTACTCCCAGATCCCCCCGGAACGGACGATCAAGGGCGAAGGTCATGAAGATGACCAGGCCGATGAACATGGCCAGAAGCGTTACCAGGATCTGGTGCAACCACACATCGTCGACTTGGAAAAAGAAGGAGGCCGTCAGGCTGATGACCGCGCCCGCGAGCACCACGGCCCACATCACACCCGGCAAACCGATGCTCACGGCATCGAGCCGCAACCGGCGGCCCTGGATCATGTTGTTGTAAGCCCGCAGTGTCTCAGCGTGGAGGATCTTCTGGCCCTCGGTCGCAGGCTCGAAACCTGCCAGCATGCTCTGAAAACGGTTCACCCGCTCAATGCCAGCGCTCGGAACCTGGCCGTGCTGCTGCAAAGGCCACGCTTCGTGGATAGTGTAGTCGACGTAGTCACGCAGTTCCTTCTGCAGTTGGGAGCGAATCGGTTCGGGATAAGAGGTTACATCCCGGTACAGCCCGGCCAAGGCGGTCGCCTCCTGCGAAATGATCTTCGACACGTCGGCGTAGGTCTCGAAGACGTTTACCGCGATTAACGCGAGCGCCAGTCCGTAGAAGACCATCACGCTATGCACCATGGCTCCGCTAAAGTGGGCGTCCTCGTGATGCACCCGCAGACGTGGCAACACGTAACGGCGAACCAAAAGCAGTCCCCCGATCGCAAACAGGCACATCGACCCGACGATGGCCGGTCCGGTAATAAGCAACGGGAGATCGAAGATGAATTCAAGCATGGGCTGGCTTTCAGGAATGAACTCCCACTTCAATACGGGCGTGTAGGTTCCGCAACTGTCAATAATGCCAGCGTTTCTGCTTTCACATCAGAAAGACGCAGTTGGTATCAACGGCAAACGGCAGGTCAGGGTTCACTATGCCATACACTTAAAACTTCGGTCATCCGGTCGATGAGCGTAATGGCGATTTTTCGCCAACGTTGCACCCTCAAACGTTTAATGGAATGAGAAGGATTCGAGGATCTCCCGAACGACTGCGGCGTTGTCCTTTAGGTCTGCGTACATAAAGACCAACACGATTGTCTTTCCGTCGATCTCAATAGCGTAAAAATCGACGTTTGCTCTGCCCCCGTAATCTCCATACCAAACGTCGTACGAGACCAGGAGTCTGTCCCATTGTTTTTCACGTGACTTCGTCAGCGACGCGTTTCGCACCGTGTACTTTGGGAGGTGTCGCGCAGCGGTGAGCGCTTTTGATGCAATGCGGCTTTCGGTTTCACCAACACCGGCGTCGAAAGAATAACCACGTACAGTGACCCCAGCAAAACTAGCACCATTCCAGATGTTTGTGCCAACCTGCAACGAGCAGTTGTCGAACGGGAGCGCGGCATTCGCTACTTTGGCATATTCCGGATACCATTCGCCTCTTCCCCGCTTCGCTTTGTCCAGGCTTGCTCTATCAAGGTGCCAATCGTTCCACGGCCCCTCTGGCAGTTCGAAGGCGGCTCCTGACGGTTGCATCTGAAACGTTCTTCCCTGTTTCGTGGAGAAGTGACGGACCTTTTTGGAGGCCTCTGCTGTAGCCGTTTCAAACAAAACAGCGAGAACAACAACTATAATGACGTTTTTGCCGAGTCGATATGAAGACATGCTTCGCACTGAGTCCTTCACGCCGTCATCGGAGACGATTATCTCCTAGATATGCTGCCTCCATGGCGTAACTGTCGTAACCAGGCCATTACGCTCATTGAGAAATGCGGCGCGGTCCCTGCTCGTTATATTATCGATCAATGTCGTTCTAGGAGGTCTGATGTTGGCACGTATGTTCTCGCATCCACGGTTTCTGGTTGCGTACTCGGCGTTGGTCACACTAGCGTTTGCGGTCTCAGTGTCGATGGGCTTTGTCGGGACTGCGCGCAGCTCGGGAAAGATCACAGAGTTCGATCGCATCCGCGTGCATCGCATTGATGTCGTTGAGCCCGATGGAACCCCACGGCTGATCATTGCTGATCGCATGGAGTATCCGGGCAGCTTTTATCACGGACGCGAGATAGATCGGCCGGACCGCAGAGACTCAGCGGGCATGCTCTTCATCAACGACGAAGGCACGGAAGATGGCGGCCTTATTTATGGCGGCGCGACCACGGACGGCAAGCGCTCGAGCTTCAGTCACCTGAGCTTCGATCAGTATGAGCAGGATCAGACGGTAGTGATGGGAACTGCGCTCAACTCCGACGGCAGCAGGACTGCTGGGATTTCTTTGAACGACATGCCCGATCAATCGATCACTCCTGACGATTACGCGGAAGTGCAGCGAATCAAAGGGATGCCGCACGGGGAGCAACGGGCGGCGGCATGGGCAGCGTATCAGAAGAAGCATCCATTCGGGCAGGAGCGAGCTTCGCTCGAGCGTGAAGCCGACGGCTCCGTCGGATTGGCATTGAAAGATAAGGACGGGCGGGTGCGGCTTCAATTGAGAGTTGAAACTGATGGGAGCCCGATCATCGAACTTTTAAACGAAGAGGGAAAGACGAAGAAGCGCATCACAGTTAACGGCATCTCAGAAAAGTGAAGCCGGTATTTTAGAGATTGGATTTTAAACAGGTTCACCGCAGAGTGCTAGAAAGCAAAAGTCAACTGTCGCTAACAGGCCATTTCACGCTTTGAGCCGCAAAGCGGGGTTTGAGCGTAATGGCGATGTTTCGCCAACTACAGGGCTGACCCACGTTGGGCCGAATCGTGGGCGCGATCTAGCAGCGAACGATTCGTCAAAATCTGGACGATTGCGAGGCAGAGGCAGAGCACGCCCAAGATGAGGGCAAATGGGGATGCATCCCTGCTGCTTGGCGTTACCAAGTGCGCGGGCAGATTCGGGCGAAAGTTGAGGGCCATTGTCTGAGCTACGAGGAGGGCAGCAAGAAAGCCAAGATGTCGGCGGACAAGGCGTGGAAGCTGGCGACGGACAACGGGACAAGAAAGCAGGAACGGCTGGGCGCCATTACGATTGCGGCTAAAGGTGTAGAGCGCGACGGCAGCCGTATAGATCAGCATTGAGGTGATTTGGATTCCGTAGGGCCGATACTCCAGCAGAGCCAGAAAAATCCCGCCGCCAAACAGTCTGCAATCAGTTCGTGGCTGCCGTGCGAATCTCGCGCACTGCCAACCGGGGTTGCTCGCCCCGAAACGATAGAAGGCCTCCCGTACTCCTCAAGGTGCAGCCCATGACAACGGCAAAATCAAAGCATTACACTCAAGTGCTCTACGTGAGGCCAGATGAGTGCTACGACATGGCCAAAATGCAAGGAACCGTCAACCAAGGCGTTCCCTCGGACAGGCACGCATCGTGCGTTTGCGATCCACTACGGCTTCTTCTCTGCGGGTGCAGGTGCGGATTCGTGCGCGAGGTGCTGATAGTTCAGAATTGCGTTAAATACCAGCGCGTAGGTGCCGAGCGTCTCGCCGCGATAAATCGGATTATTCCCGAACAGCAGCACGTTGCCCTGGCCAAAGTGCGCGTCCACGACGACGGCATGCTCGGCGATTGACGATCCCTTGTCGAGAAGGCCGTCGAGCAGAAGAGTCTTCCCTTCCGAGAAGCGCAGAATAACGTCGGGCCGGTTCTGAACCGGAATCACGAGCGGGTTGTTGCGTGTCTGCTCCTCGTCTAAATGGGCTGGCTCCCACGGCTGCTGTTTTACGAGCGGCTCGGGTTCGGTGATCTTGCGGCCCTGCGGCGCGTCGCTGTCGTCGATGGTGCCGCGGCCGGTTTCGCGCTTGGCGTAGGGATCCAAAGGGTCGGTCAAAGAATCCATCAACATGCGACCTCCAGTGCGGCCGAAGATGCTGCTGACATTGAATGCCATGCCGTTGGCGCTGATGACGGGAACTCCAGTTCCATAGCCAAACGCAATGGGATTTTCGCTGGCGACGAAGACCGTGTTGAGCACGGTGCCGACGACGCGAACATCGCCCTTGGGCGCAACACTGACGCCCGGTGCAAGGCCCGTCTCGATGGCGAACTGCGCGGTGTCTTCGCAGGTGATGAGCAGGCCGCCCTGATCAACGAACTGCTTCAGATGGGCGAGGCCGTCGTATCCCAAGCCGGGGCGAATGTCGGGCGTGCTGTCGATGGCGCCGAGGTTTGGAGTGAGTTCGGACTTCTGCCACGGCATGGGATTGTTCCACCTGGGAATGCCGTTGAGGATTTCGAGTGAGGAGCGGCCGACTGGAGCAAAGATGATCACGTCGTACTTGGAGCGCAGGTCTGGTCCTCGAGACGGTCTGCGTGCTGATGTAATCGAAGGGCACGCCCGCGCTATCGAATGCATAGCGCCACCAGCCTTCGGTTTGGGTGCCAAGCCAGGTGTGCATGAAGGCGACGCGCGGAGCGGTTACTGCGTGGGCCGGGACGGATGGCACGGAGGCGAGCCGCGTTGCGTCGAGCGATAGATCGTGCAGGATTGAGCTCACTCGATCTTTCACTTGACCTTCGGGAGCGTTGGCGATCAGCAATGAGCCGGCTGCGAAGTGTTTGCCGTCGGCGTCGAAGCCCTTCTCGGCAACCTGGATGGTTGCTCCCTTGAGTTTGTAGACGAGTGACAGCAGGGAGGCCTGCCCCGTGTTGGCGACCGCCAGCACGCTGCCCGAACCGGAAACCTTGCCGGCCAGACTCGCTGAATCGTCGAGGCGAGTCATCTTGGACTTCAGGATTGCAGGATCTACGACCCGGACAACTTTGAGGTTGAAGAGGTGAGTGAAGGACCATCCAGTGTCATCGTAAGGATGTTTCTGCGGGTCGCCGGCAGCCCAGAACTGGCGATCGAGCAAGGCATCTGCGGCTCGGGAATAAGGCTGATCCATGCGGATCACGATGCTGCCGGCGGGGAAGGTTTGCTGCTTCGGCTTGTCTCCGCGCTTCTCGGCTGGAACGGCGGAGGTGACGGCTTCGGATAGTTGTTCTGCCTCAACATGCTGGCGCTTCATGACTTTCAGCAGCTCAATCTGGCGATTTGTGTCGGATGGATCAGGGGGAATCACATAGGCAGCTGGCCCTTCCAGCGACGGTTTCTCGACGGCGCGCTTGCTCTTCAGATAGTAGTTCTCAAGGAAGTGATGCGTATTCTGCGAGAAATAAGAAAGAGTGGAGAGCAGTGCGCTTTCTTCATAGTTATTGTTGTTACGCTGCGACCAGGTCACCACCGGCAACGGCGGATTCTGACGGTACCAGGTGCGCGAATACTCTTCCGGGCTGAGAATGCGTTTCTCGGTGTCGGCGCCACCGTTGCCGAAGGTTTCATAGAGGCGACTGATGCCGTTGTGCATGCCGGCCAGGAACATCAGATAGCCGGGGCTCCAGGTATCGAAGTCTCCGTGGGTAAAGACTCCGGGCATGCCGAAACTTTTCATCTGGGCGACATTGTTCCAGCCCAGTTCCGCCCACTCGTCGGCGAGCGTGGGATCGACCCAGGCGTTGTAGGGACCGTCACCTACGGTGTTGTCGTAGAGAAATGGAACCGACTCGTGCAGGTCGTGCAGCACCTGCGCATGCCACGCGAGATAGGTGTCGAGCACGTTGCGGGTGAGATCGAGAGTCATCGCCATGGCATCACGGTTGTTGTCGTGGGCGACGTAATGGCCCCAGTACAGGAGGCGCGGCCAGATTTGGCCGGGATGAGCTTTATGCCACTTGTAGATGTCGACCATACGGTCGCGGCCGTCGACTTCGACGACGGGAGTGATGAGCACGATCATGTGAGATCGGATGTATTTGATGTAAGGAGCATCATCGACGGCGAGACGATAGGCGAGTTCCATCAAAGCCGTGGGGGCGCCGGTTTCAGGAGAGTGAATGGTGCCGGTGATGTAGTAGACCGGCCAGGACTGATCGACGAGCTTGCGGGCTTTAGCGTCGTCGAGGTTAATGGTGCGCGGGTCGGCGAGCTGGGCCAGACGCGCGTCATTCTCTTTTGCGCCAGCCAGAAGCTGAGGGTCGGCGATGGCGGCGGCAATCATCTCGCGGCCTTCCTCGGAGTGGCCGATGGAGAAGACTTTCACTCGCGGACTGCTGGCCTCCAGAAGACGGAAGTATTTGTACACATCTTCGGCGTAGGGAAGCATGTCGGGCGCGCCGGAAACGTCGCCCAGGACTTTGGCGGGCGTGGGGACGGTTTTCGAGGCCGGAAGATAGTCCACCAACGGAGAGAGGAAAGAGGGATCGGTGGTGTATTTGTGAATCTGATCGGTGTAATTCTGATCGATGGGCTGGCCGGGGTCACGAGCGAAGTTTGAATTCAGTTGCTGGCCGAGCAGCGGCGCATTGGCGAAGAGCAAGATGGACGAGATGGCTAGTAATCCCAGTTTGGCAGGGGTCATTTTTCCTCGTTATCGATTCGACTGCTTGGGGACCAAGTGTCACACAAAACGGGGGTCGGAGGAAACATTCGCGGTTTGGGGAGAGGGATCGGCGGTCACCACCCGATCGCGGCCATCTTTTTTGGCGCGGTAGAGGGCGGCATCGGCGGCATCAATGAGTTCTTTGGGAGACGAGCCATGCTGAGGTAATTCTGCCACCCCGATTGAGACGGTGACCATGCCAAGAGGCTGGCCCTGGTGAAGGATCGTCAACTCGCGCAACTTGGATCGGATGCGCTCGGCTCGAGCGTGGGTGACTTTCAAATCTGCCACGGGCAAAATGACAATGAACTCCTCGCCACCGAAGCGGCACACGATGTCCTCGGAGCGAACACTCTTGAGCAGGAACGAAGCAGTCTCGCGCAATACGGTATCGCCCGCATCGTGGCCATAAGTGTCATTGAACTTTTTGAAGTGGTCGAGATCCAGCATCAGGATGCCGAGGCCTTGCTCGGCGCGAATGGCTCTCCGCGTCTCGCGGGTCAACATTTCTTCCAGATAACGGCGGTTGTAGAGGCCGGTTAGCGAATCGCGAATCGACTGGTTGCGCAGAGCTTCGCGCAAGCGGATGTTGGCCACGGACAATCGCACCTGATCCGCAAACATATTGGCGATGAGCAGGATTGCCTGGGGCAATTCGCCGGCTTCGATCATCTGAAAGTGCAACATCCCGATCATTTCGCCGTGCGCCAGCAGCGGCAGGCAGACGTAAGAGTATTCGGAGAGCGCGGCGTGTACGCACTCGGCAGAGTGATCGCCGGCGGTGACTACGTGCATGTGTCCGGTGCGTAGAGCCCAGCAATCTTGGGTTTCGAATGCATGTTCGGGCAGCCGGCAGTGGGTCCAGGTCGCGACGACCTCCAGTCTTTCGCGCGAGGCGTTCAAAAGATGTACGGCGCCCCGAAGCTCGGGAAATATTTTCGGGGCCATGCCTGCCACCACCGAGAACGCGTCTTTCACTTCGGAACAGCTCTGCAACAACTCCGCCATCTTGGCCAGGTTGGTGGCGCGGTTGGAACGCTTGGTCAATTCCCGCACCATGCGCTCGTTTTGCAGATTCAGTTCCTGCTGGGCCAGGGCGCGCTCACGCATTTCCGACTGGAGGTGGGAGTTGGCGTCGACGAGGGCGGCGGTGTGCTGCTTGATCTGTTCCTCGAGAACCTGCTGGTGGCGCATCTGGTCGTCAATGTCGGCGCAGGCGCCAAACCACTTCACGATCCTGCCGGTGGAGTTCCGCATGGGAGTTGCCCGGACCAGGTGCCAGCGAAAACCTCCGGCGGCATTGACGATGCGATACTCCATTTCGAAGGGCTTCTCGGTATGACGGCACGTCTCCCAATTCTGCAGCGCCACCGGACGGTCGTCGGGGTGAAGGCCGGCGGCCCAACCAAGTCCCAGGGTTTGCGCTTTGGTGAGTCCGGTCAAGTCGTACCAGCGCCGGTTGCAGTAGTCGACGCCTCCGCCGGGAATCGCGGTCCAGACGATCTGCGGGATCGCTTCGGCGAGCGTTCGCAAGCGGGCATCGCCATCGTCGCACAAGAGCTTGATCACGGCTGTTACCAGCGGGCGGGTTCGCAAGCTTCGAGCCGTGAGGAGCGCGGCCGTGAGAGTCGCTGCCAGGATTGAGACTGCGATGTACACAAAGCGCGCGTGAAAGATCATCGATCCGGACGTATTGCCTCCCAGGCAGAGATCCCATGAAGGCGATGCGCGCGAAGAAATCCTCGGCAGCCCACCCTCTAGATTCAACATCGGCAACAGCGGCGGTCTTCATTAGAGGGCGATGAGATTCGTTGTGTAGATGCTGGGCAGGATCAGAGGCGGCTTCGAACGGCAGAAATTCGACCGGCAGAAAAAAAGACGCAGCCGGAGCTGCGTCTCTCGAGAAAGATGCGAATCGATTACGGAGTTGTGCTGACGGGTTTTACGGCGGCTTGATCTGCCGGTAGGCCGCGGCCAGCGATAAAGAAATTGTGGTCGTACAGGTTGCGATAAATGCGTCCGGAAATCTCGGCAGCCTTGGGACCGAAGGTGGGACGTCCGCCCTGCAGGAAGACAACCACCACCACGCGCCCGACGCTGGTGTTGGCGTAGGAGGCGAACCAGCCGAAGCGGGTACCGGCGTGCGAGCAGGTTCCAGTCTTGCCCAAAATCTCTTCTTCGTTGAAGTTCAGGCGAAGGCTGCGGGCGGTGCCGTATTGAACCGCGCCGGCCATGCCGTCAGAAAGTTCAGGAATCACGGGAGCGATGTCGAGTTGCCGCTTCACGCGCGGCTGAAAGCCCGCAACCTCTTCCGGAGATGTCGGATGCTGCAGGTAGTAGAGGGTTCCACCGTTGGCGATCGCAGAGACCATGGCGCCGAGCTGCAGCGGGGTCATGGAAACGCCTTCGCCGAAGGAGCACATTTTGCCAACGCCGCCGAGCTTGGTGGGAATCACCTCATCGGGATAGGTGCCGAGTTGTTCGCCGCGAATGCCGTATCCGGCAAGTTCGCCGAGCCCGTATTCGTGGGCGTAGTAGGCAACCTTCTCGAAGCCAAGCTTGCGTCCGAGCGCTTCGAAATAGGCGTTATTGGAATGGGCCAGCGCGGTCGTGAGATTCATCTGGTAGCGAGGGCCAAGGGCGACCGGAGTTTCTTTCGAAACCACGCCTTCGCTCAAGGCCGCGAGCGCTACGGAAAGTTTGATGGTAGAGCAGGGCTGTGCGCCACTGGAAAGAGCCAGCTTCTGGTTGACCATGGCCAGCACGCGTCCGCTGGTGGGCTCAATGGCAACGACGGTGCCGTTCATGTTGCCGAGCGCGTCAATCGCGGCCTGGCGAACGACTGGATCTTCCCCGGTCGTGATATCACCGGCAGTAATGTCTTCCGCGAACGAACTCATGTGAAAGCGTTCGTACGAGCGGTGGCGGCGCGTGCTCGCGGAGACCGGAGTAACTGTCGCGCTGCGACTGTGCGCCAGATGATGCAGGCGGCGGCGCGTGTGCTGGCTCTCGCTGATCTTCGCGGATTGCGATTTCGGTTTGGGATGCGTGCTGGTATTGATATGCGCGGCGAAACTCACGCCGGCCAGAGACAGGCAGAGCAGCCATGACGCTAATAGACGAAAGAGGCTCGTTCCCTTGGACATCTTGTTGATTTCACTCCCCGGACGTTATGCATGGTTCGATGCACGCAGGGTGCCAGCGGGTGGTAACCCGGCCAGATCACTCGACTACGCTGATAGTACGGGAGTTAGTAAATGCTGGCAACGAAAAAGTTTCGATTGCAAGAAACATTAATTTTGATTTAACCCGTTATGAAACAAAGACTTAGGTCGGGATTACCTCGGGCCAGACCCCTTCGGTAACACGTTACTGATTACTGGAAAGGTACTTCCCCATGCGCAAAGCTTTTCCTACCGGCCGAGGTCTTTCGGCGCCTCGAAAGCCAGCGCGAGGAGATTTCCACGCGAGCTCTTCCGCCACTACATCACTTCGTTGCGCTTGCGCAGGAACGCTGGTACATCCAGATCGTCCTGCTGGAAATTCGTCACGACCGCGCCGCGCATGGTGTCGAGCGAGATCCCATCGTCGACCATGCGGTCGGATGTGTGTGACAACGGCGCCGGAGCGACATCATCCACGTAAGAGCGATCGTCGACCGTCATCATGCCTTCTTCGGAGATCATCGATTCCATGATGTGCTTGGGCGGTTCGGGAATGAAGTCGCGCGAATCGTGCTCGCGCGAATCACGATTCTCGGGAAATTCCATGGCGTCGTCATGCGTCGCCGCGAACGACGTGCGGACTTCCGGCACGCGATGACGAGAGGTGGGGGCTTCGCGGAAACCGGTGGCGATGACGGTGATCTTCACGGAATCCTTCATCTTCTCGTCCATCACAGCGCCGAAGATGATGTTGGCGTCTTCATGCGCGGCGCTCTGGATGATGGAGCAAGCTTGCTGCACTTCGGCGAGTTTGAGCGACGTGGAACCAGTAATGTTGATGAGGATGCCGCGGGCGCCGTCGATGGCCCCGGCTTCGAGCAAGGGAGAGGCAATGGCTTTCTGCGCGGCCTCGATGGTGCGCTTGGCACCACTGGCGGAGGCCGTGCCCATGACGGCGTATCCCATGCCGGCCATGATGGTCTTCACGTCGGCAAAGTCGCGGTTGATGATGCCGGGGATGGTGATGATGTCGGAGATTCCCTGCACGCCCTGCCGAAGAATGTCGTCGGCGATGCGGAAGGATTCGAAGAAGCCGGCGTCTTCGGCGACCGCGAGCAACTTCTCGTTGGGAATGACGATGGTGGTGTCGACCGATTCCATGAGTTCGGAGATGCCGCGCTCGGCTTGCTGCATGCGGCGCTTGCCTTCGAACGAGAACGGCTTGGTGACGACCGCGACGGTGAGCGCGCCCATTTCGCAGGCCAGCGAGGCGATGATGGGAGCCGCGCCAGTGCCCGTGCCGCCGCCTAGGCCCGTGGTGACAAACACCATGTCGGCGCCCTCGAGAGCTTCGATAATCTTGTCGGAATCTTCGAGCGCGGCTTTGCGGCCGACTTCGGGATTCGCACCCGCGCCCAGACCATTCGTCAGCTTCACGCCGAGTTGCAGCTTCACCGGAGCGTGCGACATGCGCAGCGCTTGCAGGTCGGTATTGGCGACGATGAATTCAATGCCCTCGACGCCGGCGTCGATCATCCGGTTCACTGCGTTGCCGCCGCCACCACCCACGCCGATGACTTTAATCTTGGCGTCGTTGCGGGCCTCTTCGTTGAAGCTGATGCGAATGGAATCTTTGCTCATGTTTGTCCACCTGTTCGAAAAATGTTTCAAAGTTTCAAGGTTTCAGAGTTTCAAGGTCTTTGAAACCTTGAAACACTGAAACTTTGAAACCTCGTCGTTATGCTCCCTTTCCCACCAACAGCGCTTTCAATCTCGTTCCCCAGCGGTCTTCCTGCAGGCCGCGCGCGATGCGGGCGCGGTGGCCATAGTTCACCATGCCCAGCACCGTTGCAAATTCGGGCTCTGACAAAGTCGACGGCATCTTGGCCAGAGGGGCGGGCCACGATAGACGCACGGAGCGCCGCAATACTGATTCCGCGACATCGAAGATTCCGGGCAGGCGGGACGCGCCGCCAGTAAGCACGATGCCGGCGATGCAAACATCGAACATGCCGCTCTGGCGCAGGCTGTCGCGCATCATCTCGAAAAGCTCGCGGGCGCGCGGTTCGAGAATCTCGGCGACGAGGCGCTGAGGCATCAGGCGCGACGGGCGGTCTCCAACGGACGGGACTTCGACTTCGTTGCCTTCAGGAATCAGAGTGACGATGGCGTTGCCGTAGATTTTCTTGATCTTCTCTGCTTCCGCGAGCGGAGTGCATAGTCCTACTGAAAGGTCGCTGGTAAAGTGGTCGCCGCCGACGGGAATCACTCCTGTGTAGGCGACGGCGCCCTGCTGAAATACGATCAGTTCGGTTGACCCGGCGCCGATGTCGGCGAGGCATACGCCAAGTTCGCGTTCGTCGTTGCGCAGGACCGAATCGGCGGCGGCCAAGGGCTCGAAAACCGTGTCGTCGACGTGCACGCCAGCTCTGTTCACGGCAGTGATGACGTTTTGCGTCGCACTAGTGGCGGCGGTCACCATGTGGACGCGAACTTCCAGACGCGCGGCCATCATTCCGAGCGGATCGTGTACGCCGGACTGTTCGTCGAGAATGAACTCCTGCGGCAGCAGGTGGAGAATCTCGCGGTCGGCGGGCAGCGGGATGGCGCGAGCGCGATCGACGGCCTGCTTGATCTCGTCACGTCCGATTTCGCGCGGACGCGTACCCAGGCTAATGCCGCCGTGGCTATTGACGCCGCGAATATGCGCTCCGCCAATGCCGACGATGGCGTGCTCCACCGCCGCTCCCGCAATGTCTTCGGCGGTTTCGACCGCCTTCTGAATTGCGGCGACAGCCTTATCGAGTTCAACGATCACGCCCTTGCGCGAGCCTCGGGATTCAGCCTCGCCGTGGCCGCGATAGCGGAGGCCGCTTTCGGTCAGTTCCGCCATCAGCGCACACGTCTTGGCGCTGCCTACATCGATCGCGGTAAGAAAACTTCCCTGCTGATTCCCCATCGCTTATGAATTCCTCGACAACGTTTTATGACCATTCAAAAACTAATCAGAACTCGCGCTGGCCTGCTGTTTTGCGATCGCTGGACTCGGTTTCGGAATCGCGGGTGACACCGCGGGATGGTGCCAGCTTTTTCGCTTCCGGCTTCTGCGGTGCAGCCGTGCGCTTCGGCTGCAGCTCGGTGCGCTCGATGCGGAAGGCTTTGCCGCGGCCTTTTTCGGAGGCGGTGCTCTTGACCTTCGCAGACGTCTTTTTGACCTTCGCCTTGGAAGCGGGCTTCTTTGCCGCCGCCGATTTCGGATCGAGCTTCTTCTCGGTCAGTTCGAACGCCGGCTTGGGGAGGGTCTTATCATGCGGATTCAGGTGCGTGATCAGGGCTGCCTGCTTCACGCCAGCAGCAGCCGCTGCTTTCGCGGCCGAGGCGGCCAAGGCGGGCTGCTTCGTCCGGCCTTCCATGTCGGGATTGACGATCACCTGGTTGTCGTAGCGGAGGTTCACCGACTCCAATTTCTGGAATTGCTGCCGCCACTCCTGCACGTGGCTCACATATGTCTTGTAGCGCTTCAGATAGTCCGAGGAGCCGAGTTCGACCAGCACGTCGCCCGCCGGATCATTGACCCGCACCTTCAGATTTTCCAGATCGGATAGATCGACTTCGCTGAGGTCTTGCGAGTAGCGGGCGCCACCGGAGTCGAGATCCTGCACCAACTCGTTGTAGGCCTTCATGCGCGGGGCGCGGGTGGAGAGCGGCTCGCCGGGATTCATCCCCAGAATTACGGGGAAGGAATATTTGTGCTTCTGCGGCAGCTCCATAAGCGTGCCCCCGGCATCGATCAGCGAAATTCGCGGGCCGACGCGGGCGAAAGCGACCGGGGTGCGCTCCTGGACTTCAACCTTGATGCGGTTGGGGACGAAGCGCATCACGCTGGCCGATTCGACCCAGGGAATTTGTTCGAGTTGCGCTTTCTGCTGAGTGAGCGGGATGAAGAAAATGTTGCGACCGATGTCGGCGCCCATCACTTCCATGATTTGCGCTTTGGTGACATTCTGCATGCCGGTGACTTCGATGTTGTCGCTGGAATCGACGCGAAAGCGCCAGGAGTGCTCTCCATATTCATAGAGGCCGGCGGCGGCGATGGCGGCGACGCACAGGATGGCTACGGCAATCGATGCCCACAACAGGCGGCTGGCCGTTTTTTTGGGAAGCGAACTGCGGCGGGCGGAAACGCGCTTTTGCCCGCGCAGAAATGGGGATTCCTCGTCCACATCCAGATCGACCAGGCGCGCGTCGTCCAGTTCCTGGCGCGGCGATTCAACGGGTGAATGCCCGGCGCTGGGTGGGTACAACTCTTCCTGCAAGATGGTGCCGCTGGATTTCCGCGCCATCAGTTCAGGTCAGTTGTCGTGAGGAATCGCTGAGCTTTTTCAATATAGCTTCATTTCTCGAATTGAGATAGACAAAAAATTAGAGGATTTGCACAGGTGGGAACCGGGTTGAGTACGGAGGGCCGGATGTCGACGATTTTGGAGCCTGCTGTGAGACCGATGGCCGAGGCGGCCGTCTGCACATGTAGCAAAAAAAAAGGGCGCGGCTTGTATTCCGCGCCCTGCTTTGCCGGGGAGGCAAAGTTTCCAGT
Organism: uncultured Acidobacteriaceae bacterium; assembly: GCA_963844525.1. Lineage (GTDB taxonomy): Bacteria > Acidobacteriota > Terriglobia > Terriglobales > Acidobacteriaceae > Sulfotelmatobacter. Next base: position 159,863 of record CAWJOM010000004.1, on the reverse strand, counting down.
GAAAGTTCGTAATCTTGTTTAGACGGGGCCCGCCGATGGCGCATTGATGTGAATGACCGGAAGCGCCGGCATTTTGACCATCGGCACGTTCACGCGAATGCGGGGGCATACCACCGGGGCCACACGGACATCGATTGGAGCGAACGCAGCCGTGGCGATCTTGATGTGGGCGGTCTGGCGGGCGATCTGAGCTTCCATCCGGTCACGGTTCGCCTCGATGCGGTCCAATTGGACCTCTTCGCGGGCTGACATGCCATCGAAGCGCTCAACTCTTGTTTCGGATCGCGCGATCTTGGTTTGGACTCGCGCCAACGCCGTGCTCAAACGGCAGGACGCCGCTTCGTTCCGGTCCGCCAGCGTTCGGGCTTCGGAGAGGAACCGGTCGGCGTGTCCTGAGGCCAGCGCTAATACAGCGCCAGAATGTTGCTCGACTCGGTCGGCGAGTTCGTGAGCCCATTGCAGGCCGCCGTTGTGATAGCTCGCGTTCAAACCGGCTGCCAGCACTGCGGCGACCAGCCATCCCCATGCTTGTGTCGTTTTCATCGCCTGAATCCCTTCTGGCTGATAGACGAGGGCCTGCAAAATCCGTTAGCAAGGGAAGATACGGGCCGGACAAGAAAAAGTTCCCGGCCAGGCGAAACGGGCGAGGAATCCCCCCAGCTAGAAACCTCTGGGAGCGGCCCGGGGCATCACACCTGCAGATTGCGAAGGTAGGGGACGCTGGCTTTCATCATCTCGAGGTTCATCTCGACGAAATAATTCTTGATGCCGCCGATTTTCGCCGCGCTGAAGATTTTCGTCCAGTCCAAAGTGCCCTGTCCTACGGGCACCACCTTCTTGGTTTCCGCCGACCAGCCTTGGACGTGCATGGAGATGAAGCGTCCGGGGTATTTGGTGAAATATTCGGCGGCATCGTAGCCTCGACTGACGGTGGAAACCTGGAACTGAAACTTCACCAGCTTGGGGTCGAGGAGAGTAAAGAGCACATCGTAGGTGCGCTTGCCGCCGACTGTCGATAGTTCGAAGTCTTCGTTGTGGAGTCCCTGCTGTATGCCGGCTTTTGCCGCCTGCTCTCCCATTTTGTTGTATTCGTCGGCAGCACGCTTCACGTCGTCCATAGTCGGGTTCTTGGGTCCGCCGAGGCTGGCCACCAGCATTTGGGTCAGACCGACATCTTTGGCCCAGGCGATGGCGGCCTCTTGATTCTTACGCAGTTCGTCGATGCCGAAGTGCGAACTCACGCAGGTAAGACCTTCGTCGCTGAGGATCTTGCGCAGTTCTGCACCTTTGTATTTGGCGAGGCCGGCGAATCCGTTGTCGGCGTAACCAGCCGGCGAGCACAGCTCGATCGACTGAAAGCCGGCGTTGGAAAGCTGCTTCATCGTGCCGGGAAAATCTTTCGCGATCATTTCGCGAACGGGCCACGTCTGGCATCCGATGGGCATGCCGAGTGGAGCGGCGTGAAGCTTGAGTACGCCTGCGGAAAGCAAGCTGGCGGCAGCGGTATACGTCGCCGCGGTCTTTCACGAATTCTCTTCTCGAGATTTCAGACATCGACGCCTCCTTGTTTCAGTTGCGAGTTCGCTACAGTCCCCAGCCATCCGGCGTTCGGGATGGACATATTTCTGCGCGGCCTCGGAGTTCACGCTCAGGGTGGAGTGATCCCAGGTGAGCTTTTGTCCCATGCGGGACGCGACGTTCCCAAGCAGCAGGTCTCGGTGACGAGCCCCTCGAATTCGAAATTGCCGCCGGGCTTTATTTTGCCGCCTTTGCAGGCGTCGAGCCATTCGCGTTCGTTGCCGGGCGAGCGGGGCAAAGTCTTGGGCGGCTGCTTGTAGGCTGTCCATTTTTGACTGGGGAATGAGCTTGGGATTGCCGCCGTTGAAGGTGCAGAGAATCTTGCCGCGGTCGCCGATGAAGAGCAGGCCTTCGTCCTCTTCTTGCCGTCGTCCCTTGAGTGGACGGTTTTCTTCGAGTTCCTCTGGACGCGCCGGTTTCAGGCCACCGTCATACCAGGTGAATTTCACCGGAGGCATGTCGCCGCGAGCGGGAAAATTGTAGCGAACGATCGAGGCCAGGGGATAGGTTTCGTCGTAGCGGTCGCTGGAACTCGACTTCCACGCTCTCAGGGCGCTTCGAGTTTCAAGCACGCGAAAAATCGTGTCGAAACTGTAGGAGCCCATGTCGCCGAGAGCGCCACAGCCGAAGTCGGTCCAGCCGCGCCACACGAAGGGCAAGTACGCGTGGTTGATAAGGACGCTCGGGAGCGGGTCCGAGCCAGAGATCCCAATCCAGACCTTCGGGCACGGGCTCGGTTTCCTTGGGACGCTCGATGCCTTGCGGCCAGAAGGGACGGCTCGACCAGTTCTGAACCTCGCGCACGGGACCGATGGCGCCGTCCCAAATCCATTCGCAGAGTTGGCGCGTGGCTTCGGAGGCCTGGTTGCCAACCGCGATCTGCGTGGCCACTCCGGTCTCCGGGCGATTTCGGCGATGCGGCGCGCTTCGTAGATCGTGTGCGTCAGCGGCTTCTGGCAGAAAACGTGTTTGCGCTTCTTCATGGCCGCGGCCGAGACGGCGCGTGCAGATTGTCGGTGGTGCAGACGACGACGGCGTCGAGATCTTTTTGTTTTTCGAGCAGCTCGCGGAAGTCGTTGTAGGCCGCGCAGCCGTGATACTGGCCAGAGCGCTGCTGCGTGCCGTAATAGCCGTCGACAATTTTCTGGCACGGTTCGCGGCCGGCCACGCCGCTGGTGACGGCAAGAGTATGACTGAGCTGAATGGGTTGATCGGGGCTAAGCCAATCCCAGCCGCTATCGACGCCGAGAAGTTTGCGGACGGAGTTGCAGAACTCGTGCGTGCCCACTGAGGATAGTTCGCGCCGGATTTGTTGCACATCGCAAACCGCGACACCTTGCACGTCGGGCTCGCGCAAGAAGTGAAGCATCACGCGCAGGCCCTGGGCGCCAACGCCGATGAACGCGATGTTGACCTTGTCGCTGGGCGGAACATAACCGACGCCGCCTAACACGCGGCGCGGAACGATGGTGAGACCGATCGCCGCCGCGGCCGTTTGTCCCAAGAACTTACGCCGAGAAATGCTGCGAGACTGAAAAGGCTTCTTCAAAGTCCCTCCTAAGCTCACTACGGCAATCGGACGCCTCTCAATACGGCTTGCATCTTACGCTGATTTAGCGCCGCTGCAATATTTAAGAAGCGGCATTCGGCATCGGGGATTGTGCATCCTCCCGCTCCTTCAGCTTGTCGAGAAGCAGGGGCCCGATCTGCGAGACGTTACCCGCGCCCAGTGTCAGGATCATGTCGCCGTCATTGGCGGCCGCCGTGGCAGAATCTACGGCTGCGGAAACGGAATTGACGTATTGCACCGACTTCCCGCTTTTCTCCTGGATTCTCTGCGCGAGGATTTCGCCCGTGATGCCTTCGATGGGTTTCTCGCTAGCGGCATAGATATCGAGCAAGAAAAGCGAATCAGCGTCGGCGAATGCAGTGGTGAATTCTTCCATCAGGTCGCGCGTACGGGTGTAGCGATGCGGCTGGAAGATGACGTGAACCTTGCGGAATCCGCACTGCCGAGCCGCGGCAAGCGTGGCTTTGATCTCGGTAGGATGGTGGCCGTAGTCGTCGATCACGCTCACGCCCGCCGCGCGGCCGCGCAACTGGAAGCGGCGATCGACACCGCGGAACTGGTCGAGGGCGGTGCGTATTGCTTCGACCGAGACATCGAGACCGACACCGACGGCAATGGCCGCGGTCGCATTCAGGACGTTGTGCACTCCTGGCACATGCAGCGTGAAGTCACCCAAATCCTGATTCCGATAGCGCACACCAAACCGATTCAGGGGGTGCCCCATCCTTGTCTCGCCGTTCTCTGGCGAGACAGGATGGGGATTTTGACTCTTCCTCGCCACATCTAACCGTTTGATCCAAAAATCCGAACCGCGCTTCGTACCGTACGTAATCGTGCGGCGCTGAACCTCGGGCAAGAGACGGCGCAACAGAGGATCGTCGTTGCAGGCGACGATCATCCCGTAGAAGGGCACGCGGTCCATGAACTCGAGGAATGTTTTCTTTACGTCGCGCATGTTGCGGTAGCAGTCCATGTGCTCGCGGTCGATGTTGGTGACGACAGAGAGAATTGGGGACAGTTTGAGAAATGACCGGTCGCTTTCGTCGGCCTCGGCCACCAGGTACTGCGATTTTCCGAGGCGCGCGTTGGAGCCCATGGCGTCGACGCGGCCACCGACGACGACGGTGGGATCGAGTCCGCCCGCCGCCAGAACCGCCGCCACCATCGAAGTTGTAGTCGTCTTGCCGTGCATGCCGGCGATGGCGATGCCGTATTTCAGCCGCATCAGTTCCGCCAGCATCTCGGCGCGCTGGATGACGGGGATATGCAGCTTATGCGCCTCGGCGACTTCGGGATTCTCCACTGAGATCGCAGAACTGGTGACGACGACCTCGGCGCCCGCGATATTTTCCGCGCGATGTCCTTCAAAGGTCGCGGCGCCCAGACTGGCCAAGCGCTGCGTGACCGAGGAACTCTTCAGGTCGGAGCCGGAGACTTTGTAGCCCAGATTGAGCAGCACTTCGGCAATGCCGCTCATGCCGATGCCGCCGATTCCTACGAAATGGATGCGCTGTATTTTCGCGAACATAAGGTCAACTTCTTGGCCACGGATTTACACGGATATTCACAGATATTCCCAGAAACGATCAGAAAACCTGACAACAAAGAAATATCCGTGAAGATCCGTGTGATCCGTGTCTAGGGTTCCTCGAGTCCGGCGACTTTTGCCGCCATCGTTGCGATATCTCTTGCCGCATTCGGGTGCGCCAACTCCCGTGCTGCATGGCTCATCTGCTGCAGGCGTTGCGAATCTTGCAGCAGAGCTGCGATCGTCTCGGCCAGCCAGACTCCTTCCAGCTTCGACTCCTCTACTACCACTGCCGCACCCTGGCGCGCCAAGGCTTCCGCGTTGATGCGTTGATGATCGTCGGCCGCGCGCGGGAACGGAACGAAGACCGCTGGTTTTCCTGCCGCTGCGATTTCCGCAACCGTGCTCGCGCCCGAGCGGCACACGACCAGATCGGCGCGGGCAAATGCCGCGGGCATGTCTTCGATAAACTTCGAGACTTCGAAGGTGAACCTCGCCGCCGACTCACTCCGGCTACCATATGCTGCCAGCGCGTCATTATAGTCACGCTCACCGGTTTGATGAATGACGTGAATTCCTGGAGCCTCGCGCTGCAGAACGGGAAGGCAGCGAATCATTGCCTCATTGATCGCGTGTGCGCCCTGGCTTCCGCCGAAGACCAGCAAGGTCGGCGGGCCTCCGCGCTTGGGCGCGATTTCGAAAAACGCCTGCCGCACGGGCACGCCTGTAACTTCGGCGTGGCGGAAGTATTTTGCGGTCTCCTCGAAGTGCACCGCCGCACCGGAAACAAATTTCGCTACGACCCGATTCGCGAATCCCGGCACCACGTTGGGCTCGAAGGCTAAGGTTGGAATGTGCTTCATGACCGCGGCCAACATTGCGGGACCGGAAGCGTATCCACCCACCCCGATCACGACATCGGGAGCGAACTCGTTGAGCATGCGGCCCGCATCCCAGACAGCGCGCGGCAGATCGAACGCCGTTTTCAGGCGTGTGGTCAGGCTGACATTCTTCAGTGCCCCAACGCGAACCAGTTGCAAGGGATATCCCGCAGCCGGGACGAGCCGGTTCTCAATGCCGCGCGCGGTGCCGATGAATAAAACCTCGGCATCGTAAGTTTTCTTGAGTTGATTGGCGATGGCCAGTGCGGGGATTACGTGACCGCCCGTCCCGCCGCCCGCCAGGATTGCGCGCATGAAGTGACTATAAAGGAATTGCTGATTGTTGATTGACGATTGTTGATTGGAGGCCCACAGTCCCCGGCAGTAGGCCGATACCACGGCTTTTTAATCAGCAATTAAAAATCATCAATCAGCAATATCTTTTATTCCGCTTGCTTGGTGATGTTCAGCAAGACACCCACACACGCGAGCGTGACGAACAGAGACGATCCTCCGTAGGACACCAGCGGCAGGGGGATTCCCTTCGTCGGCATCATGCCCAACACCACACTGATATTGATGAAGGCCTGCAGCACGACCATGCTGGTAATGCCGACGGCCAGGTATCGGCCGAAAAGGTCTTCCGTGCGCCAGGAGGCGCGCATGCCGCGCCACAGGAAGATCGCGAACAGTGTGACCACGAACAGGGCGCCGACCAAGCCTAATTCCTCCGCCGTCACCGCGAAAATGAAATCCGTGTGCGGCTCGGGAAGGTAGAACAGCTTCTGCTTGCCTTCCATCAGTCCAGTGCCGGTCACGCCGCCGGTGCCGACAGCAATGAGCGACTGAATAATGTGGAAGCCGGCGCCCTGGCTGTCGGCATAAGGATTCAGAAACGCCATAATACGGGCCCGGCGGAAGCTGACATGAAAAATCAGAAAATACAACGGCACCAGCGCCGCCCCAAATGCGTACGCAAAGTAGCGCGTGCGCATGCCGGCAACATACAGAATGCAGGCGGAGATTCCGGCGCAGGCGATGGCCGTGCCCAGATCGGGCTGCAGGACGATCAGCCCCAGGCACACCAGCACGGGAGCAGCCGCAGGTAGAAGCGTGTTGCGCACATCGTCGATGGTCTTGGCACGGCTTTCGAGGAAATAGGCGAGAAACAGAATCAAGACGGGCTTGGCTAATTCCGAAGGCTGGAAGGAGAAGCCGCCGGCGTGAATCCAGCGATGGGTGTTGTGCGAGCGGTCAAGAAAGAAGACAGAGATCAGCAGCAGCGTCGTGAACCCCATCACCGAAAATACCAGCGCGGGGTTCTTGTAGCGGCGATAGTCCACGCGCATGGTGACCACCATGGCCGCGAGCCCCGCTACCGCCCAGATCAACTGCCTGGAGAGAAATGCGTAGGGCGAACCGAACTTCTCGCGAGCCATGACGGCCGACGCCGAGAACACCATCACCAGGCCGACGAACACCAGCAGCATGGTGACGGTAAACAGCCAGCGATCGACACTCACGCGCTTTGCCATGGGAGTTCATTTCACCACGGAGCGGCGGAGGCACGGAGGAGGAAATCGCGGATTGTTGATTTGTGGCTGTTGACTGAATTGGTTCACCGCTGCGCTGCGAGGAAAAGGACCTCTGTAGCTCCCGGCGAATTGCATAGGTCCTTCGCGGCAAAACCGCCGCTCAGGATGACAAATCTGGCGAGGATCAGGAGTTTGCGGGGTCGGACGCCAGCGAACGCACAATCTCTTTGAACACCTTGCCGCGATGCTCGTAGCTCTTGAATTGGTCGAAACTGGCGCAGGCGGGGGCCAGCAGGACCACGTCACCTTGCTGGGCAACGGCATTCGCTTTGCGGATGGCGTTCTCCAAGGTCTCAGCGTGTACGACTTCGGGGCCGCCGTTTTTCGGAGAAACAATTTGTGATTCGATCTTTGCGGCCGCAGCGCCGATTGTGTAGACCCGCTTTACACGCTGGCGCAGAAGATCGTCGAGGACCGTATAGTCGCTGCCTTTGTCCTTGCCGCCGAGGATCAGGTGGATGTTCGCGGGGAACGACTCCAGCGCCTTGATGGTTGCGTCTACGTTCGTGGCTTTGGAATCGTTGTAGTAGTCGACGCCGCGGACCGTCGCCACATATTCCAGGCGGTGCTCGACGGCCTTGAACTCGCTCACGGCCTGGCGAATCTTCTCGGGAGCGCATCCCATGAGCACGCCCGCGCACACGGCCGCGAGGACGTTCTCCAGATTGTGCGCGCCTTTCAGTGGAATCTCGGAAACTTGCAGGATTTCGCGCTGGCTGCCTGCAGCGTCGCGGAATACGATGTTGCCGTCGCGGACCCACCCGCCCCGCTGCACTTCCTTCAGCCGGCTGAACCAGAAAACCTGCGCGCGAGTTCGAGCGGCCATCGCTACGCACGTTGGATCGTCGGCGTTGAGCACGGCGAAATCGCTTCCCTGCTGGTTCTCGAAGATGCGGGCCTTCGCGTCAGTGTAAATTTCAAACGTGTGGTGGCGGTCGAGATGGTCGGGCGTTACATTCAACACGACCGCAACTTTCGGTCGGAAGGTCTGAACGGTTTCCAGTTGAAAACTCGAAATCTCGAGAACGATGACGGTTTCCGGGTTGGCGCGCTCGGCCAGCGAGATAGCCGGAGTACCGATGTTGCCACCGACCAGCGCAGGAAAACCTGCATCCGTCATGATTTCTCCCACGAGCGTCGTCGTGGTGGTCTTGCCGTTGGATCCGGTAATGGCCACGATGGGACCGGGAAGGAACAGTGCCGCGAGTTCGATCTCGCCGATCACGACCTCACCGAGAGCCCGGGCCTGCACTAACTTGGGCGCGTCCACGGGCACGCCGGGGCTGACGACAATTAGATCCTGGCCACGAAAGGTGCGGTCGCCGTGGCCTCCGGTTTCGACGGTGATGCCGTGGTCGAGAAGCACGGGAATTTCGTTGCGCAGTTCGTCCCCGCTCTTGGTGTCGGAGACGGTAACTTTTGCGCCGTGCGCCTTCATGAATAGGGCCGATGCCACCCCGGACTTGCCGAGGCCGACGACCAGCACGCGCTTTCCGTTCAGTTCCATTCCAAACCTATTTCACCACGGAGTCACAGAGACACAGAGAAAATTCAACTTCTATCCTCTCAACCCTTCACGAATGCGATCGATTGGTGAGTCACACGAGTTTTTCTTTTGTATATCTCTGTGTTTCTGTGAGTCTGTGGTGAAGCCTTTCTACCGCAGTTTCAGGGTCGTCAGCGCGAACAGGGCGAAGATCAGCGAGGCGATCCAGAAGCGCACGATGATCTTCGACTCCGACCAGCCCAGCAGCTCAAAGTGATGATGCAGTGGCGCCATTTTGAAGATACGCTTCTTGCGCAGCTTGTAGGAGCCGACCTGCAGGATGACGGACACCGCTTCGATCACAAATACTCCGCCGATGAAGGGCAGCAGCAATTCCTGCTTGATGATGACGGCGACGGTGCCGATGGCGCCGCCGAGAGCCAGCGATCCCACATCGCCCATGAAGACTTCCGCGGGGTGTGCGTTGTACCAGAGAAATCCGATGGAAGCTCCGACCATGGCTCCGCAGAAAATGGTCAACTCGGCGACTTGTGGCATGCGCTGCAGTTCCAGATACGTCGCAAAAGTCGCGTGGCCACTGACGTAGGTCAGCACCGTCAATGCACCCGCCGCGATGACCGTACAGCCGATCGCCAGGCCATCCAGTCCATCGGTAAGGTTCACCGCGTTGCTCGAAAACGTAATCAGCAGCGTTACAAACACCATGAATGGGAGGAAGGCAAGAGGCCACAAGTGCGGGAAATGCTCCCAGCTTTGCACAACCAGATCCGGATGGTACTGCTTGAAAAACGGAACGATCAATTTGGTCGAATACATCCCGTAGGTCTGCATGGCGATCAGCATCGAGGCGATGACGATGCCGGTCGCGAGTTGCAACGCCATCTTCGCGCGAGCGGTCAGGCCGAGGTTCCGGCGATGCGCAACTTTGCTGTAATCATCGGCGAACCCAATGGCTGCGTAAGCCAGAGTGGAAAAAACGGCGATCCACACGAACCGGTTGGTCAGGTCTGCCCATAACAAGGTGGGAACGACGATCGCGATGACGATGAGCAACCCGCCCATGGTGGGCGTGCCGGCTTTTTTCTGGTGAGCCTTGGGGCCTTCCTCGCGGATGTATTGTCCGATTTGAAATTCGCGCAAACGCCCGATGACCAGCGGGCCTACGATCAGCGCAGTGAAGAGAGCGGTGAGGCTGGCGAACGCCGTGCGGAAGGTGACGTAGCGAAAGATGCGGAATGGCGCAACCGAATGTTGCAGCTTGACGAACAACAGCCAGTAGAGCAATCAGCCTCCGTCCTTCGCAAGGACCGCGCTACGAATTTCAACCCAAGTTCATCATGGAATTACGGGGCCCGGGAAACATCGTTGATTTCTGATTGTTGATTGCTGATTGCGCCCCAAACTGCCGGGCCTCGGTTTTCAATCAATATTCACAAATCATCAATCTACAATCGGATTCCCGCGCCGCGCTTTCCACGTCTCCAGCGCTTTTTCGAGTTTCACGCCGCGTGACGCCTTTAACAGCACTACGTCGCCATCTCGCGCCTCACGCGCCAGCCATTCGCCCGCTTCTTCGGGCGTGGCCACGAAATCAGCCTGCATCCCGGAACGCTGCGCGCCCTCGACCATTGCCTTCGCCAGTCCGCGAACACCGACGAGAACGTCGATCTTCTTCTCGGCAGCGTGCTGGCCTGCGGCGCGGTGCATCTCTTCGCCGGCCGGGCCGAGTTCCAGCATCTCCCCGGCGACCACAATGCGGCGTCCCGCTTTCATGGCAGCAAGCGCATCAACCATGGCATGCAGCGCCTTCGGATTGGAATTGTAGCAATCGTTGATGACCGTGATGTTACCCAGTTGGAGAACCTGCCCACGTTTGTCGGGCGGCGTTAGCGTGGCCAGCGCCGCCACGGCTTCCGCGGGCTTCAGTCCGCGAGCCAGAGCGACGGCTACTGCCGCCAGGGCGTTCAGAATGTTGTGCTCGCCGACCAGCGGCAAGCGGGCATGATCGCGACCTCCAGCCAGGACTACATCAAACTCGGAGCCTTCTGCGCCGCGAGTTTGCACGTTCTCGGCTCGAACATCGATTCTCATACCGGTGGTTGCACACGTTCCGTAAGTGATGACCTTGCCTTTGAAGTCGCGCCCGAACTGCGAGACGTATTCGTCGTCGGCATTGAGCACGGCGGTTCCGGTCGCAGGAAGCGACTCAACCAATTCGTACTTTGCGCGAGCGATGCCGGCGATCGAGTCGAAAAATTCCAGGTGGACGGGCGCAACATTGGTGACCACGCCGATCTCCGGCTGAGCAATCTTCGCGAGCGCGCGAATCTCGCCGGCGTGCGACATGCCCATCTCGATGACCGCGACGTCGTGCTCCGCTTCCAACTTCAGGAGCATGAGCGGCAGTCCGAAGTGATTATTGAAATTGCCTTCGGACTTGAGGACGCGGAAACGTGAACTGAGAACGTGGGCAATGGCCTCTTTCGTGGTCGTCTTCCCGGCAGAGCCCGTAATTCCTACCAGCGGCTTGCCCCAAGCCTTGCGGACAGCGGTCGCCAGGGCTTGTAGCGCGACGAGTGTGTCGTCGACGGCAAGCACGCGGGACTGATCCGCATAACGGTGCAGTTCGTGGTTTTGAACGACCGCGCCAGCTGCGCCTTTTTCAAGGGCGGCGCTGACGTAATCGTGGCCGTCGAGGCGTTCGCCCTTCACTGCAAAGAAGAGTTCCCCTTGGCGAATCGTGCGCGTGTCGATGGAATATCCTTGCGCCACATCGGCGAGTGGGTTCACTCCCAGCTGGATAGCCGAGGCAGTTGTCCCCAGATGAGTTGTAGCGGAAATGAACTCCGCGATCTTGGAAAGCGGGAGTTTCATTCCGGAGTCCCCGCCGTTTCGCACTCGAATCCGGCGGTGCGCAGCGCGTCGCGAGCGACTTCAACATCGTCAAAAGGATGCGACCCCTCGCGGGTGACCTGCACCTTCTCATGTCCCTTGCCAGCCAGCAGAACGATGTCTCCGGGGTGCGCCTCTCCGATTGCAAGAGCAATCGCCTTGTGCCGGTCGACTTCGACCGTGTATTTCGTGCCGGTCCTCTGGAGGCCCACCAGCGCATCGTTGATGATGGCGCGGGGATCCTCGCTTCGTGGATTGTCGGAAGTGAGCACGACGAAGTCGCTGCCGCGCCCCGCGGCCTCACCCATCAGCGGACGCTTGGCGCGATCGCGATCGCCTCCACAACCAAACACGGTTACGACCCGGGCGGTTCCCCCGCCCCGCGAGACGAACTCGCGAGCTAACGCAGTCAGATTCCGCAAAGCATCGTCCGTGTGGGCATAGTCGACAACGACTGTGAAGGGCTGCCCGCAGTCGACGCGTTCAAATCTTCCCGGCACGTGCGTGAGCGACTGCACGCCGCGGGCAATCGCCGCTGCCTCGCAGCCGCGGGCATAGCAGGCGGCCGCCGCGGCCAGGATGTTGTACACGTTCACGCGCCCGATCAAGGGAGAGAAAACGGCGATATTGTTCTGTGGCGTGGCGATATCGAAGCGCGTGCCGCGAGGATGAATGTCCACGTTCAGAGCATGGAAGTCCCCACGCTGAAGTCCATACGTCAGCATGACGGGGCTGCGTTTTTTGCTGAACTGGGCCAACTTCGAGCCATACTCGTCGTCGAGGTTCGTGACCACGGCGCGCGGTGCATCGGTCCCGCAGCCTTCGAAGAGCACTCGCTTGGCCGCGAAGTACTCGTCCATGGTCTTGTGATAGTCGAGATGATCGCGCGTCAGGTTGGTAAAGACCGCGACGTCGAAGGGCACCCCGAACACGCGCTCCTGCGCCAGCGCGTGCGAGGAGACTTCCATCACCGCATCAGTCGCACCCAAGCCCAGAGCCTCGTTGAAGAGTTGAGCCAACTCCAGCGCTTCGGGAGTCGTATGTGGCGCAGGATAGATTTTGCCGGCGACGTGGTATTCGATCGTCCCGATCAGGGCGCTCTTACGACCGGCGGCCGTCAGAATCGACTCGATCAGAAACGCAGTGGTGCTCTTGCCGTTGGTGCCGGTAATTCCAGTGACGGCGATGCGCTCGGCGGGACGCTTGTAGAAATTCGCACTGAGGCGCGCCAAGGCCCGCCGCCCGTGAGGGACCACGGCCCAAGCCACTCCCTCGCGCGAATTCTCCGTCTGCGAGTCAGTGACGACCGCGACCGCCCCGGCCTGGATGGCCTGATCGATGAAGCGGTTGCCGTCCGACGTCTCGCCATGCATGGCGACGAACACGAACCCTGGCCTGACGCGGCGCGAGTCGTAGTCCACACCACTGACGCTTGGGTTCCCTTGTTGGCTGAGAACCTCCGCGCCATCCAGCAACTGTTGGAAGGTCATTGACGGAAATTATAGGCCACCCGCGGAGCCTGGGCGTGCGGAGCAAGCGAGAACCGGGAACTTTCTGTGCCTGGGGCAGTACGATTACCAAGGTCATTTTCCGATCGCGCGGAGGGCACGCTACATTATTTGCATGAGTTCCGCAACCAGCAACGTCAAATACAAATGTGCGCAGTGCGAGCAGTATGAGAGCGCCTGTGAGTGCGAAAAATTCTGCTGCCTTTGCCAGGCCGTGATCGACGTGCGCCTTTGCAACGACGGCCTCTTGTACTGCGAACCCTGCCGCACCGCTTGCGACTACCAAACCTCTGCGTAGGGAACGGCCTCTGGCTGAAAACCGCGAGACCGACACAATCCGAGAAGCGATCCGTTGCGTTCGGATCGGGGTTGAAACCGCACTGCTTCGCAGATTGAACGCCTTTCTTCGTCCTGCGGACTAAGAGGTTTCCCAGGAACTCCACCGCCAAGCATTTGGCACCGAGACGCATTTTGAGGCAGAATAAAGTGTTTGGCCTTTTGTGCCTGTTTCTGCCCTTGTTTAGGAGACTCCATGGCGACCACGATGCACATCAGCGACGTAGCTGAGTTGCTGAGCGAAGGCCGGACGCACTTCAATCTTTCTCCGGCGGCCCTGGTGGAGCACTCCATCCGGCGCAATGAAGCCAAGTTGGCGGCCAATGGGGCCCTCGTCGGATACACGAATCGCACCGGGCGCTCGCCCAAAGACAAATTTATTGTCCGGGACGAAACCACAGCTCACACCGTGGCGTGGGGCACAGTCAACAGTTCGTTCGAACCAGAAAAGTTTGACGGAGTGTATGAGAGAGTGATGGAGCATCTGCGTGGCCGGGAACTTTTTGTGCAGGATCTGTTCTGCGGCGCCGATCCCGCCTACCGTTTGCCGGTCCGCATCGTCAACGAATACGCATGGCACAACCTTTTTGTGCGCCAGTTATTCCTGCGCCCAACGGCGGAAGAACTGAAGCATCATCATCCGGAGTTCACGGTAATCTCGGCGCCTGAGTTCAAGGGCGATCCCAAGCGCGACGGCGTGGCTTCGGAAGTTTTCATTCTGCTGAATTTCACGCGGCGCACAGTGCTGATCGGCGGGACCTCGTATGCGGGTGAGATGAAGAAGTCGATCTTCAGCATCATGAATTTCCTGCTGCCGCCGCGCAACGTGTTCCCCATGCATTGCTCGGCCAACGTAGGACGCAACGGAGTGACCGCACTCTTCTTCGGGCTTTCGGGGACGGGAAAGACCACGCTGTCGGCCGACCCTTCGCGCGACCTGATCGGCGACGACGAGCACGGATGGAGCGCGGACGGCGTCTTCAACTTCGAAGGCGGATGCTATGCCAAATGCATCAAGCTCTCGAAGAAGAACGAACCGCAGATCTGGAACGCGTTGCGCTTCGGCTGTGTGCTTGAAAACGTAACGCTCGATCCACACACGCGAGTTCCTGACTACAACGACGACAGCAAAACTGAAAATACGCGCGCGGCATATCCCGTGGACTTCATCGAAAACGCGTTGATCCCGGGGATTGGCGGGCATCCCAAGAATGTTGTTTTCCTGACCGCGGATGCATTCGGCGTTCTGCCACCGATCTCGAAGCTGACGCCGGAGCAGGCGATGTTTCACTTTCTCTCGGGCTACACTGCGAAAGTTGCGGGAACCGAGGCAGGCGTAAAAGAACCTTCCGCAACCTTCTCGACGTGTTTCGGATCGCCGTTCCTACCGCTGCCTCCGAAGACCTATGCCGAGATGCTGGGCCGGCGCTTGCGCGAGCACAACGCGCAGTGCTGGCTGGTGAACACGGGCTGGCAGGGCGGACCATATGGCGTGGGCAAGCGGATGGACATTCCTCACACGCGCGCCATGGTTGATGCGGCTGTCGAAGGCGAACTGATCAAGGAAGAATTCGAGATCGAGCCGACGTTCGGATTCGCCATCCCGAAATATTGCCACGGCGTTCCGCCACAGGTGTTGAACCCGCGCAATGCGTGGCCGGACAAGGCTGCTTACGACAAGGCTGCCGAAGACCTGCGGAACCGCTTCGCCAGGAACTTCGAGAACTTCGACGCGCCGCCGGAAGTGAAGGCGGCGGGGCCGAAAGCGCAGAGATAATTGCTGATTTTTGATTTTTGATTTTTGATTGCTGATTGAGCCGAAGCCCGCTAGGCGCGGAGGCTTTCAATCAACAATCAGAAATCATCAATCAACACTCGCCCTCAAGCGTCACCTCCATCTGCATCCAGCAACGGGTTCTGCAGGCAGGAGCCTCTAGGCCTTCTTGATCATGCGGCTGATCCAGATCAGGAAGATGGCTCCGATGATCGCGACGACGATCGTGCCGATCAATCCTCCGGCCTGGATGCCGAGAATTCCCAGGAGCCAGCCGCCGACCACTGCGCCGACGATTCCCAGGACGATGTCCATCGCCGGCCCGTAACCGCCGCCCTTCATGATTTTGCCGGCAGCCCACCCGGCGATCAACCCGACCACGATCCACCAAATCAAGTTTGAAATCATTTTGGCGCCCCCCTTTGCGGACCGGGAGGAGAGTATGGCCGGAGTGCCCATCTGTCAACTGGGCGTTCTGCCAGTGTCGTGCCCTGTGTTTAAATCGAACCATGTTCGCCCGCAAAATTCGCGTGGAGTATGAAACCGAAGGCCGCAACCTTCTCTGCCCGCTGAAGTGGCTCGACAGCTTTTCCATGCGCAATTTCACCAATGCCAGCGTTTTCGACGACACTCTTCCCCTCGCGGATGGTCAGATGGAGATCGGGTCCAGCGTGCCCTTGGGTCAACTGAAGGACGCGATGGAGGACTGGTTCCAGCGGAAGGGATATTTGCCCAAAGAGTCGCATTTGACGCTGGCGGAGAACTAGAGAACTGAAGACGGGCGAGCTTACGTCCGGACCGGTTCTGCCTTTTGTTGGAGCGCGGTGTTTTATGATTCGCCCGAGAGAGTTTTCTCCCGAAGCCGGGTTTAACTGTATGGGCCAAATCTCGCAGCGAGCTGCGGAAAGATTGTTGTTTTTGGCGGAGTTTACAAAGCCGGCAACCTGTCCGATACAATCGGCCTCATATTTTCAGAGATTTAGAGCTGGGGCAGTGATGGCAAGAAAGTTGCAGGTCCAAGAACGAAGAGGTGCTTTCATGAGCGGCAAAATATTGCAGCTGTCCCCCCGGGCGAGCACCCACGTTACCCGCAGGAAATTCGCGTTTCGGGATTCCCGCAACGCTGCGGCAAGCGCGGTCGACACGGGGTTCGTTGGAGCCTGGTTCGATACCAATGACGATATCGACGAAAACACCGCCTATGCCCCCACCACGTGGGGAGCGATTTCAGGTATGGCCCTGTCGGTTGTGGTGAGTGCAGGCTTCTGGGCTGGCATCGCCTGGGTCGCCGTGCGGGTATGGGGTTAGATCAATCTTACGAGCTCCAAAGAAATCAGGGCCGGGCGTCAACCAGCGCCGGCCCCGTTTCAATTTTGTTTTGATGGCTACTTGTCGTACTGCAACAACGACATCACGTCGTATTCCTTGAGCCGGTCGCGGCCCTTCAGGAATTCGAGTTCCACAACGAAGCCCAAGCCAACGATCTCGGCGCCCAGCGATGCTGCGAGTTTGGCGGTCGCTTCCGCAGTGCCGCCGGTGGCCAGCAGGTCGTCGACGATCAGAATGCGCTGGCCCTTCTCGATGGCGTCCTTGTGGATCTCCAGTGAGTTGGTGCCGTACTCAAGCGCGTAATCGTACTTCACGGCTGCCGCGGGTAGTTTTCCCGGTTTGCGCACGGGAACGAATCCGGCACTCAGTCGATAAGCCAATGCCGGCGCGAAGATGAAGCCGCGAGCCTCCATTCCCAACACCAGGTCGACCTTCTGCGCGATATAGTATTCCGCTAATTTGTCGATCAGCGTCGCGAAGCCCGTTTTGTCTTTCAGCAGAGTGGTGATGTCGTAGAACAGGATCCCCGGCTTGGGAAAATCCGGGATCTCGCGAATCAGGTGTTTCAGTTGGTCGGCATTCATACCGGCGACAGACTGCATTACCACGCTCCTTCAATTCGAGGTTTCAGAGTTTCAACGTTTTGACGTTTCAAAGTTTGAAAAACAAATGCGGGATCTTGCCTTGAGACACTTTGCACCCTTGAAACGCCTAAACGCGTCTCACCACGCTCCTTCAATTCGAAATGAACTCAGCCCCGCGACGGGACTGGCATCGGAAACCTCTACCGCATCCACGCGAGCGGCTCTTGGGCCATCCCGTAGGCGGCCATGCAGTCCGGAAAGCTGATCGCGCGTCCCTTGGGCCAGGACTTCGACGCTGCCGTCGTGATTGTTGCGGACCCACCCGGCAATGCCGAGGATGTGCGCCTCGCGCTCGACGAACCATCGGAAGCCAACTCCCTGCACGCGTCCGCGCACCAGGAACCGGCGGGCTTCGATGGGCTTTTCAGTGAGCAGAGTCATTTCTGAAAATGTCATCCTGAGCGGAGAATCAGCTTCGCGAATGAGAAGCTGATTCGTAGTCGAAGGATCCCTTTAATCTCAAAGCTCCGCACGCCCTACTGGGAATCTCAATCGATTCCCCGGAAGAATGCCTTGCCGCGATGCCGATCCTTGCATAGGGTAGGGATCCTTCGACTTCGCGAGAACTTCGCTTCGCTGCGTTCTCGCTACGCTCAGGATGACAATTGAAACTTATGCTCTAGACAGGTACGCGCCTTCCGACGTATCGACCTTGATCTTCTCGCCTTCGTTGATGAAGGGAGGCACTTGAACCACCAGTCCCGTCTCAGTCCGGGCGGCCTTGGTCACGCTGGAGGCAGTGGCGCTCTTCAGTCCCGGCTCGGTCTCGACCACCGTCAGGATCACGGTCTGGGGCAACTCGATGCCGACCGCCTTACCGTCGAAAAACTCCACTTTGATTTCGAGGTTGGCAATCAGGTAATCGACGGCATCGCCCAGGATTTCCTTGCTCAGATGGGTCTGCTCGTAATTCGAGGTGTCCATGAAGTAGTAGCTGTCGCCGTCAGCGTACAGGAACTGCATCTCGACTTCGTCGACGTTGACCTTCTCGATCGGATCGGGCGAGCGGAAGCGATGTTCGAACATGGCGCCGGTACGCAGGTTCCGCAGCTTGGCTTGGATAAAGGCGCGCAGGTTGCCGGGCGTTCGGTGTTCCACGCTGAAAACAGAATGCAGATCATTGTTGTGACGAATGATCATGCCAGGACGAAGCTGTGTGGCAGGGATCGACATCGCTTGAAAAACTCTCCTTGTACGATTGCAGTCTGAAGCCGGCGGAAGACAGGCCAACAAGTTCCGCCGCCAGCCTATTACGCGACGAAGGCTAAACCGTTATTTTACACTCAGGTGCGCCGGAAAGGAAACCTTCCTCGGGCCGATCTCATCGAAGTGGGGCGGATCGCACGCCTTCGGATTGGTTTCGCCGAGTCGCTGCCCTTAGGACTAGAATCGGTTGAGGCTCGATTTCCCGCATAGCTATTACAGACAGGCCCGAAGTTTCCGGGCAGAAAAATTGAGGTCTTTTATCATGCGAATCGGACGTTACGAATCTTCGGAAAGCAGCAACGTCGGTACGGCAATCACGTTCCTTCTGATCGGACTCGGCGCCGGAGCCCTGGCCGGGCTTCTGCTCGCGCCTAAGACCGGCAAACAGATGCGCCGCGATCTGCAACGCGGCTTCGAAGACGCCAAGGATACTCTCGGCGATTGGGCCGACCAAGCCAAAGATCACGTGCGCGAAGCCGGAGACCGCGTCCGCGATGTGGCGAGCCGCGGTGTCGATCTGGCGGATGACTTGCGCGAAAAAGTAGAGCCTCTGCGCCGCGCCATCAACCGCAGCTAATACGATCGGCGCCGGACTTCGACCTCGGACGTCAGACACAAAGCCGGCAGTCTCGACGGCTGAGGCCTGAGGTCCGGCGACTGAGGTCCGGCGCCATCCTTAGATCAGTTACAGGTAATCAGTACAGGTGAAAGTCCACCTGAACCGCAATCTGCGTGGCCACGGGCTGACCGTTCAGCGTGGCGGGCCGGAAGCGCCAGCGGTTCACGGCTTCGATGGCCTTCTCGTCGAGCCCCATCCCCAGGCTCTGTGCCACGCGAATGTTGTAGGTATGCCCGTCCTTTCCCACGACGACCCACAGCAGCACCATTCCTTGCGCCTTCGCCTTGCGGGCTTCGTCAGAAAAGCTGGGCTCGGGATTGAAGATCACCTCGGGCACGGTTACGCCTTTTCTACCCGCCGGAAAAAGTCCTGGCGGCCCGTCGCCAACAAAAGGTCCTTTCGAAGACCCAATGCCATCACAACAACTGGACCCGATGCCACCCGGCCCGCCCGGTCCATTTGAAAGAATCGAAAACTTCGAGAAGGGGTCGCCGATCTGCCCGCCTTGCGGCAGCGTCACATCCGGCGCAACGACGACCGTCTCTGGTATTGAGAGCTTAGGCGGCTCTTTCAGCAGCACGACGGTTGGCGGCACCAATTGGGGATCGAGCGAGGCCTTGGGGATATTGCCGTGCGACGCGGGAATCGGATCATGATTGCCGCCCCCGCCGCCGCTATTCCCCGAAAAGATCAGCTTGATTTCATCGAACTTGGGAACT
Source organism: uncultured Acidobacteriaceae bacterium (assembly GCA_963844525.1). Lineage (GTDB taxonomy): Bacteria > Acidobacteriota > Terriglobia > Terriglobales > Acidobacteriaceae > Sulfotelmatobacter. The sequence continues at coordinate 140,177 of CAWJOM010000004.1, read as the reverse complement.
TGCTGTGCGATCTCGCGGCCGTCGCGGATTACGAAGGTGGTGAAGTAGATCAGCAGTCCTACGATTGCGGCCTGCCCGAGCATCGAGAACAAGAATGTCTCGGGGCGGACGCGGTACAGTCCGTCCCTTTCCCCGGACAGAATCGAGAAAATATTTGTTCTCGGATCTGGAGATGCAGCAGTCATGACGCGCTCCCGCCAGCAGGTAGTCGCATGGAATCTCGATCAACTTGCCGTAAGACGCGGCGATGCTCGAAAAGGATTTCCGCGCGGGGAAAATACGGAGACGATAAAAAACGGAGCGCGCACCCCCCTCGCGCTCCGTACCGCAAGCTGGACATCAGCCACGGCGAACTTCACTGAATCTGTTTGGCCCGTCCTAAGTCGGTCCCCCTCTCCGGGGCTAACCAGGGCGGGTCGTTTCGCCAGCGGATCGGGCTCTACTGGCCTGTTCCGTTGAGTTGAACGGTTTGCGTGCCCACTGTGTCCGTGATGGTCAAAGCAGCGGTGCGCGCGCCGGTGGCCGTGGGCGTGAACGTCACCCCAATCGTGCAATCCCAACCAGGCTTGCGGCCAGTTCCGCAGTTCGACGTCTCCGCGAAATCTCCGGGATTCGTTCCACCAAGCGTGATGCTCGTGATGCTGAGCGCCTTTTTCTGATTGTTGGTAAGAATCACGGTCTCCAACTTTTTCGACGCGACAGTGACCGATCCATAGTTCACGATAAGCGGCGAAATACTGACCGGCGGCGAACTGTTGAACATCACAGTCAGAAAGCTGGGATTGAATAACGAGGAGTTGAACAGTGCGATGTCGGGCGTGCCGTCGCCGTTGAAATCAGCGACTGCGGCGCTGGTGGCAGCCCGGCCGGAATAGAAGGTGTCCAAGGCGGTGAATGTGCCATTCCCGTTGCCCTGGAGCACGATCGGCCCCGTTGGAGTGACGCCATAGAAGGGGATGACTGCATCGAGTTTCCCGTCTCCGTTGAGGTCAGCTACGATCGGCGTTGACGGAGCCTGATAGGGCACGCAGTTGAGCGGGCCGGGCGTAAACCTGCCGTTGCCATTTCCTCTCAAGAAGGCATAGCCACGGTAGCCGTTGGTGCAACCGTTGGAGGTGGTCGTGACCAGCAGGTCCGCTTTTCCGTCCTTGTTGAAGTCGGCGGCGGCCAGCGTGATCGGATAAAAAACTGGCGACGTCTGGATCGGAGCGCCGAATGTGCCATTGCCATTCCCCAGCAGCACATAAACGGCAGTCTGATTTCCGTTGGTCGCTGCCGCGATATCCATCTTCCCGTCGCCGTTGAAGTCGGCAAAGGCAAGGAACAAGCTGCTCGGGTTGATTGCGGCAACGCTCGTAACCAGCGTTCCCGCGCTATAGGTACCGTTGCCTTTGTTGAGCAGCACGCTGATGGTGCCATCAGCGTTTTCGGTTACGATATCGAGCTTTCCATCGCCGTTCACATCGACCAGGTAAACGATTCCCTCCTGCGCTGTAGAACCGGTTGGATAGTACGAAGCGGCTCTGAACTTTCCAGTTCCTAGACCTCCCAAGACTGCGACCGTATTGTTCTGACAACCAGCGAAAGTGGCACCCTGAAGTGTCGCGACAAGATCGGCTTTGCCATCTGCGTTCACGTCGCCGGTCGCAATCCACTCGACCACATTGTTAGCGCAGCTGCTGGCGGTCACAAGAGAGGCCGTTCCCAACACACCGTGGGAACTACCGAGGTTGATGGCGATCTTTCCATTGGCACCCCCGCTGAGCGACTCCGCGATGTCGGGGATCCCGTCGCCGTTAAAGTCGGCGGACACGATATTGTTCGCCAGCAAACTCGTGCTGTACGCATAGAGCTGGTTGGTCTGGAAGCTGCCATCCGTGCGGCCAAGTGACACGGTATTCGTATTGAATCCGTTGGTGTCGAGGACGTCGAGAGTGCCATCGCCGTTGAAATCGCCGACCGCGACCAGATAATTACCGCCGTTCGTCTGAGCTTGCAGCGGGTAGGACGGCCCCGTGGCAAAGGTGCCATTGCCCTTCCCATAGAACGTGAAGATGTCTCCAACGCCGTCGGGAAGAATGATGTCCAGCTTCTTGTCGTTATTGATGTCGGCGAGCACGACGTTGTCGGTAGCGCCCACGGCAAAGTTTCCAACCGGGCCTTCGACTGCGAACGTGCCGCTTCCCTGGTTCAGATACACGATGACGCCAAAATTCTCGTTGGTGACGACGACATCGGCCTTCTTGTCGCCATTCAGGTCTCCAATGGCGATGCCGGCACCGGGTGCAGAGCCTGCGAGTCCGGAAGCGTAGTATGTTGCCGCTCCGAATGTGCCGTTGCCGTTGTTCAGCAGAACACTGATTCCGTCGTTCACGGGAAGCGCTAGATCCAGCTTGCCATCCCCGTTCAGATCGCCCACGGCAACGCCGGTGCAGCATCCGAAAGTGCGAGCGTAATCGTAGTTCGCCGGTGCATGGAACGTTCCGTCGCCGTTGCCCAGGAAGATAAACACGCCGTTGTCGATGGTGGCGCCGACCAAGTCCAGTTTGCCGTCGCCATTCACGTCAGCGGCCACGATACTATTCGGGCCGGGACTGAAGATGTTGCTGTTGGGCGCAACAAAAATTCCGCCCGCAGTAAACCCTCCTGCGCCATTGCCCAGGAAAATGCGCGCTTCGGTGTTGCCCGTATTTGCATTCAGCGTCCAGACTGCGACGTCGAGAAGGTGGTCGCCGTTGAAATCGCCCGCCGTGATGGCGTAGAAGGCGATGTTCGTAATGCCGATGAAAGTCGATACCGGCGGTTGGAACGTACCGTCGCCCTTCCCAAACATCACATTGAGATTGGAACCGTAATCAATGTTGACGACATCCAGCTTTCCATCTCCGTTGAAGTCCCCGGTCGCCATGGAAATGACGGAGTTGCAGCACGGACCGGTGGCAAACGTTACGGGAGCGGGAAATGCTACGGGAAAGATTTGTGCCTGTGCAGGCACGACCAAGCCGGCGAACACAGCCAGAGTGGCGAGCTTCGTAAAAGTCAGCGCAATAGCGCCCGAGCGCCGGCCATGCCAAGAATTCGAATTCATCTTTTGTCTCCTGAGAGTCTGTTGCTCGAGGTCTTCGTTGCAGAGGAGCCTTGCCCGCGTAGACTCGCCCCGTCAGACGCTTGCGGTCAATGGATGGGGGATGGCGTGTGGCTTGTCGCTGGATAGCGAGCTAACCTTAGTTGTTGGAGATATTTACGCCGCTTGATTGTCTGTGTGGGAGGCGGTCGCGTAAGCCCGAAAGTGCCATTTTCGCCCTTCGACCCCGATGCTAGACTCAGATTCCCCCGCTCCCGTCTTCACGAATATGAGTTCAGATCCAATTCTTAGGAGTTCCGATCCGTCGCCATCCGCTCCGATTCGCTTCGGCGTGTTTGAGGCTGATCTGGGTACCGGCGAGCTGCGCCGTAACGGCGTCAAGGTCCGACTCCAGGATCTGCCGTTCCGGGTGCTTGCTGTCTTGCTGGCGCGACCCGGAGTGGTGATCACGCGCGAGGAATTTCGCCAGGCCCTCTGGCCTCCCGACGTCTTCGTGGATTTTGAGCAGGGCATCAGCAGCGCCATCATGCGCCTGCGGGACGCGCTTCGGGATTCGGCCGACAATCCTGTCTTCGTTGAGACGATCGAACGGCGAGGATATCGCTGGATCGGGCCGCTCCATCCGCCCGAGCCCGCGGCGGAAAAATCGCCAGTTCAAGAGGTCCTGCCAAAAGAACTCCCGGTTGAAGCTGTGCCCCGCCCTCCAGTTTCCAATGCGTGGCGGAAACTGATCTTTGTACCTCCGCTGCTGGCTCTGTTCTTCGCTGCGTGGATTTTTCGTCCCGGCTATCGCACCGCCCAGGTCGGCGCGAAGTCCGTCACGCCTGCCACCCGGATCGTGCGCCCACCCGCCAGCCGCGAGGCCGAGGACTTCTACCTCAAAGGCCTTTTCTATTGGAACAAGCGCACTCCCGAAAGCCTGAACCAGGCTGTGGACGCTTTCACGCAGGCCATTGCGCGCGATCCCAACTATTCCGACGCCTACGTCGGCTTGGCCGATTGCTACAACCTGCTGCGCGAATTCTCTGCGATGCCCGAACACGAAGCGTACTTCAAGGCTTTTGCGGCCGCGAAAAAAGCAGTTGAATTGGATCCCCAGTCCTCCGACGCCCATGCCTCCCTTGCTTTTGTGACTTTTTGGGGCATGTGGGACGCTCGGGACGCCGAAAAGGAATTTCGCCGCGCCATCGAACTGGACCCCAATGACGCCAAAGCCCGCCACTGGTTCGCGACGTTCCTTCACGGTATGGGCCGCGATGAAGAGGCCCTCGCCGAGATCGAGATTGCCCGCAAGCTCGACCCGCACTCGTCCTCGATTCTTGCCGACAAAGGAGAACTCCTGCGGGGCGCGGGACACTACGATCAGGCCGTGCAGATCCTTACCCAACTTGAGGCGGCCGAGCCCAACTTCCTCTCTCCGCACCGTTACCTGCAATTCGCCTATTTCGATACCGGAGACTACCCTCGTTACATCTCCGAGCTAAGAAAGGCCGCCTTGCTCACGCACGATGCGGCAGAACTTTCAGAAGCAGATGCGGCTGCGAAGGGCTTCGCCGCAGATGGCGAACGCGGCTTGCACGAAGCGCAACTCTCGGAGCGAACCAGGCTCTATTCGCAACGGAAGGTGTCGTCCTACTACATCGCGCAGAGCGATGCCCGCCTCGGCAGAACCAGCGAGGCGCTCAAGTACCTGACCCTCTGCGTACAATCGCATGACGGGCTATCGCTGAATGTCCGGCAAGACCAGAGCTTCGCAAGTCTTCACGGAGACGCGGGCTTCAAGCAACTTCTCGCCATTATCGGCCTGCCGCCGACTCAATAGCTCCGGCACGGCCTATCTTTAAATCTCTAATCTCTGTGTCCTCCGCGTTGCAAGCTCTTCGATTCGAACACAGAGGACACCGGCCCAGGTCGAACGACTCTATCTAAAAATCGAAGAGAAGAATCCGCCGATCCTGCGGAAGAAGCCGCGGTGCTCGGGTTTGCTCTGCTCCGGAGGCGGCGACTGAATCACGGCATCGAGATGAACCTGCCGGGCTGGAGAATCGTCGACGGGCAACTCTTTGGCCGCCTGGGCCGGAGCAGGCAACGCGGCAACCGCGCGGCTCTTCGGAGTGAAAACCAGAGGCGCATCCACCTGCACGTGAAGATCGTTGGGCTGCGAGGCGGGCAACGGCGCGGTTTCCGGTCCATTCGAAAGCCTCGTACCTGCACCGGCGGGGTTCAAAGAACTGCTTGAGAGTGGCGCTGGAGTCTCACTTCCGCCCAGGCGCACTTTCTCGGGCAGCTCTGAGTCGGGCACGTTCGGCGCATAAGAAGCCTGCGCTCGCATGATCGGCGTCGGCGGGGGACACCCGCATTCGACTGGAACATCGGTGTCAACCTTGTCGATTTGTCCCGAATGAAACACAGCCTGCTCGGACGGCCTGACCTGATAAATACGATCTCCCATCAGCTCGGAGACGATGGCCGAAGAAGTATTGCCCTTCAACGCTCGCACGCAAGTGTTGCCGTGAGCGTCGGCGCTGATGGCATAGTGAAATTCACCCGGCCCCGCGAACAGGATGCGGAAGTCCGGCGTCAGCACTGTATCCGCGGAGGCGCGAAGCGAATAGTGAGCCTCTATTGCGCCGGTACCCAAACCGAGCAGCAAGTCGCGTTTGGTCTGTGAAGGCGTCACTGAGACGGTGGTGCCCGGGCATATGCGGACCTCTCCTCCTCCGGCGACACGCAGGACTGCGGTCTCGGAGCCGGCGGTCACGGCCGATCCCGAAGCAATGCGGCTTCCCACTCTCACCAAGGCCCCGGAACCGCCGGCTACCGGAACCACCGCCGGAGTCGCGCTAAGCGAAATCCCCGGCAACGTCGGCGGCTCGGATGGCACCGCGTCCTTGGCGGCATTCGCATCTGTGGCCGGCTTGAGGCGCACCATCAGACGATGGCCCGCACCATCCCATGAATATCCATAGGGCGCTAGCAAATCGAGCACGATGCGTGTCACGGGAGGGTTCTGCTGATATTGATCAACGCGAATCGCGACGATGTTCTCTTTTCGAATCGCGAATTTATTCTGAGTCAGCCCCAGCCGCGTATTTGGCAGATCGATCACCAGCCGCGATGGCGAATCGAGCGTCCTAATCTGCGGGATCACAGGGCTGCTGGAGAGGATCTCAACCGCTGGAGAGCCATGCTCGTGCACGATGCGAACGGCCGTCACAAACGATGGCGGTGCGACGCTCTGTGCCACTGCCGCAATCGAGATCAGCACGGCCGCAATCCCGACAGACATAGACCTGATCACGAGCCGCGGCAAAGAATCCTTCATTGGAAGCTTGAAGGAAACATATCAGGTGGCGAGGCTATGGGGCTAGCGGTCTGCTCGGTCAGATTCTTGGTTTCGAGGTGCAATGTACCAAGGTTGCGAGGTTGCGAGATTTTTCCCGTTTCAAAGTTTCAACGTGTCAGGATCGGTCGCTCCATCCACAATCGGCCCGATCCTTTAGATCTAGTTGTTGAGATCTTTGAAACCTGCGAAACATTGAAACCTTGAACCTTGTATTGATCAGACCTCGGGCAAGAATTCGTACTCTTCGATCACGGCCGCCACGGCGAGTTTCCCGTCTGCTCGGCCATTTTCGACGCGCACCACGCGTCCTTTACATTGCACGCGGATGCTTTCGGTGAGGGTGATCTCTGGCGGCAGCGTCAGCGTGAAGCCAATGGGCGATCCCTGGGACACCGCAGAGTCCAGGTAGAAACAGATTCCGCGCGCGCTGACGTCGCGAATCTGGGCGGCATGAATTGCGCTGTCGTGGTCCACGGTAACTGGTACGCGGAGCGGAAAACGTCTTGCACCCCGTTTTTCTTGCTGGGGCTCAGCCATGCGTCCTCCAAGTGGCAGTGAAGTACCGTCTGAACTGATAGACGAGGATGCTCCGCGCCAGCCATTAGGTCAATACCACCGTTGGGTCAGAGGGTGGCTCTTTCAGGGGAGGACCTCCAAATCGGCCCTCCGGTGTAAGCTGTTGTCAGGAGCTGCAAACTCTTGATATTCGTCCTCGACAACTACGATTCGTTCACCTACAACCTGGTGCAATACATCGGCGAACTGGGCGCCGAAGTTGAGGTCCGGCGCAACGATCAGGTTACGGTAAGCCAGGTTGAGAAGATGCGGCCCGCGCGCATCGTCGTCTCTCCCGGTCCGCGTACACCGCACGAGGCGGGCATCAGCATCGATCTGATTCGCCATTTCACGGGAAAGGTTCCGGTCCTCGGAGTCTGCCTCGGACATCAGGCGATCGGGGAAGCCTTCGGCGGCCATGTCGTTCGGGCGGCAAATCTCATGCACGGCAAGACCAGTGCTGTCATGCACGACAACCGCACCGTCTTTCAGGGCCTTCCCATGCCGATGACGGCGACCCGCTATCACTCGCTCATTGTTGAAGAAAAGGATCTTCCCCTCGAGTTGGAAGTCAGCGCCTGGACCACCGAAAAAGATGGCACCCGCACCATCATGGGCCTGCGCCACCGAAATTATCCCGTCGAAGGTGTGCAATTCCATCCCGAAAGCGTGCTGACGGACGCCGGAAAAAAACTCGTGGCTAACTTCCTCGCGTTGTAGACGACCTGCCAGCCTCGTCTATACTTCTCTCCGTCAGCAACTACGGTTTGCGAATCGGAATGGATTGGTTCATGTCAGGTTTCAGATTCAACCACCAACTCGCGCTACGCTTCGCGATGAACCTGGTAAGTTGTCTTCTTTGCGCCGCGGCGCTGGCCGGTTACAGTGGCGCGCAACCATCGGCTGCTCCGCAGCACGCTGGGGAGCCGGTCGAGTCCTCCGCCGCACCCCCGCTGCCCGCGGGCTCGTGGCGCTTCATCGTTTCCGGCGATTCGCGCAACTGCGGGGATATCGTCGTCCCCGCGATCGCCGCCCATAGCGCCCAGTTTGCTCCAACGTTCTACTGGCACCTGGGCGACTTGCGCGCAATTTATAAAGTGGACGAAGACATGGCTTTCGAAGCCGCTACACGCGGCCAGGTGTTGTCCTGTGAGGTCTACGAAAGGCGCGCCTGGAACGACTTCGTCGAAAGCCAGATTGCCGCGTTTGGCAGTGTTCCTTTCTACGTAGGCATCGGCAATCACGAAGTGATCCCTCCCAAGACCGAAGACGCTTTCACACATCATTTCCATGACTGGCTCGACCAGCCGTCATTACGCAGCCAGCGGTTGCAAGATAGAGAACCGGCAGAGCCACAGGCCTACTATCACTGGATTCAGGGCGGCGTCGATTTCATCTACCTCGATAACGCTGCGTCGGTATTTTCCGACGACCAGGTTGCTTGGCTTCTGCGCCGCCTGGAGAGCGCCAAGAGCAATCCTGCGGTGAAGAGCGTCGTTGTCGGCATGCACGAAGCTCTGCCCGACAGCCTGGCCAATTTTCACAGTATGGGCGACAACCCCGCTGGACGTCCGGGTGGCGAAAAGGCCTACAAAGCTCTCACCCGCTTCCGCGACGAGAGCCACAAGCCGGTGTACGTGCTCGCCAGCCACTCGCATTTTTATATGGAAAATATCTTCGACACACTGAAGCTAAAGGAGAACGGCGCCAAACCGCTTCCCGGCTGGATTGTAGGAACTGCTGGAGCGGTCCGCTATCCGCTACCAGATGGCGCTCCGCCTTCAGCGAAGACGGACATCTACGGCTACTTGCTCGCCACCGTGTCCGCCGACGGCAGAATCCAATTTACGTTTGAGGAAGTGCACGAGTCCGATGTTCCGCAGCACGTGCGGCAGCGCTATCCCGCAACCGCGGTGCCATGGTGCTTCGCCCACAACTCAATGAGCCGGGAACCCACTGCGGCGGACATCACGCCGCGTTGCGCGACGCCGACGGCCAGCGCAACGCCAGCCTCTGCACCGTCTCATTGAGAGCGCCTGCAACGATTCTTCACTGTTCACTGGCCGCGAGCTTTTGCCACCGCCCGCAGCACAGCCTGCGCCTTGTTCAGCGATTCCTGAAACTCGCTGGCCGGATCGGAATCCGCGACGATTCCCGCGCCCGCCTGGAGATAAGCTTTCTTCCCCCGCATCAGCAGCGTGCGGATGCCGATGCACGAATCGAGATTCCCGGCAAAATCCGCATACAGCACCGATCCCCCGTAGATCCCGCGCCGCGTCGGTTCCAGTTCCTCAATGATCTGCATGGCTCGTACCTTGGGGGCTCCGCTGAGCGTTCCAGCGGGGAAGCATGCCGCGAATGCATCAAGCGCGTCGAGGTCCTTGCGCAGCGTACCTTCGAGCGCCGACACCAGATGCATCACGTGTGAGTATCGCTCCACATACATCAGGTCTTTCACTTTGACGGAGCCGTATTCGCTGACGCGGCCCAAGTCATTGCGGCCAAGGTCGACCAGCATAACGTGCTCGGCGCGTTCCTTTTCGTCGGTGCGCATCTGCTGTTCCAGGCGCACGTCCTCGGCTTCATCGCGCCCGCGCGGATGCGTGCCCGCGATCGGCCGATACTCGAGTTTGCGGCCGCTAACCCGCACCAGCATCTCAGGAGACGAACCGAGAATGTGCGTGTCGCCCGAGCGCAGAAAATAAAGATAGGGCGACGGATTCACCTGCCGCAACGAGCGGTACAAATCAAACGGCGCAACCTCCGGCGTGAAGTCGAGGCGCTGGGAGAACACGACCTGGAAGATGTCGCCCGCTGCAATGTATTCCTTGCAACGCTCCACGCCGCGCAGAAAATTTTCGCGTTTCGTGTCCGCATGCACCTTGAGCTTGCCCGGCTTGGCCTTCGCCGATTTGCGCCATAAACTTGGGCTCAACCCGGCCGCGAGTTTCCTCTCCAGCGCGGCGATGTCGCGCAGCGCCCGGTCGTAGGCGCGCCGCGGGCTCTCTCGTTTCAGGTCAGCCGCAGCCACAATGTGAATTTGGTGCCGCAAGTGATCGAAGGCGAGCAGCCGGTCGAAGAACATCAACTCGGCATCGGGCAGCCCGAGGTCATCCTTCGCGTGATCGCCAATCTTTTCCAACTGGCGAACCACGTCGTAGGCAAAATATCCAACTGCGCCCGCGGTGAATGGAGGCAGTCCCGGAACGTTCGCGGGCTCGTGCTCGCGCAGCAAACGCTTCACGACCTGGAAAATATTCTCTTGCACCACTTCGCGCCGGCGTCCGCGCTCAATCTCCACGGTTTCCTCGCGCGCTTTCACCCGCATGTAGGGTCGTGCCCCCAGGAATGTATAGCGCCCAATCTGTTCGCCACGCTCGACCGACTCCAGCAGGAACGCGTGCGGCTCTTTCTCGGCGATGGCGAGAAAGGCGGAGACCGGCGTGAGCAAATCCGCACTCACCGATTTCACCACGGGCACAAGCGTGGCCTCGCGGGCCAGGCGGGAAAATTCTTTGAAGTCCGGTCGCAGCATGGTTTGGTGACCCAACCCGCCGCTTCGGCGGGATTTTTATTATAGGGGAACGCGCGAAAGCCTCCATGCTGCGGGAAAAATCAGCCAACTGCGAAGGACACCAGGGATCGCAAAGGAATTTAGATTCGGAAGTGTTTTCCTTCGTGCGACTTCGTGTCCTTGGTGGTTGACGATCTTTCTCGCAAGCGTCAGACGACCCGCAACGGAGTTGCCCGTAAACGCAGCGTGTGATGGAATCACTGGCATGAATCGCCGGAATTTTATTCGCGTCGCTGCCGCGGCTTCTGCTGCGGTTCTCTCCCACCCGCTGTCCTTTGGCGAAAACAGTACCAGCGTTTCCGTACGGCTCGCGCTTCGCGCCGACCGCCTCGGCAACAAGATTGGCGACGATTTCACTGGCCTGAGCTACGAATCGGCGCAGCTTGGGAATCCGCATTTCTTCTCTGGAGAGAATACCGAACTGGCGGGCTTTCTGCGGCGACTCGGCGCATCCGGCGTTCTGCGTATCGGAGGCAATACCAGCGAATACTGCTACTGGACTCCGGATCCCACCAAGCGTGCGAACGCGCAGAATGACGTTCGAACCCTGGAGAGCATGCGATCGGGAGACAAAGCGAATCCCGCTGCGTTCGGAATGGCCGTCGGTCCCGATACCGGCCACAAAGCTCCCGCGCCCGTGAACATCAGACCAGAGGCGATCCACAATTTGCGCGAGTTTCTCGACCTTTGCGGATGGAAGTTGATCTATGGCCTGAACATGGGCACCGGCACGGCGGAAGATGCCGCCGAGGAAGCTGCTCGGGTGATGGATGCAGCCGGCACGAAGCTCATCGCCTTCCAACTCTGCAACGAACCCGACCTTTTCTTTCGCAACGGAATTCGCAAGGCCGATTACGACTTCAAGCAATTCGCCGTCGAGTGGCAGCACTTTTATCAGACCATCCGCGCGCGTCTCCCGAGCGCACCTTTCGCCGGACCCGACACCGCGTACAACAACGAGTGGCTCGTCCCTTTTGCGAAGCAATTCAAACATGAGGCGGTTTTCCTTTCGCAGCACTACTACGCAGAAGGACCGCCAACTGATCCGTCGATGACGATTGAGCGATTGCTTCGTCCGAACCCCAAGCTTCAGGAAGAGTTCGAAGGCATGAAGGCAACCATGCAGGAATCTGGCCTACCGTTCCGGCTGGCGGAAACGAACTCCTGCTACCAGGGAGGCAAGCAGGGCGTCAGCGACACTTTCGGCTCCGCACTGTGGAGTGCAGACCTTATGTATCAACTCGCATCCGCCGGTGGTACCGGCATCAACTTTCACGGCGGCGGTTACGGTTGGTACACGCCCGTTGCAGGAACGCAAGAGAATGGGTTCTTGGCGCGGCCAATCTACTACGGTATGCTGCTGTTCGCGCAGGCAGGCGCGGGACAACTTGTGGAAAGCAAGCTCGATCAGACGGACCCGGCACCGCTTCTAACAGCCTATGGGCTGCGCGGCGCTACAGGAGCAATCAAGGTGGCAGTCTTCAACAAGAACATCGACCGTGCCGTTCGCCTCACGATCGATTCGGGGCAACCCGCGAAACGCGCGGCTGTGCTGCGTCTGCGGGCCCCGCGAGTCGACGACACGACCGACACGACCTTTGGCGGAGCGCCGGTAGGCGCGGACGGCGCATGGTCTGCGGCGCGGCAGGAAGCGTTGCCCATTGAAAACGGAACCGCGACGCTTGATCTTCCCGCCGCCAGCGCTGCCTTAATCACGTTCGAACGCGAAGCAGACTGATCAAGCACTATGGTGACTGCGCTAACCAGCATTACGGCACTCCGTCCAAAATCACCGACGGACATTCGAACTCGCCGATGAACGAGTTCAATACAGGCCGGGTAAGACCATGAGCGCTACTCTCCCTGCTACCACGCCGGCCGTCGACGCGAACTCGAAAGCGCGCGTCCACTCCATCGATCTGATCCGCGGCGCCGTCATGATTCTGATGGCCATCGATCATGTACGCGTCTATTCCGGAATTCCGGCGGGCGGTCCAACGGCAGGAGTTTTCTTTACCCGCTGGATCACTCACTTCTGCGCGCCAGCTTTCATTTTCCTGGCCGGAACCAGCAGCTTCCTCTATAGCCGAAAGCACGACGACGTGTCCCGGTTTCTGCTGATCCGCGGACTCTGGCTCATCTTCCTGGAACTCACCTTCCTTCGCGTGGCATGGACCTTCAATTTCGACTTCCGTCAATACGAGATGGCCGGCGTCATCTGGGTGATCGGATGCTGCATGATCCTGATGGCCGCATTGGTCAAGCCGCCCCTCGCGCTGATCGGAACAGTTGGGGTGGCCATTGTGGGCGCCCACAATCTGATGGATCCGCACATGAACACGCTGCTGGAAGGGCTCGATCAAAATCGGCTCTCCGGCCTCTGGAAAATCATGTATGTAGGATTTTTCGCCGGGCCCATCCAGTTTGGCCCCAATGGCCCCAACCTGATCGTGCTCTATTCCATCATTCCGTGGATCGGGGTCATGGCGGCAGGGTATGCTTTCGGCAAGATCCTGACCTTGGACGCCGAGCGGCGCCGCCGACTCTGCCTGACGATCGGACTCTCCGCCATCGGGCTCTTCCTCGTTCTCCGCGGATTTAATTTGTACGGAGACCCGCGCCCCTGGCACGCCGGCGTTGCAGGACGGAACGGCGGCCCGCCCATGCCAACTTTGTTTGCGTTCCTAAACACAACCAAATACCCCGCGTCGCTCAATTTCCTTTTGATGACGCTGGGACCCATCATCACCCTGATCCCACTCGTCGAGAACCTTCGCGGAGTCCTGGCCCGCGCGATCACCGTTTTCGGACGGGTGCCGTTCTTCTTCTACATGCTCCACATTCCCCTGATCCACGCGCTCGCCCTCGTAGTGTCGAAGATCCGCCTGGGGATGGTGAGCCCATGGTTGTTTACGAACCACCCGATGGGCAGCCCGGAACCGCCCGACGGCTACGTCTGGAGCCTCCCACTTCTCTACCTGGTATGGGCGCTCGCAATCGTGCTGCTCTATTTCGCCTGCCGCTGGTATGCCGCTTTCAAACGCAAGCGAACGGACTGGTGGCTCCAGTACCTCTAACCTCCGGGTTGGCCCCGCATTGCCCTCCGGCGCGCGAAACTTTAGTCACTTGTTACCCTCTATTCAACCGCTAGAATTGCGTATATCCCGCGTATTATGAACGTTTTGGGCCTCCATCCAACCTTGGGCGCTGCCTTCGGCTCAGGCAACAAGTGGAGTGGGACCAGCGATTGAATTGACGGGAAGGCATTTGCGGTCGAAGATTACGGACTAAGCAAGCATCACAGTTTATGCGAATCAAGTTTTGGGGCGTGCGCGGTTCCACGCCCACTCCACAGGCCGAGAATCTGCGCTACGGAGGCAACACCTCCTGCGTCGAAGTGCGCGTGGGGGATCAGATCTATGTCTTCGACTGCGGCACTGGATTCCGCGTGCTGGGGCGCGAGCTGAAACACGAATTCGCCGATCGCCCCTTCTCCGCACATGTTTTCGTTTCCCACTTCCACTGGGACCACATTCAGGGCATGCCTTTTTTCCGCCCGCTCTATGAGAATCCCAGCAGCCAGCTCGTCTTCCACTCGTCGAGCCGCACGCGCAGTCTCGAGCAGGTGATGGCTGAGCAGATGGCTTCGCCGTATTTTCCTGTCAATCTCGATCAGATGAAGGCGAAGCTCGACTTCTACAACATTGATAACGGATGTCTGCCAATGGCCGACGGCACCAAGATCAAGACCGCGTGGCTCAATCATCCGCAGGGATGCATGGGATTCCGCCTGGAGACCAAAGAGGGCGTTCTTGTCTACGCGACCGACAACGAGCCCGGCGATCCCAATTTCGACAAGGCCGTGCGCAAACTCTCCGAAGGCGCCGACATCCTGATCTACGACGCCCAATATCTTCCCGAAGAATATGAAGCCCGCCGGCGCGGCTGGGGACACAGCCATTGGCGCGAAGCCATCAACGTGGTCATGGAAAGTGGCGCCAAGGAATTGATTCTCTACCATCACGATCCCGACCACACCGACGCCATCGTCGACAAAGTCGTCGCCGACGCCCGCAGTTACTATCCAAACGTCCGCGCTGCCGCCGAAGGCATGGAAATCAATCTTTAGCCTTGGTTCGATTCTCTTAAGCCACCGTCAGATTCATGGCGTGGTGCGGCCCCGCAGTTGTCGCTCGCGCGCTGATATTTCCTTCGTGAACCTGCGTGTCCTTCGTGGTTAAAGGGTTAAGGTTTCCGCATTCTCGAATCAAGTGAACAAATGCCTGGCCTCACGGGCAAGCACCCATCGGATCGTTGCTAACGAATTTTCTTCCAGAACGTCCCCTTGTATACAAAGGGGGAGCCATGAAAACCTCCCTTTGATTGCAAAGGGACGCATGGATACCGCCAAGCTTGAATTTGTTCGCGGGACGCTGGATGTCCTGATTCTCAAGGCTCTCGTCTGGGGACCGCTGCACGGTTATGCCATCACCAACCTGATTCGCCGCCAGAGTGACGACGCCTTGCTCCTGGAAGAGGGCACGCTCTATCCCGCTCTCTGGCGACTCGAGAACAAGGGATTGCTGGAGGCCGAGTGGGGACTCTCCGAAAATAATCGCAAAGCCAAGTTCTATCGCCTCACTTCTGAAGGCCGGCGTCAACTGCGTCACGAGGTCAAAACCTGGGAGGCCTATGCCGCGGCAGTGGCCAAAGTACTTGCCGCAACTCAGCCGCCGCTTCCGGAGCAGATTGGATGACACCGATCCCTATCTGGCGCCGCTATGCCCGCATGTTCGGTCCCGACCCGGCCGCCGACGTGAAAGACGAGTTGAGCTTTCACCTGCAGGCCAAAGTTGACGATCTTGTCCGCCAGGGCTGGCAACCTCAAGCCGCCCGCCAAGAAGCCGAACGCCAGTTCGGGGACCTGCGCGCCGTTCAAAAGATCGGCACTCGAATAGGAGAAGAAATGGAACGCCGCAAACGCCTATTAAAGACTACTGGAGTGACTCGTGTCAGGACGTGCGCTACACCTTCCGCACCCTCGCCCGCGACCCAAGTTTTGCCGCCATCTCCATTCTCATCCTGGCCCTGGCTATTGGAGCGAACGTCGCTGTCTTCAGCGTCGTCAACACGCTCCTTCTGCGTCCGCTTCCCTTCCCTGATTCGCATGAACTCGTGTGGATTGCTCCACCTCCAACTTCCTGCGGGCTCTCCTGCGCCACCTACTCCGCTGACGCCTACGAAGAATTTCGCGACCAAAGCCGTACCTACCAGAATGTCACTGGATACGAAGCCTTCACCACTCCCGACAATCTTCGCCTCACCGGACGCGGGGAGCCCCAGCCAGCTACCAGTATCGAAGTCATCGGCAATTTTTTCCAGGTGCTCGGTGTGCGGCCTGCCATGGGCCGACTCTTCTCGGCCGAAGAAACTCGCCCCGGTGCGCATCCGGTAGCTCTCCTCGCCAACGCATACTGGCGAAGTCAATTCAACTCAGATCCAGCCATCGTCGGTAAGGCTATCGAACTGAGCGGGACGCCGATCACTGTCGTGGGCGTTCTCCCCGACAGCTTCGACTTTGGCGCGGTATTTTCTCCCGGCGCGAAGGTTGATCTCTTTACTCCGCTCGACTTAAATCAGGAACGCAATTGGGGCAACATCGTCACCTTCCTCGGCCGGCTCAAGCCGGGTGTGACGGTGGCGCAGGCACTCGACGATGCCAACCGCGTCGCGCCCAACATCTACTTCAATACCAAGTATCCCGAGACGCTCGGTCGCTATAAAGGCAATCTGATTCCCGTCCCGCTGAAGGATTACGTCACCGGCAAGCTGCGCCGGTCGTTGATTGCGTTGTGGTGCGCGGTAGGAGCGATTCTCCTGATCGCCGGCGTGAATCTATCGAATCTGCTGCTGGCTCGGGCCTCGGCGCGCGCCAAAGAATTTGCCGTGCGCGGCGCCCTGGGAGCAACCCGCGGCCGCATCGTCCGCCAGCTACTCATGGAGAGTCTTCTGCTCTCTGGCGCCGGAGCAGTCCTGGGGCTCGGACTCGCGCAGACATTGATCGCGTGGCTCGCGCACCAGGGATCGGTGGCTCTCCCGCTGCTCAGCGCATTGCGCATCGACGGCCAGGCACTGGTTTGGACCGTGATTGTCGCCATCTTCACCGCCACAATTTTCGGTTTGCTGCCCGGACTGAAAATCGCCAGCGGCAATCTTCAAGAGGTGCTCAAGGACTCCGGTCCGGGAGCCGGGCTAGGCCGCAATCACGAGCGTGTTCGCGCTGTTCTAGTCATCTCTGAGGTCGCCCTCGCTTGCGTGCTGCTCGTGAGCGCCGGCCTGCTGCTGCGAAGCTTCTCCAAAGTGCTCGACGTGGACCTCGGCTTTCAACCCGACCGCGCTGCCTCCATCAGAGTCGATTACGACGACAGCGCCCCCACCGAAGAAGCCAGCGAGGCGAAACGCGGCGCAATCTTCCAGCAGATCCTTGCCCGCGTGAGTGCGCTGCCCGGTGTAGAAGCAGCAGGCATGTCGGATTACCTTCCACTCGGTCCGAATCGTGAATGGGACACGCCGGTGCCGCAGGGAAAAACTTTTGCTCCCGGCGAACTGCCCGACCCGCTGGTCTACGTGATCACGCCGGGATTCATTCGTGCCATGGGAATCCGCCTCCACGGCCGCGACTTCACTTGGGCCGACGGACCGCACAGCGAGCGAGTTGTTCTCATCAACGCGTCGGCAGCGCGCGTGTACTGGCCCGGAGAAGATGCCGTCGGCAAGATCCTGATGCGTGACAAAGAGGAAGACCATGTGATCGGCGTGGTCGATGACATTCATGAAGAAACGGTGGAAGGTGGAACCGGCTCGCAGATCTACTATCCGGTCACGCAGCAAGGTCCGTCGAGCGCGCAACTTGTCGTCCGCACCAGCCTGCCGCCAGCGACTCTTGCTGCCAGCGTCCTGGGCGCGCTCCGCGAGTTGAACCCGCAACAGTCGGCCGCGGAATTCCGCCCGATCCAGACGATCGTCGACCGCGCCGTTTCCCCACGCCGCTTCTTCACTCTGCTCGTAGGATCCTTCGCCGCCCTCGGACTTCTGCTGGCCGCCCTCGGAATCTACGGCGTGATTTCCTATTCGGTCACGCGGCAGGCACACACCATCGGCATTCGAATGGCGCTCGGCGCCAGCACCGCACGCGTGCAGCGCCAGGTCCTGGCCGGCACGCTGCGACTGGCACTTGCGGGAATGTTAGTCGGCACATTGGCTGCCCTTGCGGTATCCAAGCTCATCAGTTCGCTGTTGTTTTCGGTCTCGTCGTGGGATTTGCCAACCTATCTCGGAATGGCTTTGGCGTTGCTGCTGGTCGCAGCCATCTCCGGCTACATTCCGGCGTGGCGCGCCTCCCAGGTCAACCCCATGGAGGCGCTGCGCAGCAATTAGCGGCGAAACATAGTCACGCGAGCCAATAGCGAGCGGCCAGTGAACCCTCGCATGTAACTCCCCCTAGCTTGCTTCCCTGCCATCCACCCTCATATACTCGGAACGTTTGCCCGCTCTGACCGGGAACGCTCCCGCTGCGGGCGGCATTTATCCGCAAATTCCGACCTGCAATCATTCCGGAGACCACTTCTATGACGACGATGGCGACGCCCCCGCACGTAGATAAAGAAAGTAATCCGTGGGAATCCCAAAGAGCCCGCTTCGATCTGGCTGCCCAGAAGCTCAATCTTGATGAGGGCTTGTGGCGAGTACTGCGCTATCCCAACCGCGAACTCACGGTCTACATCCCGGTGCAGATGGACGATGGCCACCTCGAGGTCTTCACCGGCTTCCGCGTGCAGCATTCCATTGCGCGTGGCCCCGCGAAGGGCGGCATCCGTTACGCCCCTGACGTTACGCTCGATGAGGTCCGCGCCCTCGCCAGCTGGATGACCTGGAAGTGCGCTGTGGTCAACATTCCCTTCGGCGGAGCCAAGGGCGGCGTGATCTGCGATCCGCACAAAATGTCGATGGGCGAAGTCGAGCGCATGACCCGCCGCTACACCTCCGAACTCATCGAATTCATCGGCCCCGAAAAAGACGTTCCCGCCCCCGACGTCAACACCAACGAACAAATCATGGCGTGGATGATGGACACCTATTCCATGCACATGCGCCAGACCGTGACGGCCGTTGTAACCGGAAAGCCCATCAACATCGGCGGCTCCCGCGGACGCCGCGAAGCCACCGGCCGCGGCGTAATGATTGTCTGCGACGAAGCCTGCCAGAAACTCGGCCTCAGCCGCGAAAGCACCCGCGTCATCGTGCAGGGCTTCGGCAATGTGGGTTCGAATGCTGCCGCCTTGATGCACCAGGCTGGTTACAAAGTCATCGGCATCGCTGAAGTTGGCGGCGGGCTGCACAACAAGAACGGCATCGACTTGAAGGCCCTGGTGGACTACCGCCAGAAGAACGGCACCGTCCACGGATTCCCCGGCGCGGAGAAGGCCGAGACTGCCGACCTGCTCGTCGAAGACTGCGAAATTCTTATTCCCGCGGCCACCGAAAACGTCATCACCAGCCGCAATGCCGATCGCGTGAAGTGCCGCATCCTGGCCGAAGGAGCGAACGGACCGACAACCTCCGCTGCCGACGATGTCCTCACCGATAAAGGCGTCTTCGTCATTCCCGACATTCTGGCCAACGCCGGCGGCGTTACCACTTCCTACTTTGAGTGGGTGCAGGACCGCCAGGGATATTTCTGGAAGGAATCGGTGGTCAACGAGCAACTGGACGAAATCATGAAGTCTTCATTCCAGGACGTCGTCCGCTATGCCGAGACTCACCACGTCAACAACCGCATCGCCGCCTACATGCTGGCGATCGACCGCGTGGCCTACACCATCCGTCAACGCGGGATCTACGCGTAGCGTTGGATTTGTGGAAGGGCACGGCTTCAGCCGTGCCGTAAAAGCTTCGGGAAGAATTGGGCTTCAGCCCCTGAGGTTCCAAGGAGGACGCATGAAGCTCGTTGAACAAAAATTAATGGCGCAAATCGCCGTACTTGTCTTCGCGCTTTCCCTGGTTAGCGGATTCGCCGCAGCACAAACCGCCGAACCCGGCTCGAAACCGGAGGCCATGGCATCGCCCGCTCAGATGGCGAACGCGGCCGCTCCCGACAAACTCGACCTCAACACCGCGACCAAAGATCAACTGAAGGCCCTGACCGGGATCGGCGACGCCTATTCGCAAAAGATCATCGACGGCCGCCCCTACCGCGCCAAGAACGAGCTAGTGCAGAAAAAGATCATCCCGCAAGCCACCTACGACAAGATCAAAGATCTAATCATCGCCAAGCAGCCCAAGACGGCACCCGCTTCGAAATAAGTCTACTCAACCACAGAGGACCCGGAGGACACAGAGGAAGCTCCAAAGGCCTCTGTGTCCTCCGTGTCCTCCGTGGTTAATTCCGTTGGCGTAATGTCCCGGAATGCACTGTCCAAGATGCATTGCGTTCCCTCTCCCCGTGGAGCATAATCAATCAGGATTCCGGCTGGCCTCGGGACCACCCCAGTAGTGTGAACCTGCCCAACTCCATCACGCTCATCCGGATCTTCAGCATCCCTCTGCTGATGTGGATTCTTTCCAGCAGCCGTTTCAGCAGCGTGACTGGCGAAAAAGAATTGCTGGCCTCGGCTCTGTTCATCGCCGCTTCCATGACCGACGGCATCGATGGCTACCTCGCCCGCAAGCGCGGACAGATCACTACCATGGGAATTCTGCTCGACCCGCTGGCCGACAAGCTTCTGATTGCCGCAGCATTCGTCACGCTCGTGCAGTTGAATCCCAGCCTGGTTCCCGCGTGGATTGCGGTCGTCGTCATCGGGCGTGAGTTCCTGGTCAGCGGCCTGCGCTCGATTGCCGCATCCGAGGGCTTCACCATCGAAGCCAGCGAACTCGGCAAATTCAAAATGGTGGTGCAGATTGTTTCGGTGGTCGCCGTCATCCTCGACCATCGCTGGAAAGAGTGGCCGATCTACAGCCACTACATTTTTCCGATCCACTGGATCGCCTACCTCGCGATCTGGTTCATGGTCTGTGTTTCGTTGGTATCTGCGATCGATTACTTCGTCGCCTTCTGGTCCAAGATCGATCGGCGCGTGGTAAAGCGCCGGCGCCGCGCCTTCATCCTCAGCCGGCGCCAAAAGCCCGTGCCTCCGCCGCAGGCGGATCGCGATGTCGCTGCCTCAACCTAATCCCGTTGCCGTGGAATCTGGCGAACTTTCCAAGGGCGAGTCCTCGCGGGGAGAATTCTCACAAGACGAGCGCGTTCTCCTGCTCCACGTCGCCCACGAATCCATTCTCTCAGCGCTGGAGCGGCGCGAGATCCCGCTCGATCCGCCCACTGAACATCTCGCGCAGCCTCGCGGCGCATTCACGACGCTCTATCTGCGCGGCGAATTGCGGGGATGTGTCGGCTACGTGCTTCCCATAAGCCCTGTGTATCGGGCCGTGGCCGACACCGCGCGCGCGGCCGCTTTCGAAGACACTCGCTTCCCTCCTGTGGCGCTGCAGGAAGCCCGCAATCTCGAAATCGAACTCAGTATTCTTTCTCCGCCCCAATTCATCTCCGCCGACGCCATCGAAATCGGCCGCCACGGCTTGCTGATCACCCTGGCCGGACATCGCGGCCTGCTCCTCCCGCAAGTGCCCACAGAACACAACTGGGATCGAACAACCTTCCTCGAACAAACCTGCCGCAAAGCCGGCCTGCCCCCAGACGCGTGGCAAAAGGGCGCAACCCTTGAAGCTTTCACCGCAGAGGTTTTCGGAGACGGTCTCAAAAAGTCCGCCAGGTAATCGCAAGCGCGATCGGTTCTAGCCCCGTAGCAGACGAGAGACAATTCTGAAAATCAATGGCCGAAGAGTTGCGGGATGAAGCAGTCCCCGCTCGGGCTCGATCTCGACAATGATCACCCCAAACGCTTTCGATTGCGCTCCGCCTTGTAATCATAAGTCGGATCAAAATCCATGGTTCTGAAGGCCTCCAGGATCCGCGTCTGCCGACGATGCTGGATATACTCTTCGAGCGCAGCTGTCACTGCTTCTCTCTGGGTCTTATGTCCACCAACAAGTCGCGCTTGTTCGATGAGCTTCACGTTGACGGTGAGATCGCTTGCCATTGTCTGGATGATTACACGTTCAAGCGTTGTGCGTGAAGCAAAACAAACGAAAAACAAAACCGGGAACGGTTTCCCGTCCCCGGCACCCTTGAATCTACTCGACTGAAAAGTTATTGAACCTGATCCGCTTCCACCCCGTCGCCCGCATGCACATCTTCCAACGCGAAGACGATCATGCCAGTCGCTGTGGTGTTGGTCACGCCGATGATCACGATCTCGCCCACGGCGCGCCGCGGCAAGTCCTTCACGTGGATCACCGGACCGTTCCCCTTGGTGAACATAGCGGGATCGACCGAAGGTGTCTTCTTCTGCGTGTCCTCGGCAATCGCGGCCTTGAACGACAACGAATCGACTGGATCGTGCAAGTCGGCTTCATAAGAGCGCACGGCGCGGAAGAAATCGCCGATCTTCACGCCCTGGTTCGCGCCGATATTGATGTAGAGCTTCTGACCGGTGCCCAGTTCGGAATCGAAGTCTTTTCCCATCACAATGCGGCCCGAAAGCTTGCTGCTCGTCGGCAGGAAGCGATCGAAACGAATCGGAGTGTGGAAGGTCACCGCCTGCTTTTCGGCAAACGGAATCGCCGTGTCGCCGGGATTGACCCCGTCGCACGCGTATTCGATCTGCCCGATCGCGGTTTTATTGCGCGTATCAATGATCTTCACGCGTCCCACTTCTTCGTAGGGCTGGCCGGTTTCCTTCAACAGTTTCGCCTCACCCGGGTACATCTCATATTCATTGACGTCGCGGAGCGCCCGCACAATCTCATACTCCGCGCCCGCGCTGTAGCCGGTTCCTTCCAGATAAATCATGTCTCCGCGGGTGAATTTCGTTGTCGTGGGCGTCTGGAGTCCTCCCGCCACGAAGTTGGCGTCCGGCAGGATCTGCTTGCTGATAAATCCAGCACAATACAAGTCGGCGTAGGTGGGCGTTTGCACCCGCATCGTGGGAAAGCTGGCTGAAGTCGGCGAAGTTCCCTGCGGCGCCTCGACGGCATTGCCGTCTGCCCCGGTTTGTGCCCAAGCCGCTGTAGCGAACAACAACACGAACAGTCCTGTTTTCTTCATGTTACCTCCGGGAAAAGACTCGCTGGTCCCTCGCCCTAGTTAAATGCCAGAAAAGAAAGGCTTCAGCCGGAAGGTAACAAGAGGGTAAGGGTGGGTCAAGGTTACGAGGGTGTTGGGCACCCTAGGGTAGAAGTTTTTCTCGACGACGATGAATCCGTTGTTGCATAAGTAATTAAGCCCCTGTAATAATTCGCCGTCATTCAGTATGCGCCCTTCAGCGGGCCCCTGAGCGATTTTCTGACCGGAACGATGAATTCTGCTCCCTCTTACGCGCCCCGTCTTCTGCCCCTGCGATTGCCACGAGTTTGCGTGGCCGTAATCGGCTCCGACCCCAATGAGATGGCCGAAAAAGCCGAACTCCTGGTGCGCGATAACCCCTTTCTGGAGTTCAGGTTAGACTATCTTTCCAAGCCCGGTCTGGCCTTGCCCCGAATCAAGCGCTTCCTCGAGACTCATCCCGGCACCGTCGTCATTGCCACCTGCCGCCGCGTCGCCAGCGGGGGCAAGTTCCGCGGCTCGATCGCATCCCAGTTAGACATCTCTAAGCAAAGCCGCAGCCGCTGGCTGCCAGTTAGTCGACGTGGAACTGCAGACGGCCAACAAGTGCAAGCCTGAACAACTCCAGAAGCTGCGCACCCGGGCAGCCATGATCTTGTCGTTCCATGATTTCCGAGCTACCAAGAAGCTGGACGAAACCCTGGAAAAGATGCTCGCCTACCCTGCGGACTTCTACAAGATCGTCAGCACCGCCACCACTCTCGCCGACAACGTGACCATGATCAAGTTTCTGGCGCGCGAGGGTGACCGGCACTCGCTGATCGGCATGTGCATGGGCGAGCAAGGAATCATCAGCCGCTTACTCGGCGTGCGCGCGGGCAGCGTATTCACCTTCGCTTCCGCCATCGCCGGCGAAGAAACCGCCCCCGGCCAGGTCACCGCTCAGGAACTGAATAGTGTGTACCGCATCGATCACGTCGACGTCGCTACGCGCGTCTACGGCGTCGTCGGCGATCCCATCGCGCACTCGCTTTCGCCTGCCATCATGAATGCCGCCTTCCGGCGCGAGAATGTGAATGCGGTCTATCTGGCTCTTCACGCCAAGACTCTCAAGGATTTATTGACCTGCGTCCGCGAGATTCCCATCCACGGCATCAGCGTGACCATGCCGTACAAAGAAGCGATCCTGCCGCATCTGGACAACACCGACTCTCATACCACGAAGATCGGCGCCTGCAACACGGTCGTTCGTGCCCAGGATGGCAAGCTCTACGGCTTTAACACCGACGCCTCCGGCATCGTCCGCCCCTTGGAGCGCCGCTTGAATACCCTGGAGAACGCCCGAATCCTGGTGATCGGGGCTGGCGGCGCAGCCCGTGCGGCCGTCTTTGGACTCAAGGAACGCGGTTGCGAAGTCTACATCCTGAACCGCACCGCCGGGCCTGCCAAGAAGCTGGCTCACCAGGCCCGAGCACGCATCATGAAGCGTGCCGACCTGAAGAAAGCGGCCTTCGACGTCATCATCAATGCCACCCCGGTTGGCATGGGCAACACGCGCGATACGCCGCTGCAGGACAAAGAAATCAATGCTCGCTATGTCTTTGATATGGTTTACGATCCGCCCGAAACCCGCTTGCTGAAGCTGGCCAAGGAACGGGGGGCCCAGATCATTCCGGGAATCGAAATGTTTGCCCATCAGGCGGCCCGCCAATTCGAAATCTGGACCGGCAAGCCTGCGCCCTGGGACGAGATGTTGCGCGTGGTTCTTCTCGCCTTGCAAGAGCGCACCAACCGTTCCACCCCCGCCAAATAAGGGCATTTCGATGCCGCTCACCAAGATTTAGTTGCTTTTTACCAGGTGCCCAAAGTAATATGCAGTTAGGGAGTGCGACTGTAAAGCGCTTCCGGTTCGCTGTTCGTTGCCCTGTGCCGCCCGTTTCCTTACTTCCAAATCGCTGTACAAGCTTTGGCGAAAAACTCGACGTGAGAGGCGGCCCGGTCTGCCTCCATCCCGGTTCGGAGAGTTCAACATGGCGTGGTACGCGTATTGTCTTACCGAGCACCAAACCCTTCCCAATGGAACCCGCACTCGCCGCCCTTTCCTGTTAGAGGGCGTTCAAGGAGTGAACGGCGCTGCGGTTCTGAGCTATCCGAGTGGTGAATTCGCAGTCATTGTCAGCGAATATGACCACGCAGCAGGTGAACTGGACCACAAATCCGCAATCGACCACGCTCGCGTGGTCAGTAATTGCTTCCGCAACTCCACCGTCCTACCCTTCAAGTTCGGCACCATTTTCGATAGCGATGACGCACTTCGCCAGGCCGTCCGGGTCAACCGGCGAGCCTTCGGCGTGAGCGTCGCCAAGCTGCGCGGCAAGTCCGAAATGCACATCAAGCTGGTTGTCCGGGATGGCTCGCTGCGCGAGGCCATGATCGATATCCAGCTGCCCGATACCGTTGGCGGCGATTACCTGTCGAAGCTGAAGGTGAAGGCGTCCCGTGAGCGCGAGCGCCAGACCAAAGCGCGCGCTCTGTCGGTTCAGGTGCACAAGCTGTTCAACCCGCTCGAGGAAGAAGTCAGCTGCAAGAAGGTCGCTCCCGAGGGCATGTTGATCGATATCGCCCACCTGATCGACTCCAAGAGCGTGGAAAAGTACCAGAACCGCTATACCACCGCCGCCAAGCAGCTCAAGAACTGCGAAGTTGCGATCAGCGGTCCGTGGCCACCATATCACTTCCTGCCGGGCAAACTACGCACCGTCGCCGGCAACAGCTAAACGCTAGAGTTTTCCCTTTCCACCAAGCCCATGGCGGCCAGAACCCGCCATGGGCTTGGTGTTTGCGCGCTTGGTAGCGCCGTGCATCGAATATGCATTGTTCTGCACTTTCGATTCGCCAGCATTTTCCAAGATCAGCCCCGCTCCCGCGTTACTCCCTGATGTAAGTCGTTGTTCGTCATTCTCTTACGTCCCGATGTGACGACGATCACAGCGTTTTGGAACTTTGGCGCGGCAAGTGCTTCTCTTAGAAGTAACAAAGAGGCCGCAAACTCAGCAACATGACCTTCACACTCTTCGACTTTCCGCGAAACTACCCGAACCGTTCCGCTCGGCGGAACGGAGCTTTGCATCGCCTTTCCTGACATTGCCTACCAAACCGTAGCCTCTTGAAAATGTGGCCCCAGCAATGGGGCCAATTTTTATTTGGGAGAGTCTTGCGGGTGTTGAAAAATGAACAGGCTCTAAGCTTTTTTCAGGTCAGTAGGGCGAGACTCGACTTACCGGGGCCGCAGCACTTGGAAGCGTGTGATGGTATAACCCAGAGCCGCTCCGAGAAACACATCCGAAGGAAAATGAGCGCTGGTCGTCACGCGGGAAAAACTGATCGCGGTCGCGAAACCGTAGGCGAGCCATGGAACCCAGCGATGATTGTGATAGCGGCAAGCCACGACTGTGGCGACGGAAAAGACTCCCGCCGCATGGCCGGACGGGAACGAACTACCCTTGAACGGCGACTTCCCGCCGGCGAAAAAAGTATCGGTAAACGGCTGGCCCGGGGGCACATCACTCGGGCGCTCTCGGCGGGATATGGCTTTCATCGCCAGATCAACTACAGCGGAGTCGGCATAGGCTTCCCCGGCAAGCAGGGCAGTACTGACCTGATACGAGTCATGCCGCGCATAGCCAGCGATCATCAAACCGACCGGTAGGGCCACCACCTCGGCTGTCGTGATCAGGGGATCAAAAACATCGTTGACGTCGTCCAGGTTTCCCGCATGGGTTCGAAAGTACGGCATGATGTGGGGATCCGCGACGATGAACCCGGCGGTGGTGCCAGTGATCGCCATCGTGGGCATCCAGTGCTGGCCTCGTGCCAGTTGACTGGGGAATACCCACCAAATGCCTTTCTGATCATGAAGAAAATCCTTGGGCAAGGATCGCCACGACACCTGCCGATCTCGGCCCGGGTCGTTGCGATGTTTATAGAACGCGGCTTCCGACGGGCTGTCGGGCAAATCGCTGTTGGCCTGCGCGCAGGCCACCTTCGGCAGAACGCTCAGTCCAGCGCTTACAAGCAAGATCAGGCACAGTCTGTCTCCGAGGTTCATCGCGGCTCTTGGATGCCGTTTTGTCCGCAGAAGGAAGCCATGGGATTTCAACCCAAACATTTTCCCTGGGAACGGGCCCGCCAACCTGCAATGTTTTGTTGTTACGCCGTGCTCAGATACACTGACCAACGACTATGATCCGTTCTCATTCCGCCCCCAAACTCGTCCAGCCCAATCTTCTTTGCGTTCTTCTAGCTTTATCGAGTGCGGCCTTCGCCCAGACTGCTCAACCTAAACCCGCGCCCGTGCCATTCATGTCGCCCGCGCAGGCTTCCCAGGCCGAGCAGGAAAACTTCCCTGCTCCGTTATTGCAGGAACTCTCGGCCATCAAGACGGCCGCACTCTCCGACGACTACGCCTATCATCAAGTCGCGCACTTGACCGAGAACATCGGCCCGCGCATCAGCGGATCGCTGCAGGCCCAGGCCGCTGTCGATTATGTTGCCGGCGAGCTGCGCCATCTGGGGCTGGAGGTTCACCTCGAAGCAGTGAAGGTTCCGCACTGGGTCCGCGGAGCCGAAACCGCCGAACTCATCGAATATCCGGGCCAGGTAACAGGTACCACGCAGAAAATTGTTCTCACCGCACTCGGCGAAAGCTCCGCGACTCCAGCCGACGGAATCACCACCGACGTAGTGGTCGTCAACAATTTCGACGAACTGAAAGCCCTTGGTCGCGACAAGGTTGCGGGCAAGGTCGTGCTCTTCAACGCAATCTTCGACAAGCAGAAAGCGGCTGCGGGGATGTCCTTCATCTCCTACGGCGAGGCGGTGCGCTATCGCGGAGCCGGGCCCAAGGCCGCGGCTGATCTCGGCGCCGTGGCCGCGTTAGTCCGCTCGGTCGGAAACGCCGATTACCGCCTGCCGCACACCGGCTTCAGCTTTCCCGCGGGAATTCCCGCTGGCGCGGTCACCGCCGAGGACGCTGACCTGATCGCACATCTTTCCGCGCAAGGGCCCGTACGCATTCACCTCACGCTCACGCCGCAGAAGTTGCCTGACGCAACCAGCTACAACGTCATCGCCGACCTGAAGGGCAGCGAGCATCCCGAACAGTTGGTCGTCGTCTCGGGACATCTCGATTCATGGGACCTCGGCACGGGCGCCATCGACGACGGCGCCGGTGTTGTGGTCGCGATGGAGGCGGCCGAGATTCTGCAGAAGCTTCACTTGCATCCGAAGCGCACGCTCCGCGTAATCGCCTGGATGGATGAAGAGAGCGGCGGCGCCGGCAGCCAGGCTTACACGAAAGACTACGCTGCAGAATTCATTCGCACCGTCGGCGCGATCGAGAGCGATTCCGGCGCGGCCCATCCACTCGGCTTCGACGTGAAGATGTCGACACATGCGGCGGAACTCCTGCGCCCCGTGCTGACCATCCTGCAAAGCTTCGGCGCCACTGCCCTGCAGCCGAGTTCCTATCCTCCCGGCGCCGACATCTCTGCCATGTCCGAATCGGGAGTGCCTGCGCTTGGCATCCTGCAGGACGGCCGCACCTACTTCAACTACCACCACACTGCCGCCGACACACTCGACAAGATCGTGCCCAGCGAGTTGCGCGAGAATGCAGCCGCCATGGCGGTCATGGGATACGCGCTGGCCAGCATGAAAGATCCGCTGCCGAGGTAGGCAGCCCGCAAACCATGTCATCCTGAACGGTGGCGCAAGCCAGCGTAAGGGACCGTACGTGGTCCGGCACTAACGACGCGGCTTGCGGGAGCGGCGATAGTGTATGCGGTTGCCCGGTCCATCGCCGCGGTACTGCCACTTCCCGCATTTCGTATGATCCATTCTCAGAATGACATCACGCGACTCTTTCCTGCAGCCCTAGGCCCTGTTGACGCATCTTAATTTGCGCGCTTATCATCTTCGTTTGGCCTTATGGCCAGGGACGCCCCTGAGAGGGGGCGTCCTACGAGTTTGATGTGGTGATTTATTAACAGCGCAAAGCTGACGTGAACTTATGGATAAGAAGAAATTGGAAGCCTTCAAAAAACGTTTAGAAACCAGGCAGCAGGAATTGCGCCGCACGGTGAACCGTACCCAGGCCGACGGACGCTCCGCCGACGAAGATACCGCCCAGGACATCGCCGATCGGGCCGCCAGTTCCTACACCAAGGAATTCTTGTTCAGCCAGAGCAACAACGATCGCAATCCCCTGCAGATGGTCGACAAGGCTCTCGCCCGCATCCGCGAAGGCAGCTTCGGCGAGTGCATTCACTGCGGTAAAGAGATCAACGCCAAGCGCCTCGAAGCCGTACCATGGACCCGCCATTGCATCGAATGCCAGGAAAAAATGGAGCAAGGACTGCTCGAAGAAACCCCGCAATAACCAGAATCCAACGCTTCGAAATAACGAAACGCCGCCGACAAAATCGGCGGCGTTTCGTTTTGTGTAGCGCCGGCGTCCCGCCGGCTGTCGCGAGGGCGTCCCGCCCTCGCACCCGCCATAGTTCAGGAGTATTCCCTCTCTCCACGCAGCCGACGAGCCGCCGAGACGGCGGCGCTACTCGTCCTAATTCCCCGTCTTCCTATCTTCCTCCACCGCCTCCGACCCCGGCATCACATTCTTCAGCGGAGCCTTTCTCTGCTCCTCGAGTTCCGGATGCGGCAGCGGCTTCCGTGGCAGCATCTGATCGCGCATGGCCGTGTTGTAGACGAAAATCGCCTCCACCACCGCCGCCTGCGCCAGATCATCCGGCTGCAACCGTTCGTATGTATCCATGTTGGAGTGGTGCGTGCGCGCCGAATAATCGAGCATGTCCTGAATAAACTGGAATCCGGGGATGCCCACCGAGTCAAACGCCTCGTGATCGGTGCCGCCCGTGTCCCGCATCGTAATCGTGCTCACGCCCAGATCCTGCAACGGCGCCATCCACTGCTGGAAAATAGGGCTCACCGACGCATTCTGTTGCAGGTAGATACCGCGGATCTTTCCCGTGCCATTGTCCACGTTGAAATATCCGGAGATCTTCTGCTGCTCCGGTTTCAATTGCACCGGGCCCGCCGGCTTGCGCAGAAAATCCGGAAGCTTCACCTGATCGGGCGCAGTCGAAAGCGGCACAAATCCAAAATGCTGTTTCACATACCCGTACGATCCGAACTCTCCCTGCTCTTCCCCCGTCCACAGGCCCACGCGAATCGTGCGCCGCGGCTGCACGTGCAACGCATTCAGAATTCGCATCACTTCCATCGCAACCACCGTGCCCGCACCGTTGTCGGTCGCGCCGGTAGCGGACGCCCACGAGTCCAAGTGCCCACCCACCATCACCACTTCGTCCTTCAGTTTCGGATCGCTCCCCGGAATCTCCGCAATCGTGTCGAAGCCGTGCTCATGATCTCCAGTGAATTCCGTTTCGACATCCATCTCCACCGACACCGGAACGTTCGCCTTTAGCAACCGGTACACGCGCCCGTAGCTTTCAATTGCCATCACCACGATCGGAAGCGGCTCAGCGTGCTCGCGTTGGTAGGTGAACCAACCCATCCCGCCACCGCCATCGTCAAAAATTGTTCCGCCGGATCCTCCGTTGTTGCGCCCATCGCGGCTCGGCACCACGATCCCCGCCGCGTGCTCGGCCGCAAAAAATTGTCCTGCCTTCTCGCGAAATTCCAGCCGCTTGATGAACGTCACGAAGAAGTCTTCCTGCGCGCCAACATGCACCGGATATTCCGTCAGCGTTTTAAGATTGGCCTCGTCCCGGCGCTCGAACAGAGGCTTGTCGACTGGCTTCACATCGCGCATGTCGCCAAAGAACACAATCTTGCCCGCCAGTTTGCCCTTGTACTTCTCCAGATCCTTCTCGTCTTTCGCATCGACCCACACCGCTCGCCCGTTCAACGGCCCATGGCTCGACGGCGACCAGGGCAGCGCCTGCGCAATGAACACCGCTGTGTCCGGCGCCGACATCCGTACCCACGCGTTCAGCTGCCGCCAGCCCATGCCGAACTCGCCCCAATCCTCCAGGTGCGCGTTGCTGCATCCCATGGCCGTCAACTGGTCGCGCGTCCATTCATTGGCGTGCTTCAGGTTCGGAGACCCGGTCAGCCGCGGCCCGATCCCGTCCATCAGCCCCGACGCAAATTCCATCACGTGCGAATGCGCGAGCCCCTCCTCGCGAATCCGCTGGTACATGGTGTAGTCCAGGGTTTCGGTCGGCGGCTGGGACATCTCGTAGGAAGGCTTGGTGGCGTCGTCGGCTTTTACGGATTTCTTTTCCGCCGCGGACACAAAGCAACCGAGACACAACACGAGGACAATGGTTGAGAACGTTGACTGGCGTGATGGCATTTCGCTGGCTCCTCCGAACAAACGGAACCCGCAGAGTAGCAGATACACGCTTGTTTACGGAAGAAGGAGCAAAAGGCACATGCGGACAGCGCTGAACAGGCTGCGGAAAGACTTAGTTTGGATGGGATTTGGGAAGGGTACGAGTTTCACTCATGCCGCTGAGCCGTTCAAAATGTGTCCGCGATCTAGCGCCCGAGGGACTTTGAGCGGCGCTCACTGGAGTTTTCCCCAGCCTGTAAAAAGGAACAGGAAACCTTTTCGAGAAGCTAAAATTCAAGATAACAAGTAATACACAACAAATTGTCGTGTGCTGTTTAGTTGTCCATTCTGGCTTTCTCCAGAGATGTAATCAACTGCTCAGTTACTCCCTCCGTCTTCGACAAGACGCTCTTGATCCCAACAGCATGCGCTTCCCGCGTGAGCTGGCCGCTGTCATGCAGCGTGATCATCAGCATCGTCGCTCGCGGAGCGATTCGGGTAATCACTCGCGCCGCCTCCAGTCCGTTCATGACCGGCATCTGCCAGTCCAGGGTCACGACATCTGGATGCAGCTCCTGAACTTTCTCGATGGCAACCTTGCCGTTCTCCGCTTCGCCGCAAACTTCCCAATCCGTGTTGTGTTCAATACAGGCGCGGATCGAATGGCGAATGATTGCGCTGTCATCGACGATCAGAACACGGTGCGACATGCAACCTCCGGGATGCCTTGGCAGGTTGCTGGCGGACCGCGACAAGGAAAGGCAACTGACGCCAATCTATTCTTCCCCGCAGCACCAACCAATACAGCGAACAGCGTACATTGACGCGCATAATCAAACAGCGATCGAACTCGGGAGATGTAGACGGCAAATCATTTCCTCCGGGGCACGCAGCCCTTCCGGACCAGCCATAATTCTTCGAAACCCTGATGCCCTGGAGTTCATCTCATACTATTGATCCTGTTATGATTGTGGAACTGGCCCTGCGCTCTTCGTTGTTTGCACTTTGCCCTTCGCCATTTCGCCCTCCGGGGCTTCAAAGCTGAGGCTGAGCCGATGGGGATCAATACTTCGTTGTCTGCGCGATTTCTCCGACGACACTTCCGTCCCTACGCCCTTGCGATCGTTGCCGTCACCGCCGCCTTTCTGTTGAACAGCGCTCTGCATCCCGTGGTGGGCGACGGCGTTGGCTACATTTTGCTGTTTCCGGCGGTGGCATTCTCGGCGTGGTACTGCGGCATCGGACCCGCCATCGTCGCAACCCTCATCGCCCTTTTCGGTGCCACCTACGGATTCGTCCCGCCCATCCAGCCGTATCGCATTTTCACGGCGACAGAGTTCGTGCGTGCCCTGGTCTTTCTGTCATCCTCCGCCATCGTAGTCGTCATGGGAGAATCCCGCCGCCGCCAGAACGAACGTCTACGCAACCAGCAGGACGAACTCGAGAACCGCGTCCTTCAGCGCACTGCCGACCTCGACACGGCAAATGGCAACTTGCGCGAACTGTCCGCGCGCCTTCTCCAGTTGCAGGACGACGAGCGCCGCCGCATCGCCCGCGAACTCCACGACAGCGTTGGTCAAACTCTCGCAGCTCTGGCCATGAATCTCTCCGCGGTCCGTCTCGATTTCGAGCGCATGGCCAAAACCGTAAACGCCCTCTCCGACAGCGAAAATCTCGTCCGCGACATGAGTTCGGAAGTCCGCACCATCTCTCACCTGCTTCATCCTCCGCTGCTCGATGAAGCCGGACTGCAATCCGCGCTTCGCTGGTATGTCGACGGATTTGCCCTGCGCAGCAAAATCGACGTCGACCTCGATCTTCCAGATAATTTCGACCGCCTGCCACGCGAATCAGAAACTGCGATTTTTCGCGTCGTCCAGGAATGCCTCACGAATATTCATCGCCATTCGGAAAGCCCGATCGCCAGGATTCGCCTTCGGCAGCGCGACAACGAAGTGGTGGTTGAGATCGCCGACAAGGGCAAAGGCATTCCCCCGGAACTGAAACAGGATCTCGCTTCGAATGGCACTCCCGGAGTCGGAATCCGCGGCATGCGCGAACGCATCCGCCAACTCGGCGGCACGCTCGAAATCAACTCCAACGACTCGGGCACCGTTGTGACCGTGCACCTGCCCATACCGGATACTTCGGCGCCCGCAGCCGAACTCCCCTCATCGTCAATCGCAGCAGCATAGAAACAACTGGTGTGCCGGGCGCCCCATTTCCCGCGTTCGTTGCAAGAAAGCCTGCCTGGAGCGAAGGCGAAGGTGGGGATTTCGACGAATGACGGCACTCTCCGCAAATGAGGATCATCCATCGCGACAGCGCCACGAACCCTTTCGCGGTTTTCGAAAGCTAGGCATAACGAACCCTCGACTCGAGCACCCAAAAGCCGTCGCTCCTTACTTTGACGCACACTTTCCCCCCTGTTAAACTGCTTGTTTGTCATCATCAACCAGCCCACCGTTATAACCAGAAGGGAAGTCCGTGCGCGCAGAAACCCGCCATCAACTGAAGCAGGACGCTTTCAGCCGCGTCACCATCGACGCCGCCGAGAGAACCGCCCATTGGAGCGTGGAGCACCGCTCCACCCTGATCATCTCCGCAATCGTCGTCGTCGTCGTCGCCGCTGCCGTCGTTGGCGGCTATTTTTACCTCAGCGCTCAGGACGAAAAAGCCAGCTTCGATCTTTCCCAGGCCGTGCGCACCTTGGAGACCCCCTTGCGTCCCGCGGGCACACCGGAGCAGCCTGACTTTCCTACCTTCACATCTTCCGCCGATCGTGCCAAGGCCGCACAGAAACAGCTTCAGACGATTGTCGACAGCTATCCGCACACCCGCACCGCCGACATGGCTAAGTATCTTCTGGGAGTCACCGCCGCCAACTTGAATGACAATGCGGCCGCCGAGCGCGATTTCAAGGACGTAGTTTCCAGCGGAAGCCGTGAGGTTGCCGCTCTCGCCAAGTCCGCTCTCGCATCGCTCTACGGCCAGACCAACCGCGTGAAGGAAGCCGTCGCCCTCTGTCAGGAACTGATCAGCAAGCCAACCGCATCCGTCAGCAAGGTTTCGGCCCAGTTTCAGTTGGCCGAGCTCTATCACAGCTCCAACCAGCCGCTCGAAGCCAAGCGCATCTACGAGCAGGTCAAGAAGGAAAATCCGGGCGTCGAAGCCGGACAACTCGCCACCCAGAAATTGGCCGAGCTGAAGTAAGACCAAGCTCCGGCTCAAGTTCATCTTCACTTGTATTGGCCGCTGCCATTCCCCTTTTCGCGGCGGTTGAGTACCATGTTGTGCAGTCGTCAACTCCACACCCTGGACATCCATGGCCGACCTCACACTCCGCGTCAACGGCAGTGAAAAGAAAGTCAGCGTCTCCCCGGAAACCTCGCTGCTCTGGGTTCTCCGCGACACCTTAGAACTCACCGGGACGAAGTTCGGATGCGGCGCCGGGTTATGCGGTGCCTGTACCGTACACGTCGACGGCAACCCGATCCGCTCCTGTTCGACTCCCGTCTCTCAAGTCGCCGGCAAGAGCGTGCTGACCATCGAAGGCCTCGGAGCCAATGGTCTTCATGTGTTGCAGCAGGCCTGGATCGCCGAAGAGGTTCCGCAATGCGGCTACTGCCAGACCGGACAGATCATGTCGGCCGCAGCGCTGCTCGCGAAGACTCCAAAGCCCACCGACGATCAGATCACCGCAGCCATGAACGGCAACCTCTGCCGCTGCGGAACCTACGAGCGCATTCGCAAAGCGATCCACCGCGCCGCTGGAACCGGGGGCGCGCAATGAGCCAGCTCTCCCGGCGTGAATTCGTAGCCGCTGGAGTCGCCGCAGGCGCGGGCCTCGTGATCGGCTTCTACCTGCCGCACAAGTCCGGCTCGCGTGCAGAGTCCTTCTCGCCAAACGCCTACCTCCGCATCACTCCGGACAACAAAGTCACAATCGTTGTCGCGCGCTCCGAGATGGGACAAGGCGTCCGCACCGCCCTGCCCATGATCCTCGCCGAGGAACTCGAAGCCGACTGGAAGCAGATCGAGATCGAGCAGGCCGGCGCGAGCACACTCTACGGAGATCAGACTACCGGAGGCAGCGCCAGCATTCGCACCACATGGGATCCCATGCGCAAAGCCGGCGCCTCCGCGCGCGAGATGCTGATCTCTGCTGCCGCGCTCACATGGAACGTTCCGCGCTCCACGTGTACGGCCGAGAACAGTCGCATCAAACATGCCCCCACAAACCGGAGCCTGAGTTATGGAGAACTCGTCGGCAAGGCTGCGACACTGCCCATTCCAACCGATGTGACGCTCAAGCAGAGCAAAGACTACAAGATTGTCGGACAGCGTCTGGCGCGCGTCGACTCGCCCGCCAAGGTGAAGGGCGAAGCGATCTTCGGCATCGACTACCGCATCCCTGACATGAGGTTTGCGGCACTCGCGCGTTGCCCCACCATCGGTGGCAAGGTCGCGGCCTTCGACGACAAGGAATCGAAGAAGATCTCCGGCGTGACCTATGTCGGCAAGATCAGTGACTCCGCTGTAGCCGTGGTTGCTACCAGCGTCTGGGGCGCAATGGAAGGCCGCCGCGTCCTCAACGTCACATGGGACGACGGGCCGAACAAAGATTTGAATACGGCCGCAGTCATGGCTTCGCTCAAGCAAGCCGCATCGAAGAAGCCCGCGAACTTGTTCCTGGCAGGAGATCCCGCAAAGGCTGCGGGCCGCAAGATCTCTGCCGAATATGCGCTGCCCTTCATGGCCCACGCTCCCATGGAGCCCGGCAATTGCACTGCCCACTATCAGGGCACGAAGTGCGAACTCTGGGCGCCCACGCAGGTCCCTCAAGATTGCCGTGACTCGGTCGCGACCGCCATCGGACTCGATCCCGATCAGGTGAAAGTCAACATCACCCTCATGGGCGGAGGCTTCGGCCGCCGCCTCGAACACGACTACGCCGTCGAAGCCGCGCTGGTCTCGAAGGCAATCAACGCGCCGGTGAAGGTCATTTGGACTCGCGAGGACGACATGCGCTTTTCGACCTACCGGCCCGCGAGCCTGCATCAGCTCAGTGCCACCCTCGACGGATCAGGCATGCCGGTCGCGCTGACGCATCGCCTCATCGCGCCCTCGATCAGCGGACAGAAAGGCCAGCCGACTCCCAACGGAGTCGATCCCGATCTTCCCGATGAAGCCGGACCGGTGTATGGAATCCCCAACTACTCCGTCGACTATGTGATGGCCGAGACGCCAGTGCCGCTCGGCTGGATGCGGTCGGTCTACGCGCTGCAAGCCGCGTTCGCGCTCGAGAGCTTCATCGATGAACTCGCGGTTGCGGCGGGCCAGGATCCTCTTCAGTACCGACTGAAGCTCCTGGCAAAAGATCAGGACCTCACCTACTTCACCACGACCTGGCGCACGGCCCGCATGCGCGCGGCCCTGCAACTGGCCGCTGAGAAATCAGGATGGGGCAAGCCACTGCCCCCCGGCCACTATCGCGGAGTCGCCTGCTTCGGCTGCTTCGCGTCGTACATGGCGGAAGTCGTCGAGATTACGATGGAGAACGATCAGCCGCGCGTGCATCGAGTCGTCGCCGTGGTCGACTGCGGGCAAGTCGTGAATCCTGCAATTCTTGAGCAGCAAATTCAGGGGGGCATCGTCTACGGCCTCGGTAACGCGCTGCGCGCCAAGATCACAATCGAGAAAGGCCGCGTGGTGCAAGGCAACTTCGACGACTACGCTCCGCTGCGCATGGAAGAGACGCCAGCGGTCGAAGTCTACGCGGTCCCGAGCGCGGAGGTCCCAACGGGAATTGGCGAGCCCTCGGTCCCGCCAATCGCGCCCGCTCTATGTAACGCAATCTACGCCGCGACCAAGAAGCGAATCCGAGCGCTGCCGATTCTGAACTGATTTTCGTAGCGCCGGCGTCCCGCCGGCTGTCCGGAGAGCGTCTCGCTCTCCGCGCGGACAGCGGCACGAACCGTTCTAATTCTGGGAGGAACCATGCTCCGTAGTTGGACAGCAATCATTCTGCTTTTCTCTGCTGTTTCATTCGCCCAAACCGCCCCGGCCTCTTCCGTTCCCGCCGCCCGCCTCGCGCACATTCGCCACGGCGTGAATCTGAGCAGTTGGTTCGCGCAGGTCTACGATCCCAGGGGATACACCAAAGAACACCTTCAGACCTGGACGACAGCGTCCGACATTGCGCTGATCAAGTCGGCTGGCTTCGATCATGTGCGACTGAGCGTGAATCCCCAACCGATCTTGGACGCCATGCGCCATCACGACGGCGGCGCGGAATATCTCGGCTATCTCGATGCCGCGATCAAGATGATTCTCGACGCTGGACTGGCCGTCGAAATCGACATGCATCCCGACTCCGACTTCAAGGCGCGGCTCGCCAAGGAAGACGACTTCGTCGAACGCTTCTCCGATTTCTGGACCCTCGTGGCAAAGCGCTACGCGCCGCTGGATCCCGACCGTGTGTTCTACGAAATCCTGAACGAACCCGAAATGCGCGACGCCTATCGCTGGTACGGCGTAGAAGCAAAGCTAGCGGCGGCAATCCGGCGCGGAGCGCCCGCGAATACCATCATCGCCACCGGCGCGCGCTGGGACGATGACGACGATCTGGTCTTCCTCGAGCCGCTGCCCGATACGAACGTCATCTACGTCTTCCATTTCTACGAGCCGCACATCTTCACGCATCAAGGCGCGACGTGGGGAGCGTATTACTGGCACTGGCTGAAGGGCTTGCACTATCCCTCATCGCCGGAGAACGCCGCCCAGGTCGCGACGCTAGTGCCGGAGGCGCGCGATCGCATGCAAGTCATCCGCTACGGTCAGGATCATTGGGACGCCTCGCGCATCGAAGCGGAAATCAATCAGGCTGCCGACTGGGCCAAGCAGCGCGGCGTGCCGCTGATCTGCAATGAGTTCGGCGTGTTCCGCGACTACTCGGAACCGCAGGATCGCTCGGCTTGGATCAAAGACGTCCGCACCTCCCTCGAACGCCATAACATCGGCTGGGCCATGTGGGACTACTCCGGCAACTTCGGCGTGGTCACACAGAAAGACGGCAAGGCTACTCTCGATGAGTCGACGGTGCGAGCGCTCGGCTTGAAGATGCCGGCAAGCCAATGAGGTTTCAGGGAACGTTTCGCAAAAGCCTGGTGTCTAAGCAGGCAACACGGGTTCTCTCTCCGCTCTTCCGTTCAAGCGCTCAAATCGCCGCGACGCGAGGTGTTGCATGCTCGAAGCCCTGCACTTGACCAAGCGCTACGCGTCGCTGCCGGCCGTGCAGGAGTTGTCGTTCACCCTGCGTCCCGGGCAAGTGCTCGGTTGTCTAGGACCAAATGGTTCCGGCAAGAGCACAACAGTAAAGATGCTCACCGGACTGCTTCAGCCGACGCGCGGCGTCGTTCGTTTCGACGGCCACAATGTTCAAGAGGACCTGACCGCCTACCGCAAACTCCTCGGCTACGTCCCCGAAGAGGCTCATCTTTATCCCTATCTGACCGGCTGGGAATACCTGGAGTTGGTCGGCACCCTGCGCGGCATGGAACGCCACGATCTGGCGAAGAAGATCGACTCCCTGCTGCAACTGTTTTCGCTGCATCCGAGCCGGCATGCCAGCATTAGCACGTACTCGAAGGGAATGCGGCAGCGCATTCTTCTCATCGCCGCAATCATGGACGATCCGGAGATCTTCATCTTCGACGAGCCGCTCTCCGGACTCGATGTAACTTCCGCGCTGATTTTCAAGAATCTGGTACAGACTCTCGGCCAGCAGGGCAAGCTGGTTTTCTATTGCTCGCACGTGCTGGAGGTAGTCGAGAAAGTCTGCTCTGACGTGCTGATCCTGCGTAAAGGAACGGTGATTGCGCAGGATTCGGTGGAGAATATCGGCCACATCCTGGGCCAATCGCTCGAGAATACCTTTCTGCGCCTGGTGGACGATGTGGACACGATGAGCGTGGCGCGCGACATCGTCACGGTCATGAAAACGAAGGCTGCATGATTGCCGAAGCGATCGACCGAGTCCTCTTCAAGTGGGAAAAGCGCCGCCAGCGAACCTTTTGGCGATTGGTGTATCTCTTCGCCGCCCGCATCTTCCGCGGCGGTGGCGACTCCGACGCGGATGGTCTCGATCTTGGCATCGGCCTGGTGCTCACCCTGCTCGCCATGCCCGGAGGATTCGTATCGATCCTTCTGCTGAACAAGTACGGAACGTTCCTGCAATGGCTGCGGGGGCAAGCCAATGTCGACCCGCTGCTGGTTGCGCTTCCCGATGAATACTTCTTCATCGTGCTCTCGATGACGGTGACAGGCGCCGTCGCCGTCTGGCGGTGGGATGCCATCTTCCCCGACCGGCGCGACTACATGAATCTGGTTCCGCTTCCCATTTCCACGCGGACCATCTTCCTCGCCAATCTCGTCGCCGTGCTTGTTTCTGGTGGGACTGGTCGCCATCGACGTCAATGCCGCGTCGTGCCTTTTGTTTCCCATGGTCGTGGGTGCAACCCAAAGCAAGTTCCTGTTCTTCGTAAAGTTTGCAGTGGTTCATGCGCTCGGCGTTCTGCTGGCCAGCATCTTCGCGTTCTTCGCTGTGTTCTCGGTAATTGGCTTGTTGATGGCCGTACTGCCTCCGCAAACGTTTCGCCGAGTCTCGGCCTACGTGCGCGGTATGGTAGTCGTTTGCCTGGTCGCGTTGTTGTGTACCAGTTTCGCCGTTCCGCAATTGTTACGGCGCTTCCCTGCGCCCCGCTGGATCGCTCTGATTCCTTCGTGCTGGTTTCTGGGTCTTTGCCAGTCGTTGCGGGGACGCGCTGGTCCCGTGCTCACAGAACTATCCAGGTTCGCCCTTCCCGGACTGGCGATTGCAGCATTGGTTGCGCTTTGCACCTACGTCGTGGGCTATCAACGGCACTTTGTGCGCATCGCAGAAATTGCCGACGCGTCGTCAGTCGAGCCCAGTCCTCGCACCTGGCGCATGGGCGTTCTTCTCGATCGCCTGGCACTGCATACTCCATTCCAGAAGGCGGGCTTTCGGTTTGTAGGGAAGACTCTGCTTCGCAGCGAAGCGCACCGCCTCGTGCTGACCGCTGTCGGCGGGCTTGCGCTGGTCCTCGCGTCGCAGGCTCTCATGGACGCCTTTGAAGGCGCGAAGTCGTTGCGTCAGGCTGCGCTCTCGCCCGATGCTCTCTCCATCCCGTTCATTCTCAGCTTCCTCATTATCGTCGGGCTGCGTATCGTCTTCGAGATTCCCGCCGAGTTGCGCTCCAACTGGATCTTCCAGTTGATGGTCGATCCCGACCGGCAAGAGTGCGAAGGACTGGCGAGACGAGTGATCCTGATCCTCGTGCTGCCGTGGCTTCTAGTCATCTCGCTGCCAGTTTATGTCTACCTGGAAGGCTGGACGGTCGCGGCCCTTCATACGTTGCTCGTGATCACGTGGGCGCTTTTACTCACAAACATCGTCCTGATTCGTCTCCGCAAGATTCCCTTCACCTGCACGTTGCCTCTGTTCAAGCAGCATTCCTTCGTGACGCTGTTGTCCTGCTGCTTCGGATTTCTCCTCTACGCCGTGTCGACGCCGGAGTTCGAATCCTCGGCGCTGGCCGAACCGTTGCGGATGCTGAGCCTGGTGCCCGCAGCGGCGGTGCTCTGGTACATCCCGCATTATCTGGGGAAGAGCGCCAACGAAATCGAAAGGCGCCTGATTTTCGAGGAGTCTCCCACCCAGACGATCGAGGCGCTGCGCCTGAGCGACTAGAGCCATTCCGATTGCAAAGGTTGCGACACAACTCATGCCGCACAACAAAACACCTGTCATCCCGACCGGAGTTTTCCGTTCCCGTAGGGAATGGAAAATGGAGTGGAGGGACCTGCTGTTTTCCTTGCTTGCGAAATAAAACCGGCGCACAACCTCACCGTCAAACAGCGCCCAACCATTTCACCGGAAAACGTGCCGCCAGAGCATTGGCCAAGCTCTCGTCGGCAGTAATCAATTCAATTTTCGATTGCATTGCCAAAACAACGTACAGACTGTCGTAAACCGTTCGTCCATAGGTCACCGCTAAGTTCAGAGCTTCGGGCACAAGATCGATGGAAGGAATCGTGGCGATGCCGAGGTCGCGGACGAAAGAGATCGCTGCGGAAGCATTGCCCCCCGAAATCTCTGCTCTTCGAACTGCTTTCCAGAGCGCGTTGGCCAGTTCCACCCAGAACAGGTCAGGAACCAGAAATCGAATCTCATCGCGACGGCAGGAAGCCAGCAGTTCTTCGGCTTCGGCGGCGAGTTCTTCGCGAACCGACGGCAAACACCACTTCACCGCAACGCTGGCGTCGAGCACCACGCACTTCACCGCTCCCGATCCTCGCGGATCATCTCCTCGGCCGATGGAAACGGGCCAGGACTGAGAGGCTGCATGGCGCGAAGCCTGGCGAGGCCTTCGAAAGCCTTGCGCCGCCGCTTCAGTTCTTCCTCGGTTGGGATGTTCTGCTCCAGAAGCGCAATCACCTCTGCCGCAATGGACTTGCGGTTAGCCCGGGCGCGCTTGCGGAGCGCCTTGTAAATCTCATCCGGAACGTTTTCCACATAAAGTGTCGCCATAGGGATATCCTAGGAGAAGTCTAGCATACCCAAAGGCCATGGAACCGCGGCTTTTCTTGACACCTCCGCCCTCCGCCCTTTATCCTAAGTCTTGCTCCTTGCGGTACTTACGCCCCTTGGCGTGCTTCCGCGGGCCTGGGTTATCCTGACTGGGTTGGCGACGTTGACGCGGAGGTTTCGCAATGTTCCTGGACATCCATGAATTGGAACGCCATCCTCTTGATTTTGAGGAGGTGTTTCAGCCCGATGCCATCGACTTGGGAGGCGAAGCCAAGCTGCGCACGCCGCTCAAGGCCTCCGGGCACGCGGAAATCGTCGAGGAGCATCACGGCAAACATGAAGTTATTACGGACATACGCCTGCGGGGGCGCCTGTCGGCGGGCCTCGAGTTGCAATGCGCCCGCTGCCTCGATCCCGTGCAGAAGGACGTAGCGCGCGAGTTCGAATTGTTGTATCGCCCGCTCGGAGCCGACGCCGGACGCGACGAACTTTCGGTAACCGATGCGGAAGCGGAGATCGGCTACTATCAGGGCGACGGCCTTCTGCTCGAAGATGTTTTGCGCGAACAGGTGCTGCTCGCGTTGCCGTTGAAGGTCACGTGCCGCGAAGACTGCCGGGGCTTGTGCCTGCATTGCGGCAAGAATTTGAACGAAGAACAGTGCTCCTGCACCACTACGATTGAAGATCCGCGGTGGACGGCGCTGCGGGAAATTCGCAGCAAGCTGGAACACTGAAAACCGCTGTCAGCTATCAGCTGTCAGCTTTGAGTCATCGAGCCTGCGTGCTGCCTGCGGTTGCGGGTTGCAAGAATATAGACTTCGATCCAACACGCTCAATACGAGCTGGGTTGGCTGAACGCTGACGGCTGAGAGCTAACAGCTTTTTTGAGAGGAATTCACTACCATGCCTAATCCAAAACGTCGACACTCCCAGAAGCGCACGTCCACCCGGCGCGCCCATGACTCCCTGAAGGCCCACAGCCTGGCGGAGTGCCCCAACTGCCACGAGAAAAAGATGCCGCATCGCGCCTGCCAGAAATGCGGGTACTATAAAGGACGCGAAGTCCTCGACGTCAAAGAAGCCAGCTAACTGTAGACACCATGCCTAGCGTCATCGCGCTCGATGCGATGGGTTCCGACCGCGCTC
Source organism: uncultured Acidobacteriaceae bacterium (assembly GCA_963844525.1). Lineage (GTDB taxonomy): Bacteria > Acidobacteriota > Terriglobia > Terriglobales > Acidobacteriaceae > Sulfotelmatobacter. The sequence continues at coordinate 97,259 of CAWJOM010000004.1, read as the reverse complement.
CCAAGCCTGAGATCGAGGGAGCCATTCTCGCGGCCCGTCAATACGGGATGCGGGTGCTCCTCGTTGGCCCGGAAAACGTGGTCAGGGCCGAACTGGATCGCCACCCGGCGGCCGCGCGCCTGCCCATAGAAATCGTCCATGCCAGCGAATTCATCACCATGGACGACAAGGTGGAGGCGATTCGCGCCAAACGCGACTCCTCCATGCGGGTCGGCCTGCGCATGGTGCGCGAGGGACAGGCGGCGGGCTTCGTCACCGCCGGTAACACAGGCGCTGCCATGGCGACGGCGAAAGTCGTGCTGGGCGCTGTCCCTGGCGTAGATCGTCCCGCGCTGGCCGCGGTGTTTCCGACCGCACCGGGAACTCCCGCCATGCTGCTCGACGTCGGCGCGAACGTCGACTGCACGCCGCAGAATCTCGAACAGTTCGCCGTCATGGGCGACATCTATTTCCGCGCCATGTTCGGAAAGCGCCCCGGAACACCGGGGCCGCGCGTCGGATTGCTTTCCATTGGCGAGGAAGAAACCAAAGGCAACGACCTCACGCGCGAATCCTTTCACCTGCTCAAGCACCTTCCCCTGAACTTTGTGGGAAACGTGGAAGGCCGCGATCTGTTCAACGGCCGGGTCGACGTCATTGTGGCCGACGGATTTGTGGGCAACGTTGCGCTGAAGATTTCCGAAGGCGTGGCGAATCTGGTGCGCACAGCTCTGAAGGAATCGCTGAAGGCCACCATCACGCGGCAAGTGGGAGCCTTGCTCTCCCGCAGCGCCTTCACCGATTTCAAGAAGCGGATCGACCACACCGAATATGGCGGCGCGCCGCTCCTGGGTGTAAAGGGCGCCTGCATTATCACGCACGGCTCGTCGAACGCCAACGCCATCAAGAATGCCGTGCGCGTGGCGGCAGAATTTTCCGAGCGTGGAATCACCGGATCCATCGAACGTGGATTGGCAGCGGTTCGCCCGGCGCCGGTTGGAGCCGTTTAACAACCCGTTCGGTTTTGTCATCCTGAGCGAGGCGAAGGACCCATGCAATTCTGCGGCCAGGTGCACAGATCCTTCGCGCAAAAGGCGCCCTCTGAATGACAAGTATTTCCTTAACCTCATGACTGAAAATACAATCGCGTTGCTGTTCCCCGGCCAAGGCTCGCAGGCCGTTGGCATGGGCAAAGATCTGGCCGAGAAGTATCCCGTCGCTCAACAAACATTCGACGAAGCCGACGACGCTCTCGGCTACAAACTTTCCACCGTGTGCTTCGAGGGACCGGAAGACCAACTCCGTCTCACTGAGATCACGCAGCCAGCGATTTTGACGGTGTCGATCGCGTTACTGCGGGTGCTCGAGACGCATATGCCCAAGCCCTGCTATGTCGCGGGACACAGTCTGGGCGAATACTCCGCTCACGTCGCGTCCGGGACGTTCAGTTTTGCCGAGGCGGTCCGCACAGTGCGCAATCGCGGCAAGTACATGCAGGAAGCCGTTCCCGTGGGCGTGGGCGCAATGGCCGCCATCCTGGGCATGGACGCCGCGAACGTCGAACTCGGTCTGCCAGGACGCCGCCCAGGGCGAAGTCTGCGAGCCGGCCAACATCAACTCGCCGGAACAAATCGTCATCTCGGGCAACACAGGCGCTGTCGAGCGTGCCGCCAAACTCGCGGAAGAACGCGGCGCCAAGCGCGCCAAGCTCTTGCCGGTCAGCGCACCTTTCCATTGCTCTTTGATGAAGCCTGCCCAGGACCGTCTGGAAAAAGACCTCAATGCGCTGAAGCTACGGAAGCCGGTCTATCCCGTGGCCTGCAACGTCGACGCGGAATTGGTGACCGACGATCTACGCGCCCGCGACACCCTGGTCCGCCAGGTCACGGGATCGGTCAAATGGGAGCAATGCATCCGCCTGCTCGTGGGGCAAGGCGTGCAGACGTTCATTGAAGTCGGTCCAGGAAAGGTCCTGCTCGGACTGATGCGGCAGATCGACCGCTCGAAGACCTGCCTGAATGTCAGCGACGATGCCACTCTGGCCAAAACTCTGGAGTCGCTGGCCAAGGCCCCTGCCTGAACCTCGCAACGACTGAACATCTCCTGGCGCCTGTGCGATCTCACCGAAAGATCAATTCACACGGCGGATAGCTGAGCGTCTTATCGGCTTTCTCGACCCAGACTTGCGCGTGTTCGGTGCGGTCGTTCACGATCACATCCACCACAATGCCGCTGCCGCCACCGGGGCACGCGCTCGCCCCATACACCTTTTGAGTCTTGATCAGCCCCCACTGGCCGCCCGGCCCCCAGTCCCGGTAAAACTCGTTAAATGGATATTTGGGATGATCCTGCGGATGCTGCTGCCACTGCGGATCGTGCATCCATATACCGTAGGCCGCGTTGTAATCCTGCCGCTGCAACGCGTCGAAGAAGTGGTCGACGATGCGTTCCTGCGGCCAGTAGCGGAACCACCAGCCCAGGCAGAACACGATCAACGCGATCGCGATTGCCGAAATAATTCGCTTGGTGCGCTTGCGCCCTTTTTCCGGGTCGTACTCTTGTGCGTCCAGAAGTGTCATACCCCACTAGCATAACGGACACGGGGGACAAGTTAAAAGTTCCCGCAAAATAACTACCGCCGAGTACGCAGAGGACGCGGAGAAGTTCGAGGTCAAAGGGATTCATCCCATGATTCTTGTCGGCGTCCTCTGCGTACTCGGCGGTAAATGCTCTTACAGAGTTCTCTTGAACAACGGAATCGCGATTCCAAGCGTGACGGCAGCGAAGACGGACAGGAAGAGCATGTCTCCCCACACCGCGGAGAGGCTCGTTTCTTTCAGCAGAAGGCATTTGAACCCGTCGACCGCGTACGTGAATGGATCGCACTTCGCAATCGCACGCAGCCATGGAGGAAATGCCTGGATGGGATAAACCGAACCGCTGGGAAAGAACAGCAACGTGTTGAGGATGCCAAACATGGCGCGCGGCACCAGCGGATCTTCAATGCGCACCATCAGCAGGAACATCATAGTATTGAAGGCCAGCGAAGTCAGCACGATCATGATCAGCAGTCCGAACGCAGTAACGGGATTGAAGATCGTGCTCACGCCCGCCATCATGGAGCCGATTCCCACGATGATCACGCCGGTCATGACTGCCTTGATGGCGCCCGCCAGATTCAGGCCGAGTACGAGCTCCAGCTTTGTGATGGGCGTGACGAGATACCCTTCGTGTACGCCGCGCGCCTTGTCGTCGATGTAGAGCATACCGCCACCGATCATCACCGACACAAACATGGCCAGCACCAGCGACCCCGGCAGCAGGTACTTCATGTACTCGATGTACGGATAAAGCTCGACGATATCGAGCGCAGTCTGCTGCAGGATGCGGGGCGAGACCGTGGGCTGGTTGAGCGAATTGGTCAAGTCCGACAGCTCCGCTTCGACCGCCGAGCTCATGAAGTTATCGCTGTTGTCGACGACCAGCGCGATCCGCGGATGATTCTCCTCGTACACACGCCGCGAGAACTGCGGCGGGATGATGACTGCGCCCTCCAGCTTGCCGTTGCGCACGTCTTCCATGGCCTGCCGGTCGCTGTCGTAAGAGATCGGAACGAACGTCCGAATGTTCGCGCGCACAGAATCGAACGCCTCGCGGACGCGCAATGCTTGCGGCCCGCCGTCCTGATCGACGATGGCCACGCGGGCATCGTGAATCTTCCCGCCAAACGCATTCCCTAAAATGATCAGCTGCACCAGCGGAAAGATCATCGAGGCCAGCATGAGCGCGGGCGAACGGAAGAATTTGCGCATCTCGCGCTCGACAATCGCCATCATTCGATTCATAAATCAGTCCTGAGTTCCGAGCCTAAATCGTTGGCCGTTGGTCGTTAGCCAAAACAAATTGTCGCCTCGCGCGGCGAACGACTAACGACCAGCCACTAACGACGGTTTTACGGTTGCAAGCCGGGCCGCTGCGGCATGACGAACGCATACGACTTCTGCAGTTCGTCGCGCAGCTGTCTTCCCGTGTAGTGCACGAACACGTCGTCGAGCGTCGTGTTCTGCACCGAAAGCGACTTCACCGGCACCTTGCTCTGCACGGCCATCTCCACCAGTTCGGTCGTGGTACGCGAGCCGTTCCCCGTCAGCACGCGGTACATTCCCGCGCCTTCATGCTGCACCGAGGTGACTTCGTTCAGGCCGTGCAGGCGCTGCTCCCAATCCGCGGGAGGATTCTCAAACTGCGCCTCGATCACGTTCGATCCCGGCACGCTCGCCTTGAGTGCCGCGGGGGAATCGAGCGCTACAAGTTTTCCGTGATCGACAATCGCAATGCGATCGCACAGCCTGTCAGCCTCGTCCATGTAGTGGGTCGTGATTAGAATTGTGAGCTGGCGATGCTCTTTGATGTTCCCCAACATTTCCCACACGGCGACGCGGGACACGGGATCGAGTCCGGTGGTTGGCTCATCGAGAAAAAAGATTCGCGGATGATGCACCAGTCCGCGCGCAATCTCCAGGCGCCGCCGCATGCCGCCCGAGAGCGTCTTTGTGGCAGCATCCCTCCACTTCGTCAGATCGACCAACTCCAGAAGTTCCTCAATCGATTTCTTGCGCTCTTTCGCGGGAACATCGTAGAGCTTGGCGTAAATATTCATGTTCTCCTCGACGGTCAAGTCGAGGTCGCTGGTCAGCGCCTGCGGAATCACTCCAATCATGCGCCGCGCGGCGTTCGGCTCTTTGGCGACATCGTGCCCCCCGATGCGCGCCATTCCTCCAGTAATGGGGATTAGCGTCGTCATCATGCGGATCAGCGTTGACTTCCCTGCCCCGTTCGGTCCGAGCAGCCCGAAGATCTCGCCCTCAGTCACTTTGAAGGACACGTCGTCGACCGCCGTGAAGTCTCCGTATTTCTTGACGATGTGGTCGACCTCAATCGCCGCGGGTGCTGTCGGATCGTAAACCGGTTTCTCCAACGTCACCGGAGCGCTGGCATGCTCCGCGCCATTCGATTTTGGAATTTGCTCCGCCATCAGTGTTGCTCCGTGGCCGCGGCGCTCTGCATGCTGCTCGCCTTCAATTGATCCGGCGAGACCAGAACCTCGGCCGTCATCCCCGGCACGAATGCGCCCTTCGGATTCTCCATGCGGACTTTCAGAACGATGGTTTTGATGTCGCGCTTGCGGCGGCTGACATCGCGCTGCGTGGCGAAGTCGCCTTCCACGCCCTTGAAAAAGACCTTCCCGCTCATCACAGTTCCGCCGGGCAGCCGCACGCGAAGAACGTCGCCGTAGCCAATATGATCGGCATACGTCTCGGGAATCGCGGCTCGGGCCCACGTGTCGCTCAAATCGACGATCGTCACGATCGGCGCGCCGACGTTCACCACTTCACCCTGGCGCGCTGCGCGAACGGACACGGTCCCGTTCACCGGCGCGTAGACATTGGTGTACCCCAGGCGGACGACCGCCTGAGTCTTCAACGCCACCGCATTCTTGAGATCGGCCTCCGTCGAGGCCACGGTGCTTTTCGCCGCATTGGCCTGATGAGTACGCGCGATGGCAGAGTTCAGGTCCGCCTCGGCGGCCTTGACCAGCTCCTGCTGAGCCTGAACCGTAGCCTGAGCGGCCTGTAGATTCGTCTCCGCCTGCACACGTTCTTGATCGGACGTAATTCCCTCTTTCGCCAGTTCGATCGCGCGGCGGCTATCGCTGGCCGTTCGGTCCAGCGTAGCTTTTGCCGTGAGCAGTTGTGCCCTGGCCGACGAAAGCTTGGCCTGTGCATTGGCCACATCGCTCGAGGTCGAGCCAGACGTTGACTGTTCCGTATCTTGCATCTCCGCAACCTTGTGTTGCAGGCTGTTAATCGTCGCCGTGGACGCTGCTTCCTGCGCCGCTAACTCTGAGGGATCGAGCACGGCAATCAAATCGCCGACTTTCACCGGGGTACCCTCATCCACCAGCAACTTCTGTATGCGGCCTTCGACCTGCGCACTGACGATCACCTGATTCGCATCAACCGTGCCGATCAGCACCAGGTCTCGCGAGTGGTCGGTCGACAAGAAATAGTAGGTCGCAGCAATCGCGAAAATGATTCCAAGAAGAACGAAGAACTTATTACGCGCGCTCATGAGCGTGCTCCTTGCGTGATGGGACGTTGCGTTCCGTGCGGTTGCGTTCTGCACGTTTACCTTCGGGGCTGAACAGGGCGGCGGAAATGAAATCCAGCACCGCGGCGCGCCGCTCCGCGATCCGCTCCGGGGTCAGGGGATTGAAGCCGACAATCTTCTGCATCATGGGTGCATTGCTGAAATAGAAAACGATCATCGCAACCATGGAGGGCACAAAGTGCACGGGGTTCACCGGGCGAAACTCGCCGTCCGCAGCCCCCTTACGTATCAGTTCGCCGACGCGCGCAAAGATCGGCTGAATATACGTCTTGATCATCTTGTCGATATGTGGCGACTGGCCGTCGCGCGCGCGCATCATCTCGCGCTGCATCAGCCGCGGATAGATCTGGTTCGAGGCGATGAAATCGAAATAAGCGCCAGCGTAGGCCAGCATCTTCTCGCCGGGAGCCAGGTCACTGTCGAGCACCCGGAAAACTGTGGTCTTAAGCCCGGAAAACGCCTCGTCGAGCACCGCGTCATAAAGCGTTTCTTTGTCTTTGAAGTAGTAGTACAGCAGGGCCTTGTTGACCTCGGCTTCGCGCGCGATGGCGTCGGTGCGCGCCCCTGCAATGCCGTGTTCGGCGAACTCGTGCGCGGCCGCGTGCAGAATGGCCGCGCGGCTTTCTTCCGGCTGTCCGCGGGATCCCATGCGACGGTGCAGTGCGCTGACGAGGACGAAACAGTCGCGCCATAAGTGTCTTCCTGCTTAATTAACCAGTTAGTTAGATTATACACGCGCATGCAAGATTCGCAACCTCTTTCTTCATGGGTGGGAAAACGAACGCCACGGAACCACGTGCTCGTGTTCTAATACCGGGTTCGCTTTCGTAACGCTTACGAGGACCTCTTCCATGAAACGGCTGCCACTGTTAACCGCAGTTCTTTACGCGATCTGCTCACTCGCCATCGCCGCCCATGCACAATCGTCTAACAAGCCCGACCGGCAAGTTGCCGTCACCATCGACGACCTGCCTGCCGGCATGGCCGATCGACTGCCCGCATCCGACATCACGGCCATGACCACGAAGTTGCTTAGCACGCTCCGCGATCAGAAAATTCCCGTCGTCGGCTTCGTCAACGAGAAGCACCTCTACAAAACAGGCGAGGTCGATGAGCGCATCAAGGCTCTCCAGATGTGGCTCGACTACGGATTCGAACTCGGGAACCACACCTTCAGCCACATGTCGCTGAATCAAGTCGGGCTGAAGGCGTGGGAAGACGACGTGATCCAGGGCGAGAGCGTAACCCGCATGCTGCTAGCGCAGCGCAAAATGAAGCTGCGTTACTTCCGCCATCCGTATCTCGACACGGGACGCGACCTGCTGACGCGGCGCGAAGCCGAAGCGTTTCTCGTGGCGCGCGGCTACCGTATCGCGCCGATCACTCTCGACGGATGGGACTGGATGTTCGCCGGACTCTACGAAGACGCCAAGAAGCGCAACGACACCGCGCTGCAGCAGCAGATCGTCAAAGAGTATCTCGCCTATCACGATGCGGTGTTCGCGTATACGGAACAGCTATCAGTCAAGATCGTCGGCTACGAACCGAAGCAGATCCTGTTGCTCCATGCCAGCAATCTGGAAGCGGACCATATCGGCGAGTTGATGGACGTTCTTCGCAAGCGCGGATATCGCTTCATCACGCTGGAAGACGCGCTCGGCGATCCAGCCTACAGCTTGCCTGACACCTACGTTGGAGAAGAAGGCACGGGCGGATCGACCACTGGGCAATCTCACAAGGCAAAATTCCGCAGGGCGCTCCGGCCTTTCCGCAGTGGGTAATGGATCGGACGAAGGAGTTGCACATGTCGACCGGGCAGGTATCGGCGGAGCCGCAGAATTGAAGTTTAGGTCTTAGGTGTTTAGGTCTTTGGGCTCAGGTTGGGTCTTGGAATTCCGGATGAAGCCTAAGACCTACGACCTAACACCGAACTAGTGCGCGCCGCCGGCGATTGACGGCACCAGCAGAACTTCGTCGCCTTCCTGGAAGGCGTAGGTCTGGTCCGCCGAGGAAGCGGATGTCTTCCTCGTTCACATAAATATTGAGGAAGCGGCGGACCTGGCCTTTGTCGTCGCGCAAGTGCGGCTTCAGTTCGGGAAACTTCTCATCGAGCACGGAGAACAGCTCTCCGAGGTTCGACGCCGCGCACGTAATCGATCCGACGCCTTCAGTGTGGCGCCGGAGTGCGGTCGGAATTTGAACAGTGATCGGCATGGTTACGCTCCCACGCCAGTCGCTTCGGCAATGACCCCGGGGATTTCCGAGGGGCTCAGCGTCTGCTGCAGGTAGCGTTCGAATTCCGCGAGCTTCGGAGCGATCGGGCGCTCGGTCTCGTAGACGCCGGCGAGCACGTCGGTGGTCTTCAATCCGTTGCCGGTGATGCACAGAACGGTCGTCTCTTCCGGCAGGATGCGGTCCTGACGATAGAGCTTGCCCGCCACACCAACCGTCACGCCGCCAGCGGTCTCGGTGAAGACGCCTTCGGTTTCCGCCAGCAGCTTGATCGAGTCGATCACTTCCGGATCGCTGACGTCTTCGCTCCATCCGCCACTGTTCTTGATGGTCTTGATCGCGTAGTGCCCGTCGGCCGGATTGCCGATCGCCAGCGAACGCGCAATCGTCGTCGGCTTCTGCGGCTCAATCTCGGAGCTGCCGGTTTTCACTGCAGTCGAAATCGGAGAGCAGCCCGTCGCCTGCGCTCCGAAGAACTTCACTTCCTTCGCTTCGACCAGGCCCAGCTTCACCAGTTCGTCGAATGCCTTCTTAATCTTGACGATCAGCGAGCCGCCGGCCATGGGGCAGACGACGTTGTCGGGCAGGCGCCATCCCAACTGCTCGGCGATTTCGAAGCCGACGGTCTTCGATCCCTCGGCGTAGTAAGGACGCAGGTTGACGTTGACGAAGCCCCAGTGATGCTCGTCGGCGATCTGCGAGCAGAGCCGGTTCACCTGATCGTAGTTGCCGGCGATGCGGACGACCTTCGCGCCGAACACGTTTGTCCCGAGAATCTTCGCGGGCTCGAGATCCGATGGAATAAAGATCCAGGCTTTCAGGCCTTCGCGGGCGGCGTGCGCGGCGACGGCGTTGGCCAGGTTTCCGGTAGACGAACAGGAGACGGTGTCGAAGCCGAAGGCCTTCGCCTGTGACAGCGCGACGGCGACCACGCGGTCTTTGAAGCTCAGCGTGGGCAGGCAGACGGCGTCATTCTTCAAGTAGAGATTCGCCGCGGCAGCGGCCGTTCCGCTCAACTGTTTCGCGAGGCGTGGAGCCTGCAACAGCGGAGTGAAGCCGACCGGCAGCCGCGGTTCATAGCCCTGGGGGAGGGGCAACAGCTCGGAGTAGCGCCACATGTTCGGCGGCCGCTGGGCGATCCGCTCACGGCTGAACGTTCCCTGGGCAATCTGCCCGCGCAGAGCGTCATAGTCGTAAGCCACTTCCAGAGGGGAGAAACAATCGTCGCAGATGGAGCGGGGCTGGTTTCCCCAGTTCCGTCCGCATTCGCGGCACCGCAGTTCGTAGTGAGACATGTTGCTACTCGCTTTCTGAAAACAAAGTTTCAAGGTTTCAACGTTTCAACGTTTCGGGTCTCTTGCTGGCTGCAGCGCCAACTTTGAAACCTTGAAACTTTGCCACCTTGAAACTTGCACTTAGCGAGTAGCCGGGGACGAGCCTCGAAAAAGCGGCCCAAAAAACAAATGGCCTCTTTTTCCAGGAAAAAGGAAAAGAGGCTATCGGAAAGCGAGTAATAATAGAGCGCGCGTTCCGAATCCCATGTTCCCTGTTTCCAGGAGAGAGTTGGCACCAGTCACCCGGGATATATGATCCCGGATCGGTTGCCGTGGCGTCATAGGGCTCGTCCCTCAGCCACTCTGCATGAAATTCAGGCTCAGCCTTCATGTGATTGAAGACCGAACTTGTTCCGACGATGTTACAAAAAGCGTCAGGCGGCGTCAAGGGGTTTCCCACTCATCCCTTCACCCTTCCGATGATTCCCAAAACTAAGGTTGCCCCATCCTTCCCGGGGTTTTTGCGGGAGGGTGGGCCTTCGCGCGGACTTGAATCGGCAAGGATCGCATGTCCAAGCCAGTCCATTCGTGGATTGGCCGAGCGTCCCCGGGGCTGGAAGTGGAGCAACTTCGCGCACGATGCCACGGTGTCGAGTGAGTGGCGGAAATTGAGTCGCAATGGACCGCACGGAAGCGAGAACGGCTGGCGTGCTGGCGACTTTTCCGAAGGCCCACCCTCCCGTAAAAACCGCGGGAAGGATGGGGCAACCTCCTTTAAGGAAACACCGCTAGCATGGGCCAGCCCATACATTTTTTCTGTCGATTTCTTTAAAATATTCATTCTTAATGACTTGCTAACCTCAGATCGGGCTGAGTCCGCGCAAAATATTGAACCGCAAGGACTTACTGGTAAAATCTTCCAGAATAAGGACTTAGCATGGGACTGGTCACTCCACATTTTCTCAGTCAGTATTTCTAAAATGTTGATTCCGAATGAGTTGTGCAGTTTAGACCGGAAATGGTCTTCGCAAAATCTTGAGCCGCAAGGACTTACAGCCAAAATATTCTGGAATAAGGACTTAGCGCTTGGGCGAAAACCCGTCAGAGAATTGCCTAGGAACAAGTGGTGGGGAGAGGCCTCGCGCATGGAACGAGCTTGGGCTTTCTGGAATTCTCAGTCAAGGTCATCCGTCACAGGAAGTGCGATTTTTATTGTGGAGGGCTGTGGAATTCCCGTTTTGGGCTTTAGCTCCTTCGGAATGGCTGTGAGTGTCTGAGGAGGGAATGTCGGGCGAGGTTTGTGGTGCCCACGTTTCGAAAATCACGAAAGGTGGGGCAGCTTTTCGGGGTGGTACATAAGTGGGCTAGCCCCCTCTTCGGGACCTACTGCAACTGCTGGTAATTACATGCTCCGGTGGTGGGCTGGGAGGGCGGCGTCGGAGCGGTTGCCCAGGGGGTATTCGGGAAATCGAAGAACTCCGTCATATCCATTTGGGCCGCATCGCGTTTGGTCAGGGGCTGCAATCCGAAACGGGTCTCGATCAATTTCAGGATCGCGGTGTAATCCGAGGCGGTGTGGGATACGTAATTCTTTTTCGTGAACGGAGAGATAACGATCATGGGAACGCGGAATCCGGTGTAATTGAAATCGCAATTCGCACCGGGGCCTCCGGTGCAAATGTCTCCGGGCTCAAGATCAATGGGTGCGATGCCATCGGGATTCACCGCGGGCTGCGGCGGAACGTGATCGTAAAGACCTCCGGCTTCGTCATAGGTCAGGATAAAGACCGAATCGTTCCATGACGGGCTGGCCATAAAGCCATTGATCAGGCTGGCTACATAGGCGGCGCCGGACTGAATGTTGTTGTCGGGATGCTCATCGCGGCCGGAGCTGTATCCGCCTTCGATCAGGGCAACCGACGGTAGAGTTCCGGCCTGGGCATCGGCCAAAAAGTCCGCGCCCGGAACCACGTTGGGCGGGAGCTGGTTCGGCGGCGCATACGCGGCAAACTGAGTCAGGTAGGTACTGTCGGGGTCGGTCTCATAGATCTTCCATGAGATTCCGGCCTTTTGCAGAGAATCGAAAATCGTCGCGGCGGTGAGCGGCGCGGTATCGGCTGCGTTCGTTCCCGGCGGGTACGCGTATCCTTGTGAGGTCGCGGCAAACAGATACATGCGATTCAACTGCGTCCGGTCCATCACCGGAGAAAACCAGGCATCGGATGTGGCGAAGTTCGAGGCCATGAAGTAGTAATACGGAATATCCGCGTCGGTGTAATAGCCCATCGCGCGCGCGCCAGTGGTGTCGGTAAAGCCGGAATCGCCGGCGAACTTGGCGGCGTTGTAGACGAAGCCGTCCATGGTTGCAGTCGACGAGGTTGGACTATGCAGATTCCAATCCACATGGCTTTCGTCCCACGAGGGCGTCAGATTCTCGATGCACTCGGTGGCGACGTGAAAGGCGGGAATTGTGGTCGATCCGTCAAAGCTGGGATTCGATGCGTTCGCGGGCAAGCCGGCAAACTGTTGCGAGGGGAATCCGTTTTTCGCCCAATACGCCGGCAGTTGGCCGAAGTAGGAATCGAAGGAACGATTTTCCTGCACGAGGAAAATGATGTGATTGATGGATTGCAGGCTCGACGGCGGCGGTGAAGTGGTTCCGCCGCCGCCCGAGGATGAGCTAACGCCAAGCCCCTGGCAACCGCTCAGGGCTGCTGATAGTAGTGCCACAACTGCGATGGAGGCGAAGCGAAGCCTCTCGTTTGAATGCATCTCCAGATGCCTCGCTGACTGAAAACGCTGAAAGACCGATTTATGATGACTTTCCGGGCGCTGGCGTTGGCTTAAATTTGAAAGGAAATGTCGAGCGTCAAGAAATGGAAAGCCCGAAGAATGAATGGGATAACTACTATGGAGCCCAGTTTGTAGAGCGGGCGCTGCACGGCGTCGATTTAATCTTCATGCAGCTCGATCTGCACCGGGGGTAATACATCGATCTTGGGATGATCGGCGTCGCGCCAAAACACCTCAAAGCACTCGCCTTCGTGCTGTGACTTCCAAAGGGTTCCATCGGTGAACTTAATGACTTGAGGAAACAACACCCACCCCATCACGGAATGGGCCAGTCCGCCCCGATAGCCCGGTTTCTCAAGCGTTTGTTTCTGCCCGGGAGGAATTGCTGAATTGGATGTCCAACTATGACCTGCAAACGGACGATGCAAATAACCTGGTGAAAGAAAATGTTCTGACTCCACGGACAGGCTTTGAATTTCCTTCCCGGTGACGTTCTCAACCGCGACGGAAAGAGTTTGTTGGTTATTCCAGAAGTTACCTGCGCTGAATCGCACGGGGCAGGCGCGGGTGGTGGGCTCATAGATCGTAAATGTCGCCATCATTCCGGCTTCCATGTGGTCGGCCACGTGGCAGTGAAACATCCACGTTCCAGGATTGTCAGCGAGCATGTCCCAGGTCGCCATGCTCCCGGGCATCAACTCAACCACGTCCGTTGTGCGCTGCGGGTTACTCACGGTCTTGCCATGCCAGTGGGGAGTATGCAGGTCCTGCTCGTTTCCCATAGCGAGCAAGTACCAGCGGACTTTTTCGCCCTGCTTCATGACCAATCCCGGCAAATTTCCGAAGATGTAGCCGTTGATGCTGTGAAATTGGCCGGAAGGCCGCCCGCGCAGTTCATCGAACATCATGAAGAGAGTGACGAACTCACGATCCACGCCTTTCGGCGTGCGGTCGGGTCGTGCTTTCCCTTTTGCGGTGATGATGATCGGGCCGAGCAATCCGGCATTCGTCTCGCGCCCTTCGTCAGTGTGAGCGTGATACCACCACACTTTCGAACTCAACTCGCCGGGTCCGGGGCCGCTGCCGGGATCGGCCAGCCAGTGATAGGTAAAGCTGCCGCCGGGAGGAATCGATCCGCCCTTCCCGGACGGAAGATAGAAAGAGCCTTCGTTATCCTTGTCATAGCGCAACCCGTGCGGGTGCATGCTGTGTGGAGTGTGCGAGCGGTTCTGGAAATCGACGACGATGGTGTCTCCGACTTCTGCGCGAATCACCGGTCCGAGGATCCCCAGCCATTCCGGTTGCAGCTTTTTCGTGGAAAAGGTTGCGTCGGTGTATTCGATGAAGCGGGTTTTTGCCCACTTTGTCTGCGACGTCCACGGCTGGGGAATCACGCTGCCGTGCAGGAGGTCGTGACCGCTGGGAGCGTAGTCCCAGGTAACGTCTTCCGCAGCAACGTAGTAATGGCGGGTGCCAGCGAAACAGGGCGGGATCGCAAGAATTAGAGTAAGGATCGCGACAATGCGCATGGCAATATCTGAGTCCTGGAATCGCCTCGAATCCTAAAAAACCACCTTCCTCCAGCGGCTCAGAACGTTGAAAGGAAGAGCCGGTTCGTCCGCCAATTTAAGGACCACGGGGCCGGAGGTCATACTATCAGTTGGCCGGAGAATGCGGGACAAGGGGTGAGCACCGCGTATATAACTTGCGCACTCAACCCACGACGGGTCAGCCGCGACCTTTCCTGTCGTACAATTCCGACTGTCATGATTGCCCCAGACCTGTTGGAAATTCTGGTTTGCCCGGCCTGCAAGCAGGGCCTCGAGTACCGCAAGAGCCCGGAGAGTTTGAAGTGCAAACAGTGTCACCGGGTTTATGCGGTGAAGAACGACATCCCAGTGATGCTGGTCGATGAGGCCACGATCGAGCCTTAGCCGCCGTCGCGGGGGCTGCGGCGGATGGGAATTGATGCATGATGCTTGTTGATTGCTGATTGTTGATTGAAAACCGTAAAACGCAGGCTGTGCGTGTGGTTCCATCAGCAATCAGAAATCAACAATCAACCATGCTCCCGCGGAGCTATCGCAGCCGCCACGCCGATTGCTCAGGCCACTGGCTCATGGCGGCTTGCGCCCAGGCTGTGGACTTGTCGGTATGGCATGAAGTACACGGATTAGGAAGCTTGTAGTTATCGGTCATGGCGGGAGTGATGAACCGGAAGGTATGGGCGTGGACAAAGGCTCCCGGAACGCCTTCGGTTTCGATCGCCGGCATGTGGCAGGCTGCGCACTGACTTCCGCGGCTTCCATCTTTGTGGTGGGTGTGCGCTTCGAGCGTAGTCGCGTGCGGTCCATTCGGGGACGAAGGTCCATGACAATCCAGGCATATCTGGTCCGTGGGCTTTCTGAGCTGCGCGTAGTTTTCCGTTCCATGCACGTCGTGGCACGAAGCGCAGGTGACGCCGTGGCGGTACATCACGCTCTGGGCAAAGTCGTTGCCTTGCATGCGATTCTTATGCGCGGTGCAGTCGGGAAAATAGTAGAAGCTGGTTTCTCCCAGCTTGCAGTCTTCCAGCTTCCAATAATCCTGCAGCTTTCGGCCGACCTGGTAGCCGACGGGCCAGTCGTAGTACTTCCCTTCGATTGGGTTCTTCAGCGGCTGTCCCTGGGAGTGGCACTGGATGCAGGTGTCGTTGGCCGCAATATTTTCCATGAGCGCTGGATTGAGAATGTCTGCGCGCGTGGGATGCGCCGCGTGCTCGCTGCCCGGCCCGTGGCAGCGTTCGCAGCCGACATTCCATTCCGCGACCTGCTTGGTCTGGATGTTGTAGTCGACGGAATGGCAGCCGTCGCATAAAGGGCCGGTGGGCCGCTGCATGTTGTTGGCGGGGTACACCGCCGTCCACCAATCTCCTCCCTGCGGGACCATATAAGGACGCCACGTTTTATTGGCCACGTCCCACTGCACGGGCAGCGGGAAATAATCGTCTCCGACCTTGGTGAAGAAGCGCTGCTTCCAGAGACTGCCATAGACGAAGGCCACCTGATCGGCAGTGAACCTGGCTATATGATTGGTGGCGAGGTCAGGAATGATTGCCTCCGGATGAGTACGTGGATCGCGCACCACGTTCGCCATCGGCGTCTTCTTCCAGCGCGCATAAATCTCGGCATGACATTTTTCACAGGCCTGTGAGCCAACGTAGTGCGCCGAACTGGTGGTCGCTGCCTGCTGCGATTGTTCCGGTTGGGTGAGCGGCCGAAGGCTGCGAATGAAGGAGACCAGCTTCCAACTCGTGCCAGATGATTCCGCGTGCGGGCTGCTCCAGGCGGGCATCCCGGTGAGTTGAACTCCGTTCTCGATGATGAAGTGGATTTCGCCGTCGGTCAGATCCTGGCTGGGGGACGTCCTCAGGTCGGGAACTCGGGGGTAAAGATTGCGGCCCATTGGCGTCTTCCCGCTGCCATCGATTCCGTGACAACTAGCGCACTCGGCCAGGAAAAGGCCGCGGCCTTGGCGGGCGGCATCCGAGGTTGCCGAAAACGGATTCGTCTGGCTGCGTTCGTGGTCGGGGATCGCCACATTTCGCAGGTCTCGAGCCAAAACGGATTCCCACCGCGCCGGGGTTGCGGTGGCGCGCAATCCACGGCGCACCAGCAGGAGGGCACATAGCGCTCCAACGATTGCGAGAAGAGCCAGCGCCCAGACAGACGCCTTCAGGATCTTCATGCTGTTTCACTCTCCGTCAATCGCTGGGAAAACCGGAGTCAACACGCCGCACCGAAGCATTCTAACGCGAGACCCGAAAGGAATCAGCCACGCCCGGGACGACTCGTCTTTAAGTTCAGTCATCCCCTGAGAAACGCTCAAGCCATGCGCCGACACTATAAGGAGGACCGGAATTCGGAACCGCCTGGGTCGGCTGCCTTGGTGGTAACCGCCGTTCTTTGTTGATAGGTCGTCAGCCCTGACACAATGTGTCAGTTTTGAGATTACTGATTGGGTACGAAGGGAACTTTTGGAGGCCGGATCCGACTCCCCGGCTGTCCGCAACTTTCGATATCCACAGGGGTTAATGAATCCAATCGGGATTGAGGACCGTAATAGGAAAAGAAGGGCAAATTCGGCAGCAGAATTGCATGCAACTATCGCAGCTGCCGATGAGTCTAATACGGCAAAGGCGTAATAGGTCGGAGTCGGAGGTGATGACGGCCATGACGGATGAAAGAATGACGAACGCGAAGAACGACAAAGACAGATTCACCGTGACCGAGCTGGCAGCTCTCAGGAACGATCTGCTGCAGGGTGGCATGATCGACTCCTACGAGGCGGCCGAGCTTCTACAGGTGTTTCTGATGGGCCGTGGGTATGGGGTTTCGCCCAAGGCGGCGCTGGACGCGGCAGGCCGCGTCGAGATGGCAGGGTGCGCTATGCCAGTCCTGGTACACGAGCTCGAGAATCTGGCAATGGTGATGTAACTGGGGACTGCGACGCGGGCCGGTGAACCCGCGGGGCAAATTGAGACTCGAACTTTCCTGCTGTGTGAGAAAACGCAACAGTTGGGTTGGAAGGCGCGGGGATCAAAACAGAAATCCACAGACTTTGACATTCTGGGTCGGCGATCGAAACAAGACCGAACGAACCAGTTCCACAATCGAACAGCCGGGCCAACCAGCCCGGCTTTGTGGTTTTTAGGGCCTACTGATCCCCACCATCCTGATACGAATAGAACCCACTCTTGCGCCTCTCACAGCGAGAGTGGGGCCCATCCTTCCGCAGCACAACATTGTTATGGCTTCCCTGTATACGGCTGCGGCACAGTTTGCCCGGCGGGGATGTAGCTTCCTACCCATTCCGCGGCATCGTTGATTCCGGCGACTGTCGTTTTGGATCCCTTGGGAAAATCGACGAGGTAGTACGTACTCGCGTTCTTCACCGCTCCATGCGTGACACCGTAGGGATCCGACACTACATAGGCGACCTGGCCTGCCTTGTTGATGCCCAGCGCCTGCGAGTTCGTCATGCCAGGAACGTTAATGGTGGTATAGGTCGACCCGTTATAGAGCGACGACTGGCTGTAGTTCGTCGAGTCCGTCCACCACAGCGTCACCTGATCGGCCGCATTAATTCCGCCGCCGAATGTGTTATACGCACCTGACACGAACAAATCGGTGTACACTCCGCCCTTCAGGATGAAGCCGTGGAAGTTTCCATTCGCCACACTATAGTAGTCACCAGCGATGTCTCCGTTATCGTTGATCCCCGTAGCCTCGCTGAGGATTCCGTTAGGGCCCGTAATGTCGGTGAAAGTTCCGCCCGAATAAAGAAAACCGTGGGGACTGCCAGTAGAGTCGTAGTAGTCGCCGACGACCTGATTGCTCGAATTGACCCCGCGGCAGATTGTGCCGTTTACAGTATTTGGGTCGTCGATATTGGTCACCGTGGTGCCCGAGACCATCATGCCGTGGGTGGTCCCGCTCGAGTCCACATAAAAGCCGACCGTCACTCCGGAATCATTAACGCCGAAAAATGAGCCCTGCTGGCTGCCGGCGATCGCCGCTTCCTTCAGCGCGAGTTTTTGAGCTGTGGCCAGATATCCCGCGGCCAGTCCATCCACTCCCCAGCCGTAGCCGACATAAGAGCCCGTGCTGTTCACCCCGTTGGTCTCGGCAAAATCCGTCGATGTGAAGGCGCCTTTGATCAGCGTGAATCCGTACGTTTCGCCAACCGTGTTTGTATACGTTCCCGTGATCTCGCTTGCGTCGTTGATCCCGTAAAGATGGGTCTGGGTTGCGCCCGGATAGTTGACCGCGGTGATTTTTCCCCCGACCCACGTAAAGCCATGCCAGAGATTGCTCGAATCCAGGTAGGCGCCTACGACTTCGTTGGAGGCGTTAATGCCGTAGGCATACGTCGTATCCGACCCGCTGCCATAAAACTCCGTCTTCGTTCCGCCGATGTTCACAAACGCTCTCGTCGGCGCACCGCTGTTCCCCACATTGCCCACGAAGTTTCCCGCGCTGTTGATCCCGCCAATCCCGCACGATTCCGTTGCAGTCTCGTCATAATTCGTGTAGGTTCCCGCCGAATAGAGAAAACCGTGGTAGCGATTGTTCGATGTCAGATAAGACCCGACGACGGTACCGCCGTCGTTGATCCCGCTCGCGCTGGCAGAGTGATATGTGCCGGGTGGTTTTAAGACGCTATACTTCCCGGCCGAATACAAGAAGCCCTGCGAGAAGCCGCTGGACGAAACAACATAAGTGCCCACCACCTGCAAGCTCTTGTTCACGCCGAGAGGAACGGTGTAGCCCGGCTTGCTCCCCGGCGGATTGATCAAGGTCGTCTTCAGCCCTTGCCCGAACGCACTCGAGCAGGCCGCAATCAAGAGAAACAACATCGCACTGAAGCCACTGACGCCTTTCATCTCCAACCTATTTACTTTCAACATCGAAATCTCCTCCTCGAGCGCGGCGAGCAACCTTCGGTTTTTCCTAAGGTGCTGATTTCAAACATTGGAATGGCCATGATTCTGGCCCGTTCTGGCCATCCAGACGGCCCGTTCAGGCGAGTTCAGATGGTTCTGGGACGCGCTATACTATGGCGGCCTTGCCTACCCCCGGCAAGAGACAAGTCGGGCCGCTTCGGGCCAAGACAGGTCATTTCCCTTTATGGCAGCCAATCCTGATCCGCTCTCGGGTAAACGTCTGGATTCGTGGAAGGAAATCGCCTCCTTCTTCGGACGTGCCGACCGCACAGTCAAGCGGTGGGAAACCGAACGCGGACTTCCCGTGCACCGCGTGCCAGGAGGAGGCCGGAGCGCCGTCTTCGCCTACAGCAACGAGTTGGCCGACTGGCTGAAGGGACGAGGCCAGGAGTTGGCTGCTGATGATACCGCCTCGGCTGACAGCGATCAGGATCCTCGCGTCGGAGCCGGGATCAACAAGGCCGATTCAGGAGTTGCCCTGTCTCCGCCGAATCTATCGAAGGCGCGAGCCGCGGCGTGGCTGCTTCCGCTCCTGGTCGTGGGCGGGCTGGTAGTTTTTTTCTCGGTCGGACATCAGGGAAGCCGCTTCAAAGCTCTCGCCAGCCGGCACTCGCCCAACGCCGAAGCTCAGGATCTTTACCTCAAGGGGCGTTACTTCTGGGACCGCCGCACTCCTGACGATCTGAACAAGGCCATCGACTACTTCACCCAGGCGATCGTGAAAGATCCCAGCGACGCTCAGGCGTATGTCGGGCTGGCGGACTGCTATAACCTGCTGCGCGAGTTCGGCGCGATGCCGCCGACGGAGGCCTACCCGCGTGCTCTCTCTGCGGCGCAGCGGGCGGTTGAACTCGACGACACCTCGGCCGAAGCTCACATCTCGTTAGCATTTGCGACCTTCTGGTGGTCCTGGCAAGGAGCGACCGCCGAGCGGGAATTCAATCGCGCGCTCGCGTTAGATCCCAACCTCGTCCGTGCCCATCACTGGTATGCAACCTATCTTCTCGGCATGCACCGTTATCCTGAAGCCATCGACCAGATGGAACAGGCGCGCCGCCTGGATCCATCGTCGAACGCAATCCTGGCCGATAAGGGATTTCTTCTGTGGCTGGCCGGCCGCAAGAATGAAGGCCTGGCGCAGCTCACCCAGTTGGAAACCACCGATCCTTCTCTTTCCTCCACTCACGACTACCTCGACCGGATCTACTGGGAGCAGAAAGATTATGCCCGAGCATTAATAGAGAGAAAGCGCGTGGCCGAATTGCGGCATGACGAAAACGGACTCGCTCTCGCCGACGCCCGCGAAAAAGGATTCGCCGCCAACGGCCTGCGGGGCATGCGCGAAAACGAACTGCCGCTTGAGAAGGAGCAGTTCGAGCGCGGCTCGGGAAATGCCTATGCCCTCGCCACGACCTACGCTGCATTGGGCAAACGGCAGGAAGCGCTCGCCTACTTGCAGCTCTCATTCGATCGCCACGAGGCAGCGATGCTGTTTGGCGATTTGATTCCTGAACTACAAAATGATCCTGAATACCTGAAGTTCAGAAGCCAGGTAAAAGAACGCCTCGCCCAGTGACGCCCGGGCAGCAGGGCGATCTGGCTGAAGACTGGAATCCAGTTTTCCCTCGGGACGCACTCCGGTTGCGCCACCGCTCTGCCGCCGAGCGGGCGCGAATGCGAGAAATAGCTACCATAGTCTTTAGGATCAGCGACTTCCGGGGGATCGAGGCAACATTCGGCCTGCGGCAAGCGAATTGCAACCTGTCAGACGGTGGTGTTAGTATTAAGCCCTCCCCAAGAGTCCCAGGAGTGGCTTAAGCCACTGGAAGTTTTCCCAAAACTCATCCCCCAAGTAGTCAGGTAAGCGCCGGCACGTCGATGCCAAGGTCGGATCGGTAGTCAAAACCAGCTTGAGAACCGTGATCAAACCGCTGATCACCGGGCCATGCGCGCTCGTCGCAGCAGGCACCGGAACGCGTCGGCCACAAGGCCGCGCGCAATTTGGAAAGGGTCTATGAATCGAATGAAGTTGAAGTACGCAGTGCACTCCGCTCTCTTCTTATCTCTGAGTTTCCTGGCCGCCTGTGGCGGCTCTTCGAGCACGAAAACCACGACGACGCAAACCGTCGCGATCGCCGCCACGAGCGGAACCGGGCAGAGCGCCGCCGACGGCGCGGCATTCACAGCACCCCTGGTGGCCACGGTCACCACAAACGGAACGCCCACGGCCGGCGTAACCGTAACCTTCGCGGCTCCGTCCTCGGGAGCAAGCGGCACCTTTGCGAGCGGCGCAAACACCGCGACCACCGACGCCAGCGGCAAAGCCACCTCGGCGGTCTTTAGCGCGAATACAACCGTCGGCGGGCCTTACACGGTAACCGCCACGGCACCCGGAGCGACCACGTCAGCGAGTTTCAGTCTCACGAACACCGTCGGTGCACCGGCCACGATCACCGCGACTAGCGGCTCTGGTCAGAGTGTCCTTGTAAGTACCGCATTCCCGAACCCGCTTGTAGCAACGGTAGTCGACAGTCATTCGAACCCGGTGAGCGGCGCGCTCGTGACCTTCACGGCCCCAGGTTCGGGCGCTAGTGGCACGTTCGCCGGCGGAGCGATTACCGCGACGACCGACGCCAATGGGAAAGCCACTTCGGCCATATTCACCGCGAACGCGACGGCGGGCGGGCCTTACACGGTAGCGGCTTCGGTCTCAGGCGTATCGGCCCCGGCCAACTTCACCCTCAGCAACTCTGCGACTCCGATCGAAACCATTACTGCAACGAGCGGATCAGGACAGAGTGCGGCGATCAGCACTGCCTTTGCTGCTCCTCTGGTCGCGACGGTCATGACCGGCACGACTCCGAACGAGGGCGTAGTAGTGACCTTCACTGCTCCATCGTCAGGCGCCAGCGGCACATTCGGCGGCGGAGTCAATACCGCGACAACCGACGCCAATGGCATAGCTACCTCGGTCGCATTCACTGCGAACAGCACCGCGGGCGGACCTTATACGGTCACCGCTTCGGTCTCTGGCGTCCCGTCCCCGGCCAACTTCAGCCTCAGCAACCTATCTGGAACGCCAGCCGCAATCACGGCAACCGGCGGATCGACGCAGACCGCGGCAGTCGCCACCGCGTTCACGCAGACTCTTGCGGCCACGGTTCTCGACAGCCATTCGAACCCGGTGAGCGGCGTGGTCGTCACGTTCACCGCTCCGGGCAGCGGAGCGAGCGGCACGTTTGCCGACACCGGAAACAACATTACGACGGCATCGACCAACGCCAGCGGCGTGGCCACCGCCACCGTACTCACCGCTAACACTTCCGCGGGAGGACCTTACAACGTAGTCGCTTCCGCCTCAGGTGTTGCCACGTCGGCCGACTTCGCTCTCACCAACGCGAACAACTACGTCTTCTACGCAAGCGGGGCGGATAATTTGGATACTGCCCTGGCCAACCCCACTAACTACCTGGCAGTCGCGGGCGTGGTCACTATCGACCCGGCGGGCAATGTTATCGGTGGAGAAGAAGACTATAACGATGCCAACAGCGCCTACGGAGTAGGCGCCTCCAAAACCTCCATCACCGGCGGAGCACTGTCGGTCGATAGCACTGGGTTCGGAACACTTACGCTGGTCACGGGCAATTCGAAGATCGGCGTCAACGGCACCGAAACCTTCGCGGTAGGGTTTGTGAACAGCAATCACGCGCGCATCATGGAGTTCGACGGCACCGCAACTTCCAGCGGAAGCATGGACTTGCAGACTCCATTGAGCACGCTCGACGGCGGCTATTCGTTCGTTGTATCAGGAGTGGACCCGACCCTATCTCCGTTCGCTTTTGGAGGCGTGCTACTGTCAGCGGCACCTCTATCACGAGCGGCGTTCTTGATTTAACGACAACGCTTCATACCACGCACCGGCTTCGCCTTCAGCGCAAGCGCAGCCCTTCCCCGGTTGACTCTCTTGGGCGGGGCACGATCACGATTCCCCAATCGTTTTACCGCACTGCCCGGTCGCTCTGGGCTATTATATTGTCAACCAAAAGGCCATACGCATCATCGACGTCGATGCAACGGATGCCGCCGTCGGCTCGGTCTTCAGCCAGGGAAATACCACCTTCACCAATGCTTCCCTGGGCACGTCCATCTTGGCCATTGCCGGCAATCCGGACCAAAGCGAGTATGCCGTGGTGGGCCAGCTATCCACCAGCAACACCTCGTCCGACCCCGCCAACTTCTCGGGTGTCGGAGAAGCCAACGAAATGGACAACACCGTCGTAACGGGCTTGGCGTCCGCGTTTTCAGGCACCTATTCATTTTCCAGCTTGGCGAATGGATACGGGACTCTGTCGGTCGCCGGGGGATTGGGAGACACTGCAACTCTGGGGATCTACGCGACGGATCCTGGACTGAATCTGAACGATCCCAATAGCTCGACCGGTGGGGGAGGCGCTCTCGTTCTCGACTTGAGCGTTCTTGCTTCCGGGTCACTCGCCGGCGGCACGGGAGTCTTGATTCCGCAGACGGATACTGCTACTTCCAGCTTCGCGAACAACTACGTTGCCGGATGGCAGAATTTCAACCTGTTCACCAACTGCGGATCCTGCGAGTTTGACATGCTGGCGCAGGGATCGATGACGAGCGGCGCGTTGAATCTCACCGGGGACATCAGCGATCCGTTCAAGACGTGGTCTTTGAGCACGACAACTACGGGGAATGTGTTTTCAGGATCGCCGCTTGCGGACGGTGCCAATCCCGGACGCTACTCGATGTGGGGCGGGAATACGCCACCCAATCCGCTCATGGTCACGCCCGCCGGAAAGTTCGCGAGTTTTGCTTTGGTCATGTATCAGGCCAATGGCGGCCTGTTGTACTGGCTCGATTTTGATAACAGCATTCCCCTCTCACGAGTATTCCTTGGATCACTCGAGCAGCAGGGGGATCTCAGCGGAGTGCCGATGCCAAAATCGGCCGCGGTGAAACCTCGAGCGAAACACAAACAATAACCAGGAAGAAGGTACACAGTCGAAATTTCGGCTGTGTACCTTCTTTTCTGACTTGCAGATCTTCTTCATGGCGCACTCCGGTGCGCCTCCTTTTTTGTCGCCACGACATGTCTCCGCGGCCCTTCCGAAGCACGACCCCCGCCAAGCCGCGAAGCGGCGCAAGAATGCAGCCCACGGCGCAAGCCGTGGGACTCTCATTGCATAAATGAGCCGGCCCGGAGGGGCGAAAGAAGCCTTCCACGCCAGTGGAAAATCCGACGCCGAATAAACTTCGCCCTCCGCTACACTTAGGCTCTGGTTACAACCCTGTACGTACAAATATGCAAGAAAGGTGTTCCTGCGGGAACCATGGAACCTTCGGGCACGAGCCCGCAAGTCATTCGTAACGCAGGCTTTCGACGGGATCGAGCTGCGAGGCGCGGGTGGCCGGCACGGTTCCGAAGATGATTCCAACGAGCGACGAGACTACGATGGCGATGATCGCCGACAGACCCGAAACCGGCACACGGTAGTCCGTGAGGAAGCGTACCGACCAGGGAATCGCCAGCCCAGCCACGATGCCGACCACGCCTCCGGTCAGCGAGATCAGGATGGCTTCCGCCAGAAACTGGAAGCGGATGGCACGGTTGGTGGCGCCGATCGCCTTGCGAATTCCAATCTCGCGGATGCGCGACGTCACCGTCGCCAGCATGATGTTCATGATGCCGATGCCGCTCACCAGCAGCGTGACGAACGAAACGAGCATGAGAATCAGCGTCAGCGCATCAGCAACTTTTCCTGCCACGGTGAGCAACTGGTTCAGGTTTTGCACGCTGTACACCGACTCCGGGCGATGCCGCGATTGCAATACGCGCTTGATGGCGGCGGTCGCAGGCACGACGTCCTGTCCCGTCGCCACTGAAAAATAAATCTGGTACACCGCAGCCGTGGGTGTGAAGAAGCGGCTCACCGTGTAAGGAATCAGCATGGTGTCTTCCTGAATCTCCGACTGCCCGAACGTGTCCACACTTTCCTTGAACACGCCGACAATCGTGAACGGAAGACCGCCACTCAGCTTGATGATCTGGCCCACGGCGACCGGCGTTGCGCCGTAAAGTTTCTGGGCCAGCTTTTCGGTGATCACGCCAACCTTGTTGCGTCCGGAGGAGTCTTCGGCGTCGAAGAAGCGTCCGGCAATCACTTTCAGATTGCGCACCCGCTGGTAGGCGGGGTCGACGCCGAGCACGAGGATGTCACTCTGCTTGCCACCTCCCACGCTGATTCGGTCGCCCAGTGCGACCGTGGGTGACGCGGCGACCACGCTGGTGACTTGTTCGCGAACTGCCTGCACGTCATCGACGGTCATGGGATCGGGCGTGGAATCGATGCGCTGCGCTCCGCCCTGATAGTCGGCATAGATCATGTTGGTGCCGATGGATTGCAGCTGGCGCAGGATGTATTGCTTGCCGGTAAGGCCGATCGTAGCCACGAGGATGACCGAGGCCGTGCCCACGGCCATGGCGAGCGCGGTGAGTGTGAATTGCAGCTTGTTGCTGCAGAAGGCGTCGTAGGCAAAATTCAGGATCTCGTTGAGCCCGATCGTGAAGCGGCTCGGAGCGCTGATCGATAACGAGGTCGCGTTCGCCATTGCCTGTTAGATGTTAACCCCGGTTATAAGACGCCGCAATGTAGCACGCGCGGGCGGGACGCTCCCGAGGCAGCCGCCGAGACGGGCGGAGCTACGCTGCAACGCCTTGCTGCTTTCGTCCAGCCACGGCTACTGCTGCCAAGACCACGATAAGCGGATCGACCGGGCGAAAATAGTATGTCTCGGGATGCGAGAAGTAATAGGTCAGCGGAAAGAAAAGCAGCACGATGGCAAACCGAACGGCCAGTGAGCGATCGCGCCGCCAAACGAGCGACAGCCCCCAGAGCCCCAGTAGCGACATGGTTGTATTGACGAAAATGTTGGGCGGGTCGAGCGGCTCGTCTTTCAGATAGGCGGCGTCGAAGCTCCAGTAGCCGGTCCACATGTAGACGATGCGGCGAAAGGTCATCCACGCATACCAGGCGGGATGGCTGCGGATGTAGTCCTTCGCCTGCTGCATCTTGTGATCCATGTAGGCGATCTCGCCGACGCGCTCGTACTCGGAAAGTTCGGCATCGCTATGGTTGGGATGCAGAGTGCGGTTCACCCAGTGCTGCGAGTATCCATTGTTGCCGATGTAGAGTTCCAGCCCGTAGCCGCTGCGCACGGGAATGAATTTGTGAAACAGCATGTAGTTGCGGGCGAGCCACGGTGACAGCGTCGCAGCGCCTGCTAGGGCTACTGCCATCATCTGCGCGCGCCAGGGGCGGGCCAGACGGTAGCGGCGGTAGAGGGTCCAGATCCCAAGCAGAGGAAGGACGGCCATCACGACCGGTTCGGTGAGTGCCGCGACGCCACAGAGTGCGCCGAAGAGAATCCAGTCACGCTTACGCGAGGAGTCTTCCAGCCGCCACGCAAACAGAAACAAACAACTGAGTTCGAGCGTGACCAGGCAGGTCGACCATGCCCAGTCGGCACCGTAGTAAACGCCATAGGGAGAGAAGGCCCATCCCCAGCCCGCCCACTTCGCGACACGCTGGCCGAAGGCCTGGCGAGCGAGAAGGAATACTGGAATGCACGTGAGTGCGGAGAACACGCTGTTGAGCGAGAGCGCGGCCAGCACCGAAGTCCGCGTCTCGATGCCAAAGATTTTGAAAATGCCGGCGAGCAGGTAGGAATAGACCGGAGGCAAGAGAGCCGAGAGGCCGGTGTCGGCGAAGGGGCTGCCGAAGCCGTGGCCGGAGGCGATGGAGCGCGCGATCAGGCCGAACGCCCAATGCTCCAGGACGAAAGGGTCCATCCATTCGTGATAGGTGAAAGGGATGACGGCAAGGCGAACGGCGAGGGCGACGATCACCATCCAAAGGTAAGGTGGGACGCGTTTGGTTGAGGAAAGTTCTGTCGGCATGCATTCGTGCGCTGTGCTCAAGACGGTGACGCCCTCGCAACAGCCGGACGAAACGCCGACGCTACGGTCTTAGTATAGACGGCAGACTTGCAGTTGGCGGTTCTGATACGGGCACGTCATCGCCTTCCCTTCTGGATTTGGCGCTCGGGACTTCGCATCGTTGCGTTCGAGCGACGACCCAGGTCACGCCGAAGTCGCGCTTGAGGCGCTCGAAAGTCTGACGGACTGGAATTTCTGCCAGCCGTTTTGCGCGGTCACTTCCTTGAGCCAGCGCGGAGCGAGGCGCGGAACGCGGGCGGCCATCCCGCCATCCTTGTCGTAGTCAGCGAGCACGCTACGCTCGGCGAGCGCGCGGAAGCCGTGATAATCCTCGCCCGGCAATGTTACGTAGTGAGGATCGAGTGCGAACAAGCTATCGACGGGAGTATTTTCACGAATCCAGGCAAAAGCTTGCAGCCATGGATTCTGTGGCGCAACACCGGGCAACTCCAGATGCGCGGACGCGGGAAACATCTGCCGCTGCGCATAGAACATTCCCGCACTCAGAGGGACGAAGAATACCAGCCAGCGGTAAACCTTACGGTCGAGAACGTAGCTGCCGAGCAAGCCTCCTGCGATCAGGAAAAACAACAGGTAGAGCAGGTGCAGGTAGCGCATCGGCTCAAAGGGCCGGAGTCGCTCGAGGCTGGGCGGAAGCATGATGAGAAGTCCGGCGACGGTTTGGAATACGCCGTAATAGAGGAGGCTGGAAGCGAGCGGCAGGAGGGCGGAGTCGTTTCGGACATTACGCCGCAAAAACAGGCGCAGAACATACAGCAGGATGAGCGGACCGAAGACTCCCAGCCACTCATACCATTCCCATCGACCGAGAAAGTAAAAACTCCGAGTGGAGGCGGCCTGCCGCCACGCATCGGACGCGGGCTCGAAAATCCATCCCAAGGGAAGCAGAGCGGCCGCGATGGGCATCGCTGACGATCGTCTCGGTTGCGGCGCTCGCAGGCTCCAAAATAGAAACGCACAAAACGAGACGCCGAAGGCCGCCATGATCGCGTGAATCGAGAAGGCAAGCGCAAGGAGCACGCCCGCGAGCCAAGGCCGGCGATCAATGACCGCAACGATGGCTGCGAGAATGGCTGCTGTGGCCAGCGTGCGCGGATGAAGATACTGATCCGCTAACGTCATTGCAATGCCAGAGACGGGCAGAGTGAGCAAGACGGCGATCGTCGCAACCGCAGCCCAATGCGCTTCCGCCCGGGAGAAGCAGCGGCGACTGATCCGCCAGCAGCCGTGGAGCAACAAAAAGACAGCGGCGAACTGCCAAAGCAACAGCGCCCATGCCAAGGGCAAGTGGGTCAGGCGAACAGACCAGGCGATGAGCTTGTCGAAGATGGTGGCCTGAAACTGCAGGCGGAAGAAATCCGCGTCGTGCGGGAACAGCGCCGGGTTCAGGTTGCGCTTGATCGCTGCCAGGTAAAAGGCATCGTCCTCAAGGCCCGGATGGTAGCCCATCACCAGGAAGGAAAACGCTGTCAACAACGCCAACCGGCCTAGGTGCGAAACCGAAAAATCGCCGCCGCTCAATGAAGCTGGGTGCGAATTTTGGGGAGATTCGGCCATCGACAGGAGAAGCGCTGGACGGTCTAAAGCTGGACGATCCTAAGCTGGACGATCTTACGCTGGACGAACCGCGTCCGTACGCGCGGCGTAGTAGCTCTCGCCGCCCGCTTCCAGCTTGCGGCCTTTGTCGCTAAAGCGCGGCACATGAATCACCCCGATGCGTTGCAGCGCAAACTGCAGCGTCGTGGCGAGAACGCCGAAGCCGTATTTCACGCTGCGGCGAAAGTTAATCGATGAAGCCTCTTCAAAATACTTCGTAGGACAGGAAACTTCTCCGATGCGGAAGCCGAAGTGGACGCATTGAGCGAGCATCTGGTTGTCGAAGACGAAGTCGTCGGAATTCTCCAGCAGCGGCAGTTCGGTGAGGACCTTGCGGCTGAAGGCGCGGTATCCGGTGTGGTACTCGGAAAGCTTCACGCCGAGAAACAGATTTTCGAAGGCAGTGAGCAAGCGGTTGGCGATGTATTTGTAAATCGGCATGCCGCCGAGCAGGGCTCGGCCTCCGATGATGCGCGATCCCAGCACAACGTCATAGACGTCGTAGGCAACCATGCTGGCCATCGCTGTAATGAGCAGCGGCGTGTACTGGTAATCGGGATGCAGCATGATGACGACGTCCGCACCGGCGGCCAATGCCTCCCGATAGCAGGTCTGCTGGTTGCGTCCGTACCCGTAATTGCGATCGTGTTGGAAAACGATACAAGCCCAGGCGGCGGGCGAGATCGACAGTCTGATCGGAGCTGTGGTCGTCGACCAGAATGCAGACGTCCACCAGATCGGGCAACTCTCCGACGGTGACCTGGAGCGTCTTCTCCGCATTGTAAGCGGGCATGACGACCGCGATGCGTTTGCCGTTGATCATGGTGCACGGATGATGAGGGTCACTGACAGTTTACCTGAGATATCCGGCAGCGGGAGCGACGTGTTCCGCGGCGCTCCGAAATCCTAACTGGGTACTGAGGGGTACGCTTGAAGATTACAGACAAGAGCCAGTTTCTTTCGATTCACAAACCCGAGGAACCACAGGGAAAAGGGTGGGCCCGCTTGGCGCAGGTTGGCGTTCGGGGACGTATTCTAAAGGTGAACGCTTCTCGTGGACGACGCAGTGATGGGACGCAGCATCATATACCAATGCTATGAAAATTATCCTGATTCTCGTTGTGCTTTTGAGTTCTGCTTTCTGTCAGAATACGCCAAGCACCTCTGGCTGTACTCCTAATAACGTTACCTACGTTGGCGGTTCCTGCGCGTTGGCGTGGGGAGGCGGAGATATTGGAGCTCAGATCAATACCGCAGTCGCCGCTTTACCGTACGGCGGGCACATTCACGTGACCGCGGGAATCTATCCATACTCAACGCCCATTGTGATCGTGGGCAATGCGAAGCCGATCACTCTGGATTGTGATGCGGGAAGCGCTGGATCGATCGGCACGATCACAGGTCCAACGGTCCTGAGTTACAAGGCAACTACGGGCGTAGCAGTGACGATTGCGGAGAGTCTTGGCGCGCAAATGAATGGTTGCACTCTCGCGGGTCCGGGAAATACGACTGCAACGGTGGGCTTGCTTGTGGGCGGCCCGACCACAGCCAACAGTACGATCAACGGAACGTTCGCGTTTAACAACATTTCAAATTTCGGTGTCGGTTTGCAGTTCGGGAACAACTCCTACATCGACACGTTCATCAATAACGACATCCACGACAACGGCCCGAACGGGGGCGATCGAAACATCTACGTGCCCTTGGGAACGTCGGGATTTGGAGAGAACATCACCTTTGTGGGCGGGCAGGTCGCCAATGTCACGAGGACTTCCTATTCCACTGTGTGCGTAGACATCCGCACGATTGGTGATGTTAAGTTCTATGGGACTTCATTCGATCAATGCGGCATAACGATCGATGGACCCGGGATAGGGCTTCTGGATCTCATCGCGGACCACTTTGAGAATCCCAACCATGCTACGGCCGCCGACTTTATAACCATCGGCCCCTTATGCTCGTCCTGCACGGTAAATATCATGGGCGGATTCTTTTACGAGCATGGGGCTTCGGCTCGCACGGAGTTCATCGCGGAAGGTTCCAGCAAGGAAAACAATTCCAATAGCATCAGCATCACCGGAACGGTTTTCACGCCCCAGGAGCCAACTCCCATCGTGAGGGCCACGGGGTCTGCGAACTGTTGCCAGCGGGTATATGTGAAGGACTATCAGCCGGGGACGAATGTTTCGGGTCCATTCGCTGGAACCTGGCTGGGCACCACATTCGAATATGCCGGGGTCTATCAGACCAGCGGAACGATCAGTACCAGAACGGGTCTCAAAGTTGTGGGGTGCACGGCCGGAACCTATGCGAGAGCGGACGGTAAAGGGTGTGGCCCGGTAGCAACGGGAATCACGGCGATGCCGACCGGAGCCCTGGGCGCAAGCGCTTGCTCGTCAACCGTAACAGTGCCTGCTTCGGGCGTCACGCCATCCATGCATATGACATGGAGTATGGCCACGAGTCCGGTCGGCGTGGCGGGATACGGAAGCAATCCGGTTATGGTCAACGCATGGCTGACCGATGGAAGCGTGAACTTCATTCAGTGCGCGACCACCGCCATAACCCCAGGAGCAATGTCGCTGAATTGGGTGGTTACGAACTAGTTGTGATAGAAGGCCGGCGCCGAAGTTCTCTCGGTCGTGCACGGTCCGCCGGCAGTGGAAAGAACCGGCTTTCCGTCGCAAATCATGGTCCTGCCAGGATGAACGCGCCGATTTCGTTGATGCTTGAGTCGGAGATCGGTGCGCTGTCATTTGATGTTGTCGAGGATGGAGCCGACGATGCCGCCGACGACTCCGCCTTCCACGGCCTGCCTCGAAGGTTCGCGGGGCAAATATCGCTCAAGCGCGTGTGCGAGACGGGCAATGGGCAGCGTCTGTAGCCAGATTCGCCCGGGGCCGGTGAGGGCCGCGAGGAAAATTCCATCGCCGCCGAAGATCATGTTCTTGATGCCCGGGACTGTCGTGATCTGAAACGAGACGCCGGACTGAAACGCGCCGACGTGCCCGGGATGAACGCGCAGCGTTTCGCCGGGTTGAAGATCCCGCACAACCAATTCGCCGGAGAGTTCGAGCCAAGCGGTTCCCTGTCCGCTGACCTTCTGCAGCAGAAATCCGTCACCACCGAAAACTCCAGCGCCGAGCGACTGCTGAAATCCGACGCCGATCTGAACCTGGGAGGTGGCGCAGAGGAAACCCTGGCGATGAATCATGTACTCGTGTCCGGACGAAACCTCTACCGGGACGATATGACCGGGAAGTTTCGTGGCAAAGGCGAGTTCACCGGCGGCGCTGACGGCGCGGTATTCCGTCATAAAAATGGAACCTCCGCCTGCCACCCGCTTGAGCACGCCAAACAGGCCTCCGCCACCGCCAAACTGGGTGTGCGTGGTCATCTGAATCGAGCTGCTCATCCAAGACAGTTCTCCAGCTTCGGAAATAATGGACTCATTGGGGTCCAAAGCAAACTCCAGGACAGGCATGGTAGTGCCGGTGATGCGACTCTGCATGGCGAAATCTCCTTAGCTCGGGGTGAGGGCGGTTTACAGCGCGAGCTGATCGAACTCGCGGAAACGCAAAAGTATACATCGGGGGAGAGGCCGCGCGAGGAGAGCTTCAAAAGGCAACACCGGCTGGAATCGCGCATGTATTCCGCAGTGGTATGTTCGAGCTTACGAGAGTCGCTGAGACGGCAAGGTCTGATTGACCTGTAGGGGTGCTCGCGATGAAACTCAGGTCCGAGTGTCGCGGACGAGCCAGACGATACGAGGCCTGTGTTTGGGAAATTAAGAGAAAAAGCTGGGTTGATCTCGTACCAGACAGAATCCGTGATTCACTTTCGATACGATCAGGGACAGGACCCAATGAGAGCAGGCAGGTTAGTCCTATTTACGGCGGTATTAGCGTTTCTGACCCAAGCCTCTGAATTGATCGCGCAGACCTCGAAAAACGAATCTTCGAATCGCACTGGAGCCGTTACCCAGGTCCCAGATTTTAATGAACGTATCTATTACAAAAATAAAGTCGAATTCTCACTGGAGTCGGGATGGCTACCGGTCAATATTCCGTTCGCTTTCGATTTCCTCCTGGGAGACGGGTATAACAAGACTCCGCTGAACTACACGCTGGTACCCATGATCGCCTCGGTGCGATGGCAATTGGACAGTGTACGCGGCCCGTCGATTTTGCGTGGCAACTGGGATCTCTCGTTCAGCGGAGCACTCGTAGTCATTCCGCGCGGGCCGGAGAGCCGATACTGGGCGTACATCATGGGGATTCGACGCAACTTTGTGCAGCCTCGGTGGAGAATAGCTCCGTACTTCGATGGACGCCTCGGCCTCGGCGATATCGACGCTCAGGAACCCTTGGGGGTACTCTTCGCGCAGGGAGAGGACTTCACCTTCACGCTCAACCTGGGGAGTGGAATCCGATACAACTTCAATCCGCGCTATTCCATCTCAGCTGGCGTGAACTACATGCATATCTCCAATCTTTATTTGTCCGAGCCGAAGTATCCGAACTATGGGATCAATGTTTATGGACCGATTGCTGGAATCAATATTCGTTTAGGCAAGCCGCGCGAAGGAGGCTCAAAATAGGAGTGAGACGCAAAGCGTGTGTACCCACCGACGCGATCGGAACCGGCGCGGCTAAGCGGGAGGATCTGGTTCATGGCCGAGACTGTAGCTACTCAACCTTCGATGGCAGGCGTTTCGGCAAGCCCAACTGTCGTGGAGCACGCGCCGTACTGCCGCGGTCGCGACAATGGATGTTCAGCATCGTTCTGGCGGGATTGGCTGCGCTCAGCTGCGGCACACCCGCGACCTTCCAAATTACCGCTCCTCCGAGCACCGTGGCAGGCTTACCCTTCACGATCACGGTCACGGCGATGGTCGGAAGACGCCGGGACACGGTGATTAACAGTCCGGTCCACTTCACCAGTTCCGACAGCGCCGCGATACTCCCAGCGGATTATTATTTTACGGCGAGTGACGCAGGCTCCCATACATTCACGAACGGGGTTACGTTGATGACGCCTGGCAACCAAAGCATTCGCGGAACCGACCCTGGGGCGCCCGGGCTTACCGGGAGCGTGAACCTAAGCGTCATGATCCAAGCGGGTGTCTCGCGATCACGATAACCGCTGCGCTGCAGGAGGACTTCAAGGTTGGAGGAGCTCCCTAGGGAAACCGCAACTACACCGGCAATCGGTTAGCCAGAGGGAGCTGTGATGAAACGACGGTCGTACCTGGTGGGGCGCGTGGAATTAGGGTTAGCCGGCCAGCCGCTCCTTAGTCTCCTTATCTTCCTCTTCCCCAAAGCGGTCCCAGTCATAGCGGCTGATGATAGCGAGGCGATCCGGGGCACCGACCTTTCGCAGAATGCGGTGCACATGATTCTTCACAGTCTGTTCCGAGAGGTTGAGCCGTGCCGCGATCTCCTTGTTGGTGAGGCGCTCGCGTAGCAAAGCGACCAGGCCTTGCTCCCGGCGGCTCAGCGCCTGGGCTGTCGGCCCGGGGACAAGACGACCTTGGACCACACTGAAAAGAGTCATGGAAAGCACGGGAGGGCAAACGGCCTCTCCTGAGGCCACGGCACGGATCATGCCTGCGACTTCCGCAGCAGAGGCGTCTTTCAAGATGTATCCAACCACGCCCTCGCGGACGGCCCTCAAGAAGGTGCGCTGATCCAAGTCCATGTCAATCATCGCAATCCGTACACCGGGGAGCGAGGCGTGGAGGTTGGAAACCAGACGAGCCTCGGAAAAAACCGGCCCAACGGAATCGAGGAGAACAATATTGGGGCGAGCGGCAACGATTTGTTCCTGCGCAGTCGGCGAATAAGGGGCAGCCCCGACCACACGGATATCACTTTTCTTGGTTAAGATCCGAATGAGGGCTTCGCGGAGCAGCCGATTTTCAGCAAGGAGAAAAACTTCAGCGATCGCTTTCGACTCCATCGGTATTCCTCGTGATCACCGTGGCGCGGGTGATGGGTTGAAGACTCGGGTCGTGCCCCCTAACACTTCCCATGTCCAATTTCGTCCCTAACGATTCGTTGGACTACGATTCGTTGAAATAGAATCTCTTACGAGTTCGGATCGCTGAGCGCCTCCCGCAACCGCAATTGATCCACCACAGATTCAGTGTCCTTCCAGCAAACTCCGATCGCGACAAAAAGTTGTGCAAAAATGGTCCGAAACAAAAGAAAAACAAGAACCCACCAGCTGTTCGGCCTGAGGAATAGAGGTTATTAAGTGTACAAGGTCGGTACGGAGTGTCAAGCCGAAGACCTGAAGCCCGGATGAACTGGCCTGTGAGGAGGTGGTTAGGACTTTGGTACTGGCCAGTACTTTTGCAGTACTATTTTGGTACCTCGATAACAGGTTCGGAGCCGCAAAGTCTGGCAAGACAGGTTTCCGCATAGATCCCTTTTGAACCTTGCAGATACGGGCCATGGAAGCGATACTTCTCGGCTTACGTTTAGCATCGGAGAAATTCCGTGAAACGAGTCCGAGTGTTGGTTGCAAATCGACCCCGCCTGATGCGGGAACTCGTAATGGCCACTATTTCCGACCAGCCCGACATTGAGATTGTCGGGGAGGTGGCGGACGGGGGTGACCTCACCGAAATCGTGGAACAAACACAACCGGACGTCCTCATTTTGTCGATGGATGAACCGGAGAAGCGCCTTGGGCAGTGTGGCTTCCTCCTCGGCCGGTATCCCCACATGAGGATACTGGCGTTGGCTCCGGAGCAGAACACGGGGATCTTTTATTGGGCAATCGTCGACATTCGAACTAAGCCGTTGGAAAGTTCCGAAGCCGGCATCTTGAACGCTGTGCGTGAGCGTCCGGTGCTGGTCGGAGCAGCGCGAAACTAAGGTTTGCGGGACGGGTTCCAGAAGTAGCGGAGCTAGCTCGCAAGTGCTGCAGTTAGCGTCGTTCCAAACGCATCAGGGATTGCGCTTCGAAACCCTGATGAAGAACAGCGAGATTAGCTCCATGATGTTGAAATAAAATGCTTTAGCTTGCAACTCGCGCCGTAAGTGAGGCGGCGGAGCTCTATCTATCGGACATGGATGCGCAAACGAATACGGAACCGGCAGGCCGCAATAGTGGCTGGCGCCTCGAAGGCAATTGGTACGCACTTTACACCTGCCCTCGACACGAGAAGCGCGTTGCCGAGCAATTTGAACGACGCCAGATTTCCTGTTTTCTGCCTCTTTACCGGTCGGTACGGCGATGGAAAGACCGTCGCAAAGAATTGGAGTTGGCGTTATTTCCTGGATATGTTTTCGTACGCATCGCACTTCGGGACAAGCTGCAGGTATTGCAGGTTCCGGGAGTGGTTCGGTTGGTGACTTTCAACGGCCAACCGGCAGCTTTGCCGGAACAGGAGATTGAGTGTTTGAGAAACCGGCAATTTGGATCGGGCACGATCGAACCTCATCCCTATCTATGTGCCGGGCGCCGCGTCCGGGTCCGCAGCGGTCCACTGCAAGGGCTGGAAGGTATCATCCGCCGGAGCAAGGAAAAGTGCCGAGTCGTTGTCTCGCTCGATCTGATCATGCGCTCGGTGGCGGTCGAAGTCGATGAGGCCGATGTCGAGTTGGTGGCCTGAGCCGAATCGTAGTCCCCGTCCATTGAAGCCTGCAATCCCGAAACTGAGTCCGCCGGAAACCATGATGAAAATCACCCACAGGAACATTAAGAGATTTCTTGAAGGCGGGGCAAGCTGCATCGCATTGCTCCTCCTCAGCCACGTTGGATACGGTCAGGCCATCGACGGATCGCGCCCGGTGCGAGACGACGCGCGCAGGAATCCCTCGTATGAAACGTCGGGTCTGGGGAAAGAAAACCTCGATCGCGTTGCGGCCTCCGCCGTTCAGATCAAAGAGGTTCTCGTGAAAGATGCGGGACTTCTGGTGGAACTGAAGCGCTGGATCGCCAAAGAAGCTACGGACAGCGGACAGGTGGTCGAAGATTCGAGATTGACCGACGATGCAGTATTTGACCGCCTCAATCGGGACCTGGCATTTCGAGCCGTGGCAACTCGACTGTTGCAGCGCTACGGCTATTTCACGCCATCCCCCAATCCCGATTCGAGTTTTGGAAAACAGGAAGACCTTCTTCTGAAAGAGCGAGCCCGCCGGCTGGTTCAGATCGAATCGCAGGAAGACAGCGAACCGACGCAGTCCAAGAAGGGTGGCACTAACAATCAGGACCTGGAACGCACGACGACGTGTGATCCGCGGCAGGACGAGGATTGCGAAAAGCAAGGAACGACATCGAACCGGCGCTCGAACCGTCCCCCATCGAATCAAGCTCCAACTCCGGATGAGAATCCAGGCACAATGCCTGGAGACGGTTCGCCATCCTACTCTCCGAATTCACCTCGAACCCTTCGGACGCAGTCGAATCCCGACGAGCAAGAAACAGTGCCTCGCGGGCGGATGTCATCACCGGAAATCGAACTGGCCTCGAGTTCGCCCAAAGCTGGTTCGGATTATTCTGCCTATCCGCCTTCGATCCCGTCGACGCCGAACGGATTGAGTTTGCCGCGAGAAACGGCCTCAGAGGCCGACCGAAGCAGTTCGCGAGAGTCCTCCCCGTCCCAGTTGGCGCGCCCGAAGCGAAGCAAGAACCAAGTGTACGAAGAGGAAGACGTGACGCCGGTCAAAATGGTTCACCGCGCCAATCCGTATTCCGATATCCCATCTCTGTACGACATGTACGTTCAAGCTGCGGCCTGGCAGCGCCCAGCCGAGCGGTTTGGCTCGGAAATATTCCGCAATACCATCAACCAGCCGGACGTGATCCCCATGGATCTGCCGGTGGGTCCGGACTATGTGGTGGGCACGGGCGACAGCTTGTCGATCGATCTTTGGGGCAGTGTTTCGCAACGCCTGGTGCGGTTGTCGATCGGGAAGGAAGAATCGCGCTTCCGGAGACGGGCCCGTGCTGGTGACAGGCAAGACCCTCAGCGATGTGCAACTGGAAGTTCAACACGCTCTTCGGACGCAATTCAACAGCATTTCCGCCGATGTGTCGCTTTCACAGGCTTAGGACAGTGCGGGTTTATGTGGTCGGAGAAGTCGCTGCAACCGGCGGCGTACGATATCAGCTCACTGTCAACGCCGTCTGAATGCCCTCTTCGCCGCCGGAGGAGTGACGGGACGAGGCTCGCTGCGCGCCCTCAAACACGTATCGCGGTAATCAATGGTCTCAGGAAGTTGACGCGCTACGATTTGTTGCTGCACGGCATCCGCGCGCGATTTGCAGCGGCTGGAAAATGGAGACACGCTTCTCATACCGCCGATTGGACCGCAACTCACGGTTGAGGGTATGGTACGGCGGCCGGCAATCTATGAACTGCTGAATGAAACTTCTCTCGCGGAAGTCCTCGAACTGGCGGGCGGTATTTTGCCCTCGGCGGCGCTCCACCATATTGAGGTCCAGCGGCTTGAAGCCCATGAAAAGCGGACGTATGCTGACCCTGGATCTGACTTCGACGACAGACGTAAAGCAACTCAACAAGCAACTCGAGGCCTTCAAGATTCACGATGGCGACAAGTCCATATCTTCCCAATCGCTCAACTACAATCGAAGATGCGATTTACCTGCAAGGCCACGTAATCTGCGGCCGGGCCGTTATTCGTACAAGAGCGGGATGAAGCTCACGGATCTGATTCTCCTATGGCGACCTGCTGCCCGAGCCAGCGGCGCACTATGCGGAAATTGTCCGTTTGAACAAGCCGGATTTCCATCCCAGTGTAGAGAGCGTTGATCTCTCAGCAGCACTAGCTGGACCCGGCTTCGGCGCCGGTTTTGAAACCTCTCGACACGGTGCGGATCTTCAGCCGTTTCGATTTTGAGCCCGCCCCGGATGTGTGGGTGGGCGGAGAAGTCCGCGCCCCTGGGAAAGTACCGACACGTCGGGCCAGGCGCACTTGCGAGACGCAATCTACCTGTCCGGCGGTGTGACGGCCGATGCATCGCTGGATTCGGCGCAGTTGTTTCGAACTGAGAGCGACGGGACCATGCGGATTTTGAGTGTGGATTTGCGGCAGGCGCTGGAGGGCAATCCCGTCGATAATCTTCTTCTTCAGTCTCGGGACCGGCTGCTTAGTCCATCGAAATCTGGCTCAGGTGGAAACACCAACGGTGTATATCAAGGGCGAGGTCGCGAAGCCCGGTCGTTATCCCCTGCCCACGAATATGCGGGTGGCAGACTCGTAAGGGTGGCCGGGGGGCTGACGAGAGCGGCGTATCCGGACACGGCCGACTTGACGCGCTTTGCCGCGAGCACTGAGCCGGCTTCCAGCCAGCGCCTCGAAGTGAAACTGCCGCTGTGTTGTCGGGGGATTCGAGTGAGGATGTGTCGCTGCGTAATGGGGACGTGCTGACGGTCCGGCAAATCGCGCAATGGAACGACTTGGGGCTTCCGTCTCGGTACGAGGTGAAGTTCAGCATCCTGCGGGCTACGGGATTGAGCCGGGCGAACGGATCAGTTCTGTGCTCCATCGTTGCGGCGGCTTCACGGAACAAGCCTATCCGTACGGCGCAGTGTTGATTCGCCGCGAAGTTCGCGAGTTGGAAATGACGTCCCACACTCGAACTGGTAAACCGCGTCAAGAAGGAACAAAGCAATTTGAAACTGTTGCCCGAGACCGATGCGGATCAGAAAAATGCAAAACTTGCGGCGATTGCACAGACGGAAACGACGCTGCAACAACTGGAGGCTACGCCGCCCATTGGACGAGTGGTGATTCACCTTCCCTCGAACATGAAAACCCTGGCCAAATTCACAAACAGCGTCGCCGATGTAGCGCTGCGAGACGGGGATGAACTGATCGTTCCGAAGAAAGCGAACTATGTCCTGGTGAGTGGGCAAGTTTTCAATCCGACGGCTGTAAGTTATCTCCCGGGAAGGAGCGCCAAGTGGTATTTGAGCCAGTCGGGAGGATTGACGCAAATTGCCGACAAGAGTGCAGTATTTGTAGTCCGCGCCGACGGGTCGGTACTGTCGGCGAAGAACAACTCCGGGTTCTGGTCCGGGGATCCGATGAGTGCCGTGTTGAAGCCGGGCGATTCGATCATTGTGCCGGAAAAGGCGCCTAAGATTGGCAGCCGCAATTGGACGGCGCTTCTGCAAGCGGCGCAAGTCGCATCTTCTGTGGCGCTGACTGTTGCCTACATCCATCCGTAGACGTGGGGACCAGAGAGTTGCAACCTCATACTCGACTGCTGGCCGGGCTGTTGAGTACTGCCATGTTTTTTTTCGGGATATCTGACGCGCATTCTCAGGATTCCGCGAAGGAGACCGAAATCAGCGGCGCAAGCGATTGCTCCGGACCGAAAAAATCCGACACGGCGCTGGCACCGGCGGCGACCGCTCCGTCGGAAAGCGCCTCGCACAGGTTCTTGGGAGGTCCGGTCGCGGACTTTGCGCAGGACCAGAAGCAGATCTGGACGAGTCCGGCGCGCATTCGACTGGTAGATACGAAATGGCTGGTGCCTCTGGCGGGAATCACGGCGGGCCTCTTTGTTACAGACCGGCAGTACAGCGCATCGCTATCGACGAACCCCTCTACGATTAGCCACTACCAGACGATCTCGAATGTTGGCATTGGCAGCCTCGCTGGTCTCGGCGCGGGCATGTATCTGATGAGCTTTCCTACCCACAACGAACATTGGCGCGAAACCGGTTGGCTGGCAGGAGAGGCGGCGATAGACAGCCTGATCCCAATCGAGGCCATGAAATACTCCTTCGGTCGGGAGCGACCTTATCAGGGCAACGGGAGCGGCGCGTTCTTTCAGGCGGACACTTCCTTTCCCTCGGAACATGCGGCCGCGGCATGGGCGGTCGCAGGCGTGATCGCTCACGAGTACCCCGGGGCGCTTCCGAAAATAGTGTCCTATGGGCTGGCTTCCGCAGTGAGTTTTGCGCGAGTGCATGGGCGCCAACACTTCCCGTCGGATGTCTTCGTGGGCAGCGTGCTCGGATATCTCATCGCGCAGAGCGTTTACAGTCGCCGCCATGATCCCGCACTGCGGGGCAGTTCGTGGGCCTCGCCGCGCGAATGGGTGGAAGAGGGGAATAAGGCGCATTCTCCTGCGTACATGGGATCGCCGTATGTGCCTTTG
This sequence comes from uncultured Acidobacteriaceae bacterium, assembly GCA_963844525.1. GTDB lineage: Bacteria > Acidobacteriota > Terriglobia > Terriglobales > Acidobacteriaceae > Sulfotelmatobacter. The sequence continues at coordinate 56,539 of CAWJOM010000004.1, read as the reverse complement.
GACAGCTGGATCTACCCGGCGATGGAGCGACTGGCGGCCTTGGGCTACTTTAAGACCGTAACCCTGGGAATTCGTCCGTGGACTCGGCTTGAATGCGCCCGACTCCTGCTGGAAGCGTCGGAGCGGCAACCTGAAACAGACGGCCCGTTGGAAGTTCAGAAGCTCTATAGTGTGCTTTCGGAAGAGTTTGCTCATGACTCCGAACTGGTGGGAGGAGAGCGCAATCTGGATGCCCAACTCGAGTCCGTTTATTCGCGAGCGCTTGGAATCTCGGGGAGGCCGTTGACCGACAATTTCCATTTCGGCCAGACCGTACTAAACGACGACGGTCGGCCCTCCGAAGAAGGTTTCAATGCTGTTGCCGGCGGGTCTGGGTGGAGCACAGCGGGACCGTTTGTAGTCTACGCGCGCGGAGAGTATCAGTCGGCACCCTCGGCTCCGGCCCCTTCGATCGCAGAACTGAATTTTTTTCACACCATAGATTCATGGCCGAATTCTCCGGCGCTCCCGGTGGCGGCGATCAGCCGGTTTCAACTCCTGGACGCCTACGTGGGGATGAATCTGGCTAATTGGCAGCTCTCGTATGGCAAGCGCAGCTTGTGGTGGGGACCCAGTGAAGGCGGGACCATGCTGTTTACGAATAACGTTGCCCCGCTCAACAATATGTTCAGCATCGATCGGGTGGCCCCTTTTCGATTGCCTTGGATTTTCGGTTATCTCGGAGAGATGCGCCTGTCGGCTTTTATAGGACAGCTGTCGGGAACGGAGTTTCAGACCACGCTTTATTCCGGCACCACCAATCCCACACCCTTTGGACAATACGGTCAGGCCCTCCATCCCCAACCGTTTCTCAGTGGCGAAAAGGTCAGCTTCAAGTTCACCGAAAACTTCGAGTTCACCATGTCGAAAACGACGATCTATGGAGGACCCGGCAATCCGCTTACGATCAAGACGTTCCTGCAAAGCACATTCGGAATACGCGTGGACGGCGACCTGTTGGGGGATGGGCGTTCAGCCATCGATTTCAGCTATCGAATTCCGAAACTACGGAACTGGTTAAGCGTGTATGGCGAGGGCTTTACGGAGGATGAGATTTCGCCCATCAACGAAGCCCCGAAGTCGATATGGCAGGGCGGGCTCTATCTCGCCAAGGTGCCCCGGGCAAACAAATTCGACTTGAGGGTGGAAGGCGGCTATACCAGCCCGACGAGAGGTAGCTTTTGCACCACCTGTTTCTATACCAACGGTCAGTACAACTCGGGATACAACAACGACGGCTACTTGATCGGGACATGGATGGGACGAGCATCGCAAGGCGAACTGATCCGAACCAACTATTGGTTGGACCCGCGGAAAAAAATCGGGGTTGAGCTCAGACACCGAAAGATCGACGCCCAGTATCTTCCGCAAGGTGGAACCCAGAACGATGTGGGCGTGATCGCGGACATTTTTACAGAGTCACGTTTTCGCTTTACAGGCAATTTACAATACGAAAGTTGGCAAATTCCTTTGTTGGCGGCCAGTCGTCAGAACAATGTGGTAGCGTCGTTTGAAATCGGATTCTGGCCGCAGGGGCGCTCGCGATGAGGATGACTGAGTGCTCAATTCGTCGATTGGGACCTTTCGCTACGCGCCGCTGCGACCGGGTGTCACTCGGGCGGTTCGTGACAGGCGCAACCGGAAGTATGGAGGGCATGATCGACGAGTCTCGGCGGATGAGTGATTCGTGGACGGCCCCAGGAGATCCCAGTTGAGCTCGGCACTAGAGCTTCGCACGCGGAAGACGATTCAAGACGAGCCGGGAAATATTCCTTCCGACTTACCCTTGTTGGCGGAGCCTGAGCCTCCCAAGAGGCAACACGGGTTGCTGCTGCCCTATCTGGAGCTCTTTTGGGAGCATCGCCGTATTCTTCTGCGAGCTGGGCTCTACGCAGCTTTGGCGAGTGTGGTCATTGCGCTTCTGATCCCGGTGCGGTATCAGGCGGCGACTCGCCTCATGCCGCCCGACTCACAGTCGAACTCAAGCCTGGGCCTTCTTGCAGCCATGAGTGCGCGTGGTGGCTCGGGAGCCGCTCTCGGCGGGATCGCCGGGGATTTGTTAGGAATCAAGAGCTCCGGCGCCTTGTTTATTGGCCTGCTAGGCAGTGACACCGTTCAGGATCGCGTCATCGAGAAGTTTCACCTGACCACGGTGTACGGCAGCCCCAAAATAGAGGATGCGAGAGGCATTCTGGGCGCCCGAACGTATGTTTCGGAAGATCGCAAGAGCGGCATCATCACGATTGTGGTCTGGGATCACGATCCCAAGTTAGCCGCCGCGATGGCCGACGCTTATGTGACGGAGTTGGACCGCCTGGTAGCACAACTCAGCACTTCGTCCGCGCGGCGCGAGCGCGTTTTTCTCGAGGAACGGCTCAAACAAGTAAAAACGGAATTGGATACCGCGGCCAATAACTTTAGTGCCTTTGCGAGCAAGAACACGGCCATCGACATCCCAGCTCAGGGACGAGCGATGGTGGAGGCTGCAGCGACATTGCAGGGAGAATTGATTGCTTCGCAGGCAGAGCTCAGCAGCCTGCAACAGATCTACGCCGACGGCAATGTTCGAGTACGCGCGGCCGAGGCCCGGGTGCGGGAGTTGCAAAAGAAATTGAATGAAGTAGGCGGTTCGGGGACTCAGGAGGAGTTGATGAATGACAAGTCCTTGTATCCGTCGATCCGGCGCCTGCCGCTCTTGGGGGTAACCTATGCGGATCTGTTCCGGCAGACGAAGATCCAGGAAACCGTGTTCGAGCTGCTGACACAGCAATATGAATTGGCGAAGGTCCAGGAAGCGAAGGAAATTCCCTCGGTCAAGGTGCTTGATCCGGCGATCGTGCCGACGAAAAAATCCTTTCCTCCGCGCTCCATCATAGTGATGATCGGTACGCTGCTCGGTGTTGTAGGCACCATGATATGGATCGCCGCCAAGGTGCGATGGGAAAACGTGGCGATGGATGATCCACGCAAAGTGTTTGCGACTGGAGTCTTCAGGACGGTGATGGCATCGATCCCGAAGTTTTCGCAAAACGGGAAAAGAACGGTGGCGAACCGCGACGAATCTTGGTCGTGCGAATCCGCTGACGAGACGACATTGAAGAGCGAAGAACGCGACGAATAAGACGGACGGCGCTCACGTAGACGACGAAGGGAAGCGAATTCAGCTGCAATGATCTTCAAAGGACTCCAGAGGAAGAATGCCGCGTAAAGCGTTGATCACGGGTATCACCGGGCAGGATGGTTCGTACCTGGCGGAGCTGTTGCTTTCGAAAGGATACGAGGTTCATGGAATCAAGCGGCGTTCCAGCAGTTTCAATACAGAACGCATTGATGGCATCCTGCCTGATCTTCATGATCGAAAGGCAAGGCTGTTCCTGCATTTTGGCGACCTCAACGATTCCTCCAGCCTGATTCGGCTGCTGCTTACGATCCGGCCGGATGAGGTCTATCACCTCGGGGCACAAAGCCACGTTCGTGTCAGTTTCGATATTCCGGAATATACGGGGGACGTGACGGGACTGGGCACAACCCGGTTGCTGGAAGCCATTCGGCAGGCGGGGATTTCGACCAAGTTTTATAACGCGGCGAGCAGCGAAATCTTTGGCAATACTCCGGAGGTACCGCAGCGCGAAAGTACTCCATTTCGCCCGCGAAGCCCGTATGGGTGCGCGAAGCTGTATTCCTACTGGTCAACGGTAAATTACCGCGAGGCCTTCGGGCTGTTCGCCAGCAACGGCATTCTGTTCAATCACGAATCCCCTCGACGCGGCGAAACATTTGTTACGAGGAAAATCACCCGGGCGGTTGCCCGGATCCAGGCTGGATTGCAAGACAAACTCTACCTGGGCAATCTGGACGCGAGGAGAGACTGGGGATATGCCCCCGATTACGTCGAAGCGATGTGGATGATGCTGCAACAGGACTGTGCCGACGACTACGTGGTTGCGACTGGCGAGACGCATTCGGTCAGGGAGTTCGCGGAGTTGGCGTTTTCGCATGTCGGATTGGACTGGCAAAAATACGTCGCGCTCGATCCGCGCTATCTGCGGCCGGCAGAGGTCGATATCCTGCAAGGAGATGCATCCAAAGCGCGAACGAAATTAGGCTGGCGGGCGAAAACGGAATTTGAAGGTTTGGTCAAGCTGATGGTGGATGCGGACGTTAAGCTCTTGAACGAGAGACTGAGCGGCGACTTCGAGCGCCAGTCTATTGCCCGGATGGCGGATTGAGATTGATGGAATCTTTGATTGGAAAAAGGATTACGGTCACAGGGGGCAGCGGGTTCCTTGGCAGATTCGTAGTCGACCGTTTGGAGAAGCACGGAGCCTCTGACATTTTCGTACCCCGAAAGCGGGCATACGATCTTTGTCAGCGCGAGGAAGTCGCCCGCTTGTACGACGATACGCAGCCCGATATCCTGATCCACCTGGCTGCAACAGTGGGCGGGATCGGAGCGAACCGCAGCAATCCAGGAAAGTTCTTCTACGAGAATATGGCGATGGGCTTACATGTTGTAGAGGAGGCCCGGCGCTACCAACGCCTGGAGAAGCTCGTGATTGTGGGCACGACGTGCTCCTATCCGAAGCACACTCCGACGCCATTTCGGGAGGACGATTTTTGGAATGGCTATCCGGAAGAGACCAATGCTCCGTACGCGATCGCAAAAAAGGCGCTTTTGATCATGGCGGTGGGTTACCGGGAGCAGTACGGCCTGAACAGCATCTACTTGATTCCAGCGAACCTGTACGGTCCCGGCGACAACTTTGATCCGGAAACGAGCCATGTCATTCCCGCTCTGATCCGCAAATTCGTCGAAGCGAAGGAGACGGGCGCCGCCTGCGTCGAGGTCTGGGGCACAGGAGAAGTGAGTCGCGAATTCTTGTACGTAGAAGACGCTGCCGAGGGCATTGTCCTCGCCACGTTGCGCTACGACGGGAAGGACCCAGTAAACCTGGGCACGGGCTGCGAAATCCGCATTCGTGATCTCGTCGATGAGATACAAAATCTTGTCGGGTACAAGGGTGAGGTAACGTGGAATCGATCGCAGCCGGATGGGCAGCCACGCCGGAGGCTCGACGTCCAGAAAGCCGCTGATGAATTTGGTTTCCACGCGCGAACCGATTTGCGGCAAGGCTTGAAGAAGACTGCGACGTGGTATGGGCAAGCGCGTCTGAACTTGGCGCCAGATGCTGGAGCGCAAGTCGAGCAAGCTAGCGCCACTCCTGGATTCTGAACAGACGTGGGCTGGACTCGTTCGCGACGAATCCGCGCGGGAATCTGATCTAGCCGGCTGGACTTAGACGCCACCAAGACACCATGATTGATCTCCGAATGCTTATCAAGGGGTCTCAGCAGGGGGTCGATCCTGGCACCCGTCGCAGCCACTTGCTAAAGCTGGCGATGATCAGCGGCGGCTTGAGCAAATTGAGTTCCCTGCTCTTGCAGGGGCTGGCCATCCCCTTGGTCTACCATGCGCTCGGCCCTCACCAATACGCCCTCTATCTTTTGTTGACGGCCGCGCTGGCGACGATCACGCTCATGCAGATGGGAGCGGGTCCTGGCCTCACTGCATCGATTGCGAAGGCTCACGCGGAAGTCAACCAGTTCGAACAATCGGGAATCCTGGCATCGGCCGTCGCGTTTGTTCTTGGGGCCGCAGTGCTGGGAGCCGCAGGAGTTTGGCTCACTCTGCATTTTGTCCCGGTGGCGACGCTGTTTGGAGCGAACTTCGCAGCAGACCGGGCAGAGATTTTTCATGCCGCCAACGTATGTTTAATCGTCATTGCGGCGAGTGTGGTGTTGAGCGTGGTGGATTCAACTCTGGCAGGATACCAGGAGCAAGGATTCAGCAACCTGGGAAACTGCGCGGCGAATCTGGTGAGCGCAGGACTGCTGGTTCCGGTTTGCTACTACGGTCATCCCTCCATAACGCAAGTGATTTTGATCCTGTATGGCGCCTCCGGCTTGAGCCGTTTGGTGAATTTAGCGCTACTGGTATATCGGCGGCCATATCTCCTGAAGGGAATGGCGCATATGACTCGCCGTTCGACGGCCGCCATGGCAAGTGTAGGAACTGCATTTTGGCTCATCGAAGCCGCCTGCATGATTGAACAGTCCGGTGGGACCTACATTATGGCTCATTTGACAACCATTCATGCGACGGATGTCTTTGGCTTGACCTACAAGAGCGTCTCGCTTGCCGCGTCGGGCGTCGGCATTGTCACTCAGCCGTTGTGGCCTTCATTTGCAGACGCCCTTGCGAGGCAGGACTTCGCGTGGATTCGACGAATTGCGCGGAAGACCCAAAAAACACTGATGACCGTCGCGGGCACGGTAACCGTCAGCTTGTTGCTGGGTGGCGGATCTGTGTTGGCACGGATCGTTCATGTAAGAATTGAAACCGGACTCTTGAGCGTGCTGGCCATTTACCTTTTCTTCAACATCTGGACGCATTATCACTATGTGCTGCTCGAGGGCCTCGACCGCGTCTGGGTAGTAACGGGGATCATCGGACTGGAGAATGCATTCATGCTCCTCTTCGGCGTTCTCCTCGTCCCACGATGGGGCGCAATGGGAATGGCATGCTCATATCTCTTCGCCAGTCTCATCGGGCCAGTGTGGGCGCTGCCACGCATCCTGAGCGCACGTCTCAGCCAATTGAGGGAGGAAACCAGGCCGGCGAAACAGGCGTCGCAGGAGTTAGCCGCCTTGATTCATCCGGTCAGTGAGTCGGAGGTTATTATATAGTTTCAACCGTGTCGAAACCGGTGGTCCTCCTTACTGCAACCATTTTTTGCGGCGATACACCTTTCGTCGAGAGAAAAGATCCCGAACTTCGGGAGGCCGACTACAAATGGGCGCTTCGGGGTTGGATGGGTGTCGAAGGCTACGACACTCTCATCTTTTGTGAGAATTCAGGTGCGCCGCTGGAAGGGCTCGAGAATTATGCAGCGCAGTTCAACCGACATCATCATCGACTCATCTTCCTCTCCTGTGACAAGAACTCTCGTTCGAGCGCGCTTGGCAAGGGGTTTGGCGAGATGGAAATCATCCGTCATGCGATCGACAACACGCGAGATCTGGCTGCCGACCAGATGTTGGTGAAGGTCACGGGGCGTTATCGCTCTCTGAGTGCGGAACGGCTGTTGCGTGGCGTTACCAAAATGCGGAGCGACATCGTCTGCGATGTACGAGGGCATCTCACTCAGGGTGACAGTCGGCTGTTCGCCATCACACCTAAGTGCGCTCGCGAACAGCTACTTTCGCGACAACCTTCGATCAATGATGCTCAGGGGCGGTATTTTGAGCACGTCTTGGGCGATGCAGTCCACGGCACCATCCTGTCGAGCGGAAGATGGTCGCCGCTCCCTTGCGCACCGCTGCTCTACGGCATTTCGGGAACCGCCGGCCGCCGCTTTGGCCTGTCTCCACTCTCTCAAATCGGGTCGGTTGCACGGAACTTCGTGATCAGGCATGCACTCTAACAAGCTGCGGGAAAACTTCTCATCTTCAACCGAATACAACTGGGGGAGATACCGTGGGCAGATCCTCAACTGAAGCCTATGTTCCTTGATTCGGTCAAAGACTACCTGCGAGTGGAAGCCCGGAAGGCCGCGAAGTTTGTTCGCCGGCCCATGCATTTTCCACCATATTCTTCCGATGTCGGTCGTCGCATCGAAACTCTTGCCGACGATGTCCGGTACGCCTCGCTTGCGCTGGCGATTCAACGTCTGGAGACTGAGGGAATCGAGGGAGCGTTCGCAGAACTGGGTGTATACCAGGGGGTCACCAGCAGATTCATCCATCAGCAGGCTCCGAATCGGCGCCTCTACCTCTTCGATACCTTTGCGGGATTCCCTGCCGATGCCCTCGAAACGGCGGAAGATGATCGGTTCAGCGATACCTCACAGGAGAGGGTAGCCGCATTGATCGCGGATCTGCAAAACGTTGAATTCCGCGTGGGATATTTTCCGGAGACTGCGGCGGGCCTGGAACTGGAGCGGTTTGCGCTGGTGATGCTCGACTTCGACCTCTATCGCTCGGCCATGGAGGCCTTCAAGTTTTTCTATCCGCGCCTGGTTCCGGGAGGATACTTCTTCCTGCATGACTTTAACTCTCCGGAATCCGACCACGCCATTTCGCGATCGGCCTCGGAGTTTCTTTCGGATAAGCCGGAACGACTCGTGGAGATTCCGGACCAGTGGGGGTCGGCGGTGTTTCGTAAGACCTCGTTCGGTTCGAGATGAGCCTTGGCCTGGTTGTGTCCTTAATATTGTCACTCTTACTTCCAAATGTCCGGTGCCGGTTTGGCATGGGACGCAATGCTCACGGGAAGAATCGCTCATAGAAATGGCAACGTCAAGGCTTGGAATCGTCGTTCCGACGCTGAACAGTGCAGCCACCCTGGAGTGGACGCTGTGCGCTCTTCGCGGCCAGAGGGACATCATTCCCCAGATCGTTGTCGCAGACAGCGGCTCCGAAGACGGAACGTTGGACATTTGCAAGAAATGGGGAGTGCCCACATTTTTTGTCCCTCCGGGAAACATGTACCGAGCCATCAACCAGGGACTCCGTCAGATGGATATGGAATGGATCACGTATATGAATTCCGACGATCTCGTCTATCCCCAGTCCTATGCACGGTTGTTGGCGCTCGGCGAACAGCAGCGGGCTGACGCTGTTTATGGAGATGTCGATTTTGTGGATTATGAAGGAAGATTCCTGTTTGTAGTAAAGGTTCCATCCTCCGCCCGACTGGGCGGGATGTTTCGACGCGGGCTCATGGGATTCCAGCCGGCGGCGGCAATTTTTCGCAGGAGTGTATTTGAGGAATTGGGGGGATTTGACGAGCAGTACCGGCTCATTTCGGATTTCGATTTCTTCTACCGCATGAAAGCCTCCGGCTACAAACTGGCCAGGGCGCGTCGGCCAGCGGTGGCGGCCTTCCGAATTCATTCCTCGCAACTGAGCACGCGGGAGGCAACCAACATGAAAGATGAACTGAAGTCATTTCGCAAGACGAGGAATGTCAGAACGTCCCCGCTGGACCTGCTGGACGTGTTTTACTGGCGTCTCCAAAACTCTCCGATCTATCTCTGGCGGCTGATGAAACAGCGGCCCTGAGAGCCTGACCATGACAGTACCCTTCACTGGAGCACTGATCGTAATTGCCGGCGTGTTCTTCTTCCTGTTCGCGCCGAGGCTGCTGTACGCAGCCATGATTGTGTCTATTCCGTTTTCTGCCACAGCGGTAGTGAACGTAGGCTGGGGAGGCGGCGAAAAGGGAGTTGCAGCCTGGCTTTTCCTGGGAAGTTTGTGGGTTCTGCGACAAGTCGTTTCTGGCCTGCCGCCGTGGCGGACCGCGGGATGGCTCGCGAGTCGCCGCGCTCGCTATGGATTGCTGGCATTTCTGGGCGCCGTGGTGGCGTCGTTGTCGGTACCTTTGCTGCTGAATGGCAGCGCATGGGTGCCGGATCCTCTTCTTGTCAGCAACGAGGCGATCCCGTTGCGGTTTGGAATGTATAACCTGACGCAGACGGCCTACCTGGCGTTCGGAGTCTTACTGGCCGTCTTTGTCGCTGCCGAAAACTGCAGGTCTGCAAGGCTGTTCTATACTCTGAAGCTCTATGTTGGTTCCTGCGCGTTTGCCGCTGCGTGGGGCCTTTTCGAGCTCTGGTGCGGCCTAACCGGCCACGCATATCCTGACTACATTTTCAATACGAATGCTGGCGAATCGGCGCAAGGGTTCATGGAGGTTCTCGATCTGGCGGAGGGAGCCTTGGCGCGCATTTCGTCGGTCGCGCTAGAGCCGTCGGTACTCGCGCAAGAACTGCTTCTGGCGTTCGTCGTTCTTCTGGTCGGTCTGGGACTTCGCCGACCACTGCTGGGGAAGAAATTGGATTACGCGGCTCTTGCTTTGATCGGGGCGACTCTTCTTGCCAGCACATCGTCGACCGCCTATACGGGCATCCTCGCCGCAATGGTTGTTGCCGCCGTCACCCTGTCCCGAGCGGGAAAACCATCCAAGCCTTATCTGCTGTTAGCGGGGACAGTCGTGGCGATCGGAGTATTGGTGACGGCCGTAGTGCCTCTGGCGAGCCAAGTCTTCGACATGATGGTCCTGAGCAAGTTCGAAGCCGGTTCGGGGCTAGACAGGTTGCGCTCCATCGAACTGGCGATGCAGGACTTCATTCGATTTCCCCTGCTCGGGACGGGCTGGCATACCGTGAACTCCATGGACCTGGTATTTCTGATCTTGGCCAACACCGGACTGGTCGGGCTCATCGCATTTGTTTCCTTTCTATTCCCTGTCCTGCGTGGCCTGTGGAAAAGCGTGAAAGAGCGAAAGTTGGCCGCAGCGATTCTTCTCCCATCGGTAGCCCTGATGGTTCTGCTGGCGGAAGCAGCGGGACTGACCTACTCGGCGGGCTACATCTGGATGGTCTTTGGCCTGGGAGCAGCCGGAGTGATTGCGGCTCAGGAAGAGCCTTCCATCGACATCAAGGGGCAAGTTGGCGATTCGCGCCGGGCAATGATCCACCCGAAACCGGCGGAAGGCACTTGTTAGGTCCAAGGCGGTACAGGTACCCTGTTTTTGTATCGTTCGGCAAAGACTGTTCGAAACGAGGTATGCACAGACAGTAATGAAACTGCTCATGATTACACGGACCCTGGCGGAGTTCGCGAGTATCCAGGGGGAGATCGCCGAAATTGCAAAACTGGGAGTTGACCAGACTGTGGTTTCGCCCAGGCGTTGGGGCGGTAAAGATAGTGAGATCAAACGAGTAAAACCCGACGGTTTCGAACTTGTCTTTAACGACTGCTGGTTTAGCGGAACATCTTCGATACGCCTTGGAAACCATCTCCATTTTTATCCGGGCATCGCCAAGATCGTCGGTCGGGAGAAATGGGATCTGGTCCACCTGGACGAGGAACCATTCAACCCTGCGACCTACCATGCTCTCAGGGCGTGCCGCAAGCATGACGTACCCGCTGTTTTCACCGAGTGGCAGAACCTCTACAAGTGGTATCCACCGCCATTCAATTTTTTCGAAAGATATGTTTTTGAAAATGCGGCTGGAGCAATTCCCGGCAGCAAGGAGTGCCTTGACATCCTGCGCCGCCGGGGATTCCGCGGCCCTGTAGCGCAGATTGGCCATGGCCTCGACCCGACGGTGTTTCGCAAGGAGGATGCCAGCGGCCTGCGGCGGAAGCTCGCACTCGACGGATCATTTGTGATCGGCTTTATGGGCCGGCTTCACCCGGAGAAGGGTCTGGATACCCTGGTCAAAGCTCTCGCGATGCTCCCCAAGGACAGCGTGCTTGTGTTCGTCGGGCGCGGCCCTTATCGGGCAGAACTGGAGAGCATGATTCAGGGGCTGCAGATTCAGGAACGAATCCGCTGGGTACCGTGGGTTCACTCCAACGAAGTGGTGGAGTACATGAACGCGTTCGATGTTCTAGCGCTTCCTTCGCGCACACGCCGTAATTGGAAGGAACAATTTGGCCGGGTCCTGATCGAAGCCATGGCGTGTGAAACATGCGTGATAGGCTCGGACTCGGGTGAAATACCCAATACAATCGGCGATGCCGGCTTGGTTTTTCGTGAGGGAAATGAGCAGGAACTGGCAGACAGTTTGCAGCGGCTGATGGACGATCGGGCGATGGGTAAGGCTCTCGGGCGCCGGGGCCGCCAGCGGGTGCTGGAACACTTCACCTACGCGAGAGTGGCTCGGCAGCGAGTGGAGTTCTACAACCGGATATACTCCGGTGTCAATGCGATGAGTGCGGTAGCGGTCTGAGATGTAGGGGACCGATCCGAGGCGGACTTCGTTGCCTTGGTGCGTGCTTCTTGGCCTTGGCTGGCGGCAAGCGATTTGGCGAAGCGTCTTATGAGACTCTGGGATATCTTCAAAATTTGGGTTCTCCGATCTTTGGGAAAGCTGCGCCGTTGGGCGATCGGGCCCTACGGCATCGCGGTTCTCAGCCGTACGGAGAACGGATTATTGCTCGCACCATCCGGCGACTTGATGGTGGGGCGGAGGTTAAGCTTCAACGGACGTTACGACCCGGATATTCTCGAGTTGCTGTTGAAGCGATGCGAGGCGACCTCTCAGGTCTTGTTCGTGGGAGCGCACGTGGGTGCTCTGGCCATTCCCGTAGCGAAGAAGGTTCAGCGGGTCACTGCGATCGAGGCGAACCCGGCGACGCTCGAGTTACTTCGAATGAACGTTGCGCTCAATCGTCTGCAAAATGTGGAACTCCACGGCTTCGCGGCGGGCGACCAGGACGGCGAGGTAAGCTTTCTTGCCGGTCAACTGAACAGTGGAGGAAGTGGGCTGGAGATCGGCGAGCGGGGCAGATGGGCGTACGTGTATGACAAGCCTGAGAGCATCACTGTCCGAATGAAGAGGCTGGATGACGTTTTTCCGGATGCTTGTTTCGATCTGATTGTGATGGACATCGAAGGGGCGGAGGCGCTGGCGCTGCGCGGGATGGGGAACTTGCTGAAGCGCAGCAGTGCATTGCTCATTGAAGTATTCGAGGACCACTTGAGACGCGTCGCGAAGGTGAGTAATGAGGAGTTTCTCTCTCGTGGCTCGCTTCTATGACGAGGCCGTAATCCTGCCCGAGAAGCCTGGATGGGGAGAGCCGGTTTCGAGCGCGCCGTATCCGAGATCAGCGTTCCCAAAGATGATGTTGGATTGTTGCAGACTGCGCATGGCGAACGTGATGTTCTGGCGAGAGCATACGACGACGCACGCCGAGTACATGCCGGCTCAAACGATGAAAGACGAACTCGCAATCGAGAAGTAGGAGCAGGAGAGGCAAGCGGCTTCGTCCTCGCGAACTGGTTTTGCCCAAAGAGCATCCAGAATGCCAAGAATCCTACCGGAGTTCGTCGATGCTAACCGTCCGGCCGCGTGCATAGTCGGAGACGATCGCACAAATGGTGCATTATCCGGGCTCCGAGTTGCGATTGTGCATTACTGGTTTACCGCGTATGGCGGCGGAGAGCGGGTCGTCGAATCGCTTTCTGAGATCTTCCCGCAGGCCGACATCTTTACCTTGATCGCCGACCGGGAAAAGATCCCGCTATCCCTGCGCAAACACTCAGTCGCAGATTCCTTCGTCGCGCGCATCCCGGGAGCAAAACGTTGGTATCGCAACTTCCTTCCGCTTTACCCGATCGCCCTGGAACAGTTCGATTTGTCCAGTTACGATCTAGTCATCAGCTCGGAGTCGGGACCGGCAAAGGGGGTCATTACTTCACCACACACTTGCCATATCTGCTATTGCCACAGCCCGATGCGATACATCTGGGATTTGTATCACCAATCCCGGAAGAGCATGAATCCGGTGACGAGGGCAATCTTCTCCGCTACAGCGCACTACATGCGGCTATGGGACTTCAGCACCGCGGCACGGGTGGATTACTTCGTGGCCAACTCACGTTACATTGCGGCGCGCATTCGCAAGTGTTATCGGCGGGAGAGCACGGTTATTCACCCGCCGGTGAATTGGGCGGCCGGATACGTATCGCAAAAGGCGGACGATTACTACCTTGTTGTAAGCCGATTGGTGCCCTACAAGCGGGTTGATCTGGCGGTCGAGGCATGCAACCGACTCGGGAGGCGGCTCCGCATTGTCGGGGCCGGGTCTGAGTACAAACGGCTTCGAAAGATGGCGGGCTCAAGCGTAGAATTTATCGGACAACTCGACGAGAACTCTCTGCACGAGGCTTACGCGAAATGTCGCGCGCTCCTTTTTCCCGGAGAGGAGGATTTTGGAATCGTACCCGTAGAGGCACAGTCGCATGGAAGGCCGGTCATCGCATACGCAAAGGGAGGCGTTATCGAAACGGTCTCCGGTGAGTTCGTTGATGATGCGGATGCCGAAAACTGTACGGGAGTCTTTTTTCAGCAGCCCAGTCCGGAATTACTTTGCGAAGCAATTCTCCGGTTCGAACGTGTGGAAGGACGATTCCGGCCGGAATTTATCCGGTCCAGCGTCGAGCGGTTCGGGCAGAAGAGGTTCCAGGGAGAGTTTGCCGCATTCACCGCAGAAAAGATGGAGCAGTTTGCCCAAATGCCATACCATGGGGAGTAGGCCCTGGGTTCCGGGGCACTGCAAAGGTGGGCAATTATTCAAGGCAATCCGCTTAGCAGAAGAGTCGAGCCTCTTCCGCGATCTGACATTGGTGATTCAGCAATCAAATATCAAACAGTTAAGCTCCTATCCTGCTCTTCTGGAGAGAAAATCCATGGATAAACCGTGTTCCGTTCCAATTCGAGCCAGTTCTCCGCCCGCTATTCGGACTTCACAGGAGTATTTCGAGATGTACGACGAGGTCGTCGCGCGCCTCCCGCACGAAGAGATCGATCTGGTCATTGAGGAGTTGATGCATGCGTATGAACGCGGCAAGAACATTTTCACGTTCGGAAACGGGGGGAGCGCCTCTCTGGCATCGCACTTCGCATGCGACTTAGGCAAAGGAACCGTCCTCAGCGAGAACGGACAAGAACGATTTAGGGTAATCGCGCTGACCGACAATATCCCGTTAATGACGGCGTGGGCGAACGATACCTGCTACGATCAGATTTTTGCGGAACAATTGAGGAACTTCGTGAGACCCGGTGACATTGCTTTCGCCATCAGCGGAAGTGGTAACTCTCCAAACGTATTGCGCGGGCTTGAGTGCGCGCGGAATCACGGCGCTCGCACCGTCGGCATCACGGGTTTTGATGGAGGCAAGATGAAGAGTTTGTGCAATCTTTGTGTGGTTCTACCCTCGAATAACATGCAGATTATCGAGGACTTCCACCTGAGCATGACGCATGCCATCTTCTCCGTAATCCGTCATCGTGTTTCGGAGAGCCTAAGGGCGGAGCAAGCCTTAAGTACCGGGACCTCGGACTGATCGATGTCTCTGATTTGACTCCGGCTTCCTGATCTGCGACATGTCCAGCCAATTGCGAGTGACGTTAACCGAGAATCCGCCAATAGCTCGCCCGAAGGAACGGAGCGTTCTTGAGCGTGTCTCAAAGAGAATGATCGACGTCGTTGGCGCTTCCGGAATTTTATTTCTGCTGTCTCCCGTGCTGGTTGTAATTGCTGTACTTATATGGATCGGGGATGGCCGACCGGTCCTTTATTTACGCCGGGTCATCGGATCCCGGGGTGAATTTGACGCGTATAAGTTTCGCACCATGTGCCGGGACGCCGATGCGATGCTGGAGGCAGATCCTGAATTGCGGAAGGCCTTCACCATAAATTTCAAGCTGAAATCCGATCCCCGAGTCACTCGTCTCGGCCGGTGGCTGAGAAAATATAGTTTGGACGAAATCCCCCAGTTGATCAACGTGTTGAAGGGGCAGATGAGCCTAGTGGGGCCGCGGATGATCACGGCGCAGGAACTTTGTAAGTATGGCACCTACCAGGACCTTGTGATGGGAGTCAAGCCGGGGCTTACGGGTTATTGGCAGGTCAAAGGCCGACAAGATGTTTCCTATGACGAGCGTATCAGCATGGATGTGTACTATGTTAGCCACTGGAATCTTGGCATGGATCTGAGGATTCTGATTGATACTCCGTGGAAAGTGATTAAGGGCAAGGGAGCGTACTAATTCATGGCTAGGATTCTGGTGACAGGCGGGGCCGGCTACGTGGGCTCGGTATGTTGTTCGCGATTACTGGAACTTGGGCATCAAGTCACCGTCGTGGACGACTTGTCCACGGGGCATGTCGCGGCGGTACCCGCGGGCGCAGCCTTCCATCGACTGGACATTGCGGATCGTTCCAAGTTGGCGAAGGTATTAAAAAACGAGAGGTTTGACACGGTGTTTCATTTCGCCGCCAAGGCGCTTATACCGGAGTCGATTTCGAACCCGGGATCATTCTTTGATTCAAACGTCGCTTCCGGAATTGCTCTGTTAGAGACCGTGCGCGCGGCGGGCATCAAGAGGTTTGTGTTCTCTTCCTCCGCCGCAGTATATGGCAACCCGCGCAGCTCTCCGATCAGCGAAGATCATCCCAAGGACCCGGTGAATTCTTACGGGGAAACCAAACTCTCGTTGGAGAGAGCGCTATATTGGTATGCTGCCGCATATGGCTGGACTGCGGTCGCCTTCCGATACTTTAACGCGTGTGGAGCAACGGCTGCGATTGGTGAGGATCACGATCCAGAGACGCACATCATCCCGCTATTGTTGCAAACGGCCGCAGGAGAGCGTCCATTCTTCCAGATCCACGGCGACGACTACCCGACGCCGGATGGTACCTGCATGCGCGACTATGTTCACGTGTTAGACATAGCGGAGGCTCATCTTCTTGCCCTGACCGTGAATACCGGCCCCGGATTCTTGGCTTACAACATAGGCACCGGGACGAGCTTCTCGGTTCGTCATATTTGCCAGTTGGTCGAACAGGAATTAGGTGTGAAGCTTACCTTGAAGAGTGGACCGCGGCGCCCTGGCGATCCCCCCGTTTTGTGTGCCAACCCGGAAAGGCTCACGCGGGAACTGGGCTGGCAGACGCGTTCGTCGAGCTTGCGCACCATCATTCGCTCGGCGTGGAGTTGGAAACAGAAAAACCCGCACGGCTATCGCGGGCATGAGGCCGAATCGGTGGTTGCCGCAAAGTGAATAGGTGTATGATCCAGCCTTCTTCACAATCATGAAGATAAAGAAGTTACATTACGGCATTCTAGCCGCCGACTTATGTTGGAGTGTGGTCGCCATGGGCGCGTCGTACGCATTGCGTTACGAACATGCATGGCAAGATCCCGCGCGGATTCCAGTGTCTACTTTCGTGCCATTCGTTGCGACGGTACTACTATTCTGGAGTGTACTGTCGTCGTGGTTATCATTGGACGGCTTTCGTGGGGGCTGGCGATTTTCTGCGATGTTGTCGCAGCTCTTTCCGGCCGTATCGAGCCTTATGGTGCTGCTGGTCGCCGGAGCCTATCTCGCCCGCCTTTATACTTCGAGACTGGTTCTCGGATATTTTGCGGTCCTGTTGTTCGTAGGCTTGATTGCGATCCGTCTTATCGCCCGGGGCTTTTTTGCCTCGCGCTATCGATCGGGAGCGGCACGGAGGACGGTGATCGTCGGCAGTGGTCCGATCGCGAGCGAAATCGCAAGAAAGATCGACTGTCACCCTGAGATGTTATGGGAAGTCACGGGATTTCTGTGCCCAGCCGAGAATGCTCCAAGCCTCAACCCACCGGATACGGAAGAGCCGTCGATTCATATTCGAAGTGTAGGAATCGCCGATTTGTTGCGATCGCATGAGATCGATCAGATAATCCTCGCGGTTCCCAAGCCCGGCCATCCTGAAATCTCCGATCTGGTCAATCGGTGCCTCAATCAGGGCATTGCAGTCAGCCTGATCCCGCAACCGTATGAGCTCTATCTGTCCCGGCCGACTCTGGTCGACCTGGACGGCCTGCCTCTCCTAAAATTGGAAGGCGTTCCGGCGATTCAGATCGTCCCATTTTGGAAGCGGCTGTTTGATTTGTTTGTGACCATATGCATGCTGCCCTTTGCCCTCCCGGCTATACTTGGTGCAGCTGCCTGGTTAAGAATTCGCAAAGGCAAAGGTTTTTGTTCTGAGATTCGGTGTGGGCAATCGGGTGAGACGTTCTTGATGTATCGATTGAACTCTCAACGGCGTGCGGTTGGATTGCCGGTTGATGAGTTCCTGATGCAGCAGTCCAGCTTGACCGAACTACCGCAGATCCTGAATGTATTGCGCGGGCACATGAGCCTGGTTGGGCCGCGACCGGAGGGTCCAGACAAGGTGCGGCATTACAGCGACTGGCATCGTCAGCGGCTCAGTGTAAAGCCGGGGATCACGGGACTCGCGCAAGTCCACGGACTTCGCGACCAAAACTCGTCGGAAGACAAAACGCGGTATGATCTACAATACATTCTGCACCGTTCGCTATTTCTCGACATTTCGTTGCTTTTGCAGACGTTATCGACACTGGCTTTGCGACCTTTTTCGCCCAAACAGCGGAAGGGACCCTCGCCGACCGGTGACCCTGACGTAGTGGGGCGGCCAGTATTTGAGGAGAGTCTGTCTAGTGCTCATAGTTCGCAGTCCAGTGCGGATTAGTTTTGGCGGTGGGGGAACCGACCTGCCGGCGTATTACGAACAGTTCGGAGGAGCTGTACTCAGCGCCTCCATCAATAAGTACTTCTATACAATTTTGGGGAAACGGACCGACGGCCGTGTCCAAGTTATTTCGTCGGACCTGCGAGTTTTCGAGACGTGGCATAACATTTCCAAAAAGGCCCTGGCGGGCAGCGCCTTGGAGATCCCGCTTGCGGTCCTCAAAGAAGTGAATTGCGATGTCGCGGTCGATCTGTTCCTAGCCTCCGAAATTCCTCCCGGCACCGGATTGGGATCTTCGGCCAGCGTATGCGTCAACATTCTGAAGACTCTTACGACGTATATCCAAAGCCCCCTGTCCAAGTACGATCTTGCTGAAAAGGCGTTTCACGTTGCGCGGAACGTTCTAGGGAAGCAGGTCGGAAAACAGGACGAATACGCTGCGGCTTTCGGGGGGCTGAACTATATCTCGTTCGATCGAGATGGCAAGACTCGAGTCGAAGCGGTTGAGCAGGATCCGACTCTACTGCGGGAGCTCGAGTCGAACTTGATGTTGTTCTTCACCGGCGCGGCGCATAATTCCTGGACGATTCTGAAAGAGCAGGAAGCGTCCACTCGCCAGCACAGTGGCGCGACGATCGACGCGCTGCATGAAGTAAAGGCCCTCGGCGCGCAGATGCGCACCGCGCTTCAGCAGGGAGAACTGCATCAGCTTGGTAAACTTCTGCACGAAGGGTGGCAGGCGAAACGGCGCGTATCGAGCCGAATTTCCACGCCGCGCATTGACGAGCTCTATGGTCTTGCGATTCGGAACGGGGCAATCGGAGGGAAGATCACGGGAGCAGGGGGCGGAGGGTTTCTCCTGCTCTATTGTGAAGCCGATCACCAGCCGGCGGTCCGCGAAGCGATGCTTCACGCGGGCGTTCGGGAAATGGCCTTCGGGTTCGACACGCAGGGAGCTCAGGCGATCGTGAACGACCCGTTCATTGACAACGACGAAAATGCCGGTACGGACTGGGTCTTCCTGCCCCGAAAAACGGGGACCTAGGCCAGTGACGCCCCGGAGACACTGGTGAAGGCGTTTTTGCTTGCGGCGGGACATGGCACTCGCCTGCGGCCCATCACTGACACAATTCCAAAGTGCCTTGTTCCGATCCGCGGCACCCCTCTGCTCTCCATCTGGCTCGGCCTGTGCAAACGATTCGGTATCGACGAGGTACTGATAAACGTGCATGCCCATGGGGCCATGGTGCAGGAATTCCTGAGGAAGAATGCGAACGGCACTCAGGTGCGAGTCATCGAAGAGGCGCAGTTGCTGGGCAGTGCGGGAACCCTGCGCAGTAACCGGGACTGGGTCGGCGGAGACGAGTCATTCTGGGTTTTTTATGCGGATGTCCTTTGCAGGATCGACCTCGCGGCCATGATGCAACGGCACAATCAGAGAAGACCGGCGGCCACGCTGGGAGTATACGAAGTGTCGGACCCCAGTCGCTGCGGAATCGTCTCGACGGACAGCGACGGTGTGATCCAGCAGTTTGTAGAGAAACCCGCAATGCCGGCGGGCAACCTGGCGTTTGCTGGAGTCATGATCGGCACTCCGGAGATACTTGACGAGATTCCTGATGACATTCCTGCTGATATTGGGTTTCATGTGCTGCCCCGGTTGACTGGCAGGATGCTGGCATTTACGATTCGTGATTACCTCATTGATATTGGCACGATGGAAAACTACCTGATCGCCCAGGAAACCTGGCCAGGGTTGCAGTAGTCGGAGCGTTAAGCATGCTGCGTGGCGTTGTTTTTGATATGGACGGAGTGGTTATCGACAGTCACCCGGCGCATCGCGCCGCGTGGAAAAGCTTCCTGGAAAGTGTTGGTCGAACTACGTCGGATAAGGAACTCGACTTCATCCTGGATGGGCGCAAACGAGAAGAAATTCTGGAGCATTTTCTGGGAAAGCTGGATTCTGATCAGATCGCCGAATACGGGCACCGCAAAGATGAGCTTCTCCGAAGCCATGGCAACCGATTGGAGCCCATGACTGGGGTAGTCGAATTTATGGACCATCTCAGCGATTCTGGCGTCCGCATGGCTCTTGCCACGTCCGCAGGCAGGCACCGTGCTTGCGGGACTCTGGACGAACTCGGGCTTTCCCGGTATTTCGAGACCATCGTCACGGGAGACGAAGTTACGGCTGGCAAACCCGATCCGGCCATCTACCGGTTGGCTGCCGCTCGCTTGCAGGAGGCGCCGGACCACCTTCTGGCCGTGGAAGACGCCGTCTCGGGAGTGAAGTCCGCGACGGGTGCGGGCATGCGATGCGTCGGCGTGGCCCACAATGGCCGAGCGGATCTACTGCGCCAGGCAGGCGCGAGTCCCGTCATCGAAGACTTTCGTACGCTCTCTTTAACGCAATTACAAGCTTGCTTCCTCTAGCTCCTCGCTAGGCTCTTGTCGCGCTTCCATCCCCTTCCGCCGTAGTCCACCGGTTCCTTAGTCTTGTTCTTCACCGGCCTTGTGGACCCCCTCCTGGTGATTCTTTCGCGTCTCAACGGAATCACCTGGCAAAACAACTTACAGCGAGGATATCGCCTGGCACAAAGTGCGAAGGCGCAGCGACGTCACTGAAGTTGGTGATGGTCGCCGTTGTAGTCGTGCTAGACGTTTGCTTCTGCAAGAACAAACTGGTTGAACTGGTGGTCAAATCGGAAGCGGTGCAGTTCCATCCGTTCGCAGCCGCGATCGGCAGCGAAAACGTGCAGGCCGCGGCGGACAAGGCCCCTACATTAATCGTGAATGATGACGGCCCGTTGCTTGTCGCGATACTGGCCCCCGATCCGCCGCATCCGTTCGTCGCAATCTTTGGAGGAAAGGGTGTAATGAGCTGGTGAAATGTTCCGGGGATGAACTCTATCCCGTTGTTCCCGTTGTCCATCACCCATCTTTGCGTGGCTGGATCTACTCCTAATTCAGAGGCTCCGGCGCGGCCTCTGATTTGGGTGGCCTTGTAGATTTCTATGCCGTTGCCGGTCGAAACCGAGATACTGCCGAGCGCGGAGCCTCCCACCATCGCATTGAACATGCCGCCGCCTTGCGAGTTTTGGATCGGCCCGACGGAAACCTGATCGCAACAGGTATGATTAATCAGCACCAGTTGAGGGGTATTCTGAGCCGCCACCATCACCCCGCTGGTAATTGAGATCTGATTGTTTACATTGCCGACCGTCGAATTGTCCTCGAAAAAGTCGGTTCTGGCCGATGGAAAATCTTCCCGGATATATCCTCCCCGCCAGTCCAGGTAACAAAAAGAACAATTTGGCCCCAGTTGGATGAACGGCAAAGGCGTCGGGCCGCCAGAGTCCTCGACGTGGTCATCACTGAAGTACACCTGCACGTTAAGCGCGTCTGCCGTAACGCCACAGTGGTCAAAAGAAACGCTCATAAAGTGAATATCACCGCTCCTTTGGATGTTCACGCAACTAGTATTGAAGGGAGCGGCCTTGTTGCTGAGTATTCCGCCGAGGAACGTAATGTTTTCTCCAAAATCTATCGCGCTGTTTGGCACGAAAACGTTCTTGCCTCCATTCGGACCGTTGTCATGAATGGTGTCTTCCTGGAAAACGGCGATGTAGGCGCTGCGTCCGAAGACCAGTCCACCATTTCCAAACCCAGAGACGTCATTGTGCGTAAAATTGTCGAAAATTCCGTTGTTCAAGCCTCCGCCAATCTGGACTCCAATTGCCGTCGCGCCCGTAATGCCATCTGGCCCGACCAGGGTGCAGCCGTTCATTCCGCTATGGCCTTGCGTATCGAAGGTGAAGAAAGCCCCTTTTCCGCTGTAGGTAAAAGTCGTGGCTCCTACGGGTGTGGTTCCGATTCCTTGGCTATCCCCCCTCTGACACATTACAGTCACGGATTTTGTGCTGAAACTGAAGTTGACGGCTGTGGCAATGGAGTAGCTACCACGTGCCGGGTAGAGATACCCGCCGGTAGCCGGCAATGCCGCCGCGGCATTCAGGAGTTGGGCTCCCATGTCCGAGCCCGGAAACCAATTGGGGATTACGTGTTCAGCGGCTAATGGTCCAAGTGCCACCGAGCCGGTGCCGGTATAGGCAAAGATGCGCGCTGCTGGAGCCTGAAGTGCCCCGTTGATCGAGACTGTAACGGCGTTCCCCACTGATAGGATTGCCCCCTGATCAACGCGCAATGTAACTCCCGCGGGCACCGTTGCACTGCTCGGGACTGAAAGTGTCCCGGCAGATGGGGTCACTTCGATAGTGCCGGAAGCTCCCGCGCAAGTGATGGCCTGCGCTAGTGTTTTATGTGTGATTCCGTCAAGGTAGCAGATACCGTTCGACTGCGCCGAGGCCAGTTCGGGCAGAGCTGCGATTACGAAAAACAGGAAAGAGATCTTCTTCATGGGCACACCCCTTAATCTGTGGAGTTCATCTGTGGCTTGTCGAGGATCTGGCTGGCTAGGGCGAGACCGATTGTCCTTCATCGATACAAGCCACGTGTTCCTTATCCGACATCGCGCGGTCCTCAACGTCTTCGATTAGAAGTTTGTCGCTGCCTGGCAGCGGAAGTTGAACGTGATCCGGCCCGAGTAGTGGATATTCGCCGTCACGGCAGATGTCGAACTCGTAACCCAGTAGCCGCCGATCGCGTGCGGATCCGATGTTGGAGTCAAAGAACAGACCGGCGGCGAGGACCACTTCGTCGCAAAGGCAGAACTAGCGGAAGTCGAGTCACTGATGGAGATGGTTCCGGCCTGTTCTCCGTTCGCGATCGGGCGACGGGTATTGCTGGCGGTCTTAGCCTGAGTCGGAGCATTCAACACGCCAGAAATGGGAGTTGCACCGCGCGTGGCAGTTCCAGAGCTATTCACATTCGCCAGTGGCATCGCTGCGCCGGTGGACGCAGGCGGCGTTGCGCGCAGATAGGATGAGGCAGGAACTCCGCCCAGGGTATCCGCATCCACCGCTTTCAACGCATACGGCACACTCGCCAGCAGCACTCTGGGCTGCTCTTCTTCTCCTGGCAGCAGCGCCTTCACCCCCAGCCATTGAGACTGACCCGAGGCAAACAATTCTGCGGGAATTCCTCCGCTCGTGCTGTTACCCAAAAGGACCGTGTATCTCCCCTGGGAGAACTCGACGTTCTGCGTTTCTTGCCAGAGCGGCACTCCGCCTGTTTGCTCGCTGTAGATGGCAAACATGATACCGACGGTATTGGTTAGCAAGCTCCCCGATGCGTCCGCCAGCTGACCACGAAACTTCACGAGGCGAGGCACACCCGGAGCTAGATTCGGCTCCGCGGGCCGCTCAGCAGATTGTCCGAAAGCAAAGGCGGAAAGTGCCGTGAGAATCAGAGTGAGAGTTAACTGCACAGTTAGAAAGGGCCGGATTTTCAAGAGTGCACCGATGGGTCCAGCTCCGTTATTGATTGTCGCATTGGCCGTGTGCTCCCTTGAACGCCAATCCGCGAAACGACCGAACGATGTTATCAGCACCTTGTCCGCAAAATCATGTGATCCTGCACACATTACTCGGGCTCCTCAGGGACCAGACTTCGGCGAGAGTGTAGTAAGATTATCACGACCTTGGGCTTCCTTTCCCCGCCTTGGGGTTTAAGTCTGCGTAGTTCGAGCTACGTTCTCACCCACCGCAACTAAATTGTGGCGGGTGTGTTATCGAGGTTGTCCAACGCGGCTCCTTCCCCCGCCGCGACAGACAGCGGACCCTCTACATCCTACGTTCGAGGTGGCGTTATGAAACGCGAGTTCCTCGCTCTGGCCTTCACCTGCCTGATGTTTAGCTTTTTTTCTCTCTCCACGCAGGCTCAGGTTTCGTTCTTTCAACCCCCCACCTATGCCGGCTCTGGCACCGTGTTTGTGGCCGACTTCAATGGGGACGGCAAGCCGGACATCCTGACGTCGGATGGCACGATGAATCTGGGAAACGGCGATGGGACATTTACGCTGGGCACGCCGGTCTCAGTGTCGTCGGGGCAGGTGTTGGCCGTGGCTGACTTTAATGGCGATGGCAAGCCCGACGTATTGGAGCAGGGCACGGGCACGCTGCTCGTCCTGCTGGGCAATGGCGATGGGACTTTTCAGACGCCCGTCAGCACTTCCAGTGGAGCGAGTTTGTCGGTGGTTGCGGCGGCGGACCTGAACGGGGACGGCAGCGCCGATGTAATGGGAGTGTTCGTTAATTCGTTGGTCGTCTACATCAGCAAAGGGGATGGCACGTTCGCGGCTGGTGTTTCATACAACTTGGGAGTAACTCCTGCTGGTGTGCCGAGCCTCTCGTTGGGAGACTTCAACGGGGACAGCAAGATCGATGCCGTCGTCAGCACAAACGGGAGCGAAGAAGTCGTGTTTCTAGGGAACGGTGACGGAACGTTTCAAGCCACGACAAAGACATCTGCCGGCATATTTTCCGTTCTCGGCAATGCCAACGCCGCGCCAGGGGACTTCAACGGCGACGGGAAACTCGACCTCGCAGTCAGCGGCTGCAACACGGAAAATTGTTCAGATTACACGGTATACCTTTTTGTTGGAAACGGAGATGGCACGTTTCAGGCTCCGGTAGCCGCCCTTCCCGCCTTTGGCTCGCTAGTTTCGATGGATGTCAATGAGGATGGCAAAGTGGACTTGATTGTGGCAGGTAGTGCTGCGACACAAGTCTATCTCGGGAATGGAGATGGAACATTCATCAATAGCGCCAATTACCTTCCGTCATTCGGAGCCGGATCCTCTTACACGTTCTCCGGCGTAATTGCAGTCGCTGATTTCAACGCAGACGGAGAGCTGGATGTTGCCGCGAGTAACGCCGTTCTGTGGGGGAATGGAGATGGCACATTCCGGGGCGTCGGGTTCGCACCTGTGGACGGCTCAGTCAGTGCCGCCGTCGTCGGCGATTTCGAGAGCACTGGCACTCCGGACGTTGCCGTTGTGTCGAGCCAGAGTGACAGTTCGAACTCCGTTTACATTCTCCACAATTCTGGCGGTGTACTGTCCCTGAGCCATACCTACGCGCTACAGCAGCCTGGCTTCGGAATTGCGACAGCTGACTTCAATGGAGACGGCAAGCTCGATCTAATGGTAATTGGCGAAGATCAGGGAACAGCATGGAGCTACAGCGTGCTGATGGGAAACGGCGACGGCAGTTTCCAGGCCCCCACTTTTAACCCCCAGAGCGTGTCTACTAATGCGGACAGTTTCTCGATCGTTATTGCCGACTTCAATGGCGATAAAAAACTCGATGTCGCAGTCAACTCAGGCAATAATTCGCTTGCGTTGCTGCTAGGCAACGGTGACGGAACGTTTGCCGCACCGTCGTATGTTTTTGACGACGGAGCGCCCATTCTGCTGACGGGTGACTTCAACAGCGACGGCAAGCTAGACATCGCGGCAAGCGTTGCGGGCGGCCCGACCGGGATTCTCTTTGGGAATGGCGATGGCACCTTCCAGGCTGAAACATTTCCGACGAACTTGAGTAGCTATCCAGCTCAGTTTACGTCCGATGTCAACAACGATGGCAACGCCGATATGGTGTCCTATTCCGGTCAGGTGGCATTGGGAAACGGTGATGGCACCTTTACCGTGTTGCCAAGCCCCGGCGATTATGTAGCGAGTGCAGTCGCCGACGTGAACGGCGATGGCAAACCGGATGAGCTCGTTACAATCTACGAAATCGGCAGCGTACACCCCCAGGGAACGGGGATATTGATGGGAAATGGGGACGGCACTTTTGGGCCAGTTGTAAGCCTGCCGTTGCTCCCGATCTACGGTGGGACCACGCCAACGCTCGCGTTGATCGCGGACATGAACGGCGACGGCCGACCTGACATACTTTTTTCCCCCTCACTTTCTTTCCCGGGCACGGGAATTGCCGTGATGATGAACACCACCCCGCCCGGTTTCGGAGTAGTAGCTAGTGCGTTGTCTCCCGCGCCAGTTACCGCGGGGAATGCCGCCACTTCAACCATAACCGTATCGCCCACCTTCGGATTCAGCGGTACCGTCGCCCTTTCGTGTACGGGACTTCCCAGTGGGGCTACTTGCGCGTTTAATCCTCCGTCCATCGCTAGCGGCGCGGGAACGTCCGCTCTCACTGTTACCACGAGTGCGAGCGTGGCCGCAGGTACATACCCGTTACAGGTTCAGGGAACGGTAGGATCGATTGTGAACAGCGTGCCGGCATCGCTGGTCGTTCAGGCCGCCCCAGGTTTTTCCCTGGGCGCCACCTCCGGCTCTTCGACTTCTCAAACCGTAAGCGCCGGGCAAACCGCGAGCTTCAATCTGGCACTAGCGCCGGCGGGAGGGTTTACCGGACCGGTGAACTTCACCTGTGCGATCACGCCGACCGCTACCCCGGCGCCAACCTGCAGCGTGCCGTCTTCGGTGCTGATCACCGGCAGCGGGACGCAGACCGTGGCAGTGACGGTCGGAACGACCGCGCCCGTGACAACGGGGGCCTTGCCTCCAGTCAACTTCCCAACTGGGCCATCGCCGTTGATCTGGACGTTGGCAACACTGGCTTCGGGATGGTTGTTGGTGCGGAATCGCAGGCGGTTACCCATCGCGGCGGCGTCCGCGATGGTACTTGCATTGGCGTTCTCGCTGGGGTGCGGAGGCAGCGGTTCGTCGTCCAGTCACACCACTCCGGGAACACCATCGGGCACCTATACGGCAACGATTACCGCGACCTCAGGTAGCGTGAGCCAGAATATGGCTCTGATGGTGGTCGTGCAGTAATGCGGCACATGCGCTATGAAAAGTGCGCTCAGAAACCTGGTTTCATCCTGTAGAATTGCACGCGTCCTGAAATGATGCCAACGGTTGGGCTCCTTTCAGGGAGTGCGCCCGCATCGGGGCTTACTCCCCAGCGCGGATCTCTGATAGTCTGCTTGACACGAATGCGAAGGATGGATAAAGGCGTTTTCACTTCTAGGATGTCCATTGGGGGCTTGCACTCTTTGAAGAACTCTCGAGCGGTACTGTGCGCGTCCGCCTTGGTAGTGTTTACTCTCGCATCGCTGGGATGCGGGTCTGGTAACTACAACCCGCCCGTTACAGCGGTTGCCGCGACGTCGCATCCCTTGGTCGCGCAGTACAGCATCCGACATTTTCACCCGGGCTTGACGGCATGGGTCGAGTTTGGAACCGACACAAACTACGGTCGTCAAACATCGGTCATGTCAGATTCGGTTGCGGTTCCTGGTGGCCAGGCGCTCAACATTCTTGTAGCCGGCATGAAGCCGAAAACTACATATCACATGCGAGCGCACGTGGAATGGACGGGTGGCTCGTGGGTCGATCAAGACCAGACATTCACAACGGGAGCGCTTCCCTCATCTCTTACGCCGCCCACGATTAGCGCCACGCTCCCCACCCCGGACCTTACACCAGCACCCGGAGTGGAATTGCTGAGTATGGTCGAACCTCCAACCACGAATATGCTGGCATCGGTGGTCACTGATCTTCAGGGAAATGTCATCTGGTATTGCCCTCCTGATGCCGTTCCCCTTAAGCCGATGCAGAACGGGCACTTCCTCCTCAACCTGCAGACGGATCTGCGGGAAGTCGACTTGGCTTGCAATACGGTCCGCAATGTTTCGATCGGAGATGTAAATAAGTCTCTTCAGGCCAACGGCTTTGATTTTGTGATCCCGCCGCCCCTGGGGCTGGCAGGCGGAAGCCCATTCCACCATGACATGCTGGTCCTGCCCAATGGCCACTGGATCGCGCTCTGTCAGATCGGAAAGACGTTTACGGATTTGACCGGATATCCTGGAACCACGCAGGTCGCCGGAGATGCGTTGGTTGATATTGATCCGAGCGGGAACGTGGGATGGGCGTGGTCGTCCTTCGATCACCTGGATATCAATCGGCACCCGTATTTTGGATTGCCCGATTGGACGCACAGCAATGCAATTGTCTACACCGCTGATGGCAATCTTCTTCTTTCGATGCGTGCCCAAAGCTGGGTCCTGAAGCTCGATTACGCTGACGGCACGGGTGCGGGGGACATCCTGTGGAAACTTGGACCCGCCTTACCTTCAGAGGTGGGAGACTTCACCCTGTTAGGTGGGGATCCCAGAGATTGGTTCTATTCGCAGCACTATCCAAGTCTGTCAAGCACCAGCGGTTCCCAAATGACGCTAGCAATCATGGACAATGGGGATTATCGTACTGATTCCGGCGGCGTACGATGCGGAACCGGTTCCGGTACCCCGGGCTGCTATAGCCGAGCGGCCATGTTCCAGGTGGACGAAGCTACAAATGTTGCCAGTGTAGTGTGGCAGGATCTGCCGGGCCTTTACTCCCCGTGGGGAGGGAGTATTGGGGTCCTGAGCAATGGAAATGTGGAATTTGACATGACATCCCCGGAAAGCGCATTGTCGTCGCAAATCATGGAAGTCACTCCGACGGACAATCCGCAGACCGTGTGGCAACTGAATATTGCGGGGGAGAATGCCTATCGCGGCTATCGCATACCAAGTCTCTACCCTGGAGTAACGTGGCAGCAATAAGATCGGTCAGTTCTTGTTTCCCAGACGCATGAAGGAGCAACCCTGTACGCCTGCGATAGGTACGGGCCGTTTTCGCCTTCGAGCGGTTTCGTAGCGCCGTAGTACGTTGTCAGTCCCAAAATTCAATCCAGGGGTTTCTTCGGAGGCAGTCTGTGCAACGAAGATACGGTATTGCTTTGTGTTCGCTCGCTCTAAGCCTGATCTGCAGTGGCTGTGGCTCGGGCGGCCTTACGCCTCCCGTCATCACGATTCAGCCGGCAGACCAAAACAGCACCCTCGGCCAGACCGCAACTTTCTCGGTTGCCGCAACCTCGTCAGGTCCCCGGTCCTATCAATGGCAGAGAGGGGGTAACCCCATCGCTGGCGCGACTTTGCCGTTCTACACCACACTGCCGCTCGCAATGAGCGACAGCGGAACCCAGTACAACGTAGTCGTCTCTAATCCGGCAGGAACGGCAACCAGTAACACGGCCAAGCTGACCGTGATCGCGGTTACAGATGTAGTGACGTACCATAACGACGCCGGGCGAACTGGGCAGAACTTAACGGAAACTCTGTTGACGCCCACCAACGTCAATTCGACACAGTTCGGTAAGCTTGGGGTCTATTCCGCAGATGGTCTCGTCGACGCTCAGCCCTTGTACGTGGGGAGCGTTGCAGTTCCCAACCATGGAAAGCACAATCTACTCATCGTAGCGACGGAACACGGTTCCGTTTACGCTTACGACGCGGACTCCGGAGCGACGATCTGGAGAGCTTCAACGTTAGGCCCTGGAGAAACATCTTCGGACGACCTCCAGTGCGGAGCGGTAACGCCGGAGATCGGTGTCACGGCAACGCCGGTGATTGATCGCTGGCGGGGAGCGAACGGCGCAGTCGACCTGGTCGCAATGACTGAGGACTCAGCCGGGAATTACCACCAGCGCCTCCATGCCCTCGACCTGGCTCAGGGCACAGAGTTGTTCGGCGGCCCGAGCGAGATCCACGCAACGTATCCAGGAACGGGCGATAACAGCGACGGAACCAATGTAATTTTCGATCCTGCGCAGTATTTCGAACGGGCCGCATTGCTATTGCTGAATGACACCATCTATATGAGCTGGGCGTCGCATTGCGACGTTCGACCTTATACCGGCTGGATCATGGGTTATAGCGCTTCCACCTTGGAGCAGGTCAGCGTGCTCAACATCACTCCTAACGCTGGCCAAGGCGCCATTTGGATGTCGGCCGGAGGTCTCGCTGCGGATAACGCAGGAAATGTGTTTCTTGCCCAGGGCAATGGCTACTTTGATCCGACATTGAACGCCGCCGGCTTTCCCAATGAGGGCGATTACGGAAATGGCTTCATCAAGCTTTCGACGATCGATGGTCTGTCGGTAACTGACTACTTCGAAATGGACGCACAGAAAGCGGAAAACACGGGCGACATCGATTTGGGCGCCGGCGGCGTCTTGCTTTTGCCAGATCTTGCGAATGGATCCGGCCAAACTTTGCATCTGGCTACTAGCGCAGGCAAGGATGGCAACCTGTACGTATTGAATCGTGATGCGTTGGGAAAGAGCAGTTCCGACGACCAGAATTTGTATCAGAAGTTAGTTGGTGTTTTGCCCCGGGGGATTTGGTCGACGCCGGCCTATTTCAACAACACAATCTACTTCGGACCGGTGTTCAGCCCGATTCGGGCCCTGTCGATTGGCGACGCCAAAATATCGGCAAATTCAGTGGCACAAACTCCGAATACCTTCGGATATCCCGGAGCGACGCCCAGCATCTCAGCAAATGGCAAGAACAATGGCATTGTGTGGGCGGTCGAAACAGTGACGATCACGTCACCGGCTGTGCTCCATGCTTACGATGCCGTCTCTCTGAATGAACTTTACAACAGCAATCAAGCCAGCGGCAGTCGAGATCTGTTTGGCAACGGGAACAAATACATCACACCCACAATCGCGAACGGTAAAGTTTTTGTGGGAACACCCAATGGGGTCGCGGTTTTCGGTCTGTTGCAGTAAAGAATTTAAAGACGGTGTGCAGTTTCTCCCGAAGCGAGGAGATCGAGTCAGTACGTCCGGATTTATGAGGACGCAACTCATTCTCCTGTCGCTTGCCAAAAGCCGATCATGCGCTACGACGGTCGTCGCTCCTTCAACACCTGTACCGTTTCGTCTCTTTTTCGTCAGATCGATTTAGCGTCGACGAGGGAGTCCCTCTGCTGCAATGCCGATTCTGCAACTGGAGCCCGGAACATTTTCTTTTCGCATGAACGTGCTGGTAAAGCCTTCTAAGGTCGAGGCAAAGGTGGTCAAAATCCCCGTTGATGCAGTCATACAGCCGAAAAAGGTAAAGCTGCCGCACCTTCCGATACTCATTGAAGCGAAATCCGCAGGCGATTTACCAACAAGCGCCGCAAGGAAGAGGCCACAAAAATCAATCAGCTCAAGGCTACCCTCGGGAAACAAGTGGTTTTTGTGCTATTTCTCTGCGGATATTTTGACGCAGCGTATCTCGGCTACGAAGCGGCCGAAGACATAGACTGGATATGGGAACATCGCACCAAAGACCTTGACCAGCTTGGAATCTGAGGATGTATGGGAAGCACCGCGCCACATAGCATCGAAAGCCGCCGCCAAGAGCACCAGACTCACCTGGACACACTCAAGCCGGCAGCGGAGCGCAACAAGTGGGGACAATTCGCCACGCCGACCGAATTGGCCCTCAGTATAGCTCGGTATGTGCGCGACGTTGCCGGACTCGGGACTATCCGTTTTCTTGATCCGGCCATCGGCACTGGCTCTTTCTACTCTGCCCTTAGAGAGACATTCCCGTCTGACAGCATCGAAACGGCGACCGGGATAGAGCTTGATTCAGCTTTCGCGCAGGCGGCGGAAGACTTGTGGAGTAAGAGCGGCCTTAATATCGTGCGAGGGGATTTTACCAAGCAACAGCCGCAGAGCCGCTATAACCTCGTCCTTACGCCCCCCCTTAACTGCGGCACCATCACTTGTCCGCAGACGAAAAAAACAGGCTCAAGGCGCGTCTTGCGCGATTTCTTTCTCCCGAGATTAACGGGCTTGCCGGTCTGTACTGCTATTTCCTCTTGTTGTCGCATGACTGGATGGAAGACCAAGGATTTGCTGTGTGGCTCATCCCTTCAGAATTTATGGACGTGAATTACGGCTCCGCGCTTCGCCGGTATCTCACCGAGCGAGTAACCCTCCTGCATATTCACCGCTCGTAGAACAATCGGCCCTCTTGATGGGCTTTGTGCTCTGTCAGTCGCTTCAACTGATCGACGGAGTGATCGATCTGCAATTCCGACTGCAAGAGAAATACGCGAGCGGGAGACTGAACCAACCGCTGAATCTCGGTGCCCTGTTTCTCCCATTTGCCGGGTATCACCGTTCTGACCCCAACTCCCGGACCATCGAGAGCAAACGCAGCGTTATACCGCTTTCCTTCCATACGAAACTGGTTCGTTCGAAAAGTCGTTGATCTCGCCGCCGTGATACTCGCAAGAGGAACCGCCGAGATACTAGGTCGGATCGGGTCCGGGAAGCGCCACCATGAACTTCGCACCCAGGTCGCGCGCCGCGATTACATGTCCAGCGTTCCGGACAAGCCGAGTCCATAAGCCGAAATAGACGGGACATTAATCCGAATCAGACGACCCTTCACCCGGCATGGACAGTATTGAGTTGATTGGTGCCGGGAGGGGGAGTCGGACGACGACAATGGTTTTGTAACTCCAGTAGAATCTGCAAGTTACTGATTCTCTTCAAAAACCACGATACCCGCATAACCCACAAAACCCATGCTCCCCTATAAGTCGGGCAAAAAGCTGGCAAGTTGTTCCTGCCCCGGAACGTTATTCACCTTGCTCCTCGGAGGAACCTGAAGTCGGGATGCTCGGCCCGGATGATGCCTCGATGTCTTTTTATAAGGGCGTGAGGTACGCAGGCGGCGATGGTGTGGATCGATAGGCGGCTGAAAAATTCTCTCGGGCCAAAGTGCTCGATCCCGCAGTCGGGGTGACAGTAGCAAAGGTTCTTATAGCGGACGAGTCTTTTTTTCGGAGTGTCGAGGCCGAACTTTTTGCAGAAGCGGCAGGTTTTCCATTGATCTTCAAAGGTGGGCGTATGTGGCCAATGTTCTTTGCGGGACACGGGCGAAAAGTCTAGCACAAAATTATGGGACCACCCAGCGACGAGTGACCCCGGAGCACAGCGTAGGTGAACCGAGGCTCACAATCGTTCCGCGTGCGGCCCCAGTGACGCAGTCGTCTGACCCCATAACTTTGCCTTCTGATTACATCGTGATACGATCATGCGGTTGTTGGCCTGGCTCCGTCTAATTCGGATCAATGGCTCGTCCATTTCGTATTATGGACTCGTCCAATCCGGAATGAAAAGTGAAACGGTTTCCGGGGACTCATTCCGGCTCGTGAACGGAGGAACGGTGCAATGAGCCAGTTAAGTGACGGCGGGAAAAAATCAGGACTCCTTTCGCTTTCCCGAACGTAGAAGTCCTGACAAAGTGACACATGACAAGACTGCGCGAATCTTGCAGTTTAATGCACAGGTCCGCCGGTCGTTCCCTGCATCATCCCCGGAGGGGCTTGTCCGGGTTTCACAACCCCAACGGTCGCAAGGAGCTGCATCGTTTGAGCTGCGGGTCCACGGAAACCCCACATGCAATTCTCAAACGTTGTATTGGCCCATTCAAAAACGCCTCCGGAATATATCAGGCGGCAGTTCGTAAGTTTGCAGTTGATAAAGATATGCTCCTCGACCATATAGGCAGCATTCTTCAGTGTTTCGCCCTGATGAAGAGTGATTGGCACTTGACACTGACACTTTCTGAGGCAATAATCCCCGGTTGTACTACAATGGACACAGCGGTGCGGAAGCGGAGACCGGGTGGATGGAACACCAATCCCGAAGGATTCCCCGAGGTATAGGCTCGGTTTCGCACCATTGCGGACGGTCTCCGTCCAAGTAAAAATAGTAAGTCCACCATGGCTCGATTCGCGTCCCTGCCAAGAGATGAGCGAATCGGGCCTTCGTGTTATGGCCCCGTGTGACGGTGAACCAATGGTCACAACAAATCGGGCTATCTATATTTGCTTCATGGTTCCTCGACGCTGTGACGCTCTCAATTAAACGCCACGCCGGAAGTTGGGGAAGCATTCGCGGGCATAGTCTTTGGAACTCGCCGCACCGCGAACTTTCCTCCCTTCTTGCCAGCGTCCAATTAGCCAGTTTTGGCGAGACGCTTTAACGTCACAAAAACATAATTCAATAATCGTCCTTTTCCAGCTTTGGGAATCGGGAATCCTCCGATGAGCAACGTATCCCGAACTTCGGACGGGATCACAAATTCAGTGCCCACAGATTTCCTAATTGCCTCTGTCAATCCAAGTTCGGAGAAGTCTCTAACGCCTCCTGTGCCGAGCAGAAGGGCTTTCGGAGATGCTCCCTGCTCCCGCTCAACTAGCTCGATGGCCTTGTTGATTACTTCAAGTTCCGACTGCGAAGCACGAATAGCGCCTTCGAGACGGCTCTTGATGCGCCTGAGTTCTTGAGTCGTATTTTCCATACCGAGAGGATAGACGAGCCAAGGGCGAGGCGTCAATAGGTAGTAGATGAAATATTCTCATTTTCTTCGCTTTAGTAGTGCACAACAGATGCAGCATGTATAGCGCGTCTAGCTAGGCTTGGTGGGAACACGACCCATGGTGCCGGGAGGGCATGTGAACTAATTCGGTCCGCGTCAACTGAAAAATCAAGAATTTGGGCAGAAAATAATGGTGCCGGGAGTGCGGTTTCTGGCAAAAATCTGGCAAGTGCAAGCGAAAAATGCAGAAAATGGGCAGAAAAATTGGTGCCGGGAGGGGGAGTCGAACCCCCAAGGTACTAAGTACCGGCGGATTTTGAGTCCTCCGCGCATCGCCGTATAGCTATGATAATAAATAGGTTACACTGTACAAGGCGTGAAAGTGTGTAAGCAAGTGTGCCGGTTTTGAAGGTTTTCCACCGGCTAGGTAGCAACAAGAACTTCAGGACGACGCGCTCTTTCGAGCGTTTTTTATCTGACGGTTCCGACTATCGATTCGGGCAAAATACCGTCTTTTCACCCAGCCGCGCCACGAACCGGAATGAGTCCCAGTACATGTCCAGCGTTCCGGATCAGACGAGTCTATAATCCGAAACAGACGTCACATTAATCCGAATTGGACGGAGCCTTCACCCGGCATGGACGATACCGATCACGCGCTCTTTCCTCGCTTTTCCGCCGAACTGGTGGCCACCGCGCTCAAGGACACGCCGGTCGTCATGGTTACGGGGCCACGCCAGTGCGGCAAGACCACGCTGGTCCGCGATTTAGTCGGGGGCAAACGCGAATTCATCACCATGGACGACGACACGGTTCTGGCTGCAGCACGCAGCGATCCAACTGGGTTGGTGCGCGCTCTCGACCGAACGACGATTGACGAAGTACAGCGAGTGCCCGACCTTCTCCGGGCCATCAAGAAATCAGTGGATGATGATCGCCGGGCCGGCCGGTTTCTGTTGACGGGCTCAGCCAATATTCTCACTCTGCCCCAAGTCTCAGAGAGTCTAGCTGGCCGCATGGAGATCGTGAGCCTTCTGCCCCTCTCGAGGGCTGAAATCCGAGGCAAGAAGCCGGGTTTCCTCAAAGCAGCGTTCGATAGCAAACTTGGCAAACCTGCGGAGCCAATGATCGGCAAAGACCTAGTACAAGCCGTGCTGATTGGCGGCTACCCCGAAATGCTGCGGCGCGAAGATCCGAAACGACGCCAGACATGGGCACGCGATTATGTAAGAGCCATCGTGCAGCGGGATGTGCGCGAGGTTGCCGACGTGGAAAAACTCGACCAAATGCCGCGTCTGCTACAGGTTCTTGCCCACCATTCTGGCCAGCTCACCAATTTCACGCAGATAGGCGGCCAAGTTGGGTTTGACGACAAGACCACAAGGAAATACGTGGCCATCCTGGAGCAGTTGTTTCTCGTTCGTCGGGTGGAACCGTGGTTTCGGAACCAGTTGAAGCGTTTGGTAAAGACGCCCAAGCTGCATTTCCTTGACTCCGGCCTGCTCGGCGCACTCTTAGGAGCTAGTGTGGAGCGGGTCGCGAAAGACCGGACGATCTTCGGGCCATTGCTGGAAACGTTTGTTTTCTCTGAGGTGTTGAAACAGGCGTCTTGGTTTGGTGAGAGCTGCGCTTTATACCACTACCGGGACAAAGATCAGGACGAGGTTGACCTTGTGATTGAAACGGGAAGTGGCGCATTGGTCGGTATCGAAGTCAAGGCGAGCGCTACCGTGAATGCTGGTGACTTCAAGGGACTCCGAAAGTTGGCGGAGGCCTGCGGCGATAACTTCAAGCTGGGAGTGGTTCTCTACGATGGCGGAAGGCCAGTCCCCTTCGGCGACCGTCTTGTTGCTGCGCCAATGTCTTGCTTGTGGGCGTAACTCGAATTTTCGCGGTCTTCGAGGCGCAGTGGATGAAGGTGTAAGCGTCCGGTTGTGACCGTCTAGACAAGTGGGCGAGTTCCTTCCTTAACGTCATTCGCATCCAAGGAGAGAGTCGCGCCCGGAAGGCGCTCGATTCGAGAATGCAGAGAGTTCCGGTAGAGTCCAGCAGTATCGCCAGCATCGGCTACGCTCCCCAGGAACGCGTGCTGGAACTGGAGTTTCGTCAATCGGGCGAGGTCTATCAATACTTTGACGTGCCCGCCGAGGAATACACCGCATTCCTCGCCGCCGACTCCAAAGGCACCTACGTGAATCAGCAGCTCAAACCTCGGGGATATCGCTACCAGCGGCTCCCGTCCTCATCGAAATAGCTTCCCACTCTTATTCACAACCGTGTTTATGAGCACCACAGGCTGTGGTTTGGAAGCTTGTAGAACGTGACCCTCGCCGTCAAGGTTGATTCGTATCCCGCCATCTTTACCCGCGAAAGGCAGTGCGAATCCGAAAATGTGTAACTGACGTGTAAGCCACACCTACTAGTATGTGTCAATAAACCTATGATTTCAATGTGATAGATTTTCATTCGCGACCATATATGACGCGAAATCCGCTGCGTCTGCTCCAGAGGTGCATCTCATGCGGGAGCCGGCACCAGCTAGCCGCGTATTCTGTGGGCTTTTGGGGTTGGTGCCGGGAGGGGGAGTCGAACCCCCAAGACCCGAAGGTCGGCGGATTTTGAGTCCGCTGCGTCTGCCAGTTCCGCCATCCCGGCGATGGGAGGCTTTTCCATTGTACGGCAGCGGTTGCAAATTTTGAATATGGTTACGCGAGTTGCGCATTCCGTACGGGCGCGCCGATCATGGGCAACTCCACGCGGAATTTTGTACCTTGACCGGGGCGGCTTTCTACGGCGATCGAGCCGCGATGCTGGGTGACGATCCACTGTGCAATGGCCAGGCCGAGACCCGCTCCTCCCAGGGTACGGCTTCGTGCTTTGTCGACACGATAGAAGCGTTCGAAAATCTTGCCTTGATCTTCCTCCGCGATGCCGACTCCAGAATCCTGGACCGTCAGCGCAGCGCCGTCGCCAATTACTCCGAGTGACAGATGTACCGAACCGGGCGAAGGAGTGTACTTGAACGCGTTGTCCAGTAAGATGTCAGCCAGCCTACGGAGCATGGTCTCATCGCCCATCACGAATATCTCAGGAGCCACAGAATCTGGAGCTTCGATATTTCGAGTGGCTTCGCCGAGGGCCGTACTGTCTGCTGCGACATCGCGTTGAGTCGGAATATCTGGAGCAGCGAGGCTGGCCGAAAATTCAAGGTTGCGAATGGTCGCCATCTGTTGCCATCCGTCGACGACGCCAAGTAGCATCTGCTGCAAGTCGACAGGCTGTAGTTGCAATGTCTCGCGTCCCGAGTCGCTACGAGCCAAGGAGAGCAGCTGTTCGATCAGCACAGTCGTGCGTTCTGCTTCCAGCAGAATGTGGCGGAGTGACTCTTTATATTCGGAATCGGTCCGCGAACGACGCAACGCCAGTTCAGCTTCGGTACGAATGAGAGAGACGGGAGTACGCAGTTCGTGAGAGGCGTCGGCGGTAAATTCCGTGATCCGCAGAAAAGCGGTTTCAATCCGGTCGAGCATTTCGTTCAATGTGTCCGAGAGGCGCTGCAGTTCGTCCCCGGTATCCAATTTCTGGAGACGGCCACTGAGATTCGTTCCGCTAATCTGGCGCGCGGTTCGGACAAGAGAGTCTACCGGAGCAAGTGCGCGCCGGCTGAGCCAGTAGCCTCCGCCAGCGGCCACCAACAGCAACAGAGGCGCAAACATCAGCAGGTAATAGCGGAACAGGTGTAGGGTCTCGACGACATCATCCGCCGGAAGACCCATCTGGACAGTAAAGACGTGGCCGTTGATGTTCAGCTTCTGCAAGGCGAAACGGTAGGGCCGCCCAGCGATACTGCGGCTTCGCATGACGGGCCGCTTGACTTGATCCGGAGGCAGGAGGGCCGAGGGGTGCGCCTGCAGGAACTGTGAGCGATAGATGAGCTGCGCATTCTCGGCGTAGACCTCAAGATAGTCGCCGGAGTGCTCGATGCCATAGGCTTCGTTAACCTCTTCTTGCAGCTTGGCGATCGAGGCATCTCTCTTCTGTGTCAGCATAAAGCTCTTAAAGTCGTCGACCTGGACTTCGAGGGAATCATCGACCAGATCATAAAGATTGTGCCGCAGGATAAGCCACATGCCTCCGCCGAAGAGGAACTGGCCGAGTGCAAATATCGCCAGATACCAAAGCGAGATGCGCACGCCGATGGAGAGCTTTGTCATGCCAATCTTTTCCCGATAGACATAGTTGCGTCTGGCTCCATCCCGCCTTGCGATTTCAAACCATGCCTCTTCATACCACGCGTCTCATGCGAGAACATCCGGTCGAATCATGTAGCCGACGCCGCGCACGGTGTGGATCAGCTTGGCGCGCCCGGGCTGGTCGATCTTGGTGCGCAGCAGATGCATAAAGGCGTCGAGGGTATTTTCTTCGATGTCGCGATCAAATCCCCAGACTGCTTCGATCAGGGAGCGGCGGGGCACGACTTTGCCGGCGCGATACATGAGGCGTTCGAGGAGATTGTATTCGGTGCGTGTCAGAGAAACGCGTTCGTCGCCGCGCAGTACTTCCCGGCTGGCCGGGTCGAGCACCAGATCGGCCACCCGCAGGTTGGGGTCTTGCGCCACCAGTGCACGACGCTTCACAGCCCGCAGTCGCGCTACCAGTTCATCGAACGAAAAAGGCTTGGTCATGTAATCGTCGGCGCCTAGGTCGAGGCCCTTGACGATGTCGGGTACGGCGTCGCGCGCCGTCAACATGAGGATGGGTGTGCGAATTTTTTCTGCGCGTAAGCGCCGGGCGAGTTCGTATCCGCTGAGCTTGGGCATCATCACGTCGAGGATAATGACGTCGAACTCATAGGATTTCGCCAGATCCAGGCCCTCAACGCCGTCGGCCGCGCAAGTCGCCGTGTGGCCCTCCTCGGTCAGCCCTTTGTGGAGGAGGTCTGCCATGCGGGTTTCATCTTCCACGATCAGCAGCTTCATTGGATCCCTGGTCGAGATCGACGGGCATCCCCCCGGTCACTCGCCTGAAACGAGTGTAGAACGGATGCAAGGCGCTGCACACTATTTCACGAACCTGAAAAAATATTAACGTTCCTTCCATCGGGCGGACACGGGCCCATCTAGCCCTGTGCTTTGTTTGGGTAATTTGCATTCCATCGTTTATCCTCAAAGGTTGTCTGACGCTCGCTGAGGCACTCCAACAATCATGTCCTCATATCCAGCGAGACGTAGCTAAGAGCCAAGAACTAAAAGCCAAGAGCCCATTTATGAAAACCGGAATTATTGGCCTGCCCCAGGTAGGCAAGACATCGCTGTTCGAATTCTGACCAAGGCGCATCTTTCCGCGCAAGCGCAGCAATCCCACGCGAGGCGCACATCGGCGTCGCCAAGGTTCCCGATGACCGCCTCGACCGGCTAGCCGCGCTCTACAACCCGAAGAAGCTGACGCACACTGTCGGTGGAATACGTTGACGTCGGCGCGATTGGCCAGGAAGCTTTAAAGGAAACGGCCTACGTCGGCCACCTGCGCCAGGTGGACGCGCTGGCGCATGTCGTGCGCGCATTCGACGATCCGGCAATCCCACATGTCGGGCGAGATCGATCCCCTGCGCGACATCAAGAATGTCGAGTTCGACTTGATGGTCAGCGATCTGGGCCAGATTGAAAAACGCCTGGAGCGTCTGGAAAAAGATCTGAAGAAGATGAAGACACCCGAACTCGAAAAAGAGTTTGAGCTGCTGAAGCGCGCCAAAGCGCACCTTGAAACCGAGAAACCATTGCGCGAAATGGAGATGACTGCCGAGGACAAAAAGCGCATTCGTGGATTCATGTTTCTGAGTGAGAAACCGATTTTTTACGTGCTGAACATCGACGAATCGACCGAACTCGGCAAAGAACTCGACGAAGCGGTCGGCAAATATGGGCTGACAGAAATCGCGGCGCGCGCCCAATGCCGGAGCCACCGCAATCTGCGGGAAAGTCGAAGCCGAACTCGCGGAAATGAGCGACGCCGATGCCGCCGAATTTCTTTCCAGCTACGGACTCAAGGAGAGCGGCCTGGTCCGGCTGATCCGCACGACGTACAAGTTGCTTGGTCTGATTTCATTCTTCACCGCCGGCGAAGATGAATGCCGCGCCTGGCAGATTCCGGCCAATACACGTGCGCCAGAATGCCGCTGGCGCCATTCACTCCGACCTGGAAAAACATTTCATTCGCGCCGAAACCATCCGCTGGGACCAGTTGCTCGAAGCCGGCTCGGAAGCCAACGCCCGCGCCAAAGGCACGCTGCGCCTAGAAGGCAAAGACTACATTGTGCAGGATGGCGACGTGATGCACATCCGGCATAGTGGTTAAGCGGACCCCGTCCATTTTTGGTCTGCGGCCTCAGGTCCAGGAAGTCAAACCTATACTCGTCCACATATGCTCACGCGCCTGATCTTGCTTAGTTCGGCTTTAGCCTTTGCCGGCACTCTGTTCGCGCAAACGAATTCCAGCCACGCGGACTGGAGCGAACCCTTTCCCGCGCACCGGGTGATCGGCAACATCTATTATGTGGGCAGCCGGGGCCTGGCCTCGTATCTGATCACGACACCCGCCGGACACATTCTGATCAATAGCAATCTGAAGACTTCAGTTCCGCTGATAAGCGAGAGCATTAGAAAGTTAGGGTTTCGCTTCGATGACGTCAAAATCCTGCTGATCAGTCACGCGCACTTCGATCACGATGCCGGCAGCGCCGAGGTCGCGAAACAGACCGGCGCCAAATACATGGTCATGGACGGGGATGTGAGCGTCGTCGAATCGGGCGGCAAGAGTGATTTTCAGTACGGTGACGACGCAACGCTCTTGTATCCAGCGGCCAAGGTGGACCGGATACTTCATGACGGGGACGAAGTAAAACTCGGCGATACAGCGCTGACTGCTCACAAGACTGCGGGACATACACGGGGCTGCACCACATGGACTCTAAAAGTCAGCGAAGCGGGCAAGACTCACGATGTGGTGATCGTCGGCAGCCCTAACGTCAATCCCGGATACGAACTCGCTGAATAATGCACGCTATCCCGAGATCGCCGATGATTATGCACATGGCTTTCGCGTTCTCAAGTCCCTGCCGTGCGACGTCTTTCTGGGCGCGCACGGCAGCTACTATGGAATGGAATCAAAGTACGCGCGATTGAAGACCAGAGGGTTGAATCCTTACATCGATTCCGAAGGATATAAGAATTATGTTGCGGATCGGGAACAGGCATTCCTTTCCGAATTGAAGCGGCAAACTGCTGCTGCAAAGCGTCCGTAGACGTGGCGTCGAAAGCACTTCGAAAGACTTCGCCCTATGCATCCCATCGCGACCAGCGTCCTGCTTGGCCTGACGGCCGCCGCCGCCAATGTTTTTGGCGGAGCGATTATCGTGCAGCGGCATTGGGAGCGGCGGTATCTTCGCTATTTTGTCGCGCTGGGCGCGGGATTCATGCTGGCCACCGCGATCTCATTGAGATGGTTCCGCGAGAGCTTGGAGCTGCGCGGAAAGTCAGCTGCATTTCTGGTACTGCTCGGCTATCTGATCATTCATTTCTTCGAGCACACCGTCACTCCGCACTTTCACTTTGGCGAAGAGACGCATCATGACGAGTTCATGCACTCGCATAAGAGCTACTCGGTGCTACTTGGACTGATTATTCATACATTCTTCGACGGCATCGCCATCGCTTCGGGATTTCTGGTCTCGAACTGGCTAGGTTGGCTGATTTTTCTTG
Source organism: uncultured Acidobacteriaceae bacterium (assembly GCA_963844525.1). Taxonomy (GTDB): domain Bacteria; phylum Acidobacteriota; class Terriglobia; order Terriglobales; family Acidobacteriaceae; genus Sulfotelmatobacter. The sequence goes on along the minus strand of CAWJOM010000004.1, from coordinate 14,474 downwards.
CGATTTTTCTGCACAAGATTCCTGAGGGCTTTACCGTGAGTTCGGTGATGCTAGCCAGTGGGCAAAGCCGGGGCACAGCTTGGGGAGCATCCGTGGTGCTCGGCGGATCTACTTTAGCCGGGTCTCGACCATGGCCCTCTTCCGTCATCATGTCGGCGCGGGATTGCCGCTGGCGGCGGGAGTCACGATTTACGTTGCAGCCTCTGACTTAATTCCGGAAGTCAACAAGGAACCGGCGATGAAGATGGCTCTACTGGTCTTTGTGGGTGCGGGAGTCTTCGTCTTGCTCGACCACTTGTTTCACGCGCACTGAAACTCCCGACGATGCGCTTCGCAAAAATGCTTCCTCATCTTTTGTGCTCGGGGAGAGGCAGGATGTGCAGCCCAGGAATCTTTCTGAAGTCCCTTACATCTGAGGTCACGAGAATGTCGCCAGATCCGGCGACTGCAGCGGCAAAGCTATCCGCGTACGGCAGACCGTGGCCAGCCTTCAACTTCGCCGCCTTTGTAGTCACTGACTCGTCCGCCTCGAGAATGGTAAGCGGAAGCATCTTCACGCGATCCATGATCTTCGCCGTCTCAGTGAAACCCTGGGCACGAGCTATGGTGTAGTAAACCTCGCCCCAGTTGACCACCGACATGCGCAACGGTTGTCCGGCATCACGGCCGTCGACGGAATAGGCGGCACACCACCTCTGCGCCAGGTCCGCCCGTGAGAAATCGGTAGAGGGCGTTGGCGTCGAGCACATGGACTTTCACCGCAGCTTCCGATCATGAGCTTTTTCGATGCGGGCAGGAAGGCCCCGCCCAGCCAAAATTCCTTTCATTCCGTCGATGAACTCGTCCGTAACTGGTTGAATCAGCAGACGGCCTTCCTCTTTCAGAAAGGCCACGTGCGTGCCTTCCTCGATCTGAAACTTGCGTCGGATATCTACCGGAATCACGACTTGACCTTTGGCCTTGACGGTTGCGTATTCGATTCCCATAGTTAGGATTGTACTATGAGAGTTATACCTGGCAAAAAAGTCGTACTTTTGTAGTCTGGTATTACCTTGTCTACAAGGGTCAAACCGCATCGAAGTCGGGGCTTCATTAAAACAGAAAGCCCCCGGAAGAGATTCGAGGGCTTCAAGTTTCGCTTTTCCAGAGGACTTAATTGTTCTCTTTTACAACGAGCACGCCTGGAGGCGATGTCGCTAGTCCACCGTGTGTTTCGCCGTATACCCGTCCCGCGCCACAACTTCGATCTTCACGTCTTTGCCCTTTTGGTCTTTCACTTTCAGCGGACCGCCATCCGGCGCGACGACCTGAACTTTCAGTTTACGATAGGTTCCATCGAGCTTCGAGTTGGTGGGAGCGTACGAAAGTGTGTACTGATTGCGGATGTCGCTCGGAAATGTCCTGAAAGTCCTCGCCATACTCCGCCTGAAAGCGCGGGAAGTAGGCGCGGCCTCCGGTCATGGCCGCGAATGTTCTCATCTCGTTGTCGCCTTGCAGGTAGTCCATGTGTCCGACTGGGATGCCCATGCCGTGCGCGTTGCGGCAGTAGGATCCCGTGATGGGTCTCGCAATATTCCCGCAACATGAATCCGACGCTGATCGGGAAGATCGTGACATCCTTCGTGTCTTTGATCTTCTTCGTGATCTTGTCCAGCGTCAGCTTGCTGAAAGTGTCAATGCCGGTCGTGACCAGGATGACGTACTTCTTGCCCTCCACGCGGTCGAGCCGGTCGAGCGTGTCGTAGAGAGCATCGAATAAGATTGGTCTCGGCGAATCCCGGAATGCGCAGTTGGTTCAGCGCTCCGTAGACGGCCTGCTTGTCCTGCGTGAAATCCACCAGGATGTGCGGCTGCATGTCGTAATACGAGACCGCGACCCAGTCGTCCTTCTTCAACGAATCTGGCAAACGCATACGAAGCCTCAAGCGCATCGACGCATGAACGAATAGCTGGTCGAGGCAAACTCCACCAGCAGCACGGCCGTGATCGGCGCCTGCGACACGTTGAAGTGCGTCACCTGTCTGCGGAACGCCATCTTCCACAACGCGGAAATTTCCTTTCTTCAAGCCCGGGAACAAACTGGCCGTCTTTGGTGGTGACCAGCACGTCCACGTTCACCAGCGGCACGTTCACTTTGAACGAATAGTCGGGAATGTCTTCGATCTTTTTCGGAGTGAGCGGAGGAGGCGGCGGCGGAGCTTCTTCGGCTTTTTTCTTCGGAATCGCGTACGGGCCGACGTTGTCGGTCGGACCACCCGCTTCGGCGGGAACATCCTGCTTGGGTTTCCCGTTGTCGGGCGATTGCGGAGGATGTCTGGGACGCCGGAGTCCTGCGCGATGCCGGTCCTGCGCCACCACTGGCAAGCGCAGCCGCAGACCAAGCGCCAGGCACAGCATGGCAGTGAATATCGCCCGTCGCCGCTTCGACTTTCTGCACTGTAAAGTCTTATGTTTTCGTACGATTAAACATGGGTGAACCCCGAAAAGTCTCTGTGCTAGTATAGACGCAAGGATTCGCAATTGGGATGTTTTGCCCGGTCCCAGATCTCTCCCCTCCGGCAACGAATCGCAGTTGGTCTGAATCTAATCGTAATGGAACCTGTTGGCGGTTCCGTGTCGGGGCATTGTAAATGAGAAAAGTTGTTCTTGCTCTTCTCGTCTTCGGTCTATCCCTATCCTACAGTACTCCTGTCCGCCCAAACTTCGCAACCCGACCATTCCAGTGGATCAGATCCACGCTGGCATGCGCGGGCTATGCGCTTACACCGTATTTGAAGGAGTGAAGCCGGAGTCGATGGACGTGGAAGTTCTCGGCGTTCTGCACAATGTGAACGGACCCAAGGGCGACATCATTCTGATCCGGCTGCACGGGACAAAGGTGGAATACACAGGCGTCGTCGCGGGCATGAGCGGCAGCCCGGTGTATCTCGACGGCAAACTGGCGGGAGCGCTCGCCTTCCGCATCGGCGAATTTTCGAAGGAGCCGATCGCCGGAGTCACGCCCATCGCCGACATGCTCGAGATCAACGCTCTCGACAAATCTCCGGCGGAAGAAGCCTCAGCGACCAAGCCTGGCATCAGCAATGCGGCGGGAAAGACTGGCTCTCCTGGCGACGCGAGCGCACTTCCCGACTTCCGACCCAGGGCTTCGCCAACTATCTCAAGCCGATTGATGCGCCGCTGGTCTTCAACGGATTTTCCGAAGACACGGTGCGCCGCTTCGCCGCACAGTTCGCCTCCGCCGGAATCGTTCCGGTGATGGGCGCAGGTTCGGTCAGCGAAGACAAGCAGCCCGAGCCGCTCGAAGCCGGTTCGGCGGTGAGCGCGATTCTAGTTCGCGGCGATATGGATATCGCCGCCACCTGCACCGTCACCTACATCGATCCGCAGCGCCTGCTGGCCTGCGGACATCCTCTGCTGCAGTTCGGCTCGGTCGATTTGCCCATGAACAAGGCGCAAGTTCTGGCCACGCTGCCCTCGCCGCTGAACGCCTTCAAGATCGTCAATACTACCGAGCAGGCGGGAGTCTTCGTGCAGGATCGCCACACCGGCATCCTCGGCGTCTTCAACAAACAGCCGGACATGATTCCGGTGACGCTGACCATCCACAGCGGAAGCGGCGACGAAAGACTTCCACTACGAAGTTCTGAACAATCCGCGCCTGAGTCCGGTCGCCATGATGGCGACCGTCTTCAACGCGCTGCACGGCGTGAATGAATTTGGCGAAGAGATCACCTATCGCCTGAACGGCAGCATCAACGTGAAAGGATTTCCCGAAGTTGGGCTGAAGAACATGTTCGTCCCCACCGAGAACGGGCAGCCCGCCGCCATGGCCGCCGCGCTCTCGCTCGGCGAGCGCTTCGGACACATCTACGACAATCCTTACAACGCTCCCGGCTGTTAAGAGCGTGAAGCTCGACTTCGATCTCGTCCGCGAACGCCGCTGGGCCCGCCTCGAAAGCGCCCGCACCGATGTGACCGAAGCCCGCCCCGGCGACGAAATCATCGTCGAAACCGTGCTCGCGCCCTATCGCGGCGAGCGCGTCGTACACCAGATTCCAGTAAAGATTCCGACTTCGGCCAGCAAAGGCACGTTGCGCATTCTGGTCAGCGACGGAGAAACTCTCGACCGCGTCGGCCGTGCAATCCCGCCTTTGGACGCAAGCTCGACCTGGCCTCAACCATCGCGTTGCTCAACAAAGAGCACGCTAACAATCGCCTCTATGTTTCGCTGCTCGAAGCCGACCCCGAAGCCCGCGTCGCCGACAAAGTCATGCCCACGCTGCCGATCTCAGTCATGAATGTCATGGACGGCATGCGCGGCAACCAGGAAATGATCGTCAGCGGAGAATCCAACGTGGATGAAACCGCAACCCCATCGCTGGACTACGTGGTCAGCGGCGCGCAGCTGCTGACTGTGACAGTGAAGTAGAATAGATTATGGGATCTAGGCAGTGGGTGCCCCACTTCTCACGGTTCTTGTGAGAAGTGGGGTTTTTGAATTTTGGACACTATTTCTACTGAGGATGCCCCACCCTTCGCGCCTTTCGAAGGGTGGGAATTCCAGACTGTAACGGGCCTTACTCTTCCTGCTCGCCCATCTGCATGGTCAGATAGCGCTCGTAGCCGAGTTCTTTGATCTGGTGCAGTTGGGCTTCGAGAAAGTCGCACGTGGTCTTCTTCATCTTTCAGCAGCGATCACGAACAAATCGCGCGATCCGTTGTCGCCCTCTTCTGTGGCAATGGCGACTGCGTCGTTGTACTGCTTGACTGCGCCCACTTCCAGGGCGAGATCGTTTTCGATCATCGCCTTCACCGTGTTGCCGATCTTCACATCCAGCGGCTGCATCGATGGCGTGCCATCGAGAAAGAGAATGCGCTCCATGAGTTTTTCGGCGTGCTTCATCTCGCCGATGGATTGCTTCTTGATGTACTCGGAGAGCTTGCGGTATCCCCAGTTCTCGCACATTTCGGCGTGAAGAAAATACTGGTTGATCGCAGTCAGCTCTTCCTTGAGGGCTTTGTTCAGTTCGCGAAACCTTCGCGTTGCCTTTCATAGCCGCGAGTATCGCAAAAGCAAGCGGCGCAATAACGAAGGGACGTAGGTTAAGCAGGCGTACTTAACGCAGCCGCGAAGCGGCGAATATGCCGGAAGCCGTGCGTGCCACGAGAGCGACGATCATCTGCATTCCGTTGTAACCCACGTGCACCAGTAAACTGGCGCCCACCGACTCGTCGCCGCCCGCACCGTGCCGCAGACCACGCCGACGATAAAAATCACCAGCCCGGTTCCCCAGGCCTATCCATATTGCTGCATATGGAGCAGCCGAACGGCAGCGCCGCCAGCAGGATTCCCCAGGCCGCACCCATCGCGGCGCGCCAGCACCGGATATAAGAATCCACGAAAAAATAATTCCTCCAGCAGCGGCGCAAAAGCTGACCGCCATGATGGCCAGTAGATACGCGTCGCGCGGGCGATCGAAGAGATGCTCAAACGGCGTGTCCTTCGGCATGGGCAAGCAGATTCTGCAGTGCTCCAGGCACAATCAGCATCACGACGCCGATCGGCAGCTACTTCCACGCCGACCGCGGCCAGTTCCATCGAATCGCCCGCCAGAACGGCACATGGTATTTGCCCTCGACCCGCATCACCATGCACGCAGCCACCACCACGTAGATCAGAAATTGCGAGATCAGCAACAAAATCGGTTTCTGCACCACTCGATCCACGTTTCATGCGGATACCAAAACCGCATCGCCAGTTGCCATTGCCACTGGAGACACCACCTGCCAGCAAATGTCAGCCCGCGATGAACAGCACGTCCCACCCATTCCATACGGGATTCTCGATGGAGGCAGCGGGTTGGGATCGGAAGTATGATCGCCGGAGCGAACTGACGGAAGAGTCCACGGATCAGGCGCGGCGGGATTGTCGACCAACGGCTCACGCTGACCGGCGTCTCGGCTCAAACTGCGGATTATCGGAAGATGACAAGAGATTCCTTTAACTGAAACTGACAACTGGACAACTGAGAACTGGCCACTGCTTTTCCAAAATACCCCGCCAGCGCCTGCCCGGTGTATGACTTCTTCACCCGCGCCACCGGCTCCGGCGTGCCCTGCGCCACGATGCGTCCGCCTTCTTCGCCGCCCTCGGGGCCGAGATCGATGATCCAGTCGGCGTTGCGGATCACATCCAGATTGTGCTCGATGATGACGATCGAGTTGCCCAGGTCGGTCAGACGGTGCAGCACGTCGAGCAGTTTCTTGACATCGTCGAAGTGCAGGCCGGTCGTCGGCTCGTCCAGCAGATAAAGCGTCTTCCCTGTCTGCCGCTTGCTCAACTCGCGCGCCAGCTTGATGCGCTGCGCCTCGCCGCCGGAAAGCGTGACCGCCGACTGGCCCAGATGAATGTATCCCAGGCCCACGTCGACCAGCGTCTGCAGCTTCTGCTTCACCTGCGGAATATTTTCGAGAATCGGCAGCGCATCCGACACCGGCATTTCCAGCAAGTCGGCGATGGAATATCCGTTGTACTTCACCGCCAGAGTTTCGTGGTTGTAACGCCGGCCGCCGCAGACTTCGCACAGCACGTACACATCGGGCAGAAAATTCATTTCGATGCGGCGCTGCCCCTCGCCCTGGCAAGCCTCGCAGCGTCCGCCGGAAACGTTGAACGAAAATCGTCCCGCCTTGTAGCCGCGCTCGCGCGACTCCGGCAGCATGGCATACAGATCGCGGATCTGCGTAAACACTCCGGTATAAGTCGCGGGATTCGAGCGCGGCGTGCGCCCAATCGGCGACTGGTCGATGCGAATCACTTTGTCGATATTCTCCGCGCCGGAAATCGCCTTGTGCTCGCCCGCTTTCTCGCGCGAGCGGTAAAGCTGCCGCGCCAGCGCGCGATACAGAATGTCATTCACCAGCGTCGACTTGCCCGAGCCGGAAACGCCCGTCACCACCGTCATCACGCCCAGCGGAAACGTGACATCCAGATTCTTGAGATTGTTTTCCTTCGCGCCCAGAATCGTCAGCGCCGCGCCGTTCGCATGCCGCCGCTCCGGCACGCATCGCAATCGACGTCCGCCCGGAGATATAGGCCCCGGTCAGCGAATCCGGATCGCGCATGATTTCCGCCGGCGTTCCTGCGCCACCAGATCGCCGCCATGCCGTCCCGCGCCCGGGCCCAAGATCGACCACATAATCCGCGCGCCGGATCGTCTCTTCGTCATGCTCGACCACCAGCACCGTTTGCCCAGATCGCGCAGATTCTCCAGCGCCTTCAGCAGCCGGCCGTTGTCGCGATGATGCAGGCCGATCGACGGCTCGTCGAGCACATACAGCACGCCGCGCAGCTTCGATCCAATCTGCGTCGCCAGCCGAATGCGCTGCCCTTCGCCGCCCGACAAACGTCGCCGCCGAACGATCGAGCGAGATATATCCCAGGCCGACCGCGTTCAGAAATTGCAGCCGCTCGACGATTTCGTGCATGACGCGCCCGGCGATCGCGGCCTCGCGGCCCGCCAGCTTGATTTCCTCGCGCCACTTCCAGCGCGCGCGCAACCGGCATCGCGGTGAAGTCGGCGATCGACATGCCATTCACTTTCACCGCCAGACTCTCCGGCCGCAGCCGCTTGCCCTGGCACGCCGGACACTCCGTCGCCGACATGTGATCCATCAGCCAGTCGCGATAACCCTCCGACGTCGACTCTTCCAGATTCTGTTTCAGATATCCGAAGATGCCGTGGAAGCCGGTCTTGCCGCCGCGTCCCGGTTCGCCATTCAGCAGAAAGTCCTGCGTCTTCTCCGGAAATTTTTCGAACGGCGTACTCAGATCGATGCCGTGCGCCGCCGCCGCAATCTGCAACTGGTGAATCAGATTCTGCGACGCCGAACCCGGCCCCAGCCCGCCATCAAGCAACGGCTTCGACCAGTCGGTAATCACCTTCGCCGGATCGAAATCGTACTTGCTGCCCAGCCCGTGGCACTCCGGGCAAGCTCCATACATGCTGTTGAACGAAAACGACCGCGGCTCCAGTTGCGGCACGCTGATGCCGCAATCCGGACACGCCAGCTTCTCCGAATAAAGCTGTCTCGTCGCCGCCGACCACCGCGACCTGCACCAGCCCGCCCGCCAGCTTCATCGCCAGCCCGACCGACATTTCCAGCCGGTGCTCGATCCCCGGCTTCACCAGCAAGCCGGTCGATCACGACTTCGATGGTGTGGTTCTTCCGCTTGTCGAGATTGACGGGGCATCGTCGTCCAGGCTCACCAGTTCGCCGTCGATGCGCGCCCGGGTGAAGCCGTGCTGGACCAGCTTCTCCATCTCTTTCTTGAATTCGCCCTTGCGCCCGCGGACGATCGGCGCCATCACCATCACGCGGTCTTCCGGCGTCAGCGCCATCACCCGCTGCACAATCTGGTCGGCCGACTGCCGGCTAATCGCCCGCCCGCACTTCGGGCAATGCGGCACGCCGATGGAAGCGAACAACAGGCGAAGATAATCGTAAATTTCGGTGATCGTTCCGACGGTCGAGCGCGGACTGCGGCTGGTGGTCTTCTGCTCGATCGAAATGGACGGGCTAAGTCCATCAATTGCATCCACATCCGGACGTTCCATCTGGTCCAGGAACTGCCGCGCATAGGCCGACAGCGTCTCCACGTAACGCCGCTGCCCCTCGGCATAAATCGTGTCAAAGGCCAGCGAAGACTTGCCCGAGCCGCTCAGCCCGGTCACGACCGTCAGCGTATTGCGCGGAATCTCGACGTTGATGTTCTTGAGGTTGTGCTGCCGCGCCCCGCGCACCGAAATCTTGGTAATTGCCATCAGTATCGCGAAAGCGGTGGCTTCAGTGACGAATTCCCTTCCGTAATGTCGACAGGTCCACCAGAGATGTTGGAGAGTGGAAATGCACAGCTCTACTCCGTATCTTAGTCGTCAACAGCGCAGAGCGTCAACGCAGGTAGATTGGAAAGGCTGGACGGTCGCGCTGGCACGACACGGTAAGGATATGAGAAGCGCAGCAACAGACTCTGGGATTCTTAAGGTTGGTCGAACTGATCTCGATATTGATGCCCGCCGTACTCTTCGTCACCGTCATCGCTTCCGTCAGCCTCGGCATTTTCGCCGCGTATGCAGCCGTCATCTGCGTTCTGAACGCGTTCGGACCCGGAGTCGCGGCAGCAGCCGGAACAGGCCGCCCGCGCCTGGTTCTGGTCCCGACACAAAACCACGCCAGCGGCGACTAACTCTTTTGCAAACGGCTTCGTGTCAAAAGAGCCGCCCTGGGCTGTCCACGGAGCGCAGTTCCATTGCTTTGACTCGATGTTCTGTTCCAATGTTCCGAACACACTTCATTTGGTCCTGCACTGTCAGCCACGCTGAGCTAGATGGATGTAGGCCCCTTCAGTAATTCTTCTCACCGGTATACCTTCCCGGAGGTGCGTTCTGCGCAACCTCGCTGTTCGCTCCCGATTTTCAAGCCGTCCTCGACCGAGCCGTTACTCCGCCAAATCCAACCGCAGCTGCGTTTCCTTCGCCAGAAGATTGGCGTGATCGCTGGATCTATTTCCTGATGCTTGATCGTTTGAATAACCCGACGGCAACTCCAGCTCACCAGCCGTTCGACGATCCTGATTTCTTCGGCTTTCAGGGAGGAAAATTCTCTGGCGTTCAGCAACAGCTTTCCTACATCAAACAACTCGGCGCGGGAGCGATCTGGCTCCAGCCCGGTGCTCAAGAACTTTTCTTTCGACCCCGATACCTTATCACGGCTACGGCATTCACAATTTCATCAGCGCGGAACCTCGCTTCGCCGACGATCCCACGACTGCCGACGCCGAACTTCGCGCGCTCGTGGACGCGGCACACCAGCAAGACTTGCTAGTCATCTTCGACATTGTGCTGAACCACACAGGCAACGCGTTTGGCTATCAATGCGATCCGGCGGATCGGTTCTGCATCAGCAATCAAGGAGCGCAGGCTAGCTTTCATGCCTCGCCGCAGCCGGTTCAGTGGCGCGATCAAAGCGGAACCGCTCGTGCAGACTTCCCCACGTCGCCGCCATTTCCAATCCCTCACCCGATGCGGTGGTATGGCCCTCGGAACTGCGGCAGAACCAGTTCTTCCGCCGCCAGGGCACTCCGGATGGCACTGGTGACGACACTGTCGAGAGATTTTCAGCGTTCTGAAACAATTAATGACGGCCGATCCGGACCTGCAGCGCTTCCTGATCCGCGCCTACCAGTACAGTCATCGCCCGTTTCGACATCGACGGCTTCCGCATCGATACACTTCGCTACCTGAAGGGCGATCTCGCCCGCCTTTTCGGAAACTCAATGCGCAAATTTGCTCTGAGCATCGGCAAGAAGAATTTCTTCACTTTCGGGGAAATTTTCGATGCCAAAGCCGAGCAGGATATCGCTGCATTCATCGGGCGCAACGCCAGCGACCAGAGCGATCTCGTCGGCGTGGACGCCGCGCTCGACTACCCATTGTTCAACACTCTCAAGCCGGTCGTAAAAGGATTTTCCGCGCCCAGCGCCGTCGTCGGCATGTATCAGAACCGGAAGAACGTTGAAGCCAATGTGCTCAGCTCCCACGGCGACGCCACGCGATACTTCGTGACGTTCCTAGACAATCACGATGTGAAGGAGCGCATTCGCTTTGTCGATCCCGCGAACCCAACGCAGTTCGATACTCAGGTAACGCTTGGACTCGCGTGCTTGTATTCTCTGCCCGGAATTCCCTGCCTTTACTATGGCACCGAGCAAGGGTTGCACGGCTCTGGCAGCGATCCTGCAGTGCGCGAGGCGCTTTGGGGTGGCCCCGGCTTTGACGATCAGAGCAATTTCTACCAACATATCCAGCAGATTGGCGCCGTGCGTGCACAACAGTCTGCGCTGCGTTATGGGAGATTTTATTTTCGCCCGATCTCAGGGGATGGTTCGACCTTCGGAGTGTCCGGATTCCCGCAAGGTGTGGTGGCCTTCTCGCGGATTCTCAACGATCAGGAAGTTCTCGTCGCCGCCAACACGAATCCCACGCAGGGACAGCAACTCGACGCCATCGTGGAGATTCTGCTCAGTTCTCCCGGCGATGCTTTCACGGTTTTGTACAGCAATCAGGATGTGCCGATCGCTCCCCAGCCAGTCCGCTTCGTTCCCCAGGGAACCGCAACGGTGAATGAAGTTGACGGCTCAACAGGACAAGGCCCGCTTCATGTAGTTCGCGTGAACCTGCGGCCTATGGAGGTTCAGATCCTCCGGCGCACCGGCGACCAGTAACTTAATCCGCTGGCCCCACGACTTTCATCTTGCTCTCAACGTGCGTGTGTTGAAAGCCCGAGTTCTCCAGCGACACCGACACCTCCCGGTTGATGAAGAACAACACCTTAATCCGGAACTCCGTCCCGAACGTTGCCGGAAACCACACGCCGTCCTCCTGTCGCTTGTATACGACGCTGAATCCAACGCCCGGCAGATCGGTACCCAGGAATGTCCGCACGCCGAAGGGAATTCGCCGCGATAGTTTGGTGAAAACTCTCACTGGCTGAAACTCCGCTGCATCGATGTAGGCCTCGCCCGCCCAGGTAATTCGTTCTTGTCCTTGGGCTGAAAACCGATGTGGTAGACGCTGCGCCCTCTTGCGTCTCTTGACCCAGAAGGGTGAAGTCGTAATCCTTCTGACCCTCCGTGGTCAGAGGAAATAGGTCCTTTGCCAGCCCGTCTTTGGTCTTTTCATTCGACAGATCCTCCCGGAAGCCGTGGATCAAGCTGCCGTCGAGACTGTCCTCCTCGGGGATCGGCTCTCCCTGAAACGCCTCGTACTTCCCCTTGTTCCAGTAGCGGCCGGTGAGCAACTTGAGTTCTTTCTGCGTTCCATCGGGAGTGGGAACCACATCATAGTCGGCAGTCTCTTCTCGCCAAGAGCCTTCCCTTCGGCTTGTGCGTAATGATGTGGGTATGCTGCCGATACACATATTGCTTGCGCAGTTCCTCGCTGCGATCCTGATTAGCAGCCACACGGGCCATGATGGCTTCGGCGGTCGGCGGCGGTGTGGACGGTGCCGGCTGCGAGTCTTGTCCAGCCGCTAACACGCCAGCCAGCATAACGATGAGAAGACTTAGGACCCGCATAAGGCAGACCACCTCCTCTGACTTTACGTGCCCGTCTCTGGAAAAGTTCCGTCCGGTTCAGCGCGGTCTGGTTTCTCAGGGGAAAGCCTAGATTTCGCTTCTGATGTTTCCCTAATGTACGTGCTACAGCAGCCAACCCGTCTTTACTGCGAGGAGATTCAGCGCCATCTCCAAATTGGTGATAGCTGCACCGATTTCCGGATGCTCGCCGATCTTCTCTTGCAGCGTCTTTAGAATCTGATGAGCACTTGCAACGTGCGCTTCCGCGTCAGCGCGATTTTGCTCGGGCTTGGGTTCGTTCGGAGCTTCCATGGCTGCTCGCCTTCCTTTCGATGAACATGATTACTTCATCTTCAATTCTACGCATTACGCTTGGGATGCGTGAAACTTGTCTAATTGATCACCTTTAGCGAAAACTGAATCTGCCGCGAAGTCCTCGCGGATGACCTTGCCCGGTCATAGACGGCTCTTTTTTCGAGCGGACTGCTGCATTTTCCGACGCTGCGGATACGATGAGCTCCTGAACCGCCGTGATAGCATTTCCTTACGGCTTTTCCTTCCCCCGGCCCCATGCTCCGCTCCCTTTCCAACTCGATCCAACTCCTGATCGCCCTGTGCGGAATATTCTTGAATTCGACTCTCGCTAGCCCTGCCGCCGAGCCCGGATGGCTCGAAATCAATTCTGCACATTTCAGAGTTATTACTGATGCGGGTACAAGAAAGGCCGCGAGGTCGCCCTGCGCTTCGAACAGATGCGTGCTGTGTTCGCTGCGCCTGCTGACAAAGAGCGACTCAATCAGTCGGTCCCGCTGACCATCCTCGCCTTTAAGAATGACAAGTCCTACTACCAGCTCGCGCCATTGGTCCACGTTGAGACGCCGGGCCAGCCGAGTAGCGTCCAGCCTATCGGCGTTCCGGGTTTTTTTCTCGCTGGGGAAGATCAGGATTTCATCGTACTGAATTTGTTCGAAGAGGAGTCCTGGCGCGCCGTCACTCACGACTTCACCATGATGCTGTTGAATTTCAACTACCCGCCCGCCCAAGGATGGTTCGACGAAGGCCTCGCCGAATATTTCAGTTCAATTCACATCGACAATAAGCAGGTCGAGTTCGGCGGCGACCCTGAGCTTCTTCCATCCGTCACCCAGAATCTGCTCGGCCAGCGCGACGCTCAGCCGCCCAAATCATTCACTGAATTGCTGGGCGCTAATGTCTGGCTCCCTCTTCCCGATCTGTTCACGTTGAAGCATGACATCTCCGCCCGCAACCTGGGCACGCATCACACCCTCTACTACGCCGAGTCCTGGATCGTGATGACTATCTGCTCCACGAACAAAAACTGCCGGAAACTGGACACTATTTCGACCTCGTCCTGAACCAGCACCTCCCAGTGGAAGAGGCTATTCAGCAGGCCTTCGGTATGAGCTCAGCACAACTGGAACAGGCGATCAAAGACTATTTCCACGCGCAGACCGCCCTGCTCACCGCACTCGACGCCGCGAGGCAAGAGCAATCCGAACGCAGCGCATCCTGCCGATACCAGCGGCGTCAACCAGGTCTCTACCACTTCCCTGTTCCCGTCGGATCCGACGATTCGGCCTTCACCACCAGACCGATTCCTGAAGCTGACGCGCGCGCACTTTACGCTGAGGTCGCAATCCGAATTCCAGAACGCCGTGACTCGGGATTACAGCAGTTGAAAGCTTTAGCCTCAGCGCCGACCGTGGCCGACAAGAAATTCGAAGCCAAGAAACAAGAGGAGGACGAAGATCCCGATCTTCTTCCGACCAACGCATTCGGCAGCCCTCTGGCCCATCGCATCCTGGCCTGGGACCACATCGAACACAACGAATTCGATGAAGCCACGACACCGGCCGACCTCGACGGCCGAGCCCCGTCAACCCCAGCGCCATCAAGCCTCGCGAACCAAGCCCCGCTCGCGCTCACGCCCCTACCGCCAGCCCTATGAAGTTTGGACGCTCACTCTCGGAGCGCTGGTGATTCTCGCCGCCGCCGCGTTCAGCTTTATGATCGGCTCGCGCGTCGGATGGCTGCGCTCGCCGCAGCACCGGCAGCAGCGCCGTCGTCGGCATCCGCTCCGCGAACGCGCCCGCGTGGCGGCGCCGGCAAAAGCGTACTCATCGCCCAACAAAGATTCGTCGAAGTCGAAGAGCGCGCTCATTCCCGTCGAACTCGGCTTCCGGCTCGTCCACGGCGGCATCACCCGCCGATGAACTCGTCATCTACGACAAAAACAAAGTTGTCTTCCGCATGAAGCCCGTGCCCGCAAAAACTCCAGCTACCGCCGCCGATGCCGCGCAAATTCCCCTCCACC
>CAWJOM010000003.1:0-351191 GCA_963844525.1 uncultured Acidobacteriaceae bacterium | reverse complement strand
GAGAGCAGGTAGTGTAGGGGTGGGAGGTCGCCGTGAGCACCCACACGACAAGTTGCAATGTACTCTCGCACTTCCTCTGCGGTCTTGCCTTCCTCGCGTCATCATTGGCTCAGAACACGCCGCCGATGCCGAAGACTGAAGGCGAGAGCCTATCAGGTCACAAAGTTGTGCTGCCCGATGCAACTGCAGGCAAGGTGGCGGTCTTGATCTTCGGGTTCACCAAGGCTTCCAAAGGCCAAACAAGCGCATGGGCTGGCAAGCTCGATCCCGATTTCGGTGTGCGAATGGGCTTTGACCTGTATCAACTTCCGGTCCTCGAAGACGTCCCGAGGAATTTCCGTGGCATGGTGATTTCGGGGATCAGGAAAGGCGTCGCAGAAAGCAAACGCGATTTCTTTGTACCCATTCTGCAAGGCGAGGCGGATCTAAAGAAACTTGTCCACTACCAGGACCCCGACGATGCGTACCTCGTGATCCTGGATCGCGCGGGCAATATCGTCCAACAAGTGCACGGGGCACCGAACGACGCGAATTACAGTAGGGCGCGATCGGCGGTCGAAGCGGCGCTGAATCAGAAATGAGTATCAGAATACGCCCGGTTGCTACAGTTCCAAGACCTGGTGGTCGTAGCAGTCCGGCTGGATGGCGTCGTGCAACTGCTGCAGGAATTCGCGGCCATAGCGCGCAAGAAAGTAGACGCCGCCAATGCCCCGCTCTTGTAGCCCTTTATCGGGATAGAGAGCCTGGCTCAGCGATTCCGCGTGCCGAGTTACCAGCTCACTTTTTTGCGCTTCCGCGCGCGCGGCCTGGGTATGGAGACGCTCAAGCTGATATTCGATCTTCGAGCGAGCTGTCTCGGCGGCATCGACGAGCGTGCGGTCGAGCTTTTCCAACTTCTCTTTGACCGTCGCTAGGTGGGAGTCCAGGGACTTTCTGGCCGCATCGAAGGCAACTTGCAGATCTTCGGGCAGTCCACGTTCCGCGAGCTGCTGGCGCAACGCGTCGGGCCCAGCGAACACATCGGGCACAGTGACTCCATGACGCTCGATCAGGCGCTGCATCTTGGGCTCGACCACCGTAGCGGAAAATCGCGGAACAATCGGCGTTACGCGGCCTAGCAGAGCCTCGTAGACCGCTCCCGCCTGCGCGAAGTAAGCAGTCTCGGCAGCGCCGCCTGTGTAGGCCAGCGTGGGCAAAAGGTAATCCTCGACGACGGGCCGCAGCAACACGTTGGGACTGAACAATTCTGGATTGGAGCCGATGCGGTCCAGCAGTTCCGCTTGTGAGAGCTTCTCGGCTCCGGCATCGTTGCCAATCACAAATTCTGCGGCGCCGCCATGCTCCCGCCGATGAATCGGGGTGCGCGCGCCTTGCTGCAGGATGAATAGCAGCACGGACGATGGCGTTACCTTGACCTGTTGGTGATAGCCTGCGGCTTCGAGCGCTTCACCACGCGCCAAAACAGCCGCAGACAGTTCGCCCGCTCGTGTCACGGCGGCGCGGTAGATCGGCTCGGCAACACGATCGAGCTCGCCGTCGGAGGCATCGAGAAGAATCACGCCCCAGTCGGCAAAGATGCGCGAGTAAAAGCGGGCGAAGGCTGTGCCTAAAGTCTCGCCCCGACGGTAGCTGTCGCGCAGAATCTGCGTAGCTTCGGAATCGCCCAGCAGTTTCGCAGCCTCTTCCACGAGCGGCGTGATTTCTTCGCCGAGCCGCACTGCACTTACGGGGGCTCCAGGAATGTCATGGCTGGTCGTGGTAAGTGCCTGCAGAATCCCATCCGCCGCCGGAACGGAAACATGGTTGACCTCGGCCAGATCGTGGTCGTAGGTTGCCAGCCAGAACACAGGAACCGCATCAACTCCTGCCGCGGTGGCATCTTCCGCCAGTTTGACCGCGGTCAGTGCCTTGTAGATGGCGAACATCGGCCCGCCGAAAAGACCGACTTGCTGCCCGGTTACAATTGCAGCCGCGCCCTTGCGCAGACGCTCGAGATTGGCCAGCGTCTTCGGGGAAGCATCCCACGATTCGTTCTGGCGCTCCAGGATCGCGGTAACGCGTTCGCGGCGGGCCGGATCGTAAGATATTTTTGCGGATTCTTCTTTCAGCCACTCCGAGAAGTTCGGCGGTTGGGGATAGAAAGCCTGAACCTGGGGTTGGTATGCAAGGAAGTCGGCAAACAAGCGCGTCGTGTGCGGGATCTGGGAGAACGGGAGACAGTGCGCCTTCACTAGACGTTCTCCTGACAACAGCACTGGGTTCTTCTGCACCCAGACGATGGTTGGACGTATGAGATCATTTCAGGTCAACGCCAGTCATTATCGAACAGAATCCTTCAAACCAAGAAACTTTGCAGAAACTGCGCCGTAGTAGAGATGCCAGAAACCGGCGCAAGTTGCAAAGATAATGCTTCGAATGCCGAACGCGTGAAAGGAAAGCATGAGTGCTGGTCCGCTGAACATCGTCTTGCCGCTGACGCTGGAGGGCTCGGTGGTTCAACTGGAACCAATTCGCCGCGAACACGCGGAGTTGCTCTGGGAGATTGCCAGAAACGATCTCGAAGACATTTTCCGCTGGATTCCCTACTCGATGAAAACTCCGGAAGACTTCCGGCGCCTGATTGACACGGCATTCGCCGAACAGGAGCGCGGAGAGTCGGTGGTGTTTGCCACCGTGGAGCGGAGCTCCGGCCGCGTGATCGGCAGCACCCGCTTCATGAACATCGACCGCATCAATCGCAAGGTCGAGATCGGCTCCACATGGATTGCGCCACAGTGGCAGCGCACGGGCGTGAACACCGAGGCGAAGTACCTGATGCTGCGGCACGCCTTCGATGTCTGGAAGTGCATGCGGGTGGAACTCAAGACTGATGCTCTGAACCAGAAGTCGCGCAACGCGATTCTGCGCATCGGCGCCAAAGAAGAAGGCACGCTGCGTCGGCATCTCCTGACCTGGACCGCGCGAGCCCGCGACACCGTCTACTTCAGCATTCTGGACCACGAGTGGAGTGAAGTGAAGGTGAGGCTGGAAGGAATGATGCGGATCAGCCTCAGATGATGTTGGAGTCCAGTCCCGCGATGAACTGGATCCCGGGGATCACCTTGCCAACGAGACCCTTGTCGTTGGTTAAGAACAAATCAGTGCCCGCCGTCGCCGCGCAGGCGAGATGAATGGCATCTGCGGAGGGTATCTTCAGCGAACCCTTAATTCTCCCGAAGACATCAGCCGCTTCGGCAGTGAAAGGAATCACCGCCGAAACTGCGTTTTCCAATGCTGCCTTCACTTCTTGGATGCGTTCCTTATCTGCTCCCCGTTGGTAAGCCCCCGCGAACACTTCGCCCAAAGCTAAAGCCCCAGTAATGAGCTGATCATTGCGCTCTTGCATTCGCGACCAAATCGCATCCACTCTTTGGCCGAACTGGGGATTTTCTTCCAGCCAGTAAATGAACAGCATCGTATCCCAATAGATGCGGCTCATCAGTCTTTTCCGGGACCGTAGAAGTTAGAGCGCTCGTTGCGAAGATAGTTCTCTCCCCCGCCAAGGTCGGCGAAAACATCTTTGAGAGCGCCCCGTAGCCGGTTCCACGCCTCCTGGCGATCCGGTATCTTGCCGGCTCCTTCCTCACTGATGAACTCGTACGTGTAAGTGACGGTGGTACTCTGGCCCGATTCTGGACCTGTTCTTGCAACAAGGCGCAACGCGTTCTCCCTAAGGAATTCCCTGGTCTTCAAGGCGCTACAGACGGCTGGCGTGCGTCCACCGACCAATTTCATGTCTCGAACAACGTCGCCAGTACGGATGGTGAAACGTTTTTCACGCTGACCGCGTGCAGCCTTGACATATCTTTCCCGAGCGTAGGACCGAATGGTGTTTGCTTGGCTTGTCATAGAAGGTCTCCATCATAAGGTGACTCAGCAACAACAGCGTATAATGAAACAGCATAGAATGTCAATAGAATTCTATTTCATATCTCGAAATCGTAGATCAGGAGCCTTTGGATCGGGAAGGGGCATCTAACGGATTGACTTCCCTTCTGGCTCACCCTAGTCTGGAAGTGGTTCTTTGAGTATGGCCAATCCCACCAGTGGGGGCGTCACGGCTTCGACGGAGATGCTTGCGGCCAAGAGGCATGCCGGGGTCCACACACCCGTAATCGCGTGGAAAATGATAATTGCCAATCAACAGATGGCATACGCAGCCTAACTAGTTTAGGCAGCCGTCCCAAGAGGCTTCGCCCGTGGGCCTCCGAAGGACGTCACACAGCGGGCTGCTCTTCTCGTCTACGTCTGGGGCGCGAGGCTAAGATCACAGGCTAGCGGAACGCGTTTCTTGTCGGTTCTGAGCGCGGGCCGTGAACGTCCCAGGGTAATGCCTGGGGCATGAACACGACTAAGCATGTAGTTCTCTTGACCAGTAACATTTTCGGACGCGGGTTCGACTCCCGCCGCCTCCACCACTATCTCGTTTATTATCAATTGTTTACAGACGCATTTTAATTTCGTGGTTTTCCGCCGAGCTCGCCTGCGATTTGCTGGAGTCGCGTCGATCGGCTGGATCACGGAGTGACTTCTCGACGTAGAGACTCCCGTCGACACAATCCTCAACGCCCTTGCGCGTCACGCGTTTTGGGGCGCGCCACTGCTTGTGGCGAACATCGGGCAGTGCTAAAGACAGGGCGCTGGACTTGCGGTCGATTGAGCCCACGATGGACGCGAAGGTGCGTAGGGAAATTCATCAGGGTCGGCCCTGAGAGCGAACGATTCTATTTTGGACCGATCTTCAGGGAGCTTTAAGGTTAGCAATTTAGTTTCAAACTCACCAGGCGCGGACCGAAATCTTTATCTCTGCTTTTTCGTCGTTCCTCCATCCGTCTTGAAATTTGGCGATCAGACGCAATGCCCGAGAGAGGAGTTAGTTGATGTATTGCTGATGGTTGATTTTGACGGCAATAGTGGTGACGAAATTGGGACTCCGGGATGGCGAAGATGAAGAACCACAACGAGGGCGGATCGGAAACCCCCATTCTCGAGAGCAATTTGTCAACGGCCGTTGACGGCGTCTGTTCGAGGTAACGAGTCATGCGGACGTGCTCGTCATCAGGATTTGAAAGAAAAGCCAATGCGCAGGAGTCTGAATCTCGCCCACAACAGTCGTGAGCGACGGATCTTCGTTTCCTTTGGGTTTGCCGCCGCGGTGACTGCTGTTTTTGCTCTGATCTGCCCTGCGGTATTAGTTCTAATTGTGATGGCTTACGCTAGTTTCGTAATTCATAGGTCGGTCGAGATCGAATGGGGCGTGCTGGGCATGCTCCAAGACCCACTGGGAGCGGTGGCGTGTGGTGTGGTCTTCGTAGCTTTGTTTGTGTGGAGAATCCGCCGCTAGACCCGGTTCGCCCTAACCGGTGATTGACAGAACGGTCGAGGCCATCCGATGTCGAATCTGTGGAGACGCACCCGAGGGTTTCATTCCCGTCATCATGGCGCGATTCAGTAAGTCTTAAGGTTGCGCCGCTAGTCTGCAAAGCATGAGCCGGATTGATCGAAGTCTATTTCGCTTGCTGGCGGGAGCCCTCGCCTTAGTAAGCCTTGTCGGTTCCATCGGGACATCCTTCGCCCAAGATGTGCCGCCGGGCGGTGCAGCCGTGATCTCGCTTTCAGAAGCGATTCACCGGGCACAACAAAATGAGCCAGCCTTCGCAAGCGCCCTGGCGGCCCAGAAATCGGCGGCCATCGATCGTTATCTGGGCAAGGCTGCCCTGCTGCCCTCCGTCGTGTACCACAATCAGGTGCTCTATACGCAGCCGAACGGACAAACGAACCAAGCGGCCCAGAGTGGAACGCAGGCACTTCCTATCTTCATTGCGAGCAATGCGGTTCGCGAATATATCAGTCAGGCTTCCATTAATGAGACGGTCGGCCTGAAGCAGTTTGCTGACGCCCAGGTTGCGGCCGCCAACGCGGCGCGGGCTTCCGCGGAATTGGAAGTCGCGCGCCGCGGACTCATTTTGAGTGTGGTGAGCTTGTACTACGCGGTTTCCGCTTCTGGGACCAAACAGCGCGTACTGGAAGAGGCCTTTCGAGAAGCGCAATCGTTCACCGATCTGACGCAGAAACGCGAAACTGCCCGTGAAGGCGCACATGCTGATGTAGTGAAGGCCCAACTGCAGCTGCAGCAGCGTCAGCGCGATTTGAGCGACGGCAGACTGGCGGCGGACAAGGCGCGGCTAGAACTCGCAGTGCTGTTGTTTCCCGACCCCCGGAGTCCGTTCCTCACAGTGAAGTCGGAGTCGCTTGCGGCTCTCCCGAGTCGTGAAGACGTGACCCGACTGGCTTCCGCCAACAATCCTGAAATACGTAGCGCCCTGGCCGGAGTGCGAGCCGGAAATGCGGAAGTGACCTCGGCGAGGGCGGCCTATCTACCTGATCTTGGGTTGAACTTTAGTTACGGGATCGACGCGGCACAATTTGCCAAGCGTGGCCCCGACAATGTGCAAAACCTGGGATATTCGATCAGCGCGACCCTCGACATTCCGGTGTGGGATTGGTTCTCGACTCAGAAGCGAGTCAAACAAAGCGAAATTAGGCGCGATGCTGCAAGAGTAACGGCAACGGCGGCGCAGAGGAAAGTCATTGCGACACTGGAGGAGGTCTATGCGGAGGCCGTTGCAGCCCGCGATCAAATAAATCTGCTTGATCTAAGCGTCCACACGGCGGAGGAGAGCCTGCGGCTGACCAAGCTTCGTTACTCGGCCGGCGAGGCAACCGTATTTGAAGTCGTGGACGCCGAGACTGCATATCTTTCGGTAGAGACTGCCCAGGCGGACGGAGTGGTCCGTTACGAAACCGCCCTGGCGGGACTGCAAGTGCTGACAGGAGCCTTGTGAACGCAAACGCGAAAGTTTTTCGCCGAGCAGCACTCAGCCCGCATGCAAAGCGGGTGGCGGTCATCCTGCTTTGTGCGGTATTTCTGCAGGCCTGCAAGAAAACGGGCACCGCCGATACGGCTGCGATTGTGACCGTGCAAGCAGAGCATCCAGAGGTCGGCGAGATTTCTGAGCGTATCGTGACCGATGCGACTCTTTCCCCTGTAGCACAGGCCGCAATCTCCCCTAAGATCACCGCGCCGGTGCGCGAGTTTTATGTACAACGCGGCTCGAAGGTGAAAGCCGGACAGTTGCTGGCCGTGCTGGAGAATCGCGACCTCAGCGCTCAGGCTCTCGACAACAAGGGTCAGTATGCGGCGGCGCAGGCGTCGTTCGACATGCAGACGAAGGCACAAGTGCCAGAGGATTACCGCAAGGCTGAGTTGGATGTGGCACAAGCGAAGGCCCAGCTTGAGTTGCAGACGCAGATCGTTGCGGCGCGCAAGCGACTCCTCGCCGAAGGGGCAATCCCCGGTAGAGACTATGACACGGCGGCTGCGGCCCTCGTCCAGGCGCAGGCAGCCTATGCTGTGGCGCATAATCATCTGGACTCGCTTAAAGCCGTAAGCCGTGCGGCCTCGCTCGAACAGGCAGAGGGTCAACTCTCATCCGCCAAAGGGAAATACCTGGCCTCCGAGGCTCAAGTCTCGTACTCAGAAGTGCGCAGCCCGATTACGGGGGTCGTTACCGATCGCCCTCTCTTTCCTGGCGAAACCGCAAGCTCCGGCAGCCCGCTCATTACGGTGATGGATACGTCGTCACTCCTTGCGAAAGTTCATCTTTCGCAGACGGTGGCGCAGCGGTTGAAAGTTGGCGACACCGCGTCAATCGCGATTCCTGGTTCGGACGCGCCGGCGCCGGCAAAGGTCTTTCTGATCAGTCCCGCACTCGATCCCGGCAGTACAACCCTGGAGGTATGGATTCGATTGGATAACCGTCAGGGGAAGTATAAAGCGGGCACTCCGGCGGCAATCTCCATTAAGGGAACAACGGTTGCGAAGGCGGTGAAGATACCGATGTCGTCGGTGCTCACCGCTGCAGACGGTACTAAATCCGTGATGTTGGTTGGGCCCGATGGCGCTGCTCACAAACAGATTGTGCAACTCGGCATCACTGACGGCGAGGATGTTCAGGTGATCCAGGGATTGGGTGGATCGGAGACCGTCATCACGACTGGAGCTTACGGCCTGGACGACGGCACAAAAGTGAAGATCGGCAAGGCGGGCGAAGGCGAGGACAAGGCGGGCGGGGAGGCGAAGTGACGGAACGGTCGCAGTCGCCCCAGACAGAGGAAACCTTCTGGCTCGTCCGCTATCGCGGTTCGATTTTCTTTTTCCTCATCGTGTTCTCGTTGGCGGGAATTTATGCGACGGAGCAGGTTCCCATCTCCGTCTTCCCCGAAACCAATTTTCCGCGCGTCGTAATCGGCATCGACAACGGTGTAATGCCGGTCGAGCAGATGCAAGTGACGATCACCAAGCCGATCGAAGATGCGGTCAATTCGGTTCCAGGCCTGGTCACAGTTCGCTCCACCACCAGCCGCGGGTCAGCCGAAGTCAGTCTCTTCTTCGATTGGAGCGTCGATATGTTCCGCACGCTTCAACTGGTGGACGCGGCCATCAGCAAGGCACGGCAGACTCTTCCAGTCACTGCCGTCATCACTACGAATCGTCTCACGTTCGCGACCTTTCCCATCCTTGGTTACAGTCTTACGTCCGACCGGCTCTCACAAACCCAACTCTGGGAGTTGGCCACGTATGAGCTCAAACCGCCGCTGAACCGAGTCGCAGGTGTCAGCACGATCACTGTGC
The DNA here is from genome assembly GCA_963844525.1 of uncultured Acidobacteriaceae bacterium. Classification (GTDB taxonomy): domain Bacteria; phylum Acidobacteriota; class Terriglobia; order Terriglobales; family Acidobacteriaceae; genus Sulfotelmatobacter. The sequence continues at coordinate 342,457 of CAWJOM010000003.1, read as the reverse complement.
AAGGTGGCAAAGTCCCGGAGTTTCACATTGTGCCGAACATGGCGCGAATGCAGACCGCGGGCGTGACGATCCTCGACTTGGTCAACGCCGTGCAGGCGTCGAACATCATCGACTCGCCGGGACTCTACGAAGCGAATCACCAGCTGATCCTCGGCCTAGTTGGAGCGCAAGCGCATGACGCGGACCAGTTGGCCCGGCTGGTGGTGAAAATGACTGCGGCCGGAGTGGCCGTCCGCGTCGCGGATGTTGCAACTGTGCAGAACGGGGTTTTGCCCGTCTATACGGCTGTGACCGCGAATGACAGCTCGGCTGTTCTTCTGAACGTCGCGCGTCAGCCTTCCAGCAATACCGTGGCCGTGGCCGACGCGATCGCGGAGAAAGTTCAACAACTTCGCAAGACTCTGCCGACGGGCGTACGTCTCGAACCTTACTACGATCAATCGGAATTGGTGCGGGAGAGCATTCGCAGCGTCCGCGATGCCATCCTCATCGGGCTTCTGCTCGCATGCATCATCCTGTTTCTTTTTCTGAGCGACTGGACCTCATCGCTGGTCGCGGGCCTGGTCATTCCTGTAACCGTGGCGATCACCATCCTTTTTCTATGGGCCATCGGACAAAGCTTCAACCTGATGACGCTTGGCGGACTCGCGGCTGCGATCGGATTGGTGATCGACGATGCGATTGTGGTGGTCGAGAACATCGTTTCTCATCGAGACCGGGGCCAGACCCGCGCCCGCGCGGCCCGTCTCGCGTTGCGTGAAATCACCGTGCCTATTGTGGGATCGACTATCACGCCCGTCGTTGTCTTTCTACCGCTGGTCTCGGTTACAGGCGTGACTGGAAGCTTCTTCCGCGCCCTGGCGATCACCATGACGGTGGCGCTTCTTACGTCGCTGCTCCTGGCCGTCACCTGGACTCCGGCGCTCAGCCTAGTATTCCTGAGGGAGCGACGCGGAAAGACGGGCAACGGGACAGATGAGAATCACAGCGAGCACGGACGCATCATGCGCACCGTGCTGCAATGGCATGAGCGCGGCCTGGGCTGGGCTCTGAGCCGCCCATTCATGTTGTTGGGCCTGTGCGCGGCTCTCGCGATCGGCAGTTTCCTTTGTTATCGCGGTCTAGGGTCGGATCTTCTGCCGGAGATGGATGAAGGCGGATTCATTCTCGACTACATCATGCCTGCAGGGAGTTCACTCTCGGAAACCAATCGAGTGCTCGATCATGTCAATCGAATTCTCCACAGTATGCCTGAGGTCGAAAGCACATCGCGGCGCACCGGTCTTCAAATGGGGTTCGCAGCCGTCACCGAGGCCAACACCGGCGACGTTACGGTGAAACTGAAGACCAAACGCGACCGCGGCATCGACGAAGTCATTGCGGACGTTCGCGCCGAGATCAAGAAGACGGAGCCGGAGCTTGACGTCGAGTTTACGCAGGTTCTTCAGGACATGATTGGCGATTTATCAAACGCGCCGGAGCCCATCCAGATCAAGGTCTTCGCCAGCGATCCAGCGCTGCTGGCAGACCTGGGGCCGCGGATTGGCGATGCTCTCGGCAAAATTGGCGGCGTCGTGGATATCCAGAACGGAATCGAGAATACGATTAGCGGCCCCGCAACGAATTTTCAGATCAATCCGATCGTAGCCGGGAGAATGGGCTTCACGCCGGTGGAGATTGCCGAAGATGCGACCTCGATCCTGGACGGCGTGACGACCACCGACCCGCTGATTGCGAATGGACGGCCTTACACAGTTCGGGTCCGCCTCGGAGACGAGACTCGTCGATCATTGGATACCATCCAGAACACCGTCTTCAACAGTTTGACAGGCAAATTGGCAACTCTCGGCGCGCTGGCGCAGGTCACGCAGTTGCCGCCGCAAAACGAAATCAAACGCGAAAACCTGCAACAGCTCATCATCGTGACCGCCCGCCTTGAGGGATCCGATCTTGGAACCGCGATCACGAAAGTGCAACGCACCATCAATGCGATGCACCTGCCGCCGACGGTGAGAATCGAGTACGGCGGAACTTATCAGGAACAACAGCAGTCCTTTCACGAACTGTTGCGTGTTCTCGTTCTCTCGCTAGCGCTGGTGTTCGGAGTGCTGATGGTTGAGTTCCGCAACTTTTCTGCGCCGATTGCGATCCTCGCTTCGTCAGTGCTTTCCATAGCCGGCGTAGTCTTCGCGTTGCTGGTTACGGGCACGACCTTCAACGTCGCATCCTTTATGGGTCTGATCATGGTGGTCGGCATCGTGGCGAAAAACGGCATTCTACTGCTGGATGCAGATGAACGCTACCGACGTGAAGGAGCGTCCGCGCGCGAAGCGATGATTCATGCCGCGCAGCGCCGCCTGCGCCCGATTCTCATGACGGCGTCGGCGGCAATCTGCGGGATGCTGCCGCTCGCGTTTGCAATCGGCTCCGGATCGCAGATGCTACAGCCGCTGGCGATCGCAGTGATCGGCGGGCTCCTGATCTCGATGGTGTTGAGCCTGATTGTCACGCCGGTGGTTTACTTCCTGCTGACTCGACGTGAACCGCAGACGGCATAAGCCAGATGGCACAAAAAAGGCCTGCGATTGCAACTCGCAGGCCTTTTCCGTTCATGTTGTCTAATATATACAGCTCATCGAGATCTTCCCCTTCGATACGGCTCCCGCACTAGGGCTCTACCACAATGATCTCGAAGCTATCCGGCACCACACTCCGGCGTGGATGTGGCATGGCTTCGGTCGCCGCCGGTGCCGGTCCGAATTCTGCCGTCACCAGGTAGACGCGGCCAGTAGAGGCGTCGAACGCCATCGTACGCGCGCCTTTTTCTGTCTTCACCGTCTGGAACACGGGAAAACCCGGCTTCCCGGAATCGACAACGGTGAGCGTGCCATCGCCTCCGTTTGAGGAGAACACCAAACCGTGCTTGGGATCAAAGCCAGCGGCATCGGGCCCGTCGCCAATGGCAGCCAGTCCCAGCACCTTGCCGGAGTCATAGTCGACGATGACCATCTTTCCCCCGTCACAGACCGAGAAGAGACGATGCTTGGCGCGGTCAATGGCCATCCCGGAAGGCGATTCACAGCCGGTCAGAGGCCAGGTGGCTACGGCTTTACGGCTGGCCGCGTCCAGTTTCACGATCTCATTCTTGTCTTCGATGTTTGCGAATACCGATCCCTGGCCGTCGGCCTGCGGAAATTCCGGTTTGCCGGGCAGCGGCACCGTGGCGACGATCGTGTTCGAGGCAGTGTCCAGCACTGAGATATTACTGCTGCGCCCGTTGAAGGCCCACACGGTTTTCGTCGCCGGCTCAAATGTGATGCCGTCAGGATTGGTGCCAGCTGGCACGGTCGTCAGGACGGAAAAATCCGCACGATTGAATACGACGATTGCGTTCCCGGCGCCGTCGCTGATGTATCCGGTCTTTCCGTCGGTGTTCAGCGCGACGCCATGCGTGCTCTTCAAACCCGTGATGGCGCCAATAGGCTTCCCTGTGGTGGTATCCACCACTTCGACTCGTGAGTTGTGCGTCACGTAGAGGCGATGTGCAGCATCGTCACTCAGCAGGTAGTCCCAGCCGCCCTGCCCGCCAACCTTCCAGTGTTCGGTAACGTGATAATTCTGCGCGGCACATACGGTAGCCAGCGAAACCACGGCCGCCGCGACTACTCCTCGATAAAAACGCATGGTGAACTCCAGATGGAGAGACTCGGCATTGCTGCCGGCTCTCCGAGTATCGCTACTCCGCCTTAAGCGAAGCTGAACGTGTGGAGGATGCCTCGACCTTCGCCGGGAGCGTCACGGTGACCAAAGCGCCACCCGCAACGTGGTTGGCGATCTCGATCGACCCTCCCGCGCGCTCACAGATTGCCTTACAAATCGAAAGCCCAAGGCCGGTGCCCCCACTCTTGCGGCTTCGCGACGGGTCACCCCGATAGAAAGCCTCGAAGAGATGATCGTAGTCTTCGTCGGAGATACCTTCCCCCTGGTCGCGAACGGTCAGGCGGGCGATGCCCTCGTCGGCGGTCACTGTAATGTGTACGGTGGCGCCGTCGGGACTATGCTGCAAAGCGTTCAATAAGATATTCGAGCACAATAAGAGTGCGTCCCGGCTATCGATCGACAGCCGGACGTCTGCATTGATCTCGACCGCAACTTCGATGGATTTCAACTGAGCAAAAGGCTTACTTTGATGCACTGCGTCGTAAATCACATCGCGAAGAGAACAAGACTGAGACGCCGTTGATGCGTTGTGACTCTCCGCGGGTTGTTCAAGTCGCGCCAGCGTGAGCATCTTCTCCACGGTGGACTCGAGTCGGGTGATGTCCTCAAGACTCACTGCCAACCCCTGGCCGTACTCTTCGAGCGTGCGCTTCCGCATTGAAAGTAGCTGTAGCGAAGACTTGACGATTGCCACATCGGTCTTCAGTTCGTGCGCCGCATCGCTGGTGAATCGCTTCTGCTGCTCGAACGAACGTTGCAGACGCGCCAGCGCGGCTTCGAGAGCCGCGGCCAGAGGCCGTAACTCTGCTGTCTCCTTCGCGCTCAAAGGAGCCTGGAACTGCCAGTCGCCCGGCTGGATGCGCTCAGCTTCGCGAGCCAGTTCATGAACCGGTGACAATCCTTTGCGCACCAGCCACGCCATAACCACTGCGGTAATGCCCAGAAGGAAAGCCGTGGCAATGGCAAAGAAGCGAACCGCCTCCCGGACTTCATGCCAGACGTGGCGCAAGGGGGTTCCGTAAACGATGGTGATGCTATGGCGAACTCCACCGTTCGCTTTGCCCGGATCAACGATTCGAGTGCCATTCAAAAACAGGAAGCGGTAGTCGCGACCTCTTACCTTAATATTACGAAAGAGCGGCCCAGCGGCTGCGGTTGTCTCCAGATGCGGCGCGTCGCCGGCGAAACCTAGCACTTTGCCGCGCTCGTCCTCGACGCGAAACACTGCATCTTTGGCGACCCGCACTCCGCGCATGTCGAGCATGACGTTGTCGCCTTCGTCTTCTGTGTCCTGAACCGCACCCATCAATGACTCTGCATTCGCGACGAGAGATCCATCGAAAATTTCCAGCTGCACGCTCCACTCGTGAACCGTGATGGCGCCAATCAGGGTAACTGCGGACAGGAGTTCAAGAATAAGGACCGTGATGACGAGGCGGCGCGTGATGGAGATTGAGCCAGATCGCTTCATCGCGACCCAGCCTCCTGGCGGAGACGGTATCCGCGATGCCGCAGAGTCTCGATCAACGGTTCCGAACCCGCCACGTTCAGCTTTCTTCGCAGGTTCGAAATGTGAGCTTCGATCACGTTGGAATGATGTTCCCAATCGAAATCGTACAAGTGCTCCAGCAATTCCTGCTGTGAGACCACAGCTCGGGGCCGATGAATAAGGTATTCAAGAATTCGGTATTCCATGGGCGAGAGATCGAGAAACTGACCTCGCCGGGAAACCGTTTGCTGCACAGTATTCAATTCCAGATCCGAAACCGCCAGCACCGGCGTAGAGACACCCTTCGCGCGGCGGATGAGAGCTTTGATTCGGGCGAGAAGCTCGCCAAGGTCAAATGGTTTGCTGAGATAGTCGTCGGCCCCGGCATTCAGCAGATCGACGATCGATTCTTTGCTTTCCTGCGCCGTGAGAATGAGGACCGGGGTGTGAAGTTTCCTTCGCCGCAGGTCCTGGAGCACACGCTGACCGCTTTTGCCGGGAAGCATCAGGTCGAGGACGATGGCATCGTAGACGCCCTGTTCGGCGAGGAGCGAACCGGCCTCTCCGTCGGCGGCATGATCCACTGCCAGCCCGGTCTCGCGCAACGCGGCAACAATATTCTCGGCCAGCCGCCGCTCGTCTTCGACCAGGAGTACGCGCATAACATGACCACCTGAGATCATTGTCTCAAAGCTTGCTTAAGTCTGGCTGAACTCAGAAAGGTGGTGACAACGGTATCGAGAAGCTCGGTATTTTTTGGTTCTATCGCTGCAAATCCGTGGGATACTGTGTCGCAAGAAGGTGTCAGCGGGTCTTCAGAGGGAAAAGCATTTTCGTACAATAAACGTACAATGGATCGGGCAATGGGGCCTTTTTGGCCGTTGTGCCGCTGCGACATGCGGTGCTATCAAGCAGCATTCATCCGTCCTTAGCCGCCCGAGTGTTCACGTCAACTGTGCTGATCAACCTTGGTTGAATCAAAGTCAGCAATGACTGCGTCGTCAATGACCGTCACGGGGATGGTCCAATAGCCGAACTTCCTCAGGTCGGCCACCCGAGCCTAAGCTGCGCGTCTGGTCAGCCCATCCTCCACTAGCGGCGGCATGGAGCCAAATTTGGTCGGCATGCCGGTAATGCGAAATCGAATTGTGTCCAGAAGTCGGTCGGGCAAGAGCGCGGCCAGAGTAGCCAATAAGGTCGCATGTTTGCCCACTCGGTATCGCGTCCGCGGCCGTTGGGCCGTGAGCGCATGCTGGATTGCTTCCGCTACCACATCGGGAGAACTGCCATTCATTTCTCGCTCGTAGGCACGACGCGCAAAATCACGCAGCATGTTTCCGTACAGTGCAGCACCCTTCGGGGGCAAACTGCGAATCACGGCTTCAACGTCGCCCAAAGTCTTCTCCACAGCTGGTGTTTTGATCGCCCCCGGCTCTACAACAGAAACGTGGATCCCGAAGGGATGCAGTTCGAGTCGTAGTGTATCGTTGAGAATTCCGAATGCGCTCTTCGTTGCGTTGATCAGACTTCCGAACGGTATCGCGATGTGCGAACCTACGGAACTGATGTTAACGATTCGCCCGCGAGCAGTTCGCAGCAGTGGAAGAAACGCCCGCGTCACGGCGATCTGACCAAAGACATTGATATTGAACATCTCCTGCAGGTCTTCCGCGGTCATGTATTCCACTGGTCGCACCTTGCCCACCCCGGCCACGTTCACTAACCCGTCCAACCCGGAGCCTCGAAGGAGAGAAGCAACTTGTTCCGCCGCGACCGTCACAGACCCAAGGTTTGTAACGTCCATGATGACTGGAGTGACCCTCGATTCGAAATCAGAACGCAACTGATCGCCATCCTGTGTCTTGCGAACCGTCGCGAAAACCTGCCAGCCCGACTGAACCATGCGAGAGACAGACGATCGTCCGATTCCGCTCGATGCACCCGTAATGACAACCGTCTTTTTGTCGGGGACACTCATTGATAACCTCCGCTCACCCTCGGAATGTCTAAGGCACACTCCCTGTCTTGTTTTGATCAACAGACGGGTGGCACGATTCATAAACCAACTTATTTTTCGAGTTCATTGCGCGCGGAGTCTCAGGTAAACACTGTAGGACGAGGTGAAAAATTATCGCGGTCCCACGAGTCTCACGCCGCAAGCGAACATCAAAATAACGAGATGAGTTCGGACGTTCCTGCTGGAATTGATCGACCCACAAGGACGCGCTTCGCTGCGCTGCGTCGATTGGCCGGCACTCGGATGCGTCGAGCACAGGCATGGAAGTCGCATGGCTGAGCGATCGATCTCCACACGATAAACGTGACGTCAAGAGTTGGTGACTAAAGCAAGGTGTGTTGATTGTAGTGCGCCACAAGGAACGATTGACCAAAGGAGGATTTATGGAACCACGTTTCACGTACGTCAAGGCTGCTCCCGGGGTATTTAAGTCGATGCTCAGCTTGGGCCGGTATCTCCACGAATGCGGATTGGAACAATCCCTACTCCTTCTCGTGGATCTACGCGCATCGCAAATCAACGGCTGTGCGTACTGTATCGATATGCACTGGAAGGATCTGCGAGCGGCCGGCGAAAATGAACAACGGCTGTATTCGTTGGATGCCTGGCGTGAATCTCCTTTCTATACCGATCGGGAACGTGCGGCACTGGAGTGGACGGAGGCTCTTACTTTGATCACCAACGGCCATGTGCCTGACGCGGTCTATGAAAAGGTGCGGCAATACTTCAACGAAAAAGAGTTGTCGGATCTTACGTTAGCCGTCGTAACTATCAATGGCTGGAACCGCCTGAATATTTCAGCCAGAACGGTTCCGGGCGACTACCAGCCCGGCCAATTCAGCACAGAAAAAGTCGCATGACAGCTGATTGAATTGGCCAAAATGGTTGACCGAGGCCTTGTATATGAAGCTCTCAGGCAACGCGGTTTTGATCACGGGCGCGCTTCACGCGATTCTCAGGATCGCGCTGACTGCGGTTCCAGATTCGTCGGATCGTATCTCCAAAGTGCCGCCAAGCCGCCTGAGCCTCTCCCGCATTCCGGCAAATCCTACTCCGCCGCCCCCCGATTCGATCAGTTCGCGTTGTTTCTCCCGCGGTATGCCCTTCCCGCGATCCTGAACCTGAACCACGAGACTGCCGCCTTCCTGATGCAGGCGAATCGCAGCCGTAGCGCTCCCGGAATGACGGTGAATGTTGGTCAGGCATTCCTGTACGATCCGGAAAACCGCAATCTCCAATTCCTCGGGCAGCCTGCCCATATCGCCCGGGATTTCCAGATCCACTTTGATGTTGCTCCGCTCCGAAAAGCCATCCACGTACCAGCGCAGCGCAGAAGCCAGGCCGGCAACATCTAAGAGAGGCGGATGCAGCAGATGCGAAATCGTCCGAATCTCGCGCGAGACCTGTTCGACAAGTCCAGCATTGTCCGAAACAGCTCTCGCTACGGCGGCATCGAGCTTATGTGACTGCGTCTGAATGATGCCAATGTTCATGCTCAGAGCTGCCAGCGTCTGGCCGACGCTGTCGTGCAGTTCGCGCGCCAATCGCCTCCGCTCTTCATCTTGCAAATTCTGCAGCCGCGCCGCAAAATCCATTTGCTGCTTCTGCGATGTCAGGTCGGTAATCAAGACTCCGATCGCCGATTTGTCTCGCGACAAAAGACTGAAAGAGAAGTTCGCGGAAATTAGACTCCCGTCGGCCAGCTGCAGCCGCATTTCTCCTTCGTTCGATCCGGTCTCATTCTCTTGCCGCATCCTCTGGTAAGCGGGCTGGTCCTCTAACGCAATGAAGTCCACCAAGAGCCTGCCAATCACGGTCTCTCGCGGCACACCCAGTAGCTGTGCCAGGCTGTGATTGCAGTAAACCACACACCCGCGAGCGTCCAGCATCGCGGCGCCCTGTTGCATTTTCTCAACCATCGCGCTGTACGGAAGATCAGACCCTTCCAGCGTATAGACCCGATGGCCTTCCGGCTCTTCGACCACGAACGCATCCACCGTCCCGTACTGGATGGCGCGCAGCGTCTGCTCGGCCTCTTCCATCAGTTGCCGGCTGCGTTCAACTTCAGGCGTCTCGTTGTTCATAGGACCCCTCTTCGAGAACCAAAATTCCTGGTGCAGTGCGTCCAGCCGATGATGTTTCTATTCCGAGCTGCGCGGCCTCGCTTCGCGATCTCTGCGGATCTTCTCTGCGAACTTTGCCATGAAAAGCTTTGCTTTCCCTGTCCCAAGCAACCGAGAACTTACTCCCCCACAGCCGCCGTGCGTATCTGCAATCCAACCAAAGCCCGCTCCGTATCGCGAAGATCTCCCACGATTTTTCGCAGCGGTTGGGGTAACTTCCTCACCAGCGTCGGAATGGCAAGAATCTGATCGCCCGCCGCCAACTGCGGATGTTTCACCAGGTCCACCACCTCGATATCGTACCTCCCGGCCAAATGCTCCTCACAAATTCTCTTGAGATTGGCGAATGCGGCCACCGAACGCGGCGTCTGACCCGCGACGTACAGGCGAAGCTGCCACACCTCGTTCGCACCGGGTTCATTCCTCTCGCCAATCTCTTGCAGACTGAGAGGCTTATCCTCTCTTTTCTTATTTTTTTCTGACTGCTTCATCGGGCTCCCTTCCGTCTCTTCGCAACTACTCCATCCGGAACCGTGTCAGCCTGACGGCTGCGCGACATGGCTTCGCGGTTCTGGGCAATTGTCTCCTCTACCGATTCCTCCTGTGCACTGGCGGTCTCGGCTTCCGTTTCCTCCACCTCAAACTCTTTGCGTAGCGCTGCAATACGCGCTTCCAGTGCCTCCCGTTTGCGCATGCGGTCGCGATCCCGGCGCTCGGCCTCGTTCCGGCGCGCCAAGGCCGCGGCTTTCTCCCGCGCTTCCTGGGACAGGCGCGACGATCCCGTGAGCACGCCTTCCGGCCCCACGTATACGTCCAGCAAATCGACTCCCTGGGGAGTCAGCACGAACTCGCGGAGTTGGTTCGAGTGCTTCATGCCGCGCGACTTCAGCACGTATAGTGCTCGGTTGCGCTCGCCCTCCAGTTCGATATCCCGCGTGAAAAGCCAGGTGTCGACGATCGATGAGATCTCCACATCCGTTCGTTCCAATGCCTCTCCGCCGGACGTAAGATTGGTGAGAAAGGCCGTAATTTGTCGCTGCTTCAGGAAATCAATGAGGCGAATCATCATCGCGTGGGCGTCGCGCCGGTTCCCCGCCTGAATGAGACTTCCAATTGGATCCAGGACCACCACCTTCGGTTGGAACTCCTGGACGATCTTGTGGATGATCGCGAGGTGCATTTCCAGTCCATAGAATGTGGCCCGGCTGGAATGAAACTGAAGCAGTTTTTTCCTGAACCACTGTTCCAGATCCAAACCAATCGATCGCATATTGCGAATCATTTGGCCCGGAGATTCCTCGAACGAGAAGTACAGGCACCGCTCTCCCCGTCGGCAGGCGGCATCCACAAAACTCGCTGCCAGACTGGTCTTGCCTGTTCCGGCTGTCCCCGAAACCAGAATCGTCGTCCCTCGGTAAAATCCTTTGCCGCCTAACATCGTGTCCAGGCGGGCAACTCCGCTCGAAATTCGTTCTTCACTCACTTCGTGCTGCAGGCCCAGAGATGTAACCGGCAAGACGCTGAAACCGTCTTCGTCGATCAGGAAAGGATATTCGTTCGTGCCATGCGCCGTTCCCCGATATTTGACGATTCTCAGCCGTCGGGTAGAAACCTGATCCGTTACGCGGTGATCGAGCAGGATCACGCAATCGGAGACATATTCTTCCAACCCATGGCGGGTCAGAGAGCCGTCGCCCCGTTCCGCGGTAATAACGGCAGTTACGCCCCTGTCCTTGAGCCAGCGAAACAGGCGCCGCAACTCCCCTCGCAGGATGCCCTCGTTTTGCAGCCCCGCAAATAGATTCTCAATCGTGTCGAGGACGACGCGCTTCGCACCAATAGCGTCAATGGCCGCGCCCAGCCTTATGAACAGCCCTTCCAGATCGTAGTCGCCCGTTTCGTCAATCTCGCTGCGCTCGATGCGGACGAAATCAATCGCCAGCTTTTTCTCTTCCACCAGTTCATCGAGGTCAAAGCCGAGCGAACGAACATTTTGTGTGAGTTCGAGGGCCGTTTCTTCAAATGCCATGAAAACGCCGGGCTCGTTGTATTCCGTGGCCCCGCGAACCAGGAACTCCATCGCTAGCAAAGTCTTGCCCGCACCGGCGCTGCCGCAAATGAGCGTGGGACGCCCGCGCGGAAATCCACCTCGAGTAACTTCATCGAGGCCCTCAATGCCGGTCGGCGCTTTGGGCAGACTACGGTTTCCGTTTCCCATCTCCTGGACAGCCGTCATCGTACGAATCCGCTTCTTGGACAATTATTTTTTCCTAAATCTGTGGATCTTGGAGGGAGAAAAATGTACTGATCGACAGCATACTCTATAGACCGAGGTCCTGCCGCTTACATACAGGCTTTCCTGTAGACACAGCCCACGGCGTAAGCCGTGGGAAAAGGTGAGGGCGCTGAAGGAGCCCCAGCGGGGCGAAAGATTCAGTTCTCGCCCACAACTCTTTAGCCGCAACGCGGCGTTAGAATGCAGCCCACGGCGTAAGCCGTGGGAAAAGTGAGGCGCTGAAGGAGCCCCAGCGGGGCGAAAGATTCAGTTCTCGCCCACAACTCTTTAGCCGCAACGCGGCGTTAGAATGCAGCCCACGGCGTAAGCCGTGGGAAAAGTGAGGCGCTGAAGGAGCCCCAGCGGGGCGAAAGATTCAGTTCTCGCCCACAACTCTTTAGCCGCAACGCGGCGTTAGAATGCAGCCCACGGCGTAAGCCGTGGGAAAAGTGAGGCGCTGAAGGAGCCCCAGCGGGGCGAAAGATTCAGTTCTCGCCCACAACTTTTTAGCCGCAACGCGGCGTTAGAATGCAGCCCACGGCGTAAGCCGTGGGAAAGATGAGGCGCTGAAGGAGCCCCGGCGGGGCGAAAGATTCAGTTCTTGCGGACGCTCTCAGGCCCCGGTCTCGTCCAGCGTCCGCGAATTTCCACAGCCCCCTTGTGACATCTACCCTTGCCTTCCACAACTCAAACATCCGATCATGGTTCCAGCCGAGAGGCGGAGGTTGTCGGTTTCAAGCCAACACCTAAGTCCTTATTCCGCAATATTTTGCGTGTAAGTACTAGCGGCTCAAGATTTTACGCGGACGCAGTCCGCTCCACCTCTCCTAAGTTCTTTGAAAACAATATTTTAGGAATTCGCGAAGAAAAAAAGCAAGCGATGCGAAACCATAACTCGCTCATTATCAATATTTTGCCCGCAAAATATTGATTCCGTTAGTCTTCTTCGAGATTTCCCGCCAACCCGCTGATTCTAGAAGACCGGGGGGCACCCCTCAAGCCGAGGCGATCCCCAAAACGGAACAGACGCGAATCGCGCCTTCGAGATCAGCACTAAGATTTTCTACTTGGTTCCACAAGCTGACGGTGGGGAATGACTTTCGATCAGAACGCTTGCGGCGGATAATGCGTGTTCTTCCGTTCCGTCTTCAGCATTTTCTTCTCGGCTTTCTTCTGTGACTTCGCGTACTTCTTCTGCGCCTTCAGTTGCTTCTTCTCGGCCTTCCGGGCGTCCGAAGTGGAACTTGCGTTAGCAAACTCCACCGACCCGTATCCAACTGTCAAAATGCCCAGAAGAATCAAGACGCCGAGTTTTCTCATAAGGCCTCCGCGAACCGCACTCTTGTCTTGATTCTACAAGAGCCGAAGCCAGCCCTCCAGCTTCGTTAACGCCGAGAAGTGAGCGCGAGTAGAAGAGCGGGAATTCGGAACGACGCGAGAACTTAGTCCTTCACCGCTTTGTCGGTAATCTCCAGCCCCTTGTCGATGATGGCAAACGCCTCGCGGAGTTGCTGCTCGTTGATGCAAAGCGGAGGATTCGTATAGAACGAGTTCCAGCGCACAAGGGTATAAAGACCCTGCTCGCGGAAGAATCGTCCGAGCGCTCCCATCTCTTCCGAAGTCCCGTTAAACGGAGCCATCGGCTGACGAGTCTTCCGGCTGCGCACCAGTTCCATAATCCCGAACAAGCCGATCGATCGCACCGCTCCGACCGACGGATGTTTCGCCTGCAAGTCCGCACCAAGCTGCTTCATGATCGCGCCCATCTTCCGAGTGTTCTCGATGAGATGGTCTTCTTCATAGACGCGAATCGTAGCCAGCGCCGCCGCGCATCCCATGGGGTGCGAGTTATAAGTCAGCCCGCCATAGAACACCTTGTCCTGGAAGTGCTGCGCAATGTGATGCCGCATTCCCACCGCGCCCAAAGGCAGATAACTCGCCGTGAGCCCTTTGGCCATGCAGATCAAGTCCGGCACAACCTTCCAGTGATCGATGGCAAACCACTCGCCCGTGCGTCCAAAGCCAGCCATGACTTCATCGGCGATCATCAGGATGCCGTACTTGTCGCACAGCTTGCGCACGCCTTGCATGTATCCATCGGGCGGAATCAGGATGCCGTTGGTGCCAACCACGGTCTCGAGGATGAACGCGGCGACCGTCTGCGGCCCTTCGAGTTGCATGGTCTCTTCGATCATGGCAAGAGACGTCTCGGTCGATTCCCATCCGCGCTCGATGCCGTGATAAGGATCGAGCACGTGTACCACGCCCGGAATGCCCGGTTCCGCAGCCCATCGCCGCGGATCTCCGGTCAGAGTAATGCTGCCCGCGGTCGCGCCGTGATACGAGCGGTAGCGCGCCATGATCTTGTGCCGTCCCGTGAAGAAGCGCGCCAGCTTGATCGCATTCTCATTGGCTTCGGCGCCCCCGTTGGTGAAGAAGAAGGTATCGATGTCGCCCGGGGTTATCTCGGCGAGCTTCGCCCCTAACCGCGCGCGCGGCTCGGTTGCCATGAATGGATTCGCGTAGGCAAGCGTCTGCGCCTGCTCGTGAATCGCTTTCACCACGCGCTCGTCCCCGTGGCCGATGTTGACGGACATCAACTGGCTGTTGAAGTCGATGAAGCGCTTCCCTTCCGGCGTCCAGAAGTAAATGCCCTTGGCCTTCGCGACGGGAATGGGATCAACCTTCGACTGCGCCGACCACTCAAACAGCGTGTGCTTCCTGGTGAGATCAACAATTTCCTGCCCGGTCATCGCGGAATTTGCAACTGTAGTTGTCATAAGTTCCTCAGAAAGATCAATTCCCCACAGAGTCACAGAGACACAGAGAAAACCTCAAAGGATTCTCCGGATGATTCCTCGCGCCAGCAGTGGCACGTTAAAGTTGATCAACCGGGCGACGTGTTTGCCGGATAGTTTCAGATAGGTGAGAAGCTGAGCCTCGTGGACGGGAACGATTCTTTCTACCGCCTTCAGTTCAACCACTACTGCCCGTTCAACCACTAGGTCGATCTTATATCCGCAATCAAGTCGAAAGCCTTTAAAGGAAACTGGAAGTGCGACTTGCCGCTCGAAGGACAGCCCGCGCAGATACAACTCGTGACACAAGCATTCTTCGTAGGCCGACTCCAAGAGCCCTGGTCCGAGAAGACGATGAACCTCAATCGCCGCTCCGCTGATCGGACTGGTTCGCGGATCTTTCTGTCCTTCGTTTTCTCTGTGTCTCTGTGCCTCTGTGGTGAGAGTTTGCATTGAATCAGAACTTTCGCGAGTGCTCCTTGGCCCAGCGTTCGACGACAACTTTCTTATCTGTGTAGAACTCGATCGCGTCGCGGCCCTGGCCGTGGAGATCGCCGAAGAAGCTGTTCTTCCATCCGCTGAACGGGAAATAGGCCATCGGCGCGGCAACGCCGATGTTGATGCCGATGTTTCCCGCCGGAGCTTCATAGCGGAAGCGGCGCGCCGCCGATCCACTGGATGTGAATAACGACGCCTGGTTGCCGTAGGCGCTGCGCTCGAGGAATGCCAGAGCTTCGTCCATGCTGTCGGCATGAACCAGGCTCAGCACCGGACCGAAGATCTCCGTGTCAGCAATCTCACTCGTAGGACGAACATCGTCGAGGATCGTCGGCTTCACGAAGTTGCCAGATTCGTATTTCGGAATCTTCGAGTTGCGCCCGTCGAGCAGAACCTTCGCCCCCTGCTTTTCACCGAGGCCGATCAACGATTCCACGCGCTCCTTGCTCTGCGGCGTGATCACCGGACCCATCTGCACGCCGTCTTCGAGCCCGTTGCCGACCTTGAGTTTCGCCGCGGCTTCGGCGATCGAGTCGCGGAATGTCTTCTGCGCTTCGCCAATCGTGATCGCGGTCGAGACCGCTAGACATCGCTGCCCAGCGCAACCAAAGGCGCTGTCGCTGATGATCTGCGTCGCCATCGGCATGTCCGCATCGGGAAGAACGACGACATGATTCTTGGCGCCACCCTGGCATTGGCAACGCTTCCCTTGCTCGCCCGAGCGAGCATAAATGTAGCGCGCAACCGGAGTCGATCCCACGAAGCTGATCGCGCGCACCTTCGGATGGTCAATCAACGCGTCAACGACTCCCTTGCCGCCATTCACAAGATTGACGACGCCCTTGGGCAATCCGGTCTTCGCCAGCAGTTCATACACGTAACGCATGGTGAGCGGCACACGCTCGCTTGGCTTCAAGATGAACGTGTTCCCTGTAGCGATTGCGTAAGGCAGGTACCAGAACGCGATCATCCC
The DNA here is from genome assembly GCA_963844525.1 of uncultured Acidobacteriaceae bacterium. Taxonomy (GTDB): domain Bacteria; phylum Acidobacteriota; class Terriglobia; order Terriglobales; family Acidobacteriaceae; genus Sulfotelmatobacter. The sequence goes on along the minus strand of CAWJOM010000003.1, from coordinate 326,564 downwards.
CGGAAAGTTGAAGGGCACGATCGCTGCGGTGACGCCAAGCGGCTGGCGGATCATCATCTCGTCGATGCCGCGTGCGACATCTTCGAGGTTGTAGCCTTGCATCATCATCGGAATGCCGCAGGCCACTTCGACGTTCTCGATGGCGCGGCGCATCTCGGCTTTCGCTTCGGTGAACGTCTTGCCGTTCTCGATCGTGATGATGCGGCCAATCTCGTCGATGTGCTCTTCGAGCAGCATCTTGAGCTTGAACAGCGGCTGGATGCGGTCTTCGGGCGGTGTGCGCCGCCATTCCGGAAAGGCTGCGGCCGCGGCTTCGACGGCCGTGTTCACTTCGGCGGCGTCGGCGAGTGGGACGCTGGCCAGGACTTCACCTGTGGCTGGATTGACGACGTCGCGCCACTCGGAGGAGCGCGAGTCGGTCCACTGGCCGTTGATGTAGTTCGTAAGCTTGGTGATGGGGGGTGCGGCTACGCTCATGGTGATGCCTCTGCTCTCGCGAAGAGTTTCTTGCGTGGGAAGTCACTTGTAGTGCGCTGTGCGAATTCCCTTTGGCTCCAGCTAATGATACCGCTATAGGGATCCTTCGACTGCGGCTGGCCTTCGCGCTATCGCGCGAAGGCCAATCCTCGCTCAGGATGACAAGTCTTAATTTCTATACCAACTGGGCGACGGCGCCTTTCTGGTCGCAGACAGTCGCGATTGCGGATTCCAGGACACCCAGCGCTTCGTCCATTTGCTCGTTGGTGATTACCAGAGGAACCAGCACTCGGATGACGTTGGAGTACGTTCCCGCCGTAATGGTGATCAGGCCGTGCTCGTAGCAATACTGCGTGATCTTCTTTGTCTCAGCGCTTGCTGGAGTCTTGGATTCCTGCGACTGAACGAGTTCGATGGCCTGCATGCCGCCGAGACCGCGCACATCGCCAATGATCGGCCAGCGGCGTTGCCATTCTCGGGCACGACGCTGGAAACGCTCCCCGAGTTCGTTGGCGCGCGCAAGCAAGTTCTCGCGCTCAAACAGATCGAGCACAGCCAGCGCTGCCGCGCAGGAGAGCGGGTTGCCAGCGAACGTTCCACCAAGGCCGCCGACTCCAGGCGCGTCCATGATTTCGGCGCGGCCGGTGACGCCGGCGAGAGGCAATCCTCCACCGAGAGATTTTGCCGTGACGATAAGATCAGGCTCGATGCCGTAACGCTCGCTCGCAAAGAGCGCACCCGTGCGTCCGAAACCGGATTGGACTTCGTCGGCGATGAACAGGATGCCGTGCTTGTGGCAGAGATCGATCAGGACCTTGAAATAGTCTGGAGGCGGCGCGATGAATCCGCCTTCGCCCAGAACCGGTTCGGCGATGACCGCAGCCACTTCTTCGTTTGCCACTACTCGCTTGAACGTGTCTTCCAGATGGCGCGCGCAGTAGAGATCGCACGACGGATACTTCAGGTTGTAGGAGCAGCGGTAGCAGTAGGCAAACGGAACGCGGTAAACCTCGCTGGGGAATGGCGCGAATCCGGCCTTATAAGGATGCGTCTTGCTGGTGAGAGCCAGCGTCATCATGGTGCGACCGTGGAAGGCATCTTCGAAGGCGATGATGCCGGGTCGCTTGGTGTAGGCGCGCGCAATCTTGACGGCGTTCTCGACAGCTTCTGCGCCGGTGTTCACGAAAATGGTCTTCTTCGCAAACTTGCCCGGTGTGACTTCGTTCATGCGCTCGGCGAGGCGGACATAGCTCTCGTACGGCGTGACCTGCACGCAGGTGTGCAGGAAGCGGTCGAGCTGGTCCTTCACGGCTTCAACGACTGCTTCCTGGCGATGGCCGACGTTCAGGCAGCCAATGCCTCCGGCGAAATCGAGGTAGCGGTTGCTGTCGACGTCTTCGAGCCACGCGTCTTCGGCCTTGGCAACGTAGATCGGTGTGCCGTGGGAAAGGCCGCGGGGCACGGCTTTGGCGCGGCGTTCGGAAAGAGCCTTCGATTTCGGGCCTGGGATCGGTGTGCGAAGTTGAATAATGGACATCGTTAAGTCTCGTCGTTCTCAGGTTTCTTTCGCCCCTTTGGGGCTTGGTCATTTTCCGATCGCCAAGCCACGGCTTGCGCCGTGGGCTGCATTCTTCCGCCGCTTCGCGGCTCGCAACTCAGCTAGTACCAGCCGATTGGGGATTCGTTCAGGTTGATATGGACTTGCTTGGTTTCGAGATATTCTTCGATACCCCAGGGGCCGAGTTCGCGACCGAAGCCGGATTGCTTGTAGCCTCCCCACGGCGCTTCGACATAGGTGGGCTGCATGTGGTTGACCCAGACGATTCCGGCGCGCAGGGCCTTGACGGATCGCATGGCCTTGAAAATGTCTCGAGTCCAGACGGCAGCGGCTAGGCCGTAAGGCGAGTCGTTGGCAATCTTGAGCGCGTCTTTTTCGTCCTCGAACGGAATTACCGCAGCGACTGGGCCGAAAATTTCTTCGCGGGCAATGCGGTCGCTATTCTTCACGTCGTAGAAGATCGTGGGCTGGACATAGTAGCCCTTGGCAAACTTCTCGGGGCGTCCGCCGCCGGAAGCGAGCTTGGCTTCTTTCTTGCCGATTTCAACGTACGAGTTCACGCGGTCGTATTGCTCCTTGCTGACCAGCGCGCCCATCTTGGTTTCGCGATCGAGAGGAGGTCCGATCTTGATCTTCTTCGCTTTCTCGGCCATCGCATCAACAAAGTTCTTGTAGATGGATTTCTGGACGAGGATACGGCTGCCCGCGGAGCAGACTTCACCCTGATTGATGAAGACTCCGAACAAAGCACCGTCGATTGCGGCTTCGAAGTCGGCATCGGCAAAGAAAATGTTGGGCGACTTGCCGCCGAGTTCGAGGGTCACGCGCTTTACGGTGTCGGCGGCTTGCTTGACGATGATTTTGCCGACAGAAGCGCTGCCAGTGAAGGCAATCTTGTTGACGTCGGGATGCTGGACCAGCGGGGCACCGCAGGATTCGCCAAAACCCGTGATGACGTTCACTACTCCCGCAGGCAAGCCGCAGTCGGCAAAATACTTCGCGAATTCCAGAGCTGTGAGCGGAGTTTGCTCGGCTGGCTTCAGAACGCAGGTGCAACCGGCGGCGATCGCGGGCGCGAGTTTCCACGCGGCCATTAGTAGCGGGTAATTCCAGGGGATGATCTGTCCGGCGACGCCGACGGGCTCCTTAAGCGTGAGAGACATCGCATTGTCAGGAACCGGATTGACGTAGCCAACGACTTTGGTTGCAAGCCCGCCATAGTATTCGAAGCAAGTGGCGGCATCGGTAATGTCGTATTCGGCTTCGACGATGGGCTTGCCGGTGTTGCGGCATTCGAGTTCAGCCAGCGCAGGCAGGTTCTGACGGATTTTGTCGGCGAGACGGAAGAGGACGCGGCCACGCTCTTGCGCCGTTGTAGTCGCCCACGGTCCTTCTTCGAAGGCGGATTTGGCGGCGGCGACGGCACGGTTCACATCGTCGGCACTCGCGTCAGGGACTTGCGCGATTACTTCTTCGGTCGAGGGATCGTAGACGGGAAAAGTCTTCGCAGACTTGCTTGAAACCCATTCGCCGTTGATGAACATCTGGTACGTCTTTACTTCGGCTTGAACTCCGCTGGGCATCGTGGCCTCCGGGGGGCTAAAGCCCCGATCTTTCAGTGCGTCTGGTCCAGCGCGACTAAAGCCGCGCCCTGATGCGAATCTGTTCGACTTGCGAGCTTCGCTCGCAGGACAGCCGAAGGCGGCTGTCCCCACATAAATCAACGGCACATTATTCGAGGGCGCCGCTGTGCTTGCTGGGACGGACGAATGCGTCCGTCCCTACGTAAGGCTTATCTGCTGGCCGGTTCTACAGCCACTGCTTCTTGCTTGGTTAACAGAACCTGGCGCACTGCTTTGCGGCGGCCGTAGACAAAGAAAAAGAATGCGGCCAGGCCGACGAAGAACAGCGTGCCGCCGACCATCCAGACCTCATACCAGAATAACGATGAGATCTGCTGGGCCGGGAAAAATACCAGCGCGATACCGAGGATCGTGGTAAGCAGCCCACTGGATCCGGCAATCAACATTTTGGCGCGGCTACACTGCCCCTTCGGCACGGATTCTGTCACAGCAAACTTCACCAGCGCCCCGAATGCATAAATGAACGGAACCAGTTGCAACACCACGGCAAGCGAAAGGAGCTTTTGAAATACTTCTCCGGCGCCGGCCGGACTTAGATACAAACGCGGGAGCAAACCCAGAACGCCCATGAGTTTGTCCCAAAACCACCAGCCAAAAAAATTCCCGAGGACCAGGAGACCAGATACGATTGCCTGCACGATCAACGCGGCATAGGGCGTGGCGTAGCGCGGGTGCACCTTGCCGAGCCACGATGGCATGTAGGAATCGAGTCCTGCGACGAAAGGGATGCGTGCGGAGCCGCCCATCCATGCGGAGCCGATACCCGCAATCGAAAGACTCAGTAGCACCGCAAAGGGAATCGAAATCCAGCTGACGCCCACGCGATCTGCCATGTGTGTGACCGCTTGAACGATTCCCTGTAGCACGTTGACATCTTTTCCCACAGCAATTAACAGCGTAAGGGTTGCGCCGATATAGAGCGCACCTGAAAGCACTCCGCCCCATGCGACGGCGCCCGGCAGTGTGCGCTGCGGATCTTGAATTTCGTCACCCATGACGGAAGCGAGTTCGAGGCCAACCAGGCCGAAGCAAATCACGCCGAATGAATTGAGCACGAATTTCGGGTCGGCGGGAATCTTGAAGTCGGCGGCAGTGATGGTCGTTCCGAAGCGCAACCAGACCACGACACCAAGACCGATCAGCACGGCTGCAGCGATGAACGTGCCGATTGCACCGAGATTATTGATCCATTTGCCTACGCCCAAGCCAAAAATATTCAAAACCGTAAGAGTGGTCAGCAGCGCGATTGAAGCGATCGGTGCAAACGGCCCTTGTTCAGCTAGTCGTTGATGACCTGGGCCGAGCACGTAAACCGACACGCCGACGAAGTACAGCATGACCGTCGGCACGTAGAGCATGTTGTTGGTCCAGTAGCACCAGCCGGAGAGGAATCCGTGGAAGTCGCCGAATACTTCTTTGGCCCAAAGGTAGACGCCGCCCTCGCCGGGATAGCGATGGGCGAGTTCGATGACGGCGATGCCTTGCGGCCAGAAGAAGAGGAGCAGAGAGATGATCCAGAGCCAGATGGTGACGCCGCCGTTCGCGGCAATGGAGGGAACGACGTTGAGATTGAAAACGGCTACGACGAAGAGCAGGACTAGATCGCGGCGTCCGAGGGCGCGGATCAAGTGCGGCTGGGCGTCGGATTGGGCGGTGGTAGACATGGAGCGCTACTGTTTACCTATGTCATCCTGACGAGAGCGCTAGCTCTCGGGGGCCTCACGACCGCTGTGTACTGCCGATGGTCTCGGTGCGGATTTCTTTCACGGCGTGCAACATAAAGTTCTTTTCGACGCTGCGGGTCGCGCATGGCCTCGTAAGGTCCCTCGCGCTGGCTTCGCCATCGCTCAGGATGACAATTCGGTGATGATCGTACCAGGCGCTAACCGCTGCTAGCAGGGGCGGACGAATGCGTCCGCCCCTACGCGAGTCTAGTGTGCTACCGCTACTGGGGCGGCGCGCTCTTGCTGCGCTTTGGCCAGCGACGCGGCGATGTCGTTGAATGCTGCGAGGTGCTGGTCAATGTCGGCCTCGGTGTGCTGCACCGAAATCGTCCATTGCTCGTCCCACCAGTAAGGCTGGGCCATTACGCCGCGGTTGACCATGCCGAACCAGTAGTGACGCCACAGGTCGATGTCGATGGCTTCCCAGTCGCGGTAGTTACGGATTTCTTTGGGATAGAGCATCAGCGCGCCGTTGGCTCCGGCCTGCGCGATGTAGGACTGCAGGCCGACTTTCGCGATGGTGGCGCGATAGCCGTCGGTCAGCTTCTTGCTCAGTTTGTCGACCTTCGCGTAGTTCTCGCGGGTGAGGACTTCGCGGAAAGTTGCGAGTCCTGCGGCCATCGAGACTGGGTTCGTGTTGTAGGTGCCGCCGTGGAAGACTTTGTGCTGCGAGATCAGGTCCATGACAGACTTGCTGGTGCCGAATGCGGCGAGGGGCAAGCCTCCGCCGATCGATTTCGCCAGACAGATCATGTCGGGATGGACGCCGAAGTATTCACTGGCGCCGCCCCAGCCGAGTTTCGCGCCGGTTTTCACTTCGTCGAAGATCAGCAGCGCGCCGTTCTTGTTGCAGATCTCGCGCAGACCTTTCAGGAAGCCGGGCTGCGGGATGCAGAGGCCGACGTTCATGAGAATCGGCTCGAGAATAATCGCGGCAATCTCGCCCGGATTTTCCTTGAAGCGGCGTTCCACGGTCGCGAGGTCGTTGAAGGTGGCGATCAGCACGTTGGCAATGGCAGACTTCGGCACGCCGAGGCCGCCAGTGACGGCGGTCGGGGCGTGGATGTCGCCATAATCGGGAGCATGCGGCTTCACGCTGACCAGGGCGCTGTCGTGTAAGCCGTGGTACGCGCCTTCGAATTTGACGATCTTGTCGCGTCCGGTGGCGGCGCGAGCCAGGCGAATGGCATGCATCGTCACTTCGGTGCCGCTATTGCCGAAACGGCACATCTCGACTGGAAAGCGCGTGCAGATTTCTTCGGCGAGTTCCCACTCCATATCGTGGGGCATGCCGAACATGGTGCCGGTGGAGAGGCGCTTCTCGACTGCTTTCATCACCGCGGGATGGCAGTGTCCAGCCATCAGGGCGCCGAAGGTCAGGTTGTGGTCGATGTATTCATTGCCATCGAGGTCGCGGAACCTGCTGCCGCTGGCTTCTTTCACAAAGATGGGCCAGGGATCATAGGCGCGATAGTTGCTCGCGACACCGAGGGGAATGCGCTTGAGATTCTTCTTATGGGCTTCGGCGGATTTGGGCGTGCGCCGCTCGAAAGTGGCGAGTTCTTTTTGCAGATCGGGATACATCGAATTGCTCCGGGAAAGCTCAGGCCTCGCGTTCCGGTAGCAGCGGGCCATTAGATTGCCCGGGCGGTTGGAGCCGCCCGGGTTTGTAGGACTAGAAGTAGAACTTCAAAGCGAATTGCAACAGGCGCGGATCGCGAGCTTGCAGCACCTGGCCAAAGGTTGAGTTCGAGAAATTGCCGTCCGGGTTGACGAATTCCGTCTTGTTGAACAAGTTGAAGACGTCGGCGCGGAACTGGAAATACTTCGTCTCGGAGATTGCGATCTTCTTCGATACGGTGATGTCCCACTGGTTCTCGCCCGGACCGCAGCATACGGAGCGAGGAGTGGTAGCGAACGTACCCAGGGTGGGATCGGTGAACTTCGACTGGTCCGCGTTCAGATAATAGTGTCCGGATTGCGGTCCGTAGTTGTAGGTGTTGAACGTCTGGATTTGCTTGGGATCGACGATCTGAAGAGGACCGTTCAACTGGGGAGCACTCGCTCCCAGGAAGAACAAGCTGCTGGTTAGCTCGGTATCATCCTGGGTCTGAAGGCGGATCGGGAAGCCGCTCTGGAACTGAATGATCCCCGACACCTGCCAGTCATTGAGAAGGGCGCCCTTAGCGCCGCTGTACTTGCGCACGGGAATATCCCAAACGTAATTGATCACGAAACGCTGCGCGGAGTTGAACAGCGAGAGCGCGCGGCTGGCTTTGTAGTCGAAGGGATTCACCGTCTCTTCGAAGCTGGAGGCCCAGTCGAGCGACTTGCTGAAGGTGTAGGCGGCCTGGAATTGCAAGCCGTGCGAGAAGCGCTTCTCCAAGCTGGCCTGGAAGGAGTTGTAAGCAGATGCAGCGATCGTATCTTCCGCAAAGATGTTGCTGAAGACGGGGATGCCGTCAATCGGGCAACCCTGCCCTACGTTGGCTCCGGCTTGCACGCAATTCGGAGAGGAATAGGGCCGAAGGCCGACAAGTTGAACGGGTGTACCGGCGCCGGCGCCGGTGACTGTGCCTTCCACCGGGAAGGTGGAAGTTGAAGCCATTCGGGACCGTCACATTGAACTGATTGTCTTCGGCGTAGGGACCGCAGGATCCAGCCACACCGTAGGATGAAACACTGTTCGGATCATTGGAAGCCAGGGTGGCGATGTCGAGACAAGTCTGCGGATTGGCGGCGTTGATGTCATGCGACGCCAGCAGCCGATGGCCCTGGGATCCAACGTACCCGATTTGCATGACCAGGTCTTTCATCAATTCTCTCTGAATTGTGAAATTGTACTGCGCAGTGTACTGGGTCCGCATCTTGGGCTGGAAATCACCGTAGAGCAACATCGGCCGGAAGCTAGCCCAGTCAATTGGGGTACCCTGCGTCGGACTCAGGATTCCATTAAAGGGATTGGGATTGATGTACCCGCCTTGCGCGACATACGGAGTATTCAAGAAGGTGGAGGGCAGGTAGGTGCTGCCACCGAAAGGTGGTTCAGCTCCGAATTGCTCGAGGACCAGTTGTTCCATCGGGTTGTAGAACAGGCCCCATCCGGCGCGAATGCTGGTCTCGGCCGTCCCGTCCAGGGCTCTATGCAATTCCTACACGTGGCGCAAAAGCGTTGTAATAAGTCTGGGTCATGCCGGCCGGAACACCCGCATCGCCGGGAACGACCAGACCAGTAGGAAGCACACCCGCGGTCGCGCAGTCGCTCGTCCCAAAAACCGTTTCCTCGTCGGGCGTCATATAACACGGATATTCTGTCGTGTTTTGGCCCGGGCGGATAGGTTTGGACGTGGTGAAGAACGTCGGTGAGCGGAGTATCCAGTTCCCAGCGCAGACCGTAATTCAAGCGTTATGGATGGCCTCAGCTTCCAACTGTCTTGCGCGAACAGATACACACCAGTGCTGCGCACATTCTCACGCTGCGCCGAACCTTGGGAATAGTTGTCGGCGGTGCCGAGAAGATATCCAGGATAGTTGTCGGCAGAAGAGACAGCGTTCAAGGTGGAGCTATCGAAGTTGAACTGGCCGCTGACGTTGTAATACAAGGTCTGATCGAAGCGCGAGCGGCGGATGTCGGCGCCAAACTTGAATTGGTGATTGCCCTTAACCCAAGTCAAGTTGTCGGCCCACATGAAGGAGTTCCCCACCTGCGGCAGCTCGCCTTCCCAACCATTGCCGATGGCGAAGCCACCAGAGACGTTCACAAAAGGAACGCCGGTGTGCGTTGCTGGTAATCCGGTCGTGATTCCAGCTTTGGTCGGATCTGAGATGGAGCCCTGAATCAGATCGTTGATCGCCGAAGAGTCCGAAGTTCCATTGAAGCAAACCGCCTGGGCCGCTGCGGATGAGCATGAATCCTGCACCGCGCCGGTCACTTGAGGATGTTGGAAGGTTAGTTGGCCTTCCCGCATATAGGTGAAGCGGAATTCGTTCACCAGAGAATTGGTGATCGTCCAGGTGTGGCTGGGATTGAATTGCTGATATCGGGAGCCGACGTTGGCTCCGAAACCAGGAATATTGGCACCCGAAGCCTGGAAGTTGTAATAGGGTTGGAAGTTCGCGTCGTTGGTGAAGTAATAGTAAAAGCTGAAATTCTGTTTCGAGTTGATGTGATAGTCGAAGCGGAACGTGAACTGATTCTGCGTATCGGCCATGGCAGGTACGGCCTGGAAGTTTCCATCCGCGCGATTCGCAGCCGGAACAAACCGCAGCATATCAGCCGCCACCGGATCCTGACAGGGGCCCGGAATCACCTGCGTCGGAAATACCTCCGCCCATGGGATGTAGGGAGCATTGCCGTTGTTCGGGTTGGGCTGCTGGGGAAGGTTGGCAATCCCATTCGGCGCCAGTCCCAATGCGCCATCGCAACCCGCCCGGCCGTCTAAAGCCTGAGCTACGAAGATGCTGGTGCCTGCATCAATGCCACCGGCAAAGGGCCCATTGGCGGAAAAGTCGCCGGTCCGTTCAGCGGAGGTAGGAACGGCGACGAGGTCGCCTGAAATTCCCTGACGCACGCGACGGCCCTCAAACGAAGTAAAGAAGAAGATCTGGTCTTTCTTGAGCGGACCGCCGAAGGTTCCGCCGAACTGGTTCTGGTTGAATTGCGGCTTTACGCTGTTGAAATAACCTTGCGCGTTCAGGACCTTATTGCGGAAGTATTCGTACACGTTGCCGTGCCACTGGTTGGTGCCGGACCTGGTAATCACGTTCACGACCGCGCCCGAGTTGCGGCCATACTCGGCGTCAAAGGTATTGCTGATCACGCGGAATTCTTCAATGGCATCCGGAGTAGGCTGGATGGTGGGCAGATTGACGAACTGATCGTTCGCGTCGCCGCCATTGACGCTGAAATTGTTGGCGCGACTGCGGCCACCGTTGACCGAAACCGATCCGGCGCTGTCACTGCCGTAGAAAGTTCCGCCGCTTGAGCCCAACTGCGATTGCACACCGGGCTGCAACTGCAGGAACTGGTAGCTGTCGCGAGCGTTCAGGGGCAGTTCATTCACCGAGCGATTGTTGACGACGGCGCCGAGCTGCGTACTGGTGGTGTCGACCAGAGGTGCTTCAGCGGTGACGTCAACAACTTCCTGGTTCTGCCCTAGCTGCAGGGTCATATTCAAAGTGATGACCTGGTTGACATCGAGCGCAACACTGCGGCGCACCGCTTTCTTAAATCCCTTCAGGTCGAAGGTGAGAGAATACGTGCCCACCGGAATATTGGGGAACGAGAAATCGCCATTGTCATTGCTCATGGCGTCCTGGCTGACGCTCGTAGCCTCATTCGTCGCCGTGACTTTCACTCCTGATAACACTGCGCCCGTGGGATCGGAAATGCGTCCGAGAATGCGGCCACCCGTGCCTTGAGCCGAGAGGAACGCGGGAAAGATGACGCACACGACCAGAGCAAGACACAACGTTTTCAGGTGCGCCAAAGGCGGGCATAGGCTTGACGAGCGGGGTCGCAGTGACGGCATGGTGCCTCCAGACATCCTCGGGAGAGTTTGTTTTTTGTTGAAAAGCGACTGCTTGTATCGAGCCACAACCTTGCTATAATCCGGCAAGGTTAGAGAACAGGGATGGGGCCTGTCAAGGACAAAAAAACAACTCCTTCCCATAGAAATTTCCTATCGCGTTCTGAGATCCATCCTGTTATGGATAACAACCAGCATGGCTGAGCCTTACTTGAAAATCGGAGACGTGGCGCGAAAAGTGGGCGTTTCGCCATCGGTGATTCGGTCATGGGAGAGTCTTGGACTGACGCGTCCGCGGCGCACGGAAAGCAAGTACCGGCTCTACACCGCAGAAGATGTGAAACTGCTGAAACGCGCGCGATTCTTGCGCAAGGTGCGCGGATTGAATGCGGCCGCGATTGTGCAACTGCTGAAGCGCGAGGGGAAGGTGCGTCCGGCTGCCGATGGCAATGCCAGCGCGATTGGAGCGCATCTGCGGCAACTGCGGGCGCGGCGACGTCTTTCGCTGGCTGAGGTGGCACGCGCCGTAGGAATCTCCGTGGGATTTCTGAGCGCGCTGGAACGTTCTCAAATGAGCGGTTCGGTCGGAACCTTGCGCAAGCTCGCGCGCTTCTACAAAACGAATATCCTCGATTTCTTTGATGCCAATGGGACGAGCAGCCGGAGGTGCGCCCGGCGGAGCGGAAAGTGCTCGAAGCAGGAGCGGGCGTAAGCATGGAATTGCTGGCTTGGGGCAATACGGTGATGGAGCCGCATCTTTTTCGCATCGCGCCGGAAGCAGGCAGCGGAGACCCTTACACTCACGAGGGGGAAGAGTTTATTTATGTCCTGCGCGGCGATCTCGAGATCAGTGTGGAAGGCGAAGAATACCGGTTGAAGCCCGGCGACAGCTTTTATTTTGAAAGCGCGACGCCGCACCGCTGGAAAAATCCGGGACGCAAAGAGACCTTGGTTTTGTGGATTAACACTCCACCGACATTTTAGGAGGCCGAATGAACTGGGAACGCATGCTGCGCTTCTTGCCCATGGTGGCAGCGCTGATGTGTGCCGGAGCCTGCTCGAAAAAGACACCCACACTGAACCTTCTGGTGTGGGAAGGTTATGCCGATCCCTCGTTCATCAAGGCTTTTGAAGAACAGAATCATTGCAAGGTCTCCGCGTCGTATATGGGATCGAGCGATGAGCTGATGGCCAAGCTGCGCGGCGGCAGCGCGGGCAACTACGACGTGATTTCCCCTTCAAGCGATGTGGCGACGGCCATCACCACAGCCGGGCTGGCAGCGCCACTCGATCTCACGAAGATCCCAAGTTACGGCCAGCTTTCTTCGCAGCTCACTTCCTCGTCGCTGGTGCGAGCGAACGGCCAGACATACGGCGTGCCCTTTATGTGGGGGCCAGATCCCATCATTTACGACACGACGGCATTTGCACAGCCACCAGACTCTTGGAGCGTCATGTGGGATCCGAAATATAAAGGAAAGATTTCGGTGTGGGACGACGTCTCGACGATCTACATGGCGGCGCAGGTTTTGGGCTACGACAAACCGGATCCGTCGCAACTCTACAACTTGAGCGATGTCCAACTCGAAGCGGTCAAGAAGAAGTTGCTGGAACTGAAACCGAACATCCGCAAGATGTGGGCCACCGGCGGAGAGTTGACGAACCTTTTTGAGAGCCACGAAGTCGTGATCGCGATGGGGTGGCCGCTCAATACCGCGGACCTGAAGAAAGCCGGCTTTCCAGTGGGCGAAACCATTCCCAAGGAAAACACAACGGGCTGGATTGATCACCTGATGATCACGGCGGGCAGCGAAAATAAAGAACTGGCGCACAGGTTTCTGGAATACATGATTGAGGCCAAAACGCAGAAGCTGGTCACCGACAAGACGAACTATGTTCCGGCGAATCCGCTGGCGGCGCAATTCATGACCGCCGATCAGGTGAAGACGCTACATCTGGATGATGTGAATAATTATCAGAAGCGCCTCTATTTCTGGCAGGACGTGCCGCGGCGTGCGAAGTACAACGAGATCTGGAACGACGTGAAGGCAGCGCAATAGAGGCCGGCCAGAGAACTATGGCATCCCCCATCACTCCAACCATCGCACCAGCAGCGAACCCTCCATCCGCGGCAAACTCGGCTCTTTTGAGCATCCGGAACGTCGCCAAGAACTTCGGGCGCAACGCGGTGCTGCGGAATGTTTCGCTCGACATTGCCGAGGGAGAATTTCTGACCATTCTCGGGGAGAGCGGCTCAGGAAAAACGACGCTGCTGCGGATTGTCGCCGGCTTCGAAACCGCGACTTCAGGCGAGCTTTGGATGGGGAGCGAGAGACTGGATCGCCAACCTCCATACCGGCGGCGGGTGAACACGGTGTTTCAGTCTTATGCGCTGTTTCCACACCTGACGGTCGAGGAAAACGTGGCGATACGGTTTGCGCGTTGCCAAGCGGCCTGCGGCAGAGATCACGCAACGAGTCGCGGAGGCGTTCGACAAAGTAAAGATGACGGCTCACGCCAAGGCAAAGCCATCGAAAATCAGCGGAGGACAACAGCAGCGGGTTGCACTGGCGCGCGCGCTGGTGAACCGTCCGCGACTGCTGCTGCTGGACGAGCCGCTCTCAGCGCTGGACGCGAACTTGCGGCGGCAAATGCAAGTGGAATTGAAATCGCTGCAGCGTGAAGTAGGAATTGCGTTTGTGTTCGTAACCCACGATCAGGAAGAAGCGATGGTGATGTCGGACCGCATTGCGCTCCTGCGGTCGGGCGAACTCGAGCAGGTAGCCACGCCGCGGGAAATCTATAGCCGCCCGGCTACCGCGTATGTCGCGCAATTTATTGGACACACGAATCTGCTGAAAGGCGAAGTGCGAGGCGGGGTCGTTCGATGCGGGACACTGTCGTGGCAGGCTTCCCTTTCGGACGGGCCGGCGCTCTTTTCTTTACGGACCGAACATGTGCGGTTAGCGGGAAGCGCAACGCAGAACGCGGGAGACGTGCGCGTCCATGGCCGCGTCTTGCATAAGGCTTTTCATGGCGCCACGGAATTGATCCGCGTGGAATGTCCCGGCGGACTTGTGCTGGTCGTGCGGACCGCCAGCGGAGGCGTGCTGCACAACGACGTGGAGCTTGAGTTCTCTGCCGCCGATGCTGTGCCCGTGCGCGAGTCGCCGGAAAGAATCTAAATGTTCTCCCGGGCCTACAAGACGGTCGTGACGGTGCCACCGCTGGCATGGATCACGCTATTTCTACTGGTGCCGTATCTGCTGATGTTCTGTTACAGCTTCTGGTCCGTGTCTCCGTCGCAGGCCATCGTGCATTCGTGGAATCTTCATAACTATAAGGAGCTGTTGCAGAAGACGGTTTATTGGCAGACGCTTTTGCGCTCAATGTGGATCGCGGCTCGGGTCATGCTGTTTTCCCTGCTGTTGGGATATCCGCTGGCGTATTTTCTTTCGTTCTATGCAGGCAAGCGTAAAGATCTCCTCTATCAGATGGTCATCATTCCGCTCTGGGTGAGTTATCTGGTGCGGGCGTATGCGTGGAAGACGATTCTGGGATCCGACGGCGTGCTTAACACGCTGCTGCAGTATGCGCATTTGACCCGGCATCCACTCGATTTTTTGCTTTACAGTCCGTTCGCGGTCGTGCTGACGCTCACGCACATCTACACGCCATTCACGTTTCTACCGATTTATGCGGCGCTGGAACATATTCCGCGCAACCTGGTCGAGGCATCGCATGATCTGGGCGCGACGCCGGCGCAAACATTTTGGAAAGTTATTTTTCCTTTGTCGATTCCGGGCGTCGTGGCCGGAGCAACCTTTGCTTTCGTATTGAGCCTGGGTGATTTTCTGGCGCCGCTGCTGCTGGGTGGACCGAGCGGCATCATGATTTCGAATATTGTGGTCAGCCTGTTTGGCGCGGCCTACAACTGGCCTCTTGGCGCGGCAATTTCCCTGGGCATGCTTGTGATTGTCGTGAGCCTGCTGTTTCTTTCCGAGCGACTGGAAAAGAAATGGAGTTTCTCGTGAGCGGCGCAACTGGCAGCGGCAGCCATGTCCGGCGCTCGCGGTGGCTGCTCGCACATGCGACGGCGGTGTTCTCTTTTCTCTATCTGCCGATCGCGGTTCTCATTCTTTATTCGTTCAACGGGCAGGGCGTGGGGGGATTTCCTCCGCATAATCTCACGCTCGACTGGTATCGCATCCTGTTTACCGATGGCGCGATCTGGGATTCGGTGCTCAACAGCCTGGAAGTGGCGTTGGCAGCGATGGCCATCGCTCTGATGTTCGGCATTCCCGCGGCGCTGGCACTCGACCGCGCGCAATTTCCCGGCAAGGCGTTGTTCCGGCGACTGGTGCTGCTGCCACTCGATTCTGCCGGGACTTATCACGGGCCTTTCGCTGCTGATGCTGTTTAACGTGATGGGCACGAAGCTCAGCCTGCTAACGATCGTCTTGGGTCACGGCACAGCTTTGATCTCGGTGGCGACGACCGAGGTTTTCGCAGGGTTGCAAAAACTGGACCGAGCGCAGGAAGAGGCGTCGCTCGACCTCGGAGCGAACTACTGGCAGACGTTCTGGCGCGTGACGGTGCCGAACCTGAAGCTGCCGATCATCGGAGCGGCACTGCTGATTTTTACGCTCTCGATGGATGAAATTGCCGTCAGTTTCTTCCTGATCGGCCGCGACAACACACTGCCACTGGAAATCTGGGGACGGCTGAGGCGCGGGATTACACCTGAGATCAACGCGGTGTCGACCATCATCTTTGTTTTCTCTTTGGTGACGATTGTGGTGTGGTATCGGCTGAGAGTTAGATCAGAAGGCAGCGCAGATGTCGGCCTGGAATCGATCACCACAAAGGATCGATAACCACGAAGGAACACGGAGGGAACAGCGAGCCGAATTTCTTCGTGAACCTTCGTGCCCTTCGTGGTTATCGCTCTTCGCCGTCAGCGCACGCTGCCGTCTTTCCTAGTGATTTCATCCCCCGCATAGTAAAGTGGTAGTACACCATATTTTGGGAAGGAACCTTTTTGAGTTCAGGCATTCGTAATATCGCCATTATCGCCCACGTTGACCACGGGAAGACCACCCTGGTTGACGCCATGCTGCAGCAAAGCGGCACTTTTCGCTCCAACGAACACCACGTCGAGCGGGTCATGGACTCGAACGAACTCGAGCGGGAACGCGGCATCACAATTCTCGCCAAGAACACCGCGATTTTCTATCACGACGTAAAGATCAATATCGTCGACACGCCCGGCCACAGCGACTTCGGCGGCGAAGTCGAGCGCGCTCTAAAAATGGTCGACGGCGTCATGTTGCTGGTCGACGCCAGCGAAGGTCCCTTGCCGCAAACGCGCTATGTACTGAGCAAGGCGCTCGAAGCGCATTTGCCCCCCATCGTGGTCATTAATAAGATCGATCGGTCGGACGCTCGTCCGCAGGAAGTGTTGAACGAAATCTACGATCTGTTCATCGATCTGGACGCGAAGGAAGAGCAGATCGATTTCCCCGTTCTCTACACGAACGCGAAGATCGGCACGGCGACGACAGACATCTCTGGCGGCGGCACCGACTTGCGGCCGCTGTTCGACGCCATCGTCAAAACGATTCCCCTGCCAAAGGGGGATGCTTCGGGGCCACTTCAGATTTTGGTGGCGAACCTGGATTACAGCGATTATCTGGGACGTTTGGCGATCGCGCGCGTATTCAACGGCAAGATGCATACAGGCGAGGAAGTTGCCATCGCCAAGCTCGACGGTACGTTGCACAAGACCAAGATCACGAAGTTGTTTTCGTTCTCGGGCCTGAAGCGCACCGACATCACCGAAACCGAGTTGGGGGACATCATCGCGGTGGCGGGCGTCGAAGGGATCACGATCGGCGAGACCATCACCGAAGCGGAGAATCCAGCGCCTCTGCCCCACATCGCGATTGACGAACCGACGATTGCAATGCTCTTTACTGTGAACACGTCTCCCTTCGCCGGCAAGGATGGCCAGTACGTCACGTCGCGCAATTTGCGCGAGCGACTGGAGAAGGAGCTTCTGACCAACGTTTCTTTGCGCGTCGAGGATACGGGCACCACAGATTCCTTCAAGGTGCTGGGGCGCGGCGAGCTACAGCTCTCCATCCTGATCGAAATGATGCGGCGCGAAGGCTACGAGCTCATGGTCGGCAAGCCGGAGATTGTCACAAAGCGCATTGACGGCAAATTGATGGAACCAGTCGAGCACCTCACGGTCGACGTGCCGGAGGACTTCGTTGGTGTCGTAATGGAACAACTGGGATCGCGCAAGGGCGAAGTGACGAACATGCACAATCACGGCTACGGACGGGTGCGGATTGAATTCCGCGTCCCTAGCCGCGGATTAATTGGGCTGCGCAGCCAGTTGCTGACCGACACGCGCGGAACGATTGTCATGAATGCGCTGTTTGATGGCTACACCGAGTGGCAGGGCGACATTCCACACCGGCTTACGGGGGCCCTGATAGCCGATCGTGGCGGTGTTTCGACTGCGTACGCGCTGTGGGGACTGCAGGAGCGCGGAGAACTTTTCGTCGGTCCTGGCGTGGACCTGTATGAGGGGATGATCATCGGCGAAAACGCCAAGGATACGGATCTTGATGTGAACGCGGTGCGCGAGAAGAAGCTGACCAACATGCGCGCCTCGACGGCGGACGAAGCGATTCGACTGGTGCCGTTCAAGCCGCTGAATCTGGAGCAGGCGATTGAATTCATCGCCGACGATGAGTTCGTGGAGATCACGCCGAAGTCTCTGCGGCTGCGCAAGAAAACCTTGCAGTCCAACCAACGCAAGAAAAAGACATACGCTACTGTCGAAGAGTCGTGAAACCGCGGCGCAAATCGAAGACGATTAAGGAACAGAAGCCGCCGTTGCGCATGTTCCTCGTCCCATGCAGCTGCGGGACAACGTTCGCGGTGGCGGAGAACTATGACCATCAAGGCACGGCGTGGGGGCGCTACCTCGTTTGCCCGGGCTGCGGCAAGAGACACGACCCCAGGAACCGGCTGCTGCAGATGGGATTTCACGCCGAAGGATATTGGAAGGTGGACGAGTGCTAGCTCGTCCACCGAGCTTTCGTCTGGAGATCAATTTACCGGGCTGGATGGGAAAACCTGCTATACTTCTGGCCGCATTCGACTGTTCGCCAGCTCCGGTATCGATTTTCAGGAAGGCCCTCCCGACCTGCCAAGTCCGCCGAACCGCTCGCACTTCCGACAGCTCAATGCAGAGGCAGACGCGTGAAGAATATTTTCGTGGGGAATCTGAGCTTCAACACAGCCGAGGACGAACTGCGCCAGCTGTTTGAGCCGTTCGGACAAGTGGACCGCGTGAGCATCATGACCGATCGTGACACGGGGCGATCCCGTGGCTTCGGATTCGTGGAGATGGCCAGCAACGAAGACGGTGAGAAGGCGATCACCGCTTTGAATGGCTCGTCAGTCGGCGGACGCACAATCAACGTCAATGAAGCCCGCCCCAAGACGGAGCGCAGCGGCGGAGGCGGAGGCGGTGGTGGCCGCGACCGTGGAGATCGCGGTGGACGCGGCGGCGGTGGTGGCGGGCGTCGCGACCGTTATTAGGAATAACAAACAGGGAAGGTGCGGCTGAACCGCCTGCAAGGCTGCCGTCTTGTGGCGAAGTCTCAGCTGGCGCGAGATGTGACGCGTTCCCGTGCATTCATTCGTACGCCAATGTTCGCGTTGATGCTCCTCCCCTACGCATGTAGACTGTAGATACCCGTGCGCGCCCGTAGCTCAGCTGGATAGAGCGGTTGCCTCCGGAGCAACAGGTCGGGAGTTCGAATCTCTCCGGGCGCACCATATCTCCCGCAGTACTCAGCCGGGCAACCTGCTAATTCATGAACTACGACGCCATCCTGGTTGTGTCCTTCGGTGGGCCGGAATCGACCGACGATGTAATTCCTTTCCTCGAAAATGTGCTGCGCGGAAGAAACGTTCCGCGCGAGCGGATGCTGGCGGTCGCTGAGCACTACTACCATTTCGGGGGCAAGAGCCCAATCAACCAGCAGACTCGTGATTTGATCGCCGCGATCGAGCACGAACTAGCTCAGCATGGTCCTAAGCTGCCCGTGTACTGGGGAAATCGCAACTGGCATCCGATGCTGGCGGAAACCTTGCAGCAGATGAAGCACGACGGCATTCATCGCGCTCTGGCCCTCGTGACCTCGGCTTACAGTTCTTATTCCGGATGCAGGCAGTATCGGGAGGACATCCTTCGAGCACAGAGCGAAGTTGGCTCGGGCGGGCCGGAGATCGAGAAGCTGCGCGCGTTCTTCAACCATCCGGGGTTTGTGGAAGCAACCCAAGATCGGATACACGATGCACTGACGCAGGTTCCGTCCGAGGCTCGCGAGAATGTTCAGGTTGTTTACATCGCCCATAGCATTCCGGTTTCGATGGCGAATTCGTGCGACTACGTTCGACAGTTGGAAGAGGTTCGGAAGCTGGTGTCTACAGGACTGAACGTGACGAACGACGCTCTTGTCTATCAAAGCCGCAGTGGTGCTCCGGGCCAGCCTTGGCTTGAGCCCGACATTCTGGACTACTTGCGCGATGTGAAGGCGCGGAATCTGGCGAGTGCGGTCGTGCTGGCGCCGATCAGTTTCATTTCCGATCACATGGAAGTGCTGTATGACCTCGACATCGAGGCGCGGAACCTTTGCGATTCCCTGGCATTGCCGATGACACGGGCGAAGACCGTGGGGGTACATCCCAAATTCATTGCGATGATTCGGGAGCTGATACTGGAGCTCACGAACCCCGGGACGGAGCGGCGTTCACTGGGATCCTTGGGCCCGCGGCAGGATGTTTGCGAAGAGAATTGCTGCCCTGCTCCCCAACGACCCATTCGACCTCAGTCGGCGCAAGGAAGTTCCAGCAGCGGATAGGGAAACTCTGATTCAGGTTCGTGGAAGAAAACGCGAGGTCCCTCGACTGCGCAGAATTGCCGAAAGACGGCAATTCTGCTGCGCTCGGGATGACAAAGCAGGAGCTGAATCAGAGTTCTAAATCTTGTCAGTTGTTTTTGAACTATCGAGACGAGGCGTGGACGTTGGGGTGCTCATAGTTTGTGGCCTTGGGCCGGCCCTCGACAAGGTGCATTGTGTCGAGAATCGTCTGCACCACTGGCTCATTTCCGACCGCCGTATTCAGCATGATGTGGTACAGCGAGCGGGTGGGCCAGTCGGCATTGAAATAGTGTTTGACGTATGCCATGCGCTCGCGGTCGACGGAATCGACCATCTCCCCGGATTCCTCCTGGCTGTGCCCGTCCGCCATCACACGCCTGATTTTTTCAGAGCGCGGCGCGAAAAGAAAAACATGGAAGGCGTCGGGATTCTCTCTCAGGAAATAAGGCGCGCCCCGTCCAACGATCACCGCATGGCCTTCCTGCGCGATCTTGTTCATGGCTTCCTGCATGATCGGCAGCATGCAGTCGGCGTCGAACACCTGGCTGCCCAGAGCCGCGGAATTGCGCTCGTAGCTTCCCCGCCAGAACGACTTGGCCAGCCGGTGCAGACGGCTATCCATCCGCTCATCGCAACGCTTTACGGCAGCTTCGTCGACACTTGCAAGGCGGGCAATTTCTTCGGTCAGCAGGTGGTCCCACAGTTTCCAGCCAAGGTGATCGGCCAATTGAGCGGCAATGGCCGGCGCGCCGCAGCCGTACTCACGCTCGATGGTGATGAGACGGAACATGGCGAGGTCTAGTGTACTGCGATTCCCCCTCCCGGCTTCGATTTTTTCATGAGGAAGACCATCGGGACCATGGCCAGGATGGCGACTCCGAGGAACCAGAAGCAATCCACATACGCAAGCATGGTGGCCTGCCGTTCCATCGTGCCCTGCACGAGTGCGTAGGCCTGCCGATTCGCGCCTGCCGCGCTTGCCCCGTGCGCCATCAGGTTGCGGGCGGCTCCCTGAATCGCCGATTGCAGCGCGGCGCTGCCCGCGGTCAGATGACTGGCAAAATCATTCAGGTGCATTTGGCTGCGGCGGTCCAGCATCGTGGTTACGACGGAGATCCCAACGCTGCCGCCAATGTTGCGAGCCAGGTTCATCAGGCCGGAAGCCGCGTTGTTCTTGTCTCTGGGAAGGAAAGCATAGGCGGCGGTGTTGATAGGAACGAACAGAAAGGCCATGCCAGCGGCCTGGATCATGCGTGCGGTTGCGAGCGACCGGAAATCAATCTGCAGATCAAAGCCCGTCATGTGAAACAGCGAGAACGAAAGCACGAGCAGACCGAACAAGAGAAGCCATCGCGGTGTGTAGCGGGAAAGCAGAAAACCTACGAGCGGAAGCAAGAGAATGATCACGAAGCCGCCGGGCATCAGCGCCAGTCCAGCCTCCTGTGCTGTATAGCCGAGCAGTGTCTGGGAAAAGAGTGGCAGCAACAGCGTACTGCCCAGCAAGGCAAAGCCCAGCATGAACATCAGCATGTTCGAAACGCCAAAGGTCCGGTCCCGAAACAGATGCAGATCGATGATAGGGTCCTTGTGTCTCCACTCCCAGACAACCACAAAGATCAGCGCCGCAACAGCAATGACCGAGAGCGTGACGATGAAGTTCGATTCGAACCAATCGTCGCGCTGCCCCTTATCCAGGACAATTTGCAACGCTCCGAGGCCGAGGGCTACAAATCCCAGGCCAACGTAGTCGATGTGAGTTTCACTGAGCTTGCGGCGCCTGAAGTAGGGCGGGTCCTGAATCAGCCTCGACGTGAGAAGTATCGACAGGATCCCGACGGGGATGTTGATAAAGAAAATCCAGCGCCAGCTGAAGTTGTCGGTGATCCAACCTCCAAGGGTCGGACCGATCGCAGGCGCAGTTACAACCGCCATTCCATAGACTGCGAACGCCATGCCACGCTTTGCGGGCGGGAATGTATCGGCGAGGATCGCCTGCTCGCTGGGCTGCAGGCCTCCCCCACCGGCGCCCTGCAGAATGCGACAGATGATCAGGGTGGCCAGGTTCGGAGCAAGCCCGCACAGGAATGAACTCACCGTGAACAGCGCCACGCAGCCCATGTAGAAATTCTTGCGTCCGATGATGGAAGACAGCCAACCGCTCAACGGAAGGACGATTGCGTTCGAAACAAGATACGAAGTCAGGACCCACGTGCTTTCGTCCTGTCCGGCCGAAAGACTACCGGCGATATGCGGCAAAGCGACGTTAGCGATGGAAGTGTCGAGCACCTCCATGAACGTGGCCAGCGTAACCGTGATCGCGATGATCCACGGGTTGAACGCGGGACGCCAGGCATCGGCGGCCTGATCCATGCTTGCGGTGGCCGCACTCATTAGCGAATCCAGGCCTTCGGAGTGACCGACATGCCGGGGCGCAACTGGTGATCATTATTGGCGCCGGGATCGAGAACGATTTTTACCGGAATGCGCTGGACAACTTTAACGTAATTCCCGGTGGCATTCTCCGGAGGCAGCAGGCTGAAGCGCGCACCGCTGGCTCCGGCAACGCTATCCACCTTGCCGTCGTAGGTTCGACCGTTGGCGTCGACTTCGATGGAAACGCGCTGGCCCACCTTCATCTCGCGCAACTGCGTCTCTTTGAAATTAGCGGTGATCCACACGTCGTCGAGATTAATGATCTTCATGAGTTCCTGGCCGGGAGCGACGTTTTGGCCGACCTCGACGGTCCGGTTGCTTACGATGCCGTTCACCGGGGCAACGATTTTTGTGTATTGCAGGTTCAACGCGGCCTGATCGAGATCAGCCTTCTTGCGCTGCGCTTGCGCCAAAGCCGATGTGGATCGGGCACGGATGATCTGCATTTGCTTCGGGGCTGTATTCGCGGTGCTCCAGTTCGCCTGCGCCTGAACGAGTTTGCCCTGAGCCTGCGTGACCTGCTGCTGTGCCGCGTCCGCGGTGGCCCGGGCGGCTTCGACGCCTGCCGCACTGGCTCTGGAGGAGGCAGTGGCCTGGTCGTACTGCTGCTGCGAAATTTCCTGCTTGTCGACCAACTGCTTGTAGCGGACCAGATCGTTCTGCGCCTTTACGTTGTTCGCTTCGGCTTCTTGTAGTTGAGCTTTGGCGGCCTCGAACTGCTGCTTCGCGACCTGAATTCCCGCGCGAGCGCTGTTCACGTCGGCTTCGGTCGCCGACACCTGGCTGGTGGTATTAACGGAGGTGATCGGAACGTTCACTCCAGCGGCGACGGCCGCCGCCTGCGCATCGTCAAAATCGGCTTTCGCGCGCTCGTAGGCAACCTGGTAGTCCGCCGGATCGATCTCCACGAGTACCGTTCCGGCCTGCACGTATTGATTGTCCTGGACGTTGAGTTTGATGACATGCCCGGTGACGCGGGCGCTGATGGAGTTGACGTGGCCATCGACCTGGGCGTCGTCCGTGGATTCATAACTGGTGAAGTAACGGTAGGCGAAGAATCCCACGACGAGAAGAATAATGACCGCGATCCCCACACCAATTCGAAAACCGGAACTCTGGGTGCGAGAGGGCCGGGTGTGAAAATCCTGCTCGGTAGCCGGAAGCGGCTTGGTAGCGGCCGCTGGTTTATCGGCTCCGGGTTTCTCAGCGTTGGCGGGCGGACTCTGTGTCGTTTCCATACGATTATTATTGATTGCCTTTCAAATATCGTTTCACACCCTCTTCCGCGTCGCCAATGGCATGCGCCAGCTCGACCTTCGAAAGATTGTGGGCATACAGACTGTCAATATAACTTTCATGAGCGTTGGCCACCGATTCCTGGGCCTGCACCACTTCCAGGTTGTCGGCAACCCCGGCGGTAAAGCGATCCTGTGATTGCGCCAGCGCCTGCTCCGCGAGGTCGACCGAGCTGCGGGCAACGTCCACTTGTTCGGCGGCGGCGTTCAGATCGAGCAGGGCGGTGCGAACTTCGTAATCGATACGGCCCCGGATATCTCCGAGTTGAGAGCGCGCCTGCTTCAATTGCGCGTCGGCCTGGAGCATGTCGCCGTGAACGCGGTTGCCGGCGAAGATCGGAATATTGACGCCTCCGTTGACCTGCCAGGTGCCATTCGATTGCGCGGGATTGACGCCGATGTCTCCGAGATTCGCCGCCACGTCGACGGTGGGATAGCGCCCTGCGGCAGCCGCCTTCCGCGACAGTTCCGCTGCCCGCACTTGCGCTAGAGCCGCCTGATAGTCCGGGCGCGAAGCGTAGGCACGCTGCAGGTATGTATCGAGCGGTAGCGCCGCCAAAGACTGGAAAGGAGCCTTCTCGGTGAGCACAAATTCCTGCCCCGGGGGCAGACCGATGATTCGCGCCATGTTCAATTTCAGCTTGGCAAGATCGTTGCGGGCAACGATGAGCTGCTGCTGGCGGGTCTGCAGTTCGACCTGCGAGCGCAGCGCATCGATGGCCGGACTCAATCCCGCCTTTTGCTGGTCAGTGGCTTTATCGGACAGGGCCTGAGCGCTTTTGACCTGCGCTTCGGTGGTTTCCACGCGGGCACCGGCAGCTATGGCTTGCAGATAGGCATTGCCAACCGCGAGCACAACCATCTCGCGCGCATCCTTATAGCTGAACTGCGCGGCCTTAACGCCTTCTGAGGCGGATCGCTCTCTCTCAAGACTCTTGTAATTGAAGACCGACTGGCCGAGAAAGGCACGCGCGTCGAAGTAGTTGAACGCGGGGACAAGGCGCGGAAGGCTGGTCGACGTGTTTCCCGGTGCGGCAAGCAAGGGGAACAGCTTGTTGAATCCGAGCGCCGCCAGACTTTGAGTCTGCACGTCTTCCTGGATGCGTGCACTAAGGTTGGGCAAGAGCTCGCTCAGCTCCTTCCACCGTTCGCCGCGGGACACCTCGGTTTGGTCGCTGGCGAGCAGCAGGCCGAGATTGTTCCGCAGTCCGCGGTCGATCGCATCCTTGAAGTCGATTTGCAAAACATCGGTTGTGACTTTTCCTTCAGGAGCACTGCCCAGGAACGGGTTTTGCGGGCCGGGAAGTGAAACATTCGGGGCTGCTGTGGATCCTCCCCCAGCCTGAGCGGTCAGGCCCGCAGCGGAGAACAGCTCAAGTATGAGAACGAAAAGTATGGTTCGAGAAGTTATCAATGAGCAACGCATTCGTAATGGTGGGAACGTTCAGCACGGTATCGCGGAGCCGGCACGTTCTTCCTCGCCTATAGCATAACTCGTCAGGTTTGATTCGTTTCCGGGGTTCTGCGATGCAACGATTCTGCCGGGACGAATTCGGGAATCCTAATTCTTCGTTAATGAGGCCCCCAAACATGAGAAGGATTGCAATGCGGCGCCGGCGCGCACCCAAAGTCCAATACCTTCGGTGCTTTGCCCGCAGCTTCAAGTCCGGATAATCTAATCGGGTACGAGGGGAACGGACGATATGCGCAGAGGTGTCGCTTTCATTGCAGTTGCACTCATTGGGATGATGACGAGCGTTGCCTTTGCTCAGAGCTCTGGGTCAGCGAATTCGGATCGAAAAGTCTCCTCGCGCATATCGCCAAACTATCCCGACCTGGCTAAAAAGATGCACATCCATGGAGTTGTCCGAGTGGAAGCCGTAGTCAGGCCGAATGGGACCGTGAAGACGACCAGAGTGCTAGGCGGAAATCCGGTGCTGGTCGATGCTGCCGTCGACGCCGTGGGCAAATGGAAGTTTGAGCCGACACAAGGCGAGACCACCGAAATCGTTCAGCTTTCGTTTGAGAATCAGTGAAGAGAGCTGGCTCCGGCCAGAAAATCCTACGGGTTCGAAACTCAAGATACCCCCGCAACCTTCTGATTGCCCTCAGCCATTTCAAGCCGAGGTAACGGGAATTCGAGCAAGGTGACTAAGGTCATCTTGAAGGGCGATGACTGTCGGTTCAATCTAGTGGAGAATCGCAAACTTTAAGAATGGAAGACGTGCCATCGATGAGTGCGGCAACAGGAACTGACTGGACACGAATTTTATCCGATCCGGACCTCGTCCGGCATGTCGGCAAGCTGCTGCAAGCCTATCGCGAAGCCCCGCCTGAACTGCGGGAATCAGCCTTGCTGACTGCGATGCGCGAGATCAAGGCTGGCGCCACGACAACAGGCAAGCCATCTGCGGTGGCAGTTCCAGCTCCACAGCCAGTTCCCACTCCAGCTTCTGCCACGCCTCCTTTTGAACCCGATCTATTTAGCGCGACGAATTGGGGAAGCGACCGCCGCCGCCATCCGCGGATCAAGTGCTTCGTCGCTGTAGAACTTCGCGTCGACGAGACCCCGACTCCGATTTGGGGCAATCTTTCGAATACCAGCGCGGGTGGATGTCTGGTAGAGACTGCACAGCCAGTCAAGCCTGGGGCCAAGGTAGCCGTCGCCCTGTGGGTTCCGAACGGAAAGATCTGGGTCAAAGGGTTTGCCTTGAGTGGAGTCGTGTCCCGCTCGGGACCCACGAAGGGAGTTCGTATTCATTTCGAGGGAATGGCACCGGCTGAGCGAGATAATCTTCGCCAATTCCTCAAGTGCGTCCAAGAGACAACGCGCGGGCCGCAAACCGAAAATGGTTACCTGCAACTTTTAAAATAGAGTCTTTCCCCGATTTCTGCCAGTTTTTCACCGCAGCTCAATCCACGTCCTCGCGGAAATTGATACACTTTCTGCGTATTGAACCCTTTCTGTAATCGCAACCTCTAATAAGTTATGTTGCGATTGCGTCGGTGAAAATTCCCTGCTGGAGGAGTGGATTCGCATGGTAGCCAGTGAACAGGTTTTGGCGACAGGACAGCAACTGGACACGCTGTGCATCAATACGATTCGAACTCTGGCGATTGACGCGGTGCAGCAGGCAAACTCGGGCCATCCGGGCGCGCCGATGGGATTGGCTCCCGTCACGTATTGCCTGTGGCAAGAATACCTGCGCTACGATCCCGCCGATCCGACCTGGCTCAACCGCGACCGATTCGTGCTCTCCAACGGACATGCATCGATGCTTTTGTACGCCATGCTGTACCTCGCCGAGGTGCGGCGCGTCGACGAGCACGGCAAGGTTTTGAAAGAACTCTCCGTTCCCATGGAAGAGATCAAGCGCTTCCGGCAGTTGGGAAGTCGGACTCCGGGCCATCCTGAATCGCACATCACTACTGGAGTGGAAACCACGACTGGGCCGCTGGGCCAAGGCGTCGGCAATAGCGTGGGAATGGCGATCGCCGGCAAGTGGCTGGCGTCGAATTTCAACCGCCCTGGGCTGGAGATTTTCGACTACAACGTCTATGCCATGTGCTCTGACGGCGATCTGATGGAGGGCATCGGCGGCGAGGCTGCGTCGCTCGCCGGACATTTGAAGCTCTCCAATCTCTGCTGGATGTACGACCACAATCACATTACTCTCGATGGCCCGGCGAATTGGTCGTTCAGCGAAGATGTGGCGACACGTTTTGTGGGATACGGGTGGAATGTCACGCGCGTAGCAGACGCCAATGATCTGGAGATGCTGGCGCGGGCTTTCGAAACGTTCCACAAGACCACCGACCGGCCCACTCTGATTATTGTAGACAGCCACATCGGCTACGGCTCTCCGCACAAGCAGGACACGAACGCCGCACACGGCGAGCCGTTGGGCGAAGAAGAAGTCCGGCTGACCAAGAAATTCTACGGCTGGCCGGAAGACGCGAAGTTCCTGGTGCCCGATGGCGTTCTGGAACATTTCCGCGACGGGATCGGAAAGCGTGGGCGCGATCTGCACGCACAGTGGTCGCAAAAGTTCGCGGAATACTCGCAAAAATTTCCTGACATGGCCGAGCGCCTGCGACTCATGCAGCACCGTGAACTTCCCGCGGGATGGGACAAGAATCTTCCGACATTCCCGGCCGATGCCAAGGGCGTCGCGACGCGCGAGAGTTCGGGCAAGGTTCTCAATGTTGTCGCGCAGAACATCCCGTGGCTGATTGGCGGTTCGGCCGACCTGGCCACCTCCAATAAGACGACGTTGAAGTTCGAAGGCGCGGGAGATTTCCAGCCCGCGACTCCCGCAGGACGCAACCTGCACTTCGGCGTGCGCGAACACGTGATGGGCGCGAGCGTGAACGGGATGGTTGTGTCGGGCATCCGAGCGTTCGGCGCGACGTTCTTCAACTTCAGCGATTACATGCGGGCCAGCATTCGGTTGGCGGCGCTGATGGAGATACCTTCCATCTTCATCTTCACGCATGACTCCATCGGAGTTGGCGAGGATGGACCGACGCATCAGCCGATCGAGCAACTGGCGTCGTTGCGGGCCATGCCAAATCTGATCGTGCTTCGTCCCGGCGATGCGAATGAAGTAACGGAGGCATGGAAGATCATTGCCCATCTGAAAAACTCTCCCGTAGCGCTTGTGTTGACGCGCCAAAATCTGCCGACATTGGATCGGACGAAATACGCCGCTGCGTCCGGTGTGTCCAAGGGTGCTTACGTGCTGGCCGACGCGCCGGGCGGAAAACCCGACGTGATCCTGCTGACGACGGGCAGCGAATTGTCGCTGTGTGTGGATGCATACGAAAAGCTCAAGGCCGAGGGCGTTAAGGCGCGCGTCGTCAGCATGCCTTCGTGGGAAATCTTCGAACAGCAGGATGCCGCGTACAAAGAAAGCGTTCTGCCATCGGACGTGACCGCTCGGGTATCCGTGGAAATGGCGTCTACCTTCGGATGGGGGCGCTACACCGGACTTAAGGGCAAGAATGTCGGCATGCACCGTTTCGGTGCGTCGGCGCCGTTGAAAGATCTGCTGAAGTATTTCGGCTTTACCGTAGATACCGTCGTTGCCGAAGCTCGGGCGGCTATCGCCGGCAAGTAACGGTTGAATGGGGTTCGACAAAATTCATCTAGAGCAAGATCAGAGAGGTCATTTATGCAACCAACCGGCGTTCTGGAAACCTCGAAAGCAACAAAGAATCCGCTGAAAGAATTGCTGAATTACGGACAGTCGATGTGGCTGGACTACATACGGCGTGATCTGTTTACCACGGGAAAGCTACAGCAGCTGATTACCGACGATGGGTTGCGCGGCATGACGTCCAATCCCGCCATCTTCGAGAAGGCGATTGCCGACAGCTCGCTCTACGACGACTTTTTGAAAACTCTAGCCTCGCGCAGCGACCTTGACACCACGGCCCGTTACGAGCAGATCGCCATTCGAGACATTCAGTCGGCGGCAGACGCTCTGCGGCCTGTGTATGACGAGTCCAAATTCCGCGATGGGTACGTGAGCCTGGAAGTTTCGCCATACCTGGCCCGCAAGACGCAAGAGACGATCGAAGAGGCACGCCGCCTCTGGAAGGCCGTGCAGCGCGAAAACGTGATGATCAAGGTCCCGGGAACGGCGGAAGGCCTGCCCGCGATCCGCCAGCTGATCGGCGAAGGCATCAACATCAACGTAACCCTGTTATTCGCGCAGGATGTCTATGAAAAAGTCGCCGAGGCTTACATCGCCGGCCTGGAAGATCTGGCAGCGCGCGGCGGCAATCTGAAGAAGATGGCGAGCGTTGCCAGCTTCTTCATCAGCCGCATCGACACGCTGATCGATTCCATGCTGAATGACAAAATCAAAGCGACCTCCGACGCGAACCAGCAAACCTTGTTCAAGAGCGTGCTGGGCAAAGTGGCGATTGCCAATGGAAAGCTGACCTACCAGAGCTACCAGCACATCTTCAGTGGGCCGCGCTGGCAGGCGTTGGCGGCGAAAGGCGCGCAGACCCAACGTGTTTTGTGGGCGAGCACGAGCACGAAGAATCCGAATTATCGCGATGTGATCTATGTCGAGGAACTGATCGGACCCGATACGGTCAACACCATGCCTCCGGCAACAATCGACGCGTTCCGCGATCACGGCCGCCTTCGCAACGCCTTAGTCGAAGATGTAGCGAGCGCCAAGAAAACGATGGACGACCTGGCCCGCGCCGGCATCGTAATGAAACAAGTGACCGACAAGCTGACCGACGACGGCGTCAAGTTGTTTGCCGATGCCTTTGACAAGCTTCTGGCTGCGGTCGCAAAAAGCACGCAGGCTAAAGGATAGATTGTGAGCCGACTGAAGACCTCCCTGCCGGAATCGCTCGCCGCCACGGTGAAAGCGACAATCGCCGACTGGCAATCGGGCGGCAAGATGCAGCGTTTGTGGCAGCGCGACGCAACGTTGTGGACCGGCAGCGACGAGACCAGCTGGCTGGGATGGCTCGACATCGTCGACGAGCAGATTTCGCAGCACGA
Source organism: uncultured Acidobacteriaceae bacterium (assembly GCA_963844525.1). GTDB lineage: Bacteria > Acidobacteriota > Terriglobia > Terriglobales > Acidobacteriaceae > Sulfotelmatobacter. The sequence continues at coordinate 296,405 of CAWJOM010000003.1, read as the reverse complement.
CCGGTTGGTGAAGTTTGCGAAAGAAGTACAGACCCGCGAGTTTCAGCATGTGCTCCTTCTAGGCATGGGTGGATCCAGTCTCTGTCCGGAAGTCCTGCGCATGACCTTCGGACGGATTAGCCACTTCCCTACCCTCCATGTGCTGGACTCCACCGATCCCGGCCAAGTGAAGGCGTTCGAGCATTTGATCGACATTCCCAAAACACTCTTCATCGTGTCGAGCAAGTCGGGCAGCACTCTCGAGCCCAACATCTTTAAACAATATTTCTTCGAGCGTACGAAACAGGCTGTAGGCGCGACGAAAGCCGGCAGCCAGTTCATCGCAATCACTGATCCTGGATCGAAGATGCAGCAGGTGGCCGAAGGCGATCACTTCCTGCACGTGTTCTTCGGACGGCCGTCGATTGGCGGGCGCTACTCCGCGCTATCGAATTTTGGCATGGTTCCGGCGGCAGTGATGGGGCTGGACACAAAGAAGTTTCTCGCGAGAGCCGCCGAGATGGTTCGCGCCTGCGAAGCCGCGGTGGCCGTCGAAGAAAACCCTGGCGCTGTGCTGGGGATCATTCTCGGATCGGCCGCCAAGGCCGGACGCGACAAGGTCACGATCATCACTTCGTCGGGAATTTCTGACCTGGGCGCGTGGCTCGAACAACTTCTTGCGGAATCCACCGGAAAAATCGGCAAGGGCATCATCCCGGTCGACCGCGAGCATTTGACGGCTCCCGACGTTTACGGCAGCGACCGCGTGTTCGTTTATGTCCGGCTGGAGTCGGCGACCGATGCCGATCTGGACGCGAAAGTTGCAGCGATCGAGAAGGCTGGGCATCCCCTCGTACGCATCACGATGGCCGATATCTATGATCTCGGCGCAGAATTCTTCCGCTGGGAAATCGCCACCGCAGTCGCTGGGTCCATCCTTGGGATCAATGCCTTCAACCAGCCGGATGTGGAAGCCAGCAAGATCGCAACGCGCGAGTTGACCTCCGCGTATGAGAAGACCGGCTCGCTCCCCGCCGAGAAGCCCGTAGTCGAAGATGCCGGAATCAAGCTGTTCACCGACGAGAAAAATGCCGCGGACCTGGCGAAAGGCGCCGGCAACGACAAGTCTCTCGTGGGATATCTGAAGGCGCATCTGGCGCGCATCAAGGCTGGAGATTATTTCGCGGTTCTGGGCTACATCCAGATGAATGCGGAACACGAAGAGAATTTGCAGGCTTTGCGACATTTGGTCCGTGACAAGAAACACGTGGCCACCTGTTTAGGGTTCGGACCGAGATTCCTGCATTCGACCGGGCAAGCGTACAAGGGCGGCCCCAACTCGGGAGTGTTTCTGCAGATCACGTGTGACGATTCGGTAGAGCTGCCCGTGCCCGGACAGAAGTACACGTTCGGAATAGTGAAGGCCGCTCAGGCGCGCGGGGACTTCCAGGTACTGGCGGATCGGGGACGACGCGCGCTTCGGGTGCATTTGGGAAAAGACTTGAAGGCAGGCCTGGCTACGCTGCAGGCGGCGGTTCAGAAAGCTCTCTAGTTTCTTGCGGGGACGAGTGCGAGGACAAGATGCCCTCGCGACAGCCGGCTAGCCTGCCCGGAGCGACGTCGAACGGCCGGCGCTACTGTTAGGAGCAATTGTATGCAATTGGGGATGGTAGGACTTGGGCGCATGGGCGCCAATATGACGCGGCGACTGATGCGCAACGGGCATCAACTGGTCGTCTCTGATCTCAGCGCCGACGCCGTGAAACAACTGGCTGGCGAAGGCGCGGGTGGTTCAACTTCTATCGAGGACCTGATTGCAAAGCTCACGCCTCCGCGCGCTGTGTGGATCATGGTACCCGCGGGTGGTCCGACCGAAGCGACCGTGCAGAAGCTCGCGCAGCATATGCAGGCGGGCGACGCCATCGTCGACGGCGGCAACTCTTACTTCAAAGACGACGTACGCCGGGCGAACGAACTGAAGGGCAAGGGCATTCATTACATCGACGTGGGCACCAGCGGCGGCGTTTGGGGATTGGATCGCGGCTACTGCATGATGATTGGCGGTCCCGACGAAGCGGTGCAGCGGCTTGATCCCATTTTCAAGACGCTGGCCCCAGGCAAGGGCGACATTCCGCGGACTCCAGGACGCGAGAAGCTGGCTGGCACAGCCGAAGACGGCTACATTCATTGCGGTCCGTCTGGCTCCGGGCATTTCGTGAAGATGGTGCACAACGGCATCGAGTACGGAATCATGCAGGCATATGCGGAAGGCTTCGACATCTTCAAGAATGCTACGAGCAAAGAACTGCCTGAGAATATCCGCTACGATCTGAATCTGCCGGACATCGCCGAAGTATGGCGGCGGGGCAGCGTAGTGAGTTCGTGGCTGCTCGATTTGACGGCGATGGCGCTGACGGAAAATCCAACGCTGTCGGAGTACGAAGGCTACGTGCAGGATTCGGGCGAAGGGCGTTGGACGATTCAAGCGGCGCTCGAAGAGGCGGTACCTGCAGATGTGCTGACGGCTGCCTTGTACGTGCGTTTCCGCTCGCGCCAGCAACATACGTTCGCGGAGAAGATGCTTTCCGCTATGCGGCAAAAATTTGGCGGACATATTGAGCAGGGCGCGGATAAGACAAAGAAAAAACCCTAGCCGCGCTTTTATTTTTCTCCACAGACCAAAGGACTCATTCATGGCTGAACTAGCGGAACAACCGACGACAGCACCGCCACCGCGTATCGGCAAGCAGGGCGATCCCTGCGTCATGGTAATTTTCGGCGCGGCCGGCGATCTGACGGGGCGCATGCTGATTCCGGCGCTCTATAACCTGGCGCGTGCCGGACTGCTCTCTCGCGAGTTTGCCGTGGTTGGCGTCGCGCGCACGCAGTATTCCAACGACGAATTCCGAAAGCGCGTCCACGACGATGTCAAAGCGTACTGCGGTGAGTGCGTGGACGACGATCTCTGGGAATGGTTTTCACGGCGCTTTTACTACTTCGCTGGTGACTTCAGCGACGACAAACTGTACCCGCAACTGAAAGACTTCCTCACCAAGATTGATCAGGAGCACTCCGCCCATCAGAATTTCTTTTACTACCTCGCCACTGCCCCGAGCTTCTTCGGCCCGATCGTGCAGAAACTCTCTGCCGCTGGCTTGATGGAACAGTCCAATGGACGATGGCGACGGGTGGTCATCGAAAAACCTTTCGGCCACGATCTGGAGTCCGCAAAAGCGCTCAACCAGCAACTGCTCAAAGAAGTGGACGAAAAGCAGATCTACCGCATCGATCACTATCTGGGCAAAGAGACCGTGCAGAACATCATGGCGTTCCGATTCGCCAACGGAATCTTTGAGCCGGTCTGGAATCGCCGCTACATCGACCACGTGCAGATCTCGGTGGCTGAAACGGTCGGGGTGGAAGGACGCGGCAGCTATTTCGATCATGCCGGCTCGTTGCGTGATATGGTTCCCAACCACATCATGCAACTGATCAGCCTCACCGCCATGGAGCCGCCGATTTCGTTCGACGCCAACGCGGTGCGCGATGAGCAGGCCAAGATTCTGCACGCAATCCAGCCGATGACGGACGAAGAAGTACTGAGCCGCAGCGTACGCGGCCAGTACGGCGACGGAACGGAAGACGGGAAACGAGTCGCAGCCTATCGCACAGAACCGGATGTCCCGCCCGATTCGCGGACCGAAACGTTCGTCGCAATGAAGCTGCTGATCGACAACTGGCGGTGGGCCGATGTGCCGTTCTACCTGCGCACAGGCAAGCGGATGCCGGTCCGCAACACTCATATCGTGATACAGTTCCGACGGGCCCCCTTCGTGCTATTTCGCGACACTCCCGTCGAGCACCTCATGCCAAATCAACTCGTCTTGCACATTCAACCAGAAGAAGGAATCTCGCTGCAGTTTGCAGCCAAGGTGCCTGGTCCGGTCATGCGTCTGGGCACCGTCGACATGAATTTCGAATATCAGGAATACTTCGGCAAGCAACCCAGCACTGGCTACGAGCGGCTGCTGCATGACTGCATGATCGGCGATCAGACGCTGTTTCAGCGCGCAGACATGGTGGAAGCGGGATGGTCCGTGGTGAACCCGGTTCTAGATCTCTGGAAGGCGCTGCCGCCCCGAAACTTCCCGAACTATGCGTCTGGCACCTGGGGACCGAAGGAAGCAGACGATTTGCTGGAGCGCGATGGCCGCCGCTGGAGGAACTTCGAGAAATGATCCTGGCCGGAGATATTGGTGGCACCAATGCTCGGCTGGCGTATTTTCAACCCCAGAACGGGCATCTGCGCCTCGTGTCGGAGCGTACCTTCCCCAGCCGCGAGCATAGCGAACTCGGTGAAATCGTAAACCAGTTCCTGGATGATTCCGCAGACAAACCGGAAGCGGCTTGCTTCGGCATTGCCGGGCCGGTGCGCAACGGGCGCGTCGAAACTTCGAACCTGCCCTGGGTCATTGAGCAATCGCGGCTGGCGAAGCAGATCCATCTACCGGCCACCATGCTGATTAATGACCTCGAGGCCAGTGCCTGGGGCATTGGTGCGCTGGAAGATTCGGACCTTGTTCCCTTGAATCGAGTGAGCGGGCCCACCCTTGGCAATCAAGGGGTGATCGCGCCGGGAACAGGACTGGGCGAAGCCGGGCTATTCTGGGATGGAAGCCGGCACCACGTTTTCGCATGCGAAGGCGGGCACACCGACTTTGGTCCTCAGGGAGATTTGCAGATCGAACTGGTGCGGTTCCTGCAAGCGCGCTTTGGACACGTCAGTTATGAACGCATCCTCTCTGGTCCGGGCTTGGTGAATGTTTACGAGTTCCTGCGCGATACAGGGTGCGGGAAGGAATCCGAGGAATTTGCAGCGGCTCTCAAGAAGGGCGATCCGGCGGCGGTGATTTCCCGGGCCGCGCTGGACGGATCTGAACCGCTGGCGGAAAAAGCGTTGGACTTGTGGATCGAGGTCTACGGCGCGGAAGCCGCCAACCTCGCGCTCAAGGTGATGGCCACCGGAGGCTTGTTCCTCGCGGGTGGAATTTCTCCCAAGATTCTGGCCAAGCTGAAGGGCCCTCTGTTCATGAAGCATTTCGTCGAGAAGGGCCGCTTGCGTCCGCTGCTGGAAGCGATCCCGGTGCAAGTCGTGACCAACGAAAAAGCGGGATTGCTCGGAGCGGCGCGCTGCGCAGCGGTCCAGGGCAAAGGTTGAACCCGAATCTCTGAGGCATCTGCATGAGTTCCCCGGCGGACATTCGAATCCTCACGACTCCGCAGGAGTTGTCCGAGGCGGCAGCCGAAGAGGTTCTACGCGCTGCCAAGGAAGCCATAGAACAACGCGGCCGCTTCACCATTGCGCTATCTGGCGGTTCGACGCCCAAGAATCTGTTCAACTTGCTGGCCACCAATGCCCGCAACGTCATGCCGTGGGATCGGACGTTCTTCTTCTGGGGCGACGAGCGGCACGTCCCTCCTACTGATCCCGACAGCAATTACCGCATGGCGGAAGAAACCATGCTGTCGAAGATTCCGGTGGCTGCCGGGAATGTGTTCCGCATCGCCGCGGAGAATCCCGATGCTGCAGCCGCGGCAGAGGCCTACGAGCAAACTCTGCGGAAGTTCTTCCAGCTTGAGCCGGGGCAGGCTCCGGTCTTCGATCTAATCCTCTTGGGCATGGGCCCGGATGGGCACACGGCTTCGCTTTTCCCGAACTCTGCCGGACTGCAAGAAAAATCGCGGTTGGTGATTGCCAACTGGGTCGACAAGCTGAAGACCAGCCGCCTCACGCTGACTCTACCCGTACTGAATGCGGCGCGCTGTGTCGCCTTTCTGGTCAGCGGAACGGACAAGGCCGCCGTTCTCAAGACGGTCCTGGAAGAAGATGCTCCGGGCGAGCAGTATCCGTCAAAACTGGTTCATCCTAAGGATGGAAGATTGATCTGGCTTCTGGATCGCGCGGCAGCCAGTGAATTGGCGAACAAAGCCTAAGGGTTTTTGGAAACTCTAGCCCCGCCAGTCGCCGATTTCCTTCAAGCCTTTACCACGCGCATGCTGGAAGAGGCGCACCCGATGGCGAGAGTGCTCGAACTCATGGATGTCGGCCCAGACCTCGGCCTGCCAGCCTTTATCATGGGCAGCGGCCTCGCCGCAGGTGGCGCACCGAGTGTGGAGCGTAACTGGGATCGCTTCGACTCCGACCGGGGTGGCCCCTGGAAGCTCCACAAAAATGCAGCGGACTTCCTCAATCTCTTCGTTCTCGCCGAGGATGTGTTCATAGCGGAGTAGGTATCCAAAGCCAAGTTTCTTGGCCTCCGATTCGGCTTCCGGCCGCGTAAGAAATGGGCCGTACTCCGCCCGCAGCTGTTCGGTGGAGTCACACGCCATCCAGAAAATCTCTTTGTAGGCCATCGCGGTTTCGCCCCTGGGGTTGCGAAGCCGGCTCGTGGCTGCTGCTGAGCCCGCTCGTTGCAAGACCCTTCTGCCAGCGCAATTCTGATGCCGTTAGGCATACCCCCGCAATTGATTGGCGGCCATAGGGTTAGCAAATGGTCCACAGCGCAACATAGGCACGCTCGTGAAAGGTTTTGCAGAATTTGGACCGAATCGGTTCAGATTTCTGCAGAGGCAGAGGCCGTCCTCTGCCGCCCTCGAAGTGATGGCATCCTCTCGGCTGTCGTGGAGCGTCTCGCCCTCGCCGGCGAGACGGCAGGGCTACTTCTCGACTCTGTAAGTGCCACACTCGCGCCGCGCCGCCAAGATTTGGAAGGCGAAGCCTCGCCGGACGTTGTGGCCGCGTCCCTGAGGGGCGCCCGATTCGCGGCGCGACAGGTCGCCAGGACGATCAACCGCTAGTCGGCGCCAACAGCTTGGCTATAGGCCATGCTGGGGTACTCCGACTCGGGGGGCCAATCTTTCCCGCCATGGCTTGCGACATACATCGCCAGTTCCAGCCGGCTCCAGACTCCAAGCTTGTCGAAGGCGCTGCGCAAGTGGTTCTTGATGACTTGTTCGGTGGTGCCCACAATCTTGCCGATTTCGCGATTGGTCAGACCTTCCCAGACCAGAATCGCAATCTGAATCTCCTTCGCAGTCAACCGTTCGCGCGGGGTCATGATTGTGCTCCTTCCTTGGTGAACATGGCGATGGCCAGCTTCACGCGCTTGCGGCCCTCGCGAATTCCAGCGCGCAAGAACAAGGTTCGCAGATGCTGCTTCACGGTACGCGGGCTGATATTGAGCTGGCCCGCGATCTCTTTGTTGCTGCATCCCTGCACGAGCAGATTCAAGACCTGCTGGTCGCGGGGCGTCACTTTGACTTGATCCAGGTCGATCATGTTGATTCCTCCTGCCACAGTGGGCGATGAAACTCACTTTTCACATAGCACGGCTTTCGCCAATTCTTCGCGCTCTCGACCTTCGCACGCTAAGTACTTTAGGACAGCGGCACTTGGGGGCGGCTACCGCCGTTTTCATGTGACTTCCAGGGAGCCCGTGATAGCCTTACGAGTTCCGAATTGGTCCAACCACATTCCTCATGGCTAGCTTTCGCACACGATTCTGTACGGCGCCGGACCTCCCAGCCTGCGATCCGCGAAAGGGAGGGGTCGGCCTCCGGGCCGGCGAAGCATCTTGGACATCTTTTTGGCGCGCAAGACCTTGCGTCGTTAAGCCGTGGCGGAACCTGTCTTCGGTCTGCCTCTCAAACTCCTGTCAGGACGACCTCGGGTCGCTGACAACGTCCCCCTCCCGTATCGGGAAAGGTTCGAACCTTCGGTTTTTCATTCTGGTTCCACCGATATACGCGCCCACAAGTTTTCCACAGGTCCGGCGGCGGGGATCCCGAATACTCGACGAGGTGCCGCTATGTTGCGGAGCCTGATCCTCGCCTTATTCGTCTGCACTGCCGCGTCGGCATTCGCCCAAGGCGGCCCGCCCTACTACACCAATGATCCCGGCACGCCGGGCAATCTCAACTGGGAAATCAATCTCGGCTATATGCCGTTTTTCTACAGCGATCAGTCGGTTTCGCATACCCCCGACGTAGACATTAATTTTGGCGTCGGCGAGCGTATCCAACTCACGTACGGAAATGCATGGCTGCGCGTCCAGAATCCTGGTGCCAGAACCGAATTTGGATTGGGTCAATCGAATCCCGGCGTGAAGTGGCGCTTCTATGACGCTGGGGAATCCGGCCTCGCAGTCTCGGTTTTCCCTCAGCTCTTCCTCAACAACCCTAACAACGCCGTTCGCCGCGGCATCACCCCGCCGAGCGACTCCTTCCTCCTGCCTTTCGAATTCTCCAAGAAGTTCGGCCCGATCGATGTGGATTTTGAAATCGGTTATCAGGCTGTGCACATGGGACCGGACGGCTGGCTTGCCGGCCTCGTCCTCGGCCACGAGTTCACCAAGAAATTCGAAGTGGACATGGAGTTCTATTCCCAAGGCACCTTTCACCCCTCGCAATACCAGCCGACGCTCGATTTCGGCGCGCGCTACAAACTTCATAGCCCGGTCATTCTCCTGTTCATGGCCGGACGCAGCCTCGAACCCGCCCGCAGCAATCAGGCATATTTTTTGGGTTATTTCGGCATGCAATTCCTCCTGCCGCCCAAGTCCTACACCCGCGAATAACTCCTCGTCACGACGAAGGCTCTTCGCTGCTTCGGAGTGAGGAAAAACCGTGGGCAGACGTGCAGTTTCTTGCAAGGTCAGTATGGTTACTGACCGATGGTTACCTAATTGGTGACCGAATCTCTCTTGCACCGCAAGAACCCTCGCACGTCTGTGCATGTGGCGGTAAACTATTGGCAGAGTTGGAGGGTTCGACCGCAAAGGAGCCCAAGGCAGTCCATTCCCTCAAAGGTTTACCCCTGCTGAGAACACCTTGGCCTCCTCTATGTTGGCGCAGGACTTGCACTAGAATAGGCGCATTCGAAGGGTAGACCGGCTGCGCCATGGGACGGTTTCCACTGGTGGGCAAAGAAATCGTGTCCGAAGAAAAGCAAAAACCAGTTCTCGACGAGCAGACGCTCGCGAACTTGCTGGAAGCGGCCTATGTGCTGCAGGAGCACAACCGCGAGCGCCAGGAGATTGACCGCGCGCTCGAACTGAAGCGGGATCAACTGGAAGCGAAAGAGCGATCCAAGGCGGCGCAAACGCCGCTCGCGCAAAGCCCGGAGCAGTCTGCCGGGACCGACTATACCTTCACGCTGGCCAGAATCGTCGATACCCAGCATCAGATTCAGATTCGCCAACTGGAACTCGACAGCGCAATGGCGATGGTTGCGGAGCGGCTAGTCCCGATGGCGCGTGCCAGCGGCGCGGCCATTGGGATTCTAGAAGGAAACAATCTTCGCTACCGTGCGGCCTCGGGAACTCTGGCGCTCCCCGTGGGAACCGATGTTCCCATGGAAAAGGCTCTCTGCCTGGCGTGTCTTCGAACCAGCCAGGTTTTCAGCTCTGCCGACATCAGTCCTGAATTCCTGATCGATCCGGAAGAGTGCCGCCGCCGGGGCATCCAGTCGCTGATTGCAGTTCCGGTTTTTCATGATGGCGGAGTCGCCGGCGGCCTGGAACTCTACTATCCCAGCACGCATGCGTTTACCGAGCAGGATGTTCATACCTGTCAACTCATGGCCGGGCTGATCACCGAAGCTCTGGCGCGGGATGAGGAAGTCACTTCCAAAAAGTCGCTCGCAACCGAACGCGCCGCCATGCTGCAAGCGTTGGAGGCATTGAAACCGAACCTCACTGCGCTGGTCGATAAATCCGCCCTGAAAAGCTCCGCGGCTGGAACTATCGATCCAGCACCTGCAGAATCCGCGCCCGCTTCCACTTTTGAGTGCCATAAGTGCGGGCACAAGCTGGTAGGAGAAGAACAGTTTTGCGGAAACTGCGGAACACCGCGCGGCACTGACCGCGAAGCCGCCAGTTTGCGCGGCAAGGTTGCGTCTCTTGGACAAGGGCAGGAGGCTACGAAGAAAGGATCTCCGGCAGATCTGGAAAACGACTCATCTGTTCCAGGGACTCACGCTCAATCCGCTCGAGTTCCCTCTGAGGAATTGCCGGCCGATTCGGTTGAAGTGCAAATGGCAAAGCTTGTTGCATCCGCCGGAATTCCTCGGAACGAAGTGACCGGATCCTCGGAGTTAGAAGGGCCGATCAGCGCGGAATTCGAGGACTCCATACTCTCCGATCTTGAAATGCCTTCGGAAGATGCGACCGAAGAGGCACCTCAAAAGGAGCAATCAACTGCCCTCGTAAAACCTGAACGGGGCGCGGCTTGGAGTTCCGCCGCGAACGCCCGAGCGTTCCTGGAGGAACTGGCCACGACGCAACGTCCTGGATCTTTGATTCGGTTCTGGAATACACGCCGCGGCGACATCTATCTGGCGATCGCCGTGCTCCTGGTCATCGTGGCCCTGCGCTGGGGCATCTGGTCCAATCATTCTGTAAGCGCCACCGGGAGCTCAAGCGCAGCGGCCGCTGCCCATCGCAAGGCGGCCCCGGAACCGGAGCTCTCGGTGTTCGACAAAATGCTCATCAGTCTAGGTCTGGCGGAGGCACCGCCCACGCCGGAATACAAAGGCAATCCCGCTACGCAAGTCTGGGTCGATCTCCACACCGCACTCTACTACTGCCCGGGCACTGATTTGTACGGCAAAACGCCGAAGGGCAAATTCACGTCGCAGCGGGATGCACAGTTGGACCAGTTCGAACCTGCCTATCGCAAGATGTGCGACTGAAATGCCTGTTAACGTCGAACCTTCCCCTCGAATGGTTTGAGTTGACAACCCTCCGACGCCAGAGTGCAATCATACTGGTAAGTTTTTGGCTTAAAGTTCATTCAGTTTCGTAACTGACGGAGAACGTTATTGCCGAGTGGCCCAGAACAGTCCGAGCACCCCAACCCCTTGCCTCCCCCGGAGCTGAACCCCCTGCTCAATCCGATTTTGGCGGAGAACATGAGCCGTTGGGCAGAAGTGTATTTCACGAATCCGCCAGAACGACGCGAGCAGGCAGTGCTCGAGTTGCTGCATGAATTGCAGCACCAAAACGGCAGCCTCGACGAAGTCGCGGTAACCACCCGGCCTTCTGTTCAAGAGTTGCGCTTAGAACCAGCGATCGAGCCCGCCACCAACCTCCCAGACACTCGCAAGTCTCTCGTGCGCTGTGAGGCATGCGGCCGAGAGAATCCTGCCTCGCACCGATTTTGTGGCATGTGCGGAAAGCCGGTGGCCGCGCCACTCCCGGTACCCGAGGAATCCTCGGTGCCCGACCATGCCCTGGCCACGGCGCAGGCGGAGCAATATGCCGATAATCGGTTAATCAACGAGCCGGCGCAGAACCAGTTGGCTCCGCCGCTACCCGCCCCTGAAACATTTCTGACTCGGTCCGAGGAAGTTGATCACCTACCGGTCGTGAGTGGGAACGACTTGTCGCTCTTTCAACCCGGCAGAGAAGGCCGCGGTCGGTTCGACGACGCGGACGAGTTATTTAACTCTGAGCCTGCCTCCCGGTCCTATCGCTCCTACATCGGAGTCGGGCTGGCGATTGTAATTTTCGCGCTTGCCTATATGGCATGGCGTGGCGGGCAAACCACGTCGCAGCATTCGCACGTGCAACCGGAAGCTCCTCCCCCGATTACAACGCAACCTGCTCCGCCAGAAACGGCGGCACCAAGCACGGCCAAGGCTGCCATGCCCGGCGGACTTGCCGCATCCGGCAAGCAAAGTCCGATTCCTTCGACTTCCGAACCGGACGGCAATCGCACTCTCGTGAAAGGCCGTGGCAACAAGAAACAGGATCAGCCGCCCACTAGCCGTGGCACCGCGACGAACCCACCGGACACAGTATCGCGAAATGGCTCCGCGGAGCTTTCGATTGCGCAAGCATATCTGACTGGAGCCAATGGAGAGCCGCGTAATAGCGCCGAAGCCGCAAAATGGCTGTGGAAGTCGATGGCCAAACACAACTCTACCGCGACCCTCACATTAGCGGGGCTTTATCTAAAAGGTGATGGAGTTACGAAGAACTGCGATCAGGCGCGCGTATTACTTGACTCGGCAGCTCGTGCAGGAATGAAACAAGCCGGAGAACAGCTGCAGCATCTACAGGCATTCGGCTGCAACTAATGGAAAAAACCGTCAGCCCATGACCGCACCCTGGCCGTCGCCGCGCAAACGCAGTGGCAGGCGCCAGTTCCTGACAATCTACTGAGTTACCAGCGCCGCCGGAGTTCGCCTCGACTCATACCACAAGGCGAGTTCGACACGGTTCCAAAGTCCAAGCTTGTCGTAGATTACGCGCAGGTAGTTTTTCACGACATGCTCGGTGGTTCCAATGGCCTCAGCCACCTCGCGGTTCTTCAGGCCTTCGGCAACGAGTTCGATGACCCGCCGTTCACGTTCACTGGGGACACGAGTCCCATAGCGTCCACTGGCACTTGCAGACATGCTTGCCTCCGGTATAACAGGGTCGCGAGTTTCACTCGCTTGATACCACCGGTGATTCCAAAACGAAGAAATAGCCGATTAAAATGAGCTTTCACGGTTCGCCGCGCCATCTTCAATTGACTGGCGATTTCAGCATTGTCGCAGCCTTGCAAAAGCAATTCGACAATCTGCTGTTCGCGCGGACCGAGCCGAACAGTCTGCTCCTTCATCCAATCCCCCTCGTTGATTCTGCTTTTTGCATCGCCCACGGAGCCCACTCGGTCCCGTGGCTGAACCTTTCTAATTTCCATAGCATCCACATTGCCACTTTGAGACAAATTCTGTCTGTGACGTACGAACAGCAATTTCCACAGGCACTTGCGGACAACCGGGCCTGGCTCTAAGAACCCGGAAAGGCCCTCCCGAAAATCGTCAGCCGCTTTTGCCGACCGAATTTTCCGCAGTCCTAGCGCGTAAAGGCACCTTGAAATGCGAAATTATCATTTCGAGGGGGACGAGTGAGTCCGCTTTCCGTGCCTGGCAACTCGTCCACCGAAATCTTCAATAAGCACATAACATTGCGCGTGTCTGCTGAATCGAGGGGTCCGTAGACCAGAAATCAGGTAAACGCCTTAGTCGAAAGTTCCCGCCCTAGGGAATTCACGGGCACAAATTACACGATTCACCCTAACCCTTTCGGTGTGCACTTGTTGCGCTGAAAGCTATAAATCGTGCGTTTAGTGCGCCCTTGGACCAAAAATTCGGCCCAGACTCTTTCGTTGTTACACTGGCATGACCTTCGTCAGGTGACAATTTGATGAATATTTCCGACCCTGCGTTTCGGATCGAAACGCAGAGGACTCTCCCCGAGAACGAGGTCCATCTCTGGCGGGTCGACTTGGCAGCCGTGGCCGAAGGAGAACGGCGCTGGGCTGAGACCATTTCAGCGGACGAACGGGTGCGGGCCTCTCGCTTTCATTTCTCCAAGGATCGCCAGTATTTCACCGCTACCAGGGCTCTGTTGCGAATGATCCTGAGCAGCTACCTTGGCTCCAATCCCAGAGAACTCGTATTCCACTACCTGGAAAAAGAAAAGCCATCGCTCGAATCTCGGTCGAGGAGTCGCCTCGAGTTCAACGTGTCTCACTCGGGAGACGTCGCGCTGCTTGCCTTCGCACAGGGGCGGGCTCTTGGTGTCGACGTGGAGCGCCTTCGTGACAATTTCGATCATGCAGCCATCGCACGCCGATTCTTCTCAGAGCGGGAACAGCATCAACTCGAAGCTCTGCCGCCCGCTGAGCGCTTTCACGGGTTTTTCCGATGCTGGACTCGAAAAGAGGCGTACATCAAGGCTCTGGGAACTGGTCTATCGCTTCCCCTGAATCAGTTCGATGTCTCCCTGAAAGCTGGGGACGGGAATGCCCTTCTGTCCGCACGCCCCGATGAAGCGGAGGCAGCGAGATGGTCGCTGCAAGAAGTGCCTGCTGGTGACGGCTACATTGCGGCTTTGTGTGTTCGAGGGCAGGGCTGGCACCTGAAGTGCTAGAAGCAATCGTTGCGCCCGAGAGCGCAACGAATTCGCGTCGAAGCGGCGTATGCAAAGCCTTGCGCACGACGCATTAGGGGAAACTTTCGATCCGCTTGCGCAACAGTTTGCACATCCCGCGTCCAGAAGCGAGTTTCGATCGAAAAAAACAGGGGCTAACCTTTTATCCTTATCAATTTACAGTACAATCTCTAAAACCGCTCCGGCACTACACTTGCGTATGATCTGGGGTGTGATCATCAATGGTGTACACTAGCGTTAATTAGGGTCATTGGCCCGCAACAGATTTGTAGGTCTCGAGCATGTCCCCCCTTAATTTACATGTCAGGAAGCCATCACTATTGATTCCTTCTGCGAGACGCTGAATCTACATGCACTTAATCCAAAATCAAAGAACCTTGGAGGTTCACGAGCTTGTCTGCTTCCTCTAGTCACTTGATTACTCCGCACGGCGGCGAACTGGTAAATCTGCTTGCATCCACAGAAAAAGCCGCGGAACTGAAAGCCCACTCCCGCGAGTGGCCGTCCTGGGACCTGACTGCCCGTCAAACTTGCGATCTCGAATTGCTGATGAGCGGAGGCTTCTCTCCGCTGCACGGCTTTATGACTAAAGCCGACTACGAGGGTGTCTGCAACAATATGCGCTTGGCCAGCGGAGTTCTCTGGCCGATGCCAATCACGCTCGACGTCACTGAGGAATTTGCGAAGAAACTTACGCCTGGCAGCAGCAAAGTTGCGCTGCGCGACGCTGAAGGCGTGATGCTCGCCGTTTTGCACGTGGAAGAAGTCTGGCAGGCCGACCGCGCAGCCGAAGCCAAAGCGGTTTTTGGTACCACCAGCAAAGCTCATCCTGGCGCCAACTACGCCATGAATCTGGCGAACCCTTGGTATGTGGGCGGACGCATCGAAGCCATGCAACTGCCTTCGCACTACGACTTCCGCATATTGCGTTTGACTCCAGCGGAATTACGCGCCGAGTTCGCCCGCATGGGCTGGCGGCGCGCCGTCGCGTTTCAGACCCGCAATCCTATGCACCGGGCGCACGTGGAACTGACGTTCCGCGCCGCGAAACAGGTCGAAGCCAACCTGCTGATCAATCCGAGCGTAGGCATGACCAAGCCCGGTGACGTGGATTACTTCACTCGCGTTCGGTGCTATCAACTCTTGCTCTCCAAGTTCCCTCAGGGAACCGTGAAACTTGCGCTGCTTCCGCTGGCGATGCGCATGGGCGGACCCCGCGAGGCTATCTGGCACGCTCTGATTCGCAAGAACTACGGCTGCACGCACTTCATTGTGGGCCGCGACCATGCCGGTCCAGGCTCCGATCCTGAGACGAAGAAGCCGTTCTACGGGCCTTACGAGGCACAAGAACTGTTCAAGAAAAACGAGAAGGACATCGGCGTCACCATGGTCGACTTCCAGATGATGGTCTACCTGGAAGGCGAGGATCGCTACGTGCCCGACAACGAAGTGAAGCCGGGCGACAAGGTTCTGAATATTTCCGGGACTGAGCTTCGCAGCCGCTTAAACGAAGGCCGCGACATTCCCTCGTGGTTCACGTATCCAGAAGTGGTTCACGAACTGCGGCGCAGCTTTCCGCCACGCGCAAAGCAGGGTGTGACCATCTTCTTCACCGGCCTTTCGGGTTCGGGAAAATCCACCATTGCCAACGTCCTGATGACGAAGTTCCTGGAAGTTGGAGGGCGCCCCGTAACCTTGCTTGACGGCGACCTGGTGCGCAAACACCTTTCGTCGGAACTCGGATTCTCCAAAGAGCATCGCGACATTAACATCCGCCGCATCGGCTATGTCGCGTCGGAAATCACCAAGAACGGCGGCATTGCGATTTGCGCCCCGATCGCTCCCTACGACGCGACCCGGAAGCATGTGCGCCAGATGATTGAGCCTTACGGAGGCTTCATTCTGGTTCACATTGCCACTTCGGTGGAAGTCTGCGAGCAGCGCGACCGCAAGGGCCTTTACGCCAAAGCGCGCGCCGGCATTCTGAAGGAATTTACCGGGATCTCCGATCCCTACGAAGTTCCGGCGGATGCCGACGTAACCATCAACACCGGTGAACTGTCAGCTGAGGAAGCTGCCCAGGAAGTCATTCTGCACCTGGAGCGCGAAGGCTTCATCGGCGTCAACCGGACGGGCGAGTAAAGCGAAAAGAGACGGACTATGCCAATGCTAGCGGCTAAAATCCTGGTTGGGTTTGTCGTGGGCGTCCTCATCGGATTGAGCGGCGTGGGGGGCGGCGTTCTGCTGCTCCCCGTGCTGATCTTTGGCCTGAAGGTACCGCCAATCATGGCGGTCGGCTCCGACGCTCTGTTCAACTTCTTTACAAAGATTCCTGCCAGCCTGTTGCACCTCAAGAAGGGTACGGTTCGCGGCAAGGTCGTGCTCGCACTGGCTCTCGGCAGCGTTCCCGGCTCCATCGCCGGCGTCAAACTCCTGATGCACATTCGCCACCTTTACGGGGATGGCGTTAACAGCTTTATCAAGACCGCGGTGGGCGTGCTGCTCATCGTGATTCCCCTCCTGCTGCTGTTCCAGAGAAAGATCGAGGATCGGGTCGTCAATCGCCCCCCTTCCGCCAGGGGTTTTGCGGGAATGGTTCTGATCGGTCTGGCGGCTGGATTTCTGGTGGGAATGACTTCCGTGGGGTCAGGCAGCATCATCATGATGTTGCTACTGCTGTTCTACAGTTACCCGCCCAAGGTCAACGTCGGCACCGACATCGTACATGCTGTGATCCTGACGGGAGTCACCGGGCTGCTTCACTTCCGTCTGGGCAATGTTGATCCCGGCCTCGTCGTGTCTCTCCTCATTGGCTCCATACCCGGCGGACTGCTAGGCTCGCACCTGGCTACGCGCGTTCCCATGTTGTGGCTGCGCCGGCTTCTATGCGCGTTGCTGTTGCTTACCGGAGCCCGCATGCTGTGGGCTTAATTCTTACAATCGCTGTTCTTCCGACAGGATTCCGCAAGATATGACTTCCTCTTCTGCTTACGCCGACATTCTGCAGCGCATCGAAGCCGCCTTGAACGCCGCCCACGAAGTTTTCGCGCGCTTCACGCCCGGGGCGATTGAGACCGAGTACAAAATTGGCCACGATCCCGTGACGGAAGCCGACCGCGCTCTAGACGCGGTGTTACGCGAAAATCTGCTGCGCGACGGCGAGGGCTGGCTGTCCGAGGAAACCGCGGACAATCCTTCGCGCCTCGACAAGCAACGGGTCTGGATCGTCGATCCTCTCGATGGCACGCGCGAGTTCGTGAAGGGCTTGCCCGAGTTCTGTGTCTCGATTGGCTTCGCTGAAAATGGCAAGCCGGTGGCCGGTGGAATCTACAATCCTGCCACGAAGGAAACTTTCCTGGGAGCAATCGACACGGGCGTGCTCTATAACGGCCAGCCCTCACAGGCCAGCCAGCGCAAGAATCTTGACGGGGCCCTCATCCTCGCCAGCCGCAGCGAGGTCAAGCGCGGCGAGTGGAAGCAATTCGAGAACGGCCCGTTCAAACTCCAGGCCATGGGTTCAGTCGCTTACAAACTCGCGCTGGTCTCCGCCGGACTCGCGGACATCACCTTCACTCTGACGCCCAAGAACGAATGGGACGTTGTCGCCGGCGCAGCCCTGGTGCAGAGTGCGGGCGGTTTCGTCAGCACGCTGGAAAAGACCGATCTGACTGCAAACCGGCGTGACCCGCTCTTGTCCGGCCTGCTGGCCAGTGGACCGTTCCTGCGCGACGATCTTATGAACCTTGTGGAGCCGCACATCCGCGCAGCCGAGCCGGTGCGCTCGCTCTGACCTTCTTCACCGCGGACCGCGCGATCGAAATCAGTTCCAGCGTCCTCGTTTTGTAATCGAGCGTAGACCCGTCACACTCCAACAGAGAGTGCGCCTTGAATGGCCGAGTCCGTCAGCTTTGCCGATCTGGATTGATTATGAGGTTAGCTGTGATGAAGCAGTGCGCCCCGCAAGAATCATAGGGCTGGCAGAATCGCTTAATCAGCCGCGACGTCGCGCTTCGGTGCGTCCGCTTCCCGACTCTTAACGACCCGGTTCGAAGGAAGGCCCGCATCGCGAATCTTGTACAACAAGGCGCGGTAGCTGATGCTCAACGCGCGCGCAGCTTTCTTTCGGTTCCAGTGACAGTTTTGCAGAACCTTCAGGATCACTTTGCGCTCGAGTTCGCGCACCGCCTGCCGGGTCAGCTTCTTCAGAGAAATCTGACCGTCGACCGGAATTTCGGTATTGAAGAAATCTGTCGGGCGCGGCGATAGGTCTGCCGAGATCACTTCTTCGTTGCCCAGAATCACGTAGCGCTTGATCAGGTTTTCCAGTTCCCGAATGTTCCCCGGCCAGTGATACTTGCGCAACTCCGACATCAGTTCGTTCGAGAGCGCCCGCGCCCTGCAGTTGTACTTCCGGTTGTGATACTCGAGGAAATAGGTCACGAGATCGGGAATATCGCTCGCCCGTTCGCGCAGCGGAGGCAAATGCAGATTCACCACATTGATGCGGTAAAACAAATCCGAACGGAAGGTTCCGTTTTCAATTTCCTGCTCCAGCTTTCGGTTGGTTGCGCAGACTACACGCACTTCCACCTTCTTGTCTTCCTGTGCGCCGATGCGGCAAAACTGTCCGTCCTGCAGCAGTTGCAGCAACTTCGACTGCAGCGACATATCCAACTCGGAAATCTCATCGAGGAACAGCGTGCCCCGGTGCGCCATTTCCACGCGCCCCGGCTTCATTCCGTACGCGCCGGTGAACGCGCCCTTTTCGTAGCCAAACAGTTCACTTTCCAGCAACGTGCCCGGAATCGCCGGACAATTCACCTTTACCCATGGGCCAGTCCGCCACGGCGAGGCGGCATGAATCATGCGGGCGATGATGTCTTTGCCTGTCCCACTTTCGCCCTGGATGAGCACCGGAACATTGGCGCCCGCCAGTTTTGTGAGGCGATCGCGGACGGACTGCATAGCTTCCGTACGCCCAAAAACGATGGCGTCGGGCGGCATTTCCCCCAAAGGCTGCACAAGCGTACTGACGCTGCTGGTTGTCATAGCTGGTTCGACCACAGGGGGGAGAATCTCAAACGCTGCACCCGGAGAGCCAAAGCCGTCCGCGCCGACGTTCTACCACTCGAATCTATCTTATGTTGTTGAAGAGCATCAACTTACGAAAGAGCAAGACGGGCACGCCCCGGTAATCAGGGAATGGTGCTTAAAGTAACACTTTTCGAGGTTCCTTGCGCAAACATTTTCACACAGCAGCAGCGATTTTCCTCTGCCGGACGCTTGGGGTACGCGAGAGTAGCAGTGGGCGCGCGAACTTCAGGCCGAGCAGGTAGTACCCTTCAGCGGGCGTGGTGCGCAGGGCTTTGGCACGCAAGGTCCGGGAAGCGCTGGGCAATAGCGCCAGGGCAGCTACCGGGGCGCTTGGAATCTCCAACCGGATCTGCGCGATGGCGGGCAGTACGCGGCGAATCGCCACCAGCATTCCTCCCGCGCTCACGTTCAGGGCAGTTGCAAATTCCAGAAATTCCTTGCCCTTTCCATCGCGGCAACGAACAAAAACGGGGATCGCCAATGGCAACCGGACCCATTTGCGGCGCTCATTTGCCGGCCTCGCTCCGTTCATGCAGTCCTCTCCATTGCAATGACCACCTTGGTTTTAGCACCTCAGGGGCCAAAACTCTGGGACGTATCTGGCGAAGCCGGGCAGGAATACGGATTTACGCCTGCCAGCGACCGGGAAACCAGCAGAAGAGCCTGTATTGTCGGCCGTTATTTTCGCCTTGCATTCGCCGCCATGGAATTCTGTTGGAGGATTCCGAAGCGCTTAAAAGTGCAACCTTTTGCTACACTTGGGTAATTCCCGTGCATTTTCCGTTGACAACAAATTGCGCCTGACATACGATTTTTGTACTGCATTCGGGCTCGAAGTTGCCGGTGCGATTCCCCCTCTCCCCGTGTAAACCTGTGGTTTTTCCTCATGGCCACTGTCCACAAGAATAGGTGCGTTTCTGATTTTGACGCGGGAGGATCTTCGGAACCTATGCCAGCCGCTGCTGTTACTCGACCTGATGGCGATGTACCTAGCCCGGAGAATCTCCTCCAGGAATACAAGGAGTTGCGGGAACGGTTCCAGCGCACTACCAACGCCCTCGGCTCTGCCGCCCACGATCTCAAGACTCCGCTGTCCATCTTGAACGGCTACGTCGATCTGCTGCACAGCGAGAAATTGGGTCCGTTGAGCGCCCGCCAAAGAGAAGTCCTGCGCGATATGCAGGCCAGCGGAAAACGACTGGAACAATTCATTCAGGATTTCCTGACCTTTAGCGCTCTCGAAACCGGCGGCCTGCAAATTCAGCTGGCTCCCGGCAACATCAACGAGTGCCTATCCGACGTTTGCCGCATGTGGTCGAACCGGTTTCAGGAGAGAGGGCTGGCTCTCTATTTCCTGGCCAACGACAAGCTGCCCATTTTCCCGTTCGATTTCCCGAAGCTGGAGCGGGTGATCTCAAACCTGCTTGAGAATGCCTTCAAGTTCACGCCGCAGAGTGGAACCGTTTGGCTGCACGCCGAGCCGCACATGTGGGAACGCCGCGCCGCGGCTCAGCCCTCGACCTCGGAGCGCCGCCGTCAAACGGTCACTCATCCCAATTCCGTGAAGGTCAGCGTCTCCGATACCGGGCCGGGAATCCCCGCGGAATTTCACCTGGAAGTGTTTGATGATTTCTTCCGTCTTCCCGGAACCGAAGCCAAAGAAGGCATGGGACTGGGTCTCGCCATCGCGCGTCGCCTGGTGCAGGGCATGGGAGGCAAGATCTGGGTCGAGAGTGATCCCGGCGCAGGCTGTAAATTTTCCTTCCTGATTCCGTTCAAACCAGTACCTGCCGCTGCCAGCAAGGGGAAAAACCGATGAAACCAACCGCGAAGATTCTGCTGGTCGACGACGAGCCGGGCATGCTCCGTTACATCAAGACGCTGCTCGAGGTGGACGACTACAAGGTCAATACCGCGACGACCGGCGAAGAAGCTCTGCAACAAGTGGAAAAGGGCCTGCAGCCCGACCTTGTGCTGCTCGACGTACTCATGCCCGGCATCGACGGCTTGCAGACGCTTGAGCAAATGCGCCAGATTCAGCCCGGCGTCAAAGTCGTCATGCTGTCCTGCGTCAACGACACGCGCAAGGTCGTCCATGCCATGAAGCTGGGCGCGCTCGACTACCTCACCAAGCCCTTCCAGAAAGCGGAACTCGACGCGGTTATCGATCTCAGCCTCGGTCAGGGAAAACAGACCTATAGCGGCGAAGTCGAAGAACTGGCAGACGACGTCTTCTTCATCGCCGCCAGTCCGCAGATGCGCAAGATCCGCTCGCAGGCCGCCCTGGTGGCCAATGTCGATATCCCAGTGCTGCTGCTCGGCGAAAGCGGAACCGGCAAGGAAGTTCTCGGACGCCTGATCCACAAACTCTCGCCGCGCGCTCACCGCACGTTCCTCAAAGTGAATTGCGCCGCGGTTCCGGCCGACCTGCTGGAGAGCGAACTGTTCGGCTATGAGCAAGGCGCCTTCACCGGGGCAACGCACGCCAAGCCGGGCAAGTTCGAACTGTGCAACCGGGGAACGATTCTGCTCGATGAAATCGGCGAGATGCCGCCGCTCCTGCAGGCCAAGCTTCTGCATGTTTTGCAGGATCAGCAATTCTCGCGGCTGGGCAGCCGTTCCGTTATCAAGGTCGATGTGCGCATCCTGGCAGCGACCAACATCAATATTCCCGAGGCCCTTGCCAGCAAACGCCTGCGCGAGGATCTCTACTATCGTCTGAATGCCTTCACCATGCAGATTCCGCCACTGCGCGAGCGCAAGGAAGAAATTCCTATCCTGCTCAAGCACTCCATGTCGCTCATGGCTGAACGTTACGCGCGCGCTCCCCTGCCGCTATCTCCGTCGTTGCTGCAGGCCTGTCAGAATCATTCCTGGCCCGGCAATCTGCGCGAGTTGAATAACTTCCTGAAGCGCTACCTGATTCTGGGAGATGAAAACCTCGCGGTCAGCGAACTGCTCCCTCGTAATGATGGCGCGGGCGCGACCATGGGAGACTCTGCCCGCGGAGCGGAGCCGGGTGGCTTAAAATCTCTAGCCCGCACCGCCAAGGATGAAGCCGAAGCACTCGCTATCACGCAGGCTTTGGAACAAACCAACTGGAACCGCAAGCAAGCCGCCGCGATCCTCCAGATCAGCTACAAAGCCCTGCTCTACAAGATCCGGCAGTATGGAATCGCCGAGTCGAAGGGTCACCACAAACTGTCAGCGGGAGCGTAGTTCGAACGATTCGGGAACAACCTGCCTTCAAGGCAAAAAATCTGGCCCACGGACGTTGCGTCCGCGGGCCATTTTCGTACCGTACTTGAGGCCAGCTTACGGAACTTGCAGAGTGATGGAGCCGCTCTTGCTGTCGCTGCCCGACGTCCCGGTCACCGTGATCGTGTAGATGCCGGGAGGAGTTCCACTGGTTGGGGCCTGCGTGGTCGTTCCACCACAGGCCGGTTGCAGAAGAAGCAGCCCGAACAAGGCGCACATCATCAAGAGTCCAAGGATTCGCCGCCTGCGCCGGTCGCTTCCGACTCCCACGCCCAGCAGCGTTAATCCTGGAACCGCGAGGAACATCGCATAAAACTGGCGCGCTCTCCAGATCGCCGCCGGCGTCACCACCGGCCTCGCCGTTGTAACCAGGTTCAGCGTGGAGGACCCCGGCCCACCCAGCAGCTTCACCGACTGGTTGGTGAAGTTGCAGGTAGCCCCGGCGGGTAATCCACTGCACGCCAGCGAGACGCTGCTCGCGTAGGCAGGATGGGGCGTCAGTTGCACCTGGTAAACCGCCGTATCGCCAGCCGCCGCCACGGCGCTGTTGGGGGGGCTCACCGCGAGGGTGTAGTCGGACATGACCGCCGACACAGAGGTCTGCGCCAGGATAATATTCCCCGACCCGATGGCCTGTACGGAACCGCCATTAAAAGTAGCTTGACTCCCACTGCCGTTGGCAGTCGGTGTGACCACAACGGTGACGGTCGCTGTGGAACCCGCCTGCAGCGGCGGCAGGCTGCAACTCACGCTGGCATTCGACGAGGCCGTTCCGCAAGTTCCGGAACTCACACTCGCCGAAACAAAGGTGAGCGGCACACCGGTCACGGTCGGGCTCAGATTGTCGAGAAACGTAATGTTGGTGGCCAGATCGGGACCGCTGTTGGTGATCGTATAAGTGAAGGTCGCCTGATTCCCGGCATCGACGAAAAGCTGGTTCGTACCGAGCGTCAGTACACCAGTAATCGAAAGGCTAAATGCCGGGACAGACTGGGTCACGAACGAGTCGTAACCGCCGTTATATCCATACACCGGCTCGATGGAAGCCGACGTTATTAACGGCTTCTGAACCTGTAGGGTTGCCGAGTTGGTGTCCCCCGAGAAATAAGCGTTCTGGTTGACATCAAGCGTGACTCCAGTACCCTCGGTGAAGACCGTAGCCGGGTCCGTGCTACTTCCACCGAAGTAGTTGACCCACGAACCAGTTGTCTGACCCACCACCGCCGTCGTGTTCAGCCGGGCTGTAAACGCTGCTTGAGCGCCGGTAAGCGTACTGGTCGCCGCGGGAAACACAGGGAGATCCGTCGACTGCGTCCATCCCGTCACGACCGCGCCTGCTCCGGAATCGACAGCGATCGCGAGTCCGGCTTCGTTGGCCGACCCTCCGAGGTAAGAGAAATAGTTGAGGGCTACGTTCACCGGAGAGCCGGTTGTCACCGTCGTTGGGTTGGTCAACCGCGCCACGAAGGCGTCGTTGGGCGCGCCAGTGGTCGGCGCCGTGCAAGTAATCGGAATCGTCGTCGTGTCTTCGAGGTTATCGAGACAGAGCTGATACGGCGCACTCGTATTCACCGTCGTCACAGAGGTCGCTACGAGCGGGTTGGAGTTTGTAGTCCCCACAAGGTAGACGTTCGCGGCTCCGCTATCGAGCGCGACACCCGCGCCAGTCTCCGTCTCGGAACCGCCCACATATGTCGACCAGACCAGTTGTTGCCCTTGAGCCGCAGTGGGATTGAGGTTGAGCTTCGCCACGAAAGCGTCCGACTCGGTCGTGCTCGTAGTGGTCGCGCACGTTGGCGGATTGACGATGACGGTCGGAGGCGGTTGATCCAGACAGGGCTGGTACGCATTCAAGATCGGAAAGTCGCTGTTGCTGCATCCCGAACAGCCCTGGTAGATGTAATTCGTGGTCCCGGTAAAGTAGACGTTACCACTCGTGTCCACCGCGATGCCGCCGCCCACGGCCACGGGAGTCGTGGTATCAAACGTGGCGCCCCCAAAATAGGTCGAGTATGCGATGCTCGGCACCTTCGAGGCGAACGTGTTGATCTTGGTTATGAAAAACTGAGCCTGCCCCGGCGCCCGGGAAATGCTCTGGAACGGCACTCCCTGCGGCAGATTGCTGGCCGGAAATTGCACGGTCGCGCTGGAGGCGTTGGTCGACGTTGTGGTCCCGGTAACGTACAAGTTGCCCGATGCATCGATGGTCATTCCGCTGGCGATGTCGGTGCCGTTGCCGGAAAGGTAGGTCGAATACTGCAACACCGTTGCATCCGATAGCAGTTCCGTCGCGAACGCGTGGGTTCCCGCGTTGTACGGTGAGTTCTGATAACCGGTCAAAGTCGTGGGGAAATTGCTGGAAGTGGTCGTTCCGGCCACGTAGGCATTGCCGCTGCCGTCGACGCTGATTCCAACCGGATAATCCGTTCCGTCGCCGCCCAAGTAGGTGACATAGTCCAGCGCCGCAGCAATCGACCCCAAAGGAGGCTGAATCTTCGCAATGTAGACGTTCTGCGTGCCCGCAAGCGCCGGCTGAAAATCACTTGCGACGGTCGGAAGATTCGGCGATGTCGTCGACCCCGTGATGTAAACGTTGAAGCTTCCGTCGACCGCAACCGACGTCGAGCGTTCGTCGCCGCTGCCGCCAAAGTAGGTCGAGAATGCCAGGACCGGATCGATGATTAATTCGCGCGAGCGATCATACGATCCAATCACGAATCCTGCCCGGTTCGCCCCGCGCAGCACGAAGCGCCCTTCAACCGCCTGTTGCCGCCCGGCAATCTCCTGATACACGCGCGGAGCCTGCAGCTGCACGCTCCCGCCTTCGCTCCGGAGGATCAGAGCGCCGTCTTTCAGTTCCAGCCCTTTCGTTCCGTTGAATTCGAGTTCGGCCTGCGCCGGATCGGCCCCGGGGGCAACTTGAAAATCGTATTCCAGATGTCCCTGCTTGCCGTAGAAAACCAGATTGATTCCGGGATAAACATTTTCGTAGCGCACGCGGGCAAACTGAGGCACCCCGCGCCGCCATTTCGCGGGATCATTGCCCAGAAAATAGTTGCTCTTGCCCGGCAGTCGGTCGTCACCGGTCACAGGAGCGTTCACATTCGCTCCCGCCAGCTTCATCTGCACCCAATCCACCCGGGCGAGCGGCTCGCGGCTGGAAGTCTTCTTCGAATCCCCCCGCGAGACCATGCTCAGGATCGCACCCTCCGAACCCAAAAACAGGCTGTATCCCGAGCCGCGGGTCACGAACTTTACGCGCGCATCCGCCGCATCGAGGTTTGCCTGCCCCTGGTTCGGTTCAAAGATCAGCGGCAACCCGGCAAAAAGCGATCGCGCCTGAGCCTGCGCCTCTCCGCCTGGCACAGCCTGCGCTTCGATCGCTGGGAAGTGGACCGCGGCGTTCGCGGCGGTTTGACGTGAGCGGGAACCCCACCCGAGAAATGCGCATCCTGCGGCAAGCAGTACTAGCCCTGCGGCCAGAACACGAACTCGTACTGTGGATGTTCCCAACCAACGGCGATCTACGTTCACTCGTTCCTCCGATGCGGTCAAATCAGCATTCCCTCCGGCCGTTCTCGTTCCGCCCGTGCGTGTCAAGATCGTAGTGCTAAACAGCGTTTTTCGCTCAGATCAGCGCGGAGACTTGGCACGGCGCACAAATCCATCCGGCCTCGCGTCGGCGACCTTGCTTGGCGAGCCGGACCGCAGCTTGCTTGTCACTGGAACTGGCGGAAAAATTAAATAACTACTTAAACATCTGACGGATAGACAAGTCAAGCGAACCTCCGTCCGTCCGAGGCTCCAAGATTCGTCAGATGCGGTCGAGGCCGTCGAAAGATGCCGCCGACTGGCACAAAAGTGCCCTGAAAGGACGTTCAGAAATCCGCATGTTCGCCTGATGTGGAAACGCGGCATCTACATTTCCGCAATCGGTTGCACAAGTCCTCCGCCTCCCAGCTACGTGTACACTTGCAACCCACTCATTCTTCTCAGAAGAACTACGGCCCTCGGTCATCCGCCATGGCACCAGGATTGCACGCCAGACAGCGGAGCCATGCGCCTTTCAATCCTCCCTCGGCTCCTGGACGGGTTTGTTCCGGATTCCGAACAGATTTACCGAATCAGTTCCAAATGGCATTTTGCTGTTGCAAACTGCCGCTGTTTCTATACATTGGGGCTGCAGGGCCGTTCTCAACAAGCATTCAGGCCTTGCGCAACTGAGGAATCTGCCGTCTGCTGTCGCTTTTCGGAAGTCTGCGCTCCTGGCGGAGCGTTCTGGCCATGCAACCGAATTCACAGGATCGGCGGATGATGCGGCGGTTTGACATGCGCCTGCCCGCCATCGTCCGCCTGGAAGGCACCCACGAAGTTCACACGGAAACCCAGAACGTGAGCGCCCGCGGGGTTTTCTTCTACCTCGACCACGCCATCGAAGCGGGAACCAAAATCGAAGTGACCCTGACCTTCCCGCCCCACGTCACTCTCACCGACGCCGTCCGTGTCCGCTTCACTGCCAGCGTCATCCGCGTAGAGAATCCCCTGCCGTCCGCCCGCATCGGCACCGCCGCCATGATCGAAGACTACGAATTCCTCCGCTCCAACGGCAGCCCCGACCTCCTCGCCGCCCTGCAAAAAGAATGGAAATCCACGAACTGAACGGGCATCCGACGTCGCCGCTGCAGGTTCGCGGCTTCCGGCGTCGGTTCCGCCTTCTGGCGCGTGGCGTGAGGCTGGAGCATAGACGTGCGTAGAAGAGACCTTGAATCGAGACATGTCGAGCAGAGAGCGGCTCGGTCGAGAGATGTTCGGTCGAAAGATGCGGGGGTGGAGATTGGGGTAGAGCTTTTGGGTGGCGCAGCGCTTTTAGCGCTGCGATAAGACTTGTTACTTTTTCGAAAGGCTTTAGCCCCAGAGGTACATTTTGCCGGATGCTCGCAACCACGCGGCGATTCTACTTCTTCCCCAACTCCTTCGCCTGTTGCCGTAGCCGTCCAAATCTCCGTATCAGGCTTCCCAGATAGACTCCGTGGATCAACCACGTGGCAACATAAGCGGCAATCAGAAACTTAACGGCATTCATCGGGAACTCCGGCCGAGCGGAAGGCTGGCCTTAGCCGCCACACCCGCTCCTGCTAATGACTCCATGGCGTGCGCTTCCTCGATCTCGCGATGCAACAACTCCAGCCGGAACCGTGACCAGCACACGAGAAACGCAAAGAAGAGAAACGCAGTCCAACTCACCACCAAAACGTGCAGCATACGTGGATCCATGGATCCGCCGCCGCCGATCACCGGCTGCGGATGCTGCGTCCGGAAAAACCAGATCGAAAAATAAACCAGCGGCACATCCAGCGCCCCGAAGACGGCCAGCGCGGCAGCGAGCATCTGCGTCTGCGCGCTGTTGGAAAAGCGCCGCAGCACCAGATAGCTCACATAAATCAGCCACAGCACCAGCGTCGACGTCAGCCGGATATCCCCCGGCGCCCACCATATCCCCCACACCGGACGCGCCCAGATCGGACCCGTGACCAGCACAATCGTGCAGAACACCACGCCCACTTCGGCCGTAGTCACAGCGAGCACGTCCAGATTCTCTCCGGGAAAAAGCTTTCCGATTAGAAAGTAAAAGATCGGAATCATCAGCACTGTCGTCGCCACGGCGCTCGGACGCATGCCCTTCGGTATCAGCGCTTGCACCTGCGGCAGAAAACAGGCGATCACACCCACTACGCCGATCCCAATCACGACCCAGTTTGCCGCCTTTTTCGTAGAAGGCTTCCCGTTCACCAGGTATTGAATCGAAGCAATGAAATTAATGAAGAACAGCAGGAACGCGGTCCAGGCCGAAGGGACGTGGTAATAAATGATCCTGTAGACCTCACCCTGCTGCGCGTCGGCAGGCGCCACCACCAATGCCTCATACAGCGCATAGATCAGCAAAAGCGCCGTAACGACTGACAAGATGGGGAAGAGCTTTTTCATTCGGCGTGCAGAATCTTTCCAAACAGTGCCAGACAAGCTGTAGTAAACACCACATCGTAGGTCAGAAGCAATACGATCCAGAAGTGCGCCGATTCTTCCCCGGTCAGTATCGACGTCGTTCCCGCTACCATCGCGATCACCGCCGGAATCGAGACCGGAAATAAAAGCAGCGGCAGCATGATTTCGCGGCTGCGGGTGCGCAGCGACATTGCCGCGAAGAACGTTCCATTCACCACGAGCGCCCACGTGCCGAGAACTGCGATGGGAAGCAATTGCCACGCCGGACCAAGCGCCCTCAGGTTGTAGAAGATCACGAATAGCGGAGCCATCAGCGCTTCCAACACGCTGACAAACAGAAAATTTCCCACGGCTTTGGCGACAAACAATGCATTCGCCGGCGCCGGAGAAACCCGGTACGCATCCAGCACCTGATTGCGCAACTCCCGTGCCCACGTCTGATTCAGCGCGACCACCGATGCAAACAGGAATGCAACCCAGATCAATCCGCCGGCGATGTGCCGCGACTCTTCCGCCAGTGGATCGAAGGAAAAACTGAAAATCACCACTACGAGCAGAGAAAAAAACAGCATGGAGTTCAGCGCATCCTTCGAGCGCCACTCCAGCCGGATATCTTTTACCAGCGTCGCGGAAACCAACGACCAAAAGGAGTTCATTGGACGTCCTCGACGCCCGCGCGCTTCAGGCTCGCAGTGCGGTCCACGATCTCGCCCGCCTGCATCCACACAAACTCGTCGGCCACATCTTCGAGCAACAGCGCCTGGTGCGTGATCACGAAGACCGTCTTACCCGCGTCACGCCTGCCCTTCAGCAGGCCGACCATTGCCCGCGCCGAATGCACATCCACGTTCGAGAATGGTTCATCGAGCAGCAGCACGCTCGGATCGTGAAGAATTGCCCGCGCCAGAGACATCCTCTGCCGCATCCCCTGCGAATACTGTCCAACCGGCCGCGCCAAATCCGGATCGAGCCCCACACTGCGGATCACCTCTTCGCACCGCCCGTCGCCCTCAATCCCATACAGGCGCCCGAAGTACCGCAGGTTCTCCATCCCGCTCATCTCGTCATACAACAGCGACGGATGCGCCATATATCCGATATCGCGGCACGCCTCTTGCGGAGTCTTTCCAAAAATCAAAATCTCTCCGCGCGTCGGCTGCGCCAGCCCAGCCAGAGCCCGCAACAGCGTCGTCTTCCCTGCTCCGTTTTCGCCGAGGATCGCGTGAAAGCGTCCCGCATCAAACTCCGCAGTCACGCCGCGCAATGCGGCAAAGCGCCCGAACTGCTTGATGACGTTGGCGACAGTAATGATCGGTGTTGCGGAGTCGTTCACGGGAGTGGAGTGACTTCAGTCAAGGCACGAGTGTACCGGAGGCGGGAAGTCCGTGCACCGATAGCAGGCAAATGCACGCGTTCAGAATGACAATGCTGAATGGATTTCGCCGCGGATCGATTAATTTGACGCGACGGCAGGCTGTGCCACCGGCTGTACCTGCGTCATGCTCTTGGCAGGCTCGGCGCTCGGCGTCGCGCCCGGGGCACCCGGCTGGGGAGCGTACTTCGACGCGCACTTAGCCTGCAGTTGCTTGGCGTGAAAGACGCCATCGCGATCAAAGCGCCCATCGGCCAGCGCCTGCGAATCGTCTTTAAACGTGTCGGGCGGAGCTTCAGTTCCGGTGTAATCCACGTGAAGAGTCTGATCTTCTTCCATCAGCACAAACTGCACGTGCGTTCCCGTGCGCTTGATCGAGCCCGGCTGCACGTTCCCGGCAACGCGCAAGCGCTTCGAGTAAGCACCGTCACCCATCTTGTGCAGCTCTTTAATGGTGACGTAGTAACTCTTGCTATCCTGCACGCCGCTATAGGCAAGGTAGCCAAGCAGCACCAGAATGATTGCCGTCACGCCGCCGAATTTGAGATAGGTATTGGTTTGGCTCGACATAAAACGCCCCGCAGAGAGAATCCCCACTGCTAGACTCTACGCGCCACCGGGACGAGAAGCAAGATGCCGCTTCGTCTGCTTCCCTTACGTTGCCCGCTCTTCTCGGCGTACTCTGCGAGCCTTTTCCCTGCGATCTCCGCGGTTAAATTCTTAAGACGCCATCCGTTAGAATGAAGACTTCACAATTAACCCTATGATCCATCCCTGGCACGACGTAACACCCGGCGACAAGCTTCCCCAGGAATTCGACTGCGTAATCGAAATTCCCTTCGGCTCCAGCGTGAAGTACGAACTTGACAAGTCCAGCGGCCTGATCCGCCTCG
Source organism: uncultured Acidobacteriaceae bacterium (assembly GCA_963844525.1). Taxonomy (GTDB): domain Bacteria; phylum Acidobacteriota; class Terriglobia; order Terriglobales; family Acidobacteriaceae; genus Sulfotelmatobacter. The sequence continues at coordinate 265,800 of CAWJOM010000003.1, read as the reverse complement.
ACCGCGTCCTCTACTCCGCCGTCTACTACCCGGCAAACTATGGTTTCATTCCCCAGACGTTCGCCGAGGATGACGATCCGCTCGACGTGCTCGTCCTCTGCCAGGAAACGGTTGTGCCGCTCACCATCATCCACGCGCGTACCGTCGGACTGATGACCATGATCGACCAGGGCAAACCCGACCACAAAATCATCGCCGTTGCCACCGAGGACCCCGAATTCAACTCCTATCACCTGGCCTCCGAGATGCCCTCGCACCGCCTGTTGATGCTGCGACGCTTTTTTCAGGATTACAAACAACTCGAAGGCAAGGCCGTCGAGGTCGACGAAATCCGCCCGCCCGCGGAAGCGTACCCCATCATCCTCGACGCGCTCCACCGCTACAGCGAACAACGCCGCAAGGGCTTCAAGGTGCCGAAGGATTAGCACGTAGCGCCGGCATCCCTTCGCCCCGCTCAGGGCAGGCTTTGCCGGCTGTCGCGGTGGCGTCTCGCCGCCGCACCCAGCCGTCTGCTATCAGTTTTTCCGCCAGCAAGAGCTTCCCTTCGTGATCCTTCGTGCCCTTGGTGGTTAATGATTTTTTGTTAGCAAAGAGATTTCTCTTGACTTAATGTACTAATACTGTAGTACACTGACACGCATGGGAAGGAATCACACTCCCGCGCCGGCCCGGTTCTCCATCGACCTCCATAGCGGCGTCCCCGTTTACCGCCAGCTGATCGACCAGGTACGCAGCGGGATCGCTTCCGGCTCGCTGTCCGCGGGAGATCAGCTCCCCACCGTCCGCCAGCTCGCCGTCGATCTTGCCATCAATCCCAACACAGTAATGCGTGCCTATCGGGAACTAGAGCTCGGCGGCCTGCTCGAAACCCACCAGGGCACGGGAACTTTCATCTCAAGCAAGAAGCTGGAAAAGAATTCTGCCGAGCGCGAACGTCAGCTCGGACAGATGGCTGGGGAATTCGCGGCCCGCGCGGGCGCCGCCGGATTCACCCTCGAAGATCTGATCGATCGTCTGCGCGACTTGTTGCCTAAAAGGAGATAGACGTCATGGCAAGAATCCGAATCGACAATATTAGTGGCATCGCCCGCCTGCTGTTCGCAATCAGCCTGGCCGCTGGCCTCGCAGTGTCCGCCGCAATTCGCCATCCGGCACCCGCTATCGTCGGAGCCCTCGTGGGCCTCTACTTTCTGTTCGCGATCAAAGTCGTACAACAGTGGGAGAAGGTCGCTGTCCTGCGCCTCGGCCGCTACGTCGGCCTGCGCGGACCGGGCTTGTGCCACATCATCCCTATCTTTGAGACGCTCAGCCCTTACGTGGACCAACGCGTGCGCGTCGCCAGCGTCTCCGCCGAATCCACACTCACTCGAGACACCGTCCCTGTGAACGTCGACGCCATCGTCTTCTGGCTGGTGTGGAACGCTGAAAAATCCATCCTCGAAGTCGAGAACTTCATTGAGGCCATCACCATGAGCGCGCAAACCGCGCTGCGCGAATCCATCGGCCGTCACGAGCTCGCGCAAATGATCACCGAGCGCGAAATGATGGGACACGAACTGCAGCGCATTCTCGACGAAAAAACGAATCCGTGGGGAATCACCGTGCAGTCGGTCGAAATTCGCGACGTGAAAATCCCGTCCGGACTGGAAGACGCAATGTCGCGCCAGGCGCAGGCCCAGCGCGAACGCCAGGCCCGCATCATCCTGGGCCAGGCCGAAAGCGAAATCTCCAACAGCTTCGTGCAAGCCGCGGCCGCCTATGCGGAAAACCCCGTGGCCCTGCACCTGCGCGCCATGAACATGCTCTACGAAGCCGTCAAAGAGAAGGGAGCGATGGTCATTGTGCCCTCGTCAGCAGTAGAAACCATGGGCCTCGGGGGCATGCTAGCCACCACGTCGCTAGGCGGCGCTAAACCGTAGCGCAAACAAGGTAGCGCCAGCGTCCCGCCGGCTGTCGCGGGGGCGTCTCGCCCGCGCACGCAGCCAGCAGCAACAACGATGAGAGAGACCCGGCATAACCAGAAACCGAAGAGCCATAAACACAGGGCAGGCCTCCGCCGCCCGAGAGGAGAAGACGTCATGAAGTACACCCATACTCGAAGAATCGCCCTAGTTTCCGTCCTGGCCATCGCCGCGGCCGTGCTGTTCGCACCGATCCCCGGCCAAGCTCAGGAAATGCAAAGAGGCATCAGCGTTCAGATGCCGGTCACGAGCAATGCCACATCCATGCCCGCCGCGGATCGCAATGATGCCTGGATAGTCGCGGTCACCGCAGATGGCAGTTTCTATTTGGGCGCCGACCCGAAAACGCCCGAGCAACTGGCAGAGTGGATGAAGACTCACCCTCGCACCCGCGAGGCGAAGCTCTACATCAAGGCCGATGCGCGTGCTCCATTTACCAATGTGCAGCAAGTCCTCGAAGTTGGCCGCGAGGCGATGTTTAAAACCCCAATCCTGCTGACTTCTCAGAGAGAGCCAACAGCTCCGGGAACCATGCTGCCCCCGAATGGGCTGGAGGTCGTAATCGGCTCGGCGGCGCCCGCTGGCACGGTCGCAACCGTCGTGCAACTGGTCAACGCGGGCCAGCAGCGGCCGTTGCTGAAAGTCAACGGCGATCAGATTTCCGTATCTGCTCTGCAAGGGACGCTGACGCAGCACTTCCAGCAAGGCGACGAAAAAGTAGTTCTATTGAAGGCCGACGGGCGGCTGCCATTCAGCCAGGTCATTCAGGTGATCGACGTCTGCCGTTCAACAGGCGCAAAGGTGTTTCTGCCGACGCCTGAACTCTAAAGAGAAATTGCTCCGGGTGCCCCATTTCTCGCGTCCTTTGCGAGAAGTGGGGCCTTTGAATTGACCGGAAGCGAAAACCGATGCGCCTACCAAACGTGGCAAGCGTTCTCCGCCACCATCGGCTGCCCGGCCTTGCAGCCCCATGCTTTCTGAAACTCCGGCATGTTCTGCACCACGCCGTCCACGCGATATTTCCCGGGCGAGTGCGGATTCGTGCTGACCTGCATCCGCAAATATTCCGGACGCTGCTTCTCGCACCACACGCGCCCGAATCCCAAGAAGAACCGCTGCTCCGGAGTGTAGCCGTCGATGCTCTGCCCTTCTTTGCCGGTCTTATCTTCGGCGATCATGTGCTCCAGCGCCGCCAGCGCGATGCGCGCACCGCCGTTGTCGGCCGTGTTCTCGCCCAGCGTCAGCCGCCCGTTCAGCTTCATGTTGTCGACGGCGACAAAGTTCGAGTATTCATCCGCCACGCAGCTCACGCGCTTCTCGAATTCTTTGCCATCCTGCTCGGTCCACCAGTCGCGCAGATTTCCCGTCGGATCGAACTTCCGCCCCTGATCGTCGAACCCGTGCGTGAGTTCGTGGCCAATCACCAGCCCGATGCCGCCGAAGTTCACCGCGTCGTCCATGGTCTTGTCGAAGAACGGAGGCTGCAAAATTCCCGCCGGAAACACGATCTCGTTATACGACCCGTTGTAATACGCATTCACCTCCGGCGGAGTCATGCCCCACTCCTTGCGGTCGAGCGGCTTGTCGATCTTCGCAATCTGGCGCTTCGATTCGAACTCCTCAGCCCGCTCGCATGTTGCCCATCAGATCATCGCGCTTGATCGACGACCGAACTGTAATCGCGATACTCATCGGGATATCCGATCTTGTTGCGGATCGCCTGCAACTTCACCTTCGCCTGCTTCTTGGTATCGGCGCTCATCCACGAGAGACCCTGAATGTCGTTGTCCAGCGATTCCTCCAGCGCGTCCACCATCTTCAACATGCGCGCCTTGCCGTCCGCACCGAAAGTTGCCTCGACATATCTCTGTCCCAGCGCCTCGCCCAATCGATCCGTCAACGAGATTGACGCAGCGCTTCCAGCGATCCTGAATCTGCTTCTGCCCGGTCAGCGCCTGCCGCATCTTGAAGTTGGCTTCGACGAATGGCTGTGACAGCCACGGCGCCGCCGATTGCGAAGGACGTGCCAGGTCACATACGTTTTGAGCGACCCGAGCGGCAGCGCCGCGATCACTCCATTCACCTGCTTGAAGAAATCCGGATTGGTCACGTTCATCGCGGTGAAGTTGGGCGCGCCCACTGCCGTCAAAATATCGATCCAAGATAAAACTCCGGCGCCATCGCGACCGCTTCATCGCGCGTCATCTTATGGTCGCGGTTCTTCGGATCGCGCATCTTGGTGCGGTCCATCGCATCCGCCGCCAGCAACGTTTCCACCATCAACACCGTTTGCGCCGAACCGGCTGCCTGCTGCGGAGTCTGCCCGGCCAGCGTAAACAACTGCGTCACATACTCGGCCAGATGCTTCCGCATCTCGACCTTGTCCGCGTCGTCCTTGATGTAGTAATCGCGGTCCGGCAGCGACAGCCCGCCTTGTCCGATATATGCGATCACCTGGTCGGCGTTGTGCAGATCGGAGTTCGAATAAAAATTGAAGAGCGCGTTCGCCCCCATCAAATGCAAGCGCCCGATTTCTTCGATGAGCGCGCCTTTATCCTTCGCGGCCGCAATGCGATCCAGCTCCGGCTTGAGCGGCGCGATCCCCTTCGCGTTCACCGCCTTCTCGTCCATGCACGAGCCGTACAGATCTCCAATCTTCTGGTCGATAGCATTGCGCCCCGCGCCGCCTGCCGCCGCCTTCTCCAGAATCTGGCGCTCGACCTGCAAATTGCTCTCGTCGAGTTCCGAAAAGCTCTGCCAGGCCGGACGGTCCGCCGGAATCTCCGAATTCTTGATCCAGTTCCCGCAGGCGTACTGATAAAAATCCACGCACGGATCGACGCTCTTGTCGATGTTCTCCAGACTGAATCCAGCACCGGGCTTGGCGGAAGCAGAGGTTTGCGAGAAACTGGCACCGGTCAGAACCAACAAGCAGGCCAGCACGACGCGGACAAAGCGCATGAGAGAATTCTCCTTGGGCACCCGTTTGACGACAACGCTGGAGATTCTATGCCTCGCTCTTCCCCACTATCAACCGGTGTGCGGGCATACACAATGTTGATGTTTTGTTGTGGAAAATCCCTCAAGCTTGTTCGCCGCCAGCACAGATTGGCGCAAGGTGCCGAATGAAGCTCAATCGCGTAGTGCCTCTGCTTTGGACGAATGATCTCGACGCCACCATCCGGTTCTATCAGCACCTGCTGGGCTTCGAGTGCTTGAACCGTATGGAAGGCTGGGTTCTTCTGAAGAAAGACGAAGTGGAACTGATGTTCTCCCTGCCCAATGTCCACGAGCCCGTCGACAAGATCCAATTCACGGGATCCTTCTACTTCCATCCCGACAATGTCGCGGAACTCTGGCAGCAACTGAGAGACAGAGCCATCGTCGTCTATCCACTCGAGGATTTCGAATACGGCATGCGCGAGTTCGCCATCCGTGACAACAACGGCTACATCCTGCAGTTTGGCCAGGAAATCTGACGATCCGTACCAGCACAGTTCGAGCGCCCCGGATGAGCATCCGAGGCGCTCAAATCGCTTCAGCACGCGAGAGACCCTAGCTGGCCTTCCGTCGTTCGTTTCGCTCGATCTCTGGCGCTGCCTCGCCCGACGCCTTTTTCAAGTTTTCAATGGAGGATTGCAACACATCCTCCCGGCGCTGGCGCAGCGTGTCTTCGAACGCAGTCCACCGAAGGGTTGGCCCGCTGGGCGAGACGTCCATCGTCGCTTCATTGTGAACGGGCGATGGCTCGAAGCCAACATCAATTTCAGCCGTGTCGTCGGGTGAAGCGATCGTGCCAGAACCTGTTCCCACCTGCTGCATGGTCGTAGGCGTGACGTTGCGGTCCGTCGCCTCGCGGTGCATGACCGGCTTCTCCACCCATTTCGAACGGTACCATTTTTCGTACTCCGCCCACTTCTCTTCCGTCGTCAGAGCTTTTCCGTCGTAGGGCGGGAAACCTTCAATTTGCTCTTTGGTCAGATCCACCAGAAAGTCATCTTCGTGCTGCAGCGACGGGCGGATCTCCTGCGGGGGCACCACGAACTTATTGCTGGATAGCCATCCACCAGTATCGACGACGACAAACACGATGGCTCCCGTCGCTTCGTCAAACACCACATCGTCAATGTCTCCCAGCTTCTGATCTTTGAGTCCATAGAGTTTCGCGCCGCGAATGTCGAGTGCGGCTTCCTGCGTGTCGGAAAAACGATAGTCCCCCAGCGTGCCGTAACGAGCCATGCATCCTCCTCAAGAATCGGTTCTGAAATCCGGCGGCCTTTAAGATGCAAAAAAGCTGGTGGGGTTTGTTGCGAAGAAAAAAAGCCTCAGCCACCGCGCTTTTGCTATCCCGAGCCCAAATGCCCTCCCGGCTCTGTGACGCGGTTATAATCGGTGCTTACCGAATTTCTAACTCTGGGGTTCCCATGACTTCCCTGAATGGCAATGGTGGTGGCAACGGCAGCAACGGTTACAGCGTCCCCCAACCGCGCGCAGAGTGGCTGGCCCGCCGCAAGCAAGAAAACCAGACGGGCAACTTCTCGCAGATGCACTACGCGCGCCAGGGCGTCATCACGGAAGAAATGGGCTACATCGCCCATAAAGAGAAGATCGCGCCCGAACTCGTTCGCGACGAAGTCGCCCGCGGTCGCATGATCATCCCCGCGAATATCAATCACCCGGAACTCGAGCCCATGGCGATTGGCGTGGCCAGCCTCTGCAAGATCAACGCCAACATCGGCAACTCGGCCGTGACCTCGGAAGTGAATGAAGAACTCAAGAAGCTGCACACGGCCGTCCACTACGGCGCCGACACCGTCATGGATCTCTCTACCGGCGGCAACATCCACGAGATTCGCGAAGCGATCTTGCGTCACTCGCCGGTTCCCATCGGCACCGTCCCGATCTACGAAGCCATCGCCCGCGTGAAGCGCGTCGAAGACCTGAACGCCGAAGTCATGCTCGAAGTGATCGAGGAACAAGCCGCTCAGGGCGTCGACTACATGACGATCCACGCCGGCGTCTTGATCCAATATCTGCCGCTGATTTCGAAGCGCATTACCGGCATCGTCAGCCGCGGCGGCGCCATTCTCGCCCAGTGGATGGCCTACAACCACAAACAGAATTTCCTATATGACCGCTTCGACGACATCGTCAAGATTTTCAAGAAGTACGACGTCAGCTTCTCCCTCGGGGACGGCCTCCGGCCCGGCTGCGTCGCCGATGCCAGCGACGAAGCCCAGTTCGCCGAATTGAAGACTCTGGGCGAACTCACTAAGAAAGCCTGGGAGCACGACGTCCAGGTCATGATCGAAGGCCCCGGCCATGTCTCCATGGACAAAATCAAAGAGCAGGTCGAAAAAGAAGTCGAGCTTTGCTATGAGGCCCCCTTCTACACACTCGGCCCGCTGGTCACCGACATCGCCCCCGGCTACGACCACATCACGAGTGCGATCGGCGCGGCCATGATCGGATGGTACGGCGCAGCCATGCTCTGCTACGTCACGCCCAAAGAGCATCTAGGGCTGCCGAACGAAAAAGACGTGAAAGACGGGATTATCGCCTACAAGATTTCCGCCCACGCCGCCGACATCGCCCGCGGACGCCCCGGTGCCCGCGACCGCGACGACGCCCTCAGCTACGCCCGCTACAAATTCGACTGGGAAAAACAATTCGCCCTCTCGCTCGACCCCGAAACCGCTCGCGCCATGCACGACGAAACCTTGCCCGACGACTTCTACAAAGAAGCCGCCTTCTGCTCCATGTGCGGCCCCAAATTCTGCTCGATGAACTACTCGTCGAAAGTCGACGAATACAACAAGCAAGTCCACGGCATCGAGAAGAAAGATTACTCAGAGTTGGTGGATCGGCTGGTGACACTAAAGTAGCCCCAAAACCAGGATCATTTCGAATCAGGCACTCGGCGACATTCATCGCCGGAAATCCTGCGGCGCAGGAAACATGGCGCGGGCCGACTTCATCGACTGTGTGAACTCGTATTGATCTACGTATGATTGAAAGATTGAAGGGAGGAGCGCGGCGAGCGGCCTCCTCCCCTTCCTTCTCAGTTTTTCCTCAGTTCTTCGCCGCTCCCAATTTGCCGGCCGATTCCTGCCTGACCGATCGCTGATAATCAGCCAACAGCTTCTCGCGGTTCTGGCGCAAGTCGATCCCCGTCGGCGCAGCGGGATACGGCTTGTCTCCCATCAGCCCTTTCCACAGAATGCGATTGAAAACTCCGCCGTCAATCTGATCGGCATCGTTGAAGTTCAAGCCCTTGGTGACTCGGGCCCAGTACGCGGCGTCGGGCTCCGGATTATTGCAGGGCTGGTTCGGGGCCGGAAGCGGCAGATTCGTGCAGTAGAGAATCGACGCGGGCGCGGCAGTGAACGTCCAATTCCGATTGGGCACAATGTTGAAGATGTCGGTCATGGGCGTGGCCAGCGCGTCGTTGAGATTCATCGGCGGGAGACCAAGAACTTCCTCGATGGTGCGGACGAAATCGAGCGTGGTATATGCGGTTGAGACTACGGCATCCCTTACATAGGCGCCCGCTACATATGCAGTCGTGCGGTGCGAATCGATGTGGTCGCCGCCATCCTGCGAATCGTCTTCCACGACGAAGATCAGCGTATTGTTCTTGTAGATTGGACTGTTGGCGATTTTCTGCACCAGCAAACCCACGGCATAGTCGTTGTCCGCCTGATCGCGATCGGGAGTATTCACCAGGTCGATCGCGGTTCCGAAGTTTCCGGTGTGATCGTGCATGAAGCGCACCAAGGTCAGATTCGCAAGTCCGCCCTTGGCGTAATTGGCGTCGAAGTCCCGCTCCCATTCTTTGTAACGGTAGAAATCCGGGAACGAGGGATCGAAGCCGCGGAAGTAGGGATCGGTAAACGGCGCGAGAGCAACATTGGTCGATGGCGCCACAATCGTGTGGGTAGCGAACGGATCATGAACCAGCGGAGTCTGGCAAGCCGCTGCGTTATAGCAGTTCGTGTCGACGAACCAGCCGTAGTCGCGCACGGTGAGACCAGCCCGCAGTGCGTTGTCCCATAGGTAGCCGGTATTAACTTCATCGTCCGGTCCGTCGGGCGCGTCGACGTCAGTCTGGCCGGGCAGCAGGTTCTCGGCATTGGGTGCGTCCGGCGACGATGCTCCGCCCGGGAACAGCGGATCGGAAGCTTGGCGCTCGGCCACGGTCGGCAGGGCAACGTTGACGTTGCGATTCAGCCCTTCGGTGTCGAGGCTCAGACCGCGTTGCGCGTAATTTACCGGGAACTGGTGCTCGACCACGTCGGGGGCGCGAGCGGAGGTGCTCCATGGCCAGCCGTCATTGCTGGTTTCGGCGCTGGCGCGGAAGTTGTCGAGGGTCACGAACTGCTCCGCCAGTTGGTGCTGGTTGGGCGTGATGGCTTGTCCAAACAACGCCAGCGCGGGATCGCCATTGCCCCGTGGCAGATCGCCCAGAATCTGGTCGTAGGTTCGGTTTTCCTTCAGGATATAAATTACATGCTGAACGCCTTCATGAATCGCCGCCATGACTCCACTGGCGGTGGACGTGCTCCCAAACCGGTTGTTGGTGGTGACCAGCCTGGTCAAGGCCGGAAGCTGCGCCATCGCGCTCGCCAGCGGAAAGCTCTGCAGGCCGGCTTTGGTCAGCTGCGGATTGTACTCATTGGCCGGCATGCAGGTGGGATATCCCGCCGGTCCGTAGACATAGCACCAGTGCGGATTCGGCCCGGTCGGCGACTTCGCATTAATCACGTAGGCCCATGATCCGTCGTGGCTCAGGCTCACCGAGTTTGGATACCAGCCAGTTGGAATGAGTCCGACGACATGGTCGCCGGTATGGGTTCCGCCGAGCTGCACCACGGCGATGTTATTCAGGTTCCCGTTCGTGACGTAGAGAATCTTCTCATCCTTCGAGAGCGTCACGCTGTTCGTGTTCGCGCCGGTATATTGCGTCAGGGAGTAAGTCTGCAATACGGAGGGTGGAGCGATGACCGGAATGCTTTCGACGACCGCGTTCGCGGACAGACTGATTACGTCCACCGTATCCGACTCGTCTTCGGCAACATACAAAAGCGTCTGGGCCTGATTCAGCGTCATCTTGTTGGGCTGGCCCTTGACCGGGATGCGAGCCAAAACTCTCATCGGATTGGGACAGGTTGTCGGGTTGTATACCGTGCAAGTCGTAAGCGGACCCACCACATCAATCTCGCGGTCCCGCAAACTCGATACGTATGCGGTATACGGATTCGTCTGAGTTCCGTTGCCGGTGACCACGGCCCAGAACGGATATTCGCCTCCGGCTAAACCAGTGCCAGGACGGAGATCGAGTTCCGTTCCCTGGAGCGTTCCATAGCCTTGCAGCGTCCCTTTGTTTGCCGGCCAAGCCTGATATTGCTGGACCCAATGGTTCAAACCGCCGGTGAAAATCGTGATGGAGTCGTTATAGTAATTTGCCACCACCAGCACTTGGCCATCGCTTGAAATGGCTACACCCGCAGCACACGGAGCCACATAAATCGCGGCATTGACCGAAGCAAAATGATTGTTCGGAACCGGCAGACCATTGCCTGCAGGATGGCCTTGCGCCAGCGGCAGGTAGATGTCCGGCGTGCCGAGACTCGTGTCCGTAGAAATCACACCTAGATTGAGTTCGGCGGTCTGTCTCCAGATATGGGTGGCCGGGTTCTGCTGGATGATGTGGACATTGTCCCCATTGTTGGTCGCGCCCGCGGTTCCATCAGGGTAAGAGTATGGAATGGGATCGGTACCGAACGGAGCATCGCCCATTCCGCCGGACACATAGAACGCCTGGTTGTAGTTTCCCTGGCCATCTTTTCCGGTATCCCACGCGATCCCGTGATACGCGTTGGGAAGCGGCACCGCTTGCTCAAAGACCGGCGCGCCAGAGCGAATGTCGTAGATGAACACATACTCGCTCGAGTAGGCCGGGTCGAAGAAGGGAAAGGCATCTTGAAACACGCGGTTGAACCCCGAGGTTAAAACCAGCAGCGTATTCCCGTCCGGACTCACCACGGTGCTGGACGCCTGCCCGGCCATCCATTCGACGGGCGGCACTTTCGCGTCGATCGGATCGGTTACAACGAAGCCCGCATCCAGGAATTGAAAACTGGAATTGGAAACCGCCAGAGGAGTGATCTGTTGCGATAGATTCGGAACGGCTTGCGGGGCGTTGTAGATGGTAATCGTCAGCGGCGCGGTGGTACTGCCCGCCGAATTCGTCGCCGTCACCCGATAGGTAGCGGTGACGGGCGGCGGAGGAATAATGGCGGAAGAAATGGCCGTCGGCGTTCCGCTGAGGACGCCCGTTTGGCTCATGCTCAAGCCTGCGGGAAGGGCTGGACTCACGCTGTAGGTCACCGGCGATTGGCCGGCATCGCGAAGAACCGGCTTGTCCGAAGTGATTGCGATCCCCGCGGCATAAACCGGCGCCGGGGCGCTATAGCTCAGACCCGCAGGGGCCAAGTTCGCTACGGCGTCCAGCACCGTGATCGTCAGGGTTGTCGTCGCGCTGCCCGACGAATTCGTTGCCGTCACGGTATAGGTGTCGGTGCTGGTCGCGGCTGCGGGTATTCCAACGATCACACCCGCACTAATCGTCGGACCAGCAGGGCCGGCAGTTGGCGCGCCCGGGCTCAGGAGCAGACCCTGCGGAAGGCTTGGTGTCACCGTGAACCCGGACGGCGCTCCCCCGGTGATCATGGGAACGTTTTCTGGAATTGGCATTCCCGCGGTGTAGAACGCGGTGGGACTCGAATATTTCAGGCTCAACGGCGCGGCAACACCCACCGTGATCGTCAGCGGCGCCGTGGTGCTGCCGCCGGAGTTCGACGCCGTCACCGTATAAGTAGTCATGGCTTTCGGCTTCAGTGGCGTTCCGCTAACCACACCCGTGCCGGCGTCGAGCACGATGCCCGGCGGAAGAGGCGGAGTCACACTGTAAGAGGCCACCGCACCGCCCGTGCTCGTCGGACTCGCCGTCATGGCCACGCCCTGTGTGCAGGAGACAGGGCTGGCGCTATAACTCAGCGCTGTGGGCGCTGGCTCTGTCGAATTGGAATTGTGGGCGCCTCGGCTGACACCACCGCATCCACTTAGAATCACGAGAAGCATCGCAGCTAACGAACCAGCTAGCCAAGGGAAGAGCCTATCATCAGTAAACCGTGTATTCACAGATTGACTCCAGTTATATGAACGATTAGTGACCGTTCGAATCGAAACATTAGGAAAGCATTAGAAAAAGTCGAACAAATTGAGCCACTCTTGAGTTCGGTGCACGTCGGGCTCCTTCCTCCCGGAAGAAATCGAAATGGCTCTTACTTTGGGTCTGCCCATGGCTAGAACTGCGGGGCCGTGGCTGGCAGCGTGGCTGAGTTGATGCCTTCGCAAAGGGTGTTGTTGACGGTCAGATTTCCTGCGTTATCCAGCGTTACAGTCCAAATGGTGTCGTAATCCTGGACCGGCCAGATGGGTGCAACCGGTGCCTGGGTCGGGGCAGACGTGTAATAACTCGCGATCAGCTTATTGACGGCTGCAGAAATCTGACTATGCTCCCAGTCCATCAGAAACGTCTGCCCGGAGAATTGCGGGTTGGTCCACCCGGTTACGGCTGGGTTGGTGAAGAAAAAAGTGCTGGTTTCCTGGGCCCCGTTCGGATCGGACATCAGAAAATTCGCGGCCAGATTGTAAGGCAGGTTGTTGGCAATGGCATAGGGTTCGATGGTCAATGCGGGTGTGAGATGCGACCAGTTGGCATTGCCCGCGTCATTATCGGTTCCAACGGCAACCTGGGCGGGATCAAGCGAATAGACCTGGGTGGGGGCCGGGTTGAGTTTACCGCTCAACGCGTTAGGTATGTCGAGGGCTCGCCATTGTCCCGCGGCGACGTAGTTGCCGTCGGAAAAATATGCCGTGGGGTGCGCGTTGGAGTGGCGGACCATATAAAGCGTCTCGTTGGTATTGATCGCCGCCGGAATCACGGCTCCGTTCTTGCCTCCGGTCACGGAAATGCTGAAAGCCGGGGTGGCGCAGGGAGTGGGTACAATCGCCGGCGGAGGCAGTACGGGATAGGTGGAAGCCGGATTCAGATTACTGTTGTAGGTAATCAGGGCGGCGCTTCTTTCCGAGAGCGAGATCGAAATCGCATAGATATAGTTAGGACCTCGATAGCTCGCGGGCAGAGTCAGGTTATAGCCTTCGAGTGTATTAATGTTGGCCATCAGGACGCTCGTGACTTCCCAAGGTGCCGAGAACACATAAAACCCCGGAGTGTCGGCTTGAACGATATCGCTCACCAGAATTTCGTTATCGCTTCCCGCGTCGCTGAAATCGACACCCTGGCAACCCGGACACGCATAACCTGTAGGCGCCGTCGACGGCGAGATCACTCCGCTCGGAACCGACCCAACCGCATACGACGCATTGACCGGAAAATTGTTGCCGGTGTTTTGATTCAGTCCTTGCCCGTTGCTGGACAGAGTGACCTGGTTGAGCATGGCGAACTGCTGTACGGTCTCGACGCCCACCATGTCAGGATAGTGGTTTGCGGTCTGCAGATGGGTCATCGGCTCGAGTGCATAGATGCCCGTTACATTCTCCCCACCCAACACGTTCTGTTGCAGAAACGGGGCCATGAGGAGCGTTCGCTGCAAGCCTTTATTGGTGAGGTTAGACGTGGCTGGATTAATGTCCCCGGTCGCATTGTTGCCGAGATCCTGGCTGACCACGAAGATCAGATTGATATTGCTGGCGCTTAGCGGGCTAGGCGATGCCGGAGTGCTTCTGCCTCCGGTGCCGAAGCCACCACAGCCACAGGTGGAAAGTAGGAATAGCCCCGTGAAAGCGAGAATACAAAATTGCATCGAGCGCATCGAGATCTCCTTATAAATAATTCCTGCAAAAAACAAATCCAACCGAATGGAATTTCGCCGGTCTCCATGCAAGCTCCAATCGTCGAGTGTTTAGCTTTCCAACTTGGTTGCAGTCGCATCTCCGAAGTGCCAAAGGCGCGGTGGAATTCTACTTACGATTGGGCGTATAGGGCCTCTCAGAATTGCGGAGCGGTGGGGGGCAGCGTTGCCGAGTTGATGCCTTCGCAGAGCGCATTGTCCACCGTCAAATTGCCCACATCGTCAAGCGTTATCGTCCAAATGGTGTCGTAGTCATAGTCCGGCCAATTGGGTGCAACCTGGCTGCTGTTGTACTCGGCGAGCAGCGCATTAACGATTGGCGGGATGTGATCGTGCTCCCAGGGCACGAGTAGGGTCTGGCCGGAGAACGTTCCCCCTCTAAGGAAATAGTCACTGACCAGGGTGGCTAACGCGGGCGGATTCTGACTGAAGACCGCGATGCTAGCGGCCAGGTTGAAAGGTAAGTGGTTGGCAATGGCATACGGTCCTGCCGTCAGCATTGGTCTGACGTAGGAGAGATTGGTGCTAGACGCAGTGGCTGGAAATCCGATCGCGGGATCGATGGAGTAAACCTGAGTGGGAGCGGGGTGGAGCTTGCCGCTCAGCGCGTTGGGAAGATCTAGGGCGCGCCATTGACCGGCAGCCACGTAGTTGCCATCTTCAAACCAAGCCGTCGGATGGGCTTCGGCATGGCGAATCATGTAAATCGTCTCATTCTTGTTGATGTCCGGCGGGATCATCGCTCCATTTACACCTCCCGCAACGACGATGCTGAAAGGTGGCGTCGCGCAGGGCGTCGGCACGATAGCTGGCGAGGGCAACGCCGGATAGGTCGAGGGCGGGTTCACATCGTTGTTGTAGGGAACCAGAGTGGCACTTCTTTCCGACAACGCGATCGAGAGCGCATAGATATAGTTAGGACCTTGATAGGTTAGTGGAGGAGATAGGTTATAACCTTCGAGCTGATTGATATTCGCCAATAGGACGCTGACCGTCTCCCACGGCGCCGAGAAGACATAATAGCCGGGCAGGTCAGCCTGAATGATTCCGCTGATCAGGGTTTCATTGTCGTCCTGACGGTCTTCGAAATCCAGGCCCTGGCAAGGCTCGCAGACCGGCCAGGGCGCCACTCCCATCGGTATCGAGTCTGCCGAATACGAGGCAAAGATTGGAGTACTGTTTGCAGTAACGCTCAGGCTGCCGTCTGACAAAGTGACTTGGTTCAGCATGGCAAACTGTTCGCTGGTTTCCAGCGGCACGATGTCTGGGAACGTGCCTTTGGCCGTCGCTTGCATGTGGGTCATCGGTTCGAGGGCGTAGATCCCACTTACATTTTTTCCATCGAGCACGTGTTGTTTCAGGAACGGCGCCATGAGAAGCGACCGCTGTAAGCCACGATTGGTTAGGTTCGCCGTGGTGGTATCGATGTCGCCATCGGCGTTGTAAGCTAAGTCTTCGCTGACCACGAAGATCAGATTGATGTTGTCAGCGCTGAGCGCCGCAGGATCCGACGGCGACGGAATGGCGCGGTTGTTCCCACTACATCCACAACCGAGAAGAAGCAGGACCGTTGTTGGAAGAAAACCAAGCCAGCTGCAGAATTCCGACTTCCGATGCCGCGTGTTCACGGATGGACCCCTGGCCGCAAGAATAATTCTGCGACTTTTCGGCGGCGAATTAGACGCAGATTAGAAAACGGGCCAAATTTCAGCCCCGCAGCCTGGCGTCTGCACGCCCATATCCATCCACAACAACGCTCCTGTGAAAATACGCCCTGTCATTCCCCTTATGGACGTCGTTCGCAACGTCCGCACGGTTGTGCCGGCATGTTGGCCTCGAATCGCAACCGCCTTCTGAACGCAAAGTCTCAATGTGGCGCGCTCCACCTCGCTTCCAAGGAGTGCTTGAATTGCCCTCCGTCCATATCAGAGGCCCGCTTGAACGCGCCACATCAAGAGATCCGTGGACTAAATGCACTTTGATAACGATTGCGGAAAGGACTGGAGCTGACCAATTTCGTCAAGGACTTCGGCCACCACACAGCAATACCGTTCCTTGAGTTAGCGTTTATGAGTTATCGCCCCGTGCGCGGCGCGACGAATTGTCGTCCCGGATGAGGGTCAGCGTGCTGGATCTCAACGAATCAAGGCCACCGCTTCGAACTCCAATTCACTTCCCGTCCAGATGAATATCTCCCACCCCGACGTGCGCTCGTAATTCGTACTTCCCTTCACCGTGATACTTCAAGGTCTTTCCCAGCCAGCCGCTGGTCTCGCCGTAGCCATCGCTGTGCACGTCGCCGATGCCCGTGCTCGCGTTCACCATCCGATATCCGGCACGCTCGTTCGAAACGCGCAGATCGCCGACTCCTAAACTCAAATCCTTGTCTCCCTCAACCTCTTCCAAGGTAACGTCGCCAACTTTCGCATGCACCTCGATGTTCGTCGTCTGCGGCACTTCGAGTTCTACGTCAAACTGTGTGTTGCCGCCTGAAGGCGCGTGAAAGTCGATCGTGGCGTTGTTGCCGCGGACATCGAAATCGACCGTCGCCTCTTTCACGTTCTTCTCGCGGCGCGACTTGACTGTGTAATGCAGACTGATCTTGTTCGTGTCGCCGCGCTTGATATGTATGTCGCCCACAGTCAGGCGCACGTGCACGAACCCGCCAGCGGAAAACTCGCGCGCGTCGCTGCGCGTGTCTTCATAGTTCCAGTCGTCGGACGCGCGCAGCGGCATCGCGCTGAACGAAACCAGGACCGCACATACCAGAACTGCTTTGTAGATTGAATTCAGTCCGGCAAGAGACCTTCCGGCCATGAAGCACCTCTCGGGCGCAAAAGCGCCTGCCTCTGGTACGCGCCGGAAACAGCAGAAGTTCCCGGAATCGCGAGGACGTTTAGTGGTGGAAGTCGGCCACGCCGTTCCACACCAATTGGACGGCGATGGCGAGAATGAGGAAGCCGAAAATCTTGTTGATCGCGCCCACCGCGCTTGGACCGAGCCGTCGTACCAGGCGCCCTCCGAGGGCGAAGAAAAGAGTAACGCTCAACGCGATTCCGGCAACGCCGATTACCATCCCCAGATACGCCGCCGTGTTGTCCACATGGGCCGCAAGCGCCATGACGACTCCGATCGCGCCCGGCCCCGACATCAGCGGCATCGCCAGCGGTGTCAACGAGATGTCCTCTTTATCTTCGGCCTCATGGCTCTCCTCCGGCGTAATCCGCGCGTGGGACGTAACCATTCCCCAGGCGGTGTTCGCGACGATGAGCCCGCCGGCAATCTTGATGACGGGCAACGAGATGCCGAAAAAGAGCAGAACGAAGCGTCCAAAGAAAAGAAAGGTCACCAGGATCACGAACACCCAAATCCCGGTCTTGAAGGCAGTCCGCCGCCGGTCTTGCGCGCTCCAGCCCGAAGTCATCGTGAAGAAGATGGGAACACCGCCAAAGGGATCGACAATGGGAAAAAGAGCCAGGAACGTCGCCGCGGCGGAAGCCGGCAGCGTTCGCAGGAACTCACCGAAAGCGTAAGTCGACGTCATCAAGGCTAACGATACCCTTCCAGCGTCCTCGCCGCGCGTTCCAGCGCGGCGGTCAGCGCCGCCAATTGTTGCCGGGCGCGTTCGCTATCTCCCTTGTCGAGCGCCTCGTTCACGCCAGGAATCACCACCGCTGCGTAACCCGTATATTCTCCTGGCGCATAAATCACATGCCGAAACCACGGGCGATGCGGCAGCCCTTGCGGCAGCACCATGGCCCGTTCCGCTCCGCGCAAAGCCTGGTTCAAGCGCGCGGCATCCGGTGGAGGATTCTTCTGCTTTGCCAGGATCTTGCCTGCGGCGGCCTCGAAATGGTGAGCGGCGTTGTTGGCAGCGTCAAAATTCAGGATGTTCTTGCCGAACTTGTCGTCCGCGCGCCTGCGAGCGGCGTCGAGATAGACGTCGATCTCTTTTGCGTATTCCTCGTAGTCGTAAGGCAGAACATCGGCGTCGGCCATGCGCACGGCTTCCAGGCCGAATACCCGCGCCATCTGCTGTTCATAGACAAAATCCGGATCGCCGAATTTCTTGAACCAGGCAAAATTGTCGAACACAGAATGGTATACGCCATACGATCCGCTCGAACTCACGTCGCTCGATGGCACGCCTAGGTGCTGCAGAAACGCAGTGTAGTCAGACCCGCTGCCGAGGTCGCCGACTGGAACATCGCCCTTGCCTTGCGCCGCCGGCAAACGACGGCTGTCGCCAATCGCCTCCGTGGGAGACTGCGCGGAGGGCGTTTCGGGCTGCGCTGCCTTCTGCCAGACTTCATAGACCGTCCCACCTTTGGGGCTCGGGACAACCTTGGTCACGTCGCGCAGAAACTGCTTGAGGCTCGGCACCGCGGACGCACCGAACTTTTGCCCGGAAACGGCGACGTCCATATTGAAATACGCGGCCGCGTTCGCCAGTTCTGCCTCGTGTTGCTCGACCCACTCGGTCGAACCGATTAAGCCCTCTTCTTCGCCATCCCAACTGCCGAAGACCAGCGTCCGCTTCGGCTTCCACCCTGACTTCAACAACTCCCCGACGCCGTGCACCGCCTCGAGCATCGCCGCCGTGCCGCTATTGGGATCGACCGCGCCGTACACCCAGGCATCGCGATGATTGCCCGCGACCACCCATTCGTCGGTCAGATCAGAACCGCGCACGCGGCCGATCACATCCCACAGCGTGCGGAACTGGTAATCCTGCTTGAGATGCATCTTCAACTTCGCCGGCCCCGGACCGACGTGATACGTAAACGGCAGCGCTCCTTGCCAGTCGCGCGGAGAGTCCGGTCCTGCAAGATGCTGCAGCACAGGCCAAGCATCGTGATACGAGACCGGCGTGACGGGAACCTTCGGCATCTGCGCGGATTCCGCGGGGGAAATACGCTGTGAGTCCGGTAACGAGGGCACCGATGCGACCCCGGGCGTCGTCGGATCGCCGGGAAATTCGAACATGTATCCCACTGATCCGCGCTGCACGCCGGTGTCCGGCCGCCACGGGCCGTCGGGATATTTGTCACCGCGCTTCCAGCCGTCATCTGCGGGATCGGAGTAGATGATCACACCCGCCGCGCCATGTTCCTGCGCGACGAACACTTTAACCCCGCGAAAATTCTGCCCGTAGCGCACCAGCACGATCTTGCCGCGAACGTCCACTTTTAGCTTGTCGAGCTTCTCAAAATCGTCCGGCGTGCCGTAGTTGGCATAAACGACGTCGGCTTCGACATCGCCCGAGGGCGACATTCCGTTAAACGGCATCACCACGCGCGGGTCATCATCATAGGGATCGCCGGCGACGTGTTCCCGCGTCGGACCATGCATCTCGACTCCCGCGGGAGCGGTCAGATCGACGCTGATTTCGGCGGGATAGTTCATCCACACTTTGTACTCGACGATCTCCGTCTCCAGGCCGGCCTCGCGGAATTTCTGCGCGACGTATTCGGCGGTCGCCTTGTCTTCGACAGTTCCTGCCATGTGCGGAGCTTGCGTCAGAATCCGCAGATGCTCTTCGGCGAGTTTGGGGTCGGGCACGGCCAGGAAGCGTGCTTCCGTCGCCGTCTCGGCGGTAGCGTCACGAAAGCCAAAGATGGCTGGAGTCGAAGGAGTAGAGGAAGCGTCACCACTTGCTTTTGGAGACGATCCAGAAAGGAATAGGGCTGAAGACAGAATGGCGGCTAAGAGAAGTTTCATGGGCTCCCGCAGTGAAAGCTAGTAAGGTAGCATATGAGCAGTCCGGCTTCACCTCAGGAACTGTCATGAAACGTAAATCCAAGGCTCTCAAAATCACGCCGGCAAAAGCCAGCAGTGGAGTTCGCGATGTTAGCGTGAATCATGACCGCTATTTGGCGGAATTTACGTACGCTCGCAAGCTCGCTGGACCGGAACCTACCTTACCTGCCCAGTCCCGACAATCTCGTACTTCGACGAAGTGAGTTCCGCCAGCGCGAATGGCCCGCGGCAGTGGAGCTTCTGCGTGCTGATGCCCATCTCGGCGCCGAAGCCGAACGCCGCGCCATCCGTGAAACGCGTCGAAGCATTCCAGTAGACCGCAGCTGAATCCACTCCACGCAGGAATTTTCGCGCGTTCGCTTCGTCGTTGGTCACGATGGAGTCGCTATGCTTCGTCGAGTACTGGTTGATGTGCGCGATGGCCTCGTCGACATTGGCAACGACCGCAACGGCCATACATAGCCGCAGATACTCTTCGTACCAGTCTTGCTCGGTGGCAGATCCCATCGGCAATCCCGCGGCGAGCGTGCGCGCTTTGCCGTCGCCCCGCACTTCGACGCCCGCAGCAATCAACTTCTTCACGATGCGCGGAACGTATTCGGCGGCCACATGTTCATGCACCAGCAACTTCTCGGCGGCATTGCACACCGACGGACGCTGCGTCTTGGCGTTGATGACGATCCGGTCCGCCATCTCGAAATCGGCCGACTCGTCGACGAAGATGTGGCAATTCCCTGCCCCCGTCTCAATCACAGGAACGGTGGAATTCTCGGTGACGTACGTGATGAGCCCCGCGCCCCCACGCGGAATGATGACATCGACCAGCCCACGAGCCTTGATCAGTTCCTGCACAGATTGCCGACTGCTCGAATCCAGCAGTTCGATCGCGCCCTTGGGCACGCCGGGAACTGCGGTTACAATCTCGACGAGGCGCTGGTTGCTCCGTGCGGCTTCTTTGCCTCCGCGCAGAACGATGGCGTTGCCCGTTTTGAGCGCCAGCACCGCAGTATCGACGGTCACGTTCGGGCGTGACTCGTAAATGATTCCCACCACTCCCAGCGGCACACGCACCTTGCGAATACGCAGGCCGTTCGACTTCGTCCACTCCACCATGGTCTCGCCGATGGGATCAGGCAGCGCCGCAACGTCGCGCACGCCGCTGGCCATGTCGTTGATCCGCGAAGAGGTGAGTAGCAGGCGATCGCGCATCGCGCCATCGAGGCCGGAACTCTCCACGTCCTCGCGATTTGCAGCGAGGATGCTCTTCTCGTTGGCTTCGATCGCCGAGGCAATTTCCAGCAGCAGAGCATTTTTCTCGACAGTCGAAAGCAATGCCAGTTCAGACGATGCAGCGCGCGCACGCAACAGCTTCTGATGTGTCACCGAGCCCGCGCTGAGACTGGCCGGCACGCTTACGACCTGACTTTCTGCGGAGGAAAATACGTTCCGATCTTGCGTTCCAAGCCCGCCGTGATCGCCTTGGGATGCCTTCCGTTCACGATGGCCACATGCACTCCGCCTTCGCTCGCCAGTTTCGCGGCGCGCAGTTTCGAAATCATGCCGCCGCGGCCCAGCGAACTTTTGCCATTGCATTGCGCTTCAATCGCGGGAGTCAGCTTGCGAATCACGCGCTGCAGGCGCGGTTTCTTGCGGCCGTTCGGAACCAGGAATCCATCAACGTTGGTCAGCAACAGCAGCCAGTCGGCTTTGACAGCCGTAGCCAGCAGCGAACTAAGCTCGTCGTTGTCGCCGAATGCGCCTTCCAACTCGCGCACCGACACGCTGTCATTCTCGTTCACGATCGGTACCACACCCAACGCCAGCAACTCGGCCAGTGCGTTCTGCAGGTTGCGGTAGCGCACCGGCGAAGTAAAGTCGTCACTCGACAGGAGCAACTGAGCGACGACTTTCTTGCCGAAGAAGAGCCGCTCGTAGGTGTGCATCAACTTGCTCTGTCCGACCGCGGCACAAGCCTGCATCCGCGGCACATTTCCCGGTCGCTTCTGCAGAGCGAGACCCGACATGCCGGCCGCGATCGCTCCCGAAGTGACGATCAGGTATTCGTTCTTTGAGAGATCGAACTGATCGACCATTCCGCGCAGCAGGTTGACTTCGATCTGCCCGCCCGGAGCGATGAGACTGGTGCCGACTTTAATGACCACGCGCATAATTGTTCGTTTGCAGGCCGGGGCGAAATCAATTTCCGTCGCTGCTGGAAACTCCGCCTTGGAGAGCCCGGCGGGCAGGCTCTATTCACCCAGCGGAAGGGACAACATCTCTATCCTGACGGTAGAATGATTTTCTGGCAAGGGCGAAAAGTCCTGCCACATGGGCGCGCTGAGCGCAATCGGACGCAACTTTCAGGCGTCTTGTCGAGGCTCATATGAAAACCTTTCACGCGGCTGCAATGCTCCTGGCATGTCTCCCTGCTTTTGCGCAGGCTCCTCAGACCGGCAAGAATGTTGTCTTACCCAATACGAAATTGTTGCGATGCATGTCCCTCGGCTGCTCTCAGCTGTGGCAAGACAAGGCTCCGGACGAAAATGATATCCATCCGAGCGACGTGGCTGCAGACCTGTCCGCCGGGAGCCATTGCCCAATGGAAATCACGGCACACTACAACAAGTCTGCATCGATGGACGAATTGAAAGCTGCGATCGACGTGCGTTATGGCAAGTGGGCCAAAGCCACCAACGCCACTTCGCCCGTGAAGAGCTGGCGCGTGGAGAACGAAAGCTTCTCTATCCAGTTGCGAGAGGTCGACAAGATTGACGCTCAGCTATCTGGAGATAAACTGGAAGTCGGAGCGAAAACCATTATCTATACGGCCTTCCCGGGATCGAAATGCGGCTCCGACTAACGCCCTGATCTTCACCGGTCGAACTTTATGCCTGCTTCCAACGCCACCAGCCGCTTCTCCGATCGCGTGGAGAACTACGTCCGCTACCGGCCCGGGTATCCGCCCGAGGCATTGCGTTGCCTGGTCGGCGAATGTGAACTCACGCCGCGCCACGTCGTTGCTGATATCGCCTCTGGCACCGGAATCTGGACGCACATGCTTCTGGAAAATGGCAACCACGTGTTCGGCATCGAGCCGAACACTGAAATGCGTCAGGCGGGCGAGCGTCTGCTGGCGGGATTTCCAAACTTTACGAGCATTGCCGGAACGGCAGAGGCGACTTCACTGCCGGACCAGTGCGTCGATTTCGTTACGGCTGCACAGGCCGCGCACTGGTTCGACCGCGAGCGTTCCCGGCGGGAGTTTGCACGCATTCTGAAACCTGGCGGATGGCTTGTCCTGCTCTGGAACGAGCGCCTTCTGGACACAACACCGTTTCTGCGCGACTACGAGCAACTCCTTGTGAAGTATGGCACCGACTACCAGGACATACGGCACGAGCGCACCACCGACGCCGTGAATGAATTCTTCGATCCAGCTCCGTTTCAAGCCCGTGTGTTCAATATGCGGCAGGAGTTCGACTATGCCGGGATCGAAGGCCGGCTGCTGTCCTCGTCCTATGCGCCGGGACCGGGGCATCCGGAATACGAGGCGATGCTGCGGGAATTGCACAGCATTTTCGACGCCCATGCGGTCAACGGCCGCGCCACCTTCGACTACAAAACGCGTGTGTACTTTGGGAGATTGGAGTAATCGGTTCTGGAGAGCAAATTGTCCGACGAAAAATCCTTTCACATGACGCCCGACGAATTCCGCCGCCACGGTCATGCTGTGATCGACTGGATCGCCGACTATCAGGCTCGCGTTGAATCGTTCCCCGTGCTCTCGCAAGTGAAGCCCGGAGAGATTCGCGCCACGCTGCCGGCGCAGCCTCCAGCGCAAGGCGAGGCATTCGACGCGTTGTTGAAAGATGTCGAACAGTTGATCTTGCCCGGCGTCACGCACTGGCAGTCGCCGAACTTCTTTGCCTATTTCCCCTGCAACGCCTCGGGGCCCGGAATTCTCGGCGATCTTCTTTCCTCAGGCCTCGGCGTGCAAGGAATGCTATGGTCGACGAGCCCAGCTTGCACTGAACTCGAAACGCACGTGATGGACTGGCTGGTCGGAATGCTCGGCCTTCCAGAAAAATTCCTGTCAACGAGCACCGGCGGCGGCGTGATTCAGGACACAGCCTCGAGCGCCGCACTCTGTGCTCTGCTGGCTGCACGCGAACGCGCCACCAACTACGCCAGCAACAAGAAAGGATGCGACGGACGCCTAGTCGCCTACGTCTCGACACAAACGCATTCATCCCTGCAGAAGGCGGCGATGATCGCCGGCATCGGCGTAGACAACCTGCGCCAGATCGACGTCGACGAAAATCTTGCCCTGCGACCCGAGGCTCTTGCCCGCCAGATTGAGGCCGACCGAGGCGCCGGCCTGACCCCGTTCATGGTGTGCGCAACCGTAGGCACGACCTCTTCGAACGCAATGGACCCGATTGCCGCTATCGGTGAAATCTGCCGCCTGCATAACCTGTGGCTGCACGTCGATGCCGCGATGTCGGGCACCGCCATGCTGTGTCCTGAGTTCCGCCATCTGCAGCACGGAGTCGAACTGGCCGACAGCTACAACTTCAACCCGCACAAATGGATGTTCACCAACTTCGACTGCAACTGCTTCTGGGTCGCAGACCGCAAGGCGCTGATCCAGACATTGAGCATTCTGCCGGAATACCTGCGGAACCAGGCCACGGAGTCGGGAGCGGTCATCGACTACCGCGACTGGCACATCCAGCTGGGACGCCGCTTTCGATCTTTAAAGCTGTGGTTCGTGATCCGCCACTACGGCGTGGAGGGACTGCAGCACCACATTCGCCAGCACGTGCAGTTGGCGCAGCAGTTCGCGCAATGGGTGCGGAACGACGCTCGTTTCGAACTAGCCGCCCCCGCGCCGCTGAATCTGATCTGCTTCCGGCACAAGGCCGGGGAAGCCGCGAATCAGACGATCATGGATCGCCTGAACCGCAGCGGCGACTTGTTCCTCACCCACACGAAGCTGCACGGAAAACTCACGCTCCGTCTCTGCGTCGGGCAAACCAACACACAACAACGGCACGTCGCGAATGCGTGGAAGAGAATTCAGGAAGAAGCAAGGAACGCGACGGGAGCCGCTTGATTGCTGCTGGGGCACCGCGCTTTGTGTTTCCGAAGGTCCTACTAGTCCGCCGACATGGGCGCGGTTCGCGGCATGGCTCGACGCTCAGTCCCGGAGTACGTCGCTTCCGCCGGAACCTCCAGCCATTTCCGCACTTCCGGCAGCGCTTTGCGCATGGCTACTTCCCCAACGTGAATCAATTCGTGGGCACGCTTGAAGTCATCGTAGGAGAAGCCCGCAACGTCAGGCTCAATGACTACATCCGCGGCCTCACGCCACAGGGATGACATCGCATCCTGCGCGATCGCGAACGATTGTCCGATTACTTCCATCAGATGCCGCGGCGCTTTGCCCGTGGCCCATTTGCCCTTCAAATGCACGGCGAGAACGCGATCAGCCCCCATTTCCCGTAAAGGCCGCGTAGGCACCGGGTGCGACAACATGCCATCGATCAGATACCGCCCTTGAATCTCCACGGGCAAAAACATTCCCGGATACGCACAACTGGCCCGCACTGGATCGACGATCGAACCTGAGTGAAACACCACGCCTTCGCCGGTATTGAAATCGGTTGCGGTCACGCCCAACGGAATGCGTAATTCCTCGAAGGTCCTCACCTTCAGGATGCGCGTCAGGAACGTGACCATGCGGTCATTGGAGGCAAAACCGCAACGCGAAAGGGTCCAGCGCGCGAACGAGGTAAAACGAACGCTCCGGGCAACCTCTTCCAGCTCCGCGATCGTGGCGCCGCTGCAATAAGCCGCGCCGATCAGCGCGCCCACGCTCGTGCCGGTGACAACCCGGACAGGAATGCCTTCTTCTTCGAGAACCTTGAGAACTCCGACGTGTGCGATGCCCCGGGCAAAACCTCCGCCTAACGCCACGCCGATGGCGGGAATGCGGTGCGAACCAATAGGATCGGGCTTGCGGGAGAGCTCCCGGCCAAAGGCCTGCACCGACCGAATAATCTTGTCCAGACTCTTCACGGCGCACCCCACATCTTCCGGCCCCAAGTTTCGGGAAGTCCTAGTACCCCACGCTGCTATATAAGATGCCACAATTGCACCCGGCGGTGTAACGGCACAAGAGTGCCATTGCACCGCGGGTTGGGCAATCCGGTCGGCACGGTAACAGTTACCCTCGGATAGGCACGCCCGTGACGGAATCCCTGTATTCCTGCTAAGTTGCGGACTGTAGGGTTTCGAACGGTAGGGATCTCTACAGAGCATAGGATTGTAAAGAATTATGGTGCGCGAGATCTCATCTGGCGGAGTGGTCGTCCGGCACAAAGATGGCGCCTGGTGGATGGCCGCCATCGAGCTACCCTCGGCGACGCCCACGACCACGCCGGAGCCCGCCAAGCACGCCATCCGGCCCAAGGCGAAGTCGAAACCGGTGCTCTGCCTCCCGAAGGGCTTGGTCGATCCCGGCGAGAAACCGTTGGAGGCGGCCTTGCGCGAGGTCCGCGAAGAAACTGGAATCACCGCCTCCCTCGTGACCAAACTCGGCGATAGCAAGTACGTCTATGTACGGTCGTGGGGCGATGGCGAGAAGGTCTTCAAAATCGTCAGCTTCTACCTTCTGCGCTACGAATCCGGACGCATCGACGACGTCTCGGACGCGATGCGGATCGAGGTCGCGCGCGCCAAATGGGTGCCCCTGAAAGATGCGCCCAAACTGCTGGCCTACGGTGGCGAAAAACAAATGGCCCGGCAAGCGCTGCAATACGTGGAAACCCATCCAGAACTGTGATCGCGGGCTCGTGCATGACCCTAGATAAATGGTCCCTCAAGCGATTACCATAACCAGTCACAAAGCAAAAGAAATCCTCTGTGTCCCCTGTGTCCTCTGTGGTGAAAGGTTTTCATATTCCGAGGCCTGATCATGAAACGCATTAATAAAGTCGCTGTCCTCGGCGCCGGAACCATGGGCGCCCGCATCGCCGCGCATTTCGCGAATGCCGGAGTTCCCTGCTACCTGTTGGATATCGTCCCGCCTGACGCCGACGGACCGGCGCGGAACAAAATCGCCGCCGCTGGACTCGACGCCGCCAGGAAATCCAAGCCCGCCGCCTTCATGGAACCCTCGCTCGCGAGATTCGTCACCGTCGGCAATTTCGAAGATGACCTGAAGAAACTCGCCGACGTCGACTGGATCATCGAAGCCGTCGTCGAAAATCTCGATCTCAAACGCGCCCTGCTGAAAAAAGTAGAAGCCATCCGCAAGCCCGGCACGATCATCACGACCAATACCAGTGGCCTGCCCGTCGGCAAAATCGCCGAAGGATCCTCCGACGACTTCCGCCGCTCCTGGTTCGGCACGCACTTCTTTAATCCTCCGCGCTACATGCGCCTGCTCGAACTCATCCCCACGCCCGACGCCGACCGCACCCTGATCGACGCCGTCTCGCACTTCTGTGACGTCCGCCTGGGCAAAGGCGTTGTCCTCGCCAAAGACACTCCCAACTTCATCGGCAATCGCATCGGAACGTTTTCGGTTTTGAACGTGATGCGCCTGATGCAGGAGATGGACCTCACCATCGAAGAAGTTGACGCCCTCACCGGACAGCCCGTCGGATGGCCGCGCTCGGCGACTTTCCGCACCATCGATCTCGTCGGCCTCGACATTCTCGGTCACGTCGTCAGCAACATGACCTCGAACGCCAAAGATGAGCGCAGCGACCTGCGCCTCCCCGACTTCTACAAAAAGATGATCGAGCAAAAATGGCTGGGCGATAAAACGAAAGGAGGCTTCTACAAGAAAGCCAAGAGCAGCGACGGCAAAGAAGACGAGCGCCTCGCTCTCGACTGGAAGACGCTCGACTACCATCCCCGCCAGAAGCCGAAATTCCCCGCGCTCGATATGGCGAAGAATATCGAAGACACCGGTGCCCGCCTTCGCACCCTGCTGGGCCTGGAAGGCGCTCCGCAAAAAGGCGACAAGGCCGGAGCTTTCCTCTGGGCGGTACTCTCCGATCTTTGGACGTACTCCGCCAACCGCGTTCCTGAAATCTCCGACTCGATCGTGGAAATCGACCGCGCCATGCGCCTCGGCTTCAACTGGGAACTCGGCCCCTTCGAACTCTGGGACGCCGCTGGGGTCGAGGCCACCGTCGCGCGCATGAGAAAAGAAGGCAAACCGGTCGCAGCGAACGTCGAAAAACTTCTCGCCGCTAGCCAGAAGTCCTGGTACGGCGACGATCTCAAGACAGCCTCGGGCCGCAAGTATTGGGATCTCGCCAGTAGCACTTCGCGGCCGGTCGAAGTCCCCGCCGGCGTGTGGTCCACGACAGTCGCGAAGAAATCCAACGGAGTCGTGAAGAAAAATTCTGGAGCCTCGCTCATCGATCTGGGCGAGGGCGTGGCCTGCATCGAGTTTCACAGCAAGATGAACTCGCTGGGCTCCGACATCGTCAGCCTGATCACTCAATCCCTGAAGCCCGGCGGCCCCGGCGATGCTTTCGACGCCTTCGTCATCACCAACGACGCAACGAATTTTTCCGTCGGCGCCAATCTCATGCTCTTGCTCATGAGCGTGCAGGAAGACGAGTGGGACGACGTCGACCTGGCCATCCGCCAGTTCCAGGGGATGACTCAGGCCATCAAGTTTTCTCCCAAGCCCGTGGTCGCCGCGCCGTTCGGCCTCTGCCTCGGTGGCGGCACGGAAATTCTCCTGCACGCCGCAGCGCGCCAGCCTCACGCCGAACTTTATGCCGGATTGGTTGAAGTCGGCGTCGGCCTGCTCCCCGGTGGCGGCGGATGCAAAGAGATGCTGCTGCGTGCCGTCGACAGCGCAGCCGCCTCTCGCGGCAAAGTCTCCGGCGAAGCGCTGGCCGGCTCCGTCGAAATGATGGAAGCGATGAAGAAAGCCTTCGAGACCATCGCCACCGCCAAGGTCGCAACCTCAGCCCACGAAGCCCGCGGCCTGGGATTCATCTCCGACAACGACCGCATCACCATGAACCGCGAGCGCGTCCTCAGCGACGCCAAGGCACGCGCCCTCGAGCTGGCCCGCGCCGGATACGAGCCGCCAATCCCGCGGACCGACATCCCAGCCCCCGGCGAAAGTCTTCTGGCGGCATTGAAGATGGGCGTCCACCTCATGCGCCAAGGCGACTTCATCACCGACTACGAAGTGAAGCTGGGCGGAAAAATCGCCGAAGTCCTCTGCGGCGGCAACGTCACGCCCGGCACTCCAGTGAGCGAGCAATACTTCCTCGACCTCGAGCGCGAAGGCTTCAAGTCGCTCTGCGGCGAAAAGAAAACGCAGGAAAGAATCCAGTTCACGCTGAAGACGGGGAAGACGCTGAGGAACTAATGATGGATGCCAGAACGCTATCGGCGCCGAAAAGGGCTCTAACCTCCGCTGAGGTGAGCACGCTCCTTTCGGAGTTCTTCCTCAAAACTGCCATCAGCCAATCCATCGTAAGCTCAGCACTCGAGGTTCCGAAGTCTTTTGACGTAGTTCAGCAACGTGCTTTTGAGAGCCACCGCAGCGGAGAGAGTGGTGTGCTCGATGTTCTCGTGGATCGCAAAATAGTAAATGGAATTTCCTCCAGGGAACAGTTTGATCCCCTACTCCGGGCATTCGCCGCTCAAACCACCATGAACGCTGAGGTAGCGATCTCGGCAGCGGCAATCATTTTGTCTCATTCCACAGCCGATGACGCTTTCACTGCGTCTTGTGAGATGGCTATCGATTTGGCGCCCGAGGAGTGGGTCTCGAAGCTGAATCTGAAAAGGACGGTTACTCTGGAAGCGCTCAAGGAGAAAGGTGCAGATCTAGTTTTCGCGGATGAGCTTCGTTCTTACAGAAATGGCCTTGGAGGAAAATCGATAGTGAAACGGGCCGATTTGCTGTTCAGCCACGTGCCCATCAAACTTCACGGGGACATACCAAAGGAAGACGTTGCTTACTTTCGGCAGTCCAGACTGAAGGAGATGGACGAGCTCAGACATAAGTATCGTCCACGCGGACGGGCTGCAGAAAGTTAGGCTCAAAGACGGCATCGAGGCGGCGAGCTTCCTGCACGAGGCAGCCAATACCGCTCTTCGGTCAGTTGCGAGTAAGTTCGGCTTACCGCTCCAGCCGCAAGTATTGTTCAAAGGTTTGGCGGAAAGAGAGAGGAACGATCTATCCCGATCTCAAAGTTGAGTAGGACCGAGAGAGACTCAACGAACCCAAACAAACGCACCGTTAGCCCGCCGCCACGTGCGCGAACTTCCGCACTGCCGGCTGTCTCGCTTGCCTCGCTCGCCAGAGATCGTATTGCGACTGCATATTCATCCAAAGCTCTGGCGTCGTGCCCAGAGCCGCTGCCAGCCGGATCGCCATCGCCGCGGAGATTCCCGCCTTCGCGTTCAGCACGCGCGAGAGAGTCACCCGTGTCACCCGCAAATGGGCCGCTGCCGTGGATACGGCCAGATCCCCGAGATACTCGCGCAGAACCAGTCCCGGATGTGGTGGATTGTGCATGCGCATGAATTTGCTCCTGTGTCGGTCCTAAGCCGAAAGCCTGATCGTGAAAAACGCAAGCGTTCCTGACGACAGGGCTACGCCGAGATACCACCACTTGGAACCACGAACCGCAGCCGAGAATGTCAATCCCGTTGCCACCAGGCCAATGCCGAGAACGATCTTGTATTCGTGTTGCGCCCCTGCGAGATGATTCACGAAGCGGTCGGCTCCTGCCGGGTGGAGCAGGCACAGCCAGAGCCCCAGAATCGCGATGATTCCGACGGTGCCCATCAGGTGAGAAAGCTGACGTCCCATATAAGAGTGCACCTGTCGCTTCCTTTGCAGCCCGACCACAAGTAGCCGTTCTCGTTGACTTGCCCGCGTTACGAACGTAAGATTCGCGCCAATGATCGGCCAAACCATCTCACGCTACCACATCATTGAAAAGCTCGGCGGCGGCGGAATGGGTGTGGTTTACAAGGCCGAGGACACCGAACTCGGCCGTTTCGTGGCCTTGAAGTTTCTTCCCGAGGAGGTTTCCCGAGACCCGCAGGCCCTGGAACGCTTCCGCCGCGAGGCGCGAGCCGCGTCCTCGCTCAACCATCCGAATATCTGCACCATTTACGACGTCGGCGCGCAGGACGGCCGGATATTCATCGCCATGGAATATCTCGACGGTGTCACCCTGAAGAACCAAATCGCCGGGCGTCCCGTGGATACCGATCTTCTCCTCTCCCTTGCCCTGGAGGTCGCCGACGCGCTCGATGCCGCCCACTCTGCCGGCATCATCCACCGCGACATCAAGCCGGCCAACATCTTCGTCACCAAACGTGGACATGCCAAGGTCCTCGACTTCGGTTTGGCGAAGCGAACTGATATAGCGAACCGCGAGTCCGGGTCCGGCTCTGAAGATCCGACCATTACCTTGAAAGAACTCACCAAGAAAAACATGGTGTTGGGCACGGTGAGCTACATGTCGCCCGAACAAGTGGAAGGCAAGCCGCTGGATGAACGCACCGACCTCTTCTCGTTCGGAGTCACGCTCTACGAGATGGCCACCGGCCGCCTGCCCTTTGACCGGGATACGGACGGCGCCACCTACGGAGCGATTCTTCATGTGCATGCCGAGTCGCCCAGCCAGTTGAACGCCCAAGTGCCTCCGGCGCTGGATGAAATCATTTCGAAAGCGCTGGAGAAGGATCGGTCGCTGCGCTATCAGCACGCTTCCGAGATTCGGGCTGACCTGCAGCGCTTAAAGCGCGATAGCGAGAGCGGGATTCTTGCCGCCCGACCTCCCGGGACGAGCGAGCCAACCACTCCAGCGCGCCACTGGAAGTTTCCGAAGGTTGCGCTCGCTGCCCTCGCCGCCGTGCTGGTGGCATCTTTGATTGGCGGCGTGCTCTACTACCGTTCGCGGCAGCGAAGCCGGCTCCTTACCGAAAAAGACACGATCGTTCTCACCGATTTTGCCAACAGCACCAGCGACGCCATCTTCGACGATACGCTGAAGACCGCGCTCAACGTCTCTCTGCGGCAGTCTCCTTTCCTGAATGTTCTTTCCGACGGTGACATCGCGAAGACGTTGCGGGAAATGACCCGTCCGTCCAGCACGAAATTGACTCCCGATGTGGCCGCCGAAGTTTGCCAGCGTGCCGGCAGTCAGGCTTATGTTGCGGGATCCGTTGCCAGCCTTGGCACCGAATACGTGATCGGATTGAAGGCCGTGAATTGCCAGAACGGCAACACGCTGGCGGAGGAGCAGGCGACCGCGACATCGAAAGAAAAGGTGCTGGACGCGCTGGGCGGCGCAACCTCGCGACTGCGCGGCGAACTCGGTGAATCTCTCGCGACGGTGCAGAAATTCGACATCCCTCTGGAAAGCGCTACCACCTCATCGCTGGAAGCGTTGAAAGCCTTTACGCTGGGCGAAAAGGCTCGAAACGAGAAGGGCGCCGCTGAGGCCTTGCCCTACGAGCAACGCGCCATCGAACTCGATCCAAACTTCGCTCTCTGTTACCGCATCCTGGGTGGCAACTACAACGCCCTCGGCCAGCTCGGGCGGGCATCGGAGTATTACACGCGGGCGTTCCAGCTGCGCGACCACGCCAGCGAACGCGAGAAGCTCTCCATCGACGCCGCCTACTATCGCAACGTTACCGGGGAACTCGATAAAGCCGCCCGCACGTATCAGGAGCAGCTGGATAATTTTCCTCGGTCCGACACTGCCTATAACAATTTGGGCCTGGTCTCTGCCCAGCAGGGACAATATGCAAAAGCTGCAGAAATGACCCGGCGGGCGCTGCGTTTGCAACCGTCCACGGCCATCTACTATGAGAACCTCACCACCTACACTATGGCCCTGCAGCAGTTCGACCAGACCCGGCAGATCGCCCGTCAGGCTCAGGCGCAGAAGCTCGACCCCGCCGACATCCACATCAACCTCTATCAGATGGCTTTTGTCGAAAACGACTCCGCTGCCATGGCTGAGGAGCAAAAGTGGTTTGAGGGAAAGTCTGACTATGAGAGCTCGGCGCTCTCGGTTGCTTCCGACATCGAGGTGTATGGCGGTCGGGTGGGCCGAGGGCGAGAACTGAACCAGCAGGCGGTAAACTCCGCGGTCCGCACCGACGATAAGGAAAGCGCTGCAATCGACCTGGCGAATTTTGCCTTTCAGCAAGCCGTATTTGGCGAGGCTGCGGAGGCGCGTAAAGCGGCCGAGGACGCGATCAAGCTCGCTCCCGCCAGTCCGGGAGTTGCAGTTGGAGCAGCCCTTGCTTTCGCAGCGATCGGCGACAGCGCGCGTTCCGAATCGCTCGCGCAGGACCTGAATAAGCGTTACCCGCTCGGCACTCAGATGCAGCTGCTTTGGCTCCCAACCATTCAGGCCCAGCTGGCTCTGAGGAAAAAGAATCCGGCAGGTGCGCTGACCGTTCTTGAGCCTGCCTCCGCGATCGAGTTGGGACTGGTCCCGTTCTCCAACAACACTTCCTGCCTGTTTCCCGTCTATGTTCGTGGCGAAGCCTATCTGGCGAGCGGCCAAGGCAGAAGCGCCGCCACCGAGTTTCAAAAAGTTCTGAACCACAGTGGCATCGTAGGAACGTGCTGGACGGGAGCTCTGGCGCGATTGGGGCTAGCTCGCGCAGAGTCCTTGCAGGCGCGAACCTCAAGCGGCGCCGACGCCGATGCCGCTCGCGTCCGGGCGCTCTCCGCCTATAAAGACTTCCTCACGCTCTGGAAAGACGCTGACCCCGACGTCCCCATCCTGAAAGAAGCGAAAGTCGAATACGCGAAGCTGCAATAACGTAAGGAATCATCTCTGTGAACATCCGTCGTCGAAGCCTCGACCACTGAGCAAACCTCTGATAGATTGCTCAAACCGACATGAAAACAAAAAACGAACCTGCAGACGGAGCCTTGAAGCTGTTCGTCGCTCTCGTGGTTTCCCTCAGTTCCTTTGCGCTAGGACAGGCACAGCCGCCTGCGAACGCCCCATACAAAGACTCATCGCTCCCCATGGAGCGCCGCGTCGACGATCTGGTTTCTCGCATGACGCTGGAAGAAAAGGTCTCGCAGCTGGGAAACAAGTCGGCGGCAATTCCGCGCCTGGGTGTCCCGGCCTACAACTGGTGGAACGAAGGCCTGCATGGCGTGGCCCGCGCCGGATACGCCACCGTGTTTCCGCAGGCGATCGGCATGGCCGCCACTTTTGATGAGCCGCTCATGCATGATGCCGCCGATGTCATCAGCACGGAGTTTCGCGCCAAGTACTATGCTAGCCTGCATCCCGACGGTACGGCCGACTGGTACCGCGGCCTGACCGCGTGGTCGCCCAACATCAACATTTTTCGTGATCCGCGCTGGGGTCGCGGACAGGAAACCTATGGTGAAGATCCTTACCTGACTTCAAGAATCGGCATTGCGTTCGTCACCGGCCTTCAAGGCAACGATCCGATCTACCTCAAAGTCGTCGCGACGCCGAAGCATTTCGCGGTCCACAGCGGACCGGAATCCACCCGGCACTTCGTGAATATCCAGGTTTCACCGCACGACCTGCAGGACACATATCTTCCCGCTTTCCGGGCGACCGTGACCGAGGGCAAGGCCGACTCCGTCATGTGCGCCTACAACGCCGTGGATGGCGTTCCCGCATGTGCAAGCAAAATGTTGCTCGATGAATTCCTGCGCAAGAAGTGGGGATTTCAGGGATACGTCGTCTCCGATTGCGGCGCCGTCGCCGACGTGTTTGAAGGACACCACTACAAGCCGACTGCGGAAGAAGGCGTCGCCGCCGTGTTCACCGCCGGCATGGATAACATTTGCGGAGACTACCGCAACCACATGACCGCCCACCCCGACGCCATCCTGGCCGCGGT
Organism: uncultured Acidobacteriaceae bacterium; assembly: GCA_963844525.1. Taxonomy (GTDB): domain Bacteria; phylum Acidobacteriota; class Terriglobia; order Terriglobales; family Acidobacteriaceae; genus Sulfotelmatobacter. The sequence goes on along the minus strand of CAWJOM010000003.1, from coordinate 231,215 downwards.
TCGTAGCGGGCTCCTTCCCGAATCCGTGATCGATCAGACTCTGCGCCGCCTGTTCACCACCCGTTTCCGGCTGGGCATGCTCAATCCTCCCGCTGATTTTCCCTACGCGAAAATTTCGCCGTCCGACAATGACACTCCCGCTCATCGCCAGCTCGCGCTTCGAATGGCGCAGGAATCGATCGTCCTGCTCAAGAACGAAAATCATCTTCTCCCGCTGAAGCAGGAACCGAAGACCATCGCGGTCGTGGGGCCGAATGCAACCAATCTCGACGCTATCGTGGGCAACTACAACGGAACCCCGTCGCAACCAGTGACCATACTGGATGGCATTCGCAAGCGCTTCTCGAATGCGAAGGTTACCTACGTCGAAGGCGTTGGGCTGGTTGGCCCTGCGATGATCACCGTTCCAGCGGATGCACTTTGTCCTGACGAGTCCTGCAAGGCACACGGCCTGGCAGGCGAATACTTTTCCAACGAGACGCTCAGCGGTTCGCCTGCGCTGAAACGTGTCGATCTCACCGTCGATCGCGTCGCAGACGTGACCAATCCCTCGCCTGACTTCTCTGGAGCATATTCGGCGCGCTGGACCGGCGTTCTCGTTCCTTCCGAGTCCGGCGACTACACCATCGGATTCACCGGGCAAGATCGCTATCGTGTGTGGATCGATGGAAAGCTCGTCGCCGAAGATTGGACCGACCATGAGCCCGCCACAACCATCACGGCCAAGGTTCCCTTGCAGAGCCAACACAAATATCCAGTGAAGATTGACTTCTACCAGCGCAGCAGCATCGGCAACGCGCAGTTCCTCTGGAGTCCTCCGAGCCACAACGGACAGGATGCCGTGGAAGCCGCGCGTAACGCTGATCTCGTGGTCATGGTCGGCGGGCTCTCTCCGCGCATCGAAGGCGAGGAGATGAAGGTTCAGGCGGAAGGCTTTTCCGGCGGTGATCGCACCACACTCGACCTGCCCTCTCCCCAGGAACAGATGCTTGAGCGCATCGAGGCTACCGGCAAACCGGTCGTCCTCGTCCTTATGAGTGGCAGCGCGGTCTCCGTCAACTGGGCGGACGAGCACGTGCCGGCCATTGTTGAGGCGTGGTATCCGGGTGAGGAAGGCGGAACCGCCGTCGCGGGACTTCTCGCGGGCGACTTCAGTCCTGCAGGACGTCTGCCAGTGACTTTCTACAAATCCGTCGCTCAGCTTCCCGCATTCGACGACTACTCGATGAGCAAACGCACGTACCGCTATTTCGACGGCACACCTCTTTACCCGTTTGGATACGGTTTGAGTTTCACGAGCTTCGCATATGCGAACGCTCGCGCGGATAAGGGCACCGGTTCGTCGGCTGAAGTTACCCTGTCGGTCGACGTTAGTAACACGGGCGGGAAAGCCGGCGACGAAGTGGTGCAGGTCTATCTCACGCATCCCGGCGTTCCCGGCGCCGCGCTGCGCGCTCTAAAGGCGTTCAAGCGAATCCACCTGGAGCCCGGTCAGAAACAGACGGTGCAGTTCACGCTGCGCGATCGCGACCTCAGTATCGTCGATGAGTCCGGCCAACGCCGCATCGTGCCCGGGAACGTTCAGGCCTGGATCGGCGGCGGACAACCAACCGGCAATATCAAGCCCGCAGGTATTGCAACCCAGTTCACTCTGGATAGCCCTGTGACCTTGCCCGACTAAGGCGCTCTTGACGGCAGGGATTTGAAACCGAGACGATTTCGCACGCCGAATGGCTACGGCTTCCGAGACGAAGTGGGCTTCGGCGTGGCTTTCTGCTGCGCTACAATCGCCTCATGCGACGACCTCTTCTGGCTGCTGCGGTCCTCGGCCTGACCGCAATCCTCTATTCCTTTCCATCTGCCCACGCTCAGTCGAAGCAGCAAAACGAAACTCCCGGGCAGGAATTCGCGCCCGACGTTCCCGACGCGATCGCTGTTCCCGCCGGCGAAACCGTTCAGTTCTTCGTCATGGCCAAGGGATCGCAAATCTATACGTGTCAAGCAGGCACAGACGGCAAGTTCTCCTGGACACTGAAAGGTCCTGAAGCCGAACTTCGCGATCGCAAAGATAAAGTCATCGGCCAGCACTTCGCCGATCCCACAAGCAAGCTCCCAACCTGGAAGCTAAAAGATGGCAGCGAAGTCTCCGGCAAAGCCGTCGCGCACATCGATTCACTCGACTCCGACTCCATTCCGTGGCTGCTGGTCAACGTTGCGAGCCACGCGGGCAAGCCGGGATTGCTAACCAACGTGACCACGATTCAACGCGTCCACACGCACGGCGGCAAACCTGGCAACGACGCCTGCGACGAGTCGCACAAAGACGCAGAAACCAAGAGCAGCTACACCGCCGACTATTACTTCTTCGCGCCGCCCAAGTGATCTGTCGGGCGCCCGTCGCAAAAACGAAACGGCGCTTTGCACCGGCGTGAGATCATTAGGATCGAATCAAGTGCCGGTAACGGAGAACCTCATGCGTGAAGTCATCATTGCTTCTTCTGTGCGCACGCCCGTCGGACGCGCCTACAAAGGCACGCTCCGCGCCACCCGTCCCGATGAACTCGCAGCCATCGCTATCCGGGGCGCGCTCGACCGTGTGCCGCAACTCGATCCCAAAGAGATTGAGGATGTCATCCTCGGCTGCGCCATGCCCGAAGCCGAGCAGGGGATGAATGTCGCCCGCATTGCTTCCCTGCGCGCGGGACTGCCTGTCGAAGTCTCGGCTCTGACTATCAACCGCTTCTGTTCCTCCGGATTGCAGTCGATCGCTATGGCTGCGGAACGCATCATGAGCGGCGGCGCGGAAGTCATCGTCGCCGGAGGCACCGAGTCGATGACCATGATCCCCATGGGCGGTCACAAGATCTCGCCCAATCCCTGGCTCGTCGATCACTATCCCGACGCATATCTCACCATGGGACTCACCGCCGAGCGCGTCGCGCAGCGCGACGGCATCACCCGCGAAGCCGCCGACGAGTTCTCACTGCGCAGCCACCAGAAAGCGCTGGCGGCGATTCAGGCGGGAAAGTTTGATGACGAAATCGTCCCGGTTCCCGTGAGCTTTACCACACCGAATGGCTCGAAGCCGAAGCGTCAGGAGATCGTGTTCAAAGTCGACGAAGGCCCGCGAGCCGACACCTCGCTCGAAGCTCTGCTCGCGCTCAAGCCCGCATTCCACGTGAAAGGCTCCGTCACCGCCGGCAACTCGTCGCAGATGTCCGACGGCGCCGCTGCAGCCGTCGTGATGTCCGCCGACCGCGCAAACGCCCTCGGCATCAAGCCGCTCGCGCGTTACGTCTCGTTTGCCACCGCTGGATATAAACCGGAAGAAATGGGACTCGGCCCCGTCTTCGCGATTCCGAAGGCGCTGAAGATGGCTGGCCTGCAACTCTCGGACATCGACGTCATCGAATTGAACGAAGCCTTTGCCGCCCAGTCGCTGGCGGTGATCAAAGAAGCAGGATTGGATCCCGGGAAAGTGAATCCGAACGGCGGCGCGATCGCGCTAGGACATCCGCTGGGATGTACCGGAGCCAAGCTCACTGCCAGCATCATCCGCGAACTCAAGCGCCGCAACGCCCGCTATGGCATGGTTACCATGTGCGTCGGCGGAGGCATGGGCGCCGCCGGAATCTTCGAAAACCTCTAAGCACAAGTCTTTAACCACCAAGGACACGAAGGTTCACGAAGGAGGCCCTTGCGGTGGTCTCGTTCAGCGCTATAATTCGGCTTAGGAGGGTTCCTATGACTCTCGCTCGCCTTCTCGCTGCCCCGCTTGTAATTTGCTCTGCGCTGGTATTCGCCCAGCAGAAGCCCGGCCCTCTCGCGGTTCCAACTCTGATGGCCGACGCGAGCCAGTCTGCGACGGTTGCATTGTCTGAGCCCTGGAAGTTCATTCCAAACCAACCCACAGACGCCGTCAATGACAAGACCTCCCTGAACCGCCTCCAGATCGACCAATACAAGTTGGTCCCTTCCAAGACAGACGCACGCACTCTTCTGGCCGGCCCGAACGCGGACGCCGGCATGATCCTCTCGAGCCTGGGCGGGCAACCCGACTCGGATAACACCTGCCTGAAGATTCGCAGCTACGTAGTCGCGCGTGATTCCAAAGATTCCGATTCCACGCACCCGGTCAGCTATTCCACGTGCCAGCCATCGTCGCGATATCGCCTGAAGACCACCGAAATACGGACTCAGTCCGTTGACCGGTAATCTCTCTTCCGTAACACTTCTTTACTCGATTGCTATGCTCCTTGACACGGTCGGGGAGTATTCTCTTGTTAGCGGCAGGTCGAAAAGAAACCAAGGCATCCCCCCAAGCCTGGTTTCGAGATGTTTCGGTTGGTACGAGGTGCTTTATGCGGCTCTCCAGCCTTTGTGTTGTGGCAGTTTTTCTGCTCTCATCGGTCACCTTCGCACAACACTCATCCGGAGGCGCCGGTGGTTCCGGCGGCTCCAGCAGCGGAGCTTCCAGCGGTGGCGGTTCTCACGGCGGTTCCTCGGGCGGATCCAGCTACTCCAGCAGCTCCGGAGGCAGCCACAGTTCTGGCGGGTCGGGTTCCAGTTCGAGCGCGCACAGTTCAAGCGGATCGGCGCCACACGGATCGACCGGCCACAGTTCAGCAATACCCTCTTCCCACTCCAGCGTCAGTACGTCTCAGTCGAATGGTACACATCCTGTCCACGAGCCCAATACGAACGTTCGCACCAGGACGGAAACGACGGAGAAGAAGAGCTTCTTCACACTTCTGCGACATCCCTTCCGGAAGCCCGAACCGAAACCAGAGCCAAAGAAAGTTGTCGCCGATCTGCGGCGCCCAGTTTGTTTCAAAGGCCCATGCCCCGTTTGCCCCGTAGGACAAGCCCGCAGCGGCGGCGCGTGTACCGGAACGGTTGTCGTCAACAACACGCGCCATTATTGCTCTTCAGGAGAAGTCTGGAGCGGCGGCGCTTGCCTGCAGCACACTCGCTTTCTCGATGACTGCGCTGGTCTACGCATGACGATGCTGCAGCAAATGCAGCGTATGCAATCGTCGGATTTGCTGCGAGAAAGCGCGTGCGCCGCAGGCCCGACGCAAAGCTGCACAGACTTCACCAACGCCTCTCAAAGTGAGTCCGGCTTCTACCGCACTTTGCAAGAGCGCTACCGGATGTGCTTGCAGCGGCCGATGACGGCGTATCCGTTCGGCAATTTCGGATTCCGCGGATATTGGGCCGGGGGCCCCATTGAGTCGTGGCAGATGGGACTCAGCTTCCCGTAACGGTTCGGCCAAATTTCTGGCAGACACCCTCGCTGGCCGATCCGCGCGAGATCCTTCTCTCCGCCTGAACTACGGCTCCGTTCAGGATGACTCCATGAGCACCGATAGAAGGGACGCTTCCTTCCTTTCCCCTTCTCCTCGCATTAGAATTACGGAAGTGCTTCCGCCGCGTTCCTTGCCGGACCGGGCGGTTTCTTGATCGGGGGAAAGAGAATGGCAACGACCACCGCAGTGCCGAAAGCCCGCATTTCCGGCGGAAGTTTCTTGCTGGAATCGCGGCAACCCGAAGAGACGTTCACGCCGGAGGACTTCACCGAGCAGCATCAACTCATTGGGCAGACGGCGGAAGATTTTGCCGTCAACGAAATCCTGCCGAACGCCGAGAAGATCGAGCACAAGGATTTCTCCGTTTCCCGCGAGCTCCTGAAGAAGGCCGGAGAACTCGGGCTCAGCGCGGTTGAAATCCCCGAAGCCTATGGCGGCCTCGAAATGGACAAGGTTACCGCGGCCGTAATCGCAGACCACATGGCGAAGTATGCAGGCTTCGCGACTACATGGGGCGCGCACAGCGGTATCGGCTTGTTGCCTATCGTGTATTTCGGCACGGAAGAGCAGAAAAACAAGTACCTTCCTCGCCTGGCCGCAGGCGAAATCGTCGGCGCGTATGCCTTGTCAGAGGCGTCGTCCGGGTCGGACGCGCTCAACTGCCGGACTCGCGCCGAGCTTTCGGCCGATGGTAAGCACTACACCCTCAACGGCGAGAAGATGTGGATCACCAACGCCGGATTCGCCGACCTGTTCACCGTGTTCGCCAAGATCGATGGCGAGAAATTCAGCGCCTTCCTGGTCGAGAGAACCTTCCCCGGTTTCTCGGTGGGAGCCGAAGAACACAAGATGGGGATTCGCGGCTCGTCGACTTGTCCCATTATTCTCAACGATTGCAAGGTTCCGGTGGAAAATCTGCTGGGCGACATCGGCAAAGGACATGTCATCGCCTTCAACATCTTGAATGTCGGGCGCTTCAAGCTGGGCGCGATGTGCGTGGGTGGAGGCCGTCTGTCACTCGAACACGCCGTCGGCTATGCCAAGCAACGCAAGGCGTTCAATAAAGTCATCGCCGACTTCGGGCTCGTGCGAGAAAAGATTGCCAATATGGCGACGCTGCTCTACGTCGGCGAATCGCTGGTTTATCGCACGGTCGGTATGATGGACGTTGCGCTCGGCGAGGTCGACAAGTCGGCCGCCGACGCAGCCAAGCAGACGCTCAAGGCGATCGAAGAGTACGCCGTCGAGTGCTCCATTATTAAAGTCTGGGGCTCGGAGATGATCGACTACGTCGTCGACGAGACTGTACAGATTTTTGCCGGCTACGGATTTGTTGAAGAATATCCCGCGGAACGGGCCTATCGCGACGCGCGCATCAACCGCATCTTCGAAGGGACCAACGAGATCAACCGGCTGATCATCACCGGATTCCTGCTCAAGCGCGCGATGAGCGGACAGTTGCCCTTAATGCCGGCAATCAAGAAGCTGATGGATGAGGTGCTCTCGGGTCCGACGATGGCGGAAGAACTCGAAGGCGCTCTGCCGGAAGAACGGAAGTTAGTCGCGCAAGCCAAAAAGCTCGGCCTGTTTGCTTCCGGCGCCGCCACGCAGAAATACATGCAGGCGATCCAGGACCAGCAGGAGATCATGGGCGCCATCGCCGACATGACGATCGAGACGTATGCGATGGAATCGGCGGTGCTGCGGGCGCGGAAGATCGTCGATGCCAAAGGAGAGGCCGCTGCAGCCTTGCCGATCGCGATGACCCGCGTGTACCTCTCGCAGGCGATGGACAAGGTCGAGTCGGCGGCGCGCAAAGTAATTGCCGCGGTGGCTGACGGCGATATGCTGCGCACACAGCTCGCGATCCTCCGAAGACTAGGGAAATACGAGCCGTTTAACACCATTGAACTTCGGCAGCAGATCGCGCAGAGAGTAATCGAGCGGGGAAAATACACGCTCGCATAAGAAGCGGCAAATCTAAACACAGAGGACACAGAGGTTCCCAAGGTTTCCTCTGTGTCCTCTGTGGTTTATTTAGATTTTCGCCCGCCCTCTGATACAAATATCACGATGAAAATCACAGCGCTGCACCTCATCGCCGCGATTGCGATGGCTCCCGCCTTGGCAGCTCAATCGACTCCCGCCACGCCGCCGGACTCCTCTACCTTCGATCCCGACGGCACTGCGCACATCACACGAGTCGTTCCCATGCCCACCACGATCAGTCCCGAAGCGCAGAAGTGGCTGCTGTCATTAAGCCAGCAAAAAGTCGGTCCCCCAGAAACGCTCGCCGAGCGCCGCACACACACGGACGCCTGGCGCAAGATGGACTCCGCCGAAGCCCGCAAGCTTTATCCCGTGAACGTCGAGGAAACGAATCTCGCAGGTGTACGCACCGATATCATCACCCCGCTATCGAGTGAAGCGGGCAAGCGCGTCCTCATCAATCTCCACGGCGGCGGGTTCAATTCGGATTCCGGCTCTCTGATTGAAGGTATACCCATCGCGAATCTTGCAAAGATTAAAGTTGTTTCTGTCTACTACCGCCTCGCCCCGGAGAGTCCTTTCCCGGCCGCGGTCGACGATGTGATCGCGGTCTATAAGGAACTCCTCAAGACTTACCCGGCGCACAGCATTGGAATTTTTGGGACCTCGGCCGGAGCGATTCTGACCTGCGAAGTTGCAGTTCGCCTCAAGCAGCTCGGATTGTCATTGCCCGCAGCGCTCGGAGTCTTCTCCGGGCTGGCGGATTTCAGCCGCGTGGGCGACTCCCGGCAACTGTTTGCGCTCAATGGTCTTCCCGGTCGCATGGAGCCGATCGATCCGAATCATTTGCCCGACAATGAATACGCAGGCAAGACTGATCGCAAGGATCCCGTGCTCTCGCCGCTGTTCGCCGATCTGCATGGCATGCCTCCAAGCCTGCTGGTCACGAGTACCCGCGACATCCTGCTGAGCGACACGACCACGCTTCATCGTGCACTACTTGGTGCTGGAAACGACGCGCAACTGGTCGTCTTTGAAGCGCTGCCGCACGCCTTCTGGTATCACTTCCAGTTGCCCGAAACGAAGGAAGCGCTCGAATTAATGGCCAAGTTCTTCGACCAAAAGGTCGGACGATAGTCTGCCCCAATTTTTCATTTGCTCACAAGGGAACCGCCGCATGACAAACAGGATGATTCCGTCGACGTTCTTGCCTGTATTTTTCTGGCTGATCGCGATCACGTTCCCGCTCTCTTCTCGATCTCTCGCCGACGCCACTCTGCCAGCATTGCTCGCCGATCACATGGTCGTGCAGCGCGGGTTGCCAGTCCACGTATGGGGCATGGCTGCGCCGAACGAGGCGGTCTCAGTTACCTTCCGGGGCGAGCGTAAGTCCGGAACTGCCGACGGCGACGGCCGCTGGAGCGTTTATCTTTCTCCCGGCGAAGCTGGCGGTCCGTTTCCGCTGACCATCAAGGCGACGAACACGATCGTGCTCAACGATATTCTCGTCGGTGACGTGTGGGTCGCCTCCGGCCAGTCCAACATGGAATTCCCCATGACCGGCCTGCTGAACGCCCCAACCGAAATCGCGGCGGCGCAATATCCCAAGATTCGCATCTTCATGGTGAAGCACAAACCCGCAGACTATCCGCTGGAAAACGTCGAGTCGAAGGGCTGGGCAGCTTGCACGCCGGAATCCGTTGCCGACTCCTCAGCCGTCGCCTACTTCTTCGCGCGCAATCTCCAGCAGAAGCTGGGAGTCCCCATCGGACTGATCGAGTCCTCCTGGGGAGGAACCGCGGCCGAGTCGTGGACGAGCCTGCGCACGCTCGCCGCCGACGCGGGGTTGATGCCCGTATTCTCAGCGCGCGCAAAAATGGTCGACTCCGAATCCACGACCGTGTTGCGTCAGCAACGCGAAGATGCTGAGTTCCAAAAAGCGCTCGAGCAAGCCAAAGCGGAGGGCAAGCCTTTGCCGTGGCCGCAATGGCACCCTGACTTTGCGGCGTGGGCGCCGGCAGCGCTCTACAACGGGATGATTGCGCCCCTGACTCCCTTCGCGATTCGCGGCGTCATCTGGTATCAGGGCGAGGCCAATGCATCACACGACCGGGCATCGCTCTATGCACGACTCTTTCGAACCATGATCCTCGATTGGCGCACTTCCTGGGGCGAGGGAGATTTCCCATTCCTCTTCGTGCAGATCGCCAACTGGAATACCGAGCCCGACGAGCTTTGGCCCGAGGTCCGCAACGCACAACGCCAGGCACTTGCGCTCAGGAATACAGGTATGGCGGTCACGATCGACATTGGCGACCCCAACGATATTCATCCCAAGAACAAGCAGGACGTCGGCCTCCGCCTGTCGCTGGCAGCGCGCGCGATTACCTACGGGGAAAAGATCGAGTGGTCCGGCCCTCTGTACCGCCAGATCACGCAGGAAGAACACGCACTCCGCGTGTGGTTCGACCACGCGAACGGATTGATGGCGAAAGGCGCGACTGTAGCGGGGTTTGAAGTCGCGGGCGCCGACGGAAAGTATTCGGCAGCCGACGCCAGGATCGAGGGAACATCCGTCGTAGTATCGAGTCCGACGGTGCCGGCGCCGGTTTCAGTTCGCTACGCATGGGCGCCGAATCCAACCTGCAATCTCTTCAACAAGGAAGGCCTGCCGGCATCGCCGTTTCAGGCGCCGGAGTAAAAGCAACCTTGCAACCGCAGCATCTTCTACCATTCTCCAAACGCTTCTGGTAAAACGTCTGCATGAAAATGACGCGAGCTTTCTGTGTCACATTCTTCTGCGTGCTGCTTCTCGTTCCCGCTGTTGTCGCGCAATCGAATACTTCTCCATCCGCCAACCTGGCGCTCACTCCGCCCATGGGCTGGAATTCCTGGAACAAGTTTGCCTGCAACGTCAGCGAGGACATGATCAAGAGCATGGCCGATGCGATGGTGAAGTCGGGCATGAAGGATGCAGGATACGTCTACGTCAACATCGACGACTGCTGGCAGGTGAGCCGCGACGCCATTGCCAACATTGTCCCGGACCCGCAACGCTTTCCGCATGGCATGAAGGCCGTGGGCGATTACATCCATCTGCTCGGCCTGAAGTTTGGCGTCTATTCGGACGCGGGTTCGAAGACCTGCGCCGGCCGTCCGGGCGGCCTCGGCCACGAATATCAGGACGCCTTGCAGTACGCCGCCTGGGGCGTCGACTATTTGAAGTACGACTGGTGCAATACGACGACGCAGGATGCAAAAGCTTCCTATGCCAACATTCGCGCCGCCCTCGACGCCTCCGGGCGGCCGATTGTTCTGAGCATCTGCGAGTGGGGCACGGCCAAGCCCTGGCTGTGGGGCAAAGACGTCGGCGGGAATTCGTGGCGCACCACCGGCGACATCCAGGATCGCTGGGGAGGCCAGGAAAAATGGCCCGACGGAAGTTGCTGCTCCAACGGCGTACTGGCCATTATCGACCAGCAGGTCGGCTTGCAATCCTTTGCAGGGCCGGGACACTGGAACGATCCCGACATGCTGGAGGTCGGCAACGGGGGCATGACCGACGTGGAGTACCGCTCGCACTTCAGCCTGTGGGCGCTGCTGGCCGCGCCGCTGATAGCGGGCAATGATCTGCGCAACATGCGGCCCGAGATTCACGATATTCTCACCAATAAAGAAGTGATCGCCGTAAATCAGGACGCTCTGGGACGTGAAGGCGAGCGCGTCGCGAAGAACGGCGACCTGGAAGTCTGGGCCAAGCAGTTACAAGACGGCAGCCGCGCCGTCATCCTGCTGAATCGTGGCGCTACCGAACAGCAGATCACCGCAACCTGGGAGGATATTGGCTATCCGAAAAATATCGGCGCCGCAGTGCGCGACTTGTGGCAGCACAAAGATCTGGGAAAGCTCACGGGAAAATTCTCAGCCCCGGTCGCGTCCCATGGCGTGGTGATGGTGACAGTGAAACCGTGAGAGCGTAAACCACGAAGGACACCAAGTCTCACGAAGAGTCTGTAGCCAAAGCCTTCGTGGACCTTCGTGTCCTTCGTGGTACATGGGTTTGCACTACTCTTTCGGAAATCTTGGAGATGCGAAAAGACGCTACTGCCCGCCCTTGTTCTTGAGTTCTTCCATCACGCTCTGGATCAGTTCCTTGGCGTCAGTCAAGCTCTTCATGATGATCTGGATGTCCATCACAGGCTTGCCCGGCCAGCGCTGGCTCTGGCAATAGACGCCGTGCTGCCCGACCAATGCCATAGCGTCGGTGATCGTGTCCATGGTGACGGCGAGACGTCCGCGGGGCACGCCCATCATGGTCTCGTAGTGCTCCAGCTCTTCCTGCTTTTCGTCGAATACCGGCATGCCACGATTGTAACTGCACACGCACAAGGCGCATAATGGCGAGGCTGCTGACTTATTCTTCACTCACGCGTCCAAACCCTTGGCACTTAACATTCCAAAAGGAGAGACCATGAAACAGAGACTTGCGCTTCTCGCATTCGCGATTTTGACTCTCAGCCTGCTCGCTTCGGCGCAGGCCAGTCCGCCGGCTTCAGCCACCTGCGATCTCGGTGGCGGAAAAACCATCAAGACCGATTACTCCAGCCCGCGCCTCAAAGGACGTAAGATGGTCGGCGGTCAAGACCCCTACGGCAAGGTCTGGCGTAATGGGGCCAACGAAGCGACAACCTTCGTCACCAGCAGCGATGTCGTAGTTGGCGGAAAAGCTGTGCCCGCCGGAAGCTACACATTGTTCGTCCTGCCAACTGCCGAGAAGTGGACCCTGATCATCAACAAGAAAACCGGCGAGTGGGGCATTCCCTACAAGTATGAAAGCGATGAACTCGCCCGCATCGATATGACGATGTCCAAACCTCCGTCACCCGTTGAGAACTTCACAATCGCCTACGACAAGACCGCCACTGGGTGCACCCTCCGCGAGGAGTGGGACACGACTCGAGCCACGGTCGACATCAAAGCAAAATAACGCAATCGAGATTATGCAGACAAACTGTACGGCGGCCTTAGTGAGGCTTCCGTACAGTTATTTTTTGGGCGCCTGCAGCGCGTCGAGTGCTCGTTGCGCGTCAACAAAATCAGGAGAGATTTGCAGCGCCTGCTGGTAGGCATTTCGCGCCTCGGGAAAATGCCCGGCCTGCGCTAGGCTTAGGCCCAGTTCGAAATAGCCCTGAGCAGACGGTTGTAGTTCGACCGAGCGGGAGAGATCGCTGACCGCTTCGTCAAGTTTTCCTTGCTTCTGCGCCAGCAGGCCAAGACCCAGCCAGGCGTTGAACTGGTTGGGATTCATACGCAATGACTGATCGAAACTCGCGCGCGCCTGCTCGTCCTCCGACAATGCACGCTCCGCCGCGCCGAGATTCGCATAGGTTTGGGCCAGGAAACCGGGGTCGTTCGTGAGATGCACTGCAGCCTCGTACTGCGCTACGGCTTCGCGCATCTGATCGTGCTTTTGAAAATAGATTCCAAGATTGTTGCGGCTCATCGGATCTTTGGGATTGATGCGCGCCGCAGCCTCGAAATGCGGATGCGCCTCTTCTTCTTTATCCTCGAGAATCAGCGCCCCGCCGAGATTGTTCTCCGCGACGAAATTGTTTTCCGTTACCGCGAGCGTGTGCGACCACAGATCGACGCTGCTCTTCCAGTAGTCAATCTGCCGATGAGTCGTGAACGCGAGAGCCGCTAGAATCAGAGCGGCGGGAACCGCTGGCCAGAAGCCGTATTGCCTGGACTTCGCCCAATCCGCGGCGCCGAACGCGATCATCACGAAAATTCCAACCAATGGGATATAGGCATAACGATCGGCCATGGCAGCTTCTCCCACCGACACCAGGCCGATCACCGGGACCAACGTTCCCAAAAACCAGAGCCACCCGACGAGCAAGTATCGGCGAGTACGGAGTCGCCACGCCATCGCGCTGATGGCAAGCAAGATCGCCGCTGCTACCACCACCTGCCACGCTGCCAGAGAGTCTCCGGGATGCGGATACAAGGGCGCGAGACTTGCAGGCCAGATCATCTTCCACAAGTACATCGCGTAGGCCCAAATCGCGGTCGCGACGCGCGATCCAAATGAAACTTCGGAAGTTGTGCGAATCGCGCCGCCAGCCTGTTGCGCCTGCATCGTCATGACGGCGCTGGCAGCGGAGAGTGCGAGCAGCGGCAACTTCTCGATCACAAGCCGCGACCACGGCAGCGTTGCAGTTCTGTCGGCCTCGTCGTGTGCTCCGCGGACCCGCGCCAGCGGCCAGTTGTCGAGCAGCAGCAGTACAAACGGCAACGTGATCACCATCGGCTTCGACGCCAGCCCCGCCGCGAACAGAGCAGCGACCGCCAGATACCGCTTCCAGTCCGGCTTTCGCGCATACCAGCCATACGCCCAAAGAGTCAGGAAGAAAAACAGCGTACACAAAACGTTCTTGCGCTCGGCCACCCACGCAACTGACTCCACATTGATGGGATGAAGCGCGAACAACGCGGCCACGAACAAACTCGGGCCGAATCGACTGGTTGCCCACATCAAAAGCAGAAAAAGAAGAATCACATTGACCACATGCAGCAGGATACTGGTGAAATGGTGCCCGGCGGGATTCAGCCGAAACAGTGAGACATCCAGCGCGTGCGACATCCAGGTGAGCGGATGCCAGTTCGCCTGCTCAGTCGCGGTCAGAGACCATGTGAAAGTGTCCCCAGTCAGCCCCTGCCGCACGTGAGAATTATTGATGATGTAACGATCATCGTCGTAGTTCACGAACGGATGTCGATTGACCGGGTTGTAGAGCGCAAGTGTAACCACGGCCAGTAGCAGACAGACGATCTTGTTCCGCTTCTGCGGATCCGCAAACAGGTTCGCTTGGTTTTTAGGGAGCAACATCAGGATTTAACCACAGAAGACACGAAGGAACACAGGGGAGGAAGCACTGAAGTCACGAGCCGCGGAAATTGTTGATTTTGTGATTTCTGATGATTGATTGATAACCCATTGAGCGGCTACGGTTTTTCAATCAACAATCAGAAATCAACAATCAACAATTTCAGTTGGGCTTCCACCGCAAAACAGGCTTCCGAGCCGCCGCGGTCTCATCGAGCCGCGACACCCGCGTGGAGTGCGGCGCATCCAGCACCGTCTGCGGATCTTCTTCCACCTCCGCCGCGATTGACTTCATCGCCTCGATGAACAGGTCCATCTCCTCTTTCGACTCGCTCTCCGTCGGCTCGATCATGAGCGCGCCCGGAACGATCAGAGGAAACGCCGTCGTATAAGGATGGAATCCGTAATCGATCAGGCGCTTGGCGATGTCCATCGTGCGCACGCCTTTTTTCAGCTGCGTCCTGTCGCTGAAAACGACTTCGTGCATCGTCGGCGTGGAATAAGGCAAATCGTACGCTCCTTCAAGTCCCTTGCGAATGTAATTGGCGTTGAGCACCGCGTCTTCGGTCGTCTGGCGCAGACCGTCCGGGCCGTTCGCCTGTATGTAAGCCAGAGCGCGCACAAACATCCCAAAGTTGCCGTAGAAGGCGCGCACTCGCCCCACCGACTGCGGACGGTTGTAATCGAAACCAAGCGTGCCATCCGACTTCTTAGTCAACACCGGAGTAGGCAAAAACGGTTCAAGCGCCTTCTTGATCGCGACCGGCCCTGATCCTGGACCTCCGCCGCCATGCGGCGTCGAGAACGTCTTGTGCAGATTCAGATGCATCACGTCGACGCCGAAATCGCCCGGCCGCACCTTCCCAACCAGCGCGTTCATGTTGGCGCCATCCATGTAAAGCAGGCCGCCTTTGGCGTGCAGGATGTCGGCAATCTTGTGGATGTCCTGTTCGAACACGCCGAGCGTGTTGGGATTCGTAAGCATCAGCGCAGCGACATCTTCATTCATCTGCGCAGCCAGTGCCGCGATGTCGACCATGCCGCGCGAATCCGACTTCAGATTCTCGACCGCGTAGTTCACCATCGCAGCCGTTGCCGGATTCGTTCCGTGGGCGGAGTCCGGAATCAGAATCTTCTTGCGTGCATTTCCCTTGGACTGGTGATACGCGCGAACCATCAGCAGGCCCGTCATCTCGCCATGCGCGCCAGCCGCGGGCTGCAGCGTGATCGCGTCCATGCCCGTGATTTCGATGAGTTGTTCGCTCAGCGCCTCGATGATCTGCAGCGCCCCTTGGGAAATCTTCTCGGGCTGGTACGGGTGCCCATTCGCGATTCCCTCGACCCGCGCTACCGCTTCATTCACCCGCGGGTTGTACTTCATCGTGCAGGATCCCAGCGGATACATGCCGAGATCGATCGCGTAATTCCACGTGGACATGCGCGTGAAGTGGCGGATGATCTCGATCTCGCTCACTTCCGGCAGGTTGCCAAGGTCTTTTCTTTCGGACGCACCTAGAAGCGCAGCCGTATCGACCTCCGGTACATCGAGCGGCGGCAGTTTCCACGCTGCTTTTCCGGGCGACGACTTCTCGAAGATCAATCCTTCGTTCTGATTCACCTGGAGCGATGCTTTGCGGGTCTCGTGCTTCATCGCGCCACCTCTTCCACTTCCTCTTTGGCGGATCGCACCGAGCGCTCGCTCTCGGCAACCAGTCCCACCGCTGTGTCGATCGCGCTGCGCGTCGTCAGTTCGGTGCAGCACCACAGAGCCGCGTTCCCTAGTTCGGGATAAAACTTCTTCAGCGGCAAGCCTCCAACCATCTTGTGCCCCAGCAGCCGACCATTAATCGCGTAAGGATCTTCGCTGGTCTGCACAACGAATTCGTTAAAGCGCGGCGTGCTCCCGAATAGAACCTTGCCGTGCTTCGCAAACCGACTCGCGGCATAAGCGGTCTTCGCCAAATTCTGCTTCGCGAGTTCCTTCAAACCCACCTTGCCGTAGACCGTCATAAAGATGTTGACCATCAGCGCGACCAGGGCCTGGTTCGTGCAGATGTTCGAGGTCGCCTTCTCGCGGCGAATATGCTGCTCGCGCGTCGCCAGCGTCAGCACAAATCCTCGCCGGCCCTGCTTGTCGACGGTCTGCCCCACCAGCCGCCCCGGCATCTGCCGCACATATTTCTCGCGCGTGGCAATGACGCCACAATAAGGACCGCCGAAACCGAGAGGCACGCCGAACGACTGCGCTTCCATGGCGATGACGTCAGCCTCGCGCGGTGGTTCCACAATTCCCAGCGAGACCGCTTCCGCGATCGATACCACCAGCATCGCGCCATGCTTGTGCGCGACCTCAGCGACCGCGGCGACGTCCTCGATGGTGCCAAAGAAGTTCGGCGACTGGATCAGCACGCAGGCCGTCTCGGGTGTGATCAACTTCTCGAGATCCTTCAGATTGACGCGGCCATCGTCGTTGAAACCAGCGACCGACAGCGGCATCCCTTGATGCGTGGCGTACGTCGCCAGCACTTCGCGATACTCCGGGTGCAGACTGCGTGCCACCACCACTGACCGCCGGCCCGTAAGACGGACCGCCATCATCACCCCTTCGGCCGCAGCCGTGGAACCGTCGTACATGGAAGCGTTCGCCACTTCCATCCCGGTCAGTTCGCAGATCATCGTCTGAAATTCGAAGATCGACTGCAGCGTCCCTTGCGAAATCTCCGCCTGGTAGGGCGTATATGCCGTCAGAAACTCGCCGCGAGAAATCAGCGAATCAATAATGACCGGCCGGTAATGAAAGTACGCTCCCGCACCAAGGAAACTCGTGTAACCGTCGCCGTTTTCGCGCGAACGTTGGCGGAAGAAGTCCACAATTTCCGATTCCGCCATCTGCCGCGGGATGTTCAGGTCGCGGGTCAGGCGATATTCGGCCGGAATCGGCGCAAACAAGTCGTCGACCGAGCGCAGTCCAATGGCTTTCAGCATGGCTTCGCGGTCGGCAGGAGATTTCGGTAAATAGCGCATAGGAAGTTCTTTAGATGTGCCTCGAGGTCATTTCGATTGATGCGGCTCGGGCTTGGTCAGAATCGAGAGCAAAAGTCATCGGGAGCGACTCGCCTGTAGTAAAACCTTGAACCGCGAAGGACACGAAGTTACACGAAGGATTTTCAGTGTCCCGCCTCTTCCGCCACAAATTTCTCATAGTCCGCGGCCGAGAGCAGCCCGTCCAACTCGCTGGGATTCTTCAATGTAAGCTTCACCATCCACGATCCGTGGGCGTCGGTGTTCACTTTCTCGGGCGACGTAGCCAGGTCCGCGTTGACTTCGGTCACGGTGCCGGTCGCCGGCGAAAACAGGTCCGACACGGCTTTGACCGACTCAACCGTGCCAAACGTCTTCCCGGCGGTGAGTTCCGCGCCGACCTTAGGGGTCTCGACGAACACGATGTCCCCCAGCGACTGCTGCGCGTAGTCGGTGATGCCGACCGTGGCAGCGTTTCCGTTCACCTGAATCCATTCGTGTTCTTTCGTGTACTTGCGATCTGTAGGGTAAGGCATAAAAAGCTTCTAGCTCCTGGCTTCTAGCGTCTAGCAAATCCTCTGTGTTTAAGCGCTCTTCTTCGGCCGCTTATAAAAAGGAGTCGGGACCACCACCGCCCCCACGCCTTGACCTCTAATCTCGACTTTCACTGCTGTTCCCACCGCCGCCAACTCCGCCGGCACATATGCCAGCGCGATATTCTTCTTCAGAAACGGCGCGGGAGATCCGCTGGTGACATATCCAATCTCACTGCCCGCTGGCGTCGAGCACTTTGTACCCGTCACGGGCAATGCCGCGCTCGGTCATCTCCAGCCCGACCAGCGTTCGCTTCACGCCTGCAGCTTTGGCCTTCTCCAGCGCTGCCCGGCCGACGAACTCCGGCTTCTCCATCTTGCAGAAGCGGTCGAGCCCCGCTTCCCAGACATTGATCGTATCGGAAATCTCGTGGCCGTAGAGCGGAAGCTTGCCTTCGAGGCGCAGCGTGTTGCGCGCTCCCAGGCCGCACGGCACCACGCCAAATTCTTTGCCCGCCTCCAGAATTTCATACCAGACGCGGGCGCTGGTCGCTTCGTCGGCTGGAATGTAGATCTCGAATCCGTCTTCCGCCGTGTAGCCAGTACGGCCCATCAGAATATTGGGCATGCCGCATAGCTTGCCGCGCGTCACCCAATAAAACTTCACCGCGCTCAGGTCGGCATCGGTCAGCTTCTGCAGCAGATTGACGGCCTTCGGCCCCTGAATCGCAATCTGCGTGAAGTCGTCCGACAGATTTTCAACCGCGCAGTCGAACTGCCGCGTGTTGTCGCGCACCCAGTTGAAATCCTTCTCGCGCGTCCCCGCGTTGATGACGAGCAGATATTCGTCCTCGCCGAGGCGGTGAACGATCACGTCGTCGACGAACGTCCCTTGCGGATAAAGCAGCGCCGAATACTGCGCCTGACCATCGCCAGCCGCGACGCGTCGTTCATGGAAATATGCTGCACGGCAGCCAGCGCCTGCGGCCCGGCCAGGCGAATATCGCCCATGTGGCTGACGTCGAAAATGCCGACGCCGGTGCGCACGGCCATGTGCTCGTTGATGATTCCGCAGCCGATCGACGCGGGATATTCGACCGGCATGTCCCAGCCGTTGAACTCCACCATCTTCGCGCCCATCTGGCGATGGACGGCGTTCAGCGCAGTTTTACGGATGGTCACTGTGACGCCGGTGGGCGTCGCCTCAACCGAAGACAAAATAGACCTCAATCAGCGAGCAGTGGCTGGCCTGCTGGATATGGAATCAGTACGCCGGACTGATTACCGTATCACGCGGTTTTTCCGCGGGTCAAACCGGAAGAGATCTCAACACAGAGGACACAGGGGACACAGAGGAATTATTGAACAAAATCCTCTGTGTCCTCCGTGGCCTCTGTGGTGAAAGGATTTTAGAGTTTACCGCCGAACTGCACGGTGACGCGCGCTCCGGCAGCTACATGCGTTCCTGCGACGGGAGTTTGCTGGCGAGCCACGCCGCTGCCCACTGCTTCGAGTTCCAAGCCGATATCCTGGGCGACTTCAACCGCGCCCCGCACGGTCTTGCCGACAAACGACGGCACTTCGATTCCGCCTTGCTCCACGTCGAGCACGACCGTGCCGGTGATCGGCAACTTCGCAGTGACACCGCATTCGGCGTCCGCCGCTTTCGGAGGCAGTCCTGACTGCCCGATCCCGCAGTGACTGTCTCGCGCATCGCCGCCTGGACCACATTTCCGCCGCTTCCTGGCAGTCGCGGGCGAGGGCGCCCGCGCCACATTCTGGGCTTTCGCTGGTTCGCCGAACTGCCGTTGACTTCCGCAGTCTCCAGCGGCTCGCCGGGATGATCCGGCGTGCCTTCTTCCAGATCTTTATCTTTCATCTTCGCCTGCGCCAGCAGCAACTGGTGTCGTGGGGCCAGCGGCATGATCATGTGGGACGTGCAGGTATTCCAGCACCTGCTGCGAGATGCGAGTGAACACCGGAGCCGACACCTGGCCGCCCTGGTGCAGCCCGACCGCCGAATCCAGAATCACCGCAACCACGATCTGCGGATTGTTCACCGGCGCGAATCCGGCGAACGATCCGATGTACTTCGTCTTCGAATACGCCCCGGTCGCCGGATCGACTTTCTGCGCCGTGCCCGTTTTCCCTGCCGAACTGTACCCTTCGAGAATCGCCTTGCGGCCCGTGCCTTCGAGCACGACCTTCTGCATCATCGAGCGCATTTCCGCAGCGGTGTAAGACGAAATCACGCGGTGCGAGGCGCCGGGATGAAACGCGACCGTTTGTGGCGTGGCCTGCGGCGGCACGGTTCCGGTAACGATGCGCGGCGCCACCCAGACTCCGTCATTCGCAAAAGTCGATATGAGCCCCGCCAATTGAAGCGGCGAAATTCCAATCTCCTGGCCCATCGAAATGGCCGCGATGGAAACCTTCGACCAGCGGCTCACGGGCTTGGTCATCCCACGAGTTTCTCCGGGCAATTCAATTCCGGTCTGCTGCCCGAATCCGTAGGCGCGAATGTATTTGTAGAAGCGATCTTGTCCCAGGCGCAGCGCAATCTTGATCGAGCCCACGTCGCTCGATTCCGCGAGCACGCCCCACACCGGCAGCAACCCGTGCGGCTTCGAGTCGCGGATGCGCATGCCGTTATAAACAATCGATCCCATC
Organism: uncultured Acidobacteriaceae bacterium; assembly: GCA_963844525.1. Classification (GTDB taxonomy): domain Bacteria; phylum Acidobacteriota; class Terriglobia; order Terriglobales; family Acidobacteriaceae; genus Sulfotelmatobacter. The sequence continues at coordinate 210,804 of CAWJOM010000003.1, read as the reverse complement.
TGACAGTCGAAGACCTCGTCGGGGTTCGTGACTTTTTCCTCGAGCGCCGCCGAAATCGTGACCAGCTTGAACGTCGATCCCGGCTCATACGCATAACTCACGGCGCGGTTGGTCAGCGCGCCGGGCGTGATCTGCTTCCGCGAATTCGGATTGAACGTCGGCCGGTTCGCCAGCGCCAAAATTTCCCCGGTGTGCGGATTCTCCACGATCACCGTTCCGGCAATGGCTTGCGTGTCATGAATCGCCTGCTCCAGCTCTTTTTCGGCGATGTACTGGATGTTCTTGTCGATGGTCAGGACGAGATTGTCGCCCGGGTCCGGCTGGGTCTCGACGTCGGCGAACCACCGCCGCTTCGCATCCACCGAGATGAACATCTTTCCCGGGCTCCCGCGTAGTTCGTCGTCGAACTCATGTTCGATGCCGCTCTGGCCCGAGTCTTCCATGCCGACCGAACCCAGCACCTGCGCCGCCAGATCGCGCGCGGGATAAAACCGCTTAGGCTCTTTCTGGAAATGAATCCCCTGCAGTTTGAGGGAATTGATGCGCTCGATGGTCTCGTCGCTGGCCTTGCGCGCCACCCAGCAGAACGTTTTGTGCGCGCGGCAATCCGCGAGGACCACGTTGTAGTCATCGCCCGTGATGCGCGTGATCAGATTTACTGCGGTAGGAAGATCTTTAACTTCGGTCGGCACAGCGAACGCGGAATCCACCAGCACCGACATCGCGAGTTCATGCCCCGCGCGATCGTAAATAACGCCGCGCTTGGCGTCCAGCGGAATGGCCCGCTGCTGCTGATGTCCAGCCTGCTTGACAAACTTTCCATAGCTGAAAATCTGTAGGAAGACCAGCCGCCCGCAGATGACGACACACCAAAGCACGAGGACCGCGCCCAGCAGGTAGAGCCGGAAATTCTTGCCGGACATCCGATCGGTGGCCATGAGTATTCCACTTCACGCGTTGTCATCCTGAGGCCCGCGCTGTGAGCGGGCCGAAGGACCTATGCAACCTGGCGTTCATCGTGCTGCCGGCAGAGTGCACAGATCCTTCGCTGCGCTCACGATGACACCACTAAACCTGGTAGAGACAAACATGGCGGCCTACGTACAGACAGGCCGCCGCCGAGATTCTTCCGAGCTTCGCTCGGCGGGCGGACGAACGCGTCCGCCGCTACGCAATGACTTACTGTCCCGGGATCACTGTCATCGGCATCGCGCTCGCCATCACCGGCGTCTGCGCTTCAGCCGCGCCCACATCCATGCGGATGACCTGTCCCGGCTCCGGCGGCACCAGCCCCATGCGGCGCGCCAGCACATCAATCCGTTCGGGATCGCGCAGCGAAGCATCTTCCAGGCGCAGCGCGTGGTTCATCTCTGTCTTTTCGCTGAGCTCGCGCTTGGCCGATTCGATCTGATATCCGTATTCGATCGCCTTGAAGTGCTGCCAGGCATACGTGAACACCAGCAGGAACAGGCAGGCCAGCGCGGTGCCGAACTGCTTCATCTCACGGTTGCGGCGCGGATCTTCGACCTTGACCAGGCGCGAGTTGTCGATCGTCTTGGAGAAGTAGATCTCGGGTGTACCCGTCCAAAACGAACGACGACCTGCCGCCGCACCCTCTGACGCGAAACCGACACTGCGCATTGCCGCCGCTGCCGCCATTATGCCGCCCCCATGAAAATCTGTTCGCCGTCGCTTACTGGAATCTGCATCGAGAAAATCGCGTGCAATTCCTCTCGTTCCGCAGTCCGCTGCTGGCGCGTCTTTTGCCCCACGCGCTCGACCGTTGCCATTAACTCGTTGATTAGTGTGCCTGTGTACATGTCCCGCTACCTCAAATTTGGATTCCTACCACGGAACCCGTTCCATCCCGCCCCAGCGGATCTTCGTCCGCATTGGTTTACCCAACCTGAATCTTGAAGGCCCGGCACGCCATTACAGCTGTGCCGGGAACTCCGGCAGGTTTTCCGGAGCCAAACTTTTCCACTGGCCATGTGGGGACAGCCGCCTCGGCTGTCCGGCCAGAGCAACGCTCGGCCGCCTGTTCCTGCCGCTGAAAGCTGAACTCCCAGCGCCCTAAACTCGTTCCGCCGCCCTCAACTTCGCGCTGCGTGCCCGCGGATTGCGATCGCTTTCCAATTCAGTTGCCGTTACCGGCTTTTTGGTTAGCACCCGATAGTGCTTGTCCTGATTCGCGCCCTCGCGGAAGGCATCCTTTACGATGCGGTCTTCCAGCGAGTGAAAACTGATCACCACCACGCGTCCTCCTGGCTTCAGAATCCGCGGCGCCGCTTCCAGCAGCGCCTGCAGATCTTCCAGTTCGCGGTTTACGAAGATTCGAAGAGCCTGAAAGGTTCTGGTCGCCGGATGAATTCGCCTTTGCTCAGAATTCATTGGCCGGGCCGCGGCTGATATGACATCCGCAAGATGTGCGGTAGATCGTATCGGCCGCGACCGGCAAATGGCTCTGGCGATTCTCCGCGACCTCCTTTCCTCTCCGAATTCGTAAATCACATCGGCAAGCTGTCGCTCGTCGAGGTGGTTTACCACTTGTTCGGCGGTACGCTCGCCACGCGGGTCCATCCGCATGTCCAGCGGTCCATCCGCCTGAAAACTAAATCCGCGCGCCGCATTGTCCAGCTGCAGGCTGCTCACTCCGACGTCGGCCAGCAAACCGTCTACGGTCCCTGGTCGTTGGCCCTTCGCAACTTCTGCAAATGACCGGTGCAGCAACGTCACCGTCGGCCAATCCCTCATCTCGTGGTCATCCCGAGCGGAGCGTTCTGATTCGCTTGGCGAATCGGAACGCGCAGTCGAGGGACCTGCTGTCAGCCTTTCGCGCGCGATTGCCAGCGCTGCAGGATCCTTATCGAGGCCAATCAAATGTCCCGGTGCGCCGAGGCGTTTTGCGATTTCGTAACTGTGCCCGCCCAAACCCACCGTGGCGTCGATATAGGTCCCACCCCGCCGCACGGCTAAAAAGTCGATCGCTTCTTTTAAAAGAACTGGAACATGATTCGGTGAAGACTGACTCACTCTTCCACCACCATGCCCTACCCCCTGAGGGGTGTCTGTTGATCCCCCGTCCGATAGATGGGTCACTAGATGCCCAGCGTGTCGAGCGTCTTCTCATCGTCAGGCGTGAACTTTTCTTCTTCGATCTCTCTCTTGAACAGCTCCAGGTTCCTGACCGTGAGAAACGTCAGATTCCCCAGAACCGCTACCTCGCCCTTGATCTGTCCCGCTTCCCGCAGCAACTGCGGCAGCAACAACCGTCCCTGCCCGTCCATCTCGACTTGCTGCCCGTAATAGTTCGTCCGGTCGAGAAACTTTTTCTTCGTAGGATTGAAACTGGAGAGCGCTGCCAGCTTCTGCTCGATCCGTTCCCACTCCTCGAAGGGATACACTTGAGCAACCTTCCCATCCAGACTGGTGATGTAGAATTGCTGCCCGTACTTCTCGTCGATCACCCGCTTGAACTCGGCCGGGACCTTCAAACGGCCCTTTTCGTCGACCCGGGTTGGATGATTGCCGCGAAACATGTTTTCTTTCTGTCATCCTGAGGCGGCATGCTCTTCGTCGCCCAAGGATCTGGGTGCGCCGCGCGGATCGACAGCGTTTTTTGCTGCCGAGTGAATCGCGCGTTTGGCACACATCCTTACTGAGGGAGGTCAAAAGCGTACGAACTTCGGTCAAAGTCGGGCGATTCGGGCTGTTTCTCGTGCTCTTGGGTCGGATTTCCACCGGCTCCTCGTTTTCAGCTCAAAGCTCCCACGAACTCTACCGCCCCGACCACTTCGTACCACTTTGTACCACATCTTAGCTGTAAGTCGTTTATTGTCAAGCAGAAACTTGATGGTGGGGGTCCCACTCCAGCGGCCTTTCCAGAAAATACGAAGGCTTGTGGTTAACTAGTCGTGCCACCACAACAGGTTGGGTTTATGTCCTTGGTTCTTTCGCTATTCATTCGCTACGATTTCTCTTGATCCCCGCGACTGGCGCGGATTTTCTTGTGGAAAAGCCGTCCGCTTCCCCCTTCTGACGATCTCTGCCATCCCTCTTTCGCCCGAATTCATCCAAGCGTAGCGAAATTATGTTCCGAGGATGAATCATGACCCGACCTTATTTGCCCCTGATGGCTGCACTCTTCCTGACGTTTCCGCTATTCGCGCAGCAAAATGCGACGCCGCCACTCTACCCGGCGCCGGGGAACCCGGCCGACACCCAATCGCAGCAGAACGTCTCCCCGCAGGACAATTCTCCTCTGCCGGTTTTCCGCGTCAACGTGTCGGAACGCACCACCCGCGCCGTCAACTACCGGCATCGTGGCGGCTCGACGACCGTCGACTTCAAGGGCACCAGCCTCATGCCGGCCATTGCTGGGAAAGCTAAGGTCGACGGCAAGGAAGGAAGGCTCGCCATCGATGTCGAACTGAACCACATCGACCGCCCCGCTCGCCTGGGACCGCAGTATCTTACATATGTTTTGTGGGCCGTCACGCCAGAAGGACGAGCCGTAAACCTGGGCGAGATTCTGCCCGGGGATAATGGAAAGAGCAAGATCAGCGTCACCACCGATCTGCAGGCTTTTGGTCTGATTGTTACCGCGGAACCTTATTTCTCAGTGACGCACCCCAGCAACGAAGTCGTGGCGGAGAACGTCATTCTGCAGAACACCAAGGGCTTTGAAGAATCAATTGACGCGAAGTTTGACGTTCTGGAAGGTGGACAGTACACCATCGATGTTGCGGCCGACCAGCTTCCTTCGGCACAAGCCCAACCGGATGTGCCCCTGGACCTTCTCGAAGCTCGCGACGCAGTCATGATCGCCAAGGCCGCTGGCGCCGAGAAGTATGCCGCTGCCAGCATCATGAAAGCCGAGGACATGCTGCAGCGCGCCGAAGATTACTATCAGCGCAAGCAAGGACGCACTCCCATCGGAACCGCTGCACGCGGCGCCACTCAGATGGCCGAAGACGCCCGCGTCCTCACCCTGCGCCGCAAGGCTCAGGAGCGCGAAGACGCCGCCCGTCGCGCCAGCCAGGAAGCGCAAGCCAAAGCTGAGGCCGATGCGCAGGCCGCGCAGGCTCGCGCCGACGAAGATGCGCGGCGCCGTGCCGAAGCAGAAAAGAGCCAGGCAGCAGCGCTGGCTCAACAGCAGCAAGCTCAAGCCCAGGCAGACGCCGCCCGCCAGGCCGCCGCCGATGCTGATCGCCAGAAGCAGGAAGCACAGCGGCAAACGCAAGAAGCGATTCAGCAAAAAGAACAAATGCGCGCGCGCCTGCTGGCCCAGCTCAATCAGGTTCTGCAGACACGCGACACTGCCCGCGGATTGATCGTCAGCATGCCCGACGTGCTTTTTGATTTCAACAAGTACACGCTGAAGCCCGAAGCCCGCGAGCGCCTGGCCAAGATTTCAGGAATTGTGCTGGCCTATCCCGACCTCAAACTCGACATAGAAGGCCACACCGACAGTATCGGCAGCGACGACTATAACCAGACACTTTCCGAGAAGCGCGCGGAAAGCGTGCGTGGATATCTGCTCTCTTCCGGCGTGGTGCCCGATCATGTGACGGCAGTCGGATTGGGGAAGGGTGATCCGGTCGCTGACAACAGCACGGCGGAAGGCCGGAAATTAAATCGTCGCGTGGAGATGGTCGTTTCCGGAGACGTGATTGGATCCAGCGCGCAGTCCCCGTCGATTCAACTTGAGCCGATGCCTGCGAACCGGTAGCTTGTTGGCGAATTGGAAGCGCCTGGCCGCGTGCCTCCGCCCGATTGACATGGCCGGTTCGCGACACCGCGGGCCGGTCACCCCACCTTGGTAACCTACAACCGTTCGCGTTGGCGAGTCACACTTTCTGCAACCTTGGGAGGGCGTGGCTCGCATGTATTACAAACATTCGGGACAGTTTAGCGTCGGCGGACTTCTTGTTGGCGCAGCGATTGGGACCGCCGCTGGGCTACTTCTGGGCCTTTCTTATTCGCACGGTCTCGTTCTGATCACCGACGAAAGAATGGCGTTCATGGCAACAGTTGCGCTCGGCGCCCTGTTAGGAGTAGCTGTCGGGTATGGCCTCGTCTGGGGAAAGGTTCGCAGCCAGCCGGTTGGAGCGGCGGTCACCGCAACGATTTCGGCTTTCGCACTCTACATCAGCTGGGCGGTCTGGGTATCGCTGACTCTCGAGAGCCAACACGTCGGACCAGTAAGCTGGGTGAAACTCGCCGAGCGTCCTGGCATGCTCTGGGAATTGATGTGTGCCATCAACCAGGACGGAACCTGGAGTCTGGGCAGCGAACCCGTGATGAAAGGAACGGAATTGTGGGCGGTCTGGCTCGTAGAGGCCGCGATGGTCATCGGTCTCGCAGTGATCATCCAGAAAGCGATTCTCGGCCTTCACGCCTTCTGTGAGCGGTGCGAACGATGGTGCTCTCGCGGAGCGCGGATCCCCTTGTCGCTGCCGCAAAGCCTGACTCAGCTCAAACTGCAGATCGAGGCCAACGACGTGCGATCTCTCGAAAGCCTCGCCCCGGCCAGCCCCGGCGCAGATCACGTGGTGGCGGAATTGGATAGCTGCCCGCAATGCCTCCAATTGAACACCCTCAGCCTCACTCTGACGACGATTCGCAAGAACAGGCTGGGCCAACCCACCATCCGGAATAAGAAGCTCCTTGAGCATCTGCTGATCCCTCCAACCTCGGCGCAAACTCTACGCCTCTTATCGGAAAAGACCGCCATGGCTAGGAAGCTCAACAGCGCAAAGGCCAAGTCTGCCGCTGCCGGAAAGAAATAACGGCATGGCGAGAAGAACCAAAAGCGAGACGGATTCTCGCTCCGCTCAAGACACTCTGGGCTCGTGGGTTGATGCGAGCTCCTAACTGGTGTGGTGCGTCGAACCGAGCGGCTTTATATTCCGAGCTTTACGGCCTCTCTTTGCGATCTTTGCGGACCTTCTCTGCGAACTTTGCGGTGAAAAGCTTTGCTTTCCTGTGGCACGCAAGCAGAGAGAGAGGGTGACCGTCGCTATTTTCGACGCACTACACTAGTTGCATGCCCAGCCATCTTCTGTTCGAGCAGTGGGTTCCCTTTCCAATCGACCGCGTTTTCGCGTTCTTCTCGAATCCCGAGAACCTGCCGCGAATCATGCCCGCCGCTACGGGAACGAAGCTGATCGCGCTGAAGCGTAAGCCTGCTCCGCCAGCGCCGCCCGGCGTCATCGGCGACAACGCGGCCGGAGTGGGTTCGACGATCGCGACTTCCTTTCGCGTCTTCCCTTTTCCACCAGTGCGTGCCCGCTGGATCGCACGCATCACCGAATTCGAATGGAATCACTATTTCGCCGATGTCCAGGACAGGGGCCCGTTCAAGAACTGGCATCATCGCCACGAGTTCCAAGCGGAAACGCGTGAGAGAGTCTCCGGAACACTTGTCCGCGATGTGATTGATTATGAAGTTGGCTTTGGGTTTCTGGGTGAGATCGCGAATGCAATGTTCATCCGCGGCCAGATGGAAACAGCGTTCGCCCAGCGGCAGCAGACTCTTTTGAAACTTCTGGCCTGAATAACACAGAGGACGCGGAGGAAAACAGGATGGATTCAGAGCGGCGCTCAAAACGATTGCAAGCTCTCAGATTGCCTCTGTGTCCTCCGTGTCCTCTGTGTTGTAATTTGCCGTGGTTGTGATTTGCCTTTACTTCGAGGGCTCCACGAAGACGGCGGTGCCGTAAGCCAGCACCTCAGTGACGCCTTGCATGACCTCGGTCGCGTCGTAACGCGCGCCGACCACGGCATTCGCCCCCAGTTCGGCCGCGTGCTGCAGCATCAGATCAAAGGCTTCCGCGCGTGTCTTCTCGCACAGGTTGGTGAGCAGTGTGATATTGCCGCCAACCAGCGTTTGCAAGCCAGCGCCGATGGTTCCAAAAATCGAGCGGGATCGCACCACGATTCCGCGCACAACTCCGAGCGTGCGGGTCACGCGGAAGCCGTCGAGTTCAAATTGCGTGGTCACCATGTTGTGAGCCACCATCCTGCCAGCGCTGTAGCCAGTTGCCATAGAGGTCCGTTCCTTTCCGTGATACTTGCGGATCGTGCCTGCGAACTGCTCACTATAACGCCAGCCGTGTTTCGCCGCGAGTGCGACGGAAGACCTGAACCACGAAGGACACGAAGTATCACGAAGGTCGAATCCTTAGAACTTCCTTCGTGAACCTTCGTGTCGTTGGTGGTTCAGGCTCTTGAAATCTGATTCTCACTCCAGTTCGGCAGTGATGAAGAATTCCCCCGACGAGTTGTCGTACTCGATGCGAAGCACATTCGGCTTGCAGCAGACCTGGCAGTCTTCGACGTAACTCTGGCGTCGTCCGGCGGACTCGTCCACCGAAGTGGTGTTCCATTCCCCGCACGAAGCGCATTGAAAACCCGATTCCATGGCAGAAAGAGCATAACTGAGAGCCGATGGCCAATGAGATGGTTTGAGGGTCGTTCGCCGGCAGGTTCGCCGGCTCGTTGAACTGTAAGTCATTGAGCCTTGGTGCAAGTGATTGAAAACTCGTAAAAGCCCTCTTGCAGGCTTCAGGAGGCGATATTTCTCCGCGGACGATGATTTCCCCGACCGCGAGGTCGATCGTCGAAGCCAAGGCCGTTTCCGGCCCCGCAAAGGGCATTCTGTGCGGTGCGCGGCAGCGATTTTCACGCCCAGCTTTGCGTCAATAATCCGTCTCAAATTGCTACACTGTACGTACATTGCTGTACGCATATTTGCATAACTGTAACAAAGCAAAAGACATGCAGCCAATTTCGCATCCCGATACGCGGCTTGCCAGGTTCTCGTGCCGGTCCTAACTAAGTCTGTTTTCTCTCCGTCCTTTGCTGGAAGGTTCTTTGCGTTCTCTGCGGTGAAAGGCTCTTGCTTTCGAAGGAAGACCAAAAGCCTGGACCGCAGAGAACGCCGAGGACATCCCGTAAAGCTCGCAAAACAAATCCGCACCCGGCATTGCCGCTCGTGCCTTACTTCCAAACTTGCCGATCCCCATATAATGGCCGGACTATATTCCTCAAATCCTGGAGGGTGGGATGATCTCGCGGCGACGATTTCTGGAAGTTGGCGGCGTAACCGCCGGAATGGCGGTGGCATCGCACTCGTTGGTGGCCGCTGCCGCAGACAAGGGTGCGGAAACAAGAACGACGCTTCCCTGCCGCCATCCATCTCGCAATTGAAATCGCGCAAAACGGAAGCCACGCCGATCACAAGCGAAGAACGTCAAACACGCCAGGACCGCGCCCGCCAACTGATGACGCGAAAACGCGCTCGACGCGATCCTGCTGATGGAAGGCACCTCGTTGCGCTACTTCACCGGCATCCGCTGGTGGGGTGGCGAGCGCACGTTCGTGCTGGTGCTGCCCGCTAAAGGCGCGGCGTTCTACGTGTGCCCTGCCTTTGAAGAAGGACGAGCGCGCGAGCAACTCGCCAACGCGCCCGACGGCGACCAGCCAGACGTGCGGGTATGGCAGGAAGACGAGAACCCATACCAGCTCATCGCGCAAGGGCTAAAGGATCGCGGCATTGCCAGCGGCAAACTCGGAATCGAGGAGACCGTGCGTTTTGTCTTTGCCGATGGCATTGCGAAAGCCGCATCGCAGGCGACCATGGCGAGCGCAACGCCGGTCACCGCCGGATGCCGCATGATCAAGAGCACGCACGAAATCGCGCTGATGCGGCTGGCTTCGCAGGTCACGCTGGCGGCGTATGAGGCCGTATATCGCGCGATGGGTGCGGGCATGACGCAACGCGACGTCTCTGGCCTGATCGATGCGGCGTACGGCCAGCTCGGATTTCCCGGCGACGCCAGCGTCATGGTCGACCAAGCGACGGCGTTTCCGCATGGATTGGCCGCGCCGCAGGTGATCCGCGAAGGCTCCATCATCATGATCGACGACGGCTGCACCGTCGAGGGCTACCAGTCCGACATCACGCGGACGTTCGTGCTGGGCAAGGCTTCGGGGCCAAACGGGGACAAAATGAAAAAAGTCTTCGACCTTGTGCTGCGCGCGCAGTCGGCCGCGCTGGCGACGGCGCGTCCGGGAGCCGAGTGCGGATCGGTCGATGCCGCGGCCCGCAAAGTGATCACCGACGCGGGATTCGGTCCCGACTACAAGTACTTCACGCACCGTCTCGGCCATGGCCTCGGCATGGATGGGCACGAGTGGCCTTACCTGGTCCGCGGCAACCCGACCAAGCTGCAGGCGAATATGACGACCAGCAACGAGCCCGGAATCTATATTCGCGGCGAGTTCGGCGTGCGGATCGAAGACGACATGCACATCACCGAGAACGGCGCAGAGCTGTTCACGCCGCAAACGGTCTCTCTGGAAAATCCCTTCGGAGCCGGCCGGTAGAGAAATGCTTTCACCACGAAGGGCACGAAGGTTCACGAAGGAAAACTTGGGTTCCTTCGTGAACCTTCGTGCCCTTCGTGGTTTAGGACTTTGATTACCCTTCGGGCACCGGCGGGCAGCCGGGAAACTCTTTTACGTATGTGTTGCCGATGTAGCCGAGATAGTCGATGCCGATTTCGCTGGTGAAAAAACCGTCGGCAGTGAGCTTGCGCAGGAATGCGAAGAATTCAATCCCCTGCCCGAGACTCGGATCTTTCTTGAAGTTCTTCGGTAAGCGATTTGGTCGAGAATTTCTTTTTGCTGCGCCGGCGTGCAATCGAGATACGCGCTTGCCGTAGCGGTCGATGCAGGTGTTGTCGAGCCACATCATTCCGCCGCCGAGAGCGACTTGGTATTCCTTGTTTTCGCTGGTGATCAGGTCGATGAATTCGGGCGCACCCGCTTCGATCGCGCCCTTGGCTTCGGTCATCGGACGGGATGATGGTCTGGCACAGCGACTGCAGTGTCTTGTAAAAGTGCGCGGAGAAATACTTGGGCGCGTAGACCTGGTCTGCGGCCGCGGCCTTTTCGGCGCGCACCATGCGATGCGCGTATTCGGCGGCTTCGAGCGGAATCACGCGCAGCACCGAGCCGGTGATCGCCGTGATCGTGAGGGACTTTAGAATGTCTCGTCGGGAAATGGGCATGCTCGCGGCTCGGCTACAGATTTCCTTTCTTCGCCTGATCCAGCAAGATAGTCTGAAGCACGCCAGGTCAGCGCCATGATCGTCAGCGTCGGATTCTTGTCGGCGTTGGTCACGAAAGCTCGCTCCGTCGGTGACAAACAGATTCTTCACGTCATGCGCCTGGCAGTACTGGTTCAGGGCCGAGGTCGCGGGGTGCGTCTCCCATGCGGACCGTGCCCACTTCGTGAATGATCACGCCGCCATCGGCGATCCCGTAGGGATTCGGCCCGTCGGGCGCCTTCAGTGGAAATATAGATTCCGCCCGCCGCTTCCACGATTTCGCGGTAGGTTTCCTGCATGTCCTTCGCCATCTTGATTTCGTTGTCGCTCCACTTCCAGTGAAAGCGCAGCACGGGAATGCCCCACTGATCGACGGCCGACGGATCGATTTCGCAATAGCAATTTTCGTTGGGAATCATCTCGCCGCGTCCGGCGAAGCCGATGTAAGTACCGTATTTCTTCTTGCACTCCTGCTTCAGGGCGTGCGCCGTAGCCTTCGAACTCGTCGCAGAGGTCGTCGTAGTCGCCGACCCCGGGCATGCCGCGTCCGCCGCCGAATTCGGTGTGGTATCCGCGCAGGAACTCGTTCTTGCGGTCGAACTTCCACCACGGCAAATACATGTGCATGCCGCCAACGCCATCGTGATTGTGCGCCGGCATTCTTTCGAGCTGAGGAAAGTATCCGCCGCCATCGCTGCCGACGGTATCCATCAGATTGCGGCCGACGACGCCAGAGGAATTGGCCAGGCCATCCGGGAAAAGCGTGGACTTGGAATTCAGCAGCAGCCGCGCGGATTCGCAGGCGCTGGCGGCAACGATGAATGCGCGCGCGTGAATGCGTCTTCTCTTCGTGCGTCGCTTTGTCGATGTAGGAAATCGCCTCGACCTTGCCATCTTTGCCGACGACCAGTTCGCGCGCCATCGCGCCAGTGATCATGGTGAAGCGGCCCGTTTTTTCTGCGGGTGGAATCATGACCTGGCTCGAGCTGAAGTTCGAGGCGGTGATGCATCCGCGGCCGCACTGCGCGCAGTAGTGACAGGCCGCCCGGCCATTGTGCGGCTGGGTCAGAATCGCGAGGCGCGACGGAATGCAAGTGATGTTCAGGTGGTCGCAGGCCTTCTTGATGATGGTTTCGGTGCAGCGCGGCTTGGGCGGAGGCAGAAAAATCCCGTCGGGAGCGCTGGGAATATTCTCTTTCGTGCCAAAAACGCCGATGTAGGACTCGACTTTGTCGTAGTAGGGCGCGACGTCTTCGTAGCTGACGGGCCAGTCATCGCCCATGCCGTCGTGCGAGCGGACTTTGAAGTCGACGGGAGCCATGCGCAGGGCGATGCGTCCCCAGTGGTTGGTGCGTCCGCCGACGATGCGCGAGCGAAACCAGCGGAACTTTGATCCGGGAGCGGAGACGTAGGGCTCGCCTTCGATTTCCCAGGCGCCGTTGGGAGCGAGGAATTCGTCTTCGAGTCCCTGGCGGGCGCGGCCGCCGACGCCGGCGCCGCGATGCGGCAGGTCGTAGGGCCAGACGTGCTCCTTGTAGTCACGCTCTGGAATCAGAGGGGGGCCGGCTTCGAGGAGCGCGACGCTCAGGCCGCCTTCGGTGAGAACTTTGGCTGCGGTGCCTCCCGAGGCACCGGAGCCGACGATGCAAACGTCATAGGTTTTCGGCGTCCGCTTGACTTGCATGGATCTCCCTGGGTTCGATTTTTTTCTGCAATCTCGCGACGAGAGGAGGAAGGGCGAGTCTCCTCAGGGGCTAAACAATTTGCTGAAAAACTCCGTGCAAGGCACCTCAGGCGCTAAAGCGCATCCAGAAAGCAAGGCTCTTATCGCAGCGCTGAAAGCGCTGCGCCACCCAAAAGCGAGTTTTCAGCGCTCCAAAACCCCTACTAATTATGCACGCCTTACGCGGCGCTGAAGCGCCGCTCTTCCACGGCGCTTCGCGTCTTCTCGGTGCTTTAACGTCTTTCAGCTCTCGGGCGCTCTACCCTTCTTGGCGATTCACCCTTCTTGGCGCTTTACCCCTCTTGGCGCTTCACCCTTCTCGGTGCGCCACGAATTCACGCCGCCGCTGCCTACCAGCGCAGCTTGTTCAGGTATGCGTAGCTTTGTGTGATGCTCTCGAACGGCTGCTGCGGGTGATCGTGCTCGACGATGTAGTACTTGACGCCTCCCTTGTCAGACTGGGCGAAAATCCGTTTCCAATCGATGATGCCGCTGCCGACTTCGGTCAGGTCGACGGTGTCGCCATAGTTCTGCGCGCCTCCGGCCGTAATTTTGGGCATGGTCTTGAGGTCTTTGACGTGGACCAGTGGGAAGCGTCCGGGATAGGCGTTGAAATACTTCACCGGGTCGGATCCTGCGGCGGTGATCCAGCACAAATCCATTTCCATCTTCACCAGGTTGGCATCGCACATTTTGAGCAGCTCATCGTAGGGAAGCTTGCCATCGACCGGAAGAAATTCGAACCAGTGATTGTGATAGGCGAACTGTATGCCGGCCTGCTTGGTCGCTTCGCCGCAGCGGTTGAACTTGTCGGCAGCCTGCTTCCAGATGTCGGGAGACTTGCGGAGTTCCTCGGGGATCCAGGGGCAGACGATGTATTTCAGGCCGATGGTCTTGGAGGCTTCGATGACGGCAGGAAACTTGTCGTCCAGTTCGTCGTATTGCACATGGGTGGAAGGCGCAGTGAGGTGATTGTTCTGGAGCGCGTCGCGAACTTGTTTCGGAGTGAGGCCGAAGTATCCGGCGAACTCGACTTCCTTGTATCCGATCGAGGCAACCTTGGCGAGGGTCTCGTAGAAGGAAACCTTCATCTGGTCGCGCACGGTATAAAGCTGCACACCGAGGTTTTCAATCTTGTGTTCGGAAGCGGCCCAGCCTACCTTGCTGGTCAAAAGAGTGGCGGCGGTGACGGTGGTTGCGGTTTCCAGAAAAGTGCGGCGGTTCATGGCCTGCAAACTCATAATGGCATTTCCTCCCGATTGATCCGCTGGGGGCGGAAGTCGAATTCGGGAGCATTATACGCGGGAGGATCAGAAAAGAGGCTGAAAAATCGATTTAGCAAACATCGATTTAGCAGACATCAATCTAGCGAACAAGGTGCAGAGGCGCAACGAAAGCACGGACGCATTCGTCCGGGGGCCCTCGCTGGGCTCATTCGCTTCGGTCGCGGGCGGACGAATGCGTCCGCCCCTACGCGATGCTCTTAATTCTTTACGACCTGCAGATTGTTCGTAACCGAGAAAATGCCGGAGACTCCGTTGGCGCGTATTCCCACCAGATTCTTGTCAGCTTCGGTATCGACGACGCCCTCCAGCGTAAGGTGGCCGTTCTTGACGATGATGCGGATGGGCTTCTGCACGCCGAGTTCGTAGCGCTGCAGCGCCGGATATTGATAGATGGCGCGGAACAGCCGCTGGCGAAGGCGGTCGTCCATGGAAGATGGAGGTAGGACGTCAATCTGATTGTCGACCTTGTCGACGCCTTCAATGCGCTTGATGGAATTTCCCGCGTCGGACTTGGTCACGGGCTTTACGACCGATCCGAGCAGCGTGACGGTGGACCCGTCCACTTTAAAAGCGATGTAATCGAAGACGCCGAAGTAAGGGAGCATCAAGAGTTCGTGGCGGACTTCTTTGATAATCCGCTCCTGCGATTTGGCGGAGGGCTGGTCCTGGGCGGCGCCCATGGTGACAAGCACGAACAAACTGGCGAGCAAAAGCGGCAGCTTGTGTTTCATGAGAGAGTTCTCCTTGCAGACGAAATTCCCCGGGGGTCGTAGAAGTTTACCCCGGAGAGGGGTTATTTTGCGATACCGGGGACGGCCGGAACAAGAAAACCACGGAGGACACACAGGACTCTTTAGCTCTCCGTCAACGCAAGTTTGAGATTCTGGCCGCGATCTCGCAGGCGAATGTCGGCGCAGTTGTTGAGGACCCAGTCGGCTCCGGCTTTGCGCAGTATGGGTTCCTGCGTCGTCGTTCGGAACGCGATTACCTTCGCGCCCGCGGCTTTGCCCGCGTGGATTCCGGCAGGCACATCTTCGAGGACGATACATTCCGGCGGGGGAAATCCAAGGACCGAGGCGCCTTTCTGATAGGGCTCGGGATGCGGCTTCCCGTGGGTGATGTCGTTGGACGTGATCATCTTTTTTGGCAACGGCAGTCCGGCAGCGCGAAGGCGGACTTCGGCCAGGGCGCGCGTACAAGACGTGACAATAATCCAGCGGTCGTCGGGAAGACTGGCCAGCAAGTCGAGCGCGCCGGGAAGCGGGATGACGCCTTCGACGTCTTCGATTTCGCGGCGTTCGACTTCGCGGTTCTCGAGTTCGTGATCGGAATCCGGAAGATATTCGCGGACGGTTGTGAGACTGGGGCGGCCATGAGCGCGGGGGACGACTTCTTCAGGATCGAATCCATGCTCGACGGCCCAGCGGCGCCAGACGCGGGCGACGGCGGGAGTGGAGTTGATGAGGACTCCGTCCATGTCGAAGAGAAGTGCGGCGCAGTGAATTTCGGTCATAGTGATTCGATCCATATTTATCCGACCTAGTGATGAGAATAGCGTCTTTTCGACGCTACCATGTCCTGCGAATGGGGTGGGCTTCGGTATTGAACACAACTTGGTTGAGGTCGATGGTGTCGGGCGGGGCGTAGAGCAGGAATAAATACTTCAGAGTCTCCGCGAAGAAGAAGCTTTCCATCTCATCTTTCCTGGCTTTGGTGGCAACGTCGCTCAGGGCGGCGTAGCCGGCGTCGGTGCGGCAATATTTCAGCAGACTGTCGTAGAAGGCCTTGCCCATTTCGCGGTAACGGGGATCGTTCGTGAAATGGCGTAGATAGTACGCCGATTCAATGACTTCGGGCCGCAGTTCGTATCCGCCGGAGGTGATCTTCATCGTCATGTAGTTGATTTCTTCCGGCTCGATGCCGAAAGTGGTCCACATCTTGAAGGCGGAGTCTTCCAGCTTGCGCGCGCGATCGAGGTCTCCCGAGAGCGCGAGAGTGCCGGGGAAAAATGCGTCGAGGGCGCCGAACTCGGTGCCGGTGCGGGCGCCCGTGTTCATATTCGCCTGGCCGTACCAGAATCCAGTGGGAGCCTGGTCAGCGAGATATTTGTTCACGGCGGCGATGCTCGCCTTCCACATGCGCTCGCAGTCTTTGTCATCGAACAAGAGCCATGCTTTCAGCAGATATTCGTAGTAGGAATCAATGCCGCCGCTGATGTGGCTGTCGGGATCAGTCCATTCGCCGGTTTTTATGTTGATGGTCGAACCGACCAGGCCGATGGGCGAACGCCGATTGTAGAGTTCCACGAGTGCGCGCTTGGCTTTGTCGTAGTAGATGGGCTTGCCGGTGAGTTTGCTGAGCGTGCCGAACTCGAGGAGCAGCGTGCCGATCTCTGCGGGATTGGTGGACTCGCCGCGAACGGCGCCGGTTTTCAAGTTCACGTCGACGTACGGCATGCCCGTGGGAGAGTTGAAGGCGGGCAGCAGGCGCGTGCCCAGATCATCGGCGAGCGCGAGCAACCGCTTGTCGCCGGTCAGTTGGTAGCTGCTGAGCAGTCCGCCGAGCAGGCGGATGGTGATTTCGAAATTCTTGACGTAGATGTCGCGGTCGAACGAGAGATTCTTGACGATATACTCGCGGGTCTGCGCGGCCTCGTCGGTCATGCCCATCAGAATCATGGTGTCGAGTCCGTCGACGGGCGACATGAGCAGCGGCACTCCATACCAATCGTGGTAGCTCTTGCTCAAGGGCTTGAGCGCATCGTGACCCCAGGCGTATTGCTTGTAGCCGTCCCAGGCGTGGCGGAATTCCTGGCGGACGCGGTCGGCCATCTCGGCGTCGGCTGGAGTCTCTGCACCGGCGGAAGTTGCTGACTGCACAGAGGCTGCGGATGCTTGCGGGGCGGGCATCGGCACCGTGGTTTGCGCCGCACCAGCCTGCAAGAACGCGGCGAGCAGACAAGCAAGCGCGGGTTTCGACTGATATGCACTTCGCAGGGACATTCGCAAGCGATTGTAAACGAAGGGGATCTCTGAGTAAGTTACGAAGAGCCAACCGCAGGTCCCTCGACTGCGCAGAATTGCCGACAAACGGCAATTCTGCTCCGCTCGGGATGACAAAGTGAAAGCTTGATCGATGACGAAGTAGAAGCTTGATCGATGACGAAGTAGAAGCTTGATGGATGACAAAGTGGAAGCTTGATCAGAGTTTCCTGAAGGTTCGTAGAACCTGGCGGCGACGGCGAGTATGATCAGGTGATGTAGGTCACCCGATTTCGTGTCTGTGATCACCTCATTTCTGAAGGCATTGGCATAGTATTTTGATCGTACGGCTGGCTGGAGTGCGCCATGCTGTCCAAGTGCGCGAATCCCGAATGTTCCGAGACGCTTCGGTATCTCCATGCGGGAAAAATCTTCTACCTGGCTCCAACTCCTGAAATCCAAATCGAGATGGGAATGCAGCATCCGGCGCTGCACGAGCGTTTCTGGCTGTGCGATCGATGCGCGAAGGAAATGACGGTGGTGTGGGGCGGAGCCGGAGTAAAGGTTATGCGGCTGCCGGCTAAGGCGGCGGTTCTCCCCATGCTGCCGGAACGAAAGCTTGACATTGGGAGAAGGCGATTGAGAGTGCGAGCCGCATCCGCGGGCCGGGAAGACCGGTAACGCCGCTGCGGCGAGGAGGTTCTATGACAGTTGCAGAGTTGAACATGCCGTTGAAAACTTCGCAAGCGAGCGGGGTGTTTCACCACATTCTGGTGGCGACGGATTTCTCGGAACCGTCCCGACGAGCGCTGTGCGACGCAACCGTGCTAGCGGCTGAAAATGGCGCGCAGTTGTCGGTCGTGCATGTGTTGCACAAGGATCGCCGATACGAAGTCCTGGAGAATCCGCGCGAATTGGACCTGGGACGCCTCGCTGCGGAGAAAGAACTCACGTCCATCGTGCAGGATTTAGGACTTGGCTCGACGATGGACACAATTCTGGTGAGACGCGGGCGGGTGGCTGAGCAGGTGGCAGCGGTGATCGCGGAAAAAGCAATCGATCTGCTGGTGATCGGGACGCGGGGGCGCGGAGGTCTGCAGAAGCTGGCGCTGGGATCTGTCGCGGAAGAACTTCTGCGCGTTGCACCGTGCCCTGTGATGACCATCGGCCCGAAGGCAGACGTGGAGGAGGTAGGCATCGGGCACGGCCTGCAAAGGATTCTGTTCGCCACCGACTTTGGCAAAGGGTCGGTGAGAGCTTTGCCGTTGGCGCTGGCCCTGGCGCGAAGGGAGCAAGCGAAACTGATTCTGTTGCACATGATTGACCCCATGCCGGCAACGTCGGCGAGTCTTTCGGCGTACGCACCGGCGGGAGCGGCCGCAGACGAAGTGAAAGAATGGGAAGGCTCATCGCGGCAGAAGTGCCTGCGGCAGTTGCGCGAGTGTTTGCCGTCGGAAATGAATCTGGAGCAGGAAATTGAGTTTGTTGTGGGAACCGACTTCTTGCCCGAGGGAGTGCTGACGGCAAGCGAAAAGTTCCATGCGGATCTGATCGTGATGGGAGCGAACCACGCCGCCTCCGCGAAAGTGGCCGCCCATATTCCGTGGACGGCGGTACACGAAGTTGTGCGGTACGCACCGTGCCCGGTCTTGACCGTTGCGGGATGAAAGATCGGCGCGCCGCTGAGAGTTGCGCTCTCGGCGGCGTCGGGCGCGCCACTACTCGCGCATTCCTGGCGCGAGAAGCGGGGACTTCGCCTCACTGCGTGAGGCGGACAGCCGAGGGCGGCTGTCCCCACAGGTTCAGTTCGGCGGGACAGGCTCGGGCGGCTGTCCCCACAGGTTCCAAGTTCCCACAGCTAGAACCTAGGACTGGACGATTTTTTCCAGCGCCACCCGGCTGCGGATGTGCAGGGTCGACCCTTTCAACTGCAGCAGCTGTTTTCTCTTGAATTCAGAAAACAGGCGGCTGACCGTTTCGCGGGTGGTTCCGATAATCTCCGCAATCTCCTCGTGGGTGAGCGTGAGCTTCACCTGCGCGGATCCGTCGGTCTGTGGAGTTTTCGTCGTCCAGGACAGAAGCAGCTTGGCAAACTTTTCCGAGGGCGAGGTGCTGAGACCGAGAGTGCGAATCTCCTCGTACGCGGTGTAGTAGTTGCGGCTCAACTGTTCGGCGACACGCAGGGCCACTTCCCCGTTGTCCCTGAGAAACTGCAGCAAGGAATCGCGAGGAATAAAGTTGGCCTGGCCCGGCTCCATCATCTCGGCCGTCACTTCATAGGGTCGATTGGAGACGACCGAATTCAGGCCGAGTACATCTCCCGCATCGGAGAGTTTGGTGATGATGGTTTTACCTTCGCGGGACGACGTGGAAAGTTTTGCCTTCCCGGCACAGAGCACAAAGACGCCCCGGGGTTGTTGCCCTTCAATGAAGAGCATCGCTCCCTTGGGATAGACGGCGGTGGATTTGATTTCGTTGAGACGCTGTCCGGCTTGAACGGAAAGGTTACAGAATAGATGTTCTTCGCGGACAGGGCAGGTAAGGCAGTTATCAAGAATATTTAGGCCATAAGGGGCGCGCACTGAGCACCTCTCTTCTCAAGAATTGTAGCACCGCATTTTTGCTTGTGATCACCATCACGAGTACACGTGATCGAGGGCACAGTGCGATCACAGACGCGTGACGAAAACTGTGAAATGATGGCTGTTGTGTGCGGTTCCGAAGTGTCGTTTTCGCGCGCGAGAGTTATGAAAACAATGTTTTCACCTGCGTTAGCGTAGTGTTTCGGAAATGTGATGGCTAACATGGCGGACTCGATCTGCGGGAGCCGGACGGTCGGCGAGGCGTCAAAGGCTTTCACCGCAGAGGGGACAGAGGGATCACCGGGGAAAACGGCGACGTTATAACTGTCGATCTGTTTGATAGACATTCGCGGGAGGAATTTCTTTGAGTGAAGTCTCGAACTCCGCCGTGCCGTCGCCCGTCGGCAAGATGTACACGGCAGCGCCTGCTGCAAGAGGTGGGCTTGACTCGCTCTTCTTTCCGCACTCGGTGGCCGTGATCGGAGCCACCGATCGTCCTGGAACCGTCGGGCGCAGCGTCGTTTCAAATCTTTTGCAAAGCAAGTATCCCGTCAAAGTTTATGCGGTGAATCCCAGGCACGATGAAGTTCTCGGCATCAAGACGCACAAGCGCATCGGCGACATTACGGGAGGAGTGGACCTGGCGGTTGTCGTCACGCCGGGTCACACCGTTCCGCAAATTATTGGCGAGTGTGTCGATGCGGGAGTGAAATCCGCGGTGGTGATTTCGGCGGGATTTCGCGAGCAAGGTCCCGATGGCGCCGCGCTGGAAGAAGAGATCCGGAAACATCTCGAACGTGGTCCCTCAAGCGGCGGGCTGCGACTGATTGGTCCGAACTGCCTGGGCATCATGAATCCGACGATCGGACTGAATGCCACGTTCGCCAAGGATGCGCCGCAGGCTGGCAACGTCGCGTTCCTGAGCCAGAGCGGAGCGCTGCTGACTGCGATTCTCGATTGGAGCCACAAGCGAAGAAGTCGGCTTCAGCGCGATCGTTTCGACCGGCTCGATGCTGGACGTGGGCTGGGGCGATCTGATCTATCACTTCGGCGACGATCCGCACACGAAGAGCATTCTGCTCTACATGGAGTCGGTTGGAGATGCGCGGTCGTTTCTTTCTGCGGCTCGCGAAGTGGCGCTCAGCAAGCCCATTATCGTGATCAAGGCCGGGCGCTCGGAAGCCGCCTCACGCGCCGCGGCCTCGCATACCGGCGCGCTCACGGGAAGTGACGAAGTTCTGGATGCGGCCTTCCGCCGCTCGGGAGTTTTGCGGGTGCACAATATCGCGGACCTCTTCTATATGGCGGAAGTCCTCGGCAGGCAACCCCGCCCGCAAGGGACCGCGGCTTACGATCCTTACCAACGCCGGCGGACCTGCGGTCTCTTGCCACCGACGCCCTGATCGCGAATGGCGGAGAATTGGCCGAGCTTTCTGCGGAGAGCCTGCAGCGCTGAATTCGTTCCTTCCTGCGCACTGGAGCCACAACAATCCGATCGACGTACTCGGCGATGCGGATTCTGAGCGCTACGCTAGCGCCCTCGAAATTGCGTCGCAAGATCCGAACAGCGATGGCCTGCTGGTGATCCTTGCGCCGCAAGGGATGACCAACCCATCCGCAAATTGCGGAACGCTTGAAGCCCTATGCTACAAGCTACGGCAAGCCGGTACTCGCCAGTTGGATGGGCGGGGACAGCATTGCCGCCGGAGAGACTGCGATTCTGAATACGGCCGGCATTCCCACCTTTTCTTATCCTGATACTGCCGCGCGGGCCTTCACCTACATGTGGCGCTACACCTACAACCTGCGCGGGCTCTATGAAACTCCGACGCTGCTCCGAGCGCTCGAAACTGGAGAGCGGGAGCGTGATCCAGGTCGAGCGAGATCATTCAGAACGCTCGAGGCCAGCGGCCGCACCCTGCTTTACGGAGTTCGAATCGAAGCAATTGCTGTCTCCTTACGGCATCCCCACGGTTGAGACGCGTGTCGCAGCCAGCGAAGACGAGGCGGTCAGCGGTGGCTTCGGAAATCGGCTATCCCGGTTGTGCTGAAAGTTTTTTCCGAGACGATCACGCATAAGACGGATGTGGGCGGAGTCAGGCTGAATCTGCGAGATGACGCGGCGGTGCGGAGCGCGTATCGCGCGATCCAGTCCTCGGTGACGGAAAAAGCTGGCGCCGATCATTTTGCCGGCGTCACTGTGCAGCCGATGGTGAAGCTGGATGGCTACGAACTGATTCTTGGCAGCAGCGTCGATCCACAGTTTGGGCCGGTCATCCTGTTTGGTTCCGGGGGGCAGTTGGTCGAAGTATATCGAGACCGCGCGCTGGCGCTTCCGCCGCTGAATACAACTCTCGCGCAACGATTGATGGAGCAGACACGAATCTTTACCGCGCTTAAGGGAGTTCGTGGCCGCAAGCCAGTGACATGGCCGCTCTGGAACAACTGCTGGTCCGCTTCAGCCAGCTTGTGATGGAGCAGCCGTGGATCGCGGAAATTGATATCAATCCTCTGCTGGCGTCGCCGGAGCACTTGCTGGCGCTCGATGCGCGGAGTGGTGTTACATGATCCCGACATGCAGCCCGCGCAATTGCCACAGCCCGCTATCCGCCCTTATCCCGCGCAATATCGTCTGGAACTTGGACGTTGAAAGACGGCACGCCGAGTGACCATCCGGCCCGATCCGCCCGGAAGACGAGCCGCTGATGGCGAAATTCCATACCACGCTTTCCGAACGCAGCGTCTATCTGCGGTACTTTTGCTCGCTGAGTCTGAGCACGCGCGTGGAGCACGAGCGACTGGTGCGCATTTGTTTCGGCAGCTACGACCGTGGGTTCGCGATGGTTGCCGATCGCCTGAATCCTGAGACGGGTCAACACGAGGTCTTAGGAGTGGGCCGCTTCAGCGCGATCAATCGCTCCGAAGCTGAGGCAGCGGTGCTGGTTTCCGACCGATGGCAGGGACGCGGCCTGGGCACGGAACTGCTGGCTGGCGTGGCCCGGGTGGCCCGCGAAGAAAAGTTCAAGCGACTTTCGGGAGAGATCCTGCGCGACAACCTGGCTACGCAGGCGATCTTCAAAAAAACAGGATTCCGGCTGAGAGCAATGGACGATCCGTCATCGGTGTCGGCGCGGCTGGAACTTTAACCGCGCGCGCCTCGAACTGGCGTTCAGCTGATCGACGCGGGCTTGACGATTTCCAGTTGCGGTTCGAACTTCAAGTTCGTTCCGAGAGCGCGCGCCACCAGGCACAGCTTCTCGGTGCGTTTCAGCAGTTCGAGTGCGCGGTCATGCTCTTCGGCGGAAGCGATCTTCAGATTGGGACGGACGACGATCTGCGTGAAGCTGTAGCCCGAATCCATTTTGCGCACGGTTCCACTGGCTTCCACCTGCAGGTCGGTAAAGTCGAAGTCGGCGTTGCCGGCAACTGCGCGTAGAGTCGTCGTAAAGCATCCGGCCACGGCTGCGAGCAGCAGTTCCTCGGGCGTCCAGCGCCCTTCCAGGCCGCCGAATTCCGTGGGAGCGGTGAAGTGAATCGCATTGGGTGCGGAGTCCGATTTGGCCAAACCGGTGCGGCCCGAAGTCCACCATGCTGCTACACGATATGCGTGCTCTTCACTCATGATTTTTACTCCTTGGGAGAAACTCGTGCTTTGTCGATAATGCTCGCTCGTCGATGTTCGGATTCCATGGAAATCTTCTGCCAGGCGAAGCTGCGGCCTACGCTTCTTGCTTGGGCGTAAGGCCGCGTTCCTGCTCGATCGTCTTAATTTGTGCTCGCAGCCAGGCGGCCAGCGCCTCTTCCATGTCGGCCTGGGTACCGGTGCGGTAGAAGTCTTCGACGCACTGCCCCTCTTTTGTCAGTTGAATGAAGCGGCAGGGGATGGCCTCGCTGCGGCGATCGGTGGGAACAAACTGTTCGAGCAGGCAACTCTCGCAGGGATGAGGCCGCCCGGGGTCGGAGAAATTGGGACAAATCGGGGAATCTTCAAACACCGACGGCGCCCGCCAGGGCGCATGGGGAGAGCGTCCGTAGCCTCCATCTTGCAGGAAGCTCAGTTCGAACCGGAGGACGTCCAGAATGTCGCGACCGTCTTGAGCCATAAGGCACCTCGATTGGAGGCAAGAATGCCAGAGGTTCGGGGGAAACTCAGTGCATTAGGTCACGAGGATTGGTGATTGCGATCACACCAGGGGTGCAGCGGCTCGGGAGCGGCTCACGGAATTGCCTTGATATTGCTGGAATTCCCGGAATCGCCCCTGCGACCAGAATCACAAGCGCATGTGATTGCACACCGCAGTGGAGCAAGCACTCCCTCGAAGATGGCGCGGTATGGCGCAGTGCGCAAGGGCCGCGCGCGCTCGTGACGGGAATCACAATTGGCCTCAGAAGGCTAAGGTGATCCACGTCACAGGGCCCGGTGACTTCCGCCATAGGGCGGTTCCGGGCGGCATGTGATCCTACGCCTGCGAGCGAGTTCTCAGGACGCAGGACGAAAGCACAGTCGCTATGCCAGACGCTGTTTTCGAATGTGGCTGGTCTGCCGACGGGTCACCCTTGCTTCCATGATATCGTGCAAGCGAAAAACTTTCTCAGGAGGAAGCAAGATGAAGAACTTCTCTTTTCGAATGGGCCTGGTCACTCTGCTGGCTGGCGGCCTGGTGGCCGTCTGCTCTTCTTCAGCGGTCGCACAAGACGCGGCGGCAACGTACAAAGCCAAATGTGCCATGTGTCATGGCGCCGACGGCAAGGGCGGAAAGATGGGAACCCGCGACTTCGCATCGCCGGAAGTAAAGGCGGAAACCGATGCGCAGCTCACGGACATCATCACCAAGGGCAAAGGCAAGATGCCGTCCTACAGCGGCAAGCTGAGCGACGCGGACATCAAGGGCATGGTCACCTACGTTCGCAGCTTAGCCAAGTAAGACTGGCAAGTCAGACAGGCAGCGCAAACCGCTGCCTGAAAAAATCGTTCAATTCTCGAAGATTGGCGGGTGAGAGTCATGTCCACGCGAACAATACGGAATATTTTTGCGCCTGGAGTTGCCCTCACCCTGCTTTTATCCGTGGGGATGCTCTTCGCTGCCGGCAAGCCGCCGGCGAGCAGCCAGGCGCCGAAGCCTACGGCGGAAGAGTGCCTCGCCTGTCATAGTGATGCGACGCTCAGCCACGACGTGAACGGCAAGACGGTCAGTTTACATGTCGATCCGCAGGCCTTTAAAGATTCGATCCACGGCAGCATGTTTACCTGTGTGGACTGCCATACGGATGTAAAGACGGCTGCGCACGAAACCACTCCCCTGAAAATCACTTGCGCCACTTGCCACGCCGATGAGCAGGCTGCTTATAGTCGCAGCTTTCATGGCAAGGCCGTACAAGGCGGTAACGATAAGGCCGCGACCTGCGTCGACTGCCACGGCAGCCCGCACGAGTTGCTGCCTGCGAGCGATCCGAAATCGCGCGTACATCACACGAATATTCCTGGCACGTGCGGCGCGTGCCACAGCCAGAAATTTGTGATGCAAGACAGCGGGCAGAGCGCGCAGATGGTCGCTTCGTACGAACAGAGCGTCCACGGACACGCAGTCGCCGCAGGATCGGAGAAAGCCGCCGTCTGCACCGACTGCCATGGCACGCACGAGATTCTCGACGCCAAGGATGCGAAGTCGCCGATCTTCAAGTTTAACGTGCCGACGACCTGCGGCCAGTGCCACGATCAGATCTCCAAGGAATACACACAGAGCATTCACGGGCAAGCGGTGGCCAAGGGAAACTGGCAGGCGCCGGTGTGCACCGACTGCCACGGCATTCATTCCATCAAGGCGCACACCGATCCGAATTCTCCGGTCTCCGCGCAGAACGTGGGTCCGGCAACCTGTGCGCGCTGCCACGAAGGCATGCGGCTCTCGCAGGAATTCGGAGTCGAAGGCCGCCGCGAGACGACGTACCTGGCCAGTTATCACGGACTAGCGGCCGAGGGAGGGTCGCAAGTCGTCGCAAACTGCGCCAGTTGCCACGGCACGCACAGCATCTTCCCCTCGAGCGATCCGCGGTCGACCATCAACCATGCCAACCTCGCGCGCACCTGCGGCCAATGCCATCCGGGCGTGACGGAAAAATTCACCGCCGCCAAGGTTCACGTGGATGCGCCGCTCTCGGCCGACATGGGCAGCAAGACCGTGCGCTGGATCCGCCGGTTTTATCTGAGCATGATCTTCGCGGTCATCGGCGGCATGCTACTGCACAACTTCATCATCTGGCGTTCGAAGGTTGTGGCGCGGCGCAAAGAGCAGCACAGTTTCGTCATGCGCATGCCGCTGCGCTTCCGCCTGCAGCATGCCACGTTGCTCACGAGTTTCATCGTGCTGGTGCTGACTGGCTTTGCCTTGAAATTCCCCGATTCGTGGTTCGCCTCCATGCTGTCGCTCGGAGAGAGCCGCCGCCACCTGCTGCATCGCATCGCAGCGGTGGTTCTGATGGGAGTGAGTACGTATCACATCTTCGACGTCATCTTCAGCAAGGCGGGACGAAAACTGGTGCTCGATCTCTTCCCCACGCTCGACGATGCCTGGGGCGCGTGGCAGAATATCTGCTACTATCTCGGACTAACTTCGCGCAAGCCTGAGTTTGCCCGTTTCAACTACGCGGAGAAAGCGGAATACTGGGCTCTGGTGTGGGGCATGATCGTCATGGCCGTCACCGGAATCATGCTGTGGGCCAAAGTTCTCGTCGGCAATCATCTGCCGCGCTGGTGGCTTGATGCCGCAACTGCCATTCACTTCTACGAAGCGGTGCTGGCCACGCTGGCCATCATCGTCTGGCACTTTTACCAGGTGTTCTTGGATCCCGACGTTTATCCGATGAACTGGGCGTGGTGGGATGGAAAGATGACACGACATCACTACCAGGATGAGCACGGATTGGACATCGAGATGATCACGGGCGCATCCCCGGGAATGCCGGACCAGGCGTCCGCCGAGGTTGCAGCCACGCAGGGAGAAGAGCCGGAAGTTACAGGCGCCAAACATGGACACTGAGAATACTTCGCCGGTCGCACCCGAGCCCCGGCATGGTTTGCGGATGATGCTGCGCAACCCGATCAGTCTGGCGGGAGTAGCGCTGGCCATCGTGAGCCTGGCCAACATTTTCATCTTCGTGCTGCTCGATCAGATCGCCACCAAGGCCAGCCCGTACATCGGAATCCTGGCCTACATGGTGGCGCCCGGTTTCCTGGTGTTCGGATTGTTCCTGATCCTGGTGGGCGTATTGCTGGAGCGGCGGAAGAAGGTAGCGCCCACAGCGTTCTATCCGCGCATCGATCTGAATGACCCGGCGCAACGCGGCGCCGTGATTTCGTTCATGACGTTCCTTGTGGTGTTCGTCATGGTGAGCGTCGCGGGCAGTTATAAGGCTTACGAGTTCACAGAATCCGTGCAGTTCTGCGGTCAGCTATGCCACACCGTGATGAGCCCGGAATATACGGCGTACCAACTCTCGCCGCATGCGCGGGTGGCGTGCGCGGAGTGTCACGTAGGAGCGGGCGCGACGTGGTTTGTGAAGTCGAAGCTCTCCGGGAGCCGGCAGGTTTTTGCGGCGCTGTTCAATACGTTCCCGCGGCCGATCCCGACACCCGTACACAATTTGCGTCCGGCGCAGGAGACCTGCGAGCAGTGCCATTGGCCGAAGAAGTTTTATGGCGGACAGCTCAAGGTCTTCACGCACTACGCCAACGACGAAAAGAACACCTTGCGCCAGATCCGGATGATCATCAAGACCGGCGGCGGCGATCCCGCCACGGGCGCGCCCGAAGGCATCCACTGGCACATGAACATTGGCAACAAGATCGACTACGTGGCGGCCGATGAGAAACACCAAGTCATTCCCTACATTCACGTCGAAGACTTGCAAGGACGCGTGACCGAGTATTACGCCAAAGACTCGACGCTCAGCAAAGACCAGATTGCCAAGGGCGAGAAGCATCACATGGATTGCGTGGACTGCCACAATCGCCCCACGCATATTTACGTTCCGCCTGACCAGGCCGTCGACCAGTCGTTGCTGGCGCGCCGCATCGACGTTTCGCTGCCCGGTATTAAGCAGGAGGCGGTCACGGTTTTGACGGGTACCTACGCCACCACCGACGCAGCCATGCAGGGCATCGCCAGCGGAGTGCAGGATTTCTACGAGAAGAAATATCCCGACTTCGCGAAGAGCAAGCAACTCGAGATTCGCAGCGCCGTGGCGGAGATCCAGCAGATCTTCAGGCACACGACGTTCCCCGAGATGAAGCTGAACTGGCAGACGCATCCCAACAATCTCGGGCACTTCTATTACACCGGCTGCTTCCGCTGCCACGATGGCCAGCACGTCAGCGCCGACGGCAAGGTCATCAGCAGAGATTGCAACCAGTGCCACACGCTACTTTCTGAGACCGACGGAAGCGCCAGCCTCGCCGCCACGGCCGTGCCGGCGTTCAAGCATCCGGTCGATCTGGGAGATCTGACTCAGGTCAGTTGCGCTGATTGTCATAGTGGAGGCGTCGGCCCGTAGAGGCTGACGCCGACTGCGATTTCAGGCGACACGAAACTAACAACCCATCTCCTCCAAGGCGCGAGTCCCCGAATCCCCCTTCGGACCGCCTCGCTTTTGTGGTCCCGATTTCCGATTCACGACCTGGATACGGTGCAATGATCACAAATCCGACGAGAGCGATCCGGCGGCAGCACTTCGCCGTTTGCCAAATTGATTCGGGGCAGCGGGTTTGCTAAGGTCGTCTTCATGTCCGAGCGGGTCTCCTCCGAGCATTCCACCGAACAGAAAGATAAGCCGGTTCGCGAATTGCTCGACTTCCTTTATCGCGCGGATTCGGGACGAATCCTGGCAACGCTGATCCGCCTGCTCGGTGATTTTGATCTTGCCGAGGAGGCGATGCACGAAGCTTTTGCGGCTGCGCTGAGCGTATGGCCGAAGAGCGGAGTGCCCGAAAACCCGCGACCGTGGATGATTTCGACGGCCCGATTCAAGGCCATTGATACTCTGCGTCGACGGGCAAGATTTGACTCGTCCCAAGACGAGCTCGCGCGACATCTGGAAGCGCAATCGAGTTCGGCCGCAAGCTCCCATAAAGGAAGGTCCGATCAACGGGACAGCCTTGAATATGAGAGTCTCGAAGACGACCGGTTGCGCCTCATTTTTACCTGCTGTCATCCGTTGCTGGCGCCGGAAGCGCGCATTGCGCTCACGTTGCGTGAGGTGTGCGGGCTGACGACCGAGGAGATCGCAAAGACGTTCCTCACCACTCCGCGCACGCTGGCGCAGCGCATTGTGCGCGCCAAGGCAAAGATTCGAGAGACACCGATCCCGTACGAAGTGCCGACGCCCGAGGAATTGCCGGAGCGGCTGAGCGCGGTACTTCAGGTCATCTATCTCGTCTTTAACGAGGGCTACTCGGCTGCGGCCGGAACAGAGGTAACGCGGGCCGAGCTGACCGGCGAGGCCATTCGATTGGCCCGGTTGCTGCTCGAACTGCAGTCAGAGACGGAAGGCGCTGGCTCAGAAGTCATGGGTTCGGGAAACATGAATCCTGAAGCCGAGGGTTCAGAAATCATGGGCCTGCTGGCCCTGATGTTGCTCCAGGAATCCCGTCGCGCCGCCAGAACCTCTCCGACCGGAGAGCTGATCTTGCTGGAGAATCAGGACCGCACGCTCTGGAATCGAATGCAGATCGCGGAGGGAGTGGCATTGCTGGAGAAGGCCCTGAAGTCCCAGCAGAAGTCCCATCGTTTCGGCGCCTACACCCTGCAGGCAGCGATTGCGGCCGTCCATGCGGAAGCGGAATCGATTACTGCGACCGACTGGCGGCAGATTGTTACGATTTACGACCAATTGGTACGAATTCATCCTTCGCCCGTTGCCCAACTCAATCGTGCCGTGGCCATTGCCATGTGCGACGGTCCAGAGGCCGGGCTGAAGCATATCGACGCGGTGCTGGAACAAGGCGAATTGGCAAATTATTACCTCGCGCATTCCGCCCGCGCAGATATGTACCGCAGGCTGGGCAAGACAACTGAGGCTCGTGCTTCCTATGAGAAGGCGCTGGCGCTGACCCAACAGGAACCAGAGAGGCAATTCCTGCAGGAGCGGATTCGGCAGTTGAAATAAAATTGGGAGAGCTGTCGATTCCCGCTTCCCACCGACTATTGGATGATTCGTTCAATCCGCTATGAGTGGGGCCGTACGGAGGCGGGAACGGCTGGGAACGGGGGCGACTTTCCCGATGGCCCACCCTCCCGCACAAAACGCGGGAAGGGTGGGGCAACCGCCTTTCGGGAAACACCGCTAGCATGCGCTGGGCGCGCTCCTCAGGATGACAGGGATGCGGAGAGCGTGCGTTTCCGATTTTTATGCCGCTGGAACCACCTTCTTCTTCTCATTGAGTGCCGGTAGAAGAAGGTTCAGAAGGGCTTGATCGGAGAACGGGTTCTGGCCTGAGATCAGCTCGCGATCTTGAACGACATAGCTCGTCCATGGAGCGAGCACACTCACGTCGCCGCCCGCCGTACTCAAGGCGAAGTCCGGGTAGAAGAGGACCTTACCGCCAATCTCAAGCGGTTCCCGCTGCTGCTCTTCCGCTGTCGAAAAAATAGTCATCTTGTATCCGGAGTAGATCCAGCCTTGAGCCTTTGCCCGCGCTCCAGCGGCATCGCCCGCGCTCAACGCGGCCACCACCTCCTTCGAATTCGGAAGCGCCGAGAGAAGTGAAATCGGGCCATGGCAGAGCACTGCCGTAGGCTTGGATGTTTCGTGAAAGTGTCTCATCACGGTGCCAGCGTCGGGATCGTCGAGCAGGTCCATCATCGGGCCATGGCCGCCGGGAACGAAGACAGCGTCATATTGATCGAGGCCCGATGCGATGACATCCGAGATACGAGTTGGATTCTTGAGCCCAGTCAGGCCGTCGCGGAATTTTAGATAGTCCTGAAGCTTAGCCTCGTCTCCACCGAAGAACTGGGCTATCGCTGAATTGACATCCAATTGCGGCGTGTTGCCTTTGGGGTTGGCGAAAGTGATTTCGTAGCCCTCCTTCATCAGGGCGCGAACCGGAACCGTCAGCTCGTTGAGGTAGTAGCCAGCGCCCTTATAAACCTTGCCATCTTTCAAGGGCAAGCCGTGACCGCTCGAGACCAGCACTAAAACTTTTCCTTTAGTTGTCATTTTGTTCTCCTTCTTGAAATCGAATCTGTTCCCTGGGAAGACGCCATAAAATTTCTCATCGAGGAAGCAATCTCGTCGGCAGCCGTGTCCAGGGCGAAATGGCCGCCGTCAACAACGTGGATCTCGGCGTTCGGAACATCCTGGCGATAGCTCTCCGGCTCGCTCGGGTCGAACGATGTTTCGTATTTGCCCCAGATCACGAGCAGCCGTGGCTGCCTCTGGCGCATCCATTCCTGCCATTTCGGATAGGAGTCGACGTTGGTTCGGTAGTCGTAGAAAAGATCGCTTTGTATCTCAGCCTGGCCGGGCCGATTCAGAAAATAAAATTCGTCGGTCCAAAGGTCGGGATCGTGGCGCTCTACGTCGGGATCGTTTCCGACGTGCCGCGCGCGCGCAGCCTCGAGCGACAAGAGATTGGTGCGCAATGCGCTCTCATTGGCAGCGCGATCGGCCCAGAACGCGCGGCGCGTTTTCCAATTTGCTCCCAAGCCCCGGTTGTGGGCGACGGCGTCCTGCACGATCAGCGCTTCGACTCGCTCCGGATGCTCGAGTGCCATGCGAAAGCCGACGGGGCCGCCGTAGTCCTGCATGTAAAGGGTATAGCGCGAGAGCCCGAGCGCCTCGGTGAAATGGTTCATGGTCTCAGCCAAATGGTCGAAGGTGTATGAGAATTTCTCCGGGTCTGGCCAGTCACTGTGCCCGAAACCAGGATAATCAGGCGCTATCAGGCGGTAGCGATCCGAAAGCCTTGCGAAAAGCGGTTCAAACATGCGCGACGACGATGGAAGGCCGTGCAGCAGCAGGATCGTTTCCGCATTTGCCGGCCCAGCCTCCCGATAGAAAATCGACAGGCCGTCAACTTGTATTGTGCGATAAAACGTGGGATTCATCGGTAATTGTTTCCCTTCATTGTGCGCGATGGAAACATTCGCAGCAGCGGTTGGTCTGGGTTATGGCTGCGGGAATCCAAACATCAGCCACGACTGATTGGCTACCCAATGTGGGTACAGCACCGTCATCTGATCGAACAGGTCCTGGTCTGACGCCGCGGTTTTCTGCAGCCGATCGAAGTCCTCGAGGTAACGCTTGGTGTCCTGGATCGTCGAGGGAGAGTCGGGCGCGCCAGTCTTTTTGTGGCCAGCGACAACCATCGTGGGGTTCAGCGCTGCCAGCCGATCGAGCGCTGCGATCCAGTTCTTTCGGCTCTCGGGGGTGGTGTCGCCGACGTAGATGCGGCACTGGTTGTACACAACGTCGCCGGCGGCGATCAGGCCGATCGAGGGAACGTAGAGAGACGTCGAGTCGGGGCTATCGGTGCGGCCCTGCTTGATGATGCGCAATTCGTGGCCCTCGAGAGTGAACGTTTCGTTCGCATAGGGCTGAGGTGGAACCAGCTTGGTGGGCACTTGCCCAGGAAACATACGGCGGGCCAGCCGCTCTATTACGGGAGTGAAAGACATCTGCATGGCGCTCACCGCCTCGGGCGTCGCAATCGCCCGAGCGCCCGGGAAACGGTCGAGCAGAATGCTCAGGCCGTAGAAGTGGTCGAAGTGGGCGTGAGTTATATAGATGGTCTCGAGGTTGCGGTTGTGCAGGGCGATCCAATCGGCCAGAGCATTGGCCTCAGCCACCGTGCCCATTGCGTCCACCAGGACCGCGTCGTACTCGCCGAAGATTAGAGTCGACGTGATCGGGTCAAAGGCGAGCGCTTCGCCGAAGGGCTTTGGGCGCTCGCCGACCATGGTCTTTCCGGGGGCGGTAAAAACGTTCACGCTAAGTGCGTTCGACTCAGGCGTGTTCGACGCGGCGGGTGCGGTCACGCTGGTCTCTTTTCCATTTGTGCGGTCCATCTGGTACTCCCTTCGATGTCAGAGCTCGTGACTGTTCAAGGCAAAGATTGGCAGAAGCGCGTCGGCGAATCCGTTGGACGAACTGATCGATCAAGACCGAAGTACTGATTCGACACTGCAGCCCGGAAGGCCGCGAGCGAACATCTGTAACGGTTCGACTCGCGTCCCATCCGGGCCGAGTGTTTAACCGTAGACCAAGTCGGTGCTCTGTCCGACCTCGATGATGTAGCCGTCAGGATCGCGGATATAGCAGCGAATCTCGCCATACTTGGGGATGGGCTCCGTGATGAATTCGGCTCCTCGGCTTTTCCATAATTTGTAGCAGGCTTGAATATCGGCAACGCGGAAGTTCATAAAGCTGTTGATGTGATTCGGGTCGGGGACGCTGAGCGTGACCGTCGGCTTGTCCGGGGTCGGCCCGCCCCCGACGTTGAGAATCATCCAGATATTCGCAAGCTGAAGGTACGGAGGCGCGTTGCCGTCGCCCATGGTCAGAATGCGAGCGCCGAAGACCTTTTCGTAGTAGCGAGCCGATCGCTCGACGTCGGCGACGGTGAGAAAATGCGCGATGCTGATCCCTTCGCGAGGGGGCATCTCGTAACTCTTCTGGTCAATTTGTACGCTGTTCATGGATGTCTCCGATCTCGACTGGGTGGGGCTTGGCCCATTTTTAGAAGTTATTCGCTTGCGGGTCCCAACGCCAGGCTTTCCACACGTCGCGATTTTCGGCGAGCGGGTACTGCAGGCCTCGACGTTTCGTCCCTTGATCTTATTCGATATTGGTCAACGAAGCGGGGATGCTAAACTTCGCGGGCGCCGAATCGCATGATAAGCTCTCCGCGGAAAACCGGTCGAGGATCATGGTACACACGGGTCGAAAACGGCGACGAGGGGGGCAGCCCTTCCGTGGTAGTCCGATCAAAATCGAGAACCAGACGGTTGGGCCAGCCTGGCTGAAAATAAAAATTAAGATCGCTGTCGATTTCCCCTCTTCCTAACGACTATAGGGCAGAAGAACGATGCGCTACGGCTCCTGAGTGAACAGGAAACGAGTCATCGGGAACACCACAGAAACCTAAGGAGAAAGAGTCATGCCACAATATCTGGTTTGTAACTACATGCCCGACAACTTCGACCCGTCCACCGTAACCGAAGCGATGATGGAGGAGATCCACGCACTCAACCGCGAAATGATTGCTGCTGGCGTGAGGAAGTTTGCCTGCGGCATTGCTCCGGTCGGCAGCGCGAAGACGCTGCGGCGGAAGGCCGACGGCAAGGTGCTCGTCACCGACGGGCCGTACACCGAGACCAAAGAACACATGGGCGGATTTTGGATATTGGAATGCGCCAATATGGATGAGGCGCTAGCGTGGGCGAAAAAGGGTGCCATCGTCTGCGATGTGGCCGGCGAGGTGCGCGAGCTTCTTTTCTTCCCGGCTCCGGAATAAGGTCCCGGCGGAAGCAAGTAAACATCCTGGCTACAGCGGCCTCGGAACATGTGCCCGAGTGATGAGAGGAACGAGCCGGCACAACGCTCATCTGCCGGTTCGTTCAATCCGTTATGAGAAGAAGATCACTGAAGTCCGCCAGTTTTGGCGCCATGACAAAGACATAGAGGTCCGGGCTGGTTATTCCATTTTTCCGGCGGCCGGGCCCACGGCAGTGGCCTGCCTGGTCTTGGGGTCAATGCCGATCAGAGCGACTCCGCCTACTCCGCCGTGGCCGATGGTGACCACGTGGCCGCGAGCCCTCAACTCAGCCTGCACTGCTTCGGGCAGGGTGTTGGGCACAGAGAGGCTGCCCAGGCTGGCACGGTCCTGACCGAAGGAGCTGATGAAATGCTCAGTAGAGAATCGCGGTGCCTTGAACGCCTCTTCGGGACTCATGCCGAACACCACGTAGTTGAGGATGACCTGGATCGCTGCCTGATCCTGCATGTCTCCTCCGGCAACGGAGATCGCCATCACGGGTTGGTTGTTGTTGTTGTCTTTGTCAGTGCCACGGAAAAGCAGTGTGGGGCTCAGCGTAATGCGCGGCCGCTTGCCGGGTTCGATGACGTCGGGCGTTCCGGCAAACGTATTGAGGCTGCTGAGGCGGCTTCCGTGAATAATGCCGGTGCGTCCGGCTACGCCAGCTGTGCTGGACAGGCCGCTGGGAGTCGCCGCGATCACGTTCCCAAATTTATCGGTTACACACATGACGGTGGTTCCGCCATGCCAGGGTCCGCTGATGGTGGGAGGCTTGGTCGGTTTCATGTTGTAAGGATCGCCCGGCCGGAGTTCGAGAGAGGCCTTTTTGGGATCGATCAGCTTGCGCCGCATGTCGGTGTACGGATCGGAAAGCAGTTGCGGCATCGGCACCTTTACAAAATTCGGATCGCCGTAATACTCGTCGCGGTCGGCCAGCGCCAGTTTCTCCGCTTCAATCACCGTGTGGATGTAGTCCGCCGAATTAAAGCCCATCGCCTTCAGGTCGAAGCCCTCCAGCAGGCGAAGCGTTTGTGAGAGATAAGGACCCTGGGTCAGCGGGCCAGCCTTATATACCGTGTAGCCGCGGTAGGTGGTTCTGAGCGGATCGACGACGGGAGTTTTGTGCGCGGCCAAATCCTCCTTGCGAAGGAAGCCTCCCTTTTCGATATACCAGGCTTCGAGAGCGGCGGCGATATCGCCGCGATAGAAGCGGTCCGACACGGCTTGCAGCTTTTGTTCGCGCGTGCCTTTCGCGGCCTTTTCGGATTCGACCAGTTTGCGAAAGGTCACAGCCATGTCCGCCTGCCAGTTCACCCCGGTTTCGATCTTCTGCCCGCTGCCGGTGTCGATATACCAACTCGGGCCACCGGCGTCGAGAATGGCCAGCGTTGGCTGCACGACCTCTTCGAAGCTCTTGGTTCCATAAAGCTTTAGAAGGGTGACGATGGCATCGATGGTGCCAGGCACGGCGGCCGCCTTCACGTCACCGTCGGGGATTCCGTGCTCCATGTACCAGGCGATGGCTTTGGGATCGCGTGGGGCTTCGCCTTGCCCTTCGAGCAGCTTCACGTTTTTCTGGCCGGCGCTGTAGACCAGAATGGGAACCTCTCCTCCCACGCAGAACGCGCCGACATAAGTTACGGAGAGTGCGAGCAGCGTGGCGGCGCCTGCATCGGCGGCGTTTCCGCCGTGTTCGAGAATCTTGATGCCTGCGGCCGTGGCAGCGGGCCTACCGGAAACAACCACGCCCTGGCTGCCGGTGGCGACACTCGGGCCGCGCGGGCTGGCGGGCGTTTTGGTGGCCTGGGGCCAAGCGAAGGGCGCGAGTAACGAAAGGGAAACGCATGATATCGAAATGATCTTGCGCATAAGAGGTCAGCTCCGTCCGAAGCGGCTGGCAGCCACCGCCCCAGCCCTCCGACGATGCTAACAAAATCGAGTGGCTTGTCGATTTTCGATCTCCCGAACGACTATCTGATTAGAAATCGCCGGAAACAAGGGGCAGGCATGAAATACATCTGTTTGGGATACCTCGCGCCAGGAACATTTGAACGCATGACCGACGACGAGCGGCATGCCGTGCTTGACGAATGCTTCGAGCACAATGACCATCTGCGCGCCAGCGGATGTCTGGTTGCTGAAGTCCCTCTGCAGCCACCGGAGACCGCGTTGACCCTGCGTTGGAAGAACGGCAAAGTCGCGACCACAGACGGGCCTTATGCGGAAACCAAGGAACAAATTGCTGGCATTCAGATCCTTGAGGCGCGAGACCTCAATCACGCCGTTCATCTGGTCTCGCAGCTTCCAGGCTTCAAGTATGGACAGGGACCGATGGAGATACGGCCGGTCGCGGACTTGAACGAAATGATGAAGCAGAGCAAGCAGCGGCGGCGAAGGGGCACCTCGCGATAAGGCAGGTCGCGAAGGAAATACGGGGAGCCTTTCCATTCCGTTGAAGTTTTCTGCCGCGCTGTCGATAGCACTCTGTTCGCCTTCTGCGGATGGGTTGGAAATTTCTGACCCACGGCGGCGGGCGCTGGCCATCCTGGCTGGAAAGGACAGAGCGCATGTTCCGTGTCAGATTGCTGTTGGCAGTGGTGTGTTTTGGTGTGCTCAGTGCGTGCAACGGTGTCAGTAATGGCCCGAATGGCGGAAACAATCCCGCGCCACCCGTGCCTGACAGCATTTCCGGCACCGTCTCTTTCAAGGGAGATCCTGTGGCCGGAGCCACGGTCACCGATTTCCTGACCAACAACAGCATCGTATTCAAAGTTACAACCACCGACGGGAATGGAAACTACAGCTTCACCGGAATGTCGACCACCGGCGACGTACCCGGTGAATATCAGATTTACGTGAACAAGGCGGGATACGGTTTCTATCCCTCGGTCGGCGCCGGAGCTAGAGTGACTCGCGCCGACTACACTGGCCAGTTCGAGGGCAATGGCCTGACACCGTCCGGACTCTTCTTCTCGGTGATCGACTTCCAGGCGTTGCCCGATTCACCTCTGACGGGAGCGAACTTCGCCGCATACGATGGCAGCAATCCGCTGGTCACTCTCCCCGCCACGGGTCAGCAAATCAGCTACGCAACCGGCGACGACGCGTCGGCGAAAAAAGGCGTGACTTGGTACGCTGCCAGCCGCTTTACCGATAATCAGGACGGCACCATCACCGATACCCTCACGGGCCTGATGTGGCTGAAAGATGCCGGATGCCTGGGCACTGGCTTATGGTCGAATGCCCTGACCGCGGTGAACGCACTGGCACACGGCGCCTGTGGCCTGCAGGACAACTCCACCGCCGGCCAGTGGCGCATGCCAAATCTCCTTGAACTTGAAAGCCTGATCGACGCCTCGTCGGCCAATCCTGGGTTGCCCGCGAGCCAACCGTTTCTCAATGTTTCGGGCGGAATCTACTGGACCTCGACGAGCTACTACGGCGGCAGCGGCGGCTCGGGCGCGGCGTGGACGATCCGCCTCGCCGATGGCCGCTACATGAACGACACCAACAACAACATCAAGGCCTCGGCCAACAACCACGTCTGGGCAGTCAAGGGCGGCAGCGGCGGCGCGATCCAACTGCAAGCCACTGGCTTCTATCTTCCGTACGAGGCGGGCGACGACGGGAGCGTTCAGTCCGGCGTCCGGCTTACCTCGCCGCGGTTCATCGACCACGCCAACGGCACACTCACCGACACCATGACCAGCCTGATTTGGCTGAAGCAAGCCGACTGCATTCGCGGGGACTGGCCCAATGCTCTCTCCGAAGTGAATTCACTCGCCAGCGGCCAGTGCGGCCTAAGCGACGGCTCGGCGGCGGGAGCCTGGCGGATCCCCAATCGCAACGAACTGCAAAGCCTCGCCGACCGCGCGCAAACCAACCAGGCAGAGTACTTCGACTACACCTATTTCAATCACGACGGTTCGGTGTACCAGGCGCCGATCTTCACCAACTACGTGGAAGCCCAGTTTTACTGGACCTCGACCACCGACGCCGCCGATCCCACTGAGGCCTGGACGGTCTATAGCTGCGATTACGGGGTGTACGACATTCCGAAGTCCAACACGGGCTACACACTGGCGGTGCGATGAGTTTTTCTTGACCGCAAGTTATGGCGAATACAGGACTTGTCAGGAGGCTGTGATTTCGATCACACCACCTTGTGAACCTGCGCCCCGACATGCACACCTAGCTTGCGGCATCCTTACTCTAGCCAGGCCACCCCGGTGGTCTCCATCAAGATTCTGAACGGGGGATTTACATGAAGCGCAAATTCAAGACCATGGACGCCAACGAAGCCGTCGCCAATGTCGCTTATCGCGCCAGCGAAGTGATTGCGATTTATCCGATCACTCCTTCGTCGCCGATGGGCGAGTGGGCGGACCAATGGTCGTCGGAGAACGTGCCGAACGCCTGGGGCAGCGTACCCCACGTTGTCGAAATGCAGAGTGAAGGCGGCGCCGCTGGAGCGGTGCACGGCGCGCTGCAGACCGGATCGCTCTCCACCACGTTTACCGCGTCGCAGGGATTGCTGCTGATGATCCCCAACATGAACAAGATTGCCGGCGAATTGACGCCGTGCACCTTCCACGTAACCGCGCGCACTCTGGCCACGCATGCGCTCTCGATTTTCGGCGACCACTCGGACGTGATGTTCTGCCGCGCCACGGGATGGGCCATGCTCTGCTCGAACTCCGTGCAAGAAGCGATGGACATGGCGCTGATCGCGCACGCCGCGTCGCTCGAGACGCGCATTCCCTTCATGCACTTCTTCGACGGATTCCGCACCTCGCACGAAGTGAACAAGATTGAAATGCTGAATGAAGACGATATGCGCGCCATGCTCAACATGGACCGCATCCTCGAGCACCGCAAGCGGGCGCTCTCGCCCGATCATCCGGTGCTGCGCGGCACGGCGCAGAATCCTGACGTCTTCTTCCAGATTCGCGAAAGCGCCAACGCTTTCTACGATGTCGCCCCGGCGAAGGTTCAGGCCACGATGGACAAATTTGCCGAGATCGTTGGGCGTTCTTATCACCTGTTCGATTATGTCGGCGCGCCCGATGCCGAGCGCGTGATCGTCATGATGGGCTCCGGCGCGGAAGCCGCGCACGAGACGGTTGAGTATCTGACCGCACGCGGAGAGAAAGTCGGGCTGCTGAAAGTTCGCTTGTATCGTCCCTTCTGCGTGAAGTCATTCCTGGAAGCCCTCCCCGCCAGCGTTCGGCAGATTTCCGTCCTCGATCGCACGAAAGAATCCGGAGCGATTGGCGAGCCTCTCTACCTCGACGTCGTGAACGCCCTGCATGAGGGCCTGAAACTCGGTTACGGGAAGCTGAAAGTCGCGCCCGGAATCGTGGGCGGACGCTACGGCCTGTCGTCGAAGGAATTCACTCCCGCCATGGTCAAGGCTGTATTCGACAACCTGAAGCAAAGCGCTCCGAAAGACCACTTCACGATCGGGATTCACGACGATGTGAACCACACCAGCCTCGAGTACGATGCCGCGTTCTCTACCGAGCCCGACAGCGTGGTGCGTGCCCTGTTCTACGGCCTGGGTGCGGATGGCACGGTCGGCGCCAACAAGAATTCCATCAAGATCATTGGCGAGAACACCGACAACTACGGGCAAGGATATTTCGTCTACGACTCCAAGAAATCCGGGGCAATGACCGTCTCGCACCTGCGCTTCGGGCCGCAACCGATTCATTCCAGCTACCTGGTCACCAAGGCAAACTTCATCGCCTGCCATCAGTGGATCTTTCTCGAGCGCTACGACATGCTCAGTTCCCTGGTTGAGGGCGGCGTGTTCCTGGTGAACAGTCCGTTTGGCAAGGATGAAGTCTGGGATCACCTGCCGCGCGAAGTGCAGACGCAACTCATCTTCAAGAAAGCCAAGCTCTACACGATCGACGCCTATCAGGTCGCGCAAGACGCC
Source organism: uncultured Acidobacteriaceae bacterium (assembly GCA_963844525.1). Classification (GTDB taxonomy): domain Bacteria; phylum Acidobacteriota; class Terriglobia; order Terriglobales; family Acidobacteriaceae; genus Sulfotelmatobacter. Next base: position 170,641 of record CAWJOM010000003.1, on the reverse strand, counting down.
GGCATGGGCTCGCGCACGAACACGATCATGCAGGTCTGCTTCTTCGCCATCTCGAAAGTTCTGCCGCGCGAAGAAGCCATCGAGGCGATTCGCGAATCCATTCGCCACACCTACGGCAAGAAGGGCGAGGATGTAGTGCAGAAGAATATGCAGGCGGTCGACGCGACGCTGGCTCACCTGTTCGAAGTAAAGGTTCCCGAGACCGTCACGAGTAAGACGGAGATTCCAGCCGCATTCCCCGGGGCTCCGAAGTTCGAACACGATGTTCTGGGCACGATTTATGCAGGGCGTGGCGACGAGCTTCCGGTCAGTGCATTCTCCTGCGACGGAACCTTTCCCACGGGCACGGCGAAGTGGGAAAAACGTAACCTGGCTCTCGAAATTCCTGCATGGGATTCGAAGATCTGCATCCAGTGCGGCAAGTGCGCGATGGTTTGCCCGCATGCCGTGATTCGAATCAAAGTCTACGACAGCAAAGAACTCGCGAACGCGCCATCGACATTCAAATCAACCGAGGCCCGCGACAAAGAGTGGACCGGAATGAAATACACGATCCAGGTCGCTCCTGAAGATTGCACCGGATGCGGCGTCTGCGTCGATGTCTGCCCGGTGAAGAACAAGAGCGAAGTACGGCTGAAGGCCATCAACATGGTGCCGCAGCCTCCGCTGCGCGCTCCCGAGAGCGAGAACTGGGACTTCTTCCTGAAACTCCCGGAACTCGATCGCAGAAAAATCAAAGCTGGGGACGATCCGCCAGCAGCAAGTGCAGGAACCGCTGTTCGAGTTCTCGGGCGCATGCTCAGGATGCGGCGAGACCCCATATCTGAAGCTGGTTTCGCAACTGTTCGGAGACCGCGCGATCGTGGCCAACGCGACCGGCTGCTCGTCGATCTACGGCGGCAACCTGCCAACCACGCCATGGTCGAAGAATGCCGACGGCCGTGGTCCCGCATGGTCGAATTCACTGTTCGAGGACAATGCTGAATTTGGGCTGGGCTTCCGCGTATCGATCGACAAGCAGACTGAGTTCGCACACGAGTTGCTGCGGCGAGTGGCTGGAACTGTGGGCGAAGAGCTGGTCACAGCGATCCTCACCGCGAAACAGAAGGACGAAGCCGACATCTACGAACAGCGCCAGCGCGTTGACCTGCTAAAGGAAAAACTGGCAAAGCTCAACACGGCAGATGCGCGGCAACTTTCTTCCGTCGTCGACATGCTGGTCAAGAAGAGCGTGTGGATCGTCGGCGGCGATGGCTGGGCCTATGACATCGGCTACGGCGGCCTCGACCACGTGCTGGCCAGCGGGCGCAACGTCAACGTTCTGGTCCTCGACACCGAGGTCTACTCGAATACTGGCGGGCAGGCTTCCAAGTCCACTCCACGTGGAGCGGTTGCGAAATTTGCCGCCGGCGGCAAGGCTGGTCCGAAAAAAGATCTCGGACTCATGGCGATGACCTACGGCAACGTCTACGTCGCCAGCGTGGCCATGGGCGCGAAAGACGAGCACACGCTGAAGGCATTCCTGGAAGCGGAGGCTTATGACGGGCCGAGCATCATCATTGCCTACTCGCACTGCATCGCACACGGCATCGACATGACCACGGCGATGACCGACCAGAAGATCGCGGTCGAAACCGGACAGTGGCTGCTGTATCGCTACAGCCCGGAGCGGGCCGCGGCGGGAGAAAATCCGCTGGCACTCGATTCGCGCGCTCCGTCGCGCAAGGTGCAGGAGTACCTGCAGCAGCAGACGCGCTTCAAGATGCTCACCAAGAGCAAGCCGGAAGATGCGAAGCGGCTGTGGAACCTGGCGCAGCACGACGTGGAGAACCGCTACCGCATGTACGAATACATGGCCAGCCGCAAGGCCGCTGCGCTGGCTGCGCCCACGGATGTCGCCGAAAAGCCGGCACCCGCCGCCGAGAAGCCGGTGCCAACGGGAGCGACGCGCTAGGCGCTCCGCCATAGAACGCTGTCCAGAGAATAGCGAGGAGAAATTCATGATCGATCTCAGCACCACTTATCTTGGAATGAAACTGCACTCGCCGCTCGTGGTGTCGGCCTCTCCGCTCTCGCGCGACGTGGAAAGCATTTGCCGGTTGGAAGAGGCTGGCGCGTCGGCGATCGTGCTGTACTCGCTGTTTGAAGAGCAACTGCGGCAGGAGGAAGCCGATCTGAACTATCACCTCGCCGCGGGCACCGAGAGCTTCGCCGAATCGCTTACTTATTTTCCGCAGGCCAGCGAGTTTCACACCGGACCTGAGGGCTATCTTGAGCACATCCGCAAGGCCAAAGCCTCGGTGCGGATCCCCATCATTGCCAGCCTGAACAGCTCGACCCTGGGAGGGTGGACGAAGTTTGCCGGCGAGATCGAGCGGGCGGGAGCGGACGCGATCGAATGCAACATCTATTACATTCCCACCGATCCCAAGGTGAGCGCGGCCGACATCGAGAAGACGTATTTCGACATTCTGAAGGCCGTGAAAACCACTGTGACGATCCCGGTGGCAATCAAGCTCAGTCCGTTCTTCAGCAACCTGTCGAATATGGCCCACCGCCTCGATGAAGCTGGAGCGGATGCGCTGGTGCTCTTCAACCGCTTTTATCAACCCGATATCGACCTGGAAGAACTGGAGATTCGTCCCAACGTTCTACTGAGCACTCCGCAAGCACTGCGTCTGCCGCTGACGTGGATTGGAATTCTGTTTGGCCGCGTGAAGGCCGGGTTGGCGGCGACTGGCGGCGTACACAATGCGGAAGACGTGGTGAAGCTGCTCATGGTCGGCGCGAACGTCACCATGATGTGCTCTTCCCTGATGCGTCATGGCATCAATCATCTGCGGCACGTGGAGCGCGAACTGCGGGACTGGCTGGAGATTCACGAGTACAAGTCCGTCGCGCAAATGCAGGGCAGCATGAGCCAGATCAAGTGTGCCGACCCGGCGGCGTTTGAGCGCGCGCAATATATGCGCGCGGTCAAGGGCATGCAACACATTCATATGGCAGGATGGCGATAATGGCAACAAAGACAGAACTTACAGAAGATCAACAGACCTGGGTCGTACGGGTGTCGGACGTTCTTGGGTCCACGCGTCTCACTCGAAGACCGTCTGCCGACGGGAAGTTGAGCCTGGGCGAAATCAAAGTCTCGTTCGTGGATTCCGATGGAGCGACGGAACGAACCCGCCGCGAACGCGCGCGGGCGCTGATTCTTCCTCGCGAGCACGGCGCGTGGGGGCTCTTGCTCGTACCGATGGTCACGGGCGCGGGCGTCGCCTTCCGCGAAAGCAGCCATGTTGTTCCGGCCTTGCTGCTCCTGGTCGCAACCCTGGCGCTGTTCTGGCTGCGAACTCCAGTGGAAAGCCTGCTGGGCACGTCAGCCATGCGCGCACAAACCGCTGACGAACGGCGATCGGTCGCGATCGTGATTGCGCTGTTGGCCGCGGTCGCCGCTTTAACCCTTGGAGCGCTATTGTGGGCCGGACAGAATCCGTTCTTGTGGCTGATCGGCGTAGCTGCCGGAGGCGCTTTCGCGGGGCAGGCACTGCTCAAGAAACTTGGACGCCGCACGCGCATGCTGTCGGAAATCGTTGGCACGATTGGCCTGACGGCATCAGGCCCGGCCACCTACTACGTAATCACCGGGAAGTTTGGCGCGATGGCATGGATCGTCTGGATGGCCAACCTGATCTTCGCGGGTGACCAGATTCACTACGTCCAGCTCAGAATTCACACCGCGCGCACCGAGGGCTTTTGGAACAAACTGAAACGCGGATGGGCCTTCGCCGCCGGACAACTGATGATGACGGCAGCCCTCACCATCGCCTGTCTTTCGGGCCTGATTCCCGCGATCGCCTCGATCGCCTTTTCGCCGCTTCTGTTCCGCGGCTGGTTCTATTTCATCCAAAAGCCCGGACCGTTGGCCGTGCGAAAGCTGGGCTGGAACGAACTGGCGCACGCGGTCGCGTTCTGCATTCTCTTCATCGCAGCCTTCACGATCGCAAAGTAGGGCCGGCGACCCGCCGCCGCGCCCGCTCCAGCGCAAAAGACATCGAGTGAGGCGCAGTACAAGAAGGCCTCCGCTGCTTCTAAGTTGGCAAAGCCAAAGGAGATGCGGAGGTTTTCCATGATGTTCCCGCAGGAACACTTTTCTTACAATAATGTACGTACAAAATGATATTAAGTGACGGACTGCCAACAAGATACGTCTTATGTTGGGAGCGGAAAGCCTGCAGCCCGCGTTTCGCTCGCCGCGCGTAGCGAGACGGACAGCCGAGGCGGCCGTCTCCACAGGGTGCGTCCGGGGCGTGCCGACACTCGAACTGCCGCCGTCGGCGTGACATTTTCGCAAGAATCCTTCAACTGACGGGGATCAACAGCCCAACTGACTCCGAAAGACATTCGCGGGGAAGCCAGAAGAAAGCAGCCGCAACCGAAACAGAATGCTGCGAAGGTACAGTCTAAACGGCGCTTGAAACCGGCGCGCGCCTGCCCTGCCACCGGCTTTTACTTTGGCTGCGATTTGACTTGACTTTCATCATAAACGAAAGTAATAGTCTTAACTCGTAATAATATGAAAGTTCCTCTGTGGGAGGCTTCTATGCGTGGCTACCGTGCCTGTGCGAGTACCGTTGTGTGCTTTCTTGCGACCGTCGTGACAGCGTTGCTGTGCACGACGGCGGCCTGGGGACAGGGCTCTTATGTAGCTCAGGTTCGAGGCCGAGTGACCGACCAGACTGGGGCGGTCATGGCGAACGCAACCGTCACCATCACCAATGTGGCTACGAACATTGTGGAGACCGCGCATAGCGACGAGCACGGCGAGTATTTCTTTACGGGATTGCGTCCTGCCGCCTACTCGGTGAAGGCGCAGGTAACCGGCTTTCGCGTGGTGGAAAGAACGAACGTCGTTCTGCAGGTCGACCAGCAGACGTCGGTCGACTTTGTGCTGCATCCCCTGGGCGTGAACGAGACGATGGAGGTCAGTGCCGCGGCTCCGTTGCTGGACACCGAGAGCGCGACCCTGGGCACGAACATCAGCAGCGAATACGTGAAAGAACTCCCCCTGGCCAACCGCAGCTTCTTTGGCCTGACGTTTCTGGCGGCGGGCGTGACCGAGGTCGCGGGGTCAGGCACCGGTGACAACTATCCGTCGGGAACAAACTTCACTTCCAACGGGCAGCGCAACGCGACTGCAGAGATACGGTTGGATGGCGCCCTGATCAGCGCGCCCGAACAAGGTGAGGGAGGGAATTCGAACGTTTACTACGAGCCGCTGGTCGAGGGCATGCAGGAAATGAAGGTACAGAACAACAGCTTCTCGGCCGAGTTCGGCAACAACGGCGGCACCGTGGTCAACATGGTGATGAAGAGCGGAACGGATAAGTTCCACGGCAGCGGCTGGTATTTCCTGCAGCGCGCGGGGTTGAATGCTCGCGATTTCTTTAATCCCGAGTTCAGCTACGGTAGCACCGTGCCCAATCCAAAGCCAGACAGCAAGCGCGATCAGTACGGCTTTTCGGTAGGGGGGCCGATCATCAAGAACCGTACATTCTTTTTCGTGGATTTCGAGAAAGTGCGAAGTTCCAGCGCGTCCAGCGGAGTTGCAACCGTACCGACGCTGGCGGAACGGCAAGGTGATTTCTCGGGACTGCAGAACCCGATTTACGACCCGAAGCAGTCGCTTGTTCAGTGCCCGGCGTCCGGCATTACCCGGCCGTTGTGCCGTCCGCTCGTGCAGGCGGGAGGGGTAATCCCAGCCGAGCAGAGCAGGATCCCATCGGCATGGCCGTGCTCAATCTCTATCCGACACCAAGCAACGGGAACGAATTCAACAACTACAACTACACGGTGCTATCGAATGCGCCGGATTACCAGTTCGACATCAAGATCGACCACCAGATCAACGACCGGAATCGCATCAGCGGCCGCTACAGCCGGGGTTGGTACAACTACACGACTCCGCTGACCCTGGGCGACGGGTTCGATAATGACGGAATCGAGAGCGGAGTGACGGTGGCGCAAAACGCTGCGCTGGAATACACATGGACCATCAACCCGCGGACGATCTGGACGAACCACATTGCGGTTGATCGGGTACACGAACTCTCAGTCCCGAGTATCCCGACGATTTCCAGTTTCAACGCTTCGCTCCCGTCGGGTGTCCAGGGATTGCCTTCGGTGTTCCAAACGGCCAACGGCATCGACAAGATGCCTACGTTTCTGATGCAGGGAAATTTGCCTTGGACCAATCTTTACGACCAGTGCTGCATTAACACCAGCTTTGCGCACACCCTGCTCAGTTACTCCACGCAGTTGGTGATTTCCAAAGGGGCGCATCTGATTAAGGTCGGCGGCGAGCAGAGACTTTTCTACAACAATTTCTGGCAACCGAACTACCCGACCGGATACATGACCTTCACGGATAACGTGACGTCGCCGAATCCGAACAGCGACACCACGCAGATTTGCACCAATAACGACTGCAGCAATCCCGACAATGTCCAGACGATCACCACCGGCAATCCCTATGCTAGCCTCGCTTTTGGCTATGGCGATAATGTCAACGCCTCCAGCCAACTGGTGGTGACGCCTTCGGTCGCGAACAAGTCGATGGAGACAGGGTTCTATGTCCAAGATGACTGGAAGGTAACACCGAAACTGACGGTCAATCTGGGCTTGCGTTACCAATGGAGTTCGCCTTACACGTCGCGCGGCAACCAGATCGAGTTCAGTAATTTCAATGCGAATAGTGGCGTGAATCTCGACCTAACCAGCCTGCCGGCCGCTGCGCCGAGGCAGGAGCCATGAGTGTGCAGGGGCAGATGCAGAGCTATGGGCTCAACTATCCTGCGTCGCAACAGGTGCTGGGCACAACCCAATTCCCGACGTCGAGTATGAGGACGATTCCGACCTACTGGAAAGACCTTGGGCCAAGGGTGGGATTCTCGTGGCAACTCGATTCGCAAACGGTGGTGCGGGGCGGGGCGGGTATCTATTTCGGAATGAGTCCGGCCACAAACTTCCAGTATCCCGGCTCGGCGTTCCGCAAAACGGCGAACATATTTTTCACGAACAACAATTTCGACTCTCAATCCGCGACCCTGACGAATCCGTTTCCGGCGGGCTTTACCGGTCCGCAGGGTACGCAGTACGGCCAGTTTGCGAACTGGGGTTACCAGAACCCGAACGATCTGGGCACGACGGCGGCGCGAGACGCCAACATTTACATGTGGAATCTGGGAATCCAGCGGATGCTCCCCAGTCAGATCGTGCTCGGCGTGGACTACTCCGCCAACCGAAGTACGCATCTGCCTTGGGCCGGCACCAACAATCGCTCTTTCATCCCTTCGAGTTTGCTGGCCCAGGTTACTGCGGCGGTAACTCCGACGGATACGAATTGCATGGGGGTAGCTGCGTCAGCAACTTTCTTCAGACCCACAGTGGGCAACCCGTTTTTCTCGATGTTCACCGCGGGCTGCGCTCCTTCGGCGAGCCATCCCTGTTTCAACGAGCCCAATTCAAATTACGGTGATCCGAGCGGAACCCTCCCCTTGGGGACGCTGTTGAACCAGTACCCGCAATTCAACGGTGACTTTGAAGCGCTGATGTTGGAGGAAGCCAGTTCCTGGTACAACGCGTTGCAGGTTCGCTTCCAGAAGCGCACCACGCACAACATCAGTTTTGAGGGCAGCTACACGATCTCGAAGTCCACCGACGATTCGTCGGCGGGCAGGAACAATTGGGTAGGTGCTCTCGGGGCGGGCATTCCGCAACAACTGGATCGCCTGAACCTGGAACACAGCATTGGGGGCAACGACACGCCCCAGCGACTGGCGCTGGCCGTGGTCGTGGATCTACCCATTGGGCGCAACCAATGGATCGGCGGGAATATGAACCGGGCGCTCGACGCTGTCATAGGAGGCTGGTCGCTGGCGACGATCATCACCCAGCAATCGGGACAACCGATGGCCCTCGGCATGTCCAACGCGCGCCTGGCGAACGGCACACAGCGACCCGAAGTTTTATGCTCGCAATTTAAGACGGGAACGAGCGTGCACTCCGCCGCCTTGACTTGGCAGAATGAAAATCCTGACGCCTATCTGAACAGCAACTGCTTTGGCGACCCCGGCGACCAGACGCCCGGGAACGCTCCCCGGTACTTTTCCGGGCTGCGCGTCGACGGCATCCACAACGCGGATCTGAGTATTTACAAGTCTTTCGTGCCGAAAGAAGGCATGCGGATCGAGGTGCGGGCGGAGATGTTCAACTTCACCAATCACCCGCGCTTTGGACAGCCGAATTCGGCCGTAGGAGATTCGCTCTTCGGCACCGTTACGAGCGACGCGCCAGGGGAAAATCCGCGATCCTTCCAGTTTGGATTGAGATTCGAGTTCTGATTCGAGTTCTAAAAGAGCCTGCTCAAATCGTAGACGCGAAGGACCTTGCCGTTCAGCGCGCAGGGATATGTGCGACTTGATCCGGCCAGAGTAGATCCTGTCGGTGAATCCAGATTCAGGGGTGGATATGACCCGCAAAGCTCTAATTGCATTTCTCTCCTTGTTCTTATTCGCGCTGGGGCTGGTCGCGGCGCCTGATACCGAAAAACAAAACTGGACCAACCAGAGTTGGACCAACTACGTCCGCATCGGCGCGTATGGATTGAAGGGTGGCGATGCGCAGGAGATCGTCCGCAAGGCGCAGGCCAGCAATGTTTTTGGGATTGAAGTCGACAACGACATTCCCGGGCGCTACGAAAGCTTTCTCAATCCAGAAGAGAAGCTGAGAGCGATTCGCGAGGTGGCTGAGGCCGCGCACCAGGCCGGCAACTACGCGTTCGTTTACATTGCGGGGACCGAGTGCATCACAGCGCATGGCGATAAGGTGCCGCATACGCTGGCCAAGGATCATCCCGACTGGGTGCAGCGCAAGATCACGGGCGAGCCGGCGATTTTTGGAGGCGGATCGGCGTTCTGGATTCGGCCAGGCGACGAGGACGTGTGGGTCAGTCCATATGCGACGGAGTGGCGCAAGACCTATATGGAGCGCGTGCGGCAGATTGCCGGGACAGGCATCGACGGCATCTATATTGATATTCCGTATTGGATGACGCACTTCGATGGCTGGGAAAACACATGGGCCAGTTTCGATGACTACACGGTCGCGGCGTTCAAGCAGCAGACCGGGCTTGACGCGAAGCATGATTTGAAGCTGGGAGACTTTTCGGATCCGGCATTCCGCAAGTGGGTGACGTTCAGGATTCAGACCTTTACCGACTTCCTGAGTGAGATTGACCACACGGCGAAGGCGGTGAATCCGAAGATCAAGACGATTCCTGAAATCTATCCTGGGATTGAAGCGGAAGCCGTGCGCGTGGGGGCTGATGTTTATAGCCTCTATGGGGTGGTCGATGCGATTGCGCACGAGTACGAATTTGGCGAAGGCGACCACATGGCGTCCGGGCGGAAGCCGCTGGACTGGTTTCGCTACCAGGTGGGCATGCATTCGTTTCGCGCGTTCGCGCAGGGGAAGGCCACCTGGATTCTGAACTACTCGTGGGATGGCAAGAAGAAGGTGGGGAGCGAGGCCATGATTCGCGAGTCGATGATGAACCTGGCGATGTCGCAAATTATGGCGGGCGCGAATTTCTGGGACGCTCCGGGACATTCGATGGCGGGGTCGAATGATCTGGAGACGCGGAAGAAGATCTTTGATTGGATTCAAGCGCATGAGAAGACGTTCTACCTGCCGCGATCACCGGTCGATCCGATTGGCGTTTACTTTTCGCCGGAGACGCGGAATTTTTATGCCGAGGATTTCATTGCGTCCTACCGTGGGATTCTGATTCTGCTGATGCAGAAGCACCTTGAGTTTCAGATCGTGACACCGAGAACGCTGGCGGATTTCCACGGCAAGACGCTGGTTCTGCCAGATGTGCGCGTGCTGAATGACAGCGAGAAGACTTGGATGAAGAGCTTTGCGGCGAAGGGAAATGCGCTCGTGATCACGGGGACGGACGCCACGGGGATTGACAGTGCGCAGGGCGTGGTGCGGTTTGCCGATTGCCCGGGGCGCGCCTATAACGCAGCTCTGGAAAAGGATTTTGAGGGCGCTTCTCCGGATTCCCAGAAGACATTCTTTGACGCTCTGCACGGTGGAAAGGCGGTCCAGGTTACGGCTGGGCCGCATGTGGCCACGTCGACCGCGCGCACACCCGACGGGAACGTCAACGTTTTCCTGGCGAATTTTACGGGGCTGATTGGGGGATCGAATCCTGTGCAGACGCCGCAGGCGGGCGTGGAGATCACCGTTGGCTCGAAGGGCGACGGGAAGGCAGTCTTTCTTCCTTTTCTCGGAGAGGCGCAGGTGGTGAAGGGGATTCGGCACGGAGATAGCGTCACATTTACGCTGCCTCCGATTACTAAGGGGGCGGTGTTCTCGGTCGAACCTTGAGGCCTTTTCTTAGCATACGGGCAGCGGGGCGGGACGCCTACTGGACAGCCGGGAGGATGCCGGCGCTACTTCGCAACCTCTAACGATCCTGACTCCCAGTTTTTGGATCTTGCGACTGCTTCGTTCCAGCGGTTCCGCAAATTGCGGGCTTGCGGTGCGGGCATGTGAGGTTCGAAGCGGCGATCTTTCGTCGTGGCCGCGGTATTCAGATCCTTCTTCCAAAATCCGACCGCTAGCCCGGCAAGGTATGCGGCTCCTAGCGCCGTAGTTTCCGTCACCGCCGGACGAAGGACCGGCACTCCTAAGATGTCCGCCTGAAATTGCATGAGGCTGTCGTTGGCGGCGGCTCCGCCATCGACGCGCAGTTCCTGCACGGAGTCGCCGGAATCGAGGCGCATGGCGTCGAGCAAGTCGGCAACCTGGTAGGCAATGCTCTCGAGCGCAGCACGGGCGAGGTGGCCGGCGGCGGTGCCACGCGTGAGTCCAAACATCGATCCGCGCGCGTAGGAATCCCAGTGTGGGGCTCCCAATCCAACGAATGCCGGCACGAAGTAGACACCGCCGTTGTCGGGCACGGAGTTGGCCAGCGCCTCGACTTCTTCGGAGCGGCGGATCAAGCCGAGTCCGTCGCGCAGCCACTGAACAGCTGCGCCACCCACGAAGACACTGCCCTCGAGCGCGTACTCGGTCGCGTTGCCTAGCTTCCACGCAATGGTTGTGACGAGGCGATTCGAGGACGGCACCGCGCGGCAGCCCGTGTTCTGAAGCATGAAACATCCAGTGCCATAGGTGTTCTTGGTGAGGCCCGGACGGATGCATCGCTGGCCGAAGAGGGCTGCTTGCTGGTCGCCGGCAATGCCGGCGAGAGGAATACCGTCGAGGCCCTTCACTTCGCGCACTTCACTGTAGATCTCGCTGGAAGAACGCACGGCGGGCATCATTGAGATGGGAACGTGAAAGAGGGCGAGAAGTTCGTGGTCCCAGGCGCCTGTGTGGATGTTGAGGAGCATGGTGCGGGAGGCGTTGCTGGCGTCGGTCGCGTGCAGCCGGCCGTTCGTGAGTTTCCATAGGAGCCAGGTGTCGACTGTGCCGAAGGCGAGTTTGCCCGCTTCGGCGTCACGGCGCGCGCCGGGAACGTTTTCCAGTATCCACGAGATCTTGCTGGCGGAGAAATAGGAATCGATCGGCAGGCCGGTGCGCTGCTGGATGAGGGGAGCGTGGCCTTCGCTTCTGAGGCGCTCACAGAAATCCGCAGTGCGTCGATCTTGCCAGACAATCGCGTTGTAAACGGGCTGCCCGGTCTCGCGATTCCATACGATTGTGGTCTCACGCTGGTTCGCGATGCCGATTGCGGGCACGTCGCTCGGCTGCCAGTTGCCCTGCCCCAAGGCTTCGCGGGCCACTGCGATTTGAGACGACGCAATCTGTTCGGGATTATGCTCGACCCATCCGGGCTGAGGGAAGATCTGCTCGAATTCGCGTTGAGCGACCGCGCAAACAGTTCCCTGGCGATCGAACAGGAGCGCGCGAGAACTGGTGGTGCCCTGATCGAGGGCTAGAACGTATTGCACGATTGCTCCTCCAATCTCCTCCTCTGAATCCGGCGTGCAAAGGCTTCTTCAGCTTGGCCGCAGGAAGCGGCGGATGCCGAAGTCGTAGAGGGCGGCGCCGATCAAGCCTCCCAGGAGCGGAGCGACGATGGGGATCCACCAGGCGTGAGTGCCGTCTGTGAGGCCGTTGTTGCGAAATCCGGCGACCACGGTGAAGAGGCGAGGTCCGAAGTCGCGAGCTGGATTGATGGCGTAGCCATGCATCCCGCCGAAGCTCATGCCGATGGCGACGACGACTAGTCCAACCGCAAAAGGTGCGAGGTTCGCGCCTGAAGGTGTATCGAATTCGTCGGCGATCGCGAAGATGAGAAGGACCAGCAAGCCGGTGCCGATGAGTTGATCCAGAAAGCCGGCCTGCATGACCGCGGGGAAGGCAGGAAATGTCGTGAAGACTCCGGCGGTGTGGTCCAGTTGCGGGTCGGACTGCCGGAACGCAGGCAGATAATTCCAATACACAACGGCGGCAGCGGCAAATGCTCCCGCGGTCTGGGCAATGGAATAAGGCAGCACCTTAAGCCACGAAAAGCCCCGGAAGACGGCGAGCGCCAGGGTCACGGCGGGATTAAGGTGCGCGCCGGAAATTTTGCCGGCGACAACAATTCCCATCGTCACGCCGAGTCCCCAAGCCAATGTGATGTTGGTGAAGCCACCGTGAATCGTTTCTCCCGGATTCTTTGAGGGAAAGAGCACGACCATGGCGATCACACCTGTGCCCAGCAGGATCAGCACAAAGGTTCCCAGGAATTCCGCGATCAACTCCGCTATCAAGGATGGCTTCTGGTTCATTCGCATCTCCGGTGCCGGATCAGGCCGGCTTCGAGACCGCGAAGTAGTCTACCAAGCGGCGGGGTTGGCTGCGCGCTTATTCCGGCGGGTTAGCGGGCCCTTCTTCGCGCCAAGAGCAAGACCATTAACCACCAAGGACACGAAGGATCACCAAGGCCAGCATTAACGGAGGATCCCTTAGAGCCCTCAGTAGTCCAGGCTTTGCACTTTCCGCGTCCGATTGATCTCGGACCAAGCATGCGTCACGATTGCCTGCTCATTTCGGCCTTCCAAAGATAAGCGGGAGGGACCTTTTTCCTTGACATTTGAGGAGGGGGCCGTAAGATAGAAACATATTTATGCATTAGAGTGCATATTTATTCATTATGAATAAAACACTGCGGCAACGGGCGGTCCTGGATGTGCTGAAGCACGGGACGATCGCCAGCCAGGAGGACCTTCAGCGGCTCCTGCGCAAGCGCGGATTCAAGGTCGGACAGGCAACTTTGTCGCGGGACATTCGCGATCTGAATCTGAGCAAGACCTCCCACGGGTATTCCCTGCCCCAGGGCGAGAACGCGGCGGGGATTGCATTGCCTCCAGTTTCGCGATTGGTGCGCGAGTTTGTGCTCGACATTCGCTCGGCCCAGAACCAGCTGGTGATCAAGACTATAGTGGGCAGCGCGCAACCCGTGGCCGCGGCGCTGGATGAAGCTGATTGGTCCGAGGTGGTGGGAACGATTGCCGGCGACGACACCATCCTGATTGTGTGTCCCGACAAGGATGATGCGCGGAAGCTGGCAGGCCGCATCGAGGAAATGCTGAATTAGATGACGGGAAAGCTCAAGACCGCGGTGTTGGGAGCGACTGGCTATTCCGGCCTTGAGTTGACGCGGATTCTCCTGCGTCACCCGCGACTGGAAAAGCCAACTCTGCTGCGGCGGTCGGCAGACAATGGCGGGGCTTCGGACGTTGCTTCGGACTTGGCAGATGTGTTTCCGGCGCTTTCGGGGAACGGCGGCTACCCGCTGCATGCTCTGTCGTGGCCGAAGATAAAGCAACAGGGAGTCGAGTTGCTGTTTCTGGCTACGCCACACGAGGCTTCGCGAGCGCTTGTGCCGGAGGCGTTATCACATGGCCTGCGCGTGATCGATCTGAGCGGCGCATGGCGGTTGAAACAGGAACAGCACCGGGCGATCTACAACTTTCAGGACTCGGATGCCGTCTCGGCGGCGGAGCTGACCGAGAAGGCAGTTTATGGATTGCCGGAGCTGAATGGCGACCGCCTGGCCAACGCCACTCTGGTGGCGAACCCGGGATGCTACGCGACATCGGTAATTCTGGCTCTGGCGCCATTGCTCAAGGCGGGAGTCGTCGATCGGGAGCACGGGATCATCTCCGATTCGAAGTCGGGCGTGTCCGGTGCGGGAAAGGAGCCCACGGCGAAGACGCATTTTGTTTCGGTGGCTGACAATTTGTCTGCTTATTCTGTGTTCAGCCACCGGCATGTGGGCGAGATTGTCGAGCAACTCGCGCTGGGCGGCGAGGAACTAATCTTTACGCCACACCTGCTCCCGATTCCACGCGGAATCCTCTCGACGATTTATTTGAACCTCAACCAGAAGATGACTCCGCTGGAAGTGGAATCGTGCTTTCGGAATTTTTATTCGGGCAAGCATTGGGTGCGCGTGTTTCAGACACCCAAGCTTCCGCAGGTACAGTTTTCGCTGCAGACGAACTACTGCGATCTGGGTTTCTGTCTGGCGGAGGATGGACGGCGGCTGGTGTTGATTTCCTGCATCGACAACCTGCTGAAAGGGGCAGCCGGCCAGGCGGTGCAGAACATGAATCTGATGTACGGGTGGCCGGAGGAAGAGGGACTGCAGTGATTATCGTAGTCAAAATCGGAGGAGCCGCACTCGAGGATGCCGTCACGCTGCGCAAGTGCGCTCGCGCGGTGGCCGAACTGGCACAGGATGGACACCGCGTCGTCGTCGTTCACGGCGGCGGGAGCGCGCTGACACGGGTTTTGAAGCAACTCGGAAAGCAGAGCGAGTTCATCGGCGGACTGCGCGTGACCGACGCAGAAACTCGTGACGTAGCTCTGATGGTGCTGGGCGGCATGGTCAACAAGAAACTCGTCGCAGCGATTCAAGCAGCGGGCATGCCTGCGATCGGATTCTGCGGCGGCGATGGCATGACGTTCCGGGCACGGCGGAAACATGTTCAGGGCAACGATGTGGGATTTGTCGGCGAAATCTGTTTTGCGGAACCGTGCTGGATTGAGGCGCTGTGGCAGCAGGGAGGAATTCCTGTGCTGGCATCGCTCGCTCTGGGAGCAGACGGCGAGTATTACAACGTAAATGCCGACGAGATGGCGGCCGCGTGCGCCGCAGCGTGTCACGCGAATGCGCTCATTTTCCTTACCGACGTACCGGGAGTGAAAGATGCGGAAGGAACGGTGATTCCGTGGCTGAGCACGAAGCAGGCGCAGGACATGGTGGAGGGATCGATCGTCAGCGGAGGCATGCTGCCGAAACTGGAAGCTTGCAAGCAGGCGCTGAAACAGGGTGTTGGCCGGGTGCGAATTTTGCCGGCGGCGGAGGCGGAGTCTTTGCCGCAGTTCTATCACATGAAATTGAATTCTGGAACAGAAGTGACCTGTGCGTGAGTTCAGGAACGAAGGTTCAAGACAGGAGTCAGAGTTGAACAGTCCATTGCCCAGCAGAGTACCGGCGCCGTCGGTGCCGGAAACATTTCCCAGCACCTTCTGGTGCCCGGATTTGGTATCGACGCGCGATCTTGGACCGCAAGGGGTTCAGGCCGTACTGCATCTGGCGGAACTCATGAAGTCCCGTCCGTCTGTGTTTCAGCGTTCCATGGCGGGGAAACAGATGGTGATGTTCTTCGAGAAGCCTTCGCTCCGGACACGGCTTACCTTCGAGGCAGGAATGACGAGCCTGGGCGGGACTGCGATGTTCGTGGATCAATCGCAAAGCCGTCTGGATGCGCGCGAGACGCTGAGCGACATTGCGCACAATCTGGAGCGCTGGGTGGACGTGATCGTGCTGCGGACGTTCGCGCAGGAGACAATCGAGGGCATGGCGCGTTATGCGTCCGTTCCCGTGATTAATGCACTGAGTGACCTTGAGCATCCGTGCCAGGCACTGGCGGATTACTTCACGCTGCAGGAGCGGTTTGGCGATCTCAGGAAGATCACGCTGGCTTACATTGGGGACGGGAACAATGTCGCGCATTCCCTGTTGCTCACGTGTGCGTGCATTGGGTCTTCGATCCGAATCGCGACGCCAAAGGGATATGGGCCGAATCCGCAGATCGTCGCCGATGCGCGGAAGATTGCAAAGGAGACGGGCGCGTCCATCGAGTTGCTCATCGATCCACATGCGGCGGTTGCCGGAGTGGATGCGGTTTACACCGACGCGTGGGCCAGCATGGGGCAGGAAAACGAAGCAGCCCAGCGGTCGGAGATTTTCCAGCCGTATCAGGTGAACCGGCAGTTGATGGCGGAGGCTGCATCCCCTGCGGCTTTCATGCACTGCCTTCCGGCACATCGCGGCGAGGAAGTCACCGATGAGGTGATGGACTCCGACAATTCGGTCATCTTTGAGCAGGCGGAAAACCGGCTGCACGTTCAGAAATCCATTCTTTATTTATTGCTGGGCGGCGCTGTGCGTCTGCCCGTTAGGAGCGCTCATGCCTGAGAAAGTTGTTCTCGCTTATTCCGGTGGGTTGGACACGTCGATCATTATTCCGTGGTTGAAGGAGAACTATTCCTACGACGTCATCGCCATGGTGGGCGACGTGGGCCAGGGAGATGACATTGAAGCTGTAGTCGAGAAAGCTTATGCGACCGGCGCCAGCAAGGTCGTTGTGGAGGATCTGCGAGAAGAGTTTCTGACGGGATACGTGTTCCCTGCTCTCAAGGCTGGAGCGGTGTACGAACACAAGTATCTGCTGGGGACGTCGCTGGCGCGTCCAGTGATTGCGAAGCATCAAGTGGAAGTGGCGTTGCGCGAAGGTGCAACGGCTGTTTCTCACGGATGCACGGGCAAAGGCAATGACCAGGTGCGGTTTGAGCTGACCTATCAGGCGCTGGCTCCGGAGTTGAAGATCATTGCGCCATGGCGGGAGTGGACGTTGAAGTCGCGAGAGGACTGCCTGGATTACGCTGAGCAGCACGGGATTCCGGTGGCCGCGAGCCGCGAGAAGATTCACAGCCGCGACCGGAACCTTTGGCACATCAGCCACGAAGGCGGTGAGTTGGAGGACGCGGGAAACGCGCCTTTGGCGACGACTTGGCAAATCACGCGCTCGCCGCAGGAAGCGCCGGACAAAGAGGAACAGGTGCGGATCGGCTTCGTGAAAGGAGTCCCCTTTTCCGTTAATGGAATGGAAATGGATCCCGTGTCGCTGGTCGAATTGCTGAACGAGATTGGGGCGCGAAACGCAATCGGGCGGATCGACCTGGTCGAGAATCGTTTTGTCGGAATGAAGTCGCGAGGATGCTACGAGACTCCGGGCGGCACGCTGCTGATTGCGGCGCATCGCGAACTCGAGGCGTTGTGCCTGGAGCGTGAGGTAGCGCATTTCAAACAGCACATCGGGTTGAAGTATGCCGAGATGGTCTATTTCGGATTGTGGTTCACGCCGCTGCGCGAGGCGCTGGATGCTTTCGTGGAGAGCACGCAGAAAGAAATGACGGGCAGCACCACGCTGTCTCTCTATAAGGGAAATGTTTCCGTGGTCAGCCGCGAGTCGGAGAATTCACTCTACCGAACGGATCTTTCCTCGTTCACGATGGGCGACAGCTACGACCAGAAAGATGCGGCCGGATTTATTCGCATTCTCGGCCTGCCGTCGCGGTCCCGGGCACGCGCTCGCGTGGAGGTCGCGCGATGAAGATGTGGTCCGGGAGGTTCCGGCAACCGCTGGACCCTGATTTTGAGCGCTGGCAGCGATCGTTCGGCTTTGACCGGCGGTTGTTGAAGTACGAACTCGCCGCCAGCAATGCGCACGCTCGGGCGCTGAAGGGGGCCGGCGTTCTGTCGTCCGATGAATTGATCAGCATTCTGCAGGGCCTGCGACAGATCGGCGAGAAGGCACTGGCGTCGCCGGCGTTTCTCGAAGACGAAGAAGCCGAAGATGTACATCACTTCGTCGAGAAACAGCTGGTGGTTTTGATTGGGGAGACGGGATACAAACTGCACAGCGGACGCAGTCGCAACGAGCAGATCGCGACGGATTTGCGGTTGTACGTGCGGGCGACGATTGACCAGTTGCGGCACGAACTGGCCGAACTGTGCACCATGATTGCGGATCGCGCGGAGCAGGCAGCGGATGCCGCCATGCCGGCGTATACGCATCTACAGCGGGCTGAGCCTGTGCTGATCGGCCACTGGCTGCTGGCGTATGTCGAGATGTTTCTGCGGGATGCGGAACGGCTCGCGGACTGCAGAAAGCGGCTCAATGTTTGTCCGTTGGGATCGGGTGCGGTTGCCGGCGCGACCCTGGTGTTGGATCGGGCGCTGATGGCCGACACTCTTGGATTTCACGGTGCAACAGCCAACAGCATCGACGCGACCAGTGATCGCGACTTTGTGCTCGAGTTCGTCAATGGACTGTCGTTGCTCGCGATCCATTTGAGCCGCTGGGCGGAAGAGATGATCCTGTTTTCATCGCAGGAATACAGCTTTCTGATTTTGCCGGAGGCTTACTCCACAGGGAGCAGCGCGATGCCTCAAAAGAAAAATCCAGACCTGCTGGAGTTAGTCAGAGGCAAGAGCGGGCGCGTGCTGGGATATGCGACCGCGCTGATGGTTGCGGTGAAGGGCTTGCCGTTGGCGTACAACAAGGACCTACAGGAAACTCAGGAGCCATTGTTTGGCGCGTCGGACACGCTGCTGCAGATGTTGCCGCTCGTAACAGGATGGATGAAGGCGGTGGAATTCAATCGGGAGCGGATGCTGGAAGCCGCAGAGTCAGGATTCATGAACGCGTGGGCGGGTGCGACATATCTGGTGCAGCGCGGCGTTCCATCCAGGATTGCGCATGAGCGGATCGGCAAAGCGGTACAGCTTTGTCTGGAGCGCGCTTGCGAACTCCAGGACTTGCGCCTCGACGAACTGAAAGCGTTGAGTCCAGCGTTCGATCAGGATTTCTATCAGTCTTTGAAGCTGGCTTCTGTACTGGCAGTTCACGATGTTCCCGGCGGAACTGCTTCCAGCCGGGTGCGGCATGCCATCAGCGTTACCAGGAAGAGGATCGAGTCTCTTCGCGAGGAGGCCCATGCGCACGCGTAAAGCCATTTTGCCGGACGCACAACAGATTCATGAATTGATCGCGGGATACTCCGGCGACGGCACGTTGCTACCGCGCACGCTGCCGGAGATTTGTGAGAACGTCAGGGATTTTGTGGTCCTTGAAGACGAAGGAAGCATCATCGGCTGCGGCGCGCTGCACCTTTACGGCACACATCTGGCCGAGATTCGGTCGATTACGGTGGTGCCGTGGGCCCAGGGCAAGGGCGGCGGTGGACGGCTCGTGAAATCTTTGTTGGCTGAGGCGAAGCGTCATCGCGTGGATTGTATTTGCCTGTTCACGCGCAGGCCCGACTTCTTCGCCGGCCAGGGCTTCTCCGTGGCTCAACGAGAGGATCTCCCCGACAAGATCTACAAGGACTGCCACGCATGCCCGCGCTTTCATTGTTGCGATGAAGTGGCGATGGTGCGGGGAGAGCTGCCGAAGTTCGCAATTTTGCCAGAACCCGCGGACTGGCTGGTCAAGCTGCAGGGGTGGTCGCCGAACGTCGAGACAAGCTCTAGCTAAGCTCGGCGGCTCCATCTTCCGCTGTGCAGAGGTAAATGGGAGAGATGATACCCGTTGCCTTTCGATAGCGTTCGGCGATCTGCTGCGCGAAGGCTTCGGCATTCTCTTCGCGCACCAGATTCACCGTGCATCCGCCGAAGCCGCCTCCGGTCATGCGGCCACCGACAAAGCCCACCAATCCTTCGGCGGCATCAACCATGATGTCGAGCTCGCGGCAACTGACTTCGTAGAGGTCCCGCAAGCTTTCGTGCGACTCGCGCATCAACTCTCCTACTCGAAGCAGATCTCCGTCGGTGAGAGCGCGGGCCGCGTCGAGGGTTCGCTGGTTTTCACGGACGACGTGGGAACAGCGCTTGGCGATCGTGGGCGGAAGGTCGTGGACATGCTGCTCCAGTAACTCGATGGAAACGTCGCGTAACGCGTGGATGGCCGGATTCCACTGCGCGAACCATCGCACCCCTTCTTCGCATTCTTCGCGACGAGCGTTGTAGGCTCCCGTAGAGTGGTCGTGCTTGACCATGGTGTTGCAGACCACGAGACGGACGCCCGCCGGAATGGGCGCGAACTGAAATTCGAGGGAACGGCAGTCGAGAAGAAAAGCGTGCCCAGCTTTCCCCATGCAGGAGACAAACTGGTCCATGATCCCGACCTTGGCGCCGACGAAGCTGTTCTCCGCATACTGGCAGAGTTTCGCCACATCGGGCAGAGGCAACTGAATGCCAGCAATCGTCGTCATCGCGAGGGCGGTCGCGACTTCCAGGGCAGCCGATGAGCTGAGTCCAGCGCCGATGGGGACCTCGCCGTGAACCAGCAGGTTCGCGCCGCGCAAGTAGTGTCCACGCTGCTGCAGGACCCTGACAACTCCCAGAACATAGTCGCACCAGGCGCCGGTTCGGTGCTCAGGCAAGTGGTCGAGGTCGAATTCGAAATCGCCGGGAAATTCCTCGGAGCGGATCATCAGTTTGCGGTCGAGCCGTGGAGCGATGGCCAGGTAGATCGCGAAGCCAACGGCAGCAGGCATGACGAAGCCGTCGTTGTAATCGGTGTGTTCGCCGATCAGGTTGACGCGTCCGGGAGCACGAAAGATTCTGGGACGATCGCCGAAGATTTTTTTGAAGTGCTCTGGGAGTTCGTGGAGGTTGATTCGCGTCGTCACACCCGAATCCCCATACAGAATGGATCCTGCGGATCGAGCACCAGCTCAGCCTCGGAATTTACAAAGGCAGAGCCCTTGATGCTGGGATAAACCTTGCCGTCCCGGACGGCGACCGTACCTTCGAATACACTTCCGACGATGCTCTCTTGTTTCCAAACCTGGCCTTCGCGGATTCTGCCATCAGCGTAGAGGCACGCGAGCTTAGCACTCGTTCCTGTGCCGCATGGCGAACGATCATAGGCCTTCCCGGGACAGAGTACGAAATTCTTACTGTCGACCGAGGGCAGGCTGGAAGGCCCGAAAAGTTCGATGTGGTCGATCTCCTGGCCTCCGGCTCCCGTGATTCCCTGCGGACCCAAAGCCTGGCGAATGGACCATGTGAAGGTCGTCAGTTCCTCGAGATTCACGAGTGACAGGTCCATGCGGTGTTCCCGCACAAGGAAGAACCAATTTCCTCCCCAGGCAACATCACCATAGACTTTGCCATAGCGCGGTACATCCACTTCCACGTTCGCGGCCAGGCGATAGCTGGCAACGTTGTTTACCGTAACCTCACCGCTCGAGTGAAGAACGGCGCTCACGGTTCCCACGGGAGTCTCGATGCGGTGCTCCCCGGGTGTGATCCGCTTCATGTAAGACAGGGTAGCCACGAGACCGATGGTACCGTGTCCGCACATGGCGAGACATCCTACATTATTAAAGAAGATGACTCCGGCGGCACAGGAGGGATCGACGGGGGCACACAGGAGGGCGCCAACCATCACGTCGGAACCGCGTGGCTCGTTCACAACCGCGCAGCGAAAACTGTCGTGCTCGTTGCGAAAGCGTTGCAAGCGCTCGGGCAATGGACCGGAGCCGAGATCGGGTCCGCCGCCAACAACCAGTCGCGTCGGCTCGCCACCGGTGTGGGAGTCAATTACTCGTACTCTGGGGGAGCGTCCGTCCATCATCTTTCTCTTATTCTCTCAGAAAAGGTGGGAACGGATGGATCCTGCAGAGTCGATTTCCAACCCTATTTGGCAAGCTCTCCAGTCGAGTCAAAACGGATCCCGGCCAGGGGTTTTCCCGAGGCTAGAGACTCACGGATGCTGGCGCGGTTCGGTCCAACCTGTTCGATCGCCGCGGATAGGGATCGCAAAGCTTGTTCAAGGGGAGTTCCTTCGGGGAGGCGGAAGATCCAAGGAATGTTGGTCGAGGTAAGAGCGAGGTCCGAGGAAATGGCCACGACTGGAACGAAAGCTTTCACGGCAATCTGTTCGGCAAGGTGGCTGGAAGGGCGATCGAGAGCGACCAGGGCCAGGACGTGGTCCTTATAGATGGCATTCACGAGGTCGTCGGAGGCTTTGCCCCACGATGTTTCGGAGGGAACGGCGATCAACGAGAAAGGCCTGCCCGCGGTGCGGGACGCGTTCAACCAGCGAAGGACCTCGGGCGAACGTACAAGTTCGTCAGCGCGCAGACCGAGGACGCCGATCTTCGGATTCCCCGAGACCGCGTCGAGTTGTTTGGGGCCCACATATTGGACACCGTTCTCGCCCACTCGAGCGTAGGGCTTCTCCATGGTGATGGGCCGGTATTGGATCGCCCCGCCGTGCACGTGTCCCAGGAACAGGGGCGCGATGTTCTTGCAGTTGGGATCGAAAACCATATCGCCGGTGACGCCTTTGTAGCTTTCGATGCTGGTCAAAGCATCGCGAATGCGTCCCCGGTTCAAACCCGCGCGACTGATGGCGTTCAACAGAATCTGCATCTGATCGTAGGCGAGCGAAGCAAAGTGATCGGGCTTTTCGTGGAATCGCGCTTCGTAGCGTGCGTTGAAGTCCAGCCAGCGCGGGTCAGTGCGCGTGGGGTCGTATGGATACACTGCTTCGTAGCCTTCCGCTGCCGGTCCAGCCAGCTTGATGAGTTCGTCGCCGATGGTGCGATGACTGCCGAACACGCGCTGCTTCATGCCGAGTTCCTGCATCTGGCGCAAAATCATTGCAGCCGGAGCAATGTCGGTCCAAAGCACAATCGCGTCGACGCGCGAATCTTCGATCACCTGTAGCTGATGGCGAAAGTCGGTATCGCCGGGCCGAAACTTTTGCTCGATCACAACGGGATGGCCGAGGCGGCGGGAGGCGTCCCGGAATTTCGGAACTCCGAACCGGCCATAGCGGTCGTTCACACGCAGCAGAGCGACGCGTTTGAATCCGAGTTCGGTATAGATGTGACGCGCCAGCGTGTAGCCTTGCTCGCGATCGTCCTGAATATCGGTGAAGTACCAGGGGATGATGGTTTCGGGGATCGTCGGATCGGTGGACGCACTGTTCACCAGCGGAGTCTCGGCTCTCAGCGTCAGGCGAAGGGCGATGTGCGTGGATTCCGAACTAATGGAGCCGAACATGGCCCATACCTTGTCGTCATAAATCATCCTGACGGCGTCGTCGGAGGCAGAGCCCCAAATTGCCGAATCCTTCGCCACGCCGGCACTGGCAAGGCTGCTCTGTTGCCAGTTGTCATAGTCGTTGTGAGTGACAATTTTGAATGGTTTGCCGCAATATCCTCCCTCGGCATTGGCCTCGTCAATCGCCATCTGCGCGCCATTGAGCATGCGATTGCCGAGCACTTGTTCAGGATGGTCGTAGAGTGGAGCGAGGAAACCGATGCGAATCTCGTCGAGACTATTAAGGTCGGGGTCGGGGATGTCGCGGGCCGCGCCGTTGTACTCGACGAGATCCTGATAGTACTCGTAGTAGGGAGTTGTGAACTTCGAGAACGGACGCAAGTCTTCTGGGGCGCCGGTGTACGGCTTGAGCGAACGAGACGCAGGCCGGCCCGGCGGATTCTTGCCGTTCAGGCATGGAGCGGACGTTTGGCCCGCAGCCGCACATCCAAGCAGAACGGCGACGATCACAGAAGCAAACAGAGCGCGCATGGGATTACTCCGTGGGGAGTTCGCGCCGGAACATGGCGATCGCTTCGATTTCGATGAGTAGATCAGGGCGGCAGAGGATCGCCTGAATACCAGTGGAAGCAGGCAGTGGATCCGAGATGCTGCTCCTTATAGAACGCAGTGCGCTCCTCGTTGAAGGCCTGGTAGTCGCGTTCGATATCACGCAGGTAGCAAGTGGTGCGGACAATGTCGCGCCAGGTCGCGCCTTCCGCGGCCAGCAGCTTCGTAATGTTGTCAAAAGTGCGCCGGAGCTGGGCGCGAAGATCGCCGGCGTGAACGGTGATGCCGGCATCGTCAATACTGGCAGTACCCGAGATCAACAGAATGCTAAGGCCGTTGAGATCGATCCGCATACCACGGGAAAAGGCGCTACCGTAGTCATAGGCTTCGTTGAGAGCTGCGTGATTGGTAATAGCCCGCTTCACTACGGGGGCTGGGGCCACTTCCGCGAATAATTCCTGAACATTCATATGATTGGCTCCTGATGGATTCATTTCTGGCGTGAAGCTTTGTGTGTGCTCAACGCTTGTTCGGTTTGAAGCAAACTTTTCTGGCGAATGCCGTGGCTTAATCCCTTGGCGGTCGCGACCCAGATGTCGTCCCCCTGAAAATCGGCGCCCAGGATGTAGTTGTGTGCCGGAGCACTTTGCACCGGAATCTTCTTGACGGCGCCGGCAGCGTCGCGCACCAGCATTTCGGGCTTATGAGTATCGAGCGCGGGACGGTAAACCGCCCAGTTTGTGCCGTCGTAGTAGGCCAAGCCCTTGTCGGTGGAAAACCAGGCGCGATTTCCGTCGATGCCCTTGATCTGGCTGATGAAGTTGCTGGGGAGGCCGCTGTCTTTCTGCAAGAAGTTGTGCCAGTAACGTCCATCGTAGCGGCTCGCGCCAAAATAGGTGGCCACCCACAGGATCTTGTTCACATAGCTGACCGACGTCGTGATCTCGTGGATCAGGCCTTGATCCTTCATCACCACCATTTCGGTTTCGCCATCGGGATCGTCGTAGTTTTTCCAGCGCTCGGTCTTCACGTCATACTCAAGCACCCCGCCTCCCCAGACGGCGTAATAGACCTTGTCCTCGGCGGGGCTAACAGCGTAAGTCCAGATTTCGTACATGGGGGTGTTGCGGTTGTTGAACAGATCCATTGTCCGGTGCGCGTGTTCAGCCGGCTTGCCCCGGCGGCAGTCGCCGTCCACACGAAGTCGCCAGACACCGCGACCCCGTAGACGATGTTGTTGCTTAGTCCTGAATTCAATTGAGTAAAAGTGTCGATGCGCCCGGCCGAGATGCGACTGAGTCCGCCCATGGTGCCAGCCCACACGTCTCCGGTGCGTTTGTCGAGCGCAAGGGACAGCACGGCCGGTGTGCCAGGCTCTGCTCCCTCGAATCCGCGACGGGGCGTAAGACCTTCCAGTTGCCGTTTTCGTACAGGCCCAGTCCGTTTTCTGTTCCGGCCCAGATGCGCTTGCCATCCACCAGCACGCAGAAGACGTGGTTATCGGGCAGGCCATTCGCGGTGGTGAAGTTTTCCCAGCGGAAAAGAGGCATGTCCTGCGCCGAGCCTCGTAGCGGCAGCAGCAGCACACAAAACAAGAATAGGAGGAGCAGGAGATCCCTTCGACTGCGCTCAGGACAGGCCTTCGCTACGGCTGAAGAGCGGCTCCGCTCAGGATGACAATAACTTGGAGACTTCGTCGTCATAGCGTTTTCAAATACTCGATGAGGTCGTTCAATTCGTCTTTGGTGAGATCATTGCTCACACCGTGCATATCCTTTGGGTTGAACACGGTCCAGATTTCTTCCAGCGATCGCGCCGAACCATCGTGCAGGTAAGGCGCGGAATAGGCGACATTGGAAGCTGTGGGACATCAATAACAGGTGAGCGGTCCGTGAGCTTGCCTGTGCCGACGTCGATTTGCTTCTGGTTGGTGTATTTGGGGCCGCTGTGGCAGATGCCGCATTGATTCGAGTCAGGGATCGGGCTGCCATTTTTGTATGTGGTGCGCTCGAAGATTGCTTTGCCGCGTTCCTGCGCGGGAGTCAAATCGCCATTGGAATGGCGCGCACGATTCGGGCGATAAGGAAGCGAGTAAACAAACGTCACGATATCGGTCAATTGCTGCTGATTGAAGCTCTCTGAACGAAAAAAGAACCTTTCGGTGCGAGGGCCGCATTCGGTGGGCATGTCGGCGTTGCCGCCATTCCATTTGAAGGGCTCGGTCCCGGCCAGATTTTCGAGCGACCGGTTGTCGACGATGTCTTTGCCGAATCCGTCGGGCTCGAGGTCCCATTGCAGGCCGTCGATAGTTGCATCAAGGTGACAATTGGCGCAGCCGAACTGGCCCTGGAAAGCGAAGTCGGCGGTGTAGAAGAGGCGCTCGCCGCGCCGGAGAGCGTCAACGTTTTTCGGTCCGCCAAGATCGATGGTGGATGTGACTTTATTTGAGCTTGTATCGATGACGGCGATATTGTCGTCGAGGCGGTTGGCGACATAGAGACGCTTGCCGTCGGGCGAAAGCAGCACGCCGCGCGGATTGTGGCCGACGAAAATTCTTGCCGTAACATAGTCTGCCGAGGCCGAGAGATCATTGACGAACGGCTGGCGGCGCGCACGCACGGTTTTCAGCAGGCTGGGGACGTCAATCACTGTGACGCTCTGCGATCCGGCCGTTGTCAGGAAAATCTTTGCTTTGTCAGGAGCGATGGCCACTCCCCAAGGCAGAGCGTAGTAACGGTCGAGCTCGTCGATCGGAATCTGAACCGTACCTCCGACATCGTCACCGAATAAGGTCAGCGAGTCGCCGAAGGCCCATCCGTGCTCGACGTGCGCCAGGGGAATCAGATTCTTAGGCCGCAGTTGCGCGGCTACACCGAGGCGCCCGTCTGCCGACATCGCGACATGAAATACGCCGGCTACGTTACGCAGGGGCTTGCGCTCAACGACCACCTGCCGCTCAGTATCGATGACGGTGATCTCGGAATTAGGCTGGCTTCGAAAAGCCCCGGGATTTGGGTAGATGTGAGTGCAATAAATCGACTTCCCATCGGGAGAAAGCGCGAGGTAGCTTGCACCTCGGCCGGCCAGAAGCCGCTTTATTTCTTGCCCGCTTTTGAGATCGATCACCGATACGTCGCCGCTCAAGCGGTTGGCTACGTAGAGCGTCGTGCCACCCCTGTCGGAAACGATGCCGCTCGGTTCCGCTCCTGTGGGCAGCGTCTGTGAGACGTGCTGGGATGCCGTGTCGATTATCGACACGGTGTCGGACCAGGCATTCGTAACGAACAACTGATGGCCATCCGGCGAGATGGCAATTCCGCGGGGCATGTGGCCGACAGCGATGGCGCCAGTGACTTGGCTAGTTCGCACATCGACGACTCGTACTTCGTCACTGTCCTGACAAACCACGTAGAGCAGACGACCGTTGGAGGAAGAAACCATTTCGAGCGGCGATAAGTACCGTTCCTTCAGAGTTGCGGCGGACTGCTTCGCAGCCGGTGCGGCCGCGATGGCCAGCAGAGCCACGGCAACAATGGCAGTAACCTTCACCGTCCTTCGAAAGGTCGTGGCCGATATCGCGCGCGCAGTCATCTACGGCTCCTCCACTGTGAGCACGCGATCGACGGAGAGATTTTCTAGAATTTGCTCTTGTCCAGTAGGCCAGCGGATAGTAAGTTTGTCGGCCTTAGTCGAGGCGCCCAGGCCAAAGTGAAGACGGCCGTCGTCCTGCGACAGATAGCTAGATCCAGCGCTGCGCTCTGCGATCTGCCTGCGCCCAGCGGAGATTAACTCCACACGCGCTCCAATGCCATCGCGGTTACTCTTCTTGCCTTTGAGCCTGACGGCGAGCCAGTGGTTGTTGCTCTGAGTGACGTTATGAAGCAGCGTCGCGGGAGCGCCCAGGTTGACGACGAAGGCGTCGACTTTTCCGTCGTTGTCATAGTCAGCGAAGCAGGCGCCGCGCGACACGGTCTTCACGTCGAGCACTGGACCGGCTTCGCGAGACACGTCGGCGAATTTGCCGTTGCCAAGGCCACGAAACAGTGATTGCTCTTGCGGGACGAGGTGAATCAATCCGCCATGGAAGACGAGAATGTCGAGCCAGCCATCATTGTCGAAGTCGTAGATGCCGCTGCCCCAGCTCACGTACTGGGCTGTCGCCTGCGAGATGCCGGAGCTAGGACCGATATCTTCGAATCCATTCGCGCCGGCGTTGCGCATCAGACGGTTGTACTTCGAATCCGTCACCCAGAGGTCGAGGCGGCCGTCTCCATCGACGTCGGCAAAGACAGGCCCCATGGCCGACGTGTTCTCGCCGTTCTGGCCATATGCCACTCCGAGATCGCTGGCGACTTCTTCAAACGTGCCGTCGCGCTTGTTGCGAAATAGAAAGTTCTCGGTCTTGTCGTTGGCGACATAAATGTCGGGATAACCGTCGCCGTCAAAGTCGGCTGCCGTGACACCCATGGTGCGACCTTTGAAGGCACCGATTCCTGACTTGTCGGTCACATCGGTAAAGGTTCCGTTGCAATTGTTGTGGTAAAGGCGGTTCGTGTCGGCGGCGTAGTCGAGCGGGCCGGGATAGTTGTCGGCCGGGTAGAAGTTGCGGTACTGGGGATCGAACTTTACGTAGCGGCCAATGAATAGATCGACGCAACCGTCGCGATCGTAGTCGAGCCAGGCGGAACTGATGGACCATCCGTCAACCTTGATGCCTGCTTTCGCGGTGACATCTTCGAAGGTGCCATCGCCGTTGTTGCGGTAAAGGATCGCGCGGCCGTAGCCGGTCACAAGTAGATCCACGAAACCGTCATTGTCGAAGTCAGCCGCGATCGCCGCCGTGCCGTAGATGTTGGCCGCCACGCCGGCGGTGTCGGTGACGTCGGTGAAGGTGCCGTCGCCGTTGTTGCGGTAAAGATGGTTATGCGGGGGCGTTGCCGGCGGCTGTTTCAGAGGATACGGGTGCATGCCGTCTTCGAGCGGCTTGCCGGTGACAACGTAGAGATCCGGGAGTCCGTCGTTGTTGTAATCGAACCAGACGCAGCCGGAGCCGGTGCTCTCGAGTAATGAGCCGAGTTCCTGCGCGCCGAAGCTATGTTTGAACTGAATGCCGGATTTTGCGGTGGCATCCTCGAAGCGGATCGGGCCGGGGCCGGGCGCCTGCGGCGTTTGCGCCAGCAATGAAGTCGAGAGCAGGAGGAATCCAAGAAACCGTTTCGTCACCCTAGTGTCCTCCTGAAGTGTTCTGCGCGGTTGCGCCGGTCAAGTCGGCTGGAGTGGTGGATTTCATCAAGGTCATCGGCACGGCATTCTCGGGTGAAGTCTCAGGCCCGGCGTGGCAGCCGACGCATCCCCGTTGTTCGCCGCGGCGCATCCAGAAGAATCCGGACTCGCGCTTCAGACTTTTCCCGACCGCATCCAGGAGTTCAATTTGCAGAGGCTGCTCGGTGGGAACTTGCACAAAGAAGGATCCATCCCGCTCGACCGGCGCGGTGCCGAGCAACTTAGGGATGCCCTCGCCATCGCGCGTGTAGAGGCGCACCGAATGAATCGACCCCGGGACGAAGGGATATTTGGACGTGTAGGCATTCAGGCAGAGCAGGTTGGAGTTCGGCCAGTCGTGAAGGCCGGAGGGATGACGGTTCGGGGCAGCGTGCTCATAGATCAGCACGGGTTGCGCGGTGTCGGAGTCTGGCTCCGATATGACGGGTTGGAGCGCGCGGGAGCCTGGAGTCCAGCGCATCAATTGATAGGGAGCTTTCGCTTCGGACCGCCAGGACAAGAGCCAATCGCCCGCTGCCGTCTCGACGACTTCGCCGGCGTACTGCCCGACCGGAGCCGGAACCCCGACTTCGCGGGCCTTCGAGGAAGTAAATCGGGCGAGGCCGTGAACTGATGCGAAGACGATGTCTCCTGAGGTGACTTGCTTCGCGGAGTGTCGCGCGGCGCCATGATCGCAGCGATAGGACTCGACTCCGCTGCCGTCGGAATAGACTGTGTAGATTTCAGGAACAGCATCGGCGCCGAGTGGGTATGCGGCTTCGAAGAGGATACGGCCATCGCGGAGAACATCGGACGGAAGGTAATTCGCCGGGCCATAGGTGAGCGCCAGCGGCTTGCCGCCGTCCAGGTCGACAGCCTCGAGCACAAATCGGCTGCCAATCTTTCGCGCATACACCACGCGATCTTCAGGAAGATAGAGAGGCCGAATGCAATCTGCTCCGCCGGAAGTGATACGCAGCGGTTCTCCGCCGGTGAGCGCGATCTCCCAGATCTGCCACGAGTCCTCGGCAGTCTTTTTCCCGGCGAAGAGCACGCGTTGACCATTGAATGACGTTGCGGGGTCGGCCGATGCTGCGAAGTTCGGAACCAGAGGATGCTTCCCTTCGGCATCGCGAACGAAGATCGCGGCGCCCGATTGAAAGCGATCCGCGCCGCGCATCCAGGCCAGCGGTTCGTAATGTTTCGCGACTGTATAGAGAAGTGACGGCGAATCGGTTACGGGCGAGGCCTCGATTGGCGTCCTGGGAAGCACAAGCGCACACAGTGCCAGCAGGCCGGCCGAGAGCACAGGAATTAAGACGAGACGCAGGGCCACTAGTCAACTCCTCCAACGGCGAGGAGTTGCGGGCGCAGTCGGCGTCCCTCTTGCTCAAGTTCCAGGTAAGGCTGGAGATCGTTCATCATGTGACGGAAATCGTCGAAGGTCAGGGATTGGTTGCCGTCGCTCATCGCTTTTTCCGGGCAAGGATGGACTTCCACGATCAATCCGTCGGCACCCACTACCGCGGCGGCTCGCGACAAAACGGGGACCAGAGCGCGAACGCCCGCGGCATGGCTGGGATCCACAATGACCGGTAGATGAGACACCGTTTTCAGCA
Organism: uncultured Acidobacteriaceae bacterium; assembly: GCA_963844525.1. Classification (GTDB taxonomy): domain Bacteria; phylum Acidobacteriota; class Terriglobia; order Terriglobales; family Acidobacteriaceae; genus Sulfotelmatobacter. Next base: position 139,996 of record CAWJOM010000003.1, on the reverse strand, counting down.
CAGGTACCGCGGCGATGTCGAGCGTGTTGCGCGTCGCAGTTTCGAAGGTGCGGATGCCGCGCTCGCAGAGGATGACCTGAGAATTGCCTGCCATGGCGATCACTTGCGCAGAGCGCAAAAGATCTTCGAGAGTCGCCGTCATGCCGCGCTTCAGTAGCACGGGTCGTCCGCAGTGACCAAGCGCTTCGAGCAGCGCGTAGTTTTCCATGCTGCGCGTGCCGACCTGCATGATGTCGGCATATTCGGCGATGAGGTCGACATCCTCTTCGCTCATCACTTCCGTAACGATGGCGAGTCCGGTAACTTCGCGGGCCTTACGGAGAATCTTCAGACCTTCGAGACCCAAACCTTGAAATGCGTAGGGTGAAGAACGCGGCTTGAAGGCTCCGCCACGAAGAATGCGCGCGCCCGCGTTCGCCACTGCAATCGCAGTTTCGAGCAACTGGCTTTCTGATTCGACGGCGCACGGACCGGCCATTACGACAAAATCACTCCCGCCAATCTCGATATCGCCGACGTGCACCACGCTGCGGGAACGCTCTTTGGTCTTGGCAACCAGATCGAAGCACGAGAACTGGCCGTTCCATTTGGGGTTCATAGAGTACGCGGTGCCATTCTAGTAAGCGGCGAATTCGCGATCATTACTACGAAACGACTAGTCAACGTCAAAAGCCGTGACCCGTAGGCTCGCAAGTCGTTTGTATCGAGAAGGAAGCGAGGCAAATGTGATCCGAGTCACGCATCAGCGCGACGGCGCGCACAAGAATCAGACTGTTCGAGCGAGTCTGATGAAGATCCCATGCGCGAACGATCTCGCCGGCGTCCGTTCGTGTTGGCAATTCCGACAGCCCGCGTTGGGAATCCCTACGCGCAGCGGTTCGAATTCTTCGCATGTTGTTGAATCCAAATAATGGCGCTCCGATTGCAATTTAGAGGTTGGCCGTGGAGTTTCGGCAAGGAGGTCATTCGATATGGCTGGAGAGAATTGGACATTCTGGCTCAACATGACGAACTTCGCGTTGGGCATGGTCACAGTTGTAGCGGTGGTGCTGGTATTCAGTGCGGTGGGCTGGGATCTGCTGGTCCGCAAGGTTCACACCGCGCGGACGCCAAGGGGATTGGATCTTAGTTCGCTGGATGGCGAGCTGCGCGCGATGCTGCAAGGGTCGCACAGTATGTTCGAACCCGGATTGGGGCTGACGATGGCAGACGGCGGCGAGAAGATCGAGCCGGCGAAGCCTGCGGCCTCAGACGAGAAACACGAGAAGTGAATTATGGCATGCCCGTTTTTGAAAGAAGGTCGAGCGCGATATTGCCATGCTGCTCCGGTGCAAAAGTTGATTCTCGATGGCCCCGGAGCGGCGGATGGTGGACGCTGTACTTCAGCGGATTACCGACAGTGTAGTTTGGCCACGACGGGTGATTCACAGCTGGAGCGATGTCCGCATCTGGAAGAAATCCGCGTGCAATATTGTGGCGTTTCTCCGGTCACGAAGCTGGTGCCGTTCAGCGATTCGCAACTCTCGAGTTGCACGAGCAACACATTCCGGTACTGCGATTCGTATCTGCTGCTGGCGCGTCCGCACTCGACTACTGCGCCCGCGCATCTTCTTTACGCAGCAAACCACTTCTGGCTCGATGCCGAGGACTCCGGACTATGCCACATCGGCATTGATGGATTTCTTGCGGACGTGGCCGGCAGCGTAGACGGCGTCACATTCGTCACCGCCCGCGGCACACATTGTCCGTCTCTGGCGCTCAAGGTCAACGGAGTCGAGTGGCCGATGAGCTTTCCGAATCCCCTGATGATTCAGAAAGTAAACAGCCGCCTGCGCAGCGATCCCACCCGGCTGATGGCCGATCCCTACGGGGCGGGATGGCTGTTCGAAGGCTGGGAACTGCCAGGCCGAACGCGCGCCGGGCTGGTCTCCGGTCCACAGGCGGCAGCGTGGCAGGGGCAGGAACGGGAGCGGCTATCGAATGAAATCCATGAGGCGCACGCTCCCGGCGCTGATGGTGGCGTGCCTGTGCATGGAGTGGCGCAGTTGCTATCGCGGCAGGGTGTGGTTTGTCTGTTCCAGCATTTCTTTTCCAATCGCGGCTGGACCGGGGAGGCATGAGGATGTCGCGGAATACTCTCGTCTTCGGATTCGGTCTAGCCGTTGCGCTGGTGGTGGGTTGGGTGGTGTTTCCGCGCGCGCTCTACGTGCAGAAGCCGCAACCACTGGAATTCCGTCACAAGACACACGCGGAGAAGTCCGGAGTCGCCGATTGCAATGAATGCCACGCGGTTCGCGAGGACGGTTCGTTTGCCGGGATTCCAGCGATGGAGAAATGCGCAGGGTGTCACTCGGAACGCATTGGAGAGAGCAAGGCCGAGGCGATGCTGGTCAACAACTTCATCAAACCGGGTCACGAAACTCCCTGGCTGGTGTATGCGCGGCAGCCGGCAAATGTCTGGTTCTCGCATGCGATCCATGTAAAGCGCGCTGGTCTCGCCTGTACCGAGTGCCACTCGACGTATGGCGAGTCGGACCAGGTGCGCATTTACCAGTTGAATCGCATCAGTGGTTATAGCCGCGACATCTGGGGTCATTCGATTTCACGTCTGCGGCGAGCGCCGCATGAAGGCATGAAGATGAGTGACTGCGAAGACTGCCACCGCCGTCACAAGGTCGAGGTGGGATGTCTCGGTTGCCACGAGTAAAGGAGAACAATGAAGGTCACGCGACGAGATCTGCTGTTGTGGAGCGCGGGAGCCGCAGCGGGTCTCATGGTCACGCCGGTGCCGTGGAAACTGCTGGATGACACTTCCATATGGAGTCAGAACTGGCCCTGGATTCCCCAGCCCGCGCGCGGTCCAGTCGAAGTGAAGTTGTCAGCTTGCACGCTGTGTCCGAACGGATGCGGGATGAAAATCAGGATGGCGGGTGGATGGCCTGTCGGCGTTGCGGGTGTGAGCACTCATCCTGTTAGCCGCGGGGCATTGTGTCCCCTCGGTTTCGGAGCGCACCAGCTGAATTGGCATCCGCGGCGGTTGCGCACGGTTCGTCGTGGATCGAATCCTTCGACCTGGAACGAGGCCAGGACGGCGTTTGCAAAAGCCAGTAGCGAAGGGCCGGTTGTCGTCATCGACGGGTACCCCGGGCGCGCGGCGTCTTCCGTGTTACAGAGCTTCGCTCAAAATCAAAAGGGCGAGTATCGCGTTGTGCTTGGCCCGGAAACTCGCGCCCTCGCGCCGTACGAAGCATGGAGCGGCGTTCCGGCTTCCGCGCTCGGCTACGATCTGGAAAACACGCAGACCATCGTGAGTTTTGGCGCTCCGTTGCTGGATGGATGGGGACCTCCGGGGCGCTTCACGCGATTGTGGGCAGAACACGCCGCGGGTGCGAATGACCCGCGACTGCGACTCATCCAGGTTGACGCATCCCTTTCGCGGACTGCCGGACGGGCGTGGCAATGGATCCCCATTTTGGCAGGTTCGGAATCTGCTTTGGCGTCGGGTCTGGCAAGTGTGCTGCTCGAAGAGCACCTTGCATCGGCGCAAGGTCCGATTCCGCCACTCACGCTCGCCGAAGCCGCCGCACAGACTGGGTTCAGTGTCGACGCGATACGGCAACTGGCGCGAACGATCGTGGCAAGAACTCCCGCAGTTGCGATCACCAATGAGGACAACCCGGCGATCGCCGCATTGAATGTGGTGCTGGGCTCGGTCGGAGCCCGCGGAGGCATCGTACGCAGGTCGAAGCGCGCGGAAGCATACGTTTCGGCTGACACTCCTCTCGCGCATGCGCGAGCGATATTGATCGATTCCAGCGTGCCCTGGGAATTCACTCCGCAAACCGACGCAGAGGTTTTCCGCTTTGCCGCGTGGGATGGAGGATCGAACCGAACGGATTGGCTGCTCCCGGCACCCGGTTTCCTCGAGGAACTGACCGACGTCCCGACGGCGCCGACAGTGGCGCTCGAGACATACGCTGTCGCTCCCAGCCTGGTGAGGGCGCCGCATGAAGTTCACAGTACCGCGGAGTTCCTCAGCAGCCTCGATTCGTCACTACCCACGCCGGAAAAGATGATCCACTCTCGTTGCGAAGATCTCTTCCGCGGACATGCCGGAACCTTGCGCGGAGAAGACGAGACGCCGATCACGAAGGTAGCGTCGGCGCAAAAACTCGAAGAGCAACTCTCGAAAGGCGCGGTGTGGGTCGGCGAAGATTCCCATTCCGCGACCCTGCGATGCGAATTGAAGCAGTGGCCGGCGTCTGTTCCCGCAGTGCCTCCGGTGAACTGGTCAACCGCGTGGCACGCGCCCGTGCTGCCGCCCTTGGCGACGAAGCTTTATCGCGAATCAAATCTGCGGGACGCCCCGGAAAAGAGGACCGTATGAGCGCCCGTTACGGCATGGTGATCGATCTGGACCGATGCACCGGGTGTGGATCGTGCATGATGGCCTGCGCGGCCGAGAACAATGTGCCGTCTTTGCCCCAAGCAAGCGCCCGAACCGGACTCACTCCTATGCTCGTTCGTCGAGTTTCAAATGGCATGGATGGGACAGCGCGACGCGAGGCGTTCATCCCGATCATGTGTATGCATTGCGAGCACGATACTCCCTGCGTCAAAGTATGCCCGCAGCAGGCGGTCGAAGTCGACAAAGCGACGGGGATCGTGATGCAGATGCCGCAGCGCTGCCTGGGATGCCGCTACTGTATGACAGCATGCCCCTATCACGCGCGCTATTACAACTGGTGGGATCCGGCGTGGCCGGCAGGAATGGAGAAGAGTCTGAACCCCGGAGTCGCGTCACGGATGCGGGGTGTGGTCGAGAAGTGCAATATGTGCCATGCGCGTCTGCATTCAGCAATGCAAAAAGCTGCCGCAGCGGGAAAGCGGGAAATCGATCTCGCAGATTATGTTCCGGCTTGTGTGGAAGCTTGCCCTACTGGGGCAATCCACTTCGGCAATCTGGCCGACACGAACGATCCCGCTGCGCAGGAAGCTCGTTCTCCGGACGCATTCCGGTTGCTGGCGCGGATCGGCACCGAGCCGAAGGTTTATTACAAGTCGAAGGAGGCGTGGGTGAGAGCGCTGGCGGAGTCCCCGTCTGGCAAGGCATCGGAGGTGCAACATGGCTAGCACCGCTCTGACGAACAGCCGGTTAACGGACGAAAAATGGATCGCACGGGGCGAGCAGCGAACTCCCCTCTCACGCTTTCTCCTTTGGCTGTCTCCGTGGACCGTTATGCTCGCGGTCGGAGTCTACGCGGCCGGGTTGTGCCTGTACTACGGGCTGAATCAGACGAACATGGACAACCGGTTTGCCTTCGGTCTCTGGATCTTCCTCGATCTCGGGGTCATTGCTTTGGGCGCGGGTGCGTTCTTCACTGGATTCCTCGTTTACATCCTGAAACGAGCCGAACTCAGGCCGATTCTGAACACCGCTGTGGTCGTCGGATTCATTTGTTACAGCGGCGCGGTGGCCATCCTGATGATCGACGTGGGACAGCCGCTGCGGGCGTGGTTCACATTCTGGCATCCGAACACGCACTCGATGCTGACGGAAGTCACGTTCTGCATTTCCTGTTATCTGCTGGTGCTCAGTCTGGAATACATTCCAATCCTGTTGCGCAACCGCCAGTTGCGCAAGCTGCCATCGTTCCTTGTTTTCGAGCATCAATTGCACAAATTAGTACCGGTGCTCGCGGGCGTGGGCACGTTACTCTCCTTCTTTCACCAGGGCTCCCTGGGAGGACTTTACGGGGTGCTGCGCGGCCGGCCATTCGCGTTCCGGTCGGGGATTTTCATCTGGCCTTCGACATTCTTCTTATTCATCCTTTCGGCGATTGCGTCGGGCCCAAGCTTTCTGATGCTGGTGACAGCCACCGTGGAAAAAGTGACTGGACGGCGACTCGTTCCTCCAGACTTGTTCCGCCGCCTGGGATTCATCTCCGGCATTCTGCTCGCGATCTATGTCGCCGCGAAATCGATCGACACTCTGATCTGGATGAACATCACTTCACCGTCCGTCGGCTTTGCTCCGTGGCAGTACTACATTCACAAGCCGTTCGGAACGCCAATCCTATTTACCGAGATCGTGCTGTTGGGGCTGCTGCCGGCTTTTCTATTGACGTATCGCAAGACCGCGGCACGGCGAGGATGGCTGCTGAGCGCTGCTGCACTGGCCTGCGCCGGAATACTGCTGAACCGGTTCGTCCTTACCGTGCAGACTCTGGCGGTGCCGACGCTGCCGTTCGACGAATTTCTGCAATACACGCCGAGTTGGCAGGAGGTTGCCAGCTTCGGGGGCGTGCTCGCTTACGGGGTCATTGTCTATTCGCTGTCTTATCGCTACCTTCCCTTGTTCGCGGCGTCAAAAGGAGAGAGCACACATGTTTCCGGGCATTGATGGATTCCATTGGACGGTTGGTCACGTCGTCTTTCTGTCGTTGTTTTTCGCTATTGTGGTGACCATTCTCACGACGGTCGCCTCGGCGGCTTGGCAAACGACCCGTGACTTCCGTACGCATCGGGCAGTTGCGCTGTGCTGGAAAGCTGACTTTGCGGAGTTGCCGGAGGCAGACCGGCGCTGCCGTCACGAACTCGCCGGCAGAGTTGCATCGCGGATGTGCGACAACGCCTTCGATTGCCGGCATTGCGAAAAATATGCGCAGTTCGCCGTATTGCCCGCGACCGGATTGGCGAACGATTTGGGACTCAATTATCCCAACGACCGCTTCTACCATCGCGGACACACTTGGGTGAAGCCAGCGGAAGACGGCACATTCACCATCGGCCTTGATGAGTTGGCGGACCATTTGATCGGCAATCCCGACGCCATCGACTTGCCATCGGTAGGCACGGAACTCGAAGTGAACGAAACCGCGTGGAGCATGAGCAAGAACGGCAATGAAACTCAGGTGCGCGCACCCATCGAAGGAACGATCATCGGCCTTGGAGGCTCGAAGGAGGGCTGGTACCTCAAGATTCGTCCGCGCCTCGATCCAGGCGATCCAGCCACGCTGCGCCATCTGTTGAGAGGGCCGGAAGTTCAAGGTTGGGTATCAAGGGAACTGGAGAGGCTGCAAGTACAACTCCGCTCGCCGAACATGCCTCCTGCCTTGGCCGACGGTGGAGTGCTGATGCCGGGATTGATGGACGCGGTGCCCGAGGCTGACTGGAGTGCGGTGCTGGCGGATACCTTCCTTGAGACATGAGGCTTGATGTTCAAGGTTTCTCTGCTGGATTTCAGTGTACGATCTCGTAGCGCTTCAGCTTGTCATAAAGCGTCGACCGATCAATTCCTAGTGCTGTCGATGCCTCTTTTACGTTGCCATGCTTCCGCTCAAGTGCCGCAACGATTGCGCGGCGTTCCAGTTCTCCGAGAGGAACGTCGGGAACTTCCCAATTCTCCGGTCGTCCGGCGTTGCGCTGCAGCCAGGAAAAATCCTGCTCATCGAGCATGCCATTGTGGCAGGTCACGATCGCCCGCTCGATAACGTTTTCCAGTTCCCGGACATTCCCCGCCCAGTCATAAGCAATCAGCACTTTCAAAGCGGCGGCAGAAATGCCAGTCACATCCCTGCCCAGCGCGGAAGCGATGTGCTGGACGAAGTGCTCCGCCAGCAGGGGAATGTCCTCGCGTCTCTCGCGGAGCGGTGGCAGGCGAATCTCGATCACGTTGAGGCGATAGTAGAGATCTTCGCGGAACTTCCCCGCTTGCACTTCTTCAGCGAGATCTTTGTTGGTCGCGGCGATGATCCGAACGTCAACTTCGACTTCCTGAGTTCCTCCCAGGCGATAGAAGCGGCGCTCCTGCAGTACTCGCAACAGATCGGCCTGCAGTTTGGGAGAGATATCACCGATTTCGTCGAGGAAGATCGTACCTCCATGCGCCAACTCAAACTTGCCCTTAGTCTGCGCGCCCGCTCCAGTAAAAGCACCCTTCTCGTAGCCAAAGAGTTCGCTCTCGAGCAGGGTTTCCGTCAGCGCGGCACAACTCACAACGATGAATGGCTTCTCCACGCGATTGCCGGAGAAGTGAACCGCGCGCGCCACGAGTTCCTTGCCCGTACCGCTTTCGCCGCGGATCAGAACCGTGCTGCGCAAGTCGGCGACGTCTTTGGTCAAGGCGAGGATCTCTTCCATACGCGGGTTCTTGGTGATGATGTCGTAGTGACGATATTGCCGGTTCAATTTCTTCCGCAGAATCGCGTTCTCGCTCTGCAGTTTCTTCAGCTTCAGGATGCGCGAAACCAGCATCGAGATTTCCTGCGGGTTGCAGGGCTTCACGATGTATTCCTGCGCGCCTTCCTTCATGGCCTGAATAGCGGTGTCGACCGTCGCGTAGGCGGTGATGATGATGATCGAGGCCTCCGGCCGCACGCGGTGAATCTCCATCATGGTTTCGATGCCGTCCATGCCGCCGGGCATTTTCAGATCGACGAAGCAGATGGCGTAGTCCATCGACTTCGCAAGTTCGACGGCTTTCTGGCCATTGGATGCGGTGTCGACGTGATATCCGTCCTCCCGCAGCCACGCACCCATCGATTCGCACATGACGTCTTCGTCGTCCACGACCAGAATCGGCCAATTTTTCTTCATACCGTTGCCTCCTTCGACGTGAATCGTTCCACGAGTTGCATACCGCAGCGCACGCAGTACTGTTCTGCCTTGGCGTCGACCAATTCGACGTGCGTGGCCAGGCTCATCGCACACGTCGGCTCGGAACAATGGACGAGCCCGAAAGTATGTCCCAACTCGTGCAGTACCTCTTTGGCAGTGCGCTCCCTCAGCAGGCTTTCGTCCGGGGGAAGTCCGTAAAACTCCTGATGTAACCGGCACAGCGAGACCAGGGCGATGGGACCGTCAAACTGCGCTTGCCCGAACAGAAAGCTGAGCATGGGGATTGCCAGGTCCACATCAGTAACACCAAGAACCCGGGAAGCGTCGCGTGGAGCACATTGCGCCAGCCTCTTCATGATTTCTACTGACTGGTACTGTCCTCGCTTGGGGTCATAAGCACCTTCCGGAATCGGCAAAGGGGACAAACGAAGGATGGGAAACGGAAACCATTCGGCGACCGTATTCTCGACCCAGTCCAGGGCTCGCTCCGGCAGGTTTCCGATCGCCACGAGATAGAGTCCATTCACACCGCGTGTACCTGCACTTCCCGCGATTCCGGAGTACTGTTTTGCGACTTGAGCGGGAGAGTGACTGTGAAGGTTGTGCCCTCACTCCTCTGGCTTGTGACCTCGACCTCCCCTTCATGAGCTTTCACGATTCCATACAGCACGGCCAAGCCGAGGCCGACTCCCTTACCTTCCGGCTTGGTGGTGAAGAAAGGATCAAAGATCTTGGACAGGTTCTCCGGAGCAATGCCTTCACCCGAGTCCTGAACGCAAAGCTCGACGGTCTCGTCAGCCAGCTCACGCGTGCGAATCGTCAATTTGCCGCCGCCCTGCGGCTGCATCGCTTGAGCACCGTTCAGGACAAGATTCAGGATCACTTGCTGGATTTGGGACGAGTCACACTCGACGAGTGGCAGGTTGTCCTGCAGCTCAAGAACGACCTCAGCACTGATCAACTTGAGCTTGTGGTCTGCTAGCCCTAACGTCGTGCGCACCAACTTGTTCAGATCCGCAGGCGCGCGCTGCGGCTTGGAACGCCGCGAGAACGCCAGGAGATCTGAGACGATGCGTCCGACGCGAGCGGTCTCGGTGGAGATCATGCTGAGGTATTTCCGGAATTCAGCTTCGCGCCCGGGCGGAAATTCGCCCTTCGCCATGAGGCGCTCGAGCAGCATTGATAAGTTCAGCACGCCGGACACAGGATTGTTGATCTCGTGCGCGACACTGGCCGCGAGTTGCCCCAGCGTGGCCAGACGATCGGATTGAATGAGCTTGCGTTGGGCAACCTGCAGCTGGCGGGTACGCTCGTCTACCTTGACCTCGAGCGTCTGCTGCATTTCATTCAACTCGGTGACCGCGATTTTCAGGCGTTCACGCATCTTGTTGAACGAGTCCACCAATTCGTCGATTTCCTGACTCCGCCGGGTAATCTTGATGGGCCGGTCCAGTTCCATCGCGCTGACTGCCTTCGTTCCGCCGATCAATTGCTGAATCGGAGTGGCTACGAACCGCTTGGTGAACAGAATGACGAATGCGGCTCCGATCGCGACCTCGAGTGCCGTCAGAATCACCGTCTGGACGGTGATCGCCCTGGTTTGCTTCTGCACCGGATCCAGGCGCAACGCCACATCGACGACCCCGAGCACCTTTGTCTGAGCACGGTGAGCATGGCAGCTTGCATTGCTGCACGAAGGCTCGTTGTAGATAGGCGCCACCATGTTGATGGTCTTCACGCCGTCCGGCGAAGTGGCGTATCGCACCCGAGAATCCTCGTTCGGCCGGTTCCGAATTGGTCCTTGCGCGTGACAGCTAGCACAGACCTCGTTGGACAGGCTGGTCACGCCGGGCTGCTCTCTCCCGTCGGTCGAGAACACCAGACGCCCCTCGCGATTGAACATGCGGATGCGGTCGATCCCTTGCTTGTCGGCAATCACGCGCATGATCTCGTACGCAGCCTTGCGGTCGTCGTCGAGCATGGCATGCCACGTCGCGCCGGTAATACTGCGCGAGAGTTGATCGGCACCGAGGATCATGGTGCCCTCAAGCTGCTTTTTCTGCGTGCGAAAGTTGAGATACCCACTGACTCCGCTGATCGCGACGATCAGGATGGTGAGCGAGAGAATCAGCTTGGGGCCAAGTTTTCGAGGCATGGGTAGACCCAGAACGTCACCGCGGCCTTTCTCCGACGCCCAATAGAGGACAACCTATCCGCGAGAAGTCGTGCTTCAAGGCTAACCATTGGCTTCGAGCCGGACCGTGATTGTCACCGCGCTGACTGGTGATCCTGATCACGTCTTCAAACCGAGTCAAGCTGCGCCGTTACCGCGATTTGCCGCTCATCTCGGGCGAGACTTTTTTGATGGTTGCTATAAGAAATTTGTATTGGACGGAGTGAAACCGCACGTTTATCGTCGGCGGATTGATTCTGGCTACCACGGTTGAAGGGCGTCGGCGCGGCGCCGGGGGGGTGTCCGCGCCGGAAGTCCTGCCACGCGATCGATGGGAGTCATTCAGGTGTAATCAACAGGAGCACTTAAAGATGATAAAGCGAGCAGGGAGGCGCTCTCTGCGCCGGTCGCTTCTGACCGCCAGCGCGACACTCGTTGTGATCGCTGGATTGCTAGCCGGTTTCTCTGCCCTCAGTTTTGCCGACGACAACCCCAAGCCGGATCCCGCTGGTACGGCCACCGGAGACAAGTCGGCGGCCGTCGATGCTGGCGGCAATCCCTTTGTGGTGGCTGAGCCGACCGATAAAAACTCCCCTGACTACGCTCAGAACAAAAAGGCTTTCGACGACTATCAGGCGCAAGCCGCGAAGGAACCTCTAGCAGTAAAGCTCGCCGACAGCGTCGGCCATGTACGCATCGCAACCAACATGGCTTGGACGCTGAACACCGGCTATCTCGTGCTGTTCATGCAGGCAGGATTTGCGTTGCTCACCTGCGGGCTGGTTCGTAAGAAGAACGCCGCGCATCTCATGATGCTGAATTTCGCGGCGTATGTATTCGCATTTATTGCTTACTATGCCGTCGGATACGCATTTCAGTTTGGGGCAGTCGCGATCAACGCTGCTCCGACAAACCTGGGCGGCGTCCCAACGCTGAATCATTTCCTGGTCGGCAGCGGGCAATGGGGATTCGTGGGAGGCAAGGGATTTTTTCTCGTTGGTCCCGCCTACGACAGCGCCAGTAATTGCCTGACGCTGTTTGAAGTCGTTTTCATGGAGACCGCCGGATACATCATCGTCGGCGCAATCTGTGAACGTATTAGTTTCTGGGCGTTCCTTCTGTGCGAGCTCTTCATCGGCGCGATTCTTTATCCAATTTCCGGCTGCTGGACATGGGGCGGCGGCTGGCTATCGCAACTCGGATCATCCATGAAACTGGGCCATGGATACGTCGACTTTGCCGGTTCCTCGGTGGTTCATGCCGTTGGCGGCTTCTGCGCCATGGCGCTCGCCATTATTCTCGGCCCGCGTTTGGGAAAGTTTGGCCCCGGAGGGAAGATCCGTGTCTTCCCCGCTCACAATGTCGTCTATGTCGTTACCGGAACCTTCATCTTGCTATTCGGCTGGATGGGGTTCAATCCCGGTTCCACGCTTGGTGCAACTGACTTTCGCATTTCCGTCGTAGCGGTGAACACGAATCTAGCCGCGGTTGCCGGATCGGCCGCGGCCATGCTCATCTGGTATTTCTTGTTCGGCAAGCCCGACATCACGATGGCGTGTAACGGAATGCTCGCGGGGCTGGTCGCAGTCACCGCTCCGTGCGCCTTCGTGTCGCCGACTTCGTCCGTAATCATTGGATTGCTCGCCGGCTGCCTGGTGTGCGGAGGCGTTCTATTCAATGAGCGCGTGCTGAAGATCGACGATCCGTGCGGCGCAGTCTCCGTGCACGGCTATTGCGGCTGGCTGGGCGCTGTCTGTGTCGGCATTTTCGCCGACGGCACTTACGGATCAGGCTGGAACGGCGTCGGCGCCGCCTCTTACCTGGGACGCGCTGGTCAAGGCGTAACCGGCCTCATCCACGGCGACACCAGGCAGTTCTGGTGCCAGTTTATGGGAGCAACACTATATGCGGTCTGGGGATTCGGTTTGACGTTCGTCGTGTTCTGGACAGTAAACAAGGTCAAGAGCATGCGCGTGCCGCGCGAGTCGGAAGAAGAAGGCCTGGATGTACCCGAGTTCGGAATGCCCGGTTATCCTGAAGACGCCGTAGTTACGGCTCCTTATTAAACCGAGTGCGCTCTCAGGGAATGCTTGCGGGGCCAGAGGACTTCCCTATGTCCATTCATGTTGAGCGAGGTCGTCGATCCCTGCCGATAGCCCTTTGCTTCTTGACGCTCGTGAGCGTTGGAGTGCTCCTCTTGCGGGATGGCCTTCCCGCACTCTTTCCAGCCAGAGCACACGATTTCCTCGCAGCAATTCCGCTGGCCATGATTGCCAGCGTGTCTGGTCTATGAGGCGGTGCGGCAGCCGTTGCGGTCGGAGTTGATCAAGACCGTCCTGCTGGCAAGCGCGTTCCTTTTCTGGTCCGCCAATCAGTTTCGGCCAACATGGCGCCAATCGACGCTCTTTAACGACATCGCGATCGCGCTCTTTGTCTTCGACGCATTCCTGGCGATGATCGGGCGACCCCTTCAAGTCTCCTGACGAATGCGGTGAGAACCTGGGAAAAAGGATTGTCGCGAAGACCCGTTTTTTCGTTAACATAATCGTTATGGCAGCCCTTCCTCGACGAAGCTGTGGCTGTATTTTATTCGCATTAGCATTTGTTCTCTTCCTCCAATCCTGTGGAGGATCGAGTTCTTCCGGAGGTGCCGGCGGCCAGCAAGGTACGCCTCCATCAGCTCCAACCGGCCTCGCGGCGACCGCCGGAAATCAACAAGTCAGTCTTGCGTGGACCGCTAGCAGCGGCGCGACCAGCTACAACGTCAAGCGCGGCACCACTTCTGGGGGGCCGTACACTCAGGTCGCCAATCCCTCTACGGCCAGCGACAACGACAGCGGCCTTACGAATGGGACAACCTACTATTACGTCGTCTCGGCTGTGAACTCTGCCGGAGAGAGCGCCAGCTCCAGCCAAGTGTATGCCACACCCGCAGGAACGACGAGTGTGCAGGCCACCATCGATGTCCTCGGCAATCGGCACGCAATCAGTCCTTACATCTATGGCGGCTCCTATCCTCAGGATCCAACCCACGTCACCGACAGCGGCATGAGCGTTGTTCGCTGGGGAGGTAACGGAACCTCCACCTACAATTGGAAGCTTTTCACAAACAACGCCGATAACGACTATTACTTCGAGGATTTCAACGCCAACGGGTTTGGGAACAACACCGACGGCGATTCGATCCAGTTCATCAACGATGTAAAAGCCGCGGGCAGCAATCCGCTGATGACGATGGTGATGCTCCCGTGGGTTGCGCAAAGCGCGGAGGCTTCCGTACAGCAAGGTGGATCCTCCAACAATGGCCACTGGAGTTATTCCGTCGCCAAATATGGGGCGCAGTGTTCCACGGATCAATACAACAACGACGCTGGAAATGGGTTGAAGCCCGACTGCGTTACCCAGTTGGCCGCCAATCCGAACGACGCCTATGTGCCGATCTTCGATGACACCGGCAGCTCGTGCCCAGCGGGCGTGTCTTGCGTGTATCGCAACCAATGGGCCGCTGCCATGGCGTCCGCGTTCGGAAGCGCCCCGCATTTCTACGACATGGACAACGAGATCGACATCTGGGGCGGCACGCATTTCGATATTCATCCCCAGCAATCCGGCTATGGCGAGCTGCGTGACACGTATTTGAGCCAAGCAAATGCGCTGAAGACATGGGATCCCTTGGCGATTCGGTTCGGGCCCGTGAGTTGCTGCTGGTACTTCTATTGGGATCTGAATTCCACGACAGACAATAAATCCACGCATGCGGGAATCGACTTTCTGCCCTGGTGGCTGAACGAAATCGCGTGGTCAGACGCCGTGGCCGGTTCGCCCGCGAGGTCCCTTGACGTGTTCGACATCCACGCTTATCCGGATGGGCCGGATACTACGAACTTTACCCAGGCGCAAAAGCAGGCTTTGGCGGCACGCGTCTACCGCGACTGGTGGGATCCGACCTATACGAGCGAAGCTTCCTACATCGCCAATGGTGGTTTCAGCATTGAGGCAGTCGATTCGAAACCCTTTCGGATTCCGCGCATGCGGGCGTTGGTCAATCAGATCTATCCGGGGACCCAGTTCAGTGTCACGGAATGGAGCGCGGCTTATGCGGGTGAGTCCGATTTCTCGACCGCACTCGGCGACGCGGATGCCTACGGCATATTGGGACGCGAGAGAGCGTACCTCGCCTCTCGCTGGACGGCGCCTGCCCCAACCAATCCGAACTATCAGGCCTTGAAACTCTATACCAATTACGACGGAGCCCACCACGGCTTTGGCACGACCTCGGTTTTGGCGACGCACAATGCCGACCCGAACCTGTTCAGCACCTATGCCGCGCTGAACTCCACCGGCACGACGCTGACGATCACGGTGTTGAACAAGGATCCGGGAAATTCAGCTCAGGTGCAGTTCACGACCACTGCCTTCACTCCCACAAGTGTTACTACCTACACCCTCTCGCAATCTTCGCCCGGGCAGATCGTAGCATCGACGTCGCAATCATGGTCATCGACGCAGACGGTCGCCCCGTACACTGCGACCCTGCTCGTAGTAAGTGGGAGCATGGGCACCGCTCCCGTTTCGGAGTGGGACCTGAATCCCGACACGACCATGGTCGCGGCCGGAGGCACAGTTACACTCGCGCCCCACATCATCAGCGGTACCACCAACGTGACGATGACATCGGGGGTCGTAGATGGCTTCGAGGGGTCCTCGGCCTGCACAGGAGAGACCATCAGCTTGACCACTCCTGCAATTACTCCGACGCAACCAGGCGAGATCACAATCACCGCAGGCAATACACCTGCGTTCTGCCACTTCACGGTGACCGCAACGGATGGGACTGCCACACAAACGCAGGGTGGCTGGATCGTGGTGGGAAATCCTGCGGCGACATTAGCTAAGACCAGTGGCGACGCGCAAACAGGAAGCCCGGGAACGCTTCTCCCACAGGCTTTGACGGTGACGTTAGCTCCCGGCCAGTCTGGTGGCACCAATGACGGAGCAAGCGTCCTTTTCACTGCCAGTGCCGGAACGCTCTCCAACGGGACCAACACTGGCTCAAGAGTAATTGCACTTACGAACGGCTCGGGTGTGGCGTCGGTGACTCTCACGCTTCCGTCAAGCGCAGAGACCGTGACTGTAACCGCCGAAGGCCCTTATGGATTGGGGCACCCAGTGGCGCCGACGTTTACCGAGACTTCGCAGTAAAGCACGGGTCGGACCCAGTAGGCCGCCCGGTAGCACAATCTGTACCACGTACGCTCGCGCACTTTAGCGGCGTGCTATGCTTCGCGTGGAATTTCGGATCCTTGTTTACTGAACCTGTTGATGAATGCCGTCATTAGAGGAGGCTGGATGCATCTTCGTGAGAATCTGCTTCGCTTCGCTCTGATCAGCCTGCTTCTTCCCATCTGCTTCGCCCAGGAAACTTCGCCCGCCTATCGTAATCCGAATCTTACCGCCGAAGTACGCGCGGCCGATCTGCTGAAGCGAATGACGCTGGAGGAGAAAGTCAATCAACTGGCGGGTGGCCGCCGTCGTTCCATGGCCACAGCCAGTCCCGAGGCAAAAGAGGTATTCGACGGGTTGGCCAAGCTGTATCAGGTGGACTCGAAGGTCAGCCCGCACGACGCCGCCGAGGCTCGCAACAAGGCACAGCACTTCCTGGTTGAAAAGACGCGATTGGGCATCCCCACAATTTTCCAGGGCGAAGCCCTGCACGGATTCATGGCTTATGGCAGCACGAGTTTTCCGCAAGTTCTGGGCTTGGCCAGCACTTGGGATCTCGATCTCGTGCAACAGGCTTTCACGGCCGCGGCTGACGAGATGGCATCGGCGGGAGTTCGTCAGGCTTTTAGTCCTGTACTGGATCTGGCGCGGGACCCGCGCTGGGGAAGGACCGAGGAGACATACGGGGAAGACCCGTACCTCGTCGCGCGAATGGGTGTGGCGGCCATTGAGGGACTGCAAGGCACTTCATGGACGATTGACCAACATCATGTCATGGCGACCATGAAACATTTTGCGGCTCACGGCCAACCGGAAAGCGGGACGAACGCCGCCCCCGCGAATTTTTCTGAACGAGATTTGCGGGAGACATTTCTCGTCCCCTTTCGTGCCGCGGTTCAACTAGCTCAGGTCGGAAGCGCGATGGCTTCGTACAACGAAATCGACGGCATCCCGAACCATATCAACCGCTGGCTGCTGGACCGCGTGTTGCGCCAGGAGTGGGGCTTTCGAGGCTATGTCACCTCAGACGGCGGCGGCCTGCAGATGCTGGTTGAGACTCATCATGTGGCGGCCGATTTTGCGGACGCCGCCCGGAAAGCGCTGGCCGCTGGCGTGGACTTCGACCTCTCGGATGGATCGGTATATGCAACCCTGCTCGATCAAGTCCGCGATGGCAAGGTTCCCGAGGCTGAACTGGATCAGGCCGTGCAGCGTGTGCTCGAAGCAAAGTTCCGCCTCGGACTCTTCGAACATCCGTATGCGGACCCCGACTACTCTCAGAAGATTACGAACAGCGCGGAGCATCAGCAACTGGCGTTGAAGGTTGCACAGAAATCGATCGTGCTTCTCAAGAATGACAACAAGTTGCTGCCGCTCGATCCGAAGAAACTGAAAGCAATCGCCGTTATCGGGCCCAACGCAGCCGATGTTCACCTGGGGGGGTACAGCCGCGACCCAGGTCCGGGAAACCAGATCAGCATTCTCGATGGCATTCGCAAGCGCGCTGGCGAAAGCGTCAAAGTGTTCTACGCGGAAGGCTGTAAGATCACGACCGGGAAGCAAGGCTGGTCGGCCTGGTACGAGAATAAGGTTGCGCAACCAGATCCCAAGTCACAAGTTGAAACCATTCGCGCCGCAGCTGCGATCGCCCGCCAGTCGGACGTCGCCATCGTTGTCGTGGGAGAGAACGAGAGCACTAATCGCGAGGCCTGGTCGGAGCAACATCTGGGCGACCGCGACTCTCTGGATCTGCTTGGCTCGCAGGAGGCTTTAGTTCGCGCAATCGTCGAAACGGGCAAGCCCACTGTCGTAGTCCTTATCAACGGGCGACCCTTGTCGATCAACTACGTGAAAGAGCACGTGCCTGCAATTCTCGAAGGCTGGTACCTGGGCGAACAGGGCGGAACTGCCGCAGCCAATGTTCTGTTTGGCGACGCGAATCCCGGAGGCAAGCTCCCTATCACTTTCCCGCGCACGGTTGGGCAGCTTCCTGATTTCTACGATCACAAGCCTTCGCGTAACCGAAGCTACCTGTTCGACAGCCGTGAGCCGCTGTTCCCGTTTGGCTACGGACTTAGCTATACGCAATTTCATTTTGAGAATGTGCGAGTTGAACCCAAGAGCATTCGGCCCGGCGGGTCCGCCAAGGTCTCGGTCGACATCACAAACACTGGGGACCGTGCCGGGGACGAGGTAGCTCAGCTATATATTCACCAACGCGTAGCGTCTGTGACGCGTCCGGTGATGCAGTTGCGCGGCTTCAAGCGAGTCGGACTGGAACCCGGCCAGAAAATAACGGTGGACTTCACGCTGACGCCCGAGGACTTGTCGTTAATCGACGTTACCATGAACCGTGTCGTCGAGCCGGGCACGTTCGATCTCATGGTTGGCCCTAGCTCGGCGGAGACTACCAGCGTTGCACTCGAAGTGACTAACCCGTAGCGATTGAAATTTGGAGATCCGACTACTCATGAAAAGCAAACGTACGCCGCAGTCTTTTACCCTGTCTCTGGTTACGTTTCTCCTGTGCTTGCTGTGTGCGACTGGTGCCAGTGCACAATGGACCGCTATGAATCCGGTCAACAAGGTTCAGCAGGTGACTGATGGCGCTCTGTTCACGATGGGCACCGGCACATTAAAAGTACAAGTGTGCTCGGACTCGGTGATTCATGTCCTCTATTCAGCGACGGCAGCGTTCCCCAAGCGAGCGGACTATGTCGTCATCAAAGACAGTTGGCCGGCCGCGCAGTTCACAATGGAATCCAGCGACGAGGCAGTCACCATCAGCACTTCCCTGCTGAAAGTGACGGTTACGCGAAAAGATGGCGCGATCAGGTACGCCGAACGAAAGGGCGACTCGCTGGTGCAGGAGGCATCGCGTAAGCTGACTCCTGAAAGGGTGAACGGCGAAGACACCTATCGCGCCGAGTCTCAGGTCAGCATCTACGGCTCGCACGAAGGCATCTATGGACTCGGACAGCACCAGGCCGGCGTATGGAACTATCGTGGCGAGTCCGTCGACATCTCGCAGGAAAACAGCAACATCTCTGTGCCGCTCATGCTTTCGAGCAAAGGCTACGGCATATTTTGGAACAACACCTCGCGCAGCCGCTTCAACAATCGTTTCGCAAATATCCTTTACATCAGTTCCGAAGTAGCCGACGTCATCGACTATTACTTCCTCTATGGCCCTGACTTCGACAAAATCATTGCGAGCTATCGCGATCTCACTGGTCAAGCTCCAATGTTCGGCAAGTGGGCGTACGGGTTCTGGCAATGCAAGAATCGATATAAGTCGCAGGACGAAATCCTCGGCGTTGCTCGCAAATATCGCGACCTGCATATTCCGGTCGACAACATCGTGCAGGACTGGTTCTGGTGGAACCGCAAGGGAGAATTCATCTTTAACAAGAACTATCCAGATCCAAAAGGCATGGTCGAACAACTGCACAGCGAAAACTTTCACTTGATGATTTCCATTTGGCCCTTCTTCGAGCCCGGCTCGACAAATTACGATTACATGCAGGGCAAAGGATGGTTTGTCGATAAATTCAAGTACGCGAAGCCGCCCTACCACACCGATGCGATGGCTGTGTACGACGCCACCAGCCCCGAAGCGCGGAAGTTCTACTGGGACGAAGTGAACAAGGGTCTGTTCAGCATTGGACTCGATGCCTGGTGGATGGATACCACCGAGCCCGAAACGGAAGGACAGGAAGACAACATTCTCCTGGGTCACAAGCTCGCGGCCGGCAGCGGAAACCGCTACGTCAATGTCTTTCCTCTGCTCGATACGCAAGCGGTCTATCAAGGGCAGCGAAGCGCGTCCGACAAGAAGCGCGTGTTTATCCTGTCTCGTTCCGCGTTCGCTGGATCGCAACGGAATGGGGTCACGGCCTGGTCCGGCGACATCAATTCCGATTGGCTTAGCTACCGGCGGCAAGTTCCCGCGGGATTGAATTTCGCGCTCTCCGGGATTCCTTATTGGACAACGGACATCGGAGGATTCGTTTTCGGAAGTCCCGCCGATCCGGCATTCCGTGAACTATTCGTGCGGTGGTTTCAGTACGGCACATTCAATCCGATTCTGCGCGTGCATGGCACGCGGAATCCGGACGAAAACGAATTATGGTCGTACGGTCCCGATGCGCAGACGATTCTAGTGAACTTCGACCGCCTGCGTTATCGCATGCTGCCCTACATCTATTCTCTGGCATGGAAGACGACCAGTGAGGCCTACACGCCGATGCGGCCTCTAATCATGGACTTCCGCGAGGATCCTCGCGCCCAGAATACAGGTGACCAATTCATGTTCGGACCGGCGTTCCTGGTGAATCCAGTAACTGATGCGGCAGCTACAAGCCGCCAGGTTTATCTGCCTGCGGCCAAGTGGTACGACTTCTGGACGGGCTCCACGGTCGAGGGAAGGCGGACGATCAATGCAATCGCGCCCCTTGACCGACTGCCTTTGTTTGTCCGGGCCGGATCCATTCTTCCGTTAGGACCGGACGAAGAGTGGGCCACCGAGAAAGCTGCTGACCCAATCGAAATTCGCATTTACCGTGGTGCCAACGGAGATTTCACGCTCTACGAAGACGAGGATGACAATTACAACTACGAGAAGGGTGCGTACGCAACAATCCCCTTGCATTGGGATGACGGGGCTCGCACGCTAACCATCGGCGATCGCAAAGGACAGTTTCCGGGGATGCTGGAGAAGCGTGCCTTCCGCGTCGTTTTCGTCAGCGAGAATCATGGAGTGGGGGTGAGTCCAGCAGATGAAGCGGACAAAGTCGTCCAGTACTCAGGTAAACAGATCATCGTGGCTCAATGAGAAATAATGCTTCACTGCGCCATGCGAGATCTGACCCAGACTACATTAACTATAGTTAAGTAGGGTCTATTTCCCGGGGCCTTGGGCTTGCTGTTTGGCGGTCAGGCTGTCGACAATTTGACGCTCTTTGGCGCCATCCTCGGGACGGTGGAGTCGATAGTATAAGGTTGCGAGTTCGACGTGCGGCTCGAGCCAGTCGGGATCGTCCTTCACCAACAATTCCAATTCCTTAGCCGCGGTTTCATACTCACCCGACGTGCTCTTCAGCATGGCTGCTTCGTAGCGAGCCATCGAGTCGGAAGGCTTCAGCTTTAAGGCTCGATCCAGGTAGCCCTTGGCCTCATCAACGTCACGACGTTTGTAGAGAATAGCTCCGAGATAAAGATTGGCCCCAAAATCGTCGGGATTCGTTTTGAGAGCTTCGCGGAACGCTATTTCCGCGTTTTTTACGTCGCCCGTCTTGTCTCTGGCCGTTCCTACCAGCGTGTAGAGCGTCGGAAGCCGCGGGTTCAGACGAAGAGCCTCTTCGAGATCCAGCCGTGCTGGCTCATATTCATTGAGGTCCAGGAGCGTCGCCCCGGCGAGCATGTAAGCGGCTGCGTCGGAACCGGCTTTAGCAACTTTCTCGACCCGCGCTACTCCCTCGCGTCGTCTGCCTTTCGTATTGATCAATGCCGATCCCAGAACATACTCGAAGTCCATGCTCTGCGAGTATTTGGCCTCGAGGGGTTCCAGCAGAGCCAATGCGGCGTCCGATCTTCCGGTACGCACATCGCTGTCGCCCAAAAGGATAATCACCTGTAAGGAATTCGGTTGCGCATCATGCAATATCTCGAACTGTTCGCGCGCATGTTCGAAATCACCCTTCTTGTAATAGGCAAGGGCGAGGTCCAGCAGGACAGGATTCTTGTCCTTGAGGGAAGGCAGAGCGGAACGGTAGATCGCGATGGCTTCGTCGAATTGCCCAACGTGAGCCAGAGCCGCCCCGAGATTCACCTTGGCTTGAACTTCGTTCGGACGGAGTTCCAGGACCTTGCGGTAGTCGCGAATCGCCGAGGTGAAATCGCCATGTTGTTGCGCGTCAATCGCATGCCGGAGCAGATCATCTGGGTTCACTTCCTGGGCCAGGACCACAGCCGGAAGCAGAGCGAGAAACAATAGCGCCGCGCGCATATTTAATAGGATAGCTCAGGAATCTCGCAAGCGGCCTGGCAAATTTCGGGGAACATCGCTTGTTCTATCGCCGTACAATATTCATAACGATGTTAGCGAGGTGCACCGTGAAACATGCTTTTTCTTCGTTCCTCTCTTCCTCTTGCTTCCTATTGATTCTCGTCGCCATTCTACGCGGACAAGCTGCAGCTCAGACGCACGCCTCTACTCCTGCTCCGCCTTCTACGCTCACACGGCCCGATTCGATTCAGGATAGTGGTTTCTACAACTACTGGGCGAACATGTCGGCCCAGGGCCGCGCCGGCGGAGTGCTGTTGGGCAAGCTCGCGATGGAAGGCGAACCCCTGCCGTGGGAACCGATGCTGGTGAACGTCGATTGCAGGGGTTCCATCGTCAACTCCACCCAGGCTGATCTCCGGGGCCAGTTTGTGATTACCTTCGCGGCCACGAAAGGCGCGGAGCGCACTCCGGCAGACGCGCAGCGGCAGATGGAAACGCAGTACGAGGGCTGCCAGGTGCGCGCGTCATTGGCAGGCTTTCGTTCCAGCACTGTAACGATTACGGCCCGGAATCTGCGCGATGAGCCCAATCTTGCGACGATCACGCTCTTCCCGGAAGGACGAGGAGGCGGTACCGAGCTGAGCATGACCACCAAGGAGGCGCCCGCAAAGGCGATGAAAGCATTTGAAAAGGCAAGAGCAGATTGGCTCGCCCAGAACGCCGATGGGGCGGAAACGAATCTGAAAAAGGCGGTTCAACTCTATCCAGGCTTTGCGGAGGCTTGGCTCCAGCTCGGAAAGATTCAGGAGGCGTCGGATCCGAAGGGCGCGCAGCAGTCCTTTTCAAAGGCCTCGGTCGCCGATCCGAAATTCGTTTTACCCTACGAGCAACTCGCTGCGTTAGCCGTTAAGGCAGAAAGGTGGCAGGAGGCGTTGGAGAATACGAGCCACGCGCTCGATCTTGACCCCATGGGTACGCCGCAACTCTGGTACTACGATGCTCTCGCCAAGTTCCAACTAGGCAAGACGGAAGACGCCAGCGTAAGCGCTTCGAAATCACTGGCGATCGACCCGCGTCACAGTGTGCTGAATACTGAGCAGTTGTTGGCTGTGATCCTGGCGAAGAAAGCGGACTACGTCGGGGCACTGTTGCACCTCAACAGCTGCCTTTCGTACCTGCCCGCCGGTCCTCAGGCAGACTTGGTGAAGCAGCAAATCGCACAATTGGAACCCAGGGTTACTCCCTCGAAATGAGACTTGCGTCGTGGCGTCAACGCTCTGGCTCGGTGACTTTCAAGATCTGGTCTGCTGAAACATTTTGCAGAGTCTGAACGATTCCCGAGGGCCAGTGGATTTCGATCAGCTCAGCTCGGCTTTCGGAGCCCAGGCCGAAATGCACTGGCCCGTCGCTTGATGACGCATAGCCTACGCTTGTAGTCATGTGGTTATATTGCGCGCCGCTCTTGGTGACGACCTTGATACGCGCACCGATGCCATCGCGATTGCTCTTGGTTCCTCGCAGCGCAATGTCGAGCCAGTGTCCTGACTTCTCGCTGCGGTTCATCCAGATTTCGGCGTCCGCGCCGAGGGCGGTTACGACCACATCGATGCGGCCATCGCCGTCGAGATCGCCGAAAGCGCAGCCACGATGGCGGGCCGCGGTTGCCGCCTTGAAGCCCGCTTCTTCGGTCAACGCCGCCCATTTCCCGCTGGCACCGAGGTTGCGGAAGACGGTATTCGGCTGATCGACCGGTTGCCCGGGCTGGTTTAGTGACTCGACATGCCCGCGGCTGACGAATAAGTCTTTCCAGCCGTCATTGTCAAAGTCGTAAAGGGCGGCGCCGAAGCCGGACATTTGGCGGCTCGGGTCCCGCATCCCGCTCTCGCGTGGTCACTTCGTGGAAGTCGCCTTTGCCGGTGTTCTGGAACAGAGGAAATGTCTGGTTGTTCAGTGCGACGAAGGCGATGTCCGGGTAGCCATCGTTATTGAAATCACGGAAATCCAGCCCCATCCCGGAGATGAAGCTGCCATCTTCAGTGAGAGCAACCCCGGTCTCGAAGGCGACCTCTTCGAACTTATTTCCCAGATTGTGGAATAGACGAGTTGTAGGAGGCGTCGTTGGTGACGAATAGATCCGGCCGGCCATCGAGATCGTAATCCGCCATGCCGACGCCCATTCCTTTGCCCCATGTGTTCGCGCAGGCCCCATTCTTTCGAAACGTCCCGGAAAGTACCGTCGCCTTTGTTCAGAAAGAGCTGGTTAGGCTGGCCCTTGTAGAATTTCGGACTGCAATAGTCCGCCACTCCCCCGATGGCACAGAGCGGCTTGTCCGAGTACGTCCACTGCATGTAATTCACGACGAAGAGATCGAGCAGGCCATCATTGTTTACGTCAACCCAGACGGCAGTGATCGCCCAGTAGGCGCCATACTCAGGATCAGGGCGATTCAAGCTCGCATCGAGCCCCGACTTCACCGTCACGTCGGTGAACGTTCCGTCTCCGTTGTTGTGGTAGAGAGTGCCGTGGTGCAAGCCGGCGACGAACAGGTCGGGATGGCCATCGTTGTCGTAGTCCGCCGACCGCCACGCCCATGTCGTAGCCAGTACCAGCCAGACCCGCTGCCTCGGTCACGTCGGTAAATACACCATTGCCATCGTTGCGAAATAAGTCGGTTGCGGATACTTAGGAGAGTCTTTCTTGAGAGTGGAGATATTGGCGCCGTTGGTGAAGAAGATGTCGGGACGGCCGTCGCCGTTGTAGTCGAAGACGGCGACGCCTCCGGGCATGGTCTCGGGAGCATTCCGAGCGGGCGTTTCGTCGTTCTCCAAGCGGAACGGGATCTTGGAGAGTTCGAATCGGATGGGGCTGGGAGGAGAAGCCGCTTCGAGGAAAATCGCGCCGAGGCTCAGCGCTGAGATCGCAATAATTCGTCCAGGCAGCCCGTGAAGAAGCATTCGCGTCCAGAAAGTAGCTTAAGAAAAACAACGGGGTGGCTTATGCCACCCCGTTGGAAATATTCTACGTCAGAACGTCCGCCTAGAAGTAGTACTTCACGGCGAAGGTGAGTGTCCGGCTGCCGGTTTTGAACTTCGGGATACCGGTGGCGGAAGCGTTATTGACCGGCGCAATGCCCACCGTTGGAACATTGCATCCGCCATTGGCAGCAGTTGCGTCTATTGTTCGCGATGGCGTACGCGCACTCGTTGCCCATCGATCCCGAGCTAGCGTTACTGATGAAATTCGTGTAGTTATTCTGGAAGCTAATTTTGTCATCGGTATTGCCGCCAGCCAAATTGAACTGGGAAAGAGGGTGATTCAAGAAGTTCACAGCAGAGATGCGGAATTGCAGCTTCTGTCGCTCCGTGATCTGGAAGTTCTTGAACAACGCCAAATCGCTGTCAAAGTACGCTGGTCCACGCATGTAAGGCCACGAGTAGGGGCCCTGCTGCCCGTAAGATGGCATCCCGAAGCAGGAGGGGTTATAGCGTTGACCGGACTTCAGCCCCTTTGCGGGATTGCACAGCAGCGTACGGCATGAGCAGGAAGCCGCTGTTGTCTGGCGATACGCCGAACCAAGTTTGTGGGCTGACATTGGCTGCTTCCAATCCGTTGGGAAGTCTGATCGAGTTGTCGGGCAAGGCTAGGCATCGCATTGGTAGGCATGGTCAGGCCACCGGCATAGGCGGCATTCAGGTTCCCACCGAGATTCGGCTGCAGTGTCGCTCCGCTTTGGTAGGTTGTGTAGCCCGAGAGCTGCCAACCATTCACTGCACCGCCGAGAATCGCGTTGCCGTGGACAAACTTTGGCATATTCCACACGTATGAGGCGTTCAGAATGTGAGTGTGGTCGTACGCCAGCGGGCCATAGTTATTCCGGATGCTGAACGGATCGACCACGGAACCATTTCCCGCCCCGTTGTCGGTCTGCCCATCCGTGATACCGAGCACCTTGGCGAACGTATAGTTCATCAGGAAGGTAACCGGTCCGGACTGTTTCTGCCACGACACCTGCAGTGAATTGTAGTTCGCGTAGCTGCCGTGATAGAGCAGGTAAACGTCCTGGTAGACGTTCAATGGGCGCCAATCGTTCGCGTTGAACGTTAACGCTAGTTCGCTCCGTCGGCCGGCGCACGCCAGCGGCTGATTGGCCGTCGGAGTGCTGGTGGTGCAGGCCGGCGCGTTGGGAGACAACATCTGGTAATTGTCCCGAACGCCGGGCCCGCCTTAGCATCCGTGTGGGCAGAGGTCGCGCACTGGGATCCGGCAAGAAAAAGCCGCCGGGAAGCACGTTGTTCTGATCCCCGACCTTGCCATTACCGCCGTCAATCCACTCGTTCTGGCTCTTGTTGCCGACGTACGATACTTCGAATACCGACCGCCATGGAAGGGCCTGAGAAATGGTTACGTTCCAGTTCATGGTCAGCGGAGTCTTATTGTCCCCCGGAAGCAGACCATAAACAGTTGCGCCATTCTGAGCTGCTGCCGTTTGGATTTGGCAGCGAAGCCGGAGCCACCCGAATTGATCTGATCGTAGCCGGTTTGTGTAGCAGCGGTTTGGAAAGTAAACGCCCCCTCAGGTCCTGTGGCCGCGTCGGCCACCTGGGTCGAGACTTGGTAGTGGAACACGGCAAATCCGGACCGAAGGATGGTTTTTCCGTTCGCGAAGATGTCATACGCCAAGCCCACGCGAGGCTCGTAATAGAACAACGGAGAGTTCATGCCAGATAAAGGTACGCTACCGGTATTTGCGTGCCATTGCAGGCCTGTGTTAGTCGGAGCTGTTGATTGTAGATGTCCGTTGCCAATCGAGCCGGTGTACACGTTGTTGGTGTATACCGCCGGATTCCAAACCTGGAAGCCCTGCGGCGTGCCGTACCATTGGCCGACGTGGTCAAAGCGGAGGCCGTAGTTCAGAGTGAGCTGTCGATTCGCTTTGAACGAATCCTGAGCATAAATCGACCACTGATGGAACTTGAGGTCGTTCGTCGGGAACGCACTCACCTGCTGGTAATTAGCGGTACGACCGAGCAGGAAATCGGCCACGACGTTACCGGAGCTGTTCGGACCCCAACCTAAGTTGTAAGTACCGTTGTCGCCGGGCCCAAGGCCGCCAGCCGATTGGATGTTCTCGCTGGTATCCCAGTAGAAGCCGGCCTTGAGAGTGTGGGAGCCGACCACTTTAGTGAAATTGTCGTATAAGGCAGGGTCTTTCTTGGTGGCGCCGAAAGCACCTTGCTGGAAGCTTCCGTCAAAGGAGAAATTCTCGATGTTGGGGAAAGCGCCGCCCCAGGGACCTTCGAAGTTCGGGATCTGGGAAGTGGTATGGCCGAACAAACCGTTCACGTTGAACCCAACGGCCGCGCGATCAACCGCCTTGGGATTCTGAAGTGAACTGGGATTAATATAGCGCGCCAGAGTGAACACGAACTCGTTCGTCGTCGTAGGGCTGAACACGTGCGTGAAGTTCGCCATGATCTCCTGCGAGGTCGTGGGCGCGACAACGTTCGAGGGATACGGCAGGGTCCACGGTGGAGTCCACCAGACGCCGATGGGGTGCTGATCGTTTTCAATCTGCCGGGTATAGGAAACGGTCAGCTTTGTGTTGTCGCTGATCGCGTAATCCACTTTGCCGGTGGCTTCCCAGCGGTTTTGCGGAACGGTACTGATGTACTGATAGTTATTCCAACCGTTGGCGGCGGAAG
This sequence comes from uncultured Acidobacteriaceae bacterium, assembly GCA_963844525.1. GTDB lineage: Bacteria > Acidobacteriota > Terriglobia > Terriglobales > Acidobacteriaceae > Sulfotelmatobacter. Next base: position 112,271 of record CAWJOM010000003.1, on the reverse strand, counting down.
GAGTGATATTCGACGTGGGGATCATGTTCAAGATGCCGCGCGACATTTGGGTCGTAATTCGCCGACGTGCATCTTACTTGTGCCAGTAGGGAGACCGTAGGCGTTAGAGTAGGCGTACTGCCAAATGGAACCGCTGGAAAGGCAACCCAACAGCGTGCTGCCGCCGCCGCAACCCGATACAGGAGTCGATCCCGGGATGCCATCGATGGTTGTTTCGCTGAAATCGCCTGCCCTCTGCTCCACGGTCGGCACGTTGTAGTTGATCGGCGTGGCCGCCGGATGCTGGTTCATGTATTCGTAGCCGGCCCAGAAGAATAGCTTCTTGCGGCTCTTGTTAAAGTCGGTGCCCGGAAGGATGATGGGGCCGCCAACGTTGCCGCCCACGTAGTAGTAGTGCTCGTCCGGGTTGGTCAAGCCTTGGCTCTGTGCGTAGGCGTCGACCGAGTTGAGCGCGCTGTTGCGGGCGTACAGATACCTTCGCCGTGGAACTGGTTGCCGCCGCTCTTGCTGAACGCCTGGAAAATCACTGGCCCTTTGGCGTATTCCGCGCTGTAGGACGACATCAGCACTTTGACTTCAGACACCATGTCCTGGTTGATGTTGGCGATCTGAGTGCCGGCGTTGCCGGGATCGACCAGGTTGGCGCCGTCGAAGCATGAAGGCCATCGCGCCATTGGGCTGGGTACCGTTAGAGGAGTACGCTCCGACCGGACCGTTATTGGTGCCGACGACCTTGTCATTAAAACCGGATCCTTGGGTCAGACCGTTGGTCAGCGCCATGCCAGGCATGACCTTCAACAATTCGCCCGCGTCGCGGCCAACGATCGGAACGTCTTCGATCATTTGCGTATTCATGGTGGTGCTGACTTCGGAGTTGTCGGGGATGACAACGTCAGCTCCCGCCTTGATTTCCACGGTCTCAGTAACTTTGCCGATCTCGAGCTTGATGTTAGGCAGTGTCCTGCTGTCGCCCTGGGAGAAGGTGATGCCATTCTGGGTCCAGCTTTTGAACCCTGGGGCCTCGATGCTTACGGAATACGATCCCGGCTGAACGGCCGTAATGGAGAAATACCCCGAACCGTTCGAAACCGTAGTACGCACGTCGCCAGAAGCATCATTCTTCATGGTGACTTTTGCGTTCGGCACGACTGCGCCGGCGGAATCAGTAACCGTGGCACTCAATGTGCCCGTTAACTGCTGGGCGAAACTGGTCGACGCCAGCAGAATGAGGGCTAGCAGCAGAACTGCCGCGCCCATGATCTTTCTCAACACCGTGAGTAGACGAGTGGAAATCATTGCCCCTCCCCGAATTTGCTTCGAACTGCGGTTACGATCTGTGCCTCGGCCACCGCAGGGCACGTAGTTATTGAAGAGCGTAAGCGATTACGTAGTGCATTCATACTATTGCCTAGAACGACGCAAGGTACCGCCTCTGAACAACCACTGTCAAGAGGAAAATCGATTTTTTAAGAAAATGGTACCCTCTTCGGCCCAATACGGGTAACGCTTTGGGCGTGGACAGACCCGAACCGTGAAAAGGCGGCCAATTGCCCAGGAAAGCTGGATGATGCCCGGAACGAAAGCGTGCATAATCCGGACAACCGGGGTAAACTGTCGGTCTTGATCGGGCCAGAATCGTGGGAAAGCCCGCTAGCTGGGGACGGAAAGCGGGACGGTTGAGGTGGTTTCCATGCCTGCACGTATTCCTCTTGTTGTGGTTGCCCTGAATGCCTTGCTCGCCCTTCCTCTTTCGTTTTCCCAAAGCTCTTCCCCGTCGTCCGTGGAGGCCGACCGACCGGTGATTCACACGACCACGCGGGAAGTGCTTCTGGATATGGTCGTCCGCGACAAGCACCACCACCCAGTTACGGACTTGCGCCCCGAGGAGGTGGAGGTCTACGAAGATGGTGTGCGCCAGAACGTTCGGGTTTTTCGGAGTATCCAGGGTACCGAACAAATGGAGACGGAACGGAGCATCGCGGGAACCGAGAAAACACCCGCACTGACTACGAGAGCCGGGGACGATCCGCATCCTCTCAATTCGATGCGGCAGGTCAACTTCGTTTCCATCGTCTTCGCGGAGATCGCCCCGCTGAACCTCGAATTCGCGCGGCAAGCGGTCCTGGAATTTCTTAAGAGCGACAATCTGCCAAACACTTATGTGACAATCTACCGGCTCAATCGCAGCCTGCAGGTGATGCAGCCTTATACCAGCGATAAAGACTCACTCGCAAAAGCGGTAGACGCTACGACCAAGGGCCTGAGGGGCGGAGGCGCTCTCGATGTAAATGCGACGGTTGCAAGCAGCGCAGTTGCGATATTAAACGCGACGTCGGAGAACATCCTTGCGTCACCACAGACGCTGGCCATCACCGCACAGGCGGTCATGAACGCGCAGGCCAATCCACTCGTGGCCATATCGCAAGATCCGTTGTTCGCGGCAAATGCTGCCTCCCAGGATGTGTCCATCCAACTGGGCAACGCCATGCTTGCGCAGGCAGGGTTGGTGAAGGGCCTGAGGTTCGCGACCAGTTTGGCCGACGGCATGGATGCGATGGATTCCCTGCATGAACTTGTGCGGAGTCAGGTAAGCCTCCCGGGCCGCAAGGTGGTCTTATACCTAGCCGACGGTCTGACCTTACCCATCAACCGCCGGGATGCAGTGGACAACCTCATCAGCTACGCCAACCGATCGGGAGTGTCCTTTTACACCATCGACACCCGCGGGCTGAACGTGGACGACCCTATGATGGATGCCTTGGCTGCGCAGCGCCGCACGGGAGCCGAGAGCGTGGCTCAGAAGGTCGATCCTATTAATGGGCACTTGGAAGACGATGATATTCAATTGACAGCGGTGGGAAGCCGCCAACTCGCGATGAGGGAGTTGGCAGAGTCGACCGGTGGGATTGCGGTCACCAACACGAACGAAATTTCCCTTCCGATGCAACATATGATGGAGGACATGCGCACTCACTACGAAGTCGCCTATTCTCCCACCTCAACGAATTACGATGGGCACTTCCGCAAAATCGATGTCAAGATCAGCCGCCCCAAAACGACTTTGCAGACTCGCAAGGGCTACTACGCCGTTCCGGACCTGAACGGGGAACCCCTCCAGCCCTTTGAACTGCTGGCGCTAAACGCGATGAACGCGCAACCGGCGCCGTCGGAGTTTCCCTACCAAGTTTCCGCGATGAAGTTCCGGCCTGAGGGGAACGCGGTAGAGTACGAAGTAACATTTGAAATCCCGCTTTCGGGCATCAAGGCCGCGGCTGACAAGAAAACAGGAGAATTCCGGGTTCGCGCAGCGTTGGTCGCCTTCGTTCACGACTCGACGGGAGAGATCGTGAAAAAAGTAAGCCGTGAGTTGGTCCGTACAGTATCCAGTGCTGAGGCTGCACAGTTGCAGAGCGATCGCATACTCTACGCCGAACCGGTGGAGCTGCGGCCGGGCCATTATGTAATCGACACCGTGGTCACAGATGAAGAAACCGGCAGAACATCGGCGAAGCATGTTTCGGTTTTCGTTGATCCCGGAAAGAATCTCTCTCTGAGTTCATTGGAACTGGTCCGCCGTTTCGACGCGCTGACAGGTCCGCGCAACCCCCAGAGCCCTTTTGAACTGGAGAACGGCCGCATCACCCCGACTTTGGTGGATTCGGTAGCGCCGGGAAGCCCTGTGAGTCTCTATTTCATCGTCTACCCGACCAAGGCTACCGCAGGGGAAGAGACCAAGGTGACACTGAAGCTCTTGCGAAACGGCAAAGAAATAGCACGCAAGCCGTTGAATCTGTCGCAGCCGGGACCAGACGGTTCGATCCCGATGATCGTGCAAGTTACTCCGGGTCCAGGACAGTGCGATGTACTGGTTACGGCGAAGCAGGGATCGGCCGTCGCCGAGTCGAGCCTCTCGGTGAGGGTAGAGTGACGAAACCGCCGGAGCATTCGCCGCTTCATGATTTTGTCTCCGAATTTTGACAACTGCCGGGGCAGCCCCGGAGTAGAATCACTCGGCCGAAAGCTGCTTGCCGGCAGCCGGAGATGTTCGTATGGTCCCATCTGCCTTGCTCCGAAGCCGTCTTCTTCTGGCACTCGTTCTGTTCGTGGGCTCGGCCTGTGGGCAGACGAATCTTGTGATCACGGGGCAACAAGCCAGTTCCGATGATCCAATCACCGAGTCCAGCGGCCTGGTGTTTCACCAGAGCGTGCGGCGTGTAATCGTCGATGTAGTAGTTTCTGATGCGAACGGAAAGCCGGTCTCAGGCCTCTCGGCCGGAGATTTCTCAATCGCGGAAGACGGCAAGCCTGAGCGCGTCCGATCCTTCGACGTGCACGACTTCGATTCGGCGTCCGATTCGCTCCCGGAACATCCCGCCGTTCTCCCGGCCAACACATTTGTGAACGTGCCATCCGGGCCGGAACGAGGCCCGCTGTACGTTCTGCTGGTTGATCTTCTTAATATGGAGGTCAATGACCAGCCGATCGCGCGCGAGCAATTGCAGAAATTTGTTCTCAGCAAGAGACTTGGAACCCGTTTTGCGATCTTTGTTTTGAGCGATGGCCTTTATCTGCTCCAGGGCTTTACGGAGGACCGAAACCGGCTGGCGAATGTGGTCGATCCAAAAACTCCCCACTCTCATCTGCCGCGACTTTTTCTGAATGCCGACAACTATCGCCCCTCGATTTCAATGCCTCGTGTGCTGATGAGTATCGCGAAATTTCTATCAGGCATTCCCGGGCACAAAAATATCATCTGGATCTCGGCAGCGTTCCCCTCTGCACTTATGCCGAGTGCCGATCCCGGTTCTGAAGGCCGCAGCATCAGTGACGAGGTCAAGGAGGCCACCGATCTACTGGCCCGCGGGCAGATCGCAGTCTATCCCGTGGATATTCGCGGTGTGGCTGTGACGGGTCCATCGGCATCTAATATCGGTGGAAGCCATCAGGCATCCGCTGACAATAGTGGTGACTACGCTTTGAATGCGCGGCACATGACTGAGCAGGAGATTGCGGACGCCACGGGAGGACGCGCTTATTACGGCGCAAACGATTTGGCCGCGGCCCTCGCCGACGCAACGGAAACCGGCGGCCATTACTACACCCTGACGTATTCTCCCAGTAATCAAAACTACAATGGCCATCTCCGTCATATTCACGTCGAGCTAGCCAAGCGCGGTTATCATCTGGCGTATCGTCGCTCGTACGTTGGCAATCCAGACTATTCGGCAAGCGAGCCGCCGGGAGGTCTCCGCTTGGCGTCGGAGTTGCAGCCGTTGCAAACGAGCCGGCCGGCGGATTCTCTCTCTTCCAACCTGCAGCACGGCGCTCCTTTAGCACACCAGTTGCTATTCCGGGCACACATCCACGCCATGGCGCCTCCCATGAAGGCCACCCGCGAACAAATGGCGAATCTAGTCGATCAACCTGCTTATTTTCACGAGCGCCACTCGAACCGGCCAACTAAGCCTTTGCGCCCCATTCAACTGCAATCCTATGAAATCGATTACACGGTTGCGGCCCGGTATCCCGCCCTGGAGTTGGCAGCGGCGGCCTTTGACGCGGATGGAAAAATGGTCAACGGCGTGGTTCAAAGAACGGCCGACGACAGCGCCTATTCTGGATTGAGGCGCGATGGCATCTACCGCGCGAAGCAACGGTTCGATGTGCCCACGACCGCTGTGTCGGTTCGAATCGCAGTCCGTGACGTAGCCACGGATAACGTTGGAGCCTTGGAGATTAACCTGCCCCTCACGCCGGAGGGTCCGACAACCGACGCTGCTTTGCACTCAGACGGTCCAACCTCGAATCGGGTAGAGAGGTCGAATCCGCGCTAGACTCTTCCCTCTCCGGGGCTCGGTTCACGCGAGAGCAGTCAGCAGGCCGCCGCGCGGGCGCGTGTTACGATGATGTTCAAGAACGCAAGCCCGGCCTGCAAGAAAGGCTCTTGAGTTTGGCCGGTTCGGTGGGTGCGGCAAACACAGGGATGCGGACCAATCAAAAATGGCGTCAGCTGCGCCTCCTGAGTCCACGCTGTCTCTTTTCCCTAGTGTTCGTCTCCATCGCATTCGTCGCGTTCGTCTCGCGATATTGCACCGCGCAAGCAAACCCTGCGAGCTTCTCTGATGTAGCCTCGAGAGCCGCGACTGCTCGCGATGCCAACGACCTTCCCGGGGCAATCGATCTGTATCAACAAGCTTTGAAACTCAATTCGAAGTGGTCTGACGGATGGTGGTTCCTTGGTTCGCTGCAGTACGCAAGCGGCGAATATCCGGCTGCTCGCGATGCCCTGTCTCGCTATCTCGAACTCACTCCGAACGCAGCGCCGGCTCTAGCCATGCGCGGGTTGTGCGAGTTCGAAATCGGCAGCTATCAAGAGTCGCTCAATGACATTGAGCGAGCGCTGGCTCTGGGTGCGGCAAATCAGCCGCGCAACGAAAAGATTCTTCGGTACCATGAGGCTCTGCTCCTTACTCGCGCAGGCAGGTTCGAAGACGCTCTGCGGAGTTACGCTTTTTTCACCCACCCGGAAGATTCGAATCCCGAACTCTTGCTGGCTCTCGGTCTCGCTGGCTTGCGCACGCCGCTCCTCCCGAAGGAATTGAGAGCAGATCAAAAAGAACTGTACATCAGCGCAGGCAAGGCGGCGTTCGACCTCATGAGAAAAGACAACGACGCAGCCAGCGTGGAATTCCAGCATCTCTTCGAACGCGTTCCTCCGGTTGCCAACGCACACTATCTTTGCGGCTACTTGCTCTATGCGACCGATCCGGATCAAGCTCTGCTTGAGTTTAAGAAAGAGCTGGAAGTGAATCCTGCTAGTACTGTCGCAGAGGTTATGCTGGCCTGGATTCCGCTGCTGCAGAACAATGGCGCCGAGGCCCTACCCCACGCCCGAAAGGCTGTGGCCGATGACCCGACCTTGTCAAGCGCTCAACTCGTTCTGGGCCGGGCGCTCACCGAAACGGGCGAAACAAAAGACGGCATCGAACATCTGGAGAAGACCGAGCAACTACAGCCCGACAACCTAGAACTCCATCTCGCCCTGGCAAAGGCATACTCAAAGTCTGGCCGCAAAGATGATGCCCGGCGGGAACGATTGTTGTGCCTCGAAATGACGAAGAATGATACGACGCCTGCCACACATCCTTAACCTGCTCACAGGCATAGTGATCTGCATTGCCATAGTCCCTCGATTGGCGAAGGCCCAGGGAAAGACGGAATCTGCTTGCGTGTCGTGCCATAGCACACGATCTCAGTCGCAGCCGCGAACGCCGATGGGACGGGCACTCGCACTTCCGGACACGAATCCAGTGCTCAAAGAGAATCCTAAGTTGACTGTCCGGAAAGGCCCGTATACCTACACTGTCGAAACCAAGGGAAAGGAGAGCACCTACAGCGTCAGTGACGGCACGCGCGCGATCTCGGTGCCGATTCACTGGAATTTTGGCGCGGGCGCGCAGACCTGGGTTCTCGAGCGCAACGGCCACCAATATGAAAGCGCAGTCAGCTTCTATCCTTCGATTCCGGGCCTCGACTACACCACCGGCGACGAGGACTTGAAGCCTCGCAATCTGGACGAAGCCATTGGACGCGAAATTGAGCTTCGCGAAACCAAGGTTTGTTTCGGTTGCCATGCCAGCAACGCTGTCACGAATGGCAAAATGACTTACGAAACCTTGCGTCCCGGTGTGACCTGCGACCATTGTCATGCTGGAACAAGCACTCACGTGAGCGACTCGCTGAACGGAGATTTCGAGACCGCTCCGCCGGATCTTCGCAAGAAATCGTCGGAGGACATCTCGAATTTCTGCGGTCAATGTCACCGCACATGGGAGACGGTTGTGCGGAATCACTGGCGGGGCGAGCTGACGGTTCGCTTTCAGCCTTACCGTCTCGCCAACAGCAAATGCTTCGATGGCGCGGATCCTCGCATCAGCTGTATTGCCTGCCACGATCCTCATCAGGATGTTGTCCGCCAGGATTCTTCTTACGATCCCCAATGCCTGGCGTGCCACACCACGGGCTCGGCCACTCCAGCGTCTTCGGTTCAGACTCCGACGAAAATTCCGGCCCATCCAAAGATTTGCCCCACTGCCAAAGCGGACTGTGTGAGCTGCCACATGCCGAAAGTCAAGCTGCCCAACGGGCACATGACCTTCACCGATCATCAGATTCGAATCGTGAAAGCGGGCGAACCCTTCCCCAATTGAGCGCTGGCTGGGCTGCAAGAAACCGAGTCCGATTCGCCAGGAATGCCCATTCGGTGACTAACGCGCCCCGAAACCGATGTAGAATGACGGGTGTTTTTGAGTTACCGACTTAAGGGCCAGAGGCAAGGTGACTTCACGCATGAACAGGTACGGGACGCTGGCGCTGCTTAGCCTTGTGCTCCTTCTCCCCCGGGGTCACGCTCAAACGACACCAGCGCAGAATGGCGACAAGACGACAATTGTCTCGAACGCCAATGAAGTTACGGTCGATCTGGTAGTTCACAACAAGAAGAACGAGCCCGTGCTTGATCTAAAACCGGGCGATATTGCCATCACCGACAGCGGTTCTTCCGTAAAGGTATCGGACCTTCGTCTGGTGAGCGCGCAGTCCGGCGCCGAACATCTTATTACTCTCGTCTTCGATCGTCTTGACCCTTCTTCGGCAAAGAATGCGCGCGACATTGCCGCAAAAATTCTGAAGATGGTGCCCGCAAATCAGTTCTCCTTCTCTGTGCTCGGTATCGAGGGCCGCCTTCGGCTGTTTCAGGAATTCACCTCCGATCCCGTCACAATCGGGAAGGCAGTGAATGCCGTTACCGACAGGGACGAAGCAAGCAAGGAGGACCCGGCAGAGGTTCCAGAAAAAAAACTCATCGCCGCGGCTCAGACCTCCATGGACTCCTCTGGGTCGCGACTTAGTACACAACGGCGCCTTGTCACGCGCGTAATGCTGGCGTCCCTCCAGGAATCCCAGAAGATCGTGCAGGACCAGCACTGCCGGCCGTGGCTGGCGGGACTACTCGCGCTGGCGCGAACACAGCACGAGATGGCAGGTCGAAAAGTCGTCATCTATTTCGAGCAGGGGCAGCAAGTTGATTCGAACGCCAAAGACATGCTGCTCACCATCGCTGGAGCCGCGAACCGGTCCGGGGTGAGCATTTATACCGTGGACACGAATGCGGTGGACGAGCAAGCCGGTCAGGGGCTGTTAGCCACTGCTGCCATCGGCGGAGTGATGTCTACAGCCCGCATGAATCCGATATCGCCGACAACTGGGGCGGGTGCGGGAACGCAATCAGTTGCGATGGCGCCTGCGGGCTCGATCACCGCCGGCAACGACTCGCTGAGCCGGCTGGAAACCGAGGGGCTGTCGGGCTACAAGAGTCCCATGGCGCAACTCGCCGAGAATACAGGTGGCGCGTACATTACCGCTTCCGACCGTCTCAAAAAGCCTCTGCAACAGCTGATCGAAGACATGACTACGTATTACGAGGCTTCATACGTTCCGCCGATCCAGGAATATGACGGGAAGTTTCGCCCGGTTGCGGTGACGCCTGTGCGGAAGGGTCTGAAAATCCATTCCAGGGCGGGATATTTTGCGGTCCCTCCCGACACGGGCTCGGGGATTCGACCGTTTGAGGCGCCCCTTCTGAAGGTCTTGAGCGAAGCGCAGCTTCCCACCGATCTGAAGTTCCAATCGGCGATTCTCCGGCTCGGAGATCTTTCTACTGGCAATGAAAATGCCCTGATCATTGAAGTCCCGGTCTCGACGCTGGAAACGCAGGACGATCCTAACTCCAATCTCTATTCGCTTCACGTATCGATCGTTGCCCAGCTTAAGAACAAAGCCGGGGAAGTGATCGAGCATTTCAGCGAAGATGTACCGCGACACGGTTCGCTGGATTCCAAGGGAAGCGCGCAATCGGATGTGATCACGATGCAACGGCATTTCATCGCCGGTCCCGGCCAATACATCATGGAAGCAGCGATCCTTGACCGCAACAACCAAAAGGCTGGCGCGCAGCGTCTGGAATTTGAAATTCCGGCCGTCCTTGCCGGCCCTACCCTCAGTGATATCACGCTCGTCCAGCGAGTCGTTCCCATGGCGCAAGAGATGGGCGCCGAAGAACCCCTTCGTTACGGAAGCAGCAAAGTCATCCCGAGCATTTCCGGCCGGGTGAGGCACGGAGCAAAGGAAATCTCATTCTTCTTTGTCATTCATCCGGACCCCAAGTCGACCGAACAACCAACTTTGGAAATGGAAGTTCTGAAGAGCAACGAGTCCATAGCTCAGGTACCTCTGCATCTTCTGAAAACGAATGGCCCGGGCTCCATCCCGTACCTCGCATCGATCCAGGCTGCTTCTCTGTCGGCCGGTGACTACGAAATCATCGAGAAACTGACGCAAGGCGAGAACACGACAGAACGCGCTCTCTCCTTCAGGATCGAGGGTCCTGAAATCGCGACGGCCAGTGCGCCGGAAGGCGCCAAGAAAACTCAGGACGATGACACCGAAATCGCCGGTGGCTCTGTTCCGCCCGATTCCGACGGTCACAATGGCCGCCGACTGGTAATCACTCCGCTGCCTGCTGGAGCTGCTACCCCGCCCTCGGCGGACGAACTGGAAGCGATCGTCTCAGGCGCGAGAAAACGTGCGCTTGAATACAGCAAGTCTCTTCCCAATTTTATTTGCGTCGAAATTACCAGCCGCTCTGTTGACCAGGCGGGAAATGGGAAGTGGAAGCATCGCGACTCCATTGGCGAACTCCTGACCTATCACGACGGGCAGGAGTCGCGCAGTACGCTCGAAGTCAACGGCAAACGCAGCAGCCTGACTCGGGCCGAAATGAATTCCACTTGGCCCATGTCGGTGGGAGAGTTTGGTGCCCTGCTGAATCTGGTTTTCGCTCCCACCTCGAAAACAAAATTCGAATGGAAAGAAGCGGGAACGTTGGGCGACGGGTCAGGCACTCTGCAGGTTCTTAGCTATCGGGTCGCTCACGAGAATGCCACCATTGCCTTGAACGAGGGGAATAACAGCTCGATCGGCGTCGGCTTTCACGGCCTGGTTTACATCGACGCCGCAACCAGTGGGATCCGGCGCATCACCGTTGAGGCAGACGACCTACCTCGCAGCTTCTCTATGCATGCGGCGGCGATGACGGTGGACTACGACTATGTCGCCATCTCCGGCCGCGACTATCTAATGCCGGTGAGTTCGACGGTGAGCCTGCAAAGACACCGCAAGCAGATCGAACTGAACGAGATCGCCTTCCGGAATTACCGGCGCTTCGCCTCTCGCGCGAAAATCAAAATGATTCAGTGAACATTCTCTCCCGCGTAGATCGCGATCTGGTGATTGCGCACCTTGGGCATCAGTTTTTTTTCGTTGGTATTGGAAAAGAGAACGCGCGATTCCTGCATGGGCATGTGGCAATCGATGCAGTTGCGGATTCCTTGCTCACCCAGCTTTAAGAACTCACCGCACTGCTTAGTCTCATGACAGGTCAGACAGCGCGGAGCAAATGCTGCTGCATCGACTTGCGGTTTGTGCACGTCGTGGCACGTGGTGCAGGTCAAGGTCTTGGTCGACTGGAAACACTTGCTTCGCTGCAGCGTTTGCACCTGACTGCCATGAACATCAACGGCTTCCTCGGCACTGTATACAGGAATGTTGATGTAGTCGTCGAGAACATCGCCCGGTAGAAACGATAGCGCGGGCTGCAGCGGCGTCCCGTTTCCTGAATGGCATAATCCGCACACGTCAATTTGCCGGTCCCGCGAGAGTGCCGACGGGTTCACGATCGATTCCGCCGTTCCGGCCGACAGCGCAATCTTCGAACGATGGCGGGCGACATGCTCCCGGCCGGGACCGTGGCACTTCTCGCAAGTTACGCCCAGTACCAGGCTGGTTTTGCGATAGCGATTCACTGGCGGCGGCATCCATTCGAAATAGCTGGCGTGACATTCGAGACAGCGTGGGATGACTGCTTTGTCGAAGTGCGGCGAGCCGTCTGGATAGCTAGGGCTGTTCACCCAACTGTCCGTTTCGGTCCAGTAGGTCACGGGGAGTTGGAAGAGCTGATCGGCTTTCCAAAACAAATAAGTCTGCCCCTTGCGCGCAGATCCGGTCACAACATCGATGCGTTCGGTACGCGAAAATTTCTTGGTAGGGGAAATCTTTTCTATCGCACTCTGAAAGTATCCCCTCTCAGTGACGGTCATTTCGAACGTCAGATAGGGATTGGCGGTCGTCATGAGGTTGGAATCGGGCGTGAAACTTCCTTTCATCGTGCGCTTGCTGGGCCAACTCGACGCGAAGTGATGTGCCGTCCCTTCATAGGTCTTCGCCTGCTCCTCGTGACACGACCCGCACACCTGGTCCCCGACATACGCGAGACGAGAGGGTGGCTTCTTCTCTTCCGAGGATGCGGTAGTGGGCGTGAGCGCCCAAAGAAACGCCAGAAAACAAATAGTCAACCCGCATTCGAGACTCGGCAACCTCGACGCCAATTCAAGCCCCTTCCTGACGGTTCATTGGCCTGGAGAATAGCTTGCAGGCCTCCCGCTCGCTCAATTATGCTCAACAGTTGGGACGCTGTCATCTTGCGGGGTTCTCCGGGGCGATCTTTGCCAAATCAATGCATCCGACGTTTTCGAAGGCGGTTCTAATTTTCGCGGCCATCCTGGCCGCGATCCCGTGCTCCCATGCCTGTACCGGGCCCCCATCACTCGTAGCAAAACTTCGGGCGAATCCTGACGCGGATACTTACACCGAACTCGGCGACTGGTTCGGGGATCGCAAGCAGTACCCGTGTGCACTCGAGGCATTTCAGAACGCTCTCAAGCTGGAACCAGGGTCGGCCAAGCTCTATTACCTCGTCGGCCTCACCATTTACGCTTCCGGCCATCCTCAAGATGCGATCAAACCGCTGGGCCAATCGATTTATCTGCTGCCTGAGGTCCTCAAGCCTCGTTTGCTTATGGCTTCCGCGCTGGAACAGGTCGGTCGCCCGCAGGATGCTCGCATCGAGTGGGAAGCCGCTCTCCGGATCGATCACCTCTCGATCGAGGCGCTCGACGGGATGAGCAAGTCCCTGTTGGCGCAAGGGGACTATCTCTCTGCAATTGATCTCCTCAAAGATGCTCCCCACAACGAAACCTTGACGCTCGACCTCGCTTTGGCATACGGCAAAGCCAGAATGCTCGATAAGGCGGAAGAAGTTCTCACCCAGGCGCTTAAACGCAATCCGTCCTCGATGCCGGTGACGACCGCATTGGTCACCGTCTATGTCAATCAAGTCCACTACGAGAATGCGGTAAATCTTGCAGCAAAGGTGGCACGCGCTCATCCCAGTAATTTCGAAGCGCAGATACTTTACTTGCGCGTCCTGGTGCTCAATGGCGACTTTGTTCCGGCACGGCCGCTGGCGCGCAAACTGCTCGCTGCCCAACCGCACGACTTTGATTGTCTGTACCTGAGCGGCATTCTTGAGAATCAAGGTGGTGAATTTTCTGCTGCTCGCACTCATCTTGAGACTGCGATTGCTCTCGACCCCAATTACTACAATGCTCACTACAATCTCGGGTTGGTGCTGGCGGAACTCAAGGATTACCCCGCCGCAAAAGAACACTTGGAAAAAGCGATCGCGCTGGGGGCGACGGAGCCACAAGTCCACTTCAAGCTGTCAACTGTTCTGCGCGCGTTAGGAGACAACGAGCGGGCACAACAGCAGCTCATCCTTTATCAGCAGCTAAACCAGGCGAAGATCAACCGCACGCTGGCCGCATCCAAAGGTGCCGAGGCGGCGAAAGAACAAGCCGCCGGCAATCTGCCGAAGGCCGTTGCGCTCTATCGCGAAGCGTCGGATGCGACTCCAGACGATCTCCCGCTGGCTTTCAAGCTGGCTCTGGCTCTGGAAAGCACGGGCGATACTGCCGCCGAGCGCACGGTATTGGAGCGAGTGATCAAAGCCGATCCGACGTTCGCTCTGGCTCAAAACCAGCTCGGCTATCTCGATTCCAAATCCGGCGACTCGGCAGCCGCTGAGGGACATTTCCGCCTTGCCGTGCAAGCGGCTCCTGGCTATACACAAGCCTGGATCAGCCTGGCCGCTACGCTCGGCATGGAGTCCCGCTTTCCGGAGGCGCAAGAGGCAGTGGCCAGCGCACTCAAACTTGAGCCCAACAATACCGAAGCGTTGCAGCTTCGCAAAGATCTGGCAGCGGCGCAAGAGCCGCGTTGAGAGAACTCCCCCAACGAAGCCCAGGAATGAAGTCTTTATGAAGGATCCGAAGAACGGCAACTGGACGCGCCGCCGCTTGCTGCAGACTATGCCGGCGGTGCTGGTGCCCATGCTATTTCCTAAGAAGTTGCGCGGTGCGGCTGGACCCGCAAAGACTGCTCCATTTTCCCGCTTCGTGGACGTAAGTGAGACTACCGGTCTCACGCAAACCATCTTCTATGGCGATTCCACTCGCAATATCTATATTGTCGAAGTTAATGGCGCCGGCTGCGCATTTTTCGACTATGACAACGATGGCTGGATGGACGCCTTTATCCTCGGCGGCCGCCGCCTCGAAGGTGTTCCTCCCGGGGCTAGCAATCGCCTGTACCACAATAACCGCGACGGCACCTTCACTGACGTGACCGCCAAGGCCGGCCTCACCGATGCCGGATGGGCGCAGGGCGTTTGCGTTGGCGACTACAACAATGACGGCTTTGAAGACCTCTTCATCACTTACTACGGACAGAATCGTCTCTACCGCAATAACGGCGACGGAACTTTCACCGACGTCACTGACAAAGCCGGACTGCACGAGGCCCGTAACAATCGCTTCGGATCGGGTTGCACGTTTGTCGATTACAACCGCGACGGATTCCTCGACCTTTTCGTTTCCAATTACGTCGAAATCGATCTGGCGACCGCACCCAAGCCATCGCTACAAATCCCCAATTGCAACTTCGAAGGCGTTCCCACGAATTGCGGACCCGGCGGACTCCCCATGCCGCCCCACTCTCTATATCGCAACAATGGTGACGGAACCTTTACCGACGTTTCCAAAGAATCTGGCGTTGCTGGCATGCGCGGCTCTTACGGATTCACCGCAGTTGGATTTGATGCTGACGAAGACGGCTGGCAGGACATTCTGGTGGCGTGCGACGCCACTCCCAGCCTGCTCCTGATGAACAATCACGATGGCACGTTTCGTGAAGAGGCATTGCTGCGTGGCATCGCTCTCAGCACAGAAGGTCAGCCGATGGCCGGCATGGGAGTTGGCATCGGCGACTACGATCTCGACGGCCACATTGATATCGTAAAGACACATTTCGTGAACCAGCCCACGGGCCTCTACCATAACAATGGCAAGGGAGAATTCGAAGACGTCGCCGCTCGTTCCGGCCTCGGCGCAGAGCGCCGATTTACGAGTTGGGGCACGGGCCTGGTCGATCTTGACAACGACGGATATCCCGACATCTTCACGGTCGCCGGAACGGTCGCTCCAGAATTGGAGAAGGTCTACACCAAATATCCAGCGCGCAATCCGCGTTTGATATTCCGCAATCAGGGCAATGGGACTTTTGTGGAACTAGGCGACGAGGTCGGTCCCGCCATTGCATCGCGCCACGTAAGCCGCGGATGCGCCTTCGGTGACTTCGACAACGACGGCGACCTCGACATTCTGATCATGAATCGCAACGAGCCGCCGACACTGTTGCGCAACGACGCTCCCTCCGGTAATCATTGGATCAAAGTGCGGTTGGAAGGAACGAAGAGTAACCGCAGCGCAATCGGCTCGCGAGTGCTGGCGCGCTACGGCGGAAAAGTTCAGGCGCAGTGCGTGACCAGCCAGTCCAGCTTTCTTTCGGCGAATGACCCGCGCCTGCATTTTGGCTTGGGCACCGCAGCAAAAGTCAGTCTGGAAGTCCACTGGCCCGCAGGAACGACGGAAACCTTCCCGGATCTTCCAGCCGACCAACTTGTCACGATCCGCGAGGGCCAAGGCATCGTCAAGGGGCGGCCATTCCGCTAGCCGGAAGTACCGGATCTATTTTGTGTGAAGCCCTGCGAAGAACTGCCAGGCCATGTCTGTAAAATCCAGACCAGACTTTTGATGGGATTTGTTTCCCGAGGAATCCAGGCTTCCGGCCCACTCGTGTCCGAAGTTCGCCACGAAGTCGGCCACCACCGGAACGCCGCTCTTGCATTGTTGCCAGGACAACTGCACTCCCCAATTCATCTTTCGAGCGGTCTGAATGTGGCAACCGCTAAGGTACCCCCAGGTTACCCAATTACCGTGGGGCGTCGTGGCAAAATTCGGACTATTGACTTCAAAGCCGGAGAACTGTTCGTCGTTGTCACCGTGTATGTAGAGGATCGGAACGGGGAGAGCGAGTTTCGGCGGCGGATCCATCAGTGGCGTGGCTACGGCAACGACTGCGCGGATGTTTTGGGGGTGACGCGATGCGAGGAGTTGGGCTGCGCCCGATCCGCTCGAAAAACCGGCGAAGAAAACTCGCTTACGGTCAGCGTGGTCTCGTTGGAGGACATCGTGAACCACGGCCAGCAAATAACCTTCATCATCAACGGGCAGTGCGCCGGGCGCTAGAAGATGCGTGCGGGATCCTTTCATTTCCCAGAATGTGATGTTGTTGCGACGGTCCGGAGGCCGATCGGTCTGTGTCGCGACAGGATCCGGAAATACCACCAAGAATCCATTGCGATCGGATTCACTGATCCAGTTGAATTCTTCCGAGGTCGTTTTCGCCGTGCTGCCGATGCCACCGAGCATGAACACCACTGCAGAGTGTTCCACAGGATGAAGCGGGCGGTGAATGATGTAAGGACGGCTGTAGCCGTTGTGAGTGAACGGCCTGGTCTCAGTCTGCGCCGTTACCCGTTGCGCAACCGCCATCACCACTGCTGGCAAAAGAAGGAGGATCCCGTAGCGGCGAATCATAGGCTCGGTGCTCAATCTTACGAACTCGGCTCCAATTTTGAAAGGATTCATTTTCAGCCGTAGGCGCGACAATCGACCGCACTACCATGCTTCGTGTGGGGAACGCGACCCGCTGGTATTTCTGGGAACCCGCTCCCGTCAGCTCTAGATTGTTTGCTGGACTTTAGCTTTGAAACGTTTTAATCTGACGACGATTTTTCCGGCGTTAACTATTTGGAAGCCGCGATTCTTTTTCATCAGCGTCGGTTGAGGTCCTCGTGATAGTAGGAATCCATCGTCAACACGTTGTCGCACCTATCCTCTTGGCTTTCATATTCCTTGTGGCGAGCGCATCTGCCCAGACAACTCACTATCCTCCCGATGGAGATCAGATTCCCGGGCCAGAGTGCCTCACCCCGATTAAGCCGTCCTCGGGACAACAAAAAATATGCTCCGCGGAAGATTACAAGGCATGGCTCGACGACATCACCCATTGGCGAATGGAGGCGCGGGTTCGCGCGGGCTATTCGGGACAGGAATACGAGCGGCCCGAACTGAAGTGGACTCAGTCCAGTTTCATCCAGCCTCAGATGATGGTGGAGGACCGCTACTTCTACGACCCCGACGCCGGGCATTACACGGTCGATAAATACCTGGACGACTTGGAGAAGCGTTACGGCGGAATTGACTCTGTGTTGATCTGGCCGGTGTATCCGAACATCGGGATCGATAATCGCAACCAGTACGACATGGTTCGTGCCATGCCCGGTGGCGTCGCTGGAGTCAAACAGATGGTCGCAGATTTTCACCGCCGTGGAGTCAAGGTTTTCTTTCCTTTCATGGCCTGGGATCAAGGTACGCGCGACGTGGGCGTCGCCGATTGGGACGCGACTGCGAGACTCATGGCCGACGTAAGAGCGGACGGCATCAACGGCGACACTCTCAGGGGGATTCCGCGCACATTCCGCACCGCTTCGGATGCGATTGGACACCCGCTCGCGCTCGAGCCTGAGCACTCCTTCCCCTCTCCCTTTGAAGCGCTGGCCTGGAACAACATGGAGTGGGGATATTGGCAGTATCCCAACGCGCCGATGGTGAGTGCATTCAAGTGGCTTGAGCCCAGGCACATGGTGAATGTTTGCGACCGGTGGAACCATAGCAAGGTCGACAACCTGCAATTCGCTTTTTTCAACGGCGTCGGCTACGAGAGTTGGGAAAACATCTGGGGCATTTGGAACCAGATCACTCCCCGCGATGCGGAGGCGCTTCGACGTGTCGCCGCCATCGAGCGTGCGATGGCGAATTTCCTCGTAAGTCCAGAGTGGCAGCCTTATACCGAGACGGAGCAGGCGGGCATCTTCGCCAGTCGCTGGCCTCGGAAAGGCAGTACTCTCTGGACCATCGTGAACCGTACTCAATACGACGTGGAAGGCCGTCAGCTGCGAGTCCCAGTGCAGGCAGGCATGCACTACTTCGACTTGTGGCGTGGAGTTGAACTCACTCCCGAAGCCGATAAGGATCAGATGTACCTGAGCTTTTCAATCGAGGCGCACGGCTTCGGCGCCGTGCTCGCCACACCGGACCAACCCGACAGCCTGAAAAAACTGCTGGTCGAGATGAAGCAACTCTCCACTCAGCCTTTGAGCAGCTATTCCGCGGATTGGAAGTTCGCTCCTCAGCAAATCGTGCCCATTGACAAGACGCGCGCTGCATCAAGCGCACCCGATGGCATGGTTCGAATTCCAGTGGGCGAATTCACATTCAAAGTCGATGGTGTCGAGCTCGAAGGATTCAACGACGTCGGAGTGGATGTCCAATATCCGTGGGAAGACTCGCCGCGCCGGCACCACCTTCAGCGGTTGCATATCGATTCTTTCTGGATCGATCAATATCCGGTCACTAATGCGCAGTTCAAGAAATTCCTGGACGCCACGCACTACCATCCCAAAGACGATTTGAACTTCCTTCGCGACTGGCCGAACGGAACGTATCCGGCGGGATGGGACAACAAGCCGGTCACCTGGGTTTCGTTGGAAGATGCCCGTGCCTATGCCGCGTGGGCAGGAAAACGGCTTCCTCATGAGTGGGAATGGCAGTACGCCGGCCAAGGCACCGACGACAGACTGTATCCGTGGGGAAACAGCTGGGATGCGACAGCGGTTCCCACACCCGACAAGAGTCGTACATTAAGAGGTCCGGACTCTGTCGACGCTCATCCCAAAGGCGCCAGTGCATTCGGCGTCGAGGATTTGGTCGGAAATGTCTGGCAATGGACAGATGAATTCCGCGATGAGCACACTCGCGGAGGAATCGTGCGAGGAGGCAGTTATTATCAGCCACAAGGATCGGTATGGTATTTTCCGCCAGCCTACCGGCTCGACCAGCACGGCAAGTTGCTGCTGATGGCCCCGAGCAAGGATCGCGCCGGAACTCTCGGGTTCCGCTGTGTGAAGGATATGGAAAGCACAACGGCCTCAAAGAACTAACTTAAAAGATGCAAGCTGGAGCCGGTGCCCAACATACCGGATGTTCCGCGCGACACACTTGAATGGCGGTCGATCTCTCTCTTCGCGAACCGAATACGCCCGGATGGCAATACGCCGTTGCCGCCGGGATCCTGGGATGGGTACTGGATGCTTTTGACTTCTTCGTCGTAATTTTTCTGGTAGACACGCTCGCCGCCAACTTCCATCTCGAGAAGAGCGCCATCGTCTGGACGATCTCAATAGCTCTGGCAATGCGGCCGGTAGGCGCGCTGATTTTCGGATCGCTGGCCGACCGTTTCGGGCGGCGCCTGCCTCTGGTCGCGTGCGTCCTGTACTTTTCCCTATGCACGATGCTGAGCGCGTTCGCTCCCAACTACGCAACGTTCGTGATTCTGAGGGGGCTGTACGGCATCGGCATGGGAGGCTATTGGGGAGTAGGAGCCTCTTTGGCTGTGGAAAGTGCGCCGCGCCGGCACCGCGGACTGATCTCCGGCTTAATGCAGAGCGGCTATCCTCTCGGATATCTGCTCGCCGCTGTCGCCATGGAAAGCGTCCTGCCTCACTTTGGCTGGCGGGCAATGTTCTGCGTGGGCTTCGCGATTGCGGTTCTGATCTCGGTGCTTGCGCTCCGAGCCCCGGAATCGAGCACGTGGCAGCAGCACCATCAACGCTCGATCGGAACGATGTTTCGGGTCCTATGGGAGAACCGGACCGGCTTTGCTTATCTGCTGCTCGTCATGACCGTAATGTCCTGTTTGTCACACGGAACGCAGGATCTGTATCCGGACTTCCTGAAATCGGCCCACGGATTCGCGAGGTCGACCGTGTCCAGGATCGCGATCTTCTACAACCTCTGTGCAATCATCTCCTCGACATTCTTCGGGCAGCTTTCGGAATCACTGGGTCGGCGGCGCACGATTATGCTCGCGCTCAGCGTCGCTGCTCTCGCGCTTTACCCGTGGGCGTTCGGCGGCGCAACCGTGACGCTTATGTTCGGCGCGTGTCTGATGCAGACCGGTGTGCAAGGCACTTTCGGAATCATTCCTGCTCACCTGAACGAACTGGCACCTAATGCCGTGCGCAGCCTGTTTCCGGGGTTTGTCTACCAGCTGGGAGTTCTGATTGCGTCCCCCGCAGTATCCATTCAGTATGCTCTGCAAAAACGCCTGGGCTACCCTTGGGCACTGACACTGTTCGAAGGGATTGTGATCGGATCGCTCATGATCATCTTCGGACTTGGGCCGGAGCGAAAGGGACGAGACTTTCACGCGGCAGACGAATCTGCTTAGGACCGCAGAGGTCAGATGCGGACGGGGCAGATGGAAAGTTTCCTGAAGTCGTCACCGGCTTGACTTGGCACTGCGGCAATCCTCGAGGAAGCGATCTACTTCGGAGCCAGTTGGCAACGAGGCTTGTGCGCCGGCACGTGTAACGGAGATTGCAGCAACCGCTGACGCCCAGGATGCAGCCTCAAGGGGCCCTTGTCCGTTCATTAATGCAACCGCAAATGCCCCGTTGAAAGCGTCGCCGGCCGCAGTCGTGTCGACGGGAGTCACCGCATACGCCGGCACCATTTGACGGGTGCCATCGGAAAGAGCAACGTAGCAGCCCCGATCGCCGAGCTTGAGAATGATATTCCGACTTCCGCAGTCGAGCAGAGCGTTGGCCGCGTCTTCTATCAATTCATCGGAGAGTTCGCCTGGCCCGGAACCTGTCAGAACCGAGGTCTCCGTCTCATTCGGCGTCAGCCACTCCACGCGCTTCAACAGTGAAGGAGGCAGAGCGCGAGCTGGCGCAGGATCCAACACTAAGGGAACACCTTCCTGGGCAGCGATTGCGGCCAGGTGCTCGACGGTCTCAAGGGGGATCTCCAATTGAGTAAGCAAAATTCCCGCGGTCCGGATGAGCTCGATGTTGCTATCGAGCGAAGACGGTGACAGGTAGGCGTTTGCACCGGCTACGACCGTGATCGCATTCTCTCCTTGCGGATCTGTCGTGATAAGCGCGACACCGGAGGATCCGGAAACAACTTGGACTGCCTCTGTGTTCACATTGGATCGTTCGAGACTATCCCTCAGTTCTACCGCAAAGGCATCGGATCCGAGCCTCCCGATCATGCTTACAGAGCCATCGAGACGCCCTGCCGCGACTGCCTGGTTGGCGCCCTTTCCGCCCGGAAAAGTCCGGAAGCTGAATCCACGAACAGTCTCACCCGCAATCGGAATTCGATCCGTTGCAGCCACCAAGTCCAGATTGATGCTTCCAACGACTACGATCCGCTTGGCCATATCGATTCCAGCTTCATCTTTTACACTCGCCGCGTTTGCCGCGGATTACGAGGATGCGCACCGCGTCAGCGCGGAAACACCGGCGCAATCGCCACCGCGCCTAACCCAACGAGAAAGAATACGAACATGAGTGGGATTAGTTTGCGCGCTTCAGGAGGAGCACCAGCAAACTCCTTCCACACAAAGACTCCCCAGATCGCCGAGATCATGGTTGCACCCTGGCCGATTGCGTACGAGACGGCCGGACCAATAATGTGAGCGTGCGATGCTGCGAAATTCAAGACCGCGCCGGTGCACCAAATCATTCCGCCCAGAATTCCCCAGACATGCCAGGCAGCTCGGCCTTTCCCATAGTCAGCCATGCTCACAGGCTGCCCGCCGGTTAGCGGCCGGCGCATCAGAAAATAATTCACGGGAACGGCACAGGCAGCGGTCCCGAGAGCAAAGAAGAACGCCACGGTGTAAGGACCGAGCGCATGTTCTCCCGTGATGGCCTTGGCAACCAGAGGATAGAAAACGCCCATCAGCACGCCGCATGCAAGGCTGAGTTGAATGCCACGAGCGCTCAGAGTCTTTCGCGTGGTCTCACGCCTGCGATAGGCCATCGCATCCAGCACGATGGCGAGCACCACCAGCAGTACGCCGCCGAACAGCAACAGCGGACTCCCCTGCGGCGAAATGAAATAATTCAGTAGTACTCCCACCACGAGAGCTAATCCAATGCCGATGGGAAAGGCAACCGCAAGGCCCGCAATGTCGATTGCAGCCACGAGCAGAAGATTTGCGACGTTGAAAACCGCTCCCCCGAGCAGCGCGAAGACGATATGAGTTGCGTCAGCGCTGGCGATGTTTCTGAGGAAGGATAATTCTCCGCCGCCGGCACTGCCCAGAGTAAATCCCCATAGAAGAGTAGCCGCAATAATGCCGATGACGTAGTCCCAATAGAAAAGCTGGAAGGCCCAACCGGGCGTGAGTTTCATGGTGTTGGCCCATGAACCCCAGCACAGCATGCTTCCGATCATGAACAACAGGGCAATAGCGTACGCTTCCGGTTGATACATGGCCCTCCCGCGGGATCGAGTTCGCGCGGCACGGTTAGGTGTAACTGGCGGCGTGAGTGACGGGGGAGATGCTCACGCCGCCCCTGCAACGTCTAGAACACAAACCTCATGTTCAGCTGCATCCGGCGACCCGGGCGCCCAGCCGTGACCGATCCGAACGTGCTTTGTGAGTTAATTAGTCGGTCATCAAGGACGTAGTTGCCATTACCGGGACTCGTGTCGATGCTGGCCCACTGGGTGTGGTTGAAGACGTTGAACGAGTCCGCACGGAACTGCAACTCCCGCCCTTCGCCGAACAGATGGAACGACTTTTGCAGTCCCATATCCCAATTATTGATGCCAGGCTGAGTCACGTTGTTCCGGCGTTCGTCACCTCGAGTCACCGCGTAGTTGAAGATATTTTGGCTCGTGTAGTACGGGTCTGTGCTTGCAGCCGGCTCCACGTAGCAACCGGTGTTGAAATAGTTGGTAAATGTTCTGCTACCGCTCGAGATGTTGGCGTTGCAAGTTTGGTTAGGAACATCGCCCATGCCATCATATGACTGGGTGTAACCGTTGAATATAGTTGTGGGCGCACCTGATTCGAAGGTGGTGATGGAGTTGATCTGCCATCCTCCGATCGCCTCGCGTACCCAGCGATTTCCCAGGTTTTTTCCCGGCAGTTCGTAGGTAAAAGCGGCCACGAAACGGTTGGTGTGGTTCGCATCGGACGGGCCATAACTCCAGTTGGGGTGCCACTGTCCACCGATCGCGTGTTGCCCACCTTCTCCGCTCTCGCCGAAAAATGTATCCATCTGCTTCGACCACGTGTAGGCAACCTGGCTCGTCAAGCCATGCCACCCGCGCGTCTTCAATTCCGCATTCATCGCGTTGTAGTTACTGCTCTGATTCCCGCGGACCGAATTAATAGCGCTCCAGCGGCCCGGCGCCACCGCCGTCTGCGGGCGTACAGCATCACAAGTGAGACATTGGGAAGTGTAGATATCCGGATAAAAGCCTTGCGGATAGAGGTTCAAGTCATACTGAATCGGCAGATGCGTGCCCTCGGAACCAACATAGCCGAGAGTCGCTACCACCGTTTTGCCAAGTTCGCGCTGTACGTCCAGACTCCAGCGCTGGCTGTAGGGAGTTATCCAGGTCTTCGGATCAACGGTCGATGTGGGATACGCCCCGCCAATCGGCCACATCAAACCGCCGTTGGTGCCGAGCGGCGTCGGATATGTGCCTCTGGCAACCGTCACGGGAGCTTGGAATGTGTCGTTGAACGTGTAGTAGGGCTGGCCCGGATCCGTAACACCGGGTGCACTCGTTGAGTAATAGGAAGTTCCCCCGTACCCAGGGCCGTTCCAGGTCACCTGGTCGAGGAACTTAAATCTACCCGTCTCATAGAAAATGCCGTAACCGCTGCGGATTACCGTCTTCTCTCCGAGTCGATAAGCCAGGCCAAGGCGGGGCGCGACATTATTCTTGTCCGCAGAGAAGGGATGGGCCTGCGTACCGGGAGTCAGTCCCGGCATCACGAATCTCCACCCCGGATACGTCTGATCGAGCACCGACCAGTAGTTGTCGACGGAATAGGCGGGAATGGGGAGGTCGTAGCGCAACCCCAGCGTCACGGTCAGGTTTCGAGTCGCATTCCAATTGTCCCCGAAATAGGCACTGTACTCTGGCATGCCGTAGTAGAGGCTGGCATCTCCACTGGCGACCGGCGTCCGCTGTCCCATCGAACTCACGTCGCCCAGTTCGAAGTCGGCGATGCCGTTGCCGGAACCATCGTTGATGTAGGACCCTTTGCTGGTGTAGTTTCCGTTGAAATTCACAGAGCGAATGATGTCGTTGTCGCGCTCGTAACGGCGAGCCATGTAGAAGCCCGCCTTCAGAGTGTGACGCCCGACTGTTTTCGCAACGTTGTCGGACAACTGGAACACCGGCACCCACTGATACCAATACTCGGTCGCTCCGAGGTTCAAATTGCTTCCCATCTCATTCCCTGGACTGGAAGGCAAGTTCCCGCCGAGTTGCACCGAAAACGTCGCGTCGTTGCTCACGTTGAACAGGTTTTTGTCATACGACGTAAAGCCGGCCATGTTCGACGACGAGTTCTGGAAAAGAGACGGAACCCAGGAGTTGACGAACGCATTCGCTTGCGAAGGATCGTCACTGAAGTTGTAGCCGTTGTACCAACTCACGTTGAACTCGTTGTTGAACGTGGCACTGAAGGAATGCACGTAGTGAGCCTGGTACGTATTCGACCGGTGATAGGGGCCGCTATTCATGGATAACGCGGGAAGGACGCAACACTGATTGATGACGCTGCCGGAATCGTGCAAATAGCGGAAATACACGGAATCGCGGCTGCCGATGTTGTAGTCTCCACGGGCAGAGTAATTGTTGTTGTCGATGCCGGCGCTATACGATCCCGAATAATTGTTGAAGTTGTCGGCAGCAGGCGACGAATAGCCGTTCGCTTGCGGGAAATGCGAGAGGTATGTCTGAGCCTGGGTCGCCACCGCGCTCGGATTCATAACATTGTAGACGCCGTTGTACTGGAAGGGCTGACGTAAACTGGTGCCCAGGTTCAGAGTGCTTGGATCGTAAATCACATATCGGCAGTTGGTCGGCTCATTCGCCGAGCCATCGCACTGCGTCGGATCCACCGGGAAACGAGTCAGCCATTCGCTGAAGTCGCCGTTGCGTTCGGCTGCCGTCGGAACATAGGCCGTAAACTGGCTCTCCCCGCGATTGCGCAAGCGCTCGAACGACCCGAAGAAGAACAGCTTGTTTCGGCCGTTAAACACTTTGGGAATGACGACCGGCCCGCCCACGGTAAAACCGTACTGGTTCTGGTGATACGCATTGCGCGGAATGCCCTGATAGTTGCTGTAGGGATTATTGGCATTCATGCCCGAATTCTGCAGAGTGTCGTACACCGATCCGTGCAACGAATTGGTTCCGGACTTCGAAGTCACGCTGATTTGGCCCACATCGCGGCCATATTCCGCCGAATAGTTGGAGACTTCCGCTTTGACTTCCTGAATCGTGTCCTGGTTCACGTTTACAAGCGGACCCTCTACCCAGTTGTCGTTGTTGTTCAGGCCGTCGACGTAGTAGCCGACGCCATACTCTGTTCCGCCCACGTTCAACTGCATAGCGCCGGGCATGGTCGCCGAAGCCAGTCCCCAGGCCATGCGCGAAGTATCCCCGGTGCCGCTGTTGAAGTTGGGTAGGATCTGGGCAAAGTTCAGGTAGTTGCGGCCTTCCATCGGAAGGTCGCGGACAAATTTGTTCTCGATGACCTCCGACACGTTCGCGTCATCGGTTTTGACCAGTGCTGCAGCACCGGAGACTTCCACGGTCTCGTTGGTCTTTCCCAGCTTGAGGGCGAGGTTGATGCGCAGAGTAGTGCCGTTTTCGAGAGCCACAGGGGTCGAAACCGTATGCGAGAAACCTTCTTTGACTACCTCGACCTTGTAGTGGCCGGCGATGAGTTTCGCGAATTGATAGTCGCCGCTCGCGTTCGCAGTCGCCTTCCACTGGACGCCGGTATCGACGTTGATCAGGGTGATCTTGGTATCTGGCAAAACCGCCCCTTGCGGGTCGGTAATCGTCCCTACGATGGTGCTGGTGATCACGACTTGCGCGAATAAAGCGGTAGCGAGGACGCAGAAGGCAAACAGAAGCAAACCACGGTTACGGCTCATACGATTCCTCCTCCACGCCCAAAGCCGCACGCAGATCAAAGGGTCTGCGGAAGCAGCGACAACCCCCGGGCTATTTTGAAACGTTTCAATATGTAACGCGCGAAGTTTATTCCCGCTATAAAACCGTTGTCAAGCAGAAATAAAATAAATACCTACATCAGCTACAGAAGGCAGCCCGTTTCCGGAATTTCAGCGAGACTCGACGGCCACTTCCTGCCGTTTCGCTCGAGAAGGAGCATGCGGAGGAGAAAGAGACGCGACCGAGTGGCGAATTTTGAGTTCACTCGGCAACGTGATTTTTTGCGGAGGTTCCTGCGAGCCACCGATTCGGTCCAGCAAAAGACGGGCCGCAGTGGTGCCTAGTTGATATCCGGGCTGGTGTACGGAAGTAAGCGCCGGAGCCGTGAACTCGGCGAAGTCGAGATCATCAAAGCCAACGATCGATATATCTTCGGGACAGTGAAGACCCAATTCGCGGGCCGCGTGCAGCACGCCCATCGCCATCAGGTCATTGCAAGCAAAGATTGCGGTAGGTCTCGGTAGCATGCGCAGTAAGCGCGTCGCCGCCTGGTATCCGCTTTGCCGGTTGAACCGCGCTTCCTGAACGTACTCTGGTTCGATCGGGACTTTCGCTTCGGCGAGAGCACGCTTAAATCCCTTCAATCTCTCCACCGCATTCGTCAGGTGCAAGGGACCGGTGATCACCGCCAGCTGGCGATGTCCCATGCGCAGAAGGTGCTGCGTTGCACTATGGGATCCCGACTCGTTGGCGACTAGGAC
The DNA here is from genome assembly GCA_963844525.1 of uncultured Acidobacteriaceae bacterium. Classification (GTDB taxonomy): domain Bacteria; phylum Acidobacteriota; class Terriglobia; order Terriglobales; family Acidobacteriaceae; genus Sulfotelmatobacter. The sequence continues at coordinate 85,024 of CAWJOM010000003.1, read as the reverse complement.
CACATCCCCCTTCCAGCCTGGTGGCTGGCGGTCGATGCAAACAACCGGAGTCCCGGAGGCTGCTGTGGAGCGCAACTGCGCCGTCATCTCGCTGTCCGCCGCAGGAATGACAAGCCATCCTGCCGGGCGGTAGGAACGAAGCTCGTTCAGATAAGAGGTCTCTTTGCCGGGATCGTTGTCTGTATTGCAGAGGACAAGGCGAAGAGAGTGCTTGTACGCGACATCTTCCACGCCACGTACGACGGCGGGGAAGAATGGATTCGTGATGTCCGGCATGATCATGACCACGATGTTGGTCTGATTTCGCCGGAGGCCCCGTGCTAGCTGGCTGGGCTGATATCCAAGGCTGCGAATCGCATCCAATACCCGCTGCCGTAGTTTGTCGCGAACCTTAGCGGTGTCGTTGATGACGTGCGACACCGTGCCGATTGACACTTCGGCACGTTCCGCAATTTGCCGCATTGTAACTGGAGGATTCAAAGGTCGCGTATAACGAACCTCAGGTTAGCAGATTGCCCGTTTCTTCGGGGGCAGCCTCGCCTTTCACTTGCAAGCCAGCCTACGGGCCGTTCTACTCTGCATCTTGAGCACAACGGAAACCGAGCCCTCCCGACCGGTCCATGCTCGGAGCCATCATCAACAGCTTTCCGTGTTCGCCGAGCTTATAAGCTTGTGGGAAATACCAAATCGATCCTTGCGGCTGGTAATAGCTTCCCCCCCTCAAGATTCCTCCGCGCGTATGCTCATCCTGAAATTCTTCGGTCCACTGCCACACGTTTCCTACCAAGTCCATCACGCCAAACGGGCTTGCGCCCTTAGGATGCGCGTCCACCGCGTCTGGTCCGCGCATCGTACGGCCCTTGTCGGGCACTGGCACCGCGTCTGCGCTCCATGCATTTCCCCAGGGATATATACGTGAATCCGTACCCTGTGCCGCATATTGCCATTCCCATTCATGAGGCAGCCGCTTCCCTGCCCATGCCGCATAGTCGCGCGCATCCTCGAGCGATACCCATGTCACCGGCTTGTTCTCCCAACCCGCAGGATAGGTGCCGTCCTTCCAGTCTCGGAGAAAATTTAAATCGTCCTGAGGATGGTAATGAGTTGCATCCACGAACTTCTTGAACTGAGCATTGGTGACTGGATACTTGTCGATCCAGAAAGTCTTCACGTGCATGGGATGATCATGAAAGCGTCGCGGCGTGTCCTCCCACGGATACTGCACGTCTACGCCAATGTCATTGAATCCTTCGATCTCAATTCCGGAGATGCGAAAATCGAAGTCCGCCTCGGGAATCTTCACCATATCTGCGGGCGATCCGGACGGCGGTTTCACGGCTGCGATGGGCACGATCTGCTGCGGCACAACTTTCCATTCATGCGAGTAGCCGGATAAGGGTGTCGCACTCAATTGCTTCATTCTTGTCATGAGCTTCTGAATGCCGGCATCGGGAGGAGTGGGCGACGCCAGAAGCGCGCCGTAGCCGTGAGCTTCGATTGCGAAGCTCAACACGCTTCGACCCTCCTGATTCTTCGTGGGCGTGAGTTCGATACCGTGATAAAGATCGTAATAATGGACGCCGCCCTCGGACGCCAATTCAATCTGCGGCCCCTCGACGTCGTAGTCGTTGCGGTTCACCATGGTCCAGATGGTCTGCTGGCCGGAAGGCCATCTGCTGGCGTAAATGCCGTAGCGAAGCATCGGAACCAGCGGTTCCCAGTCGGTGCTTACTAGAAATGGGGCGAATGCGCGTTCCATCGTGGCAATCCGGCGCGTGGCTTCCGCGTCGCGCGGCGTGATTCCATTCCATATACCCCAGACATTTTCCCAGCTTTCCCAACCAACTCCGTTGAAGAACGCAAACTGCAGATTGTCCGTCTTGTCGTGCTTCCAGCGATCGGAAATGTTGACCATGTGGCGCGTTTCCAGCCATTTGTACTTGTCGACCATGGGCACGAACGGATACTGATATTGCCCCCACGTCATGATGTTCCAAGCCAGAGCTTCATCCGAGGGTCCGCCCTCTGGTTCAAAAACAAGAGGATGGCCAATCTTGTCGGCGGCCAATGAATACGCCAGGGGAACCCCATCCTGAGTGTCGCCGTTGATGCCGTCGGCTCCGATTTCCGCCATGGTGGTGGCAATTGAATCCGCCCACGACATGCCCGGATTTCTCGTGCCTTGATCCCACATCATCATGGGAAAAAGAACGCGCACGCCGCGACGATGGAAGTCCGCAATCATCTCGCGCACACCAGCCACGCCGCCCGGCATGGAGCGGATCATGTCGTGCTGGTTGCGGTTGTCGATTCCCATGTTCGGATATGTGGGCCAGATGAGCACCGCGTCGATTCCGCCATATCGCTTTTCCAGATCGTCGAGATAGCGATCTACGGTGTAGCGGTGAGCGACCGGATCGTAGAAATAGCGGTCCTCCACCATCATCTGCGGCTGGAAAAAACTGGACTGCGTCCACTTAAATGCGGGCAGGTCGTAGCGCGATCCATCGTAGCCAATACGAATCCGTCGCTCGTCGCGCCAATGTCGAATGTCGGCCAGCCAGGCATCGTGCTCATTCTGAGTACAGGGCGTGGATCCGCCCTCCCACGCACCTTTCATATTGAGGCAGCCAGGTGTGGGAATTTGCTGACGATCCGGACGAAAGCGGGAGTCCTGAGCGAAAACGGTACAAACAGTAAGTACGAGAGCAACAGCCAGCCCACGTGCGATCGCGAATTTCATGAGTGCGCTCCAGTCCTGCGAAGGGACTTACGGCTGGCAAATATAAAACGTTTCAAAATTTCTGTCCATTCCCTATTTTCTTCCGTTAGGATGCGCAAGGAAGAATCGAAACGATGCGGAAGCCTCCGGTAGTCGGGTTTGTTGTTCGAGAAAGGATGTGGTTATGAGCCACGAGGTCACGAAGAGACCCACGCTCATCTTGCTGAATGCGCTCGTCATTGCGGTATGGTCCTTGTCACCGCTGCATAGCCAGAGTACCGGCGAACACAAGGCCGACGCAGTGCCCAGGATGCTGACAATTTCGCACGCGGAATATCTCGACCGGGTACAAGCCGTGTGGACAGCACAAATGATTGCCCAGGGAACTGGTGGCCGTTTCGAACACAAGCCCGCCTCGGCGCTTCGAGTCACGCCCATGGCTCGTCTTCCCGGCTACGCCCCGGTAGACGACGACTACTACTACGAGATGGTGGCGATCCGCGCCTTCGAAAAATACGGCATTGGGTTGACAGTGCGGCAACTCGGTGAGCAGTGGCTCGAGAACAATGCCGGTTCTTGGGGATCCAGTGAGCAAGCTTTACTGCTCTTGAAAAGCGGCATTCAGCCACCAGACACCGGGCATCCCCGCTATAACAAGCTGTGGTGGACCATCGGACCGCAATTCAGCAGCGATGTGTATGGAGTGCTGAACCCAGGGATGCCCAATGCCACGGCGAAAATGGCAAGGCGGCTCGGCCACATCAACGGCTATGCCGAAGGGACTGATGGTGCTGTTTTCGTCGCGGGAATGATCAGCATCGCGTTTGTGGAGAAGGACACCCATGCCATCGTCCGTCAGGCCGCATCCCTGATTCACCCCGACTCGCCCTACCGCAAATGCCTTGACATGGTTATCGCGATGGCGGATGCGGGAAGCACTGCTGACCAGATTTTTCGAGCCGTCGATGAACGCTGGGGAATCGAGTATCCCGCCACGAACAATGCGGTGGTCAATGGCGGCTTTGTCGCAACCAGCGTATGGTTCGGCGGCGGTGATTTTCAAGAGACACTCCAGCTTGCTGTCCACGCGGCCGACTTCGCCGATACGGACTGCAATGCCGCCAATTCGGAATCGGTCGTTGCCGCGATGCACGGCATGAAGGCTTTGCCACCCGGCCCCGTGTCCGAACTGAACGACCGGGTCTTCGGTAAAGAAATGGGCCCGCTTCAGTTAACTCCTCCCGTCGACGAGAGCATTTCCGAACTCGCGCGGCGAACGGAAAAACTCGGCATCGCAATCGCCGTCGCTCGTGGGGCCACTGACGACGCCAGCATGCTGCGGATTCCGATCCAGATACCCGAGACTCAGTCCGCCGAAGTGTTCAGCCTCGCCAACCTCATGCAGTATTGGAATCCGGATTGGACGCTGCTACGCGCCGGATTCGGCGGCGCCGGAGGAGGAATGCCGGGGATCCGAGGGATCACATACTTGGACGGTGACGTATTGTCCACGTACCCGCGCGACGAAGTTCGAGGGACGGTCTTACGGCGAACGGTCAGTGTGGGAAAAAACTCGGAATTGACTTTCAAGGCGGGCGTGGATCCCGGACGCGCCTGGCAACTGCAGGTATATGTGAATGACGACAAGGTGCTGGACAAACTCATCGAAGGTCAAGCGGAAGCTCGGAAATGGGAAGATATTGAGGTTGATCTCTTGAAGTACGCGAACCAGGAAGTCACTCTACGGCTCTACCAGCGCGTGCTGATTCCGCACCGCGAAGCCGGAAACGCTTACTGGCGAGATTTGAAGGTTAAGTAGGATCGATCGGAAACGAATGCCATGGCTGGCAATGAAAAAGAGAGTACTAACTGGGCGATTCGCTAATCGTCATAACGCGGTCCACGTCGACGTCATGCAGAACCTGCTTGATGCCGCTAGGCCAGCGAATCTCCATTTCTTTGATGCGCCGTTTTGCCCCCAGCCCGAAATGCACGCGGCTATCGCTGGACGACGCATATCCGACAGCAGTGGTTACCTCGTTCCACTGCGAACGGCCATCTTCCGTAGTAATGCGTATTTGGGCGCCGATTCCCATCTTGTTGCTCTTCGTCCCCACCAACTTCAGCAGTATCCAGTGGTTATCGTCACCGGAGACATTATGGAATAACTTCACCGTCCCGTTCAGCACCGTGACCACCGCGTCGATCCGCCCGTCATTGTCGATGTCTCCAAACGCGACTCCACGGTGGGGTGCCTCTTTCGCAAAATCCGGGCCAGCTCCGGAACTCACATCTTCGAACTTTCCGTTTCCGAGATTGCGAAACACTGAGTTCCGCTCGGGGTACTGACGTTCGGAAACAAGACCACTGATGTTGTCCAGAACATTGGAACGAGCGACAAAGAGGTCTTTCCACCCATCGTTATCGAAATCAAAGATCCCGTTCCCCCAACCCGACATTTGCGACGTCAGTCGCCCCAGTCCGCTACTCGCCGTCCAATCGACAAAGTCTCCACGGCCGTGGTTTCCGTACAACGGAAATGTTTCAAATTCCACTGCCGTATGCCAGATATCGGGCAGCCCGTCGTTGTTTACATCGCGGAAATCCGAACCCATGCCCGATAGCGCTGCGCCATTCGACCCGTAGGCCACGCCGGCCAAATCTCCGACTTCCTCAAACTTTTTCCCTCCCAGATTGTGAAACAGAAAGTTGCGCGTGGTGTCATTGGCCACGAAGGCGTCGAGAAAACCGTCGCCGTCGTAATCGGCAAAAGATACGCTCATGCCCTTCCCCGGGTGCGCCGCAATCCCCGTTTCCTCGGACACGTCGGTGAAGGTCCCGTCTCCGTTATTTCGGTAAAGAGTATTGTGTGTCGCTGCGTAGTACTTGGGATGACAATAGCCTCGCGCTCCGCCGCCGATCGTGCAGTAGGGATCCTTGTTGACCTCCCACTTGCAGTAGTTGACGACGAAAAGATCCAGCAACCCGTCATTGTTGTAGTCGAACCAACCCGCGCCCGCGGACCACATCTTCTTTCCGTCTAGCATCGCACCTTGCAGTCCCGCCTTAGCGGTCACGTCCGTAAAAGTTCCATCTCCGTTATTGCGAAATAACTGATTCCCCGTCACGTTGGCAACGAACAGGTCGGGTCGTCCGTCGTTGTCGTAATCTCCAACGGCCACGCCCATCCCGTAGCCAGCGCCAGCTACGCCCGCTCTCTCGGTAACATCGGTGAACGTGCCGTCATGGTTGTTGTGAAACAGACGGTTCCAATAGGCCGGAGATTCTTTCTTGAGCGAGGGGATCGCCGCACCATTCACGAAGTAAACGTCGAGGTAGCCATCCGCGTCATAGTCAAGGAGCGCCACGCCCGCAACCATGGTTTCCACCTGATTCTTATTCGGGGTCGGCGAAGAAGAAGTCGTGAAGTTCAGGTGCGAGCTTGCAGCAACTTCTTCAAATTGAATTCCCGGACGAGAAGCTGAACTGGGACCGGACAGAAGCGCGACCGTAGCCGCCAGGATGAGCATCAGTGGGCGCATGGCTTATCATCGGTCAACGGAGCACACTGACGCAACGAACGCGTGATGTAAATGAGGCAAGCTCGATCCCGGATGGAAATGAGAGTCCTGGTCACATTTCTGTGGATGTCGACGCTGCTGGTGGGCCAGTCCGAGCCCGATGTGACGACTGTCTTACAACAGGGTGCAAGGCTGGTCGACGCTGGCCAACTGAGCGCGGCGCAAGATCTTTACGAGAAAGCTCTTCTCAATTTCCCGCAAAACTCTGACCTCCGCTTCGAACTAGGCATGGTGTTCTTCCGACAGCACAACTGGCCTCAGGCCATCGAAAATTACAAGAGCAGTCTGGGCGCCGAGCCGGGAATGATTAAGCCTCTGTATTACCTCGCAGAGTCCTATTTCATGGAATCGGACCTGGATCGCGCCCGCGCCACCATCGCGCAGGCGGCCGCCATCGCGCCCGACGATGCGCAGGTCTGCCAGAAATATGGGGAATACCTCAGCGTAACCATTGACACAGGAAAGGACGGACTCTCGTGGCTGGAGAAAGCGCGTCGTCTCAATCCAGGATTGCCACGAATTGATTTTGAGATCGGTAAAACACAGTTCGCCCTAACTGATTTCCCGTCTGCCGCGTCGACCTTTGAGATAACTTTGAGAAAGGATCCAAACAATCGAGAGGCTGCATTTCTTCTGGGGGAGTCCAGGGCCAAGCTTGGCGACTGGGGAAAAGCGCGCGATGCCTACACCTACGCCGTGGCGCATGGGTACGAAAAAGGGCCTGCCTATTATGGATTGGGAAGAGCCAATGTGGAATTGGAAGACTTTCCGGACGCCGTGCAGCCGTTGCGACGCTCCATCGCTTTGCAGCCCTCTCTGGTACAAGCGCATTTCCAACTCGCCAAAGCATACCGCCAACTCGGCCGCACCAAGGAAGCGCGAGATGAGACCAGACTTTTCGACGCGATGACCGATCGCGTTGACACTAGCGAGTTGAAGAGCCCCGAAGAGGAACAGGCCTGGAAGACAGTAAAGCCTCTTCTGGAAGCGAACAAAGAACCGGAGGCGCTGGAGCTCCTGGCAAAGTCGTCAGCCGCCGACGCTTCCGGTCAGGGCGAGCCACACTACCTGCTCGGAACGATGTACTACAGCATGGGAAGACGCGGAGATGCGAGGCGAACTCTGATCTTGGCTCGAGCAAAAGACCCGCAGTCGGCACGCATCGCGGCGTACCTCGGAATGGTGCAGCTTTCCGCCGGAGATGCCTTGGCCGCGGAAAGCTCGTTTCAAGCCGCCCTGGCGCTGAATTCCGCCGAAACTCTTGCCTTGATCGGCATGGGCGGAATTCGGTATCACCAACAGCGCTGGTCCGATGCAATCCAGTATCTGGAAAAATCGCGCACGGCGGATCCCGACGCGTTGTTCTTGTTGTGCGATTCGTATTACCGAGAAGGAAAGCCCGACGAGGCCCTGCTCACAGCCGAAGTGATTCGTGCTCTTGGTGCGGACAGGACGCAACTGATCGATAGGCTGAACCAACTCGCCGCCCTCCATCAGCCTAGTCACCTGCGTGGAGCGCCTTAGGTTTCTCACTGCTCTCAACCCGCGTCCCGGTCTTTCAGCCGCAGGTTGTCTCGTCCAATTCTTCACACCCGCGCCCGTGGGTTCGGCGCGGCGTCTACTAGAGCTGTGACGCCAGCAGTTAATCCTTGAAACGCAAACAAACGGGGCGCATCCAAAAGCAGAGGCTTACGTATGCGATCTGACATTGTTCCAGGCGCTATCTTCCCCGACTACGAGCTTTCTGACCACACCGCCAAACGGCGAAAGCTTTCAGAGCTGCAAGGACAGCACCCGATGGTTCTCGTTCTCAGCCGCGGTGGGTTCTGCCCCAAGGACCGCCGGCAGGCGGAAGGGCTCGTTCAGCTTCATCGCGAGCTCGAGGTTGCTTACTGTCGGCTGGTCACCATCAGCACCGACAATCTCACGGAGACGAATGAAAATCGCAGCGGAGTCGGAGCGCACTGGCCTTTCCTTTCCGACGCCGGGCGCCTCGTCCAGAAAGACCTGGACATCGTCGAATATACCGACCCGCTTCACAATCCTATGATTCCTCATGTGATCGTGCTTGAGCCTGGCCTTGTTGTGTATAAGGTCTACAACGGTTACTGGTTCCTCGGCCGTCCGACGCTGGAAGAACTCCGCCAGGACTTGCGCGCCGTCACTAAGAAGTGCCGGCCAGATTGGGACATTACAACGCCGGAACTCAGGGCAGCATGGCAGCAGGGACGCAAGGAGCTTTTCTATCCATATGGCAAAACGTATGTTCAGACTCTAGGTGAACAGGATTAGCTGGGCCGGAATCTACGACACCGATTCGTTTCGCCTCTGTGACCGTATGCGAAGGATTGCTTGCACGTTTTGCGGTCGATGTTTAAGCTTGCTGGGCGAACTTGCTCACGCGAGGTTAACGCTTAATAGCGGGGACAAAATCCTCATGCGGTACGAGGGGTGAAACTGGATGCAGACCGATGCCCATCTCGATCCGATGAGCAAGCCCGAAGTTGAGAATAAATCGCCTGCACTGGCACAAGCGGTAGCCGCTCCGCTTACCCGTGCCGCGATCTTTCTGGTCGTAACGCTCAAACCTGGACCTGAGCATCTTGCCACCCTGCGATCCTTCTGTCCTGACCTAGCTGCCTTGGTACGGGCGGTGGAATTTCGCGACCTGGAGGCGGGCCTCTCCTGCGTAATGGGCTTTGGGTCGGACGCGTGGGATCGCCTCTTTGGGCCGCCGCGGCCTGCCGAACTGCATCCGTTCCGAGAGATTTGCTCCGGATCGCGCCATGCCGTCTCTACGCCGGGTGACTTGCTGTTCCATATCCGCGCCAAGCGAATGGACCTTTCCTTCGAACTGGCTACGCAGATTATGGCTCGTATCGCGGATGCGGTTTCTCCGGTGGATGAAGTACAGGGCTTCCGATACTTCGACGACCGCGATCTTTTGGGTTTCGTCGACGGGACGGAGAATCCGAGGGGCCAAGCGGCGGCCGACGCTGTCGTTGTAGGTGACGAGGACCCCGACTTTGCCAGCGGCAGCTACGTTATCGTTCAGAAATATCTCCATGATATTGACGCCTGGAATGCACTACCAGCCGAAGCTCAGGAGCGCATCATCGGCCGCACCAAACTTTCTGACATTGAGTTGGACGACTCGGTCAAGCCCACATCCGCGCACAGCGCTCTCACGACCATCGTCGAGAACGGGAAAGAGATCAAGATCCTGCGTGACAATATGCCCTTCGGCCGGCCCGGGCATGGTGAATTCGGAACCTATTTCATTGGATATAGCCGTTCGCCACGCACCATCGAGCAGATGCTCGAGAACATGTTCATCGGCCGTCCGCCAGGCAACTACGACCGGCTCCTCGACTTCAGTCGCGCTATGACTGGAAATCTGTTCTTCGTGCCCTCGGCTACCTTTCTGGATGCCGCAGCCGACGCCCCCACTGACCAAGACCAGGGGGCAGTCGGACAATTCCCTGCGGCCCCGGCAGTGTCCGAAACTTCCTCATCCCTCCCCTCCGGGCGCGATGGTTCGCTCGGCATAGGATCTCTCAAAGGAGACAAACGACATGAATAACCTCCATCGCGAGCTTGCCCCTATTTCAGATTCGGCTTGGGCACAGGTCGAAGAGGAAACCTCGCGTACGCTGAAGCGTTACCTCGCGGGACGGCGCGTGGTTGACCTGAAAGGGCCGGCAGGCACAGGCTTCTCCGCCGTGGGTACCGGCCACCTCCGCGGAATTACCCCTCCAGCCAAGGGCATCGTCGCGAGCCAGCGCGAAGTGAAGGCAGTCGTCGAGCTCCGGGTTCCGTTCGAACTGGATCGACAGGCAATCGACGACGTCGATCGCGGCGCGAACGACTCGGATTGGCAACCCGCAAAAGACGCTGCGCGACAGATCGCGTTCGCCGAAGACTCCGCCATCTTCGAGGGCTACGCAGCAGCCGGTATCGGCGGCATCCGCCAGGGAACCAGCAATCCGATCATGACGCTACCCGCTGACGTAAGTCAGTACCCGGAAGCCATTGCCCAGGGCTTGAGCCGGTTGCGCCTCGTCGGTGTTAACGGTCCGTACTCCGTGCTGCTTGGCGCCGACGCATACACTGCGCTCGCCGAGACTAGCGACCATGGGTACCCGGTGTTGGAACACGTCAAACGTCTGGTCAACGATCAAATCATCTGGGCGCCTGCCATTACCGGAGCCTTCGTGCTTACCACTCGTGGCGGCGACTTCGAACTGCACATCGGTCAGGACGTTTCGATCGGCTATCTCTGCCACACCGACACAGCGGTCCGCCTGTACCTGCAGGAGACATTCACTTTCCTTCTGCTCACCACCGAGGCCGCCGTCGCGCTGGCTCCTCCCGCGAAAGCCAAGAAGAGTTAAGTTGCTCCTCAGGTTAAAGCCCAGCTCCAGATCGATGAGGAAAATTTCCTCGCAGCAACGCGCCACCCAGCTTCGTTCCTGAACGCGAAGCACAGAATTGCCCGGACATAGCCCGTATTGTCGTCCGGTCCCCGCGAACGACTTTGCCAACATCTGCTAGTCAGCAGCGACAAGCTCTGTACAAAGGATGCTTGCGGACCGTTCGTAACGTTAGGGATTTCCCTAGTTGTGCGGACACCAACCGGGCCCTAGGGTTGCTTCTAAGCATTGTCCGTTTCTCCGTAGTGTCGATCCTTCAAAGAGCAGTCACAGGCCGGACAAAACTAATGAGGAGACTCCATTGGCGACCTGCGCGATCTCAGCAGCAACGACGAACTCCTCTTCTATCGAGAAGAGCGAACGAGTTGCAAACGAACTGATTCTGGTCCGGCGTGCACAGGGAGGAGACCAGGAGGCGTTTGCTACGCTCTTTCACTTGCATAAAAGATGGGTTTACTCAGTTTGCCTGTCGATGACGAGAGATGCTCCTGACGCAGAAGATCTGACGCAGGAGGCCTTCCTTCAGGTGTTTCACAAAGTCAGATCCTTCCGTGGCGACTCGGCCTTCTCGACATGGCTGTATCGCCTCGTCGTAAACACAGTGTTGATGAAACGCCGGCGGAACAAGTTTCCACCTATGATTTCGCTCGATGCCGCGGTGACCTCGGATTTGCCATCGCTTCGGCAGGAACTCGGCAATCTTGATCCCAATCTCTCTGGCGCCATCGACCGCATCTCGTTACACAGGGCGATTCGGGCATTGCCGCCAGGATACAGAAAAATCTTTGGTCTCCACGAAGTACACGGGTATCAGCATCGTGAGATCGCTGAACTGTTGCACTGCTCCATCAACACTTCCAGGTCACAGCTTCATCATGCGAAGCGGAAGATGAGGGGTCTGTTGGTTCCCCAGTAAAGCAGCGCGCCTTGCAGCTCGGCGGCAGACCACAATATGGCTTACGTCAATGATCCTTGCGGCTGTCGTTCGGAAGATGCATCGGCTTTGGCAATGACTGGTTCCCTTTTCGCCTGCCGCTCGAAGTAAAACGCAACTCCCAAGGCGAGGATCAGGGCTGCAATGCCGAGCAGGGTCAAGCTTGGTACGCCGTTTGGCTCTTCAATAATTACCTTCCGCGCCATGGCGATGAGAGCAACTTCCAGGACAACTCGCACGTGAATAGCGTCTTTCTTCACGTATGCTTTCAAAGTCTCAAGCAGTTCCACCCCGATCAGCACTAGCAGGAAATATCCAAAGATCTCGAGCAAGCCCTGCACCGCAATCAGAAATCGGGGCGGCTTCCATACTTCCTGAGCGATCAGCACGCCCAAGTGCAGCGTGGACAATAATACGACGACGGCGAGCATTACAGCGAGTGCCACAACGACAAACTTCTGAATTCTCGTCAGCAGCGTTTCCAACATACTTTCCTTCTTGCCAGTCGCAACTTCCTCGTAGAAAGAGCGAGCCCAAGTTTTGGCACTGTCCTTACAGTAGGGGTCCAATCAAGACCATAAGATCTTTGATGGAAAACTCCAGCATTGCAACGGGCACGAATGGCAATAGCGCAGCGGCAGTCAGTGCCAGGAGTTGGCGTTTCTGAACTGGCCAGTTTGACATCTGGTGAACCTTCTCAACGGTCGAACTGAAATCGATCACCGCTGAGAAGTCCGGTTGGGTCAACATGTCGTTCTGCGTCGAATTTTCAATCCACTTCTGCTCGAACTGCGCAAGTTGTCTGTGGGCGACACGGTCGTAACGGAGCCAGGCTCGGATCCTGGCGCTTCGAAGTTGGCCCTCAAAGAAACAGAGCGGGCCGACGAATAGGGCCGTTATACCAGCCGCGATAAATGCGATGCTGTACTTGAAACTGAGTATGGAGGCACCCGTGGCCAAAATTACATTCGCAAGCCCTCCCGCCGGCGAGGCAGCCAGCGCGAACGCAGGCCACCTGCACGGCCCCAGGCTCAGCCCCAGAAACATGAGACCGCCTCCTCCGTCAGGATGCGAGCCCTCTAATTTCAGATCCAGCCGTGAAATCCTCCAGAGGGTTCTCCACCATAGGGCCAAACGATACAGAAAATGCAGGACGACGAATCCCAAGACTGGCTGGCTGACCGCCCCAAAGTACCACTCCGCTAACGACAAGCTTCGCTGCCCTGCGGGGCCGACTGTTCGCCAGGTCGCAGATATTACGGACGCCACAGCGGGATGAAAGAGAAAAACCGATGACCAGGCATACGCGAGCACGAGCCAAACCCAGTCCGCACCACGCGAATAACGAAGCCTCATCGTCGAAGCTAGAATGGCCAGAAAGCGCGCACGATCCGATTCCCTAATTATTCCCGACTTCAAGAAATGTTGTGCGATTTGTTGGAAGGTCTGGCGGCACTTGGATGGAGTTACGAGCAACAACGGCAACGCCACAAAGAAACGGGCATACATTCCGACATCCTTGAGGAGTGAGCGCGACTGGGTCGCTCCCAGAGCCACGTGTTGGAATGATGCCAAAATAGTGAGCGGGAGCCACGTGATACACACGACGATTACGATCTGCTGCCAAAGAGCAAACCGATCAAACCACTTTCGCACAAAGGATTTTTCCAGGCCAAGAAACGAACCCCCATCAAAGAGAGGGAAAAGGGGGATGTCTGAGCCGGGTTCCGGTCTAATTTCGTCCGCCGCGACAACTTCGTCAGTTCTGGCGCTTTCGCTCATAATTTCTTGCCCTCCAGACACGCGACCAACTTTGCTCGTGATCTGGCAGGCGCGCATAATACGCGTGCGTCGCCCCTAACAAGTTCTGTATCGAAAGTGCTTCAGAGACTACACCGGTGACCTTCGGACCGGACCTGTTCGAACTGACAGTTGTCCGTACCCAGCAGAAAAGGAGCTCACAGCTTCAAAAAGGGAGCTGTTTCACAACAACAACCGTTGCCGCCCGACGGCAACTTGTTTGGCCGCAGAGTGCCAGCGTTTAGCCACGCCTCTGCTTTCCTGTGAGCACCGGACCACCAAAGAGGTCGCGCGTATAATGTTGCCGATACGAATTTCAGCGCAGACTGGGTCTCATGGAGGCTCCATGTCAATGGTAATGCTCGGCCCCGTGCGAACCCGCCATTCCCTGTTAATCGCTGCTCTCGCTTTAGTGCTACTATCAGCCGCGCTTTCCTCTGCGCAAGAGCATAAATCCGGTCACTGGGGATACGACGGAGACGAGGGCCCCAGCCATTGGGGCGACATGAGTCCCGAATTTGCCTCGTGCAAAACCGGTCACCACCAGTCCCCCATTGATATTCGCAATCCGCAGAAGGCCGACCTTCCCCCCATTCAGTTCGACTATCAGTCTTCTCCGTTGCACATCATCGACAACGGCCACACGATCATGATCAACTACGCCGCAGGTAGTTCGATCCGCGTAGGCGATAAGCAATACACTCTGAAGCAGTTCCATTTTCACCGGCCCAGCGAAGAGAAGATCAACGGAAAAACGTTCGACATGGTGGTGCACCTGGTTCACGCCGACCGGGACGGAAACTTGGCGGTCGTGGCCGTCCTTCTCGAAAAAGGAAACAACAACCCCCTGATCCGTGAACTGTGGAACGACTTGCCCAAGGAAAAGGGCAAAGAAGAACTACTCGACAGCATCACGATCAACGTTGCTACCCTGCTGCCCGAAGACCGCGGTTACTACACCTTCTCCGGGTCGCTCACGACTCCTCCTTGCAGCGAGAACGTGACCTGGTTCGTGCTCAAACATCCGGTTGCGATCACTGACGAGGAGATTGAACAGTTTACGAAGTTGTACCGGCACGATGCGCGGCCGACGCAACCGCTGTATGACCGAGTGGTTCTGGAGAGTAAATAGAGGTTATTACGTTGGAAATTCCTCCGTCCCAAATATTGCGCAGTTATGTTATGGCCAAGGTCAAGGCCTGACTGGTTCCGCCGCTGGTACAGCCTAAATCGCCGGACGTACCGCTGGGGGTCTTGATAGTAACGCTCGCTGATCCTGGTCCTGTGATGACCGCTGTCGTCAACGTGACCTGCAACTGGGTGTTGCTCACGACCTGGGTGTCAAGAGTCGTCCCGTTTATAACGACGACTGAAGACGACACGATGTGCCCACCATTCACCGTCAGCAGGAATCCCTGCTGCACTTGCGCGAAAGCGATGGTTGTGGCCGAAAGAGACGAGATGGACGGGGCGGGGCGGGCGCTTCCACAAAGGGGGTTCAGCGCGTTACAGCCTTGCAGGAGGAGCATGGCGAGCAAGAGGCTGCTCAGTAACCGTAGAGAGGCGCGAATTCGGTTCATACTGCACCCGGTATTGTTCGGATTACACCTACCGCCCTCGCGGTAGTGCTCGCCAGAGACTCACTCTGAATCCAAATAATGGATATCCGTCCGATTGCAGAATCGAACATGAATGCGTTCACCGCCGACTTCCATTCGCCATTCGCCGCTCTACCGGGATGGTGAGTCCCCCTCTTGTCCCCACTCTCACAGAAAACTACCTTTGACTCCATAACTACACAACTAGGGAAATCCCTAAGGCCGCGCAGAATAGCGCGATGCTCTTTGCTGACCGCCGCCAGCTTAGGATGAGATTTCGGCAGATTGCGACCCGATCGGTGTAAAGGCGCTATTGCTTCAACGGTCGCAGCGATTTTTCGGTCAATCGCGAACCTGATTGCAGCCCGCCCCATCCTAGGAGTTTTCCTAGTGGCGCTCTGCTACTCACTCCCCTAAAACTTGTGTAGGCCGTAGCCAAGGCCTCGTCGCTCGCAGTGGACGGATCAATTGAAAGAAAGGGCGCGATATCCTCGGCTTTGAGGACGCGCACTGATGAAATGCTGTCTAAAAATGTAAGTTGCGTCTTGATTCTTTCGCTCAGCGTAGCTGGGCTAAGTGAGTTAGCACACAGCGTCATCAAGATTCGGCCTTCCGACCAATCCCTGATCGCTGTTTCAGCTCCCGTGCTTCCCGCAACCGTGGACCCCAACAAGGCACCCTCGGAATTCAATCACCACGTTGCGGGATGGGCCTTGATTGGCGTCGGATTTCTTGTCCTCATCTCGGTTCCTTCTCGGGATCTCAGCGCCTTGCGGTATGTCTGGCCAGTCCTGTTTCTGTTTGCGGGACTGTTCCTGGCTCTTTGGAGTGACGCCGAAATCTGGCCGCGCGGCAACTTGAGTTGGGCCTGGCTTCTTCACCACGACCATGAAGCTGGACAGCACAAGATCTATGCTCTGCTCCTCATTGCGATGGCCGTTGTCGAGTATCTTCGGGCGTATGGGTCCCTGAATCGTTTTTGGAGAGCATGGGCATTTCCCTTCCTTGCAATCATCGGCGCGTCCTTTCTCCTGATGCACGACCACTCCGGCGGCTCCGGTGCAACTTCGTCAGCGGCTCGTGCTTACCTTGTCAACCCGGCCCTGGATCCCGATGGAAATCTGCCGGTTGTCCAGACATCCGATTCCGCCGCCCTCGACCACTCTACGATGGACATGGATCATCCCGGAATGGCCATGGACCACGCTGGTATGGACCACTCCGTTATGTCGATGGGGAGCGATCCGGCGCCAGCAAGCACTTCCCCGCCCGATCACCACCATCACATGACGTCGTCCATGCTGCTTGTCGAGCACGAACACTTTTGGTTCATGATTGTTGGCCTGGGAGTGGCATTGTTTAAGCTCATTTCCGATTCCAAATTTTGGCATCGGCGCTTCGTTCCGTACGTTTGGCCGAGTGGCATGGTGTTACTAGGCGTATTGCTGGTCTTCTATCGGGAGTAGCCCCGCACCGTGCGGAATAGTGAGTCGGCCTGCCAGAGGTTTTGACATACTCGGACGATCGGCTTGGCTCTCTCATCATTAAGATTAAGCTGTTTTGCGCTTATTGTGGCGTTCAATAAATCACGCCCCACGGTAGCCTTAGGGGTTTCCCTAGTTGTGCGAATTTCGAGTCCCGCCTACTTTTCTTTTCAGGCTAGCGGGGCAGCCTTCACAGCCAACTGCCCAAAAATCAGGTTTGGCCTGTTTTCCTTTTCGGATCTTGCCATTCCCCCGACAGAACTCTGTCGCCAGCCGCTTTGTACATTACGAAAAGGGGATGTCCTCTATGAAAAACATCACACTTGCGGCACTTTCGATACCCAGCGTGATCGCCTTCGCCTTGGTATGTGCCTTTGCGCTGCCGGCGCCCGCCGATGACGACAAAGCGAAAGAGCAGGATGAAGTTAGGAAAGTCGTCCAAAAGACCCTGCAGAAGCTCTACAAAGCCCAGCCTGCCGCCCAGTCAGCCGTTCAACATGGCGCCGGCTACGCCGTCTTCAGCAACACGGGAGTAAAGATTTTGTTCGCGGGTTCCGGAAAAGGCAAAGGCATCGCTGTCGACAACCAGACGAAGAAAGAGACCTTCATGAAGATGGTTGAGTTGCAGGCGGGGCTGGGGATGGGCGTGAAGAAGTTCAGCGTCATTTTCGTTTTTGACAACGACAAGGCCCTGAACAGTTTCGTCAACTCCGGCTGGGATTTCGGAGGACAAGCCACTGCCGCAGCCACGAACGGAGATAAGGGCGGATCGATGGCCGGTGCAACCTCGGTCGCGGACGGTGTCTGGATGTATCAAATGACGGACAAAGGTCTAGCTGCCGAGATCACCGCCAAAGGGACCAAGTACTACAAGGATGACGACCTGAACTGAACGGGCCAAGAAAAATATCCTGGCGAACGCTGACGCGATCAGTTCTAGAGACTCACCCAGTTGAGGCGACACCGCCGCGAACCCAGGTTAGACCGAATGTTGGGCGTCATTTCGCAGTTGAATCAGTCGAGTAATTTCGCGATCTTCGCGATCGTACCACCGCTTTGAGGGTTGCCATGGCCGATTATTTAGATGAACTCACCGAGATAATTGTGGCTGCGTCAGTTTGTCCCGTGTGTGAGACCCTGGCATTTGTGTACCGCTCAAGATACCTGAAGCATCATGACTCGTGGGAGTTCCTATGTCCCATCTGCGCCACAGGCTTTGTTGTCCCTGAAAACGAATTAGTCTTTCAATCCCTTCCTCAGGAATGGCTCTCAACGGCGGTTTACGCCGCATAGCCCTGGTTAAGGACGATTGTTTCCAGGTGTGTCTAGACATTCTCCCCGGTCGAGCACAAGCCTCGACACTCATGCGTCGGCCTTAAGATGAAGTGTGACCGCCGTGCGGCCTCGACCTCGTTTACCAATCGTCATTCGTGCTGTGCCACCTGCTATCCGGATTGTAGAGTTGCATCGTCGATGCAATCTTTGCCGTGTTCAGCCCTAAGTCCTTCTGATAGACCACCCCGTCATAACTGACGATGAAAGTCTTCACGCCGGTGACGCGATAGTCAGCCGGCCAGGCAACGATGGCAAAACCGCCGATCATCACGCCGTCGACAAAATAGTTCAATCTTCCCAGGCGTGCAGCCGGTCCTTGCCCTTCCAAGAGCCTGAAATAGTAGCCGTGGAACGGCCGTTTCTCCGCGTAGCCTTCCGCCAACGCTTTCGCGACCGCCTCTCCCACCGGGCCTTCCCAAGTGCCGTTCGCGTTCTGCCAGGCGAGCCCATCTTGTTTTCCGGGAGTGCTGAGAATCCTCTGCGCGTACTGATTCACGCCGGAGTCGTCATGCATCTGGGAAGCATATTCCAGTTGAGCCTCCGCATAGCCCCGGCAGATGGTGATAGCATCCAGTTCGTTCGCGCCGATTCGCCGCATCAGGATTTCGTGGCTTCCAACATTCGTATCGAAGTGCCATTTTCCATTCTTCTTCACGATAGGTATCGGAAATGGCCATTCCTCAGAGCCCACAATGAGATCAACGCGATTCACGTTTTTGGGGTCTGCATCGAGTGAGTTCTTCTCGCGAGCTTTGGCGGCGAAAGCAATTGAGATTTTCTTGTCCTCGACCGGGTCGGCACTGGCCACAAAATCACCGCCGGCAGGGCCGAATATCCGCATGAGAGAAGGGACGTCAAATTGCTCTGCTGCCTCAATAAGAGCGTCGGCAGCTTGCTTCGGGCTGTCAAAGGCCTCTTGTGTCGCTGCCGGCGATTCGGCCGAATCACTTTTCGATTGCGCCTGAGCTTGGGAACGGGACGGCAGAGCGCAGAAAGTGGCGATCACCAGTGCGCTCACGCAGACAATGTTTGCAATAGGATTCGAATGGTTGGATGTCATGGACCTGTCCTTAATCATGGTTGCCTACCTTCGCCGCCCTCCGCCACCGCCGCCGCCTCTTGAGCCGCCGCGCGAGCCGCCCATGCTGGAAGAGCCGCGCTGGCTACTGGATCGGGCCGCACTTCCGCTCGTCCCCTTCGAGGCTCCACTGAAAGCACTTTTGTTCGATCCACTCGGCGTGTTCGGAACTTGTCGATTACCGACCCGGTCCGCTCCTCCGCCGCCTCGATCCGATGTGCCCGCTTGTGGCCGGCCCGACCCTCCTCGGTCACCCGACTGTTGTCGGTTCCCGGAACCACGATCTGGCGAGTTGTCTCGTTGCCGGTCGCCCCGTTGACCTTGATTCTGCCGCGCATTCGCCTGCCGGTCGCCCACGGAATCGCCGCGTGCCGTTCCTCCGTACCTATTTGCGGTTGAGCGGTTCGAGTACGGCGCACCACCGCGATGTTGCGGGTTGTGCTGCCAGTTGCTACCGCCACCAGTCCGCGTTGACGATCGGTTGTTGACGTTCGTACGGTTCGAGTTATTTACGAAGTTGTTATTGTTGTTGATCGTAATATTATTGTTTGAACCCCATCCGCACCCATACCCCCAGCCTCCGCCCCAAGCCGCTCCCATGGCCAAACCAACGCCAAACGAGATAGCCATCCCCGCGGCGTAGTACCCTGGCGGTGGATAAGTAATTGGCGGATACGGATAAACCGGCGGCCCATACACCACCGTAGGGTTGTAGCTGGGAACGTAAACAACTTGCGGGTTGGCCTGCTCAATCACGACGACCGACTTACTTTCGACTACCTTCGTTTCCACTTTCTGCTGCTCAGTGGATTTCAGGTTTCCTGCGTCCTTGGCCTTTCCGCGCATACGCTGCACTGCATCCATCACGTCAGCCTGCTGCGCCAGAAACGCATTTCCGAGATCCGTGGTCCACTTCACATTCTCCGCAAGCTGCTTCAACGCATCGGGCAGTGCGGCCATCGCTTGCACGCTGGGATCCCAGTCTTGCTTTTGAACGGCATCAACCAGAGCCTTGTCTTTTAAGTCTTTGTGGTGCAGCAACCATTGTTGAAGCTGGATAATCTCCAAGGGGTAAGTGGATGCGGCAAGAACCTGCGCCAGAAGAGGATCGGGGTAAAGTGCGATTGGAGCGACCAGCGAATCGAGTTGGTCATTCGGAATCTTCGGCTCTGCCTGCTCCTGTGGCGCTGCGTCCTGCGTTGATGGCTGCGCATATACCGCTGGGTCGCCGCTCACCAGCAGAACTGAGCAAAGTACTGCCAACAAGTCACGGAATCGGCGAAGGATCCGCTCTCTGAGTGACTTCATGGATTGCCCCTTCTTCCGGCCCACATTTCGTCTACTCCTGATGGTCGCATTCGGCCTCCTTCGGGACATCAGCTGAAACGACAGGCTTTCCTGCCGCTATCGTACTGACCATCAGAATATGTTGGGCAAGATGTCCTGAGGTTCAGCGCGCGAAGGCCTCGCTTCCGATTGCAACTCTAGGTTTGAGTTGAGGCGAGAACAACTAGGGAAATCCCTATGCGCGAAACGGCCGTGAGCTCAGAGGAAGCAGATTCCCTGCGCTTGGCAGAGGATGAACGAAACCAATATCACGTCACTACAGACATCACGTTTCGCCCAGTGTCGGGCTATTGATTCCTCGCTGGACCTGGAGCCTGGCTTTTTTCCCACGCCCTCACTTGCAGTCGGGCCTCATCGAAGATTCGTTCGTAGTTCCCCTTGCGAACTTTCTCGCGCGTCGTGGCGTCCAATAGGTCCCAGAGCGGTTGATACTGGTAGTAGACCCGCAAGTATTGCTCCTGGCTCGATGGAGCGACCTCGTCGGTGCCGAACAGAAAACGGTCCGGGTAGTGATTGATCAGGTCAGCGGTGACGCGAGTCGATTCCGGGGTCGAGACCACATACTTGGCCACCTCATTCCAGGAAATATCAAAGTAGATGTGGCTGAACTGCGGATCCGCAAGAATTTCCGCCAACTGAGCAGCGTGGTTCTGGACCGGCCGAACTACCCGGCCCATGCCAGTGTGGGCCCAGATGATCGTTGTCTTTGGATGCCTCCTGAAAAGAGCTTTCATCTGGCTCAGGTACACCGGTTGCGAGCCTTCCTTTGCGAAAGGAACATCCATATCACAGTGAAGAAGCACCACCAGCCCGACCGATGCCGCGAAGTCGAGAATGCGGTCGAGCGCCGGATTTTGCAGGCTGGCAACTTCCCCAGCGACCTTGGCCGACACAAACTCTTTGTGAATCGAAAACTCTCCTATACCCGAGAACACGCCCGGGAACGTCTGAAGCACCCGGCGAATATGATCGGCAGCGTACATGTCAGATGGATTGAACCCTGTAATCATGGGATCAAAACGTGCCTGCTGTTCCTTCGACAGGGATCGATACGCCATCGCTATATAAGCATCCGTGAAGGAGTAGTAGTAGAGTGGCGCATCGGTTTGCAGATAGTAAGTGGGAGCGAAGTCGCCAGAATTCTGATAGGACCATTGCTGCTGCAGGGGGATGCCGAACAGCGCTACGCGCCCGACTTTCGTGCCCATGATTCGGACAAAGTCGTGGATATCTGTGCCTTCCTGAATGTAATTCGTCAGATGAAAGTGCACGTCGTTCAGTTCGTACGGCCCATGCTGCGAGGCAGTCGATTCTGATTGCGAGGAAAGCTCACTCGATTCGCACAAGCAGACTGCGGCGATGATGCATACACAAATGAATAGCCGTCTCCAGATGCGAGATCGCTTTTGTGCCATAACGAACTCCTTAGAAAGACTGCCGCTCAAAAAGCTAACTCCAGAGTGGTAGCAAAGACCGGCCCGGTTCCTCCGAGGGCGAAAGGAACGGAAGTGTAGCCCACTGGAGATTTGTACAGGTAAAGGAATTCGTTGTTCCACCGGATGACTTTGTTGTGAAAAGGAAAATAGTTGAGTCCGGCTCGAAAATCCCAAGGACTGCCGTACTTGCCGGTGAGCGTCGATCCTCCAAGATAGGCCTGCAACGTTTTAGGCAGAACCATTGCCGAGGTCTGTAACTGAAAGCCGCGGGAGAAGATCGTGGCAAGTCCGGCTGTGCCCGGCCCCTGAAAATGATCGAGCCACCGCAGATAATATTCCCCTTCCAATGAGAACCCGTGGTACTTGAGGCCGCCATCAAAGGCAGCCATTTTATAAGTCACATTGTTGACGGAAATACCGGGACCGAAGAGATCAGGCACGAAGATCACGGTTCCGTCTTCGAGCCGAATCTGTGTGTTCTCGAATTGGTCACTATTGGGCTGTTCCTGCCTGTCCTCGTCGCTCCGTGTGAAGTGGCCCGCTAGACGGGCTGCCAATTGTTTGTGGTCTTCGAAGTCGCCAAAACCGATGCCAAAGTCGGCCGCAGTAGGAGTCCAGACCAGCGAGGTAGACACTGTGTTGAAGCCATTATTGAGCTGTGCGGCGCTTACGCCAAGGGTGCTCAAGTTATTGCCGATCATGGCGATGTAGTCCAGGCGGTTCGCAATTTTGCCCCAAGCCCAAACACCTGAAGTGTAGGAAGGGCGGAAGAATTCGTCAGCGATCAGTCGGGTATCCACGCCGAGCCAGAAGGGGAAGTTGCCCTCTACACTTCGTGTGCCCGGCAAGGATCGAATACCAAACCCAACGTTGAACGCTTTGTTGAAGCTATAACTCATATTTCCGGCGAGCACTACCTGGGCGCCTAAGCCCTGCGAAGCATTGGAAGACCACGCATACAGAAAGTAGCGGAACTTCGGGTCCATGATCCAACCAAGGAACTTTATTTGCACTTTGTTAAGCTGGAAATCCTGGCGTTGCTGCACATTCTTCACGTTTCCAAAAGCATCTAGGTAGGTGGCATCTAAACCCAATTGGTTCAGATAGCGGGCGTAGCTATATAGGCTGATACTCATGTCACCGTGATCGGTATCGGCCACCTTGAAACCAAAATTAGGCGTGTAGGTCCCCCACCGACGCGGTTCCTGCTGGGGAGCGGAAGTATCGACGGCCACCTGCTGTTGTTCACTCTTTGGAGGATGTCCGGCGGTTGCAGGCGAAACAGTCGCCGGCGCAACTTCCGTTCCGGTGGTGCCCGGGTTCCCCGGCGCTTCCTTTGTCAGGGACCGCCTCAGGACCTGGATCTCCTCAACCAGTTGCTGATTTTGTTTTTCGAGCGCCTTGTTCTGTTCGACGAGTTGATCAATTTTGTTCAACACCTCCGTGGTATTTTGCGACGCCGGGGATGCGGCTTGCGCGCCAGCGGCGGTTTGCGCGTTCGCGCAAACCGTACCGGCAGCTACGGCGAATATCACAGAAAGAATGCTGAGCTTCACAACCCACTCCTGGTGCCGCGGTTGAAATGCATGCAGTGCGGTCGAGTCCCAGTTCGGTGAAACTACACGCACTATTTCCACCCAACTGATGCAGGGGAGAACAGGTTGTAGTGCAGTTTGTCGGAGATGTACTCGATTACCTTTTGTGCTTTAACACTATTTCCCGCCTCATCCAGCGGAGGTGCAAAGACGGCAATGGCGCCTTTTCCTGGGACGATCGCGACAATCCCTCCGCCAACGCCGCTCTTCGCGGGTAGTCCCACGTGCCAAGCCCAGCCACCGGAACCGTCATAGAGGCCAGCCTCGGTCATCGTGCTGAGGATGTGGGGAACGGCTTCGGCCTTGATCACCTGCTCGCCGGTGGCAGGATTGATACCGTTATTCGCCAGAGTTGCGCCCATTCGGGCAAGCTGAACCGCATTTACGCCGACGGAGCACTGTTTGGTGTAGATATCCACTGATTCAAACGGATCCGCATAGATCCGGTCGTACTTGGCCAGCAGCATGGAAAGGGCTTTATTGCCGGTGTTGGTGGCTGCTTCGGACTTGTAAACCTCATCGATCAACGTTAGTTTTTCTCCTGCCACGCGACTGTAAAAGTCCAGGATCTTGTTCCACTTATCGTTTGCGTCGCTGCCCGAAATCAGACTGGTTGTGGCGATGGCACCTGCATTCACGAACGGATTGCCGGTGTGGGTTGGCATGTCTACGACCGCCACTGGAGAGTTGAAAGGTCGCCCCGTAGGTTCTGAGCCCACTTTCTCGAATACCTTGTCCGCCCCCAATGCATCCATCGCCATCGCCAGCGTGTAGACTTTGGAGATCGATTGGATGGAGAAGGAGTACTTCACATCCCCCATGGCGACGACCTGGTTATCAGTAGTAACGATTGCGATGCCAAAGAGCTTTGAATCTACCTGCGCGAGATAGGGAATGTAGTCGGCGTTCTTACCGTTGTTGTCATCCTTAAATTTGTTGTAAGCCTCTTGAACTATTGCGGTGACGACCTCGTTTCGTGGGGCAACGGGACTCGTACGGCCAGTCTGGGCAGTAACTCGAGCCGGGAACGCAACCGACGTGATTCCAAGAGCGATCAGTAGCACGACCTGCATTCGCTTCGTATTCATTGATGATTCTCCTTTTCCTGATTTAGGTGCGTGCAACCAAAGGTAGCCACAGCCGCGACTTATAGAGTGGGAGACTTGAAGCTCTTATCCCAATCAAACTTGAATGAGAACTGCATTCGATAATCGTTGGAGTTGAATCCGTCGCTGAAGTTCAACCGCCGGCCGAACTGGAACTCTCCGCCCATCGTCACCCTCGGAATCGGGTGGTAGAGCAAATTCCCGACCGCATAGTCACCTTGGTGATAGTCCGCCGGCAGCTGCGCGTTCGAGTTCTGGATATCCACCAGCGAGTAGCCGATTGAACTGGTGAAGTGCTCATTCCACGTGTGGTCAAGAAATGACACGACACCCAACACTGGCAAAGCCACTCCCTTGATCGGCAAGCGCGAGCCCGGGGGATTGGTCGCGATAGCGACGTCTACCGGCGCATCGTTCATGTAGTTCTCAATGCCATTGCCGTAAACAAATGCCAGCTTGGCGACATCCTTCTTCCCTAAGTTGACATTGGAGGTGAGGTTTACGCCCCAGCCTACGACGCTGCCACCGAGATTGACTGGATTGCCGCTCGTGTCAACCCAGCCGATTTTTCGAACAATTCCGGCCGCCTGGAAGTAGCCCCAATTCCCGACGATCCGCGCATTCCCCGTGAGATCCGGAAAATTGAATCGAGGCCGAATGTTGGCGAGCTCGATGCGGTCGGCGTAAGTACCCTGGTCCCCGCTGGCGCCAGGTCTTTCCAGAGCAATCGTGACGCCCCCTTTCTTGGTTCGGATTGGCATCCAGCGCACTTGAATGTTGCGAAAGAAGACCATTCCGCTCGGGCCCCAATACTCCAGAGTGTTGGGAAAGACACCGATATCCATGAAAGCGCTCCAAGTCTGTCCTGCTCCGAATTGTCCCAACTCGCCATACGCATGCCGCAGACGGAACGTAGTCTGGCCGGCGTCGACGCCAGTCCCAAACAACTCGAATTCGAAGATGGTATTGAGATCGCCGAACTTGGTGGGGGAGGAAGACTTCACGCCGAAGCGAGTTTGCCGCACACCGGCGTAGACATTTCCACTGGGCGCAAACTCGTTGGTGAACGCTGGTAGCTTGGTGGGCCGGACCACGTCGTACCAGTTCGGATCCACCTGAGCGAAATCGTAACCCGAGTCGAGCATCACGAACCCATAGAAATCGACAGTGTCCGCTTTCGCGGTTATTTCACCTTCCATCGGCACAGTCCCTGCTTGAGGCGGAGTGACAGGGGCCTCAGACGGAATAGCGACGGTTGGCGCTGACGTTTCAGACGTCTTACGCGACTCCCCTTGCGGTGCCGTCTGGACATTTGAGGGATTCTGTCGCGCGGCCGCAGCCCGCATTTGACTCTTCACTTCGTCCAGTTCTTTTTCGAGTTGTTCGAGCTTATTGTTCAGCTGTTGCAGGTCTGGCGCAGTTTGGGAGTCCTGTGCTCGTACAGGCTTAGTCGAAATGGCCAAGAGGGTCAAAATCGATGGAATGATTATGCTGACTCTTATCAAACCGCCCAAAGTGATTCCAAACCAGTTGGTCCTATGCTTCAATCTCATAAAGACTCCTACTTAGAAGAACGGTTTGACGACAAGGCGACCCTTCCGTCGCCTGTGACTACTTTTAGGCTGACACTTCGGCGGAATCAATTAGGGAAATCCCTAGTTGGAGATCAACGGCGGTAACCGTACGTTCGTAACAATTAAGATTGCTCTGCGGGAGGAGTACTTGCCATCACCGGGGAAAGGTCTGCGATTGCATCGGTGGGTCAGATCGATAAACGCTCTCAGAGTGGATGAGGTTTCCGAGATGTTAGCGGCCTTCTATCGCTGGCTGGCGGGGCCGCCAGCAGACGAGAATCTTCGGGTTATGAGTCGCACCTGCACACCCCGGGCGCGACGAGGCAAAGAATCGCGTTTAAGAATAGTGACGCTCGTCCTTTCGGCGGTGTGCCTCCTTTTTCAGCCTGAAGCCAATAGTCAGATCAAGGAAGTCCGGCGGGTCGTTGTTTTCTACGAACTGGGGCCATCGTCTCCGGCAGTGGCCCTCCTTGATCGTGAACTGCGTGCCGCCTTGGACAATTCCCGCTACCACATCGAGTTATATGGCGATTACCTCGAGACAACGCTCTTTGACGACCCGGACGCTCAGAAATCGTTGCGTGACTGGTACGTCCACAAATATCGCGATCGTAAGCCAGACTTGATCATCGCGCTCGGGCCCAGTTCGCTCAGATTCATGATTGACTCGCATGAGAAGTTCTTCGCGGGAATTCCGATTGTCTTTGGGGGGACCAGCGAATCGCAAGCGGACAACCCTAAGCTCGATTCCCACTTTACCGGTTGCTGGGAAATGTTCGAGCCAGACAAGACCCTGAATGTAGCGTTGCAACTCCAACCCAGCAGCAGGCACGTCGTTGTGGTAGGCGGATCCTCGTCCTTCGACAAACACTTGGAAGAGATCTATCGAGAGCGTCTTCGAAGCTACGAAAGCAGCCTTGATTTTACCTACCTCACCGATCTTGATTTGGCTAGTTTGCTCGAGCGTTTGAGGCACCTTCCGGATCACACAATTGTTCTCTACACCCACATAGGAATTGACGCGAACGGGACTCGGTACATTGGCGCGTCGGAGGCAAGCCCCATGGTTGCCAATGCCGCGAATGCACCGGTTTTCGGTCCATCCGATGTAGATCTAGGTCACGGACAAGTGGGAGGGTATCTGGAGAGTTTCGCCATGGAGGGCAAGATCATTGGCGGAATTGCCCTAAGGGTTCTGGACGGTGAAAGCCCCCAAAGTATCCCGGCTGTACGAGGTGCAAACGCCTACATGTTTGACGAGCGCGCGCTGAGGCGCTGGGGGTTCAAAGAGAGCGGTCTTCCGCCTGGCAGTGAGGTACTGTTCCGAGGGCCGTCTTTCTGGCAGCGCACGGAACGGATGTGGGTAGCTTTGGCGCTCACCGTTCTGGCTGTAACCATTTTAGCTTTGTATATACGGTTGAAACTGGCGAAGGATCGCGCCCTGGGGCTCAGCGGGATGCTAATTACTGCACAGGAAAAGGAACGCAGTCGACTGGCCTCGGAGATCCACGATGATTTTAGCCAGCGCCTGGCGCTTCTTGCACTAGGGTTGGAGAATGCTGAAGACGCAATTGGCGTTTCGCCGGATGAAGCGATTCGGCAAGTGCACGATCTTCTGAATTCTGCCAGCGAAATCGGGGCCGACCTTCATACGTTTTCGCATCGTCTGCATTCCTCCACACTGGAGAGATTGGGCCTTGTTCCCGGGGTTAGCGCTCTCTGCAAAGAATTTTCCGTCCAATACGGTGTTGAGGTTGATTTTCGGGCCAACGATGTTCCTCGTACTGTACATCCCGACGTCTCTTTGTGTGTATTTCGTATCGTCCAGGAAGGCCTTCGCAATCTAAAGAAGCACAGCGGCGCTGCAAAAGCACAAGTGCAGTTGCGTATGTCTGCGGGAAGAATATTCGTGACGATACGCGACGAAGGCCTCGGATTCGATGTTCGAGAGTTGGGCAATGGAGAGGGACTTGGAATCCGTAGCATGGAAGAACGTGCCTACTTGCTAGGGGGACGGTTCAAAATCTGCTCCGAGCCAGGAAAGGGAACAGAAATCGAAGCGTCGGTTCCTCTTCAGCCGAGATTGAGCCAAGCTACTGGATGACTGAAGGGAATTGGCTTGCTAGAAAGGGATAAACCATGCGCAAGTCATGCCGGCTGACAAGGCGCTGGCTCGAAATCGACCTATCATGTTTTACCTGTTGCCAAACAAATCCCCAGGTAGTATGACTGTTTTCATAATTGGGGAGCTGTGGCGGACCTGGTCCCTGTAAAAGGCGTTTCTGGGATTTGGTTGGGGGCTTCTCTAAGCTCTTAGTCCTTCGCCCCGCCGACGCGGGTTCAGTCGGATTCATTGCACGACCAGGGCAAAAGAAAGTAGTTCTTTATGCAAACCCTCTCCCCAAATGCTTCCCGTCCACGTGTCCTCATTGCTGATGATCATGCGATCTTCGCCGAGGCTCTGCGCGCTTATCTCGAAAAAACGTGCTCCATCATCGGAGTCGTGGCCGATGGCCGGGCCATGCTGCAGGAAGCCGTCAGGCTTAGGCCAGACGTGGTCATTGCCGATGTCTCCATGCCGCAGTTAAACGGGCTCGACGCGGCGCGGCAAATCAGAGAGCAAGCCCCTAAAGTCGCGTTCGTATTTCTGACCATGCTAGACGACGCGAACCTCGCAGCGGCGGCAATCGAGCTTGGATCCGTGGCTTTTCTTTTGAAAAGCTCCGGCGGAGGGGAACTGCTCAAGGCTATGGAGGCCACTTTGCATAGCCGGTCCTATCTGACACCTAAGCTGAGGGCCGAAGATTGGGTCGTCGCGAAAACCAGGGCGCGGCAGTTTTCAAAAGAATTAACGGAGCGACAGCGTGAAGTCGTCCGGTCTTTTGCCCAGGGACGACCGGTGCGGGAAATTGCTCAGGCCCTCAACCTGAGCGAAAAGACCGTGGAATTCCACAAGCACCACATAATGGAAGCGTTCAATCTCAGGAGCAATGCAGATCTGGTGCTGTTTGCCTTGAAAAAAGGATTAATCTCCGTAGACCCAGAGCCCTACCTCATCGCGTCCTAGGGATTTCCCCAGTGGCGCCGAACTTCGCAATGCCCTAGAAATACCTGAGTTGTGAATTCACTTCGGCGCTTGCTCGATATGGGGCGTCCCTCTGCTCTAACGGAGGCGAACTTTGATCCGACCACGGATACTGCTGGCGGATGACCACCCCGCTTTGCTGAAAGCGACAACTGCTCTGTTGAAGCCGGTGTTTGACATCGTGGGAACCGCAGTTGACGGCGAGAAGTTAGTCTCGGAGGCTCTCCGTCTTTGTCCCGACGTAATTGTCGCAGATATTACTATGCCGATTCTGAGTGGAATCGAGGCCGCCCATCGTCTTCACCAAGTGGCCTTATCCGCCAGGTTTGTGTTCCTGACGATCCATTCGGAAGAGCAATTTGTGGAGGCATGTGTGGCAGAGGGTGCACTAGGATATGTCATCAAGTCCCACATGAAGGCCCATTTAATCCCGGCGATCAAAGCTGCTCTCGTCGGAGAATCTTATATTTCGCCACTCGTTGCCAGGTAATGTACGTAATCCCGCACGGCGTGATTGCCACTCGACTGAGCGAGAAGAACTCGCATGACATGGAACTTAGGAGGCGGTTGCTCGCCCTCTGATTTCTAAGGGATGGACAGTCCTCGCGGAAGGCGTATTGCAATTCGCACTCCGCAGGAAACCGCATGGCCCGCAGTGACCCGGCAAGAAGGGCCATCGAAATCGGGAGTGACAGCTAGAGTGGGAGCCCGCATGAACATTCGATTGGCCCTCATCGGCGCGGCCCTGGTTCTCGCCCCTGCTCTTTTCGCGCGAGAAAAGACTGACGTGCTGGTTATGAAGAACGGTGACCGCATGACCTGTCGAGTCAAAGGCCTTGTCGCAGGAGTGCTGTACGTGAGTTTCGATTACATTGACGGCACCACCTCGGTTGAATGGTCGAAAGTGGCACGCCTGGAAAGCGATCAATTGTTCATCGTGAAGACCGAGGACGGCTCAGTGTACACAGGGAAACTTCATACCGCCGAGTCGCCGGCTGGACAACCGGTGAAAATTGAAGTCTTAGAGCAAGCCGAGCCGTCGGTCGTGTTGGAAACTCCGCAGGTCGTCTCAATCGTCGAGACGTCCGAAAAGCTCTGGCGGCGGTTTAACGGCGGGGTCAGTTTCGGCGTGATCTACTCCAAAGGCAATGACTCGACTCAATACACCTTTGGTTCACAGACCGCTTATCTTCGCGAAAGGTGGTCGGCGGCGGCAAACTTCAGTTCCACCTTGTCATCGAGTACTGGCGCGAGTGCATCCACGCGCAACTCGCTGGATCTCATCGGCACGCGTCTGTTGCCGTGGAACAAGTATTTCTATTCGGGTCTGGGCAGTTTCTTGCAGAGTTCGGCGCAGGGAATCACGTTGCAGACCTCAGTCGGAGGGGGCATCGGGCGCTATCTCAAGAACACCAACCGGAGCAAGATCTCGTTACTCGGAGGCCTTTCCTGGCAGAATACGGACTACCACCCTTCCGTCGTTCCAGTCGCGAGACAAAACCTGATAGCTGCACTCGTTTCAACGAATATCCAGTTCTTTAAGTTCGACAAAACCAGTTTGGATGTGAATGCAACGGTGTTCCCGGCACTCTCTGAGCCCGGGCGCTTTCGCTTCGATACGAACGCGACTTATTACATTAAGCTCATCGGCAACTTGTCGTGGAATGTTTCGTTCTACGGCAACTGGGACAATCAGCCGCCACCTGGTTTCTCTGGCAGCGATTACGGATCTAGTGCTGGGCTCAGCTGGACATTTGGTCTCAAATAAACGGACAACACTAAGTCGGGGAACTGTAATAGTGACCGTGTCATTGCTTCGGCATTCAGAGACCGAGAACCGATCTTCAGCTGTATCGAACGAATACCCACGGACTTTCATGGCCCATAGAACGATCACCATCACTCGTTTGACTCTGAGGATCGTATTTGTATTTGTTCTCTCTCCAATGTTTGCGCAAAAGGCGGCGCTCGATCCTCCTCAATCGCAGGACTCTTTGCCAGACGCCCCCTCGTCCGTTCGTCCCTTGCCGGAACGCACTACCTCCCAAGCTTCTTCCGATTCAGCCCGTGCAGAGAAGGGCGTCGACGAGTCGTGGCCTCGCAAAGCCACTCGCGGGAACGAAACGATCGCCATGTACCAACCGCAAGTGGAGGATTGGAGGGGGGATGAGGTGCATGCCTATGCAGCGATTGCGGTGATCAACACGGCGAATAAAACGACCAAATACGGAGTGCTTTGGTTTACGGCCCGAACAGAGGTCGATAAAGTGAACCGCCAGGTAACGCTGGATGATTTCCAGATTACACGGGTGAAATTTCCTACGATGGAAGCCAGGGAGGCCGAATACATGACCTTCCTGCAAGCGAAGCTACCAAAGAAGGCCAAGGTGATTGCCCTGGACCGCCTGGAGGCCGCTTTGGTAGCCAGCGACTCGGATCAGGCCGGCGTTGAGGCGTTGCAGGTCAACAATGATCCGCCACAGATCATCTTCTCGCCCAAACCCGCATTGCTGGTTCTCATCGACGGACCCGCCCAATTCAGAGATGTTGGTGGAACCAAACTAAAGCTCGTACTCAATACCCGAGCCACGATTCTGCTAGATACTGAAAAGGGCGAGTACTACCTGAATGTGATGGATGGTTGGTTGCGGGCCGCGGACCTCGTCACCGGCTCTTGGTCCTACGTCACGAAAATTCCTGATGACATGAAAGAAATTACTAAGGGCATCCAGGAGCGGCAACAGGCAGAAACTCAGGAAGGTACCGCGGCGCCTTCGCTAAAAGATGCGGAAAAAGAGTCGAAGATCCCGGTAATTTACGTGAGCACGGGTCCTAGCGAACTACTGGTGACAGAGGGCCCACCGCAGTTTGAGCTGATTCCAGACACCGGACTCGAGTACGTTAAGAATACGAGCGCCAGTATTTTTCGGGACAAAACCAGCCTCGATTACTACATTCTTCTGGCAGGGCGGTGGTTCCGATCGACGTCCTTGGAGACTGGTTCCTGGCAGTTTGTTGACGGGAAAAACTTGCCCGAACATTTCGCTGCCATTCCAGAGAACAGCCCTAAAGCAGGCGTACTGGCCTCGATCCCGGGGACTGGTCCCGCCAAGGAAGCGCTGATCGCGAACGACATACCACAGACCGCCACGATAACTCGGAATGAAGCCACATTGCTGGTGAAGTACGACGGGGATCCGCACTTCAAGAATATAGAGGGCACCGGACTACAGTATGCAGTGAACACCGCAACCCCAGTCATTCAGGTAGACGCCAGCCATTACTACGCGGTCGAGAATGCTGTCTGGTTCGTTGGGGCTGGGCCGGCTGGACCATGGACAGTGGCGACATCCGTTCCGCCGGCGATCTACTCGATTCCTCCCAGCTCGTCTCTGCATTACGTCACGTACGTCAAGGTGTATCGTTCCACGCCGGAAGTCGTTGACGTGGGCTACACCCCCGGTTACTACGGCACGGTCGTATCTTCTACGACAAGTACCGTGGTGTATGGCACCGGTTGGTATTATCCGCCCTACGTCGGCAACTACTGGTATGGAGCGCCCTACACCTACGGAGTCGGCGTGGCCTCTACGTGGAGTTCGGGGACGGGTTGGAGCATCACAATCGGCGTCGGCTATTCCTACGGCTACCCTTATTACTATTATCCGTGGTGGGGCCCATGGAGCTATTACGGGCCTTGCTGCTGGGGACCGGCTTGGGGTTACGGTTATGGCGGATATGCCAGCGCAAACGTATACGGACGCTGGGGCAATACCGCCTACGCGAGAACCGGCGCTGCATGGGCGAATCCGTACACCGGGAACTACGGCGGAGCAAGCCGAGGGTCGTTCCAGACACAAGGAGGCGCGGTGGGGAGAGCCGGCCGACAAACCAACACCAACATCTACACCGGCAACTCCTCCGGAGGGCGTGGAGCTGTTGGGTACAACCCCAACACAGGCATTGTCGCGGGCGCCGGCGCCGGTTATGCGGGAAACATTTACAGTGGCCAAGGAACAGCCGGCCGCGGAGCCTTTGCCTACAACACAAATACGGGTGCTGGGGTGGCGGCGGGCCCTAACAATATTTACGCCGGAAAAAACGGCGACGTATACCGCTATAACCCGCAGACTGGGAACTGGTCCCAGAACAACGGGAATGGGTGGAAGCCAGCGTCCAAGTCCTCGGCAAATCTGCAACAACAGCAACAGGCACGTGCCGTAGGGCAGCAGCGCACCCAGAACTTCCGAAGTTCTATGGGGGGCGGAATGCGCGGTGGTGGTGGCCGCAGAAGGTAGCGACTCGTGACCATGGGTTCGCATCGGAAAAACCTGGCAACAATATCAGGTTCTAAACTCGCGACCACTGCTTCAAGAAGGGCATTCGCCAGCTGATTTAGATTCTCCAGCTCACAGCAAAGGAAAACATAGATGGAACCGCCCATTTCCCCTCTGCTCTTCGCTCTACTGCTTTTCTGCGGCATGTTGGTCCTGATCGAAACTGGTCGCCGTGCTGGCATTAAGCGCCTTTCAAAGGAGTCGGAAGGCGAGCGCGGCAGTCTGGGAACGATCGAGGGCGCAGTTTTTGCCCTGTTTGGGTTGGTGATGGCATTCGGCTTTTCAGGTGCGGCATCTCGGTTCAACGAGAAGCGGATGCTGATCGCGGAAGAGGTCAATACCATTGAAACCGCCTACTTGCGTCTGCAGCTCGTCGCGCAACCGGCACGTCCCGATCTCCAGGATCTGTTTCGCCGGTATGTTGATTCCCGGCTCGAGACGTATCGCCTGCTTCCGGATATGCAATCTGCAGAAAAGGAAATGGCCAAATCCAAAAAGCTTCAGGAAGAGATCTGGAAGGACGCGGTGGCAGCCACGGTCCTGCCAAATTCTCATCCGGATGCGGGGAAACTGCTCCTTCCCGCGGTCAACAACATGATCGACATCAGTACGACACGCACAATGGCGCTGCAGGTTCACCCACCGAGGATCGTTTATGCCCTTCTGTTCGGGCTCGGTCTCATCTGTTCCCTGCTCGCGGGTTATCGAATGGCAATCGGTCAACGCCGGAGCTGGCTTCATATTCTTGGTTTCACTGTGGTCACAGTGATCGTCGTGTACGTCATACTCGATGTTGAATACCCGCGTGCGGGCCTCATTCGGCTCGAAACAAGTGATCGCACGATGGTCCAGGTTCGCGAAAGTATGAGGTAAATGGCGTTAGCATGAGGCGCAGTTTTGGCAGAGAACGAAGGTAGATCGGTTCACCAAGCGGTCCGAGGCGCGCCTAGAATCCCGATTTGTTGGCGGACTCCTATGATAAAGCCGGGCAACCTCTGCACGAGTCAATTTGGCCGATTTGCAGTTCTCCTTCTGCTTTTAGTGCCTTGCCAGAGTGCGCGGTCCCAGACCATCCCTGCCAAGCCTGCTTCCGAAGCGGCGGCCGAGCCATCGAAGGACACGCTGGGTCGTGGCACACCTCGAGGGACGGTGCTTGGCCTACTCCTCGCCGCGCGAAAGGGAAACACTGAAATCGCCGCACTGTACCTGAATACTCCCCTCCGAGGTGCAGAGGCCGGCGTTCTGGCCAGCCAACTTGCCGCCGTCATCGATCGTCGCCTGCCAGCTCGGCTCAACGAGATCAGCGACAAACCCGAAGGCTCTCGTCGGGATCCGCTCAACCCTGATGAAGATCTGGTCGGCGTAATCCAAACGAATAGCGGCAATCTGGATATTCTGGTTGAGCGCGTAGATCGGGGAAAGGCAGGCAAAGTATGGCTTTTTTCCCGTGAAACCCTTGCCTCGATTCCCGATGCTTTTCAGGAGGTAAGTCAATCCGCCCTCGAGAGATTCCTCCCGGGCTTCATGGTGACAACCCGGATCGCCGACATTCCCCTCTTTGAACTCGTGGCGCTCTTTATAGGGATGCCGCTACTCTACTGGCTGACCGGCCTATTAAACCGCATTCTCAGTATTGCCGTAGGTACATTACGGCGGCGGTTACTCCGCAATGCGGAACTGGCAAATCCCCAAATCTTGCGGCCACCGATTCGCCTTCTGCTTCTTGCCTTCATTATCCGGTCGATGGTCTCGAATTTTCCCTTGCCGCTGTTGGCGCGCCAATTCTGGGCCACGATGGCCCTGATGATTGTTGTCGTCGCCTGCATGTGGCTGCTTATGCTCTTGAACAGCTCGGGCGAACGTTACATCGTTGGGCATCGCTATGGTTTGAGCGGATCCGCTTCTGTATTGCGTCTGGCTCGCAGAGTGATTGATGGGCTTATCCTCTTCATCGGCTTGCTGTTCACGCTTCACCACTTCGGCATTAACCTGACCGCTACGCTAGCTGGCCTCGGGGTCGGCGGCATTGCCGTTGCCCTGGCAGCGCAGAAAACACTTGAGAATGTTATCGCCGGCGTTTCTCTGATCGTCGACCACGCGGTGCGTGTTGGAGACCTTTTGAATTTCGGTGATGTCCAAGGCACCGTGGTGGAGGTCGGTCTCCGATCGACCCGGATCCGAACGGTAGATCGTACGATCGTGAGTTTCCCCAATGGGCAGATTGCGAATATGAGGCTGGAAACTCTGTCTGCTCGAGACATGTTCCTGTTCCATCCAGTGATCGGCTTGCGCTATAAAACATCTCCGTCCGATTTACGCTCGATCATGGCTGAGGTTCGCAACCTGCTCAGCACGCATGCCGCTACCGATACGGGTTCCGTACGTGTCCGATTCATTCGCTTTGGTGCATGTTCGCTCGACGTGGACATTTTCGCCTACGTTTTTGCTCGAGACTGGAATAGTTTTCTCGAGATTCAGGAGGATTTGCTATTGAGGGTCATGGATATTATTCACAAAGCAGGAGTCGGAATCGCATTCCCCTCGCAGACTCTGTACCTGGCAATCGACCCGTCAGACAAACTGGCCCAGTCGACGCGCGATGATAGCGAACAAAGCAGGGCGGACGCGCTCCACTAGGAACCGCGTTCTTTCGATCTATTTGTACAGCCAGCCGCAGTGCCCTCAGGACTGGGTCAGCGCCCGTACCCTGGGATCGACCCCTGTCAGTGTTGACAGTGCCTTTGTCGCACCCGCAATGAATACAGTAGTGCTTGCAGGAGCGTCTTCCCATTCCCCATGGCACTGTCTTGCCCACAGCCGCGGCCCCAACTTCTGATTGCGGATGATCATGCCATTTTTCTCGAAGCGCTGAAATGCTTTCTGCAGAAGAACTATGTCGTAGCAGGGACCGTTACAGACGGTCGAGCGCTGGTTACAGAAGCGATCCGCATCAAGCCCGACATCATAATCCTCGACGTAGGGATGCCGCTTCTCAATGGACTGGACGCCGCAAGGCGTGTTCGAGAGCAGCTTCCGGCCATTCGTCTTGTGTTTCTGACGATGCAGGAAAACGCTCACTTGGCTGCGGCAGCGCTGGAACTGGGACTCACAGGCTTCGTACTCAAGCATGCAGCGGCTGGCGAATTGGTGACTGCCATTGAACAAATCTGGCGTGGGGAATCGTATATCTCCCCTAAGCTTCAGTTGGGAGCTTCCGTTGAACACAAGATCCCAGCGAGCCAGGGCTCCAAGAAGCTGACGTCTCGCCAGCGCGATATTGTGCAGTTGTTTGCCGAGGGGTACGGCCTGAAAGAAATCGCTGAACGTCTGAATCTGAGTCTAAAAACGATCGAATTTCACAAACATCACATCATGACCGAGTTCAGTCTGAAGAGTAATGCCGACCTTGTTTTGCTCGCAGTGAAAAAGGGTCTCATCACGATTCACCCCGACATCCGTTATGCGGACAGGAAAGTTACGTAGATGCTCTCCCCGGATTGAGGCATTAGTCGCGATGCTTCGGGTCGCCGCAGGCAGCCACATTTCTACAATCGTGTCAGCTACTTCCTTGGATCAAATCTGGACGCTTTCCTTTTTCTGCTTCGATGCCGCCCAGTTGGCGCCGCTTTCATCGGAATCACGCGGCCAGGCTGCCTGCCGCTTCGCGCAACTCTAGGGATTTCCCTAGTTGTCGCTACTACCTTTGCTGCTTATAAGCGAGAAGTGGGCCCGCTGGTGATGACCATATTCCTGGCAACGTACAGAAGCGACACCGAAGCCGGCGGCGAAACTGGAGCTGTGTCCAAAGCGAAGGCCGCGGCTCAGGTTTTGGATTGGTGTCCTGAAACATAGCCACGCAGCTGCCCAATCTATGTGACCCGGTTGCCGGCAGATTCCTGGCGGAAGAAGGCACTGTGGCGGCTTTGAAGATACTAGGCAACATTCGAAGCGGATGCGGAACCTGCAACTCACGGGGTTGTATTTCCTGCGATCCGATCCCCACTCTATTCAATGCTAGAACATTGCTTACCCGGAGAGACTTGGGGCGCACCATTGTCGGCGCCTCGGCTGCGGCGTTGCTCGTCGGCTGCTCGCAACAACCCACTCCAGAGCGAGCCAAGCCGCAGGCCACCGCAATGCCGTTGCCCTATCTGTCACCTGAGCTTTCCGTGGTCGTGCAGTCGAAGGGCCCGATTATGACCGTTCTGGAGGAGTTCTATAAGATCGGCCCGGGACCCTCCAGTTCGCACACCATGGGCCCCATGAGGATCACCTACGACTTTTTTCAACGCGTTTCCAAGCTGCCCGAAGACCAACTGAAACGAGCGACGGCTCTCAAAGTGCATTTATATGGGAGTCTGAGCGCGACCGGCAAAGGTCACGGTACGGATAGGGCGTGCCTAGCCGGTTTACTGGGTAAAGCTCCGGCGACATGTCCGCCTGAATTTCTCGACGGCCTCGCAAACAATCCCAATGAAGTGCACAAAGTCACGGTCGGGCCCACGACACTCAGCCTGACGCTGAATGACATTATCTTCGATGCCACCAAGGGAGACTTCCGTCACCCCAACACGATGACGGGAAAGTTGCTGGCCGGCGACGAAACTCTGTACGAACTCGAATACTACTCGGTGGGTGGCGGATTCATCGAGTGGAAGGGATACAAGCCACCGGATAAGGGACCAGCCGAAATATCCGTTCGCGCAAGCGAAAGAACTGAAAAAGTACCTTATCGATGACAAGATCTCGCTTCCTACCTTGCTCCTGACAAATGAGATGGCCATTTCCGGGAGGAGTGAAAAAGAAATATGGGAGTTCATCGACCAGGTAACAGAAGTCATGGTGCGGGGCGTTGACACAGGACTGTCGGTAGACAGCGTGCTGCCCGGTCCGATCAAGCTGCACAGTAAAGCCTCCGACATGCAGCAAAGCCTGAAGACCTCCGCAAAAGGACCGGCCGCCCAAGCGATCACTCGGGTGGCGTCCTACGGCTTTGCGATGGGCGAGGAGAACGCACGCGGGCACATCATTGTCACGGCGCCCACCGCAGGTTCCGCCGGAATCATACCTGCCGTCGTGAAGTCTCTACGGGACGCGAAAGCGCCAACTCAAAAAATCAGGGATGGTTTCCTTGCGGCGGCAGCAATTGGCTATCTCTGTAAACATAACGCCACGCTTTCGGGGGCCGAGGGCGGTTGTCAGGCGGAGGTTGGAGTGGGCTCGTCGATGGGCGCGGCGATGATCGCACAAGCTCTCGGCGGTAATCCGAAGGTGGTCTCGAATGCTGCCGAATCCGCTCTCGAAGCCCATCTCGGGATGACCTGCGATCCGGTTGCCGGGTACGTTCAAGTTCCGTGCATCGAGCGCTGCGCGTATGGCGCAGTGAAAGCCTGGACAGCGTATTGCATTGCGAGCGAGGAGATCGCGGAAGAACGCCGGGTGGATCTGGATACAACGATCGCCGCAATGGACCTAACGGCCAAGGAGATGAACTCCAAATACAAAGAAACGTCGGAAGGCGGTCTGGCCGTCTCCTTGGTACTTTGCTAATTCGCAGTGAGGCAGGAGCAGTACATGCTCTGCCAATTGCCGGTGCATGTCGATGGCATCTGTAACTTCACTCTCCAGTAGCGACATGCAAACCCGCACGAGTGTCAGGCTGGCGACTATCTCATGGTTACTCGTGGCCGTTTTTTACTTTTACCAGTACTCACTCCGCTCGGCTCCGTCTGTTATGGTGCCACAGTTGACGGAAGCCTTTGGGCTCAACGCGCTCGGCTTGGCTTCACTGATGGGGCTGTTCTACAACGGATACTCCCCATTCAGCCTGGTCGCAGGTGCCGCCATGGACCGATTGGGACCGAAAAGAGTACTGCCCATGGCCGCCGCGGTCGTCGGCATCGGAGCCTTGTTATTTGGTTCGGGCTACAAGGAAGCTGCGAGTGTGGGAAGACTACTGCAGGGAGCAGGAGGAGTCTTCGCCCTGGTCGGTGCCGTTTACATCGCGACGAAAAACTTTCCAGCGTCTCGCGCGGCCACCTTGATTGGTGCGACGCAGATGTTTGGTATGGCGGGCGGGTCGGCTGGCCAGTTTGCGGTGGGTCCGCTGATTGGCGGCGGCATGTCCTGGAAGACGTTTTGGATCGGCATGGGCTTGGTTGGCCTGGCAATCGGCGCAATTTTGTTTTTTCTGTTGCCCAACGAGCGAAGAGGGGAAGAGCCAGTCGGTAGTCTGAAGGCGACAACCGAAGCTTTCTTCATCGTGTTCAAGAACCCGCAATCGATCTTGTGCGGATTGATCGCGGGGTTTCTTTTCATCCCGACGACGATCTTCGACATGATTTGGGGCGTACGCTATCTGCAGGAAGCGCATGACTTCAGTTATGCCGCCGCAGTGATGAGATCGGCGTCCGTTCCACTCGGATGGATCATTGGATGCCCGTTACTGGGATTCATTTCAGACCGCATCGGAAGACGGAAGCCAGTGATCATCGGAGGCGCCGTCGTGCTTCTCGCCTGTCTGGCGTTGATTCTCTTTGTTCCGGCCGGAGTCTTTCCTCCCTACGTACTTGGCCTTGTTGCGGGCGTGGCGTCGGGCGCCGCCATGCTGCCGTATACCGTCATTAAGGAGGTCAATCCACCGCAGTTTGGCGGCACCGCCACCGGTGTGATCAATTTTTTGAATTTTACTTTCAGCGCTTTGCTGGGACCGGTATTTGGCTGGCTCCTTCAACATGTGTCGAGCGGAGCTGCGGAGCGCCAGTTGGCGCATTACCAGGCGACTTTTCTGCCACTTCTATTCGGTGTTGTGGCCGCCATTGTTCTTGCTTTTCTGCTGAAAGAGACGGGCACTGCAGCTCAACCCAACCTTCGGAAGTCATGAGGTCGGACGACGGGCAGGCTCCGCCCCGGCATCCCTCATGGGTGTTGTGGTGGGTTCGAAGCGGCCTTGTTAAGCCATTCGGCGTCGCTAAGCTTCCAGCCGCCACCCAAGGCTTTATAAAGGTCAACCAGCGCAGTCTTGCGATCCAGGTCATATATGACGAGAGCTGTTTGTGCCGGGAACAGATTCAGCTTGGCATCAAGCACTTCAAAGTAGCTTGCGAGTCCGCTATCGTACCGTAAGTCCGAGAGCCGAACGGAATCCTGATAGGAAGCGACAGAACGGCTCTCTTCCTTGAGAGACTGCGCAAGCTTCTGGTGCGCGGCGAGCGCGGTGGAGACCTCGCCAAAGGCCTGCGTAACCGACTTTACATAAGAAAATTGCGCCTGGTCACGTTGAGCCAGCGCCACTCGGTACTGGCTTTTGAGACGTCCGCCTTGGAAGAGCGGTCCTGCTAAACCGGCACCCGCAGTCCACTGAGTTCCCGAACTGACCAGGCCCGAGAGTTGAGGACTCACGCCTCCCAGCAGCCCCGTCAGATTGAGCACAGGAAAGAAATTGGCCTTGGCAACTCCGACTGATGCGTTGGCGGCGATAAGCTCCTGCTCTGCCTGTCGCAGATCGGGCCGCCGCTCCAGCAGTGTCGACGGCAGCCCGGATGGAATAATGTTCAAGTCATTCTGGTCTGCGAGCGAACTGCCGCGTTGGATCGGTCCTGGGTTCTTGCCCAACAATAGGCTAATCTGATTCTCTTTCGCTGTGATCTGGCGTTCGAGGTCCGGAATCTGCGCTACAACGTTGGCCAATGCTGCTTCCGCGCGTGCCGTTTCCAGGCCTGATGCTGCTCCGCCTTGCTCTTTCTTGCTAAAAAGATCGTAAGTCTCCTGAAAGCTCTGCCCTGTTTCTCTCGTGATCTCGAGTTGCGCATCCAGCGCTCGCAGTTCGAAATAAGCCTGCGCCACGTCTGCGACTAAGCTCAACCAGACTCCGCGCTGTACCTCTTCGGAAGCGAAGAACAGGGCCTTTTGTTGCTCATTCAACTTGCGGATGCGGCCCCACAAGTCTAGTTCCCAGGAAAGGTTGAAGTTGTATCCGTAATAAACATGATTTGGTACGAGATTCGATCGCGCTCCTGCGATATTGCCTTCGTATCCGATCTGGGGGTAGTATTCCGATTTCGCTATGCCCGCCTGAGCCCGCGCCTCTTCGACACGGGATGCGGCTATCGCCACATCGTAGTTATTCTTCAAAGCCTCGCGGATCAGCTCCTGCAGAGCTGGATCCTTGAAGAGTTCCCACCAGGGCGTGTCGGCAAGTGAACCCGCCTGGGAATTGGCTTCCGTGTAGAACTTGTCTGGAGGCTGAATCACGGGACGCTTGTACTTAGGTCCCACCACGCAGCCCCCGAGCCCCAGGAGCAGAACAGCCAAACAAATGATCCTCCGCATCAGTGTGCCCCTCCTTCCGCGGGTGCGGCGTGGGACACTTCTACATCCGTTTTTTTCTTCCTGCTGGCAATTCGCTCCACCAGAACGAACAACACGGGAACGAGGAAGACGCCTAGCACGGTCGCCGTCGTCATACCGACAATCACTGAAGTTCCCAGTACCTTGCGACCGATGGCACCCGCGCCCTTCGCCGTCCAGAGTGGGACGCAGCCCAGAATAAAAGCGAACGAGGTCATCAGAATCGGCCGCAATCGCAGGCGGGCACCCTCCAGGGCCGCCTCCACAAAGTCCTTCCCCTTCTTGCGCTCCAAGACCGCAAACTCGACGATCAGAATAGCGTTCTTCGCGGTGAGACCGATTAACATCACCAGGCCGATCTGGGCAAAGATGTTGTTGTCGAACTTGCGCAACATCAGCCCTCCAAAGGCGCCAAATACGGCCACGGGCGTGGAGAGCAAAACGCTGAACGGCAGAGACCAACTTTCATAGAGAGCAGCTAGGATGAGAAAAACGAACACCAATGACATGCCGAAAACGACTGCTTGGCCGCCGGCGGCCTTCTTTTCCTGGTACGACATGTCGCTCCACGCATAACCCATATTGCTGGGCAACACCTGTGCGGTGACTTCCTCCATGGCGGTCATCGCCTGCCCAGAACTGTATCCGCGGGCAGGAGAACCGTTGATCTGGATGCTGCGGTATAAGTTGAAGCGGTTGGTATATTCGGGTCCGGAAACACGCCGAATCGTAACCAGCGAGCCCAAGGGC
This sequence comes from uncultured Acidobacteriaceae bacterium, assembly GCA_963844525.1. Classification (GTDB taxonomy): domain Bacteria; phylum Acidobacteriota; class Terriglobia; order Terriglobales; family Acidobacteriaceae; genus Sulfotelmatobacter. Next base: position 42,480 of record CAWJOM010000003.1, on the reverse strand, counting down.
GTCATCTCGCCCTTCGAATTGCGCACGTAAAAGCTGTTGATCTGGTCAGCGCTGTTTCGGTATTGAGGTTCTGCCTGCAGATAGACCTTCCACTGCCGGCCGAAGCGATTGAACTGATTGACGTAGGCGCCGCCAAGAAAGGACTGCAGCGTCTGATACACATCGGCGAATTGAAGACCTTGTTTCAGTACGCGGTCCTGATCGACGTCGATGTAGAGCTGCGGGACCGAAGGCCGAAAGGTGCTGACGAGCGAGGCCAGCTCTGGGCGCTTGCGGGCGGCCTGGGTTAGTTTCTCCAAGCTGTCAAACAGCTGCTCAACGGTTCCGCCGGTACGATCCTGCAACATGAAGGTGAAGCCACCAGCTGTGCCCAGTCCTGGAATCGCGGGCGGACCAAAGGCGAATCCAATGGCCTCTGGAATCTCCTTGGCCATCTTCAAGTTCAAAGCCCGCATGAGCCCAGCCGCGGACAATTCATCGCTGTGGCGTTCCTCCCAAGGATCAAGCTGCAGGAAGTAAAAACCAGTGTAGGAAGCGGACGTGTTTGACAGAAGGCTGAAGCCCGCGATCGCATCGTAGCCCTGAATTCCGTGGGTGTGAGCGAGGATCTCATCCATCTTGCGCATCACCGCATCGGTGCGTTGGAGGGAAGCTGCATCTGGCAGTTGCAATTGAACGAAGGCGTAGCCCTGATCCTCTTCGGGAATAAAGCTCTTTGGTAAGCTCTTGCCCATCAGCCCAGCCACCACTGTCAGAGCGAGGAGTAGGAGCATTGCGATACCCGCCCGGCGAATCAGAACATGACTCCAAGAAACGTAGTGGCCGGTGACTTTTTCGAAGCTGCGGTTGAACCAGTCGAAGAATCGCCCTAACAGCCCTTTCGATTTCTTGCGCGGTCGAAGCAACATGGCCGACAAGGCTGGAGAAAGCGTCAAAGCGTTAAAGGCAGAGATGAGAACCGAGATCGCGATGGTAACCGCGAACTGCTGGTTAAGTAATCCGGAAATGCCGCCCATGAATGCCATAGGCACGAAGACCGAGGAGAGAATCAGGGCAATTCCGATCACCGGGCTGGTCACTTCTTCCATTGCCTTGACAGTCGCCTCTTTTGGCGACATGCCATGCTCAATGTTGTGTTCGACGGCCTCGACCACGACGATTGCATCATCTACGACCAGGCCGATAGCAAGGATCAGCCCGAACAAAGAGAGTGTATTGATGGAGAAACCCAGCATCGGGAAAACAGCGAAGGTTCCGATGAGAGAGACCGGGACGGCAATCAGAGGAATGAGCGTCGCACGCCAACCTTGCAAGAACAGAAACACCACGATAATGACCAGAACAATCGCTTCCAACAAGGTGTGTACGATTTCCTTCATGCCCTCGGTGATGGGCAAAGTCGTGTCCATCGAAACCTTGTACTCAAGACCCTGCGGAAATCGTGCCTTGAGGTCATCCATCTGGGTCTTGACCTGATTGGCCACGGCCAATGCGTTGGAGCCCGGCGCCTGATACACGGCGATGATGACTGCCGGCTTGCCGTTAAAGCGTCCAATCTGCTGGTAGACCAGGGAGCCCAGTTCAATGCGTGCGACGTCTTTCAGACGCACGACGGAGCCGTCGGTGTTCTGGCGGACGATGACATTGCCGAACTCTTCCGCCTTGACCAGTCGACCGGGCGCGCGCACGGAGTAGGTGAACTGCTGCCCTTTTGGTGCGGGCTCGCCTCCGATCTGACCTGCGGGGTTAACGGCACTCTGCTGCTGCACGGCATTGTTTAAGTCCGATACCGTGAGGCCCAACTTCGTGAGTTGATCGGGCTTCACCCATATGCGCATGGCGTAGTCGGCAGTGCCGAAGTTTGTTACCTGGCCGACGCCGGGTACCCGAAGTAATGCGTCGTTGATGTTGATGGTCGCGTAATTTCCGAGGAACTGACTGTCGAAAGTGCCATTGGGCGAGTAGACCGAGAGGACTAGCAGGGGAAGTCCCATCGACTTCTTTACCGTGACTCCGTACTGGTTGACCGAAGTGGGAAGGTTCGGGCTGGCTTGCGAAACCCGGTTCTGCGTGTTCACCTGATCGATGTCGACGTTGGTGCCGACATCGTAGGTCACTTTCAGAGTCATGGTTCCGTCATTCGCGTTGGTGGACATCATGTAAATCATGTTGTCCACGCCGTTCATCTGCTGCTCCAACGGGGTTGCAACCGATTGCTCGATCGTGAGCGCATCGGCGCCGGTGTAGGTAGAAGTGACGTTGACCTGTGGCGGCACGATATCCGGCAACATCGCGGTCGGCAGCTTCGTCATTGCAACGAGCCCTGCAATAACGGTGAGAACGGCGATTACGATGGCAACGATCGGGCGGTTGATGAAAAATTTGGCCATGGCTACTCTCCGCCGGGGACAGCATTGGCCTGGGTATCCTTAAAGGCGCTGGGGGCGACCGTCATGCCATCGCGCAGGCGCTGCAGTCCGTCCACGACGACTTGTTCCTGTGGTTGGAGACCGGATTCAATGACCCACATGTCGCCGAACTGAGGTCCGGTTTTCACCGCACGGATCGTGACCTTGTTCTCCGAATCGACCACTCCGACCTGGTAGATTCCCTGCAACTCCGCAACGGCTCTCTGCGGAATCAACAAGGCATTCTTTTTTACTTCGGTCTTCGAGCGTACGCGGGCATACTGACCGGGGCGCAGGACGTTCGTAGGATTCGGAAATTCAGCACGGACCTGAATCGTACCCGTTCGTGAGTCTACTTCTCGATTCACAAGAAGCGAGTGACCCCGGCGGGGGTAAACAGTTCCGTCCCCCAGGATCAACTCGAGGTCGGCTCCGCGCCCAGTCTTGTCACGAGCGAAACGCAGGTATTCCTGCTCCGCAATACTGAAATCGACATATACCGGATCCACGGCTGATACCGTCGCCATAATCGTGTTCGGCGTCATGAGATCGCCAATCCCGACTTTCGCAATTCCAGCAATGCCTGAGATGGGAGACACGACGGTTGCCCAGGTGAGGTTGAGCTTTGCGTTGTCAAGTACAGCTTGGGCTGCAGCGACTTGTGCTGTAGCGGCCCGCTTCCTGCTAGTAGCTTTGTCCAGTTCGGCCTGGCTGACGGCTTTCTGCTGGACAAGCGGCGTATAGCGGTTCACGTCGATCTGCGCTTGTGCCAAGGCTGTGTTGGCTTCCTCAAGTTGGCCTTGCGCCTGCTGGACCGCTGCTTGAGACTGGCGATCATCCAGGTGGAACATCTCCTGTCCCTTTTTTACGAAAGAACCTTCACTGTAGACTTTGCTCAGTAGGAAGCCTTCGACCTTCGGCCGAATGTCGGCATCAATGTTGCCGGCCATGGTCCCGACCCACTCTTGATAGACCGGAACATCCTTCTGTACAGCGGTGAAAACGGTGACTCCGGGTGGAGGCGGCGATGGTTTCGGCGCGTCGGAAGAACAACTACAAAGAACTAGGGCTGGCAACGACAAGATCCAAAGCCGAGAGTACATTCTTAGTCCTCGCCACACGGCCTGCCTCCTCGACGCGGGTCAATCGTTCGGACTCACAAGACATAAGCTGAGTCCTTCTGGGCACACGCGTTCACAAAACAATCATCGCCCGAGCGGCGATAGGAAAACATGCTCTCTGGTCACATCAGCAGAGGTCATTCGTTGGACTACAAGCGCAGTGAGCAACCCACAGGTCTCAAAATGAACTCGGGCGACTTGATGCTACGAAGGTCTACCGCCTATCACAACTGGGGAAATCCCTAGTCACGCAAGACTTTGTCGGCGACGTCGGAACGAAGCAATCGGACGACTGTGCAGACTGTCGATCTCAGCGGTCGTTGAAAGCAGGCATTTCAGGCCCAGGGCAGACTTTGCTATTTTGGGTGAAAGCCAGGCTTCCTCGAAACTAAGGCCGGAAGCGATCAGTACTTTTCGGGAATGAAGCGCCTCACCTTCAGGGGCGCCTGATCATCGTATTCCCCCTGCGTTTTACGCAGGGGCAAAATCACCTTTTCTCGCGGTACTTTTCCGTAATGGATCTGGCTCAGAAAGTGCGAAATGCAGTTGAGCCTTGCGGCCTTCTTGTCATCAGAACGCACGATATGCCAGGGAGCATGCTTGCTGTCCGTCGCCTTCATCATCAGATCCCGAGCATGGGAATATTCGTACCAGCGGCGGTAAGATTCCAAATCCATTGGGCTCAGTTTCCACTGGCGAAGCGGGTCTTTGATCCGCGACTCAAATCGTCGTTCCTGTTCTTTCTGCCCTACTTCTAGCCAGTACTTGATCAGGATTGCTCCACCATCGACGATGTACTTCTCGATCATGGGACAGAGACCCAGGAAGCGGCGATGCTGTTCCTTAGTGCAGAACCCCATTACATATTCCACTCCCGCCCGGTTGTACCAGCTCCGGTCAAAGATCACGATCTCGCCGGCTGCGGGAAAATTCTGAATGTAGCGCTGCATATACATTTGGGATTTTTCCCGATCGGAAGGAGCGGGTAGGGCCACGATGCGGAAGACGCGAGGGCTCACACGTTCGGTAAGAGCGCGAATCGTGCCCCCTTTGCCGGCCGCGTCGCGTCCTTCGAAAATAATGATCACGCGCAGGCCCCGGTATTTCACCCACTCTTGCAGCTTGCACAACTCACCCTGTAGCCGGCGCAGTTCAGTTTCGTACTGCTTACGCCCCAGAGCTTTCTTATCGTCTTTGCTTTGCTTGTTGGCCATTGTTTTTCGCAGTGCTGCAAAGGTAGGGGGCAGTGCATATGTTCACAACTGGGGAAAACCCTAGGAACGTCCGGCATTCGGATCGTCCTTTAGGCTCGCCAGTTGTCCGACAAGGCGACAAGCAAGGCGACAAGCAAAGATATACGCGGAACGAATCGTAGAAGTCGCCGTCCGTCTCGAGATCGAATCTAGCTGGCCGGCAGTGCGATACTGCAAACGCCCGAGGGTGTGATTCACACAACGAACATAATGGCGAATGTGGGGGCGCGGCCGTTCTTGCTTTTCTCACGGTGACTATCCTGAAAACTTTTCATTGAGTCTAGGGGTTTCCCTAGTTGCCGGAAGACCGGGTCCGACCTACGTTTCCGTACAGAGATGAATTGTCCGAAACGACTTCCAAATTGATGGGCAGTTCGAAGGCGGTAGTCGAGTTCGTATCCCAGAGAGTCGTGCCATGACTTCGAAAACAAAAGGTGCAACCGTCAGGTCTCTGGTTGCAATTCTCTGTAGCGCTGTTCTCTTGCCGGGCGATGCGGTGGCCTACATCTCGTCCGCTGCACAATCTGCCGCGTCCTCGCCTCAGAACGAGAGCCCAAAGATTCCGCCTGATCAACTCGATTCCCTTGTGGCGCCCATCGCCCTCTATCCAGACCCGTTGCTGGCGCAGTCCCTGGCTGCGTCCACGTATCCTCTCGAGATCATCCAACTTCAGCAGTGGTTGGAGAAAAATAAAACTCTGAAAGACAAAGCGCTCGCGGATGCCGTCGCAAAAGAGTCATGGGATCCCAGCATTCAAGCGCTTGCAGCTCTGCCTGAGGTTGTAAAGCGGTTAGCAAACGACATTCAATGGACTACGGATCTCGGCAATGCATTTCTGGCGCAGCAAAGCGATGTCATGGAAGCCGTGCAGCGCATGCGCAAGAAAGCTCAAGATAAGGGTAGTTTGAAATCGACAGAACAGCAGAAGGTGGAAACCCAAGTCGTCGAGAATAAGAGCGTAATCATCGTCGAACAAGCGAATCCGCAGGTTGTATACGTGCCTTCGTATGATCCCGTCATTGTCTACGGCGCGCCGATCTATCCTTATCCCCCGATTTACTATCCGCCCCCGGGATATTACGCGGCAGGGATGGCGATTTCTTTTGGAATTGGCATCGCGATGGGGGCATTTTGGGGCGGTGGTTGGGGCTGGGGCTGCGGTTGGGGCGGAAACAACAACATCTACATCAACAATAACAACAACTTCAACCGCAACACGAATATCGGCAACGGAAACCGCAACAACATTGGGGGCGGCAACCGCCCGTCCACGTTGCCCTCGGGTGGTGGTGGCCGCGGCAACCTTGGTGGAGCCGGCGGTGTCGGCGGCGTTGGTGGAGCTGGTGGGGTCGGTGGAGCTGGCGGTGTAGGTGGGGTCGGTGGGGCTGGTGGAGCCGGTGGAGTAGGCGGGGTCGGTGGAGTAGGTGGCGTCGGTGGAGCTGGTGGCGCGAATCGCCCGTCCACGCTACCAGCGGGTGGCGGGGGGCGCGGGAACTGGCAACACAATCCAGCGCACCGCGGCGGAGCTCCTTATCGAGACCGGGCGACTGCGGACAGGTTCGGAGGTAGCGCGCGCGGCGACTCTCTTGCCAACCGGCAAGCCAGCGCCCGGCAACAAGTCGGAAGGCAGGGAGGCAATCTGCAGAGCAACCGCGGCGGAAGAACCGCTGCAAGCGACCGGGCTGGTGGCGCTGGGGGTGGCAACAGGACTGGCGGCGGAGGCGGGGCGGATCGCATAGGCGGTCGTGATCTCTCGCGCAGCGGCGGCGGAAACCGCGATGCCTTCGGAGGTGGTTCCCGCGGTTACGACGGTTCGACTGCTCGCTCCAACAGCAGTCGCGGCTCCTCCAGCATGGGATCTCGAGGTGGAGGTGGAGGCGGGGGTAGTCGCGGTGGAGGCGGCGGTCGGCGAAGGTAGGGATAGATTGCCGGAGGCCAGTTAAAGGGAGCACAGAATGAAATCAACGTGTGCAAACGAAAATCTCAGTGGCCGTATTTTGCTGGTAAGCCTGGTGACATGGGCATGTTTCTGCACGTCGCCGGGGGTCGCGCAATCAGCCGCACCGAAGAAAACTTCTGCTACAACGAATGGCGCAACTGCAAGCGTAAAAATGTTCGACACCCCACAGCAGGCTGCGGAGGTGTTAATCGAGGCCGCTGATAAATTCGACGTGCTCGCACTCGCTCAGATCTTTGGACCCGGGGGCGATGACATCGTATTTAGTGGCGAATTCCCGCAAGACCGGCAGCATGCCTCGGATTTTGTTGCCCAGGCTCGCGAAAAGAAGAGCGTTTCAGTAGATCCAAAAAACGGGAACCGCGCGTTCCTCCTCGTAGGCGAGCAGGACTGGCCGTTCCCCGTGCCGCTGGTGAAGAGAGGCGACAAATGGTCATTTGACGCCAGAGCGGGCTGGCAAGAACTTCAGTACCGTCGCATCGGAGCCAACGAATTGGACGCTATCGCCATCTGCGAAGGCTACGTCGAAGCACAGCACGAATACGCCCTGCAGCCCCACACGGGATACGACGTGAATCAGTATGCTCAGCGTATCGTGAGTCTGCCCGGCAAGCAGGATGGCTTGGCCTGGCAAAATGCCAATGGAGGCTGGGACGGTCCGATCGGCGAAAAAATTGCCCACGCCATCGAACAGGGATATACCAGTAGCGCTGATCCATATCACGGCTATTTTTTTAAGATTCTAAAAGGACAAGGGCCCGCAGCACCTCTCGGCGAAATGGACTTTATGGTGAAAGGTGTAATGATCGGAGGCTTTGCTCTGGTGGCTGCGCCGGCCGAGTATGGTGTGACTGGGGTGCGAACCTTCATCGTCAGCCACGACGGTGTTGTCTTTGAGAAGGATTTCGGGCTGAAGACCCTCGACCAGTTCGAAAAGATGGATCTCTTCAACCCCGACAAGTCCTGGAACCCGGTGCCCCAGGAAGACGATTAAACCAAGCGCCAACCGAACCCGGCCCACTCCTTTCCGAATCGATCGGGCATAATATCGGTTTCCTGGATGCTCGTCGGTCCCAATACGACAAAGACTCGCTTGCCAGGCATGGACTCGCTGTTAGATGAGGGCCACACTCACCAGGGTCGAACATAGTGTTCCATTGGTGAACTCAACCTTAAGACTCTGATTGACTGGAAATAGCGTTCGCTGGTCGCCACAGAAGGCCATACTGTTGGTACCGTTCAGGTTTACAAGTGTCACCTGCGTTACATTTACGACAGCGCCGTTGCTGTTGGCGGAGAATCCAAGAAACACAATCGTGACCGTCCCGCTCATACTCGAAGGAACGACTCCTGGATTTGAGACGAATCCAATGAATACTGCTCCGCAGCCCGCTAACCCAACGACAACGGCGAGAATCAGTCCGAGTGGTACGTAGCGCATCATCTAAACCTCCCACATAAAAGAGAGGTACCGGCAAAAGGATCCGCGCCGTGCTGCGAGAGAGGGCTAAGCATAGATATTGTCGGCCTTAGCTCCGAAAAACAGCGTGCCCGTTACCGGCGGCCGACCCCGCCGACAATTCGCAATATCTCTCGAAACAGTTCGCGCACATTACTGCGCGAGATGAGCCGGGGTCGATTCCGGCTAAATAGTCGACGCCTCCGAATGTTTCGAACTGATGCCCATGGGGACTAACGTCCCCAGGGCAACAGCTATTGGCTTTTCCGAACCGTCCGCAGCCCAACAGACGACGCAAGGCAAAGCAGGCCTAGCAATCCAATCAGAGGCAGCGTGCTTCCAGTTTTGGGCAGCTGTGGCGCGGCCTGAGCGACTTGAACTGGAACAGCCACTTCTTCGACAACCAAGATCGGAACATCTGCCGGTGGGGGCGGAGGAGGAGGCGGCATTTCGCCCGTCAATTTGGCCTTCTGAGCTACCACTACCGTGGGAGATTCCACAACCTTCGTTGCATTAACAGTCATCCCCTTCTTCAGACCCCATGCGTCGACCATCTGTCCATCGACGTTGAACTTCTGGCCGTTCGGAATCTTGAATTCCTGATTCTTTCCGTCCTCCATCGTCAGGATCACGGTGCTAGGCGGGTTAATGAACCACACTTTTCCTGTCACACTTTTCACCGTGGTGACCGTCTCTGGAGTTGTGGTCGTCGTGATGGTCTTCTGGACCTTCATGCCTACTTTCAGGTCATGAACGCCAAGCTGCTGGCCGTCGACCGTAACTCTGGCGCTTTCCGACACGTTGTCGAAGTGACGAAGAGAGCCATCTGCCATCTTAACGACGACGCTGTTGCCGGCAACATATACGATCTCACCCTGCTCAACATGGGTGACGACCGATGCTTTGCCCGACGAAGTAGTGGTTTTTGTCTGCACCTGGGCGCTCATGGCCAAGGTGAAAGCCAAGCAAACAACTGTGACCAACAACGCTAGTGATACACGGCTCCAACCTGTTCTTGAGTTCATTTCCTCTGTCTCCTTTGTCGTTTGTGGAATCATGTTTCTGTCTTACCTAAATCAGCTCACAATCTACCCGCGTGTCGATTTCATCGATCGCTGGACCTCTAGGCCACTTTGACGCGTTCCTGCTCCGCTGACTCCGACTTCGTAAATGCCTCGGTTTTGCCAAGTTGAAGCATTCGCTGGCCGTCGAGCCGACCGAAGAGGTCGATCAGTTTTGCAATGACTCCGGTCCAGCCGGTCTGGTGGCTTGCGCCAAGGCCGGCGCCGTTGTCGCCGTGAAAGTATTCGTAGAAAAGGACGTAATCCTTCCACTGAGGATCGTTCTGGAATTTTTCCGTCCCTCCGTACACTGGCCGTCTGCCAGATTGATCTCGCGTGAAGATTCGCGTCAACCGGCTGGAAATTTCACGGGCCACTTCAAACAAATTCATCAGATTACCTGAGCCTGTTGGACACTCGATTTTGAAATTGTCACCGTGATAGAGGTAGTACTGCAGCAAGGCGCGAATCAGTAGCGCGTTCACGGGCATCCATATCGGACCTCGCCAGTTGGAGTTTCCGCCAAACATGCCCGTGTCGGATTCCGCCGGAAGGTAGTTCACTCTGTACTCCTGGCCGCCAACATGGACGACGTAAGGATGCTCGTCATGGAAGCGAGACAGCGCTCGAATTCCATACGGACTCAGAAATTCGTTCTCATCCAGCATTCGGGTCAGGATTCGGCGCAGCCGTTCCGGATTCACCAGCGCAGCGATGCCGCGCTCCCCGTAGCCTAAATAGCCTTTGCCGGTGGGATGAATGCTGTTGCGCAGGTCGGGCATGCGTCGCCAGCGTTCCTGCAAGATCTCCGACACTCTCGGGACGCGCTCACGCTGCCAGGGTTCGATGACGGTGGTGGCGCATAGGGGCAGCAATCCAACCATCGAACGGACCTTGAGGCGGGTCGCCTTGCCATCGGGCAGACGCAGAACGTCGTAGTAAAAGCCATCTTCTTCATCCCACATACCATCAGGCCCTACCTGGTTCATGGCGCGGGCGATCCAGAGGAAATGCTCCGCGAACTTCATCGCCATATCTTCGAAATGGGAGTCGTGGGCTGCTAATTCAATGCTCATCTCGAGCATGTTTTGGCAGAACAAAGCTACCCACGCGGTGCCATCCGCTTGCTCTAGATGGCCTCCGGTGGGCAGTTGCGCGCTGCGGTCGAAAACACCGATGTTGTCGAGGCCAAGAAAGCCACCCTCGAACAGGTTCTTTCCAAAACGATCTTTGCGGTTAACCCACCAGCTGAAGTTCAGGATCAGTTTCGAAAATGACCTCTTCAAAAACTCCAAGTCACCCTTACCCTGGAGCATCTGCTCCGTCCGGTATAGAAAAATCGTGGCCCATGCATGTACCGGAGGATTCACGTCGCTGAAGTTCCACTCGTAGGCAGGAATCTGTCCTGTCGGATGCAAGTAGGATTGCTGAAGCATCAAGTCGAGTTGTTCTTTCGCGAAGTCCACATCTACCGTGGAGAGCGCGATGGTGTGAAAAGCCAGATCCCAGGCCGCATACCAGGGGTATTCCCATTTGTCCGGCATCGAAATGATGTCTTGGTTGACCATGTGAGCCCATTCGTTGTTCCGTATTTGGGCACCACCAGTGCTGGGTCCTATCGGATTTACCCCATGCTCCGAGAGCCACGTGTCCACATCGAAGCCAAAGTACTGCTTGGACCAGAGCATCCCGGCAAGAGCTTGCCGCATGACCAGAGCTTCATCCTTGCTAATTCCTGTCGGGGTGATGGCTTCATAGAACTCATCCGCTTCATCCTGACGAGTCTGCAGCATCTCGTCGAAGCCTTTGAAGGGGTCGAGCAGGGCGCCAGGTCCGAGGTTACTGAGCCGCAGGCGGATAGTGACCGTTTCGCCAGTTCCAACGTTGACGTTGTAGTGAGCGGCAACTTTTGTTCCCTGCCGCGGATTGACCGCGTCTGGTCTACCGTTCACGACGAAGTTGTTGATTCCGTCTTTGACGTAGTGGCCGCCATTTGGGGTCCCAAAAATCCGCTCATTGTTCGTCTCATTGTCGGTGAAGAGCAGGGGGACATCTCCATCGCAATACAGGTAGCGCTCGCCCAGCGCGGGATGCAGAGCCTCGACCGCTTGAACACCTTTGCTGCCAGTTAGGTACTTCACCGAGGGTTTGGAGATATCGGGCTGCCAAGACCATGTATTACGAAACCAGAGAGTCGGCAAAACGTGCAGGGCAGCCGGTTCCGGCCCGCGATTCGACGTGCGGATCTGGATCAAGATGTCCTCAGGCCCCTGCTTGGCATATTCCACGAACACATCGAAGTATCGGTCGGCATGGAAGACGCCCGTATCCAAAAGTTCGTATTCCATGTCGCCGCGGTTTCGCCGTTTGTTGGTTGCCACCAGGTCGTCGTATGGAAACTCTGATTGTGGATATTTGTAGAGATACTTCATGTAAGAGTGCGTGGGCGTGCTATCGAGGTAGAAGTAGTATTCCTTGACGTCTTCGCCGTGGTTGCCCTCGCTGTTCGTCAGCCCAAAAAGACGCTCTTTGAGGATCGGATCCTTGCCGTTCCACAGGCTGATACTGAAGCACAGCTGTTGTTTGCCATCGCTAATACCGGCAAGTCCGTCTTCACCCCAGCGATAGGCTCGCGAGCGAGCTTGATCGTGGCTGAAATAGTCCCAGGCGTTCCCATCCTTGCTGTAGTCCTCGCGGACCGTGCCCCATTGGCGCTCGCTAAGGTAGGGTCCCCACTTCCTCCAGGGAACATCGTTTGTATGGATTTCTTGAAGCCGTCGTGTTTCGGCAAGGGTGCGCATGTATATCTTCTTTCGAAGTAACCTGTTTGTTGTTTCTTGCCTACAGTCCTGCGATCCCTTTGTTCTGAAGTATTCGGACCACCACGCGACGATTTTCAGCCTCAGTGTCTGCCGAGCCTTGGTCAACCTGATGACTCTCCCCATCGCACCAGGAGCGAGCATGTTGGTCAGCGGGACATGACCTTGCTGCAGCAAGATGTTGGTGACATTGTTCGCGCGATCTTCACTCAGCCTCTGGTTCAACGCGACGCTGCCAGACGCCGACGCGTACCCTTTAACCTGGACCATGTATCCATTAATCGCTTTGCCCTTTTCGGCTAAGGCCACCAACTGAGGAACGTATTTCGGGTCGACATTCACTTTGCCGTTGGCGAAATATACGGTGATCTCGTCGAGAATGTAGTAGTCGTCGAGCTGTCCGAAGCGTGCCGTCGCAGCAGCGATGGCTGCTTTATTGGCGGCTATCTTCTTCTCTTGCTCGGTCAACGCCTCCTGCTGTTCCTTCAGTGCGGCTTGCGCCTTTTCTAGCTCCTGCTTATTCTGCTCGGCGGTCTCTTTTGTTTCCGCCAAGCCGGCCTGCATCCTCTGAGCTTGTTCCAAATCGTTGCCTTTGAACCTTATCGTCTTCGCGAGCAGCTGATTGTCCGCGTCATAAACGCCCTCGACGGAAATGGGAAGCCCTGGGATAAGCGCAGCCATTGACATTTCCTTCTTGCGCGCCTTCAGTAAGCCCTGAACCTGGGCGACGTCTGTGCCGTCGGTCAGGAGAACGACCACTTTCGCCGAATCTTTGGTCTGCAAGAAAATCTGTGAGCCGCTTCTTCCGGTGATCACTCCTTCGATCTTGGTTTGAGCGAGTATTGTTGTGCCGGACAGTCCGACGAGCACGAGCAACACAAGCATTGTGGTAATCCTTACCGCGGATCTGTTGCGAGTCATACCTGCTCTCCGATCGGTTCGCCCTAGAGGGCAGAGACCGTAGCTGCCAGTCCCAATTGTGGATGCGCTCGACCCTGACATCGTGTGTCACCAGCGCACGGAGGCCCTGTTATTTCATTGAGGGAGGCGTCGCTGAGAGTAACCGTACGTTTCACTGGAGGTTCGAACAACTAGGGAAATCCCTAGAGTGATTCGAGAGTACGGTCGAAGCTGATCCTCAAGCTGATTGGGATCTTAGTGGCATTCATCATGGTTGATTCTGTTCGCGGAATGCCTGCGAACTTCACACTTTTGGGAGCAGACACTTTTGGGACAGAATATGATCGCTCGTGCTTCAGCTGCAGGAACCGTCGTCCAGAAATTGACCAGTAGCAGCCATTGACGCGAGAGATCGTGCGCAGCTCAAGATCTTTTGGTCCAGAGCGTCGCCCTTCAGCGCATCCGGAGGAATGTAGTTCATGTTCTTACGCGCAGAAAGAACCTTGTTGCTCAGCTTCTGCATGCTATCGAACTCCTTGCTGAGCAATTGGTAAGCACTTCGGTCACCGTCGGTCGAGACGGCTACGGATGCCAATCGAAGGTTCGTACTGGCCTGGTTCTGATAAGCGGCGACAAACTCGTCCGTCAACGCATATCCATTTTGTACGGCATTCACGAGTGCGCTTCGCCATTCCCGAATCACGCTCATCTCTTCGATGCCTGCCTTGATGAACTCTTTTGAGAACGCCGGAATTCCCGGCGGTCCCGCTCCTTCAGGGACAGGGGCGGCCGGGAACGACGGGGGCAGAGTCAGCGTAATCTCATTTCCGCTAAAGCCAACAGAACCACTGATGAATCGTGCTAAAGCCTCGACTTCGACATAGGACTTTCCGTTCACCTGAAGAACTTCCATTTGCCCGGGTAGGCCATGGACAAAGAGACTCAACCTCTGCTGCGCTGCCTGTGCTCCAAGCAAACTTGTTAAGGTAAGCAGAGCTAGGAATTTACTGGCATTCAACGGCATATTCTTCATAGAACCGCCTGGATCAGCCTCGTGGCACAACTCTGCCAAGAAAACAGCCGTTAGGACTGCGCTTCCTCGTCGAGGCGGGCCCAAAGGATGACCACCGACCTCGGTCCAGCCCGGTACGCGCTCCCGTGAACAGACGGCGCCTCGTCCCACGCAAAAATATCTTCGGGGGAGTGTTGAAAAGTGTCGATCCATCGCCTCCAGGAGTTTCCCGTTCCCGCATCGATCGCCGGAAGCTCGAAGTCAAGAGGCTCCCAATACGAATTGAAGATTAGATAAACAAGCAGGCCTTCCTGTGACAACCTGACGCTTAAAGCGAGGCTGTGTGAACCATCGCTCCAATCCGGCTGGTTCAGTCGTACTCCATGCCAACCCTTGATTCCATCGTGAATTAACTGCGTCAAAGTCGTTCGCTTGCGCTCGGGGCCGATGTCTCGGAGTAATCGCCTGGCGATGAGAAGCTTCAGAAAACGATGCACGTCCGCGTGTTCCTCGAGCAAAGACCAATCAAGCCAGTTCGATTCGTCGTCCTGGCAGTAAGCGTTGTTGTTTCCGTGTTGAGTCCGTCGCACCTCATCGCCCATCAAGATCATGGGAAGGCCTAGAGAGAGCAGCGTGATCGTCATTAAATTCTTTACTTGGCGATTTCGGAGCCATTCGATTTCAGGATCCGTAGTAGGGCCTTCGACGCCGCAGTTCCAGCTCCGATTGTCATTTGCGCCATCTCGGTTGTCCTCGCCGTTGGTTTCGTTGTGCTTGTGATCGTAGGAGACGAGATCGTTGAGGGTAAACCCGTCGTGACAGGCGACAAAATTCACGCTCTGCTCCGCTTCCCGTTCCTTGTGTCGGTAGATCTCGTGGCTCCCCAATAACCGGTCCGCGAAACGGCGCAATGAGCCCGCGTCCCCACGAAGGAAACTCCTCACATCGTCACGAAAATGGCCATTCCATTCCTTCCAACGATCTCCCGCGAAACTGCCGACCTGGTAAAGCCCCGCGGCATCCCATGCTTCCGCAATCATTTTTGTCCCGGCAAGAGCTGGATCGGACTCAATATCCCATAGGATTGGGGGATTCGACATCACTTGACCGCTGGAATCTCTTGCGAGGATCGATGCGAGGTCGAACCGAAAACCGTCGACATGCATCTCTTCAACCCAATAACGAAGGCTGTCCATGATCAAGCGGCGAACGATCGGATGATTCGCATTAAGAGTGTTTCCAGTGCCGCTGTAGTTGGCATAGCGCGAGCCATCTCCCTCGAGAACGTAATATGCGCGATTATCGATTCCACGAAAGCAGACCGTTGGCCCGGTTTCGTTCCCTTCGGCCGTATGATTGAAAACGACGTCAAGAATGATCTCGATGCCGGCACGGTGAAGTTCCTTCACCATGTCCCGAAACTCATCCACCGGCCCCAGATTGCCTGGCCGAGAGCAGTAGGCCTGATGGGGTGCAAAGAAGGAAACTGGAGCGTATCCCCAATAATTAACGCGGCCGGGCGGGCAATCCTGCGGATCGAACTGGAACACGGGGAGAAGTTCAACAGCTGAGATACCCAAGTGACAGAGATATGGGATCTTCTCGATGAGTCCGCGAAAGGTACCGCGTGTCTCTGCCGAAACGGCCGAGCTCGGATGGCGGGTGAATCCTTTGACGTGCATTTCGTAGATGATCGTCTGCGAAGACGGCCGCCTGAGAGGGGTATCACCCTCCCAGTCGTACAAGCTTGCATCCACGACAACGCTCTTCATAGCACCTGCGCCGTTATCGCCGTCCTTCTGGGCGGCTTCTCGAGAGTAATTCTTGGGAACAGCAACCCCACGGCCATAGGGGTCAAGCAAGACTTTGGCTGGGTCAAAGCGACAACCCCGGAATGGATCGAACGGTCCGCCAACGCGGTAGCCGTAAAGTTGTCCCGCCCGCACCCCCGGGAGGAAGACATGCCAATAGTGGTGCGTGCGGTTCAGGGATGGATCTAACCGGATTGCATGGGTAGGCTGCCCATCATCTTCGTGATCGAAGAGGAGCAATTCGACGGCGGAAGCATCGCGCGAATACAAACTGAAGTTGACGCCGCCGTGGGCGATCGTCGCGCCAAGTGGAGCGCTGCTCCCCGCGCTTGCGGCATGCACGATCTCCGGCGGATCATCTCGTTGCGAATCGCTCCTGCGCGATGGGTCGACGCGTTGAATCACGGTACTGGACATAGTCACGTTCGATATGCCGGCCGCATATTTGTGGGTTGTTCGGTCACTCGAAAACCTCCCGGAACCCCGCGTCAGCTACCATGTCGCGGAGCGGCGAAACAAACACCTGACTCGTTGCAGCTGAAAATAGTCAGAGAAGGCCGGCTCTAACGCTGCACGAGTTTCGCGTTCCTTGTCGTGCCGCCAGCGCGGCTCGGCAGCGGATCTTAATGGAAATGGTTGCGGCACGCACACCAACGGCGCTCGGTGCGACAACTGCGAGTCGGCCTCTCCCAAATGGGCCCGGAAACGGAAAAACTAAACGCCGCTCGAATGCAGATATTCAGCGCCCGGCCGCTCACCCACAACTAGGGAATTCCCTAGTTACCCTTTAGATCGCCAGGGCGTACGATCGTCGTCGAGTGGATTTGATCGCGCGTTATCCATGGCCAGACAGGCAGCGCGAGAGGAGAGAACTGCATGCGCAAGAACATGAAACTTCTGCATCGGGTAGCAAAAAGCATACTTGTGATCAGTGCCCTTTTGCTGGTTACTGTTCCCGGCTTTGGTCAACGAAAGACGTCTGAAACAATTGACGCCACGGCCTTTGGCACAAGCACTCAGCTCGGGCGAAATTTCGGCGTGAAAATCATTATTTACGAATTCTCGAGCCCCGAAGATCGTGACATCCTTGTGCAGGCCTTTCAAAAAGATCAGCACGATGGACTTGTGAACAGTCTAGAAAAGATGAAGAGCGTCGGCCGGATCACGATCCCTGGCACGCTGGGATACGACCTGAGCTTTATCCGGGAAATCCTAACGCCCACCGGCCGCACCATCCGTTTTGTGACAAATCGCAAGATCGCTTTCGGCGAAAGTTATTGGGACACCCAGACGAAGAGTTTCAATTTGACCGCCGGTGAGATCAACATCAACGATAAGGATAAAGACAAAAGCGAAGGTGTTCTATTCCCTGCCGCGCAGCTTATCGTCAATAAGGAAGGCGAGTTGCAATGGGAACTCAACCAGAATCCATGGAAGCTGGTCAACATTATCGAGTGGGATTGAAGTGCCCGGAAGCCCGGATATTCGAAGTGCCGGGAACTGAGTTCACAAACCGCACCGACCGAACGCTAGCGGAGGCAGGTGGATCTGATCATGATAAATCGACGGCCGTCCCAAATCTGGAGTCCCTTGCTGTTGCTGTCATGCATTTTTCTGTTGACCTGCGCATCAGCACAGGCGCAAAAAAAGGGCAAATACACATGTGATGAAGCGCAACCGGAAACCATGTGCAACGAGGCGAATACATGCGGTTCGTCCTCCTCGCAGTGCAAGATCGACATCACACGAGGATCCTACTCTGCGAATGTAAAACCTGGAATTCCCAACGCGAAAAACAATCAGTTGTTCTGCATAAAGGCTGGCACAACCGTCATGTGGACGAGTTCGAACAAGAACAATGGATTCATGGTTTCATTCGGTAGCGATTCGCCTTTCGACCCGGATGGCCCGATCATGGGGGGTGGGAAGAAACCGGTGACCACCAAAGCAAGCACTCCGGGGTGCTACAAATACGCCGCCGGTGCGTTCACCTCCGGAACCGTCTATGGGATGAGTAGCGGCAGCAATCCGGAATTAGTCATTCTCCCTTGACTGGAACCACCACGTTCTCCCCGCGGACCCCAGGGCTTGTCGTGGGAGGAACCTCCCATGCGTTGTCGTGCGCGTGAAGAGCGCCCTCCGCTTGCGGACTTGAGTTCTCACACTAGGCATAACGAATGTTTCGAAAGCTATGCTGCACAGGTTGCTTCCCCGCAACCATCCCTCACGAAATCGGGCCTAGGGTCTGACGACGCGGCGATTGCTGTACGACCATCTCTATTCTCGACGATGGCCTGATCTATGAATCTCCCACTTCCTGTCCTCGACTGGTTGAGGCACTACGATCGCAACTGGCTCTGGAGTGACGTCGTTGCTGGCATCACCCTCGGTGCCTATCTTCTGCCGGCTGCACTGGGCGACGCGTCGCTGGCCAACCTGCCTCCGCAAGCTGGACTCTATGCCTGCTTGTTTGGCGGCCTGGTCTTCTGGCTCTTCTGCAGCTCCCGGCACACGGCCATCACGGTCACGTCCGCCATATCCTTGCTCGTCGGGGCTTCGCTGGGTGAAATTGCAGGAGGCGACACGGCCCGGTTTAGCGCGCTAGCGGCGGGCACAGCCTTGCTCGTCGCGCTCATCGCCTTCATCGCGTGGCTGCTTAAGGCTGGCTCGGTCATCAACTTCATTTCCGAAAGCGTGATGGTCGGGTTCAAGTGCGGCGTGGCGCTCTTCCTTGCCAGCACGCAGTTGCCTAAGTTCTTTGGCATCCACGGGACACATGGCAATTTCTGGAAGAACGCTGGCTATTTCTTCAAGCACCTGCCCGAGACTAATCTCGCTTCACTCACAATTGGAACCATTGCCCTTGCCCTGCTCGTGCTGGGAAAGGTCTTCCTCAAGAATAAACCCGTGGCGTTGTTCGTCGTAGCGGGGGGGATCTTGGCTTCCGGCTGGCTCGGCCTCGAAGCCCGTGGGGTAAAGCTGCTAGGCGAATTGCCGCACGGTCTTCCCGCAATCGGCGTCCCGGCGATTCACTGGAACGACGCGAACGATTTGCTGCCTCTGGCATTCGCGTGTTTCCTTCTCGGCGCCGTGGAGACGGCCGCAATTGGCCGCACCTTCGCCGCGAAGTATGGCGGGCGGATGGACGCCAACCAGGAGTTTCTAGCACTAGCCGCGTCCAACCTCGCATCTGGGCTGGGACGCGGTTTCCCGGTCAGTGGTGGGATGTCGCAATCGCTTGTCAACGAAGGCGGCGGTGCGCGCACGCCACTATCGGGCGCGATCGCGGCAGGAATCATCTTAGTGGTCGTGCTTTTCTTCTCGCAGCTGCTTCGAACTCTGCCTCAACCCGTTTTGGCAGCAGTGGTATTAGTGGCAGTGGCCGGTCTTTTCCAGGTTTCGATCCTCAAGCAACTCTGGCGTGGTGACCGCCCAGAGTTCGTGGTTGCAATGGCGGCCCTCATCGGCGTGCTAGGGCAGGGCCTGCTGCGCGGCGTGATGATTGGCGCGATCATCTCGCTCGTTTTGTTGATCCGACGCGCGTCGCGACCGCATGTCGCGGTTCTCGGACGCATTCCCGGCACCCGGCGCTTTTCCGATTACGAGCGAAATCCGGATAACGAGCTGATTCGCGGTGTTCTGATCTTTCGGCCTGAGTCTGGCCTCGTCTATTTCAACATGGACCACGTGCGCGATACGATCCTCGATCGCATACACGCCGAGGCCGTGCCGCCGGAACTCGTCGTACTGGACCTCTCCTCCGCGCCCTACGTGGATATGCACGGCGCGCACATGCTGGCGAGCTTGGCGGAAGAGCTAACCGCTGGAGGCCAACAGTTTCACGCTGTCGAAGCTCGGTCATCCGTGCGCGAACGGTTGCGTAGCGAGGGGCTAGATGCACGGCTCGGCGGAATCGACCGGTTCACCTCCGTCGCGGACACTTTGGAGGCTTTTCAAATAAAGACGACCATCTGAAGAACTCACGCACTTCCTGCCAAGCGATTTTAGCTGCAAGCTGCAACGGCTTTTTGTCCTCGCGACCTCACGAACCATTCACGAGGCACACTATTTCTGCTGTCGACCACGTGTTGACGAGTATCATGTTGTCCAAGCCGAAGGCTTTTGTCGGCCGCCGATAAGCTGGTCTGAGCTTACGTCGTTTTCGACGAGATATTCACTGGAGGTCTCTGGTGCCGGCAGCGATCGAGCGCAACGCTTCGCGACTGTTTCAGCGCCGTGGACTGCCTGCATGGGGAGGCAATCATCGAACGCGGCACGAGCCAAGTACAAGGTTCGCCGCCGCTTTACTTACAGCGCTCGTACTCCTTCTGCCACAAACTGTACCTGCAGCGCCTCACATGGAAGTCAAGCGTGTCCTCGTTTTCAATGACCTCGGTTCGATCTCGTCGCCCGGCTTTGCTGCTGTCGATCGAGCCATCCTTGTCGGACTCCAGAAATCGCAATACCGGATTGAGTTCTACAACGAGAACCTAGAAACAACTTTATTTTCGGACTCTGCTTCCCAGCGCGAGTTTAGAAACTGGTACGCTCGCAAGTACAGCGATCGCAAGCCGGACGTAATCATCGCGGTCGGCCAGGATTCAGTGAAATTCATGGTCGAGTCTCACGAAACTGCATTTCCAAACATCCCCATCATCTTTTGCGGAAGCACCGAGGAAATGCTGGCTGACATGAAACTAGATTCTCACTTTAGCGGTGTTTGGGCAGTCGCGCAGCCAGAAGACACACTGAATTCCGCTCTGCAGTTACAGCCTGACACCAAGCATGTGGTGGTAGTCGGGGGCGTGGGAGCATTTGACCGGTATATGGAGGGCATTGTTCAGAAGTCTCTGAGCGGTTACGAATCGAAGCTTGAGTTTACCTATCTTACAGATCTCGACCTACCCACTCTCCTTGAGCGTTTGAAGCATCTCCCGGCACATACCATCGTGCTTCACACGTCGATCATGGAGGATGCCGCCGGCTCACACTTCATCGATGCGAGCCAGTCAGCTCCCTTGGTTGCCAGTGCCGCGAATGCCCCGGTGTTTGTCCTGGACGACGTGGATCTCGGCAGCGGCACAGTGGGCGGCCGTGTAATAAGTTGGAACGTGTCGGGACAAATCGCCGCCGGGATGGCCTTGCGTGTCCTTCAAGGTGAAAGGCCAGAGAACATTCCGATCGTAAAAAGCCGCAATTCCTACGTGTTTGATTGGCGAGCACTACGGCGCTGGAAACTCAAAGAGAGCAACCTTCCCCCCAGTAGCGTCCTGCTCTATCGGGAGCCCGGTCTCTGGGAACTGTACGGGTGGTACATCATAGGCGGCATTTTTTTGATTTTGGTGGAAACGCTGCTGATTGTCGGACTGATAATGCAGCGACTTAGACGAAGAAAGGCTGAAGCCGAGCTAGCGATCTCGCACGAACGACTTCGGATGGCGGTCGAAGCCGGTCGGTTTGTGGGATGGGACTTGGATATCAATAACGGTCAAAATCGTTGGTTCGGCAATCTCGAAGGCATGTTCGGGATTAAATCCGACACCTACTTTCCGCGGACCGGTGACTTCAGTCACCGGGTACACCCGGAAGACCGTGATCTTGTCTCGCAGAAGATTGCCGATGCCAGGCAAAGCAGACAGCCCTACACTGGGGAGTTTCGCTTCCAACGGGATGATGGAACCGTGAGATGGATCACTGCCAGAGGGAGATTTTATTATTCCAACAATGGAGATCCAGAGCGGATGCTTGGTTTGGCGGTAGATGTCACCGAGCGCAAGATGGCGGAAGAGGCTCTATCCAAGTTAAGCGGCCGCTTGATCGATGCCCAGGAGGAAGAGCGCAAGCGAATTGCCCGTGAGATCCATGACGACTACAACCAGCGGTTGGCTATGCTTTCGCTGGAACTGGAATCGCTCGAAGAGGAGATCGCGAATTCCCCCGTCTCAGCGGGTCGACGGATCCGCAAGATTTGGAATGCAGTCGGTGAACTGGGCGCGGACCTGCACTCTTTGTCGCACCGCTTACATTCCTCCACCTTGGAGAGCTTGGGTTTGGTTGCTGGAGTAAAAGTCTTCGCCGAGGAGTTCTCGGCTCAACAGCAGATAAAGGTGACTTTTACTCACGAAAATGTTCCGCGGGACATTGCGGAAGATGTGGCGCTGTGCCTCTTTCGCATCGTTCAGGAGAGCCTTCGGAACGTCAAGCGACACAGCGGCGCCGACCGGGCCGAAGTTCATCTCGAAGGTTTAGGAGAGAAGCTGCACCTGTCGGTTGTCGATCGCGGGAGGGGCTTTGATGTAACCCATTACTCGCCGCGAGCGGGCATCGGGATCCGTAGCATGCGGGAACGTCTGCGGTCGCTGGGAGGGCAACTTGAGATCACCTCGCGGCCGGCGGAGGGAACAAGGATTGACGCGGTGGTGCCGTTAAGAGCGGCAAGCAGGAGCGTAGCTTAGACACGAGGATCATCGGGTCATCGCAGACTACCCTAGAACGTAATCGTGCCAGAAATTTGGAGTGTATATCCCTGAAAAGTAGATCGGCACTCGAATTCATGAAAATACTTCACACCGACGCTCACCTTGTGCTCAGGTAGTATTGCGTTTGCCGCGAACCCCAGGGCGTTCACTTTGTAGCGCGTCGCTGCTTGTTCCGCCGTGATGTTCGGGCCGTACTTGTCGGTCGTCTGCCACTGGCCGTAACCCACCAATCCAAGTTGAAGGCGCAAGTTCGGTTGCAGGTTAAGGGTGTGGGTGAGCGAATAATCGAGGTTAAAGTTCTGGCCCGGGTGGACCATCGTGCCCTCTTGGGTGCCGTGAAATTCATACATCTGAAAGGCAGATAGCGCAGTGGCTTTGCTCGAGTTCAGATATATCGTCTGTCCACTGGAAACAGCTGAGGTCCAGTAACCTGAACCGACGTTCGTGTTGGCACCCACGCTAAATCTTCCAGTGGGCGCCAGAAACCCATAGATCGCACGAATGGCAACGCGCTGCTTGCGCCAGCCAAGAATGAACGGTTGATAATAGGAATCCGCAAATCCGCCACCGCCGCTGAGGGCACCATTGACATCCGAAGTAAGCGAGTTGTTAGCAATTGGAAGCGTAGCGGATGCTGACAATACCGCTCCGCCCAGGAAACTCATTTCCTTTTTGCTCACCCAAACAAAACTGTTCAAATCCATAATGACCGAGTTTTGGCCGGTCGCCAATACTTCGCCATTAGCACCTTTCGCTTCATCACGCGAGAAGAAAATAAAAAGGTTTGAATAGCTGATTCCTGCTTCGGGTGTTACCCCAGAGTTCGTTGCGCTCATGCCTACGGGATAGACGCCTCTGACTTGCGCTTGCACGGGAGTCAAGACAAAGTGAGCAACTGCAACGACGGCAACCACAGTAAAGATGCGCAATGCCAAGTGTGCTCTCATCAACGTGCACAGGATGTTCCAATCTTGGAGGCTCTGCAGGCCTTGAACCTTGAGTGTTCTAAACCGGTGTTTCCGCACCCCGACTTCCTAAGACGCGAGCCAGGGGCATTAGAATAAGCAGCCCTACCACGGCAACGACGACAATCATGACGAGTACCCTTGGGTCATCGAAGTCCTTGCCGCCAACCACGAGCGCCGCGGCAATATTCCGCTGCGCAGTGCCGAGAGCGAGCACCCCCTTCGTTCCGAGGGCCGGACCACCAAGAAGCCAACCGACTCCAACCCCCAGGAAAAGAAAGAGGATGCTCGCGAAGATGCCGCGTGTTCCGAACAAAGCGATCACGTTTTGAATATTCGTCACAAGGAGCAGCACGATTAGGAGTGCGAGACTGAAGGTAGAGATTTTGTTAAGCGGCACGCGAATTCTTTCAGCGGCGCCTCCGAACCGAGCGTTCAGTGCAAGCCCGACGCCGAGCGGAAGCAACATGAGAAGAAGCAGCGACCGTGCTATTTTCATCGGATCGACCGAAACGCCTTGAAGAAGCAGAGGCAGCACGAGCGGCATGTACGCCACGGTCAGGACCATGAGTAGGACCATCAATCCCACGGCGAAGGCAAGGTTGCCTTTGGCAATCCCCGCCAGTTTCGGGAGGAATGGTGCGCCCGCGGCCACGCCCAGCAAGAGCAGCGCTACGCCAAGCGGTTGGTCGAGCCTGAGAAGTTTGGCGATAGTCCATGCGCCCACCGGCATCAACACGAAATTTGCGAGCAATGCGAAGAAAACGAGTCTGCCGTTGCGCAGAGGAGCCACAATCTGTCCAACGGTGAGACTTGAACCAACCGCCAGCATGCTTACAACCACAAAGACGAGCATTGTGATTGGGACCGCCTTACTCAGGAGCTCCATTCGACCTTCCCCGTACCGTGACTGCATAGTCCGCGTTTCGGATCAGGCGACGGCCTGAGTCTTCTTCTCCGGCATCCCGCTTGCCAGTGGCATCGTTGCAAGATTCTTCCAAAAGGTCGCAAGCGACTCTATGCCACCAAACAACGTAGTAAAGATCGTGAGGTCCGCCAGCAGGATGTTTCCCGCGCGTTGCGCATTCGGTGGCATCCAGATACACGAGTTGAACTCGGTATTGCCCGCCTGAGTGAAAGGATGCGGCCGGTCCAGATCAACCGGTTGGCGAGTAAGCACGTGGACGGATTTTGTATCGTCGGTGGTCAGCGAATAGTGTGGCAGGTGCAGGTGAAAATTGAACGTGGTAACCCCGTTGAGGAGGCCAAGCTTATCCAGGTCTTTGTTGATTGTAAGCGGCGTAATTTGTTTTGTGCCTTTCACGAGGGCGGGGCGAAGTCCGAATTGATTCACCACTGGAACGCCGAGCGCTTTCATGAGCGAACGCGTGTATTGTCCGAAGCGCTGCTGGCGAGGAACTAGCTCATCTCCGTGGTGTGTATATTCCATTTGCCGTTGCGTCAGATCTTCTGTAAATCCCACGTCATGATGGGGCGCAAGCAGAAGGCAGGTTCCTTCTCGTTTCAGCCACTCGCGCAAGGCTTCGATTTCTTCTGAGGTTGCCTCCTGCTCTGACAGCAGGTGATCGAGACCGAACACCATGAGCGTGTCGGTGTCCGCCAGGATTCGTTCGTCGATCGGAAGCTTGTACCCGGCCTGGTCGATTCGTTGAAATACGGCAACCGAATGTCCTGTGACCTCGCCCAGTACGCTCTGAAACGCGAGCGTCGACCGGTGGAACAGTTCCAGGGTCCCAGCAATTCCTTGCAGGAAATTCATCTTGTCCCATTCGGTTCCCTCATACGCGGGCCAGGCGACTCTCCGGACCTCGGTCATGGTCGAGAAGCGATTGTCTAATTCAGTGGTGTCCCGGTTGGCTTCCCAGGGATAACTCCACGTCCAGTAGATGGACACTCTCCGTTTGCCGGGAGTGTATTTACGTGGTGCATGATTCTGATTGTAAGTGCGCGGTGGTTGAGGAACGGAGCTCATGATTGTCTGCCTTTCTGCACTTTCCAGTACTCTTTGTTTCAAAGGACATCACGTCAGCGATGCGAGATATCGGAGCGCTTTTATGCCCGGCAAAAAGAAGTAAGCGCCGCCCCGGATCGTCGTGAAAGCTGGCAGGCCCTTGATCTTCTTCCGAATCGGCCGCTTCGGGATCGTCATGTCAAAGGTGCCGTCCTGTGTACCAAAAATCGGATCTCGCTCGTTTCCCAACTCGTGAAAGTTTGGGTCGTTGGCCCACACATTCATCGCAAATTCAAATTGCCGGACGAGGCTCGCACAGCCGACGAACGCGGCAATACCGCGCTCGACACCATCCTCGGGCACGCCCTCAGGCAGCGGCGGACCGTATGTCCCTCCGCGACGGATCATCTTCCGGCGGTTCATGTTTACTGCCGTATCGCGCGGGTTCATGCGCCGGATGTGCGCCCCGAGCGGGCAACCGTAACCGTGAGGGTCCATCTTGGCGTAATTGAAATCGTTGCTGCGCTGAGAATCGGCGCCAAGTTCCGGATCATCTGCCCCCGGTGCCAAGACAAGCGGAGCGCCACTCCGCCAACGCCCCATTAGTTTGGCAGCCATCAATTCCTGCTGATCCGGTGTTTCGCCGTGCGCGCGCAGGAAATCGCGGAACGCCCCTACATGCTCTTCCATTCTCAGATAGGCAACATAGCTCCCATTGTGAGATAGAATTTTCGGCTGTGGCATTCCGGCAGCAGGACCTTCTTCGTCAGGATAGCCAAGAAAAAATTCACCTGGTTTGATCGGTGGGCCCGATCCGGGTGTAGGCTCCACTCCTGTTCCCTCGATGACGGGCTGCGACAGCCGATCACGGTAGCCGAAGTGTTCGTGGGCGTAGTCGAAGGGCGGAATCGCTTCCAGATCCAGCGCTGACAGAAGTTCGACTCCCTTGCATTGCTTCAGATAGCTGGCATGCTCCTGCCGACACCGCTCGCGTTCGGCGACATCACGGGCGAACAGGATGGTAATGGCATGCAGGTTCGGACTCGAGAGTCCGCCAGTCCAGTGACCCGGCTGGTTAGCGCCTGTCATTCCAAGGACGTCCGATCGGGCAGCCATCCCTTGACGAAATTCCTCCGGGAAGGTGCCTAAATCTATGTCAGCCACGCCTAGGGCCCTGAGGCCACTCCACGTCAACCCAATCGTCACCCATCTGGAGTCCAGCATGCTGGACCCCACTCCCTTCACATTGCCCACCTTGTCGATTAGGCCTGCCAGCCATGCCCGCGCTCCGGTCGCACGCTCAAAACTCAAGAACTCGTAGCGTGCCGCCAGCGCAGGTGGCCTCGCCATCAGGAAATGCTGGATATCGTCAAGGTCGAGCGAGTCCGGGGCCGTCACATCCCCTGAAATCCCATGTGATTGCTGCAAGATGCCCACGGCTTTCTCCGTCGCGCCTGAAAAGTGGTTTTGCTACTGCATGAGGTCGAGCATCCCGCTAAAAGCCGCCTTCAGTTTAAGCGCCTTCTTGACTTCGTCGGCACTTACGTAGGGATATTCGCCGTATTCCAGGAAACTCGGGCACTGATGATCGCGAAAGAACTTGCTGACCGCTGGCACGCTCGTCTTCCAGTCCTCGGGAAATCCTTCGAGGTTTACGAAGACCGTGGTAATACCGGTCTTGGCGAAGATCGCCACAGCGTCCTCGATATATTTATCGAAATCAGTGTCGAAGATGCCCTGATACATGAAATGCAATCCCGAGCCCACGTCGAACAAGATCCAGCGCAGATAGTGCAGTTTCAAGGAGGCGAGCACGGAGGGATCGGCCTTCACCGCCGCCTCAATACTCTTTCCGTAGTCGCGGATCGCCGCCTCTCTGCCAGGCTTGACCTTTGCTACGACTGAAAAGCCGTAGCAGGCGGGAGTCTTGGGAAAGACCGGGCCGTAGCGTCCCGTCTCAAGTTCGAAGTATCCCTCCTTCGGAAGCGCCATCGCTTGCGGTTTCGTCGAATCGAGCTCTTTGGGCGTCGTCGGTGTCTCGGTCGCTGGTGTAGCCATGTCACTCTCCTTAAATGGGCGATGAAATTCGCACTTGAACTCGGGCTCTTGTTTCTCAATCCACGGATCTGCGGGCAAGCTGACAACTCAGCTCACACAACTATTCAAGTGCAAAGCTCGAAACCTTGCTACTAGGGAAACCCCTAGAACGGGCGCAGCAACCCGCCTTCTCGCCGGCATAGGTGAAACCAGCTGCCTGCTGGGCAGAAATTGGAGAGTCGAAACTTCTTGCATTAGGGGTTCCCCTAGTTGCGCAGAAATGAACTCAAACCTAGGGTTGCGCTGAGGGCCGCCGCTCAATGACTCGGTGACAGCTTAACGCAAGGGTTACCAGCACGGCGCCCAACCGTATTTGGTTCGTTCCTGATCGACTTCTTTTTATGGCCGGCTTTTCCTGCGCTTCAGCGTATCGCGAAGCAGAAGGACTTCCAGTTGTGCGCCGTTGCCGTCGCCCGGGTTCGACAGAGAAACCCAGGCGATTGATAAGACAACTGACATTCCATGGGCGAAGAAAAATCTTCTCTTGCTCTTGCCGGATGCAGCCTCCGAGAACCCGGCTTCGGGCTGCGGATTGATTCGCACCGTTGCAGCCGTTTCATTTCGAGAGCGGTTTCGGGCCACGTCACTCTAAACGAACCAGGGGACCGATGATTTGGATCATGCAAATCTGCGTGCTGCTCCTAGCGTCTATGCCAGTTCGGAGGATTGCGTGATCGCGTACGTTATCCGGTCGCTAAGACAGAATCCCGAACTTGCAATCTTCCTTACGCTCGCGCTCGGATTTCTGCTGGGCCGTCTGAAGCTGGGTTCATTCAGGCTCGGCAATGTCGTCGGCACCCTCCTCGCCGGCGTGCTGATAGGCCAACTAACCATCAAAGTCCATCCGCTCGTCAGCACGGTGTTCTTCGATTTATTTCTGTTTGCGACTGGCTACAAGGTGGGTCCTCAATTCTTCCGAGGGCTTAGAAAAAACGCTTTGCCGCAAGTCTCGCTCACAATCGTCTTGTGCCTGAGCAGCTTGGTGACCACGGTCGCGGCGTCAAAGCTTCTCGGATACGACGCTGGCACCGCTGCTGGCCTTTTGGCTGGCGCCTTCACGGAGAGCACTGTCATAGGCACCGCCGGCAACGCGATCGCCCGGCTTAATCTGTCAGACAGCGAGAAGCAACGACTGCTGAACAACATCCCGGCTGCGTACACCGTTAGCTATCTCGTCGGGACCGGCTTCGTGGTCTGGTTCCTGTCGAGCCTTGCGCCGAGACTGCTGGGGTTTGATTTGAAAGCGGAGACCCGGAAGCTCGAAGCGAAAATGTCTGCGAAATCCACTGACGGTTCACGCAGCCGTTCGGGTTATCGGGAGTGGGACATCCGGGCTTACCGCCTCGCCGATATTTTTGCCGATCGCCGGATCTCCGATCTGGAGACTTTCTTCATGCCGGAACGTGTCTTTGTTGAGCGAATACGCCGCGCCTCAGGCCTTCTCGACGCCGAGCCCGATACCGTTCTGCAGGCAGGCGACGTCGTCGGCGTGGTGGGTCGCCGTCGCGTGCTTCTCGGCGAGAGTTTCGCCATCGGCGCCGAAGTCGAGGATCGCGAATTGTTGAATTATCCTGTGACCACTGCCGATGTCGTCGTCACAAACCCTGCCGTTGTGGACCAGACGCTCCCGGGATTGGCCGAGCAGTACGGACGCGGTGTCGCTCTTCAAAAGCTCATCCGAGGTGCAGAAGAAATTCCATTTACATTGGAGACAACCGTGCAGCGTGGCGACCTTCTTCGTGTTGCCGGCGCCTCACAGCACGTGCAGCGGGTGGGTAAGATCCTGGGCTATATCGAGCGGCCTTCGAGCGAAACAGACATTGTCTTCGTCGGCCTCGGTATCCTCATGGGAGGATTGCTCGGCTTGCTTTCCGTCACCGTCGGCGGTTTGTCTCTTAGCCTCACAGCCAGTGGCGGCGCGCTTATCATGGGACTCGTTTTTGGGTGGCTTCGTTCGGTACGCCCAACCTTCGGTCGCATCCCCGAACCAGCACTTTGGGTCTTCGACACCGTCGGGCTTGCAGTATTTATCGCGGTCGTTGGTTTGAACGCCGGGCCGGGCTTTGTCACCGCTCTGCGCGCCTCTGGGCCGAGTCTCCTTCTTGTCGCCTTTCTAGTCGCATTGACACCGCACCTGGGCGCACTCCTCTTTGGACGCTACGTGTTGAATATGAATCCAGTGATTTTGCTCGGCGCCTGCGCGGGTGCAGGAACCGCAACCGCGGCGCTTCGTTCGATCCAAGATGAGGCCGGCAGCAAGCTGCCGGCGCTCGGCTACACCGTGCCGTACGCAGTGGGCAATATTCTGTTGACCGCATGGGGACCGGTCATTGTGATGTTAGTGAGCCAATCCGGTTCATGAAACCGGTCAATTGTCCATTGCCGGCGGTGGGCTTAGAGACTAGCCCCTAGGGATTTTCCTAGTGGCGAAAAAGCTGCGTGACGTCCTATGAATAACCAGGGAAGCAGTTGGAGTAACTCCTTTTGGGTGGCGCAGAACCTTCCATCTCTCACTGGCTGCGCCACATTTTTGCCGTCAGAAGGATCAGGCGCGTTTGGTCAGCGGGCCGTTCGCAAGAAGCCCGTCTTTGGTCCCCGGGTCAAGAATGACCCCCAGTTTCACGGAACCCGCATACTCATTTGGTGAGCTAAGAACTGGCGGAGAGAGTGGGATTCGAAACCATCGTTCAACGTAGTTTAACGTAGTTAGCGTGCGGCAGATGGCTTCTAACGCGGCTAATTCAGTCTAGTTCCGTGTTAACGGCACGGAAATGGCACGGGAAAGGACACGCAAAACTGACCGCAAGCGGCGCACTGACCCGTAGAGCTAAGCCCACGGCGCAGTGCACGATTGCGTTGGTTGCGGGGGGTGGATTTGAACCAACGACCTTTGGGTTATGAGCCCACAAATACTAGTATTTTCAACAACTTACAAGACGCGGGTGGCCCCTGAAAAACCTTGTAAGAAGTGCTAAGGAATCCTTATTGGACAGTTAAAGGACAGTCGCGAGGATAGTGTTCACTGGCGCCTCTAGGGGCGCTGTTCGACTCTCATCATCTCGTGTTCGCGCCGTGAAAGGGCGCGCTGATAAGTTGTATTCAACCCGTCGTGTCGCTCGACTGGAATGGCATAACGAAAGAACGCATGAACCCTCTGTGTTCAAGATTGCCATCCTTACTTTCTTCAAAGTCCCATAGCTTTACAAGTTTGTCATTCACTTCAAGAACTACAGTCCAGGGTTCCACTCGATTTGGCACGTAGGCGTATCCTCCAACTTTGAAGTTTGCCGTTCCGTCCTTAGAAATCGTCGAAGTACGCGATTTCAGAGACCTGCCGAGGATGAGGTTTCGGTTGAGCCAAGCGTCCGCAGCGGCCTTTTCCTTCGGAGCCAGATCGATTGTGCTCAATACCGCCATCTCCAGTGATTTTGCGAGATCGTCAACCACCAAACGGGGAAAGAGCTTCCCTAGATAGCCGTTTCCAGCAAGTAGAAAGTCGTATTCTCCTGGGTCTTCGAAAGTCCAAACTGGCGGCACATCCGGCTTATAGTCATAGCCTATTTCCCGAGCCAGCCAACTGAGCAGAACATTCAAGCTGCTTAACTCCTCAGTGCCAATACCCTCGTCCTCGACCGCGCGCCAAAGTGCGTGAGTTGACGAGAACAGATAGAACATGGATTTCGTCATCAACTTGTACATGGCATCGTGATCGACAAGCGCAAAATCCTTATCCTTCCACCGCCCCTGCATCTCCAGATGTTTCAGCTCCTTTATGATCGCGACTACCGCCGTCAACTGCGCCAGCATCTCCGTAACGCGCTCTGGCTCAGCCGCTGCGAGCGCTTCCCTAGCAATCATTTTGTTGATAAGCGAACGGGACTTGGCAAAGACAGCTGCAGCAATTGCTTCGTCTTCGATAGCTGAAGGCGTATTCTGGGCCAAATCGTCATCTTGACCCTCCTCTGGATTACCGGCCGCGGCATCCGCGATAGATTCGGGGCTGGAAGCTTTTGGGATATGGAGCCTCTGGATCAAAATGTCCAAAAGATATCCCAAATCGCCGCCTTCAAGCAGCTTACGTTTACGACGTTGAGTGGCGATCTCCTCGACGCTCATGGATAAAGATGGAGGGCGCTCCTTGTCTGCTGCTTCGTGGGGGCCTTTTGAGTGCCTGACCGAAGTCGCGTGCTTGGTCACATCCCCTGAGAAGATCACGCTGCTGACTTGCTCAATCAAGCGGGAGATGTCGGCTCCGGAATCGCCAATTTCTCCGAGGGCTACACGAATTTGGTGCTGCTTGCTTGAGGTTGAGGTGGCAGTTACTATCGCCGTGTGATGAACAATCACTCGGGCAATGGCTGTGAGGTCGCTCTTTAGGAGCAATGACCTGATCGCGCCAGCACTCTCCTCCATGACGATCTCGAGAGTCGAAGCTTCGGCAGTGAATGTCAAATGGATTGGGATGAGTCCATCGTTGTCGTCTAAAGGCGAGATACTCTTAACCAACTGCGCATCTGGAAACCTTACCGTGATTCTTTTCGCCTCTCCATCCGCTGTTCCGACAACAACCCGAGGAGCGCTCAGTTGGGTCGAGA
Source organism: uncultured Acidobacteriaceae bacterium (assembly GCA_963844525.1). Classification (GTDB taxonomy): domain Bacteria; phylum Acidobacteriota; class Terriglobia; order Terriglobales; family Acidobacteriaceae; genus Sulfotelmatobacter. The sequence goes on along the minus strand of CAWJOM010000003.1, from coordinate 10,571 downwards.
TTCTCAACTGACGCGCCTTACCTGTCGTCGAGTTCAATATTTCTTCGGATAGCGCCGGGAGATCGAATAAACGCGCCAGCCCGGTCTTGCTCAGAGCATCGAGGGCATTTGCACCTTTGAGCAACATCACCGCTTCGGTGTTTGCGACCGCTGATTCAAGCCCCCAGCCTGGACCACTTGGATTCGCGCTACCAGAGAGGAAAATCTTCTGCAAGTCGAAACCCTCTATGTATACCGCCTTGGCATGTAGGTATCTTCCATTCTCTTCAGCCCACAGCTTTCTGGTATCGACAAACCGGGTTTTAGCGTCTCCGAACGAAATGGGAAGGTACACGGTGTCTGGGTCGATTCCCACGACAATTTCGGCCCCAGGCCATCTTGAGCGAATCGCCCTTAGAAAGGCTAGCTTTTCATCGAAGAATGCGCCAACGACAAGAACGCGACGGACTCCAAAGTTGACTGACTCTCTCAATTTGGCAAATAGACCTATCTCACCCGCTGTCTGAGAAAGGAAAAACGCTGAGTTGTGAACTGCACCTGGATTCAAGAACGGCTTTAAATGCTTTTGAAGCGAAATAGCATCTTGGATGAGTTCGGGTGGACAATAACCAGACGCGTTTTCAAGCCAAGTGGCAAGAGAACCCCAAATGTCGTTCAAGATGCTTCCCGCATCGTCTTGCTTCTTGGCCGAGAGTTCGACTAAGTTCGTCAATTCTCGGTTGTACCCGAAGCCAGCAACGGTAAGGTTGTGACTTCCAACCAGAATCGATGCTCGTTTGGGACCGACAAAGATGGCGATCTTGGGATGAAAAGCCGCACTAGCACGTACTGGGATCAGTGAGTAGTCGTACCCTGCAAATCGAGGACGTGAAGCCTCTGAGTCCCATGCGGCGGAACACTGCGCGGCATCCATGAGCACAACGTTTTTACGACATCCATTCGCACGAAGACGACGCAGTACGATCTCTTCGTAGAACGGCAATGATGCATTGAACGTCGTGATGAGCGAGGCCTCAAACCCGGTGCTCTCCGCAATGTCAAGGATCGAAATTTGATCAGACAAGAGACTCCTCCAAGAGAGCCTTTCCAAGCGGAGTGAGCAATAGTGTCCGACATCAACTTCATGCTCTTTAAGAGCGCCGAGGTCTTCAAGAATTCGCAAGCTCTGCCGAATGCGGGGAAGTGTCCGGTTTGGCGGCGGAATTTCTCCGACGACTTGTAGACCATTCTCGGCTGGCCTAACGTGGAAGCTACTTGTCCTGGTCTGCCAGAGCTTGCGAAGTGCGACAGTCAGATGCGTGTTCAAGCACCAACCGATCAAATCCTTTACCACGTCAGCTAACGCATATCGATTCCCAGGCCGAAACCCGTTTGTGGAAACTGACGAGATTAATTGGGTATGTTTCCAGATCCTGAGCTTGGATTAGCAAGTTCCCGTAAGCATATGGGAAGTCGGCTTGTCGCGCTGCAAGCGATGCGAGCAGTAGAATCGCACTGGCAATGAAATGATGCTGGCGGTTTCTCTTCGCCGTACCAGTCTGCGACGAGTCGATCCTCCAGCGAGAACTCGTGCATCGGATCTCCCCAACTTGCCATTGAAGGGCCCGCGCTTCGCACATACCCAACCAATTCGCCGAATGTCTTCCCGCTCAAAGCACCAAGGGCGCCTTTGACGCTGGCACTTCCCGAATAGTGTTCGGCGAAACTCTCAACAGATTCGTAGTAGGTAAAGTTGTCCGATGCCTCTTGACGGAGGCGACTCAAGCTTGCCGCAAAAATCATTAGACTAGCACTTGAAAGCAGGTCGTTACGTTCGTAGATCGACCAGAGCTTCCGGGTCTCAACGAGTCCGGGGGGAACATCCCATGCCACGCCAGTCGGTAGTACCCCGGAATAGACGATGGGTCGAAAAGTCCACTCAGATAGCCACGCCTGATCGAGTTCTGAAAGTGAATGTGCGAGATGCAGAATGAGGGCAAGCGTGAGGCGTCTCTGTGTCCCTTTCACGTCCCCGAGACGGTCACTGTACGCCTTTCTGACGAAAAACATATCGAGAAGGAGGTTTTGTTCGTGTGGGCTGCTTGGCAGCAGATGAGGTGAGAATTCCCTCAGTGCGACCAAGTCTTTAACCGTGATTACGTCGCGCTCAACAGCAACCCAGAAGGCTTTCGATGGAAGCACAGTTTCGATCGTGTTTGCCAGCACTTTGCCGAACTCCTCCGTGTATCTGATCCAAGGGCCCGACGGGGCCTTTGCACAAACACCGAGTTCAGCGAGCGAGCCGATGTAATATTGGCCCAATCCCCCCATACGATTCTTGAAATAGCGCTCCCCCGACTCCTCCTGAGTCGCATAGTCGGACAAGCGCAGCGGCGTGCCGCTTGTCAATCGATCGAGAGCGGGCAGTAGCCGGAGGCGACCGATCATCGCTTCAGCCTGTCTGACGTTTTCGGATATCTTCGACTCTTGAGCAGCGATTAGGGTATAAAGACAATCCGCCCTGCGGTACAGCTCGACGTAGCGCTCCTCGCTGATCGTTGGGAATCGCTTATCCAGTGACCAAGCGACCCACGGGTAGAATGAGAAATAGCGCGCGCGATCTGTGACGTTTGTGATGCCCGGAAGAAGTTGGGAATATGTAAGCTCGCATGGAGCTTGGCAACCGAGCTGATCCTGGCCCCGAATCGACCGAGGAGCGGAAACCCAATCCGTCTCTATCTGCGTTGTGCTGTTTGGCATCAGGCCCTCTATCTTTACACCTTGAGCCTAAGATTGTTGAGCAAAGTCATCCGCCGCTCAACTGTAACTTATGATCTGATCGCTTGACGTTTCGCCATTTATTCGCAAGCATCCTACGGTCAAGACACCTAACTCGGCCCAAAGCTCTCCGGTCTGCTCCAGTTTCGCGGAGATCAAAGGAAGTGCACCCGGTCAGCAGATCTTTCCTCGCCAGCTGCCTTGCAGATCGAGAATTGTTTTAGCGTTCGTCTACGGGCGAAGCTTTCGGCACCGCCGGCAAGGGCTCGCCCGCCAGTCGTTTTTTCACCAGCCCGGCGAGGAAGTCCGCGAAGGGCGCGATATCCTCGCCGACACTCGCTTTTTCGAGAGCGTTCACGTAGGCGTTGCGGTCGGTTACCGGAATGACCGTCCACGGGTATCCGCCCGACGCCATCATCGTGTTCATCAGGAAGCGCCCGACGCGGCCGTTGCCATCCATATAAGGATGGATGTAGACGAAGATGAAATGCCCGAGCACCACGCGGACGGCCGGATGCGGCTCTTCGCGCAGCAGGTCGAAGAACGCCGGCATGGCGTCCCTCACCGCGTCCCGGTTCAGCGGCACATGCATCGACTTGCGGATATAGACCTGGCCGTTGCGATAGCCCGCGAGATCGGCGGGCTTCAGCAGGCCGACGGTGACGCTCGGCGCGAACAGCTCTCGATACCACGTGCCGTGGTCCGCGTCCGCGACCTCTCCCGGATTTTCCCCCTTCAGAATTTTGCCGAGGCTTTTCTGCACGGCCTGAAAGGCCTGCCAGTAGCCCCGCGCCGCCATGGCGTTCCGCTGATCGCGGTCGCCCTCGTCAGCTTCCGGGTTCCACCGCCCCCCGCGGACGCGCTCGATAAGAGTCTGGCGTGACCCGGTAGCCCTCGATCGACAGCGAATGATAGGCGTCCGTGACGTAGGCGTCGTTGACGCGCTTGAGGTATGCCTCGATATTGCGCGGCGGGCCCGGCGCTTTCGGGAAGCGTTCGATGACCGGCTCGCGCATTTTCTGCCAGAGCAGCCGCAGCCTGTTTACGTAAGGAGAGGTTTCGCGGGCTCCGATGACCAGGGAGGGCTTGTCCGTGAAGGGATCGTTCTCCCGCACGGCGTAGCCGGCCGCCGTCATCGTTTTCACGATATCGTCCGCGATGCGGTCGCGGCCGATGTTGCGGAAGGCCCCGGCCAAACGTCCGGCGATCACCGTGTGACCGCCCTCAAGGAGTCGGCGGAGAAGGCCGGAGGCGTCCCGTATCATCGGCAACACCGCGCGGACATCCGTCGCGTTGTTCGAAAAATAGTTGGGGGAGCACGCGATCAGTGCTGATTCCACCGAGAACAGCCGCAGGCCGGCCTCTTCCTTCCGGTCCGCCACACCCGGCAGCGCGATGCGAAGCTCCAGCAGGGACGTGCCATGCGGGAGTTTGGTGACCTTGTTGCCCGCGCGCGGCGACCGCGCCGCGAGCTGGCCGGGCACGGTCCAGTTGCCGGCATGAAGCGAAAGCGATTGTTCCGGTGAAAGGCACCACCGAACGCCGAAACGCGCTTCCAGATACGCGCCGCAGAAACGCCAGAACGATGCGTACCAGGCCGTGCTATCGCCTTTCACTTCGTCCGGGCGGCTCGGGATATACCAGCCCTTGATGACTTCCTGCAGGAAGCCGTTGCGCAGGAGGCGCTCCCGGTGCGTGCGCGACAGGTCGCGCGCCCGGATCGCCCCCGCCCCTTCCGCGGTCTGGAGTTTCCGCAGGATTTCGAGGGACTGCGCGAGTTTTTCAGGGGGTCTGGCCATGGCCGGTTTCCTTCAGGCTTCGTGTTTCCATTATCCGATTGCGTTGTGCTGTATTTATACTATTGCGCTGTACTGTTATTATCCTATTACGTTGTACCATTTTTATCTTATTGTGTCGATATCCGACCGCGCCTCTTTTCAGGGCGAACCGTAGTCCTTCCAGCGCGAATCCGGATTACCGGGCAAAACCTCCAATAATCCAACGTGCCGTCGTTGGCCCGGTAATTTCTCACCGGGCTACATTCGGGAGCGGCAGAACGGTCTCGCTTTTACCGTGTACTACGTGTTCTATACAAGCATTGACACGCCGCTTATCGTTGTGTATCGTATTATTTAGTACACCGTAGAACATTGGAGTGGAAATGGCGAACGCAGCGCATATCTATAAGTCGAAGTCGGGGAACTGGAATGTTAGTTTTCATCACCCGATTTGCCGAGAGGGTTCGATCGGGAAGAAGATCCACCGGAGCCTCAAAGTCAGGAAGAGTCCGACGCGGAGGCCCTCAGAGACCAGATAAACGAGTTGCTCGCGCTGGCGGAGACCCCGACGCTGCTGCCCGCGCGGAGCCATGCGATCGCCGAACAGAAGTATGCACCGGTCATCATTAGTGCGTTCTATGACTGCATGACGCCCGAACCCGTGGACTACCTCGCGCTGCGGGAGCGCGAGATGCAGTTCCGCCCACGGCAAGGCAAGCGGCGCAACGCGCCGCGCGTGTTGGTCGTTGGACAAACAGCGGCTGGCAAGAGCCGATTGATGCAGCACCTCCTCCAGACCACGCGCGAGAATTTCCCCATGCGCGGCGCTGGGCGGACGACCGTCGCGGACACGGAAGTCATCGTGGACGCGTCGACTATGCTGCCGTCGTCACGTTCTACGCAGAGAACGAGGTCCGCGAAATCATCAAGGAAAACATTTTGGAGGCATGCGAGTTCGCATACCGGGAGCCGGACAACAAACCAAAATCGCCGCGAAACTCCTGATCGACTCGGACAAACGATTCCGGTTCAACCACGTCGTCGGGGACTGGGACCAGAGCCCGGACGTCACGGACAACGAGGATGACGTTGACGATGAAGGCCAGAGCGACGAACTCGAAACAGACGCGCCCGCCCCGCTACCGTGGACCAAGCTGGAGTCCTGTATGGCACAAGTCGTCACGATGACGGAATACGCACTCGCAGCGGCGCGCCGCGACCTCCAGGCAGAGAAGGATGAGCAGGTCATCGAAGAATACTGGCTCCAGTACATCGATCACGACCAGCTCGACGCGCTAACCGAAGAAATCCTCGAAGAAATCGAGCGACGACTCTGCGCGGCAACCGGCCAATCCTCCTGGCCCACTACCCACCGGATTCACGATACGACAGACAGGGCCGAGTTCTTCCGGCGACTGCGCCCCTTCTACCAGAACAACCGCAAGCTCTTCGGCGCGCTCGTCACGCCCCTCGTCCAGGGCATGCGCGTGCGCGGCCGCTTCTCCCCGCCCTCCTTCATGGCGACCACAATGCCAACTTGGGTGTTGCTCGACGGCCAGGGCCTTGGTCACGAGCAAGAGCGGGCGACCAAGATCAACCGCACCGTCCCCCCGGAACTCGCAAAGAAGTTCTCCAGCGCCGACCTCATCCTCCTCGTGGACCGCGCCGTGCCCGCCATGACGGGCGAAGCTCCCATCCTGCTCGAAAACCTGATTGACCGTGGGCATCAGGACCAACTCGCGATCGTGTTCACCCACTTCGAGGACGTCGCGGCACCAGACTTGAACCTGACGGGCAGGAAAGCGAAAGTCCTCGAAGGACTCAGCAACGCGATCCAGGCCATCGCGTCCTTGCCCAAAGCGCAGCGCGTTCAGTTAGAGCGGACCGCCGAATCAAAGACGTACTTCCTCGCACGCATGGACCGAGCGGAGGTCAAGCCTGGGCCGACCCAAGGAGAACTCAGGCGTCTGGGCGAGCATATCGACCGGAGCGCCGGCAAGCCCGCGCCCCCGCAATACCGGCCTCAGTTCAACGAGTACACGATCGCCAACGTCCTTGACCGCGAGATCCAAGCATACCGGCAGGACTGGAGCGAAGACGGGCTCGCATCCTATCACTGGAAAATCATCCAGGCGCTCACGAACTGGGTAGGCCATGGGTGGAGCGACGGGTATCCAAAACGCAACCTGTACCCGGGACAAGACCTCGCGCAGCGCCTCGTGAAAGCCGTCTCCAACGAGCTAGAATCACCCACGAGTTGGCATCCCCACGCGCCGGAGAACCCCGACGAAGAGTCCCGCATCCTCAACGCGATTCGCCGCGACGTTGGAGACCGGATAGATGCGCACTGCCGCGAAGTCCTCGTGCACGACCCACGCACGAGGGCTTGGCTTCCCGCCTACCAAAACATCTTTGGGCCGGGCACCAAAGTGCGACGAGCAAGAACCGTCGCCCGCATCCTGGAAGACCGAGCCCAACTACCCGACGAAGGATTGGGAGAATTCACAAAGAACGTTTGGCAGATCGTCCAAAACGCAATCGACCACATCTGCCGCGCAGCGGGTAACCAGGAAGTGGGCACGGAAGCCCTCGAAAGTGTCTGAGTAATTTCGAGATTCTCTCGCGACGGAGGCTCGCCATTCGGAAGCCATTTTTTGAGGAACTATATACTTAACTCCCATTTCTGATAATCCAGAAAGAAAAGCCATGCTTTGGGGTATCGATGTCCAATCACAAGCTTGCCAAACTTCTGACCGATACATTGCCGTCTGGACTGCCGACGCTGTTCAACCCATGGCGCGACCCTTGCACCGACGACAAGCCGTGCAATGGTCCAGAGGCAAAGCTGGCCCGGCTGGCAGCTCATCTCGGCTGCGATCCGGAGTTTATTCTTTGCGGAGAAGCGCCGAGCTATCGCGGTTGTAGACACAGTGGGATCGCGTTTACTAGCGAACACCTCCTGTTGGAGGGGATGATTCCTCGCATACCTGCTATGAGTCACCGACTTACCATCAAGAAAGGCCCGTACAAAGAAGGCTCTGCCACGACAATCTGGAAGGTTCTGTATGAGTTGGGCATTGAGGAGCGCACGGTTCTGTGGAACGCGATTCAAATGCACCCTCATAAACCGGGAAACGAACGGTCAAATCGAAGACCAACTTCTGCTGAGATTGATAACTTTGGCAAGCCTGCCTTGGAGATACTCCTTAAAGAGTTTCCTTCAGCCGTAGTTGTTGCTGTCGGCAAAACGGCCGAAGGATTGCTCGAATCCATGAGCATCCCTTACGAACCCGTGCGTCATCCCGCCTACGGTGGAGCGGCCAAATTTGCGCAAGGGCTGAAATTACTTGTAGGTGGTGCGTCCGGGCGAATCGCGTTTGAGTAGAGTCCGTTCGATTATCGCCTGAAGCGAAATCGGGTGGGTGGCCCAGCCAGTGAACGGTTTGGCTGAAGGGTCAACCGAGCCAGTTAGAACCTATACCATCGGCAGCATCGTACCCGCCCTCGCATAAAACGCAGGGAAAGGGACACCTGCAGTTCTAGAACTGGAAAGAAGAACAAGGCGTGAAAGGACGGGCACCCGCCCGATTAGTCGTACCACTTTTTCCGTAAGACCTTCTTATTATTGCCGAAGTCAAGTTTGAACGATCCCTCACCGAAAACTTTCGGGACATCGTAGACGAGCGCAAAGGAGCAATCGTCCACACAGAGGCCGGACGGCTCATCCTCATGGAAATAGACCCTTTGATTCCAGTTTGCCAGAAATTTCTTTCTTACGTCCTGAAGCGATGACTGACCAGGCACGATTTCATCATATTTGGCGCGCATCGTTGGACGTTGCAGCGCGACTTCCCACAGATTCGTCGATCCGAGGATAATTAGCACGACGGCAAATACCGCTGCTCTCTCCCTGAGGCTGTGGCTTTCGTATCTAGCGAATTTCTTTATAACGAAGTAGAGCGCAACAATCATGGCACCGATTCCCATCACCAATGCGAACACGCCATCCCAATCCACTCTTCTCAACATCACATCATCCGAGATTTCTTTAACAATGAAGGTTCCGAATCCCTTCAGCGCTTCGGAGATTCCGTCTATCAACACTGCGGCGACGGTAGGTAGAAGGAATCTCGCGAACAGAGACTGTGACGGATCCCTTGGAGAAATCATAGTGCGGAGAGTGTATTTGTTCGCTTATTGCTTCGCAACTGGCTGAAGAGATAGATGGACTCGTATAGGATGGCGGGGGTTTGCTCAGCCCGCCTTAAGCGAAAGCGCGACACCTTGCTCCCTTTGCTGGAGCATGCGATTGCCTATCTCAATGAATTCCGCGTGCGCTTTAATGTGGGCGTGCAGTTCCTTTGAGGTGTCCGCAATCGCAGGCTCTATGCGTTCGAGTATTCCCGCCTCAGTGGCGTCGGTCCAGACCTTGATCATCCCGTCCCTCTTCCATGAGTTCTTCAAGCGTCGGCCGGCTCGCGCTTGCTTCCTGCAGCTTCAGCTCCAGCCCCAGCGCCGCGAGAATATTGGTGATCTTGGAATATCCCAGTTCGCCCATCCGTCCGTTCTCCAGGGCGTCGAGCGTGGAGAGTCCGACCCTAGCTTTTTTTGCAAGCGTGGGCTTCGTCAGGCCGAGTTCTTTGCGCTTGATGGCGATCTGCTCGCCTAGTGAGAACAGGGGCAACATGAGCCTAATATACGAGGCTTTTACTGGTAATGCATCAAAATAACCTAATATACTGGGTGTTGATGCCGCTATCAGGATGGAGCAGCAAGCATGATCTCGGAGGAGAGGCGGACAGATCAGTGGTCGCGCTCATTCTTCTTCTTCCGCCATCACGTCTTTACCCGAGCGGACCACATTGATGGCAGCGGCGTTGAGCGAGTTCTTGACGTGCACCCCGTAATATTTCTCGATCATCCCGACGCTCGTGCGACAGTTCTTAGCGATTTGATAGATGTTGGCTCCCTCCATCAACCGCATGCTGATATACGTGTGCCGTAGGCTGTATGCCGTACGTGGTCGGCCGTCTCTGTCGAAACGAAGATCCTCCTCCTCAGTAATGGTCTTGAAGAGCTCGCTCTGCCATTTGGGGAAAATGAGGTTGGTCGGTTCGGGCGTGCGCCACTCCTTCCCCCCGACATCAGAATTGTCGGACACTTCGCTGGGGGCGAGCACATCGTCAACGCGCCTCGGACGGAGCCTGCTTCTAAGTCGCTCAAATGGACTCACTGCACCGGGCATACTCTTGCAATATCCGAATCCCCGTTTTCCGCGCACTTCAATCTCAAGAATCGTCTCGCCCGAACCCGAAACCGCTGGCCCATCGAGCGTTCTGGCGGAGGTTAGGCAGGATATACGCAAGGGCAGACGATGTTCCCCGATGAGGTCATCACAAATGGTATCGAGTTCGTTTGAAAAGAAGAAGCCGCATTGGGAAAGAATCTCTAGTTTTCCACCGAGAATATGTGACTCGACGACCGAAGGACGACTATTGCCTTGTGAATTCGGTCGGCTTTCTGCGGTCCCTAATCTGGGAATAGCTGATCGCGAGCTCAGCCCCCAGCGCAATGTTGCCTTCGTAGTTGTTGAGGGGTTCGTTGTCTAGGATGCCGAACACAAGTTTTTTCTGCTCATCGCAACGGGTGACGCGGACCCACATCCATTCGCCTATGCCTGTGGTTTCATCCGGGAACTCCACTTTCACGAAATCTCCGCGTTCATAACTTGGTACCAGGTGAGAATCGGAATTCACCGGTTGGCAAAGTCCTTGATGGCCGCGCGGAAGCCAGCAGTCCCGAGTTAAGCGACAGTCCCCCTTGAGAGACTTGTTCTGCTCGTGCCACCAGAAGCGATTGGCCTTCATCGCGGCATCATCGGCCTTGGTTCCGGCTTTGTACTCAGCCTGAAAGTCGAAGGGCCAGCGGCTCTGCCAGTCGTCCATCGACATATTGATGGAGCTTAGCGCCTGCTGAACATCAGTGATCCAAGCTTCGTATCGGTTCGACATCTTCAACGTAGATCGTACACCAGCA
>CAWJOM010000002.1:0-193370 GCA_963844525.1 uncultured Acidobacteriaceae bacterium | reverse complement strand
AAGTTCCTAAGGAGCGCAAGAATGCAGCCCACCGCGCCAGCGGTGGGTAAACGAAACAAAGGAGGAACAAGCCCCAGAGGGGCGAAAGAAACGGAAGAGAACTCCCTGAGACGTTCGTGACCCGTGAAGAGTTGCAAGAGATCCTTCGCTGCGGTTGCTCTTTGCGCTAACCGCGCAAAGACTCAATCCTCGCTCAGGATGGCAAGACTATAAGGTGGGCGCGAGGTCCTTCGACTGCGCGCGCCGGGTCGCTTCGCTCTCCGACGCGCTTCGCTCAGGATGACAAAACTGAATGAGGCTCGGATATCAACCCGGCGGCCGCCTTCCTGATAATCTCAAGGTAGCCCCACATTTCAATCTCAGGAGATCTCACATCCGTTGCCACCGTTGATTAATGTACGCAGCATTTCGAAGGCGTTTGGGGCGGAGCCGCTGTTTCAGAACGTCTCGTTTACGGTTTCTGAAGGCGACCGCATTGGGCTGATCGGGCCGAACGGGTCGGGCAAGTCGACGCTGCTGCGATTCTTGCGGGCGGCGAGGACACCGATGACGGCGAGATTGCGGTGCGCAAACGGCTGCGCAGGTGAGCTATGTGGAGCAGGAGTCGGCGTTTGCTGACGGCGAGACGGTGCGGTCGGTGATCGAGAACGCGCTGGAGAGCGCGGCGGTGGCGGCCGGCGAAGCGCGGGCCGCGCTTTGCGGAGACGCTGGGCCGCGCGGGATTTGAAGACGTTGACGCGCCGAGCGGCGTCGCTTTCCGGCGGATGGCGGAAGCGGCTGGCGATTGCCGAGGCGCTGGTGCAGGCGCCCGACATTCTGCTGCTCGATGAGCCGACGAACCATCTGGATCTCGCGGGGATTGAGTGGCTGGAAGAGTTGCTGGAGCAGGCGCCGTTTGCCTGCGTGGTGGTCAGCCACGACCGCTATTTTCTGGAGAACGTGGCGACCGAAATGGCGGAGCTGAACCGCGCTTATCCCGACGGGATTCTGCGCGTGGACGGGAACTACAGCAGTTTCTGGAGAAGAAAGAAGAGTTTCTGCACGCGCAGGCGAAGCGGCAGGAGGCGCTGGAGAACCGCGTGCACACCGAGATCGAGTGGCTGCGGCGCGGGCCCAAGGCGCGCACGACAAAGTCGAAGGCGCGCATCGACAAGGCGGGAGACTGATCGGCGAGCTGGCCGACCTGAATCACACGAACGCGGACCGGCGACGGCGCAGATCGATTTTTCCGCGACGGACCGGCAGACCAAGCGGCTGATCGAACTGGAGAATGTCGGCTACGACATTGGCGGACGGACGCTGTTCGACAATCTGAATTTCATGGTGACTGCGGGAATGCGCGTGGGGCTGGTGGGTCCGAACGGCAGCGGCAAGACTACGCTGCTGCGGCTGCTGCGCGGAGAGCTGGAGCCGACTGCGGGAGAGATTCGGCGGGCCGATTGGCTGCGCATCGTTTACTTCGATCAGAATCGCGAACTGGATCCCGAGTGTGACGCTGCGGCGGGCGCTGGCGCCCGACAGCGATTCGGTGATCTATCAGGACCGCGTGATTCACGTGGCGTCGTGGGCGGCGCGATTTCTGTTTACCGGCGAGCAGCTGAACCAGCCGGTGGCGCGGCTTTCGGGCGGCGAGCGGGCGCGGGTGCTGATCGCGCAGCTGATGCTGCAGCCGGCCGATGTGTGCTGCTGGATGAGCCGACGAACGATCTCGATATTCCGACGCTGGAAATTCTGGAGGAGAGCCTGCTCGAGTTTCGCGGCGCGCTGGTGCTGGTGACGCACGACCGCTACATGCTCGATCGCGTGTCGACGGTTGTGCTTGGGTCTCGATGGTCAGGGCGGCGCGGAGCGCTTCGCCGACTACTCGCAGTGGGAAGCGTGGCAGGCGGGAGCGGACATGCTCGCGAATGCGAAAGCGATTCCGTCGGCGGGCCGCGGACCGCGCGGCGGGATCTGCGTCCGGCGAAGAAGAAGTTGTCGTATCTGGAAGCGCGCGAGTATGCCGCCATCGAGCAGCGCGTCGCCGAGGCGGAAGAATGTGGCGCGAGCCAAACGCGCGCAGCTGGAAGATCCGGACATTGCCAGCGATGCGGCGCGATTGATGGCCGCTCATGCGAATTGGAACAGGCGCAGCAGGTGGTGGATGCGCTATACGCGCGCTGGGCGGAGCTGGAGAAGAAGCAGGCCTGAGTTGCGGTGGGTTCAGGATGCGAGGCAGAAGGCGATGATCGTGTTGCCACGCTCGCCTGTGCTCTCCTCTAATTGCTGGAGCAGGCGCGATTCGAGATCGTCGGGATCGGGCTTCATCTCACAGGCGGCGATCTGTTTGTCGGACGCGCCCTGGAAGCAAAGCTCGCAGACGCCGAGGCCGTCCTCAGACCGCACTGGCGGCCCGAAGACGCGGCAGGTCATGGGACGCGATTCGTAGAGTTCACAGAGTCCTGTCGCGGGATCGAGCACCGGGCAAGGCTCGTCGTTCGCGAACTCGGCGAACTGCTGGTCGGCTTCTTCCCCTTCGTCGAGGATTCCGGTGACGGGGTCGCCGGGGAAGTCGGGTGAGAGGCGAGCTACTGATTCGCGCGCACGCTGCCGGATTCGTGCCGCACGCTTTGGGTCGAGCTTATCCAAGTCGGCGAGGCCCCGCTGCAGGCGGAGCGCGTCGAGTTGATTGATGGCGAAGGCGCCGACGCAGCATTGGGTACACCCGGGCTTGCAGACCAGCCAATGGCCGCTGCGGCGCGTGGCATCGGCCAGGGCGGAGTCGACGATCTGGATCAGCTTGTGATCTCCACGGGTTGGGAAGCGGCCGTGCATCTTGTGAGGATAGCGCACCGAAGTCCGAGATCCTTCACTTCGCCTGAAGAGCGGCTCCGTTCAGGATGACATCGTCTTTTGTTTCTACAGACCGAGCAGGTTGCGTTGCAGCTTGGCGTAGCCGTGCTCGCGGGCCCAGAGATCGAGTGGAGCGCTGGCCAGTTCGTCGACGAGCGGTTCGGCGCGGCCGTTTTTGGTGAGGTCGATGGTCTTGATGTAGGTCTTGCAGGAGTCGCAACACTCTACGCGGATGTAGTCGAAGTCGCTCGCGCTGAAGACGTCGAGCTTCTTGTCGTTCTCTTCGCCGCATCCGGGGCAGACGATGCGGCGGAACTCCCACTCGGCGAGGCAGAACGAACAGACCATCGAGCGCGCGCCGCCATCGCCCATCTGGCGCAGTACGCCGAGCGCTGGCTTGCGGCTGCAAAAGGGACACAGGGCATAGGTGGTTTGACTGGGACGAAGTTGCGCACGCAAGCGCAGCAGTTCGGCATAGGGCTGCAGGAAGGCCTGTGCCAGAAGGCCTTCGGCATCGGAAGACGAATGCGCCATCCAACCGCGTTGCAGCAGATCGGACCAGGCGTCCGGCCCACGCGCGGATAGTTCGCGGCTCAGTTCGGCCAGCGGTTTCGGGCCGTGGCCTTCGGCCATTGACAGGAACGTCTGAAATCCGGAAGTGAGTTCGGCAAGTTCGGCGGCGGTGAGTTCGCGATCGGCCGACACCGACGGAGACTGCAGCGTCGCGCTGATTCGCCGATGCAAGTCTTCCTGAAAGCGCGCAAGGTGGATGTAAAACCCGAGAATCTCCGCGGCGTAAGGATGCTGGTGAGCGAGTTCTTCGGCGCGCTGGATGCGGCGTTGCCATGGGGAAGCGGGCATCGGGTCATTATCGTTGCTGCCACGAATTGGAGCAATTTTGCAGGAGCGGCGACCCGCGCAGGATCCTTCACTTCGCCTGAAAAGCGGCTCCGTTCAGGATGACGCCGTAGATCTATATGGCAATTGGCACTGTCCCGCTTCTACGATTTCTTACTGATTGACGCGCTTCCTGCACTAGAGGTATAGTCTGCGGATTCTGTTCTGGATACGACTCGGTCGCCGGCGTAAGCATTGCGGCGGCCGCAACCTTCAACCTCCGTCTCACATCCTAGTAGACCAGGGTCCGCAAGCAATCAATCGCGCGCGGTAGTTGCTGGAGGTTTTATGGAATTCTCCCGCAGGACGTTTCTCAAGGGCACCATCCTCGGTGGTGCGGGCATCTCGGCACTGGGGTTCGATCTCACCCCGGTCTACGCACAAACCCAGAACCTGAAGATTTCGCGGGCCAGCGAGACGCGCAGCACGTGCCCGTATTGCTCCGTCAGTTGCGGCGTCATTATTTATACGCTCGGCGACAAGGCGAAGAATGCGATCCCGCAAGTTGTACACGTGGAGGGCGATCCCGACCATCCCATCAATCGCGGAACGCTGTGTCCGAAGGGCTCGTCGCTCGAGCAGGACATTATGAATGACCGGCGGCTGCTGAAGCCGCAAGTGCGGCGGCCGGGCGGGACCGACTGGGAAGACATTTCGTGGGAGCAGGCCTACGACGAGATCGCGCAGAAGGTGAAGAAGACGCGCGACGACACGTTCGTGGAGACAGACGCGAACGGTCACACGGTGAACCGCTGCGAAGGCATCTCGTTCACCGGCGGCTGCACCGATACCAACGAGTTCAATTATCTGGTCGTCAAGACCATGCGCAGCCTGGGGGTCTGCTACCTGGAAAACCAGGCGCGGGTTTGACACGGCCCTACGGTCTCCAGTTTGGGGCCAACATTCGGACGCGGGGCGATGACCAATGGCTGGATCGACATCAAGAACACCGACATGATGTTGATCATGGGTGGGAATCCGGCCGAGAACCATCCTTGCGGCTTCAAGTGGGCGATTGAAGCCAAGATTCACCGCAATGCGAAGACGATCGTGGTCGATCCGCGCCTCACGCGGACGGCCGCGACGGCAGACATGTATTTGCAGATTCGCGCGGGCGCCGACATCGCCTTTCTGGGCGGCCTGATCCACTACGCGATCGAGAACAACCGCATTGCCCACGACTATCTCGTCAACTACACGAACGCCGCGTTCATTATTAAGGATGGCTTTAAGCTGCCGGATGATGGGCTGTACTCCGGTTTCGATCCCGTCAAACAGGTCTACGACAAAGCCACCTGGAACTATGAGGAGGGCGGCGATCTAGAAGGCAAGCCGGTCATGCCGACTCCGGCAGCGCAGCAGCCGCCTCCACCCCACGCTGAGGCAAACGCCGAAGCGGGCGCTCCGAAACAGGAGGGACAGGGATATCAGGGTGCGAGCCCGGCGGGGGCGAAAGGCGGGGCGGCACCTGCACCAGCGTTGCCGCCGAAGATTGCATTTGATCTTTCTCTGCAGCATCCGCGCTGCGTGTATCAACTGCTGAAGAAGCAGTACGAGCGCTACACGCCGGAGATGGTCGAGCGTATCACCGGAATTCCGAAGGACCAGTTCCTGAAGGCAGCCGATCTTTACACGTCGGTTCGCAAAGACGGGGACATGAAGAAGGTCTCGACGATCATCTACGCAGTCGGATGGACGCAGCATAGTTTCGGCACGCAGATCATTCGTACGGCGGCGATGTTGCAGTTGCTGATGGGGAATATCGGGCGCGCTGGGGGCGGAGTCAATGCGCTGCGTGGACATTCGAATATTCAGGGCGCGACCGATATGGCGGGCATATTCGACATACTGCCGGGATATCTGAAGATGCCCAATCCGGCGGACGCGGATCTCGCGACCTACTTGAAGCGGATCACGCCGGCTGTCTCTAAGCCGGACCCTTGGGATTCATTCAACTACTGGTCGAACACGCCGAAGTTTGCCGTGTCGTTCCTCAAGGCGATGTATGGTCCCGCGGCGACTAAGGAAAACGATTATGCGTTTCACTACCTGCCGAAGATTGACCGCAACTACTCCTGGGTGAACATCTGGAACGACATGTACGAAGGCAAGGTGAAGGGCCTGTTCGCGTTCGGCATGAACGGCGTGATGATCGGGCCTGATTCGCAGAAGAATATTGACGCGCTGAAGAAGGCGGACTGGCTGGTGGTGTGTGAAATCTATCCGGACGAGACGAGCGAGTTCTGGCGCGCGCCGGGCATCTCGACCGACGAGATGAAGCAGATCAACACAACGGTGTACCGGCTGCCGGGCGCGGGTTTTGCCGAGAAAGATGGAACGTTCGTAAATTCCGCGCGCTGGCTGCAATGGAAGAACGTGGCAGTGCCACCACCGGGACAGTGCAGGCTGGATCAGGAAATTCTGGCAACGATTTTCCTGAAGGTACGCGAGCTCTATAAGAAGGACGGCGGAAAGTTTCCCGACCCGGTTTTGAATGCAGCGTTTGCGTATACGGATCCGTACAACCCGTCGCTCACGGAGGTGGCGAAGGAGATCAACGGCAAAGCCCTCGCCGACATTACGGATCCGAAGACAAATGTGACGATCAAGGTCGGGCAACAGCTTCCGGGATTCTCCTGGCTGAAAGATGACGGCACGACTCTGTCGGGCAACTGGCTGTATTGCGGCTCGTGGACTGAGGCCGGCGCTCTGACTCAGAGGCGCGGGACTGAGGATCCGTCGGGTCTTGGCATTTATCCAAACTGGGCATGGTCGTGGCCGATGAACCGGCGCGTGCTGTACAACCGCGCTTCATGCGATGTCGAGGGCAAGCCCTGGGATGCGCGGCGGCGGCAGGTCTGGTGGGACGAGGCCAAGCAAACCTGGGTGGGCGTGGATGTGCCCGACTTCAAGCCCGATTCTCCACCGAAGGATCACATGGGACCGTTCATCATGAATCCGGAGGGCATTGGCCGGTTGTTTGTGCCGCTGGGCGCGATGGCGGATGGGCCGTTCCCAGAATTCTATGAGCCGATCGAGAGTCCGATCGCGAATCCGCTGCACCCGAATCAATCCACGAATCCGGTCGTGAAGAAATATAAGACCGCCATGGACAAGTACGGCACCGTCGAGCAGGGATTCAATGTGATCTGCACGACGTACCGGCTGACGGAGCACTACCACTACTGGACGAAGAACAATCCCATGAACGTGCAGTTGGTGCCGGAGCCTTTTGTGGAAGTTCCGGCCGAACTGGCGGATCGCATGGGGATTCGCGGCGGAGAACAGGTTCGCGTCACGAGCGCGCGCAGCCACTACATTGCGAAAGCGATGGTGACGCGGCGCATACGGCCGATGAAGATCGACGGCAAAGAAACGTTCCAGATCGGCATCCCAATTCATTGGGGATTCCGTGGGATTGCGGAGGACGAAGGGAAGACGGCGAAGACTTTGACGAATCAGTTGACTCCGACGGTGATTGATCCGAATGCGTTTACGCCGGAGTTTAAGGGGTTTTTGGTGAAGATCGAGAAGGTGTAACGCAGCTATCAGTTTTCAGCCGTCAGCTCAGCGGACGGTCCGGAAAACTGATGGCTGACAGCTGAAAGCTGACGGCTAACATGAGCGACCGCAAGACACTGCAGATTCGACAGATTTCGGGGCACTCCGGGCCGGCGGCTGGATTCGACATGCAGCGCGATGTAGAGGTGTGCAAGCTGATCGACACCACGATCTGCATTGGCTGCAAGGCTTGTGAGGTCGCATGCGTCGAGTGGAACGACATGCCGTTCAGCCCGACCACGTTCGACAACACCTACCAGACGATGCCATCGACGCGGTGGAACTTCTGGAACCTGATCAAGTTCAATGAACACCAGCGCGAGGACGGGACGATTCAGTGGCTGATGCGCAAGGATCAGTGCATGCACTGCGCCGATCCGGGATGCCTGCGCGCTTGCCCGGCCGATGGCGCAATCGTGCAGTACACGAATGGCATCGTCGACTTCCAGCAGGAGAATTGCATCGGCTGCGAGTTCTGCGTTTCGGGATGTCCGTATGACATTCCGAAATTCAATCCGGCGACGAAGAAAGTTTATAAATGCACGTTGTGTTCTGATCGTGTGGGCGGAGGGCTGGAGCCGGCTTGCATCAAGGCGTGCCCGACGGGATGCCTGAAGTTCGGCACCAAGGATGACATGAAGTTCATCGCGGAAGAGCGCGCCAAACAACTCCGCGAGAATTTCGGCTTTAACCACGCCGGAGTCTACGACCCGCAATCGATTGGCGGAACGCACGTGGTTTACGTTTTGCATGACGCCGAGAATCCAGAGCGCTACGGCGGGCTGCCGAAGAACCCGGTGATTCCGTGGAGCTATACGGTCTGGAAGTGGCTGTTCAAGCCAGTGCTGGGAACGTTCGCGCTGTTTGGGCTGGTCGGAGTGCTGCTGCACTATGTGACCGTGGGGCCGCGCCGGCCTCAGCCGGAACCTCCGCTGAAGAAGGAGGCGTCTGATGTCTAGCGCCGTCGACCGTTTCGATGACAAGGCGCGTGCTACTTTCGACAAGATTGGGCAGAACGAAGTGTACGTAGGAGAACTGCTGCGCCACCGCGTATACACGCGCTTCCTGCACTGGATGGTGGCGCTCTTCTTCTTTCTCGCATTGTTCACCGGCTTCGGGATTTATCTGCCGTGGCTGTTCCGCTGGTTCACGCCGATCTTTGGAGGCGGGCCTCTCAGCCGCGAGATGCACCCTTGGTTCGGCTTGGGCTTCGTGATCTTCTTCGGATTGCAGATGCTGAACTGGATCAAGCCAATGACGTGGACGGCGGCCGATACGAAATGGATGCGAAACATCGGGAAGATCGCCAGCGGCAAAGAGAAGCAAGATCCTCCCGACACGGGCTTCTTCAACGCGGGACAGAAGGCGCAGTTCTGGGAGATCGTCGGAGGATGCGCGGTGTATCTCGTTACCGGAATTATTCTGTGGGCGGGGACGCGAACCTTCGGGCGGTGGGCAGTTGCAGTCAGTTATATTCTGCACGATATCTCGGCCATCATCATGCTGGGCGGGATCTTCATTCACATTTATCTCAGCACGATCGGCGAACCGGGTACGTTTCAGGCGATGATCCGCGGCGCGGTCAGCGAGGCGTGGGCTTGGACGTTTCATCCCGCCTGGTACAAAGAGGTGACTGGGCGTGATCCGGTTGAGGCGTGCGAGGAAGCGCGCCAACACGGCCGGTTTGAGGGCAAGTAGTGGGGTACAGGCCCTAGGCCGTGCGGGAACTTCGTTGCAGGAAACTCAGGGTCGGGGAGCAGGCTGGGCCTGCGTCGATGGCTGCCTCTCAAGCAGCCGGTTGAGTTCTTCGACCAGAACCGAAAACTGTTTCGGATTCTGTTCCGTTTCAATTTTGGCGATCAATTCCTTCAATCGCTGGTTGGCGTCAGTGTCGACTTGCATGGCTCTTCCTCCGGACTTGGGAGCCTGGTTTTTCTTTGTGGTGCTATTTGTCGCACGGCCATCTCGCGCAGATTGGCCGCATGTTCGTGGAGGGCAGACCGGAGTTCCGCGAGAATCGGCGGGAAACTCTCTTCATCCGCGGATACGACACGGGCGCACAGTTCGCGAATACGAAGGTCGAGGCGACGAGGTGACACGAATGAAATGTGACGCAACGGCCATGGCGTGCCTATACAGTTTTTTCTGTAGGGCCTCATCGGCCGCTACTTAAGGGATGGCAGGAAGGACACCACCCAGGAGCGTGAGAAAACCCTTCCTGCTTTCGCGCCAGTGGCATGTCCGCCATCGCCGAACTGATCTTTACAATGGATTTTTTGCGTTGGACTATCCCCGCTTTCTGCCGCAAAGTAGTTGGACAACTTCTGCAAAGTCGCAGAAGCACCCAGATTGATTGCGGTCCAGTTTTCCCCGCGAAATGGGTTTCCCGTGGTGACCTCGTCGTCTGAATGAGGGCTGCACCCGTATCTGAAAAGGTCAGAGCTTTGGAGAATCCTGCAAACAGGATGAGAGGGAAATGTGTCGGATAAAAAAGCTGTGGTAAGTCTGCGAACTGTTGCCGAGCGAGTTGGACTTGCTCCGTGCTCAGTTTCCGCCGTGTTGAACAATACGCCTGCATCGTTGGGGATTCCGCAGCGGACGAAGGAGCGAGTGTTCCGCGCAGCCGGAGAACTGAACTACCGGCCGAATCTGTGGGCGCGATCGCTGCGCACGAAGCGTACCCGCGTGGTGGCGGCCATCACGTCGGACATTGGACGCGGGCCGGTGGCTCGCGTGGTGGCGGGAGTGCAAAAGCTGCTGCATCGAAGGGGCTATCTGCTCGCGTTGGGGACCTTTGATTACGCTTCCGAATGGAACACGATTCCGGTTCAGCTGCAGCAGCGGGGGATCGAAGGCGTGATTGCCATTGACGCGATTCTGCCGCAGGAACTGGAATTGCCCGTCGCCTCGGTCGATCTTGAGTACATGACTTTTTCGGAGCCGATGACGGAGGAGACGCAGGCTTGGCTGTCGGAGTTGGGAGAGTCGGCCGCGGAGACGGTACTGCGGCAGATTGAGAAAGACGCGACTCCACGCAGGATGAAGGTGGTTCCGAAACTTCCGAGCGCTTACATCGATCTGCCGAATGCACGGCTGGGCGCACCAGTCGATGCCCGTGAACGCGCCTGAGAGTCCGGGGGGGCGATCAGTCGCTGATAGCGCCGCCGTCTGGCGGCGCTATTTTTTGTTAGCGCCCTGATCCGCGGCGGGATTTCGACCTCTCCAGAATCCTGAAGAGCAGCAGCCAGCGTTTCACGTTTGTAGTCATCAGGAAGTTTTCTTTGACATGCTCGCGCCCGCTGGAACCGATTCGCTTGGCGAAATCGGGATGGGTTAGAAGATAACGAATCTGAAACGCGCAGCCCTCGACTGAGTGCACCAAGACCCCGGTGAGCTTGTGAATGATCTGGTTGGGGATGCCGCCGACTGCGCCAGCGATCGTGGGCTTTCCTTTCCAAAGCGCTTCGGTGACGGTCAGGCCAAATCCTTCTTTCAGGGATTTCTGCACGACGATGGTCGAGGCACGCTGAATGGCGTTGATCTCGAGCGCGCACCAAGGAGGAAGATCGAGGATGATGATGTCGGGATCGTTTCCGGCGGCTTCTTTGACTTCCTGCAGGACGACCGCACCTTCGGGGTCATCGGAGGCTCCGCCTCCGGCTAGTACCAGTTGGCAGTCGACATACTTCTTGGCGAGCTTGTAGGCCTGCACCACGCCGACTGGATCTTTCAGGCGATCGAAGCGCGAAACCTGGGTCACGATGGGCCGCGAGCGGTCGATGCCGAAATCGTCGCAGACCTTCTGCACAAAGGAGTCCGGCAATTCTTTGTTCTTCTCTGAAAGAGGATCGATGCAAGGGTAGAAAAGATATTGGGGGATGGGCAGTTGCCGGGCGAAGGACTGAGAAGAGAAAATCGCTGCATCATATTGCTCGACAAAAGGCCGCAAAAATTCCCAGACCCGCGCATCAGGATTTGACAAGTCGATGTGACAACGCCATACCCAGCTGGCTTTCCCTTGTTCGCGGGAGCGAATGAGGCCGACGGGCTGGGGGTCGTGAATGACGACCATATCTTCGTCGAACTGCAAGCGTTCGCGATTCTGCTCGTTGTACATCAAAAATATTTCCTGCGCGGCCCTGGTCAGTTCGTAGCTGCTGCCGTGAAGGGCATTATGAAAGGCCTTGGTGACTTCAAAGAAATCGTTGCCACCGGTAATGACGTCCCAGTGCGTGGGCACTTCCAGCTCCGAGAGCAGGGGCACGAGCCGGTTCAGCATCTCGGCCACGCCTCCGCCGACGGCGGTGGAGTTGACCATCTTGATGGACTTCCCTTTCAGATCGCGGGCAAGAAAGCGCAGAGCGTCCAGGATTCCCTGGCCGATGATGTTGCGGTAGTCATCGAGATGGGGCGAGGGAGCGGGCGGTGGAGGCGACAACACGCTTGCGGGAAGAGGCCTGCTATTTCCGCGAGCCGGGTCTGGCCGCGTCGTCTCGGGCGCTGCGACCGCGGCCTGGGCTTTCATCTGCGATTCGCTCGCAGAGTTCGTGATGGTGGCGCTCTGATCTTCTGACTGAGACTTCATTCTGTTCGCTGTCCTAGTTCAAACTTTGTTCGACGATGGTTGCGATCTGCTGGCGAACGCCTTCCATCGTATTGGTATAGATATCGATACGCTCGATTGCCTCGCCTGCCTGGGGGAGACCAACTTCCTCCTCGAGCCACTGCGAAAAATCGTTGGACATCAGGTGCAGGCGGAGCCGAGCCTCGATGAAGTGATGGTGAATGGAATGCACGCTGACTTTCTTGAGGCCCTCGACGAATCCGGGCACTGAATCCGGCGAGAAGGGCGTGGGCAGCACGACAATGTCTGCCGCGCAGAAGTAGAAAGGCTCGTGTCCCGCCTTGGCCCCTGAGCGGGGATTCTGCTGCAGAAATTCATCGACGATGCCGACCATTCTCCGGCGCAGGCCGTCGATCGCCGTGAACTCGCGCACGTCGACGCTCGCCAGCTGTTCGGCCAGGACGGGCTCGTTACAGGCAGAGAGGCACCAGTGCGCGAAGTCGTTGGAGAATCCCTGGCGGATAAAGTGATGCTCCTGCAGCGTGCGGAAGGTGTGCTGGAAGATGGAATCGTCGGGACAAGTTTGGAGCGCCTGCCACAATTCGGAAAGAGTGGTGGCTTTCTGCCGCCCGATTCGCAGCAAGTGCTCCGAGGTGTTGAAGTAAAACGGCTTGTCAGGTTTACGCATAGGTCACGAACGTAGAACGCGTCTTAGTAAGTAGCGCATTCGGAGGGCCGGGTTGTCTGGACTCGGCTATGCCACGGAAGCGCCTGCCCGGAATCGGTTGCTGCCGCCTTCGGCGATGTCGAGGCGCACCTCGCAGAGCTCTCCAATCAGGTTCCCCGCCCAGCGATAGACATTGTTCTCGCGCACCAGCTTGCGCATCCGCTGCATGCGTATCTGCTTTTCCTCGGGTTCCATTTCGAGAGCAGCTCGCATGGCCTCGGCGGTCTGATCGATGTCGTAGGGATTCACCTGAAGGGCGTCCCGCAGCTCGCGCGCCGCTCCGGTGAAGCAGCTGAGAATGAGGACTCCCCGCTCGTCCTGCCGCGTGGCGACAAATTCCTTGGCCACAAGATTCATGCCGTCGTGCAGCGAAGTCACGAGACAGAGATCGGCAGCTCGATAGTAGGGCTCGATCTCTTTGTGACTGTGCTGGCGGTTCAGGAGGACGATCGGCTTCCACTGACCGCCCTGGAATCTCCAGTTAATGCGGTCGGCCTCGGCTTCCATCTCGGCCTGGAGATCGTGATAGCGCTTAATGTGGGTGCGCGTGGGGGCGCCGATCTGGACGAAGGTAAAGACGCCTTGATAGCGCGGATACTTTTCCAGAAAACGCTCGATGGCAAGGAAGCGCTCCAGAATTCCTTTGGTGTAGTCCATCCGGTCGACGCCCAGACCCATGAGGGCTGCCTCGACGCCGAGCGACTTCAGCAGCGTCGCGCGTTCCTCGTACGCGGACTCACGGTTGGGTTCGGCCACTGCTTCCGCAGTTTCCACGCTAATTGGGAAAGGCCGCACAATTGTGTGATGGTCGAGGCGCTGGACGGAGAAGTGTTCCCAGTCGATGCGCGATTCGACGATCCGATCGACGGTCTGGAGAAAATTGGTGCAATGCGCCTGGATGTGGAATCCGACAAGATCGGCGCCCAGCAGGCCATCCACCAGTTCGCGCTGCCAGGGGCAAATCGCAAACGCCTCAGGATTCGGCCACGGGATGTGCCAGAAGATGGCCACGCGAGCATCGGGGCGGGCTTGCTTGATCATGCGAGGCAGCAGCGCAAAGTGATAGTCCTGCACCAAAACGACGGGCCGGCTCACATTCTCCATCTCTTCCAGCAAAGCGTCGGCGAATTTGCGGTTTACTTCCTGATAGTGCTGCCAGTCGCTGGCGCGGAAAAGGGGACGCGTGTGCGCGATGTGACACAGAGGCCACAACCCTTCGTTGGCAAAGCCGTAGTAATACCCTTCCTCTTCATCTTTCGTGAGCCAGACTCGGCGGAGGGTGTAGCGCGGGTCGTCCGGCGGAACCAGGAGCCTGTCGTTGGCGTCCACCATTTCCATGTCGGCATCACCCGAACCATGAGCCACCCAGGTTCCATCGCAGGCGCGAAGAACGGGCTCAAGGGCCGTCACCAGACCGCTAGCCGGAACGTTGACTTCGACCGATTTGCCACGCCGAATATGCGTGTAAGGTTCCCGGTTGGATACGACGAACAGCCTGCCGTCTTGGAGTTTGGCGCGCACATGCACCGCGAGGCGGTCGGCCGTCCAGATGGAATCTCCACTCTCGCGCAGGCGGGCCTCGAGTTCGGCCGCGGAGCGCGCTGTGTTCAGGCTCTCGGCGAAGGTCGCCACTTCTCGCGCCAGGGGACGAAACATCTCCAGATCGGGGACTTTAATGCGAACGACTCCGCGTCCGGTACGCAAGGCTTTCATCCAGTGGGCAGTTCGCGCGATCGGGCCGGCAATGCTCCAACGGACAATCAGCAGCGTAATCAGCGCGATGAGCACGACGTGCGCCAAGGCACTTAGGAAGGTTTCGCGCCAGATGCGCAGGCTGTCTTGCCGGATGTAACCGGAGTCGTGAACAATCGCCAGGCTGCCAATCAAGTCGTCTCCGCGATGCAAGGGCAGCGCGTAAATGTGGATCGAAGCGCTTCCCATCCGCAGGAACGCACTGGCGTCGTGATTTTCCTTGAGCGATTGCAGGACGATGGGGGGCGCACTCCCCATTAGAGGCTGGATGCTGGTGGTCACGGCGATGGGATGGCCCTGCGGATCGTAGACAGCCAACCCGGCAAGATGCTCACGGTTCGCGAACTGCTGCACGGTTCGCTGCAAGGCGTGCTGGGCGTCGCGATCCAAATCGCGCTCGACATTTCTGCCAAGACTTTCTCCCAAGACCTCGGCGCGCCGTTGCAGGTCTTTCTGCAAACCACGGCTTTGCACTAAGACCTGGTAATAGGACGTGCACAGCGATACCAGCGTGACACCGATAATGAGGGAGACAATAAGTCGGGCGCTGAGCAAACGCATCTGAGACCGTCCTCCGAAACCCGCCGCAAAGAGCGGGGGGCGCTGCCATCACCAACTCCGGGAACAAGCGACCCCTTCCGACGACGTACGAGACGAGAGCCTGCAGTCACGAGGCGCAGTCCCGGCGGGACTGCGTCATGAGACGAAGGCGCAAGACGAAGCGCTAGACGCAGGCCATTCCCGTTAACGCCGGCTCGAAAGGCGCAGACCTCTGCGCCCGTCGCTTCTCCGGCGAAGCAAGCCTCTATCTGAGGACGGGAACGAGCAAAAGGTTGCACAGGGCGTGCCAAAACCTAAGCTCTTGGTTTTAAGCCAATTGACCCCGCGGGAGGGCGGAGCGGGATGTAATTCTTTCACTCGCGGACGACAGGACGACCGGGCAACATCATTATTCATACGATCCGCGGCTGTGGCCGGATCTGCGGAATCATTTCCAAGACAGAGTGGTTAAGGAATCTCCTGGCAATGCGAGTTCGGCAGTCCTGTCTGCTTGCCTCAAAGTAGCCGATTTTGCAGGACCGGAATTGGTGACGACGAGCACCTTCTGTCCATCCGGATTTTCGAAGGCCACCTGATCGACTCCCGCCAGTTTGCTGACGGAATCAAATCGCCTGGCACCTCTTCGCACATGACGTGAGAAATGGGCGAGCGCCCAATACTGTCCGCTGCGCGTGATGTCCTTCGTCTGGGAATTGATCGTGACGGTCCCGCCGCACGGAAAGGGACCGATGTTGGGCCGCCCTTTTTCGTCGAGCGCGAGATTCCAGCCGCTGATCGCCTGGCACCAGTGCCGAATCGTTTGCGTGAACGTCTGCCCCCACGTCGTCCACTCCGTTGCATACACAGGGGACGTGTAGTCGGGACCGCCTTCGGTCCAGTACAGTTGCGCGTCGGGATGAGCGTCGTGAACCTTGTCCATCATTTCGGGCTCGCCGACATATCCGTGAAACGCAATCGCGTTGCAATACTTGCGCAGGTCTGCATCATCGAGCTCGCAGATCGCGCGGCCCCAGAGGTTGTAGTTGTGGTCGAGAATCCAGATCTTCGTTTTCAGACCGTTCTTTTCCAGCGCGGGGCCGAGATGGTTCTTGACGAATCCGATCTCATACTCCTGCGGCCAGGAGCAGGCGGGCATGCGGCCGTCCTGATCGGTGTCGACTTCGTTTTGAACCGTGACCGCCTGCACGGGCACGCCTTCTGCCGCATAAGCTTGCAGGAATTTCACGAAATACCGCGCGTACGGGTCGAAGTAGTGCTGCCGCATCGACCCGCCCAGCATGGAACCGCCTGCCTTCATCCATCCTGGAGGGCTCCACGGCGACGAGAAGAGAAAGAGGTCGGGGTTCGCCTTCCGCGCGAGCCGCAGCATGGGCAGCACGTAGGCCTGATCGTGCGCGATCGAGAATCTCTTCATTTCAGGATCAGGCTCGCCTTCGTCATAGCTGAAGACTTCTGTTGAGTAGTCGCTGGAACCGATGCAGGTGCGGCAAACGTTGAGCGCCATTTCGGAGGGATGAAACAATTCGTGAAACAATTCGTCGCGGGCAGGTGCAGGAAGCTGATTGAACATGTAGCACGTAGCATCGGTGAGAGCGGCGCCGAATCCGAGCATCTCTTGAAACTTCTTGCTGGGGTCGAGAACGATGGCGTTGTCTTCTGTTTTGGTAGTTTTGCTGGCAGCGCGCCAAGTCAGAGCATCGGCTGCGGCGTAACGAAGGTTGCCAGCGGTCACGCGAACGGCGATGTCTCCCGCGGGTGGAGTTGCGCCGGATGGTGTAAGCGCGGAAGCAAGATCAGCGGTTGCGGTCGCTGTTAGTCCCACAGCCGATAATTTCAGGAAGGTACGTCTCGTCTGCTCAGTCGACACGGAGTTCTCCTGGCACGAATGAGTTCGCTGTGAGTATAGTGCCAGAGTACGAGGGTGAGTATTGTTCGAAAGTATAGTGGCTGTGATCACATGATTGATGGAGCGTCGATGAAATCCAAATGGCAGCGGTGTTTTTTATCCGCGATGATTTTGATATGCGGCGGGGTCTTTTTCCTTGAGTCGTCGGCGGACGCGCAGAGCGGCGGTTCTGCGAGTCCTCCATGGAAATTGGTTTGGAGCGACGAGTTCAACGGGAGCAACGGCTCGGCAGTGGATGGCTCGAAGTGGGTCTCTGAAACCGGCGGTGGAGGTTGGGGCAACGACGAACTGGAGTACTACACCACACGCCTGCAGAACGCGTCGCAGCAGGATGGAAACCTCGTGATCAAGGTGCTGCCGGAAAAATATACCGGCGCGGACGGTGTGAGCCGGAACTACACTTCCGCACGGCTCAAGACCCTGGGCAAGTTTTCGCAAACCTACGGGCGCTTCGAAGCGCGCATGAAGATTCCTCGCGGGCAGGGCATCTGGCCTGCCTTCTGGATGCTGGGCGACGACATCGAGAAACCGGGCTGGCCCGATTGCGGCGAGATCGACATCATGGAGAACATCGGCAAAGAGCCCGCGATGGTTCACGGAACCATTCACGGTCCGGGATATTCTGGAGGTAACGGCATCGGGGACTCCTACAGTCTTCCGGGTGGCCAGCCGTTCGCGGATGATTTTCATTTGTTCGCCGTCGAGTGGGAACCGAATGCGATCCGCTTCTATGTCGACGACCATCTCTACACCACCCGCACGCCCGCCGATCTACCGAAGGGAGCGAAGTGGGTTTATGACCATCCATTCTTTGTGCTGCTCAATGTCGCGGTAGGCGGGGAATGGCCCGGGAACCCGGACGCGACCAGCGTTTTCCCGCAGACCATGCTGGTGGACTATGTGCGCGTCTACCAGTCCACCAAGGAAAAACACTAGCATTTTTCTTCGGTGTCAGGGGAAGTGCTGGCTTGAATCGAAGAAGAGCGAAAGCATAACCACGAAGGGCACGAAGGATCACGAAGGACGTCGTTGGCAGGATTCCTTAGGGATACTTCGTGGCCTTCGTGGTTCACGGTGTGCGTGTTTTGACTTCGTGCTTTCCCGGTGATAGCGTCGCAGGCGATTTACTCCAGGAGAAAAAATGAAAATGATCCAGATTGCCGCGGCTTGCTTCTTATTGTTCACGAGCGCGGTGACAGCACAGGACGTGCAGCATCCGGCGGCAAAAACGGCGCCGGCCGCACCCGCCATTGAGGCGAAGATCCGCAAGGTCTGGGAAGATTTCAAGAGTAAGAACAAGGCGTCGTTGGGAGCCGCGCTGGCCGACGGATTTCGCGAGATGGAGGAAGGTGGAAGCGGGATCGGCGACAAGAAGGCTGAGATCGCGATGGTGGATGAGTTCGAACTGAGCAGCTACCTTCTCAAGGATTTCACCGTGAAATCCCTGGGCCCGCGTAGCGCGCTGGTTACGTATTCGGCGCACTACGAAGGAAAGTCCGGCGGCCAGGTGCAGAAATCTGACAGCATCTTTGGCGAAGTTTGGGTTCACGAAGGCACCGACTGGAAGGTTCTTTACATTCAGGAAACCGCGGTAAAGTAAGCGAGTCATCTGGGGGAGATGCGGCGCCAGAGAGCAGGCCGCCGGTGGAAGCGCAATGCAGAGGCAGGCGCGGGGAAGAACCGTTAGTGCGGACTGCATCGTGCCCACCCTTCGAGAAGCGCGAAGGGTGGGGCAGCCATTCTATATTTGGATCGGAACGCGACTTGGCCCGACTGGTGCTAGCTCTTTCCAAATCCCTTATTCGGGTAGTTTCTGCTCTCCTTGCATCATCAGGTGCGAATCCGCGTGAGGCGCGGCTGTTCCTGGCTGGCCTCCGCCGATTGTGATCAGGTAGTCGCCGGTGGAGAGCATGCGATCTCCCGCTTCATTCACATAGCTGAGGTCGCGCGGACTGAGGGTCAGTTTCACGTGTTGCTGCTCGCCCGCTTTCAGATGGACGCGCGTGAATCCGCGCAGCGCATGCAATGGGGCGCCGGGCAGATTTGGGAAGGTGATATAGAGTTCCGCGACTTCGTCGCCATCGCGCTTGCCGGTATTTTTTACGTCCACTTCGACGTCGAGCGGAATGCCGGCCTGCAGCTGCGGGCTCGAGAGCTTCATGCCGCTGTATTCGAAGGTCGTGTAGCTGAGGCCGTGACCAAATCCGTAGAGCGGCTGTCCTGTGAAGTAGCGGTAGGTGCGGCCCTTCATGGTGTAGTCCTCGAACTCCGGCAACTGTTCGACACTTTTATAGAAAGTCACCGGCAAGCGGCCCGCGGGATTGTTCACGCCCGCGAGAGTCTGCGCGATGGCCGTGCCACCTTCTTCTCCGGAGTACCAGGCTTCGAGAATCGCGTTGGCGTGATCGTTGGCCCAATTCACGCCAAGCGCGCTGCCATTCATCAGAACGACGACGAGAGGCTTGCCGGTCCCTTCAAGGCTCCGAGCAGGGCTTCCTCGTCGGCGGGTAGGTTGAGGTTGGTGCGATCTCCACCGCGGAATCCGGGCACCTCGACCTTCATTTCTTCGCCTTCGAGTTTCGACGTGATGCCGACCACCGCGACGACAACATCGGCCTGGCGCGCGGCAGCTACAGCCTCGACTAGCGGATCACCACTCACCGGCAGCCAGATCAACTTGGAGGTACGGCCCACCGGCCATGGTACTCGACCTTGACCGCGTAACGATGGCCCTTTTCGAGTTGAACGGTCGCGGTTTGAGGATTGGGATCGTGGCCGATGGCGTCATCGACCATCAGCTTGCCATCGAGCCACAGGCGCTGCATCGATCCCATCAGTCCGATTGATACATGCCGGATTGCGCCGGAGTCAGGAACCCCGTCCAGCGAACGGAAAAATCTTTCATGCCGTTGGGCACGGGCAATGCATGCGCGTCGGGGTGGGAGAGCTGAAGATCCACGTACGGGTCGACGCGGGTGACTTGGGGAGTGCCGGATATTTCTCCGGCAAAATATTCGCCTTTGAGTCCGGGCTTGCCATCATCGGTGGATAGCATCGCAGTCGGAATCACGGGATGTTCGCGAAGAAAGTTCGTGCCGGCTTCGAATGAGACCTTGGCTCCGGAAAATTGCTTGCGAATGCCGTCCAGCGCGGTGACGGCATGCGAAGCCGTGCCGCTGTAGTTGCCGTGCAGAACCTGCGTGGACTCCGCCAGCGGCCCGACGACGAGAATCTTCTTCATGCCGGGCGCAAGCGGAAGCACGCCGTCATTCTTCAGCAGCACCATGGACTCGCGAGCGGTCTTCAGCGCGAGTTCGCGGTGGGGAGCGCTGTCAATTTCGGACTCCGGCGTATTGGCGTAGGGAACCATGGCCGGAGGATCGAACATG
This sequence comes from uncultured Acidobacteriaceae bacterium, assembly GCA_963844525.1. GTDB lineage: Bacteria > Acidobacteriota > Terriglobia > Terriglobales > Acidobacteriaceae > Sulfotelmatobacter. Next base: position 173,181 of record CAWJOM010000002.1, on the reverse strand, counting down.
CCGAGCCGCATGCGCGCGGTGAAGAGGCGCCGCAAGACTTATCGAGATCGGCCTCGGTGAGCAGGCCCTGCTTCACGGCGTCGATGAACGGCTTGTAGTCGTGATCGTCTTTGGTGATGGTGAAAAAGTCGGCGCACTCGTTGTCCATGCCGGTTTTGATCGCGACGGCGGCGGCTTCGGCCTGGCTCTTGACGAATTGGTGGCCTTGATAAATGTCGACGATGGCATCGCAGTCCGAGACGACATAGCCGTTAAACTTCCAGGCTTCACGGAGCTGGTCTTTCAACAGAAAAGTGTTCGCGCAGGCGGGCTGGCCGTTTACGCGGTTATAGGCGCACATGATCGACTCCGCTTTGCCTTCGGTGACGGCAGCGCGGAATGCCGGCAAATAGGTGTCTTCCATGTCGTGCTTCGAAACCTGCACGTCGATGGTGTGGCGCGATGGCTCTGGGCCGCTGTGCACAGCGAAATGTTTCGGGGTTGAGATCACGCGGAAATATTTCGGATCATCGCCCTGCAGTCCGGTGACGAAGGCCACGCCCATGCGGCCCGTAAGAAAAGGATCTTCGCCGTAAGTTTCCTGGCCGCGTCCCCAGCGCGGATCGCGGAAGATGTTGATATTCGGCGACCAGAAATCCAGGCCTTCCATGATGTCGCGCCGTCCGGCCCGCACGGCCTGGTTATGCTTCGCGCGGGCTTCGGTGCCGATGACGATCGCCATCTCGTGGATCAAGGGATCGTCAAAGGTGGCAGCGAGGCCGATGGGCTCGGGAAACACGGTCGCTGTCCCGGCGTTGGCAACGCCGTGCAAGGCTTCGCTCCACCAGTCATAGTCGGGAACATGCAGCCGGTGATCGCCCTCGCCTGGTTTACCAGCTGTGAGCTTTCTCCTCCAGGGTCATCCGCTTGATCAGATCGTCCACGCGGACGTTGATGGGCTGGGTAGGGTCCAAATAGACGGTGCTTGCCGGTGCTTGGCCGAGGCGTGGATAATAATGACAGCCAGAATAATGCGATTTGCAGGGTAATTCGGATACGTCTTCATGGAAGATTTCCTCCTGAGCCCGCGCGGTCAACCGGCTGGCGAGCTTGCTCATTGTTATCTAGTTCCGTTAACGATTACGGTCGACCGTCGCTTGTAGCACAGCGGGGTCGCGCGGTCAAGATTGAGTGGCTCGGGGCAGTGGCGCAGTTTGGCTTACGCATTAGGTTGATCAAGCGGGAGATCCCTTCGACTGCGCTCAGGGCAGGCTCTTCTCTGCGCCTGAAAAACGGCTCCGAGCAGGATGACAAAGTCGTGAAAGGGCCAAACTGCACCACTACCCGGTTCCGGGCAAGGCTTGTGGGGAGAGAATCTGGATCAGACTCGCCGACGGTATTTATTTTCCAGGCGCCAGGTCGGTATTGGCGAGGACGTAGGTCGTCAACTTATCGAGTTTGATGTTGGTTCTAGCCGACACCAGCGTGATAACCCCGTCGCTGCCGCCGGAGGTCGCCACATCTCTCATCATAATTCTGTGATTCGAAGTGGTGGCCGTAGGCGTGTCGGGAACGGCCGACCCTGAATCGGACGATCCCCCTGGAAACGGTTTGTACACCTTCGAATTCGGGTCGGGATATTGCCCTTCTCCGTTCCATGTGCGGTTCGCGGGCTTCGGTGGTTCGTACTGGAGATCCTCGCCGGAGCCGTTTCGGGGAGGGTAATACCAGGCGGTCAAGTAAACCTTGACCACGGCCGATCCATTCTTCCATTGCACCGAATCCATGCGAAGAGATACCCGAGACGGATCCGTCGCCGTTTTCGCGACCGATTCCACGACCTCGCCCGAGAAGACGGCGTTCCTGGGGATGACTTTGCCGTCAAGCAAAGTAGCCACCCAGAGCTTCGCCTGGATCCTGGTTCCGGGGAGCGTCTTCCCGGCGGTGACGCTTTGATGAAGGAGCACGGGAAACTCCTGTACGGTGGCGGGAGGGTTGGTGTGCGGTTGTTGGGCGAGAATGCTATTGCAGGGAACTAGAGAGAGTATCAAGGTTAATACTGCCGTTGTCCGGGTTAGCACCGAAGTAACCCTCCTGCCTAGTAAACATTATGGTCTTCAGGAACTGCTTTGTTTCCTGACGGGTAGCCCACGCTTCACCGGTGAGACTACACCTCTTACTGGATCGGACGGAAGGCCTTTTTTGGTCCGGACAGGGGCGTAATCACAGTACTATATCGATTTTCTTCTTGACAACGGTTATTGAGGGGATGTAACACCGTAAACGTTTCCAATTTTAGGGGTAGTTCCAGCCCTAGCTACACCGCGACCAACAGTTTCCGCGAGCGACTAATCGCGAAACGATTGAATTCGGAGGCTCTCACATGAAATCCCTCTCGCCCACGTTTGCCGGGAGTTTCGGCCTAGCTGTGAGACGCAATGGCTCTCGCCTTGCGGTTCTCGCTCGCAGCCTTCTTTGTTCTCTTCGCCGTTCAAGCCCTCGCCCAGGAAGCGACCATCGTCGGCACGGTGACCGACCCGACCGGCGCGGCGGTTCCCAACGCCCCATTGCCATTACGAACGCCGATACCGGTGTGGTGCCGCAACCTGCCGACGAATGGCGACGGCCAGTACGTGGCGCCGGACCTGCTCATCGGGCATTACGTCGTCCGCGCGCAGCGCGCAGCGGTTTCAAGGCCGCCGAGCAGAAAGAATCTCGTCCTTGCCGTCGGCGACCGCACCCGTATCGATTTCAAGCTGGAGGTCGGCAGCGCGCAGGAACAGGTGACCGTGGAAGCCAACGCGGTCGCTGTGCAAACCGACAGCGGCGAGGTCAGCAACGTCATTAACGGACAGCAGATGTACCAACCTTGGCCACCAACGGCCGCAGCTTGTACTCGCTGTTCGCATCTCGCGCCCGGAGCATCCAGCATCCAGAGCGACCGTATTGTCGTTTACCCCGGTAAGCGGCGACAGCAATGTGAGCATCAACGGCGAGCGCGCCGGCCATAACCTGCAACTGCTTGACGGCGGCGAAAACCTCGACCGCGGCGGCAGCAGCGGCAGCGTCATGCCTTCGATCGACTCGATCGCTGAGTTCCGCAACATGACCTCGAACTACAGCGCTGAGTACGGCCTTGTCCTCCGCGGCGACCATCACCACGGTCATCAAGTCCGGGACCAAGCAATTTCACGCCTCGGCTTGGGAATTCTTCCGCAACGACGCTTTGAATGCCCGCAACTACTTCAACCCCGCGCCGCAGCAGGTTGCCGAATTGCGCTACAACATTTACGGCTTCAACCTCGGCGGACAGGTTCCTGTGTGGAAGGAGCATCCGACCTTCTTCTTCTACAACCAGGAATGGCGCAGTGAAATCGATGGCGGCCTGCTGAACGTGCCGGTTCCACTGGCGAGCTCGTATCCTGACGCGAACGGCGCGGGATCTGGTGCGGTGATCCCGACCACCTACAACGGCAAGTTGAATACGATTGTGGTCCCCACCGGGGTCGCTAACCTCGGTGCGAACTGCCCCGGTGGTGCGCTTCCCGCCGGGATCGTGCCCGGGCAGCCCTTCCCAAACAATGTCGATTCCTTCTTGCATGATCAACCCCAACGCGACCGCTCTGCTGACGGCTGGCGGCAAGTACGGCGGAATCTTCCCGACGCCTACGCGGGATCCACGAACGGCGCGTATTTTCAAGGCGGCAATAACTCTCCGACCAAGCTGAGCGAAGAGATTGCCCGCATCGACCATACCTTCAGCAGCAAGTTCTCAGTGTTCGGACACTGGGTTTCCGAACAGGTCTCGCAGACCTACGGCACCACGCAGTGGAGCGGCGACAACGTTCCGTCCATCGCAGACACCTTCGGCAACCCTTCGTACAGCGCCGTCGTCCATACGACTTACGTGATCAGCCCGACGCTGCTGAACGAAGCTTCGTTTAACTACAACGGCAACCGCATCAACATTTTCCCGACGGTTTGGTTTCAGCTCCCGACTCACTTCACATTCAACCGCTTGTTCACCGGACCAAACGTTGACAACCGCATCCCGTCGATCAATCTGAGCGGCATCACGGGATCCGAACTACACCTCGAACTGGATGCCGTGGATCAACAAGGCCGACGATTACCAGATTCGTGACGACGTGTCATGGACCAAGGGCGCACATCAGCTCAAGTTGGGCGGCAGCTGGGCGCTCTACAAGAAGATTCAGGACTATTTCGCTAACACCCAGGGCAACTTCACTTTCAACGGCACTTACACCACGCCCTCGGCGGCTCAGTGTACCCCGGGCCCGAATCAAACGTGCGGATCCGACTATGCTGACTTCCTGCTCGGCTTAGGCCAGAGTACGAAGAAGATGCCGTCAAGTCGAGCGGCCACTGGAACAACGTTTCCTGGGCTGCTTACATTCAGGACAACTGGCGCGTAAACAGCCGCCTGACCTTGAACCTTGGACTGCGCTGGGATGGCATTCCGCATACCTACGAAGCCAACCAACAGTCTTCGAACTTCTATCCCAATCTGTACAACCCCGCGAATGCAGCCACGTTCGATTCGAACGGGAATATTTGCAGTCCGAACTCCCCGGCAGGATCATGCCCCGGCGGAAACAGTCCCGGGCTTAGGCACCAGCCCCAATCCGATTCTTGCCGGTCTGAATTTCTATGAGAACGGCATCGGCATCGGCGGCGTGAACGGTATTCCGAAGGGTCTGGTGAACAACCACTGGGCGGCTTTCGGTCCGCGTATCGGATTTGCCTATGACATCACTGGACAAGGCAAAACTGTGATCCGCGGCGGTTTCGGCATCATGTATGAACGGATTCAGGGCAACGATATGTATAACGGCGCCACGAATACTCCGTTCGACGCGAGTCCGACGTTGCACAACGCTTCTCTCGACAATCCGGGAGTTAACATCAACTCCGGTGCGACTATCACCTCCGCCAGTTTGCCGGTCCTGCCCGTCGGTATCACGGGCATCAATGCGGACAACTACAAGCTACCCGCCAGCTACCAGTACAGCATCGGGGTGCAGCAAGCTCTGGGCGCGCGCGCCGTGTTCTCGGCTGCGTACGTGGGCAGCCAGTCGCGGCACCAGAACGATTATCTGCAAACCAACCTTCCGGCGATGTCGAATCTGCCAGCATTGCTGGCGGGTAACGGCGGAGGGCTGAACCAGGATCCAACGCTTGCGTTTCCGGGCTACGGCGGCATCAGAATGGCCCAGAACGAGGCCAATGCCCACTACAACTCGCTGCAGATTGACGTGCATGGGCAGATGACCAAGGCACTTCAACTCCAGGCTGGCTACACCTATTCCAAGTCGATCGATGCCACCACATCCAACGGCAGCGGCGGCGATCTTAACAACGTAACGAACCCGTATGCGGGATGGCGCTATGACGTTGGCCCCGGCCTTTATGACCGCGTTAACGTGCTGTTCGTCAACTTCGTGTACGACATTCCGTTGTTCAACCACAGCGACAGCCGCGTGCTGAAGGCGACGCTGGGCGGTTGGGCTCTCTCCGGAATCATCACGGCAGAATCGGGAGCGCCTCTGAATCTTGGACTCAGCGGAAGCAACATCAGCGGCGTGCTTTCGAATACTGGCAACCGTCCGGACGTGAACGGCGCCATCACCTATCCCAAGACTGTCGCGCAGTGGTTCAATCCCGATGTCTTCTCGGCTCCTACCTGCCTCACGGGGCCAGACTGCTACGGCAACCTTGGGCACGACGCGATTCGGGGTCCCGGGCGCGACAACTGGAACATGTCGCTCTTGAAGACCTTCGCCATCACTGAGCGCTTCCGCCTGCAGTTCCGGGCAGACGCGTTCAACATGTGGAATCACACGCAATTCAAGGGCGATGCGAACAACGGCGGCATCAGCACGAACCAGGGCTCCAGCAACTTTGGCGCTATCACGAATGCGTTCGACGCCAGGCAGTTCCAACTCGCTCTGAAGCTGATGTTCTAATCTGCTTCGGCTCTTCCACCTGTGCCCCGCTCGCGCTCAGTACGAGTCGAGCGGGGCGCACGTGCTTTCAGCCCATTGTCTTCTTGTAACTCAATGCCCTCAGCCGGTATCGAAAACTCTGGATTGCCGGTGATTGGATCAACTCGCCTCGCCAAACTGTCCGATAGCGCTACGATTCACCGAGATTGCTAGCCCTGAGTAGCAGGAATGAAGAAGAGGAAGTCAGAACTCGTTCTCGTGGCGCTGGCTTTGCCGCTTCTCTTCTCGGTTTGGGCGATGGCACAGGCGCCAACGCCTGCGGACGCGATCGCGCTCGAGCAGGAAGGCAAATGGCTCGAAGCTGCCCAAGCCTGGAGGGCGGTGACGGTGCACAATCCCAACGACGCCGGAGCCTTTGCCAGCCTTGGAGTCGTGCTTTCCAGGCAGCAGAGCTTTCCCGAGGCGGCGTCGGCCTACAGGAGGGCCCTGGCGCTCAATCCTAGCCTGCCTGGCGTCGAGTTGAACCTGGGGCTGGCTGAGTTCAAGCAGGGGCACTTCCAGGCTGCGGCTAAGGCTCTAAAGGCTGCCTCGGCCGCCGACCCATCCAATATGCAGGCGCGCACCCTGCTGGGCCTCAGTTACTACGGCTTACAGCAGTTTGCCGACGCCATCAAGTACCTTGAGCCCGCGGCTCAGAGCGATCCCGGGAATACGGAGCTGCATCACTTGTTGGCGCAAAGCTGCCTGTGGGCGAAGAATTTCCCGTGCGCGATGGAGGAATTCCGCCATCTCCTTCAGCAGGACCCGGATTCCGCCGCGACCCATGTCCTCTACGGAGAAGCGCTCGACGGCTCGGGCAAAACTGCAGACGCCATTGCCGAGTTCGAAGCTGCCGCCAAGATTGCTCCCACCGAACCTAACGTGCACTTTGGCCTCGGATATCTCCACTGGAAGTCGCAGCAATACGACGAAGCCAAGTCTGAGTTCGAACGCGAACTGGCTCTCGACCCGAACCATGCCCAGGCGTTGGCCTATCTCGGCGATATTGCGTGGAAGAACAACCACCCCGATGAGGCCGTCTCGTTGCTCAAGCGGTCGCTGAGCGTTCAGAAGAACCTGCGTATCGTGTATGTCGATTTGGGCGCGATCTACATGCGGCAGAAGAATTACAAAGAGGCCCAAGCGGCTCTGCTCCGCGCCGTGGCCCTCGATCCCGACCTGCCCGACGCTCACTATCAGCTCGGGCGGCTGTACCAGGCCACGGGCAAGCCCGCCGACGCGGAGAAAGAGCTGCACAAAGTTCAAGAACTACACAAGAAAGCAGAGGACAGCCTGGTCGGCAAGATCTCCACCGCGCCGCCAGCGCTGAATCCATCGGAGGCTCGATAACGTGACTGCAAGAAAAAAGGACGACTCCATGAGCAAGTCAAACGGACAGTACGCGCCCAAGCCAGAACATAAATTTTCATTCGGACTATGGACCCTGGGCAACCGAGGTCGCGACCCCTTCGGCGACGCCGTGCGCCGCACCATGCCTCCCAACGAGATCGCGTCGGTGCTGGGCGAGGTCGGCGCATGGGGCGTCAATCTGCACGACAACGACCTGGTTCCGATCGACGCTTCGGCCTCCGAGCGCGACCGCATCGTCAAGGAATTCCGCAGTGCCTGCCGGCAAAGCGGAATCGTTGTCCCGATGGCGACGGTGTCTCTGTTCTTTCATCCTGTGTTCCGCGACGGCGCGTTTACGGCCAACGATCCCGAAGTGCGCGCCTACGCTCTGCAGAAAACCATGCGTGCCATGGATCTCGGCGCCGAACTCGGCGCGAAGATATTCGTCCTGTGGGGAGGCCGCGAGGGTGTCGAGACCGATGCCTGCCGCCGCGCCGATGAGGCCGTCAAACGCCTGCGCGAGGCCGTGAACTATCTGTGCGAATACAACATTGCGCGGGGATACAAATACCGCTTCGCCCTGGAAGCCAAGCCCAACGAGCCCCGCGGCGACATCTACATGGCCACGACGGGCCACTATCTCGGATTCATTCCCACGCTCGATCATCCTGAGATGGTGGGCGTGAATCCGGAAGTCGCGCACGAACAGATGGCGGGACTCAACTTCATGCACGGCGTCGCTCAGGCCTGGGAGGCGGGAAAGCTTTTTCACATCGACTTGAACGATCAGGCACCCGGACGCTACGACCAGGATCTGCGTTTTGGGTCGAACAATCCCAAGTCCGCGTTCTGGCTGGTGAAGTTTCTGGAAGACGTGAACTACAGCGGCCCGCGCCACTTCGACGCGCACGCGTACCGCACCGAGGATTATGACGGGGTCAAAGACTTTGCCCGCGGATGCATGCGGACATACTTGATTCTCAAAGAGAAAGCCGCGCTCTGGAACGCGGACAGCGAGATCCAAACAATTCTGAAAGAAGTCTCTGCGGCAGTCCCGGGCACGCCGAAGACGGGCAAGTACTCGGCCAAGGGATCGGCCGCCTTGTTATCTCACGTGTTCGATAAAGACGCGATCATGCAGAAGCGCTTGCCCTACGAACTGCTCGACCAGTTGACGATCGACATTCTGTTAGGAGCACGCTGATCCGAAGCCGTTTGATTGGGCGCGCCCGGAACTGAATTCGTCAGGGAGTTACGCCCTCGATGAAAGTCAGTTCCGAACTGTTGGGCAAGGGAAGAATCACCTTCAATCCCTGTTCCATCAAGTCCCGGCCCGTGACAGTCCGGTCGGGTGCGCTGTGATCGTAAAACCTCAACTGGTAGCGCTTCGACGGTTCGAGTCCTGCGAGCCGGAAGGAGTGCGTCGTTTCGCTTTCAAGTGTTCCATGAAAGGCGTAGACCACGCCGCGCTGGCGATCTGGGTTCCAGTATTGCATTCCATCCCAGTGGACCCCGTCCGGCCGCGCGGAGACATGGTACAGGTTTGCATCGCGAATCAGCGGCCGCAGTTCCTCCTGGTAGAGCGCGATCTCTTTCCTGGCCTCGTCGTGCTGCTCTGCGGACCACGTATTCGTGTCGATCATGATGGTCAGCCATCCCATCATGCCGCTGCGCAGCATGTAACGGAAATTCTCGATGCGCGGAACCGGCCACTTTTCGACGTAGCTTTCCAGCATGGCGGAAGGCAGCACATGGCTGGTGTCGTAAAAGGCTCGCCGGTTGGAAACCGGATCGTACGTATCCGTGATCGAAAAATAGTCTCCGTGGGCTGCGCTCCCGAAGTCGACCATCCTTCCGCCGTCATTGCAGATTTCAAACAAAAGTCCCGGATGCTCGCGGCGTAGTTTCGAGTAGATATCGTAGTAGGCGTGAACCGCGTGATAGCTGACGTCAGTGGAATTCGAGCTGTCTACCCAGTACGCCCCGGACGCTTTATAGATGCACTTGTTCAGGGGATCCGGGGCGGCGTGAGGGTGGTCGGTTCGATCGCATCCGTCGGCGACCAGGTAGCCATCGTGTTCCAGCATGTCGAGACGGTAGTCGGTCACAATGCGCTCTACTTCGTGCTCGGCCCACTGCTTCGCTTCGGGCACGCCCAAGTCGATGGTCTGGCCCTTGAATGGCTCGGGCTTCCAGTCCGCCGGGAGATCGGTCACCATCCAGCCACGAACTTTTGGATCGCGCGCATTCAACGCTCCCGCTTCAGTGGATAGCCCTGCTTGTGTCCAGTCGACCCACAAGCCAAACAACAATCCGTGCCGGTGTGCGTTGTCGGCTACCGCCGCGAGGCCGTGCGGAAACTTTTGCAGATCGGGATACCAGTCGCCGACACCGCGAAACCAGCCCGCATCGACGTGAAACATCTCCATCCCCAGATCGGCGGAGTCCTGAATCATGCGTCCCGTGGTCTGCTCGTTGATGTCCATTCCGCCGCCCCAACTGTTGTTGACGACCGGCGGATAGCGAGGGTTCTTCCAGGTCTCAGGATTGCCGAGTACCGCTCTCACCCAGCGGCGCAGCACGTTTCCGGCGCCGTCAGCACCGCCGCGGAACCCACCGAGAAACACAATCGGTGACTCGAATACTTCGCCGGACAATAGGCGCGTCCGAAATGGTTCCGGCGCAGGATTCAGTCCCATCGCGCCATGCAAGGAATTGTTTTCCCTGACTAGAGAGATTCGGGTACGGCCGCTGAACTCGATTCCTCCATACCAACCGGTGCGCTCGGCATCTTTCTTCTCCACCAACGTCCACGGAATAATTTCGCGAGGCTCGTCGACGCGAAGGTCCCCGTACGTGCTCGAGGTTCCGGTCCACCGGTAGCCTTCCCCAAGCGCAACCTGATGAGTGCCGACCGGTGAAGGCGTATCCGCGCCCTTCTCGACGAAAACGTGATCTAGCGATTCCTTCGGATCTACTCGCCAATCGAACGCGAGGCTGTCTTGCAAGGGAATCCAGATCTCGTGGGCTTCCAGGTTTTCGATTCGAATCTGGTGCTCGATGGGGCCGTATGGCCGGCGAGTGCGCCACTCCCAAGTGAGTCGGAGCCTGGGCGAGCGGGAATCGTAGACGAACGCAACGCGCTGATCGCCGATTTCACTGGCTTCGCGGTTGAAGATCCAGTTCGGTGGCTCGCGCGCGCCTGAGACTTCCGCCCACGCGATCAAGGTTTCCGAAGCGCTATTCTCCCAGCGGGGGTGTCCCGGGACGGCCAATGACATCAACCGAGGTGCCGCCTGGCCTGCTTCCAGATCGATTGCTGTATCGGATGTCTGAAGCCGAGCGGTTATCTGGCCGTAGGCGGATAGAGTACACGAAACGTACAGCAACCCAATCCAGCCAGCATGAGGGATCCGCATCGTGAAAAAGGAACTCCCGCGAAGCGCAGAGCCGGTGATTCGGCCCTGCTGCCCGGAACTATCTTAGACCGATTGGATGGTTCGGCGAGGAAAAGTGGAAGGAGAGCTGACGCGAACCGCCAGCCTTCCGGACGGTCGCCTTCTTGGATCGATTGGGGAGCCCGGAGTTCCTGTCTACGCCCGGCCCTTCTTCGCCGCCTTGGCCGCCTCTTTGCCCGCCGTTTCCCACGGACGCTTCGGGCGGTCCACCGGAGCCTTGTCGCGGTTTTCGATGCGGTCGTAGTGATACGACTCGCTCACCGTTCCCAAAGACTCGTTGTACAGGCTGGGCAGGCCCAGTCCTACTTTCAGTTCCTCCGCAAACGTCTGCAGCGCCTTCAGGTGATCGGCCGTGGCCGGAACTTCCGTCTTGGAGGTCTTAAGAAACTGCTGATATCCGCGGTTGACGAGCTTCGAAATCTCGCTGCCAATCAGGTAGCCGGGGTAGGCGAAGATCTTCACGCCGTCTTCAGGCGTTTTCTGGATGGCCGCCGACACATTATATTTGCGCAGGAATACGCGAACGGTCGCTCCCGGAGCATCGGTCACGTCGAACCCGTTGTCGCGCAGCCAGGCTAGCGCTTCCTCGTAGGTTCGTGCTTCAATTGTTTTCGACATTCTGTTTACTTCAACCTTTCCTTGCCGAACGACGCTCGTGGATTAGATGCACAAGTTATGAGAACCGAGCGTAACTTTACAGACACTGCATCGCCGGGCGAAGCTGATTCATCTAAACAAAATACTACATACCTTGTTCCCGACCATATAGCACGTTACGTTGGTCACGGCGTTTCGGTTCAGTGATGGCATACAGTTCTCAAAGATTGGCGGCAATGTCAGCTTCGGCGAAACACGACGGACCTCGGGAAGTAGCGTCAGGACTGGGTGAAACACTGGGCCACAGCCTGCTCGAACGCATCGGAAATACTCCGCTGCTGCGTCTCGACTCGCTCACCGCCGACCTGCCGGGCATAGCACTTCTGGGTAAGGCCGAGTGGTATAACCCCGGCGGATCGGTCAAAGACCGGGCCGCCGCCAATATCGTCGCCGAAGCCCGTCGCCGCGGACAATTGGGTCCTGGCAAGATCCTGCTCGACGCCACCAGCGGCAATACCGGCATTGCTTATGCGATGCTCGGCGCCGCCGAAGGGTTCCCCGTAACCCTGTGCATGCCGGAAAATGTTTCTCGCGAGCGCAAGCAAATTCTGCAGGGCTACGGCGCCAACATCCTTTATACGGATCCGGGAGATGGTTCGGATGGCGCGATCCGCATGGCCCGCGAACTCGCCGGAAAACATCCCGATCAGTATTTCTACGCGGACCAGTATTCCAATGAAGCCAACTGGAAAGCGCACTATCACGGAACCGCAAACGAAATCTGGCAGCAGACACAGGGACGCGTCACTCACTTCGTGTCCATGCTCGGAACGAGCGGCACGTTTGTCGGGACGACCCGCCGGTTGAAGGAACTGAATCCGGCCGTGCAGTGCATTTCGCTGCAACCGGATTCGTCGTTTCACGGCATTGAAGGCGCGAAGCACATGGCCAGCGCGATCGTGCCGAAGATTTACGACTCCGCGCTCGCAGATCAGAATCTGGAGATTTCAACGGAAGACGCATACGCGATGGCGCGCCATCTATCGCGCAATGCCGGATTGCTGGTGGGCATTTCGGCCGCAGCCGCAGTCGTGGGAAGCCTTAAGATTGCCCGCAACCTGCCTTTGAAAAAGAAAGGCCAGGAGGCCGTCATCGTGACGATCCTGTGCGACTCCGGCGAGAAGTATCTGAGCGAACGCTTCTGGACCGAAGGATGATGAGAATTGTTGATTGATGATTTCCGATTGGTGATTAGAAGGCCGTCCCGGGTGGGTTTCAATCAGCAATCAAAAATCACCAATCAATAACTAGCCATTGTTCCCATGCTAAAGCTCACCCGCACCGAATACGTCGCCCTCCGCCACCACGGCGAAGAAACCTACCCGCACGAATGCTGCGGCATCCTGCTCGGCCGTTTTGACGACGATGGCAGCCGCGTCGTGACCTCCACGGCCCGCTGCGGCAACACCCGCACCGACTCCGCGCACAACCGCTACAACATCGATCCCAAGGAGTTGGTTCGGATCCAGCGCGAAGGCCGCGAGCGCGGAGAAGACATCGTCGGCTTCTACCACTCTCATCCTGACCACCCTGCCCAGTGGTCGAAGACTGACTTGGCCGAAGCGCACTGGTTCGGCTGTTCGTATGTCATCACGAGCGTTGAAAAAGGGAAGGCCGTCCTGACCAACTCGTTCGAACTTGCTGGCTCAGATGAAGCGGATAAGCGCTTGGCCGACGAACCAATCGAAATCGATATCGATTGACGAGATGCTTATGTGGGGACAGCCGCCCTCGGCTGTCGGCCAAGCGAAGCTTGGCTCAAGCCTGTCAGTTGGAGCATGTGATCGAACTTCCAAATTCAATTCACCAAACTCCAGCCGCGTAGCGGCGATACGTGAAAGCCCGGCATGGCGATGCCGGGAGGCCAAGAGCTCAGGTCAGCCTAGTCCCGCGAGGGACGGCACGCGACCCCGGCCCTTGCGAAGCAAGTTTCGCGGCAATTCAAGCTTGGTCGAGCTTCGCTCGACGGACGGCCGAAGGCGGCCGTCCCCACATTCTTCAAATCCAGATCGCTTGCTGGATACGGGAAGTGCGCGATTTTCACAGTCTAGAAACTATCCGTATCTGCAAAACCCATGGTGTGGTTTCCAGATGAATCCTGCGAAAAGCCGCGTCCGGCAAGGATTTTGCGAGAGACGCAAGGCGCGTTTGCACCATTTTCTGTCATCGGCCTGTGAACGGGCTGCACTCGATTGAAAATACGTGTACTTACAAGCGCGTATTTTTCGATTGACTGGAAATAATAGAAGGAGTACAACAGGATCGTTCTTTGACAGCTTCTTAAGTTTTTCCGGTTGGTGCGGCGTCCGGGGCTCAAGCGGAGTCACTGTCGGATCGCAAGATCAGGACAGAGGGTGAGCAAGGGTCTATAGCAAAGCGCTGGTCGAGGCGAACAAAGAAGAAATGTCGGAGCAAGATAGAGTTCCGAGGCGTAGGGTAGGTTTATCCGGTTGGCGGTGAGCCCGGAGCCCAAGCGAAGATCGCGCGCAGCACCCCGCAAGGGTAAGGCGGCGTAGCAGGTCGAGCAAGGGTCAAACGCGAGCTACTGGCCGAGACGAATGGACCCCACACCACCTCGGAACTCTTATTTTTTGTAAGCAGCTATTAGCTCTTAGCTTCTAGCTCTTAGCTAACCCGCGATTCCTTCCCAACCATCGGCTCCCCCGCAAACCAATCCCAGGATTGTTCTGTATTTCAATCCGTGAAAACCCGGGTGAATCCGTGGCCAAGAAGTTTGGCACTATTTCACCGCGTTCCCTGGCCCACCCACCGCATAAATTCGCGGGATCCGTTGCTCCAGGGTCGGCAGTGCGGGGAATGCCGCATGCGGCTCGGCCTGGTACCAGTACGCGACGGAGAAGAGATTGTCCGAACGCACGTTCGCATGTCCGTGCTCAATCGTTGCCCGCAGCGACTTCGTAAATGGGATCGGCGAATCCAGGTGGAAGCGGTATAGCGACCACCGTCCTCCGGCAACTTCCTGCCCCACAACCGGCGCGCCGAACAACTGATACGCAAAAGGATGGCCGCCGAAATCCCACGCTCCCAAGAAATAGTCTTCCGATCCCGTGCCGTTGATGGAAGGCAGATTCTCTCCGTCGACGAAAAACATGTCATCGCCCTCGCCCCACCATCCATCCTGATTCTGCAGCACAGACATGGTCACGCCGACGAAATGCCCGCGCCCGGTCGCTTCCATCCAGACGTAGTTGCCGTCGCCGTTCAGGTTCTTCTTATCGTTGACGATCGCATCGCCGTTGGATTGCCACTGCGTTGTCCATCCCTTGGCCGGCGCGGCCTGCCGGTACTGCGCGTGAAAATAGAGTAGATCCGCGGCCAGCGATTTGCTATATGCGCGATAGTCGATGTTGAAATAAAACGCGTCGGTCTTTTGCGCGCCTTCATTCGTCACCGTGATGCGGGCATGCTTCTGAAAGGGCATGGGGAAGAAACTGTTCAGCGCCTTGTCCGACCCGACCGATAGCGGCTGCGACTGGTACAGGTGATAGTCCCCGAGCCCGAGCCCGAAGAAATCGCCGATGGGCGTCTCCACACTGGGCGCGGCTTCTCCGTCCCAATACATGCGCAGCACCAGCGCCTTCAGATGGTGAGGATCATCGCTGGCAATCGTCACCCAGACGTGGCTGATCAGCCCCGGCCCCGCCTCGTCGAACAATGTGAGAGTTTCTCCGGGCGCAATGCTCCGCGCATCGCCATTCCCGCCCGTGCGGTCATAGCTGGAAACCCGTTTCTGTACGTAGTCCTTGGCTTGCGGCAGCGACGTAATTGAGGTGGACGGAGTCTGCGAGAAAAGAGGAAGTGTCAGAAAGCAAACTGTGATCAGAGGAAGAAGCTTTTTCAAAGCACGCTCCACGATGTGTCTCTTACTGCTGTAAGCCCAGGCGTGGTGATTTTATCTCGTTTTCAACGATGTCGTGGACCACAATTCGACGCGGAAAGGGTTTGACGAGGGGGTAGGTTTGCGGAAGGCAAGTCTCCCGAGGTTCCGAAGAACCACAAACGTATTCACCACCGTGGAAGAGCGGCCCTTTGACGGGCGCGTAAGGCGAGTGGATTCGTTTGAGCTTTAGCCCCTGGGGGGTGGACCGCGCCAATCGCGATCCCCGTCAGGCGAATGAACTCAGAATCTCTTGAGCGAACGCCGCGCACCTCGCTCGGTCCGGAACCGCTGACGCAATTCTCTCCGGATATTCGTCGTACGTGCGATCGTCAAGCAGTCTCCCGTTCTTTGCTTTCCTCACGCCGCCCCACTGCTTAAAGAAAAATGGGACATGATATTTGCGGCACTGATCGCGCACCGAGATCACCCACTCCTTCCGCATGGGCCGCGCGCCAGGCCCACTCTCGCCACCTACGATCGCCCAACTGATGCTGGAAAGATCGAATTTGCCGAGACCTTCCAGGAGCGGTTCGATGGAAAGGAATCGGACTCTGGCCGGGGCAGCTTGCAGCTGGCTGATTCGGGGCAGACCATATTTCTTGTCTTCGACGCTGACGCCCCACCAGATGTGATCCTGTTCTGCCGCAAAGCGCAGAGGCCCGCTCAAAAGTTCGTTCAGCCTCTCCGAGCGCTTCGTCAGCACCTGAAACGTGTGCCATCTGGCCGTGACCATGACCCGGCAAACCGCTTCGATGTAGCTGTCAGGAACGCCCTCCTGGAAGAGGTCGCTCATGGAATTCACGAACACGAGCTTGGGCGAGCGCCAGGTAAAAGGCTCGGTCAGTTTTTCAGGGACGAGGCGCAAATCAAACCCCTGCTCATAAGGATGTCCCTTGACCCCGCGAAACCGCTCGGCGAACGTCTCGGCATAACAATGCTTACAGCCGGGACTGATCTTCGTGCAGCCACGCACAGGGTTCCAGGTCGCGTCCGTCCATTCGATATGAGAGTGTTCACTCATAGAGTTTCGAGTCGAGCCGCCCTTGCAATGTTTCAATTCCTGCGAAAAGTCATGTTCTTCGACGGAGGTGTTTCACAATTGTACTCCCCATATTCGCCGTTTGTTCGTACCGAGTCCGTTTCAGACGAAGCTGATTAGTTATCAGTCTTGATATGCAACTCAAATGCAATCTGGGAGAATTGTCCTCTAAGATTCGGGCCCACGCAGAGTTGAGTAGTAGGAGCCTGATTAAGTGACTTATCAAACTTCGTTCGGTGGTGCCTGGACACAGCGTAAGCTCGAGGTCTTAAGAAAGTACCTTCAGGCCTACACAAACATCTTCAGCAAGAACCCACGAGCCCAGTTCTACTCCACCAGTTACGTCGACGCTTTCGCGGGAACTGGAACTCTCCGGCGCCCCGAACCGACAGGATTCGCTGAGCTACTTCCACAATTGCAAGAAGACGAAAGGGAGTTTCGCAAAGGCAGCGTGAGGCGGGCTCTGGAGGTCGTGCCTCCATTCGATCAATACTTCTTTATCGAGAGACATGCGGAGAAGTCCAAAGAGCTTAAAGACTTGTCGCGTGAGTTTCCGAGCCGCAATGTGACGATACTAAATGAAGATGCGAACGAAGCATTGCTGGGTTGGTGCAGAGCCCTGAACTCGAAAAAGGAACGAGCCGTAGTATTTCTCGACCCATTTGGCGCATCAGTGAAGTGGGAGGCTGTTGCAGCTCTGGGGCGGACAGGTGCGGTAGATCTATGGGTGTTATTCCCTTATTCCGCCATAAATCGAATGCTTGTGCGTAAACGTAAGCCGCCAAAAGCCTGGGCCGAGCGCCTTACGTCGGTGTTTGGGACTAAAGATTGGGAGGCTGAATTCTACTCCACGACCACGTTTCGATCACTTCTCGATTCGACCCAGACGGTCGAGTCTATCCACAAGTCAGCGGATCATCGAATCATCACTGATTTCTACGTCAACCGGCTTAAGCAAGAGTTTGTAGCCGTTAGCGATCCGTTCCCGATGCACAACTCAAATGGATCTCTGATGTTCATTTTGTTCTTCGCCGCTGCCAACAAGCATAGCGCCAAGACAGGGCTCAAGGTTGCTAACGACATTATCGGCAAAGAGCTAGATCTGAGCTAGCCTCGTCTCGCAAGCGGCGACCGTGGCTTGTGGCGCACTTACAGCGGTATATTCCCATGCTTCTTCGGCGGATTCTTGTCCCGCTTGGTCTCCAGCATGGCCAGCGCCTGGATCAGCTTCTTCCGCGTCTCGCGCGGCTGGATCACTGCATCCACAAATCCTCGGTCGGCGGCCACGTATGGATTGGCGAAGCGGTCACGGAACTCGTCGATCTTCTCGCGGCGAAGTTGTTCTCGGTTGGCCGCAGCGTCGAGTTCGCGCTTGTAGACGATGTCCACCGCGCCCTCCGGCCCCATCACCGCAATCTCGGCCGTGGGCCATGCGTAATTCACATCCGTGCGGATGTGCTTCGAAGCCATCACGCAATAGGCCCCGCCATACGCCTTGCGCGTGATCACCGTAACCTTCGGAACCGTCGCCTCCGCGTATGCGAAGAGCAGCTTCGCCCCGTGCTTGATGATGCCACCATACTCCTGCGCGGTCCCCGGCAGAAATCCCGGGACATCTTCAAACGTCACCAGCGAAATGTTGAAGCAGTCGCAGAAGCGCACAAAGCGCGCGCCCTTCACCGACGCATTGATATCCAGCGTTCCGGCCAGCACCGACGGCTGGTTCGCCACGATCCCCACCGAGCGCCCGTCGAGCCGCGCAAAGCCCACGACAATATTCTTCGCGTAATGCTCCTGCACCTCGAAAAAGTAAGCATCATCCACCACCGCATGAATCACATCCTTAATGTCATAAGGCTGGTTCGACTGCGCGGGCACAATCTTGTCGAGCGCTGAGTCAGCCCGGTCCACGGAATCGGTGCATACTTTCCGCGGAGGCTCATCCAGATTGTTCGACGGCAAAAAGCTCAGCAGCTCCCGCACCATTGACAAACATTCCGCATCGTCATGCGCCAGAAAGTGCGCCACGCCTGAGGTTTCGTTGTGGGTCATCGCGCCACCCAGCTGATCCTTCGTGACCTCTTCGTGCGTCACGGTCTTGATGACATCCGGTCCGGTGATGAACATGTACGAAGTCTTGTCCACCATCAGCACGAAGTCGGTGATCGCCGGCGAGTAAACTGCCCCACCCGCGCACGGCCCCATGATCGCCGAAATCTGCGGCACCACGCCGCTGTAGATCGTGTTGCGCAGAAAGATGTCCGCGTATCCCGCCAGCGACATCACGCCTTCCTGAATCCGCGCGCCACCCGAATCGTTCAGCCCAATCAGCGGCGCGCCCATCTTCGCCGCCAGGTCCATGATCTTCACAATCTTTCCGGCATTAGTTTCCGAGAGCGACCCGCCGAACACGGTGAAGTCCTGGGCAAAGACGTAGACCAGTCGCCCCTCGATGCGGCCATAACCCGTGACAAATCCGTCGCCGTAGATTTTCTGCTCGGCCATGCCAAAGTCGTTGCAGCGATGAGTCACGAGCTTGTCGGTTTCCTCGAACGTGCCCTCGTCGAGCAGGAACTCAATGCGTTCACGCGCCGACATCTTTCCTTCTTTGTGCTGGCGCTCGCGCCGCTTGGCGCCTCCGCCTTCTTCGGCAAGTTGGTTCCGCTTGTTGAGTTCGGCGACCTTTTGTTCCAGATTCATGGGCAAGGATTATAGCCCGAGGTATGGCGGCGGATATGAAAGGCATCGCTGCGAATCGCCCGCTTCCGTCCTTGAATCACCCTTCCTGCGGTACACTGCCCACAATGTCCCTTGCCGACCAGATGGGCTTCAGCTTCCGCCCGCCCGAGCGCCGCGTGTGGAAGGTACGCGAGTTGGTCGCCTCGGTCCGTTCGCACATCGAGCGCGAATATTCCGACGCGTGGGTCGAAGGCGAGATCTCGAACTTCCGCGCCCCCGATTCCGGACATCTCTACTTCACACTCAAGGACGGCAACTCCCAGATTCGGGTCGTCATGTTTCGCTCCTCCGCGCGCCTGCTGCGCTTCCGCCCGGCGGACGGCATGCAGGTAGTAGTCCGTGGCCGTGTGACTGTCTACGAAGACCGCGGCGAGCTGCAGATTTCCGCGGAGCACATCGAACCCAAGGGCGCCGGATCGCTACAGCTCGCGTTCGAGCAGCTCAAAGCCAAGCTCGAAGCTGAAGGCTTGTTCGCGCCCGAGCGTAGAAAGCCCATCCCCAGCCTTCCTTCGCGCATTGGACTTGTCACGTCGGCGCAGGCCGCGGCGCTGCGCGACATACTCAACGTGCTCCAGCGCCGCCATCATTCCGTGAATGTGCTGATCTATCCCGCTCAGGTGCAGGGCGACGCCGCATCGCAAGAGGTCGCCGCCGGCGTGCGCTTCTTCAACCAGCACGATAATGTCGACGTCATCATCGTCGCGCGCGGCGGCGGCTCCGCAGAAGACCTGGCCGCTTTCAATGACGAAACGCTGGCCCGCACCGTCTCTGCGTCAGAGATCCCCGTGATCTCCGCCGTCGGTCACGAAACTGATTTCACGATCATCGATTTCGTCGCGGACCTCCGCGCACCCACGCCATCGGCTGCGGCGGAGTTAGTCATCCGCTCGCGCCAGGAAGTCGAAGATCATGCCGCCGCTTTGCACGAGCGTCTCAGTCGTGCCATGCGCTACCGGCTTCTGATGGGCCGCCAGGCCTTGACCGAACTGGCGCAGCATGGCGCCTTTGCCCGCATGATGGGACTGATTCGCCAGCGCCAGCAGAAGCTCGACGACCTGGCGCACCGCATGGAACTTGCCGAGCGCCATCTGCTCGAGCGGATGCGCCGACGCTGGGAGCTGACTTCGGCCGCGGTGCGTCACTACGATTTGCGCCTGGTGCTCTCAGGGATGCGCAAGGAACTCGACAGCGGAACCGCCGCCCTGGTCGCCATAATGCGCAACGTGTTGCTCCAGTGCCGCGTGCGCAGTGAGCGCTTCGAAACTGCGCTCCAGTCGCTGTCTCCACTGGCGATTCTGGAGCGCGGATACGCCCTGGTATTCGATTCCGAGGGCAAGCTCCTAAAAGATGCAGGGAGTCTGAATGTCGGGGACGAAATTTCGGCCCGCCTGGCGCATGGCGAAATTCGCGCTGCGGTCACGAACAAGGAGGGATGAACTTTTTCCGATCGGCAACCTGAGCGATCGATGTAAAAGTTTGTCAGAACGACAAAGCTGGAAATCACCGCTGCATTACAATGGGCTTTCGACATTCCACCTGCACCAGGAGCGATTCGAGTGACGCCAGTCATCACGTCATGGACGCAAGCCGCGTGGATCGCGCTCGATATTCTCCTTGTCGCCCTGCTTATCTATCAAGTCCTGATCATGATTCGCGGCACGCGCGCCGTTCCCATGCTCGTGGGACTGGTCGTAGTCGCAGTCACTTTCTATCTCGCGCGCATCGGCGAACTCAGCACGCTGAATTGGGTTGTCAGCCATGTGCTGCCGTACCTCGTGTTTGCGCTGATCGTCGTATTCCAGTCGGAGATTCGCCACGTGCTCGCGGACCTGGGCCGGAGGTTGACGTTCTTTGGTGGATCTTCGGCCGACAGCGATTCCTACGACGACATCGTCTTGGCGGCCAATCTTTTTTCCCAGCACCAGACCGGGGCGCTGATCGTGATCGAGCGCGAAATCGGACTCCGCACTCACATCGAAAGCGGCGTGCCGCTTGATGCGCGCCTCTCTTACGATCTGCTAGCCACAATTTTCCGCCCCAGCGCTCCGCTGCACGATGGCGCCGTGATCGTTCAGAAAGACCGGATCGCCGCCGCGGCCTGCTTTCTCCCGCTTTCCATGAATCCGCTGCTCTCGACGCAACTCGGCACGCGGCATCGCGCCGGCATTGGCATCACCGAAGAGACTGACGCGATTGCCGTCATTTGCTCCGAAGAGACCGGCGCGATCAGCCTCGCGATCGGCGGCAACATCGAACGGGACTTGACCGTCGAGCAACTGCGGGCACGTTTGAGCAGCGAGTTGCGCCGTTACATGGCGCCTGTCACGCTGCCTACGTCGATTCCGAATCACAACGAATACGAATCGGACGCGCTGATGGATTCTCCTCTGCATGATTCTGCGCCGCAGCAGAAAACGGAATCCGGCGCGCAAGCGGAGCCGCTGCCATGAACGGATTCGTCCAGCACTCCTTGTTTCACAATCTAGGACTGAAGGTGCTTTCTCTGGTTCTGGCCACCGGGCTGTGGTTTCTGATTTCGCGAGACGAGCAACCTGCGGAAGTCGCGCTGCACGCACCCATTGTCTTTCAGCATTTTCCCTCGCAACTGGAGATCAGTTCCGAGTCGATCCAGGAAGCGCAGATCCGCGTACGCGGCCCGGAACGCGTCATCCGCCAGTTGCAGGCCAACGAAGTCCATGCGGAAATCGATCTGGCCGGGGTCAAATCGGGGGAACGCACCTTCGACCTCACATCGCAGCAAGTGCGCCATCCGCGCGACATCAGCGTCGTGCAGGTCGTTCCCAGCCAGTTGCATCTTGCCTTCGATACGCGCATGACCCGGGAAGTCGAAATTCATCCGCGGGTGACGGGCAACTTTGCCAACGGCGACCAGATTGTCAAAGTGGACGCCGATCCTCCGCGTATCACCATTACCGGCCCCCGCCATCTGGTAGAAACCATCGACGCGGCAACTACAGATCCTATCGATGCGACCGGCACCCGCGGCAGTGCTGTCTTCACCACGAACGTCTATGTTTCAGATCCTCTGGTGCAGGTGCTACAGGCTACGTCAATTCGAGTGACCGTGGTTGTGCAGAAAGTAGGAAGCGCCACGGCACACTGAGCGCTTTCCGCTGTCCTCATTTATCATTTCTAGTTCCAGTTCCCCAGTTCCAGTTCCATCCTCTTCGACTGCTTTTATGAGCCAGCAAAGACAGCTATTCGGAACCGACGGCATTCGCGGTGTTGCGGGAGAATTCCCGCTCACCAAGCAGAGCGCGTACTTGATTGGCCGCGCTCTTGGCCACGATCTGGTGCGCACCGCCGCAAGGGCCCAGGCCGTGATCGGACAGGACACGCGTGAATCGAGCGGATGGATCGCCGACCGCGTTGCCGAAGGCCTCGCAGCTGTCGGCGTCGATGTTCACAGCGCTGGCGTGATCACCACCCCCGGCGTCGCTTACCTTGCGCGTTCGCGCGCTATGGCCGCGGGCGTCGTCATTTCTGCATCGCACAATCCGTGGACCGACAACGGCATCAAAGTTTTCTCCGGCGATGGTTTCAAACTCACCGACGCTCGCGAGCTCGCGATCGAACAGGAGATATTCGCTCTCCTGCAAAATACTTCCGCTGCTGACGATACAGCGCTCAAGGTTCCGAAGCCGTCCTTACCCGGCGAGGCTGACCTGCGTCACGCTTATGTGAAGGCGCTGGCCCACGATGTGTCATCCGACCTGCGCAAGTTGCGCGTGCTGGTCGATTGCGCCAACGGTGCGGCCACTGCTGAAGCCCCGGAATTATTTCGCAGCCTTGGAATTCAAGCGACATTCATCCACATTTCGCCGGACGGAAGGAACATCAATGAAGGCTGCGGCGCATTGCACCCGCAGGCGCTGGGAAAGATCGTCGCAGAATCGCCCGGCCTGTTTGACCTGGGGGTGACCTTCGATGGTGACGCTGACCGCGCGCTGTTCTGTGACGCATCCGGCCGGGTGGTCAATGGCGACGGCGTTCTACTGGCTGCTGCCCGCGACCTGCACGCGCAAGGAAAGCTGAAGGCCGACACCGTCGTTTCCACAACCATGTCGAACATGGGCCTGGAGATCGCGCTTAAGGCGTCGGGCATTCGCATGCTGCGCGCCAACGTCGGCGACAAATATGTGCTCGAGGAGATGCTGAAAACCGGCGCCACGCTCGGCGGCGAGCAATCGGGACATATTATTTTTCGTGATTGCGACGCCACTACGGGCGACGGTTTGCTGACCGCCCTGCGCCTGATGGACATCATTGTGCGCGCGGGCAAGCCGCTGGCGGAGTTGGTCGGCGATCTGAAAGTATTTCCGCAGAAAATTCAGAACGTGCGCGTCCGCGAGAAGACTCCGTTCACGCAGATTCCGGCGGTGCAGGCGGCAATCGATAACGCCGAACGCGAACTCGACGGCAACGGCCGCGTAGTCGTCCGCTACTCGGGAACAGAAGCACTGGCGCGCGTCATGGTCGAAGCCGAATCGAAAGAGAAGATGGAAGCGCTGACGGCGGCAATCGCCGCCGAAATTCAGAAGGCCCTCGGGGTTTAACGGACAGCAGAGATGGTTATGTGGAGACAGCCGCCCTCGGCTGTCCGACGGCAAAGCCGGCGAGTTGCGATCACGCGCCTTCTAACCTACCGCTTCTTCCGCTTGCCCTTCGGCCGTACCGGCTCCTCCTCCAACACGGCAAACTGAATCTTCTTCTCTACCGGATCAATCCGGTCCACCAGCACTCGAATCTTCTGCCCGAGGCTGTAAATCTTCCGCGATCGCTGCCCGATAATCTCGCGCGTGTTTTCGTGATAGGTGTACCGATCGTCGGTCAGAGTGTTCAGAGGCACCAGTCCTTCGATGAACAAATCGGTAAGTTCGACAAAAAATCCAAACTTGGTGACGCTGGTGATCAGCCCGTCAAAATCCTCGCCTACGCGGTCCTGCATGAACTTCACTTTCTTGCCTTCGATGAGTTCGCGCTCGGCGTCGGCCGCCCGACGCTCCGCCCGGCTCGATTCCTCCGCGATCTCGTGCAGTTCCTCAATCCCAATCGGCCCACCCAAGGGCTCGCCTGTCGCCGGCGTCTCCCGTCGCTTCGACCAGGGCGGCGCCTTCTCTTCAATCTGAGGGTGCCCCACCCTTGTCGCGCTCTTTGCGACAGGGTGGGGATTTTGAATTTGATTCTGTCGTAGCACATCCTTCAATATCCGGTGCACTATCAAGTCC
This sequence comes from uncultured Acidobacteriaceae bacterium, assembly GCA_963844525.1. Lineage (GTDB taxonomy): Bacteria > Acidobacteriota > Terriglobia > Terriglobales > Acidobacteriaceae > Sulfotelmatobacter. The sequence goes on along the minus strand of CAWJOM010000002.1, from coordinate 148,804 downwards.
GGATATCTCCGGATCGGCGACGTGAAATGCGTATAGCTCGTTGCCGCCAGCGCGAAGTGTCCCAGATTTTCTTCCGAATATCGCGCCTGCTTCAGCGATCGCAGCATCAGGTAGCTGAGAATCCGCTCCTCCGGTTTTCCAGCAATCTTCTCCGTCAATTTTTGATACATGCGCGGGGTGACGTGCACTTCCTTCGGCACTTCGATCTCCCGCACCCGCTTGCCTGTCCCGTAAGCCGCGCGCCGATCAGTCTTCGTCTGCACGCGATGAATCGGCAGCGCCCCCACTCCCAGCGAGTATCCAAACGTCGCCGCAATCACCTCAAAGTCGTATACGCGCTTCGCATCTGGCTTCTCGTGAATGCGATACAGTGACGCCACGTGGCGGGATTCCAAATCGTGTGCCACGCATTCGTTCGCCGAGAGCATGAACTCCTCGATCAGCCGGTGCGCGATATTGCGCTCTGACCGGGAAATGCCCTTCATCAAACCGAACTCGTCAAATTCGATGACGGGCTCCGGCAGGTCGAAGTCGATCGATCCCCGCCGTTCGCGCTTGCGATTCAGAATCAGCGCCAGGTCGCGCATCAGTTCAAACGTCGCCACCAGCGGCGCATAGCGTTCGCGCGCGGCCGCGTCGCCTTCCAACACCGCGTTCACCGCGGTATACGTCATGCGCTCCACCGAGCGGATCACGCCCTCGCTCAACTCGTAGCTGACGAGTTCTCCGCGATGATCCATCTCCATGACGCACGACAGCACCAGCCGTTCTACCTGCGGCCGCAAACTGCAAATGTCGGTCGAAAGTTCGAGAGGAAGCATGGGGACGGCGCGGTCGGGGAAATAAACGCTGGTGCCGCGCAGCCGCGCTTCCTGATCCAGTGGCGATCCCGCGGTCACATACTCCGCCACGTCGGCAATGTGTACGTGCAATTCAAAGTTACCGTTTTCCAGCATACGGACGTAGACCGCGTCATCGAAGTCACGTGCCGTTTCGCCGTCGATGGTCACAATCGACAGCCCGCGAAAATCGCGGCGTCGATCGATCTCCGTCGACGGAATAACTGCTGAAGTCTCCTGCGCTTCCTCCAGCGCGGCCGCCGGAAAATGATGCGGCAGATGAAACTTGCGGATCGTGATTTCGACATCGACGCCGAAATCATCCTCGCGCCCCAGAATCTCGGTCACCCGCCCGCGCGGATTCTGTGTCGGCGAAGGCCAGTCTGTGATCTCGACATCGACGACCAGTCCCTCAAGGTCGTCCCACTCGACAGGGCGAGCTACTTCATCCCCCAGCACGCGATCAACAGATTTCTTCCTCTGTGTCCTCCGAGTCCGGAGCCTGCCCTGAGCGGAGTCGAAGGGTGGTTCAGCTGGTTCGAAAGTTTCTACCACCGAGGACACGGAGGACACAGAGGGAAACTCCATCCCCGCCGGAATCAAAATTTCCTGCGTAATCTTGCTGTCGATGGGCCGCACATACCCGCCGCGGCTTGCGTAATGAAAAATCCCAACCACCGTGGGATGCGCCCGCATCACGGGCCGCACAATGCGTCCCTCGGCCCGTCCGTCCGGCCGCACATTCGAGATGTCGACCAGCACCAGATCGCCGTGCATGGCGTTGCCGATGAGATGCGGCGCGATGAAGATGTCGCCCGTGAGTTTGGCCTTGAGCGCTGGACTCAGAGACTTCGCGTCGGGAATGACGAAGCCAAATCCGTCGCGATGCATGGTGAGCCGTCCCGCGACCAGATTCTTGTCGGCAGCGGCCGTAGGCAGGGCATAGCGATCTGAGTCCACCGGAAGGAGCGTCCCGCGCGCGACCATTTTCTGCAGCAGGGAATCGAGTTCGCGACGTTCATCGCCGCGGATCCCAAGCTCGCGCACGAGTTGCTTGAATCCCGCCGCCCGCTTGGGCTGCTTCGCAATATGTTTCAGGATTATCGAATCGGAAAGCATAAGAGCTGTCAGCTATCAGCCGTCAGCTCTCAGCATACCGCACCAACAGTTTTGTCATCCTAAGCGAAGGATCTTTGTACTCTGCGGCGAGTTGCACAGATCCTTCGGTCCGCAAAAGACGCGGATTTCAGGATACAGTCCAATTCTCTTTACCAGCTGTCCCCGCCCGCGCGCGGAGGCCACGCTCCCAGCGCGCGCCGCACCATCGCGATCTGGCCCACGTGATAGCTGTTGTGCGCCACCATCTGCCAGAGCACGGCTTCTAGGGTTCCCGCAACTTTCTTGTCGCCGTCGTACGCGCTCTCGATTTCGCGCTGCAATTCCTGCGGGGAAGATTTTGCCAACTCCGCAAACGCGGCCAGCAAATTCGCCATCCGCGTCCGCAACTCGTCCCATTCCTGTGGGTCGGCGGGCGAAGGTGCACTCGGAAAGCTCTCGGCGCTGTGCTCGGGATACACCGGTCTCTCGCCCCAAATCCGGCGCAACTCATAATCCATCCAGTAATTCATGTGGAAGACGAGTTGGCCGACCGAGTGGGGGAATCCCGCAACTTGTCGCCCCGCCAACTCTGCGGACAAATCCTCGACGCACGCAATGGGATCCGCGTGTGCCCCTTTTCCGCGAAGCAGTTCGGTGAGTGCGCGTTGTGACATGTCTGGGATGAGTGCCGTAGTTGAACACACTTATCATCCCGAGCGGAGCGAAGGACCTATGCACTTTCTTGCCGCCGGCAGAACTGCATAGGTTCTTCGCTGCGCTCAGAAATGACAATTTGCCTAGATTGCCATCAATTATCCGTGCTTATCCGCGTGAATCCGTGGCGAAGGAGTTCGTAAACGCCTACTGCCCCACAAAGTACTTCTCCTCCAGAATCCTCCGATGGTGCAGTTCGTGTCCGGCGATCATATAAGCCAGCGCACGCACGCTTACTTCATTCTTGCTGGCTATGCCGCGGCGCGCCCACGCGGCCTCGTCCAGATTCCGCAGCAGCGTCAGCGACGCCCGCCGCACCGCGATGTAGTCTTCAATAATCTCTTCCAGCGGCGCCTGCGCGAACGGACCATTCTTCACATAGTCATCCTGCTCGAATCCGGGGAGCGGCGTCTGGTCGCCGCGCGAAATCCGCAGCGCGCGATACGCAAAAATGCGCTCGGTGTCGCACACGTGCCCCAGCACTTCTTTGGCGCTCCATTTGTCGGGAGCGTAGCGATAATCTCCATCACTCTCATCGCGCCCGCAGAGCAGTGTCATGGTCTGCCGCCGTTGCGCGTCGAGCGTGCCCAGAATGTCGGTTCCGGCTACCAGAGAAATGTAGCGTTCATAATAAGGCGCATATTCGCCCGGCTGAGGCCGCGCGATCGTAAATACAGGTGCATTCACTACGGCTGGTTCTGACATTGTTCGCTCCATAACGGCTGAAATTCCCAACGCTGAATGGAGAATTAGACTCTCCACTCCAGTTTCCGTTTTCGATAAATCTTCGACCCTGAGAGGATAACGCCCGCCGCCTGTGGAACGGTACGCTCGCGCAGTTTTTTCCGGGAATCGTTACACCCTCCGGGCAGAAAGTATGTGGCCTCCCGCGGGCCAGCCGGCCGTCCTCGAGACGAGACCTGGCGTACCACCAGAGGAACTCCCGATTGAAAATAAAGGATTTTCCACAGTGCTCACTTTGAGACGCGGGAGTACAATCGCCTTTGGTCACGAAAGTGCGGCCAGTGACCGCTGATCCCCAATTAGGAAAGGATTTTTATCCCATGTGGAAGCCGACCAATCAGCCTCAAACTCCTGCCCGCCCTGCGGAGCCGGAGCGCCCCACTATGTCTACCCCCAGCGCGCCCGCGATGGCGTCCGCTGAGCCTGTCGCGCCCCGGCCGGTAACCACCACTACAGCCGATCAGGCTACCATCGGCAAGTCCCTGGTCATTAAAGGTGAAGTCACCGGCTCCGAGTCGCTCTACATCGACGGCCGCGTCGAGGGATCCATCAATCTGGCCGGCAATCGCGTCACCATTGGACGCAATGGCGTCGTCGCCGCCAATATCAATGCTCGTGAGATCGTGGTGCTCGGCAAAGTCCGCGGCAACCTCACCGCCAGTGATCGCGTCGACATTCGCAGCGACGGCTCGCTCACCGGCGACGTCATCGCCGCTCGCATCTCCATCGAAGACGGCGCCTTCTTCAAGGGCGGCATCGACATCCGCAAGGGCGGACAACCCGCTCAGCAGAAGCCCAACGGAGAAGAGAAGTCGGTTCCAGCCGCCGAGCCGTCAGTAGTCGGCGCCAGGGCGTAAGCTTTTTCGTGTAGGGCGGACGCATTCGTCCGCCCTGGGATCCAGCAACGGGCATCCGCAAGGGTGCCCGTTCTTCTTTGTGTGCCGAACATGTTCGACAGCTAGGGGGTGAAAGTCCCCTGCCCAATCTGGTGGAGGTGAAGGGCTAGAGAAGCGCAAGGGCGTCGTCGCGAGGCGGGGTCTGAAAGAAGCGTGGATCAAAGGCGCGAGCCGATGAACAAGAACCGGATGATGAGGCCTACGGTGTGGGGCGAGCTGGCAAAGGACAGCGAAGCCCATTTCCACCAAGCACACTGGTGGTAAATCCGGCGGTTGCGCGTCGAAGGCGGTCGAACTTACTTCGGGAGACCCGCCGCATGTCACGGCATCGTGACTGAGGGTGGAGCAATCCATTCTGACCGTGGAGCGGGAGTCAGCAGCGGGCATAGTAGGCCGCGAGGTCGAAGGCCCAAACAGCAAGGAGCGGCGAGTAGGACGCAGGACTCGATGAACGACAAGCGGCAGAAGAACCAGCTACAGAGGTTGCTGGCCTTTACCGGGGAGGGGAGGAGTGAAGCTCCGAGGGCTTCGCGGGAAGGGACCGAATCGTTCACGGCGAAATGCGAAACCGAAAGTCCGGCTGGAGAAGAGCAACTGATGGAAGAGGTCTGCGGGCGGGAAAACTGCCAGCAGGCTTTACGACGAGTGAAGGCCAACAAGGGGAGTCCGGGGATCGACGGCATGAAAGTGTCGGAGTTGCCGGGCTACCTGAAGCAGCACTGGCCAGCCATACGGGAACAGCTGTTGAGCGGGACTTACCAACCGCTCCCGGTGAAACGAGTAGAGATCAAGAAGCCGGACGGAGGGAGTGCGCAAGCTGGGCATTCCGACGGTGCTGGATCGATTTATCCAGCAGGCGGTGATGCAGGTTCTGCAAGGCAGATGGGACCCGACGTTTTCCGAACACAGTCACGGGTTTCGTCCGCAACGTTCGGCGCATCAGGCGGTGGCCAAGGCGCAACAGTATATCGCCGCAGGCAACCGCTGGGTGGTGGATTTCGATCTGGAAAAGTTTTTCGATCGAGTGAACCACGACAAACTGATGGCGGCGGTGGCGCGGCGGGTGAACGACAAGAGGATGCTCAAGTTGATCCGAGCCATCCTGGAGTCAGGCGTGATGGAGAACGGGCTGGTGAGTCGGGTGGAGGAAGGCACTCCGCAAGGAGGGCCTTTGTCTCCGCTGCTGTCGAATCTCGTGCTCGACGAACTCGACCGCGAGTTGGAGCGGCGTAAACACCGTTTCGTGCGCTACGCGGATGATTGCAATATCTACGTGGCGCAGCGAGCGGGCGGGGAAGCGAGTCATGCAAAGTGTGACGAATTTCCTCCGGCGGCGGCTCAAGCTCAAGGTGAACGAGGCGAAAAGCGCGGTGGCGCGACCGCAGGAGCGGAAGTTTCTGGGCTTCAGCTTTACCGGCGGGAAAGACCGAAACGGCGCATCGCGCCCAAGGCTCTGCTCCGCTGCAAGCAAAGAGTACGGGAACTCACGCGACGAACGCGGGGCATCAGTCTGGAACAGATGATGAAGGAACTCACCAGCTATTTACGCGGCTGGAAGAGTTACTTCGGTTTCAGCCAGACGCCCTCGGTGCTGCGACGGCTAGAGGAATGGATGCGGCGCAGGCTGCGCTCCGTGATCTGGAAGCAATGGAAGCGCAGCAAGGTGCGGTATGTTCGGCTACGCCAGCGAAACATCGGACATGACCTCGCGGCACAAACCGCCGGCAGTCCCCATGGCCCCTGGCGCTTGGCCAACAGCCCGGCTTTGCAGTCCGCACTTCCGATTGCTTACTTCGACGCGCTCGGTCTTCCTCGGTTGCTGGACGCACTCTAGCTCAACCGAACTGAACCGCCGTATGCGGACCCGCATGTACGGTGGTGTGGCAGGGGAGAGTGGGTGACCACTCCCCCTATGCCGATTGTAGCGCCGGCATCCCGCCGGCTGTCGCGGGGGCGTCCCGCCCGCGCGCCTAACGGCGGAAACATCCGTCCCAAATTTCGGGCCGAATGTGCAGGACGCGCAAGTCCGAGCTGGAATATACCCGCGAGAAGCGGCCCGCGCCTGACTGCCTCATGGCACCCCCGTGCTTGCCCGCAAACTTCTGTGCCATGCCGATGGCACGTTCTGGTGTTGTGCCCGCACTTGCGGTTGGTTACTGTTGATAACTGTTGTGCCATGCTCCTCCCCTGTACGCAATCATCCATGGGCGTTCTCGAAAAAATTCCGACCTTTCTGATCGCGGGCGTACTGGTCATCGTCTTTGTGTGCTTGAAGCGCCATGCGCGCAGCGCCCGCCTCACGCTGTGGACGGTCGGCTGGACCCTGGTCTTCACGCACTTTCTTGCGCAGTTGCTGGAGCCCGATCATGGCCCCTCCAGTCGTCTCTTGTTGGCCGTCGATGCTGGATCGATGCAAGCAGCTGTGGTCGCTTTTCTGGTTTCAGTCTCTTCCGTGGTCGAGGACCGCGTGAAGCGGACTGTTCTTTTCTTCATGTTGGCTGTGCCTTCCGCAGCGTACGCAGTCTGCGCCTGTTACGCCGTGCAGGCGCCCTGGCCCTACATCCTGTGCCTGGCAGCTTGCTTCATCGGCGCCGCGTGCTTTTTCCTGCGCGAGGGCAAAAGGTTGTCGCTGGACCTCGCAACCGCCATCTCTCTGTGCTCAGTTGCCTTTGCATGGGCGGCCGGTGCCGCGCTCCGCGGCTCGCTCCAGGAAGGGACGATCGCACTCATCGGAGTCGGCTTTGGTTTGACCGGAGTCTTCATTTTCCGGAACCAGCGGGTGGTTTCTCCCGCCATGTTGACGATTGCCGGCGGATTTATCTGTTGGGGGGCGGCGTTTCCGCTTCGCTTGCTGATCGACCGCCTCTTTCCTCATCTTGTCGTCTCCGGGGAACTCTGGAATACCCCGAAGCTCTTCGTGGCTCTCGGCATGGTTCTCGCCGTAGTGGAAGATAAGTCCGAATCGATCGCCGGCATGCAGCACAAGGCGGACCGGCTTGATCGCAGGCTGGAACGCTTCTCCGCCCTGACGTCGCGGCTGATGAGCGGCGCCGAGCTCAATACGATTTGCCCCGCGATTGCCAAGGCGATTACCGACGTCAGCACGTTTAGCGTGGCCGTGGTCCTGCTCGAAGATGCGGAGCGCGAATTGCGCGTCGCGGGCTCCAGCGGACTGCCAGAAGATTCTTTGCTCCGCCTGCAAGCGCAAACCAGGGATTGGACCCTGGATCACATCAAAAGCCTTTGTTCCGAAGCGCAGGTTATGGGCAAGAACTCCTACCTATTTCATCCTGAGGAAGCAATTCTCTCAACGCCGCGTGACGATTCCAGTTCGCAATGGCGAAACGGCGAAGAGCTATTGATTCCTCTTTGCTCCGATGGAGGCGCCTACCTCGGTTGTATACGGTTGTCTGCGCCGCGCGATACCAGAACGATTCACGCCCTCGAACTGTCCCACATCGAAATGCTCGCCACCGATATTGCTCTGGCCGTCGAACTGCAATCCTTGCACGCGCAACTGGTTCAGTCGGAAAAGTTGGCGGCTCTCGGACAGACCCTCGCCGGGCTCGCGCATGAACTCAACAATCCCCTGACCGCGATCATGGGATACGGTGAACTCATCAACGATGCGATTGCCGCGCCGCATGCCCGCGATCAGCTGGCCAAGCTGGTCAGCGAAGCTCGCCGCATGAATCGCATCATCGACAACCTGTTGCGCTTTTCGCGACGCAGCGCGCGCGACACACAAGCCGTGCAACTCCTACCGGTGGTGCAGCAGGTCCTGGCCCTCCGCGAGTATTACTCTCGCACCCGCAACATCCGGGTGGAACTCGACATCGCTGCGGACCTGCCGCTTCTGGCGGTCGATGAGGACGAAATCAAACAGATTCTCCTCAACTTGTTCAACAACGCGAGCGACGCTCTGGAAGGAACGTCCAGCAGCCGGCAGATCACGATTCGCGCCTACCAGCGCAGCCGCCGCGCGGTCATTGAAGTCGAGGACACGGGCCCGGGTTTCGGCAATCTCAGCCGCGCGCTCGATCCGTTCTACACCACCAAGCCCGTGGGCAAGGGGACCGGCCTGGGATTGAGTGTTTGCTATGGCATCGTCAAGAAACGCGGCGGAGATCTCGAAATCGCCAACGTGAAGCCGCACGGCGCGCGCGTAACGATTCAGTTCCCGATCGCAGAAGCCTCGGCACGCCCTCTTCTGGTGGCTATGGCCGGCGCGTAGTTCACTACGCCGACTGTCTCATTCCCGGCGGCCATTCACGAACATGCAATCCCCGTAAGAATAGAAACGATAGCGTTGCGCCACCGCATGTTCATACGCGCGCATCACATTTTCCTTCCCGCCGAGCGCGCAGACCAGCATCAGCAGCGTCGACTGCGGCAAATGAAAATTCGTCAGCATTGCCTGCACGACCTGAAACTTGTAACCGGGATAAATAAAGAGATTGGCCTCCCCCGTCCCCGCCTGCACTTCGCCCGAGCCCTGCTCTGCCGCATATTCCAGAGTGCGCACGGTTGTGGTGCCGACAGCAACGATTCGTCGGGACTCTCTCCGCGCCCGGCTTAACTTCTCTGCCGCCTCTTCTGAGATCGAATATGCCTCCGAGTGAATCTGATGTTCCTCCACCCGCTCGCTGCGCACGGGCTGAAATGTCCCCAGGCCCACATGCAATGTGACTTCAGCAGTCTCAATCCCGCGCTCCCGCATGCGCGCCAGAATCTCCGGCGTGAAATGAAGCCCCGCCGTCGGGGCCGCAACCGATCCCCGCTCTTGCGCGTACACGGTCTGGTAGCGCTCACGATCGGCAGACGAATCGTTGCGCGCAATATACGGCGGCAACGGAATGTGTCCGATCTTTTCGATTAATCCAAAGAAGGCATCTTGGAATTGCTCGTGTGGGGACAGCCGCTCTCGGCTGTCCGTCTGGGCGGGTCCCCGCGAGACGGGAGCAAACCGAATTCTCCGCTCCCCGAAGTCTCCACGCGCAATCACTTCGGCTTGCAATTCATCCTGCTCCCCGAAAAACAGATGCTCCCCCACGGCAATCTTCCGCCCCGGCCGCACCAGACACTCCCACTCGTTCGGCTCTCGCTGCAGCTGGCGCGTGAGCAAAACTTCGATGCGTCCCCGTAGAAACTCCTGTGGGTGCCCCATTTCTCCCCGGTTTTGGGAGAAGTGGGAATTTTCATCTCCCAGTAGCGGCGCCCCGCCGCGCCGTCCATAAAGGCGCGCGGGAAAAACGCGAGTGTTGTTGAACACCACCAGATCATCCGGCCGCAGCAGCTCCGGAAATTCCCGAAATTGACGATCCTCAAATGTCTCCACACCCGGATTCGCCAGCAGCAGGCGAGACCCCGCGCGGTCCGCCAGCGGTTCCTGCGCAATCAACCCTTCGGGAAGTTCGAAATGGAAATCGGAGACCAGCACGCCTCCCGATTATAGGGAGACGAACTCCATTCGCGCCCCGCGGAACAGGCCAAATGCGCCGATTTTTCTGGAAATTTGGATTGTCTCGGGCTGTGCCTGCTGGTACTATGCGAAGGTCGAGTTGCAATCTGCTTCTTTCGTCTCCCCCAAGGGTAACCATGCCTACGGAACGCAAACATAGGGAAGAAATCGTCCGTTACGGGCGCATGCTTCACGAGCATGGCTACGTCGCCGCCATGGACGGCAATCTTTCCGTAAGGCTCGACTCGGACCGCATCCTCGTTACCCCGACTTGTGTCAGCAAGGGTGCCATGAAAGCGCCCGACATGGTCATCGTCGATCTCGACGGCCAGCACGTCGCTGGACGCCGCAACGTGACCAGCGAAATCGGCATGCACCTGCTCATCTACCGCATGCGTCCTGACGTTCAGGCGATCGTCCATGCCCATCCGCCGACTGCGACCGGCTTTGCCGCGGCCGGCATCCCGCTTACGGAACCTCTGGTGTGCGAAGTCGTCATGGGCCTGGGATGCATTCCGCTGGCCTGCTACGGCACGCCCGGCACGTCGGAACTTGCGCAGACGCTCGAGCCCTACGTTCCCACCTACGATGCCATCCTCATGTCGAATCACGGCGTCGTCACCTACGGTGACACGCTCGAACACGCCTATATGAAAATGGAAACCGTCGAGCACTTCGCGCAGATCGCCCTGGTCACGCATCTGCTCGGCCGCCAGCAGCCTCTGAAGGAAGTCGACATCGAAAAACTGCTCCTGGCCCGCACCAAATACTTCGGCGCAAAAATCGCCTCTGCCATGCCCCTGCCCCGCGCGCCGCAAAAAGTCAGTTGAATTACTGCCTCCGCCTCTGGCGAAGCCACGAACACCGCCGGTTCCTCTACGCCTGACCAAGGCCGTTGCTGCTGGCAAGGGTGCCATTGCGTCTGCTCGGTTCTAGCGCCGGTTCAATCACGGGCGTGGCGAATTTCGATCCGCGACAGAGCCCTCGTTCTACCGTTATGAGCATGCCCAGGGAGCGCAACCAGTCCTCAATAGCTCCCACTCTTCTTTGGTAAACCCCGCCTTGCTTAAGTCCTCAATTTCCTGCAGGGGAGTCAGAACATTGAAGTCGGATCCAAATAGGAATCGGCGGATGCCTATCCGTCGAACCTCCCGGACCAAGTCCGAAACGGCCTGGCGATCTTCCTCCGGCGCAGGCACATACGAGAGATCAAAAATGACATGACTGGTTACTGGATCGTGTTGAACAATGTGGTTGGCAAAGGCGCGAAGTACACCCACGTTATTTCCATCTACCTGGGGAAGACCTCCGCCAGCGTGGGCAATTTGCACCCATGACTCTCCCGCGTGGGGCAGCACGTCACGAATAAAGAGCTCTGCATCGGCCGCGTCGAATTTTCCCCCTCCGATATGAATCACCATAGGAAGGTGTTCGGCAGCAGCTTCCGCAATAACGGCAGCCAGTTTGCGGCGGTCAGCTCTACTCCTGATGTCCACTCCAGACGCCGTGAAATGCAGCTTAAGGCCAACCAGACGACCGCCACCTTTCCAGTGCCGGATTTCCTCGATCGCGGAATTCTGTAGAGGATTGACCGACAGAAATCCCACCAGACGCGCCGGATACTTTGCGACCTCCTCTGCCGTGAACTCGTTCTCGCGTCGAGTGCGCTGCGCAATTTCAGTCGAGGAGAGGTGGAGCGAGGGCAGTCCGAACAGATACGCGCAGGACAAGACGACGCCTTTGGAAATATTGGCCTGGTCGAGGGCATGGACGGCGTCCGAAGCGAGAACCGAAGGCGGATGATTCGAATTCAAGCACTCACCCACCAGTCGGCAGAGTTCAGCGGAAGCCAAGTGCATGTGGTGATCCGCCCGCCACCGTGTGGAATCGGAGGCGGGCAAAGCGCGCGGACCTGAGCCATTGACTCCGACTCCACTCAGCAACAGCAAAAACAAGCCCCAAATACGGACCGTGTGCGCGCGTCGCATGCAGATCTTGTTCCCCGCTCTCATTGTGAACGAACTCGGCATGCTGCCGCGCGTGCCAGTTGATCTACCGCCGCAGCCTCACGGCCTGTCTTTGATTCGGCTGGCAGTCAGTTCAACCGTGAAGCTGTGGTTGCCGTCAGGATCGTCGATCCTGCTGATGACCGTTGGCTTGTCCAGTTCAACCGTGACATTTTGTCTGATTCGGAATAATGGCGGAGTTCCGGCGCTCGCATCGTTTGTCGTATCACCGGCAAATTCCGCTTCCACACTCATTTCGACCGCGTGCTCATTCTCGATCAGAATGCGGCATTCGATGTTACGGGAATTACCGGCATCGGCGGGCGGTTGGGTGTCGGACGCAGGGTCTTTGGAAACCGGTGCTGACACCCGTCTCTTGATGCTGACTGTGGCGGCCTGTCGCGCCTCTGTCACGAATGAATAGGTATGCGAGCGCAACTTCTTGTCGCCCGACTCCTGGAGTTTGATGTCAATGTGGTACCCGAGCCCGCCGAACCTCCGCTTGCCGCGATCGATCTCAGCGGCCAGTTTTTCGGCCAGCGCCACCTGTTCGGCTGTGCCCTCGACGATGATGATCGAGCCCGAAAGAATTTGTTGCGCGCGTTGAATCTCAGCGATCACGCGGATCGCGTTCACCACATCCTGCAAATCAACTGGCTGCGAAATATTTGAAAAATATAAAACCTTCTGAACGCACGAAGGAAACTCACAAGACGTTTTGGAGACCTTGGCGTGGCCTTCGCTTGGAGTGGCTTCTTGAGACAGGACCCAGCGCGAAGCGAAAGCGGCGAAGGCGAACAACAGGAGTGCAAATCCAGCCCGACGTGTCATCGCATCCACCTCCTCATCTGAATCGGGGAGTTACTGAGTGTCGCTGGCGAATGCCGAACCCGTTACTGAGTCACCGTAAACGTCATGGAACTTGTGACGCTGCCGCCCGGGGAAGTGATGGCGATCTTGCCCGTTGCCGCTCCAGCCGGCACGACTGTAGTGACCAACCTGTCCGACTTCACAGTAAAGGTCGCTGCCGCGCCGTTGAACGTCACGTCCGTGGTTTGGGAGAAGCTTATTCCGCTCAGAGAGACCGTTGTGCCAACGGGGCCGCCCGCCGGTGCGAACTTCGTAATCTGTGGCGGAGCTACTACCTTAAACACTGTGCCGCAGGCACCCTCAAAAGCGTCGATGGGGCAACCGGTGTTACTTCCGCCGGTGGTCCCGTAAAGGTTACCCTTGGCGTCTCGGATAACACCGCTCCACGGCAGCCACCCATCCACATTCTTGTTAAAGCTGTGCAGCAGGGTGAGCCCCTTCGCATTCAGTTGGAAGACGGCGCCATCGTTCGAAGTACCTCCGTGATAAGTCGTCCCAAAGAGATTGCCAGCGCCGTCCGTCACCAGGCCCGGGTTGGGATTAGCCCCGTCCCCTTTGGCGGATCCACCGAACGTGTACAGCACCTTCTGGGTTCCTGAGGACTCCAACTCAAACACTACCCCGCAACCTGGGTAAGAGCCGAGACTGCTGCACGTGGGCCGACCGCCGCTGGAAGCCGTGCCATAGAGATTACCGCTGGAATCGAGCAACAGACTGCCATTCGGCGCCGCGCCATCAGCGCCACCGGTAAACGCATAGAGCACGGTTTCTTGGCCGTTTGTGCCGATTTTGAAGAGCACACCACACCCGGCGGGAGAAGATGAAGTAATGCAGTTCGTTAAGTTGCCGCCATAGAGGGTGGCGCCATAAAGATCGCCGGACTTATCCAACGTTAGGGCCCCGGCAGGAGCCTGCCCATCTGATCCGCCAGTAAAGGTGTAGAGCGTAGTAAGTGTCCCGTTGGATGCGAGGTTGAAAACTGTACCGCAACACGGGCCACCCTGGCCGCCCTTCTGTGTTGTACCGTAAAGATGGCCTGCTTTGCCAAAGATGATCCCGTTGGGGGCGAATCCATCGGCCCCACCGGTAAAGGTGTATAAGATCGTCTCTGTACCACTCGGGCTGATCTTGAAGATGATGCCGCAGCCTTCCGCCAGGCAAATGCCGCTGAAATTGTCGCCTCCAAGCGTGGTTCCGTACAGGTTCCCTTTGCCGTCTGCGACTAAACGGGAGGACGGAAAGGCGCCGTCAGGATGGTTGAAACTTCCGGCAAAAGTATAGAGAGGTGTTTCCTTGCCGCTGGTAAGATCCAAAGCAAAAACCGTTCCCGCGGGACTGCCTGCACTATTAGACCCTCCCTCTTGCGTGGTGCCGTAGAGTACGCCATTTCTATCCAGCAATCCCCCGACGGGAAGCTGTCCATCGCTATATCCAGTAAAGTCGTACAGGGTAGAAAAATTCTGACCGCGAGCTGAAATAGTTGACACAGCTACAGTGAGAAAAAGCAGTGCGAGATTCAACACACGCTTGTTTGAGGTTTCAACCATAGTTCTTCCTGGGTAGATGCGAACTCTCTGACGATTGAAAAAGGGGAGTGCGACGCGAACAGGCCAGCACTCTATCACTGGACGTTGAAGGTAGCAAGAGATGATCTTCCGTCAGGCCCCTATTCTCCGCCGATCCGAAACCGCATCCCTGCCCGGAAATTGATCGGGAGCGCCGGATACCCAACGACCTCGTTATAGCTCCGGTCCAACGCGTTCTCCACATTCGCGTACAACGTGATGCGCGGCCGCACGGCGTACCACCCGCCGAAATCCACGCGCACATATCCCGCCGCATGATCGATCCCGAAGCCAAGGAAATCCGAGTCCGGCCGCGGCCCCACGAAACTGCCCGCCAGACTTCCTCCCCACCGCGTCCCCAGATACGAGAACAATGCCGTCGCCGAATGTTTCGGCCGCCGCAGCAGCGGCTGTCCCGGGTCGTACAGGGAATTGATCGGCGCCGGATTCTCCAGTATCTGCGTCGATGTATACGTGTACGCCGCGTTCAGCAGCAATCGAGGCATCAGTTTGGCCTGTACTCCCACTTCGGTCCCGTGCGCCAGAGCCTGGTTCACGTTGGAGTACTCGCCTACAAAGTTGACGAAGTCCACGGTCACGTAATTGATCTGGTCGCGGAACAGGTTGTTAAAGTAGGTTGCCGTGAAGACGTATTTCCCCTGCTCGAACTCCTGCTGGATCCCCGCTTCAAACGCCCGCGTGTGCTCAGGCCTCAGTCCCGGATTCGGAATGTTGTATGGGTCGGGAGGGATGCCATTGAACGTCTCTTCCAGCCGCGGCTCTTTGAAGGCGGTCGCGTACGAGAAACGCAGCCGCGTTCCTGAGAAAATGTCGTTCCCGCGCAGCGCCTGCCAGGTGAGCGCGACCCGCGGCACTCCGATGTTCCCGTATTCGCTGTTGTGTACGAAGCGCCCGCCCACGATCGCGGACAGGGTCTTCCACGTCACCGCCTGTTGCCCGTAGAGATCGTTACTCAGCCGCTGGCCGTGCGTCTGCGCCCCGTAAGCGAGATTGCCCACGTATCCGTTCTCGTTCTCGACCCGGTATCCAAACGTCGTGTGCGCCCAGCTGCGTTCCGAATAGTCGCCCTGATATTCAAATCCCGCGCGATTGATGTGATCCACTTCGTTGGAAGGGAAGTCGAAAATCCTGTCCGGATCTCCGTTCAGGTTCAATTCGTGGTAGCGATACAAATAATCGAACCCCGTGAAGTGATGCTGCCATCGCGACGGCCCCGTCACCGCCAGCTCCACGCTTCCCAGCAGATTGTTCAATTGCGACCAGTCGTCCGGATCGGGCGGCTGCAGCGCCGCGCCATTGAACTCCCACTCTCCTGAAACACCGGTAAAACTGTTGGAGTGCCGAAAGCGCGCGCGCAGGGAAATCTGGTCGTTGAGCTGCACGCCGACATTCGCGCCCTCGAGCGAATCCGAATACGAATTGTTGATGCCATCGCCGCTGGTGTTGAGCTGGCTGCCGAACACGTTGTAGTCGAAGCGCCCGCGCGCGCCCGCCAGCGCTCCATAGCCTCGCGCCGTGCTGAAATTTCCGCCGTCCGCGCCGAATGTTAATTCCGGCACTCGCGTGCTCCCAGGGCGCGTCCAAACCTGCACCACGCTGGTCATCGCGTCCGAGCCATAGAGCGTGCTCTGCGCGCCCCGCACAAACTCCATGCGGTCGGCCTGATCCAGCCGCAGCGTGCCGAAGTCGAACGTGCCTCCCGGCTCGTTGATCGTCACTCCATCCACAATTACCTTGTTGTAACGCGACTCTCCGCCACGCACGAACAGCGACGTTAGTCCTCCGCGCTGCCCCGCATCGTTGACGATCGCTCCCGGCAGAAACCGGATTGCATCGCTCGCCGCAATCGGCTGGATCGTCGCCAGCTGCGCGGCGCTCAGCGAGTCCACGTCCGCTCCCGCTGCATCCGCGGTCACAGGAGTTCGCATTCCGCTCACCACCACGGTTTCCGAAGCAGTCGCGAGGCGCAGGCTCACATCGATTTCCGCCTGGGATGAGACTTCGATCGTCTCCGCCGCAAAGCCGGGCGCCAGCACTTGAATCTGGTACGGCCCCCCGCTCGGCATCCGAAAGATCGCTATGCCCTCGGCGGAAGTGCTCTCCGTGCCCAGAATTCTGCCGTCGCTCTTACCGATCAGCGACACCTGCGCGCCGGCGACCAGGGCCCCCTGTGGATCCACCACTTTAACTTTGAGATCGGCCGCGACTGCAGCCAGGGAAAGGGAAAAACAGAGAACGACTCCAAGAAGAACGCCAGCACGTACGCGCATACTTCCTCCTTTTCACGCGAAAGAGGTTGAAGTAGACGGATCGCGCCGGTCTCCTGGCTTCGCGAGTAAGGATCGTCACGATCCGGTCTCGCCCCCGGCCTTCCCGGGATTTCTCCCAGTGGCCGACGGCAGTTTCCTCGCTTACAGTTGCGCGGCAGCGCGGGATTTTCACCCGCTTCCCTGTCTTCGCCTAGCGGCAAAGACGCGCGTTCCGAACGAACATCACAAAGATCGAGAAGAACGACGGTCTGACACAACCGTCGCCAAGCAATCTAACGGCTGACGATATCGAAGTCAAATGACGGTCCGGACTGCGAGTCATTCCTCGCGGAACGATCCCCTGAGGGCTACCTTCTCCACCGTCCCACCACATAAAGAATGATCGAGAGGACAACGCTTACCACCACCGACGTCGCCAGCGGAAAGTAAAACGTTGTGCTCTTCCCGCGATAGACAATGTCTCCCGGCAGCCGTCCTAGAGGCAGATTCGTACGCCCCAGCAACATAACGATGGCTCCCGCCACAATCAGAACCAAACCCAAGCCAATCAGCAACTTACCAAACTCTGTCATTTTCGGACCCGTGCCCATCACTCCTGATTTCCGACGCCTGACACTAACCAAAGACCCCTTCCCGCGTTCCTAGTTTCCCTGTAGTCTGTATCAACCCCCGGTCACCCCTGACCGATCCTCGGAGATCCTGTCAATGCCTCTGGCGCAAGTCCCTTCGGTCCGCTCGTTCTTCCGCACCCCGGCACTCATGATGCTTGTCCTCGCATGCGCGCTTCCCGGTCGCTCGCAGGACGTGCTGACCTACCACAACAGCAATACCCGCACCGGGTTCGATAACGCAGAAACTACCCTCACGCTGGCCAACGTGAACGCCGCTTCGTTCGGAAAGCTCTTCACCGTCCCTGCCGACGGCCTGGTCGATGCCGAGCCGCTCTACCTGTCTGCCGTGACCATCTCCGGCGTTTCCCACAATCTTCTTATTGTCGCCACTGAGCACGGCACCGTCTACGCCTACGATGCCGACACCGGCACGAATCTCTGGCACATCACGACTCTCAAGCCCGGCGAGACCACTTCCGACGATCGCGGCTGTTCCCAGGTCACGCCTGAGATCGGAATCACCTCGACTCCCGTCATCGTTCGCCCCAAGACTGCACACCCCGTCATCTACGTCGTTGCCATGTCGAAAGACGGTTCGGGTAACTATCATCAACGCCTCCACGCGCTCGACGCCACCAACGGCGCCGAACTCCTGAACGGCCCCGTCGACATCTCGGCCCAGTATCCCGGCACCGGCGACAACAATTCCGGCGGCTATGTCATCTTCGATCCCGCCCAATACAAAGAGCGCTCCGGCCTCCTCATCGTCGGCAGGACGGTGTACCTCGCATGGGCCTCGCACTGCGACTTCCGCCCCTATACCGGATGGATCATGGGCTACGACATCACCAATCTTACGCAGACCACGGTTCTGAACCTGACTCCCAATGGCAATGAAGGCGCGATCTGGGGCGCCGGCGCCGGCATGGCCGCCAGCCAGGGCTACATCTTTCTGCTCGATGCCAACGGAGTCTTTGACTCCACTCTTAATTCGTCTCACTTCCCCGAAAACAGCGACTTCGGCAATGCCTTTCTTCGTCTCAACACCAAGAATGGGCTGACCGTCTCCGACTACTTCGAGATGGCGAATGAGTCCTACGAGAACGGCAATGACGTCGATCTCGGCTCCGGCGGCACGATTCTGGTGAATGAGACCGATAACAACGGCAAAGTCTGGCAGCTCGCTATCGGCGCAGGCAAAGACACCAACCTGTACGTCGTCAACGCCACCAACATGGGGAAGTTCAATTCCCAGGGGAACAATATTTACCAGGAACTCAAGGGCGTCTTACCCAACGGAATCTTCTCGACTCCCGCCGCATTCGGCAACAACGTCTTCTACGGCCCGATCAATTCCCCGATCCTCAAGTTTCAATTTAGTAATGCGAAGCTCCTTACCGCTCCGCTGGCTAAAACCTCGAACTATTTCGGCTATCCCGGCGCCACTCCCAGCATCTCGGGCAATGCAGGTCAGAACGCCATCGTTTGGGCCGTAGAAAACAGCAACCCAGCCGTCCTCCACGCCTACAACGCCTCGACTCTCGTTGAGCTCTACAACACCAGCCAGGCGTCCGGCGGACGCGATCATTTTGGAGCGGGCAACAAATACGTCACTCCCATGATCGCCAATGGCAAGGTCTATGTCGGCACCACCACCGGAGTCGGCGTCTTCGGCCTCCTCTCCAAGTAGTTCGACCGGCTCTGTCGGCGAATGACGTGCGCGAAGGCGTGCGAATCAGCGCTGCGGGCGCGCGCCCGCGAAGGCTTCTACGAAAGTCTGCATCTGGAGGAACGCTTGCCTGCCCGTATCAGACGGGATCCTAGCTCGGCAGGATCTCTTTCAGCGCCCCTTCAATGTTCTCGACTTCTTCCCGAATGACTCTGATCGATTGTTGATTTTTCGCCGGGTGCGCCAGCGGAGTGATTCCTTCGAGAGCCCCGCGTATCTGATGATTCCGTTTCCAAATGAAGTTGAGCCGCGCCGCCCTCTTCTTGCGATTCCGGTAGACGTTGCCCACGAACCGGGTAGCAGCCCAGGCGAAGACCAAACCAAATAGAGCCTCTACCGGAATACGATCCGTCACGCCATCAAACTCTGAGAACAAGAGCCGGTATACCGCCTCTCCCATCCCAAACGAGGCAAACAGCACTGTGGCTCCGAAGAGATATACCTGCAGCCGCTCCATGGGTTGAAAACGGATGGAGTCGTCGTTCCGGTCGCGTGTCCGCGCAAAGCTGATCTGCATACTTCCCCCTATGATTTGTCCTTGCTCCCGAGTTCGCAGTTGGTGGCAGCCGCCTCTGTTCCCAGCCGGCTGTCAGAGCGCCACTTCTCCACGCTGGTCGCCTCGAATGGCGGCAACTGCACCACCAGGTTTCTCGCGCTCCATTCTCGCAGCCATCGGAGCGAACTCTCTGTTTCCTTTGACCTCGAATGTCATCTTCCCATCAACCCTTTCCTGCGTTGATGTTCATTGGCCAAAGACAACTTTGAGAACTGTAACTTGTACCAGCTCTACACGGCAAGCTGCAAGAAATTTGGAAGTGATGCAGATTGAATCTTCCGTAGTCTCACAAGGACGTCATCCTGAGGCGAGCGCGAAGCTCGCCGACCGTACGCCGCGATATCGTTCCACGGCGGTCGGCTAGGACTGGCACCCTGCACGCAGAACCTGCGTTCCTCGCGATTACGTCACAGCCTTCCGCTGACGTACGGTCCCTCACCCGGCTATCGCCAGGCGCACACGATGACATTCCGAAAGACTCTCAACGGCGAACCTACACTACTCCCGACATTCGCCTGTAAGGTCACTCTTCCGAGGAGGCGCCTTTTCCGTCCCGCCACGGGTACCTGTCAAAACTAACAGCTGCCAAAGACCCTTCCTCGTGCTGAACTAGTCTTAACCAGGTAGACCTTGGCAAGTGTGGCCTTTCAAAAGTGGAAGGTGATTCCGCTCAACGTTGATTGTCGGCGCTATAGAGGAATCTATCTCCACCTACATGAATCGCCCCCGCCCGCGATAAGGAGTTCGTATGAAGACCCGAACCAAGTTATACCGCTGCTCGCTATCCACCCTTCTGGTTTTGGCCGGTGCAATCCCAACCTTTGCCCAAGACGGCAAGCTCTCTCTTCACGTCAAACCACAGCAGGCGTTTGTCTTCGCGGACGGCCGTGCAATCAGCGAGGCCAGCAAGCATCACACTCTCAAGCTCAGCGCTGGCGACCACAAGATTGAACTGGTCAATTACGGCTATGCTCCGTCTATCCAGACCGTCACCATTACCGCGGGTAAGACGACGAAGCTCGAGGTCAGCCTCACCCCTGTCGCGGGAACCGTTCCGGGTCCCTTCGGCTCTATGACGATCGAGGGCGCCAACCATGATGCCATTCTGCTCAACGGTAAGACTCCGGACTTCTTCGTCGGCAATGGCGACGAATTCAATAACGAGCGCGCATGGAAGCAGGAGCTTGTCGTCCCACCCGGCACCTATCAGGTTTCCGTCCTGTCCCAGGACAAGGAAGTCTGGACCGGATCGGTCGACGTTCCTGTGAATCAGCGCGTAGTTATCGATGTCCCGAAGGGCGTTCGCAAGACCGTAAAGTGGCCGCGTGGCGAGAAGCTGTCCTCCATTCCCCGCTTCAAGGTCGGCACCGCCAGTGCGACAGTCGCTGTCATCAAACCGACCGCCCAGTTATCCACCACTGTTGCTCAGGTCAACTGCGGTGGGGCTTCGCAACTCAATTGGACCTCTACCGATGCCGGCCATGTCGAGATCACCCCGGTGGGCGGCGTCGCAAATTCCGGCCAGCAAGGCGTCTCGCCCACGCAGACTACAACTTATAACCTGACGGCGGTCGGCCCAGGCGGCACCGCAACCTCCACGGCCACAGTCAACGTCAACACTGCGATCGCCGCGAATCTTGGACTCTCGCAACCCGTGATCAACTACAAGCGCGTCGGAGACAAAGTCCTGGTCAACGACCCAGCCTCCTTGAACTGGACCGCGGACAACGCCTCGAGCGTTTCGATTACGCCCCTGGGCTCCGTCAGTCCCAGTGGAAGCCGCGATTTGCAGATCACGCCCACTAAGACCGACCCCGGCACCATCGATGAAACCGTGACCTACACGCTGAATGCTACGAACGGCTGCGGGGGAACCGAAACCAAAACGGCCGAACTCCACATCGTGGGCTCGATTGAACGGCCCGAGGTCAAACTCTCGATGCGCAGCGTATATTTCCCGACCGACCGGCCGCGATCGGTCAAGAAGGAGGCCGCTCTGCTCGACAGCGAACAGGAGGCTCTGACCTCCATCGCTACGGCCTTCCAACAGTATCTTGCCACGCAGCCGGATGCTCACCTCATTCTCTCTGGACACGCTGACAAGCGCGGCCCGCAGTCCTACAATCAACCGCTCTCCGAACGGCGCGCGGAACTCGCCAAGCGCTTTCTCGTGGAACACGGAGTCCCGGAAGGCAACATCGAGACCCGCGCATTCGGCGATGAACAAAACCTGACCGCCGATCAGGTCAAACAGCAAGTCGAGCAGGACCCTGACCTGAGTGCGGAAGAGCGCGATAAAACCCTGCAGAAATTGCAGACGATTGTGTACGCCTACAACCGCCGCGTCGACATCACGGTGAACCCGGCCGCGCAGGAGTCCACCCAAGACTATCCCTTCAAGTCGCAGGATTTCGCCAGGCTAGTAGACCGTAACGGCCCGGCGAACCCCAGTGGCGTTGAAATGGCCGCAGAAAAGGAAAAGATCAAGAACTAGTGGCGAGGCGAGAAAAGTAAGGGAAGCAGGAAGTAAAAGGGTGCCCCACCCTTCTCGCGCAGCTTGCGAGAGGGTGGGGTTTTTGATTCTTGATTTTGACTTTGAGACTTTGACTCTGGAGCACCAGGGTTCTCAAGACCCTACTCGTGTCTTAGCGCCTCGATCGGATTCAGCCGTGACGCCCGAAACGCCGGAATCATTCCGCTGACCAATCCCACCATTCCCAGAATCACCGTCGAAGCAATCAGCGTCGCCGGCGCAATAATCAGCCGGATATCCCCCGCCTCGCCATTCTTCGCAAACGCGCTGTACAGCGTGAGCCTTCCCACCGACAACGCGACCGCGTACGCCAGGATTACTCCCAGCACGCCACCGATCGCCGTGATCGTCATCGCCTCGGCCAGGAACTGCATCAGAATGTATCTTCGCGGCGCGCCCAGCGCCTTCTGCACGCCAATTTCCCGCGTGCGCTGCGTCACCGACACCAGCATGATATTCATCAGCCCTACGCCGCCAATGCCCAGCGTCAGCGTCCCTATGAATCCCATCAGGATCTTCAAGCCAAGTGTGATGATCTCGAACTGGTGTACCTGCGTCATCAGGTTGAACACGAACACAGCCTGCTGGTCCGACTGATTGAATTTGTGCTGCGTCGACATGATCGCCCGCACCGTCTGCGCCAGGCTCTCGTACTCCGGCGTCTGGTAAGTGAACCAGATCGTGTCCAGATAATGCGTATTCTTCAAATCGCTCATCGTGGTGAAGGGCACATAAATCACGCGGTTGATGTCGTCATTCCCCTCCTGCATCTTGGCTTGCAGCACCCCGATCACTTCGAAACTTAGCCCGTCCAGCCGTATGTGTTCGCCCAGCGCGTTGCGTCCGGAAAAAAGTTTGTCCTTTGCCTCCGACCCGATCACCGCCACGCGCGCCCGCTGGATCTCATCCTCCGGGTTGTAAAACCGCCCCTGCCCTATCTTGAGCGACCGCACATCGACCACATTCGGATAATTCCCCGTCACTCCCCACGTGAAGATCCGCGTGTCGTACTGCACGCTCGCCTGCTTGCTGACTTCCGGCGTGATGTGAGTGATCTGCGGCAAATTCGTGGTCAGCGCGTCGACATCATCCAGCGTGAAGCGGATGACCATTCCTGCCTTCTGTCCGCCCGCTTGCATCGAAGTGCGGTTCGGCACCACGATCACCAGCTTGTTGCCGAAGTTCGCAAAAATGTTCGCGCACGCCTTACCAAATCCATCGCCATACGCCAGCAGCATCACCACCGTCGCGATGCCCCAGGCCATGCCCAGCATGGTGAGCGCAGTCCTGCGGCGGTTGTGCCGCATCGCGCCATACGCTTCCTGAAACAGATCGCGAAACATGAATCCCCTTAGAACCCTTCCTGCCGCAGCGCTTCGACCGGCTGCAACATCGCCGCTTTGCGCGCCGGATAAAGTCCCGCGACCACGCCCGCCAGCGTCAAACTCCCAATCGCCAACACCGCCGACATCGGCACCAGCTTCGGCGGATCGAATCCTCCCGGCCCTTCAATCCCACCCATCAGCGCCATCAAGCCGCCCGCCAGGGCCATGCCGAGCACACCGCTGCCCAGCGTCAGTAGCAATCCTTCCAGAAAAAAATGAAACAGAATGCTGCGATTGGTCGCGCCCAGCGCCTTCCGCAATCCGATCTCGTGTGTCCGCTCACTCACCGCGACCAGCATGATGTTGATCACGCCAATCGCGCCCAGCGCCAGCGTCACCATGCCCACCGCTCCCAGAAACATATTCATCACATCGAAGATCGTTCCCACCATCTTCGACTCCTGGATCGAGTCCCATCCGTCAAACGCATTTTCGTCGTTGACGTCGAACCCATGATTGCGCGCGATGATCTTGTGCACATCGTCCTGCGCCAGCTTGTGCTCCGCCGTGGTGTACGGCTGGTACTCCACGAACGAAATGGAATTCTGGTGGCTCTCGCCCTTCAGCGGGAAACTGGTCGCCATCACCGTGAACGGAATGTAGCCGCGCATGTTCAGCCATGTGTTGTCGCCGCGGCCCAGATGCGGCATGGCCCCGATCACTTCGAACCGGATCCCGTTCAGCAGAATGAACGCGCCCACCGCCGGTCGCCCCGGAAACAGCGTCTTCTTCAGCTCGTTTCCCAGGACAATCACATTGCGCCTCTGCGACTCGTCCATGTCATTCAGCCAGCGTCCTTCGCTGAGCGGCAGAAAGCTGATCTCGTTCAGCTGCGGCTCCGTGCCCAGGATCTCGACCCCGGCACTCGCGAATTCGCTCACCTGGTGCAGGTCGCTGCGCGAAAGTAGCGGGGCCGCCATTCCCACATGCGGCGCCTGGGTGCGGATGTCCACGTAATCCTGGTACGTCAGCAGATACGGACGCGCGGAATTCATGCTTCCGGCGACCGCCGGCGCGCGCCCCGGAAAAATAAACATGATGTTCCGGCCGAACTCCGCCAGTTCGCGCTTGTTGCCCGAGCGAAATCCTTCGCCCACGCCCACCAGCAGCAGCAGCGATCCCACGCCCCACGCGATCCCGAACATGGTGAGGAACGACCGCAGCTTGTGCGCCCACAGGTTGCGGAAGATTTGCGCGAAAATATCCCAGATTGTGCGCATAAATAGAAGACGTTAGAAAACGCCGATTGTTACTGGATCGCCAAACTAAATTTGGCCGAAACTTCGGACGCTAGGCCCCGGATGAACTCGTCCGGCAAATTAATTGGATGCCGCGGCCGAACCGGAAGGTGGTCCGCCCGCCCAATAGGGTGTACGAAGCAACCGCGAGATAAGTTGCAGAAAGGACCGCAAATGTCGTCCCCGCGAAGGGCGGGGTCCTTGAGTGCCGCGTAAAAAGTAAGGAGGAATGATTGAGAGATTTTATCGAGGACTGAAAGACGCGCTTTTGGGTGGCGCAGCGCTTTCAGCGCAGCGATAAGGCCCCGCTTTTCTGGAAGCGCTTTAGCGCCTGCGGTGCCTGCTCGCGTACAGCGCCGTGCAAGAGCGGCCCTTCAGGGCCGCGTAATGCGCGGATGACGAAGGGCTGAAGAGAGCGCGTGAGAACTGATCTTTCGCCCCGCTGGGGCTGGATCATTTCCCACTTGCACCCACGGCTTTCGCCGTGGGCTGTATTCTTGCGCCGCTCCGCGGCTTAAAATCGCCGGTGCTGTCACTCCAAATCTACAAGATGAGTTCTCACGCGGTCTCTTTAGCCCCCGTGGTTGCCCTACCCCTCAATCCTCCCCTGCAACTCGCCGATCGCCGCAATCCACTCATTCAACCCGTCCGCCTGCATCCAAAGATCCTTCAACTCCGAATTCCGCCGCACCCGATCCACTGCCCGACCCGCAAGATCCGTGAGCCCCGCCGTCAACGCCCCCGGATGCCTCCCCACCCACTCCACCACCGCCGCCGGCACTCCCGCACCCGGCGCCCCCTTCAAAGCGGCAACAACCTCTCCCGCCGCGACCGTAACATAAGCCGCAGGCCCTTCCAGATACTGCGGGTCATCCGCCGCCCGCGCAAAAATCTTCGTCAGATCCTCGGGAGCCATGGTCCCCAGCCCCGCAACCCAATCCCTCGCATCGTCATTCTCAAAACTTCCCGTACCCCAAGCCCCCACGCGTCCTCCTCGACGAATCCGCCGCAACGATTATATCGAGCAGAGTGCCCCGCTTTCTCGCGCAGTTTGCGCGAGGGTGGAGAATTTAAATTTCTCCATGCGAGAGAGTCTGAGAAAGCCTAAGAAGGTCTAAAGGGTGCCCCATTCTAGCCGCGCCTCTTGCGGCTAGAGTGGGGATTTTGACTTCAGTTCTTGAAGTCTCTCAGGGTGGCAGTTCCGCAAAATCGATTTAGTCTTTGCATCACAAAGTACTTGACACTATCTGTAAGCGGAGTTAATCTATCCCTATGTTCGACCCGCGGCCGCATCGCATCCGGCGTTTCCGTCGCTCCTCGGAACTCGGCACAACGGGCCCCAGTTCGGATAAACGTTCGGACAAAAGCCCGGACCAAAAGCTGTCCGACAGCTCGTCACGCACCGCTCCCGAAGTCATCCCCGGCGCTATCGAAGACCTTCGCTTCATCCGCGATACCATGGAGCGCTCCGCCGCCTTCACGGCCGTCTCCGGCTGGGGACAGGTTCTTCTCGGCTTCACCGCTCTCGCGGCCGCGTGGCTCGCCGCGCAACAAGCATCTCCATTCGCCTGGCTTCGCGTCTGGCTGTCGGAAGGTCTTCTCGCCGTCGCCATCGGATTACTCGCCTGCACATGGAAGGCGAACCGCCGCGGCCTGCCGCTATTCTCCGGCCCCGCGCGCAAAGTCGCTCTCAGCCTCGCTCCGCCGCTCGTGGCCGGCGCGTTCCTCACGTTCCTCTTATTCCGCGCGGGCTTGCAGTCGGCCCTGCCCGCCACCTGGCTCCTGCTCTACGGCGCCGGCATCATGACCGGAGGCGCCTTCTCCGTCCAGATCGTCCCCGTCATGGGACTCTGCTTCATGCTGCTCGGCGGCCTCACCGTCCTCGGTCCCGCTGCCTGGGGCAACTGGTTTCTCGCTGCCGGTTTCGGCGGCCTCCACATCCTTTTCGGATTCCTCATCGCACGGAGGCACGGTGGCTAGACCTCTTCCATCGCACGGCAAACACGCCAAGCCCGAATCGGGTATTCGCGGGAAGACTCGCTCGCGTGCGCATGAACGAGTTCATGAAGAAGCCCGCGACCACGCGCCCGTAGCGCCCGAACTGCCCGAACTCGATCGCCTGATTCACGAGCGCATCCGCCTCGGCATTGTCAGCGCCCTCGCCACCAACGATTCGCTCAGCTTCAACGACCTCAAGCGCGTGCTCAAGACCACCGACGGCAACCTCAGTGTCCACGCCCGTAAGCTCGAAGAGGCCCAATACATTTCCTGCGTAAAGTTTTTCGAAGGCCGCGTCCCCCGCACCGAATACCGCCTCACCGCCACCGGCCGCCGCGCCCTCTCGGAGTATCTCGACCAAATGGAAGAATGGATCCGCGTCACTCGCGAAGATAAATAAAAGAGGAGCGCAAATTTTTTTGCCCACAGGCTTTGCACGACAAAGAACATTGCAACTAAGTTCCGAAGCATGTGGGAACGGCCGCCTTCGGCCGTCCGTCGAGCGCAGCTCGACGAAACTCTAAAAGCCAAAGCGGAGAGTGATCACAAAGCGGTAAAGCGAAAGCCGAACCATGACAACGGCAACGACAACGACAACGACAGCCTCGACCCAAACCCCTAGCCCATCCCCACTCCGCGAAGCCGTGCGCTTCTGGGAACACGGCCGCATCCTCTACAACGCCATCCTCACGGTGGTCGTGCTGCTCTGGCTCGCGCTCACCTGGCCGCATTTCCGGCCATCGCTCACTCTCGGATCGCTCGAAGTCTTCCTCGTCCTCGGACTCCTCGCCAACCTCTGTTACAGCGCCGCCTATCTCGCCGAGTTCTTCATCCAGCTTCTAGCGCCCGGCCCGTCCCGCCGCCGCGCCCGCATCGCCCTGTTTGTAATGGGCACGCTCTTCGCCCTCGTGCTCGAAAATTATTGGATCGCTGACGAAATTTATCCCTACGCCAACACTCCTCCCCCCAACCTCTTTGCCGGAGCTAACACCATGCCGACCGCCATTGCCAGCAACATGAATTTCCCTGCGCCGCTCGCCGTCCTCGGATTCCTCGCCGCCATCGGCGGCCTCTTTGTTGCCGTCGCGGCGGCCTTAATCTTCTGGTTCGCACGCAAACCTAAATTCGCCCGCATCACGGCCACCGTCACCGGCGGATGTGCTGTCGTCTACTGCGCTCTGCTGCTCAGCTTCTCCGTCGCCAGCCGCGAAACCGCTCTCGCGCACGGACAGGAAAAATACTTCTGCGAGATCGACTGCCACCTCGCCTACTCCGTCCTCGATGCCCGCACGCAGCCTGACGGACACCTCGTCGTCACCGTCCGCACGCGCTTCGACGAAACCACCACGTCGCCGAATCGGCCTAAAGATGCGCCGCTCACTCCGTCCGCGCGCGAAGCCCGCCTCATCGACGGCGCCGGACACGAATACGCTCCCGTCTCCACCGCCGGCACTCCGCTGCTCACCCCGCTCAAGCCCGCCGATTCATACACCACTCAACTCGAATTCAACGTGCCCAGAGATGCCACGGGCCTGCGCCTCCTGATCAACACCATCCCGCAATGGCCCGACAAAATCGTCATCGGCGACGAAAACAGCTGGCTCCACAAGAAAACTTACTTCGCCCTCTAGCGCAGCTCACGTAGGGACGGACGCATTCGTCCGTCCCGTCGAGCGCAGCGAGACGGCGATGCTACAATCCCCGCGATGACCCGTCTCTTACTCGTCCTGCTCCTCACCACGTTCCTCACCGCGCAATCCGCTCCTGAAGTCGACATCACCGCCGAGCCTCACCATCACCTCGTCCTCGCCAACGACCAGGTCCGCGTCTTCAACGTCGACGTCCCGCCGCAGTCCGAAACGCTCCTGCATCGCCACGCACACGACTACATCTACGTCATGCTCGGCCCCGCGGAGATCGTCAACGCCATCGCGGGCAAGGATCCCGTCACCGTGAAACTCGAAGCTGACCAGGCCGGATTCTTCTCCGGCCCCTTCGCCCACGTCGTCCGCAGCTCAGCGCAGCCCTTCCGCAACCTCACCATCGAACTTCTTCGGGACGACAAGCTCCGCCACTCCACCGCCAAATGGGACGAAACCCGCGGCCTCGAAATCCTCCACGGCGGCACCAAAGAAATTCTCTTCGTGAGAGACGGCGTCCGCGTCTCCGAGTTCGAGCTCCAGCCCGGAGGCATGATCCCCGCGCACCACCACGCCGGACCGCACCTCGTCGTCGCTCTCACCGACTATGAACTGCGCAGCGACGAAACCGGGAAAGCTCCAGTCACATTCCCCATGAAGCGAGGCGAGACGAAATGGGTGGCTGGAGGACTCACTCACATGGTCACCAATACCAGCAAAGCTCCCGCCAAATTTGTCACCCTGGAATTCCCGTAGAACGAGGTCCATGTGGGAAGGTGGAGACAGCCGCCCTCGGCTGTCCGTCGAGCGAAGCTCGACGAAGTGAAGCGAGACAGCTCTATGTAAGCTCGCCGATCGAAGGAATCCTCGCTTCACTTTCGCCGCGAACGACCGCCTCTCGCCACTCTCCCAACGCCGCCAGCAACTCGGCCAACCGAATTCCGCCAAACTCTCCCGGACACGCTTCGAGATTCCGCCGCGCCCGCGCCATCAGCGAACACGCTCCCACCACATTTCCCGTCGAATGATGATGCAACGCCACCGCCACCTGAATCAGTCCCTGCAGAAAGCGCTTCTCGATCCCGTGGGACTCGCGCCACACGTCCTCCCAGACTTCATGCGCGTCATAAAACTCCCGCGCATTGAAGTGCCGGATCCCAACCTGATATTGCTCCCCAAAAGTCATCCGGAAGATTCTACGTTCCATTTCAAGGTTTCAAAGTTTCAGTGTTTCAAGGTTTCAACGATCCAAGGCATCGGGATTTCACTAACGTGGAGAGTCGAACTGATGTGGCGCTCCGACGGCCTGACGATCTTTTGGGCGGTACCCCTCCCCTCGGCGGTCTATTGGAATCATCGAGTTAGCGGAAAACCGGCTATAAGTCTAACGGGCTCAAGATTTTGCGGGCAAAATATTGGAAACATTGGACTTGCATGCAGCGGCACTCTCACCATTTTTTCGCTCCCGGAATCTAAAATATTGATTCTTAGGGATTTACGGGATGGAGGCATGCTCGGGCTCCCGTAAAATCTTGAGCCGCTTGGACTTACACGTAAAATATTGCCGAATAAAGACTTACGCCTCGCCATTTATATCCGAGCCTCCACTGTTCGGCTTGGCCATCTTGAAACATTGCTCCTGTGGACCGCAAGGGCAGATGTCACATGGATGGTCGAATTCGCTGTGGATAACTGGTAAGCAAAAGGGGCACGACTTCTTGTCGCACTGCCAAGGGCCACCAACAGCCGCGTAGCGGCGAAAGAATGCAGCCCACGGCGCAAGCCGTGGGTGGCGTCACACGCCCGATCCAAGCCCCGGAGGGGGCGAAAGAAAATCCCTTCAAGTCAATTATTGGCTGCGGTGGAGAAGATCGGAGGGGCATCTCGCCGAAGGCAAAAGTCTGCTTTCGCCCCCTCCGGGGCTGGGGGATCTTTCTTTCGCCGTCACCCACGGCTTACGCCGTGGGCTGCACTCTTTCGCCGCTCCGCGGCTGGTCTTCGGCAGGTTCCGCGACCGGCTCGGCTGCGGTGGAGAAGATCGGAGGGGCGTCTCGCCGAAGGCAAAAGTCTGCTTTCGCCCCCTCCGGGGCTGGGGGATCTTTCTTTCGCCGTCACCCACGGCTTACGCCGTGGGCTGCACTCTTTCGCCGCTCCGCGGCTGGTCTTCGGCGGGTTCCGCGACCGGCTCGGCTGCGGTGGAGAAGATCGGAGGCGCGTCTCGCCGAAGGCAAATGTCTGCTTTCGCCCCCTCCGGGGCTGGGGGATCTTTCTTTCGCCGTCACCCACGGCTTACGCCGTGGGCTGCACTCTTTGGCCGCTCCGCGGCTGGTCTTCGGCAGGTTCCGCGACCGGCTCGGCTGCGGTGGAGAAGATCGGAGGGGCGTCTCGCCGAAGGCAAATGTCTGCTTTCGCCCCCTCCGGGGCTGGGGGATCTTTCTTTCGCCGTCACCCACGGCTTACGCCGTGGGCTGCACTCTTTCGCCGCTCCGCGGCTGGTCTTCGGCAGGTTCCGCGACCGGCTCGGCTGCGGTGGAGAAGATCGGAGGGGCATCTCGCCGAAGGCAAATGTCTCCTTTCGCCCCCTCCGGGGCTGGGGGATCTTTCTTTCGCCGTCACCCACGGCTTACGCCGTGGGCTGCACTCTTTCGCCGCTCCGCGGCTGGTCTTCGGCAGGTTCCGCGACCGGCTCGGCTGCGGTGGAGAAGATCGGAGGGGCGTCTCGCCCAAGGCAAAAGTCTGCTTTCGCCCCCTCCGGGGCTGGGGGATCTTTCTTTCGCCGTCACCCACGGCTTACGCCGTGGGCTGCACTCTTTGGCCGCTCCGCGGCTGGTCTTCGGCGGGTTCCGCGACCGGCTCGGCCGCGGTGGAGAAGATCGGAGGGGCGTCTCGCCGAAGGCAAATGTCTGCTTTCGCCCCCTCCGGGGCTGGGGGATCTTTCTTTCGCCGTCACCCACGGCTTACGCCGTGGGCTGCACTCTTTCGCCGCTCCGCGGCTGGTCTTCGGCAGGTTCCGCGACCGGCTCGGCCGCGGTGGAGAAGATCGGAGGGGCGTCTCGCCGAAGGCAAATGTCTGCTTTCGCCCCCTCCGGGGCTGGGGGATCTTTCTTTCGCCGTCACCCACGGCTTACGCCGTGGGCTGCACTCTTTCGCCGCTCCGCGGCTGGTCTTCGGCAGGTTCCGCGACCGGCTCGGCTGCGGTGGAGAAGATCGGAGGGGCGTCTCGCCGAAGGCAAATGTCTCCTTTCGCCCCCTCCGGGGCTGGGGAATATTTCTTTCGCCGTCACCCACGGCTTACGCCGTGGTCTGCACTCTTTCGCCGCTCCGCGGCTGGTCTTCGGCAGGTTCCGCGACCGGCTCGGCTGCGGTGGAGAAGATCGGGGGGCGTCTCGCCCAAGGCAAATGTCTGCTTTCGCCCCCTCCGGGGCTGGGGGATCTTTCTTTCGCCGTCACCCACGGCTTACGCCGTGGGCTGCACTCTTTCGCCGCTCCGCGGCTGGTCTTCGGCAGGTTCCGCGACCGGCTCGGCTGCGGGCCGGTGATGATCGTCCTCCACGGGAAAGAAATTAATCCCAGATGTATCGCTCATCGTATGCAACGTTGTTCTTCTTGAGGAACGCAACAAACTCTTCCTGAAACGAATGCTTCTGATGATGCTCTTCCTGTTCTGCAATATATTTCGTTACCGCCGCAACATTCGATTCGCTCACGCTGAATACGCCGTACCCGGTCTGCCAGGCGAAGTGTGAATCCCATTTTTTATGCACCCAGCGCGAGGAGTTAGCTTTCACGACGCGCACGATCTGCGCGGAAGATTGCGCGGGGCGAATCCGAAGCAGCATGTGCACGTGGTCAGCGGTCCCGTTGACGATCAGCGCCGTTCCGTCCATTTCGCGGATGATGCCGCCCAGATAGGCGAACAGATCGGCGCGGAAATCCGATTTGATCAACGGTAGCCGGCCGCGTGTCGAGAAAATCATGTGAAGCAAGATGTTGCCGGATGTGTGGGACATGTTTCTTTCGCCCCTCCGGGGCTTGACTGCTTCTTGGTTCGACGCGACCCACGGCTTGCGCCGTGGGCTGCATTCTTCCGCCGCTCCGCGGCTCCATGCGTGCCGATGAAGGCGTCCACGGCAAACTCGTGCGTACCATGAACTCGAGCGTGCCGCGAACCTATCGGTTACCGTGAACTTGCCTGATACTGCGAACTGTCGACTTATGTTCTCGGCGCGCTGATCCGTCGACGTCCGATTGTGTGGATGGAGTGGGTGAAAGCGCGGTGACCGATGTCACAAACGCCGTAATTCGAATTCAAATCGGGAATAGAAAATCAACTCAGAGTGAGTGCAGGAGAGTCGTCGTAGGGAGTGATTTAAAGCCAAGCTCCGAAGGAGTGAAAGAATACAGCCCACGGCGCAAGCCATGGGAGGCAAGACAGCCACGACACCCGCACACAAGCCCCGGAGGGGCGAAAGAAACCACCACGCCAAGCTGAGTTCCGAGGTTCGCGACGGATGCAACGTTCAAGCGCGCCGAAGTCGAGGAAGGCAGCGCAGGAGCAGATGCCGCGGGTTTGTTGGAGAATATCGAGGAGCCGTTCTAGGCCGGGATTTCAGCCGCGGAGCGGCGAAGGAATGCAGCCCACGGCGCAAGCCGTGGGAGGCAAGACCCAATCCAACCGCACAAGCCCCGAAGGGGCGAAAGAAAACTCACGCGATTCGCGATCGACTCGCGGTCCAATCTTGAATCGACTGCGTTTTCTTTCGCCCCTCCGGGGCTTGGTGATCATTCTCGCTGCCTCCCACGGCTTGCGCCGTGGGCTGGATTCTTGCGCCGCTTCGCGGCTGATCCGTCGCGATTTCTGTAGAGTCGCGCGATCTCGCGGGGAGCCTAGCTGCTGAGCGACAAGGCGCTCGTTGATCCTCCCAGACGAGGGCTCGCCATGCACCCTGAATCCCACAACCGCCGATATTTCGCGGGCTTCCCGGAATCATTTCAGTAAACTTACGCAATTTTCAAATTGCCTCTTGCAATTTTTCTTATTCATCTGGTATAAACAATCACACCGAGAGCAAAGTGTGGCAGTCGGGCGTTATTGTGTGAATCTCTCGCGTCGGCCCGGCATCTAAGATTTCAGAGAATGTGAGTTCTCAAGTCGTCCCGGCCACGGGACTTGATTCGGAAACACTGGTAGGTTTCTGAAGGGTACCTTCAAAGCAAGGACCTCCAAAGGTAAGTTCTTTTCTCAATTTTCTGTCTTCCGCTTCGGCGTGCGCCAAAAATAGGCGCGTTGTAGATCCCAAGCGGAAGGCCATACCGTTGCGCGCCGAGCCGCAAAGTTTCAAGGTGGCAAAGTTTCAAGGTTTCAAAGATCTTGAAACTCTGAAACCTGCGAAACTTTGAAACGTGCTCCCCGCATCTCGCGTCCCAATCCGGCACTTTGCTCATGTGGAAAACATGTGTAAATGCTGTGGGATGTGCAGGTTGACAGGGTATCGCGCGGAGGATATGGTTAAAAGGTTTCGAGGACAGCCGGATTCACTCTCGTAGTGAGTCCGTCTAGACCGAATGCGCGCCGCTCAGGCGGAAGGCGATTCGATCTTTGACAACTCGGTTGAACGTGCCAGTCGTGAGAGAGCGGATTCGGGCATTAGTCCGAAACGATCTCACAAGATAGACTGCTGTGCCTCTTAGCGGGGGCATTAGTGGTCGCCAACACATCCCTTTCGAGCGGATGGAGTTGGCAGCCTACCTTCTACCCGTCGGTAGGCGAACTAGGTTTCAAACGAGAGTTTGATCCTGGCTCAGAATCAACGCTGGCGGCGTGCCTAACACATGCAAGTCGAACGAGAAAGTGGAGCAATCCATGAGTACAGTGGCGACCGGGTGAGTAACACGTGACTAACCTACCTTCAAGTGGGGGATAACCTCGGGAAACCGAGGCTAATACCGCATAATATCGCAAGATCAAAGCAGCAATGCGCTGGAAGAGGGGGTCGCGGCTGATTAGCTAGTTGGCGGGGTAACGGCCCACCAAGGCGAAGATCGGTATCCGGCCTGAGAGGGCGCACGGACACACTGGAACTGAAACACGGTCCAGACTCCTACGGGAGGCAGCAGTGGGGAATTTTGCGCAATGGGGGAAACCCTGACGCAGCAACGCCGCGTGGAGGATGAAGCCCCTTGGGGCGTAAACTCCTTTCGACCAAGACGATAATGACGGTACTGGTGGAAGAAGCACCGGCTAACTCTGTGCCAGCAGCCGCGGTAATACAGAGGGTGCGAGCGTTGTTCGGAATTATTGGGCGTAAAGGGCGCGTAGGCGGTGCCACAAGTCACTTGTGAAATCCCCGGGCTTAACCCGGGGCCTGCAGGCGAAACTGTGGTGCTGGAGTATGGGAGAGGTGCGTGGAATTCCCGGTGTAGCGGTGAAATGCGTAGATATCGGGAGGAACACCTGTGGCGAAAGCGGCGCACTGGACCATAACTGACGCTGAGGCGCGAAAGCTAGGGGAGCAAACAGGATTAGATACCCTGGTAGTCCTAGCCCTAAACGATGATTGCTTGGTGTAGCAGGTACCCAATCCTGCTGTGCCGCAGCTAACGCGATAAGCAATCCGCCTGGGGAGTACGGTCGCAAGGCTGAAACTCAAAGGAATTGACGGGGGCCCGCACAAGCGGTGGAGCATGTGGTTCAATTCGACGCAACGCGAAGAACCTTACCTGGGCTCGAAGCGCAGTGGACCGGGGTAGAAATATCCCTTCCCCTTAAAAGGCTGCTGCGGAGGTGCTGCATGGCTGTCGTCAGCTCGTGTCGTGAGATGTTGGGTTAAGTCCCGCAACGAGCGCAACCCTTATCCCTAGTTGCCATCGGGTCAAGCCGGGCACTCTAGTGAAACTGCCTGGGATAACCAGGAGGAAGGTGGGGATGACGTCAAGTCCTCATGGCCTTTATGTCCAGGGCTACACACGTGCTACAATGGTCGGTACAAACCGTCGCAAACCCGTGAGGGGGAGCTAATCGGAAAAAGCCGACCTCAGTTCGGATTGGAGTCTGCAACTCGACTCCATGAAGCTGGAATCGCTAGTAATCGCGGATCAGAACGCCGCGGTGAATACGTTCCCGGGCCTTGTACACACCGCCCGTCACATCACGAAAGTGGGCCGTACTAGAAGCAGGTGTGCTAACCGCAAGGAGGCAGCCTTCCAAGGTACAGCTCATGATTGGGGTGAAGTCGTAACAAGGTAGCCGTAGGAGAACCTGCGGCTGGATCACCTCCTTTCTAAGAGAGAACGTCACGGCACTTACGCGACTCCGTTTTGCGAATCGGTTTCTGTAAGGATCTCGATCTGCGAAACGCATGGAGTTTAAACACGCGTAGGATGTTGCCGTGTACCCTGTCCTTCCTCACATAACCTGGGAGGAGAGACGGGAGCCTCGTTTCGGACCTCTCTTTCTCGTTTCCGTTCGCATGATGGTCAGCTCCGGCTTAGCTGGAGCGCACGTTCAACCTTGTCCTCGAATAAAATTCGAGCCGCGAGCGACGAGCTTCGAGCTGGGAGCGATCAGTACTTTGGTTCGCTCAAGGCTCACAAGCTCGTAGCTCAAAGCTGCTAAACTGGGCTCCGGGAATTTCGGTGAAAACCGGGCCTGTAGCTCAGGTGGCTAGAGCGCACCCCTGATAAGGGTGAGGTCGATAGTTCAAGTCTATCCAGGCCCACCAAGATCAGCCTTTAGCTATTAGCTCTTGGCCTTTAGCTTAAACCGATCCTTTGGCTAAGAGCTAACGGCTAAGAGCTAATAGCTGCGGTTGGGGCTGTAGCTCAGCTGGGAGAGCGCCTGGTTTGCAACCAGGAGGCCACCGGTTCGATCCCGGTCAGCTCCACCAAATCAACCGAGAGCGATCGAGTGAGGATTCAATCCGATGTTGGGCGTCAAGTGATTGGCGTCGAACATTGGGTTGGAGGAGTTCTGGAGTTTGCACGACTCTGGGGCTAGTAAGACCCATACCCGCTGAGGCGGGGTGAGTGAGAGGTTGTTGATCTTGGTTTCTAGCTAATAGCTAGAGGCTAAGAGCTAGCAGCTTCTACACGAGGACGATATTTGACAACTGAATAGATTGGGCAAATTACAAGGCGTTGTAAATTTTTATGAGTGCCTGATATATGCCTGCTGGGGCGCGAAAACCTTAATAGGAGTTTGGCGCGCGATGAGCAGGCAAACTAGGCCCATAGAGTTGAAGCGGCGTGTTCGGGATTGTGTTTTAGCTAGTAGCTAACAGCTAGGAGCTAGAAGCTTTCTTGAGTGTGTCGAGTTAATTTTATGGTCAAGCTACTAAGGGCGCATGGTGGATGCCTTGGCAGAAGCAGGCGAAGAAGGACGTGGCAAGCTGCGATAAGCCTCGGGGAGCCGCAAGCAGGCTTTGATCCGGGGATTTCCGAATGGGGAAACCCACGGAGGTAAACCCTCCGTACGGCGTGATGAATCCATAGTCACGCACGAGCGAACCCTGGGAAGTGAACCATCTCAGTACCAGGAGGAAAAGAAAGAAACCTCGATTCCGAGAGTAGTGGCGAGCGAAATCGGAACAGCCTAAACCGGTAAGACCTTCGGGTTCTACCGGGGTTGTAGGGTCGACAACAGTAGAGTTACCAATCTGGTCGTTAACCGAAGCCCTCTGGAAAGAGGGGCCATAGAGTGTGATAGCCACGTAGGTGAAAACGAACCAGACTCGAAGTCGATACCTGAGTACCGCGGAGCACGAGAAACTTTGCGGGAAGCTACGGAGACCATTCCGTAAGGCTAAATACTAGCTTCTGACCGATAGTGAACCAGTACCGTGAGGGAAAGGCGAAAAGAACCGCTGTGAGCGGAGTGAAATAGTACCTGAAACCGTGTGCCTACAAACGGTGGGAGGACTATGCGGCGCAAGCCGAAAGTCTGACCGCGTGCCTATTGCATAATGAGCCGGCTAGTTATTCTTGTCAGCAAGGTTAAGCGAAAGCGAGCCGTAGCGAAAGCGAGTCCGAATAGGGCGATCCAGTTGGCAGGAATAGACGCGAAGCGGGATGATCTACCCTTGGCCAGGCTGAAAGTGGAGTAACATCCACTGGAGGGCCGAACGGGTGTTTGTTGAAAAAAGCTCCGATGAGCTGAGGGTAGGGGTGAAAGGCTAATCAAATTCCGTGATAGCTCGTTCTCTCCGAAATAGCTTTAGGGCTAGCCTCGGATGATTTGTCGTGGTGGTAGAGAACTGAATGGACTATGGGGCTTTCCAGCTTACAGAATCCAATCAAACTTCGAATGCCATAGAACAACCAATCCGGGAGTCAGACGGCGGGGGCTAAGCTTCGTCGTCGAGAGGAAAACAGTCCAGATCGCCTGCTAAGGTCCCAAAATACAAGCTAAGTGGGAAAGGAAGTCGGAACGCCCAGACAGCCAGGAGGTTGGCTTAGAAGCAGCCATCCTTTAAAGAAAGCGTAATAGCTCACTGGTCAAGCGGTCCGGTGCCGACAATTTAACGGGGCTTAAGCTTGTTACCGAAGCAGCGAATGCATGGTGTAACAGCCATGCGTGGTAGGAGAGCATTCCCAACAGTTTGAAGGTAGACCGAGAGGACTACTGGACGGTTGAGAAGAGACCCTGCCGGCATAAGTAGCGATAACGGAGGTGGGAACCCTCCGCGCCGAAAGTCTAAGGTTTCCTGAGAAAGGTTAATCCGCTCAGGGTCAGGCGGTCCCTAAGGCGAGGCCGAAAGGCGTAGCCGATGGACATCCGGTTAATATTCCGGACCTCCCTTGTTTCGTTATACGATGGGGTGACGCAGTAGGATAAGCAGGCCGTTCTATGGCTATAACGGTCGATGCGTGTAAGGTGTTTTCCGTAGGTAAATCCGCGGGGAAGCTATCACTGAGACGCAAAGCAGTAACCCGTATGGGTGAAAGCTGCCGATTCCACACTGCCAAGAAAAACCTCTAAGGAGAACACAAGGGAACCGTACCTCAAACCGACACAGGTAGACGAGGAGAATATCCAAAGGCGCTCGTGAGAACAGTTGGTAAGGAACTCGGCAATATAACCCCGTAACTTCGGGAGAAGGGGTGCCCCGGTAGAGTGCAAGCTCGAGGGGGCCGCAGCGAAATGCGCACTGCGACTGTTTAACAAAAACACAGGTCTCTGCAAAGTCGAAAACGACGTATAGGGGCTGACGCCTGCCCGGTGCTGGAAGGTTAAAGGGAGAGGTCAGACGCAAGTCGAAGCTTCGAACTGAAGCCCCAGTGAACGGCGGCCGTAACTATAACGGTCCTAAGGTAGCGAAATTCCTTGTCGGGTAAGTTCCGACCTGCACGAATGGCGTAACGAAAGTGCGACTGTCTTGCCGACTGACACGGCGAACTTGTAGTGCCGGTGAAGATGCCGGTTGCCCGCAACTAGACGGAAAGACCCCGTGCACCTTTACTATACCTTTACCATGAACTATGGCCCTTGCTGCGCAGGATAGGTGGGAGGCTTTGATTCCAGGCTCTCGGGCTTGGAGGAGCCAACGGTGAGATACCACCCTGCGAGATCTGTGGTTCTAACTTACTCCCGTGAACCGGGAGAGGGACATGGTAAGGCGGGTAGTTTGACTGGGGCGGTCGCCTCCTAAACGGTAACGGAGGCGCGCGAAGCTACGCTCAGGCTGTTTGGAAATCAGCCGACGAGTGCAAAAGCATAAGCGTGGTTGACTGCGAGTCCTACAAGACGAGCAGGTACGAAAGTAGGCTTTAGTGATCCGGTGGTTCTGCATGGAAGGGCCATCGCTCAACGGATAAAAGGTACGCCGGGGATAACAGGCTGATCGGAGCCAAGAGTTCATATCGACGCTCCGGTTTGGCACCTCGATGTCGGCTCATCGCATCCTGGAGCTGTAGAAGGTTCCAAGGGTTAGGCTGTTCGCCTATTAAAGCGGTACGTGAGCTGGGTTCAGAACGTCGCGAGACAGTTCGGTCCCTATCTGTTGTGGGCGCAGGAGATTTGAGAGGACCTGTCCTTAGTACGAGAGGACCGGGATGGACGAACCTCTTGTGTTCGAGCTGTCATGCCAATGGCACCGCTCGGTAGCGAAGTTCGGTTGTGATAACCGCTGAATGCATATAAGCGGGAAGCACTCCTCAAGATGAGATCTCCCAACCCGTAAGGGATAAGAAGGGCCCAGGAAGACTACCTGGTTGATAGGCTGGAGGTGGAAGCGCAGTAATGCGTGTAGCTTACCAGTACTAATCGCCCGTTCGGCTTGACCATAAAATTTACTCGGTGCAGAAGAAGCTCTTAGCTGTTAGCTCCTAGCTGTTAGCTAGAACCTGAGCAATACCAAGGAGCGCGACAAGAGCTTCGCGCCGACGAAAAGCCGAAGTAATTCGTAACTGAAATCGGAACAAAGCAAGAAGAAAGTAAGTTACACCCAATCTATTCAGTTGTGAGGTATCGAACCTCACGATCTTTGAAAAACAGCTTCTAGCTCCTAGCTGCTAGCTCAATCCAACGGGCGCAGACTGTGGGGCGGAGGCCGACAGATCCAAGTTTGCAGCAACGAGTCTTTCTGTGGTCGCAATGAAGTTTGCGCCGGAAGATTCAAGCTATCTTGAAAACAGCTTCTAGCTCCTAGCTGCTAGCTCGATCCAATGGGCGCAGACGGTGGGGCGGAAGCCGACAGATCAAGTTTGCAGCGACGAGTCTTTCTGTGGTCGCAATGAAGTTTGCGCCGGAGATTCAAGCTAATAGCTAGAAGCTAGTAGCTAGAAGCTGCTTCGAGTTGTCGGTAATCATACCGCGGGGGATCCACCCGTTCCCATCCCGAACACGGAAGTTAAGCCCCGCTGGGCCGATTGTACTGCACGCGAAAGTGTGTGGGAGAGTAGGTAGTTGCCGGCATTAATAAAGGCCGTTGAGAGAAATCTCGACGGCCTTTTCCTTTTGGGATCGAGGTTTCATAGTTTCAAGGTTTCAGGGTTTCAAAGGTAATCCCGCATGGGTCGGTTGACCGGGAAATCCTTCGCTCGCCCCATTCCTCGCGATGAAGCGGTTCGTGGAAGGGCACGGCTTCAGCCGTGCCGTAACAGCATTCTTTCGATTCGGGCTTTAGCCCCTGAGGCCTCCTGATCCAGCTTGGCTACCTCCTGCTTGCGGGAGATCCTTCGCGAAGAACGCTCAGGATTTCGGCAGAAGGCTCCCGGTCGCCGAAGAGCGGCTCCCTCACGCCTTCTAAGCGCCTCAAGTTAAGCCCCGCTGGGCCGATTGTACTGCACGCGAAAGTGTGTGGGAGAGTAGGTAGTTGCCGGCATTAATAAAGGCCGTTGAGAGAAATCTCGACGGCCTTTTCCTTTTGGGATCGAGGTTTCATAGTTTCAAGGTTTCAGGGTTTCAAAGGTAATCCCGCATGGGTCGGTTGACCGGGAAATCCTTCCCTCGCCCCATTCCTCGCGATGAAGCGGTTCGTGGAAGGGCACGGCTTCAGCCGTGCCGTAACAGCATTCTTTCGATTCGGGCTTTAGCCCCTGAGGCCTCCTGATCCAGCTTGGCTACCTCCTGCTTGCGGGAGATCCTTCGCGAAGAACGCTCAGGATTTCGGCAGAAGGCTCCCGGTCGCCGAAGAGCGGCTCCCTCACGCCTTCTAAGCGCCTCAAGTTAAGCCCCGCTGGGCCGATTGTACTGCACGCGAAAGTGTGTGGGAGAGTAGGTAGTTGCCGGCATTAATAAAGGCCAGTTGAGAGAAATCTCGATGGCCTTTTCCTTTTGGGATTCGAGGTTTCATAGTTTCAAGGTTTCAGGGTTTCAAAGGTAATCCCGCATGGGTCGGTTGACCGGGAAATCCTTCCCTCGCCCCATTCCTCACGATGAAGCGGTTCGTGGAAGGGCACGGCTTCAGCCGTGCCGTAACAGCATTCTTTCGATTCGGGCTTTAGCCCCTGTCCGAGTAGACTTCCCTTGGCTTGGTTCAACACGCAATAGTGCTGAACGGTCCCGCCAACTCAGGTGCTTGCGCTCGAATCGGATGATCGTTGGCGCACCCGAGTCCAGTAAAATATTCTTCTTATCAGGTTGGAATGTCTGATAAGGAACGATAGCATTGGCCGATAGCGCAAAGCGATGGGCCTCCCATTCCTTTCGGCCGAGACGACGCGACCAAAGCATTCCTCGGCGCCGACGGGGGAATCGATTCGCGAGTTCGAATCACCCCGCGTAAGGAGGTGTTGGCCTCGCCGCCCCAGTACGCGATGGGTACACAATCTCCCGGCCTGCAAACAGACAACGATATCTCCCAAACGCATTTCATCCGCTCGCCCGGCTTCGACCGTAAGCAGATCGCCGACCCACAGAGCGGGAAGCATACTGTTGCCCCCAACTATGGTTCGCACTTTCCCGGATGTTCTAAGGACGTCCAGAAAAAGCTCGTTCTTTGTTTGCTCACCCATTGCCAGAGCCATTGCATTCCAGTCCGGCCGCTCTTTTTCAATATCGAAGCTCATTAATCGGCATTGTACGAGCCGATGAAGTCCATCTCAAGGGAAGCGTGGCTTTACCGTCTGCGCTTCACGCTTACAGGCATCATGTGAGTTGGAGTAGTAGCTGCCGTCGCGTACGATATCGACGCGGACGAACGGCGAGATGGTTCAGACCGGTTCACCGCGGTTCGCCCGGAGATCCGCGGCCCGGTTTGTTCT
The DNA here is from genome assembly GCA_963844525.1 of uncultured Acidobacteriaceae bacterium. Taxonomy (GTDB): domain Bacteria; phylum Acidobacteriota; class Terriglobia; order Terriglobales; family Acidobacteriaceae; genus Sulfotelmatobacter. Next base: position 106,929 of record CAWJOM010000002.1, on the reverse strand, counting down.
GCCATCGACAATCGTGGTCCGCGAGATCATTTGCTGATACCAATCGCGTGCCCCCACTCTCCCTCATCTTTGTAGTGAGTGAGTTGAAAACCTGCCTCTTGCAGCTCGTCTTCCAATTCGTCGCGAGTGAAGGAGTGGAAGTAGCTCAAGCTGAGATGATCGCCCATTTCAACTGGAGCGCTTCTCGTGCGCATAAAAAACTGCGAAAATCGAGCGAATCGATAAACGAACCTGTCTACTCGCGAGTCCGCTTCCCTCGTCCTGAATGAGAGTAGAACAGGCGCGCGTGGCAAAGCTCGCCGCCGGAGAGCGGCGAGAAAAGAAATCCGCCTCTGTCTCGTTGGAATGTTCGTGTACGCTCCCCAGCCAACAACGAGTCCGCCGTAAGTTGGCGGCCCCGCTGGAACGGCGTCCGGTGGACAATAAATGAGTCCACGGGTCTCGCCGAGTTGATCAAAGATCTGCCAGCTTGCCTCTATGAGGGGCAAACTGCACTCAAATCCTTCTGCGTCGAATCCGGCCTTGCGAAGGGCCAGCACTTCACGCCCTCCACCTGCGGCAGCTACGAGAATTCGTGATCCGCACTGGAAGTGACGCTCGACCAGCGGGGCTTCCCAAGCAGCGAAGCCACTAAGATTGTGTTCCGCAGATGCGTAAAGTCGCGACTTGTCAAAATAATTTGCTGTGACCGCGTTGAGATCGTCTGCGGTCAAACAACCGAGCCAGAACCCCTGATGCACCGCCGGCAATAATCTGACCAGGCGGGCAAGCCATCGATCGGTGAATTGGAAGCACCGTGTCCGGGATGATTGAGCGATAGCAGAGTGTACACCGGTGCGCCGTTGCCCGTTCTGCAAAGGAGTAGACGTGTCAAAGCTGGACATGGACGACAACGTTGAAGCCAACAAATTGTAATCTATCTATATTCCTCCGGTGCGCGACGTACGCTACCTGATTGCGTTCTTGCCACGGATTCATCCCGTAAACATGGGGACAGACGGGACGTTCACCTAGTTTCTGGCACTCCGACGAAAACCGGGGTACGTCCCGTGGAGTGCACCCCAAAACTGAGGCAGAGATAATGGTGACAGTTCTCGACAAGGAGAACACATGTCACAGAAGAAAGCGAAGCAGCCTGAGTACGAAGCGGAGTTGAAGTTGGCGGCGGTGCGCCGGGTGTTGGCTGGGGAAAGTGTGAGTGCGGTAGCGCAGGAGCTCGGCATACGACGGAAGCGGCTGTATGTGTGGAAGGACCGTTATGCAGAATCGGGCGAAGCTGGGCTGACGCATCGGCGAGCAGGAAGGCCGCGAAAGGTAGTGTCTGAAGATGAGAACGGACCGGGCGCGATGTCCGGACGTGGGGAATTGCTGGCAGCCCGGAAGCGGATTGCGGAGCTGGAACGTAAAGTTGGGCAGCAGGAGTTGGAACTGGATTTTTTCGGCGAAGCCTTGCGGCGCATAAAAGTGGGCGGGAAGCGATCTGCACGTTGATCGCGGAGCGGGCCGGGCAAGGCGGCCTCAGCGTGGAACGAATGTGCGAGTTGAGCGGCGTGAGCCGGGCGGGCTTTTACCGGCATTGGGAAGCGTCGGCGCCGCGGCAGGCGGATACGGCTGTGCGGGACGCCATCCAACAGGTGATCGTGGAGAAACGGTTCTACGGTTATCGGCGGGTGCAGCGGGAACTGCGGCAGCGCGGGCAGTGCGTCAATGCCAAACGCGTGCTGCGCTTGATGCGCGAAGACAATCTGCTCTGCCTGCGCACGCGGCGGTTCGTGCCTGCGACGACCGATTCGCGGCATGGATGGCGAGTGTGGCCGAATCTGGCGTGCGGCCTGGTGACGCGAAACCTCAACGAACTCTGGGTGGCCGATATCACTTATGTGCGACTACAGCAGGAGTTCGTCTATGTCGCGGTCGTGCTGGATGCGCATTCTCGCCGCGTGGTCGGATGGGCGGTGGCGCGGCATCTGGGCGCGAGTGTGGCGGTGCAGGCATTGCGCATGGCGTTGGTCGAACGTCAACCTGCGCCGGGCTTGATTCATCATTCCGACCGTGGCATCCAGTATGCCTGCGCCGACTATCTCACGCTGCTGGCCGATCATGGAGCGCAACCGAGTATGAGCCGAGTGGGCAATCCTTACGACAATGCCAAGGCGGAATCTTTCATGAAGACACTGAAACAGGAGCAGGTGCAGGGCAACAACTGGCGCGATCTGGACGCACTGCGCGCCGACCTCACGAAGTTTTTCGAAATCACTTACAACCACCAGCGCCTGCATTCCGCGCTCGGATATCAAACGCCGGCCGCCTTCGAACAGCAGTTGCTGCGCGCACAGAACCCCGAAGCTTCTACAGAGCTGACTGGGGCGAGGGAGCTAACCGCCCCCTCGCCCCAGACCCCACTCCCCGGTTTACAATCTTTTTCGCAAGAAAACTGTCCCTAGTTTCTTTGTCTCACTTGAAGGGTGCACTCCAGGTGCACTCCACCCGTCTGTCCCCATGTTTCCACCAGGAATATCGCAGCGTTCCCATCACCGCGCTTGCGGAGTCAGCAACCAATCCCCGGAAGCGATTCGATGAAAAGAGTCTTGAAGAACTGGCGGCCAGCTTCAAGACGCAAGGGATTATGGCCCCTCTTCTGGTACGCGAACTGGAGGAAAGCAAGTACGAGGTTGTAGCCGGGGCACGTCGCCTAAGAGCGGCGAAACTGGCGGAACTCGAAAAGCTTCCGGTCCGCGTGGTCAAACTGACGGATGCCGAGGCAATCGAGGCGCAGGGCGTTGAGTTATCTGTAGTTGGCAAGAGCTTTCTTTGTTGATATGCAGCGCGGCACGTCGTTCACATGTAAACGACGTGCCGCGTTCCCAGTTTGCCGAAGCGAACCACAGGTAGAATCTCAACTTCCGTGTAGCCGATAATCGGCTCATGTCCCCATGCTAGGCCTCCCCGCCTCTTGGCGACGCCAAAGTGGAGGAGCTGCTATGATAGTTGTTGAGGCGGTTACGTTTTTCTCCTCTTTCAGGTCTTCTGACCTAAGCCAGTCCATCTGAAGTTCTCCCACCTTAGGCTTTTCAGCGAGTGAAGGGGTTGACCATTTCGTCCATAGCCATCTTGCCTGATTGGCTTGGTGGAGGCAGAACTCGCCAAGAAGGGTCGCTCTTATGAACGCAACCAGTATTGTCTTCGGGCTGGTTATCGTGATCTTCACGATCCTGCTGATCCTATCGATGCGCAAGCTGATACCACAGAGCGCCAAGGTTCGATCACAAAGAATGTGCCCAGCTTGCGGATTGATCACATCGCTGAAAAGCCGCTGCTTAGAGTGTGGTGTGGCTACGGTCTCAACGCGGTAGTGTCGCCACACCGGAACGAATTGCGAGCGGCCCTTTCCGCCCCGCTTTGTCGTCAAGTTAGGAGCGAATGTCGTTGCCAAGCACAATTTTCCCAAAGCGAGTTCTGGAAGTAGTCAGCCCGCGGCCCTTGGCTCAGGAAGGCACCGCAGCGCCTCGTGCCCGATTGCAATCAAAGGCATCCCTGCCCAGTCGTATCGCGGTAATCGGGAATTATCTCCCGCGTCATTGCGGAATCGCAACGTTCACGACCGACCTGTGCGGTGCCATTTCCGCAGAGTATGGGAATGCTCGCCTGTTGGCGCTCCCGGTGAACGACACGGACGAGGGATACGACTACCCGTCGCGCGTGCGATGGTCGCTCGCCCAGGATGACGTAAGGTCGTATGAGGAGGCGGCAGAATTCCTCAACTTCAACAACATCGACATGGTGTGCCTGCAGCACGAGTATGGGATCTTCGGTGGTCCGGCTGGAAGCCATATTCTGCATTTACTGCGCAGTCTGAAGATGCCCGTGGTGACAACGCTGCATACGGTGCTGCGCGAGCCAAATCCTGATCAGATGTTGGTGATGGAGGAGATCGCTGAACTCTCCGACCGCCTCATTGTCATGAGCCAGTTGTCATCCCAGTTCCTGCAGGAAATCTTCAAGGTGCCGGGTAGCAAGATCGACATGGTGCCGCATGGAGTCCCCGACCTCCCATTCCTGGATCCCAATTTCTACAAGGACCGCTTTGGGGTGGAAGGAAAAGCGGTTTTGCTCACGTTCGGGCTGCTCTCGCCCAACAAGGGAATTGAAAACGTAATTCGAGCCCTGCCGCAGATTCTTTCCAGGCAGTCGAATGTCGCCTACATCGTCGCGGGCGCGACTCATCCACACATTCTCCGTCGCGAGGGTGACAGATATCGAGATAGCTTGCAGGCTTTGGCGAAGGAAGTGGGAGTGGAATCGCAGGTGATCTTCCATAACCGTTTCGTCAGCCCTGAGGAGATGGTTGAGTTCATTGGCGCTGCCGACATTTACGTCACTCCTTACAGGTACGAGGCTCAGGTGGTTTCCGGAACGCTCGCCTATGCACTGGGCGCGGGTAAGGCGATCATCTCGACTCCGTATTGGCACGCGATCGAGTTGCTCGATGACCGCCGTGGTGCGCTGGTCCCGTTCCAGGATCCCGACGCGATTGCGCAGAAGACAATTGAACTGCTGGACACTCCCGCAAAACGCCACGCCATGCGGAAGCGCGCCTATCTGTTTGCGCGCGATATGGTCTGGAAAAGAGTGGCGCAAGGCTACATGGAAAGCTTCTCGCGAGTGCGCAGCGACCGCATGGAGAATCCGCGTGTTCAGTTCTCCGCCCGGATGGCGCACAAGTCGCTGGATCAGTTGCCGGAGTTGAAGCGTGATCATCTCAATCGCATGACCGACGACACCGGAATGCTGCAGCATGCGATCTTCTCGGTCCCGAACCGCGCGGAGGGCTACACCACGGACGACAATGCTCGCGCCCTCATACTTACTGTTCTGCTGGAGCAGTTGGACAAATATCCACTTGAATCCGCAAATTCGTCGCGTCTGTATTTGTCATTCCTGGAGCATGCCTTCAATCCTGAGAAGGGCCGATTCAAGAACTTTCTCCTCTACGATCGTCGATGGAACGAACCGGTGGGCTCCGAAGACTGTCATGGCCGTGCCCTGTGGGCGTTGGGGTCGGTTCTGGGCCGATCACAGGATCAGGGATGTCGGGGCGCTGCCCAGCGATTGTTCGAGTTTTCTCTGCCCGCGGTCCTGGAATTCAGCAGTCCGCGGGCCTGGGCCTACACCCTACTCGGAATTCAGGAATACCTCAGTTCGTATCCAGGCGACCGCGACGCGCAAAAAATACGATCCGCCCTTAGTCGGCGATTGCTCGAAATGTATGAGTCAATCCGACGACCGGAGTGGAAATGGTTCGAGAACGTTCTGGCCTATGGCAACGCGAGACTGCCTCAGGCCCTGCTCCTGGCGGGCGCAGCATGCTCCGATGATCGCATCATTTCCGCCGGGCTCGAATCGCTGGATTGGCTGTCAAAGACGCAACACTGCGAAATCAACTGTCACTTTGTGCCAATCGGTTCGCAAGGTTTCTATCGACAGGATGGAGAGAAGGCTCGTTTTGATCAACAGCCGATTGAAGCCGCCGGCGCGGTCTCTGCGTGTCTGCAAGCATACCGCGTAACTAGCGACAGCCGCTGGCGCAACGAAGCATGGTCAGCTTTCAACTGGTTCCTCGGCGACAACGATCTGCAACTGCCCCTCTATGATTCCGTTACCGGCGGTTGCCGGGACGGCCTGCATCCCGACCGTGCCAATGAAAACCAAGGAGCAGAATCAACCCTGTCGTTCCTCATGGCACTCCTCGAAATGCGCTCACTGCCTGAACCTGAACCAAAGGAAATCCTTTCATGACCGTACCCGTGGAAAAGCAAGTAAGCCTTCTCAGCACTCCGTTCGAGCCATTGCTGCATCGCCATAGCGCCAACCCCATCCTCACGAGCAAGGACTGGCCGTATCCCATTAACAGTGTGTTCAATGCTGGCGCAACGATGCTCGCGGACGGCACGACCCTGCTGCTTTGCCGCGTTGAAGATCGTCGTGGGCTGTCGCATCTCTGCGCCGCGCGATCACGAAACGGCGTCGACGGATGGCAAATCGATGGCGAGCCCACTCTGATGCCCGATCCAAAGAATTTTCCGGAGGAAATCTGGGGTATTGAAGATCCCCGCATCACCTTCGTTCCTGAATTACAGCAGTACGTCGTGACCTACACCTCTTATTCGCGCGGCGGTCCCGGCGTGTCGCTGGCTCTGACCAAAGACTTCCGAACTTTCGAACGATTCGGTGTAATCATGCCGCCCGACGATAAGGATTCAGCGCTGCTTCCGCGGAGGATCGACGGCTGCTGGGCGCTGATTCATCGCCCCATGACGACCCTCGGATCGCACATGTGGATTTCCTACTCTCCCGATCTGCGTTACTGGGGTAGGCACAGGCTCATGCTCGAAGCTCGCCGCGGCGCCTGGTGGGATGCCAACAAAATTGGGTTATCGCCGCCTCCCATCGAGACTTCCAGAGGATGGCTCGTGTTCTACCACGGAGTGCGCCACACGCCCTCGGGCTGTCTGTATCGGTTGGGTTTGGCCCTCTTCGATCTCGAGAATCCGGAAAAATGCCTGCTGCGAGGAGATTCGTGGATCTTTGGGCCGGAGGCGTCGTACGAACGCCACGGCGACGTTGACGATGTTGTTTTCCCGTGCGGATACACGATGGACGCCGATGGCGACACTCTCAACATCTACTACGGAGCTGCGGATTGCGCGATTGCCCTCGCTCGGGCCAGCGTGCGATCTCTGCTGGACTGGCTGGACGCCAATGGAAGTTGCGAGCGCCGCCAGCGAGCGCAGGACTTGTGAAATTGCTCTTGGGTGTCTTCCAGTTTGTTTTTGGGTGCCGTCACCGTCACCGAAGTCGCGTGTTTACCATCAAACACAGAACCTATCGGGTCTGTTTCGATTGCGGTCGGGAATTCGAGTTACCAGACGCTCACGCAGCCAGCACAGTCTAACTCTTGCGAAATCGAGAGCTACGCTGCTACGGCTTCCGCGCGCATTGTCGCAAAAAACCATTCGCGGATGGCTCCTGGATCACGGGCAACCGAGAAGTTGGGAACTCTTTGCAATCCTCCGTACTCCTTAACCACCGAGATTGCAGAGTCGGTTAGCGACGAGCCTCTGCAGATCGCTCAAGGTGCGGCGCGTACAAAAACACGTAGTCGTCGCACCCCAGCCTCAGGTCTTCGGGCTCACTCGCATGTTCCAGGTGTACGCCGAGAAAACCAGACCAGAAACGGTGGTGGTGCACACTCTGGTGGAAGGCGGGAAGATTTCCGCGACATCCAGCCCCTCTCACGGTGAAGACGCTCGTCGGGTGTCGTGCCCCTGGATTGGTTTTGTGTTGTTCGATCTCAGCAGTCTTCATCTTCGATTAGTGGCGACGACGCCGATCGGTTTCAGAAACGATGCAAGCCCTGCGGTTGTACGGTGTCAACCATGGGTCTATCTGAAACCTGGGGACAGACGGGTGGAGTGCACCCTTCAAGTGAGACAAAGAAACTAGGGACAGTTTTCTTGCGAAAAAGATTGTAAACCGGGGAGTGGGGTCTGGGGCGAGGGGGCGGTTAGCTCCCTCGCCCCAGTCAGCTCTGTAGAAGCTTCGGGGTTCTGTGCGCGCAGCAACTGCTGTTCGAAGGCGGCCGGCGTTTGATATCCGAGCGCGGAATGCAGGCGCTGGTGGTTGTAAGTGATTTCGAAAAACTTCGTGAGGTCGGCGCGCAGTGCGTCCAGATCGCGCCAGTTGTTGCCCTGCACCTGCTCCTGTTTCAGTGTCTTCATGAAAGATTCCGCCTTGGCATTGTCGTAAGGATTGCCCACTCGGCTCATACTCGGTTGCGCTCCATGATCGGCCAGCAGCGTGAGATAGTCGGCGCAGGCATACTGGATGCCACGGTCGGAATGATGAATCAAGCCCGGCGCAGGTTGACGTTCGACCAACGCCATGCGCAATGCCTGCACCGCCACACTCGCGCCCAGATGCCGCGCCACCGCCCATCCGACCACGCGGCGAGAATGCGCATCCAGCACGACCGCGACATAGACGAACTCCTGCTGTAGTCGCACATAAGTGATATCGGCCACCCAGAGTTCGTTGAGGTTTCGCGTCACCAGGCCGCACGCCAGATTCGGCCACACTCGCCATCCATGCCGCGAATCGGTCGTCGCAGGCACGAACCGCCGCGTGCGCAGGCAGAGCAGATTGTCTTCGCGCATCAAGCGCAGCACGCGTTTGGCATTGACGCACTGCCCGCGCTGCCGCAGTTCCCGCTGCACCCGCCGATAACCGTAGAACCGTTTCTCCACGATCACCTGTTGGATGGCGTCCCGCACAGCCGTATCCGCCTGCCGCGGCGCCGACGCTTCCCAATGCCGGTAAAAGCCCGCCCGGCTCACGCCGCTCAACTCGCACATTCGTTCCACGCTGAGGCCGCCTTGCCCGGCCCGCTCCGCGATCAACGTGCAGATCGCTTCCCGCCCACTTTTATGCGCCGCAAGGCTTCGCCGAAAAAATCCAGTTCCAACTCCTGCTGCCCAACTTTACGTTCCAGCTCCGCAATCCGCTTCCGGGCTGCCAGCAATTCCCCACGTCCGGACATCGCGCCCGGTCCGTTCTCATCTTCAGACACTACCTTTCGCGGCCTTCCTGCTCGCCGATGCGTCAGCCCAGCTTCGCCCGATTCTGCATAACGGTCCTTCCACACATACAGCCGCTTCCGTCGTATGCCGAGCTCCTGCGCTACCGCACTCACACTTTCCCCAGCCAACACCCGGCGCACCGCCGCCAACTTCAACTCCGCTTCGTACTCAGGCTGCTTCGCTTTCTTCTGTGACATGTGTTCTCCTTGTCGAGAACTGTCACCATTATCTCTGCCTCAGTTTTGGGGTGCACTCCACTCGTCTGTCCCCGGTTTGATCCGGTTTGATCCATCGCTCTCCCCTTCTGTTCTGCGATCACACAAAATAACACATTGTGTCGGAAGGGGTGCCACATCCTTGCGGGCTGCTCCACCTTTCGCGGTTTTCGAAAGGTGGGAATTGATGCTGGATGCACTGAGAGGTTTCGGGGTTGAAGCCCGAAGTTAGGAGCCCGCTGTAGAGAACAACCGTTACTGCCGGCTGCGATCGTGCCCACCCTTCGAAAACCGCGAAGGATGGGGCACCCTCTTTTCTGCTCGTTCCAGCGAGATCAAAAGTTCGGGGCGCGGGTACTCTCCTTCAGGTTCTTTGACGGAGGATCGCAGCGATCACGCGCGGACTGCGGCGGCCGTGCAGCACGGCGATCACGGCGAGCGGTTTTTCGTCGGGCGCGTAGGCGATCACGTATTCGCCTAGACTGGAACCGCAATGGCTTCGACGTGAGGTCAGGGCGATTGTGGCCTATGTAAGGAAACGGTACGAGCGACTGGATCGCTTCGTAGATTTCTTCCCGGTCCGGTCCACTGCATCCAGGTTGTCAGCAGCGATGTATTCCCAGAGTTCATCAATATCTGCATAGGCCTGCGGGTGGAGAACAAATTCGTTCATGAACCGGCGCGACGCTCTTTGCTCTTTTGCCGGAGTTTGGCGAAGGCTTCTTCTCCGTCCAGTGGTTTCACGCGGCCGCTCTTGAGATCGTCATAGCGGCTATCCAGCATTGTGTGAGCCTCGGACAGTTCCTGCAGATAGCCTGCCATTGCGTCCTCGATCAAGTCGCTGGGCTGGCGCCCGCTCTTGCTGGCTAGCTCCTGCAGGCGTGTTTCAGTTTCTGGACGAAAGTTCACTTCCATGGGAGTCAGTCTAGAACGGTGGATGGGGCGTGTCAAAGGGCCAGCCTTGCTACCAAGCGCAGGGAACAATGGGTTACTGGAGGCTGCATCGTGCCCACCCTTCGAAACCGCGAAGGGTGGGGCAGACATTTTCCTATCTTAGTCGGAGCGGCCTTTTGCGCGTCTCGCCGGCCGTTCAGGGTTGCCACTGCGTCAGCGGAGTGTAGCTCTCGATCATTACCGTAACTCCTCCCGTTCTCCTGCCAAACCACTTAACGATCAGATCCGGCGACTCCTTCGATCCCAATTCGTCCGATAACTTGTAGACGAGGGTCACCTCGTCCTTGACCCGGCAAGCACAACTCGGAGGCCAAAACTTCCAGCTTTGGAGATTCTCGATCGCCGCATCACAAGTCAAGAATCCCAACGTCAAAATCCCCACTTCTCGCGGGGAGGGAACAACCGTTACTGCGGGCTGCATCGTGCCCACCCTTCGAAAATCGGAAGGTGGGGCAGCCATTTGCCTGTCCTCGTCGGCTCCCCTGGCGGCTCATCAGAAAGTCAGTCCCCACCCTAACGTCGCAAAAGACGCGACGTTAAGGATGGGGCAACCGGATCTTTTGGAGTCGCGGGAGATGGAATGGGGTGCGCTCGCTGCGCTTTGCTGGACGGGCGAAGGCGCCCGTCCCTACATGATTCGTCTCATGATTCGTCTCCCACGCGTGCGATTTTTTATGGATTGGGCGGAGCGCTTAGTAGATCGCAATGGTCGACGCACTTTACTGTGTCGGCCTCGACGGTGGCTTTCTTTTTCCCGGAAAAATCGATGTCGGGGAGGATCAGCAGGGTTTGCGTGCCATCGGCGACGTTGAACGTGCAGTTGAAGCTCATCGACTGGACGCCGCGTTCCTTGCAGCCGGTTTTGTCGAGGGCATCGGTGAGAGTTACGGTCTTGTCGTAGACCTGGTCGGCAAGGTGCGATGGCAGCAGAGCGATCGTCAGAGGGATCGGCGACTTGATCTTCACGCTGAGTTCCTGGCCGTCGTGGTCGGGAGTCATCAGGCTGTAGACCTTGGGTGCGGTCGTGATCTGGTATTTTTCGTCGAGGATGCGGCGCCAGTGGAACTCGGGCTGAATGCAATTGAAGTACTGGATGTGGAGATCGTTGGGCGAGAAGAATTGTCGCGCGCCCGGTCCGAGGATGACGCCAATCGTGCTGACGACGGGCTTCTCGGGCCGGCGCTCATCGTGAAAGGTGATGATCATGGGGCGTTCGGAGGGAAGATGACACTCGTAAATTGTGCTGGTGACATGTTCCTTCACGCAGAGGAAACTGAAATTCGGACGGGCACCGGGCTGCATGGCCGCGTTCCATTCGTCGGCCCAAGTCATGGCGACGGTGACGGGGTACTTCGAGTCGATCTGCACATGCATGTCGCCGCCGCCGACAGCGGGACTGTAGACGCGGCCGGAGTGGAGGCTGGCGGGTTCCAAGAGGATCGTCTCGCTGTTGGCGGGAGTCCAGTAAACGCGATTTTGGGCAAACGAGCTCGCGGCCAACGCGCAGAATAGCAGTCCAGTGAAAATCGAGAGGTTCCTCATACTAGAAGTATTTGCCAGGCCAAGGACGCACCCTAACGAATTCGCAAGAGGAGGATTACGAAGGTACCAGATGGCGACTAGAGTAGGGACTTTGACTTTCCGCTGCCGGGTCATCCCGAAGGCAAGTCCCCCCAAGTCAAAATCCCACTTCTTGCGCACCAACCAGCGCGAGAAATGGGGCACCCTGATCTTCTTCAGCTGGGGACGGGCAACCGTTCATTAGGGATTTCCCTAGTTGTGTGGGCACTGGGTCGAGCCTAGCCTCTTTAGACTGGCGTGGCCGGCGTCCCGCATTTTTGCCGAAGCTGCGCTTGCCTCACACAGGAAGTTCGATGAAAACGAGAACTGCAGTTCTGGTATCGGTGCTGGGCTTTGCCGGATCGGTATGCGTGGCCAAGGACGCGAATCTCGGCACTTGGAAGCTGAACGAAGCCAACTCCAGATGGAGTCCGGGAGCGTCGAAGAACCAGACGGTGGTCTGCAAATCGGCGGGACACGACATAAGGATCACGGTTGACGGTACGGACGCCGATGGGAAACCGATCCACAATGAATGGAGCGGCAAGTTTGATGGCAATGACTATCCGGTCACGGGCGATCCTGCTTCAGATAGTCGGGCATACAAGAAGATTGACAATGCCTCCAACTGCGACAAGCTGAACTTCTGTAGCGTCGAACTAACCGCGAAGAAGAATGGAAAGATTACGATGAGCGGTCAAATTGTCGTTTCCCCTGACGGCAAGAGCCGCACTGTCACGGTGAGTGGGACCGATCTGAATGGCAGCCAACTCGAGTCCACTGCAACGTACGACAAGCAGTAACGATGAGCCTGTTGTTCAAAGAATCAGAATAATGCGTTTTCGGGCCGGTGGATGTGGCTCGCCGCAAAAGCGATATGAATGACCAACAGGGGAGCGGAGCCTTGACTAACAGCCCTGTTAGTGCGCGTCGGCTTCTGCGGTCCTCAGGAGTACTGGAGACTATGACACAACTCTACTCGTCCTTCGGCCCGAGAGAAGATCAAGTTGCCGCGCTACTGGCCACAGGCGCAACTAACTCGGAGATTGCCCATGAGTTAGGCATAGCCGTGAGGACGGTGAAGGCGCATTGTAACCGGCTCTATATGCGATACGGGTTGACCGGGAACAGACACAAGAGGGTTCGGTTAGTCATTTTGATGTCACGGGATCAGCCAAGTTCCGCGCCGGTCCACATGAGTCCAGGGCTCATCCGAGTCTGCGATCTGGTGGTGCAGGGATTCACGAACAAGCAGATCGGAGATAGCGTCGGAACCAGTGCGGCAGTGATCAAGAACTACTTGCGAATGATTTACGACCTGACCGGCACGTCCTCACGTCTTGAGCTGGCGATTTTCTGGAACGGTCACGGGATATCCAATGAAATGGATCAGGCGCCCGTGCCTCAGGCCAGCACGCAAGGTGAGCGACGAAGTGATTGCGCGTAGCGGGTCTGAAGATGAAGCGGGGACTTTGAGTTTCACTGCTCGTTCATCCGGAAGTCAAAACCCCGACCCCTCGGTAAGCTCAGGGCAGGCTTTCTCGCGCACAACTGCGCGAGAAATGAGGCACCCGCGGGCACATAGACAACCCCTTTGATACTTTGAGATTCTGAAACCTTGAAACGTGTAGCCCCGGACGCCTTCGCCCGGAGGTGCTCGCTATGAATTGCGGGCGGACGAATGCGTCCGCCGCTACGTGGACTATCTTTGAAGAGGGCTTCTATGAGCAAAGTTCGGGTGGCGGCATTTTCGATTTCGATTGATGGGTATGGGGCTGGGCCGCGGCAGGATTTGCAGAATCCGCTGGGCGTGCGCGGGACCGAGTTGCACAGGTGGTTCTTTCCTACTGACATTTTTAAGAAAATGCAGGGGCAAAGTGGCGGGTCCACAGGCATCGACAACGAGATCGCTGCGCGATCGTTTGAGAATGTGGGCGCGTGGATTCTGGGGCGGAATATGTTTGGGCCGGTGCGAGGCGCGTGGAAAGATGATTCGTGGAAAGGGTGGTGGGGGCCGAATCCTCCGTATCACACGCCAGTGTTTGTGCTGACGCATCATGCTCGCGCGCCGCTGGAGATGGAAGGCGGGACGACGTTTCATTTCATCACCGAGGGAGTGGAGTCGGCGCTGAAGCAGGCGAAAGAGGCCGCTCGCGGCAAGGACGTGCGCATTGGCGGCGGAGTGTCAACGCTGCGGCAGTACCTGGCTGCGGGGCAGATCGATGAAATGCATTTAGCCGTGTCGCCGGTGTTGCTGGGTGAGGGAGAGAATCTGTTTGCGGGAATCAATTTTTCGCAGCTTGGTTTCAGTGTGGTGAAGAGCGTGGCCGGCGAGAACGCGACGCACGTGTGGATTGAGAAGAAGTGAGCGGCTCGTCCAAAAGTCCAGGAATCGAAAACCCAACATCCAAAGTCAAAAACCCCGCTCTAAACGTCGCCAAAGGCGCGACGTTTAGAACGGGGCACCCTCAAGTGTTTTATTGGGCCGGGGTGGCGGCTGGTGTTGGGGCCGGGGCTTCGGCGGCTACTTCGGGAGCCGCAGCCGGATTGATCTTTACCGTCGCGAGAATCTGTTCGAGGCGGTTGAAGACTCTGTCGCGGTCGACGTGCTTGGTCAGTCCATCTTCGGAAGCTACTGTGGTGACATTCAGCGCGAACTCGTAGCAGGATCCATTCTGGAAAACATGGAAGTACTTGGAGTCGCTCTGGCGCGTGCCTTCTCCGGAGACAGCTTCGGTGGCGCGAAGCTCGAGGTCGCCGAGCATCAGCTTGGAGTTCGAAGACGCGTCGGTGGACGTTGCGGACGATGATCTCGCGACGCTTGTCGCGTCCGAAGCGGATGTGGCCGGTGCAGTAGTGGACGATGAGTCCTGCTTCGCAACTTCGCCTGAGGACGCCGTGGCTGCGAGGACGGGTTCCGTCTGCGCTGCCTGCTTAGGCTGTGGGACAGCAAACTCGCTGCATTGATCGGCGGTGAGACTCTTGTTGACGCTCACGTTGAAGAATGCCGACGAGAAGTCGGTGTTCGCGTAGTTGGTTTCGGGCAGCTCGACGGCGGCGAGCGCGACTCCGCCGGGCTGCACGAAGTTCATCGCGATCGGATTCGAAGCGATCAGTTCGGTGGCGGCGCTGCCGGTTTCAATGGCGTAGCGGCGCGGATATTCGAAGGTTACTCCGTAGGTCTTGTCGGCGTAGTTTACGGTTGCGGGCTTCTTGTGTACGACCTTCTTGGGAGCTGGCGTGGCCGCGGCTTGCGCGACCGGCGCGGGCATGGACTGAACCGGAATCGGGGACTGAGTCACGGGAATTTGGTTGCTGCTTACGGGCTTCGGTTTGTCTTGATCACTGGAACAGCCGACGGTTACGGAGCAGACGATCAGAATAGCGCCGAAGATGAGCGCGCTGGTCTTGGTGCTGATCTTGGTGCTGGTCTTCGTGCCCCAGGCTACGGAACGGTTCTCTGCGGTGGTGCGAATGGCGTTGATGCGGGTCATTGTGGTTGCCTCCTGCCGACTAGCGGCGCTATGAGGAATGCACGGAGGAGCCAATGGAGAGCACGTTGATTTCGCGGGAGTTAGAGCGATGATGGCCGAAAACCCGCGTGGGGCGCGGGACACGATGTGGGCGGGGGAACACGCGCGAAAGGCAGGTTTCAACGTTTCAGGGCTTCAAGGTTGCAATGCCTTAAGCCCCTTCGAGTGATCTTCATCGGGCACCTTTTCGTGTGAGCTAGTATCCTTACGCGGTGATCGTGCCATCTACAACGCTATTCCGGCCAGTCGGACAGGCTGAGATGGATCTGATTCGAGCCAGCGGATTTCGCGAATTTCCGCCGCGGTTGGCGGAGCAGCCGATTTTCTATCCAGTGTTGACGGAGGAGTATGCGACGCAGATCGCTCGCGACTGGAACACCAAGGATGAACGCTCGGGATTCGTTGGTTACGTGCTGCAATTTCAGGTACGGACCGAGTTTTTGAGTCAGTACGATGTGCACACGGTCGGAAGCGCGGGACATCGCGAATACTGGATTCCCGCTGGCTCGTTGCGGGAATTGAACGTGAATATTGTTGGGAAGATTGAGATCGTGTCGGAGTTTTACGGGATCGCAGTTAAAGTCAAAAACCCCGCTCTAAACGTCGCAGAAGACGCGACGTTAGGACGGGGCACCCTCGGGAGTAGAGGAGATCCGATGAGTCCAGCCTGTCGAAGATTTGTTTTTTGTTTCGTTTTGTTGCGGCTTCGAGCGCGGGGTGGGCACAATCGTCGGCGCGGGCACCGGAGAAAATCATTATTGATACCGATATTGGCGATGACGTGGATGATGCGTTTGCGCTGGCGATCGCGGTGAAGAGTCCGGAGCTGCAGGTGCTGGGCGTGACGACTACGTTTGGCGATACCGAGGCGCGGGCCAGGATTACCGACCGGTTTTTGGGCGAAGTGGGACGCGGGGATATTCCGGTTTTGGCGGGGAAGGCGACGGCGACGAAGGGTCCGATGTCGCAGGGGAAGTATGGCGATGGCGGGCACTTTACGAAATCATCCCACGGGGATGCGGCGAACTTTTTGCTCGAGCAGATCCGAAAGTATCCGGGAGAGATCACGCTGATTGCGATTGGTCCGCTGATGAATGTGGGAGCGGCGATCGATAAGGATGCGGCGACGTTTCGGAAGTTGAAACGCGTCGTGCTGATGGGCGGTTCGGTGCGGCGCGGGTATGGGGATTTGGGATATAACGCGCCGGTGCCTCCGATGCCTGAGTGGAATATTTTGAATGATGTGGCGTCGGCGCAGAAATTGTTTGCCTCGGGAGTGCCGCTGTACGTGATGCCGCTGGATTCGACGCAGCTCAAGTTGGACGAAGTGAAGCGGGCGTTTTTGTTCAGCCAGGGGACGGTGGTGACGGATCAGCTGGCGGTGCTGTATCACTTGTGGGGGCAGGAGACGCCGACGCTTTTTGATCCGATGACGCTGGTGTTTGTGTTGCGGCCGGAGCTGTGTCCGGTGACGGGGATGCATATTCGGGTAGATGAGAAGGGATCCACGCGCGAGGAACCGGGAGCCGTAAATGCGCGGGTTTGCTTGGAGTCGAACTCGGAGGATTTCTTTCGGTTTTATTTGAAGAGGGTCGCGGAGAAGTGAGAGAGAGTCAGAAAGTTGGAATCAGAAAGTCAAAGTCAAAGTCAAAGTCCCCACTCTAGCCGCAAAAGGCGCGGCTAGAATGGGGCACCCGCTGTAGTTGAGAACGGACGAAATCTTACGCAGTGCGGCTTGTGGATGGAGCGAGGCCGAGACGGCCTCGCGACAGCCCGCGGGACGCCGGGGCTACGAGGTAACGAACGATCATGGGATTTGACGGAAGTGCGCGGCGTCGATTTTTGAAGAGTGCGGGACTGGTGGTGCCGGGACTGGCGATCGCGGGGGAAATCCCCACCCGTCGACAAGCTCAGGTCAGGCTTTCTGCCGCACAAGGTGCGGCAGAAATGGGGCACCCAGAGCAGAGCGCCGCAGCGGCGGCTTTTTACGACGTGCGAGGGTTTGGCGCGGCGGGCGATGGGAAGACAATTGATACGCCTGCGATCAATCGGGCGATTGACGCGGCGGCGGGCGCGGGCGGGGGGACGGTTTATTTCCGAGCGGGGAATTATTTGTGTTACTCGATCCATCTGAAGAGCAAGGTCGCGCTTTATCTGGAGCAGGGGGCGACGATTGTGGCGGCGGATCCGGCCCTTCTGGCGCTCAGGATCCGGCGCGGAGTTACGATCCCGCGGAGTCCAATCAGCCGTGGGAGGCGTATCAGGATTATGGACACAATCACTGGCACAACAGTTTGATTTGGGGCGAAGGGCTGGAAGATGTGTCGATCTGCGGGCCGGGGTTGATTTGGGGCAAAGGGTTGAGCCGCGGATGGGGCGCTGGACCGGTCGCGGAACATCCGGGAGTGGCGAACAAGGCGATTGCGTTGAAAAATTGCCGCAACGTGCTGCTGCGGGATTTTTCGATTCTGCACGGCGGACATTTTGGAATTCTGGCTACGGGCGTCGACAACCTGACGATCGACAATCTGAAAATCGACACCAACCGCGACGGCATGGATGTTGATTGCTGCCGCAATGTGCGGATTTCGAATTGCTGCGTGAATTCGCCGTGGGACGACGGGATCTGCCTGAAGAGTTCGTTTGCGCTGGGATATGCGCGCGCTACGGAGATGGTGACGATCACGAATTGCCTGGTGGCGGAAGCTATCAGGAAGGGGCGTTGCTCGATGGGACGTTCAAGCGCTTCGCCGAGGATGCCAAGGTGCCGCGCACGGGACGAATCAAGTTCGGGACGGAATCGAATGGCGGGTTCAAGAACATCACGGTTTCGAATTGTGTGTTTGATGGGTGCCGAGGGCTGGCGATCGAGAGCGTCGACGGAGCGGTGATTGAGGATGTCAGCGTGACGAATATTACGATGCGGGATGTGGTGGAGGCTCCGATCTTTTTGCGGCTGGCGGCGCGGATGCGAGGTCCCGCGGGAGTGGATGTCGGAGTGATGCGGCGGGCGATCTTGAGCAACATCACGTGTCTTGTGCGCAAGGTTGGAGAATCGGCGCGATTCTGGCGGGGATTCCGGGGCATGCGATCGAGGATGTGAAGATCAGCGACGTTGTGATTGTTCATCACGGGGGCGGGACCGAGAGCGACGCGGCGCTGCAGCCGGCGGAGAAAGAAAAGGAGTATCCCGAGCCGAACATGTTTGGGACGACTCCGGCGCATGGATTCTTTATCCGGCATGTGAAGGGGCTGGAGATGAATGGGGTCAAGATCGGGCATGCGAATTCGGATGCTCGGCCGGCGTTCGTGCTGGAAGATGTGGACGGCGCGGAGTTTGGGAGGATCAAGACGACGGTGAGGGCGGGTGTGCCGACGTTCTCGTTGAAACTAGTGCGGGACTTCAGTGTGTTTCGTAGTAAGCCGGTGCCGGATACAGAGTTGGCAGCGGTGGAGAAGCGGGAAATCTAGAGTGGCACGCAGTCGAGCGGTTTGCGGGCCCGCCCAAAAAATCATGAACCACGAAGGGCACGAAGGTTCACGAAGGGAAAGTCGAAATCCCCACCCTTCGGCAAGCTGAGAGCAGGCTTTTTCGCGCAAAGAGCGCGCGAGAAATGGGGCACCCCGTAAGACTGAAACGGAAGTCAAAAACCCCGCTCTAAACGTCGCCAAAGACGCGACGTTTAGAACGGGGCACCCTCGGGTTTGAAAGCAGAGGAATAATGAGAAAAGTTTGTGTCATGTGCTTGGCGATCTGTTGCTTGGGAGTGGATTGTTGTATGCGCAGAAGCAGATTGTCGACATGATCGTCAGCGGCGGGATTGTGGTGACGATGGATTCCGGGCGGGCGATTGTGCAGGACGGGAGCGTCGCGGTTCAGGGCGATGTGATTCTGGCGGTTGGGCCACGGGCGGAGATTGAGAGCAAATACGCGGGCGCGCAGGTGATTGATGCGCGCGGGCGGCTGGTGCTGCCGGGATTCATCAACGGGCATACGCACGTGCCGATGACGCTGTTTCGGGGGCTGCATGATGACGTCACGCTGACTGACTGGCTGTACAAGTATATTTTTCCGGCGGAAGCGAAGAATGTGAATGAACAGTTCGTGCGATGGGGGACGCGGCTGGCGGTGGCGGAACAGATCCGGTCGGGAGTGACGACGTTCGCCGACATGTATTACTTCGAGGATGCGGTTGCCGAAGAGACAAAGGCCGCGGGAATGCGCGGGGTGCTGGGGGAGACGTTTATTGATTTTCCCGCGCCGGATAACAAATCCAATGCGGAGATGATGGCGTATACGGAGAAGTTTCTGAAGAAGTGGCAGGGCGATGGGTTGATTCATGCGGCTGCGGCGCCGCATTCGATCTATACGTGCTCGAAGAAGACGATCCAGGATGCGGACGCGCTGGCGAAAAAATATCATGCGCCGCTGTTGATGCACGTGTCGGAGATGAAGAAGGAGTGGGAGGACAGCGAGAAGGCGAACGGGATGTCTCCGGTGCAGTATCTGGAGAAGATTGGAGTGCTGGGTCCGGAGTTGGTGGCGGCGCACTGTATTTTTGTGGATGAGGCTGACCGGAAGTTGCTGGCGGAGCGGCAGGTGGGGTGTGTGCATAATCCGTCGAGCAACATGATGATCGCGAGTGGTGTGTCTCCGGTGCCGGAGATGCGGGCGGCGGGCATCGCGGTGGGCTTGGGGACGGATGGTCCGGCCGGAAGTAATAACGATTTGGATTTGATGGAGGAGATTGACCTGGCGGCGAAACTGGCGAAGATTTCGAAGATGAATCCGCTGGCGCTGAACGCGAAGGCCGTGGTGGAGATGGCGACGATTGATGGCGCGCGGGCTCTGCACATGGAGAAGGAGATTGGATCGCTGGAGGCGGGGAAGAAAGCGGATTTGATTCTGATCAGTCTGGATGAGCCGAATGCGGTGCCGATGTATGACGTGTACGCGCAGATCGCTTATTCGCTGAAGGGAAGCGATGTCGAGACTGTTGTGATTGGCGGGCGGGTGGTGATGAGATCGCACAAGTTGCTCACTGTGGACGAGGTGGCGGTGTTGGAGAAGGCGCGGGAGTACGGGAAATCGGTGAAGGCGTCGTTGGGGATGGAGTAGGGCTGGGAGAGGAAGTCAGATGTCATACTTCAAAAGTCAAGATCCCCGCTCTAAACGTCGCCAAGGACGCGACATTTAGGAACGGGGCACCCCTCGAGAAAGCGAGGCTTTGCGCCTAGTCCCTTATAATCAAAGACTCTTTATGGCTGCCATTCTGGAGCGGATTGTTGCGGCTACACGGGCGCGGGTGGCGGAGTCCCGGCGCACGGGGGACTTGCGCGAGTTGGAGCGGCGGGCGGAACGGCATGTGCCGCGCGGGTTTCGGCGGGCTTTGCAGGCGAAGAGCAGTGAGGGCGTGGCGGTGATTGCGGAGTTGAAGAAAGCTTCGCCGTCGAAGGGGCTGATTCGGGAGGAGTTTCATCCGGCGGAGTTGGCGGCCGATTTGGAATCTGCAGGTGCCGCGGCTTTGTCAGTATTAACTGATGAAGAATTCTTCCAGGGATCGCTGGGAAATTTGCGGGAAGCTTCTGCGGCGGTCGCGATTCCCTGTCTGCGCAAGGACTTCATCGTCGATGAGTTTCAGTTGGTGGAAGCGCGGGCGAATTGCGCGGATGCGGTGCTGCTGATAGTGGCGGCGCTGTCGGCTCAGGAGTTGAGTACGCTTGCGGCTGGAGCGCGACGGCATGGGCTCGATGTCTTGTGTGAAGTGCACGATGGCGACGAGTTGCAGCGGGCACTGGATGCGGGATTCGATTTGATTGGAGTAAATACGCGGGATCTGCGGACGTTCAAGGTTGATCTGGAGACGGCGTTTGCTTTGGCGGCGCGGTTCCCTACGAATGTCGTGCGGGTGGCCGAGAGCGGCATTCATTCGGCGGAGGATGTTGCGCGATTGCGTGGAGCGGGGTATGACGCGTTTCTTGTGGGGGAGTCGTTGATGCGGGCGGCGTCACCGGGAGAGGCGCTGCGCAGGTTGTTAGTGCCCGGTATTCAGTACTCAGTACCCGGTAGACGGTAGGGATCCTTCGACTGTGGTTTTGCTTCGCTGGTCGCGAAGCAAAATCCTCGCTCAGGATGACAATGTAATGATTTTACGGATCGCTGACAAATAGATCGTGCCGGCTGCGTTATGACTTGGGTGAAGATCTGCGGGATGACGAATTTGGAGGACGCGCTCGTTGCCGTGGATGCGGGGGCGGATGCGGTGGGGTTTGTGTTTTATGAGAAGAGTCCGCGGTGCGTGACGGTGGAGACGGCGCGGGAAATTGTAGGGAAGTTGCCCGGGAGCGTGGAGAAGGTAGGAGTGTTTGTAAATGAATCGCCGGAGCGAGTGTCAGCTATTTCCGACGATGCGGGCCTAACGGCAGTGCAATTTCACGGGGACGAGTATCAGAGTCCTGAGCGTTACGCTGTTGGCGGCAAGACTTACTTCAGCTTACCCGTCGCTGAGATTCTACGCGAGTTGCGGGGACGGATTGGTTCATTTGAGATCCCGCGCCTTCCAAAGTCTTCGGGGATTTTGCTGGACTCTGGAACAATGAACCAGCGTGGCGGAACGGGCAAAACGTTTGCCTGGGGAGAAGCGCGCACGCTTGTTTTGGGATTAGCGGAACACCACCTGGTCGTCATCGCTGGGGGACTTACGCCTTCGAATGTCGGATGGGCCGCAGAATTCCTTCGGCCTTGGGGAGTGGATGTGGTCTCGGGTGTAGAGGCTGCCCCTGGCAAGAAGGATCCGGAGAAGGTGCGGGCGTTTGTGAAGGCTGTGCGTGAATTTGATCGGAAGGTTGGTTAGGAATGGGTACCGCTCCACGGAGTTCGAAAGTCAAAGTCCCCGCTCTAAACGTCGCCAAAGGCGCGACGTTTAGAACGGGGCACCCTCGGGGTTCTTCTGCTCCCCGGGGTTCTGCTTCTGGCAGCGAACCGGGGAGGTTTGGGGTTTATGGGGGGCGGTATGTTCCGGAGACGTTGATGGCGGCGTTGGAGGAATTGGAGCGCGCGTATGAGAAGGCCAAGCGCGATCCGAAATTTCAAGGCGCGGCTGGAAGAGTTGTTGCGGACTTATGCGGGGCGTCCAACGCCGTTGTTTTTTGCGCGGCGGCTGACTGAGAAATTGGGTGGGGCGAAGATTTATTTGAAGCGCGAGGATCTGCTGCACACGGGCGCGCACAAGATCAATAACTGCCTGGGGCAGGGATTGCTTGTGGAGCGGATGGGGAAGCATCGCGTGATCGCGGAGACCGGTGCGGGGCAGCATGGTGTGGCGACTGCGACTGTGTGTGCGCTGCTGGGATTTGAGTGCGTCGTGTACATGGGCACCGAGGATATGCGGCGACAGGAGTTGAATGTGTTCCGCATGCGGCTGCTGGGAGCCGAGGTGCGGGGGGTCTCGTCGGGATCGTGCACTTTGAAGGACGCGATCAACGAGGCGATGCGCGACTGGGTCACGAATGTGCGAACGACGCATTATTTGTTGGGGAGCGTGCTGGGCGCGCATCCGTATCCGACGATGGTGCGGGATTTCCATCGGGTGATCGGGCGCGAGGCGCGGACGCAGATTCTGAAAGCCGAGGGTAAATTGCCGGCGGCGATTATTGCGTGTGTGGGCGGGGGATCGAATTCGATCGGCGTGTTCTACGACTTTCTCAACGATAAGAAAGTTAAGTTGATTGGCGTTGAGGCGGGCGGGCGCGGCGAAAAGCTCGGGGATCATGCGGCGCGGTTTCGTGGGGGATCTCCGGGAGTGCTGCAGGGAACATATTCTTATGTGCTGCAGGATTCAGGTGGGCAGATTGCGCTGACGCATTCGGTGTCGGCGGGTCTGGATTATCCGTCGATTGGGCCGGAGCATGCGGCATTGCGGGATTCGGGGCGGGCGGAGTATGTGCCGGCTTCGGATGCGGAGGCTTTGGCGGCGACGACTCTTTTGGCGCGGACGGAGGGGATTATTCCGGCGCTGGAATCGGCGCACGCTGTGGCGGAGGTGGTGAAACGGGCTCCGCGGATGAAGAAGTCGGAGATCGTGATTGTCAATGTTTCGGGGCGCGGGGATAAGGATATTGGGATTATGCGGGAGAATCTGAAGTTGGATTGATGATTGATGATTTCTGATTGCTGATTGAAAAATCTCACGACGAGATGCAGTTGACTCCCAATCATCAATCAAAAATCAATCAACAATCAACAATCAATAATTTCTATTTTATGCCTTTGACATTTCACAGGAAACCGGCGCTGGTTGCGTACGTTACGTGCGGGGATCCGGATCTCGCGACTACGCGGGAGATTGTTCTTGCGGCGATTGAGGCTGGGGCGGATGTGATTGAGTTGGGAGTGCCGTTCAGTGATCCGGTGGCGGATGGGCCGGTGATCCAGCGGGCGAGCGAGCGAGCGCTGAAGCATGGGACTTCTCTGGCGCAGGTGTTGACGCTGGCCGCTGAGATCAGGCAGCATGCGCAGTCGACGGGGATGATTATTTTTTCGTATCTGAATCCGATTTTGAGGATGGGGATGGAGAAGTTTTGCAAAGTGGCTCGGGTGGCGGGAGTGGATGGGGCGCTGGTGACAGATCTGCCCGTCGAAGAGGCTGGCGAATATCTGCTGGCGATGCGGACGCACGATCTGTCTCCGGTGTTTCTGGCGGCACCGACGAGTCCGGATGAGCGATTGAAACGGATTGCGGAGGCTTCGCGGGGATTTGTGTATGCGGTTTCGCGGACCGGAGTGACGGGGCAACGTCAGGAACTGGCGGCGGATGCGCAGAAGCTGGTGAAGCGGTTGCGGCGTGTGACGAAGCTTCCAGTCGCTTTAGGATTTGGGATTTCTACTGCGGAGCAGTTTGCGGAAGTTGGTTCGTTTGCGGATGCGGTGGTCGTCGGAAGCGCGATTGTGGAGACGATTGAGCGGAATCGAGGGCGGGAGGCGGCGGCTGTCGGGGAGTTTGTGAAAAAGCTTTCAGTGTCAGTCCGCGGCTGTCGGGTGCTCACGCTGAGATCGATGCGAGGTCAAAATCCCCACTCTAACGTCGCAAAAAGCGCGACGTTAGAATGGGGCACCCGGGTTCGATTCGCTCGAGAGGACGTCAGAATCCCCATCCTGTCGCACAAACCGCGACAAGGGTGGGGCACGCTGAGATTTTATGGATATCGAGGATTGGCGTAAGAAAATCGATGAGCTGGACCGGAAGCTGGTGGAGTTGATCAGCGAACGGGCTCGGGCTGCGGTTGCCATTGGCAAGCTCAAGCGCGACACCTCGATGCCAATTTATGAGCCGGACCGGGAGCGGATTGTTTTTGAAAATGTGCAGGCGGTGAATCGGGGGCCGCTCGCGGGGCGCGATCTGGTGCGGATTTATGAGCGCATCATCGATGTGATGCGGAATGTGCAGAAGGAAGAGATCGTGCCGAAGGGCGGCGTGGTCGATAGCGGGACGGAGTTGGATTCGGAAGTGAATGATTGAGAGCAGCTCTTAGCTATTAGCTCTTAGCTTTTAGCTAAAACGAGCTGACTGTCCGATCCACCGGACGGGGGCTGAAGGATCTAGAAGCTAAGCAAGCTAATAGCTAGGAGCTGGTTTTTATGATTGTGGCGATGCAGGAAGGCGCGGATGAGGGGCTGATTCAGCAGGTGATTGAGCACCTGGTGAAGATGGGGTTTGAAGTGCACCGCTCGACGGGGGCGCGGATGACCGTGCTGGGAGCGGTCGGGTCGGGGATTGATTTCGATATCCGCATCCTGGAGTTGTTGCCGGGGGTGCAGGAAGTCCATCGCATCAGTTCTCCCTACAAGCTGGCGGGGCGGAGCTTTCGTCCTGAGGGGACGATCGTCAAGTTGGCGAACGGAATTGGCGTGGGTGGGAACGAGATCGTTGTGATGGCAGGGCCGTGTTCGGTGGAGACTCGGGAACAGATTTTTGCTTCGGCAGAGGCAGTGGCGAAGGCCGGCGCGAAAGTGCTGCGGGGCGGGGCGTTCAAGCCGAGGAGTTCTCCTTATTCGTTTCAGGGCCATGGCGAGGATGCGCTGAAGTTGTTGCAGGAAGCGGGTGTGAAGTTCAACCTGCTGGTGATCAGCGAGGTGATGGAGATTTCGCAGATTCCGATGATGCTGCCGTATGTCGACATCCTGCAGGTAGGGGCGCGCAACATGCAGAACTTCAATCTGCTGCGCGAACTGGGGAAGGTGCGCAAGCCGGTGCTGCTGAAGCGTGGGATCGCGGCAACGCTGGAAGAACTGCTGCTGTCGGCGGAATACATTATGGCGGGCGGGAACTACGACGTGATCCTGTGCGAGCGCGGAATACGGACGTTCGAGACGTACACGCGGAACACGATGGATATCTCTGCGATTCCGATCATTCACAAGCTCTCGCATTTGCCGATGACGGCGGATCCATCGCATGGGACGGGACGGCGGGATAAAGTGGCGCCGATGGCGCGTGCGTCGGTGGCAGCGGGCGCGGATGCGCTGCTGATTGAAGTGCATTGCGATCCGAACCAGGCTTGGTCGGATGGGGCGCAGTCGCTGTTTCCGGAGCAGTTTTCGAAATTGATGGATGAGTTGCGGATTATTGCGCCGGCCGTGGGACGGACCATTAGCTAAAACCAAATTACGACCACAGAGGACACCGAGGACGCAGAGGGAACGAAGGAAAAATCGAGCGAGTGCCAGCACTTTTTGCGATTATCACAGCTGTAGAACTGTAGTCATTCTTCCAAATCGCTCCTCGCGTCCTCTGCGGTTTTCATTTCTCTTATGGCGATTCGGCAAATCACGATTATTGGGACAGGGCTGATTGGCGGGTCGCTGGCGCTGGCGCTGCGGAAGAAGAAATTTGCCGGGCGGATTGTGGGATGCGATCGCGAAGGGACGCTCGAACGCGCGCGCATGCGGGGCGCGATTGACGATGGGACAGCGAATCCGGCCGACGCGGTGCGCGGGAGCCAGGTTGTGGTGCTGGCGACTCCGGTGCTGGCGATTGTCGATCTGATTGAGCGCATTGGGCCCGCGCTTCCGGCAAAGACTCTGCTCACGGATGTCGGGAGCACCAAGACTGCGGTAGTGGAACAAGCGGTGAAAGTATTTGGCAAGAGCGCGGGAAAGCGGTTTCTGGCGGGGCATCCGATGGCGGGGAAGGAAATGAGCGGAGTCGATTATGCGGACGCCGATTTGTTTCAGAAAGCGGTCTGGTTTCTTGCTCCGTTGCCCGGGCAGAATTTGAATGAAGGACTCTTCGCGGAGTTTGCAGGATGGATTGATGCGATCGGGTCGCGGATCGCGGTGTTGTCCGCCGAGGAGCATGACCGGCTATGCGCATGGATCAGCCATGTTCCGCAGATGATTTCGACGGCGCTGGCGGCCGCTCTGGTCGAGGAGTTCGGCGATGAGGCTCCGCTACTTCCGGCGGGTGGGCGTGCGCTGCAGGAGATGACGCGGATTTCGGCGAGTCCGTATTCGATGTGGCGGGATATTGCGATCAGCAACAAGGGGAATCTCGAGAAAGCGCTGTGGAAGGTGGAGCAGAAGTTGGCGCACATCCGGGAGAACCTGGCCACGCGGCAACTGGCGGAGGAATTTGAGCAGGCGCATCAGTTGAGAAAGATTCCGGGCAAGAAAAAGTAGCCTTGTTCACCGGAGTGCAACGATTTCCGCTCGAGGATCTCCGCCCTCCACGATCAACCTGCCGACCGTCACGGGTAATTTGAAGCGGCGCGGGCCGGCGCTGCCGGGATTGAAGTAGAGCACGCCCTCGCGCGTTTCTTGCTTTGGTATGTGGCTGTGGCCAGAGATCACGACCTTGAATCCCGCGGCCTGGGGCTTCAGGTCAAGCCGCGTTAGATCGTGCAGTACGTAAATGGAGATGCCGCCGAGTTCGACGACTTCTGTCTCCGGCAATTTGCGCGCCCACGCTGTTTTGTCGATGTTGCCTCGGATTGCGGTTACGGGCGCAATCGCAGCGAGTTGATCGAGAATTTCAGGCTCGCCGACGTCTCCGGCATGGATGATGTGATCGGACCCGCGCAGCGCGGCGAGCGCCTCAGGGCGAAGCAGGCCGTGCGTGTCGGAGATAACGCCGATGACGATGGGAGTCTCAGTTCTCATCGTCCGTATGCGTCTTGCGATTGGAATTCATGAGCGCGTTGATCTCAGCGTGCGAGGGCGCGCCGTTCATCGCCGAGTAAGTGCCCGCCTGTTTCACTTCTTCTGCCAAGCGGCGCAGCAATCCCAGCGTCGCGCGCATCGGTCCCGAGCCCAGGCTGATTCGCCGCACCCCCAAGGCCGCCAGTTCTGAGACTGACGGCGAGCCGAGTCCGGCCAGGATATTCACGGGATGTTTCAAATCGACGACCAATCGCCGGATCGTTTCAGGGTCGCGAACGCCGGGGGCAAAAACACAATCGGCCCCCGCGTCCCGGAAGGCCGAGAGTCGCCGCACGGTCTCGTCGTAGCGTTTCGCGGGATCACCGACCTGCAAAAGGTAAACGTCGGTTCGCGCGTTCAGGACCAAAGCAAGATCGTATTTGCTGGCGGCCTCCCGGATCGATCGAATCCGCTCCAACTGGAGGGATAAATCTGCAAGGGGATGATTTGAATCGCCCGTTGCGTCCTCGAAATTCATACCGACGGCGCCTCCGAAGATTATGTTGCGCGCGGTATGGAGCGCCCGTTCTGGTGAATCTCCATACCCGGCCTCGACGTCGCCGGTGACAGGGACTTTCACAGCGCCAGCGATTTGCGCGATGCTGGCGAACATTCGATCGGGATGAATCTTCTCGCCGTCGGGAAAACCGCGCGCAAACGCAATTCCGGCGGAAGTCGTGGCGACCGCGGGAAAACCAGCTTCTTCGACGATTCGAGCGCTCGCGACGTCCCAAACATTGACCAGGAGCAGGGGATCCGGGCCATGGTGCATCGCTCGAAACGCTTCGGCTTTTTTCTTCTGCTCGAGATCAGGTGCAGGCAAGTTGCACTCCCATGCGTACTTATTTCGCGAATTTGGAAACGTTGACCACAGCGCGTCCGACGGTGCCTCGCCCGATCTCCTGCGAGTTGTTCGAGGCGGTCACGCGCAGGGTATAGAAGCGCCCGTCGAACGATTCAAGTACGGCTTCCGCCTTGATGCGCGCGTCGATCCCGCTGGCGGCGCGGTGTTCGATGTGGATGGAGGTTCCCACTGTAATCTCGCCGCTTTCACAGTAAGGCTGCAGCGCTCGAAACGCCGCGGTCTCCATCAGCCGGATCATGTCTGGAGTCGAGTACACCGGAGGCAACTCCGGATGGTGCGAGGTGAGCGTGTGCTCGAACGCAACTGTCTCCTCAGCCGTGCCATGCGTTCCGATCGGGATGTCCCTGGCCACAAACACTCCCTCCGCAAAAGAAATGAGCCAACAATTCTACAGAATCGTTGGCTCTATCTATGACCTTCTATGACCTTGGCCCGTCTCCAGCCCGACTTATGCGACCGCCGATGCCATACGGCGGGCGTCGATGCCGTCCAACGCCTTCCAGAGCATGCGGGCTGCGTTCTCGGCGGCGTCCAACGCAGCATCGGCTTTCTCGGGATGGGCTTCGATCCGTTTCTCGAGTTGGCTGCGCCAGACATTCGAGTGATAGACATCTGCCGTGGCATGCAGCGCGAAGTAGCCGCAAGTCTTGTCATCGGCGCCATACATCTCGCGGAGGCCGCGCTCTTTCTCTTTGGCGATTCGCGGCACCTGCGACTCGTAGGTATAAAACGCCGCCAGCGCCGCCTCGGGCGTGCCTTCGCTGGCCACCTGATGAAAGTGGCGAATCAACTGGCGGATCTCGGGCACTGGGTTGTGCCACTCCAGATTGCGGGTCGATCCCATACCCTCGGCGAAGTCGAGCCAAAGGTCGGAGTGGGGAACGGAATCGCGTCCTGACTTGCCGTCGACGCCCTTTTCGTCGCACATATTGGCCAGCACGGCGCGGCGTAATTCGCCTTCGTCCAGGCGCATCCCAAGAGCCGCCAGGTAGGAAGGAAACGCGTCAACGTGGTGGTAGTAATCCTGCGCATATTCGCGCAGATCGTTACGGGTCAACTGGCCCGCCGACCATGCCTTGTAGAAAGGATGACAAAGCAGATCGTATTTGCCGATGCGCGCGTCCAGTTGCTTGAAGAATTCCGCGGTATTCATGAAGCCCCCTCTGGCGTTCGATCAGGACAGCTCAATATACGGGCGGAGCGGGCGCATCGGCAAGTGATTGGGATCACAAGTCCTGCCAAGTTGCTAGAATGAAAGAAGTAACTGCGCAAGGATTTCCGGGCGCGATCCGGCCCATTGCATGCAATTCACCGAACAATTCGATGTTGTCGTAGTGGGCGCCGGCCATGCCGGATGCGAAGCGGCGATGGCCTCCGCGCGTATGGGCCTGAAGACTGCACTCTACACGTTGAATGTCGATTTGATTGCGCAGATGTCGTGCAATCCGGCGGTGGGCGGCATTGCCAAGGGACACTTGGTGCGCGAGGTCGACGCCCTCGGCGGCATCATGGGCGAAATCACCGATGCAGTGGGGATCCAGTTTCGCTTGCTGAATACCTCGCGCGGCCCGGCTGTATGGTCGCCGCGCGCGCAGTGCGACAAGCAGGCCTACCGGCTGAAAATGCGTGAAGTGCTGGAGTCGCAGCCGAACCTGATGATCAAGCAGGCAGAAGTGGCGGATCTGATCGTGCAGGAAACGTCGTTGGCCGTTAGTCGTTCGCCGTCGGCCGATCCTCACGATGAAAACGGTTTTTCCAACGACCAACGACCAACGACCGGCGACCGACGCCGGATTCTCGGCATTCGCCTGCGCGACGGTCGCACGGTGGGCGCATCGGCCGTGATCATCACCACTGGAACTTTTCTTAACGGACTGATTCACTGTGGCGAGCAGCAATATCCCGCAGGACGTTCGGGCGAGCCCAACGCGGTTCTGCTGGGCGAGGCGTTGAAGAAGCTTGGGCTGCGCGGATGCCGGCTGAAGACAGGGACTCCGCCCCGGCTCGACGGGCGCTCGATCGATTGGTCGCGTTTTGCAGAGCAGCCGGGCGATGTGGATCCGACGCCATTCAGCTTTCGAACGAAGCGTGTGGCGCACCACGACTCGCAGGTTCCCTGCTACATAGCCTGGACCACGGCGGAGACGCATCGCATCATCCGCGAAAACGTCCATCGGTCGCCCATGTACAGCGGGCAGATCCAGTCGATCGGTCCGCGCTACTGCCCGTCGATCGAGGACAAGATCGTCAAGTTTCCTGACAAGGAAATGCACCAGCTGTTCCTCGAGCCGGAGGGACTGAACACGCACGAGATCTACGTCAACGGGATGAGCACTTCGCTTCCGGTCGAGGTGCAGATGGAGATTCTGAAGTCGATCCCGGGGCTGGAGAACGCGGAGATGCTGCGGCCGGGGTATGCCATCGAGTACGACTCGATCGATCCCACCGAACTGGAGCGCACGCTCGAAACGCGCAAGGTTGCGGGGCTATTTCTGGGCGGGCAGATCAACGGAACGTCGGGCTACGAAGAGGCGGCGTGCCAGGGACTAATGGCGGGAATCAACGCAGCGTTACAGGTGAAGCAAGAGCCGACGCTGATTCTCGACCGGACCGAGGCTTACACGGCAATCCTGATCGATGACTTGATCTCGAAGGGCACGAACGAACCCTACCGCATGTTTACGTCGCGGGCGGAGTTCCGCCTGCATCTGCGTATTGATAACGCGGACCGGCGTCTCACTCCGCACGGACGGCGCATTGGCCTGATCTCGGATGCCGCGTGGACAGATTTTGAGGACAAACAAAGGCGATTGGCGGGGGTGAAGGGCCTGCTCGAGAACACGCGGATGACTGCCGTGATGTTGGAACGTTGTCGCTCTGAAGAACAAAGCGGCGAGGGATCTGCGGTCGCGGACTGGACCTCGACTGCCGGCCAGACCTGCGCACAGGTTTTGAAACGTCCGGAAGTGAAGGTAGAGCAGCTAGTACCAATCCTGAAGGAACTGACGCCGGAGTTTTTCGCGCGAGGTTCCTCTGCGTCCTCCGTGTCCTCTGCGGTGAAGATTTCTTCGGAAGTAAGAAACGAACTGAAGTCGGTCGAGACGGAGATCAAGTACGAAGGCTACTTGCTGCAACAGCAGCGGGCCATGGAGCGGCTGAAGAAGTCTGAGCTGCACTCGATCCCCGACTGGTTCGACTACGGGTCCGTCAGTGGCCTCTCACGTGAGATGCAGGAAAAGCTGACGCATGTGCGCCCGCGGACGATCGGGCAAGCCTCGCGTATTCCGGGCGTGACGCCGGCGGCGGTATCGCTGGTGAATGTTTTCATTGAAATCCAGGCACGCCGTCGCGACCAAGCCGCCGCGCTCTAGTGTTTCCGTTTATTCACGCTCTTCGCGGTTTGATCTTTGCGAACTCTGCGGTTAAATGCTTTTCGCCGGACCTTGGGAAAGCTCTTCATCGAGCGCGCGAAGTAAGGCGGTGAACATCGCAGAAAAAAGCTAGGGGTGGCCGTCCTGCTTTTTCTGCAGTTCTTCGGCCAGCTTCAATTCACTCTCTGCTTCTTCTTTCTTGCCCATATCGCGGTAGGTCTGGCCTAGGAGATGATGGGTCATGGCGCTGTTCGGGTCCATGCTAGCCGCTCGCTGCAAGGCACGTACTGCCAGTTCGAGCTCGCCTTTTTTTTCGAGCACCTTCCCCATCAGGATGAAGGGTCCCGTCGAGGTCGCGTCCAGCCAGATCGAACGCTGCAGCAGGCGTTGGGCGTCCTCGTATTTCTGGACTCGCGAGTAGGCGTCGGCCAGTTTGTAGTAAGTCGCGGCGTTCGCCGGATTGATCGCCAATTCTTTCTGGAACTCGGCAATCGCTTCCGGGATGCGGGACTTGTAGGTATACAACTCGCCGAGCAGTTCGTGAACCAGCGGCAGCTTGGGATCGAGCGCCGCCGCTTTCAGCGCGTACTCCTCCGCGACCGGGTCGAATTCCTGACGAAACAGCATGCGAGCGGTGAACAGATAGCTTGCGGCGGAGTCCGGCGGGACATCGAACATCTGACCGAATGCCTTACGCGCCTGCGCGTAGTTTTTGGTCTGGATATAGCAAACTCCAAGAACATAAGCGGCGTCGGCATTGGCGCGTGGAAACCATCCCTGCACTTTTTCAAGCAAGGGAATCGCATCCGCTGGATGGCCGCCGCGATAATAAGCCAACCCTAGGAGTTGAATCGCCTCACGGTTCTCGGGATCCTCTGCTGAAGTCTTCTTCAGATATTCGATTGCCTTCACGAAATCGTTCTTACGGTAGTACGCGCTCCCGATTTCAAAGGCGAGACCTTTCGCGTTGGGATCGCGAGCTTCGAGCGCCTGCAGCTGCGTAATTGCGTCGTCAACTTTCCCTTGCTGCACCAGCTTTCGCGCCGCGGCAAACTCAGCAGGCTCAGCGGAAGAGGTCTGCTGCGCCTGATTCGACGACGCCTCAGCAGGCGAAGGCTGCTGTGCCAGGCCCGCGGAACAAAAGGGAGCAAGCACAGCCAGACAGCACGCAAGCCGAAAAATGAGGGATCGCAGTTCCATAGGAAGAATTAGAGCACATCGGGATTGAGGCCGTTGAAGCCTTACGCAAGAGGACGTATGGCTAGTGCGCTGCCATTGCCTTTCGCAACGCATCCAGGTTTTCCTTCGCAATCGCCTGATTGGGATCGATCTGCAAGGCGCGCTCGAAGTGGGTTTTTGCCTGCGGAAACTGCCCCATCTCGGCGAGAGCGGCGCCCAGGTTCGCTTCCACATTCGCGTCTTCGGGCTGCAGCTTCAACGCAAGGCGGAATTGCCGCGATGCGCCCTCGAAATCGTTCTGCGCCGCCAGTGCGAGACCGAGATTGTAGTGCGCGTCAAAATAATCGGGTCGCGCCTTCAGCGCCGCCCGCAAATATTCCACGCCTTGTTCGGGATGTCCTGCGCCTACCAGCGCCGCTCCCAGCGCATTGTTCGCGACCGCATCTTCGGGGCGAAGGTGTACCGCCAGTTCGTATTCGCGGATTGCCGCGTCGAGTTTGTCTTTCGCTTGCAGCATCGCTGCCAGGTTGTAATGCGCTTCGAAGTCTGCCGGATTCTTCTCCACATTGTGCCTGGCCAACGCCTCTTGCAGTTCCATGCGCGGGTCGCCTTGCACCGTATCGAAGTTCACTGGCAGTACTTGCAGCCAGAGGTGACACATTTCATCGGTCGAGCGATTGCCGCCGATCACGCGCGCCGGCGGATGATTGGGATTCAGCGCATTCTCCTCGGAGTTGTCATACACATAACGCAAGCTCACCTTCGTTCCCTTCGGCAACCGCACCGGCTCCGCGTAGCGATAGACGGCCTGCCAATTCAGGTTCCAGTGCGGAATGTGGATCAGCGTCTCTGTCGTTCCGTCGGGAAGCGTGGCGAAGGCTCGAATTTCTTTTCCCAGGTAGTGTGCGTGGGGATATATCGCCATCAGTTCGACATCGATCGGCAAGATGAAATCATCTGTGACCAGGAAATCTTTTTGACCCGCCGCGATGTCGAGCTTCGCGTCATTTTCGAGTTGCAGCAGCATCGGCACCTTGGTCGCAGGGTGCGGAGTGAAGTAAAGCCCAATGCTCGGCCGGATCACTTCCGGCTTTCCCGAGGGCTGCAGGTGCGTGTTGAGAACTAAGTCTGTGCCCTTGTCGAGGCGCAGGGCCATGCCCTCAGGCTCAACGTAGGGAATGGTCCCAGGCTTCCAGAACAGAAGATGACTATCAGGATCGAATACCCGTGACTCGATGCGAATCTCCATGCCACCGAAGCCCGCGCCCGGTACGCTCTCGCGCTGTCGCAGCGAACCCGCCCGGTCCACAAGAATGTTGGCGTGATGCACGTAACGCTTGTCGCCGGGACGAATCTCCACGGCCTTCACCCAACGCGTCTCTTGAATCGGCACGGGGAAAATAAAATTCCAATAGGTGTCGGTGCCGGATGGCGGCAGAGTCAGCGGCTTGGTCGCGGTGAGAACCAGATCCGGCTGCCCGAGGCGCCAGCCTTCGACAAATTTCGGCTGCGGAGGCAAGTCCGCCGAATCGCCTTCGACCGCGCCCTGATCGACCCATTGCCGGATGAGATTGATCTGTGAATCTTCCAGCCGCATTTCGTCGGCGAATTTCAGCTTCTGGGGCTCGGGCAGCCACGGCGGCATGGCCCGCGACTGGGTCACATCCGCAATCTGGTGGGCGTGTTTCCTGACGTCGTAATAATTCAGCAACGAGAACGGTGCGGCTTCTCCGGGCCGGTGACAGGTCGAGCAGGAATGAAAGATGATCGGAGCGATATCCCGGTTGAACGTAACCTGCACTGGCACGGGAGTGGAGGATTGCCGCACGGCTGGCCTTCCCGCAAGCGTTCCGACTGCACCTGCACCGATCAGGATGAGAACGGCCCATCCTGCGCTACGGAGCCAGGGGTTTATTCCAGGTCTGAGATGTAACATCCCACTCCCCTGACTTCGCTCCTGGCCAATGGCTTTCCGGTCGAGGCCCCGCGGATGGCGTCTTCCAGCTCGTGCGTCGTCGGTGCGGGTCGCGCGCGGCTGAGATCGACATACCAGTCGTCGATGCGCCCGTCGTAAACCAGCCGGCGATCGCGGTCAAAGACGGCAACCTCGGGAGTGATCTGCGTATGTGCCAACTTCACCAACACATGGTCGGGATCGCGCAGCGCGGGGAGATGATATCCGTAATCCTGCAAATATTTCTGAATCGCCTGCGACGTATCGGTCTTGTCGGGATACACCAGCCAGAAACTGGCGCGGTCGGCATACTGCCTGCTGATTTGCTGAATGGCAGGAGCGTAGCGGCTGGATACCGGACAATCGCGACGCAGAAATACCAGCACGATGATCTTGCCGGAATCCGCCGACAGCGGATTCACTGTGTGGCCTTCAAGGTCGAGGGCGGTTTGTGCTTGGGCAAGAGCAGCACACAACGCGGCGGCGGCAACAAACATCGGACGATTAAGGAAGCACAACCTGCCCAGTCCCATAAGACCTGCGCTCACCCAGAACCAACCTTGATTCTCAGGATTCTAAGAGCGTCTGGCACCAGTGTCCATTCGGCCGAAGCCGTCGTTGCGCCAGCACGCAGCAACTCGAACGGTCGACTCAGAGCCAGCGACCTGACGCCCAAGACCGAACACCCACCCCGCGGTTGCTGCCGTCGGCCCGTTACAATGGCCTGAGCATGATTGCCCATCTGCGCGGAAAGCTTCTGGCCAAGCATCCCAACCAGGCCATTGTCGAGACGGCTGGCGTTGGCTATGACGTAGTGATCAGTGTGCCGACGTTCTCTGATCTCCCGGCGGTCGGCGCCGAAGTTGCGCTCCACATTCATACGCACGTGCGCGAAGATCTCATCGCGCTCTATGGATTTCTGCGGCCCGCGGAGAAACTGCTCTTTGAGAAACTGATCACGGTGAGCGGGATCGGCCCCAAGCTGGCGATCACGATCCTGAGCGGCATGGCCGCTGACGAAATGGTGGGAGCGATTCGCGGCAACGATGTGGCGAGGTTGACGCGCATCCCGGGCATTGGCAAGAAAACTGCCGAACGCATGGTGCTGGAACTGCGCGACAAGTTGCCGGAAATGAGCCCGACTACGGCTGCTGCCACTCCGACGTTGAGCGCTACGGAAGAAGATGTGTTGTCCGCCTT
This sequence comes from uncultured Acidobacteriaceae bacterium, assembly GCA_963844525.1. GTDB lineage: Bacteria > Acidobacteriota > Terriglobia > Terriglobales > Acidobacteriaceae > Sulfotelmatobacter. The sequence goes on along the minus strand of CAWJOM010000002.1, from coordinate 71,266 downwards.
GCTGAATCTTGGCTACCAGCGAGCTGCTGTCGAAAAGGCCCTCGCGGTGGTTGCGAAGAACGGCAAGGGCGGATCGTTTGATGCAATGTTCCGCGACGCTCTGGCCGCGTTGTCGAAGTAACGTCCGGGATGCCCATCCTTCTTTCGCGTTTCCTGCGAAAGAGGATGGGGTCTTTGATCTTGTCTCGTCGCGCGACCACCGCTTATTCGCAATGAAAATCAAATCAAATTCTCCACCCTGTCGCACAAAACGCGACAAGGATGGGACACCCAATCTTATTTTCCGATGCAAAACGTACTGAAGATCAGGTTGAGAATGTCGTCGGTGGTAGTTGCGCCGGTGATGGCATCGAGCGGGCGCAGCGCGTTGTAGAGATCAAGGAGCAGCATCTCGTGCGGGACTTTTCCAGTTACCGCATTGTTCGCCGCGTCGAGTGCGGCCACCGAGTCTTTAATCAAGCCTTGGTGGCGGACGTTGGTCAGGAAGCCGGACTCCGCCTGCGCTCCGGCTTCTCCGCCGAGGTGGCGCAGGATTTCGGCGCGCAGTTCGGCGATGCCTTGTCCGGTGACCGCGGAGGTTTGGATGTACTTCAGGCGTCCCTCCGTCACGCGGAATCCCGAGGCGACGGTACCAGCGCTGAAGCGCTGGGCTATGTTCGAAAGCCCCTCCGGGGCTGGCAGTAAGTCGGACTTGTTCCCCACGACGATCGCCGCGCGCTTCATCGCCTGTGCGATCAGTTCGTCGTCCTCTTCGTTTATCTGCGGCTCCGACGCGTCGATTACTACGAGCACGAGGTCGGCATCGGCTAGAGCTTCCATCGATTTGCGAATGCCGATCGATTCCGCTTCGTCGAGCGCCTGGCGAATGCCGGCGGTATCAACCAGCTTCACCGGAATGCCGCCGATCGCCACGGTCTCACTGACTAAATCGCGCGTAGTGCCCGGAGTCGCGGTAACGATGGCGCGCTCCCGCTCCACCAGTTGATTGAACAAGCTCGACTTGCCGACATTGGGCCGACCAACGATCGCGAGCGTTAGTCCTTCGTGGACGATCTTGCCGTAGGCGAACGTCGCGCCAATCTTCTCGAGCGGCAGGTGCACTGCAGAGATGTGATCGAGAATCGCGGCATCCTGCATCACCGAGACATCGTCTTCCGCGAAATCGATGCCCGCTTCGAGCACTGCAATCAGTTCCACCAGCTTCTGTTTGATCGGCTGTAAGCGCCGCGAGAGCGCACCTTCCAGTTGCTGCGCCGCCACTTTCGCCTGATACAGAGTCTGCGAATCGATCAGGTCGCGCACCGCCTCGGCCTGCGTCAGGTCGATGCGGCCGTTGAGAAAGGCGCGCATGGTGAACTCCCCGGGCTCCGCCAGCCGCGCGCCGGCCGCTACGCAAAGCTCGACAATGTGCCGCAAGACCACGGGCGACCCGTGCGCCGAGATCTCGATGATGTCGTCCGTGGTGTAAGAGTGCGGCTTGGCGAAGTAGGTGACGACCACTTCGTCGATGCGTTCAGAATCCGCAGCAGCCCCCACGCGAGTCTCGACATGCGATGAACAGTCGGCGGCATTAGCCGAGCCTTGCTCGGCCGGACAGCCGGGGGCGGCTGTCCCCACATGGATTTTGGTTATTCGCGGCTCCTCCTGGGCGGGGACGCCTGCGCCACAAGGGTCGACGAATTCCCCGAATACAGCTCGCCCGGGTTCCAGTGCATGTTTCAACCGCAATATCGGCGCCGCGATCTCACGCGCCCTCGTCCCAGCGAGGCGGACGACGCCAATCCCTCCGCGCCCAGGCGGCGTGGCGATCGCCACGATCGTGTCATCCAGACTAAGACCGACGTTCACGCGCTTATTTTAACGGTAGACTAGTCACAACCGACGATTCCCGTACCTATCACGAAATCCTCACTTCTTGCGCAAAAGGCGCGCGAGAAATGGGGCACGCGGAGAGGAGCTATCAAACTTGTCCGTTGCTGACGAACTCTTACAAGCGAACGAAACGTTCGCGCGCAATTTCAAGCTGGGAGATCTGGCCGTCCGTCCCAAGCGGCACGTGGCCGTGCTGGCCTGCATGGATTCCCGCATTCTGTTCGAGCATTGCCTGGGGCTGCATCCCGGCGACGCGCACATGATCCGCAACGCCGGGGGGATCGCGACGAATGACGCGATCCGCTCGCTCATCGTGTCGCATCATCTGCTCGACACGCAGGAGTTCATCATCATCAACCACACCGACTGCGGCCTGCTGAAGGTGCGTGAGGACGAACTTAAGGCGCGTCTGACGGAAAAGATGGGAGTTGCCGCGGACGAGCCTGCGCACTTCCATGCCTTCGATGATTTGGAAGCAAACGTTCGCCAGCAGATCGACCGCGTGAAATCGCACCCGTGGATCCCGAAGCACATCCCGGTGCGGGGATTTGTCTATGACGTGAAGACTGGCAAGCTGAGCGAAGTGGAGGAGTAGCTAGCCGCGATTCGTCGCAAAATTCGGAACACAGCGACGGTATACCAAAAAGTAGTACGCGACCGTCCCGAGAGGGACCAGGAAGAACAAGATCGCAAACCACATTGCTCTAAGCAGGTAGTGGGATCGGTCAAAACTAAACCAGAAGTACCACATCCCCGCCCAGAGAATCGCCGCACCGACGACTTCGGGAAAGAGCATCTTGCGGACAATGGACGCAGCCGATTGGGTAAGAGCGCTGGTTCCGGCTGCTGCCATCGCCATGTGAACTCCAATCAAGCTCGCCAGAAGAGCGAGCACTAACAGCGCACTTACTAGATAGGTACGTTGGGCTGAACGCGACAACAGCCACGTACGGCTGATTGGCAGATACAACACGGCGCCAGATTAGCACGGCGGGTTCGAAGCTTTCTCCGCTTCTACCGCGCCACGACCTTCTCAATCTCCGCCCGCAGGTCGTTGTAGCGCACCGCACCCGGGTGATACCACGCCACTTTTCCTTCGCGATCCAGCAGTACCAGCGTCGGCGTGGTGGAAGCTCCGTAGACGTCGAAGTTGTACTTGCTGATGGGCACCGGCATGTCGAGCAGGCCGGAATAGAAACGATGCCGCACCGCGTCGATGTACTGCAATTCATCGCTCGCCGAAGCGTGCTCGACCTGCGCGGTATAGCCATAGAGACGCGTTGGCCCGATCACCTGCAATCCCTTGCTGGCAAATTCCGAGCGCAATTGCGTAATGATGGGCGCTTCCGCCTTGCAGTCCGCGCACCAGTGCGCCCAGAAAAAGAGCAAGACTGGCGAACCCTTTAGCTGCGCGGGCAGCGGCAGCTTCGCTCCTAAGAACTGATCCGATTTCAGTGCGGGAGCTAACTTCCCCTGAAACGACAGCAGGTTCAGGTTCTTCTGCAGGCGGTCGTGAATGGACGTTGTCCCGTAGGTCTGCAGCGCGGCCCGCAAGAGGGCGACAGCCTGCGTCCGCTGACCGCGTTGGGCCAGCACCTGAGATTGGACTTCGATCGCCGCGCCGAGCGCGATAGGCAGGTGCGAATCGGCGTCGAGTGGGCGCTTCTTCAGCAGCTCGACCGCTTGCGTTTGCGTCTGCTTCGCGTAAGCCGCCGCCTGGTCGTATTGGCCTTGGTCCAATGCCGCGCGGCCCATCCAGGAATATGCCTCAAGATATTCGGAGGTCACTCCCTGTTGCGCGCGATAAGAGTTCAACGCCGACTCCGCGGCGGAAAAATTGTTCTGCATCAGGGCGATGCGAACGTCATCGACAATCCCCGCCCAGGCCGCAGCCGTGAGCAAAACCGAAACCAGCAGTATCCGGAAACGCATATTTAGATGATGAAGGCTTTACCAAAAGGTCGCAAGTGGGCAGCATTTTTCCACAGGGGGAACGAAGCATAACATTCCCGAAATCAGTTGTTTAGCCATAGCCTACAGCAAATTATGTAGATTTTACGGGGCACTTTCTTTACAATTTAGGTGCGTTTGACTTAAGAGTTTCTTCGCAGTACAAGCATCTCCGCTTAACCCAGCGCGTGACCTGCCTGCAGAAGACCCTGAAAGTTTCAGCGCTACATCAACAACAAAGGAACAAGCACCATCATGGAAACAGGAACAGTGAAGTGGTTTAACGACGCCAAGGGCTACGGTTTCATCAGCCGCCAGAACGGCGAGGATGTCTTCGTGCATTTCTCCGCCATTCAGGCCAGCGGCTTCCGCAGCCTGCAGGAAGGTCAGCAAGTGCAATTTGACGTGGTCAAAGGCCCAAAGGGCTGGCAAGCAGAGAACGTCAAGGGCGTCTAACACCGCTTCCGAGTAACATTTCGAAAATGAGGGCGGCCAGCAATGGCCGCCCTTAGTTTTTTGGGAATATGCGTTTTATCTCTTGACTATTACAGTACGCAGCGTTATAGTACGTTACGTACTATTTGGAGAGTCCAATGAATCGCTCCCCGCGAACTTTGCCGCGCTTAGCGCCCAGTCTACTTTTCGCATTCCTCGCATCGGGACTTTTACCCGCGCAAACTTCGGGGACTCCCATCTCCCTTCCGGCCGCGACCAGCCATAGTCCGTTCGCCCGGCATTACGCCGACGGTGAGAAACTGACTTATCACATGAAGGGCGACAACGATGGCTGGACCTATGAAGTCCAGGCCAACGGGATCGTGAAAAAAGACTCGAGCGGCCACTTCGTCGAAGAGTACGGCTGGTCCGATTTCAAGTCCAACGCGCCCATGACGCTATCCGCGACGAGTCTCAGCTTCCGCCAAACGCTTTCCCTTGATCCCGCACTTCCGCCAGCCGTCCCCAACCTCAGCCAGGTCCAGCCGTTCCTGATTGGCCCGATCACCGACATGCTCACCTTCTACGCCGATCTGTGGCTGGCCATCCAGCAGAGTGAACTGAAGCGACCCGGGGATCATGCTTATGTCAAAGTTGGCACACCGGCGTCATGGGCGGACGGAAGCTACGTGACTCTGGGCGAAGACTCGATCGATTTCGATCTCACGCTAAAAGAAATCGACTCCGCGAACCAAGTTGCCACGCTCTTAGTGAAGCACGTTCCTCCGTCGCAGCCGAAAGTGAAGTTGCCAGCGGCATGGATGCAAGCTCCCGTAGCGGACACCCTGAACAACTGGGTGCAAGTCAGCAAGAATCAGTCCGGCAAGTACGACGCTGGGACAGGCAAGGAAACGTTCGACGTCGAAATCAAATTGAGTATGAAGGACGGGAAGATTCTGTCCGCCACCTTGGACAATCTAGTGAAGACTCATCGTCGCGAATGCTCCGACGCGGCTTTGCTGGACTGCGGAGAGCCGTCCGACCACACCATTCACCGGCAGATTGAGTTGCACCTGGTGCCCTAGATGGATTCGCCAAAAATCCCGTCGCTCGGTTACGCTCTGCTCGGGCTGCTGCAGAAGCCGTCATCGGGATACGATCTGCGCAAGGTCTTCTCCTCGACGTCGATGAAGACTTACAGCGACAGTCCGGGCGCGATCTACCCCGCGTTGGGCCGGCTGGAAAAGGCCGGGCTGATCCAGGGGACCATCGAAGAAGGCGCAGGGATGCGCCGCCGCCAGATCTTCCGGCTGACTCCGCAAGGGCTTTCTGAACTCAAGCAGTGGATCACGCGTCCGGTAACTCGCGAGGACTTGGTCCGCGGGTCGCAGGAAATCATCCTGCGCTTTGCGTTTTGTGAAACTGTCAGTGGGTAGGAAGGCCGCCGCTGCGAACTGCTGCGCTCGCTCGAAACCGCGCTGACAGGCTTATGTATCAGCCCTTCACGAGGAACTGCAGGCGTTCCCGCCCGCGATGCCGATGTCGGGCAGGCTGGCGTTCGAATCGGGCATTCGCGGAACCGAATGTTTTCTCGACTGGACTCATTACGCTCTTGCTACATACGAAAAAGAAGGAAAGAAAAAAGGAGGCACATCATGAAATTAACCGGTGCAATCTGGCGCGCTCTCGTGGTTTTCTTCGCTTACTGCTTTGTGCAAGCCGTCGCGGGGATGCTTCTGCTGTCTCATATCAAGAGCCCCTCGTCTCCGCACGCGATGGAGTGGATGCTTCTGTCGAACTCGCTGGTCGTTGCAGCGCTCGCTTTCGTGGCGTTTCGTGCCGATTTGCGAGGCTGGCCGCTGGGAGCCGCTTTAGCCGGAATCCCACTGATCATCGGCTGCGTGAACGCGATTGAAGGAGTTTTCTTCCTGACGAATACGGGGATGCCGTGGTCCAGACTCTTCGCGTTCATGATCCTCTCTGCGGCTCTTATGCTGCCGGTATGGGCGCTCTTGTTTGGGAAGCGGCAGGATGTTCCCCAGGACCACTTCCATCCCATCGGATCAAAGTCGAGTATCGAAAAAATTTGGAAATTCGCGGTCTCCGATCTCGCTTATTCGATTCTGTACCTGACCGCGGGCCTCATCGTATTCCCCTACGTGAAGGGCTTTTACGCTACACAACATATACCCTCGATGACGGCAATTCTCGCGATGCAATTGCTGCTGCGCGGGCCGATTTTCGTCCTGCTCTGTCTCGGGTTGGTGCGGATGCTTGGACTGCCGCGTTTCGCCGGAGCGCTGGCGGTGGGGCTGGTATTCACATTGATTAGCGGCGTGGCACCGCTGCTGACTCCCAATGCCATTTTCCCCGACGCAGTACGCTGGGCGCATTTCTGTGAAGTGACCAGTTCGAACTTCGTGTTCGGCACGATCGTCGGATGGCTCTGGGGGCAACCCAGCATGGCGCACCTTCAGGCCGTGCGCCAGGCAGCTTAACGGAAAGAACGAAACGAGGGAGGAACGAGAGCGGAATCCGGCCAGCGGATTCCGCTTTACTGTTGCATATCACGGATCAGCACGACGTCCGAGTCGGTGTGTCCGCGGACGAGCACGAGTTTGCTCCCGTCGGGGGACCAGTGATAGTCCCAGATATGCTCGGTCTTAAATGATGTGAGTTGCTTGCCCGCAGAACCGTCCAGGGGCTGCTGCCACAGATTGTCCGCGCCATTTTCGCGAGTCGCATAGATCAAGGACTTGCCGTCGCGGGAAAAGCGGATGATATTAGTCACGCGCAGCCGCTGAAACTCAATCAGCTTGATGGCCGCGCCTGTGTCAGCGGCAATCAGCGCGATTTTTTCCGCGTGCCCAGCGGCATGGTCAATTGTGGCGAACGCCAGCGTGCGCCCGTCTGGGGAGACATCGAAAAAACCAGCGGCGGGGAGGTCCGACACTTTTCGTGCCGCACCTCCATCGATGGGCACCTGCATAAGTTGCGCAGTTCCTCCGTCCTGGTAATAAACCGATCGGGAATCCGGCGCACAAACGGGAAAATTGACAGACTTTTCCTGGGTGAGCTGCTTCAGATTTCCTCCGGAGCTGTCCGCCCGCCAGACGTTTTGGGTGCTCTTGCCCTCGAGCAGACCAAGAACAAACACAACGTAGCGACCGTCCGCGCATTCCCATGGATCTCCGCTAGCGGCCCTTTGCGCGGTCGCGAGAGTACCCTTCGCCCCCGAGTCTGGGTCCACCCACTGCAACTGATTGTCTTTGTCGTGTATCAGTCGCCCGTCATGCGTCCAGGTAAAGTTCGTAAACACTCCTGCCTGTGCGACGGGATGTGCATCGGCGCCAGCAGACGTCGCGGACATCAGCTCCAGATTCCAGCGACCCTCGCTCAGCACGGTCGCCAGCACTTGTCCGGTCGCCGCAACGCTCAGGTCGGAATAGTTGTTGGTGTCGCGCGTGAGGGGATCAATCCGGCCTTCGGGGTACACCACAAACACGATTTGCTGCAGGTTGAAATTCGAAGACCGGGTCCGCTCGAGCACCAGCAGTCCGTTCCCGTCTGGCAGCCACGTGGGGTTGGCGAGCGCGGAATCAGAACTCAGTACCAGATGTTGCTGGCCGCTGTGGGCATCGACCGCCATCAGTCCAGTCAGAGCGTCGCCCGGCTGATTCGCCATGCACAGGATCGTCTTGCCGTCAGGCGACCACGCGGGGCTGTAGAGTCCTTGAGAATTGGAGCCGCCGGTCAGAACCGTTTCCTGGCCGTCGTCGACCGAGCGCACAATCAGCCGGTACTTTCCCGGCTCGGGATTGTCGTAGCGCATGAAGGCAATCCGGCGTCCGTCAGGCGAGAACGTGATGTTGGAATCCACATCCTCCGCAAGCTTCTCAGCCGTGCCGCCGAGAAGAGGCGCACGATACAGATATTTCAATTCCGCGTTTCCAGGGTCGCTGCGCACGAAGAAGAGATAGTTGCCATCGGGCGAAAACCGCAGCCCGTTGTAATAGACATCGGCCGGCGGCTGGACTTGCGTGTTGCTGTTCGTGGGAACGTTTCGCAGCCACAGACTGGCCAGGCCGCTGCTATCTCGCATCAAGCTGAGAATGTATTTGCCGTCGGGAGAGATCGCGACCAGGGCCGCGCTGCCATCTTCGGTCAACTTGGTCACGGTGAAATTGCGGAATGGCCGCATGGGGTGCCGCGTCAGCAGCGAATAGACTCCGTATCCGGCGGCGAGAAGGACAAAAATCCCGAGAAGGACGCTGACGCCAGTGCCCAATTTGTGACGGCCTGCGGCCGCAACCACCGCGGAACTGGACGCCGGCCGTACGGACTCGGCGGTCGAAGAACTGGTAGTGGATGGCGCCGAAGGGCTGGCTGCGATGGGAGCTGCGGCCGAACCAGACGCCGTCGTCTTCTTTCCCGACTCCACATCGCGCTTGAGGCGCTTCAGGTCACCGCGCAGATCGGCGGCGGACTGGTAGCGCAGATCGCGATCTTTCTCTAACAGCTTCTCAATGATCTCGTGCAGTTTGGGCGGAAGCGCAGCATTCAACTGCAGGGGAGAAACTGGATCCAGCTCAAGGATCGCGTGAAACACCACCGCTGATGTCGCTCCAGAGAAGGGGAGCTTTCCCGTCGCCATCTGATAGATGACCGTCCCGAGCGAAAACAAATCCGAGCGCGTGTCGAGTTCCTCTCCACGCGCCTGCTCCGGCGACATATACGAGATGGTCCCCACGGTTGCGCCTGGACTTGTCAGATGAGGGGTGGGCGAATCCTGCGTCGCTCCGATCGTGTTCATTTGCAGATCGGGACGCGTGAGTTTCGCGAGGCCGAAATCGAGCACTTTCACTTGCCCGCGCTGCGTCAGAAAAATATTTGCGGGCTTGATGTCACGGTGGATGATCCCTTTGGCGTGTGCGGCATCGAGCGCATCGGCGAGTTGAATCGCAATGTCGAGCAATGGACCGACCGCCATCGCACCAGACATTACTCTGTAGTCGAGGTTCTGCCCCTCGAGCAGTTCCATCGCGATGAAAGATTGCGCTTCCTCGCCCTCACCCGCCTTTTCGACCGCATAAATCGTGCAGATGTTGGGATGGTTTAGCGCCGATGCACTTCGGGCCTCCAGCAGAAAACGGTCGAGCGCAGTCTGATCGCGCGACATTTGCGGCGGTAGGAACTTGAGCGCAACTTTGCGACCCAGGTTGAGGTCCTCCGCCTCGTAGACGACACCCATCCCGCCGCTGCCGAGTTGGCCGGTGATGCGGTAATGCGAGATGGTCTGGTTGATCATTTCTGTGAATCAATTGCTCTGCAAGTCACGAGCGGGAGATTTGGAATTTTATCTTAGGTGGGATGAGCGGGGCCGTCAACGCGGCAGCGGTTGGTTCTGCTCTTTTTCCAGGCGATCAACCATGTCTTTCGGCAATCCGTGCAGCAATTCGAGAAACGCGGCGTTGGTCCAGCCGAAGCCGACCACGTTCATTTCATAGCCAAGTTCGACGTGCGCCTCGGACGAACGAGTCACAACGTTGTACTTTTCCTTGATGATGCCATCACGCCGAAAATTCTCCGCAACCGTCGACAAGAACTCGTACGAAACTCGATCGGCGTCGGCGTTGTATCCATAGTGCCGAAGACCGTCAATCGCCACCATCTCAATATTTCCCCAGCCGTAGGGCAAATCCCACTGAGCACCCGATTCTTCGGTGCTCATGGGAAGTCCGCCGGGGCGCTCAAAGGCCTTCAGATTGCCGGCCACGGCCTTCGCCTGCTCTGGCGTCGCGAGGCCAGCCCAGAGCGGATAAAACGTGGAAGCATAGCGGTAATTCGACATCCGTTTGGTCTGGAAATTGAAATCGAAGAAAAGCCCTTGCTCGCCATTCCACAGATAGTGCGTGACGAGTTTCTTGCGGGCGTCCGCGCGCTGGTTCCATTTCTTCGCGTCGTCCGCGTGGCCGAGCCAGAGACTGATCTGCTCCAGATCTTTTTCCGTTTTGTAGAGCAAGCTGTTCAAACAAACGGGCGCATAGTGATGCGTAGCCGCGCCAAACGGCCCGAAGCGAAAGCTCACATCGAATCCGGACTCGCGCATGGAGCGGTCGCCCTTGTAGTAGTCCGCGCTCAGCTTGAACTGCTTCGCCTTCTCGCACTCCGTGGACGCCATGGTCAGCGGAACATCGCACACCTGCAGCGAATACGCTGCGCCCGCGACAGGCTGCGAGGCGGCAGGGTTAGAGCTCAGCGTTTGTCTCGACGACATAATCGTCAGCCTCTGCCGGATGCAAGAAGAAGTATTGCGCCACCTTCCGGTAAAAACCACTTTCGTCCTGCACAGCCTCGGCGGGTGGGCCCTCGCCGAAATCGTAATATCTCGATAGCCCGGTCTCGCCGGCGAGATGCGGATCGCGCGTCCACATCTCGTAGTCTTTATTGAGATCGGCGTACGCGCGCTCCAGCCAGGCGTTGTCAGCCTGCCCATCTTTTTCTGAGGCCTTATACACGTCCACAAACATGGAACTGAGAAATGGCGGCTGCGACCGCGTCAGATAGTAAGTGCGGTTCGCATTGAGCATTGCGCCATAATGCTCAATTTCGAAGAAGAAATTATCCACCATGTCGCGCGCCAGTTCCACCCGGCCTGCCCGCAGCAGGCCTCGAATAATGAAATAGCTATCCCAGCCGTACATCTCGTTAAAGCGCCCACCCGGGACAACATATTTATCCGGAAGGTAGAGCAGTCCGTGAGGCTGAATTTTCGCGGTATCGATCTCGCCCAGGCGGTGAATCTCGATCGGCAAATGCTCGACGCGCACGTTGCAATCTGCTGCCAGCTTCTGCACCGCCGCTGGCTCCGGAAAATCCGCCGGCAAGTACAAGACGGGAGCCACTTTGATCTTGGGGTCGACCACGCTCGCGCAATCGGTCATGGAACGGGTCAGCGTGCCCCAGGCCGAAGAGATGTAATTCAGAATCGGCTTCAGTCCCTGATCGGATGGAACTCTCGTGGGTGTCGGCACGGCCTGGGCGTGCGCCACTGCCGAAATCAGCGCGACGACAAGGAACAGGCGAACTACAGCCGCGAAAAATTTGGTCCTGCCCAGGGCGCTCATGGTTTCAGAAAGCTCCGCCATCATAAATGTGCGGTGAGAGAGCCACCAAACTTATTTGCTCCCTCGTCGCCCCGACCCATTTCGTCCACACTCACTACGGTTTTCGTTTATTCTAGGTAGCTTGTCGCTGGCTCATTGAGGGGGCTCAAGTGAACCGATCGCACCTCGTCATTCGTATTCTTGCGGTTTTCGCAGCTGTTCTATTCACAACCCAGTGCTGGGCACAGGTTCCCGAAGCCACCTACCAGGACATGCGCTGGCGGATGATCGGCCCGTTTCGCGGCGGCCGCACCCGCGCGGCAGCCGGCGTTCCCAGCCAGCCGAATGTGTTCTACATCGGGCAGGTGAATGGCGGTGTCTGGAAATCGGACGACTATGGCCGCACCTGGAACCCCATCTTCGATCACGAGACGACGCAGTCGATTGGCGCGATCGCGGTAGCCGCGTCTGATCCGAACGTCATTTATGTCAGCAGCGGCGAGGGACTCCATCGCCCCGACCTTTCCGTTGGCAACGGCATCTACAAATCCACGGACGCCGGCAAGACCTGGACTCATCTCGGTCTCGTGGACGGCCAGCAGATTCCCGCGCTCGCCGTTGACCCGCGCGATCCAAATAAGGTTTTTGCCGCGGTGCTCGGCCATCCCTACGGACCGAGTGAAGAGCGTGGACTCTATCGCTCAACTGATGGTGGCCAGAATTGGCGGCGAGTCATCGCTAAAGATGAAAACACCGGAGCCTCTGACGTCGAAATCGATCCCTCGAATCCCGACGTTGTTTACGCCTCGATGTGGGAAGTTCGCGAAGGTCCATGGGAGGACAACAACGAAGTCAACGGCACGGGCGGTGGGCTCTTCAAGTCCATTGACGGCGGTAGCACGTGGCATCCGCTGACCAACGGACTACCAAAAGATCTGTCGCAGATTTACGTCGCCATCGCTCCCAGCGATCCTCGCCGCCTCTACGCCACTCTCGCCGCAGCTTCCGGAAAACTGAACGTCTACCGTTCCGACGACGCCGGCGATAGCTGGGCAAAAATCACCGACGATTCCCGCCCTTCTGGACGCATCGGCGGCGGTGATCTTCCCATCCCGAAAGTGGATCCCCGGAATCCCGACCTTCTTTACGTTGTCAGCACCGTCACCATGCGCTCAAGCGACGGCGGCAAAACTTGGATGAGCTTTCGTGGAGCCCCGGGTGGCGACGACTATCAGAATCTTTGGATCAATCCGAATAACGGGAACATTATTCTGATCGTCAGCGATCAGGGCGCGATCATCACCGTGAACGCCGGCGCGACTTGGAGTTCCTGGTACAACCAGCCGACTGCGCAGCTTTACCATGTAATCACCGACAATGCGTTCCCCTACCACGTGTGCGCGGGACAACAAGAAAGCGGCTCGGTCTGCATCTCAAGCCGCGGCAACGACGGTGCTATCACCTTCCGCGACTGGCATCCCGTGGGCGTCATTGAGTATGGCTATGTCGCCCCGGATCCGCTGGATCCAGACGTCGTTTACGGCGGAGGCCGAAGTGAGGTTTCGAAGTTTCATTGGTCCACTGGACAAGTGCAGAACGTCACGCCGATTCCACTGCGCAATCCCAAGTACCGCACCAACCGCACCGAGCCTCTGATATTCTCGCCGGTCGATCCGCACGTACTCTATTTCGCGGCCAATGTTCTGTTCAAGACCACGGACGGCGGCAATTCCTGGCAAATCATCAGCCCCGACCTGACACGCGAGAATCCCGGAGTGCCCGCGAGCGTAGGCACTCTTGTGCCCAAGGGCGCCGAGAAACAACGCGGCGTGATCTATGCACTGGCCCCGTCTTTCAAGACTCTGAGCACTCTATGGGCCGGTACGGATGACGGGCAAGTTTGGATCACCCGCGACAGCGGCAAGAACTGGTCCAACATCACTCCTCCGGAATTGACTGCGTGGAGCAAGGTCACACAGATCTCGGCATCGCATTTCGACGAGCAGACTGCGTACGCCTCGGTCAGCCGCTTCCGCATCAACGACATTCATCCTTATATTTATCGGACGCACGATGGCGGCAAGACGTGGAAACTGATCACGGCCGGGTTGCCGGATTTCGGCCCGGTCGACACGGTGCGCGAAGATAGCGTCCGCAAAGGTCTATTATTCGCCGGCACAGAAAACGCGGTGTGGGTTTCGTTCGATGATGGCGACCACTGGCAGTCGTTGCAACTCAATCTGCCGCACACGTCGATGCGCGATCTGTGGATCCACGACGGCGACCTGATCGTCGCAACCCATGGCCGTGCCTTTTGGATTCTCGACGACATCACTCCTCTTCGGGAGGCTTCGGCCGCAATTGCGAACTCGGTTCACCTTTTCGCTCCCGCGCCTGCTTACCGTATCCAGCGCGACACCTATACCGATACGCCGCTTCCGCCCGACGAGCCTGTAGGGAAGAATCCTCCGGACGGCGCGATTCTGGATTATTACCTTCCCGCCGCATCCTCGACTGTCTCGCTCGAAATTCTCGACGCGCAGGGCAAACTCGTACGCCGCTTTACGAACACCGATAAGCCCGACATCACCGAGGAAGAATTGCAAAAGCAGTTGATCCCGCTGTATTGGGTTCGCAAGCCGCGTCAATTATCGGCCGCCGCCGGAATGCACCGTTTCGTCTGGGGATTGCATTATCCTCCGCCCACGACGACACGGCATGACTATCCAATCTCCGCGGTGCCGCACGATACACCGCGTTTGCCGCTGGGTCCGACGATTCTGCCTGGAGCCTACACGGTACGCCTTACCGTCGACGGAAAGGCTTCCAGCGCGCCGCTGGTCATCAAGATGGATCCGCGCGTGAAGACGCCCTCGGCAGGCCTCGAGAAGAAATTCCACGCTGAGATGGAAATGGTTTCGCTCGTGTCTGAGTCGGCGGAGGCCCTACGGCAAGGCGGCTCCATCCACGCACAGCTTGAAAAGCTGGAGTCTCAACCGAACGCTCCCACCAAGGACGCCGTCGATTCGTTCGACAAGAAGCTCGCGGCGCTGTTGGGTGGCGGCGGAGGATTCTTCGCCCCTCCCTCGGCGGAAGTCACGCTGGGCCGCGTCAACGGCGAGGCCGCCACGGTCTATCAACAAATCTGGCAGGCGGATGCCGAACCGACTTCTGCTCAAATGGAAGCATTGTCTACGACGAAACAAGAAGGCACCGACGTGTTGAAACGCTGGAGCGAATTCAAGAGCGCAGACTTGCCGGCGTTCAACCGCTTGCTGCACGAATCCAAAGTGCCCGAAGTTCAGCTGGAAACAGATTTGTATCAAGAAGAAACGCAGGTGGACGAAGAGTAGCCCGCGCGTAAGCCGCAAGCAAGCGATTTGAGAGTCTTTCGACTCAGAGACATTCGTGGTGAAGTCCGGCACAAGTGAGGACCCGCGCGCGTTCGACTGTGCAATTTCTTGCGTACATTCTGATGAACCCACAAAATTTGTAATTTTCCTTGGACAGATGTTTAGAACGCTCCAAGCCGGGGTATAATCCCCCGGCATTGGAACTTCGGTTTGGACTGCCTTGGGGACTTTCCTGTGGTGGGTAGGTCAACGGAAGTCCGCGTACGAAGCCACGTTTCGAATAATAAAAATGCGAGGTCAATACATGAAGGTCTTCCGAACATTCGGGATTGCTTTGCTTGCGCTGCTGGCCTGCGTCAGTATCGCGAGCGCCCAGGAACCATTTACCGCTGGAACATGGACGGCAACAGCCACTGCACCTCCGTCCGCCGTCGCCCACCCTTTGCTGCTCAGTGATGGATCTGTGCTGATCAACAGCTTCTTCTTCGAACCGCACGTCGACTCGTGGTATCGCCTTGTGCCGGATAAGACCGGTAGCTACATCCATGGAACGTGGGTCAGCGCCGGCAGTGCACCCGCCGGTTACAACCCTCTCTACTTTGCTTCCCAAGTGCTCCCCACCGCCGGCGCAGTCGCAATTATGGGCGGAGAATACAACAACGGCAGCGGCGTGTGGACCACCCTGGGTGCCCTCTACGTTCCGTCGCTGAACAAGTGGCTGAGCCTGACGGCTCCGACCGGCTGGACGACTGTCGGCGATGCGCAAAGCGTCATTCTGCCCAATGGCAAAATGATGCTGGCGAATTGCTGCACCACCCAGCAGGCGATCATGACTCTTTCCGCAACGGGCGTGGCCAGCTGGACCGCCACCGGCAGCGGCAAGACTGACTGGAACGACGAAGAAGGCTGGACCCAGCTGCCCGGCGGCAAAATCCTGACCGTGGATGCCTATGTGAGCGGTGGCTGCTGCAAGATGGGGTATCAGATCTATGACGCCGCCACCGGCGCATGGACCACTCCTTCCAACAATACCGTCGTGAATCTGGTCGACCCGTCCTCGTTCGAGCTCGGACCGGGGCCCCTGCTACCGAACGGAACCGTGTTCTATGCGGGCGCAACGACCAACAACGCAATTTACAACGTCGCAACCGGCACTTGGACTGCGGGTCCGAAGTTCGGTGGCACGCTTGACATCGCTGACGGACCGGCCGCTGTGCTGCCTGACGGCAACGCTCTGTTCGACACCAGTCCTGGCGTCTTCAATAACGGCAGCAAGTTCTTCGAGTGGGATGGCAGCGCTCTGCATGCTGTGCCGGCTCCTCCGAATGCATCGATTGACAGCTCTTACGTCGGAAACATGGTCGTCCTGCCCACGGGCCAGGTTCTCTTCACGGACTTCTCGTCCAGCGTTGAGATCTATACGCCTTCGGGCGCTCCTTGCACGGGTTGCGCTCCCACCATCAAGACTGTGGCCACAACTCTCACGCACGGCGCAAAAAACAACAAAATCACGGGCACGCAGTTCAACGGCGTCTCGCAAGGTGGGTACTACGGTGACGATAACCAGAGTTCCACGAACTTCCCGCTGGTTCGCATCACCGACTCCACCGGAACTGTCGTGTATTGCAGAACGCACAACTGGCTCGGTGGCGTGCAAACCGGAGCAACCCTGGTGGGCGCGCAGTTCGACATTCCGTCGACCATCGCGCTCGGTGCTGCAACGCTGCAAGTCGTCACGAACGGAATTCCGTCCGCGTCGGTCAGCGTAACCATCATCTAACGCCACCTAGCAGTGGCAGCGACGACCGAGTTGTCGCTTTCCCAGGCGCAATGTTCGTTGTTGAAAAACGACGAACATTGCGCCTGGCTCTTTTTGGTGAGCTGATAGTGATGTGGCGCGGGTGCTTACACCCGGTTGCTTTCATTGAGAGAGTGCGAGCGGGAGTTACAGCCGTTCGACGGCCGCCTGCAATTCAGCTGCGATTTTTTGCGGTTCAGTCCCCGGAAGAAATTTCATGGGCTCGCCGATCCGGACGCGGATCTTCCACGGCGCAGCGAATCGTCTGCCCGAGCTCTTCACTTCAAAGAGTCCATCGATCCGCATCGGCAACACTGGGATGCCGAGATTGGCCGCCAGCAGCCCAACTCCGGCGCGGAAGGGATTCATCTTGCCATCCGTCGTATGGCGCCCTTCTGGAAAAACCAGAACGCTGTAGCCGCGATCGACTGCCTCGCCGGCATACGCGAAGCTCCTGCGGAACCCAGCCTCGCGCGGCAGGGGAAACAGGTTCAGCAACGACACTCCCAAAGACCACTGCGCGCGGTCATAGATCCTCGCGAAAAAGCCGCGGTCGGAACCGGGAGTTCGCAGCGCCTCCAACGCTTCCCCTCCAGTAGCCGTGGCCAGTCGGTGACGAAAACGCGGAGGCAAGGCCGTCAGAATGAAGCCCGCATCAACGTCTGATACGTGATTCGAAATCACCAGGAGCGGTCCGTTCACGCCCAGCAGGTGTTCTCGTCCTTCAATTCGCGGCCAACCCAGCAATGCAACTGCGGGCCGCATCAGCCAATACTGGGTGAGCAGTCGCAGCCAAGTGACCGGCCAACGTAGCACCCAGGCAGGATAGTGATACGACGCTGCGGGCGCCGCTTCTCCGCGAAGCATTCGCTCCACCTCACCGACGGTGCGCATCGCGCCAAGGCGCGCCTCGCTGAGATCGATCTGGTAGCGATCTTCCAGTGTGCTCAGCAGTTCCACCCGATCCAGCGAACTCAGCCCCAAATCGGCGTCCAGGCTCGCGCCCTCGCGCAACGCCCCGACAGGCCGTCTGGTCACATGCGCAATCAAGTCCGCCAGCGGACTGCTCGCACCGCTGTCCGCGTGCTTCTCGATGAGAGCTTGCATCTGTGCCTGCGCAGTCTTGCGAATCAAATTGCGCCGCGGCTTCTGTGTGCTCGTGCGGGGAAAATCTTCCTCCGGCCACGCGACCCACATGCGCATTCGCTGGTACTCCGCCAGCGACTCATTCGCGCGTTGCACGACATCCGCCACGCGAACCTTCTCGACTTTCGGATTGCCGCGCAGAATCACCACCGCACAGGGCTCCGCGTTGCCATCCCGCTCCATCCCAACGACCACGCAATCTTTCACTTCCGGTTGCCTACGTAGCGCCGCCTCCAGATCGTCGGGATAGACGTTCGTCCCACCCGGAGTGACAATCACTTCCTTCTTCCGTCCCTTGAAATAAAGATTGCCCGCTGCATCGAGAGCGCCAATGTCGCCAGTGCGATACCAGCCTTGCGGATCCGACAATGTCTGGGCGCCGGCCTCCCAATATCCCGAAGACACGCCTCCGCCGCGCACCAGAATCTCGCCGTCCTCCGCGAGTCTCACTTCGCGTCCCGGCAGCACCTTGCCGATCGATCCCTTCCCCAGCCGGAACGGATGGTTCACGCTGATCAGCGAAGTCGTTTCGGTCAGCCCGTATCCCTGGATCGCCGCGTAGCCGAGCCGATCCCAGAACTCCTCGGTCTCGCTGTCGAGAGCCGCGCCTCCAGAAATGAACGCCCAGAACTTCCAGCCGAACTGCCGCCGAATGGCGCGAAACATCCACCAGCGCCGCAGGAAATGTCGTTTCTCGGCCGCTTGAAACCGTCGCCGGAACGATTCAGTCTCGCCGTGGTCCTCCACATCGTGCACGATCTTCTGCTTCAACGACTGCAGCACGCGGGGCACGGTCACCAGTACCGACACGCGTTCACGCCGGATCGTGTTCATAACCTCCGACGGCTTCAATTCCTGCTGAAAGATGACGGTCGCGCCGAGCAACGGCGGCAGGAACAGTCCGAGAAACTGGCCAAACACGTGGCTGAGCGGCAGCAGATTGAGGAATCGCAGCGGATGCACCAGCCGTTCATACTTCCTATAGCGGCGCATCTCCCGCTCGATCGGCCCGATGTTCGCCAGAACATTTCCGTGGGTGATAACCACGCCCTTGGGCTCCGCCGTAGTGCCCGAGGTAAAAACAATTTGCAGAGTATCGTCGTGGCCCAGTACGACTTTGGGCGACGCGGCGCGCTCACAGCCCATCTGTCCCATGTCTTCCAGATCAAGAGTTGCCATCGAATGTCCAGCAGCCGCGCTCTCATGCCCGTGCCGCCGCGATGCCACCAGCAGCCTTGCCTCCACTTGATGAAAGGCGCGCATCGCAAAATCGGCCGCGGCACCGTCGTCCATGGGCACTACGATCACGCCAGCCAGCACGCATCCGAAGAACGCAGCGACCCACTCTGCGCAATTCTCACCCCACACCATCACCCGGTCGCCCTTCACAATGCCTCGCGCTTCCAGTTTGCCCGCGAAGCCCCGGGCCATTCCGAGTACGTCGCCGTATGTAAACGACTCCATCCGGTAGCCACGCCGCTGCCGGTAGGCGCGTTCCTGGCGGTGCGCCTCAAAATGTTCCACGAAAAATTCTGCGATGGATTCGGCCATAGCCGGCAAAAAAGAGCGGATCTTGCGCTACTCCCTGCTCACAGGCACAAGTCTAGTGCAACCGTTCGCTTGCGGTTCGCATGGCGGGACAGTTTTCAGACTGTCTTCCGTTCGCAATCTCCTTTTCGCAACCTCCTGCTCGTAACCTCGGACACACACAAAGAACTTGCCCTGGCGATCGGTTTGTGCGAAATAAAAGGATGCCCAACCACCGAATCGGCGTTTTGATCCTTTGTTTACTGGCTGCGACGGCAGTCCGTTTGCCCGCCCAGGAGAAGTCCGACGCTGCCGCCATCCGCGCTCTGGAACTCAAGTGGACCGAGTCGTACAGGCAGCGCAGCATCGACATTCTCTCTTCCCTGCTGGCTGAAGATTTCGTCATCACGGTCGAAGACGGCAACATTTACAGCAAGGCGGGCTACATCAGCCACAGTGCCGACCCCTCCACTCATGTGCAGGTTGCGGAATTGTCGGACCTCAAAGTCCGCATACACGGTGACACCGCCGTAGTGACCGGCGCTTATCACGAAAAAGGCGAGTCCAACGGCAAGCCCTACGAGTATCACGATCGCCTGACCGATATCTGGATGAAAGTCGGCGGCAAATGGCAGGTCGTGGCATCACACTACAGCTCCCCCGCCAAGCAGTGAGCTGCCGCTCTTCGCACCGGGCGCCCAATTTTGACAAATTTCTGACACTTGCCGGAGCCCCAAAAGGTTAGCCTTAGCACGCTTTTTCCATGAGGAGAATCCGCATGCCAAATGCGAAAGCTACCGTCTCCCAGCATTTGTTTATCTCGGCGCTGGCTTGCTTGCTCTTTACCGCGCCAGCGTTCAGCGTCGGACAAGACGCGGAATTTCAGCCGAACCCGGATGCCGGGGCTGGTACCATCCTCGTGCACAGCAAGTTCGGCGGGCAGATTTTCGGATTCGATATCGATCAGAACGGCACCGAAGGTGTCCTCAGCGAGGCGAAGACGTTGTCGAATGGCAATGTCCTGGCGGCCGTCGAAACCTTCGATCAAACGACCGGGAAGATCCTGACCGTCCTCACCAATACGCAAACGCAGGACGACTTCGTCACCCTGGGAGTAGTGGGCAACTCAGTCGGCTTGGTCGAGCATGAACATGTGGTCAGCCTCTTCAATGTGCAGCGCACATTCGGCATCATCAATCCTCTGAGCGCAAATAAGTTCACCGGTCGATGGACGCCGCCGATCGGCGCAAAGCATCTGATCAACCAGGTGAGCCGTACGCAGGGAAGCAGTACCGCCGCGGTTTTCGTCGAAGACAACAGCGGCAGTTTCATCCCTACGGTTTTCAGTTCCGACGTCGCCGCCGATACCTTTGGGCCGGTCGTTCAGATCCCGGACTCCCTGAACTTCGGCAGCGTGCCCCCGCCGCTCGCCTATAACACGGTAACGAACCAGGCAATTCTCGGAGGCGGTGACGGATGCTTCCGCTGCGCTCCCGTGATCGGTGTGGCCGATCTCGTCAATGGCACGTTCTCGGAGTTCACCGGCGTAGGGTTTGGATTCGTAAACGGGATCGCCGTCGATTCGGCCGACAATATCCTCTGCACCACAACGGAAGACGACGCCAGCGTGGAATTCTACGATCTCAGCACCCAGCGCGGCTTCACCGTGGTCTTGCCGAATTCCGGCGGACTACAAATCTTCAGTGGCGCCGACGTCGAGTTCGACCCCGTGAATCGAGTCTTCCTCGTGGCGCAACCCGTGTCGAGTACCTCCTCAACCGGCAGCAGCATCCAGGTCTTCGGGCCAAAGGGCAAATTCCTCGAGTCGATTAACGGATTCAGTTTCTCGAATGCCTCGAACGTCATTTTCGCCCACATCGCCTTGAGGCCCAGCAACCGCTCAGGCTTCGTGGACGGTCCCAACGCAGGCGTAACCGAGATTCAGTCGTTCACGTACTAGACCGATCTGCGACAACGCTCTTAGGTATCCCGCGAGCCCGGATCCATGACTTCTTTTGCCCACTCGTCGAAACTCATATAGATCTGGCAGGTTGGCCAGGGCGGCTTCTCATGACTACGACGCCAGGTGAGGTGTACAACTGCCACTCGACCGTCTTCTAACTTAAGCAAGACATCATCTGCTCGTTGTGAGCGGGCGATGGGAATCAAAACTAAGGAGTACAACGGGTGGCCGGGAGAGAGTGCACGGCGAACTTCTCGAAGCATCATCTCTGCGTGTTCGGCGCTGAGGGCCTCCCAAGGCCGAACGAACTCGAGGCGCGCTGGATCCATTCTTACTCCCGCCCCACCCCTAACGCATCCGCCACCCGATTGATGTAATTGAACCAGGACGCAATCAACGTGATCTGCAAAATCCCCCGATCGTCAAATCCCGCCGCCCGCAACCCCTCGATGTCGTCCTTCCAAACCTTCGTCGCGTCCTTGGTCAACTTGATCACGTAATCGACCATCACGCGCTCTTGCGCTGTGATCGGCGCGGTCGTGTAATCCTTCTCCAGCGCCTCTACCAACTCTTTATCCAACGTGACCCTACGCAGAAACTCTGCGTGTGAGGTTATTCAATAGACACACCGGTTGGTCACCGAGACCATAGTGGCGATCATCTCGTGCTGCCGCCGCTGCAGTGGCAACTCCGGAGACATCAGCGCCCCAAAGGTGCTGAAGGCGTGATACAGCGCCTCGGGAATCAGCGTATGCGACCCCACAATCGACGACGCTCCCGAAGGATCCGGATGCACCGGTTCGGCATACTCCTTGGGATAAAACAGCTTCTCGCCCTCAATGGCCTGCCGCAGTTTCTCGTCGGCTTCGGTCAACGGCACGGTTCGAATCCAATGTCATAGTTGTCCTTATTTGTAGTCAGTCGCACTCACTAATTTCGATCTCGGAAAAATACACTGTCGCGTGCCCTGGCCAAATAGCACATTAATACTAGAGGGCCGCCCTCGGAAACGCCGGGCACCCTCCCGGGTCTACGATTCGATCCGGCAGCTACCTCAGGGAGAGACGAAGCATTCGTTGGGTACAACTTTCCCTGCCGTCACCTGCCCTGATTCCCTTCGTAACCCGTTCGTACACTCCCTTTTGGTAACCCTTGGTAACCATGCGGTTCATGGCATCCGGACGTACAATTGGCCTTGTCGGGTCGGTCCATCTGCCGATTTGTGACATGACCCTCAGAGCGGCGCCCGGGAACAGTTTCCCCGAACGTACACGGGTTCTGCATCAAGACGCTGTCTTGAACAACGGGTTCTGGAGTTCGTACTCTTATGGCATTGTTTGGATTCAACAAGCAAAAGGTTCTCGCCAGTGCGGAGAAGTACGTCCAGCAGGGCAAGCTGCAGAATGCCATCTCGGAGTACGAAAAAGTTCTCAAGAATGACGCCAAAGATCTGACGGTTACCAACACCGTTGGCGATCTCTATTCCCGCCTCGGCGAGACCGATAAAGCCACCGGATGTTTCAAGACCGTAGGCGATGCCTATGCCAGCCAGGGTTTCACGGTTAAGGCCATCGCGATGTACAAAAAGATCTGCAAGCTCCAGCCGTCACTCGAGAGCTTGCTGAAGCTGGCCGAACTCTATAGCCAGCAGGGCCTGTTCAATGACGCCCGCGCCCAGTACTTGCAAGTCGCCGAAGAATTCCTGAAGGCCAACGAGCTCGACAACGCGGTCCGCATCTTCCAGAAAATTCTCGAAATGGACCCGGAAAACAGCACCATGCGGGTTCGTCTGGCGGAAGTCTACATCCGCCTGGGTAAGAAGACTGAAGCGTGGCAGATTTTCTCCGCCGCCGCCGAAAGCCTGCGCGCGAAAGGCTCGCTGAGCGGCGCCGAAGAAGTTCTGCAGCGCATGCTGACTCTCGATCCGGGGAACACCTACGCTCTGCTCATGCAGGGCAAGAACATGATCGAGTCCGGCGATGCCGCCGGAGCCGTTACCACCCTGCAGAAAGTCTCCGACATCGACTCGCATCCTGATGGCTTGCGCGACCTGCTGAAAGCGTATCTCCAGGCCGGGCAATTGTCCGAAGCAGGAACCGTCGCCAACAAGCTGCTGACCGTGCACAACGACCTGCCGGCGATCTCCAGCTTTGCCGATGCCCTGATGCAGGCCGGACAGTACGAGACTGCTCTCCAGGTTTACGACCAGCACGCCGAACGCCTGCTGGCCGAAAATTCCGACAAGGTTCTCGAGAGTCTCCATTCCATCATCGGGCATGTTCGCGATAATCCCGACTCTCTGCAGAAGCTGCTCGACCTATTTAACAAAGCGGGAGAGAACACGCACGTCAGCGAAGTCATTGAGTTGCTGGCTCATGCCAGCGTGCAGGCCGGCGACTTGCCCCGCGCCCGCGACCTTTATCAGAAGTTGGCGACCGTCGAGCCCCAGAACCCCCTGCACATGCAGAACTACCAGCAGGTGGTCGGGCAGATCGGCGGCACTTCCGGAAGCAAAATGATCACGCCGGAAGAGGCTGTCGTCCTGATCGACGATCTGGAAGCGACGGCGCCTTCGGTCCATCAGCACTACACGGACGAAATTGCGCTTGCAGTCCGCTCCGCCCTTACCGATGCGGAACTCTTCATCTCTTACAACATGCCCGCCAAGGCCCTCGGGCCCCTGGTCGGGTCATTGCCACTGGCCCCCAACGATCTTCGCCTCAATCAGCGACTCGCTGCTTTGCACACTCGGGCGGGCCGCTTTGCCGAGGCTGCTCTCTGCTGCCGCACTTTGCAGACCGTTTACTCCGACGCCGATCATCCCGATGAGGCCTCGCGTTATGGCGAACTCGCCGAGCGCTACGAGGAACGTTCTTCGGCTCCGGCGCCGGGCATGCACGTGGACGAGGCGCCCATTTATCTGGACGCTCCGGCTGCTCCGGAGGCTCAGCAGCAGGAAGGCGAAGTACCCGAATTTTCCATCGACGAGGCGCCTGTTGAAGTAGAAGAGGTCGCCGTCGAAGAAGCGGCTCCTGCAGAAGAAGCGCCTGTGGCCCAGGCGTGGCCCTCGGCCGCCGCACCCGAATTTGCTGTTGTCGACGAATCCGCCACAACCTCGGCCGAGCCTGAAGCAGCTTCCGCGGAGATTGATCTCTCGTCGGAGTGGGACGATTCCGTCACAGTCGAGACCGATGCTCCCGCCGTCGAAGTCGCCGAAGTCGAGGCCGCCACTCCCGCCGCTAGCAGTTCCGGAGAGCCCAGCAAAGTCGACGAGACCGTCGAAGAGATACGTTTCTATCTGGCTCACAGCATGCCTGAGCAGGCCATGGCAGCACTGGCCAAACTCCAGACCCTAAGCAGCGATCAGGCGAGAATTAACGAGCTTCGCGCCGAAGTGGAAGCAGCCACTCAGGCCGCCGCCGAAGCAGAAGCCGCCGCCGAAGCTGCCGCCGCCGCCGCCGCAGAGCCTGTGGTGGAAGATCTCACGACCGACGACATTCCGACGGTCGAAGCCGAGGTCGATGAGACCCCGGTCGAAGAAATTGCGGTCCCCGAAGCTCCCGCAGCAATCGTCGAAGCGGTACACGAAGAGCCGACGGTCATTGAGCACGCGAGCGTCGAACCGGCTGTCGTAGAGGCTGCAATTGTTGAATCAGCCGCCGTTGAGCCCGAGCCTCCGGCCGTGGAGAAGGTTCCAGTCGTTGCGCCAGCACCGGTCAAGAAGAAGGTGCCCGCGGTTCATTTTCACGCGCCTGCGCCACCGCCGCCACCTGTCGCTGAACCCGAGCCGCAGCCCAGCGCTCTGAACGAATTTGTTTCTGATCTCGAAAACTCGCTCGGCGATGGTTTCCTGCCCGATACCGTAACTCAGCCGGCCGCGCCGCCGGTGGCGACGCAGCCCGCAAAGGCCGCGATGGCCCCAGCCGCGCACACCGAACCCGTGATCGCCGCCGCGCCATCGGCCCCGGTCCTGGGCGAGTTTGTTGCCGATATCGAAGCCTCGCTCGGCGAAGACTTCCTGAAAGCCGCTCCGGTCGCAACAGCACAAGCGCCCGCTCCCGTAGCGGCCGCCCAGGCTGCGCTGCCGGTTCCAGTACCCGTCGCCACCCCGAAAGCAGTTCCGCCGATGGCTGCAAGCGCAGCCGCGTCGGCCTCCGCGAATCATGCCACAGCGCCGGTTCCGACGGTAATGGCTGTCGCCGCGCCGCAAGCCGTGGCGTCCGTAGCCTGGCACGCGCCCGTCGAAGCTCCCCGGCCGCCCGCAATTCCGATTTCGCACGCGCCCGCCGCTCATCCCCAGGCGCCCGCTGCAAAAGCTTCTCCTTTTGCTGAGGACGCCGGTGTCGATCTTGCTGAAATGTTCGGCGAACTCAAGCAGGACCTTGAAGCCGACGTGGCTTCTGCCGATGAAGATCCTGAGACACATTACAACCTTGGCATCGCTTTCCGCGAAATGGGCTTGCTCGACGAAGCCATCGGAGAGCTGCAAAAAGCCTGCCAGTCATTCGATCACGGACACCCGTTCCCGCAGATCATGCAGACGTACACCTGGCTGGCCCAGTGCTTCCTCGAAAAAGGCGTGCCCGAGGCCGCCGTTCGCTGGTATGACAAAGCTCTCGCGGTGCAGGGGATCGACGGCGAGACCCGCGTTGCCCTCCACTACGAACTGGCTTCCGCCTACGAAACTGCCGGTGACAAAGCCTCTGCCCTCAAGCACTTCATGGACGTCTACGGCAGCAACATCGACTATCGCGATGTTGCCGAGCGCATTAAGGCCCTGAAGTCGTAGAATAGCGCGATGGCTTTCGTCCACCAGTTTTGCCGCCCGGAGCGCAACACACGCCCCCGTGATCTTCGTGTCGTCTCTTCGCGGTGTCGGAGTTGCTCCGAATGAGCGACCCCACGCCCGTTTCCAGCGCCTCCGGCAGTGCCTCGAATCCCGCTCCGCAGCAGAATGAGACGGCCACCGCCCTTCTCAATCCCCCGCTCGAAGCCGAGATCCGCCCGGAGCACGGTCCCGTACAGCTCTGGATGCACCGCATTTCCGTCTTTCTCTTCGTCCTGATCAGCGCCGTCGCGGGCGTGCTGCTCATCATTCTGCCCTGGACGCCCGAGTGGACCGACAACTACCTCCTCCTCTCATTTCCCGCCCTCCGCTCAGTGGTTTCCAACGGATTCTTCCGCGGAATCTGCAGCGGCCTCGGCCTGCTCGATATCTGGATCGGTTTCTGGGAGGCGCTCCACTACCACGAGCAGCAGTAGACGGCCTGGGGTCGTAGGTCTTAGGTCCTTGGCCATTTAGATTTGGAACATCGCTCCGTTCCTCTGAATCAAAGCCAAGGACAGAAAACCGAAGACCTAAGACCCAAGTCCAGCCCGTGCTCAGTTGAGCATTTCCGGAGGGTCGTCCACTCCGGTATCCTGAGGACCCTGCGATTCGCACCAAGGTTTTTGCAATTGAGACTTTTTCTATGACTGACCATCTCAAATCCGCCCCAGTTGCCTACCAGAACGAACCTTTCCTCAATAGTCCCGACGGGCGCATCCTTCGCATCCTGGCCGAATATCAGGAGCCCCTGGCGCGCTTCCGCCGGGAGCAGATTCAGGACACCGTCGTATTCTTCGGCTCCGCCCGTTTTCAAGGCGAGCAGGCCGCCACGAGCCATCTCGCCGCGATCCGTGAGAATCACGCCGCGACGCCCGCCGCTCAGTTGGAAAAAGATCTGAAACGCGCCCAGGCCGGCGTCGACATGGCCCGCTACTACGAAGACGCGCGCCGCCTCGCCCACATGCTGACCAAGTGGTCGATCCAGATCCCCGCGCGCCGCCGCCGTTTCGTCGTCACCACGGGCGGAGGCCCCGGCATCATGGAAGCCGCCAACCTCGGCGCCCACGAAGCCGGAGGCAAAACCATCGGCCTCAATATTCAGCTGCCCTTCGAACAGAGTCCCAACCAGTACATCACTCCGGCGCTGAATTTCCAGTTCCACTACTTCTTCATGCGGAAATTCTGGTTCGCCTATCTGGCCAAAGCCCTCGTCATCTTCCCCGGTGGCTTCGGCACCATGGACGAGCTCTTCGAAATTCTCACCCTCGCCCAGACCGACAAGCTAGCCAAGAAAATCCTGGTCGTCATCTACGGCAGCGAATACTGGAACCGAATCTTGAACTTCCAGGCCTTCGCCGACGCCGGCACTATTTCTCCGCAGGACCTCGACCAGTTCAAGGTCGTCGACAATCCCGAAGAAGCCTTCGAGTTCCTGCGCGACGGCCTGACAACGCACCACCTCGGCGGCACGCCGAAGAAAGAACGCGAAGTCCTGCCGGAAATCGCCAAGACAAGGCCGTAGATTTCCTTCGTGTACCTTATTGCCCTTCGTGGTTAATGTTTTTGACGAGAGCCGATGGCTGAAACCTGCCTGCTTTACTACATCACTGACCGAACCGCATTGCCCGGAGACGAAGAAACCCGCCGTCTCCACCTCCTGGGAAAAATCGAAGAAGCGGCCCGCGCCGGCGTCGACTACATTCAGCTCCGTGAAAAAGATCTCCCTGCCCGCGATCTGGAGCCTCTGGCCCGCGCAGCAGCCCAAGTCATCGCCCAACTCAAAACTAGAAACCCAAAATTGAGAACGGCGCTTCTCCTCAACTCCCGCACCGACGTCGCAATGGCAGTCGGAGCCGACGGCGTCCACCTGCGCTCCGACGACGTGTCTCCGGAAGAAGTAAGAACCATGTGGCATCATTACTACGAATGTGGCGCGGGCACCCCCGCCCGCGCAAATTCACCACGAGATCCGATGATTGCTGTTTCCTGTCACTCTCCAGCAGAAGTAGCGCAAGCCGCTGCCAGCAATGCAACCTTCGCCGTGTTCGCTCCAGTCTTCGAAAAGACGGGCTCCATGCCAGCCGGCCTAACGCTTCTCCGCGAGGCGTGTACCGCGAACATTCCAGTCCTTGCCCTTGGGGGAATTACTCTGGCGAATGCCAAGTCCTGCCTCGAAGCCGGCGCATCGGGCATTGCCGCCATCCGCCTCTTCCAAGACCACAGCATTGCCGACGTCGTGCAGCATCTTCGCCTCCGAGCCTGACTTCAGGGGTGCCCCATTTCTCGCCCTGGAACAGCTGATGGCGGAAGGTCATTTCTGCCGGGTGATCGACGCTTTCGTGGATCGGCTCGATATGCAGGAGTTGGGATTTACGCTCTCAATCCCCAGTGCACGCTGAGTTCACGCCGCACGGTCAGACGGCACGTGCATGACGGGGCTTTGCAGCGCATGCAGCAACGCGCCACTCCGGCGGCCATGCAGCTGCCGCGTCGAACCGTGGAGCATCCCTTCGCGATTCTCAAATACATCATCTTCCTCCATCCCCGTCTTCTTTTGCGCGGGCTGGATGGAACTCGTGCCGAGATAAGCTTGGCCGTAATGGCGTACAACCTCAAACGTATGCTGCAGCTCATGGGCGCAGCAGCATTGAGAACAGCTCTCGCCGACCCTCTAAGGCAATCTCGCGGTTCTCATGCCAGGACCCCAGCTCGATCTCTCTGTAAACCTTCTCGTCTGAGCCCCCGACGGGGCCCCAATCGTGTTGAGTTTCGTAACAGCCTCAAATCGCGAAGCGTGGGGCAGCCTATGTCGTGGTGGTCCTCATGTGGGCCAGCCAAGCCAACCCAAAACTGGTGCTGTCGGCTGCATCGATGGCCACCCTAGCGCAAAGGGCGCGGCTGGGATGGGGCAACCACGGTCGGGCGATGCACGCGGAGGATACGACAACAAGGAGAATCGCAAGGGATCTTGCGGCAACGGGTAGATCCACCGGGTGCGAGGGCAAGATGTCCTCGCTACATCCGGCGGGACGCCGGCGCTATTTACCTGTCCACAGAACCTGGGTGTTGCTTATGCCCTTGGGAGTGGGCCGTGCTGGAAGTGGTATTGCAGGATCCGCGCGGCCAGTGCGGGGGTTAGGGTTGATCCGTTGTGCTCGACGGTGCGGACGACTTCGCCGCGGCAGACGACTTCGGTGGCGGAGAGTCCGGCAATTTCCTGCGGGAGCACGAGATTGATTTCCAGTTGCGAGTTGGGTTGCAGGGTTTCGTCGGCCTGGAAGAGCATTCCTGACCGGCTGATGTTTTCGGTTGTGCCTACGTGCCAGTCTTTCTCGCCGAGACGGCGATAGCGCAGAGGCAAATGAAGTTGGAAGCGTTGCGCGCGCGTGGGCGTAATCTCTTTCGCCCGCGTGGCACGGAGGGGTTCAGCGGACTGCGTGGACATGGCGACCTCCGGGGGAGTTGGTGTAGCGTCGAGCACTTCGCGGACCTTGCTTTTCAGGTCGCGAAGGTTGAAGGGCTTCTGGAGCAGGCGGATGCCCGCGTCCAGCATGCCGTTGTGTCCGATCACATTTTCGGTGTAGCCGGACATGTAGAGAATCTTCACGTTCGGGCGAATCTCGGCGATGCGCTGGGCCAGTTCGCGGCCGTTCATGCCGGGCATCACGACGTCGGTGAGCAGCAGGTGGATCACGGCCTCG
This sequence comes from uncultured Acidobacteriaceae bacterium, assembly GCA_963844525.1. Classification (GTDB taxonomy): domain Bacteria; phylum Acidobacteriota; class Terriglobia; order Terriglobales; family Acidobacteriaceae; genus Sulfotelmatobacter. The sequence continues at coordinate 41,587 of CAWJOM010000002.1, read as the reverse complement.
TGCGCTACGGCGATCTGCATGGCTACCGCGCCATCGGCGGCCTCGATCACTTTGTATCCCTGCTTCTCGAGATACTGGCGGGCGAGGTAGCGGAGGTTGGCTTCATCCTCAACCAGGAGGATGGTTTCGGTGCCGGGCTCGACCTTGCGGTACTCGATAGGCGCGGCGATTTGTGCGGCGACCTCGCCTGTGCCGGCGACGCGAGGCAGGTAGATCTTGAAGGTGGTTCCCTTGGCGACTTCGCTGTAGACCCATATGTACCCGCCGCTCTGCTTGATGATGCCGTAGACGGTCGAGAGGCCGAGCCCAGTGCCTTTGGGGCCCTTGGTGGTGAAGAAAGGTTCGAAGATGTGCGACTGGGTATCGGTGTCCATGCCGATGCCGGTGTCGCTGATGGCGATCATGACGTAGTCGCCGGGGCGCGATGGGGCGTGAAAGCGGGCGTATTCCTCGTCGAGCGTGACGTTGGAAGTTTCGATGGTCAGCTTGCCGCCGGAGGGCATGGCGTCGCGGGCATTGACGGCGAGGTTCATGATGACCTGGTCGATTTGTCCGGCATCGGCGCGGATGGGCCAGAGATTCGGGGCCGGCACCATCACGAGGTCGACGTCTTCGCCGATCATGCGCGTCAGCATCTTGATGTTCTCGGTGGCGACGTCGTTGAGATTGACGATGCGGGGAGCGAGCATCTGCTTGCGGCTGAAGGCAAGAAGCTGGCGAGTCAAGGACGAGGCGCGCTCGGCCGCGCTGGAGATTTCCTGGGCGGGCCCGCGCAGGTGAGGTTCGGCACCGAGACGTTCGAGCAGGAATTCCGAGTAGCCGAGAATCACCATCAGAAGATTGTTGAAGTCGTGGGCAATACCGCCGGCGAGGCGGCCGACGGCCTCCATTTTCTGGGACTGGCGCAGTTGCTGCTCGAGCGCGCGGCGTTCGGTGACGTCTTCGGCGAACAGTTCGAAGACGACTCCCTCGCCGCCGTTGTTGACGACGGAGCGTCCGGAAACGCGGACCACGGTGGTCGTGTTGTTCTTGCGTTTCCATTCCGCGGTCAGGCCTTTGAAGGGGTCGGAGGCGCGAAGAAAATCGGCGAGATCAAACCATTTGTCGTTGTCGGCATAGAGTCCGAAGATGTGCTGGCCGACTAGCTCGTCTGGTGAAGTGTGTCCGAGAAGTTCGACGAAGGCGGGATTCACGTCGAGAATCTTGCCCGCGGAGTCGCAGCGGCAAATGCCATAAGGAGCGTTGGTCACCAGGGAGCGGAAGTTCAGCTCGGAGCGGCGCAGGTTTTCCTGGGCGGCGCGCAGGGCCGCGTTGAGCCAGCAGATCAGCATGGCTACGAAGAAGAACAGCGAAAGCCGGACGATGGCGGTGCGGAGCTGGTCCGGAGTGTGTTCGCCGGCGAGCGAGAAGTAGGCGCACACGGTGAGGGCGAAGGCCGTGGCAACGACGCCGGGCTTCCAGCCGCCGTACCAGGCGCTCACCATGACAGCAACGCCGAACAGCGCCAGACGGCTTTCGGAGACATCCGCCAACAGAACGGTGGGAATCAAAGCCAGGGCTGTACTGAGGACCGCGACTCCATAGCGGAGAATGGGAGCGCGCGCGGCGGGAATGCCGAGTAGGGGGAGGGTTACTCGCATGTAAACCATCCTAGTGCCAAAATAGGAAATGGGGAACATTACAGGAGTTCATTTTTACTTCGCGGAGACAATCGCGCGGGATGTCCGTTCGGCGGACGGCGGTGCGTCCGTTCGGACAATGTTGTTTGTTTCGACTTGCATATGCGGGCGGGAATCTGGACACTAGGCGGGACTGACCTCAACTCATCCCATGAATATTGGACTCTTTGGCGGGACCTTCGACCCGGTTCACCGCGGGCACCTGGCGCTGGCGCGAGCGGCGCTGGAGCAGTACAAACTGCACCGCGTCCATTTTGTGGCGGCGAATATTCCTCCGCATAAACAGCGGCAGCCGCTGTCGCCGTTCGTGCACCGCTTTGCCATGCTGGCGCTGGCGACGGCGGAGGAGAAGGCGTTTGTGCCGTCGTTGCTGGAGGCGCCGGAGGAAGGCGGGGCGCCGGCGAGGCTAACTAAGAAGGATCGTGCCGAGAAGCCGAACTACACGATCGATACGATCCGGCGGTTGAAGCAGTCGTTCAAGGCCGTGGATCGGCTGTTCCTGATCATCGGCATGGATGCGTTTGCGGAGATTGCGAAGTGGCATCAGGCCGAGGCGCTGTTCAGCGAGTGCGAGTTTGTGGTGGCGAGCCGTCCGGGATATTCGCTGGCGGATGTGGCGAATGCGCTGCCGGAGAGTTTGCGCCCGAGGCCGGAGGTGACACGTCCGTTTCAGAAGCAGGCGGCGACGGGGGATTTGGTGTTGAAGGGAGCGACCATTCATTTGCTGGCGGATCTGCATCAACCGGCATCGGCGACCGCGATTCGCCAGGCTGCGGCGGTGGGCAAGCCTTTGGGACGGTTTGTGGATGCGCCGGTGGCGGAGTACATACGGAAGATGGGGCTGTATAAGTAAGGCGGATCAGGTTTCAGGGTTTCAAGGTTTCAAGGTTTCAAAGTTTCGGAGCTGCACGTTTCGTGATTTTTTCAGTTGGCAGTTATGATGGATGGGTTCGTGACCGCGAGCCCCGGAGATCTTTACCCACTCAGGGCACCCTTCGAGTTCGCTCAGGGCTGGCTCCGGTTCACGAAGGAAAGCACTGGCACGAAATGGGGTGGCGTCCCGAACCGCCGAAGGCAGGAGGCTCATGGCTCAGAATCATTATGTAACCAAGACGAAACGGCGGCAGAAGAGTAAGAAGCGGAAGGATCCGGCTGCGGCTACGATGGCGAAGTTGCGGGAGCGGGCGGCGGCGCAGGCGAAGCCGGCGGGGAAGTAGGGCTGGCTGCACGCGGGAGATTGGACAGACCGGTTGAGTCCGAGATCCTTCGCTACGCCTGAAGAGCGGCTCCGCTCAGGATGACGGCGCTAGAGTGAAAAAGCGGCTGCGCTCGGATGACATCGTTAAAACTGAAGAACGGCTCCGCTCAGGGTGACAAGCGCTAGAGTGAAAAGCAGCTCCGCTCGGGATGACATCCTGAAAAATGGGCAGTCATTAGGGTCGGTTACAATTGGAGCGCGCTAAAAGTTGAAGAAAGAATTGCCGACGACGGAATGAAGAAGAACGAACTCAAACAGCAGATATCCGCAGCGATTCAAGCCTGCCTCGAGAAGAAGGCCGAAGAACTCAGCATCCTCGAAATGGAAAAAGGGTCGGGAGCGTTTACCGACTACTTCGTGCTGTGCAGCGGGACGAATCCGCGGCAGGTGCAGGCCATTGCCGATGAAGTAGAACTGCGGCTGAAGGCGGCGAATCTGCGTCCGGCGCACGTCGAGGGCTACAAGCAGGCGGAGTGGGTGTTGCTGGATTACGTGGACTTCGTTGTGCACGTTTTTTCGGAGAAGGCGCGGAAGTTCTATGATCTGGAGCGGTTGTGGAAGACGGCGAAGCGCCTGGAAGTTGGCGACCTGCAGGCCGCGCCGAAGAAGAAATCTGCTCCGCGCAAGGCGGCTGCCAAGAAGACCGCCGTGCCCAAGAAGAAAAAGAAAGCCTGACCACAGGGGCTAAAGCCCGATCGCGAGGAAAGGCTTGATCGCAGCGCTGAAAGCGCTGCGCCACCCCAAAGCTGCACAACGCTGAAGCTTCGCGACGCTGGAGCACGACGCTAAGGCTTCAGGACTCCAGCGCTGCGCGGAGCAAAAGCTGCCATCCAAAACAATGACCTTCCGCTCAGACTCCGCGCCGGACTGGGGAAATCAGTACCGGCTGGTTGCGTCTGAGAGGTGGAAAGCCAAGTCTGCGGCTATGGGACAGCCCGTGACCGATGCGCTGGTGGAATACGCGCAGGCGGCGCCGGGAATGCGGGTGCTCGACCTGGCCAGCGGGACGGGCGAGCCGGCGATCAGTCTGGCGTCGCGCGTCGGGCCGCACGGACACATCACTGCCACAGATCTGAGCGCTGGGCTGCTCGAGATCGCCGAGAAGAGAGCGAAGGCGCGCGGGCTTAAGAACTTCACCACCTGGCAAGCGGACGCGCATAGCCTGCCGTTTCCAGAGAACAGTTTCGATCTGGCGACCTCGCGCTTCGGCGTGATGTTCTTCGATGACGCGGTTCGTGCGTTGGGAGGGTTGCGGCGCGTTTTGCGGCCGGGAGCGCGGGCGTGTTTTCTCGTGTGGGGGCCGGTCGAGCAGCCGTATTGGCAGAGCATGATGGGAGTGGTCCACCGCCATGTGGGCGGGCCTTTGCTGCCGCCGGAAGGACCCAATCCGTTTCGATATGCAGAGCCCGGCAGCCTGTCGACAATTTTGCGCGGGGCTGGATTCGATGCGGTGGAAGAAGAGACCAAGACCTTGCCGTGGGCGTGGCCGGGCCCGGTCGAAGAGTTGTGGGAGTATTCGCAGTCGGTGGCGGTTCCGTTTCGTCCCATGCTGGAGCGCGTGCCAGCGGAGAAGTGGCCGGAAGTTCACGCGGACGTGCATGCGGCGGTGCGGCAGTATTGCGACGGCGAAAAGGTCGAGTTCGGAGTGTCGGTTGTGCTGGCCTCGGGTAAAAAGTAGGGACGGTCTCCTCTCGTGAAGATCAAGATTGCATGGATCGGGAAGACGAAAGAACCGGCGATCGCAGCGCTGACGGAGGAATATCTCAAACGGATTGCGCGCTACGTGCCGACCGAGGGAGTTGCCCTCCGAGATGAGGCCGCGCTGCTCGATCTGTGTGGGCGCGCACCGGGAACGAAGAGTGGGACGAAATCGACTCTGGTGCTGATGGATTCGCGGGGCAAGGAGTTCTCTTCGGAACAGCTTGCCAAGTTTCTGGGAGATTATCAGGACCGGAATCCGTTGCCGGTAATCTTCGCCGTGGGTGGTGCGGACGGCTTTAGCGAGTCGGTGCGCGGCGCGGCGCAGCACACGATCTCACTCGGGAAGATGACGCTGGCGCATGAGTTGGCGCGCGTCGTCTTGCTGGAGCAGGTCTATCGGGCGTTTACGATTCTGAAGGGGCATCCGTATCACTCGGGGCATTAGGCTGGCATCCAGTCTCACGCCGGAAGACAAACCCTTTCACCACGAAGGACACGAAGTATCACGAAGGCTTCGCTTGGCGGGAGTTTCTTCGGATACATTCGTGTCCTTTATGCTCCTACGACAACAATGTCCTCAGGCTGCGCCTGCTTCGGCGGTTGTGGGATCAATCTGCCGGCCGATTTCGGTGATCCGGGTGGCCGGGAAGCCACTGAGTTCTGCGTGGCGCTGGATGACCGCCTCATCGTCGGCCAGATACAGGCAGTACATTTTGTCCGCCGTGAGAAAGGATTCCACCCACTGAATCCTGGGTCCGAGCTGGCTCAGAACCTGGTTTGACTTTCCCGCGGCATCGCGCAGTTGTTGGCCCTGGAGAGATCCGACTTTGGGAATCTCGCGCTCGATCATGTATTTCTTCATAACGCCCTCCTTGTAACTTTCCTCAATTCACTTGCTTTGATATTGCAAGCGTAGGCTCGAAAAGGGCTTGCCACAAGATGGCTGATTTGCCATTATACGTAGGTGATTACGCCAAAGCTGAAATTGGGCCAAGCGGGAGGACGAACGGCCCTGACAGAAGTCACCATCCTGCTTCTTGATGGAACGTTCTCTTCCACGGCGATTGGTCCGATGGAAGTGTTTCGTCATGCGGGCACGTTGTGGAACATTCTGACGGGCGGGAAGCCGGTGAGCCGCTTTCGCGTGACCACGGCATCGGTCGACGGACGCGCCGTCTGCTGCGATGGCCCTATTTATATCAAGCCGGACGTTGCGCTGAAGGCGATCCGCAAGACGGATCTCATCTTCATTCCGACTACTGGATTACGGCTGGAGGGCGTGGCCGAATATTACGCACCGGTGGTGCCCTGGCTGCGACGCTGGCACAAGCGCGGGGCGGCGATCGCGGGTGTCTGCTCGGGTGTTGGTCTGGTAGCAGCCAGCGGCTTGCTCGACGGCAAACGCGCCACCACGCACTGGGCACTGGCCGAGACGTTCCGCGAGAAATATCCCAAGGTGCGGTGGATGCCGGAATTGATGGTGACCGAGGATCGCGGCCTTTATTGTGGCGGAGGTGTGCATGCGGCGCTCGACTTGAGCCTGTATCTGGTGGAGCAGTTTTGCGGACACGAAGTTGCGATGCAAAGCGCCAAGGCGATGCTGATCGAAACGCCGCGCGCGTGGCAGGCCGGGTTCGCGCTTGTGCCCCTAAAGACCGAGCATAGCGATGCCAGCATCTCCACCGCGCAGGAGTGGCTGCACCAGAATTTTCACCGGAGCTTCCCGCTCGAAGCTCCGGCCCGGCGCGCGGGCATGAGCCAGCGCAATTTCGTGCGCCGCTTCAAGCAGGCTACGGGAGATAGCCCGCTCATCTATTTGCAGAAGCTTCGGATCGCCGCGGCCAAGCGGCTGCTGGAGACCGACTATCGCACGATGCAGGAGATTGGAGATGCGGTGGGTTATCAAGACGTCGCCTTTTTCCGCGCGTTGTTCCAGCGGCACACCGGGGTTTCCCCGAGCGCATACCGGAAGAGGTTCGGAAAGTAGCGCAACGGTTCACGAGTCGCGTCCGAGTGCAGCCGAGTATGTCCGATTGCGCGATGCAACCCGCCTATTTTTTCGGAGTGCTCTGCGTTGCGCCGACTAACACTTTCAGAACTTGATGCGCGAGACTGCTTGCGTCGGCGCCTTCCATATTAGTGAGGACAACGACTCCCGCACGCTGCGCGGGGGCGAGCATGAATGCAGTGCTCGTCCCTTGCTGGCCACCATTGTGGCCGACGGAGGCGACGCCCTCATCGTTGCTGTTGCCCCAGCCGAGGCCGTAGCCGTCCTTCGAGCCGTCGGCGGGCTTCAAGGGCGTCCACATTAAATCACGGGTGGATCGCTTGATCAGCTTGTCGTTGAGAATCGCGACTTCGAAATGCGCCATGTCTTCCGCGGAGGAGAGCCATCCGCCGCCTGGAATCTTGTAGCTGGAGTCGAGGAAGTCGGCGTTCTGCACGGTGCCCGACTCGGTCTTCTGATAGAAGCGCGTGCGATAGGGAATGATGTCGAAGCGATTGTCGACTTGCGTGTGCTCCATGCCGGCGGGAGCGAAAACATTTTGGCGAACGAAGTCGACGTACTTGGCGCCCGCTGCTCCTTCGATGACGCAGCCGACGAGCGTGTATCCCTGGGTCGAATAGTGGAACGTCTTTCCCGGGTCGGAGAGCAACGGGTCGTTTTTGAAGAAGTCGAGGCCGCCCTGAATCGGATTGTCGAAGTGCTTGGTGTTGCCGACTTCGGGATCGTCCTGCGACTGGGTTTTGTAGTGGCGGATGCCGGCGAGGTGTCCCATGACGAGGCGCGTGGTGATGGGCGCCTGCTTCGCCGGAAAGGCCGGACAGTATTTTTGGACGGGCGCGTCGAGATCAAGTTGTCCGCGCTCGAAGAGTTGCATGGCGGCTGTGGCCGTCAGCGACTTGGAGATCGATGCCAGGCGGAACAGTGTGTGTTCGCTGGCGGGCGCGTTGTTCTCGACGTCGGCGAGGCCGTAGCCGCTAGCCCACTCGTATTCTCCGTTTTCGACCACTGCGACGGAGAGTCCGGGGACGTGGGTGGACGCCATGAATTTGGTAACGGCGGACTCGATCTGGGTGCGCTTGTCGGCGGAGAGTTCGGGTTGCTGAGCGTGGGAGGGAAGAGCCCAAAGGACGAAGGGCAGAATGAGGAGCAGGAGATCGTGTCGACGTTTTGGGAGCGAGAGCATGACTGTGCCTTCCATGGAAGATGAGGCACATTGTAGGCTAAGCCGCAGGCCTTGCGTTGGGGGTGAACCCAGTCAGAAGCCTTGATCCGGGCATTTTGAGTGTGGGGATATTTCAACAGTTGAACCTATCGCTTGGCGAGCCATGTTGCCACCAGTGCTGTAGCGGATAGCCCGAGCAGGGCCCAGAGCCCGAATTGGAGCCAAGCGAGTAGACCGCGCCGACGTCCGAACAACTTCCTGTTTCTTCTTCTCGTTTCGCGCTGCTCGTTCTTCTTGACGAAGTCTTGGTGCTTGGCCAAGTCGGCGGATGCGAGATTACGGTTGCGCATCTCAGCATCCAGAGCAGACTTTGCGTCATCCGTGAGCGATTGGCGATCAGAAGCGAATTGCAGTAGTTCGTCGTCACTTAGCCCGGCGTATTCGTGCTGGAATTCAGAAAACATGGGCATTTTGAGCGTAAGGGATTTTGCGTCAACAATGGGAACTCATGTCTGGCTTGGAACAAAATTGCAGATCATCGGCCCCACTGCATTGCCCTCGGTCAGAATCGCTTTTTGAATCGGCACCTCCAATACCTGATGCTTCTTCTGCTCTTCCCACTTCCTGTAAGCCTCGATCGAGGACTCAGGTAAATCGATGTTGTCCTTTGACAAGACAAGCTCGCTCTTTCGCATCATCTTCTCGGTTAAGGCGATGTGCTCGATTGCGCGGGTCAGATGAATATCCCCGCAACTCTGATATGGGATTTTGTCGATTCTGACGTGAACAACCTTACCGACTCTGTGAACATCCTCGATTGCGAGAACCGTGACCGAAATGCCTTGGCCAGTTGTCCAAAGCTGACCAGCCCTGTACTCGACCGAGTTCAGGGAAGAGTTTTCGGTTCGACTTTGAGCCATTCCTATCGGAAAACTGGCCAGAAGCAGAACAACTAACACGGCCATCTTGTTCACAATGATTTTCATGTAACCCTGCCTTTTTTCTGTGGCTGAACCGGAGTATATATCCATTTTGAGGGATCGTGACGATAGGTGCTGTTATCAGGCGATAGCGCGTTTTGAGCCCCGTGGGGAGTGCTCGAAGCTGATGATCTAGCGCTAGGGCGTTTGCTAACACTTGACAACGGGTAAAGCCCTGTCAAGAAGTGAGGCTTTATCTCAGCGCTAAAAGCGCGGCGTCACCCAAAAGGAACTCAAATCCACCGGAGCAACTCGGCGTTAGCAAACCATTCAATCGAACCAGCAGAGGGAACTTACTGCGTGACGGTGGCCTGGTAGCTTACCGCCTGCCAGTGGCCGGTGCGGCGGACCCAGACTCGGGTGTAGCGATAAGGGCCGCTGAAATCTTCGCCGAGCTGGTGGCCTTTCACGTCCGCCCGGGCGGTGACGACAGCGGTGTCGCCGTAGACGCGCACCACCATGTCACTCACATCGATGGTTTCGTAGCGAAGCTGGCCGCTCTTGCGGGCTGAGACAGTGTCCTGCTTGGTGGTCACTTGGCCAAGAGGCGTGATGGCAACGTAATCCTCAGCGAGGGTTTTCTGCGAGAAGTCGGGATCGCGGCGCAGGCTGGCTTCTTTGGCCAGCCGCTCCATCTCCACGATCTCTCGAATCGTCGACTGGTCAGCTGAATCGAGGGACGTGCGGGGATGCACGGCGACGTGCTGTCCCGCGAACGCGGGCAGTGCCGCCAACAGGGCCCACAATAACACTGCACACTTGTTGATCACGATGAGACCTCCGCGGTTTGCGAGGGGACAGAGATCCGCCTGACCGAGCTACGCAACCTTGGATGCTGGAGTTCCGTGGAAAAGTTAGCCGACGTCACAATTGTGTCAACATTCTTCATCGGCGAACCTTCTCCGGTGAGGCCCGAAAGTCTTTCCTTGCAAATAAAGACGGAGCAACCGGCTCGATTGTTTCAGTTTCGTTGTTTCGGTTTCAGTTGTTTCAGCTTCATCGGTTCAGTTTCCTGGAAAAGACCGTACGGGCACCCACGATCGGAGCACACCCCACACCCAATGTCATCTGCTCAAGCAACTCCGCTTCCATGCCAAGCACGAGCCAAATGCTTGAAAGATGAGGGCGGAACGGTCCGGGAGTTGATTGGGTTGTCCACTCGGGGACTGCAGTGTCCAGTATTGGACAGGAATGTTGGCGTTGGTTTCGCCCCGCTTCGAGCCGGTTGGGTCGACGGTGTACAGGGGAGAGGCGGCTTCTAGTAGAATCAAACGTCCGATTCGCATGGCCGATATTCGTCGTGGTCTGATTATCGTGAACACCGGGCCGGGTAAAGGCAAGACGACCGCCGCCATGGGAACCGCCTTGCGAGCCGTGGGCCAGGGGATGCGGGTGCTGATGCTGCAGTTCCTGAAGGGATCGTGGCATTACGGCGAACTCGATGCCGTGCAGGCTTTCGGCGATAAGTTTGTGATGAAGCAGATGGGCCGCGGCTTTGTGAAAGTGGGCGCGGAGAAACCGGACCCGGAAGATGTGCGCATGGTGGAAGAAGCGTGGGCCGAGGCCGATCAGGCGATTCAGTCAGGAACGTGGGATCTGGTTGTGCTCGACGAGATCAACTATGCCATCAGCTACGGCATGCTGGATCCGGCGAAAGTGGTGGAAAGCCTGAAGAAGAAGCCGGAGATGGTGCATGTCATCTTGACGGGCCGGAACGCGCACCCGACAATTGTCGAGGTCGCCGACACGGTGACCGAAATGCGCCAGGTGAAACACGCGTATGAAAAGGGCGTGATGGCGCAGAGAGGGATCGAGTACTGAACCCTGATTGATGATTTTCGATTGTTGATTGAAACGCGATGTCCGCCAGTTTTTTCAATCGACAATCAGAAATCATCAAATCAACAATTTCTCTTTATGGCTTGGTTTAAACGCGAATCCGGCGAGCTCGACACTTCGGGGGAGAAGCGCGTCAAGACCGAAGGGTTATGGGTGAAGTGTGAGGGTTGCCGGCAGATCATCTGGAAGAAGGATCTGGAAGAGAATATGAATGTCTGTCCGAAGTGCGACAAGCACTTCCGGATCGATGCGCGCACGCGGCTGGCGCAGCTGCTCGACGACAACAAGTACGAGACGTTCGACGGGGACATTGCTTCGACCGATCCTCTGAAGTTCGTGGATTTGAAGCCGTATTCTTCGCGGCTGAAGCAGGCGAAGAAAGACACCGGCCTGAACGATGCGATCATCAACGCGCATGGCAAGCTGATGGGACGGCCCGTCGTGGCGAGCGTGATGGAGTATGCGTTCATTGGCGGCAGCATGGGCGCTGTGGTGGGTGAAGCGATTACGCGAGCTGTGGAGCGTGCCGCCGAGACGCGCACACCTCTCATTATTGTGTCAGCCTCCGGCGGCGCCCGCATGATGGAAGGCGTGATCAGCCTGATGCAGCTGGCGAAGATTTCCTCATCTCTGGCGCGGCTGGATAAGGCCAAAGTTCCCTATATTTCTTTGCTCACTGACCCGACTACCGGCGGGGTGACGGCGTCGTTTGCCATGCTTGGAGATTTAAATATCGCGGAGCCGGGCGCGCTGATTGGATTTGCCGGTCCGCGCGTGATCGAGCAGACGATTCGACAAAAGCTGCCGCCCGGCTTCCAGCGCAGCGAGTTTCTGCTGCAACACGGCATGCTGGATGCAGTGGTTCCGCGCAAAGAGCTGAAACCTTATATTGCGCGGGCGCTGGAGTTCATGACCCCAGCTGCTGGCTCCTAGCTTCTAGCTCCTAGCTTCTGCCAAGCAAGGGTAAACGTTTCGTTCCTCGCCCCTGAACTCCGAAATCAGTTTGATAATCTGAACCGAGTATTCGTGTTGAGCGTTTGCTAGAAGCTAGGAGCTAGAAGCTAGCAGCTTTCCCCATGTCCTACGAAACCGCGGTTGCGAGCATGTTTGCGCTGGGCCACGAACTGGCTCATACGCCGTCGAACAAGTTCGATTTGGCGCACATGCGCGTACTGCTGGGAGCGATGAATCATCCGGAGCGGACGTTTCCCAGCGTGCTGATTGCGGGGACGAATGGGAAGGGTTCGACGGCGGCGACGCTGGCTTCGATTCTGCGGGCGTCCGGGTTAAAGACTGGTTTGTACACTTCGCCGCATCTCGTGCGGATCAATGAACGGATTCGGATCAACGGCCACGAGATCAGTGACGATGACTTTGCACGGCTGCATGGAGACGTGGATCGCGTTGCTGAAAAGCTTGTAGGTCAGGGAGCTCTGCCGTGGCATCCCAGCTTCTTCGAGATGATGACGGCGATTGCGTTCGCGCACTTTGCGCGCGAGCGCGTGGAGATCGCGGTCCTCGAAGTTGGAATGGGGGGCGGCTGGATGCGACCAATGTTGTCGAGCCGCTGGTCAGCGTGATTGCCGATATTTCGCTCGATCATCAGAAGTATCTGGGCAACACGGTTGGCGAGATCGCGCGCGAGAAGGTGGGGATCATCCGGCCGGGGGGCGTGGTTGTGACGTTGCCGCAGCAGCCTGCTGCGAATGACGTCATCGGCAATACGATTCTCGATCTGGGAGCGACGGGTGTTAGTGCGGTGCAGCATGTGCCCCCTGTGTCGCCGGGGAGTACCGATTATTTGGTGCCAGGTGCAGCGCTTGAAAAGCCTTTCATCGCAGAGAACGCGGAGAACCCCGAGGAGTGCGCTGAGAGAACCAACACCTGGTCTTTGGCTTTTTACCGCTATCCGCTCCAGGTCCTGGGGCGGGAGATTCTGGTGGAGACGCCGCTGGTGGGGCGGCACCAGTTGCGGAATGTGGCGCTGGCGGTCGCCGCGGCGGAAGAGCTGTTCAAACTTGGAGTCGCCGGTATCACGGCCGAGTCGATCGAGCGCGGAATTCGGGAGACGCGATGGCCGGGACGGTTTCAGGCGATCGCAGCGCGGGACGGGTGGCCGGAGATTGTGCTGGATGTGGCGCATAATCCGGCGGGCGCGTGGGCCCTTCGCTCCGCCCTTTCGGAGCGGTATGGCGACCGTCCGCTGATTTTTGTTTTCGCCGCGATGCGCGACAAGGCAATCTCAGAGATGACGGAGATCCTGTTTCCGCTGGCGGAGCGCGTGATTGCCACGCGGCCGGAGAATCCCAGGGCGGCGTCGCCCGAAGAAATTCAGCAGGCTGCGAGTCGCACCGGAGCCGAGATCGAACCGGTGGCCGAGGTGGAGTCGGCTCTGAAGCGAGGCCGCGACAGCGCTGGCTCGGACGCCGTGCTGGTAGTGACGGGCTCGATTTATCTGGTGGGGGAAGCGATGCGGGTTCTGGGAGTGAGGATTTAAGAGTGGGTTCTGTGGGCAGGGTTTTTCAGGCATGGATAGGCGGAGAGCTTGTACTCCCCTTTCTACTTTCCTCTCGACCGACAGCCGAGGCGGCTGTCGCTACATGATTCGTTCCCCTAGAATGGACGTGTGCCGGAATTGAAGTCATCGGTGGATCAAGTCGAAAGCGGCCAGGTGGAAAGCCTTGGGCCACAGGTCGTGCCCGTCGCGGTGGACCCGCGACGGCTGAGTCCGCATGCGATTCCGGGGTTGAAGCACGGCTGGCTGAGCCGGCTGCGATCGTATTTCATTTTCGATCCACTGATCTGGCTCTACACGCTGGTGATGGGGCTGCTGGCGATTCCCGGGGGCTCGTTCGACCGCAGCGGGCGGCGGCTGCACTGGTTCTCGTACGCGTGGTCGTGGCTGATTATGAAGACGATCTCGTCGCCGGTGAAGGTGACGGGGCTGGACAAGATCGATACTTCGAAGCCGCACGTTTATGCGGTGAATCACGCGTCGGCGCTGGATATTCCGGTTCTCTACACTTATCTTCCTTTTCAGTTCCGCATCGCGTTCAAGAAAGAGTTGCTGTCGTATCCGGTGGTGGGCTGGCAGTTGAAGCGCTCGGGGCAGGTGTGCATCGACCAGCAGAACCCGGCGCACTCGATCAGTAGCATCCGCGCGGCGTTAAAAGGACTGCAGGCGGGATTGCCGCTGGTGATTTATCCGGAGGGCGGGCGCACGCCGGATGGAGAGATCAAACCGTTTCTGGCCGGCGCGTTCTTTCTGGCCATCAAGGCGCAGGTGGATATTGTTCCGGTGGCGCTGGTGGGCACGTACGAGTTGCTGCCGATGAATACTTACCACATCAAGAGCCGTCCGCTGGAGATGCGGGTGGGCGAGCCGATCTCGACCGCGGGGTTGAAGATGAAGGATCTGCAGGCGCTGTCGGCGCGGGTGCAGAGTGCAGTGGAAGAACTGTACTATCGGCAATAACGACGCTTTTTGCGGTTCGGACTTCAATAACTGAGCTTGAAATTCACTTGGATTTGCGTCTCGACCTCTACCGGGTTGCCCATTAGAAGGTAAGGCTTGTAAGTCCACTGCTGTACTAGGCGGCCTTCCTGGTTTCATCGCACCGCTGCTGGTAGTACTCGCGGCCTCTCTGGTAGCCGCGGGTGAAGGCTTCTTCGACTTCCTTGCCCGGGTGATCGCGCTGTACGTCTTCGAGAGCGGCGTCCATTGCGGCTGAGACCTGGTCGAATTCCATGCAGCGGGTTCGGGCGTGGAGGGCGGCTTCGAAGCCGCGGCGGAAGTACTCCTCGTCTTCAGCGAAATTCTTGCCCGATTCCAGATAGTGGCTTTCTTCGGCGCTGCGCAAACCGATCCACCACTGCTCGCGGGCCGCGTCCACCGATTCCGCTCCCTGCGTTGTCAGCAGTTCGCGGAGAAGCGACGCCTGCTGCTTATCCCCGGCGAGGACGATGACGACGCTTCGTCCCTGGCGCAGCGCGTCTTCGTAGACGAAGATTTCATCTTCCGGCAGTCCTTCGGTGGTGGATTCTTCCAGCTTGTTGCCGGCGGTCGCGCCGATGGTAGCCCCAGCGGCTCCCAGGATCGCGGCTCCGAGGAGCCCTACGGCGGTGATCGGCCCCAGTCCCGGGACGAGTGCCATGAGGAGCGAGCCTCCGGCGAATCCCAGGCCCCCGCCCGCGAGCGCGCCGATGGCTTTGCCCATGCCGGGCTGTTCGGTTGTGTCCGTTGGAACAGACTGCATTTCGCGATTGACCTTATCGATGCTGCCGGGCGTGAGCAGGGTGACTCGGTCGGCCGCAATGCCTGCCGCCAAAGCCTGCGTCACGGCATTTTCGGCCCGGGCTCGCGTCTTGAATACTCCACTAATCGCTTCCATAGGTGACCTCTTTGAAGTACTTCTACTCGAATAAACATCTTGGATGCCAGAATCGCGGGCGACAGCTGCAGGGAATTTCGACTCAATTTTTCCAGCCCGTAACCTTTTTGCGGGCCGGAGCGTTTACCCTTATGCGAGACCGAAACCGCGGAGAATTCGTTGAAGGCTCTGAAGAAAGAAGCGGACGAGCGGCTTCTGATTGAAGCTGCACAGAAGGATCCCGCCTGCTTTGCCGACCTTTACGAAATCAACTTCGAGCGAGTGTATGCCTATGTGGTCAAGCGGGTGCGGGATCGCGCTGAAACCGAAGACCTTACGGCGGAAGTGTTCCACCAGGCACTGGCCAATTTGAAGCGGTTTGAGTGGCGGGGGATCCCATTTGCGGCGTGGCTCTTCCGGATTGCGGCCAACCTGATTTCGGACCGCTGGCAGCGGTCGGGGAGGGAAGTGGCGGACGAGTCGGGGATCATCGATTCGGCGCCGGCGCAGTCCGGGAACATGGGTCCGGCAGAGATCGAGGAAGTGGAGCGGCGGGCTACCCTGTTTCGTCTGGTCGATACCTTGCCGGCGGAGCAACGGCGCGTGGTGGTGCTGCGGTTTGTGGAAGAGAAAAGTATTAAGGAAGTGGCGCGCGAGGTTCGCAAGACCGAGGGCGCGGTGAAGCAACTACAGTTCCGCGCGCTCACGAGTCTGCGGGCGCGCATGGAGGGTGCCGATGCCTAAGCGCTCTCTGAATCCGGGGAATCCCGATACGAAGCAAATTGAACAGCTGAACAAGGCTGTGGACGCGATGCTGTCGCGAGTGGACGGCAAAGACGGCAAAGGTCCAAAAGTGGCGGCTGGAATTGAGCCGCTACTGCGGATTGCCGCCGGGCTGCGAGAACTGCCGCGCGAAAATTTCAAGGCCCGATTGAAGTCAGAATTAGAAGGGAAAAAGCGTATGTCTACCGTTGCTGAACCCGCTGCAGCCGTTCGCGTGACTGCATCACCCAGGTTAGCGTTCCGAGACCCCGCCAAAGCGATTGAGTTCTACCAGCGCGCTTTGGGGGCGAAAGAGAAGTTCCGTTTTCAGGTGGGGGATTCCATTCCGCACGCCGAACTCATGATCGGCGATTCGGCCATTGATGTGACCGGGGAATGGCCCGAAGGAGGTCGCTTCAGCGCAGAAACGCTGGGGAACTCGCCGATTTCGATTTCCATCCAGGTCCCTGATGTAGATGCGTTTACGGAACATGCCGTGGCCGAAGGTATGAAGTTAGTCCGTGAGCCCAAGGACCAGTTTTACGGACATCGGGACGCCACCGTGGAAGATCCCTTCGGCTACACCTGGGCCGTGTTCGCCGTCAAAGAGGAGATGTCGGTCGAGGAAATGCACCGGCGTATGCAGGGCCTCATGAAGGGTCCGGAGGGCGGGCAGATTACCGAAAAGAAAAAGGGCGTCAACCCGATCCCAAGCGGATACCACACAGTGACTCCGTATCTGGTGGCGCAAGACGCCAACGCGGTAATCGACTTTGTGAAAGCAACATTCGGCGGCGAAGAGATCTTCCGCGCTGTGGGATCGGCAGGCGGTTATCACTGCGAGATGCGCGTGGACGACTCGATGCTGATGATTGGCGGAGGAGGAGCGGGAGTGGCCTGGAAGGGCGAGCCGACGTTGGGCGCCTTCCACGTATATGTGCGCGATTGTGACGCGGCCTATAAACGGGCGCTCGAGGCCGGTGCGAAATCGCTGACTGAGCCGGCAGATCAGTTCTATGGGGAGCGCTCGGCGAGCGTGATCGATTCAGCCGGCAATCACTGGTACATCGCGACCGCCAAGGCGAGCGGCTACAAGTCGGAGGGCGCACCGGCGATTCAGCCTTACCTGCACCCGCTGCGGGTAGATCCAGTGATGAGCTTCCTGAAGCGCGCTTTCGCGGCGGAGGACTTGGGGCGGTACACGACGCCGGACGGGGTCGTCCACCACATGACGATTGCGATTGGCGACTCGCACCTCGAGATGGGCGAGGCGCAAGGGCCGTATCAGCCGATGAAGTCGATGTTCTATCTGTACGTGCCCAATGTGGATGATGTGTACCGAACAGCACTAGCGGCGGGCGCGAAGTCGATGAAGGAGCCCGCGGACCAGCCGTACGGCGACCGTGTCGGCGCGGTGACGGATATCTTTGGCAATCAGTGGTGGATCGCGACGCACGTAAAAGATGTGGCGCACTAAAACTCTTAACAGTCATGTCATCCTGAGGCCCGCGTTCTTCGCGGGCCGAAGGATCTGTGCAACTCCCCGACAGCTTGCATAGGTCCTTCGCGTTGCTCAGGATGACAAGCTAACTTCCTCTTCACGTTTCTTACCGCTCCGGTTTGACCCTCCTGAATCCGTTCAATAGACTGAAAGATTCAGAATACCTGCAGGTCCCACATTATGGCTGACAGCATTCATGTAAAGCTCCCGGACGGGAGCGTGAAGGAAGTTCCTATAGGCACGACGGCGCTCGATATTGCGAAGTCGATCGGGCAGAGGCTCGCCGACGCGGCGCTGGCCGCAAAGGCGGACGGAAATCTCATTGATCTGACTCGGCCTCTGGATAAAGACACCGACCTGCGCCTGCTCACCGAGAAGGATCCCGAGTCGCTCGAAGTGTACCGGCATTCGTCCGCACATCTGCTGGCGGCGGCGGTGCTCGAGTTGTTTCCGGAGACCAAGCTGGGGCATGGTCCCGCGACCGAGACCGGATTCTTTTACGACTTCTACCGGCCGACGCCCTTCACGCCCGAGGATCTGGAGAAGATCGAAAAGAAGATGCAGGAACTGGTGCAGCAGAACTTGCCGTACGCGCGCGAGTTTCTCCCACGCGACCAGGGGCTGGCCGAGTTCAAAAAAGACGGGGACTTCATGAAGTGCCATTTCATCGAGCAGTTCACCAAGCCAGATGAAAAGATTTCGATTTACCGCACGGGCAAGTTCACGGATTTCTGCCGTGGTCCGCACATTCCGTCGACCGGAAAGATCAAGGCGTTCAAGCTGTTCAACATCGCCGGCGCTTACTGGCTCGGGGACGAGAAGAATCCGCAGCTGCAGCGCATTTATGGGACGTCGTTCTTCTCGAAGAAGGATCTCGACGAGTATCTGAAGCAGATCGAGGAGACGAAGAAGCGCGACCATCGCGTGCTGGGCCAGCAGTTGGATCTGTTTTCGATTCAGGAACTGGCGGGGCCGGGGCTGATTTTCTGGCATCCCAAGGGCGGGATCATCCGCAAAGAGATGGAAGACTGGATGCGCGAGCAGTACCTGAAGCGCGGGTACTCGCTGGTCTACACGCCGCATGTGGCGCGGCGGCAGCTGTTTTTTACCTCGGGGCACGAAGGGTATTACTCGCAGAACATGTTCGATGCGATGGAACTCGACGATGCCGAATACCGGCTGAAGCCGATGAACTGTCCGGGGCACATTCTGATTTACAAAGATTCGCTGAAGTCGTATCGCGACTTGCCGGTGCGGCTGGGTGAGTTGGGGACGGTTTATCGCTATGAGCGGTCGGGCGTCATGCACGGCCTGCTGCGCGTGCGCGGCTTCACCCAGGATGACTCGCACATTTTTTGCACGCCGGAGCAGGTAGAAGGCGAGATCACCGGCTGCCTTGAGTTCGCGCTCGACGTGCTGAAGGATTTCGGCTTCGAGAAATTCCAGGTCGAGCTCTCCACCTGGAATCCGGATGACCGCAAGAATTTTGTCGGCAGTGAAGAACAGTGGATCCACGCCATCCAATCCCTTGAAAATGTGCTGAAGCGCAAGAATGTCGAATACAAGACCATCCCCGGGGAAGCGGCGTTTTATGGGCCGAAGATCGATATCAAGCTGGTCGATGCGATCGGGCGGCTGTGGCAGCTCTCGACGGTGCAGGTGGATTTCAACCTGCCGCAACGCTTTGGCCTGGAGTACGTCGCCGAGGATGGTTCACGCAAGCAGCCAGTAATGGTGCATCGTGCTCTGTTCGGGTCGGTCGAGCGTTTCTTCGGCGTGCTGCTCGAGCACTACGCGGGCGCGTTCCCGGTATGGCTTGCCCCGATGCAGGTAGCGATGATTCCCATCAGCGAGCGGCACGCGGAGTATGCGAATAAGGTCGCGGCTTCTCTGAAAGCGATCGGCGTGCGCGTTGCAGTCGACGCGCGCAACGAGAAGATGAATGCCAAGATCCGTGAGCATGCCATGCAGAAGGTGCCGTTCCTGCTTGTTGTCGGAGATAAAGAAGCCGAGGCGGGGAAGGTGAACGTGCGCACGCGCGGCAAAGAGAAGACGGAAGATATGCCGGCAGCGGAGTTCGTGGAGAAGATTAAGAAGCTGATCGCGGAGAAGAGCCCGGGACTGTAAATCGTCAGCCTCTTCACCACAGAGGACACAGGGGACACGAGGAGACCTTGTGGGGACGGCCGCCCTCGGCCGTCCGGCGAGCGCCAGCTCGCCTTGGTGCATCAGGCAGACTTCTCCCCGCGGAGCTATGCTCCGCCGACAGCCGAGGCGGCTGTCCCCACAGAAGTCCCTGCATCAGTCGTGCGGTACCATGTTTCCGTGCATTCCCTGGCGGAGCGCGTGCTTTTCCACATTCGGCGGCAGGAACTGCTGACGGCTGGGGACCGCGTGGGCTTGGCAGTTTCCGGGGGGATCGATTCGGTTGCGCTGTTGCGGCTCTGGCTGGAGTTGCGGGGCGAACTCGGGATTGTCCTTTCTGTTGTGCATTTCAATCACAGGCTGCGCGGGGCGGAGTCGGACGCGGATCAGGAATTCGTGGCGGGGTTGGCGCGCGAGTTCGATCTGGAGTTTTATGTCGATGGCGACGATGTTGCGGAGCGCGCGCGCGAGGATGGGGTGAGCGTCGAGGCGGCGGCTCGCGGACTGCGGTATGGGTTCTTTCGTTCGCTCTTGGGAGCGGAGGGCGAGGGAAGTTCCTCGGGGGCTGAAGCCCCGGCTTTTTTGCAGGGCGTGAATCGCAGCGCTGAAAGCGCTGCGCCACCCAAAAGCTTCCCACAGGGGCTAAAGCCCGAATCCTGGCAGGAGCCTTTTCGCCGCCCTCAAGGGCCGCTCTTCCACGGTGCTGCTCTCGACAAGATCGTCACCGGGCACACGCTCGATGATCAGGCGGAGACTGTGCTCATGCGGATGATTCGCGGGGCGGGGGTACGGGGACTGGGCGGGATTCATCCGCGAGTTCTCGTGGAGGACGACGACGGGGAAATTTCTGGAGAGATTGTGCGGCCTTTGCTCGGCGTGCGGCGGCCCGAACTGGAGCAATATCTCAGGGAGATCGGCCAGGGCTGGCGCGAAGATTCGTCCAATGCTGACGAGCGATTTACGCGCAACCGCTTGCGGAAGCTTGTTGTCCCTCTTTTGGAGCGCGAGTTCAATCCCTCGGTCGCGGAGAATCTTGCCGAACTGGCGGAGATTGCGCGTGGAGAAGAGGATTACTGGGAGAATGAGATCGCGGGCTGGATGGGCACGACCGTGCAGTGGTCGGAGCCGGACTGGGCGCGGGTTCCGTCTACTCCGGAAGGACTCGTTCAGATCGCGCTTTCCGAGAAAATCCCCACCCTTCGACAAGCTCAGGGCAAGCCTTCTCGCGCAAAAGGCCCGCGAGAAATGGGTCACCCGGAAAGCGATGACCTGGGGAGCGATCTGCAGTCGAGGATCGACGACGCTCCATGGCTGGTGATGAACGCGTCTGTGTCGCGGATGTGGCTTCTGGGTGAGCCCGTCGCGGTGCAACGCAGGCTGGTCAAGGCGATTGGCGAGAATGCTGGGATTCCACTGGAGTTCAAGCATGTGGAAGAAATCTTGCGTGCTGCAGCCGAGGACGGTCCGTCGGGCAAGGAGTTATCTCTTCCCTTGGGCTGGAAGGTCGTCCGTCAGCCGGAGGAACTGGTTTTTGTAACTCCCGACTTGCGCGACCCTGCGCAGCCACAGGACTATGACTACGAACTCCCCGTGCCGGGGCGGATTGTCGTTTACGAGGCGGGCTGCACGATCGAAGCGCGGGGCATTCCAGCAGGCGGGGATGCGGGGTATAATCCTGATCACCTTCTGGATGCGGAATCTCTGCCCCGACAGTTAAAGGTGCGGAACTGGCGTCCTGGTGACCGGTTCTGGCCGGTCCATACGAAGTCCCCAAAGAAGATCAAAGAGTTGCTGCAGGAACGTCATGTGGCCGGGCCGGAACGCAAGTCCTGGCCTGTGGTGGTAAGCGGCGATGAGATTGTCTGGTTGCGCGGGTTTCCGGTGCCTGCGAAATATCTCGCCAAGCCAGGACGGGCGGCGATTCTGATTGCAGAACTGCCGCTGGCGCATACGCCGACGGAAGAGTAAGCACGACATGTGCCGGGAGGCACACAAACTTCATGAGCGGTCCGCGAGTCGAGCCTCTTCGTCCGGTCATCACGACCGATCAGATCCAGAAACGAGTCAAGGAACTGGCCCGGCAGATCTCTGACGATTACAAGGGGCAGACCATCCAAATGCTGGCCGTGCTGGAGAACGCCTTCATGTTTCTGGCCGACCTGGTGCGGGCGATCGAAGTACCCGTTGTGTGCCAGTTCATCAAGCCCAAATACACGCGGCCGCCGAGCGCGGCGTCGCATGAAGTGATGGAGATTTTCTTCAGCCATGAACCCGACATCCGCGGACAACACATTCTGCTGGTTGAGGGGCTGGTCCATTCCGGCGTAACCAGCGAGTTTCTGATGAGCGACCTGCGCTCGCGAGGGGCGGCATCGGTAAAGCTGGTGACCCTGCTCGACCGGCAGGCGGCGCGGCGGGTGCCCTTGCAGCCGGATTATTTTGGCTTTCTGGTCGATGAAACTTTTCTGGTGGGATACGGTTTGGGAGCCGTGGAACAGACCAATCGGAATCTGCCCTTTCTGGCGGCGGCAAACCCAAGATCCTCAGTAACTTAAGCCACGCCGATACGAACGGGCCTTTTTAGCACGGAAAAGGTAGAATAAAGTCATTCCAGGGATTTTCCCCAATCGAAAGTCCTGGCTCGGCATCTAATCGCTGTAGGAGCCTCGGGAGTTGGTGTAGGCAGCTGCCCGTGTCGAATTTTAGGAGTCTTCTAGGTGAACTCAACTGTTAAGACGGCGCTGTTCTGGTTGCTGATTATCGTTTCCGCGGTTCTTCTGTGGCAGGTAGTCAAGAGCGCGCGCGACGGCCAGAAAGATGCAGAACTCCACTCCACCCAGTTCATGAGCGACTTGGATCAGAACGCCGTTCAGGAATTCACAGTCAACGGCATGGAAGTGCGCGGCAAGCTGCGCAACGGTTCAGCATTCCACACCACGGCACCGGTAAACTATTTCACTCCCGAGGTCATGAAGGACCTGCGAGCCAAGGGCGTTGACGTTAAGTTTACCGATGTAAATAGCGGGAGCTTGCCTCTGCAACTGCTGGGCACCTGGGCTCCGCTGATTCTCTTGGGCGCGCTGTGGTTCTTCATGATCCGGCAGATGCAGACCGGCGGCAATAAGGCTTTGTCGTTCGGCAAGAGCCGGGCGCGGCTGCTCTCGATGCAGCAAAAGAAGGTCACGTTTAAAGATGTGGCCGGCGTGGAAGAAGCCAAGGAAGAGCTGCGCGAGATTATCGAGTTCCTGCGCGAGGCGCAGAAGTTCCAGAAGCTTGGCGGACGCATTCCCAAAGGCGTGCTGCTGGTAGGGCCTCCCGGAACGGGCAAGACGCTGCTGGCCCGAGCGGTTGCGGGCGAGGCGAATGTTCCCTTCTTCTCGATTTCAGGTTCGGACTTCGTCGAGATGTTCGTCGGCGTGGGCGCGAGCCGCGTGCGCGATTTGTTTGAGCAAGGCAAGAAGAATGCTCCGTGCATCATCTTCATCGACGAAATCGACGCAGTTGGACGCCACCGCGGCGCGGGCCTGGGCGGGGGACACGACGAACGCGAGCAGACTCTGAATCAACTGCTGGTTGAGATGGACGGTTTCGAATCGAACGAAGGCGTCATCCTGATGGCGGCGACCAACCGTCCTGACGTGCTGGACCCCGCGTTGCTGCGGCCCGGGCGCTTCGACCGGCGAGTCGTCGTGAGCCGTCCCGATGTGCGTGGCCGCGAGGAAATCCTCCGCGTACACACCCGCAAGATTCCTCTCGCGGAAGATGTCGATCTCTCGGTGCTGGCACGCGGAACACCTGGATTCTCGGGCGCGGACTTGGCCAACATGGTCAACGAAGCTGCTCTGGCTGCAGCACGGCAGAATCGCAAGGCCGTTCTGCAATATGACTTCGAACTCGCCAAAGACAAAGTCCTGATGGGCGTGGAGCGCAAGTCGCTGCTGCTCACGGACGCTGAAAAGAAAAATACGGCCTACCACGAGGCGGGACACGCTCTCGTGGCGGCGAAGATGCCGAACTCCGATCCGCTGCACAAGGTAACGATTATTCCGCGCGGGATGGCGCTCGGCGTCACCATGCAATTGCCGACGGATGATCGTCACAACTACTACAAGAACTATCTCGAAACTGAGATTGCGATCCTGATGGGCGGGCGCATCGCGGAAGAGCTGTTCCTGAACGTGATGAGCACGGGCGCCGGCAACGACATTGAGCGGGCCACGGAAATGGCGCGCAAGATGGTTTGCGAGTGGGGCATGAGCGACCTTGGTCCCATGACGTTCGGAAAAAAGGAAGAGCAGATCTTCCTGGGCCGCGAGATTGCGCAGCATCGCGATTACAGCGAAGACACGGCCATCAAGATCGACCAGGAAGTCCGCAAGCTGGTCAACAGTGGTTACACGACGGCCAAGCAGCTCATCTCCGACAATCGCGATGTGCTTGAGCGGATTGCCCGCGCGCTGATCGAGCGCGAGGTTCTCGATGCCAATGAGATCAAGATGCTGGTCGAGGGCCAGGAACTTCCGCCAATTCAGCCGCCGCCTACCGTCCAAGGACGACGGCGTGCAGCACGTTATCAAGCCGGAGCTGCAACCGGGACGCGCCAAGGGCGGAGAACGGCCCGCAACGGCGTAACAAGAACCCAGCTAGATTTGCTCAAAGGGCGGCCTCAACAGGCCGCTCTTAGTTTTTAGCGCCGGCGTCCCGCCAGCACTTCTTTTGGCGGTTAATTACTCAGTCGATTCGGCGTGCTTCGAGGGGTCCGAAAAACACCTGTTTGTGATATAATTTGAACAGTCGCAAAACGACCCTAAGTATTAAGAATTTCAATAACTTGAAGTCTTTCGCAGCAGGCTTAAAAGCGGTCGATTCGGGCGAAATTTCCAGCCGAATTCCAGGGATTCGCAACGACCAAAGTTCAGACACAAAAATCGGGACATTTTCGCGGAGCGGAATGGCCACCAAAGAAATTCATACTCCCATCACTGACACCAAAACAAAAAACGGAAAAGTGACTCCGATCGACACACCGAACGGCACGGGCAATGGCGCAGCGGCGACTACAATGCCGACTCCATCAAAGTGCTCGGCGGGATGGAGGCGGTCCGCAAACGCCCGGCGATGTACATCGGATCGACGGGCGAGATCGGACTTGCATCATCTCGTTTACGAAGTCGTCGACAATTCTGTCGACGAGGCGCTCGCCGGATTCGCGACCAAAGTCGAAGTCACGATTCAGATCGACAACTCGATCACGGTCATCGATGACGGCCGCGGCATTCCTGTCGACGACATGGTGATCGATGGCGAGAAAGTTTCAGCGGCCGAGGTCGTGATGACCACGCTGCATGCCGGTGGAAAATTTGACTCGTCGAGTTACAAAGTTTCCGGCGGACTGCACGGCGTGGGCGTGTCATGCGTGAACGCGCTCAGCGAAGAACTCGAACTCGAGATCTGGCGCGACGGCGCGACCTGGCAGCAGAATTATTCCAAGGGCGAGCCCACCGCAAGCTGAAGAAGACCGGTGTGGCCAAAGTGAAGACGCGGGACCAAGGTTCACTTCCTGCCCGACCGCTCCATCTTCACCGCGACGGAATACAACTACGACACGCTGGCGCAGCGCTTGCGCGAACTCGCATTCCTCAACAAGGGACTGCAGATCACGCTGACCGACGAGCGCGCCACGGATTCGAAGACCGGCGAAGCCAAGCACACCGAGTTCAAGTACAACGGCGGCATCGCCGAGTTCATCAAGCATCTCAATCGCGGCAAGACCGTGCTGCACGATAAGCCCATTTACATGGAGGACGACCGCAACGGCGTCCACATGGAGATCGGGCTGCAATATAACGATGCGTATTCGGAAACGATTTTCAGCTTCGCCAACAACATCAACACGGTCGAAGGCGGCACGCATCTTTCGGGATTCCGTACGGCCCTAACCCGAACCATCAACTATGCTGGCCAGCAGATGGGGCTGTTCAAGGACGTAAAAGAAAATCTGACGGGCGATGACGTTCGCGAAGGGCTGGTTGCCGTCATCAGCGTGAAGCTGCCGCAGCCTCAGTTTGAAGGCCAGACCAAGGGCAAGCTGAACTCCGACATCGCAGGCACGGTTACGCAGTTCGTCAACGAGCGACTGGGAGCGTTCTTCGAACAGAACGCCACGGTCGGCCGGAAGATCATCAACAAAGCGGTCGACGCCGCCCGTGCTCGCGAGGCTGCGCGCAAGGCTCGCGATCTAACACGGCGCAAGGGCGCGCTCGACTCCGGAGGATTGCCGGGCAAACTGGCGGATTGCTCTGAGCGCGATCCGAACCGCTGCGAATTGTTTCTGGTCGAAGGTGAGTCCGCAGGTGGGACTGCCAAGCAGGGCCGCGATCGGCGCTTTCAGGCGATCCTTCCGTTGAAGGGTAAAATCCTCAACGTCGAAAAGGCACGCTACGACAAGATGCTGGCGCACGAGGAAATCCGCGCCATGATCACGGCGCTGGGCACGGGCATCTCGAAGGAAGATTTCGATCCGACGAAAGTGCGCTACGGCAAGATCATCCTGATGACCGACGCCGACGTCGACGGCAGCCACATCCGCACGCTCCTACTGACGTTCTTCTTCCGCCACATGCAGGAACTGATTAAGCGCGGCAACGTGTTTATCGCGCAGCCGCCGCTGTTCTCGCTGAAGAAAGGCAAGTCGCAGCAGTACATCAAGGACGAGCGCGAGTTCGTGAAGGTGATGGTCAAGCGCGCTGCCGATGGACTAAGCGTGCGTTACGGCGAGGGTGCGGCCAAGGTCGAAGGCAAAGATCTGGCGCGCTTCATGACCGTCCTCGACGAGTATCTCGGCTTCTTCGAAAAACTCGACAAGCGCGTGCGCAACGAGCGAGTCACCGAGTTGATTCCCAAGTTCGATCTGGCTAAGCGTGGTGATTTCGAAGGCGAGAAGAAAGCGCCGCCCAAGAAGATCGAGCGCCTGGAAAAAGAACTCAAGAAGCTGCAGAAAGAAGAAGGCTTCAAGAGCGTGGAAGCGCGCTTCGACGAAGAGCACAACCTGTGGGAAGTGGCCTTCATCAATAAGCACGGCGCCGAACACGTCATCAACTGGGTGCTGTCGTCGAGCGCTGAATGCCGTCAGCTCATCACGAAATACAAGCAGATCGAACCGTACATGGAACCGCCGTTCGTGGTCGAGACGCTGACCAAGGCCGCACCTGCCGCCAGCAATGGCGATGGCGAAGCTGAGGCTGGTGACGAAGACAAGGGCGAGAAGAAAGTCGCCAAGCCCGTCAAACGGAAGACGGAAACTGAAGTGGTGGAGAAGACTAACGTCCGCGATCTGCGCGATTACGTCATCAACGAAGGACGCAAGGACTTCACCATCCAGCGCTACAAAGGCCTGGGCGAGATGACCGCGCCGCAATTGTGGGAGACGACCATGGATCCCGAACGGCGTACGCTGCTGTCGGTGCGACTGGAAGATATCGCCGAGTGCGAGACCATCTTCACCACGCTGATGGGCGAGGATGTCGAAGCGCGGCGCAAGTTCATCGAAGAGAATGCGCTGGATGTGAAGAACCTGGATATTTAGCTTCAAGTTCGATAACTCTTTGCCACGGATCTTCACGGATTCGCACGGATTGAAAAATACAAACGAAATTCGGGCGGCCTTCGGGTCGCCCGTTTTGTTTGCGCTTGGCCCAGGCTCGAACAGCTTGCCTCGACAGCCCTTACAATGTGCCGGTATGATTCGACGCCGCGCGTCTCGCTGTCTTCCTGTTTTTCGCGCTCCTCGCTTGCTACGTTGCATGCCTCCGATCCTTCCCCTGCTCCGACTCCGCCGATGGGCTGGAACAGCTGGGATTCCTACGGCACCACGGTGCGCGAAGCCCAGGTGAAGGCCAATGCCGACTGGATGGCGGAGCATCTTGCGAAGTATGGATGGCAGTACATCGTCGTCGACATCCAGTGGTACGAACCGAATGCGCAGGGACACGATTACAAGCCGGGCGCTCCGCTCACGATGGATGAATACGGCCGCCTCATGCCCGCGGCCAATCGCTTCCCGTCCTCGGCTAACGGCGCGGGATTCAAGCCGCTGGCCGATTACGTTCACAGCAAGGGCTTGAAATTCGGCATTCACATCATGCGCGGAATCCCGCGGCAGGCCGTCGAGAAGAATCTTCCGATCAAGGGCACGCCGTATCACGCGGCTGATATTGCCGACAAAGATAACGCCTGCCGGTGGAATCCTGACATGTGGGGCGTCGATACAACCAAGCCCGGAGCCCAGGCCTACTACGATTCGATCGCCGAGTTGTATGCCTCGTGGGGCGTGGACTTCATCAAGGCCGACGACATGGGCAGCCATCTCTATCAACCCGCGGAGATGAAGGCTCTCAGTCTGGCGATGCGGAAGACCGGGCAGTCCGATGGTGCTGAGCATTTCACCGGGACCTGCACCCGTTTCGGAGGCCGAGTTTTTCGAGAAGTATGCGCAGATGTGGCGCATCTCCGACGATTTCTGGGACGACTGGAAACTGTTGCGGCAGCAATTCGACTACACGAGAGATTGGGCGCAGTTCGTTGGCAAGAACGGAACGTGGCCCGATGCCGACATGCTTCCGCTCGGCAAACTGAAAGTGACCGACAAGGAAGGCGGCGGCACGCCCAGCAACTTTACGCCAGATGAGCAACGAACGGTGATGACGTTGTGGAGCATCTTCCGCTCGCCTCTGATCTTCGGCGGCGACCTGCCCAGCAACGATGCAGCTACGACCGCACTCGTCACGAATGAAGAAGTGCTCGAGGTCAATCAGCACAGCCATGGGGGCCATCAGGCGCTGGACCGGGGGAATATCCGCACATGGGTGGCCGACGGCGCGAAGGCGGGAGAGCATTATGTGGCCGTATTCAATCTCGGAGACACTGCTGAGAAAGTGGATCTGCACTGGAGTGATGTCGGCCTCGCAGCGCACAGAGCCGCACTCCGCGACTTGTGGTCGCACAAGGACCTGGGAAGCGCCGATGGCATGGATCTCCAGTTACCGGCCCACGCAAGTGTTCTGTATCGCATCGGCGAGTAACTAGTCTTGTAGTTACTCGGACCAACTGCTGAAATCGCCTGCAAGGCCCGTTCGGCCCGGCGTTCTCTCTGCGGGAGAGAAACCATGTCAACTTTCGCGGAGCCCTTCGGACAAATCAAGAAGCCCTGGCAGTGGATGGTGATCGGCGCGGGGATCCTGCTGGTTTGGTCGGCCATGGCGCTGCCGAATCTGTTGCGGTCTAGAACCGTGGCAGAGCACGCGAGTTCCATGGAGCCTGCAGCACCGGCGTACACCGCAACGCCGCAAAGCCTGCTAGTTAGCGCGGCGCGACAGCAAGATGCGATGAAGGTGCGAGCCGTCACAGCCGGCGCAGCTCTCGCTGCTCCGGATGCGGCTGGCGGCCGCAAGATCGTCCGGACGGTTTCCATGGAGATGGTGGTGCAGCATCCGGCGGAGGCAGCTGATCGAATTACGGCGCTTGCAGAAAGCTTAGGCGGATACCTTGTCAGCTTCGATGGCAGTGGTCAAAACGCCGCGACCGGAACACTCACCATCCGCGTTCCGGCGGCGCGGTTTGAAGAGGTACGAGCGGAAATCCGCAAGCTCGGATTGCGCGTCGAGAGTGAAAAGATCGATGCACAAGACGTCTCCCGCCAATACGTTGACCAGGACGCAAACCTTCGCAACTTACGCGCGGAGGAGGCAGGGTATCTCGCGATCATGAAGCAGGCCGCGACTGTGAAGGACATGCTCGCAGTCACCGAGAGGCTGAGCGAGGTGCGCGGTCAGATCGAGCAGCAGCAGGCAGAATTCAACGCTCTGTCGCAGCAGATCGAGACGGTCGCGCTCACGATCTCGTTGCGGACCGAAGCGGAAGCGCAGGTGTTTGGTCTGAACTGGCGCCCGGACTATCATTTGAAACTGGCGCTCCGTGATGGATTGGACAGTCTGGCAACGTATGCGACCGCAATGACTACGATCCTGTTTTATCTGCCTGCAGTCTTGTTGTGGGTGGGGACGATTGCTCTGGGCACGCTGGTTGGTTGGAAGACATTGCGATGGGTGGGACGCCGGTGGTTCGGATGGGGTGTCACGCCGGTGCAAGGGTGAGTACCGTTTCGGCACAAGCCGCGAAGCGGCGGAAGAATACAGCCCACGGCGCAAGCCGTGGGTAGTACGTGAAAAAATGAGCAAGTCCCGAAGGGACGAAGAAGAAGGTCGTGCCAGCTGCCAGAAGTTGATTCAGGCACACGTCTGGCCCCCTGGATTATGTCTTCTCCGGTGAGCTGGTCACTTCTGGTTCCGCCTTCTCGCCACGAAACACCCGCGAGATGCCGCGAACGATGCGGCGCATCGGGAGTTCGCCTTTGGCGTCGGCAAAGAAGATTTCCCCTGTGCGGCTGCCGCGGTAATACCAGCGCTTGAGCAGGGCAAGGTGCTCCATATTCTCGAGCGCCGACTTCGTTTGCGCCGGCGGGAATGATTGAAGGACCTCCTGCACTCGTCCTTCCATGGATTGCGACTTCGCGTGATCCGTGGGCTGAATATTGAAGGCGGTTGGTCCGCAAACACGCCCGCTTTCAATGCGAAAGAAGGACACGCATCCCGCAACCGAGCTCTGCTGAATCATGAGCGCGGAGAGTTGATCGAGGCGGTGCACGATCTCGGGTAGCTGGCTCACGATGGGCCTGAGTTTCTCGACGCGTACATGAATCGCCGCCGCATCTTCAAATGCAAGCCGCGCCGACGCCGCTTCGCGTTCGGCTGAGAGTTCGCGACTTAGCGATTCTCCGCCGGAATCAAAATAGGTTTGCACCCGATTTACTTCCACGGCATACTCTTCATCGCTGCATCCCTTGAAGCACGGGGCGAGGCACATCTTCATCTCGGAATAAATACAGCCCGGAAATTTAGGGTCGGGATGCAAGTCGTCGACGCAGCGCCGCATCTTGAAGAAGTCGAGCGAGTCGTTCATGAACTTCTCGGCTGCGACTCGCGAGACGAACGGACCATAGTAAAACGACCGTCCCCCGAGGCGGCCAAGCCGCGTGGTGATCGAGGCACGCGGATATTCGTTCTCAAGATGCAGCTTCACCAGCGGCGCGAAGCGGAAGCGCATGCGGCCTGAGTAGGTCTTGGGGAATGCGCCACGCAGGACCGAGTAGAGCAGGAACCCGGATTCAAAGTCGGATCCTGTCGGAGCGTATTCAACCACGCGGACGCGATCGCGCAGGTTGAGTTTCTTCGTGCGCTCCTCCACGGGGCCGAGGAGGCGTTGGAGGCGACGCCGCAGATTCGCCGTCTTGCTGATGTAAGGCTCGGCGTTGCGCGTCTGCGCCGCGCAGACCGGAACACAGCCGGGGCTGCCGGGACTGCGGCGAACACTTCCGCATCCCGCTCAGGCGCGAATTCCAGACGCTCCGTCAGCACGGAATCATTGTAAGCAAGTCTTCACCACGGAGGCACAGAGCCACGAGACGAATCAACTCCAAGAGAATTTCTTCCGTGCCTCTGTGTCTCCGTGGTGAGAGTTTTACCGAAAGTTGGCGTTGCGGAATTTCTGGCGGAAGTCGGTGCCTTCCAAAGTGACGATCCGGCACATCTCGTGCAGCCGTGAGCGCATGCGTTCGCCGATGCGGTCGCCCAGTGTTTCGCCGCGAGTGGCGGCCCTTGCTGGCGAAAGCGAGCCGGTAGCGCCCGCGGCTGGCTGGTCGTCGAAGTTCGTCGTGATGATCGTGGTGCGGTTATCGTTGTATCGCGTGTTCAGTATCAAGCTCACAGTGTCCCATACCCACTCGGTCGGCTTCACGGCTCCCAGTTCGTCCAGCACGAGGACGTCGGTTTCGAAGACGGGACGAAGCACGTCCAGTTCCGTGGTCTGCACCGTCGAGTTATAGGAGTTCTGGATTTCCTTCAGTAGTTCGCGGTAGTCGTAAAACAAACATGGGATGCCGCGGTTGACGATGAGTTCCTTCATGTATTCCGACCGCAAGGTGGGTCTTGCCCGTGCCGATCTTGCCGATGATCAGAGGCCCTTGTCGCCGCGGGGATCGCATTTCTTCGCGAAGCCAGATGCGATAAAGTGAGCTTCTTCCAGAGAAGGGTTTGCGCCAGGGAAGTCCGTATCGTAGTTGGAAAGCTCGCAATGCTCATAGCGTCGCGGGATGCGGGCTGCCGTCAGCAGGGATTCGCCCCGGGCACGCACGCGGCAGTCGCAGCGCGTGACGCGGCGGTCGTTGGTGCTCCCGCTGGAAGATGCGGTTTTCCATCCGGTGCCCTCGCAGAGCGGGCAAACTGCGGCGGCTGCCTTTATCCCCCGATGCCCTTCCATCTTCGTCTCAATCGTTCCGGGCTCAGTTGTCCCGGGCCCAATCGTCTTCGGCCCAATCATATTCACTCCAATCATCTTCGAATCGATCATCTTCAAAGCGAAAATCCCCTATCTCGACTTTGCACCCGAGAGCGGCCTTCGCGCAAGCCGGAAACCTTGTCTCGCCTGTGTACATCCTGTGAACGAAGGCAGTGCCCTGTGGAGGTCGTAGGAAAACCTATCCCGCAGGGGCCGGAAAGCCGCTTGGATAGCCCCAACTCAGGGGCGGGAAGTGCGAAACAGGCTTCCGGCGCGGATTTTCACAGTTGACTTTCGCCGCAGAGGGAGGAGAATACAAACCGTCAGGTTTCCCAACTCAGCCCTAGCCAGCGTACCTCCCGGTTTAGGCTGGGCACGAAAGAGACCTGCGAGGAGAAACTATGAACAAGGCCGATCTGGTTGACAAGATCGCAGGCGCATGTGAAATCAGCAAGGCGCAGGCCACGACTGCCATTGATACCGCTGTCGACAGCATTACGGGCGCCCTCCGCAAAGGGGATCGGGTAGCGCTAATAGGCTTCGGCACCTTCTCGGTGTCGCAAAGAAAAGCACGGAACGGACGCAACCCGCAAACCGGCGCCACCATTAAAATCGCCGCCCGCAAAGTTGCGAAGTTTAGTCCTGGGGCCGAACTCAAGAAATCCGTCAACAAGAAATAGTTCGAAGCAGGTGCAAAATTGCCAGGGAACGGCAGGGGGTCGGCCCTGCCGTTTTTTGCTGCCAGCAGGAACTCCGCGCCCCACAGGAGTCTTCCAGATGTTCCGTTCCGTTCCCAAGAGAATGCTGTTGCTCCTCTTGTTATTGGCTGCCTTGGCTGCGCAAAGCAGCAGACCGTTGCCCTTCGGCGCGTGGCATCGCGCATCCGACCAGCCCGTAGTCGCTCCACGCGGCAGTGGATGGGAGTCCGCCGGAACGTTCAACCCTGCGGTCGTGATGCATGGCGGCAACATCGTGATGCTCTACCGCGCGCAGGACGAACAAGGAACATCCCGCCTGGGATACGCCGAAAGCACCGACGGCATCCATTTCACTCGCAGAGACGAGCCGGTCTTAAGCCCTTCCGAAGACTATGAAAGAAACGGCGGCGTGGAAGATCCACGCCTGGTGCAGTTCGGCGACATCTACTATCTGACTTACACGGGCTACAACAAAAAAGACGCACAGCTGTGTCTCGCGACTTCCACGGACCTGATCCACTGGGAGCGCAAGGGTGTCATCATTCCCGCCAACAAAGGAAACTGGAATGTGAAGTGGACGAAGTCGGGCGCGATCGTCCCAGAGAAGATCAACGGCAAATATTGGATGTACTTCCTCGGCACCACCGCCGACAACAAGGATCAGGCTGGGCTGGCGTCCTCCACCGATTTGTTGCACTGGACGGAAGCCACGCAGAGCCCGGTGTTACCCGTCAGGCCAGGGCGCTTTGATTCGCGGGTTGCCGAGCCGGGGCCATCGCCCATCGTCACGCCGGATGGCATTGTTCTCATCTACAACGGCGCCGATGACAAGCTCGTCTACCGCACTGGCGTCGCCATCTTTGACCGCAACGACCCTAGCAAGCTGCTATGGCGCAGCGACGAGCCGATCTTCTCTCCCGCGAAAGATTGGGAGAAAGTCGGGCAAGTCCCCAACGTCGTCTTCGTTGAAGGCATGGTGAGGCAAGGGAGCCGCTATCTTTTTTATTACGGCGGCGCCGACAAGTACGTTGGCGTGGCCGAGGCAGCGATCCGCCATTGACAACACCAGCTTGACCCTCTGCCCTTGCCGCCCCTACCATCGTCTGGGCTCATGCAATTTCAGATTCTTTCTTTCAGGGCGAGGCGTTTCCTCGTGCCCGCTCTTGCGTGTGGAACCCTGCTGCTTGCGGGGACACTGTACGCCCAGCAATCGAAGCCAGCCGCGCCTCCGGCTCCGCCCATCGCGACGTTCATCGATATTTCCGAGAAAGCCGGCCTCACCGCGCAGAACATTTTCGGCGGCCTGCTCACCAAGAAATACATCATCGAGACCACCGGGACGGGTGTCGCGATCTTCGACTACGACAACGACGGATGGCCCGACATCTTTCTGGTGAACGGCACTAAGATTGAGGGCTTCCCTACCGGTCAGGGCCCTACCAATCGCCTCTACCGTAACAACCACGACGGCACGTTTACCGATGTCACCACCAAGGCCGGTCTCACCGCAACCGGTTGGGGACAGGGCGTCTGCGTCGGCGACTACGACAACGACGGATGGGAAGACGTCTACATCACCTACTACGGCAAGAACCGTCTCTACCATAATCAGAACGGAGTCTTCACTGAAGTCTCCGACAAGGCTGGCGTTGCGGGATCGGGTAAGGCCTGGGGCACTGGCTGCGCGTTCGTCGATTACGACCGCGACGGCCGTCTCGATCTCGTTGTGGCAAACTACGTGGACTTCGATCTCGCGACTGCGCCTTCGCCCGGGGATCGTCCGACGTGCATCTGGAAAGGCGTGCCGGTCATGTGCGGGCCGCGCGGCCTGCCGGGGGCGAAGAACATTCTCTACCACAATCGCGGCGACGGCACGTTTGAAGATGTCACTGCGAAAGCGCACATCGACCGCACCGACGGCCACTATGCGTTCAGCGTCTCGACGCTCGATTTCGATGAAGACGGCTGGCCCGATATTTTCATCGCCTGCGACAGCACGCCCAGCATCCTCTATCGCAACAATCACGACGGAACGTTCACTGACGTTGCGGTCACCGCGGGCGCGGCGTTCAACGAAGATGGCCGTGAGCAGGCTGGGATGGGTTCGACCGTCGCCGACTACAACGGCGACGGCCATCTCGATATCTTCAAGACGAATTTCTCCGACGACACTTCGACTCTCTACAAGAATGGCGGTGACGGCACCTTCACCGACGCAACCTCCGCCGCGGGCCTGGGCCTGTACACGCAATATCTGGGCTGGGGGACGATGTTTTTCGACATGGACAACGACGGCTGGCCTGACTTGATTCTGGTGAACGGCCACGTGTATCCCGAAGTCGATAGCCAGCATTTGGGCAGCAGCTACAAAGAGCCGCGCATTCTGTTTCACAACAATGGCGACAGAACGTTCAGCGACATCTCTGCTTCGGCCGGATCAGGCATCACGACTGCCGCTTCTTCACGCGGGCTCGCCGTCGGCGATCTGTGGAACGATGGCAAGATTTCCGATTGTCATCAGCAATATGAATGCCGAGCCGAGCCTGCTGGTGAACCAGGTTCGCAACGCCAATCACTGGATCGCATTCCATACCGTGGGCACGAAGTCGAATCGCGATGGCATCGGCGCGCGCATCCGCGTAAAAACCGCAACACGAATTCTGGTCGACGAAGTACGCAGCGGCTCGAGCTACATTTCCAACAGCGACATGCGCGTTCATTTCGGACTGGGGCCGGCTGCGAAGATCGAATGGGTAGAAGTCCGCTGGCCAAGCGGAGTGACCGAGCGATTTGCGAATCTGCCGGTGGATCAGATCCACACGCTCAAAGAGGGATCGGGCGCTGCGGTGGAAACGAATCCTAAAAAGCCCCAGTAGAGGCCTATTTGCCAGCCTTGGACTTCGGAAACTCTTGCGTGCGAGCGATGCCTTCGCCTTCTTTCACGAAGATCACCTGATTCAGCCTTGACGTCTTTCAGTCGAATCGACTTGCCCGCTGGGCCAGCGAATCTTCGAGCACGTCGACCTTCTCCGCCTTTCCCAAGCCCGAAATGAACTCGCAGATCGTTCTGCGAGAAGTATCCGCCGCCGCTGCGCACTTCGTCGATCTGCCGATGCGGTTTGGTCTCGCCGGGAAGATGCGTCACGCATACAGATCCGCGCGCCGATTCCGCTGCGATTCGATTTCGTTCCGATCGTGCGAATCTTGATCCAATTGTTGTCGAGTTTCGAATCGCAGCGCAGCAGTTGCGGATAATCGTTGACCGTATTGACGACCACATCGATGTCGCCGTCGTTGTCGAAATCGCCAAAGGCCGCGCCGCGCGAGGCGACTCGGCTCGGAGATGCCCGGGCCCAGCTTGAAACGAAACATCCGCGAAGTGGCCGTTGTGCAGGTTCTGATAAAGCAACTTGCGCTGCGCGTATCCGGCTTCGGTCTTGAGTTGCTCGACTTCCGGATAGACATGGCCGTTGCAGATGAGGATGTCGGGCCAGCCGTCGTTGTCCATGTCGAAGAATCCGCAGCCCCAGCCCAGGATATTGCGTGTGCGCGCCCAGCCCTGCGGTGAACGTCGCATCTTCGAAAGTTGCGCCGCCGTGATTGCGATAGAGAGAAGGCGTGTCGCCGGCGAAATTCGTTTTGACGATGTCGAGATTGCCGTCCAGATCGTAATCCGCGGCGGAGACGCCCATGCCAGCTTGCGGCTTGCCATCGGGACTGAGCGCGCATCCGGCTTCGATGGCGACGTCCTGAAATTTGCCGTTCTTCTTGTTCTGGTAAAGCGCGCTCGCGGTGGAATCGTTGGCGACGTAAATATCCGGCCAGCCATCGTTGTCGAAATCTGCAGTCAGCACGCCGAGGCCGTAGGTGCCGTTCGCGCTGAGAATCCCGGCCGCCTCGGAAACGTCGGTGAACGTTCCATCGCCGTTGTTGTGATACAGAATATTCTTGCCGCCCTGCAATCCCGGAGGGCCGCACGCGACCATCACGCTCTTGTAGAGGCACGGCCCGGATTCGGGCACCGGCGCGGTCGCCAGATCGAGATCGATGTAGTTGGCGACGAACAGATCGAGGTTGCCGTCGCGATCGTAGTCGACGAAGGCGCAGCCGGTGTTCCAGCGCGTGCCTTTGCCCGCCACGCCGGCCTTCTGGCTTACATCGGTGAAAGTTCCGTCACCGTTGTTGTGGTAGAGAACGTTCTTGCCGAAGTAAGTGACGAACAGATCGTCCCATCCATCGTTGTCGTAGTCGCCGACGCAAACGCCTTGCCCCCAGCCGGAGTGCGCGACGCCAGCTTTGGCGGTGACGTCGGTGAATGTGCCGTCGCGATTGTTTCGGAAGAGATGCGAAGTCGGCTCGCTCCCGGCGGGAAAGCCTTCGAGCCGCGTGCCATTCACCAGAAAAATATCGAGCCAGCCGTCGTTGTCGTAGTCGTAGAAGGCGACGCCGCAGCCGGTGGTTTCGAGCAGATATTTGTTCTTGTGCTCGCCGCCAAAAATCGTTTTCGCATTCAGGCCGGATTCGCGCGCGACGTTGAGAAAACTGACGCCCAAGTCAGTAGTCTGCCGGTCGGCGCGTCGCTTGCGGGCGTCGCTTCTTGTTGCGCCGAGCTCGCCCGCAGCCAGCGCGGGCGCGCCAGCGCCAGCACGCTTTCCAGCGAAAGCACGAGCGCGGAACGGCTGAGAGATTTCAGAAAAACGCGGCGTGAAGGGAACAAGAGGTCGCTACCTGGCCCACTCGGCTCGTGCTAGAATTCGCCCCTACCTCTTATATTCACGGGACCGCGACTTTGCAAGCCAGTCGGGCACAAATCCCCGTTTCGATGAGATCGACCGCAATGAATCCTTATCTTATTTGTAATCGCTGTTTTGCCTCGGCATTCGTTGCGCGATGTGTTTTTGTCGCTCGCAATTGTCTGCTGTTGCGCGGTTCTGTCGCTGGCTCAGAACCGCGCAGCATCCGACTCCGGAATTGACGCGCACCATCCGCACCTGGGAGTTTCTCCCCGTCGTGGGCACGCGGGCGGGATTGTTCGGCAACGAGACGGGACGATTCGAAGCTTGGGTCTATCCGCTGAAAATTTTCCGTGATTTCCATCTGACGTTTCATGTCGGCGATCGCGCTTTGCCCGCCGAAAGCCTCGCGCGCACGTTGACGGTTCGCCCTGAGTCGGCGTCGATCCTGTATGCCGGCGATTCCTTCCGCGTCCGTGAAACTCTGTGCGTGCCGGTGAACGAGGCGGGAGCCGTGATTCTGCTCGACATCGAGACCGAGCAACCGCTGGAGATCGAAGCAGCGTTCACGGCGGATTTCCAACTGGAGTGGCCCGCAGCGCTCGGCGGAACGTATGTGGACTGGGACCCGAAGCAACGTGCCTTCGTATTCGGCGAAGAAGCGCGCAAGTATGCCGCGCTCGTAGGATCGCCGACCGCGGACGGATGCTCGCCTGTCCTATGAGACGAACTATTCTTCCTCAGATCAGAATTCGCTGCGTCTGGGCGTCACGCAAAAAGGGAAAGAAACCAAGGTCCTGGTGATTGCTGCTTCGGTGACAGGCATCGCCGACGCCGAGAAAACTTATCAGCATTTGTTGACCTCGTATGCCGAGGCGATGCGCGAATCGTCCGAATACTACCGCGCCTATCTCGACAACACGGTAAGCCTCGAACTACCCGATGCCGCTTTGCAGCAGGCTTATGACTGGGCGCGCATCAGCACGATTCAAGGCGTGGTGAACAATCCGTATCTTGGGTTCTGGCCTGGTCGCGGGATATCGAACTTCGGGAACGGGTCAGCGTCCGGGCTTCGCGTGGTTCTTTGGCCGCGATTCTTTGTGGACTTCTTTCGCGCTCAATGCGGAAGGAGACTACTCCACAACTCGCACCGCACTCGACTTCATCAGCAAATTTCAGCGCGATGACGGCAAGGTTCCGCACGAGATCTCGCAAAGCGCGAGCCTCGTCCCGTGGTTCAAGGATTATCCCTACCCGTACGTTTCCGCCGATGCGACACCGCTGTTCATCATCGCAATGAATGACTACGCAGTGCAGAGCGGAGACGTGGCTTTCGCGCGCGAGAAATGGGACAACGTCTGGCGCGCTTATCAGTTTCTGCGCTCAACTTATGACGCGCAGGGTTTCGCGCAGAACGTCGGCATCGGTCATGGATGGGTCGAAGGCGGACCGCTGCTTCCCGTGAAGAACGAGTATTACCAGGCGGGACTTGGCGTGGCGGCTTTGCGCGCACTTTCCAATCTCGCTCGACTCGTGGGCAAAGAAGATGTCAGCAAGCAGTTGACAGCGGAGTTTGATCGCACCAATGCTGGCGCTGGATCAAGCGTACTGGTCGCCGGAGACGAAGAGTTATGCGTTTGCCTTGAAGCAAGACAACCAGCGGGCGGATGAGCCAACTGTGCTCGCGACCGTGCCCATGTGGTTTGGTCTTCCGACGGCGACCACGCGGACCAGACCATTACGCGGCTCGCCGCTGAAGATCATCAGACCGACTGGGGCATGCGCATCATCTCGCAGAATTCCAAGATCTATGACGGCTCGGGCTACCACTACGGCTCGGTCTGGCCATTGTTCACCGGATGGGCTTCCGTGGCGAATACCGCTACCACCGCGCGTTCCCGGCCTATTCGAATCTGCGTTCCAACGCGCTGCTTGGCGTTGACGGCGCGCTCGGACACTTCACCGAAGTTTGTCGGGAGATTACAACGAGTCTTTCGCCACCAGTTCACCTCACCAGATCTGGTCGGCGGCAATGGTGATCAGTCCGATCCTGCGCGGCATGTTTGGCCTGCAGACCGATGCAGAGAAACATGAGATCACACTGGCTCCTCATGTGCCGGCCGACTGGACATCATTCGCGATCCGGAATGTGCGAATGGGCGGAGTTGGCGTGGACTTTCAATATCGCAAGTCGGCCGACAGCCTGATCCTTGAGGCCAAGCGTAGCGGGGCTGGCGATTGCTCGGTTGAATTCTCCCCATCTTTCAGCCTGCGCACGCAAGTGGTCAGCGTCCAGATGAATGGGCGGGCGCTGCCCTTCAAGATGCAGCCGAACAGCAACGACCAGCATTTGTTCGTGCATTTTGCAGTTGGTGATGGCCGAACAATCTGGTCATTCGCGTGAAGGACGATTTTGGACTGGCACTATCGAACGATCTGCCGCCTCTGGGCAGCGCGAGCCGCGCCTTGCATGTGCTCTCCGAGTCATGGAATGCCACAAAGACGGAACTGACTCTGGAAGTCTCAGGACTGGCCGGAAGCCGCTACGAAATGAGCGTTTGGAATCCCGGCCAAATCGTGACTGTCGAGGGCGCAATTCTGACGAAGCCTGGGAAACTGGAGATCCAGATGCGACAAGGAGCGGCCGACTCGTACGTACAGCAGAAAGTCGTCATTCACTTCGGAAGATCCTGAGCACGCCCGCGCCGGCAACGGAATGAATGCTTGACGGCATCCATCGTGGCCGCGATACTCCGACATAAGCCCCAAGGAGTCGCTCTATGCAATGCAGGTCTCATCAGATTTTGCTCGCCGCATTCCTGTCTCTTTCGCTAGTCGCCGCATCCGCACAGAATCCCGGTAAGGCGGTCGACGCCGAAGGGCACCAGTGGTGGCAGCATGCGGTGTTTTACGAAATCTATCCCCGCAGCTTTGCCGACAGCAATAATGACGGCGTTGGCGACCTCAAGGGCATTGCGTCGAAGCTGGATTATCTAAAAGATCTGGGCGTGGATGCGATCTGGATCTCGCCTTGCTTTCCTTCACCGCAGGTGGATTTCGGGTATGACGTTTCTGACTACGAAAATATCGATCCGATGTACGGCACGTTGGCGGACTTCGATGGCTTGTCCGCAGACGCGAAGAAGCACGGCATTCATATCATCCTTGATTTCGTGGTGAATCACAGCTCCGATCAGCACAAGTGGTTTCTCGATTCGAAGTCTTCCCGCACCTCGGAACATCGCGACTGGTACATCTGGCGCGACGGCAAGGGCGCAGGCAAGCCACCGAACAATTGGATCTCTGACTTCGGCGGATCGACGTGGACGTTCGACTCCACAACAAATCAGTACTACTACCATTATTTCGCCGCCCAACAGCCGGATCTGAACTGGCGCAATCCCGCGGTGAAGGATGCGATGTTTGATGTGACGCGCTGGTGGTACAAGCGCGGCGTTTCGGGCTTCCGGCTGGATGCGGTGGATACGTTATATGAAGATCCCAACCTGCACGACAACCCTGTTCTGCCCGGCAAGAATACCTTTGGCGACCCCAACGAGGAAAACAAGTACAACGACAAACTGCCCGAAGTGCATGAGTCGCTGCGTGACTTGCGGAAGGTGGCGGATGAATACAATGCCGTGCTGATCGGAGAGACGTGGACCTCGGACATTGCCGAGTTGAATCAGTACTACGGCCATGCCAACAACGAATTGCAGTTGCCCATGGATTTCCTCTTCACGACGGTGAACAAGCTTTCGCCGGCCGACTTCCGCAAGCAGATTGCTGCGGTCGACTCGGCATCGGGATGGCCGACGTTCGTCATCAGCAATCACGATATCGTCCGCTCCTACGACCGTTACGGCGACGGCCAGCACAACGATCAGATTGCCAAGCTGATGGCGGGGCTGTACCTGACGCTGCGCGGAACGCCAATCATGTATTACGGCGAAGAGATTGGAATGGAGAACAACGACCGCCAACGCGGAAAGAAGATGTCAAAGATCCGATTGGGCGGACAGGTTGGCCCAGGAAAAAGGCCGCGACGGCGAACGCACGCCGATGCAGTGGGACGCGAGCGAGAATGGAGGCTTCTCGACCGTTGCGCCGTGGCTTCCCGTGCCTCCGACGGCGAAGACGCACAACGTTGCCGATGAATCCAAAGATCCGGAGTCGGTGCTCTCGTTCTACAAGAGCGTGCTCAAGCTGCGCCACACCAACAAAGCCCTGCTCGACGGGACCTATCTGGCGCTCAATGAGAACGATCAGAACGTGTTGTCGTACTTGAGATCCTATAAAGATCAGGCAGTGCTCGTGGTGCTGAACATGTCGGGCGCGCCGCAGACGTTGAACTTCGACTT
>CAWJOM010000001.1:0-976173 GCA_963844525.1 uncultured Acidobacteriaceae bacterium | reverse complement strand
CGGAAGCGGGCATAATGCCGACCGCACGGTTCTTGCCCGACTCCTTGGCCTGATGCAGGCCGCGATCCGCAAGAGTCAGAACTTCTTCGTAGGTGATTGCCCGCGGATTGTCCAGGAACCACGGGAACGCCGCCCATCCCAGCGAGCACGTGCGGTGCATTGTTTCTCCCGATCCAGCAACGCTAAATGGCGTGTCAGCGACCGCCGAAAGAACACGCTGAGCCAGCAATTCGGCCTCGGTTCGATCCGTGTACCGAGACACGATCAGGAATTCCTCTCCGCCCCAGCGCACCAGAACATCGGAGTGCCGAATCGAAGAACTAAGGCGATTGGCCATCTCGACGAGAACCTTGTCGCCAACGTCATGCCCAAATCGATCATTCACGTCTTTGAAATTGTCGGCGTCGATCAGATAGAAGACCAGATCGCGCGTATGCGGATCGCGATCATCGGCATGCGCACGCAGGGTCTGACTGACATCAGATTCGATCGTAGCCGAGAAATACCGCCGGTTGCGCAATCCAGTCAGCGGATCCGTGAGAGACGCCTCCTCCAGCACGACGTTGGTGCGCCGCAACTCGTGGTTCAAGCGGCGGTGCTGGATGAACAGCAGCAACGCCATCAGAAACATGGTCGCCAGCGTCACCATCACACGAAAGTCCGCGACTTGATGCGGAAGACGTGGATCCAGCAGTGCGTAGAGCGCGATGATTGGCAATGAAAGGACCGCCATCATCGCCAGGTTCGCCATCCAGGAACCGTAGGATTCGTCGGCCACCGTTTCCGGCGTCGGCGTCAGCCCCAGCCCCAGCACTGCCACGGCGGTGAAGACTGCAAAGGATCCCGAGTACGGGATGTCGTACCAACTGCCCGTGAAATAGACGCCCCTTTCCAGGGCGTTATTCAGAACATAGAACCAGATGCCATTCAGAACAAACGCTCCGCACAGGCAGGCATAGAACGTCTTCCAGCGCCCCGAGCTTTCACGACGAAACGCCAGCAGCACGGAAACAATCAGGGCGGTTTCTGCTATCGAGAGCCAATCAAAGTTCTGGTTGTACGCCGTCTCGTTCGGCGAGATGTACTGCCAGCAGATCACGAACGAAACATAGAGATAGAACCACCAGAGCAGCAGAAGAAGAAAGTCGAGTGCTCCGAGGCGAGCGCTGCGTTCCGTGGGCTGGCGATGGGGGCGGAGCAGCAGTCCCGCCATCATGGGCGCCCCCGCTAGAAACAGCAGAGCGTCAGCGGGATACATGCCGGGCATTTTCCTGCGTAGAATCAGATCAAAGGTGATCCACACGATTTGATCGCTGAACCACAATGCCCAGCCCGCGGCCTGAAGCATCCAGAACCAGCGCGTGCGCCCCTTACTGCCGACCGCGTTGAATGCAAACGCGACGAGAGCGAGCAGCATCAGCAATCCACCGACAATGTCGCTGATCGCGATCCGGACCGTGCCCGGGGCAAGAAACAGACAGCCCGCCGTCAGCACGACCGTGAGTGCGACGGCAGCCCAAATCAGAAATTTTGATCGATTACGGCCGTTCAACGGTCCCACCTTCGCGAACGGATTTAGCCCTTGGCTCCAGCGGAATGCGCCACCCTATAAGTCTGACCGTCGATTTCCTTGCGCAGATCGTCCCAAACGTTGTCTGGCATTTGGAGGAATACTTTCACAATTTCTGGATCGAACTGGCGTCCCGAAAATTTTTCGATTTCGGCCCGTGCCGCCGGCAAGGATTGCTTGGGCCGGTAGGGACGATCGGAGGTAATCGCATCGAAGGTATCGGCAACCGAAAAGATTCGAGCACCCAGGGGAATCTGCCCCCCCTTTAGATTCCGGGGATAACCCTCGCCGTTGAACCACTCCTGATGCGAATACACAATCTCGGCGGCATCCGCGAGAAACGGGATTTTCTTAACGATCTGATACCCGTGGTAGGCGTGTTCCTTCATGATGTCCATCTCGTCCGTTGTCAGTTTCCCCGGCTTATTGAGGATCTTATCGGGAATGGCCATCTTTCCAATGTCGTGGAGAAAGGCTCCACGCGCGATGACGGTGATCTGCTCGCGGGGCAGACCGAGAGCCTGCGCGATGGCAATCGTAAAGAGAGTCACCCGGCGCGAGTGCCCCTCAGTTTCACGATCTTTCAAATCCAGCGCGTCACCCAGAGCCTCGAGGGTGATGTCATAGGAACGCTCCAGGCTGCTCATCGCTGCCTGCAGTTGATCGGTACGCGCCTTAACCAGAGATTCCAGATTGGTCTGGTAGGTTCGATTCTCAACTTTGAGGCGCCGGTTCTCCAAGGCACGGCTGACGGTATTGAGCAGTTGCTCCCGCTCGAAGGGTTTCAACAAATAGTCGTAGGCCCCGTTTCGAATGGCCGCGAGCGCGACGGAGATGTCGTGCACGGCGGTAACCATCACGACCGGCATGTCCGGATACTTTTCCTTCGTACGCTCGAGCAAGCCAATGCCGTCGAGGTCCGCCATCATCAGGTCCGACAGCATCAACTCAAACTCTTCCCCTGAAGTGAGGACCGCGAGAGCTTCCATGCCGGAAGCCGCCTGTTTACAGGCATATCCGGCGTTTCCGAGCATTGAGGCGACGATTTCCCGAATTGGTTCTTCGTCGTCAACTACGAGAATGCGATCTGGCATGGTGAATACACGAAAGTCTATCGGCGATTGTAACTCACGAGCGAGATGCCGAAAGTAATCATTCAGGTCCCGAAACTCCATCGAGAAAGCGTCGGGGCATGATATTCAAAAACAGGAAGAGGTACGTCCGCAACGCGATGAGCGCATCCCTGTGGTCCATCTGGAATACGGCGTCGAAGCTTGGCTTGGCCAGGCCCACGTCGGCAGAATTGGCTCTGCTGATCGTGCTGTGCGCTTCCTTGTTCGCGCTGGGGGCCTTCCGCTCGACCTATTTCAAAGTTTGGACCCTAGGATGGGCGGCCTTTGTGGCCTCGCGGTTTGCCGAGCACTGCTTTGCATCACGCATCCCGGCACCCTTCGACCTGGTTGCCGTACAGGCCACGTTCATCCTGGCAGTCGGTGTACTGGCAGGTGCCGTTCTGCTGTACACCAGAAGCCGTGATCTGCTACTTCCGTTGACCGTCATCACGCCCATTCTAGTGGGCTTCGCCGGAGCCAGAGTCCTGTTGTGGCCTGATTCCCTGCCCTTGCGCGTGGCCGTGGAAGTCGGTTATCGCATCATTCTGCTGACTGCGTCGATTGCACTCATTCGCGCTCGGCGTGGGCGGTGGGAACCT
This sequence comes from uncultured Acidobacteriaceae bacterium, assembly GCA_963844525.1. Classification (GTDB taxonomy): domain Bacteria; phylum Acidobacteriota; class Terriglobia; order Terriglobales; family Acidobacteriaceae; genus Sulfotelmatobacter. The sequence goes on along the minus strand of CAWJOM010000001.1, from coordinate 972,892 downwards.
TCAGCCTGGTTGCTGGCTCTTGGCTTGCCGTTTCTTCATCTTTCATGGTCGCCGCTGACTGATCGTATTCCTTCAGGCGCGTTCGTGACTGCGGAAATCGTGCTCGCCCTGAGCATGTTACTCGTGGTGCTGGACGAAGCGCGAAATCGCACCCGAAGCCTGCGCGCGATGCAGGCTATTACCACCAGCATCGCCAGCGCGCAACAGTACGGAAACGTAGTTCAGTCCGCGGTCGAGGAGTTGCAACGCCTGACCCGGACCAAGGCCGCATGGTTCCGGCTGATAGAAAGCGGACACCTGGTCGCGACGCACGCCGTCGGGCTCTCGTCCGATTTTCTCCGCGACGCCGGTTTTGCCGAGATCAACGACGAAACCCAGAAACTCTTAGCGCTATCCGCTGCGCAGGTCACGACTCGCGCGGCCGCCGCTCCCGAGCTCGAAGCCTCTCTCGCCGCCGAGAAGATTCGCCAGGTTGTCATGGTCCCGGTTGTGGGCAGCAAGTCCCCCATCGGACTGTTGCTGCTGGGCGTTTCCGGAAGCCGCCAGTGGACCCCGGAAGAACTCGAGTTTCTCCAGTCGTGCGGGAAGCAACTCGCGGTTGCCGTCGAGAACTTCCGGCTGCTTGAGCAGGTCCTGCGTTCGCAGCGCCAGTGGATCAATACTTTCGATTCCATCCACGACATCATCCTGGCGCACGATGCCGACTTTCGTATCATCAAAGCGAATCAGGTTCTGCTGGAGCAACTCGGAAAAGCCGCCGCGGATGTGGTTGGCAGTTCTTGCGACTCGGCCCTGCCCCACACGTTTGGCCAGTGGACCGGCTGTCCCTACTGCGCTATGGGCGGGGACGAAGAATTCACCGAAGGCGCCGATCCATGCTTTGGCGGCTTCTCGATCGTCTCAACCTCTTCCTATACTGAGCAGGGCAGTCCGCAAAAAGGCACGATTCACGTAGTTCGCGACATTACCGACCGTCGCTCCGCGGAAGAAAAATACCGGCTGCTCTTCGAGCAAGTGCAGGAAGGCGTTTACGTCGCCAATCCCGCAGGCCAGTTGATTGATTGCAACGACGCATTGGTACACATGCTCGGCTACAGCAAGCGTGAAGAATTGCTGGTTCTGAATTTGGATACGGAAATCTGCGTCGATCCCAAGCAGCGCGAGGCCTTCCGCCGCGAAATCGAAGGTCAGAGTTATGTACGGAATTTCGACGTCACCCTGCGCCGCAAAGACGGCACCTTGCTTCTCGCAGTTGAGAGCAGTTTCGCCACGCGGAACGGCTCCGGTGACATCGAGCGCTACCAGGGCTTCGTTCTCGACATGACCGAGAAGCGCCGCGCTGAAGAAGAAATGCGGCGCCGTAACCGCGAGTTGAATGCGTTGAACGCCATGGCCGTGGTCGCCGCCCAGTCTTTCGACCTGGATGAAATCTTGAATCTGACCTTGCGCCAGGTCGTCACTCTTTTTGGCGCCGAGAGCGGAACTGTTTACTTATGCGACAGCGACACCACCACCTATCGCCGCCGCGCCGCCTGGGGTCCACGTAGCCGCGACAAGATGCGGACTGCCGAAGTTTTCCTCACTGAGGGCTTTGGCGATCTCGTCATGCGCTCGCGCACAGAGGTGATCACGGCCGAGTATCTCCCGCACCTGCCGCCCAAGGTTGCCGAATTCGTACACTCCGATGTTGACCGTTCCTGGATCTGGGTCCTGTTCTGGGGCAAGGATAGCCCGGTCGGAATCATGGGCTTGTGCAGCCATCTGGGCTTCGAATATTCCAGCAACGACGAAAATCTCATGGTCGCGATTAGCCGCCAACTCGCCACCACGATCGAAAAAGTTCGTCTCTATGAAGAAACCTGCCGCGCCTACGAGGACCTGCGCAAAACGCAGGAGCAGTTGCTGCAGAGCGAAAAAATGTCGGCCGTGGGGCAATTGATTGCCGGCGTTGCCCACGAACTCAACAACCCGCTCACCGCGATTCTCGGCTACGCACAGCTTCTCGAGACCGAGGGCCTCAACACGCGCGCCCAGGATTATGTCAGCAAACTATTCAAGCAGGCACAGCGCACGCATCGCGTGGTCCAGAACCTCTTGTCCTTCGCCCGGCAGCGCACTCCACAGCGGGACGAAGTCGACATCCGGAAGATCCTTGATGAGACCCTCGCACTCCGCGACTACGATCTGAAGATCAACAACATTAAAGTCGAGTGCGAAACACTTTCCGAAGAGGCCCTGGTCGTTGCCGATCCGCATCAGATCGAGCAAGTCTTCTTAAATATCATCAACAACGCCGTCGATGCGATTCTAGAAACCGGGCGCGCGGGCAAACTCAAGATTCGCATTTCCAACGTTAGTGGACATGTCTGCACGCAATTCACCGACGATGGAGCCGGTATCAAAGATTCCAAGCGCATCTTCGATCCTTTCTACACCACCAAGAGCGTGGGCAAAGGTACTGGACTCGGACTCAGCATCTGCTATGGCATCGTGAAAGAGCATGGCGGAGACATCACGGCCAACAATGCTCCCGACGGCGGAGCCGTCATCGAGGTGCGATTACCCGCGGTGGCATCCACCAAGAACGAGGCTGAGGCGGAGAAACCGGCACCCCGTTTGCACGAAGGCGCCATCCATGGCCGCGTGCTCCTGGTGGAGGAGGAAGAAGCCGTACTCGAATTTGAGCGGGATGTGCTCGCTGGCGCGGGTGCCACGGTCGTGACCGCCAAGACCAGTGAGGACGTGAAGACGCGCCTGCTCTCCGAGCCATTTGACGCCATCATCATGAACGGCAAGATGCCCGGCCAGTGGAGCGCGAAGGAATCGTACGAGTGGCTCAAGGAAAACTCGGCTGGAATGGAGGCCCACACTCTGTATACGTTCTCCAACGGACCCAGCGAGGAACGCAGCTTCTTGCAGGAAAACAATATCCATTACCTGGTCAAGCCCTTCGAAGTCGCGGAACTAATCTCCCAGGCCCGCCGGTTGCTGCAAAAGGCACAGGCCGCAGGGGCCGGCGCGGACTAAAACGTCGCGCGTTCGAGTGGACACGACTCCAAGAGGGCCACAAAATCGGCAATATTCATGCGAACCAAATCAGTATCGATCCTTGGCTTGTGCGCTTTCCTAGCGATAGCAATCGGCACCGCAGCCTCAAGTTCGATCGCTACGGTGATACAGCTTCCAATCGAGGACTCATTCTCCTTGGACCAAGAGCATCATTGGGTTTTGGTCCGCAACCGAGACAAGAAGCAATTCCTATTCAGAACAGATGATGGCGGAACTCACTGGACGTCCTCAGGAACGCCGTTCCACATATGGAAGCTTTTCTTCGCAGACGCAAGCGAGGGATGGGGAATCGCAGCAGAGCAACGCGGAGAGTCCTTTGACAAGTTTTGCATTCACACCTCAGACTCTGGTCTCACGTGGCAGCGTCTTGGGGCGATCGCACGCGGCCGGGAAACCCCAACTGGAATAGTGTTTGACACCGGCGAACATGGGTGGGTGGTCGGCGAAGGAGTCGAAGAAGGAGCGTCAGGCGCCGCTTTTGTAATGCAAACTGACGATGGGGGGATTCATTGGACTAAGCTGAACTGGAAGACTCAGCCAGCTTCCGGTCTTGATGGAGTGCGTCTTTCTAACGGTCGAGTTCTGACCTGGTCCGCTGGTTCAGGCGGCAGTGGCATCTACGAACTCCGCACAGGCGCTCCACCCAGGAAAATATCTGACCGCGAGACGATGGACCTGGCTTCCTCCGCGAATGGGCTGCTTTACGCCCTAAGCTGGTCTGGCGTCTATCAACGAACCGCAGATTCGAACGACTGGGAAGGGCTGCTCCAACCCGCCGAAGCAGGGTTCCGCTCGCTGTCCTTTGCGGATTCTCAACGTGGCTGCGCAGCCGGAAATGAGATGTATTGCACCCACGACGGCGGTCGGACATGGGCGCATCTGGGACTGCCCAAGATCGGGCGCGAACATGACACGGTTCAAATCTATCGTTTATGCATGATCGGCGAAGACAGCGTTTGGGCCGTTTCCGAAGATCGGGTCTATGAGATTAGTGAACGCGCCAGCAAATGGACGAGAGTAGAGTTTTTCGACAAAAGTGGAAAGCCGCTCGAGTCATTTCGTCGCGAGTAGGAAACGGTTACCAGAAAGCTAGCCGCGCCGCCAGAAACCCACAGCCCTCCACAACCTTCCACTGTCTGCTTGTATTCTGCTTGCGCTAAACTAGTTACACCCCATGTCCCAATTCGTCCACCTGCACCTGCACACGGACTACTCGATGCTCGACGGCGCCTGCGACGTCGAAAAGCTTTGCAACCGCGTAAAAGAGCTGGGAATGCCCGCCGTTGCCATGACCGATCATGGCAACATCTTTGGCGCGGTCCATTTTGTCAATGCTGCGAAACATGCGGGAGTGAAGCCCATCGTCGGCTGCGAACTCTACATCTGCAAGAAAGACGACCACCGCGCCGCGCCCGAAGGCGATAGCTACAACCACCTGCTTGTGCTCGCCGAAAACGAAGAGGGCTACCGCAACCTGGTCAAGATCACGTCCGAAGCTTCGCTCCACGGTTTCTATTACAAGCCGCGCGTGAGCAAGAAGTTTCTTGCCGAGCACTCCCGCGGCCTGATCGGCCTCTCCGGATGCCTTAAAGGTGAAGTCGCCGAGCGCCTCACCGAAGGCAACTACGACGCCGCCCGTGCCGCCGCATCCACCTACGCCGATATTTTCGGCAAACAGAACTTCTACCTCGAGATTCAAGACCAGGGCCTCGAAATGGAGCACCGCATCCATCCCGGCCTCTTCCAGCTTGAAAAAGATCTCGGACTGCCGCTGGTCGCCACCAACGACAGCCATTACCTCTGCGAAGACGACGCCCACGCGCAGGACGTCATGCTCTGCATTCAGACCGGCAAATCGATTCACGACACAGCACGCATGAAATTTGACGGCAACCAGTTTTTCGTCAAAGACCACGACGAAATGGCCCGCGTCTTCAAGGACTCGCCGGACGTATTAACCCGCACGCTCGATATCGCGGAACGATGCAGCCTGCGCCTGGAAAAGGTCGCGAATCCGTTTCCACAATTCGAGGTTCCGCCCGGCTATACGATTGACAGCTACTTTGTCCATGTCACCCGCGAAGGTTTCGCTCGCCGCCTCGATGCGCTGCGTCCCCTCCATGCTCAAGGAAAACTAAAGCACTCGATCACCGACTACGAGCAGCGACTCGAGCGCGAGCTCGGCATCATTCAGCAGATGCAGTTCCCCGGATATTTCCTCATTGTCTGGGACTTCATCCGCTACGCGAAGGACCACGGCATCCCCGTAGGTCCCGGCCGCGGATCAGCTGCAGGCTCGCTGGTTTCCTACGCTCTCGGCATTACCGACATCGACCCTCTGCAGCATGAACTGCTCTTCGAGCGCTTTCTGAATCCCGAGCGCGTGTCCATGCCCGACATCGACATCGACTTCTGCATGAACCGGCGCGGCGAGGTCATCCAGTACGTCACGCAGAAATATGGCCGCGACAACGTCGCTCAGATCATCACCTTCGGCACCATGGCTGCTAAGGCCGCCATTAAAGACGTTGGCCGCGCCATGGACATTCCCTACGCCGATGTCGACCGCATCGCCAAGATGGTCCCCACCCAGCTCAACATCACGCTGGAACAGGCCATCGAAGACTCCGCCCAACTGCGCGAAGCGATCGAGAAAGATGGCCAGATCCGTGAACTATTTGAAACCGCAAAGAAGCTGGAAGGCATGGTGCGCAACTCCGGCGTTCACGCCGCGGGCGTCGTAATCTCGCCGCGCCCGCTCACCGATCTGGTTCCTCTGCACCGCACCAAGAACGACGAAATTGTGACCGCATTCGACATGGTCGCCATCGAAAAGATGGGCCTGTTGAAGATGGACTTCCTCGGCCTCACCACGCTCACGATTCTCACCGACGCGCTCAAGCTGATCGAGCAGACTCGCGGCACCGCAATCACGCTCGAGCAGATTCCTCTGGAAGACAATGAGACCTACGAAAAAGTCTTCCACAAGGGCCTGACCTCCGGTGTCTTCCAGTTTGAATCGAACGGCATGCGCGACGTCCTGCGCAAATACCAGCCGAATTCCATTGAAGACCTCACGGCTCTGAACGCACTCTACCGGCCCGGCCCGATCCAAGGCGGCATGATCGACGATTTCGTCGACCGCAAGCACGGCCGCAAGAAAGTTGAATACGAACTTCCGGAGCTGAAAGAGATTCTGCAAGAGACTCTGGGCGTGATCGTGTATCAGGAACAGGTGATGCAGATCGCAAACCGCCTCGCAGGCTACTCCCTGGGTGAAGCTGATCTCCTCCGCCGCGCCATGGGCAAGAAAAAGGCCGAGGAGATGCAGCAGCAACGCGAGCGATTTGTCGAAGGCGCCGCGCAGCGAAAGTATCCGCCGAAGAAGATCGAAAAGATTTTCGACCTCATGGCGCAGTTTGCGGGGTATGGCTTTAATAAATCGCACTCCGCCGCCTACGCCCTGCTCGCCTATCACACGGCATATCTCAAGACCCACTACCCTGTGGAGTTCATGGCGGCCCTGCTCACCTCGGTCACAGGTTCCACCGACGATGTCGTCAAGTACATCAACGAATGCCGCGAGATGGGCATCGCCGTCGAAGCTCCCGACATCAATGTCTCCGACGCCAACTTCACTCCTCATGGCGAATCGATTCGCTTCGGCCTTGCTGCGGTGAAAAACGTCGGTGGCAACGCGATCGAATCCATCGTGGCCGCCCGCAAGAAACTGGGACGGTTCCAATCCATCTTCGAATTCTGCGAGAACGTCGACCTGCGGCTACTCAACAAACGCGTGCTCGAATCATTAATTAAGAGCGGTGCCATGGATTCGATGGGACGCCGGGCACAACTCATGGCTGTGCTCGACAAGGCAATGGAGCAGGCACAGAAAGCCCAGCGCGACGCCGAATCTGGCCAGCACGGCCTGTTTGGCGTCTTTCAGCAGGAAGACGCCGAGTCGCACAATGACAAACTGCCCAACGCTCCTGACTGGGACGAGCACACGCGCCTCACAGCCGAAAAGGAAATTCTCGGCTTCTTCATCAGCGGCCATCCGCTGCAAAAGTACAAAGACAAGCTGTCTGACTTGCGCGCCCTCCGCGTCGAAGAAATCGCGGCAATGACCAAATCGACCGGCAAAGAAGAAACCATCGTCACGGCAGGCATCATCGGAAACGTGCGCGTTCTCAAATCGAAGCGCGGAGACTTCTACGCCCAGGCTACGCTCGAAGACATGTCCGGTTCGATCGACATGATCGTCTTCCCGGAAGCCTTTAAACGCATCGGCGAGAAGGTGAAACTCGAAGTTCCCGTCCTGGTAAAGGCCGGAGTACGGATCGAAGAAGGCGCCAATCCCAAGATCACCGCTGCTGAAATTCAACCGCTGGAAGAGGCGAAAGTCCCCCTCCCGCGCGCCATCCGCATCCGCGTGCCGCTGGAAAGCTCCGTCGAAACCACAGTGGATGACCTGCACACGCTCTTTCTCGAGCGCAAAGGCGAAGCCAAGGTATTGTTCGACGTGGAACGCCAGGGGGATTTCATGGTGGTGATGGAAGCGGAAGGCTATAATGTGATCCCGGACCGCAATTTCATCGCCCGCGTCGAACAGTTGTGTGGACGGGGCAGCGTCCGCGTGATCACCTAAACTCAGAATGGCCGCAACCGAAAAAGTACAGCAGGAATTGGAAGAAATCGAGCGCCAGGTCGCCGACCTGCAGACTCCTGGAGCCGACGAGGCGACGCGACGCCAGATCGCCAAGCTTCAGGAGCGCATCGAGACGCTGAGGCAGGAAATGAGCGCGCCTCTCACGGCATGGCAGAGGACAGAACTGGCGCGGCATCCGCAGCGTCCGCAATCGCTCGACTACATTGACCGCGTATTCACCGATTTCAGCGAAATCCACGGCGATCGCAGTTTTGGCGATGACGCCGCCATTATCTGCGGCATGGCCCGCTTTCATGGCGACGAAGTCCTCATCGTCGCCACTCAAAAGGGACGCGACATGAAGCAGCGCGTCCACCGCAACTTCGGCACGCCGCATCCGGAGGGCTACCGCAAAGCGATCCGGGCGATGCAGATCGCCGAAAAGTTCCGCCGCCCGATCTTTACCTTGGTCGACACCGACGGCGCCTATCCCGGCATTCATGCGGAAGAGCGCGGGCAGGCCGAAGCCATAGCCTACAATCTGCGCGAAATGGCGCGCCTGGAAGTTCCCATCATCACCACGGTGATCGGTGTCGGCGGCAGTGGCGGAGCCTTGGCCATCGCTGTGGCTGACCGCGTGCTCATGATGGAAAACTCCATCTACTCTGTGATTTCTCCTGAAGGCTGCGCTGCCATCATGTGGCGTGACGCCTCCAAGAAAGAACTTGCGGCCGAGGCCATGCGCATTACCGCCACCGACCTCAGCGAACTGGGCTGCATTGACGGCATCGTTCCCGAGCCTGAGGGCGGCGCCCACCGCGACCACGAAGCAGCCGCGAATCTGCTCGATGCCACTCTGCAGAAGCACTACGGCGAACTGAAGAAGACTCCCCCTGCGGAATTGCTCGTATCACGATATAATAAATTCCGTAACATCGCCCAGTTTTACAAAACAGAAGCGTGAGTCCGCAGGCGCTCTGCCCGTTTCTAAAGCAGGTTCCTCCGGGCTACAGGCGGGCGGTTTGGCGCGACGCGACACCACCGTCGCCCTTATAATGAAATGTTTCCTCCCCTGCAATTCATAAATCACGGGCTACTGGGTTCAGCCCGCTAACTGAAGGAAGGTGTTGGGATGGCCACTACGGACTTCGTGCCCCGGGAATCTACCGGAGGCCCCGGTCAGAAGCGCATCGTCAACGACATGAGCATTCAGGTCGCGACCGTCAACGGTTCCGGTTCGCAGAGTTCAAACACCGTGCTGTTGCGCAGCATTTTCCAGATGGGCGTGCCCGTCTCCGGCAAGAACATGTTCCCTTCGAACATCGCCGGCCTTCCGACTTGGTACACGATTCGCGCCAACAAGAATGGCTACATCGGACGCAAGAAGGAAATCGATTTCCTGGTGGCCATGAATCCTGAGACCGCGCAGGAAGACACGATGTCTCTGGCTTCCGGCGCCGCCGTCCTGTACGACGAACCTCTCGCTCTGCACAAACTGCGCGACGATCTCATCTTTTACTCCGTTCCCTACGACAAGCTGGTCGCCGCCGTGTGTCCTGAGGCCAAGCTGCGCAAACTCGTCAAGAACATGGTGTATGTGGGCGTTGTCGCCAGCCTTCTGACCATCGACATGGCTGAGGTCGAAAAGGCGATCCGTAAGCAGTTCGCCAAAAAAGTAAAGGCCGCCAATCTCAATCTCGCCGCCGCCCAGGCTGGCTTCGAATACGCTAAAGCGAATCTGCAAAAACGCGGTGCCTTCTACATCGAGCGCATGAACGCAACTGCGGGCAAGATCATCATCGACGGCAACTCGGCGGCCGCTCTCGGCTGCATGTTTGCCGGATGCACCGTCGTCACCTGGTATCCGATTACTCCCTCGTCCTCGCTGGTCGAGACGATGATCGAATACATGAAGGAATACCGCATTGGCCCCGACGGCAAAGCGACCTTCGCGATCGTGCAGGCCGAAGACGAACTGGCCGCAATCGGCATGGTCATCGGCGCCGGATGGGCAGGCGCCCGCAGCATGACTGCAACCGCAGGCCCAGGCATCTCACTGATGTCCGAATTCGCAGGACTCGCCTACTACGTCGAAGTCCCCGGCGTCATCTGGGACATCCAGCGTGTCGGCCCCTCCACTGGCTTGCCTACTCGTACTTCGCAGGGCGACATCCTTTCCACAGCGTTCCTGTCCCACGGCGATACCAAGAACATCATGCTGTTTCCCTGCTCTGTCACCGAGTGCTTCAGCATGGCACCTGAAGCATTCAACTTGGCGGAACAGTTCCAGACTCTGGTCTTCGTCATGTCCGATCTCGATCTGGGCATGAACAACTGGATGGCCGACCCTTTCGAATATCCCACCACTCCGATCAATCGAGGCAAGGTGCTCAGCAAGGAAGACCTCGACCGGCTCGGCGGATTCGCCCGTTACAAAGACGTCGACGGCGACGGCATCGGTTACCGCACCTTGCCCGGCACGATTCACCCGGCGGCAGCGTACTTCGCCCGCGGCAGCGGCCACAACGAACGAGCGCAATACAGCGAGCGTGCCGACGACTTCGAAAACAATATGGAGCGCCTGAACCGCAAGTTCGAAACCGCGCGTTCTTTCGTTCCGCGTCCCGAGATCACCAAGGGAAACAACGCCGGGGGCGAAAAAATAAAGATCGGAATCATCGGCTACGGGACATCGCACTGGGGCATCACCGAGAGCCGCGATCAACTACGCGACGAATACGCCATCGAGACCGACTACCTGCGGCTTAAGGCGTATCCCTTTACACGCGAGGTACACGAGTTCGTCGAGCAGCACGACCGTGTTTATCTCGTCGAGCAGAACCGCGACGCGCAAATGCTCACGTTGCTGAAGCTCGATCTCAAGCCAGAACTGACCACGCGTCTGCGCAGCATCGCCCACATCACCGGACTCCCGCTCGACGCGCGATCCATCACCGACGAACTGACCAGCATGGAAGGTAAATGAACTACTTGCGGGGATCGTCCACGTTTTTAGAAACTACGGCTTAGAGCCGCATCGTAGGCACGACAATTGATTCGCGGCTTTTGCCGCTGAGGGAAAACGAAATGGGCACCACCACTGTCGAACCCGGCACCGCCGCACCCGGACCCAAGACCAACCGCATCGGCCTCACCGTCATGGATTACAAAGGCGGCAAGACCACGCTGTGCGCCGGCTGCGGCCACAACGCGATCTCCGAACGCATCATCGAATCCATGTACGAGATGGGCGTGCAACCGGAACTGCTGATCAAGCCCAGCGGCATCGGCTGTTCTTCGAAGACCCCTGCATACTTCATGAGCCGCTCGCACAGCTTCAACGCCGTACACGGGCGCATGCCATCGGTCGCCACCGGAGCCATCCTGGCGAATCGCAAGCTCGTCTGCATCGGCGTCAGTGGCGACGGCGACACGGCTTCCATCGGAATCGGACAGTTCATCCACCTGATGCGCCGCAATCTACCGATCATTTACATCATTGAAGACAACGGCGTGTACGGCCTCACCAAGGGGCAGTTCTCAGCCACGGCCGATCTGGGCTCGAAGCTGAAAACCGGCGTCCTCAACGATCTTCCGCCGATCGACACTTGCGCTCTCGCAATCCAACTCGGCGCCACTCTCGTTGGTCGGTCATTCTCCGGCGACAAGAAACAGCTCAGCGCCATGCTCAAGGCCGCGATCGCCCACAAAGGCACGGTCATGCTCGACGTGGTCTCGCCCTGCGTGACCTTCAACGATCACGAGGGCTCGACCAAGTCTTACAAGTACGTAAAAGAGCATGAAGAGACCCTGCAAGACGTCAGCTTCGTTCCTCACTTTGAGGATATCGCCGTCGAGTACGATCCGGGATCGACCGTCGAAGTCACCATGCACGATGGCTCGCGCCTCCATTTGCGCAAGCTGGAAGAAGACTACGACCCGACCAATAAGATTCGCGCCATCACCCGCCTCACCGAAGCGCACGACAAAGGCGAAGTACTGACAGGAGTCTTCTACGTGAATCCCGAGGCTCCCAACTTCATCGATATGCTGAACGTCGTAGACCAGCCGCTGGCTACTCTGCCTGATTCCATGACGCGCCCCGGCAAGGATGTGCTCGACGCAGTGATGGAAGAACTTCGCTAACCGCAATAACCTCTAGAAGGAAAAAGCCCTCTCGCCAGAGAGGGCTTTCCATTCTGACTCCTCAGCAAGCTTCTACGCAGTTTTTCGTTCCGGCTCGCCGCTATGTTCGGGATTCTGCCCAGGTTCGGGAAAATCGGAGTCCGCATCCTTTAACATCGAGTCCTGATCGCGATGACCAAGCTGTTCCTGCAAGCCGGGATTGCCTGGGGCCTTGTGGTCCTCAGTTTCCGTGGCGCCTTTCGCTGCATCCTGATCATCAGTGTTGTGGGGCATGATTCCACCTCGGACAACAATTTCGCACAAAACCACTTTAATCCTGGAGCTTTCCCGAGAATATAGCTATAAACTAGGAGAAGTTCGTCGGGGAAACCGTATATGAGACGCTGTTTTTGGGTACTGCTGCTTTGCCTGTTATCCACCGCGTTCGCGGCGGCGGCGCGCCCGACCCCGGCACAAGTGAGGTGGGGTCAGCACCACGACAAACGCGTGCAGCGACATCACGCTCACAAGGCTGGCAAACATCACACTCCCAAGCATCAGCGACATACGGTCTAGTGTGGAAGATCGCTCGCTTCGCAATGAGTGCACCGAACTCCCGATGCTGAGTGCGCGCCGAGCGCCTTGGACAACACACCGGGGTATGGCGCGAGCTACTTTGCCGTCGTCGCGACTCCCAATTTCCGCAGCCGGTCCCGCGCCTGCAGCGCTTCCGGAGAATGTGGATACCGCTGGATGACACGCCTCAAGTCGCTCACCCCGTCGTCCTGCTTGCCGAGTTCGATCAACGCAAACCCTTTTTTCAGCTGAGCTGACGCCGCCTTGTTTCCGCTGGGAAAGTTCTGCAAGACCTGGTCGTAGCTCTGCGCCGCTTGCTGGAAATTTCCCTGACGGAATTGAATTTCACCCAGGTAGTAGTAGGAGTTCCCTGCCAGATCCGTGTTGGGGTAGAACTTGACGTAGTCCGAAAACTCCTGCAGCGCCAAGTCATTCTTGGCGCCGTTGTAATCGCGCAGGGCATTGTTGTAGAGCACATCCGGAGGCGGAGCGTTCTTGGCAGCTTCTGCCGCGGCCTGCTGCGTCGCCTGTTGCGCGCCCAAGCTCTGCTGTGCTGCCTGCATGTCTTCCAATTGCTTGCTGACCTTCGCCAGTCGCGCCTTGAGTTCGTCCAGGGTGTCGTTCAGCGCCTGAATCTGTCCCGAAAGCTGGTCGATTTTTCCGCCGGAGTCGCCTTGTTGCTTCGCCAGCGTAGCCTGCAGTCCATTCAACGCCGCTGCGACCTTGTTGACGGCATCCGTATCCTTCTCAACCAAATCCTTCATGACCCCCATGCGCTCGTCGAAACTGCGCTGCATGGCCGTCATCTGTTCCTGCAGTTGCTGCACCTGCGTCTGCAACTGAACCATTTCTTTACTCACGCCCCAGGCCGGAGCCACTCCTAGAGAGAGCACCAGCAACAATGCGAAGAATGCGGAAACGCGACGTAGTCTCATAGAGATTTCCTGAACCGCCAGCATTTAGATGCCTTGATTGTCCCACAGGCTGGGATGATTCCACACAGAAAGGCTGCCCCGAACCGTAAGCCTCAATGGGGATCCCGCTGCTGCGGACACGGAGGCGCCATTCCGCAAAGGAAGAATCGGGAGACGCCGAACGGCGTCTCCCGGCCATTCTTACTTCTGATATACGAAATGGCCACGACGGTTCTGCTGCCAGCAAGCTTCGTTGCTCTCTGAGCAGAATGGTTTTTCCTTGCCGTAGCTGATCGTTTTGATGCGGCTGGCGCTGATGCCGCCTGCCGTCAACGCGTTCTTTACCGCACTGGCACGCTGGTCGCCCAGAGCCAGGTTGTACTCCGTTGAGCCGCGTTCATCGCAGTGCCCTTCAATCGTGAAGCTGATATTGGCATGTTGATTGAGGAATTGAACATCGGCCTGAATCGAGGCCTGCTGATCTCCGCGAACGTCAGCCTTGTCGTAGTCGAAGTACACATCCTTCACGCTCTGGCTGAACAATTCTTCGTCCGTCACCGACGGCGTCGGAGGCGGCGGAGGTGGCGGCGGCTGGGTTACCGTAAGTCGCGCCGTCGCTTCCTGTGTTCCTCCAGATCCTTTAGCCGTTAAGTGATAGGTCGTGGAATCCGTTGGGGACACGCTCTGTGAGCCATTGGGCTGCACCGCGCCAATGCCATCGATCGACACATCGGTGGCGTTGCTGGTCTGCCAGGTCAGCGAAGCCGACTGCCCCGCCTGAATCGAATTCGGAGTCACTGCAATCGAGGCGGTTGGAGCCGGCGGTGGCGGCGGGGGTGGCGGCGGGGGCGGAACCGCTTTCTTTCCGCAAGCGCCGAGCGCCAACAGAGCGCTGAGGACAACCATCAGCAAGAACCACTTCATGCTTTGATGCTTCACTTTATTTCCTCCCTAACGACCCCGAAAGCGTGCTCCGGAGTCAGACGAAGCGTATTTACTATTTCCAACTCCAATTCGGTTGGCTGTTGTGTCCGGTAAAAGTCAGTTGCTGCACCTTCGAACCGTCCGCCAGCATGCTCCAGATCTGGAGAGTGCCCGAGCGGTTCGATTGAAAAACGATGTGCCGGTTATCCGGCGACCACGACGGAAAGTCGTTTCGCCCACCGTCATGCGTAAGCTGGACCCACTGCTTACTCGCGATATCCATCAAATAAAGATCCGACGCCCCCGGCTCGCCCGGCCCGTATTTCCGCACCCAGGCAAACGACAGGAACTGCCCATTGGGGGCCCAATTCGGCGACACCGCATATCCTTGATCGGTCATCCGCTGCTGGTTCGTGCCGTCAGCTTCCATCGCATAAATCTGGGGCAGTCCGGTGCGTCCACTCACAAACGCAATTTGCGCATTGGTCTTCCGGTTCCATACCGGGGAAACGTCGGGGCCCTTTGCTGTTGTTAGGCGATGTAGATTTCCGCCCGATGCATCCGATACATAAATTTCCGGTTCCCCTCCACGCGATGACGAAAATGCCAGCTTCGTCCCGTCCGAGGACCACGCTGGAGAAAGATTCGTCCCGCCCATGTGCGGAAAACTCACGGGCCGATTCAATTCCAGTGAATACATCGTGATTTCCCAGCCCGTCTTGGTCAGGCTGCTGAACGCCAGGCGCGACCCGTCGGGCGAAACTCGCGGCGACAGCGAAATCGAACCAAGATGCGTAATCTGGTGCTGGTTTGAGCCATCGTAGTCCATGGCCCAGATCTCCTTGTGCCCGGTCCGGTCACTGACAAAGTAAATCTGTGTCTCGGCGATCCCGGTAATGCCTCCGCCCAGACGGAAGATGATTTCATCCGCGAACTTGTGCGCCATCACCCGCGCGGCTGCGTCGCTCGCGGCATCGGTATATTGCTTCCCCAGAATTTGCGGGGACTGGCTATTCTTCACGTCGTAAAGCCAGCCTTGGACAGTCAGCTTTCCGTCTGCGACACCCAGATTTCCAAACGCCAGCATGGCCGCGTTCGGAGGAGGGGCGTTCCATGCCAGCGCGTTGACCTCCGGCGGCTGTCCTGGAACCTGCAATGGATAGAAGCTCTTCGACACCAACTCGACGACGCCCGAGACGTCGAGATCATTCCATAATGTGTCGTCAAAAGTCTTGAGCAGCGCGGTGCCTTGTGGATCGCTGGTCGCCGGCTTGAAATCCGGAACCGCCAGGCGCACCTTCTCAACACCAAGACTCGTCCCGGTCTTTACCCAATCCTGAGCCAAGAGCGCAGAAGAAAGAAAACAGGAGAGTAGAACGAACATCAGCGCAGGGCCGCGGAAACGACTGGGCCTTCGCCGGAACTTTGGTCTAGCGCTTTCGTCCATCCGTTTGGGGCAGAAACATACTCCGTACGACAATATCGTATCCCGATATGAATTACTTTGCAAGCCTTGTTCCCTCTTACGTTCGTTCAATGCGAGTACGCGCATCCTGCATTGTGCCTCTATTCGCGAGCACAAAGTCAATCGGGAGTGCTTTGTAGTTACTGGATTGGTTCACTTCTTGTAGTCAAACCAGTACTCTACCGAAATCTTGCCGCCCGAGTAGTCGGCGGGTAGCGGACCGAACGTATCAATGCGCTGCAAGGCACGCACAGCTGAAATATCCAGCGATGGTACGCCGCTCGATTGCTCCACCTGTACGTTCATGGGATGGCCGTCGCGCGCCACATCGAACGTGATATACACCCGCTGCGCCGTCGTGATCCTCGGATCCACTTCGTATTTCAGCCAGTTGTCGGAAACCTTCTGCTGAATCACGTGCACATACCACGCATACTTGGTGCCAAAATCCCCACCGCCCCCGGTGACCCCAAAACCACCCTTCGCGCCCGCTGCGCTGAACGTCCCGTAAGGCCCGCTGACCGGTCCGCCTTCCCCAAACGCAACCTGATTGCTCTCTTCTTCCGGCGCGGGCCTGCGCTTTCTCTTTGGAGACCGTCTCCTGCTTCTTCTTCGGCTTTATCTTTGCGTTCTTGCCCTGGATCTCGATCGCATCCGGCTCCTTCTCTTCAATCTTCGGTTGCGACTGTGTGATCCCCTTCGATTCATTGGCCAGCACGTTCTGCGACTGAGAGGGATTCGCGGGCAGCGGAACCGTGCTCACCAGTGTCGCTCCGATTGCTTCCCCGCCCCCACCGGCTCCCCACGTGTCGCCACTTGTCCGGTAGACAATTGCCGAGTAGATCAGCAAAGCCGCGGTGATGCCCACATGCAGCCCCGCTGACCACGCCAGCGCGCGTCCCCAGTGGTCGTGTTCGAAATAAATTTCAGCGTTTGCTGCCATTTTGCTCGAGAGGTTGCGTCACAATGCTGACGTTGGTAATCCCCGACTGCTTCACCGCATCCATCACCGTGGCGAAGGCGCCAAAGGGAACATTCTCATCCGCGCGCACAAAAATGGACTGGTTGCGCGGATCGCGAATCTTCTGCTCGCAGCTTCGCCCCGATCTCATTGATGTTGATCGCGTCGTTGCCCAAAAAGACGCGCTGATCTTTATTGATCGTGATCACCATCCGTTCTTCGGTGATCTCTTTCACGGTCCGCGTCTTGGGAACGCTCACGTCGATCCCCGATTGCAGCACCGGCGCCGTCACCATGAAAATAATGAGCAGCACCAGCACCACGTCGACCAGCGGAGTGATATTGATGTCGGCAATCGACGTCTGCGTGCGCCCGTTGGAAGCGGTGAAAGCCATCAGCGCCTCACTTCGGCCAGGCGCGAGCCTGCGCCTGGCTATGCTCCACTGCGTTGAGCACTTCAAGGGCGAAATCGTCGCTGCGCGCGGCGAACTCGCGAATGGACGCCCCAATCAGGTTGTAAGCAATGACTGCGGGAATCGCGGCCGCCAAGCCCGGCCGCCGTCGTGATCAGCGCCTCCGAAATTCCCGGAGCCACCGCTCGCAGCGTCGCCGCGCCCGCCGTGCCCAAGCCGTGAAACGCATCAATGATGCCCCAAACCGTGCCAAACAGCCCGACAAAGGGCGTTACTGCGGCGGTAATGGCAAGCCACGGCAAATTTCGTTCCAGGCGCGTGATTTCTTCCGACGCTCCAATCTGCATGCCGCGCTGGATCGACAACAGGTTCCGAATCGAGCCCGTGCGTCTGCGCCTGCCGCTTGTACTCCTCGTATCCGCCCTCGAATACGCCGACCAGCGGGCTGGGCTTGAACTGATCGGCGACTGCGGCAATATCCTGCAGCCGCTGCGCCTTGCGAAATGCGCGCACGAATCGCCCGCTCTGCAAGCGGGCCCGCCGCAGCAAGCTCCACTTGGTCAGGATGATCGACCAGGAAATCAGGCTGAAGGCCAGCAGCGCAAGCAACACCAATTTGGCCACCGCGCCGCTATTGGAGATCATGTCGACGATTTCGCCGCCGACGAACGCTGCTAGCAAGGGGAAGGAATGCATCGCGTTTTAGGAGAATGCTACCTGCGATTATAGATGAATCAAATCGCGCTCTCTCCCCACGTACCCGATCCGCCAACGAAATAATCGGAGGCCCGCCATGAGGACCGAACGGTCGTCCGATAAAAACGCATTCGCGCAACTGTGCGCGAAGCCTGAAAATAAGCGCAGGAAAAGTGGTGGACCCCTTAGGGCTTTGCGGGCAGCGGCTGCCAGAGCTCGATCTTATTTCCATCCGAGTCATAGATCCAGGCAAAGCGGCCGTAGGATTCATCCATGCGCTTGTCGTCGATCTTGACTCCCTCGTGTTTTAAGCGCTCGAGCAAAGCATCCATATCGTCCACAATGTAGTTGACCATGAACGGTGCGGGGCTTGGGTCGAGATACTTAGTCGAGGCGGGAAAGATAGTCCAAACTGTAACCTGTTCCTGTTGCGGGTCGTCGTGCTGGCGCCACGGAAGCATCACGCCTTGGCCGCTGTCAGTGAGTCCCAGATGCTTGGAATACCATTCGCGCATCTGATCACGATTCGCGGATTTGAAAAAAACTCCGCCGATTCCAAGGATGCGCCCGCGCGGCTCCATTTTGACAGCCGGCTTCGACTCTTCAGGGTGCGAGGAATTCATTTACTGTCCTCCTGTTGAGCAGGGCAAGATGAGAATCAGCGAGGCCGAGCATAATTGCGCACCACGGTATTCCTTGCCTCGGCGGATTATACATAAATGCTCAATTCGACAGGAGGCCACGGCGTACTCAAGGCTCGCCGTGATTCACTCTTTCTAGATCGCGCTCGAGTTTTCTAACCGGCTTGGCGCACTCGGTTCATCGTCGCTGGACGTCTGTCGCGATGGGCACATCCGCAGAGCTTACGATCGCCTCGACATTCCTGTTCCGCAACCAGTCACATAGGGCATGCGAGGCGCGTCCGCTGTTCCGAGCCAGACACGCGACTCGAGGCCACAGCCACGGGCGCAACACCGCGAACCATGCGAATCGCCCTTCCAGAAATTGCCCGTTCGAATCGACGAACCGCTCTGTCGAGGGGAAATCGAAGCCAAATTCGTCCGAAATCACTTTCGCGACAGCGAATCCCACTCCTCGCGCTTCGGCAGCGCGCGCGACCGCCGCCGCTTCCATATCGACCGCCCCCGCTCCAAACGAGTCTCGCAACCTGGCCTTCTGCTCCGCGCTCGCCACGGCTCCAAAGGTGACCAGCACTCCTTCTCCGCTACCCAGATCAACGCTGCTGCCGTCCCCGGCATTGACGACTCTTCGCGGCTGCACGATATCCGCGACTTTTAGCGCTGGATCGAGTGCCCCGGCAAACCCGACCGAATAGACAAGGCTCGGCGCATAGAGCGTAATCACTGCTTCAGCCGCACGTCGCGCCGCCGCCGCCCCGATTCCCCCGCAAACAAGAACAAAGCGTTCATTCTCGAAAAAGCGAAAGCAGCGCCCTCCCGTTTCTTTCTCGGTAACGCTCCAATCCTTGACGAGACCGCGGACTTCGCGTTCCAGAGCCGCGACAAAGGCGACTTTAGACATATCCGTTGCCTCGGAACCACTCCACCGCACGCTGCAACGCCCCTTCGACGGGAACAAGCTTCCAGCCCAACTCGCGCTCCGCCTTCGCAGAGCTCGCAAACATCTTCTTCTTCCCCATGCGCACGGTATCGACCGTAGCGCGGGGCTCCCGTTTCAGCAGTCTTCCGGTAAACGCCTCGTCGATGACTCCGGTAGCGAATGCGAAAAAATAGGGGAGCTTGATCGTCGGCGAAGGCAGACCCGTAATCCTTCCTAGCGTATCTAGAATCTGCTTCAGCGTTAAATCTTCTCCTCCTAAAATGTACCGCTCGCCTGACTTCCCTTTCTCCAACGCAGCCACATGCCCCTGCGCACATACCCGCACATCGACCAGGTTCAATCCGGTTTCCACATACGCGGGGAATTTCCGTTTGAGAAAATCGAGCACGATCCTCCCGGTCGGCGTCGGCTTCACATCCTGCTCGCCCACCGGAGTCGTAGGATTGACCGTTACCACCTGCATTCCACCGCGCCCGGCCTCCAGCGCAACCTGCTCTGCCATGAACTTCGAGCGCTTATAGTGCCCGATCATGTCTGCGAGCGATACCGGAGAATCCTCATCCGCCGGATGTCCGTTACTGGTGAACCCCATGGTCGCAACGCTCGAGGTGTACACCACGCGCCGCACGCCATTCCTTCGCGCCGCTGCCAGGATCGCCCGGGTCCCATCCACATTCGACCGGTACATCTCGTCCGGATCGCGCACCCACAGCCGGTAGTCAGCCGCCACGTGAAAAACGGTATCGCAGCCCGACATCGCTCTTTCAAGGGAAACCGGATCGCGCAAATCTCCGGTTGCAGTCTCGGCTTTAAGCCCGTCCAGATTGCGCAAGTTGCTCGTTGGACGCACCAGCAGACGCAGGTCGGCGCCTTGGTCGGCCAGAGCACGAGCCACGTGGGATCCCAGAAATCCGGTAGCGCCTGTGACGAAGGCAAGCATTCAGCACTCAGCATTCAGCACTCAGCCCAACTTGTCAATGACAGCTAAATCGCCCAAAAACACATAGCCCCGGACGTGTTCGTCCGGGGCCCGCGAATCGTCTTGGCAGGGCGAACGAATGCGTCCACCCTACGCGAGTTGGCTACTCTTCTCCATGATCTTCGCGTACGTCGTCAGCGCCAGGAGTGGGAAATAATCCGCGGTAGAGGTGATACATCAGATAGAACACGCGCGGAAATCCAGTGCCCGTGTAAGAACGGCTCGTCCCACGATCCATCTGTCTTCTGCGTGCGCAGCAGATAGGCGATGCCGCGCGCCACCGAATCACTGCGAATGTCATTGGCCGCAAGCAATCCGAGAATCGCCCAAGCGGTCTGCGAAGGCGTGCTCTCACCCTGCCCGCGCAAGTTCGGGTCATCATAGGACCCGCACAGTCTCGCCCCAGCCGCCATCGGCATTCTGCACCATGCGCAGCCACTCCGCACCCTGCTGCATGCAAGGCTCGTGCAGATCCATGCCAATCGCTTCCAGCCCGCGCAACACCAGCGCCGTGCCGTAGATGTAGTTCACGCCCCAGCGCCCGAACCAACTGCCATCCGGTTCCTGCTCGTCGCGGATGAACTGAATAGCCCGCTTCACTGAAGGATGATTCTTGTCGTACCCGTACGTCGCGAGCATCTCCAGAATGCGCCCCGTAATGTCTACGGTCGCCGGATCGAGCATGGCATTGTGATCGGCGAAGGGAATATGCTCGAACACCATCTTGTCGTTATCTTTATCAAACGACGCCCATCCGCCGTTCTTGCACTGCATCGAAAAAATCCAGTCAATCGCGCGCTGCACCGACTCGCGCTGGTACCGTCCATTGGGATGATCCACCCGGCTCAGACCCAGGCAAACCATCGCGCTGTCATCGACATCCGGATAAAACTCATTGTTAAACTCGAAGTACCATCCGCCCGGCTGGCCCTGCTTGTTCTTGACCTTCCAATCACCGACGGTGCGTACCTGCTTCTGCAGAATCCAGTCCGCGCTCTTCACCATCCTCGGATCGTTCGCGGGAACTCCCGCTTCGCCCAGCGCAAACAGCGCGTATGCCGTATCCCACACTGGAGACATGCAGGGCTGCATCCGGAACGTGTCTTCTTCCTCGATCCCCAACTTCTCAAACTCGTCCATCGCGCGAATCACCTGCGGATCGTCAAGCGAATATCCAAGGCACCGCAGGGCAATGATCGCGTTCATCATCGACGGATAAATCGCTCCCAGTCCGTCGCTCATCTCGAAACGCTTGAGCATCCACTTCTCCGCGCTCTTCAAGGCGATCGAACGCAGCGGACGCACGTGTACCCGTTCCAACCAGTGCGTCATGCGATCCAGCACCAGGAAGAAGTTCCGCCATGAGACGATTTTCTTCGCCCAGTGCAGGTGCATGCGCGACTTCTGCATTCCACCGACAAACAACTCTTCCACGCCCATTTCGCGCGGAATTTTCTTGAATGGCTTTTTCGCGTAGCAGATCGACAGCGGCACCAGAATGGCGCGCGACCAGGAAGAAATCTCGTAAATATTGAACCAGAACCAGTTGGGGAACAGCACAATCTCCGGCGGAATCGCCGGCACCGCGTCATAGTCATATTGCCCGAAGAAGCACAGATAAATCTTGGTAAAAGTATTGACTTCGGTGACGCCGCCCATCTCCAGAATTTTCTTGCGGGCGCGTTGCAGCGCCGGATGATCCGCGGTATATCCCGCCAGCTTCAAGCCCGAAATACGCCTTCACCGAAGCGCTGATATTCGACGGTCCCGCCGCATAAATGCTCCATCCGCCGTCTTCATTCTGATGTCGCAGAATCCAGTTCGCAGCTCTTCTGAAACCGCTCCTGATTCCCTGTTCCCAACAGCGTGTGCAGCAGAATGTAATCCGACTCGAGCGTGGTATCGGCTTCGAGTTCCCCACACCAATAACCTTCTTCGTGCTGCTGCGAGAACAGCCACTTCCGCGCAGCCGCAATCGCGGCGGACACGCGACTGCCCAGTCCGTCAATTTTTCCGAAGCGAAGTTGGGGATTCGAACCCAAAGAAGAGGAAGCTACATGAGCGTCGGGGGAGTCATGTATCTCCATCTGATTGGCGGCTCCGTTAATCCGCGGTTGCGCTTGGCCGGAGCGGCGGCGATCGCCTCCACTATCTCCGGCGGCAGCCCGAAGCGAACGTTTTCCGGCATCACTTCGAGTTCCTGCATATTGTCAAAACCCTTGTTGCGCAGAAATGTCACCGTTTCTTCCACGAGATGTTCCGGAGCCGACGCTCCAGCAGTCAGAGCAATGGTCTTCACGCCCTTCAACCATTCCGCCTCAATATCATTGCAACTATCAATCAGGTGCGCGTTCGTTCCCAGATTGCGCGCCACTTCGACCAAACGATTCGAGTTCGAACTGTTCTCCGATCCCACCACCAGCAGCAAGTCGGCTTCGGAAGCAACTTCCTTCACCGCCACCTGGCGGTTTTCCGTCGCATAGCAAATGTCCTGCGCCGCCGGGCCCTTGATGTTGGGGAATTTCTGCTTCAACGCCGCGATAATATCTTTCGTCTCATCCAGGCTCAGCGTCGTCTGCGTCAGGTATGCCACGCGGTCCGGGTCGGGAACTTCCAGATCCTTAACCTGCTCAGGCGATCCGACGACCTGCGTGACCATCGGCGCTTCACCCAAGGTTCCGATCACTTCATCGTGATCCTTGTGTCCGATCAGGATGAGCGAGAACCCTTCCTTGGCGAACTTCACCGCCTCCACATGGACCTTGGTCACCAGCGGACACGTCGCATCAATCACGCGCAGCCCACGTTTCGCGCTGTGCTCCCGCACCTCCGGAGACACTCCGTGCGCGCTATAAATGATGCGCTCGCCGTTGGGCACTTCATCTTCGCTATCGACAAAAATCGCGCCCTTGCCGCGCAACTCCTCGACCACAAAGCTGTTGTGAACGATTTCTTTGCGCACATAAATCGGCGGCCCGAAAGCTTCCAGCGCAATCCGTACAACATCGATGGCCCGGACCACGCCCGCGCAGAACCCTCTCGGCTTGAGCAACAGTAAGGTCTTTCCGTCAGTCTTCGCTAGAATTCCAGCCATTGAACCCCGCTATCAAAATCTCGAAGCACCGCGAGGATGCCCGTCCTAAACGCCTCTAACTCTGATCCCCAAAAAGTCCGGCACCATGGATGACTCTGTTCCCAAGTCATCCAGATGTAGATGCATCTGACCCAGGAATTGCCATAAAACCCTGACTTTAGGGTACACGATCCCCATTGTGGCGATACCAATAAACTACCGGAAAGTGCCGGGTTGGTCAACGTAAGCCACAGAAAGCGCTGGAATTAGCAGCGAACGGCGAAATCCGGGCCCCAGACGGAGTAAGCACCGGAGTTGCCCGCCGCAATTCGCCCTGTCGTCACCGTGATTGGGCCAACTGTCAGATTTGACAGTTCTTACGGAGGGCGCCAACAGGCATGGTGGGTGCAAGATTCGGAGTAAACACATGCCGCCACTCAATAGTGTTTTCACTCTCGGTGCAAATCGGCGCTCCGGAGCGTTCGTTCTGGCCGTTCTCGCCCTTGCTCTGAGTGGATGCGATTCGAAAGCCAAACCTCCAGAACCGGACGCCTCCGTGCCGAAGCAGCAGGTCACAACGACCCCTCCGCCTGCGAGTCTCGAAACCACCGATGCCGACGCCGCCCAGCAAAGCACAGCGCTCGCTCTGCCCACGAATTTCAGCCACTTTACCGGCGACTGGGACGAAATTGCCAAACGCGGTTTTCTCCGCGTTCTCGTAGTTTACAGCAAGTCCGGCTTCTTCTACGACCGGGGCCGAGGACGCGGCATCGTCTTCGACGCGATGACGGAGTTCGAGAACGTCGTCAATAAAAAGCTCAAAACCGGTCCAAGAAAATTCAAGGTGGTCTTCATTCCCGTGCCCCCAGGTCAATTGCAGAAAGCGCTGAATGACGGCATTGGCGACATCATCTGTACCGGCATCTTCATTACTCCAGAACGCGAAAAACTTGTCGACTTTACTCTTCCCATAGCCACAGAAGCCAAACTCGTTGTTGTCACGTCCAAAAGCCATACTCCCGTCAGCATCGTAGCCGACCTGAGCGGGAAAAATATCTATGTAAATCCTCTGAGTGTTGCCAGCGCAGAAATTGAAAAAATAAATGCGGGCCTTAAGCAGGCCGGCAAGCCGGAAATCAACGTGAAGCCTGTCGACCCCAATCTGACCGAAGAAGACTTATTGCAAATGGTCAACGCCGATGTGATTCCGGCCACCACATCCTTCAACTTTCGCGCTCAGCTGTGGTCCAAGGTCCTACCCAACCTGTCGGTAACTCCGGTGGCACTCGACGAGGCCGGCAACGTGGGCTGGGCCATGCGGAAGGGTAGCCCGAAACTGAAGGCGGTAATGGATGATTTTGTGAAGTCCCACGGCAAAGGCACCGGCTTCGGCAACATGGTCATCCAGCGCTACCTCAAGAACGAAAAGTACCTCAAGAATTCGACCTCACAGGCCGAAATCAAAAAGTTCGAGTCTTACGCGAAGTTTTTCAAGCAATATGCCGCTGAGTTTAACTTCGACTACCTGATGCTGGCCGCCCAAGGCTACCAGGAATCGATGCTCAATCAGGATCGCGTCAGTCCCCGCGGTGCGGTTGGCATCATGCAGGTCATGCCTCAGTACGCAGCCGCAAATCCCATCAACATTCCCAATGTTCGCGACCCGCAAAACAATATCCACGCCGGAGCGAAGATGCTCGCGCAGATTACAAAGACTTACTTCAACGATCCCGGCATCAACCAGACCAACAAAACTCTTTTCACTTTTGCCGCTTATAATGCCGGCCAGAACCGCATCGTGCGCCTGCGCAAGGAAACCAAGGAACAAGGCCTTGATCCCAACAAGTGGTTTGGCAACGTGGAATTGATTGCGGCGAAAGATATCGGGCAGGAAACTGTCCAATACGTAAGCAACATCTATAAGTACTACGTCGCTTACAAAATGACCCTCGAACAGCACGAGGTCCGCGAAGAGGCCAAGGAAGCGCTGAAGGCAAATTAGCCTAAGACTTTTCGGCAATGTACCGCGGGTTAGTTATCCGCCAGTTGCGCGGCTCGTCGTGATTTCAGATCCGTCAGCGTAATCTCGAATATTTCGTCGGGAGATCCCGACGCCGTCACTCGCACCAGCAACCCGGCCTTCTTGTAAAACTCGATTAACGGGGCCGTGCTGCGATCATAGGCTTCGAGGCGCACTTTGATCGACTCCGGCCGGTCATCTTCCCGCTGAAACAGTTTTCCTAGGCAGCGATCGCATCGGCCCTCCACCTTCGGCGGACGGTCCGCCACATGAAACACCGCCTTGCACTTCTCGCAGGTCCGGCGTCCGCCAAGGCGGGCCACAATCTCATGGACCGGCAATTCGTAGTTCACCACCGCTGTCAGATCAAGTTTCTCGTTGACCAGCAGCTCTCTCAGCGATTCCGCCTGCCCCAGCGTTCGCGGAAATCCGTCAAGAATGAATCCTCCGCCGCACCGCAGGCACGCCGATCTCTCCCGCACCATCTCCCACACGGTCGAATCAGGCACAAGTGCGCCTGTTCTCATATACCCGAGAGCCTCTTTCATCGCGGGACTCTGCTCGCAATCGCACTGGCTCCCCGCCGCCCGGAAGACGTCTCCCGTCGAAAGATGGCATGCGCCCAGACGTTGGTTTAACAGGTCGGCCTGCGTTCCCTTGCCGACCCCAGGGGCTCCCAATAGCACCAGCCTCCAGGGAGCTAACCCATCACCGGCCGACACGCCCTCGCACCGACCGGAAGGCCCTTGTAGCCATGCTGCGCGATTCGTGTTGATTGGACTCATCCTTCTGCATATATCGGATATCGTCCGGGACCTCAGTGACAGAAATCACCATGGACACCGCTCGGAATCACACACGCCGCTGGACACACCCTCTTTCCTGGGCATGGCCCCCTCGTGCTATCGGTCGGCCTCCCCGTGCCATTGTGATCGCACATCGGTTATCGGAAGATAGTAACGTCATCGCAGGTCAGCGAACATGTTGGATGTGAGAACCAGACCGATGGTAGGCAAGGCGAGGCCGCAAACCGGCAGGCTGATGCTCGCCCTCGTTCTCCTCGTGGTCGCTCTCGTCGGCGTGGTATTGAAAGATCGGCAATTCTGGTTCGGCACCGACCAATCGATCTTGGACGCGAACGACCCGGCGCCCGCCGTCGCAAGCAAGGCTGTCACCACCCCGGCCGCCGCCCCTGTTCAAGTGCACTCTGCTGCCACTTCGCTGAAGCACGCCGCTGCCGCCAGGGCCTCCGTCGAACCGAAGGCCGTTGAAGCGCCGGCAGTGGCCGTTACGCGCACAGTTCTGCCGCCGATGGATGTTGAGGTTATCGCTGGCGACCGGCACAGCCAAATTCACCCCGGCACCAACGCGGCGAAGGTTGAACTGACCCAGCCGTCCAGGACGCTGCCTGCCGCTACCAACGCAGCCGAGCGCGAACCGATCGAGGCCGCCCGCCCCAGCGCTACCTATCCGCTGCTGGCGCAGCACATGAATGTGCAGGGTTCCGTGGTATTACAGGCAGTGATTGGCGCCGACGGCATTATCCAGAATCTGCACGTGGTCAGCGGTCCCGCGATCCTCAGCGCCGCCGCCCAGCAGGCTGTCCGGGAGTGGCACTTCAAGCCGGTGGTGCAGAACGGGCAGGCCGTCGAAACCAAAGCCAAGATTACCGTCAACTTCACCATCAAGATCGCCGACGGCTCTCCGGACACCGTTGCCGAAGCCCGATCCGACGAGATCCAAATCCTCAGCCGTTAGCCTTGATCATCTGCTCGGCGTGCTTGCGCGACGTTTCCGTTAACTTTGCCCCACTCAGCATGCGTGCCACTTCCTCGGTGCGCTCTTCCCCGGTCACCAGACGAATCCCCGTGCGCGTGCGTCCCCCGGATTCCTTTTTCTCGATAACGTAGTGATGATCGCCAAAAGTAGCGATCTGCGGCAGATGCGTCACGCACAAGACTTGATTCGATCGCGAAAGCGACTTCAACTTCTTCCCCACCGCCTCGGCTGCTCGTCCGCCAATGCCGGTATCGATCTCGTCGAACACAAGAGTCCTTTGAGCAAGTTTCTTGCGAGCCGCGCCATCGTGGGTGCCCCATTTCTCGCGTTCTTTGCGAGAAGTGGGGGTTTTTCCTGCCTCCACGCTCGCCTTCAGCGCCAGCATCACCCGCGCCAACTCTCCACCCGAGGCAATATGGTCTAACTGCCGCACCGGTTCGCCAGGATTCGTCGCGATCATATACAAGACGTGATCAATGCCCGACCCGGTCCAGTTCTCTTCCTCTTCCGAACTCGTGATCTCGATCCGGAACGTTGACTTCATCGCCAGATCATTGACCTCCGCTTCGACCAGCTTTTCCAGCCGCCGCGCAGCTTCTGCACGCTTCTTCGAGAGGGCCCGAGCCGCCTTCAGATATTCGCTCGCAGCCTTAGCCTGCTCGCTCCGCAATTCGCGCAGAATCTCATCTTTGTTCTCCACCTCCGACAACTTGCGCAAAACATCCGCCCCGAACTGGATCACCTCGTCGAGCGTCGGCCCGTACTTTCTCTTCAGTCGGTCGAGCAGAGCCAGCCGATCTTCCACTTGAGCCAGGTGCTCCGGCGAGGCTTGTATTCCTCCCGCATAATCGCGCACCGTCGCGCCCACATCTTCCACGCTGATTCGTGCCGTCTCCAGCGCCGCCAGCGCTTCTTGAAACTTCGGTTCGTACCGGACCAGTTCCTCGACCTGTTTCTGTGCCGCACGCAGCGACGAAGCCGTCGACCCGTTCCCTTCGTACAGCAGATCAAACGCATTCATCGCTGCGTTGTAGATTTTTTCTGCATTGGCGAGAACCCGCTTTTCCCCTTCGAGCCGCTCATCTTCCCCGCTCTGCAAGCGGCCGTCCTCAATTTCACGCTTCTGGAAAATCCAAAGATCCACTAACCGCAGCCTGTCCTGCTCTCCTTGCTCCAGTTCTTCAATGCGCGAACGAATCGCCTTCCACGCCGCAAACGTCGTTTCGATTGGATCCAAGAGGCTGCCCGCGAATGCATCGAGCAGGGCCAGACGCGCCGGCCCGTCAAACGACGAGATGGATTCGTTCTGCGCATGAACCGTCGCCAGATGTGGCGCCAGCAGGCGCAACACCGCCACCGTCGCGGGCTGATTGTTCACGAACACGCGCCCCTTGCCTCCCGCCGCAATCTCGCGTCGCAGGATGATCGATCCATCTTCCGACTCGTCCAACCCGTTCGCTTCCAGAATTCCAGCCAAAGGCTTCTCCGCGGCCACCTCTGCTTCAAAAACTGCCGACACAACCGCGCGCTCCGCCCCGGATCGAATTACCTCGCTCGAGGCCTTGTCGCCCAGCAGCAAGGCCAGCGCATCTACCAGGATCGACTTCCCCGCCCCGGTCTCGCCCGTCAGCAGGTTCAGCCCCTGCCCGAACTCCACCGCTAGGCTGTCGATCACCGCATAGTTCTCGAGCCGCATTTCAATCAGCACAAGCAATCCTGGAAAGCAAAGTTTTGCGCAGCATAGCATGAAAGCCTATGAGTAGCCCGGCATAGTAGCGCCGCCAACAGTAGCGCCGGCGTCCCGCCGGCTGTCCCGGGGATCTTGGCCCCGGACCGTTCCCACCTCTCGGTCGTCGATAGTACGCTACCGCACTGACGCCCACCGTTACCTTCGGACACCCCCATCCTCTTGATTTGAAACGAATCCACCCCCAATATCATCTAAAATGAATCGATGGCCATCGCCGGACAGTTTTCGGCTGAATATCCCGTGCATGCGATTCCCGCTACCATGCAGGCCGCCGTCTACCGCGGCGTGAACGACGTCCGCCTAGAAACCGTCCCCGTCCCCACGATCGGCCCTGGAGAAATGCTCGTTCGCGTCCACTCCTCTGGGGTTTGCGGCACCGATCTCAAGAAGATTTCTACCGGCTCCCACTCGGCCCCTCGCATCTTCGGCCACGAAACCGCCGGAGTCGTCGCCGCAGTCGGAGACGGTGTTAGGCCCTACCGGCCGGGCGATCGCGTAATGGTCTTCCACCACATACCCTGCGGCCAGTGTTTTTACTGTCAGAACAAAACATTCGCTCAGTGCGCCACCTATAAAAAAGTTGGCTGTACGGCGGGATTCGAGCCATCCGGCGGCGGTTTCGCCGAGTACGTTCGCGTCATGGATTGGATCGTCGAGGGCGGCACGGTCCGAATCCCCGACGAGGTTTCCTTCGAGCAGGCTTGCTTTGTCGAACCCGTCAACACCTGCATGAAAGGAATCGATGCGCTGCGCCTCCGCCGCGGCGAGTCCGTCCTGGCCATCGGCCAGGGTCCCATCGGCATCATCTTGAGCGTCCTGGCCAGACAGACGGGGGCCACCTTAATTACTTCCGATTTGTATCCTGAGAGGCTTAGAATAGGATCAAGTTTCGGGTTAGACCTTACAATTGATGCATCGCGGACAAACGTGGTCGAGCGCGTCCGCGAGTTGACGGAAGGGCGTGGCGCCGACGCGGTGATTCTCGCGGTCGGCGGCAATTCCCTGATTCGCACCGCGATGGATGCGGCCCGTCCCGGTGGCCGGGTACTGTTGTTTGCGCAAACGCAGCACGGAGAGGCATTGATCGATCCTGCAGCCATCTGTGTCGATGAGAAAACTCTGGTTGGGTCCTATAGTGCATCGGTCGACTTGCAGCAGGAGTCAGTTCGTTTTGTCATGAATCGCGTCATGGATCTGGAACGGCTGGTCAGCCATCGCTTCCCGCTCTCCGAGAGCCCGCAAGCCCTGGATCTGGCCGCCCATCCTCAGCCGTCGTCGATGAAGGTCATGATTCAGCCTGGGACCACGTGGCAGAGTTAGCAGTGGGGCGCGACTTTAGTTTGACCGTTCGGGTTCAAGAGTACGGCGTTCGTGGCGCGATGGTGGAAGATCACAATTTTCATGCTGCCGTGCCGTTAAGGGCAACAATTTCGTCGGGGCTTTAGCCCCTGTGGTTCGCAGCAATTGGAAGGAAGCCAGCAGTGAACGGAAAAATGACCGCTGCCGTCTTGTACGGCAAAGAAGACCTCAAGATCGAAAAAGTACCCATCCCTCGCGTGGGAGACGGCGAGGTTCTCGTCAAAGTCCAGGTTGCATTAACCTGCGGCACCGATCTGAAGGTGTACCAGCGCGGCTACCACGCCCGCATGATCGTCCCCCCTGCTCTCTTCGGTCACGAGCTCGCTGGAGTCATTGAGGAAGTCGGCGCCGGCGTCAACGGCTTCAAGAAGGGCATGCGTGTCGTCGCACTCAACTCCGCGCCCTGCCAGATGTGCTTCTACTGCTCCAAGCATCAGGAAAATCTCTGCGAAGATCTCCTCTTCAACAACGGCGCCTACGCAGAATACATTCGCGTTCCCCGCCGCATCGTTGAAGCCAACATGCTGATCATTCCTCCCAACGTCAGCGTCGAAGAGGCAGCCATGACCGAGCCTTTGGCCTGCGTTCTTCGCGGACTGCACGAAACTGGCGTTGAGATTGGCGACACCGTCACGATTCTCGGCGGCGGCCCGATCGGCCTCATGTTCGTACAAGTCGCCCGCGCCATCGGCTGCAACGTCATCTCGGTCGTCAAACGCGACGGGCAGGTCGAAGCCGCGAAACACATGGGCGCTCACGAGATTATCCAGACGACGAAAGTGCCCAACGTGGTCGATGCGGTCCGCGCGCTCTCGCCGCAGAAGCGCGGCTGCGACGTCGTGATCGAAGCCGTCGGTCGACCCGAAGCCTGGGAATGGGCCGTCGATATGGTTCGCAAAGGCGGCACCGTGAATTTCTTTGGCGGATGCGCCAGCGGAACGAAAGTGCAACTCGAGACTAATCGGCTGCACTATTCGGAAATCACGCTGAAAGCCACGTTCCACCACACGCCGGAAACCGTGCGCCGCGCCTTCGGTTTGATTGCCGCGAAGAAAATTCGCCCCACCGACTACATTACCGGGGAGGCCCCGCTGTCACGCCTGCAGCAGGTCCTTCGCCACATGTTGAACCGCGGTGGCGATATCAAGACGGCCATCATCCCCGGCCACTGATTTGCCGTTTGGGTTTAGTTCTCATCCTGAGCGAAGCAAATGGTTCGCGAAGGCGAACCATTGACGCAGTCGAGGGATCCCTACCCTGCAAGATGCGGTCAGAAGAGCGGGCGTTGGGAAAATACTGAATTGTCATCTGTCCAAGAACAACCCGCGACCTCTCCCGCCGCCCTCGGCTGGTCACGCCTGCCCCCGCACTATGCTATCCCCGCCGCCGCCCCCGCACTCGCCGAAGCCCGCGAATACTGCGCCCGTCTCGCCCGCACGCATTACGAGAATTTCTCGGTGGCCAGTTGGTTTCTTCCCAGCCGCCTGCGCCAGCATTTTTTTAACGTCTACTCCTACTGCCGCATCTCCGACGATCTCGGCGATGAAGTTGGAGACACTGCCGCCTCGCTCGAACTTCTCGATCAGTGGCAACTCGAACTCGACGCCTGCTACCACGGCGCTCCCCGGCATCCTGTATTCGTGGCTCTGGCAGAAACCGTACGGCAGTTTGACATTCCCAAACACGAATTCTCAAACCTGCTCATCGCCTTCCGCCAGGACCAGTCCATCACGCGCTTCCAAACCTTCAACGACGTCCTGGCGTACTGCAAATATTCCGCGAACCCGGTTGGTCATCTTGTCCTCTATCTCTGCGGATACCGCGATCCCGCGCGCCAGCAGCTTTCCGACTTCACCTGCACGGCTCTGCAACTCGCCAACTTCTGGCAAGACGTCACCGCCGACTACGCCAAGGGCCGCATCTATCTGCCGCTCGAGGATCTCCGCCGGTTTCAAGTCAGCGAAGACGACATTGCGCGCGCGCAGAACACCCCTGTCTTTTGCTCCATGATGAAATTTGAAGTCGAGCGCGCGCGAGACTGGTTTCATATGGGACTGCCTCTGGTTGCACAAGTTGATCGCGAACTCGCTGTCGATCTCGACCTCTTCAGCCGAGGCGGCCAGGAAATTCTCAAGGCCATCGAGAAGCAACGCTTCGCCGTTCTCGGCAACCGCCCCGTCATCTCGAAGTCCCGCAAACTCGCGCTGGTCGCTCGCGCAGGTCTAAGGAAGCTGTTGTCAAATTTCTCTCCCGCAGATTCACGCGGATCAACACAGCTTGATCAAGTGAGAACCGGACAAAACAAAGATCAAAACAACACGGGGTTATCCGCGTGAATCCGTGGACATCCGTGGCAAAGAACGTTTTCTCGGCTGAGGTGGATCAACGGTGAGCGCCGGCACCCAGCAGGTCCCCATCCCCTGGACCCCCGCTCCCCCGCAGCTTGTGATGGCGTATTCCGTCTGCAAAGGCATCACGCGCACGGCGGCCAAGAATTTCTACTACGCATTCCTGGTCCTCCCGCGGCGCAAGCGCGAAGCGCTCTGCGCAGTCTACGCCTTCATGCGCCAATGCGATGACATCGCCGACGATCCCGCCCTGAGTCTCCCCGATCGCCGCCAAAAACTCGACACCTGGCTCGACGCTCTGCACCGCGTCCAGCAAGGCGAACCTACGGATGACGCAATCCTGCTCGCCCTCACCGACGCCCAGCGCCGTTTCTCCATTCCCGCCGGACTGCTCGACGAACTCGCCCTCGGCACTGCCATGGACGTCGAAGAGGAGGAAGCGGCGGCCCAGACCACCAGCGCTCCCGGTCTCTCGATTCAGTACAAAACTTTCGAAGACCTGCGTCTTTACTGCTATCGCGTAGCGTCCGTTGTGGGTCTTGTCTGCATCCATGTCTTCGGATACCGCGACCCCGCCGCCGAGCCCCTCGCCGAGCGCTGCGGCCTCGCCTTCCAACTGACCAACATCATTCGCGACGTAAAGGAAGATGCCGCGATGGGCCGCATCTATCTACCCGAAGAAGATTTGGCACAGTTCAACCTCTCAGCCTCGGAACTTCTCGCAACTCCCGACCCCGCGCGCTTCCGCCCGCTGCTCGCTCTCGAAGCCGACCGTGCTCGCGAGTTCTACGCCTCTGGCGAAGCCTTGATCCCTTACATCTCCGAAGACAGCCAACCCGCGCTCTGGGTTCTCATCACGATTTACCGTGCCGTGCTCGAAAGAATCGCCGAAAAGCAATACGACGTCTTCACCGCCAAAGTCGCCCTCAGCACCTCGGAAAAGCTTCGCACCCTGGGGAAAGGTTTCCTCAAGCGCATCTTGTGACGCCACCAAATTTGTCTTTGTCATTCCGACCGGAGCGAAGCGATCGCGAGCGCAGTGGAGGAACCTGCTGTTGAGCGGGTGCCCCATCCTTCTTTCGCGTTCTCGGCGAAAGTGGGTGGGGGACTTGACTCGATTAATCTGACTCTGAACTAAGCATGCCCTCGACATCCCAACCCACAGTCGCCATCGCCGGAGGCGGTCTCGCCGGACTCGCAGCCGCCTGCGCACTGTCTGACACAGGCTTCCGGGTCACGCTTTTCGAGAAGCGCCCGTTCCTCGGCGGCCGGGCTTCTTCCTGGGAACATCCCGGCACCGGAGAGGTCGTCGACAACTGCCAGCACGTTCTGTTTCGGTTGTGCACGAATCTGCTGGAGTTCTACGACCGCATCGGAGTCGCCGACCAGATCCGCTGGTTCGACCAGATGACATTCATCGAACCCGGTGGCCGCACCTCAGTAATGAAGTCTTCCCCTCTGCCCGCGCCGCTGCACACCGCACCCTCGTTCTTCAACTTCCCGTTCCTCAACGCCGCTGACAAGATGGCAATCTCGCGTGCCTTGGCGCCCTTAACCCTCACGGCGCAACAAGACAACGGCAAGTCCTTTCAGGAATGGCTCGACCAACATGGTCAAACACAAAACGCAATCCAGCGATTCTGGAATCCGATCCTGGTCAGCGCCCTCAGCGAAGAACTCAATTTGATTTCGGTCTCTGCCGCTGCTCAAGTCGTCCGCGAGTCGATGAAGTCTCCCGCCGCCCGCGAAATGGGCGTGCCTATCGTTCCCCTCACTGACCTCTATAACAGAGCCGGGGATTACATCCGCGCCCGCGGCGGAGAACTGCATTTCCGCGAGCCGATCGAAGGTTTCACTGCCGACGCATCGCGCGTACGCTTGCAACTTCGGAACCGGGAAGAGAATCATCAGAAAGCGGGTGCCCCACCCTTGTCCCTGCGCTCTTTGCAGGGACAGGGTGGGGACTTTGACTTCCTTGTCTTAGCGCTCCCCTTCGACACATTAGCCAAGGTTCTTCCCGAATCCCCAGAGAGCGCCCCGATCCGCGAGCAACTCTCCCACTTCGAAACCGCTCCCATCACCGGGATCCACCTCTGGTTCGACCGTCAGATCTCCGACCTCGACCACGCTGTCCTTCTCGATCGCACCATCCAGTGGATGTTCCATAAATCCCACCTCCAGCCGAGTCGTGGAGAAAGCGGTAGCTACATCGAACTCGTGGTCAGTTCCTCCAAATCTCTGATCGACAAATCCCGCTCCGAAATCGTGGACCTCGCGCTCGCCGAAGTCCGCGAATTTTTCCCCGCCGCACGCCAAGCCAACCTCGTAAAATCCGCGGTGATTAAAGAAGTCAACGCCACCTACTCGCCGCGCCCCGGCATCGACGCCTACCGGCCCACATCCATCACGAAATGGCCTCGCGTTTTCCTGGCCGGCGATTGGACCGCTACCGGCTGGCCCGCCACGATGGAAGGCGCCGTCCGCAGCGGATACCTCGCCGCCCAAGCCATTACTCGCGCCGCCGGCCGCAAAGAAGCACTGTTCCTCTCCCCCGACCTCCCCGCCTCTGGTTTCATGCGGCTGTTCTCCTAAGCTGTGGGTCCAGATCTCAGGCCCGGAGATGCCGAGCAAAGCTCAGCTGTCTCTCGAGGGGTTCGAACCCATCCTGGGAATCAATCCCATTTTGATCGCGGAAACATCGGCGCCACTCCGAATGTTCGGCCTCTAGTAACTAAACATCCGCACTGCCATGCCGATACACATGGCAGGGAGTTGCATGGTATGGATCCGCGGGATAACGACGGCCGCAACATCGAACCGCGAACCCTGCTCTGGGCAGTCGCCGAAGTCTGGTGGGAAGATCCGGCCGGCAAGCCGCTTCGCCTGCCAGCGACGCTTGAGGATACTTCCCTCTCCGGCGCCTGCGTTCGTCTGAAGACGCCCATCACAATCGGTTCCCGTCTCACCGTGAAGTGGCACCGGGAACAGTTTGCCGCCGTCGCCAGAAACTGCCGCAGCGATGGCAGAGAATTTCTGTTGGGCCTTCGCCGCGATCCCTTTCCACAGCGCGCGGAAGCTAGCCCGCAACGCCCCACTCCGGCGGAAGACAAGTTTGCCAGCGGCTTGCCACAGAACTTTGCTGCGGCTACGAAGCCGCAAAACTCCCCGCCGCAGCCGGAAGTGCCGAACCCCAGCTCTGCCGCTGGTTCCAGGCCGGAGTCCGCGCCCACCAGAATTATTCTCCAGGCTCCCGCGGCGACGATTGCAACGCGACCGACACGCGCCCAATCCTCCGACCTGCAGCACCTCGAAATCCGACACAGCGTTCCCGTTCCACGCGCTCCATCTCAACCCAAAGGCTCGTCTCCTCCTCAAGAAAGGAAAGTCATGCGGCCCAAAAACTTCTTTCCCAAGTTCTGGCAACGCCAGCAGGAAATCACCGACGCGCCTGATCCATCGACTCACACGGAGGCTCCAGTGAATCAATCTCAGTCTCATCCCGCCGAAAGCCTGACCGGATCGTCCAGCAACCTGCTCTCCTACGACGACATCTACCACGCCGCTGGAATTCTCAGCCCGCGCTCAGGATACGGCGTTCACAAAGTCGTCGACATGCTCAACAGCGACCGCATCCGCGAGCTTTCGAAGGACGTCAAACGCGCCTCTGTGCTCATGGCCCTCGACGCCGCCGGCACTTCGCCCGACGATCTTCTCCGTGACGCCACCCACCGCCAGCAGGCTCTCGACTCTTACGAGGCTGGTCAGCAAAGACAACTCGCTGAATTCGAAGCCAGCAAGGCTCAGGAAAACGCAAAAATTCAGGCCGAACTCGATCGCGTCACCGCGCACTATGCCGAGCGCATCACGCAGAACCACGACCAGGTAGCCCGCGAGAAAGAGGCGCTGCACGGCTGGCAGATGGCCAAGCAATACGAAAGTCAGCGCATCTCCGAGGTCATTGAACTCTGCGCTAAACAGCCCGCGGCCGTCGCCACGCAACCGCCAACTGCCGGGGCCTCCGCCGTTCCAGCCCAGAGAGCCGAACCGAGCCAGTCGTCCAAAGCGTCGGCGGGACATTGATGCAGAAACAAAGGAAATGTGGGGACAGCCGCCATCGGCTGTCCGCCGGGCGCAGCCCGGATGCCGTACACCGAATGCCGAACCGAGGATTCCTTAATGTGGCCGCAGCGACTGCGAGAGGCTAATCAGATTCTGCGGCTGCACCTGAATCAGCCCTCGCCTCGGGCTGTCCATATCGGCGATGAGGAAAAATGAAATCGCCACCGCCATCGGCAGAATAAGAAACAAAGAGCTCCACATTCGATGCGCGGCATACCCGATCAATAGATTGCAGAAGAAGGCAATCGCCGCCATCAGCCCCCACGCCGACGTTGGAATACGGTTCCACCAGGCAGCCTGGGTGTACCCCTGCGAGTTGAGCACGTCGTTCATGCCCGCCACCGCTAGAGCCATCACCGGAGTCGGCGACGCACCCGCCGCTGTTCGGACCGCGCTCCACAGGTCGGTTTGCAGCTGGACGGTCGACGCATCGATCTGCCGCAGCGCGGGATCCTCCCGCGTCGTATAAAACAAGATCCTCTGCTCCAAATAGCTTCTCAGGAGTTCGCGCACTCGGGACGCATCCGCCCCCGGCAACAGATCCGCCCGAACATATTCCGTGCCGATTGCGTTGGCCTCTGCCTCTTCGTAGTTCTTCCGTTGGTCGTACCGGTTGACGGCCATTGAAAAAGTAAATCCGATCAGCAGACCTAGCAGCGTCAGCATTGCGGCTTGCACCACTCCGAAATCGTCTCGCAACTCCTCCTTCGGCGGTTTCAGTTTCAGTCCAACCAATGCTCCAAGATTCGCCGAAAGCCACAACCCGAGAAACGACAGGACAAAGACGAGGCGCGGAATGTCCATAAGAAATTTCATACTGGTCTTACAGACTATATCCGCCAATTCGAACCGCGACAAATGAATGGTGAATCGACCGCCATGAATAGGGGTCTGAACAAAGGGTGGTTTTTCCCGACGCGGGCTGTCAGTTCTGCCAGTTACGAGATCGGTTCGGCATTTCTAGACTAGCTGGGTCCGCTGAACCTCGGCACCGGCAGCCATCAAGCGCAACTTCGCCTTCCCGACGCGCATGGCACCTAATGGGGACAGCGGCTGGGGTGCGCTCGCCCGTCGCCGCGTCCGGACCTAAGCAGGCGACTCTGATCAAATCTGTAGCTTGAAAGTGAAGGGAACGTGAAAGGACCTGGAATCCGACTCCTGTCGAGCCTTGGAGTTGCAGTTGCACTGCTGGTGCCTCTGGCAGTTCGCGGCCAGGACCTTTCTCCCCGCGCCTATGTCATCACTCCACTTCATTCCAATGCCCTTGTCCTGACCTACTCTTTCTACGATGGCAGTATCAACTTCAATGGAGCGCTCCCGGTCGACGATGGTAAGGGAAGATACAGCGTCCCCATCATCAGCTTCTACCACTCCTTTGGCCTCTTCCACCACTCGGCGAACATCGTCGCCACATTGCCCTACGGGATCGGCAACTTCAACGGAACTCTGGTTGATACGCAGGTGCGGCTGTACCGATCCGGACTTGCAGATTCCGTCTATCGCCTCTCTTTCAACCTTAAGGGCGGTCCAGCGATGACGCCGCAAGAGTTCGTCAAGTGGCATCAGAAGATGCTGCTCGGCATCGGCCTGAAAGTAATCGCTCCCACCGGACAGTACGACCCCACCAAACTGATTAACTGGGGAGCCAACCGTTGGTCGTTCAAGCCAGAGTTCGGATACTCGCAGCGTTTTGGGAAATGGGTTTTCGACGCCTACGCTGGAGTTTGGCTCTTCACCGCAAATCACGATTACTGGTCGCATAATTCCTTCTATCCGGGGACGAGGTCTCTCACCCAGAAACCCGTCGTCGCCTTCGAATCCCACCTGAGTCGCGATTTCAAACCTGGCTACTGGGTTTCACTCGACGGCAATTTCTGGGTCGGCGGAGCCACGACCGTGGCGGGAGTTGAAAACTCTCTGACTCAACAGCGGAACTCCCGCCTGGGCGCCACTGGCGCAGTCCGCATCAGCCGGCACCAGTCACTCAAACTCGGATATAGCAACGGCACCTACATCCGGTTTGGCGGCAACTACCAGAACGTCTCGGTGGCATGGCAATACTCCTGGTTAGGAAGACCCAACTGAGGACGCCTCGGATTGCTTACCCGGAGGCACGCAGCCCGAACCATATGCGGCGCCGTCTCTTTCCTTCGTGTCCTTAGTGGTAAAGCTTTTGAACCGCCTCAGTAGAGCGGGGTGCGTCCCGTCTATCCGCTTCGCACTCTAGATTCCAACGCTCCCCAAACCCACCGGTAAGTCGCCCTAGTCTTTTAACAATCCTTTGACAACTCTCCCGGCCGAGCTCAATAGATTTGCCGGATCATTGATCGAATGAGTACAACGCGGCTAAATCCCCGGCGACGGGAACCGTGACCGCGGTAACGAATCCGGAACGCGTTCAACCCGTCCGACTGCGCTGCCCCGCTTGTCAGAAGGGATTTCCTTTTGTTGAAGATCTCGAGCCATTCCAATTGTCGTGTCCAGCCTGCGGATTTGTGATTCCCGAGGTCAACGGGATTCTGCGTGCATTAACGCCCCTACACAAGGCACATTTCGAGAGGTTCGTTCGTGACTATGAAGTGGTACGCGCGAAGGAAGGTTGGGGTTGTCAGACACCCGATTACTACCTCGCACTGCCGTTCAACGATCTCTTAAACACGCACAATTGGATCTGGCGAATCCGCGCCCAAACCCTGCTCTACATGCAGAGACATGTTTTGCCGAAGATCGAGAGCGCGCCGCCCTGCCGCGTTCTTGACATTGGCGCCGGAAACGGATGGCTTAGCTACCGGTTATCGCAGGGCGGTTACTGCCCAATTGCCGTCGATCTCCTGGACAACATTATGGATGGCCTCGGTGCCGCCCGGCACTATCTGTCTCGTATGCCGCACGGCTTCCCACGCTTTCAAGCCGACATGGATCATCTGCCGTTCGATTCTGAGCAGTTCGATATCGCGATCTTCAATGCTTCGTTTCATTACTCGCCCAACTATGAAAAGACTCTCAGAGAAGCGTTGCGTTGCATTCGACGGCCGGGGATTGTGGTAATCGCTGACAGTCCTTTCTATCGGCGCGAAGCGAGCGGCAAACGGATGCTGGAAGAAAGGCGAGCCGCCTTCGAACGGCAATTTGGTGTCGCATCAGACAATAGTCACAGCGAGTATCTCACTCAGCCGATCTTAGACGTATTGGCACAACGATTGGCGATTCGGTGGAATGTGGGCAAGCCGTGGTACGGCTTGAATTGGGCGCTTCGTCCGGTAAGAGCTCGCCTCTTGCGCCGCCGCGAGCCTTCGAAGTTTTATCTCTTTTGGTTCAGGGCCGAATGAATCGGCGAATTACATGACGCGCGTTCGGGTCGGCGCCTCCAGGCGCGAATGCATCGGCAGCGGCCTGTCCGTATTAAAGTACTTCCTGTAGGCTGCGATCCAATCAGTCGAAATATCGCGCTGAGCGGTCGAAATGTCGAGCGTTCCGGCACAGACCATTTCGTGGAGACGTTCTTCCAAGGCGTCTTTCACATACGCATTCCATGTTGGCGATGTCGAGGGTTCTGGCCATAAATTACGAATGTCTTCCACCCCACCCAAGCCAGGAGCGATGAGATAGTCAACTTCATAGTCTCCTCCGCCCACATTCATGATGCCGTACTCCCTAAAAACCTCTTGACGCAAGGGTGTCGATACCTGCCCAACGACTTCCTCGTGCGCCATCGAACAGACGTCATTGAGAGTGACTTTCCGCGTAGCGCCTGGAGTAAGTCTGGGATCAGGTTCTGCCCCCCGTTCGACCGCGAGTACCCCGGGCTCTGTTCCGCTCAGTTTGGAATGCTCGAGCAGGAGTTCGACCGCCACCACCGCCACAACAACCGCGATGCCTAGGTACGCCGCCGCGCGAAACGGCGAGACGAACTGGAATAGCCACTGCCATGATCTTACCGGAGGCGTAGACGCCAGTTCCGCCAGTTGGGATCTCATATGAGCGCGCGCTCCGGCGATCGGCGGCAATTCTGGATCGAAAGTCTGCCGATGTGCTCGTGCGAAATCGGCGATCGTCGCTTCGATTTCCGCCATCCGCGCCCGGCAAACCCAGCACTCGGCCAGGTGGGTCCGAACGTGGGTGGCGCGGTGGGTTGAGAGTTCGCCATCCGCCGACAGCAGCATCTCTTCGTCCGAAAGATGGAATTCTTTGCTCATACCCTTCTATCTCCCGTCCGCACGGATCAACCGTGCCAGTGATCGCGTCAGTGATAGCGACACAGCGCCCAGCGACATGCCCAGCACGGACGCTATTTCCCGGTAACGCAGACCCTCCGCACGCAGGCGAAGACAACCCTGATCCGCTTCCGGGAGGGCGCGTACAACGGCCAAGAGCCGGTGGCGTCGTTGAGCCGACGACAACTGCTCTTCGGGATCCGGTGATGGATCAAAATGCTCTTCCGCAATTGCCCGGTCGGACACGATCTTGGCCTGCGATCTTTGGTTCGCGTAACGCTGTTTGAGCGCGAGATTATGCGCAACGCGAAAGATCCAACCGCGAAGGTTTCTGCGAGATCTCTCCCGCTGAAGATGCCGGAACAGGGATAGAAACGTCTCCTGGACCACTTCTTCAGCGTCGTGCAACGGTATGTCGAACGATAGCGTGTACCGGAGCAAAGGCGTACGAAACTGCTCAAACAACTCCATCACCTCCTGCTCGATCTGGGAGGGCATGGCCGATAGCGACGAGTCCGCCATGATTGGGAAAGACTGATCGTCCATCGAATCCGCGGGAGGCATATGCTCAGCTTCCTAGAGTGTATATTCCCCATCCCTCCTTCCTGTTCAGCGTTTTTTGCACATTTCCTGGGATTTCTCTCAGCAGACTGAAAATAAAGGCTGAACAAAACCTGAGGAGATGGAATTTTAGGATTGAGGGGTAAAGTTGTCTTTACTTGCATGCCGATGGTAGGACAGCCAACTCGGGACCAATCGCGACTACAGCGAACGAGGGCCTTGCATTCATGAAGAAATTGGGCGTCATTCTTGTCTTTTCAGCCGTATCGCTTTTTGGCCAAGTAAATAATGGAGAATTGCACCTCAAAGTCACCGATCCCTCAGGCGTCGGGGTGAAAATTACCGTTCAGATCACCAGTAAGGCGAGTCAGTACCGAACCACTTTGCCCACGAGCGACCGGGGCTATCTGGATGTGCAGCGCCTGCCCTACGGAATCTATCAACTCGACATTCAGCAGCCCGGCTTTGCGGGCGTGACCGAAGCTGTCGAAATTCATTCCTCGATTCCAATCGAATATGCCATCCAGCTTAAGTTGCCTTCGGTGAAGGAATCCCTGACAGTCACCGCCACGA
This sequence comes from uncultured Acidobacteriaceae bacterium, assembly GCA_963844525.1. Lineage (GTDB taxonomy): Bacteria > Acidobacteriota > Terriglobia > Terriglobales > Acidobacteriaceae > Sulfotelmatobacter. The sequence continues at coordinate 930,745 of CAWJOM010000001.1, read as the reverse complement.
ATACTTTGATCGACCCCGATCAGGCTGGCTCGGTGAGTCAGGTGGGCACCGAGGAAATTGAAAACCGGCTGACGTCGGTTCCAGGGCGGACCCTGCAGGATTTGGTGAATTCGCAGCCAGGTTGGCTATACGAAGGCAATGCCGTGCTGCATCCGCGCGGCTCCGAGTATCAGACTCAGTTCGTGGTCGACGGTATCCCGCTGACGGACAATCGCTCGCCCAGCTTTGGACCGCCCATGGACGCGGACGACCTGCAATCGCTCAGCATCTACACCGCGGGTATTCCTGCCGAATATGGCCGGAAAATGGGAGGAGTGGTCGAAGTCAACACGCTTCAGAATTCACAGCCGGGACTTCACGGACAGCTCGTGCTTTCGGGCGGCACCTTCGATTCGGCGGGTGCGGCCGCGCGCGCCCAATATTCCTGGGACAAAAACACTTTTGGCGCCAGCGCCAGCGGCGCCAGGACCGACCACTATCTGAATCCTGTGGTTCCGCAGAACTATTCCAATACCGGAACTCTGGGCGTCTTTTCTACCACCTACGAACGCGATCTGACACCAAAAGATCGCCTGCGGTTTATCGTTAGCCACGAACTGGCACACTACGATATTCCGAACGAACAAGTGCAGCAGGCTGCAGGCCAACGCCAGACGGCCGACAATATTGAGACCCTGGGAATCGCCTCTTACGAACACGCCTTTTCGCCCAATTCCGTTGGGGATTTCCGGGTGATGGCACGCAACAACGCCAACGGATTCAATTCCAACCCGCAGTCAGTCCCGATCGAGGTATTCCAGCAGAATTCTTTCAATGAAGTGTATTTCAAAGGCAGCGCGACCATCAGTCACGGCCGAAATGAATGGAAGTTCGGATTCGAGTCCGACAACACATTTCTGAACGAGAATTTCCGCTACCACATCACCAATCCCAGCCAATATGACGATGGCACTCCCGTCGACTTTAGCTTCACGGGAAACCGGCCGGATCTCGAACAGTCCGTATTCGTGCAGGATCAGATACGTCTGAAAAACTGGACGATCAGTGCCGGCCTGCGCTGGGACCACTACCAACTCCTGCTCAACCAACAAGCATTCGATCCCCGGATTTCGCTTTCGCGTTACTTCCCTTCGGCTGGCCTGCTCGTCCATTTCGCGTATGATCGAGTCTTTCAGACCCCGTCATCCGAGAACATTCTGCTATCGAGTTCCACCGCGGTTGAGTCTCTCGACCCAACCAATTTCTTCCGGTTGCCGGTCCAGCCTTCCCAGGGGAATTACTACGAAGCAGGATTCACGAAGGTGTTCCGCGAAAAGCTGAGGTTGAATGGCAACTACTTCCGGCGGAACGTAAACAACTACGCCGACGACGATCAGATCGATAACACCTCGATCAGTTTCCCGATTGCGTTCGACAAGGCAATCATCTACGGCGCGGAAGGCAAGCTGGAATTGACGGAATGGCGCCATTTCACCGGATTTTTGAGCTACTCCTACGAAGTCGGCAACGCCTGGTTCCCCGTGACCGGCGGCCTGTTTCTGGGGGACAATGCGAGCGAAGCGGAATCGCAGCTCACTGGTCACTTCCCGGATTCGCAGGACCAGCGCAATACCATTCGCGGACGCTTGCGTTACCAGGTCAAACCCCGTTTTTGGATTGCCGGCGGCATTCAATACGACACAGGTCTGCCCTTCGAGTTCGACGGCGACCCAGCCGAGGCGCTCGCCTTGTACGGCCCTGAGGTGTTGGCCCGAATTAACTTCGCCCGCGGGCGTATCTATCCGTCGTTCCAGGTCAATGCTTCGGCCGGCGTGGATGTCTATCAGTCGGAACGGATGAAAATGCAGTTTCAGATCGATGGACAGAATCTGACTAACGTTTTGGATGTCATCGACTTCGGTGGCCTCTTCTCAGGCAACGCCATCGGACCGTCCCGCAGCGTCTCCATGCGCCTCACCACCAGCTTCTAGAGTGTGGGGCACTGCCTGTGCCTCGTGCAATGTGCTCTGGCCAAGGACCGAGAACTCCTTCATACTTGATATTCAGAAAGGATGCATGATGCGATCCAGAGCAATTCCCTTTTGGACGTTTGCCGCCATCATAACCGCCCTGGCTGCGAGGCTCCTCGCAACGGACCCCCCGAAGGTTCCGACCAACGTTGCCTATGTGAGCGAAGAGGAAGGCGGAGTCAGCGTGATCGACCTAACCACGCTGAAAGTGATTCAAAGGGTCCAACCCGCGGATCTCTCGCCGCGAGGACTGGCGGTGACGTTCGATGGAAAATTCGTTATCACAGCGAACAAGAACACCAGCGATGCGGCGGTCTTCAGTACGCCGGACCTGAGCTTGCTTCGTCGAATTCATATCGGAGAGAGCCCGGAATTCATCAAGATCAATCCCGACGGTAGCAGGATCTTTGCGACTTTCGAACCCAGCTCGGAAGGCGGACCTCCAGGGGCAGCGAAAACCAGCGCCAAGGACGATGACGAAAATGGGCCGCCCGCTCAGATCGCCACCTTTCGTGTTAAAGACTGGGGGCCGGGTCCGGTTTCCACCGCGGGCCAGGAAACCGAAGGGATCGAATTTTCCCGCGATGGAAAGCTGATGCTGGTGTCCAACGAATCACAGGAAACCATCGGAATCTTCGACGAAGCCACCGGCCGCCATCTTCGCGACGTCGATCTAAAAGCCTACGGAATCCGCCCGCGCGGCTTGAAAGCTTCTCCCCAGGGTAATGAATACGCGGTGACGATGGAAACCTCAGGGACACTATTGACCCTCGACCCGAACTTCAAAATCATCAAGTCTGTGCCCACTGCAGCGAAGCCATATGGCGTAGCATTTGATCGAGCAGGCAAGCGCATTTTTGTCTCAGCCGCGCAGGCTGGCAAGCTCCAAGTATTTTCAGCGGATTCTCTGCAACTCCTCGCGGAAGTGCCAACCGGCAAAAGGTGCTGGCATTTTACCTTCACGCCCGACGACTCCAAGATTTTGTTGGCATGCGGAAGGTCGAACAACATTGTTGTGATCGACGCCAACACCTACAAACCGCTCGGCCCCATCGAAGGCTTCAGGCTGCCCTGGGGTATCGTGACCTACCCGAGGTCCTATGGAAGCTTGGGATTGCCATAAATACAACGGGGTCGCGAGAGTCCGGTCTGGTCGTGTCCGCTGGTATCTGCAAGACAAACGAATGGGATGGGAACATCAGTACGTGCGCAACGGAGATCGGTTTTTCGTCCCGCTAATCTTAGAAACAACAACGCACTGCCGCGCTGGATGCGGCAATTGAGGTAAATCAACTTGGTAAACGACTGCACCAGACGAATGCGCGTGCTGCTCTTAACCTTGAGCATGCTTTTGATGTTTCAGCCTCTATCCCACGCCCAGGAGATCAGTTGGCGTATCGACCCAAACCACAGCGGCGCCCATTTTAGCGTTCGCCACATGATGATCTCGACCGTGCGCGGGGAATTCACGGGCGTTACTGGATCCGTGACCTACGATCCCAAGGACCCTGCGCATGATTCGGTAGAAGCTACTATCGATTGCGCGACCGTGAACACAGGCGTTGCCAAGCGGGACGCTCAGCTCAAGAGCGCCGATTTCTTCGATATTGCCCGCTATCCTACGATGAAGTTTAAGTCCAAGCGCGTGGAGAAGGCGGGGGACGGCAAGCTCAAAGTGATTGGCGATCTGACCATCAACGCCACTACGCAGGAAGTAGTTCTCGATGTCGACGGCCCGACTCCGCCAATCCGCGATCCCCGCGGAAATGAGAAAGTCGGACTGGCTGCCAGCACGCAGATCAGCCGTAAGGCGTTCGGAATCACCTGGAATGAAGTGATGGAATCAGGCGGGATCGCGGTTGCGGATGAAGTTTCCATCAGTCTCGACCTGGAGTTGATCAAGAACATGAAACCGCAATAACCCTGCCGGGGCACTCGTGCCGCAAGTGCGGCCGCGAGAAAAGCTCAGCTCACTCCACACGGAAAATCGCTGACTACCTACCCGGCCAGCAAAGCCACTCCCGCTGCTACCAACAGGGCGGCGATCCATCGGCGGCGGTCGACTCTTTCATGCAGGAAGATCTTTGCGGCGAATGCGTTCCCAATGAACGTCAGCGATGCGGCCGCGGGCGCGACCAGGCTCACGTCTCCCCAGGAGAGCGCGAACAGCAGGCTGAAGAACGCTATCGCCATGGCGGCCACGCCCAGAAAAAAGTTCGGATTGCCCAAGATGCGCCGAACCACCATCCACAGCCCAGAACTGCGCCACAGGTCGTGCACGTCCCCAACCTGCTTCATCGCGCGCGCCAGCAGAATGTCTCCCACCACCGACGCGAAGACAATCCCCAGAATCCCGCCCCATGTATACGCGCTCTTCATCGCTGCACCCCACCGGAAACAACCTCCTCAGCGGGTGCCCCATTTCTCGCCGCGTCTTTTGCGGCGAGAAGTGGGGATTTGCGATCATCAGAATGCTCATGCGCAGTGAGCGCCGGCCCCCCCGCCACGAATCCTACTCCCCCCGAGATCAGCGCAATTCCCATCCACCGCATCGGGCTCACCGCTTCATGCAGGGCAAACCTTGCCACCAGCGCCAGCAGCACGTACCCCAGAGAAGTCGCAGGAAGCACGTACGTGAGATCAGCCCAGGAGAGTGAGTTCATGTACGAGGCAAAAAAGGCGAGCAGCAGAACAATTCCCACCGCGACCCATGGGTTTCGTACCGCCAGAATGACGCCCTGCAGGTGATGGAGGGAAATGTTGCCGGTCTGCTTCATCCCGTGCGAAAGCATGGAGTCACCCGCCGCTGCAAACACGGTCACTCCAGCCAGCACCAGATACTTGCGAAAGGTCACTTAGGACTCAATTGATTGTCATCCCGAAGCGCCCGCTCTGGCGCTGAAGGATCTGGGTGCGCCGCGCGAACATTCTCGCGCTCTTTGCGAGAATGCGAAATCGCGCGTTTGGCGCGCATCATTGTTCACCTGCCGTTACTACGCCTTCACCGGTTCTGCCGCTGCCGCCGCTTCGTCGTGATGCTTCTTCACCAGCTTGTTGCGCGCATGCCGCAGCTTCAGGAAGGTCTTCGCCTCTTTGTAGAGACGCTTGCGGTCGTTGCTGTCGAACATCGCATTCTTCAAGATGCGGTAAACAGCTTTCGGCCGGAAATAATATTCGTCGTAGAACCGATGGACCGCCGAAAGAATGTCGTCCGCCGGCAGCCCGGGATACTGAATGTGCGCCAGCTGATGCCCGCCTTCGTCGACCATCTTGTTGTCGCCCACGATGAATCCATTCTTCACCGCATAGTCGTAGAGTTCGGTCCCAGGATAGGCGTGCGCCACCGAAACCTGAATGGTTTCGACGTCGAGTTCCTTGGCGAACGCAATCGTATTGTTGATGGTCTCGTGCGTCTCGCCCGGCAACCCCATGATGAAGTCGCCATGAATCACAAGCCCGAGCTTGTGGCAGTCCTTGGTAAACTGGCGCGCGCGCTCGATCGTCGCGCCTTTCTTGATGTTCTTCAGGATCTGCTGATCTCCGGATTCGTATCCAACGATCAGCAGCCGGCATCCGGCTTCTTTCATCGCCTTCAAAGTCTCGAAGTCCGTGGTCACGCGCGAGGTGCACGACCAGGTCAGCCCCAGCGGCTTCAGTTTGGCGCAAAGTTCAATGGTCCGCGCTTTCTGAATGTTGAACGTGTCGTCGTCGAAGAAGAACTCCTTCACTTCCGGCCACAGCTGTTTAGCCTTCGCCATCTCAGCGGCAACGTCATCGGCGGAACGCTTGCGCCACGGATGTCCGCTCAAAGTCTGCGGCCACAGGCAGAACGTGCACTGCGCCGGACATCCGCGCGTGGTGTAGAGCGACACATACGGATTCAGCAGGAATGGCACATTGTAATTCTTGATATCGAGATCGCGTTTGTAGACTTCAGTGACGTGCGGCAACTCGTCCAGATTCTGAATCTGCGGAGAGTCGGGATTGTGTACGATCTGTCCGTCCTTCAGGAACGACACACCCGGAATATCCGCCAGCGGCTTGCCCTTCGCGAAATCAGTCACCGAGTAGTCAAACTCCTTGCGGCAAATGAAATCAATCTCCGGGCAATCGCGCAGAGATTTCTCCGGCAGCACAGTCACGTGCGGCCCGACGAACGCAATCTTGATACTGGGATTCACCTTCTTAATCGCCCGCGCGAGCAGGATGTCGCCCGGGAATCCCGGCGTCGAAGTGAACAGTACCAGGAACTCGTATCCCTTGGCGATGTTGATCGTCTCTTCGCCCGACACATGATGCGAAGGCGCATCCAGCAACCGCGCGCCCTCCAGCATCCCCGCCGGATAAGCCAGCCAAACCGGATACCAGAAGCTTTCGATTTCGCGCGTGGCGGGCCAACGAGAGCCGGCGCCTCCGTCGAAGTTTTCAAAGGAGGGAGGATTCAGAAACAGTGTTTTTAAAGGCATAGTGGGTATTCTGTAATTTTAGCATCCGGACAGGGATATTCCGGGAGTTCACCCCGTGTTTCTGGAGGTTCCCCGGGACCCTTCGTACATGACCTAAACGCTTGATTTCAATGTACTATCCCTGCCACGAAAAAGGAACAATGCAGGGGCGAATGCAGTGTTGGATGCAGCGAAAGGCGAAATGGTGCGGTAAGTGGGGTGACGCCAGTCTTGAGGAAGGCGGGCTACTGGGCTTCGCCGGGGGCGGGAACACGAAATGTCAGGCCGCGGTCGTCGTTGGCCTTAGCGGTCGCAGGCAAGTCAAGATCCGATAGTGGAATTTTTTCAGTGCGCTGCGGCGCGAAGTTCCACAGCGTTTGCCCGACAATCGCGAAATTATGGATTTCCTGCTTGCGCTGATCGCGGAACACCAAGACCGTAGGCGGCAGGACTGGCGCGCCTTCTGCCTCGCGCTGTGCGGGACGTTGCGGCGGCGCAGAGCGCGCATAGGAATCCTGATCGCCATCCGCCTCTTGCTGACGGCGCATCTGCTGCTCTTCCAAGCTCTGCTGGTTCATCTCGTTGGCGACGGCCCGGTCACGCTCGTAGTCCGCGTCGTAAGAGGAACCGGAATCTCCCCACCAGTATGGATTGTAGAAACCGCTGTACGCCCACGGATATCCGTACCCACGGCAAGCATAACCGTAGCAATAGTTGCGGATTCCGTACGTGCGAAATCTGTAGGTGTGGAAGTGCGATCCGTAGAAGCCATTGTGCAGGTACGGACCGTGAGAGTAATTGCGCGGGTAGGCGCGCGAGGTGGAGTACGACCGATTGAAGCCGCGCGGAGCCATCATGCCGGAGCGAGTCCCGCCATAGACCCGGCCGCTGCCTATGTGACTTCCGCTAAAGCTACCGCTGCGTCCGCCGCCGAAGCTGGCGTGCCCACCGAAGCCACCGGCGTGTCCGCCGCCAGCGTGTCCGCCGCCGCTCTGCGCCCAGAGCGGCACAGCCAGGAAAAGCGCGAACGCCGAGATGGCCAACAGTCGACGCATACGCCGAGTATACGCCCGATCCCAAGGGCGAATTTGTCAAATTTTGTACGATCGGCTTAACTTTTCGGCTCAGTTCTGGTCGCCACCGCCATGCTTCTGTTTGCAGAGTTTGCAGTAGGTCGCCGCCAATGTATTGTCCACTCGGTGCTTCACGGGCGGGAGGGTCCGCAGATAGCTGAAGATTGCTTTCAGATCGTCGTCAGTGAGGCCCTTGAATGCGCCCCAGGGCATGATCGAGTTCAACTTCCGCGCGCCGACGTAACCTGTGCGCAGCGTGGTGATGAAGGTCGCTTCGTTGAAATAGCTGATACCGGAAGGGTCCGGTGTAAGGTTGGCGCTGGTGACTTCACCCCAAGGTCCGGCCAGATGATCTCCGCCGGCATACCCCAAATTGTCGACGACGTTGTGACAACCGCACCCCATGCGCACAAGATATTTCCCGCGCGCAACCTGGCTGGAAGGATCCGGACTGCGCACCGGCTCGAGCACCGGCTCGGCCGCGCTGCGCACCAGATACTTCACCGGAAAATTGATCTCGGTCGCCGGTAGAGGGTTCTTCACTGGAGGCAGCGACCGCAGGAACACCACAACAGAAGCCAGGTCTTCATCCGCCAGGTCTTTGTACTCGCTATACGGCATCATGGGAAACAGGATCGTGTCATCGTGCTTGATGCCTTCGCGAATGGCGCGCGCCAGTTGATCATCGCTCCAGCGGCCGCTGCCAGTCTCGGGATCCGGCGTCAAGTTCGGCGCGGAGATGATCCCAGGAAATCCGGGAATCGGCAACGCCTGCCCGGCCAGTTCCTTACCTGCCACGACCGGGGCGCCGTCCTGCGTCCAGTCCTTCGGAGAGTGACAGTCTTCGCAGCCCAACAACGCATGTACCAGATATTCCCCGCGCGCCAGCCGCTCCGGAGTGCGCTCGAACTGCCGAGCCGTCAGCGCGCGCTTTTTGGGACCGAGAAACGGCCTCCATCCAATGGTGAAGGTGATGACGCCTGCCACGACGATGCAGAGCAGGCCGACGCAGATGAGCAGAATTTTCCCGACCTTTTTCATTTGTGAGTGGATTTGCTTGATCGCGACGACACGCTCCCCAGCGCGCCACATCATACGGGCCAAAAGGGCTTAGAGCAACAGCTTTTAGCACCCGCCGAGTAATGTCCGCTAGGGTCGATACCTGATGGCAATATCCCGACAATTGGCCTATATGTGTTTGACTCTTTTGCCGCCGCACGTGCGAGGAGAAAGCATGCGCCCTTCGAAGTTCCGCACATCTAGCGCCCTCCTGACTGCTTTAGCGCTTTCAATTTGCTCGCTCTCTACCGTCGTGGTTGCTCAGTCTCGGGGCGAGTGCTCTACTCATTCGCGCCCGATCCCGACTGCGGCGGACTCGCTGACACCCCGCTTATTGCTGATGCCCACGGAAACCTCTACGGCGGGACCAATCGCGGAGGTCCGGGTGGGCAAGGCTGTATCTTCGAGCTTTCTCCTACAGCGGACGGCTGGCAGGAAACGGTGCTGCACGGTTTTAGCGGCCCTGACGGGGATGGGCCGGAGGGAGCGGTTGTTTTCGACAAGCTGGGAAATCTGTACGGGACCACCGTTACGGGGGGAGCCTTCGATGCCGGAATTGTTTTCGAGTTGAGTCCCTCCACCAGCGGGACCTGGAGCGAAAGCATTCTGCATGATTTCGGAGGCCCCGGCGACGGGACGGCGCCTGAATCGAATCTAGTCTTTGACAATCAGGGAAGCCTTTACGGCACCACGAATGGAGGTGGGACCGAGACGCTCCTCGGAGGCACGGTTTTCAGACTGAGCCCTGGCCCCGACGGTTGGACCGAGACAATCCTCTATTCCTTTCCGGGCTCAATCAGTGGGCCTGACGGTGATGGGCCGAAGGGAGGCGTCGTCATGGACCGCGAGGGGAAGTTTTATGGAAATACACAGTTGGGAGGCGCGTACGGAGATGGCGCAGTGTTTGAGTTAGGTCCCCACAACGGCACGTACAAGGAGGGAATCATTCACAGCTTCAACGGTGCCGACGGAATCGCGCCCACCTCGGGCCTGACGTTGGACAAGAACGGGAATCTCTACGGCACAACATCGATCGGAGGCGATCCCGATGGTTATGGCACCATTTTCCAGCTGACAAAAGGGGCGAACGGTGTCTGGAATGAGAAAACTTTGCACGAGATGAACGGCAAAGATGGCGCGAGTCCGATCGGTCCGGTCGTATTCGACGCCGCGGGCAATCTTTATGCGGCGGCCCAGTTCGGCGCAATCAGCGCGATGGGATCGGTGTTCATGCTCTCGCCGACGAAGACTGGCTACTGGAAAGAGAGCGTACTGCACCGCTTCAATTTTAAGTTTCCCGATGGCGTGGACGGCAAGCAGCCTTATGCCGGTGTAATCCTGAATCGCGGAAAAGTTTTTGGAACTACCGCGAGCGGAGGCGTGAACGACTCAGGCATCGTGTTTGAAATTACGCCCTGATCGGTCGCGCCGGCTGTGGAGTGTCCCAACTGCTCTCCACCGTGCGCACTTCGGCTCTCGACACTGACACCATTACCAGCCCATCTGGCTCATCCGCTCGAGGATGATCGCGCTGTACTTGTTCATGCGCTCGGGACGCCGCTTCAGGGGAGCCGGGAGAATTGCAGCGAGGCGCGCCGACTGTTCCCGGCCGACGTTCCGCGCAGGGCCTCCGTCGTAGTGAAGACACGCCGACTCTGCCCCGTAGATGCCCGGACCCCATTCGACGACGTTGAGGTAGATCTCCAGAATGCGCTGTTTGCCGAGGACGAACTCGGCCACCGGGACCAGCGTGGCCTCCGCGCCCTTGCGAAGAAAAGAGCGGCCGGTTCCGAAGAACAGGTTCTTTACGAGTTGCTGCGTGATCGTCGAAGCTCCGCGCGTGCGCTCGCCTTCCCAATCGTCTTCGGCGGCAATGTGGATCTCATGCCAGTCGAATCCATGGTGCTGGTAGAAGCGCGAGTCCTCAGCGGCGACGACAGCGTGCTGCAGATCGGGCGACATTTGCCGGAGCGGAATGAATTTATAGCGTTCGTGATAGGGCGTGCCGTGAATCCAGGACTGGAAGCGGCGCTGCATGTGCACCGCAGTGGTCGGAGGATCGATCCACCGGGCAGCTAAAAGGGTCAGCGCGGCCAAAGACCAAAGGAGCACCACGCCGATGACGAGCCATCGAATCGCGGAGCGGAAGGAGAGAGATCGGAGCGACGGCCTTCGAAACGGGCTCTTGGAGGTTGTGTTCGATGTAGCAGTCACATTTCAGAATACTAGCTGAGAGATCAAAGGTGGCCACCTGCATCACCATGAATCGGCTGCCCCACGCTTCGCGATGTTCGAAGCGTGGGCACCACGGACGATGACATCAGGCGACTTCCGTGACGTGCATCTCGAGCTTAGCGCGATTCGTTTACGACGACTGGGCCATGCCGGCCCTCTGGACAGCCTTTTTCATGGAACCGGCGAGGCTGGCGATTAGTCTGTCCGCAGGGCCTTCATCGGATCGATGGATGCGGCGCGGTGCGCCGGTAGGAACGCAGCCGCCAAAGCGAGCAGTAACACGAAGGCAGCAGCAAGAATCAAAACCAGCGGGTCGAATGGGCTTACGCCGAACAGGAAAGTTTGCATCACCTGCGAGGCCGCAGCCGCGGCCAGCAATCCCACGACACATCCTGCGAGCGCGAGTTTGGCGGCAGAACCAAAAACGAGTCTCAGAATTCCGGACCGCTGCGAGCCCAGGGCAATTCGAATGGCCATTTCCTGCACGCGAAGAGCGGAGGAGAACGCAATTACGCTATAGATTCCCAGCGCCGCGAGAAGCACGGCTGCACCGGCAAAAGCAGAGATGAGCGCGGTATTGAAACGGCGCGGCTCTTCGCTATCGGAAACCGCCTGCTCCATCGTCTGAACCTGGGACAGCGGCAGTTGCGCATCCAGGGCGCGGACTGTCTCACGCAGGGCCTTCGTGACCTGTGCGGGATCCATCGCGGTGCGGAAGGCGACGTACGCGTTGTTGCCCTGAAGATCGGTCGGCGAGCCGAGTTGGCCCAGCGACTTTTCAAACTGCGCGACCGGTTGATACCACTCCTCCTTGGCCGGCTCGTCGGGCGAGTTTTCCTTCACATCGGCAACTTCCCCGACGATGGTCAGCCACGGAGTCTGCACTTCTGGCGTTCCCAACCGAATGCGTTTTCCAATGGGATCGGCACCGGGCCAGTAGTGCTGGGCGAGTTTTTGGTCGACGATCGCGACCAGTTGAGTATCGGCAGTGTCGGACGGAGTGAAGAGGCGGCCCGCCAGTAATGGAACTCCCATGGCCTGCAAATAATTTCCATGCACCGCGATAAATGTTGCCAGGTTCATGTTCGCGCCTTTGGCAGCAACGTACCCGTCGACGACAAACGTGGAATTGCTGAAGTTGCCCGAGGCCGGCAGGAAGGTCGTGATGCCGGCGGACGCTACGCCCGGAAGTTGTTCGAGGCGCCGAAGCAGGTCATGATTGAATCCGTCGACAGCCGACTGGGTCGAGTACTGGATGCGCGGCAAGGAATACGCGGCGGTCAGAGTGTGGTCGGGACGGAAGCCGAGATCGACAGCTCGCATTTTTTCGAAGCTCCGCAGCAGCAATCCGGAAGCGACCAGAAGAACCAGAGCAACGGCGATTTCGCCGATGACCAGCGCGGAACGCAGGCGAGCGTGCCCACCGCCGGCTGAGCCGGAACGTCCACCATCTTTCAGAATTTCATTCACGCTGGTACGCAACGCGGCAAACGCCGGAGCCAGACCGCAGATGATTCCAGTCATCACTGCCAAAGTGATCGCGAAAGTCACGACCTGCCAATCGAGGCCGATTTCGTTGATGCGGGGCAGCGTCTCGGGAAGCCAGCGGATGCCGACGCGTAAAGCGATCGCTGCCAGGGCCAAACCGAGCAGGCCTCCGCTCACGCTCAGGACCAGGCTTTCCAGGATCGCTTGCCGCAGCAGAACTCCAGGGCGCGCTCCGAGCGCCAGGCGCATGGCGATTTCGCGCCGGCGGCGGATGGCCCGAACCAGCAGCAAACCAGCCAGGTTGGCGCAGGCAATCAGTAGCACAACCGTGATCGCCAGAAACAACGTGCGCACGAGCTGGCGGGCCTGCTCCACGGTCTCTTCGTGCATGGAACGAACTACGGCGCGGATGTGCAGACTCGCCATGAACGGCGGATAGCTGCGCATCGTTGCCTCGGCCACTCGCTGCGCGTCACTTTCCGCTTGCGCCGCGGTAACTCCCGGCTTGAGGCGTCCTACCATATTGAAATTCCAGCCGGCGGCCCCGCCCGCACCGAGTTCCTCCTCCCGGAAACTCATCGGGATCCACAGCTCCGCGCTGTTCATGTGTCCCGGAGCCATAGGGAACTCGAAGTTGCGCGGCATCACGCCGATGACTTCGTAGGGCTTGCGGTCGAGCAGAATCTTGGTTCCCAGCACACGCGGATCGCCGTGCAGTCGGTGTTGCCAGAGCGAGTAACTGAGAATCGCGACCTGGTCTCTGTGCTCATCTTCCTGCTGGGTAAACACGCGGCCCATGAGCGGCTCGACTTGCAGCGCAGGAAAGACTCCGCTGGATAACCGGGCAGCAGTCACCTGTGCCGGGTTGCCGATGCCAGAGAGTTCGTAGCCAGTTTGCGTATATCCGCCCAGACTTTCGAAGCTGTGCGTATCGCGGGTGTATGCCTGAATGTCCGGAGCGGTCACACCGGCCTCGCCGTTTCCCCCGACGTCCGCGCCCTGCAGAATGTCGGCGAGCTGCACCAGTCTCTCGGAGTGCGGGAACGGCAAGGGGCGCAGCAGCACTCCTTCGACAATGGAGAAGATCGCGGTGGTGGCGCCGACTCCGAGGGCTAGCATCAGCACTGCCGTGGCGGAAAAACCGGGCGACTTCAACAAGTGTCGGACTGCGATCCTGAGGTCACGGAAGGGCATGGCATTCCCTCGGCGCGAGTTGCGCTAGCCGGGTCGATTGCATCTGATTGCCCAAACGACGTTTGGGTTTAAGTGACTGTGGCGTCGAGACCTGGGCGTCAGAAAACAAATCCACGTTCGGGAAAACCGTCCAGATTCGAAGCATGATGTCCGCGCATGGACACCCTCCCGTTGCCCCAAGAGGGTGAGCGAAAGCCTTACTTCTTTTTCTTCGGCTTGCTTTGCTTTGGCGGCGCTTTATGAGCGGCCTTCTTCGCCGGTTTCGCTGCGGGCTTTGGTGCCGGCTTGGCAGCAGGTTTCGCGGGTTCCGGCTTAGCATGCTTGGCTTTTTCCGGAGCTTTCGCTTGCGGCTTCGCCGGCGCGGCTGCGGGCGGAGCAGCAGGCGCAGCCACGACGGCAGCAGCCTTCCCCTTCTTCCCTTTTGGACCGGGCTTGGCTGGCGCAGCCACTGCCGCGGGCGCTTCGGCGGCGGCCTTCGCGGCACGTCCACGCCGCGGTGCGGGCGGCGGAGGTGGCGGCGGAGGCGCAAACGGCTTCAGGAATTTCAATGTTTCGGTGCGCGAACGCAGCTTGCCGTCGAGCAACAGCATGAACACGTCATGCGCCAGCTTCGGATACTCCGGCAACTGCGGCGTGATGAGCAACTCCGTCATTTCGGGCAACGGAATCTTCTGCTGTACCTGACGCCACTTGGTGAGGTAGTTCTTGATTTTCTGTTCGACTGACTGCTGCTTTGCCGTTACGGCGAGGAACAGCACCATCTCGGGCCGCGCCGATGACAGCAACTGCCACGTGCGCGATGGCGTCGCGGCTTCCTTGCCCATCAGGCGCTTGGCGAGTTCCTTTGCGTGATCTTCAATGTCGCGCCAGGCTTCGACCAGATCTTTGCGCGGGATCAACTTCTGGAGATCCGTGACTTCTTTGTCGGAGAAGTGCGACGTCAGAAAATACATGACGGCCGGCCCGGCGTCGGGAGCGTATCCCATGTCGACCATCTGCTGGCGTGTCTTCATCAGCGACGTGATCCCGTTGACATCGACCTTGGCGAGCGTCCAGTGGTCGTGCAGGATCGTCAGCCAGCCTTCCTTCTCGAGCGTCTTCACCACGTGCAGCGGATCATCCTCATGCGCGAGCGCGGCGATTTCGTGGCCGATTGACGTGCGCAGAATGTGGTCGATGTACTTCCCTTCCTTCGCGGCGTCGTAGCGGGCCTGCGTGCGCTCTTCGAGCAACCAGTGGAAGCGGGCGGCGAAACGCGTGGCACGGATGAGGCGCGAAGGATCTTCCAGGAACGAATAATTATGCAGAATGCGGATGACTTTCAGTTCGATATCCGCGACGCCGTTGAAGGGATCGAGCAACAGGCCGCGCGATCCTTCATTGAGCGAGAGCGCCATGGCGTTGACGGTAAAGTCGCGGCGGCGCAGATCGTCGTGAATCGTGGCCGGCGTGACGATGGGCGGCTTCCCCGTCTTCTCGAAACGCTCGGTGCGCGCCATGCTGATCTCGGCGCGGGCGTTGCCGGGCAGCGAGATGAAGATGGTGCGCATGTCCTCTTCGACGGCGGTGATCTTCGCGCCGGCCTTCTCCAGTTCTTTTTGGAGCTTGAGAGGATTGCCCTGGACGGTGAAATCGAGGTCGCGGATAGTAAATCCGCTGATGATGTCACGGATCGCGCCGCCGGTTAGGTAGAGATTCATGCCCGCGGCGCGGGCTACGTCTTGCACCAGTCCGACGCCCTTCAGTTGGTCCGGCGTCAACCGGATTTCCATCGTGTAAATGTAATCAGCCATTCGCTTTCAAGCGGCGGTCGGGACCGGATTTCGGCGGCGATTGGAGGTCAAATCGCCATCTGAGCCGGGACGGACGAGCCAAACTTTCCACAAGATTTCCACAGCCTGGGCACTACACTCTTGGGCCCTTCAGCCACCCGGATGCAAGTGGCCGAATATAAAGTACTTATGCGAAGTGGAAACTTTGCGGCAAGCTAAAGAAAATACCACAACGTTTACATTTTGGCTACTGCCAAGGCGGATTCCGCCGGTTTTCGCGGAAAAGGTGCGAGAATCAGGTGGAAGATCAGCGCCTCAGTGCGATGGGTAACGTGGCGTAAGAGCGGCCCTTGAGCGCCGCGCGAAAGTCGTCGAAGAGCGGGGATCTTGGCTATGCGTGAGAACTGAATTCCTGGAACTTGGTAGAAGAGTTTCTGCTCTCAGCCGCGAAGCGGCGCAAGAATGCAGCCCACGGCGCGAGCCGTGGGAGGAAAGAGGGCGAAGAACAAGCCCCGAAGGGGCGAAAGAAAAGGTCTCACGCACAACTCTTAAGCCCGTAGTTTCGTGGAACAGAGGCCGCGTTAGCGCTGTGGGATTCGTGAAAGATCGCCGCTTTAGCGCGCTGGGAATTCGTGGAAGAGCGGCGCTTTAGCGCCGCGTAAGCGTACGAATAGGAATTGGGCTTTAGCCCCTTTGGCTCGATCGCACCAAATATGCCCTCAACGCACAAAAAAGTGATCGTCCGCAAGATGGACCGCGACTCCGTCTCCGGCTATGTCTCGCCTTCGCAGTTCGTGAACGAGGGCAAACTAGAACTGCTGAACACTTCCGGAACGGTCATCGCGATGGACCTGCGCGAGATCAAGGGCGTCTACTTCGTGCGTGAGTTCGGAGAAGCCGAATCGCTGACCCGCAAGACGTTCACTTCCCGTCCGCGGTCAGAAGGCCTGTGGGTGCGCCTGCGCTTTAAAGACAGCGAGATCCTCGAAGGCCTCATGCCCGCCGACCTGACCCAAACCACGCCCGAAGGATTTCTCGTCAACCCTCCAGACCAGCGCTCGAACACGCAGCGCATCTTCGTTCCGCGAACCGCTCTGGAATCTCTAACCGTACTAGCGGTGATCGGCGCCACCCGCCGCCAGCGTCGCGGTGGCACCGAGGACCAGCGGCAGGTACCGATGTTCGAAGAGTAGCGCGAGCCTTTCCCGAAGCCAAGGCACGAGGCGACAACGCTAAAGGCCAGCGGGACCGCATTATTGTTAAGGGTGCCGCGCGAATGTCGCCTAATTGAGGCGTTGGGCTTATGGCCAACTTTACGAACCTTAGCTTAAGGATGCGCTATCGTCCTGTCCGCATCGGTTGGTGTGTCAGGCCAGGTAACTGGGATGACCTCCGGGTTGCCCTGAGGCTTAGCCACATCTTTTGGGGCGGGAAGTTCAACCCTATCATCCCAGTTGGGCTCACGGCCGCAAAGAAGCTCGCAACACAATTCCGCGTCGACGTTCTATTCCCTGTCAACGAGAGCCCCGAGGCAGTCGAATTTACAAAGGGATTCAGCTCGCTGGGATGGCCGCTAATGGGCGACGGCCTTTTCGATGGACCTGGCAAAGGCGCTCCAGGCTTCCTCGACATCTCGCATCCGCTAATCAAGATTGCGAAGGGACTGCGGCCTCAGGGCAAGACAGATGCGACCGCCGACGCCCCGCTGCAGGGGTTCGAATCAAGCAACTACCTAATTGTTCACTGGGACGATGACGACCCGCTTGCTGACATCCTGCTCGCCACATTCGGAGGCCTCCCCTATCCGGACGGGACAATTCGCGACTACGAGGGATTCTTTCTTGCAAACATCGGAGCATTTACATATAAAGCGCGAAAGAGTGAGATGCTCCCGGCACAGTTGATCAGTCGTACGTCAATCGCCGACGTCGGCGCCGCTGACCTCGTCTGGGATCGTGTTCCAACCCGCTCGACAATCGGGTTCTATGCTGGGGATACAACTAACTTCGAAGACGTGGTCAACTACTGGAACCTACAGGCTGCCGACCTGGATGTCATCTTCCTCGACCCCGCGCATGCAGATCGCATGAACGAAATTCGAGGCGCGCATTTGGGCAATATTCTCAAATCGTACGAAGCACATCGCCAGCAAACGCATTCGTATGCGAGCTTCGGCTGGGACGAGGACAAGATCCCGATTTGGAGCCGATCTCAGTCCGCAGTCGCCGCATTGGAGTTTTCAACGGAAGACGTGCCACATTTCCGAGAAATAGAAGGATTCGACATCGGGGCGGGGATCGAACCACCTCTTCACTATTTCCAAAGAAAGTCCGTGTTGGGAACAGTAGCCGAGCGTTTCGGGAGGCCTACGCTATCCTTCCAACTTCCCGAGAAACCCTTCGAACCTAGAGAATTCTCGCGCGAACATCTCGTCGTTTCGGTAGAAGCACCCCTTGAGGACCCGGATGAGTGGAGCACTTTTTGGACTCCTTTCGTGCCGGAGCTTAACTTTTGGTACGGCCAGCAGATCCTCCTTAGTGGACGCAGCACCCGGAGTGAAATCGATGGAGTCGGCGTAATTTCCGAGGTTGGCAGCGAAACCTTAAGCCTTACGTCGCTAAGGAAGGCAGAGCTCGCCAAGAAACTCCTCGAACTTGCCGGGATAGGGGCCAGCCCAAGTCATCCTGGCCGCATTGCGTCGCGGCTCATCTCTCAACTTGGTGGGCTCCAAGGTTGCAGAGTGCTAAAGGTTTCCGGCGTCCGGGCATTGATTAGCAAATACAACCCCCTAGAAGAATTTGATCGTACCGAGGCCATAAGACTGATCGGAAACCGTGACCCAGAAACTGGCAAGCCTAGATTTGGAGACTATGAAAACCTCTTCATCGAGGAACGCGGTTGGTCGACAAAACTCAAACCGGACGATGTGTTTGGCTACTTGCTTGATCGAGGGGTGTTCCGGGCAGGTCTCAGCTTGACTTGCCCAACTTGCGAACTACCCTTCTGGATCAGCCTCGACAATGCTTCCACAACGACAACCTGCGAGGTCTGCGGTGCTAGGTTCAACGTGCTACGGCAGCTTAAAACTCGCGACTGGAAGTATCGGCGCTCCGGGATATTCGGAAAAGATAATCACCAGGAAGGAAGCATTCCTGTCGCGCTGACACTACAGCAACTCCATACTCATATTCACTCCTGGCACGGGAAATCGCTCTTTCTACCAAATATGACTCTCGAACCCGTAGGAGCCGATATTGAGCGCTGCGAAACTGACGTCTTCATCGCTACGCAAGATGGCAACGATACGGTGCTGGCTATAGGCGAGTGCAAGGACGCTGGCGGATCCATCACGGCTGACGATGCAAGGAAGCTGGCTGCTGTCTCAGACGCGCTCTCCAAGAGAGGACTCGAGTGCTACATCATCTTCTCCAAAACGGCTAATTTTACGCCAGATGATATCGAGAATTGCCGACGCGCGAACGACGGAGGCAGGAGAACTAGAGTAATAATGCTCTCCGATCGAGAACTCGAGCCATACCATATCTACGAGAGGGCGTCAGCTGAGTTCGAAATCCGGGGCGGGCACTCGCTACACGACATGGCTCTCGCTACGCATGACATCTACTTCAGGCCGAGGAAGAAATAGCGGTCTTCCACCTTGCACGACTGGTCGCGTAGACCTGCGCACCTTACCCTCCCGTCGGCCCCTCAATCACCGGTCCGACTCTCACTCGCTCGTCCCACTTCGCGAGGTTCAATCCCCTCACGATCAGCCACAGGCAGGTGCCGAACTCTCCGATGAATGCTGGCATTACGATGACGCGGAACACTTTATCCGCGAGCGCGGGGAAAAGCAGTTGGCCGAAGCTGTTGATCAGGTAGGGGGCTGGCCCATCCTTTCGATGATTCCCAAAACAAGGTTGCCCCACCCTTCCCGCGCTTTTTGCGGGAGGGTGGGCCTTCGCGCGAATTAGAATCGGCAAGGAAGGCACGTCAAGCCAGTCCGTTGTCAAAATCAGGGCTGCCGGTACTTCATCACCTTTAGCTTCCACCGGCGGTTGAAACTGTTAGCCCCTCCGCCGCCAGAGATACTGCCGCAGACGGGGAAATGGCTGGGCGCGGTGACAACGTTATCGAAAGCCCACCCTCCCGCAAAAACCGCGGGAAGAGTGGGGCAACCGCCAACGGCAAACCTAGGCCGGCCGCATTCTGGAGTTCCACGAACCTAAGCCACCGGCCCCTCAATCACTGGCCCCATTCGCACCCGCTCGTCCCAGTTCGCGACGTTCAATCCTCTCACGATAAGCCACAGGCAGGTGCCGAACTCTCCGATGAAGGCGGGCATCACGATGACGCGGAACACCTTGTCCGCGAGCCCGGGGTGGGTCCGTAAGAGCTCCGAACCGGGCCATGGGTAGGCTGTTGACAAATCTTGGGCCGGCTCCAGGTCAGAATGAAATCCGTTGAAATCGGCGTCGACTTCAGGTAGTGTGTGGTGTCCACTCAGGCCGTGAGCCTGCAGAGAGACAATCGGGCCCATTCCTTCCTCCTGCTCGACCAATCTCCCAGTGGATTCCGTCTATCTCGATCACAGGTGCGTTTGCCATGCGAGCGATCCCAGAGTCGCGTCCCAGGATTTCGTCTACCACATCCGCCATCCGCTTCACTCTTGTCACAGCATTGGTCCTCGCCTTGATGCTTTGTGCATCGCTGCAGGGACAGAATGCGGCACAACCAGCAGCGCCAGTACGTCCGCTAATCACCCAGGCTGTGGACGAGGCGCAACTCACCACGCTGAAAGGCAATACGCATCCTCTGGCGCGGCCCCAGTTCGATCTCGGCAAGGCTCCCGCGAGCTTGCCGATGCAGCGTATGCTGCTCGTGCTGAAGCGCAGCCCTGAACAGGAGACCACCCTGCGCAGGCTGCTCGACGACCAGCAGAGTAAAGCGTCGCCAAGCTACCACAAGTGGCTAACGCCCGAACAGTATGGCCAGCAATTCGGCCCGACCGACAGCGACCTGCAGGCCATCACCGGGTGGCTACAGTCGCATGGATTCGAAGTGGGCTCAACCAAAGGGCGCACGGTGCTGGAGTTCTCGGGCACTGCAGGACAGGTGCAGGAAGCATTCCATACCACGATCCACAAATACATCGTGAACGGAGAGCAGCACTGGGCAAACGCAAAAGACCCGATGATTCCGAGCGCGCTGACGCCCGCGGTGGCGGGGGTACTGACGCTGCATAACTTCATCAAGAAGCCGGCGATTCATTTCACCGGAGAAGCTATCCCTGCCAAGATCGTTCGAGGAAAGAGCAGGCCGCAAGTGACATTCCCAGCACAGGGCGGCCAGCCGGCAATCAATGCCTTGGCGCCGGAAGACTACGCTGTCATCTACAACATCAACCCGGTTTATGCGACAATATCACCGGCGGAGCTACGATTGGAGTCGTTGGGCGGAGCAATCTCTTCGGTAACGGAGAAGACGTCTCGGACTTTCACGACAATTCGGCGCATGGCAACAATACTTTCGGAGCTGACGATTTCAACGTCCTCGTAAATGGCCCGGACCCTGGCGACTTGGGCGGTGGCGAAGAGGCGGAAGCTACTCTGGACTCGACGTGGTCGGGAGCACTCGCGCCGGATCCAGAGTGGAATCTAGTGGTCTCCGCGACTACGAATACGACGGACGGCATCGATCTTTCTGAAGCCTACATCATCGAAAACGACTTCGCGGATATTATGACCGAAAGCTTCAGCGCTTGCGAACTATATGCGACTGACGCACAATTGGCGGGTCAAAGGGAAATGGCGGAGCAAGCCGCAGCGCAAGGCATTACCTACATTGTTTCTACCGGCGATGATGGCTCCGCAGGTTGCGACGATCCCAATGGCTCTCCGCCAGCTACTAACCCCATTTCTGTCAACTATCTAGCATCGACTGCTTTCAATGTCGCGGTCGGGGGTACGGTGTTCAACGAAATGGGGTCCCGGCAAATATTGGACCTCGACCGCACCGCTTCTGAAACCGCGATTTCGTACATCCCAGAAGTACGTGGAATGAAAGCAGTCTGACAATGGTCTTTGGTCGGGCAGCGGCGGAGCCAGCGCGGGAAATCGTCGGTGGTGGATTCGGCGGAACAACACCGGGAGTTCCGAAACCCAATTGGCAATATGGGGTTGAGGGAATTCCTGACGACGGTGTACGCGACCTGCCTGACGTCTCTCTGACCGCTGCAGGACATGACCCCTACCTCCTATGTCTCGAGGGTTCGTGCGAACCGGACAGCTCAAGGTCAGTTCTTCTGTCTACTTCATCAGCGGGACTTCGGCATCGGCGCCCTCGTTTGCAGGTTTTATGTCGTTGGTATCAATAGGAAGCCGACACAGGATCTAGATATTCATGCGTCTGGGTCTCGCCGAACTACACTCTGTATCGACTGGCGGCTACTCAGACCTCCTACCCTTCGCAGTGTAATGGTTCCAATGCTTCGACTCCGCCAGCCGCCACTTGTATTTTCAACGATGTTACCGTCGGCAACAACGCTGTCCCGGGCGAGGCGGGCACCGACTATCAGGCAACTGCGGGCTATGATTTGACCACCGGACTGGGATCTGTCAACGTCACTAACCTGGTGAATCAGTGGAGCACAATGACATTCAATCCCACCACGACGACTTTGACGGTTACGCCGGCCGATCACACACGGAACTCTTGTTCCTTTCTCGGCTGGCGTAGCACCGAACATCGGCACGGGAGTTCCGACTGGAAATGTGTCCTTGACGACCTACACTTCCGGATGGGGGCCGGTATTAAACGCCGGATTCTGGCCATTGCAGGAAGGCTCGGTGTCCTCCACTATTAGCACCTCTTACGGGAGGGAACACTTTTATCGGAGCCAACTATGCGGGGGACGACACATTCGCTCCCAGCATGTCGGCCACATCTTTGGCCTTTACCGTTAATCCTGAACCCAGCACAACCACCCTTTCGATCCTAACGGCCGACCAGAATGGAAACTCGATTCCCTTCACCGGCGGACCGTTTGGAAGTTTCGTTTACCTTCGCGCAGATGTCGCAGGGCAATCCGGCTAAGGATTCGCAACGGGAACAGTGACATTCAGCGATACGTTTCGGCGCGATTCCCGGTGGAAGCACGTTCACCTTAAATGGCCAGGGTAATACCGCCACTCCCAATGGCGTATTCAATTTCGACACCGGAAAGCACACGATTTCGGCGGCGTACAGCGGAGATCCGAGTTTCAATCCGAGCAGCAGCACGCAGTCACAGTCGTTCACGATTGCGGCCGGATTCTACGGGACCATTCCCGCAGCGCAGTCAACCGTATTGATTTCTACCCCTGGTGATACGGGAAGCACCTCGATCAGCATCTCAAATTCCACCGGGTTCAAGGGCACAATCAGTTTTGCCTGCTCCGGTCTGCCCTCGAAGGCCGCTTGTGTGTTCGGACCCGCAACGATTACCACCACCGGCACAGCGAACACCACGAGTGTGGCAATCGCAATAACGACCACGGCCCCCACCGCTAGTTCGCAACAGCGTCCATACTTACCCGGCCAGTGGACGGCGGGGATTGGACTGCTTCTTGCCTCGACCGTTCTAGTGGGAGGAAAGCGACAAAGAGTGCGTGGATTGTTCTTGCTGCTCACCCTGCTGTTACTCGTGGTGGCCCCAAGTTGCGGAGGGGGCGGCAGCAGCAGTGGTGGAAGCCATTTGCCGCCTCCAAATCCCGGGACGCCGATCGGCACCTCGACGGTACTCGTAACCGCAACAAGCGGATCAACGGTTAGCACCAGCTCCTTCACTCTGGTGGTTCAGTAGCCATCAACCACGAGGGTGCCCATCCTTCGCGCGCCTTTCGCGAAGGGTGGGACACGATGCTGCCGACGGTTTAGGCGGTTGAACTTCCGCGGAGATCTTCCCAAAACGGAACGCTCACCTCACTTTTTAGCTTTTCTGCTTGACTTCGCTTTCCTGTTAGCTAATCCTCGGAGCTTACCCTTAGCTCATTGACAACAAGGAAGCCCTCTAACTCCTTTAAACACAGGATTTTGCCCGCAAGTGATTGTGCCCCATAGATTTTTCCGAGCTTTCCTGCTACGTCGATGATTCCAATAGACCGATGGGGGAGGGTAGGGGCAGTTATCATTCAGGAGAGAGCGTTCTAAAACAGGAACCCGCAGCGAGCCTGGAGTGCAAACCAGCGGTGGTACGATTGGGGCGCAACTCATTCCAAACTCCATGAAATTGTCTGCCATCGCTTCTGCCCTCGGCGCACGTCTTGAAAACGGTTCTCCGGACACCGAAATCGGTGGTCTGAACGGGATCGATCAGGCTGGTCCCGGAGATCTCACCTTCGTATCGAACCCCAAGTATTCGTCAGCCGCGCGAACCACCAAGGCTTCCGCAGTCATCGTTGGCGAGGACTTCCCTGCTGTTGCAACTGCGATGCTGCGGGCGAAGGATCCTTATCTGACCTTTGCGCGCGCTCTCGAACTGTTTCATCAACCTTTGCGGTATGCGCCCGGAATCCATCCAACCGCGATTGTTCCGGCCAGCGCGCGCATTGGCGCGAATGCTCACATTGGACCCTATGTGGTAATCAGCGAAGACGTGACGATCGGAGATAATGCGGTGCTGTTGGCACATGTTGTCATCTATCGTGGAGTGAAGATTGGAGACAACTTCTTCGCGCATGCGCACTCGGTGGTGCGTGAGAACTGCCGCATCGGAAACAACGTGCTTCTCCAAAACGGCGTGGTGATTGGTGCGGACGGCTTCGGGTTCGCCAAGACTGCCGAGGGACACTGGCACAAGATTCCTCAACCAGCTCCGGTCGTGGTTGAAGACGACGTGGAAGTGCAGGCCAACTCGTGCATCGACCGCGCCAGCGTTGGCGAAACGCGGATCCGACGCGGGGTGAAGGTCGATAACCTCGTCCAGGTTGGACACGGATCGACGGTCGGCGAGGACGCATTGCTCTGCTCGCAAGTCGGGCTTGCGGGATCGTCGGAGATCGGGAACCGCGTCATTCTCACGGGACAAGTTGGTGTAGTCGGACACTGCAAAGTAGGCGACGATGCGATCGTGACGCCGCAAAGCGGAGTGGCTGGCGATATTGCTGCTGGCGCGCTCGTCAGCGGCGCGCCTGCCGTCGATCACAAGCTGTGGCTGAAATACTCTGCGATCCTTCCGCGACTGCCCGAGATTGCGCGAGCTGTGCGGGCTAAGAGCAAAAACGAATAACCACAGAGGACACTAAGGACACAGAGGAAGAAGCGCACAGGTAAAATTAAGCGTAGGCTGGTCCGGTTTGCTCCTCACGGCCTTCGGCTGGAGCAGGCGCAGTTTGGCGATATTCTTCCGGTAGGCCGCTGTCGATGACCGCGCGAACCTTTTCCATGAGGCAGTCGCGGCTGCCGAAATCTTTCGGATCAATGGGCGGATGAAAAATCACCTTCACCAATCCCGGTTTGATACCAAATCGAGCTTTGGGCATCGTGTAGTGCGTCCCGGTGATGGTCATTGGGATCACGGGAACTCCGCACTCCATCGCCAGATAGAACGGGCCTTTCTTGAAAGGTAAGAGTTTGCCGTCGAACGATCGCTTGCCTTCGACATAGATCGTCATATTGAGTCCCTGCTCGACGACTGATTTCGCTGCGCGCACCGCTTCGATGCCGGCATCGCGATTGCCACGATCCACGGGAACTAGCGATCCCATGCGCATGGCGCGGCCGAGAATGGGAACCTTAAACAATTCTTTTTTCACCATCACCGACGTGCGCTTGGGGATGAGCGGGATTTGAATCGGCGGGTCGAGGTTAGAAACGTGATTCGTCATGAAGATGTAGCTGCGGGAGTGGTCAAAGCGATCGAGCCCGATGGTCTGGACGCGGACTCCGGTGATCCACACGCCAGCCCACGCGCCCCACATGAAAAGGCGATATAAGACGCGGACATCGCCCATGATGAAGGTCGCGGGGAACCCGATGAGCGCGGCCACAGGAGCGGCCAGCGCCCAGAAAACCAGCATGATGATCGTGCGGATCATTTGCTCCCAGCCCCTGCATGCGCCGCAGGCGCGCTCTGCGCTTCCCCTTTCAGCCAGGCCGTGCGACGCGCACGCTGTTCGGCGGTGACTTGGTCGAGGTCTCTCAGTTCGTACGAAATCTCCTCGCGACTGCCGATCTTCCATTTTAAGTCGCGCTCTGCTCCGCGGTGCGAACGGACCTTCACTGAGAGCATGTCTCCGGGATTCATCCCCGATAGTTCCTGGCGGGATTCCTGACCAGCGGGCTTGCCCTGAATCTCAACAATCGTATCGCCGACCTGCAGGCCGGCATGTTCGGCATCGCTGCCGGCGGTGACGGCCGTGACCGACATAGGACCATCGAAGTTGCGGGAGGCGATGAAACCGGAATCGGGCAAAGCATTAGGGATACTAACCACGCGCAACCCTACCGAACGAAAATAATCGTCCCAGGGAATCTCCTCGGTTCCGGCAACGTACTTGGTGAAGAAGGCGGAGAGGTCGGCGTGACTGACTGCCTCGCCGGCTTCTCGCACTCCCTCGGAGTCGTCGAAGAAGCGGCCTTTCTTGGCGTAGTTCGTGTTCATCCATTGCAGCACTTCGCGCAGGGAAGCCCGCCCGTGACTGGCTTCGCGCACCGCGAGGTCGAGCATCACTCCGAGCAGTTCGCCCTTGTTGTAGTACGAGATGCTGCGCTCGGGACGCCGGTAATATCCGTCGCCTTCGAGCCAGGCGTCGAGGCTGGACTCTTCCGCCGACTGCGTCAGGTGCGCGGGACGGCGCTCAAGTTCTGTGATTTGCTGGCCCAGACCGGATAGATATTGCTTCTCTTCGATCAATCCGCCGCGCAACTGGAGGATGCCCTCGGCAGTGCTGGTCACGCCCTCGCTAAACCACAACGCGCGCGTGTAATTTTCCTTGGTGTAGTCGACGGGCTCGAGCGTTTGCGGGCGGATGCGCTTGACATTCCACAGGTGAAAGAACTCATGCGCGGTGACGGCCGTCAGAGGATAGAGAGATTGCTTCACCACGTCGGCATTGAGTTCGATGGCGGTGGAGTAAGCGTGCTCCATACCACCTCCAGCCGGCCCTCGAGGGAAGTGATAGAAAAACGTGTAAGTGCCGAATGGTCGATCGTCCATCCAACTCGTAGCGGCGGCGACAATCCTGTGCAGCGC
Organism: uncultured Acidobacteriaceae bacterium; assembly: GCA_963844525.1. GTDB lineage: Bacteria > Acidobacteriota > Terriglobia > Terriglobales > Acidobacteriaceae > Sulfotelmatobacter. The sequence goes on along the minus strand of CAWJOM010000001.1, from coordinate 904,237 downwards.
CGCGACAATCTTCGCCATATCGTAGTCGGCGGGGTCGGCGTCGATGATCACGCGGAAGTGGCCACCGGCTTCGTTGAAGTCGGATTCCTGAAATCTGCCGATTTCGACCGGCGAGTCGACGAGGCGGTCATAGTTCGGGGCGTTGAACTCATCGTTTGAACCGGGTGCGAGCGGAGTGGCAATGTGCCAGCCTTCTGGGATGTGGCTGAAGCGCACGCTCTGCGGAGAGCCGCGAGCATCGACCGGATACATCAGAATCTGCGCCAGATTGAGGAAGGCGTGATGTGGATTCACTTGCGCGCCAAAGGGACCGGGGGAATCGACGTAGATCTGATAGTTCACGATCGCTCCGCCGGCTGTGTCTTGAATTTGCCAGCGGCTTTTGTCGAGTTCGCGCACCGGAAGCGGCTTGCCGGAGCGATCCTTGGCGCGCACCCAGTTCACGTATTGGGCGAAATCACGAACCTGGTAAAGGGCATTCCACACGGGAAGTTGCAGTTCGCGTTGAGCGGCACCGGCTGGCAGGATGATCTGCACTTCGACGAGATGTTGCTCGGGCGCAGAGAGAGCGACGGTGTAACTGACGGCAGCAGGCGATTGCGCCAGTGAGATGGAGGAGAGAGTGAGCGAAAAGATAAGTCCGAAGAGGATTTGGCGCTTGAAACCGGAGAGAACCCTCATCGATTCCCCGCCAGTTCCCGCAAACGGGCGGGAAGTTTTTCGTAGATTCCGCCGAAACCGCCGTTGGAGAGAATAGCGACGATGTCTCCGCTGCGCATCTCGGGAGCGATCGTCTGCACGATGGCGTCGGCGTCCGCGAGAAGTCGCGTCCGGCAGCCGCTTTGCTCGATCTCCGCGGCCAGGGCGGGCAACTCGAGGCGCTCATTTTCCGGGACGGCTTCGGAACGGAACACGCCCGCCACGATGACTTCGTCGGCTTGCGCCAAACTATGTGCCAGATCGGATTGCAGAACGCGGCGACGTAGAGTGTTGGAGCGCGGCTCCAGAATCGCCCACAGACGCGATCCCGGATAACGTTCTCGTAATGCTTTCAGGGTTCCGGCGATCGCCGTAGGATGGTGGGCGAAGTCGTCAATGATGGTGATGCCATTGACTTCTGCCTTCACTTCGAGACGGCGCTTGACGCTCTTAAAAGTCTTCAGCGCGGCGGCGATTTTGTCTTTGAAGATTCCGCACGAGGCCGCGAGCGCCGCTGCCGCCGTAGCATTCCAGACGTTGTACTCTCCAGCTAACGGAAATTCGAGATCGGCCCATGGCTGCCCGTCGTGAAGAACGGTCCAGGTCGTACGGGTGGATTCGAAGCGCAGGTTCGTGACTTTCCAGTTGGCACGCTCGCCTGCGCCATAGCGCTCGACGGGACAGAAGGCGTTGGCCAAACAGCGCTCCAAGCTTGGACTCTCGGTGGCGCTACCTGCGACACCATCGAAGGCTACGATGCGTCCACGGCGCGGAATCAGGTTCACCAGGCGCTTGAACGCGGTTTCGACGGCGTCGAGATCTTTGTAGATATCGGCGTGATCGAACTCGACCGAGGTAAGAATCACCGAGTCGGGAAAGTAATGGAGGAACTTCGGTCCCTTGTCGAAGAAGGCGGTGTCGTACTCGTCGCCTTCGAGGATGAAGTGCTGGCCTGCGCCAAGATGAAAACTGGAGCCGAAATTTTCAGCGATGCCGCCGATCAGGAAGGATGGATCCAGCCCCGCGGAATGGAAGATCCAGGCCAACATGGAGGTTGTGGTGGTCTTGCCGTGGGTTCCGGCAACGACGAGCACCTGCTTACCGCGCAGAAACTCGTCGTGAAGCAACTGTGGCAATGAACAGAATGGGATGCGCTCGTCGAGCAGGTACTCCAGTTCCACGTTGCCGCGCGACATTGCATTGCCGACCACGACGAGATCGGGTCTGGGATCAAGATTCTTTTCGGCGAATGGCTGCGCGACGGGAATGCGCAACTCGCGAAGGAAATCAGACATCGGAGGGTAGGCCGCGGCGTCGGAGCCAGTGACGCGGAATTCGCGATGCTTCAGCATTCCGGCCAGAGAGGCCATGGCCGTGCCACAGATGCCGATCAGGTGAATGTGTTTTTTCTCGTTCATTTCTTCGTGTTCGACTTAGAGCGCTACGGCAGATTCCAATATGCTTAGCATGACCTGACCGCCTCGTACTGTTAGTTTTGCGTGCACTCCAAAGGGGAGCGTGATGTTACCCGACGTGACATGGCCCGACTTCACACCGAAGGCCACGGGCACTCCGAGGTCGCCGACGATACGGGTGATGACTTCTTGCAGAGTGTAACCCTGACTTGCCGTCTGCACGCAGTCGAGCATTTCACCGAAGACAATACCTCGGACGTCGTTGAGGTGGCCGCCGAGTTTTAGCTGCATGAGCATACGGTCGACCTGATATGGCTTGGCCGCGATATCTTCGAGGAACAGAATCTTGCCCGCTGTTTTGATCTCGTACGGCGTGCCGAGCGATGCGACCAGGATTGAGAGGCATCCGCCGTATAAGACGCCCTCGGCCCTGCCGTCAACCAATCCGGTGACGCTCGCGCCAGTCGGTACATCCCACGACTCCGATTTCGATAGGGCCGATTGCCAGGAAGCCAGGTCAACGCCGCTTTCGTGGGACCAGTCTTTCGCGAGCATCGGGCCGTGGAAGGTGACGAGGCCGCCGTCAGTGAAACGAGTGAGCAGCGTGGTGATGTCGCTGTAGCCAACGAATATTTTGGGATGCGCTTTGATTTTTTTGAAATCTAGAGTCTGGAGCAGATAGTTAGCACCGTAGCCGCCGCGAGCACAGACGATTGCGCGGACGTCGTCGCGCAAGAACATCTCTTCCAACTCGCGCGTCCGGCGCTCGACCGATCCCGCGAAGTATAGGTCCTGATCCAGAATCGAATCGAAGTAGAACGGATGGTATCCAGCTCGACGCAGCGCATCGCAGCCCGCTGCGAAATCTGCCTGTTTCACGTTGCTTGCGGGCGCGACGATGCCCACGGTATCACCGGAGCGAAGAGCAGGCGGTTTGTTGAGCGGAAGATCGGATGACGACATAGGATCCAAGCTGCAGCGACCGGCGGACCGTTCGACCAGCCGTTCAACTCACGAAGAACTCTCCCCGGCACACCAATCGCGCCGGACCTCGCAGGAAAACTTTACTCCCGTTAGTACGAACAGTCTGAGAGCCGCCAGGGGCCTGCACTTTCACCGGCGAGGTTGCCCGGCCCGTTGCCATCGCGGCGACCGCGGATGCGCATGAACCGGTGCCGGAAGACTGGGTTTCTCCGACACCGCGCTCGAAAAAACGAGCCCGTACATCGTACTTGCTGTCGACCGCGACCAATTCCACATTCACGCCTTGCCGGAAGTGCGGTTGGCGCTGGATTTCCGCAGCCTGCGCCTGCCAGTTTGTGGCGAACTCCGGAACGAAAGTGACAAAGTGCGGATTGCCCATCGACACGGGAACGCCGCGCACTTCCCCGGCGGCAAGTTTGAGGACGAGTTCGTTTTCCACGACAGCATCGCCCATTTCAATTTCAAACTCATAGTCCGACTCATTGCGCGAGGTCAGTTGGCAAATCTTCATGCCAGCCCCGGTCAGAATCGAAATTCGTTCTTTGCCGAGCCGGGAGCAAACGTAGGCCGCAACGCAGCGCGTGCCGTTGCCGGAGATCTCGGCAGCGGAACCATCGGCATTGATCAAACGGATTTCGACATCCCCGGTGAAGTGCGGAGCCATCCACTCGACGCCGTCAGCGCCGACGCCGTTGTGGCGATCACAAATGCGCCGGGTGAAGGCGGCAACATCCTGCGGGGCCAGGGCACTGTCAATCAAAAGAAAATCGTTACCGCATGCGCTGGCCTTAACGAATGGGATGGTGCGAACGGTCGCGTTCACTCGGGGTCCACCCGACCAAGGGAGGTCACGCCGCGCAGCACTGTCGATGCCTTCAATTGCTGGAGTAGTTGCTTCTGCTCGCGGTTATAGCCTTCGACGTCAAATTGGAGGCGCACATGCTGCCCGGTATTTCCCGTAAGCGTGTTTTGCATCAGCCGGTGGTGACTTTCAAGGATTCGGTTGACTTCGTTGCTGATTTCTTCGACGCTGGTACCGGCAACTTCAAAGCGTGACATCAACAGCTTAATGTTGAATGTTTCTTCCACATGACCCAGCATGAAGAGCGCCAGGATAACCAATCCCGTGGCAAAGATGGCGGTGAGATACAGTCCACCGCCGGCGGCCATCCCGACGGATGCTACGACGAACAGCGTGGCCGCCGTAGTCAAGCCGGAGGTGAGGCCGCGGGTATGCAGGATTGAACCCGCTCCGATAAAGCCGATGCCTGGGATGATCTGGGCTGCAATTCTGGCGGCGTCAGAGGGAACTCCCGCCAGTCGCTCGGAGAGCAGCGTGAACATGGCCGCGCCGAAACAGATGAACATATTCGTGCGCAGGCCGGCGGCGCGATGCTTGAATTCGCGTTCCAGGCCAATGAGGCCGCCGAGAACCGCGGCGACGATCAGACGCGTAAGCGAACTGCCAACGGCTCCGCTTGCATCTCCCACCGCAGCAAGTCTTTGAAATGTTGCCAGTTCATGCGGTTTCACACGTGTTCGTAAAGGGCTCCCGATGGCCGGATTTTATCATTCGACATGTGCGCTCCAACGTTACCTGCGTGATTACCTCGCGCGATACACGATGGTCCGAGCTTGTCCGGTGACATGGATCTCGACGACTTCCTGAAGATGGCTGCCCTGAACCGCCTGCCAAACACTGTCACCTTCGGTAGCGATCACGTAATCTGCAAAGCGCGCAGGGTCGGCGAGGGCCTGTTCCCATAGACCTTGAGGATCGAGCGGCTGTTTCCAGGTGTGATGATTACCTTCGTTGATGACGTGACTGAGCGGGATACCTGCGCGCTGCACGGCACCGACGTGATCCCCGAGGTACATCAGGAGAGTGGAATTAGGGGGGAGTTTTTGCAGCCAGGTTGCGAGTTGAGCTTCGAGCTGGTTGCGGGTGCGCATGTTAATTTGGGCTTCCTGCAGCGAGACGGGACCGGCGCGCCAGATCGAGGCATAGCTGGCGGCGACGAAGGCAAGCAGTCCCAACACGCACGCAAGGCGTAGACGCGGCTTCCAGGCTTCGGCGAGAACGGCGAGGTACACGAGAAGCGCAAGCGCCATGGCGAAGGCCGGGAGCAACTGCAATCCGTAACGGACGTTGTAGTGCGTGAAGGGCCACCACGCAGGGATGAATATCGGCACGCCGCCGTAAGCGATCGACAGCGCGTAGAACGGAACGGGTACGAGTAAGAAAAGGAGCGGCCACGGAGCGCAACGAGGTGAGGGTGCACTCGATTTGCGGTAAGTCCATAGCGCCGTTGCGATGCCCACCACTGGAAACAAAACCCAGGTTCGCTGCAGCCATTCGCCTTCTGCGAGGTTCGCTTCGGCTGATTTCAGGAAATACATCTCGGCCACCAGAAGATTGCCGCTGCCGGGATGTCCCGGATTTCCGGCGCCCTGGGTCTTGCGTTCGATGGCTTTCGCGGAGTAGGGCCCGTTAGCGAATTCCAGGGGATTGCGATAGACGATCGCATTGTAGGCAAGCCAGAGAACGGGAGCGAAAGCGGCGATCAGGACGAATTTTGCCACTGCGGTTCTTCGGATGTCCAATAGCGCGCTGCGCTTTTCGGCGTTCCTCCTCAATATGCTCAGCAGGAGGACGATTCCTGCCATTGATGCGGCGAGAAACCATCCGTCATAACGCGTCAGGCAGGCAGCCGCCAGGCATAGGCCGCATTTCGTGAGGGCCTTGGCATCTCCGCGTGCGAATTCGCTCAGATAGACAACCGCCCAAATGAAGAGCGCAAGATACAGAGACTCGCCCATGGCGGTGGTCTGCATATAGATCAGGTTCGGATTCGCGGCGAACACGAGCGCCGCTGTCCACGCCGCGACCCGAGCCGCGGCATCGGGCTCAACACCTTGGCTGAGGGCACCGCGAACTAAGCGGAACATCCCCATCACGGCGAACACATACGCCGCCATGGATGGGATCGAACCGCCGACGCCTCGCTGCCACATTTCATGCGAAAGCAGGAAAGGGATCATCAGCAGATGCGGCAGCGGAAGCCACACGGTTCCGAGTTGAAGGAGGCCGGGAGTCTTCGAATCGAAGACGCGGCGGGCGATGTTGAGGTGGGCGACGGCGTCGCCGTAAAGCAAGACATCGCCTCGCTGGAAGTAATACAGAAAGGAAATTACAGAGACGCAGGTTGCCAGCCAGGCCAGCAGCCGGACCTCGGAATCCCAAGGAGAACTCGCTGGCGCGTTCTTTGTTTTTTTCGGCACGAGCTTTTCTTAAACGCGAGCGATTGCCCCGAAGACGACTGGGGCCCCCTGCAGGCAGCCTACTCGAGGTGCGTCAGTTCGCGAAAGATTTGAAAGCGAGCGTCGATTTCTTCCCGCGTGAGGGACTGTAGGCGCTCAGTGCCGAAACGCTCGACGGCGAACGATCCCATGACGCCGCCGTAGAACAGAGCGCGCTTCAGGACCTCGCGGCTCAATTCTTGTTGCGATGCGAGGTAGCCCATGAATCCGCCGGCGAAGGAGTCACCCGCGCCAGTTGGGTCTTTAACCTCTTCGATCGGGAGGGCTGGCGCACGAAACGGATGACGACCGATGCCAAACGCGCCCTCACGGAAGAAGATGGTTGCTCCGTATTCTCCATGCTTAATTACGAGTGCTTGCGGACCCATGGCGAGGACTTTGTTCGCGGCCCGCGGGAGATTGGTTTCGTTGGCGAGCATCTTCGCTTCAGTGTCGTTGATCAGCAGGACGTTAACGAGTTTCAGTGTTTCGGTCAGTTCCTTCAGCGACCCTTTGATCCAGTAATTCATGGTGTCGCAGCCGGTCAGGCGCACGCCATGCATTTTGCGGCGGACATCTGCTTGCAACGTAGGCTGGATATTCGCCAGGAAAAGGAACTCAGTATCTTCGTACTCTTTTGGAATGCGGGGCTGGAAGGTTTCGAACACATTCAGGTCGGTGAAGTTCGTCTTCGCCTCGTTGAGATTGTCGGTGTAGGAACCGCCCCAACGAAACGTCTTGCCCTCGGCGCGCTCGAGACCGCGGGTGTCGATGTTGTGCTGCTGGAAAACCTTCTCCTGTTCGGGGCCGAAATCTTCGCCGACAACGGCGACGACGCGTACCTTGGTGAAATAGCTGGCCGCCAGCGAAAAATAGGTTGCGGCGCCGCCGAGAATGTTTTTGACGGTACCCGAGGGAGAGGTTACATCATCGAACGCTACGGAACCGACTACTAGAATGCTCATCGTCGAATTATTTCCTTGTCTGTTATTGAATATGGGCTCGTGTCGAAGAGCATTGACCACCAAGGGCACGAAGGTTCACGAAGGAAACCTTCTTTTTCCTCATTTTGCTTGCAGGTATTTTCCCAGGATTAGCAGTAGTTTCTTCTTCGTGGCCGCGGGAATCTTTTTGCGATCGGTGAGGATCGCATGGGCCAGCGCCGATCCACATTTGCAGGAGCGCACGCGCGGCATGGCGGCCACTGTTTCGCGCACGACTTTCGCCGCGTTTTCCGCGTTCTTGAGCAGCACCGCGACGATTTGATCGACCGTCACCGAGTCGTGATGCGGGTGCCAGCAGTCGTAATCGGTGACCATGGCGACGGTGACGTAACAGACTTCCGCTTCGCGGGCGAGTTTGGCTTCCTGCAGGTTGGTCATGCCGATGACGTCCATGCCAAGGCCGCGATAGACATTCGATTCGGCTTTGGTGGAAAATTGCGGACCTTCCATGCAGAGATATGTGCCGCCGCGTTTACCAATGACGCCAGCTTTCTTGCAGGCGGATTCGACGACTCTCGACAGTTCTCCGCAAACGGGATCGGCGAAGGCAATGTGGGCGACGACGCCGTCGCCAAAAAAAGTGTCGATGCGGTGGCGGGTGCGGTCGAAGAACTGATCGGGGATGACGAACTCCAGCGGCTTGTGCTCTTCCTTCAGCGATCCAACGGCGGAGATGGAGACGATACGTTCGACTCCGAGTTGCTTGAAGCCATGGATGTTGGCGCGGAAATTCAGTTCGCTAGGAAGGATGCTGTGGCCCCGCGAATGTCGCGCCAGAAAGGCTACTTTGCGGCCTTCGAGCATACCACAAACATAGGCGTCGGAAGGAGCGCCGAATGGCGTCTTCACGCGCACTTCTTTGACTTTGGTGAGTCCGGGCATGGAATAAAGCCCGCTGCCACCGATAATTCCTATTTCCGCCTGTGCCAATCGGCCTCCCGAACGCTTGCAAGCTGGCAAGACCAAACTCGTGATTATACAGGAGGAGAATTGCCGGGCCGCACGGCCGGAGGCCATTAGGACAGGCGCTACAATTCGGAATATGAGGCTTTGGACCGCTGCGTGCACTTTGTTGTTCTGCGGATTCGGCTACGCGCAAGATAAACCCACATCCCAGGCGGAGCCGACTTCTGTCACGGTTCCCGCTGCGATTGATCACAATCGCATAGTGATCAATGCCGACGTGCGACGGCCCGACGGCTCCAGTGAGCCCGTCCACGTCTGGGTTGACAACGGGAATGCAGATCTCTCCCTATCGCGCCGGTTGGCAACGCTGATGGGATTGGCGGTGAGTTGCAACGATAAGGAGTGTTCTTCGCCTCCGCCGCGGGAGATCGTTGTCGGCGGAATGAAGATCCCGATCACGGGCGTGAAGGAGGCAAAGATTGCGCTGGCGCCCGTCAGCGCTGCCTCGGATGTGGCTCCCGGCATGAATATCGAGATCACGCTGCCATCAACCATTCTGCGCCACTATGACGTGCTCATCGATTTTCCCGGACACAAATTCTCGATCGGCGTCCCGGGCACGATTCATTTTCGCGGGCCGAGCGGCAAAGTGCAGATCAACGCGGAGAACGGGCTGATCCAGGTGCCCAGCCAGATCGAGGGCAAGAAATACAATCTGGCGCTCGATATCGGCGCCAGCATCAGTTTTCTGTCTGGAGAACTGTTCGACAAAATGGCGGCAGAGCATCCGGATTGGCCCCACATGACTGGCGCCGTGGGACCGGCTAACTTGTGGGGCCTGGAGGACGAGCCGAAGTGGAAGCTGATGCGCCTGGATCGCGTACAGTACGGACCCTTGTTCCTCGCGAACGTGGCGGCGGTTGCCTTCTCCAAAGAGCGAATGGAATTCTTCGAAAAGCGCGCGGGGATTTCCACCATGGGCCTGATCGGCTCCAACGTTTTACTCAACTATCGCGTGGGACTCGACTACGCCCACGGGATGGTTTATTTCGAGTTTGGGCGCACATCGACCTTTCCGGAATTTGATGTGATCGGGCTCGTACTCCGCCCGGAAAACGATGGACGATATACGATCCTCGGCGTCGCGGAGTTCGAGGGGAAACCCTCGGTGCCATCGGCCACGGATGGCGTGCAGGCGGGTGATCATCTCGTCGCGATCGACGGCATTCCGGTCCGCGGGTCAACCATGGGGCAAGTTTGGGCCGGGCTCGGCGGAACTCCGGGACAAGAACGCAATTTGACGATCGAGCGCGAAGGCAAGCAGTTTAACCTAACGGCTCAGGTGCAACATTTCCTGGCAGAGTTGCCCGACGAGAAAGACAAGAAGAAAAAGAAGTAGCCGGCCTGTGTGTTACTTCGTGGCGGCTTGCGGCGTGGCAAACACTTCCTTTTCGAGCGCCGCGGTGGTGGCGGCGTCGAGGCTTTCGCTCACAAACACAGTATCGCCTTGCTCGTCGATCACAACGGCTCCATCCTCGGTAGTCCAGGTGTGGCGGCCCTTCAGCATGTCGAGTTTGGAATTCCCGTTCTTAGCGGCAGCTTGATCCGGAACCGGAGCGGCTGAGCCCTCGAGCTTCTTGTAGCGTTGCTTGAGCGACTGCGCGTAGATTTCCGCGAACTCAGCCGCTTTGTCTGCGCTGGACCAGCGGGAAACATACAGCAATCCCAACGGCGTAACCGCTCCGGCGTCTGAATGCGGATCTGGTTTGGGCTTCGCAGCGTAGTAGTATCCGCCGCGCCAGGCGGGATACAGCTTCCTGGATGCCGGCTTTCCGGCGTATTGCTCGATAAGCACCGCTACGTCAAACTCGCCCATCGCGCCGATATCGAACTTCTGGTAGTCCTTGAAATCGCGCTTGAAGTCGGGGACAGGCATAGGCTCGATTTTCTCGCCCGACAGATACGTATCAGGTTCCATGATTTGACGGGTGGTGTGCGGAGGATTCTGCAGCACACCGGCAAAGGCTTTCTCCTTGCCACCCTTCTGCATCAGCGCGACCACGAACTGCATACCGTAGCTGTAGGGAAACGTCAGCGACTCTTTCATGAAGATGGGCGCGTCGTTGAAGACTTTCGTGGCAGGAGTGCCCGTGAGCGTCTCCTCTACCATCGCATCGACCAGTGCGGGAGACGAGGTGATCGTGTGGCCAGTCGGAGCGATGGCATACTGAAACATCATGGCCTGGGCCTGGCCTTCGATGACAGCTTCGCGGGCGTTATCGATCTCATCGTTTTCAATGTCCGCTGGCGTGGGATCTTTTTTTATCTCGCCAAGATCCTTGTCGCCTTTCTTCATCCATTTCTGCATGCCGACGGCTTGATCCTGAAGCGCGTGCGTTAGCTCGTGCGCCATGACGGGCTCCTGCTCTTCAATTGGCACCCAATCGAGCAGGTTGACGGTTTTTGTTTTGGGATCGTAGTAGCCGGCAACCTCTTCGCGAAGGAGGGCGACGAGAAATGTTTGCAGATCAAACTCGTGTGGCAGGAGTCCGAACTTTTTCAGAACAAGCTCGGAGCGGCGCAGGCGCTTCGTGTCTTCATCGTCGAGATGTTTGGTAAGGAAAGAGACAACTTCGTCGCGACTGGTCAGCTTGCGCTTCACTTCCCGCTTGATGGGCAAGCCGGTCTGCTTGCTGTCGAAGTCCAGGATTTCGTCGACCGAGTGAAAGAGTTCCTCAGCCTGACGGGGCGTAATCTTGACTTCGTCTTTCGGCGGCTCTTCTTGCGGCGGAGCGGGCTGTTCCTGCGTCGCCGAAGGCAGTGCTGGCTGGGAGTTTTGGTCTGGCGGTTTGTTCGCAGGCGGAGCGTCTTGCGGATAAGTGAACACCGGTGCGCCGGCCGCCACTGCCAGTACAGCCGCAAAAAGCAACCAGAGAATCCCGGAAAAGCGCCCTTCACCTTTATTCATTGAGAATGAGTTTATACGTTTCCTTATACTTCCCGCATGACTGCCAGCAAGCCCGTCAATCTCTGGACTTCGACCGAGCATGCGCGCGACTATCTGGAGCGTGCCGATTCCATTTCTCACCGCGGCGAGGGCGAATCGGCGCTGCTGGAGTTCATTCCGGCGGATCCGCGGCGAATCCTCGATCTGGGCACTGGGGACGGCCGCTTGCTTGCTTTGGTCCGAGCGGAGTTGGCGCGACGAGGTGCGAGGGAGTCACAAGCGGTGGCCGTCGATTTTTCACCGGCCATGCTGGAAGCGGCTCACAAGGGTTTCGGCGGAGAGCCTTCGGTTAGCGTGATCGCTCACAACATGGACGAATGCATGCCCGATTTGGGGAAGTTCGATGCCGTCATTTCCAGCTTTGCGATTCATCATCTGGTTCATGAGCGGAAGCGCGCGCTTTATGGGGAAATCTACGGCTTGCTGAATGGGGGCGGCGTCTTCTGCAATCTGGAGCATGTCGCTTCGCCCACTCCGCGGCTACACAAAGAGTTTCTGGAGCGCATCGGATTTACGGTTGAGACCGAGGATCCGTCGAACAAGCTGTTAGATGTTGAAACGCAGCTGACATGGCTGCGGGAGATTGGATTTGTGGATGTGGATTGCGCATGGAAGTGGCGGGAACTGGCTTTGCTGGCGGGACGGAAGACGGACCTGTCATCCTCAGCATGACCGAACTCAGGAGTGACTGACTCGCTCTGCCACCCACTCTCCCGCTTCCCTCGTCCCGAGCGGGCCGCCGATATCCTGCGTGGTCTTCTTCTGGCGCACGGCTTCCAGAATCGCGGCTTCGATCCTCTCGGCCTCTTTGGCCAGCCCGAGATGCGCCAGCATCATCGCAGCGGTCAGGATCGCTCCAAACGGGTTCGCCATGTTCTTGCCGGCGATGGGCGGGGCGGAGCCGTGCACCGGTTCGAACATCGAGGTCTTCCCCGGGTGAATATTTCCGCTAGCGGCCATGCCGAGCCCTCCCTGCAGGCCGGCGGCGAGGTCGGTGATGATATCGCCGAACATGTTGTTGGTGACGATCACGTCAAACTGGCGCGGATCGCGGACCATCTGCATGCAGAGCGCGTCAACGTACATGTGCCGCGCGGTGATCTGCGGATACTCTGCGCTGACTTCTTTGAAGACGCGCTGCCAAAGACCTCCAGCGTGGGTCATCGCGTTCGACTTGTCGCACATCAACACTCTGTTGCGCGGCGATCCGTCGAGTTTGGTATGGCGCTCGCAGTACTGGAAGGCGTAGCGGATGATGCGCTCCACCCCCTTACGAGTGTTGATGTCTTCCTGCGTGGCGATCTCGTCGGGCGTGCCCTGTTTGAAGACACCTCCGGCGTCGGTATAGACGCCCTCGGTATTTTCGCGAAGTACGACGAAGTCTACGTCTTTGGGCTCGACTCCCTTGAGTGGACACAACGCGGCATCGAGCAGTCGGACGGGGCGGACGTTGGCGTAGAGATCCATCTTGAAGCGCATGCCGAGGAGGATCTCTTTGGCATGGATGTTGGTCTTGACCCGCGGATCGCCGAAGGCGCCAACCAGGATGGCGTCGTAGTCGCGTGTCAGCATGGCGAATCCATCGGGCGGAACGGTGACGGCGTCGCGCAGGTAGCGGTCGGCGCCCCAGTCGAAATCGGTCAGTTGAACGTCCGCGCCCGAGGCTTGAATGACCTTCACGGCCTGCGGGATAACTTCCTGGCCGATGCCGTCTCCGGGGATGACGGCAATGCGTTTCTTCCGAGGCTTCGGCATTCCAGGATCAGGCGTTTCCTTTTGTGAGTCCACGGGAGGAAAGTTAACACAATCGCTATAATCGAACTACCGGTATGGGGCTCACTGCACTCCAGGCACAAGGCGAAGGATTAGGCGCGGCGGACGTCGACGAGTATCGTGGCGCGACGACGGCGTCGAGCTTTGGCGATCCGCAGGCGGAATTCGCGGAGTTACGGAGGGGATGCGGCGTCTACGACCTTGGATTCCGGGCCAAAATTTCGCTCACTGGCGGCGACCGCGTGCGCTGGCTGAACGGGATGGTGACGAATAACATCCGCGATCTGGCAGTGGGCCAAGGCGTGTATGCATTTCTTCTGAACCCGCAGGGTCACATCGTCGGCGATCTATTTGCCTACAACCGCGGTGAGTCGATTGCAATCGACACGGACACCGGGCAGATGGAGAAAATCCTCGCGACCTTCGACCACTACATCATCATGGACGATGTTGAGGTCGCGAATCTCGGTGACCGATTGACCGCGCTTGGGATTGCTGGACCGAAGGCGGGCGAGGTGTTGGCGACGGCGGGATTCGCTGTTCCCGACATGCGGCCTTTGCAAGCCGAATCCGTGATGTGGCAAGGTACGGGGTGTACGGTGGTGCGGGGTGAGGACGATGAGCGCTCTTCGTACGAGATCTGGTTGGCGCCCGCCCATGTGCGATCGCTGTGGGACGCACTGCTGGCTGCTGGCGCCGCGCCCGTTGGTTCGGCGGCGGTGGAGTTACACCGCATTGTGAAGGGAATTCCACGATATGGAGTGGACATCCGCGAGCGTGACCTACCGCAGGAAACGGAGCAGGCGCGTGCCCTGAATTTCAACAAAGGCTGCTACGTAGGGCAGGAGATTGTGGAACGCATTCGCTCGCGCGGCGCGGTGCATCGCAAGTTCACGGGATTTGTGGCGGATGGCGCGGCGACGATTGCGGCCGGAACAAAGATTGTTGCCGGGGAAAAGGAAGTCGGAGAGATTACCAGTGCCGCTTCCCTGCACTTCGCAAGCCGAGAGAAGATCGTAGCGCTCGGATATATACGACGGGAAGTGGGCGTGCCGGGGCGCGAGGTATCGATCGGCGCTGCTAGGGCGACCGTGGCACAGTTGCCAGTCACCGACAGCGTGCTGTTGCAGGACGAGAGTTCCCTGGAACGCCCGGCATAAAAAGCTCTTGACCGCAAAGACCGCCGAGGGATCGCCAAGAACGCGGAGAAAATCTAGTTTCTGATTGAGGAAAGGGTCTATGGCTGAGAAGAGACACGAACAATCTGGCTTTAAGGTGACGGACCGGCGGCTGTTCACTGCAGATGGAGAATTGCGTTCCGAGGTGGCGCAGGAGGTCGAGGTACCAACGCCGGCGCCTCCGAGTGCGGCCCAACCTGCCCCGTCCGCGGAGAAAGCCGCTGCTCCTGTGGCGGTGGACGCCGGTGGGCTTGATACCGGCGCAGAACCGGATCGTGAGATGCCGGTGCCTCCCACGAACGCCGAGCAGGAGGCCCAGGCGGCTGCCTACAGGCAGTCGTCCAAAGATCTCGATTCGCAGGTCGAACTCAGCGGGCATTCGGCGAAAGATTTCGAGATCACCTTCGAGCGTTTCATGGCCTCGCTCTACATGACGGCCATGATGCAACTGGGACTGATGCGAGAGCAGGGCGGACAGCCGCAAATCGACATCATCGGCGCGCGGCAGACCATCGATACGCTGAGTCTGATTGCGGAGAAAACCAAGGGCAATCTGACTCCGGCGGAAGCAGAACTTCCTGCAGAACAGCCTGTACGAATTGCGCATGGCGTACGTGGAAGTGACCAATGCGCTGGCGCGGCCGCCGCAGCCAGGACCGGCTACTGGAACCAGCGGAAGATGAAAGCGACCTTGACCGTGTTGGGAAGTGGGACGTCGATGGGCGTGCCCACGCTGGGATGTGACTGTGATGTGTGCCATTCGAGCGATCCGCATGATCGGCGGACTCGGCCCTCGATCATGCTGGAGTACGACGACAAAGTTGTGCTCATCGACACCACGCCTGACTTTTACACGCAGGCGATCCGCGAGAATATTAGGCGCGTAGACGCCGTGCTCTACACCCATACGCACGCCGACCATATTCTTGGGATCGACGATCTGCGCCCGCTCAGCTACCTGCATAAGCCGGATAAGCTGCCGCTCTACGCGCGGCCCGAAGCGGCGGCCTTCCTGAGGAAGATGTTCAGCTACATCTTTGACGCCGACTATAAATTCGGCGGGCTTCCGCAATTGGAGTTGCGGCCGATCGATGGGCCGGTGGACATCTTCGGGGTTCGCTTCGACCCGGTGATTCTGATTCATGGCGAGACACAGATCTACGGCTACCGGTTTGGTTCGAGCGCGTACCTGACCGATCACAGCGAGATTCCGGATTCGTCTATGCGTCAACTGCAGGGGCTCGACATTCTGTTTCTGGATGCGCTGCGGCACAAGCCTCATCCGACGCACTCGACGGTAAAGAATTCGCTGGCGATTGTGGAGCGGTTGAAGCCGAAGCGGGCTTTCTTCACGCACATTTGCCACGATCTCGGGCACGAAGTCACGAACGCTTCCCTACCCCGGCATGTGCGGTTGTCGCATGACGGGCTGAAGTTGGAGTTTGAGATCTAGCGACTGGTTTTCAATTGCTGACTGTTGATTGCTGATTGCTCATTCAAAACCAAAGAAGTGAGACTTGGGTTCTTAATCAACAATCAGAAATCAGCAATCAACAATCGTCTCCCAGCCAGCAACTGACTCATCAAGAGCGCATGCAGGTCTTTCACAAACTCGACGATGTTCCTGCCGATTTCGGACCAGCCCTGGTCAGCGTAGGGAACTTTGATGGAGTCCATCGCGCGCACTCCCATGTGCTGAAGGAAATTGTTTCGCGTGCGCGGGCGAGTGGTGCGCAAGCGGTGGCCGTGACATTTGAGCCGCATCCCACGCGCATTCTGCGGCCTGAAGCCGGATTGAAACTGCTGACTCCTACTCCCGAGAAACTGCGCTGGCTCGAGAGCACCGGCGTTGACGCGGTGATGCTGCTTCCCTTCGGGCGCGATCTCTCCCTGATGACGCCTCGCCAGTTCGCGGAGCGAATTCTCAAAAAGAAGCTGCATGCCCGCGAGGTGCATGAAGGGTTTAATTTCCGCTTCGGCCACAAAGCGGCGGGCGACACGGACATGCTGGCAGAATTCGGGCGCGAGATGGGGTTCGACGTGAAGGTCTATCCCGAGATGACTTTGCGCGGCGAGGCCGTTTCGAGCAGCCAGATTCGCAGGCTCCTCACTGCCGGGCGGGTGAGCCGCGCACGGCATCTGCTGGCGCGGCCGTTCTGCATTCTGGGCCGACCCGGGCGAGGACGCGGGTACGGATCGAAATACACGGTGCCCACCATCAACCTGGCGCGCTACGAAGAGCTGGTGCCCAAGGATGGCGTTTACATCACGTGGACGCGGGTGGGAACGGAGCGATTTGATTCGGTGACGAATGTTGGAAACCGTCCGACGTTCGGCGCGGATTCGTTCGCGATCGAAACCCACCTGCTGAACTTCCATCCCATTGAATTGTTGCCGGAGACGGAGGTCGAGATCTGTTTTCTGGAACGACTGAGAGATGAAATGAAATTTCCCTCGGTCGACGACCTGCGGGAGCAGATTGCGCGCGATGTAAAGAAAGCGCGCCGCTACTTTCATCTCTTGCGAAGAGGCAGCGGCGCAGCCCAGACTTCCATCTAGTGGGGCAAGTAGCCGAACTCCATCGGCAATTTGCCGTCAACATGTACGACGTTGACGCTGTTATCGATGGAGTGAACCTCCACAAAGCCAATGGCACCGGCTTCGGACTGCACTTCTTTGAGGACGTCCGCATCGGTGTCGACAAACAGGATCAAGTCTTTGTGAGCCGCAAGCAGGCTTTTCCACTCTGAGGCGGACATTTTGTTCAACCGCTCCAGAGTTTCAGTCTCTCCGGCAGAGTCTTTGTGGAGTACGAGGACGATATTCTTGCCGTCAGGCCACTTCTTGATCTCCCCGCGGACAATTTTCGCCAGATGCGAGGAAGTAACGTTCTCGACAGTGTTGTCTTTGTTAACCACGACGGCGGTATGGTGGGCGAAACACGGCGTCAAGCACGCAGAAAGAATTGCGATCACGAATATCCAGGAGCGGAGTTTCATGGCTTTCACCTAAGAACGATTTCGGGGGATGAAAGAAGCGTACAGAACTGGACCCTGTCCTGTTGTCAAAAACATGTCAAGCGGCATACGGAAGTAACGCGAAGTAACCAGGCCTGAACGGCTGCATTTAAGGCACCTACTCGATCGGGTCAACCATCACGGGTTGGCCCTGCCCTCCTCGCCCGGGCAACTGCACGATCACGATCGCCGACAGCACAAGCACAATCCCCAGCGTCTGCACGGGGCGCAGCCCTTCGCCCAACAGTGCCGCGGCGAGCAGAATCGAGAATACCGGCTCCAGGCAACTGGCGATGATGGCGCGGGTGGGCTCAAGGTGTTGCAGGCCGAGGAAGTAGAGCGAGAACGATCCCAGCACGGAGATCATGGAAAAGATAAACAAAAATCCCCATTGCGCGGGCGCATAGTGCGCAGCGACAACTCTCCACGGAGGATTCACGAATAGCCAGAACACTGCGGCGGAGGCCAGCGTCCAGACCAGAACGCGCCAGCGATCGTGGCGCGCCAGGACGCGGTGGCCGCCCACGTTGTAGAACGCGAAGGAGAACGACGCGAGCAAGGCAGCGAAGAAGCCGGAGGAGTCCAGATGGAGCGGCGATGACGACTTGGTACCGACCATTCCGATCGTCAGCGCGATGCCAGCGACGGCAACTCCCACGGCCGCGACTTTCTGCAGCGAGAGCCTTTGCTGTCGGCGCGCCACCACGTACAGCAGCACCCAAACCGGGGCCGTGTATTGCACGATGATGGCGATGGCTACGCTCGTCTTCTGAATGGCTACGTAATAGAAATAATTCGATGCAGCCACTCCGAGCGTGCCCAGTACGAGGCATTGGATGAGGTCGGATGTGGGCAGCTTGATACGCTGCCAGCCGCGTCGCCCGACGAGAAGCGGCAGCAACACAAGCAACGAGAATGAAGTGCGCGTCTGGGATAAGATCAGCGGATCAATGGGGTGCAGCGCCTCCCCGGCGAGCGGCAATTTCCCCGTGAATACGGCACGGCCGAGCGCGGCGGATACACCCCACAGAAACGCAGCTGCGCCAATAAAGAAATATCCGCGCAGGGCCTGAGAGGTGCTTCGGCTGGAAGTATCGGAATTCAGGATTCAGTCACCGAATCCGATGATGGGGCCGGATCGAGGAACTGGTCAAGGCGCACGGGATCGAAACCGACAATGACTTCCGTCGTCTCTCGGGAGACGATTACCAGCGTCGGAGTTTCGGTGCTGTCGTGTTCTTCGGTCATTTCGCGACGGGCTTCGGGGTCTGTGCTGATGTTGCGCTCCTCGAAAGCGATTTCCTTCGCTTCGAGGAACACCTTCATCAGTTCACAGGAAAGGCAACCGGCTTGGGTAAACAGGAGTACTCGGATCGGCGGCATGGTCAGTCCACCAACTCGATCTTAGACGTGATCCTCGCCGTTTTCTCCAGCATCGCCGAGACCGAGCAATACTTTTCTTTCGACAGGCGAACCGCATCGTCCACGGATTTGCGCGAGACCTTGCCGACTATGCGATACACGAGCTGAATCTCAGTGTAAACGGCCGGGTATCCTGATGCCCGTTCGCCGCTGGCGGTTACTTCAAGGCTGGTGAAGGGCTCACGTTTCTTGCGAAGAATTCCCACGACATCCGAAGCAGTACAGCCGCAGAGAGCGATCAGAACGAGTTCCATCGGACTGCTGGCTGTCTTCTCGGTCGCAGTGTCCATCACGAGGGCATGGCGGGAACTGGCCTCTCCGATGTAACGCTCTTTGTCGGTCCAGATGGCTTTGGCGGTGATCACGATACCCTCTTATCAGGAATTGTTGATTGTTGATTTCTGATTGTTGATTGAACACACTTTCTGGCAGTGGTTCGCGAGGCGTTGAAAATCGCCACCAACTGGTTCCCTTCAGACTTCAATTCTCTTAGTATGGGTTCGGATACCAATCCTGCGTCAACCAGCAACTCCAGCCAGAAAAGGGATTCATCGGCTTCTTCGATCACGATTGCCAATTTTGCCAGAAACTCCGGTCTTGAGCGGGCTCTGCACACGGCCCTGTAGTTCGCTGCCACCGACATCCCTGAACGTAAGAGTTGGTGAGAGATGATTTTTCCCTCCTGACCTGGCGGTAGAGAACGAATGACTCGGATGACTCGTAGAGCGAAAAACTTCGTGCGATTCTTGAGTACTTCGGCCTGATTCTCCATCGTCGATCTCCAATCATCAATCAGAAATCAACAATCAACAATCAACAATTCTCGACGCGGCTGTCGGTGACGGAACTCACTCCTCATCTACGGTTGTCGGTGCTGGGCTCGGGGTGAATCAGGACGCGGAATAGTTCCGGTGCATCCTGCTTGAAGCGGATCTCCAGTTCCGTCTGGATGTCGTGCACGCGGGCCAACGAGAGGTCGTCCGAAAGCGTGCAATGACATGAAAGATACATGCGGCCACGCACGCGCTTGATGACGAACTCGTGAACATCAAGCACCTCAGGAAACTGCGACGCCACCGCCTTCAGTCGATGTTCAAGTTCCGCATCGCTGAAGACTTCTTCCGGCCTCTCGATGGTAGCGGGTTCGCTCTCGATATGCGTGAGGATGTCGGAGATCTCCGGCACATCGCGGCGCATATCGGCTTCGAGCTCCGTGACTTGGTCGTGAGCGTCCTTAAGGGACATCCGCTCGTCGAGTTCGATGTGCTGTTCCACGTGAAGTTGGCCGGCGAGATCCTGCACGCTGATGTCGTGTACGTTCAGATTACTGTGCGTCGCAACAGCGCGGATGCGGTCGAAAATATTTTCGGAGTGCTGGGCGCGCGGAAGAGGCTGCACGGTAACGTCGGCGCCGGGAAGAATCTTGCGGACTGCTTCGGTCACAGATGTGGCCAATTGGCCCGAGCGCTGGAAGGTTACAGTGCGCGCGAACCCGACGGCCAGGTCGGCAAAATAACGATTCCCAGCGCGACGGATGCGGATGCGATCGACCTCAAGCACCCCATCGAGCCGCAAAACGGCGTCGTAGATCTTCGATCGCACTCCAACTGGAGCAGCATCGAGCAGCGCGTCGATGGTGCGCCGGGCGAGGCGCCAACTGACCGAAACCACGACGCCCGCAACGAAAAGCGCGGCAATCGGGTCAGAATCTCTCAGCCACTCGACATGGAGACTGCGACCGACGAGGACGAGAACCAGCCCAATCACAACCACACCGGCGGACCAGATATCGGTGGAGAAGTGCAGCGCATCCGCCTCCAAAGCCTGGCTGTCATATTTGGTGGCGATCCGGCTGAGGGCGCGCGAGCGCCACCAATCCACTCCCATCGAGAACAGCATTACGGCAAAAGCGGCGATGGAGGGTTCGATATCAATGCGGCGAAAGAACAGACGTAATACCGCTTCATAGATAATCCATGCGCAAGTCAGCAACAAAAGGGCGGTCTCTACGAACGCAGAAAAGTTCTCGACTTTGCCATGGCCATACTGGTGATCGGCATCGGCCGGCTTGTCAGAAACTCCGACGGAGAAAAATGTAAGGAGGGACGCGATCAGGTCGAGCCCGGAGTGCGCCGCCTCCGAGAGAATGCCCAAGCTTCCAGTACTAAAACCGACCACAACCTTGAGGGTCGTGATCACAATCGCGGCCAAAACGGAATTCCCCGCCGCTGCGCGCTTTTCCGAGCGCATCAAATCGGACGGAGAGAGGGCCGGGGTTCCCGACATGCAGGAATTATCGCCGCTGCGAGTGGAAAGCGCCAAGCAAATTGCGGAAGAGAAATCGCCGCGCCTTGAACTTGCGAGGGAAATCGTCGCCATCTCATACGGGGCCCGAGGCACCGGGCAAAGAAGACCGAATATGCTAGGATTTGTTGCAGGCATTTTCAACTTTCTGATGGACCAATCCTGGAGGAGAAGACCTATGGGTAAGAGTTGGCTGATGTGTGTTTTGTTGGGTACGCTCGCCTGGGGACAGGCAGCCCCGAGCGCCCCTCCCCAGCCGCAGACGTCCCAGGCGCAGGCCGATACGTCTGCTGAAGTGCCAGCGGACGCCGCGGTGATTACGGTAATCGGCGTCTGTCCGGCGCAGCCTAAGCCGGTGACCGCAACCAGTACGACGGCCGCTGCCGCAAAAACAACTTCCGCGACAAAGACTCCCGCTGGGGATTGTAAGACCATCATCACCAAGGCCCAGTTCGAGAAATTGGCCGGTGCTGTGGCGCCCAACGTGACGCCGCAGGTGAAAAAACAGCTGGCCGGCGTCTTGCCGAAATTCATCGGGATGTCGAGTGAAGCCAAGAAGCAGGGACTGGACAAGACCGATCAGTACAGAGAGACCGTTGAGTTCGCCAAGATGCAGATCCTGGCCACCGAACTGCAACGCAAGATTCAAGAAGAAGCGGCCAAGATTTCGCCCGCGGAAATCGAGGCCTATTACAAGGAACATACCGACACCTTTGAGCAATTCAACGTGGACCGTCTATTTGTGCCCCGCACCAAGCAAACGGACGCCGAGACCAAGGAAGAAGACGACAAGGACGAGAAGCTGAGCGACGACGCAAAGAAAGCCAAGGAAGCGACGGAGAAAGCAAAAGAGGATGAATCCGAACAAGCGATGACCAAACTTGCCGAGAGCCTGCGGGCGCGGGCGGCGGCCGGAGAGGACATTGCGAAACTGCAGAAAGAGGCATTCGATGCGGCTGGCATGAAGATCGAATCTCCGACGGTTAAGCTTCCCAACGTGCGCCGCACCGGCCTGCCACCAGCGCATGCTGCCGTGTTCGCACTGAAGCCAGGAGAGGTCTCGCAGGTGATCAGCGATTCGGGCGGGCACTATGTCTACAAAGTCAACAGCGTGGATCACATGACGCTCGATCAGGCAACGAACGAAATCCACAGCAAGTTGCAAAACGAGCGGACGAAGGAAATGATGGAGAAGGCGACCAACTCGTTCAAGGTGGAAACCAACGACCAGTATTTTGGCCCCGGAGGAGTGAGCGCACCGCCACCGCCAAGGCTCCCGCATCCGCGGCCAACGTCACAAATTCCGCCACCGGCCACACAGCAAACCGCGCCTCCGGCCCAACCTGCCGCGCAAAAACCGAACTGATGGCTAAACCTGTCGTCGTCGTGACCGGTGTGTCGGGCAACCTGGGTTCCAGGCTACTGCCGCTGCTGGGAAGTTATTCGGTAATCGGGGTGGACATGAGTCCGCCCCGCACCGACTCCGAGTTGCAGTTTGAGAGCCTTGATCTGGGCCAGGAATCCTCTACCCGGGTTTTATACGAACTGCTGCGCGATACACATGCCTACGCAGTGATCCACCTTGCGTTCGTGATCGATCCCGTCCGGACCGGTATCGTCGACGTCGACCGCATGTGGCAGATCAATGTCGCGGGGACGGCGCGGGTGATGGAAGCCGTCACCGAGGCGAATCGCACGACCGACGATGGGGTCAAGCAGTTCATCTTTCCCAGTAGTGTTTCTGCGTACGGATCGAACCTGCCGGCGCCAGCCACGGAAGAATCGGTGCTGGCGGCGCACACCCTGCCCTACGCTATTCACAAGAAGCAATCCGATGAAGTCGTGCAGACGCGCTCGCACGCATTGCGGGGGTGCAGCGCTTACATTTTGCGGCCGCACATTTTTGCCGGCGCCAGCGTCGAAAATTACCTGATGGGTGCGTTCCGTGGCACGCCCAACGGGAAAAGCGAGCGAGCCGAAAAGATGCGCAGCGAGGGGAAACGACTGCCCTGCATGTTCCCGCGTGGCCAGCAATACCTCGATAACAAGATTCAGTTCATCCACGTCGACGACATGGCGCGGCTGATCAGGCACATCTTGCAGCGCGAACCGGAAACGCAGCGCCTGACTGTGTTGAATGTAGCTGGTCGAGGAGAGCCGCTGACGTTCGGGCGCTGCGTCGAGATGGCGCAAGCGAAGCTGGTGCGTGTCCCCGGAAGGTGGGCAATGCGTCAGGTGCTGAAATTCCTGTGGCAGCGGAAGATATCGGCCATTCCACCCGAAGCAATGCCCTACATGACTGGCGAGTACATCATGAATACCGACCGGTTGCGCCGCTTCCTGGGACCTGAGTACGAGCACGTGATTCACTACACCATCGCCGACGCATTTGCGGACTCCTTCCGTCGCGACGCGACGACGACCTGACTTCGTTGCGGTTGTCGTTTGCTCAGCAAAGCATCCAACGACCATCTTCCCGGTCCGTTGATCATCAAGAAAACGACAGTCAGCAGTTGTGCGTATTCGGAGCGAACCTCGTGCAGGACCGCCCACATCCCCACTCTTGGCGGCGCTGCGGGAAGAGGCAGAGGAGACGTACCGAGGTACAGCGAGATTTTGGTGGAGAGGATGGCTACGATCATCTCGAAGATGAAGGGAATCGCAATCAGTCGGGTCAGCAGCCCGGAGAGCAGGAGCAGTCCACCCATGATTTCGAGGCAGGCAACGAAATCGGCCGTGAAATGGGGGAAAGGCATGCCGAGTTTGGTGAAGCGGCCGATCCCCTGGTTTGCGTAAACGAATTTCAGAATGCCTTCCCATAGAAAGACGCCGCCTGCCATTAAACGTAGGAATATTGTGGACTTCGGACCTTCGGTGGGTGGATTTGTGAGCCAGGTAAAGAGGTCTTTCATCATCTCCTCCTTGAGATTGTTGGTGCATGTTTTCTCTGCCCCTGATAACCGCGAAGGCGTGAATTTATTCCCGCAAGAATTTGCGGCGCAGGAGGGAATAAATTAGCGTGAGACTGGTTTACTTATGAAGGAGCAGAACGATCGTTTGCCCAACGCAACCTTTGCAGACCTGGCCATGCCGCTTTTCGACCAGCTCTATAACTACGCGCGCTGGCTAACGCAGGACGCGGGGGAGGCGGACGATCTGGTACAGGAGACCTACACCAAGGCTCTGCGCGGGTTCTCTTCGTTTCAGTCGGGCACGAATTTCCGGGCCTGGATGTACCGCATCCTGCGAAATTCGTTTCTTAGTTCGAGGACGGGACTCAAGGTCATGGTCCCACTCGACGGGGAGACTGACGAGAGTTTACTTCCCATCGAGAGCGCGACGCCGGAAAGCATCCTGATCGAAATGGCGGACCGAGAAACCGTCCAGCGAGCGCTGGCGGACCTCCCCGTGCCGTTTCGCGAAATAGTTCTACTGTGCGAGGTCGAGGAGATGTCGTACCAGGAAATTGCAGAAGCGCTGGCCATTCCGATCGGCACCGTGATGTCGCGCCTCTCTCGAGCGCGAAAAGCTCTGCGCGAATTGCTGCGCAAGAAGAACGAGGAAAAACGGCATGGCATGTGAGCGCTGGACCGGCAAACTCGACGCTTACGCCGATGGCGAACTCGATTCCGCGGAAGCCAATGAGTTCGGAACGCATCTGCGGGATTGCTCCGCGTGCGCCGCGGCAACGCTCGCGAGGGTGCAGATGAAGCGCTCGGTGCATGCGGCGGGCACTCGTTATCAGGCGAGTTCTCAGTTGCGGGACCGAATCGCGAAAAGCATTGCCCCAAAGCCGCGCCGGCAATCAGGAAACCTGTGGAAGATTCTCGCGGTCCCTGCCCTCTCGGTACTTGTCCTTTCACTTGCCGTGAATCTGTACATCGGCCGCGAAAGCGCCCGCCGGCAGCGAGTTTACAGCGAACTGGCTGATCTGCACGTTTCCGCCTTGGCGAGCGCCTCGCCCGTCGACGTCGTTTCGACTGATCGCCATACGGTGAAGCCGTGGTTTCAGGGAAAGATCCCGTTCAGCTTTAATCTACCGGAGCTGCAAGGATCAGAATTCACGCTGCTCGGAGGGCGCGTCACCTATCTAGCGCAGACACCCGGAGCGCATTTGATCTACCAGGCGCGCAAACACGAGGTTTCCGTATTCATTTTTCAGGATCGCGGAGAAGACACCGCGAGCCTTCCCTCAGGGCCGATCCATGGACTGTCGTTTAATGTCGAGAATTGGACACAGAATGGGCTCCGATATTTCGTCGTGGGCGATGTGGGAGCGGAGGACATTCAGGCGCTGAGCAAACTGTTGCGCGACGCTAAATAGCCGCGATCCTGAGCGTCACTTCTTGCCGCGATACAGGCCGGCGATTCCGAACGTATACGGCGTCCACGTGGCTTCGGTAAAGCCCGCATGTTTCATCCTCGCCAGCATTTCTTCCGGTGGCGGGAATCGCTCGACCGAAGCTGGGAGATAGGCATAAGGGCCGCGGACCCCGGAGATGAGAGTGCCGACCCGTGGCAAAACTTGCTTGAAATAGATGCGGTAAAGCGCGCCCATCATTCCGTCAGGCTCGCCGAAATCAAGGATCCCGCACTCCCCACCCGGTCGCAGAACCCGGAAAATCTCACGCAATCCGGCATCGTAGTCCGCGAGATTGCGGAAGCCGAAAGCCGAGGTCACGAGATCGAAGTGAGAGGACGGGAACGGAAGGTTGAGCGCATCGGCCTCGATCCATCGCGGACTTGATCCATCCGGCCTCGAGCCATTCTGTTCTCCTGACGACTTCGCCGTCGCGCGCTGCAGCATCGCATGGGAGAAGTCCGCACCCAGAATCGTCGGAGACGAGTTCCCTGCCTGCCGGCGCAGGGCAAACGTCATGTCCCCCGTTCCGCAGCAAAGATCGAGAGCCCTGGCGTCGGGCCGGGTCAGGATGTGGCCAAAAACACGCGCCGTGCGGCGCCACCACATGCGGTCGATGTTGAACGACAGCACGTGGTTCAGCAGGTCGTAGCGCGGCGCAATCGAGGTAAACATCGCACGCACTGCGCGCGCGGCGGACTCGGCATCACTCGCGCCTTCCGGCGCCGCTCCCACCACGGTAGTTTTGCTGGCCCCAGGCAAAGTGGCGGCCTACTTCCTCTTCTTCTTCAGTTGGGCCGCGATGCCTTCAATCTGGTGCACGTGGTTGGTATCGTGTCCCGCGAACATGCGCACCAGGTGAGAAATCGTTTCCTTGCCGCGCTCCTGATGCATTCCATAGTTCTCCCAGGATTCCTTCGGAAGAGCCTTGAGCATCGCCAAGTTATTTTCGCGGAGCACCCGAAAAACGTCGAGAGAATGCTTTGCGTCGCGCTTGCCGTATTGCAATGCCGACGCCCAGACATCCTGGTCGAACGCTTGAATCGTTGTCCCGCTGGCCCCAATGATCAGACGCATGCGCCAACTGCCAACGATTTCGGCATCAGCTAGATGCGCCAGAATCTCTGCGATCGACCACTTTCCTGGTTCCGGCTCCCATCGCAGTTGTTTCGTGGTCAAGCCCTGAATCAGCTTTTTTAACTTGGGGGCGGTCGCACGCTGGACTTTTAGGGAATCCTGGCCATCCACATGACCCAGGATCCGTTGGATATACTGCTGCGCTGTCTCCTGCATCGTCCTACCTCACCAGATCACCTATTTTTCCCAAACCCATCCGCCGCGCGACAAACGGCGTAACTCTTCCACCGCATCCACAACGGCGTCTGCCGGCACATCGCTGGCCACCTCAACCTTGCCGATTTCGCGCGGCAAGATGAAGTGCACAACGCCATTTTGCGTTTTCTTGTCCGATTGCAGCCGCGCCAGAATCTTGCGCGAGCTGACATTCACTTCCGGCAAACGCCCCAGGCTCAACACGGCATCGGCGATGCGGCCTGCGGTCACGCTGTCAGTACGGCCGACCCGCAGCGCGATGTTCGTCGCCGCAATCATTCCCCATGCCACAGCTTCGCCGTGCAGCAGGCGGCGATAGCCAGTTTCGGCCTCGAGCGCATGGCCAATCGTGTGTCCCAGGTTCAGGACACGGCGCAGGCCTCCTTCGCGCTCGTCTGCCGAAACCACCTCGGCCTTCAGGCGAACCGATTGCGCGATTAGCCATTCGAGTTCAACCGGATCGCGCTTCAGAATCCGTGCGCGATTCTGCTCAAAACGGAGAAACAGTTCGACATTGCCGATAATCCCGCACTTGAGCGCTTCGTAAAGTCCGGCGCGAAACTCGCGATCGGGCAGCGTCTTCAACACCGTGGGATCAATCAATACGACCCGCGGGTGATGAAACGTCCCCACCATGTTCTTTCCGGCAACGAGATTCACGCCCGTTTTACCGCCGATGGACGCATCCACTTGCGCCAGGACGGTCGTCGGAATCTGCACGAACTCGATGCCCCGCATATACAGCGACGCCAGCAACCCGCTGACATCGCCGACGACACCTCCGCCGAGGGCGATCACCACCGCCTTGCGGTCGGCGCCCAGACGCACCAACTTGTCGGCCAGAGCTTCCACCGTCGCCAGGCGCTTGGTGGGTTCGCCGTCCGGCATCGGAATCACCTGAGGCGTAAAGCCGCTGGCCTTGAGCGAGGTCACGAGTTTCGATCCCCAGCGCTTGCGCACTGGAGGCACTGTAACGATAAAAATGCGGCTGGCCTGCGGAAGAAGTTCACTCAGCACGGAGCCCGCTCGGGTGAGCAGACCGTTCTCAATCCAGGCCTGATACGGCCTCGGGGGAACGTGGATGGTCGCTTGCGGCATGCGGTTCCATGATAGCGTATGCGCCCGAGCGCCTGCCGTGGGCGGGAATTCTTCCAGGGCGTGGATCCTGCCCGCGGGACCCGCCTTCAGCCTTTAGTTGTTTCGGGAACGGCTACTGAGACTGCGATCGAAACCAGAAGCACACCGGCCACCGTTGCTAATGTCACCACAATCGGAATTCGGAAGTGGTTCGCCGAGATCATCTTCACTCCGACCAAAATCAGCACTATGGCCAACCCATAATGCAGGAATCGAAATGCCTTCATGAGCCGGGAGATGGCGAAGTACATCGAGCGGAGTCCGAGGATTGCAAACACGTTTGAGGTGTAAACGACGAAAGCATTTAACGTGATCGCGAGGATCGCAGGAATGGAATCGACGGCGAAAAGAATGTCCGTGGTCTCGATGACGATCAGCACCGCCAGCAGCGGCGTCGCATAGAGACGGAGATCCCCAGGGTTGCGTACAAAAAAGTTCCCCGCTCGATAATCGTTGGTCACGGGAATCCAACGGCGCAGAGCTTTCACCACGGGATTGGCGGATGGATTGATTTTGCGATCCCCCATCCACAGAAAGCGGATGCCGCTGTAGATGAGCAGACCTCCGAAGGCATAAAGCAGCCAGTGAAAACGCGAGATCAGGCCGACCCCGGCGCCGATGAAGATGCCGCGCATCACCAACGCGCCGATGACTCCCCAGAACAAGACTCGATGCTGCTGCTGGTCAGGGACCGCAAAATAATTGAACACCATCAGGAACACGAAAAGATTGTCGACGCTGAGCGTGAGTTCCAGGACGTACCCGGTCACGAACTCCAGGGCGACCTGGTGGCCCTGCCAGAAATAAAGGAAGACCGCGAACCCGGCGGCCAGCACGACGTACATCGCAGTCCAGCCCAACGATTCGCGAAAACTGACAACGTGACCGGGCCGGTGGAAGACCCGAAGGTCCAGCACCAGCATGCCCAGCGCGAAAACGTTGAAGAGAATCCAGAAGTAGAGCAATGCAAATTCCTGACGGACAGACGCTTGTTGATTTTCTGATTTCGATTTCTGACTGAAGGTCAAATCGCGGGCAGAGCCCCGTCAATCGACGATCAGAAATAATCCATCAACAATACCTCGTTACTTTTTCCTTCCCCGCTGGCCACTGATCCATTCATCCCAAATGCCAAAAGCCTTGAACTCTTCGACGCTGTTCGTATCGCGAATCGTCTGCTCGATCTGTTCACGAGAGAGGCGCGGCCCAATCTTGACGGGGAGATTCGCCAGTTCAATGCTCAGGGCTGCTGCTTCCGCCACATGCTTCTTCAACTGAGGAAAATCAACTTTGTCGTAGGTGTCGGAAATGGCGTGGTAGTTTTCCAGATAGTTTGCTTCTTCCTGATCGGCGACGAACGTAGGCACGCCCTCGAGCATGAAATCAAAATGGTCCGTGCCCCATTCCATGGTTGGCTTTAGCTCTTTCACGTCAAACTGGGCCAGCGGCGCGATCAATGCCTTGGCTGCTTCGAGAATGTCTTTGCGTCCGCCAATGGAGAAACCGGTGGTCTTGCCCGTACCCGAATCGTAAATGACGACGCCGGCAGCTTTGTCGAGCTCGATGCGATGGGTGTAAGCGTAGACACGCGAACCAATGAGCCCTTCTTCCTCGCCGGAGAACAAAACGAAACGAATTGAGCGGCGCGGCTTCACTCCAGAGGCCTTGATGGCTCGCAATGCGTCGACGACCAGTGCGGCGTTACAACCGTTGTCGAGCGCTCCCGTGCCCAATTCCCATGAGTCGAGGTGCGCGCCCAGAATCACGAACTCATCCGGATTCTCGCTACCGCGGATTTCCGCGATGACGTTGGAGGTTCGCACCGGACCGCCAATCTGGTTCGGAATGGAGAGGTCAGCCCACACCAGACTTCCCGCAGCCAGCAGACGCGCGATACGCTCGCCGTCCTCGCGCGCCACGATCACCATCGGAAGTTTGTCAATTTCTCCTTCCGACGCGTTCGTATGCCGATAGAGGATGTCATGCTCGCGAGTCGCCATGAAGGCAACCGCTAGCGCTTTGCCTTTCGCAGCGAGATCGATCACCGGTGGGGCATTGGCATATTCGGCGAAAAGATCATCCCACGTCTTGAGAACGACCGTGTGCACGAGCACGATCTTGCCGGCAACTTCGCCGGCTTTCTTGAAATCTGCTGCCGTTCCGGGGCCCACATCGACAATAGGAATGTGTTTCACTGCGGCCAGTGCGGGCGCCCACGCTACCGAAACCGCGCGGACGCGGAATGAAGAAAGTACGGTTCCTCCGCCGACCTTCGAGGCATCGACTTGGTAGGCCGTCGTTGCATTCATTTCGGTCGCGCCTTCGGCCCAGGAGTTCGGAATGCTGAACCCTTCCGTGTGTACGCTGTCGGCCCCTGCGGCGGTGAAAGACTGGACTCCCCACGCAATCGCGTGCTGCATTCCGGGTGTACCCGGCACGCGTCCGCCGATCTCATCGGTCAAACGGTGCAGATTCGCCTCCAGCGGCGACGGCTGAAGCGCAGCCTGGATGACCTGATTGACATCGTTGTTGTCGGAGGGGGTCTTTGCGGCAACGCAAGTAGAACTGAACAGGCAGGCCAGGAACAGGGTCTTCACAATTTGCATATGGGCTGCATTAGAAATGAATTCCCCGAAAAGCGCAAAATGAAGAGCGCAAACCAAGCGCGCCGGAATCACTTGGGTGGAAGTGGATCCATCTTGTCGAGAATGCGCACGGTTTCGAGGATCACCGTACCGCTGATGTCGAGGCTCTTTGTGCTGACCTTGTCGACCGTGTCCTGCACGGTGTGATGGAAAACATTGTTGTATCCGTAGTTGATGTCGATGATGTCGGCGCAGGGCACGCCGATGTTCATGAAGGGCAGATGATCGTCTTCGATGGTATTGGTGCGGGCGAAGAAATGCGACTGGTAGCCCGCGCGCGTCGCGGCTTCGTACACCACGCTTTCGAGCCACGGGGTGGAGTGCGTGTCGCGGTCAATGTCGAGGTCGGCATCGCCGATCATGTCTGCCAGCAGAAATGCCTTGATCTGCTTGGCCGTCCCGTCCTGCTTCCATTTTTGAGCGAGATGGCGCGTGCCGTAGACGCTGTCGGTGTCGGACCAAGTTTTCATGGCTTCTTCGGCGTCGGTCCACAGAAGCCACACGCTGTATCCGTCGCGCTTTTTGCCGCGCAGCTGGTTCGCAAACTCAAGCAGCAGCGCGCTAGTCGCGGCGCCATCATTTGCGCCGATAAAGGACGTCGTGCGCAGCGGATAGTTTGTGTCGTAGTGGCTGGCGATGACGATGATGCCGTCCTTGGTTCCTGGAAATTTGGCGATGATGTTGCGCACCGGGAATTTTCCTTCGACCGTATCCGCGGCGAAGGCGTCGTCCTCAACGACGTCGCCCTTGAGGTGCGAGGTGATGTACTCCTCGACCTTCTTGTGATTGGCGCTGCCGATCGGACGCGGACCGAGGGCTACAATTTCCTTGGTGTACTGCATGGCGCGGTCGGCATTAAACGCCGGCATGGGCCCGCTATCGGGCGGAAGCGAAAGTGTCGGCAGGGGCGCATCGGCAGGAGTGATCGCAGGCGTTTGAGCTTTCGCCTTATCTTTTTCGTCCTGCGCGGGGTTCTTGCTCGAATCGCACGCTAGACTAGCCAGCGCAAAGGCAACGGCCAGAATCCACCGGCAGGATTTGCCGATTGTCAAGGATTTCATGCCTGTCGTTTTTGTGCTGATCGTTTTTGTGCTGATCGTTCTCGTGCGATTCATTGCGCCTGTTTCTCTTTCCTTGCCAGACGCTGCTTGGGATGCACCAGGTAGGCGATCCCGATACTCAGGGCGTATAAGGCGAGCATAGGCGCAGCGAAAACGCACATGCTTACGATGTCAGGGGTGGGCGTAACGATGGCTGCAATGATGAAAATCACCAGAATCGAGTAGCGGAAGTTTTTGATCATGAAGCCCGGGCTCATGATCCCCATGAACGCCAGAAAGAAGACCAGAATCGGCATCTCGAAAATCAGTCCCATCCCGAGCACGATGCTCAGGAAAAGCTGAGTGTATTCCCCGATGGTGATCATCGGCTGAAACTGTTTGCCGAAATTGATCAGAAAATCGAGCGCGCGCGGATAAACGATCTTGTATCCGAAGTATCCACCGGTGGTGAACAACGCGATGGTCGAAACCATGAACGGAACCACGTAGCGCTTCTCGTTGCGATAGAGGCCGGGCGAGATGAACATCCAAACCTGGTAGAGCACGAACGGTGAGGTAAGGAACAGGCCAGCCAATGCAGCAACCTTCAAGTAGAGATTGAAGGGATCGGTGGGATTCAAGTAGCCCAGGTGCTCGGGCATGTGGTTCTTATGCAGCACGTCGATAATGGGGCGCTGCATGACGTCGTAGATGCGTTCGACCTTCCACCAGCAGATACCAAAGCCAACGCCGACGCTAATAATGGAGTAGACGAGACGCTTGCGCAGCTCCTCGAGGTGATCGAGGAATCCCATGGTTTGCATGGGCTCTTTTTCTCCATCGCCGCTGCTTCCTGCGGCTTCGAATTCAGACATGCGATTCCTGCGAGGTGGGAGAGATCACGTCTTCGGGGTGAGCCGCGGCTTCGGTAGCTGGGACGGAATCGGCTGACGCCGAGCCATTGCCCGAAGTGCCATTGCCAGAGGCAAAGAGCGGCTCATCGTCGGAGGCAGCAAGCGTTGCCGGCACGTCCGATGCGAGCGGTTCAGAAACGGCCGCAACGGGTGCGGGAGTCAGAGGTCTGCTGGTGGTGCCTTCGGGAGTGGGGCTGGGTGGAAGAATTGTTTGCTTCTGTTCCACTTCCAGGTGAGCGATTTCCTGCTCGATCTGCGCCTTGAACTCGTTGGAAGCGCGCTTGAACTCGTTCATGTACTTGCCGATCTGGCGCGCGATCTCCGGCAACTTCTTGGGCCCAAAGATGATAAGGGCCAAAAAGAAAAGGAAGATCGTCTCGGAAAAGCTCATGCGCTTCATCATACTGCCGGAGCCGGAAAAGCGGCAATGATTGCGAGACAGGGCGGTGACATCTTTCTCGATGCACAACAACCGCTTATCATGTTGCCGCTATGCAATTCTGGTTTGCACCCGGCAGCGAAATCTCGATCCGATCGCAGCGCTTCGCAGAGTCCATCCAACCACCCACCAAGTCGTTGGAAGGTTCCAGGAGGATTGCGTGAAGGACTTGCTCACTGAAACCGCCGCCCGCGCGGCGCGCTACGTAGCCACAATTGGCGATCGAAAGGTAGTGCCGGGCCCCGAGGATGTCGCGCGTCTGGAAAACCTTGGCGGGCCTTTGCCCGAGAATCCATGCGATCCCGCCGAGATTCTGGCGCTGCTCGACGACATTGGTTCTCCCGCAACGGTCGCAACGTCGGCTGGACGCTACTTCGGATTCGTAATCGGCGGCACTCTTCCCGCGGCGCTGGCGTCGAACTGGCTCGCCGGGGCATGGGATCAGAATGCGGCGATGCAGGTCATGTCTCCGGTGGCGGCGAAGTTGGAAGACATTGTCCGTGAGTGGACTTTGGATCTCTTGGGCTTGCCCTCGACCAGCGGGCTCGGATTCGTCACCGGTACCACGATGGCGAACTTTTCAGGACTGGCAGCGGCGCGCTCGGCTTTGTTGCAGCGCGTTGGCTGGAATGTCGAAGAAGACGGAATGTTCGGGGCTCCAACGATTCGCGTTCTGGTCGGCGAGGAAGTTCACGTTTCGGTGTTGCGCGCCCTAACCATGCTGGGACTCGGCCGGTCGCGCGTCATCACTGTCCCGGCCGATGGTCAGGGGCGCATGCGAGCCGATGCCTTGCCCGTACTCGACGAGCACACGGTCGTATGCCTCCAGGCAGGCAATGTCAACACAGGGGCCTTCGATCCGGCGAAAGCGATTTGTGCACGGGCGCGCGACTCCGGCGCTTGGGTGCACGTCGACGGCGCCTTTGGCCTGTGGGGCGCCGTCTCGCCGCAGTATGCGCCACTGCTCGACGGCATCGATGCCGCGGATTCATGGGCCATCGATTGTCACAAATGGCTGAACGTTCCTTACGACTCCGGAATCGTCGCTGTGCAGGAGCCCGAGCACCTACGGCGCGCTTTATCGGCGGGCAACGCCGCCTATCTCACCCAAAGTTCTGGACGCGAGCCCTGGCAGTACACCCCGGACGCTTCCCGCCGGGCGCGCGGAGTCGAACTGTGGGCAGCAATGCGTTCGCTGGGGCGCAGCGGATTGCGAGAACTGATCGAACGCAATTGCCGCCAAGCCAAGCTTTTCGCGGACCGCTTGCGGGCGGCTGGTTTCGCCTTGCTGAATGACGTCGTCTTGAATCAGGTGCTGGTATCGTTCGGGAGCGCCGAGCAGACCCGTCGCGTCATCGCCGACATCCAGTCCGATGGAACCTGCTGGTGCGGTGGTACGGTCTGGCACGGGCAGACGGCCATGCGGATATCAGTCTCCTGTTGGGCCACCACCGACGACGATGTGGAGCGCAGTGCGGCCGCGATGATTAGGATCGCAAAGTCGGCCGTCACAGGATGGTAAAAACCCTCATGTGACACTTGAGAAGGCATCCCAAACCTGCACTCTGGCATGGCACAATCTTCTTAGGCTTCTCCTGGCAACATGGAGGGGGAGCAGCAGGACTTCGTACCAGACATTCTTGACGGAAACTGGGCAGCGTCAACGGCATCGATAGCTGGGGACGACCATCTCCTCCTGTCCTCCGAAGTTCCTTAAATTCCGCGATTTCCACGTCGCGCAGGAACCCCCGGGCTTCCCCGCGGCATCTCATGAAAGGACCTGTTTCGGGCAGGGTTACC
Source organism: uncultured Acidobacteriaceae bacterium (assembly GCA_963844525.1). Lineage (GTDB taxonomy): Bacteria > Acidobacteriota > Terriglobia > Terriglobales > Acidobacteriaceae > Sulfotelmatobacter. The sequence continues at coordinate 869,561 of CAWJOM010000001.1, read as the reverse complement.
AAGGTGACAATCCCGGTCCGGACGAGTCTAAGCTGGTGATATACTGACGGATATTCACCGCGGTAGCTGGGGTGGAAGCAAGCCCTCAACGAAGGAAATCTCAAGATGGCACGTAGTTCTCGCCGATCGCTCTTCCTGGTAGTTTTTTTTCTGCTCGCCTGTGGCTTCCTGGGCATTCTGTTCGCCCAGCGTTCCGGCCAACAGTCTTCCATGACCGGCGACTCTGAGGTTAAAGACAGCCTCAAGCAGTTCACCGATGTTTACGCGCTCGTCGAAGACAATTACGCCGAGCCCGTCAACCCCGACAAGGCCATCTACAACGGCGCGATCCCCGGCATGCTGCACGCGCTCGATCCGCACTCCAACTTCTTTGATCCGAAATCGTACGCGCTGATGCGCGAAGACCAGCGCGGCAAGTACTACGGCGTGGGCATGACCGTCGGCCCGCGCAACAATAAAGTCATCGTTATTTATCCGTTCACCGGCACGCCTGCCTACAAGGCCGGCATCCATCCTGGCGACGTGATCATCGCCGTCGACGGCAAGTCGACCGAGAACATGAGCACGGGCGACGTGGCTGACTTGCTGAAGGGACCCAAGGGCACCACGGTTCACATCAGCATTGCGCGCGACGGCGTCGAGAAGCCCATGGAATTCACGCTCGTCCGCGACGAGATTCCGCGCTACAGCGTGGACGTACATTTCCTGATCAAGCCGGGCATCGGATACATGCACGTCAACGGCTTCAACGAGACGACCGAGCATGAAGTAGCCGATGCGCTCGATTCCTTTGGCGATTTGAAAGGACTCATCCTTGACCTGCGCGGCAATCCGGGCGGATTGCTCAGCGAAGGCGTCGGAGTAGCCGACAAGTTCCTGAAGAAGGGACAGCTCATCGTCTCTCATCACGGCCGCGCTTCTGCGGAGAAGCGTTACATCGCACAGCACGGCAATGGCGGCAAGGATTATCCGGTTGTCGTTCTCGTCAACCGGCTCACCGCTTCGGCGGCGGAGATTGTTTCGGGCGCGATTCAGGATCACGATCGCGGCTTGATCGCCGGTGAAGTGACGTTCGGCAAGGGCCTGGTCCAAACCGTGTACCCACTGTCGGAGAACACCGGCCTGGCGCTCACTACAGCTCACTACTACACGCCGAGCGGACGCCTGATTCAGCGCGACTACAGCAACATTTCGCTGTACGACTATTACTACAACCGCGACACCGCAGAGAGCACCAACACCTCCAACCGCGAAGTGAAGCTCACCGACAGTGGACGCACAGTCTACGGCGGAGGCGGCATTACTCCTGACGTAAATATTCTTCCCGTGAAGAGCAATCACTTCCAGGACACCCTGCTCCAACACTACGCGTTCTTTAACTTCGCCAAGCGCTACGTGGTCGACCATCACCCCACGAAGAGCTTTGAAGTCGACGACGCAACCATGCAGGAATTCCGCAAGTCTCTCGACGAGGCTAACATTGCCTACACCCAAGCCGACCTGCTCGACAATAACGACTGGATCCGGTCGGGCATCAAGTCGGAAATATTCGTCGATGCCTTCGGACAGGATGAGGGCATGAAGGTCCGCGCCGAATCCGATCCGCAGGTGGTCCGGGCCCTGGAACTTCTGCCTCAGGCAAAGGCTCTCGCCGATAACGCTCGCAAGGTTATCGCCGAGCACAATGCGGCCCCTGCTTTCGGTCGGCAATAACAGAACTGTTTTGCATCGAGGCCCGGACACGTTCCGGGCCTTTGTTTTCGCCGGTGAGGCCGGAAACTGGGCATCCAGAGCTTCATTGACTTCACTTCCCGGCTATGTGAGAATCCGCGCAAGAAGCCGCTTTTGCAGGGCGCAGAAGAACGTGCCAGCATTGGTGTCGTCAGCCGCTGCAGATTTCTGAACTGTCATAACATGGCTGCTTTTCAATATCATGAAACACGCGCGGGAAGCCGGTTCGCTTGCTGGCCAAGCGCGAGGCTCGTTTGAAACCAGCCATTCTGGCGGGGGCTGTGCTTCTGTCCGTGATCGCAGGATGGACTGACCTGCGCAGCCGGCGCATTCCGAATTGGCTGACCTTGCCAGGGCTCGTGATCGGGATCGCCGCGAACACAGTTCTCGGTGGGTGGAGCGGGCTGAAGACTTCCCTGCTGGGCGCGGTGCTCGGCCTGGCGTTACTGCTCCCGTTCGTGTTGCTGCGCAGCCTGGGTGCGGGAGACTGGAAGCTCGCTGGCGCTCTAGGAGCATTCGCAGGGCCGGGTGGTCTGGTCGATTTTCTCGTCGGGTCGATATTCGTGGCAGGCCTGATGGCAATAGGGCTGGTGATTTACAAGGGGCGGGTTCGCCAGACGGTGCGAAACATTGGGCATATTCTGGTGTCGCTAGTGACTTTCCGATTGCCGGAATCGCGGGTCTCTCTCGATAATCCGGAAGCGCTCAAGGTTCCGTATGGCGTGGCGCTGGCATTCACGGTGGTGCTCTATGGGATTCTCTGGAAAGTCCGGGTGGTGGCATAAGATGGTGAATCACTTGCGATCGACGGTGCGAGACGCTGGCCGCCGAAACGCGCGGAGCCGAAATCGCGGAAGCCGCCGCCGTCCTGCCGTTGATGTTCATGTTCCTGCTGGGAATCTTCTGGTTTGGACAGGCTTTCAGCATCTATGGCGCGATCACACGCGCCGCGCAAGAAGGCGCCCGCGCCGGCGCGGTTCCCTATTGCGCAACGTGCTCCGGTACCAACAACACTTCACCCAATATGGAACGAACGCGGTGAATGCAGTACAAACCGCCATGATCGCATCGAAGCTCGATCCTACACTGGCACAGTCCGCCCACGACTCCACCTGTGTTTAACGCCTGCGGCACCTATTGTCCTGCAGGCTGTAACCCGGGAGTCCGAACGTTTGCGTGCAGGCCCCTGTCCAGATGACGAGTCTGTCTTCAGGAGGTGCGGGAATCTGCGGCATCTCAGTCTCTTTTCAGTATCCGTTCCAGTTCTGGCTGCCATTCACCTCTCTGAACAAACAGCAAATCTGGATCACCGCATCGGCACGAGTTCGCATGGAGACGCATTGATCGATTTCACCCATCTACGAAGCCGCCTCGGCGAGTTGGCCCGATCCGGACGAGGGGATCGTGGCGCACAATTGGTAGAGTTTGCCGTTTCGCTGCCCCTGCTGGTCTTGTTTGTGGTGGGAATCTTCGATTTCAGCAACGCCTTTACTCTGAAACAGAAACTTACCAACATCACGCGTGATGCGGCCCGCGTGTCTGCCGGCGAACCCGCAAGCGATCTCCAGTCTCCATCGACATCCGCTCCGGCCTCGGTTATGGACGCGTTTCAAGACGTCGACAACTATCTGGTTGCCAACAACATCAACGACTGCGGCATCGTACTCAGTAGAGCGCCCGTTGGCTTGACGTGGACGTCGTTCGCGGGCGAAACGGGTGTCCTCCCGGGGGACTGATGATCACGATCAACCGTGGTTACTATTTTCCTGCGACCGGGGCACCTCCTCCCTCCGCAGATTGCACGCCGCGAAATCCCGGGGCAACGAACGTGGTAATCGGCACGTGCGTGAGCATTCAATATGCCTACCCGTGGAGGTTCGGCCGGGTCGCCAGCTTGCTCGGGGCAAATGCGACCCTCCCGACTCAGATTACGGCCGTGGCCGTGGCCCTGAACGAGAACTGATCGACGATATGAACTCATCCTTAGTTCGGACGGCACACGTGACTCGCCAGCACAGTCGCGACCAGCGTGGCGTCACCATGATATTGGTCGCTTTGGCCATGGTCGCCATCATCGCCATGGCCGCTCTCTCGATTGATGTCATCACTCTCTACCTTGCGCGGGAAGAAGCTCAGCGCTCGGCAGATGCGGCGGCCCTGGCGGCTGCGCGCGTCATCTCGATTTCAGGTCTGACTGGCGACCCTGCCAACAGCTCTCTGTCTTGGCAGGCGATTTGCGGTCCCCCTAACAATCCTGCCGCTCAGGCTGCTATCTCTGTGGTGCAGCAAAATGCCGTTGGAGGTCTGGTCATCCCTGTTCCCTCCATCACAGTTATGTATTCAGCAGGCGGCGGCGCCCCAAGCGCGGACTGCTCTTCCCTCCCGGCTGCTTTCGGCGTCAATCCGATGGTCACGGTTCAAGTCGCGCGCACGAACCTGCCAACCTTTTTCTCGCGCATCTGGGGAAATGCCGGAAACAAGGTGAGTGCGACGGCAACCGCGGAAGCGTTTAATCCTTCCGCCTCCGATACCAACACGAACGGAGGGCCTACCGGTACGGTCGTTCCGGTGCAACCGAGATGCGTGAAGCCATGGGTTGTGCCGAACCTGGATCCGCTACACCCGGGTTTAGGCGCGGGTGGATACTGCGCGCCCGGGGTGTGCGATCCCCTGGTCAGCACGGCCGACGGAACGATCCGACATCCAGGGATTTCCTTGAACAGCACCAACATCCCCGTCGGGGTAATCGGTGAAACCTTCTGGCTCACTCCCGCCTGCAGGCACGGGATTGTTGGTTCTTGCCTCCTTCACAACAGCGCTGGTGTCCTCATCCAACCGCGGGCAAATTACAACCCGGGCGGCGTCGCGGGTCCGTTTATTCAGGGACCTCCTAATTTGATGTACGTGCCCGGCCAAGTCGGGAACCAAGTCATTGCGATTCCTACCTGTGCACAAGGCAATGATTACGAAGAAGCGGTCGGAGGCTGCGACGCGCCAACCAATTATCAGTGCGGTATGGCGGGCCAGAATGTGGTGGACTTGACGATCGCAAATCCCGGAGCTTCTGGCAGCACCACCAACGGAACCCAATGCCTGATCCATCAGACCGATGTGACCAACATAATCGGTGCCAGCGGCCAGGACTCTCTCAACCCCTTTCAAGCTCCGAGTGCATATCCTTTCCAGATTCTTGCGGGCACGAGCAATCCACTGGTTACAATGGCGACGAATCCGATAGGAAGTGGAAGCACCATCAGCGCCAGTAATTCGATTGTGTCCCTGCCCATCTATGACAATATAGGAACTCCCACCGTCACTTCCGGCGGAATCACCAGTGTCACATTCGTAGGCTTTCTTCAAGTTTTCATCAACGCCGTCGACCCAAACGGAAATGTGAATGTGACCGTTCTGAATGTGGCAGGTTGCGGTACAGGCGTACCGGTGGGTACGACTCCTGTCACCGGATCCTCCCCCGTGCCGGTGAGGCTGATCACGCCTCCGTAGGCCCGCCCGAAGCCTTCCCCGGAAACAACGAGAGCCTACTGCTGAGGAGCATTTTCGTCGGCGGGAGTTTTTCCTTCCCCTTGGGAAGCAGCCGACGCAGGTGGAGGGATGGGGTTGCCAGGCTGCGGGTTCATGCCGGCGGAGTCCCGATCACCCTCATCTTCATTGCTATTATTCTGCACTGGCATCGGAGCCAGCGGCGCGAAGCCGGCTTCGGGACGTGTGCTGAGAATCACGCGATCCAGCCGCTGCGGATTATCCACCGCGCTGAGAATCAGAAAATTAAATTTGGAACCATTCAGCAGCCGCGCCAGAACTTCCGGCGCAGGCCCCGGCGGAAGGTCAGCCACTACTTGTTCCTGATCCGCTCCTGCGGCAATGGAGATCTCTGCTCCCGTGCGTTGTTGTACCGCGTGTAAGACCTCCGACAATGTCGCCTTATTGGCCGTGATGCCCAGCAGTCCATTGCGATAGGTCACCTCAAGTGCGGGTTGCGCGTAGCCCACAATCCCGACCGGCTGCGGACCAGGCGTGTAGTTCGCAACAACCAGGCCCGGGCGCTTTGCAGGCTCGGCCGCAGAATGGCCCACACCCGCTGAAAGTCCCGGTGTTCCACCCGTCAGCTTGATAATGACTGTGCGGCCGATTGGAAATATCTCGTAGGACTGTGCACTTCTCAAATCGAGCACGAGGCGCGTCAGAGGAGGCTTCGCCCGAAGCAGCCCGACCCGCAAATCTTTTACCTCTCCGCGATTGACGGATTGACCGCGCAACTGGCTGCCGGGTACCGCATTGGGAAAGTCGATCACCAAACGATCGGGCCCGGTAAGCACCTGTGCCTGTGGAACGATCCGGTCGCTGGCTTGCACCTCAATCTCAACTGCGTCTTTGCTTCCCAATACCTTCACGGAGCGAACAGAAGTCTGCGCTAGCAGAAAGGACATAGTCAAAGGCGCGCAGAGTGCGGCCAGCAGTAGCCGACTCAACACAATTCGCGAAAGACTGTGCATGAATGCCTGCGCCTGGGCGGTCGTGTGCTAGTTCTAGCGCGATTGTAGCAGCGATTTTCGAGGGTTGAGCTTACGTTGGCACTAGGACCGGAGACCCAGTGCTACTGGATCATGCTAGTGGGTCAGCGGCTTCAGTATCTCGCCGAGTATGTCGGGCTGATCCGAGACACGTTCCAGATGCGGGTTTCTGTCTCCGCCGTGATAGTCGACGGCATAGCTTTTGAAAAACTGTGCATTTTCAACCAGGAATTCCATCGGCGGTCCTCCCTGCCTGCGCAGCTTTCAGCGCCGCGCGCAGAATGGAAGGCGACCATTTCCGCCCGTTCACGGCCACCAGTTTCATGCCGGGTCCCAAGCCTGACTGATACGCAGGCGACCCTACGTCACATCATCCAGCTTGCCCTCCTTATTCACGCTAGAAGCCCAGCGAGTACGAGAAATTCGCCAAACATTCGCCAGCTTCTCTTCCGCCTGGCTGAACAGGTTCGGGCTTGTCGTTGTACACCAGCTTCCAGCCGCCACGTTCGATGCCCTCCAGCGGGGCATGCGTGCTGGTGGTCGAGACGCGCTCGCGCAGCAGGCTTGCCCAGTCATATGGCGCCACCTCATTCAAAGTTCGCACCACATCGTCGAAAGTGTACGGCACAACTTTCGGCAGGTCCGCTCTCTCCACCGTGAAACCGGCGGCAAAAATCGTTCAGGGATTGCTCCCCATGAGTCTGCTGGCGGATCGTCGCATCCACCTCGAGCCAGATCAGTTGTCCCTCCGGATAGTAATCGAGCCCGCGCCGCCAGTTCTGCCACTGCGATCCCATCATGCGCAAGGTCTGCACCGATCGCGCCGTATCTTCGAGAGGCCGCCACGTACGGCCCGCGCGATGATCGAGCGCCGCAGCTGTGCCCGCCAGCGCCTCCCGGTATTGCTCGTCGGTCCACAGTCCGCTTCGCGCTGCCAGCACGGTACCCAGGTAGTCGGTGAGCCCTTCGTAAACCCAAAGCAAGTCGCCGATCATGGGCTCCTGATAGTTCGGCGTCACCAGCCCGGCGGGACGGCGGTATTTGCCGTTCCACGAGTGGGTAAACTCGTGCGGCACCAGGTCCGGCATACAACATCGTGCAGTTCAGGCTCGAGCAGCGTGCGCTCGGCATCGACGCTGTCGTTCGATTCATGATGCTCGAGTCCGTGCCCGCCACCTGATCGCTCAAAGTGAGAAGAAAATCGTAGTGGCGATAGTGCCGCGCCCCGAACAGCGCTCCGGTTTCCGCGACTAGCTTCTGATAGGCGGCAACGTCCTGAGCCGACATCGCGAGATCGGGTTCGGCTTCGGCGACCAGGTCCATTACGTGAGCCGGCGCGTCTCCTGGCTTCGACAGCTCAATCTTGCGATAGTGAGCTCCCGCAATCATGGGTGAATCGATCAGGGTCGTTAGCGAAACCGGCGCGAATTCGACGTCGTCCCCCGTAGCGCGCTGGACTTGCAAGGCCGTGCCAAACTTCCAACCGACAGGCAGCGTGACTGAAGGTGCGAATGTCACATCGTCGGACTTCGCACCCTTCGGGTAGAGCAACACTGCATTCCAGTTCAGGTCGAGCACATTGCTCGATGCCGCCGGTCCGCCGCCGCCGGCGCTATCCAGCGTTGTGATCGCATCCAAAGTGACATCGAGCGTGTCGATACCGGCCGGAACGTCGACATGGAACTCATACATCTCAACCGCGTCGCGCTGCCATGCGAGAGCATGGCCGGCCGCTTCCATGCGAATTCCAGTCAGCGCTCCGATCGGACCACTGGGACGATGATTCCCTGGGATCCACTTGGGAAACACCAGCGACACGGCACCGGCTCGAACGGGAATGTGTAAGCGCGCGTGATAGATGTTTCGCGGAGCGTCGGTTAAATCAACATGCAGGCGGATCTCCTGTGCCGTCAGACCAGGAGCAACCAGAAAACACAACGAAAGAAGAACACTCAAGCGACGCAAACAATGCACCCCTGCAAGACGCACCCGAACCCTCCATGGCGAGCGAATCCAGAAGGCTATCGAAACCGACTGAGCAGCGCAAGAGGTGAGAGGTGACCGGCGGGCAAGTCGGGAGCGGTCCACGATCCTCGACTCGATCACCCTACCTTCGTGCGCGAATTCCAGCACACCATCCCTTCCCACGGCAAGTTTGGTTCCGGCCTTGCAATGCAAAGAATCGTAAGGAAGCACTTCTCTTCATGATTAAGAAATTCCAACCGCGGTCACTCACGTTTGTTATGCACCGGTCGATATGGAACGTGTGGCTGCGTGCGTGAAGTTGACGGGCCAGGTGTGTTCCGACATTTCTGACGAGGAGTTCCAGGCTTGCCGCCAGTGTTGATTGATAGCGATGCGCGATCCATCATCCGCCTCGAGGGCGAGATTGGCATTGAAGCCGCCGAGGAGCTGAACACCATGATCGCGGCCGCGCTCGCCTCCAAGAAGGAACTGCAGCTCGACCTGGAATCTACGACCGATCTCGATGTCACCGCAGTCCAACTACTGTGTTGTGCCGCCCGCGAAGCTGGGAAGGCAGGCATATCGTTCGGGGTCGCGCATTTCCCGGAGCGACTCCGCGACAGTATCCGAGACATGGGTCTTCGTGACTTCCTCGTACAAGTAGCGAGTTCCGATGATCGATAAATACAAGCAGGCCTTTCAGGAAGAGGCTCGCGAGATTGTCCTCGAGCTGGAGTCGGCGTTGCTCGAACTGAACGAACGCCGCGAAGACTCCGAACTGGTCGGGCGAGTCTTCCGCGCCCTGCATACGATCAAAGGATCGGGGGCGATGTTCGGTTTTGATACGCTCGCCGCATTTACACATCACATCGAGAACGCCTTTGATCTGGTACGCAACAGCCGCCTCACGGTCACTCCCGATCTCATCAGCCTGTCTCTCGCCGCTGTGGACCAGATCAAGGCCATGCTGGATGAGTCTGCCGGACGCGGCCATGCCGACCCTGCCACTTCAGCTCAACTCCTGGAGAAAGTTCGGGCGCTGACCGGGGCAGTTGAAACACCTCAGGAAAAGAAGCCCGAAGTCGCTGGCGAACCCGCCCTACAGGCCGGCCCTGCTCGCGATTGGGAGATCAGTTTTCTCCCCGGGCCGGACTTGCTGCGTTCAGGATCCAATCCTCTGTTGTTGTTCCGCGAGTTGCGGCAACTGGGGACCGTGCAGATCACTGCGGACACTTCTGCAATCCCGCCGCTGAGCGAACTGGACCCCCTGCGCTGCTACATCTCCTGGAAGATGGTTCTGACCACCGCGGCTGAATGCGACGAAATCCGCGATGTATTCATTTTTGTCGAAGACAGCTGCGAACTTACTATCGAGCCGTGTGCAACTGAGGCTGGTGCAACCGAGCCCGGTGCAGACTCGCCGCAAATCGGAGATGGGCCCGCATCGGCCCCCATCGAGAAGTCCCCTGACGAGACCCGGCGATCTCCGGAGCAATCGGCACAACCTTCGAGCATTCGGGTCGCCGCGGCCAAGCTCGACCAGCTCGTCGACCTTGTCGGCCAGTTGGTGACCGTGCAAGCCCGCCTGGCCGAAGTCGCGGCCCGTCACGAAGATCGCGACATGTTGGCCGTGGCGGAAGAGATTGAAGCTCTTACCACGGAGTTGCGCGAGACCTCGATGGGTATGCGCACGCTTCCCTTGCGATCGACGTTCGAGCGCTTCAAACGCCTCGTCTACGATCTTGGACGCACGCTGCACAAAGAAGTGGAGCTCACCTTCGAAGGCGGGGACACCGAACTCGACAAGACCGTCCTCGACCATCTGAATGATCCGCTGATGCATTTGATCCGCAACAGCATGGACCACGGAATCGAGTCTCCGGAGGTCGCGCCGTGCTGCCGGAAAGCCGGCCACCGGCACGATTCATTTGTCCGCGCGCCACGCCGGCGCCCAGGTTCTGGTCAGCGTTTCCGACGACGGCAAGGGCATCGACCGCGAGGCGGTGCGGGCCCGCGCTATTGAAAAAGGCCTGGCCACGGCCGACGCACGGCTGAGCGAATCCGAAATTTTCTCGCTTCATTCTGGCTCCGGGCTTCTCCACCGCGCAGGAAGTGTCCGATGTTTCCGGACGCGGCGTCGGCATGGACGTCGTCCGCCGCAACGTGGAAGCACTGCGTGGGAGCATCGAGATTGCCAGCGATCCGGGCGCGGGCTCGACCGTGACGCTGCGCCTGCCGCTCACGCTGGCCATCATCGACGGCCTGCTGGTGCGCGTGGGCCACGCCCGCTTTGTCATGCCTCTCGGCAACACCGTGGAATGCGTGGAACTCACGCGGCAGGACATCGCGAGACGCCAACGGCAAGCACCTGGCGAATATCCGCGGCGAAATCATTCCCTACATCCGGCTCAGCGAGTACCTGCACATGCGCACCGAGCGGCCCGAGCGTGAACAGGTCATGGTCGCAGAAACCGAGCATGGGCGGTTCGGCTTCGTGGTTGACCAGGTGCTCGGCGATCACCAGACGGTCATCAAGAATCTCGGTCGCCTCTACCGCGACGTCCAGGAAGTTTCGGGGGCAACCATTCTCGGAGATGGGACGGTGGCCCTGATTCTCGACTTGCACCGCCTCGCTCAAAACGTCATTCGCAGCAGTTCCGTTCGTCCCCATACGCAGGTTCGCGCCCCTTGTTCACAGGTGGTGGCGTGAACCGGGAACCTCAAGTAGCAGCACACGTTCAAATTCAAAGGAGATGAAGTCATGGCAAGTGCAACCGGAGTTGGCAAACAGAAAGTTCACCGTGCTGCTGGCGACGGCCTCGATAAAAAGGCCCACGCAAAAAGCACCCCACCCAGCGACGACACGCAGTTGCTGCTGGTTTCGCAGGAGATCATGCGGTTGGTGGAAGCATCGCAGGAAGGGCGCTTGAGTGAGCGCGCGCGGGCCCAGCAGTTCGAGGGTGTACACCGCGAAATGATGCAGGGCATCAACACCATGCTCGACGCCATCCTGCTGCCCATCGCCGAAGGCAATCGCGTCCTGGCCCAGATCTCCAGCGGCAAGATCGACGAACTGATCGCCCAGACGTATAAAGGCGACCACGAAAAAATGAAGCAGGCGGTCAACAACGTCGCCCTGGTGCTGCAGAACCTCCAAAAGATGCTCGTGCGCCTGACCGAAGCCTCGAAAGAAGGGCAGCTGTCAGAACGGGGAAAAGCCGACGAGTTCCACGGCGCCTACGCAGAGATTGTCCATAGCGTGAACACCATGCTCGACGCCATCTTGCTGCCCATTGGCGAAGGCAACCGTATTCTGGCGCAGATCTCCAACGGCAAGATCGACGAGCTCATCACCCAGACTTACAAGGGCGACCACGAAAAAATGAAGGTGGCGGTCAACAATGTCGGAATTGTTCTGCAACACCTCCAAAAAGAACTCGTCCGGCTCGACGAAGCCTCGAAGGAAGGACAGCTGAGCGAACGCGGAAAGGCTGACCAATTCCAGGGTGCCTTTGCCGACATTGTGCGCGGCGTCAACGCCATGCTCGACGCCATCCTGCTGCCCATCGGAGAAGGCAACCGCATCCTGGCCCAGATCTCCGGCGGCAAGATCGACGAACTGATCGCCCAGGCCTACAAGGGCGACCACGAGAAGATGAAGCAGGCTGTTAACAACGTCGCCCTCATGTTACAGGCACTGCAGAAAGAACTCTTGCGCCTGAGCGAAGCGGCCAATGCCGGCCAGCTCTCCGAACGCGGACATCACGACCAGTTCCGCGGCGCCTATGCCGACATCGTGCGTGGCGTGAACAGCGTTCTCGACGCGGTCATTGGGCCCCTGAATGTCTCCGCCAACTATGTCGACCGCATCAGCAAGGGCGACGTGCCTTCGCAGATCACCGACACCTACCACGGCGACTTTAACACCATCAAGAACAACCTCAACACGCTGATCGGCGCCATGAATGAGATCACCCATGCGGCCGATGAAATCTCCCACGGCAACCTGACCGTCACCATTCAGGAACGGTCGCCCCAGGACAAACTCATGCAGGCTCTCGCCGCCATGGTCAACGATCTCACGCGTACGGTAAGCGAGATCCGCAACATCGCCGGCGAAGTCAGCGCCGCCAGCCAGTCCATCTCGACCGCGTCGGTGCAGATCTCCAATGGCGCGACCACCCAGGCCGCGTCCGCGGAAGAAGCTTCGTCCTCGATGGAGGAAATGGTTTCCAACATCAAGCAGAATGCCGACAACGCTCAACAAACCGACAAGATCGCGAACAAGTCGGCCAAAGACGCGCAGGAAAGTGGCCGCGCCGTGGTCGAAGCCGTCACCGCGATGAAGGAGATTGCCAGCAAGATTTCCATCATTGAAGAGATAGCTCGCCAGACCAACCTGCTCGCCCTCAATGCAGCCATCGAAGCGGCCCGGGCCGGAGAACACGGCAAGGGATTCGCCGTGGTCGCCGCCGAGGTCCGCAAGCTGGCCGAGCGCAGTCAGAAGGCCGCGGGTGAGATCAACCAGCTCTCAGGCACAACTGTGAAAGTGTCGGAGAAGGCCGGGGAAATGCTTGAAAAGCTCGTTCCCGACATCCAGAAGACAGCCGAACTCGTGCAGGAGATCACAGCGGCTAGCAAGGAGCAGGACACGGGCGCCGAGCAGATCAACAAGGCGCTGCAACAACTCGAAAAAGTCATCCAGCAGAACGCATCGGCGTCGGAGGAGATGGCCTCCACTACCGAAGAGTTAACCGGCCAGTCCGATCAATTGGTCAGCGCGCTGGGATTCTTCCGCACGGGCAATGATGCTCCCGCGCGCATAGCCAAGCCGGCCGCGCGGTCTGCGGCTCGGGTTTCCGAGAGCGCCTCCGCAAAGCCTCAAAAGACGGATGGGCACGCCTCGGCTGCGTCCTCCGCCAAAACCACTACCAAGTCCGGCGTCGCTCTCAAGCTGAAAGACAAGGGCGACAACCTCGATAAGGAGTTCGAGCGCTTTTAACAGGTCCCGGCGTGCACCCGCAACCGTGCGCGCCGCCCTTCAGGCCTCGAAAGGAGATGATGATGAGTGTCAACGAAATTACCGAGACGCGGCAGTATCTGACGTTCAAGCTGGGCAATGAGGTCTTTGGCATCGATGTCGCCAAGGTGCGCGAAGTGCTCGACTTCACCACCATTACCGAGATTCCCCGAACGCCCGATTTCATGAGCGGCGTAATCAATCTGCGGGGAAGCGTGGTGCCGGTGGTCGACCTGCGCCTCTGTTTTCAGATGTCGAAGACGGAGCGCACCCGTAATACCTGCATCGTGGTGGTCGAGGTTCTGCTCGATGGCGAAGCCACGGTGATTGGCGCCCTGGCCGATTCGGTCGAGGAGGTCATCGACCTCGAACCGGACCAGATTCAACCCGCCCCCAGGATCGGCACCCAGATCCGCACCGATTTCATCAAGGGCATGGGCAAGCGCGAGGCCCAGTTCATCATGATCCTCGACATCGACCGCGTGTTCTCCGCCGAGGAGCTTTCGGCGGTGCGCGTCGCGGACGGGGCCGGAACTCTGGCGGAGGCAACTGCCTGAACTCGTACGGCGGGGAGCTCGTTCATCGCTCCCCGCCGCGATTCATTTCCACATGAATTTTTGCCCGATGCGAACCCAGACATGACCACACACGCCGACAGCCTTTCCAGCCGCGATCTGAACCGGCTCTGCCGCCTCATCTACGAGCAGGCGGGCATCACGCTCGGCGCGGAAAAGCAGATCATGCTCGAAGGCCGGCTCAAGCGGCGTCTGACCAGTCTTCAGCTAAGCTCCTACGGGGAGTACTGCGATTACCTGTTTGATGGCAGCGGCCACGACGCCGAAGAGATGGTCCACCTCATCGACGTCGTGACCACGAACAAGACCGACTTCTTCCGAGAGAAAACCCATTTCGATTTCCTGGCGGCCAAGATGCTTCCGGAATTCACGGCGCGAGAGGGGAACTCGCGGGAACTGTCAATCTGGAGCGCAGGCTGCTCCACCGGCGAAGAACCCTACACTCTCGCGATGGTTCTCAGTGAGTATCAGCAAGCGCACCCCGGCTTTCGCTTTCGGCTGCTCGCCACCGACATCTCCACCGCCGTCCTCTCCAAAGCCGAGTGCGGAGTCTTCCCTTCCGAAGCCTTGCGTCCCGTGCCGCCCGACCTGCGGCGGAAATATTTCATGCGCAGCCGCGACCGCGACTCCAATCTGCTGCGCGTCGTTCCCGAACTCCGCCAGAAGGTCGAATTCCGGAGGCTGAACCTGATGGAAGAGTTCGCCATAAGCGAACGCGCCGACGCCATCTTCTGCCGCAACGTGATCATCTACTTCGACCGGTCCACGCAAGAGCGGCTCTTTCGCAAGTTCTGCCGCCAGTTGGTCGACGGCGGTTACATGTTCGTGGGCCACTCGGAGAGCCTGCACCACATGGATGTCCCTCTGGTGCCGGTCGCTCCCGCCCTCTACAGGAAAGCCGATGCCCGAAACCGAAACTGAACTGCCGGAGTTCTACCTGCAGCCCGGCGAGGTCCATCTCGCCCGCAGCCCTGCGATCCTTAAGACCGTCCTCGGATCTTGCGTCGGCGTCACCTTCTGGAGCCCTCGCCTCGGCATGGGTGCACTCTGCCACGGAATCTTGCCTCGCTGCCCGCCTGGCCTCTGTGCTGCAGAAGGCTTCCGCTATGTCGATTTCGCGATCTGCGACCTTGCCCGCCAGTTCGAGCATTTCGGCGCCATTCGCGGAGAAGTGCAGATCAAGGTCTTTGGCGGTGCCGATGTGCTTCCGGTGCACTCGGCGATGTCATGGAAGGCGACGGTCGGACATCAGAACTGGCATACCGCATTGGAGGTTCTGCGCGACGAGCGCTTCACCGTCCTCGCCTCCGATCTGGGAGGCTCAGTCGGCCGCACGATCCAATTTCATACCGGCACTGGTGAAGTTTTGCTGCGCCGCCTTTCCCATCTAACGCCGGACGACAAAAGAGATCCGAGAAAGGCGGGACGATGAGCAAGCCGAAAATTCAAGTCCTGATCGTGGACGACTCCGCACTGGTCCGCCAGACCCTGAGTGATGTGCTCTCCTCCGATCCGGAGATCGAAGTCATCGGAACAGCCTCCGATCCGTTCGTGGCCGCCGAACGCATTCGCGAACACGTGCCCGATGTCATTACCCTCGACATCGAAATGCCCCGCATGGATGGCCTGACTTTCCTGCAGAAAATCATGTCCCAGCATCCCATCCCGGTTGTGATCTGCTCCAGCCTGGCCGAGGACGGTGCACAGAGCACGCTGAAAGCGCTCGAGTATGGGGCGGTCGACATCATCACGAAGCCCCGCGTGGGCAGCAAGCAATTTCTCGAGGAATCGCAGCTTACGGTCTGCCAGGCCGTGAAGGGAGCGGCAGCAGCCCGCCTCAGGCCCCATACCGTCCATGTCGTCGAACCGAAGCTCACGGCCGATTCCGTTCTCTCCCGCGCCACGGGCGCAATGATCGAGACCACCGAAAAAATCGTTGCCGTCGGAGCTTCCACCGGTGGAACCGAAGCCCTCAAAGTTCTGCTCGAAGGGCTTCCCCCTGACGCTCCCGGTATTGTAATCGTGCAACACATGCCGGAGATGTTTACCCGGGCCTTCGCCAAACGCCTCGACAGCCTATGCGAAATCTCCGTCAAGGAGGCCGAGCCCAACGACACGGTTCTGCGTGGACGCGCCCTCATTGCTCCCGGCAACCATCACATGCTGCTCAAACGCAGCGGCGCCCGCTACTACGTCGACATCAAAGACGGTCCCCTGGTTTCGCGCCATCGCCCCTCGGTCGACGTGCTGTTCCGCTCCGCCGCCCGCTACGCCGGCCAAAATGCGGTCGGTGTGATCATGACTGGAATGGGCGACGATGGTGCCAATGGCATGCTGGAAATGAAGGAGGCCGGGGCAGTCACCATTGCTCAAGACGAGGAGACTTGCGTGGTTTTTGGAATGCCCAACGAAGCGATTAAGCGCAACGCGGTGGATCGAGTTCTCCCCTTGCCATCGATCGCGCGGGCCATTCTCGCGCATGCCAATGAACGGTGAAGAAATGACGGCAGCGGCGGCAGCCACGATGAGCGCGAATCGCAAAGAGCAACTGCTTGCGGAGCTCGCCGCGGCGCACGCCGATCTCGCCGAATTGGCGCGTTCGAGCGAGGTCGAGGTCCAAGCTGTAGCCCATGCCTTCAAAGCCCTCGCCAGTCAGGCGGAGACCGTTCTGAGACAAGCCGCCGCCATCGTCGATTGTGTCGAAGAGAAAAGCATGGCTTCGGTCTTTTCCAGTGTGCAGTCGCTGTCTCTGACCGTACGGGACTTTCTGGGTCACCGTCTGCAGGCCGTCAGCACGATCGTCGAAACACTCCAGGACGAAGAAAGCCTCCTGCTGCGGCTGATCACCCTCACCCAGAGCCAGGAGGCGATCTCGCGCCATCTCCGGGCCCTGAGCGTGCTGACCAATGTAGAAGTCGCACACCTTGGCAGTACGGGAGGAAACTTCCAGCTGCTTGCCCAGGAACTCTCCACATTTTCCAAGGCTCTGGCGCGGCAAACTCTGGAACTCGCGCGCGATACCGAAAACCGGAAGCAGACGATCGCGGATACCCGCAAAGAACTGGCCGCCAACCTCCCCCAATTGAGCAGCGCGATGACCCAGATGGAGGGCGGCATTGCAAAGACCCTGCAGGTGATCGATGCCGGTCAAACGCAGCAGGCCGGTATCCCGGAACAGTTCCGGCGAGGAGCCGAAGATACTGCACAACAGGTTGCCGGGGTCGTCACGGCCATTCAGGCACATGACATCACGCGCCAGCAAATCGAGCACGTCCAACATGCTCTGCATCTGATCGCATCGCGAGTCGCCGGATCAAGTAATTCCTGGAACGGCGAGCCGCCGGGCGATGATCTCTCCGCGGTCTACGCCGGCTTGAACATCCAGATCTGCCAGTTGAAGACCATTGACGCGACCATCTCCAACTGGACTTCCCAGGTGCGCAGGTGCATGGACGGCATTCAACAACTCAGCGCCTCTGAGGTAGTCGCGATCGGTCCCGCGGTTCTTCGGCAGGAGCAGGAACTTTCGGCGGAGCTGGCGCATATCGAGCAATTGCAGCACAGAAGCCAGGAGTACAGCCAGCGTATGCAAAGCACGCTCCGCGGCCTCTCGAGCCTGGTGGAACTGGTCGATGCGCATCTGAAACGCACCCAATCGATACGGGACCGTCTACAGATTCTGATGTTCAACTCCCTCATTGAGGCGCAGCGCCTGGGCAGCCGCGGCGCCGTCGTCTCTGCTATCGCCAGCCTGATCAAAGAGGTGTCTGAGGAGTGGACTGTGATTGCCAGCCAGTCCCGCCTCGCCCTGACTGAGATTCTGGGGCTGATCCAGCGCACGTCCGCAATCATGGAGGTCTTTTCCGAGGCGAGTTGCCAGAAACTTCGCGTCGACCAGGCCGAGACCGCAACTGCGCTCGACAAAGTGCGAAGCGCCGCGGCCTTCGTGGCGAACGAGGCCGCTCAAATGCAGGCCACTACGGAGGACATGCACGCGCACCTGGCCGAGGTCTCCGGCACTGGCGGCCGCATGGAGGCCTGTTTCGGCCGGCTCAAGGCCGTGGTTGGCGAAATGGAGAGCATGACCCGCGATCTGAAGAATGACGACAACTCGATCTTCGAGCGATGCCATAGGTCGGAGGTCGAGCAGTGGCTCTCTCCGTTCTACACCACTGAGATCGAGCGTGCCGTGATGAGTGCCGCCTTGCATGGCACCGCCATGCCAGCGGCACAACAAGCGTTCGCCGGCAATGCGGTGGAGCTATTTTGAATCGGGAAGAGCGGATGATGTCGCTCTCCCAGCGAGGATGCAATGAAAAGAATCCTGGCAGTGGATGATTCCGCCAGCATCCGCCAGATGGTGGGCTTTACTCTGCGGAGTGCCGGCTACGACGTCGTCGACGCCGTTGATGGCAAAGACGGCCTTGCTAAAGCCGGTAAAGAGAAGTTCGACATGATCATCACCGACCTGAACATGCCCAACCTCGATGGCATCGGCCTGATCACGGCGGCCCGCAAACTGCCCGGCTACGCATTCATCCCAATCCTCATGCTGTCCACGGAATCACAAGCGGCAAAAAAAGACGAGGGACGCAAGGCCGGCGCCACCGGCTGGATCGTCAAGCCGTTCAATGCCGGGCAACTTACGGCGGTTCTGCAGAAGCTCATCAAGTAGCGAGTGCACATGTTTCCGGAAAAACAGTAGGGCGAATGGAACCAGACGACCAAGGCGCGCCAACGAACGACACCTACGCATCGGAAGCCGCTCTGTCCCCCCTGCCACAAACGAATCTGGCCCTGTTGGCAACGGCGATTGAGCAGGCCGGGGACGCCATCGTGATCACCGATACCGGCGCGCGCATTCGATATGTGAACCCAGCCTTTACTCGCATGACGGGCTACAGCGCAGCGGAGGCCATCGGCGAAAACCCGAGCATCTTGACGTCCGGCCGGCAGACTCCCGACTTCTACCGGGATCTTTGGACCACCGTCCTTGCCGGGCGCGCCTGGCGCGGCGAACTCATCAACCGCCGCAAAGACGGAACGTTCTACACGGAAGAGATGACGATCACTCCCGTGCGCGATCTGGAAGATACCGTCAGTAATTTCATCGCGATTAAAAAAGACATCAGCGCGCGCAAGCGATCCGAACACGAGATCCGCAAAGCCAGGGATGCGGCTGAGTCGGCCAACCGGGCCAAAAGCCAGTTTCTGGCCAACATGAGCCACGAAATCCGCACGCCCATGAACGGTGTGATCGGAATGAGCGCGCTGCTCCTCGACACTCCCCTCAGCCCGGAGCAGCGGCAATATGCCGAGATCGTTCACACCAGCGGCAAAACCCTGCTGGCCGTCATCAACGACATTCTGGACTTTTCGAAAATCGAGGCGCGCAAGCTATCCCTGGTCTCGGCGGATTTTGACCTGCACACTCCCCTACAGGAAGCCGTCGAGATGCTGGCCGTCGAAGCTCACAAGAAGGGACTCGAACTGAGTTGTGAGATCAGCCGCGAAGTGCCCGTCCTGCTGCACGGCGATCCCGGGCGCCTCCGCCAGATCCTGGTCAATCTCCTCGCCAATGCCGTGAAATTCACGCACACCGGAGAGGTCGCGCTGCAGGTGGGAGTCGAGGCCGAGTACCAGCAGACCACAACTCTGCGCTTCCGTGTCAAAGATACCGGCATCGGTTTTCCGGAGAACCAGGCTCCATTTCTCTTCGAGCCTTTTGTGCAGGCCGACGGCTCGACCACTCGCAAGTATGGAGGCTCGGGGCTGGGTCTCACGATTGCCAAACAACTGGTCGAGATGATGGGCGGACGCATCGGCGCCTACAGCGCTCCAGGCCACGGATCCACATTCTGGTTCACTGTGGCATTAGAAAAGCAGCCGCAATCGACCGTCCCGGTAGCGGAACTCGATCTCAGCCTGCAGGAACCAAGAGTGCTCGTCGTCGACGACCACGCCACCAACCGCACGCTCATGAACAACCTCTTGAAGCGTTGCGGTTGTCGCAGCGAAGAGGCTCCCAATGCCGACTCTGCCTTACTGCTCCTTCATGAGGCTGCTCTTGCACGCGATCCATTCCACGTCATGTTTCTGGATTCGGCCTTGCCTGATACCAATTGCGAGGAAGTGGGCCGGCGCGTCGCCTCCGATCCCGAATTTGAAGGAATCGCTCTCGTACTCATGGTTCCGCTGGGCCAGACGCCGGGCTTGAATTCTCTAAGGCAGTTGGGATTTTCCCGGTTCTTGTCGAAGCCGGTTTGGCAATCGGCCTTGTCTGAAGCGTTAGCGCAGGCATTGCGAGAAGCACGTCGAGAGAAGAGAGGCGAAACCGCGATGGTCCCGGAAATTCTGCCCGAACCACCGGCCCCACCTTGCGCCTCGTCACTCGCGCGCGTCCTGATCGTCGACGACAACGCCACGAACCAGCAGGTTGCGGCCGCCATCGTGCGCAAGTTCGGGCATCACGCCGATGTTGTTGGGGACGGCACGACCGCAATCGACGCCCTCCGGACCGTCGACTACGACCTTGTCCTCATGGATTGCGAAATGCCACAAATGGATGGATACGAGGCGGCTCGCAAGATCCGCCTCGGTTCCAGCGGTGTCCGCAACCCCAACATCCCCATCCTCGCTATCACGGCCCATGCCATGCGCGGCGACCGCGAAAAATGCATCGCCGCCGGCATGAACGATTATCTTGCCAAGCCCATCGAACCGGCACAGTTCGCCGCAATCCTCCCCCAACTGCTTCCCTCCCTGACTAACGCGTCCGCGACGACGCTTTCGCCGGGGCGCTCCAACGATCAGGAAGTCGCGTTCGATCGAGAGGAACTCGTGGCCCGGCTCTCCGGTGACGAAAAGCTTGCGAGAGAAGTAGTCGCCGGATTTCTCACCGATGTGCCGGCACAATTACAGGCCCTGAAAGAGTGGATTGCCTCGGGCGATGCCCAGAAGATCGGCCTGGCCGCTCACACTCTGAAGGGCGCTGCCGCCACCGTTGCCGCTCCCGCCTTGCGCGATCTGTGCGGCGCGATCTGCCAAGCAGCCACTGCCGGGAACCTGCCTCACGCAGCTTCCCTGTTGAAGCTGCTCGTCCAACAGTTTGCGCGATTCGAGACTGCACTCAACCAGAAGGGCTGGATATCCCCCAACCCCAGGAGAAAATGAACATGCGTACTCTGATTGCCGAAGACGACTTCACAAGCCGACTGCTGCTGCAGTCCTTCCTGTCTCGCTATGGCGAATGCCACGTCGCGGTCAATGGCAAAGAGGCCGTGGAGTCCTTCCGCTTGTCGTTGCAGAATGGACGGCGTTACAACCTCGTCTGTATGGACATCATGATGCCCGAAATGGATGGCCAGGCGGCCGTCCGCGAAATCCGGGCGCTCGAAGAATCCGCCGGCTTTCTATCCACTTCCGGATCGAAAATCATCATGATCACCGCCCTCGACGACGTAAAGAATGTCGTCACGTCCTTCAAATCGCTGTGTGACGCCTATGTTTTCAAGCCCGTTGACATCGCACAACTTCTCACTCAGTTGAAGTCGATGACCCTGGTCCCCTAGCGTAAGTGTCACCCTCTAGCGGTGTCTCTATCGCGTTGAGACCTTGGTTTAGGGCGGATCTACGTGGATCACCCTATCCCGCCCGCCAGGAGGGCGCGCTAGAGTGAAGGTACGTCGCGAGCCGGTGATCGGCCGCCAGGGCACGTACAGCAGTCAGCTTTCTGGGATATCCACCGCAACCCTCTTTCGTGTGAGGAAAGTAATGTGACAGCCAACGGCAACCACCGCAGTGCGGCAACCGTCCGGGTCCTCATAGCGGAAGACTTCGAACCGTTCCGCCGAGCCTTTCGCTCGACTCTCGACAGGCTTCCTCATTTGCAAATCGTTGCAGAAACGTCCGATGGTCATGAAGCGGTCCAGACGGCCGCAGAATTACAGCCTGACCTGATCCTTCTCGACATCGGCCTGCCAACGGTGAATGGGATGGAAGCGGCTCGGCAGATACGCACATACTGTCCCGCATCCAGAATCATCTTCGTGACGCAGGAGACGGGTGCCGATTTTGTACAGGAAGCTTTCAGAATTGGCGCGATGGCCTACGTTACGAAAAGAAGTATTGGAAAAGAACTCCCCGCCGCCGTGGACGCCGTTCTCGACGGAAGGCAGTTTCTCAGCGCTCTCCTGTCGAAATCAGCTCAGGCCGTCAGCCCCCACTAGGACACACTGATGGAACGCGTTACCAGGCCTGCTATCTCGTTGTTTTAGATTGCGAGAGCGTACAAGGACGCCGCCCGGCGCTTCAGTCCGCGATCACCGGCGATGACGTCGAGATGAAACGAGGTCCAGTCCGCCAGCAGCACAGACTCGTTCCCAGTCCCTTCGTATGTTTTGACATATCCGCTGCAAGCCTCGCAGTAGTCGATGCGCAGGCCAGCCTCTCCCTCGATGGCCACGACCGCAAGCCGGTGATCGTCTTTGCTTTGACAGAATGGACAGCCTGTTCGCCGGTACCGCCAAAGTGAGCGACAACAACCGCACGACAAGAATCGAAGACGTCCCGGATCAGTCCCAACCAACTGAGCCATGGCGGCGAGCGCGCCGCAAGTAGGGCAGTAGGAGCGGAGCCAATGCTCCTCGTCGCGCCACCTGCTGAAGGCGTCCACGACCGGGCGGAGATAACGAGCCAAGACGGCCCACCCCAAATAACGAAGCAGGCCTGGATTTGCCGGCGAGAACGACTCGTTATCGAGTAGCCACGCCAAGGCTCTTGCGGGTGAATTCGCGTCACTATCAAGTTCGGCTTCCAGAGTGCGGCGATCCTGCGCGAGGCTTCCCGGCAAAGGCTTTGAGGCCAAGGCTTCAACCAGAGACATGAGAACCGTCTCCGCGTCGCGAAAGTCGATCGCAACCCTCAAGCTGTGTAGTAGCGGTATGCCGGCATCAAAGTCGCTGATGTAGTCATCCCAGCTTGGAACACGGGCTTTGGGAATCGAGATCTCCGACACCGCGGCGTCGATCATAGCTTCCAGATCGGCCACTCGCTGGAGATACGGATGTTTTACCAACCAGACATCCTGAGTCATAAGTCAGTCTCCCTGGGCGGTCTCTTGCTTGGGCAGTATCGGCATGAGCCTGGCGCCAAGGCCGAAGAGGAATATCGTTGCGGCGATGAGTCCGACCGAGATCCCCCACTCGAAAACGGATGGAGAATACGACGCTGGAGCGACTTGAGGCATTGGGCCTCTCAAGTTCATGGCAAAGAGAACTACATTCACGCGGTTGAAGGTCACTCCCAACGCGGTCAGAAGGGTGCCCGCGAATAAGATCTCGGGACGCGCTCGCAGGCTGGCACGGGAAAGCAGGGCTAAAGGCACCATCCCGCCGAGCACGATTTCGGTGGCGAAGAGCGCTCCCATGCTTCCGGAAAATGCGTTGGCGAACTGGCCTCGAACGATCATGTCTCCGAGACGGAAGACCAGATAGACAAGAAGCGACCAGAAGGTGATCTTGCCCATTGCTGCCAGTCGAACGATTCGAAGTGGCCGCTTCCACCCCTTTGCGATCCACATCTCGATCAGGATCATCAGAGCCGTGCCGGCGGCGATCGCGGACAGGAAGAAAGAGATGGGCATCACAGGCGACCACCACTGCGGGGCGAGCTTATCCGGCATCAGCAGAAACAAAGATCCGAGGGAACTCTGGTGCATCGTCGAAAGCGTCACCGCCGCGATGGCCAGCATGATGGGCTCAGCCTTCTTCTCTCTGGTCCGGAAGGCCCATGCGAGGAAGGAAAACAGTACCGCACCGCACACCGCATACGTCAGCTTGCGCGATAGCAAGTACACGAATAGTGAAAGCGCAAATGCCACGTAAGCGCCGGACCAGCGCTTCCATAGGTCCATCGCCTTCTGCAGTCCCCACCGCTCGAATGGCACGGGGAGGAATTCGAAGAGCAGGATCGTAACGTAGAGCCCTACACACCACGACACTTCAAACATCGCCGACTGTTCGGGGGTCTGCAGGCCCAGCTGATAGAAGTGCCAGGGCAATCCGAGATCAGCAATCAGTGTGACCGTAACAAAGGAGTAGCTCAAGAGTCCCAGCAATACGGCCGACCGGCCCATGGAATAGAGATCGTGCCGCTGAAAGACGTAGACGACCCCGGCAGTGGCGAACGCTCCAGCGGCCACGGCGATCCAGACCAGGTCGAAGACGATCCAGAGTCCCCAGGCGTATGTGTTGGAAAGATTGGTGCTGCCGCCAAGCCCCAAGGCGAGCCGGGCGATGAGAGAAATTCCGCCGAATGCCATGAGTGCGAGAAGTACCCAATTGAACGGAGTCAACAGCGGATACGGGATGGACTCGAACTCAGGGTGGTGGTCGTGGTCCTCCAGGTGCGCTTGTCCTCGACCCTCGGCCATTGCGGACGCTCTGCGCTTCAAGAGCGCATATACACCACTCAGCAAGGCGCCGACAGCCAATACTGCTGGGGGAACCGCATGCAAAGCCAGTTTGGAGCGCGACGGATATGCATCGGTGCCGACGTCGGGGAATCCGAGCTTGTCGAAGGGTACGGAGGACAGATACAACACACTCGTTCCACCCGCCTCTTTTTCACCGTAAATGTGGTCCACATATTTGTCGGGACGGGCGGAAATGCGGTTGTGCGCCTCTGCAAGAATTTCTTCTCTGGTCCCGAAACGCAGACAATCCGCAGGGCAAGCTTTGACGCAGGCCGGCGTGACAACTTTTTCCCGGTACAGGTTGCTCTGCTCGGCGCTGAGAGGCTGTCCGTTGAAGGATACGGGAGCCGGCTGGTCGGAGCGGTCCGCGCAGTGTGTACACTTCTGTATTTTCGGGGCGAGTGAGTCCCATTCCGCTGTGGGCACACCCCAGGGGCACGCCCAGATGCAGTACCGGCAGCCAATACACTTGTTCGCATCGTAGACGACGGGGCCATCGGACCGGCGATCCAGAGCGGTCGTCGGACAGGCCGAGGCGCACGCTGGCTCTAAGCAGTGCAGGCAACGCCGCATTGTGAAGAGGTAGTTCAACCCTCCCGGAGCCTTTTCATTGGGTATCTCATGAAAAGTGATCAGTGTCAGAGTATTTGCGCTGAGGGTGGCGGGGTTCTGAAAGCCCAGGTTGAAATCCAACTCGGTGTCTTCCCCGTCGCGATCGTTCCACTGCTTGCAGGCAACCTGACACGCGCGACAGCCAATGCACTTGGTTATGTCGACCAGCGTGGTCTTGATGGGAACCTCGGCTGCCAGTTGCGTCATGACCGTCTCCCTTTCACCTTGGATCCTTCTGCGGAAGAGGCCTGTGCTTTGATCACGTTGACCAGGCAGGCCTTTGTCTCCTGAGTTCCGGCGCCGGGGTCGGAGGCATCGATGGTGAGGTGGTTCACGCTCGGGCCTTTCGAAAGGCCTTGATAGCCCCAGTTGTACGGCATCCACACGACAGTCACTTCACGCCCATCGACCTGCAGCGTTTTCATTCTGGGTGTGACGACAGCTCTGACCGTAAGTTCACCGCGGGCGGAAGACACTTTCACCCAGTCCCCCGTTTTCAGGGATAGCTTTTGCGCAAGGCTCTCCGGCATTTCAAGCATGGGTTCGGGAACGAGTTCGTTCAACCACGGAATGTTGCGCGTCGAGGAACCGCCGCACCAGTGTTCGGCGACGGTCGATGTCATGAGCACATAGGGAAAATCCGCGACTTTCCCGATTGGCTGGTAGGACTTGACGCGCGGATACTTGAGCATCGGGTTGTGGTTCATCTTCGGATGCAGGAGGTTCTCCACCGGACTCTCGACCGGCTCGTACATCTCCGGCAGCGGGCCGTCCTTCGGCACGTAGGCCACGTCGCGCGGATACCCGGGATGTTTTTCGTCCGGGTCTGAGTAGACGGCTGCGAAGAGGCGCCCGACACCCTCTGCTCCCTGGTGGAACGCCCGCTGGCCGTTCGGCGTGGCAGGCCCGTCGGTCAGGACGGGGACGTCCGGCACGTCATATCCTGCCCAGCGCTTGGCCTGCTCGTCCCACCAAACGATGGGTTTCGAGCCTGGATAGGGTTTACCGTGCCGGTCGCACGACGCTCGGTTGTAGAGGATGCGCATGTTGTTGGGCCAGGTCCACCCGAAGCCCGGATAGAGGCCGAGACCTCCAGGATCCGTTCGCGAGTCGCGACGCTTCGAGAGGTTCTCGCCGTTGGCGAAGACGCCTGCGTAGATCCAGGCACCGGACGACGTGGAACCATCCGACCGAAGATCGCTGACCTTGCGAATGAGATCCCCCTTTTTGAGGCCGGTTTCCGGATTGTCGCGCAGGGCGTACCCATTGATCTCGCGCAAGACGTCCTCGGCCGTGGTGTAGGTCCAGAAGGCTTTCCGGATGATCTCGTCCCTCGGTTCCTTCGAATCCTTGACCAGATCGCGCACTTTGCGAAAGACGAGGTCCACGATCTCGCCGTCGGACTTGGCTTGCCCCGGAGGCTTCACGGCTGCATGCCGCCATTGCACCATGCCGCCCGAGTTGCTGATGGTGCCGTTCTTTTCCATGAAGAAAGCAGCGGGAAGCAGGATCACCTCGGTGGCGATGGATTTCGGGTCGACGCCGGGCCGGCGCCAGAATGACGCCGTTTCGGTCTCCCAGATCTCCTGGACGACGAGCGTCTCGAGCTTTGCCATCGCGTCGAACGTTAGCGTGAGATTGGGTACGGTGACCGCGGGATTCTGGCCGACGATCCACAGAAGCTTCAGTTTTCCTGCGAGCGCATCCTCGAACATCGGCAGTGTGCCGTAGTCCTTGGAGGCGTTCCGCTTCGGCAGCCAGGCATAGGCATAATCGTTCTCCGCTGAGGCCGCCTCACCGAAGAATGCCTTGAGCGTATTGACCAGGTACCGGCTGTCGGCGATCCCGTTCTTGCGCACATAGTCGTAGATGGTCGGCTCGGCATTCGATGCCGAGTTGAGATAGCCCGGCATGTAGTTGTAGAGCACCGCCATGTCGCACGCGCCCTGCACGTTCGGCTCTCCGCGGAGCGCGTTCACGCCGCCGCCCGGCTTGCCGATGTTGCCGAGCAGGAGCTGCAGGATGGTGAACGATCGGATTCCCTGGACGCCGGTCGTGTGCTGCGTCATCCCGAGCGCATAAAGAATGGATCCCGGACGATCCTTGGCCATCATCTCCGCAATCTGGCGGATCTGGCTGGCCGGAATGCCGGTGATCCGCTCACCCGTCTCCAGCGTGTAGCGTGAGACAAAGATCTTCAGGCGCGAGAAGACGCAGTGCGGGTCATCAAGACTCTTGGCGACACGGGGCTTTCCCTTGGCATCGAGCTGATATCCCCAGGTCTCCGTGTGGTACTTGTGGTTCTCTTCGTCGAACCCGCTGAAAACGCCGTCCTTGAACTCGAACGCCTCATCACCCAGGAAAAGCGCGTTGGTGTGGGTCGTGACGTAATCCTCGTCGTAAAGCTTGTTGACGAGGACATAGTTGATCATGGTGTTCTGGAACGCCGCGTCGGTGCCGGGCCGGATGCGAGCATACACGTCCGCGCCTGCGGAGGTCCGCGTGAATCGCGGATCAACGTGGATGAGCTTCGCCCCATTCTCCTGCGCCTTCCGAATCCACTTGAAGGCCATGGGATGGTTCTCGGCCACGTTGCTGCCTTCCACCAGGATCGTCTTGCAGTTCTGCAGGTCGACCCAGTGGTTGGTCATTGCCCCCCTCCCGAATGAGGCCCCCAGACCGGGGACCGTGGGGCTGTGTCAAAGGCGGGCCTGATGCTCGACGTACGCCAAGCCGAGCAATCGGGCCGCCTTCTGGAAGAGGTAGCATTCTTCGTTCGTGTTCTGCGCGCCGCCCAAGAATCCGATCGCGTCCGTTCGATTGACCGGAACGTCCTTGTCGCCGACCTTCTCGGTGGCGATCCAGGTCGCGTCGCGCGTCTTCCGAATCTTCTGCGCAACTCGTGTGATCGCGTCGTCCCAGGAGATGTCTTCCCAGTGGTCGCTGCCCGGCGCCCGGTAACGCGGCGTTTGAAGTCGGTTCGGGGAGGCGTGCGTCGCGAACATGGAAATGCCTTTGACGCAGAGCGATCCGCGGTTCACGATGTGGTCGTAGTCGCCCTCCATCGAAATCAACTTGCCCTCGCGAACCGCTGCGACCATGCCGCATCCGCACGAGCAGAAGTTGCACGAAGTGGTGAACTCGTTCACATTCGAGAGTTTCAATTTTTGGCTAGCGGCCCTCACTGTAGACAAATCGAGCAGGCCATCGAGCGCGAGTCCAACACTCCCGCCCACCGCCACTCGGAGCCAGTCACGGCGGTTGATTCTTATTAGGCTGTTTGTCGCCAGGCCTTCCATCTGACTCTGGGCCTCACTTTATCGAGGGATGCTAGTCGGAGCCTTACACGGCGGCAACTAGGGAATCCCCTAGTTCCCACTTCCGCGTATGCCCCTTAAGCTTCTGCCCATAGGCGTAGTTTTTATTCCTTGGGGATGCCATGAGTGCCACGGATAACAGGCCGGTCTGGTTTCTGCTCACTCAACACTGGCTGAGTCTGGCGGGCGTGGCTTTGCTTGCGACCGCCTTGATTTCGTGGCTCTTCGTGCTGCCGCTACAGGTTCACGGACACGTCGATAATCCGTACGTGGGGATCGTAATCTTCCTCATTCTTCCGGCGATCTTCTTTACCGGGTTGGCGTTGATCCCGATCGGTGTCTATCTCAGCAAGCGCCAGATTCGCAAGGGGCTGCCCGAAGTCATCTTCGATCGCAAGCTTGCCCTGAAGAGGATGGCCTGGTTTTTCGGCGCCACAACTCTGCTGAATATCGTTATCGGAACCCAAGTTACCTATCGGGCCGTCGAACACATGGAGACACCGCAATTCTGCGGCGCTACCTGCCACTCGATGGCGCCAGAATACGCTGCCTATCAGAACTCGCCACATTCCAAAGTGGAATGCGTCGGCTGTCACGTAGCGCCCGGCGTAAGCGGCTGGATCGACAGCAAGGCAAGTGGGACCCGTCAGCTGATCGAGACTGTGCTGAACACATATCCAAGACCAATTCCGTCCGCCCTCGAAAGCAATCGTCTCGTACCCGCGCGAGAGACCTGTGAGACCTGCCATTGGCCGCAGAAGTTCGGGGGGGTGCGTCTGCGCGTTTTCGGCAAGTATGCCGACGACGAAGCCAACACACGATCGGACACTGTTCTCCTGATGTTGGTGGGTGGAAACAAGATTGCCGGAATTCACGGCGCTCACCTGGGCCCGGGCGTGCACATCCGTTTTGCGGCAGCCGACCCGAAGCGGCAGACCATTCCGTGGGTGGAATACCAGAATGACAAAGGAGTGGTCAGAGCCTTCGTGGCTACGGATGCCGCACCGAATTCAGCGAACACACTTCCAAAGTTTGAGATGGAATGCGTCGACTGTCATAACCGCCCAACACACGCCTTCGAATTGCCAGAGCGGGCGATGGACAAAGCTCTCGGCCTCGGTGAAATTCCGGTGACCTTACCCTACGTCAAGAAGAAAAGTGTGGAGTTGCTCAAGGTCAACTATGCGACGAGTGCGGAAGCGGCTGCGAAATTGCCAGCGGCGCTCGTTAGTTTTTATCAGCAGAGCTATCCCGAGCTATACGCAAACCGTTCCGCAGACATCCAGCAGGCCAGTCGGGCCGTCCTTGCCATCTACAACCGGAATGTTTTCCCGGATCTGAAGGTGACATGGGGCACTTACCCCAACAACCTGGGCCATACGGACTTTCCAGGATGTTTCCGTTGTCACGACGGTTCGCACACAGCCGGGGATGGCAAGACCATTGCCCAGGACTGCAACGGTTGCCATGAGCCACTCGCAATGGATGAAACTTCGCCAGAAATATTGAAAACGCTTGGAATCTCAGAACGGATTTCGAATCTCCAGAAACAGTGATTGAGATCGTTGCAGACCAGTCGCGAAATGAGGGTCCGCCGTGAAGACCAGAAATATGTGGAAAAAACTCCGGGAGTCGGCGTCGCCGGCGATCTTGTTGTTGCTATTGATCCAAGCAAACCTTGCCGCCAGCCAGAAGGAAAAGAACCTCACGTCGCCCCCGAAAGAGACAGGGCAATATGTTGGTGTCGATACCTGCAAAACCTGTCATGAAGACCTGTACAAAAACAACTTCGAAAAGACGGCGCACTTCCAGACGACGCTCCACGACGGCCACGGCTGCGAATCCTGTCACGGGCCAGGAGGCGCGCACGTAGAGGGCGGCGGGGATGTCACCAAGATCATCAGCTTCAAGTCGTTGTCGAAGCAGGATGCCAACGCCCGCTGCTTAAGTTGCCACGGTGAGAGTCATAAGCAGCGGCACTTCTCCGCGTCCGCGCATGCAAGCAACGATGTTGGATGCCTGGACTGCCACTCACCGCATCACGCCAAGGAACAGGAACACCTTCTCGTTCAAGCACAGCCCAGTCTCTGCTACGGATGTCATGTAACCGCGAAGGCCGACTTTGCAAAACCGTATCACCACCGGGTAGACGAAGGTCTCATCCAATGCAGCGACTGCCACAACGTCCACGGCACGACCACCCTCCGCCAGGTGAGGACCCTGCCCAGTGGCGACGCGATTTGTGTCAAGTGCCACGCCGATAAGCAGGGACCGTTTGTGTATGAGCATGTACCCGTGAAGACCGAGGGTTGTGCCAGTTGCCACTCCCCTCACGGCTCTACCAACCCGCGCTACCTGCGAGTCAGCCAGGTGAATCTGCTTTGCCTGCAATGCCACTCGTTCCCTGCCCAAGGGCCCGCCGGACCTTCGCATAATCAGTCCACCAAGTACCAGGCGTGCACGATGTGCCACGCAGCGATCCACGGGTCCAACTCGAGCAATGTGTTTTTCAGATGAAGGGGTACGTCATGGTTTTAAACTGGCACCGCATACAGCAGCTTTTCGTGATCGTTATGGTCTTGCAGATCGCAGCAAGAGCTCAGACGGCTGGGAGCAACGCGGGCCAGAGCCCGCCGCAGTCAGAAGGAAAGGAAAGTGGCGGCTACATCATTCACCAGTCGATGGAGTTCGGTTATCGCGTGTCGGACGTAACCGGCAGCGAGCAAATGTACAACACACTGGTTGATCTGCGTACCGGGCCGCGCTTCCTGGAGCAAAGCCTCTCCATGCAATCGCAGACTCAGGACGGCCCGCTCTTCGACAACTTGTTCGTCAACAGCTATGGTTGGGGAGGCGACCCCAATAACGGGATGCGAGCCCGCGTCGAGAAAATTAATTGGTACGACTTCCGAGCAAACTTCCGGCGCGATCAGACGGATTTCGACTACGACCTTCTTGCCAATCCCCTTAATCCTTCGACCTCGAACCCAAATCTTCCGGTTTTCTTCTCACCTCATAACTTCGGAACCCGCCGAAGGATGAGCGACTTCGACCTGACGGTGTTGCCGCAGTCGAAGATTGATTTCCGCGTCGGATACACGCGCAACAATATGACCGGGCCATCGTATTCCAGCGTCCATGAGGGCACGGACGCGCTGCTTTACCAGAATTGGAATACTACCCTCAACTCCTACCGCTTTGGGGCGGATCTGAAGGTCCTTCCGCGCACGGTCATCAGCTATGACCAATTCCTGGATTACTACCAGGGAGATACGACTTGGCAGTTAGCCCCGTTCGCTCAAGCGCTGTTGCCGGGAACGCCGGGGACTGTAGAACTGGGGCTTCCGATCGACACCGCTAACAAGACCCCCTGCGCCATTACTCCTCCAGCAAACAGTCTGATTGACTCCACCGGAACCCTGACCAACACCGCCTGCAATGCGTACTTCGATTACAACCGCACGAATCGCACCCGTACCTCCGCGCCGACCGAGCGCATAAGTCTGCGCACCACTTACTTTCAACGGCTGGAGTTCACCTCGTCCTACGCCTACAGTTCGGCCCAGATGGACGCTCCCTTGAACGAGTTCTTCAACGGACTCATTCAGCGCTCAGGTATCCGCCAGGAAACAGTGACGGGCCCAGGCCAGGCAAAGCGCATCTCGAATGTAGCCGACTTCACCGCTACCTTGCATTTGTCCGAGCATTTCCGCCTCGTCGATACGTTCCGCTTCTGGAGCTACCGAATCCCGGAGAGCTTTAGTTCCGTTGAGACCGACTGGACATGCACCGATACTGCAACCTGCTCTTTGCTCACGCCGATGGGCGCGACCACATCCAGCGCAATCGATACTGCCAGCGCCTTGTCATTCAACCAGAATTGGACCACGAACGAGACCGATTTCGTGTGGGAAGGGTCGAAGCACTTCGGAGGCCGCATCGGCTTCAGATATGGCGATCAGTTGTTTCATCAGGTGGTTGACTTCACGACTGGAGACGAGAACCGGATTGTCGTCCACTCCTATACCCCCCTGCTCGCATTCTGGGCAAAACCGATGCTGACTTTGCGATTCAATTTCGATTGGGAGCACACGAACAACGACGACGCCATCGTGCGGATTGGACCGCGCAAGCAAGACCGTTATCGCATTCAGGGCAACTACACTCCCAAGCCCTGGGCGGTACTCGGAATGGCGATCAATCTTTGGGATGCTTCGAATGGCGATGTATTAACCGAGTATGCCGCACACAATCGCAATTACGGATTCACGGCAAATCTTACGCCCCGCGAACGAATCGGCTTTGACTTTGCTTACAACTACAACGATTCCCAGCAGAATGCCCTGATTTGTTTTAACGACTCCGACACGTCTCTGTCTGTAGTCGCGAACGCAGGCAGCTGCACGACGAACGGCTACAACGATAGCAAGAATCCACTGCTCACGAACGGCTATTACACCAGCAACACACAGTACGGCCTAGCCTCGGTCATGTTTAAGCCGCACGCTCGCATTACTGCTCAACTGGGCTACAGTATCACCAGCGTTAGCGGGCAGACGCCGCAGTTCAATGTTCTGCAACCGCTTGGTTCGCTCGAATACAACTACTACCAACCGCTGGCCAACATCGCGATCGACATTGGCCACAACCTCACCTTTAAAGCCGGATGGAATTACTACCAGTACGGAGAAGCATCGTTTGTGGGCCCCACCGATCCCCGTTATTTCCACGCCAACAATGCGATGTTTGCCCTTCGATGGGCATTTTGAGCTCCGGCGCCAACTCGATGCCGATTAGAGGGAAATTCTTCCGCGAGCGCAGGATCGCAATCGGCTTCCTGGGGAAATCAGAAATAAATCCCGAAACCGAAGATCGGCCCATTCAGCGTTTGCTTTATTTCCAGATTTCGCTGCGCGATGGTGCGAGTAGTGATGTCCAAGTGCAAGAGTCCGTAGCCCATGGCTATGCCAAAGTGGCGCGCGAACTGCCACTCCGCACGGGCCGTCGCCGCTATGTCCACATTCGAGCCGACCCCGAACCCGCCACCATCCGCGTGCGCTAGAACCTTCCATTTCTTCGTGAGTTGACGGCGATAGGTGAGACCCACAAGAGGGTCCCAGACCCCAGGCTTTCCGCTGACCGTTGGGAAATCCCCCAGTCTTAGAGACACGTTCAATGCGATACGCCGAAATCCACCTTCCAGGTAAAGATCGTGTACGATCTCACGTCCCACCATCAACTGGCCAAAGACAGCGTCCACGCTGACGCGCGCGAACGGATTGTTGCGCTCGCTCGACAGGCCTGCCCACAAAAACGTGCCGTCCGTCGACCACTTGCTCTTCTCGACTCTGAAACCTGCGAACGCCGCTCCGTTTAAAGAACTGGAAGTGTCGCTGGGAGGCAGAAGACCGCCTCCTCCGCCACCACCTCCTCCTCCCGCAGAACTGGGGAGTTCCCTGGTGCTAATGCCGAATATCGGCGCCCAGGCGAAAACCGGGTAGATACTAATCTGCCAGGCGGAGGGATCCTTCCAGTGAGTATCCAGGTCAGAACTGAGCGGCGCGGGCGAGGCCTGAGGCGCGGCACCCGCATTTCCGCTCTGCGCAGTCGCGAAAGGTTGATCACCTTCAGATTCAAGGTTGCTCGCAATCAAGGCTTTTTCCTGCGCGAACAGACAGGTAGACAGCATCACCGTAGTTACGGCGAGAAGCAACGATCCACTCGACATTGAGATATTTCCTCCGCCCGGGTTCCAACTGAGCCCCGTAGGGCGGTCCTGGGTACTTACCAGCGGATACCAAACGTAAGCGGAAGTATTTCCGTGGCGACTTTGTCGTAGGAAGCATAGTGGTACCGGACCTCCGCATAGAGCTTCGCATGGCTCTCGCCCAGCCGATAGGTAATGCCTCCACCAATATTTTCGCCGAATGCATTCGCACTTCGCGATCCCGTTACGATCTGCACGTTGCCAATCGTGCATCCATACCACCAGGACCAATAGGGATCGCAAATGACACCGACTCCAGGCGTTGTGGTTTCACCCGATCGGTGGTACCAACCGATGCCGCCAATCACATAGGCTCCTGCCTTGTGCCCTAGCGGAAAGTGGATGATGGGATTGAACGTCCATGCGTACTGCCGAGCCTCTGCGCCAGGCGTGTTCAGCGCGTGCAAGGTGGCGGAGTTCACGGGCAAGTCTTGCCACATGAATTCAGTATCCACGCCGATGTGTTTCGTGAAATTGTAGCCGCCGCCGACCACAAAGTTTCCGCCATCATTGATGAACGAACCCAAATCTCCTTGGGGAAACGAGATACCGCCGCCAATGTTGAAAAGATACTTGCTGTACCCTTCGTCTTGCGCCCGGGATGAACCCACCGCACAAAGAACAAGCGCCGCCACTAGCGAGAGTCGCACGAAACGCATGAATTTACTCCTCGAGGAATTTGCCCGCGGATGCTGCCGGCAAGAGCTGTCGAAAGAAACCACTTCAGCAGCTTTACAAAGCCCACGCTTCGGCCACTGCACCCACCGAGAACTCAATCCTCGGACGTTTAGCTGGCTCACGACAACTAGGGAAATCCCTAGAGTCCTTTCGTTTTCAAACGAGGGTGCAGATCGCCCGGCAAAGGGATCCTGCGGACTACACCGACCCGGCTGTCTGGGAAAACCCCAAGTTTGTCGAAAATGAAAGGAACAGCTAGGTGTTTCCCTAGTTGTGGGAGGGCAGGCACCGCGATCAGAATCTCAGTTGTAGGAGTTGATTTTGGTCTCCCGGTGCATCGTCAGGTCTTTGCAACCTGGCGCAAGGGTCGAACAGCAGGAACGACCTCGCCGGTCAAAGACGACGGGGAACACCTGTGTTCAAACCACCAAGAAAGAGGAGAACCGTATGAAAACGCTCGTGACTCTCTGCATCCTGTGCGCCATGTTCATCTCATCCGGGTTTGCTCAGACCGCCGAGGTCAAGGCGCAACCCATTACCGACACGGACATCCAATTGCTGCGCTCGAACCTGCAAGTAGAAAAGAATCACATCATTGCGCATACGATGCAGTTTACGGAAGCTGAATCAGGCGCATTCTGGCCGCTCTACAGGGACTTTTCGCGGGACCAACAGGCGATCGGTGACGAGCGTGTGCAATTAATCAAGGATTACGCGAAGAACTATGACAGCATGGATGACGCCAAGGCCAGCGACATGACCCAGCGCCTGCTTGCGATCGAGGCCAAGTTTACGAAGCTGCAACAGGATTATTGGCCAAAGATGGAGAAAGCTCTCGGTGCAAAGCGCGCCGCAAAGTTTTACCAAGTGGATAGCCGCCTGAGCCTGATGATTAATCTTCAATTGGCATCCGAAATTCCCCTGATTCCGTAGCGTTTCTTGGAATGTGGAAGCCTCCGCCTGTTGCCGATAGCCATATCTTTTTTTTGCTTGCCTATAGTTAGCAGCCATGTTCGGCCGCTGTGGTCCACCACAAACCGGCTCGCGTTGGAGTTGCCTCAAACCCCTGCGGGCCCATGAGCTTTATGGGGATCTTTCGCCAATCATTTGCCCTGCCGCGGCGAAGTCGTCATTACTCTTTTACAACTGAGTTACCGACGTGATCTTCCTTCAGCCCCATTCGGGACCGCAAAATCTCGACTGGGGGGAGTCATGAAGGGTGTTCCAATCATCACAATCTCAGTCGCACTGGCATGGTTTGCGGCGGGTACGGGACCAACCGGCACGCAACAAACCTTTATCGGAGAAATTTCTGATAGCCCGTGCGCCCTTAACGTTCATTCCCGAACCCATTCACACGAAGAGATGAGTGAGTCCAAGTCAATCGGTGATAACGCCTTCAAATGCACGACCTTTTGCGTCAAGAATCTCGGTGGACAATTTGTACTATTGTCGAAGACAGATTCGAAGACAGAGGTATACCGTCTCGACGACCAGGAGAAGGCTGCCAAGTTTCCGGGACAGGGCGTCAAGTTAGTGGGTGTGCTCGGGGCCAAACGAACGATCCACGTCATCTCAATGGAGCCTGATTCGAAGGCCAACCCTGCCGAGCCGCCGGCTCGACACTGAGAGCAGTCTGGCCTCCAGTTTCGGTGCAAGTTGACGATTGCAAGCGCCAGTGGACGAAACCGGATCTTACTCAGAATCCCCATTCCGGCATTCTGAGAGCTATGTGATTTTCACCCAATTGCGGATAAGAGTTCAGAGTCGCCAACCAGTCCTTCAATTCCCAAGAGCTCGTGTCTGGTGCGGGCGCGCTGGCACGCCTCCGCATCCATGGGATGAGCCGGAAAAACGGTTGAGGCAACTCTCCCGGCATGCCTGATTGGCACTGACCTGCCCCCTGCTTTCGTTCACGTAAGAATACGACAAGTTTCATCGGTCCCATCTCGGATTTGAGCCGGGATGGGGGAGCGCGAGGGGCAAGGGACGGCGTTTGAGTCCCTTGCCTCTCGCTCAGCTGTGTAGAAGCCTGCGGCCTCAGCAGCAAACTCTTTCGGGGTTTTGTATCCCAAGCTGCTGTGTGGACGCTCTTCGTTGTACTCGATCCGCCACGCCGCGATCTTCCGCCGCGCGTCGAACAAGTTCTGAAACCAGCTCACCGTCAAACACTCATCTCGCAGCCGTCCGTGAAAACTCTCCACGCGCGCGTTCTGCGTTGGCTTGCCTGGCTGAATGTGCAACAACTCGATCTTTCGTTCCACGCACCACGCCAGAAAATGCCGGCTCGTCAGCTCCGGACCGTTGTCGCAGCGGATCGCCAGCGGTTGCCCGCGCTCGGCCACGATCGCATCCAACACCCGCGTCACTCTCCGGCTGGCAAAGCTCGTATCCACTTCCAAGGCCAAACACTCCCGCGTATAGGCATCCACCACGCTCAGTACCCGGATCGTTCGTCCACACTCCACCGCATCGTGCACAAAATCCAACGCCCACTCTTGGTTCGCCGCAGTCCTCGCCACTAGAGGCTTTCCCTCGCGCACGCAGTGTTTCCGTTTCTTCCGCCGAATCATCAGCCCGGCCTCGCGATAGATCCGATGCAATCGCTTGTGATTCACATGCTCTCCCGAGCGGCCCAGCAACACATGCAGTCGCCGATACCCGAAGCGCGGCTTCTCCCGCGGGCAGTGGGACAAACCCGATTGATGGCGTCGGTAATTGATCGAAAATTTTGGTGGAGCTAGTCGGGATCGAACCGACGACCTCATCGTTGCGAACGATGCGCTCTCCCAGCTGAGCTATAGCCCCGTCTGTGGGTAGGTAACCGCTCCAACATTTTATCAGTGATCCAGAATCGGCACCAATTCAACCTGAACGCGGCGACGCGCCTTTCGCGCGATGGTGAAAGGATTGGGACGCTCCTTCCTTCTTCACTTTCCGCAGCAAGCCCCGCGAACTAGAAGTTGTTCCCACGGGTCCTGGCGATTTAGAATCGGTGCGCCTGTACTTTGGAACGGTCTGGAGGTCGCGTCCATGTCCTCGTTATGCCGTCAGAACGCACTGTTGCCAGCCGTTCTTCTTGCTTCGATGTGTTTTCCAGTCGGGTCCAGCCTCGCACAAAATCCATCTTCCGATTCCGCACCGCGACTCAGTTGGCTGCACGATCCGGATGTCAAAGAAGAGTATAAGAAATGGCTTCGTGAAGATGTCATGTACATCATCTCCGACGAAGAGCGCGCTGATTTTAAGAAACTCCCGAGCGACCGGCAGCGTGATGACTTTGTCGTCGCATTCTGGGAGCAAAAGAATCCAGCACCCGGATCGGCTCGGAACGCATACAAAGAAGAACACTACCGACGACTGGCCTACGCGAATTCGAACTTCGCCGCCGACGTCCCAGGCTGGAAAACCGACCGCGGCCGTTTCTACATCATGTTCGGTTCTCCGGACTCGGTCGACGCAAAGCCCGCCTTCGCCCCGCCGACGGAGACTTGGCAATATCTCTTTGTAGAGGGGATCGGACGAAATGTCGTCCTGACTTTTACGGACAACTGTTTCTGCGGGAAATACCCCCTGTCCGCAGTGGATTCCGATTCCAGAGTTCCCAAGATTTTTGAACCGTTGCAGTATTGAGGTCGGTGGAGTGCTTCACTTATAGATCAAATATTTTTCGCGCACTTTTCCGAACTTATCCAGCCCTTCCTGCCACTCCTGCGCGATCCTTCGCGGATCCTGACCCGCCACCAGCGCATCGAAGGCACTCTGGTTCACGAGCAGTTCGCTCATGCGTTTGATCTTGAAATCCGATGCGTAGAGCTTGTGCAGCGCAGCCGCCAACTCAATTCCTAACTCCGGTGCGTCGAAACCGTTCCGATCGGTCAGCAGAATATTCACGCCCGAGCAAGTCTGACCGCTGTACAGACTCGCGGTCGGCGTGAAGGTCACGGGAACGAACCGGACACCCGCAATCCCGCGTGCATTTAAATAGGCAGCGAACTCTTTGCTCTTGATCCACGGCGCACCCACGAGTTCAAACGGAGTGTCAGTGCCGCGCCCCACGGAAACGTTCGTGCCCTCAATCAGCGCCACTCCCGGATACAACGCGGCCTCGGTCACACTCCGCAAGTTCGGCGACGGATTCACCCACGCCAGCCCCGTGGAATCGAACCAGTCGCCACGCTGCCATCCATCCATCGGAACAACCGTCAGCTTGGCGTTGATACCGCGCTCGGCATTAAACATCTTCGCTAGTTCGCCCATCGTCATCCCATGCCGCACCGGCACGGTCCAGTAGTTCGTAAAGCTCTCACGCCCCACGTCCGCCACCGGACCCTGCACAAACGATCCCGTTACCGGATCCGGCCGGTCGAGCACAATCAACTCAATCCCAGCCTTCGCCGCCGCCTCCAGAAAATACCCCAGTGTCGTCTCGTACGTGTAGAAACGCACTCCTGCATCTTGAATGTCGAATACCACCGCATCCAGATTCTTCATCACATCTGCCGCGGGGCGCCGCGCCGCGTCCGTCCCACCGTAAACGCTATACACGGGAATACCCGTCGCCGCATCCTTGGAATTGTTGATGTCAGTGGTGTCGAGCGTCCCGGTCACTCCGTGCTCGGGACTGAAGATCGCCTCCAGAGAAACTCCCGGAGCCTTAGCCAGCACATCGATCGTTCGAATCCCCAGTGCATCGACGCCCGTCTGGTTCGTCACCAGCCCGATGCGCTTCTTCGCATCGGGGGAAGGCGACGGTGCCTTCAGCACGTCAAACCCGTGCTCTTCGAGCACATCGATTCCGTTCTTCACCGTGCCATTCCGCGTGCTCATCCGACGCGCCGCACTCATTGCCTCGTTATAACCAGTGATACTCTTCCACCGCGCGGCTTCTTTCTCCGACGGGCTCAGATTCAGCGCCGCCGCGACTTCCGTCGCAACTTTCGACCGCAGCCCGATCGTGTTTCCCTTCCCGTGCGGATGCACCGCATTCGTCAGCAGAATGATGTAGGTCTGCGTCGTCGGATCGATCCACATCGACGTGCCGGTAAAGCCCGTGTGCCCAAACGATCCCACCGGTAGCAGATCGCCGCGATTCGACGAGAATGGAGAATCGATATCCCACCCAAACCCGCGCAGCACGGGCGCCGAAGGCGGCTGCTCCGGCGAAGTCATCTTCTCCACCGTGAACGCCGACAGAACTCCATCGCCGCCGTCGAGCAACGCCTGTGCAAACTTCGCCAGATCGTCCGCCGTCGAGAACAGCCCCGCATGTCCCGCCACGCCGCCCATCCGCCGCGCCCTGGGGTCATGCACCACCGCGCGCAGCATGTGCTGATTCTCGTCATATTCCGTGGGAGCAATCTTCGCCCGCCACGCCGCCGGAGGCACAAAGCGGGTTCGCGTCATCTTGAGCGGCGTAAAAATATGGCGCTCCGAGTAGATATCCAACGGCTCTCCTGAGACCTTCTCGACCAGAGCCCCTAAGACAATGAAGTTCGTATCGCTGTAGACGAATCCCGAACCCGGCGCCTGCTGCGGGGTCTCGGCAAACGCCAACCGGAATGCCGACTCCTTCGAATCGAATGCCGGAGTTAGATCGATATCCGGAGCCAGCCCCGAGTAATGCGTCAGCAGCTGCCGCAGCGTGATGTCCTCTTTGCCATTCTGCGCAAACTCCGGCAGATACTTGGCCACCGGATCATTCAGTCGCACCTTCCCCTGTTCGACCAACTGCATCACCGAAGTCGTGGTCGCGATCACCTTCGTCAGCGACGCCAGATCGAACACCGTATCGATCGTCATCGGCTCACGCTGCGGATCGAGTCGCCCGGCTCCCATAAGCCTTCCGGTAAACGACTGCTCCGTCGTGCCCGATCACCAGCACTGCACCTGGGATATTTCCATCGGCGATTGCCTGCTCGATAACAGAGTCAACCCCGCCAAGACGCGTGATGGCCGCGGAATTCTTGGCTTCCACCGAGACTGCGAGACAAAGAGTCAGCGCGCCGACGAGAGCACACGCAATTCTGGAGATCTGCGACTTTGAATTCATTTTGAGGATGATCTCTTGACTGTACACAACTCGGCGCGCGGGCTCAAGAAACTCAAGTAAGGGGTGCCTTCGGTGCCATTCCGCGCCGGGAAAGGAAATATCCGATCGATGGAAGCTCGTTGTCCCCTGTGTCCTCTGTGTTGAGTGGGGTTGCGTCCGTTCCGAGAACCTTTACCCGCCTCGACAACTCTGCTATAAACCGCTCAGGTCACGAATCTTTCGCGAGCGTCCAAGCCTCTGAACAGTTCCCTCCCTACTCTCGCCGCCGCTTTCGAAACCCAGGGCGAAGCCTTTTCCTCCGCATTCTCGATCCTGAACGGCGGACTCGCCGACCGCACGTTCCCGTCCGCCTCCATCGCCGTAACGCACCGTGAGAAGCTGGTCACTCTCAAACCCTTCGGTCATCTCACATACGAGCCAGACTCGCCATCGGTGACCCCTGCCACTCTTTTCGATCTCGCCTCGCTGACCAAACCAGTAGCCACCACCACTATGGCGATGCTTCTTTACGAGCGCGGATTGCTCGAACTCGAAGCCCCCGTCGCCGGTGTCGTCCCGGAATTCCTGGCAAACGACTGTGAAGAGGACGATCGCCGCCGCCGCGACGTCACCTTCCACATGCTCCTCGCGCACTCGTCCGGCCTGCCTGCCTATGAGAAATTGTTTCTAAGAGCGCCTTCGCGCGACGACCTGCTGCGCGCCGCCTTCACGGCTTCCCTTTCGAACGACCCCGGCACCCACGCCGAATACAGCGACATCGGATTCATTGTCCTGGGTGCTGCCCTCGAACGAATCGCCGGAGAAACTCTCGACGTTTTCTGCCAGCGAGAAGTCTTCGGCCCGCTGGGAATGATCCACTCCACATTCAATCCGCCGAAAGAGTCGCGATCGAAAATCCCGCCCACGGCGGACGAGCGCCCAGATAGCGAGAAGGTCGCGGGCACCCCGGCCCTCGAAGAGTCGGCCGTCAACGCTGCGCCGCGCTTCACCCGCAGCACCCTCCGGCACAGAATCATTCAAGGCGAAGTACAAGACGAAAACGCAAGCATCCTCGGCGGAGTTGCCGGACACGCGGGCCTGTTCTCTACGGCTGGAGATCTTGCGCGTTTCGCTCACGCCATGCTGCACAGCGGATGCCCCATTCTCCGTCCCGAGACCGTCGCGATCTTCACCCGCCGCGAGTCGATCCCGCCCGGCACGTCTCGCGCTCTGGGATGGGATACGCCGTCCGCGCCCTCGCAATCCGGAAAATATTTCAGCCCGAAATCCTTCGGCCACCTCGGTTACACCGGCACTTCGCTGTGGATCGATCCCGAGCGCCAGTTCTCGATCGCTCTTCTCACGAATCGCACGTGGCCCGACTGCCGGAATCAGGCAATCCGCCAGATCCGCCCGAGACTCCACGATGCCATCGTCGAACAACTGATGAAGCAGAAGTAGGAGCGAAAAACCATTCCACGAAGATTAATGCGCACTCAACCCGCCGTACTTCTAAAATGATCTGCTCTCCCCATACTCCGAAAGGCGCGCGACTTGACCCGAACCCGCAAGCAGAAATCTGACCTTCGCCGGCTCCCCACAGAACAGATTCTTCACGACACGGCCGATCTCGACCGCATGTCCTCGCTCGAAATCGTCCGCCTCATCAACCGCGAAGATGCAACCGTGGCGGCTGCAGTCGGCCGTGCCCTGCCCCAGATCGCCCGCGCCATCGACGTCATCGTCGCCGGCCTCCGCCAGGGCGGGCGCCTCATCTACGTAGGCGCCGGAACCAGCGGGCGTCTCGGCGCACTCGACGCCTCAGAGGTTCCGCCCACCTTCAACACCGACCCGCGCACCGTGCAATACGTCATGGCAGGAGGTGCCAACGCTCTCGCCTCCTCCACCGAAGCCAGTGAGGATGACACCGCCCTGGCCGACGCAGAAATGAAGAAACGCAAGCCCGGCAAGCACGACATCGTCCTCGGCATCGCCACCAGCGGGCGCACGCCCTTCACTATCGCTGCCATCGAATATGCGCGCCGACGAGGCGCACGCACCATCGCCCTTACCTGCAACCGGAACTCTCCGCTGGAACGCGCTTCTGATTTCGCGATCGTCACCGAAGTCGGCGCCGAAGTGCTCGCAGGATCCTCTCGCATGAAGGCCGGCACGGCGCACAAAATGGTCTTGAATATGATCTCCACCGGAGCGATGACTCGCCTGGGCTTCGTGTACGGCAACCTCATGGTTAACGTTTGGACCAAGAACGAGAAACTGGTCCAGCGCGCCATCCGCATCCTGGAACAGGCCACTGGAGCCGATCACGAAGCCGCCAGCCGTGCTCTCGAAGCCAGCGGCAATCGGACCCCGCTCGCCGTCGTGATGCTGGCCGCAGCTGTAAATCGATCCCAAGCCGCGGCCGCCTTGAAAAAAACGAAAGGCCACGTCCGCCAAGCAATCAAAGTGGCGAAAAGCTAGGTGTCTCCTAAGCGATCGATCTTTCGGACAACGATGAGATTGTCTCTGTGTCCTCTGTGGTTGGACTCTGCCGTTCCCTCCCAATCAACAGCCCTCTAGGGATTCCCCGCTACAATACCCCTGCAAGGACCCATTCATGGACAAGTTCGTCATCCGCGGCGGAGAGCCGCTGCTCGGCACGGTTCGGGTCAGTGGCGCGAAAAATGCCGCGCTCCCCTGCATGGCCGCCGCCCTGCTCACCGACCAGCCGGTTATCCTCGAAAATATTCCGCAGGTGCGCGACATCCAGACCACGCGCAATCTCCTGGCCGCCATGGGTGCGGAAGTCGAACTCGGCTACGGGCGCGCGCACCACCGCACCACCATCCATTGCGCCAACCTTAACGCTCCCGAAGCCTCGTACGAACTCGTCAAGACGATGCGCGCCTCCACGCTCGTCCTTGGCCCGCTGGTAGCGCGCTGCGGCCACGCCCGCGTCTCGCTTCCCGGAGGTTGCGCGATCGGCGCTCGCCCCATCGACCAGCACATCAAAGGACTCGAACGTCTCGGCGCCAAGATCACACAGGAGCACGGCTACGTCGAGGCCAGCACCGACCGTCTCAAGGGCGCGGAAATCATCTTCGACAAAATTACCGTCACCGGCACCGAAGACCTGCTCATGGCCGCGACCCTCGCCGAAGGCGAGACCATCCTTCAGAACTGCGCGCGCGAACCGGAAGTCGCCGATCTTGCCGATCTTTTAAACAAAATGGGAGCGAAGATCGAAGGCGCGGGCACGCCCACTATCCGCGTGAAAGGTGTCAGCACGTTGAGAGGCGCGAAGCATCGCATCATTCCCGACCGCATCGAGGCCGGAACATTCATCATCGCCGGTGCAATGACGGGCGGCGATCTCAACATCGCCGGATGCGATCCCTCGCACCTCAAAGCGCTCCTCAGCAAACTCCACGAGGCCGGCGTCAAGACGAAAGTCGCGGCAGACGCCGTCCGCGTCATGGGCGACAATCCTTTCACCGCCGCCGACATGTCCACCGAAGAGCACCCGGGATTCCCCACCGACTGCCAGGCGCAATTCATGGCGCTCGCCACCCAGGCCGAGGGCACGTCAGTCATCACGGAAAATATTTTCGAGAATCGATTCATGCACGCGCAGGAACTCGTGCGCATGGGCGCCAACATCAAGATTGAAGGACGCCGCGCCGTCGTCCGCGGCAAGACTCCGTTGAGCGCCGCGGCCGTGCTGGCCAGCGATCTGCGCGCCTCGGCTTCGCTGGTGCTCGCCGCCTTGGTCGCCGACGGCGAAACCATCATCGACCGCGTTTACCACATCGACCGGGGATACGAGCACATCGAAGAAAAGCTAAAAGGAGTCGGCGCCCAAATCCGCCGCATCGGAGAGTTGTTCCCCAAAAAAGCCGCCGCCGTGAAGTGAGTGATATGGCGCGGAATCTGTACCAGGAGAGCTCAATCACTTCTTTAAAAAGAGATGTCACGAAAAAAGTTCCGCCCTTGGCCGGAGAGGGAGGTTCTTCTCGAGATCCAGTCCACTCTGTTCCGATCTACAAGTTCGATAAGGGCTGAATCTTCGTGGCTCGCGGACACCCGTT
This sequence comes from uncultured Acidobacteriaceae bacterium, assembly GCA_963844525.1. Lineage (GTDB taxonomy): Bacteria > Acidobacteriota > Terriglobia > Terriglobales > Acidobacteriaceae > Sulfotelmatobacter. The sequence goes on along the minus strand of CAWJOM010000001.1, from coordinate 824,771 downwards.
TGCCCAGCCCGCAGCACAGTGGTCGCAGGTTCTTCTGTCACTGTTTCAAGCAACGAAGCGCAATAGATCCTGATTTAAAAGTCTTTGTCTCAACAAGTTTTAATCGGCGATTCTCCGGCAGGGTGACACCTTCAAACAACCGTCTTCCTTCCCCAGCAATGACTGGCGAAACGACGAAACGATATTCGTCAATCAGGTCAAGCTGCATCAGTTGTGAAGGAACATCTACACCGCCGACTAAAATATTTTTGCCTGGTTCTTGTTTCAGTTTAAGTATTTCGTCGCGGAGATTCGTGCGAACAATTCTCGTATTTTTATCTTCAGCGCTGGCCAATGAGCGTGAAAAAACAATCTTGTTCAGGGAATCAAATGCTTGAGCAAATTCGATATCCGCTTTGGTCTCGGACTGGCTTTTTGCGATATCAGGCCAATAAGGAACCATCAATTGATAGGTTTTACGCCCATAGACGAGCAGGCCAGCATCCTCTCGCAAGAGGCGCGTGTAATGTTCAAGTACTTCGCCATCGGGATCCGGATTGAATTTGGTATGGTCGCAGCAGCCATCCAGGGTGAGGTTAATTGCGTAGACTACGTTTCTCATTTGATTCCCCTTTCAAAGTTCGAATTTCCTCAAATCATCTCCGGGTGGCGCGTCCATCCTCATCGGGAGCCTGACCACCGGGAAACTATGCGGCGGGAACACCACCATCTCCGCGATGGAGCTTCCGTGATCAACTCCCCATAAGTCGGCGATTCCTTGAAAAGCCCCCTGGCAGCAAGAATTTCTTGACTTCTTCCAGGATGACGGGTTAACCGGAAAGTCCAATTGTCGAAACCAGGCATTAGCAGTCTGACCCACGGTGCTTTCCTGACACAGCATCCCGGCCAAGTCACGGGCGATGACCTGAACCTCGGCGCGCCTACTCTCTTGTCAACCTTTCAAGCTCTTTCCGATGCTGCGGATACTTCGCCGCCAATTCCGATCGCTTCCCGCGTCGTTCAAACAACTGTTCCGAATCAGGATTGCCGTGCCGCAACAGCCACTCGATCACGAGCGATAAGAGATGTTACGACGGTTAGGGCGATGCCTGGAGATTTGGAGACATTGAGCGACTCCGGACGTCTTTCACGATCTTGCCACCTTTCATCACAAAATCTACATGTTGCAGAATTGCGATATCAGTGAGCGGGCTGCCTTCTACAGCGATCAAGTCAGCGTATTTCCCCGCTTCGACGGAGCCGATGTCATCCTGCCAACTCATCAATTCGGCCGCATTCATGGTCGCCGCGCGAACAACTTCCAGTGGAGGGATTCCGCGCTTGGCCATTGCGACCAGCTGATCGGCATTTTTTCCCTGCAACGTTGGAGAACTTGCATCGAAACCAGATGCAATCTTCACGCCCAGGCTTAAGGCTTGCTGGAGCGACTGCTGTATGCCTTGCAGAAATGCATCGCGCCTCTGCCGCTGCTTCACAGTGAGGGACTCGCTCTTACGCAGTTCAAGCTCAGCGTCCACTACACCTACTGTCGGAACTAGAAAGGTTCCGTGCGCTTTCATCATCGCGAGGCTTTCACGGTCAGCGCCGAAGCCGTGCTCGATCGAGTCGACGCCCGCCGTAATTGCATTCTTGATGCCTTCGGGCGTGGTAGCGTGCGCTGCCACCTTTAGTTTCTGTTTGTGCGCTTCTTCCACAATCACCCGTATCTCATCCACGGTAAGAGTTGGATGCCGCCAGTCAGCGTAGACCTTAATCAGATCAGCGCCGTGTCCAATTTGTTCGCGCACAGCACGGCGCGCATCCTCAACCCCGCTCACCATCTGGGCGCCGGTGGGAAAATCAGTGAGATCTGGCGATATGCCGAAGGGTTCGTATTGACCAACCGCCGCAATCCCGCGGGTCGCCACCTGCATGCGCGGACCTTCCGCAAGTCCCTGGCTGATTGCGTCGCGAAGCGCGACGTCGGCGTATCCAGAACCTTCGCTCTCAACGTCGCGAACAGTGGTGAACCCGGCGTTCAGAGTCAGACGAGCATCGAAGGCGCCTTCGAGAGCGCGATAAGCTTGCGACTTTGTGGCCAGCACCAATGTATAGCCGTCCTCCGTATCCGCTATACGGGCCATAATGTGGGTATGGCAATCAATCAGCCCGGGCAAAACTGTCGCCCGCCCCAAGTCGATCACCTTTACTCTAGGCGCATGAGACTGCACCTCAGAGAAGCCGCCCACTTCCTTGATTCGTTCGCCTTCGATCCAGATGCCAACATTCTCGATGTAGCTGCCTTTGCGGACGTCAAGCAATCTTCCCGCCTTCACGAGGACAGAGGGCATGACTTGGGGAGGAGTGGCTTCCGTTTGTGAAATTGCCAACGGCCCGTAGATCAAAAACAGAGAAAGGGCGGAAACTCGCAGTTTCATAGGCCGCAATTATCCACAATCTCTACCCACAAATCGAGATCTTCGGGAAGTTCACGATTGCTACCTTCGTCCCATGGACGCGCCGACGACTGATGGAAGGGCGCTTGTCTGCCGTGTCCCCTATCCCCGAGTCAATCCCTCAATCACCTCCCGATGCTGCGGATACTTCGCCACCAGTTCCGACCGCTTCCCCATCTCAAAATCCTCGAAATCAAATCCCGGCGCAACGGTACATCCCACCACCGCAAACGATTTCCAGTCCCCCACGTGAGAAGCAAACCAGCATCCAGCCGGAACCACGGCCTGCGGAACCTGTCCCGCCTCCAGATCGGTCCCTAACAGAATCGCAGAGTGCGCCCCCGACGGCGCGATCACGTCCACGACCAGCGGCGCCCCAACATAAAAGTGCCACACCTCATCGGACCGCAGCCGATGAAACGCCGAGAAGTTCTTCCCTTCGAGCACAAAATAGATCGCGGTCGATGCCGCCCGCGCTCCCGCAAATCCAGCCGGTAAGGCCTCCCGCGCAATCACCACGTCCGATCGGTACGTCTGCCGGAAATACCCGCCCTCCGGATGCTCTTCAAGTTTCAACCTCTCGATCCAATACCTCGCGATCTTGTCCAATTTTCCTCCGCTGCGAGAAACGTTTTCGCTGCCTCCTTCACTATCCCGATTAGGAGGACTTCTCTCATGTCCCGTGAATCTTGCCTTTTCTGTCAGCTTCGATTCGCCATATCCGCGGGAGATGAGGGCGATCCTCCATCACGATTCAAGTCTACGGGGAAAACTTTCTGCACGGCACGACTCGCCTTTAGCCGCTTGCTAACCGCCGCCTGAAACGCAAGTGGCATCCCACCTTCCAGGTTTACCTCCCTCGTCGCGGGAAGCCCCGCTCTTGCATCCTCTGCAAGGGCGGGGGAAATTTTACGATGCACCCGCCGCGGAAAATCTTTTGGTAAGCTCGGAAAGTTCTGACCGCGTAACCGTCGCCCTAAAGGGATCCAAGAACCCACGTTAATCGGGCAGGAAAGCGCCCCAAAAACCAGAAGGCACCGGAGATCACGGAGCGGTTTGCCCGGTGTCCTCGGTGCCTGTTCTAGCCAAATCAAAAACCAAACTTACTTCACCTGGATTTTCGTACCGCTGTCATCCAGCTTGCCCTGCACCCGAACGCGCTTGCCTTCGAATTTCTTCACGTCGTCCTGGTGATCGATGTCATAGGTCTTGCCGGAGTCGGTCTTCAACACGTACTTGTCGCCCGACTTTTCGACGGTTCCCGAGAAAACCTGGCTATCGCCAGAAGTGGGCGCCGCAGCCGTCGGAGTGCTGTCCTTCGGAGCGGAAGGCTGCGCCGGGTCCGGAGTCTGCGCACTCGGAGTCTGCGTCGCGCTGGGAGCCTGCGCGGACGGCGTCGGCTGCGCATCAGGCGTCTGCGCCGTTGGCGTCTGCTGCGTAGCAGGCGGCATATCGGGCGAAGGCGTCGGCTGCGTTTCCGGCTTCTGTTGAGCCGGCGGCGTATCCGGAGTCGGGGTAGGCTGCGTGGCCTGGTCGCTCGGAGTCGATGGAGTCGTTTGCGCATGCAGCGCGCTGCCCCAGGAGATCATGCCGAGGACGACTGCCAGTGTGGCGAGAAACGAGAGAGATTGAATCTTGGTTTTCACTAAAATCCTCCAGGAGCCAGACGGCTCTACTGGATGAATAGCAAGCGCTGTGCCATCCCACGACAGATTCGTTCGCCCGATTCGCTTTCGCGCTCTATTTGCGCACTTTAGCAATATTCTGAGGAGCGAAGGTCGTGCATGTCAGCAATCTTTTCTTCACGGCTACAGGAGACGCTGTAGCGGGAACATCGCGCTCCGCCGCCCGCCAACTCGTTTCAGAGGGAATAGTTTTCGTGCGGTAAGCAAAAAATCCCTGCAAGATCCGAAACTCTTCGTGTTCCTTCGTGCCCTTTGTGGTTGATGATTCTGTGTTTTATTGTGAGGCAGTATCCACTCCTTCGCCCAAAAGGAAAAAGGACCGCAGCTTGTGCGGCCCTCTGGTTCCTCTTCTTAAGCTTTATCCGTGTAAATCCGTCAAGATCCGTGGCAAAGAGGTTTTAGTACCCCCCCGTCATCGCCAATGACACACTACAAATTTCCAGTCTCCTACTTGGCCGCCCCAATCGTGTCGACAATCTGCTTCGCCACTGCCTCTCCCGCTGGATCCTTGAACCCCACCTGCGCGGCGCAAATTCCGCTCGGCGCTGCCACAGCCACATACCAATTCGTCCCGGAAGATCCCCGGCGTTGGCTAGATGCTTGTACGAATACCAGTAGCGTTTTCCATTATCTTCGATCGTCTTATCCGGAGGAATCATCTGCTGGATTATCGGCTTGATGTTCGCCAGGGATTGCTCGTTGCCATGAACCACCACGTTGCTTTTCTTGTCGGCAGAAGTCGCCGTGCCGACCAGCAGTGTGTCCACCGTCCAATCCGCCGGAACCGCATACTGACAAGTCTTTTTCCTGTCCGTCACCACTTTCCATCCCGAAGGCGCAGCCGCAAGCACAATGGTTGACATCGCCAGCAAGACCGCAACGCCGATCTTTTTCATTTCAATATTCTCCCAAGCCTGGTTTTCACCCCAGCAAAAATCTGCCGGAGAACTTATACCACGCCGATCCCGGCAAACAAAAAGGACCGCAGCTTGTGCGGTCCTTTCGTTAGTTCTGTTCTTTTATCCGGGTGGATCCGTGAGGATCCGTGGCCGAAGATCCGTGGCAAGGAAGTTCTAGTGCCGCCCCCCGCCACCGCCCCCGTGACCACCATGGCGTCCACCACCGCCACCGCCGCCCGGACGCCCACCACGCCCGCGACCACGTCCGCCTCCACCACCGCCAGGACGCCCGCCGCGACCACGATCTCCACCACGATCCCCGCTCCGCGGGCGATCGCTACCACCACCGCCCGCACTCACGTGAGGCGGCCCGTCGCGGTTGAAGTTCGGCTCGGCATCCGGCTCATCCGGAAAATCCCCGCCGCCTTCGATCACCAGCGACCCCGTCAACTCAGGCTGCCCCTCAGACGCCGGCGCCATGGCTGCATCCGGAGGAGGCGCTTCCCCGCCACCCATCTTCGCGCGTTGCTCTTTCAGAATCGCTTTGCGCGAAAGCCGTATGCGGTTGCCTTCGACCGCCAGCACCTTCACCAGCACCTGGTCGCCTTCCTTCAGTTCGTCGCGCACATCGGCAATGCGATGCTCCGCCACCTCGCTGATGTGCAGCAGTCCGTCGGTTCCCGGCAGAATCTCGACAAACGCGCCGAAATCCGCCAGCCGCGTGACCTTGCCGAGGTAAGTCTTCCCCACCTCAGCCGTCGCCGTGATGTCGCCAATGATCTGCAGAGCCTTCGCCGCCGACTCCTGATCGCTCGACGCCACCTTCACCAGCCCGGAATCTTCCACATCGATCTTCACTCCGGTCTGCTCAACGATGCTGCGAATCATCTTCCCGCCCGGCCCGATCAGATCGCGAATCTTGTCGACTGGGATCTGCACGGTGTAGAAGCGCGGCGCGTAATCGGAAATCTTCTCGCGTCCGGTGGTGATGACCTCTTCCATCTTGCCGAGAATGTGCATCCGTCCACGCTGTGCCTGCGCCAGCGCCTCGCGCATAATCTGCGCCGTGATGCCGGCAACCTTAATATCCATCTGCAGCGCGGTGATGCCATCTTTCGTTCCGGCAACTTTAAAGTCCATGTCGCCGTAGTGATCTTCCGCACCCGCGATGTCGGTCAGGATGGCGTAGTCGTTGCCTTCCTTCACCAGCCCCATCGCCACTCCAGCTACCGGAGCCTTCAACGGAACGCCCGCATCCATCAGCGCAATCGACGCGCCGCAGATCGTCGCCATCGACGAAGACCCGTTCGACTCCAGAATGTCAGAAACGACGCGCATCGCATACGGCCACTTCTCTTCCGTCGGAAGCACGGCCGAAACCGCCCGCTCCGCCAGCGCTCCATGCCCAATCTCGCGCCGACCCGCGCCACGCATAAATCCAACCTCCCCAACCGAAAACGGCGGAAAATTATAGTGCAGCATGAAGCGTTTTTTGGATTCGCCTTCGAATCCTTCGAGGCGCTGCATGTCGTCGCTGGTGCCGAGGGTCGCGGTCACCAGTGCTTGCGTTTCGCCTCGGGTGAAGATGGCGCTGCCGTGAGTGCGGGGCAGGACGCCGGCTTCGATCCAGATTTCGCGGACTTCGTCGAAGGCGCGGGCATCGGGACGCCGCTTCTGGTTGATCACCTGCTCGCGGAAGATGCGCTCGCGCAGAGTCTCGTAGTACTGCGAGAGTTTCTTCTTGGCGACTTCGTCTTCTTTATCGCTACCTGTGGTCGGCAGCTCGGAGGCCAGACGCTTCTTGATGTCCTTGACCAGCGTGTAGCTTTCCGCCTTGGGATGCTTCTTGGTGTCGAGCGCGTCTGCCACTTCGGCGCCGACTTTCTTCTGCAGATTGCTGTAGTACGCGTCATCGAACACGGGCGGCTCGACCTTGCGCTTGGGCTTGCCAACTTTGTCGCGCAACTCGCTAATCGCCTTGCAGATCTTCTTGATCTCGGTGTGGCCGAACTCAATCGCATCTACAACCGTCTCTTCTTTTACTTCCTTCGCGCCCGACTCGATCATCACGATGCCGTCGGCAGTTCCGACGACCATGATGTTGACCAGGCCTCCCCGCATCTCGTCATACGTGGGATTCACGATGAACTGTCCGTCGATCAGGCCAACGCGTACCGCGCCGATGGGGCCGAGGAACGGAATGTCGGAAAGCGTCAGCGCGCACGAGGCGCCGTTGATGCCCAGAACGTCGGGATCATTATTACTGTCGGCCGAAAGCACGAACGCAATGATCTGCGTCTCGCACTTGAATCCCTCGGCGAACATGGGACGCACCGGCCGGTCGATCTGGCGGCTGGTGAGCACTTCGCGCTCGCTCATGCGGCCTTCGCGCTTGATGAAGCCACCGGGGAAACGTCCGCCGGCGTAGGTGTATTCGCGGTAGTCAACGGTGAGGGGAAAGAAATCGATGCCTTCGCGCGGATCAGCATTGGCGGTGGCGCAGGCAAGCACAACGTTTTCGCCGAGGCGGACCACGGCAGCGCCTCCGGCCTGCTTGGCCAGCTTTCCCGTTTCAAATGAGATTTCTTTACCGCCGGATAGATGGACTGTAACGCTAGTTGCTTCTGGTTTCATAATTCATTCCTTTGAGTTGTGACAGGCAGGCGTACCCGTCCACAGACGCGCGGAAGGGCCGGGGCACCGTGTGGGTGCCGGGTTGAGGCGAGGGATCAGCGCTTGAAAAACGCACGTGTGGAGATTTCCTCGATGCCGGGCCGTCTCTCCGGAGACGGTTCTGTAGAAAGGGCAAGTTTCAAGGTTTCAGGGGTTTCAAAGTTTCAAGGTCTTTGCAACCTTGAAACATTGCCACTTTGAAACCTTGCTTTCGACCTACTTGCGGATGCCGAGTTTGGTGATGACGGTCTTGTAGCGCTCGGAATCGTATTTCTTCAGGTAATCGAGCAAGCTACGCCGCTTGCTGACCAGCATGAGAAGGCCGCGGCGCGAGCCGTGGTCTTTCTGGTGCGTCTTGAAGTGCTCCGTCAATTGGCCAATGCGTTCACTGAGCAACGCGATCTGGACTTCTGGACTGCCGGTATCGCTAGGATGCGTGCCGTATTGGTCGATGAGGGATTTCTTGTGCTCTCTGGCTAACACTTGCCTGGTGCACTCCTGTCTTTAATCGATTGTCTATGTGACAGTTATGAGGATATCACGGAAGATTGCGGACCGTAAAGGATCGGGGCGCCGGGTGGCCCGTCCTCTGCGCTCTTTGCAAAGGGTGGGCATTCCACACCGCAAATCCCTTGGGCCTTCCTTTTCCTCCATAAGGCTCGCGCGGATTTGGCGCCAGCGAAGCAAGTCAAAATCCTATGCGGGCTGAGTTCGGGAATATCCCACCCTTTGCAAAAGGCGCAAAGGGTGGGGCATTCCACACTGCCCATCCCTTGGGCTTCCCCTCAGGCTTTTGTCCGGACCTTCATCACGGCTTTGGGCCACTGATTGATCTTCACAATCCCCTCTTCCTGGAACGCATAGCTGCGATAGCTACTCCACTCCCAATCTTCCGGCTCCGCTACAAGGCCATCCTTCACTGGATTGCGATGCATGTAACGCAGTTTCTCCACGCGCTTGCGCTCGCTCCAAACATTGAAGTCGTAGAAGCGGCGTTGCCAGACATGCGGCTGTTCATGGAAATCCCCACCCTTTGCAACCAGCGCAAAGGACGGGCCAGCCGAACGCAGGACGTGGCGGGCGAAACGCTGCTTCAGAACCTGCATGACCGTCGAGGGAGTACCAATCTCGGGCTCGCTGATCAGAAGGTGGATGTGGTCAGGCATCACGACATAGCCGACCACAACGAAAAGATAGCGCTGTCGCACTTCTTCCAATATCTCCAAGAAAAAATCGCGCGGCCGGGGTTCGCCGAGCCAGAGTTGGCGATGGTAACAACTGCAGGTCAGAAAGTGGAGATAGTCGTGTCCGTAATATCGCTTCAAGCCTTTCGGCATGCTTTCACTGTAAGAGGTGAGAGCAGGCTCGGCGCGAGAAAAGCAAAGTCAAAGCCCTATGCGATTCGCATTTGGGAATACCCACCCTTTGCAAAGAACGCAAAGGATGGGCCACCCGCCAACGCCGTGCTCGCGCCGGCACAAAAGCCCCGCTCAAGCAGAGCTTGAACGGGGCACCCTCGGCTTCCGTGGAGACCCGATCGGCCGGGCCACCTGCGTGTGAGCCATCTGCTTTTTATGCGGCACATGCGAGCCACGCGGGTGGCCCATCCTTTGCGTTCTTTGCAAAGGGTGGGCATTCCGGGCTGTCGATCCCTTGGGCTTTCCCTCGCCTCTGTATGACTCGCGCGGAACCGGCACGAGTCAACACAAGTCAAATCCTATGTGGGCCGAGTTCGGGAATGTCCCACCCTTTCGCAAAAGGCGCAAAAGGATGGGCCACCCGGCTTTGTCATACCGTCTCACGCCCGCCGAATCTGCTCCAGCATGCGCTGGCGCAGGATGCGGTTGGCGCGGGTCTGGTATCCCTTGCCAGGCTTCTTCAGCCAGGCGATGACGTCGGCGTCGAGACGCATGGAGACGGCCTGTTTCACGGGACGATAGAAACGTCCCCGCACGGCATCCTTCCATGCCGCAGGCGGGAGTTCCGGGATCTCGGAGGTGTCGATCTGATCGTCGGACATGGCCGCCAGAGCCGACAGTTCTTTCTTCTGTCTCGGGGTCAGCGCGTGTCCCGGCCTTTTTCGGATCACTTCCCTTTTGCTAGACGCCTTGCGCATAGAGCATTCAAAATCGTGTGTGCCCCCTAGAGCATGAGGGCCAAGCCAGCGGCAGCCCCGGGCGAACGCGATTTCGTGATCTTGATTTCCGTACGCAGCCCCAGTTTTTCGGCGTAGATCACTAACATTTCCAGACTGAACTTCGACATTTTTCCCCGCAACAGATCGCTCACTCTGGGCTGCGACTCGTCCAAGATCGTCTGCAGTTGCCGCTGCGAATACCGCGCCGCCGCCTTGACGACCTTGGTGTGTAAGTCGGTCTTGAGTTTGAGTGCCGCAGCCTCTTCCGGTGAGAATCCCAGATCATCGAACACATTCTTGGTCATACGTTATTTCCTTTTCGGAACTCGTTTTATTTCTTCCGCTTCGCCAGCCTCGTCTTCAGATCGCTCAACCGCTTGCGCCCAATCTCGATGTCGCCCTTGGGGGTCTGATTGGTCTTCTTCGTGAAGCAATGGAGTACGTGGACCACACCGCTCATCTTGACGTACAGCACGCGATACCAAGTGGCCTTGTCCTGATCCCGCACTCAAAAACGCCCGGGAGCGCAGGAGCCATGAGACCGGAATCCAGTGGCCGCTCTCCGTTCTGCAATCGCCTCAGATCGGCCCCCAAATTCTCGCGAACCTCGGCGGGAAAACCTCTGATCACGATTAAGGAATTGCCCTTGAAAACGGCGTCGGGCGGGGAGGTTTCAGCCACGAAAAACAATGTATCAGAGGCCCGACGGCTTGTATATAACTATTTATATAATTGTCTGCCCACGCAAGGTTCCTCCACTCCGCCGTCGCGTGCGCTCCGGCTCCGGTCGGAATGACAACTTTGGGGAGCACTTAGAACATCGACTTCGAACCTTGAGAAGCGGTTCGGAGGAAAACTATGCGGCTTGTGTGAGCCAGGTCTTCATTGTGCTCGCGTCTACCAGACCGGCTTGTTGGAACTGGAGGCGGCCACCGGAGAAGACGGCGAAGTTCGGAATTCCTCGGACGTTGTACCGGGATGCCAGGTCCGGGGACTTTTCTGTGTCGACCTTCAGGACGACGGCCCGGCCGGCGAGGTCGCGCGCGACTTGTGCAACGTGGGGCGCGGCCATCTTGCAGGGGCCACACCACGCTGCCCAGAAATCAACCAGCACCGGAACTTTGCTGTCACGGACAATTTCGTCGAACTCCTCGGAGCCGACCTCGATGGGTTCGGCCATCGGAGGCAGCGTAGTTTTGCAGGCACCGCATCGACCAGTGTCGGCAAGATGCTTTCCTGGAATTCGATTCGGCCTTCCGCACGATGGGCAATTTCGAGTGATCGCCATGGAACGTCCTTGACCAAATTTTCGCGTCCACAGTATCTCGCCGCGGCGCGATCACGGCAACTGGGGACACTCTGCGTGCTAAAGATCGCTACGTGAAGCAGGTTCCTCCACTCCGCCGTCGGAATGACAACGGGTTGAGCGCTTCACTTTGGGCGGAGGAGATACCACGCTTCGCGGTAGGCGTCGTAGAGTCCGGGGCGGCGATCGGCGCGGCGGCGGAAGAGGAGGCTGGTAACGCCGAAGGTGGCGTGCAACGGGATGATGTACCAAGTGTCTTCGGGGATGATGTAGACGGCGAAGAAATGGATTTCTCCGGGAAGGTAGGGGACGGCGCGTCCGTTGAGGCGGCGATGGGCGTTGACGCGGTAGAGGCCGTCGCAGAGTTGGGTGGAACACTTGACCTGGACGCGCCAGAGTGGCGCGGAGAGATCGGGCGGAAACGCGGGGATTTCGTGGGATCGGCGTCGCCGAGTTCGTTTGGCTTGCCTCTTTGCAATTCTTGTTTCAGGGATTGCGGAAACGCAAGGTTCCTCCACTGCGCCGTCGCGTTCGCTCCGGCTTCGGTCGGAATGACAAAGCAGGGGGATCGCATCGGCTGGGCTCCGGTCGGAATGACAGAGGGGAACCATTCGGTCCGCTGTGGGCGACGCACCGGTGAGATCGCGGGCGTCGAGGATTACGTCGTAGCGTTCGCTGTCGCCGTAGGGACGGGCGACGCCGAAGCCGAGGCTGGCGGCTTTGAGGACGAAGGTGAGTTCGGCGAGTTCTCCGCGACGCTTGGTGTTGAGCTCGCGCTGGCGGGGAGTTTGGGAGAGGAGCTTCGCGGGGGCGGAGTTAGCCCGGACGGGCTTCACTCGGACGGTCTTCGCTCGGGCAAGCTTCGCTCGGACAGGCCTAGGGCGCGACGCTGGAGGGCGTCGGCTTGGCAAGTTGGTCCGAGACATGGTCGGGAAAGAGAAAAGGCGCGGCTTTCGGCCCGCGCCTTTGTTTTTCACTCTATATATCTAGAATAGCATTTTGACTGGGGTGAACCGGAAAAGATCTGGCATTTATATTTCCTTCGTTTGCAGCGACTTAGCAGGATTTGGCCGGATTTAGGGGCTTGACAAGATTTCAGGAGTTGGCCCGGTAGGCGGGGAAAGAACAGAAAACCGTGCGCCTCTCGGAACGATCCCCGTTCAATTGCCGCCCTAAATTTCCCTTGCCCGCTCTGTCCGCGCGAGCTAACGTGTGGTGCCCGAAATTCGTTCGCCAGGAGTAGCCACTATGTCAGCCGACGAAAACATTCAACTGATGCGACGCTGGTTTCAGGAAGTATGGAATGAGGGCCGAATTCAGACGGTTCATGAGTTGTTTCATCCGAACGGAATTGCCCGGGGTCAGAAAGGAGCAGAAGCCGAAATTCGCGGGCCGGAAGAATTCGTGAAATTCGTGGGCGAAATTCGCGGCGCCTTTCCCGACATGCAAGTCACCGTCGAAGACGTGTTTGGCGTTGGTGACAAGGCCGTCCTGCGCTGGTCCGCTGTGATGACGCATACCGGCGATACGCTCGGGATGCCGCCAAGTGGGAAGACCGTGCGCAGCCAGGGGATCACGATCGCGCGATTTGCCGAGGGAAAGATCGTTGAGGGCTGGGATAGCTGGGATCAACTCGGGATGCTCGAGCAGATCGGCGCCTACCAGCAACCGGTCGCAGCGTAGATCATTGAGAGTTAGCTGCGTTGCCCAGTGCTCTGCCTTAGTGTGCCTGCGATGGCGGCGCGCTACGCCAGTGGTGCGGATCGAACTCGAGTTTCATCCAAGGTCTTTGCGTTTTACGAATGCCTCTCGCGGCGGCCGGTTACTTTGATAACCATCCCTTGGGGCCATTTCATGGCAAACCAAAGAGTGGTTAACTAATGGTCATCGGCCAGTCCTGCCAGCGGAATGGGTAGCCGATCTGTTCCGGCGCGAACGGTGAAATTCGAACGCCAGATTTACAGGGAGCACGTCAGGAACACGATTTCTTTTAAAGGAATCAGGAACCCGATGCCGAGAACCCGCCTTTACGTGGAATGTCCGAACTGCCACATGCAGTACATGGTGAAGGACTTCAGTCTCACCTACAGCAACGGGGCCTGCATTGAGAACGTGGCCGGGTCGCCCGAATGGCAACGGCTGATTTGTCCTTGCCAGCCCCGGAATCCGCACAGATTCAAGCTGAAAGAAAGAGCGCGAGTCCACGTGTTTAGCGAATCGGAGCGCGAGCAAACCCACTTCTCGCTGAAAGCAATGAAGCCCGCAACATCTCGCTCGGCTTAAGCAAGGTCATCGTGCGGGATCTCGCGAAACCGCGGACACTCTAAGCCGATTTCTCGCGGCGAAACAACCACAGGCCCACCGGACAAGCGTTTTCGTTTTTCTTTTTTGTTTTTCAATGTCTAGTATTGTGATGGACAATATGGTATATTCTCCGAAATCGAGCCGCGACTTTCGCTGGTCGGCGGCGAGTGTGGAGGATGCCGTGGTCTCTTTCTTTGAGAAGACGTGGTTCTTTTGGTGGATGATTGCCAACGTGATCATTTTGCGCTGGTTCCAATTGTTCTCGTCGGGAGCAGGCAGCGACCGAGACGTAATTTCTTCTGATGAATCGGCTTCGGAGGAGAAGCGGGCGGCTTCGCTCGCGGTTCCCTCCAGGGGGATGAACCGCGGGCCGTTTGCGGTCTAGCACTTCGCTGAAAAACTTCGGTTCGGGGATACCTGCCACCGCAGGGGCGCGAAACGGTCCTCAGTAAATTATGGAACCGCTAAACCACATCCGCGGCTGAAGCCAGTCCTTCCGCGCATCGGTTCGCAACGCTCAAGGGCTGCGACAACGCACGCAAAACCATCTGGTGTACCACCGGGATCCATAGGATAGTGGAAGCGATGACAATTCAAAGCTTCGCTCTGCAAGGCCAGCACATCCGCCTGGAACCACTCGATCACTGTCACGTGGACGGACTCGTAGCTGCCGCGGGCGAGGATGCCGAACTTTACCAATGGAGTCCCGTTCCTCGAGGCAAGGATGCAGCCACGGCCTATGTCAACACAGCCTTGGCATGGCGGGACGCCGACACCGCGGTCCCTTTCGCAATCGTGGGTGCGCACGACGGGGTTGTGATCGGCTCAACGCGCTTCTGGAACATCGAGCTTTGGTCGTGGCCGCAAGGCCACGCCTGGCACCGACGCAGCATTCCAGACACCTGCGAGATCGGCTATACCTGGCTTTCGCGCTCGGCCATCCGGACCGGAGCGAACACCGAGGCCAAGCTGCTGATGCTGACCCATGCCTTCGAAGTCTGGCAGGTGCTGCGCGTGTGTTTCCACACCGACGCCCGCAACCAGCGCTCCCGCGCCGCGCTCGAACGTATCGGCGGGCAGTTCGAAGGGATTCTCCGCGCCCACCGTATGGCTGCCGACTTCATCCCGCGCGACTCGGTGCGCTACTCGATCATCGCCGCGGAATGGCCGGCAGTAAAGGAACGCCTGGTTCGGTTGTCGGATCGCACTTAAGCCAAGCGCAGCAGAGTTCCGCCCGCGCATCAGAAAGTCAGGACACTGACTCTTCCATCTTCAGATACTCGTCCCGGTTTCCATCCCGTAATCCGCTGCGTATGGGCTCTCCTTCGACGCAGGCCACTGCAAGCACAGTCCATAGCCGTCCGGATCCTTGAACCACAACTGCCTCATGCCATAAGGAGCAACCTTCGGCTCATTCAAATTGACTCCATGCGTGCGGAGGTGCTGGTAGGCGGCGTCGAGTTCCTTGCATCCGAAGAACAGACACGTGTCTTCGTGCGCCGCTAGGCGCGTCCGATCGGCTGCTGGAGGACGTTGATCCGCCTCATAAGCCGTATTGAGCATCAGCTCCGCGCCATTCAATTTGAGCCATGCCCAATTGCAATCATCCCCCGGTTGCGAGGTGGCGTGAACGCTGAAGCCCAGCACGTCGCGATAGAAGCGGATCGCGGTTGGCATATCGAAAACCTGCAGCAGCGGACAAATACCGTGAATGTCCATCTCCGTCGGAACCTCCTCAGTTGGCGGCACGCCATATCAAAACCCGGAACATCATCTGCCTGTTCGCTATCGCAAAACAGAACCCGCCGAGCAGTTCGATTTATGAGAAAGTGGTACCGATTCAGAAAAGAAATCGCCATGAATGTAGATTCGATCCGCGCATACTGCCTTTCGTTTCCTGGAGCGACTGAGAAGCTGCAATGGGGCGATGCCCTGTGCTTCAAAGTCAGAGAGAAGATGTTCGCGGTGCTGGGCCTGGATCAGGTACGGTTCACTTTCAAGTGTGCGCCGGAGACGTTCATCGAGTTGATCGAGCGTCAGGACCTTGGCCCCTCTCCCTACCTCGGGCGTCACAATTGGGTCATGCTCGGCCGCCTGGATGCCCTGCGCAGCGACGAGTTGCGGGACCTGATCCGGCACTCCTATGAGTTGGTCGAGGCGAAGGCGCCCAAGTCGAGAGCGGAACCCGTGCCTCGCAAGAAGAAGGTTGGCAAGCTCAAAACGCGCGCGCCCAAAGTGCGGGGGAAGTCGCAAAAGAAGAGGCGCTAAGGTGTCCGTGGGATCCGCCGGATCGTCCCCAGCTTTGACAATCGACCGCAATGCCCGTGCTAACCTTGAATATCTGCTTGGGGACTGGCCATGCCCGTCACTTACGTCATCGACTCGTCCAAAAAAGTAATTCGCACTACTTGCAGCCCGCCGCTGCTTTTCGAGGAGGTGATCCACCACTTCCACGAACTGAATGAAGATCCAGCCTGCACGGGACGCATGGACGTCCTGTTGCACGTCAGCGACATCGATCTAATTCCCAAAGGCAACCAGCTGGCAGTGGTCAGTTCGGAAATTCGAGTTCTCCGGAAGAAGGTGCAGTTCGGGGCCTGTGGCATTGTGGCCGCTCGCGACGCCATTTTCGGCATGATGCGCGTGTTCGAAGTCCTTTCAGCTGATTACTTTGGCGCCATTCGGGTGTTTCGGGAGTCGGCTGAGGCAGAGCGCTGGTTGGCCTCGCAGCAACAACCGGCTGATCCCGGACGGAAGCTCTGAAGGCTTCCGGCACTCCCCGCTCTCTGGAGCGAGCCAGTGGCGTACAAATCTGGATTTGACTCTGCTTGCTTCGGTCGGCTAGCCTCAAGAGTCCTGCAATTCCTGATGCTTTGATCCGGCATGCGATCTCCGCATAAATCATTGATTTTGTTGCTGATGGCGCTGTTCCTGACGGCTGTCGCCGCCCCCTCGGTCGCGTCCTCGACGCATCCCGTTCATGCCCAGCATGCAATCGTCGTGAGCGTACACGAGCTGGCCTCACGGGCCGGCGTCGATATCATGCAGGCCGGCGGCAATGCCATCGACGCAGCGGTCGCCACCGGATTCGCGCTGGCCGTGGTGCATCCCCCAGCTGGAAATATCGGCGGCGGAGGATTCATGCTCATCCGCATGGCCGACGGCCGCACCCATTTCATCGACTACCGCGAGAAGGCTCCCGCCGCAGCCTCGCGCGACATGTATCTCGACCCTCAGGGGAACGTTATTAAGGACGCCAGCGAGATTGGGTACAAGTCCATCGGCGTGCCGGGATCGGTGGCCGGCATGGTCTATGCCGAACAGAAATACGGCAAACTCACGCTGAAGCAAGTGATGGCCCCGGCGATCCGGCTGGCGCGCGAAGGTTACGATCTGACTTGGGGAGAGGCTCGCGATTTCCAGACGGACAAGCATTTGGGCCAGTTCCCCGAATCGCGCCGCGTCTTTCAGCGCAATGGCGACTTCTATAAGCCCGGGGAGATCTTCCGCCAGCCCGACCTGGCTCGCACCCTGCAACGCATCGCCGACAAGCCGGACGATTTCTATCACGGCTCCCTGGCCCGGGAACTGGCGGCTGCCATGCAAAAGGGCGGAGGCCTCATTACCGCCGACGACTTGGCGAGCTACGAAGTGAAAGAGCGAGAGCCGGTTCGCGGAACCTATCGGGGATACGAGGTCATCAGCGCGCCGCCACCTTCATCCGGTGGAACCGTGCTGATCGAATCCCTGAACATTCTGGAAGGCTACGATCTCGCCAAAATGGGTGACCGCTCGGCGCAGTCGATGCACTACACGACCGAGGCCTTCCGCCGCGCATTTTTCGATCGCGCGGAATTTATGGGCGATCCCGATTTTGCGAAGATCCCGGTGCCCCAGCTCATCGACAAGCGATACGCCGCGGCTTGGCAGGAAACGATTGACCCCGTCCACGCGACTTCCAGCAAAGATCTGAAGCGTCCGGCTGTGTTCAGCCAGTTGGAGCAATACGCCGAAGCGCACCCTCCGATGGTTCCCGCCGAGTCCAACCACACGACCCATTATTCCGTCATGGATGCAGACGGCAACGCCGTCGCCGTCACCACCACGATCAACGACTGGTTCGGATCGCGCGTCACCGCCGATGGTCTTGGTTTCCTGCTGAATGACGAAATGGACGATTTCTCCGCCAAGCCCGGCGTTCCGAATTCTGACGGCCTGCTGCAGAGCGACCTGAACGCAATTGGACCGGGGAAGCGTCCGTTGTCCTCGATGACCCCGACGATCGTCGTGCGCGACGGCAAGACCGTCCTGGTGCTGGGTTCGCCGGGCAGTTCTAAAATCATCACCACCGTCGCCAATGTTCTAATGGGTGTGGTGGATTACGGCATGAACATCCAGGAAGCGGTGAACGCACCCCGCTTCCACAATCAGTGGATGCCCGACGTCCTGAATGTGGAACAATGGTTCTCACCCGATACACTGAGCTTGTTGCGCAAGATGGGATACAACATCGAGGTCGGCCTGCACTATGGCGGGGATGTGGATCTCTACTGGAGCGACGCCGAGTGCATCGCAATCGACGCCAAAACCGGAGATCGTCTGGGCGCCAGTGATGGCCGCGGCAGCGGAAAAGCAGTAGGGTACTAGAAAGGCATTGTTGACTGTTGATTGCTGATTGTTGATTAAAAATCGAAACGGTCGAGTGTTGGGCTTCAATCAATAATCAACAATCAAAAATCAACAATTTCCCAAGGGACGCGCATGCAAAGAGCGGTTTCCACTTATCTGTTCGTGAAAGAGCGGCTGCATCCGGGCATTCTCGATGGGCTCGCTCGCAGCGGCGTACAGGCTGTTGAGATTTTCGCGGCGCGCCAGCATATTGACTACGCCAACCGCAAAGCGCACGTCAAGGAAATCGCCGACTGGTTCCACGGCAGCGGAGTTCCGCTGAACTCGGTTCACTCGCCTCTCTATGCCGACTACGAATGGGGACGGGCCGGCGCTCCGCCTGTCAACATTGCGTCCATCGATCGCGCCAGCCGCATCGAGGCCATGGACGAGATCAAGCGCGCTCTCGAAATTGCCGAGCAGATTCCATTTCGATTTCTGATCCAGCATCTGGGCTCGCCCAACGAGGATTACAGCGAGAAGAAATTCGAGGCGGCCATGACCTCGATCGAGCATCTCCGGGCCTTTGCCAAGCCGCTCGGCGTGCGCATCCTGCTGGAGAACATTCCCAACGAACTCTCGACGCCCGACCGCCTGGTTGAGATGATCCGCAGCGCGCACTTCGACGATGTTGGCGTTTGCTTCGACTTCGGTCACGCGCACATGATGGGTTCCGTGCGCGAAGGATTTGAAATCCTGCGATCCCACATTTGCTCCACCCACGTTCACGATAACGACAAGATAAAAGACTCGCACCTGTGGCCGGGCCAGGGGACTATCGACTGGAAACAAGCCATGGAACTTCTGCGCTCCGCCCCGCAAACCCCGCCCCTGCTACTGGAACTCGGGGAAGACGAGAAAGTAAATCCGCTGGAAAAGCTGGGAGAAACGTTCGACAAGCTGGAAGGAGCTTAGTACAGGTTTCAAGGTTTCAAGGTTTCAAGAGTTTCATCAAAGTTTCAAGGTTTCAAAGTTTCAAGGTTTCAAAGTTTCAAGTTTCAAAGTTTCAAGGTTTCAAGGTTTCAAGGTTTCAAGTTTCAAGTTTCAAGTTTCAAGGTTTCAAGGTTTCAAGGTTTCAACGCTGCAAAGCTGAGCATGGATTTACTTTGAAACTTTGCCTTGAAACTTTGAAACCTACTACTCAAATCTATGCCACCTGTAACTACTATCTCAGACATCGGTAAGCACGAAGGCCAGTCCGTTACCATCCGCGGCTGGCTCTACAACCTACGCGAGAGCGGGAAGCTCTTGTTCCCGCAATTTCGTGACGGCTCCGGCGTTATTCAAGGTGTCGTTCCGAAGAACGCAGTACCGCCGGAAGTCTTCGACGCGATCAAGACGCTGACCCAGGAGTCGAGCGTCATCGTCGAAGGCAAAGTCCGCGCCGACAAACGGGCCCACGGTGGCTATGAACTCGATGTCGCCAACGTGCAGGTTGTGCAGCGCGTGCCCGAATCGACGCCCTATCCGATCACTCCCAAGGAGCACGGCACCGACTTCCTCATGGAGCATCGTCACCTCTGGGTGCGGTCGCAGCGGCAGGCGGCGATTCTGCGCGTGCGCGCCGAGATTATCAAAGCCGCACGGGATTTCTTCGACGAGCGCGGCTTCACCCTCACCGATCCGCCCATCATTACTCCCGCGGCTTGTGAAGGCACGAGCACGCTTTTTCCCGTCGATTACTTCGACGAGCAAGCGTTCCTCACGCAGTCCGGCCAGCTTTATGTCGAAGCCACGGCCATGGCGCTGGGCAAGGTGTATTCCTTCGGCCCCACGTTTCGCGCGGAGAAATCGAAGACCCGCCGCCATCTCACCGAGTTCTGGATGGTCGAACCGGAAGTCGCCTATGCCGAACTCGACGACGTCATGGCACTCGCGGAAGGCCTCATCACCTTCATCGTGAAGCGTTGTCTCGAAAAGCGCCGCGTTGATCTCCAGACGATTGGCCGCGACCTTTCCAAGCTGGAAAAAATCGAGGCGCCCTTCCCACGCATCAGTTACGACGATGCAGTCAAGAATCTCCAGGAAGGCCACGCCCAGGGCAAGCTCGAATCGAAATTCGAATGGGGCGGCGACCTCGGCTCCCCTGACGAAACCTATCTATCAGCGCAATTCGACAAGCCGGTCATGGTACATCGTTATCCAGCGAAGGTAAAAGCCTTCTACATGGAGCCCGATCCCGCAGCGTCCTGACCTGGCGCTGTGCGTCGATGTGCTCGCTCCCGAAGGCTACGGAGAAATCATCGGCGGCTCGCAGCGTATGGCCTCGTATGAATTGCTCCTGCAGCGCATCCATGAACATAATTTGCCGGAAGAAGCTTTCAAGTGGTATCTCGACTTGCGCAAATTCGGCAGCGTGCCCCACGGCGGCTTCGGCATGGGCATTGAGCGCGCCGTAGCCTGGATCTGCGGCCTTGAACACGTTCGCGAAACCATTCCGTTCCCAAGAATGCTGTATCGACTTTATCCATAGATCTTTTTACCGCCGAGTACGCCGAGTGCGCCGAGGATGGAACGGGAAAGATGAGACTCGATTCGATTACGCGGCGGATCATCGGGGCGGCTATCGAAGGGCAGTTAGAAACCCACCCTGGGGCTCCGGATTAGCTGGAGTCAGCGTATCGAGAGCCTGCTTGGCCTTTGAATTATCGACAGTCGCTGGATTCAGGATCGAGCAACAGAAGTGCCACTGCCAGTGCTCTACAAAGACGTCAAGCTTCACTGCGGATATCGTCTTGATCTCATCGTCGAAGATTCGGTCGTGGTATGAGATCAAAGCCGATTGATCAATTGGCACCGATCCACGATGCGCAGTTGCTCTCATATTGCGTCTTTCGGGAAAGAGAGTGGGTTTGCTGATTAGCTTTCATGTCCGTGTCCTGAAAAACGGACTGAAGAGAATCGTGAACGAATTTCCAGACTCTGCACGTGCGGCCAAGGGCACGGAAGGCAAAATTTGACGCGGACGACTAATCGCCGAAGTAGAAGAGGAATCTTGAGGGAAGAGCGGCAAGAATTTAGTCATTTGTTTTCCTCGGCGCTCTCGGCGTTCTCGGCGGTAAATGCAAGGCATTCACTGTCTACTATGACCACAACAGCAAGCCCCTCTAGCATCTCTCCCCGAAAAATCCGCGTCATTGGCGTTCCCCTCGACCTTGGCCAGTCGCGCCGCGGCGTCGATATGGGACCTTCTGCCGTCCGCGTGGCCGGCCTGGAAGCCCGCCTCGAGGCCCTCGGTCATGAAGTCGAGGACGGCGGCAACGTTCCCGTCGCCATCCCCGAGCAGAAAAAAGAAGGCGATACTCACGCGAAATATTTGAAAGAAATCACGGCCACGTGCACCAAGCATGCCGAGCTCGTCATCAAGACCCTCGAAGCCGGAAAAGTCCCGCTTGCGCTTGGTGGAGATCATTCCATGGCCGCCGGCACGGTCTCGGGCGTCGCCGAGTTCTACCGCCGCCAGAACCAGCACGTCGGCCTCATCTGGATCGACGCCCACACCGACATCAATACGCCCGACTCATCGCCCAGCGGCAACGTGCACGGCATGCCGCTGGCCGCGCTGATGGGATTGTGGCCCTCGGAGCTGGGAAACATCTTCGACTTCTCACCCAAAGTGAAGCCGCAGAACTGCGTGCTGGTGGGCGTCCGCGACATCGATGCCGTGGAAAAAGAAAACGTGCGTCCGCGCCGGCATCGGCGTCTTCACCATGCGCGACATTGATGAGCGCGGCATGCGCACCGTGATGGAAGAAGCCCTCCGCATCGCCGCCCGCGGCACTGCGGGTTACCACATTTCTCTCGACATGGACTGGGTCGATCCCGAGGACGCGCCCGGCGTGGGCACTCCCGTTCGCGGCGGTGCCACCTACCGCGAGGCGCACCTCGCCATGGAAATCATCGCCGACCACGGCCGGATGCTCAGCTTCGAGATCGTCGAAGTGAATCCTGTCATCGACGAGCACAACCGCACCGCAGATTTGGCGGTAGAACTGGCGCTGTCAGCCTTCGGGAAGAAAATTCTGTAGCCACGGATCTACACGGATTCACTCGGATCAAGAAATGAAAAAGGTTTATCCGTGGGAATCCGTGCAGATCCGTGGCTGATGTTATCTCTCGTATCAACCCTGCGATTGACGGGCGCCTCATCTCCCGTCCACACTGGAAGGTCATGGAAAAGCTTCGGGTCGGCATTTTATTCGGCGGGCGCAGCGGAGAGCACGAAGTCTCGCTCCTCTCGGCCGCATCGGTTCTCAACGCCATCGATAAAGACAAGTACGAGGTCGTGCCCATCGGCATTACCAAAGATGGCCGCTGGCTCACCTCCGAGCACGCCGAGAATCTCCTCACCGGCAAGCTTGTGCTGGAACCGCGCAATCTTCGCGCCGGCGATCCCGACACCACTTCTCCGGCCGCCGTGCTCGCGCGCGGAGAAGCGGTGGTCGTGCCTCCGGAGCCCGTTCATCGCCACAGCGGCCTGGTCCCCTTTCAGACCGACGCCGGCCTGATGCGCCGCGCCAGCGACCGCGCCATCAATGTCGACGTCATCTTTCCCGTGCTGCACGGCACCTTCGGCGAGGACGGCACCATCCAGGGCCTGCTCGAACTTGCCGACATTCCGTACGTGGGCGCGGGTGTCCTCGGCTCGGCCGCGGGCATGGACAAAGACATCATGAAGTCCCTGTTCATCGCCGCCGGGATTCCCATCGTCAAGCACGTGACCATCCTGCGCGGCGCGTATGAAAAGGATCCGAAGAAAGTTCAGAAGCTGGTCGAGAGCAAGCTGACCTACCCGGTGTTCGTGAAGCCCGCCAACCTCGGATCGTCCGTCGGCATCAGCAAGGCACACAACCGCAAGGAACTCGGCCCCGCCATCGAAGAAGCTGCGAAGTTCGACCGGAAGATTGTCATCGAGCAAGGGGTCGGCGGCAAAAAAGAAAAAGCGCGCGAGATCGAGTGCTCGGTGCTGGGCAACGACGAGCCAACCGCGTCAGTACCGGGCGAGATCGTTCCTGGCAAGGAGTTCTACGACTACACCGCGAAATACGTCGACGAAGGCTCGCAGCTGATCATCCCCGCCAAGCTCACCAAAGCTGAAACAAAGAAGGTTCAGGAACTGGCCGTGAGAGCGTTTCAAGCCGTGGATTGCTCGGGCCTGGCGCGCGTGGATTTCCTCATGGATCCGAAGACCGGGAAGATTTTCCTGAACGAGATCAACACCATGCCCGGTTTCACCACCATCAGCATGTATCCGAAGCTCTGGGGAGCGTCGGGGCTGCCCTACGCCGACCTGATCGACCGCCTGATTCAATTCGGCATCGAGCGCCACGAAGACAAAAAGAAGAACCAGTACAGCAAGTAAGAGCGATGGAAGCACAGGTTCGCAAGGTTGTTCTTCGCTGGACTTGTCTTCCTCCGTGCCCTCAGTGTCCTCTGTGTTAAAGGTTTTCCGCTACTTCTCGCACACAAAGTTCGCCGCATCATTCGTATCCCCGCTGCCCTTATACTTCGCGGCCTGCGGATAGGTACACAAAGGCCGCGTCATTTTCAATCGATGCTGCTCGTCATACTTTGAAGCGACGATCGCCGCCGGCGCCTGCCCCTTTTCCACCCACTGTTCGAGCGCGGCGTCCACGCTGTGTTGCGGATCGTCAAAAACCAGGTGCCCGACTTGCCCGAAAGAGTCAGCCCCTGGCCCGCTATCGCAATGCTGCATTCCCGGCACCATGTACAGGCGCACGAACGAATCCGCGTCCTTCGCTCCCATCTTTGCCAGCACGCTCTCGTAATAGTTCACCGTGTTGACCGACGGAATCGCCGGATCGTTCCACCCGTGATACAGAATCAGCTTCCCGCCCCGCGCCTTGAACGCCTTCAGGTCCCCGTCGGTCGCATTCAGGGCGCTCGCAGTCTTTTCCTCGGCGGCCCTCAGCCCGCTCTCGAGCTTGAATGTTTTGTAATCCCAGTTCGGATCGCCATACACCATGTCGGAGAAGAACCCGATGCCGAAAAATGCGATCAAGCTCTTCGTCGGCGCCGGACCAGTAATCCACTCGCCCCACCCTCCTGGTCCGTCCTCCGCTCCCGGCAGAAAGCCGGGGAACACTGCGTGGCCACGAGCATCGTACGGCCCGCCATAAATCTTCTTCAACGCCGCGGCCTGTGGCCCGGTCAAACACTTGTCAGTATTGTCGCCGGCTTTGCATTGCATGCTCGAGGGATCGAAGCGACACTTCCGCGGATCGTTGAGCACGCCGTCGCGCACGCCGTCCGCCTGGTCGCAGGCCGCGAGCACCGCCGCGGAAATTGCCGGAATTTTCGCCGGAGGAATAAAGCTCGCGGGATCGACGGTCAAGGCCTGCGTGTCCCACACCGCGGTGGAGAGCAGTGCAGTCCAGTAGTTCGCCGGAGCCCCCGCCAAAATTCCGTCATAGTCGGCAGGATAGCGTTGCGCTTCCATCAGCGCCTCGCGCCCACCATCGGAGCATCCCGCAAAATAGGCGTGCTGCGCATCCTTTCCGTAATAAGCGTGCACCGCGTCTTTGGCGATGCGCGTCATCTCGTGGATCCCCCGATGCCCGAAGTCCACCACCTTCTCCGGATGCCCGATCGCCCACGCCGCATCAATCGGTGATCCCTCGTGTCCCGTGTCCGTGCCCGTGACCGCATATCCTTTGCTGAGAGCAGCGCCGAGTTGCATGAAATCGATTAGCCCGGCGAACCCGCCATTGCCCACGCCGAGCAGCTTGCCATTCCATCCCGCCACGGGCATCCAGACTTCGAGCCGGATATTGGAGTCGGTTGACGGAGTCGCAATTCCAACCACCCTGCAAAATGCGGGCACATTCTTGTAGAACGCCGTCAGGTCGCGGCCCGTGAATGCCGCCGGGGGCCCCGTGAACGTCCCCGCCGCCACCGTCTGCGCGAAAATGATCTTCGCGTTGGCAATCGGCAACCCGTCCAGCTTCGCGCACGAATCGTCTGCCAAAGCGAAGACACTGGAGCCGAGAGAGAGCGCTGCCACGAAAAGAAGTATCGTTCTCATAATTGTCTTAGATGACTATGAAACTCTGTGTCCTCCGTGTCCTTTGTGGTTAAGGATTCGCCCTTCCCATAAACGCTGCCTGATCCGCCTTCATCTTCTTCAGGCCATCCACGGGCAAATACACCATGTGCCCCGAATCGTAAGTGGCGAACGAAATGTTCTCGCGATACTTCTGCGGCAGGTTGAGATGATCCACCGTGTAGTTCGCTGCATAATATGGCGTCGCCAGATCATAGTAGCCTTCCATCACCAGAATCTTCAGATAAGGATTCTTCACGATCGCCTGCCGCATGGCCGATGCCGTGTCCGGAAATCCCTGCCCCGCCGATCCCCAGTCCCATGTGTCGTTGGGCCCGCGCGGCGCCCGCACGTTGTACGGCATGTCCACTTTGTATCCCAATTCCGTGCGCAGGTAGTTGTTGAACACGGAAGTGAACGGCGGTTGCGTCGCAGATCCCGTCGGATCATAAAACGGAGTATCGAGCAGCCCATTCGGATCGGGCCCGGTGTACCGCCCGTCGAGCCGGCCGACCCGCAACTTCTGATCAATCAGCAGATAGTGCGTGAACTTCTGCACGTTAATCCGGAGGTTGGCCTCATCGATCACCTCTTTGCTCAGCCCGGTGTAGCGCGCCAGCTGATCGATCGCTTGCTGCCGTTCCGATGGCGTGAGCGAATCTCCTTTGTCCAGCGCCCGTGAGTACTCCGTCGATGCCCACTGCTCCGATTCCTTCCGCGCGCGATTCAAATCCTGCGCCAGGTCCGGGGCCAGCCTGTGGTGATATCCCGCGATCATGGTGAACGTCGGTATCAGAAAAATGTAAGGCTGATCGTTCGTGAAATTATCTTCGAGCGTCTCGAAATTCAGTACTGTGGACAGCAAAGTAATGCCGTTGAACGAAATGCCGCGATCTGCGAGATATCCCGCAATGCCCGCGGAGCGCGTTGTCCCGTAGCTCTCGCCGAACAGAAACAGCGGTGAAGTCCAGCGGTCGTTGCGCGTGATGTAAAGCCGTATGAATTCGCTGAACGCCTCGATGTCACCCTTGACTCCCCAGAATTTCTTGAACATCTCCGAGTCCGCCGCCCGGCTGAACCCCGTGCCGATCGCGTCGATGAGCACCAGGTCGCTCTTGTCGAGCAGCGTCGACGGGTTGTCTTCCATGCGGTACGGCGCGGGAGGCATAAAGCCATCCGCTTGCAGCACTACCTTACGGGGACCGAGCGCTCCCATGTGCAGCCAGACCGACGCCGATCCCGGGCCGCCATTAAACGCAAACGTCAGCGGACGCTTGGCGGCATCCTGCCCGTCGAGCGTGTACGCTACGTAGAACATCTGCGCTTCAATCTTCCCGTCGCCGCGCTTGATGGGCAGCCGTCCCGTCGTCGCCGCGTACCTCAGCAACTTCCCATCGACGGTAATCTGGTGATGCGTCACCACCGGCGCCACCTCGGTCATGTCGTAACGCTCTTCTTTGTCTTTCTCTTTGTCGCCCGAACTTTCGCGCGGCGCCAGCCTTGGTTCTGGAGGCGGTTCAGGTTTAATGGAGCTCTCTGCAGGTTTTTCCGAAGGCGGCGTGGCCGCAGCCTTTTTTGGAGCTGCCGTCTTGGGAGTATCTGCCTGCTGTGCGATGGAGGTCGCGCTGAAAACTATAGCGATGCTGATCAAAACCGCAGCGAACGTACGGAACATCCGTTGCATAGTTCGGTCTCCGCGTAAATTTGTCGAGATGAGATGGGTGCAGCTTGCAAGCGGAAGGAATTGTACATCGTTCGTTGCGAATCCTGATCTTTTCAGCGAGACCGTAATGGCAAGAGGACAGAACACACTTCATCCAGGACGGAGTTCGTCGCAGCACGGAAAGCCTGTTCACCTGTGCTTTGCCAGTGACTTCCACGAGCCTGATTCGCCCTTCAGGCATGGCTCTGCCGTGGGCTGGGACGAAAGGGCCTCGGGACAACCGACAGAGCTTGCCCTGAGTTGGGCGAAGGAATGCCGGCGCTACGGTGCCAACTGCTTGATCACCGTTGCCTTGCTGTAGGCTACGCGGAAGCCGAGGCGCTCTGCATTGCGCTGCGAGGTGGTGCCGCCGTTCGTGACTACGACGGCATATTCGCATCCGGCTTCGACCGCGGCCGCCATGCGAGCCCCCAGCAGCGCCGTCTGCAAGCCGCGTCCGCGAAACTCGGCCAATGTGCCTGCACCGCACAAGGCGAAGACTCGGTGTTCTGGGATAACGAGCCCCGTGCCGCAGGCGACCAGTTTGCCATCGATGCTGGCGACGAAAGCCAGCGCCCGCTCCATCTGGTAGAACGGAGCCACGAGCCCCTGATACGCCTCGGGCGCGCCGTCGGGAAAGAAGGCACCTTCCACGATCGCTCCGGCGCGGTCGGCTTCCTCGGGAAGGCTGCGGCGAATCTCGCATCCTGCGGGGGGCGGTGGGAATTTCTCCTGCGCGTCTAACTTTCGGTAGAGCACATTGTTGAGTTCGGCGATCGCGTAGCCGCGCTCTTTAAACAGCTCAAAGACTTCAGGCCGGTGCATGGAGCACAAGTCCACCTGCGCCGGAGCTTGGTGCGCGCGATAGAACCGCTCAACGCGGTCGAGATCGTCGAATGTGAAGGGACGATCCAACCCGGCGCCGGTCACTCGTCCGATGGGCGAGCCCAGGCCGGCAAAGATCATGTGACCGCCGCAGATTTCTTCCTCGGCGGCGCCAAGCTCAGGACGCGTATTCTGAAACAGTCGGGCATACATCACCTGCGGCATCTCCTCGCAGGACTCCAGACGGCGAGCGAATGCCTGATCCACAAATTGCATGGGAATATCCTTTCTGGTTTTTTGAAAGCGGTGAGACAACCTGGCAGGAGCGGGGCGCAGACACCTTGGCGCGCTTCGCTCACCTTGCAATTCGCGGAATTAAAGGACGGCAGTCATAGGCAGGACGACAGACTACAGACAAATGGTCTAGTTTTCAAGGCAAGAAAGGCCTCAACCACGAAGGACACGAAGGTTCACGAAGGAACCATCCGGCGCCGCGCCAGGAGTGGCTGAAGGCTAAGAGCTGACGGCTGCCTTTGTCACACTTGCTGCCTGGCTTCGCCCAGCGAGACGCTGACGTCCATCTTCTTCTTGTTGCGGTAGATGGTGATCTTTACGGTATCGCCGGCGCGGTGGTTGTTCATCATCTGCGAGAGGTCATCCTCATCCTGCACTTTCTGATCGTCGATGGCAACGATCAGGTCGCCCCCGAGCATGATGGGAGTATTTCCCAGGTAGGCGCGCTCAGTGCCGGCGCGCAGGCCCGCGGAGTCGGCAGAGCCACCGGGAGTCACCTGGATGATGAGCAATCCGTAGTCGACGGGCAGGCCGATTTCATCGGCCAATTCAGAACTGATGGGAATGGTGCGCACGCCCAGTGCGGGACGGCGCACGCGCCCGAGAGTCATCAGATCGTTCAGCACGGCCTTTGCGGTGTTGATGGGGATGGCAAAGCCGATGCCAGCGCTCTGGTTCGCGTTCGAAAGAATCATGGTATTGATGCCGATGACCTCGCCGTGCCAGTTCATCAGCGGCCCGCCGGAGTTTCCGGGATTAATGGCGGCGTCGGTCTGAATGGCTTCGTCGATCATGGCGCCATTGGGCTCACGCACCGGGCGAATGGAACTCACAATGCCGCGTGTCATCGTCCCCGCCAGGCCAAACGGATTGCCGATGGCATAAACCTTCTGCCCGACCTGCAGATTGCGCGAATCTCCCAGGATTGCTGGAACCAGATCAGGGGCTTTGATCTGGATAACCGCGAGATCGTGCGGCGGATCGGTCCCGACTACCGTGGCCTTGTATTTCTTGCGGTTGTGCATCGTGACTTCCACCTGCCGCGCTTCGGCGATCACGTGGTAGTTGGTCAGGATGTGTCCTTCTTTGTCGATCACAAAGCCCGAGCCCTGGCCTTCCTGCGGAACGAGGCCGTAGAAGAAGTCGAACGTCATGGCGCGCGAGGTGACGTTCACCACCGACGGAATGTTCTTCTTATAGACAGAAATGTTGTTCTGCTCTTCGCCGTCGAGGGGCTCATTGGGTGCCGCCTCGGTGATCTCCACTTGCGCGGGATGGCTCAGCCAGTTCGAGGGACGGAATCCTCCGGCCTGCGAGTTCGAGCGCCAGGTCGTGAAGTAGAAGAATCCACCGGCAATGGCCAGCGCGAGGATCAAGGGCCGTAAGACTTTCATAATTCGACCATCCGATTCAAACCACAGAAGGTAGATACGATGTTGGGGAGTAAAAAGGTCCCTGAATTGATTCTAAACAATGGCGGGGCGGCGAGCACGCCCGGCAGGATTCTGTGGGGACAGACGCCTGGGATGTCCGTTGGGCCGAAGCACAATGCCATTCGCTACTCTACAGCTGTCACGATCAAGACCTGTCGAACTTCGCTCAACCGGGCAGCCGAAGGCGGCTGTCCCCACATACCCCTTTAGGCTGCAGCCTGCAGTTTCGCCCACACTTTATCTACTTGCTCGCGCGTGTGGTCGAGCGCGCCGGAGTTGTCGATCACGAAATCGGCGGCTTTGATTTTTTCTTCGTCCGGGAGTTGCGCGGCCATGCGGCGGAGGACCTCTTTACGGGCTGACTCAAGATCGATTTTCTGGCGGGCCGCAAAGCGGGTTACGCGCTGTTCTTCGCTGCAGGTAACCACGATCAGGCGATCGAAACGCTCGCCCGCGCCGGCCTCGAGTAACAGAGCTGCTTCGACGATGGCGACGGCCTTCGGATCCTGGCGTCCCATCTCCTGCATCCATTCTTCCTGGCTGCGGATGACTGCGGGATGCACGATGCGGTTGAGTTCCTCGATGCGTGATTTGCGCTGGCTGTCGGGCGCTGTGGCCGGGCCGAAGGCGAGTTCCGCGAGCTTGGAGCGGTTCACGCTGAGGTCGGGATTCAGAATCTCGCGGCCGAAGTGGCGGACGACTTCGTTATAGACGGCTTCTCCGGGCTGCATGAGCGAGTGGGCAATGCGGTCGGCCTGGACAAGACGCGCGCCCAGCGCGACGAACATTTCCCCCACAACCGACTTGCCGGCGGCGATGCCTCCGGTGAGGCCGACTTTCAGCATGACGCTCCCACGTGAAGAGCTTTCACCGCAGAGGACGCTGAGGACGCAGAGAGATAACAATCGCTTCTTCTGGCGGTCGTCGTCGCCATGCTTGCGACAGTCGTCATGCTTGCGACAATTCCGGGACTCGGGTTCCCCGGCGCATCTTTGCCGCTTTCACCGTGTTGTACATCAGCATCGCGATCGTGAGTGGGCCGACGCCACCTGGAACAGGCGTCAAAGCTCCGGCAATTTCGGCGACTTCGGGGTGGACGTCGCCCATCAGCGTCGATCCTTTTTTGCGGAAGCTCTCTTCCCTCTTGGCGTTGCCCGCGAAGAAACGCTGGAATTCCAGGGGATCGGTAATGGTATTCATGCCGACGTCGATGACCGTGGCACCCGGCTTGACGAAATCGCGCGTGAGCATTCCGGCGCGGCCGATGGCGGCGACCAGAATGTCGGCGCGGCGGCATACGCTTGGCAGGTCGTGCGTCTTCGAGTGGCAGACCGTCACGGTGGCATTGGCGTTCAGCAGCAGCATGGCTACCGGCTTGCCGACGATGTCGCTGCGGCCGACGACGACGGCTTCGCGTCCAGCTATCGAAATGCTGTTGCGCTTGAGAATCTCGAGGACTCCTGCGGGCGTGCAGGGCACGAGGCCGGGACGCTGCGTGGAAAGAAGACCGACGTTTACGGGATGGAATCCGTCGACGTCTTTGGCAGGGTCGACGGCCATCAGCACTTTCTTGGCATCAACGTGAGCGGGCAGCGGCAACTGCACCAGGATTCCGTCGATGTCGTCGCGGCGGTTGAGGTCTTCGATGACCGCGAGCAACTCGTCGGTGGTGGCAGACTCGGGTGGCGTCAGCTTCTCGCTGTAAAGGCCGACTTCCTCGCAGGCCTTAACCTTGCCGCGCACATAGATCTCGGACGCGGGAACATGCCCGACCAGCACGACCGCGAGGCCGGGACGCACTCCAGCGGCAGCCATGGTTTTCACTTCCGCAGTGACTTCGCTGCGGATCTCTTGCGCGAGCTTGGTTCCGTCAAGGATGGTGGCTGACATGCTGGCTCCCGTGAAAATTCTATCGCAATTGTGACAGATAGCTCGGAGGGCACGAAAATCGAGTAGCTGAGGTTGCTACGGCATCGCGAAGTCTGAGCAGCGGAATCGGAAATAAAAAACGGGGCCAGACATCGGCCCCGCTGGGTTGCAATTGAGTTCGCGCCTTAGAACGAGAACTTTGCCATCAATGCGATCGTGCGTGCATTGCTGGCGAATACGGCACTGGGATTGTTGAAGTTTGCATTCCCAGGAGTGACGAAGGCTTTGTAACCGGTTCCCACCGAACTAAAGCCGTTCACGTCGTTCACGCCCAGGCCAAAGCCCGGATTGCTTCCGGGAATGAACTGGGGATGGTTGATGATGTTTCCGAACTGGGCGCCGAACCGGAACTTCATGCTTTCGGTGATGCTCAGGTCCTTGTAGATGCCGAGGTCGATATTGTTGGTCCCCGGCGTTTGCAAGGTATTCCGGCCTGCATTGGACAGCGCACCCAAGCCGGTTCGGATGTATTGGGCTGAGGGATTATTGGCCGCATAGGCTACCACCACCCCGGTGTTTGGATCGCAGGGATTCGACACTCGGCAAAGGGCGGTAACGTCGCTGCCCGTCCCCCGGACCCCAGCCGGATTGACGATTGCCCGATCACCAGCCGGATCGCCGTTCAGGTTCGCGTCTTGCTGCGCCTGAACGGTCACCCACTCGCCGGTTTCGTACGCGTAGACAGGGCTAAACGTCCAATTGCCGACGACATTCTTCATCATCCAGTTACCGCCCTTGAAGAATGGGAGGTCATAGACCATGGCTAAGGTAAACCGCTGAGCCCGGTCGAGAGCCGAGTTCGACCGTTCCGAAGCGAAGTTGAAGAAATCCTGCGGACGACGAGGGGTGATGTCGGTCGTGTGAAAGTCCGCAGTGCTGTTGTCGATGGTATGGCTCCAGGTATAGGCGCTCTGGAAGGTCAGACCATGGCTGAACCTGCGACTCAGTCCGGCCTGCAATCCGTTATAGGAGGACTGGCCACGCGGGACGAAGGCGGTGATCGCGCTGCCAAATCCAGCATTGGCGTAGTTGGCAGGTTCGTTATTCGCAGTTTGCAAAGCAAGGAGGTTGTTAAGGGTGTTCGGCAAAGCATCCAGTGTTGCCTGGTCCGGGGTCTGGATGTAAGTCGGCAAGGCGTTCGCGGGAGTCACGATCGTCGCCAGGTTAATGATGTCCTGCAAGGGCAGGTGAACTCCGCGAGTGCCCACATAGTTGATTTCGGCGGAGTAGCTCTTGCCGAAAGCATGCTGCACTCCGAAGTTCCAATTGATCGAATAGGGATCCTGCTCCTTCCCTGGAAGCCAGTTCGCAGTATTCGCGACGTGCGTCATCCGGGGTCAGAATCGTGATGCCGCTTCCGGCACTGGGCAGAAGTCCGCCGTTCGACAAGAAGTCAGGGGTCAGCGGAGCCACGTTCGGCGGGACTTTTAATCCGCCCGCGACGTTCTGCTGTGGAACCGATTTGCGGTGGGACAGCCAGGCTGCCAATGTTGTCGTAAAGAGTATCGTAAGCCATGCCAAAGCCAGCCCGGATTGAGGTATTCCCGCTGCTGCCGGGCGAATACGCAAATCCGATGCGAGGCGCCCAATTGTTCTTGGCGGGTTGGACCTTGCCGAAGACAAGGGGCTGATTTCCGGCCTGCGGAACCAGGATGCTCGGCGTATTAGAAATGGCGTTGAGAGTCTGCCGGTTTTCACCCGTCGGTGTCGTGGTGTACTCGTAACGAACGCCAGCGTTCAGACTCAAATGCTGGTTCACACGCCAGGTGTCATTGACGTAGAAGTAAAATGCCTTGTCATTGCCGTAGTAGGTGCTTGACCCGGTACTGCGCTGTCCGAAATTGTCGGGCGCCAGGTCTTCCAGGTAAACCTGGGTGCCGTTGTACTCATAGTCACCGCGGGAACGTTGCGTGAAGCCTTGGGGTGAAATGTACCAACGATACTCTCCGCCGACCTTTAAGGTGTGTTTCCCCTTCACGATGCTCACGTTGTCGACGAATTGATAGAAGTTCTGAATCGTGAATTGAGGAGCATTGCCGTCGGGTCCGACGTTCAGGCCGTTTCCGAGATCAAAGAGCGTGATGTTTGGAAACGCGTCCAGTCCTGGGTAGGCAAAGTTTCCCGCCGGTATGGTCTCGTCAAAGCGGTTGAATCCGACGCGGAACTCATTGGTCACACTGGGCGTAAAGGTGTGATATTCGCTCGCATTGATCAGTTCGTAGGTGATGGAGTAGGGTGCGAAGAAGGTTCCCAGCTGCGCTTGATTGTCCAGCAGGTTTTCCTTGTTATAGATAAAGCGCCCGCGAATCTGATCCTTGTCGGACATGTTGTAATCGACGCTCTGGACAAAATTTGTCCAGCTCTGCCAAGCCGCGGGAATGATCGGAACGTTGCCGACTTCCACACTGCCGGCCGCACAGCTTCCATTCGCCGGGGCCTGGAAGGCATTTCCTCCTAACGATATTCCATTCGACGTCCCGTTGTAGGTGATGCAACCGGACGGCGTCGTGGCGAGGGGGATGTACTTCTGGAAGATGCCAAAGTTGGTGGCGTTGAGATTGGGATCGGCATTCATGGCCGCGAGGCCCGCTGCAGTTGGAGCTTGCACCGCTCCACCGCCCACCGAGATGAAGCCGACGGGGTTGCGCTCGAAATTGGTAAAGAAGAAAAGCTTGTTCTTGATGATCGGTCCGCCGATGGTGCCGCCGTATCGATTCGAGTCAAAGCGCGGATTCGTCGTCAGCCCCTGCTGCACCCAGGTTTGGTCCACAGCATTCAGATTACGATTTCGGAAATATTCGTATACGGAACCATGAAATCGGTTTGTGCCGCTTTTGACGGTCGTGTTGAACTGGCCGCCGGAGGAGTGGCCGAACTCGGAATTGAACTGGTTGGACAGTAGCGTGAAGTTCTCAACCGCTTCTGGAGGAACCGTAATCAGCGCGCCGGTAACCGACTTGTTGTTGTTGTCGACGCCTTCTACCGTGAAATTGTTGTCGCGAGGACGCTGGCCTCCCACTGACGGACCAACTCCATCTCCCATCGCGCTTCCGTTGGTAACACCCGGAGTCAGCAGCGAAAGATTCAGGACACCGGCGCCAGCACCGCCTGCGGAGGTGAGTCCGAGATCCTGCGAATATTGCGGATCGAATGTAGATTGCAGCTGAGCCGTTGTAGTGTCGATGGTCGGAGCCGCACCTGTAACTTCCACGGTCTCGGTGGCTGCGCCCGGAGTCACGCGGATATTACGGGTACCGGTTTTGTTCAGTTCGACGTCCGTCTGCTCAACGACGGTGCGAAAGCCCTGTGCCTTCACCGTGATCTTATAAGTTCCCACGGGAAGATTGTCGAATCGATACTCACCGGTTGCGCCGGTGCTGGCCGTTGCCGCTGCACCAGTGCCGACGTTGGTCGCGGTGACCTCTGCGTTGGAGACTACCGCGCTGCTGGGATCGGATACTGTGCCCACCAGGTTTCCGCTGATCGCCTGGCCGAATGCGATACCCACGCACAACGCCAGCAAGCTGAACAGCACACTTACAAAACTCAGGGATTTGAAATACCGCACGCCTCGCTTCATGACGATTCACTCCTGACAATTTGACCGCTCTACAGGAAACACTGGATTGATGTATGTCCAGCGAGAGACGGCCTGACATCAACGACACAATCCATGGCACGTGCGGCTCCATAACAGATGTCCAGCAAGTGCATCTGCTATATGGAACTGTGCACACTGTTGTGATGTTTCCCTTCCGCAATTTGGAAAACAGGTACATCGGAACTTATGGATTTTTGTAGCAATGGGCGAAGTAGACACTCGAGACACGTTAGTGTTTATGCGGGTTTGTGGTGGACATGCAGAGTGTGCCTTCGTCGCGATCAGGTCACGGCCTTCCACTTAGGTACGGTCCTGGCTCGGCGATCGCCGGGCTTGGGGCGGTACTGCTGAAAGAGTTTCGTCGGCGAAACTGCGCTACTGCCGTTCTTTTGTTTGACTCCCTGCTGTTAACCGAATGATAATCAGGCAGGCAGCCCATGGATATCTACGAAGAAATCGTCGCGCTCCGGCGGGTTGGACGCCGCGGTGCCGTGGCCACCATCGTCAACGTGCGCGGGTCGATTCCGTCGTTCAAAACCGCGAAGATGCTGGTGCGCGATGATGGCTCGATTGTCGGGACGATTGGCGGGGGCTGTGTGGAAGCGGATGTCTGGCAGGCGGCCCGCGAGGTCATGGAATCGGAGAAGCCGCGAACCTTAAAGTTCGACTTGAACCAGGATCCGAAGTATGACACGGGCCTGGTCTGTGGCGGGACGCTGGAGGTTTTCGTGGAACCGATACTGCCTCCAGCATTACTTTATGTGTTCGGCGCAGGCCACGTAGCCCTCAATCTTTGCCAGACTGCATCGAATGCCGGATTTGACGTAATTGTGACCGACGACCGGACCTCTTACGCGACGCAAGAACGATTCCCGGCAGCCCGCGAAGTTCACGCTCTCGATTTCGAGGAAGCCACACAGAAACTGGACCCAACTGAGTCTTCGTACATCGTGATTGTGACGCGGGGGCACCGCGACGATATGCGCATTCTGCGCTGGGCGGTGCAGACGCGGGCGCGCTATGTGGGAATGATCGGCTCGAAGCGCAAGGTCATCGAGATTTTCAAGACATTGCAGAATGAGGGCGTACCCGCGCATCTTTTTGATCGGGTACATGCACCGGTGGGACTTGATATTGGGGCCATCACGCCGGAGGAGATTGCGGTCGCCATCACGGCGGAGTTGATCGCTTTACGGCGGCACGCCAGTGCGCGACAGCCGCACCTAACCTGGTTTAAGGGAGCAGGCGAGGAGTCAGGCGCGGACTCGGGCAGCGATTCGATTGAAGAAATCGAGTTATAGATGAGGGCGACTGCAACCCTCTAAATATGTTCGGTCGTGTTTGCAGAGCGAAGCGTAAGAGGGCGAGCTTTGCTCGCCGGACAGCCGAGGGCGGCTGTCCCCGCACGAATATTCCGCTCACTGACTTTCCTTCTGCTTTCTGCTATCTTCCGCAACATGACGCGTGCTCCCAGTTTCGCCGGCGTTATTCTGGCCGCGGGAGAATCTTCGCGTATGGGGACGGACAAAGCTCTGCTCGCCTGGCCGCCGCAACTTGAGGGAGAAGCGCCTTCGAAGGCTACATTCCTCTCAGCGGCGATCCGTTCCTTAATGTTGGCCACTGATTTCGTCGTTGTCGTGGCCGGCAAGAACGAAAGTTCTGTGTCGCCAGTCGCGTACGCCAGCGGAGCATCGGTCACGGTGAATCCTGATCCGAGCCGGGGACAGTTCAGTTCGTTGCAGGTGGGATTGCATGAGGTGCTGAACCGTGGGCGCGACGCGGCAATCATCACACTGGTGGATCGTCCGCCGGTCCGTTCGGCTACTGTGGAATTGCTGCGGGATGCCTTCGAATCCACTCCACCGAATATCTGGGCGGTTGTGCCGGAAATATCCGGCAAACACGGGCACCCTTATCTGGCCGGTCGCGAATTGATGGAAGCTTTTCTGCGCGCGCCAGCGGTGGGCAGCGCTCGCGACATCGAGCACCGCTATCAGGAACACATCCTGTACGTCGCTGTGGATGACCCGTTTGTGGCGTTGAACATCAACACTCCGGAAGACTATGCAGCATTAGCCACCCGGGGCTGAAGCCCGGCAATTCTTTGGCGGCTTACGCGGCCTGAAAGGGCCGCTCTTCCACGAACGATTGCGCCTTCTGGCGTACACACGATATCGTCGAAGGGAATGAATATCTCTGGGGCGCAAGCACTACCACTGACGAAGCGGGAGTTCCTCGAGTCCGTCCTGCGGCTGGAACTACGAGTTGCGGCATTCGACTGCGACGGCACGCTCTGGTCAGGCGACGCGGGAGAACGATTCTTCGATTGGGAAATCAAGAAGGGCGTTGTTTCCGCAGAAATAGCCAGCGCAATGCGCGCCCGCTACGTCGAGTACAAGGCAGGCCGGGTGAGCGAAGAAAGCATGTGCGGCGAGATGGTCACCATGCACCTGGGAATGACCGACGCGGAGATGATGCAGGCCGCTTCGGACTTCATGAGCAATGCCTTTCCCGGGAAGATATTTGCCGAGATGCAGGAACTGGTGCGCGCTCTGCGTGAAAATGGCTGCGATGTTTGGGCGGTGTCGTCGTCGAATGAATGGATCATCCGCGCCGGCATGAAGGCATTCGGGATTTCCGAAGACCGTATCCTCGCCGCAAAGATCGAAATTGAAGACGGCGTGGTCACGAACCGACTGGTGCGCGTTCCTTCCGGTGCGGGAAAGCCGAAGGCTCTGCGGGAAGTGGCCCAGAAAGAAATCGACGCCGCTTTCGGCAACTCCCGTTGGGATGCCGACATGCTTGCCATGGCCAGACATGGTTTCGCAGTGAATCCTAATCCCGACCTTGAAGCTGCAGCCCGCCAGAACGGCTGGACCATCTACTTCCCCGACGGGACGCGCGGATAGATTTCATCCAGCAGTCTCTATCAGGCAATCCCCAGGACCTGATTGAAGAAGCCCACCAGGTATTTCCACACCAGGTAATACGCAATCAGGGCCAGCGAGAAAACACCGGCCAGAACTGCATATGGAATCGCGATCTCATGAAACCAGACCAGGCCGCTGGAGGTCGTCGCCAGGAATCCTGAGCAGGTTGCCAAAAGGAAGCCTAGGGGCGCGATGACAAAGGGCAGGATCGCGCCATGAAATCCGATCGGCAGGTGAGGTCGCGGGCGCAACCGCAGGTACAACATGTTCCAGAGACCAAAAATATTAGGGATGAGCGCCATCGGGAAAATAATGGCGCGCTCGATAGGAATTGGAATCTGGAATGTGTAACGAGCAATCAGAAATCCGCTGAGGACCACCAGCAACATCATAGTGGGCGTGGCACTGCCGGCCATGTAGGCGCGAAGATAAGGATGCGTGTTCATAGGATGTCCTCCAGGATTAAAAGTGATAGAGCCAAATCGGAATCGATTTTGGGAAAACACAGACGCTGGCGACCAGCACTGCCAGCAACGCCCAGTCAAACCACGGGACCGACGACAGCGCTGCCGGCGAGAACAGGACGGCGAGCCATTGGCGATCGTCAGCCCCTACATCGATACGGCGGAGCATCCTGGGCCAAAGGTCGCGATCCAAGTCACAGTTCATGGGCTTCAGAGACTGCTTTAACTGCTCGGCGACCTTCTTTTGTTCGTTTTCATTCATGGTTTGCTTCCAGGTTTCCTAGTTTCTTGCGCAATATGCGAACTGCTCGGAACAGTCGCGATTTGACGGCGGCGGTTGAAATATTGAGCGCCTCGGCAATTTCGCTGTGCGGACATTCTTCAATCAGTGCCAACGCTGCTACGACTCGCAACTTGGCAGGCAATTGCTGGAAGGCGATTTGGGTGCGCTCCCGTACCTCCCTTTGGATCGCCGGATTCGCTGCGTGAGACTCTTGTGCGATTTCTCCGGGCAAGCTTTCTGTGACCTGTCTTTCTCGCGACGCTGTAGTCTTCAAGTAATCGATCGCCACGTTGGTTGCGATTCGTCGGGCCCAGGCTCCGAAACTGCGTCCGCAGTCGAAGCGCGCATGGCCCCGATAGATCCGCCAGAAGGTTTCCACGGTTAGATCCTCAGCCGCGGCTGGATCGCGAACAATTCGGACGATCCAGTCGAAGACCTCTCCCTGGAACTGACGGAATAGCGCCTCGAAGGCTTCGAGTTCGCCAGCCGCGAATTGCGCCAGCACCTTCGGATTCTCATGGAGCGTTTCCATTTCCTTCCCTATATACGCTTACTGGAGGGTGGAGGCGGTGGTTTCATGTTTTTCTTCACCGTGCGCGGCGGACGATTGTTGGCAGACCATCGCGCTGGGTGGGACGGTTACAATTTGAATGACATGTATTCTCCGCAGGTGCTCGATCACTTTCAGAATCCGAGGAATGTGGGCGATGTAGAGGGCGCCGACGCCGTCGCGGAGATTGAAAATCCTGCTTGCGGGGATGTGCTTCGACTCAGCTTAAAGATCACCTGCAACCGTATTGCGGAGATCCGGTTCAAGGCCAAGGGATGCGTGGCTTCAATGGCATGTGCCTCAGCGTTAACGGAACTGGTCGCAGGGCGCACTCTTGATGAAACTCGATGCGTCAATAGAGACGCGTTGATCGCTGCGGTGGGCGGTCTGCCGCAGGCTTCGACCCACGGGGCGCAGTTGGTTCTGGATACGCTTTCGGCGGCGTTAAGAAAGCTAAAGCAGTAGTCATCATGTCCAGCGCTTATTTACCAAGGCGGATCGCATGCTTACAGCCGAGCGCGACCGTCATTCTCCGATGCGGTGGGTGAACTTGGGCGCGTTGTGGCTTGCACGCGGTACTGTAAGGACGTGGTGCCAGCGGTCGCGGATGGCTCGCGCCTGATCCTGGCGGATTCCTGGACCGCCGACACGGCCCAGATCGTCGCCGCCCAGCCGGACCTGGTGATCGCATCAGTGCCTTATCAAGAAAAGGCAGTCATCGAAATTCTCAGGGCTGGTGCACGGTTTCTGGGCCTGGCTCCCCAGACCCTGTCGGATGTTTACGGCGATATCGCAATCATCTCGGGTACCGTTGGCGCGCACGATCGGGGAGACGAAGTGATTGCGAACATGCAGCGTCGCCTCGCTGAAGTCCGAGCTCGTGCTACATCGGGCGCCCGGCCTCGAGTGTGGTGTGAGGAGTGGGGCAAACCGCTGATCGCGTCTCAGGCTTGGGTCGCGGAGCTTGTCGAGGCCGCTGGAGGGGAGTTGCTGGGTACTCCGGCCAAGCAAGCGCCCGCCGAAGACATACGGAGACTGGATCCCGAGGTGGTCATCGCAGCCTGGTGCGGCGCGGGAGATCGAGTCCCCCTGGAAAAGATCGTGGCTGAACGGCACTGGCAGGAGACGAGCGCGGCGCTGTCTGGCCGCGTCTTCTGCATTCGAGACGAATTTCTCAACACTCCTGCCCCGACTTTGCTTGAAGGCCTGGATGCTATCGCCCTCGCGATCCACCCTGAATTGTTCGCAAGCACGCAAGGAATGCGGCGGATTACTGCGGTTCCAGCTTCCATTGGTGAGAATTCCAAGCGGTGAGTTAAGATTTTATCCATGCCCGTAGCCCGCAGAATCGACGAAATTCGCAACGAGCTCAGTGAGTTGGCTCAGTCCGCCCCCAGCGCTCAGGATCTTATGCAGGCAATGGTGAAACTGCTGCACGATCGGATGCTCAAATATAACTGGGCCGGCTTTTACATGCTGGAGCCAGGAGCTCAGCCGCCCATGCTCGTGCTAGGGGCATTCGAGGGCGCGATGACTCCTCATACGCGCATTCCTCTGAATCAAGGGATTTGCGGCGCGGCCGCGTCGAGCGGACAGACGGTCGTCATCGACGATGTCAGCA
Source organism: uncultured Acidobacteriaceae bacterium (assembly GCA_963844525.1). Lineage (GTDB taxonomy): Bacteria > Acidobacteriota > Terriglobia > Terriglobales > Acidobacteriaceae > Sulfotelmatobacter. The sequence goes on along the minus strand of CAWJOM010000001.1, from coordinate 783,969 downwards.
AGGATCCACGCTACCTGGCATGTTCGCTCGAGACAAAATCGGAGATCGTCGTGCCAGTGTTTGTGCATGGCAAGGTGGTCGGCGAACTCGATATTGACAGTCACTTCCCTGCGGCGTTCACGTCTGAACATCAGGATTTGGTGCAACACTGCGCCATGCTCGTGGGGAAGAAGCTGGAAACCTCCGGACACTAAGAGAGATCAAAATGAGAGTGACGCTATGAGAGTGGAAAAGGGTAAGGTGCGCGCGCCGGAGATTGGCCGGGTGTGGCTGAACTCATCTCCACTGAGTTTCCGGCAGCTGCGTGGCCGTGTCGTGCTGGTCGATTTCTGGGATTATACCTGCGTCAACTGCATTCGCACGCTGCCGTACGTGCAGGCCTGGCATGAGCGCTATCGAGACAAGGGTCTGACCGTAATTGGAGTACACACGCCGGAATTCACGTTCGCCCAGTACGAAGCGAATGTGGAGCGCGGGATCCGCGAGTTCGGGCTGACCTATCCGATCGTCATCGATAGCGATCGCGAAATCTGGAAGGCCTTTGCGAACCGCTACTGGCCGACGAAGTACTTGCTCGATAAAGATGGCTACCTGCGTTTTGGCCACTTCGGCGAGGGTGGGTACGGCGAGTGCGAGCAGGTGATCCAGGAACTGCTGCGGGAGGTCGACCCCAACATCGAGCTTCCGGCGTTGATGGAACCTGTGCGCGACGAAGATCACGCCGGCGCGCTATGTTACCGGGCATCCGGCGAACTCTACCTGGGGAACCGGCGCGGGCGGATCGGCAACGAGGGCGGATTCAAGGAAGATCAGATTGCCGACTACGTTTTCTCGGGAGAGGCAGAAGAAAACTTCTTCTATGCGAATGGACGTTGGGCATCAACCGCGGAGTACTTCGAGGCTGTAGAAGCTGGTCCGCATAGTTTGCGGTTGAAATATGAGGCGTCCGCCGTAAACTTGGTCATGGCCAGTCCCCACGCATCGTCGTCCGAGGTCATTATTCTGCAAGATGGCAAGCCGCTCACCCGACAGCAGGCGACCCGAGACGTTCGCTTTCGAGCCTGTACCAGTGGTGGACCGGAAGAAAGCTACGTCGCGGTGGATTCGGCCCGCATGTACTTTCTCATCGACAACCACGAATTCGGCGGACATGAACTCGAACTGCGGTGTTCCGAGGGCATGGCTGCATTCGCCTTTACCTTCACCAGTTGCATCGACCCTGTAGCTAGCGCGCTGCAAGCGGCTCCAGCATCATGAAGCGCGTTGTGGCAGGCCTGATCGTAAAGGACGGAAAGCTGCTGGTATGCCAGCGCACGCGGCACCAGACCATGCCGTTGAAGTGGGAGTTCCCCGGCGGAAAGATTGAAGAAGGAGAACAACCGCGCGACGCGTTGCGCCGGGAACTTGAAGAAGAACTGGGAATCCTGGCCAGCGTGGGCGACGAGGTCCGGCGGATTCGGCACGAATATCCGAACGGGGGCATGGTGGAACTTCGGTTCTTCGTCGTGCGTGATTACCAGCGCGAAATCGAGAACCGGATCTTTCGTGACATGCAGTGGGCCGAACCCAAAGACCTGCCCAAGTACGATTTCCTCGAAGCCGATCTGACGCTGGTGGGTGAACTGGCTGCGGGAAAGCTGATCTAGCCCGCCCACAGCGTCCAGAAGTATCCAAAGCTAAGGACGATCATGATCACGGTGGTCAGCCAAGCGACTAAGTTGAACAGGCGTGTGTTCACATACTCGCCCATAAGTTCTTTTTTGTTAATGAGCAGGATCATGAACACCAGCACAAAAGGCAATACAACGCCGTTCAACACCTGCGAGAGCAGGGCAATCCTGATAAGCCGCGCTTCTGGGATCAACATTTCCAGGGCCGCACCGGCCACGATCAGCAACGTATAGAGCCAGTAGAATGCCGGCGCCTCTCTGAACTTCATCCCAACGCCGGACTCAAATCCCAGTCCCTCGCAAACCGTGTACGCAGTGGAGAGCGGGAGGATCGACGCCGCGAACAGTGACGCGTTGAATAATCCGACGGCGAATAGAATGTAGGTGTAGTCCCCGGCCAGCGGACGCAGCGCTTGCGCGGCATCCGCGGCCGTATTGATGTTGCGGAATCCGTGTACGTAGAGGGTCGCCGCGCAGGCGACAATGATGAACCAGGCTACAACATCGGTGAAGATGCAGCCCACGATCACGTCGAGGCGGGAGGCAGTATACCCGCGCTTGGTGACGCCCTTCTCTACGATCGAGGATTGCAGATAAAACTGCATCCAAGGGGCAATCGTCGTGCCCACCAGCCCAATCACACCGAAGAGATAGGCCTGGCTGCGGAGATCGTGCAGGGCGGGTAGGGCGATCGTCGCTTTCGAGGCTTCGAGCCAAGCCGGCTTCGCCAAAACACCGGCCACAATATAGGTGATATAGAAGAAGGACGCCGCCAGAAAAACCTTCTCCACGGTCTTGTACTGGCCCTTGACCACGATCAGCCAGACAATGAGGGCACACACCGGAACAGTAATGAATTTGGAAAACCCGAACAGTCCCAAACTTGTGGCGATGCCGATAAATTCCGTAAGGATATTGCCGAAGTTGATGATCAGGATTCCGATCATCATCAGAAACGTAATCCGGAAGCCAAATTCTTCACGGATCAGATCGCTCAACCCCTTGCCGGTGACGGCGCCCATGCGAGCGCACATTTCCTGCACCACGATCAGGGCGAGCGTGATCGGGATCATGGTCCAAAGCAGATGGAGTCCGAAGCGTGCGCCGGCGTCGGAATAGGTAAAGATGCCGCCGGAGTCGTTATCGACGTTCGCGGTAATGAAACCCGGCCCGACGACGGCGAGGAACATGAGAATGCGGGTTTTCGAACGTTTCAGGAACTTCATGCGCACTGTTCGCTGACATAAGGCTGGAGCAGGCAGCTACGAACGACGCCACAGGATAAACGCAGAAGCGGATCTGGCCAAAGGAAAAGTGCCGGGGCGGGGAAGATTTAAGATGGCGGAGTTGGTGCGGGGTTGGGTGTGGGTGATTGTTCTCGAGTCTTAGGTCTTAGGGCTCAGGTTTGCGGCCATACGGCACTCTCGGCGAGAGAGCCTTCGAGGCAGTCACGAGATCTAATTGAAATTGTCCGGGAAAGAGATACTCTCGGGGAAGGAACGACAGCACTGGTTAGAGCTTGGACCGCAGCATGCTGATTACATCATCTGAGGTAATCACACCGGTCAGCTTGTTGTGTTCGTCGATGACGGGAAGGGTCTGCAGGTTGTACTTGTCGAACAATTCCGCAACTTCGTTTTCCGCAACGCCCTCACTGGCGAAGACTAAAGGTTCCTGGGTCAGAGACCGCATGGGAGTCGATGTGGGTGCAAGGACCAGCCTTGCCAGCGGAACCGCGCCGACCAGGGTTCCGTGGGAGTCGACGAGGTAGATCGTGCTGACCACTTCAACTCCACCCTCGAACTCGCGCAGTGAATCAATGGCATTTTGCACCGTCGCTTGCACGGGCAGTGCAAGAAATTCCGTGGTCATGCGGCCGGCGGCAGTTTCCTCGCGGTGCTCGAGCAGTTCAACGACGTCCTGCTGGGCCTCGGGCTCCATTTGGGTGAGGATCTGTTCGCTGCGTTCTTCGGGCAGGTCGCCGAGCAGGTCAGCTGCAGCGTCGGGATCCATTTCCTCGACGATGTCGGCAGCCCTGCCGGAATCCAGAGATTCGACGATGGCTTTCTGAACCCTGGGCTCGACTTCTTCCAAGGCTTCGGCTGCGACTTCCTCGTTGAGCGTCTGAAACACAGCCTGACGCTCGTCGGGCGCCAGGTCTTCGACGATGTCAGCGATGTCCGCCGGATGCAGTTTGGCGAGACCGTCGTGCGAAATCTTAAGCTTCACCCGCCGCGCCGGATCGGTCTCGATCACGTCGATAAAGTTCCACGGAATGCTGCGGGGCGGGATTCTTCCCAGCAGAGCATGCAGAGCGGTCTTGGGCGCAACCCCGCGCAGCAGGCGGCGGACGGCGCCCCGAGCCCCAACATCTACCGACTGAACACGCAGGACTGGATGCCCGTTGTCGGAATCTTTTGTGCGTGCGATATCGATCTGCAGATCGACGTCGTTGACGCGGACTACTTTTCGTCCGTTGATGTCGATCACTTGCTGGTCGAGAAGGTCGCGCTCCAGCAGGAACAGGCCCTCGGTGCCAGTGACTGCGGGCCATTCCGCGGACGCGGTCGTCGTTCGGATACCACCGTTGATCGCCGCGACCGAAGCCAGTGCCAGAACTCGATTCCCCGACTTGGTTTTCACGATCAGGGACATGATTTTGGAACGGTCCTCTTGCGGTGCCAGAGTTACCTCGCGCACCCGTCCGGACGCGCCAGACGGGTCATACACGGTAGCGCCCAGCAGTTCGCTCAAGGCAAGAGTCGTCATCCCGCTAGAGAATAACCAAGTCGTCGGAGATTCGGAAACGAAATCGAAAGGTGAACCTCGAACTTCAAACCGCGGGCCGGGAACGCCGCAATGTCAGACCAATTTGCGTCTCGGACGTCCAATACATCGGGAAGCCGGGCAAAGTGTGCCTGGCACTTGGAAGCGTCCCCAGATTGCCATCCAGGGCAAAATATCCGGACTTCAGCCCCGTATACTATTTGAGTAGCGTGCGCCTAATCTTCGACATCGTCGGGCAGACCTTCCGCGCCCTCTGGGCGCATAAGCTGCGCTCATTTCTCACCATGTTCGGCATCGCTTGGGGAGTAGGCTCCCTGCTACTGCTGGTCGGCTTGGGCGAGGGGTTCCGATCGGGCAACCGGAAGCAGTTTGATTCCATGGGCGAGAACGTGATGTTCATCTGGTCGGGGCGGGCGCCCGTGATGCAGGGCAGTTTCACGGCTCTGCGGCAGTACTACCTCACCTACCGCGACTACGAGGACATTCTGAGGGAGTGCCCGAGCGTTGCAGCGGCAGCTCCTGCCATTTCTCGCGGCGACATTCGTGCGGTGAGTGACTTTTTTCAGGCCAGCGGACAGATTGTGGGCGTTCCGGCAAACTTCAATCAGATTCGCTACCTCCCAATAAATGAAGGCCGCTGGATCAATGCCCTGGATGATGCACAGAAGCGTACGGTCATCGTGATTGGGGATGAGGTGCGACGCACGCTGTTTCCTGGCCGGCCCGCGGTGGGCGCGACGATCCTGCTGAACGGAGTGCGCTTCACCGTGATCGGCACGCTGCAGAAGGTCGGGCATGGCGACAACATGAATCTGAACCTGCGGAGCTTCGTTCCGTTTCAGGCCATGCAGGATTACTTTCGGCCGCTGAACGCCGGGATCGCCACGGATGTAATTTCGTTCATTAACTATCAGCCGAAATCGCGCGCCGTGCATGAAGAGGCCCGGCAGGAAGTTCACAAGATCATCGCCCGCAACCACGGCTTCGATCCAAGTAATCCGGACTCATTCGATGAATGGGACACCATCAAGACCGTGGACCAGATCGGCAAGATCTTTGACGCCATGAACATGTTTCTGGGCAGCGTGGGCCTGGTGACGCTGGCGCTGGGCGCCATCGGCATCATTAACATCATGCTGGTCGCGGTCGCCGATCGTACGCGTGAAATCGGATTGCGGAAGGCTGTGGGGGCAACCAATGCGAGCATCATGTTCCAATTTTTCGTGGAGGGCGCCTTCCTGACGCTTCTTAGCGGAGGCATTGGCATCGCTGGAGCGGCGGGACTGATGGCGATGCTTTCGGGAGTGGATCTCGGTGGAGGATTTGACCCACCAAAACTGGTCGCTTCCACGGCGGCACTGGCTGTTATCTCACTGGCAGTGGCGGGCATAGCAGCCGGGCTTTATCCAGCGCGACGTGCCGCGATGCTCGAACCCGTTGAGGCCCTGCGCAAGGAATAAGATGCACCGCGATCTTTTACAACAAGCGTACTCAGCCATGCGGCACGACCTGCGCCGCACGCTGCTCACCATGGCGGGAATGGCGTGGGGAATTGCGACGGTCGTGCTGTTGCTTTCCTATGGCAACGGTTTCGCAAAAGCGATTGAGACCATCTTTGAGAGCTTCGGCGCCACGGCTGTGGGAGTATTTCCCGGGCGCACCTCACAGCAGGCCGGCGGCAACAAGGCCGGGGTTCAGGTTCGATTCACGAACGACGACATCGAACTGTTGCGTAACAACGTTCCGCTCTGCCGGCATGTGGTTCGCATGCTGCAGAAGGATTCCACCGTGCAGAACAACAACCGCTCGTTCACTTTCCCGGTGATGGGCCTCGACCCGTCGATTCAGGAAATCTGGAACCTGGATATCGCCGAGGGACGGTTTCTCAACGATGCTGACAACATGCAGCACGGGCTTTACGCGGTGATCGCATCGGAAGCGCGCGACAAGCTTTTCTCGGGCATGCCCGCAGTCGGGGAGTCGATCCGCATTGATGGCGTGACGTTTGAGGTGATTGGAGTGGGAGCGCCGCGCATGCAGGAGGGCGACAACGACAACAACCGGGCCATCTATGTCCCCTTTAATTCGATGGATGTCATCAAGGACAACCATTACCTGGATGGAATTTGGATGGACTCAGCTGGCCTTGACCATGACAAGCTGGACCAGACCATCCGCGCGACACTCGCCACGGCGCATAGCTTCAAGCCCGACGACCAGCGCGCCGTCTTTGTTTTCGACGCTCAAAAACAACTGGCGCAGTTCGGCATCATCTCGATGGCGTTGAAGGTTCTGTTGGCTTTCATCGGAACAGTTACGCTGGGGATCGGCGGCGTGGGATTGATGAACATCATGCTGGTATCGGTCACGCAACGGACTCGCGAAATCGGAGTGGAGAAGGCGCTCGGCGCGAGCCGCCACCACATTCTCTTTCAATTCTTGTCCGAGGCGATGGTCATTACCGCCGCGGGAGGACTGCTGGGAATTCTGCTTTCCTACGCGGTGTCGATTCTTGCGGGACGCATCACGTTCTACAGCGCTTTGGCGAAGCATGCCGAGGCAGCGGACATTCGCCTGATTGTGTCGCCGATGATCCTGCTGGTGGCCACATCGATTCTGGCGGTCGTGGGCGTGGTCAGCGGGATGGTTCCAGCCCTGCGCGCCGCGAATCTGGATCCCATCGAAGCCCTGCGGTACGAGTAAGAAGCCCGTTTAGATCGAGGGTTCCCTCGCCGTTTCCCTGCCGTACAATCAATCCGGCATGTCTGATGACATTCTAAGTTTGGCACCGCCACCGGCGGATGCACGGCTCGCGTACGGGTCCGACCCAAACCAGTTCCTGGATCTGCGCTTGCCTTCTTCGAAGAAGAAGCTTCGGTCGCCATGTCCTCTGATCATCAATATTCATGGAGGCTACTGGCGAGCGAAATACAATCTCGTTCATACCGGCCATCTGTGCGCAGCCCTTACAACAAGAGGACTCGCAACCGCCAATCTTGAATACCGGCGGGTGGGCAATGACGGCGGAGGGTGGCCCGGAACGTTCGCCGATATTCGCTCCGCGTATCAGTTCCTTGTGCAGAATGCGCAGCGGCACAATCTGGATACAAAGAACTTTGTGGTGATGGGACACTCTGCCGGAGGCCAGCTTGCACTTTGTCTCGCCGCGCACGAGGCGAGTGTGAAGGGCGTCGTCTCATTGGCTGGGGTCGTCGACTTGCGGCGCGCCTACCAACTGCATCTCAGCAATGACGCTGTCGTTGAGTTTTTGCACGGCACACCCACCGAGGTTCCGGATCACTATCGCGAGGCAGATCCGATGCAACTCTCCATTGCAGGGGCGCAGCAGTGGCTCGTTTGCGGATCGGCCGATGTCGACGTTCCTCCTGATTTCAGTCGCGATTATGTTTCCAACAAGCAGAAGCGTTCGGGCGGAGAGAAAGAGGCACAGAAGGAAAAGGTGCACCTGCTTGAGATTGCCGGAGCGGATCACTTTGACCTGATCGATCCCCGCACCTCTGCGGGGAAACGTATCGAAGAAACGGTGCTCCAGCTTGTCGCGTAGCCAGCGCCGCGTGATTGACACGCTTCACGGCGCCCCATACGATTCTCGCTTCACGGAATGGTCCCATGCCTAATCCTCTGCGCTTTCGTCGTTCTGTGCTCATAGTTGCCGCGTCAGTTCTGTTGGTCGCTGCATCAACTCCGATTCAGCAAGCGGATCCGACACGTTATCTCAACGACATCAAGGCACTCGCCGCTCCGGAGATGGAAGGACGTGGCGCCGGCACCAAGGGCCTCAGTCGTGCCGAGCATCTGATCGAGAAGCGTTACAAAGAACTTGGAATCCCGCCAGCAGGCGTGCATGCCTATGCGCAACCTTTTAGCGTTGTTACGGGTGCGCGGCTGAAGTCCGACAACTCCTTCACGATTGGAACCGGGAACGACTCGAAGAATGAGATCACGATCAACCGGGATTTTGTTCCGTACAGTTTTTCGGCGTCTGGACAGGTCTCGGCGCCGCTGGTATTCGCAGGCTATGGCATCACGGCCGACGAATTCCACTATGACGACTATGCCGGCATCGACGTGAAAGACAAGGTAGTTGTTGTCCTGCGCTACGAAGCGGCCAGCTTCGCTCAGAAAAATGGTAACCACGGGCTAACGCAGCATTCACAGCTCATTAGCAAGGCCATCAACGCCCGGAATCACGGAGCGAAAGCAGTCGTCGTTCTTAACGGAAAGCTCGGGGACGGAGAAGAAGATCTGCTGACGCGGTTTGGCAGCGTCAGCGGCCCGGAGAACGTCGGAATCGTTATGGTGCAAGTGAAAAACGCAGTCGCGGAACCGTGGTTTCAGTCCGCCGGAAAATCATTGAAAGACGTTCAGGATCAGATCAACTCGTCCACCAAGCCAGCGTCCTTTGCGTTGCCGGAATCGCTTCATATTTCTCTTCATATTGACATCGAGACCACCCGCGCTACGGTCAACAACGTTCTGGCGTGGCTGCCGGGCCAGACCGACGAATACGTGATCGTCGGCGCGCACTACGATCACCTCGGCCGCGGCAACTTCGATTCGCTGGCGCCATCGCAGATCGGACAGATCCATCCTGGTGCTGACGACAATGCGAGTGGGACTGCGGGCGTCCTCGAATTGGCGCGCCTGCTGGCTCCGCAACGCGGACAACTGAAACGAAGCATTTTATTTATGGACTTCGCCGGAGAAGAACTTGGACTGCTCGGTTCGGCTGCCTGGGTGAAGAATCCGACACGTCCTCTCGCCAAGGCCGTGGCCATGATCAATATGGATATGATCGGACGCATCAAAGATGACAAGGTCTACATCGGCGGAGTCGGCACCGGATCGACCTTCAAGGCGGTGCTGGAACAGGCGCAGAAAGATGCGCCGTTCAAGATCGAGTACTCCGCCAGCGGATACTCTTCGAGTGATCACACGTCGTTCGTGACCAAGAAGATTCCGTCATTGTTTTTCTTCTCTGGCCTGCACTCGGATTATCACAAGCCGTCCGATACGTGGGACAAGATCAATGCGCCCGTCTGCCGCGCGCCTGCTCGATATGGTGGGGAGCGTGGCGGTTCAACTGGCGAATGCAACCGACGCGCCTGTTTTCCAAGTGGTCGCGGAAGATAAGCCGACCGCTGGCGGAGGTGGTGGCGGCTATGGCCCTTACTTCGGATCGATTCCCGACTTTGGGCAAACCGAAAATGGCGTGAAGTTCTCCGACGTGAAGCCGAACTCGCCGGCGGCGAAAGCAGGACTGAAAGCGGGTGACATCATGATCCAGTTCGGAGACAAGCCAATCAAGAACCTGTACGACTTCACCGACGCTCTGCGGCGCAGCAAAGTCGGGGATGTGGTCGAGGTGAAAGTCCTTCGCGATGGGCAGCCGGTGACGGCCTAGGTAAAGCTGGAGCAGAGGAAATAACGCCGGAAGACATTCGGCTCTGTCGTTCGCAAGAATCTAGTTTACCGGATTTTTTTCTCTCCACGATCCGTGATGATCCGTGTGAATCCGTGGCAAAGAAGTTTTCCAGTTTCGCGAATCCCTTATAATCGTCGGTCAACCAGAGAGGAATCCCTTGCCCTTTGACGACCTTCGCCAGTGGATCGCCGGGCTCGACCGTGCGGGCCAACTGAAGCGTATCCAGACCGAAGCGAACCCATTCTCGAGATTGCCGAAATCACCGACCGCGTGTCCAAGAGCCGCGATGCTAAAGGCGCTCCGGGCGGTCCCGCCCTTCTCTTTCAGAATCCCAAGGGACATCGCCGGATCCCAAGTCTTGATCAATCAATTCGGATCCGAAGCGCGGATGAAACTTGCACTGGGCGTGAACTCGTACGACGAAATCGCCGGCCGCATCCGGATGTTCATGGATGTGAAATCTCCGCAGGGCTTTCTCGACAAGCTCAAGATGCTGCCTCTGCTGACCGAAGCCGGCAAGTTTTTTCCGCGAACTGTGCCCACCGGGCCATGCAAAGAAGTGATTCAAGCGCGACAATTTCTCGTTGCTCGACTTCCCTATCCTGCAATGCTGGCCGAAAGATGCTGGACGATTCATTACGCTGCCCTGCGTCACGACGCGCGACCCGCAGATCGGGCAAGCGCAATCTCGGCATGTACCGAATGCAGGTCTACGACGAGCGGACGACCGGGATGCACTGGCAGCGTCAGAAAGTCGCGGCCGAACATGCGCGCGAACGAATGCGGGCTGCGGTTGACGGCAAGTCCGCGGCGGTCGACATCATGGCGCGATCGTCGGGAGGCTCGGTGATCGCCGAGGGCGATCGGCCATCGGGAAAGATGGAAGTTGCGGTTGCCATTGGCACTGAACCGGCGGTGACTTTCTCCGCGATCGTTCCTGCACCGCCGGAGATTGAGGAATACCTGATTGCCGGATTTCTGCGCGGAGGCTCCGGTCGATCTGGTGAAGTGTGAAACTGTCGACCTGGAAGTGCCGGCCATCGAGCGAGATCGTGCTGGAAGGCTATGTGAACCTCGATGAACTTCGCACGAGGGACCGTTCGGCGATCACACTGGGTTTCTACTCGCTCGAAGATCTGTATCCCGTATTTCACGTCACCTGCGTCACGCATCGGAAAGATCCGATCTACGCGACGACGATCGTAGGCAAGCCTCCGCAGGAAGACGCCTACATGGGCAAAGCGGTCGAGCGCATTTTCTTTCCGCTAATGAAGCTGACGATCCCGGAATTGGTCGACATCAACCTGCCGGTCGAAGGCGTCTTCCACAACCTGATGATTGTTCGATCAAGAAGTCGTATCCGGGGCAGGCTCGCAAGGTGATGAACGCGATCTGGTCGCTGGGCCAGGCAATGTTTACCAAGTGCATCGTCGTGGTGGATGAAGATGTCGATGTGCAGGATCTCGCCGACGTGACGCTGAAAGTTCTCAACCACATCGATCCCGGAGCGCGACATTCAGTTCACGCTGGGCCCGGTTGATTCTCTCGACCACGCTTCGCGCTTGCCGAACTACGGATCGAAGATGGGCATTGACGCCACGCGCAAGTGGGCGAGCGAAGGATTCACGCGACCGTGGCCCGATGAAATCGTGATGGACGCGAAAACGAAAGCGCTGGTCGATGGCAAGTGGAAGGCGCTGGCGAAAGAGCTAGGATGGAGTGAAGTAAGAGAGTTCTGCCTTGTCAGCGTCCCAATCCCAAGCGCGTTCGTACGCCCCAAGCTGCAGCGGCGCCGAAGACAGCCATGAACGCTCCCCTGATGAAATGACGCTGTAGTTGTGCCTTTGCTCCAGCCCTGGAGCACTGCCACCGTTCAACCGACAAACAGCAAGATTGCACCTGTAGCGAGAATTTTGAGAAACATGATCTTCTCCCGGCCAGCCGAAGTCAGATGGACTCAAACCGAAGTTTGCCGGAAGCGGTTGAGTTCACGCAGTGACGGTCATCACGCTTCCTTCGTCGGGCCTTCTCCTCGCGATTCATACCCTGGGCAGCGCAGCACGGGCAGGCGCGGGTATTTAGGGAAAGACCGGTCCGTTGCAGAGCGCTCGCAGAGACAGAACGTTGATCCACGGTCGGACTCGATCAGCCGCATAAATCGGCAGTCCGCGCATAGTCCTGCAACCAGACGGGATGATGCATGGATTTCTCTGCTCACCTTTTCAGGATAACCGCCCCGCGCGAAACCGTCTAAATCGGGAGTAGAACTGTTTAACGCTGTCGCCCGCGGATCGGACGATTTCGCTGGCGTTCGGTATACTAGGTATCGACATGCCAGTTCTGAAAAATATCGCCGCCATTGCCAAAGGCATGAGCATCACCTTCATGGAGATGTTTCAGCCGACGACTGTGGAGAATTATCCCGACGGCAAAGGACCTCTGCGAGGCGCGCGCATTGAGGCCCGCTTTCGCGGCGCGCACGTGCTGCAGCGCGACGAGAACGGGCTGGAAAAGTGCGTGGCCTGCTTTCTGTGCGCGGCGGCCTGCCCATCGAACTGCATTTACATCGAGGCCGCCGAGAACACCGCAGAGAACCGCGTCAGCGGCGCCGAGCGCTACGCCAAGGTTTACAACATCGATTACAACCGCTGCATTTTTTGCGGATACTGCGTCGAGGCGTGCCCGACGGACGCGATTACGCACGGGCACGGATTTGAGCTGGCCACGTTCAACGCCAGCAATCTGGTCTATCGCAAGGAGCAAATGCTGGCCTCCCGGCCGGCACACATGGGGGCCAATGTCGTATTCAACCAGGCCGATGTGGACGGTGGCGCACCCGTGCAGATGGTGCCGGGGAGCTAACTTTAGAACGATTTGGAGTTCAACCGACGCCGGCCCATTCGAGACCGGCGTTCTTGCGTGCGAACTTCTTGGCCACGGATACACACGGATATCGATCAAGAGCGAAAACCATCATCCCATAGAGCATTTTCGTAATGTAGGTGCCTCGCCTTCTTTCTCGCCAACCCGGACGGCGGCAGCGCGCATCTTGTTTGCGTGATTCGCAAACTGAAATCGGGTGAGTTCCGCTTATATTCGCGAAAGAAAGACGCCAAGACTGGAAAGCGTCGAAACCTGGGAACTTTTTCCTCGCTGGCTGCGGCCAAGAAGCATGAACGCGCGGTACAGTTCTTCAAGAAACAGTAGACCTGCACGCTACGCTTTCAGGCCACTCCCCTCTAAATCTCTGACGGCTGCCACCGGTCTGTGCGGCTCACCCAAGTTTTTACAAAATACAGACACTCTGGTGACACAACCTTCCGGGAGGTGAGGCAATTTTTAGGTAGATCCTCGACGTGCTGCCTGCCGCCGTTGGCGGCTTGGGATCGAGACCTTCAAGCCTTCCGTCACCGGGAAGGCATGGGGAAAAACTGGTGCTCGTACCGCAGGGGGTGCGGGCGCCAGTTTTGCATTCTCTCGAGGATCATGCGCAGGGTGCTTGCCTGAGCACTGGGAGCGCCGGTGATCGCCTTCGCAATCCACTTCAACTGTTACAATTTTGGTCATCAGCCACGATCTGTGTCTGAACCGACCAAGCGCCATGAAATGTCCTTTTTGCGGATTTGCGAATGACAAGGTGGTGGATTCGCGCGAGAGCAAAGAAGCGGAATCCATCCGGCGGAGACGCGAGTGCTTGAAGTGCAACAAGCGCTTCACTACGTACGAACGCATCGATGAAATTCCCTACATGGTGGTCAAGAAGGACGGCCGGCGCGAAAAGTTTGACCGCCAAAAAGTCCTGAACGGATTGCTCCGGGCCTGCGAAAAACGTCCGGTGCCGATCAGCAAGCTTGAGCAGATCGTGAACGAGACCGAATCTTTCGTCATGGAATCGGCGGAGCGTGAGCGCAAGACCAGCGAACTGGGCGAGCTGATCATGAACCGGCTGCGGCGCTACGACAAAGTCGCGTACGTGCGTTTTGCTTCCGTGTACCTCGATTTCAAGGACGTCAAAGAGTTCATGAATGAATTGAAGGATCTCGTTAAAGCCAAGAGTTTATAAGGGTTAACCATAGAGGTCGAAGCACTCATGAGTCATAAAGTAACTCTGATTCCGGGCGATGGTATTGGCCCCGAAGTGACGAAGGCCACGGTGCGCATCCTGGAAGCGACCGGGGTGAAGTTTGAGTGGGAAACGTTCGCGGTGGGCGCGGAGGCCTACGAGAAATCGGGCGAGTACATTCCCAAAGATTTGATCGAGTCGCTGGAGCGGACGCATGTCGGCTTGAAGGGTCCGGTGACGACGCCGGTCGGTGGCGGATTCCCCAGCATCAATGTTGCGCTGCGGAAGAAGTTCGAGTTGTATGCCAACTTCCGGCCGATCCGCAATTTACCGCACATCCCGACGCGGTATCCGGATGTCGATTTGATCATCGTGCGCGAGAACACTGAAGGACTTTATTCCGGGCTGGAGCACGAGGTCGTGCCGGGCGTGGTGGAGAGTTTGAAGATCATCACCGAGAAAGCGTCCACGCGCATCGCGAAGTTCGCTTTCGAATATGCGCGTAAGAATCAGCGCAAGAAGATCCACTGCATCCACAAAGCCAACATCATGAAGCTGTCAGACGGGCTCTTTCTGCGCTGCACGCGGAATGTCGCGAAGGACTATCCCGAGATCACTTACGGCGAGCACATTGTCGACAACACCTGCATGCAATTGGTGATGAATCCATATCAGTACGACATGCTGGTGATGGAGAACCTGTACGGTGACATCTTGTCTGATTTGTGCGCGGCATTTGTGGGCGGATTGGGATTCGTGCCCAGTGCAAATCTGGGTGAGGACTGCGCGATCTTTGAAGCCGTACACGGCTCCGCGCCCGATATCGCGGGAAAGAATCTTGCAAACCCCACGGCTCTGCTGCGCTCAGCCTTGCTGATGGTGAGGCACCTCGGCGAGCAGGCGGCCTCAACTCAAATTCGGAACGCGCTGGAGCGGGTGTATCGTCATCCAGAAAAGCTGACGCGGGATATTGGCGGCAAAGCCGGCACGTCGGAATTTGCCGATGCAGTGATCGAAGAAATGCAAAACAGCAAGCCCGAACCAGCAACGGCGTAGGTTCTCGGCTTGAAATCGTTGAAGATCAGCGGCGCTTGAGAGCTTCCAACTCTTCGAGGGTGCGCGGCCAGTCCGATCCCAACAGACGCGACAAGCTTCTATCGGCGAGCACCTTGCCCGCAGTCTGGCAGCGGGCGCAATAGTTCGTCTCTTTGTCGGCGTAACGAATTCGCAGAATCTTATCTCCGCACCTCGGGCAAGGAAGCCCGTAGCGGCCGTGGGCGGCCATATCTTTGCGGAAAGCGGTCACCTTTTCTGGAAATCCTTCTTGCGCTTCTTTCCCCAAGCGAGTGATCCAGAGTTGAAGAGTCTGCCGGGTTGCGGCAAACAATTTCTCCCAATCGCTGGACGAGAGTTTGTTCGTGAGCGTGATCGGCGACAGCTGAGCGGCGTGCAGGATCTCGTCCGAATACGCATTGCCCACGCCGCTGAGCAGACGAGGATCGGTGAGGGCACGCTTCAGTGTGTGATTCTCGGCGGTCATGACGGCGCGAAAAGAATCCAGATCGGCGGAAAAGACGTCGATGCCTCCGGCGTCAAGCAAACTTAGATTCGCTTCACCGCTGACCACATGCAACGATGCGCGGTGCTTCGAGCCCGCTTCCGTCAGCACCAGCGAGCCACTCGGGAAATCGAAGGCGGCAAGACTCTGGCGACCCGCCAGCTTCGCGTCAGGAGCGCGCCAGTGCAAGCGGCCTGCGATCATCAGGTGCAGCACCAGCCAGAGATCGTTCTGCACACCGATAGCGATGCGTTTGCCGATGCGCCGCAGTTTCTCTACTGAACGGCCCTCAGCGCTCGCGAGCGGAGGTTGCGCAGTTCGCAAGAGAAAAGGGCTGGCCAGGCGAATGTGCTGTAGAGGCTGACCGACGATGCGCGGTTCCAGTGCGGTGATGTACGCGGCGATGTCAGGCAGTTCGGGCATCGATAACAGATTGCCTGTGCATCTCGATTTTTTCAATCTCCCGCGGCCTCCGGCAGTTGGTGCAGCTTGAATCTTCTGCAATCTCGAGAGGATGTCATCTTGAGGCGAGCGCTTAGCTCGCCGAGGGACCGTACCCCACGAAATCGTTCCACAGCGGATGGCTAGGACCAGCCCACTGCATACAGAGCGGGCGTTCCTCGCGATTACGTCACGGCCTTCTTCTTACGTACGGTCCCTCGCCCGGCTATCGCCGGACTAGGATGACATTTCTGAAGGAGTCCCAACGACGACACAGCACGACTGCCTCGGTCCCCGTGCTGTGTTTGCCACATTTGTGAACTCGGCCATTGACTCGCGCGCTCGGTTCGGAGTACAGTCCTTTGCGTTCTGGGGATTCTGGGGAAAATGACGCGCACATCACGGCGTGTGGGGATAGTTCTCTTTCAGCTCGGTGGACCCGACACGCTGGAAGCGATCGAACCCTTTTTGTATAACCTCTTCTGCGACCCGGACATTATCGACTTCCCTTTCGCCCGCATCGGGCGTAAACCGCTGGCCAAGCTCATTTCGACCACACGGGCCCGCAAAGTGCAGCATCACTATGCAACGATCGGCGGAGGTTCGCCCATCCGGCGGCATACGGAGCGGCAGGCCCGGGAACTGGAAACCGAACTTCGTGGAGAGGGCATCGACGCGCACTGCTTTGTCGCCATGCGGTATTGGCACCCGTTTACTCGCGAGGCAATCGAACAGCTTCGGGCGGCAAAGTGTGACGAAGTAGTCCTTCTGCCGCTGTACCCGCAGTATTCGTCGACCACGACCGGATCCAGCCTGAACGAGTGGAGGCGCCTGTTCGCGGACGAACTGCCCGTCCATTGCGTTGAGACTTTCTATCGTAATACGATGTATCTAGACGCCCTGGTGCAGAAGGTGAACGAAGCCCTGGCACGCTTCCCCGAGCCCGGGCGGCCTGAGATCGTTTTCAGCGCACACAGCATACCGATGTCGGTCATTGAAAAAGGCGACCCGTATCAGCGGCAGATTGAAGAGACCGTGCGCCTCTTGACCGAGCGCGGCGGCTGGAGCAATTCGCAGCGGCTCTGCTACCAGAGCAAGGTTGGAGCCAGCCGGTGGTTGCAGCCCTCCCTGCATCAAACGTTAAAGCAGCTCGCCGCCGAACACGTTCGAGAGATGTGCGTGGTCCCCGTGGCCTTCGTTTCCGATCACGTGGAAACCCTGGGCGAGATCGATCATGAAGCGCGAGCCGAGGCACACCGGCTGGGGATTACACAATTCGAAATGAGCGCCGGATTGAACGATTCTCCAAAGTTCATACAAGCGTTGGCGCAGCTTGTGCAGGAAGCTCGTCTGCAGCCGGTACGCACTTTGATTCCGGCTCGCGAAGCTGGGAGGACGTTGACGGAGCCGCAGTACGCGGCCGCATCAGGATTGGATTAAGGCAAGGCATACAGGTACAGGAGGGAGTTCATGGCGGAGGAGACCGGAAAGGTCAATCCGAATCCCGAGGTCGCGAAACCTGTCGCGAAAGCCGCGGCAACGGGAGCGCAGGATGCCACCAAGTATGTGGGCACGCCCGCGGTGGGAACTTCGAAAGCGGCGGCTGCGGCTGGCGTGGGCGGCACTGCTCCGTCGACGGAGATTGATCGCCATCGACGTCGCTTCGTCTGGACCATGGTGACCGGATTCCTGATGGCGTGGTTTCTGGCGTTCTTCCGTTTCTTTCTGCCGCGCACTCTCTTCGAACCGAATTCTGTTTTCAAGATTGGTTATCCGTCAGAATTCGCCCTCGGGGTTGATACAAAGTTCCAGCAGAAGTATCGGATCTGGGTCGATCGCACACCCGACCGATTGTTTGTGATCTACGCCCGCTGCACACACTTGGGCTGCACACCGGACTGGAAGCCCAGCGAGAACAAATTCAAGTGCCCGTGCCACGGCAGCGGCTACGACAGCGAAGGAATCAACTTCGAAGGTCCGGCGCCGCGCCCCATGGACAGGGCGAAAATCGAACTGGCGCCCGATGGACAAATCATCGTGGACACTTCGCGCCTCTATCAGTGGCCCAAGGGACAGCCCACACACTTTAACGATCCGGGAGCATTTTTGACGGGAGTGTAGTTGAGCGAGTGCGAGGCCGAGACGGCCTCGCGACAGCCGGCGGGACGCCGGCGCTACAAGAAAACTCTTATGGCTGACGAAAACAATCCGAACGGCGGTAATGGCGGCGCTAGCGGCAGCTCCAGCGGCTCGAACGGGAAGGTCGGGGTGGTGGAACGCGTCACCACCGGCGTCAAAGACGACATTCAGGCCCTCAAGACAGACATCCCCGCCAAGGCAAAGGAACAGATCGAAGGGCTAAAAGATCCGACGAAGACGCAGGTGTACACCTCGATCTTCCGGCACAAGCACGACGACACGCCGCGGAACCGAGCACTGGGCGTGCTGTCGAACGTCTTCCTGCATTTGCATCCGGCCAAGATTAATCGCGATGCAGTGCGCTACAGCTACACCTGGGGAATGGGCGGGATCACGTTCTATCTGTTCATTATCCTGACCTACACCGGCGTGCTGCTGATGTTCTATTACCACCCCAGCAAGGTGCAGGCGTTTCGCGACGTCCTGTATCTAGAGCACGACGTGCCCTTCGGCAAGATCTTGCGCAATATGCACCGCTGGGCCGCCCACCTAATGGTGATTGGTGTGTGGCTGCACATGTTCCGCGTGTTCCTGACCGGATCGTACAAGAAGCCGCGCGAGTTCAACTGGAATATCGGTGTGCTGCTGCTGGTGTTTACGCTGCTGCTGTCGTTCACGGGATACTTGCTGCCGGATGATCAACTTGGTTTCTGGGCGGTCACGGTGGGTACGAATATGGCACGCGCAACGCCGCTTCTCGGGCATGAAGGCCCGTTTGGTTCGATGCTCGGCATGACGCCTTATAACGACGTCCGCTTCGGATTGCTGGGCGGGTCAATCGTGGACGCGAATGCTTTGCTTCGGTCCTATATCTGGCATTGCATCGGGATTCCGATTGTGGCCTCGGTGCTGATGATCGTGCACTTCTGGCGGGTACGAAAAGATGGCGGAATTTCTGGTCCAGCGCCTGTGATGCTGGAAGCGGAAGCGGACAAACCTCGGCGCGGGCCGAAGGCAGCAGGAGAGTAAGAGGACTTCTGTGAGGACAACCGCCCTCGGCTGTCCGCCGGGCGAAGCCCGGCAGTTTTGCTCAAGGCTAGCCAGAACCAGTCGAGCTGCGCTCGACGGACAGCCGAGGGCGGCTGGCCTCACAAGAACCAGAAGCACCGGAATCAGAAGTACCGGTTGGCGGAGAGACTATGGATTGGCGACAACTCTGGGAGATTTGCTCGGCGCCGGATAACGTGCCGATCGTGGGCTTGATCCCGCTGCTTGCGTTCTACATTTATCTCGCGGTGAAACAGGCGAAGGCCAACGACCAGTTGATCGAACAACTCGAAGCCGATCCCGCGATGGCCAAGACGCACCATCGTAAGACCTGGCCCTTCAAGCCCGGATGGGCGAAGGAAGTACACGTCTGGCCATTCCTGCTCCGCATTGAATTCCTGGCGGCGATTATCATCACGATCATTCTGATGGTCTGGTCGATCACGCTTAACGCGCCGCTCGAAGAGCCTGCCAATCCCAACCTCACCATGAATCCTGCGAAGGCTCCGTGGTATTTCCTGGGACTGCAGGAGATGCTCGTCTATTTCGACCCGTGGATCGCGGGCGTGGTCATGCCGACGATGATCATCATCGGACTGATGGTCATTCCCTACATCGACACGAATCCATTGGGCAGCGGGTACTACACCTGGAAGCAGCGGAAATTCTCGATTTCGACGTTCATGTTTGGATTTGTGATTTTGTGGGTCGCGATGATCATCATCGGCACGTTTATTCGCGGACCCGGTTGGCAATGGTTCTGGCCGGGGCAGACGTGGGATCACAATCGCTTGATCTACGAGGTGAACCGCGATCTACCGGATCTCTTCGGGCTCACGTCGAACATGGCAAAGGCCATTTTCGGCGCGATCGTCGTCGGCGGATTTTATCTGGTCGGCGGTGGAGCGGTGTATTCGCTGTTCCGCCGAAAAATGCAGAAGGACTTTCAGCGGATGAGCCTGCTACAGTTTTCGCTGATGGCGTTTCTGTGGCTGACCATGCTGGCATTGCCCCTGAAAATGGCTCTGCGGCTGTTGTGGCACATCAAGTACGTATGGATTACGCCGTGGTTTAACGTTTGAGAAAAGCAGCTACTAGCTTCTAGCTCTTAGCTTGGAGCTCGCGAAAGAATCGTTCGCCGTTTTACGAGGGAGAATCTGGTGCCAGAAAAACCGATTCCCGAGCAAGATCCGATCACTGGAAAATCGTACGCCCTTCATTACTTGGTCGCGACGGTAATTCTGATCGGCACGCTGTTCTGGGCTTTGTACGACGAAGCGTGGGGACAGCGCCCGTGGAAGGCCTTCCAGGATCAATGGAAGGATCGCTACAGCGCATTCCTCAACACGGCAAGGTCAACGTCGGCCAAGTCCGAGCAATCCGTCGAGCAAGATCCGAAGTACGTCGCCTTGAAGCAGGCTTACGAAAAGGTCGATCAGGATTCGAAAGCGCAGAGCGAAGAAGCCCGCAAGAAACTCGACGACGCGGGTGCACGCCTGCTGGCGGTGCAGAGCGTCTTTACCGACCGGCGCGCGTACGTCAACGCACTCACTTACGAGTTAGAAACCAGTACCAGCGCATCGGCGAAGGCCAGTAAGCAAAAAGAAATCGACGCTTATAAAGCCGAACAGGCTACGGTCGAGTTTCCTGATGGCACGAAGAAGAAATTCACCTTCCCGCAACTGGAGGAGAAATACAACGAAATCCGCGACGAGCGGACCAAGCTGAGTCTCGAACTTGGAGACGTGCTGAAGCCGGTAACAGCGGCTCGGTCCAAGATGGACGACTACATCTCGGACCACATGGTCGATCTGACTCCGCAGCAGATTCAAGGCCTGAAGCGAAGGGCGACCGAGTGGGATCCGGCGATCGTGCAGATCAATGTCGCCGACGCGAACATCGTGGACCGCTGCGAATCGTGCCACATGAACACGCGCGAGCCGCTGAAAATCAGCGTCGCGTCCATGACGGCGAAGGGTGAGAAGAAGCCTGACGAATACGCAAATGCGCTGGTCAGCCATCCCGAACCGGAGTTGCTTTCGATTCACGATCCGGAGAAATTCGGCTGCTCGCCCTGTCACCAAGGCAACGGCCGCGCCACCACTAGCGTCGAAAAGGCGCACGGCAACTACGAACATTGGCTCTGGCCGCTTTATCCAAAACCAAATGCGCAGGCGGGATGCCAGACCTGTCACGCCTCCGACATGGTGCTGGTCAGCGGCGATGAGCAGTGGCAGACCATTAATGACGGCAAGGACTTGTACCGCCAGCGTGGGTGCATGGGCTGCCATCGCTATGAGGGTTACGACAAGGAACCCGAGGATCTGAACGCGGTCGGGCAGCAAATCAAGCAGATCGAGTCGCAGAAGAAAGAGAACGCGAAGGTTTCGGCGGACATGATGAAGCGCGCCGATTCCGCCCAGACCAATGAAGAAGCCAACAAGCTGAATGGTAAGGCTGTCGATCTGAGAGTCGCGAACAGCAGGCTGGACGCTCGGCTGCAGCAACTCGACTACCAGTCCCACAGCTTGATGCAGGATGAAAAGAAAGTCGGCCCGAACCTTAAGGATGCCCGGCTCAAGTTGAGCAGGAACTGGATTCCGGTATGGCTCAAGAAGCCGTCGGATTTCCGGCCAACCACCAAGATGCCGAACTTCCGGCTGACCGACCATCAGATTCAGGCGATCTCGGCTTACATCTGGCAAGCGAGCTTCACCGACGAACTGCCCAAGCACAAGCCCGGAAATAGCGTCCATGGCAGGGAACTATTCGAGGAACGAGGATGCCTGGCGTGCCATTCGATCGGAGAGGGCGATCAGACGAAAGGCGGCACATTCGCAGCAAACCTGACGCGCGTGGGCGAAAAGGCCAATTACGACTATCTCGTGCGCTGGATTCACAACGCACGGCAACGGACTCGGCCTTACTGTCCGTATGAGAAAAAGGACATTGGTCCCGAGGATTACGCCAAGAAGGGACTTCCCTATCAGTTCGATCTAGAGCACAGCAAGTGTCCGAATGACGGGCACGAATTGCAAGTGCAGAACATGACGGTGATGCCGAGCCTGCGCCTGAGTCCTGAAGACGC
The DNA here is from genome assembly GCA_963844525.1 of uncultured Acidobacteriaceae bacterium. Taxonomy (GTDB): domain Bacteria; phylum Acidobacteriota; class Terriglobia; order Terriglobales; family Acidobacteriaceae; genus Sulfotelmatobacter. The sequence goes on along the minus strand of CAWJOM010000001.1, from coordinate 761,730 downwards.
GGAAGACATCGCCACGTATCTGATGACGCAGAAGAAGCAGGAGCCCTCGGCATATCCGGATGCTTCCTTCATGGATGATCCGGCGCTCAAGGCGGAGGGCAAGAAGTGGGTCCGGTACTACGGTTGCGGCGGCTGCCATGAGATTTCAGGCATGGAAGACGAAGGACGCATCGGTACGGAGCTAACGTACGAAGGCAGCAAACCGATCGAGCGTCTGGATTTCGCGTTGTTCACCGAAGTTGCGCAGCGGGGCGGTAAGGGTGCCGAACCCATTAAAGACAAGGACGATTTGGCCCGCCTGCCGGGTGGTCCGGCGACGGAACCCTGGTACGACCACAAGGGATTCTTCGAGCACAAACTCGCCGAACCCAATGTCTACGATCAAGGCAAGGTGAAAGGCGAGACCGAAGCTCTGCGCATGCCGAACCTGCACCTCACGAAGGATCAGGTGCAGGATCTGACGACCTTCCTGATGGGCAGCCAGGAGACTTCCCTGCCCCAGAGCTACCAATACAAGCCCGGCGACGCGCGTCACGATATTCAGGAAGGCTGGTGGATCGTCAAGAAGTACAACTGCATGGGATGTCACCAGTTCATTCCCGGGCAGCAAACGATTCTGATGGGGCTGAAGCAGTACCAGGATGTGCAGGAGCAACTGCCGCCGAAGTTGCTGACGGAAGGCGCTCGCGTAGATCCTGAGTGGCTGCGGAAATTCCTGGCGAATCCGGCGCTCAGCATCACCGACACCAACCGCAACGGCGTGCGTCCGTATTTGAAGGTTCGCATGCCTACGTTCTCATTCTCGGATCTTGAACTGCGAAAACTCGTGCGCTTCTTTGAAGCGCTATCGCAGCAACCGCTTCCGTATATTCCGGAAGAGGTGCCGACGCTCACGGCCAAAGAAACGGACATGGCGCGCAGCCTTTTCTCGAGCACGGCGGCACCTTGTCTGAAGTGCCATGCTACGGGCGATCCGTCTCACGATAAGATCGCGACTGCACCGAACTTCTTGCTGGCAAAGGACAGGTTGAAACCTGACTGGGTGGAACGCTGGATTACCGATCCGCAGGCGGTCAGCCCGGGCACGTCGATGCCATCCGGCTTGTTCAAGAAAGAGAACGATCAGTGGGTTTTTGCCGGACCGACTCCACCAACGTTCCACGGCTTCGAGGGAGATCATCGGAAACTGCTGACCGACTACATCTTCCAATTGACTCCGGAAGAACAGCGGCGGGTGGCGGCTTCCATGCCGAGGGCGAAGGCAGCGATTCAGCCTTCGAGTAATCGTAAACAGGCAGCGGTCGAATCGCATCCAACTGCGAGCGGCGGCTCGCGATAGCTAGTTCGCGGTCGCTGGTTCGCGTTAGTTGGTTCGCGTTAGAATGATCGGTTCGGTGAATGCTCTTGCAGTTTGTTCGCTTTCAGGGTGCGGGCATGATGCTCGCGCGACAGCCGGCGAAACGCCGGCGCTACCACTTCAAAGAAAGGCGACATCATGAATAAGAAGACAGGTTGGACGAGAATTACGGTCGGCGCGCTGGCACTATGCGCGCTTTTGATCCTGGCGGGGTGCAGCAAGAAAGAAAATACCGAGCAATCGAGCAACGCTCCCGCAGAGTCGGCGGCCCCCGCGCAGCCCGCGACGCCGATCGATCCGGCAACTGTGGCCACGATCAACGGCACCGTGAAGTTTGACGGCCCGGTGCCTAAGGCATCGAAAATCGATATGAGTCAGGATCCCGGCTGCAAGGGCGCGAACGAGGCCGAGAACGAAGTCGTCAGCGGCGGAGATCTTGCCAACGTCTTTGTTTATGTCAAAGACGGACTGGGGAGCCGCACCTTTGATGTCCCCAAGGATCCCGTCGTCCTGGATCAGAGTGGCTGCAAGTATCATCCCCACGTGCTCGGCGTGATGGCCGGCCAAACCGTGCAGATCAAGAATGACGATCCGACTACGCACAACATCCATCCCACGCCCAAGGACAACCGCGAGTGGAACGAGTCGCAGCCTCCATCGTCTCCGGCGATCGAGAAGACTTTTGCCCGCGAAGAGATCATGCTGCCTGTGAAGTGCAACCAGCATCCATGGATGAAGATGTACATCAACGTGGTGAAGAACCCGTTCTACGCGGTCACCGGCAAAGATGGCAAGTATGAGATCAAGGGCCTGCCGCCGGGGGACTACACGATCGCGTTCGTGCAGGAAAAGCTGGGCGAACAAACTCAGAAAGTTACGGTCGCCGCCAAAGACACCAAGACCGTAGATCAAACCTTCAAGCCAGCGGCTGAGTAGCGGGGTCGGTGGTAAAATACCGGGTTGGACGGAGCAGGCCGCTCTCACTGCGCGGCCTGCCCTGCCCTCCTAAGCCGAGGGTGGTCTCCTCTCCAACGTGGCAGACCTCCTGACCCAAGGGGCACTACTCTGAAAGCCATCGCGACAACCTACAATCGCGGGCATCACAGGCTCGCTGTCGTTCTTGCCTGCTGGACTTTTCTTCTCATCGTTGCGGGAGCGCTGGTCACCAGCAACGATGCTGGACTCTCGGTGCCGGACTGGCCGACCTCGTTCGGCTCCTGGTACAAAATTCCGAAACTAGTCGGCGGCGTGAAGTTCGAGCACACGCACCGCATGATTGCGCAAGTTGCCGGGCTGCTGACGATTATTCTGGCGGTCTGGACATGGCGTACGGAAAAGCGGCGTTGGATGCGGGTTCTTGCCTTGGCCGCGCTGGGAACCGTACTTGCCCAAGGAGTGCTAGGCGGCCTGACTGTTCTGTTCTTTCTCCCTCCGCCGATTTCGTCCGCGCATGCGGCGTTGGCGCAAACATTCTTCTGCATTGCGGTGGCGATGGCCTTGTTCACCGGACAGAAATGGGTCGAGGAGCAGCCGCGTGTGGAGTTTGACCAGCGACGTCCCAGCCTTTTCACGCTAACGCTGCTTTCGATCTTCGTTCTCTACGTCCAGCTGATTCTGGGAGCCATGTTCCGCCACCACGGCCTTAGCTGGTGGCCTCACGTGGTACACGCCGTAGTGGTGTCGTTCGTGCTGGCCTGGGCCGCAGTGCGCGCCTTGACGGCCTATTCGCAGATCGAGGCGGTTCGCCGGCCTGCCATTCTGATGTTGTCACTGGTGATCGCCCAACTCTGCCTCGGCTTTACCGCATTCCTGACTCGCGTGTCGTGGGGCCGGGATGCCGTGCAGCCGGAACTTCCCATGGTAGTGGCAACCGTAGCTCACGTCGCCGTTGGGGCACTTCTGCTCGCGACTACTGTGATCCTGGCGATTCAGGTTTGGAGGCATGTTCCAGTCGCCTTCGAGGAGAGATTGCCGCAGGCACAACGCGATCCCTCGGCGGCATAAGACGCGCCGATTCGCCGTAATACTCATGTGGAAACAGCCGCCCTCGGCTGTCGTCGAGCGAAGCTCGACGATCTTGAGCCGGCAAAACTGAAACTTGCTAACTGTCCTAACATTCGATGAGATGTCGTAGACTGGATGCAGTCCCCGGAGTCTCCTTTGGTTTCAAAAGTGTCGGCGCTCGCTGAAAGACCGGAAACCGTGCCGACAGCCGCGCCCGTTATTTCCGTACAGAACCTGGTCCATCGCTACGAGAATCGGACCGCGCTGAATGGCGTCTCTTTCGACGTGCGGCCCGCGGAACTGTTTGGATTGCTCGGCCCCAATGGCAGCGGCAAAACCACTCTATTCCGTATCCTCTCCACGCTCATGAATCCCACGGCAGGCCGGGCAGTCGTGATGGGCTTTGATGCGGCGCAGGACCCAGCAAGTCTTCGGCGTCAGATCGGCGTGGTATTTCAGGCCCAGAGTGTTGACGCGAAGCTCACGGCATACGAGAACCTGTGGCACCAGGGACATCTCTACGGCCTGCGCGGATCGGCGCTCAAACAACGCGTGGGAGAGATTCTCACCCGCGTCGGATTGGCCGACCGCGCCAAGGAACGCGTCGAGACGTTCTCGGGCGGAATGCAGCGCCGCATCGAACTGGCCAAGGGCCTGCTGCACCATCCCGGAGTGCTGTTGCTGGATGAGCCCACGACCGGCCTCGATCCGGGCGCCCGCCGCGATCTCTGGCAATACCTGCAAATGTTGCGCGACGAAGAGCACGTTTCCGTGCTGGTCACGACGCACTTGATGGAAGAGGCTGAGCGCTGCGATCGCCTGGCCATCATGAATGAGGGAAATCTAGTCGCCCTGGGAACGCCGGCGGAATTGAAGAGCGAAATCGGCGGCGACGTGATTATGCTCGACGCCGCGCACGATGCCAACCTGCTTGCCGAACACATTCGCGACCATTTCCATGTGGAAGCAACCGTCATGGGCAGCCAGGTTCGCATTGAACGCGAAGGTGGCCACCGCTTCGTTCCAGATGTGGTCGAAGCATTTCCCGGAGAGATCCAGGCGATTTCCGTCAGCAAGCCCGCGCTGGAAGATGTATTCATCCACCGCACGGGCCACAAGTTCTGGAGTGAAGAGCGCGAAGCAGTGCTCGAAGAAGCGAAACCAAAGAAGAAGAGGAGGTAGCTTGCGTCCAATGATTCTGGTGCTTTCTCTCGTACTCGGTCTGGTGCCCCTGGTGGGCATCGTATGGATTTTCGTGAGCGGAATGATCGTGCTCTCTCCATTTTCGGTCACCATGGACGGGCTGTTCATGACGCTGATCCTGCTCACACTGTCCGGATGCTTCCTGCTGAACGCGTTCTGGGAAATGCGTGACCGTGGAATGCTCGGCAAGAAGGAAGCTCCGCCTGCAAAAGCTCCCGCAGCGAAAGCGACTTAAGAGATGGCGACTCAGGCAACGACTTTGGCACGACCGATGATGCCGGCATCGGCGGGCGTCATGCTGCCGGCGTTCACCCTTTGGTGGCGGGAAATTGTGCGCTTTTACCGCCAGCCCACACGCGTAATCGGTGTGCTGGCATCGCCGCTCGTATTCTGGCTGGTCATCGGCTCGGGCTTCGGCACTTCGTTTCGGTCGGGCGGCGGGCCGGGGCAGCAGCACTATCTCGATTATTTCTATCCCGGCGCCCTGATCATGATTGTGCTCTTCACCTCGATCTTCACGATGATGTCGGTGATTGAGGACCGCAAGGAAGGCTTCCTGCTTTCGGTGCTGGTCGCTCCGGTTCCGCGATCGGCGATTGTTCTCGGCAAAGTTCTCGGCGGCACGACTCTGTCGGCGGTCCAGGGCATGATCTTTCTGATCTTTGCGCCTTTCGCCGGAGTGCATCTCGAACTGGTTCAGGTGCTGCTCGCGGCAGTAGTGGTTTTCCTCGTGTCATTCGCCTTGACCGCGCTTGGGTTCGCGATCGCGTGGCCCATGGATTCTTCGCAGGCCTTTCACGGCATCGTGAACCTGTTCCTGATCCCTCTCTGGCTGTTATCGGGCTCGCTGTTTCCTTTGGAGGGCGCCTCGGGCTGGATTCGCGTGATCATGCGATTGAATCCGCTGACCTACGGAGTCGAAGCACTACGAGGGCTGCTTTATCCAGGCGCCGAGACAACATTTCCGCTGCCTTCCGCAGTCGCAACCCTGCTTCTGTTTTCGTTGGTCATGTTCGGGTTAGCATTTCTGATGGTGAACCGCCGCAGCACGAGGCCTGCTGCTTGATCGTCGGAAATTCGATCCCTGAACAATTCGCGTTCTTCCCTGCTTTGATTGCGAGTCTGAACGCGGCGAGCGCCGTGTTGCTGTTGATTGGGCGCAGGTTGATCATTCGCGGAAAGCTCGCCGCACATCGCGCGTGCATGATCGCGGCAATCGTTTCGTCGGCTTTGTTTCTCGCTTGCTATCTCTACTTTCACGCCCACGTCGGAGAAATCCGTTTTCTCCGTAAAGGAGTGTGGCATGCGATCTATCTTTTGGTCCTTGTGCCTCATGTAGTCCTGGCGATCGTCATTGTGCCCATGGTGATCATCACGCTGAGCCGGGGCCTCCGGGCTCGTTACCCGGCACATCGCGCGATTGCGCGTTGGACCTGGCCGCTTTGGATGTATGTTTCTGTCACGGGTGTCATCGTATACTTCATGCTGTACCAGTGGTTTCCGCATAGCTAAGAGCAATAAAAAGCGATTCACCACAGAGTCACAGAGACACAGAGACACGGAGGAAAATAGATCGTAGAATCGAGCGCAATCCAACATCAGAACGTATGGATTTTCTCTGTGACTCTGTGGCTCTGTGGTGAAATAGATTTGCATGTCCGTCCTGAAGCTCAAGATCGACGTTTCCGGCACGATCGGCGACGCCGCGTGGCGCGAGATCCAGCAGTTTGATCAGATTCAGAGCGCCGGCTTCGGCCCGCAGTTCGGCAGCGGCGGAGGGTGCAAGCATCCGCCGGATGCTCCCCACGCCAAGGGCGAATGGGTTGGCGCTGAAATCCGGCTGCAGACGCCGCTTCTGGCGCAGTACGCCATGTCGCACTATCTGGAGCAGGAGCGCGTGCTCGACGCGGACGTGGAGTAAAGCGGTTCTGTTATAGTTCCCTTTCGAGATTCCATGTCGGTTCAATCAGAGACGAACATTCCAACTCCCGCAGCGGATGACTCCGCTTCCAAGTCCAAGCGCAGCATGTCACGCACCCAGAAGATTCTCTTCTTTGCCACCGGATGGCTGATCGTGCTGATGCCTTTTCTGTTCTGGTGGAATACATGGTTCGGGCGGCATCTCTCCGACCCGCAGATGACTGAGTATCTGCACGACGATAAGAAACCGCGTCATATACAGCACGCGCTGGTTCAGATTGGCGATCGCATGGGACGGCAGGATAGGTTTGGCAAGCCAGCCCCAGATCCCGCGGTCAAACCGTGGTATCCGGACCTCATCCGGTTGGCGAGCGATCCTGTAGAAGAGGTGCGCAACACTGATGCCTGGGTCATGGGTCTCGACACCGCAGGCGCTGGATTTCACGAGGCCCTGCTGAAACTGCTGGCTGATCCATCGCCCATGGTGCGCGGGAACGCGGCGCTATCGCTGGTGCGCTTCGGAGACGCACGCGGCCGCCCGCAGATTGTGGCGCTACTGCAACCCGCACAGATCAGTGCGCCCGTAGATGGTCGCGTCGTCGACTCCGACCGTCCCGGCACATCCGTCCATCAGGGCGGATTGCTGGCAAAACTAGCGCCTTCAAATTCCACGGTAGCGGTCGAGATCCGCTCTCCGATTCCCGGACGCATCCGCTCCGTCTCGCAACCGGGCGCAAACGTGAAGACTGGCGGCGAGGTAGCCGTGGTCGATCCCGGAACCGAACAGGTGTGGGAAGCGCTGCGGGCGCTATATATCGTGGGGCAGATCGAGGATCTGCCGTCAATTCGTCCGTACGAACGCGATTTGCCGGATATTTCGAACGACGTTCGCCGCCAAGCGGAAGAGACGGAAAAAGCAATCCGCGATAGAAGCGCGGTGAATAAGTAGGGCCGACATCCTGCCTGCTGTAGCGGGAGCGCCCCACCCGCGGGCTGTGAATCTTCTTAAAAGGCGCGGGGTTCCGTCCGATAGTTATGACGCAACGACTAGGCTACATAGCTCTGGTAGTCCGCGACTACGACGAGGCGATCCAGTTCTACACGCAGTCGCTCGGCTTCCAAGTAGTCGAGGACACCGACCTCGGCGAAGGAAAGCGGTGGGTACGCGTCCGGCCTCCCGGATCGACCGGCACAGATCTGCTGCTCGCCAGAGCAGTCAGTCCCGAACAGGCCAGCCGCATCGGCAACCAGACTGGTGGGCGCGTCTTCCTGTTTCTTCACACCGACGACTTCTGGCGAGACTATCGCGCCATGACCGAACGCGGCGTGAAGTTCGTCCGTCCGCCGAGCGAGGAATCGTATGGAACGGTCGCCGTCTTCGAGGATCTCTACGGCAACAAGTGGGACTTGCTGCAACTGAAGGATGAGCTTGCTGATGACTGAGAGAATTGTACGGCGTGGAAATACCTGCGTGAAGTGAGTGCCGCCAAGCGGGTAGGGATCCTTCGACTCCGTTGTGGAATTCACTTCGTGAATTCCGCAACTCCTCTCAGGATGACAACGTTTTTTGGGATGCGCTAAGAGTTAACAGCTAAAGGCTAAAAGCTGCCCTTCAAATCGCCATCGGCCCGACTTCTTTTTCCACTTCCACCGTATCGACCATGGCAATGGCGTCCCACGGGCAGCCGTCGAGGAAGCAGCCATCCGGGCCCTTGCTCAGGCACTTCTTGCAGCCGATGCACAGGATGGGATCGATCTGAATGCGGCCGAACGGCGGATGGTCTTCGTCGGGCACCCAGAACATGCAGTCCTCCACCGGGCAATATTCCACGCAGGCAGGGGAGCCGGCGCATCCGGTGCAGCATTCGGTAATGACAGCCAATTCCTTCGGTTTCTTCTTGCGCGGGGTAGCGAGGCCTTTGGACTTCGGTTCAAACTTGAGCTCGTCGGGAACCATTCCAACTGCTTTGGTGGCGCCGGGTGCAGGAGGCATGCGCCGGATTATAACCTAAGGGCGGACGACTTGGAAAAACCATCGTTCGAGGTGCAGGAAGGTATCTCGTCCCTCCTTCGGTTCTGCAAATCCCGGCAAAACCAACCTTTCTGAAGCCAGTCCGCATCTGAGGTTCGCGCGATTCGGCTCTCCGCCCCCTATCCAGGTTCCAATCGACGCAAAGCCGTTGGCGAATCTTTACTTCGTATTGGAGGGGCAGAAACACACATGAAATTCTCACTCAAACCAGCCACTTGTCTTGTCGTTTTCTACACGATCGTCTTGTGCACGGCCGTGGCATCCGCTCAGGTGGACGCCACGAAAGATTCCGCTGCGTCGCAACCCAGCACTTCTCCCAATGCCTACGTGTATGTAGTCACCAACCCTACCAGTACTAGTTCCGAGCTTGATGGCTATAGCGCCGCCTCCGACGGAGCGCTCACCAAGCTTCCGGGGTCGCCCTTCTGGACCAGCAACACGCAATTCGTGACCGGACTGGCGAATACCGCGCACTGGCTCTTCGTTTCAGATGGGGTCTACATCTATTCGTTCTCCATCGGTTCGAATGGCGCGCTCAAGAAGGTGTCATCCATCAATGCGGCGCAGTATTACCCATTCGACGGCACTGTGGGCGCCAGCTTGGTCTTTGACCACACAGGCTCAACGCTATACGCGGCAGCTCTTGATGGCACCGGCGACAACCAGTTCCAGTTCTTTACGAAGAACTCAGCAACCGGCGCTCTCGCCTACGCCGGGTCCACAGGCGTTAGCATCGCCTACGGCGAACTCCTTTTTGCGGCGAGCAATCAGTATGCGTACGGCTTCGGCTGCTTTCAGGACAGTACCTTTGACTATGGCTTCAGTCGAAGCAGCAATGGAACGCTGACACCGCTGAATGTGAACATTCCAATTCCTACCTATCCCAACGGCGACTATTGTCTGGATATGGCTGCCGCTGGCCCGGCAAACAACCTCGCGGTCGCGATGTATCTGGAGACCACTGGACCTCCCAGCCCTCCGGCATGGCTTGGCGTCTATACCGCGGACGGTTCCGGAAACCTGACGACCCATAGCACGTACCAGAATATGATCACTTCCGAGGTCGGTAACCTGAACGATATGGCGGCGTCGCCGGCGGGTAATCTGCTGGCGGTTGGGGGAGACGCCGGATTGCAGGTGTTTTTCTTCAATGGCAGCAATCCGATCACTGCTTATACAGGGTTCATAACCGAGCACCGGATGACTCAGCTCAAATGGGACACTCACAACCACCTGTACGGCATCAGCTCTTCCGGACGGCTGTATGCGTTCAAAGTGACCGCCACCGGCTACAAACAGGCTGCAGGCTCTCCATACATGATTGCTTACCCTCGGGCTATCAGCGTTGTGTCGAGGTGAGAGACCAACGGTTCACACTGGGTGTCGGTGAAGAACGAGCAGGGATTGAGCGCCGTGGCACCCACTCGTCGAAAACCGCGACGAGTGGGACAGCCTCGACCATCCCGAAATGAAACTTTCCGAGGAGTTTGTGAGCGGTGGCACGATCTCCACCGGGCTCATTCTGTTATAGTGAACCCCTGCAAAGGAGCATCGCTATGGCTGGCAAGAGTCTGAACCGGGTTCAACTGATCGGAAATCTGGGGAAAGATCCCGAAATCAAATACACGCCGCAGGGCACGCCCGTGGCCAAGCTCACGATTGCCACCAACGAGCGCTTCAAAGACAAGGCCGGAGAGTGGCAGGACCGCACCGAGTGGCACAACGTTGTGCTCTGGCAGCGACTGGCCGAGATCGCCGGCGAGTATCTCAAGAAGGGCGGCAAGGTCTACATTGAAGGACGCCTGCAAACCCGTTCCTGGGACGACAAGACCTCTGGCCAGAAGAAGTACATGACCGAGGTCGTAGCCAGCGACATCATCCTGCTGGGTGGGCGTGGCGAAGGCGGCGGTGGCGGAGACTTCAGTGGCAGCTCGCGCAGCTCATCTTCCTCCAGCTCCAGCGGTGGAGGCAATAACTTCGACCAACGCACACCTGAGCCCGAGCCGGCTGGCGCTGGCCCGATCACTGACGAGGACATTCCTTTCTAGGGTCTGACCCCGAGGGCGGAACGCTTTGAACTAGCTCGGACCGCGTCTATCGGGCGTTTTGCGGCCTCCGCGCTGCCCCTCTCGGAAACCTCGTGCAGGAGAATATGCGCCGATCGTAATATCCAGATTCGTTTCGAACGAGTGTATAATCGATCCTCCCGTGGGGATGCTCAAGGTTCGCGGTCGGCCCCGCTACCGTTCAATGCTCTTTTGCATCAATGCAAACAGTATTGTGTCCATACGTCTCAGGCCCCCTCTTTTAGAATCCAAGTGCGTACAAGTCCGTTCATGAAGGCCGATCCTCAAAATCATCCTGCATCTGGCTCGAGGCCGCAAGGGCCACCGAAGCTGCGCCAGGCTCGGTTTGAGGATTACACCCAAATAGCCGCACTGGCAGCGCGGTTCGAGCTCCATGTCGAGGACTACTCGGGATGGGCGCATCTGTGGGCCGACAATCCGGCCCACCGCGAAATCAAAGACACGTTTCCGATGGGATGGGTGCTGGAGAACGATGAAGGCGCAATCGTCGGCTACCTCGGCAATGTGCCCATGAATTACGAATTCGAAGGCAAGAGTCTGTTGGCTGCTACAACCAGAGCGTGGGTGGTCGATACGCCTTACCGTGCTTATTCGCCGCTGCTTCTGGGAACTTACTTCCAGCAACCGAACGTGGATCTTTTCCTGAGCACGACCGTAAACAAGCAGTCGGCCGATGCGTACAAGATCTTTGAGGGCATTCCGGTGCCGCAGGGCGCCTGGGATCGGGCACGCTTTTGGATTACGGATTACCCGGGCTTCATGGAGAGCTTCTTGCGGCAAAAGTGGGGAGCGATGTGGGGGTTGGGCGCAATACGAAAGCCACTCAGTTATCCAGCGGCCGCTGGCATTTTTCTTCGCGATTTAATCGCGAGAAGTCCTCTGAGCGCGAAAAGGTGCGCAGCCGAAGTCGTCTCCGGTCGCACCTTTGACGATCGCTTCGAATCGTTCTGGGCGGATTTGCGCAAGAAAAAATCTAACGTGCTGCTCGCCGTTCGTAATCGAGAAGCATTGCAATGGCACTTCAAGTTCGCACTCCAGCAGAACAGGGCCTGGATCTACACTGTGGAAAGTAACTCCAGGTTAGTGGCTTACTCAGTGTTCCTGCACTACGATTACGAGCCGATTGGGCTCAGGCGAATGCGCCTGGTTGATTTTCAGTGCCTGGACCAGAAATTAGAGTCCGAACTGCTCATAACCATGCTGCGGGCAGCGATGACTCGCTGCCGGCTGCAATCGATCCACATGCTCGAATTGATTGGGCTACCCCTCGAATTGGAGAAGGCGTTGGAGTGTGCTTCCCCGCTCCGCCGGGATCTGTCCAGTTGGCTCTACTTCTACAAGGCTGGCAACCCAGTTCTTGCCCAAAGGCTGAGTAAACCGGCGGCCTGGGAACCCTCGCTTTTTGATGGTGATTCCAGCTTGTAACTCGAAAAACAGCAATCGCAATAGCCCGTCGCCTTCTTGTTTTTGTGTGCGTGCATCCGGAGTCATGTATAATTAACGGCATAATAAGCGGGCTGTATCCCCTGCAGCCCTGATCTCGATTAATGCGGTTCTCCCAAATGCCCAATCTCAATACAGTTTGTTCAGCTATTGAAAGGAGTAAGCTCGGGTATGGCGAATAGCACAGCCAGAGAGCTCTCGCGTGTTTGCGTACCTGACATAGTTCACCGCCAAGCCCATGCCACGCCCGAAGCGCTGGCAGTCCGAGCTGGATCTAACTATCTCACTTATCGGGAGTTAGACCTCCGCTCCAATCAATTGTCGAATTATCTTTGCGCCCAGGGTCTCATGCCTGGCAGTATTGTGGGCCTCTGCCTGGAGCGATCCCTGGACTTTCCTGTCGCCGCCCTGGCGGTCCTGAAGTCGGGCTGTGCGTATTTGCCCCTGGAACCGAAGACTCCGAGCCGTCGCTTGCAAACGATGTTGAGGGCAGCCCAGGTATCCGCAGTTTTGACTCATTCGAGTCTCATAGGCTCCCTATCTGAAGCAGGCACTCAGCTGGTAGCGCTTGATCGCAGCGCCGCTGAGATCAGTCGCTGCTCGTCGGAAGCGCCGCTGTTGTCGATCGCTCCTGATCAATTGGCTTACGTGATTTACACTTCGGGTTCAACGGGAACACCCAAGGCCGTGGCGATTGGCCACGATAGTTTGCTGAACCTGATCCTGTGGCATAACGGTGCGTTTGGCGTGAAGGCGGCAGATCGCGCGACCCAGTTGGCGTCGATAGGATTCGACGCGGCCGTATGGGAGCTCTGGCCTTATCTGGCTGCCGGAGCGAGCATCCATATCGTGGACGATGAGACCCGCACCCATCCCGAGAAGCTTCGCGACTGGCTCGTGCGTGAGAAAATCTCGATCAGTTTTGCCCCGACCGCTCTGGCCGAGAGGATGCTCAAACTGACATGGCCGCAAGAAACGAGTCTGCGCTATCTATTGACCGGGGCCGACACACTGCACAGCTATCCTCCGGCCAATCTTCCCTTCACTTTGGTTAACAATTATGGTCCCACCGAGTGTACGGTGGTGGCAACTTCGGCAGCGGTCTCGCGGCAGAAAGATGAGACGCGATTGCCCGCGATTGGCAGAGCCATCGACAATACGGAAGTTCTCGTCCTCGACAGCAAGATGGAACAAGTACCCGAGGGAGAAGTTGGCGAGATCTATGTGGGAGGAGCCGGTCTAGCCAGGGGCTACCTCAACGATCCGTCACAAACTGCGGAGCGCTTCGTCAAACATCCCCGGAGCGCGAGTGCCAGGCTGTATCGAACCGGCGATTTGGGCTGCTACCTTCCGGATGGCCAAATCGCATTTCGCGGTCGGGCTGACGAGCAGGTGAAGATCAATGGCTACCGGATCGAACTGAATGAGATAGCGGGAGTCCTCAACCGGCATCCGGCGATCCGCGAGAGCGTGATCGTCGCCAGCGACAATAGCGCGGGCGAGAAGCAACTGGTGGCCTATGTTGTACCGCGGTCCGATTTGCCGCCGATCAGTGAACTCCGCGATTTCCTATCCAAGGATCTTCCGGACTACATGCTGCCGGCAATGTTCGTCAGGCTGGATGCCCTGCCCATCGGTTCCAGCGGAAAAATCGACCGCGCCGCGCTGCCTGCGCCGTCGGACGAGAATACTCTGCGGGATGAAGCCTTCCAGGGCGCCCGTACGCCCACGGAAAAGCGTGTGGCGGCGATTGTGGCGTCCCTCTTGGGTTTGGAGCGAGTCGGAGCGAAAGATAATTTTTTCTACCTCGGCGGAAATTCACTCTTCGGAACACAAGTGATCGCCCGTTTGCGCGACGCTTTCCACGTAGACATTTCCTTGTTGAAGCTCTTCGATCACCCCACAGTGGCGGATCTGGCCGCCGAAGTGGAGCGCCTGATCGTCGCCAAGCTCGACGCCATGACTGAAGAGGAGGCGCAGCGGTTACTCGCCGTGAACACCGAACAGGCCAGCGCATGAGCGGTTCCAATGACGGCGCTATTTCCAGAAGCACCGGGGCCAGTGCTCTCAGTCTTTATCATCTGCTCGACCCGGACGTACTCGCGAATCCCTATCCTCTGTTCCGCCGCCTTCGCACTGAAGATCCCGTGCACTGGGATCCTTTTCTCCACACCTGGGTTGTGACCCGCTATGCCGATGTGCTGGAAGTGCTGCTAACTTTCTCCGCCGATCGCACGCATACTCCAGAAAAACTAAAAGCGATGGGACTCTCCGAGATGGGGCCCATCGCCCAGTTGATGGTGAAGCAGATGCTGTTTATGGATCCTCCGGCGCACACCCGTCTGCGTAGTCTGGCGTCATATGCGTTTAGCCCCGGCCGTGTCGCGGTGTTGCGCTCACATATTCGCGAGATCGTAAATCGGCTCATCGACAAAGTGCAGGATCAGGGTCACATGGACGTCATCCACGATCTGGGTGAGCCGCTGCCGGCCATCGTGACCGCCGAGATGTTGGGCGTCCCGGAGGAGGATCGCCATCAGTTGAAAGCATGGTCTTCGGACTTCGCGGAAATGCTGGGAAACTTTCAGCACAATCCCGAGCACGCTCCGCGCATGCTGCGGGCCGTGCAGGATATGACTCTCTATTTTCGAGATGCGGTTCGCCGGATGAAGGATCGTCCGCGCGAGGGGCTGGTTCACTCCCTCATGACTGCGGAAGTCAATGGCGACCAGTTGACCGAGGAAGAGGTGGTCGCCAATAGCATCGTAACTATGGTCGGCGGGCTGGAAACCACAACGAATCTGATCGGCAACGGTGTGTTAACTCTGTTGCGCAATCCCGGAGAGATGCAACGGCTGCGGCAAGATCCCTCACTGATCCCGGCGGCGGTGGAAGAAATGCTGCGCTACGAAAGCCCAAGCCAACACACCGGAAGACTCGCGCCGCACGATGTTGACTTGGGAGACAAAACAATTCGCAAGGGGCAAGCGGTCATGGCCGTGATGGCGGCGGCGAATCGCGATCCGGAGCGTTTCCCTGAACCCGACCGCTTTGATCCCACCCGGATGGATAATCGGCATCTCGCCTTTGGATACGCTGCCCACTTCTGTTTCGGTGCGGCGCTGGCACGCGTCGAGGGAACGGAAGTGTTTGAGGCGTTGATTCGCCGCCTGCCCGACCTGGAATTGCAGCCAGGAACTTTGGCGTGGCGAAATAACCTGGGGCTCAGAGGGCTGATCGCGTTGCCAGTGCGGTTTCAGGCATCTCACGCCGTCAATTAACCGGAAATCAGAAACCTGGATGCACAAGGAACCACGCCTTTCCGAGGCTAAGCGGCGACTGCTCGAACTACAGATGCGGGGAGGAGACCATTCATCCACCGCACCTGACGGATCTGAATTCAAGCGCCCTCCAAGAGAAACTTCGCCTCCTTTGGCGTTAGCACAAGAGCAGGTCTGGCTTCTCGATCAGTCCGCAGGTAAGCGGGTGCCGCTGCACAATGAATCCATCACCATTCACCGCCTGGGAACCTGCGATCCGGCTGTGCTCGAAAGATGCCTGACGGAAATCATGCGGCGTCACGAGATTTGGCGGACGACCTTTGAAACGGTGGCGGGAAAGCCCGTGCAGAAAATTCACCCGCCCGCACCTTTCCCATTGCCTTGCTCTGATCTCAGAACCTTGCCACAGAGCGATCGGGAACAGAAGGCGCAGGATCTGGCAAATGAAGACGCCAGCAAACCGTTCGACCTGAAACAAGGGCCGCTCTTGCGAGCCCGGCTGATTACTTTGGACAAGTCCGAACATCGCCTCTATTTGAGCGCTCACCAAAGTATCGTTGACGGTATCACCGTCTTTGACATCTTCCCTTCCGAACTCACCACCCTCTATGAGAGTTTCGCGGCAGGCAAACCGTCTCCGTTGCCGGAGTTAGAAACTCAATATGCGGACTTCGCGTGCTGGCAGCGTCGGAGCCTCAGTGGCAAGAATACGGAGAGTCAACTGGCATATTGGCAGAAACATCTCGCCGGCGAGTTGCCGATTCTGCAATGGCCGAACAATGGTGTGCGCCCGCCTGAGCAAACCTTTCGCGGCGCGATGCATGCCTTTGCGCTCCCCCCGGCGCTATCTCAATCTCTCAAAGATCTGGGCCGCCGCGAGGGGGTGACCCTCTTCATGATCCTGCTTTCCGCGCTCGTTTCATTGCTGCATCACTACACGGGCCAAGAGGACATTATCGTGGGGACGTTAGCGCCCGCCGGCCGCAAGGAAACCGAAGTCCAACGATCCATCGGATATTTCCTCAATCCCGTGGCACTGCGAATCAACCTTGCCGGCAAGCCGCCGTTCCGAGAATTGTTGCGCCAAGCTCGGGAAGTGACTCTGGGCGCCATCACAAATGATGACGTGCCCCTCGCGATGATCGCCGAAGCACTTCAGGTCAAACTCGATCGCAGCCGTCATCCCTTCTTCACGGTTGCGCTATCGGTTGCTCCCGACGTGCCTCAGCTTCCGCCAGGTTGGAGCATGACCTATATGGATGTGGAAAGTGGCGGAGCGCGATGGGATCTGTATCTCGAGCTTAGCGATCGCGTGGAAGGCCTGCTCGGCCGCGCCCAATACAATCCGGACCTGTTCACCCCGGAGGCTATGGCCCAGACCATCGATGACTTGCAGAGGACGCTGGAGGAAATCGCTGCGTCCTGAAGATCGCGAGCCGGATTCGACGCCGGCGTGCTTGTCCGCAGACCAAAAGCGCGAGAGATCAATCGCCCGGATCGAGGGCCCATTCGCCGTCAAGGCGAGACAACATCCCCTCGCCACGCTCGAGTAGTCGGTGTAGTTCGGGCTTGCGGGACGCGGTAACAGTCCACCCACCGCGGCAAGTAAAGATACAACCTTGGTCCGAGAAGTCCGCCATCCGCCGGCTGTCTACGACTCCGTGAAGACCGACCACTCCGTGCTCCCAGGCGTCATAAAACAAATGGCTGAGAACGTCCTTCGTAAATTTCGGCTCGCCGCCGATCTGCACGACTTCCCCTACCGCTCCCGGCTTCACATAATAGATGTACCAGCCGACGATTGCCTGGCTGGCGTCGCGGACCAGGACTTTGCGGAGAGTGCCTCGCGTCTGCCTCCGTTTCATGAAGTCCAGCAGCCACTGCAGCGAGTAGGAGTCGTATTCGGGCCACAGCGAGTATCCGTTGCGAAATTGCGATAAACAGTGCAGCAGCGTTTCGACATCAAGGTCAGCGCCGTGCAGAGGAGACTTGATCTGGCGGAATTGACTGGTGAGCCGCGCCGCCACGCTGTCCGCCAGATTGCAAAATGGTCTCGCGACAAATCTCAACCCGGCGAAGACGACACCTCCCGAACGGAACAGCGTGTACATCGCGTAGCGACTTGGCCGCAGAGGACGCGCCCAATGAATGTTGAGCGCGGGAATCGTGCGGAAGCCCTTCCGTTCCAGGATCCTTCTGGATACGTCGTTGGCCGAATCTGCCATCGAAAGATCATGGTTCGTCGCGATCATCGTTGCAAGGAGGCTGGGGGCTGCCAGGCCCGCCCGGAAATCCGGATGCACGACAAGATTGCCACCAAAAACGGCCTTGATGGGCTGGCCGCCGACCGACATCTTCCGTACCATCGCGCCCAGGAACCCAACAACTCTTCCGGTTTTGTCTTCGAAGACGAGCGAAGGAATCGCTTCGTCAAGAAATGGGCTTGCGAAGTAGAGTTCCCGAAGAAAAGAGTGCAAGGTTGGCGGAGTCGAGCCCTTCCTCCGGAGCATATACGTCCAATAAAGATCGGCCACCTGCGGGATGTCGGCTTGCGCCAGCGGACGAATTGACATTCTGTTTCTTCCCCCCATTGCGAATGATTACTCGACATATCTGCGAAACCCTACGGGCTTCATCAGCGGCCGCATGTCGAAATCATCTTGAGAATTGGCAGGCTAGTCCTCAGGTGAAGGACGTGTAGTCATTGTATGGCAGGGGGAGAACTGGTCAATATCGATCCCACTTCCCGCCAGCCGGCACGGAGCAGATCACTCACCCGGGTCCAGGCACCACTCGCCGTCAAGCCGCGAAAGGAGGCCGTCACCGCGTTCGAGGACTTCCAGCACTTCGGGCTTGCGCGAATGAGCCAGCGCCCAACCCCCGCGGCATGTGAAGAAGCAACCCTGGTCCGAAAAGTCAGCCATCCTCCGGCCATCCACAACACCATGAAGCGCAATCATGCCCTGTTCCCAGGCGTCATAGAAAAGATGAGAAAGAATCTTCTTGGTAGATCTCGGATCGCCGCCGATTTGTACGACTTCCCCCACGGCTCCCGGCTTCACGTAGTAAATGTACCAGCCGAGAATTGCCTGGTTATCATCGCGAACGACGATCTTGCGGAGCTTTCCCCGGGCCGGCATGTGATCCATGAAACTGAGAAGCCATCCCAGTGACTGCGCGTCATATTCCGGCCACAAGGAATACCCCTTGCGGAAACCGGTTATGCACTGGAGCAGGGTGTCGATATCAAGTTCTGTACCTTGAAGCGGGGATTTGGCCCGGCGAAAGGGAGCAGCGAACTTCACAGCCATGCTGTCGGCCAGACTGCAAAACGGTTTCAGAGCAATTTTCAAGCCGGCGCTGAGTGCTGGGCTTGTTGAGCGGGTTAAAGCATAAACCATGTAGCGAGTCGGCCGCAGCGGCCGTGCCCAATGAATATTGAGCGCGGGAATGGCGCGAAATCCAAGTCGCTCGATGAGTTTTCGGGAAAGATCGTTCGCCGAATCCGTCAGCGAGAGGTCCTGACTCCCCGCTATAAAAGTTCCCAGCAAGCGAGGCGCGGCAAGATTCGAACGAGATCCCGGGCTCACCACAAGATTGCCGCCAAAAGCGACACGAATCGTTCGGCCGCAGAGCGACATCTTGCGGACAATACAACCCAAGAATCCGACAATCTTCCCATCTTTTCCTTCGTAAACCAGAGGAGGAAATGTGGTGTCCACAAATGGATTTGTAAAGTAGAGCTCTCGGAAAGTTGACCGAACCGAGGGCGGGGCGGTGCCTTCCCTCCGGCGCATGTAGTTCCAGTACAGATCCGTTACCGGCAGAAGATCGGCTTCAGTAAACGGACGTACAGACATAGTCCCTTTCCTCTGAGGTGGTAATTAAATGGGGGCAGTTCAACGAAATCCAGATTCCGGCGGCCGCTTCATGGAAGTGTACCAGCCTGATAACGCCAGCAACAACTCTATGCCGGAGGATTGGCTTGCAAACTTCGCCTTGCGAATCCGAGACTGCCTTTCGCCACCACGGTATCGCGAACTGTCGCGACGGCTTCTACCAGGGCAAACCCCTCAATGAATTTGAGAACCTGTATATCGATTTCCAGTTGGTCTCCTGGAACCACGGGCACCAGGAATCTCATCTGATTGATCGATCCCAACACCAGGAACTCTCCTGGCTCGGTTCCTGTTCCCGTTGTACGGGAAAACAGAATGGAAGCAGATTGACCGATGGCCTCCACGATCAGCGTTCCCGGCATGACCGCGTGTTCGGGGAAATGACCCATGAACTGGATTTCGTTTCCCGTCACGTTCTTCGTGGTGCGAATGCTCTTGCCCGGCTCCAGCGAAGTCACGGTGTCGACCATTAGCATCGGGAACCGCTGCTTCAAGGCAGTGCGCACTTCCTCGAATGTCATCACCGGCGTGGTCATATTACCGCGCCCTCAGAATCATCGCGGTTGAGCGTGGCAGGAAGCGCGAGCCTGGAGGCACTGCGGCAGCATCCGAGACAAGTCGGCTCACGCGCAGGCCGGCCGCCTCGGCCATCTGCAAAGGCTGGCTCTCCAGGTTGTATTCAAAAACGTGATCGCGTTGGGGCGATTCGAGAGCGGTGCTGAAGTAGACCAATCCGTCTGGCGAGATCCGATCCGCCATCGCCTTAAAAAGAGGCTTGGGATCCGACAAATGCTCGGCCAGCATCCCGGAAATCAGCCCCTGGCTCCGTGCTTCGCCGTCATTGCCGTTCAACGCGTCCTTTACCGCGAACCGAACGCGGCCTGTATGCCCGGATACGTCCAACAGGCGATTCGCCACAGCCACGGCCGGCGGGCTAATATCGGTCCCTTCAATCTGCAGGTCAGGGCGCTCCTCAGCGGCCAGCAGACTCAGGACACCGTGACCGGCAGCCAATTCAGTGACCGTTGCGTTCCGCGGCAATCGCCTCACAAAGTCATCGCGAAACATGGCGATGTGCCCGATCATGGATGGCCAGAACGGGTAAATCAGAACGGCAGCCCACATGTAGGGCACCATGTAGCCTTCATCCTCGTAAACTCGTGAGACGATCTCCGGCATGCTTTCTGGCGTATATTTTCCCGCTCGCTCGTAGATGCCCTTCGCTTTCGCCACCCCGATGCAATACTCCGCGTAACCTCGGGCCGCAACGTCGAAGACATCGCTTCCGTACGCAGCCTCGGCCCAGCGCGCCAGAGGATTTAGTACCCACGAGCACAGTTCCCGGTTCGCATCAAAGGTCGCGCGCGCATGGCGCGCAAACATCTTCGCCTTGCGATCGAGACCTTCCAGAAAGAGTTCCGCCTGCTCCATCTTGACCGCCTCCAGTTCCTTGCTAGTCCTGCGACTGCACGTGGCGCACGAGACGCACCATCGGACGAATCAATTCTGTTCCGTCCCACGGCGAGCTGAAAACGTGCATCCGTCCCAGCTTCACGATCCGGTCCACACCCCTTCGCCCAGCGGCTCGCGCCAACTTTTCTTCCTTCTCTGGGTCGCGAACACCCAGCCCCAGGGTTTGCATGGTCCCGTCAAATCTTGAGATTACTTCTAAAAGATCATCTACTACCAGCACGCTCAACGTTCGCCCTTGCGTAGGGTTGGGCATTTCCGGACCGGCGCCGAGCAGAATGGTCCAATCCGGAGAAGCAGGAAAGAACGCCTTGTTTCCTCCGTCGTCCGGCCGCTCGTTCCCTAGTAACCATGAAGCTCGTGCCATACAGATCGCAGATGCCAGCGAAGGTTCGATCTCCTGGCGTGGGTGCGCCCGGTTCTCTTCCTGAAAAGCCTGGCGGAGATCGTTCACAAACTCGTTCGGATCACACCCTTCGCCGCGTTCCAGGAAGAGCGCTTGAGGTGATGAGCAGGCTTGCTGATCGAATTGCCAGACGTCACGGGCAATACGACGGCACCACGAAGATCGCTCTACCCTATTACCCCAGGTCCCGGCGTCCATCACGCCAGCGGAAAGCCGTGGCCCAAAGACTAGCACACGTGCCCAGTGCGGGAATTGCAGCCGCCGCACCGCCGAAACAGATTCCGCGCCTCCCCAGATCATGGCGCCGTCCGCGTTCTGCGCCATTGCTTCGTGCAACTCCATGCGCGAATGATCGAAACTGGCAGCGAAGATTCGCCTGGTTAACAAGCCTTCCCTGTCCACGTCGAGCAACTTCTCCAGGATGCGTCGAGTGACCTCGACCAGTCCGCCCGGCACGCGCACCAGACAGCCATTGCCTCCGAGCAAGGCACATGTCAGGGACAAGATCGGCTGAATCTCGATGTTTCCTGCGGGCCAATGGCCGACAACTCCCAGTGGAAATGCGCGGAGCCTTGCGCGGCCGTCGGCCCACCATGTACCCGTCAGCGCGTGCGGGCCCAGTTCGCGGAGCAGCACCGGCTCCAAAGTCCCACGTCGAAGCCACAGCCGCAGAAACGCCACACCTGGCACTTCGTTTAGTTCGCGGTCGTTGAGAGCCCCGCCCCAGCGCTCGAAGATATCAAGAACTGCCTGAGGAGCGATCTCTTCCTTCTGCGCGACCTCCCGAAGCCGCGCCGCCGCAGCTGCGATCTCTTGCGGCGAACTCACCTCGCAGATCAGATCGCTCATGCCGCCCCGCGCGCTTGCCCTTGCCGAATACGAGTGTTCTCGAGGTTGCCGCAGCCGCGAACTTCCGCCTTCGGCACCCGCCCCGTAAAACGGAAGCTCATGCCTCTTCTTCCGCAAGGGCAGCCGTCATCATTGATAACTTCGGCCATGTCCTCAGTGAGCAGCAGAAATCCCGGAAAACTGGTCGGCAGCACGCTGCACACCTGGATCAGGCCCCGCTCGCCCGCCTTCACCGGCGCAAGGGTCAGCGGATTTCGCACTATGACTTCGGCGAACGTGGGGACGTGTTTATTCCCGTGATCGCAATCCGGATAAATCACGCCGACGTTCTCCACCATGCCGTAGTAGTCGACAATACGCTCGCGAGGGCATCCAAATACAGACGCAACGCCGTGAACAAAAACATCGCGAGTGACTGCCTGCTGCAGCAGACGCTTCCATCCACCGCTGTGCAACACGCGGGCATTGGGAAGATTCAGGGTAATGCCCTCGCGCCGCAGAGCCTGAACAAAGTGCGTCCAAATCACATAAGTAAACCCGTAGACCAGCACCTCAGCGTTCTGCCACTTGGCACTGCACGCGAGAAGCTTTTCGAGGTCGAGACTGGAATCTCCATCGGCGCCCGGCCGCAGGCAGCTCACAATCTCCGTTGCAAACGAACCCAAGGCCTGAACTGCAGCACCGCGCGCTCCCAGTTGACCTTGGCTCGCGAGGTTTTCCGGCGTGTCGATGACCAGGTACGGCCGACGGGCCGATCCGATAAAATCTCTGGCAATCGTGAGGACGCCTTTCGTCATTCTCCTTGCCGTCGCTGCATCCAACACAACACGGCTTGGAATCTGACCAGTTGTCGCGCTTGAGGTCAGCGTCCGCTTAATCTCCTGGGCCGCTACTAAGGCAAGGGGTGGATTCGCCTTAAACACCCCAACCGGGAGATACGGCAGATCAGAGACCTCGTTCGCTTCGCGAAAATCCGTGGGCCAATGCTCCACATAGTTGCGAAATCGGGCATTCCGCTGGCAAGCGAGAACGAGTTGATCTTTGAGCAGCGCGAGAAGATCGCGCCGCCTTTGTTGAGGGTCTACGCCGTACGGCGGCTCCGCCAACAAACCTTCGATTCGCTGTTCGATCTCCGCTGGTGGTGTCGTGCCGATGGGATCACGCATGGTGGATCA
Source organism: uncultured Acidobacteriaceae bacterium (assembly GCA_963844525.1). Taxonomy (GTDB): domain Bacteria; phylum Acidobacteriota; class Terriglobia; order Terriglobales; family Acidobacteriaceae; genus Sulfotelmatobacter. Next base: position 738,604 of record CAWJOM010000001.1, on the reverse strand, counting down.
GGCAAACGTTAGCAACTCGGACCTGGCGATCTTGCCATTGGCGGTCTTGGGTAACTCGTCGACCACTTTCACTGAAGTACAGATCCATTGCGTCGGGAGAGCATGTCGAACCCTTGCGACAAGCGCGCGCGCATCGCCGTCTTTGTCGCCGTCCTGGACCATGCCGTTTTGAACCATGCCGTTTTGAACCGCCTTTTGAACCGGGCTGTCCTGAACAATGAAGAGAGCGAGAGCTTCTCCTGCTTCGGGATGTCCCACCGCCGCAGCCGCGCATTCATAGACGCCGGGAACGGCACTCACCTTCTCTTCCACCTCAGCCAGGCTCACGCGGTATCCGCGAATCTTAATAAAGTCGCTGGTACGCCCCTTAATCCAGAGATACCCATCGACATCCACACATCCCAAGTCGCCCGTCTTCAGCCAGCCATGATCGAACTTGCGTTGCGTGGCTTCGGGATCGTCAAAATACCCGCCACACACGGACGGGCCGCTCACCTGGATCTCGCCCGTCTCTCCGGCCGGAACTTCCTGCCCTTGAGCGTCTGCGATACGAATCGTCAGATTGCCCAGTGGAACTCCGACGCTGCCAGCCTTGTCGCTCAAACGATCTGCTGGCAGGCACGAAATACGGGCTGTCGCTTCGGTCTGACCGTACATCACATAAAAATCTGCGTTAGGCACGATGCTCCGCAACTCGAGAACGCTCTCCGCCGAAAGTGCTCCCCCAGCCTGCAGCAGCCGCCGCAAGCGCGGAAACCCGATCGACCGGATGTGCGACCGGCGAAGCAGAATATTGAACACGGTCGGCACACCCGCGAACGTGGTGCACTCGTACGCGTTGATCGATTGCAGAATCTTATCCGGGAACATGAACCGCGAGTCAAAAACGACTGCGCCCCCTTGCCACAAGTGCGTGTGGAGGATGCTCGCGCCAAAGCTGTAACTCACCGGCATGATCAGCATGGCTCGTTCATCGGACGCCAGATGCTGGCTGCGAATGATGGCTTGGGTGTTCGCGATCAGATTGCCATGACTAACCATCACCAGTCGCGGCGCACCGGTGGACCCCGAAGTCGGCATCAAGGCCGCTAGATCATCTTCGCCGCACGTTGCCGGTTGGAGAGAAGCGGCGGGACGAGGTTCGAAATTGCCTTCCATTTGAGGAAAGCCATTCTTGCGCGCCCAATCCCATTGCACTGGCTTAGGCGTCCAGGCCCCTTTCGCGTTTGCTTTGGTGAATAAGACGTCGCCAGACGCCGCATGCGTGCGCTCGTCCACCAGCACTGGCACACATCCCGCGTACATAGCGCCCAAATATGCCAAAGCGCTGGAAGGATTGAGTCCGCAGCTTATAAGGATGGGATCGTTCGGGCGCAGGCCATTGGACAGGAACCCTGCCGCGAAACCCACGATGAATTCCGAAATCTCCTTGGCACGAAACGTTCGGCCGATTCCCGCTTCAACCAGGGCAGAATTCTCTCCCAGCCGGTCGACCAGGCGCCCTGCAAAGTTCCATTCACGGCTTCGCTGCATTTTCGACCTTGGCCAGTTTCGATTGCACGACCCGGCAGATCTCTCTCACGTTCTCCATTTCCATCAAATCATCCACATCGAACGTCAAGCGAAACGTCTGCTCGAGGCTGCTCGCCAGCGTCACATGCCCCATCGAATCCCAGGCGGGAACCTCGTCGGGCGTGGTATCGAGCGTGACGGTTTTAGGGTCAATGTCGAACGCGGACTTAAAGGCAGACTGCACTCCGGACAATACCTCTTCCATAAAACGGATCGCTCTCTTTCTTTCTCTCCCCAAGCCTCGATCAGCTTACAAATACTTTAGCGGACAGCGGAGATATCACGATTCTAGCTAATCCAAAAAGCGCGTTTGACGGTTTCGAGCTACGCACTGACGAAGTGACGCAGCGTGGGACCGCGCTCTCTAGGAGTCAGGGGAAAGCTACACTCTTAGAGATGTCATACATCACCTGCCGGCGCGGGGGCGCGCCCAGCGTGACTTTAGCATGAACTGCTGCTGTTTTCGACAGCCTGAAGGTGCAACCTAAGGACTCCTCCATGCTGCCGGACTTAAAATACCATACTTATAAATAACTGACCAAGTGCGACTTGCTTCAGTTTCAGGCATCGAAAAGCCAAATTGAATGGGCGATATTTTCCGACAGGTATTTCCAGAAATATTCTTGAAAGCGCTTTTGGACTTTAGATGGCGACGGCGCGCGGTTTCGCAAGTGACGAATTGCTGCGGATCTGGACAGGCGGTTCCACTCTGGTTGCCACCTCGCTCGTCTCCGGGCCGGTTTCCGCTCTTTCCTCGAGCAGCAAACGTCGCAAAGTGCGCAGGTCATTTAACAGGCGGCAACTGGACTTAATGTGTTGCTCAAGTTTGTCCAGTTTGTAGACCACGAGCCGCACGGCGTCGAGCCGGCGCGAAGACTGAGCGTCCTGCTCCGTAACGATGTCGGCTTCCGCGTGGTTTTTGGCGTCATCCACCGCCTCGCGTAGAAGCGCAAGAAATTCCTGGGCACTCTCGATCGTGTCAAATGGCGTCTTCATTCGTGATTGATCCTTCCAACCGAGGCGCTATTTCCGCTGAAGCATGATGCACCATAACCCGGTCTTTCGAATACATTTATTGTGCCACACTAGAGTTTCAATAAGCCGCAGATTCTAAAAGAGTTATTCCTTCGCTCGCCCTACGCACGGCCTCGAGTCATTGCAGCGTTCTGCATATTCCTGCCGAAAAATCGGCCTGACTGCCACCATTTCCACTGCCGACAGGAGAAAGGTCATGCACCTTTGGAGCGAAACTTTGCCGCAAACCGAGGGTTATAATTCACGAAACCAAGTCACGAAAACAGCAACACCAGCCTGATTTTGGGGAGTGCATGCATGCGTAACCGCCCGACCTCTGCCCGCTCGGGGGCCACAGTTCTGGGGCAAGTCGCCCTGATTTCGCTTTTGCTTTGTCTGATCGGTTGCGCTGGTACCTCCAGCCATACGGACATCATCGGGCCACCGCCAGGACCTCCTAATGTTTCGGGTATATCCCCGTCTTCGGGTGTGGCGGGCGCGTCGGTGACGATCTCGGGATCGAACTTCGGCGCCCCCACAGGGTCCAACACCGTGACATTCAATGGAACTCAGGCGTCGGTCGCGAATTGGAGCGGATCGGCGATCGTCGTGAAAGTGCCTTCGGGCGCCACGACCGGCAATGTGGTTGTAACCATCGGAGGCGACGCCAGCAACGGAGTCAAGTTCACGGTTGTGGCCCTGCCATCCGGGTCCATCGCCCTCTCGAATTTCGGGTTCCAATGCGGCCCGGGAAGTACACAAGATTGTGAGGGTCCGGGAAATACGATCGTATGGCCAACCACGCAAGCTCAGCCTGGCCTGCTTCGCCTGCACGATGCCGGTACCCAATGGGCAAACATGAGCCCCAGCAGCGGTTCCTACCAATGGGAGAATCTCGACGGTTGGCTTGATCTGATCGCTCAAAAGCAGCCTGTAGCCGTAAGTCAGGTATTCACATGGGTTCCGTGCTGGGCCGCTCCGGCTCCATGCACTGCACCGCCTACTGCACCGATGGGCACGAGCACGCCGCCTGGCGATTTGTCGGCGACCGGTAGCCCGTCGTTCAACGATTTCGTAACCGCTTTTGTGCAGCATTGCAGCCCGGCTGGCAACTGCGTCTCGAAGTACATCAAGTATTACGAGATGTGGAATGAGTGGGACTTGTCGTATCACTGGACAGGCAGCATGGCGCAGGTTTACCAGATGGTGGCGCCTGCAGTCACAATCATCCGACAGAATGTTCCTAACGCCGTCATCCTCATGCCCTCTGCGACGCCCTCCAGCGATACCGGACTAGGCTACCTGACCGACTTTCAGAACTGGCTCAACTATGAGGACACCAATGGGCGCATTTCGGATTGGGTCGATTGGCACGTTTATTTGACGGCCAAAACCAATAACCAGACACAAATCGACACGCCCGAGGATCAGTGGAGCAATTACAACGCGAATTTCTTAAGTGTGCAGTACTCCGATCCAAACTGGAAGAGCGCTCCTTGGGCGAACACAGAAACCAACTTCAACGGTTCTCCGCTGCCCGGACTGAACTACACCTGCCCGACGTCCTCGTCGCCAAATCCGCCGATAACCTTCAGCGCGGACGACTGCAGCGGCATGATCGTGCGCTGGCAACTACTGCACGCCTCCAATGGTGCGGCGAGCGTCGACTGGTACAAGTGGAACGAGTCAATCGGGTTGAATTCCCAGTACGAAGCTGCCTACTACTTCATGATGCAATATCTGGTAGGCGGTAAGTTTTCGGCTCCGTGTTCGTTCACCGCGGGCGGCGGAAGCTCAACCTGGATTTGCAATTTCACCGAAGCCAACGGCACCACAGCATTGTGGGTTTGGACTCCGAACGAAGCAGGAGCTACGTTCACCGTGCCGACGGGATACGTCGATTATCTCGATTTGACCGGAAATTCAACCGCAGTCACGGCTGGCAGTTCAATCACGATCGGCGTTGAACCCATCATGCTTGAGCAGTAGCTTGCTGTGACACTCGCTCCTTAGGCTTGGTCACGGCCCGCACTCGGGTGGGCCGCCCGGCAAATACCTTGACCCGCGGCGATCCGTACGATGGCTGCGTTCAATTTTGCGCTGCCGGTGAGTCGGTGGCGGTTTCGGTAAAAGTCGCTTTCGTCAATCCGGCGTTAGTCGCGGTGATTTTGTAGATCCCATCATCTGCCGGCAGCGTATAAGTTGTGATCGCGTATCCTTGGCTGTTCGTTACCGGACTCGGGTTGCTGAAGCTTCCGGCCTTCCCGCCATCACTGAAATTAACAGTAATGCCTGGTACAGCGACTCCGGTGTAGGGATTGACCACCCTGACGCTCAGCGGTTTTGCGAGGGTCTTGCCGACCTCACCGGCCTGCTGGTTGCCGCCGGCAATCAGGGTCTCGTCGAGAAGCCCCATCACCACCAGGCCGTCCTTGGTGGTAACGTAGACTCTTCCGTTGGCGATCATCGGCGTGACGAAGTGCAACGTCTGATCGAATTGCGGCGACATGTACAAGGACGCGAGGTTTGTCGCATCGAACGCATTCAGCGTAGAGCCGGTTGATTTCTGCTGGACACCCCATAGGATTCCGTTCTCTGCGCCATGGGCGGAAATCGAAAGCAGGCTAAAGAAGGCGTAAGATTTCGCCGTCGTGGCCACTGGCGAGGTTGATAAGAGGCCGTTGCTCAGGGAAAACATCTCGACTGGAATGCCATCTCCTCCTTTTCCTATCCCGCCCAAATATATGTTCTGATTCCAATACGCGTAGCCACCTTTGAGCTGGATATCCACGGTGGGATTGAATGGCACCTCCTGCACCACCTGATCAATCACGGGATTGTACCCGCCGAGATTATCCAGATTCATGAGATAAATTACCCCTTCCTTACCGGCGATCACTCCTAGATTCGGGTAGGTTCCAGGCTGCGGCGGCAAGAGAATAAGCCCCCCCGCTCCAAGATCCAAGTCGTTGGTGGTAAGGTAGCCTTGGTTGTAGGGAGTGAAGTAGTCAAGCAGGTCGAAACTTCCGCCCCCCAGCTTGACCTTCATAAGGGTGTCGCCGTAGTCAAAACCGCCGACATTGTAATCGAACAGGCCCTCACCGGTAGCCACGTACACATTTCCGTCGGCGTCCACAGACGGCCCTTCTCCTGACATCCAGATACCGGGTATGGCGCCCTGGGTCGGGCCTACGTCGAGCACGAGCAACTGCTGCAAGGTGCTCTCGGTATAAGCCGTAAGCCATCCAGTCGAAGGAGGCGACCCCTTACAACCCATATTGCCAAAACCGATGTAGATCACTCCGTCTGAAAGCAGAAGTGCCGGCCGGTTCATCCGGTGCTGCGCGCTGAACGTGACGAGGTTACCGTTGCTGGTGTATGAACCTTGAATGGCTACCGGACTGCCCGCATTTTCCCGCCCGGTCTGCAGGTTCAAGGCATGCAGCCGAAATAGATACTTTCCCTGCTCCTTGGTTTTTGCTACCAGATACATCGTTTGGGTATTGGGATCGATGACCGGAGTGCCCAAAATGCCCATTTCCGTGAAGTTGTGCCCCACGCAACCCTGGTCCGCGATTGGAACGGTGGTCACATCCGGCGGATGAATGAGGCTCGTATACCACAACGGCAAGGAGTTGTTCCCCGCATTGCTCTCGGCGTCAAAGGCGTAGACCCCGTCGTGCAGCGTCACCACGAATACGACGTTGTGTTGTGTCCCCTGGATTTGGAGATTCGGCACGTACAAGGGTTCCGCCACCGCCATTCCGTCCAGCGGTTGGTTGAAGAGCTGGCCGAAGCGGTTGACGTTCACCACGGCGGGACTCAGGTACGTTTCATTGAGATTCTGGCCCGTCCGTGAATTGTCATTGTGATGAGTGAGAACGGGAACCTGCGCAGGGCTCAACGAGGACACCATAATCGAAGCCAGGACCACGCCCATGACGCGGGCGAGCGCGGGTGAGGAGGGGGCAAAACGATGAAGCCTCATACAGAACCTTCCCTTCTGCGAGCAGTCCATAGCGCCTCGGGGGAAGAGAAGCGATCGCCAGAGTATCTTGGGGCCTGTATTTCAGCGGATTATGCACCCCGGACGCCCAGCCTTCAACATGAAAAATTCTGCACAGGGAATGTCGCACTCCGAGGGACACTAACGGGCGTCGATATCGGACCTGCTTCCGCCCCCTCCTGTGTCCCTCTAACGATGAACTTTCGTGACCTAGCCTCATGCAGAGGGTCTAGCCCATACTTGTCCTACCAGCAAGAACATAGAAGGTGTACAGGGCCAGTCCGGGATCGACCGGACCACACGGCGGCGCCAGCCGGTCAATACCCTGAGAAAGTTGTACAGACCGCGAGTGAGCGGTCTCGTCTCTCTGGCCAATCAGTTTCGGAACAGGAGATCCCCCAATGCTTAAGTTTCTTACGGCATTTTTCTTGTGCGCCCTTTCGGCCCTTCAGGCCTTCGCAGCAAATGCACCTCCTCCGATGCGCAGTCATCCCATCGTGGCCACCGATTGGAGCTTTGAATGCGTGAACGGCAGCGCGTGCGGAGCGTCGAATGACTCGTGGATCACGACAGCTTCGCGGCCAGGAACCGTCCGCTTATGGGATTCAGGAACCAGCTGGGCTATTCTTCAGAGCGGCAGCAGCACATACAACTGGACCAATCTGGACACATGGCTTGACATGGTCGCGGCCCATCAGCCAAGTGCCGTGATCTTCACATTCGGCCACGTCCCTTGTTTTATTGCCAGCATCACCTGCGGATCGGCTGGTCAGGTGAGCAAATATTGGTCGGGGGGCACACCCATCGACCTAACCAGCAACGGCAGCGCAACATTCACAGCCTTCGTGACTGCCCTGACCAAGCACTGCTCTGCTGCGGGACACTGCGTCAAGAACTACATCAAGTATTGGGAAATGTGGAACGAGCCGAACCTGTCGCATTACTGGAGTGGCACTGTCAACCAGCTTTATGACATGTTTAGACCGGTGATCCCGATCATCCGCGCCAACGTTCCCGGAGCGATCGTCTCCACGCCTCCCATCAGCGGCGGCGATACGGCCTACATCGGCAGCTGGCTTAGCCTGGAAAATACCAACGGGCGCCTTTCCGACTACTACGGGTTCCACTCCTACTTGAGTGGTTATGAACCCGAGACGCGCATCAACATGATCATCCGGATGGTGAAGGCCAAGAACGATGCCGGATGGACCACGACTCCGTGGATGAATACAGAAACCAACTTCATCGTGGGCACTGATAACTGCACGAGTTCGACCGAAGACTGCATGGGACAACTCGTGCGATGGCATGTTCTGCAGTATGCGTATCAGGGAGGCGCGGGAGGCGCATTCCACGTGGGCTGGTACAACTGGACCAGCATCACCGCGGGCGGCTTCGACACCTACTACTACACCATGATGCAGTGGCTCACGGGCGCGAGTTTCACTGCTTCCTGCTCGACCAGCGGAACCGTCTGGACCTGTCCGCTGACCGAGTCAACCGGCGCGACGGCCCTGTTTGTGTGGGATGCGAACGGGAGCAGCACTTATACGCCGGCCAGCCAGTATGTGGCTTACCGGAGCTTCAATGGCACCAACGGTGGCACAAGGAAGACGATATCAGCCGGGCAAGGAACTACCATCGGCTTGATTCCGATCATGTTTGAGTCCAAGTAACTCCGCCCCTATTCCGCATCACAGACACACGGCCATCGGCGTTATCACGAGCCGGTGGCCTCGTGACGTCAGAAAGGTAGGAAAAGGGCGAAGAAACTCCGGGTGGGGGTGACTCACAAAAGCCTCAAGAATAGAACAGCGGCTGGATTCCCAGCCGCTGCTAACTACCAGGTCATGTGATCGGATAGCAACTTCGCCTACCAGGCGCGTGCTGCCCGAATGAATCTTCCAGGCTAGAACGTGCTGCCGTACGCCCCCCGGAAAATACGGGTCTGCCACGTATAGCATTCACTCGAAGGCACAGAACAGTTCGTCGTCCCAGCTTCATTGGTGTTGAAATATTGTCCCACACTATAAAAGGTGAGATTGTCCGTCGAGTCGACCACGGTTGCGGCATACTCGCCGAAGCGTTGGGTGTTCTCCTCATCAGCCGTTCCCTGCACAATCAGCGTGGGCGCGTCGAACCCGGTAGCCCTCCACGGAAGCACGTCAAAGCGAATCGCTGGGTGGGCCTGCGTCCCGCAACTCGAGCAGAACGGTCCCGAGGTCGCGAAGCTAAAGCCCAAGTCGCCCTTTTTATCGAAGGCAACGCTGGGCATAAAGTACCACTGAACTCCATTCGGATCCTGCAAGTCTGGTATTCCCGAAGAACCACCGCTATTTCCGACGACGGCCGCCTTCCCACCAGCGACTTGGATCACGTAGTACCGAATCCCGGTGCGCTGAGTGCTCGCATTTTCCATCACCACATGAGAAGCAGTGAGGAACTCGCCCACTGGCCCGCCCGTCGTCGAAAGATGGTTGTAGGTCAACCGGTTCGCCATGCGGTCACCCAGCGAATCCAGGCATGGCGTACTGTAGTTTCCGCAGGAGGGCTTGCCGTATGCACCAATCGTCGCCGTGTTCGTGCTGGGCTCAGGCACGCAATAAGTGTTAACGAGTTGACTCGACGATGACGTGTTATAGCAACCCGGCGTGTACGGGTTTACGGTAAGAAATGTCGGCCCAACGAGTCCCGTCGTGCCCCAGGTAAACATCGCGAGCTGATTCGAGGTGCAGGGCGTTGTCTGGCTCGTACATCCGTGCAATCCCGCCAAACCCTGCTGGGCGTTGCTGGGGTTCACAATGGACAAGAAGTACTCGGCCTCACCGGTTGTGGGACCAGCCGGGCTGTCGATATCGGCAACATCGACGGAGTGGATAAGACTCGGCCGGTCCGCCACTGGAATCGTGTAAGCGTAGCAGCTCATGGGATTCGTAGCGTTGCCGTGAACAATATTGGTTCGGTCCAACTGGCACGCCTCGAAGCCCGACTCGGTGTAGCCGGCATTCGGGTCCTGCAGGTCAAACGTGATGTAGAAACCGTTCGACCAGGTCGCAACTCTCGGCCAGTCAGGAAAGTAGTAATAGAACGTGCCCGTCGTGCAATTGTTCGAACTCGGGGTACACGGGATCACCGAGGCCATCTTGTATTCGTAGGCGTACCACTTGGTGCTTGGGCTGGAGAGGTCGCTGGTGGAACTGGCAGCGACGCACCAGGCGGATGCGTGGATCCCTCCTGAAGCTACAAAAACCACCCGCCGGCTGATCACGAATACGTTATCGAGGCGATCAAAAATCACCTGCACGTTTCCGGCAAGATTCGAATAGCATTCGGGCTGAGTTGTCTTCGACCACAGCACCGCCACGTTTACCGGTACGGCGGTGGTTCCGCCAGCGCTGGTAAAGATTGGCTGGCCCGTTACTTTATCGAATGCTTGAACATACTCGGCGTTCACCCACTCAAGAACCTGAGCATTTTTCCCGCTCACCGTTGGGCCAACGGCAATATTGTGGTCCACGTTGGGACTCTGGTTGTCATAGAACTGGTATCCGGTGCCAACGTTCTGCTGCGCGTCGATCCCCTGGATCTGATTCCCGCTCCAAACACCCGTGGTGCAGGCCAGAGACTGACAAATTGGAAATGGCGCGGTTGTGGCGTACGCCGCCACCTGCGCGGATGTAAAGGGGCCAGAAATCGTGCCCGGCTGGCAATCGCCCGTGCAGGGTTTAGCAAACACAGGCGTCGCCATCAGCACGACCACAAGAATCCAATTCTTAGAACGCATGTTTTTCCTCTTCGATTCCCTTGGGAATGACTCTCGCCAATCTTAAAGCCCCACCCGTGGAGAATGGGGCAATCTCAATACCATCACTATCTCGAGCTTGTTCTTTGTTTACAATGAGTTAAAAGGGGCCGAGGGCCACGTTGGACAATCCTGTGCATATTGTGGAAAGAAAAGTGATCGCCATCAGCACTGTGCAAAGATTTTCACTTCCTGTCGTAGTCGCGATTCCTACTTGCCGACTCCCGTGAGGTAAATGTTGTGCGGGCTCCCGACAGCGTTGTCGGTAATCGTTGCGTACGCGGTCTCGGGTCCGACGAGCGAAGGCGTATAGGTAACGGTAATGACGCACTTCTTGCCCGCCGCCAGAGATGTCGTGCACGTGTTGGTCTGGGTGAAATCAGCAGCGTTCGTGCCTGTGATCGAGATATTGCTTACGGTCAACGTGGCATTTCCGCTATTCACCAGCGACATTGGCTGGGTGACAGGTGTGCCCAGAGATGTGGATGGGAAGGTATAGCAGGGGTTCCCCAAATAGACGCCCGGCAAGTTCGTGGAACCAAGCAAGCCGAAGACATCCAATTCGTTTTGTGTCCCCACATAAACCCGGCCCTTGGCGATGGTCGGAACTGCAAACTTGTTCGCACATCCACCGCGATCCCGCAGCACTCCTTGCGACAGAACCGTCGAACTGTCATAGAGTGGGGTGGTAACGTTGGTGGCGTCGTAGGCCACCAATGCCGCGGCTGCGATACCAGGCTGAAGACCCAGCGCCGCTGGCCGGACAATCGTCCATACGATGCCGTTCCTCATTCCATTCGATGAAACGGAAGGCGTCGCGCCCACCGGAAACAGATTCGTGCTTTGCGCGACCGGAGCAGTGGAAAGCAGTCCGTTGGTGACACTGAACGTCCTCAGGTAATCACCGTTTCCCTGTTCGCTTTTCACGCCCGCCGTATACACATACGTGCCATTTGCCCCGTGCCAATACGCGGGACTGCTCCAGTAGCCTCCGGGGGCTCCGGCAACCTCTTGCACTGCCTGATCAGAGGTCGCGTTGTATGCGCCGAGATCGTCGCGATTCAGGAGGTAGATGCGACTGGACACAGGATTCGAGTCGCAAGGGGCGCCGCCTTTGCCCGCGATCACCAACTCATCCGGAAAGCTGCCCGGCTGTGTCGGCAAGAGCATCGGCCCGGCCGAACCCAGATCCAGATCGTTACGCTGGCGGCAAGATTGATCGTTGGGAGCGAAATAGTCCATCACCGTCAGAGTGGAAGTCATCTTGAGCAAGCTGTCGCCATAATCCGCTCCACCTGTGTTTGCGTCGAACGTCGCGTCACCAACGGCGGCATAAATGTGTCCCCAACGATCTGCCGCAAGGCCGTTTCCGCTGGCCCAGACACCTCCCAGCTGCGCATTGGGAGTTGTGTTAAAGATTGCGGTTTGCTTGAGCGTGGTGGCGTTATACCCCATGATCCAGCCATGCACGGCTCCTGCCCATCCGATATAGACTGTGCCGTTCGACAGGAGCAGTCCCGATCGCTGAATGTCCTTGAGCGTATCGAAATAAACGGTCCCACCCTTACTCCCCACGCCAACGCCCGGAACGGATCCCGAAATATTGACTGGACCGCCGAATTTTTCAGCTCCAGTCGTAATGTCGATCGCGTGCAGGGTCTGAAAGTAGGTGCCATTGTTATCGGTCCGAGTCACAAGATACATGGTCTGGGTGGTCGGATCGATGACTGGAGTGGAACTGATGCCATAGATCGGGTACACCCCGCAGCTGATGTCCGATACCCCATCGGTGATGCAGGAAACGGGAGTGATCCCCGCTGCCGGATTGACGAAGCTGACCGACCAAAGGGGTATTGGACTCAGGCCATCGGCATCGAACGCATACAGGCTGTCGTTTTGCGTCGCCACGTATACGACATTGTGTATGCCCTGGCCGGGGATGCTCACAGCCGGGGCGTAGAGCGGTTGGCTGTAAATCTGGCCATCTACGGAGTAGGAGAAGAGTTTCCCAAACGTCGTCGAGTTCACGTTCGTGGGAGTAAGAATTGTCTCTTTCGTGTTTTGGCCGGTCCGTCCAGTGTCGTTGTGCTGGGTGAGGACGCCGGGGAAGCTCTGCGCTTGGGCCGGCGTGAGGCTAGCGAGGACAAGGGTCAGCAGGACGGCCGCGACCTGAATTCTTTTCTGCATATTCCGAGTCATCTCGAACTCCCTTTTCTAAAGCATGATCGGTTTCGTTTTGGGCAAACGGTCAATTTTCCTGACCCTGGTTTGTCCGGAATACTGGCCCACGAAGGTTCGGCCCGACCGGAAAGAAGGTACCTGACGAACTCTGCTAGGATTTGAGCGAAAAAACCTGATTGCGTTGGAGGTCTTCCCCGAATGCGCTATCTGCCAGTTTACCTGCTTCTTGTAACCTTCGCTTGTGCGCAACAGGTGCCGGTGCAATCGACTGTGCCACCTCAGGACCCTCCGCCGATTTCTCGCGACGAAGGCCAAGATCAGGGCCTGCCTGCTTCCGCCTCCAAGCTGGCACCTGATGCTGCCGTCATCACCATCAAGGGAGTCTGCGCGGCCGCCGGCCAAGGCCAGTCGCGCGCTCGGTGCGAGACCGTCATCACGCGGGCTCAGTTTGAAAAACTAACCGACGCTCTCCTGACGAACATGAAGCCCTCTAGAAAGCGGCAGGTCGCCAACGCTTATCCCGGACTACTAGCAATGGCACAAGAGGCCGAGGTCCGCGGACTCGAAAAGAGTCCACGATTCCAGGAACGCATCGCATTCGCACGGGTCCAGATCCTCTCTCAGGAACTCGTACGCCAAATCGACGAAGACTCAGCGAATGTACCGGCCAAGGACATCGAAGATTACTATCACTCCCATGCCGACGCGTTCGCCACAGCCACGCTGGAGCGAATCTTCATCCCCCTCCGCAAGAACATGGACTCGCCCACGGGCAAAGTTTCGGCGGAAACTCTCGAAGCTCAGCGAAAAGATGCCGAGGCAGCAATGAGCAGCCTGGCGGAGTCGTTGCGTGCCAGAGCGGTCGCGGGTGAAGACTTTCTCGCGCTACAGAAAGAAGCCTATATCGCGGCCGGGGTGACCGACGTTCCACCTAATCCTAGCCTTGGTCAAGTGCGTGTTGCCAGCTTGCCGCCGCATCACACGTCTGTGTTCGATTTGAAGCCGGGTAGCATTTCGCAGGTTCTTTCCGATTCCACCGGGCACTACATTTACAAAGTTGATGCCAAAAGCGTCGAAACGTTGAATGAGGCTGGCGACGGAATCCGAAAGATGCTGCAGAATCAACGCCGCGAAAAGGCCATCCAATCCGTACAAGAACCCGTCACTACAGAATTGAATCCCGCTTACTTCGGTCCGCCCGAGAAACGCAACGGCCAGGATCCTAAATCGAAGTAAGCCCACATGACTCTGCGCTTCGAAGGATCAGGGGGAAGGAACTCAAAGGCAGTTCCCTCCCCCTGCAAGCTAGCAACCGTGCGATTCCAACCTGCGGCCCGCGCCGTCTACTTCCCTACCAGCTGAAAGATGCTGGGGGACGAACTCTTGATGAAGTTCAAGTCGCCGTCATAGACCGCGGTGATTTTCGTTTTGCCTACGTTCAGAGCTGACGTCGTGTAGGTGGCGACGCCGTTCGTCATCGGTGCCTGCCCGACGGGCTCAAACACGATGATCTCTCCATCCGGCGGCGGACCGACGCTGGAGGTGATCGTTGCAGTGAACGTTACCGCCTGTCCCGACTTCGACGGATTCAGCGAGGAGGTGACCGTCAGCGCTGTCGCAGCCGCGTGCCCGTTCGCTACAAACACCGTCCCGTACCCGCTCGACCCGCCAGAGAAGGTTGTGCCGTAGACGTACCCCTTGCTGTCAAGCACCAAGCCCGCATATGGCACGGCGCCATTCTCGCCGATGAACGGCTGCAGGCTTCGTTCGGCATAGGTACCGTTGGAATTCAAGACCAGCTCGTACACGATGCCGGCGCCGTTCTTGCCGCCAGTTCTCGTGGTGCCGTAGATATTTCCCGTGCTGTCAAGCACGACGCCCGCAAAGGGTGCAGTGCCATTTGCACCAAAGGAATAGAGCAGGCGCTCTGTATACTTCCCGTTCGTTCCCAACGTCAGCTTGTAGACGACACCCAGGTTATTCTTTCCACCCGCTGTGGTCGTACCGTAGATATTTCCTGCGGCATCGAGCGTAACCGTGCCGTTCGGATTGGAACCCTGGGTAGCGGCAGCGGACGGGTTAAACGCCCAAGGCGTGGTCAAAAACCAGCCGCCGCTTCCATTCGGTTGCAGCTGGAATACGCTCGTCGCTGTCGTACCGAAGATTGCCCCGGCGCTATTCATCACGATTCCGCCAAAGAGACTGTTGATGGGATAGATCACCTGCTCGGCCCAGCCGCCGCTGCCGTTCGGGCTCAACTCGAACACGGCTCCATTCCCTCCGCCGCCGCCGTTGTACGCAGTGCCGAAAATATTGCCCGACTTATCCATGATCAGGCCGTTTACCGGATTTTGCGCGTCGGGTACGGCGCCAAAGCTGTAGGCAACTTTTTCTGTCCAGCTATTTCCTGAGGGAGCAAGTTGAAACACAACGCCGTTTCCGTTTGCGCCACCGCTAAAGGTGGTCCCATAGATGTTTCCCTTGCTGTCAAACAACAAAGTCGAGAACGGCGGATTCTGTCCATCTACGCAACCGCCGCCCGCAGGACAGAAACTGTAGAGCACGGTCTCGTTCCAACCTCCGCTACCGTTAGGAGAGAGCTGATAAACGCTGCCGAATCCATTAGCTCCGCCGTTATAGGTCGTTCCATAGATGTTGCCACCGTGGAAGGTGATCCCGCCGTAAGGATTGGCGCCGTCAGGAATGCTCGTGAAATTGTAGAGCACGCTCTCTGTCTGAGAGTGCGCAGGTCGAGCCACAATCAGCAACGCAGAAAACACTGCCAGCGTGAGTGCGCCGCGCAGAATTGCGAATGTAAGTTTGGTCGACCCAGATCTTGGCCCGACAGCTTTAGCGTGCAAACGGCGTGCCGTTTCCATTGAATGCATGGTCCTCTCCTTGTTCGTCATAACTTTTCTATTGGAACCTTCCAGTTTGTTTTCTTGGGGGGTAGGGCTGTTCCACCGAACTCGTGGAGCCAAAATATTTCCGAAAACAGACGAAGTGACGAACATCTTGCGGAGGACGAGTGGCGCCTGCGACTCAGACCTGGGATGGGCAAGGCAACCTGCATGGAATCTGCCGCCTATCCAAATCGATCTCGGCGCCGGCTGCTACAAGCTTCCTATCGGTGTGAAATACTTGTTATCCGGCCGATCGTTTTCTTGTCTACGATCGGTGGAACTGGTATCGCAACTACACTCGGATGAGGAGATCTGTATGCGTTTTTGGGTTCAGGGCAATCTTCTTTGTGGTCTAGCTCTTCTTGCCGCGATTGCCACCACAGCGCAGACGCAAACGACCAAGGCATCGGCCCCGACCGGAACTCCAGAAAAAGGAAGTTTTCCAACCCTGACGTCATCCAGTTTTGGATTCCAGTGTGGGACCGGCAAACCGACCAATTGTCCGAACGTTGCATGGCCAACCACCATCGCCCAACCCGGAATGATCCGCCTGTGGGACTCGCAGGTACAGTGGCATCTGCTGAATCCCGGGCCCGGAGTCTATAACTGGAGAACTCTCGACGGCTATCTCGACGCCATTGCCGCCCACCAACCGCGCGAGGCGATGTACACATTCGGCTACACGCCGTGTTGGGCTACCAAAGGAGAGTGCGAACGCGCCTGGGGCTCGCCGTTCCCGCCCAACGATCTTGGCCCGAACGGCAGTCCATCGTTTAATACGTTTGTCACCGCACTTCTCGCCCACTGCTCGCCCGCCAAACACTGCGTCAAAGACATCATCAAATACTGGGAACTCTGGAACGAAGCGAATGCCCAGCATTACTGGAGCGGTACGGTCCCACAGCTTTATCAGTTGATGGCGCCTGCGGTCGCGCTCGTTCGGAGTCAGGTGCCAGGCGCAATTGTTCTAACTCCGCCAGCCAACCGGGGCGATACCGACTGGATGCGAGAGTGGCTCAATGCAGAAAACAAGAACGGTCGACTCTCCGACATCTTCTCGTTCCATCTGTACCTTCAGAACAACCGCCCCGAACCGCGCTTCGGCACCGTGAAACAAATGGTCGATCTGAAGAACAGTACCAACGGCTGGAGCAACACCCCGTGGATGAACAGCGAAACGAATTTCGATGCCGTTACTTTTGCCTGTGATGGCCGTTATGCGTCAGATGAATGCACCGGCCAGATGGTGCGTTGGCACTTGATCCATTACTCCTACGGCGCTCAGCAATTGAGCTGGTTTTTCTTCAACACCACCATTGGCCACAATCCCGACTACAGCACCGCCTACCACACGATGATGGACTGGTTGGTCGGAGGTCACTTCACTGCCGTGTGCACTCCTAGCGGCAATGTGATTACCTGCCCTTTTATTGAGGCCAACGGTCATCACGCGATCTTTGCGTGGACTTTCAACGGCGAGAGCCAGTACACTCCCGCGGCTCAATATGTCGGCTACAGAGTGCTCAGCGGTAATTCGACGCCTTTGTCGCCAGGAAAATCGGTGAGCGTCGGCGTCAAGCCCATCATGCTGGAAGCGGCGAACTGACCATCACCCGTTTTTCATGCCAACGTCGAAAGAGAAACCCGTTGGTAACCGGCGTCAACGGGGATTGGGAGATGACTTTGAACAGCGCTTCGAGTTTGTCCCACTCGCCATTCTGATCGATTTCCCAGCTGTGAAAATAAAGATGAGCCATTCCGCCGTTCTGTGAAACATCGTCAATGGCACAGAGAAACTGTGCCACCCAGGGCACTCGAGCTTTGAATGTCGTCAGGTACCGGTAGGCCCCCGCGAAGTTGGACTCCAGCAGGCAATGCCGTACTTGAACATAGGCTGGATAGGTGTTCGCGTAGGCGCTGATATCCCAGCGAAAGGGATTCTTCGGATAGTCGTTTAGAAAATAGCGGCAAGTACGACCCGCGAGAAAGCCCGCCTCCTCCACATGCCCTTCGATCCGGCGGTTAAATTTTCCGCCGGGATAGCAGAAAGCGATCACTTCGTGGCCTAAGGTGTCCTCAGAAAACTTCTTGCCGTCGATGATCTCTTGCCGCGCCCGTTCCGCCCGCATCTGCGTGAGGCGGATATGGCTCATGGTGTGACTTCCGACTTCGAACTGCCGGTCGATCTCGCGCATTTGCGATGGGCTCATCAGGACGCGTTCGTGATTCGTTCCCGGAACATAGAAGGTCGCGGTGAGTCCATACTTATGGAGCAGGTCGACGGTCCGCAAGTCGGTAGGATGGCCGTCGTCCACGCTGATGGTCACATATCTCTCTTTTGCGCCGGATTCACGGCCCGTTGGCCCCGCCTGCCCCTGTTGCTCGCTCTTCATCCATTCTCCTTCGAACAACCGCTCTTGCACGACGAATCCCTCGCCGGATCCACGGGGAAGGCACGAATCCATATCGGAGACTATTTTGCGTTGATGCCGGTTTCGGGCGTGAGGGCCGAAGCCACACCGCCCGGCGAAAACTCGATTTCGCGCTTATAAAACCGCAACGCGAAATAAGGCATCTTGAACATCTTGACGGTTCTTCCGAGCCGGCCCGACTCCGTCACCAGCCGAAACACCCATTCGGCTCCAATGATTTGTATCCACCTGGGTGCGCGCTTCTTGCGCCCGGAAACAAAATCCAGAGTCCCGCCCAATCCGTATGCGCAACGCACTCCCAAGCCGAACAGATAGTTTGCATTCTGAGCAATCCACATCTCTTGTTTGATCGGGCCAAAACATACGACCAGGTGGGTGGGGCGAAAGCTTGCAATCCTGCTCAGAATATCCTCATTCCACTCCAAGTCTCGGACGTTGGCGCAAAACGGAGGCGAGTATCCTTCAACCTTCAGCTCGGGGCAACGCAACTTTAGCGCCTCGACCGTTCCCCGGTTCGCTTCTGCGTCCGAGCCCAGCAGGAAAATGCGCTCGCCGCGGGTGGCAGAGTGATCCGCCAGGTTGTAGATGAAATCGGACCCGGCCATTTTCCGCAACTTCCGCCCCGGATACAGCAACGAACTTAACAGGTGGACGATCCGCCCGTCGATGGTATTGACGCTGCGCCGCAAGACCGCTTCGAGATCAGGATTTTCGTGAGCGTAAGTAAAGATTTCGGCGTTCACCGTGACAATGTGCTTCAATTCGCTGCCGCCAGGAGAAAGCAATAGATCAATATCCATCGATTGCAGGCGAATCTTTCCCATGCGCACGGCACACGCTTCGCCGGCGGAATGGGTTAGAGGTGTCCGTAAGGTCGTCGGCTTGTTCGTGATCTGGTGATGAACCCATTGCGCGTCTTTGTACTTGAACCGCCGGTAGGCCTGCCAGGCCGACAACGGAAGAAGTGAAAAAACAATCCGCGGCGCAATGTCCCACGTACGGAGAACTCCCAGCTTGAGGCGGTCACCGGTTCGCTCCCAGATTCCAGGTTTGGCCGTATAGGTTTCGGAGAATCGCCGGGACAAGAACCAGGTGTCGCCAAACTGAGCTTTCCAGAGCGCCTTGTAGCGGTGAATCTTGTCCTTCATCTCCTGCGAGAGCGAGTCTTTGCGTTCTTTCTGAGCGATGATCTGATTGCCCTTGGCCAGCGTGTGATGGGCGCCTTCGAAGACAGCTCCGCGATCGGCTCGCTCCAGAATCGTCATCGCAGACTCAAACGGCACTTCCAGAAACTCGCAGATGCCCCGCATCGTATTCGTGGTATCGCCGGTCAGATCGCGGAAATGCAACTGGTGGACATAGGCTCCCATCGCTTGCAGTTTCTCCACTTGCTTCTTCAAGATTGTCGAAGCCAGAAGCGCTTTATGAGTGGTGCCAGGCCGGGAAAACCAGATCGCAGACGACGCTGCGTTCACGACGCTGCGGCAGACTTCCTCGGGATCGCGCCAAATCACCACGAACCGTGCCTTTGGGAACTCGCGCGCCAGGTAGTCGAGCCGGTCATAGTAGGAGGGAGATTTGCATCCCCATCTCGTCTTACCCTTTTCCGCTGCGAACTGCCGCCCGGCCAGTTCCGCTGCTTCGGCGAGAGTGCTTACCGGTACGGTGAGTCGGTCGGGATCGAGATCGTGCCGGCTCACGCCTGCATTCCAGTATTCCCACTTTTCAACCCATGTCTTGCGGCCCGATGGAAACTTGAACATGGGCCACAACACGGGCAAATCCGACTCATAGAAAAGGCGGATGTCGGAATGCTGGTTCAAGAGCGAATACAGAAGCGTCGTGCCGGAACGCCACACGCCAACTACAAAAATCGGGGGGACGTGGTTATTCTGCCGCTGGCCAGCGGCAATCCCCGCTTTTTGAGCTTCCACTTCCACGCTTACTGGATGCGGCTCGTTCGTGATTGTTGTCTGTCTCATGAATCCTCATCTGCCCAACCAGTCTGCACGATGCACTGATGGCCAGAAACGCAAACTGCTCAGCCCCGCGGCACTCCGGCTGCGCTAATTCCTATCGGAAGTCTGAATGACCTGTTCAAAAATAGAGTTCAGCGACGCGTATCGAAGACTGGAATCATACTTGCGCTCGACCAAGGCCCGTGCGGTCCGACCCATGCGCTCGATCTCGTCCGGCCGTTCGTAGAGCCAGCGAACTTTTTCGGCCAGGCCGTTGGCATTCTGCGACTCGAACAGCAGCCCCGTCTCGTTCGGATGAACGATATAGGGAAGTGCGCCCATCGCGGACGCCACCACCGGCTTGCCACTCGCGAAGGCCTCCAGTACTACCAGGCCAAAAGTCTCGTAACAGTGCGTCGCGCAAATGGTAAACATGCTATTGCGCAGGTACTCCAGCTTCTCTTGCCCGCCCTTGAATCCTACGAGTTCCACGTTGGTGAGCTGCTTCTCCCGAATGAACTCACGCAACTCCTGCTCCGCATCTCCCGCGCCCATGAATTTCACCGGAATCTGCGGAAGCTCGGCGAAGGCTTTCGCAATGGTCATCACACCCTTGTCGCGATACAGGCCGCCCACATAGAGCACATACTTTCCGCCGCCATATTGCGGGGTGAAGATGGACGTATCGATGTGGTTCGGACAGAGGTAGATCTTTTCTTCGGGGATTCCCGACTGCAGCAGTAGATCCTTAGCAAATTCGGTCAAACAAATGTAGCCGCCGATCTTCTTCGTGAAATCCATCTTCCGATTCACATAGAGAGATCCGGCGTAGAGCGCGCTGTAGGCGACACTCCCCTGCACACATCGCTTGCGAATGGCATGCAGGTAGTTCCCCATCTGACAGCTCCGGCAGGGCGCATCGTTGACATAGAACCGCGAATTCGGGCACCACAGACGAAAATCATGAATCACATGCACCGAAGGGACACGCAAGCGGTGAAGCGCGTGATAAAGCGACGGCGAGATTAGTGGGAAAACATTGTGAACGTAGGCAATATCAGGCCGAAACGTGCCCACCAGTTCGGTAATCTCGCGCACGGTGCGCCTGGAATAAATCGTGTCCAGTGCTAACTGCGCCTTCTGCCACCGATCTACGGACGCAATTTCATTGCTGTTCCGGACATAACTGGTGATCTGCGCATGCTGTCCGAGCAATGCTTCATCGGATGCTGCAACAATATCGGAGCCCGCATATTGCCGGAATTGATTGTGTACGGAAAGAATGCGCATAACTCTGAGGTTACGGCAACATCTTCCCCGTCGCGGCCGGACCGGGCCCCGGAACCGGCGCCACCGCCAGCAATTTCTGGCTGACTACAACCAGAGCCAGCAGCAGCATGAACGGCGCAGTGCACTTGCCCCCATAGCTCGAATTGAAAAACCCGTTGATGAGCAGAAAAGCATACAGCGCGAAGCAGCCGGCAGCCACTCGATACAGGTAGTCGTCCTTCGGCACGCGCCGCAGCACCCGAATTAGATTTTTTGGGATGACGAACAGAATCATCACCAGAAAGGCGAAGCCGATAGCGCCGGTGTTGTACAAAGACTCCAGGAATCCGTTATGCAAATGGGGAGCCGCCCAACCCACGGCGTTGACCTGAAACATCACAAACTCCGAGGCCATGTATCCGTGGCCGACAATCGGCTTGTTTTTGATCTCTGGAATCACCGCGCTCCAGAGAATCGTACGTCCGGAAAACGACTCGGCGCCGGCGCGGTCCTGGTAGAGGTGAAGATAATCCCCCAGCGGCGTGCTCAACACCAGCACTGCGGCCAGCGCCGCGGTTCCCGCGATATAGGTGAACGCTGTCCCGAGCCGTCCGCGAAGGATGAAGAAGATCGTGCCGGCGAAGACGCAGGCCAGAATTCCCGTCTTGCTCCCTGCCAGCACCATCACGACGAGACCGACCAGCCCCAGCACGACGGCCCACTTGTCCATCCCTTCGCCCTTCTTTCTGGAAAATATCGCAAGGGCCAGAAGCAGCATCATTGCAGCGTTGGGAGAAAGCGCGTTGGGCGACACGATCGTGCTCATGCGGCCTTCTTCGTCAAACATCTCTCCGCGCATCGCTGCAATCACTACCGGCTGCAAAACAATAATCGCGTAGGCCCAAATGTTGAAACGAAGGAACGATATCGTGTCCTGAAAATTGTCTATGCGTGCCGAGCATGCCCACAGCAGCAGAACGACCAGCATGATCTTGAAAGCCCATACCGCACCCAGAGAAAACCGCGGCGTGTACGCGCAGGAAACAATGCAGATCAGGGCGAACAGCGTGTTCCACTTGTAATCCCCGGTTAGCAACTCCCGGAAGAATCTCCGTACCCGCAGAGAGCAAAGCAACACGGCCAGCAGGCACAGGATCCAGACAATCGCTTCCCCGTAGGCCGCCGTGGGAAAAGTTCCGGCGTAGGCGTTCGCGTTGGAATTGGCATCTCCTTCACGGAAGAAGATGCACTCCCCAATCAGCATGACCCACCAGATCACAAAGGCTGGCTTCGGCGCGTTCACCGGAAAGTAAAATGCGCCCATCAGAACCAGCACGACACCCAGGATCCGGAGTACTTCCCAAGTCCACTCGATCGGTATCGTGGTTAGAACGATGGTCGAGCAGACGGCCAGGGCCGCCCCTGCGATCAGTGCGGTCCATGTTCGGCCTCGCCCTGCTCCGGACACAGTTCGAACAGACGCCGGTTGCAATTCCGGCTTTGCGCCGAAGATCGCACTCGCTCCGCTCAACCACGTACTGCCTTTGTCTGCCATAGTTCTGAAGGTTATCTGTACATTATCAGCGAAAATACCCGGTTATCGCAGTTTTCCCGCGGTACGAATCAAACCCGGCACGCTGTATTGTTCTCCGCCTCTGGACCCATCGCTTCCTCGGCGCCGAGCTGAGAAGAGAGCGGATAACCCAATCGCAACAGAGTGTTGCCGGCGTGTTCTTCGATCAGGCGCACTTGCTCGGGC
This sequence comes from uncultured Acidobacteriaceae bacterium, assembly GCA_963844525.1. Lineage (GTDB taxonomy): Bacteria > Acidobacteriota > Terriglobia > Terriglobales > Acidobacteriaceae > Sulfotelmatobacter. Next base: position 715,708 of record CAWJOM010000001.1, on the reverse strand, counting down.
TTCAGCTTCGAGACCCAGCCCCGCACCTTGCCGTCGCGTACGAAACGGCCACGGATCGACGCTTTCACGGGTTCCTTGTCTTCTTTTTCCCGCATGGATTGAATCGAATTGTTCGCCACGGCGGTCTTGATTTGCTCCTCACTGACATCCACTCCAAGGAACTCGCCCATGCGCGCGAACCACGGCACCGGGTCACGTCTCAGATCCTCATAGCGGACGACCAGCATATTGTCCGTTCCCGCAATTGGAGAATCCAACCAGGATGTGACGTTCTTGTGCCAGGGGCCATAGGCGCTTACGCAGGTGAAAAGGAAATACGGCACGAACTCAGCGAGTTCCTCGTGATAGAAATCCAGCGCTTTCAGGAATGCGTATTCCGACAGTAATACGTCGCGAGCATCGCGGACCATGTAGATCGATCGCTGGTACTCCTTGCGATAGTACTCATGGGTGGCGATCAGGCGGCCACCTCCCGGCAGAAGCCGCAAAGCTTTGGAGTGCAAACCGATCCCGGGCATCTGCTGATTCGTCGCCTTGAAGCCAGAAGCCTTGCCCGAAAGCATTTCAAATAGTACGAAGCGCGCCCAGGTCGTCCCGGACTTCGGATAGGCGCCGAAAAATACATCGGCAGGGTTCAAGCCCCGATGACGTAGCCATACCAGAGGTGCTCTCAACGAGGTTTGCGCAAATTTTCGACGCAGTTTGCGGTACGCCGTGGTTGGTTTCTTCTGCTTTGCACCGGTGCTGGTTTGCGCCTTCTCGCTAGCGCCATTATTCTGGTCTGGCATTACGTCTCCTCACTTCCCGTTTTCGTTTTAGGCTTACTGCTTGCTGTGCGAATGATTTCTCTCTGTATCCATTCGCTCAAAACTAAACTTCTTCGGGGGTTTCCAGGGCCATCGGTCGTTGCACTTCCGCCCTAGCGGCTACCCAACTCGAGCCCGATGCAACATCCTTGGAACCGTAAGCTGAGAGCTTTCGTTGAAACATAAATAGAAGGGCTGCCAGCGAGAGCACGTCAGCGGCGTTGCTGCCCCAGATCGCACCCTTCAGTCCATAGGCCCAGGTCGCAGGCACCCCAATCACAAGAGACGCGCCGGTTGCGACCGCCAAAGCTACAAAGACGGAAGATGGTGATTCCATCGCCCGCAACGCAAGCGCCGGTCCGAAGGTTGCACTCCAGAAGACTTGTCCCAGCGCCAGTGCCGGCAAAAGATAAGCCACATCCATGTAACGGCCGGAGTACAGGAGGTGAAACACCGGCTTATGTAAAGGAATGATGACCGCCCAATAAAGGATGGCCCCGGCCATTGACGCCAGGGTCAGCCTTGTACCAAGAACACGGGCCCCCGCTTTGCCGTCGCGTTGCATCACTCGGGCTGCAAACGGCAGCACGAGCATCAACAGAGCGCCCTTCATCTGCTCGAAGGGCATAGTCAGGTTCATCAGGGCCTTCAACTGGCCGGACTGCTCCATTCCTGTGAAGCTGCTTAGCAGAGGAAAATAAATGTACGACGGCAGCCAGCCTGCGATACAGCTTGCCAGAGCCCAGCGCCCATAACGCCAATGGCGGTTCCAGGCTTCGCCGACAGCCGGAGCGGGGCCGCTTCCACTCAGGCCTCGCTGCAAGGCAATCATCAGCACGACTCCCGTCACCAGCGCACCGGCGCCAATGAGCAGGAATGCGGTCAGGGGCGACAGAAGCGCTCGCCGAGATACCAGGAACAAGCCTGCAAGCACCACCGCCGAGTAAATGAAGGCTCCGGCTGCCGCCGGCGCGGGAGAAAGCTCCACGTAAAAACTGCGCCGCGCCAGGTTGAACAACATCAGGCAGGGAGAAGCAAAAGCGATTCCCGCGAGAGCGCCCGTAGTCGCGGACCCAGCTCCCATCCGGTGGGCCACCGCCCAGCAGATTACGAGCGCCGCGCAGATCACGAAAGAAAGCGCGACGTGGATCGACACGAGCGATCGCACATATCCGCGCAAATTCGAACGAAACGCTGAGCCGCCGAAAACGCCCATCGGCTCCAGTACGAGCGACTGATATACCAGCGATAGCATGATCCAAATGCCAAACGCTACAGCATAGGCGCCGTACTGATTGGGCATCAGCCAGCGCGCCAGCAGGATGCTGATCAGGAAGTTGGAGCCGGAAATAAGCCCCTGATCCAGAATCGCCAACCCGCCTTTGCTGCCCCACCGGACCACGTTCCTCAGGAAGGAACCACCGGCTTCTTGCTTTTCTGTCTCGACTTTCATTTTTCCCCGGTCCGACGATGCCTTCAACCAATGTTCCGAGCAAGAAGTTCCGGCTCGCCAAGATTGGCGCCGGCCGCATCCATGCAACTTTTTATGCGCTCGGCCAGAAGACCCGCTTGCGGCTCGCGCAAAATATCCATGTGGGCGCCGCCAATCTCGAAGGTTTCGAGTGTAGGCACGAGCTGAGCCCACTTGCCATAGGGATCTTCCGAGACACGCCAGCTATCACCCGCTCGCAGCAAGACCGCCTTTCCGCCATACGGTTGCAGGCGGTATTGCTCCACAGCGTGGGCATTGGTGCGCATCACTTTCTTCAGGACCTCAGGCAAACGCCAGGCAAGAATGGTGCGGCGTAATTTCTTGCGCAACTCCGTAGGCAACTGGCCGAGTTTCACCTGCGAGGGATCGCTCAGCAAATCCGTAAATTTCACCGGCTTCGGATTGCTCGCATATGTATCCAGCAGGACGACCAAACCGACTTCCTCTCCCTTGGCCACGAGTTGGCGAGCCATCTCGTATGCCACCACGCCGCCGAACGAAAATCCGCCCAAGTAATAGGGCCCTCGTGCCTGGACAGTGCCGATGTCCTCCAGGTAACTTGCGGCCATGTCTTCGATGCGAGTGTGTAGAGGGAGCTTCCCGTCCAGTCCTTGCGACTGCAACCCGTAGAAGGGATAGTCGGGCTTCATGCGCCGCGCCAGCTCGTGAAAGCCGACCACGTTCCCGCCGACTCCGTGCACACAGAAGAATGGGGGCTTCGATCCTTCGGGCTGCATCGCCACTAGCGAGGACCAGTGGTTCGAGAAGTCATCCCGCAGCACCTCTGCCAACTGCTCCACGGTGGGTGCCTCAAGCAGCGCAGAGAGTGGGAGCGACTTGCCATGCAGCTGCTTGATCCTGTGCATCAGGCGGGCAGCCAGCAACGAGTGTCCGCCCAACTCGAAGAAATTATCCCGTGTACCGATCGGCTTGCGCCCCAGAAGCTGTTCCCAGATTTGTATCAGTTGAATCTGCAGCGGATCTGTCGCTGTCATCGGTACTTCTTCCGAACGATCATCGGGCGTCGATACGGGTAACGCCCGTCGATTGATCTTGCCGTTGGGCGTCAGCGGCATCGATTCCAGAAATACGAACTCCGAGGGCACCATGTACTCCGGCAGATGCTTCTTCACGTGCTGACGTAATTCGTTCTCGCTCGTAGTTCCCTGCTGGTTGCGGACCACATAGCCCACCAGCCGCTTGCTGCCGGTCATGTCCTCTCGCAGGACAACGGCAACTTCGTTGACTCCAGGGTGCTTCGCGAGGACCGATTCAATCTCTCCCGCCTCAACGCGAAAACCGCGTATCTTGACCTGATTGTCGCGGCGTCCGACGAATTCGATATCACCGCTCGGCAAATACCGAGCCAAGTCTCCGGTCTTATACATCCGCGCGGAAGGGTCTTCACTGAACGGGTCCGCGATGAACTTCTCCGCAGTCAGTTCCGGCAGATTGAGATATCCACGAGCCACACCTGCGCCGCCGATGTGCAACTCACCCGGAACACCAACAGGTACAGGATTCAGATCGGGGTCCAAGAGATATACACGAGCATTGGCCACCGGGCGGCCGATCGGAAGGCGAACGGGCGCTTCGTCGCCGGGCTGCAACTTCAGTTCATAAGCCGTTGCGACAATGCTGGCTTCTGCCGGGCCGTAGGTATTGATCCAGCGGACCTTGTTTCCTACCAGCTTGTGCCAGGTGGAATACGCTTCCGGAGACGCTTTTTCTCCGCCCACGATGACCAGCCGCAGGCCAGCCGGAACTTTCTCGGTCATGCTTGGCAGGGCGTACACCCACTCGTGCCAATAGGCCGTCGGAAGGTCCATCACGGTGATGCGCTGCTCTGCTACCCAGCTCAGTAGTTCACTGGGCTCGAGCGACACATCATCCCTCAGAAACACCAGCGTCGCACCGGCCGCCCACGTCGAGAAGATTTCTTCCAATGCCGCGTCGAAACTGATCGAGCAGAACTGCAGCATGCGGTCACCGGGGCTAAGCCCAAACATCTCCACGGCCGCGATTGTGTAGTTCACTAACCCCGCATGCGGTAACAAGACACCACGCGGCTTGCCCGTCGAACCCGAGGTATAGATGACATACGCAATGTCGTCCGGAATCGAGCCAACATTGGGATTGCTGCGCGGCTCTGTGGCAATTCCGGCGCGCTCTTGGGACATATACATGACCTGCGTGCCCGCAGGAACCGTCCCGTGCAGCAGGCTGCGCTCCGTCACCACGATTGGAGCCCCCACGTCATCCATCATCAACGTGAGCCGTTCACCGGGATACTTGGGATCGAGCGGTACAACCGTTCCCCCAGCCTTCAATACGCCTAAAAGAGCGACGGCAAAGTCCAGAGAGCGCGGCAGGCAGATTCCAACGCGCACGTTGCGGCCGACGCCGCGCTTCGCAAGGTAGTGCGCCATCTGATTGGCGCGAGCGTTGAACTCGCCGTAACTGAGTTGCTGATCTCCGTATGTCACCGCGATCGCGTTCGGCGCTTTCGCGGCGATCACTTCGACATGCTCGTGCAGGCACCTCTGGGGAAATTCTCGCGCCGTATTGTTCCGTTCCACCAAGTGCTCGTGCAGTTCATGGTCGGTGAGCATGGCCAGTTCCGCCGAAGTGCGGTTGCTGTCTTCGATGGCACTCCTCAGAAGTTGCTGCATGTGGTTGAGCATGCGTACGGCCGTAGCGCGCTCGAACAGAGCTTCGTTATAGTGCAGTCGCAGGCTCAGCTCGCTGTCGCCAGCGAGTTCCAGATAAAGATCAAGCCCGGTTGAGGGACTTCCGTCGGACGGAGTTTTATCGAACGAGGAGGAAGGCGCCGACGGTGCACCGTCGGCGGAAAAAGCTGCCTGGAAAATGGGATGGCGGCTCGGGTCCGGCTCGACTCCTAACCGCTCTGCCAAGTCTGTGGGGAGGGTTCCTGCTGTTTTGCCGTCGGAGATAGCGCCTGCGAGAAGTTGCAACAAAGCTCGGAACGTTGGCCGCCCGGAGAAATCAACCACCACCGGCAGCACTTCGCCCGCAACACGTCGGGTAGCGACTACGAATTTGTTTTGTGCGGAGTAACGATGCAGCAGGACCGAGAAAACTGCCAGCCCAGCCGTTGAAATTTCCACGCCAGAATCTCGACTCAGATGCCGCAGCCCGTCGACTATATTTTGAAGCAATTCACACGATGTGACGGCCATACGCTGCGAGAGAATTGCCGGGCGCAGAAAATCGGGCGGCAGTTCGAGCGCGGGCACATCGGCGAGGTAGTTTTCCCAAGAATCGGCCCTTCCGGCGTCGGGACCGGAGTATTCCCCCATCCCGATCTCGGCGTTCGCGACTTGTTCGCAGCGTCCGTCGTTCAAAACATTCCCCCTTGGTTCGTTGAAGCGGGCGACGAAGACAACCTCATGCCGCGCCAGACCCCTTCAAGACCGCCGGAATTGTCTTGGCCAGAATCTGCAGATCAAGCCACAGCGACCATCGGTGAACATACTGCTGGTCCAGTTCCATCCATTGCTCGAAAGGAATCGAGCTTCTGCCATTGACCTGCCACAGGCAGGTGATGCCAGGGCGCACGCTGAAACGACAGCGCTGCCAATCCGGGCCCCCTTGCGTGAACAGTTCGTAGTCCCGAAGTTGAAGAGGACGGGGACCGACCAGGCTCATGTCTCCTTTCAGCACGTTGAACAGCTGAGGCAACTCGTCAATGCTGGTCTTGCGAAGAAATTTACCGAGCGGCGTGATCCGTGGGTCATCTTTGATTTTGAATACCGGGCCTGATACTTCGTTCAGATGCTCGAGTTGCGCAAGCTTAAGTTCCGCCTCCGCGCTCATAGTGCGAAACTTGAAAATGTTGAAGACCCGCTTGTTCAACCCTACGCGCTTCTGCACGAAAAACACCGGCCCTGGCGACGTCAGCTTGATCAGAATCGCAGTCAGCGCCATCGCAGGGGCCAGGACCAGGAGAGCTGCCGTCGACAGGATAATGTCGATGAGGCGTTTGGCCAAAACCGGCCATCCGTGGGCTGGGCCGGCATAATGCGTGATGAGACGCGCATCGAACTCTTCCACTGCCGGCCGCGATTTCCTGAGGTCAAACAGGTCTGAGAGCATGCGCACGATGATGCCCTGTTGCTCGCACATCTCAGCGATCCGGCTGGCGTCCTCGTGGAAGGAACGCACCGGCAAAGCGATCAAAACTTCGTCCACCACGTTCCGGCGCAGGAACGTGGGCAAACCAGCGAAGTCGCTCACGAGAGCGAAGCCAGAGGCGCGCAGCTCCTCGGCTCCCTCCCACTCATCATCGGCAAAGCCCGTTACCTGGCATCCCCATTCCGGCCGGTTGGGGATGCTCTTGGCAAATTCGATGGCCCTGGAGTTGCTGCCCACGATCAGCAGATTGCGATAGTTGTGACCGCGCGAACGCACGTGACGAAGCCAGGTCCGCACCGTCAATCTCGTGCTGGCGATGAGTATCGTGCTGCAGGCCCAGAAGATCCCCACGAACTCGGCGTCCACCATCCGGAAGCGCAGGACCATCGAAAACGAAATCAGGATGATGGCGCAGATCGAAGTTGCCTTCACCACGTCCATGGTCTCGACGCGACGGCTGGTATGGCGCTTGGAACCATACAGGCCTAGCATGGCGAAGACAAAGCGCCACAAATAAACCAGCACCACAAAGGCGACGAAGTTCTGCAGCTTGATCTTCAGCGACAAAAACTCCGTGAACGACAACAGGCCTTCCCTGAACAGCACAGGCAATGTGGCGGCGCCGAACGAGAAGACCAAAACAATGAGGTCGACCAACTGAAACGAATAAACGAAGATCTGGCGACTAAACTTGCTCATCGGGAATCCTCTTTAGGACAGGTCAACATGGAAGGAGGGGTTACTCGCTGCACCGCTAATTTTTCTACAGTCCTAGGGCTACATCTCTGTAAAACCATTGGCAGATCGCAGCACACTTGTACGACGGCGGACACCGCGCTGAAACGGTGCAAGCATTGTTGGGGAGGGGCTGGTACTGAGTGGATAAAAGCCGTCACCCGCGGGCGGCCCTGGGAAAGAAGCGCTTCTTACAGTCTCTTGTACAACGCCTCTGGGATCGGGAAAGTGCGCTGGTTCAGTACTGCGCCGAGAACACGGACATTCGCGGTTTGCAGTTCGTGCACCGCCTTGCGAGCGGTCTCGCGGCGAGATGCGTTGGCTTTTAGCATCAGCACGACACCGTCGCTGAGACCACCGAGCACAATCGCATCGTTCGATGAATTTAACGGTGCTGCATCGATCAGAACATAATCGAACGTCGACTTCAGTTCGGATAGCCGCGAACGCATGCGGTCAGACCCAAGCATTCTCTGACCGGATTCCGCCGACGATCCGCAGCTCACATACCAGAGATTCTGCGACCACCGGTTGGCGTATTCCATGATGGGACCGGTTCCGACGAGGGCGTCCGAAAGTCCATGATGATTCTCCGAGCCGAACTGTTGATGGAGACCCGGAGAGCGCAAATTGCAGTCCACGACACATACGGATCCGCGCCCCTGTGACGCCAGGTTTTCCGCTACGCGGGCGCAAATCCAACTGCAGCCGCAGCCGGGTTCGGTTCCAGCAAAGACGACGCGACGCGGGCCCGAAGCAGGGAGAAAGAGCTGTTGACCGAGCTTGACAATCTGATCCCGGATCGCATCATTCATCTCCAACGTTGCGGTAGATGGAAAATTGTCTTCCACCGGCCTAGGCGCGGCCTGGGCCTGTTCCACCTGCGACTGCACGATTTCGTGCATCCTGCCCGCTTCCGTTAATAGTTCAAAGTTTCTGCTCAAAGGGTCCTCCAGGCACTGTCTTCTGCCCAGTCTTGTAGAGAGTTGCAAATTGCCGACTAATTGGCGAAGTACTGGTCTTTCTTCAATCGTCGAATGAACTCTTGGATGTACGCCAAAGCATCTTCCGGGTTCAGGGGTTCACCACGCCGGGTCTTCAGGAGACTGGGATTCGTCTTGGCGAGCAGCGCTTGCGCTTCCGATGCCCCGCTCGACGCTGCCATCGACTCGGGATCGAAGCTCATGACTCCCGGCTCGGTTCGCATACTCGAGAGATCAAAGTCGGCCGCGACCTGCTGGATTACACCGACATCGATCGTCTTTTGCCGCAGAGCGCAGCCCATCGACAACGCGCTAAAAGCAATGTTGTTGATGTTGCGTGGAATTCCTTCGCTCAACTCCGCGATCATCTTGACTGCAGCTGCGGTGAAAAGACTGCCATCCTGACTTCCAGCGGCCCGCAACCGGTGATTCATGTAACGCGCGACCTCTTCGGCAGGCAATGGCGACAGCGTGCTCAACAGCGAGACGCGCTGGCGTAGTTGGCGCAGAGACGGTCGCGACAGCTTGTCCGCTAACTCGGGCTGCCCGGAGAGAACAATCTGCAGCAACTTTGCCTGGGGCGTTTCGAAATCGGAGAGCAGGCGGATGGTTTCCAGAACTGAGGGTTCCAGGTTCTGCGCTTCATCCACAACCACGATGAACCGCCGGCCCGCGTGCGCTTCTTGCAACAAGCTCCGGTGAAACAACTCGTGCATCGTGACCAGGTCCTGGTCTGCACTCACCTCGCAGCCCAACTCGAGCAACAAGAACCTCATGAACTCCCGCGAAGTACACTGGGTCTGAAACACGAACGCAGTGCGCGCCTTCGACCGGAATTGCTGCAGCAATTGAAACAGGAGGTTGGTCTTGCCCATGCCCGGCTTCGCGATCAGCGCCAGGAATCCACGCTCGGCATCGATGCCGTAAAACATGGACGCCAGCGCCTCGCGGTGAGTCGGACTGAGATAGAGGAAACGCGGATCCGGCGTGACGCCGAATGGTTGTTCCCGAAGACCGTAGAAGTCAAGAAACATTGTCTGGCCTCTCTCTACTCTACGGTGGCGTCGTGGCCCACGAAGACCGGCCGAACGCCATTGCCGTTGCTGTTTCCATTTCCGTTGCCGTTCACGTGATTCCCCGAGCCATTGCTCGCAAGCACTTCCGAATAGTGCGGCACCGCAGCCAGGACCGGAATGTTGAGTTCGAAGAAAACTTCCGAAGGCGTTCGGAACGAAGGATTCAGGTACTCCAGCGTGAACGCCACTCCCGCGCTGACGCCGACGGCCAGAAGCGCGCCCAGCCCCAGCACTAACCACCGGCTGTTGGATGGCAACGCAGGCGTTGCCGGCAGCTCTGCGATCGCTACGTTGAGGATCCGAGTGCGGTCCAGGGCATCGGTCATCCGAGCCTCTTCGCGCTTGTGCTGGTAGAGAAGATAGTTCTCTTCCTCGGTTTTTACCTGACGCAGCAGGTCCTGTTGCTGGATTCCCTTCTGTTCCAGATCATGCGCGGTCGCCTCATACCGGGCGACAATCGCTTGAATCGACGCGGCGCGTGCCTGCAGGCCACTGTGATCAGCCTTCGCCTTCGCAAGTTCCTCGTTGATCCAGGCATAGGTCGGATTGCGGTCTGTAGTTTCCGCGCGCAGCGGCTTGCTTTCTTCATTGGCAATCGAAGTCCGCGTATCGGCAATTTGCTTATCGACTTCCTGCACGAGCGGATACGTGGGCTGGTACTTGGTGAGCAATTCCGTACGCTTGAGTTCAAGGGACATCAATGTCGCCTTCATCCCTTGCAGAACCTGCGCATCGTCTGTCGCGCTAGACTGCGTGGTCAGGCGCTGCGGGGTGGTACCCGACTGCTTCTCCAGAGCCTCAATGCGTCGTTCGTTGGCCGCGATGTCGGCGTACGTTTGTTGCAGTGTGGCGTTAAACTCGCTCAACTTTTGCAGAGTGATATCCCGGGCAAGTTGCGGCGAAACGCCGCCATCCTGTTGAGAAAAGGTCTTGAGCTGGACCTCCGCGTCCGACAGATTCTTCTTATAGTTCTCCGTCTCCTGATCAAAGAACTGGAACTCTCCCGCCGGATGATGCACCGCCTGGTTCTTTTGCAAGTAAGCTTCGTCGAGGGCCTGCAGAACCTTCACCGCCGATTGCGGATCCGACGCCGTGTAAGAGACCGAGATCATATTGCTCTTTTTCACCGGCTCAATCTTCAGCTCCTTTTGCAGGCGGAGCACGGCCCTGGCAATCTGTTCTTCATCGCTTTCTTTAATGAATAGGAGTCTCCGCCAGGAGCGGTGCTTGAGTCCGGAAGCGACAACCACCTGCCGCAGCACATCCTCACTCTGCAGCAAATCGACCTCTGAGTTCAGCTCTTCCTCAGAGACTTCGGCGCGGACTTGCGCAGCATTCTGGCTCGTCGTGCTCACGATCGGATTCACGCGCGACCGTTCGATGAGGAACTTGGTGGTGACTTTATAGTCGGATGGTTCAATCACCGCTGCCAGCGCTGCGCCCAGCAGAACCGCAACAAAAGTGATAAGGATGGTGCGCTGGTGACGAAATCCGATCGCGATCAGATCTCGGGAGGAAAACGAAGAAAAGGCGCCCTGTCCGCTTGTCGGCAATGAGTTTTGAGTTGTCATGTTTTGGTTTCCTTGCTCCCTCACGGTATGGCTAAAGGTACGAACGCGCCCACGCTGGTTCCGGGCAAGAATACTTTCACCTTGGAGAACGTGTTCTTGGGGACGAACAGCATGTCGCCGGCGTGCAGCATGGGATCTTCCTTCAGATTCCCAGTCTTCTCCATCTTCTTCACGTCAAATATTTCCGCCTGGTACCAGCCCGTGGAGCCCTTTCGAAAAAGCAGCACGTGGGAGTGTTTGGAACTATCCAGAAACCCGCCCGCCACCGCGATCGCCTCGGTCAGGGTGACGTCTCCGCGCAGGTCGTATTTCCCGGGATGTCCGACTTGACCATCGGCAACGAAGTAGGGCTTCTCAAAATCCTTAAGCGTGATACTGACAAGAGGATCGTTCAGAATCTTCCCGTAGGCGGCGCGAAGTGACTCCGTGAGCTCTGGGACCGTCTGTCCCTTAACCTGCAGATCGCCGACTCCGCGCAGCGTGATAAATCCGTCCGGCTGGACGGTCACGGTCTGATTGAACTCCGGACTCAATTCGAATGAGATGTCAAATGCATCGCCGGCTTCGAGTCTGTAACGCGGCCGGCGCTCTTGAAAACTCTTGTCGGCCCCGGAAGCCGCGTTTACTTCCGCTTGCTTGTTGGCTTCGGCGACAATTTGGTCCTGCCCCAAGGCAAGCCCCGCCATCATTTCGACGCCCATCAGCAAGATTGCCAGTGTCCTGATCAGTTTCTGCATATTCATGAGTATCACCACCTTGAAATGGCCGCGTAACGCACAAGCCGTTGCCGCTCGACGCCACGTGCTCCGCAAGTATCTATTTCGTTATTACAAAAAGCTAAATCCAATCCACACCCTTCAACACGCTACACCGCCTCAACTTCGTAATCCTCGAGCTTGATGCACACCGACCGCTGAATCGGCTCGACGGAGATTACAAGAGTCCGGGAACCTTTCATCGCGACCAGGATGCCCTCCACTCCGCTCAGCGATCCATTGCGAACACGGATGCGTTGACCGACGGTCAGAAAGGGATAGTCGTTGACGGGAACCTTGCGAATGAGTACAGTTCGGATCGATTCAATCTGTTCATCAGGAATCGTCGTTTCTGCCGGATTGCGACCGACAAAACCGACTACGCCAGTTGTCCGCAACACACGAACCCGATCTTCCGAGAAATAGTCGACCCGCACAAAGGCATATCCCGGGAACAGCGGCAGTTCCACCTTGGTGCGGCGATCGCTCCACTGCCTCTCAGAAGTAACCAGAGGAAGGAACACCGGGATGCCCTGTGAGTTGAGTTCGCGTTGTGCGACTTTCTCGTGTCGCGAACGCGTGCGAATCGCATACCAATTCGTAGGGAGATCGGTCACTCGAAACGGACCTGACGACGGAGCGGGATGAGCGAGTTGTCCGGTCAAATTCACAGCTCCGCCCTCTCAGTCACATACGCGACTGCAAACAAGTCGAGCACATCAGTTCTAACGGTTGTGGCTGCCGCGTCAGAACTTCGACACTAAGAGACTCGTCAGCGAGCTCTTAAAATTAGGGGGGGGTACCGAACACTTTGGGTGCCGTAAACAGCAGGCGTATACCTTGATCCGGACGATATCGGACATCGCAAGAGTGTGCAAGTGGTAGAAAGACTGGCAAATCATGGAGCCTAAAGACTCTATTGACAACCTGCCGGGAATTGCGGCCACCAGGGTTAAATCGCCGCCCTCGCGGTGTTTAGCTCTGCTCCGCCGGAGGCGTGAGCTTGTGCCGCCGAATCTTATACAGCAGGCCTCGATAGCTGATGCTCAACAGCTGTGCTGCCCGCTTCCGATTCCAACCTGTTCTGTTGAGGGCGCTGTTGATCGCGCGCATTTCCGCTTCATCCCGGAAGAGCCGGAGAGATAGATCCGAGGACCCCAACGCATGGCCCAAGCCTGGGTCGCAGGTCTGTGCCATTTCGCGGCCCTGCGGTTCGTTGCCATTCGTCTTGCTGTCAGGTTTCGCTTCCACTTCATTCATAGTGAATCCCCATTTCAAGAACCGAGCGTTTTGCCGCCCTGGCTTTGACCTCATTGGACTATTGACTTGCGCATCCGCTCGGACTGGCTGACGTATGAACTTGTTGCCAAGTCGATAGCCGACTCACAGCTCCGCCCTCTCGGTCACATTGGACCGTCCGCGCATGGCCAACCATAGGCCTACAGCGGATGATGGACAACGGCAGGGGAGTAAGTCTCTGAATAAACGGCCTGAAATCCGGGGGGATCGTTAAAGTGCGTAAGACGGTAGAAACTGGGGCAGAGCCAACCCCTAACTGTTACGGAGATTCTAAGATGACTATGCAAATTGCTGCAAGAGTACAAAGTCAAGAGACGAAAGGCCCTATCACGCGACGTAACGTCGCCAGGCGAAACCGTCAAGACCACCGAGGTGCTATGCCACCGATCCTTCAAATCCCGCTATCGGCCTGCCCTTCTGCCGCCCTTTGCCCTGAACCCTGGCGCTCCTTATCCCCCGAAAGTGCCATTTACATAGAGTCGAAATTCTCCTAGTCTTATGGGAACAGCGTTCCTTGCAGGAGTCGTCCCCCTGGTGACTGGGACACAAACGCCTCATGCATAATCCCCTCACCCAACCCGGCAAGGAGCCGGTCTCACAATAATCCTATGGCGCATCTCACAGCGGTTGCGACTCAGCTTAAGCCTCGCGTTTTAGCCGCGGATAGCAGTTCCATGAGCACTCAGTTGCTGGTGGAAGCTCTGGCCCGGGAGGATCAATTCCAGATCGTCCAGTCACCGTCAGACGTTCGCAGCCTGCTGCTTCTCGTGAAAAAAGAGCGCCCCCAAGTGGCTGTGATCAGCGCTCAGTTGCAGGATCCTAAACGAGGAGGGGGCGATTTGCTTCGCAAGATTCGCCTCGAGTCGCCGGAAACCAGGGTCATCGTCTTGCTCGACTTCTCCGAACGCGTAGCCGTCACCGAGGCCTTTCGTACGGGAGCGCAGGGAGTCTTCTGTCGAACCGAACCCTTTCAGTTATTAGCGAAATGCATTCATTGCGTTGCGAACGGCCAGGTGTGGGCGAATAGCGCTGAAATGCAGTTCCTGCTTCAGGCTTTGGCTGAGCCTACTTTCCCAGGCTCTCTGAACTTGCCGGGAGGAGTTCTCTCGGCGCGCGATACGGACGTCGTTCGCTGCGTTGCCGAGGGACTGACCAATCGGCAGATCGCGGAGCGCCTCAAGTTAACCGAGCACACCGTAAAGAACTATCTCTTCCGGATTTTTGACAAACTGGGTGTGTCCAGCCGCGTCGAGGTTGTGCTCTACGCCCTGCGCAATAGCAACGCTCCTCATCCGTCGCCGGCTCCCTCCGCCCGACGGATCTCAACCGGTTCGCGCGCTAACGCCGCCAAAAAGTCCGGCCCTATCACGATTCGCAGCTCTTCTTAGTCAACCTCGGCCACCAAACAGGATCGCGGGGGATACTTGCGGCACTCGGTGCGGGTTGTTAATTCGAGGGCAAAGTGAACCGAATCGTGATCCGTGTCTGCATCTCGACGGGATGCCCATCCACGATGTACGGCCGGTACAGCCACTGGCGTACCGCACGCACTGCCGCTCGCGCCAGGAGCGCGTCTCCTTCGGCCACTTGAATATTCTGAACCGTGCCCGCCCCACCGATTTGAACATCCAACTTCACTGCACCCTGAAGATGTTGCGCCCTAGCCTCCGGGGGATACTCAGGCTCTACGCGATGCATCAGACGTGTCGCCGACAGATTCTCTGACGGTTCCGGTACGGTGCCCTTGCCCGACGCAACCTGTTCGACCGGCGGTAAGCGGTAGATGACCTTGCCATTCTGAGTGACTTGCAGGCCTCCGACCGGTGGATCCGTCGGAGTCGCGGCGCTGCGGATCTCGGCCGCCGACAATAAATTCCCTATCGGGCTCGTTGCGGGCGCACCCAACGGCGCTGCTGTCTTCTCCTTTGCTGCATCCGGCACAAAGCTCGACGTGGCAGAGGGCAGAACCTCCGCTGGGGGCTGTCCGGCTCGGCGCGTGCCACGGCCACTCCCCGCGCGCCATCCGAGCGCAAGGCCCAACAGGACCGCCGTGACAATCACAAGCACGCTCAAGACAGCCGGCAAAATCTCGTTTTGTTTTGGAGAGGGTCCTTCGATGCGATCTGAGGCCTCCGAGCGCGAGACACTCTCATCTACTGGGACATCCATCGTTTCGATCGACGAATGCGATTTACTGCCAGCACTTAATCGCGCGACGGAGATTTCGTCGGCTCCCTTTTTGTTGTCCGCGACACGACGCGCCAAAACCTGCAGAGTATTGATATCGCGATCCCCGAACGCGTTCGGCCGCGAAGAAAAAACCTCAAGAATCCCGAATGGTTCCTTCTCTTCACCCAGAGGCAATACCAGGATCGATCTCACACCAAGTCTTTGGCTGGCCCCGGCGTTCACCCGGGGATCGGTTTCCGCATCGACGCATTGTTGAATTGTTCCCGTTTGCAGGCATGCGCCCGATAGACCCGACGTGGTCTCGAGCCGCACTCCCAGATCCGGAGCATCTCCGCCGGTCGTAGCGCGGCAGACCATTTCACCTGCTCTCGCCAGAGCAATCGCGGCGCCTGTCGCTCCCGTAACCAGTCGCGCCTGTTCGACCATTTCATTCAAAACCAGGTCGAGCGCCAGTTCGAAGGAAGCCGCTCCACCGCCATGGGCTGCCAGGGTTTTGGCCACTTCTTTCACACTGCTGGAGTATCCGGTGGAAACCGGATCGCGCACATCGACGGGCGACTTCTCGTCCCTGATCAATGGCGCTCCTGAGGTTTCGGCTGGGGCATAGGGTTGTTAGTCACACTTGGACCAGACAATTCAGCAGCGTTCATCCTCTTTCATCCAGCGGAGTTTTGCTCGAATCGCCAAGGTTGTCAACAGCAAATACGCCTGGAACTACATGGATCGGTCCGCCGTCGCTCATGCCCGCAGGCGTGCCGGATCAGTTACAAAGATGATTCCCGTTTTGGCGTGGTATTCCCGTAAGATTTAAGTTTTCCACCCCGTTTCGACGGAGTAGACCCTAGAATTTGTAACATCAGAATCGTGCTTTGGAGATGCGGCGCGTGCGCGCTTCACCCGGTACCATGGTTCGATCCGATTGAGGACACGCCGATGCACATTGCGGTTGTAGGTTCGGGATATGTTGGGTTGGTGGCAGGCGCCTGCTTTGCCGACCTCGGACACGATGTCATTCTGGTAGACAATGATCAAGACAAACTGGCCGATTTGCAGAATGGCAAGGTGCCCATTCACGAAAATTTTCTGCCTGAACTCCTGGGCCGCCACCGCGGGCAACGTCTTACGTTTTCAGCCAATCTGAAGGATGCTGTTGCACTCAGTACCGTAATCTTTGTCGCAGTCGGGACTCCGCCCACCGAAAGCGGCGAGGCGGATTTGTCCTACGTGGAATCGGTCGCCCGTGAAATCTCCGGCGGGATTAACGGGTACAAAGTTGTCGTCGAGAAGAGCACCGTTCCCGTTTACACGAGCGAATGGGTGCGCAAGATCATTCTGCGCAATGGCACCGATCCGGATCTGTTCGACGTTGCGTCCAATCCGGAATTCTTGCGCGAAGGCACGGCCGTCACAGATTTCCTGTTTCCCGATCGCATCGTGGTGGGCTGCGACAGCGATCGCTCCGCCGATGTTTTGCGCGAAGTCTACGCTCCTCTGACCAACGGCAGCTACTACCAGCGCGCAGACGCCATCCCTCAGCCCGATCGGGCCTCGATTCCACCCCCGGTCATTGTGACCAGCACTAAAAGTGCGGAATTGATTAAGCACGCATCCAATGCTTTCCTTGCCATGAAGATTTCTTTCATCAATGCCGTGGCTTCCGTTTGCGAGGCGGTGGGCGCCGATGTAAATCAAGTGGTTCATGGCGTGGGGACCGATTCCCGAATTGGCCGCAGATTTTTGAACCCCGGAATCGGGTATGGCGGATCGTGCTTTCCGAAGGATGTCATGGCGTTTCGCGCCGTGGCCCGCGAAAACGGGTACGATTTTCGCCTGCTCGACGAAGTAATGCGGATTAACGAAGACCAGCGTCAACGCTTCTTGCGAAAAGTGCACAATGCCCTGTGGACCTTGCGCGGCAAACAACTGGGCGTGCTCGGCCTCGCCTTCAAAGGCGGCACGGACGACATACGGGAATCCCCTGCGCTCTTTCTGGTCCAGGCGCTCTTGCAGGAAGGAAGCAAGGTCACAGCCTACGACCCCGCTGCGATGGAGCGAACCCGCGAAGCGATGCCTTCTGGTATCGTCTTCGCCAATTCAGCTTACGAAGCCGCTCATGGGGCTGACGCTCTGCTGATCCTTACGGAGTGGGAGGAATTCGCCAACCTCGACCTCGATCGGATACGCCAGGAACTGAAGTATCCCATCGTGATCGACGGCCGTAACCTGTACGATCCCGAACTCATGGCCGCGGAAGGCTTCACCTATTACAGCGTTGGCCGCCCCGCTGCTCATCCCGACGGCGTCCCCGCCGTCACGGTGAAGAACGGCAAAAAGGCATGAATTCACGTCGCGCGCTAGTCACCGGCGGCGCAGGTTTCCTGGGATCCCACCTTTGCGACGCTCTACTGGCCGAAGGCTGGAACGTAGTTGTCGTCGACAATCTGATCACCGGACGCCGCGCCAACCTCGCCCCTCTCCGCCACGAGTCCCGCTTCGAATTTGTCGAGAAGGATATTTGCGAGCCGTTCGATGTGGGCCGGGTGGATTACGTCTTCCATTTCGCCAGCCCCGCCAGCCCCGTGGATTACATGATCCACGGAATCCCGACGCTCAAGGTTGGATCCCTGGGCACGTTTCACGCTCTCGATGTGGCTCGCAAATATGGCGCTAAGTTTTTTGTCTCGTCCACTTCCGAATGTTACGGCGATCCGCTCGAGCATCCGCAGAAAGAAACATACTGGGGCCACGTCAATCCCATTGGCCCTCGTTCCGTCTATGACGAGGCGAAGCGCTTCACGGAAGCGGTAACCATGGCTTACCACCGCTATCACAAAGTGGATACACGCATCGTTCGCATCTTCAACACTTACGGCCCTCGCCTGCAATTGAATGATGGCCGCGTGGTTTCGAATTTCATGAAGCAGGCGCTGCGTGGAGAACCGCTCACCGTCTACGGCGATGGCAAACAGACTCGCAGCTTCTGCTATGTCAGCGATGAGATTGATGGCTTCCTGCGGCTGTCGAAATCAGACGAGCATTTGCCCGTAAACATCGGCAATCCCCATGAATTTACGATTCTAGAATGCGCCCAGCAGGTATTGAAAGCGACGGGATCGAAAAGCTCGATCCGTTACGAGCCCCTTCCCCAGGATGATCCGAAACAGCGGCGCCCCGACATCACCAAAGCACGGCAGCTTCTGCAATGGGAGCCAAAGATTGATTTGGAAAGTGGCTTGCGCCTGTCGCTGGATTATTTCAAGAAGGCCGTCGCTGATGAATCCGCCGCGAAATGATTCCAGGTACAACTGGCCGCCCGTCCTGTGAGTCGCCCGTAGACCGCGGAACTTAAGAAGGGGCCGTGGTCGACGCCACAAAGTCCGTCAACTTCTTCACGCTGGCCTGTTCGTCCCGGGTCTTCAACTCAAACGCCACACCCAGCCCGTATCCGGGATGAGAAGCCTGCACCGTTCCCCGTACCTGCAATTTCAAATCGTAGGTTCGCACGACGATCTCAACCGACGAACCTTGCGGGAACGACATCGCACCTTCCAGATAGCAGCCGCCTGAACTCAGATCCGTCAGACAGCAATGATGCGGAACCGGGATCCCCGTTCGATAAACTTCCGCACCTAGGCGGCAGGCGTAACGAGATTGCGTGCGGCGGTTGTCGACATCGGAGGATCCTAGAGGCTCTGCCTGAGAAAGATAGTGCGACGGCTGCTGCGTCGCCGGCTTGCCATGGGTCTGCTCGCCGACCGACATAGTCGCCAACTGCAATGGCTCTTCCATCTCCACGGTGACGTTCCGGAACGGCTCTCGGGCATCGTTGGATACATTTGCCGCGAGATACTCCGTCAGCAGGCGGCGCGAGGTCTTGGGAACATCCACAAACTGAAACCCGGCGCGGCCGCTCCAATCCTGCCACACCACCTGCGCCGACAGGCGAATATTCGACTTCTGCCCGGGCAGCGTGAACTGAAAATACACTTTGCTGACCGGGGGAAGTTTCTTTCCAAACCTCACGCACATTCCATCTTGTGCCAGATCGACCAGCGTCGCCTTCTCCTGCTCGACGTTGGCATAGTCCGCAGTTGCTTGCGCGTGTACCGTGGCGCGAGCGTTCTTGCGCTTGTCTTTGCGCAATACTTCCCTTGCCGCTCGCAGGCTGCTGAGTGCCCGGTCATACGCAACCGGCTTATACAAGACGAAATTTACGCCCAGGGAAAACAGCTCGCGGATGTTCTCCTGCCCGGCCACCACAGCGACCGCCAGCGTGGTGTCCTTCAGCCGCGTACCGCGGCTATCGCGCAGCAGCGCGACCACCTCGGCGTTGGACTTCCCGTCGACAATCACCACGTCGAACCGCTCTTGCGCCAGCCGGATGGCCGCGCGCGCGAAGTCCGGACAAGCCTCAACTCGAATGTTGAGCTCCTCCAGGACCCGGTGCAGCACTTGGGCTGCCGCCTCGTCAACGCACACTAAAAGGGCAGATAGAGTCATACGTGCTTCCATCCTAGGATCCACCCGTTCCGCTCACAAGTTACCGGGGTCACCCTCCGACCCATCCCCGGCGAAGACGCTGACCTTAACTGTTGTGTTCTCAATCATGACATTGGTAACCAATTCCTCGCCCGAAAGGACAACACCAGGCCATTGACCCGTCGTGCTTTGACGCGACCGCATTCTGTTCCTACGATGACCAATGACGCGATGAAGGACGCGAGCCCGGACTATTGTCCGCGCGGAAATTGCGTCCTCCCCCGTGTCGCTGTCGAGAACGGGAGCGAGGGTTTTCAGCAAACTAACTCCTCTCCCACGAAAAGACTTCTATGAAATCGAACCGAACTCACGGGTTTTCGTTGATGGAGTTGATGATCGCCATCGCCATCGGTTTCACCATGACGGCGGTGACCTTCATGACGATGATGCCTTTGTTCAAACAGAATCACGTGGACCAGGCATACGACACCACGTTATCGGTGATGCGCAACTACCGGAATCTGTCCGTCACCCAGAGCGTGCGCTACATCGTCTTCTACACGGCTCCCGGAACGATCACGGTGCAACGATGGAACTTTGCCACACCGGTGTCGCCTGCTCCGGTCACGGTTGCCACCTATACGCTGCCGCCCGATGTCCAGTTTGCGGTGCAAGCAGGCTTCCCGAATCCCGGCCCCGACAGCTTCGGCACCGGAACCGCGGCGATCACCATCAACACCTGCGCCCTGGTCGGCACCAATTGCGTGATTTTTTATCCCGATGGCTCGGCGCAGGACGATTTGGGCAACTTCAACAGCGGAGTCATTTACATGACTCGCCCGAGCGACAACATGTATAGCTCGCGGGCGGTTTCCATCTTCGGCACCACCGGCCGAGTCCGGGGCTGGCGCCTCTTCAAGCAGAGTGGAGTCAATAATTGGGTGCAACAATGACGCAAACGAAACTGCAAGCATCCCGCCAGGGTGGGTTCACGTTGATCGAGACCATGATTGCGATCGCGATCATGAGCATCGGCATCTGCACGCTCCTCGCGGCGTTCGGCACCGCGGTAGCGACCACCCAGAACGCGCAGGAAAATCTGATCGCCCGCCAGAAGGCGTTGCAGGCGATGGAGAGCATTTACACGGCCCGCAACACGCAACAGATTACGTTCTCGCAAATTGGAAATATCGCGAGTGGCGGAATCTTCACCAATGCCGCCACCCAGCTCTTGGCCGCGGGACCCGATGGCCTGGTAAACACCGCGGATGACCTGCCTTTCACCGCTTCTGGACCCTGCGCCGCCGGACCCGAGTGCGTGGTCATGCCCGGCCCGGATGGCATCCTGGGCACCGGAGACGACGTCGCCATGAGTCTCGCGAACTTCACGCGCCAGATTCAAATCAATTCCGTTCTCGAGGCCGACGGAGTCACGATCGATCCGAACCTGAAACAGATCGTCGTCACCGTCACCTATACGACACCAATCTCGAATGTCGCTCGTACTTATACAGTCGATGCGCTGATTTCGGCGTTCCGCTGAGGCACGCGATGAAAAACATGATGGGAACTATGAAACTGCCTAAACACAATCCGGAACGCGGCTTCTCCTTGCTCGAGGCCACCATCGCGATGGCGATCGGTCTGATTGTTATGGCGTCCATGGCCAGCCTCTTCAAGACGGCCATGAACTCCACCATGCTGGTCACGCAGCGCGCCGAGACTCAGCAGAACATGCGCGCGGCCGTCGATCTCATGGTGAAAGACCTCAGCCTGGCCGGCGCCGGACTGCCGTCGGGCGGAATCCAGTTGCCCAACGGCACCGGATGGAATGGCGCCTCCAAGTTTGGCTGTGACCAGACCGGAACCTGCCATGTCCCGGCTCACTCCTACCCCACCAACAACTATATGTATGGCATTGTTCCCGGATTCAGCAACGGCGTGGAGGCAAGCGCTGTCATCCCCGCCGCGCCGGCGGTCATCAATGACAGCGTCACGTCCATCTTTTGCGACTACAACTTTCCTTTGTGGGAGTACAGCGTCACGGCCTTCAACGCCTCCGGTTCTCAAATCACGCTGACGCCGAACCCCATCTACACTGCGCCCGTGCCTCCTGCGATTAACTCCATCGGCGGCATCGTGGTCGGCGATCTCATCATGCTCAGCAACAACGCGGGTACGGCAGTCGGCGAGGTGACTGGTATCACCACCACCACTCTCTCTTTCGCCGATCTTGACCCCTTGAACATCAATCAGAGCGGAGCTCAGTACAACAACATCAAGTCCATTGCCGGCGGAGCCAATACGGTCGCGTACCGCCTGTTCGCCGTAACGTACTACCTGACCGTGCCCGCCGCCGGGCAGCAACCGCGTCTCATGCGCCAGGTCAACGGGCTCACTCCGGTACCGGTCGCCGACGACATCATCAACCTTCAGGTCGCGTACGACACTTACAACACCGTGACCTCGGCGCTCGATGCCAATCAGGCCAATCCTCTGGGCGTAGCCGAATCCCCCAATAACATTCAGAAGGTCAACATCGTCTTAATGGGGCAGAGCATGGTCAACAACGGGAACAAATCACAAAACATGTTCCTGGCGACCGACGTCGCTGCACGCAATATGGCATTTCGCAATCGTTATCAGTGAAGTTGAATGCAGGAGACCAAGCCAATGGGACACGGAAACAAAAGTTCGCAGGGTTTCACGCTGATCGCGGCGATTCTTATTCTTGTGCTGCTTTCCGGCGTGGCGGTTGGCCTTTTCTACATGGTCACCAACGAATCCCGCATGGGCGGCAATGATCTGGAATCGAACCTGGCCTACTACGGCGCCGAGTCCGGTATGGAGAAACTGACCGCGGACCTCTCGGCCCTGTACACCCAGTACCAGAACCCTACCAACACCCAGATTCAGAATGTGGCCACTTTGCATCCCAGTTCTTCCATGGTCGGCGGGATGAATTACACCGAGACCATCACCTATCCTCTCAATCCCGACGGAACTCCGAAGAGCAGCGTGAACACGGTCAGCTCCGGCTCGAATCAGGGACTCTACGCTCAAATCATTCCGATGACGCTGCAGGTGGTTGCCGCCCGTCCCTCCGGGGCCTCGATCAATATCACGCGCCAGGTGGAAATTGCGCTGATTCCGGTCTTTCAATTCGGCGTGTTCTGCGGATATGACTGCAGCTACTTTGCCGGCCCGAACTTCGCCTTCGGCGGCCGCGTTCACACCAACCAGAACCTGTTTCTCGCTTCCGGCGCCAACCTGGTATTTAACGATAAGGTTTCGGCCTACCAGCAGATCGTGATGGATCAACTCGAAAACGGCCACGCCACGACCTCTGGCTACGGTGGGACGGTATACCTTCCGATCGCCGGCGGTGGTTGCGCCCTCAGCCCCATTCCGCCTTCGGGCGAACCCAACTGCCTCGCTCTGCCCGGCGCAGGCTCCATACCCGGCGACGCCAGTTGGAGCGGCGGTTATCCCTCGGTTGCTGGAGGCGCCAATGCGCTCTTCCCCAGCCTTTCCTCTGGAACGCTCAACGGATATCTGGTCAACAAGCTGACGGGCGCCAAGAATATGCAGTTGCCTTTCGTGCAGAATAGCTGCACCAGCAACCCGCCCCCTTGCACCGATCCGATTGCAATCGTCCGCAAGCCGCTGACCGGAGAGTCCGCCAGCAGCACGTTGGGTACTTCTCGACTCTACAACCAAGCCCAGATCCGCGTTCTGATCGCGGATAAAATTGCTGATCTGCATCCGGAACGCGGAGCCGGGGTGCTCGACGCTCAGGACTACCAGTTCCCCACCGCCGCGGCAACTTCTTATGCTTTGACCGCCGGCGGGACGGAATATTTTGGCTGGGCCACTCCCGGCACCAAGGGTTGGGTAAACCCCTACACAGACGCCGGACTGCAGAACTGGACCGCGACTGGATACCCGCTGATTGGGGAACTGACCAGCAATCCGGCAAGCGTGACGGCGATGTCCAGCCCGACAGCCGGCGGCCCCTGGATCCGCGTGGAATACCTGAACAATGCAGGCACCTGGGTAGGCGTCACCTCCGAGTGGCTCGGACTCGGCTTCGGACGTGTCTTCAATAATCCTCCGACAACTCCAGGCTCGAACGCGGTTGATCCTAACGCGATCCTGATCCTGCAGCAGCTTCAACCAACCTTGGGAGCCGGATCGGGACACGGTGCTGGAACCTCCGGCAACTGGTACCCCATCAACTTCTATGACGCGCGCGAAGGCGAGATGCGCGACAACGCGGTGGCCAACACCACTAGCGGCAACAACACCTATTCTTCCTGCTCGGTCCAGGGCGTCATGAACGCCGTGGAAATCGATGTAGGCAACCTGGCCAAGTGGCTGAAGGGAACCATTGGCGTCAGCGGCGCCAATGTCAACTACACCAAGCAGAATGGGTATGTGCTCTACTTCTCGGATCACCGCGGGATGCTGCCCTCGCCCAATTGGTCCAACGGGCACCAGACTCCCCCGGGCGTGATCAACGGAGAATCGGGCCTCGAGGACGTCGTCAACGCCTCGATGAACCTGACGTCTTCCCCGGGCACGGCGCCCGATGCCGTTCTGGAACCCGCCAGCTACTATAGCTATTCGCCCGAAGACGTCGATCAGAATGGATTCCTCGACAACTGGGGCGAAAAGAATCTCGGCTACGGTTTCGGCATTAACACCAACACTGCTCCTCTGAACGGGTACAAGCGGATTACCGTCGCCAACGCCGGCACGGCCAGTTCCGTGGACTGCGCCAGCTACAACACCTCGACGGGCGCCCTCCTCACCGGCAACACCGATCAGGAAGGCATGGCCAATCCCGTCAGCGGCGCTCGGCACGTCTTAAAGCTCGTCGACGGTGGCATGAGCCCGCTCCTGGCAAGCTACCTGCCTGTGATGCCGCCAGCCAGCACTTGCACGCAAACCGCGCTGGCTCCCACGGGCTGCGGCGGATTCACGGTCGCTTCTGAAAACCCGGTCTACATTCAGGGCAACTACAACACGAATGGGTCGGACCCCTTCTGGGGCACCGCCACCAACCCGACTCCCACGCAGACGCCGCACTCGGCGGCAGCCATCATCGCCGACTCGGTGACAGTTCTGTCGAACCAGTGGGGCGATTTTAATAGCTTGGTGTTCGCAACCGCCTCTGGCTCACGTACTCCCGCTGCGCCCGCTTATTACCGCACAGCGATCTCGGGCGGCAAGAACATTCCGTTCCCGCAACCGGGCTGGACCAACGTTGCGAACGACTTCGGAACCGACGGCGGCATGCACAACTTCCTCCGCTACCTGGAGAACTGGAGCGGTCAAAGCTTGAATTACGACGGCTCTCTGGTCAGCATGTACTACGCCGAGTACGATACCGGTACGTACAAGGACGGGCCGGGCGGCGACGTTTACAGTCCCCCACCCCGAAACTACTACTTCGACGTCCTGTTCCTGACTCCGGCGAACTTGCCACCGGCCACGCCGATGTTCCAGGACATTGACACGCTGAGCTACCACCAGAACTTCACACCGCAATAATTCTGGTACCGCAAGAATCAGCCCCGGTTCCGCACAGCGGGCCGGGGCATTTTTCGTTTCTGACTTAGTTACAATCAAAGCGGAATATTGTTTTCTGATTTAGTTACACCGCAAAAGCGGGTGCCCCATTTCTCCCTGATTTTGGGAGAAGTGGGAATGACGGCTTCCTGTCGCGGAAGCCATATTGGGGAAAGTCATCCACATGGGAGCCTCTTCAAATCGCCGCGGGTACATGTGGTTCTTGTTCTCGCTCTCCGCTCTTGTCTGTTTCGGGTGGTTCTTCATTCCTGCATTCATTATTCGGCCGTTCACGCACCAGACGCCGCGGGGGCTCGCTCTCGCGATGGCCCTGCGCCAGCGCGCTCCCTGGGGAACTCTCGCCGCCGCCCTCGTTTGTCTAGCATTCGCTTTCATCCTGTGGAGCGCCGTGAGCATATGGCGCAAGGTAGTGGTCGCGATCGTCATGGTGCTGGTCACGTTCTCGGCCGTGATGTCCCGCCTCAACTACTTCGAGTGGATGTTTCATCCCGTGCCGAGCGCGCAGTTCGAATCCGCATCCGCTAGCAAGCTCGGTAAATCCGAGATGATTCTCGCCCTCCGCTACGGCTCCGATGCCCGTGCCTACCCCATCCGCGAAATGGCCTACCACCATGTGTTGAACGACGTCGTCGGCGGCGTCCCGGTGGCCGTCACCTATTGAACGCTCTGTCACACCGGTCTGGTGTGGACACGAACCGTAGGCGGAAGACTCCTGCATTTTTATCTGGCGGGAATCAACAACCAGAATTTCCTCATGCGCGACAAGGAAACCGGAACCTGGTGGCAGCAGATCACCGGCAAGGCGATTTACGGACCGCTTCAAGGTTCGTCTCTCGAACTGGTGCTGAGTGATGAGTTGACCTTTGGCGAGTGGAAAGCGGAAGTGCCGGACGGACAAGTCTTGGCCGAGGTGCCGAAATATGTGAAGGAGTACGACAGCAACTGGGAGCCGGAAGTCGCCAAGTATCCCGTGGTCATCAGCTTTCCGGGGACTGAACTCAAGTCTCGCGACGTGGTCGTGGGCTTGCAGACAACTGGTCCCGGCCGCGCTTACCCGTGGGACACGATCGTGAAACAATCGCCCATCATCGACCGCGTGAATGGCATCCCCTTGCTGGTAGCCGTTGGGCCCGACGGCAAATCCTTCCGCGTTTTCGTAAGCCGCATCGACGGAAAAGACGCCGAGTTCTTCCTGAAGGGCCCGGACCCCGAAACTCCGGAACAGACGACACTCGCCGCCAAGGCCGAACCAAAAACCGCAGCGGCAACGCCGGCCCCAGTCGCGGCCAAAGCAGATCCCTCACCGGCGTCAAAGCCAGCGACTCCCGCCCCGCCCAAACCATGGATCCTGCTCGACACGACCACAGCCAGCGAATGGAACTTCCAAGGCTGTGCGATCTCAGGACCATCGCAGGGCAAATGCCTCGATCGCGTCCCGGCCCTCAAAGACTACTGGTTCGACTGGCGCAACTACCACCCCGACACGACAATCTATAAACGCTAGAAGGTATGCCCGGCAAGGTAGCGCCGGTGTCCCGCCGACTGTCCCCGGGCGTCTCGCCCCCGGACCTGTCATGCTTCAGGCACTTTCCCTTCTTTGCGGCAAAACTCGCCTCTCACTTTCACCCAAACGGATTCTCATCCGCACTCCGTCCATAAATCACCGGCACCGGAACGTCGAGCAAGCGGAGATACACGGACAGCTGACCGCGATGGTGATACCAGTGATTCAGCATGATCGACCGCATCACCTCCGCGCGCGTCTGGGTTGATACCTGTTTCCCGTTCACCAGCAGCCGCCAGTTCCCTCTTGCTTTCTGTTCGGTCATGCCGCTCATGCATTCCTCGGCAACGCGAACGCTTTCCGCGAGGGCTGCCTGAAGTTCCTGAGCATTTTTCGCCTCTGGCGGATCGAAGTTCGCCTGGGCAGCGTCAAACTCCTCGAGTTGTGAGATTCGTGCGATCGCGCCCGGCACAGTCGCAATATGCAGAGCCAACTGCCCCAGCGACATCGACTTTTGGTGCGGCCTCCAGTTGAGCTTGTCCGCAGGCACGCGATCCAGCACTCTTTTCGTGATCGCCGCTTCCTCGCGGAATTCATTCAGCATCGGTTCCAGCATTGGTGTCATTTTCTGATTCCTTATCAATCCGGTAACGTTCTTGTTCTCCCTGAAGAATCACTTCACGCCGTGTTCCTGCTCGGAACAGCACGAAGCGTCAATTTTCGCGGGCTGCACGTATTGCGCCATGATGTCGACCATTTGTCCCTCAGCGTACTTGTCATGATGACGAACCCACGCCATGGTGAAAGCCAAACCATCCTCGTCGCGTCCCTTCGGAGTCAGATCCAGCCACTGGTAGGTCATCAGCATCGGATCCAATCCACGCGCAAAAGTGGAATACGTGTGAAAGACTTCCCCGGCTTCGTTCTTGTAGAACACGCTTGCACCCGGACCTTCTTCCGAAGGAAACTCCGTCAGATCGTAGTTGTAGTACACCTTTCCCTTAGCTCGCTCCTCGTTCGAAAATGAAACGTGATAATCGCGGTTGAAATCGTTCGCGAACGACGATATCCATTTGAATTGCCATCCCATGCGCTTCTTGAAGGCTTCAATCTCCGGAAGGGTCGCCCGTGAAATCGCGAGAAACGTTACGTCGCGATGCGCGAGGTGCATCGCAGCGCCATCGAACCCATCGGCCAGGAACGAGCAACTCGGACACCCTTCCTTCCATCCGGGACCGAACATGAAGTGATAGACGACCAACTGGCTCCGGCCGGCGAACAGATCGGCGAGCGTCTCTTTGCCATGCGGCCCATCGAAAACGTAGTTCTTGTCGACCTTTTCCCAGGGCAGTGCGCGCCTTTGCCGGCTCAGTTCGTCGCGGAGCCGCGAGAACTCCTTTTCCTTTTTCAGCAGTTCCTTGCGGGCTGCGAGCCATTCCGCAGCCGGCACAATCCTGCCGAGTTCAGTCTTGCTTGTCGTCATTGTTGCCATCGCCATTTCTCCTCTCCGTCACAGTCTTCGAATTGTCTTCCGTTTCGCCCTTCTTCCCCTGAACGATCCTCACGGCAAGCGCGGCAATCCCTCCCGTCGACATCACACTTCCTGCCATCACCGCTGCACTGGCCATACATGAGGGACACATAGATCCTCCTCGCGCTTCATTGTTGATTCTCGATTGTCGAATGCTGATCGATGATTGCCCGATTGATTCAAGAGTCAGCACGTTTTTCAATCAACACTCAAAAAACATCAATCAACAATTGTGCTATTTTCGGCCCTTGCCCTCGGCCCGCTCACGCAACCGCGTGTGCATGTGCGTCCATCCCTTCCCCATCCCCTGCTTGTGGTCATCGGGAATCGATCCGAACGCCATGTGATGAAACTTGATGAGCGTTCCTCCCGCTTCCTCGCTCAAGCGGTACTGCAGGTTCGAGATCACTGGGTACGACATGAACAGCGGTCCCGAGATCTCGACCAGCGTCGGCCGCTTGATGGCCTGCACATGACCCCAAAAATGTCCGTTGCCATCGCCCAGATCGCGAAACCACCGGCCACCCGGCCATGGCTCGATCTTCATCGACATTCGCTTGCCGTCCGGCGTGTCATTCTCCGGCCCGAGTTGTTCCAGCAGCGCCTCAAATGTAACTTCCAATGAGGCCCGCACGTGGATTTCCTGCGTGATGGTTGTGGTCAGACTTTCGATGCCCGCAATTGCAGTCGTGCTCATCGTTCCTCCTTGCTTCCCTTTCGATCAGATTCGGTGATGCTCAGTTCTTGTCCAACTCTTTCTGCTTAGCCTCGGCGCGTTCTTTCACGCGGCCGAGCTGGTGTTGCCACAGTCGCTCGAACGTCTTGGTCCACTCATGCAGCGGCCGGATGGCCTCCGCATTCGTTCGATAAAACATATGCCGCCCGTTTCGCCTCACCCGCACCAGTCCGACGCGGCGGAGCACCCCCAGATGCTTCGACACCGAGGGCTGCTCCATCGCCAGGTTCGCCACGATGTCCCCCACCGCCCGCTCTTCCAGCGCCAGATAATTCAAGATGTCCCGCCGGCGCGGCTCGGCCACCGCATTAAACGCATCCGACGTAGTAGCGGCCCTTGGCATGAAGGGAAATATATATTCCTATATAGGAATATGTCAAGAGCTTTTTCGCCCCGGATCTATCGGAGCTCGGCGCCAATATTGAATTCCTCTGATAACCCACAGCACGCCCTGTCGTCTGAAACAATTAGCCAGCGATTCAATCGTCGCTTGGCTCTTCGAGGATAGAAACGAATGTCCATCACCCGACGCTCTTTCCTGGCAATGGCGACAGCCATCGGCGCCACAGCAGCCTGGGGCAGTCCATTTGGATCGACGTCCCGCCTCTCGTGGCGTGAGCGCCGCGATCTTTTCCCGGAAGGAGTCGCCTCGGGCGATCCCGACAGCAACAGCGTCCTGCTATGGACACGGCGCGCTCCGACCGGCACAGACGTAGGCGGAGAATTGAACGTCGAAGTCGCCGAAGACGAGAAGTTCGCTCGCGTCGTGGCGACGGCAATGGCTCCTATTTCCGCGGCCTCTGACTGGACATGCCGAGTACTCGTCGGCGGATTGAAGCCGAGCCGGGTCTACTGGTATCGCTTCACCGACGCCCAGGGCTACGGCAGCCGCATAGGACGCACCATGACAGCACCGTCACCTGACGACGCACAACCGGTTCGCTTTGTTTTCGTGAGTTGCCAGAACGCGAATGACGGCGCTCAGAACGCCTACCGCCGTATGATTTTCCAGGATGAGCGCGCCGCCGAAGGGGATCGCATCGGCTTTGTGTTGCACCTCGGCGACTTCATCTATGAAATCGTGTGGTATCCCGAGGACCGTCCTCAGGGAATGTATGATCGCCGCATTCGGGATATCGTCCGCTATCCGCACGGCGAAAAGATCCGCGACTTTCACATTCCTACGACCGTGGACGACTATCGGGCCGTGTATCGCGCCTACCTCAGCGATCCCGATCTGCAAGATGCTCGCGCACGCTGGCCCTTCGTCAACATGTGGGATAACCACGAGTTCAGCTGGATGGGCTGGCAGTCCCTGCAGAGATTCGGAGGAAAGAACCTGCCCGCGCAAACCCGCAAAGTAGCCGCCAATCAGGCATTCTTTGAATACCGGCCAGCGCGTATCTTCAAACCGAGCGGGCCCTCGCTCGATCGCTTCGATCCTCCGCAGGTAGTGGATGCGCCCGTCACGCACTTCGACGAGCACGGACTTGGCCAGGAGCCGAACAATCTTGCCGCCATCGGCAGCCTCAAGGGTTACCGCTCGCTGCGCTGGGGTCGCAATGTCGAGTTAATTGTCACCGACCAGCGCACCTATCGCTCCGAAGAGCCTACAGACCGGCCGGAGGCGGACGCACTTTCGAGCGACGATTTCCCTGAGTTCATACCCGAAGAAGCGATGGAAATTCTAGATGCGGGGCGAACCTGCAACGGCGGCCGTCCGCCGGAATCCATTCGCGTCGGGGGAACCGAGATCGCGAACTTCTGCAAAGACTGCCCCCCGCAAACCATTCTCGGCGCTGAACAGAAGACCTGGTTCCTCGGGCGCCTGCGCGACTCGAAGGCCACCTGGAAAATCTGGGGCAACACCACCGCCACGCTCGACATGCGTGCCGACCTGCAAAACCTGCCGAAGGAAAACGCAAAGCCGTGGTCCGGAGCGGGCTACGCCACTTCCCCGCTCGGAGATCACGGCACCGCATATGTAGAGCGTGGTGAGATCTACGATTTCGTGCAGGCCAACGGTATCACGGGATTCGCCACTGTGGCAGGCGATCGCCACAGCTTCTGGGCTGGCCTGGCAGCGAAGACGCTCCCACCAAAACCATTCGCGCCCGTCGGGATTGCCTTTGTAACCGGCTCGATCTCAGCGCCAGGAATCATCGAGGCTCTCGAACACTCTCTTCCCAAGGATCATCCGCTGCGATTGCTCTACGTTGGCCAGGGGCCGGGCGATCACACTCCGCAGCCCACACTGAACATGCTGATTCGCCACGGAGTGCGCTCGTGTCTCGAGTACGGGCATAGCGGAGACATCGCAAAGGCGCGCCAGCTAACCAATCCAGATTTGTCTCCTCACCTCTCGTTTGTCGACATGGGAGGCCACGGTTACTCCGTCGTGCATGCGACCAGTGAGATCCTCGAGACAGAATTCGTCTGCATTCCCCGCCCCATCGAACGTAGCGATCGCTCGGATGGAGGCGCGCTCAGCTACCGCGTCAGGTTTCGAACTGCCCTCTGGACAAGGGGGGAACGCCCAAAGATCCAGATGCAGATTCTGGAAGGCGACCCGAAGTTCTCCGTATAGTCCGTTCCGAACGTGTGCCGAAGCCAACCCAAATTCCAGGGCGCTCCATGCTGGCTGGTATGAAATTTCAGGAATCAGTCGGTTAAGTGAGCCACTTTCTTCTTTCTTCGCGTTCTTATTGATAGTAGCCGGGAATCGCTGGGCAGGACCTGTTCGGGGGAGCAGGCCTGCCCTTTATGCGAAGCAATTGGCCCTTGGCCCTCTGGAGGAACTCATGAAACGGCATGCGTCTCTGTTATTTTCAATCGCTCTGATCCTCTTGGTCAGCGTAGACGGTTTTTCGCAAACGTATACGAACCTCCACAGCCTGGGAAGCAGCAGCGGAGACCCGCAGCATCCGGAATATGCCGGTGTCATCGTGCAGGGGCGCGACGGAAACCTGTATAGTTCGACAGCTTTCGGCGGATCGGCGCACGGAGCAATCTTTAAGATCACGCCGACAGGGAACCTCACTGTGTTGCACAGCTTCTCCACCACCGAAGGGTACGCCGCATACAGCGGCGTCACCATGGGCACCGACGGCAACCTCTACGGAACCACCCTCTCCGGCGGTAGTTCCAACGACGGCACTATCTTCAAGATAACGCCCACGGGGACACTCACTACCCTGCACAACTTCACCGGCGGCACAGACGGCAAGAATCCCTACGCACCGCCGGTTCAGGGCTTCGACGGAAACTTCTACGGAACCACCTCGCTCGGTGGAAGCAACGGCTATGGCGTGGTATACAAGATCGCTGTGAGCGGCACCTTCACGCCTCTCTACCAATTCGATAACACTCACGGCTATTACCCCACATCCGCGCTGGTTCAAAGCACGGACGGTAACTTGTACGGCGTCACGCTGCTCGGCGGCACGTCCTCTCACGGCACGGCTTTCAGAATCACGACCGCTGGAAAACTCACCGTCCTGTACAACTTTGGAAGCAGCGGCTCGCAGCCCTATGGACCCCTTGCCCATGCTCCTGATGGCAATTTCTACGGCACCACGCAAGTGGGTGGCTCTTCCAATAATGGCGTGATTTACAAGCTGACTCCCGGCGGTGCGTACACCGTACTTCACCAATTCACAACCGACGGCGCCAGTCCCTACGGCGGGCTCGTCGCCGCCACGGACAATAATCTATATGGGATGGCGTACACGGGAGGAGCCAACACTTACGGCACCATGTACAAGATCACCGCTGCCGGCGTGTTTACAAAACTTCACGACTTCGCCCTGGCAGACGGAGCGAATCCTTCAGTCACTCCGATGCAGCATACCGATGGAACGATCTTCGGCGATACCTATAGCGGCGGAAGCACTGGTGCCGGCGTGTTCTTCAGTCTGAACGCCAGTCTCAAAGCCTACGCAGGATTGGTCACGAGCGCCGCCAGAGTGGGGACGTCGATTGGAATTCTCGGCCAAGGCTTCACCGGCACCACGTCCGTCTCATTCAATGGAAAGCCAGCCAGCTTTTCGATCAGTTCCGATACCTTCCTGACTGCAACCGTGCCCAGTGGCGCAACAGGCGGTGTCGTCACGGTCAAGACCGCCACGGGTACGCTCACCAGCAATGTGAAGTTTCGCGTGATCCCGGCAATCAAGACCTTCACACCAACCAGCGGACCGGTGGGCACCTCCGTGACGATTACCGGCACGAGCTTTACGGGAGCGACCCGGGTTGCGTTTGGTGGCGTTGTCTCGACCAGCTTTACAGTGAATTCTGATACCGGTGTCACGGCGGTCGTGCCTACCGGAGCGCTTACCGGAAAGATCACCATCACAACGCCCGGCGGGACGGCAACCAGCCCCGCCGCCTTTACTGTCACAACAACGCTGGAGTGAAACACCCTCGAGTTACTGGAGCGAGCGAGGCCTAAGAACCATTCGCCGCGCTCGCTTCAGTTTCGCTTGAACCCGCACGCCACAACTGAGGGCGCTTCTATTCCTGTGGTTCACGCCTCTTAGCTTCTGAGCTTGACCCGCCATTCGTTCCGATTTCACGCTATAACCGGTGTTCCGAATCTTCCCAGTGCCGATCAAGCCGAAGTAGGGCCCGAACTTCTCTCGTGAGAGAATTCATCGCGTCCGATTCGTTGCATCCGCCGGTTGGAGAGTAAAACATGATTCTTGCCACGCGCTCAAAGCAGGCGCTCTCTCGGGTTGCCGGGTTCGCAGCATTCATGGCGCTCATGTGCTCGTTCGTCACAGGCCAGCAATCGCCGCCAACGAATTGGACCGCGGAGCAAGACCATCAGAACATGATGGATCAACTGGGCATCAAGGCGCTCCGTCCGGGACCAAGCGGAAATGAAAAGGATCCCAATCATGCCAACTACGACGAGGAGAAGGCGAATCCATACGGCGATCTCCCCGATCCGCTCATCTTGAAGAACGGGCAAAAAGTCACTACGCCGGAGCAGTGGTGGAAGCAGCGTCGTCCGGAGATTGTCGAAGACTTCGAGCGCGAGGTCGTTGGCCGCATCCCGGCCAACGTGCCTCGAGTAACGTGGGCGGTCAAGAGTACGACCGACTCCAACGCCGGTGTATTCCCCGTTGTGGAAAAGCAGTTGGTCGGGCACGTCGACAATTCCGCTTACCCCGCGATCAACGTGGACATCGAGATGACACTCGTCACGCCCCGAAACGCGAAAGCTCCCGTCCCCGTGATGATTATGTTCAGCAGCGCGGCCATTCGCCAGTTCCTCGCGGCCCATCCGGAGTTTACGAAGATGATGGGAAGTGATCCGCCCTCGACGGAGCAGCTTGTCGCCAACGGCTGGGGCTACGCGCTGCTCGATACCAGCAGCATACAAGCGGACAACGGCGCAGGCCTGACCAAGGGAATCATCGGGCTCACAAATAGGGGCCAGCCGCGAAAGCCTGAGGATTGGGGAGCTTTACGCGCGTGGGCCTGGGGAGCTTCGCGCGCTCTCGACTATCTGCAAACGGACCGGAGTGTAGATGCGAAGCGCGTTGGCATCGAGGGCGTCTCTCGTTATGGAAAGGCCGCGCTCGTGACCATGGCTTTCGATACTCGCTTCGCCGTGGTATTAGTGGGATCCTCCGGGGAGGGTGGCACGAAACCACACCGGCGCAACTTCGGAGAAGCAGTGGAGAACCTCACGGGATCCGGCGAGTACCACTGGATGGCAGGTAATTTTCTCAAGTACGGTGCGGCCCAAGCTTCCTTCGGGAACAAGAATGCCGGCGACTTGCCAGTGGACTCCAACGAACTGATTGCGCTATGCGCGCCGCGCCTCACATTCATCAGCTATGGTGTGCCCGCAATGGGGGATGCCAAGTGGCTCGACCACCAGGGCAGCTTCATGGCGACCGTAAATGCAGGCGCCGTCTTCCGACTCTTGGGTGCCACGGACCTCGGAGTCAGTGAGAACTATCGCAGAGCGAAGATGCCGCCGGCAAATACGGGGCTGCTCAATGGGCAACTCGCATGGCGGCAACACGACGCTGGCCACACGGACGCACCAAACTGGAAATACTTCATCCCTTGGGCGGACAAATTCCTCGACTATCACCCGACGGCATGGGAACTTCCCGCCGATCAGCCGGTTTTTCGTACGGACGCAAACTCGCTGGTGGCCCACTTGCAGTTGCTGGCGAAGGCGAAACAGTCCGGCATCGACGTGTACTTCGAAGGCGACTCCATCACAAGACGCTGGGGGGCCCTCGACTACCCGGATCTGCTCGCCAGTTGGAAGAAGAATTTCTTCGGTTGGAACGCTTCCGACTTTGGATGGGGCGGCGATCGAACACAGAATATTCTTTGGCGCCTGGAGAATGGCGAACTGGACGGAGTCAATCCCAAAGTCGTCGTTCTGCTGGCCGGCACGAACAACCTTGGGGATCGATCGGCGTCCGGCGAAGCTGTAACTGCGGACGACATTACGCAAGGTCTTAAGGCAATCATACATGCGATTCAAACGAAGGCACCCGCGGCGACAATCATCGTAATGGGAATCTTTCCGAGGAATGACAACATGGCATTCATACCCGTCATCAACGCAATCAACCGCAGTTTGTCAGAACTGGCTGACGCTCAAAAAATTCGCTACCTGAACATCAATGACAAACTTGCCGACGGAAATGGGGTCCTGTTCGAAGGCATGATGAATGCCAAAGACAAACTCCATCCGACTGCCAAGGCATACCAAATCTGGGCGGACGCGATGAAGCCGATGCTCACAGAATTGTTAGGGCCACCCGCCGCGCTCGATCACGCTCCGCCGCCCACAGGCGATCCTTCCGCGGGACACTGACCAATTCCACATGAACGGTCTCACGAGAAGAACGTGTGCCAACGAACCCTTCGTGATATTTCGTGTCCTTTGTGGTTGATGGCCTTGGCTTTCCGCGGGACCACATCCTGCTCGTGTCTACTATCGTGATCTTGACATTCTCACAAAGCGACTGATCCTATGGCTTCGAGACTAGCAACTCAAGAAAACGAGAACAACAAGCAAGTAATTTACAATCAATATTTTGCGAGTTTTACTTAAAGTAGCTGATTGATTCGAAAGCACTTAGCCGTCCGGCATCGCGGTAAGTCCCTTCGATACAGGATTTTACCCGTAACTGCCTGAGCCACTTGGACCTCCCAACTCCATGATTCCATTAGTACACCCACGGGGGGAGGGTACTCGCAAATTTGCCCCTTCCCAAAAATAGAACTGCTAACCGCGCCTTCCTAACTCAACTCGTCTAAACTCTTTCCCACGGCTTTTCACTGGGGAGGATTCCTACTTTGCCTGCCATTCGTGCGCTGTTTTGGGATGTTGGAGGAGTGCTGCTCACTAACGCATGGGACCGCACCGAACGCACAGCTGCCCTCGAACACTTCCATCTCGACCAGGACGAATTTCATGATCGTCACGAGATGGTGGTCTCGTCGTTCGAGCGTGGCAAGATCACCCTCGACGAGTACATCGACCGCACCGTTTTCTATCGCACACGTCCCTTCACCCGCGACGCCTTCCGCGACTACATGTATTCGTTATCGCAGCCCTTCTCCGAGGTGCTGCAATTCGCGCAGGCCCTGAGTGACTCCGGCAAATACTTCATGGGTACACTCAACAACGAATCGCGTGAACTGAATTACTACCGCATCGAAAAGTTTGGGTTACGGAAAACGTTCCGCCTCTTTGTCAGCTCCTGCTTCGTTGGATTCCGCAAACCGGAGCGCGATATTTACCGTCTCGCGCTGGAGACCACCCAAATCCCCGCAGACGAGTGCTGCTTCATCGACGATCGCGCCCTGAACCTGGAATGCGCCGCCAAGCTGGGAATGCACACCATCGAGATGCAACAACTGGAGCAACTACGTGGAGATTTCGCGAAATTAGGAGTGAGTCCCTAGAGCGCTGTCGAAGAGCAGTGGAGTGGTAATCCGTCTTGGGAAGGGCACGACTTTCAGTCGTGCCGCAATTGCGCTCAGGCACTGAGCTTCAGCCCCTGAGGCCCGCTTCCGCGCGGATCCGCCTACAGCCCCTTGCGCGGCTGGTTAGTCTTCACTCCCGAACCCTGCGGGACATCTGATTCGAGCGTGCTCAGGGTCAAGTCGCTCGACCAACAATCGGCGGCCAGTTTCCATTCGCCGTTGCTCTGGCGCGCGCACACCCACAGGTACTTGCCGCGTTCCTCGCGACGTTTCCCGGTCGCACTGGGAATCAAGGCCTTGCAACGACCCGCTTCATAGGCTAGATCTCCGGCCACTTCCACCCGGAGAGGATCGACTTCCACTTCTCCAAGTCCCGCGTCGAGGGCGCCAAAGAAGAACTCACGCACCGCAGCGGCGCCGCGTATCGGAGGACAGTTCGATCGCAGCACAAGCGCATCGGCCGTATAAAGCTCGACCATGTCGTCGAGGTGCTTCGTATTGCAGGCCATCACCCATTCTTGTGCGATGCGCCGGATCGCCGCCTCGGCGCGGCTCAGGTCGCCTCGCTGTCCAGGCGCCGCACGCAGCTTATCTTCCCTTACAGGCTCGCGCAGCGATTCACCGGCAGATCGTGCCGCCATCGCTTCCCCGCCTGGGAAATAATGGTGGTGATAATGATGATGGTAGTGATGGGTTTCCTGCCCCGAAGACCTGGTTGTCGCCTGCCGATCCGCAGGATCGCGATCGAGAAATAAATCTTGCGGCAACGCTAGCGCGTTCGTTACCGGACGCGCAGCCTCCGCTCCCTCAGGTTCCGCAAGCGTAGCGCCGCACCTGCCGCAGAACTTGTTTCCTTTGCGGTTGCCATATCCGCATGCACTGCAAATGCTCGTAGTCGATTGGCCCGTCAAGCCACTCAGCCTGCCATTCGCAGTGTCTTCTGCATCGGCTTCGGCAGCGAAACGCTGGGCCGCTTCCAGTGCCGCCGCAATCGCGTCCGCGTTAGGTTTGCTGCGGGACCCTTCCGGTTTCAGATGGCGGAAGAATTCATCCAACTCGCTGCTCTGTCCCGGCGCATCGGCGGATCTGGGATTCTTCTTGTCTTTATCCACGTAATCGGTCCACGAAAGCGGTTCAGTAATCGAATCAGGACTGCAGGGGTCATTCTAGCCCAGCGGCTCGGACTCGCGCTATCGGTTGGAGAATTCGATCTTGCCTTCGATTTCGGTCGGCACTCCGTTGCATGTCGCGGGACGATATCTCCATGTGCGCACCGTCTCCAACACATGCCGATCGCCAGCGAGGCCAGCGCTCTGCAGAATCAGTGGGCTGTGCACACGCCCATCAGAGCCGATAATGAAGCTCACTTTGACTTTCTGGCCATGAGCCGCCACCGGGAAGAGCGGATCAGGCGTGGCCAGGGCCTCAGGCAGTTTCACATCCTCGCACGAAGGCCGCGTGCTGACGTGCGCCACATCGACGAATTGCGAGGCGCGGGCAAGCGTCTTTGGTGCCTTACCTTCCCGCTGCTCCAATGTCGACGAACGCACACGAGGAGTCGGCGTGCTCACTGCCAGTGCGATTGCGGGTGCTGCGAGACAGATCACGATCCAGTTACGCCGGTTCATGAGGTACGAGTTCCTTGACGAGGCCCTAGCTGAACCTCTGTCTAGAGGCACATCGAGGACCACTCCTGGCAAGTGGCATATTGCTGATGCGGAAGAGGTTATAACCAATATCCCGCGCGCCAGATGACTAAAGATGAAAGAGGTTGCATAGGCAGAGGTGGAATTCTGCGGCCTCTCGCCTAGATCGTGGCGGGATGCAAAGTCAGCAACGTTATTTCTGGAGGACAGCGCCAACGGATCGGGAGGCGGACGGTGCCAAGTCCTGGGTTGGTGTAAAGCGTGAGACCGCCAATTTGGTATTGACCCCAAATGTATTTCTTAGCTAGTTCTGGCAAAAACAAAGGGTGGATGAAAGGAATTCGCACTTGCCCTCCATGGGTGTGACCCGAAAGTTGCAAATCCACCGGGTGGCGCGCGACGTGATCCGCAAAATCGGGCTCGTGGACTAACAGCAACGACGGTTCGCCGGCGGGAACATTCTGCAGCGTCGCGTCGAGATCAGGGGTTCCGCCCATTACATCGTCTACGCCTCCAAGCCAGAATCGCCCTCCATCGCGCTCGATGGGAACCGATTGATTGCATAGAACTCGAATTCCAACATCTCGAAGCGACCCCGTTACTCGAGCAGGATCGGTTGCAGCATCATGGTTTCCCATCACCGCCCACAGACCATGAGGCGCGTGCATCTGCTGCAGTAACTGGGCGCAAGGTTCCGCCGCGGACGCTGCCGCGACTGGATCGCCAAACAAGGGCACGGAAACAAAATCGCCGGCGAACACAATCAGTTCCGGACGCACATCGTTGACCATGCCGATCGCCGATCGGAGAGGATGAACGGAGAAATACGGGTCATAGTGAAAGTCGCTCAGCAACGCGATCGTGAAGCCTTCCAAACGCGCAGGCCAACGGCGCAAAGCAATGTCCTTGCGCACAATGCGGGGGCGGTTTGGCTCGAGCAGGATGGTGTCAGCGCCGAGAGCCACCATGCCGGCGCTTGCTGCGAGTCGAATGAATTTCCGTCGTGTGATCGGAAAGAAAGCCAATCGCAGCCAGATCCTTTAGGTGAGATCGCGCCACTTATGCGGCGCGCTCTCAGCATATTGGAATGCTACGGCTCCGCGATATGACAAAGGCGATGCCTAACTTCAGAAACTGAATGTGGCTTGCAGCTCGATCTTGCGATTGGCGGCGGTGCCGGGCGAGAACGGGCCTCCTTGGAGGGCATTCGGGACATCGAAGAATCTGGATCCGATAACC
This sequence comes from uncultured Acidobacteriaceae bacterium, assembly GCA_963844525.1. Lineage (GTDB taxonomy): Bacteria > Acidobacteriota > Terriglobia > Terriglobales > Acidobacteriaceae > Sulfotelmatobacter. The sequence continues at coordinate 675,948 of CAWJOM010000001.1, read as the reverse complement.
CCGGATGGATTAGCCGCGTTCACGTTGTTGAACAAGTTGCGGGCGTTCACTCCCAGAATAAGGTTGTAGCGCCGATCGGAATTGCCGGACGCGAACGAGGGACCACCACCGAAGAGCGGGCCGCCACGCCCGCCGCCTCCGCGACCTCCACCACCGCCGGGGCCGCCCTGCCCTTGGCCACCTGAAGCCGACTTCGTCTTCGGACCAAATCCAAAGGTCTTCGTGAGGCGCAGGTTCATGACAAAGTGCGAGGGGCCAGTGGCATAGTTGATGGGCAGAAGCTTTCCACTCCCCAGCGCATCAAAGGTGCCCAACGTCGTGCAATAAATGTTGCCCTGTGGACCCGATCCCTGAGTCGGTGGAGGCCCCGGGCACGTGCCAGTGGAAATGAGTCCCGGACGATCGTTGTAGACCTGATCTCCGTTCAGGTCGATGGGCGAGGAGATATTAAAGGGCGCTCCGGAACTGACCACCATGAAGGGACTCAGCCGGAATAAGTAAGGAAGGGCGATGCTGCCACCGAGAAAGAACCGGTTCCTCACGTCAAATGAGGCCCGGCCATAATCCTGGCTGATGTTGTAGGAGTTCGAGGGAAAGCTGCTGACGCCCGCGGTGTCGCTGTTGGCATGGCTCAACGAGTAGTAGCCAAATAACTGGATCTTGGGGCCGATGCGGACGTTGGTGTTCATCATCAGCTGGTTTTGCTTGAAATTGCCTTCAGAAACGTAGCGGTAAACGTTGCCTCCCGTTATGGCAGGACAATTCGGAGCGCAGGCAGTTCCAGGGTAAGGTGCATTCGCGTTGATCGTCAGGAATTGGTCGAAGCCGCGCGAGTTCAAATAGATGACCGATAGGGTCGCCGCCTTGGTCAGTTGACGCTCCACGCCGATTGCCCCCTGCATCGTGTAAGGCGCGTGCAGCCTCGAACTGATCTCATACACGTTGGACTCGGAGGAGGTAGCCGGCCCGCAGTTAGAGACGCTTGCCAGAGGCACATCGACGCCAGGAAAGCACGTTGGATTATGAATGATGAACTGCTGCTGAGTAACGCCGTCGAAGCGTTCCGCATTCAGGATCTGGCCGGTCTGAAAACGGTCGAAGAAAATGCCATAGCCGCCGCGGATCACGACCTTGGGTGGGCCACTGCGGCCGCCAACGCCCCAGGCAAATCCCAGGCGCGGCGCCCAGTTGCCGTGATCATGAATAGCGTTTTGAGTTTCAAAACGCAGGCCCGAGCTGAGTGTGAAGTTGGATCGCACCTTCCAATCGTCCTGCACATAAGGCTCGACATCGTAGTAAGTAACGGCGGTCGTTGGCAGGCCAGTCGTATAGGTGAGCTGAGTGGCATACGGAGTTCCGGCCGCACCGCTCAACTGTTGTTCGGCATAAAGCAAAGAGATCGGACAAGCGGGATTTTGCCCAAGAGCAGCGCAATTTTCGGGCGTATCGGTTGGAGTAATTAATGAAGAGAAGGCGAATGTCGTATTGAATCCCGCCGTGGAATAGTTCGTGTCGTGCGTAGCCCGCACGCGGCCGCCGAACTTGATGATGTGGCTGCCGTGGATCAGCGACGTGTAATTCTGAATCTCGTAGCTGTTCTGCAGATCGTTCTGATTGCCCGAACCCGAACCCCCTCCTACAAAGTTGCCGGGCACATTCACGGCCGGATTGCTATCAATCGGGTTCTGGAAGGAATTGTCGCGGTTGTACTGAAATCGCGTCTCGTTGATGATTTTGGAACCAATCACCTGTGTGTCGCTGATTTGCACGGTCTGCTCCGTGCTTTGGGAGTAGTAGCCTTGGGACGGAAGAACCAGCACTCCAACTCCGTCGTTGGTTTCGGTATCGCGGTAATACTGGTAGCGCGCGGTGAGTGTATTGTTGGGCGTCAGTGCCCAGTCGATTCGCGGGCTGAGATTGGTCCGCTGGTGCGGGTTGGGAATCGACTCAACCAGGTTGACCTCGTTCAAAGATTCATCGAGAACGTACGCGTTGACGGCGGCCAGCTCGTTGATGTTGCGGCGATCGATGTTGAAAAAAAAAGAGGCTTTCTTCCCGACTGGTCCACCGATATTCCCGCTGTACTGAGTGGAATAGTAAGGCGGCTCGGAGCCGGCGAAAGGATTGGCCGAGTTGAAGGCAGAATCATTGCCCAGCGCAAAGAATTGTCCGTGGTACTTGTCGGTTCCGGGCTTGGTAAAGATCTCGATGCGGCCGTAGCCAAGCTTGTCGTACTCAGCGGAAAACGGATTCTGGTTAATACGAATTTCGCGAATCGACGCCTTGGGCGGGAGTTGTCCTGCCGTGAATCCGTCGATGTACATCTGGCCACCGTTCGGTCCAGCGGACGGTCCGGCGAGAGCCTGCAGATCCGACTGTAATTCGTCAGGATCGTCGGGCAGGGCATCGAGTTCCTTGCCTGAGATCACGATCGCGCCAGCGTTGCTTGATGGATTCACGTCGACGGTCGGCGCTGTATCAGACACCTGCACCTTCTGCGTCTCGACTTCGATCGCCATCACGACATTGAGCCGGAGCGGTTGGTCGGCGACAACAACGTTGTCGTTTTCGTAGAGTGTGAAGCCGGTAGCCGCCACGGTGAGGGAGTACTTCCCTGCTGCCAAGGTCTTGAATTCATATGTCCCTTGGCCATTGCTCTGGACCACGACGGGCGACCCGGCAGAGGGAGTCATGATCACGCTGGCGGAAGGAATGGCCGCGCCGGAGGGATCGGTGACCTGTCCACGAAGAGATCCCGAGGTGGTTTGCGCAAACATGATTGCCGCTGACAACAAGAACAAGGGCACTATGAAAAAGAAACGCACGTATCTTGCAACCTTCATTTCAACTTTCCTGTTTCGTTCAAGTTTATGAATACAGAATTAAATTCCTTTACAGGGAGGCGGGCCTATTGACTATCGCCACCAGGCGCGCCCCCAAGACTCCATGGCGCTAACATCATGGCTTGGCTACCCGAAGGAGCGACTCGAAGGATTGGTTCGACGCCGCTGAACAGCTTGATGACCGTACTGCCGCCCGAGGGCGTACCTTGGGTCGCAAGGATTGCGACGACGTCTCCTTTATGCAGATCAGCCAGCGCAACTGGAGGCGTCTGGTCGAGCAGTCTCTGGAAGTCGAAGCCAGCGCCCCCTGGGCGACTGCCGCCCATCCCGGCGCCTTGCCCCATACCGCCGTTCTGACCACTGCCGCCGGTTGCGCCAGCCTGCGCATTCGCAGCGGTTGGCGGCGTTGGGCTTGGAGAGGAAGTCGGAGCTGCGCCCGGCGTTCCCGGAGGCAATGTAGCCTTTAGCCGCATGGCGAATCTCTGGGCCATCTCGGCCGGGATTTTGTGAAGCTGCGAGTCGGCGTTGATTTTCAGCAGGACCGCCTTTTTGCTGATCGTATCCTGAACGCTGATCGTGCCCGCGCTTGCGTCGACGGAGTTGATTAAACCTTCGACGATTGGGAAAGCGCCGGCGAATATCTCCTCTGCCGTCATCTCGCTGCCATCGGCGTTGCGCTCTCCGCGCGCGCGCAATTGGTCGCCGGCCTGAATTTCCCGCAGCTTAATGAGCTTCGCATCCTCGGGCTTGGCTGAGTCAGGAGCGTAACGGTGGATGACAGTATTCTTGGATGTGTGTACCACGATTGTCTTTTTTCCGCCGAAAGTCGATGTCGAGATGGTCACCGTCCCGGCGGCGGAATCGACTGCTGTCACCGGACCACCGATGCCGCGCTTCTGCCAGTCCTGACGCATCTGGTCGCTCACCGCCTGAACCGCCGACTGTGTGATGACAATAATTTCCAGGGCTGCGATTGATTTGCCGTCGGTCGACGCCTGACCACGCGCCCGAATGGTGTCGCCCACCTGTAGGTCCTGCACTTGGATGACAGTTGCATTTTTGAGATCTTTATCGCCCGGCACGAGACGCAGGAGTCGAGCATTGGGCTGCACGGTTACAGCGACGTCAGATCCAGGATCGCCCGCCAGAGTGATGACACTTCCATTGATCGCCTTAATGGCGCCGATCCGCTTAGCGATGGCTGGCTGCTGGCTTGAGTCCTGCGGCCGCCCCATGCCTATTAAGAGAGATGCAGACAGAAACTGGGGATCGAGTAGGATCACGGCTGACAAAACGAACGTCGCGAACAATGCTTTGATGGCTTTAGCTTTCATACGCCCCACTTCTAATTTACATTGCTGGGAGCTGGGGAACTCGATGATTTACAAAGTTTTACCCACCCATAACAAATATTACAAAACGCCGCTGATCGCGCATCGCAGCGAACAACCAGCATCCAGACTGCTAATAGACGGCAGTGCCAGGCCAAGTTACGATTTTCATGGAGGAGTTTGCTGCGAATTTGTCTTCGGATGCGTGTGTCGATCTCACGTTGTTTTCTGTGCTGGGTGATGTTGGTGGTCACGCCGGTATCGCTATTTAGTCAGAGTGCGCAGGGCCAAACAGGAGCCGCGATGCTTCACACACAGGGCGGCGTCTGGATCAACGGCTATGAGGCGCGTGATTCCTCTGCGGTCTTTCCTGGAGATTTGCTGGAAACCAAACCTGGATCGTCGGCGAGTTTGAGCCTGGACGGATCGACGGTGCTGATCCAACCGGAATCGGTGGCAAAACTTCAAACAGACCTGCTGGTACTGGATCATGGCAGCGTCTCGGTCGGAACCTCGAAGGGCTTCAAGGTGAGGGTCAACTGCCTTACGGTGGTTCCGGTTCTCAGCGAATGGACTCAGTACGAGGTGGAAGACTCAAGCAGTAACGTTCAGATCGCGGCTCGCAAGGACGATGTGAACGTCGAGCGGGAGATGGATCACAAAAAACCCTCGGCGGAGACGGAGACATCGCACGGATCGACTGTTCACGCGAATGAGCAGAAGAGTTTCGATCAAACCGAGATCTGCGGAGCACCGGCGGCGCCCGCTGAACCAGGAAAGACTTTGAATCCGAAATGGATTGCGGCCGGAGCGGCCGGAGCAGGCGGCATTCTACTTTGCGTTCTGCTGTGCGGTGGCAGCGGTGGAAAGAAGCCGCCTCTGAGTTCGTGGCAGCCCTGATCGGAACCAGTTGAGATCTACCCAGACTGACCTTACAGAATTCTTTCGTGTGTGTAACCGGCAGACACCAGCGCTGCCAGTAGTTCCGCAATGTGGTCTGGCCCACGCGTTTCCATGGTGATGTCGATGGCCGTGTCGCCAAGATTTACGCCGTGGTAGGCACGGTCGTAAGCTGTTTCGACGATGTTAGCTCGATGATCAGCCAGGATTCCGGTAAGACGGTGCAGCGCGCCGGGATAGTCCGGCAAGTGAACACGCAAACGGACGAGCCGTCCGTCTTTCACCAGGCCGCGCTCGATAATGCGGGAGAGCAGCGTGACGTCAATATTCCCGCCGCAAACAAGGACAGCGATTTTCTTGCTTTGCAATGGCAGCTTGCGATTGAGTACGGCAGCGATTGCGGCGGCGCCTGCGCCTTCCGCCAGAGTCTTCTCCCGTTCCAGCAGTAAGAGAATCGCGTTCGCGATTTCTTCCTCTTCCACCGTAACGATGTCGTCGACATATTTCTGAACCAGCGGGAGAGTGCGTTCTCCAGCGCGACGAACGGCAATGCCATCGGCGATCGTCTTGGCCGACTTCAAGGTCACTGGCTTGCCTGCGACGACTGCGGCCTTCATGGAGGCAATCCGCGACGGTTGCACGCCAAAGACCTGCACGGCAGGATTTGTCTCCTTGACTGCGCAGGCGATCCCGCCGATGAGTCCTCCGCCGCCGATGGGTGCGACGATGACTTCGATGCCGGGATGCTGCTCTAGGATTTCGAGGCCAAGAGTTCCCTGCCCTGCGATCACCGCGTCGTCATCGAAGGCGTGAATGAGCGTCAGGTGGTCGTGCTGGCTCTGCTCGACGGCCTTCTCGTAGGCTTCATCGTAGTTGGTACCGTGAAGGACAACTTCCGCGCCGTAAGCGCGCGTTGCCGAGACTTTCGTCAGAGGCGTGGGCAGCGGCATCACGATGCGAGCGGCGATCTTGTGGCGTCCCGCGTGGTAGGCAACTCCCTGCGCATGGTTGCCGGCGGACGCTGCGATCACTCCGTAGGAACGTTCTTCTTGAGTAAGCGTGAGGAGTTTGTTCAACGCACCGCGCTCTTTGAAAGCGCCTGTCCGCTGCTGGTTGTCGAGTTTGAGGAAGATGGAGTTATTGGTGAGGCCGGAGAAGGTTTCCGAATGTGTACAGGAAGAAATGCGGATATCAGCGCGAATTCTTTCGAGAGCGGCCTGGATATCGGAAAGTTGGATCATGACGCTGGCGCAGTTATCTTACTCCGCTGCGTCGTTCCCCCTCTCCATCTTAGCTTGGGCAGCGGCGAGATGATCATCAGGAAGCAATTTGGCGCGCGGTGGAAGCCAAAGGAACAACGGGCTGCGCTAACGCTTTCAGGTAGGTGTCGACGCAAGCGGCAGCCTTGCGGCCTTCGGAGATCGCCCATACGACGAGCGATTGCCCCCGGCGCATGTCTCCTGCCGCGAACACTCCCGGAACCGATGACATGTAGTTCTGGTCGGTCGCAACGTTACCGCGGTTGTCGAGTTGAACTCCCAGTTGCTCGATCATGCCATTGCGCACCGGGCCGAGGAAACCCATCGCAATCAGGATCAAATCGGCATCCATGGTGAACTCGGTCCCTGCGATCGGGTCGAACTTCGGGGGAGGGCCGACCCTTACTCCGTGAAGTTGATTGACGTTGCCATTCTCGTTGCCGCTGAACTTTGAGGTAGCGATGCTCCAGTCGCGGACGCCACCTTCTTCATGGGCGCCTTCGACTCGTAGTTGCATGGGCCAAAGCGGCCACGGAGTTTGCGGCGATCGCTCGTCGGGCGGCTTGGGCATGATTTCGAATTGATGCACCGAAATCGGCTTCTGACGGTGCACGGTACCGAGGCAGTCAGCGCCGGTGTCGCCGCCGCCGATGATCACGACGCGCTTGCCGGTGGCGAGAATGTCGATGGCGGGATCAAGCGTGTCGCCGTGACAACGTTTGTTCTGCTGCGGGAGGAATTCCATTGCGTAATGAATTCCCTTCAGCTCGCGCCCAGGAACTGGCAGGTTCCGCGGCTGCTCGGAGCCGCCGGCCAGAACGATTGCGTCAAAGCTCCTGCGCAGTTCTTCGATGGCGATCGTCTTGCCAACCTCGGCATGGGTGACGAACTTCACGCCTTCGGCGGACATCTGCTCCAGACGGCGGTCGATAATGTATTTCTCGAGCTTGAATTCAGGAATGCCATAACGCAGAAGTCCGCCGACGCGGTCTGCTTTTTCATAAACCGTGACCGAATGCCCCGCGCGGCACAACTGCTGCGCTGCCGCGAGCCCTGCCGGACCCGATCCGACGACGGCGATTTTTTTGCCCGTTCGAAGCTTGGATGGTTCGGGGCGAATCCAGCCTTCCAGGAATCCGCGCTCCACAATATTTTTCTCGTTCTGCTTGATCGTCACCGGAGGCTGGTTGATCCCTAACACGCACGAGGCCTCGCACGGCGCGGGGCAGATTCGTCCCGTGAACTCAGGGAAATTATTCGTGGCATGGAGTTGCCGGACCGCGTCTTTCCAGCGACCGCGATACACCAGATCGTTCCAATCGGGAATGAGATTGCTTACGGGACATCCGGTCTGGCAAAAAGGAACACCGCAATCCATGCAGCGGGCGCCTTGTTTGCGGAGCTTCTCTTCCGGGAAGTCCTGATAAATCTCGAACCAGTCGTTCACACGTTCGGCCACGGGCCGGCGAGGAGCGAGTTCGCGCGAGAAATCCATGAAGCCGGTAATCTTACCCATGTTGCACCTGCTCTTGCGGTTCGGCCTCTGCCAGCACGGAGACAGGTTGGTTCGGGATATACGCCCGTTCACACCGGCTAACTCCTAACACTCGCTTGAACTCGTGCGGGAATACTTTGATAAACCGTGAGGACGTTTCGTTCCAGTTATCGAGAATCCACTTGGCTCGACGACTGTTAGTCAACTCCAAGTGCGACAACAAGAGATCCCTGACGATCACTACGTCGGGTTCGTCGAGCAGCGGCTCCAAATCGACAGAATCGAGATTGCACCGCTTCTCCGTGAAGTCTCCCCGCTCGTCGAAAACATAGGCGACGCCGCCGCTCATGCCGGCCGCAAAATTTCTTCCGCATGAGCCCAGGATCAGAACGATGCCGTTCGTCATGTACTCGCAGCCGTGGTCGCCGACGCCCTCGACGACTGCGGTCGCTCCCGAATTGCGAACGGCGAAGCGCTCGCCCGCAACTCCATTGAAAAATGCTTCGCCGCTGGTGGCGCCGTAAAGGGCGACGTTGCCGATGATGATGTTTTCTTCCGCAGCAAAGCTGGACGCGCGCGGCGGATACGACCATGATTCTGCCGCCGGAGAGGCCCTTTCCGACATAGTCGTTGGCTTCGCCCTCAAGCGACAGCGTAACTCCCTTGGCAAGAAACGCCCCAAGGCTTTGACCAGCCGAACCTGTGAGATGAATGCGAACCGTGTCATCGAGAAGTCCGGCGGAGCCATAACGGCGGGCGATTTCTCCGCTCAGCATTGTCCCTACCGAGCGATGAATATTCCGAACTGGAAACTTCACTTCGATCGGCACGAGAGTTTCCAGGGTGGAAGCTACTTGACCGAGAATCTTGTGATCGAGCGCCTGTTCCAGACCATGATCCTGTACGTGCACGCAGCGGCGGGACACACGCGAGGGGACCGGCGGGTTGTAGAGAATCGCCGAGAAATCGAGACCGCGCGCCTTCCAATGATCGACGGCAGGCTCAACGTCAAGCATATCGACGCGGCCAACCATTTCGTCGACGGTGCGGAATCCGAGTTCCGCCATGTACTGCCGAAGCTGTTCGGCGATAAAGAAAAAGAAATTGATGACGTGCTCCGGTTGCCCCTTGAACTGCTTGCGGAGTTCCGGGTCTTGCGTGGCAATGCCCACCGAGCAGGTGTTGAGATGGCATTTGCGCATCATGATGCAACCCATCGCGATCAAGGGGGTCGTTGCGAAGCCAAACTCCTCCGCCCCTAACAATGCCGCAATGGCCACATCGCGGCCGGTCTGGAGCTTGCCGTCCGTTTGAACGCGAATGCGACTGCGAAGATCGTTTAACAGGAGCACCTGCTGCGTTTCGGCCAGGCCCAGTTCCCAGGGAATCCCGGCGTGCTTGATGGAACTCAAGGGAGATGCGCCGGTACCGCCGCTGTCGCCGCTGATCAGAACCACGTCCGCATGAGCTTTGGCCACGCCAGCTGCGACCGTGCCGACGCCCACTTCCGCCACCAGTTTCACAGCGATGCGCGCGTGGGGGTTCACGTTCTTCAGGTCGTAAATCAGTTGCGCGAGATCTTCGATTGAATAAATGTCGTGATGCGGCGGCGGCGAGATCAGACCGACGCCCGGAATGGAATGCCGCAAGCGGGCGATAAGGTCATCGACCTTGTGGCCCGGGAGCTGGCCGCCCTCGCCAGGTTTCGCACCTTGAGCCATCTTGATCTGCAACTCGTCGGCATTGACCAGGTAATTGGCGGTCACGCCGAAACGCGCGGAAGCCACCTGCTTGACCGCGCTTCGTCGAAGGTCACCGTTAGCGTCGCGAATGAAGCGCGCTTCGTCTTCCCCGCCTTCACCAGTATTCGACTTGCCGCCGATGCGGTTCATCGCGATGGCCAGAGTCTCGTGAGCTTCTTTGCTGATCGATCCAAACGACATGGCGCCCGTGGTAAAGCGCTTCACGATTTCCTTGGCTGGTTCGACTTCGTCAAGCGGGACTGGCTTGTCGCTCCTCTTCAACTTCATCAAGCCGCGCAGCGTGCAGAGGTTCGCGCTCTGCTTATCGATGAGATCCGTATATTCCTCAAACGTCTTGAAACTGTCCTGCCGCACGGCGTGCTGAAGCTTGCTGATGGTCTGCGGATTGAGCAAGTGATACTCACCGTTGACGCGCTGGTGATAACTGCCGCCGATCGACAACTCAGTCTCGAATTCGGTCAGCGGGCGAAAAGCATATTCATGTTTCAGCAACGCTTCGGCGGCGATTACAGACAGTCCAACTCCCTCAAGGCGCGAGGTGGTTCCGGAGAAATAAGCGTCGATCAGGTCTTTGTTCAGCCCGATGGCTTCGAAGACTTGCGCGCCCTGATAACTCTGGAGAGTCGAGATTCCCATCTTCGAGAAGGTCTTCAGCAATCCTTTCTTGATGGCCTTCATGAAATGCATCGTCGCGAGCTCGGGAGTGATGCCATCGCCCAGTTCACCGCGCCAAACCAGGTTCTCGACGCTCTCCAATGCGAGATAAGGGTTGATCGCACTCGCACCATAGCCGCTGAGCAGGGCGAAGTGCATCACTTCTCGTGGCTCGCCAGATTCGGTGATCAGGGCAATCTGAGTTCGTGTCTCTTCGCGGACCAGCAGGTTGTGTACTGCCGCCAGCGCAAGCAGACAGGGGATCGGGGCGTAGTCTTTGTCTACGCCACGGTCGGAGAGAATCAGGAGCGAATATCCGGCCTTCACGGCCAGGGAGGCTCTCTGACACAGCTCATCGAGCGCTCGCTTGAGGCCCTCCTCGCCATCCTTCGCGCGGAAAAGGGCGGGCAGCGTGGTCGCCAGCAGATCGCGATTCGATACTCGCCGCAGCTTTTCCAATTCACGATTCGAAAGCAGGGGATGCGCCAGCTTGAGCATGTGGCAGTTCTCGGGCGCTTCTTCGAGAATATTGCGCTCGCTGCCGATATAGCTGATCAGCGACATCACCATCTCCTCGCGGATGGGATCAATCGGAGGATTGGTGACCTGCGCGAAAAGCTGCTTGAAATAGTTGAATAGAGACTGCGGTTTGTCGGAGAGGCAGGCCAGCGGCGTGTCGGTGCCCATCGAACCGATCGGCTCTTCTCCCTTTGTGGCCATGGGGCCGAGGATCATACGCAAATCCTCATCGCTATATCCGAAGGCGCGCTGGCGGCGGAGAAGGGTCTCAGCATCGGGAAAATGCATGCGCGAAGGCTCGGGCAATTGGTCGATCGTGATCTGATTGTCCTTCAGCCATTCGGCATAGGGCTGGCGCGACGAGAGCGTTTCCTTGATCTCTTTGTCAGAAACGATGCGACCTTCCACAGTATCGACCAGGAACATCTTCCCGGGCTGTAACCGGCCCTTTTTCTTCACTTGTTCTGGCGCGATGTCGAGCACTCCTGCTTCCGAGGCCATCACGACGAGATCGTCGTGGGTGACGACGTAGCGTCCTGGGCGCAGACCGTTGCGATCGAGAGTCGCGCCGATCACGCGACCGTCGGTGAAAGCAATCGCGGCGGGGCCGTCCCAGGGTTCCATCAAACATGCGTGGTACTCGTAAAAAGCGCGCTTCTCCGGCTTCATGTGGGGATTGCCCGACCAGGCTTCGGGAATCAGCATTGCCATCACATGCGGGAGACTGCGTCCAGACTGAAGAAGAAGTTCGACTGCGTTGTCGAAATTGGCGGAGTCGCTGCCATCGGGAGCGATGATGGGGAGCAACTTCTTAAGATCATCGCCGAACAACGGAGACTGCAGCAGGGACTGGCGGGCCTGCATCCAATTGACGTTGCCGCGGAGCGTATTGATCTCGCCGTTGTGCGCAACATAGCGGTAAGGATGCGCCCGCTGCCAACTGGGAAATGTGTTCGTCGAAAAACGCTGATGCACCAGACACAGCGCGCTGACGGCGTCGGGATCGGAGAGCTCGCGATAGAAATTTGCGATCTGCGAAGCCAGCAATAAGCCCTTGTAGACGATCGTGCGGCAGGAGAGCGAAGGGATGTAGAACATCTCCGCGTCTTCCACGCCAGAGTCCGCGATTTCGTTTTCCGCGCGTTTGCGCACTACGTAGAGTTTGCGCTCGAATGTATCTTCGTCCATCTCCGAAGCGCAGCCGGACAAAAATCTGCTGGATGTAGGGCTGCGAAGCTCGCGCGACGCGGCCGATTGCAGATGCGTAGACCGGTGTATCGCGCCAGCCGAGTAAAGTCAAGACCTTCCTCGCGGATAATGCGCTCGAGAATTCCTTCGCACTGCAGCCGCTGGTGCTTTTCGACCGGCAGAAACGTCATGCCGACACCATAGGTTCCCGGCTTTGGAAGGGCGAAGCCGAGCTTCTCACATTCGCGGGCAAAGAACTTGTGCGGAATCTGGATAAGAACGCCCGCGCCGTCGCCAGTTTCCGGATCGCAGCCGCAAGCGCCGCGATGGGCCAGGTTGAGGAGCACCTGGATTCCCTTTGGATGATTTCGTGGCTCTTATGGCCACCAATGCTGGCGACAAAGCCGATCCCGCAGGCATCGTGCTCGTGCGCAGGGTTGTAGAGACCCTGGCGCGGGCGGCAGGCCATTTTTCGAATTTAGACGCGTCGTCATGGATCTTTTATCGTCCGCCGGACTGAACTCCTTTCGAATCAGTTGCTCTTGGGCGTGTCTTGCGAGAGCGACAGAGTGTCGCACACTTCTGCTCAGGAACAGACGTTGGTATTCTCGTGCCTGGAAGCGAGCTAAGTACAATACAGAATTTCGATGCAAGTCATCCAAATTTTCGTGCGTGCCGCGTCGCGGTTGATGCTGAGTAATTAACCTTCCGTGGAGATGAAGTTCGCTATAATTCGCTGAAACCACAATGGACTTTGATCAACTCATCACGTTCCTGGAAGTGGCGCGGCAGGGTAGTTTTTCGCGTGCCGGAGAGAAGGTGTTCCGCTCGCAATCGGCGGTTAGCGCGCAGATCCGCCAGCTCGAGCAGGAATACGGAGACAGGCTCCTCGACCGCTCGGGCAAGACGGTGAAGCTGACCCCGGCCGGCCAGGTTTTTTTCGAATATGCCGAGCGACTGAAGGCCTTGCGAGACGAGTCGCTGATGGCCGTGGCCGATCACAGCGGCACGCCTCGTGGCACGCTCCGTGTGGGTGCCAACGAGGCCACATGCCTCTATGTTCTGCCAGAGGTTTTCGGAGAATACTGCCGTCGTTATCCGCCTGTACAGATCAGCATATACCGCAACTTCAGCTACAAGATCGTGGAAAAACTGGAAAACGGGCAGGTTGAGGTCGGAATTCTGACATTGCCGATTCAGTCGCCCAGCCTCAAGATACAGCCGATTTTTCGCGACAAACTGATGCTGATGGTGAGCCCCAAGAACCCGCTCGCTAAATTTAAAGTGGTGCCCGTCAGCGAGATCGTGAAGCATCCACTACTGTTTCCGAAGACTGGGCACACCAGGCGCCTGCTGGACAAACTATTCCGGCCCTATAACGCCGAACTGCAGGTCAGGATGGAACTGCCGAGCATCGGCATGATCAAGAGTTTCGTGGCGGCAGATCTAGGCGTGTCGCTGATCAGTGCATCGTTTGCGCGCGATGAAGTGGAATCCGGGCGGGTCAAGTTGATCGATCTGGAAGATGCGGTGCTCTATCGGGAGCTTGGCCTAGCCTACCGGCGTGACCGCACGCTGTCGGTTGCCTCGACGGCATTTGTCGCTCTATTGCGTCAGTTCGCGACGCAATTAAAGAAAGATGATTAGTGACGGAATGGAACGGAAATATCGATTGCCTCAATCGATATTTTGAGTTTCCGCTCGACCCGCCCGAAGACTACGCTCAAGCTGCAGTTGTTTTCCGGGTTTTGAACATTTTTATGACGACCTTCAACCAGAAGTCCACGCGAATTACATCGACAAGCACAGGCATGTCGACACGAATTACGTGTCTTCTGGAGGACGGGATCGGATGAAGTAAAGCAATCTTAAGAGAATCACCCGAACCCACCGCCAGAAGCAATCTGGCGGTGGGTTTTTCTTTGCGCCAAAACACAGAAACGGAGTGGACGATATGAGCGGACAGATGGGCGACCGAGAAGTAAACGGACCCCAGCGGCAAAGCCGATTTGAGCGGGGCGATGAACTGGTGGTAATGAAGTTCGGAGGCACCTCGGTGGAAGATGCCGGTGCCATCCGCCGGTTGATTGGGATTGTGCGAACCCGACTTGGCGTCCGGCCGGTGGTCGTGGTCAGCGCGCTCGCGGGAGTCACCGACCAACTATTAGATGCGGGAAACGCTGCTGCGAAGGGCCACCTCGGCGCGGCTCTCGCCACGGTCCGGAGCATCTATGTTCGCCACGAGGAACTGGCGGATTCTCTCGTCGACGACTCCGTCTACAGCATTCTCGATCGAGCGTTGCGCGATGACTTCCGCGCGCTGGAGTTGCTCTTGCAGCAACTGGAAGGGACTCGGTGCCTTGACCTCAAAGCGCAAGACTATCTACTGAGCTTCGGCGAATGCTTCTCCAGCAAACTAATTAAAGAGGCTCTCTTTCAGGCAGGTATCAAGGCGGTGCACGTCGACGCCAGAAGCTGCATCGTTACGGACGCGCGCCATGGCGGAGCTAGTCCCCTTTGGGATGCAACCGAGCAAAGACTGCAGGAGACCGTAAGTCCGCTGCTGGAGAGCGGAAGAGTGCCAGTGCTAGGTGGCTTCATCGCGTCCACTTGTGATGGCGTTCCCACGACGCTCGGCCGCGGCGGGTCCGATTTCAGTGCGGCGATTGTGGGCGCCGCTCTGTGCGCGTCCCGCGTGGAGATTTGGACCGACGTCGATGGAGTTATGACCGCCGATCCGAAACTTTGTCCCGACGCCCGGGTCATCGGCAAGATGAGTTTTGAGGAGGCTTCCGAGTTAGCTCACAATGGCGCCAAGGTGCTGCATCCGGCGACGCTTGCTCCTGCGATGCGCGAGAATATTCCGGTTTATGTTTTGAATTCACGGCGGCCGGGAGGCGAAGGAACTGAAATCCTGGCTCGCGCCAAGACCGGAAACTCGGTGACCGCAATTACCGCAAAAAGGAAGGTCACTGCAGTAGAACTCGAATCGGAAGGCGGCGTGAATTCGGAACTCTTGCATTCGTTATACGCCGCGTTCGAGCGGCATTCCTGCTCAGTCGATTTGATGGCTATTTCTCCGGGGCGCGTGTCGTTGCTGGCAGGCTCGGCGGGGCCCCTGACCGCTATTGCCAATGATCTTAAAGGTGTCGCCGCAATGCGATGGGAGAATCATAAGGCTCTCGTGTGCCTGGTGGGGGAAAACATAAGACGGCAACCGGAGGTGGCCAGCCGCGTCTTCGCAGCGGTGGCCGATATGAATGCTCGCGTACTCTGCCAGGGCGCTTCTGACAGGGCGATCTCGTTTCTGGTAGAGGAGTCGAAGGTTGAAGAAGCAGTTCAAAGACTACACGGGATATTCTTTCCGCACCACGAGCCGGCGCTGGACTGGGGCGGCATATCGAGTGCGTTCTGCCAGGCAGGTTGATCGAGTGTTCTCAGTTGCCGAATTTGGCCGCTTTCGATGTAACCATCGCAGCCGAAACAGGCATAGGCTCGATGATATGCAAACCGCATTCGGTCTTCGCAAAACCAGGCCAACGACCGGCGCGCGGATCTTCCCCCAGCCTCACCGCGCGCGTGCAATGCGTGCAACCGATGCTGGGATAATCCTGATTATGAAGTTCGTTGTAAGGCACGTCGTGGTCGTGGATGTATCGCCATACTTGCTTCGACGTCCAATCGACGATTGGATTCACTTTCACCAAGCCGAACTTCGCATCCCATTCAACTCTGTGCGCTACGGAACGGACCGAGGTCTGGTCGTGGCGAATGCTCGTGATCCAGGCGACTAGATCGCTGAGTTTGCGGCGCAGAGGTTCAACCTTGCGCAGGCTGCAGCAAAGGTCGGGATCGCGCGTCCACAAGGCTGTTCCGTGTGAACGCTCCTGCTCTTCGGGCGACAACTCGGAGTAAACCTTCTCAATCGCGATGCCGTATTTCTCTTCGATCCGGTCCATGAGGTTGTAAGTCTCGGGGAACAGAAAGTCGGTGTCGATGGTAAACAGGCGAAAATCCTTGCGGACCCGCGAGGCCATGTCGATCAGCACCATGCCCTCCGCCCCAAAAGCCGAGGAGATGGCAACACCATTTCCAAAAGTATCGAACGCCCAATTCAGGGCGCGCTCCGGAGTCCAGGCTTCAGCTGCCTGCTGAACGTCGGCGATCTGATCTTGAATGTGCTGGTGAATCGGGCTCTTCACGGGAGAGGCTCCTCAATAGTGGCGAAGTCAGAACTTACAAGGAAAGGGGGACGTGACCGATCGTCGCCCGCAGATATAGCCGACTCGGCGAATTGATTCGTAAGAACCAAAGGATCGGTGAACCGCACGACTTCTCCAACGACAAGTAGCGTCGGACCGGCGAGCTTGGGAGCACGGTGGAGTTCGCCAACCGTCGCACTGTGCGTTTGCTGTTGCGGGGTAGTCGCACGAGATATGACGGCGCAGGGCGTGTCGCTCGTAATCCCCGCAGCTCTAAGCTTGATCGCAACCGCGGTGTAATTCTGCCCAGGCATATAGATCACCAGCGTCGCACCGCTTCCTGCCAGCTTGCTCCAGTTCGCGGCTTCACTTCCCTCTGCCTGATGCGCGGTCAAAAAGACCAATGCAGACGATGCACGGCGATGGGTCAGAGGAATCTGCGCTACCGCTGCCGCGCCGGTGGAGGAGGTTATCCCCGGAACAATCTCGAAAGGAATATTAGCCCGGCGGAGAGATTCGATTTCTTCTCCCGCCCTGCCAAAGATGAGAGGATCACCGCTTTTCAACCTGACGACGCGCAGTCCGGAATCGGCGAGTGCAACCATCAGGAAGTTGATTTCTTCCTGCATTATTTTTTTCTTCCCGCAGCGCTTGCCGACATTTTGCACCTGAACCGTAGACGGGATCAGCTTCAAAATCTCAGGCGCGACCAGGTCATCATGCAGCACGGCATCAGCAGTCTGCAGAAGGCGTAGAGCCTTTAGAGTAAGCAACTCCGGGTCGCCCGGACCCGCACCGACCAGGTAGACCTTTCCCTTCATGCGCCCTCTCCTTTGGCGGATAATTCGGGCAATTCGGCCAGAGCAGCTTCAACCGCTTCCCTGCTGGCTAGTGAATGCAGCAGGTCCAGCTTCTGTTCTTTATCGAGATCACTGGCCAGGATCAGCTTTCGCGTCTCTCCCAGTTCCGCAACCCAGGACGTATATCCAGGTCCAAACTGCTTCTCGAGTTGCTCTCGGATCTTTTGGGCTAGCGACGGACTCTGGCCGGCGGTTGAAACGGCGATTTGGAGATCGCCCCGGCGCACCACCGCTGGATAAAAGAAGTCGCAACGATCGGGAACGTCAACCACGTTGCAAAGGACGCCTCGTCGTTGCGCCTCGCGATACACGAACTCGTTCAAAGAACGTGAACTCGTGGCCACAACGGTCAGGAAGGCGCCTTCAAGGTCTTCAGTTCTGAAGAGCCGCAACTCCAGTTCAATTTTTCCAGCCTGCGCCCAATCGCGGACCGCAGGGCTCGCCTCGACCGCAACAACGCGAATGAGCGCGCCGGTCTCGAGCAGACCACCGATCTTGGATTCTCCGACTCTTCCTGCCCCAACCACCAGGCACTGCCTTCCCTGCAGCTTCAGAAACATTGGAAACAGGTTAGTCACCGAGCCCTCCTGCGTGCGCCAGACTCCGTGTCGTGTCCGGAAGATCGCGAGCGACGGACGGTACCACCTCTCCTGCCAGAAACTCACGCAGTTCTGTGTCGCTGTGGCGGACAAAAAATCGGCGCAGATTTTCGCCGGGTTCGCGCTCGGAAAGATAACGTCCCAGCAAGCGCTCCAGTGCATCCGGCACTTCCGTCGCGGCACAACGATATCCGACTGGACGCGCCGTCGCCTGGTGGAGGCCAAGCGCACCACCGACGCAGAAGTAGTACGCATCGACCATTTGGTCGTGAACCTTGATTTTCTTGCCTTCAATCCCGATATCGGCAATCCAGTGCTGCCCGCAGCTGTTCGGGCATCCCGTGACATGCAATTTCAAATGCTGATCGAAACCGGGTAAACGCTCCTCTAACTCTTCGACCAGCCAGCGCGAGAAGCTCTTGGTTTCCGTTATAGCCAGCTTGCAGAATTCCGTCCCGCTGCAGGCCACTGTGCCACGCCAAAAAGCGGAACCGCCGACCTTCAGTCCAATTGCGTCGAACTCTTTGGCCAGAGTGTCAGCGTTGAGAGTGGGCACATTCACAACGAGGAGGTTCTGCATGTTGGTGGCACGCAGTTCCCCATCGGCATAGCGCTCGGCTAGATCGGCAGCCGATAGCATCTGCTCCGCCGTGATTCGCCCGCGAAGTGCCACCGCCCCCACATAGGAAAGCCCAGTCTGCTTCTGAGCATGGATGCCGACGTGATCGCGATATACATCGTCGGGCGGTTGCTCCTCGACTGCGGAATCAAGTTGGAACCCGATACGATCCTGCAGTTCACCGAGGAACCGGTCCGCCGTCCAGCCATGCTTCAGGAAGAGGAACTTCAGGCGTGCGCGCTCACGGTGCTCACGCAAAACATCGGAGTCGCGGAACAGTTCGGCGATTCCTTTCACGACAGGGAGGACCTGATTCCATCGAACGAAGGCATTCAATCGGGCACCGAGATAGGGCTCGGCCGAAAGGCCGCCGGCGACTCGCAGTGAGAAGCCAACCTCAGGTTTTCCGCCGACCGTGCGAGTGATTGCGGTCAGGCCCACATCGTTGATTTCCGGATAGGGGCACCACACGCGGCATCCGGTAATCGAGATCTTGAATTTGCGGGGCAAGTTGTAGAACTCAGCATTGCCCGCTAACAGATGTGACGCTTCAAGCACCAGTGGAGAAGCGTCGACAATCTCGTCCGCATCCACGCCGGCAACCGGGCACCCGGTCACGTTGCGTACAACATCGCCGCAAGCGCCGGTTGTATTCAGCCCGACCTGCCAGAGCCCGTCGAGCACTTCCGGCAGAGACTCGATCGTGACCCAATGCAATTGAATATTTTGGCGAACCGTAAGATCGGCGATGCCGTTGGCGTGATGGCGTGTGAGGTCAGCAATGGCGCGCAGTTGGCGGGAGGTAATGATGCCGTTCGGAATGCGGATGCGCACCATGAAGCGCTGCAGCGCGCGGCCGACGCCGTTCTTGCCGCCGGTAACTCCCGCTCCATCTCCCTGGGTGTAAACGCCCCACCAGCGGAAATACGTCCCAATCCACTCCGGCGGAATGGATTCAAATCCCTCGCGGGCGAAGCGCCGGATTTCATCCAGCCCTTCCCACGGGTTCATCGTGCGCTTCAGGCGCTCGACTCGCTGCGCGGTGGTCTCTTTGGTTGTGTTTGCCATAAAGGTCAAGGTCCCAAGGTTGAGTGCCGGAAAATAAAAAACCCACCGCCAGGATCATCTGGCGATGGGTTCTATGAGTGCCGGTGTTAAGAAATAATTCTTAGGTCAGCAGCCTCCCCGCGCCAGTGCACACGCATGCACAACAACAACAAGTGCAACAGCACATCGCGCGAAGATTTTGACTCTCTGACATTGGAGCTTGAATTCTAGGTTGAGCGGCTCGTACCGTCAACTCTCGCAAGTAACAACTTCGATTCATAATTTCGATCGAAGGAATCATAATTTTTGCAGACCTTGCGCAGGTGCCTCAACCTGCCTGTAGAATCAGCAACTTAGGATTCCTTACAAATGTTGCGTGATAATCGTTGGTTGCTTTGTAGCGATTACTGTTGCAGTCTGACCCCGCTCGGAAAGGTACTCTCAATGAAGCGTCTCGCTATCTTCTTACTATTAATGTCTGCAATTGCGCTCCCCACCGCCGCGTTTTCCCAGACTTCCACCATCCCCGATCCATATAAGGAGACGTTGGATCGGTTAGAAGCTCTCACTCGCCAAAACGAGTCGCAATGGCGTTTCCATGCTGACGTCGCCCATCCGGAGGACCCGGGACTGAACGACTCGGACTGGCGCACGCTCAACGTTAAGAATATGTCAGGGCCGGGTGGAAAGAATGCGAACGAAGAACGTTGGACTGGAACGCGCGCGTTCCGCCGCTGGATTCAGATTCCCGAGAAGATCAACGGCTACGCGACGCAGGGATCTCGAGTATCGATCGATCTGCGCTTTGGCAGTCCGCAAGGCCTGATCATCACCGTGTTCTCGAACGGAGCAATTCTCTATCGTGGCAGCGACGACGACATTCTGCCCATGCTCTTGACCGAGAACGCGCAACCCGGCCAGAAGTTTCTCGTCGCGGCAAGAGTGGTCGCAGGCGACGACGTTCAATCCGAATTCTTCCATAGCGAACTCACGATCCAAGCACCGAGCACGCGGCCTGACCCTGCATTTCTGCGGACGGAGCTCCTCTCTGCCCGCCCTATCATTGCGGCCTATGAAAACGGAAAATCCGAGCGCCAGCAGCAACTCGACGCAGCGATCAAAGCGATCGACTTCACTCCGCTCGATAAGGGGGATCAAGCTGGCTTTGACGGCTCGCTTCGGCAGGCTCACGGCAAGTTGGAAGTGCTCAAGCCATGGTTGCAGCAGTTCAGCATACGAATCGTAGGTAATTCCCACATCGACATGGCCTGGCTGTGGCCGTGGACCGAGACGGTTGAAGTCGTACGCAACACTTTCCAGAGCGTGCTCGACTTGATGCGTGAGTATCCCGACTTCAAGTTCACGATGTCTTCGGCGCGCACTTACGAGTGGATGCAAGAAAAGTACCCCGACCTCTTCGAGCAAATTGAAAAGCGCGTAAAGGAAGGCCGTTGGGAAATCATTGGCGGCATGTGGGTCGAACCCGACCTGAATATGCCTGACGGCGAGTCGCTGGTGCGCCAGATTCTGGTTGGCAAGCGTTACTTTCAGAAAAACTTTGGTGTGGATGTGAAGATCGGTTGGAACCCGGACTCGTTTGGATACAACTATCAACTGCCGCAGATCTACAAAAAGTCAGGCATGGATTATTTCGTGACTCAGAAGCTGCTCTGGGCGCATGAGTTCACGACGTTCCCCTACAAGCTGTTCTGGTGGCAGGCACCCGATGGGAGCAAACTTCTCACATACTTTCCGCATGACTACGCTGGTGGCATTGACGCAGAGCCGCTGGCGACTGATTTGTCGATCTGGATGCCGTCCATCTACGGCAAGACGATCCCCGATAAACCCGAAATTATGCACCTGTACGGCGTGGGAGATCACGGCGGCGGACCGACACGCATCATGCTCGATCACGCTGATCAGTTGCGCGCTCCGGACGCGGTCTATCCGAAGCTCGAGTTCAGCTTCGCTCGCGATTTCTTCAACGACATGGAAAAGAAGCTTCCCACCATGCAGGTTCCGACTTGGGACGGAGAACTTTATTTCGCATATCACCGAGGAGTTTTCACGACGCAGGCGGAAACCAAGCGCCGCATCCGGCGTGCCGAAGAAACTGTACTTAATGCCGAGAAATTTGCGTCGCTGGCGTCACTCTACGGACGCCCTTACCCGCAGGATGGCATGGAGCTAACCTGGAAGAATCTGCTATTCGATCACTTTCACGACATCATGCCGGGCTCGGGCATCGCAGTGAACTATCTCGATGCCAAACGCAATTTGGAGGATGTGGATCGCGCGGCGAACGATGTAACCCAGGGGTCGCTGGGCGAGATTGCCGCACACGTCAACACGCAAGGCGAGGGCGCGCCTGTCCTGATCTTCAATTCTCTCTCCTGGCCGCGCACCGAAGTGAGCGAAGTCGAAGTTCAGCTGCCCGCGCCGGCAAAGCAGATTGAAGTTGTGGATTCCAAAGGAAAGCCGGCAGAAGCGCAATTGCTCTCCTTGGATCCGGAAACTCACCGGGCTCATTTCCTGTTGTTGTCGAATACGCCCGCTCTCGGATATCAGACATACTTCGTGCACGCGGCAAAACAGCCTGCGGCGGTCCATTCGACGCTGAAGGCTTCGGTCGACACCATGGAGAACGAGTTCCTCCGCGTAAAGATTGATCCTCAGACCGGCTGCATGACTAGCCTATTTGATAAGCAAAGCGGCACAGAGGCGCTTGCACCCGCCGAAACCGACACCGGAGGCCCAAAGACCTCGACCTGCGGCAACCTTCTCCAGACCTTTGTCGATAAACCCAAGCAGTGGGATGCATGGAATATCGACGCGGACTTCGAGAAACAGCATTGGGACCTGGACAAAGCTGACGAGGTCAAGCTGATGGAGAGCGGCCCCCTTCGAGCGATGGTTCGGATCACGAATCATTTTCAGAATTCTACGTTTGTGCGTGACGTCATTCTCTATGCAGGCGTGCCACGAGTCGACGTAAAGATGACTGCAGAATGGCATGAAAAGCACGTCTTGCTGAAAGTGGCATTCCCGGTCAGCGCGCACAGTGATAAGGCGAGCTTCGAGATTCCCTTTGGGTCCGTCGAACGTCCAACTACTCGCAACACCCCCGCGGAACTGGCACAGTTCGAAGTACCGGCGCAGCGCTGGGCTGATGTTTCGGACGCGCAACACGGGTTCAGTCTGCTGAACGACTGCAAGTACGGATACGACGCGAAAGGAAATGTGCTGCGATTGTCGCTGTTGAGGTCGCCGGAGTACCCGGATCCCCACGCCGACGAAGGCCATCACGAGTTCACCTACTCGCTGTATCCACACGGTGGAGGATGGAAGGATGCACTTACAATTCGCCGTGGCTATGAACTGAACTACAAATTGCTCTCGATGCCGACAGGCATTCATCAAGGAATTCTCGCTGCGGAGCATTCTTTCCTTCAAGTGAAGCCTGACAATGTCATCGTCACTGCGTTGAAACGAGCCGAAGACGAGGATGCCCTCGTCCTGCGCTTCTATGAATGGGCAGGCAAGGGTGGCGAAGTTACAGTGCAGCTTCCGCCAGGAGTCGAATCCGCTATAGACACTGATCTGATGGAGAAGCCGATTGGCACTTTGACGGTTCACGACAGCTCAGTAAGCGTGCCTACCAAGCCGTACGAGATCAAGACCATCAAAGCGCGGTTCTCGAGCTTGGCTCCGGTGGCGACGGAGAAACATGACTGAATCACAGGATAGGGTGCCTATTCTCGGCGTCGATGTTGGCGGAACAAAAGTCGCGGTGGGACTGGTGGACCGAGACGGCAAAATCCTCTCTCAGGGCCGCAAACCAATGGTGGCAACGGGCACGGCTGAAGCAGGGTTGCAGGCGGTCGCGAGCGCCATTGATTCCTTGACATCGTCGTCGCCGGGCGGCATTCACAGTATTGGAATCTGCGCTCCAGGTCCATTGGATCCGAAATCTGGGGTCGTTCTCAATCCCCCGAATCTTCCCTGCTGGCGCAACTTTCCGTTGGCCGAGAAGCTCGTGTCGATGTATCACGTGCCCGTCAAAGTTGACAATGATGCGAATGCCGCTGCCCTTGCCGAAACGAAATGGGGTGCTGCCCGCGGGTACTGCTACGTTTTCTACGCCACGATTGGAACGGGAATTGGAAGCGGCATTGTGTTGGACGGCCGAATCTACCACGGCAACACCGGTTCAGCGGGCGAAGGGGGGCATGTGAGCATCGACTATAGCGGCCCGCTTTGCGGCTGCGGCAAGCGCGGGTGCATCGAAATCCTTGCATCCGGACCGGCGATTGGTGCACGAGCACGAGCCAAACTGGCAGGGGGCCCGCACTCCGCCATTCTCGAACTGGCGAAAGGAAACCTTGCCGCCATCACCAGCGAAATGGTTGGAAAGGCATATGCCGCGGGAGATCCGGTGGCTCGCGAAGTTCTTCAGGAAACCGTCGAGCTCCTGACAGCCTGGCTCGGCAACATCGTCGACCTGCTCGATCCTGATGTTCTTGTGATGGGCGGGGGCGTCGCGGCCATGCTCGAACCGTTCTTCGATGACATGAAGAGGCGTCTTCCTGCCTGGTGCGTGAATCCGCGAGCGACGGATATTCCGCTATTAATGGCCCATTATGGAGCCGATGCCGGAATCGCCGGCGGTGCGGCCTTATGCTCCGCTGACCTTCCGTAAGGTCACTATACGTTTAGTAGCAAATAGAAGGACTCTCATGCTCTCCTCGCAGAACCTCCGATTATTCGCAGCAGGAGCCATATTCACACTCGTTTTCACTGCGCAGCTCTCGCAGGCCCAGGATCTTCCGAAGGCTCCGCACGCTCAAGTCTTCCCTCTCACGCCCACCGTGGGGCCATTCACGGAGCCTTCGATCGCGGTGAATCCCACCAATCCGCAGCAGGTCGTCGGAGTCTTTCAGGATAACGTACACGCGTCCTACTCGCGCGACGCCGGCCACACGTGGCAGGCGGCCGAGAATGTGGATCCCAAGAACTATCGCGTCTCGGGCGACGTGTCAGTCGCTTTCGACAACGAGGGACACGCCTTCGTCTGCTACATCGCCTTCGACAAGCTTGGAACGTTCAATTACTGGGCGCACGGCGCAACGCGCAACGGCATTTTCGTACGGCGCTCGCTAGATGGCGGCAAGACCTGGGAAGCCGAACACATTCCTGTCGCCGAACAGACAAGCACTCCGGGAATTCCGTTCGAAGACAAGCCCTACATTATCGCGGACAACAGCAAGAGCCGATTCGCGGGCAATCTCTACATCGGATGGACAAGGTGGAGGCTAGCGGATTCGCAGATGGTGTTATCGCGTTCAACCGACGATGGGAAGACGTGGTCGCAGCCGATCGAGATCGACGCGCATCCCGGATTACCGCGCGACGACAATGGAGCCGCTGAAGGATTTGCCGGCGTTGTTGGACCTGGCGGCAAACTCTATGCGGTCTGGAGCCAGGATGACGCGATTATGCTGACGACATCACGCGACGGCGGCAAGACGTTCTCGCACGCACGCCCGATCATTCACACAGCACCAATCATGTTTGCCATTCAAACACTCGAACGGGCCAACGGATTTCCCCAGATCGCGATCGACCCGAGCGGTAAGCGCCTGTACGTAACCTGGAGTGATTACCGCAATGGGGACATTGATGTATTCCTCGCTGCTTCAAGGGACGGCGGTAAGCATTGGAGCGCTCCGGTTCGAGTGAACAACGACCCGGTCCACAATGGAGCGGAACAATTCTTTCAGTGGCTGGCAGTGGATCCGACTGACGGATCGATCGACGTTATCTTTTACGATCGCCGCAGCGATCCCCAGAACAGCAAGCAGATCGTAGTTCTCGCGCGCTCTACTGACCAGGGTCGCAGCTTCGCCGACTACGCGTGGACTGACACACCGTTCGAAGCCTCCGATGTCTTCTTCGGCGATTACAGCGGCCTCGCTGCATATGGGGGACGAGTCTACGGTATTTGGGCTGAGAAGCCCGCACCTGAGGTGAAAGCAACGTCCGAAGATAGCAAGAACGTAAAAGATGCTGAGGAAGTAAAGCCTCAACCTCGCGGGACGGTCGTCAAAATTGGGACGGCAGATTTTTCGGCAGAGAGCTCTAGGACACAGCACCCTAAGTAACAACGAACGGTTTCTCGTCCGCAAAAATTGAAGGGGCGATCTCCAGAGAGATCGCCCCTTCGCATCCCGGAATTGGTTAGAGCGGCTGGACGTTCTCAGCCTGCCAGCCCTTGGGGCCCTTGGTCACATCAAATTGCACTGTCTGGCCCTCTTGCAGGCTCTTGAAGCCACCCGCCTGGATCGCCGAGAAGTGTACAAAAACGTCTTCGCCATTCTGGCGGCTGATGAAGCCATAGCCTTTGGCGTCATTGAACCACTTTACTGTTCCTTGTTCTGCCATATCTTAGGTGTTCCTTTGTTTGATCAATTTACGCTGGAGAGATTCGGAGGTACTGCGAGACGTTGCTAGCTGTTTAGGCGAGAACTACTCACGACCGACTCGGTCTAACGCACATCGTGATGCTACGCTGCACGTCGCATGTTAGCAAGCAAATTGATCGAAGGCCTGTGCGGGCCGTTCATCTCGAGGGCCCGCTGCCGCCGTGAAAGCCTTCGCTTTCCTGCGTTGCCTTGGTCTCCCGGCTCTCCAATTCCGCCTGCCGAAGCTCGGTGGCCTCTGCGGGGTCCGTTCCTGCCTTCAAAGAAGATTTCTCGAGAAAGTATCGCCAGCCCTCATGCCGGTCCGCGGAGCTCTGTTCGCTTTCAAAGTTCTTGAGGGTCGACTCCGCGTTCTGTCGTCCCTTAACGACTTCAACAACCCCTCCAGACTCGTAGGTGCGGACGTTGTGACGGATGACAACATAAGAAGCCTTGAGTTCGTCGTGTGTCAGATGTTCTCCCTTTGCGGCCCCAAACCCAACCTATGTTCAAGAGTATGCGCCCACGCCATGATTAGCAAGCTGATTAGAGGTTACGCGCCCCACATCCAGTGCCCCAATTCTATGACGACGTACAAGCCTCCACTGTCAGCGCGACGTTACTGCTTGTCTTTTAAGACAAAGACAAATTGCTGGAGTTCCCTCCTCCGCCGTTCTGCCGCGGCCGCTTCGATCTTGTCGAGTGTCTTATATTGGTCGAATTCGTGCTGTGCTTTCGCTTGGTCGCCCGTCTTCTTGTAAGCCAAGCCGAGCCGGTAGTGGGCTTCGTCGTTCGCAGGATTCGCCCTGATCGCCTTCTGATAGGCGGCCACAGCCTCTTGGAAATCGCCGCGTCCAGAATACAAATCGCCAAGGGCCAAATACGCTACATCGAGTTTGGGATCGAGGGAAGTCGACTTCGCCAACAGCGTTTCAGCTTGTTGCAGGGCATCGGAAGTCAGAGCACCGCGGCTTCGCTTCCACAGAGCGAGCCCGTAATAGTAGTATGCGAGAGGATTTTCCGGTTGGATGTGGAGGAATCGTTCTAACTTCTGCTCCGCGCACGGTAGCGGCGTGGCAGTCGCTTCCTGCATCCTGCCTAGAAAAATATAAGGCGAGGCATCCGCTGGTTCCAAGTCAGAAGCTTCGCACAATCGCTTCGCCGCGTCGTCGGCGGATCCGCTCGTATAGAGAGCCGCCCCTAGCCCGGCCAACATTCTGGAAGAATCGGGATGCGCGTGGACGCCCTTGCTGAATACCTCGATGGCCGGAACCGCGGCCCGGTGAAGCAGCAGTTCCGCTCCCCACGCAAAGTAGTTCTCTTCGCTCCCATCCAAGCTGGTGGCACGCTGATCCTCTTTCACAGACTCCAGAGGATTCCCCAGAGTTTCGTCAAGGTCGCCGAGCCGGCGCCGCAGACTCGCCTCCTCTTGCTTGCTCAAATCTTTTTCGTTCAAGAGCATTTGTTCGATCTGCTCACGCGCCCGCGCCACTTCTCCCGCACCCTGGTATGCCGAGGCCAGATCAAAGGAGTTTTGATAATCGTCCGGCCTGAGTTGGTAAGCGGCCGCGAGGGGGGAAATCGATTCGCGATATCGTTGCGAACGCAAATAGAACTTGCCCAGGCGATGACTCGCTTCAAAGCTACGGGGCTCTTGTTGCACAGCCGCTCGCAACGCTTCTTCAGATGCTGGCATTACCGGATCGATATCCTGCGCTTTGGCGGCTGAAACCGGGGTTTCCTTGGAATTAGTAGACTCGAGATTCAACGTCTCGCGTGCCAACTCTTCGCCGGTTCGGATGCGAGTCTCCGATCCATGCCCTCCAGAGCCGGTCGCGTCCGTGATGCCTGCCACGGTGAAATTGGGCCTGTCGTCGAGTTCTATCCCGGCCGGCGGGACCCCAGTTGCACTGGATGAATCAGAAGCTTCCTCCAACCTTCGCAGTACAAATCTGCACTGTTTCGTTTCGGCCGGACCCAACTTGATGGACTCTTCACTCGCGCCTTTGAATCCTGCTCTCTCCACCTTCGCCGCGTAGGTACCCGCGCGGAGCGACGCAAACACAAACGTTCCCTTCTCATCGGTTTGGGTGCGAGTCGAATTTGATTGGCTCTCTCGTTGCAGAAGTACCGACGCCCCCACAACCGGCATCCCGCGCGAATCACGCACCACGCCTTCAACTCGCGACTCCAAGCTCTGGGGAGCGGGCAGGCCTACCGCCAGTTGAATTGGCACACTCAACAACGCCACGAAGGTCACAAAACGAATTCTGCTACCCCCGGCGACAAATCCGGTGGAAGCGTACCCACAGATTGCGGCATGGGGGGCTGTCAACTGGCAACGCTCCTCTCCACGGGCAGGGCCTGCGCTGCTTGCACGGGTTCGCAAGCGCAGATAGCGGGCGCGATGCGCGTTGCCCCTTCCTCTGTTCGCGACACTTCGGCTTTCAATGGATTCCTCGACAGCTCGAGACATGCTCGTCCCGACGATCCCTTGACTGTCGCGGCCGGAGAATTAAACACAGAATTGGGCACACTACACTCCCCGTCGCGATTCTGCTCGGCCTCGAATCATTCAGTCTCTTGCATAGCGGCGCGCCAATTCGACGGTCCAATATTTAACCGCCTGCCAATGTACTGTCAAACATGAGGCAAAGTTCAACGCCGCCGCCAATGTTGCTTCGTGCCTACGACCCTCGTCCGCAGCGTCTGGTCTGGCATTCTCAACGCTTCAATCTGGTTATTGTGCCGTTCAGACAGAATCGCTTTGTAATTACCGTCGTTGCGGTAACCTGTCTCCCTATGGAACCCACAGAGCAATCGGAAGAAGTACTCGACGCTGGACTTTTGGCCGCTCAAAGAAAGGCCGCGGAACTTTTCGCAGCGATCCAAACACAGAACCTGATTCGGCCCGGGGCCAGGGAAAGCGAGATCAACGACAGCATCTACGCGCTTGCCCTAACCATGTACGGAATCTCCCGCTATTGGCACAAGCGCATCGTGCGCGCAGGGCGTAACACCTTAGCTCCCTATGATGAGAATCCGCCGGACTTGACGGTGGGTAAAGATGACATCGTCTTTCTGGATTTCGGGCCTGTATTTGAGGAATGGGAAGCCGACTTCGGGCGGACCTACGTCGTAGGCAACGATCTGCGGAAGCACAAACTCCGCCGCGATGTTGAAGACGCGTTTGCCAGCGGGAAGAAGTATTTTCACGAACATCCTGAAATCACCGCAGCTGAGCTTTATGCGCACGCGCAACGATTGGCCGTGCAAGCTGGATGGGAATACGGCGGCCCGATCGCCGGACACTTGATTGGCGTCTTCCCACACGAGAAAATAGCGGGCGACAAGGTTACTCTGTATGTTCACCCCCAGAATCACGGCCTCATGCGACTGCCGGATGCTTCCGGCCGAAAGCGGCACTGGATATTGGAAATTCACTTTGTGGATCGCGCGCAAGAGATCGGCGGATTCTACGAAGAACTGCTGACGATCGGATGACCTCTTTCGGGAGTTAAACTGAAACGATGCGTCTAACTCCTCCGAGCGTGCATGGCGTAAATCTCGATGCCGAAACCCGGTGTCAGCACTATCACGGCCCAACGGACATCGTCGCCCTCAAGATGAGATGCTGCGGCTTGTTCTATGCCTGCAAAGATTGCCACGATACGCTCGCCGATCATCCGGCCTCAGTGTGGCCTGAGAGTGAATGGAATCAGCAGGTCGTACTTTGCGGCGCCTGTGGCGCCATGCTGACGATTCTTCAGTACATGCAAAGTGACTCTCGCTGCGCAGCTTGCGGTGCGCAATTCAATCCTGGATGCCGCAACCACTATCATCTTTACTTTGAAATCTCGAAGGTTTCCGATCCACATTGAGAGGCATGAAGAGGCCCTTTTTGGGTAAGACGACGAACTTAACCAACCGGAAGACGATTCACATCGAATGGGGCGACTGCGATCCCGCTCAGATTGTTTATTTCCCGCGCTATTTCGCTTATTTTGATGCTTGTACGGCGGGATTATTCAAGAAGGCGGGCCTGCCGAAGCGGCAGATGCTGAAGACCTACGGAATCATCGGGATTCCTCTGGTCGATGTGCGTGCCTCCTTCATGGTGCCGTCGCGATTCTCGGATACGGTCGTCGTCGAGTCTGAAATCACCGATTGGCGCCGCAGCAGCTTCTCTGTCCGCCACCAGTTGCTTAATAAGGGTGTCTTGGCCGTGGAATGCTTCGAGATCAGGGTCTGGGCTGCGATGTCGGAATCTGATCCGGAACGAATCGAGGGCAAGCCTGTGCCGCGCGAAGTCATCGAGAAGTTTCGCTCGAAATCGCGGCGAAAGAAATAATGAGAATCCGCACACAGGTCGGCATTGTCGGAGCAGGACCCGCAGGGCTTGTTCTCTCGCACCTTCTGCAGCGACTGGGAATTGACTCGGTTGTGGTCGAGGCCCGAAGCCGACAGCACTGTGAGCAACGCGTGCGAGCCGGTGTCCTGGAGCAGGGCACCGTCGATCTTCTGGTGGAAATGGGTTTGGGCGAGCGAATGAAGCGGGAAGGCCTCATCCATGACGGCGTGGAGGTTCGTTTCAAAGAGCAGGGATACCGCATCGATTTCAAAGCCCTGACGGGGCGTGGCATCACTATTTATGCACAGCAGGAGGTTGTAAAGGATCTTATCGCGGCGCGGTTCGGGGCGGCAGGAAGGATTTTCTTTGAGGCTGAGGGCGTCACCGTGCACGATTTCGACTCCGCAGCTCCGAAGATACGATTTCAAGACCATGGCGAACCTTCGGAGGTCCATTGCGACTTTATTGCTGGTTGCGACGGTTTTCACGGTGTATGTCGTCCGAGTATAGAAGGGGCGTTAACCATCTATGAACGGATTTTTCCGTTCGCTTGGCTCGGCATTTTGGCGGCAGCGCCGCCTTCTTCCGAGGAACTGATTTATTGCTACCATGATCGCGGGTTTGCCTTGCACAGCATGCGGTCTCCGGAGATTACCCGCTTGTATCTCCAATGCGCTCCAGAGGAAGACTTGGCCCAGTGGTCGGATGAAAAGATCTGGGAGGAATTGCAGACTCGCCTGGCGACGCGCGACGGTCGCCGGCTCACCGAGGGGCCAATCCTGCAGAAAGGTATTACCGGGATTCGTAGTTTCGTCGCGGAGCCTATGCAGTCCGGCAGGCTCTACCTGGCTGGGGACGCTGCCCACATTGTTCCTCCGACAGGTGCAAAGGGGCTCAATCTTGCCGTGGCGGATGTACGAGTTCTCGCTGCTGCTTTCGCCCAATTCTACGCATCCGGCCGTCTCGACCTTCTCGATCGTTATTCGGAAACATGCCTGAGACGAGTATGGCTCGTACAGCGGTTTTCTCTGTGGATGACTTCCACGCTGCACCGGGCTCCTGGGAACGACAGCTTCGAAGAGCATCGCCAGTTGGCCGACCTGGACTACCTGACGAGTTCCCGTGCGGCCGCACAGTCGTTCGCCGAGAATTATGTCGGGATCCCTAGCGCCTGAGCCGTTGGGCTGGGAGAGGCATGAAACGCGCCGATTAGCCGGTGGAAAATTATCGCCGCCAACACAGCGACTGGTGTCACGAGCGCGCTCCGGTGCAGTTAGAATTGCGAAGTGCTTTGCGCGGGGAATGTAAGAAAGTTTTGCTTATGAACCAGAGCAATCGTTCCGGTCCGATAACGATGCGGAATTCTTCGATCCACCTTAAGAGTTGCAAGCCAAGAGAGCGCATCATCCCCTTCCGCCGGGATGAAACGGGCACGCAGCCGGATTCTTTGTACCCGGCGTACCGCGCAACACGACTACGGGCGCCGTCTCAGCCGCTGATCATCCTCCCGCACACTCTGTCCGAAGCCACGGGCCCGGTCTTCGGTCACTCCGATATTCATTCAACGGATAACGATCTGACGCTTCAACATGCGGGGGAGCCTCTGGGAGAGCGCATCATCGTTCGCGGGCGAGTCATGGACGGGGATGGCCACCCTGTGTCCAATAGCCTGATCGAGATTTGGCAGGCAAATGCGGCGGGTCGATATGCACACGCGAGAGACGATCATCCGGCGCCACTCGATCCGAACTTCACCGGGACCGGTAGAACTCTGACCGACAACGAAGGATCCTACAGTTTTGTGACCATCAAGCCGGGCGCCTATCCCTGGCGCAATCACGACAACGCCTGGCGTCCCGCACATATCCATTTTTCTTTGTTTGGGCCGGCCTTCGTCACACGGCTGATCACGCAGATGTATTTTCCCGGCGACCCGCTCTTCGCTTACGATCCAATTCTGCAATCGATTCCCGACGAACGGGCGCGTCAGCGTTTGGTTTCGAACTTTGACTTGGAAACGACCAAGCCGGAGTGGGCTCTGGGCTATCGCTTCGATATTGTGCTGCGAGGCCGCGAATCCACTCCGTTCGAGGAGTGAAGATAAAGATCCAAGAGAAAACGAGAACCATGGATTTGACGCCGACGCCTTCGCAAACCGTTGGTCCGTACCTGCATCTTGGTCTCACGGACAGCCGAAGTATTTCGCGTATCGCCGGCGATGCGGCGAAGGGGGAACGGCTGTGGATCACCTTTCGCGTGCTCGACGGAGAAGGACTACCGGTGCCCGATGCGATGATTGAACTGTGGCAGGCCGATTCCGAGGGAAACTACGAGCGGCCGAGCAGTGAGGGTGGCGCGGGCTTTGGTGGCTTTGGGCGAATGGCAACGGCGGACGACGGCTCGTGTACATGTGAAACCATCAGGCCAGGATGCGTGCCGGGGCCAAGTAATACAGTTCAGGCGCCCCACATGAATGTATCGATTCTGGGCCGAGGCATTTTGAAGAGATTGTCGACGCGACTTTACTTTGCAGGCGAGCCAGCGAATGACTCAGATCCGATCCTGGCCCTTGTGCAAGAAGACCGGCGGGCAACGTTGTTGGCCCAGCCTGATCCGGCCCGTGCCAGCAATTGGATTTTTTGTGTGCGCTTGCGTGGCGAGGGCGAGACCGTATTTTTCGATGTGTAGTCATTCTAAATGAGCAGCCAACCTGGATGAAGCACATGGCGCGGGGCCAAAAATGACTGGACGTTTGATCGAAAGCCTGGCGACGACACCCGCCTTGGCCGCGCTGTTTTCCGATGAATCGGTGCTTCAGGCGATGTTGGATTTCGAAGCAGCGCTGGCGCGCGCGGAGTCGCGAAGCAATGTGATCCCGAAAGAAGCCGCGGACGCGATCACGGCTGCAGCAAAGCCCAGCAACTTCAATGTCTCCGCTCTCGCGGATGCCGCATTTCGCGCGGGAACTCCGTCAATTCCCCTCGTGAAAATGCTTACGGACCAGGTGCGAAAAACCGACGAGGACGCGGCGCGGTTCGTTCACTGGGGAGCCACCAGCCAGGATCTTGCCGACAGCGCAATGTCTCTTCTGCTCCAGCGCGTAGAACCGATTCTGATTGCCGATCTCTTGCGGATGGAGAAGGCGCTGGCCAGTCTGTCAGAGAGTCACAAAAACAGCGTTATGCTCGGGCGGACTCTGCTTCAACCAGCGCCGCCTGTCACCTTCGGACTTAAAGCCGCTGGATGGTTAGCATCAATTTGCCGCGGCAGGCGGCGTCTTCAGAAAGCGTTTCGAGTTGCGGCGGTTTTGCAGTTTGGCGGTGCCAGTGGCACCCTTGCATCGCTTGGGGAACGCGGCCGTGCCATCACTCAAGCTCTGAGCGCAGAACTTGGATTCGAATCCCAGCCGGCCGCTCCTTGGCACACGCAGCGCGATCAACTGGCGACTCTTATTTGTGGTTTCGGAGTGCTGACCGGATCCTTAGGGAAAATGGCGCGCGATATCAGTCTCCTGATGCAAAGCGAGGTCGCCGAAGTAGCTGAGCCGGGTGGCGACGGCCGCGGCGGATCCTCTACCATGCCGAACAAACGCAACCCGACGGCCTGCGTACTGACGCTTGCAGCAGCGCATCGGGTACCGGGCCTGGTTGCATCCTTTCTTTCTGCAATGCTGCAAGAACATGAGCGCGGCGTAGGCGGCTGGCAGGCGGAGTGGCCCATCGTTGCGGCTATAGTTCAGTCGGCTGGCGTCGCCATTGTCTCGATGGCTGAAGTATCCGAAGGGCTCTCCGTTGACGCACAAAAGATGCGTCTTAACATTGAGGACACGAACGGAGCGATCTTCGCCGAGCGCGCCATGATGCTGCTTGGAGCAAAGCTGGGGAGGGATGTCGCTCACCAGCTCGTTGAGGCTGCGGTTCGCAAAAGTGCCAAAGATGGCAGTAAGCTCTCTGCGATCCTTGCCGAGACGGTCGATGTGACGACCCACTTAGGCCGTGCCGAACTCGATGAGTTGCAAGTGCCAGAGCAATACCTTGGATCAGCCGAGGCTTTCCGGAAAGCTCTGGTATCAGAATCCAATCT
The DNA here is from genome assembly GCA_963844525.1 of uncultured Acidobacteriaceae bacterium. GTDB lineage: Bacteria > Acidobacteriota > Terriglobia > Terriglobales > Acidobacteriaceae > Sulfotelmatobacter. The sequence goes on along the minus strand of CAWJOM010000001.1, from coordinate 641,774 downwards.
TCAAGACACCGACGAACACGACAAGGAACAATAATTTGCCCTTCGCAAACATTCAGAATGCTCGGATGTTCTACCGACTTGAGGGAAACTCCGGACGGCCCGCCCTGATTCTTTCCCACTCGATCGGCACGGATCATGCGATGTGGGACCTTCAAGTGGAAAACCTGCTCCCATATTTCCAAATCTTGCGGTATGACACTCGAGGCCACGGAGCCTCGGACGCAACTGCCGGTGAATATTCGATTGAGATGCTAGGCAACGATATTCTCTCCTTGGCCGATCGCCTGGAGATATCGCAGTTTGCCTTTTGCGGGTTGTCGCTGGGCGGAGCCGTCGGACAGTGGGTTGCAGTGCACGCGCCCGAGCGCGTAACGCATCTTGTGCTGGCGAACACTTCTCCGCAGTTCGTACCGCTCGCGAAATGGGAAGCAAGAATTGCGGCAGTACTCCACGGTGGAATGCCAGCGGTCGTCGATGTGGCGATGCAACGATTCTTCTCACCCGATACGCTGGCCAAAGATAATCCACACGTCGCTTCGATCCGCTCGGTCTTCTTAGCTACCGATCCCGTCGGGTATCTGGGATGTTGTGCGGCCCTTCGCGACATGGATCACGGCGATCTCCTGCGAACGGTCAAGGCTCCAACCCTCGTGATCTCCGGCGACCGCGATGCCGCGACACCGTGGAGTGGGCATGGCGAGAAACTGGCTCAGGAGATTCCCGAAGCGAAAGCGCTTCACCTGCACGCAGCGCATCTTTCCAGTATTGAGCGCCCGCACTCGTTTACCACGGCTCTGCTTGAGTTCTTGCGGCCGCAGCCGAACGCAAGCGCAGATTCCCTGCAGGCAGGATTCGCACTGCGTCGTGCGGTTCTTGGTGACGCCCACGTCGACAAGGCAATCGCCACCACGACGGAATTTACGCGCGAGTTTCAGGAGTTGGTAACCCGCTACGCCTGGGGAACGATCTGGTCGCGCCCTGAACTGGACCGGCGGAGCCGACGGCTTCTTGTACTTGCGGTAACGGCGTCGCTTGGAAGATGGGAGGAATTTGCTCTACACGTGCGTGCTGGCCTGGCCACAGAACTCGAACTATGCGATTTGAAGGAAGTACTTCTCCAAACCGCCGTATATGCAGGCGTGCCCGTAGCCAATACTGGATTTCAAATCGCGATGGAACAGATCAAGAAGGCGTCTCATTGAGAAAAACCCGATGCCATAGCTTATCCGACCGTAGCGCGGCTCCAGACTTTGGAAGCGATCCGCAGTGGTTGATAAGGTTGGCGTCCCCGACGGGATTTGAACCCGTGTTACCGCCGTGAAAGTCGTCCTAGAGTTCGTAACTGATTGAAATTAAACGGTACGGATAGCCCTCTAGGGCACTTATCGGACTGTGGAGACGGGTTATCGGACTGTTAACGGACTGTGATGGCCAGGTGCCAAGGAGCCTGAAAATCATGGACCCGACTCTTGTTTCCCTGCTGGATTCGATCCCGCAGAAATCACCTCGCTCCAAACTCGAAACTCACCGCGAACTGATTCGCCAATTGCGGCGCAAAGGTTGCACGTATCGCGATATCGTTCGCATTCTTCACGAGCGCGTCGGCCTCGACGTGGCAGTCAGCACGATTCATTCCTTCATCAAGGTTCGCGCCAGACACCGAAAGCAGGTGCAGTACGAACTCCCACCACTCGGACCGGAATCGTCCGTGAACACTCGTATGAGTCCCGCCGACGTTGCCTCCCGAATTGCAGGGCTCAAAGCTAAGCCAATCGAGCCGAAGGCAAAACCCAAACACTTTCACTTCGAAGAGAGCGAACCACTAAAGCTCGTCAATCAAGGAGGATCGCGATGAACACCGAAAAGATAAATAAACGCGTTGTCTTCACCATGGGCGGTAAGGGCGGAGTGGGCAAAACAGGATTGATCGTTGCCCTGGCGGAATGGTTCGAAGCACACGAGATCGCGTTTACATTGCTCGATCTTGATACCGAGAACAAAGTTCGTGGGTCGTTGAAGCACTTCTTCAACGGATCGGTGGCCAAGGTGAATATTCACACGCCAGCCGGTCTCGACGCGTTCGTAGATCATCTCGAATCAGGCGCGGCGATTATCCTCGCCGACATGGGAGCCGGTTCGGGGCAGGTAGCGAGTGATTGGTTCGACGCGATGTATGAGGATATCGCGGCCACCGGCGCACGCTTCACTGCTGTGGGTGTTGTCACGCCAGACCCGGCAAGCGTTGAGAGTGTCCTCGCATGGGCAAACCGACTGCAAGAGCGGGCCCAGTATGTTGTCGTCCAAAACGCCACAAGTCCCCAGTCAGACTTCAGCTATTGGGATTCGGCTGAGCAAGCCATTCGTTTCCGCGAAGCGCTGTCGCCAATCGTGATTCGGATGGAATTTCGCTTAGCAGAACTTGAGAACCCCGCGCGGCAACACGGTATCCGCCTTGGCCAGGTTGCAACAAGACAGAATGCGATCAACGAACTGAAGCGTGCCTCGATTGTGATGCGTGCCGAAAGTTACCGGCGGCGGCTCTTCTCCGAGTTCGACCGGGCAAAGGAGATGTTCCTCCCATGAGCGCCGATCAGGAACTCCTAAATCTGGCGGGCGCTGAGTCCGAGAACCAAAGCCTGTTCGATGAACTGGCAGGACTGGTGCCCGCTGAACGACAGGCGGAATACTACAGGGTCATCGCGCACACTCGCACCCTCAGCCCAAACGACGAGGTGCTCCGCGTATTGGAAGCGATGGGTATCCTTGCGCTTCTCACGAGAGAAACGCCAGCGGCGATCGCGGTAGAACGGAAGTCTTTGCAGAAGATTCTAGAAAATGCTCTATCTAAGGCTGGTGAAGTCGAGAAGCGAATGACAGCATACACGTCACGGCTTGAGTCACGCATTGCGCAATTGCCGAAGGAATTGGAAACAGGTTTGGACCCGCCACGCATAGCGAAGCTTCTGGGCGAGAGCCTGCGTCAGTGCTTCCAGCAGTCCGGTCTGCCGGATACGGCCAAAGCGCTTGACCGGTCCTGTTCTGAAATGAACTCCGTTCAAGAGCAACTTGTGAACGTGCTACGAGAAGTAGCTCACCCTGATATCGGAGTGATCGAAAAGGTCAGAAGCGCCAATGACTCGCTCCTGCGGAGCATGACCACTAGGGCGCAGCAGATGGACGATTTCCTTGTTAGGCTGGAAAGGCAGGTCTGGGCCATTTGGCTACCTGTCGTTGCCACTGCTGCTCTAGCACTGGGATTCGCGTTGGGTACGTGGTTTGCCAACGTGCGACAAGGAACGCCTGAAGCGTCAAGTGCCGCTCAGTCCCAACAGATGCCAATGCCGGAAGCTCCTGCGCAGCAAGTCGTTCCGCAGCGGAACACAAAGCATCATTGAAAACGGGGCTAGCTCTCCACGGAGTTCACAAGAGACATGCCGAACATATGGTTCACCGCGGATTTTCATTTTGGGCATAGCAACATAATCCGCTACTGTAATCGACCATTTCGAAGCGTCGAGGAAATGGATCAAACGATCCTCGACCGTCTCAACACCTCCGTTAAGGCCAATGACATCCTCTATTTCCTTGGGGATTTCTGCATCGGGAGCAAGGCGAAGGCTCTGGAGCACCGCAAGCAGATTCGCTGCAAGAAGATCTTTGCGGTGCCGGGTAATCATGACAAACAAATTCGCAAGCTGACCGAGGAGTTCTCTTGGCTCAGCAACCTTGCGGAAATCTCCATACATGGCCAACCCGTCGTGATCTGTCACTACGCCATGCGGGTCTGGAATCGCTCCCATCATGGAGCGTGGCACCTGTACGGACATTCTCATGGGAACCTCCCTGACACACCTACTTCCCTTTCCATGGATGTCGGCGTTGACACTCACGATTTCCGCCCGTGGCACTTCGACGAAATCAGCCTGCTGATGGGTCAAAAAGCACGAGTGCGGAGCGAACTGTACGCAGGTCCCCCGACAAATTCCTCGTAATTCAGAGTGGAGCTCCCATCTGGGCGGCATTTTCAATTAGAAACATGCGCACTCTGGCCTGGGTTCAATTGACGTACAGGAGCGTAGGTGACCAGGCGTAGTTGCCAGATCTGTCGATGTAGCCGTATCTGCCATCCTTGGTCGTGACGAATGCAAGGCCGTGATGAAAATCCTCGACGTGAGCCAGTGCTTTTGGCTCGATAACCATCTTCCCCGTTTTGTCGATATAGCCCCATTTTCCGCCGATCTGGACTGCCGCAAGACCCTCTGAGAAGTGAAATGTCAGGTCAAACTTTGGTTCGATGACAACCTTACCTGATCGGTCGATAAAGCCGTACTTGCTGCCGAGCTTCCATCGGGAAAGACCTTCTACAAAATCTCCCCACACAGTTGCACAGTCTTTTTCACTTGGTGACACCGGTGGCCGCACAACATAGGCCCCCGTAGGGTCGATGTAGCCACAGTCGTGCTGGCGGTTAACTGCAGCAATATTCTCCTGGAACGAACTGGCCCACTCGAACTGAGGAGGAATAACCCATTTCCCAGTCTTGTCGATGTAGCCCCAGCCATCGTCCCCGGAGGATGATTTGGTCGCAGCAGCCAGCCCTTCTGAAAATGGATAGGCGTATGTAAAATCTGGCGGGATAACGACCTGGCCGGCCTTATCGATAAAACCCGTTTTTCCCTCCGACTCAATCTTTGCCAGTCCGTCGTGGAACGCGTCCCCCTTCTCGTCGCTCCCAATATTGCTCTTCCCTCCGCCCATGTCCTTGTAGGCTGGCGAAATGACGACCTTGCCGGTCTTGTCGATGAAGCCCCAGCGCCCGTCATACCCAAGCGGATCACCTGAAACCTGCACGCGTGCCAGGCCTTCTGAAAATTCCTCCGCCCACGGGAACTTCGGCTCGATGACTACTGATCCGCTCGTGTCGATGTACCCCCAGCTCCCGTCGCGCTCAAACCGAGCCAGCCCTTCAGAGAAATCCCCTACCTTGTCAAAACATAGCGGAATGATCACCTTGCCTGTGCGGTCGATAAAGCCGCCTCTGTCGTGGTCCATCACGGGGAAAAGTTCATCAGTTCGCGAGGCATCGGAAGGTGAGGTTGTACGGTGCGCAGCCATGCATGTCTGATCTCTTGGGACATGTTCGGCTACCAGTGTGCCGTCTGACGTAGCCTCACGCCCCGAACAGCCGCCATAGTTGGATTGGTATGTACCGCATAGTCCAGGCGAAAAGTCCGAAGCACTCCACTTCAATAGGCCCGACGGACCGCCATAACGCCAGAGCATCATGTGTTTGTCTGGAAATAGCAGCCAGTAAGACTCCGAGTAAGTGTTTCCGACAATGAGCAGTGTGATCTGGGGTTGTTGCACTCGTACCGGCTCGACCAGATCTTCCCGCCCGCGGGCCTTCATGTCTTCCGAAAAGGTACGCATTGCCTTCTCGCCAAACGACATGTTGTGAACATACGAGATCCGAATAGGCACTCGCGGATGTTCCTGCATAAACTCGTTCAACCATGGCACCGAGAGCGCCAGATCCTCGTACTTCCCAGCTGTGCTTAAAAACTCGTCTACCCCTCCAGCCTTACCGTTCACATAGCGCAGCACAACAGCATCGCTGACGTTGGGTGGAAAGCTTGACTTGCGCACCGTGGCATGGAGATTCATCTCTTCGGGTTCGCCCTTGTAGGTCGCAGTTCCGTACTCCGGATGGTGCCAAGGGTTTATCTCAGATTCAGTCACGAGGTAGTTGCGGCGCAGAGCAGCCAATGCATCCCCTGCCCGATCTTCTGAGCCACGGAGGTTCCATTCCGTCTCGATCGAACTCATCACCGCGTCTGCAAGTTCGGTCAAGAAATCGTCGCCCGCAAGTCGTTCTTTGTTCACGGTCTTGCGGGGCATTAGAGCCGATACTGCACGCGATATCTGCGCGTTATAGGAGTCACCTTCTTCCCCATCGACCTTCCAGGGCAGCATATAGACGTAGTAGGAGTGTGATACGGCGGTGAGCTTCGAACCATCTTCGAAGAGGACCTCCACTTTGGCTCCTGGATAATCGTCCGAACGCGTGAACCTGAAAAGATCCGGTATCACTTTAACAATCAGATCAGGGTTCGTGAATGAGGTCGCAAACAGCTCCCGCTGGCTCGCTGTGGTCTCGGTGCCCTGGGCCCGACCTCTCGGATGCTGGGAAGCGACATGCGCCTTGAGCCATGCCGAAGTTATGCCAAGATTCTCCATGTCCGGCTTGGCGACGCCTGGTGCCTTGAGGGCAGTTACAAGCGCCTCCACTTGTGCCGCATCCACAGGCTTGCCGTCGCGCACGAATGCACCATCCTTCGAGCGAATGATCACATCCGCGTTCTGAGATGTTCCCAGTCCGCCCCACCCAGAGTGAATCTCGATAAGGCGAACCGTCTGCTGTGCCTCGGTGATACTGGCCGAAAGGCACAGCGCCACGGGAAGGAACAGGCGGAGGGATGCAGAGAGTGAAGTTGAGTGCACGGCCCAATTATCCACCTGCGGGGACGCAGAACCAAGTTCTGAGTACATGCAATCTGAGTGAGGGATCAATTGCACAAAGCAAGGGAACAGGTGTCCATATCAATCATCAGCGCTCCCTGGCACTCGGCTAATCTCGTGGACACCGCACAGCTTGATTTAGCTACCGCGCCTGAAAGAATGCAATTCGTGATTACAGTTCCCCCTCGTCCCGCCAAGTTGTGTCTGAGAGCGAGAATTTCACTTCTTAAGCGTGGAATGGTTGGTGGTAATCCAGTCCTCGACCTGGTTGTAAAACTCGTTCGCCTGCACGAGGATTTCCATCGATTCAGTTTCTGTCGCAACGTTGGAGAAAGTATAGTCGATAGTGTTTCTCTTCCTCCGACAGGTCTCGAAGTAGTCGGCGTACTTCTGCGCAGGTTTGCCTAACACAAGTTTCGTGCTTTCTAACGACACTCGGTGATGTCCGACCTTGCTTACAATTCGATACCCAGCACACGCGATCGCCATGTTCGCGGCCTGGAGCGCAGCGTTGTAAGCGGTCGCGAACTTCCGATCCGCTGATAAGCCAGCAAGGCCCGCGTCGGCGAGGTCGCGGGCGATGAGGGCCCGCATATTGTCTAATTCCTTCTTGGAGGTTTTGTGTTTCTGGGCTTCCTTACTTGCCAACAAGCTCGTCCAAGTCACTCTGGCCTCCTTTCACAAACTGCTTCCGTCCTCGTAAAACGGCGGCAAGGAAATGGTCGCCCGACTTGGTTTTCTCCCGAAACTCCTCTGCGGAATAGGCCGTGACATTGACCTCTCTTCCTAGCTGCGTCTCCGCCTTGCGGAGCGCTGGAGACAGGTCGGCAAGACCTGCTGTGCCAATGACCATCACATCCACATCACTTGACGCATGTTCCCGGCTCCGTGCCACAGAGCCATATATAAAAGCGCACTGAATTTTGCCCCCAAACGGCTTTAGTATCTGCTCCAAGATGGGGGCCAGACCAGCCGTTTTTTCGAAGAGCTGCTGCAGGTCTCGGAACACCGGGGACTGGGTTTCCGCCTTGAAATATGCCCTTGTGCCTTCCCGACGATGCACCAATATTCCGCTTGCCACCAGAGATGATAACTCTCGCTGAAGGCTCGACGGGCTGGTGCCCAAACGGCCGGCGAGTTCCGAAAGATACCACCACTTATCTGGCTGGCCGAGCGTAGCCGCGAGCACGCCCTGCCGTACCTGTGGGAACAGCGCAGTGAGCACGGACGAGTTACGCATAATGCGTACATTATTACGCATATTGCGTAAGCTGTCAAACTGTACATTGGAGCGCGTAGGAGGGGGTAGGGTCAGGCACGAGCCGCTTCCAGTCGGGCGGCAGATAGAAACTGCAACAGTCGAGTCTCCTCATGCCGTTTGTTCTTAAACCAGTCTGTCGACCAGATTCTATAGATTTTCCAGCCATGGCTCTCAAGGATCTCCTGGCGTAGCCGATCGCGATCGCGGGCTGACTTCGCTGAGTGATAAGCGGCGCCATCGCACTCGATTCCTGCGAGGTATCGACCTGGATTGGCCGAGTCTTTAACGCCTATGTCGATCGAGAATCCCGAAACTCCCACCTGGGGCACAATTTCATACCCTGCCTGCTTGAGAATATAGCCCACTGAAATCTCAAAATCGCTGTCGGGTTCGCCGCCCGCTCCCGGGATCTCGGGGATTGTCCCATTTTTGGCAAATTCCAAGTATTGTCGGAGAACCCTCACTCCCCAAGAAGCGCCGTCCGTCATAATGTTGTTGGCTTGTAGGGACGAGAAAACCTGGACGCGCCTCTTGGCACGCGTGAACAGGACATTCAACCGTCGATGCCCCTGTGGTCCGTTGATTGGTCCGAACCTCTGGAATTGCTTGCCCTGCTCATTCGGTCCGTACGTCGTCGAAATGAAAATCACGTCCCGCTCATCGCCTTGTACATTTTCCAGGTTCTTGACAAACAACGGTTCCGACTTCCCCCGCCACTCCGATACAAACACCTCGGCGTGGGGATCATTCATGATTTCCTGGTCAAGCAAGTCGTCTATCAGTTCACGCTGTTCAAAGTTTAATGCCACGATTCCGAGGCTCTCTTGCGGGTGTAAGCGCATGTGTTCGACCGCTGCGCGAACCACTTGCTGTGCTTCAACGACATTCCTGCGATTCACAAATCGTCCATCCGGGACTTCGATTAGCTTCACTCCTAATTCTGGATGATCTGAATATGCCGACGGAAACACGACTAGGTTTTTATAGAACTCGTGGTTTGAAAACTCTATTAGGCTGTGGTGGCGTGAACGGTAATGCCAGCGCAATCGCCTGATCGGTTGGTACACCGACGTAGCGACATCAAGAATGCTTTCGGCATCTTCAGCAGCCGTAAGATCATCGTCGGTCACGTCCCCGTCTTCCAATACTCGTTCAAAGAACGTGGTCGGAGGAAGCTGCTTCGGATCTCCAACAACGACCAATTGCCCTCCCCGTGCGATTGCGCCGAGAGCGTCTTCCGGCTTGAGTTGGGATGCCTCATCCATGACAACGAGATCGAAAACTAGCCTGCCTGGCTCTAGGTACTGAGCTACCGACAACGGGCTCATCATGAAACATGGTTTAAGCGCTTTCAGGGCATCTCCCGCTCGGTTCACGAGTTGCCGTATCGGCACGTGGCGTTTCTGTTTCGCTAGCTCATGATCGATAAGCGAAAGGTCACTCCATTGACCTATGGGGCCAGATCGAGAGCCCATTGGAACGGAACGGGCGTCAAGCACGGACGCCGCGTACTTAGCATTAAGCGACATGATCTCTCTATCAAGCGCGGCAAACCTGGCCCGCACATTCTCGTGAGCGAGCCCTTTAAACAACATCAGATCAGAATGAGCGTTAATGCAACTGGTGGCCAGAGAACTGTAGAAAAGGTATTCGTAGACTCGGGGCACCGCGTCAGTCGTTACCGCATTGCTAAGAACCAAGCGTGGCAGCGCAGGCAAAGTCGCCACAGAGCACTCATCCCATGAGCGAAGCCAGTCGACGAACATGGGGAGATCGTCAGGGCAATGCAGTGCACGTCTTAAGCGAGTAGCAACTGCCATAAACGGAACTTCATAGATCGTTTGACAACCCCAAAATCCCGCGGCATCCAGCTTGGCAATTTTGGTTATAGTCAGCAGTGCTCGCTGAAGTTCCGACATCAGGTCGATATAGCTACTCAACTCCGTATGAAGTAACGGAGAGTTTGCGTCGAAATCTTGTAGCAGCCAACAGCGAACAGAGGGCGGAAGCGCACCAGAGTCGACTTCGGCAGCGAAGTCCACCGCTTGGCCGATCGCGTCAATGTTTGTGTCTGGGCCTTCACAGACGTTCGCTAACCCGAGCTCTTTGGTTAAGCGATCAACCTCACGCGCATATAGGCTCTCGTCACGGCATAAGTCATGCAGCGTTCCCGCATGAGCCAACTTGAGAAAATTCTTTATCCCGCTCTGGCCTGCCAATGTGGACAGGTGGGACAGTTTGCGGTCTACTCCCTTGAGATTGGCGCCGAATTCTTCCAAAGACCCATCCCACGAACACCTCATAGAAGCCGGTAAGGCGTCCGTGGCCGGCTTGGCCAGATCGCAAATGCCGGTCAGAGCGTCGACCTCCTCGCCCCTTCCTTCGACCTGTCGGCGCAAAGTTCTAAAATCCGATACCGGCATCGAGGTGAGCACGTCCAGAAATTCTTTGCCCGCTGACCCTAAACTAAGACTTGCACCGGAGAGCCATTCCGCCACACGCAGTAATGCCGGCCAAGGAGTGTTGACGCCGTCATAATGAACTCCCGCGACTTCGCTAAAACGCTTGTCGGTATTGAAAGATCTGAGCCGATCCTCGTACTCCGCTAGGTCCCTGAGTCCTGAGATAGCCTCTGAGTGACCAACCCTCCTAGGTGTTTTCAGAATCCGGCGAAAGATTCGCTTTGCATTTCGACAATCTTTTCGAAACAGACGGCTGACAGAGTTGCTTTCCAACAGATTGGCTGCATGATCATGCAGTTCGGCGGACGAAGGAAGGTTGCTCAGTTCAAACTGTTCTCTGAGCTTTATGCCTCTGGCGCGGATATCAGCTGCTTTCTCCTGGGCCAACCTGATTACGGTCGGTGAGGATTCACGCTGTAGCGCTGAATGCCGGTAGCTGAGTTCCTCATCGGGAGCAGTAGCGAGCGCGCTGAATGCTTCACGCAGCAAATTGAAGCCCTGACGGCTGCTAGAAACCTTCGGTGAGAGACTAGAATGCGCCCAAGACGACAAATTTGTGGCATAAGGGATCTGATGAAGTAGCTCTTTGACTCTCGTAGCATGGGCATTGATCTCCGACGCGGAAAACTCTCCGATGCCATTCCCATCCACCAAGCAAGAAAGTTCGTGAAGAGAAGAAGGATAGCTTTGGGTGGCTGTGCTTAAATCGGCCAATTGCGAAATCTGAGCGCGAATCTTGCGCCAGTTTGATATCTGGTCGCAGAAGCCGCCAATAATCCGGCGTGAGGTATCTGAATGAAGCCCAGGCAAGAGAGCGAACGTAGGATTCGGGCTAGCAACAGGAAGGCCCGCTTCGGCTGAACGACACCACTCCAACTCGCCCAGTGTCCCGGCAAGTACGAATCCTCTTCCTTGGAGCTTCGCGACGGCATCTGCACAGGCGTTCGCCAAATCACCGCCGCTGCGGACCAGTCGGAGCAAGTCGGCCTGTTCTGCATATCCGATCTCAGCTGACTCGACACCGTACCAAGGATGTTCTTTCAGTATGGGCCATTTCTGGAACATCTCCTTAGTAATAACAGCGAAAAGATCCGTGGCATGCTTGCCTCGCTCATAAGCAGGACGGCTAAGTCGGTCCTCGTCCCTAATCATTAACGAATCTAGGTCCGGGACCTCGCCGGGGAGGGCCATCGCCGCGCGGTGTTTGGCCCATATGATTTCGAAGGTTGTGCTTCCAAACTGAGGGTGGGGTAGATTCAGCAGGCGAACGTACTTGTTGAGTTGGCCTCTAGTCTCCTTGGCCTGACTCAGTTTGTATTCCAAATTCGGAGCACCCCCGAAAGTATTGCGCGCGCTCAATCTTCGTTCGAGACCGTTTAGCAATTCTCGTTTCTGCGTCTTGTGGCTATGCAATTCTAAGCAAAACAGACCTAAGCCAATTGCGTCGAGACGGCGGTAGACGACCTCTAGCGCGGCCAACTTCTCTGCAATGAACAGGACTGATTTCCCCTTTAGAAGCGCCGCGGCAATCAGGTTCGTGATGCTCTGGGATTTACCTGTTCCTGGTGGTCCCTCAATAACCAAATTCTTGCCATTGAGGGCGTCGATCAACGCACTGTGCTGCGAACTGTCCGCGTCATAGAACAATCGCGGAACCGGCGTCTTGAGATCTTCATCGTCTATTGGATACTCGTCAGGGAACGTAACGCTTGATGCCTTAACACCTTCAAATAGGTTCTTTATGACGGAATGATCTGTGATCCGCGCCTTGGCCGGCCACCGCGTAGGATCGAGATCGAGGAACATCAGAAGTTTCCCGAAACTCAGGAGTGCCAGGGTCAGAAAATTCCTGACCTGCCACCCTGGCCGACTCGAAATGGCTTCGCGAACAGCGTCAGCATAAGAAGACGGGCTGTCCTCCTCACGAAGGTATGGTACCGCCACGCCAAAGTCTCGCTTCATCTTCTCTACGAGAGACAGGTTGGTCGTCAGGTCTTCACCCGAATACTGGATTTGGTAAACCCATCCTTGATTTCGAGGGGCCTTCTCCCGCTCGATTGTGACCGGCATGATTAGAAGGGGTGCATGGGAAGCTTGAGAGATCTCCGAATCCTTCCACTCCAGGAATCCGAAGCACAAATAAAGCATATTCGCACCAGATTCCTCGATTGAGGTCCGCGCTGTAGTCGTAATCTTTTTTGCGGTCCTGTCCAGATCGTCTTGGTATGCCAGTACGCGCAGTCGCGGTGGTTCGTCAGGCGAATCCAGATCAAAGTCCGTGCTCCAGCCAAGCCCACCAGCGCAGTCCTTCGCTGGAATTTTGTCTTCTTCCTGAGCGTCATCGGTCAACCGGTGGGCATCGCCTGAACCTCGCACGAGGCCATCCGGCTCAGGAACGGCCTCGACAGTAAAGGTATTCCCCTCCATTAGGTGCTGGAACAGCGTGTCAAGTGCGGTATCCACGAACCGCAGACACGACGTCTTCGGATGTCGGAAATTCAAAAGTTTGTTTCGAGCGGTTAAGTCCAGCAGTCGCGTGCGGATCTTCTCAAGCCCAGTGTGAACGTTACCGAGAGAGAACTCCTCGCTAACCTTCGGAGCCTCAAACGTATCGTGTTTGTTTTCTTCTGACGACATCTTCGGCGCGAAACGGATATTAGCACGTGGAAACGGTCCCGCCTCGATCCCGCTCGGCACGTCTCACGGCAATGGAAAAGCCCTGGACTCCCCTGGGGGAGGCAGGGCTCTGTAACAAGCCAAGACTAAGCACTCCCCAGGAGATTGTCTAGTGCCTCTACCGACGACATGTCAACCGGACTTGGTGTTGCTTGATAAGTGAGTTTTCTAAACTAGAACCTTAGAGTTTCTCAACTCCACCGCTTGGCGATCACTCCGTGGAAAGGAGGCAATTCCTCTTGGGGCGTTTCCATCGAACGTGCTACGAACTACATTGGAACAGCCTCGAACCACGTTCGAGGCTGTTCGAGCAGTGTTCGCGAGTCCATTTAGGATTGCACCGACCTAAGCCGAAGGCTTAGGGATGGTGTCTCTTTGGAAAACGAATTGGTTTCCTCTCGAATGGCCTCTGCTGCGCCAAATCTCCATCAGTCGTGGATAGCCTGCCGTTCCAAGGCTGGCCTACGAAAAACGCGTGCACCACCAACGGTTTCATGCTAAATTAGTTTTGTGAAGCGCCTGCTTCAATTTCGATCGTCATTACGACTCAGTCCATCCCGACTGAGTTATTAACTCCTGCACAATTTATAGCTTCAGGCCCGTGGCGGAACTGGCATACGCAGCTGCCTCAAGAGCAGCCTTTTTGTGGGTTCAACTCCCACCGGGCCTACCAGAATTCTGTTGTTCTTTGACAATTCAACGGAGAGTGGGGCCGGACGGTAAGGCACTTGTCTGCTAAACAAGGGCTCTCGCAAGAGGCTAACGGGTTCAACTCCCGTACTCTCCGCCAATGCGGAAGGTACTGCTGAATGGCCGGCAACTGGTCCTGAAAACCGGGGCATCGTGATGAGCGATGGGCGTTCGATTCGTCGACCTTCCGCCAAGTTTGCACAGGTGCGTGAGCCCGGCCGAAACGGACCGGCTGTAACCCGGTCTCCCCCAGTGGGACGCGGAGGTTCAAATCCTCCCCTGTGCACCAGAGTGCCAGCGTGTGCGAATTGGAATAGCAGCCTGTCTTAGAAACAGGTGTTTGAGAGTTCGAATCTCTCCGCTGGCACCAGATTTCTTGATCCGCCGAGATTCATTGCAGCATCGGCGGCGCATATGGCCAATACAAATGAAAATGACACCGGAATTCGATGACGCACCAGACTTCATCAGGCATGTCGAGCAGGTGGTGAACGGAGTTGTTCGACGCCATTTGCCTGAAACTCTCGTCTTGATCAAGATTAACAACTGGTTCGGCTCGAACTGGCTTGGCTTTTCTGGCAAGGCGCTCGGGGCGCTCGGCGTCTGGAACAAGCCCCGCAATGAGCCTGCAGACAATATCAGGATCCCACCTTTCGTGCCGTCGAGAGTTGTATCGCAACGAAGCTTTGCAGCCCCGACCTATGAGGAAGTCGCTAACGGCACGCCCATTCACACTCAAATGCCGAGCAATCGTGCTCTACTCCGTAAGGCTGCCACAGCTGCACCAGGCAACGCGCTCGTGTGGTACAGCGGGAATTCAAGGACGGTCGGACGCGGCGCGGTCATGGCCTATGTTCCGGTGAGCGACTCATACTGGCCATGGTACGCGGCATTAGAGACGGGCGATCCATGGCGCGTAACTGAAACGTGGGACATCAAGCGTGAAGACTTGTCGAAACTAATGGAACAAGGATCGTGAGCGAGCATTCAGGCACAGGCCAGTGTCAAGGCCGCGCTTCACGCCGCATTTGCGGTCGAAGAGCCATGACACTTGGTCTTCGCGTTTCGGCTTATTATTCAGCTATCCGGGGATGTCAGGTTTCTAGTTGTACGAACCGGGCTCCGCGCTGAATCGAATCGCTCTCTGAGGGGTCTGGGACCTGGAAAAGACGTGTTCAAACAAGCATTCTCTTACGAGCATGAGAATCATTACTTACAGTGACCTGCATCTTGAATTTGGCTCGGGCTGGATGTTGCCTTCGGCAGCGAACGGAGATGTCATGATCCTGGCAGGCGATATCGTCACGCTCATGGATTATGAGCCGCTCGACCAGATTATGCGGAAGTGGAAGAAACCAGTCCTCTATGTGACGGGAAACCACGAATATTACACGCGGAGGCCAATGAACGAAGAGGACAATAGATTCAAGGCGTGGCTCGAAGATAGACATCCGCATGTGAAACTGCTACTTGATGAAGGGGTCAGCATTGGGGGCGTCAATTTCTTCGGTGGCACGATGTGGACGGATTTCAACGGCGGCGATTTGCACGCGATGGAGACCGCCCGCTCTCAAATGAACGATTACCGCCTCATCTATAACCCTGACGAGACGCCCTTCACCCCAGCAGATTCGATTGTGTTGCATAAAAACTTCGCGTCCAAGTTGCTGAACTGGTTTGGCAAGAATCTGAGTGGTCCACGCGTGGTTATTAGCCACAATGCACCGCTCATCAACCCCAATTCCAAATACAAGGGAGGCTCTCTCACGCCGGCGTTCAATTCTCTGGACATGGTGGAGATCATTGAGACCCACCAGCCGGCCCTCTGGGTGTATGGCCATACACATGAGTGCGACGATCAGACGATCGGCCGGACCCGGATCATCTCAAATCAACTCGGATATCCCGTCAATGTTGGCGGTTTTGAATGCAAGGATTTTGATGAAGCGGGCCTGCCAGTCGAGGTAGGCGTTTAGCCCCGAGCGGGCAAATAAATTACCTTACGAAAGCAAACAACATGCCGTGCATTCTGCCTAGAATCTACAGTCTCGGATCGACTGGTTCGCTCTCTAGAGCAAGCACTCCGAAATACACACTCGTGAACTCTGCGGAGTGGTTCTTGGTGAACGAACCGCTCCAGCGCCTCCAATCCCAAAGCAAACTCCCGAAGCGCGAGCGAACGCTTTGCGCCCAGACCTCTACTCTTTAGCCGCAGCAGGTTCTCGGGAAGCGTGTATTCCGGGCCATAGATGATCCGCAAGTATTCTCGTCCACGGACCTTCACGGCAGGTTGTACCAATCCCTTCCGGCCCTTAGCCACAAACTCCAACGGCTTAACAACCATGCCTTCACCACCACTTGCCGTCAACTCCTCCCACCATTTGATTCCTTTCTCCTGGTCGGCCCTGTCGGTGAGGTCCACAGCTTGAAATGGTGTTGCGAGTAGTAGACCAGTATCGGCCTGACAGATTCGCGCAAGCGTCCCCATGTGCCATAGGTGATCTTTCGCGGTGTGAACGGCACCCTCGCTGGCAAGCAGGTGGAAAGGCGCCAGTTTCAGGTCGGCTAGAGAACGCACTGTCCAGCAGTATCGTCGGTAAGCCTCGACATAGAGATCTGCGGCTTCCTTACGCAGAACTGTGTTGTTCCGCCAGCGCCGCTACCTCCGGATTCTCCGAGGCCGATCGCAACGCTGCAATCGCCACCGGCAACGCCGCTCGGGCGGCCGCCCCGGTTGGAGCATATTGCTGGCGCAACAACTCCTGTGCTTTGGCTGACCATGGCATCAATTCGCAGTCCAGGCACACCCAGTCGGTTTTCAGCTCTTCCCAAATGCCTGCCACTTCTACAGCCTTGCGGACTTTTTCCAGAAACTCCAACTCTAGAGGCGCGTCATTGAAGAACCGCCGTCCCGTCCGTGTGTAGCAGACTCCGGCTCGCCTTCCATAATTCCAAACCGTTTGCGGGCAACATCGGCGTCACGACAGACAACGACTACCGCTCGCGACCCCATGTGCTTCTGTTGGCAGACCACCTTGTGCACACCCTCGTGCAGGTAGTAAGCAAAGGCTTCTTCAGGATGTTCGAGCAGTCCGTCACGTTTACTGGTCTCACATGGGGACATCGTGGGCGGCAGATAGATGAGCCATTTTGGATTTACTGCAAATCGGCTCATCACCTCCAGGGCTGTGATCGCATTCTCTTCTCGAATCGTGATGTTGCGGTGCAACCGCGTGTTGATAATCCTCTTGCCGATGACATCCTCGATGTCGAGTAGGTCATCCAGTTGCTGTTGCGCAGTCAGCGCTGGTGCCATTTCCTCCGGGGACAAGAACGGCTTGGCCGACTCGTAATAGGTTCGGAGAGCAGAAACCGACATCAATTCACGTTCGGGATAACGGAGGGCAGTCAATTTTCCGCCGAACACGCACCCGGTATCTATATTGATCGTGCGGTTCAGCCATTCCGGCTCGGCAACCGGCGTATGCCCATAAACCACCATCGCCTTGCCACGATACTCAGCCGCCCAGTTGTAGCGCACTGGGAGTCCGTATTCGTCCGTCTCCCCGGTGGTCTCTCCATAGAGCGCAAAATCGCGCACTTTGCCAGAGCCGCGTCCCTGCATCTCCTCTCTCATGCCGGCGTGTGCCACCACGAGTTTCCCTTCGTCGAATACATAGTGGCTGACCAGATCGTCGAGAAACTTGATGACCGTCTGCTTGAATTCAGGAGTCTCCTTATCGAGCTGTTCAAGCGAGTCGGCCAATCCGTGCGTCAACTGCACATCGCGTCCCTTCAGTTTCCGCATCAGCTTCATGTCATGATTTCCAGGAACGCAGAACGCCGTGCCGTCTTCAACCATTTTCATGACCAGGCGCAGCACTGCTGGAATCTTGGGTCCGCGGTCAACCAAATCACCAACGAAAATCGCTCTGCGTCCATCGGGCGGAGTCACACTTGGTGCTGTCGGTCCTTCATTGATCTTGTAACCGAGCTGAACGAGCAAAGCGGTCAACTCTTCGTAGCAACCGTGCACGTCCCCGATGATGTCGAACGGCCCATGCTCGTGTTTCAGGTTATTCCAAAGCGGCTGTCGTACGATCGTGACCGAGGAGACCTCCTCTGGACTCGACAGCACGAACACATGACGGAAGCCTTCACGTTCAAGTCCCCGAAGCGAACGCCGCAGTTGCTGGGACTGGTTTCTGATGACGTGAGGGCCGAACTGACGGTCGGGCCGACTCTGATTACGTTCGTGGCAGACCTTCTCTGGCAAGTTCAGAACGATCGCCACCGGCAAAACATGAAACTCGCGAGCGAGCGCCACTAGCGGCTTGCGCGCTTCAGGCTGGACGTTTGTCGCGTCAACTACGGTCAGGCGGCCAGCAGCAAGCCTCTTGCGAGCGACGTAGTGCAAGACTTCGAAAGCATCATTCGTCGCCTCTTGGGAATTCTCGTCGTCTGACACAAGGCCGCGACAGAAGTCGGAAGAGAGAACCTCTGTAGATTTGAAGTGCTCCCGAGCGAAACTCGACTTGCCACAGCCGGAAGGACCAATGAGAACGACCAGGGAAAGTTCAGGAATCGTTATAGTCACGAGCTGAAGACCCCCATTTGCGTAGGCGCACCGACTTGGGGATCTTCTTCTCCTACGGGCAGAAACCTAACTGCGTACCCAAACCGTTCAGAAACCTGGCGTGACCACTGCTGGAATTGTTCCCGAGTCCATTCGAAGCGGTGATCTTTATGACGAAACTTTCCCGCTGGCAGGGTTTCAAACTTCACGTTGTACTCGCAGTTGGGCGTGGTCACGATGATCGTTTTCGGACGAGCCGCTTCGAACAGAACACGCTCGAATGCCGCCAGCCGGGGTGCATCCAGATGCTCGATGACTTCCACCACCGTGGCGGCGTCGTACCCGGCCAGGCGTTTGTCGCGATACATCAGCGAACCATGCATTAATTTCAGCCGCTCCTTCTGTTTCGTGGGCATCCGGTCGAGTCGCAGACGTTGGCTCGCAATCTCAAGACTCCGGTACGAAACATCCATACCAACGATCTCTGTCAGTGACTTCTCATCTAACAGGGCTCGCAGGAGTTTCCCTTCTCCGCAGCCTAGGTCTAGGACGCGCTTCGCCTCGACGGATCGAAGGACAGCAACCACTGCTCCCATACGCTGCTGCCAGAGCCGAATCGGTTCCTCCATTTTCGATTCTTCTTCAGAGTGAGCTTCTTCTGTTGCGTCAGGATCGGGGTTGTCTTCCTCCGCTAGCCTGGCGAGTGCTTCTCTTGCCAATTGCCTCTGGCGCGGAAGGTATCGCTTTACGATCGCCTCTTTGTGTGGATGCGACGCCAGCCAGCCTTCCCCTTTGCGCAAGAGTTTCTCAACCTCGTCCTGGCCAATCCAATAGTGCTTCTCAGCATCCAGTACCGGCACAAGCACGTAGAGATGATTGAGCAGATCCTGCAGGCGGAAAGTTCCCGCCAAGGTCACTGAGTAGTACGGTCCCTCCCCCCACTCTGGAAATTTCTCATCGAGCGGATGATGCTCCGTAATCACGCTGTACCCCAGAGGCTCGAATAGCTCGCGGATCAGCCCCTCACCAGCGCGGCAAGCCACGACCGTCAGGGTTGCCGTCAACGGCATCGATTGGTCCGCCAGTTCTTGCCTCCCCTTGCTACGGCCAGACATGGCTGTCCCGAAAGCTCGGCCCATGGCGACGCTAAGAAAAGAAGACAGAACATATGGCCGGTCGTTCACATACTGATCGAGAGTTCCGCCCTCATGCTGGCCACGCTTGCCGCGAACCAGTCCCACCGGATCGACATCGAGTAGCAATGCAGCGGTGCACCGTTCCGAGGTCGCTTCCAGGTAGAAAACATGTGCTTTCCCAAACGAAAGCTCGAACGTGTGTAATTTCGCCGGGTTCTTATGAAGCAGATACCCCAAGTCCGTCGCCGGGTTATGCGTAGTTGTAATTGTCAGAAGCATCGTCGAATTATGCCAATCTAAACTAGACAGGGAGGTGCGTACGGTGCGGCTACGTTGCGCAAAGACCGCGCTCAACTTCATCGAGCAACGCTTGTGCCAGCTTTGGTTCACCCGGCACATTCGCGCTATGAAGCGAGCAGTCGTGAAGAAACCGTTCGACAAGTGGGTTCGCTTGTCCGAAGTCCTGTCGGATCAATCGGATTTCGTCCGCCATATTCTTCAATAGTTCAGCCTCAGGCCAGTGCAGATACCTGCTTTCTTTGAGATGTTCATTCTGTCCGAACAAGCCCCAACGCCCAGCCGCACACTGTTTGAGCACAGGAGGCAGGAGCAAACGGAACTCAGATTCCAAACGCTGTAGTCGTCGCAGCTCGATGCCTGATTTTCGCGTCATACGTTCGTCCTTCTCAAGCAGCGTTTTCTATACGAACTTCAACCGGACAGCCACGCTCTGCAATTTCGTGGATCAGATCAACGAAGTCGTCCGTCATCTTTTTCGCCTCACCGCTAATCAGGTCGTAGTTCTTGAGCACCAGCCTGTACGGCACTTCCACCTCGTTGATTGAACCACTTGCTATGCTGTCATTGAGAGCATCGAAGTTCCTACCGTGCCACTCCGGTGCGCCCACAGCGTGAAAGAAAGCACTGTAAACGTCGTCCTTGCTCCTCCAGCCTGCGCCGTCTAGCGTGAGCTCTTTCATACTGATACTCGCGTCCGTATGATACTCGATGCGATCAAGCCTTTACGACCAAGGCCGGCATTGTAGAAACGTGTTGTTGCGCGCACGGGATTTGCACCTGCATGCGGAGGTTATGACCTCTCGCATTGTCCCTCGCTGCTATCGCGCCACAAAACTCACATAAAAGGTGGTCCGGGTGGCAGGAGTTGAACCTGCGTGGACATGTGCCCAAGACATGTGGGTGGCCGCTACCCTACACCCGGATCTGAAGAGAGGGCCTTGCAGCCCTCTCCTGTTCAGCCCTTCACGCATACCACCTGGCGCAACGTATGAACCACGTCCACCAGATCGCGCTGCGCTTCCATCACCGCGTCGATGGATTTGTACGCCATCGGCGTTTCGTCGATGACATCCGCGTCCTTACGACACTCGACGCCGGCCGTCGCCTTAGCATGGTCGTCCAAGGTGAAGCGGCGCTTCGCTTCTGTCCGCGACATGGCGCGTCCGGCTCCATGACTACAGCTCATGAAACTCTCCGGATTGCCCTTGCCGCGCACAATGTACGAGCGCGCTCCCATGCTGCCGGGAATAATTCCCATGTCGCCCTCACGCGCTCGCACCGCTCCCTTACGCGTGATGAGCACGTTCTCGCCGTAGTGGTGCTCCCAGGTAACGTAGTTGTGATGGCAGCTTACGACTTCCACATTGGCTTCGAACGCCGGGACATCTCCTGACGCCTGCACCGCAGCGATCATGTTCTGCATCATCAGATCGCGGTTCGCCAGCGCGTAGTCCTGCGCCCAGTGCACCGCGCGGACGTAGTCCTCGAAGTGCTCGGTGCCCTGCGGCAGGTAGGCGAGGTCTTTGTCCGGCAGATTGATCATCCACTGGCGCATGTCGTTCTTCGCCAGTTCGATGAAAAACGTGCCGAAGCGATTGCCCACGCCACGTGATCCCGAGTGCAGCAGGAACCAGACGTTTTCGTTTTCATCGAGGCAGACCTCGATGAAATGGTTCCCCGTGCCCAGCGTCCCCAGGTGATTGATGCGCTGTACATGGTTCAGCTTGGGATACTTGTCGATGATCGCTTGATACGCAGGCTCCATCTTCGCCCACACTTCCGCGTGATGCGCAGGGGCATCCGACCAAGCGCCGCGATCGTTCTTTCCGCCGTTATCGGTGCGTCCGTGCGGCACGGCCTTTTCAATCGCCGTACGGATGCCAAGCAGATTGTCCGGCAGATGATTGGCGTGCAGCGTAGTCTGCACGGCCATCATGCCGCAGCCAATATCTACGCCGACCGCCGCCGGAATGATCGCACCGCGCGTCGGAATCACGCTGCCGATGGTTGCACCCATGCCCCAATGCACGTCTGGCATGGCAGCCACCCACTTGTAGATGAACGGCAACTGAGCGACATTCAGAAGCTGCTGACGTGCCGCGTCTTCCAGTGGGACGCCCTTGGTCCAGGCCTTGATAGGCACGCCCTTGTCCGGCATCATCACGTTGTAGGTTGTGTCTGTCATCATCTTTCCTTTCTTCTAGCCAACACCTGCGTCACGATCCTGGTGGCTCGGCACGGAATTGAACCGTATCCACTGGCTTTTCAGACCAGCACTCTGCCGTCGAGTTCCCGAGCCAAACTTGGTGGACGGTGCGAGACTTGAACTCGCATTTCACGGTTGCAGGCCGTGGGTAATCCCCTTATACGAACCGCCCATTTGGGGCGAGATGAGAGAATCGAACTCTCGTGACTGGAGCCACAATCCAGCGCCTAAGCCATTCGGCCAATCCCGCCATCGAAACTTGGAGCTGGTCGAGTGAATCGAACACCCGTCGGAGAGGTACAAGCTCTCTGCACTCCCACTGTGCTAGACCAGCAAACCTTTGGAGCTGGCACGCAGCCTCGAACTGCGGTCGGGCGCTTACCGTGCGCCTGCTCTTCCTGTTGAGCTATACCAGCGGAGCTGGCGCGGCGATTCGAACGCTGATCACGGACTTACGAGGCCCGTGCTCTTCCCACTGAGCTACGCCAGCGACAGACTCTGGAGGTGGCGGGGAGAATTGCACTCCCGATGATCTGCTTTGCAGGCAGACGCCTTGCTGTCTTGGCTACGCCACCTCACAACATTGGAGCGGAAGGCGGGACTCGAACCCGCGCTCTCGACGTTGGCAACGTCGCGTCTTGGCCACTAGACGACTTCCGCCTGGAGCGAGCAGTGAGAGTCGAACGCACGTCATCGGCTTGGAAGGCTGAGGCACCAGCCGCTATACCATGCTCGCCCTTGGCGGGAGATGAAGGACTCGAACCCTCGTAACTGGATCTGGAGGCCAGTGTCCTAGCCGCTGGACGAATCTCCCGCAAACTTATGGCGGAGCTAACGGGAATTGAACCCGTCCCTGCTGATAGACGGTCAGCCATCCTGCCGATAGACCATAGCTCCGGCTCCCTCCCGTGGACTTGAACCACGATTTCCGCGTTCAGAGCGCAGCGTCCTGCCATTGGACGAAGAGGGAATTTCAAATTGTCAAAGAACTGGCTGCCGGGGAGCGATTCGAACGCCCGTATCCGGATTCAAAATCCAGTGTCCTGCCACTAGACGACCCGGCATCACGCTTTCAGCGAGATTGCTTTCACGCACCGCACACACAATACCGCCGACTCATCCACGTTGTGGCCAAGTCTCCTGCGATCCGTACGGGCACGATCTACAAGTTCGCGATGGTCACCGCCGCGATCGCAGTAGAGTTCAGATGCAAGCTCAATTTCAAATCCTTCGAGTTCAATTACTTGTGTGCTCATAACTTGGTAGCAGCGAGGAGAATCGAACTCCCATCTCAGCCTTGAAAGGGCCGCATCCTGGCCGTTAGACGACGCCGCCTCCTATCTGCGCATTCGCGAAATACGCCCCAAAAAGCAAAAGCCCCCGATTTGTATCGGAGGCTCAGAAAAACTACGCGCTATGGATCGCCCCCGTTACATGAACGTACCTTCCCCCGCTCCTTGCCACGTAAACGTGGCCGGTGTCGGGAAGCAATCGTTATGGGGTTTGCGCATCATTGCTGGAACTCAGTTATTACTCTGGCATGACTCCGCGAATCCGTCAATACCCAAAAGTGGCGGTACTCCGTGAGCCGCCGGCAGCGGAACGAATCGCTAAAGCAATTCGAGGCTAGTGACTGAACACTGAGCGGAGGACATACGCACCCATGATGGGACACGCCGGCCAAACTTGTTGCACCATCAGCGTATGAACTCGCGCCCGCGTAACACCTACCATTAGGATCCTGCGGCTCCGACGATATGGAGGAGCA
Source organism: uncultured Acidobacteriaceae bacterium (assembly GCA_963844525.1). Taxonomy (GTDB): domain Bacteria; phylum Acidobacteriota; class Terriglobia; order Terriglobales; family Acidobacteriaceae; genus Sulfotelmatobacter. Next base: position 618,180 of record CAWJOM010000001.1, on the reverse strand, counting down.
TCATCACGCCATATGAAATTAGAGATGAGTGTTTCTCCGTTGTGGGTCTCACGGCGCAGGAGCACAACTCCATCGAACTGCTTCGCCTTAGACTTATGAATGGTCATCACTTGTATGCCGTCCGGATCATCCACACCATTCAGAATCAAATCCTGGGTCAGCGCCGAATCCAATGCTTGACGCGCCTCGGAATACGCCCCGTGGATCTCCCAACGTGCGACGAGGTTGGCACCGATGCGCTTCCCCCGGTTAAATGCCACCAGATAATCCAGGTGTTGTGCTACGGCGATTAATACCGGTTCTTTCGATTCTCTCAGCCGTCGCTTTACAAGAGTCCAGTCCCTGCCCGGATCGCCGGAATACGCTGCGGTGGTCAACGTCGAAAGTACTTTTCGCAAAGCCTGGACCATCCCCGCATTGCTGATCTCTCCCTTTTCACACTTGTCAGCCCACTTTCCCCAGCGCGTAACATCTCCGGTTGCGCCCGAAGATTTCTTGATGTCGCTCAGCAATAACAGGGCTTCAGCGATCTGATGACATTCTTTCGTGTCTTGCCGCGGCTCTAAGAGATACGCTGCGAATCTAGCGGCTAGCAGAGCCTCCGCTTCGTCGAACAGAAGCTTATGCTGAACAGGCTTTTTGCCACTATTTAAGCTTACAGAGACTTTCGCTGCCTCTGGTGATGACGGAACAAGAATCGCAATCGTCCTGGCCCACTTTCCCGTTTCTTTTTTTATCTCTCGTTGCAAGCAACCGAGAGCTTTGCGCATTGTGGTCCCGAGATCCGAACTTCTGTTGAAGCTCATGGAACTAACGCCCTTGTAACCCGAAGCTCGTGCTCGTCTCAGTAGAATGTCCCGGCCGAAGTCAGCGATTTCCGATCCTGGACTCCGAAGATTCTCCGAACCTAGATTCACTTCTAGCGGCGACAGCGCTGCTTTGATCGACTCGATGCGTTCTGGCCCGATGCCAGGAAGATGATCGAATATCTGCTGCTCTAAGTCTGCAAGGCAGATGATCTGCGTACCTCCGGCGAGTAACTCCACGCACCGCCAAGCATCCGGGCCGGTATCTTGTGCTTCGTCGACGATCATGAGGGGGAACTTCTCAGCGACGAGTTTGCGAATCCAGTCGCTTCTTGCTAGCAGTTCGGCTGCCTTGGGAGCAAATAGGTCGAACCCGATCCGACCTTCGATAGAGAACAGCCGATCTCTCTCTTGGCACCAGAGATCCCATTCTGTTGGCTGTTTGTCTTCTTTTACCCCCCCATTAAGAACCCGCTCATCTTGCGGCAAGAGAATACGGAGTTGTCTTGGCGCACCGAGAAGATAGGCGTGGGTCTTGAGGAGATCCCAAAAGAATGAGTGGAATGTCTGCACATCCAGAAGCACCCGATCCTTCCGTGGAAGTTCTAGGCGGGATGCCTGCACGATCCGGGCGACGGCGGCTCTGGAAAAGCTAAGGAAAAGCACTCCCTGGCCTGGCAACATCCCCGCCTCGACCCGAACAAAGGCCTTCTTCAATGCTATGGTCGTCTTGCCGCTACCCGGCCCGCCAAGAACAAGAACGTGTCCTGTGGCATCCAGCACCTTCTGCCGCTCTGCGCAAATCTTCATGGGGTAGCCGGTGGGCCACTGGCATTCGTCTGAGCGGGCTGGGCTGGAACTGGATAGTGCGCGTAAACCTTCACCAGGAAATCGCTGGCGGTCGCCGGTAGTTCGCTCGGCTTGCACTGTTCCAAAAGACGTGCCGCCCAACCTGCACCTTTTGATGAGCGCAACACATTCGTAACGAGCTTGCGCACAGCTGTATCATCCGCCGGCAGCGCTGAGGGAATACCGTAGTGCGCCGCGTCGATGCCGGAGGCCAAGAGGTCTTTAAGAAATTTCCGAAGGCGGGCTACAGGAATCTCGGCGGCTAAGAGTTCCTCTAGTCCTTTGTAGGAATGCTCCACATCAACATCAAGCACCGCTGTGAATTTTGCTTTTTCCTGAGCCGAACGCTTTTTGTAATCATAGAACCCAAAAGTCTTGAGTCCTAGCGCCTGGAAGAACTTACCGAATTTTGGGATGGCCCCATCGCTCTCCGCGTCGAAGATCGAAACTCCGGCAAGATCAAGTGGGTAGAGCGTTGGATCTTGCGCTTCCAAACAACGAGCAAGGGCGGGAAATGCGTGAAGCTCGGTGGGGCCCTCGACCAACATGACACCCTTCCCCAACATACATTCGGACAGCCCCCGCCGTGCATATCGCTTGTAGTCATTTTCTTTTAGGCCTGTCGCATCAGCGACGCAGGTCGCATCAAGACCTCCAGCCGAAGGGCGGGTCAGAAGAAAGGTGTTCTCCGGCGAGAACCGCTCAATAACGTACGGCGAATGCGAGCTGACAAACGCCTGTTTCGTTTTCAACAACAGATAGTCGGCAATTCGTCTCTGGGTATGCGGTGGTACGGCGATTTCCGGCTCCTCCATCGCAAAGATCACCGAATCGGGTTTCAACTCCGCGATAAAGGATAGTAGGGCAAGCACCAAGGTATTGAGCGTTCCAGTCCCGGCCTGCTGGAACGGCACGGCCTCCTGGTCGTTGCGCATTGCCAGAAAGAACGCCATCGTCTTTCGCAGATGTTCTCGTGTTAGTTGCGACACATAAAGCTTCGTGGCACGTCCCGCCTTTCCGACTGGCACGTAGCTGGACAAACGCTCTTCGATAGAGGTTAGTACAGGTTCCAGTTCGGTTGCATCCTTCTCGATGTCGAGCTCCCTCAGCCTCTTGATTGCCTGTTCCCAAAGCCCAGTTCGTATCTTCTGTAGTCGAAGAAGTACATCAAGCAACGACCCGCGCTCCAAGCTGAGTGCGCGTGATCCTGTGCGCAAAGCACGCAGGTACAGAAATCCAAACAACCGCTTAATAACCGGTCGCACCAGATCCTTTTCGCCATCGGCAGCGGACGGGCTATGTGTATAGAATGTGTCGGCCGTGAACTCATCTTCCTCGGGATCGTATTGACCGACAGTCTCAAGCCGAAGACACGGAATTGCCGTGCCAGGCGTTGCCGTGCCAGCTTCTCCCTGCGAGAGTATTCGCTTCTCTGCGATATGCCAGAATTCGAGATGACTGCTACAACGCTTCTCCACTTCCGCGCTCAATTCCGTGAGAGTAACTTCCACTCGCAATGGAATCGGTGTTGGTTCCTCGCCTTCTTTGTCTGCAGGTTTTAAGTACTGCCCGTTATAGAAGTCGAATTCCTCGACAGGTGGGTAGCGATTGAGACGGTCTGGCCCCAAGACAAGATCCAATGCTTCGCAGATTGTGCTCTTGCCGACGTTATTGGCACCCACTAACAAAGCATGGCCGTCAAACTTCAAGTCGGCAGACTCGATACCCCGAAAGTTTTCAATCGCTAGGCGAACAACTTTCACAACCTGAACTCCTCTACTTCTAGAACAGAGCCATGATACGGGGCTTTGTCCTCTGCAGGAAGTACCTCCAAATCGACCACGCGAACTCAAAAGCAACCAAGCAACTGGAGGGCGGGCCGGGAGTCAAACCCGGATTTGCAGCTTCGGACGCTGCCGTGTTGTTCGATTACACCACCCACCCATCTGGAACTCGCGCCGGGAATCCAACCCGGATCTCTTCGTTAGGACCGAAGCGTCATCATGCCTTAGACCACGCGAGCCTAATCAATGTGGAGGGGATGCAGAGAATTGAACTCTGATCTCAAGGTTCGTAGCCTTGCGCCCTCATCCGTTGGACCACATCCCCACATTGGAAGCGGCAGAGAGATTTGAACTCTCATCGTCCGAGGTAGAAGCTCGGAGCATTGATCCGTTATGCTATGCCGCCTCGTTGTTGCTCTTGGTGCGGGATGTGGGGATCGAACCCACTTCGTCTCGCTTAAAAGGCGAGTGCATATCCATATCTGCCAATCCCGCAAAATCTGGTGGGTGACGCTGGAATCGAACCAGCCTGGTCTCGCTTAAGAGGCGAGTGCATCAGCCATCTCTGCCAGTCACCCACGTTCAACATCAAAATGGTGCAGGATGTTGGAATCGAACCAACGCCTCGCGGTTATCGACCGCGGGCTCGACCTTCGAGCTAATCCTGCATGGTGCGCCGTTCGGGAGTTGAACCCGCATCTGTTGGGTGTAGGCCAACTATTCTGGTCCGTTGAACTACCGGCGCGAACAAAATTGGTAGAGGGTACAGGAGTCGAACCTGTCTGGCCGCGCTAATCCGGCGCCGAAGTGGGTATAAGCCACTGCCCCTCCCGGAGGCCCCTCCATGGTGGCTCGCGATGGATTCGAACCATCCGCGACGGCTTTATGAGAGCCGCGTTCTTCCTACTGAACTAGCGAGCCTTGTATTCCCTCAAAATTGGCTGGCCGGGCAGGATTCGAACCTGCGTATGGCGTGATTAACAGTCACGTGCCTTTCCAGCTTGGCTACCGGCCAAAAACACATCCGTAAAAAGCAAAAGGCCCCGACTTTTGTCGGAGCCTCGGAAATCGAATCTGAACTTGGAAATCTAGCGAATAATCAGACCAATCCCGAGGGCCGAGCGCGATTGACGCGCCGTCTCATCATGGATTTGGTCTTTATCGTCATTTTCGAAACCGAGTATAGCATTGCTTTTGGCGGGAATCCAGCACTAACAAGCTGTTCTGTCACTCAAGTTACTCGCTGTCCTCCGCTCCTTTATCTGTCACTGACTTAGCACCCTCGCCACGAAGTAGCAGCCGTTTGGAGGTGGGAGGCACAGTACCACGGGCAGCAACTCCCTTGATCCCGAACTTCGAACAGCGCTAGCGTCTGCGTGTGCTGACGATTCGTGCCATGACCGGCGGTGAAGGCTACGCACAGCGCCATCTCCAACAGAGCGACTACTACGACCAGAATCGGACTGTCGAAGGCAAGTGGCACGGACGCGGCGCTGAACTGCTGGGTCTGAAAGGAGAGGTTACCTCCGAGGATTTCGAGGCAGTGCGTCAGGGCCTCGACCCACAAACGGGAGAATTCCTCCGGCAACGTCACGGGGCAGATCGCATTGCCAGCAATGGTGAGGAGCAAAGTAAGGCGCGTTCTCTTTATGACATGACATTTTCGGCGCCGAAGTCCGTCTCTGTCATGGCCATTGTTGGCGGTGATGAGAGACTGGTCGCCGCGCACGGAACCGCCGTGCGCGAGGCATTGGAAGAAGCGGAGAAATACTCGGCCACTAGGGTTCGCCTCGCCGGCCTGAACGAAAATCGAGCCACCGGAAACTGGATCGTAGCTTCCTACACTCACGACACGAGTCGTCAGCTAGATCCTCAGCTCCACACTCATGCCGTCGCTGCCAATCTGACCTACGATGGGACTGAAGGACGTTGGAAGGCGCTGCAGGCTTCCGGTCTGTACGAGCGTCGCAGCTACCTGACCGAGGTCTATCGCAATTCCCTTGCTCGCGAAGTACGCGCTCTTGGTTACGAGATTGAAAACCGTCACGATGTTCGTGGTCGTGACAAGGGATTCGAAATCGCAGGTTTCTCCCATGACCTTTTCGACAAGTACAGTCAACGCAGTGCCCAGCGTGATGCGGCCATTCAGGAATTCACTCGTGAGCGTGGTCGCGCGCCCACAGACAACGAGGTTGCGGTACTCGTCCGGGAAACGCGGGCTGACAAGCTTCAGGAAATATCGACCGAGCGAGTCCGTAACCTTCAGCAAGAACGAATGACCCCGGATGAGAGGCAAGCGCTTCGGGATGGCTTGAACGAGGCTCAGACAAAATCCCATTCGCCTCAAATCAATCGCGGTGTGCATGAGGCTTCGCTTGCATACTCCCAGGAGCACATCTTCGAGCGTCTCTCAGTCGCCAGGGAGCATGAGGTTCTAACCGAGGCTCTTCGTCACGGGCGCGGCAACGTCGAACTCAGCGATCTTCAGGGCTCTCTCTCCCTTGAACGTGCGAAAGGGACTCTCATCTCCTCTGGGGATGAAATTGCGACACACGCGAGCCTCCAACGCGAGCGCGACATGATCGCGATGGTTAACCGAGGATTGGACCGCTACGACCACCTCGGCAAGGGGCGTGACTTTGAGCTTTCGGGCCACCTCCGTCCCGAACAGAAGCTCGCCGTCGAAGCTGTACTCGACTCTCGCGATCTGGCGATCAATGTTCGAGGCGCTGCCGGTACTGGCAAGACGGCGACACTGCGCGAAATTGACCGTGGCCTCAGAGAGGCCGGACACGAGGTTCTTGCGGTGGCTCCCACCCGAAGTGCGGTGGACGAACTGGAAAAAGTTGGCTTCCGAGATGCGATGACTGTCTCACGACTTCTGGAGGCTCAGGAACCACAGGGCGCGCTGCGCGGGAGGGTCTTGATTGTTGATGAAGCAGGCATGGTTTCGGGCCGGCAAATGCAAAGCTTGCTGCACCTCGCCGAGGATCAGGGAGCCAGAATCGTCTTTTCCGGTGACACGCGACAAATTCCCAGCGTCGAGGCCTCGGATGCTTTGCGTATCTTGGAACGGGAGTCTGGCCTGAAGAGTGTTTCCCTTACTGAAGTACAGCGGCAGACGAACTCCTTCTATCGCGAGGCCGTAAAGACCATGAGACATTCACCGGAGGAGGGGTTCGCACAATTGGAAAAGCTCGGAGCCATTCGCGAAGTATCCATCTTCGACCGAGGCCAGATAGTGGCGGAGCTGCATCGTGAGTTTCGAGCCGAAGGGCGCGATACGCTTGTAGTTGCGGGCACTCATGCTGAGATTTCCCAACTCACCGACGCGATTCGCCAAGATCGGAAAGATGCGCGGCGAATTGGGAGTCAGCCATTCTTTTGATCGGTACGTCTCGCTCCAGTGGACGACAGCGCAGAAACAAGAACTGTCCAACTACCAAGAGGGGCAGGTTCTGCAATTCCACAGAGACACAAAACTAGCAAAACGCCATGAGTCTCTGGAAGTCGTGCGTGTTGGGCCTGAATCTCTGGTTGCGCGAAAAGAAACCGGTGAAGAGGTGAACATCTCGCCGAAACAAACGCGGGCATTTTCCGTTTATGAGCGTCAGCCCATTGAGGTTGCCCCTGGCGACAGCCTCATGCTGACAGCAAACCGTCGAGGGCCGGAACTCCGGGCGACCAACGGAGAGCTGGTCAAAGTGAGTTCCCTAGACGGTGGTGCCATTCGCCTCGAAGACGGAAGAACGCTTCCTGCGAACTATCACGAATTCACCCACGGATATGCGGTCACCGCCCATCGAAGCCAGGGCAAAACGGTAGATACCGTCATCATCTCGGCAGACGCTATGAAAAAGGAGCTGTTCTATGTTGCGGCGAGCCGCGGCCGGAGCGAGATCGCTGTTGTCACCAGCGACCGCGAGCAACTTCGTGAATCCGTCGGCGTATCCACGATGCGGCAGTCTGCGATTGAACTGGCTCGAAAACAGCTATCCGCACACGATCCGGAAAAGGGCCACCGTGTTGACCTGATGACTGGGGTGAACCGGCAAGCTGGCCAGCAGATCGGAGAGCAGCATTCTTCCGTTCCAACTCACACACCGGAACCGGAAAAGACTCCCCATGTCGGCGTGGAACATGACCTCGGTGGCCCCAGTCTTGGTCTCGGGCTTTGAGGTCTCGCGAGAGCCACACCTGCACATTCCCCACATGGCGGAGAAATGGGCCGGGGGGAAGGCTTGTGTCAAGGCCGCGTGTTTTGCGCCGCGAAGCGGTCGGAGAGCCTTGACACGAGCCGCACCCCGGCCATGCTGTTAGGCGTGGGGATAGCGGAGGGTAATTGTGCACTCAGAAGGCACGAATACCAAATTCGATTTGTCCTCTGATTGATCGATCCAAGCTAGCACCGGACTTCCGTAGCGCAACGGTCAGCCGCTCAACCTGCGGTTTTGTGGGAGCGGTGAAACTGGAATTAAATTGCGCATACCAACGCCGAAGATAGTTCTCGGCGAGCTTTCGTAGGTCTTCGGCATCGCTATCGAGCGCTTCCACAAGGTAGCCGATGCTCTCCCATTTGCTAAGACGTGCGACCAGGAAAAGTGCGTTGCGGCGAACATGATCTTCTGTTGCAGCAGCAAAAACCCTCCAAAGGCGTTCCCCTGTGACTAGGTGAAGAACCTTGGTTAGTCCCCTCATGGCTTCGCGCGACACACTGGGGGCGTGATCTAGGAGACGTTCCACAAAGAGATCGACGAATTCTTGAGCATTCAAGCGCGCCAGAGTGCGGAGCACGGCCCGACGCATTCTGGGCACCTGATGCGACAGATGCGCTACTACGAGGATCGCATCAGATGAGATACCAGTTTCCCCCACCCCAGAAATGGCAGCGTACAGGGTTGCTGGTTCAGACTTGCCGAGCACAGCTCGATAAAACGCTCGGAGATCAAAATCCGATCCCCTCCCTAGCTGAAACTGGGCGTAGCCACGAAGGGACGGATGAGAATCCGTCAGCGCGTGCTCAAGCCATAGGCGGGCTCTCTCTGGGAATCGCTCCGAGAAGACCTGCAAAGCCTTGCGTCGAACTGGCGCAAATCGGTCATCTCTTGCGCGGGACAACAGATAATCCAACGAGGTAGCGTCCGGAAGAACAGAGATTCTTTCGGCACCACACAATCGAACGGTTGGGTCCTTTTCAGATAGGGCTCTTTCGATAAGCGGAACCTGATCAAAGCTTGCAGATTCGAACGCTAACTCGTAGCACGCTCTCTTGACGTGCCCGTCCGGTGAGCGCAAACCGCTCTCGACGGCCTCTTGGCAATCTTTGGACCTAAGTAAGCGCTCAATTGCTCCGATTATCTCCGCTTGCTGCCCACGACGAACTAGTCGAAGGCGGTTCACAAGCGCGATGTGGCTAACGAAGAAGGGCGCGTATTTTGTCATGAGACGTTGTCGCACTAGGAGATGGGCAGTATGACGCACTTCCTGAACCCAGTCGTTTAGTCGCAGCAGGAGAAACGGCAGTTCTGTTCCATCTTGTGCGTCGGTCAGTTTTCGAAGGGCCTCGTTCCGCACATAACCACTGAAGTGCAGCGACGCCATTCCTAGGGCGTAGATGGATTCCCTCCCGAATCGCTGTAAGAGATGCAATTGATCCGGCTGTAGTTCAGCCCATGCCGACGGATACGACCATCTGTAAGGCGAACGCTCTCGCATGACGAGATCGAGCCAGGGAAGCTCCGCAGGACTCAGAAGTCTGATCAACTTGGATACCGTCGCCGCCGCGGATACTGAAACATCCCGGTCGCGGTCCAGCAAAAGAAGAACTAGGTCAGGAATCGCAGCAGGATCACCCGTTTGACTTATGAGCGCCAATGTACTCATTTTGTGCTTTGCGGTGCTCTCCCAAAACGATACCGGCTTGTACAGCGTCTCGATAAGTGATTTTGTCTCGGCGGCGAGTACCCTTGGCATACAGAAGGATTGTACCGTCACAGCCCGGAATGGCCCTGCTTCTCTTCTTCTCCAGTAACTCCTAGGGAAAGGCGGCTTTCGCCGCAAGAAGCTGTGTTGCCCGCCAAGGCCGACCCAGGACATTTCTGCGGTTCTAGTTTCGCCTTTGTTCGAAAATATTTTCGATGCTTTTTACCTCCCGCATGTTCCTTTTATAGATAGAAGGGAAAATCTCGCGCGGATCAACGAAACGGCCTCGCCATAGAAGCCGCCGGTTGAGTGCGGCCGTTGCAATGTTCCCGTGGATTCCCCAAAAGTACCTAAAAGTACTTCTAGGCGCCTTAGGCACTTTAAGCAGTTGTTGAAAAATGTTTTCGAAGTCGAAAAGAAAAAAGATTCTTTGAAATGAAGCAACAAATGCGTCTTGTACGGTTTCTATACGAACAATGTTCTCGTCCGTCCATGACGCGAAAACTAACGCCAGCCGAGTAGTGAAGGAGTTCGAAGTCGATCGAATGGAGCCGGTCACCAAAATCGGCTCTCGTACGAGTCTTTGATTCCAGCCACGTCTCGACTCTCTACTGCGGGGTCATATGAGCGAGATGCATGAAGCGACAGCAGTCAGCCAGACTATCCCTCACTTCGAGAGATTCCTCGATTCACGCGAAGCAGCAGCGCTGCTTCAAATTCATCCGAAGACGCTTCAGCGTCTCGCTCGCAAAGGCGAGATACGCGCGATGCGAATCGGAAAACTGTGGCGATTCCGCACTTCAGATCTCGACGCGTGGGTGCATTTGAGGTTAAAGTTAGCCAGCTATCCGTACCGTCCCTAACCACGGAGGATCGTGATGAGACGGACGAGATTTCAGCAAGGCAGCCTTCAGATCGTGAAGCGTGCCGGCGGCCGGAAGGCCTGGGAGTACCGATGGTACGAACTCCAGGCGGATGGCAGTCGGACGCGACGCAATCTAATGGTTGGATCGCTCGAACAATATCCGAACGAGACGGCGGCTCAGAAGGCCGTCGCCGCACTTCGGGCAGACATCAACGCTGAGAATCCGCGAACCAGCTTGACCCCGATCAGTGTTCAAACGCTTGTCGAGCACTACCGGGAAAAAGAGCTGGGCCCGGACTGCACCAAAACACGGAAGACGCAGGTCACCTACGTAGGCTATTTCCGAAAGTGGATTTTGCCCCGTTGGGGAAGCTATCACGTAACCGAGGTCAAAGCAGTCGCGGTGGAGCAGTGGCTTCGTTCGCTCAAGTATGCGAACGGAAGCAAAGCCAAAGCTCGAAATATCATGAGCGCGGTTTTCAATCACGCTGTCAGGTGGGAATGGCTTGATGTGAATCCCATACGCATGGTGCGTCAAAGTGCCAAGCGGACCAGGATGCCCATTGTGCTTTCCATTGAGCAGATTGCAGCACTGCTTCGCGTCCTGAAGGAGCCGACGCGCACGATGGTGTTCCTCGCCGTGTTCACGGGCCTTCGGGTTGGAGAGTTGTTAGGCCTCAAGTGGAAGGATATCGATTTTCAGAAAATGGAAGTCCATGTCATCCGCTCGATCGTGATGCAACACGTCGGGGACTGCAAGACCGAAGCCTCTCGCAAGCCGGTTCCGCTCGATTTGCGACTGTCTAAGGTTTTGTGGAACTGGCGGCTGCATAGTCCATACCCAACCGATGAGGACTGGGTATTCGCCAGTCCGCACAGCGGAGGAAAACTGCCGTACTGGCCGGGTTCGCTATACAAGGCGCACCTGGAGCCAGCGGCGAAAGAAATCGGAATCGTGGGCCATTTCGGTTGGCACACGTTCCGGCACACGTACGCGACGCTCCTCAAGGGGAACGGCGAGGACGTGAAGGTTGTGCAAGAGCTAATGCGGCACGCAAACATCTCGGTCACTCTGAACGTCTATGCGCAAGCAATCACGCAAACGAAGCGAGACGCGCAGAGCCGAGTTGTGAGTTTGCTGCTCGACAAAAACGAAGAAAAACCAAGCACCGAGGCTTATCGGACTGTAACGGACCTACAAAATTCTGGAGGGGATCTGCAAGTGGTTGATAAGGTTGGCGTCCCCGACGGGATTTGAACCCGTGTTACCGCCGTGAAAGGGCGATGTCCTAGGCCAGGCTAGACGACGGGGACTCTGAGGCTGGTGTGCTTGTGAACAACTGATGTTAGCAGCCGCCTTGTGGCCTGTCAAAACGGACGCTTCAGTGACACTCCATATCCATCGCTATGAACCGCAATGGATTTTCTCGCGCTAGAAAAAGCGAAATCTTCCTTTCTCTCCGAGACTTCCTTCTTATCATTTCCGTCCTGGCTACAGAAACTAGTGTATTTACGGCACAGCCGGTTGACCGAACAATCGACTAGCCCTGCTGTAATCAGGAATCGCCCGATCAATCGCCGGTTGGAACCGGCCAATGATATGAAAGGATTCAACTCGAACCCGTATGACGCAAGAAACGTTCGTGCCACACATTACTCGATGCAGTTCCGGATGTGCGGGTCTCGATGATGTCTTAGGCGGCGGTCTGCCTGTAGGGCACGTCTACCTGGTCGAAGGAGAACCGGGAACAGGCAAGACAACGTTAGCCCTTCAGTTTGTATCCGAAGGGCTGAAGAACGGCGAAAAGGTTCTATACGTCACACTGTCCGAATCGCGTACTGAGCTGCTGACGGTCGCTCGTTTGCACGGGCTGAGCGTGGATGGCCTTGCCATTCTCGAAGTGAGGCCGAGCGAGCAGGACCTTAAGCCTGAGGGCCAGTACACTGTTTTTCATCCTGCCGAGGTTGAGCTGAACGATCGCGTGCAAACCATCATGGCGGAAGTTGACCGCCAGAAGCCAGACCGCCTCGTGATCGACGCGCTTTCGGAAGTGCGCATGCTTGCCAAAGATCCTTTACGCTACCGTCGCCAGATTCTTTCGCTCAAAGAATACGCTCCGGAAAACTGCACCGTTCTGTTGCTGGACGACCGCACCAGCCGCTACGCGGATCTCGAACTCCACAGCATTGTGCACGGCGTGATCTCGATGAGCCGCGTTAGCCGCGAATATGGCAAGACCATGCGCCGGATCGAAGTCACGAAATTGCGCGGCAGCGCTTTTCGTGAAGGCTTCCACGACTACTTGATTCGCAGCGGCGGAGTTGTCATTTTCCCCAGGCTCGTCGCTTCGGAATACGAGGACGAACACGAGGACAAGAGCGTCGCTTCCAGCGGCATTGTTGAACTGGATGAACTGTCGGGCGGTGGCTTGGGCCGAGGGACCAGTACCCTGCTCATTGGACCCGCGGGTTGCGGCAAGACAACCCTTGCCCTGCGCTGGCTGACAACTGCCGCCGAACGTGGGGAAAATGCCGTGGCGTTCATCTTCGAAGAGAACGTCAGCGCCCTTTTGGGACGTGCGTCCGGGCTCGGCATGAACCTCGACCCTCATCTCGCTTCTGGCCGCATGAAGATCGAGCATTTGGACCCTGCGGAGGTTTCTCCCGGGGAATTCGTCAGCATGGTTCGCCGCAGTGTCGAGGAAGACGGTGCTCGCGCGGTTCTCATCGACAGCCTCAACGGCTTTCTTCAGGCCATGCCCGGCGAGCAGTTTCTCGCTCTTCATCTTCACGAGTTGTTAACTTACCTGAATAATCGCGGAATCTTGACGCTGCTTGTCCTCGCTCAGATGGGTCTGGTGGGCAGTGCGATGCAGACCCCCATCGATGTCAGCTACCTGGCAGACAACATCCTGGTGCTTCGCTATTTTGAGGCGCGCGGAGAAGTTCGCCAGGCGATTTCGATGATGAAAAAACGGAGTGGCGGACACGAGCGCTCCATTCGTGAGCTTCGCCTCGGACCCGACACCATTCGGGTCGGAGCGCCACTATCGAACTTTCAAGGAATCTTGTCGGGCAGCCCGACATCGCTTGCGCCACTTCTCGGAAAAGAGACCGTGAATGGCTGATGCTGCAGTGGACGATCTTCGCGTATTGGTATTTGCGCCCTTCGGCAAGGACGCAGCGCTTATCGAAAGAGTGCTCGCTCAGTCTGCGGTGGCAATTTGCCCTCTGGCCACGCTGCCGCAACTGGAGAGCGCGATCTCCGAGCATGCGGGGGCGGCCATCATCACAGAAGAAGTGCTTCAGAACGGCGCCATCAACGCACTCGCTCAAAAGCTCTCAGCTCAGCCTCCATGGTCGGATTTTTCTATCATCGTACTGACTGGAAGCGGGCTCAGTACGGCCACCACGGAATCGGCGGTGCGCTCGCGCGCGCCCCTGGGAAATGTGACGCTGCTTGAGCGCCCTTTGCGTCCCGTAACCCTGATCAGCACAGTCCGCAGCGCGCTGCTGGCCCGCCGCCGGCAATACGAGGTTCGCGACCATCTGCAAAAAGAAAGGCAGCGGAAGATGCTTTGCAACGCGCTCACGATGCTCTGGAATCGCTTGTCGAACAGCGCACAGTTGCCCTGCGACGGCTTTCGGTGAAACTGCTGCGCGTCCAGGACGAGGAGCGGCGTCGCATTGCGCGCGAATTGCACGACAGCCTTGGGCAAGATCTGACTGCGGCAAAAATAAGCCTCGACATGCTGGCGCAGGACGGCGGAAGCAATTCCGTTTATCTGCGGGATGCGCAAGCTCTGGTTAACCGATCGATCGCTGATACGCGTACCCTGTCCCACCTGCTGCATCCTCCGCTGCTCGATGAGGCCGGCTTCGTCTCGGCGGCGCGATGGTATGTGGAGGGCTTTGGGAAAAGAAGTGGCATCACGGCCAAACTTCATCTTCCCGAACACGTGACTCGCCTTCCTCGGCGCACGGAGACAGCACTGTTCCGGATTTTGCAGGAAGCCCTGACGAACGTTCACCGCCACTCCGGAAGCCGCGCCGTCGAAGTACAGGTGATCACCGACAAAACGCAGGTAATGCTGACGGTCAAGGACTACGGTATGGGTGTTCCCCGAGAAGTTCTGGATCGCTTCTGGAAGACAGGAAATGTGGGAGTTGGGCTGGCAGGGATTCGCGAACGGCTGAAAGAGCTTGGAGGCTCACTCGAAATCGAATCGAACCTGGATGGCACACTTCTGCGAGCCACGATTCCGGCCGCTGCCACTCGACCTTTCGAAGCCGATGATGGCGAAGCGTTCATCCCCACTGGGCAGTCCCCTGCTGCCGATTGACGCGACTGATCTCGTCCGGACGCGGGAGACTATTGCATTTACAATATTTCGTGAGTAGCAGCGCTCGTTCCCCATGGCTGATCCTTTATATCTGAGTCTCTGGTTTCCCGACTTCTCCGGACCGGCGATGTTGCCGCACATGTTCGCGGTCCTGCAACAGTTCCCTTTTTCAGAACATCGGTCCGGCATTACGTACGCCGCTGTGCAGCCGGTTTCGTGGAACGAGGCCAGCGTACTGGAACGTCGCTTCTCGCCCGGAATCACTCCGGAAGAAGCTGTCGTCGTCGCTGCGGACCTCATTCACGACGACTATGGCTACGTGTTCGACGCGTACTGGGATCTATGGACGCCCGATGAGAGCGGCCACCAGTGGATGCTGATTCCCAGCCTGGTCAAGTTTATCGTGCAGGGAGAAGAATTCGACGACGCAACTTATCGGGAGACCGGCCATATCGAGATCGATTTCGGCCTCGACTCGCTGTTCGTCCAGGAGAATGTGGAACTCACGGATGAAACGCAGGCCAAGATTCGCGACAACGTGGCAAAGCTGGTTGAGTTCACCAAGAAAGCGGAAAGCAATACGAGAGCTACTTCGCGCCGTCTCTGGTCCGAATCAGAAGAAAGCCTTCCGCAGAAACTGATCGCACGCTTGCAGAAAGTGCAATGACTGGACCTCAGACCATCACCGCAGAGGGCGCCAGGGACGCAGAGGGGCAATAGTGATTCACGAGCCTCCGAATGCCATCGCGCAAATGAACAACGTTGAAGTTAATGAGCAGGCCGACCCGCTTGTCCGAAAGCTTCAAGTAGGACAATAACTGCGCCTTGTGGACTTCCAGAATCTGTTCGACCACCTTCAATTCGACAACGACATCAGATTCTACTAGCAGGTCGATCTTATAGCCGCCTTCGATCTTCACTCCGTCGTAAATCACCGGAACCCATACTTGTGATTCGACTCTCAAGCCCCGCTTCACCAGTTCGTGCCTGAGGCACTTCTCGTAGACGCTTTCGAGCATTCCTGGCCCGAGAGCAGTGTGGACTCGCATAGCCGAATCGACGACCGTGCCGGTGATTCTATCGAGTTCCACGACCTGCCTCGGAAGAAATGACTATCAATACTCAGCGTCCACTGCGTCCTCTGCGGTTTTCATTTCGTTCGCCCGCCTTCAACCTTCAGCGTCTCAGTGGCCGCCGCCTGCGCCGCCGCCAACCGCGCGGTCAGCACGCGGAACGGCGAACACGAAACATAGTTCAAGCCGGTCTGATAGCAGAACTCCACGGACGACGGCTCGCCGCCATGCTCTCCGCAGATTCCGACCTTCAACGTGGGCCGCGTCTTGCGCCCGCGCTCGGTCGCCATCTTCACCAGTTGGCCAACGCCTTCCTGATCGAGCGCCGCGAACGGATCCTGTTTGAGAATTCCCTCTGCAAGATACGTTGGCAGCACCTTGTTGATGTCGTCGCGCGAGAAGCCGAACGTGGTCTGCGTCAGATCGTTGGTGCCGAACGAGAAGAACTCCGCTTCTTTGGCGATCTCGTCCGCAACCAGAGCGGCGCGCGGCAACTCGATCATCGTGCCGACCATGTATTCGACTTTCGTTCCCTTCTCTTTGAATACTTCGTCCGCCACGCGCCGCACGATCGCCGCCTGGTTCGCCATTTCTTTTACCGTGGCCACCAGCGGAATCATGACTTCGGGCAACACCTTGACTCCCTTCTTCGTGACTTCGACCGCCGCCTCGAAGATCGCGCGCGCCTGCATTTCGGTGATCTCCGGATAGGTAATGCCAAGACGGCATCCGCGATGTCCGAGCATGGGATTGAACTCGTGCAACTGCTCGACGCGCGCCAGCAGCGTGGGCAACAGCTTCTTCAGATCGCCGACGCCCTTCGCGCCGTAGTCTTTGTACTTAGTGACCAGTTCTTTCTTCTGTTTCGCGCTCTACGGCGACAGCATCGCGATATCCACCATCAGATCTTCGCGGCGCGGCAGGAACTCGTGCAGCGGCGGATCCAGTGTGCGGATCGTTACCGGCAATCCGTCCATCGCCTTGAATACGCCGGCGAAATCTTTGCGTTGCAGGGGCAATAGTTTCTTCAGCGCCGCGCGGCGGTCTTTCTCGTTGTCCGCGAGAATCATGGCGCGCATGTGGCCGAATCTTTTCTTCGCCGAAGAACATGTGCTCGGTGCGGCAGAGCCCGATGCCTTCGGCTCCAAACGCCCGCGCCTGGATTGCATCGCGCGGAATATCCGCATTGGCGCGAACTTTCATCTTGCGATACGGATCGGCCCAGTTCATGAACTTCTGCAGCTCCGGATCATCCGGAGATGGATCAAGTGTGTTCAGCTTTCCCTTGATCACGCGGCCGGTAGTTCCGTCGAGCGAAATCCAGTCGCCTTCTTTGAATGTCTGCCCCTTCACCCGCATCTCGCGGGTCTTTTCGTTGACGTCGATGTCGCCCGCGCCCGCCACGCAGCACTTGCCCATGCCGCGCGTCACGACTGCGGCGTGGCTGGTCATGCCGCCGCGAGAAGTCAGAATGCCCTTCGCGACTTCCATGCCGTGAATATCTTCCGGCGTCGTTTCGGCGCGCACCAGGATGACGGGCTTCTTCTCCGTGTCGTGCCCCGCCATCCTGACGGCTTCATCGGCGGTAAATACAATCTGCCCCACGGCCGCTCCCGGCGACGCCGGCAGTCCGGTCGCGAGCACTTCGACTTTCGTGCTCTTCTCATCGAGTCGCGGAACCAGGAAGTCATAGAGCTGATTCGGCTCAACGCGGAAGATCGCTTCTTCCTTCGTGATCAGACCCTTCATCCACCATTTGAATCGCAATGCGCACCGCCGCCAGGCCCGTGCGCTTGCCGACGCGGGTCTGCAGCATGTAGAGCTTGCCGTCCTGAATGGTGAACTCGAAATCCTGAATGTCCTTGTAATGTTTTTCCAGCCGCGTGGTGATTTCGCGCAGCTGGTCGTACACATCCGGCATGACCTTCTGCAGTTCGAGAATCGGAACCGGAGTGCGCACGCCCGACACCACGTCCTCGCCCTGCGCGTTCATCAGGAATTCGCCGTAAAACTCTTTCGTGCCGATCGCGGGATTGCGCGTGAAGCCCACGCCCGTGCCGCTGGTGTCGCCGAGGTTGCCATACACCATGGCCTGGACGTTGACCGCAGTGCCCAGCATGTCGTCGATGTTGTTGATGCGGCGATAGAACTTGGCGCGCTCGTTCTGCCACGAACGGAACACGGCATCGCGCGCCATCACCAGCTGTTCGCGCGGATCCTGCGGAAAGTCGCGCTTGGCGTGCTTCTTGACGACCTTCTTGTATTCGGCAATCACTTCCTGCAAGCGCCTTGGCGTCGAGGTCGGTGTCGAGCTTGGTCTTCCTCTGTTTCTTCTTGGCGTCAAACACTTCCTCAAACGCCGACTTCTCGATGTCGAGCACGACATTGCCGAACATCTGGATCAGCCGCCGGTAAGAGTCGGCGGCGAACCGCGGATTGTTGCTGCGCTTGGCCAGCGCTTCCACGCTCTTATCGTTCAGCCCGAGGTTGAGAATCGTGTCCATCATCCCCGGCATGGAGAACTTCGATCCCGAGCGCACGCTGACCAGCAGCGGATTCTCGCCCGTGCCCAGCTTCTGTCCCTGCAGCGCTTCGAGCTTCGGCGAGCGCTGCGTCCATCTGCCGCTCGACTTCCTTCGACGTGGTCGCCGTCCGCATGTACTCGCGGCAAGCCTCCGTCTGAATCGTGAATCCCGGAGGCACCGGCAGTCCGGCGTTCGTCATTTCGGCCAGGCCGGCGCCCTTGCCGCCCAGCACGTCTTTCATCTTGCCGTTGCCGTCGGCCTTGCCGCCGCCGAACGAGTAAACGTACTTGGTTGTCTGATTTCTTGGATTCTTGCTTCTTCAGTTTCGGGGAGAGTCATCGTCGCCATTATGAGTCCTTTGTTAGATTCGAATTTCGTCTAGTTAGCCTGCGTTACTTCAGCGCAGGTCGCAATCTCTGCGCTCAAATTGCCAGCCCCGGAGGGGCGTCGCGATAATAGCCCACCGCTTCGGCGGTGGGTACAGCAGCAAAATCAAGAACAAGTCCCAGAGGGACGGCATGAAACGTTACGCCTTGTTCTCCGTGACGATCTCCGAAAAATCAGCAATCGTGGAAAACTCCTTCAGCAGTGTCCGCAGCAGAGCCAACCGGTTCGCGCGCACCTTCGCATCATCGACCATTACCATGACTTTGTCGAAGAATGCATCCACTGGCTCGCGCGCCGTCGAGAGCAACGTTAGCGCCTCGCCATATTCTTTTTTCTTCGCGAAGCGCCTCCACCTTCGGGCCGTTCTCCCGACGTAAGCCGCCAGACTCTTCTCTTCTTGGGCGGAGTCCGGCAGGTCCTCGAATGTCGCAGCCGAGGCAATCCCCTTCTCCTCGGCCTGTTTCAGAATATTCCGCATGCGCTTGCAAGCCGCGCCGATCGCCTGGAACTCCGGCATGTGCAAGACCTGCTTCACCGCCTCTGCCCGTTGCTACGGCATCGACAACATCCTCCGCATCGGCGCCCAGCACGGCTTTCACTACATCGTAAGCATAACCGTGTACATCTTTCAGATAAAACTCCAGCCGCTCGCGGAAGAAAGCCCGATCGACTCGTCAAACTTCCCATCGTCAACGAACTTCTTCTCCGCCTCCGATCGCTGATAGCCCGCGCGCGCATCGCGCATCAGTTCGCCCAGCCGCAACGGCAACTTCTTTTCGGCAATGACCTTCACGATCGCGTTGGCCTGCCGCCGCAGCGCAAACGGATCCTTCGATCCGCTCGGCACCAATCCCAGAGCGAACATGCCGGCAATCGTGTCGGCCTTGTCGCCGATCGAAAGCACAGCGCCTTCGATCGATCGCGGCACATCGTCGTCGGTCGATTCGGGTTTGTAGTGATCGTAAATCGCGTCGGCGATGGCGAACCGCGTCGCTTCCGGCAAGCTCGCATCCAGTTGCTGCGCCCGCGCGTAGAGCCCGCCAACAACTCCCTGCAATTCGGTAAATTCCTTCACCAGTTCGGTGGTCAAGTCAGTCTTCGACAGGCAGACTGCCTTGTGAATCACGCCCGGGCGAACCGTAATCTCCGCTTGCTTGAGGATCTCGCTCAGCCAACTGCAGAGCCGCTGCACGCGCTGCGTCTTGTCGAAGTAGCTGCCCAGATCTTTCTGGAAGGTTACATTCTTCAGCAAGTTCCAGTCGCTCCAGCAGCGATTTCTTCTGATCGGTCTGCCAGAAAAAGCGTGCGTCGTTGAAGCGCGCCCGTAACACCCGCTCGTTGCCGTGGCGAATCAGCCCCTGCGGATCGCTGTCGGTATTCAACACCGCCAGGAAATGCGGCGCGAGTTTGCCAGTACGCATCTTCCACCGCGAAATATTTCTGGTGGTCGCGCATCACCGTCACCAGAACTTCTTCCGGCAGAGCCAAGAACTGCGGATCGAAACTGCCCAGAATGGCCGACGGAAATTCCGTCAGATTCACCACCGTATCGAGCAAAGCCTTGTCTTCGCGCCAGCGCGCGCCCGGGATCGTGCGCGTCGCGGCATCGAGCGCTTTGCGAATCTGATGCTCGCGCTCTCCGCGTCCCAGCACCTTCGCCGCACGCAGAGACTCGAGTATGCCGGCCCCGCACGTGGAATCATCACCGCGCCTTCGCTCAGAATTCTGTGTCCGCGCGAAGTGTTCCCGGCTCGAATGCCATCAAACTCCAGAGGGATCGTCTCCCCGTCGAGCATCGCGACCAGCCAGCGTACCGGGCGCACAAAGCGTTCGTTCGGTTTCTGCCAGTACATATTCTTGGGCCAGTAAATCGTCGAGAGTTCCTTTGGCAGGCCCTCGGCAAGAATCTCTGCAGCGCTGCGGCCTTTCTTGGTGACCTTGGCGGCGATGTACTCGCCTTTGGGCGTAGTTATCCTGTCTAGTTGGCTGACGTCGAGACCGGCCTTTTTGGCAAAAGCGTGGGCCGCAGGGGTCGGCTGCCCATCCTTATATGCAATGTTGACCGAGGGCCCGGTGACCTGCTCGACGACATCCGGTTGAGACGCCGCAATCCCCGACGCCATCACCGCCAGACGCCGAGGTGTATCGAAATGCGTGACTTCTCCACCAGACAGCCGCTCACGACTCAGCAGCGCCGCAACTCGCTCGCGCAATTCCTCGGACGCCGCGCCAATCATCCGCGCCGGAATCTCTTCGCATCCGATTTCTAATAGGAAGTCTGGCATGCCTTCAAACCATCCAGTCTCTCAAAACGGAGCCCCATCCGCATGTGACGGGCATCACAAGTCTGCAAGGTAGCGCTGGCGTCTCGCCGGGCGTCTTCTAGCCCACCGGCGATAATGCCTCTTTTTTCGCCTTCGGTTTTTTCTGGCTCACAGGCGCAGGCTCGTCAGACTCAAACGCTACAGACTCGCTCTTCTGCTGATCCACCCAGGCTTTCGCAATCCCCACAGCCAATGCCCGTACCCGCCCGATCACGCCCACGCGCTCCGTCACCGAAATCGCCCCCCGCGCATCGAGGATGTTAAACAGGTGCGAGCACTTCAAACAAAGATCGTAAGCACCGAGCACTGGAAATCGCGCAAGTTCCAGTCCGGATTCCGAACCCGGGTGCCCCATTTCTCGTGTCTTCTGCGAGAAGTGGAGATTTTCTTCATCGTTTCCCAACGCCGCTATATCGCTCCAGCAATCCCTTGCACTCCGACTCATACAGTCGGAAGTGCTCCCAAGCCTTATCAACATCCGCCAGTTCGAAGTTGTAAACCGAAAACTGCAGCTCATCCGCCAGCCGCACATCGCCATACTTCACCACGCCGCCGGTATCAGGATCGCGCGCCCACACGATGTCATAGATCGAATCCACATCTTGCAGAAACGCGCCAATGCGCTCAAGGCCATACGTCAGTTCGGCCGAAATCGGAAACAGATCCACTCCGCCGCACTGCTGGAAGTACGTAAACTGGGTGATCTCCAGGCCATCGAGCATGACCTGCCAGCCCACGCCCCATGCGCTCAACGTCGGAGCTTCCCAGTTATCCTCTTCGAACTTGATGTCGTGTTGGCGTAGGTCAATGCCAATCGCCTTCAGCGACTCCAGGTACAACTCCTGCACATTCTCCGGCGGAGGCTTCAGGATCACCTGCAGCTGCATGTGCTTGAACAGCCGGTTCGGATTCTCTCCGTAGCGCCCGTCCGCGGGACGCCGCGAGGGCTGCACATACGCAACCTTGTAAGGCTTCGGTCCCAACACACGCAGAAATGTTTCCGGCGCCATCGTGCCCGCCCCGACCTCCACGTCGTAAGGCTGCTGCAGCACGCACCCGCGCGCGGCCCAGAATGCCTGCAGGCGCAGGATGAGTTCCTGAAACGTGAGCGAATTGGAGGAGTACGGGTTCACAGATTCAGCGTGAAGCTCTTGGTTTTTGCTCTCAGTCCAAAACCCCAGAACGCGAGTGGTCAGTCGAACTCCTACAGCGCAGCCGGAGTCCCGAAGGTTAATCCACGATTGTAAAGGAAGTTGTCGCCCGCCGTCAGCTAGCCGAACCCGGCAGCTTTAGCCAGGCCAGAGCGAAGATCAGCAGTGCAGCCGCGAGGAACGAAGTGGGCGCAACAAAGAAATAGCGCAGCCCCACGGCTGTCATTGCGGCCAGCCAGATGGTTTGAATCAGGGCCACGCGCTTGAGCAGCCCCGAGCGTTCTCCAGCAAGCGCCAGATCGAGCGCTCCCACGCAAAACACGCCGAGCATGAACGAGATGCTGAATCCGCGCATGAAATTGTCCATGCTGCGCCTCGATCCCATGACGTTGAACTTGTAGTTGGACATCAGATCTTGCAGTTGCCGCTCCGTGTCGTTCTTCGCAACCGGCGCTTCGAGCAGCGACAGCGAATGAATCAATCCCAGCAGGATCAGCAGCACTGCCCCGGTGATGAAAAGCCGCCTTCCCCATTTGTCGGTCATGATGTCCTCTTGCCGTGAAGTTATAACATGGCATGCCAGGCGCGAGCGCACCTTCAAAGGCGAATCGGCGACCCAACCTTCGACTTGACATTGCTGCCTATAACCCGCAGACATAGTTCGGCTCTCCCAAGCTATAACCCCGGGCAGGTCTGCCGTTGTGCTGTACCCTGAATTTCCAGATACAACCAGCGGAACTGTGCGCACAGGACGCATCGACGAGGCAACTTCGCGCTACTTTGACCCGCGCTACTTTGACTTTGCCAAGAAGCTATTCACGCGATAGACTCTCAGCCCACAAGGAGGTGCTGTGGCCGGTAGTCCCCAATCCTATTCGGACGAACTCGGCGCGGCAGCCGATCGGCTCGATTCATGGAAAGAGATTGCTGTTTATCTCAAGCGTGACGTCCGCACGGTGCAACGCTGGGAGAAGACCGAGAATTTGCCGGTGCATCGCCACCTTCACGAGAAGCAAGGAACCGTCTACGCTTTCAAATCGAAGATCGACGCCTGGAGTCAGGGCCGCCACTTGCAGGAAGATGAGCCAGCCGCTGACGTGGACGGGTTGAGCGCATTCCCTGAAGACGAACAACCGGAGTCGGAGTATTCCGAAGAAGAATTCCTTAACCCGGCAGCGGGCCGTGGGCAAATATACAAGGTGTTCGCAGTCCTCTGTATATGCCTGATCCAGCCCGCTGCCGATCCTCTGCGCCGAGATCCGCGCTTTCCTCAATTACTTCAAAAGCTGGGACTTAGCTCCAAGCTCTAAGGCCTCTGCGACGACCCGAAACTGCCTGGAATCTTCCGAAGAGCTCGCAGGAGAGAACTGAATTCCGCAGTAATTCCGTGCCTCCTGCACGTCGTAGCGCGACATCCTCTGCCGCCGCACTTTGTCGCTTGCGCGCGCCTTCACTGTGCCGTTAGTTTCCAGCGCATGACGAAAGCACTCGCCTTCGCCGGCTGGGCCGTTTTAGCAGTTGTTGCCTCCGAACTTCTCGGCTACCTCTTGCACCGTCTGCTGCACAGCGGCTGGATACCCTTTCTGAGCATGAATCACATGAAGCACCATCTCCTTCTCTACGGCCCGCTGCAAAAGCAACGTCCCAGCGAACACTATTTGGATTCGACCACAGGTGAGATTGCCATCGGCAATATCGGACTCGAATGGATCATTCCCGCCGGAATTCTTTTGATCAGTTTGTCAGGAATCTTCTGGTTCCTCGCGGTCGTTGCAGCTTACCAGATTCTGTTTTTCGGAATTATGCTCGCCTGGAGCTTCTGGGTCTTCAGCTACCTGCACGATCGCATGCATCTCAAAGGATTTCGGATGGAGCGCGTTCCGCTGTTGAAGCACTGGTTCCGCTGTACGCGCAATCTTCACGACATTCACCACAGGGTTCTCAGCGACCAGGGTCTTATGAACAAGAACTTTGGCATCGGCTTCGCTTTTTTTGATTGGCTGTTCGGCACCATGGCCACGGTGCAGCCTCCGCTTAACCAGGCAGGCCTGGCGGCGGCCAGGCAAAGGTTCGACTTCGTTTACGCAGGGAGCCACGCAGAAAAACAGACCTCACTAAGGATAGTTGTCTCGGCGCACTACCACACGACTAGGGAGGATCAGTGAACCTAAACTGCAAAGTCGCGCTCATCACAACATTGCTTTCGGCGCTTGCGATCTCTGCGCCAGCCCAGCTTAAGCTTGATCTGGGGCACATTGGCCCTTCGAACGCTCAAATCGTCGCAGCCGCGGTCGGAGTGGCCGCGGTCACCGGCGTGGTTCTATACCTGACCCTGCACAAGACCACCATCACCGGCTGCTTGAGATCTGTGGAAGGCACGAACGTTCTCACCCTCACCAACGAAGCCGACAGTCTGACTTACCAGCTTATTGATGGTCCCAGACTCAATCCGGGAAAACGAGTGAAGATTCAGGGAAAGAAACAAAAGGACAAAGCCGGCAATCGTTCCTTCCGAGTGAAAAAAGTCAATCGGGACTTTGGTCCGTGCACCACATGAGCCGTGGGGGCACGATCGCATTCAGAACCCGCCCTTTTCCAGCATGCCCGCCGTCACCAACTTTTTCTCGATATGTCGTTGCAGAATTTGAACCAGGAGCTTCCGTAGATCCGCGCCCTGCGCCTTCGGCCACGGCTTTTCCGCGAAGTTCTCCACCGGAGCCCGAAACATCTGTGCCGCCAGCGTTCGCGACTCCGCAGAAATTTCCGAAGACGCCAGCCGCTTGTCCTCTGGACACATCAGCCCATCGGCGAGCGCATGGAAATACGCGCGGCTGCCGTTCAGGCTCCGGCCGCAGACGTTGCACTCCGTCAACTCCGGTAAAAAGCCTACGAGTCGAGTCAGCCACAAGTCGAAATAAGTGACCGGCATCCATATCTCCGGACCAGTCAAGACGTGCAACACGGAAAGCGTCAGCCGGAAGATGGCATCGTTGGCCTCGCGATCGGGGAGCAGTTCGTCGAGCAACTCGGCGATATGGCCTAGCGCTACTGCCCGCGCATAACTGACCTCCGAAGCCATCGGAGACTCCAGCACCTCGCAGGAGTCCAGCCGCGCCAACTCCTGCCGCTCGCGGACGTCATAAAACGCCCTCACATAGGTCAGTGGCTCCAGAGCCCCGCCGAATCGCCGCTTCGATTTTTTGGCCGACTGCGCCACGCCGCGCACCTTGCCTTCCGCACGCGTAAACAGCGTGACCAGCAGATCAGCCTCGCGCAGAGGATAGCTGCGCAATATGATCGCTTCCGACTCTCTTAGGGCCATGGGAGCTCAACCGTGAAGGGTTGATTCTAGTGGAATCGGCTTTCAACCGTCAGTCTTGTCACAAATCGAAATCCCGGTTGAATCGTCTGGTACCAGCTTCGATATACTTCTAAGATTGTGAACAGAATTATCTGTACCCTTCTCGTGATCGCGCTTGCCGCTACTTTCGTTTGCGCGGAAGAAACCTCATTCAACCATGTCAGGGTGCCGAACCAGAAAGGCAAACTCGTCAAGGCTGTGTTGACCTTCAACGATCAAGACAAAGCTTTCGAAGTCCGTCCCGCCAAAGGCGATCCGATAAAGATTCCGTATGCCCAGATCGACAAGTGCGCCTACGAATACTCGGTCGGCCTCATGAATGAGAGGGACTATTGGCTGGAGGTTCATTACCGCGCCCAGGACGCACCCAAGGTCTTCGTGCTGCACATGGACAGCCACAATTACCTGCGAATTCTGGATGCTCTGAAAACCCACACCGGGCTTGACGCCGAGATCCTGGGAAACGCCAAGAAACGTTAGAAAGATCTGGATCTCGTTGAGGAGCGAGGGAAAATCGCACCTTTTCCTTGGGAGCCTGGGCCGCCCTTAGTTGGCTGCCAAAGCCGCGGAAACCGCAGCAGGATCCAATTGCAGGTCGAGCCAGTACGAGGGGCGAGGGGGCGCCGGAAATGGTGTTTCCTTCTTGACGTGAGATTCGAACAATTCCCGCAGCACACACTGAGCGGTCGCTGTAAGCTTGCGAGGCCAGGCATCTTCGGGACTGCCATCCTTCCCTACCTGGACGACAATCTCGAACTTCTCCCGATCGCTGGTCGCACTCTGCATACACTGCTTCATGAACGGCAGCAAAGCCTGCTCAATACTCTTTTCGTACTGGGCTCCTCCGGAGCTCTGCGCATTCGCCGCAGCCTCCTGCAAAATTCCTCGCGAACGAAGCTCGGACGGGGCGAATTGAGCGGCCCATGTCTTGTTCTGATTGAAATACTCCTGCGTCATCCATGCCGACTTATCCCAATCGTCACCGATGCGTTTGAACGCGCCGTCGGCTACCACTGAATCTCCCGCCTTCGTCGCCATCAAAGCCAGTCGATTCAAGTTCGACTGGGACACTCCGTATTTCTTCTCCAGCAGGTCGTATCCCTTTTGGA
Organism: uncultured Acidobacteriaceae bacterium; assembly: GCA_963844525.1. Lineage (GTDB taxonomy): Bacteria > Acidobacteriota > Terriglobia > Terriglobales > Acidobacteriaceae > Sulfotelmatobacter. The sequence goes on along the minus strand of CAWJOM010000001.1, from coordinate 591,681 downwards.
GCCGTGGCCATGACAGATGGCCAAACTCTGGTTCGTTGCAGGCACAGACAACCTTCTCGCCGATCTGGAAATACAAAATGTCGCCCGCATCTCCTCCAATGTGATCGGCGCTCAGCGCGGCGAACTTGGCGGCGTCGCCATCCGCCCCATTCCACTGCGGCATCAAGTAGTAGGAATACGAGCGATAGTAATAGTAGTAGTCCGGCTCGAACGCGATTGCCCGCTGCAGCAAATCCTCGGCCTGCGCCCGATCCCATCCCTGGCCAAGCGCAATGTCTTGCATGGCTAGGAACCATTCGGGGCATTTGGTCGGCAAATTCGAAGCCTCATCCAGCGTTGCCTTCGCCTTGTCCAACCGCTGGCCAAACAGTTTCCAGCCGCTGTCGGTCACGCTGTCTGAGGTGTCGGCCCCACGTGCATCCCAGGCGTAGTCGATGTAGAACCTGGCCAACACAACGCGGGCGGTAATGGATCGGGGAGTCGCGGCCACCCAACTCTCAGCCAGTTTCAGACGAGAGTTCCAGTCTTCTTGCGTGGGATGGCCTTGCATTTCTTTGATGGACCAGTAGAACTCGTGGACCCGCCACATTCCGCCTGGAAGTTTCTCTTTGCTGGATCGCTCCGAATCAGCAATGCAATTCAGTTCCTTGAAGTTCTGCTGCTCGAGCAGTTGCCGGAGTGTGACTCCAAAAGCCTTGCCGGCCTGCATGTCGTTGCTGCTGTCAAAACTGAGGTTTGTTGCGCACGGAGCTGGGCGCACGCTTTCCTGTTTCTCAGCAGCCTGTCCGCTGGCATGAGGATGAATTATCGCCATGAGCAGAATCGAACCGGCGAGCCAAGCAGCGCTCGGAAGCACTCTAGAGATGCGAGAAGAAGGCACAACCGGGGCGTGTGGGTGACGGTCCATTTTTCGACTCCCGCTGCTATAAAGCCAGCAAGTTCGAATGCTAGCAGCCGCAATAAAGGTGTCGAGATTACCTAGGTGCGCGGGGAGTCGCGCCCAGAAGACTGGGTTTCAGTCGAGCAGAATTAAGACGGTTCCACGAGAAACTTGGCAGTCTGAAAATGAGAGAGGCGCGAGCCCACGATGGGCACGCGCCTCGAATAGAATCCTCCGGCCTGGGAGTCGATGCCGAACGCCATCAAAACGCTCTACCGACCGAAATACTTGGCGTTGCGCTCGGTGAAAGCGTTCCACTTCTCCGGCAGGTCGTCGAGCGCGAAGATGGCCGAAACCGGGCACACCGGAACACAGGCGCCGCAATCAATACATTCCACCGGATCGATATACAGCAACTCCTCGGTCGCGTACGCGGGCTCGTCTTTCTTGGGATGAATGCAGTCCACCGGACACGCGTCGACGCATGCGGTGTCTTTGGTGCCAATGCACGGCTCAGCAATCACGTAGGCCATAAAGGTGTCTGTCTCCTGAGAGTCTTCTGCGTTTATTTTACTACCGCGGCGTTTTTGTGACCGCACATTCTAGCAAGAATCCATGCGCCCGGTACAGGGAGCCTTTCGGTTACGGGTTGCGGTCGGGCCCCATTCCGACTGGCTCAATACCTGAAAAACGGCATGACGGAAGTAATTTGGTTTATGCCCCAAGGGATGCGTTAATGATTCCAGCTGTGCGGTGCGACCTCCGGTGAGGGGCGCGACTCCATGACCAAGCTCAACGTAGTCGTCTCCCTGATTACCGACGACAACGACTATCAACTGGAACAAGCTGCCTCGGCGCAGTCCGCCGCGGCCCAACTCGGCATCAACGTCCAGATCATCTATTCTGGCAACGACGCGGTGCAGCAGACCCAGCAGATCCTTCGCTTTATCCAAGACCCAGCCCAGCGCCCCGATGCCATTATGGCTGAACCCGTAGGTACGGGTATGGCGCAGATCGCCAAGGCAGCCGTGGGCGCGGGAATTGCCTGGGCCATCATCAATACCGACGTCGACTACATCACCCAACTGCGGCAACACGCCCTGGTTCCCGTGTTCTCAGTGATGTCAGATCATGAGGCCATCGGAAAGCTCCAGGGCCAGCAGATCGGCGCCTTGCTCGGCGAGCAGGGCTGCGTTCTCTATCTCGAAGGCCCTTCCGTCCGCGACGTGGCCAAAGTCCGCACTCGGGGAATGCTCTCGACCAAGCCTCAGCGCGTTGACGTGAAGACTCTTCGAGGGGACTGGACGCAGAACAGCGGATATCAAGCCATCAAGTCATGGCTCTCGCTGAGCACTTCCCGACAGCTCCACGTCGGCTTGATCGCTTGCCAGAACGATGACATGGCGATTGGAGCACGGCGCGCCTTTGAGGAACTAGCGGACTTGAAGGAGCGGGATGCTTGGCTTCGTCTCCCCATCACGGGATGCGACGGGGTTCCTCGTTCCGGACAGGAGTGGGTTCGCCAAGGCCGATTGGCAGCGACGGTGGTCTCCCCGCCACTGATCGGAGATGCCATGCAAATGCTCGCTTCAGCCGTAAAGGCCGGGTCGCAACCAGCCGAACGCACGCTGATCAGCCCTAGCTCCTTCCCGTCTCTAAAGGAGCTACAAAAAAAGGCACGGGGACAAGCGCAGACATAATTCGCAGCATTTGCACACGGATTAGTCCAAAACGAAAAAAAGGCTGGCAGCGATATGCTGTCAGCCTTCTCTTTGCGGCTTTCCCCTCTGTTACCGGCGTCCGCCACCGCCGTGAAAACCACCACCACCGTGAAACGCTGGTGACGCGTGGACCTCTCCGTGCGCAACAGCAGCACTGTGGTAGTTATTCACCGGACCGCGCGCTACGTAGCCATGCCCGCCATACCACGTGCGACCCCAGCCCGGATGACCATACCAGGGGCGACCATACCATCGGTTCGCCACGCCCCAACGTCCCAGCCATACAGGACCATGGAACCACGGGCCCGCTCCGACGAAAATGCCCCCTGCAAACCAGTCGGCTCCATAGTAGCCATAGGGTGCGCAAGCGTAGGGATAATATCCGTAGTAGCCATACGCACAGGCTGGAGCCGCTCCGACCGCTACGCCGACGGGACCGACTCCAATTCCGACGCTTACTTGCGCCTGCGAGTACGCCAGTGGGACCATCAACACCGCCAACAACGCAACATATCTCATATACCGCATACTCACCTCCAACCCCGGCCCGATTCTTTTTGGGATCCGGAAACTGCCTCTGACGATGACGATGACCTTTTGTGGGTGCCTTTTTGGCTCTTACCACTGGCCATTGTCTCTACTTATTTGAACGCGAAAGGCGGGAAAAAGTTTCGGACATTGGAGTGGCCGATTTCAACCATCCTGCTTAAATTCAGCCACTTAGCGAGAACGGTTGGGGAGCAGAAGCCACAGGATTTCCAGTAAAATTCAGGGCTGGTTCGCCACCTGGTTGTGATGGGAAATAGCCACAGATGACCGGATTTCGGCCAACGAAAAACGGCTGGCAGCGAATGTGCTGCCAGCCGTCTTCGGTTTCTCAAGAGCGGAGTCAGTTACCGGTGTCCGCCACCGTGTCCGCCCCCGCCGTGGAATCCGTTGCTCCCGTGAAATCCACCGCCAGCATTTCCGTGGAAGCTTCCGCCTCCCCGCACGACGCCACCGTGGTATCCGCCACCTGCGTAAGCGTGGCCGTATGCTCCATGAGCATAGCCCCGCGCATACCCGCCAACATAGCCGTGCCCGTAGCCCCAGCCTGGGTGACCCCATCCTGCATATCCCCGGTAGCCTGGGTGACCCCAATATCCAGGATGGCCCCATCCATAGTGATACCAAGGTCCAACACCAATGAAGACTCCGCCAACGAACCATCGCGGGCCATAGAAACCGTACGGGGCGCAGGCATACGGGTAATAGGAATAGTACCCATAGGCACATGCCGGAGGAGCGCTAGCGTATCCCGGGCCAGCATAGCTCTGATCAGCGTAGCCCCGGTCGGGATAGCCCTGATTGGCGGGGCCTTGGTTCGGCTGGCCCTGATACTGTTGGTTTTGATCCTGTGGGCCCTGATTCTGTTGGCCTTGGTCCGAGTAATTTGGGTCGTTTCCAACCCCGGCTCCCCCTTCAACCTGCGCTTGCGAGTAAGCCACCGGCAGCATCAAAGCCGCGAGCAGTGCAAGATGTTTCATGTATCGCATAGGTCCCCCTGTGCCAGACCCGCCAAAACCCCGATCGGATCCGTAAACCCTCTAGAGACTGGTGGCCTTGGCGGGTGGCTTTTGCCATCCTCCACAGGTCACTGTCTCTATGTATTTGAACTCGGAACCCCGGCAAAAGTTGCAGGAACCAGGGTGGCTGATTTCAGCCATCCTGGTTAAATTCAACCACTTAGCTGGATAGGGGTCAGGCGACAGGTCGAAACGTCTCCCTTGGAAAGAGGTCAGGAAAGAAACGCTCAGGGGCGGTAAATCCAGGTCTGGGCCGTGGCCTGATCGCTATTAGGGTAGCCTCCCGCCAGCAACACGCTGCCGTCCCGCAGTCTCGTTTCCGAGATGTAATGCCATCGGTCATTCATCTGGCCAGTAACCAAAGCGAACCGGCCGCTCACGGGATCAAAGATTTCTGCCTGCTTGCTTCCGCCCGCCACCAGAAGCTTTCCTGAAGGCAGTTGCACGGCCTCGTCGGGCAGTTTAAAGCGGCTGTCGTTCAGCGAAGCGGCGGCTGAGAACCTGCCGGTTCGCGGATCATAGATTTCGGCGCTGCTCAGATTTCCGCTCCAGTCACGCTGGTCGGAGCCGCCTGCAACTAACACTCGTCCATCGGGCAGAAGGCCGGCAGTATGTTTGTAGCGCGGGGTGATCAGGCTGCCGGTCTCGGTAAAAGTCTCGGTCTTCGGATCGTACAATTCTGCGCCAGCGAGAAGCACGCTGTTCCCTCCTCCAGCCATTAGGACGCGCCCATCACTGAGCAGGGTTGCCGTTTGTCCGCTCCGCGCACAGTGCAGAGTTCCAGTTAGCCGAAAACGCAGCGTGTTGGCGTCAAAAATTTCTGCCGATGCGAGTGCGGCGTCGCGCGCATCGTGATCCTCACCGCCCGCGATCAGCACATTGCCGTTTGCCAGCAGCGTGGTGCTCGGCCGCGCGCGCCGCGTGGACATCTTCGCGATAATGGTGAATTTTCCCGTGGCCGGGTCATACAGTTCCGCCGCATCGGTGGTGTCATGGCCGCCGATCCAGCCTCCAGCGATCAGAACCTTGCCCGACCGCAGCAACACAGCGAAATGTCCGACTCGCCCCACACTCATCTCGCCCGTCGTCTGAAACTTTCCCGTAGCCGGATCGTACAGTTCCGCCGACTTGTAGAAGTCCTGATTATGGCGCATCCCGCCGACAATGAGGACTCTACCGTCGCGGAGCAGAGTCGCGGAGTGCCCCGAACGAGGCTGCAGCATCGGCGAAGCTGGACTCAGCGATCCCGTGGCAGAATTTGCTGAAGTAGAAATTGAAGCGGAGCCACTTCGAAACGCCGAAGCCGCGACGACGAAACCGCTTGTGATGACAGCAACAAAAAGCAGGCGGGAGCGCTTCATGGCATCCTCCTGAACAGTTCAGACGGTCTCTCACCCGCTCCGTTAGCAGGAATAAGCCCGCTGCGCAATCTGGAATCGTGGTTCTCGAAAACCCGGCCCACGCGATTACGGGCTATCGGAGCAGGGCAGTGGCAAGCTTTTGGGTTTTACCATCCGACTGTAAGAATGTGAGGCCATCGGCGCGTGAAAAACATACGTCGTTGGAACCTAATCGTGCGCTCGGCTCAAAATAGCCCATCAAGTCCCCTGAGTCCTGGTCTAGGGCAATGAAACTCCGGTGCACCTGTCCCCTGGTAGAGCCCTTAGTAGAGATCTTATCTACAACGATTACGGCCACACCCGCCGAAAGATAAAGCCTGGTCGCGATGGCTTGCGGGTCCGACTTATGGAACTTTAGCCGGCGAATCGTTTCTCCAGCTGAGGAGATTACCGTTATCTGATCGGCACCCAGAAAATACAGATTTCCCGCATAGCTCGCGACTGCGCCATCTCTTGGAGCACCCAGATTCCCGAGATCGACGGTGGCCATTGGAATCGAAACCTCTCTGACAAGTTCTCCTGACTCTGTAAGAACTGCGGCGTAAGGCTTTCCGCGAAGATCCTTCGAGCTTTTCTGATCGTGATATCCCCACACAAACATAAATCCGTTGTCGAGCACGGCGAAGTCTGTGAGCTGCACGTCCTCGCGAACCTTCAGAATGGTTGGAGCTTTCACTTCCCCGTTCTGATCAAAAGTGAAGATATACTTTTCTTCTGCATTACTGGCAAGCAAAAACACTTCGCCGTCGTTCGTAACCCAAAAACTATCGAAGCCGGCCGAGTCAGGATCAGCGAACTTGCCTGTGATTCGGAAAAACTTCCCAGAAGCGCCGTCGCTCGACAATCGAAAGATCTGGCCCTGTCTGAAGTCAGAGTCGACGGCGTGGAAGTACATATTGCCGTCGCGGTCACACTGACTCTCTCCAAAGTAGGAAAATGGAGGGGCCTGGATTGGACGACTGCTCGAAACATCGATCTCGCGCGTCGCGTAAACAATCCCCTGCGCAAGACAGAGTGGTATTGAAACCAAAACTACAAATACATATTTCAGCATGGTGCCAGTATCCATTAGCGAATACCGAGGTACGCAGGAGAAAGCCCTATGCGCCCACTACTTCTCTCTTCTCGCTCGGCTCATACTCCACGATATATCCGGCAACAGCGCTCGCAGCCACGGTGAATGGCGAAGCCAGATACATTTGTCCGGGCCCGCTGCGGCCGGGAAAATTCCGGTTCTGCGCGCTGATCACGACCTGATCGGGGCGCGTCGACACTCCGGGTCCTGCATTGATGCACGCCCCGCAACTCGGCTCGATCACCTTGGCGCCGGATTTCTGGAATATCTCCAGATAGCCCTTGCGCAGGCAATAATCCCGTGTCTCCTGCGATCCGAACTGAATGTAGAACTGCACGGAGCCGGCCACGCGCTTGCCGCGCTTGAGCGCGTCGGCGAGCACGGATGCATACATGTCCATGTCTTCGTTCTTGCCGGCGGTACAGGTGCCGCCGTAGGCAATCTCGATCGGAACAGGCGTATTCAGCTCCCGAACATATTTTCCGTTGCCCGGATCGCCCGGAGTGGCCACCATCGGCGTGATCTCGGCCGCGTCGAGTTCGATCACATGCGCATACTGAGCACCGGGATCGCTGTAGAGGCCTTCAATCATAGCCTCGGCTTGAGTACCATCGATGCCACGCCGCTCCACCAGAAAGTCGACGGCCTTTTTATCAGGAGCGACGATACCAGTGAACCCTCCAATCTCCGCGGCCATGTTGGTCATGGTGGCGCGCTCGTCGACGCTCAACTCTTCGATCGCCTCGCCCGCATATTCCATGACTTTGGCGAGAGCCTTGCCGCTCCGGACGTAATCAAGGCTCAGAATCTTCAGGATGAAGTCTTTCGCCGTCACATTCGGATGCTTCTTCCCACGCACCACGATCCGCACAGACTCCGGCACCTTCACGCGCACATCTTTCGTGATCCACGAATTGAACACGTCAGTCGTGCCAATGCCAAACGCCACGCACCCGATCGCACCCACGTGCGGCGTGTGCGAGTCGGAGCCAATGTTCAACTGCCCCGGCAGCGCGTAGCTCTCAAGCACGATCGAGTGACAGATTCCCTCTGACCCCTTGCGGTCGGTCAACTCCCCGTGTAGGCGAATGCCCTGCTTCTTGGCGAAGTCCTGCTGCTTGAGCTTGAGTTGCGTCGCCAAGTCGAGCAGGCCAATTTTTTTCTTTTCCTCGGAAATGACTTCGTCGAGAAAGGTCAGGTGATCACGGAAGAATAAGATGCTCGAAGGGTCGTTGACCTTCGCATCTTTACCCACGTAGCGCTCAAAGAAAATCGCCGCCATCGGCGTGACGTATTCGTGGCTGAACCGAAGATCGGCGCGCGCGAATCCAGTATCCCCCGGCTTGACCGATGGCACCCCGACTTCGCCCTTCTCATTCAGCATATGCCGCGCAAAAATCTTCTCTGCCAGCGTCATCGCTCGTGTGAACTTGCCCGCGCTTTGAATAGCCGGCAGGAACACCTTCCCCTGCATGCGCGCCACATTGAACGGAAACAGCCCGCCATACTCGATCACTTGGCGAGTGATCTCATCCTCCCCGGCAGTAAACTCATTGAGCGCAATCTCTTCCCCGCCCCGAATGCGGTCGATCAGCAAGAAATTGGTTGAGGTCAGCAGCCCCAGATTCTGGCAATTCTGCTTGTAGATGCGCTCGATGTTTTCGGCAATCACCACGCGAATGCCCGCGCACATCTCGGCATACGGAGACTGCTCGCGGCTCGATCCCTTCCCCCGCCGCTTCTCGCTCACCGCGCAGACAAATCCACCGCGCTTCACATCACCGCGTCCAATCGGCGTGACGTCGCCGCATTTTAATCCGAGATAAGGAATCTCCCCCAGCGTCTCATCAAAATAGAAGCAATAGTGCGCCGGAGTAATTTCGTCGGTTGAAATGTCGTCGCGGAGTTTGGGATTGTTGGCCGGATTCTTCGTGTCCCACGGCAAGTCTTCGCCCGCCAGTTGCCGCCGGATGAGCTCCGGATCTTCAGTAAGGAATAGAATGCGTCCCTGCAGCCGCACTTTATCGGGCCGCTTTTCGATCTTGCGTTCCAACAGTGAGTTGATCACGGTGAACCTGAAGTATTTTTGAATTGGCCACAGCCCGTAGCGGAGCGGGCTGGCGTTCCCACAGTCCTTATTGTACAAGGCAGTTCGGCATAGCATCGGCCGCTTCTTTCGAAAACGCAAAGCCCCTTAGCGGTGAGCGTGCGCAGCCTTGTCGAACTTCTCCCCCGCGGGTATCGCGACGGCCAGGCGATTCACCTTCGGCGCCAACGGACACGTGGCATACGGAGTCACCGCGCATGGAGGATTGTAGGCACGGTTGAAATCGAGGACAACTTTCCCGTCCACGATGGGCCCTGTATCCAGGAAGCGCCCTCCCGGATACGTGTCGACCTTTGCCGTCATGTCGTTGAACACGAAGAACAGGCCATTCTTCGCATCGCCTCCAAGAGCGGTCAGCGTCAACTCCTGGCCATTGATTTTGAACGACGCAACTCCGGGGATGGGAGCCGCCGATACATCCCCCAAAACGTTCGGAATTTCCACGATCTGCTTGCCATCGGAAGGCACCCACGTGGCCGTAACCCGATAGTTCATATCGAGCGCATAAAACATCATCCCCTTGAAATTGCGCGCCGCCGCGCTGTCGCGCAAGCGGATTCCCACGCGTTCACCGCGCACAATCACGTGAAAGCTCAGAGTGCCCATCTCAACCGAAGTAGCATGGCCGGAACTATCCGAATCCAGTTTCGCCGTACTGGCTGGCTTCCCGGCAATCGTCGCGTGCGCATCGGGCAGAAGTTTGAGTGTCACTTCTTTCCCGTTCAACTCGAACTCGCCCGCGTGCGCCGGACCTCCCGGGAACACAAGCGCGTTTGCAGTATCGCTGCCGAAAGTGTTCTCACCCGGCTTGAGCCAGAACAGGCCGGCAAGAGGAAGCCAGTTCTCTTTCAGATCCGCGGTCTGATCTGCCTTCCATTTTTCGAACGACTGCACATAAGCCGTATCGGGAGCCTTCGCAGATTCCGCAACGAGGATGATTACCGCCGACAAAAGCAGCGCGCCCATCATGAAATATCGCATTGTCCGATTCATGGCCGAGTGCTCCCTAAGATTGGCGGTTTTCCTGCGATGTTCCTTCGCGATACTTAGTGTCCTTCGTGGTGAAAGATTTTGGTTAAAGATTGTGCTCTCGTCAGACCGGCCTCCTCACGACCGTTTGTAGTCGCCGGGATTGGGCAAGGGAGCAAGCCCTCGTCCGGCAAAGATTTCGCTGAACTCATGCAGCAGCGCGTCGTGTACCAATCCATTCGACGCCAGTGTCTCGCTGCTGTCGATGGCGAATGCAGAACCGTCAAAACGCGTGACTCTTCCCCCGGCTTCTTCCACGATGAGCACGCCCGCCGCCGTATCCCATGGATTGAGATTGAATTCCCAGAAGCCGTCGAAGCGCCCGCTGGCCACATTGCACAAATCGAGAGCCGCCGATCCCGCCCGCCGCACTCCGTGAGAGCGCAGCGTGATCTGATGGTAGAAGTGAATGTTCGGATTCTTGTGCCGCTTGTGGCTGGGGAATCCGGTTGCCAGCAGGCATTCCTTCAACTGCGTCGCCTTCGACACGTGGATCGGCTGGCCGTTCAGGTGCGCGCCTCTTCCCTGCTCAGCGCTGAATAATTCGCCACGCGTCGGATCGTAGACCACTCCGGCAATGCGGCGTCCTTGATTTCCCGCCGGGTGCTCAGAAGTTCGGCCCTCTAACGCCCGGTTTTCCAAAGCCATCGACACGCAGAACACCGGATACCCATGCGCGAAATTGGTAGTGCCGTCGAGCGGATCGACGTACCACCGGTAGTCGCTGCCCTGATCGTTCAGTCCCTGCTCTTCGCCCAGGACGTCGTGCGCGGGGAACTGCTCGCTGATGCGCGCACGGATCAGCTTCTCGGCGGCGCGGTCGGCCGCCGTAACCAGGTCGGCGTCGCCTTTGTATTCGATCTTCAGGCCCTGATGGAAATACTCAAGCAGCATCGTTCCGGCCTCGCGAGCGATGGCCGACATGGTGGGGAGAAAGGATTGGCTGGAGGTGTCGGGCACAGGTTTGGTCTTGGGTCTCAGGTCTCAGGTCTTAGGTCTTGGGTCTTGGGTCTTGGGTCTCAGGAGCATTGACTCTGAGAGCCGAACACCTAAGACCTAACACCGAAGACCCAGATTTTATTTCTTCCTCCCGCCATCTTCCGCGATGTACATGATCTCGTGCTTGAAGATGAACAGATTGGGAGCGCCCTCGCGCGTCAAACGCACCATGTTCTTGTCGTAATACTCGATCCACCCTTGGACCACCTGGCCGTCCATCAGCTTGACCGACACCGGCTTCTGTTTCTCACCGAGTCCTTTCAGGAAAGCGGCTTCTTCGAAAGTATCTTCCGGAGGCGGCGTCCGGCTGCGCTTGGCGGCGTTAGGATTCCCTTGAGGAGCGCGGAAAGACATGCCTGCATTGTACACAAATCGCCGCAGCCAACTGATCGCGACGAGCGACAATCCACGCTGAAATCCGGAGTACAATGCCTGAAAAACTTCGCTCTTCCGGCAGGAGGCGTACCGTGAAGAAATCTGCTTGGCTTTCACTCCCAGCAATGCTTGGGCTGTGGGTTACGCTGGCGGTCCCCCAAACGACTCAACACCACTTTCCGACTCCGCCGGAGTCTCTCGATCCCCAAGCTCCCGATAAATCGCAAGACACTCCGTCGAGGCGACTCGATCTGGCGCAGTTGCAGAGAGACGCGGACGACTTGGCCCGCACCGCGCAAACCATCCCCACCGACGTCGCCAGCGTTCGCAAAGGCATGCTGCCCAAAGATGTCATCGAAAAGCTGAAGCAGATTGAAAAACTCTCCAAGCGCCTCAGGACAGAACTGAACCCGTAGTCCCTCGCCCAAAAAAAAGCCACCAGCCCATTCAGGCTGGCGGCCAGTACTAAGCAGTCAATCTGGCTAGAAGGTGATCTTCAAGCCAAATTCCATCGCACGCGGCGAACCCAAACCAAACACGCCCGTGCCAGCGCCCACCCGGAAGGTGTCGCTGGGCACTGTGCCCGATGCTGGGTCATACCCGTGGATCGTGCTGTTGATCGAACTGCTGCCTTGAGTGAGCCATCCAGTCATTGCACCGGGCGGCAGATTGAAATTGGCGAAATTGAACAAGTTGTAGAGACCGATGCTCGGCGTAATCGTAATGCGATCCTTAAACGTATGCACCCAGTCCAGCTTGAAGTCGAATGCTTTCACCCAGGGAAACAGTCAGCTGATTGGATGGAGCGGTCGTCAATACGGGCGCGACCAATCCCAAAGTCTGAGTTGACTGGTGCGTGAACAGACCAGTCGGCGACCAGTTGCTGCCCGGCAGGTGTCGGCAGATTGCCGCGTCGTGTTGTATCGGCTGATGGCGTTGTTCAAACCAGTGAGTCCGAAATCCCGCATGAACGATCCGTTGGTCGTGCCCGGGCATAGGCTCGCTGCCAGCGCCACCACCGGTGAAATCGGTCTGGAAAATCTGCCCGCCACTGCCGTTACTGCCAACAACCGCTGGGCTGGAGAGCGGGCTGTAGAAGTGGCCGATGATCCCCAGCCGGAATCCATAGGGCACGGTAAAGTTTCCTCCGAACGAGATCTGGTTCGTCGGTCGAGCAGAGATGGCCCCATGTATCGGAGTGGATCGTTGTTGTCGGCGGCCTGGAGCACGAAATCCTGATCGCTGGCGCTCACCGCGTTGGATGGAGCGGTGGTGCCTTGGAACGCCATGGGATTGACGAATTTCGACAACGCATACGCGACCTGGAAGTTGGCGGATTTCACTCCTCGCATCGGATTCGTCACGTTGTCCACCAGCTTTGCATCTGCAGGCCGTTATAAACCGAACGGCTGATCGGGAACAGGAAAGGCATGTTGGCGTAGTTCTGGTTGATGCCTCCAAAAGCGCAGGGATGCCCAAGCGTCGGCATGCAGGCGCCACCAGCGCGCGTCCGCCGGGTATTCCTAAACCGTTGCCGAGGAAGGTCGCCGGCTACCGGCGCCTGCTCCCATCGCGCATGTTAACCGCCGGCGCTCCAGTCATACCGGCACATCCCGTGTAGGCATTGGCCGTAGCCTCGACCGCAGCTTCCGCTCCAGCCGCACTGAAATTGTTCGACGTTCCAACCTTGTTGATGTCGACGCCGAGCAACCCATGGGTCTCTACGTTGCGCAGATAATCAACCGACAAAACCATCCCGTGGCGAAGTTGATGTTGAAATCCGACATTCATCTGCACCGAGCGAGGAGAGACGTAGTTCGGCGCGAAGAGCCCCAAACCGACTGGAATTCCAGCGCCGGTCTGGCTGCAGCTTCCCCGTGCACGTCACGCCCAGTTGGTTACCGATGAAGGCGCCGTTCGTTGGCTAGGATCGAATGGATATGCTGCCTTGAGAGTGTTTTCGAGAGTCGCAACGGTGTTCGCCACCTGCCAAATCGGCAAATGGATTGTTGCTGGCGTCGCCGCATGTGCCCGCGGGCAACGGCAGCAGGTTCCGTTCTCAGGCTAAGACTCAGATTGCGGGGCCCGCCAAAGCAGGCAGCTGTGTAGTACAAGAACGCGCCATTCCGCAGGCGCAGAGGCCGATCAAACAGAACGTTGTTAAAGATGACGTTCTCGTAGAAAAGGCCCGAGCCCGCACGAATGACTGTCTTGCCGTTCTTTCCGGGATCCCACGCAATTCCCAATTGCGGCGCAAAATTCAGAGTTGGGATTGCGGACCCGGTCTCCGTAACCCGGAAACGCGTAGTTCAGCTCCGGAATCGCGGGCAAGATCGCTGTCCGTTCGGCCCGTATCGCGCACATACCGTAGTCCCGGAGAGATGGTCAGGTTCGGAAGAATTTTCCACGAATCGCCGATGTAAAAAGCGATCCGGTTGTCCGGGCCCAATCCTCCGGCCGGGAAACCCAAGCGCGGGATTCTCGGTGGAGTATCCCTGGCCGTTGCCGATGATCGCCTCGACCATGTCTTCGTTCGTGGGATTCGAACCGGTTGTTCCGTCAGGACCAACGCGGGCAACCCATTGGATTCCCAGCCGCCAGGGCGACCACCTGGGTCAAGTGCCACCGCCGTAGACATTCGCCGTAGTTCCGAAGAAGCCAGCGAACCCGCCGCCTTGAATGTGGTTCCAGCTGGCACCAAAACGAACAATGTGCTTGCCCCATACTTTGCTGCCGTCGTACTTCAACTGATGATCCGATTGCGGCGTGCTCTGGGGCGCCAGAAGGTTCGGGCCCACTGTGAAGCTGCCGTTGTTGATGCTGACCGGGTAGTCGGCAAAAGGCACGCTCGTTCCGCGGGTACCGTCTACCAGCTGATTTTGGAATTTCAAGTACGAAAAGCGAATCGTATGGGTGATGCTACCGGTGTTGAAGTCCGCTCCAACCACTGTATTCCGCGTGATGTTCTTGTTGTTGTAAACCTGGAAACTATCGGGGAAGAACGTCGCGTTCGTCTCGTTTTTGTTGTAGTTAAACCGGCTGAACAAGCGAGCGGTCTTGGTCAACTGATAGTCCACGCGCCCGGTAAGCTCGTTGTCCTCGAAGGGAGCGGGAAAGAAACCCGAATAGCCGTTGTAAGGAGCTGCCTCCAGCACCGGCGCCGCTAAGTGCTGAAACGTTCGTTCGCCGTCCGCGAAGAAGAACAACTTATCCTTTAGGATCGGACCGCCGAAGCTGCCGCCTTCCTGGTTGCGCTGGTAGTAAGGCGAGGGCAGAGTGTACGCGTGTGGCAAGCTGGCTGAGCCAACCGAGTGATCACGGAACGCTCCAAATGCCTCGCCGTGGTACGAGTTCGTACCGGCCTTCGTGGTCACGTTAACCGCGCCCGAAGAAGTCAGCTCATTGGACAGATCCAGGTTCGACTGCGAAACCGAAAATTCCTGAATCGAACTGGCGGGCACATCTAAGGTCGTCGTACCGACGGTCTCGTCGCTAATGTCAACGCCATCGACCTCAATACGGGCCGTTCGGCCGAAACGTCCGCCGAATGAGATGGACGAGTATCCCACCTTAGTGGGATCGAAATTCGCTCCGTCTTGAATCTGAACACCCGGCTCCAACTGGGCGAGATCGAGGAAGTTGCGTCCATTGACCGGAAGGTTTTCGATCTGGGTGGAGTTCAACACACCTTGGATCGTCGCCTGCTCGGTGTTGACCTGAACTTCGGTGGCCTGAACGTCGACCACGGTGCTCTCCTGGCCGATCTCAAGCCTTACGCTGCCGTTCACGCTGGTTTCGACCTTCACGTCCAGCGATCAGTTGCGTGGTCTTGAAGCCTTTGGCCTCAATGCGCACCGTGTACGCGCCTGGGATAAGAGAACCCGAGGAATAGCCTCCCTGACCATTCGTGGTGGCTTTGATCGTCTGCCCGGTAGAACCAACAATCGTCACTCTGGCGGCAGAAACCACAGCGCCGGTGGAGTCAGTCACGGTGCCCACGATGCTGCCGGTTGAAACCGTGGTCTGGGCGAACGCCGCGGAACACAGCAGCGCCAGCGTGGTAAGCAATACGAACCAAAAACCAACCCGACTAACGAATCGCTGGGAGCAATTCAGGTTCAGCATCTTCCACCATCCTTTTGGAATCTTCGAAAAGTCTTTTCGTCACACCGACGAGCCATATTTTGTGAAAACGTTAACGCTAAACATCCACAGTCTTGGTTCGGTTGAGGCACCGAATTTACAGACAAACGTCAACAGTTTGAGGCTTTGACAGAACTTGATTTGATTGTTGGGGTCCCACAGACCCTAAGCTTGCCAATCCTTAAGCAATTTTCCAGCCAGCGCTGGATCGTACGCGGAATTACTTCCTAACACAAATTCATTTCAATCACTTACGCTTCAGCGAATCGCCTCCGTAGTGAGCAAGCTCCCGCAAATAGCGCTGCTTCAAATTCCAAATATCGTATTCTGTTTCTGGAAAGCATATAGACAGCAACAACAGATTACTCCGCTGTTTACATACACTTACAAAACATTACATTGTTTCACAATGTACGATGGAGTTGTTATGTACATCCACTACGGAACTCTGTGTGATTTCAGAATTCCGATTTCACCGTATAGTAGCCCGCGCGATGCCGCACTCGATAAGCCGCAGCTTCGGGCACCCCCGCAACCTGAACCTCGATTCGGCGAAACTGTGACATCGATGTGCGCTGGGAGGGGTAGTAAGCCAACAGGTACTGGGTGCGCAGTTCGTCGCTGATCTTGGCGAACGCATCGTCGAGTTGTGACGCGGAAGTCGCGTAGTAATACTTGCCGCCCGTGTCGTCCGACAGTTGGATCAGAGCATGCTCGCCACCGATTTCGCGGCCAGCGCTGCTTTCAATGGGAACAATGATGATCGAGTAGATGATTGCTTCCGCTTCTTCTGCGGCCCGTAGCGCTTCTTTGTATTCGATCTTGCTGTCCACGTCTTCGCCGTCCGTGATCAGGACCAGCACCTTTCTACCCTTGCGGTGGTCCAGCGCTCGCGAGGCGAGATAGACCGCGTCAAACATGGCCGTAGACGCCCCCAGGCGCAAGTGATCAATCCCTTGATCGATGCGCTTGAGATCGGACGTGTATCCCGGGGTAGACTCATGCACGATTTCGCTGAAGCCGTAGACCGAAAGCGCGTCAACGGGGCGCAGGATGGCGTGTACGAAGCGTTTGGCCGAGGCCTGTTCCAGCGGCAGATCATGCCGTGTGCTCAGGCTGGTGTCGATGGCCAGGGCGATCGAAAGTGGTAGCGCTGATTCCTTATCGAAGACCGAAATCTTCTGCTCCTGGCCGTCTTCTTTGAGGACGAAATTTTCCTTCGTGAGGCCGCCGATGGGAGCGCCATGTTCGTCAGTCACCGTCACAAACACGTTGACCAGGTTTACATCCACCCGAAGCGTGGTCGTCGGCTCGGACTGGCGTTCAGAACTGGAAGGTTTCTGCTGGGAGGTTTTTTGGTCGACCGGAGTTCGCTGCGCCCATAGGCCGCCGGAGACGGCGATCACGCCGATCAGGAGCAGACTTTTATATTTTCTCATCGGGGAATCGAATTATAGCTTTTGCCCGAGCGCACACGGCCGATCTGGCCGCTCAGTTAGATGCAGCCTTCCGGATCGGGCTGCCTCAGACCCCGGAATTCGCGCGAGGAATTTCCGCCGGAAACGGGTCTCCATCGGCCCAGACGGCGCCATCTTCGAAGTGCTCCTTCTTCCAGATCGGCACCGTACGCTTCAGCGTATCGATCAGCCATCGGCAAGCGTCAAACGCGGCCGCGCGGTGCGCCGAGGCTACTGCAATCAACACGCTCGTCTCGCCGATCTCTAGCCGCCCCAGCCGGTGCACGATGGCCACATCACGAATCTGGAACTGCTGCAGCGCTTGAACGGCCAGGGACTCCATTTGCTTTAACGCCATCTCCTCGTAGGCCTCGTAATCGAGATATAGCGTCTTGCGGCCGCGCGTCTGGTTGCGGACGACGCCCTCGAACACCAGAGCCGCGCCATCTTCTCCGCGCTTCAGGCCGCCAAGAATTCGCCGTGTGTCGATGACGTCGCGAACAAGCGTTGCCCGGGGCTCGCTTCCCGCCTGGTCCGGCGCACCGCCGCTCACGGGCGGCAGCACCGCAAGCTCATCGTCTGGACGCAACCTGGTATCAGGCCCGGCATACTCCTGATTCACCGCCAACGCGAGCGACGGCAGCGATTCC
This sequence comes from uncultured Acidobacteriaceae bacterium, assembly GCA_963844525.1. Taxonomy (GTDB): domain Bacteria; phylum Acidobacteriota; class Terriglobia; order Terriglobales; family Acidobacteriaceae; genus Sulfotelmatobacter. The sequence continues at coordinate 574,280 of CAWJOM010000001.1, read as the reverse complement.
TGCAAGCGGGGCGTTAGCGTTCCATAGTGCGCGAGCACGTCGCGCACCGAAGCGTCCTCCGGCACGTCGATGACATCGGAGGCCTTCCCTACAAACTCTTTCAAGATCCCGAAGAAGAGAACTCGTACTTGCATCGGCGTTCAGTGTACCCCGAAGCGACCCGGCCGTCGCTGGGACCGCCATTCGCCGAGAAGGAAAAAAGGCCAGCCTCGAGAGGCTGGCCCTTTTGGACCTTGTCAAGGCCTTAGGCTTGCGTCAGCACCTTATCGTGAACCGCTTCCGGTTCTTTCACGGGCGATGTCGGGTTGTAATCCTGCTTGGGATCCTTCGGCGGCGTCGAAAGTATCTTCGCGGCCGGACCCTCCGCCACCGCAGGCAACGAAACCTTCAGAGCTTCGTCGATGGTCTTCACGTAATGAACGGTGAAGTTCTCCAGCTGTTCCGGCGTGAGATCTTCTTCCACGTTCATCTTGTTCTCCGCCGGAAGAATCACATCCGTCACGCCCGCACGTTTCGCGGCGAGCACCTTCTCTTTGATTCCGCCGACCGGAAGCACATTCCCGCTCAGCGTGATCTCGCCTGTCATCGCCAGCAGCGGAGTGATGCGCCGCTTGGTCAGCAGCGACACCAGAGCCGTAGCCATCGTGACTCCAGCCGAAGGTCCGTCCTTCGGAATCGCCCCGGCGGGCACGTGGATGTGAATGTCGTGGTTGGCAAAAAAGTCCTCTGCCACCCCAAGCCGGTCCGCGTTAGACCGCACCCACGTCAGCGCCGCCTGCATCGATTCCTGCATGACCTGGCCAATCTGTCCGGTCATGGTGAATCCGCCTTTGCCCTTCATCGCATTGGCTTCGACGAACAACACGTCACCACCCGACGGAGTCCACGCCAGACCAACGGCCACACCCGGCCGCTCGGTCCGTTCCGCGATTTCTCCCTCGCTGCGAATCTTGATGCCACCCAGAAATTCCTGCACGACTTCTTTGGTGACGATCAGTTTCTCCGACTTCCCCTCCGCCAGCCGCCGCGCCTGCTTCCGGCAGATCGTTCCGATCGTCCGCTCCAGGCTACGCACGCCAGCCTCTCGCGTGTAATGGCGAATGGTGTAGCGCACTGCTTCCTCAGGAAATTCGATCTGTTCGTTCGTAATGCCATTCTCTTCAATCTGCCGGGGAATCAGGTAACGGAAGGCGATGTGAACCTTTTCTTCCTCGCTGTACCCCTGCAGTTCGATGATCTCCATGCGATCACGCAACGGCTCCGCGATCGGATCGAGCATATTAGCCGTCGTAATGAACAGCACCTTTGACAGGTCGAACGTCACGTCCAGATAGTTGTCCCGGAACGTCGAGTTCTGCTCGGGATCCAGCGCTTCGAGTAATGCAGAAGCCGGATCGCCGCGGAAGTCGCGCCCAACTTTGTCGATCTCGTCCAGCATGAAGACCGGATCTTTCGTCTCCGCGCGGCGAATACCCTGAATAATTTGTCCAGGCAGCGCTCCAATATACGTACGCCGATGACCGCGGATTTCCGCTTCATCGTGAACGCCGCCGAGCGAGAGCCTGACAAACTTGCGGCCCAACGCGCGCGCAATCGACTTTCCGAGTGAGGTCTTGCCCACGCCCGGAGGTCCAACGAAGCACAGAATCGGCCCCTTCATGTTCGGCTTCAAACGCCGCACCGACAGATAGTCGAGAATACGATCTTTCACTTTCTCCAGATCGTAGTGGTCGGTATCGAGAATCTCTTTCGCCTTCGGAATCTCGATTTCCTGCCCCGAAGTTTTCGCCCACGGCAGTACCGCAAGCCACTCGATGTAGTTGCGCGTCAGCGAATAGTCCGCCGCCATCGGCGACATCCGCGAGAGCCGGCCTAATTCCTTCAGCGCCTCTTTCTTCACTTCGTCGGGCATGCCCGCTTCTTCGATCTTTTTCTTGAGATCTTCGACGTCGCGCTGACCCTCGTCCTGCTCGCCCAGTTCCTTCTGAATCGCCTTCATCTGCTCGCGCAGGTAATACTCGCGCTGCGTCTGCTGCACGCGATCCTGCACTTCGCTCTGAATCTTGTTGCGCAGTTGCTGGACTTCGAGTTCCTTGGCCAGATGCTGGTTGATCTTTTCCAGTCGCACGTGAATATCGAGCGTCTCCAGCGTGTCCTGCTTGTCGGGCGTCGACAGCGACGGCAGCGACGACGCGATGAAGTCCACCAGCCGTCCCGGCTCATCGATGTTCATCGCCACGGTCGAGAGTTCATCCGACAGCGTGGGCGATCCGGCAACGATTTGCTGGAACAGCGTCAGCACATTGCGCTGCAGCGCCTCGACCTCAGACGTCGCGAGCGGCGCGCTGCCTTCTGGCAGGGCCGAATAATGGGCGCTCATGAAAGGCGTCAATTGCGTGAACTCGCCCAGCTTGATTCGCTCCAATCCTTCGGCAAACACAAACAGGCTCTGGTTGGGCATCTTGACGACCTTGTGCACCACGGCAGACGTTCCCACCGTATAAAGGTCGCTGGGCTGCGGGGAGTCGACCCGCGCCTCGCGCTGTGCCACCACAATGATGGTCTTATCTTCCCCGAGGGAATTAATCAGCTGGACGGAACTCTCCCGACCCACAGTGAGGGGCAAGACGGCGTGTGGAAATAGCACGGTGTCCCGGACCGGAAGAACCGGAAGAGCCTTTTGATCGTTTATTTCCTTATTCTTAGGAGTGCGCTCGACGGGCGGCTGCTGGCTCATATGTCTCCTTGAGTGTAACTCGCTCAAGTTTAGATGATACTCCTGCCGGAAAGGTTTCAGGTAGCCCCGGAAGGATTCCCGCAAGATGTTGAATTCTATTTCGTTATGGTTTGAGTGAAATGTGCCTAAGGTGCAGAGGCTAACGCGGAGGGTACGCGCTTGCAAGACTTAAATTGTCAGCGGCGGCAAAACTTCGGAAGCGCCACCCCAAAAAGACACCGATAGCGAAGCTGAAGGATGCTTCGCAGCTGAAACGAATGAGGGAACCGACAAGCGCGGCGTCAAGTGTGGCCAGGCGCCGCCTTGCGAAGGTCAATCACTCAGCCGCGAGCGGAGGCGTGCGCCAAAATCGCGTCTCACCATCCGCTCGAACCGAGTTTGTATTTGCCGCTTCGTGTTAGAAAACGTGCTTGGAAGTGTCGCCGCGAAATATCAATTCCTGAAGCTCCCGCTCATTTTTCGCGTTGACTTTGTAGATCTCTTCGTTGCGGTCCGCCTTTTTCTCCAGCGGAACCAGCGTGCATTTCACTTTCACTTCATCTTTCCCCTGCACGCTTTTGAACACCATGATGTGGTCTTGCTGGTCCATCACGTGCCGTACAACATATTCACCCGCCGGCAACACGACCGTTCCAATACGGACCGGTGCAACAAAGGTGACATTATTCACCTCGTGGATTCCCATACTGTTCTTCGATCCGGCCATCACCATCGAGCCCAACGCGACTACGCTGAGGAACACACATAAGACCTTCAATGAACGCATACACTCTCCTTCACCCAAATTTCCGTCGTAACCCGCTAGGGACGGTTCCTTGAAATTCACCCGGAACAAGTGTAGGAGGAGGGAACCACTCGGAATGTGAGCAGCATCACAACGGGGTGTGACACGAGACGGCGGGCGGGTTTCGTCAGGCAGGAACTGGCGCCGATCACACGGCAGGATAAATCCCCAGCACCTTCACAAACTCGGCTACTTCCTCCAGGTGGCGCAGCGCGTTGCGCGCCGGCTCGTCATCACCGCGCAGGAAGTCAACGTAGAAAACATATTCCCACGGGCGCCCGCGCATCGGTCGCGATTCGATCTTGCTCAGGCTGATATCTCGCAGCGCAAATACGCTCAGGGACTTGAAAAGCGCCCCCGGCGTGTTCTTGACTTGAAACACGATCGACGTCTTATTCGCACCGCGCGGAATCAAGCGGTGATAATCCGCGCTTCCCTTCTTTTTCCCCGTGCCTCGCGTTCCGCCCTTTTTGCCCACCTTGCGAATCAGGAAAAAACGAGTGAAGTTCCGCTTATCATCCTCGATGCTCGACTTCAAAATATTCGCGGAATACTCGCGCGCAGCCTGCCGTCCGGCAATTCCCGCCGCATCTTTTAATTGGTTGGCAATCACATGCTTTACGCTGCCGGCTGTATCGTAAAACGGCACCGCCTCGATCTTCGGACGCTGCCGGAAAAAATCGCGGCACTGGTCCAGAGCCACCGGATGCGATAACACGCGCCGCAGCGATCCCAACTGCACGCCCGGCATCGCCATCACGTTGTGCACAATTCGCAGCAAATATTCCGCCTGAATGAAGACTTCGCGCGTCAGCATCAGATCGGCGTGTTCCGCGACCGTTCCCGCCAAAGTGTTTTCGATCGGGATGACTGCGGCCCCCACCGATTCACCCTCAAGTCGATCGAACACCTCTGCCGAACGCGCGCACGGAACCACCGTGCACCGCGGCAGCATCCGCTCCGCCGCCTCGTGACTGAAAGACCCGAGTTCCCCCTGAATCGCAACTTTCATGTCGTCTTTTACCCGAATAGGCAAGTTATCTGGAGAAGGCACGTCCGCGCAATTGCGTCTTTCGGCTCAGGTGCTTAACTCTTTCTTCATTACCAGCGCGTCGACGCCATTCGAATAGTAGCGTGGCCAAGTCCGAACCACGCTGTATCCATGACGCTTGTAGAACGCTAACGCCGGGAGATTATCGACAGCAGTCTCCAGTCCCACCGCCTTGGATCCGGCCGCGCGCAGTCGTTCTTCGGCCACCTGAAGCAGGAGCGAGCCCACGCCCGAGCGTCGCGCCTTAGCCATCACATCAATCGTGATCACGTGCCCGGTTGGGGCTTGGTGCGTCACGATGAACCCGCCAACCGTGCCGGTCTCCGCGTCGGACGCCACGAGCGTGAACGATCCCCGATGGCGCACATACTCGTTCAATTCCTGCCTGGAATACGCGATCCCCCGCGGAAAGCATTCCTGATCCATGCGCCAGAGCGTCTCGAAATCGTCGGCTTGATACTCGCGGATGACGAAGGCCACGGCGTCATTGTAGCGGCCTCGGCTTCCGAAGGCTGCCGAAACCCCGCCCCACCTCCGTTGTCCGCAAAAAGCGGCAGTTTTCCACAGGACAGTACCCGTGGGTCCCATGAAAAAATCGTTATTGGGGCCATTGTCCACTTGCCCCGACCGCAACCTCGGACGTACCATCGGCATCAGAGGACTCTGGGAAGACGCGGTGGGACGCCTTCTAGTCATCGACGTCGTCTGCGCGGTCGCGGCCTTGGGGATTTGGTACTTCCTCTTCGCCGCCTACAACCGCCGCAAAGGAACCGAAGCGCTGCGCTGGGTGCAGTCCGCGTGCGCCGGTAAAGGACGCATCCTCGACTCGCACTGGCTCAACAGTTCCCGCTTGCATGCCCGCCTGCAATTCCCTTCCCGCAGCTTCGAAAATGCCCACGTCACCATGAAGTTCCGGCCGCGCGCGCTGCCCGTGCAATGGCTTCTGAGCTGCTATCACAAGCAAAAAGAAACACTGACCTTCGAAGCCGACCTCGGCGGCTCGCCCAGCTTCCACTTGGAGGTCGTGCGCCATCGCTGGTGCGCGCATAGCCGTGGAGTCACTGCCCGCAAGCGTGATGAACGCGAGTGGGACGTCTACGAACCCGGCCCCGTGATCCTCACCACCCGCACCCACTGGAAACAGGATTCCTCACCCGAACTGAATACCCTGATGACTGTGCGCCAGCAGGACGTTCTCCAAGTCCGCTTCCGCCCTGAGTCCCCTCAGTTTTCAGCCACGATTTCCCTCGACGCCCTCTACGATCCACGCACCGCAGCGGGATTCCTGACCACCCTGCGCGAACTCGCCGCAGGAGCATCCGCGCACCGCCAGTAATCAGGATCGCGCCTACTCCTCAGAATTCTTTCACCATTTCGGGGTCATCCTGAGCGGAGCCGCTTTTCAGGCGGAGTGAAGGATCTCGCGCGTGGTCATGCGACTCCCATGCGGGCACATCTGCGGTACGCCGCTCCCACGTGTTCGCAGGTATCCTCACTCGCATAATTGGCATTATGCAGTAAACTTCGCACATGCCAACTGGCCGACAAGGCTCAATTCGCCTCTTCACCTACTCCGGGATCGTTGTATCTCTCCACTGGTCGTGGTTCCTGGTAGCGGCGTATGAGATCCAAACGCGCAAAGGCAGTTACTCCTCTGTCGCGTGGAACGTGCTGGAGTATCTGGCGCTGTTTTTGATTGTGCTACTGCATGAGTTCGGCCACGCCTTGGCGTGCCGCCAAGTCGGAGGCAGAGCGGACCAGATCGTGCTCTGGCCTCTCGGCGGCGTCGCGTATGTCGATCCTCCTCCGCGCCCCGGCGCTACTCTTTGGAGCATCGCCGCAGGTCCTCTCGTCAACGTCGCACTCATACCTATCTTCTACGCGCTCGTCACTCTGGGCGGATCGTCGGGATGGGCAGAGACGATGCCCGACTTCTATCGATTACTCCTAGCCGTCCAGCTTATTAATGAGTTGTTGCTGATTTTCAACATTCTGCCCATCTATCCTCTGGATGGTGGCCAGATCCTCCGGTCCTTGCTTTGGTTTCTCATGGGACGAGCGCGCAGCTTGATGGTTGCCACGATCCTCGGCCTGGTCGGCGTGGTAGGTTTCATCGCTCTCGCCATCTACGAGCAATCTGTCTGGTACGGAGCCCTCGCGGTCTTCATGCTCATGAACTGCTGGAGCGGCCTGCAACACGCGCGCGCGCTGCTACGTTTCGCCAAGGTGCCGCGGCGCGACGGCTTTGCCTGCCCAACCTGCCAGGCCGCGCCGCCGGTGGGAGAATACTGGAAGTGTGGCAAGTGCGGACAGCCTTTCGACATGTTTCAGAACCATGGCGTCTGCCCCAATTGCTCGACGCAATTCGCCCAGACCAAGTGCCTGGACTGTGGAAGAATCAATCCTCTGAACAACTGGATGGTCGGCTCCCTCACGCCGTCAAAGTTCTGAAGGTGCAACCTTCGTGATCCTTAGTGTCCTTCGTGGTTGAAGCCTTTCTTTGAAGCATGAAACGGAATCGGCGTGCTCCTCTGCGAATAAAACTCTTTTATGCCGCGCATCAGCTTTTTCGATTGGCGGGCACCTTGTGCTCGCGCTATTCTTGCGCCTTGCAAATCGTCGTGTTCCAAGTCAGAGTGTTGAAACCAGCCATTTCAACTTCCTTGTATTCGTGGTGCGCTGTCCGTGATGCGGTTTTGCCCAAATCTTAAGCTTCTACGCGAAGGAGACTGAACGACATCCATGCCGACTGAACTGCGCAATTTCCTGGCACTCTCATACGACGAACTGGAAGATCTCAACCTCAAGGCGAAGGAGGAGCGCAGAAACCGCGTCGCGTCTCACAAGGTCCAGGAGGAACGCCTCAAGTACCTGACCGACGAAAAGCGGATCAAGGCCGTGACCGTGCTCTTCAGCGATCTCGAAGGCCGGTTGCACATGCTCGACTACGACAAGAAGTTCCTGCTCAAGAGCTATGACAACCTAACGTTCGACGGGTCTTCCATCCGCGGATTCACCGCGCAACGCGAGAGCGATCTCCGCCTCGGCATCGATTGGGGCGCGTTCTACTGGGCACCCGCCGATGTCTTCGGCTCCGGCAAAGTGCTGGTCTTCGGCGAAGTCATCGACAAGGGCGGCACATCCTACTCGGGCGACATTCGCGGCGTGCTCAAGGGATACGCCGACGAACTCTTCAAGAAAAAGGGCTACACCCTCAACGCGGCCAACGAGATTGAAGGCTTCCTCTTCAAGGGCCCCGATGCCGAGCGCCACTACCACGAAGTCGGCGGCAAGTTCGAATACGTCAACACGGGCGGCTACTATCACTCGCTGCCCGGCGATCCGCTCCGCACGTTCATCGACACGACTGCGGAAGTGCAGCGCGCGATGGGATTCCAGAACGAGAAGGACCATCCGGAAGTTGCGCCTTCGCAGTTTGAAATCAACTACGGCTACGGCGAAGTTGTCGCCGCCGCCGATCAGATCCAGCTCTACAAACTGATCTGCCGCCAGGTCGCGACCCACATGGGATTGACCGCGTCCTTCCTGCCCAAACCTGTCGTCGGGGTGAACGGCAGCGGCATGCACACCAACGTCTCGATCAGCGAAGACGGCAAGAACCTGTTCTGGGATGCGAAGGGCGAAGAGAAGCTCAGCAAGATGGGATGGGCTTTCGTCGACCGCATCCTGACTCACGGCAACGACATTTGCCTGCTGCTGAATCCCAGTGTCAACGCCTATCGCCGGCTCGATCCGCACTTCGAAGCGCCCAACCAGATCAAGGCGTCCGCTGTCGATCGCGGCTCCATGATCCGCATTCCGATCGGGAACGAGAAGAGCATGCGCGTCGAAGTTCGCTCGGTCGCTCCTGACGCGAATCCTTACATGGTGATGTACTCGATCTTCAAGAGCGGCCTCGATGGCCAGACCTCGAAGATCAAGAACCTTCGCCAGGCTGAGCGCTACCTGCCCGACAACATCTACAAGGCGCTGGACGACTTCAAGAAATCTCCGTGGATCACGACGATCCTTGGCGAAGATGTCAAAGGCCGTTACGCCGATCTGAAAGAAGCCTCCGCCGACCGCTGCCCGCGCGCCTTGGGAACGTTCGTCAAAGCGCAGGAAGTCCAGTTCCACCACGAGGTTTACAACCAGTTCCTGTGGAACCTCTTCTAAACTGCACGCAGTTCTGCCGAGCCCCGGCCCAAAGCCGGGGCATTTTCATTGGTAGCGCTGGCGTCCCGCCGGCGATCTGATGGAGCAAAATTTCCCAGATTCCAGCCGAGGCGGAGCGGGGTATCCCCCTCTTCTTTGGTCTCTTGGAATCATCGAGTTAGCGGGCAAATCGTCCGGAAGTCCTTAGGGCTCAAGATTTTGCGGGCAAAATCTTGAGAACACTGGAGTTACATCTCGCAGCGCACCACATTTTTTTCTGTTCGTTTCGCTAAAATATTGCTTTTAAAGGAGTTACCAGGCGACGGTCCGGTTGGCCCCTCGCAAAATCTTGAGCCCGTTGGACTTACAGCTAAAATCTTGTCAAATAACGACTTACAGTCGCGGCCAGAATTTCCGGCCTTGCCTCTCGGCAATGCCATGATCGGACAACGTAGCTGTGGAAGGCAAGGTCAGATGTCACAGGGTCGTGCTGTGGAAAAGTCGATTCGGGAATTTTCTTGTACGTCTTTGGGGCTTCGAGAGAGCGCTGGCGTCGCGCCAGTTGTCACTGGTGCTGTGAATGCAAAACGCCACTGATCATGGCAATCATCGGGTTCGGCTTGACCGCTCGCTGTAGAAGGAGCGATAATCGCCGCCATTCGATCCATTGCCCGATTCCCTCCCCGCACTGGTCCGATCTGAACAAGTTCCGCGCGATCCGCTGGTAATGTCTGCCGCGTGTTGCAAGCGAGAATCAGGATAAGGACTGCCAATCATGAAATTAGATGGATTTAAGAACGTCGTTGCCACATTTCTGCTCTGTGTAGGGACGACAATTGCGGCTCCTGCGCAAGCCTTCCACCCGGTGGCAGATTTTAGCGGGTCCAACGGCGCGGGACCCAACGAGAGGCTGGTACAAGGCACCGACGGAAGCCTCTACGGGACAACCGTATCCGGGGGGAACAACAGTAGCTGCGGACAGATTGGGTGCGGAACAGTATTCAGAATCACCGAAAGCGGAACTCTGACGGCGCTTTACAGCTTTTGCGAGCAGTATCCCTGCGTTGACGGAAGCGTACCTGTTGGCGTGATCGTAGGCACTGATGGGAATCTTTACGGGACAACCGAGGACGGAGGCGCCTATGGTCGAGGGACGGTCTTCAAAATCAGTCCGAAGGGCGTCCTTACCACGCTTTACAGCTTCTGTGCACAAAGCGGCTGCCCGGATGGATCTCAACCATTCACCGGAGTCATTCAGGCGGCGGACGGAAATCTCTACGGCACGACTAATTATGGCGGCCTCGCAAACGTTGGTACGGTCTTCAAGATCTCCACGGGCGGAACGTTGGAGACTGTGCACAGCTTTGTTTCAACTGATGGCGCTTACCCACAGATTCCCTTAGTTCAGGCCAGGGATGGTAGCCTGTATGGCGCAACATACCAAGGCGGGGATTTTGGGTGCAATCAGTTCAATTCTGGATGTGGAACCCTCTTTAAGATTACTGCCCAAGGAAACCTAATTTCACTCCACAGCTTTGAGGAGGTGGCCGACGGGGCATACCCGTCATCATTGATTCAAGCGAACGACGGTAACTTCTACGGTGAGACGACGCAAGGCGGCACCAATGGTCAGGGCACGATCTTTAAGCTTGCTCCGTCGAACATCCTGACAACCTTCTACAACTTTTGCTGCACGGATGGCCGAGCCCCGGGCGGGCTCGTTCAAGGTACAGACGGGGAGTTTTACGGAACAACTCAGACAGGCGGCAGCAAAGACGTGGGCACGGTCTTCAAGATTGGCTCTTCGGGGGTTTTGACGACTCTCTACAGTTTTTGCAATGTCGCAAACTGCACTGATGGCAGAAGCCCTAATCCGCTAATGCAGGCTACGAATGGCATGTTTTACGGTACGACCTACGCAGGCGGCACCGTAGGAGGTCCATGCAGTCCGTATAGTTATGGCAGTTGTGGATTGGTGTTTAGGATTTCTGCTGGGCTTAGCCCATTCGTTAGCTTCCTACGTAACTCAGGGAAAGGCGGGCACATCGTGGAGATTCTTGGTCAGGGACTTAAAGGTACAACCGAGATCTTATTCAACGGAACACCTGCGACCTTCACTGTCAGGTCCGGGGCTTTCCTGACGGCCACGGTTCCAGCAGGAGCTAGCACCGGCTACGTCACCGTGACCACGCCCAGCGGTGCGCTGACCAGCAACGTGCCGTTTCAAGTGATCCCGTAAGCGCCGAGGAACTACCACGCCAACTCAGTAGGGCGCAGTGTCGCGATTGCTCGGAAAATGTCCCTAGACAGTGTGGGCGAATGGACGCCGCGAGCTTGTGAGAAGGGGCGGGTGCCCCCGTCCTTTCATGTCCCTTCATGTCCCTTTTTCCTTCCAGTTTTGCTGCTGCGGGTGCCCCGTCCTTGCGTTTTGCGCAAGGGCGGGTACGATGCTGCCGATGGGATAGGTTCTAACGGCAGTCCATCGAGCCAAAGCGATTCACTGTTGGCAGTCCGGCATCCGCCCCTTCGACGGCTCAGGGCAGGCTCTTCGCAACGTACGCGAAGGACGGGGCACCCACAATTGCGGTGCCTTCGGCAATTCAAAATCTGGGCCACGCAATATAAAAGGGCGCCCCTTTCGGAGTAGGCTGCAGTTGCTGTGGCAACAGTAACTACGGCAAACGAAAGGAACACCCATGGAGAGTATTAAGTACATTGGCTTGGATGTCCACCAGAGCACGATCAGCGTGGCCGTGCTGAATGCGGATGGCAAACTGACGATGCAGTCGGTGATTGCGACGAAAGCGAGTGCGGTGCTGGATCTGCTGAAGGGAGTGCGCGGAGTGCTGCACGTCACCTTCGAAGAAGGGACGTACTCGGCCTGGCTCTACGACGTGGTGGTGCGAGAGGTGGCGCGGGTGGTGGTGTGCAATCCGCGCAAGAATGCATTGCTGAAGTCGGGCAACAAGAGCGATCAGATCGATGCGCGCAAACTGGCGGAACTGCTGCGGGCCGGGATGCTATCGCCGGTGTATCACGGGGAGCAGAGCACACGCACCTTACAGCAACTAGTAGCCAGTTACAGCGCACTGACCGAAGACACCGGGCGTGCGATGCGGCGGATCAAAGCACTCTACCGCAGCCAAGCGATTGCGTGCGCGGGCAAGAAGCCGTTCGGGAAACGGCACCGCGGGGAATGGTTGGCGCGGCTGACCGAAAGCGGGCAGCGGCGGCGTGCGGAGTGGCTGTACCAGGAATTGGATGCAGTGCAGGTTTTGCGACGGGAAGCCCGCCAAGCGGTGATGGTGGAGTGCCAGAAGAATCCGGCCGCGAAGGTACTGCGATCCATGCCGTTCTTCGGTCCGCTGCGGGCGGCGGTTCTGATCGCGCGGGTGCAGACGCCGCACCGCTTTCGGACGAAGCGACAGTTCTGGACCTACTGCGGTCTGGGACTGGAGACGCGCAGCAGCGCCGACTATGTGGAGAAAGACGGGCAAATCTTGCGACGGCGCAAGCCAGTGTACATCCGCGGGTTGAACTGGAACTACAGCCATGAGTTGAAGAATGTGTTCAAGAGCGCGGCGACGACGGCAAGCGCGATGAACGGTCCGTTTCGCGCGTTCTATGAAATGCGAATCGCCAACGGGATGCTGCCGGCCATGGCGCGACTCACGCTGGCCCGCAAGATGGCGGCGATTGCACTGATTTTGTGGAAGAGAGGAGAGACGTTCGCAGCCGAACATCTGATGCCACAAGCAGCATAAGCGCGCACCACCACGAAGTCCGGAAACGAGAACCCTGACATTCGAAGGTTGGAGAGCTGCGCGCACGGGTTCGAGGGTAAGTATCCTGGGCGGGATAGACGAACAAGTCTCATGGGCCACCATATGCTCCCTCGGACAACCCAACAAAGCCATAGTGCCGCGCCACGGCGCGAGCCTCAGATAGAACCATGGTTGGCCATGCTGCCACCGAGTTGCTTGTCGGCGCTCAGATCAAGACCCGAACGAACCTCTGGTTGATCCGGAAATGCGTGGTGTTGTGAACAACGCGATCAAAGCGCGGTGGAGTCGTCGGCAGGGACTGGATGCAGGAAAAACAAAACTCCCTGCAAAGGGTAAAGTGTTTTTACTTGACATCCCCTTTTATAGAACCCGCCCATTTTTCACTCAGAATCCCGCTTCAAGCATTTGAGTGCAATAGGGATATTTCTCCACCCCATGATCACTGCCGCCGCCGTGGTGACGCTGCGATCCGCTTGTCGTCTAATTTCATATGACTGCTCGAATTCTCATTTGGTTTTTGACCGTTAGTCTTATCGGGGTTTCAAGGCACGATGTCCTTCCACCACGCCAACTCGGCTCGGCCCCCCGAATCGACTTGCTCACGCTCCACAGCAACATCTTCCGAAACACGCGCACGATCAGAGTGTGGTTGCCATCGGGATACGACGATGGAGCGCAGGCTGAATCCAAGTATCCGGTGTTCTATTTTACCGATGGTATCGCTACTTTTCATGGACGCCATCTCGATGCAACTGCTGAAAAGTTGATCCGGGAAGGCAAAATTCCTGCCACCATTTTCGTAGGTATCGACAACGGTGGGTCTACACTCGAATCCAAAAATCCAATGTCCGACCGTGCGGATGAATATTTGCCTTATCCGGATAATTCCTTCATCCCAGCTATTCCCCCGCCGCATGGTAACCAATTCCCAGACTTTCTGGAGCGAGAAGTACGCCCTCTCGTCGAATCCAGATACCGTATTGCCCAGGACTCGGTCGGACTCGCCGGAGCTTCCTACGGTGCAGCCATCGCGTTGTACACGATTTTAGAACGCACGGGAAGGTATAGGTGGCTCTTGTTGGAGAGTCCATCACTGTACATCGATAACGACCGACTTCTCCGGCGATCTACGGGATTTCACCAGTGGCCGCGACGGGTGTACATAGGTGCGGGCACACGGGAGGGGAAAGGGCACGCTAAGCGCGAGATGGTTGATGACGTGAACCGGCTCGCCAAGGCAGTCGGCCAGAACTCCAATACATGCCTTTTCATCGTTCCCGGGGCAGAACATAATGAGGAAGCATGGCAAGCCCGCCTTCCCGAAGCCCTTCAATTTCTTATGGGACCGGGTACGTGTCCCAATCGCATTAACGTCAAAGAGTGATATAGAGATGTAACGACAACTATCACGAATGAGGGGCGCGTCTGCGATTGAAAAGGTACGTTAGGCCGCCGCCAACTAGGACGATAATCGCAGCGAACCCGGTTCGGGAATGAACCAGCACGTTCAGAGGCTTGAGAAGAATAGCGCAAAGAAGCACTCCGACGACAGACAAGGCAGCTAAGAGCAGCAACGCAGTATCTCTTATTGTGTGCGGTCGGCCCTGTTCATGCCGTCTGCGCTCCTCGGTTCGAGCACTGCTCAGGAGCCTATAAGCGAAGTAAGCCACGGCTGCAATTGCGAACCAGATACCATACTCCTGTGAGGTCGTCACGGTCGCTACCATGTGCAAAGCCTAACACCGCCCCCAAGGTCAGTGAGTGCTATGGGAGATGTTTCAACAGTTGCGCGGGGGTACGCTACCTTCTGTCCTGTGGGCTTTCCGAAAGCCAGTACGATGAGGGCTACACCAATCGAAAGGGTGGGGCAGCCCGTTTCCAGCAGATCGGACGAATCTATTGCGACGACAGTCCGAACGCGTATATCTTTCCATCCTCTGAGCCGATAAAAACGTGGCCATTCGAGACGGCGGGCGAGGACTCAACGACGAATCCAGTGGTGTAGCTCCACAGTACCGTGCCAGTCTCGGCGTTCAATGCGTACACTTTGCGGTCGTCCGAGCCAACGTAAACTACCCCATTGGCCACTGCAGGCCCGGACTGGACAATACCGCCGGTGGTGTACTTCCACAGCTTGGCGCCGGTCTTCGCGTCCAGCGCGTAAAGATTGTTGTCGCCGTAGCCACCGCCGATGAAGAGTACCCCATTCGCGATTGCGGGCGAGTACATGTAGACACCAGTAGAACTCCAGACTGGAGCTCCAGTTTCGGCATTCAGCGCATAGAGCGTGCCATCTAGCGTGCTATTTATGGAAGTGGCATAAACCGCGTGAGTCGCGCCATGGCCGGCAGCATCCCGTTGGCGATTCGCATTTCATAGAACGCGCGAAACGGACCGTTCATCGCGCTTGCCGTCGTCGCCGCGCTCTTGAACACATTCTTCAACTCATGGCTGTAGTTCCAGTTCAACCCGCGGATGTACACTGGCTTGCGCCGTCGCAAGATTTGCCCGTCTTTCTCCACATAGTCGGCGCTGCTGCGCGTCTCCAGTCCCAGACCGCAGTAGGTCCAGAACTGTCGCTTCGTCCGAAAGCGGTGCGGCGTCTGCACCCGCGCGATCAGAACCGCCGCCCGCAGCGGACCGAAGAACGGCATGGATCGCAGTACCTTCGCGGCCGGATTCTTCTGGCACTCCACCATCACCGCTTGGCGGGCTTCCCGTCGCAAAACCTGCACTGCATCCAATTCCTGGTACAGCCACTCCGCACGCCGCCGCTGCCCGCTTTCGGTCAGCCGCGCCAACCATTCCCCGCGGTGCCGTTTCCCGAACGGCTTCTTGCCCGCGCACGCAATCGCTTGGCTGCGGTAGAGTGCTTTGATCCGCCGCATCGCACGCCCGGTGTCTTCGGTCAGTGCGCTGTAACTGGCTACTAGTTGCTGTAAGGTGCGTGTGCTCTGCTCCCCGTGATACACCGGCGATAGCATCCCGGCCCGCAGCAGTTCCGCCAGTTTGCGCGCATCGATCTGATCGCTCTTGTTGCCCGACTTCAGCAATGCATTCTTGCGCGGATTGCACACCACCACCCGCGCCACCTCTCGCACCACCACGTCGCAGAGCCAGGCCGAGTACGTCCCTTCTTCGAAGGTGACGTGCAGCACTCCGCGCACTCCCTTCAGCAGATCCAGCACCGCACTCGCTTTCGTCGCAATCACCGACTGCATCGTCAGTTTGCCATCCGCATTCAGCACGGCCACGCTGATCGTGCTCTGGTGGACATCCAAGCCAATGTACTTAATACTCTCCATGGGTGTTCCTTTCGTTTGCCGTAGTTACTGTTGCCACAGCAACTGCAGCCTACTCCGAAAGGGGCGCCCTTTTATATTGCGTGGCCCGCTCTTTCATGTCCCTTTTTCCTTCCAGTTTTGCTGCTGCGGGTGCCCCGGCCTTGCGTTTTGCGCAAGGGCGGGTACGATGCTGCCGATGGGATAGGTTCTGACGGCTCGTTTGAGCCGATCGAGCCAAAACGATTCACTGTTGGCAGTCCGGCATCCGCCCCTTCGACAGGCTCAGGGCAGGCTCTTCGCAACGTACGCGAAGGACGGAGCACCCATAATTGCGGTAACTTCGGCAATTCAGAGTCTGGGCCACCGCCCGAGAATTCCGTCCGCCAAGCGGGTTTGAATCAACGTCCACAGCAAAATCAGATAGCACAAGCAGCAGCGCCGCGCCAATATGCTAGATTCGAAGACTGAATGGATCTCGCACCGACCATCTCTACCCAAGGCCTGACGCGACGTTTCGGCGAACTCGTGGCCGTCGACGGCGTTAACCTGCAGGTTGCTCCGGGACAATTTTTCGGATTCCTCGGCCCGAATGGTGCGGGAAAATCCACCACGATCAAGATGCTGACCGGGCTGCTCGCGCCCAGTTCCGGGCGCATCGAAATCCTCGGCATCGATCTCAACGCGCATCCCGTCGAAGTCAAGCGGCAGATCGGAGTCGTCCCCGAAGGCATGGCTCTGTTCGGCCGGCTCACCGGCGCGGAGTTCCTCAGCTTTGCCGGACGCATGTACGGACTCGACCGCACCACGGCAGCCAAGCGCGCCGCCGAGTTGCTCGAGTTCATGCAACTTGCGGACCAGCCGAAAAAACTTGTGACGGATTATTCCCACGGGATGCAGAAGAAACTAGCGCTCGCCGCCGCAGTCATTCACGGGCCGAAGGTCTTGTTCCTCGACGAGCCCTTCGAAGGCGTGGACGCGATCGCCGCGGGTACGCTGAAATCGATGCTGCAAGGCATGATCGCCCGCGGAGCGACCATCTTCCTGACCTCGCATGTGCTGGAAATCGTCGAGCGGCTGTGCAGCCACGTCGCCATCATCAGTCAGGGACGACTGGTCGCGCAGGGATCGCTCGAAGAACTTCGCGCAGGAGTCGCAGCGGACACGCCCGCCGGCGATGGCGCTCTAGCCTCCGGGGAGAAGTTAACGCTGGAACAACTCTTCCTGCGCATCGTGGGCGGCGAGCGCCGCACGGAGCAGGAATTATCCTGGTTGGGATGAAAGTTGCCGTTTCGAAGGGAACGTTCTAAGAGCGAGCGGTGCGGCGAAGGACTCTCCTGCGCCGATAAATGCGTCCAGCGCGCAGCCGCCTGAGAGCCGGGAAGAACTTGTGGTGCGTCATGATCGACATGGTTTGCAGCGAATAGTCGAAGCGCGCGCCACATCCGCAGCAAACCTTGTAGGTGTGCTCATCGATGGTAAACACGCGGCTGAGCTTGGCATGGTGGCAACCAAAGGCAAACTCCAGCGCGCTGGTGAAAGGGTGGGTCATGGTATCCCACAGTGGCATCGGATCCGGTGTCATATTCTTCTTTCGCTCTGCACCTTAAGGTTCTCATCGGCAGTTCATCACGGGCCGTGAGCCGCCCCACTCCCGATTGTGATCAGAATCACCAAAAGCTGGGGCCGATCTCGATTTCGCGCCGGAAGGCGTTCTGCCACAATGGGTTACGCTGATGCGCGTTCGGCGCGGATGTGCAAGAATTGAGGCCATCCAAAATGGCGCGTCCCGAAGTTTCAACCCAGCTCACCGCGATCGCCGAACTTCGCTGGCGCATGTTCGTCAACCGCCTGCGCAGCAAGCGCGGCAAAACGGAACTGGTGTCGCGCATTATTGTGACGGCGGCTTTCTCCCTCGGCGGCTTCGGCGGCTTTGCCGCTGCCACCGGAACTTCGTGGTACGTCGTTTCTCAGGGCCAGCCGGAATATCTTGCGCTGGTTTTGTGGCCCATCTTTTTCTTCTGGCAAGTGTTTCCTGTGATGGCGACCGCCTTCACCAACAATCCCGACTCCAGCGAATTGCTACGTTTCCCTCTGACGTACCGGTCGTTCTTTTTGATTCGCCTGGCCTACGGATATTTCGATCCTGCCAGCGCGCTCGGCAGCGTGGCCGTGTTTGGAGTTCTGCTGGGCACGACCTTCGCTCGCCCCGCTCTGTTTCCCTGGGCGCTCTTCGTCCTTTTGACTTTCGTTCTCTTCAATCTGGTCTTGATGCAGACCGTCTTCGCCTGGCTCGAACGCTGGCTGGCGCAGCGCCGCACGCGCGAGATCATGGGCGTACTTTTCATTCTGGCGATGCTGAGCTTTCAGTTGATCGGCCCAGCCGTCGAACACTTCGGCAAAGGCCCGCACCCGGAATTCAGCCAGGCGACTCAACTCGCCGCGCGAGTGCAGGCGATATTGCCGCCCGGCATCGCCGCCAATGCGATTGCCCAGATGGCGCATGGCAGTTTCCTCACCGGCCTCACTTCCCTGCTTATTCTCGCTGCGGTGACGATGGCAATTGGAGCCCTGCTCCACCTTCGTTTGCGGGCTCAATTTCGCGGGGAGAATCTCAGCGAGGCGGCAGCGCGCCCGAAAGTGGCGCAGGCGCAAGGCCTGCAAATGGGATGGAACCTGCCCGGACTTTCGCCGTCGGTCGCGGCCGTCTTCGAAAAAGAAGTCCGCTACCTGGCTCGCAGCGGCCCCATGCTGCTCACTTTGATCATGCCTGTCTTCATGCTGATCATCTTCCGCATGGGACCGATGAATCCCATGCGGCACTCCAGTTCTTTCAGTCGCGCGCCCGATACGGCTTTTCCCGGCGCGGCCGCTTACGCGATCTTGGTGCTTACCAATCTGGTGTTCAACAGCTTCGGCGGAGACTCTGCCGGGATGCAGTTCTTCTACGCCTCGCCGGTGACATTCCGCCAGATCGTGCTGGCGAAGAACATCACGCACGCCAGCATCCTCATCTTCAATACTGCGTTCGCGTGGATCGCCGTCTCCTACCTCTACGGGCCGCCGCATCTCGCCGTAACGATTGCGACCCTGGCTGGCCTTCTATTCGCCGCACCCTTGAACTTCGCCGCCGGCAACCTGCTCTCTATGTATTCGCCCAAGAAGCGCGACTTCTCGACGTTCGGGCGCCAGAACGTTTCTCAGACGACAGTCCTCGCCAGCTTCGGCGTTCAAATCGTAATCGTAGCTTTTGGGATCGCAGCTTTTATGATCGCGCGCCTCTACAACAATCTGTGGATCGCCACGCTGATCTTCCTGATACTCGCGGCGATCTCGATTCCAATTTATGTGATTGTTTTAAGCCGCATCGACGGCATCGCGCTTCAGCGCAGGGAGACGCTGCTGGCAGAATTGTGCCGCGCATAAGCCAGGAGAACAGGTCGCAGCCGTACCACCAACGAACAGGCTCACCGACAGCCGTAACTTCTTTGCGTCAACACCACTTACACCACCGTGGAATAGCGGCGCTTTGAAGGCGACGGATCCCAGGGGCTTGAATAGAGCGCGTGAGAACTGATCTTTCGCCCCTCTGGGGCTGGATCGTTTCCCACTCGCACCCACGGCTTGGCCGTGGGCCGTATTCTTGCGCCGCGCTGCGGCTTAAAATCGCCGGTGTTGTGCCACTCCAAAATCTACAAAACGAGTTCTCACGGACACTGAAGCACTCCCTGATTCTGGACCTCTGACGCGGCCCTGAAAGGACCGCTCTTCCACCAACGCGGCGCCCAGACAGATCACATCTGACCTTAGAGATGAATGCAGAACCACGTGCTAATTCTGTCACCCGTTCTCGGGCTTGGCCAGGAACCTGTATCCCACACCGCGCACCGTCAGCAGATGCCGCGGCTTCCCGGGATCATCCTCGATGTACCGCCGCAGGCGCACTACAAAATTGTCGATGGCACGCGTGTCGGTATCCTCGTGCAGGCCCCACACTTCTTCGAGAATCTGTTTCCGCGAGACGATCTTGCCGTCGTTCTGTACGAGATGCCGCAGCAGTTCCGACTCCATCAGCGTTAGATGAATCGTGCTCTCTCCCGACCGCAGTTCCAGCGCGCCAAAATCGATCGTCTTCCCGGCAAACGAAAATGTCCCGAAGTCCCCGACCGCACTCGCGTCAGCCCGCGCTTCACTCGGACCCGACGGCTGCCCTCCGCGAATCCACTGGCTGCGCCTTAGCAATCCCTGTAGCCGCGCCAGCAGAATCGAAAGATCAAATGGCTTCGCCAGATAATCATCCGCCCCCGACGCAAAGCCCTTCAGCACATCCTCGGGACGTCCTCGCGCCGTAAGCATCAGCACCGGCACATAGTTCCGCGCCGCACGCAACTCCGACACCACGCTGAATCCATCTTTCCCCGGCAGCATGATGTCGAGCACCACGGCGTCAAAATTCTCCTTCTTTCCCAAGAGCCGATCCGTCGCAGCCTCCCCATCGCCTACCACTTCCGCCGCGTACCCTTCGGCCTCGAGGTTGAAGCGCAGTCCTTGCGCCAGATGCGCCTCATCTTCCACGACTAGCACCCGGCTCATTCTTCCCACCTCGGCAGTTCGAGAACGATCGTTGTACCCTGCCCTTCGCCCTCGCTGACTGCAAAGACCTTGCCTCCGTGCTTCTGCGCAATCGCTTTCACGATGAAGAGCCCCAGGCCTGTCCCTTTCACGTGA
Organism: uncultured Acidobacteriaceae bacterium; assembly: GCA_963844525.1. Lineage (GTDB taxonomy): Bacteria > Acidobacteriota > Terriglobia > Terriglobales > Acidobacteriaceae > Sulfotelmatobacter. Next base: position 553,759 of record CAWJOM010000001.1, on the reverse strand, counting down.
GCGAGCGACCGGTGCGTCACGCGATAAAAGCGTTTGAAGATGCGCTTCATATCGTCGGCAGGAATGCCCACTCCCTGATCCTGCACGCGCAGCACAATGTGCTTTTCGTCAGGCGATTCGAGCTGCACTCGCACGTCGACAGTCTCCCCCGAATACTTCACGGCGTTGTCGAGTACATTACTCACCGCCGTCCGCAAATCTTCCGCGCTGCCCCTTACCACCAACCCGTTTCCGTTGCTGGTCATCTCCTGATACCGGATCGCCTCCGGTTGCAAGTGATGCCTCGCCCTGGTCGCTTCCATACAGTCGCGCACCAGTTGCCCGAAATCGACCTCCGCCTTGTCCTTGCCTGCCTTCTTGTCGCCGGCTCGTCCCGCGCGCAACACTTGTTCCACCGTCTCGGTCAGGCGGTCCGTATCGCTCAGCATCAGCCGGTAAAAATCCTGCTTCTGCGTTTCCGGCAAGTCGCGGCGCTGCAAAGTCTCCAAATGAAGCTTGATCGACGCTACCGGCGTCTTCAGTTCGTGGGTCACGGCATTAATGAAACTGTCGTGCTGCTCACTGTGCCGCAGTTCACGCACCAGAAAAATCGTGTTGACGACCATGCCGGCAATAATCAGCGCGAAGAAGACGATGCCGAAGAACAGCAGCACTCCCTCCCGCCAGTTGAGGATGATCCATCCGACGTTCAGAGCAACCGCCAGCGCCACCAGGCCAATGCCCAGGCAGAGAAAGAAGACGATGGTTCCGCGGCGGCTTGAGATGCGCATGGCTGTTCTTCGCCCTGATTCTACCGCGTGATGGGCCGTGCCTTGCGCCCAACTGCCGAGAAGGTAATCTCGAAGATCAAGGCCAGACAGGTTCCTTCAGCCTTTGGCCAATGTGCGCAAAAGCGGGGTTCGGCGCAAAAGAAAAAGCCCCAGCCGAAAGGCCAGGGCTGATCTCATTCTGCGGAGGAGAAGCTAGTCTCCCGCTGCGATAGAAACTTCCGGCAGAGCTGCCGTAATCAGGCGCCCGTTTGGAGTCGGTACTAAACCGCGCTCCACTTCGTCCAGCTTTACGCGCTTAATGTCCCAAGCGAGGCCAAACGTTTTGAGCAGCCAAATTCCGTACCAGTTCATGTCGACTTCATACCAGGTGAAGCCATGCTGCGCGGCCGTCGGATGCGCGTGATGATTGTTGTGCCAGCCTTCGCCGAACGTGAGCAGCGCTACCCACCAACTGTTGGTCGAGAGATCGCGAGTCGCAAAACGCCGCGAGCCCCACGAATGCGTCGCCGAATTCACCAGCCAGGTCGCGTGCAGACCAACCACCGTGCGCATGAACGTACCCCACAGCAGCCAGGGCAACCCGCCAATCGCATACAGGGCAATACCGACGACCACCTGCGGAACGTAATGATATTTCGTGATCCAGACGTGGAACTTGTCCTTGGCCAAGTCAGGGACGTAGCGGGAGAGGGTAGTCGTGTCATGGTGCATCGACTTGCCCATGAGAATCCATCCCATGTGCGCCCACCACTTGCCGTCGATCGGCGAATGCGGGTCGCCTTCCTGATCCGAATACTGGTGATGAATGCGGTGCGTCGCCACCCAGAAAATCGGCCCGCCTTCGAGAGCGAGCGTGGCGCACACGGTCAGGAAATATTCCACCCACTTCGGAGTCTTAAACCCGCGATGGGTCAGAAGACGGTGATAGCTCATTCCGATGCCGAGGCTGCCCGAGATCCACCACAGAAACATTGCAACGAACAGCGCCTTCCAGGTGAAAAAGAAAAGGGCGGCGATGGCCCCCACGTGAAACGCGGCCATGAACGCTGCCGTGATCCAATTTACTTCGCCTTTTTCCGCTTGCCGTTTTTCCAGATCTTGCAGTTCCATATCCAAGGAAGGTCCCCGTTTCGTGGTTGTGTGAGTTCGATCAGCCCCACAGCTAAGCTACCAAGGGATAGCCAGAGTGACTGTAATACTTGTGTAATAACGATTTTTGGGGCATTACTGCGGTAACGGAAAGGTCACAACGGTTGGCATTCGATGGGTAGGATCGGGGTGTTTTTCCTGTTCGCGGAGGGACCTGCGAACAGCGACCTGGACACGCGGAATTCACGTGCGAAGCGTCGCGGGAATTTGCATCAGCCGCCTTACGCGGCCTTCCCTTTGACCTGCACTCCCGCCCATTTCTCCAGCAGCGTGAGGGTAGCCGCGTAGTCGAGGTCGCGGTTTCCGTCTTCCGAAGCCATCTCGTAGATTTCTTCCACGGTTTCCAAACCCGGCAGTTTCACGCGCGCCTCTCGTGCCGCGTCCAGCGTCAGACGAATGTCCTTGTGCATCAGCCGCAACGGGAAATTGGGGGTAAAGTCGCGCTGCAGAATGAACGGACCCTTGTAGTCGACCACCCCGGACCGCACCATGGTGGCCTCAATCAGAGACAGCAGTTGTTGCGGATCCACACCCAACTTGGTAGCCAGCGTCAACGCCTCGGCGAATCCCTCAAAGATCATCGCGATCTGCAGGTTCATGGCGAGTTTCGTGGCCTGCCCCTTGCCAGTCTCGCCCATGCGGAAAATCTTTTTTCCCATGGCCGCAAACAAGGGCTTGAGCCGTTCCACTGGCTCTTCGCTTCCCCCAACAATGAACACCAGCGTCCCGTCGCGGGCGCCGATCTTCGATCCTGTCATCGGAGCATCCACCCAACTCACACCCTTCGCCGCCACCCGCTCGGCGAACTTCACCGTCGCCGAAGGAGAGATCGTGCTCGAGTCGGCAATGATCGCGCCGTTAGCCAGCGAAGCCTCGACGCCGTCGGCGCCAAAAATCACGCCTTCGACCGCGTCTGTATCCGCCACGCAGAGCCATACTACTTCGGCGCCTTGCGCCGCCGCCCCGGGCGTCGGAGCAACCCCGGCGCCTTCCACCAGTTTGCCCGGCGTGCGGTTCCACACCGTTACTTCGTGGCCTGCCTTCACCAGGTTCGTTGCCATCGCGTGACCCATGATTCCCAACCCCAAAAACGCGACTCGCATGCGCACTTCTCCTTCGTTCAGAGTGGAACGGAATAAGGAACGTCCTCGGATTAGATATGACCAGCGCGATCAAGGTCAAGCAAGGGGGAAATGGCAGTGAGGCAGGTTTTGGCTTGTGCATTAGGCCGGATAAGCGGGAGATCCCTTCGACTGCGCTCAGGGCAGGCTCTTCGCTACGCCTGAAAACGGCTCCGCTCGGGATGACGAAATTGTGTAATTGGCCAGACTGCACCACTACCGGCGAGAATCGCGGTCGACCGATTCTCATGGCTTCCCGATTGACGCACCAACGAGGGCTGCTCGACCAACCACTTCCTGCCATGTGAAAAATCCTTCACATCGACACCACCAAAACTATCGGGTATAGTTCGCGAGATGAACTCGTCCGCGCTCGACGAATTCAGCAATTCCCTGCGAATCATATCCGGCATTCCAAGGACCCTTCCGATGAAACTGTCGCTGCGCTCTTTCCTTCGCGGACGTGTCGTGTTCGCCGTCCTGACCCTCCTCGCCTTCTCTATCGCTCTTGCGCTGCCGGTGCGCGCTCAAACCGGACTGGCGAGAATCAGCGTCGACAACCTCACCAACACCGACAGCGACCACCGGACCGAAGTTGAGCCCGACATGTTCGCCTGGGGCAACACGATCGTGACCACCTTCCACGTTGCGCGGCGTCCGGGCAGCATCGGGTGGGGCAGTGGCGATGTGGGTTTCTCGACTTCGACCGATGGCGGCAAAACATGGCACTACGGCAATCTTCCCGGACTCACGGTCAACTACAAGGGTGGATCGTACGGGGCAGCCGCCGATCCCTCCGTCGCCTACGACGCGAAGCACGGCGTATGGCTCATCTCGACGCTGCCCCTCGCCGGACTCAGCGACTCCTCCGGATTGATCGGCGATGTGGCGGTCAGCCGCTCTGCCAACGGCCTGAACTGGAGCAATCCCATCCTCATCGACAAGACTCATCTCGACGACAAGAACTGGTCCGTTTGCGACAACACCACCACCAGTCCCTACTATGGAAACTGCTACACCGAATGGGATCAGGCCTTCGGCACGGGTGATGTTCTGATGAGCGTTTCGAGCGATGGCGGGCAAACCTGGGGTCCAGGGCTCGCCTCCTCCGACCACGCTGGGGGCCTGGGCGGCGAACCGGTCGTGCAACCGAACGGTACCATCGTCGTGCCCTTCGAAGGCGGAGGCATCGACGTATTCAGCTCCACCAACGGAGGCAAGAGTTGGGGCAAGAGTCAAGCCATTGCCAGCATCGACAGCCACTTTGTGGCCGGCGGCCTGCGCAATCCGAATTTGCCTTCCGCGAGTATCGACGGGGCCGGCAAGGTCTTCGTGGTATGGTCGGATTGCCGCTTTCGATCCGGCTGCGCTGCCAATGACGTCGTCATGAGCAGTTCTGTCAACGGCAAGACGTGGAGCGCGGTGACTCGGATTCCTATCGATGCTGTCACCAGCACCGTCGATCACTTCATCCCTGGCATTGGCGTGGATCCTGCGACTTCCGGTGCGAACGCGCATCTCACGATCGTTTACTACTACTATCCGACAGCGAAGTGCACCGCCAGCACTTGCCAGTTGGACGTCGGCTTCACCACGTCCACGGATGGCGGCGCCACATGGACCGCCGGCACAAAACTTGGTGGCCCCATGAAGCTGGCCTGGCTGCCGGTTTCTGACAACGGACCGATGGTTGCGGACTATGTCGGCGTCTCCTATTCGAACGGCAACGCGTTCGGGGTCTTCGCCGGAGCGCTGGCGCCGACTGGCACAACGCTGAACGAATCGATGTTCACGACCAAAGCTCCGCTTGCGGTTTCGAACGATGCGCCGCGCTTCAGTTCCGTCGACGATCACCCGGTGCCTGACGCCAAATCCGATCATGAGATGAAGTTTTTCTATGACGACGAAGGAGAGCGCGAAATACCACGCTCGCGCTGGATCCCCAACACGGAAGCGCAATAGCGGCGTGCGTGATAGGCCCAGCAAAGCTCGGCAGCCTCTTGGCCATCTCACTCGGCGCTGACCGCGTCTTCGATCAAAGCCGCCGGCACTCGCTGGCGGTTTTGTTTCTAAATCTGTAGCGCGCCCTACATTACTACCGTACCGAATCGAAAAGTAAAAAGCAGCAAGTCTTCCCGTTCCTTCATCTAAAATTACAGTTCAGTAAATAAGTTCGGCGCACCGTCCTTATCACTCTGTTCGATGCTGCGATTCGGATTAGTATTGGGCTGAGGCTGCTTCGCTCCGACCCCCAGGTTCTGTAGCAGGATGATTAAGCAAACACTTCGCAATCCGGCTCTTCGGAAACGCGCTACCCAGTTCGGACGCCTGGTGCGCCACTCTGCGGTGACTCCGCGCCAGGGTCAGACCCACAAACCGCGACTCGCTACCAGTGGAGAGCTAGGGGTCACGTTCATCGGCCATGCCAGCTTCTTTGTTCAGATGGGCGGGCAGAGCGTCCTTATTGACCCCAACTTTGCGCGCTGGCTGTTTGTGTTAAAGCGGCTGCGCCGTCCCGGCCTTCGCATTGCCGATCTGCCGGCCATCGACTTGGTTCTGGTGTCGCACGCCCATTTCGATCATCTGCATCGCCCGTCGCTTCGTGCGCTCGTGCAGAACAATTTGCGCACCCGTGGCGTGGCGCCATCAATCATTATTCCGACGCATGTTTCTGATCTGGTCTCCGATCTGGGCTTCGCGGAGATCATTGAACTGGATTGGTGGAAGACTTCGCGGCGCGGCAACATGACGGTGACGCATGTGCCGTCGCGCCACTGGGGCGCCCGCATTCTGAAAGATTCGCACCGCGGTTACGGCGGCTATGTATTGAAGTCGGGCAAACAATCCGTATATCACGCCGGAGACACCGCCTACTTCCCGGGGTTCAGCGAGATTGGACGCCGCCTTGCTCCCGAACTCGCATTGCTTCCGATCGGCGCCTACAATCCCTCAACGTTCCGCAATGTTCATGCTGATCCGGCCGACGCCATGCGCGCTTTCCTCGATTTGAAATCGCGCTGGATGGTCCCGATGCACTACGGAACTTTCCGCCTCTCGCACGAACCGGTCGATGAACCACTGCAACTGCTCGAGCAGGAAGCCCAGGCAGCCGGGACAAAAGACAAAGTAGTCGTAATGGAAGAAGGCGTGACCAGATTCTTCTAGCAGTCTACGTAGCGCCGGCGTCCCGCCGGCTGTCGAGAGAGCCTGCCTTGAGCTTGTCGAAGGGGCGTCTCGCCCGCGCTCCCGATAGCGTCTCGAATGCTGGAAGATTTCGAGCAAGCGCCAGCCGTTCTAAAGACAAACACCAGACAATTGTCTGTCTCATCGGTTCTCCTCTGGCTTTGCTTCGTCGCCATGCAGTTTTGCTTCCCGCATGTTCCCACAGAGCTTTCCGTCATACTCCCTTAACATCACGCGGCCGTTCTTGGTGTAAACTGCGTTCCTGAAATTTCCTGCCTAGGAGGTTCTTATGTCTGTAAAACCAATTCCTGATGGATATCACACACTCACACCATTTCTCACCGTCCGTGACGCGATGCGCGCCATCGAATTCTATAAACAGGCGTTCGGCGCACAAGAGCGCGGCGTCATGAAAGGCCCGGATGGCAAGGTCATGCATGCGGAATTGAAGATCGGCGACTCGATCATCATGCTGGGCGACGAGTATCCGGAATTCGGAGCGATCTCTCCGCTGAGCAACGGCGGCGCAGGCATGGGCCTGCACATCTATGTGGACGGCGTCGATGCAGCATTCGATCGTGCAGTAAAGGCCGGCGCCCAGGTGGAAATGCCCGTCACCGACCAGTTCTGGGGCGACCGCTACGGCAAGCTGAAAGATCCTTTCGGGCACAAGTGGTCGATTGCCACGCACACCAAGGACCTGTCGATGGACGAGATGAAAAAGGGCATGGACGAAGCCATGGAGAAGATGCAGAAGACCGCGTAGTCACTGCCCAGGTGGGGACAGCCGCCTCGGCTGTCCCGCCAGGGCAAAGCCCGGCGGCTCAAGTTCAAGCTTAGTACGCCAGCAGGATTCTCAAGTCTCGCAGATTATTTCCAGTCGGTCCGATCTCGATCGCATCTCCAAGTGCGGTAAACAACGGATACGCGTCGAAGCTGGCAAGCGCAGCCTGCGGGTCGAGTCCGCGAGTTCGCGCGCGCTCGACCGTCGTTCCGTCGACAACCGCTCCAGCAGCAGAGCTGTTTCCGTCGACTCCATCGGTTCCCGCGCTCAGGACTGTGATGTTCTGACCTGCGATCTGTTCCGCACAGGCTAGCGCGAACTGCTGGTTACGCCCGCCGACTCCGCCATGGGTCACTTTCACCGTAACTTCTCCGCCGGAAATGAGACACACCGGGGAGAACTGCATTCTCAGTTCGCGGACGCGCTGCAGCAAATAATCGGCAGCTCTTGCGTAGTCCCAGTCGTCGCAGGAGTTGTCGACATGCACGATGAAGCCCGCGCGTTCTGCGGCGACGCCGGCCTCTTCAATCGCCGCCTGGTTCGAGAGCACGGGCCACCAGCGTGCGCGGACAAATGCAGGATCGTCCGACTTCGGCGTTTCGTCGAGCGCGTGGCGCTCAAACAGTTCCCGAGTCGAATGCGGGAATTGCTTCTGCAGATCGTACTTCTCAGCGATGCGATAACACTCTTCGACCGTGGTGGAATCGGGCATGGTGGGCCCGGAAGCGAGCGCGTCAGGAGTGCTGTCAGGAACGTCGGACACCAACAGAGACAAGTGGTGCGCGGGATATGCGGCTTGCGCCAAGCGTCCGCCTTTTACGGCAGAAAGATGCTTGCGGACCGCGTTGATCTCGGCGATGGGCGCGCCGGAATGGACCAGTGCGCGATACGTCGCGATGAGATCTTCGAGTGAGATCTCGTCGTCGATCGGCTTCTCGACAATCGACGATCCTCCGCCGCTGAGCAGGAAGATGATGAGCGCCGTTGCGGGCTGGGCTTCCAGCATGCGGAGCATCGCGCTCGCGGCCTGGATCGATTCGGCATTCGGCGCCGGATGTCCGCCGCGAAAGTAACGGAATCCGTGAAGCTGGCTCGTGGGCTCGACCGAACTCGCGATGATCCCTTCGAGAGAAGCTCCCACCTGAACGGACAAGGCCTCGGCCATTGTGTGTCCAGCTTTGCCCAGAGACACGACGAGCACGCGCGAGTAGGAATGCAGATCGTAGAGATCCTCGCGAACGCGTAGGATTCCGCGCTCGCAGTGGACATGCCGGGCGAAACCTTTCGCGATCGACGCCTCCGCGAGCGCATGTAGAAAGATGTCGCGCGCGTTCTGGCGCATGTCGTTCACGAGATTCCCTTGCTCGCGCACCCTAGGTCTCTACAGCGTCGCGCAGTTCGCGCAGGCGTCCTTCGAAGAAATGGTCCGCGCCTTCGATCATGACCAGCTTCTTCGGTTCCTCCGCTGAGTTGACGAGATCTTCCAGTTTCGGGCGCGGGGCGAACTGATCGCGCGATCCGCTGACGAACAACTTTGGCTTGGTGCATTGCTCGAGGAACTCGAACGTGTATGAGCGCGGCTCTTCACTCTCTGCAACGACCGGCCCGACAGGAGTTCCAACGCCGATGACGGCACACACTCGAGTATCGCCGCACGCGGCGCGCAAGCCGACAGCGGCGCCGAAAGAGAATCCCGCGAAGATCAGAGGTAGTGATACTCGCGGTCAAGCCAGTCGAGCGCGGCGCGGACATCGTCGACTTCTCCGTTGCCGTTGTCGTGTTCGCCCTGGCTCAATCCGGTTCCACGGAAGTTGAAGCGCAGCACCGGAAAACCGAAACTGTTCAGCGCCTTCATGGTGTGAAACACGACTTTGTTGTGCAGCGTCCCGCCGAAGAGCGGATGGGGATGGCAGACCAGCGCGGCGTGCGTGGGCGCTTCTGCTCCCGCGTTCAGCAAAGCTTCCAGACGTCCCGAAGGACCGTCGAGGAAGAGCGAACGGATGGATGCGTTCGAGGCGTTCGAGGCAATCACGGTTCCAGATTATCAAAACCGGTACACCGGAATAGGGCGGAAGGCGCGGTGCCAGTTCGAGTGGATTCCGGAACAGAGAGCTCAACCACGAAGGGCACGAAGTATCACGAAGGGATTCGTTCCTGGATTTTTTCTTCCCGCGGCTTCGCGGTCAAGGTTTGGAATTTCGTCTGCTATTCTCTCCTCCATGGACGCTGTGACCTTCACGCGGCAACTGGTGGACATCGAGTCCATTTCCGGCAATGAATCTGCGGTTGGGAACTATCTGTATGGCGAACTTTGCCGGCTCGGCTATCAGACAATGAAAATGCCCGTCGAGGGCGATCGCTTCAATGTATTCGCGACTTGGGCCGAGCATCCGCATCCCGCAGTCGTGTTCTCGACGCACATGGATACGGTTCCTCCGTTCATTCCGTCTTCCGAAGATGAGGGGCGCATTTATGGCCGGGGATCGTGCGATGCCAAGGGCATCATCGCCGCACAGGTCGCGGCTGCGGAACATTTGCGCGAGCAAATCATTTATGTGGGGCTACTCTTCGTTGTGGGCGAGGAGCGAGACAGTCTGGGCGCGAAAGTGGCGAACGACTATGTCGCGAGCGGACAGATTTCTGGCTGTCGCTTCCTCGTGAACGGCGAGCCGACGGAGAACCACATCGCGCTCGCTTCGAAAGGCACGTTACGCGTGGAAGTCACAGCGAAGGGACGAATGGCGCACTCGGCGTATCCGGAATTGGGCGAGTCGGCGATCGACAAGCTGATTCCGGCGCTTACGCGGTTGCGCGCGATGCCGCTGCCTTCCGATCCGGAGATTGGTCCGTGCACGCTGAACATTGGACTGATTGAAGGCGGGCGCGCGCCGAATGTGATTCCTGATTATGCGCACGCGGATCTGCTCTATCGCCTCGTCGGTCCTTCGGAGGAGCTGCGACGGCAGATTCTCGCGACCGCCGGCGATCCAGTGCAGGTGACGTTTCCTCTGGAGCTTCCCTTCCTTCGGTTCCGCACGATCGACGGATTGCCGACGATGATCGCCAAGTTCACGACCGACATTCCGAAGCTCACCAACTGGGGCGAACCGCTGTTGCTCGGTCCGGGATCGATTCATGTGGCGCATACCGACGGCGAATACATCGAGAAGAAGCAACTGGCGGAGTCGATTGATCTTTATTGCAAGATTGCGAAGCAACTTCTAGGCTGAGTCCTTCCTTGCCAACTTTTCACGAAATATTTTTTCTGCGTGCTCGGAGATTCGCGACCGTTGCGTCGAATTGGTTCCTTTTTGGGACCTTCCTGGCTTCAGGGTAGCTACCCCCTCCCCCCGTGGTCTCCTCGAATCATCGAGTTAGCGGGGTAAATATATACTTGACACACGCGAACATAGGGCGTATGCTTTTCTCATGAAGCCGCCACGCACCCTACAAGAGGCCATCGTTTACTTCTCCGATCCGCAACGGGCTTTCGACTATGCCGTTAGCCTTCGCTGGCCGGAAGGCAAGGTTCATTGCCCTCGGTGCAGTTCTGAAAAGAACTATTTCATCAAGACTCGCCGCATCTGGCTGTGCAGAGGCTGCAACAAGCAATTCACGCTCAAGGTCAATACGATCTTTGAGGACTCGCCTCTTGGACTGGATAAGTGGATGACGGGCTTCTGGATGCTGGTCAACTGCAAGAACGGTATCTCCAGCATGGAGCTTCACCGCGCTCTGGGTATCACCCAGAAGTCCGCATGGTTTATGCTTCAACGGCTCCGTACCGCTTTGCACAACCGTTCGTTTGGCTCTACGTCGAAGATGGGCGGACCGGACACGGAACTTGAGGCCGATGAGACGTTCGTCGGTGGACTCACAAAGAATATGCACAAGGATCGCAAGCTGCGCCTTGTGAAACAGGGAGGGATGCATGGCGGAAAGACCGTTGTGCAGGGAATCCTTGACCGCAATCTTCGGCAGGTTCGCGCTGAGGTTGTGCCTAACATCACCCGCGAGACTCTTCAAGCTATTCTGCTCAAGAACATCAAGTACGGCTCCACGGTATACACAGATAGCGCCGTAGGATACGACAAGGTGAGCTATAACTTCGTGCATGACGTTGTGAACCATGCCGAGCGGTACGTTAACGGTCGCGTCCACACGAACGGGCTGGAGAACTTCTGGTCGCTGTTGAAGCGCGGCCTTCGTGGAACCTACGTTGCTGTTGAGCCTTTTCATTTGTTCCGCTATGTAGACGAACAAGTTTTCCGCTACAACAATCGCGCCACCAAAGAGCGTCCGGTGAAAGATGCCGACCGCTTCAAGATGGCTATGCGCCAGATCGCTGGCCACCGTCTTACCTACTCAGAACTAACGGGCAAAGATCAATCGCCGCGCCACGTACCGACAGGGACGGGGGAAACGCAAGTCCCCTTCTAGTCCTTGTCGAAATGCTCAGGTTTTAGTACATTCTGTGCGCGGGAAGAAGTCTTGCCCTTCCCCTCTTCTTCTTCTCGGCCTTTACAACTGCATCTTTGGGAACATTGAAGAGGGCCTTCATGCCTTCTTCAAAGTTCTTCTGTGCCTCGGCCCCTTCCAGGTATTCACGTTGTCTCATGGAGATAGTATGCGCCTCTATTTGATCGCATTGTTGCTGTTATTAGCATGGATGGACATACCACAAACAAGATCCGATGACGGAAGATTCGATAAGCGGATAGCCGATCAAGAAGCACAAAAAAGAGATAGCAATAAAGCCAAAGCGTTGCCAGAGGGAGTTCTCTCTGCGGGTGGATCGAACATAGAAAATCCAGATCCCAACAATAAAAAGAGGGAGCCCTATGATGCCAGAGATGACTCTCTTTACCGTTGGTACATGAGAGCTACAATCGCTGGCGTTTTGGTGGCCCTTGGAGGTATATGGATTCTCTTTTGCCAGACGCGCGCTATCGACTCTCAAATAAAAACCATGATGAATTCCGAGCGCGCCCACGTTGACGCTTCCTTCTCCCCGTGGGGAGATCAGGGACTGCACAAGGTAATGCTTACCAATCACGGAAAGAGCGTGGCGAACATCAACAGTTATAGTTTCGTTCACGCTTCGTATCCACCTGATGCTACCGACTTCTCCGAAGATTTGGCTGTTCGAAGGTTCAGTGATGGCATGGCACTCAATCAGATACTTGCGCCCAGCCCACAGCCCAAGGAATTGCTGGAGATTGATATTAACCACTACTTGACGGAGGAAGATAAGACTGGAAAGAACATTGCCACTTTCAGCGTCTTGGTTGCCTACACCGATATTTTCGGGGATCCTCACGAAACTGAAATGGTTTACTCCTACAGCCGACTGCGGAAGGCTCTTCGCAATGAGCCTAGGTACAACCGATACACCTAGGGCTAGCCCTGTCACGGCAATTGCCAGTATGCACAAAAGTGCATAGGTGTGGCAAGTATATAATGGCCGTTAGCGGGAAATCGTCCGCAATATCTTGCGGCTCAATCACTTGCGGGTAAAATCCTGATTCCAAATCACTTAGTCTGCCGGGGCTGAGCGCGGCCCACGGCATTCGTAATGGCGATCATGGACCCATTTCAGGATGAAGCGCAAGGTCAGATGTCACACGGCGGCTGTAGAAATCTCTGCAGTCACCAGCCCTTGGCGTGATGTCGGTCCTTTCTTCTCTCTTGAGAAGGCATTACAATCCTCGGTCCTTTTCTATTGTTTTCACTTCGAACATGGAGACTCAACAGCGGAAACGGGCCGCTGGACATAGCTGGATTCAACGCGACCGCTCTCTATGCTGTGACCGACACCTGCGGAAGTGCTGTCGCCGTGTCGACGTCCTGCGCCGTCAACGTCACATTCTCTCCCTCGGCGTCGGGCAGTAGCACAGGCACCCTCACGATCACTGATGGCGCGCCCGGAGGGCGGCAGATCGCCCATCTTTCGGGTTTGGGACAGGTAGGATTCGCTCTCGGGGTGTCATCCGGATCGTCGAATTCAGTGACCATCAATGCGGGAGGCTCCGCGACGTATAGCTTAACGATCACTCCGACCCCGGGTTTTGCGCAGGCAGTCTCGCTCGCCTGCACGGGCGCGCCTGTCGATGCAACGTGCGCCGTCTCTCCGGCATCGGTCTCAATGGATGGGACGAATGCGGCAACTGTATCGGTTCAAGTCAGCACTACGGCAGCATCGAGAGCGCTAAACGCCGTTCCCCTCATCTTTCCAGGGAGGGGGCATCGTGTTTTGTTCCTGATACTTGCGACTTTTCTCACTCCAGCCGCTATCGTCGTCTTTGTTAAGCGTCCCCACATTGGCCAACAGTACGCCCTGCGGGTGATCACATTGATTCTCATCCTCGGGACTCTGCTGGCGCTCGCCGCGTGCGGCGGATCTGGGACCTCCAGCGGCGGCGGATCGAGCGGAACTCCGAGCGGCAACTACACGTTGACCGTAACGGCAACTTCCGGATCCGGAGCGGCCGGCGAGCAACAAAGCATTCAATTAATGCTGGCTGTGAACTGAGGAGTTGGGGTTCAAAGATTTTCCCATCCTGAACAATTTACACTTGAAGGGATATGCCGACCCTCAACTCCCTAGCCCGCGCTTCTTCCGCGTACCTGCGATCTGCCATGCATCAGCCGATTCAGTGGCATGAGTGGGGTGCGGAGGCGTTTGCCGCTGCGCAGCAGGCGAACAAGCCGATGCTGCTCGACATTGGGGCGGTGTGGTGCCACTGGTGTCATGTGATGGATCGGGAATCGTATGACGATCCGGAGACTGCGGCGATTGTGAATGAGAACTTCATTGCTGTGAAAGTGGATCGGGACGAGCGTCCGGACATTGATAGCCGGTACCAGGCGGCGGTACAGGCGGTGAGCGGGCAGGGGGGATGGCCGCTGACGGCGTTTCTTACTCCTGATGGGAAACCGTTTTATGGCGGGACATATTTTCCGCCCACTGACGGATACGGGCGTCCCAGTTTCCGGCGTGTGTTGTTGAGCATTGCCAATGCTTACAAAGAGAAGAATGGCGATGTGGTCGAACAGGCGAAGATGGTGGAGAGCGCGATTGCGCAGTCGGAATCGTTTGCGGGAAAAGATGGGCGAGTCTCGGAGGCGGTGATCGCGGCGATACGGGCTTCGGCGTTCCGGATGTTTGATCCGCAGAATGGTGGATTTGGGCAGGCGCCGAAGTTTCCGCATCCGTCGGCGCTGGATTTGTTGATTGAGAGGTATGCACGGACGAACGGAGCTTCGCTCCGGACGGCCGAGGGCGGCCGTCCCCACATGGACCCTGCCACCGGAAAGAGCTCTGCGGACGAGTCCTTGCGCGAACTGATTATCACAACCCTTGAGCACATGGCTAACGGCGGGGTGTACGACCAACTGGCGGGCGGATTTCACCGGTATTCGGTGGACGAGCGCTGGGTGGTGCCGCACTTCGAGAAGATGTGCTACGACAATTCTGAGCTGCTCAAGAACTACGTGCATGGCTACCAGGCGACGGGCGAGCAGTTCTTCGCGGATGTGGCACGTGACATCATCCGCTGGATGGATGAGTGGCTGAGCGACCGCGAGCGTGGCGGCTTTTATGCCTCGCAGGATGCCGACATCAACATGGACGATGACGGCGATTACTTTACCTGGACTCTGGAAGAGATCCGCGCTGTCCTGACCGACGAAGAAACACAGGTGGCGGCGCTGTACTACGACGTCAACGAAGTCGGGGAGATGCATCACAATCCAGCAAAAAATGTGCTGCATGCGCGGGCTTCCGTGCAAGAGATCGCTCGACGGCTGAAGCTGTCGGACGAGCGCGTGAATGAACTGCTGGCGTCGGCGAAGAAGAAGATGTATGCGGCGCGCTTGCAGCGGCCGACTCCTTACATCGACAAGACGGTTTATGTGGGATGGAACAGCCTGTGCGTTTCGGCCTATCTGGAAGCGGCAAAGGTGCTCAACCTGGCCGAGGCGCGACGGTTTGCACTGCGGTCGCTGGATCGCGTGCTGGCGGAGGGGTGGCGGCTTCGCGGCAAATCCGAAGGGAGCGCGGGGGAGGCGTCCGCGTCCAAACAAGCCGGGATTTTGCTGCATGTGATTTCTTATTCTGATCCTGCGGCCTTACATCGCGAGGTTGCGGGGCTGCTTGAGGACTATGCTTTTACGGTGCTGGCGTGCCTAGATGCCTACGAGGCGACGGCAGACCTCAGTTACTTCAAGTTCGCCCAGGCCATCGCAGACGCGATGATTGCGCGGTTCTACGATGGGACTTCGGGGGGATTTTTTGACAGCGAACCGGCCGCCGACGGCAAGAGCCTGGGCGTGCTGGCTACTCGGCGCAAGCCTTTGCAGGACTCGCCGACCCCGGCGGGAAATCCCATGGCAGCCATTGCGCTGGCGCGACTGCATCACTACACGGACGGCGGCGGATATCGTGACAAGGCCGAGCAGACCTTGGAAACTTTCGCGGGCGTGGCGGAGCAGTTTGGGATCTTTGCTGCGACCTATGGGACAGCCGTCGTCCATTTTCTGGAGAGCCCCGTGCAGGTAGTCGTGATTGCGGAAGAAGGTGATGGGGACGGAGCGGACAAGCTCCAATCCGCGGCGATAGCACCTTTTGCATTCAACAAGTCCACCCTGCGACTAGCGTCTAACCAGGCGGTTCGCGAAAACCTTCCGCCCGGTTTGGCGGCCACCCTTCCAAACCTTCCGGCTCTCGGTTCCGGGAAGTCGTTCGCTGTGCTGTGCTCGGGATCTTCGTGCCAGCCTCCGATTTTTGACGCGATGGAGTTGGGACGCGCGCTCGAAGGCGCGATTGGAAGATCGTGAGGCAGAGGGACCACGGGCTAAAGAGTGTGCGTGAGAACTACTCTTTCGCCCCTGCGGGGCTGGATCATTTCCCACTCGCACCCACGTCTTTCGCCGTGGGCTGCATTCTTGCGCCGCTCCGCGGCTGAAAATCGCAGGTGTTGTGCCACTCCGAAGCTACAAAATGAGTCCTCGCGCACACTCTAAAGCCCTTCCAAGGATTTGAGACCCCTATGCGGCGCTGAAGCGCCGCTCTTCCACTGGGAAGCCAAAAAAGTGGGGCTGCCGGGGTATATGAGTTCCGGCAGCCCAAAGATTGCGAGCCCAATGGTTCGGCCCAAAGTGCAATAACGGCAGGTTACTTTGGTGACCTTGTGATCACAGCCTGCGCCCGGTTCTACTGCGGTGGCAGGGAAGATGAGCAGTTTGGTGTTCTCGGTGGGCACAGCAGTATGGGGCCACCGTCCGCGGCGGGAACCGGTTGGACGGCAGCAGCTACGAATGTGCCCACTAGTCCTACCATCAGGATCGACATCCTGATTGCACGTTTCATGGGTTCGTCTCCTATATCCGCGTAGGGCTTTCCCGGAGGAAGGCTTTTTTGCGGAGCCGAATTATAGGACACGTGTCAAGTAGATGTGCAAGAATTTTCATCTTACCTGGCAAGCTGCGTCTCGCTCGCTCATCCCCGCGCATTCGACGCACGCCCTCATCGTCATTGTGACTGAGTCACTTACAAGCCACCCATAAAGTATCGATGGCAAATTCCACAGGAGGCTCGCCAGAAGTGCATTTGTTTGCGGAGAGCTTACAAATTCAGAACAGACAAGCCCGAATCAGGGAGGAAGTTCAAAGCGCAGTGAAAGAGGTCAGGTAGGACCAGCTTTAGGGTTTGGAGTTGGCTGGTGCGATTGGAATGCTGAAGCCACCGGTTCCGGCGGCTGCTCCACGGGCGACAGGGGCGGCCGTCCGGCCATCCTGGGTCAGGGAAACGTCCTGTTGCGTACGGGAGAGTGCGCGGTCGACCATCCCTTCGAACATGGGGATCAGTGAATCCGCGGGAAGCGGGTGATGAATGTCCGTGAGGCTCTGCTCCCATCGCTGGGGCTGCAGAAGTGATAGAGAGGCATCGCGCGCCGGACTACGCAGCGCAACGTAGCCAAACCAGACAAGCAGGGTGCTGTTGTAGGCGGCCATATTGAGCAGGCTCATCCAAAAACCGCCCATGTGATTGCCGACAAAGGAGCAGATGAGCACCAGTTCGACCACGGCGAAAGCACCGAAGCCAAGAGAAATGCCGAAGCTGTGCTGGCGGCGGCTCACACCCACATAGTGCGCGAAGAACAGCAGGAAAAGAACCATCCCCACCTGCACCATGCGAACGCAGCGCTGCAAGGTGATGATGGCCTGCATCCAGGGCGCCACCTGCGACGAGTTGGTTGAGACCGAAACCACGGCGGCCACGAGCAGCATGACCAGGCCGGCCCATTTAAAGAGCACGGTGCCTAGATCGCGGAGCGTGTGGAAGGCGCGGAAGACATCGACAAAGACCTCGTGGATCACGGCAAAGCCGAAGGCCACGCTGAGGGCGTCGCACATCCAGTAGATGTAGAATGCGGCCGAAGCATTGTGCCAAGTTGCGGGAAAGAGCACGGCAAAGATAGCGAGCTGAGTAAGGATGTAGCCGAAGAAGAATTTAAACTTGCGATGCAGGCCGCGCCGGAACATGATGATCGCGATCCCCGACTCAAGCAGGGGATGTCCGATCCAAAGCGCATAGTAAAAAAGTTTGAGTTTATCGCTCATCTATCTCGCAAAGCCGGCAAGGCAAAAACCAGACTGGTCGGTACAGCAACGTTAGCGGTTTCCCACCCCTTGTTCAATGGACTGAGGTAATCCCCAGTAACGTTACTTTCGTAGATACCCGAACGCAAGGTTACTTTCGTGCTAAGGCGTAACACCGAGCGCCCCAGGGAGCCCGAAATGTAATCGATGCATGGAGATAGGAGTAGCGGGGCTACAAAAACGGACAGGCGCAGACCGCACAAGGAGCCGCCCGAGATCCGAGGGTTGAGCGGATCGGCTAGGCGTCTGGCATGGAATGGATGTAGGCGCGCATCATGCGGACCTCGTCATCCTTCTCATTTAAATCGTGTAAGAGGATGTCGCGCAGCGAGACCATGCCCACGAGCTGGCCGTCGTGGCAGACGGGCAGGTGTCGGAAACCGTGGCGGCGCATCAGGGCCATGCAGCTCTCGAGCTCTTCGTTCATGCTGATGGTGAGGGGATCGTCGGTCATGACCTCGGCCATGCAGGTATTGCTGGGATTGCGACCCTCGGCCACGACGCGGCGCATGAGGTCGCGTTCGGAAAAAATTCCGACCAGCTTGCCGTTGTGGAGGACGGGGACGGCGCCAATATTGCGGTCGACCATGGCACGCACTGTTTCGAGCACGGTATGGCCCAGTTCCGCCTGATAAGTGTCCTGACTTTTGATCAGGTCGCAGATACGCATTTGACACCTCCCGGTTCCAGAGATCCGAGCAGCCCAAGAGCATCTACCGGGGCGCGAGTATATGCCCAAAAGGAGATGGAAAGAAAGGGAAAAAGGCTGTGGAATGGAAAGATTCTCCAGAATCGCAACCGACTTCCAACGCCTTGCAGTGGAGTACATTCAAAAATTGACCACAGGTGTAGAATCCACTGTTTCGAAGTTCTGGAATGGTGCTCTCTCTTCGCGCTTGAGGTCGTAAGGGGTGCTATGCTCGGTCAAGCAACCGTTCACGCCGCAAAATATCTTGCCGTCTTCTATCTGTTGACTGCACTGGGCTGGCCGCAGCAACAGCAGATGTCCAATCTGGAACGCGCTCGCGCCATAGAGATCCTGCAAGTTGTATCCGACGATCTGAAAAAACACTACTACGATCCCAAGTTCCACGGAGTGGATGTTGACGCGCAGGTTACCGAGGCCAGGCAGCAAATCGAGAAAGTAAATTCCTTCAATATGGCGATGTCTCACGTGGCGAAGGTGCTGGACACACTGAACGACTCGCATACGTTTTTCTTGCCTCCGCAACATGCCTACCGATACAGACTGGGGATCCAGTACCAGATGATTGGGAACCGCTGCTTCGTGACCCAGGTTCGCCCCAAGAGTGACGCCGACACCAAGGGCGTGAAGCTGGGAGACGAGATTGTCGGCATTAACGGTTTCGCCGTCACCAGGGATAACCTCTGGAAGATGCAATACGCATTTACCGTCCTGCGCCCTCAACCAGGATTGCGGCTTGGGCTGAAGGATCCGTCAGGAGTTGAACGTGAAGTCCAGGCGATGGCAAGAATGCGCGAGACCAAAAGGCTGACGGATCTGACGGGAGGGTCCGGAGGGGGAGACATTTGGGACATGGTGCGCGAGGGAGAGAACCAGCAGCACCTGATGCGTGCGCGGGTCGTTGAGTATGGAGACCAGTTGATGGTTCTAAGAGTCCCGGAATTCTTTTTCTCGACGAGCGACCTCGACAAGATGCTGGCGAAGGCGCGCAAGCACCAGAACCTGATCGTGGACCTGCGGGGCAATCCCGGGGGCGCTATCGAAACGCTCAAATACCTGGTGGGAGGCATGTTCGACAAGGAAATAAAGATCGGCGACCGCTTGGGACGAAAAGACACCAAGCCAGAGGTCGCCAAACCGCTGCGTAATCCGTTTACGGGCAAGTTAGTGGTGTTGGTGGATGCGAGATCCGCATCCTGCGCGGAACTGTTCGCGCGGATCATCCAACTCGAGAAGCGCGGCGTCGTCATGGGTGATAAAACCGCGGGCGCGGTTATGGAAGCCAGGCATTATGACGAGAAATCCGGGACCGGCACGGTCATCCTGTACGGATCCTCGATCACCGAATGGGACGTGATCATGACCGATGGGAAGAGCCTGGAACATGTCGGGGTTACGCCCGACGAGATTCTTCTTCCATCTGCGACCGCTCTGGCTGCCAAACAGGATCCAGTTCTTGCCCATGCTGCAGAGATCCTGGGTGTGAAGATCAGCCAAGAAGAGGCGGGGAACGCGTTTCCCTATGAGTGGCCCGCGGAAGAAGATTAGCTATTTGGCGGCATTGCTGCGGGCGCGGTGGCATCGACAAATACAAAGTACGAGGAGTTCCACAATTCCGTGGGAAGACTACCGCGCCGGCGTGCGGTGATTACGATGTTGTAATCGTCGGAACTGCCGAGATTCATCTTGCGCAATGCATCCTCGGCCGAGGGTGTTCTCTGCTGATTTCCGGAGGTCCCTGGTCGCGGCTCACTCATGCCCGGTTCAATCACTGCCAGCCAGGACAGGAACTCGTGGATATCACGGGTGCGGGGATGCCCCGGCACAGCGTACGAGACTTGCGCCTCTTGCGTGGAGAAATGCCAGGCCAGCGACGCTGCAAGATCGACGGCACGCTCGTAGGCGCGTTCGGAAATCGATCCGGGCTCGGGATTGTCGAAGGCAATGCACAGCTTGCGTTCATCTTCGCGGGCAAACTCGCGAACCTTCAGTGAGCCTGACTTCGCAGTCGCCTTCCAGTCGACGTGGCGGGCCGAATCCTCGGGCAAGTATTCGCGAAGCATATATAGATCAGAGCCGTGGCCGCGGACGAAACTCTCCCATTCGCCGCGCACCAGAGGCAGAACTTCCAGCACCTCATCCGTCGCCTCGATCCGCGGATAAACCAGTACTTCCCTGGGCAAAGAAACATGCCGTGTCTTCGTGAGGAAGGCGAAGGGAAAGCGCGTGGCCAGACCGAAGGTGTCTTCGCGATAACGGCCGCGCTGGTCGAAGCGGAGTTCCAGGTCGGCGGACCCCTCGGCCTGGGGCGGCAGGAATGGGAAATAAGCCATCCCCTGAAAGATTCCGGGAGGCGGCGGCACGACGATCACGCGGCGCAGCCGACGGTCAGGAAGGCGGAGCCACTGCTGCTCTTTTGGACGGTTAAATGGGAAGGCGAACGTTGTGGCTTCCCACTGCCATTGTTTCGCCGGCTTCTTTCTCTTCTTGCGCGTGGAGATGACGCGAATGGAGAACGACGGCAGGCGGCGTCGGGGATTGCGCAGCACGATGCGGCCGGCGACAGGGCGTCCGGCGAAGACGTGCTCCGGCAAGCGGATATCGAGTTCGAGCCAGCGCAGCACCCAGGCCGAGACGATTCCAGAGACGAGGATCGCCGCCAGCATGGCTGCGACCACGATGTACAGCAGATTATTTCCGGTGTTGAGCGCTGCGATGCCGATGACGAGTGTTACGACCACGTAGACGACGCCGGCGCGGGTTACATCGTAATCGAACGATTCGCGCAGGCGTTCCACCGCAACGCGCCGCAACAAGTACGGCACAGTGACCAGTCCCACCATGGTGGCGAGCAGGAGCGAAGTGGAGGCCAGAATCACCGTGGCCCAGAGATTGCCGGCATCGCGTGACACCGTGGAGAACAGGGCTGTGGCGAAGGCCAATCCGAGTCCGACGAGTGCAAGCAAGAACTTGACCCAGACCTCCGCCGAGGCCGACTGCAGCCACAGCGCCAGCCGGCTGGGCACGGAGGGGGACGGTTTTAACGGATTGATGTAGGCAGAACCCACTTCTTCGGAGCCTAGCATTCTCCGGAAGAACGGACAATCAAGATCGAGTTGCAGGGAAAGCCTTCGTAACCGGGCGGGAAGGGAGTTGGTTTCGGCATCCGCGGGCGAGACGCGCCCGCGACGGCCGCCGAAGCCTGCCCTAAGGCGAAGCTGAGGGGCGGCGGTACTACGGTCCGGGCGGTGGTGCAGTTTCGCCGTTGAGACTCTTTCAGGGGCGTCATCCTGTCAAGCACGGCGATTCGCCGGGCGAGGGACCGTAAGTAAGCGGAAGGCCATGACGTGGTCGCGAGGAACGCCCGCGCATGCAGGGTGCCGGCCCTAGCCATCCGCCGTGGAACGATTCCGCAGCGTACGGTCCCTCGACGAGCTAGGCGCTCGCCTCAGGATGACATCCTCCCAGATTACAGAAGATTAAAACTGCGCCACTACCACGGTCCCGCATCTCTTCTGATTCCCATTTTGTTGTGCTACTCTTCTTAACTCGAAGTAATTCGGCCCCGCAACAAGCACCCCATTTTCACACCTTCAAGTTTGTAAGGAGATTCCCCATGCCCATTGGTAAACGTGCAGCAGCGGAATTCATTGGAACATTCTGGCTGGTCTTTGGCGGATGCGGCGCAGCCGTACTCGCCGCCGGCTTCCCCACGGTCGGCATCGGCTTCGCCGGTGTCGCTCTCGCCTTCGGACTGACGGTTCTGACCATGGCATTTGCCATCGGACACATCTCCGGTTGCCATTTGAATCCGGCAGTGAGCTTAGGACTGGTCGTTGGCAAGCGCTTCCCCGCTTCCGATCTGTTGCCTTACGTGATCGCGCAAGTGTTGGGCGCGATTGCCGCGGCGGGGGTGCTCTACGTGATTGCCAGCGGCGTCGCCAGTTTCGACGTGCACGCGGGATTTGCGTCCAACGGCTATGGAGCGAATTCTCCCGGCGGATATTCCCTGATGGCGGGCTTCGTCGCTGAAGTCGTGTTGACCGCGTTCTTCCTGATCGTGATCATGGGCGCCACCGACGGCCGCGCGCCGAAGGGATTCGCCCCCATCGCGATCGGACTTTGCCTGACCCTGATTCACCTGGTCGGCATCCCGGTCACCAACGTCTCAGTGAATCCCGCGCGCAGCACAGGGCCGGCAATCTTCGCCGGAGGCTGGGCGCTGCAGGAGTTGTGGATGTTCTGGGTCGCACCGCTGATTGGCGGCGCACTTGGTGGCGGGATTTACAGCATGATCTTCGGGGAATCGTAGAACCATTAGCCACGGATTCACACGGATAGAACAATATCTGCCTTGGATTTTGTTTAATCCGTGTGAATCCGTGTTGATCCGTGGCTGGTTTTCGTCAGTACTGCAAAAGTTCTTTCATTGCCAGGAACAAGTCATTGGGTTGCGGCAGGATGGCGTCTTCCAGAATGGGTTGGTAGGCGACGAAGACATCTTTCGCGGCCACGCGGCGGACGGGCGCGTCGAGTTTGTCGAATAGCTGGTCGGCGATGCGGGCCGCGATCTCGGCGCCGTATCCCCAACTCAACGTGTCTTCATACGCCACCAGCGCACGGTTCGTCTTGGCGACCGACGCGGCGATCGTGTCCCAGTCGAACGGATTCAGGCAGCGCAAATCAATCAACTCAACTTTGACGCCCTGTTCGCGCTCGAGTTTCTGCGCGGCTTGCAGCGCGCGAGGAACGACCGCCCCGTAAGTGATGACCGTAAGGTCGGTGCCGGGATGCACGATCTTGGCCTTGCCGAATGGGATCATGTAGTCCGGGCCGGGATAGGCGGCGCGGCCAAACGATTCGCGGTACAAGCGCTTGTGTTCGAGGAACAAGACCGGATCATCGCAGCGGATTGCGGTGCGCAGCAGGCCGGCCGCGTCCTGCGAGTTTGACGGGAATATGACGCGCAGCCCGGGAATATGCGTGAACACGCTCTCGCCACACTGCGAGTGATAGATAGCGCCTCCGGTCAGGTATCCGCCAATGGCCACGCGAATCACGATGGGGCAGGAGAATCCATTGTTCGAACGCCAGCGAATAACGCTAAGCTCGTCGCGAATTTGCATCATAGCGGGCCAGATGTAGTCGAAGAACTGAATCTCGACGACCGGCTTCAGTCCGCGGGTGGCCATACCGGTGGCGCGTCCTACGATCGCGGCTTCGGCAAGCGGCGCATTGAATACGCGGTCATTTCCGAATTCATTCTGCAGACCGAAGGTGAGCTTGAAGACTCCGCCTTTGCCTTTGACGAGCTTGCGCTTGAGATATTCTTCGCGGCTGCAATCCGCGACGTCTTCGCCGAAGATGACGATGCGCTCGTCGCGCTTCATCTCATCGCGCAGCGTCGTGGTGATCAGGTCAGCCATAGTCTTGCCAGCGGGCTTCTTGCCATCGGCAGGAGTTTCCGGAACCACCGCCTGGGTGTCGAAGGCCGACGACGACGGATCGACGTCGGGCGAATAGACAAAATTCAGAATGCTTTCAGGGGCGGGCGGAAGGGCTTCGAGAGCCTGATCGACAGCGATCTGCAGCTCGGCTTCGACTTCCTTCTCGAGCTGGTTGATGCCCTTCTCGTCGAGAATGCCTTCGCGCAACAGGAACATCTGGGTGCGCGTAACGGGGTCGCGCTGCGCATCGCGTTCGCGCTCGGCGTCAGGCCGGTAAAGGCGCTCGTCGTCCGACAAGGAGTGCGAGTACGGGCGGATCACATGTGCGTGAACAAAAGATGGACCGAGCCCTTCGCGGCAGTAGCGGACCGATCGCGCGAAAGCGGCGTAGCTGGCTACAGGATCGGTGCCGTCCACTTCTTCGAAATGGAAGTTGGGGAATCCGGAGACCAGGCGCGAGATACTTCCCCCGGCGGTCTGCACTTCGACCGGCACAGAGATCGCGTAACCGTTGTCCTGCACGCAAAAGATGACGGGCAGTTTCTCTAAGGCGGCAGCGTTCATCGCCTCCCAGAATTCGCCTTCGCTAGTCGTGCCATCGCCGAGCGAGACGTAGGTGACTTCATCGCTCTGGAAGCTGACGTTCTTGAACTGGCGGTAATCGGTCGAGCCCGACGGCACTTCTGCGGACTTGGGACGGCGGGAGAAATAACGTCCGCCTTCGGCGCAGCCCACGGCCTGGAGAATCTGGGATCCCGTGGGCGAGGACTGGGTAACGATGTGGAGCGCGGGATAGCTCCAGTGGGAAGGCATCTGACGCCCGCCGGAACTGGGATCGGATGCCGCACCCACGCCCTGCAGAAACATATCGTAGGGTTTAACCCCAATGGCCAGGCAAAGTGCGCGATCGCGATAGTAAGGATAGAACCAGTCGTATCCCGCTTTCAGGGCCAGACCGGCAGCTACACCGATGCCTTCGTGGCCGGCGCCGGACATCTGGAAATAGATCTTTTGCTGGCGTTTAAGCAGGATTTCCCGGTCGTCGATGCGCCGGGAGGTGTACATAAAACGGTAGGCTTGGATGAGCTGCTCGCGCGTAAGCCCATCATAAAGCTTGGTTTTCTTCGCGCCGTTGGCCGCGAGGGCCAGCTTGGGGTCGGTCTTTGTCGTGGCCATCCGGTTTCTGGGTCCTACTGAATTAGATTCCCGGCAACTGCCCCGCGATCCCACGAAGCTGCCAGAACCTGTTGGATTGTAAATGTTATGAGAGAGTTGGAAAAGACCTGAGATGCACAATTGCAAATCACAATTTTGAAGAGCGGGCGGTCGGACCATGTGACCAGCGACACGACGATCGGTGCCTCGAATCACGGCGGTGGTAAGGCTGTGATTCTACAGTGCGTCTCCAGAGCGCGTTTGCCAATACGTCTTCCCTTGGTGCGAGCTCACTGGGAACAACTTCGCAGTCCCTGCGGCCGCAGTCGCCGGGGCTGCGAAGTGTTTTGGGAATGGATGCAGGGTCAGGACTTTACAGCCGAACTCAGTTGGGGCGTTTCGGCATCCTGTTCGAAGTACCGCCTCTGAAAGTACAAGGCCACATTGACCAGGCCGATGAGCGCCGGCACTTCGACGAGCGGCCCGATCACGGCGGCGAAAGCGGCGCCGGAATTGATTCCGAAGACAGCCACAGCCACCGCGATAGCCAGCTCAAAATTATTGCTGGCCGCCGTAAATGACAGGGTTGCGGTCTTTGAATAGTCCGCCCCGAGCTTGTAGCCCATATAAAACGACACCAGGAACATCACAACAAAATAAATCAGCAGCGGAATCGCGATTCGCACCACATCGAAGGGCAAACGCACGATATAGCCGCCCTTCAGCGAGAACATCACGACGATGGTGAACAGGAGTGCGATGAGCGTGATGGGGCTGATTCGCGGAATGAAGGACTTCTCATACCATTGCTTTCCGCGCGCCCGCAGCAGAACGAAGCGTGTGATCATCCCAGCAAGGAAGGGGATACCGAGATAAATAAAGACGCTCTGCGCAACGTCGCGAATGGATACGTTCACCACGGAGCCTCGCAGTCCGAACCACTCCGGCAGCTTGGTCACAAAGACCCAGGCGTAGACGGAGTAGAACAGGACCTGGAACACGGAGTTGAAGGCTACGAGGCCAGCAGCGTATTCAGCGTCGCCCTTTGCCAGTTCATTCCACACGATCACCATGGCGATGCAGCGCGCCAGCCCGATCATGATGAGTCCGGCCATGTACTCGGGGTAATGGCGGAGGAAAATGATGGCCAAGACAAACATCAGAAGTGGGCCAATCACCCAATTCTGAAGCAGCGAGAGGACGAGGATTTTCTTGTTGCGGAAAACCTCATCCAATTCTTCGTAACGAACCTTGGCCAGCGGCGGATACATCATGAGGATAAGGCCGACCGCAATCGGAATCGATGTGGTGCCGACGCTGAAGCGATTCAGCATGGGGATGATCCCGGGCAGCCCCCAGCCGATCGCGACGCCGAGAAGCATGGCAGCAAAGATCCACAGCGTGAGATAGCGATCAAGGAAACTCAGACGGGATGTCACATTGGAAGTCATTTGGATCCGCAGTTGGGTAGGGGGTTCATCGCTGTCCGATGCCGTCGATTTCTTTCTTAAGCGAGAAGCGGTCGAGAGTAGAAAGCGGGAGGCTAAGGAACAGGCTGATTCTTCGATCCAGCAGAAAGAATGCCTCGCGGAAAGCCTTCTCCACCTGCTCCGTTGTTCCTTGCACGGCGGCAGGATCGGGAACTCCCCAGTGCGCGGTCATCGGCTGGCCGGGCCAGATGGGGCAGACCTCATAGGCTGCATTGTCACAAACGGTGAAAACGAAATCGAGTCGGGGCGCCTCCGGCCCGGCAAATTCGTCCCAACTCTTGCTGCGCAGTCCGTCCGTCGGCAGGTGCGCAGTCTCCAGTTGCCGCAAAGCCTCTGGACGAACTTTTCCCGAGGGATGGCTGCCTGCGCTGTAGGCTGTGAAATGCAGCCTGCCTTTTTGATTCAGGATCGCTTCGGCCATGATGGAGCGCGCGGAGTTCCCAGTGCACAGGAACAGAACGTTGTAGTGTCCGTTCATTGGGTCTTCTCGCTCTAGCTCAGTTGCAGCACGTTGGACCACAGCACGCCTGCGGTGCGCGGCTGGGCTTTACCGCGCGAAGGAAGGCGCTCAGGAACTTGCCGTCCACTTGCGGGGCGATGGCGTCGACGTCGATTCCCTGCCCGGAGAGAAATTCGCGGGCATCCTCGGCGCGATAGATGCGGGTGGGCTCGATCTCAATCTGCTCGAAGCCGGCGGCCTGCAATTTGCTGCGATAGTCGTTCTCTTCCAGAGCTCCGGCAATGCAGCCCACCCAGGCCAGAACGCTCTGGCGAATCTCGGGAAGGATCTCGCCGCGGGTGACGACGTCGGATACGGCAAAGCGCCCGCCAGGCTTCAGAACGCGGAACGCTTCGCGCAGAACTCTGTCTTTATCGGCCGAGAGATTGATGACGCAGTTGGAGATGATGACGTCGACCGAATTGTCGGGCAGCGGAATGCTCTCAATCTCGCCCTTCAGGAACTCGACATTCTCAATTCCCGCTTTGCGCTTGTTTTCGTTGGCCAGCGCCAGCATTTCGTCGGTCATGTCGAGTCCGTAGGCTTTGCCGGTCGGGCCGACGCGGCGTGCCGAGAGCAGCACGTCGATTCCGCCGCCCGAACCGAGATCGAGAACGATCTCTCCGGGATTCAATTGCGCCAGCGCCGTGGGATTGCCGCAGCCCAGCGAGGCCAGCAGCGCTTCCTCAGGAATCTGCCCGGCCTGAGCCGCGTCGTAGAGATTGGTGGTGATGGGATCGCAGCAACCGGTGCGGGCGGTCGCTCCGCAGCAGGAACTGCCTCCGGACTTCACGCGCAGAGCGGCTTCGCCGTATTTCTGTTTGACGACTTCCTTGATGTCGGTGGTTTCGGTTGTGCTCATGAAAGGGCTCCTATTTGCAGATCTGGATAATGTCGTTCGGCTTCAGGGCTTGATTGCGGGTGCAGCATTCGGCATAGAGGAATTGCAGGAGTTCCTGAAGCGCTGCGGTGTTGGCGGTGTAGCGGAGAAATGTTCCCTCTCGCTGGACTTCGACCAGGCCTTCGGTTCGCAGTTTGTCGAGGTGGTGAGAGAGAGTCGAATTCGGGATTTCGAGTTCGCCTTGAATATCGCTGACGACAAGTCCTTCGGGATGCGCCGTCAGCAGCAATTGCATGATGCGGAGCCGAGGCTCGGTGCCCATGGCGGAAAACATGTCGGCGTATTTGGCGACGCGGTCGCTGTTCTTAGCGGGGGAAGGAGTCTTCGTGACCGTGGCCATATTTCGATATTACTAGAAATATGGATTATGTCAACCAGGCTACATCCTTCAGCGCAGGTCTCTTTCGAAATTCTTCACCACGAAGGACACGAAGTCTCACGAAGGCCCAGCCCGGGTGATTTTCCTTCGTGATTCTTCGTGTCCTTCGTGATTTAAAAAATCTGGACCCGGTCAACTGAATGCTGACGGCTGAGGGCTAAGTGCTTTATTCTGGAACCAGATGATTCGTACCCACCGCGCCTTTGACCCGCACTCGATCAAGCTGGTGATTTTCGACCTGGACGGGACGCTGATCGACTCGCGCCTCGATCTGGTGCATTCCGTCAACGCAGCGCTGCGGCACATTGGACGGCCAGAACTTCCCGATGACGTCATTGCCAGCTACGTGGGAGATGGAGCGCCGATCCTGATTCAGCGCGCGCTCGGCGGGGAGACCGTTGACGAGGCCTTGATTCGCAAGGGGCTGGAATATTTTCCTTTCTTACTACCGCGAGCACAAACTCGATCACACCACGGTGTATCCGGGAATTGCTGAGGCGCTGGCGGCGATTCAGGACTCGGGGAATGGCGCTCCGCGAAAGATGGCGGTGCTTACGAACAAGCCGGTGATTCCTTCCAAGGCGATCGTCGACGCTCTGGGGCTAGGACAATTCTTCTCGCAGATCTATGGCGGCAACAGCTTCGCCACGAAGAAGCCTGATCCTGAAGGTGCTCGCAAGCTATTGGACGAGAGCGGCGTCGAACCTGAGGAGGTCGTGATCGTTGGAGACTCGCACGTGGATGTTAGCACGGGGAGGAATGCTGGGCTCCGCACGGTTGGAGTGACGTACGGGTTTGCGCCCCACACGCTCAAGGAGTACCCCCCGGACGTGCTAGTGGATTCGGCCCAAGAGTTGATGGAAGTTTTCCGCTAGAGTTCCCTGCCCTAGGCGATCCCTAAAGTAACTTTCGAGAAGTGCTGCCGCGGAGTAAACAGGAAAGCATGGGGGAATCCTTGTCTGTCGTGATTCGCGCTGCCGGCGTGATCGTGCTCTTCAGCAGCGTGACCGCCACAGCCGGGTTCGCACAAATTCCGTCAGTGCTCACGATATCCCCGGACAAAGCCACCATGCTGGTGGGCGAGACTCACACGTTTCGTGCGGTGGGCAAAGACGGACGCATGCGGCAGAACGTCCGCTGGAGAATTTCTCCGGAGCACGCGGCTGAACTCAGGGTGAATGGCGACGAAGTGGTTGTCGCAGCCCGGGAAGCGTCGACCGGCGTATTGCTCACGGCTTTCGCGGAGGGCGACTCTGCCGACGCATCGATCGAGATTCGTTCTGCTGGTGACATGGCCGCTGGCACCATCCTATGGCAAGTTTCGCCGACGCCGGGCTGCAAGGCCGCAAAGATGACGCAAGCGGTGCCGAGCGCGAACGGGCCCGATCTTTATGTGCAGGAAAGCTGTCCCGAAGGAATAATGATTCGAGCCCTCACCGCTGACGGCCGCGAACTGTGGCGGCGGTTGACGGGTGGCGGGAGCCAGGCCCCTGCTAGTGGAGCAGACCCAATTTCAAAGGGTCCATACATAGGATTTATGCCCAACGGCGTCACCTCGTCCATGCCTGCTTCGAAAACGTCCGGCAAGACTGACGAACCAGCGGGCGAGCACATCCACCCTCAGGCCGCGTCGGTGTGCGACGCAATTTCGGTGGGCATGCCCCGAGAGGACGCGTTCAAGACGGTTGCGGAACGCAAGCTCGGTTTCGACGCTAGGCAGAAATCGAGCGACACGTGGACCATCGAGGAAGAAGGCTTCCGCTGCACGATTTCATTTGACGGCACGAAGGCGACCGTGGTCAAAAAGAAGAAGACCGTTGTCACCGACTAGAGGAACGAGACCCGTTTGCCCGCCAAAAAGACCGGAGTTCCTGATTCAGGCTTTACTCCCGCCGAACTGCGCAAGCTACGCAGCATGAAGAATCCCTTCGGCATTCAGAAGTTTCTCGACGACATGCCGTATCACCTGGAAGATACGGCATGGTCGCCCCGGAAGGTGCTGGCGGAGCAATCGTCGCACTGCCTGGAAGGGGCAATCTTCGCTGCGGCGGCGTTGCGAGCCAACGGATATCCTCCGTTGTTGCTGGATTTCGAAGCCGATCACGATACCGACCACGTCATCGCCGTATACCGAGAAGACGGATGTTGGGGCGCAGTGGCCAAGTCGAACTACACCGGATGCCGCTGGCGCGAGCCGATTTATCGCACGCTGCGCGAGTTGGCGCTGAGCTATTTCAATGCCTATTTCAACCTGCGGCGCGAGCGCACGTTGCGGCGGTATTCCGTCCCGGTGAATCTGAAGCGCTTTGACCGGCAGAACTGGATGACCACCGATCAGCCGGTATGGTTCATCGTGTATCACCTGTTCGACATTAAGCACTATTCATTAATGACGAAGGCCCAGGAGAAGAGGCTGCACCGAGTGGACGAACGGCTCTTTCAGGCCGAGTGTCTGGGCAAGGCTCACAAGATCAGGGATTGAAGCTCGAGGATCGTCCGCCAAGGTCCGTCTAAAGTTGACGGCTGACTATGCCGATTCCAACTAAGGACCTTTGTGCTTGCCTCGCGGTGGCCTTTCGACGCATTCTGGATGAAAATCTGCCCACGACGGCCCGGCATAAATCGTGGTCCGGGAGACCCTCCTCGTGGAACAATGCGGTCCGTTTGAAACTGGCCAGGTCTGCGAATCTGTGGAAGCACGCCGCCATCCCCGTTACAAGCTCGAAGTGAACCTGCGTGTCTATGCGCGCGAATCTCCCGTCGTCCGGGGCGATACGGTGGACATCAGTGAATCGGGGATTTCCGCCATGCTGCGGCAGGAAGTTCCAGTTGGCGCCGTGGTTCGCCTGGAATTTACGCTACCGCTCGGCGAGGTAGAGGTGCTGGCGCTGGTTCGTCATAAAAATGCATTCCGCTACGGCTTCCAGTTCCTGGAGGCAAGCTCAGCGAAAGACGTCATCGGGCGCACCTGCCAAGAGCTCGCCGTGGAGCAGTCCGTACTCGGGCAGGAAACAGTCTGAACCGCTTAACAGTGCATCCTCTTGGAACTTCAGGCCGTCTAAAGACATAAGCCTAACGCTATGAAGTTCCGACCTCCCATCATCGTCGTCACGCTGCTGGTTTGCCTGCCGGCGTTCGGCCAGCACGAGCCGTCGCCGGGTAGCGCGACCCAGGACGTGTCCCCTGCTGTTGCCGGCACGGCGAATTCCTTAAGCCCCGATCTCACGCCCGGAGCCGACGGAAAGCTGTCGCAGGAGCAGATGCAGGATCTCTTCCGGGTTGTGGCAGACAAGGACATCGAGAACGAGAAGCGGCAGCGCGATTACACCTACATCGATCGCGAGGTCGAGAACAAACTCGACGGCAAGGGGCAAACCAAATCGACTGAAGTGAAAACCTACGAGATTTTGGAAATCTACGGCGAGCCGGTCCGAAGGCTCATCGAAAAAGACGACAAGCCGCTCGATGCCAAGGATGCAGCCAAAGAGGAAGAGAAAATACAGAAGATCATCGACAAGCGCAAGAACGAATCTGACGACGAGGGCAGGAAACGCGAAGAGAAAGACGTCAAAGAGCGCGAAGACGGCCGGAAGTTTGTGCGCGAAATTGCCGATGCCTACGACTTCAAGTTAGTGGGCTCGGAATATGTCGGCGGACGCGAGGCTTGGGTGATCGATGGCGAACCGCGTCCGGGGTTCGAGCCGCACATGAAGGAATCCAAATTCCTCTCCAAATTCCACGGGCGGGTGTGGATCGACAAGCGGGACCTGCAATTGGCCAAAATGGATATCGAGGCTATCGATACGGTGTCAGTGGGCTGGGTTCTGGCGCGCATTCACAAAGGCACGCGCGTGATGCTCGAACAGACGAGGGTGAACGATGAGGTCTGGCTGCCGCGGCATGTGACCTTCAAAGTGGACGCGCGTGTGGCGCTGTTCAAGGGCTTCAACGTGGATGGCGAGCAGCAGTTTCGCGACTACAGGAAATTCCGTACGTCCTCGAAGATTGTTGGCATAAGCGAAGTGAAAGATCCGAAGTAAATTCGCGGCGCCGTGGGCATGCTCAGCGCCCCACGTGCTTGCGAAGTTAGCCCTTCCTTTCTCCACTCCGAGGCGGCCCGGCTTTATAATGCGAAGTCCCAAACGCGACTTCCGCGCCGGACCGGCTTCCAATTTCGATCTTCGCTAGAGGCACAGAATGGATTCTCGTCTTCATTCCCTTACTTCTCGTTCCCTAACTCGCCGTGACGTACTTCGCTCCGGCCTCGCTCTTTCCGCTTCAACCTTAGTTGCCGGCTCGGTGGGCCGCGCTCATGCGTTGCTGGCGGGCTATCCCGGGGCGGCTTCGGCGGAGGCGATGTCGGCGGTGGCTCCGCGGGAACATCTGCTGTTCGACTTTGGGTGGAAGTTCTTTCAGGGACACGGCTCCGACCCGCTGCGCGACCTGGGATTTGGCATGGGCCAGGGAGATTTTGCCAAGTCGGGCGAGCTTTGGTTTTCCACGGCGAAGTTTGATGACTCGAAGTGGCGCGAGCTCAATTTGCCGCACGACTGGGCGGTAGAGTTGCCGTTTGTGCACGACGAAGAACAGCAATCGCACGGATACAAACCGCTGGGGCGGCGATATCCGGAGACGAGCATCGGCTGGTACCGCCGCACGTTCGACATTCCCAAGGAGGACAGCGGACGCCGCATCACCGTCGAGTTCGATGGCGCGTTCCGCAGCGCGCTTGTGTTTCTCAACGGATACTTCATTGGGCGCAACGACAACGGCTACGCGCCCTTCCGCTTCGACGTCAGCGACTTCCTCAACTACGGCGGGAAGAATTTTCTGGTGGTGCGCATGGACGCCAGCTTTGGCGATGGCTGGTTCTACGAGGGCGCGGGAATTTATCGGCATGTGTGGCTGACGAAAACGGATGCGCTGCATCTGGGACATTGGGAGAGTACGGTTCGAACTTCCGATGAAGGGCAACGCCGCCACTCTGAATCTGGCGACCGTCGTACAGAATCAGGGCACGCAAGCCGAGAATTGCCGCGTGCGCTGGCAGATTCTGGATGCGTCCGGAAAAGTCGTGGGGACGGCCGACTCCATGCCGCAATCCGTTGCCGCCGAAGGGTCGGCCGAATTTCACAGCCAGCGCTTCGATCGCGAATCCATCGCTGTGGTCGCCGGAAACTCCGAACCTGTATTCGGCGGTCGTAACCGTCGAATCGGGCGGCAAGGCGCGCGACGCCGAGCGCGTCAGCTTCGGCGTACGCGACATCAGTGGGATGCCGACAAGGGATTCTTCCTCAACGGCAAGTCGGTCAAGATCAAAGGTACTTGCAACCATCAAGATCATGCCGGCGTGGGCGCGGCGCTGCCCGACCGGATGCAGTATTACCGACTGGCGGTGCTGAAGGAGATGGGCGGCAACGCGGTGCGCACGTCGCACAACATGCCGACGCCGGAGTGGGTGGAGGCCTGCGACCGCATGGGCATGATGATGATGTGCGAGACGCGGCTGATGAGTTCGAACCCGGAAGGCATGGCGCAACTGGAGACGATGATCAAGCGCTATCGCAACTCGCCGTCGATCATTTTGTGGTCCATGGGCAATGAAGAGTGGACCATGATGCCTCAGCCGCAGGGCGCGCGCGTGATTGACCGACATGATCGCGCGCACGCACGAACTCGATCCGACGCGGCTGTGCACGGCGGCGGTGAATACCGTCGTTCGACAACGCACTTCCCGGAAGAGCTCGACGTGATGGGCTTCAACTACAACCTGAAGGAGCATCGACGCATATCACGCGAAGCATCCCAAGCAGCCGAGCGTGGGATCGGAAACGGCGAGCACGGTTTCGACGCGCGGCATTTATTCGACCGACAAGTTGCGGAACTGGGTGAGCGCCTATGACCTGAACCACACCGATTGGTCGCGAGCTGGCCGAGGAGTGGTGGAAGTTCTACGCCGCGCGCGAATGGCTGGCGGGCGGCTTTGCCTGGACCGGGCTTCGATTATCGCGGCGAGCCCACGCCCTATGGATGGCCATCGGTCAATTCGCAGTTCGGCATCGTCGACATGTGCGGATTTCCGAAAGACAACTTTTATTACTACAAGGCATGGTGGGGATCGGAGCCGGTGCTGCATCTGTTTCCGCACTGGAATTGGGACCAGCGCGACGGCGAGGCGATTTCGGTGTGGGTGCATTCGAATCTGGATTCGGTCGAACTGTTCCTCAACGGCAAGAGCCAGGGATCGAAGAAAGTCGAGCCGCTGACGCATCTGGAGTGGAAGGTGAAGTACGAACCGGGAGTGCTGGAAGCGCGCGGCACGAAAGACGGCAAGGTCGTGCTGACGGAAAAGCGCGAGACGACGGGCGAGCCGGCTCGATCCGGCTGACGGCCGACCGCACCGAGATCAACGCCGACGGCGAAGATGTGGCGATCCTGCACAGTCGAAGTGCTCGACAAAGAGGGCCGCGCGATTCCGACCGCAGACAACATGATCAGTTTCAAGGTCTCGGGCGAGGGCGCGCTGATTGGCGTGGGCAATGGCGATCCGAATTGCCAGGAGTCCGACAAAGAACCGAAGCGCAGCCTGTTCAACGGACTGGCGCAGGTGATTGTGCAGGCCAGCAAGACGCCGGGAACCATCACCGTAGAGGCTTACACGGAACCTAGCCGCAGCCGAAGTTGCCGGGGACGCAGATCACGATTACGACGAAGAAGGTCGAACTGCGGCCAGAGGTGGCATCCCTGCGATGACCCGACTGTCACGTCATCCTGAACCCTGGCGAAGCCGGGGTGAGGGATCTTACGTCGACAGAGACTGCTAGGGATGACGGAGTGCGGTGAAACTTACGCCCAGCGCAATCCCGTTTACTGCATCGCGACTACTGGCCGACGTAGGGTCCTTCACCCTGGCTTCGCCAGTGTTCAGGATGACATGACTGTGTACTGATTCGCGTTCCGCCCCTGCCTTGCGTTCACTCTCTGCGTTTATAATAGAAAGATTCTCTGGTGGTGAAATTGGCTTCTGTGGGGCTGCCGGCTAAACCTGGCGTCGCTGCGCTTGGCCGGACGGGCGAAGGCGCCTGTCCCCACACGATCTCGTTACTTTGAGGACAGGAAGCGTCCTCAACCGGGTGTAAGGTTTTCGCTAAGAGCCAAGAGCTGATAGCTAAGAGCTTCTTTCATGGATTTCAAACTCGTTTCCAGTTACAAACCGCAAGGGGATCAAGGGCGCGCGATTGAATCGCTGTTGCGTGGAGTGTACGACCGCGAGCAGCATCAGGTTTTGCTGGGCGTCACCGGGTCAGGTAAGACGTTCACCATGGCGAAGGTGATCGAGGCGGCGAACCGCCCGACGCTGGTCATGGCGCACAACAAGACGCTGGCCGCTCAGCTTTATCACGAGTTCAAGAATTTCTTCCCGCACAATGCGGTCGAGTATTTCGTCTCGTATTACGACTACTACCAGCCGGAAGCCTACGTCCCGGCCGCCGACCTTTACATCGAAAAAGAAGCGACGATTAATGATGAGCTCGACAAGTTGCGGCTTTCTGCTACGCGGTCGCTGTTTGAGCGGCGCGACGCGCTGATTGTGGCTTCGGTGAGTTGTATTTACGGCCTGGGATCCCCGGAAGCGTATTACGGCATGATGATGTTTCTGGAGAAGGGCCAGAAGATCAAGCGCGAGGAAATTACGCGCCGCCTGGTTGACATTCTCTACGAGCGCACCAACGGAGATTTCCGCCGCGGGACGTTCCGCGTGCGGGGCGATGTCATCGAAGTCTTCCCTACTTACGACGACATGGCGTACCGCATCGAGTTGTGGGGAGATGAGATTTCGTCCCTTACGCAGATCGACCCGCTGTTCGGCACCGTGAAGCAGAAATATATGCGGCTGCCGATTTATCCCAAGACACACTATGTGATGAAGGACGAGACGCGCGCATCGGCCGTCGAGTCGATCAAGAAAGAGTTAGCGTGGTGGGAAGTCGAGATGGAGAAGCAGGGGCGACTGGTCGAGGCGCAGCGCATTCACCAGCGGACCATGTTTGATCTGGAAATGATTAAGGCCATGGGCTTCTGCCACGGGATCGAGAATTATTCGCGGCACTTTACGGGGCGGCTGCCAGGCGAGCCTCCGCCGACGCTGCTCGATTATTTTCCGCGCGATTTCCTGATGTTCATCGACGAGTCGCATGGAACGGTGCCGCAGTTGCGCGGGATGTACGCCGGAGACCGCTCGCGCAAGGAAACGTTGGTCGAGTATGGCTTCCGCATGCCGTCGGCGCTGGATAACCGTCCGCTGACGTTTGAGGAATTTGAGCACCGCACCAATCAGCTGATTTATGTTTCGGCAACGCCCGGGCCGTATGAGCTGACGAAGTCCGCAGGCGTGGTGGTGGAGCAGATTATTCGTCCGACGGGACTGATCGATCCTCCGGTGGAGGTGCGTCCGGTCAAGGGACAGATTGACGATCTGCTGCACGAGATTCGCGCTCGCGTGGAACTCGGACAGCGTGTGTTGGTTACTACGCTGACGAAACGCATGTCCGAAGACCTGGCGGAGTACTACGCCGAAGTCGGCGTGAAATGCCGCTACATGCATTCGGAAATCGAGACCCTTGAGCGTGTGAAGATTCTACGCGACCTGCGCAAAGGGGAGTTTGATGTATTAATCGGCATTAACCTGCTGCGTGAAGGATTGGACTTGCCGGAAGTTTCGCTGGTGGCAATTCTCGATGCGGACAAAGAAGGATTCCTGCGCTCGACCGGGTCGCTGATCCAGACCATCGGCCGCTGCGCACGGCATTTAAACGGCCGGGCGATTCTTTATGCCGACCGCCAAACGGATTCGATGAAGCGCGCCATGGACGAGACCATGCGCCGGCGCGCCATTCAGACAGCCTACAACGAAGAGAACGGAATCACGCCGGAATCGATCGTGCGGCCGTTGGATATGACGCTCGCTGGGATCGTGGCCGCGGACTACGCGGACCTGACCGGCGGAGAGGCGGAGGGCGTGCCGGAATTCAAATCGCAAGAAGAAGTGGATACCTACATCGGCAAGCTCGAAAGCGACATGCGCGAGGCAGCCAAGAAGTTTGAGTTTGAGAAGGCGGCGAAGCTGAGGGACGCAATCAAGGAGCTAAGGACGAAGGAATTTCTGTTCGCGTAGAAAGCAACATCACGACATAGCCGCGCTATACTCGCGTCAATGAAACTCTCAATTCCGATTATCTGCCCGGCTTGCGGCGATACATTTAGCCTGGACGTAAGCGGCGGCAACCTCCCAAATTACTCTCATTGCCCGAAATGCGGTGCTCGGCCTTACAACAATTGGCCTTTGCGCAACATAGTCACTCTCCTCCTAATGGAACGTGCAAAACAAGAGCTAGCAAATCGTGACGTGACGCTCGCGATACTGCTGAGCGCGGTGGCCGTTGAGGCGGAGACAGCTCATTTGTTTCTCAAGTGGAGAGGCATTGATTCTGGGAAACTCCTTGGGAATCAAACACCTGAAGACAGGAAACATTGGCAGGACGAATGGGCGAACATGCGGTCGATTGGGAAGCGACTGGACGAAGTGTCCCGATTCCTGACGTGTCGGCCATTCGATGAATTCGCTCGTCTGAAAATGGATCTTTTAAGGCCCGCATTGATGGAGTATGACCCAGCTACATCGATTAAAGACTTTTTCCAGCAGTTTTTTGATAGACGGAATGATTTTGTCCACTACGGCAAGATCGACTTTCAAGAAGCAGACGGCAGGCAGTGCCTGTCGCTCGCGTCTGCTCTGCTTGACCTCTTCCATGCAATGGACATGACACGTGCAGAGGCCTTGGAAGAAGTTCATCGGAATACTCGGGAAAAGGCTGCAACGATCACGCCATAGTCCGCTGCATCAAAATCTACTCCTTCCAAATACAGAGAATGGGCAGAAGCTCAATCCCTCGCCACGGGTGCAGCGCGAGAAATCCGCGTCGCCAGCAATATCAGATCCGCTCTGCCATTCTGCGCGACCTTAAGATCCGTTCTAGAATATACACGACTTTCGTGTTACACTATTTTCGTGTCATCCAAATCACAACTTCGAAATGTCACTGTGACCCTGGAAGAGGACGTGGCCCAGTGGGCCAGGATCGAGGCGGCGCGGCGGGATACCAGTGTTTCCCGGCTGCTGGGGGAACTGCTGAAGGAACGCATGACTGCTCAGGACGGCTACGAGCGGGCTATGCGGAGGGCGCTGGGGCGCAAGCCTTTTCTTCAGAGCAGCGGCCGATATCTGACGCGCGAGGAAGCGCATGACCGATCCCGTCTTCGTTGATTCCAACATATTCCTCTACGCGGTGGACAATGCCGACGCGCTCAAGCAGCGGGTTGCCAGGGATTGGCGTGCCGAACTGTGGAAGAGCAGGCTGGGACGGGTCAGCTTCCAAGTGCTGAACGAGGTCTATGTCAATGCTGTGCGGCTCAAGCCGGCTTCCAGCGAGGAGGCTCGAGCCGAAGTTCGCGACCTTCTGGCGTGGAATCCTGTGGTGGTGGATGCGGCCCTAATTGAGCGCGGCTGGAAGCTGCAGGACCGGTATCGACTTTCGTTATGGGACTCGCTAATCGTCGCGGCGGCCAAGACTGCATCGTGTGGATTTCTTCTCACCGAGGATCTGCAAGACGGACAGAAATTGGACGGAGTGGAAGTGGTGAATCCGTTTCTGCGCGGACCTGCGTCGGTGCTGTAAATTTGCTTTGATCGGCAAAGCTCCACTCATCCGCAAAGGCTGCCGGGTGTTGCCAAACGGACAGCCGAAGGCGGCTGTCCCCACATGGACTCGGGCACTAGCTATCGTCCGTAGGCGGCGCTGGCTGCCATCGGTTTGCGGTGGAAGGTGTAGCCGTCGTAGGTTTCGGAACGGAAGTTCAGGTTGGGGGCGTACAGCTTCTCGGTCTGGCTGAGAAAGAGATATCCGCCGGGCTCGAGATAGAGATGCAGCCGCTCGATGAGCGCAATGCGTTGGGCTCGCGATAGGTGCGGCAACACGTCCATACAGAAGATGCAATCGAAGCGGCCAATGTAGACCGGCCTGGTCAGGTTCATGGTGTTGAAGGTGACCATGCTTCGCAGGCGCGGCTTCACCAGCAAATGCGCGCTATTGTTCGAGCTAACGCTCGAGCCATTTCCTGATCCATTGCCCGAACCGTTGCTGGATCCGTTGGTGCCGCCGTTCGGCGATGGTTCGGTAGTGCAGTTCGAACCTCCGTTCGGGCTTCCAATCTTAGAGAAGCAAGCGCGGATTGCCGCCGGAGGCAATCCCGTCAACGCCGACTGCGGATACAGCCCACGCTCAGCGGCTTCGATCGCGGAAGGCAGCAGATCGCTTCCGACAATGTGAATCGACCAATCCCTGGCCGCAGAGGCGGCTGAGGCGGGCAGGCCATTCTCGACGATGCCGCCATTGCGGGACGAATTCCTTTCCTTCGAGTCTTTCCCGCTGCTGCCGTTGCTTGACCCATTCCCGTTTCCATTCCCACTTGCAGCAGGAAGAGACTCGCAGAGTGCCATCGCGATGGAATAAGCTTCTTCGCCGGTGCCGCAGCCGGCGCTCCATATGCGAAGAGTACCGGGACCGTCCTCGGACTTGCGCGCGTAGAGTTGCGGAATCACCTGCCGGGCCAGCGCGTTCATGGCTCCGGGATGACGGAAAAAGCCGGTATTTGAATTGAGTACGCCATCGAGAAACGCAGGCAGCACCGATGGATCCTGATCGGAGGCGCGCAGACGCGCCATCAACGCCGCAGGAGATTCGAGTTCATGCCTCTCGAGGTGCTCGGCCACATGTGCG
Source organism: uncultured Acidobacteriaceae bacterium (assembly GCA_963844525.1). Taxonomy (GTDB): domain Bacteria; phylum Acidobacteriota; class Terriglobia; order Terriglobales; family Acidobacteriaceae; genus Sulfotelmatobacter. Next base: position 513,676 of record CAWJOM010000001.1, on the reverse strand, counting down.
GCCAAAGCGCTATTGGGACAGTCGAGCAGGATGCCGGTCTGGCGCTCGACCAGCAGGCGCAGCTCAGAGAGTTCGTGCTCAAGGATGGTGACGCCCGCCATCAATCTATGCATAAATCCTTCCCCCGGAGGGTGCGCAAATTCTGACTCGCCGAACTCTTTGAGATCGACGCCGTGCAAGGGGAGGAGTCGACATCTTCTAGTTACCTGCGGCCGAAGCCGCGTACGATTTGCCTGAATCCTGTTCGGCCTGTTGCGCCACCACGTTCATTTCTTTTTCCAGCGAAGAGAAGCGCTGCATGATTTCGTGGATGCGTAGCGTCATGTTGCGAATGGTCTCGATTTGCGCGCGCGTCTGCGCCGAGAGGCTTCCCGGCTCCAGCAGCAGCAGATCGGAGTTGCCCAGCACGGACGTAAGAGCGTTGTTCAGGTTGTGCCGCATCTCGAGCATGTAGCGGCCCAGCGTCGCCTGACGGTCCAGCGTGGCACAGGCGCTTTCGGCCGCCCGCGCACGCGATTCCGATCGCGAACGGTGAACCGCCTCGCTGGCCGCAAGAACCAGAGTTTCAAGCCAGTGTTCGCTCGGGCGCAAAATCGCGATCCGCGGCCAGCGCTCGCGCACGAGCTGTGCGGTGGCGGCATCCTGGCACACACAGAAGATCGGCTGACCGGTCGAATGCAGAGGCTCCAGAACCACCGACAGCAAATCGCGGCGCAGGTCGCCGACGATCGCAACGTCAAATACATCCACGGCAAAGCGCGGCCACAGGTCCCCGCTCAGGAGCGTGAACGTGGGGACGTTGCGCTCCATCTGCCAGCGGGCGGTGATGCGGCGCGAGAAATCAACTTCGTCGGAGATGATCAGTACGGTCGGTGCCTGCACTTCGAAAACCCTCTTCGCCTTCAACAGGCGATTCTGCGGATCGCGGTCGATCCCTTCATTTACTTGCTGAGCGCCTCAAATCGCCGAACGCTTCCCTACTTTTTTCCCGGCTCGGGGTCGGCATCCCAACCCGGCGCGCCGGAAACTTCAAACTCTGGAGCATCGTCAGGAGGCGCAGCTTTCGGCTTGGCAGCAGCAGCCGGTGCGGCCGCGGCCTTTGGCGCGACCTTCGAGGCTCCCGCTGCTGCAGCCGAAGCAATTGGTTTTGCCGCGACCGGCGCTGGCTTGCTGACCGCTGACGCCGCGGGTTTCGCAGCAGGGGGCACGGCCGGCTTTGCGGCCACAGCCGTTTTCGCCGCCGGTGCAGGCGTAGTTTTCGCGCCCGCTTCCGCGCCTTTGCCGCGGCCGAGCGCGTATTCCACCGAGGCGCGCAGGTCCACGAGCATGCGCAAAGGCTGTCCCGATGAATACTCCGCCTGGAACATCACCTTCCATGACTGGCAGATGACTCGCAGCCGAACGATCGGTTCCTGCGCGGAAAACTGCGCGCGCCGGCAATCGATGGTCGAGACTCCCTTGTCTTCCAGTTCCGTCAGTCCATCGAGAATCGTATTCAGATCGCCGAGCATGAGGCGGAAGAACGAACGCCGCATCAGGTATCCAAATCGCGTAAACGCAGCCAGCGCGACCGGCAAATAGAACAGGTCCCCCGCCAGCCCTTTCGCCTTGCGGCCTTGTTCGAGAACTCCTCCGTGCAGAAGTTCATCGAGCGAGCGGCACTTCTTCGCCGCATCCAGCACACGGTCGAGAGCGTTCAACCATACCGGCGGCTTCAGTTCTACCTGACCCAAAACCGGCTCGAGGGCCTGCGCGACATAGGCAAGGTCGACGTCGGTGTCGCCTACTCCGGCCGGCGCGATCTGGCTGAAATACTGCACCAGGAGAAAATCAATCTTGTCGCGAATGAGGTCAGTCTTGACAGCCTTCGCCAGGTAGTGCTGCAACAGGCTGACCAGGCCTTCCTGATTCACCAGCGAACTGGTCTGCAGGAACTGGCGCAGCTGATGCACCTGGATCGTCTTGTCCATCTCGTCGAGCCACAGGTTGGCCTGTTCGACGGTTTCCTTCCCAGGCGTGTCGACAGCGCCTTCGAGATCGCCGAACGGCTTTACGTCGATGGCAAACTCACGCGCGAGCTCGAAATAAATGGGGTAGAGGCGCCGGGCGCAACTCCATTGGGTGGCGAGGTCTTGTACGGGTGTTGTAGGAGTCATGATTTCACGATCCAGTTGGGAACTTCCCCACGAAAGCGTGCCGCGATTACGGTTTTGCCGGGGTGATACTGCACCGCGACCACCGAGGCGGCGACATCGAACGAGCGGTCGGAGTTGCGCAGACGAAGATCATCGCCGAACTCCAGCGGCGTGCTGCACTCAAAAAGCACTTCGCGGGGGGTGCCAAATTCAATAACGACACTTTCTGTGAAATGAGCGGCGTCGGGCTCGCTGCCTTGCACGATGCGCGCCAGTTGCACCGGCACGCGAACCGGCGACGATTCCGGGAAAAAACGGGCAAGCCCCGCCACGGTGCTGGCGTTCTGTGCGGCATGTGCCGTTGCAGTGGCTGGATGCGCCAAGCGTGAGACTCCCTTAATTCGATTCGCGCGTTCGACCGAAAATGCGGTGAGCTCCCCTCTTCCCGGTTAGGAAGAGCTGTGGGGAGCCAGAATCCGCGGTTCAGAAAAGGAGGAGCAACACGGCGGCCATCGCTGAGAACGAAAGGGCTAGTACCGAGGTGAGTGTATTTTCAGAGGGTTAGCGCAAATCTTAACAGCGGAAGATGAAAGCGAACGAGCCGGGTGTCTCAGCCTGAGACGGCCGTCTCAAGTCCAGCTTGCGGGGAACCTTGCAGGGTAGTCTGCTCCCATCACTTCTCGGTCTCTCGGATCAGGACGACGTCGGCTTCGCGGTGGCCGCGAATGATGGCCAGTTGTTTGCCGTCGAAGGAGTAGTCGAAATCGCGGATATATTCCGATTTGAAGTCTGTGAGCAGTTTCCCCGGAGAACCGTCAAGATTCTGCAGCCAGAGATTGTCCGTCTGGCCGTCACGAACGGGGTAAACGATGCCTTTGCCGTCGCGCCTGAAGAGGATCGGGCCATCGCCAAACATCACGGCGTATTCGGCGCGCGGCCGTTCGAAATCCACGAACCGGATCGGCTGACTGAAATCGAGGGATAATAGGCCCAGCTTTTCCTTGGTATCGCCCATGCGATTAGTGATGATGGCGATGAGCTTTCCATCCGGGGAGACTGCCGGGCGTCCGAACAGCGGGTAGTCGGGAAAGGCTTGCGATGCCCCTCCCGTGATCGCAACTTTTTCGAGTTTGGAATCGGCGTCGGCGAAGAGCACAGTCTTGGAATCGGCGGAGCAGACGGGTGCATAGTCGAACTTGCCGCTTGAAAGCTCCTTCGGACTGGAGCCATCCGCATCTGCGCGAAAGAGGTGAGCCTGGATCTTGCTTTCGGTCTTGCCCATGAAGACCAGACTTCCATCGGGGCAGGAGCGCGCAAACCCAGGGTAATGCACCTGGGAGAATAGCGCGGTTTTGGTGCCGGTGTCGGGATTCAGCAACGTAACGCCGGTGCCGGTAACGGAGATCAGAAGCTGGCCATCGCGGGTCCAGCCGACCGAGTAGCTCGGCGAGCCCTCCAGCGGGAAAGGACGGGCCTGGGCGCTGCTGACGCCGTCGGCCATGACATAAGGCGTCATATGTCTCTGACCCTGAACGGCGGCCAGCGTGTGGCCATCGGCGGCGAGGCTGAGGTCGGCATACGAGTTGGTGTCGCGAGTCACGGGCGAAACCTTGCCGGATGGAAAAGAAATATGCACGATCTGGCGTTGGTTCGAGAAGATAGCCTCTCCCAAAGCCAGCAGGCCGCTGCCGTCGGGCAGCCAGACGGGTCGCGAGAAGAACAAGTCCTTTGAGATTAGAAACAGAGTGCGCTTCCCGGTCTCCGCATCGAAGGCAGCCATGCCGCCGAGTGCGTCTCCCGGCTGTGAAAGGGGCATCACGATGCTCTTGCCGTCTGGTGACCATGCCAGATCCAACACCAATTCGTTCAGCGGGCCCGTGGCAATGGTCTTTTCGTCCCTTCCCTCTGTCGAATGAATGATCAGCCGGTATTCCCCCACCTTCGGATTGTTCGCGAGGAGGTAGGCGAATTTCTTGCCGTCAGGCGAGAGGCTGATGTTGGAGTCGATGTCGGTCACCAGCTTTTGCGGAATGCCGCCCAGCACCGGAACGCTGTACAGGTATTTCAAGGACTGGCTGCCCGGCTCTAAACGAACGAAAAACAGATAGTTGCCGTCGGGAGAGAAGCGCAACCCGTGATACGCGAATGGCCCTGGCGCTACCACCTGGGCATTGCTATTGGTGGGGACGTTGCGCAGCCACAGACTCTGCTGATCGCCGTCATCCATCACATTCAGCAGATATTTGCCGTCGGGTGAGATGGCGACGAGCGTGGCCCTTCCGGTCTGGGTCACTTTGCTGACGGAGAAGTTTTGAAACGGAGCCGGCTTGCTCCGCGACAGCAACGCGTAGACTCCATACGCAGCGGCCACCACCAGCAAAATCGCGACAGCGCTTCCGATGCCGAGTCCCAGCTTGTGCTGCTTCGCGGCGACAAGAACTGCGGAACTACTGGAGGCTTGCGCGGATTGCCCTGCGGCAGACGCCGGACTTGATGGCGCGCTTACCGCGGGGATCTGGCGGCTCGAGTCGGTATCGCGCTTCAGCCGTTGCAGGTCTGCGCGCATGTCGGAGGCGTGCTGGTAGCGCAGGTTGCAATCCTTCTCCAGCGCCTTGTTGATGATGTCTTCCAGCTTCGGTGGCAGGTCAGGATTCAGCCGGACCGCCGACGCCGGAGCCCGGTTCAGAATGGCTTCGAAGATTATGGCAGAGCTATCGCCGCGAAACGGCAAAGTCCCCGTGGCCATTTCGTAGAGAACAGCTCCGAACGAAAAGAGGTCGGTGCGGGCATCCAGGTCTTTCCCTTTGGCCTGCTCCGGAGACATGTAGGAAATTGTTCCCACGGCGGTTCCGGGACTGGTCAGCTGCGGGTCGTCCACCGCGCGCGTGGCGGTGTTCCCCGAGCCGATTTCGCCGGAAGAACCGCTGGCGCCTGCGACTTTTGCCAGGCCGAAATCCAGAACTTTCGCGTGGCCGCGCTCGGTGACAAAGATATTCGCCGGTTTGATGTCGCGGTGCACGATGCCTTTGGCGTGCGCCGCATCGAGAGCGTCGGAAATTTCGATCGCCAGCGAGAGCAGCTGCTCGGTTTCCATGGGACGCCCGGCAATCCGGTGCTTCAGCGTCACGCCGTCGAGGAATTCCATGGCGATGAACGCCTGGCCGTCCTGTTCGCCGATGTCGTGGATCGTGCAAATGTTCGGATGGTTCAGCGCCGACGCGGCCTGCGCTTCGCGTTGAAAGCGGGCCAGAGCCTGCGGGTCTCGGGCAACGTCGGGCGGCAGGAATTTGAGGGCGACGAAACGGTGGAGGCGCGTGTCTTCAGCCTTGTAAACCACGCCCATGCCGCCGCCACCAAGTTTTTCGAGAATGCGATAGTGGGAGATGGTCTGGCCGATCATTTGGGTTGAGAGATCATCCGGTCGATTCCAGTCTTTTGAGTCGCCTCATCTTACGGATGGCGTATCACTGAGTCAATTAAGGTAGAGGTTCTGCCGCGAGGGAAAACCGTCGACTACACGCGGGACGGTCGGCTGGCGGGCACGGGGAGTGCGCGCAACGAGAAAAACGGAAACAGGAAAGAGGAATGCCAGAGGTGTTTTCAGCAGTTATCCGACAAGATCTCCGATACCATGGCACATGCGAATCCTGAAAATGCTGAGTAAGCCTGCTGCTTTGGCCAGTGGCTGGACTAGTGCCATCCTTTGTTTCAGCGCGGCCGCCGGATATTGGGGAGGTGGGGAGCACCGCCGAGCAATCTGCTGGGTAGTGCTCGGCGCAGTCGAGGTAGGCGCTATTGTTCTCTAGAGGACGCTAGTGACTAAGGAACGTTGGGCTCAGATAGGAATCACGACTGAATTTCTTATCGTCGTCAGGACTCTAGGTGAGTTCTTCCGGCTCAGATACGCTCTAGGCACGAACTTCTCGACCGCGACCGCCACGCCCTATATCGGCGGGGCTCTGATCGCTGCTTGCTCCTGCTGGCTGGCCGTGACCCTCTACTTCTACAGACGGTATATGCTGTCCGCCTGGATCGCGCTAGCGACCGTACCCATTCTGCTGGTGTACAAAATTGCCGTGATCGGCCGCGCGGGGTTTTGAGTGTAATGGCCTTCCATGAGAAGGCCGGTCGGAGTCAAGTCGATTCTTGTCTGGCTTCATTGAACAAGATTTGTTTCTCCCCACCGAGTGGCCGCTGTCGCCATGCTTCCATCCGCACTCTCATGGAGCGATTTCATTTCGCTCGGTGCATATTGGGCGTTCTCGGTTCAGCCGGTGCTGCCATCTGATTGGCGCCCTGTGGTTCTGCTCTTTTCGAATGGAACCCGGGCCAGGCCATTAATGCAGTCACCGGAACTCGGCTTTGGGCTTTTGTCTTTCCTCTCCTGGAACCATTTTGACTTTGTTTTGCATTTTGCCTTATGCAGCTGCATCCACTGTCACGCGTCTGCTGTTGTGTAACGGTTCGTACGCTTTCTCCGCGGATCCACAGGTGATGCAGCAGCACTGCCAGCTTTCTGGCGGTTGCCACGATCGCTCGCTTCTTCCCGTTCCTTCCACCGCGCTCCGCCAGCTTCAGGCCCCAACGCCTGAGATCGCAGTCGATCCCGAATGGTCCCAAAATATGTTGCGCTCCTTGCACCAGCAACGTGCGCAGGTACAGATCGCCTTCTTTACTGATGTGCAGCTGGGGCTCGCTCTGTCCAGAGTTTCTTCGTCCCGGCTGTAGTCCCAGGTAGCAGCCCACGTCGCGGCTCTTGCGGAAGCGATGCGGGTCTTCCAGCGTCAGCAAGAACGTCAACGCGATCAGCGTGCCCACGCCCTTGATCTGCTTCAGCAGCGCCACCTGCGGATAACTCTGCTGCGCCAACTGCTCGATGCGCTCGTTGTATTCCACAATGCACTCGCTCAGCGACTCGATTGCGTTCAACCGAGGTTCCAATGCGGCTTGCAGTTCCGGACTCAAGCCTTCCGCCTTCTCCGGATTCATATTGCGCACGTTGCAGCCACGCAATCTTTCGCCGTAAGACTTCGCCAGCCCGCGAGCGCTGTTGACCAGCCCGGTGCGTGCCCGCACCAGTCCGGCGCGCGCTCGAATCATCATGAGATCGGCTTGCGCCTGTGCGCTGCGGTGCTTCACCGGATACAACAACTCCGGATCGATCCGGGCCAAACGCGCCAGCGTCTGCGCATCCAGGCGGTCGTCTTTCTTGCGGCTCTCTGCGATGAGCCGCACCTTGCGCGCATTCGCCACCATCACTTCATGCCCCAACTCCCTGAGCAAGCGACTGATCCAGGGCGAATGTGTCCCGATTTCCAGTGCGATCCGACTGCGTGGCATCGCCCCGAAGACTTCCTGCAACGCTTTCGCATTCGTACGGACTCGCTGTTCCTGTTGTATCTGCCCGGCTTCATCCACCACGCAGTACCAACTGTTGCGATCGCCCAAGTCCAATCCGATGGTCAACTTCTGTTGAGAAATATTCTTGCTCTGCTTCGCTGCTGCGGTGCTAACCTTCTTCATTGCCGGTCTCCTTTATCTCTTGTGCTCAAAGCACGTCGATAACTTGGGAGCGTACAGCATCCCGTCCGGAGACCGGCCTTCTCCCTCGAAAACAACTGCGGGAAGCGGTGGGTTAAGCAGCTTCCATCGGCTCTAGAGTTACCTTGTGCCCGAGTTGTTGGAGCCGCTTCACCAAGTACCGCTTGAGACCGTCGGAGTGGATGCGATCGAAGTAGTTTCCGCCAAGATCCTCGTAGTTGCTCTGGTTCTTCTGCAAGTGATAGCCAATGACGATGATGGTATGCGCCACCGCGATGATCGCTCTTTTCTTGCCGCGTCTTGCCGCTAAGCGTCTGAACTGCGAGGACAAGTAAGTGTTCTTGGTTCGCGCGGCAGCCCAGGCGCACTGACATGCCATGCGGCCCAACCATGGGCTCCCTTGACGTGTTGTACCGCGCAAACGCTTGCCGGCGCTTTCGTGATTGCCGGGGCATAACGCGGCCCAGCTGGCCAGATGCTCAGCGGTCGGAAACTGCGCCATGTTGTCACCAATTTCGGCTAGAAGAGCCCACGCTGCCACTCGATCGATCCCCGGTATCGTGTCCCAGCGAGCAACCGCTCGCGACAGCTCCGGTCTTTGTTGGGCGATCTCCTCCAGACGTTCGTCGAGCAACGCAATTTCGTGTTCCACAAACTGTATCTGATCGACTAAACGCCGGAGCAAAAAGCGATGATGGGAACGGATCTTTCCTTCTAGAGCCAGTCTTAATTGGGGAATCTTTACGCGCAGATGACCCAGGGCGAGAGAGGCAAGGTGCTCGGGATCATCTTCACCGGAAATGATGTTCTCCAGCATTGCCCGTCCACTCTTGCCGAGAACGTTGCTCGCCACGCTCGCCAGCTTTACGTTTGCGTCTTCTAGGACTTTCTGAATTCGACTACTGATGCGCGAGGCTTCCTGGGACAGACTCGCCCGCATTCTGGTCAGGTCGCGTAGATCGCGAATGATTTCGCAGGGTACATAGCTGGGCCGTAGAAGACCATACTGCAGCAACTGCGCAATCCATTCCGCATCCTTCTGGTCGGTCTTGCGACCCGGCACATTCTTGATGTGCTGTGCATTCGCTAAAACTATCGTGAACTCTCTCTCCAGAATGTTCCAAACCGGCTTCCAGTAAACCCCGCTGGATTCCATCGCTACCTGAGTCACACCGAATTGCCGTAGCCATTCGGCAAGCTCCTGCAGTTCTTGGGTCATCGCGCCAAAACGCCGCTGATGCTTCTGCACTCGCCCTGCTTCCCGCAGCAAAATGCAAGCAGAAATCGAGCTCTTATGTACATCCAAACCGCAACATCTCGAATGCAACACGTCCATGACTACACCTCCATTGACGTGTGATCCAGGACGCGCTGATAGGGTGAATCTCCCTCGCGTGCTCTCCTCTCACGAAGAGGCTACAGTCCGTTGTGCCAAAGCGCGTCCCGGGTCAAACTCATCCTCGGGCTCTCAAGCACCAGTAAGGTCGAAGACCTCTGGACCACACGCCTCGGCACAGCATACTGCCAATGCTTCCCGTTTTCATTAATCGTTGTGGCGCTGAGCGCCATGTAGAACTCATCCCATCTGTTTCTGCCAGTTGACAAAAAAAACGAAGTCCGAACGGATTGCGGCCCAGCGTTAACATTGCAGAGACTGAAATCGGGGGAACAGAAGAACTACCAACGGCGACTGACGGGCGCTAAGCGGAGCATCTCAACCTGCAACAGCAATTGCCGACAGAAGGTGGGATTGTCGGCGTCGTTTTCCGAACGGTCAGAGCAAAATCATTGCGGCAACCCCATCCGACGCAGCAGGTCAGCATACCGTGGATCCCCGTGCAGGCTATCGTACTGCCGCGTGCTCTTGACGAAAAGCAACTCGTGCTCATCATAGGCCCTGTCTAGCCAAAAGAACGCCTTGTCCTTGTCACCGAGTTCCGCATAGGCGATCGCAGTGCCCTCCGGGTCATAGTTCTCACCTTTTGCCTGATAGACTTCAGCCTGCTTTTTCAGGACTCCCTCCCATCCCGTGGTGGCGTACGCTTGTCCCACCGTTTCCGATAACTCGCGCTCGCCGTCCATCGTCAGTCTGAGCTGCAGCTCGCGCATCGCCTGTGCATAATCCTTTTTGTTCTCGTAATCGTCGCTCAGAGTACTGTGGGGCATGGAAACTTCGGGGTAAGTCTCCACCAGTCTGCGGCACTGCTGAATCGACTCATCGTATTCGCCCGCAGACCATAACATCGCGCACAACCCCTGGTTGTAGAGCTGCGAAGAGGGATCAAGATCGAGGGCGATCTTGTGCTCAGCTACGGCTTCCTCCATCCTCCCTTGAGCGGAAAGATACTGGCCGTAGTACAGGTGCGCCTGTGCAAAGCTCGGGTTCAACGCGAGGGCACGGCGCAATTCTTTCTCGGAGCGCTGCCACTCCCAATTAAACATGAACACATATCCCAGAGCTGCATGTGCCTCGGCAAGGGAGTCGTCCAACTGGACAGCCTTGGTCGCAGCGTCGGTAGCTTTTTGCCGGGCTTCGCCCGGCGGCATCTCGCGGAAGAATCCCAGCCATACGTAAGCATGCGCCATCCCTGCATATGCCGCTGCGTAGTTCGCATCTCTGGCCACCGCCTTCTGAAAGTATTCCAGAGCCCTCTTCCAGCCGTCCGCCGTCAGCGTGTCCTGATATGTCTGACCCCTGACGTAAAGTTGGTAAGCCTCAGGATCGGACGTTCCCTGCTTGGCGAGTCTGTCCCGCGCCTCATTGGAAATTTTCGGCATCAACCGCGCCGATACATTTCGAGCAAGTTCCTGCTGCAAGGAAAGAATCTCCGATGCTTTTCGGCTGTATTGCTTGCCCCAGATATGGCTGTCGTCGTGCGCGTTGACCATTTCTACGCTGAGATCGATATTGTCACCCTGCTGAACAAGCTGTCCGGTAACAACCGCCTTGACATTGAGCTGTCGCCCCACCGCGATGGGATCGACTTCTTTGCCTTTGTATTGCGCGACCGAACTGCGCGACATCACCCTCAGGTTGGGCATCTGTGACAGGCTGTCGATGAGGCTGCTGGTGATCCCGTCCTCGAGCACACGCCCGTTCGCGCTCGTATCATTGTCAGTGATCGGCAGGACAGCAATCGAATCGACCCCGAGATCCTCGCCGTGAAAGTGGCGAAACAGAAGGGCTGCCCCAGTGGCCAGCAACACGAGAACACCCACCGCGGTCGTCGCTTTGGCAAGGCGTGACAATTTTCGTCTGCGCTTGCCAACTGGCTCGACGGCTGTCTTTCCCGATTCCGTGTCCCGCTTCAGCCGCTGTAAGTCGGCGCGGATCTCGGAGGCATGCTGATAACGGAGGTTTCGGTCTTTCTCGAGGCACTTGCTGGTGATCTCGTCCACCTTCGCCGGAATGTCAGGATTCATTCGAATCGAGGGAACCGGATTGCGATTCAGGATCGAATCAAAGATCGTGCCAGCGGTGTCGCCCCGGAAAGGCAGAGTTCCGGTGACCATCTCATACAATACTGCGCCAAAGGAAAACAGGTCGGTACGCGCATCAAGCTCCTTGCCTCGAACCTGCTCGGGCGACATGTAGGCCACTGTACCCACCATGGTGCCCGGACTGGTCAAGTGCTCCGCGTCGACGCCTACCGACTGCGTGTTCAGCGACGCAATTTGGCTCGAAGAACTGGCTGCCAGACCAACCTTGGCCAGTCCAAAGTCCAGAATCTTGCCATGACCGCGCTTGGTTACGAAGATGTTGGCGGGCTTGATGTCGCGATGAACGATGCCTTCGGTGTGGGCAGCGTCGAGCGCGTCCGCAATCTCAATGGCCAGCGCTAGAATCTGCTCGCTTTCCATCGGCCGGCCCGCGATCTTGTGCTTCAGCGTCATGCCATCCAGAAACTCCATGGCAATAAAGGCCTTGCCGTGCTGGTCGTCAATTTCGTAGATGGTGCAAATGTTGGGGTGGTTCAGCGCCGATGCAGCTTTGGCTTCGCGCTGAAAGCGGCTGAGCGCCTGCGGGTCTTTGGCTACGTCGTCGGGCAGAAACTTGAGCGCGACGAAGCGGCCGAGTTTGAGATCCTCCGCCTTATAGACCACACCCATCCCGCCCCCGCCCAGCTTCTCAAGGATGCGGTAGTGTGAGATGGTTTGCCCGATCATGGAATCGCACAATGGTAGGTGCGATGTGGGGTCAAGTCAATGAAAGCGGTGGGTTGGCGGCGGCTGAAAGGGATAGGTGGCGAAAAATCCCCATTACGCTCAAAATGCCCGGAACAGGGATCCTGAGTGTGATGTCGTGGTTTCGACAACCTATGTCGTTCGGTGTCACATCACTCGCGGGAAGGTGTGGAATGTTGAAAACCGAACATGCTGTGGATTGTTGTCGCGTTCCAACTCTTCCGCAATTAACACGATCTCCTCTGATGAGCCATCGGACCGTGAATACGGACGCACGTCTTCAAATTCCAGCAGTTCGAGGCAATAGTATCCCAAGGCACCCGCCACTTTGGCACGGTACTCCGCTTCGCTGCTGGCTAGTGTCAGGAAATTAATATATGCCCCCTTGTTGACGGATAACAACTCGCACCCGTCACGCGGTGCGACTCCGACAACGGCAATCCACACTTGGGTCTGCTCGGACTTCTCTACCATGGCGCTAGAAGTATAGGCCAGAATGCCGTTAACTAGCGGTGAGGAAACGACAGCCCTTTTCTTGCCGTCTGCACAACTGACGTAACATCTCCATTACACTCAAATGCTCGAAAAGGGGGTTCTGAGTGAAAAATGGCCCGGTTAGATTAATCGACGGTCTCTCGGGTGGGGCGCTGGATCTAGATCAAAGGTAATGGAAGGCGGCTGCGTTCACTCGCTGCTCTGCGGAATAGCGTTGGCGGATACAACGAGCGCCGCGGTAAACCCCATCACAGAGGGCTGCCGCGGCGCTACGTTATCCGACTCTTACTGCTTGTCGTAGACTGCTTCCGAGTGGAAATCCTTGCCGTCCACAGTCTTCCCTTTTACTTTGACCGTTGCCACCTTGCCGTCCTTTGAAACCTCAGCTTCGGCTTTGGCGACTTCTTTGCCGCCCTTTTTCTCGGTGGCTTCCGCTTTATTGGTTCCGGAACGCTTAATCGCGATGGTGTCGGCTCCGCCGGGTACACCCGTACCCGTAACTGGGTAGTCTTTCCCGTCGTAGGTGACAGTGAAGCTGTAGGAGAACGCGCTGCCGTCGGCAGCGACTCCCTCGAAGGAATATTTTGCCCCATTACCTTGCGCTACAACTGTCCTTGTTTGACTCTTGGGTGCCGGTCCGGGATCGAACTTTGATTTTGCGAGATTCAGTTTCCAGGTGCCCACGAAGGGATTGTCTTGGGCAAGCAGCGTGCCAGACGAAAGCACAAGAAGCGAAAGCACGAATAGAACGCGTTTCATTTGATTCTCCTTTTGGTTTCGCCTCGGCTCCAAGTTCGCAGGCTCCGGCGGTCGCGGATTATAGTGTCCGCCACTTTCACAAGCAAGCTCTTTATACCGGGAGCATCACTGCAGAGTGTGGCTGGACTCGCCGGAGGAGGAGCCTCCGCCGATGTTGTAGCGCTTTAGTTTGCGGTAGAGCGTAGCGCGGCTGATGCCGAGCATGCGGCCGGCCAGGGCCTTGTCGCCTTTCACCTGTTCGAAGACACGCTGAATGGTCGCGCGCTCGATGTCTTCGAGATCGGTGGTCGATAGTGGGGCCCGAGGCGATTCCGTGATGGCCCTTGCGTCTGATAGATCCGGATCCAGAATCGTCGCCCTTTCCATCGGCGGAAGCGCCGAGCTTGCCGCGACAGATACGGCTGAACTCGGTCCCGAGGCAATCGATCCTGACGCAATTGCGGGCGGAAGGTCGCCGAGATCGATGATCTGTCCGTTGCCCAGTGCGACGGCTCGCTCTACGCAGTTCTCCAGTTCGCGAACGTTGCCGGGCCAGTCGTATTGCATCAGGGCCTTCATGGCTGCACTGGTGACGTGCAATTCCGAGCCCGGAGCATAGCGCTCCAGGAACCAGTGCACGAGCATCGGAGTATCGCTGCGGCGCTCGCGCAATGCGGGGACGTACAGCGTCACGACGTTCAGGCGGAAGTAAAGGTCTTTGCGGAAGGTTCCATTCTTGTAGGCGGCCTCGAGATCGCGATTGGTGGCGGCAATCACGCGGACGTCGACTTTGATTCTCTGATTGCTTCCAACCGGGCGGACTTCCTTTTCCTGCAGCACGCGCAGCAGTTTGGCCTGCAGCTCGAGCGGCAGTTCGCCGACTTCATCGAGGAAGATCGTCCCCCCATCGGCGGCCTGGAATAATCCCTGCTTCGATTTCAGGGCGCCCGTAAAGGCTCCTTTTTCATAGCCGAACAGTTCACTTTCAATCAAGGTCGGCACGAGCGATCCGCAATCGACGGCCACAAACGGTCGGTTGGCAAAGGCGCCGCGGAAGTGCATGGCGCGCGCGACTAACTCTTTACCAGTTCCGCTTTCGCCATAGATGAGCACTGGCGTTCGCGTGTCTTTGAGGCGGGCGACCATGCGGAGTACGTCCTGGATCTTCACGGACGAACCGATGATGCCATGCACAGCGGTTTCGGAGTCCATGCGCTGTCGCAGGAATTCGTTCTCCTCGACCAGCCTGATTTTTTCCGCCATGCGGCGCAGGAACAGCCGCAGTTCCTCCAGCGGAGAAAATGGCTTGGTGATGTAGTCGTAGGCGCCGAGTTTCATGGCCTGCACCGCGGTTTCAATCGATCCGTGGCCGGTCATGAGTGCAATTTCGGTGCGAGGCAGCAGCTTCTTTACTTTCTCCAGAAACTCGAGGCCCGACATGTGCGGCATCACCATGTCGGTGAGGACCATGTGGACGGACTGCTCTTCGAGGAGCGACAGCGCGGACTCTCCGCTTTCGGCCTCCAGGCAGACAAAACCCAGCGCCTCACCGACCGTAACGCAGAGCTTGCGGATCGTCTGTTCGTCGTCGACGACGAGCAGGCGAATACGAAGATCGTCCTTGCTTCCGGCGTGGTTCACTCGGCCTTCCCAAAAGTCTGCGAGACTACATCAATAAACTGCTGCACGCGAAAGGGCTTCTCCACGCAAGGCGCTCCAGTCTGGCGCAAGGTTGCGACCGTCTCTTCGTTGGCGATGTCACCCGTAATAAAGACGATACGCGACGCCAGGTCCGGCCGATGTTGCGCGACCCAGGCGTGTACCTGGCCGCCGTCCACTCCGCCCGGGGTGCGCATGTCAGACACTACCCCGAGGTACGATCCGTGTTCGAGCAGGCGGAGCGCATCGACGCCCGACTCGCAGCACACCACGGGATATCCACTGCGCTCCAGGGCGGCTTGTACATACGCCATGACGGCGGGCTCATCCTCTACGAGCAGGACGGGCAACGGTTGAGGTCGTAAGGCTGGTAGGCTCATGGTTGTTTCACTCCTGCCGCCACACTCAAGGAGGCCGTGTGGGACGCTGCCGGCAAGCGAACGATAAAGGTCGCTCCCTCCCGGCCAGTATTATTGTGGCAATGAATCTCTCCCCCGTGCTCCTTCAGGATGCCATAGCAAATGCTGAGGCCAAGGCCAGTGCCCTTGCCCACTTCCTTGGTAGTGAAGAACGGGTCAAAGATCTTGTCGGGATGCGAGATTCCGTTGCCGTTGTCACGGAACGAGACCTCGACCGCGTCCCCGGCTTTGGTCGACATGATCTCGATGCGCGCGGGACGGCCTACTTCGTGAACCGCATCGTAGGCGTTGTTCAGAATGTTAAGAAAGACCTGCTGCAACTGGTGCGCATCGCCCATCACTTCGGGCAACTCTTCGTCCAGATGCTCCACGATATCAACGCCGTGGCTGTTGAAATCATACGACCGTAACTGGATGGTCCGGCGCAGGATCGTATTCAACTGGACGGAGTTGCGCTGCGGAGGCATCTGGCGCGCGAAACTGAGCAGGTTCTGCACGATCTGCTTGGTGCGCTGCGCTTCCTGCAGAATCACTCGCATGTCTTTGCGGGCAGTTTCCGGCAGGTCGGGATTCTCCATCAGCAAGTCGGCAAATCCGAGAATCGCCGTGAGCGGGTTATTCACTTCATGGGCGACGCCGGAGACCAACTGCCCGACCGCAGCCATCTTCTCCGCATGTACAAGCTTGTCTCTCAATACCGCTGAGTCTGTGATGTCGGTGAGCACCACGACGATGCTGGTCACCGTGCCCTGCTCGTCGCGCATGGGGCTGAGATTGGCCGAAAACTTCCCGGGTTCGCCGTTGCTGCGCACGATCTGCAACTCGAGATTGTCCACTTGCTGGCTGTTCAGCGTGCTTTGCAGCGCTGCGGCGAGTGGCCGGACAAATCCGGGAGCGGCCAGTTCGAGCAGCGGCCGCCCCAGCAATTCGCGCTGTTCAAATCCCGCGTCATACCAGCGACGGTTGGCATAACTGACCAGGCCCGCGGTATCCGCGACGAGGATCAGGCTTTGCGTGTTGTTCAGGATCTTGCTGGAGAAATCCCGCTCGCGGTGGAGTTCCGACTGGTAGGTCCGCAAACCGGTCACATCCAGCATCAGCCCGCGAATCTGGAGCAGGCGGCCCTGATTGTCATGAAGTCCGAAGGCGTTGATCAGAACGTGAATGGGGGAACCATCTTTGCGGCGCAGCGTGGCTTCGAAGTTGCGCAGTTCCCCGTTCTCTCCCATCGCGGCCGAATGGCGTTCTCGTTGCTCGGGCGAAAAGTACAGTTCGACCGGGATATCGATCTGTAGCAATTCCTCGCGGCTGCCGTAGCCCAGCATTCGCACCATCGCGTCATTGACTTCGATGAAGCGCCCGCCTGGAGTGCTGAAGAACAAGCCTTCCTGAATGTTGTCGAACAGTTCCCGGTAACGGCGCTCGGCCTCGCGCCGGTCGGAAATATCTTTCAGCACGTGAATCGTCTGGAGGCCACCGTCGGAATCACCATGCACACGCGACGTTGAAACCAGATAGGTCCGATCAAACACTGGGTGCGCGAACTCATCCGAATCGTCCTTCATGGCCCGGCAGAACGGGCAGGAGTACGACGCGGCGTCGCTGGTCAGGGCCATGAGGGCACGCATATTCACGCCGATCAATTCTGCCGGTGGCACGCCGATCATCGCGGCCAGCGACCGATTCACTCGCAGAACCTTGTCGGACTGGTCATGCACCACGATGAAGTCGCTGATGGCGTCGAAAATCTCCACCCAGTGACGATTGGCCTGTTCGATGCGGGTGAACAGCCGGGCATTCTCCAGCGCCATCGCGGCATGGCCTGCCATGGTCTCAAGAAAGATGCGGTCTTCCGGGGACAAGAAAGAAGAATTCCTGGACAGACAAAGCAGTCCGGCTACTTCCCCCTTCGCGCTGGACAGCCGAACCAGTGTGCAATCGGCCCAGCCTAGTAGCGAAGCCGCTTCCGTGCCTAGCATCTGGTCGGCAGATCCGGTGAGTACCGTCTCGGAATGCCGAGCCACGAAATCCCCGGGAGCCGTGCCTAAGATCCGATCCAATGCATGATCCGGCGCAGGATCGGGTTGCCGCTTCGGCAGCGGACTCTCGGCCGGCGTAATCACGCGATTTTCCTCAGGGAATGAGGCTCGCTGCGCTTGGTCCGAAGACGATTCCAGCGCACCTGGCGTTCCTTCCCGAGTGTGCAGGGCCACGACCTGCCAGCGCCCTTCCTGAAGCACCGCGAGCAGCCCAGCTCGGGATCCCGTGAGCTCCGCAGTGCGGCTGACAAACCTCCGCGCAAACTCCTGCAGACGCAGAGCCCCATCCATTTCGCGGGCGAGTTCGATCAGGGCCTCAGCGCGGCGCCGGTGCTGCTCCGAAAGATGCAGGTTGCGCGCCACTTCCACGACGACGGAGACCTGACTCGACAACGCGCGGGCCCGCCGAATGTCCTCTTGCGAAATTCCCGTGCCGTCCAGGCGATCGAGAACGCCGAACATCCCCAGCACCTGCCCGCTCGTGCCGACTAGAGGCACCGCCAGGAATTGGCGCACCTTGTACTTTGTAACCACGTCGAGGTTGACACCCGGAGTCCGGCTGGCCTCGTCGGTCCAGAAGACTTCCTTGGCGCGCAGCGCTTTCGTCGCCACACCTTCCGGGAACAGAGTATCGACGCGCTGGGGCTCCCCTTTTTCAACTGCGTAGCGAACCTGGAACTGTCCGTTTTCTTCCAGAGCAATAAAGCAGCGCCCGAAACCGAGAAAGTCGGAAGCTCGTACAACAAATGCCTGTAAGAAGTGCTCGAGATTGCTGCTGGAATTGAGTTCCCCAGAAATCTCCAGGAGTTGGTGCATTTCGTGCGCTTGGGCCGCTGCCGTGGCATGCAACTCGGCATGCGCCACGGCCACAGCGCCAAAGCCTGCGATCGCCGCCACCAGCGCTTTCTCTTCTGTCGTGAAAACGCTTTCGTGCGCGCGGATAAAGAAGGATCGCGCCCTGGGTGCGCGAAGTACGGAAGGGCGCAGCAATCAACATCCCGGGAGAAACCAGGTTCCCCAGCGAGTGCACGTCGGCGCCAATGGAGAGCGTGATCGGCTCTCCCGCGGCCACTGCGCGCTGCGCCAAGTCGGCCGCAAAGCGCAACGTCTGCCGGTCGTGACGCGCCCGCGCCGCGTTCGCCAGTTGCGGAGTCTCCGCGGAAACCGCCTTCAGTTCAAACGGTCCTTCGCGGCGCAGCAACACGCAAACCAACTTCGTGCGCAGCAGCAGCCGCAACCGATCGGCCAGGGCCTCGATCACCGCCGAAACATCCGGCGTTCCATGCAGGGCATGCACCACATCCGCCAGGATTTCCGCACGGCGATGCTCTTCGCGCGAAGCCTCGCCCAAGCGGGACGCTTCCAGCAGGCTCCCCAGTTGACCCGCCAGAATCGTCGCCTTGGCAGCCAAGTCCTCGGTAAAGAATTCGTCGTTGGAATCGTGCAGAAACGTAACCGCGCCAATCACTTCGTTCAACACCACGAGGGGGGCTGCCAAGAGCGAGTGCGCCCCATATTCCGCCGCAACTGGAAACACAACCGACTTCACTTGATTGGCAAAGATCGTCCGCCGCTGCCGGACAGCTTCGGCGGTCACGGCACTCTGATCGGGACGCAACCGCAGTCCTACAAACCGTTCGGCCAGTTTTCCATCGGCTTGTTCTCCAACCAGTTCATCCGCGAAGTGGCAGCGCCAGAAGTAGACGCCCGACACGCGAAAGAATTCTCGCGTCGCCTGGCAGAACATACGGATCAAGCTGTCTGAGTCGGAACGCTCCGCCGCCTTCGCTGCTATGCGCAGCAGAAGCTTCTGGAAGGCCTCATCGGAGCCCGGCACACAGTGATTTTCCGGGGGAATGATCGGACGGCCGCCAGAAATGCTTAGCCCTGCACCGACGATAGAAGAATAGGGTTCTTGATTCACAAGTGCTTGAATCTATTGGGAAACTACCTTTCATCTCAATTTGAGTCAAGGGAAATGGAGAAGGGGGTGCCTTGGTGTGAAATCCCGAGACGACAATGAGATTTTATCTCAAGATGAGAAATCCAGAGACATTAGGGCAGGATGAGACGGCGCTCATCCGAGAGGCCATTTTCTGGGCGTTTTCGATACGAGTTAACCATCGCATTTTCTTACAGATATAGCCTATTACTTTGGTTTTTTCAAGAAGGTCCAGGTGGCCCGGTCGTTGCACGCCCAAGCTCGACAGCTTTTTGTAAGCAAGGAGGAATTGTGTCTCAACGAACTGCGACGGTACTACTGGCCGTCCTTACATTGGCAGCGACTGCGGGCCCAATTCGTGTCGGAGCACAGCAGGTTCAGAGCGAGGATATTGTCCGCCGGGCCAAGACCAAGGTCCAGCCAGCGTATCCCGAGCTGGCGAGGAAAATGAATATCGCGGGCACGGTCAAGATTGAGGTTGTGGTTCTGCCCAACGGCACGGTGAAAGATGCCCGCGTCGTGGGCGGCCATCCGGTGTTGGCGGGCGCAGCCTTGGATGCCGCCAAAAAATGGCGGTTTGAGCCAAGCGCTGGAGAGAGTTCGGGAGTCATCGATTTCAAGTTTGAGCCGCGGTAACCGCACAGGCCGCGGAGGAGACGGGCATGACAATCAGCAAGAAGCTGTATACGAATTTCGGCATTATCCTCGCCATGGTGCTGGTGCTGTTCCTGGTGAATTGGTCGGCCGTGCAGCGCGAGCACTCGGCCAAAGCGGCCGCAGCAGCCTCCTCGGAACTGCGGGACATCACCAACAACGTCCGTTTCCAGATGATGCAAAACCGTTTGTATCTCAGCAACTACCTGTTGAGCGGCGATACGCGCGAAGTCGACCACATGAACGAAGGTCTGCGCACCCTGAACGAGAAACTGGAAGAAGGCAAGAACAAGGCCAACTCCGATCAGGTCAGGACGACGCTGGCCAAGGTTCAGCAACTCGAGCAGTCCTGGGGGAAGGAGTTCGCCCAGCCGCTGATCGAGAAACGAAAAGATGTGGACTCGGGCAACGCGACCGTGGCCGAACTCCAGATCTACTATCTCCAGAAAGACGCGTCTTCGTGGGTAAAGAATTCGACCGACGCTCTCGATGTTGCCGACGGCGACAACCAAAAGCTTCTGGACGAGCGCCGCAAGTCGGATGAGACAGCGGCTACCGCAACCATTATCGTATCGTCGCTCAGCACCATTCTGGCCCTGTCTCTCGGCGTTGTCATCGCTTACCGGACCGCCAAATCGATTACCGAACCGCTCACCAACCTGATGAATGTCGCTCGCGGCATCGGCAACACTGGCGATCTGGAGCACAACATTGACTTGACCCGGGACGACGAAATCGGAGAACTGGCCCGCACCTTCCACAAGATGGTCACCTACCTCAAGGAGATGGCTGGCATTTCCGAATCCATCGCCGGGGGCGACCTCTCGGTGGATGTGAAGCCACGGTCTACGCACGACACTCTGGGCAATGCCTTCTCCCGCATGGTAGAAGGTCTGGCCGGCCTGGTGCGGAGCGTCCGCGATGCTTCGTCACAAGTTGCGAGCGCTTCGAACCAGGTTGCCGGCGCCTCTGACGACGCCGCCAAGATCGGGTTGCAGGCGTCCTCCGCCATCGATGAAGTCACCAGCACGATGCACGAGATGAGCGTTAACGTGCAGAACATGGTGAAGAGCACGCAGGTGCAGGCTTCGAGCGTCAGCGAGACTTCCGCTTCCATCGATCAGATGGTGGCCTCGATCCAGCGTGTGGCCGACACGGCCAAGGTGCTGCTCGACATCTCCAACCGTTCGCGCGAGGAAGTACACAACGGCATCGGCACCATGGAAAAGGCTACCGACGGCCTGAACCGCATCAACACCACCATTAACTCCTCGGGCGAAATCATTGGAGCCCTGGGACAGCGGGCCGACGATATTGGCAAGATCATCGAAGTCATCGACGATCTCGCCGAACAGACCAACCTGCTGGCCCTGAACGCCGCCATTGAAGCGGCCCGCGCCGGAGAACACGGCCTGGGATTCGCGGTGGTGGCCGACGAAGTCCGCAAGCTGGCCGAGAAATCGGCGCAGTCCACCAAGGAAATTTCGGAGCTGATCCAGAGCATTCAGAAGGAAGCCCGCAAGGCAGTCGAGAACATGGACCGCTCCACCACCATCGTCAACGAGGGCCTGGAACTGGGCGGCGAGCTGAATGCGGCGCTGCGCAAGATCTCGAACGTCGTCACCGAGGTTTACAAATTCGCGCAGGAAATCGGCGCGGCCACCAACGAACAGTCGCACGGCTCGTCGCAGATCGCGCGCGCCACCACGCGGCTTAACGAAATCACCCATGAAATCAACTCGGCGGTGGAGGAGCAGGCTTCCGGAGCGCAGGCTGTGGTCAAGGCCATGGAGCGCATGCGGGAACTGGTGCAGTCCTCAACGTCGGGTTCGACCGAACTGGCAGCGTCGTCGGAGCAGATGTCGAAGATGTCGCGCGGACTGCTGGAATTCCTCGACCGCTTTGCCCTGGCCGAGGCTTCTCATTCGCAATCGGGCGGGGAGAACTCCGGCCGCAATGCGCGGCGCGCTGCGGCAGGAGCGCAGTTCTAAGGGCCCGGTCCCGAGGAGCCTGCAACGGGGGCTGAACCATATGAGTCGTGAACTCCATATCGTCGGTTTCAAGGTGGGACGCGAGACTTATGGCGTGCCCATCACTTCCCTGCACGAAATCGTGCGGGTACCGGAAATCACCGCCGTGCCTGATGCGCCCGACTATCTGGAAGGCGTGATCAATCTGCGCGGCAAAATCGTCTCCGTCATGGATCTGCGCAAGCGGTTCGGAGAGAAGGAAGCGACGCTGCGCAAGCAGAATCGGATCCTGGTGGTGGAACACGGCGGCAGGCTCGCGGGCCTCATCGTCGATTCGGCCTCCGAGGTATTGAAGATTCCTGCCGACGCCGTTGAAGCTCCGCCGGCGGTCTTTCAGGACGGGGGACTGAACTGTGTGACCGGACTGGGCAAAGTTGCCGGACGCCTGGTGGTACTGCTCGACATGAGCAAACTGCTCGCTCCGGGCAGCCTGCAAATAAAGATTGAACCGGGCGAAAAGAAAAGTATTTCCAAGGCCGAGGCGCGAGGCGCCGGAGCGCGGTAAAGCAAAGTCTCAGAGTTGCAAGCTTGCAAAGTTTCACAGTCATAAGGTTTCAAGGTTGAAGACCTGGCCTTGACGCTCAAGAAAACAGTAGAAGGCGTAAGAACTTTGAAACCTTGAAACTTTGAACTCAGAACGAGAAAACGCATGAGCACATCCGGAGCGGCACCTGCTCCCATACTGACGGAAGCGGAACTGAAGTTGTTGCAGGCGCTCGTCTACCAGGAGTGCGGCATGCACTTTGACGAACGCCGCACCCACTTTCTTCAGGACCGCCTGTTGCGCCGATTGAAGGACTGCCGCGTCGATTCCTTCTATGCCTACTACCGCTTGCTGATCAGCCCGCAGGGCAAGGACGAACTGGCCAAGCTGCTGGAGAATCTCACCGTCAACGAAACCAGCTTCTTCCGCCACAAAGCCCAGCTCGACCTATTTCAGAAGACGGTCCTGGAAGAACTGTTTAAGCACAAAAGTTCGCGGCGCGAGTACTCGATCCGCATATGGAGCGCCGGATGTTCGACCGGGCAGGAAGCCTACACGCTGGCCATGCTGGTGACCGACGCGCTGGCCTATTACTACCTGCGCAATCCCCTGCCAGTGGATCTGCCGCTGCCCAAGCCCCTGGTACCGCCGCCGTGGCGGGTGGAGATTCTGGCCAGCGACATCGCCTACTCCGTGCTGCGGCACGGGCAGGAAGGCAGCTACAGCGAAAACCAGATGTCGATGGTCGACTACAGCTACCGCCTGCGCTACTTCGACAAAGTGGCCGAGCGCTACGCGATCAAGAAACCGCTGAAGGAAATGGTGCACTTCGATTTTCACAACCTGAAGACCGAGTACCTGCCCCAGCGCAACGATGTGATCTTCTGCCGCAACGTCATGATGTATTTCGACGAGGCCGAGCAGAAGCGCCTGATCGAGAAGTTCTACCGCTGCTTGAATGCCGGCGGCTACCTGTTCGTGGGACACGCGGAGAGCCTGTTGGGACTTACCAAGAAGTTTCAGATGCTGCACAAGGACAGCGGCACAGCGTACCAGCGGCTTGAGGTGAGGGAGTAGCGTATGACAAATTCCCCCGATGAGCGCGGCCTCGAACTGCGGGAACTCTTCTTTGAGACTTCGCAGGAACTGCTGCAGGCGCTCAACGACGAAGCGCTGAAGCTGGAGAAAACGCCGGGCGACGAGGAAATCGTCCGGAGCATCCGGCGGACCGTGCACACGCTGAAAGGCGACTCGGCAGCCTGCGGGCTGCGGGAGCTGAGCGAACTCGCGCACCAGTTCGAAGACGCGCTCTCGCTCGATGGCACGGCGACTCATGCCGCCGTCGCGGAAATCGCGTTTGCGGCCGCCGATGTCTTTACGGACATGATCGCGGCGTACCGCAACGGCACCCGGATGCCGTCGACCAAGAACCTCAGCAAGAAAATTCAGGATCTGACCGCGGCTCCGGCTTCGAGCAAGACTCGCCGCCCGCGGAAAGGCGCAGTCCGAGCAACGACGGCCAAGAAGTCTGCGAAAAGCTCCGCGACAAAAACAGCCGCCGCGAAACCATCGGCTGCCAAAATCTCCGCCGCAAAAGCATCGCCGGCAAAGACGCCGGCGGCGAAAACGTCTGCTGCCAAAGCTGCAGCCGCTCGGGCCGCAGCGAAGACCGCCGCGCTTTGGACGGAATACGAAAAGCTCGCGATGACCAAGGCCCAGGCCGACGGCCTGGCGGTATATCACGTCGTCGTCAAGATCGATCCGCACTGCGCTATGCCGATCGCCGGGCGCCAGCTCATTCAGAACGCGCTCGCTGCCGTAGGCCAGGTGATAGCCGTTCGTCCCGACGCGAAGTCACCGGCCGCCTCCAAGCATGTTGAGTTCGTATTGGCGACTGCGCAGACCGTCGAACAGATCGCGGCCAAGGGGCGCATTCCCACTATCTCGGAAGAAGTCACGGCCGAACTGCTGATGGAGCCGAGCCCTGCACCGCAAACCGCCGCGAACATGGACCAGCCTGTTCTTGCGCCCGAAGCTGACGATGAAGTGACCCCGACTACAGCCGAGGTGAGCGCGCCGGAAGCTCATCCTGCTGCCGCGGTTGCTTCCGGAACGGTTGCCGCCGCGCAAGAGAACCTGCTGCGCGTTGAAGCCAGCCGCATCGACAACGTCCTGAACCTGGTAGGCGAACTGATTATCGGCAAGTCGATGCTGCAGCAGGCGCTCAACGAATTTGCCAAGCGTTATCCAAAAGAACTGCTGCGCGGGAAATTTGGCGATGCGATGGCCTTTCAGGCGCGCGTGTTGAACGATCTGCAGCGCTCGGTCATGAAGATCCGCATGGTCCCGGTGGACCAGCTGTTCCGGCGCTTTCCGCGCATGGTGCGCGACGTCTCGCGACAGTGCGGCCGCGAAGTGGAACTCGACATCAGCGGGCAGGATACCGATCTCGACAAGGGAATTCTCGACGCCATCGCCGAGCCTTTAACCCATCTGGTGCGCAATGCGGTGAGTCATGGCATTGAACCGCCGGACGAGCGCCGCAAGCTGGGCAAGAAGGCGCAAGGAACGGTCCGGTTAAACGCCTATCACCACGGAAACCAGGTGGTGGTCGAAGTTACCGACGACGGACGAGGCATTGACACGCAGAAGATTCGCGCCAAAGCCATTGAACTTGGAATGACGACCTCTGAGGAAGCTGCGCGCATGAGCGAGGCGGAGATCCTCGACTTCATCTTCCGGCCCGGCTTTTCGACCGCCGAGCAGGTCACCGAAGTCTCCGGGCGGGGCGTTGGCATGGACGTGGTGCAGAGCGTGCTCCACCGGCTGAAGGCATCGATCAGTGTGGAGACGCGTCCCGGACAAGGTACGACGTTCCGGCTGAAGCTGCCGCTCACCCTGGCCATCATCAAGGCGCTGCTGTTCTGGGTCGAGCATCGGCTGTATGCCATCCCGTTGAACGCCGTGCTGGAGATTGCGCGGACGTTTGAAACCGAGGTGCATCAGGTCGACAACTACGAGGTCTTGCAACTGCGGAATCAAGTACTGCCGCTGCTGCGACTGGGCCGTCCCGTGGAGGCCGCCGCAGATCGCAAAGCCAAGCTCTTTGTGCTCGTCATTACTGTAGGAGAGAGGAAGTACGGGTTGATTGTCGATGCTTTAGAGGGTGAAGAGGAGTTGGTCATCAAGGCGCTCGATGACCATACGTTCCACACCGATCTGGTCTCCGGCGCCTCGATTCTGGGGGATGGGCGCGTGGTGCTGATTCTGAACCTGCCCGCCGTGGTAGAGCACGTGGCCCGCTCGCGCCCCGAGCAACTGGGGCAGTGCAATGCGGGACTCTTGTTGTCGCACACCGACCGTGTGCGCCTGTCGCTGACTCCGGTCGCGGGAGGCCAGGCATGAGGACCGGCCAGGTACGCGTGCTGGTGGTGGACGATTCCGCGCTGATGCGCAAGCTGATTCCGCAGATGCTGGCCGCCGATGAGTCCATTGACGTCGTGGGCACCGCCATGGATGGCAGCTTCTGCCTCAAGAAGATTGAAGAGTTGAAGCCCAACGTGGTGACGCTCGATCTTGAGATGCCCGGCATGAACGGCATCGACACGTTGAAAGAGATCATGCGCCGCCAGCCGGTGCCGGTGATCGTGTTCAGCTCGCACAGTACCGAAGGCGCGTCGGTCACGATGAAGGCGCTGGGCCTGGGAGCATTCGACTTTGTGACCAAGCCCAAAGACGCCACGGCACACATGGCGGAGACGGCTCGGGAACTGATCGCCAAGGTGAAGGCGGCGGCCGAGTGCAAGCTGAAGCCGCGGATGCTGCCGGGAGTTCCGCCCAAGCGGGAGAAGCTGCCGGTTTCTTCGGCGTCTCCGAACAAGGTCGTCGCCATCGGCGTGTCGACCGGAGGGCCGCAGGCTCTGGAATACGTACTGTCGCAGCTGCCGGGAGACTTTCCGGGCGCGATCACAGTGGTGCAACACATGCCGGACGGATTTACCGACATGTTCGCGCGGCGGCTCGATGAAGTCTGTCCGCTGCGGGTGAAGGAAGCGCAGTCGGGAGATGTGTTGCAGCCGGGGCGAGTGCTGATCTGTCCGGGGAGCCGGCACATGAAAGTGAAGCGGCTGCCTTTGGGAGACATTGTGGTGCTGAGCGACGAGCCGCGGGTGAACGGGCACCGTCCGAGCGCAGACGTGCTCTTGCGCAGTGTGGCCGATGAATTCAAGACGCAGGCGATCGGCGTGCTGATGACGGGCATGGGCGACGACGGCGCCGAAGGTTTGGGAGCGGTGAAGAAAGAGGGCGGCATGACGCTGGCGCAGAGCGAGGAGTCCTGCGTGGTGTACGGCATGCCCAAGGCGGCGATTGAACGAGGATACGCCATTCGCATCGTGGGCTTGGATGTGATGGGATCGACGCTGCAGGCACTGTGCGGGCGGGCGGGATCCGACATGGGATCCTCCGGCCGGGCAGTGCGCGCCGGAAACTAAGATCGAGCGCGGCAAGTACCCGTGACCAGAGTGATCTGGCATGGACACGCCGGGCATGATAAGCAGTAGACCAGGGGAGGTCTGTATGGAGCAGTTTGCACCCGTAAAACGCAGCAAAGACGGCCAGCCGGTCCGCTATTTGATCGTGGACGACTCCGTGTTTGCCCGCAAGAATCTGGCCCGCATGATCGAGACGTTCGGCGGGCAGGTGGCGGCGGAGGCCGGCGACGGCTTGACCGCCATCAGCGAGTTTGACCGCACGCATCCTGACATCGTGCTCATGGACATCACCATGCCGCAGATGGAAGGAATCGAAGCGGCCGAACGGATTGTCCAACAGCATCCGGAAGCGCGCATCGTGATGGTCTCGTCGGTGGGATACCAGGAGAACATTGTGGCGGCGCTGCAACGGGGAGCTCGTCATTTCGTGCAGAAGCCGGTGAAGCCGGAAGTGCTGTACGAGGTCATCAAGTACGTGCTGGGCGAAGATGGTTCGGTGGCCAACGCAGCAGGAGCGGGAGTCTAACGCAATGAAGATGGAACTGATCCAGCCTTTCATCAATGCGGCGGACGCCGTGTTGTCGCAAGGGTTGCAGTGCACCACCAAGGTGGGAAACCTCACCATGGAAGAAGACGCCTACCGCCGCAAAGGCGTGGCGGGCATGATCGCGCTGACGGGTGATATCGAAGGCCGGATCGTACTCGACCTCGAACCCGCGACGGCTGTGAAGGTGGCCAGCCACTATGCGGGCGCCGAACTGCCGGAGTCGGATGCGTTGATCAAGGAAACCATCTTCGAACTGGCGAACCAGGTTGTGGGCAATGCCATCTCGGCGCTCAACGACCAGGGCTTCCATTTCCGCGTGCATCCCCCGCTCCTACTGACCGCGCAGGAAGGCGATAAGACCAGTGAAGACACAGAAGCGTTGATGATCAGCTTCGAGACCTCCCTCGGCCATGTCTTCATGAACGTCGCGCTGCGCTATAACAAACGCCGGATGGCGGATCATGCAGCGGTTGGTGCATGAGGCCAGCCGGAATAAATCTCTTATCGTCTGGCATGTAGCTTCCGGCTTCTAAGCTTCTCGCCGCCTTGGCGAAGAATTGCTCTCAGAGCTTTTAACCGCCGAGAACGCTGAGGAATCGCGGAGAGAGGCTGCGGTCATTTGGCGAGCTTGCGATCCGTTATCGGGTTCCCGCCAGACTTGACGTTCTCGGTGTTCACTAAAGAGGCAAAGTTATGAAAAGAGTTCTGATTCTGGTTTTGGCAATCACGAGCTTGGCGGCTGCGCGAGATAAGAAATCAAAGGCTCAGCCGGGACCGTATGTCTTCACCAGCAAAGCGTCAGCTCAAACGCTCAAGGCGCTGATCGTCCAAGAGAATCTGAGAGGCGGCTACACGCTCGATGCCGACGAACAGCTCCAGTTTCGCTTCTCGAAGCCAGCTCCGATGCCACTCATCGAATCGGTTTTCGAGGCCTCAAGTGCCTGTCCGGGTATGACCACAAAGAAAGTGTGGTCATACACGTTGGTTGAAATCAAGGGTATGACGACGGTGACGGTACAGCCGGTCTGGGAATATCCGGATGATTACTGCAACACGCAAACTCAGGCGCTGCTGTGGACCCAGCGAGAGGAGATTGCGGCATTTCAAGAGATGTTAGACAAGGCTTCCA
Organism: uncultured Acidobacteriaceae bacterium; assembly: GCA_963844525.1. Classification (GTDB taxonomy): domain Bacteria; phylum Acidobacteriota; class Terriglobia; order Terriglobales; family Acidobacteriaceae; genus Sulfotelmatobacter. The sequence continues at coordinate 485,186 of CAWJOM010000001.1, read as the reverse complement.
CATCCACTACTCCACAATGAGTTGGAAATCGGTTGCTTTGGTCTTAGGCAGGGTTGATCCACCCCTCAGGTGGCGATAACGCATCCGCCTCGACTGGTCCCCAGGTTCCCGGAACATACTCGTAAACCGGAGCTGCATTATCCAGCACAGGGTCTACGATTCGCCATGCCTCTTCCACATAATCCTGGCGCGCGAAACGTGAGGAGTTTCCCGCCAGCGCATCTCCCAGCAGTTCCTCATAAGCCTGCATCTCATATGGATCCGAGCTACTAGAAACGACCAGCTCGACCTGCCGCCCCAGCAACTCGTCGCCCGGCACTTTGACGTGAGAGCCGATGGCAATCGTAAGATCGGGAGTCACTCGAAATCGCACATAATTGGCAGGAAGCGGATTCGAGAAAAAAATGTCCGGCGCCGGCCGTAATGTGACGATTACCTCAGTGGCGGTTATTGGCAGAGACTTGCCGGCACGAATGTAGAACGGCACGCCCTTCCAGCGCCAGGAATTGATATACAACCGCAGGGCGACGTAGGTCTCCACCTGCGAATCCGTCTGCACCCCAGCTTCACTGCGGTAGCCCTTGAACTGGCCGCGAACGACGTCTTTTGACTGGAGAGGCCGAATTCCCCTAAGCACCTGCACGCGCTCGTCTCGAACGGTTTCGACCGATACACCAGGCGGCGGTTCCATCGCAATGTTGCTCAAAAGCTGTAAAAGATGATTCTGCACGACGTCCCTGATCGCGCCTGTGTGGTCGTAGAATCCGCCGCGACCCTGTACCCCGAAATCTTCCGCCATTGTGATTTGCACACTCTGCACAAAATGGCGGTTCCAGATTGGTTCGAGAAAGGAATTCGCAAAGCGAAAATAGAGGACATTCTGAACGGCATTCTTGCCGAGGAAGTGATCGATGCGAAATACGTTTTTTTCGGCGAAGGCGGTGTGGACGACCTCGGTCAAATCCTTGGCTGAGGCTAGGTCATGGCCAAATGGCTTCTCGATGACGACGCGTCCGCCAACCGCGCATCCCGACGCTTTTAGCTGCTTCAGAACCTCCGCAAACAAGGACGGTGGAATGGCCAGGTAATGCAAAGGATGCTGAGAGTCACCGAGCTCCTGACGCAACTTAGCGAAAGTCGCGGGATCGCTATAATCGCCATCGATGTATTTCAGTTTTGAAATTAGTTTAGGAAAACCTTCGGCATCGAATCCTCCATAGTTTTCCACGCTGTTCTTCGCGCGCTCCTGGAGTTGCTGCAGATTCCATCCGGATTTGGCGACACCGATGACCGGGATCTCCAATTTCCCGCGCTTGGCCAGCTTCTGCAACGCGGGAAAAATCTTCTTGTGTGCCAAGTCGCCAGTGGCTCCGAAGAATACCAACGCATCGGATGCAATCTGCATCACTTGTTCGGTCATAGGTTCCTGTTCCACTTTCCCGCCATGACGACACCTCGGTCGTGGCACGCGAAATAAAGCTACGATTCAACTCAATAGTGGCACAACTGGGGAAATCCCTAATGTTGGGGAGGCCGCGCAGATTGTGGGCGATCACTGCTGCAAATCAGATGGGATGAGTTCTACATGGCGCTCAGCGCCACAACGATTAATGAAAACGGGAAGCATTGGCAGTATGCTGTGCCGAGGCGTGTGGTCCAGAGGTCTTCGACCTTACTGGTGCTTGAGAGCCCGAGGATGAGTTTGACCCGGGACGCGCTTTGGCACAACGGACTGTAGCCTCTTCGTGAGAGGAGAGCACGCGAGGGAGATTCACCCTATCAGCGCGTCCTGGATCACACGTCAATGGAGGTGTAGTCATGGACGTGTTGCATTCGAGATGTTGCGGTTTGGATGTACATAAGAGCTCGATTTCTGCTTGCATTTTGCTGCGGGAAGCAGGGCGAGTGCAGAAGCATCAGCGGCGTTTTGGCGCGATGACCCAAGAACTGCAGGAGCTTGCCGAATGGCTACGGCAATTCGGTGTGACTCAGGTAGCGATGGAATCCAGCGGGGTTTACTGGAAGCCGGTTTGGAACATTCTGGAGAGAGAGTTCACGATAGTTTTAGCGAATGCACAGCACATCAAGAATGTGCCGGGTCGCAAGACCGACCAGAAGGATGCGGAATGGATTGCGCAGTTGCTGCAGTATGGTCTTCTACGGCCCAGCTATGTACCCTGCGAAATCATTCGCGATCTACGCGACCTGACCAGAATGCGGGCGAGTCTGTCCCAGGAAGCCTCGCGCATCAGTAGTCGAATTCAGAAAGTCCTAGAAGACGCAAACGTAAAGCTGGCGAGCGTGGCGAGCAACGTTCTCGGCAAGAGTGGACGGGCAATGCTGGAGAACATCATTTCCGGTGAAGATGATCCCGAGCACCTTGCCTCTCTCGCCCTGGGTCATCTGCGCGTAAAGATTCCCCAATTAAGACTGGCTCTAGAAGGAAAGATCCGTTCCCATCATCGCTTTTTGCTCCGGCGTTTAGTCGATCAGATACAGTTTGTGGAACACGAAATTGCGTTGCTCGACGAACGTCTGGAGGAGATCGCCCAACAAAGACCGGAGCTGTCGCGAGCGGTTGCTCGCTGGGACACGATACCGGGGATCGATCGAGTGGCAGCGTGGGCTCTTCTAGCCGAAATTGGTGACAACATGGCGCAGTTTCCGACCGCTGAGCATCTGGCCAGCTGGGCCGCGTTATGCCCCGGCAATCACGAAAGCGCCGGCAAGCGTTTGCGCGGTACAACACGTCAAGGGAGCCCATGGTTGGGCCGCATGGCATGTCAGTGCGCCTGGGCTGCCGCGCGAACCAAGAACACTTACTTGTCCTCGCAGTTCAGACGCTTAGCGGCAAGACGCGGCAAGAAAAGAGCGATCATCGCGGTGGCGCATACCATCATCGTCATTGGCTATCACTTGCAGAAGAACCAGAGCAACTACGAGGATCTTGGCGGAAACTACTTCGATCGCATCCACTCCGACGGTCTCAAGCGGTACTTGGTGAAGCGGCTCCAACAACTCGGGCACAAGGTAACTCTAGAGCCGATGGAAGCTGCTTAACCCACCGCTTCCCGCAGTTGTTTTCGAGGGAGAAGGCCGGTCTCCGGCGGGATGCTGTACGCTCCCATGTTATCGACGTGTTCAAGGCCCAGATAGGAAGGAGACCGGCAATGAAGAAGGTTAAAACTGCCTGCGGCGCGCAAACTCTTTCGGCATGGGGGCTGGCTCGCTTCTACGAACCGTAGTTCGCTACTACTCTCGTGACCTTTCCTGCCGCGGATAACTCCATGAACTCTGCCGTGTGTGTGCCCTTTTGGTTGGTGTAGTAGAGCACCACACTGCTTAGGCCGCAGAGCACGTCGACGAGACGGAAGTGGAGATCCGGGTAGGCTTGCAGGCCTCGTTGAAAATAGGCTCTCAGATTGGCCTTGCCGACGACCTTGCCGTCCGGTGTCCCCAAGAGTTGGGCAGCGACGGGCGAAGTTAACTCGACGGCCTCGTCGTAATGCGCCATGATCAAATCCAAATTATGAGAGTTCCAGGCCGCGATCCAGTCGTTGGCCAGATTCCGGGCTTCGTCTTTCGTCATTGCTGTCTCTCCACTCTGAAGATTCACACGATAATTCTATTTTGTCAGAGGAAAGTGCAAACGAGTGCGCGGATTCGGAGATGGCGACGCCGTTCGCGACCTGCAATCTTGAACATTTGCAAGGTTTGGCAGTGGTGCAGTTTGGCTTGCGCAGCGGGCCGGTGAAGCGGGAGATCCCTTCGACTGCGCTCAGGGCAGGCTCTTCGCTATGCCTGAAAATCGGCTACGCTCAGCATGACAATGTCGTGCAAAGGCCCAAGCTGCACAACTACCCAAAGATTTGCAGATTGACAAGGCAACCGGGCCGGACCATAATCTCGCGTCGGATTTTGGCCCATCTTCCCTTCCTCGCGGTACTCGGAGGCTAATTTCCGCTCTGGCGTCATACACATTCAATAGGGTTGTGCCCCGGAAACCAAGTTTCTTGTCGTTTTTCCCGCGATTCCAGCGGAAGAGCCTTCTGGCTTGCATGACATTGTCGTTCGTTCTTCGAAGGATGTCCAAGACTCGGAACGTGTGGAGCGCAGGGACCGATTGAGGTGGGAGTGATTTTGTCCAGAACATGAGTTTTGCAGCCGAAAAGACTCGAGAGGAGATTCTTATGAAAACGGGAATATGGAGAATTCTGATTGGGCTCATTCTGGTAGCCTCAGCCGCTGTGGCAGAGACGCCGGCGTCGGCCACGGTGGATTGCAACAGCGGTCAATCGCTGAATGCAGCGCTGTCGAAGTTGAACAAGCAGGGGCCGAACACGGTGTCGGTGAACGGGACCTGCACCGAGTACGTGCAAGTCTTTGGCTTCGAAAACCTCACACTGAAGGGCCTGACCGGGGCGACGCTTTCGCAGCCGAGCACAGGGGCGGGCAATGTACTGAACAGCCTGCTGTTCATCGAGTCATCGCGGAACATTATTATTCAAGGGTTCAACATCCAGGCTGATACGGTCACGGTGCCGGCGGTAGGGATTGGTCACGGCAGCAGCGACATTCGATTGCGGAACTTGAATATACAGGGCGGCACCAGCGGGATCGTGATTTTTGAAAACAGCCAAGTATCCATTGCGTACGTTACGGCGGAGGACCCGGGCTACTCGACGATGGGCATCTATGACTTGTCGGACGTACACATTGAGCGCAGTGCGTTCAAGAGTACGACGGGAGCTGGGTACCGCGTTGCGATGGACGTCGGAGCTTCCCATGTCACGATGTACGGCGTCAACATCAGCAATATGCAGGTAGGAATCTCCGCGCACAACGGTTCCATTATCGATGTGTTGACCTTCGACACTTACTACGCAACGGGCGGGCCGAGTGATGTAACGATCAGTAACTCCGCAGGAACAAACTACAACGGGGTGACGATCGACGGGGGTGGATCGCTCAATGTGACCGGGGCGAAACTCGTAATCAACAAACCCGGACAAACGTATGGCGGAACCTCGGGAGGAGTGCTCATTTCTGACGGCGCAGTGATGGGCGCTTATAACGGAGACCTCGTGATCACGGGGAGCCGGGGCCAGGGCGTAATGGCGCTCAGCAACTCGCACGCTACTGTGGTCGGAGCTACGGTGACCGGAGGCAGTCACGGCGGCCTGGTGGCGGTGAACCTGTCGAGCATTGACGTGAGCTTGGGAAGTACGCTCAGCCTGGTTGGCGGGAACAGCGTGGATTTATTCTGCGACCCAGGTTCGACGATTACGGGCAGCATGAATCTCTCGGGAGTTCCAACGGCGCAATGCACGAATCTGCTCTCGGGAGAGACGGTGAGTTTGCCGTAGCGGCAAAGCGGGATGGGCCGAGATTGATTCGCAACGGCCCATCCGCTCCTCATGTCCTTACGGATAGTCTGTCACCTTCGGCGTCACACGAGGATGCATCGACGTGGCTTCTCCTGTGTCGTTAATGACATGGTTGATCGCACCGTGATCGCCCAGGGCGACGGTGATCATGTGGTGGAAACGGATCTGCGGATTCTTGGGCGTCTCGATGGCGCGGGTTAGGACGACGTCGGGATAGAGGAAGACGCTGTAGATACCGAGGCCCCATGCTTCGTGAGTGGTGACTCCATCCGCCACTTTGTAGGACGCCCATCCGTTCACACCTGGAGCGCTCGTGTATGCCGCTTGGGTTGGAGGATCGTAGGGAATCTCGGACTGATAGAAATAGGTCCGGCCGCCGTTGCCTTTCCAGAGAACCTGAAATTGCTGGTGGTGCTCGACAAACAAGCCGTAGATGGTGAGGTTGTTGCCATTGACGACGAGGCCATTCTCACTCGTGTTGAGCTGCCAGCCGACGCCGTCACCGTGGTCCGCGCGCCAGATCCAGGTATGGTCCACGATGGTATCGTTGCTGTTGATGCTGAGATTCACTTTGGCGCGGCCCACTCCGGCGCCGCCGACGCGGAAGAAGACGTCGTGGAGGGTGATTGGGTCCTTGACATGGCGCGCGCGGCTTCCTTCGGGGCCAACTTCGAGGAGTACGGGAGATTCCTTGGCTCCCGCATCGAACAGGAGGCTGGCGATCTCGATGCCGTCCTCGTCGGCGGTTGTGATCGCAGCCGTGCCATTAACGGGACGCAGCGTCGCAAAGCCGAGGCCGAGCACGACGGTGTGCGGCCGCGTCACGCGAATGGGAGCAGCCAAGTCGTAGATGCCCGGGGTGAGGATCAGATCCTTGCCCGCGGCTAGTTGGGCATTGATGGTGTCGGAGGAATCGACATCGGGGCGGGCGATGTAAAAGTGTGCAATAGGAATCGTCTGGCCTGGTGTGTTCCCGTCACGCCATGTGATTCCGACGCTGTCGCTGCGCAAGGCGGGAACCCGCACGCTGAATTCTCCGGCAGCATTCACCTGCAGGAAAGGCTTCTCGCGCACGATTGGAGTGCGGGCTGCGGTCGTGTAAGGCGGATGCGGCCACGAGCCATCAGGCGGATGCACGACGCCGACAAATACCATGTTCCAGTTCGAGCCGGTCCAACTTTTCCAATCGCAGTTGCGCGAGATCCATTGCTGCTGGCTGCCGGAATCGACGTTGCCGTCGACGAGAGAATCGGACATCCAGCCGCCGCTGGCCCAGCCGTGATGCTGGTGCAGGACGAGGTCGCCGCGCACATGCATGCGGCGCAACGAAATGGCTTGAGAGACTGCCCACTGCATGGTGCCGCCGGCGGGCGTTATGGATAGGCCGGAGGCTGCTCTCCAGAAAGTCGTCGTCGCATTGTTGTGCTCGTGGTTGGCATCGGCGTGCATGTTGCCAGAGATGCGGGTTCCGTCGGGCGATTCGCCCAGGCCAATTACTTCTGTGTAGAAACCGACCGGCACGTCGACCGAATAGCTCCCGGGCAGGAAAAATATGGCGTTGCGTTGCCTGCCAAACTCGTTGTGCTCCTGGACGGCATAGACCGCGTCGATCTGCTTTTGGATCGCCTGCGACGACATCGTCGGATCGAAGATCAAGACATTCGGGCCGAAGTCTGGCTTCGCACTCTGCGCGGCGGATGCGGGAAGAGTTGTTGCCAGCAGACCAGTCGCCAGCAAAGCTGCGGAGAAAGCTACCTGTTTAAGAAGTAAAAAGGAGCAGTGATCCGGCATGAGTTCTCACTGACCCAAGAGGTTATCACTGTTGGAAGCTGCCGAAGAACAATGATTGGAATGAGACAAAGCTCCAAGGCGGGCGTGGCGTGCGGAATTGTTAATCCTGCGAGTCTCCGAAAAGGAGGCGTTGGGGGGAATTCGTGATGCCGTTGGCGTCGATGCTGATGACGCGATCGAAAAGATCTTCCGGCCATTGGTCGTAAGGCGCAGTATGCCCAAATTCGCGGATCAACTTTGGCATCTGACCGTGGTGCCAGCAGATCAGGATCGTCTTGTTTTTGAATTTTTTCTTGCGTAACTCCTTCACCAACGCTTTGGTTTGTTTATCGGCGTAGGCAGTACTGACATCGATCCCTACCTTGTCTGCCGTCGGACGAATGGTCTGGTAAGGGCGCTCTGAATGCTTGGTCGAAGTCGATGCAAAGATGAAATCGGGCTTGACGACTTTTGGGAGGAACTTTGACAGTCCAATGGCCCGCATATGTCCACGGATAGCCAGGTGCGGGTGGATGGACACGGGCTTCTCTGCGTGTCTGATGATGACAACTCTCTTCGGCACAAAATTTTTCTGAGGCTTACCCATGATTCTCCAGACTGAGCCCGTTGCGACAGGGAGAGAGTAAAAGGGTGATTGGGATGTAGGAAACTGTCAAAAGTTACAGGAACAAGAGTTCCACAAGGAGTGATCGCGGCGGCGCCCAGGGGTGTGGACAAACGTTCAGCCCCTTGGTCACATTCTCGACAAGCAGGCCTACTCTCGATTCGGCTTGGGGCGGAATGGGCAAGGGACGCGCGTGCAGCATTGCCGGGTGCATTGCGCGCTCACGCCGAAGGCATGCAATCTTTCATCGTCGGCGATGTGAAGACTGTCGTAGAAGCCAGCAAGCTTATCCGGGCAACCCAAGAGTTTCGGCATTGCGTTTTCTACATAATTCATCATGATCGGCCTCGCAAGGACCACTTGATTTAGGTTCCATGGTCCAGCGTGGAATAGACGAAAACCTTGCCAAGGCGGTTGTAAGTAAGAAACCTTAGCGGTGCCGGGTAACTGTATCTACTGTTCTGGTCGTTTGTTCTAGTCATTCGGTCTCGAAATGCACGCGGTGTTCCGTGATAGAGTTCCGGCGATGCGCGTCCCTATCCCCGCAGTTGCGGTTCCTCTAGTTGTGATGCTTCTCTATTTTCTGGTGCCGGGAATCAGAGAGCGGCCTTGGGCTGGGCTACGAATCGCTGGCGCAATCCTGGCGGTTGTCGGATACGTCCTGCTCATTACCGCTCGCATACAACTCGGCAAATCGTTCGCTGTAACGCCGCAAGCAAAAGCTCTCGTTACCCGGGCACTCTATTCGCGAATCCGTAATCCGATCTATCTTTTCGTCGATGCCATGTGGTTTGGCCTAACGCTGTTCCTCCACTTGTACTGGTTGTTCGTGCCTCTGGTCCTATTGCTGGCTTTTCATTGGTTTCAGGCACGGCGTGAGAGCGAAGTGTTGCAAGAGGCCTTCGGACAGACTTACTTGGACTATCGAAAACGGACTTGGCTTTAATTTTGGACTCGGACGCGGCGGAGCGTTCGTTTCTGCAACTGTTCAGGCCAGCAGGGAAAATTGGCTGCCGGAAGCAGGACCGTCGGAGTCATCGGGATCGGCGAATCTCCGCAGTTCGGGATATTTCTGGATGAGGGTGGGAGGGGCCGGGACTCGTTTGCCGGTCAGCATGGCTTTCAGTTCCAGGGCGTTGACTCCGGCTTTGCTTTCGAAGTGGTTGTTGGTGATGACGTAGGTCGTATCGGCCTTCGCGCTGACATTTTCGATTCTTTCTTTCCAACCGGTCAGTTCCCTCTCGTTGTACAGATAGTTGTAGCGGTCGTTGCGGTTGTCGGAGCCAGACCCTTGATCGACGAACCAGTGATCGTAGTTGCGTCCGTGGAGGCGAACGTAAGCTAGAGGCGCGGTGACATGTTCAGTGGGAGCAAGCGAACGGCCGAGAACGGGCTGATCAATGTTGCAGAAGGCAACGTGCCGGCGGGTAAAGTCGGCAAGAGTTTCAGGGTTGTTCCAACTGGAGTCACGGACTTCGACTACGCGCGGATATTCGATGAACTGCCGAAGCAGGCGGTCGAGGTATTCACGATTCAGCGACGTGTTCTTGAAGGAAACGGGAAACTGGATGAGGAGTGCACCGAGACGCCGCTCGCCGGCCAGGACGTCAAGGCCCTCGCGAGTGCGGGCTTCGTCGTCGTCGGTGGGACGGATGGTGGCGGCGGAAGTGGGCTCCATGACGGCGATGGGCGAGTGGGTGAAGGCGCGGTAGAGCTTGGCCGTAAACAGAAAGCGTGGATTTACAGCCGCCACCTTGCGGCACCAGAGCTTCGCCAGTTGGGCTTTAATGGGCCCGTAGAACGACGTGTTGATTTCGGTGGTATCGAAAAAGCGGGCGAGGTATTCGAGCGGGTGCTGCTTGCGGTGCTGCATGCCCGGAGGGTAAAAGACGCCTTCCCAGTCTTTATACGACCAGCCGGCGGTGCCGAAGCGTATGAGGTGCGGATTTGGCTGAGCAACGCGGACTTGTGCTGTGGATCCCATGAGTGGAACCGCAGACGGAGGGCACGGCAAGAGTAGCACAATGCGTGCGAGCCGTGAGGTGACGGAAGGAACTTGCTGCGGGAAACGAAATCAGGAAACATGGGGAGATGCGCAAGGTCCTGTTGTCGGCGTTGACGGTATATCTGCTGATGATTCCGTTCGCCCGCGCGGCGGAGGAAGAAGCGGATGCGGCCCAAGTGCGGGCGCTCGACTTCAAGTTGACGGAAGCCTACAAGCAGCGCCAGTTTGACATGCTGGCTTCCCTGCTGGACGACGAATTCGTCATTACGTTTGAAGACGGCAGCGTCTATGGAAAAACGGGGTACATCAGCTTTAGCGCCACGTCCACGATCAAAGTGGACTTGGCGGAGATGACCGAGGTCAAGGTGCGCGTGCATGGAACGACTGCGATCTTGACGGGTGTGTATCACGAGAAGGGCAAGGACAAGAGCGGACCGTACGATTATCGGGACCGCTTCACCGATGTGTGGTTGAAGTCAGGCGGAAAGTGGCACCTGATTGCGTCGCATTACGCGATTCCGCTGAAGCAGTAGTTCCGCCTTCCTACTGCGCCGGAGCCCGTTGCGCGGACAGCGTTTGATTGAGTTGGCTCGCCAACTGGTCGGCCTGCTGGTTGGAGATTTCAACCTGGCCGCTGAGCGCCACGCTTAGACCTCCTACGCCTGCTTCCCGGAATCTTGCGGTTTGGATTGTGACGGAGTTCCGCACCGCAGGTGGAAGAACAACTTCGAAATCCGTTCCGGCTCGCGCCGCAGAGAGCACGGACTCGGCAGCTTTGTCTTGGAGATCTTCGCCCAAGGATCCGGAGCGGAGTTGCTCGCCCAACATTCCGTTGGCATCGATGCGTCCGAAAGTGGATTTTAGCGTCAGGGAATTTTCTTTCTCTACGGTTGCGGCCAGCTTGATCTCTACCGTGCCGTCTCCTTCTGACAACTCGGTCGAAATCTGTTGGCCGGGCGCGCACATCCAACGCTCGAAGTGCAGGCGTACGACCAGGAGACTAGCGGGAGCGGCGGGCGTCAGCCTGGCCTCACGGATGGAGACGCGCTGGCCGCAGGCTTCCGAGGTATCGAGTTGGGCCCGGAGGAGTGCTGTGATGTTCTGCTGCAATTCAGACAGGTCGGTCATCAGGTCGAGTTTGAAGGTGCGCTGGTTTCCCGCCACGGCAGTCTGTGAAAGCCCTCCGGAGACTGTAACCGGGATCGTCCAACTCTTAATGTGCACCGGCGTTTTCACGGCCGGGAGCGAGAACGCCAAGTCCTGTCCATTCGCCAGCGTGATACTCATTTCCCTGCCCAGCGTGAGTTGCTGGTTGTAGAAATCGGTGAGCGCTTTGTCGAGACTCTCCGCCAAAGGAGAGACTTCGGGGACGGGCGCTTTGGCGTCCAAGCTTTGATCAAGGCGCCGCTGTTCCTGATCAAGATCGGACTCTGACTTAGCCAGTCGCTTCGAGAGATCTTTTAGTCCAGCATTTTGTGCGGGCGAAAAGCCGCCCTGAAATTTCCTGCCTCCTGAGCGCGCATTTTCCAGCGCCCCATCCAGTGCTTCCCTGCCCGCAGCGTCTGGTACGCCATTTTCCTTTCGCAAGCGTTGGAGAAATGCTTGCAGATCTGCTTGCGCCGTTTCGATACTTTTGATGAGAGCTTGGAAGTCCGCGATTTGCTGACTGCTCGCCTGCAGAGCAAGGGCCTGGTGAAAGTCTTTCAGGCTATCTTTTTCGTCGACTCCGTCGGGACGGCTGTATCCGGAGAGACCACCGCCTGCCCCCATGGTGCTGCCACCGCCGTGGCGCTGGGCGGTCGCGGCAATAGGGGCTGCGAGCAAGGCTGACCCCAAGACCAGACGAGTCGCAATGGAGAAGGAAATCCCTGTTCGAAACATGACGCAAGTCTCCGGGCAAACAAGTGTAGGGACTGGAGCGAAAGCCAGTGGGGAAGGACGACCAGGACCTTGCGTCAATCGGGCCAAAACTGGCGACCTGACCAAACTGGCGACGATTTCTAGATTCGCTCACCCGGAGGAAAAAAGCCACTATCTTTACAGTTCTTTGCAAAAACGCGTGCCCCGTTTAGTTGAAGTGCGCTGAGTAAAGAGTGCAATTGTGCAGATAAGGCGTGTTCGCGGAGGGCGCGGGGGTTAGTGTTACGATCTCCCAATGGCAGTCAACCCGGAGTCGGCACAAAATCGAACGGTGGGAGGTTTTGGAGGACGAACGGTGCTGTCGTTCGAGAGCCGGCGGTCGGCGGAAATCGCAACCCTGATTGAGAATTCCGGAGGACGGGCCATCGTGGCGCCGGCCACGAGAGAAGTCCCGGCGGACAACAGCGCGGACGTTGCGCGTTTTGCCAGCGCCCTGCTGGAAGGCAAGATCGACCTTGCTATCTTTCTCACCGGCGTTGGAACAAGGGCGCTGGTGCGGGCCATGGAACCGTTCTGCCCACGAGAGCAGTTCGTTGCTGCGTTGAGCAAGGTTCCAGTTCTCGCGCGGGGACCCAAGCCTGTCGCGGCTCTCAAGGAATTGGGTGTGCCCATCCAATGGAACGTGCCGGAGCCAAACACGTGGCGGGAAATTCTGCAGGTATTGGATTCAAACCAGGTGCCCTTGCGCGGTCGGTGTGTCGCGGTGCAGGAATACGGCATCCCGAGCAAAGATCTAGTGCAGGGACTGCAGGAACGCGGCGCCCAAGTGCTCGCGGTACATGTGTACGACTGGGCGTTGCCGGAAGACACTGCGCCTCTGAGGAATGCAATTGAAGCCTTGATCGCCGGGAGGGTGGATGTCGTTTTGTTTACGGCGGCGATTCAGGCGCATCACGTGTTGCTGGTGGCGGAAGAGATGAAGCGCAAGGACGCATTGGTGGCTGCGCTCGGCAAGATCGAGGTGGCTTCGATCGGGCCGGTCACTTCGGAAGCGCTCGGAGAATATGGAATCCCGGTGAGCCTGGAGCCGACTCATCCGAAGATGGGATTTCTGGTGAGAGAGGCTGCGGAGCTCAAGAATTAATAGACGCACTTATACGTTCGTTGCGGCAGGAATACAAAACACCAGGCCCTGAATAAGCTTTGGCTTGTGCATTAGGCTGGTTAAGCGGGAAATCCTTCTCTACGCGAAAAGCGGCTACGCTCAGGATGACAAAGTCGTGTAAAGGCCAAACTACATCACTACCAACCACTAGAGGCTTATTGACGTACGGCGTTGTGCCGGTCGCGTTTCCGATCGCTTCAAACTGGTTACGGGCGCGATCTTTGTTACTGGTGCTAGGCTAGGGGTTGAGTAGGAGATCGAAAAGGCTGTGTCGATGGAACTGGGGATTAGCGGGGGAGCCGGCCTGTTGCTGGGCTGCCTGCTTGCATGGCTGGCGCTGCGTTCGCGCACAGCGGCGCTACAGGCCCGTTTGTCGTTAACGGAGAAGGAACTGGCGGGCGTAAAGGCTGAACTGGCGCGGCTTTTGGCGGATCAGCGGGGACTGGTGGAGAGCCGCGCGAGGTTGGAAGCCGCTCTGGAGTCGGAACGCAGGACCAGCAACGAAAAGATCGAATTGCTAACGAAAAGTGGGGAGCGAGCTGCGGCCGACTTGCAGAATGCGTTTAAGGCGCTGGCGGCCGATGCTCTGCAGACCAACAGCACTTCTTTCCTGCAGATTGCGCAGGAATCGTTGAAGCGGTTTCAGAGCGAGGCGAAGGGGGATTTGGATGCCCGGCAGAAAGCGGTGGCCGATCTGGTGACGCCGGTGCGCGAGTCGCTGAACAAAGTTGACGCGCAGATTCAGCAGATGGAAAAGGAGCGCGGACGGGCCTACGGCGAGCTCCATGCCCAAGTGGAGTCGATGCTGACAACACAAAAGGAACTTCAATCCCAGACCGGCAACCTGGTGCGTGCGTTGCGCACTCCGAATGTGCGTGGACGGTGGGGAGAGATACAACTGCGGCGCGTCGTTGAAATTGCAGGGATGCTTTCCTACTGCGACTTCACGGAACAGGAAACCGTGGTGGGGGAGAGCGGGCGACTTCGTCCGGATCTCGTGGTGAAATTGCCGGGCGGCAAGCACGTTGTGGTCGATGCGAAGACTCCATTGCAGGCGTTTCTGGATGCTTTCGAGACTACGGATGAAGAAGCGCGGCGGGCGTGCCTGGCTAATCATGCGCGTCAAGTCCGCGACCACATGAAAACCCTGAGCGGAAAGAATTACTGGGAGCAGTTTGAGGCGACGCCGGAGTTCGTGGTGATGTTTCTTCCTGGAGAGACGTTTTTCAGCGCGGCGCTTGAGCAAGATCCGACGCTCATTGAGCAGGGCGTGATGCAGCGCGTGATTCCAGCTTCGCCGACTACGTTAATCGCGCTGCTGAAGGCCGTCGCCTATGGATGGAATCAGGAAAAATTGGCCCGCAATGCGCACGAGATCAGCAATCTGGGCAAGGAACTCCACGAGCGATTGCGGAAGCTGGCAGGGCACATCACCGGAGTGGGAACGAACCTTGACCGGGCCGTGGAAGCCTACAACCAGGCGGTAGGGTCGCTGGAGAATCGCGTTCTCGTGTCCGCCAGGAAATTCTCGGAGTTGGGTGCTTCTGTGGCGGAGGACATTCCGGAACTGGAGCCGATCGAAACTACCGCGCGTGCGCTTTCGTTTGAGTGGGACGATGACGATACGCTTCCGGAACCAGCAAAGAAGGGTGATCGGAAGGCGGGGTAAGGCCAGTGACCGTTCTCGTTCGATCCTGAACGATTCGTGGAGCGTGAGATCCCTCTCTTCGCCTGAAAAACGGCTCCGCTCGAGATGACGCCATCGTAAGAGTCGCGGTATGCAGCGGAGGACTCGTGCTTCGTTACTCGCAACGCCTTCTAAATCGAATCTGCCTTCTAACGTTCGTCGCGTTCTTACTTGGAGTTGCCTCTAGTGGGCAGGCCATTGCCCCTGTCATTTCTGTTGATCACGGGCCGAATGCGCCGGGGCAGATTGCGAAGCCTTATGTGATTCTGGTCTCGCTCGACGGATTCCGCTACGACTACGCGAAGAAATATCATGCTGAGCACCTGCTCGCTCTGGGCGCCGAGGGAGCGAGCGCGCCCGAGGGAATGCTTCCCTGTTATCCCTCGATCACGTTTCCTAATCATTACAGCATTGTGACTGGACTTTATCCGGAGCATCACGGCATCGTGGCGAACAGTTTTTATGATCCGCAGCGGAAGGAGACCTATAGCTATCATGACAGCCGGTCGGTCGGCGACGGCTCGTGGTACGGCGGCACGCCGCTGTGGGTGCTGGCTGAGCAGCAAGGCATGCGGGCCGCTTCTTTTTTCTGGGTTGGTTCCGAGGCGGATATTCAGGGAGTTCGTCCTACTTACTATTTGAAGTTCGACGGAAGTTTTCCCAATCCAAAGCGAGTGGAGCAGGTTCTGGCCTGGCTGAGGCTGCCGGCGGAACAGCGGCCTCACTTCATCACCCTGTATTTTTCGGACGCCGATAGTGCGGGACACCGCTTTGGGCCCGACAGTCCGCAGGTCGAAGAGGCGGTGCGCGAACTCGATCGGGAAATTGGAAAGCTCAGGGACGGCCTCAAAGAGATTCAGTTGCCAGTCGACTTGATCGTGCTGGCGGACCACGGGATGGTCGAGGTTGATGGGGCACCGATCCACCTCGATCAGTTTGGTTTTGACTCGTCCCGGTTCGCACCAATCATAGGGTTGGGGCTTTATCCGCGATCGGATGCGGATGCGCAGAAAGCTTACGAGGCCATGCGCGGAAAGAGCGACAAGTTCGCCGTTTACCGGCGGGCTTCGGTGCCCGCGTACCTTCACTTCGACAGCAGTCCGCGGGAGGGCGATCCGGTGATCGTGCCGAACGGCCCTTACTTCATCCTTGCCGACGCGGATCCCTACAGCCAGGAGCATCCGCCTCGGGGGGCACATGGGTATGACGTTACACGCATGCCCGAGATGAAGGCTCTTTTCGTGGCCGCTGGTCCCGATATCCGGCGCGGGATTACGCTGCGGAGTTTCGAAAACGTGAACGTGTATCCCTTGATCGCGAAGATTCTTGGACTGGACATGACCAAGCTGAAGACGGGTCCGATCGACGGCAAGTTCAGTGTGCTGGAAGGGATTCTCCAATCGAAGTAGGCGAGTTTTGTCGCTGCATGAAACGATCGTTGGGTCCCGCAACTGCGGAGTCTAGTCCGGCAGGCGATTTTCCACGAGGAATTTCCAGGCGTCCGCATTGATCTCGTCTGCCCGCGCGTAATAGTTGTGGTCGTGATTGGGCAGTTCGACGTAGTGAACCCGAAATCCGGCCTTGAGCAAAAGGTCGCGCGTCTTACGGACGCTCTGTACGCTAAAGAACTGATCAAGGTCTCCGCTGTAGATCGCGATGGGTGTCTTCCGCTTTGCGTGACCGACAATGCCGGTATATTCGTCGGCGATGCGGTTGAAATGCACTGCGACTGCGGCGAAATATTGCGATTCGAACATGGCCCCATCGAAGGCCAGGTAGCCTGCCATGGAATTGCCGAAGAGATAGACGCGCTGCGGGTCGATCGCGGTGAAGTGCCGGGCGTCGTCGACTACGCAGCGGAAGATGCCGGGCGCTGCGTCTTCGAACTTGGGGTCGCGGGGCAGATCGGGAGCCAGGAGGACGATCTTCTCTTTCCTGGCCAGACTTTTCCAGGCGTCGATCACCTTCGGCGGCCCGTCTCCCGCACCGTGGAGGAGCATCACGACCGGGAGAGGATGGTCTTGTCAGGCGAATACTCAAGATAGGTTTGTTTGGCCCCTGCGGCACAATGGGCCGTCCTTGAGCTTACCTCCGACGCTGAGGCGAGAGCACATATTGCCGCGTCGCAACACAACAAGTGGAAACAGTAGTCGCGTTGTGTTTATCGTTGTTTCGCTGCACATACTCGGAAACATACTCGGGACTCCGACGTCCGATAGCGGCTGTGGATCATCATATTTCCAGCGAAGGGGCAAATCCGTCAAACGAAGTTACGGTTCTAAACCCAAGAATCGTAAGGGAAAGCGGATACCGAATTTCACAGAAACCTCCCAAAAGACATACTTACCGTTCGAAAATGCATCTATAATTTCGGAAGTCGTCATATCTATGGGACTTAGCGGTCCCGGAACGGGGCTCTCACGTGGCAGCGAAGTTGCTCATTGAGAATACGTGGGATGTTTCCCCCACGCCTCCTCCACAGCTTCCTGTGGGTTCGGGGCCAGTGCCGAAGCCCATGAATCGGGAAAGCCAAGCTCGCTTTGTAGCAGTCCTGTTATTCCTTCTGACAGTGGCTGCGGTGGTCTTTGCCGGCTTCAACCTGCAAAAAGAACACGACTCGGCTGTCCCAGATGATGGCATCTGGTGGATTGAACACGATGGCCGCCTGATCGCCGACCGGGTGGACCCGAACGGTCCCGGCGCCAAGGCTGGGATCAAGACCAACGACCAGTTAATCTCCGTCAACGGCCAGGAAATCAAAAGCACGCCAGGGCTAGTTCGCCAACTCTATAACACCGGGGTCTGGGCCAAGGCGACGTACTCGCTGGCTCGGCAGTCGGTCACGCTGGAGTCGCACGTCATCCTGATTCCCGCCGATCGATCCCTGAACAATTGGCTGCGGCTGATTGCCATGATCTACCTGGGAATCGGGGTCTACGTCTTACTGCGGAGATGGACGGCTCCGGGGTCGACGCACTTCTACATTTTTTGCCTGGTGTCTTTCGTTGCATATTCGTTTAAGTACACGGGCAAACTGAACGATTTTGACTGGACGATTTACTGGTGCAATATCGTCGCCTGGGTGTTGCAGCCTGCGCTATTCCTGCACTTCGTACTGACATTCCCCGAGAAGCGGCAATTCGTGCGGCAGCGTCCGTGGCTGCTGGCGCTGGCATATCTTCCCGGCGCGATCCTGCTCGGACGGCACATCATTGCCTTGCGACTGGCGCAGGCGAGCGGACACCTGCGCTGGGACATGGACCGGCAGGAAATGGCGTACGGGGCAATTCTGTTCATCGCCGCTGCTGTCGTGTTGTGGGATAGCCACCGCCTGGCGAGCACGACGATTCTGCGGCAGCAGCTGAAGTGGGTAACGCGCGGGACGATCCTGGCAATTGTTCCCTACACGCTGTTCTATGTGGTTCCTTACCTGATGGGTTCGCTGCCCGGCACGGGGATGAAGTTATCAGTGTTGTCGCTGGGACTCTTGCCGCTGACATTCGGGTACGCCATCTTCCGCTATCGCCTTATGGACGTCGACCTGATTTTCAAGCGCGGCGTGGTTTACACGCTGGCCGCGGCGGCGGTGGTGGGAATGTATTTTGGGCTGGTCGCTGGAGTTGCCACGCTGGTACAGATGCGGCAGCCTGGAACTGGGCCCATGGGGTTGATCCTGGCAGTGGTCGTTACGGCGCTCCTGTTCGATCCCGTGCGCAAGTGGATTCAGGATCGCGTCGATCAGTTCTTCTATCGCACGGTCTATGACTACCGGCGAACGCTGCTGGAGTTCGGGCGGGAGTTGGGATCGGAAACGGACCTGAACGCGCTGCTGTCGTCGGTGCTGGACCGGCTGTCGCGCACGCTCGCGGTGGATCGCATCGCCATCTTCCTGCCTACCGGCGAGGAGGCCGACCAATTCGTCCTTTCCAAGTCGATGGGCGTGAATCCCGTCGGCAAGCTCGATCTGACGTTCATGGGCGCGCCGCGGCCGGACCCTGCCGTGCATATGTTCTTCGAGAATACCCACCAGGTTCCGCGCGAGACGGCGGGATCGCAGGATGCCATCGCACGGTTGGATCTGAACTACTACATCCCATGCCGTGCCCAGCAGAGAACGGTGGCCGTGCTCGGGCTGGGAAAAACGACAAAAGGTGACTACCTCTCCAGCGAAGATATCGAGCTGCTCGAGACGCTCGGCGGGTACTTGGGTATCGCCATTCAGAACGGGCGGCTCTACGCGTCGTTGCAGCAGAAGGTCGCCGAGTACGAGCGGCTCAAGGATTTCAACGAGAATATCGTCGAGTCGATCAATGTGGGCGTTATGGCGCTCGACATGGAAGACCGCATCGAGAGCTGGAACGCGCAGATGGAAGTGATGTACGCGTTGCCGCGCTGGCAGGCGCTGACGCAGCCGGTGCGCAGCGTGTTCCCCGCAGAGTTCGTCGAAGAGTTCTATCGTGTGCGGAAAAATGCCGGCATCAACAACCTGTACAAGTTCCGCCTGCAGACACCGGCGGGCGAAACGCGCACTGTGAACGTGGCCATTGCGCCGCTGGTTACGCGCAAGTTCCAGGTGATCGGGCGACTCGTCATCATGGACGACATCACCGAGCGCGTGGAACTCGAAGGCCAACTGTCCCAGGCGGACAAGTTGTCGTCGATAGGATTGCTCGCAGCAGGCGTGGCACACGAAGTGAACACGCCGCTCGCCGTCATTTCGTCTTATACGCAGATGCTGGCGAAGCAACTGCAAGGCGATCCGCAAAAGTCCGGCTTGCTGGAGAAGATTACGCGGCAGACGTTCCGCGCGTCTGAGATTGTCAACAACCTGCTGAATTTCTCGCGGACCAGTGGAACCGAA
The DNA here is from genome assembly GCA_963844525.1 of uncultured Acidobacteriaceae bacterium. GTDB lineage: Bacteria > Acidobacteriota > Terriglobia > Terriglobales > Acidobacteriaceae > Sulfotelmatobacter. The sequence goes on along the minus strand of CAWJOM010000001.1, from coordinate 465,826 downwards.
TTCGCCGACGTCGACATCAATAAAGTCATCAACGACACACTCGCTCTGCTCGAACACCAGTTCAAGACGGCGAAGATTCAGGTGAATTCTGAGCTGACGTCTGGGATTTCCTCGATTCAGGGAAATCCTGGAAGGCTGCAGCAGGTGTTCCTGAACTTATTCCTCAATGCCAAGGACGCCATGCCGGGCGGCGGCAGGCTCAACGTGGCGACCAGCAACGGCGATATGGTGAGTGTGCGCGTATCGGACACCGGTTCGGGCATCGCGCCGGAGCATATCCAGCGCATCTACGATCCGTTCTTTACGACCAAAGCCTCGCCTGGAGAGGGCCAGAAACGCGGGACCGGGCTGGGACTCTCCGTCACGTACGGCATTATTCAAGAACATGCGGGCAAGATTCGAGTCGAGAGCAATCCGGAATCGGGCACAACATTCGCGTTGGATTTTCCCCTGAGCAGGAAGGCAGTACATGTCTGAAGCAGCAGTCATCGCGCGCGGCACTGGAATGACGAACGGCAGCCCGTCGGCGGCGGGATCGGTGCTCATTATCGACGACGAGGCCGAGATCCGCGAATCGTTGCAGACCTTGCTCGAAATGGAAGGCTTCGAGGTCGAGACGGCAGTTAGCGGCGAGGATGGTCTCGCGCAGATGGCAGACCGGCCGTTTGATCTGGTTCTGCTCGATCTAACTCTGCCCGGCCGCAACGGCATGGAGATTCTTTCCGAGATTCATTCCCACGATTCGCGCCTGCCCGTGATCATGATTACCGCCTACGGCACCGTAGAAAACGCCGTTCGAGCCATGCAGTCGGGCGCGGCGAACTTCGTGCAGAAGCCGTGGGACAACGAAAAGCTTCTTGCCGATGTGCGTGCTGCCGTGGGATGGCGGCGGGCGGAAGAAGAAAACGTACAGCTCAAACGCGCGCTCAAGCAGCGTTACAACTTCGAAAACATCGTGGGTAAGAGCGAACCCATGCTGAAGATTTTCGACCTGGTCGCGCAGGTGGCAAACAGCCGCTCGACTGTTCTGCTGCAGGGCGAGAGCGGCACTGGCAAGGAAGTGATTGCCAAGGCGGTGCATCTCAACTCTCCGCGGCGCGATAAGCCGTTCGTCCCGGTGAATACCGGGTCGATGCCCACCGACCTGCTGGAGTCGACACTGTTTGGGCACGTTAAGGGAGCGTTCACCAGCGCGATCGCGTCAAAAAAGGGTTTGTTCGAAGTTGCGGACAAAGGCACCCTGTTTCTCGACGAAATCGCAACGATGGGCCTTGAGACCCAAGCAAAGATCCTGCGCGTGCTGCAGGACCGGCGGTTCATGCACCTGGGCGGAATTCAGGAAATTCAGGTGGACGTGCGCATCATCGCAGCCACCAACATTGACTTACGGCAGATGGTGCGGGAGGGACGATTCCGCGAGGATTTGTTCTACCGGCTGAATGTCATTACAGTAGAACTGCCGCCGCTGCGGCAGCGCAAAGAAGATATCCCGCTGCTGGTGGAATTCTTCCTGAAGAAGTACGCGGAAGAGAACGCACGCGCCACGCCCCGCATTACTCCCGAGGCACTGCGCCCACTGATGGCTTATTCATGGCCGGGGAATGTGCGGGAACTGGAAAACGTGATTGAGCGCGCGGTCGTGCTTTCGTCAGGACCGGAGATCAGCATGGACCTGCTGCCCGATTCGATGATGGGGCGCGGCTCTTCTCTGACGCTACACGACGCGCCATCTGATGCGTCGCTGTTCGAGATTATTGGAGACGTCGAGCGTCGGGTCATCACCGACATGCTCGAACGCTGCAACTGGAACCAGACCGAAGCAGCCGAACGCTTCCACGTGCCGCTGTCGACGCTGAATCAGAAGATCCGGCGACATAATATTGAGATCAAGAAGAAGGGGCGCGGGTAGGAACGCAGCTCTGAGCCCTCGGTGCTCCGACATAGGCTGGACCCTCCTTCCGGAACACGTCAACGAATCAAACCAAGGCTTCGGGAACGCGTCGACTAGCGATAACGCGACACTTCAACCGCCATCAAGAACCTATCTGTCTCTTTAACTTGTGGCGGCTTCAGTGCCGTCAAAGTTCCGTCGCAACAGGCCCACAAATCCATAGACAGCAAAGAACAGTACAAGGCCGAGCAAGATCGCGAGTTTCCCCTGCCCGCGGCTGAAATTTCTGACCCGCTGTATCCAAGCATGGACAATGAAAAAATGGATGGCAGACGACAGGATCAACGACATCCAGAAGCCAAGCCTTCGCCACCAAGACCTGCCCACGACTGCGATAAGAACCGACGAGAACATCACATCCGCGGCCGCTTCCTGCCAATCGGGTGTCATGCGGTAGCGGCTGGGTAGTGAGAAGTAAGTGAACGAAATCAGGGCCATCGCTAGCATTGCCCAGAACAGGTCAAGCCACGCACCTCGGTCTCTCCGGCTACCGAATTCTTTCCGGCAACGCTTCTTTGCTTCACGCTGCTCAGTCCGCTTGACGAATTGCTGATGTTTAACTTGGTCGGACTCGGTGAGACCGCGCCGGCGCAATTCAGCGTCCAAAGCGCCTACAGCTTCTGTCGTCAATGAAGCCCGATCCGATGCCAACCGCAAAAGCTCGTCCTCACTCCGCTCGGAATATTCGGTGGAGAAGTTAAGCATTGCACTCAAAGAACTGGCGCTGAGTCGATGAGTAAGAATCCGATTCGTGAACGACAATGAGGCCAGATTCTAACCGGGACAGCCTAGCTCGACTGTCCCGTTTTCACTGTTTGCTATTCCGGCTGCCCTAGGGAGCAATCGGTATTCACGTTCTGGATGTAGATGCCGTTGTTGCCGATGCGGTCGTCGGCCCAGACCAGGGCGGCGGCCCCTACGGGGTTGGTTGTGGCAGCGAGGCCGAATTTATTCGAGGGCGTCGAGGAGACGACGAACTGCGAACAGACGGCCGCACCCGAACCGTCGAGGCGCATGGCTTGAATCGTGGCGTTGCCATAGCTGACGGTATCGACCCAGAAGACGAGCGCGCCGGTACTGACTTGCACGGTAGTGACAAAATCCTGCGTGTCGGCGCCGAGCGGAACGAGCACCAGGCCAGATGCTCCCCACTGACGGGCTCCTGCCGAGTTGAATTTCTGACCAGAGACGCCGTTCGTAAACTGATTGGAGTCTTCCTCGGTCCAGAAAACGAAGACTTCGCCGGTGGAAGCGAGATACGAAGCGGAAGGCGCGACCCGCACGTTGGCAGCTTTCGTCGAAACCGCGGAACCGCCCGCTGGGAAAGCGGCCGTACCGTCCGCCAGAATGTGCTGCGCGAAACACTGCAACGCAGGGCTGCTGGTGTACCAGGCAAAGACCGCGCCGCCGCTGCCATCGGGCAGGAAATGCGGAAAGTTTCCGAACTGCAGGGAGCCATTGGTGAAGACGTCGAGATTGCTGGCGCCCCAAAGCAGTGCGCCCGAGGTAGAGATTTTGTTCGCAACCAGAATGGCGTTACTGCCGAAGCCCTTCTCGCGCACCCAGGAAATGATGACGCTGCCGTTGTCGGCCGCGTGCAGATCGGCGAGCAAATAGTTGTATCCGGATTCGCTGAACACCACGCCAGTTCCCCACTGAGGCTGGCCTTGGGCGTTGAGTTTTTGCGCGATTACATTACTGTTGTCGGTCCAAGCGACGATAATGCCGCCGTCGGAGGTGGCGGCGATCTTAGGAGCGAAGTGCGAATCGGAATCGCTGGTGAGCTGGGCGCCGAGCCGGCCCCAGAGCTTTTGGCCTCCCGGAGTCATTTTCGAGGCGGTGACCTGCTGGTTCGAACCCTCGCGTGTGTCCAGAAACGCGACGAGAGCATTGCCTTGACTATCGACGTCGAGGCCATAGTCCTCGGTTGAGCTGTTGCTCAAATCGGCAATGATCAAGCCACCGTGGGGCAGTGTTTCGAATCCCTTTTCGTTCAGGTGCTGGTAGACGACATCGTAGCCAATGGGCGGAGGCGTGGACGGATTCGCGTCAAACCAACTGACAAAACCTCCGGCGGTGCCGTAGGGAACCAGCTTGGGCTGGACCTGATCGCTGCCATTGTTGTTGTCAGCGAGAGGAAGATTGAGAGAGGGGTCGGAGGACCATTGTCCCCATGCTGCCTGCGCAAATGTGAGGCACATCAGTGTGGCGAAGAGCACAACTCGGTCTTTCATCGAATTCTCCAGGGGTCCGACTGCTTACGGCGAAGGACGAAAAGGTGCGAGGCGGAATCATACTAAGTTCCGGGATAAATTGGAAACGAAGCAAACCAGGCGGCCTTGGCTCGATTTGCCTGCAATGGCCAAATGCGTAAAGTTTCGAGCCGGCCGTTCCCGCGGCTCCCCGAAGACGCGAGCGAAGTCAGTCGGCTGATCGCGGGCAGCGTTCTCTGTTATAGTTCGGTCAAGCTAGCGGCGTCGTACGCGGCAGCCTCGAGTCCTCCAAATTGCATGGCACTGACCTCGCCCACGGAATTCGTTAAGGATAAAGTCCAGGCGGTTCAGGATTACACCTTGCTGGCCGCGCACTCGGTCGCGAACCTGTTTCGCAAGCCTCGCTATTTCGCTGACATGGTGCAGCAGGCCGACCTGATCGGCGTGGGATCGCTGCCCATTGTCGTTCTGACCGGTTTCTTCACCGGCGGCGTGCTTGCCCTGCAAACGGCAAACACGCTGCAGCGATTTGGATCGATCACGCTGATCGGGCAACTGGTATCGACCTCCATGGTGCGCGAACTGGGGCCAGTGCTGACCGGTCTGATGGTCGCGGGCCGCAACTCTTCGGGGATGGCCAGCGAACTGGGATCGATGGTGGTCACCGAGCAGATCGACGCCATGCGCGCTCTGGGCACCGATCCGATGAAGAAACTCGTGACGCCGCGAGTCACCGCAACGGTTTTCATGTTGTTTTTTCTCAGCGTGATCTCTGATCTGGTCGGACTCGCAGGTGGCTTGATGGTGGCAAAACTGTTCCTGAGTCTCGATGCTCGTCAGTACTGGGCCAGTGCGTGGCAGGTACTGGTGCTGCAGGATGTATTCATGGGATTGCTCAAGCCAGTTTTGTTCGGCTTTATCATCGCGACAGTCGGCTGCTATTACGGCATGACCGCGCGCGGCGGTACGCAAGGCGTGGGCCGGGCAACGACCCAGGCGGTGGTGGCCGCGTCCGTCTTTATTTTGGTCACTGACTTCTTTGTGACCAAGCTGTTGATCTCGATTCTGTCGTACAGGTAAAAGCATGTCCGCGCCCCCACTCCCGATCGATGACGCTGCTGTTGTCACGGAGCGCCCATCCGGTTCGGCAATCGTGTTCGAAGATGTGCATCTGGCATTTGAAGAAAATGAGGTCTTGCGCGGAGTCTCGTTTCAACTGCCTTTTGGGGAGACCAAGGCACTATTTGGAGTTGCGGGATCGGGCAAAAGCACAATTCTGAAGCTGGCGTTGGGGCTGCTGCGTCCTGACTCTGGAAAGATCACCGTTCTCGACAACGAAGTGACGAAATTGCGCGAACAGGATCTTTTTCCGATGCGGGGCAAGCTGGGCATGGTGTTTCAGGAAAGCGCGCTGTTCGATTCACTCACGGTACGCGAAAACGTCGCGTACAGGCTCATGGAAGAGCGCGGCATTTATGACGATGCGATCGACGCGCGCGTGCGGGAAGCGCTGCGATTCGTCGAACTGGAACACACGCTCGACAAGTTTCCCTCGGAACTCTCAGGAGGCATGCGGCGGCGCGTGGCCATCGCGCGCGCCATCATCACTCAGCCGGAACTCCTGCTGTACGATTCGCCCACCGGCGGCCTCGATCCAATCACATCGAATACGATTGTCGAATTGATCATGAAGCAGCGCGATGTCTCCCGCACCAGTTCCCTGCTCGTAACGCATCGACTGCAGGACGCCTTCACCATGGCGACGCATGAATTTGATCTAAAGACCAGCCAGATGCGGGTTCTGCCGCGCGGACAATACTGCGACGTTCCCATGAGTTTCCTGATCTTGCGGGACGGCAAGGTGATTTTCGACGGCGACGTTCGCCAGTTGACCCACACCAAAGACGAGTACATTAAGGAATATATCTCGTAGAGATTGAGTAATTGGGAAATTTTGTAATTGTGTAATTGAAAAACCTCACTCCTACTTGCCCGCCATGGTCTTCTCTACATCTGCGGCTGTGGATGGCGCCGCGGCGCTCAGCTTGATCAGCTTGCCATCGGCATCGACGTAGAAGTCGTCTTCGATGCGGACACCGATATTTTCTTCCGGAATATAGATTCCGGGTTCGATGGTGAACGCCATGCCGGGGCCGAGCGGAACCTTGTAGTCGCCGTCATCATGCACGTTCAATCCGATGTAGTGGCCGAGACCGTGAATAAAATATTGATCGAGGGGCTGGCCATGCAGGTCTTTGCCGTGGGTCTTGATGTACTCTTTCGCCACTTTATTCAACGAGGCATCGGTGTCTCCAACCAGCATCGATTTTCCTGATTGAAATGCGGCGATGGCCGCTGCCTGCGCCCCCAGAACGATGTCGTAAATCTCGCGCTGCCGTGGAGTGAAATGACCATCGACCGGAAGTGTGCGCGTGATGTCGGCGGAATACATCGAGTACTCGCCGGCGGCATCGATCACGACCACGTCGCCGGCCTTCATGGTGTTGCTGTCTTCCGAGTAATGAAGGACCGTCGAATTATGACCTGAGCCGACGATGGGTGAGTAGGCGGGAAGCTCGCAGCCGCGCCGGGTCCACTCGTATTGCATCAGCCCGGAGATTTCATATTCCGTCACATTGGGCTTCACCGCTCTCATCGCTGCGATATGCGCGGCGACCGAGGCATCCACAGCCTTGCGGATCAGAGTCGCTTCTCCTGCGTCTTTGACAGTGCGCAGGGATGAGAGCATGGGCTTCACATCCTGGAAAAACAGGAGGGCGTTCGTACGTTTCAGGAAGGTAAGCGGCTCGGCGCTGGCTGAGGTTTCTCCCTGGGAAGCGACGTCGGTGTAGAGGACAGGGCGCGCTCCGGCGAGCACTTTCGAAACCTCGTCCGGAAGTTTCGCCATGTCTTCCACGCGGTCGAAGCCTGTGATCTTGGACGCGTCGGGATTCTCCGCGCCCAACTTTGGCCCAGTGAATTTCTCCAGTCGCAGATTGTGGGGAGGAAGAAAAAGGATTTCAGTGTAGGGTCGCGCAGCAACGTTGTCTTTCGCCTCTACCGCAGGCGCGATCAGCAAAGCGACTCCCGGCTCGGCGATGCCAGAGAGGTAGTAGAAATTGTCATCCTGACGAAAACTGTAGACCGCATCCCTAGCCTCAAGCGGGGCGAATAGCACGACGACGCCTCCGGCTTTTTTGGCGAGAGCTTCACGGCGAGCGTGATAGTCAGCATTAGGTTGCCGGTCGAGGGCATTGGCCAGAGCGCAGGCGAAAACAAAAACTACCAGGGAACGCACAAGGTGGCGCATTAAGACTCCATCCTTAAGATTGTTGTGTCCGATCGCTCGGGGAATTACTTTGGCGCTGAAGACAGATTCTTGCCCGCCTCAATAAATGAGGCCACGTTGCTCTTATCGATCATTCCTGAGCCAGTATCTACGAAGCTCGGAATTGGCGCAAACGTGTCTTTGGACCAATCGGTCTCCAGCGAAGAGGGCTTGTGGTGATAGAGATTGTCGAGCATCTGCATGCCGACGAAGGCCATGGTGTAGGGTTTCTGAGCGATGGTGGCGGCGATTACGCCCTTCTGGATCCAATCGAGCGTCTCCAGGTCTGTATCCATCGCGATCACGACCTTGCCGCTTACTTTGTAGCTGTTCAGCACGCCCGCGACTTCTTTCCCGGATTGCGCTTCGAGGCAGATGAAGGCGTCGACTTTGTCGCGCTCTTTGCCGATGATTTGAGTCGCAGTATCAAAGGCAATGCGCGGATCGCCCTGGATATCCACTACGCGCGTGATCTTGATGTCAGGCGTTTTGGCGAGAGCGTCTTTGTATCCACGCATCCGGTCCTGCAGATTAGGTTGATCGGGCATGGTGAAGACTACGACGCTTCCCTTGCCTTTCAGATCCTGCGCCAGGCGTTGTCCGCCGGTCACGCCAGCCTGATAATTGTTGGTACCGATGAAGAACAGGCGCTTGCTCGCGGGCCCGTCGGAGTCGATCGTAATGACGGGAATGCCCGCTGCGACCGCCCGATCAATGCTCTCTTTGAGGAGTACGGCATCGGTTACATCCAGCAATATGCCAGTCGCTTTCTTCTGCACCGCCTGATCGAGGGCATCGCGCTCGGCCTTGGGATCGAAGTTCTGCGGTCCAGTGAAATCGGAGCGCAGCTTCATTTGGGCCGCAGCATTAGCGAATCCTGCGCCCGCGGCCTTCCAATACGGAAGTTGCAAGTTCGCGGAGACGAGTACAAAGTATTCGTCGGAATCGTGCGTGGAACCGCAACTCAGGGTCAACACCACAAGGACGGCGACGGCGGCGGAGTGGAGAATCGTACGCGAGCGGGGCATCGCATCCTCCTTTCAAACGATCGTCATCTGAGGCCGATGAATCGTGGCCGAATGACAATCGTCAGCGAGAGGATTGTAAACGAGCGCTGGACCGAAGACCAGAAGTCAGCGCAGTGTTCTGTCGAGAAGACCTGCGATCACTTTGCCATCGACCTCGCCAGAGTGGTTGTAGACAGGCGATCCCGAGGCATCGAGCACGATGACATGAGGAATGTATCCGCGGAAATATTTCTTCTTAAGGTCCTTCTGCTCCGAAGAAAGAGGACGGTCGATGTCAATGATTACGAACTGCACACGCCCTTTGTACATTTCGTAAAGGCCGACCGTCCGACGCGCCTGCCGCTTGGAATTGAAGCAGCCCTCGCCGTAAATGATGACGTAGGCCGGCTTGCCCGCTACCAGTCCTGCTTCCATGTTCTCACCGGTGATGAGCGGACCATCCTGGCTGTCGCTGGTGTAATCGAGCTGCGGATTCAGTTTCAGGTTCTCGCCGGCAAGTGCCGATAAGGCAAGAACAAAAAGAGCGATCGTTAAGATGGCAAATCCCCTCATGCAACCTCCTGAAATCCCAATCTTTCCGGGCCAAATGCTGTTTGCGGATGAAAGCGCTGATTGAGGAAAGGTTACAGCCAAACACCGTCGTCAAGCCAGTCGTCCAAGACGGAGCCAAGGCGATATCCGCTCACCCTTCACGCGAGCACAACAACGAGGCGGCATATCTCTGCGCATTGTCTTCTGCGCCCCTGCGATGTACATTACTCTGCTACCCTGACCGAGTTTACGGTTACTGCGGCAAATGCCGCGTGTGCCGTAGGCGTTTCTCGGCGAGTCTTAACTTCATCAAGGAGAGTGCCCTTGCCGCTCTGCCGACGCGTTCCGCTGCTTCTTTGTGTGCTCAGTTCGGTTTTCATCGCGCTCGCCGATGCACATGCGAGTGTCAGGTTCCAACCGGTTTCATCGGAAGAGTTAAAGATGACGAGCGAGCCGCAAGCGCCTGGCGCTCCGGCGATCATCCTCTACCGCGAGGTAAATCGAGACGACTACGGAAGGAGTTCCCACGGTGGCGCCCAGCTTATGGGAGGCTCATCCGATCGATACGAAGAGGACTACTATCGAATCAAGATCCTCACCGAGGATGGACGCAAGTATGCGAACGTCGAGATCCCTCTTCCCAGGGAAGTGGGCTTTGTAACCGGGATCAACGCCCGCACGATCCGACCGGACGGATCGATTGTGAACTACGACGGAAAGATTTTCGAAAAGACCATCTATAAGAGCAAGGGGTACCAGTACCTCGCCGAGACCCTCACGCTTCCGGATGTTCAGGTAGGCAGTGTGATCGAATATTTCTACACCATCAGCTTTCGGGAACACTACATCTTCTTTTCGCAGTGGATTCTAAGCAACGAGCTTTACACCAAGAAGGCCAAGTTCACGCTGAGACCATACCAGAATGACTACGGCCCGATGAGTTTCCGCTGGAATGAGCACTTGCCGACGGGGACGGCATCTCCCAGGCAGGGAAACGACGGGATCGTGGTGCTGGAAGCCGCGAATATTGCTCCTTTCCGGGCCGAAGACTTCATGCCTCCAGAAAACGAACTAAAAGCGCGCGTGGACTTCATCTACAGCAGCGAAACCTTTGAGGCCGACGCGAATAATTTCTGGAAGAAGGTTGGAAAGAAAAGAAATAATGAACTGGAGAGCTTCGTCGGCAAGAGAGGCGCGATGGACCAGGCATTGTCCCAGATCGTTGCGCCATCCGACTCTCCGGACGTAAAGCTTCACAAGATCTACGGGCGGGTCCAGCAATTGCGCAATACCAGCTTCGAGGCTCGCAAGGCGGAACAAGAACAGAAGCGAGACAACAAGAAAATCGAAGAGAACGTGGAGGATGTCTGGAAGCAGGGCTCTGGCGATCAGAAACAACTCAACTGGCTCTGCCTCGCGTTGGCGCGGGCCGCAGGGATTGAAGCCTACGGCGTTTGGGTGTCGGATCGCAGCAACGACTTCTTCAATCCGCAAACCATGCAAAGCGGCAAACTTGACCGGAGCGCCGTTCTGGTAAAGCTTGGCGGGAAGGATGTGTATCTTGCGCCTGGATTCGCCTTTGCTCCCTTCGGTTTGCTGCCTTGGGAAGAGACCGGGGTCCAGGGCTTACGGCTCGATAAGGATGGTGGATCGTGGATCCAAACCAACCTACCCGAGAGCGCAGCCTCGCGGATCGAAAGGAAGGCGAACCTGAACCTCTCCCCCGACGGCACACTCGATGGCAAGCTGACGGTGAGCTTTACCGGTCTGGAAGCGCTGCGACGGCGTGTCGACGAACGGAACGAGGACGAAGTCGCTCGCAAGAAATATCTCGAAGACCAGGTCAAGGCGTACATTCCGGTCGGAAGTGACATCGATCTGACACAACAGCCAGACTGGGCGAACTCGGAAGTTCCGTTGACTGCCACGTTCAGCGTAAAAGTGGCGGGATGGGCAAGCCTGGCGGGCCGCCGCGCACTCATGCCGGTTGGGCTGTTCAGCGCGAGCGAGAGGCATGTCTTTGAATATTCGAATCGGACGTACCCGGTTTACTACGAGTTTCTTTCGCAAAAGGCGGACGACCTCGCCATTAAGATTCCCGCTGGATGGCAGATATCCGCCGTGCCGCCGGCACAGAATCACGACCTGCACGTGGTGGGCTATGCGATTTCTGCGGAAAACGCCAGCGGCACCTTGCATCTGACCAGGAAGGTAGAGATCAATACGATTTCGATTGACCAGAAGTACTACGCTCCCTTGCGAAGTTTTTACCAGATTGTGAAGGCGGGCGACGATCAGCAGATTGTGCTGCAGCCGGGCAGCGCAACGGCGAGCAATTAGCTTTGCTGTGCGCTCTACACTCCGACTGGGAAGGGTTTGGTGTGAGTGGTCGCGCGTAGGGAGCGGCCTCCAAAGCGGCCTTGCAGAAGAGACATCAGTCCCGTGTACCAGTAGCCCACGACGAACAGCAGTAAGAACGGGACCGTAATGTAGTTTTCGTTATCGACAGCGTAGTACACCGTGGCAGCGAAGTAGGTGCCGATTACCAGTTCCAGCCACGGGACCCAGCCCAGGCGCTTGCGGTACTTGGTGGCGCCGACTTTATCCTGCTTCGAGACCACGCTGTATTTGGGAGTACGTGCGAACGCGCTCTCTTTGCCAACCAGGGCTTCGAGGACCGCTTTCGTGTTTGTAATGGTCAGGCCGATTCCGAGTGCCATCAGGAATGGCAGATACAAGAGTGCGCGCGGCCAGCTTCGCGGAAACAGCTCGCGCTGCGAAACCAGGTAGAAGCTTGAAATGGAGAACGTCGATGCCATGAACAGAGGCAGGTCGATGTAGAGCATCTGGAACCATCCCTGATAGAAGCGAATGATCATCGCCGGAAGCAACAGCACCGAAAGCATGATCATCAACGGATAGCTGATGTTCGCCGTCAGGTGATACCACGCCTCGATCTTGGTATGCAGGGGAGCATCACTCTTCAAAACCCGCGGGAGAATTTTCTTTCCAGTCTGAATTAGTCCTTTCGCCCAGCGTGCTTGCTGTGTCTTGAAGGCAGTCATCTCCACGGGAAGTTCGGCAGGGCATTCGACATCCTGCAGGTAAATGAACTTCCATCCTTTGAGCTGGGCACGATAAGAGAGGTCGGTGTCTTCGGTGAGTGTGTCGTGTTGCCAGCCACCGGCTTCGTCGATCGCGGCCCGCCGCCACATGCCGGCGGTGCCATTAAAGTTGAAGAACAAGCCCGTTCGTGCGCGGCCGGAATGCTCGAGCACAAAGTGGCCATCGAGAAGGATCGCTTCCACCTCAGTCAGGAGAGAGTAATGACGGTTAAGATGCGTCCAACGCGTTTGCACCATCCCGATCTTGGGATCGGTAAAGTGATGAATGACGCGCATCAGGAAGTCTTCCGGCGGAGTAAAGTCGGCGTCGAAGATCGCGACGAACTCGCCATTCGCCGTCTTTAATCCCTCGGCCAGGGCGCCCGCTTTGTAGCCTTCGCGATTCGTCCGGTGATGGTAGCTGATGGGATTGCCCAGCGCCGCGTAGCGCTCGACCAAGCCGCGCGCCACGTCGACCGTCTCGTCGGTAGAGTCGTCCAGAACTTGGATATCGAGCTTGTCCTTCGGATATTTCAACTTGCAGATCGATTCCAGCAGTCGCTCGACCACGTATTGCTCATTGAAAATCGGCAGTTGGACGGTGACTCGTGGCAAGTCTTCAAAATAGGCGGCCGGTTCGGTCGTCCCGTTCTTCCTGTGCTTGTAATACAGGTAGACGAGCACATAGCGATGCATGCCGTATCCGGCGAGCAGGATCAGGACGATGAAATACGGGATCAGCAGCGCGACGTCAAACGCGTTGGCATGATAGAGCCCGCGAAACGTCGTGTCGAGAAAATGCTGGCGGATGTAGGGAACGACACCCTTGGGGGCAGTCCATACGGCCGAATTCGCGGCAAGGATGAGATCAGAAGTGAACAAGGCGTCCCGTTGAAAACCTCTATTTTACCGGATCGGCCTAAGACCAAGGATTCACGACAGCCTTCAAAATTGGGAAGTCCGAAATATTGCGCGTCACAAGTGTGAGGCGATGAACTTCCGCGGTCGCGGATAGAAAAGCGTCCATTGCACCTATAGGACGGCCCAGAGACTCGCTCCGCGAGACAGTCTTTCCCCAGGCCTCGGCGACAGAGCTGTCGATGGTCAGGATTCGACCTTCAAAGCGCAGAGGCAATTCATTGCGCAGCCACTGTTCCAGTCGATTGCGGCGCGCCCCAGCGGGCATGCGTTCGACGCCATAACGCAATTCCGCTAAGGAAATTACGCTCAGGAAGACACGATCCTCATCCGCCGACTCCATCCAGCGGATAAGGCCTGGATTAGGCCGAGGCTTGACCCATTCAGACACCGCGTTCGTATCGAGAAGAAAGTTCATTCGGCGCAGCTTAAAGATTAACCTTACGCGGCTGACCTTTGCCCCGCCGGAGCTTGAGACCTGAGCTACGCAGCGGGGATCCAGCGAAAAACTCCGCCAGATTACCAGCACGCTGAGTCTTGCGCCGCCACTCTTCTGCGCCCACCACAATCGCAGCAGTGCGGCCTTTTCGGGTGATGGTTTGCGGGCCCTCAGACATGGCTCGTTCAATAATCTCGCTGAATTTCGCCTTGGCCTCTGCCACCGTCCAAGTGGGTGCGCCCATAGCGGCTCCTTTCCCTCATAAGGTCATGTTGGTCATTATAGTCACATAAGAGGAGCGATGGCAATCATGTTCCCTCGGTCAATCTGGTTTGGATTCCCGTCCCATTGTTGAGACTATGAAATCAGCGAATCGTGAGGAGCTTTTGGATGAGATACAGGCCTGCAATGTGGGCGAGTGCGGGCTTGATGATCGCGGCTTGGCTGGGCCGTTTACGCGTTTGCGACGACAACTCCGGCGATGACCTCTGCCGATCCGATTTTGACTTTCGTCGAACTTACCTGCCCGATGGTGTTTGCCAGCATGCATTTCAATTTCGGCGTTTCGTTGTTCTGGTCGATGGTTGCAAGTATCGCGACCTACGCTTTGCTCGGCATGATTGTGGAGTCCGTGCGGCTTCAACTGCGTCACGCACGGTAAGGCAACACCTTTACCACGAAAGACACAAAGCTGCACGAAGGGAGACTGGCTGCAGTTCGGCCTTCGTCATTCCTTTCAATCGACTCATCGGTGTTTGCCGTGAGTCGACTTCCTCAGCTACAAATAGACCCAAATGGAATCCAGATCAGAAATGGAAGGCAGCCGCTCATCCAGTTCCCTGTCGACTGCGTGGACGCGCGTTCGGAACGCACCGGGATGGATTGCCGCCATCGCACTCCTTGTTCGCGTCAGCTGGATTCTGATCGGCCATACCTACAAGTTCAAGAATACGGACGACAATTTCGGATTCGGCTGGGAAATGGGACGGATCGCCGCGTCTCTGGCTTCCGGCCATGGCTTCAGCAGCCCCTTTGGTCCGGCGACTGGTCCCACGGCGTGGGAGCCTCCGCTCTATCCGTATCTGACCGCAGGCGTGTTCCTTGCTTTTGGAATCTATTCGAAGGCCTCAGCATTCGTGTTGCTCGCGCTGAACAGCGTGTTCTCGGCGCTGACGTGTGTTCCAATTTTCCTGATCGCACGCAGAGCCTTTTCCGAAAAAGTTGCAGTCGGATCGGCATGGGCATGGGCTTTGCTGCCGAACGTACTGTTCTGGTGTACTCGCGCCATCTGGGAGACCAGCCTAGCGGCACTGCTGCTGACGACCATCTTCTGGCTAGCGTTGACGCTGGAGGAGCGCGATGGATGGACACCTTGGCTGCAGTTTGGATTGTTGTGGGGTATCACCGCATTGAGCAGCACTTCCCTGTTGTCGTTTCTGCCGGCGGCAGGATTGTGGGCCTGGTACCGGCGCACGCGACGGGGAAAACGATCGTTAGCTGGCGTGGTTCTGGCCTCGGTCGTTTTTTTCGCCTGCATCACACCGTGGCTGGTCCGCAATTATCAGACGTTCGGCAAGTTCATTTTCATTCGTGACAACTTCGGCGCGGAACTTCGCCTGGGGAATGGCCATGGCGCCGATGGGACCTTGATGTTGTACCTGGACGCCACGCACGACCCATACGCGATGCGGCAGTTTCAAACGATGGGCGAACTGCCCTACATCGCGATGCGCAAGCAGCAAGCGCTCGACTACATCCGCGCCGACTACGGACGGTTTGCCACCCTCTGCGTGCGGAGATTCGTCTATTTCTGGGCCGGGCCACCGAAAGACACCCAACCTTGGTGGATGGGCGAAGTGAAGAACTCGCTTTTTCTGGCGGCGTCGGTGCTTTCGTTTTGGGGATTGGGTCGCGCGCTGCGGTTGCGCAAATCGGGTGCCTGGCTACTGTTTTGGCTATTCTTGCTGTATCCGGCGATGTACTACTTTGTGTATTGCATCCCACGCTACCGGCATCCGATTGAGCCGGAGATGGCGATTCTCGGGGTCTTTCTGCTGACCGAGACAAGTGCGAAGGCTATGGTTTCTCTTCGAGATCAATCTTCAAAACGTGAATCTGTTTGACCTTCGCATCGAGAGTGCCGGTGATGACCACTCTTCGTCCCTCGAAGCCATGCACCAGATCGGACCGGTCGAGGCGGTACACGTCGTTTCCGACGGACAGTACCAGGTAGCCCCCCAGGTGCTCGATGCAATAGACGGAACAGGTGTTCGCGGTACCGCCCATGGACTTCGACTTCAACATTTCCTGGTGCGAACGCGTTAGCGAGTGGACGTTGAGTGCGCACTGGCTGTCAGAAACTTCCCCATGATAGACCTGAGCACTCTGCCCGCTGGCAGCACCCGCCAGCGCCAAGATGCCCACCGCATAAGCCATCATCGCTCGGTATAAGACTCGATGCATAGACGCTCCCTGCCTCGCTTGCCTAAGGCACTACCGTAAATTTCATGTGCATGCCTTCATGCTCTTCGCTGCAAATCACCGTGCAAACTACTTCATAGGCTCCCGGTTCGACGGGTGCCGTAAGGTGGAACTCCTGCACCCCTGGTTTGAACAGCAGGTCCCAACCATCCACTCTGGTCCGGTCCTTGGCTCGTAGCAGGGTGAAGCCATGAATCGAACCGTCGCGGTTCCAGGTTTTGCCGCGGTGAGCCGTCACCTGCAAAAGGATGGGCTCGCCCGCCTTAACAACGATCTCAGGAGCGCGCTGACCGGCGATTTTGTAACGGCTGTCGCTGTCGGCGGTCACTTCGATGATCCGGACCTGCGCGCCGGCGCGAGACGCGCTAGCGAGCAAGGCACACGCCGCGATCCACACAAAGATACGATGGATTTTCAATCGATTTATCATTTCGCTGGACGAGGTTACCGCGATGGTTACTGGGTCATATAGAACAGAATCAGACGCCTGTCTTGTTCAGTAATCGTGGCGCGCACCCGCATGTGGCGCAGAATGGTGCCCATCATGCGTGGCGGAAATTTCTGCGGGACCGCATGGCAGCGGCCGCAATTGGCGCGAAAGCGCTGCTCCCCTGCAACGCGCATGCTATCGGCATCGGTCATATGCACGACCGGCGTTGCCGCGGAAGCCTCCTTGCCGCTCGCGCGTGATCCGGCAAAAACGAAAGATACCAGCGCGAGGGCACACAGCAAGACCATGCGCAAAATCCTGAACTTGAGAATCGTAGTGAAGACTCCCTTCATGGCTGCCCCACCCGGCCCAGGGGAACAAGGAAGCGATAAGCAACCCCGAAGCTCCACTGGTTGGCATTTCCGGCAGCGCTGAACTGACGGCCATAGCTCACAATCCCCTTCAGCGCATTGTGGAAGAAGTAATTGACTCCGAAATCAGCTTCCCGCGTATCCGCGCTGGGCAAGCCAAGGGCGGCGGCGCCATCAGAACTGATCTCGCCCGTATAGAACTGTTGCAGACGGGCGACCGCTTCGGTGCGGCGCATCGCTTTCTGCCAGAACCGCGCCTGGCTCAGTCGATACGCACCCTCAACCCAGTATCCGCTGCCTTCGAACGAGTGCGCGAACTCCGAGCGAATGTTCAGCGGCATTCGCGCCGGTTGCCATCCCATGTGGAAGCCGAATGCGTTCTTGCGCTCGTCTTGCAAAGTTCTCTGCCAGGAGCCTCCGACTTCAAGGCGCGGACCGGGAAAGAAGAGTCCCATACGTCCCCCGACTTGCCGACCCGAGTCCACGCTGCTGATGCTGATGCTCGTGACGGAAACGTACGCAGCGTAGTTCAGGTTTACTTTCGCGCTCACTGGAAAACCGCCGCGGAACATCGCACCATCGCTCGGGGCGGTGTTGATGGGAAGAATCAACGGATCCGGCTGCAAGCCGCGGATCCATACGGGATAAAGACGCTCGTTGAAGATTCCAAAGGGCGTCAGAAACCTGCCGACCGTGACGGTGAGGTAAGAGTTGGCAATATAATCGACCTGAGCGTAGTCGAGATGTTTGTCGACGGGGCCGCCGTACGGACCACCGTTGGGAGGGCGCTGAAATTCGCCTTCGAATTCCGCCCGCGACTCAATCAGCCATCGATCTCCCAAAGGTACGAGAAGCACCGGGTTGATCTGAGTGTCGATCACATTTTGTCCGGCCGTAACAAAGCTGAACGCGCCAGCACTGCCAGTCAGGATTGGGACTGGCTTCTCGGTGTCGGCGGCCTGAGCGGACATCAAAGATGGAATCAGGAGCAGAACAAACAGCACAAGAGCGGGCAAGGCAGTTCCCTGCCAACTCAGCGAGGCGATTTTCCGGCTTGGATACGACACAACGAACCCCAGTTAAGCTGCTGCTGCGATTGTCTTTCAGCCCCAAGGGCAGGGGAACATCACCGAGGTAACTTTCGTATCCCGTGGTGTGGGAATATGCGGCCTTCAGGAGCGTCTCTCACGAATCCTCAGCGGCAACGTCTAACCCACTGAAACGGAGGGAATCATGAACCGCCATCGCCCGTCTGCCACCTGCTTCGGAGCGGCCTTGGGAACCGTCTGCGCCTTGCTCGTCCTTGCCTTGGGAGCTCATGCGTCGGATCACCGCGGCGCCCTGACCGAGGAGTTCCATCAGACTTATGCCTTGACCGCCGATGGCCGGGTTGAACTCGATAACATCAACGGCAACGTGCATATCTCCGGCTGGGACCGCAACGAGGTGAAAGTGGACGCCGTGAAATATGCGGAGACGAAAGAGCGGCTGGATGAGGCGAAGATTGAGGTCGACTCCAGGAACGATTCCCTATCGATCCGCACCAAATATCCCGACCACAACAACAACTGGAACTGGGGCTCTCGTAACAATCCGGCCAGTGTGGAGTACACGCTTACCGTGCCGCGCACGGCTCGGCTGGATGAAATCAAGCTGATTAACGGTGAGTTGGACATCAAGGGCGTGAGCGGAGAGGTGAACGCGTCGTGCATCAACGGGCGCCTGGAGGCTCAGAATCTGGCAGGCCGCGCCCGGTTGTCGACCATCAATGGACGCCTGGAGGCGAAATTTGACCAGCTGGCCACGCAACGGGTGGAACTGAATTCAGTGAACGGTTCGGTGGATCTGACGATTCCTTCGGATTCCAATGCGGAAATCGAAGCCAGCACGGTTTCGGGCGGGATCAACAACGACTTCGGGCTGCATGTGAACCATCACCACTTCATCGGCCATGATCTGCGGGGCGAACTGGGCACCGGCGGCGCTCGCATCAAACTGGCGAACGTGAACGGACACATCGAGGTTCACCATGCGCAGGATGGCCGCGCGTTGAGTCCGGCGAAGGATCTCAGCCACCGAGACAAGGACGATGACGACGACAGCTCGATATAGCCTGGGGATAGGAAACTAACAACAGCATCTCGCTCTCGAATGTGGCGGCGAGACGCCGCCACGACAGCCGCCGGGGACGGCGGCGCTACTAAAGTATCCGCTACTAGTAGATCGTGTATCCCGGAAGCGGGGTGCGGAGGTCGGGCTTTGAAGCCATCAGCAGCAGCGCGCCTTCCCGCTTGAACGCCCTTAAATCTTCGAGGCTGTTAAAGGACTTCGTCTTGTAATCGTCGGGAGTCGGCGTGTCGTCCGGAACGCGGATCGCCTGCACGTCTTCGAACGCATGCTTCTTGAAGAGTTCGATGTACTCAGCGGTTGAGCGAACATGCACGGGAACTTTGAGCTTATCCACCCACTGCAGAGAATACTGGTTGTCGCGGTAGAGATTGATCAGAATGAACAGCCTTCCGCGTGGAGCCATCACGCGAAATAGCTCCATCAGGGCGCGATCCTGATCGGGATAGTAGTAGAACGATTCCACCGACAACACTTTGTCGAAGAAATTCTCTTCCCACGGAATCTGCAGCGCCGATCCCCAGACGTAGAGGATGTTGTCGAAGTCTCTTGAGGCCTCGCGGGCCTGGCGCACCATCTCATCCGAGACATCGAGGCCGACAACTTGCCCGAAGCCCTCCGGACCTTCTCCCACCAAGCGGGCCAGCAGGCGCGTGGCCCATCCCGAGCCGCAGCCGAGATCGAGCACGCGTTCGCCGGGACGCAGATTCATCAGTCGGATCGTCTTCTCGGTGATGTCGAGATGATGGCGCTCCATCTTCTCGCCTTCACCGGCGGCGGCCCAGCGGTTGAACTCGTGCTGCAACTTTTCGTCGGGAGTTGGAGGCTTCTCGGGCATGTTCTATGCAATTGTAGCGCCAGCTTCTCGGCCTCGCGAGTGGCGGCGAGACGCGGCTCCGACAGCCGCCCGGCGCTTGTTCTGGGCGAAGCCGAAGGGACGGCAGTGCTGAGTCTATGCTACAGTTCTTTTCTTCATGGCGACGCGTCCCCAGAACCCACAGCCAGAACCTGACTCCGAACCCGCCTCGCTCTATTGTCCGACCTGTGCGACAGAAGTGACTGATCCGCTCACCTGCGGCGATTGTTCTTCGGTGATCTGCCGGAAGTGTGGCACAGCATTGGAATCGTCGGACGAACTGGGCATCGGATAATGGACCCCACCCCGGGCCTGCAGGCCAACGACGCGCCACTCTCTGGACATCTTGTAGGCGAGCAAAAACCTACACTGGTGCGCGGACTCGGGCTGCTCGATTCCGTGTTGCTGCTGGTCAGCGGGATCATCGGGTCGTCGATTTTTCTGACGGCGAAAGACATTGCCGGACCGCTCCCGCAACCCATGCTGTTTCTTCTCGTTTGGGTGCTGGGAGCGCTGATTTCGCTGTGCGCCTGCTTTGCGTTCGCGGAGTTGGGATCGATGTTCCCCGACTCAGGCGGGCAATACATTTACCTGCGTGAAGCATACGGCGATCTGCACCGCGTTTCTCTATGGGTGGATGCTCTTCAGCGTGGCCAATGGCGGCAGCATCGCCGCGCTTTCCGTGGCTGCGGCAGCCTATGTCGGGCAAGATCATCCCAGTGGTTTCAGAGGCACATGTCGTCTTCGCGTTCGCAGGAATTGTAATCACGAGCGCACATTTGTTGGGCCTAGTGCTGATCGCCGATTCTCACCTACGTGAATGTCGTCGGACTGCGCTGGGGAACGCTCCTGCAGAATGTTTCGACGTGGACGAAATTCACGGCGATGGCGGCATTCGTGGTCTTGGGATTCGCCATCGGCAAAGGCCACTGGTCGAACTTCCACTCGCACGGCGTTGGTCTGAGCCATGGGACTTGGGCCCGACACAATTGATCTCGGCGCTGGGAGTGGGATTGATCGCAGTGTTCTGGGCCTACGACGGGTGGGTGTACATCACGTGGGTTGCGGGCGAAGTGAAGGAACCGCGACGGAACGTGCCGCTCGCCATGGTGCTGGGCGTGCTCGCAGTGGGCGTCGATTTACGTCGCGATGAACCTGACGTACGTGTATGCGCTACCGCTGAAGGAAATCGCCGCGCACGAGACCATCGCGCATGCGGCAGCGACCGCGTTGTTTTCTCCGCGGGCCGCGGTGTGGCTTGTCGCTGATGATCGCGATTTCCTGTTTCAGTGCAGCTGCGACCTGCACGCTCTCCGGCGCGCGCGTTTATCTCGCGATGGCGCAGGATGGAGTCTTCTTCAAACGCATGGCGGTGATCCATCCCAAGTGGCGGACACCCGCTTTCAGCTTGATCGGGCAAGGCATTTGGGCCGCCGCGCTCACGCTCAGCGGACGCTACGACCAGCTATATACTTACGTGATCTATGGCATGGTGTTTCCTACACGCTGACCGTGATCGCTATGTTCTGGTTGCGCTGGAAGCGGCCGGATATCCCACGGCCCTATCGCTGTACCGGATATCCGTGGCTGCCGGCGATCTACGTTCTGATCGGCACGGCGTGGACGCTGAATACGATCATCACTCGACCGACCGAAGCGTTCTGGGGAACGGCTATCGTGCTGATCGGCGTTCCGGGATATTTGTACTGGAAGCGCAGCGACCGCAAGTCATGATGGCGCCCACCTCTTGATTCGTGGATGGCCGATCTTTCGGCTTGCTCGTCGCTTGCGCCAATGTTATATCCTCATTTTCTCGCTCGCGTTAGGCTGACCCGGGACACGTCATGGCCGAATCCAATCTGAAGCAACCAGCGGCAGACTCAGTTTCCTCTCATCCGGCGTGTCGATCGCCGCCGCCGACGATCCCAATCGTCCCGCGGCAAGTGATGGGGTTTCGCGACCTGGTGCTGTTTTATGTCGTCACCGGCATCAGCCTGCGATGGATCGCCACCGCAGCAGCCGCAGGGCCGAGTTCGATCGTCATCTGGATCGGAGCGTGGCTCGTGCTTCTACACGCCGCTGGCGCTTTCGGTGATGGAACTTTCGTCGCGCTATCCGAATGAAGGCGGTACTCTACGTTTGGAGCAAAGCGCGCCTTCGGAGATTTCTCCGGCTTCATGTCAGCGCTGGACTTACTGGACGCAGCAATCTGCCCTACTTCCCTGCCGTTCTGTATTTCGCCGCCAGCAACATCCTGTACATGCGGCAGGCGAACTGGGAACATCTGTCCTCGAACGCCACGTTCTACATTGTCTTTTCGCTGCTCACGCTGGGCGCCGCCACCCTGCTCAATGTTGTCGGCCTTGATGTGGGCAAATGGCTGCACAACGTCGGCGCGATCGCGATGTGGATTCCGGTGACGATCGTCATCGTGATGGGATTTGTCGCGTGGCATCGCTATGGATCCGCGACTTCGTTCACGCTGCATTCCATGACTCCCAGCACTCATCTCAACGACCTTATTTTCTGGTCGGTGCTGACCTTCGCGTTTGGCGGCTGCGAAACCGCATCGTTCATGGGGGAAGAAATCAAGAATGCGCGGCGCACGATTCCGCTGGCGTTGCTCATCGGCGGAATCACCGTCACGATCTGCTACATCCTGGGAACAGTTTGCGTTCTGCTGGCGCTGCCTTCGATCGGAAGTCAACAGCCTGCAGGGATTGGTGCAGGCCGTCTCGAAGACTGCGACGCGCGTGGGATATCCGGGGATACTTGCCGTTGGCGGCGTTTCTGATCGCGCTTAGCAATATCGGCGCGGCGGGCGCATATCTGGCAGCCGTGGCGAGACTTCCGTTTGTTGCCGGGCTCGATCGCTTTCTTGCCGCCTGCGTTCGGGGCGCTGCATCCGCGATGGAAAACACCATGGGTCGCGCTGCTCACGCAATTTGTCCTGGGGGCAGTGTTTATTTTTCTGGGCCAGGCCGGGACGAGCGTGAAGGGCGCGTATGACGTCCTCGTGAGCATGGGTGTGATCACCTACTTCATTCCCTATTTGTATTTGTTCGCGGCGATGTTCAAGCTGCAGAGCGAACCTGCCGGGCCAGACGTGATTCACGTGCCGGGAGGTAAGACGGTGGCGAAACTGGTCGCATCATTGGGATTCCTCACACGACCATGACCAGATCGCTCTGTCGGTGATTCCTCAGCCCGACGAACCGAACAAGCCGCTGGCCGTATTGAAGGTTGTAGGAGGGTCCGGCGCACTGGTGCTGATCGGGGCTTGGATTTATTGGGCGGGCAAGCGACGGGCGGCGCGGGAGTCGCATCGATTCACGTAGCCCCGGACGATTCGTCCGGGGTTCCTCCGGCGCTATCAACCAGAATCAGGCGGGCGGACGAATGCGTCCGCCGCTACGCGACCTACACCGGGGTCGCGGTCTTTCTCGGAGGATTGAAGAACGGCAGGTTTGTCACCTTTACGTTCGTCTTGAGGCGCATCGCTTCGATGGTGATTTCCATTTGCAGCGAGGTTCCTGTCTTCGCGTGCTCCGTTTCGACGCTGGCGAGGGCGATCAACTTCTTCAACGTGGGGGACCAACTGGTTGTCGTCGCCTTGCCGACTTGCTTCTCGCCGGAATATAGAGGCACCGCGACTCGCGAAGCTTGCGACGGGGCCGCGGGAGTCAAGCCGTAGCGATCGTAGAGCTGTTCAATATCGGTCCAATCCACTTCCAACCCGACCAGTTGGCGCGGCACACCTTTCTTAGCATCCTGCTCAAGCGCCTTCTTGCCGATGAAGTTTTCTTTGTCGAGATGAACCATCTTGGCGAAGCCAAGCTCGTACGGCGAAAACTTCTGTGATGGAATCAACGCCTTCTTCGAACTGGTGTAGTCGACTTCGATCAGCAGAAGTCCTGCTTCGACGCGGGAGACGTCGAGCGCCAGCATGCCGGCGGCGTGAAGATCGAACTGCTTACCTTTATCGGCGAGTGCGTCCCACACTTTTACCGCATCGTTCCAAGGCATCCAGATTTCGTAGCCGAGGTCGCCGGTGTAGCCGGTGCGCGAGATGTCGACCGGCACTCCAGCGATCTTGCCACGCGTAACGCGGAAATATTTCAGGTTGGTGATGTCAGCTTCGGCAACCGCTTTCAGCAACTTCGCCGAGGTGGGCCCCTGCAAAGCGAGCGCAGCGACCTTCTCGGAAATGTCTTCGACCTGCACGTCCATGTTCAGGCCGTTTTGGCGAAACCAGCGCAGGCTGGGATCGGCGGCCGTCCAGCGATAGACATTTTCTTCCAGGCGTGAGATGGTGCCGTCGTCAATGACCTTGCCGTCTTCGTCGCACCAGCAGCAATAAATCACCTGGCCGACCTTGACTTTGTTGATGTCACGCGTGATCACGCGGTTCACGAGGCGGGTCGCGTCTTTGCCGGTAATCAAATATTTATAGAGCGGCGAGATGTCAATGAGCGCGGCCGCGTTGCGAATGGCGTTGTACTCGTGCTCGTGATGAACTTCATACACGCTCACCGTGTAGTAGCCGGACCATTCGCGGTAGTTCAGACTGTGGCAGAGAGGAAAAGTGCGCTCGTGAAATGCGGTTCCGATTGGCAAGGTATGGGCCCTCGACGTTATTTTAGCCGAAGCCGGATTATAGCCGGATGAACCTCAGCTTCCAAACTCGGAGAGTTTAGGCTCCGGCGCTGGCCGCTCGAAGTCTGCCCCTCCCGTGGATTGACCGTGCCACTTGCCGATCTGTTGGAGCGCCTGAGCCAGTGTGGACACGAGAGCGTCAGGGCGCGCGCTGCCAAAGCGGTCGAGCGCCTTGTTTGCATCGCCGTTCGATCCCCAGATTCCGGCCAGAACCTTGATCTCCGGCAAATGCAAACGGATTCTCTGGCAGATCGACGCGGCTTGCGCAAACGCAAACGGCGGCAGGGCCGAAATGCAAATCACGTCCTGCGGTTCGGGCGGAAGGTGCTGCACAATGTCTTCAAACCTGGACTCCACTGGCAAAGAAATCACTCCATGGCCGGCACGTTCCAGCAACTGAGCCAGCATGGAAGAAGTGATCTCGTCGGCCTGGTCATTGGCCGCGAGACAGAAGATGCGCACCGTCGAAGGCGCAGGCTCGGAGTAGCTGGCCACCGGCGTCGACGGCGTCTTATTCGACATCCAGCGCGGAATCAGCCTGCGAGGCTTTGGAACATTGTCCTCGTGCCGGTAAACCGCCAATTCGCTAACGATCTCGCTGGTGCTTAGAAATAGAAACGACTCGCGCGTTTCGTCAAGCGCGCCCTTGTGGCGGTCCTGTTCCGCCAGAGCCAGCGCTGGGATTAACACCTGGTCATAAAGATTCACGAGCGAGTGAGACTTCAGGAAGTTCATTGCGATGCTACGCGCATCTTCCTGATCCAGCGCCAGCAGGCGCTGGTAGAACTGCGCATCGACTGAGAGGGCAGTTTCATCCCCCAGCAGAACGTGGAGAAACGACATGCGCGGAACATAGCGGCCCAGCACGATGGCGCACACCGTCAGGGGAATCGCCAGCACCAATCCTGCCCATCCCCACAACATCGTCCAGAACACAGTCGTCACGAGCAATGCGAGAGAGGAGATTCCGGTGTGTGCGCCATACAGCCAGGGCTCCACGACGTTCGATGCGACCAGATCCAGAAATGCGAACAGAAGAACGACGAGCACGGGTGGTCCCCAGCTGTGGAACAGCGCGAGCGCCAAAACCAACGGGAAAGCGGTCGCCGCCAGGGCGCCGACATAGGGGACAATGCGAAACAACCCCGCGATCACGCCCCAAAGCAGCGCATTGGGAACTCCGATCAGGAACACACCAATCCCAAAGCAAAGGCCATAGCAGGAGTTCACGACAAACTGCATCAGCAGATATCGGCTGATGCGCTGCGCCGCGTCGTCTAACGCAAGCGTCATGGCATGCAACTGCGCCACTCCCGCGAGACGGAGAAAGCGGTCCCGCAGGTCTTCCTGCTTGATCAGAATAAAGACGGTGAAAATTACGACCATGCCGCCGGTGCCGAGCGGCCCGAGCAGCGGGCCTAATACCTCTTCGATATATCGCAGTCCGGTTGCAGGCGGCGTGACGATTTGTACTGGCACGGCCGGCTCCGTCTGGGGCACGCCAGGGTTCAGCGTGGCAGGCGACTGCGGACCGGTTGGCACCGTGCGAACTCCCGGCGACTCGCCAAACTCCATGTCAATTTCTTTTACGCTTTCAGCGGCACGCCCCAATGTGCTCTCCGGCGGCAGGTGAAGAGATTCGATCTTGTCGTGAATGTTCAGCCGGTACTTGGGAAGATCGCTGGCCACTTGCAACAACTGGCCGGAAACCACCCAACCCATGCCCGCCACGACTGCCGCGGAAGTCACCATGACGGCCGCCACGGCCAGCACCCGACGCATGTGCAAGCGCTGCAGCCACATCACCATCGGGTTGAGCAGAAAGTTGAGCGTCAGGGCGAGGGCGAGGGGAATTAGCACCGCGCGGGCGAAATAGAGAAGCAGAATCACGACGGCCAGCCAGATCAACGGGCTAAACGTCGAGGGTTCCTGGTGGCGACGGCTCATGTGCCCTGCGAGAATACTCCAAAACGCTGAATATTAGCGGACAAAATCTCCCTTCTCCATTAGAATGGCAGTTCGCATTCTCATCGATCATGCCCTCGACTTTGCCAACCTTGTGGAGTCTCCTCAGAAACTGGACCGTTCTTCCTTCCGGGCTCTAGCAAGGGCAAGGCCCTGTTTTTCCTCGTTCCCGTTGTGTTCAACGCACGCGCAGCGGAACATTTTCCGAGCTGATTCCATCGAATGCCGCGATAGGCACCTGCTACAATCCGTGCGATTCGCGCTGAGAGTTGAAGAGAAAATATGGCTGGTTCTAACGGATCGAAATACGATGTGATCGTCATCGGCGGGGGCCATAACGGCCTGGTCAACGCGGCTTATCTGCAGCGCGCAGGCAAGAAAGTTCTGGTGCTCGAGCGGCGCCACGTGCTGGGTGGTGCAGCCTGCACCGAAGAGATCGTGCCGGGATTCAAGTTCTCGGTCTGCTCTTACGTGGTGTCACTGCTCCGGCCGGAAATCATTCGCGATCTCGATCTTCCCCGCCACGGGCTGGAGATTCTTCCTCTCGACGGCACGTTCACACCGATGCCCAGCGGCGACTATCTGTGGCGCGTGAACGATCACGGTAAGACGCATCGCGAGATTGCGCGGCACTCGCGCGTCGATGCCGAAGCCTACGACGAATTCGGCAAGGCCATGCAGGCGATGTGCCGGTTCGTGAAACCGATTCTCAGCATGGTGCCGCCGGATCCCACAACGCTGAATCCGCGCGAACTGATGAAACTGTTGTTCATCGGACGGCGGTTTCAGGGCATGTCGAGCTACGACAAATACAACCAGGTCCAGCTCATGACCATGAGCGCCATTGATTTTCTCGATCAATGGTTTGAGACCGACGTGCTCAAGGCCACGATGTCGGCGTCGGGAATTATTGGAACATTCCTCGGCGTGCGTTCCCCGGGGACGGCGTATGTGCTCCTGCACCACTACATGGGAGAGATCGATGGCGCGTTTCGCGCATGGGGATTTGCACGGGGCGGTACCGGTGCGATTTCGAATGCGATCGCCGATGCGGCCCGTGAGGCTGGTGTGGAGATCCGCACGCAGGCGGGGATTTCACAGATCATTGTGAAGAATGGCAAGGCCAAGGGCGTGGTGCTGGCGAACGGCGATGAACTCTATGCTGACGTGATTTCCTCCAGCGTCGATCCGCGGCTGACCTTTACGAAGTTTATGGGCCCCGAACATCTGCCCGGAGATTTTCTGGAAGAGATCAATCGCTACAAGTTCCGCGGGTCTTCGGGCAAGGTGAACATGGCGCTCGATGGCCTGCCGAATTTCAAGTGCATGCCCGGGCCGGGCGCGCATTTGCGCGGCGCGATTTCCATTTCGCCTTCGGTCGAGTACATGGAGCGGGCATACGACGATGCAAAGTATGGCAACTTCTCGAAGCGGCCATATATCGACATGGTCATTCCGTCGCTCACCGATCCTTCGGTCGCGCCTCCGGGAAAACATGTGCTGTCGTGCTTTGTGCAATACGCGCCGTATAAGCTGCGTCCGGGGCTCACGTGGGACGATCAGAAAGAAGCGTTCGGCGACACGGTGGTAAATACGATTGCCGAATACGCTCCGAATATCAAAGACCTGATCATTCACAAGCAGGTAATCACGCCGCTCGATCTGGAGCGCGAGTGGGGTCTCACCGAGGGGAACATTTTCCAGGGCGAGCTTTCGCTGGAGCAGTTGTTCTTCCTGCGCCCCGTGCCCGGATGGGCACAGTACCGGACTCCAATCAAGAACCTTTATATGTGCGGATCGGCAACCCATCCGGGCGGCGGCATCATGGGGGCGAACGGGCGACTCGCGGCGCTCGAGATTCTGAAAGACATCAAGGGGGCGGCATAGCATGTCCCAAGGGCGCGATATCGTCATCATCGGCGGCGGCCACAACGGACTGGTCACTGCGTTTTATTTAGCCAAAGCGGGCTATAAGCCGCTGGTGCTCGAGCGCAACGCGCAGGTTGGCGGCGCTGCCGTAACCGATGAGTTCCATCCCGGATTTCGCTGTTCGACCTTAGCGCATACGGCGGGCCCGATTCTCCCCAGTATCCTGCGCGATATGCAACTGGAGAAGCACGGGCTCAAACTGATTACGCCGGATGTCTGCGTGACGGCCCTGTCGCCCGAGGGACGGGCACTTTCGCTCTATCAGGATGTGGCCAAGTCGGCGCAGCAGATTGCAGCGTTCTCACAAAAGGACGCGGTGAAGTATCCCGAATTCCAGCAATCGCTCGGAAGAATTGGCAAGGTAATTAGCGAGGCGCTCGCGACCACGCCGCCCGACATCGATCATCCAACACGAGGCGATTTGTGGAGCATGCTGCAGACCGGGCGCGCGATCCGCAAACTGGGCAAGAAAGACATGTTCCGCCTGCTGCGCTGGGGTCCCATGGCCGTGGCCGACCTGGCATCGGAATATTTCGAGACCGAACTGCTCCGGGCGGTGATCGCGGCTCGCGGAGTGTTCGGAACTTTTCTTGGTCCATGGTCGGCGGGAAGCGCTCTGGTGCTGCTAATCCGCGCGGCGGCGGATCCTCATCCCGCCGGCGGGGCGTCGTTTGCCGTGGGCGGCATGGGCGCGGTTACGCAAGCGATGGCCTCGGCGGCGCAGGCCGCGGGCGTGGAGATTCGTACCGGCGCGGAAGTCATTGAAATTCGCGTGCAGAATGGCATCGCAACCGGCGTGCTGCTCTCGACGGGCGAGGAGATTCAGGCGAAGGCCGTGATCTCCAACGCAGACCCCAAGCGGACGCTGCTCAAGCTGACCGATCCCACGCATCTTTCGCCCGACTTCGTGCAGAAGCTGCAGCATTATCGCGGGAATGGCACGGTGGCGAAGGTAAATCTGGCGCTGTCCGGTTTGCCGCAATTCACTGCGCTTAAGAACGGCGATGCAGGCCCGCTCAAGGGACGCATTCATATCGGCAACGAGATCGACTATCTGGAACGCGCTTTCGACGAGTCGAAGTATGGCAACTTCTCGCGGCAGCCGTATCTGGAAGCTGCAATTCCCTCTCTGACCGATCCCACGCTTGCTCCCGAAGGCAAGCACGTGATGTCAATTTACATGCAGTATGCGCCGTATAAGTTGAAGGGCGATTGGGAAGAACAGCGCAAGGCCCTCGGACAAACGGTGGTGCAGACGCTGGCGCAATACGCGCCGAATCTACCGGAACTGATTCTGACGCACCAGATCATTACACCGCGCGACCTCGAAGAAAACTATGGACTGACCGGCGGGCAGATCTTCCATGGCGACCTCGCGCTGGACCAGTTCTTTACCATGCGTCCGCTGCTGGATTGGGCGCGCTATCAGACGCCGATTGAGAAGCTCTATCTATGCGGGAGTGGGACGCATCCCGGTGCGGGCTTGACCGGGGGGTCGGGCTTGAATGCCGCACGAGAGATATTGAAGGAACTAAAGAAGTAGCGCCGGCGTCTCGCCGGCTGTCGGCGAGAGCGTCTCGCTCTCGCCGAAGCGCCGCCGGAACGCCGCCGCAACGGGTGCGCTACTCATGAAGAACTCCGCCATCCTGCTCATCTCCTGTCCGGACCGCAAGGGCGAAGTCGCAACCATCGCCGACTTCGTCTACCGGCACAATGGCAACATCCTGCACGCCGATGAACACGCCGACGAGGAGTCGGGACTCTTTCTGATGCGGGTTGAGTTCGATCCCAAGGACTTCAACATCGACCTGGCAGACTTCGGCAAGCACTTCTCTCCCGTAGCGGAAGCTTTTAGCATGAAGTGGCGACTGGCGCAGTCGTCGGTCCGCCAGCGCATGATCATTCTGGTATCAAAGTACGACCATTGCCTGGTCGACCTTCTCTATCGCCACAAGAGCGGCGAGCTAGCCTGCGATATTCCGCTGGTTATCTCGAACCACGCTGACAACCAGGCCATTGCCGACTTTTACAAGATTCCTTATGCCATCGTCCCGGTCACGAAGGACAACAAGAGCCACGCAGAGGCGAAGATTCAGTCGCTGATTGATGATCAAAAGCCGGATTTCATGGTGCTGGCGCGCTACATGCAGATTCTGTCGAACGACTTCGTCAACCGGTATCCGCAGCGGATCATCAACATCCATCACTCGTTTCTGCCGGCCTTCGTGGGCGCCCGTCCCTATCATCAGGCGTTTGAGCGGGGCGTGAAACTGATTGGCGCGACCAGCCACTATGTCACTGAGGTGCTCGACGATGGGCCCATCATCGAGCAGGATGTGGTGCGCGTTTCCCACCAAGACACCGTGGAAGATCTGATCCGCAAGGGACGCGACCTGGAAAAGGTTGTGCTCTCCCGTGCGGTGCGGTGGCATGTTGAGAATCGCGTGCTCCTGTACGGCAACAAGACGGTTGTGTTCTGAGCCCGAGTCGGGCGACAACAAACACGCAGCCGCGGACGCATTCGTCCGAGGCCGCTCCCTTCACCTCGCAGGCGGACGAATGCGTCTGCCTCTACGCGATTTGTGCCGCTGCCTCCTTCCTCAATCTCCATCCTCGCGCGGAAGGCCATGTACTACCGCGGATAACCCCTTTTGCATGACTGCATCGCTCCAGTAGTAACTTGCACCGGAAGTAACATTTCGTTTTTACTTAGGACATCAGTCAGTTTCAGAAGGGAAATCTTGCTCTCGGGGGCACGTTTGGCCGAAGATCTTCGGTTTGAATTAGCCATTCTGGCGACCGTCCAGGGCTTCTACCAGAAGCTCATGCGGGAGGCGCTCGGCGGGGATGTCCCCATTCCGAGCGGTCTCGACGAGGATGCGCTGCGCCATTCCGAGCGCGAACTTCCGACTACCCTATCGCGGATGTACCGCTGGCTGCACCTGCTGGATATGGCGATTACGCCGGCCATGGTACGGCAAGCGCTCACGCCTGACACCGATTCTGAGGTTGCCGAGGCTCTCTTGCGTTACTTTGTCCGGCGCCGCGAACCCAGTGACGTCAACCGCGACAAGACCGACCTGATTGCGACGTTCTTGTATCGTCATCCGCGCGTGCCCGGCCAGTGGGAACAAACCGGCTATGGGCTGGACGGCGCGCTGCCGCTTTCACCCTTCGAGATTGCGCTCATTGAAATCCTGGCGGACTCGGATGTGCCCTCGCTTCCCGAGGAGCACGTGCAACTGCTGCGGCGGTTCGATCCTCTGCGGGAAGAAGTCGCCCGTTTCCGCGATTTCAACATGCTGATCGATTCCGGAATTATCGGGCGCGTGCGGGAACTGAAACAGTGGTTGGATTCTTCGTTCTATCATCCCGGTGTGCTGGCTACGGTTTCGGCGTATAACGCCACGTTTGGCAAGAAGTTCGACGAACTGTTCGCCAAGGCGCTAGGCGAAATCAAAACCTTCGGACAAGCTCTGGAAGAAATGGGCGGAACGATTCTGACCACCGTCGACGGCGTGGAAGTCACCGTAGATCACGTGGCCGCGATTCAAGAGAAGCAATTGCTGGAAGCGGACTATGGCAGCGCGTTCGAGAAATTTCGCCGGGTTTCGAAGCTGAAGAAAGAACTGGACCGGCGTCCTCCGATCCGGCGGTCTCTGCTGACTCCAGCCGGTCAGACGACGCGCCCAACAGGCGGTGCCGGTGCGGCTCCGCGAGCGGCCAAAGCGGCCGCAGCAGCCAAAGCGCCCGCGCCAATTCCCGTGTTCCAGCCTCCTGCGGTGACGGCACAACAACTTTCGGCGGAAGAAGGCAAATTGCGGCGCGTCGAGGAATCGATTCGAGTGTTCGTACGCGTGGCCGATCCGAAGTACCGGCAGGTCGTGCCCATGCGCTTCTTCAACCTGACGTTGAGCGCGCAAGAAGCCGATGCGTACAGCGCGCCTTTCCTGGAAGAAAAGAGCTTGCGAGCCGATGTGGCGCGCACGCTGATCCGGATGGTTTCGATCTCCGCACGCATCAGCACGGAACTGGAAGAACTGAAGCGTAGCCAGAAGATGTCCTCGGTATGGAAGCTGCACGCCGATTCAGTCGTGGTCTTGCTGGATATGGCCAGCACCACCGTCGAGGATGCCGGCAATGTGGAGCAGACGTCGGAGCAAAGTGGCGCAGGCGCCGCCGGCCGCTCGATCCACGACTCAGCGCAAAAACTACGCAACCACGCCGATGTCGCAGTAAAGACGCTCGCCAACGTGAGCTAAGGTACCCCAAACTCTTCAGATCTTCAAAAGCTAACAGCGGCTCCAGTCCTCCCATATCAGCCTTGCTGCTTACCCCGTCATCGCGAACCAATGTGACAGTCTGGATTGGAATTGGAACAAGACTGCAAGTCGCCTGAAATGCGGCCGGATTTCAAGTTTCCAGGGCGATTGCTCGGTTTGCGTATTCAGCTTGAGGCTTGCTCCACGTCTCGCTGAGTTTGCGAGACGTGAGGCACTAGCAGCTCTGGGGCAAACTACAGCTATTGCTGGCTGAAGTTAGTGACTCATCCCTTACGTGCCAGTGCCGCTGAGCGAGACGGTTTGCGGGCTGTCGCCGCCGTTGTCGTGGATGACGAGGGACGCGGTTCCTGATCCTTTGCGCGTTGGCGTGAAGGTTACGCTGATGGTGCAGCTTCCTCCCGCTGCCACGCTCGTTCCGCAGTCGTTGGTTTGGGCGAAGTTTGGGTAGACATAGATCTTTCCGATACTCAGTACCGTTGGGGCGTGGTTGGTCAGCGTAACCGTCTGCGGCTGGCTGGTGGTCCCGACTGGCTGGCTGCCGAAGTTCAGACTCGACTGCGACAGGCTCACCGCCGTGCCGACTCCAGTCAACAAAACGGTTTGTGGGCTGCCGCCTCCGTTGTCGTAAATGAGAAGGGGCACGGTTCCTGGTCCTTTGCGCTTGGGCGTAAAGGTCACGCTGATGGTGCAGCTTCCTCCCGCGGTCACACTCGTTCCACAGTTGTTGGTTTGAGCAAAGTTTGGATTGATCTGGATCTTCCCGACACCCAGTGCCTTCGGGGCATTGTTCGTCAGGGTCACGGTCTGCGGCGGGCTGGTCGTCCCGAGGGACTGGTTGCCGAAGTTCAAATTCGATGGCGACAGGTTCACCACGGTGCCGATTCCGCTCAGCAAAACCGTTTGCGGGCTGTCGGAAGCATTGTCGGCGATCGTGAGCATGCCGTTGTGCCCGTATGGGTAACGAGGAGTGAACGTGACATTGATGATGCACTGCTTTCCTGTCTGTAGTTGGCGGGGGCAGTTGTTGGTTTGAGAAAAAGCACCGCTGGCGACGGGTTTGCTGGTATCCAGCGTCTCACTACCGTTGTTGGTCAAGGTCACGGGCCGGGAGTAGCTGCTGGTGCCAATCAGTTGTGTGCCAAAACTGAGACTCGGGGGGGATAACGTGGCGGCAAGCCCCGTCTCAACTCCTAGCAGGATGGAGACCACGCTGTTATCAGCACTGGTGGCGGCCAGGTCCAAGATGCCGTCCCCGTTAAAGTCGCCTACGCCCAATGACCAAGCCTCGAAAGCAGGTGGAGACAGGGCGAGGGTGAAGTGTCCCGTACCGTCCCCCATTAGGATGGAAAGCGTGCGGCTCCCCGTGTTGCCGACTGCCAGGTCGAGGTTGCCGTCTCCGTTGAAATCGCCGACCGCCACCGCGGAGGGACGAACCCCCACAATCAGATAGGAGGACAATACGAAGTTTCCCGTGCCGTCTCCCAGGAGGATGGAAACACTATTGTTTTCATAGTTTGCGGTCGCCAGGTCCAGGTTGCCGTCCCCGTTGAAGTCCCCCACCGTGAGTCCTTGGGGCACTCCCCGCGTTGCGGCAGATGAGCCTAAGACGAAGTTTCCCGTGCCATCCCCGAGCAGGATGGATACCCCTGCCCCGGCGAGGGCCGCCAGGTCCAGGTTGCCATCCCCGTTGAAGTCCCCTACCGCAAGTGCACTGGCAGGCAGAGACGAGGCTAATATGAAGTTTCCCGTGCCGTCCCCTAGCAGGATGGATCTGCCGACCGCCAGATCCAGCTTACCGTCACCGTTGAAATCACCTACTCTCACTGGACCACCATCGATGGTTGGAGACGAGGCCAATATGAGGTTTCCCGTGCCGTCCCCAAGGAGAATGGAAAGCGTGCCGCTGTTCGAGACCACCAAGTCCAGGTTGCCGTCCCCGTTGAAGTCCCCCACCGCCAGTGACCCGGGAGTTTTACCGACAGTTAGGGACGACGCCGGTGTGAAGTTTCCCTTGCCGTCCCCAAGTAGGATGGAGACCTTGTTGCCAATATAATCGGTGACCGCCAGGTCCAGCTTGCCGTCCCCGTTGAAATCCCCCAGAGCAAGTACGTTCCTAAAACTACCCACAGATGGAGACGCGATCGGGGCGAATCCCACGAAACTTCCCGTGTTCGCTCTGACCGTAAAGAACGCGACGTTCGACGTGCCACCGCCCGGTGCGGGGTTGATCACCGTTATCGAGGCAGTGCTCGCCGTGGCGATGTCTGCGACGGGGACGGTCGCCGTCAACTGGGAACCCCTGATGAATTGTGTCGCCAGCGCGCTGCCATTCCAGTTCACGACGGAGCTCGAAAGAAAACCTGTGCCGTTGACAGTGAGCGTGAATTGCGCGCCGCCCGGAGCGGTTGCGTCAGGGACGAGAGGTTGATTCACGAAAGGTACCGGAGCTTGCGCATAACTCAGCACCGACAAAAAAGCCGACAAGATCGCACTCAGCACTCGGGCGTGTGTTTTCACGGGACTGCTCCTTCAATGTCGTTGTTTTCCTGCTGGTGGGTGGGCAGTGCGGCCTACCAGGTGCTGCCGGATCCTGGGCTACCAACGGGCCAGTGGGAGACTCTCTCGTACGACAGTTATCACGCGAGCAAAAAAGGCGCAGTGATGGTAGTCACAGCCGTTTTCGGCGCGACACTGACAAAACCACCTACTGCCACTCGTCTTCCCCGAACACGCTCAAAGTTCTTCTGCGACACTCGTACGGAGGTTTCCACAAACCTAAGAAGGAAGAGAAAAGACGGGCGATTTCCGCCCGTCTTTGTTTTGGCTGACAGCTGAGAGCTCGCAACTCAGTTGATATCGAACTGCTGCTGATGCACCGCCGCATCGCTCTTCACGATGATGGTGCGCTTGGTCATCTCTTCCATCTCGTTCAGCAGGCGGCCGTTGTTGGACTTCAATTCTTTCGCGACGTCCGGATGCACGCGCAGCATGACGTCTTCATGCTCCAGGTGCTTGGCAATCTTCCGCATCTCTACGTAAATCTCGTTGCAAACCGTGGTAACGGATTTCACGTATCCCGTGGATTCGCAATACGGGCAAGGCGCGCCAATCGTGCGTTCGAGCGACTGCTTGACGCGCTTGCGGGTAATCGCGACCAGGCCAAAGTCGTTAAACTGCAGCGTCTTCGAGGGCGCGCGGTCGTGGCGGAGTTCCTCTTCCAGAGCCTGCATCACACGCTGGCGGTTGCGGCGCTCATCCATATCGATGAAGTCGATGATGATGATGCCACCCAGATCGCGCAGCCGGATCTGGCGAACGATCTCCTTGATTGCATCCACGTTGGTTTTGACGATCGTGTCTTCCAGACGCGCCGTCTTGCCGACGTATTTGCCGGTATTGATGTCGATCGCGACCAGCGCCTCCGTCTGGTTAATGACAATGTAGCCGCCGCTCTTGAGCCACACCTTCGACTTGAGCGCCTTGTTCATTTCTTCGGCGAGGCCGAACTGCTCGAACAGCGGCGTCTCTTTGGTATAGAGCTTCACGCGCTTCACCATCGCGGGCTGAAAGCGATTAAAGAAGCGCAACACACGTTCGTATTCCGGTTCGGTATCGACCCAAATCACGCTGAAGTCGGAGGTGACCTGGTCGCGCAACACACGTTCAACTACGTTGAGATCGTGGTAGATCAGCGCGGGCGGCTTCGAACCTTCCGAGCGGTTCTTGATATCCTGCCACAAGCCTTTCAGGAAGCGGATGTCGGCGCGGAGTTCCTCTTCACTGGCACTCTGGGCGGCCGTGCGGACGATGAAGCCTCCGTGGCCGTTCTCACGCTCGCTCATGATGATCCGCTTCAGGCGCTGCCGTTCCTCCTCGGAAGCAATCTTGCGCGAGACGCCGGTGTGGTTCACCGTGGGCATATAGACCAGGAACCGGCCGGGCAGCGCGATGTGACTGGTGATGCGCGCGCCTTTCTTCCCGATGGGTTCCTTGGCGATCTGAACCAGAATTTCCTGGCCTTCCTTGAGCAAGTCGCTGATCAGGGGAACGGGAGCATTCTCCCGCCGGCGGAAGCGGCGTCCACCACCGCCACCACCTCCTCGGCGCTGGCGGTCGCGGGGACCACCGCCTTGGCGATCACGATCATGACCGGGACGCGGACGCGGTGTTCGCTGCGTGTAGCCTGCGGTTGCCGCCGGAGCACGAACTTCGACGCGGGCGTCGACTGTGCCATTGCCTCGGGCTTCGGCATCGAGCAAGGCCTCCGCTTCGGCCTGGGCCTCTTCCAGTTCCAGTTCCTCGCTGTCCTCTTCGCCTTCGGCTGGAGCGGCATCCGCCGGATGCGCGCCTTCGGTCATCGAGGCTTCGTGAATCTCAGCAACCGTCTCGCGGGCATCGCCATTCAGATGTCCCGGACCAGGCTGCGTTTCCTCTTCGAACTCTTCGTAACCCTCATCCGAAGAAGCTTCGTAATGAATCGTGCCCGCTTCTTCGTCGTCGATGGTCTCCTCTTCCATGGTGCCGGGAGCAGCAAAGACTGGAGCTTCTTCCTCGCGGCGCGAGCGTACTGGGGAGTCGACTTGCCCGGCTTTTGTTGGGCTCACCGGCGCATGCGTCTCTTCTTCGACTTCGCCTTGTTGAACCGCGTCTTGTTGCGTCGGAATCGTCGACTCTCCGGGCCAGCCGAGAGATGGCAGCGGGGCAGCTTCGGGACGCCGAAACTCCTGGTTCCAGTCTGTCGAAATCGAGGCCGACTCCAAGCGCTCTGCTTGCTCCACCGGCTCTTCATGCGCGGCATGAACGTCTTCATGCTGCTCGTGGAGAGGCTCAGCGACCGACTCGGTGGCAGCAAAAATTGGTTCGTCTTCTGGGAACGTTGCCGCGATCGGGGTTACTTGCTCCGATGAAATTTCAGACTCGACTTCGGTGATCGCGGTCCGGCCCGTGGACTGCTGACCCGGCAACTGCTGGGCGAAGCGCTGATATTTCGAAATCGACTCGCCCGGCAGCAGCATGGGCTGGTATCCCGGCGGCGGGCCAGACGGCTGGCTTCTGCCGGAATCCACAACGCGGGTGGGCGGCTCAGTGGGACGCGCGAAGCGCTGCTCCGGGACCCGTTCTGCAAACCGGTCGGGAGTTCGTTCGGAACCTCGGTCCGGTCCTCTTTCCGGTCCTCGGTCACGGCCGTCTCCTCGGCCATCGCGACGTCCGCCACGGCGGCGGCGACGGCCACGATAGCTCCCGCGCTCACGGTTCTGCGAGTCGCCGGTACTGGCGGCTTCGGCGGATTGTGCGGCGGGAACGTCCTGCCCCTCGCTGAGGCTTTCGGCCTCGAAGGTTCCCTCGTCGCTGACGGGCAGTAACTCCGCTTCTGAGCCGTCAGCGGACTCAACGCCGCCCGGGACAGCTTCCGCACGAGCCGATTGCTGGCGCAGGTCCGGCACGTTGCGGGTGGCCGGAACGACATCGGTCAGATCGTCGTCGTGCTCTTCCAACTCCATAAAGTCGGAAACATAGAGGAAGGCATCGCGCTCCAGGCCGATGTCGACGAAAGCCGACTGCATGCCTGGCAGCACGCGGGTGACACGTCCTTTGTAGATGGATCCCGCTAAGGTGTACTCGTTCTCGCGTTCAAGATAGACTTCCGCGAGTAAATCGTCTTCCACCAATCCCACCTTGGTTTCGTGAGGGGTGGAAGAGACAAATAGTTCTTTGTTCATCGAACACTCCGGTCCCGGCGACTCATTTCAGAGGTCGGACGGGCTTCACCGGGGCGGAGTCAGAAGAGGTGCGGGAGGATGAAACGGAGAGCTTTGCGATGCTGCCCCTACGCGGGGACAGACCGGGACAGAGAGTTCTTCTCTGCACCGAGTCCGCTGCACAAGATTGGGAATCTTTTGCACTTTTCGCTTTCACTTCCACCGGGGTTTGTGACCGCACTCTCAGACCCAATTTGGGTCGGGGGGCCGTTCCCTGCCCGGCTGCTCAGCTTCAATCCTGCCCGGCCTTCTACTGCTCAACTAGCCGGTGAAATGCCCCCTTTACGCGAGGGCGATCGATATGTTTGGGGCTGCGCCTGCGAGCGCAGCAAACTGCTTTCCTGCCGCTTCTTCCTGCTTCCTGAACCCTTTGCTTCTGAATCTTGTTTGGCCCTAACCGGGCTGGTCGTATCTCGCCACCCAGTCAGTTCACGAAGCGGCGCATACGAACATTCATAACCATCCCCAGCGCCAGGAACATGAACAACACAGAAGACCCACCGTAACTCATCAACGGCAGTGGTATTCCGGTGACCGGCATAAAGCCAACCACCATGCCGACATTGACCAGGATATGGAAGCTAAGCACAGCCACCACACCCATCACCACGAACGTCCCAGCGCGGTCGGGCGCTGTTTGTGCGTTCTGGGTCAAACGCATCAGCACAATGAAGTATAGCAGCAGAACCCCGAGAGCGCCTACGAATCCATGCTCTTCGGAAAATGCGGCGAAAATGAAGTCCGTTTGCGGAACTGGGAGAAAAGCGCCGTGTGTTTGCGACCCCTTTCCGCCCCACAGCCCCCCAGAACCCACCGCGATCTTGGATTGCTCAACTTGGTACCCCGAGCCCTGCGGGTCGAGTTCTGGATCGACGAAGCTGGTCAAGCGCTGCTTTTGATACGACTTGAGAACGTGTACCCTCGGGATGAAAAAGACTGCTCCCAGAGCTACCGTCGCGATCAGGCCCACGGTCAATCCCTGCTTCCATTGCATTCCTCCCAGAAACACGCCCATCGCCGCGATCGGAAGATAAGTGAGCGCAGTGCCCAGATCTGGCTGTTTCAGCACCATCAACATGGGGATTCCGACGATCGCTGCCGCCTTCATAAAATCGGGCCAGGATAGTT
The DNA here is from genome assembly GCA_963844525.1 of uncultured Acidobacteriaceae bacterium. Lineage (GTDB taxonomy): Bacteria > Acidobacteriota > Terriglobia > Terriglobales > Acidobacteriaceae > Sulfotelmatobacter. The sequence continues at coordinate 426,329 of CAWJOM010000001.1, read as the reverse complement.
CCCGCTCCCGCATGTCGGCAAAATACTTGGCGACTGCGAGAATAAGGATGAGCTTGACCCATTCCGACGGCTGAAAGTGGTTGCCGCCGGGCATCTTAATCCAGCGCCGTGCGCCCAGATACTTCTGACCGAAGATCAGGACCGCCATCAGCGAGCCGACGCCTGCGATATAGAACCAGTGGATCTGATCGAGAAGCGCCTGGTAGTTGATGAGGCTGACCAGAAACATTGCACCCACGCCGGCCAGGACCCAGTAAACCTGCTTCACATGGGCCCCAGCAAATTTCGTGTGCGTCGTCGCGCTATGAATCTCCATTACGCCCAAGCCACAAATAATGAGCACGAAGCCCATCAGAACCCAGTCGAAATCGCGGTATGAGACGTAACGTGCCATAAAACAGCTTCTAGCTTCTAGCTCTTAGCTCCTAGCTCTTAGCTCCAGCTTTTCCGTTTTGGGATCCACCGTTCGGGATCGTTTTCGGCTCACGGATGCATTCCTGGGGCTGCGACGGCCAGTGCCAGCGGCTTCTTGGGGAGATCGAGCACGAAGCGGCCGCCCTGGAGCTTTTCTTTGTCTCCGTTAGATCCGGGCTCGGTCCACAAACCGCCGATATCCACCGTTCCGTTGCTCTTTGGCTTCTCCACCATCTTCTGAGGCGAACGGTGCTGCTTGTCGACATAGGCCTTGATGACCTGCGTCGCCAGGCGGGCTGCCAACTTGCCATGCTCGCCGCCTTGGAACAGAACACACACCACGATGTCGGGATTGCGGCGAGGCGTGAATCCCACGAACCATCCGTTCTGCGCCAGATCTTCGCTGTTCTTGAACCTGGCACGAGTCGTCAGCGATACAACTTGCGCCGAACCCGTCTTGCCTGCGATATCGATCCCAGGAATGTGGGCGGACTGAGCCGTCCCTTCCGGCAGGAGAACGCGAGACATAGCATCGGTGATGAAGGTCCACCCATTCGGGTCAATCGGGACGTTCTTCACTTCCGTATAGTGCTGAGCTTCGACGTAGCTCGGCGGCACATCCGTGGGATTGATAACGTGAGGCACAACCATTCGCCCACCCATGGAAATGGCGCTGACGGCGCGCAGCAACTGCACTGGCGTGATGGCGACTGCACCCTGCCCGATGCCCACCGAAATCGTTTCGCCCGCAAACCACTTCTGCTTAAAATTCTTGATCTTCCACTCTTCCGAAGGCATGACTCCGCTCACTTCGTTGGGAAGATCAATGCCGGTCTTCTGACCTAATCCGAGTTGGGTCGCGTACTTCGCAATGCGGTCGATGCCCAGTTTTTCGGCAAGCGTGTAGAAGAAAACGTCACAGGACTGGTAGATCGCTTTCTCGAGCGTTACCGGTCCGTGGCCGCCTTTCACCCAACACCCGAACCGCCGTCCGTAGAACTCGGCACCTCCAGTGCAGTTCACGTGAAGATCTTGCGCAATCCCTTCCTGCCATCCCGCGACCGACATAATGATCTTGAACGTCGAACCGGGCGCGAGCTGCGCCTGAATCGCTTTGTTCAGCAGCGGCTTGTCGGGATCGGTGACCAGCTTGTTCCACTGATCGCGCGACACGTGTACGGCAAAATCGTTGGGATCGAACGACGGCCCGCTCACCATGGCAAGAATCTCGCCGGTGCGCGGATCCATGGCGACGATCGCTCCGTTCTTTCCTTCCAGAGCCTGTTCGGCGGCGATCTGCAGATCGATATCGACCGTCAGCTTGAGTTGTTTGCCAGGCACAGCTTCGGTTTCGCCCAGACGTCCAACTTCGCGGCCATGGCTGTCGACCAAGGCCTGCCGCGAGCCGTTCGTGCCCATGAGCAGATTGTTGTACTGCCGCTCCACTCCAGAAATGCCTACCACGTCGCCCGCATTGTAAAGTTCGAACTGCGGCTGGTTCAGCATGTCTTCGCTAACTTCGCCGACATAGCCAATCAGGTGCGCCATGAATCCATTACGCGGATACAGGCGGCGGTGCGCCATGATGGTGTCGAGTTCGGGCAACTCGTTGCGATGCGCCTCAATGAACTGCAACTCGTCGGGCGTAATGTCTTCTTTCAGGAAAATTGGCTGGTACTGCGGCATCGCGGCGAAGCGCCGGATGCGGGTCCGGACCTCGTTTGGATCAAGATGCAGACCTTGCGCAATCAAGTCCGCATCGCCCACGAGGTCGCGTGTCGAGTCGCGCAGCAGAAGCGCGGAAAATGACGGATAGTTATCGACGATCACGCGCCCTTCGCGATCGAGAATCTTGCCGCGAGGCGCGAGCACCGGAACGTTGCGAATGCGGTTCTTCTCGGCGGCGGAGGCGTAGTAGCCGCTCTCCATCACCTGCAGCCTCCATAGTCCGTAGGCGAGCACCAGGAAAATGGCGAGGATGATGTATTGCGCCGCCGTGAGGCGGACCTCGGAAACTTTATCGTCGCGGCCGAACATCAGGTGTTAGTCCTTGGTCGTTGGTCGTTGGTCGTTGGTCGTGGCTCGGTGCGTTCCTCTCATTGTAAGCCGGGACGAATTCAATGCGGAATTCTGTTAGTAACGGAGGTCACTATCCCCGCCATGAAACGTTTAACGAACTCTCGGCAACGACGAACGACCAGCGACCAGCGACGGTTTTCACGTTCTCTGCTTAAACTTATCGAGCAGGAAGAACAGCGCCACGCCGAGGATCGCATTGGCGACCCCGGCCAAAATGCCCCGGGACCAACTCCACGTTTGGGTCATGTTGACCAATCCGTGAGCTACTGTGAAATAGACCGCGGAATGCACCATGTAAAACCCGAGCGTCACCAGGAAACGAGCCCCGGCGTTCTCCACGTCGAGCTTTACTCCCAACGACGAAGCGCCGTAGCCCACGACCGTATTAGCGATTCCGTAGATCCCGATCGGATTGTGTCCCAGCATGTCCTGCGCCAGCCCAATCACAGCGCCCGTAAACAGGCCGGCAACCGGGCTTCGGCGCGCCATGGCAAAAAAGATTGTCACCAGCAGCGGCAGATCAAAATAGACGGCAAACCGCGGGAACCGCAGCGGCAAAAATGCCTGTATAAAGAGCGCCAGCAAGGGAACGCCAATCGTCACCGGGATGCTGAACCGGTAGACTTCGACCTGCTCATTGGATGTGTAAGTGATGGGCACGCTATTGAGGGCTGCCCTCGTTGGCTGGCGTCTGCGGATTGGGCGGAGTCGGCTCGACCTGTATCGAGGGCTGGCTCGCGGGCTTGGCCTGCGGAGCATCCGGCTTGGCAGCAGTCGCCGGACTCCCAGGAATTGTCGCACTCTTTTTTACCGCTGCGGTTCGATTTGCAGGTTTCCCTGACTCGCCGGTTGCAGGGGCGTTCGCCACAGTGCTTGCCCCGGCTGGATTCTTTACCGCCGGAGTGGATGTCGTTGCCGTTCCTGCTGGTTTGGCGCCGAGGTTCGCAACGCCAGGCTTCGCGACGCCAGGCTTCGAAGTCCCCGCCGCCCCTGTGGTTGGATTCGCATCCGTGGCCGGTTTTTCGGGGACCGACGGCAAGCGTTGCGCCAGAATATCGGCAGCGCGCACCCTGACATTCTCTTCCGCGGTGACCTGTCGCTCCTGCTTCTCGACCAGCACCAGCACTTCTTCGAGCTTGCTAAGATTCGCGGCCGACTTGATCTTGATGTTCAGAAAAAGGTCTTTGCCGTTTCCGACATTCGTCACCGTGCCGATGGGAAGGCCTTTGGGAAAGATCTGGTCCCCACCACTCGTTAACACTGTTTCACCCACCGGAACCTGCTCATCGCTCATGACACGCTCGAGGACCACTTCCCCATTGGCGGTGCCTCGCAGCACTCCCTGCAGGCGGGTCTTTTCGAGGATCGCGCCCACTCCGCTGCTTTGATCGCTGATCAGAAGCACTTGCGAGACGGAAGGAAAAACGATCAGCACTTTGCCGACAATTCCGTCCGACGTCATGACCGCCATGTCGCGCTTGATACCGGCGTTCTCGCCCTTTATCGATCGTGACGATGCGGGATAGATCACTGCCGCTGGAGCCGATGACCTGCGCAGCCACGGTTCGGGAAATGAACTGCTCCTTGAAGGCCAGCAGGGTTTGCAGGCGGCGCGCCTGCGCGGCGTCTTCACTGAGCCTGACTTGTTCGAGCCGCATCTGCTCAATTTGATCTTTGAGCTGACGATTCTCGGCCCTCACTCCACGCAGATAGAAGTAGTTATGCCAAACGTTGCCAGTGCTATTCTGAGCCCACACCAGAAGGCGCTCGAACGGAGTGATTGCACCCACGCCCCAGATGCGGATCAGGCGGGTATCTTCCGCATCATTGCCGCCGCTGCGCTTGACTTGCATCGCGAGCCCCAGCACTTGCAGAAACAATACTCCTACAAGAATGACCAGGTTGCGGTAGCGGCCGAGGACAGATTCCATAACGTCAGTTTCAAAGTTTCAAGGTTCGTCAAGGTTGCAAGGGATGGCCGAGTAACTGAGGTGTTGAGCAGCAACTTACGGCTTCGGATCCTTGAAACCTTGAAACTCTGAAACCTTGGAACCTACTCACTCAAAACCTACTCGATCGAAATCTTTCTCAGCAGCTTGAAGTCGCTGAGCATCTTGCCGGTGCCCAGCACGACGCTGCAAAGCGGATCGTCGGCGATCGAAACCGGCAGCCCGGTTTCTTCGCGGATGCGCTTGTCGAGATTCTTCAGCAGCGCGCCGCCGCCGGTCAGCACGATGCCGCGGTCGCTGATGTCGGCGGAAAGTTCCGGAGGCGTCCGCTCCAGAGCCACGCGGATCGCATTCATGATGGTCGAAACGCATTCGCTGAGCGCTTCGCGGATTTCGCCGTCGTCGACCGTGATGGTCTTGGGCACGCCTTCGATCAGGTTGCGGCCCTTGATCTCCATGGTCATCGGCTTATCGAGCTGGTACGCCGAGCCGATTTCCATCTTGATCTGCTCGGCCGTACGCTCGCCGATCAGCAGATTGTATTTGCGCTTCAGGTAATTCATGACGGCTTCGTCCATCTGGTTGCCGGCCATGCGCACGGAACGCGAATAGACGATGCCGCTGAACGAAATCACGGCGATGTCGGTAGTGCCGCCGCCGATATCGACCACCATGTTGCCGCTGGGCTCCGTGATGGGCAGTCCAGCGCCGATCGCCGCCACCATGGCCTGCTCGACCAGATGCACTTCGCTGGCCTTGGCGCGATACGCGGAATCCATGACCGCGCGCTTTTCCACCTGCGTGATCTCGGAGGGCACGCCGATCACGATGCGCGGATGCACCAGCATCTTGCGGTTGTGCGCCTTCTGAATGAAATAGTTCAGCATCTTCTCGGTGACTTTGAAGTCGGCGATCACGCCGTCCTTCATCGGCTTGATGGCGACGATGTTGCCGGGCGTGCGGCCCAGCATCTCCTTCGCTTCTTTGCCGACGGCCTCCACTTCGCCGGTGTTCTTGTTGATGGCGACGATGGAAGGCTCGTTGACGACGATGCCCTTTGCCCCGCGCATAGACGAGCGTGTTGGCCGTGCCGAGATCGATGGCGAGATCGCTGGAGAAAATGCTGAACAGCGACCGGAGGTTGTGATTGCGCGTCGAGCCTGAATGAAATCCGTTGTTTGACATGACGAAATATTCCCGCGTCTTTCTACGTGCTGCTCTTCCGGGAATCTCCCGGATGTTCTCTTGATCTCTTGTCTGGGTTCTGGGTTTCTCTATTCTACGAGATGCCCGGCAACCGTGCTTACATCAAGTTTCAAAGTTCTGAAACCCGTTTCAAAGTTTCAAGGTTTCAGAGTTTCAAAGCCTGAAAACCACCGTTCCTCTGAAAAGAATTCTCCAGCTTGAAACATTGAAACGTTGAAACATTGAAACGTGCCCTTACTGAATTATGATCTTCTTCTGCTGCGTATTCACTCCGCCCTGTGCCGTCTGTGCCGTCACCGTTATCACGGCTTCGCCGGCGGGAAGCGGCGGCGTGAAGTAATGAAACCCGCCATCCGAATTGATCATCGGAACCTCGCTGCCATTCACCATGACTCGCGCCCCCGTCTGCGTCTTGCCCGTCACTTCGATCACGTGCCCGTGCTGAATGAAGGGATCCAGATCCAGTTCGATATCTTCCGTTTCCTTGCCTTTGGAAATGATCGTGAAGCGGTTCTTCTCACTCTCCGCCGATTCCTTGCCCGCCGTGTCGTAGGACTGCACCATCCAGTAATACGCGCCTTCTCCCAGGCTGGTGACAGTTACCGCTGCAGTATTAACCTTCTTGTCAACCAGTGTAGAAGAAAAATAAGGGTTGCGGGAGATGCGCAAACGGTAACCAACCGCATTCGCCATCGGCGTCCAGGAAAATTCCACGTCCTTCGTGGCCTCGCCCGCCGGAAAATAGCGGCGCCATGTTCGCCGGAGCGATCGGCGTTGGCGGACCAATTTCTTTGGCCTTCTCCAGATGCGACGCCTGCCCCTGGAAAGTCACCTTTTCCCAGTTCGCCAGTTTTACGGTTTCGCCGTTGCGCGAGACTTCGCCGGTTCCTTTTTTCATCAGGATCTCGTGCTGGTCGGCCTTGGGATCGTTATGCACCTGCGCGGCACGACTCGGGTGCCAGTGAAGCCGTCGCCCCAGCCGACAATGACCTGCGACTTCGAACCCTGGCTGTAGGTCGCGGTCGAGAGATCGACGGTTCCCGTGCTAACCGCGACGGCAACGTTGGTCTGCTGCTGGTCGTTGGCGGAGTTCTCCTCGATGACGATCAGCGAATCCTGTTTCACGGTGTAGCTCGTGCCATCGTTGAAGACAACCTTGGCCATGCCTTCGGAACCGGTCTGCACGACATCGCCTTTTTCCAGAGGGATGTTGTAATCGGCAGCCACCCAGCTGTTGCCCGTCGCCTTTCTTCACTCGCACCGTGCCATCGAGCGCGGTGAAGTGCGCCTGCTGAGCGGTCGACGGCCCCGGTGCCCGCTGGCGGAGCCATGCCCGCAACATGCTCCAGCAGTTTGCTGGCGACGTTTTCGCCGGCCTTCATGCTGTTCGCAGTGAATTGCGGGAACGCCACGCGCATGGCAATGAAGAACACGACGGCCACGCAGGATCAGCAGCACGATGCTGCGGTAAGTGATGGTCGTCCACGCTACGTGGATCCCCGATTTGCGATCGACAGGAAGACACTTGGAGTTGAAAATCCTCGCTAAACCTTTGCAAATATGCGGTAAAGAGAAACGTTAGCACAAGCAAAACAGAGGAAAAAACAGGTAATGGAGTTGGGACGTTACCGAAGTGTGCGGGAACCGCACACTTGCCACGATCTCGGAGCCCATTGCTGCGGGACGGAGCAAAATCGTTCGCGACCAAGGGCACGAAGGATCACGAAGGACTTCCCTTCAGACCTCGTAGTCCCGGCTCTGCTCACGCTCGTGCAACGCTCCTTCCCTTGCCGCACCTTCCTTGCGGGTTGTAGCATCAACTATTCAGGCCTTCGAGTACTCAGAAATCCCAGGAGACATTATGGCAACCGATACTTTGACCAGTCCGACTACGCTCAACTACGGCAAGACCAAAGTTTTCAAGAATTTCATCGACGGCGAGTGGGTCGAGTCCTCGACCGGAGAGACGTTCGAGAATCGCAATCCCGCTGACACCCGCGACCTGGTCGGCATCTTCCAGACAATCCGCCAAAGCTGACGTGGACGCTGCCGTCGCCGCCGCCAAACGCGCCTTCACGAAGTGGCGCCTTGTCCCAGCGCCGCGCCGCGCCGAGATCGTTTTTCGCGCCGCCGAGATCCTGATCGAGCGCAAGGAAGAGTACGCCCGCGAGATGACCCGCGAAATGGGCAAGGTTCTTGCCGAAACGCGAGGCGACGTTCAGGAAGCCATCGACGCCGCCTACTACAACGCTGGCGAAGGCCGACGCCTGTTCGGTCCCACGGTGCCGTCCGAAATGCCGAACAAGTTCGCCATGGCCGTGCGCCAGCCCATTGGCGTGTGCGGCATGATCACGCCCTGGAATTTCCCGATGGCGATTTCCTCCTGGAAGCTGCTTCCAGCGATCGTCTGCGGCAACACCTGCGTCATCAAGCCGGCGCAGGACACGCCGCTTTCGACGTTCAACCTGGTTCGCGCTCTCGTCGACGCCGGCTTGCCCAAAGGCGTGATCAATATCGTCGCCGGATTCGGCGCCGAAGTTGGCACTCCGCTCGCCGAACATTCCGATGTGCGTGCGGTTTCGTTGACCGGATCGTCCGCGGTCGGCCGCATCATCGGAGGCTATCGCGGCGAAGAGTTTCAAGCATTGCTCGCTGGAACTGGGCGGCAAGAATCCCATGATCGTGCTCGACGACGCCAACCTCGATCTCGCAATCGAAGGCGGCCTCTGGGGAGCGTTCGGAACCACCGGGCAGCGCTGCACCGCGACCAGCCGCATGATCGTGCAGAAAGGCGTGTACCGGGAATTCGTCGACCGCCTGGTCGAGCGCGCGAAAAAATTGAAGGTTGGCAATGGCCTCGACGAAACCGTCCAGATGGGGCCCGCGGTCAACGAAAAGCAGCTTCAGACCGACCTCAGCTACGTGGAGATCGGCAAGAACGAAGGTGCGAAGCTGGTCTGCGGCGGCAACCGCCTCGATCAAGGGCGACTATCAATACGGCTGGTTCATGGAGCCGACCGTCTTCACCGACGTTGATCCGAAGATGCGCATCGCTCAGGAAGAAATCTTTGGCCCCGTAGTCTCGATTATTCCCTGCGAAGACCTCGAAGATGCGATCGAGATTGCGAACGGAATCGAATACGGCCTGTCGTCCTCGCTTTATACAAAAGATGTGAACAAGGCGTTCTCGGCGATTCGCGACCTTTACGCCGGCATTACCTACATCAACGCGCCCACGATCGGCGCGGAAGTTCACCTGCCCTTCGGCGGGACCAAGGCGACCGGCAACGGCCACCGCGAAGGCGGCATCGGAGCAATCGACTTCTACACGGAGTGGAAATCGGTCTACGTCGATTACTCCGACAAACTGCAGAAGGCGCAGATCGATCGCGAAGACTGAGTCCGGCAGCTGACCTGCGGTTCCCCAGATTCGATTCTCAGCCGCCAGAAACCGGTCTCTACCGGCTGAACTTCTTTTCGCATCACGAAGCCGGGTACGTTGGTAATCTTGTCCGCCGGTTCGAGGCAACCTACCTTAACCCGTGAGGCTTTCCCCAAGTCTCTACTCTCGTCATTTGGGGTAGCTTCGTGACAAATCGTAGTTTTCTCACCGTTCGGAGTTTGAACTCGCTCCGGAAAAGATTCTGCCTTGTTAGCGTGGCCCTGCTGCTCTGCCTGATCGGCGGCTTCGCTCCGCGTGGCGTTGCACAGGAAACGGCCAAGACCAAACGTAAGGTTCTGGTCATGACCGAGCCCGATTATCCGTACGTCCTGCGGAATGCTCACTTCGAGGGACAGGTTCGGCTGGCAGCGACGGTGCTTGCCAACGGGACCGTGGCGAAGGTCGAGTGCAAGGGCGGCAATCCCATGCTGGCTCAATATGCTTCGATGGCCGTAATGCATTGGAAATATGCGCCGGGCCCGGCCCAAACGGTTGAGGAAGCCGTGTTCGTATTCAACGCAAATAAATAAGTCTTCGCGCGCCCCAAGCCTTCGGGATTCCCCCTGACAGCAGATTTCTGCCCTCCGGGTCGTTCCTTGCATTTAGAATTTCTGCTTAGCCGCGGTTCGGAACCTTCGCCGCGGCGAGGCTTCCATGACTCCCATCAGCCAAGCGCACGAGATCGCAGCCGCCTCCCGTCTTGATAACGTCCGTTATGCCATTCGCGACCTGGCATGTGTCGCCGATGAAGTTGTGAAGCAGGGGCACAGAGTTCTGCCGCTCAACGTCGGCGACCCTCTGAGTTTCGATTTCCAGACGCCGCCGCATATCATCGAGGCGGTTTACAAGGCCATGCGCGATGGAAAGAACGGATACGCCCCGTCTCCCGGCATCCCGGAGGCGCTCTCGGCCATTCGTGGCGAGGCCCAGCGCAAAGGCATCACCACGGTTCAGGATGTCTTCGTCACCTCGGGTGTCAGCGAGACCGTCGATCTCTGCATCTCCGCCCTGGTCAATCCCGGCGAGAACGTTCTGACTCCCAGCCCCGACTATCCGCTGTACTCAGCGGTGCTGTGCAAGCTGGGCATCGGACTGAACGCCTACGATCTGAATGAAGATGACGCCTGGCAGCCGGAATTGCCGGATATCGAGCGCAAACTGACGCCGCGCACCCGCGGCATTGTGCTCATTAACCCAAACAACCCTACGGGGTCGCTGTGTACCCGCCAGATGCTAGAGCAAGTCGCGGAACTCGCCCGCCGCCACAACCTGATCGTCTTCTCGGACGAAATCTACGACAAGCTGATTCTCCCCGATGCGAACGGAGACGTCACGCCTCACATCGCCTTCGCCTCGGTCGCGCCCGACGTGCCTTGTGTGACCTTCGGCGGCATGTCGAAAAACTATCTCGTCCCGGGATGGCGCATCGGATGGGGTATCGTCTCCGGTGACGCCGCCGCCGTGAAGGCCTATACCGAGGGCGTACATCGCCTGCTGCGCGCGCGCCTGTGCGCCAACCACCCAGAGCAATATGGGATCAAGCCCGCGCTGGAAGGTCCGCAGGACCACTTGGCGGAGGTTCAGCGCAAGTTGCGCTCTCGACGCGACCTGACGCAGCAGTGGTGTGAAGCGACCCCGCGCGTCAGTTGCGTGGCGCCTCGCGGGGCATTCTATGCCTACCCTCGCATTGATATTCCCGAGAGCGACGAGATCTTCGTGAAGGAACTCATCCGACAGAAACATGTCATGGTCGTCCACGGCTCCGGCTTCGGCCAGAAACCAGGCACCCAGCATTTCCGCATCGTATTCTTACCCGACGAAGCGACGCTGACGAAAGCCTACGCGGGAATTGCGGACTTCATTCGCGAGCGCTACGGAAACGGTTAGCAAGGTCCAACTGGAGGCTCGATGCTGATCCGAGCGATTGTCTGTCTGGCCGTAGTGACTGGCGCCCTGTCCCTCCTCCCCCAGTGTGCTGCCTGCTCGATGGCAGGATGCCTGAATGATGGAGACGAGATGCGGCCGGCCTTCACGATATTGGTAACACATGACGACAAACCGCTGGCCGGTGTCACCTTCCATGTCGTCTCGAAGGGTGCCGAACGATTCTCAGGAACTACCGATGAGAAAGGGATGGTTCTTGTCCAAACCCTGCACACCTGGACTGTACTGGCTGAGCGGCGATCTCCTAGGAACAGGTGTGATCTATACATGTTTTCACATCGGCGACAGTCGTCTAAGAAGGCAAAGACCCGACTGACCTATACGTGGGGCGATGACGCCCCGGCCACCACTAGGATCGCAGGAAGCCTGGTGGACTCCCAGCCAGCCAAAGGCGGCACGCCGATCTGGAACCTAACTCACAGAATCGACGTACCAGTAACAGGTGCGGGACTCAAGCTTCGGGATCCGGTGACCCACGCCCTCTATTCGACGACCTCTGACCAAGATGGGCACTTTTCCTTCGAAGGCCTGCCGAACGGCACCTACGTGCTACACATTGGGGGCGGTAATGCGGGTGACCACACCTACGATCCTACCGACTCGGTGGTTGAGCTCAGCAGCATCGCGAAGCGTAGCGAGCTGCTCTTCAAGGGCGGACCGAGTGGCTGTGGGGCAAAAGGACTCACGCTCGATCTCTTCAATTGAGCCTCAAGCCCGGCTTATGACCATGGTATAATGACCATGATCACAAGGCCCTCCATGAAAACCAAAACCATCCCCGCCGGCACCTTCAAAGCCCGCTGCCTCGCCATCATGGACGAAGTGCAGGCCAAGCGCCAGGCCGTCGTCATCACCAAGCGCGGCAAGCCGGTGGCCAAGCTCGTCCCCGTCGAACAGGAAAAAGACGACATCTTCGGTTTCTTTAAAGGCAAGATCGAAATCAAGGGGGACATTGTCTCTCCCGCATTCAGCCCCGAAGAGTGGGGCGATCTTTATTGATACTGCTCGACACGCATGTGGTGATCTGGCTGGCGCGCGATCCATGATCGCATTTCCTCAAAAGCACACGCAGGCGATTCAGGAAGCCCGAAAAAAAGAACGTGGCCTGGCTATTTCCAGCGTCACTCTTCTGGAAATCGCCCAGCTCTCAAATCACGGACGAATTCATCTGACCCTGCCGACCTCGAAACTTTTCTGATCGGATGTCGAGCTCCGCTTCGCCATCGCTGCCAATCACGGCGAACATCGCCATGCAAGCGTTCGAATTGCCCGACAAGCTTATCCGAAAGACCCCGTGGACCGCGTCATCGGCGCCACCGCCCTGATCGAGGACCTGCCCCTGATCACTGCCGATCGCGAGATTCGCAAGTCCCGCGCCGTGCCCACGATCTGGTGAACGCTCAGTAAATTCCCGGCAGCACCGCCGGCACTCGCCGCGCGTACTCTTCGAACTCCTCTCCGAATGCTTCCCGCAATAACTTCTCCTCACTGCGAACGCGGATGACCATCCCGACAACGAAAATAGGAATCGCCACGATCGTCGCAACCCAGTGCTCCGTCGCGAGCCCAGTGGCAATCAGCATCCCGAGCATCCCCGTGTAAATCGGATTCCTCACATAAGCGTAGGGCCCGGCGGTGATCAGCTTATGATCTTCAATGAGGCGAGCCCGCAACGCCCACTGCTTGCCAAGCGTGCGGACAGCAGATTCAAGCAGCCACCCCGAGCCGGCCGCGAGGCCCACGGTAAAAACCGAAAATAGGATTCCGGGAATTCCCGAGAAAAACGCGACGGGCGGCAAGAATGGTCGGCGCGGGGGCTGGAACCACACCAGAAAATAAGCGCACATTTGCAGAACGATCCCCAGCGTAGCCTGCCGGTTGCGCTTCGCCTCCGGCGCTTTCGGAGGCCGCTTGCGAAACAAGAAGATACCGGCGAAAAAGAACCAGCAAACCATCACGCCCGCCAGAGTACCGAGCGCGAGTGGAGTTGGACTCGACATGCTTTCCGAACCTCGAACCCGAGTCTAATCGAACCGTTCTCAGGCCGCTTGGCCTTTGCGGATGAATCTGTTTAAATCGGGAGGAAGGGCAACTCTCAAGGGCGTGCTGGTGTTCGTACGATTGTGGTCGACATTCATTCTCACATCCTGCCTGCAGTAGACGACGGGCCCAAGTCCATGGACGTTTCGGTCGCCCTGTGCCGGGCGGCCGCCGCCGACGGCATTACGCACATGGTCGCCACCCCCCACGCCAACGACCGGTATCATTACGACCGTGAGTACCTGAAGGGAGTCGTTGCCCAACTACAGGAGCTCGTCGGCGATTCGCTGAAAATCGGCTTGGGCTGCGACTTTCATCTGTCGTACGACAACATCCAAGATGCGCTCGCCAATCCCACCCGCTACGTCATCGAAGACACGCGTTATCTGCTGGTTGAGTTCAGTAACTTCAGCATCTCGGAGCAGACCGCGGACTACTTTTTTAAGCTGAAGAGCTGCGGAATGACGCCGGTCATCACTCATCCCGAGCGCAATCCGATTTTGCGCGAGACTCCCCAACGAGTGCTGGAATGGGCAGATCAGGGTTGCGTGGTGCAGGTCACCGGCTCCGCGCTGACCGGATTCTGGGGAGATCGGACTCGCCGCGCAGCCCTGTGGCTATTCGAACACCAGGCGGTTCACGTGCTCGCGACCGATGCCCACGATCTGGAAAAGCGGGTTCCGATGCTTTCCACTGCACGCGATGCCGCTGCCACAATCTGCGGATCGGAGATCGCGGACGCCCTGGTGGAGGCGAATCCCCGCGCCATCATCACCAACCAGTCTCTACCCTACTTCCCGCATCCCGTGATGGCGAGCTACAAGAAAAACTAGATTATCGGAATCTATATGTTGGAATCAGGTACCGGGCCAATCGACGCGGTGACCAAGGCGATCGCTTCAGGAGATGCCCATTGCCAAGGCTCCGGTGCCGCCTGCGCCCTGAAAACTCCGGGCGGGCTCCCCTTGCATCCGCCCCGCTAGAGCCCGCCGCAAATGGCGAGTTCAATCGATTTAACGATCGATATTAACCTCTTTGTTTTCAACCGGTTAGGCGGATGTTTTACCACAGGGGATGAAGCCAGTAACTGGTTAAAGAATCAGCCTCTTGCGGCGAACTGCACCAATCACGGTGCATGATTTGGGCCCCTTGTACGTGCCAGCGCGTACGGAAAGCCCTACTGAAACTGCGGTGGCTTACTGCGGACGCGGCGCATCCTGACCGGGCGACCCGGCGGGTCGCGAATCCGCGGGTAAAGGGGGATTCGCGTCGGTATGTGCTTCCGGACTGGCGCTGTGCGACGTAGGAGCCGGTCCGGTCCGGGGCGCATCTGGAACGGTGGTCATAGCGCTTTCCGGATTTAGAAGATGGTCTTTGCTCGGCCCGAGGCCAAGTTTGATCAACGCGCGCGAGTCCGGCACCGTCTTGCTCTGCCAGCCGTGATCTGCCTGATAGCGGCGCATGGCCTCTTCGCTCGACTGGTTCCATGTGCCCGTGGCTTCACCGCTCATGTAATGTTCGCGGATCAGGGCCTCCTGGATTGCCTGCGCCCTCTCGGAATCGATTTTCTGCTGGCCGCGTGCCTTCGCCGATTTCTTTTTCGATGAATGTTTTCCGGACGATGTCGTGTGCGTCGACGAGCTCGATTTTGCGACGCTCTTGTGTGTCGTCTTATGGGAAGAAGCGGTCGTCGTGTGTGAGGACTTGGTCGTCGTGTGGGAGGACTTGGTCGTCGTGTGGGAAGACTTGGTCGTGGTAGCTGGCTTCTTCGCGGAGGCATCGGCGGTGGCACTCTGATCGGCGTTTGCACTTGCGACGCAGCCGAATATCAACAGTGATCCCGCCACGAAGAACCACGCTCGCCGAATTTGAGCCCTAACCTTCAACCCGAAATATCCTCCCAAAAAATAAAAAGCCCAACTGGACGCTGGCATTGTAATCATCCACGATCGGATGCTGCAGTGCCAGTTCCCGTTGGGCCAGTATCTGTTACGGAAGTGTACCCGCCAGGAAGATCGTTCCATCCTGCTTCGACGAGCCGCGCGAACGCACCAGGAAGACCACGTCCTGGCCGCTCTTCAGGCTCGATTCGACCTTGGCGAATTCTTCCTCGCTGTTCACCGGCTGCTTGTTCACTTCCAGAATGATGTCGCCGCGTCCCAGGTTTACGTCCTCGGCAAACGAACGGGGCTTCACATCCTGCACGATCACGCCTCTTCCAGCAGGCATGTCGAGACGGTCGGCCATCTCCGGCGTCACTTTGCGAACGGTCACTCCGAACTTGCTCTGTTTGGGAGTGCTCTCGTCGTCGTTCTCCTGATCATCGCCGAGTCTCGCGGCAAATAGTTTGGAGCGGTCAGCAATGGTCACCGACGTCTCTTGCGATTTTCCGTTGCGCAGGAAAGTCAGATTTGCCTTCGAGCCTGGCTTGCGCGAAGCAATGTCAGCCACCAGTTCGGCGCCCTTGGTCACCTTCTTGCCGTCCACACTGGTAATGGTATCGCCGACTTTCAATCCCGCCTGGTCGGCAGGACTGCCCGGCACTACGCTGGAAACCGTGACGCCTGATCCCGATCCGTAGACTCGAGCGATCGCCGGATTCTCAACCGCGTCGAACATGATGCCAATCGAGCCGCGCGAAACCTTGTGCTCCGGCCCGGTCAACTGGTTGTATACATCGACGACGGTCTTCGATGGCAACGCAAAGCCCACACCTGCATACGCGTTGGTCTCGCTGAGAATCGCCGTGTTGATGCCGATCACCTCCCCATTCATGTTGACCAGCGGTCCGCCCGAGTTGCCCGGATTGATGGCAGCGTCGGTCTGAATGAAAGTCTGGAACTGGCGGCCAGGCACAATGTCGCGCCCCTTCGCCGAAACGATTCCCGCAGTCACCGTCTCCGACAGCCCAAACGGGCTGCCCACGGCCAGAACCCAGTCGCCCACCTGCATGCTGTCGGAATTGCCCATCTTGGCGGACGGCAGCACGCGGTCGACATCCACCTTGATCACGGCCAGATCGGTTTCCTGATCGGTGCCGATAACTTTGGCGTCGTGCTGCACGCCTGGCGGATCGTCTTCAAAGCGGACGCGAATGCGGTCTGCCTTCTCCACTACGTGCCGGTTGGTAACGATGTATCCCTTGGGATCGACGATTACGCCGGAACCCAGCGAACGCTCGCGGATCGCACCATCTCCCTGGCCACCTCCAGGAGCTCCCTGGCCACCGGGTCCACCGAAGAAGTGGTTGAAGAAGTCATCCATGCCGCTGCCATCGCCGCCGCCGTCTTCGTCGTCTTGCCCGCCTCGACGCTTGTGGACGTTCTTGATCGTCGATTCGGTGTTGATATTCACGACGCTCGGTTCCAACTGCTTGGCAATCTGCGAGAACGTGTTCGACATCTGCTGCGGAGAAGGCAGCGTGAGCGGCGTTGCATCGCTCTTTTGCCCTTCTTTGCCCTTTACTCCGTAGGAAACCACCGTGCCGATCAAAATGCCGACCGAAAGCGTTGCCAGAATACTGAGCGTGTAAGCCCAGCGATGAGCCTTCATGCGCATCCACATTGCGCCAGAATCCATAGGTCTACTTCCCTCCGGAACCGATTAACCCCTTATAGTATACCCATTTACAGAGTGGTACTGGTCGTTGTGACAGTGCAAAATCCGCTACGAGGAGTTCTGTTGTTAGACGCACAAACTCGGCAAACCGTTTGATGGAAGCTGAATTTGAGCAAGGAGTGTCAGCCAACGTCTGAAATCTTGGAGCCGACGGTTACGAATCAGGAATTAAGGTTAGGCCGCGCTCATTTCGCTTCAAATACTGTCTTCCCGCCCATCACGGTGCGGAGAACCTTGGTCCCCAGCAGTTTTTCGGGCGCAGACCCCGTCGGATCCCGATCCAGCACCACAAAGTCTGCCAGCATTCCCGACACCAGCTTACCCTTTTCCTTCTCTTCATACTGGGCGAAAGCTGGGCCTGCGGTGTAGGCGGTGATCGCCTGATCGATGGTCAGACGCTGCTCGGGGAAATATTCCTGTTTGCCGTTCTCGCTCTTGCGCGTGACGGCCGCGTAGAGTCCGCGGAACGGGTTGACAGGTTCGACCGGATAATCCGTGCCAAAGGCGAGCGCCACGCCCTTATTCAGAAAGGCCAGCCACGCGTACGAAGTTGCCGCCCGCTTCGGGCCCAGCCGATCCTGCGCCCAACGCATATCGGTCAACAAGTGACTGGGCTGCATCGACGCTACGACCTTCAAGGTCTTGAATTGGGCGACCTGTGCCGGCGTTGTAACCTGCGCATGCTCGATCCGCAGGCGAAAGTCGTCGCCGCCGTTGGGCGCTTTCACGTGCGCCTCATGCGCGGCTTTCTCGGCTTCAGCAAAGGCATCGAGGGCCATTTGAACTCCCTTGTCGCCGATCGCATGAAAGCCGACCTGGAAACCCGCCAGCACGCGCTCCCTGGTCATGTCGTTCAGCTTCCCGGCGTCATATCGCGGCAAGCCGGAGTTCTTAGGATCATCCGCATAGGGCTCGAGCATCGCGGCCGTGTGCGACCCCAGCGAGCCGTCCATAAACCCTTTCAGCATTCCGGTGTGCAACATCAGGTCGGACTGCGGATGCGAGTTGCGCTTCTTGTCCAGTTCCTCGACTGGATCGTCGAATGGCAGCCATTCCGAAATGCGCGCGGTCAGCTTGCCTTCTTTTTCCAGCTCTTCGTAAATCTGAAAATTTTCCCAGTTGGGCGAATAATCCTGCGCGGAAGTCACACCATGCTCGGCGAGATCGGCCAGAGCAAGTTCCAGAGCTTCTCGGCGGAGACGGTGGGTTGGCTTGGGGATCACGTTCAGAACCGCTGCTTGCGCCGTTTCCCTCAGAATGCCGGTAGGCTCGCCGTTCTCGTTGCGGTCAATTTGCCCGCCTTGCGGGTTCCGGCTCGCCAGCGTGATGCTGCCCAACTGAAGGGCGCGAGTGTTGGCCACGGCGATGTGTCCGTCGATTCGCACGAGGAACACCGGCAGTCCGCCGGACACCTCGTCGAGATCCCAGCGCGTAGGAGTAACTTTCACCGGCCACAGCGTCTCGTCCCAACCGGATCCGAGAATCCAGTCTCCGGCCTTCGACTCTCCGACCTTCTTCGCCACTTGCGCCCGAAGGTCGTCGAGCGATTTCACGCCAGTTAAATCCACGCTCAACTTCGTCATCCCCGCGTCATCAAGATGAAGGTGAGCGTCGTTGAATCCGGGCATGACGAAGTGTCCGCCAAGATCCACCACCTGCGTCTGCGGCCCCTTCAGCTTGGTGATGTCAAGAGTCTTACCCACCGCCTGGATGCGATCGCCACGCACCGCGATTGCTTCCTCGCGCAGAACGGAACTGAAGGGCGTGTTGTCGGGGACGCCGGTGTAGACGTTGGCGTGCATGAAAATGATGTCGGCTTTCGGCTTGGTCTCCGCCGGGGCCGCGGCGGCTTCCTGCCCGGAACTCTGCGCCGCACCCAGGACAGAACACAGCATTGCGCAACCCAGACTCGCTCTCAGCCTCAGACTCATTCCCCCACCCCCGCAAGCGCCAGCATCGTCAGCAAGATTCGTTTCAAGCCCAGCTCGCGCCCGTTCGAATCGAACCATTCCTGCAGCGTGTGTGCCCCGCCGCCTGACCCGCCGCCGCCGATGGCGATTGCCTCTTGCCCTAGCGATAGTGGAATATTCGCGTCGGTCGACGCCCGCTGAACCTGTGCCGCATTGGCCAATTGCGAATCGACGGCGCGGATCACCTGCAGCATCCGCGCGCCCGGCTGCAACTCTCCCGCAGGACGATTCCCAATCACCACCACCTCGCAACTTACCCCGGCTGGCCGTTTCTGCGCGGAAGACCGCATTTCCGAAGCCATGGTTTCATCTTCCACAGCGCGGTTCAGCGCGATTCGCAGTGACTGCTCCAGTCGCTCCATCTCGGTCATCGAGGTCGAGCGAATGTCGACCTTCATGCTGGCCGACTCCGGAATCGAGTTCACCGAGGTGCCGCCGCGGATGACTCCAATGTTGAACGTAGTTTTCGGCGTCGTCGGGACAGGCGTCGTGGTGAAAGTTTCGATTGCCTTGGCGAGAATCACAATCGGGTTGGGCGCGCCAAAATCGCTCCACGAATGTCCGCCCGGCCCGCGCACGATCACTTCAAAGCGGCGGCTGCCCAGGGCTTCGGCCACAATCGTGTCCGCACCCGCTCCGTCGAGCACGAGGCTGTAAGCGATTGAATCCTTCCAGCGAGGCGTCGAAAAAATGTGCCGCATGCCGCGCAAATCGCCTTCGCCCTCTTCGCCGACGTTCCCGATAAACACGAAGGGCAGCGCATGCCGGACGCGTACCGCGCGCAGCAGCGAGGCAATCCCCAGCAGAGCCGCGACGCCCGCCCCGTTGTCGGAAACTCCCGGCCCGTAGATGCGGCTTCCCTGCTGCCTGATATTCAGCGGCGTATTCGCCGGAAACACAGTGTCGATGTGCGCGCTCAGCGCGACGTATCGCCGCCCGAATCCGGGATGCGTGCCGAAGACGTTGCCGACATCATCAATGCGGACATCGTCCAGGCCGACTTCGCGAAAGCGCTCCGAAAGCCACGCCGCCCGCGCCGTTTCGCCAAAGGGAGGCGCCGGAATCCGCGCCATTTCCATTTGCCAATGCGTCAGTTGCGCTTCCTGCGTACGGAACCAGTTGAAGGCCGAACGCACTTCCGGGGAAGCAGCCAGGCGCGCCACTTCCTGCTGCACCGAGGGCGCAGCGGCAAGGTCCGGCAAGTCCGGGCGCGGGGGATTCGGGCTCATGGAAGTATTGCGTTAGTTTACAACGCGTTGACCGGAATAGGGATTGGCAATCGCGGCCCCGAGGATTACGGGAGGGTGGTAACCACTTGGGGCAGATAGCCGCGACTTTGGTGCAAGTTTTCCGTCGAGGCACGTCCTCACGAGCCATGTCATCCTGAACCCGGCGCTAAGCCGGGCGAGGGACCTTACGCCGGTTTCCGTCGGGATGAAGTGGCAAGGGTGCGGTACGGCGTATTCAGCGAGGCCGATCCTACTTGCTGCATCGAAGGCTGCGGCTGACGTACGGTCGTATTTTGAGTGTGACAGCGTTCCCACGCCTCGGCGTGTCTCCACGAAACGTGAACCGCGCGGCAGAGGTGCAGCCATCTTCTCTGAGGGTATTCTCTGAGCAACTCCTCCGGAGCAGGTCATGCTGAACCCGGCGTCAAGCGGGCGACGCCAAGAATCGCATGTCTCATGGGAGCCATGCGCCGGTCACTTCTTTTGCGCCGCGGCAGGAACGCACTCCAGAATCTCCGCTTCGCTAAGCGTGTGATCGCTCTGCTTGGCGCGCTGGTAAATACGATCCACAACCGCGTCGTTCAGAGGAATTCCGTGGCGCTCCAGCCACCAGTGAACATTCGACTTGCCGCTCATGGGGCCGATGTCGATGATCTGCTCCAATCCGAACACGTGCGAGGGCACACCCGAATACACGGTGTTCGCCAGCACGACATCATCTTTGTGATATGCCTTGATGATGGCCGCCGCGTGCACACCGGTCGCGGTGCGGAACGCATCGTCGCCAACCACCGGGTAATTCGCCGGGATCGGAACGCCCGTTGCCCGCGATACTGCCTGGCAGTACTGCTTCAGCTTGGTCAAGTCTTGTTCGTCCCAGGGCGCGATGCCCATCAACTTCAAGTTCACGAGCATCTGGTCGAGCTGCGTGTTGCCGACGCGCTCGCCCAGGCCGATCGCGCATCCGTGTACGCAATTTGCCCCGGCGATAATGGCCGCCATCGAGTTCGCAATCGCCAGGCCGCGGTCGCTGTGACCATGCCAATCCACACGAATCTTTTCGCCGGAGGGCTTCACGCATTCCGCAATTACAAACCGCACCAGAGCCAGCGCACCCATGGGTGTAGCATGTCCGGCAGTGTCGCAGATGCAGATTGCCCGCGCGCCGCAGTTGATCGCGGTCGTATACAAGCGCTTCACCGTCTCCGGATCGCAGCGGCTGGTGTCTTCGGTGACGTACATGACGTCGAGGCCCAGCGAGACGGCATACTTCACCGCCTTCTCGGTCGTCTGCAGCAAAAAGTCGTCGGTCCATCCTTCGGTGAACCTGCGGATGGGACTCGATCCGATGAACGTGGCGGCCTCGATCGGCAGCCCCGTCTTCTGCACGATCTCGGCCACCGGGCGAATGTCATTCTCGTGCGTCCGTGCGGCGCAATTGGCGCGAATCTTCATCTTGTGCGTGGCGATCTCGCGCGCCAGCGCAGTCACAGCCTCCACCGCGCGCGGTCCCGCTCCTGGCAGCCCCAAAGCCAGCGAGTGGATTCCCAGCGCCTCCATCAGATGAAGGATCTCAATCTTCTCGGCGATCGATGGATCGCGCACCGACGGCGACTGCAACCCATCGCGCAAAGTCTCGTCGTTCATCAGCACCGGCCCCGGCGGCTTCAGCCCCGGTGGGTGATTCTTATTCCAGTCGTAGATGAGGTCGGGAGTGTTCATGGAAAAGAGCCGCTAGCTTCTAGCTGCTAGCTCCTAGCAAAACATCGTGTGGGGACAGCCGGCGTCGGCTGTCCGGTCGAGCAAAGCTCGGCGTGTGTTCTTGGATCCCAGAATGAATCCCACCTGCATCTTAGCTAGCAGCTAGAATCTAGTAGCTAGAAGCTCTCTCACTTCTCTTTCGGCGGCAGCGTCAGCCCGAATACCGAAATCATCCCTTGCCCCGCGACGTTGGTCTTTGCCTCACCCGGCGTGGGCAGATACAGCGCTTTGCAGTTTTCGCACCGATACACTTCGGCCTTCGGGCCCCAGGCCTTCTCCACGTCGCCGCACTCGCGCTCGATTGCGTCGGTCATGTAAAACCACAGCTTCAAATGCCCGCCGCAGAATTTCCCTTTGTCGTTTTTCTCGTTGCAGGCGCGCTGTCCGGCCTTCTTGACCCTCACCTTGTGGTTGGGAAGCTGCGGAATATTCTGCGTGGTGGAAGTGGTTACTTCGCCAGTTGCCAAGGACGTACCCCTCGTTCGAGCGGCCCAAACGCCGCCGGATTCGGCCTTACGCCGTCATTGTAACCGAAACCTTGAGGCTGAAACATAAGCGGTGACGCCTGCGGAAGGAGGCCTCTGCTAGTCTGTTTCTTTCGCCAGGAACTATGATCACAATCGTTTCGGGACTGCCGCGCTCGGGCACGTCGCTCATGATGCAGATGCTGGTCGCCGGAGGAATGACCGCGCTATCCGACGGCGAGCGCGCGCCCGATGCCGATAACCCGCGTGGCTATCTCGAGTGGGAGCGCATCAAGCAACTGCCCAACGATCCGGCGTGCATCGCAGAAGGCGAAGGCAAAGTCATCAAAGTGATCTCGCGGCTGTTGCTTTCGCTCCCGCCGGGCCACGAATATCGCGTCCTCTTTATGCAGCGCCCGTTGCCGGAAGTACTCGCATCACAGGATCAGATGTTGCGCCGCCGGGGAACCTATAAAGAAGGAGTCGACCCGGCCGCGATCTCCACTGCTTTCGAGAAGCATCTGCGCGAAGTCTATGCGTGGCTGGATCGAAAACCGTACGTGAAAGCACTCCGCGTTCAGTACCACGACGTGCTCAGCAAGCCGAACGACATGGCCGCGCAACTGGCGCAATTTCTGGAGATCCCATTCGACGTGGGATCCATGACGAAACAGGTGGACGCGTCGCTCTACCGGAACCGCGCGAAGTAGATTGCCGACTTTGACGCACTCAGAATTCGCGCTTGGGCTCGGCTTGTTTCGCACCCACCCTGCCGGCTTCAATCTCAGCCACGTAATAGCTCTCGCCCTTGATCGGCGCCTGTGCGAGACGCCGCAGGATGCCAATCTGTCCGACATGCGTGAGCGCATCGGCGACCGGTCCCTGAAACACTTTCTCGATCGAAGCATGCAGCGGCTCCGTCGATGCGAGATAGTCGTCGAACTTCTTTAGCACCGCGAAGAGCCGCTCCACTTCCTGCTCCCAGGGCAAGGGAGTCGAGTTGTGCCAGGTCTGCCGGCCCATGACAATCGACAGCGCCCAGTCAAAGAGATCCCCGATATGCGCCAGAATCTGCCCGGGCGTGCGAGTTCCCTCTCCCGCCTGAAAATCCGAAAATCCCGCCGGCGCGTTGCGCACGGCCTTGCCGCCACGATAGGCAACCGTGGCGACGGTGTGGCGCAGCAGTTCGCGCTTGGGATCAGAAGAGGAAACACTCTGAGTAGGATCGCTCATGGCGACCAGATTACACTGGTCCACAGGGAGACGAAAAGCATGGCGAAGAAAGCCGAACCAACATCCGCTCGGCGCACCACAGCACAGGCTCGCCCCGCCGCACCCGCCCCGGTGAGCCGGGAAAACGCTGAACACTATCGCTGGGGCGTGGATTGCGATGCCTGGTATCTGGTCAACGATGAACAACTCAGCGTCATCGAGGAGTTTATGCCGCCGGGCGCGGCCGAGATTCGCCATCACCATGAGAAGGCGCAGCAGTTTTTCTACATTCTGTCCGGCGAAGTCATCATCGAAGTCGAAGGCGAAACCACTCTCGTGCAGGCTGGGTCGGGCGTTCGCATCCTGCCGGGCAAGCGTCACCAGATTCGCAACCCATCGTCCGGCCCGGTGCGGCTGCTCGTAATCTCACATCCCCACAGCCACGGCGACCGGTTCAACGAGTAAAGCAGCTTTGTTGGGAGTTAGAGCTGATTACTTGCTCGCGATGTAACCCTCGTAAACCTCTTCCGAAGTTTGCACATAACCCACGACGGTTAGACCGTTGTTGATGCCCTCAACAAAGGTACCGGTATCCCTGAGGGTGCCCGAATCCGGAGCCGAAAACACCGTCAGGTCGCCCGTGGGGCTACGCACGAATCCTCGGTACTTATGGTGGGCGTCGATGTAGTCGCCGCAAATCCATCCAGCGGCATTGATGCCGGTAGCACCGGTGAAGAGCGCATTCGGAATGTCGAAGGTAGTGATCGTCCCGTCGGCTGTTCGCTCGAAACCATGCGTAGTGCCGTTACTGTAGGAACCGGCGATGGTACCCGCATTGTTGATGCTGGCCGGAACGGTCCCTTCACCGGGGCCATCTCCCGCGCCGGCAACGTCAAAAGTGGTTATCGTACCATCGGATGTGCGCACGTAGCCGTGTCGGCCTAAGCTGCTATCAACATAGAAGCCGGCAACTGTGCCGGAGTCGTTGATGAGCAGACCTGCGGTTCCCTGGTCTTTTCCGGTACCTGCACCCGGGACGTCATATTCTGCAAAGGCGCCGGCAGCGGTGCGGACGAAGCCGTGCCACACGTTGCTGGCGTCGATGTAATAACCGGCAGCCGTGCCATAATTGTTCAGGCCGCAGCATAGAGTTCCCTGCAGTCCGGCTTTGCCCGCGCCGGGAGCGTCAATCGCCGTAAACGCTCCCGCAGCGGTGCGGATATAACCGTGGTGAACAATCCTGGCGTCGAAAGAGTTTCCCCCGATGGTGCCCGCCTTGTTGATTTGTCCGTTGAACGTGCCTTGGCCCGGACCGGTGCCGGCATTCGGAGCATCGAAGGAAGTGATAGTGCCGTCCGCGGCGCGCATGAAGCCATGGGCCGCCTCGCCAGAGTCATAGTAGAAACCGGAAACTTCGCCTGTGGCGTTGATCGAAAAACCGAGTGTTCCCTGACCACCCTCGGTGCCCGCACCAGGAGCCTCGAATTCACTGAAGGTAATGGGCAGCTGCGCCATCGCCGGCAAGGCGAAAAGCAGACCTACACAAACGCAGAGGCAAATCGCTGGGAGTTGCGTGGAAACCTTGCGGATCCGCGTTGCGTGCCGCTTGTTTGTTGCTGAGGGCTGGGTTGCTGAGGTCAGGATCGCCGGTTTCATCTGTCGCTCCCTCTCAAATCTTGGCGGAAGTCTAGCACTTCTTGATTTCCAGGATTGTCAAGAATTGTCCACAGGGATGCTGCGATTGACGAGAGTCCAAACTCGGAGATTACAACTGCTTTCGCCATAAGACACCCGCCGCCCGCAGCGCGCCGCGCAGCCGAGTTCCGAATCCGCTAGCGAATTGCATATCGAGGAATCCTTCCATCTGACGCCGGAAGTTCTCGCCGTAACCGTGCCACCAGACTTTCTTCATCCCGGGCATGAGATCGATGTCGAGATATTTCATCTTCACCATTTCATCAAGCCCGAAGCGCCCGTGCGTACGTCCTATGCCGCTGGCCTTCACGCCGCCATGCGGAGCCTCGCTGATGCCGAAGCAGGAGACGACGTCGTTCACCATGACCGTGCCAGCATGGATGCGCCGCGCCAGACGTTCGCCGCGCTTTTGGTCGCCCGTCCACACGCTGGCGGCCAATCCATATTTGGAGTCGTTCGCCAGCCGCACGGCCTCATCGTCGTCCTCGAACGCCATAATCGGCAGCACCGGGCCGAAGGTTTCTTCGCGCATGATGCGCATGTCTTGCGTCACGTCGACAAGAACAGTCGGTGCATAGAAGTTCACACCTAGTTCCGGCAGGCGCGTACCTCCCGCCAGAACTCGCGCACCGTGCGCCTTCGCATCTCCCACATGCGCTTCCACGATCTCCAACTGGCGCTCGTGAATCATCGGACCCACATCCGTGTTCCCGTCCATGCCGTTCCCCACCCGCAGCCGCCCCGCCTTCGCCGCGCACGCCTTGGCGAACGCTTCATACACACTGCGGTGCACATAGCAGCGTTCGACTGACAAGCACGCCTGACCTGCATTAACGAACGATCCCCACACCGCCGCACTGGAAGCCACCTCGACGTCAGCGTCGTCGAGCACCAGCATCGGATCCTTGCCGCCCAGTTCCAACACAACCGGAAGAAGTCGCTCCGCAGCCGCGGCCGCGATCCGTTTCCCGGTCGCAACACTGCCGGTGAACACGAGCTTGTCGATCGGAGAACGCAGCAGCGCGGCCCCGGCCGGTCCTTCACCGACGACTACCTGAAATACGTCCTTGGGCACGCCCGCCGCGTGAAGTAATGAGGCCAATTCCAACGCAATCAATGGCGTCAACTCAGATGGCTTCAGGATCACAGAATTTCCCGCGACCAGAGCGGCTAGCGTCTCGGTCGCAGGAATCGAAAACGGATAATTCCACGGCGAAATAATCCCGATCACCCCATGCGGCTCGCGCACCAGCTTTCCACTCTTCAGTTTGGTAGCAAGATTGCCGTGAGGCACCGGCTCATCCCGCAGCAGGCCCCAGGCGTTGTCGATCAGAAATCGTGCCGCGTCGAGCACCACCAACACTTCGGTGACTAGAGCCTCGGCGAGCGGCTTCCCGGCTTCACGCGTGATGGCCGCCGCAATCTCGGATTTCTTCTCGTGCAGCTTGGCCTGAAACTCGCGCAGCACATCGATGTGCCGCCGCACTCCTAACTCTGCCCAGGCCGCCTGCGCTGCGCGCGCTCGCGCCACTGCGGCCTCGACCATCCCGGCGTCCGCGCAGTCGAGTTCGCGCAGAATCTCTCCCGTCGCCGGATTCACCGACACAATCTTCCGAGCTTCGATTTTGGAGATCAGTGGCCATAGAGGAATCTTAGTCCGTGGCGTGCCTCTGCGTGTCTTCGATGAACCCTAATGCATCCCCGGATACTTCCCCAGATAGATCAACACAAAGTCCAACGTATCTCCCACCGCATGAGCTACGACGGGCACGGCAAGATTCCGCCCGCAGGCTAGATACAGCGTCCCAAGCAACAGTCCATTCCATACATTCTCGATCATTCCGGTTGCGCCCTGATCGAGGTGGCCGCATCCGAAGACAACACTCACGACGATCAGGCTCAGCACCCACGCTGCTTTCGTGTCGCGAAAAACACCGGCTACGCGATTCATCAGGTAGCCGCGGTAGTCGATCTCCTCGCCCAGGGCGCCGAGTACCCAGACCAGAGCGACCCAGAACACGAGCATCTTCAGATTTCCGGTCACGTCGGCGAAATCCGAAAGATCCGGCATCTTCCCTAGCCATCGCGCCAGCAGCGGCTGCGTGACAAACAACTCCAGCGCCTCCATGCAAAATCCCACCCCGACTCCGACCAGCAGCGCCCTGCCCCAACTCTGTGGCCGCGCAAAACCAACGTCCTTCCATCGCATCCCGCGCAGCCGCAGCGAAGCCCATCCCAACAGGAAAAGATATGGAGTCTTGCTGACGTAGATGTGATGGTGAACATCGGCCCAAAACAACGCGGCAACGATGGCAAACTCAGCAACCGCGAGCCACACGCTGTTGCGCAACCGCTGCCGCAAAGGGTGCAGGTCCACAAGTCCTCCGCGTTAACGAACGCCTGCTTCGCGCTCTCGGCGGTGGTTCTTTCCGTGCTCGGCGGTTAAGAGCTTTTCCGCGAAAAGCTTGAACCGCAGAGATCGCTGAGAAACCCGCGAAGAAGAGCAAAAGCAACGGAATACATGTTATTAGTACTCGACGCCCACCAGATACAACCCGCTCGCCGGAGCTGTCGCCCCAGCCGCCGAGCGGTTCCTCGCTTCGAGGATGCGCGTCACATCCTCGGCACGCAGCGTTCCCTTGCCCACCAGAATGAACGTTCCGACCAGATTCCTTACCATGTGGTGCAGAAATCCCGACCCGCGAACCGTATAGATCAACTCCTCACCCATCCGTTCCCACGAGGAGGAAAATATTTTCCGCACATTGGACGCCAGCGCGACACCGGTCGCGGACCGCAGGCCCGACGCTCCCCGTTCCGGATCCACGGCCGCGAACGAAGTGAAATCGTGTTCCCCAACCACCAGTTTCGCCGCCCGCCCCATCTCCTCCTCCGCCAGCCGATATGGGAAATGCCACACATACCGCGCCAGAAACGGCGGGCAAATCGACTCCCGATAAATCCGATAGCGATACGTCTTAGCCCTCGCCGAATGCCGCGCGTGAAAATCCGGCGGCGCCTCTTCCACTTCCAACACGCGCACCGAGGCCGGCAAGATATCGTTTAGCGCTTTCACAAAATTCCCCGTGGGGACCGAAGACTCCGTGACAAATGTCATGACCTGCGCCAGCGCGTGCACTCCCGCGTCGGTACGGCCCGAGCCTTGCGGCAATACCTTTTCCGCCGTAATCCGTCCAATGGCTGAAGCAAGTGTGCCCTGCACGGTATTTGCGCCGGGCTGCACCTGCCAGCCGCTGTATTCCGCGCCATCATAGGAGAGCGTTACTTTGAGATTGCGCATTCTGCGATCTTTCGAGTCCCGCGGCGCGGTTGCTTCATCCAAGGTGATTCAGGTATTGCCGGCAATTTATCAGTTCCAGGAGCTATGCGGAGCGAGTCAAGGGCAGTTCCAGTCAGATATACTAGATGGTTTCCGCGGAACTCCGGTCTTTCAGTATCGAGACCTCTCTGCTACCACGTCTCAAGCAGCACAGAGCGCAGGAAACCAAGAACGAAGCAGAAGGCGCAACCGCCGGGAAGGCCATTTTTCTCCCAGCTTTCAGGAACCTTCCACCGGTCCTTTGCGTACCAATGCCTGAGCAGGACTTTATCCTGGGTCGTTTCGCTGTCTCGGGCGAACCCAAGTGTATTCGCAGCCAGGTCTTAATTCGATTGGTTCTTAAACGAATTTAGTGTTACGAACGGAGAAGAGTAGATGCCATTGCCACGTTTTGATTTGACCGCCCGGCTTGCCGCCGTTATCAGCCTATTCGCAATGCTGACCGCCGCGTGCTGGGGCCAAGAGACCACGCCGGCCCCCATGCCTCCGATGCCAGCGACGCAGCCGCTGCCTGTGCTGAACTACACCAAGCCGGAGTCGCATTTTCCCAATCCCATTGCGCCCTACAAGCCGCGGTATCTCTCTGCGCCGAATTTGTCGAATACAAGCCGTCTCGACCAGCTCATGCACGATGGCAAGCTCTACTTATCGCTGAACGACGCCATCGCGCTCGCGCTCGAGAACAACCTCGACATCGCCATCGCTCGCTACAATCTGAACATTGCCGATACGGACATCCTGCGCTCTAAGGCAGGAGCCGCCGTTCTCGGCGTACCCATCGGCATTGTGCAGAACACTCCCGGAGGCGGCGTCGGCGGGCTTGGCGGACAGGTTGGCTCGGGCACCGGTGGCACCAGCCTCGGAGCGGGTGGCGCAGGAGCCGGCGTTGGAGGCCTGAATGGATCTACGCTTGGCCTTGGCGTCCCGATCAACAGCTTCGACCCCATCCTCACCGGCACACTGCAAGAGGACCATTTCAGTCAACAGGCAACCAGCATCTTTCAGGGCGTGCTGCCGGGTTCAAGCCTGGCTCAAAATACTGGCACCGTAAACTTCGCCTACCAGCAAGCTTTCCAGTGGGGAACGAATCTTACCGTGGGATTCAATAACGGACGCAACACCACGAACAGCTTCTTCTCCAGCCTAAGTCCCGCGCTGAACTCGAGTTTCAGAGCTACCGTCACGCAACATCTTCTCCAAGGCTTCGGATTTTCAGGCAACACCCGTTTCATCCGCATCGCCAAGAACAATCGCGAACTGTCAGACGTCGCCTTCCGCCTGCAGATCATCACCACCGTCAATCAGATTCAGTCGATGTACTGGGATCTGGTCTATGCGTACGAAAACGCTCGCGTGCAGCAGGAGTCCCTGGCGTTCGCCGAGAAGACGCTTTCTGATACCAAGAAGCAGGTGGAGATCGGCAGCCTGGCGCCCATCGAAGTCGTGCGCGCGCAGAGTACCGTCGCCCAGGACCATCAAGTCCTGACCGTTGCCCTGACCAACCTGCAGCTGCAGCAGTTGCTGATGAAGAACGCGCTCAGCCGCACCCTGCGCGATCAGACTCTGGCCGGCGCGGAAGTGATTCCTACCTCCACCATGGAAATTCCAGCGAGTGAACCAGTCCAACCGACTCAGGACCTGGTTGCGGACGCATTGCAGCATCGCGCCGAACTCGCGGAGTCCCGCATCCAGCTCAACACCACGGAACAGAGTAATAAGGCGGTGCGCAATGCGCTTCTTCCCACTCTTGACCTGTACGCCTACTACGGCGGCGCAGGTGTAGGCGGTTCGCAAAATCCGGCAAACCTTTGCTCGAATCTTGACCCGTCATTGCAGGGTTTCGGCTGCGCCACGACCCCGGTGCCCTCCGTCGGCTACGGAGCCACGCTGCAACAATTGATCAACTCGACCGCTCCCGACAAAGGTGTGGGCTTGCAGCTCAATATCCCGCTACGGAACCGGCAAGCACAGTCCGCGCAGATCCGCTCGGAACTCGAGTACCAGCAGGCCCAGATGGCGCTGCAACAGGCCGAGAACCGCATCAACATCGAGGTCCGCAATGCCCAGTTCGGAGTCGAGCAGAATCGAGCCAGTGTCGTCTCCGCCCAGGCCGCTGTGGATTATGCGAAGCAGTCTCTGGACGCGGAGCAGAAGAAATATCAGTTCGGCACCTCGACCACAACAGCGGTGCTGCAAACGCAGAGCGCGCTCGCCACAGCGGAGTCCACTTTGATGTCCGCCATGGCTGCCTACGAAAAATCGCGCATCGAACTGGACCGTGCCGTCGGCACAACGCTTGATCATGCCGGCATCAGTATCGACGATGCCGCTCGCGGTCACGTCAACGCCGTCCCCACTGTCCCTTATGTGGCACCGCGCAAGGACCTGCCTTCGATCACTCCGGTGGCTCCGCCGGCGAATCAGGCTCCTCAACAGTAGCTACAACGCAACTCTCGTGGCGCCGCTGTTCTTCTCCGACAGCGGCGCCACTTTCTTTTTCCCCTCACAATTCTTTACAATCCCGCGGCCTTCCCGCGAAACTTCTCCCGCTAAGATGAAGTGACGTATTTTTGCGTGTTGCATCCAACATTGGAATTATTTGAATCCGCGCGCACAAGGATGCGTGCCTGCTCTCATGCAAGGAGAATACCCATGCGTTTGTCGCATTTGATTTTCATGAACCGGCTCCTGCCGTTGTATTTTGCCGCCGCGATATTTCCAGGAATCGTCCCGGCCGTGTCGCTGGCGCAGGAACCGCCGCCGGCACCCTCGGCTCAGGCAACACCTCAGCCGGCACAGCCCCAAGCCGTGCATCTCAGGGACTATTCGAATCCGCGATCCGCCTTTCCTCACATTCTCCAGCCTTACATGGCGCAGGAACTCGAGCAGCCGAACCTCGCCAACTCGCCTCGCATCGACGGTCTCATGCGCGATGGAAAGATTTATCTTTCCATCGACGATGCCGTCGCACTCGCGCTTGAGAACAATCTCGATATCGACATTGCGCGTTATAACCTGAACATTGCAGCGGCTGACCTGCTGCGCGCCAAGTCCGGCGCCAACATTCTCGGCGTCAATACAGGCATTGTGCAGAACACACCCGGAAGCGGCGTGGGAGGTCTCGGCGGCACGGTGGGCTCCGGCACGGGCGGTACCACCGTCGCTGCCGGGGGCGCCGGCACCGGCACCAACGGCCTGGTAGGTTCGACTCTCGGAATCGGCTCGACCATCACGAGTTTCGATCCCTTTGTGACCGGCACGCTGCAACTCGACAAGAACAACACGGAATCCACCAGCGCGCTCAGCCCGGTTCCCATCCTGGCGCAGAACACTTATACGGCCAACTTCGCCTACACTCAGGGATTCGCGTGGGGCACGGCACTCGAAGTGGGTTTCAACAACTCCCACCTCACCACGAATAATCCCACCAGCCTGCTGAGCCCTTCGTTGGGTTCGAATTTCCAGTTCCGCGTGACCCAGAACCTGTTGCAGGGTTTCGGTTCGCTTCCGAACACGCGATTCATCCGCATCGCCAAAAACAACCGTGAGATTTCCGACGTCGCGTTCCGCTTGCAGGTCCTGACCACCGTCGATCAGATCGAGAACATGTACTGGGACCTGGTCTTCGCCTACGAAAACGTTCGCGTGCAGGAGGAATCCCTTACCTACGCGCAGAAGGCGCTGGAAGACTCCAAACGCCAGGCGCAAGTTGGCACTGCGCCTCCGATTCAAGTCGTAAGTTCGCAGAGCATAGTCGCCACCGACCAGCAGAATCTAATCGTCGCGCAGAACAACCTCCAGTTGCAGCAATTGCTGATGAAGAACGCGCTCAGCCGCAGCAACGAGGATCCGGTGCTGGCCGAAGCCGACGTCATTCCCACCTCGGCTGTGTCGATTCCCGAGCAGGAGCCGGTCGTGCCCATCCAGGATTTGATCAACCAGGCAATGCAGCATCGCGCGGAGCTGGCGGAGTCGCGCATCGACCTTAATTCTCGCGACCTGAGCAACAAGGCCGTTCGCAATGCGTTGCTACCCACGCTCGACGCCTACGCCTACTATGGCGGATCGGGAGTCGGCGGAGATCTTGCGATTCCTGCGTGTTCGGGCGCCGCTAACGGAACGTGCTACAGCACCGTTCCTCCCCCATTTTCAAACACAAACTCAGTCAGCTATGGCGCCACCTTGACCCAATTAGTCAACGGCACCGCGCCAGATAAGGGGATCGGCCTCTCGCTGACGATTCCATTGCGTAACCGCGAAGCGCAGGCGAATGAGGTCCGCGCGCAACTCGAGCTTCGCCAGGCGCAGGTGCGCCTGCACCAACTGGAAAATCAGATCCGCATCGAGGTGCGGAATGCGCAGTTCGATGTAAAGCAGAACCGGGTCGCGGTGCAGGCTGCGCAATCGGCCGTCGATTTGGCGCACCAGACGCTCGACGCCGACCAGGAGAAGCTCAAAGTGGGCCTGACAACGCAAACTGCGATCCTGCAGGACGCCGCCACTCTCACTACCGGCGAGTCGAACCTGGTTTCGGCCAAGGCAGCCTACGAAAAGTCGCGCATCGAACTTGATCGCGCCACGGGACTGCTGCTTGACCATGCTGGGATCGACGTCAGCGACGCCAGCCGCGGCCAGGTCACGCACTTGCCGAACGTTCCATATGTCGCTCCCCGCCAGGATGCGACGCCCACGGGACAGCCAGTTTCGGCGCCGCCAGCCCGGCCAGCACCGTCCGGAGGGCAGATGTAGGCCGCCTCAAGCACCCCTGTCATCCCGAGGGTAGCATTGCGATTGGATTTACCAAGCGCGATGCGCCGTCGAGGGACCTGCTGTTTGGGTCGCATCTACTACCTGCATCGCGTAGCGGGGGACCTTGCGTTCCACGCCTGATACACTACGCCCGATGGCGCTCCCGTCCCGGCCTGCACTCCCCAGATTTTTTCTGTGGCTGTTGCCTCTGTCGTTCGCGCTTCAGATCGCAACGATTGGAGCGTTCCATCAATACCGCACCCGGCCCGGCGACGATCACTTCGAGTTTGGATGGGAGATGGGCCGCGTAGCCCGCTCGATCGCTCTCGGTCAAGGTTTCAGCAGTCCGTACGAAGGGAACACCGGCCCGACCGCGTGGGAACCACCGCTGTATCCGTACCTGATGGGCGGCGTCTTCAAACTTTTCGGCATCTACACTCAGGCATCAGCATGGGTGCTGCTGAGCATCAACAGCCTGTTCGCCACGCTGACCTGCATCCCAATTTTCTGGATTGCACACAAAACCTTCGGCGAGCGCATCGCCGCGTGGTCCGCGGGCGCGTGGGGGCTGTGCCCGTATGTCTGGTACTGGTCGGTTCACTGGATTTGGGACACGACCTTCACGCCGCTCGTGTTGGCTTGGTTGTTTCTGCTCGCGCTCGAATTGCAGGATAACGACGTCCGGGGGTGGCCTGTCCTGCGCGGCTGGGTAGCATTCGGCGCTCTGTACGGTGTTGGCGCCCTGGCGAATCCCACGATGCTGGCCTTCCTTCCCTTTTGCGGCCTATGGATCTGGCGCCGGCGCTATCAGCGCGGACTCACTTCCCTCGGTGGTGTGGCGCTAGCTTCCGTCATCTTCTTTCTCGTGCTCACGCCGTGGATCGTGCGCAACTACGAAGCGTTTGGCCGCTTCGTGTTTCTGCGCGACGATTTCGGATTGCAGGTTCGCCTGGGCAATGGTCCGTACGCCGACGGCATGCTGATGGCGTACCTGCAACCCAATCTCAACCGGTTGGAACTGGAGAAGTTTCAGCGCATGGGCGAACTCGCCTACGCGGGCTCCTGCAAACGGATGGCATTCGACTGGATCCAGGCACATCCCGGGCGCTTTGCGATGATTAGCCTGAAGCGCTTCTTCTATTACTGGAACGGCGTTCCGAGAGCCACGAATGACGTCGCGCCGATCGACTTCCGCACGTCGGCATTCCTGGCTGCGTCAGTGCTCGCGTTGTGGGGCCTCGGTCGCGCTGTGCGCCAGAAACGGCCCGGGGCATGGCTTTTCGCAGGACTCGTGGTGACCTATCCGACGGTCTACTACTTCGTATTCCCGCACGCCCGCTATCGTCATCCCATCGAACCGGAGCTGCTGATCCTGATCGTATTCCTGCTGTCGGAGGTGCGATCTCAAAGTCAAGAGTCAGAAGTCAAAATGCAGAAGTAGCAATTCGCGGTTGAGATGCTGCGAGCTTTTACTTTTGCATTCTGACTTCTTACTTCTGCATTGAGCTGTGAGACAATTTCGAGTCCCGGAAACGGCAAGGGCCGCGTTCCACCTATGAATCTTTCCGTCGTCATCATTACTTTCAACGAGGAGGCGAACATCGCCCGCACGCTCGCCAGCGTGCAACCGCTCGTCGCCGACGGCAAAGGAGAGATCATCGTCGTCGACTCCGGCTCGACGGACCGCACGGTAGCGATCGCACAATCCTTCGGCGCGAAAGTGTTCCTCGAGGAATGGAAAGGCTTCGCCGCACAGAAGAATTCGGCCATCGATAAAGCCACTGGCGATTGGATTCTGAGCCTGGATGCGGATGAGGAAGTGTCCCATGGGTTAACCAAAGAGGTCGGCGAAATCTGCTGCGGACCCGCCGAAGACGGATTCGGATCGGAAGATGGCTATTGGCTTAAGCGCGAGAATCACTTCCTTGGGCGCTCATTGCGACACGGCGGCTTCTGGCCTGATCCCAAGCTGCGAATGTTTCGCCGGGGCATGGGTCGGGTGGAGAACCGGTCCGTACACGAAACGTTTCAGGTGACCGGACGGGTGGGGACGCTATACCACCCACTACTCCATCACTGCTACCCCACGCTCTCCGACTATATCGAGCACATGAACCGCTACTCGTCGCTCGGCGCGAAGATGGTCGTCGCCAAGGGAAACGGCAAGGTGCGGTTCAGCGTCGTGAACATCGTGCTGCGCCCGCTGTTCACTTTCCTCTACAACTATTTTTTCCGTCTCGGCTTCCTCGACGGCCGCGAAGGCCTGCTACTGCATCTCTATCACGCTGTCTACGTTTCGTGGAAATACGCCAAGGCCTGGGAACTCTCGCGCAACAAAAACACGATGTCATCCTGAGAGCCGGCAAAGCCGGCGCGAGGGACCGTACGACAGGCGCTACCACGATGCCGTAAGTAGGATCTGTCACGCTGCATGCGCCGTGCGGAACCTCGCAACTTCATCCTGGCGGAAACCGTCGTAAGATCCCTCACCCGGCTGAGCGCCGGGTTCAGGATGACATGATCGGAGGACATACTAAGGAGACGCTCAGCAAAATACTACGACACACTCCCATACCGACCGGTCGTTTGCACACGCGAGTCCCGCCTTGCTCCTCTGCTCTCACTTCCCTATGATCGATACAGAACTCTGGGGTTCGACCACAACGCCTATGGAAAAGAAGCCGACTTCTCCGTCCAGCCCGCCGCAAGTTGCCGAGAGCCCGATTACGGATGTGTTCGAGGGCCGCCATCCTGCCGAAGGTGAGAAGAAGTGGGCGGAGCAGACGCTCGCGCCTGCGATCGAGAAATCTCCCGAGCGCGCGATCGGCGCGCCCACCGGCGTCAATCTTGACGAGCACGGGCACGCGCGCTTCACCACGATTTCGGGCGTGCCGATTCGCCGCCTCTACACGCAGGCCGATCTTCCGGCGGACTGGAGCGAGGAACAATATCTCGGCTATCCGGGCCAGGCGCCCTACACGCGCGGCATTCACGCCACTGGATATCGCGGCAAACTTTATACGATGCGGCAATTTTCGGGCTTTGCTTCGCCCGAGGAGACGAACCAGCGCTACAAATATCTGCTCGAACACGGCGGCAGTGGGCTCTCCGTCGCGTTCGATCTGCCTACGCTGATGGGGTATGACTCCGACCATCCAGCCAGCGAAGGCGAGGTCGGCAAGTGCGGCGTCGCCATCGATTCGCTGGAAGACATGGAGATTCTGTTCGGCGGCATCGATCTGGAGAAGACCACCGTATCGATGACCATCAATTCGCCCGCGTCGGTGCTGTGGGCGATGTATCTGGTAGTCGCGGAGAAGCAAGGCGCCGACTGGACAAAGATTTCCGGAACGATTCAGAACGACATTCTCAAGGAATACATCGCGCAGAAGGAATACATTTATCCCCCGGCGCCGTCGATGCGACTCGTGATCGATACGTTCGAGTTCGGATCGAAGTTTACACCGCGCTTCAATACGATTTCGATCAGCGGATACCACATTCGCGAAGCCGGATCGACAGCGCTGCAGGAGTTGGCTTTCACGCTCTACGACGGAGTGGAATATGTGGAGTGGGCGCGGCGGCGCGGGCTTGACGTGGATGAGTTCGGTCCACGCTTGAGTTTCTTTTTCAACGCGCACAACGACTTCTTCGAGGAGATCGCTAAGTACCGCGCCGCGCGCAAGATCTGGTATCGCGTGATGAAAGACCGTTTCGGCGCGAAGAACCAGCGCACATGGGTGATGCGCTTTCACACGCAGACCGCAGGCGTATCTCTGCCCGCGCAACAGCCGATGAACAATATCGCCCGCGTCGCGGTGCAGGCGCTGGCGGCAGTGTTGGGCGGGACGCAGTCGCTGCACACCGATTCCTACGACGAGGCTCTCGCGTTACCGACCGAAGAAGCAGCGCGCATCGCCCTGCGCACGCAGCAGATCATTGCCTATGAATCGGGAGTCACGCAAACGGTCGATCCTCTGGGCGGGTCGTACTTTCTTGAGAATCTCACGCTGCAAATGGAAAACGGCGCTTTCGATTATTTCGGCAAACTCGACGCCATGGGCGGCATGGTGAAGGCGATCGAGCGCGGCTATCCGCAGAAAGAAATTGCCGAGGCTTCGTATCAATACCAGCGTGCGGTCGAAGCCCGCGAGAAAGTGATTGTGGGCGCCAACGAGTTCGTCATCGAAGAAGAGTCGCCACACATTCTCTACATCGATGAGAGTGTTGCCCGGCAGCAGACGGCGAAGCTGAAGACGCTGCGCGCGCGGCGCTCGAATGAAGCCGTGCAGAGGACGATCGAGGCGCTCAAGAAGGCTGCGGCGCAGGAACCGAATGCCGGGACGAACGGCAATGTGTCGTCCGCCAACACCATGCCCTACATTGTGGACGCGGTTCGCGCCTACGCCACCGTGGGTGA
The DNA here is from genome assembly GCA_963844525.1 of uncultured Acidobacteriaceae bacterium. Taxonomy (GTDB): domain Bacteria; phylum Acidobacteriota; class Terriglobia; order Terriglobales; family Acidobacteriaceae; genus Sulfotelmatobacter. The sequence goes on along the minus strand of CAWJOM010000001.1, from coordinate 388,797 downwards.
AATCTGCGAGGCCTTGCGGCAGGTGTATGGAACGTATACGGAAGTGAGCATCACGTAGCTGCTCGGACGCTTTCGGGGGCGTCCGCTAGATAGAGATCGGTCGAGCTTCGCTCGACGGACAGCCGAGGGCGGCTGTCCCCACATACCTAACCGCAAGCGCGTGGGAAAAAGCGCAGTCGCTGCGAGGAAAGACGCGATCGGCTAGGCCGCTTTCTTCCGACGTCGTTATCCGCAGACTCTAAGCAATTGAAAACACTGATTCCTAGCGCGGAGGAGCATTGGCAAGCTGCGTGCCCTAATGATTGACGACCAATATGGCGAACCAACCGGAACCCGGCGCAGATCGAGGTTGGCAGACTCCGCAAGTCTATGCGATGGCGTGCATCTGCCTGGTGGTCGGCCTGGCTTTAGGCTATTTGTTTCGCGGATCAGCGTCTCGCCCGGCGCAAGCGGTGCAGGCGGCTGCGATGCCCGTGGCTGGGAACGCTGCGGCGGCCATGCCGTCAACTGGTGCGGCTTCACCAGCAGCACACCCGCAGATGCCCAGCCTCGACGACATGAAGCGCATGGCCGACAAGAAGGCCGAGCCGCTGCTGGCCAAGCTGAAAGCCGATCCCAACAACTCTGACCTGCTCAACCAGGTTGGGATGCTCTACAAAGCGACGCACCAGTTCAAGGAAGCGACCGAATATTTTCAGAAAGCGATCGATGCCGATCCAAGGAATGTAGCCGCGCGCACTGATCTCGCCTCGTGCCTCTTCTATCAAGGGGACGCCGACGGCGCAATCCAACAACTACAGCAAGCTCTCACCTATAGTCCCAAAGACGCCAACACGCTGTTCAACCTCGGGATGATTCGCTTGCAAGCGAAGAATGATCCCGCGGGAGCGGTAAAGGCCTGGCAGCAACTGCTGAAGCTGAATCCCACGCTGGCGCCGGACAAGAAGGCCGCCGTCGAGAAGCTGATCGCGCAGGCACGGCAGCCCAAAGTCAGCGAGTAGCGCAAGCCAAAGATCAGTTCCCGCCCAACATTTAAGAAATCTCACAAACTCCACTGTTGGCGCGGCCCATCGCGCGACTCTGTCAAGCGCAGCCGCGCGCGGCGAGTGACCAGCGTAACGGGGAGCGACCTAAAGTTCCCTATGAAAAGCCGATGTAGTCGGTATGGCCACACTTGTATCTTGTCGGCGCCGCTGGCCGCTGCTGGCGGTTGTGCTGTTTTGCGCAGGGCTTTCCGAAGGCGTGGCCACTGATCCCGAGCGTAATGCGGCGGATTACGCCTACCGCACCAATACCACTGAGGTGCGCCTGAACTTTTCGGCCATGGACCAGAACAACCATGGCGTCGCCACCTTACAGGCCGGCGACTTCGCGGTCGTCGACAAAGATGTTATCGTCCGCAATTATCAAAGCTTTACCCGCTCCGACTGGACGAAACTCGAAATCGGAATCCTCATGGATGGCAGCGAATCGGTTGCTCCGCAGTTTGGTCAGGAGATGGCGGACATTCTCGAGCTGGTTTCGCAGACCTCGGGAGTGCCGGAGGAGAACCTCTCGATGTTTTCGTTCGATGTTGCGCGCGACGGCTCGCGGCCGATGCTTCTCTGTGCCGGAGATTGCCGCGCTTCCCACGCCGCCGAGCACCTTCCCGTCACTCGCGCGCACGGCCTGACGCCGCTGTTCGACACCGTCGTCTTCGCCGTCGACTTTCTGGCGCATCATGGCGATCCACAGGCGGAGAAAGTCCTGATCGTGTTCTCGGACGGCGTCGATACCGTCAGCCGAAATTCGCTGCGAGATGCCATCGACTCTTCCCTGCGGGGCGACGTGCAGCTCGATTGCATCGACCTGAATCGCGCGGTCCAATGGTCGCAGGGAGCCGCGGTTCTGCAGCGGCTTGCCACCGACACTGGAGGCCGCTACTTTCCGCCTCCCGAGGGTGCCGCTCACGCCTTGCATGTAATTCTTGAAGGTTTTCGGGCAAGCTACGCGGTGAGCTATCGACTGCCGAGTCACGCCTCAGGATTCCATACAGTTCGAATTCTTCCCACTCGTAACCTCAACCTGCAGTTCCGCAGCCGAAGCGGATACTACTATCCAAACTACGTTCGATGATTGGGGGACTATGAAACGCACGCTGTTTTGCATTCTTGTTCTCGCCTTTCCGGTTCTTCTTTCCGCGCAGAACCGCCCGCAGCAGCAAGGCACGATCATCCGCATGCGCATGACCGATTGCCTGGGTCCGCAGCACGGATTCATGGCCGCGATGTCGGGCTCGGGCAAAGTCGAGATGGGCGAGATGTGCCCCGAATATGTTCTGGTTGCAGACCGAGTCGTCTATGTGATCAGCGGGAAGACGTCAGACCAACTCATCCCTCTGGCAGAAGTCACGCGCTTCCGACTACTGAAAAATGAGATGCTGATTCGCATCGACGATGCATCGAAAGAATCGCACTTCCACATCAAGGCCATGGTGTTGCGGCCGGAATGGGATCGCAATCAGATGCTCGAGGAGGCTGAGGCCAGCGCGATGATTACCCATCATCTAGACCCGGCGATGGTCAGGACGCAGCAATAGCCACACGCAGCGGCGCAGTCTCGACGCGCAAGTTCAACGCGTAGTCGCAAAAGCGGGGAGGCTACTTGCGCGCCTTCCCCACGCGCTGGGCGGTCGCAAACATCTTCGCCACGGTATCCAGATCCTTGGGCTGCACCTTACCGGCGGGGATTCGCATATGGGTGAGCTCTTCAAGCTTCACCAGCAGATCGATCAGCGACATGGAGTCGATGAGTCCGGAGGACACCAGCGGCGTGTTCTCGTCGAGCGTGACGCCGGGTTTGCGAACCAACTGCGCTATGTGCTGGATCATCTGCTGGGTTTCATCGGCGGGTTGTTCGGACATGCGGATATTTTCTCCTAGGACTCAACTCCAAGTTCTGGATGCTCTTGCAGCAGCTTTTCGCAAGTGGCGGAACGGGATGGTTTGCCGGCGGTGCTCTTCACGATCCATTTAGGCGGCCTCAGGAATATCGTGCGCACGGCAACGCCCATCGCACCAACGACCAGGCTGCGGATTTCTTGCTCGATCTGCGGCGCACCGGCGAGAAGTTCCTCGTGTTCAACCTCTGCCACGACGACGACCTCTTCTGTCCCTAGCTCGGGATTGTAGACTCCTATGGCAATCACGCGGCCGTCGTGGATAGCTGCATGGCCGCCGGCAATCTCCTCGATGTCCTGCGGATAAATGTTCTCGCCGCCGATGATGAGCAGGTCTTTCTTGCGTCCGACCACGTAGAGCTCTCCCTCGCGAAGGAACCCGAGATCGCCGGTGCGGTACCAGCCGTCGACGATGGCCTGCGCGGTCAGATCGGGATGGTTGTAGTAGCCGTCGAACAGGCAATCGCTCTTCACCAGAATCTCGCCGACGAAGCCGTCGCCGAGGACGGAGCCCGAATCGGCGACGATTTGAACCGCATGGTTGGGCAGCAAACGGCCGGATGACGTGAATGCCAGCGCTCCGGGAGTTCCCGCCTCGATCGGGACGATCCGGTGGGCGATTCGAAATTGCGAGCCATCGGCCAACAGGCTCGGAAGCCTTCGCTCCAGTTCCGACTGAGTCACAGCAAAAACATCCTCCGCCATGGCGTAAGAGGATTGCAGCGCCGTGGACTTGAGCCCTGCGGCCGCGAATGCCGTCTCGAATTCCTGGACGCTATTGGCGCGAACCGGCTCCGAGCAGTTGATCAGCGCCCGGACGGATGACAGGTTGTAGCGAGTCCAGCGGCTGCGGGGAATCCGCCGCGGAACGAACTGAAATGCGAAGTTTGGCATCCATGCGAGAGTACATTTGTATTCACTGACGAGCTGGAGCATGGTTTCCGGGTGCATCACCCAGTCGAGAGGCGACTGCATCACAACGGGTACGTGGCTGACCATGGGCAGCATGAAGCACGCGATCAATCCCATGTCGTGGTAGAGAGGCAGCCAGCTGTAGATGCGGTCGGATGACTCTCCGATCTTCAGCGCGTGGCTGAGATGTTCGAGCTGGCGCAGAACGGCCGCGTGCGTGAGCGCTACTCCTTTCTGCAGGCCGGTGGTGCCGGCGGAGTGCTGGATGAAGGCCAGGTGGTCAGGTCGAATCTCAGGGAGGGAGATTTCTCCGACGCCGTCCTGGTTCCCAGTGGGCGTCGCGCGAAGAAGCTTTGTCTGTTCGCCGAGGGTGACATGATCCAGCATATCGTCGGGAAATTCCTCGTCAATCACGACCACTTTGGCTTGAAGGTTCGCGGTAACTCCCGCCAGTCCGAAGCGATACTTGGTCGCCTCGACTTTGAAGTTGGGATAGGCAAGAAACGCGGGCACGGCGCCCAGCATCATCGCTCCAACAAAGGTCGTCATTGCAGAAATTCCCTGCGGCATGATGATGACCACGCGATCGCCGGCTGCGACGCCCTGAGTACGAAGCGCAGCCGCTTGGCCGCGGGCACGGAGGCGGAACTCCGCGAACGTTACGGTCTCCTGTTCATCTTCGTCAATCCAAGCGGTAATAAATGGATGGTTCGCGGGAGCTGCGTCGAGGGCCTCGATGAGATCGCGGAATGGCACCCAACATTATTGCATTCGATCGGATTGAGCGTTCCTTGTAACTGAGGGGCGAGGCCGTTATTCTTGTTCGCTATCTTCGGAGGAATGTTGGTTCAAGCCATTTCGTACTGCCTGCTGTTCCTGGTTTGCGTGGCGGTCCTGGCCAAGGTCCGCGCGAGAGGTGTGCGGCAGGCGGTTTTGCTGATTGCAAGCTATGTCTTGTACTTCACGTGGGGACGGTGGTTCGCGGCGGTTCTGCTCGCCTCGACGGTCGTTAACTTTCTGATCGGCAGATGGCTCCGGCAGAAGCAGTCGGGCGCGATTCTGTCTCTTGGGATTCTTCTGAATGTGTTGTTGCTCGCGACGTTCAAGTACTTGCCGGAAGCAGCGCCACACATTCCTTTGTCGTCGCTGCAATCCTTCGCACATCTGGCCATGCCTCTGGGGCTCTCCTTCTGGACCTTCCAGGCCATGAGCTACCTGTTTGATCTTTACCGCGAGGAAGAACTCGATCCGACGTTCTTCGAGTTTGCGCTGTATATGGTTTTCTTTCCGGTAACGATTTCCGGACCGATTTGCCGCATGCCCGAGATGCTTCCGCAATTTCGCGCTGAGGAACCGACACCCTGGAGCAGCATCGGTCACGGCTTCCGGCGGATCGCCATCGGCGTATTCATGGTGCAACTGGCCAAGCTGCTGGGACAGGGGATTCTCGGTGGAGACGGAATCGTCTCCGGGTTCGATCGCGTCACCCAGTGGAGTGGTACGGATGTATGGTGTCTTTCTCTGGGATACGGTCTGCAGCTTTTCCTGGATTTCGCCGGCTACTCGCACATCGCCATCGGCGCCGCTCAAGCCATGGGATTCACGGTGCCCGAAAACTTTGCGCGGCCTTTCCAATCCACGAATGCATCGGTCTTCTGGACGCGCTGGCACATGTCGCTATCATTTTGGATCCGGGACTACGTGTTTCTGCCGCTGGCGATGTTGCGCCGCGAAGTCTGGTGGCGCAATCTGGCACTGGTGATTGCGATGGTCCTATTCGGCGTGTGGCACAAAGCGAGCGTGCTCTTCCTGTTGTGGGGCTGTTACCACGGCGGGCTCTTGGTTCTGCATCGCCAAGTCCAGCAAGCGGAGCGGAAGTTTGATTGGGATCTCGACCCAAAGTTCTGGACTTCGTTCTCGTGGATCGTAACCATGGCGCTCATCAACCTGGGATGGATTTTCTTTCGCGCCAATTCCCTGCCGCAGGCGCGCCAGATGTGGTTGGCTGTTCTGTCGCCCGAGAGCTATGGTTCGCACTTCTTGAGCGCGAGTCTGTATGCACTGGCGGCCGCTGTCGCTGCAGGATACGCGATCGTGGTGTTTGTCAGCGATAGGCTCGATCATTCCTTGAATGCGGCCCAAAGTTCAGAAACTGCATCCGGCGGGGGTTTTGTCGGCTTTATGGCGCGCTCGCGCTGGTTCTGGATTCCGCCGCTCTATGCGCTGGCATTGATCTTCCTCCTGGTTGTGACCCTGACCCGCGGAGCGAGCACGGCGCAGTTTATGTACAACAAGTTCTGAAGAGCTTCCTGCGATGTTCTATTGGACTGGCACACCGTCGGGCGTGAATACCGGGAATCCATCCCAGGGACGGGACATGCTGAGTTGCTGGACGGCGGCATTGCGGTTGTGTTCGAAGAGGAAAAGTCCGTAGTTGTAGTGCAACACGCGGTCGGCAGGATTTTTCCGGATCGCCCACTCGTACTCGGCCGCGGTTTCTTCGGCACTCTCGCCGGGTTCCTGCGCTTTAAGCATCAACCGCAAGACCTGATCGGAGTGATTCAGCTGATTCGTGAATGGCGGCTTCTGCAGGCGGTCCAGCATTTCCCCCGCGATGCGGGAGCGGTCGTGGCCGGTGAAGGCCAGCAGTTGCTCGCACTCTGCCTGCGACGGAACGTCGGCCTCCGTCGTGGCGTGTCCGGCCTCCGCCGGCAGCTTGCTCGCAATTTGCAGGAACATCGCACGAGCGAGCAGGTAGTTTCCCAGCGGAGTCATGTGAACGTGCTCATAGACAAGTTCGCTGCCGATAATGCCGTTGGGGCTCTCCTTCGAAAAAATGGAATCGGCATCCACGAGTTCTGCGCCGGAAGACAAGGACGCGACCGATCGATTGATGTCGTTGATCTTGCTGTCGGCACGGAAGCGGAGTGTATCGAGATCGCGCGCGCGTAAATAATGTAGCTTCGCGTCCGCGTAATCTCCCTGCATCCACAGGCTTCGGGCGATTCGAAATTCGAGTTCGGCGTACCGGTCATCGATCTTGATCGCGGCTTGGTAGGCTTTCAGCGCGTCGGCGTAGGAACGGGCACTGTCGAGATCCGCGCCTTGTTGCACGAGACCTGTCCATGAGCGGAGGTCCTCCTGACTCAGATTCTCGCGGTGCTCCGACGAGAACGGTCCGCAATCCTTCAGATTCGTGGCCACGGTGCTGACGATGACTCGAGCGCCAGAGCTGCGGGCCACGGCAACAGTGTCCCGCAGATTCTGCTCGAAATTGGCATACGCGTATGGCATGAGCGGCGAGGTCTCGCGAACCTGTTTGTCGAGAAACATCTCCATGCCGCGCCATTCCTTCTTCTGCGTTCCGACTCTAGTGAGTAGCTGGCCGATGCGGGTGGAGCGGACAAAGATGCTGCCGCGGATGACCGGCAGGCTCATGCCGGACGAGGTCAGGGCCGTCCCCGGCCCGTAGGGCCCGACGACTTCGTTGTTGCCCGAGTAGATGATGAAGACGTCGGGACGCTGTTCGGCTAGTCCCTTGGCGATGGGCAGCAGCACATGGGAATTGATGGCCACGCTGCCAGTATTGACGACCTCAAACTTCATCGACGGGTAGCGCTCGCGGAGCATCACGTCGAGATACCGACTAAACGCATAGGCTGGATCGGGATCGCCCATCGCGGCCGATTCCCCCAACACGAAAATGCGAAATGTCCCCTGCGGTTTTTCGGCAGGGATGGAGTAGGCCTGCGGCGTCTTAATCATGCCAGGCGGAAAGAAGGGCGCGGGAAAGAACAGGTTGTAACAGGCTGCGGCCTTGCCCTCGAGCGTGCAAGCCTCGGTCAGTCCGGTAGGGTAGCCGACGCCGAAAAGGCGCAGCGCACCCTCAAGTAGTCCCAAGAGCAGTGCGGGAATCAAGATGGCGCTGGCGATTTGCAGCCCATAGCGCCGGGCGGGGCTTTGGCGCTCGTTCCTCGTCGATGTTGTCTCTACCGGTGCAGGCATCGGTCAATCGTTCCCTGTTCCCGAGGTGTGTCTTCCAGCTCGGCTTTCACGATGCAGGGCTGGACTCTCACCGATTCCGTAGGCCTAACCACAGTGTCGGTTCGAAAATCATCCAGCCCTGACGGTCCCCGGGCATGCGATGTTCTGCTGGAGGCGGAACATGTTATGCCGCGGAAAAACGAAGTACGGGCGCAGATACGCGCCGCAACCAAAAGGTCCATGCACCAGCATTGCCAAATCCACCGTTCGATCAAAGCCAGGGTTGAGCATTAGTTTCAATCGCTTATCCCAAGTTCCGCCGGAGTCACCACGCCGGCATGGTCGTCAACGGTGCCTTTCCCCGCAGAGAGCGTGTGTTTTGCCCCGTTGCCGTCGTTGGCGCGCCAGAAGCCCTGGCAGCAACTCTTCTTTTACTTCCCTCGGACTCCCTTATGTTTCACCGATGGAGTACCTGACGTCACCGTGCCGTCCGCGTTATGAGCGGCGGAGTGGCACATCAGCGTACAGGTACTGGTGCCCCGGTTGTAGGCAATTGGCGATGCGCCGTTTGCAGTAATAACATTGGCATCGAAATTCACCAGCCGTTCTCCGGTGATGGTTGGCGATGTCGCTCCCATGCCGTGCGCCGTGTGGCACACCGAGCAACTGAACCCGTACTGATAGGAATGCAGATTGTGCTGCGGGAAGCTGGTGTTGGCGAAGATCTGCGCAAGATCGTGACACTTCGCGCACATCGCATAGGGTCCGGCGACGCTGGTGTCGGGATTCGGGAAAAGATTCGTGACCGGCCCGCCTGGGATTGCTGCCTGGCTGAACTGATAGTTGCGCTCCAGAATGTGCGAGTTGACCGATCCGTGCGGACCATTTGGTCCGGCGCCGCCAAACTCGCGGTTGTCGTCGCTGTTGTGGCAGTCTGTGCAGAAGAGTTGTGTTCCGACCACACGCGCGGACGCGAGTCCCTTCTCGTCGAGCATATTCACCAGGAGGCTGGGCTGCGGCAGTGGGCTTGACCGAGCGTGAGTGATCGGATGGCTCGAAGTGGCCGTCGCGGCGAGTTCCGGGATGATGTTCAGCGAGTCCGGCGCGGTCACGACCCGCAAGGGCGCATAGCCGTAAATGATCAGCCGCTGCTTGCCCGTGCTGGTCCCGTGGCAACGGAGACAGGTTTCGTATTGGTTGACGGCAGGAATGATCGGCGTGATGCCATCGAGCGCGCCGATGCCGATGGCGCCAGACTGCGGCGGACGAATCGCAGGCGCAGCAGAAAACTGCAATTCCGGATTGGAGGCATGCGCGCTGTGGCAATCGACGCAGGTGGCGTGGCGGTTGTTGTTCAGCAGCGGCGTCTCGCCCGCATCATGAAAATTGTTTCCCGAAGGCAGAGGATGGCTCACCTTCGCCACCTCGGCCATAACGTTGGGAAGCGCGGGCGATACATTCGTTCCGCCGCCATGGCATGTCATGCAACTCTGTGTGACCGGATCGTAAGAAGGAGCCGAGGGCGCGGCGGGCCGCAACAGACGCGCCGGAGCAACTGAATCGTGTTCCATGTGGCACGAGGTGCAGGCATTCACACCGACGGTCGCATACGATCCCGCATGAGCATCCGGAGAAATCTGGTTCGTGGCCGTCTGATGGACGCTATTCGTGAATCCTGCCAGAGGATTGATCTGTCCTTGCACCACGCGCGTGGGATCGTGGCACGCCAGACACATTTGCGCGTTGGAACTGTCGCGCACCAGAAAGTTCTGCGCAATCCGGTCAATATTCTGAACATGCGGATCGTGGCAACTGGTGCATTCAATGTTGCCATTGACCAGTTTGACTGCGCCCGTGGGATCAGCCGTCTTGCCCTGCGTGGCCAGCGACGCAACCAGATTTGAAGCATCTTTCAACGGCAAGACCAAGCTGAACGGATGGGAGCCCGTCAGAGTCGTGCCGAACGAATCAGCGGCGTTCATCGATCCCACCACCGGCAACTGTCCGTAGGCAGCGGATTGTCCGATGCCCACCGTTCCATCATGACAACTCAGGCACAGACTGCTGGTAACGCCCAGCGTGGGCTGCGTGTTGCCCAGGTTAGGATCGGTGGTGCTCGTGTATGGGACGTAGGACTTCTGCGACAGCTTCTGATTCCAGAGTGGCGTATTGGCGCCCAGTCCACTGTGCGGGGCGTGACAGAACGTGCAACCGAGACTTCCCTGCGAATAAACTGGCGATCCGCTGGACAAAGAAAGGTTGTGCACGCCCAGCACGTCGCCGTTAGGCTGCACTTGAGCAAAACTATGCGCGGCGATGAACAGGCACGCCCACGACAGGGACCGGAGCCGCCTCACGGTTGTTTCCTCCCGTCGGCCGCCTGCGTGACACCGTAATAATGGAATACCTGGACCCGCCGGTTGAAGGAGTCGACTACGTAGATCCGATCCTGACCGTCGATTTGCAGTCCAGTGGGCAACTGAAACTGCTCCGCCCCGGTTCCCCTTCCACCGAAGTAATAGAGCAGTTGTCCTTGTTCGTCGAAGACCTGAACTACACCCCAAGCCCCATCGACGACATACAAGTGCGACTCGGAATCAAAGCCGATTCCCTTCGGCCGGAAGATCCATCCCGTGCCATCTCCGGGTTTTCCGATGGCGTAGCGGAATGTGCCGGACCGGTCGAACACCTGCACGCGGAAATTCATGGCGTCGACCACTGCCAGGTCCTGCCCGTGCAAGCGCAGTTCGGTGGGATAGTTGAACTCGCCGTCGCCGGCGCCCGGTTTGCCGATGGTCTGCAGCACGCTGCCCTGCATATCCATCACGAAGATCTTGTTGCGTAAGGTGTCGCTGACGTAGATGCGTTGGGCCGCGGAGTCAACGGCAATGCCCGTGGGACGCTTGAAGTATCCTTCGCCGCCTTTCAGGCTGCCAATCGCCCGGCGATACTTGCCGTTGGCGTCAAATACGAAAACTTTGCCCGATTGCGAGTCGGTCACGTAAATATTGTCCTGCGCATCGACCGCCACGCACTGCGGCGTGAGCATGGGGTCCTTGCCGGCTTCGCGCCGCGAGAGGAACTTATATTTCTGCTGCGCAAAGTCGAAGATGTGTACGCCCGCCGCCGCCACATCGGTGACAATGATGCGCCCACGAGAATCGGTGACCACGCTGTAAGGACTGACCAGATAATGGAAATCAGGCTGGCCCGCGATCACGTCAACCACGCGGGTCCAGAAACTGCGCTTGGGCTTGACCTCGCGCTCCAGGCTGAAGCTGCGCTCGAACGAGAGCTTGCGGCCGCCGTCCATGAGCAAGTCTGGTGCGGACGGCGCGACGGTTTCCTTGGGACGCTTGGCCGCCCCCGCCGGAGATGCCAGCAAGAGCGCGACCGCGATCATCAGCCCGGCAACAGTCAGCCCGCTGTGATCAGCCGATCTGCCCCGCACCTTTAGAAGAAGTCGAACCATCTGGAGATTCCCACAAAATACGCCGTCGTGTTGGCCGGCGCGCCCGCGGCGCTGATGCCCTGCGTGAACTGCGTGTATCCAGCCTGCAGCCCGATCCTGCGTAGATGGTACTGCAATTGAGCGTTATAGATTTCCGTATTGTTGTGCGAGATGGTCTCGCCGATGGTATTGCTGATAGCGCGGTTAAAGCTGCCGGCAATGACCAGCCGCCGCATCGGCGTCACCGAAATGCCGCCACCGTAGCTGGAACCGCTGAAGGTGATCACGTCAACCACTCCCGGCGTCCCGGCAACCGGCACCAACCCGCCTGCTCCCAGCACGGAAACGCCTGTACCCGAAGTGTAATTTCCGGTGAGGTTGTACTTCCTCCAACCGAACGACGTGGAATATCCCTCGCCGTGGCTACTCGTTCCCTGGTAGTTGGTCAGGCCGCTATGGTTCCCGTTGAAAGCGACGGTCCATTGCAGGCCGGTTGGCAGACGGCGATGAATATTCCCACTGTAGCTGTAGTAAGAGGATGTGTAGGTGACCAAAATCGACTGCACGTTCTGGGCGTAACTGAACACGCCGGAGGTCTGCCATCCTTTGATCCGATGAAAGTAGTTGACGTTGCCGACAAATCCCACCGAGTTCGTGCCTTGGCCGTTGCTGCTGTCGATTACGGAACCGGAGAAGGTGAACATGTCGAGCACGCGCTTCCCGTACGTCAACGTGCCACTCAGAAAGGTTCCGGTATAGCTTTTGCCGAAGTAGTACTGATCGTAGTAGGTGGCTTGTGCCGATGCTGCGAGGAAATTCGTAAGCTGGTAGCCCGCTCCTCCACCGATCGTCGAGGAGTGTGCCCCTGATCCCAGGTCGATTCCAGGCTCGGTGGTGCCGACGCCGCCAACGGCTTGCGCGAAATATCCGTTCAGATTGCTCGTGTAGTTCTCATTCACATTCAGCGAAAGCCTCGCGGTCGGATGAAAACTCGCACCCGTGTTCAAGATGTCGTCGGTGTAGTTCGAAGTATTCGCCGTCTGCCCTGCATTCGAAGAGTAGTTGCTATCGGCTGAGGCTCGGTTGAAGTTCACAAAGAACTGGCCGTTGAGGGGCAGGTCGTGCTGCGCCCCCACTCCCATGTCGTTCCCTTTCGAGTCCTGCACCGATTCCTGCTCGCCCGCCAGGAATTGAGGAAACTTGGAGTGCAAGCTGTTCTCGTCGAAATAGGCATTCAAGCGAAACCCAGCGATCTGATAGTTCGAGTGTACGTTGAAAAGCCGGCTGGTAGCGGCCGTCTCCTCGCTCGTTCCGTACACCGTCCCACTGCCGCCGCCCTGTGAATATCCAACCGACACGGTGGGCAGATTCGGTAGGAGCACGCTCCAGTTGACGCCGAATCCCTGATCGTTGCCTACGGTGGTGAAGGTGGGCTGTCCGATCAAGCCCAGCGTCCCACTGGTGTTGCGGTCGTAGTGGTAGCTGACGGAACCAGGAAAATGGCTGCCGGCGAAGAGATTTGCGCTGGTGTTGATGCCGCTGGCGCCAGTCAGGGATTGATACGACGAGTTAGCTCGCGACTGGTTGTAGTACGGCGTGGCGTTGAACGAGAGGAAGTTGGGATTGTAGTAGTAGCCTGAGAGCTGGCCGTCGAGTCCGAAAGTCAGGGAATGATCGGAAGGAATTACGTCGCCGTAGCCTCCTGCATATCCGAAGGTGATCAGGGCGCCGGCGCTGAGCTTTGTGTTCTCGCCGATGGAAAGCTCGGGCGGGGCCTGGGCCTGATGACTCTGGCCGTAGGCGATCTGAGCCGTCACCAGCACCGCTAGTCCGATGATGCGATTCGCTGCCTTCATTCGGCGACTGCCCTTCCCGCCAGAGAGTCAAAAAGCAACTTCGACTACCTGTCTTAAAGGCACAACGAGTGCCAAAGAGAGTGACTCTCCGTGATTTCTAATGCATTGAAAACAGGTTGTTTACGAGGATGGCGAGGCGTTATTCGCACTGGGGATTAGAGCAGGTGCGGCATATCACCCGCCCCCGCGAGTTGAAATCCACAACCAGGGGAAAAGCGGCAAAATGGCTTTGTCATCCTGAACGAGCACTTGCCACGCTGAACGAAGTGCTTTGTCATCCTGAACGAAGTGAAGGACCTGTGTACTCCGCGGGGAGTGCATAGATCCTTCACTTCGTTCAGGATGACAAGGTCTTTTCCTTCCGGTTTTCAACAAACAATGTTCATTCGTCACGGACACGAGCCCCACCACTCTGCCATCCTTCGAGCAGGTTTTGGAGGGTGCTATGCCAGAGCAGAGAACCTACTTTGTTTACATCATGACCAACCGGTCGAAGACTCTCTACACCGGCGTTACCAATAACCTCGTTCGCCGCATTCGTGAACACAAAATGGAAGAGGGATCCTGCTTTTCTGCGAAATATAAGCTGGATCGACTGGTCTATTTCGAGCGCTTCGAAGACATGCATAACGCAATCGAGCGCGAGAAGAGAATCAAGGGCTGGCTGCGAATTAAGAAAATTGCTTTGATCGTCTCCGTCAATCCGGCCTGGAGAGACCTGAGCCTGGAATGGTACGAACGTCACCAATTCCAACCCCAACCCGCGCCGTTGTCATCGTGAGCGCGCACCTTGTCATCCTGAACGAAGTGAAGGACCTGTGTACTCCGCCGGGGAGTGCATAGATCCTTCACTTCGTTCAGGATGACAAGACGTCTTGCGAACTACTACACCATTTCGATCTTGGCTTTGGCCCGCAACTGCTTCGCGAGATTCGAACGCAGTTTCTCGTACTTGCTCTTCAGCAGATCTGTTTTCAGTTCGGCTCTGACTTCGGAAAGCGGTTTGGTGCGCGCCGGAGTGTGAGCATTCAACCGGATGATGGTGTACGCGCTCTCAATTCGAATTAATCCGCTGACCTGGCCCGACTGCATGGCCTGCAGCGTCTTGACTACCTGAGGCGGCAACTTGTCGCTGGAAACAGCCTTGTGATCGCCCATGTTCACTCTGAAGTCGTCTTCAGAGAGCTTCTCCGCCAACAGACCGAAGTCCTGATAACTCTTGGTAGCCTTGGCCTGGCGCAGGGCGTCCTCGGCCTTCTTCTGGGCTTGCTTCGCCTGCTCGGGGGTGTCCTTGAGTGGGGGGACGATGGAGATGCTCTGGAAAGTGAACGTCTCCGGCTGGCTGAAGCGCGCGGCATTCTTGACGTAATAAGCCTGGATTTCCGCTGGCGTCACCGTATCTTTGAGTTCGACTTCCGCTTTCAGCAACTGCTCGATCAGCAACGATCGCCGGATCTGCTGCCGCAGTTGTTGCTCGGAACCGTGCATTTCAGACTGCATGTATTGCTGGTACTGGTCCGGGCTATTGAACTGTTTACGGAATTCGGCCTCGGCATGATTCAACTTCTCGGCGGGAACCGTGAGTTTACGGCGTTCCGCTTCCTGGTACACCAACTCCTCGAAGATGATCATCTCGAGTGCGCCCTGCCGGATGGCTGCTTCCTGCGCCTTGGGAAAACCGTTGTGCTGTTGCGCGTAGGGGAAGATCGCGTACATCTCGCGCAGCAAATCGCGGTCGGTCAGCACAGCTCCATTCACGCGCGCCACCGGCTTGTCGCTCACTTGCAAAGGCGAGGTCTGCGCGGATGCGGTATTCGAAATCGCGCTCGGACTGTGGGAAGCCACTTGCGCGGAAGCGGCCGAGAGTGCCACCGCCAGGACCGTACTGATCAGGACCGCGCTGGTTGAGAGTTGGTATTTCATATTTCCTCGCTCGCGTACTTAATAAAAAGGGGGAGAGTAATCCTCTCCCCCGGTGGTGCATCGCTCCCGACTACTGGAAGAGCGTCTTGATGGTGTTGGTGTTGTTGGCTTCGTTCGCCTCGCCAAAGTGGCACTGGCGGCAGAACTGAGTGGTCGAAGGCGCTTGCTGACCCTTCGTGCCAACTGTGTCGACGTTCGGGTTGTACGGGCCGTTGACGAAGAAGAACGTCGCGTAGAACTTTCCGCCCGCGTCTGCCGCGATCGGGCTGAGGGTGCTGGACGAGTACACGGTCATCACGTGCTGGTTGTGGCAGGTGGTGCAGAGCACATAAGGCGTGCCGGCTGCGGTGATACCGTACTGTGGGCCCCATTTTCCAGGAGCGATTGCCGGATAGCCATAGTTCGCTACGAACTGTGCGTACTGGGATCCAGGAGTTACCGTGAAGTTGTGGATTGGCCCAGACCACACCGCTCGTGGCGCCCTGCATCGGAGCGCCGTAGCTAACCATCGTTGCGTTGGTGCCCACCGGGTGATCGTTCTCGTAGTTGTTGACAGTCGAGCCATCGTTGCCGAGCAACGTTGGAATTGGCTGCGTGCCATAAGCAGTGTTGGTCAGAAGGCCAATCTTCTGTTCGTAAGACTGGTTGGCCATCATGTTCTTCGCAGTGACGTTGCCATCATGGCAGCTGAGGCAGAGCATGATTCCGCCCACGTCAGAACTGCCCGTGGTCAAGTTCGCCGGCAGAACTTCGGTGTATTTTCCACCGTCGCCGAACGCGATCGTTGCACCATACAGGGGGCTAGCATCCTGTCCCCACAGAGCATAGTTACCGGAATCGGTGGTGCCGGTCTGGCCAGATCCACGCGATCCGCTGTGCGGTTGGTGACAGCCAGCGCAACCGCGGCCGCCATTGTTATGCGCGCCGAGGACGTCAACTGTGGATGTCGCATTCTGCGCCACCACAAAGGCCCCGACCGCCAATACGAACATCGCCACTAACATCGCTTTCTTCATAAAATCTCACGACCTCCATGAATGAATGTGTTTCCAGTTGTTACGGAACTCCCAGAGGCTTAGGCCGTGGGCCGCGATTTGTGCCTGGGCACTCGTCGTAGCCGCCTCTCGGCTTGTGATAGTGCAAGTAGCCGCCCGAAGTCGGACCAAACCTCCATTTTGGAATTCTTCAGCGTAAGCAATTGAATCGAAGGAAGTTGTCAGCCTTGGTCGATTTCGTTCCATTGCGGGAAATTCCCAGAAACTGGGGGAAAACAACCACCTGCGAGTTGCGTTTGGTCAAATTCCTCAGTTGTGGGACTTTGCAGCTGGAGTGTTGTGAAATTCAGCACTGGCGTGGATGGAGTGGAAGGATTGACAACACAAGCGCCCTGAAACCATGTTGTCATCCTGAGCAAAGCGAAGGACCTGTGCACTTTAGGCCGCCAGTTGCACAGATCCTTCGCGGCCACAAACGCCGTTCAGGATGACAGTGGTGGAAGGCTCCGACTACTTGCTTTGCGGGCTCTTGGCTTCGGTCGCCGGCGCGGTCGTTGGAACCGGTTCTTTACTTCCTGCGGCCTTCTTGATTCGCTGATCTTCTTTCTCTTTTTTCAGCTGCTCGGCCTCGGCGTCGGTGATGTAGCGGAATTGCTGTACTCTGCCGGGATACATTTCCGAGGTGAACACGCGATTGTTCTTATCGGTGACGACGCCGACCAGTCCCTGAAACTGCCCCGGCAACAGTCCATGTCCACCAAAAGTAATCAATAACTGCCCCTCGTTGTTGAACACCTGCATGCGATCCTGCATGCCGTCGGCGACCCAGATGTGGCCGTCGCGAGTCAATCGCAACGCCTTTGGGCCGAGCAAAGTATCCCGGTCCGTCGCCGGCTTTGCCGAAGGTACTGAATGAACTTCCCGTCCGCGTCGAAGATTTCGATGCGGTTGTTCAAAGTATCGCAGACATAGAGATTGCCCTCCTTGTCGACAGCCACCGCGTGGGCTTGGCAAAAGTCGCCCGGAGTGGTGAGTTCGTGTTTATGCCCGGTGGTCCCGATCTTGCGCAGCAGTTTGAGCTGTCGGCGTCGTAGACCAGGACCTGGTCCAGTTCGATGTCAGACGACGTAGAGCAAGCCGATTTTCTTTGTCGATCGCCATCCCGCCGGGCTCGACCATCCCTCGGTGATCACGTCTTCGGCCTTGTGCTGGCATTGAAGACCAGAACGTGCTGCAGGCCGGGATCGGAGACGAAAAGCCGGTCATCGTCGTCCATCGCCAGGCCGATGATGCGCGCGAAGTGGGCGTGGGTCTTGTTCTTGATCATGCTCCACATCGCGCGTTTCGGTGTTGAAGATGAAGATGGCGCCGACCTTTTGATCGGCGACGTAGAGATTGTTCTTGGAATCGATCGCCAGGCCGTAGGGCTCGGCCAGTTGGAAAAGAACCTTGCCGTTCTCGTCTGCCGGCTGGGTGCCGGCCAGGCGGTCCATCCACTTCTGCTTTCTTGTTGTCGTGGAGTTTCTCCACATCTGCGAAGTTTCTGCGCCGAATAGAAACGCCTGGTATCGGATGCGCGCGATGGCCGGCGGATTCGGCCAGACGATGTTCGAGTAGTCGATCACCGGGGGCGCTTTCGTCGCGGCGTCGTCCGTCTTTTTCTTTTTGCCGGCAAACGGCGACAGGGGTGCCAGCAGCAGCAATGCACGCACGACGAATCAGATCAGCCGCGACTGTTATTGCCGGCCAGATGTGCGAATTTCATGATTTCCTCGTCGCTCTTTGCGACATCGTGACGCACTTTCTCCTCGCATCAACGATCATCGTCCGCGTCAGTTCTTTGTGGCAAGCTGGAGCAAAATCGCCATGTTGTTGGCCTGGTCCTTCACCAGCAGGTCGGGCTGCGCCGACGCGTGCGGCTGGTGGCACGACAGGCAGTTGATCTTGGCGTCGCAACTTTGCTGATATCGGTCGGGTCCACTACGTCGGAGACGGGATGTCCCTCCACCGGGTGTCCGCGCCCATACTTCAGCGGCAGCACCACCACCTTGTTCTTCGCGAAATAATCTTCCGGCAGCTTCACCGCTGCCGTTGAAGATCGTGATCAGATGCTCCGATTCGAGCTTCTTGGGCTGCGAATCGGGACCGTGGCACTCCAGGCATAGAGCATTGGCGTCTTGGCGCGCAGCAGATGCTCGTTCTCGCCGCCGTGCGGCTCGTGGCAGGTCGCGCATCCTTGCTTGAATGCGGGCTGGTGCAGCAATGCGCTTCTTGCACTGGTCGGCCTGATCGCTATGGCAGCCCAGGCAGATATCGACCGCGTTGGTCTTGGGCAAGCCCCGGCTGGCGGCTGGCATGCGGATTGTGGCAGTCGGTACATTCGCCTGCCGCTCCCGGATGCGGCACTTTCGCCTTCTCAATTTTTTCGGCTTGCTCGCTGTGGCAGGTCACGCAGATCGCTTTCACGTCGGCCTGCGTCAGCACGACTTTGCCGTCTTTGGCTGGCGCATGGCAGGTGTCGCACGATTTATCGGCAAACGGAGGATGCAGGAACTGCCGCATCAGTTTGGGCGCGGCCGACTGGTGCGGATCGTGGCACTGGTGCAGTTCGCGGTGCCGAAAGGCTGGTCGTGATGCGCCTTCTGCAGGCTGGCATCCTTCACGTCGTGGCAATCGAGACAGAGCGCCGGAGCGGCTCTTCGTCAGGTGGAAGTCGAATTCCGCTTTGCCGACTCTCGCCGGTTTTGTGGGTGTCGTGGCAGGTGTCGCATCCCATGTCGAGCGCGGCGTGGCGGCTGCCTTTTTCCGGGACGTTCAATCCTTGCTTGTGGCAATCGAGGCAAAGATTCTTGCCCTTGTCGCCAGATTCGGGCTTCAGCAACTGATTCTTGTTGTCGCTGGTATGCGGGTCGTGGCACTTGATGCAGTCGCGCACCGCCGGAGGATGCACCGTTCCTTTAATGGTCGCGGCGTCTTTCTCGGCGTGGCAGCTCATGCAGAGCGCTTGCGGAGTCGCCGTGATCAGCTTGATGCGAGTGATGTCTTTGTTGACCCGAACTTCGTGGCAACTCAGGCAGCCCGTGGCGATCGCGGAATGAACGGCCTTGCCCTTCGTCTTGTCCTCATGGCACTCAAGACATTTTGCGGAGTCGACATTCTTATCGAGCGGGATCGGATGCTCTTTGGCAACTGCCGGCATGGCGCCAAGTAGGAACAGAAGCGCCAGCAATCGGAAGCGTCGGGGGAGGGCCTGACCGATGCTGGCGTTCCTGTACGAGCAATAGCGGACTTGAAGTCGATAGGACCATTGCCAACCGTTGCATGTGCACGATCCTCGCCTTCCTGACTTGGAGCCCCAGCGGATTCTCGGCCCAACTGTAAATTATTGCAACAAATCACTTTCGAACTTGCCGCGAGCAGCTTCGAAATCGTCGGTGATCGGCAGTCCGCACCGCGGAATGGGCCTTCTCCCACACCCGGTCGGTGAAATCACGCACGTTTGTCTCTGGTCCAGGGGAATTCGATCGCAGCCAGATTCCATGCCCTCTGTGATTGAAATCACAGGCTTGCGGCAGTGCGTGAATTCGCAATCGGGGCCTTGCCGAGATGAGTGTTATGCCTCATGCAGCGTGCGATCATAGCCCGGGGCAATACGCCCAACTGACTGATAGTGAAGGAGTTAACGATTCTATCGAACGTTGGCGCGGAACGTGCATTGCACACTGCGAGGAAGAAAAGTCATGGCCCCGTCACTTCGCTCAGCTTTTCGCGGAATGCCCCGCAAGATCTGGCAGACGCTCAGTTCCATCAAGACCGGCGTCGTTCTGATCATTCTCGTTGTGATCTTCTCCGCCGCCGGGACGGTCATCCTGCAGCGCCCCATGACCGATGCCGACGATATGCAGCGCGCGTACTCGCCAGCCATGCTGCGCTTTCTCGACGTCACGGGCTTGACTGACATCTTTCATACGCGCTGGTTTGTCGCGATGCTGATCCTGGTCAGCTTGAGCATCATCGCCGCCTCGGTGCAGCGTTTCCCGAATGCATGGCGCTACTTCGCGCGTCCTTATAAAAGTCCCGATGAAAGCTTCCGCAAGGTTCTGCCCACACAGGCACAGATTCCGGTTACCGACGAAGAGCATGGGCTGAGTGCGGCCGAGCGCGCCTTTAAGCATCTTGGGCTGAAAACGGAACGCATCGTACGAACCAACAGTTTCTCGTTGTTCTCGGAACGCAGCCGCATCTCCGAAATGGCCGTTTATATCGTGCATGCCAGCCTGCTACTGATTTTCCTGGGCTTCATCGTCGACTCGCTCTACGGATGGCGCGGGTTTCTGATGCTGAGCCCGGGAACGGCCAGCAATCAGATCGAACTGAAGAACGGTTCCTCGCGAACCATTCCGTTCTCCATCCGCTGCGACGGCACGGGTGAAGAAACTTATGCCGACGGATCCCCGAAACGCTGGTGGTCCAAGCTCGCCGTGATCGATGGCGGCCGCGAAGTTTCGAGCAAAGAAATCGTGGTCAACGATCCGCTGGTTTATCAGGGACTTCGCTTCTATCAGGCCAGCTACGGCCGCACCGGAAAGCTCGACAAGCTGATCGTGAACGCGACTCCGGCCAACGGCACCAAAGGCAATCCGCAAGAGCTCTCGCTAGGCATGAACCAGACGGTCGAACTCGATGCCGACACCAGCGTGCAACTGGCCGAGTTCATTCCTGACTTCGTCGTACAAGACGGACACGTGTATGCCCGCAGCAAGGACATCACGAATCCCGCGGTCCACCTGATGGTGACCTCGAAGAAGTCCAACGCCAGCGTCAACGTTTGGCTGCCCGAGATGCCGGGAATCGATGAGAATGCCTCTTCCCCCTACACATTCGATCCCAAAGATTTGAAGACTGGGATTTATACCGGGCTGCAGGTCTCGCACGAACCCGGACAGTTTGCCGTGTGGGCAGGCGTCATCCTGATGGCTGTCGGCCTGACCTTTGTTTTCTACGTGGTCCACATGCGCTTCTGGGTCGTCCCTGTGGTTGACGCGACTGGCAAAACAGCGCTGTGGATCGGCGGCACAGCGAATCGTAATCGCGATGCTTTCGAACTTCGATTCAAGAACCTGGTGGAGCAAATCAAGAAGGAACTGAACCCCGGACTCGAGGACTCTGCGCAGGCCGAGGCCACGTCAACCTCGAGCACAATCTCAGGAACAACGATCGCTGGCCGGTGAGTCCGGCTACGGAGGAAGCATATGGCAAGCGAAAAAGTTGAACAGCATCCCGCAACCGGCACAACCCTGGTCGTCATGGTGGGGTTGGGAATCGCGTTCCTGCTGTTCATTGCTTTTCTGAACGTGGTCAAGAGCGGCAACGTTCTCAGTGAAGCCAACCTGCTCTACGCCGCGCTGGTGTTCTACGCGGGCGCGGGCGCACTGTATCTAGGTTTCGGCGTGACCGGCACCGATGCCTACATCAAGTTTGCTTCTCTCATGACATGGGCTGGGCTGCTGGCCAATACCGGAGCGGTCGCGCATCGCTGGTATGAGGCGGGACATCCGCCATTTGCCAGCATCTACGAGATGCTGCTGAGTTTCGTGTGGACGCTGGCCGCGCTCACACTAATCGCCGAAAAGAAGTATGGCGTGAAAGTAATTGGCACGGTGACCATGCCGGTCGCGATTGTCGGCGTCATTCTGATGCAACTTCTGCCCAGCGAAGTCCGGCCTTTGGTCCCGGCACTGCAGTCCACCTGGCTGCATGTGCATGTAACCCTTGCCATGCTGGCGTACGCCGCGTGCGCCCTGAGTTTCGCGCTGGCCATGATGTTCCTGATCCAGGACAAAGTGAAGACGGAACTGTTCCTGGCCGCGACCAGCACTTTCACGGTCGGAATCTATGCCGCCGTCCTTACCCGCTTCGAAAAGTGGGGCGGCCTCAACGTGATCGCATGGGACGCCCAGAACAAGGCAGAAGTATTCGTGTCACGCGGCGTGCGCTTGTTTGTCACGATCCCAGACCTCGGCTGGCTGATGCTTCTGGTCTTCGCCGCCGTGCTGGCTCCTCTGGTTCTCTACATCTTGTCGCGCGTTCAGAAAAATGAAGGGCTACTAGCCATCGCTGATCGCGCCGTCTTCATCAGCATTCTGCTGCAGACATTGGCGCTAGTCTTCTTCTTACTGCGCGTGAAGTCAGGACAATACCCCTCGCTCGATGCCGAGGGACTTTACGCCACGAGCCTGGCCGCCAGCCCGTTCATTCTGTCGGCGCTGGTCGGCGGAATCTTCGCCAACCTGCTTTATCTCTTGCTTCTGTGGCGGCGGCAAGATCTCGAACGCTTGCTCCCCGACGCCGACGCGCTCGACCGCATCACCTACAAAACGATTTGCATCGCCTTCCCTTTGCTCACCCTGATGATCGCCGCCGGCGCCTACTGGGCTAACCGAGCCTGGGGCTCCTACTGGAACTGGGATCCCAAAGAGACGTGGGCGGCGATTACTTGGCTGGTTTACGCCGGCTATCTGCACATGCGCATCACTCGCGGCTGGCGCGGACGCCGTGCAGCCTACTTCGCCATCCTCGGATTCGCGGTGGTGATGTTCACCTTCTTCGGAGTGACTTACTTGTTGCCTGGATTACACGCTTATGCCTGAGATTATGCACCAACCAACAGGGCCGGAAATGCCGGATGAAGAGCCAGTTGAGCCGTCGTTGCCGTCGCGTACGAGCTTCTTCAGCACGGCGTACTCGAGCGCTGCGTTGCTTCCCGAGCCGGCGGAAGCTGGTGCAGATGGTGCTCCCCTGGCCAACGCGAAGCCGGAAGATCCCGCCTTGCCCTGGCTGCGCATCAACTGGGAAATCAAAGCGCTGGTTCCGATTGCTTTTGTTCTGCTGGGTGGGATGCTGCTGTTCCTGCTGGCGACGCTTTCCTGGCGTGATCCCGAACGCCATATGGTCTTGCTGGTTGCCGGTGCTGGCGCGGTGGCGATTTGTGGCGCGCTACTCTTCGTTCTGACCTACACCGTGCAGCGGCCCATGGTCGAACTGCAACAGAAGATCGCCCAACTCGGCGGTGGCGACCTCAATGTCTCGGTAAGTTTTGCGAAGCGTAATGACGAGATCGGCGATCTCGGCCGCAACTTCAACCAGATGGTATCGCAGCTCCGGGAGAGCCGGAACGAAATCGAGCGCCTGCACCGCACGCAGATGTCGCGCGCGGAACACCTGGCTACTTTGGGAGAGATGGCCACCGGACTAGCCCACGAAATTCGCAACCCGCTGGCGGGAATTGCCGGCGTCATCGAAATTATCGGCCGCGACCTGCCCATGACCAGCCCGGCACGTGCGGTCGTCAAAGACGTCCGCCAGGAGATCGCCCGCATCAATCACATTGTCACCGACCTGCTGCAGACGGCCCGTCCGCACCCGCCGACTGTTCGTAAAAGTAATCTGAACACCACGGTGGAACATGCCGTCATGCTGGGCCGCCAGCAGGCGCTGGCGAAAGGCGTCGAGATCGCGCTTCATAAGGACCCAACGCTGCCGGAGGTCGAGCATGACAGCGATCAGATCCACCAAGTGCTGTTGAACCTGATGCTGAATGCCGTGCAGGCAATCGACGCAAATGGGAAGATCACCGTCACCCTGCGGAATCAAGGGAACGCAGCCATCGTGGAAGTGGCGGACAACGGCCGCGGTATTGCGCCCGATCACTTGCCCAACATCTTCCGCCCGTTCTATACCACCAAGGGCGACGGCACAGGCCTGGGATTATCTCTGGCACGCCGCATTGTGGAAGACCATCAGGGACGCATTGACGTGACCAGCGCGCTCGGCAAGGGCACGACTTTCGCCGTGGTGCTGCCGGTGCAAAGACTAGCCGCGCCCGTCTCTGCGGCTTAGAAATCCCGCGGACAGAGGGCGCGGAGCCTCTCAGGAAAAGTGCTTCCGCGTCGATGAGCGCGAACGCCGGGATTCGTCAAACAGCTTTCCGATGGGTAGGACGAATGCTTCCATCCCTTAGTACGCGCAACTCGGCCTCTGGAACGGTAAACGACGAAAAGCCGCAATCCAGGCAAACCAGAAGCTTCTGGAACGCGAAAACGTGCGGTCTGTTCTGATTCATCTTGCCCGAGAAATGAATGGCTATCTCAGCGGGAAATTCCACCTGATTGGCCGATGCACACACCGTACAGCTCATAACCTCTCCTAGGGACTTTGCAGTTGCCGCCACATCAGATCGAAAATTCACGGGCGGTTCGCTGCATTGAGGCAACTGCTGGTTCGGCGTTGGCCTAACCTAAATGTTAGGGCCAAGCCCTTTTGTTTGAAATCAGTGAACCCTGCCCGGGATACCCGTCCAGGCTAGGCGGCGTTCCCTGACCGCGCGCGCCGCCGCAGAATCTCTTCGTAGAGCTGCCAGAATTTCTCTACGTCGGCGTCGTTCAGCACTTCACTGCGGGCGCGCGCGAGCACGTGAGCCAGAGCCTGCTTCAACTCCTCATCCGTGTATGCCGCTGGGTCTTTCGTTGGATAGCTCATATGCTCCCTCCTGGGCGGCGTAGAGATCCCCATCTGATGCAATTATGTGGCCCTCTGCAGCACGCGGCTCAACTTATTGTGTTGGTCAGTCAGAAAAGGAGATCCGGCAACACAGGGTCTAGCGCGATGAGACGCCATTCCGTCGCGCACACTGGCGAACCAGGTCCACACCACGCCACCGGTTAACGGCCTGTAGTCCCCTTTGGTGGGCTTGAAGGTTGCGCGGCGCATTATCCCTTTATCCTTGTTAACACCTGCAACTCAATACACCGGCCGTTTGCCCTATGCGTGCCCTCTTCGCCCTTCCGTAGTAAGCTAAGCAGGCATGCCAGCGGAGAAGATCCTGATCATCGACGACGAGCGCCTGGTGCGCTGGTCGCTGCGTCAAAAATGCGAGGAGTGGGGGTATCACGTTTCAGAGGCGGTCTCCGGCGAGCCGGGCTTGCGGATGGCCCAGCAGGAGTCGCCCGACCTCGTTCTGCTCGATGTCCGCATGCCCGACCTGAACGGCATCCAGGTTCTGGAACAGCTTAAGAAGACGCCCGACGCCCCCTCGGTCATCATGATTACGGCCGACCCTCAGTTAGACGACGTCAAGACCGCGCTCAAACTCGGAGCGTATGACTTTATCGGCAAGCCTCTGGACTTCGAGGAGTTACACGTCACCATTCAGAATGCGCTGGAAGCTTCGCGGCTGCGCACCGAAGTCAAATCTCTGCGTGGCGAGGTCCGGCGCCACACCGGGTATCACGAAGTTGTCGCCGTATCGCCGAAGACTACCGAACTGATGAGCTTTGTGCAGAAAGTCGCGGCCAGCGAGGCCACGACGATTCTGGTTCAGGGCGAGAGCGGAACCGGCAAAGACCTGATCGCCAAGACGATCCACTACGAGAGCACCCGAGAGAACGGCCCCTTTGTCGCCATCAACTGTTCCGCTATTCCTGAGACTCTGATGGAAGCCGAACTTTTCGGCCACGAACGCGGAGCTTTCACCGACGCGAAACAGATGAAGAAGGGCCTGTTCGAGACGGCCAACGGCGGTACTCTGTTTCTCGATGAAATTGGCGAGCTGTCTCCACTGCTGCAGGCCAAGCTGCTGCGCGTGCTGGAAGATCAGGTAATCCGCCGCGTCGGCGGTGTGCGCGATATGCAGGTGGACGTGCGGGTCATCGCAGCGTCGAATCGCGACCTGGAGAAGGCGGTGCGCGAAGGCCACTTCCGTCAGGATCTTTACTATCGGCTGGCGATCATCGCCATCTTCATTCCTCCCCTGCGCGAGCGCGCGGAAGACATTCTGCCGCTGGTTGACTTCTTTATCGACTGGTACAACCGTAAATTCAAGAAGTCCATTCGCGGCATCAGCCCGGAAACGCGCCGCTTGCTGGTCGCGCACAACTGGCCCGGGAATGTCCGTGAACTAAAGAACTCGATCGAGCGGGCCATGATTCTGGAAGAAGAATCGATTCTGCGTCCGGTCTACATGCCATTCGCGGTGGGAGAAGCGGCCCGCAGTGGACTCACCGCGTTCGAGCACAGCAGCGCGACGGGCGATGCCGGCGGCAAGCCGCTGGCAAACGGCCGCGTGCTTCCGCGCCTTTACATTCCGGAGGAAGGTACGTCGTTGGAAGAAGTGGAGCGCGCCATGGTCGAGTTGGCCATGCGTCAAGCGAACGGGAATCAGACACACGCCGCCCGCTTGCTCGATATCAGCCGCGACGCACTGCGCTACAAACTGAAGAAATTCGAACTCGTCCCGGCCGGCGACGAGGAATCCCCGGCCGACCCGGTTCCCTCCGAAAACTCCCCGGCTTAGCGAGATCCTGTAACCGTTGTAATCACCTGCGGCAGCCCGCCGCGAGCTGCGTGGCGCATCGTCTGGGCCTGCGCGATTTTCAGGTGTCTCCCGGAGTTCGCTTGTGAGGAAACGGTCACCCCATCATTGATCTGGCCACAATCCATGCGTAGCGTGCCATTGTCGTTGAACACCAGCCCGTAGAAGCGAAACGTGCTGCCCGGCGCAAGGGCCTGCGTATTCAGCGCCTGCGTGTTGTTGTCGACGTAAACCTCGATTTGGCTCGGATTGTTGAGAAGGGTCGTTTGTCCCTGCTGCACGGCCAACGTAGGGAATAAATCGTAAGAAGCCAGAGAGACGGTGTAATCGACAAAGTTGCCGCTCTGCTGCGAAGCTAGCACTGTCCCATCGACGGTCTGCGGGACCAGGGTGATGGTGCTCGCAGAAGTATAGTTTGGGCCCACGAGGGAAAGGTTCCCCGAAGCAATATCGACGTTCTGACCGGCCACCATATTTGCGGCGTTAAAGCTGGCAGCGAACGGCAGATCCGGCAGGTTCGTAAACTGGCCCGAGATCTGGAACATGGCGCTATCGAAATCGAAGTAAGGTACGTCCCAGTAAATTCGGCTTTGGTCACCGATGGTTTGCAGAGAGCCCAACTCGGTACGGCCATAGAGCGTAAGAAGCGGGACTCCACTGTCAACAAAGATCAGAGGACCACTGAAGTCATTGATCGCGGAGGAGTCTTCCAGTTCAATTCGAGTCGCCAGCAGCGATCCGTCGGACTGAATTGCGCCGTCTAAGTTCAAGAACATTCCGGGGGAAAGCGCCGCAGCACCACTCACACCTTGAAACAGGGTCGCACTGTTGGAGCTCGCGGAAAGGGTTCTGGTGCCCAACGCCTGGCCCGCGATCGTGAGAGTCAAACTTGACGGTGTCGTTCCCACCGACGCAATCTCCGCCACGAGTCCACTGACCTTGCCGTTTCCCGAGTTCGTCGGGGAGGCGGACAACGCAATCGGAGTGAGGTTGAAGGTCGGGGTCATGGAGAACCCCTCAAACGCAGGGGTGGTCCAGCAATCGGAAAAGTCTGCCGAACTGGAAACCTGCATATTCAGCAACAGTCCCATGCTGCTGCCCGTAACCGTAATTGGCGACGGCAAACTCACCGTTGGCCCTTGATCGACAATGGAATAATTTGCGATTCCGATGCCACTGCCCGGAACCTGGGCAAGACAGACGAATACTGCTCCGGCGAATGTAACCGTGGCTGAAGTGTAAATGTCCTGAGGAACGGTGACCGTCATCAACGGCTCAATCCCTCCGTTCAAGTGCATAAACTCGGCGGGTTGCTGCGACGATAGCAGAGTGACGGTCTTCCCTGACTGGTTGGTCAGCGTCAATGTCTGAAACTGCACATCAAACCGCGTGACTTGATCGTTCGCCGTGCTCGACAGCGCGACGGTGACGGAAGTGTTCCCGCTCAGCTTGGGCATGCCGGAATTGGCGCTGGATCCGCATCCGGTCATCAGACCGACTGCGAAGATGATTAGCATGATGAAAGGACGTGAGAAGGAAATCGTGCGAACAGACCAAAATGGCGTCATAAACTCCTCCAGTAGCGCTACGGATAGAGCGTTTACAACTGCGTGAGTGGATAAGAACTCTTACCTAACTAGCAAGAGGCATGTCTATGATATCCCCGCCGAACGCCAACTTCTACAACCGATGAGTCAAGATTTGTAAACCCAGTAACCTGGCGGGTAACTCAACTTGCAAGAAAAAGGGCTTCTTTTCGGGAAGCCCCCTGGCGCTGTTATGAGCGGATATGAAAAACGCCAATCCTTAGGAATGACTAGCCGCGCGAAGCATGTTCTTTTGCCTTGGCGATGTACTGCTCGACCTGCTGCTTTTGCGGATAATCCGGATTCGCTTTCAGCAACTGCTGCCAGGCCTCGATCGCACCCTTGGGATCCTGCTTCCCTTGCCACCGCACCCATCCCAGATTGAACAACGTTTGCGGATGTCCCGGCCGATATTTCAACGACATCTCCATCGCGGCCAAGGCCTTTTCTGCATTCCCCGTATACCAATAGGCGGTGCCCATATCCGTGCGAATATCCGGATTGTCAGGATGAATCGCCAGCGCGCGCTCGTAGTACTGAATCGCGTCAGGGAACTGCTGCCCGTCGTAGTACAGATTGGCCAGCTTCACCAGAGAGTCGAAATCCTTGGGATCTTTGTTGACTGCCTCGAGCAATGGAGCGGCGGCCTGCGCCAGCGCAGCTTGAAGCTTCGGATCAGACTGCGGCTGGACGCTGCTTCCCTGCTGCGTGGTTGTCGTAGCGGCAGCTTGCGCCGTGGCCGACGCCGATCCCCGGAACAGATACCCCAGAGCCACGCCGAGCAGCAGGCAGAATGCTGCCAGCACGTAGGCCTGTGCTCCCGTCCAGGCTCCTGCCCCGGCTCCGGCGGGACTAATAGTTGATGGCGACTGCACGTTCTTTGCTTCGTTCATTTGCGTTCTCCGATCTGGTGCCGGCAAGCGCCGGTTTCGGCGGTTCCAGGTGAAACAGGCGTGTGACCGCTGCGGTCATCCGTTCCTGTTCCTCCTTCTCTGGAAGTTCCTTGAGTTCGCGAGCCAGGGAGCTGGCAATCTTCTGTATGACCTGCGCTGTGATTGCGTGAAGCGACTGATCCTGCTCCCGGGTAAACGGCCCGCGCTCTTCGATGAAGGACTCCAGTTCTTGCCGGCAAATTTGGTCAAGGCGTTGGCGCAGGGCCACGATCGTGGGCACGACCGTCTCCGCCTTCAGTTTGCTGCGGAACGCTTGCGCCTCCGCAGCAATAATCTGTTCTGCATCGCGCGCCGCCGTCGTTCGCTCCCCAGCGGTGCTCTTGACTGCGCGCTCCAAACCCTCAAGGTCGTAGAGCAGAATTCCGTCGACGCGGCGAACGTCCGGTTCTACATCGCGCGGCATCCCAATGTCGAGAATGACGAGCGCGACGCGGTTGCGCTCTGCCGCGATTCTCTCCGCTTCCTCGCGGGTCAAAACCACGTGGGGACATCCGGTTGCGCTGATCACGATGTCCGCGCTCAGCATGCATTTCCAGCGGTCGGCCAGCGATGCCGCCGTACCCCCCAGCCTTTCCGCCAGTTCGTTCGCGCGTGCTTGCGATTGGTCGATGACCACGACCGATCCCGCGCCGTTATCCGCCATCTGGCGGGCCGAGAGTTCGCTCGTCTTTCCCGTTCCCAGCAGCAGGACTCTTCTAC
Source organism: uncultured Acidobacteriaceae bacterium (assembly GCA_963844525.1). Classification (GTDB taxonomy): domain Bacteria; phylum Acidobacteriota; class Terriglobia; order Terriglobales; family Acidobacteriaceae; genus Sulfotelmatobacter. The sequence continues at coordinate 359,131 of CAWJOM010000001.1, read as the reverse complement.
CCTTCAGAGATCCGAAAACCTGGCGGGCCAGATCGAGGGCCGCCGTTGGAATCGAGACTGCCAGCTTTTCAATCGCCGTCTCGTAACGAACCCGATTAGAGACGCCTAGCGACTTCTCGATCACCGCGTCCAGGAAGCGTCCGGTCGCACCCACCGTGCGCGCCTGCTCCCATGCAGCTTTCACCTGCGACACGATTTGCGGCTCACCCAACACCAGCGAGTCAAGTCCGCAGGTCACGCGAAAAGTGTGGGCTAAGGCTGTTTCGTCGAGGAGGCGGTAGAAATGTTCCCATTCGGTGAGTTTCAGTCCGTGTTCGCTTCCCAGAAACTGAAGAAGCGAATTCGCCGCCAGAGAAGGCTCGCTCGCCCAGACCAGGAATTCAGTGCGGCAGCAGGTCGAAAGAACGACTACTTCTTCAATGCCTTCCGCACTCTTCAGCAGGCGCAGGACTTCGTAGCGCCGGTTTTCACTGATCCAGAAACGCTCTCTCATAGCCAACGGGGCCGTGCGGTGGTTCAGGCCGATCACCATGAGTGTGGGTTCCAAGACAATAACCTCGGGCGCGAGCTGCAATCATGGAACCGCAAGCGGCTTGCCAAAGATCCATCTCATCACGACTATGGCAATCCCCTTATTTCCAGTGACTTGCGCGCCCAAAACGCAACGCGAGCAGGCCTGAACTCCCCACAGTGCGGCATATGGCGCGGACCGCGAGTCTTTTCACACGATCTGCTTGTTCCACATGGACTTAGAGTCGCTCCGCAATCACGCCGGTCAGTGATCATAATCACTGACCAACACCCCCCTCCCCGTCGAAACTGCTTGACGATTAGTTCGTTCTTAATCTGGTCTCGAAGCTTGACCGCGAGATTCACCTGCTTCAGCGTGGAACCGGCTGCGAGACAACTTAAGGTTCTGAAAGGAAAAAGCAATCATGAAGATGTCGAAGCTCGTAATCCTGATCGTGATGATCGCGCTGGCGTTGTTCCTCATTCTTCCCAATCTGTCCTGGGCCGCTGATGACGGCGCGTCCACCTACAAAGCAAAATGCGCCATGTGTCATGGTGCGGACCTCGCAGGGAAACCGGCTGCCAAGATTCCGAGCCTGATCTCTGATGATGCCAAGAAGGCCTCTGACGCCGATCTGACCGACATGATTGCCAACGGCGGCAAAGACAAGAAGGCTTCGCACGCATTCGCCACCAAGGGTCTGACACCGGACCAGGTGAAGATGGTGGTTTCCTACATCCGCGAAGCACAAAAGAAGTAGCAGAAGAAGTAGTTGATGTTCGAGTCGGAGGATTGCTGTTCCGACAAAGCGAACCCGCGCTGCCCGACTGGCACCGCGACCTGTAATGAGGGTGAGTGATCCGCTCACCGGCAAGTCTGGCTCAGCCGGCTCGTCGAGTGTCCCCCCTCTAAGGTTCGCCCCTGACACGGAACAGCCCCGCCCGGGTCCAAGTGCTCACCCCTGGATCCGGGCAATTCTTTGCTGGGATCAGTCGCTAGTTTCCCACGTGAGAGCTAAGGTCTGATTTCGAAGGACTCAACGCACAGGGCGATAGACGAGACCAATCACCAAGCCAACGATCACCCATTCCGCGAAATAGGCAACCCCTTGTTGCACCGTCAACTTGACCCCAATCTGAAGGTTGACATAGTTGTGCACGACGAAGGAACCAATCGCGAAGACTCCGATCAGTGCGCCGAATCGTGCGCCTTCGACGACGCCCGAGCCTCCCTGATATAGCATCGCGTAGAGCACCGCCAGAACCATCATGGCCAGGAACATAAATGCCATTCCTATGGGCATGGTGCTCTTGATTCCCTCCTCCGATCGATAGACGTTCGGATACTTGAGGAATTCATTCCTCATCAATGGCAACAGCCCAAAGATGAGGCCGCCGACCGCAAAGTACGCGACAAACGCTGCGATCGAAGCAAGGGCAATTCGTGTGAGGCTCATGGGCGATCCCCCGGGAAGCCAAGATTGGCAGCAGCATCATATCCGAACCGGCCCGGAAGCCAACGCCTGACCACAACAGACGACACCGACAACTCATCGAACGCGCCGCCACATACTCGCCAGCAGTTTCTATTTAACTCGCTCTAATGGAGCGGGTTTCCACGTGCCGTCGGCGACTGATTTCTTCGGCACGTAGAGACGCAGAGCCAATTTGAAGTCGTTCTTTGGCGCTGGAAGCCAATTGTCTTCTTTGTCTTTGCGGATCGGTAGGGCTGCCATGTTTCTTCTCCTTCGCACGAGTGGGGTCGTCAAACTTAGGAAGGCGCATGAGGTGGCGCTACTGTCAGATGTAACAGGCAGACGGTTGTCTACGGGGCTACTGCGGAAGGCTCTCCAGGCTGAGCCATCTCAAGGCAGAAGGAAGGTCGTAGAATACGCGGATTTGCGACGGATTGTGTGAGAGTTCACTGAAGACTTCCCACATCCTTCCCACACCGAATATAGCGGGGTTCGCGGCAACAAAGGCGCGCTGCGACGTGCTGGAAAAGATCGCTCGGCGCGCCAGCATCCGAGCCTGGTCGCTCGTCATGTCGAATCCTGTAACCGCGCGCAGGTCTACGATTTGATTGAATTCCGGATTGAAGTTGGGATCCGTCTTGGTTTGGTCCTGACGGTCTTTGATTTCCTCCCACGTCACCCGATCCGAACCAGTACTGACTATCAGATGTTGCTCCCTGTAAACGACATAGCTGAACGGCATAACTATTTTCGGTCTCGAGTCTAACATGGCTGTTTTCAGTTAGCGAAGAGTCGCCATCGCTTGCACGCCTGCTGCGCCTGTTGCAATTGACAGTTGCTTGCCGCCTGGACTCAGCCATAATGCCAGCACGAAACCCATGAACTTTCCCATCGCGTCCTCCCTACTCGGTCTTACTCTGTTCCTGCCTGCGATTTGTGCGCACGGGCCAGCGCAGAGTGGGCCGACCTTTGGGGCTGGGCCTCAAACCACGCAATCACAGAATGCGGATGGAAAGACTCCTGGCTCCAGTGCGCCGGCGAGCACCGATCAACCGGTCTACACCGTGCGTACCAAGGCAAACGAAATTCACCTGGTTTTCACCGTCACGGACAAGCATGGCCGGTACATCAAGGATCTAAAGAAGGATGACTTCACCATTCTCGACGATAAAAAGCCGCCGGAGGAGATCCTGAGCTTCAGCAGCGAGACGGATCTTCCTCTGCAAGTCGGCCTGTTGATCGACGCCAGCGAATCCATCACGGCTCGCTTCAAATTCGAGCAGGAGGCGGCCATCGAGTTTCTGAAAGAGACGATTCGCCCGAAGTATGATCAGGCCTTTGTGATCGGCTTTGACCTGACTCCCAAGGTCGCACAGGACTTCACCGACGATATCGAAAAGCTTTCTGGCGGCATTCGCACGCTCCACGCAGGCAGTCTCACGGCACTCTATGATGCTCTTTACTATGCTTGCCAGGAGAAACTGCTCAAGCAGCCGCAGTCCGGAGCTGTCCGGCGCGCGATCATCTTGCTGAGTGACGGCAACGACAATGCAAGTGCGGTCACTCTTGAAAAAGCGATTGAGATGGCGCAACAAGCCGAGGTCGCGGTCTACACCATTAGCACCAATCCGGCCAGATCTGGAGGACGCGGCAACAGAACCCTGGAACGCATTGCAGAAGCCACTGGAGGGAAATCTTTCGTGCCCTCACAGGTCAGCGGAGTCGCTGAGGCGTTCAACACCATTCAGGAAGAGTTGCGCAGCCAGTACGCAGTCTCTTACAAACCGGCAGCCTTCACGCCCGATGGGCATTACCGCACGATCAAAGTTGGGGCGCGAAATCAGAAGGGTTTGAGCGTTCGCAGCCGCAAGGGCTATCGCAGCCCTACAAAATAGGCCCAAGAAAACAAGACGCGACCAGTCTCTCCTCCGGCGCCGCAAGAACTGTTCTATTCAGCGACCGCGATGGAAGGATCTCCCTGTCCGTGGGGAACACAGGCCAGAACTGTCGTGCCACGACCCGGTTCCGATTGGATGGACAATTCTCCATTCACCAAGCGGAGACGCTCCCGCATGCTGATCAGGCCGAGCCCTCGACCATGGACCGCGTGCTGCCAATCGAAACCGGTTCCTGAGTCACTAACAATCAAACGGATTCCGTCTTCAGTGCCGCGCATTTCCACCGCGAAGTCCCGCCCACCACTATGCTTTACCGCATTCTGCAAAGCTTCCTGAAGGACTCGAAATAAGCAAAGCGAGGTCTCCTTCGATAGTCCGGCTGGGATATCCGAATGCTTGAATTCAATTCGGACATTGCGCTGCTGAGACAACTCACCGCAGAAGCTCTTGGCCGCAGACGGCAGACCCAGGTATTCCAGCTTCGAAGAATGAAGACGATGCGCCAGCGCCTGAATGTCTTCACCGAGATCAGCTACGCGTTGACAGGCAAGCTGGAGATACTCGTGCATATCGACCGCCGAGCCAGGGGCTTGATGATTGCAGCGTTCTAGTTCTGCACACAGCAATGCGACCCGTTGCTCGATATCGTCGTGCAGTTCTCTTGCAATCCGTGTGCGCTCTTCTTCATGAGCCTCAATCAACCTGCGCCCCACGCTGGCCAGAGCTTCCTCTGCCACCTTTCGATCGGTGATGTCCAGGCAGGATCCGATGTAGCCGGCAAAACTGCCGTCCGGGTTAAATCTCGGCACACCGCTGTCGGCGATCCAACGGAACTCTCCATCATTTCGCCGGATGCGATACTCCATCGCAAACGATTGCCGCCGATCGAACGCCTCCGAGTAGGCTTTCAGGCTGCGCTCCCGATCTTCGCTGTGGATTCCTTCCGCCCAGCCGCTTCCTAGCTCTGCCTCAAACGGCCGCCCGGTGAATTTCAGCCACGTCTGGTTCACGTAGGTGGTGAGCCTGTCGACTCCAGTCATCCAGATCATGACCGGGGCCGTGTTGGCAACCAACCGGAAGCGCTCTTCGCTCTCCCGAACTATCTGCGCAGATTGCTGATGTTCCTCGGCGAGGGCTGCCAGAACCATGAAAGGGATCGAAGCGAAAACCAGAAACGTCTGCAGGGGCAGAGGGTCGGTGAGGGGCACCATGGCGGAAAACGGTCCTCGGCCATGAACTGCTCCCCAAATGGATAGAGAGGTCACTGCAATCAGCGAAGTGCTGACTCCTAACCATCCAAATCGCAATGCGGACCAGAGCAGAAACGGCACCAGAGCATAGAACAACGCAGGCGATCTGCTGTCCTCAGGGACCGTGAACACGATGTAGCTGACGAGAAACAGCCCCGCGATGAGCATCACGCCCTCAAAGTGATGGGCACGCGATCTTCGCATCAATACACGCCCTTCGATCACCCAACTCAAAAGGGCCGGGGTCACCGTGACAAAGGCGAGAACCTCGGACAAGGCAACAATCTTCCAGCCCATCCAATAGTCGCGGACCACGCCATGCGCGCTTAGAAATGCTCCTGCAAACGGCGCGAGGACGATGGCGAAGAACGAATACTGGGCCAGGGCTTTCACGCTGTTGAGCCGGGGCACACCATTGAAGCAATATCGAAGACCAATCGCCGAAATCAGCACTTCGACGGTATTACCCGGTATGAATCGGACAATCGAACTCAGCGGCACGCCTGCCTGCAGGTCCGCAACCGCAAATCCAACAAAGGATGCCGGGATAACGAGTGGCCAGAGGCTGGCGCGGATCAGCAACAAGCCGGTTACTAGAATCGCGCAACCTGGCCATAGCGGCCATACCGTCTGGGGATTCGAAGCCAGCAGCCCTATCAGAGATGGGACAAGGTACGACAATGCGATTGTGGCGCACGCCACAAGCCACGTCGACCGGGAATCAAGATACGGCTGGCAGTCAAAAATGCGGCTTCTGAAGTTTGTCACGCGTGCTTTTCCCAAGCTGAAGCACAGCCACTTGACGAGTCGTTTCCAAGCATCCTCTGGCCCCGTTCGGTTTGCGTTACTGCCGACAAACCGGTAATCGATTTCGAATGTTTGAATCGTACATCCGATGAGCCATCACTGGTGAAAAATCCCGATAGCTCGCGTTGACCCGGCAACGAGGCGCATATCGTACAGAGCGGGGTTTCCGGTCGATGAGCCCCAGTTCGGACGCGGCGGGCCATAACGCAGAGCGGCTCTAGCTCTGCCAACTAGCGTAAGACTTGGTTGCGGGGCTCGCGCGAATGGCGAGCGGGCTCACGCCAACTACGGCATAATCGCAAATACGACGCCGCAGCCATTCGGCGCGCAATTCGGATTTCCGCCGGAGAATGTAGTGCCATAAAGAGTTCCCGCGTCAAAGATCACACCATAATTCGCACCAGCTCCAGACGTGCCGTTAAATGCCGCCAGCAGGCTGAAAGCGAAGCCCCCTCCGCTTTTCGGGGAGAACTTGAAGATCGTGCCACAACCATTGCCGTTGTTGCATGTCAGGTTGCCGCCACCGCTGGTGGTGCCGTATAGATTTCCTTCGCTGTCGAACGTCAGTCCGCCCGCCGGCTGGCTCCCTTTGGAACCGTCGAGCCCGTTGAAAGTGTGCACCAGACTCAGCTTCCATTCGCCGGAAACGGACGCGAGTTGATAAACCACGCCGCAACCGCTTTGCGGGCAGGCGAACGATCCGGCGTCATAGGTTTCCCCATAGAGATTCCCTGCACTGTCCATAGTTACTCCGCTGCTGGGAAACCCGCCGTCCAGTCCGTCGGTAAAACTGTAGAGGATCTGTTTCGTCCACTGACCGCCGGAGGAACGCGTCATCTCGAACACGGTGCCACAGCCGCAGGGCGGCTCCGAAGCGCCGCCACTGAACGTTGTTCCAAATAAATGCCCCTTCCCATCCAACGTCAGCGCATTCGGAAATCCGCCGTCGGTATCGCCCAGAAACGTATAAATGATGCTTTCGCTCCACGTTCCGTTCTCATTGGGCGACAGCTTGAAAATCGTGCCATTGCATAAAACGATGCATCCGCCTCCGGCCGCCCCATAAAGATTCCCGGCCGAATCGAAGATCACTCCCGTGCCCGGCTGTTCTGCATCGGTGTTGCCGAGGAAATCATAGAGGGTGGTGTCCGTCCACGTACCACTTTGGTTTGGGGAGAGTTTGAAGACGGTTCCGCATCCCGCTTGATTGCAGGTTTCGAGGTTGCCGCCTGAAACCGTCGTGCCGTAAAGATTGCCGGCCGCGTCAAACACAAGAGAGCCAGACGGGCCGCCACCGTCCGCTCCGCCTGTGAATTTGTAGAGGATAGTCTCCTTCCATTGGCCGGTGGTGCTCTGCGACAATTTGAACACTGTTCCGCAGAACGGCGTGCTAAAGCCGCACTCGCTGCGGCCCCCGCCGGAGGTCGTACCGTAAAAATTTCCGGCTCCGTCGCTAACCAGCCCGCCATTGGGTTGCGAGCCATCAGGAACGCCGCGGAACTTGTATTCGGTACCAGACGTTACGGCCCACGAGGACAGGGCGAAACAAAAAAGCATCGCCAGAGAGAAGAGGGTTCGCAGCAAAGACTTCATCGCGCTTCTCCAGCATACGGAATCAGCGAGGAGCGTATGCGAGGCGAGGGTAGTTAATGTCTACGAATTGTAAAAGAATCGTCAACTCGCGATCAGCCCGGATCTCTCATCGTTAAGGATGGAACCTCTTACGATGCTCACTCATGCGTCCCTCAGGCGCAGATTGCGGGCATCTGCGAGGGAAGCCCGACACGCCCCAAGAGGTTTTGAAAACGCGGGTGGCCCCGCAAGCCGTCCATGCCTGGATCGATATGAAGATAGATCAGCCAGTGGGAGTGCTCTTCGTAGGATCTTTCCAGGCATTCCATCGCGCGCTCGTTTTGTCCGAGTCCGGCGTAAATCCCGGCAAGGAAATAAGGTGCGACATACCTTTCCTTTGCCAGTTCGGTCAGATCGTCCAGGATCTGACTTGCCTCTTTTGCCCTGCCGGCCGTGGCGAAACTTTGCGCGAGCGCAGCCCGCATCATTGGACTCCCGCCCGACAGCTTCACCGAACTTTCCCCTTCGATGATTGCCAAGTCGTCACGAGACATTTTCCTGAACACGAGACCGAGAATCCAGTAGCCGACGGGATAGTTTTGATCCAATTCGACAGTTTTCCGGAGTTGTTCGATCGCTTCATCAAATTTGCGGCGATGATAAAGGGCCCATCCCACCGCGGCGTTGATAATGAGCGATAACGGATCGATCTCCTGGCTCTTCTTCATCCTGCCAAGAGCCTCTTCGTGCAGCCCCATCGTCATCAAGAACTCCGCGTACCAATGGTTGGCAGTAGGGTAGGTTGGGCTTAGTTCGAGGCTGCGCTTGAATTCCGACCCGGCCTGGCCCCACTGCCAATCGTGCAGCCATAAGAGCGCCGCAAGAGATGTGTGAGCTTCGACGAGTTCAGGGTCGAGGCGAAGAGCGGTGATCGCCGCGGCTTTACCTTTGGGGAACACCTGCTTCGGTGGCAAGTAGCTGTTCCAGCCCAGCAGAACGTAGGAGTCAGCCAACCCGGTGTAGGCGAGGGCGTAGCCCGGATCCTTCTCCACCGCCTGCTGAAAATATTCGATCGCCTTGTAGAACCCTTCCTCGGTCCATCGGTTCCAATGATGACGGCCTTTCAGGTAAAGCCGGTAGGCTTCGGCATCCTCAGTGTGGCGTCTGGTGAGGCGTTTCTTTTCTGCCCGGGTCAGCTGCAATCGCAACTTCTCGGAGATCTCGTTCGAAATGTCATCTTGCACGGCAAAAATGTCGCCAGGCTTGCGATCGTATTGCGCTCCCCATAACTGACAGCCGGTAGCCACATCGACTAATTCGGTTCCAATGCGCAAAGAGCCCCCGCTTTGGATCACTTTCCCCGTGAGCACGGCGCGCACATTGAGTTCGCGGCCGATGGCGAGAGCATCCAATTCCCGGCCCTTGTATCGAAACACTGTGCTCTGCGCCATCACTCGCAGTTTCGGAACCGTGGCCAGAATATTGATCAGACTCGCCGTGATGCCGTCACTCAGGTATTCGTGCTCACGATCGCCACTGGCATTTTCGAAGGGCAAAACGGCGAGCGAGTCAATGATCTTGGAGACTCGCGGTGAACGCAGGCCGCCGGTAGGCACCGAGGAAGTCCGCGCCTTCCCCTTGCCGGTCGAGGTTTCACGACTGGTTTCCGGTACGGGGATCGATTCTGTTTCCAGTTCCGCCGTCCTACGCCCCGAGTCAGTATCGCGCTTCAGGCGTTGCAGTTCCGCGCGCATATCGGCGGCATGCTGATAGCGCAGATTGCTGTCCTTCTCCAGGGCGCGATGGATCACCTCTTGGAGGCCCTGGGGAATATCCGGATTGATTCGCAAGGGAGCAACTGGATTGCGGTTCAGGATGGCTTCCAGGATCAGGCCGGAACTGCCCGCTTGAAACGGCAAGCGGCCCGTCGCCATTTCGTAGAGAACCACGCCGAAAGAGAACAGATCGGTCCGCCCATCTAATTTCTTGGCCCGCACTTGTTCGGGCGACATGTAGCCCATCGTTCCCAGGGCTATCCCGGGGCTGGTGAGATGTTCATCGGTGATGTAGCCCAGCGATTGCGTCGCCTGCGCCGCGATCTGGCTTGCGATGCTCTCCGGAGCCATGCTTTTCGCGAGGCCAAAATCGAGGATCTTTGTATGCCCCCGCTTGGTGACGAAAATGTTGGCAGGCTTGATGTCACGATGGATGATTCCTTCGCTGTGCGCCGCATCGAGCGCATCGGCGACCTCAATCGCTATGGCGACAATGCGTTCCGTATCCAGGGTGCCGGCACTGATCAGGTACTTCAGCGTCACGCCATCCAGGTACTCCATCGCGATAAACGCCTGGCCCTCGTGACTGCCAATTTCATAAATGGTGCAAATGTTGGGGTGATTGAGCGCAGATGCCCCTCGTGCTTCGCGGCGGAAACGTTCCAGGGCAATCGGGTCTTGAGCGGCATGCTCAGGCAGGAACTTCAATGCGACGAACCGGCCCAGTTCGTTGTCCTGAGCCTTGTACACGACTCCCATGCCGCCGGTTCCCAACTCTTCCAGGACCCGGTAGCGCGAGATGGTTTGCCCGGTTGCGGAGTGCGCTTGAGTCACACCCGATCATAGGACCGGCGAGCTTCCCGGGCATACTGGTAATAGTGCCAGTTACACCGGAAAATCGCGCATTTTGATAAACGACTCATCCTGAAGTTCCGGTGCGAACTCCAACCATCATCTGGAAGAAATTCGGCGCGAAACGCTCCGCCCCGCTGCAAAGTGGCTGTACTTTCTGACAGTATCCCGACTTCCCGCTTCCAACCTATTCTCGCGGAAAGTCGTTCGTGGAAAGTTCGCCGAACCGTTTCTCCCTTTGCTGGATCTTTTAGAACCACGTACCATGCCCGACCCGTCAAGCGAGGTCGAAAAGGAGAAATCCTCTATGTACTTCACCGATGATTCGCTGCTGCCTGAGAATCAGGCACCCTTGATGATCACCGCCGCCCCCTATGGTCCGGTCTGGTTGCCGGGCGACTGCACCCCCGAACAAAAACTTCCCGTCACCTGGGACGAACAGGTTCAGGCCGCGGTCGATTGTTACAACGCCGGCGCAACCCTCCTGCACATCCATGTGCGTGACCCGAAGACCGGACACATCTCCAAAAACTTCAATGAATACAGCGATCAGGTCGGTCGTCTGCGCAATGCCGTGCCGAAAATGGTCCTCCAACTCGGCGGATCAATCTCGTTTGCCCCCGAGCCGGGTGAGGAAGCCAAGTTCCAAAGCTACGACTCTCGCCACAAGCTGGCCGAAATCGATCCTAAGCCCGACCAGGTCACGGTGGCCTGCGGCTCTAGCCTTTACGATCTGACAGCACTCCATCCGCCCGATGATGCCTTTCAGGGAACCCGAGTTGCGAATCCGGCCATGATCCACGCGATGGCCAACCTTGTGGCTGACTCGACCCCGGACTTCTATCTGGAGAACATCAAGCGCATGGTCGCCCACGGCATCCAGCCGTACTTCGCTCTGCCCCACGTGCACGGTCTCGAATTGGTGGAGCGCCTCATTCGCAAGGGCTATTACACGGGCCCGATGAACGGCTTCTTCAGCATCGGCGGAGGGGGCGTGTGCGGGGCGAATCCGTTCGACCTGATGGAGCTGATCCGTCGCACACCGCACGGTTCTTTCTTTACCTACCAGACTACATTCCGTCTGTCGCACCCCGTTGCCGCGATTTGCATTGCTCTCGGACAACACACTCGGGCAGGTATCGAAGACAATCTATGGAACACAACGAAGGGCGTGCGCATGACGACGATCCAAATGATCGAGCGGCATGTGCGGATGGCACAAGAATTGGGTCGTCCCATTGCGACCGCCGAGCAAGCCCGCCAGATGCTGAAGATCGGCGTCACCTACAAATCCACCGAGGAGACGCTCGCCAATCTGGGCCTGCCGCCCAACCGTCGACCCGGCAACATGGGGTTCCTTGTGCATGAAACGGACGGAATGTACCATCCGGCCGCGCAGGGCGGGTGCGGACACATCCACGCTGGCGAGTGGGAGAAGGATCTGGAGCTCCCGATCACAGTAAAGGTCGCCTAAGAAGGCCGAGTCCTGCTCCTGCGATCAAGGGCAGGACTCCACCTTTCTCGCGCCGGGCCCTGCCAGCATGTCAGACCGTGAGGCCCACGTGAATCTCCGTGAGGCCCGGCCTGTGTGTGCCGTGGGGCCATCGTGAACGAAATCTTATAAATCGTGCGCTGCGGCGCAGGAGAGAACGTCATGAGCGAGACACCGGGATATAAGCAAAATGCGGACATGGTGACAGATATGCCCGCGGGCCCCTGGGATTCATCTTTGGACGCACTGCGCGAATGGGATCCGATATTTGCCGAACTCTGCCTCAGAATGAGCACGAATCCGTGGACCCACTCCGTTCTGCCCCGCAAGTTTGTCGAGCTGGTCAGCATCAGCCTGAATGCCGCTTGCACGAATCTGAATCCGGAGGGAACGCGCCACCACATCCGTGCCGCGCTCGAAGCCGGCGCGACTCGGGACGAGATCTTGTTCGCCCTCAAGTGCGGATCGGTCTTGTCGATTCACTCCTGCAGCATGGCTGCTCCCATCGTTTTGGAAGAAGCCAAAGCGGCGAATGTGCAACCGGCTCCACAAGCCAACACCGAGCCGACCCCGGCCTGCGACGCCATGCGGAAGATAGGACAGTGGAACACGGCGTGGGATCCGTTCTTCGCCCTCGATCCGCTATTCACCGACGAGTTCATGGCGATGGGGGCCAGCATCTACAAAAGTGGAATTATGTCGCCCAAGGAAGTTGAACTCCTCAGCATCGCCCTCGATGCGTCCGTCACCCACATGTATGCGCCCGGCACGCGACGCCATATCCAAAACGCGCTGAAGGCAGGCGCAACCATGGAGGAGATCATGGCAGTGCTGAAGCTCTGCGTCGCTCAAGGCGTGCAGACCTTTAATCTGGGCCTGCCGATCCTGGCGGAGGAAATGGAACGCCACTCGTTGAGCAAGCAGGCGGCCTAACTATGGCGAACTATATCGAGGTCGCGAATCTGGACCAACTTCCTCCCGGAAGGAACCGATCGGTTTCGGTGGAGGGCAAGGAGATCGCGCTTTTCAACGTAGGTGGAACTGTCTATGCGACAGATGACGCCTGTCTTCATCACGGAGTATCGCTCGGAATTTCCAAGCTCGAGGGCAACATCGTCACCTGCCGCGGACATGGCTGGAAGTATGACGTCACCACCGGTCAGACCCACCCTGTGGCTGGAATAGGAGTCGCCGCCTATCCTGTGAAAATTGTCGACGGAAAAATTATGGTGGCCATCGACGAGACCTTGAAGCCAGCTGCATGACCAAGAAGAAGTTCCGCCCTCAAATCGGCGTTACAACTCACATCTTCGAGGCTGCCCTTCAAGTCACGTGTTTTCCACAGAATTAGCCTCCAGCTATGTTCATCTGACCTTGACTGAGAAGTTTTCTTCCGCAATACTGCCTTCAGACTCACGGGATCTGATCTCGGACTGTAACTCCTTGGGGCTCAAGATTTTGCCCCTAAGTGATTGCAGCCCATAGATTAGATTTCGAATCCTGATTCCAATAGACCGGGGCAGAGGGGGAGGGAGTTATCAAAGGGTAAACTTCCCAAAACGGCTCCTTCTTTCAGCGGCACAATCCGAATTTCATTCCTGCTCGATCCCCATCCCAGCCGCTTTCTCCACTGCTTTCTGCGAGATGAGTCACTTGCCGGTGTGATTCAAATCACAGCCTTTTCCCACTTCCAAACGTAACCTGAGACTGCTTGTGGGTGCTCTTTCAGAGTCATTCGCCGAAGGGGGAACGTGATGGGGATCACTGGTAATCATCCGGGAATGGGCAAAATCGCCCAGGACTTTTCTAGAAATCCAATGCTGGTCTACTGGGAAATGACCCAGGCCTGCGGACTCGCCTGTAAACACTGTCGCGCCGAGGCGATGCCAAACGCAAATCCGCTCGAACTCACCACCGAAGCGAGCAAGAAATTCCTGGATCAACTTGTCGGATTCGGCGATCCTCTGCCGCACTTGATCCTGACAGGCGGCGATCCGCTCAGCCGCAAGGATATTTATCCGCTCATCGACTACGCCAATGGCCTCGGCTTGGAAGTTTCCATCACTCCGAGCGCCACTCCCGAGTTGACGAACGAAGCAATTGCAAAGTTGAAAGCGCACGGGATTCAGAGCATGGGACTCAGCCTCGACGGTTCTTCGGTCGAGAAGCACGACAACATCCGCGCCGTCGCCGGCACCTTTGAGCGCACCATGGAAGCTGCCCGACATTGCGGACGCCTGGGGATTCCCATCCAGGTCAACACTCTGGTCGCAGAGGAAACCGCCGACGATCTGCCCGCCATCTACGAATTGCTGCGCACCAGTTTTCCGGTGATGCGCTGGAGCCTGTTCTTCTTGATCTCGGTGGGACGCGGCAAGGCCTTGAACGAAGTTTCTGCCGAACGTGGCGAAGCCATCATGAAGTGGGTGTTCGATCTCTCTGCCCACTCGCCCTTCCTGGTCAAGACCACGGAAGCTCCGTCCTATCGGCGCATCGCGATCAACCAGATGCGCGCCTCCGGCATGGCCACTCCCGACATGAAAGCGACTTCGGTTTACAAAGGCTTCCAGATTCGCGACGGCCACGGCATCGTCTTCGTATCGAACCTGGGAGAAGTCTATCCTTCCGGTTTCCTGCCATTGCATTGCGGCAACGTGCGCACGGGATCGCTGGTCGACATCTATCGCAACTCCGACACGTTCCGCGCCCTGCACTCTCCCGACCAGTTTCACGGCAAGTGCGGAGCCTGCGAATACAGCCACATCTGCGGAGGATCCCGCGCCCGCGCGTTTGCGCACACCGGCGACGCCTTGGGCACCGACCCGTTCTGCACCTATGAGCCGGCCGCGCAAGAAGCCGTGAAGGCGTAGAGGTTTCGACGGCGTCATGGCGATCGGGCATCAGGTCGATGAATCGTATGCGGGACTGTCGCACGAGCGGCAGGCGAATCTCGGCGCCGACGAGTCGGGAATCAAACTCTCCAGGCTGCGGACAAAACTGGTCCGGCGCGCCGTGCCCGATCGTTCGCAAGCGCTGCGCCGGACTTTTCAATTTACCTTTCTGCTGCTGAACGCCTGGCTCGGCGCGATCTTTTACTTCTGGGTCCGGCACCTCGAAACCAGCACCCACGACCGCACCATGCTGCGTCCCGCAGGAGTCGAAGGCTGGCTCCCCATCGCTGGCCTGATGAACTTGAAATTCTGGTGGGCTACGGGACACGTGCCGGCAACTCATCCGGCCGCATTATTTCTTTTCGTCACTTTCCTTGCCATTGCTTTTCTTCTGCGCAAAGCTTTCTGCAGCTGGCTCTGTCCTGTCGGAACTCTTTCTGAATATCTTTGGCGCGCCGGGCGGTGGATTCTTGGCAGGAACTTTCACCTTCGGCGCTGGCTCGATCTTCCCCTGCGCAGCCTGAAATATCTGCTCCTCGGATTCTTTGGGTGGGCCGTTGCGAACATGTCGGCCGACGCGATTGAACAGTTCATGCGAAGTCCGTATGGCGTGATTGCAGACGTCCGCATGCTGAATTTCTTCCGCGATCTGGGCGAGACTGCCGCGATCGTGCTGGGCATTCTTGTGCTGATGTCGGTGCTGGTGCAGAGCTTCTGGTGCCGCTACTTATGTCCTTACGGCGCGTTGCTCGGAATGGCTTCCCTATTGAGCCCGTTGCGCATTCGCCGCTCCGCGGGCGCTTGCATCGATTGCGCGAAGTGCGCCAAGGTCTGCCCTTCTTCGTTGCCGGTCGACAAACTGGTTACGATCAAGTCTGCCGAGTGTACGGGATGCCTGGAATGTGTCGCGGTCTGTCCGTCGGAAGACGCCTTGCAACTGGCTCTGCCCCGATGGACGGGCACTCCCCGCAATGGACGCCTCCCCGCATGGGCAATGGCGGCGGGAATCGCAGTGTTGTTCGTGGGGATTATCGGATACGCAAAGACCGCAGGGTATTGGAACGGCGACGTGCCGGACTACGTTTACCGGCAACTCGTGCCGCGCTCCAACGAAGTTGACCATCCAGCAGAATAGGCCGCCAGGTCGAAACCAGCAGCGCATTCATTTCACGAATAGAGTTTGATCGGCGCGACGACTCGCGTAATCGTTCCGCCCGGACTTGGCTGGTCGGGCTTGAGGCCGTTGCGCATCGACCCGAAAAGACCGATCAACTGGCCGAGCATCACATCGAGCACCGGGCGGTAACGGTCAGGAAAATCTGCCGCGCAGTTCAATGACAGGCAGTGATCTACGAGCGACGACGCATCGCCATCTCCTCGCGCGGTAACCACCGCCCGCACACGTCCCAGCTGTTTGCGATCGATCTCCCGGAGCAGATCGAGTTCGTAACCGTGGCGTCGTGCATCGCTCGACAGGAAGGCCACAAAAAATGTCTGGCTGTCGACGCTCGACAGCGGCCCGTGCCGCAACCCGAGCGGCGTCTCGGCGAGGGTGGTGACTTTGCCCGCGCTGAGTTCCACGACCTTGAGCGCGGATTCATCGGAAACCGCCCGCAACGCTCCCGCGCCTACAAAGCAGCCGCGAGTACATCCTAGCGAGGCGATAGACTCAGCAGCTTCGGCTGCCGCCGGAAGGAATCTCCTGCCCATTTCGCTCATTTGCGCCACCATCTCGCCGAAGTGAGCGAAGTCCTCCAAATGCCCGACGCACTGCCCGGCAAGAACCATATTGCTGAACGAACTGGTCATGGCGAGCCCGCGATCGTTCACAGCATCATCGAGCACGAGGGCCAGGGCCCGATCGGGATGCCGCAAGCAGAGTTGTGCCATCGGCCCTTGTTGGTTACAGGTAATCACCAAATGGCGGATTTCCCGATGCCGGTCGAGCGCTTGCTCCAACAGCGCCACACCCTCAGGACTCTGGCCGGAGCGGGAAAACGAAATCCAGAGATACTCTCTTCCCGGGCGGTGATATTCCTCGAATTCGGTGAGCAAAGTAGTACTTGGAATCGGCCAGACGTCGCAACTCCAACGCTGCCGTAGCAGCGGAGCCAGCGCACGGCCGGTATAGTCCGACGTGCCGGCGCCTACCAGATAGACGGTTGGGGATGAAGTGCTGCCCCGGCCAATACCAGCGCGCCGCAGAACGTCGTTCAGTTCGGCAATGTGACCCTGGCAACGCTCATAGGTCTTGGTCCATGTGTCGGGTTGCTGCCAGATTTCGCGCGGCGTATGCTCCAACCCGCGCTCAGTTTTTTCCTGCTCCGGCAAATCCAGCAGTGCGCTCAATGGGTCGCTCAACGTGGAATCTCCTCCCAATATCGAAACAGTAGTCTATTACAAGGCGACCCGGTTGAAAAGTATTCGAAAGAAAAGGAAATACCGTTCGGAAGGAATCGTTAGGCCGCGGTTTGGAGCAAACCGCGTTCGCCGGTTCAGCAACTAATCAGTCCAGGAAGTGTTTCACTTTCTCAGAGGAGAAAACATGATTGGTGGCTCGCGCTGTTGGAGTTCGCTGCTGCTGGCCGTTGGCTTGGCCTCATCTCTGGCAGGTATCGGATGCGCCGAGCATCATACCTACCGGGTCTATGATCCCTATTACACCGACTATCACGTGTGGAACAACGACGAGGTGGTGTACTACCATCGCTGGGCGGAGGAGACTCATCGCGACCGCGACCGCGATTTCCGAAAGCTTCCACCCAACGAGCAGAAGGAATATTGGACGTGGCGCCATAACCACGAAGACCATGACCGCAATCACGGCCACTAGCAGCCAGTTGGAACTCTCAGCGCCTAAGGGCGCTGAGAGCGTGTTCCGTGGTCGTCAGCCTCGCCCCTAGCTGTGCCAGTTCTGCCATCGTCCTCTGCCCATCTTCCGGTGTCAGGGTTTCGATCGCGTCCTGAACCACGGCCACGCGCCGGCCTCGCTCGAGCAGGCCTTTGGCGGCAAAGCTTACGCAATATTCCGTGACCACGCCAAAGACCACGAACTCTGCGCGGGATCCGAGGCGCTGAACGAGAGCGTCGGCGTGCCGGCTCTCGAAAATGTTCAGAGTCTGTTTTTCCAGCGTTATCTGCTGATACTTGGATAAATCACCCGGCAGTTTTGCGGCGGCTTCATTCGGCACGCGGACGACTTTTTCGGCAAGCGCCTCTGGCACCAGCTCCGCCCCGGCGGTTCCTTTCACACAATGGGGCGGAAAGATTTCGAACTCGGGATCATTGGGGATATGAAAGCATCCGTGTGAAACCAGGAATACCTCCCCGTTCCGCGCGGCATCAGTGAGGCGCCGGATGTTGGGCAGCAGTTTCTCTGCGCCCGGCACATAGAGGCGCCCGCCCGGCAACATGAAATCAGCCTGCACGTCCACTTCCCAGAAGATGAAATCTTGGGAAACCATGAGCCTCCTTCCCTGCGAAGGCCGAGCGTACCACCATTGTTCCGGCGCTGACAACGTTGTCACAGCCCGGTCCGCTCGCTTCACGCCCGAAGAAGTGTCGCGTATGATTTGCGGGTTCGCCTATTTCCCGTAACCGAGCCATGAGCCACAACGCCGACGCAAAACCTTCAGGTGCCAACAAGCTGGTGATCCGCAACATTGGACAGCTCCTCAGCGGCGATCTGGACCAGCCAATTCTCGACGCCGACACCGTTGTCGCCATCGATGGCCTGATCCAGGCTGTAGGCAAAGAGAAAGACATCGACACCTCCGGCGCCACTACACTGATCGATGCGAAAGGCACCGCACTCGCGCCAGGATTGATCGACAGTCACGTGCATCCGGTATGCGGCGATTGGACGCCTCGCCAAAATCAGCTCGGCTGGATCGACAGTTGTCTGCATGGCGGCGTCACCACGATGGTCTCCGCCGGAGAAGTTCACACACCGGGCCGCCCGAAGGACATCGTCGGTCTCAAAGCAATGGCGATCTTCGCGCAGCGCGCCTTCCAGGCGTTTCGTCCTGGAGGCGTCAAGGTTTACGCTGGCGCGCCTGTGCTTGAACAAGGCATGGTCGAAGACGATTTCAAAGAACTCGCCGCCGCCGGCGTGAAGTTTCTTGGCGAAGTCGGACTGGGCAGCGTGAAGGATGGCGTCACTGGGCGCCGCATGGTCGCGTGGGCGCGGAAATACGGCATCCAGAGCACGATTCATACGGGCGGCCCATCGATTCCCGGCTCCAGTCTGATCGATAAGGATATGGTTCTGGAAACTGACGCCGACGTGATCGGCCACGTCAACGGCGGGCATACCGCTTTGCCTGACGATCAGATCGTCGCGCTGTGCGAGCGCTCGCCACGCGCCCTTGAGATCGTTCACAACGGCAACGAGCGCGCAGGACTGCTCGCGCTGCGAACGGCGAAAGAGTTGAAGCAGCTTCACCGCGTCATTCTCGGCACTGATTCGCCTGCCGGATCGGGCGTTCAACCGCTGGGGATTCTTCGCATGATCTCGATGCTATCGTCGCTGGGGGAAATTCCAGCGGAAGTTGCGATTTGCCTCGCCACGGGAAACACGGCCAAAATGCGCAGCCTTACCTGCGGATTGGTCGCGTCCGGACGCGAGGCCACCTTCGTATTCCTCGACACCGCGCAGCAATCCGCCGGAAAGAATCTGCTGGACAGTATTGAAAAAGGAGACCTGGCTGGCGTGGGCATGGTGATTACCGATGGGAACGTCAGCATTCAGCGCAGTCGCAATACGCCGCCAGCGACGAGGGTGCCGGAGCTGGTGAGATCATGAAGAAGAACTATGTGGAGACGGCCGCCTCGGCCGTCCGGCCCAGGCGAAGGCCGACAGTGTCGGAGCGAGCGCATCTACGGCTTCTCGTCCTCATCGTCGTCTCGTATTTTGCCTCGCATCTGTTCGCGCAAACTTCGATTCCTGATTGGTGCCGTGCACTCCCACGGCCCGAGTACAAAACCCTCGCGCGCGTTCCTGTCTCTGATCCCTGGTTCGAAGTCTACAAACCGGCAGCAGGTGTCTTCGCGATCTATGAACCGCACCAAGCCGAAGAGACGATCGGATACCTCATCATCGGCCAGAAGCGCGCGCTCTTGTTCGACACCGGCATGGGCATCAGTGACATCAAGAAGGTGACGGAGGAACTAACCAAGCTGCCAATTATCGTGCTCAATTCGCACACCCACGACGACCACGTCGGAGGCAACTGGCAATTCGATACCGTCTACGGAATGGATACGGACTTCACGCGCGCGAACGCGAAGGGCTCTCGCGAAGACGCGCAAGCGGAAATCACTCCCGATCAGATCTGCGGTTCACTGCCGAGAGGATTCGATCCCAAGGCTTACGTCACGCGGCCGTGGAAGATCGCGGCGTACATGCATGACGGAGAGCGCTTCGATCTCGGCGGCCGCACCATCGAGGTCATTGTCACGCCCGGCCACACGCCAGACGCGATTTCTCTGATCGATCGCGCGCATGGACTGCTGTTCACCGGCGACACGTATTATCCGGCGCCCATCTGGCTCTTCCGGCCGGAGACCGATCTGAGTGCCTATTCCGCTTCCATTCGCCGCCTCGCCGCACTCGCTCCACCGATCAAGCTGGTTCTGGGCGCGCACAACATTCCAGTAGCTCAACCAGCGGTGCTGGCGCAACTGGTCGCCGCGTTTGATTTGGTTCGGGCGGGAAAGATCACGGCCACGCCGGATTCTCCAGGCAAGGTCCTTTATAAAGTCGGTGATGTTTCGTTCCTTATGCGCGCACCGGATGCGCACTAAGAGAAGAGTTATCGCAATCCGTCTTCGCCCTTGATCTGATCCTTCGTCAGCCCGCCGACGCGAGCCAGCGGACGCCCGCTGTCCGTTACCGCAATCGCGACCATGATTTCGTTCGCCCGAGGCGCATCGTTCAAGCGAACCTCCATACCATCGAAGTGGCTACGGACGAACGCGGCGTCCTTGTGGCCCAGAGGAATGTCGAGCACGACTCCCATGCCGCCGCGCTTTTTGGATGATGGAATCAACGCAGCACCCTTGCCCAAGACGCGTCGCACCGGAGTTCCAAGCTTCGGATGGAGAATCGCAGCCGCATGCTCGAGTTCTCCGTTTTCGCCGACTGCGGCCGCTTTGCCGTAGCTTTCCGCAGATGGCCCTGCAATTCCCAACGCCGCAACCGCCCGAGCGGTGAGCAGTTCGCCAAGCTCTTCGCCAATGGCCATCAGTTCCGAAAGATCTTCAACGTACTTTCCGGCACACGGATTTTCGATCACGGCTACGGCCGCAGCGCGCCGGGTTGGAGGAGAAATTTCGCGGTCCATTTCGCGCTGCGTTTCTTCCACAAATGTCGCAATCTTTCGGATCTTTGCCTTCATGCTTTCGTCCTCGGTGTGTTCGTCTTCGTGCCTTGTCCTTAGCGCAATCCGTCTTCCCCTCTGACTTCAGACGCCTTGAGGCCTCCGACGCGGGCGTGCACACGCGCACCAGTGGTCATCACCAGGGCGAGCAGAATCTCATCCGCGCGTGGAGCATCGTTCACTCCGACTTCCATGGAATCGAAATGGCTACGCACATACGAAGCATTGATGTGAGTGACGGGAATATCGAGTCTCGCTCCCGTGCCGGCAACTTTTTTCGTCGAGGCCACAATTGCTTTCGCGCCTCCCAGCACTTCACGCATTCCGTATCCTCCCGGCACATGCCACAGCGCTCCGTGCTCGAGTTCGCCGGCAGACCCGACAATCGCGCCTTTACCGTAGCCTTCGACGACCTTCACGTCACCACCGAGAGCGGCAACGAGCGCTCGCGCCATCTCCAGACCCAGAGGCTTCAGGTCGTCCATAAAGCCTTCGATGTTCGCGACATACTGTCCCGCGAAAGGATTCCGAATGACCGCCAGCGCCGCGGCGCGGCGCAAAGGCTTCTCGGCGACCGGCCCTCCCTCGTGGAATATTTCTTCGACGCAGGTAACTTTCTTTCGGACGAGGACCTCAGGCATGCAGCAAGCCCCTTTCGCGCACGGGAATCGCAATCATTTTTGACTCTCGAACCTCTCCAACCACGCGCGTTTCTCCTTGCAGGCTCAGCGCTGCGGACCGGATCAGCCCCACCCTCAGCAATCGTTGTGCAGCCCGCGCACCTTTTGT
Source organism: uncultured Acidobacteriaceae bacterium (assembly GCA_963844525.1). Lineage (GTDB taxonomy): Bacteria > Acidobacteriota > Terriglobia > Terriglobales > Acidobacteriaceae > Sulfotelmatobacter. Next base: position 337,440 of record CAWJOM010000001.1, on the reverse strand, counting down.
CAGAGCCCGATTCACATTCTCGAACGTCAACTCACCCACCGCCTGCGTGACGAGTCGATCGCCGAGATCACTATCGGGAGCGAGTTCGCACGCGGGCGCCCGAACAATTGCGGGATGACCCGGCAGATCAACCGCATTGGCGATGATGGTTGCTGCGGCGTCGGCGGCCGCAGCACGATCCGCGAGCACCGTCACCGCATCCGCGATCCCCAACGAAAAGCTACGCCCACGCCATCCGCTGGTCGCAATGCCGCGCACGGGATCGGCCCCATGAACCGTCGTCGTCCCCAACAATGACGGACGGTCGGGCCGCTCCACCATCCCGATCACGAATTTCTCGGTGGCGATCAAGTACAGTGCGATGTCTCCGCCGTTGTTGACGTACGCTCGCGAAAGCTCTGCCGCCGCAACCATCGTAGCCAGGATCTCCTCCGCCACAGCTCCCGCCACGGCGGCCATCGGAGTAATGAAGTTCTCTGCAGCGTAGGGCATGACCGCAGCCACCATCCTTCGAGCCACAGCGCCTTGCGGCCATGATGCCTCGGGCGAACAAGGGCGTCGCAGGAATGAAAGTTCCGTACACAACTCGTCCAGCACCGTTTCAAAACGGACTGCGGCGGCACGGTACGCTACCTCGATCTCGCGCCGCGCTCCGAAGGCCTCCGCAATCAGATCAATGGGACCGTCGTGCAGGTGCAGCCGCTTTCCATCTGGCAGCAATCGAATTTGTGCGCGGGAATTCATCGTTTCTTTAACTTCCCTTTGGCCTCGAGCGGCCATGGATTCTCTGCGTGCGCCACGACGGTCAGGCGGTTCTCGCCTTTCGCAGCAATTGAGCTTAACGGACGCACGTGTTCCGTGTAACCGCCCAATGCCGCATAGTCGTCCAGCTTCAGCGTGAATTCGATCGGAGCCACCAGCGCCGGTGTCGGAACATATCCGAAGGCATTCTGCGGCATGCGGCTCACGTCGGCCATAAAAGTAATCCCGCCGCCCGGCCACACGTAAACGGGCGCGCCTCCACAGGTCACGCGAGTTAGAGCGTCGCGAACCGAATGCGTGAGCTTCACGGGATTCTCGGTCACTCCCGCCCGCAGCGATCCTCCGGCACCGCCCATGAACAGCACGGTGCAGAGCGCGGGTTCGCAATTTTCTTTAATTCGTAGTACCGATGCGCGCACGTTAGCAGGCAGTTCCTTCTCACGCGGCTTGAGATCGTCATCGAGTTCGAAATAACCGTAATGCTCGCCGGTTGTGCTGACCATCAGCAAACGCAATCCGGGCCACGCTTTCTTCGCGTTGAACTTCCCGAGGATTATCAGCGGATCTTCAATGTCGGTTCCACCCCATGCTGTACCGGGCTCCGCAACCTGGAAATATCGTCCGGGCGTGGAGCGACGCCCCTTCAGTTTGATGCCGGTTTCCGGCACGCCGAGCAACTTCCCTGCCTGATGTTCCGACAGCACGCCGGTGATGTGATCGTCAACTACCACAACATCATCGACTTTGCCAAACCATTGCTTGGCAAACATTCCGATCGTGGCCGAGCCACAGCCCACGCGCATGCGCTCTTCCTGCGCGCCATTGACGATGGGCGCTTTGCCTGCCTGCACCACCACCTTGACCCCGTCTTCGATCTTCAATTCCACTGCTTTGCCGTTGCACAGATTCAGCAAGGTCTCGCATGTGGCCGTTCCCTCGTGGCGACTGCCTCCGGTCAAATGCCTTACGCCGCCGAGAGACAGCATCTGCGACCCGTACTCGCTGGTCGTCACGTGGCCGACGGCTTCTCCCTGCGCGCGCACTGCGCTGCACTCCGGACCCAGATGGCGATCCGTGTCGATCTTCACTTTCACGCCGCAGTAGCTGAAAATTCCTTCAGTCACGACCGTGACCATGTCGACGCCTTCCACCTGCGACGAGATGATGAATGGCGCCGGTTTGTAGTCGGGATAGGTCGTACCCGCGCCGATGGCAGTCACAAATGTTTCGCCGGGGCTCGGTGCGCTCGGATGAATCAGCGTTCCGTCCCAGTCGTGCCCGCGTTCGAGAAAGGGCACCACAGAATCGCCGCGTTCCAGCGCCCGGTCGAGCACGACGTGCGGATCGAGTCGCACCAACTTGCCTTCGTGATTGCCGTAGCGATCGCACGATCCGGTGCGCCCCGGCTTGATGTAGCACAGCACTGGACAGGCGTCGCAGCGAATGGCGTCGGCGTCCTTAGCCACACTGGCCTCCGTCGGCCTTGGCGAGAATGGCGGCGCGCACACGGTCAGGAGTCGCCGGAACTTTGTGGACGCGCACGCCGACCGCGTCATGAATCGCGTTGAGGATCGCAGGCGCGGTCGGAATCACGGCCTGCTCGCCGATTCCCTTCGCGCCGAACGGCCCGATCGACGAAGGGTCTTCGATCAATATGGAATCGATCGGCGGAATGTCGCCGGCCGATGGAATCAGGTAGTCGTGTAGGTTTTCGCCTTTGCCGGGAAAGAACTCTTCCATCAGCGCCATGCCCAAGTCCTTGCGCGACGCCGCCTTCAATCTGACCTTCAATCAGCGTGGGATTAATTGCGCGCCCCACATCGTGCGCGGCCGTGACTTTCAGAACCCGCACCGTGCCGAGATCGATATCAACCTCAATCTCCGCCGTGTGAGCGCCGAAGCCGAATACCGCGTAGGGACTTCCTTGCCCGTTTTCATCGAGCGGACTGGTCGGCGGATCGAACGTCGCCTCGCAGGTTATTACGTAGCCATGCTGATCGAGAGGCAAATCTCCCAGAGAAAGCACGCGGCTCTGCCCGTTGTCGACGATGGTCACCTTAGCATCGCTGAACTCGATCTTCGCGCACGCACACGCTCCAGCCAGCTTCAAGATCTCGCTGCGCAATTTGGTTCCGGCCATGTGCGCGGCTTTGCCGGTAACGAATGTCTGCCGCGAAGCTGAGGTCTTGCCGCAATCCGGCGAGATCGCCGTGTCGCCGGAAACCAGGTCGAACTGGGACACGGCAGCCATCAAGGCATCGGCGCAAATCTGCGTGATGATCGTGTTCGATCCCTGGCCGATATCGACGGCCCCCTGGTGCAGGGCGATGCGTCCGTCGCGCTTCAATCCGATTCGCACCGTCGACGGATTCGGTAACGACGTGTTCCCGCATCCGTACCACATACCGGCAACGCCAATTCCTCGGCGCAACGGCCCGGCTGTACTGGCGTTAAATGCAGCAGTTTCTGTCCGCGCGATCTGCCACCTCGCACGCAGCGCTTCGAAGCACGCGCGAATTCCCACGCCCTCGCCGAGAACTTGTCCAGTCACTGTCGGAGTGTCGTTATCCAGCGCGTTCAGAATGCGGAACTCCAGACGATCGATGCCGACTCGATCCGCGAGGTCATCATAGAGTTGTTCCTGCGCGATCGCGGCCTGGGGCACGCCGAACCCGCGAAACGCACCCGCGGGAACGATATTCGTATGAACGGCGCGCGTGAGCGCGCGATAGTTAGGAACCCGATACGGCCCTGAGGCATGCACCGGCACGCGCCCTGCGACGGTCGGCCCCCACGAGGAATAGGCGCCCGTGTTGAAGTCTGCTGAGAAATCGAGCGCGGTGATCTTTCCGTCGCGGGTCGCGCCAGCCCGCAACCGCATTCGCGCGGGATGGCGCTTCGTCGTCGATACGATGGATTCGGTCCGCGAATACACCATCCGCACTGGACGATCCAGTTTCCACGCCGCGAGAGCAACGAAGGGCTGCACCGATAGATCGAGCTTCGATCCAAACCCTCCGCCGACAGCCGTAGGAATAATTCGAACTTTGTCAGGAGCGATCCCCAAAATCTTCGCGATGTCGTCGCGATCCATGTACGGAGACTGCGTGCAGGCCTGAATTTCGATCGTGTCTCCGACTCGCCGCGCGAAGCCTGCTTCCGGTTCGATGTATGCGTGCTCGACGAATCCAGTCTCGTAGTCGCCGTTGACCACAAAGTCCGCTTCAGCCAGAGCCTTCTCGACATCGCCGCAGACCACGCGTCCACGCACCAAAACGTTTCCTTCGCGGTGGCCATGCATCCGTGGCGCGTCGCCAGCCAGCGCCTCATCGATCGTCTTGAGAGGCGGCAACTCATCCCAGCGCACCGGAAACTCGTGCAAATCGAGCGCTTCGAGTGCATCCGTATCGCCTACAACGGCCGCAACGGCTTCTCCCCGGAAGCGCGCTTCTTCATGCGCAAACACGGGCTGATCGGCATATTTGGGAAGGACGCCATAACAATCGATGCCGGGAACATCCTTCGCCGTGAGGACGATACGCAGGCCGGGATGTTCCGCGACGAACCGGTCGAGATCGCCGAACTGAAACCGTGCTCGATGATGGGGACAGCGAATCACGCGTACTGCCAGCACATCCGCGGGCGTTTCGTCGGCTCCGAATATTTCGGTGCCATCGACTTTCTTCTTGCCATCGAGCCGCACCAGCCGCGCGCCTACAGCCGCGCCGGCTGCGGGCGAAGGGTCACGTTCAACGCTCGCACCGGCTTCCACAACCGCAGTAATAATCTTGCGATATCCCGTGCACCGGCATAGCACGCCGCCAATCGCATCCATCACGTCGTTCTCGTTGGGAGATTGATTCTTCTCCAGCAACGCAGTCGCCGCCACCAGCATTCCGGGCGTACATGCGCCGCATTGCGCGGCTCCGTGCGAAAGGAAGGATTGTTGCAGCCGTCTGTGCAGCGGAGAACGTTCGGCCAATCCTTCCACGGTCGTGATCTCGCATCCCGCAACCTGGCCTGCGGCTACGAGGCACGCGCAAGCCGGCTCGCCGTTCAGCAAAACTGTGCAGGCGCCGCAGTCGCCGGCATCGCAGCCGACTTTCGTTCCGGTCAGGCCCAGGTCATCTCGCAGGACGCGCGACAGCCGCCGTGTTCCCGAGGAGGTAACTTCGACCGGACAGCCGTTCACCGAGAACGCGATCAAATCCGTACCGGCGAAGGGCAACTTTTCCGTAGTTGCCATCAGCCGCTCCCCACGCATGCTTCCAGCGCGCGCCGCACTAGAGTCAACGACGCATCGCGCCTGTAGTCGGCGGTGGCGCGCACGTCATCGATGGGGGAAAGGATTTGCAGATGCTCAGGCTTGACGAGCGCACCAATTCCCTCCTTGGCTGGCCGGCCCACAAGATCTTTTTCCAATCTGGATAAGCGCTGCGCTGTCGCCGAGCAGGAGCCCACGACGATGTGCGCCTCGACCACTCGGCCCGCTTCGTCCGATTGGACCACAGCCGCAACCATGGAAATGGAAATAACGAGATACCGCCGCGCTCCCAATTTCAAGAAGACGGAAGCCGCATCTTCCATGCGCCGCGGAACCAAAACGGCGGCGAGAATTTCATCCGAACGCCGCATCGTCTTACGATTTCCCGCGAGAAACTGCGCCAGCGGCATGCGCCGTGTTCCCGTCGCAGAAGCCAGCTCTATTTCCGCATCCAACGCGAGCAGAGGCGGAACACCGTCCGCCGCCGGAGACGCGTTGCACAGATTTCCAGCCACCGTGCCGCGGTTCTGAATCTGGACCGAGCCAACTTCCCTGGCGGCCGATTTGAGCGCGTCAAAACAGCGCGGCAATGGCGTGCGGATGACCTCCGTCCACGTGGTCAGGCCGCCGATGCGAATCCATTCCCGGTCGGTGGAGATGCCGCGAATCTCACCGAGCGCCGTGATGTCGATGACTCGCGCCGGCGGCAGCCGATCGCCCAGCGCGGGATAGAAATCCGTCCCCCCGGCCAGAATCTGCCCACCGGCAGATGCCAGCAGAGAAACCGCTTCGTCCAGCGTTTCCGGCTTGAGATACAAGGAGTTCGGCCCCCGAGACAACGCGCCACACACCGCTTTCAGAGTTTGTATATGAAGGCCGTGGGTTTGTACAGTAACAGTTCAACGCTGAAACAAACGCCGTACGCCGTTTCTATGTTCTAATCTCCGCGTCGTAATTCTCGCACGCAATCTAGCCGGGAGAAACGCATGGGACCCACCTGCCTGAAACGTTTGGCGATTGTGTTCGTTGCTTCAATGTTTGTGAGTTCAGCATGGACGCAGTCATCCTCCATTGCTCCGCCCCCCGATCTCGACGCCTACGTCGCCGCGTCTATGAAAACTTTCGAAGTCCCGGGAATGGCCGTCGCCATTGTGAAAGACGGCAAGGTCGTCGTCGCCAAGGGCTACGGCGTCCGCAAGCTGGGAGATCCCACGCCGGTCGACGAATTCACTATGTTCGGCATTGGCTCGAACACCAAGGCATTCACGACCGCAGCGCTGGCCACCCTGGTCGACGAAGGCAAGCTCTCCTGGGACGATCCCGTCTACCAGCGGCTTCCCGGCTTCGTGATGTACGACCCGTACGTTTCGCACGAGATGACGGTCCGCGACCTGCTCACCCACCGCAGCGGCATGGGACTCGGCGAAGGCGACCTCCTCTTCTGGCCGCACTCCACATACACGCGTGACGAAATCATCTACAAGCTGCGCTTCATGAAGCCGGCCTCCAGCTTCCGCAGCCATTACGCCTACGACAACCTGCTGTACATGGCAGCGGGGCAGATCATTCCCGCGGTCACCGGCACTTCCTGGGACGACTACATTCGCCAGCGCATCTTTTCGCCGCTGGGTATGAATCACTCCACGGTGACCAACGCCACGATCAAGCCTAGCGACAACGTTGCCTTTCCCCACTCGCGCATGGACGGGAAACTTCAGGTAATCCATTTCGAAGTGCTCGATAACGCCGGACCCGCTGGAGCGATCAACTCCGGCGCCGCCGACATGGCGAAGTGGGTGCAACTGCAACTGAACCGCGGCAAATTTGTCGACCGCGAGGGTCGCCTTTTCACCGAGCAGCGGTCGAGAGAGATGTGGACGGGCCAGACCATCCTTCCCATCGGCGATCCGCCGCCGGCACTCGCCGGGCTAAAAGCCAATTTCGCGGACTACGCTCTGGGCTGGGGACTGCGCGACTATCACGGGCGCAAGCTGGTCGGACACACCGGCGGCGTAGCCGGATTCGTGTCGCGAGTCATGCTCGTCCCTGAAGAAAATCTCGGAGTGGTCGTTCTGACCAATGCGGAGGAAGGCGGCGCCTTCGACTCCATCCTCTACCATGTGCTCGACTATTATTTTCACTTGCCGCCGACCGACTGGATCGCAGCGTACAAAAGCCTCAAAGACACTGAAGAAAAAGACGCAGCCGAAAGCATGAAGAATGCTGAAGGCGCGCGCGCCGCTGATTCCAAGCCGTCCCTGGCCCTGGAAAAATATGCGGGCGTCTACCACGACGCGTGGTACGGACCGATCACCATCCGCATGGAGAACGGCGCGCTCGTCATCACCTTCGATCACACACCGACGATGATCGGCGACCTGCAGCACTGGCAGCACGACACGTTCAAAGCTCACTGGCGGGACCACACGATCGAAGATGCTTTCGTGACCTTCGCGTTGAATCCAGACAGCAGCATCGACAGCGCGCGCATGGCCGCCGTCTCTCCGCTGGCAGATTTCAGTTTTGACTACCAGGACCTGCTGCTGAAACCAGCGGAGAAAAAATAGGACTTCGGAAAGAAAAATAAAGAGGGTGCCCCATTCTAACGTCGCGCTCTTTGCGACGTTAGAGTGGGGATGTTGATTTCACAAGTGGAAGCCACTAACAACTCGCCTCTCAAACCCGCCGAGGCTATCCAAGTCCAAAGCAAGGCCCTCCGCAAGGAACTCGGCCTGTTCGATCTGGTACTCGCGCAACTGCTGATCATCATCGTCGCCGACTACATCGGCACGGCGGTCAAAGCCGGAACATCTCACGTCTTCTTCTGGATACTGGCGATTGCCTTTTTCTTCGTGCCGCAAGCACTGATCGTGATTCATATGAGCCGCCTGCTTCCCGTCGAAGGCGGGCTCTACGAATGGGCGCGCATCGCCTTCAACGACCAGATCGGGTTTCTGGTCGCATGGAATCTATGGCTCTACGTGATCCTTTACGTCGGCCTTGGCGGACTGCTCACGGTCTCGTTTGCGTCTTATGTAATTCCCGGCGCCGCATGGATCGCCTCCAGCAAATGGATGATCGTTGGAGCTTCGTTCGCCGTCATCGCCACCACCATGTGCATTGCCGGCCTCGGCCTCGGCATCGGCAAGTGGATCAACAACGTGGGCAGCGCCGTTTTCCTCATCACGATCGCCGTACTCATCGCACTGCCATTTCTGAATCATTGGCACGGCACTCTGGCGGAATATCATCCTCTGCGCGTGGTGGCACCGCCTTTGACGCTGTTCGGCGTAAGCGTCTTCAGCAAAATGACTTTCGGGGCGCTCACCGGCTTCGAATATGTCGCGGTGTTGTCCGGCGAATGCCGCGATCCGAAGCGCGATCTGCCTCGCTCGGTTCTGATGACAGCGCCCATCATCGCGCTGATTTACATCCTCGCCACCAGCGCGATTCTGGCTTTCGTTCCGCCGTCGGCCGAAGATGTGGTCGCCCCTATTCCGCAAGCACTGAGCCGCGGCCTCGAAGCCTTTGGACTCACGCATTTCGCCCTGCCTCCGGCCGTGTTGTTTCTCCTCATCTATTATTTGGCGACCTTCTGCGTCTTCTTCACCGTGAGCACGCGGCTGCCCATGGTCGCTGGCTGGGATCATCTTCTGCCGGAGTGGTTCTCCCGCCTGCATCCCCGCTACAAAACGCCGATCAACTCGGTCTTGTTCCTGGGAGCCGCTACGCTGATCGTCGCACTAGCGGCCTTGATCGGCGTCGGCCAGCAGGAGTCGTACGAACTCCTGCTCACTTGGAGTTTTACCTTCTACGGCATCGCTTACCTTGCGCTGTTTGCGATTCCCATCTTCTCTCCCAAAGCGCGAGGACTCCGCCCGCGCCTCTGGGTGCGGATTGCGGCGGCATCGGGATTGCTGGTGACACTGCTGTTCGTGGTGCTGTCGATTTTCCCAGTCATTGATGTCGACAGTTCGTGGCGCTATTCGCTGAAGATTGCAGGAGTCGTGCTGGGGGCGAATCTGATGGGATGGCTGGTATATCGCGCGGGTCAGAGGAAGAGAGAAGGGGCAGACGTCTGATTCAGAAAAAAAACAGTTCTGCATCTACTGCACATCAGAATTGGTTTTCTCACGGCGATTACCGCAGAAACACTCTCCCCGCATCCTCAACCCGCAGACTCGACTTCCGCCGCGCTCCCGTCGCTAGGTTGTAAGCCACCAGCACGTGATCTTCTACGATCAGGATTTCCTTCTCGCTAATCCACCCTACCAGCGTGGCGTGCGGCAGAAACACAGCCTTCCCGGGAGACTCTTGCATGCTTGTCACTTGCACCGCCGGCAACTCCGCTAGCCCCTTCCGAATCCGCACCAACTCCTCGGGATTCGCCTCGCCCGATTCCGTCAACTGGATCGCCTTGTTCGCCTGCCCGGTGGAGACAATCGTCACGGCGAGAGATGCCAACTCGGGCGACAGCTTCGCATTCGAGGTATAGAAGCTCGCATCGTAGTCGGGATTCTTATAGCTCTCCCGCTCGTCGAAGGCCGTCCGCGTCTTGCCGTTCACCAGCACCAGCGTCTGATCGTTGCTCTGGTTCGACCAACCGCAGCAGCCCGTATCCGGGATCGCCTCGACGATCACGTTGCCGCCGCTCGCCGCGTCGAGCACTCGCTGCAAAGGCTCGGGCAATGGCGTAGCCGTCCATTTCGCACCGTCTTCGCGATAGAGGGCACTCGTCTTGTAGACCGCTGCAGTCTGTCCGGCGACGAACTGCGTCATCACAAAGAACTTGTCGACGCCATTCTCCGTAGCCCACACCACGCCGTACGGACAACTTTCCTCACAGGTCCCGGTCGCGCAGCGACAGTCGGGAAATTTCGAGGTCGCAATCTCTTCGCGGCCTGCTCCGTTCAGATCGGTCCGCCAGGCCTGCCAGGTCGTCGTTGTAGAAAGGTCCACGCCCTCGCGTTCCAGCCGCCGCGCCTCATTGGCAAACCAGTACAGGTGCGTGCCGTCCGCGGAAAGATAGGCCATCGGCGCCGACTCTGTGACCGCATGATTCGATCCCGCGGAAATGGCTTCGCGTCTTAGTCCCTGATCGATCGTGGTCGCCGCGTGTCCGTTCCAGAACCAAATCTTGTGGGCCGCGGCGCCATCTTCCTCAGAAAGAGGCAGCGTCGCCGGCGTCTCAAACAGAATTTGCCCCAACGAATTCACCGATACGTCCTCTGGCGACTGCACCGCTTCGGCAGGAACTTTGACCGTCTGCTTCGCGGTGAAGGTCGCCGGATCGTATTCGGCCATCTCCCCCGGCGAACGCAGCACCCATAGCCGCTTCCCTTGGCCGAACAACGGCGACACCAGCAACAACAGCCAACCGACGATGTAAAAAGCAACTCTCATGAAGGACTCTGATCTCCTCACCGCATCTCGACCACCGGCAGTTCGATAAAACTTGCCTGATCGGATGAATGGAAGATCCGCTGCGTTGCCTTCTTGTAATCACCCGGCTTGGCCCAGAAAATATTCGGCACAAACGTCTGCGGATTGCGGTCGTACAGCGGGAACCAACTCGACTGTACCTGCACCATAATGCGGTGCCCGGGCAGGAAGACGTGATTGGCCGTCGGCAGCAGAAAATGGTAGAGCAAAGGCTTGTCTGATGCGATTGCCTTCGCCGTCTCCAGGCTCTCGCGATAGCGCCCGCGAAAAATATCCGCCGACACCATCAGCTGATACCCTCCCATTTCTTCCTGCGGCACAACCTCGTCGGGATACACGTCAATCACCTTCACCACCCAATCGGAATCGGTCCCGCTGGTAGAGGCGATGAGGTTCACCACGGGCTGGCCGCTGATCTTCACCGGCTCCTTCAACACCTCCGAAGTGAACGCCAGCACGTCGGTTCTCCCTGAAGCCTCGCGCTGGTCCTCAACCAGCCACTGCGGCCATGTGAGCCGCCCACCGTATCCCACGGGCTGACTCGGCCGCGCGCGATACGGCACCGGTTTCGCGGGATCGGAAACATATTCCGCAAACGCCGCGTCGCCGGCTTTCGGCGCATCAAACCCAGCCTTGAGTCCAGCCGACAGATAAAGCCGAGTCGGGCGAATCGCACATCCGCTGGCGCATCCTGCAGGCCATGACGGCAAACGCCGCCAGGTATTCGTTCCCGTCTCAAACGCCGTCACCGGAGCCACATCCGCTTTCGGCGCTCCATCCTTCAAATATTGATCGAGAAAGGGCCGCAGAATGTTCTCGCGGAAATAGAGCCCGGTATCGCTGTTGAACCTCAACGCGCCCAGCGTGCTGGCGTCACCAATTTCCTGCCCGTGATGCCAGGGCCCGATCACAAGAAATACTTTGTCGTGATTGGTGTCCTTCGGCTTGATCGCCCTGTACACCGCGGTCGCGCCGTAAATATCTTCCTGATCCCACAAGCTGTCGACCAGCATGGTCGGAACGCTCAACGGCTGCGCCGCCAGAATCTTGTCCATGGCCTGCTGCTGCCACCACGCGTCATAGCTCGGGTGCTCGAGCAGTTTCCGCCAGAACCCAATCTGCTCCAGCCCGTGACGCCGTCCAAGTTCGCCCGCTGAGCCCGCTTGCATGTATACGTCGTAGTCGTCGAAATGATCCGTCCACCACGGCGCACTGTTGTCGCGTGTGGCCACCTGCTCGTAGATATACGGCAGATTCTGTTCGCGGAATGCGCCGTTGTGAAACCAGTCATCGCCCATCCATCCGTCGACCATGGGATTCATCGGCACCGACACCTTCAGCGCCGGATGCGGATTCACCAGCGCCATCAGTGGCAGGAAGCCGTCATAGGAAATTCCGAGGATGCCCACCTTCCCATTGCTCTCCGGCAGATTCTTGACCAGCCAGTCAATCGTGTCATACGTGTCGGTCGAATGATCGACCGTCGTAGGATTCAACGGGCCACGCAGCGGCCTCGTCATCACGTAGTCGCCCTCGGACCCGTACTTGCCCCGCACATCCTGCACCACGCGGATGTATCCGCCCTCCACAATCACTTCGGTCGGATTGTCGTAGCCATTCAGAATTGGGCCCAGGTGGGAACTCTGCGCGTGGCTCAGCAGTCCGCTGGCGTTATAAGGCGTCCGCGTCAGCAAGATGGGCGCGTTCTTCGCACCCTTGGGAATCACGATCACGGTATGCAGCTTGACTCCGTCGCGCATCGGGATCATCTCCTCGCGCTTAACGTAATCGAAGCTTTCCGTCGACGCCTCGAGTTTGGCCGGAGTTTCGCTCGGCAGCGAACCACCCGACGAAGCCGTTTGCGCAGCGGAAAATCCCAAGAACAGCGAACCAGCGAGAAACAGCGTGAGACAGCCCAGGGCACGAATGTGGTGGAACATGGTCATGAATGGTTTCCTTGAAGGTGGCGGAGAATGGTAACTGTTCAGCGCGTCGCTTGCCAACCGGGCTCCGCGCTATTCCCGAAACCCAGTGTTTCACGAAACTGAGAGAACGCTGTGGCCGCGTTTTCATTTTTCCGAACAAATCTCAACTCGATGCCCAGATTGCCGCCAGAAGTGATAGGCTACCGAATCCTGATTTGCGGGGCGAGGATGCCCCTCAGGAACGGCGAAAGCAGCGGAGTTCCCTTATAATGACCGGGGTTCAAAACGATTTGCCAAGGGAAATGGAATCCGCAGCGTCAGGTTCGTCACACCCGTCTTATCGCACCCACGTTCCAACCAACCGATCCCCGTATGGCTGTTGACTTGAAGACGCCGAAACCCGGACTCGAAGCGGCCAGTCTGACTGACGTCGGCCACCAACGGTCGAATAACGAGGATTCCTACCTCTACTGGGAGCCCGACTCCGACGACGACTTCCGCATCAAAGGCCGCCTCGCCGCGGTGGCCGATGGCATGGGCGGATATGAGGGCGGACAGGAAGCCAGCCGCCTCGCGGTTGAGACCGTGCGCAGCATCTATGACAATGCCTTCGGTGGCAACCCACAAGATACGCTGACCCAGGCACTCGATGCCGCTCACCAGAATATCCAGCGCTTCGCGCAGGAGCATCCTCAGTTCCACGGCATGGGAACTACCTGCACCGCGCTCGCCATCGTCGGCCACCAACTCTTCTTCGCCCACGTCGGCGACAGCCGCCTCTACCTGATCCGCCCCGACTCCATTTCACGTCTCACGCGCGATCATTCCTATGTCGGCCGCCTGGTCGAAACCGGCATCGTCCGCTCCGAAGACGCCGAATCACATCCGCAACGCCACATTCTTACCGCCGCCCTCGGTTCCGGTCGCGACGTCACGCCGCACATTCCGGAACAACCCGTTCCCCTCGAAGACGGCGACATCCTTCTTCTTTGCACCGATGGACTGTGGGGCGTTGTCGGCGACGCCGACCTTGCTCGCATCGTGCGCACGAATCCTCCCGCGGAAGCGTGCCAACAACTGGTGGCGATGGCGCTCGATCGCGGAGGCCCCGACAACATCACTCTGCTCATTCTCCGCGTCGCTGCCTGATCCTTTCCTTTTTCAACGCGTCTCTGCGTTGCGCTCCTACCAGGCCCAGACTTTGATCGCCATCCTCCATAACCTCTTCTTAGTGCCAAACCCCTCTGCCATGCCCTGCTGACTAACTCGAAAGTCCAGTGTCCGCATGGGACGAACGTGATGAGGCTGGTTGCCGCTTTCGCAGGCACAATAGTTTTCACACCTCAAAAGTATGCCCCGCCTGTGGCGCTGCCAAGCTTGGGTGAGCGTCCGGGGACAAAGGAAAAAAATGAAAACGAACCGTTCGGTCCGCTGGCTGGTATTCGCAGTCATGATGTTGTCCCTTGCCACTGCCTCGTCTGGGCAGATCTCTGTGGGGATCTCCGTCCGCGTTGCGCCGCCTGCGCTCCCGGTTTACACGCAGCCAGTTGCCCCTGGCCCCGGCTACTTGTGGACGCCCGGATACTGGGCCTGGAATGACGACGCCGGCTACTACTGGGTGCCCGGCACCTGGGTCGTAGCTCCGGTCGGCCTCCTGTGGACCCCCGGATACTGGGGATGGTCCGACGGAGCTTACGGATGGCATCGTGGCTATTGGGGCCGGCACATCGGCTTCTACGGCGGCGTGAACTACGGTTACGGCTACGGCGGATCTGGCTTTGAGGGCGGAGAGTGGCGCGGACATTCGTTCTACTACAACCGCTCGGTCACGAACGTCACCCACGTGACGACCGTCTATAACAAAACAGTGATCGTGAACGAGAACCACGCGGCCTTCAACGGCGGCGAGGGCGGCGTCCGGGTCCGGCCCACGCACGAAGAGGAAATAGCCGAGCACGAGCACCATCACGAACCGCTGGCCGCGCAAACTCATCACGAACACATGGCGAGCCAGAATAGACAGAACTTCGCTTCCGCGAACCACGGACGCCCCGCCATTGCGGCGACTGCCAGACCCGGCGAATTCAAAGGGAAAGGCGTCGTGACCGCCAAATCCGCAGGCGCTCCTTATAAAGCTCCAGCGATGTCTCCGAAGCAGGCGCGGGCGACATCAAAACCCGAAGCGAAGCATGCCTCCACCGGGGCGAGCGCGAATAACAAGAACAAGCCGGAGAATCATCCTGCTACCCCTTCGAACAAGAACGCGACAGCCAGCAACAAGCCAAACGGCAACCATTCGAACAGCAGCCATTCCAACGACGTGAGCAGCAAGAAGCCGCAGCAGCCGGCTCACTCGAACGAAACGCACGCGGCCAAGACTTCGGCTCCTTCGGCGCATCCGCCCCATCCGGCGTCGCAGCCGCAGCAGCACGTTGAGCCAAAGGGAACGCCGTCCGCAAAGCCGGTGGCGCAGCATCAGAGCCCGCCCAGGCCAGCGCCGCAACCACAGCAACACAGTGAGCCAAAGGCAGCTCCGTCGGTGAAACCAGTCGCACAGCACCAGAGCCCGCCCAGGCCAGCGCCGCAACCGCAGCAACACAGTGAGCCAAAGGCAGCTCCGCAACATCAAAGCGCTCCCAAGTCCGCGCCCCCGCACAGCAAGGGAAAGTAGAGGCTCGTGATTCGAGGCTGCGTCGGACTTGGTCCGCTCGGTCCAGATCGGTTCGTCGACATCAGCGGGAGTGGCAATGACCACTCCCGCCTTTCCTGCATTCTCAGTGTGCAAGAACATGCAACTGCCGAGTTTTCCACCGGCTCGTGGGCACCTTTCCTACCTCGAAACTGCAATCTGGTGCACACCGCCTGTGGATTCCGCACCAACGCCCGCAGCTAACTGATTGATTTCACGGCTGTGATTCGCCCTCCACAGGCTCCGGCGAGTGGAACCCCGCTTGCAATGGCACCCACGTCAATAAAGTCTATTACTGAAATAGACTTTATGGAATAATGCGCCTATGAAAATCTCCCAGAAGGGTCTTTACGCTCTCCAGGCCATGATGATGCTGGCTCGCCATCATCACCAGGGGGCCATCAAGATCCGCGACATCGCCTACGAGGAGGCACTTCCGGAAAAATTCCTGGAACTGATCCTTCTCGAAATGAAGAATGCCCGCATGGTGGAAAGCGTGCGCGGAGCCAAGGGCGGCTACCAGTTGCGCCGCGACCCGGCCGACATTGATCTCAGCGAAATCATTCGCTTGATTGACGGCCCCCTGGCACCGTTCGGCGACGCCGAGCAGTTGCGCGAACTGATCGACCGCGACCTTCCGCACCGTGCGCTGTATCAAGTTTTCCTCGATGTCCGCGACGCGGCCGCCCGCATCCTCGAGAACACCACTCTCGCAGACTTAATCGCACGACGGCCCGCGTGCCGGCAAAAACGCCAAGCGACAAAAGAATCAGAAGAAAGATCCGGCCAGCATCCTCCCCATGGTCGTTGGAGGACGCAAGGGTGAATAAACGATTTCTGGCAGGGCTGTCGCTCGTTCTGGCAACAACAATTTCCGGATGGGCGCAGGGCGCGGCCAACACGATTCGTGTCGGCGCGTTCCCCAACCTTACGCATGCGCAGGCCATGGTCGGCAAAGCCAATGGATGGTTCGATAAAGCCATGGGCCCGCAAGTCAGAGTTCAGTGGACCAGTTTCAACGCCGGTCCCGCGGCGATCGAGGCCCTTTTTGCCGGCGCCATCGATATGACTTACGTGGGCCCGAATCCCGCGATCAACGGATACGTCCGCTCCAACGGCGAAGCTCTGCGCGTGGTGGCCGGAGCGGCCAGCGGTGGCGCTTCCCTCATCGTGCGCAACGATTCGGGCATCAACAAGCCGGAAGATTTCCATGGCAAGCGCGTCGCCTCCCCGCAGTTCGGGAATACGCAGGATGTTGCGCTGCGCAACTGGCTCAAGAATCACGGCATGAAGACCAATGACAAGGGCGGCGACGTGCAGATCGTCCCCATGGCGAATCCCGACCAACTGACACTCTTCCTAAAGAAAGATCTCGACGCCGCCTGGGCCCCCGAGCCCTGGGCCACGCGCCTCATTCATGAAGGCAACGGTCGGCTGTTCGTGGATGAACGCACTCTCTGGCCCAACGGCCAGTTCGTCATCGGTCTGATCGTCGTGAACACAAAGTTCCTGCAGGCGCATCCCGACCTGGTGAAGAACTGGATCCGCGCCAATGTCGATTTAACCGACTGGATCAATGGCCACCAGCCCGAAGCCAAAAAACTTCTGAACCAACAGATTCAAACCGAAACCGGGAAGGCCCTCCCCCCTGCTGTTCTCGATGAAGCGTTCTCGCGCATGCAGGTCACGTATGACCCGCTGCACGGCGCCTTGAACACTGCCGCGCAGCAGGCCTTCGACGACGGATTCCTCGGCCGCCAAATGCCCGATCTATCCCGTCTCTACGATCTGTCCATCCTCAATCAGGTTCTTGCGGAAAAGGGACGAAAGGCAATTCAATGAGCACGAACGTTCAGAAATTTCCCAGCCAGTTTCCGATTCCTGCCGGTCCTGCCTCCGGTTCCGTCTTGGACCCTCGCTTCCCTGCTCACACTGGTGTTCAGACCGGAAAGATTGGGCCGGTCGCGATCGGCCGCCCAGTTCGCGCCGTTTCGCCGCAGACCTCCAAGGTCGGGCTCAGCGACATCTGCCTCAGTTACCGCACGCAGACTGGAACGCGCCTGCTCGCTCTCGACCACATCAACCTCCAGGTGCACCCGGGCGAATTCGTCTGCATCGTCGGCCCCTCGGGTTGCGGCAAGTCGACGCTGCTCCATCTCATCGCTGGCCTGCAACCGCAGACCTCGGGACAGATCCTGATCGATGGCAAGCCCGTGCAGGGACCGGGCACCGACCGCATCCTCATCTTCCAGGAGCACGGCCTCTTCCCCTGGCTCACCGTCGGGCAGAATGTCGAATTCGGCATGAAGATGAAAGGCGTTCCCAGGGCCGAGCGCGAAGAGAAGACCCGCTACTACCTCCGCCTCGTGCATCTGGCTAAGTTCGAAAAGAGTTATATCCATCAGCTCTCCGGCGGAATGCGTCAGCGTGTGGCCATCGCCCGCGCATTGGCCACCGAGCCTGACGTCCTGCTCATGGACGAGCCCTTCGCCGCCCTCGACGCTCAGACCCGCGATTTACTGCATGACGAGCTGGAACGCATCTGGAGCGAAACCGGACGCACCATCATTTTCGTCACGCACAACGTTCGCGAAGCGATTCGCCTCGGCGACCGCGTCGTGCTTCTGACCTTCCGTCCCGGCCGCGTGAAAAGCGAATTCCCGGTCGACCTGCCGCGCCCGCGCCAGCTCGAAGATCCGACCGTGGCCCGGGCCGCGCGCGAAATTCTCGACGAACTGCGCGACGAGATCAATCGATCGCTCGAAGCCGAATACAACGAGGGCGTGAAACCTCACGTGGAGCCGGGCGTTGAAGCGGGGTCCCAACTATGAAACGGGCGGCTCGCTACATCGTCTTTTACGCTGCACTCTTCGGCCTCTGGACGCTTCTCGCCGAACTGAAGGTCTGGCCGCCCTACTTGTTCCCCACGCCGTGGGGCGTCGGCCAGGCGCTCTATGCCGGATTCCAGGATCACTCGTACTTGATTGCGATCCGCGTCAGCATGCAGCGTGTCTTGATTGGCTATGGTATTTCCGTGGTCCTCGGCATGATCCTCGGCCTTGGGGTCGCCAGCAACAAATTCCTGGAAGAAACCATGGGCGGTTTGCTCGTGAGCCTGCAGAGCTTGCCCAGCATTTGCTGGTGGCCTCTGGCCCTGCTCTGGTTCGGCCTCAATCAGAACGCGATTCTGTTTGTCGTGATCATGGGTTCGCTCTTGTCGGTGACCCTGGCTATGGAAGACGGCCGCAAGCAGATGCCCAAGATCTTCGGCCAGGCCGGGCGCAACCTCGGCGCTAAGGGCTTCAAGCTGTTCTGGTACGTCCTGTTGCCCGCGAGCCTTCCCTTCATCGTTTCCGGACTCAAGCAGGGCTGGGCGTTTGCCTGGCGCTCTCTGATCACCGCCGAGATGCTCTATTTGAGTCTCGGGCTCGGCCAGGTCCTAATGATGGGCCGCGATCTGAATGATATGAGCTCGGTCATCGCCGTGATGTTCCTCATCATCGCGATCGGATATCTGGTGGACGGCATCGTGTTCAAGGGGATGGAACGTCATTTGCAGAATCGGTGGGGACTAACCCCCGCGTCTTAGGTTCTCGGATCCGGCTTCTCGACGCTCAAAAGGAATTGCTTTCGGAAACGAAAAATAAAAGCGCGCATTATCTTTACAAGTATCTCTATCATGTTTATAGTGTTACTTCGACAAACGGGACAACATGAAAAAACACACGAAATGCTGTCCCGGCAATAGCGGCTTCCCAGCGTGATGTAGCGGCACAATTGCTTTCCGTTGTCTCCCCCTTGCAGTAGCAGCAGTGCAGAAAAGACCCCAAAAGGAGAGGACTGTACTTCCATGAAACTCAACCAGCATCTGCTTCTCACGACCCTAACCCTGACGGCACTGACCGTCGGCGCGTGGGGGCAAACCGCTCGGGCACACACAGAGATCGCTTCGAATGCGGCTCCCCCTCCTCCGGCGGCGACAACCGTAGCAGCGACGGCGCCCGTAACCGCCGCCGATATCCAGGAGTTGCGCGACGCCCTCGCCGCTCAGCAACGGCAGATTCAGACTTTGCTGACGCTGTTGCAAGCCAAGGAGTCGGGTCAGCCCTCGGCTCCAACAGCCGGTATCTCCGCGTCCATGCTCTCAGCTGCGCCACCGATCTTGGCATCACCGGTTGTGGCGCAACCTTCCGGAAGTACCGCGCCGGGCGCGCCCGCAATCCTTGCGGCCAATCTCCAGGAGGCTTCGCCCCAAAAGAGTCAGCAGAATGCTGGCAGTTCCGATGAGCGCGTGCGAAATCTGGAGAGAGAAATTCAGGCCCTCGGCCCCATCGCCTTCAGCGGCGACATTCGTCTGCGCGGCGAGCCATTTTTCGGCGGACCGTCGGATCAGGATCTCGATCGCATGCGCGTCCGCGTTCGCGCACGTTTTAACGCAATCGCTACACTCGGCGATCAGTTCCGCGCCGGCCTGACATTGGCCAGCGGCGACATCAACGACCCGACCTCGACCAACCAGACCCTCACCGGCTTCTATACCCGCAAGGCCGTCGCCCTGGACCAGGCCTTCGTTGAGTACAAGCCGAGCGGTTTCAAACCGCTTACTCTCATCGGCGGCAAATTCCGTTATCCCTGGTACAACACCGAACTTACTTGGGATAAAGATCTCAACCCTGAAGGTGTCGCGGAGACCCTGGCGTTCAATGTCGACACGCCCTTCCTGAAGCGCATCGCGTTCATCGGCTTTCAATTGCCCTTCGCCGAGGTGGCTGGCACCTCTGCGACGGACAAGAGAATTGCCCAGCAGATTACCTATGGTGGCCAACTGCAGACCAACTGGCGGCTTACTTCATGGCTGAACTTCAGCGCGTACGCCGGCTACTATGACTACCGCGGCACCGATTCAATTGCCCTGGCGCTCGCCCGAGCCAGCACGAAGAATCCTCAGACTCCTTTCTCGGGATATCTTCCGTTGACCTCGGGCAACCCCGTTCAGGACTCGACCTACACCACAACCGCGACAACCATCATCACGGTGAACGGAACGGCGTATCCGACGGGAGTCACATCCATCAACAACGCTCAGTTCGCCTCGAAGTTCGGGCTGTTCGACACTCTCGCGCGCTTCGACATCAACACCGGACACCCGCGGATCCCCATCACCTTCCTCGGGGACTACGTTCAGAACACCGAGGCCTGCGGCAACGTTGACAACCTCGCTCCTCTTCCGGCGAACACGGCTACGACCACGTACAAGCAGACGGTCAATTCGCCCTGCAACTCGCACTACCGTCGCGGATATTGGGCTGAGGGAGATTTCGGCCGGCTGGAAAAGAAGGGTGATCTGCAGATTGGATATACCCGCATCTTTATCGAGCGCGAAGCGGTGCTTGGCAACTTCAACTACAGCGACATTCGCCAGGGGACGAACGTCACGCAACACCGGTTCACATCCTTCTACCAGTTCGATCCGCGCGTGCAGTTGGGCTTCACCGCCCTGGTTGGCCGTCCGCTCGGAACGACGGAACCGTGGCTCACTCGCTTGCAGTTCGACACGATTTATCTCTTCTGATCGGGTTGACGGTCCCCCACTTTCCGGAGGAACACGTTCCTTCGGAATTGCCGCCGGCCCGGTTTTGGCTACTCTCCTTTTCCAGGCCGGCGGTGTTAACTTGAATGGCATCTAAAACTCCGGCGTTTGCCATACGTCGCATCTTGCAAGCTATGAAATCGAGACGCATCTTCCTGAAGCAGATGTCCGGCGCTGCGCTCGCAGTGGGTGCTTCGCCTTCTCTCCTATCGTGGGCAAGCGCCGCCCGGAGCGGATCCATCGACGTTCCCGGCGAAGATGGAATGATCGTTCGGTCCTTCCGCTTTGTCGACCTGGAGACGCCAGTCGAATACTTCAATACCTGGCTTACTCCAGTTCCGCACTTCTTCGTGCGCAACCACATGCATGAACCCAGCACGCTGGATGCGGGCGATTGGCGCCTTAACGTCAGCGGAGAAGTTGAAAAGCCTTTTGCTCTCACTCTCGCTGAACTGTCCAAATTCGAAACCCATTCCGTCGTGAACACGCTGGAATGTGCGGGTAATGGACGCAGCCTGCAGCGCCCGCAAGTCCCCGGCGTTCAGTGGGGCAAAGGTGCGGTCAGCACGGCGCGCTTCTCCGGACCACGCCTGCGAGATGTGCTGCAGCGCGCAGGCGTCAGGTCCACGGGCAAACATGTGATGTTCCGCGGACTCGACGAAGTTCCCGGCAAGGTTCCGCCGTTCATTCGCAGCATCCCGATCGAGAAGGCGCTCGACGCCGACACGCTCGTCGCCACACACATAAATGGCGCGCCTCTCACCAAGCATCACGGCTTCCCGGCACGCGCGCTCGTCCCCGGATGGATCGGCGCCGCGTCGTGCAAGTGGCTCACTGAGATCAAGATCCTCGACTCTGAGTTCGTCGGCAACTTTATGAGCCCGGGATACCGCTTTCCCAACCAGCCGGGCAAACCCGGCGAAGCCATAAAGCCGGAAGATACGCACCCGCTCACTGCGTTGAGTGTGAAGTCGCTGATCTCAGGGCCGGTTGATGGCGCCAGCCTCAAGGCCGGCAAAGTGGCACTCCACGGCGCGGCCTGGGCGGGCGAGGCTGACGTCGTAAAGGTTGAAGTCTCCACCGACGGCGGCGCAAGCTGGAACGCCGCGCGTCTCGGGCACGAGCAAGCCCACTACGCGTGGCGCCTCTGGAACTATGAATGGAAGGCCAAAGGCGGCGAGTACACTATCCTGTCCCGCGCCACGGACTCGCAGGGACGAACTCAGCCTGCAACGCCCGTATGGAATCCAAGCGGCTATCTGTATAACGCTCCCGATCAGGTGAAGATCCATGTCGTATAGACCGAATGCACGTCGCATGGCATCCAGTGCTGCCCTCATGATTGTCGCCATGACCCTGATGTCGCCCTTCGCGTCTTCGCAGAAGACGACTGAAGATCTCCCTCCCGGCGCGATGCAGGCCAAAGCCACTGCGGCGTGCATCGAGTGCCACGAGGCGCGCATCATCCTGCAGCAACGCCTCAGCAAAGGGGCATGGACGAAGGAAGTGGACAAGATGATGAAGTGGGGAGCGGTGGTCGACGCGAGTGACCGGGATGCGCTGATCGACTACCTGAGCACGAACTTCAGCCCAGATCAGCCGCCGTACGAGGCAGCGCGCACTTCCTCCGAGAATAGGACCGGGAAAACTAGCGAGGCGAAGAAGTCGAAGTAGGAACCCAACAGAAAAAGCAAAGCGCTACCGACCCAGTGTCCGCAGGGATTCCGGACGCTACGGCAGCGCTGCCGATGCAGAGCCCAAAACTGATGGGGTGAGTATAGAAATTCGGATGCAGTACTCATAGTGCATTGTTAGGTACTGGCCAGTTAATAGCTGCTGGGTTATCGTCCGAAGGAGCTGCACGCGAGATCCCTCCCTTCGCCTGAAATGCGGCTCCGGTCGGGATGACGCCTCCTTAGTCCAACATCGCGATCTCTAGGCTTTTGATTTTCCCTCTGCGTCCTCGGCGTCCTCTGCGGTGGAGATTTTTTCCGGCCGTAATAACGGAAACAGGATCACGTCACGGATGGTGTGCGAGTCAGTAAAGAGCATGCACAGGCGGTCAACGCCCACGCCCACGCCGCCTGCGGGCGGCATGCCGTACGACAGGGCGCGGATGTAGTCCTCGTCCATCTGGTGGGCTTCATCGTCGCCGCGCTCGCGTTCCTTCAACTGCCCTTCGAAGCGGCGGCGCTGGTCTTCGGGATCGTTGAGTTCGCTGAAACCGTTGGAGATCTCCATCTGGCCGGCGAAGATCTCCCAGCGCTCTGTCCACTCGGGCTCGTCCGGCTTCTGCTTGGAGAGCGGCGAGATCGCGGTGGGATATTCGTAGATGATCGTCGGCTGGGTGAGATGCTCCTCGGCCGCGGCTTCGAAGAGCGCGGCGATGTTCTTCCCTACCGGAGCGTTCGCTTCGTAAGCCATGTGCGAGTGCGCCGAGTTGAAGCGCTCCACCAGCCTCTTCACGCCGTCACTGGTGGCAAACTCGCTCATCTCCGGCTTCGCGCCGGCAGCTTCGGGCCAAAACTTGATGATGGCCTCGCGCATGGTCATGCGCTGCCAGTTGTCCCAATCGATTTCCTGGTCGCCCCACTTCGTCTTGGTGCTTCCAGTCACGTCTTTGGCGGCCTGGGTGATAATCTCCTGCGTCAGGTTCATCACGCCCTGGTAGTCGGTGTAGGCCTGGTAGAACTCGAGCATGGTGAACTCGGGATTCCAGCGCCATCCCAGGCCTTCGTTGCGGAAGTTGCGATTGATCTCGTAGACGCGATCGAGCCCGCCAACGACCAGGCGCTTCAGATATAGCTCGGGCGCGATGCGCAGGTAGAGATCCATGTCGAGCGTGTTGTGATGCGTGACGAAGGGGCGCGCGACCGCGCCGCCGGCGATGGGCTGCATCATCGGCGTTTCGACTTCGACGAAACCGTGGCCGTCAAGAGTGCGGCGCATCGACTGCACCAGTTTCGTGCGCTTCAGAAAAACCTCGCGCACTTCGGGATTCACCACCAGATCGACATAGCGCTGGCGGTAACGCATCTCGACGTCGGTAAGCGCATTCCGGTTTTCGGGGCCGCCCTGGGCAGCGGAATCGGCTTCGACGGACTTACCGATCGGCAAGGGCAGCAGGTCTTTGCTGAGGAAGGCGATCTCCTCGACGTGAACGCTGAGTTCTCCGGTGCGGGTGCGGAACAGGTATCCGCTAACGCCGATGTGGTCACCCAGATCGAGCAACTTATAGAGTTCGAATCCTTTGTCGCCGACGGCGTCTTTCTTGACGTAGATCTGCAGCCGCTTGCCGCCCTGTTGCAGGTGGGCGAAACCGGCCTTACCCATGAGGCGAATGGCCATGATGCGCCCGGCGACGCGGACATTGCCCGATCCGGCGACGTGCGCCTGTTCGAGTTCCTCGACGGTCTTCGGCGTGTACTCCGCCAGGATCTGCTCGATCGTATGGGTGAACTCGTACTTGCTGCGGTAGGTGGCCTGCCCGAGGGCCTCAATCTGCTTCAACTTCTCGCGGCGCAGGTTGTAAATGTGATCGTCGAGTGCCAAGTGAGTCCTTTATGGGAGTGCGGTGGAAGGAGGATTATAAACAATGGGCTCGCGCTATCCGTGAGGCTCCCAGTTGAGGGCCGCCCCCCGATTTTTTTCTCTGCTTTTTCGCAAAATCTTGATTCTTTTGAAGTTATCCAGGGGGTAACGGCCTTCGTCCGCGCAAAATCTTGGATCGAAAGGACTTACAGGTAAAATCTTGCGGAATAAGGAGTTAGCGGTGCTAAGAGAGCCTTTCTCCGATCTCGTTCCTGACTGGTCGCGAGTGGCGCGCATGTGTCAATTGTGCGCTTTCTATTAGCTCGGTCAAGGTCGTACGTCACACGAAAACGATTTTTTCCTGTGGGGAGCTGTGGAAAACCCTAGAAGGGAGGTAGCTACTCCACCGCCAATCCTCCGGATGGCGGGATTGGTTCGGGTCAACGAATGGACTCGGTGGGAGGAGAAAATTCGACAGGGCGCAGGTTGAGGGTCAGGAGGGCATTGGCGAAAAGCCCCCGGTTGCGAAAAGGAAAAGAGAGAACAGTATCGAAAAGCTGGACCGCCCGCCCGTCCTCGTATTTTCCGTTGTATTTTCCTCATGCGTGTGCCGAAGAATCAGGTGTTTACCGGATGCGAAATCCACGAGAATTGTGGTCGGCTAGACGAATCGGGAAATTGTGGATCGATCTATGAGAAACGAGCACGTTCGATCGACGCAGCAGGATCGCCCGCTCATCAGCCAAAATGGCTCCGAAGTTTACGCAAACTCGCGGCATTTTTTTCATGACATGTGCCGTCACGGTCAGTATCCGGGCAGGAGCCGAAAGAATCTGGAGGCTCTTGACCGATGCCAGTTATTTTCCGCACTGGAACTCGACGATCACCAGCATTGAGGGCCAGATTCGCGAGGGCTATCAGCTCCGGCTGCGAGTTCCCGGAACCAGGCGCACTTTCACTCCAACCGTCTCGGGCGTCGCGCCGTGCAAGCGGATGACCTGGACAGGCGGATTCGCTCCTCTGTTCAAAGGCGTGCGCACTTTTGCACTGGCGCCGGGCGACGACGGGTCTACTGATTTCGCGATGGAGGAGCGCTTTTCGGGGTTGATGTTGCCCCTCGTGAAGGGCTCGCTCCCGGACTTCGGGCCGATATTCGAGCGCTACGCCAATGACTTGAAAAACGAGGCGGAACGATCCAATGCTGCAACCTGAACTCCACTCGGAAGAACAGTACAAACAAAGCATGACTGGCCTGCGCAATCTGGTCGAGACAATCGCGCCATGGTTATTTGACGTTGGCAGCTGGATCTTTGGAGGATTGATCGCCTTCAACCTGGTCGTGATCTCGGCCCTGATTACGGTGGGCCCTGTGGATACCGCAATTCGAATCTCGGTTGCGACGTTTGCTTGCGCTCTGCCCTTGGATGTGGCGGGAATCTTCCTGCTGAGGCTGATTAAAGACATGAAGGACATAGGCATCGACGACCTCGCGCTCAAGGCATTCCAGGATGCGAGGTTCCCGGCGATTGAAGCGTATTTCCCGCCGCAACTGGAGAAAGGGCCGCTCCAGAAACGAAGATTCCGTGTAGTGCTTGGCTATTCGCTCGGGATGGTATTGCTGAGCACCACGCTGACATTGACGGGCTTAGGGGCAGCGATGTGGCACATGGCTTGGTGGATCGGCGTAGTCCTTTTTGCTGCAGTCATTCTCAGTGCGGTCGTCGTCATCGCCGTAGTTGGACACTCTCTTGCGCTAGAAACGGAAGCTGAAAAAGAAGGGGTAAGTCATTACGCCGAAGATCGCATGATACACACAAAGAACGACCCTGGAACTGGCCAAGCTGGGTGATGCCGAAGCGTTTGTAGCCCACCACTGGGCAAAGCGATTCCGTGACCTGACGGTTGTTGTCACTGCCATTCGCTCTTTACGCCTCCGTGTACATGGATATGCCCTGAGCACATACACCTTCTCGTCAGCGAGCCGGAGCGAACTGCCCACTCAAGGTAACATCAGGTTTGAATCGACCACCGGCCTTGTCGACTGCATCGAGGGTACGTGCGGTCTTAAGGTCCCACGGAGCGCTGAGCGCGCTTCTCGGGATGACAAGGATGGGGAGGGAAAACTCGGGCGGCGCAACTTTTGTCCATTCTGTCCCCGAACTGATACCGTTCTGACCATGAATCCCGGCGATCCAGAATCCCCGAAGAGCGGGCGGACGGGCCTTGCCGCTCCAGAGCTCGCCCGAGAAAAACGCCAACTACGGGGAGATATCGACAACATTGTGCTGAAGGCTTTGCGCAAGGAGCCGGCACGCCGCTACGCCTCGGCGGAGCAGATGGCGGAGGATATTCGCCGGCATCTGCAAGGGTTTCCGGTGACGGCGACGCCGGATTCCGTCACCTATCGCGCCAGAAAATTTGTGCGCCGGCACAAGGTTGGAGTCGCGGCCACGGCGCTGATTGCACTGGCAGTGGCGGGCGGCGTGGCCACGACCTGGTGGGAGGCGCGGGTCGCGGTCATGGAGCGCGGGCGGGCGGAGCGCAGATTCAACGACGTTCGCAAGCTGGCTAACTCTTTCTTATTTGAGTTTGACGACGCGATCCGGAACCTGCCGGGATCGACGCCGGCACGCGCGCTGGTGGTGAAGCGCGCTCTGGAATATTTGGACGGATTGGCCGCGGAAGCACGTGGGGACCGCTCGCTACAGTTGGAGATCGCGACGGCTTACGAGAAGGTCGCCGAGGTGGAAGGCAATCCCATGTTCCCCAACCTGGGGGACTCCAAAGGCGCGTTGGAGAGCTCCAGGAAGGCGTTGGCGATTCTGGAAGCACTCGCGCGCACGGACCCGGAAAACCAGCAGGTGCAGATGGAGCTGGCATCGGCGCACCAGCAGATCAGCGACGAACTCGAATTTTCAGGGGATACAGCCGAAGGGATCGCGCATTCCCGGGAGGCGCTGAGGATCTACGAAGGTCTCGCTGCAAAGCTCGGGGCGGACTCGAAGTTTCAAATCGAACGAGTGATTCAGACCTATCAGTATGCAAACTTGCTGGCATTGACCGGTGCGCTCGAAGAAGCGACATCCGAATACAGACAGGGTGTGGAACTAAGCCAGCAGATTGTTGCGGCCAACCCTTCGGACCCGGAACGCAAGATCCATCTGGCCACGAGTCTGGATGGCCTGGGAAACGTTCTGCAAGAGAGAGGTGACACAGCGGGGGCAATCGAGAATCGGCGCCGGGGGCTGGCGATCCGCGAAGAACTGTCGCGGCTCGATCCAAACAACGCACATTACCGCCGCCAGTTGGCCTTTTCCCATCATAACGTCGGGCTATCGCTGGTAGCCGGGGGAGAGCTGGCCTCGGCGCTGGCGCACTTCCGGCAAGAACTCAGCCTGTTCGAATCGCTCAGCGTGGCGGATCGGAAAGACGTGCAAGCGCGGCGGAACAGGTCGCTGGCGCATAAGCAGATCGGGGACGTTTTGATGCGAATGGGCGACGTGAGTGGAGCACTCGCGCAGTTCCGGGCGGCCCTGGATATCGATCGGGAGCTGGCCGCTGGGGATCCAGGCAATGCGCAAGCCGTGCTGGATCTGTCGTTCAGCGAGAGCAAAGTTGGATCGGCATTGGGGAAACTGGGCCACACCCGAGAAGCCCTGGTGAGCCTGCGGAGCGGGGTGGCAAGGCAGGAATCGTTGCTCGCCAAGGACCCGCGCCGCATCCTTTTCTACAACCATCTGGCGAACAGCTACACGCTCATTGCCAATTGCCTGCTGGACAGCGGGGATCAAAAGTCGGCCATTGAATACTATCGGAAGGCTGTGGCGGCGCGCGTCACGCTGTCGGAGAAGAGTCCGAACAGCGGAGCGAACCGTGGCGCGCTTGCAGAATGCTATGTGAATCTCGGGAAAGCATTGGGGACAAGCGACCGCGAGGATGCGCTGAAGCAATATGACGACGCCGTCGGGTTGCTGGAGAATGTCACGGCCGTCGACGCGAGTAATACGCGGTATCGCATGGTTCTGGCGGACGCTCTGACCACCGAGGCCCGGTTCTATGTGCGTATGGCCGGACAGGACGAAGATCGTACGACGCGTCTGCGGGATTGGACAAAGGCCCGATCGCTTTACCAGCACAGCCAGGAGTTGTGGCTGGAATTGGGGAGGAGCGGCAAGCTGCCACCCGCACGGAGCGCGGCGATCCGGGAAGTGAGCGGCGAACTCGCGCGCTGCGATGATTCGCTGGTGAAGCTGGAACAGATCCACTGATCACTTGATGTTCACGGACTGTCAATTGTGACAGTAGGCAGGGGACGAAACCCGTGTTGAAGTGGAAGCTGATTCGCTGGGGTGACGCAGCCTTTCGCCTCTCACGGAACGTTTGCTGCGTCACACTTTTTTCCAGTCTTGCCCGGTAATGCTCCGGGGGGCCTTCTGCATCCTGCCTTTTCGCCTCCAAGCAAACCTATGGCTCCTGCCATCAAGTGAACAGCATCCCAATACCTCCCGGAGCTTACCGGCGCAAGCTTGCTGCTTTGGCGAGCTCAGGTCTGAGCTTCGAGCTGTGAGCTTTGAGCGACCCGGATTCCGATCGGCTCATGGCTCATGGCTCGTAGCTCGCCGGCGGGGTCTGGATTCCACTGTGGCGGTGATGTGACCGCAAAACCGGTTGCGTCGATATTAGTACCATGGTACATTGGTACACATGACAGATGATCCTAAGCTGCTGGTCGAGCGGGTACAGACCGGGGTACGCATTGAAAAACGGATTCTTAAAGTGCTCAAGGCTTTTGCCGAGTATCACGATATGACGCTGGGCGATGTACTGGAAGGCATTGTGCTTCATGCCTTCGACGGGAAAACGCCGTTCAGCGCGGCGTCGCTCGAACGCATCCGCGAACTGAAGAAGTTTTATGAACTGGATCTCGATTCGAGCGCCAGCCACCGGCTGAAAGAAATCAAGGCCAAAGGGCCGCGCAAGCGCGCCGGCGAGAGATCGCGAGGAAATGCATGAACTTCCTGAAAGCCAAATGCGGTCTGATCGTGCTGCAGTATTCGCTTGGCATCGTGATCCTGATTCAGGCTGTGCTGTTCGTGCTGCCGGGAGCGGCCCACGACTTTGCCCGGACGCATATGCCGGCGTTCATTCGGCTGATTTTGGGAGTGGGAGAAATCATCGGGTGCGTGCTTCTGCTGATTCCTCAGACGGCAATCCGGGGTGCATGGCTGCTGCTTGCCGTGTTTGTCATGGCGATCCTCGTGCATCTGCTGCAGGGGATGTACGGGGTGGGCAATTTGGTCGTCTATGCGGCGGCGGCGTTTGCGATTGCGGTGGGAAAGTAAAGCGTCAGCAACTGAGCCGGGCTTTGCCCGGCGGACAGCCGAGGGCGGCTGTCCCCACATTGTCGATATGACTCATCTACAGGTGATTCGGCGGTTCGAAGATGACGCGCTGCCGGGGGATTCGTTTCATCACGCGGACCACGTGCGGCTGGCGTTTGCGTATCTCTCGGAATATGCGCCGTTGGTGGCTCTAGAAAAATTCATTGCGTCCCTGCAACGCTTCGCTGCGGCGCGGGGAAAGCCCGGGCTCTATCACGAGACGATTACATGGGCGTATTTCTTCTTGATCCGCGAGAGAATGGCACGATTCCCTGCCCTCGAGTGGGATGAGTTCGCGCGCCGTAATTCCGATCTGATTGTTTGGAGGGATGGGATTCTCGGCAGGTACTACCGGGAAGAGACACTGCAATCGGAGTTCGCGCGGGCGGTGTTCGTGCTTCCTGACAAGATTAGGTGAGGGTGCCGGGCTTTCACATGTCGTCGCTGACGCGGCCAGGTACGGGTATTCCCTTTGCCGGTGAGATCGCCGCGGCTTTCTTTCGCCGTTCCGCGGCTTAACAGCTATAGGACGTCCGACCCACGGCTTTCGCCGTGGGCTGCATTCTTGCGCCGCTTCGCGGCTGGGGCTCGGCGCTGTCCTTTATTGTCTTGTTTCGTCTAAGACGCGGTGAGGGCCGGGATACGGTAGGATCTCATCGACCATAGGAAGGCTCATGAATCTGTTCAAACGAACTCTTCTTTTTACGTTGCTCTTGATGTGCACGCTGACCCGCGCGCAAGAGATTCATACGGGCGAGGATTTGCTGCGCGCCATGCACGCGCGGTACGAGGCGTCGTGGTACAAGACGCTTACCTTCACGCAGAAGAGTACGACGTATAAACCGGACGGCACGAGCTCCGCCGAAACCTGGTATGAGGCGGCGCTGCTGCCTGGGAAATTGCGGATCGACATCGGTCCGGCGGCCAATGGGAATGGTTACATTATGGTGGATGGGACGGCTACCGTTGTCAAAGGGGACAAGGTCACGGGGACGTTCCCGCTGGTCAACATTCTGCTGGTGCTGGGATTTGATGTGTACACGGAGGATCCCGACACGACGATCAAAGTTGTAAGGGGCGAGGGGTATGACCTGTCGAAGCTGCACGAGGATACGTGGGAGGGACATCCTGCGTACGTCGTCGGGGCCGGCAAAGGCGATCTGACGTCGAAGCAGTTCTGGGTCACGAAGGACACGTTGCTGTTCGTGCGCGTCATTGAGCCGGCGCGCGGCGATCCCAAGAAGCTCGACGATGTGCGGTTTATGGACTATCGGCCGCTGGCCGGGGCGTGGGTGGCGGCGCGCGTCGAGGTCCATTCCGAGGACAAGCTGGTGTTCAGCGAGGACTACACCGATATACAGGCCAACGTGAAACTCACTCCGGCGGTGTTCGATCCGCAACAGTTCAGCACCACGCATTGGGAGAAGCCGTAAGGTATGGGTGTCGCCCCTTGCGGGACTGGCGACAAGTCTCCGTATGTTCCCCGGCACTGCCGTGCCGGGCTTTCCTGTCTCGCCCCTGCGGTGCTGGTGCGTCGTGCCTCGTGGGGACCGTCAAGAGTCGGGGTTCTAATTCAACGTTCCGTGATTTATTTCTGCACACTGCCGCAGTAAAATACTCGCATCATTTTCTAAGTCACTCCATCAGGAAGTGCACCATGGTTCATTTCAAGGTCAACGGCACTGCACAGACATTTGACGGCGATCCGGAGATGCCGCTTTTGTGGTACCTGCGGGACATTCTGGGACTTACCGGGACGAAATTCGGATGCGGCATGGGCCTGTGCGGCGCATGCACCGTGCTGCAGAACGGCAAGGCGATCCGCTCGTGCTCGACGCCGATGAGCAAGGCCGAAGGGATCGAGGTCACGACCATCGAGGGCATCTCGGTCCACGGCCCGCATGCCGTGCAGAAAGCCTGGGCGGAGGTGAACGTGCCGCAGTGCGGATACTGCCAGCCCGGACAGATCATGCAGGCGGTGTCTCTGCTGTCGTCGAAGCCGAAGCCGACGGACGATGACATTGATGAAGGCATGGCGGGGAATATTTGCCGCTGCGGAACGTACCAGCGCATTCGGGCCGCGATCGTGACGGCGGCGAAGGAGATGGCATGATCGCCCTGGAAAAAATCGCTACGCAGAAGATGACAGTCGAAAATGTTTCGCGGCGCAGCTTTCTGCAGGGGATGCTGGCGACCAGCGCGTTTGTGTTATGCGTTGAACAATCTCCACTATTCGCAATGACGGCAAGAAATGGGGCGCCCGGGTTCGGAGCCGCCAGCGCTGCTGGATCGATCGGCGCTTCTGCGTTTCATCCGAGTGTGTTCGTGGGGATTCATACGGACGGCATGGTGTACATCGTGGCGCACCGCTCGGAGATGGGGAACGGTGTGCGGACGAGCCTGCCACGGATTCTGGCGGATGAATTGGACGCAGACTGGAGCCGCGTCACGGTTGTGCAGGCAGACGGCGATGCGGTTTACGGGTCGCAGGATACCGATGGGTCGCATTCTGTACGCGAATTCTTTGATGTGCTGCGGGAGGCAGGAGCGACGGCGCGGTTGATGCTGGTGAGGGCGGCGGCGCAACAGTGGGGCGTGCCGGAGTCTCAGTGCGTGGCTGATCCGGTGCATGTTGTTTCCGACAAAAGCTCCGCGCGGAAGCTGGGATATGGAGAACTCGCCGCGCTGGCTGCCAAGTTACCGGTCCCGAAGAAAGAGGAGTTGAAGTTCAAGTCGCCGCAGGAGTGGCGCTACATTGGCAAGCCGGCGCCTGGTTACGATGTCACCGATGTTTGTGCGGGCAAGCCCTTGTTTGGGATGGATGTGCGGGTCGATGGCATGCTTTACGCGGCGATCGCCCATCCGCCGGTGCTCGGTGGAAAGGTGAAGTCCGTTGACGATTCGGCCACTCTGAAAGTCATAGGAGTGAAGAAGACGATTCCGATCGATCCGTTCAAACCGCCGCATGCTTTTCAGCCTCTAGGCGGAGTGGCCGTGATTGCGGACAACACGTTTGCAGCATTCAAGGGGCGCAAGAACCTCAAGATTGAATGGGACAACGGCAGCAACGCTTCGTACAACTCAACCGATTACAAGAAGGAGTTGCTGGCTACGGCGCGGCAGCCGGGGAAAGTCGTGTTCAACGTCGGCGATCCGGACGCGGAGTTTGCCAAGGGCGGCAAGATTATCGAAGCGGAATACTACGCCCCGCACCTGGCGCATGCTTCGATGGAACCTCCGGTCGCGGTGGCTGACGTTCAAGGCGAGAAGGTGACGGTGTGGTCGCCGACGCAGAATCCGCAGGGCGTGCAGGAAGAAGTGGCGAAGGCGCTGGGGCTTAAGAAGGAAAATGTCACCTGCCACGTGACGTTTCTGGGCGGCGGCTTCGGGCGGAAGTCGAAGCCGGACTATGCGGTCGAAGCGGCGGTGCTTTCGCAGAAGACTGGGAAGCCCGTCAAAGTGATCTGGAGCCGCGAGGACGACATCAAGTTCGACTACTTTCACTCGGTCGCGGCTATGTACCTCAAGGCTGCGGTGGACGGCTCGGGCATGCCGAAAGCATGGCTGCAGCGTTCGGTGTTTCCGCCGATTGGATCGACGTTTAATCAGAGTGAGGTCTACGGGAGCGCGGGAGAGATGTCGCTGGGGTGGGATATCATTCCGTTCGACGTGCCGAACTTCCGATCGGAAAACGGACAGGCGGTGGCGCATGTTCGTATCGGGTGGCTGCGGTCGGTGGCGAATATCTATCATGCGTTCGCGGTGCAGTCGTTTGCGAATGAACTGGCGTATGCCGCGAACCGCGATCCCTATGATTACTTGCTGGCCATGATCGGATCAGGACGTGTCGTTGATGGCCCGAAGGGAGGGTCGCCGGAGATGGCGAAGAAGTACCCGTATGACACGGTCCGGCTGCGACGCGTGGCGGAACTGGCCGCCGAAAAGGCGAACTGGGGCAAAAAGAAGTCGGGGAAAGGAAGCGGGATGGGGATTGCGGTGCATCGCAGTTTCCTTACCTATGTCGCGACCGTAGTCGAAGTGGAAGTCGACGATCAAGGCGCGTTTCGAATTCCTCATGTGTACACGGCGGTGGATGCGGGGATTGTGGCCAATCCGGAGATGGTGCGATCGCAATTCGAGGGCGCGGCGGTGTTCGGGACCAGTATTGCCCGCACGGGGGAGATCACCGCGACGGCGGGAGTGGTCGACCAGTCCAACTTTTTCGACTACCAGGTGGCGCGTATGAACGATGCGCCGCGGCAGGTTGACGTTCAGATTGTCGAGAGTACGGCGCCGCCTGCTGGAGTGGGAGAACCGGGAGTGCCTCCGATTGCACCGGCGATTTGCAATGCGATCTATGCGGCTACCGGCAAGCGCGTGCGGGAGTTGCCGCTGACGCGGAATGGGTTCTCGTAGGTGGAAGTTTCTTCGCACAAAACCTTTAACCACTAAGGACGCGAAGTATCACTAAGGACTTCTTTGCCACCGTTCGGTTATCACTACCGATGATGATGCTTGTATGGAGGGCTTATCGGCGCTAGTATGACCTGCTGCAAGGATTCACGAGGCTAGTCTCTCTATGCCCCAAAACTACGTTCCTATCTTTATTTTTATCGCCATCGTTGGGTCGCTGTTGCCCATCACGTTGCTTCTCGCGAAGCTGGTGCGGCCTTCGAACCCGAGCAAGACGAAGTTGATGCCTTACGAGTGCGGGATTGATCCCATCGACAGCGCCCGCGGGCGGTACACGGTGCGCTATTACATCATCGCGATTCTGTTCGTCGTGTTCGACGTGGAGACGATTTTTCTGTTTCCCTGGGCGGTCCGGTTCAAGGCATTTGGACTGTTCGGATTGCTGGAGATGCTGATCTTCCTCGCGATTCTGATCGTCGGGTACATCTGGGTCTGGAAGAAGGGTGCGTTGGAGTGGGTGTAGGAACGAGTCGGAGTCTTTCGTAATGAATGGTGCGAGAGCGGGACGCTCTCGCGACAGTCGGCGGGACGCCGGCGCTACATATACCCGCGCTACACATAAGTGACTACGTTTCCCGTCAATCCGATGGATTCTTCTCCTGCCGAAACTTTCACGGCCAGCCGCTGGACGCAAGGCAACTTCCTGTTTCCTACACGGCTCGTCATCAGCCCGCAACGCGTCGCGCGGGTCAAGGGCCGGTTGTTCGGAAGCAATGAGGAAAGCATCTCGATGTCGAAGATCGCGTCGGTGCACATCTCCACGGGGATGTTCTGGTCTGAGATCGTCGTTGAATCGACCGGTGGAACGGATCCCATCACCAGCCACGGGCATCGCAAGGCCGACGCGCAGCGTATTCGCGACCTGATTGAGACCTACCAGGCGCAGTACCGCGGGTAGTCGGCTTTCTTGCTGTGGTGAGCAAGCCTTTCGTAGCAGAAAACTCCTTGCAGAGCCGCTGATTCTGACGTGTTCAAAGGGGATGCTTCGACGGCATTGTCGTTCGCTGGGCTCGCGACAACTTGCTCAGGATGGCAAAAGGGGAGAGTTTCATCCAGAGCCGGATATTTATATTTTCTGGCGTGGACTCTCGTTGACTTCGCTCTCTCAAGCTGATAAAAGTTAACGTTCTTTTTAACGAACACGCCGCGGGAGGTTTGTGCCTACGCGTTATGCCGGACGAAATTAAATCCCCCACTCCACCGCCGCCGGAAGGTGAACCGAAACCGACGGCGGATCAGCCCGCTACTCCGGGCGGGGTTAAGGCTACTTCCTCCGGATCGGTTCAATCGGAAACAAAAACCGCTCCTGACAAACCAGTTGCTCCTTCCCCACCTGCCGCAACATCCGCTCCTGCAACTCCCGTTCCTGGAACTCCCGCGAAACCCGCTGCGCCTGCCGCACCCGCTGCCGCCAAGCCTTCGGCTCCTCCGGCGAAAGCTGTTCCTGTGCCTACGCCGTGGGATTCGCCGATGGTGGCCAAATTCAGGCGCGAATATGGATCGGGCGTTGAGCCTCTCACGTATCTGGGACAGAACTATATGATCGTCGACCGGTCGCTGATTCCGGAGATTCTTCAGATCCTGCGCAATGAAGAAGAGTTCGATTACTGCGTGGATATCACCGCGGTGCATTATCCGCAGCGCGAGAAGCAGTTTGACGTGATCTGGGTGTTGTATTCGTTCCCGCGGAACGAGCGCATTCGAGTGACCGCGCGAATTTCCGATGGCGAGAGTATCGCGAGTTCCGTACCGATCTGGGCGACGGCGAACTGGCTGGAGCGCGAAGTGTTCGACATGTTCGGGATCAAGTTCGATGGGCATCCGGACATGAAGCGGATTTTGTTGCCCGACGGGTGGAAGGGACATCCGTTGCGCAAGGATTATGGAATTCTGCAGCAGGACAATGAGTGGGTGCAGATTAATTTGGGGATTGAGAGCGGGCAGTAGGGACTGACGTTGATGATCGAGCACTGCGTCTTGTCCCCCATGCAAAAAGAAGGATCTATGGACTCGCTGGGTGCAATAATGCCGTCGAGGAATGCAGAGATGCTTCACGGCAAACAACGCCGCTCAGGATGACAACTCGTTCGTAGAAGCGAGCCAGCCCAAAAGAGACATCGAATACTCAATGACGGATCCGAACACACTCTCGCCGCTCGATCTGGACACGCCGGACAAGACGTTTCTGGATGCGAACGAGCTCGTCATTAATATGGGGCCGCAGCATCCGGCGACGCATGGCGTGCTGCGCGTCATTCTGCGGCTGGATGGCGAGAAGGTGATGGGACTGGAGTGCGTAATCGGCTACCTGCACCGCGGGGTTGAAAAGATTGCCGAGAACCGCACTTATACGATGTTCAATCCGTACGTCGACCGCATGGATTATGTTGCGGCGGTTTCGAACGGGCTTGGCTATTGCGAGGCGGTCGAGAAACTTCTCAGTGTGGAAGCGCCGCCGCGGGCGCAGTACATCCGCGTCATCCTGACCGAGCTGAACCGGATTGCCAGCCACCAGCTCTGGCTAGGGACGCACGCGCTTGATATTGGTGCGATTACGCCGCTGTTCTACACCTTCCGCGACCGGGAAGAGATTCTCAAGATTTTCGAAAAATATTGCGGGGCGCGGCTGACGACGCATGCGTTTCGCATCGGCGGACTGCAGTATGAGGCGTACGAAGGTTTTGAACGGGAGGTAAAGAGCTTCGTCAACTTCGTGAAGCCCAAGATCGACGAATACGAAGGATTGCTGACGACGAACCGCATCTGGCTGGAACGAACCAAGGGTGTGGGGAAGATCTCGGGGAAAGACGCGATCGCGTTGGGCGTGACCGGGCCCGTGCTGCGAGCGAGCGGCGTGAAGTGGGACATCCGCAAGGCTCTGCCTTACGCCAACTACAAGAACTTCGATTTTGAAATTCCGACTGGGCAGCACGGTGATACGTACGACCGGTACCTGGTGCGCATGGTGGAGATGCGGCAGTCTTTGCGGATCATCGAGCAGGCGGTTGCGGGAATTCCCGAAGGGCCGATTATGGCGAAGGTGCCGAAGGTGATCAAGCCGCCGGTGGGCGAGATATATCACTCGATCGAGGCTCCGAAGGGCGAATTGGGATAT
Organism: uncultured Acidobacteriaceae bacterium; assembly: GCA_963844525.1. Lineage (GTDB taxonomy): Bacteria > Acidobacteriota > Terriglobia > Terriglobales > Acidobacteriaceae > Sulfotelmatobacter. The sequence goes on along the minus strand of CAWJOM010000001.1, from coordinate 300,268 downwards.
TTCATTGTCAGCGATGGATCGACGCAGCCGTATCGCATTCGCGTGCGGCCGCCGTCTTTTGTGAATCTGCAGGCGCTTGACGTCATGTGCCGCGGGCAGCTTGTGGCGGACGTGATTGCCGTGATCGGAACTCTCGACATTGTTCTGGGCGAGGTAGACCGCTGATGCAGGAGTTCTTCAAGTACGTCACGGATTACCTCCGCAGCAGCAACCAGACGCCCGGCGGTGCGGGAAACATTTTTTGGGCGACGGTCTACATCCTGCTGGTGTTTGGCGGGCTTTCCGTCGCCGTCATCGCAATGAATTGGTTGGAGCGCAAGATTCTGGCGCACATGCAGGTGCGGCTGGGCCCGATGCGCGTAGGTCCACACGGACTGCTGCAGCCGATCGCCGATGCGATCAAGCTGCTGCTGAAAGAAGACATCATCCCCGCCGAAGCCGACAAGGTGATTTTCTGGATCGCGCCGTTCATCGTGGTGCTGGCGGCATTCACCGTCTTTGTTGTCGTTCCTTTTGGCCCTACCCACGCCATCACCGACATGAACATCGGCATTCTCTTCATGCTGGGTGTTTCGTCGCTGAGCGTGCTTGGCATTGTTACCGCCGGGTGGGCCTCCAATTCGCACTACCCGCTGATCGGCGCGTTGCGCTCGAGCGCGCAGATGGTTTCGTATGAAGTTGCCATGGGCCTGGCGGTCGTGTCGGTCATCCTGATGACCAGCCTTAACACGACAGGCACCGGGACCTTGAGCATGATCGGCATCGTACAGTCGCAGTTGGCGCAGGGGGAGTGGTTCATTTTTAAGTTTTTCCCTCTGGGACTGATTGGGTTCGTGATTTTTGCAATCTCGATGGTCGCTGAGACCAATCGCGCGCCCTTCGATCTGCCCGAAGCTGAATCTGAACTGACTGCGGGATTCCACACCGAGTACAGCGGGTTTCGCTGGTCTTTATTCTTTCTCGCGGAATATTCGGCGATGATCGCGGTGTCGTCGATTGCGGTCACGCTGTGGCTGGGCGGATGGCTGCGTCCGTTTCCGAACTGGCTCAGCGGCACTACCTGGGATTCCATCTTCTCCTTCTTTCCAGGACTCACGTTCCTGTTTTTTGCGGCGATCTGCTTCTTCAATACGGCCCGTATGCCGAAGCACCCGCTGTTCAAGATTCAGACGATGGGTCTGGCGGGATTCGGCGTTGTTCTGGGAGTGATCGGACTGGCGTTGTTCTTTGAACCGGTACGCGTTCGCGTCAACGATATTTTCTGGTTCGCAGCCAAGGTTGCCGGGTTCATGTATCTCTATATCTGGTATCGTGGCACGTTCCCGAGATATCGCTTTGACCAGCTCATGAAAGTGGGATGGAAGATTTTGCTGCCGATGGGCCTGGGACTGCTGATCCTGACGGCTGTAGTCGCGATGCGGGCGGACCTGTGGGATCAATTGCGAGGAGTGGCGCACCCATGAATCCTCCGGTAGCGACACCATTTTTCTTCTACCTGCTGGCTGGCACCATGATCATCGGGGGCATCCTGGTGATCACGCGCAAGAATGCGGTGCACTCGGCGATGGCTCTGATTACCGCACTGCTCGCCCAGGCGGGACTTTACCTGATGCTCTACGCACCGTTCGTCGCCGGCGTGCAGATCATTCTTTATGCCGGCGGAATCATGGTGCTGTTCCTGTTCGTAATTATGTTGATCTCGATTGAGCGCGCGGAGAAAGAGCGCCAGTTCAACAAGCAATGGCTGGTCGGAATCGCTGCCGCAGCTGCACTGGGCGGACTGTTTATCGCGGTCTATACAACGAATAAAAGCGGCAGACCGCTGTTTCCAGAAGGCCGGCAGACGTTCGGCGAAACGTTGAATACCCAACAGATCGCGGGCCTGCTGTTTGACCGACAGACGGGGCAATACATGTTTGCCTTCGAGATCGCTTCCCTATTGTTGCTGGTGGCGATCATCGGGGCGGTAGTGATGTCGAAGAAGAGGATCTAGATGAGAGCTCCGAGTTACGAGCCGCGAGAACATCCGCTCGAAGCTCATTGCTGCAACTAAGAAGTTCCAATGGAAGCAATGCTCCACATCACGACGTTGCACTACCTGGTGCTGGGCGCCGCCCTGTTTCTGTTGGGCGTGATTGGCGTGCTCACGCGGCGCAATGTGGTCATCGTCCTGATGTCGATTGAGTTGATTCTGAATGCGGTCAACCTGAATCTGGTAGCGTTCTCGCGGTACTGGCAGGGACTCCATGGTCCCGGCGCATTACACGGACAAGTGTTCGCAATTTTCGTCATCACCGACGCCGCTGCGGAAGCCGCGGTAGGCCTTGGCATCCTGATCGCCTTTTTCCGAAACAAGGAGACGGTGAATGTGGATGAAGTGAATTTGTTGAAGTGGTAGGAAGAAAGCTCTTAGCCATTAGCTCTTAGCTCTTAGCTAAAGACCGAGGTTTTGAGCTAAGAGCTAAAGGCTAAGAGCTAAAAGCTCAAAAACTGAAACGAATGTTTCTCTCATACATTTGGCTCATACCGCTGTTCCCTGCTGCCGGCGCGGCGCTCATGTTTTTTTTCGGGCGCAGGCTGCAGAAGTCGACGGTGAACGCGGTCTGCGTGGGTTCCGTTGTACTCGCATTCCTGATGGCTTGCGGGGCGGTGGTGCAGTACACCAATTGGGCTCCGGCGCACGATCACCAGCCGTATCAGACAATCCTCTACACATGGCTTGGGAGTGATACCGGCCACCTCAACTTCCAGAAATCTGATGGGACGCCGGCTTCGTTGCAGGCTGACGCCGGATTTCTGCTCGATCCGCTGTCCAGCATCTGGCTGCTGTTTGTGACCGGCGTCGGGATGCTGATCCACATTTATTCGACCGGGTACATGGCGCATGAGGGCGGGTACTACCGATTTTTCGGATACCTGAACCTGTTCATGTTCTCGATGCTCACGCTGATTCTCGCCAATAACTATGTGCTGATGTTTGTGGGGTGGGAGGGCGTGGGGCTGTGCTCGTACCTGCTAATCGGGTTTTATTTTCATCGCAAGTCGGCGAGTGATGCGGCGAACAAGGCGTTCATCGTCAACCGGATTGGCGACGCGGGATTCATTCTCGGCATGTTCTTCATCGCCTGGATGTGCGGGTCGCTGCGCTTTATCGACGTGACCGGCTTCGCGCGGGAACATGCTGCTTCGCTGATAGGGAATCCGATCGTCACTGCGGCAACGTTGCTGTTGTTTGTGGGAGCTTGCGGCAAGTCGGCGCAGCTACCTCTTTATGTGTGGCTGCCGGATGCGATGGAAGGTCCGACGCCGGTTTCGGCGCTGATCCATGCGGCGACGATGGTGACTGCGGGCGTATACATGGTGGCGCGCTCGAACGCGTTGTTTGTGCTGGCTCCGAAGTCGATGCTGGTAGTTGCGATTGTGGGAGCGCTCACCGCATTCTTTGCCGCGTCGATTGGGCTGGTGCAGAACGACATCAAGCGCGTGCTGGCCTATTCCACGGTTTCCCAGCTTGGATATATGTTTATGGCGCTGGGCGTAGGCGCCTTCGCCGCAGGCGTCTTTCACGTGTTCACGCACGCCTTCTTTAAAGCGCTGCTGTTCCTCGGCGCGGGCTCGGTGATTCACGCCATGAGCGGCGAGCAGGACATGCGCAACATGGGCGGACTCGCGGGGAAGATTCCCGTGACGTTCCGCACCATGTTCGTGGCTACGCTGGCCATCGCGGGAATTCCAGGCCTGGCTGGATTTTTCTCCAAGGACGAAATTCTGTGGCAAGCCTGGAAGTTCCATCCTGCGTTGTGGGCGATTGGCTTCGCGACGGCGCTCATGACATCGTTCTACATGTTCCGCCTGGTGTATCTGACGTTCTGGAGCCCATCGCGCGTTACCAGCCACGAGGTTGAGCATCACATTCACGAGTCGCCGAAGTCGATGACCGTGCCGCTGGTGATCCTGGCGTTCTTCTCGCTGACCGCGGGATATCTTGACGTCTCTGAGAGCCTCGGCGGATCGAAGCAGTTCGACAAATTCCTAGCGCCGGTTTTTGCCAACAGCGCGCAGGCAGGGGAGACGTCCCCGGTTGAGGAAGGTCACCGCACCGAGGATGTGTTGATGTTCCTCTCGATCGCCGCGGCAGGGCTGGGATGGTACGTGGCCCGGCGCGCTTATGCCAATGCCGGCAAAGGATATACCGAGCCCATTGCGGCTGCAGCTCCGCCGGTTTACGACGTGCTGCTCAACAAGTATTACGTGGATGAAGGCTACGACTACGTTGTGACCGGCCGCCGCAAGGTGGGAGATGTGCGCCTGGGTGTGATGGGACTGGGCGAGGCGAGCTCGTGGTTCGATTCCCACGTGATCGATGGCGCGGTGAATGGAGCGGGATGGATTACCCGGTTCACGGCAACGTTCTCCAGTTGGTGGGATAAGTGGATCATCGACGGCATCGGCGTGAATGGCCCGGCAATTCTGGCGCGCATGCTGAGTTACCCGGCGCGGCTGTTTGAAGTAGGTTTGGTGCAATGGTATGCGCTGGTGATGACGGCGGGGTTGGTCGGGTTTGTTTTCTACTACGTGTACCACTGAAGAACAGTTGCTAGCTCCTAGCTTCTAGCTACTAGCCAACCCGGCTTAGCTAGACGCTAGCAGCTAGACGCTAGAAGCTGACTATGCAAAACCACATACTCTCGATCATTCTGTTCACGCCGCTTGTGGGCGCGCTGTTTCTCCTGTTTGTGCCGAAGGAGAACAAGGACGCCATCCGCTGGATAGCGAATATTTTCGCGCTCGCTGGCCTCGCGGTTTCGCTGCCGCTGGTGCCGATGTTCTGGGCGCAGCGCTTCGAACCTGGCTTCAAGTTTGTCGAAGGCGCTGCCGGGAACTGGATTCCCTCGATTGGCGCGGGTTACATGCTAGGGATCGACGGCATCTCATTCCTGCTGATCATGCTGACCACGTTGCTGGGATGGATCTCGATCCTGTCTTCGTGGACTGCGATTGAGAATCGCGTCAAGGAATACTACATCTGGTTCCTGTTTCTGCAGACGGGCATGCTGGGCGTCTTTATGGCGCTCGACTTCTTTCTGTTCTTCGTTTTCTGGGAAGCGATGCTGGTCCCGATGTACTTGCTGATCGGGATCTGGGGCGGCCCGCGCAAACTCTATGCCGCCATCAAGTTCTTCCTCTATACACTCGCTGGCTCGGTGCTGATGTTACTGGGCATTCTGTTTCTGTACTTCCATCATCATGCCGTTACTGGCGTATACAGTTTTGCGCTGCAGGGGCTTTACGATACCGCGCCCAAAATCTATAGCGATCCCAACTACGGGCCGCACATTGCGACGCTGCTGTTCCTGAGTTTCTTCTTTGCCTTCGCCATCAAAGTTCCGATGTTCCCGTTCCACACGTGGCTGCCGGACGCGCACGTAGAAGCGCCGACGGCGGGTTCCGTGATTCTGGCAGGCGTCCTGCTGAAGATGGGGACCTACGGGTTCATCCGGTTCTCGCTGCCCTTCTTCCCGAACGTGATGACGAATCCTGCAACATTCCTTGGCATGACCGTGCGCGGGTGGATGATTTTTCTGTCTATCGTCGGGATCATCTATGGCGCGCTGGTTTCGCTCATGCAGAAGGACATGAAGAAATTGGTGGCCTACTCGTCGGTGAGCCATCTGGGATTCTGCACTTTGGGCATTTTTGCGCTTACTCCGCTGGGACTGACCGGATCGGTGTTGCAGCAAATCAACCACGGGATCTCGACGGGTGCGCTGTTCTTGATCGTCGGCATTCTCTATGAGCGGCGGCACACGCGCGAGATCGCTGAGTACGGCGGCATCTCGAATGTGATGCCGGTCTACGCGACCATCACGATGATCATGTTCCTTTCATCGATGGGGCTGCCTTTGCTGAACGGGTTCGTCGGCGAGTTCACGATTCTGCAAGGGACGTTCATGGAGAACTGGAAGTGGGGCGCGTGGGCGGTGCCGGGCGTCGTCCTGGCGGCAGCGTATTTGCTATGGCTCTACCAGCGGGTATTCTTTGGGACGGTCACGAATCCGAAGAATGAAAAACTGCACGATTTGACGCCGCGGGAAGTCGCCACGTTTGTACCCTTGCTGATTATGGCGTTCTGGATCGGGCTGTATCCGAAGCCGTTCTTCCAGATTCTCGAGCAGCCGGTGAATCACACGATCGCAATGGTGCGGCCGGATTATCCGCAACCAGCGGTGAATGCAGCCACGCGACCGGCAGCTGCCGTCGAGCCGGCCGCAGTCGCTCCAGCCAGGGCAGCTTCTTCGAGCGCGGCGACGTCAACGAAGATGAAGGGGACCAATTAGTGGCCTGGACTGACTATCTTCTGGCGCTGCCGGTCACGCTGCTGGCGCTGTTCGCGCTGGGTATACTGCTGATCGACCTCATGCTCCCCAAGGAGATGAAGTGGGCCAACGCAGTCACGGCGATGGTCGGGGTGGGATTCTCGGCCGCTGGCGTGTTCAAGATCGACATGTGGCTGCGCAGCGCGGGCGTGCCCCTGCAATTGGGCTTCATGGGCACGATGATCGTCGACCACTTCGCAATTTATTTCTGGTATCTGTTCCTCGCCGCAACTGCCATCTCCATTCTCATGTCGGTGCGGTATCTCGAGACCGAACACGAAAATCACGGCGAATACTATGCGCTCATGCTGCTGGCGGTCGCTGGCATGATGTGCATGGCTGCCGGTTTCGATATCGTGCTGATCTTTATCGGTCTCGAACTGATGGCGATTTCCACCTACGTGCTGGTCGGCTTTCTGCGCCGCGACCGGCGTTCGAACGAAGCCGCGTTGAAATATCTGCTTCTGGGCGCGTTCTCGTCAGGCATCTTCGCCTACGGATTGTCGCTGCTTTACGGTCTCACCGGCACCACGAACCTTTACCAGATCGGGCTGCTGCTGACGCGGGTCATTCAGGATCCGCAGTACAAGCCGGTCGCCATCATCGCCCTGCTGACCACCATGACCGGCCTGCTGTTTAAAATCGCCGCCATCCCGTTCCATCAGTGGGCCCCGGACGCATACGAAGGCGCACCCACCAGCATCACCGGATTCATGTCGGTCACGGTGAAAGCGGCCGGATGGGCGATGCTGCTGCGAATCCTTGGCTTCAGCTACAACCTGAACGGCCGAGTCGTTTCCTGGGGACTGCTGGCGATGCGTCCTATTTATGTCCCGGTACTGGTCTTCGTCTCTATCGCCACCATGACGGGCGCGAATTTCGCGGCGCTGACCCAGACGAATACGAAGCGCTTGCTGGCCTATTCCTCGATCGCGCATGTGGGATATATGCTGCTTGGCCTGGTCGCGGGCACCGCCACGCAGTACAGTCCCGATGGCATTAAAGGCATCCTGATTTACCTGCTGGTCTACACATTCATGAACCTGGGCGCCTTTGGCGTAATTACCGCGCTGCGGCACCGCAAAGTGATTGGCGACGAACTCGACGACCTCAACGGGCTGTATTCGCGCGCACCGGTCGAAGCGGTGCTGATGCTCGTGTTCATGCTGTCGCTGGCCGGAATCCCGCCGCTCGCCGGATTCTGGGGCAAGTACTTCATCTTCCTCAGTCTGATCGAAACCGGGCACTACGCGCTAGCATCGCTGGGCGTGCTTTATTCCGTGTTTGGCCTCTATTACTACCTGAAGATCGCGAATGCGATGTTCATGGGCAAGGTCGAGAAGAGCGAAGAAAAGCTGCAGGTCAGCCTGAGCATGCGCGCCGCGATTGCGGTGACCGGGATTGCCACACTTTATATCGGCCTGCTGCCCAACAGCTTCATCGAGCTGGTGAACTGGGCCCTGGGGATTGTGCAGAACCCCAACATCGCCAGGCTGACTCAATAGACAAAGTCTACGGCGCGACAGCCGAAGGCGGCTGTCGTCCCATGAGCGGTCGACTGAAGTTCGACAGCAACGCTCGGCGTACCCTCGTCATCTCAAGGCTGACAAAATTCAGCGCTTGGGACCGCACTCAGCACTCATCATGAAACGACGAGATTTTTTCAAGACGGCCGCAATCTGCGGCATCGCCAGCCGGCTACCAGCAGCAAGCGCGCAAAACGAGCACGCGGCTCTCCAGGAGAACGATTCCATGAACACGATTCCTCTTACCGCCGATGCCGGAACCAGAAAAGGGGAGATGCTCTACCGCGCCTTAGGCCGCACTGGAGAGAAGGTTTCTGCGATCGGCATGGGCGGGTTTCATTTGGGCCAGCACGGCCTGAAAGAAGAGGACAGCATACGGCTCGTGCGCGCTGGCATTGATCGCGGCATTACGTTCATGGACAACAGTTGGGACTACAACGAAGGGCAGAGCGAAAGCCGGATGGGCAAGGCTTTGAAAGACGGTTATCGCCAGAAGGTCTTTCTCATGACGAAGATCGATGGGCGCACGAAAGAAGTTGCGGAGCGGCAGATTGAGACCTGCCTGGAACGGCTGCAGACCGATCACATCGACTTGGTGCAGCATCATGAAATCATCCGTTTCGACGATCCCGACCGGATTTTCGCCGACGGCGGTGCGCAGGAAGCGGTGCTGGCTGCGCAGAAAGCCGGCAAGATTCGCTACATCGGATTTACTGGGCACAAAGACCCGCACATTCACCTCTACATGTTAAAAGTAGCCGCCGAACACGGCTTTCGCTTCGACACGGTGCAGATGCCTCTGAACGTGATGGATGCACACTTCCGCAGCTTTGCTCAGATGGTATTGCCTGAATTGGTGAAACAGGACATCGGAGTGCTGGGCATGAAGTCAATGGGCGACGGCGTGATCCTGAAAAGCAGGACTGTATCGGCGATCGAATGTCTGCACTACGCTCTGAGCCTGCCCACCTCTGTGGTGATCACGGGCATTGATAAGCCGGAGATCCTGGACCAAGCGTTTGAGGCCGTGAAGACGTTTCAGCCGATGAATCGGGAACAGGTCACGCAACTGCTGGCGAAAACAAAAGAAGTGGCGCTGGCGGGAAAGTACGAGCTGTTTAAGACGTCGTCCCACTTCGACTCGACGGCGAAGCATCCGGACTGGCTGGGCGGGGATGCGCCTGAGGTGCAGAAACTGGCTCCGCCAGCGGCGTAGAGTTCTCGGGTAAGTGATTTGGGATAGAATCGTTTGCGCTGGACTTCCGATGATGCCTCCCACTCCGCCCGACGATCAAAACTCGGATCAGAAAAGGACTTTCTGGCTGCAGTTTGCCCGCTACAGCCAGTTGGCGTTCGTGCTACCCGCGGCGCTCGTCGTGGGATGGCTGATCGGCGCTGGCCTCGACCGCTGGCTGCATACGACGTGGATTTATCTGGCGGGAATTCTGCTGGGAATTGCTGCGGGTTTCGTCGAACTCATCCGTACTGTGGTCCGCGACACAAAATGAGCTGCCACCTAGGCATTGCTTTGGTTTGGCTTACGCATTAGGCCAATCAAGAGGGAGATCCCTTCGACTACGCTCAGGGCAGGCTCTTCGCTACGCCTGAAAAACGGCTACGCTCAGGATGACAAACTTGTGTAGTGGCCACAACACCACTACGGGCCCCTGTGTTCCAGAGGCAGGCATGAGTGCCGTCGAGTACGATAGCTGGTTGACTTTTCCATGGCCGATTCACCTCAGACCGATCCAGCCCAGAATGAACCGGCGCCCCAGGACCCAGCGTCGGAGCGCTTCTTTTCCGGAGCACTGGACCGGATCCGCCGATTCATGGTGGCGCTGGCTCCTCCTCTGATTGTCGCAGTATGGTGGCGGTTCGGAGCGCGCTCGGCCGCTGGCTTGATCGTCGGATGCGTCATTGCCTACGTAAATTTCTACTGGCTGAAGCGCGTCATTGGTGGCTTTGTCGATCGCGCTTCCGGGTCGACGACTTCCCTATCGAGCAATGGAATCGTGGTCCGTTTCCTGCTGCGCTACATTTTGATGGCTGCCGCTGCCTATGTTATATTGGCTGTTTCACCCGCGAGCCTGAATGGGCTTCTTGCGGGCTTATTTTTGCCCGTCGCCGCGATCGGATGCGAAGCAGCCTACGAAGTTTATGCAGCATTCGCCCGCGGAATGTGATTCTTTATGCCTGAACAACTCTGGTTCACCGAAATCCTCAACCATCTGTTCGCAGGCCCGGTCGTGTCGCTGTTACACCTGTTTTCCATCACTCCCAAGTACCCGACGGCTCCGATCCCCAATTCGCTGGCCATGGAGTTGCTCGTTTTCGTGTTTCTGGTGATCCTGTTTATTCTGGTGAGGTCCGGGCTGTCGGTGGAAAGCCCGGGAGGCCTTCAACATTCCTTTGAAGTGGTGGAAGGGCTGATTCAGAACCAAAGCAACGAAATCATTGGCCATCATAGCGAAGGGTACACGCCGTTTCTGGCGTCGCTCGCCTTCTTCATTTTGTTCTGCAACCTGATTGGGGTAATCCCCGGATTCGAATCGCCCACAGCTGTGCCGATTGTGCCGTTGGGTTGCGCGCTTTGCGCGTTCGTGTACTACCAGTTTCAGGGATTCAAGCACGCGGGAGTCGGCTACCTGAAGCACTTTGCGGGACCCATGCCTGCGTTGGCGCCGCTGATGATCCCGATTGAATTGATCAGCCACTTGGCGCGCGTGCTTTCCCTGACCATCCGCCTTTTCGCCAACATGTTCGCCGGCGATATGGTCACTCTGGTTTTCTTTTCGCTCGTTCCTCTGGGAGTGCCGATTCTTTTCCTCGGGCTGCACGTCGGCGTGTCGCTGCTGCAGACCTATATTTTCGTGCTGCTGACCACGGTTTACCTGCAGGGAGCGGTCGCGGACGATCACTAGCGAAGGTCACCAGGTTGGTAGCGAGACAATTTTTCGAGTTTGGCTGGGCCGTTTAGCGTGAGGGCGTCTGTAAGGGATGACGTCAACCACCCACTGGCGGCAATTCATACAAGGAGAAACAGAATGCGTACACTGAGCAAGCTGTTCATGGCACTTTCCGTACTTTCCTTCGCCGTCCCCGCCTTTGCACAGGGCGGTGGCTCGAGCGAGGTCAACTGGGTTGCAATCTCCGCCGGATTTTCGATGGCGATTGCTTCCGGCATCTGCGCTCTGGCACAGGGCAAGGCAACCGCCGCTGCTGCGGAAGGGTTAGCGCGTAATCCCGCAGCACGTCCGGGCATTCAGCTGGCGCTGATTCTGGGTTTGGCGCTGATCGAGTCGCTGGCGCTGTATACGCTGGTTATTATTTTCGCCAAGGTGAAGTAAGCACTCGGGTGCGAGGGCGAGACGCCCTCGCGACCGCCGGCGGGACCCTTCGACGATGCTCAGGGCAGGCTGCCGGCGCTACAATCGGCATAGGGGGAGTGGTCACCCACTCTCCCCTGCCACACCACCGTACATGCGGGTCCGCATACGGCGGTTCAGTTCGGTTGAGCTAGAGTGCGTCCAGCAACCGAGGAAGACCGAGCGCGTCGAAGTAAGCAATCGGAAGTGCGGATTGCAAAGCCGGACTGTTGGCCAAGCGCCAGGGGCCATGGGGACTGCCGGCGGTTTGGGCCGCGAGGTCATGTCCGATGTTTCGCTGGCGTAGCCGAACATACCGCACCTTGCCGCGCTTCCATTGCTTCCAGATCACGGAGCGCAACCTGCGTCGCATCCATTCCTCTAGCTTTCGCAGCACCGAGGGCGTCTGGCTGAAGCCGAAGTAACTCTTCCATCCGCGTACATAGGTGGCGAGTTCCTTCGTCATCTGCTCCAGACTGATGCCCCGTGTTCGTCGCGTCAGTTCCCGGACTCTTTGCTTGCAGCGGAGCAGCGCCTTGGGCGCGATGCGCCGTTTCGGTCTGGTCCCGCTCGTAAAGCTAAAGCCCAGAAACTTGCGCTCCTGCGGTCGTGCCACCGCGCTCTTCGACTCGTTCACCTTGAGCTTGAGTCGCCGTCGCAGGAAACTGGTCACGCTTTGCATGACGCGCTTTCCTGCCCGCTCGCTCGCCACGTAGATATTGCAATCATCCGCGTAGCGCACGAAACGGTGCTGACGCCGCTCTAACTCGCGGTCGAGTTCGTCGAGCACGAGATTCGACAGCAGCGGTGACAAAGGCCCTCCTTGCGGAGTTCCTTCTTCCACCGGACTCACCAGCCCGTTTTCCATCACACCCGACTCCAGGAAAGCTCGGATCAGCTTGAGCATCCTCTTGTCGTTCACCCGCCGTGCGATCGCCGCCATCAGCTTGTCGTGGTTCACTCGATCGAAGAACTTTTCCAGATCGAGATCCACCACCCAGCGGTTGCCTGCGACGATATACTGTTGCGCCTTGGCCACCGCCTGATGCGCCGAGCGTTGCGGACGAAACCCGTGACTGTGTTCGGAGAACGTCGGGTCCCATCTGCCTTGCAGAACCTGCATCACCGCCTGCTGGATAAATCGATCCAGCACCGTCGGAATGCCCAGCTTGCGCACTCCTCCGTCCGGCTTCGCGATCTCTACTCGCCTCACCGGTCGCGGGTGGTAAGTCCCGCCCAACAGCTGTTCCCGTATTGCTGGCCAGTGCTGCTTCAGGTAGCCCGGCAGCTCCGTCACTTTCATGCCGTCGATCCCCGGACTCCCCTTGTTGGACTTCACTCGTCGTAAAGCCTGCTGACAGTTTTCCCGTCCGCAGACCTCTTCCGTCAGTTGCTCTTCTCCAGCCGGACTTTCGGTTTCGCATTTCGCCGTGAACGCTTCGGTCCCTTCCCGCGGAGCCCTTGGAGCTTCACTCCTCCCCTCCCCGGTAAAGGCCAGCAACATCTGTAGCTGGTTCTTCTGCCGCTTGTCGTTCATCGAGTCCTGCGTCCTACTCGCCGCTCCTTGCTGTTCGGGCCTTCGACCTCGCGGCCTACTATGCCCTCTGCTGACTCCCGCCCCACGGTCAGAATGGATCGCTCCACCCTCAGTCACGATGCCGTGACGTGCGGCGGGTCTCCCGAAGTAAGTTCGACCGCCTTCGACGCGCAACCGCCGGATTTACCACCAGTGTGCTTGGTGGAAACGGGCTTCGCTGTCCTTTGCCAGCTCGCCCCACACCGTAGGCCTCATCATCCGGTTCTTGTTCATCGGCTCGCGCCTTTGATCCACGCTTCTTTCAGACCCCGCCTCGCGACGACGCCCTTGCGCTTCTCTAGCCCTTCACCTCCACCAGACTGGGCAGGGGACTTTCACCCCCAAGCTGTCGAACATGTTCGGCACACAAATCAAAAGCCTCTGCTTTGGCAGAGGCTTTTATTTTGACGGTTGAACGACCGTTAGATTTTTCGTTCGCCGCCCCAGTCTTGTCCTTTATTTTGCGGGGCGTTGTTCAGGGCATCGACCAGCAAGCGGCGCAGGCGGTAGCGGCTTTCGAGATCGGTACTGACGATCTCGAATCCCACTTCGTTCACGCGGGCGCGGCGCAGGAGCACGTGGGCGCGAATCTTTGCCCTCATGCCGACGGAAATCTCCAGATCCGCTTCGCTGCCGATACGGAGGTTGTCTTCTTTTGTGCCCATGCCGCCGCCCAGGCTCAATTCGCGGATCATGATCTTCGACTTACCCCACGAACTGCCAATCGTCCCAAACACGGTTTTTGCCAGGACCATGCGTTCGTAGCGCCGTTGCCGCACCCACGGGCAGGCCGGAGCCATGTCCAGGGGCGCGATTGCGAGTTCCGCGGGTTCCAGGCCGCTGTCGGAAAGGACCTGCGAACTATATCGCGGATCGGTTTTGGACAACGCCTGCGCCGCCGCGATTCTCAATTCGCGATGATGCACCCAGCCGAAAGTCTTCTTAGCTTCGAGGATTTCGCGCAGCGTGGCAACGGCTTCCGCATCTTTCAGCCGGCCCAGCGACTCGATCGCCTTCAACTGGATGTAGGGCGAACGAGAAGCCGCTTCGCCCGGCCGCGCCATGGCGACCAGCGAATGGGCGGCAGTCAGGTCGCCGCTCATTCCAATTTCGTCCACTGCCTCGGGCAGAACCAGAGGATCCAGAATCTCAGCCAGTTCGAGGAGCGTGCGCCCACGGTCGGACGCAGCGCCGTAGGCAATCTGGCGCACGACAATGTCGTGATAAAAACGGTTCCACTCCGGCATGCGGGCAGGCAGGAGTTCGAGCAGGGTGCCTACATCGAGACGGCTCACCAATCCCACCGAACCTGAAGCCTGCCTGGGCTGCCCGGTGCGGAGGATTTCGCGCAATTGCGCCAAGACCGGCGAACCCAGCTGTTGCACCATTTCAATCATGCGATCGCATTCATCGCGCCGCATGCAGCGGAAGAAGCGGTCCGCCAGATGCTCGGCTCCCGCATGACTCGTCCGCCGCAACACCGAAAGCATGTCGGGAGGAATCTGCTCCATCTGGATGGCTTCTTCAATGAATTCCGGCAAGCGGTTCTCGACGCCAACACGCGGGCGCAAATCGTTCATCAACACCGGGCGTTCGACACTGATCAGTTCCATGCCGGCGCAGACTTCGTTTACCGCGCCGTAATTCTTCGCCGAACTGGCTTCCTGGCTCAGGCGCACGAATGCGGCGCTGAACAGGCTCTGCAGCTCCGGATCTTTCTCGTTGATCAATTGCTCGCTCAGTTTGCGGATGGCCTGTCCCATGGGCTGGCCCCCGATACGCGCATAAATATCGGCTAACTGGCTCAGGCCGATTGCGGTCCGGCGGCGCGGTTCCGCGTCCTTCGCGCCCAGGCAGCTCGAATAGTTATTGAGAATGTCTCCCGCGCTTTGCTTGTCATCGCGATCGAGCAGCACTTCCACGAACTGCCGCAGGTTGCGCGGAGGCACGCAGGGCGCCTCGTGCGACATGAGCACGCTCTTCTTGCCGGACTCGGGAACTTCCGCCCAGAACATGCGGTCGAGGATGTCGGCGTGGGATTCCACCAGAATCCCAGCCTTGTTCATCTTCTCTTCTTGCAGTTTCAGAATGGAGCGCAATGAGTCCATCTGCCGGCTCATATGCTCCATCATCTGATGGACGGCGTTAACCTTGACTTCGCCCTTCTGATAGCGCTCGAGCGCGAAGCGGATCGCCATGTGCTCGGCAGCCTTCATGAGCAGCGGCGTGTCTTCCTCTTCCGCGGTGGCAGCCTTGGCCGCCAGACTCCCCAACAACTGCTGCAGGTTCAAACGCGTGTTGGGGTCGGTCTCGGTCAGTTCCTTCTGGATGTCCTCTTCTTTGACGTTGGGATCCTGCTGGACTTGCCCAAACCGCGTCAGCAGTCGAATGGCCTGAATGACCTCTTGTTCCTGCAGGGGGACCATTCCGCCAGTCCACGCCGGAGCAGCTCCGGTTCCGGTTCCGCTTCCCGTTCCTACGCCGGTTGCGGTACCCGTTGCAACGCCCGATCCGCCACCTGGCACTGGATTGGGTGCGCTGCCCAGCGGAACCATGGGAACCCCGCCTGGTCCTGGTGCACCGCCGCCCGAGTTTGCGCCTTCCGCTGCGGCAATCAATTGCAGGAGTTTCTGCGGATCATTCAGCCACTGCTTGAATTCCGGGCCGAGCGTCTGCGCCGCGATCTGTGCGGCGATGCTGACATCGCCGGTCAGAGGATCGGCCGCAACAAACTTCACTTCGTTAATCTTGATCGTGCTGCCTGCCTTGTTCGCGCCCAGAGCCTCTTTTATTTGCTTGGAAACATCCTGCGCTTTCGATCCGGCAACGGTGAAGGCGCGCACCAGGCGGACGAAATCTTCTTCCGTCACGTCTTTCGAGAAATGCAGGCTGGCCAGCCCGGCCGTCGACAACAGCGTGGCAAAGCTGCGCTCGGCGTTTCCGGTTTCCAGTGGAATGCCATCGAGCAATAGCTTGTTGTCGGAAACGCCCAGCAGGAAGCCCTGGTCGCCGGTGGTGGGCAGCCCCTGCTGCAACTCTTTCCACGTGGTTTCGAATTGTGCCTCGGTGCGTTTGTGCTCATAGCCATACATCCGGGCGTACTTGATCAGGATGTTGAGGCTATGAACAAATGCGCGGGCAGAGGCGGCGCGTGCACCTTGCGATGTGTTTGTGGCAGAGATGGCGAACTCCTCGGAAGCGCAAGATTGAAGCTCAAGGGTAAAGCGAAAAGGTAAGGGCTAAAACGTTACGGAGGTAATGGGAGGGCACTGTGGTGCTGCCTCCCGGACGCCATGCCCCGGGCCATCCGAGGAGAAACCAGGCTCAGATCACGGGGGTAACTTGTTGCCGCGGAACCGCGGCGGTACGTTGGATGGGTGGCCTTGACCTCATGTTGAGGCAGTTCCGCATGGAGGATTGAGATGCGTGCTTTCGCGCCCGTTCTATTCGTTCTGACTCTCGGCAGCGTGTTCGCAACCGCTCAGGACGCATCGCACCCGGTGCCCCAACAGGCTACATCCGCGCAAGCGAAGGCATTGGTTTACATTTATCGCTACAAGCAGTTTGTGGGCAGCGCCCTGGCGCCTTCGGTGTATTGCGACGAAACACAGCTCGCGCGAATGGAGAATGGACGCTACTTTACGGTCCGAATCGAGCCGGGGCAACACAGTTTCCGTTCCAACGACCTTCAGTCGGGCATCGCGCTCGACCTGAGAGCAGGACAGGAGTATTTCATCCGGGTCGACATCGCCGCCGGCCTGCTGAAGGGGCATGGCCGCCTCAACCTTACGTCTCCCGAGCAGGGGCGATATGAATTGAAATCCAGCAAGATAAGGCCTCTGGACAGTGACAAGGTTTCGGACCTTGTCCACGTCTCCGTGGCCGAAGCGAACTTCGATATGCCAGCGCCCACTCCAGCCACCGCGGCAACGGCACCGGCCCAGGCACATATCCAAACGCTGAGTACTCCGCCGCCAGACGAGCAGCGCCCGGTCACAGGAGTGACTCTCAGTGACGAGCAATTGGGCACGGATCCGCTAATGTCAGTGGGTGAAGCCGCACGGCAGGCCAGGCAAAAAAAGGCGGCACACGACGCCGCGACCGCATCCGCATCCACACCGCAATAAGCGCCGATCGTTCCGGGAAGCTGAGCCGCTGGATTTCCATCGGCGCTCCCAGTCAATCGGCTGCCTGCCGACAACGCCCCAGGGAGCGGGGACCCCATGGAATCGACACATTCAGTAGAATACTCGCGGAGCTGACGGCGCCCTCCGGGCAACGAATTGAAGGCAAACGCCAAAATTACGGGATTGCGTTATTGGATGACGCGCGTGCTGGAGGAGTGCGAACACGTGTCGGCGGATTTCAGCGCCGATCCAGTACATGATTTGCGGGTGTCGCTGCGGCGGTGCCGGTCCATGGCCGACGGAATGATGGCCATGGATCCCGACCGCCAGTGGAAGGCGATGCGAAAGGCCGGGAAGCGGCTGTTCCAGCGGTTGGGCGCGCTGCGCGATGTGCAGATCATGATGGAGTGGATCGAGAAGCTAGATCCAAGCCCGATGGAAACCGAGGTTTCTCCCGTCTCTCCGGGAGGCATTGCTGTAACCGGGAACGCGAGTGGGGGTACCCGCGCCACAGTGGCAGACGCTGCAATGAGCCTTGCCGCTCCAGCGAACCCGGCGCGCGCACTGCTCCAGATTCTTCGAGCCCGTGAAATCGAGCAAAAGCGCGAAGCTCGAGCAGCCCTCGAAGAATTTGACCGTAAGCAATGGAAGCAATGGAGCACATCGCTCCCGCTGCGCGCTGCGCGCATTCGGCCGGGCAGCGCAGTGTTCAAGCATCTGGCGCTTGAACGATGGACGTCCGCCCGCGAGTTGCATACCCGGGCACAGCGCAACCGATCGCAGGTGGGGTTTCACACGTTGCGGATTGGAATTAAGCGGTTTCGCTATATTGTCGAAAACTTTCTCCCTGTCGAGCACAAGGCTTGGAGCGGCGACTTAAAGCACGTGCAGGATCTGCTGGGAGAGGTACACGATCTCGACGTGTTGTGGGCGACCGCGACGGCGTGCCATGTGTTTCCGGACGAACAGTCACGCAACGAGTGGCACACTCGGATTATCGAGGAACGCGCCAAGAGAATTGACGAGTACCGGGAGAGAACGACCGGGCCGGATTCCTTATGGAACGTGTGGCGTGCAGGGCTGCCGCAAGGCGAACAGATCCAATACATTGCCACGCAGCGTATGAAGCTTTGGGCGAAGGCACTGGATCCTGACTTTGCCCACGCCGAGCGGGTAGCGCGGATCGCACTCTCGCTCTACGACGGCTTGGTATCCGGAGGATTGCTACCGCGGGGGTCTGCGGGGTCGGTAGCTTTGAAAAGCAATGGCGACGAGGCAGCAATGCGGGCCAGCTTGAACCTGGCCGCTCTGCTTCACGATGTTGGCAAGGCGAAGGGACACAAGGGGCATCACAAGGAGTCGTTGGAGTTGATCAAGGGACATGGGACTCCTCTGGGCTGGAAGGTGGAGGCCCTGACGCGAGCAGGTATCGTGGCGCGTTTCCATGCGGGAGGGTTACCATCCCGCAGCCACAAGGCGTTGCGCGACTTGCTGCCTGACGAACAGCGGACCACGATTCAGCTGGCGGCAATTCTCAGGCTGGCCAATGCGTTTGACGTTGCGCATGACGGCCACATCCGCAGAGTGGAAATCGAGAACATCCTTTCGAGCGCGAAGCGTTCGCAGCGGACAAATGGATTTCTGCGCAAGGCTGCGAAACTCGGCCCGAATGAGGCCCTGAACATTACAGCGGAGGGGTTTGTGCCGGGAAGTTTCACGGCACGAGCTGTCGCAGCGGAACGATACTTGCTGGAAACGGTGCTGCGGCGTCCGGTGATCGTGAAGGCCATGAGAAGCGCGGAGTCTCCGCGAGTTGCCTCCGCGGGGAGGGTCGCGTCGTGATGTCAGAGGAAGCGACGGAGTCACTTTTCCGCCGCTCGATACAAAGTAGACTGTCGTCATGACTCATGCGCAAATGGTGGAGCGGGCGGTGCGATGGCTGCGGGCGTATCGCTGCGGCGTGGTGCTGTCGGAACAGGCTTGCGTCAGCGGAGAGATGCCGGACGCGATTGGGTGGAAGCGCGCGTCCCATTCGGTTCTCGTGGAGTGCAAAGTCACCCGGGCAGATTTTCTTGCGGACCACGGGAAGCCCTTTCGTCTGAAGCCTGAGAAAGGCGTGGGCTGCGAACGGTTCTACCTGACTCCGCCGGGTCTGGTGAAGGTTGAGGAATTGCCTGCGGGCTGGGGGCTACTGGAACTGCGGCGAGGCGGCGTCGAGATGGTGCACCGATCGGCAAAGAACCTGCGCACGGCAACAGGGTTTCGTTACGAGATGAATTTACTGCTGGCCAGTTTGCGGCGAGTTGAGGTGCGCATTGAGCCGCAGAGTATTACGGATTTTCTCAAGTGGAAAAACCGGATGGCGGAATACAATCGCGGGACTTTGCCGGAGGGCTTGGCGGCGACAGAGGAGGAGTTGAATGTCTTCCTTGAACCGGAAGGCCTTCCGAGTTGATGGCAATGTGCCGGCGCTGACGGGACTCGGTTCGATTCCGTTGACGCGTTCCCGGCATTGCCCTGCCGGGCTTTCCTATCCCGCTGGTTCGCGGCTGGAGTGTTAAGAGCGCAAACGTCTGTTCGCTGGTTTTCTCTTTGTTCACTTCCCGGCCTCTTCGAAATTCGCACCCGTCGTGGCGTGAATCGCCAGCGAGTCGTCATGGGGAGGGATGTCCATCGCCCCAAAGATCCACACATTCCCGGGCGATGGGACGACTCCGGCAAACAGAAGGTCGGATGGGAATACACCGTTGGTGGGATTCGGAGTTGGAATAATAGTCCAATTGACGCCATCCCAGTGAAGCAGCAGAGTCATCTGGTGGCCAGAGCCATCGGCCGCGAAATAGGAACCGAAGGCATAAATGTCGCTGGGCGAGTTGGCGCTGATACCGAAGAGTCGATTCGATTGATAGATACCGTCCGGTCCGATATTGGGGCTGGGAACGATGCTCCAACGGGTGCCGTCGAAGTGTTCAATCAGCGTAAGCGTGGCGGCTTGAGCAGGCGGTGGAACGGGCGTGGAGAATCCAACGGCCCAGACGTCGTCCGGAGCAAGAGCAAGAACGCCGTTGAATTGATTGGCTCCGGTGCCGACGCTCGGCGTGGGAACTTTTGTCCAGTGAGTACCGTTGTAGTGGAGCGCAAGGGTTCGGCTGTCATCGTTCTCCGGGCCATTGAAGCCGACGGCCCAAGCGTCGTTGGTGGCATCCGCCGATGCTCCGAAGAGAAAAGCATCATTCGAAATGGAAGCAGTCGCTGTCCACTGTTTGCCGTTCCAATGTTCGAACAAGAAGGACAGGAGTTGCCCACTGTCGCTCAACAGACTGCCGATGGCCCAGATGTCGTCGGCGGAGGTCGATGTCATAGCGAAGATGCTGGGCTGATCCCCTGTAGGGAACTTTGGCCCGGAGACCACGCTCCATTGGATGCCATCCCAGTGCTCGATGATCTGTCCGGGAAGTCCTTGGGGGGTAGTCGCGGTACCTGCCGCCCAGGCGGAAGTCGGAGAAATCGCGACGACTCCATTCAACGAACTGATTCGTGTGCTTTGGGCTGGACGAAATGCGGTCCATTTCGTGCCCTCGAAGTGAATGACGGAGTCGCCAACGGCCCAGATGTCGCTTGGAGAAGAAGCGGACGCTGCGAACAGGCCGTTGTTGAAGTTCGGGTTGGGAGTGGGCACAACTTTGAAGATGGATGATGCACCAGTCTGCGCGCTCGCCGGACGAGGTACGATGAGCAGCGCAAGAGCGGACGCGGCGACGACAATAGTGGCGGACGAGAGCCTCACGATTCCTCCAGGGGCGTTTGTCAGGTCCAAGCCTATTTGTCTGAAGGATTCAGCATGTCAAGGACGAGTCATCGAATTGTAATTTCAGGGGGAAACCCTTAGCCCATCGATCCACGACGTTCTGCGAAGAGGCGATTGAGAAAAAAAGAAAACCGGGCTGGTTGGCCCGGCTTCTTCTGCGTCGAGTTGGATGCGGTTACATCACAGCGCGGCGCGACTGGCGCTGAGGGTGCTTTTGTGCTTCTCAGGCGAGTCCACAGATCGAAAGATCGGACGGCGCGAGGAAACCGACGACTGGGAGTGCAAATGAGGTGCCACGCATCGAACGGTTCTAGATGAAGACGGTAAGGGGCTGGTTTGATTGGGGTTTTTCAAATTCGAAGCAAAAGCTTTCCCGAGTTTCTCGTCCCGACCAGTGCTACCGAGAGCAAAGTTTTGCACAGATTGCACACAAAAGTGTGCAATCGGGCGTGTTCCTAACAGGGATGAGGGCATGAAGAAGCAGGCGAATAACGTCGAGCTTCGCTCGCCGGACAGCCGAGGCGGCTGTCCCCACGCAAAACTCTACATGTCTCTGCGGCCTTCGATCGCCTTCAGCATGGTGATCTCATCGGTGTACTCGATATCGCTGCCAACCGGGATGCCCATCGCAATGCGGGTCACCTTCACTCCGGCGCGTTTGAGCTGCTGCGAGAGATAGGTCGCGGTGGCTTCGCCTTCGACGGTAGGATTGGTCGCAACGATGACCTCATCGACGTTGCCGCCATCGACGCGCGTGATGAGATTCGAGATGCGCAATTGTTCTGGTCCGATACCATGCAGGGGTGAGATGGCGCCGTGGAGCACGTGGAAGACTCCGTTGAAGTGCTTGGTCTTTTCGATGGCCGCAATGTTTGTGGGCTCCTCGACGACGCAGACCAGGCGCTGATTGCGGGTGGGGCTGATGCAATATACACACGGGTCAATATCGGTGATGTTGTTGCACACCGAACAGAGGCGGAGGTTCGCCTTAACATCGCGTACTGCGGCGGCGAGGGCTTCGGCGTCCTCGTCACTGGAGCGCAGGATGTAGAAGGCGAGGCGCTGGGCGCTTTTGGCGCCGACGCCGGGGAGCTTCTTCAGCTCGTCGATCAACCGGGACATGGGTTCGGCGAATTTGGACATTGGGGAATGGAGTAATTTTGGAATCGGGTAATTCGAAAACAAGCTTAGAACATTGTAGCTGCTGCGGTAACCGGATTCGTGCTGCCCCTGACGGGAGTTGTCCCTGTTCGTGGCACTAAGTCAGGACTTGGTTCCTGGGCTAACGTATGCCATCCCTCCGGCGTTGGATCGTCAGAGTCCGGGAATGCCGAGGCCGCCCAGCATTCCGCCGACGGTCGACTGCAATTGCGAGTCAACTTTGCGGGCGGCTTCGTTGATGGCGGCAACGACCATATCCTGCAGCATTTCGATATCGCCGGATTTTACGGCTTCGGGATCGATGCGCAAACTGAGGAGTTGCTTGCGGCCGTCCATTTTGGCGGTGACGGTGCCCCCGCCTGAAGTGGCTTCAACCACCGTCGCCTGCATTTTCTTCTGCAGGTCTTCATACTGCGATTTGGCTTTGGACATCAGTTCTTGCAGGTTGAAGCCGCCCATAGAACCTCTCGTTTCAAGTTTCAATGTTTCAAGGTTTCAATGTTTCAAGGTTTCAATGGTTCATGGCTTCGATAACTTTGAAACTTGAAACCTTGAAACGTTGAAACCTGAGCCTTACCGTTTTTCCCGGTAATCGATCACTGTCCGAATTTCAGCCTTGAATTTTTCTTGCATGCGGCGGACAACCGGGTCTTGTTCTGCACGGCCACGGCCGCCGGGACCGGGAGGGTGCGGGGCGCTGCCGTTTCGTTTGTTTTCCTGAGGGGCCACTGCTGCTCCTGGAACTACTCTCAACTTCACGGGGACGGCCCAGGACTCCGCTGGCCGAAGCGATCGCCAGGCGCTTCGCGTCTGGGCCGAGCGACATGTCCACGACCGTTTGTGATTCCGCGATTTTAATAACGAGTTCGTTGCCCTGAACGCTCCACTCGCCAGCCGACAACATCGACACCAGGATGCGCTGGTTGCCTTCGGTAAGGGCTTGCAGGACGGCGGCTTGCAGACGGTCGAGATCTGGACGCGCAGAAGATTGCGGCCCCGAAGCCGGCAGGCCCTCAGGCGCTAAAGCGCTTTCTTCAGGGCTTCTGACGGCACGGGTAGAACTCGTGCCCTTCCCCGATTCGTCGAGCGTGGGCTGAATTGCTTCGCCGACAGAGACGTAGCTAACCACTTCTCTACTATCTTTCGACAATTGCGGGACTGATTCGCGCGCGGGTGCGGGCGCCGCCGAACCCATGATGACAGGCTCTGGGGCGGAAGCCGTACCGACCATTCGCGGACCGGGTGCGGGCGCAGAATCGGTGGATGCTTCCTGCCGGGGCGTTCCCTTGCGGGCAGAATCGGCTGCAAACGGCGAAACGAAATTTTGGCGCGGAGCTTGCGGCGGCTCGGCCCGACGCGTTTCAGGGTTGGGTGCGCTTCCTACGATCGCGGGCCTCGCTGGGGGCCTCTGCGCAGCCGTTGCCGGAGCGGCGGCTACATCACTCAGCAATTGCTCAATCGGCAGCAGCTTTTGAGCGTGCGCCATTTTGAGCAGGCCGAGTTCGAGATGGAAGCGTTGCTCCTGCTTGTATCCCAGCTCGCCGTGAGTGCGGAGCATGATCTGAAGGTGGCGGGTGAGATCTTCCTCGCCGAACCACTCCGCGACGCGGGCCACGCGTTCGCGCTCTTCACTGGAAACCTGCAGCAAGGATGAATCTTTGCCGGCGACTTTGGCGACGGTGGCATTGCGCAGGAAACGAACCAACTGGCGAGCAAAGTGGGTGGGACTGTGGCCTTCACTAATAAGATGATCGACCTGACGAAGAATTTCTTCGCTCCGGCCTTCGGAGACGGCCTGCATCACCTGCTCGAGGATATGAGCCGGCGCGGCGCCGACAAGATTGCGAACAGAGTCGGCGGTAACGCGCCCACTGGCGGAGGCGATGGCCTGATCGAGAATCGAGAGAGCGTCGCGCATGGAGCCGTCGCCGGCTTCGGCAAGCAGGGCGAGCGCGTCGTCATCGGCTTCGATGTTTTCGCGCGTAACCAGGTCGCGCAATTGGGCGACGATGGCATCGAACTTGACGGCACGGAAACTGAAATGCTGGCAGCGCGAACGGATGGTCTGGGGAATGTCCTCAGGCTGCGTGGTGGCGAGCATGAAGACGATGTGGTCGGGTGGTTCTTCCAGCGTTTTAAGAAGCGCGTTAAAAGCGGCGTCGGTGATCTGGTGCGCTTCGTCGAGAATATAGATTTTGAAGCGGTCGCGGGCCGGGCGGTAACGTGCGGCCTCGCGGAGTTCACGGATTTCGTCGATACCGCGGTTGGTGGCGGCGTCGATTTCGATGACGTCAACGGCATTCCCGGCCCGAATCTCGGTGCAGGATTCGCAGATGCCGCAGGGCTCGGGAACCGGATGATCTTTCGAGCGACAATTCAAAGCAGCAGCCAGGATGCGGGCTACGGTGGTCTTGCCGATGCCCCGGTGGCCGCTGAAGATGTAGCCGTGAGCGGTGCGTCCCTGCTCGATGGCGTTTTGCAAGGTGCGGGTGACGTGCTCTTGTCCGATCACCTCGGAGAATTTCTGCGGGCGGTATTTGCGGGCAAGGACCGTGTAACTCATGGGTGGAAGAGACGATTATACGTGATGGAGAGGGCGCCGGTGACGAAGACCGTGGGCGGTTCCAACTCATAGAACCACTTGATGCCTATGCAAGGGTAACCTCATCTTTGCCCTAATGTAATTCCCTTCCGCGCCCGCGCTATGCGACAATTAATTTCCCAGACACAGGAGTAAAAAGCAGATGCCGGTTTACATGGTGGAGCGTGATTTGCCGGGAATTCAGATGGAAGAGTTAGCGGACGCCCAGAAAAGGGCGATCGCCGTGGGGAAGGAACTTACGGCTGAGGGCCACGATGTACGTTATATTCGCTCGACTTTCGTGCCCGGCGAGAACAAGTGTATGTGTCTATTCGAAGCGGCAAGTCCGGATTATGTTCGCGAAGCCAATGAACGGGCGCAGATTCCCTTCACGAGAATTGTCCCGGCGGAAGATCTGACTCCCGACGATTAGGGTTAATCGAGAATTCGTTCAGTTTGCCGGGCCATCGTCGAGTACTTCGCGGACTTTTTGAGCGAGCTGTTGCATTGGAAATGGCTTCTGCAAGAAGTGCGCGTCCACGAAGTTCCTATCACTCCCCATGATCGATTGGCCGGCATAACCAGAGACCAGAATTACCTTCAGGTGCGGAGCGGCCTTTCTTAACTCTTCGGCCAAATCGCGTCCACCGGCTTTTGGCATCACGATGTCGCTGATCAGCAAGTCGATGCTTCCGGAATGAGACCGGGCCACCTGCTGGGCAACCATGCCGTCGGGTGCGGTCAGTACGTGGTATCCAAGACTGCGCAGGAAGTCGGCCACGAGTTGTCGAACCGCATCTTCGTCTTCGGCGAGCAGGATGGTTTCTTTTCCCAGGGGAGAGGAAGTCGAAACCGGCTCTTCGAGAGCGCGCTCAGGCGGGGAGACGAGCGGCAGATAGATCCTGAAGGTGGTTCCGAGTCCAGGCTCGCTCTCGACCCGAATGTGGCCTCCGCTCTGTTTCACGACCCCGTACACCATGGCCAGGCCTAAGCCTGTGCCCTCGCCTATGCCCTTGGTGGTAAAGAACGGTTCGAAAATGACGGCCTGCGTCTGCCGGTCCATACCGTGACCGGTATCTTGAACGGTGATCAAGACATACTCTCCAGGTCCAGGCGCCCCCAATTGCTGGGCAGAAATCTGGTCTAAGACCACGGCGGCGGTTTCGATCGTAAGCTTTCCGCCGTAGGGCATGGCATCGCGGGCATTCACAACCAGGTTCATCAACACCTGTTCAATCTGGGTCGGGTCGGCCAGCACACAGGCAGCATCAGGAGCCGGGATAAATGTAAGTTCGATGGTTTCGGTAATCAGACGCGAGAGCATATCGCTCATGCGGCTGATGATTTGATTGAGATTGACGACTTTGCTCTGCAACACTTGTCTGCGGCTGAACGCCAGCAACTGCCGAGTTAGGGTGGAGGCACGTTCGGCCGCCCTTTGCACTTCTTCGAGACGGCTTTGCAAAACATCCTTGTCAGGGGTTTGGCGAAGGATGACCTCCACCTGCCCGTGAATTACGGTGAGCAGATTGTTAAAGTCGTGAGCCACGCCTCCGGCGAGTTGGCCGATCGCCTGCATTTTCTGCGCCTGACGCAACTGGGCTTCGAGTTGTTTCTGGTCGGTGACGTTTTCGGCGAGGATATCGAGATAGAGAACCTCGCCGTTTTTATCGCGGACGGCGCGTCCAGCGGCGCGGACTTGCAGCTCGGTTCCGTCGCGACGGCGCCACACGCTTTCAAATCCGCGACAAGCAGTGTTGTCGAGAAGTCTTCTGCGAAAATCGTCGAACTTTCCACCGACGGAAAAGATCTCGGCGCGCAGGTCGCGCACCAGCAGTTCTGTCTCCAGTTCATAACCGAGCATCTCGACCATGGGCCGATTCACCTGGAGGATCTGCCCGCTCAGGGTGGCGCGGCAAATGGCGTAAGGAGCACCCTCAATGAGGGACCGATAGCTTTGCTGAGCCAGACGCAAGGCTCGACCGGCAACCATGCGATCGGTTCCGTCGAGCGCGGCGCCGATGACGCCAACCACCAAACCGCTCGGACCACGCAAAGGTTCAACGTGCGCTTCCAACTCCCGTTCCTGGACCGAACACTCGAAAGAAGAACCTGCTCCAGCGACAGCGTTGCGGTGTGCTTGCAGAGATCTATTTTCGTGCGGGAGGCATGGAAAGAGGACCTCTACGGAAACACCGATGAATTCTTCGGGATGCACCTTGATCGACTGCAGTCCGGACCCTGCGAGGGAGGTGACACGGAGATCGAGATCGGTAGTCCACAGAACGGCTGGGATGGCTTCCACCAGGGAACGCAGCTTGGCCGAAGGAGAAAGCTCGACCTGGTGCTCCGATGGAGGTTCCAGCGGTACGCTCATCGCGACATTCTAGCAGCGGACCCAAGCAATGTCGGTAGGTTCGCCGGTTTGGGGTACACTCGCGGTAATCCGGAAGCACATTGTGCTGGTCGAAGTCAGCGAAAGAGCCGTACCGAATCGGTTCAAGGGCTTGCTAAGGGCGGCGTACAAGGAATAGGCTGGTGCGACATGATTGGGCGGATGCGGCTGGAATCATGAGGAAAGTCGGCGACAGCAAAGGAGCGATGGCATGCAATTAAAGTTGACGAACCGGACGGTGGATGGAATTCTCGCCATCGAATGCAACGGGCGGATTGTGTTTGGAGAAGAATCTGCCCTGCTGCGGGACGATGTGAAAAAGGCCATTGCGGACGGCAACAAACGTATTGTGCTCAACCTGGGCGAAGTGAACTACATCGATTCAGGCGGGCTGGGTACCTTGGTTGCGTTGCATACGACGGCGCACAACGCCGGAGGCACGATCAAGCTGGCGAACCTGACGAAGCGCGTGGGAGATCTGATGCAGGTCACCAAGCTGCTGACGGTATTTGAAGTTCACAGCTCGGAGTATGAAGCGCTGGAAGCCTTCCGCAAAGCGGCGTAAAGGGAAGATCCGCACCCCTGGCCCCCAAGACCACGGACAGGATAGTGCATCCGTAGGGCGCTGGTAGGGATCCTTCGACTTTGCGGGCCGGCTCGCTGGGCGAGCCAGCCTGCTTCGCTCAGGATGACAAAAAAGAAGACTTCTGTAGCGGGACGGGTGCGTCTGCGGATTGAGCAGGCGGTGCGTGCAATTCCGCGTGGCAAGGTTTCGACCTATGGCGGGGTGGCGAGAGCAGCGGGATTTCCGGGCGCGGCGCGGCAGGTGGCGGCGACTCTGCGGCGAGGATTCGGATTGCCTTGGCAGCGTGTGCTGGGCGCGGGCGGCGCGATTAAGCTGACTGGGGATTCAGCGCTCGAGCAGCGGTTCCGGCTCGAGGCTGAAGGAGTGAGATTTCGAGGGCGTCGTGTAGATATGAAAGCGCACGAGTGGAAGTTTGGGCGTACCAAGAGGAAGGAAAAATAATTCGAACGCCGGGCTTAGCCTGGAGGACAGCCGAAGGCGGCTGTCCTTACATGAACCGTCTCCTCGACTCTCAGGATTACTTCTTGAATTGCGGATCGATCTCGACCTGATATCCCGTAACCATCTTGTTGGTCTCGTTGGCCATGCCGACGACGGCCATCAATTCCTTGAACATCGCGTCGGTCATTCCCTTCTTTTGCGCCGATACGGTGTGCGAGGCGATGCAGTAGTGGCACTGGTTGGTGACGCTGACGGCGACATAGACGAGTTCTTTGGTGAGCGGATCAAGCGCGCCAGGGGCCATGATCTGCTTGATGTCCTCCCAGGTGCGCTTGAGCGTGGCCGGATCGTGGGCAATGGCCTTCCAGAAATTATTGATCCAGTCAGTTTTGCGCGTAGCCATGATGTCGTCGTAAATGGCGCGGACTTCGGGCGTAGCGTCTTTGTATTCGATGAGGCCTAGGGTCGACATGCTTTCTCCGTTTGAGAGTCACTCTTCACCGCAGATACACAGAGTCACTGAGAAAGACCTGCATAGAATTTCCTCTGTGACTCTGTGGTGAAATCATTTCGGGTGTTACTCGGGCAATTTACCGGCGAGGAGCTGTTCCAGTTTCGCGGCTGGGACTCTTACGCCCACGTAGAAATGGCCGAAGAGGGCGTACACCGCACTGACTTCGTCGAAGCGCATTTCGTAGATTAGCTTCTTGAAAACCAGGGGATCGTCGGCGAAGAGATCAACACCCCATTCCCAGTCATCGAAGCCGATGGAGCCGCTGATGATCTGTTTGACCTCTCCGGCATAGCGTCGGCCGATGAGGCCGTGGTCGTTCATCTGGCGAGCCCGCTCTTCGATGGGGAGTTTGTACCAATTTTTGTCTTCGCCGCGACGGCGATCCATGGGATAGAAACAGGCATAACGCTGCGGCGGAATCTCAGGATAAAGGCGGGGGCGCATGGCCTCTTTATGGCGTTCGAGCTTACCCGCGATTTCGGTCTTCCACTGCTCGGAATGCGGCTCAATTCCCTGATCGGTCAGCTCTTTATAGATCTTGAGGGTAGATTCGTAGAGGCCGAGTTCGATGATGGAGAGATAGGACGTGGTTGGCTCCAGGTAATCGCTCAGGCGCAGGTTGGCGAGTTGCAGTTCAGCCTGGTTCAGGCCGGCGAAAGACTCGCGAAAATGGATCAGCATGAGGTCGCCCTTGTGTCCGATGAGCGAAAACAGGCCGGACTGTCCGGCGGAGTTCTTCTCCATGGCGGCCAGGGCGTCAGAAGCTTCTTTGGCGATGGCCGATCTTTCGGCTGCAGACAGGGCGCGCCAGGCGGGCCAGCGGAGACGCATCATCTGATGCAAAACGCTGTAGCCTTCGGTAGTGAGAGGAACGGCGGGAATCTCTGCTGCGACTTGCGGGCGAGGTTGGTGGGTAGTCGTCATGCGAGCCTCTTTCCGGAACCTGCTCAGCCGGAGAGTTCAGGAGCAAAAGGCTATTGTACGCGGTGCGGCGGTGAGTCGAAAATTAGGAAACCATTCTCCGGAGAAGTTTGGGATCAATAGCGCAAGAGTTGGCATCGAAGCAAATGGATCGGTTCATCATTTCAAGCAAAACAGTTCAATCAAAACAGAAGGATGAGTGGCTTTGTTCATGAGAACTAAAACGCAGATAACCCGGCGGGACCTGCTACGCGGAGCAATGCTGGGAGCGGCTTGCATTCCCGTCGCCTCTCTGGTGGGTTGGGCAGACAAGCAGCGGAGCTTTGCAGAGCCGCCAGCGGTTCCTTACCCCGGCTCGGATGACGCTTTGCTGGACGACATCGAACGGACTGCGTTCGATTTCTTCTGGAACGAAGCGGGCACATCGGGGCAGGTGAAGGATCGCGCTCAAGAGGCAGGCAAAGACAAACACACCATCGCCAGCATTGCAGCCACAGGATTCGGACTGACGGGGCTTTGTATCGCGGACGAGCGCGGCTACGGAAAGAAGAATGAAATCGTCGAACGAGTGCGCGAGACTCTGCGGTTCACGTGGCAGAAGCTGCCCAACGAACACGGGTTCTACTATCACTTTATTGACATGAACACCGGGGCGCGGCAATGGAAGTGCGAAATCTCTTCGATCGATACTTCGCTTCTGTTGTGTGGGGTGTTGACCGCGCGACAGCACTTTGCGGACGCCGAGATTCAGGATCTGGCAACCAAGATTTATGAGAGGGTGGACTGGCCCTGGATGTTGAACGGGG
Source organism: uncultured Acidobacteriaceae bacterium (assembly GCA_963844525.1). Taxonomy (GTDB): domain Bacteria; phylum Acidobacteriota; class Terriglobia; order Terriglobales; family Acidobacteriaceae; genus Sulfotelmatobacter. The sequence goes on along the minus strand of CAWJOM010000001.1, from coordinate 270,084 downwards.
GCAAGACATTTTCCATGGGTTGGCACCCTGAGTCGGGGTTCCTCGATGCGCGGTGGGAACACTATTGCGAACTCATGATGATCTACCTGCTGGCGATCGGGTCGCCAACGCATCCCGTGCCAGCGGATACATGGAAGGCGTGGACGCGGCCTAGCGTTACGTTTGAGGGCATCGAATATATCTCCGGGAACGATCCGCTGTTCACGCATCAGTACTCACAGGCGTGGTTCGATTTCCGAGGCAAGCACGACGCCTATGCCAACTATTTTGAAAATTCAGTGAAGGCGACCGAAGCCCATAGGTTGTTCTGTCTGTCGCTACGGCAAGAATTTCCGGATTACAGCGACCATTTGTGGGGGATTACGGCGTCCGACTCGGCAGCGGGATATCAAGCGTGGGGCGGGCCTCCGCGGTTGGGAAAACTGGATGGGAGCGTGGTGCCGTGTGCGACCGGGGGTTCACTACCGTTTCTGTATTCGGAATGCGTCAAGGTTCTGCGGACGATGAGAGAGCGCTATCCGAAAGCATGGGGACGATACGGATTGGTGGATGCCTTCAACCCGCTGACGGGCTGGTACAACCCAGACGTATTGGGAATCGATCAGGGAATCACGATGGTGATGGCGGAGAACCAGCGTACGGGATTCGTGTGGAACACTTTCATGAAGAATAAGGAAGCGCAGAGCGCGATGGAGAGGGCGGGATTTCAAAAATGACACGCAGGCGCAGAATGAACCGGGTTCATTCTGCGCCTGCGTGGTTCGGAGGCTCCCCCCTCTGCGGGGAAGCACAATTGATCTAGAAGCTGAATCGAGCCGTTAAAGTGATGGTACGGGCCGCTAGAGCAGAGGTGTCCGCACCGAAGTTGGAATTGGCAATATTGTTCGAGATGCTGGTCGGATTGAAGTTCAAATTATTGAACAGATTGTAGATGTCCATTCGGAACTCGAACTTGGCGTTTTCGCCGAGCACTGGCATCGTAGGCAGGCCAAAGGCTTTCGCCACGGTGAGATCCACGTCCCGATAACCGGGGCCAGTAAGCGCGTTGCGCAATACACCAGGGCTCTGAGGAAGCGCATTTCCGAAATTCGTGTCGCTGTACGCAGTGTAAGTTGGCGTCGAGAAGTACTTTCCGCCGTTGAGGGGATTCGCCGGGTAGTTCGAACCCGTCTTGAATTGATCGTTGCTGGTGCTGCTGCCCGCGCCGCCCAGATAGGCAGCGGGAAGCAACGTCGAGTAGCCGCACTGTCCGCAATAGAGGCTTCCGCCGTTCACGCTGACCAAGGGATTCCACGGGAAGCCAGAGTGCCAATTCCAGATGCCGCTCAGCGACCAGCCGCCGGCTATCTTTTCAATCCAAGCATTGTTTCCGTGGAAGAATACGGGCTGCCACATGCCGAAGAGCTTGAACGCTTTGGCTACGTTGTAGTCAGAAGGGCCGTAATTGATCGCGGGGTTATAGGGATAGATCTGTTCCGAGTATGGCGCGGAACTGGTGTCCATACTCTTGGCAAAAGTAAACTGAGCATCGGCCATAAACTGGTGCGCGAACTGATGCTTCAGTTCGGTCATCAGGGCGTTGTAGTTGCCGCTGCCGGAAACGCCCCAGTAGTCGCCGCCACCGATCTGCGGGTTGAGGGCCCAGCCGAAAGCCGCGGGAGATGCGTTCGGGTTCTCGTGGAAGTAGATGTTGCGTGACAAGCTTCCCGAATATCCAACTGTCGCCACCCACTGGTGCCCCAGATCGTACTGAGTATCGAGAGAATAGTGATGGATTCGCATTGTGGGGAGAGTATTGGGAAAGATGCTGACGCCGACCGAGCCGGTGACGGGTAGCCCGTTCGGCCCGAACGCCGAAATCGTATTCGGATTCGCAGGATAGCCGTTGATATTGTGCGGATCCGATGACGTGGCGTAGAGGATGCCGGGATTCGCCGATCCTGGCGTCGACATACTCAAGCTGGGAAACACTACCAGACCGGGGTTGCCCTGAATATTGGCGGAGATCGCGATTTCTTCCTGGTTGTAATTCAGGCCATAACCGCCGCGGACCACGAGCCGGTTATTGAATCGAGTCGGACTCCAGGCGAAACCGATCTCGGGTCCTAAGTTGTCGGTCTGGGCGTTCCAGGATTCTCCCGGCCGAATGGTCAGGCCAGTCAGGTAATCCGCGCCGGCGCCCGGGTGAGCCACAAGCATGTTGTTCTGTTTGGAGCGGAGCGGGCTGAAGTAGGAGTAGCGCAGTCCGAGGTTGAGTGTCAAGTTTGGCCGAAGCTTGAAATCATCCTGAATAAAGAGACCCCAGATGCTGGTGCGATCGTCCTGACGCTGGGTGGTGGGAAATCCAGTCGTTGGATTGAAGCCACCACCTTCGTTGTGCGGAGCATCGTTGAGGAAGTCCCAAACGTTGAAGAAGTTGTAGTTGGGCACGCCGCAGCCGGCGCACTCGTTGAGGTAGAACAGGCGCGTGAGGTCACCGCCGAATTTGATGGTGTGGTTTCCGATGATTTTGGTGGCAACATCCTTGTAGCTATACGTCCACTGATTCAAGATGCTGCCGACACTCGGACCAAAAGATCGAAATTGTGATGCTGCCGATGTTGTCAATGTTGTCAGTAGGGAGCCCGACCGGGGACTGCGGGTTGGAGGTGATTTCGTTCCAATGCCATCCGGCTGCATTGAACCGCGCAACTCATTAAGGAACGTCGGCGAGAATGTGTGGTTCCAGATGATCGAGTACGCCTCATTGATTTGAGAATGATGGAAATAGTTATACTGGCGAGCGGGGCCGTTTAAGGAGTTGGTGGACTGCGGAACCCAGTAGATGGCAAAGGCGAGGTGATCGTTCTCGGTCAGCTCCGCATCGAGGCGGCCATTGTACTGAGCCTTGGAATAGTTGCTCGAAGCGGCAGTCGTAAAGTTGGCAATGTCGGCCACACCGTCCAGGTTGTTTGCGCCACCCAGGCCGTCGCCGCCTGTGCCGGGGTTTGTGGGACTAACCCAGCCAAGATCCTGCTTCCCCAAGCCCGCCGTCAAAGGCGCCCGATGTCCAAACCCTGGCCCGGAATCGTTGCGCAGTTCACACCTTCGGTCAGGCCGGCATCTGGCAGGTGGAGTCGTTGATGCCCCTGCTGACGACACCGGAACCCGGAAAAGTAAGGTACGTCGAGGCGATGCTTCCCGCGGGAGCCGATGTATCGAACGCCGGGGTGTCGTACCACCCGTTGGCTGATGTTGGTCTGGGCCGCGGGGCTGCGCACCGTTTCATAGTCAAAGAAAGCGAAGATCTTGTTCTTCCAGATCGGACCGCCAACGCTGCCGCCGAACTGATCAAAGAAATTGTCGTCTCTCAGAACAGGATTGCCCGCTCCGTTGAAGCGCTGATAGGCGTTCAAGCCGGGACGGTGGGCGGTAAAGAACGCACTGCCGTGGTAGCTGTTGGTGCCGCTCTTGGAAGTGACCTGAATCTGAGCGCCGCTAAAGCGGCTACTCTCGGCGTCGTAGCTGTTGGAGACGACCTTTACGCTCTCCACGGAATCTTCCGACGGGGTGATGATTGTCGTCCCACCCCAGACGGCGCTGGTCGTGCTGATGCCGTCGATCGAATATGCCGTTGTTCTCATACTGCCGCCATGGGCCACAGCCTGCGGCCCGTTTTCCGTTTGGAAGATGCCCTGGCTGCCGCCGGTGGCTCCGGGGCCCTGAGTGCCGGGAAGATCCTGACCGTTGCCACCGCTTCCTTGCGCGCCGTCGCCAAAGACACCGGGCGCCAACTGGATCAACTGAAAAACATCACGCCCGAACGAAGGCATGTGCTGAATTTGATTGTCTGTGACCACGCCGTTGACGGAGGCGGTCTCGGTATCCAAAGCGGGCAGCACGGAAGCATCGACATTGACAGTCGTCTGTGCGCCGCCGACCGCGAGTTGCACGTTGAGAGCATTCGGCTGGTCAGGAATCAGGTCGATATTGTCGATAGTCTTCTTCTGGAAACCATCTTTTTCCGCTACCAATTGGAACCGTGCGCTGGCGGCAAGAGCATTGAAGTTGAACACGCCGGCATCATTGCTGAGCCTGAACTGCTTTTCACCGGTCGCGGGATTCGTCAGAGTCAGATTCAGCGCCAGGAATCACAGCACCCGTCGAATCCGTCACAACGCCCTGAATTGAAGTTCGATATTGGGCATGCGCCATGATTGCGGAAAAGATGACGAAGACAACAAACGAAACGCTGACGGAGTGCGGAAAAAGTGGATCGATTCATGACGTCCCCTGTCTTACTCGAACCTCATGCTCAAACTTCACGAGCTGACGGTGTGATGTTTTACTAAAACTCTACAAAAGCGTTTTAGTAACACTATTCGGGCTTATAGCATGGGTGATTTTGCACAGTCAAGCACATTGTCTGCAGAGGCTAAGATGCGAAAACATCCAATTCCGAATGAGTTTGTTTCATTTCGGCCACCTTAACGATTTTGTAGGGCTGATCGGTATTCGTAGGCGCGAATTGGGGACACGCGTTCGAGCGAACGGGTATGGAAGAATTCCTGTTCCTACTTGAGACGGCGGGCGCCGTTAGGAGCGTGACAGGTAGTCTCGCGGATGATCAGTTTGGGTTCGATGATGGTTTCACCACCGTGCGAGTCCGATTCTGAACGGCGGATGCGCCGCAACAGAATCTCGGCAGCGATCCGACCCATTTCGCGAAGAGGTTGACGCACTGTGGTAAGTGCTGGATTCTGGTAGGCTGCGCTTTGAATATCATCGAATCCGACCACCGACACGTCTTCCGGAACGCGCAGTTTGGCTTCGCGAAGTGCGCGGATCGCGCCCATCGCAGAGATATCGTTGAAGGCAAATAAAGCGCTGAACCGCTTGTGCGATGCCAGTAACCTGCGGGTGGCTTCATACCCGAGTTCGGGTGAGGGCGAGTCCCCCTGCAGTTGTGAGATGAGGGCCTTTGAGATCGGAAGACCGAGGTGGCGAGCCGCCTTTTCGATGTTCGCCCAACGGACTTCGGTATCGGAACTGAATTCCTGCCCTTTGATGAAGGCGATCTCGCGGTGGCCAAGGTGAAATAGATGCTTTAGCGCGATTTCCGCGGCTCGCACATGATCCAAAACGATGTTGGTAACGCCCTTCACCTAATTGTGTCCCGAAACGGTCACCACGGGAACCGACAAGGAAAGCGTCCACGGAGTGTCGACCGCGATCAGACCGTCGACGGATCGCTCCAGAAATAGCCGCGGGTATTCATCAATCAGGTCGGCGCGGTGACGGTGACTGACAACGAAGTAAAAATATCCTTCCTGCAACAGATGATCTTCCACACCGCTCATGACTGAGGCGGAGTAGCCATCGCTGACCTCGGGGACGATGACTCCGATGGTGAAGCTCCGCTGGGCGCGCAGCGAGCGGGCGAAGAAACTCGGGCGGTATTTGTACTTGCGGGCAGCTTCGAGAACGCGGTTCTTGGTTTCCTGCGGGATAGAGTCGGCGACGGGCGAGCGATTGATGACCAGCGAGACGGTGGCGGGTGAAAGTCCGAGGCGCTCCGCCAATTCTTTCAAGCTCACCGGCTTCGGCCCCATACGCACGGTTCGCATGGTGGCTTTGCCCTTTTTCTTTGTCGTCACGCTGCGCAGTCTCGCACAAACTGATTCGGCGTAGCAAGCAAGATGTTGATGTTGATGAGGCAATCGTAATATTTATTGACTTTGGGAAGAAAAACGTTTTTGATACATTGCGGAAATGCCCTACTAACCCGATTTAGTAAACAGTTGCATCCGGGCCCGGAGGTTTCAGTCCCATGTCATTCTCAACACCCAGCATCATTTCCCCTTGCGAAACGCTTAAAGCAAGTCGATCGAAGTGGATGAAGAGTTCTTTCCACGCGCTTTTGTGCGGCCTATTTCTGACTTTGCTGAATTCAGTCGCCTTGGCACAGGCGCAGCCGCCGGCGCTGTCGGCGGGTGGAATCGCGGACCCGGGTCTCGACAATCGAGTGGAGTCGATCTTGAAGCAGATGACGGTCGAGGAGAAAGTTGGGCAACTGGTGCAGTACTCGGCTGGCCAGCCGACCGGGCCGGGAACGGGACGGACCGACTATGCCGACATGATCGCCCACGGGCAAATTGGATCTCTATTCAACGTGATCGATCCGCACGAGATCAACAAGTATCAAAAGATCGCGATGGAGAAGGCGCGGCTGCACGTTCCCATCCTGTTCGGGCTGGACGTTATTCATGGATTCAAGACGGAGTTCCCTATTCCTCTGGGGCTGGCATCGACCTGGGACCCGTCCATTGTGGAGAGAGCGTCTCGGGTGGCGGCGATGGAGGCATCGGCAGACGGCATTCGGTGGACATTTTCACCGATGGTCGATATCGCCCGCGATGCGCGATGGGGCCGCATGGCAGAAGGCGCGGGCGAAGATCCGTTCTTGGGATCGGCAATGGCGGCGGCTTATGTGCGGGGTTATCAGGGTTCAAGATTGGATGCGCCCGACAGCATTGCGGCGTGTGCCAAGCATTATGTAGGCTACGGCGCGGCCGAGGGCGGGCGCGACTACAACAGCACCGAAATCTCCGAGCACACTCTGCGCCAGTTTTACCTACCACCGTTTCACGCAGCGGTCGAGGCTGGGACGGCATCGCTGATGAGCGCATTCAATTCTCTGAATGGAGTACCGTCGACCGCGAACCCGTTCACGTTACGGCAGATATTGCGGAAAGAGTGGGGCTTTCGCGGGCTGGTGGTCAGCGATTGGAATTCCGTGGGGGAACTGATTCCCCATGGCATCGCAGCAGACGGGGCAACGGCAGCACGCAAAGCCTTTCTTGCCGGCGTGGATATGGACATGGTGAGCAGCTTCTATCACGATCACTTGCAGCAGATTGTAAGCTCTGGACAGGCAACGCAGGCGGAGCTGGATGACGCGGTAAGGCACGTGTTGCGCGTCAAGCTTGCGTTGGGCCTCTTCGAGCATCCGTTTGTAGACGAGGCAGGCGCGGCCAAGGCGCTCTACCATCCAGAAAGCATTGCGCTGGCGCAAACTGCGGCCGAGAGGTCGTTCGTGCTCCTGAGGAATGAGAACGGTCCGAACGGAAAACCGGTACTTCCGATTCCAACTGGAGCACAGAACATTGCGGTGATCGGGCCTTTGGGCGAGGATTCTTCCTATCCCAACGGAGTTCCCGAGGGATCGGGTCCCCGCGTCTCGCTAGGCACTGCGCTTTCGCAGCGAGTTGGCCAGGGCCATGTATTTCGATTCAAAGGATCGGGAATTCTCGATGGCACCGACGGCGACTTTGCTGCCGCAATCGCGGGAGCGAAGAAAGCCGACGTCGTGATCCTGGCGCTTGGCGAGACCCCGGAGATGAGCGGAGAGGCGGCGTCGCGGGCCCACTTGGGGCTTCCGGGCAAGCAGCAGCAATTGCTCGAAGCTATTGTACAGACGGGCAAGCCGGTGGTCTTGATTCTATTTAGCGGAAGGCCGCTGACAGTACCCTGGGCATTCGAACATGTGCCCGCGGTCATCGCGGCGTGGCTGCCGGGGATTTCGGGCGGACCGGCGCTGGCTCGAACCCTGTTCGGCGAGGTGAATCCGAGCGGGAAACTGGTAGTCAGCTGGCCGCGCAGCGTGGGGCAAGAGCCACTTTACTACAATCATCTCAACACAGGGCGCCCTGCCGGAAATACCGACCTCACGCGTCCGCCGGGCGATATTACTGAACGATACTTGTCGCGCTATATCGATGAACAGAACACGCCGCAGTTTCCGTTCGGCTACGGTGGGTCCTACACGAGCTTTAAATACGGCGCCACGATGATCAGCACCCAACACCTGAACGCGGCGGCGTTGAACGGCGAACTGAGAGCCGCCGAGGGCGGAGGAACGGTCATGACCGCCGAGGTAGATGTGACGAATACGGGATCCCACGCCGGCGAAGAAGTTGTGCAATTGTACATTCAACTGGTGGGAACAAGCGTAGCTGAACCGGTGCGAGCGCTCAAAGGATTCAAAACGGTTTCTATAGCTCCAGGCGAAACGAAGAAAGTAAACTTCGATCTAAAACCTGAAGCATTCGCGATCTGGAATGCGCAGAACGAATTTGCTAGCGAGCCTGCCAAGCTCAAGATATGGATCAGCCCTGATTCGGCTCGTGGTACGCCGGCAGAGGCTGAGATTCTTCCGTAGGGCAGGGTAAGGAAGTCATGAAATTCTGCATGCGCAGCGTTCCCTTGAGGTTTCCAATTTTATTATTGGGAGTCGTGTGGCTCGCGACCTGCGCATGGGGCAGCACGGAATACTATCGGCACGTCGTTTTCGACAACAGCCTGACGGCGGACTCTTATTTCTACAGTCATGGCATGGCCAACGGCGGAAGCTTCCTGGAATTGAAGGACCGCCGCCTTCCGGTCGAAACGAGGACATTTCTGACGCCTCCGAATGCTTTGCGCCTGCAATGGCAATCGCAGCCCGGAGGAGGGTGGGAAGCGGAGGTCCGTGTGGACGGGCACCGCAATCGTTTCCCGGAACTGGAGGGACACAACCTCTACTTCTGGTGTTTTGCTCCCCAGGCGATCGCGGCGGCGGATCTTCCGATGCTTGTGTTGTCCAACACTGGAGAGGGACTCCAAGTCGCCGAATTTCCCGACGCGTTTACCGAGCCGCTGCCGCTGGGACGAATAGCGGGGAACGTTCCAGCTGAAAAATGGGTGCAGGTGCGGATTCCATTGTCCGAGTTTCGCTCCGCATCGATTTACGAATTCCGTCCGGAGTCGCTGCAGAACATTATCTTTCACCAAGGCCGCTCGGATGCCACGCGCCACACGTTGATCATCGACGATATTCGCATTGATGACGATCCGCCGGCAGAGGAGGCGAACTCCCTCCCTGCTCCGAATAATGTCCGCGCGGTCGGCTATGACCGGCATGTGGAAGTGCGGTGGGATCCGGTGAACTCTCCACGGTTAGGTCGTTACGTAATTTATCGCGCACTCGCAGGCAAGCCGTTCGAACCCATCGGCATTCAACTTCCGGGAACGAATCGTTACGAGGACTTTATTGGGGCGCCGGGGCTTACAGCGGAATATAAAGTTGCAGCTTCCGACTGGCGATATCGAATGTCGATGCTCTCGAGTGTGGCCACTGGATCGACTCGCGAATTCAATGACGAAGAATTGCTTACGATGCTGCAGGAGGCGTGCTTTCGGTACTACTGGGAAGGTGCCGATCCAGAGTCGGGAATGACGCGGGAAAATATTCCGGGCGACGACCGAATCGTCGCAACCGGAGCGAGTGGTATGGGTATTGCTGCGCTGGTCGTGGGAGTGGCTCGCGGTTTCGTCACGCGAGCTCAGGGCGTCGAGCGCATGACGAAGATCGTGAGTTTCCTGGAGCACGCGCAGCGGCATCACGGAGCGTGGTCGCACTTCATGAACGGGAGCACCGGAAAGACGATGCCGGTGTTCGGCATGTTCGACAACGGCGGTGATGTGGTGGAGACTTCGTTCCTGATGGAAGGGCTGCTTGCCGCCCGGCAATATTTCCACGGGGATAGCCAAGCGGAGCGCGATCTCTACCGCCGAATCTCGCAACTCTGGGAGACCGTCGAGTGGGACTGGTATCGCGGTCCGCAACCCGGCGACTTTCTGTATTGGCATTGGTCGGCGCAATGGGGATGGCAGATTCAGCATCCGCTGATTGGGTTCAATGAGGTCCTGATCACATACCTGCTCGCCATCGCATCGCCGACGCATGGCGTTCCGGCGCAGATGTACTACTCCGGCTGGGCGGGACAGTCGCAGCGCGCGATCGGCTATCGCGAAGGCTGGTCGGGAAGCACTGACGGAGATCACTACGGCAACGGACATTCGTATTACGGGATCAAGCTCGATGTCGGAGTGGGCAGCGGAGGGCCGCTGTTCTTCACGCACTATTCATTTTTCGGTTTCGACCCGCACCGCTTGCACGATCGTTTCACGTCTTCGTATTTCGACAACAACCGCAACCTCGCGCTCATCAATCGCGCCTATTGCATCGCCAACCCGAAGCACTTCGAGGGCTATGGAGCCGACGCATGGGGGTTGACGGCTAGCGATGGGCCTGAAGGCTATGCTGCCAGCGCACCCGACCAGAACAATGACCATGGGACGTTGGCACCGACAGGCGCGCTCGCGTCTTTTGCCTATACGCCGGAAGCATCGCTCGCTGCGCTGAAACATTATTATCGCGACCTCGGCGCTAACTTGTGGGACGTCTACGGGCTGCGTGACGCCTACAACCCAGGTCAAAACTGGATTTCTCCTATCTATATGGGTCTAAATCAGGCTCCGATCGTTGTGATGATTGAGAATCAGCGCACCGGTTTGGTCTGGAAGAATTTCATGTCGAATCCTGAGATCGACACGATGCTCCGCCAACTCGACGCGATCACATCGAAATAGCGAGCTGAAATATCCTGCTCACTGGGCGAAAGTCTTAGCCTGAAACTGCGGCTCTTGTTGACGCAGACGGCTGGCGCGCTCTCGCGCTTCGGCAATCTGTTCAGCGCTTAAGAGTTTTTCCAGCGAATGGAGCAAGTCGTTCCCACGCGGATCCCCGGCCATCGCGGCAGCGGAAATCCACACATAGGCAGCTTCCAGATCTTTTTTGGTTCCCCGGCCCTCCGAGTACAAGTATCCCAGCTTGATGCGGGCCCCGGTATGCCCTTGTGCGGCGGCCTTCTGGAACCAAAGGAATGCGGAGTTGTAATCTTGCGGCACCCCTTCGCCGCGCAAATAAAGATCCGCGAGATTGTTCTCGCCTAGCGGATTGCCGGCCTCGGCGGCTTTGCGGTACCAAGCCGCTGCCGTTGTGGCGCTCTTGGGACAATCCAACCCTTGGTCATACATATAGCCGAGGTTGGTTTGAGCACTGCTGTCGCCAGCTTCGGCTCCGAGTTGGAACCAACGGGACGCCTCGCGATTGTCCTGGCGCACGCCCTTGCCATCTAAGTAGAGGATGCCGAGGTTATAGTAGGCGCGTGCGAAATGCTGATCGGCAGCGGCATGGAGCCAATGGAGGGCAACCGCATAGTTCACAGGAACCCCCCATCCGTTTATGTACATGACGGCGAGATTCACCTGAGCGGAAGCGTAGCCGCGTTGAGCGGCCTTGCTGAACCAGTGCAGAGCTTCTCTCTGATCATAGTCAGGGCCAATCGCCAGGATCGAGGCGATGCCCATCTGGTTCTGCTCAAAAGCATGACCTCGCCGGGCCATCTGCTCGACGATTCCTTCGTCACAGACTTTGTGATCGCTTCCCACCAGCCGCGAGACGACGGCCAGGCTGCATTGTTCCTTCGGCGATGTTTGAGCGCTAACGCTTCCCGCAACGAGCAGGGTGGCTAGGCCAATGATAGTCACGATGATCTTGCTGCTGACCAGGTTTTGTTTCGAGTGTGCTGTTTTCACGGTATCCCTCCGGCTCGAGGTCTTGACCGTTCATTTCCTCGAGCGCAGAGCGAGATTGGCCCGGAAAAGCGGGTACCGCAATGCAGGCTGGGTCATATGTGGATGAGAATCGGATCATTTCCCAGCCGACTGGACCTCATCCAGCAATGGCCTGATGACAAAAGACTTACTCATGCGTCCATGGAACTAGTGGCTTGGTTCAAACGTATAAGGAAGTGTGATCCGCGAGTGCGCTGAAGCAGAAATGACTGGGAACGGCTCAAATCGGGCAAACTTCGGTCCCTTTGAAGTGGATCTGCACACTCGCGAGCTGTGGAAGTTCGGCACCCGCCTGAAGCTGGTTGGTCAGCCCTTTGAGATCCTGGCCGTACTCTTAAGCAATGCTGGAGAGCTGGTCACCCGCGAGGAACTGCGGGCGCGGCTATGGCCCGGCGACACCTTCGTTGACTTCAATCACGGCTTGAATGCTGCCGTGAACAAACTGAGGGATGCCCTGAGTGATTCAGCGGAGAATCCCCGCTACGTCGAGACGTTGCCGCGACGAGGGTACCGATTTGTGGCGGCAATCGAGTGGATGGATTCCAAACCGGCGATGGCATCCGTGCCCGCGTCGCATCCGGCAGTTGCCACGGCACCCGAGCCTGCGACCACGTCTCGAACGGATTGCACGCTTAACATCGCGGCACCTGACAATGGCGGTGCACCCGGGCGAAGCGCCGTCGCTCGGTATCTGATGGGCGCGGGCGTTCTGTTCAGTCTGTTTCTGGCTGCCGCGCTTCTGTTTCGAACGTCTTCCAGCTACGGTGCAGGATCCGCTGCTCGGGCCACGATGGAACATACGCGGCCTCTGCTTGCGATTTCCGACACGGACACGCCGTCGTTTTCTCCGGACGGAAATTCGGTGGCTTTCTTTCGCGAGCATTCGCAGCCCGGCGAGTCGGGCATTTATGTCACAGCGGTAGGAACTGCACAGCTCGTACAACTCACAAGCAACGGAAACGATCGCAACCCGGTATGGTCTCCGGATGGACGCTGGATCGCGTTCACCCGGTTGGCTCACCAGACCTATTCCATCCACTTAGTGGCCTCTGATGGTGGAAGTGAGCCAAAGCGTAAGGCAGAGCAAAGCGTGACGGCTACGTCCGCGGCGTTTCAGTTGACCTCCAGCAGCACGGCGGAGCGTGAGTTGCCGACGGGAGGAGCGGAACCGACTCATAGTGAACTTGACTGGTCGCCCGACGGAAAATTTATCGCATTCGCCGGGCGGTCAGGCATCTACTTGCTCTCGCTGGAAGACTCGACGGCGCATCGCGTCAGCAACCCTCCGCCGATGAGCGAGGATTGGGGGCCGTCGTTTTCTCCTGATGGTCAGAAGGTAATGTTTGTGCGCAACCGGGAGATTGGGGCACCCGATGAAATCTGGGCAACGCCCGTCAGCGGTGGCGAGGGCGTGCGTCTTTTTTCGGAGCGCGGACGGATCAGCAGCACGCCGCAATGGTCCGTCGACGGAAACTCCGTCATCTTTTCGTCGAACCGCAACGGGCATCCGGCGCTGTGGAGGTTCTCGGTCGACTCGCCCGACTCGGCCGTTGAAATCAGAGAGGCAGGCGCGCCCGCATGGGATCCGGCTGTCTCGCGCCGTGGATACCGGCTTGCCTACGAGCGCCTGTTACGCAGCATGAGCATCTGGCAAATGGATCTCTCTGATTCGCACGAGAAGCGCCCATATCTCACGGTTTCTGCAACAAGCGATACTGACCAGGGGCCGGGGCCGCAGTTTTCTCCCGATGGCAAAAAACTCGCTTACATGTCGGATCGTTCGGGCACGATGGAGATATGGATCAGCAATAGTGATGGCAGCAATGGATTCCAGTTGAGCGCGGTGGGAGCCGCCGGTACGCCGCGCTGGTCGCCCGACAGCCTTTCGCTGGCGTTCGACGTCACGACGCCGAACGGAGCCAAGATTGTGACCATGAATCTGCATGGCGGAGGTCCGCTCACGCTCACCCAGGATGCATTTCACAGCGTCTGCCCAAGCTGGTCTCACGATGGCAAGTGGGTCTATTTTGCTTCGCCGCGATCAGGAGAGTGGCAGGTTTGGAAAGTATCGGCGGAGGGAGGCCTTCCTTTGCGGGTCACGCGGCATGGCGGACATGCAGCCCTGGAATCTCCCGACGGAAAATACGTTTATTATGCGAAGACTCCGGCGCCGGAGCCAGAAATCTGGCGCGTGCCCGTCGATGGCGGTGCTGAGACGCCGCTTCCGCTGGTGCATCCGGGAACCTGGGCAAGCTGGCAAGTTGTAAGCGAAGGGATTCTGTTCGTGGGACCATCCCTGGGTCATCGGGCCGTTTTGAGTCTCTACGATATCGGGCGGCAGCACACAACCACCGTGAGCGTGCTGGATCGCGTGCCTTTTTGGCTGGGCGCCACAACCGACGGCCGCACCGTCGCCTTCGATCAGCCTGGTCAGGAACAGGCGCAGACCATGCTGGTCGACAATTTCCGCTAAACGCATCGCGGCACATCCAGTCTGGACCGAAGAACTTGCGGATGGCGTCGCATGGCAGGCCGATGAGAGCGTAGCCCCTGGCGAACTAGTCTTCGTCCAGGTATTCTCCGGGCACGTCGTCTTCCGGAACCTCGCGAGTACGCACTTCCCTCGTCCCACGCTCTCCGGCGTCTTCAACGCCCGAAACGATGCCAGCCTCGAACGCGTTCCCTTCTTCTACCAGCTCGTCCACGCTCTCCGAGTCTGCGCTTTCGACGTTTGACAGACCTTGCAGATCGCCCGCTTGATTTCCCAAGGGTGAACTTGATGTGTCATCCAAAAAGGCTGATGCACGACGTCCTTGATTCCTGCTGCGAGCCTTCTCGCGACTGACCGGCGCAGTCTTCGCAGTCTTCGTGCTCCTTGCCGTCTTCGTTTTCTTCGAAGCCGCTTTTCTTGCCGCAGGCTTCTTGGAAGACGTCGTCTTCTTTGCTGGTTTCTTGCGAGCTGCGGACTTGAGGCGCTTCACGCGAGCAAGCCCTTTCCGGCTCGCATTCTTCTTGAGGCCCTTAGCCTTCTTCTTAGTTTTCTTTTTGTTAGCCATTCGCGCAGTCTAACACCCTATCCTGAATGCGAGCAAAGAGCCGCCAAACCGGGCTAATGCGACTACGCCTTTATGAACTCGACATCGAGCGTGATCGTGATTTCTTCCCCCACTACGACGCCGCCCGCGTCCAGCGAGGCGTTCCATATGAGTCCAAAGTCTTTGCGGTTGATGCGAGTCGTTGCCGAGAGCCCGATTCGAGTGCCGCCCCAGGGATCTTTCGTGGGAGCGCTGAGCCCTTCGACGTCGAAAACTACTTTGCGCGTGACGCCATGGATCGAGAGGTCGCCTTCGACGGCAAGTTCCACACGTCCCTCTTTCGAAACGCGAGTTGACTTAAAGGTTAGGAGTGGAAATTTATCGACGTCGAGAAAATCCGCGCTTTTCAAGTGCGCATCGCGTTGTGCCTCGCGGGTGTTGATTGTGGCAGCATCAATCGAGGCCTCAACTTTCGACTTGGTAATGTCAGAGTCGTTGAGCTCCAACTTCCCGGTGACGGCGGTAAATTCGCCCTTCACGTTCGAGATCATCATGTGCTTGACCTTGAACTGGGCATTGGAGTGAACGGGATCGATATTCCAAGTTGTGGTCGCGGCGGCGGTCGGAGCAGTAACGGTACTCATAGATGGCAGTCCTCCTACACAGCAGATGCTTTGAGGCACGAAAAGGTGAGTAAATATTTTTTTCTTGGATCCCTCTTCTAGAGATGCGCCGAATCTAGACGCGCCGATCTAGACCGGAGACGATACGCGGGACGCGTCGAACACAACTTGATCCTGCCACCAGAGGCGCTCAAAGAAAGACTTCGCCGTCTCGATGGTAGCGGGACGGGATGATGATAGAGTCCGCTCCACTATGCCGCCGATGCTGTGGATTCCATCAATCGCATCGAACAGAGACTTCTCTGTTATCCCTATTGGCAGGAACAGGTCTTTGTACGTGTGCGTCTGATTGATCAGAACGCCGGCCGCTCCCGCCGGCAACCTCTCCTGAACACAGATCGTGTCTGACATTCGGATGGGCACATAGCCCAGCCACGCATCACCAGAAAAAGTGATTTGTTGCGAAGCAGAGCTGTCACTCCGATATGCAATTACGCTGTGGCGAACCATGGTGCCCCGAAACAGTTCGATCGCGGCGTATTGTTCGGGAAGGCTGAGATGCGCGATGCGACTCGACTGTGGGATTTTTGCGAGCACTCCGCAGTGTACAGAGTACGGCGCTTGCCGCACCCAGCGCCCGAAGGTGAGGCCGCCGTTCTCGAGAAACTCGAACAATTGCGGAACGGAATAGGCGCGGTCCTGCGGGTGCAGCAAGGCGTCGGCCAGCGCCGCTTCATTGCGAAAGTCTGGAGCCTGAGCCAGCAGGCTTTGCAAGGGATGTCCGGGAGGCAACGCACTGAGGGCAGAGATGAGATCGCGGATGTTCGCATCGCTTGCGTGGATGCCGAGCCGCCGGCAGAATTCCTGCAGCATGTAGATGCCAGCCCGTCCGTAGGGCGCATATACCATCAGCTGCATTGCACCATCCGGTTTCAGTACGCTGCGCAGAGCTTGCAGTCCTGCATCGGGGTCGGGGAGGTGATGGAGCACGCCGGTGCAGACGACCTGATCGAAGGCGGTTCCCAGGTCAGCTGCTCTCTCAATGGAAAGCTCTTGAACATGAAGATTTTTCAGGTTGTATTTCTTCTTCAGTTCTTCGGTGTGTCCCACACTAGTTGCACTGCAGTCGATTCCAGTAACCTGGGCTGACGGCCAGCGCAAGGCGTGCTTCGCAGCCTGCGATGTTCCGCATCCAGCAATGAGGATCGAGTGGTCTTCTTGATAGGGGCGTCCGGGCCAGAACAGGTGAAAGTCCGCGAGACGGCGTTGGGAATCTCGCCATTGCCGCTCATATTCCTCCAGCTTGCTGACCGGAGGAGGATATGGATAACGATCGTAGAAATCGCGGACTTCCTCGGATACTTTAACCGATGGCGCGATTTGTTCGACTGGTTGGTTCATAACAGAGATCGCGTTTCCACGAGACCAGTTCGGCTTCCGGCTCTTTGGAGAAGAACAATAGCATGCTTACCAGGCCATCTGGAGACTGTTTCGGTCGATGGCGTGTTTCGATTCCACGACCCCTGCCTCTCGAAGTAATAGGCCATCCCCAAGGCAAGGACCGGAGCCGGAATCCCGAGTAAGGCCAGCTCGGCCTGCGACATTCGTCAGCAGTTGTTCAAACACGGTCACCTTCTTACAAAAACTCCCCGGCGGACCGATGGCCCGCCGGGGAATCAGCGATCAACCTTCGAAACGGGGCGTGGGGCGTCCCGTTTCAACGGCCTGCCTTCACTTCACCAAAACACCGTGCTCTGCTTCGACTGCGGCCGACTTTTTCTTGTACGCCGCGATCGCCGGCCCTAGTTGCGCCATCACCGCGTCCAGATTGAACGAAGCTGCTTTCTGGCGTGGCGGATACATGACATAGTTCTGGATTTGGGCTGCTACCAGTCCCTGCACGAGGTACAGCTGAGGGGCGTGATCGACAATCCAGTCCCAGTACGTATTGGAGTTGAAGCTGGCGCGCTCAAACGGATCGCGTCGCAGATTGAACATATGCGGAAGCCGCAATTTCACGAACGGATGTGCCCAAGCCTCCATCGTGGTTGCGTGCTGCTCTTCGAACGACAACTTATAGTCGCCTGCCCGGACCGCCATCACGCCGCCGTCATCGCTAACATAGAAGAAGGAGGTTCTCGGGCTCTCCTTCACCTGTCCGGTGAGGTACGGAAGCTGGTTGACGCCGTCGATATGCACCTTGAAGGTCTTGTCTCCAACTTTGTAACCCTTCAGGAGCTTCTCGTTGACGTTCGGGTCGCCCCCTGCCGCGACTAATGTTGGCAGCATGTCCTGGTGGCAGACGATGCCGTTCAGAACCGAGCCGGCCTTGATGTGTCCGGGCCAGCGGAAGAACGCCGGAACGCGCCATCCACCTTCCCAGTTCGTATCTTTCTGACCGCGGAACGGGGTGTTGGCGCCGTCGGGCCAGGTGTCGTTCTCGGGGCCGTTATCAGTCGAGTACATGACGATCGTATTGTCGGCGATGCCCAACTGATCGACCTTGTCGAGAATCTCTCCGATTTGCTCGTCATGGGTCACCATGCGATCGCTGTAGTCATCTTGCCCGCTCTTGCCGCGGTTCTTGTCGGCAAGGTGAGTGCGGAAATGCATCGCCGTCGAGTTGTACCAGAGGAAGAAGGGCTTGTCTGCTTTGACTTGCTTTTCCATCCATCCGATAGCGGCAGCCGTGATCTCCTCATCGACGGTTTCCATACGCTTCTTGGTAAGCGGGCCGGTGTCCTTAATCGTCTGCTTGCCGACGCGACCCCAGCGAGCGTCCGTGGTTGGGTCATCCTTGTCGGTCGCGAAACAGTGCAGTACACCGCGCGGACCGAACTGTTTCAGGAATGCAGGATCCTTCGGATAATCGGGGAGTTCCGGCTCTTCCTCTGCGTTCAGGTGATAGAGGTTGCCGAAAAACTCGTCGAAGCCGTGGACGGTCGGCAAGAATTCGTTGCGATCGCCGAGATGGTTTTTGCCGAACTGGCCGGTAACATAGCCGAGGGGCTTGAGCATTTCGGCGATGGATGGATCTTCCGGTTGCAGTCCGAGCGTAGCGCCGGGCATGCCGACCTTGGTCAAGCCAGTGCGGAGCGGGTTCTGGCCGGTAATGAATGCGGCGCGTCCTGCTGTGCAGCTTTGCTGGCCGTAATAGTCGGTGAAGCTACAGCCTTCGTCAGCGACGCGGTCGATGTTCGGGGTGCGGTATCCCATCTGGCCCTTGCTGAAGTGGCTAAGATTCCAGATGCCGATGTCATCGCCCCACAGGATCAGGATATTGGGTTGCTTTGCCATGTCTATTCCTTCCTTGATGTTGAATTTAGGTTGAAGTTACCGGCGCAAGCCGGGAAGAATGCATCGGAGGCGGAGATGCGCCCTCAACGCGTCGCTGTTGTTCGCTCAATTCACGCCACCGGGCGAGGCCCGGGGTTGGCGTTCGACGTGCATCGAGACGACCGTTCCACCCTGCGGCACGGCGGCCGTCGCGTTGAGCTCACTGAAAGGCGTGTGTGGCTCACGGTTGCCGTGGCAGAAACGGAATTTTTGACCACTGCCGCACGGACAGGGCGCGTATGGTCCGCGCTTCGCGTCCTCTGCGGCAACCATCGCCATCACTTCGGAGCATGGGCGGCCACGCTTTACCAGCTGCCCCATCAACCGCATCGCGGGTTGGGTGTGGGTAAAGAAGAGGTACAGGCCATCACAGAGGTAGTTTTGGCCAGGATCGCCGTCGCGCGACAGGGTGAATCGATCTTTCGGACAGCCGCCGTTACAGAGCGGCCGGACTTCGCAATTCTGACACTGCGACGTCAGGGTGTCCCGTTTGTCGTCTCCGAACTTTCGCTGCTCAGGAGAGGCGACCAGTTTTACCAGATGCGTCTCATGGATGTTGCCCAGCTTAAAACGTGGTTCGACGAAGTGATCGCAGGAGTAAACGTCGCCGTTGTATTCCAGCGCCGGTCCATACCCGCAGGTGGGAGCGTGGATGCACAATAAATGGCGGCCGAAATAGGCTTCGAGCGTCACGTCGAACATCTGGACAAAGACCTCACCCACATCGTTGCGGAGCCATTCTTCGAAGATGTCGACGAGAAACTGGCCATACTGTTTGCCGCCGACGGAGCGGTTCGTGACCAGGTTGCCGTCCTGGGTATAAAGCAGGCGCTTGCGGCCGGGTTGCTCGCTCCAGCCCTGGTTCGCGATATCGAGGGTTTCGGCGCTGGCGCGTTCGACAATGGGGATGAACTGGATCCAGGTGGCGTGCATCTCGTCGCGGAAGAAGCGATAGACGGCGCGCCCATGGTGCTCGTTGGCCGCATTGACCGTACACAAAATATTGAAATCGACTTCGTGCTTTCGGAGGTAGCTCCAACCTTGCATCACCTTGTCGAAGGTGCCCCGTTTGAGGCGGTCGAGGCGGTAGGCATCGTGGATCTCACGCGGTCCGTCGACGCTCAGGCCGACAAGAAAATTGTGCTCCTTAAAAAAGGCACACCATTCGTCATCGAGGAGGATGCCATTCGTCTGAAAGGTGTGTCGGACGGTCTGATCGGGCCGCCGGTATCTCTCAACCAGTTCGATGGAGCGGCGGAAGAATTCGACCTTCATCAGGGTCGGCTCGCCACCCTGCCAAGCCACGGTTACTTCGGGCGTACGGTGCGATTCCAGCAACTGCCGGATATAGGCCTCCAGCGTGGCTTCGGACATCCGGCTCTTCTCGTTCGGATACAGCGCTTCTTTCGACAAGAAAAAACAGTAGGTGCAATCGATGTTGCAAGTGGAGCCGCTGGGCTTGGCCAGAAGGTGGAAAGCCGGCGGTGACTGGGCCGGCCAAGTTTCATCTAATGTCGGAGGCATTTTGCGCACCATCCTTCGTGTCCCGCAATGAATCCGCTGCCAAACCCTGATTGGCGCGGCAGGAGCAGACTAGCCCGCGGTTCTTTCGTAACGTAACTGTCAAAACGTACAGCCTAGTGAGGCGTTGGCAAAGACCGACAAATGCTCGGGGAAGCCCGTTTTTCGAGCCACCCAGCGGCCGTTGCTAGCGCCAGTACCCCTTGTGAAATACCCACGTGCTTCCGGTGTGGACATACCGGGGCTGCACCCACACCACGCCAACTCGCGGCGGACGCACCCACCGTCCGGCCACCCAGACGTACCCGCTGCCGGTCCAACGGTGATATCCGGCCACCCAGACATATCCCGGCCCCGGCGCGACTCCCACGACTCCCACTCGGACTGGCGGAGGCGGCGCAATGCGTATGACCGTCGTCTGCGCAACTGCGACAAGGCCACTCAGGAGCAAAGCTGCACAAAGAGCGGCGCGCAAGTGCGACATTTGAAAATCTCCTTCTGATTCGATCCTTCAGGAAATACCGAACGGAGCGTGATCCGAGACTACGGCAGCAGAGAAGGTTCGTGAACTAGCAGTATTGACAGTCGATTTCGCAAAGAACGCGACGAAGCGAGCCCTTGGTTCCGCAATGTCAGTGGTAGATGTAGGCGGCTACGAGCGTGCTGGCCGTGACCACCGCAGCGAGCCACAACGCCGCGATTGCGACGAGGGCAAACCGGGCAAACCCCGATCGGACTTCTTCCCGTCTGCGGGTTTCCGCAGCGTCAGCGCGTTCGCAGCATTCCCTAAGCACATCGGGAGGGGTCAGCTTCTTGACCAGTTTTGCCCCCAGGAATAGGACCAGAATGTCGTCGAGGAATCCGATTACGGGGATGAAGCTTGGAATCAGTTGGATCGGACTGAGCAGGTATCCCGCGGTACAAGCCGAAAGGCACTTCGTGTACCAACGGGTCCGGGGATGCTTAAAGATGAAATAGAAAACGTGCGCCTCCTTCTGCAGGCGTTGGGCCTGTTGTTTCCAGTTCGCCATAGAATTGAGTTCACGGTTCGCCATAGTGGAGTCCGCTTGAGCCCGACGGGCCCGGAACTCGACTGCGAAGGAGTCGCCGACTATTGTTCTTAGCCACCGCCAAGGTACGGGAATGCAGCCTTCCCCACTACTGGCAACTTTGACAGTCGGCAACAGGAGATGCTCCTGTTAACGTAACCTCAAGTCTGATCGAAGCTCTATTTCAGTCCCAGCTGAAACGGGATGGAATCAGGGGGAAGAAATATGGCGCCAACCTCAAAAATTTTGGCTTCGACAAACTTCACGGGCCCGAGAATGCCCGGCGTGCTGTTGCTGGTTCGGGATTTGAGAGTCCTGAGTTCTCAGTTGATCCGCGTCGCCAAGACTGTATCGAAGCGGTAATCCGCCCCACGTTGCCGAACGGTGGTCATTCCTGGCCAATCCCGGTTGGCTGGCATGCTGGGCGCGAGCTAGAACGGCCCGTGACGCAGGACGACGCCGTACAGCGTGATGAGTCCGATCAGAATGACCGCAATGGCCACCACGAAGGAAATGGACATCACTCGCCGTTTCTGAGATGTCCCAATCTCTTTCAAGAAACTCCAGTGCTGCCAGGCTGCAGCAGCCAATGCCACCGTTCCCAGCGCAATCAGGCACATACCGAGGTTTCGCGGGGCCTGCGGACGCTTGACATTTCCGCTCGCAATCTCTTCGGGAAGGTATTGGAAGAACTTGTAGATAGTGAAACCGAATCCGATCATGGAAAGGGCAGTTCGGATCCATGCCATCAGTGTTCGCTCCATTGCGATCACCGTACGTTGCAGGGCTAGATCAGTTCGTTCCTCGGCAAGAACTGTTCCCCGATCCTTATGTACGTTTTCAACGGAATGCGCGGTTTCAACGGTACTCATGGGACGTTCCTCAAATCGTCGTCTTTGCCGGGAGGGTCGTCTTTTCGGGCGTCGTGGGCGCTTTCTTGGATCGAGCCAGTCGCGTGACCAGTCCGCGGATGATCAAGTAGGGTACGATGGCCAGGATAAAGGCGACGATGACCATTTCCCCTGGATATATGAAATGCAGCACGATGATCTGGTACACAGCGTCTAGAACGAGCGCGAGGATGAAGACCCTGCCGACACTCTTCCAACCGTCCTCGAGCATTTCAGCGCGTTGACCCTGATCGGTGAGGAGGCCCCAGAAATATGGCGACTTGCCAGCCCGGGCGTCTGCCAGGCCCGCGCGAATTGCGAAGAACGCGGCCATGCACGGTTGAAGGACCAGTCTGAACTTCATCGGCCCGCTAACGCGAGCAAGCAACTGAGTTCCCAGGCGGACCCACATGCTGTCCATAAAATACCCTCCATTGCGGATGACGTTAGCGGCGTCGGATCTGGTCCGGACCGACTGTCTGTTTCGGCAACGAGCTCACCCGCGGACGATTTTGCCGGATACGGTCGCTTCCAGCGGTCCCTCGGGGGGCGCGTCGAGTGGCACGATCGACGGCCAGTGGTCCCGCACGGCAAACACACGAAAGGTGAACGAAACGAACACAGCGATTAAGGTGACCGGAAAGAAGTGCGGACTGTCTTTCAACGCTACTGCGAGGCCGGTGTAGACCGAACTCGCCAGCACCGCGGTCGTAATAAGTTGTTGAGACGGCCGCACGATCTCCGGCGTAACTCCCGAAAACAGGTCGATGAGCACCCCACCCGCCGTCGTCGCGATCAGGCCGATGATGATTGCGCTCCAGAGTCCAAGGTTATGCTCAAGTGCCTTGTGCGCGCCCAGGATGGCAAACCAAGGCAGCGTGAAGGACTTGAAATAGGCAAGGACCTTCGTACGAAACACTTCCTCCCTCGAGTCGGCCCATTTATAGATTGCCAGCCCCAGCAAACCCATCAGAAGGCACACGAGAAGGTAGTAAGGATCCTTGATTGGAGCGGGGATTTCGTTCAGCAGAAGGTCGCGCGTCACACCTCCGCCGATACCGCCGAAGAACGCCATAATCAGGAGTCCGGCGGCTGTGTAACCACGGTTGTGCGAAGGTTGACGAGCAACGAGCATCCCATACAAAGCGTTAATTCCCGCGGAGAACATGTCGACGTTCGGGAAGCTTGGCAAGTTCATTTCAGATTTCTCCTTCGATCTGGTTGCAGAGCGCACAGAGTATTGCGTGCACCCTCACATTCGATTTTCATTCCGCAGCGAACTCTAACCCTCACGTTTAGGTTGCGGGCGGAACCGGAGTTCCAACAGTCCACTGAGCCGGTCTGTCCAGCCGAGCCTCGGGAACTTTTTCGCGATCTTCAATGCCTGATGCCCGCTCGGTCGCGGTGGCGAGCACCACCGGCTGCCATGGCCAACGGCCCTCGAGTTCCACCACGAGCGACCAGCTGAGAAATGTTCGGACCACCACTAACGCGCCCAGAATCTCCATGCCCTTGGCTGTCAGGTCAAGCAAGACTGTGCGAATCACATCTGCCGCGACGAGGAGTTCTAGCGCAAGCAAGAGCGAGCGGCCAAGCAGCTCTTTATATCCACGATACGAGCCTGACACTCGTCTCGATAGCTGCAGAAGGAAGCGGACGGATCCAAAGACAATCGAGACGGCGATGATCAGTACCGCCAGCCCTTGAATTCCCTGGGACGACAATTCGATCCACTCGCGCATGCGACTCAGCCCAAAACGTTGGCGATGAGACGAGAAATTGCCACTCCGGTGGAGATTAAGGGGAGCCGGTCTCAGGCGACAACTGTCACATTTACCAGTGACTCAGCGACACCTAGAACGCTTCGCCGACGCCCATGCTCCAGGTCCAACTGTCTTTGCCCCGGGCAAAGTCGTTGCGTAAATTCACGTGGTACTTGGAGCTCAGCACAAACCTGGGGCCTCCTCCGACCGCAGGTAACAGCTGATTGCTGCGAAAGATCTGAGTTGGACCGGGAACGACTTCGCCTACGCCCGCGAATCCGGCAAGCCCGAGTCTCCAAGGCAAAGACAGGCGATATTCCAATTGCGTTGCATACATATGGCGATCGAGATATTGCCCTGCGGTATACCCGCGAAGTTCCTGAGAAGCTCCATAAATGCAATTTCCGTAGAAGGGTGGCTCGCCGCCTGTGTCACAGAGGTACAAATCATAAGCAAGAACCTGAGCCTTGCTCAGACTCATGTATTTGTCATAGTTGAACTTGTAGTGTTGAAACGAATACTTGCTCCCGAGGGCCTGCGAGAAGAAATCGGCGGTAAATTCTATTTTGCTTCCGCTGACGGGATAGAAGTGGTCCGGGCGGGTGTCGCGGACGACGCGGAAACCCAAAGCCCTAAGAGCTGTTTGGATTCCGACATCAGGAGGAGGAGCAGGAAGGTCGCTGTCGCTCGAGTTCACCCTGAGAAACGAACTGCCATCCGAGAATCGCGGCCCGAGAAAAATCTTCCACACAAGACGGCGCACCACTTCCGCAAACACGATGTGACCGGTCTGCTCCAAAGGCAACTTGACCCCCGCGTTGCCAGCCTTCAACCCGATGCCGTACAGGTTGTAGTTCAAATTGCCGCGTCCGTAACCGGCCGTAATCTCATACGTGTCTTCTTTAAGAAACAACTGGCCGCCCACGGCAAATGCCCGAGTCCCGTTATTGGTGATCAGACCGGCGGCGCCTATCGTTGATGGGGGAGAAATCTTGTCACTCTTGTTGAAGGGAAAAATATAGGCAACGACCGGGACGAGTCCGGTTCCGATCGCCGGGCTGACGAGCGGGAGAGGCGCGAGCAGGGGCGATCCGCGAAAGCGCTTTTCCTTCTTCTTCGGGCCTGCTTCCTGGCTCTTTTGGCTGGTTGCTTCGGGAGGTGGTTGCTGGGGATCGGTTTTTTTGGCTGAGTTTTGCGGAGAATTGGGTTGCGCGGCGCTAGCCTCGCCGGAATAAGTGTGCCCGTCTTGTGCAGAGCAAGGATTTTCCGTGCAAAAGCAAAGGCCGCCGACCAGACAAAAATACAGGAAGAAGAGATTCCACGCACTTTTGAAGATCGTATGTGCATCCCTATGAAGATTGCTGGAGAGGACTTGCATGGTTCAATTTTGCTTATGAGCGTCTTGCAATGTTCGCCAATTCACTTGAAAGGCGAATCTTGAATGCAGTGAACCCATCCGCTTTTTGACGACGGGTGCCTGGAAGGCCATTCCAAAGCCACGATCGAGGACAGGTTAATGCGCCGATTCGGTGACGCGAACTGTCAAAACGCACAGTGCGTATACAAAATTTGATCCCGATGTTCTTGCCATGCAAGGCGGCCTCGGTCCGAACGACTATGTTTCCCTGACTCTGCGCGGCGCTGCAGAATGAGTCTGTGAGACTAGGGCACTGTGGGTGATAGCGAAAGAACTCTGGACCGCCGTCGGGCGCCGCGGAGGACGCGGAGAAGGGTTATTGTTGATGCAAACCGCTGGCGGTTTCAGCTATTGCCGTTGTATGCATTGTGCGCGCGCGTTCTTCGCGAACTCTGCGGTGCAGGGCTTTGCTCGATCGCCTGGCCCAAGCACCGGCATCGCCCCGCGAACGACCAACGAACGCGAGTCACTACCCTCTCTTCGCACCGACGACGGCAAGAAAGAGGACGGCGGCGAACGCTGATCCAACGATGGCGAGTGATTTAACGACAACGAGCGTCAATGCGGTCTCAGTAGGTGAGGTCATATCGGAATCCAAGTAGCGAGAGGAATTCTGGCACCTATTGTGAAGAATGATTCGCGTGCAGGAAACTGTAAATATTGACAGTCGCGGTAGGCGACAGCGGCGAGTGGAGAGTTTCACGTGGGTTTTCCTTTGCGATCAAAGACATAGCATGGCATGGCAGGCCGATTACTGGCTGGTTGCCTGTCACATTTGACAGTTCCTTTACCTATCCACTGCGGACTAGCATCCGCCAATTGGATCGCGAGGAGCGCCTTGATGTTCATTACCGGAGGCACCAACCATCCGACTACCATGCCGCAGCTGAAGGGGACCTTTTGGCATTGCGACAAATGCGGCTCGTTTGTCTCAATCCATTCGGCAGGAACCGTTCACGAGCTGCATTGCCCACTCTGCCTGGACGAACTCGAATTCTGCGCCGCATTCGATAGTGGGTTAGGACAAGCCGCCAGCGACGCCTAGCGTCAAGTCTTAACCTGCACGGAAACTGGCCTCCAGTTTCATCCAAGCGCCAGCTCGGCTTTTTGCTCGCGAATTGAAACGATCATGAGAAGTGGCTCTCTTGTTTCACCGGTCGAGTTGTGAGCGGCGGCAGGACTATTGAATCAAGGGAATCGCGGCTGTTAACTGCAGATTGATGATCAGGCTAAGACGGTTATCCACCTGAACAAACTTGGCTGCACGCTTTGCTCCCAAAGCCTTCATAAACTTTGGCCAATAACTCTCGCGCAAGTTCAAGTTCTTGGCGTCGATGCTGTTCATCCGCTGAACCATATCTCCCGCCTTGCTGTCGTCCAAGGTGTCATAGTTGGCTGCGTAGTCCTTGATCAACGCCAGGCGCTGGTCGCCGATCACCTGCTGGTCGCGCGCATAGTCGCGATAGATCGGCCAGAACGCAGTGGACTCTGCGTCGGTAAATTGCATGGTGGCGGTAATGATCTCGTTCTTACCCGCCTGGACGTCAGACCGCAGCAACTGAACGTCGGAATCGCTGAGCGGCTTGGCCGTGGTTGTGGCGGGCGACGCCTGCGCAAAAAGCGCGGCGCTCGATAGCACTAACGACGCACATATGGATAGCAATGTTCGCATAACATTTCTCCTGTCGATTCTTAATAAATGAGTCGTGCTCTGAAGCATCCCCGGTCGACAAGTCCGCTGCTACTGGCAAAAATGCCAGTCTGAATGGGAACAGAATTTATTGTTTGATGATTTGCTGACTTATCGTCGCGCTGTCTGGACTCAACAACATCCTCAGTGCAGCTGCCAGAAAACGAGCAAGGAGTTGCTTGCGGCTTACACAAGCAACTCCTTCAAGGTGACACTTCTGCCGCCAAGGATTTAACCTTGGCGCAATGGACTATTGGCCTTTGCGAGCCGTACGCAATCCAAGTGCGGACGCCAGGGACAGCAGTCCCAGCAATCCGACCAGAGGAAGCTCGCTTCCGGTCTTGGGCAGCGCGGGCGCGGGTGCGGCCTGAGCCACTTGAACTGGAACGGCAACTTCCTCAACGACCAGGATTGGAACGTCCGCGGGGGGCGGCGGAGGCGGTGGTGGCATTTGACCCGTCAGTTTCGTCTGCTGTGCGATCACCGTGGCAGGTGCCTGCACAACCTTCGTCGCGTTCACGGTCATCCCCTTCTTCAGGCCCCAGGCATCGACCATCTGTCCGTCGACGTTGAATTTCTGGCCGTTCGGAATCTTGAACTCCTGATTTTTCCCGTCTTCCATAGTCAAGATTACGGTGCTGGGTGGATTTACAAACCACACTTTCCCGGTGACGCTCTTCACTGTGGTAACCGTCTCAGGGGTTGTGGTGGTCGTGATGGTCTTCTGAACCTTCATGCCCACTTTCAAGTCATGAACACCAAGTTGCTGCCCGTCGACGGTGACCCGGGCGCTGTCTGGAACGTTGTCAAAATGTCGAAGGCTTCCGTCCGCCATTTTGACAACAACACTGTTACCAGAAACGAATACGATCTCGCCTTGTTTCACATCGGTAGTGACTGAGGCCGCGCCTTTGGCGGTCGAGGTTGTCGTTTGCACTTGCGCGCTCAAGCTCAGGGTAAACGCCACACAAAGAACGCCCACCAAAATCGCCAGAGATGCACGTGTCCAGCTAGTTCTAGAGTTCATTTCCTTTTCTCCTTTGTCGGTTTCGGAATCATTGTTTTCAAATCATTGTTTTCGAATCAAACATCTCTACTTATTCAAAAGCCGTCATGTTCGGACTGCGGTGGAAAACTTTCGGGCCCGACACTGAGCGCAAGCGAGCCAAAAGATTTGTCGCGGCAGAACCAGCGACCGAGGCCTGGACGATGTAACGCTGCGGCGCGCTGCCGATGAAATAGAACGGGTAACAAGTGATCAACGTCAGCGACGGACGCGATCTCGGCTGCAGCACCGAAACATCCGCGGGGTCGACGATAACGATCCGATCGATCACAAATGTCTCCGTTCCCTGCATGGTTACAAGTTCAATCTTGTCGCCCAGGACGACGTCTTTTAGTCCGCGGAAAAATCCATCCCGGTGCCCTGCGAGCGCCACATTACCGTTTTCGCCAGGGTTGGCCGTACCGGTTACATGCCCGACTCCACGGTTTAAGACCAGATCGTCGGTTCCCTCCAGAACAGGTGCTTCAACGTCAATCTTTGGAATGCGCAGAATTCCTATGGCAGGAGAAAAGTGCGCGGCCAAGCTCTCCTGGTACTCCTTCACTCGCTTCGCGGACCAAAGGCTGAAATCTGGAGGCGTAGTACTTAGAGCAATACCGCGGGGACCAACTACGGGCACCCGAGATTGTGTCTTAAAGCTCTGCAACTCAGCGTTCGACAAGACCGAACGCTCGACACGGGCCCCTACATAAAAAACGAGCATCAGCACACCCACCACTAACAGCAAGCGCTCGAGTTGGCGTGACCAACGCATCATTTGTCCCTTGATCAACAGAGCTTCCAGCTGCGGACTAGGTGCAAGTGTCCTTGACTTAAGTATGAAACTGGCACCGTAGAGCCTCTATCGCCCGAACAGTACAAGGCCAGGCATTGCGGTGTAACTGTCAATACTTACAGGCGCTCGGAACGTCTGCTGGTGGCGCGGTTTGGGGCACTACGATCTCAACGGCCTCGACCTTACATTTACCGCGACAAATCATCATGCATCGTCCCCATCGAAGAAGCGCGAGCGTTCCAAAGTGCGCATCGATCATCTTCTCTTCCGGAGACGGGGATAACATTCCCAGCCGAGCATGACGCGTCGATTTCAAAACTCCCCACCCATAGGGTGCGAATCTTGCAGCCTGGATATGCATCTGCATTCCGCAGAAATCGCAGCACTCTCTCTCGGGGAAGATTAAGAACAAGGAAGGTACGTTGGAACTGTAATTAGTGACAGTCAGGCCCACGGAACACAACCGGGCAGCAGAAGCGATGCCTACACGGGTTCCGACATCAAACTGGCAGAAACAAAGAGCTTATCGGAAAGTACGGCCTTAATCGCGCGAAGCAGGTCCAGATTCAATCGGGATTTGATCACATAGGCCGACCCGCCAGCACCGATGGCGGCGTTCACATAATCGCGATCATCGTGAACCGTCAGAAAGATGACCTTGGCAGTACAACCAGCATCTCGTAACTTGCGCGCGATGTCGATTCCGCTCAGGTCGCCCAGGGAAATATCCAGGATGATGACGTCTGGCCTGAGTCGAAGATATTCGCGGACCACAGTGTTCCCATCGACGAGGGATGCCAGAACTCGGTAGGCATTCTCCTTTTTCAGCATCTTGCCGACGTGATCGAGGACCGCCGAATTGTCATCCGCAAGGAGTATGGTCACGTCCGGCACGAACACCCTTTCGAGGGCTGGCATGCGTTCGGAAAGCTGTATCGCTGCCATCGCGGTTACCGAGCCCCATCGGCCAACATTCGCCGCGATTCTAAGTAGCGTCGGTGGGGTCGGCTACTGTCAATTCTGACGTGGGAGACTTGGACATCGCAGAAACCGTCCCCTCCACTAGCGTACCTAACGATGGTTTCGACCAAATCGAGAATTCTCCGCCGACCGACCGCAAGCGCTCTCGCATACTGACGAGTCCGAGCCCATGATGAATTCGCGTTTCTTCAGGATTGAATCCGACACCATCGTCGGAGATGCGAAGCCGAACCATACTCGACTCGCAGGTCAGTTCCACCCTTACGTGGCGGGCATGGCTGTGCTTCGCAGCGTTGCGTAATGATTCCTGTACAGTGCGAAACAGATTGAGAGAAATATTCTCGTCGAGGTCGTCGGGCAAGCCCGTAATTACGCAGTCGATTTCCATCTTATGCTGCTGCGTGAACTCATTGCAGAGTTGCCGCACGGTCGTAGCCAGGCCGAGATAGTGGAGTTTGGAAGGATGCAGCTGATGCGACATGTGCTGAATATCGGTGGCAATTTCGTTGGTCAGGCTCCAAAGGTCGTGCACAGCCTGCTTTTGTAACGGATCTCTCCCCGCCGTCCTCTGCTCGACTTCCTGGAGGCCGTTCGCCAACAGGGCCAAGCGCTGATTGATGTCGTCGTGCAACTCGCGGGCAATCCTCGCTCGTTCTTCTTCGCCGGCTCGGATCAGGCGCCCGCTGAATTCAATCACCGTGGCTCTGGCTTGCTTGAGCTCGCTAATGTCCATGCAGCAGCCCACATATCCCGCAAAAGAACCGTCGCTGCTGAATCGGGGGACACCGATGTCCAGGACCCACCTGTATTCTCCGTCGAAACGACGAAGACGATACTCCATGGTGAATCTCTCGTGTCGATCAAAGTGCAAAGAATAAGTATCGAGGCGTGTTGAGAGATCGTCGCCGTGGACGCCGTCCGTCCAGCCGTTGCCTAGTTCCTGCTCAATACTCCTTCCCGTGAATTCGAGCCACGGGCGATTGAAGTAGTTGCACAACCTGTCAGGGCCCGACATCCAGATCAACACTGGCGCGGTATTGGCGATCAGGCGAAACCGCATTTCACTCTCGGCGGCTGCCTGCTCGGCTCTGCGTCGCTCGGTAACATCTCGGATGATCACGGTAAAAAGCTTCTTTTCGCCGTCTTCTACGTTGGAGATTGAGGCTTCAATCGGAAATTCTTCGCCATCCATGCGCAAGGCCCAAAGTGTCCCCTGAGTTCCCATCGCGCGGCTGGTGGTGGCAGTCTCACCAAAGCGGCGGATATGTCCGCCATGCGCGAATCGGAAGCGTGCGGGAATGAATTGATCGATCGATTGGCCGATCGCCTTATGCGCCGGGCATTTGAACATTTTCTCAGCGGCTGCGTTAAACAGTACTATCCGCTGGGCGTCATCGACCGCAACAATGGCGTCCATCGCCGATGCGACGATACCCGCCATCCGGTTCTGGCTCGCCTTCAACTTCTCCTCGATTTCCTTGCTGGCGGTGATATCGGTAATCACGCCGAGGATGCATCGCTGACCGCTGATTTCAATCAGTTCCGCCGAAGTTAAACCGATCACGGTCCGCCCATCTTGAGCGCGGTATTTGCACTCCGCATTTCGGAAAAACCGGTCGGTTTGCAATTTTTGATTCAGCCGGGCGCGATCGGCAGGATTCATTTGGAGCCCGACTTCCAGAGCGCTTGTTCCTATCAGTTCAGCACGGGTGCAAGCCGAGAGGCGTGCAAAAGTCTCGTTGACATCGAGATAGCAGTGAGTTTCTGAACTGATGAGAGACAACGCGGAAGGGCTCTCCCGAAAAATCTTGGCGAATTTCTCTTCGGATTTCCTGAGATTCTCTTCGGCTTGCTTGCTCTCCGTAATATCTCTTGAGACTTTGGAAGCCCCGATAATCTTGCCCTCAGCATTCCGCAAGGGAGACAAGGTCAGTGAAACATTGATCCGCTGTCCTCCCTTGGTTACCCTGATGGTTTCGTGGCGCTCAACCCTTTCGCCTGCCTTCACTTTTTGTAGCAGGGCTGATTCTTCTCCCCACAGTTCGGGTGGGATGAGAATGCGGACGTGACGACCCACTACTTCTTCTTCAGTAAATCCAAAAGTATGTTCTGCCCCCCGGTTCCAGGTCATGACGATCCCGTCGAGGTTCTTCGAGATGATGGCATCCTCGGAGGATTCCACAATGGCAACCAGTCTGGAGCGGGCTTCATCGGACTGCCTGCGCTCCGTGATGTCCTGCGCCGTTCCGTGCAGGTACGCGCGGCGGCCGGAGCCATCCGAAACAGCTTCCCCCCGGACGCGAACCCATCGCTTGCTGCCATTGGGGCAGACTGCTTCCAATTCGATCTCACGGATGGAGCCGCCCGTCCAAGCAATTTCCATTTCGGCCGTAAGCCCCGCCCAGCCTTCGGGCGTGAACAGCTTGGGAAACTCCTCGGTACGGGGCAGTGGCATTGTGGGGTCAAGTCCAAAAATGCGGTACAGCTCTTCCGAGCAGAGGATTTCTTTTTTGTGCGCATCCCACAACCAGCTGCCGATTCTAGCCAGGCGCTGCGCTTCCGCCAGTTCCTTCTTGCTCCGAGCGAGGGCCTCCTGGGCATGCCTGCGCCGTGCGATATTTCGCAGCAATAAACCGATCAGCAGGGTTTCAATCAGCAGGATTGCCAACAGGCCGACGATTCTCCAGCGATACTGCTCCCAGGGCGAATACTCCCAGTTCAGCAAGACGCTGTCCGCAGGCAACTGGTCTTCTGGAATACCCCACCGGTGAAGCTCGCGCCAGTCGATCATGTAGTGCTGGAAATCGCCGGTGGTGACGAGGATATTCTCGGCCTTTTCGCCTTTCAGGATTCGCGCTGCATTACGCCCCAGGGTGCGCCCCACGTCGGATAAGTCCGCAACGTTGCCGCCTACCGCGCCTTTGCCCACGAGGGACGAAAATGTGGCGTAGATCGGCCGCGCAGCGACTTTGGAAATGGCCGGCAGGATGCGTGCCGGAACGAACTGGTCTCCATTCGCGTCGAGCACAAAATCGAGGAACACGATGACCGCGTCGGGCGGCACGCTCGCCAAACGTGGCCCCAGTTCCGCCAGCCCCAGATCTGTCACATATTCAAACTTCAGGTTCGATTCGTAGGCATGAAACTGCGCCCGCGCCCGACTCATTTCGATCTTCTCGCCCTCTGAACTTCCCGCTACCACGATCACGCGAGAGGTGCCGGGATTCTGGCGCAGGGCCAACTGCAAAGTCGGAAGATAGTTCGACTTCCGAATGACGCCCGTTCGGTTGATCTCTGGTTTTAGCCAGTGTGCCTCATTTTGAGGATTGACGATCATGAACAAAAGAGACGCCTCCGGAAATAACTTTGCTCTGGTTTGCTCTGCAAAACTCAAAGTCTCTTCACCGATCACGATGATCAGCTGGAAGGTCGCTCCGCGGTATTTATCGGCGAGATACAACTCTGTCGCCTTCTTATGGGACGCGTCGGCGAGAGAGGAAGAAAAGTCGAGATAGTCAAAGCTGAACCGAACCGGCTTGTCAGAGCCCGTCAGAATTTCCGTCTCGGTCTGCTCGATCAAAGCCGCAACGTCGGGCGAGTCGGGATCGAGAGCCGACAGGAAGAGCACTTCAGTCTGTTGGAGAGCAGCAGGCAGTTTCGAACGAGGGTGGTGAGCCGCCGACGCTGCCGCACGCGAATCGACGGTTGCGAAGATTAGGAGACAAAACAGCGCCCATCGGAATAGCGCGTTTCCGGCATCCAGCCTCTTCTGATTTTGCGACGTAGGCGTACGCCTCCACTCTCAGTGTGAACGGGTCCAAGACCGAGCTATGCTGCGATCAGCGCCGGTTTGGATCTGATTTCAATCTCTTTGTGTCCGGATCGTTGTTGTACCGGCGAAGAGGACCCTCCCGACATTAGACTCGAGACAGCGTCCCAACTACTGGCAGTGTTGACAGTTACAGTGTTCTGGAGTCACGACTAGCATCGCAATCCCGAAAGCAGTGGGGGCCGACGGCCTCTCATGCCAAGCTCGCAGTTTCGCGTAGCAGATGCGACTCCGCTGAGGTGACGACATGGAGCTTGGAGGAAACGACAACGACCTCGCGCATGACTGGCAGTATTCCCGGATCGGATGGCTGAACCCCAGCTTACCCAGCCTAGAGAGCGCCGTCTTTCTCCATCTTTGTCACCAAGAGGTTGACCAGCCCTTTGATCGCGTTGTGAACATTGGAGGGATTGAGGGTGTCCGTTGTCCCCGTCCAAATCAGCTGTCCGTCGGGCGCCGTGGTTACATAGAGATTGGTTTCGACTCGAACCTTTTTTTCCTTCTCCAGGTAGCCGGGCGAGTAAATCACTGGATATAACGTTCCGTAATAGCCGTAAAAAGTGTTGTAGTAAGGATAAGGCGAGAAGTACGGAGTTCCGGGAATGTAGGTGACGGTATTATCCACTTTCACCAGACGTGAAACCACAACCGCTTCAATCTGGTTCGCCTGAATCTGCTCTCGCAAATACGTAAGGTCGAGTTTCGTGCCTGGTGGGCGAAGCAGAATGGTGTTCCCCGCTATCGCTTCCAAGCCCTTGCTGGTCAGTTCCGCTGCTAATGCGTCTTCAAAATCGGCCCGCACCTCCATCTTGTTGCTAAACCCCATTGCCAACACCCGGTGAAACTTTTTGGTTGGGGCGTAACTTGGGTTTCGCCAGCTCATGATGAGCTTGCTGGACTTGCCGAACAATAGGACTCCTAGAGCCAAAAAGACAGCGATGATCAGGACCTTCCGTTTCAATGAGAACCTCATCTCTTAAGTTTGCGTTTGGCGTCCGCGCCGGCACATAGTCGGCGGTGGCGAGGCCGCTCACTCCTGAGCGACTTCAGTCAATTTGCGATGAGCCTAGGTGTACCTGCCGGAATCCTCAACTGTGACTTTTACCAGTCTCCGTAAATCGAAATGGGAGAGCAAAGTGCCGGGTTCCCTGTAATTTGTGACAGTTTCTTTCGTGATGATTTTTCACTAGTCTCACACGGGAAGAAATCCAACGCCCTCGGGGGAAAAGATGACCAAAGGCCGCTTTCTGCTCCTGTCTTCTCTAGTGGTGGTCGCTTTTACGGCCTGCTCCGTAGCCCAAAAAGTGAAGATTGGGTACGACAAGGGCGCGGATTTCTCGAAGTACAAGACGTATACATGGGCAAAGCCAGATCATCCGGTGGAGAATCCGCAGCTCTTCCAGGCCGTGGTGGGCACGATTGACCAAGACCTGCAGGCCAAGGGTCTCACGCGAGTGCCCGAAAACGGTGACCTGCATCTCAGCGCCTCGGGTGGAATCGACTTTGGATACAACGAACGCCCGACCGCGACCATGGATCCAGTCATGTGGCAGGGGCAATTCGGAGCGCCTGTCCTCGAGGCCCAGTTGGTCGGAAAAGGGACTCTGATCCTCCACTTCGTCGATCGCAGCAACAACAAATTGGTCTGGCAAGGAACGGCAATGCAGAAGCTCGACCCCGAACAGAAGAACCAGGACTTGATCCTGGCGGAGAAAGCCGTCGACAAATTGCTGAAAGGATTTCCGCCTAAGCACTGACAGTGAACCGGTGAGGTGGAACGAACGATGCGATATCCAGCAACCGCAATGATGATCGTCTCAGTCTCCGTCGCAGCCCAAAGCAATTCCAACACTTAATCCAATCTTTCCGCTCGCCCTTTCTAAGCGAGCTGACTCGAAGAATCGTGAGGCATGCCGAGCCCTTGGCGATCTTCTTTGGACGCTTGTTGGCGATCTTCCCGCTCCGTAAACGAACGTGCGATCGTGCTTTTCAGACGTGCATCCCAATGGCGAAGGGCGGGGCGACGCTCCTCTGGCAAGACAACCATGAGATCGTTCACCAAAGCATTCATCCGTCGCATGACTTGTACGCTGCTCGCGCCATAAGCGCGAATTTCGTCGAACGCTAACTGCAGAAGGTCGGCCCACGCCGGAAACGGAAGCACGAGCCGCAATCTGCCATCCTCGTCACGAAACTTGCCGATTTCCAGGTGACGGCAGCCCAAGCGGAGCAGCAGATCCTGGATCTGGTCCAGAGCCTGAACCGCAGTCGTGGGGTCGTTGATCGCCGGTGATAGGGCCTTGATAGCAATATCCACCAGCAGGCGAATCGCATATTTGGGGTCCTGCTCGAAGGTACGCTCGCCGCCAAGTTCGATTCCCTTCCTTAATGCCCGTTCGTCGATCGGATTGCGTGCGCCATAGACGTGCAGAACTGGCATTAAATCAGCAGCCGTGTCGCCGGCCGCCATCACCATCTCGATGACTCCATTGCAGGCCTTCGCCAAATACACGAGGGCGTCAACATCGACCGTTTGGATCGAGCGCGGCGGTCCATGATGGACGAGCGATTGAGTGCAAAGCAACGATCGATATTCGTCGGAGCCCGCTACCTTGCTTACGAGTTTTTGGGACGGATACAACGTAGCGATGACCTTCCTTCCCTGGTCGCCCGTAAAAATCAACATCCGGTTCACTTGAAGCAAACCGATTCGATGGATAAGGCTGATGAACATCCCGACGCTTGCGACCAACAGGGCAACCACAACCCATGTACTGACAGACGGAACTCCTCCAGACCCGCTGCGATCTACTCCTCCGAGCGCCGCAATCGCGTACAGAAAGGTAGCTGTAAATATTCCCAGAGCGTGGGACATCACGGGATCGCGGGCGATCCACAGCACCAGGCGTGGCGAGTATGCAGTCGCGCTGAACTGCACCATCACGAAGGTCAACGAGAAAACGATGCCCGTAAGCGCGATCATTCCCGAAGCGATCGCAGAGTACATCGCCGTTGCCGCTGTCACGCTCACCGTTGAGATCAGTTTCGGGAAGATGTGGCTTTCAATCTTTGGAAAGGTAAGGCCAGCTAGAATTGCGATGCACGCATACAACGCAGGGATTCCCCACGTCCCTACCTGGCCAGCATACCGCTTGTAGTACATGGCGCCGCCTTCGCAAAAGAGATATTGCAACACGCCATTCAACCGAGGGCCATCGAGGCCCATCCGATCGGATGGAGTTGTTACTCTCCCACTACGGTCCAAGTGTTATCGGGATCAAACTCGGTCATGGCGGTGGCGATTTCTGTTGTAGTCTTCCCCAAGTCTTTCTGAAGAAGAACGCCATCCTGATCGATGAGGAAGGTCATCACTCCCGAGTTGGCATATTCAGCGGGATAGGCGACGAAAGCAAACCCGCCAGTCATCTTCCCATCCACCAGGTAGTCTTTCGCGCCGCCCGGCGCGTGACTGCCTTGCTTCTTCAGCATCCGGAAGTTGTATCCGTGAAAAGGGGCGCGTGCATCGGGCTTGGTGTTGTAGCCCTCGTCGGTAGCAAAAGCGACGAGCGGACCCAGCGGGCTCTTGGGTTGGCCTTCCGGCGAATCCCAGTACAAGCCATTTTGTTTTCCCGAGTCACTGATGAACTTCACCGCAAATTGCTTGGAGCTTCCGTCACTTCGACGCTGCGAGAAATATTCAGCCTGGGCATCCACGAGAGCGCCGCAGACTTCAATCACGGCCAGTTCATTGCGGCCGATGCGGCGTGCCAAAATCTCATCCTTCCCTGACGGGGTGTCGAAGAACCACTGCCCTCCGCGATCTTTCTTCAGCGGGATGGGAAAAGGAAAATTGTCAGCCCCCACCAGCAGGATTTGACTCCCGTCTGGCATCTTGCGAAAGCGGTGCATTTCCCCGTACGCTGCGACAAATGCATCCACTACGGTCTTATCCTGCACGGCGTCGCCGGAAGAAATCACGTCCTTCGAGTTTGGGCCGAGAATCGCCAACAAGGCACTCTGATCGCCGGACTTTGCTGCCTGCAGTAGCGCGCTCCCTGCATCCTCAGGAGATGCAAAAGCCTTCAGCGAAGCGTCGGACTTATTGCAGCCGGTTAGGGAAACGACGGTCGCCAATAACAACATTCGAACGACCAGTGCAACTCTGTCGTTATGAATCGACATATAGAATCCTCCAAGCATCCAGTGGCCGCTCAGCTGTCTCAATTCCCACGACGCATACTTACCTTCGAAAGCCACCGCCACCGCTTCGTCCGCCCCAACCGCCGCCACCACCCCTGCTTGAAGAACCCCGGGCGCTCGCTGCCCTGGAGTCCCAGCCTCCGCCGCTGGCCCCGCCGAAGGCGGACGACCCGCTGCTCCTCTCCTGTCCACCCCAGCCCTTGGAAGCAGCAGATTGGCTCGCAGAGCCTGAGTTGTATTTTTGGGTATTGTTCGAGTTTCCAGTCCAGCCGCTCCCAGTGTTCTTGTAAGTGTTCCCGTTTGCGGCCGCGTACTTGTCACCGTTTGCCGTCTGACCTACGGCAGCGCTGTTGCCATATTTACCCGAAGCGCCGTATGCCGATCCGCCATTTGTGGTGTGCACTTGACCGGTCGTTCCCTGAGAGGTCGTTTGGTGCTGGCCATATGCGGTATTGCCGTTCTTCGAAACTGTCGAGGCTCCGTAACTGCCATAGGCGTTCGATCCTTGCACAGTCGAGGCGGAAGCCCCAGTCCTTGGGTTGTATGCTTGACCGGCACTCACGCTGCCGTAGCCGTTCGAGACAGTGCCGCCACGCGCGTAAGTCCCCGTGGACGGGTTATAACCGCGGCTGGCGTGAGCGCTTCCATAGGGTCCGTAGGCGCTCGCGCTGGAACCATAGAAGCCCCCGTGCCAGGCGCTGTTTCCGTAGTACGCGCCCCCGTGATACACGACGGTGGTGCTGTGCCAGCCACAATTCCAACTGCTATATCCCCAACCGCAGCAACCGCCGCTCATCATCGCGCCTACTGCGATGCCGGCTCCGAAAGCAAGCAGTGCCGCGCCAGCGGGCGGCGGAGGCGGAGGAACGTACCCTACGTAAACGTAAGGAGTTCCGTAAACGACTGCCGGATTGTACATGGGCACGTACACCACCTGCGGGTTTGCCGATTGGATGACGATGGTTTGCGGGGACTGCTCAGTAACCACAATCTGCGATCCGGATTTCAGGTTGCCGGCAGCCTTGGCCTTGGCACGCAAGAACTGGATCGCCGACATGACGTCGGCGGCCTGCGTGTGATAAGCCTCGCCGAGAGCCGACGTCCAACTCAAGTTCTTCGACATGTTGTCGAGGACGGAGGGGAACTGCGTCAGGGCCTTCACACTGGGATCCCATGTTTGCGTGTCGACAGCCTGCATGAGAGCCGAGCCAGTGAGACCGCTCTGATGGACAAAATTATCTGCGGCGCCGATCTGGTCGGGAAAGGTTGCAGCGCCCAGGATCTGGGCCACCAGAGAGTCCGGGTACAAAGCGATCGGTCCCGTTAGCTGCTGCAATTCTTCCGCGGTCAAGGGGACGCCCTGTCCCGAGTATCCGGAAGGCGCCGCCGGCTCCTGACCATGAGCGTCGAACGGCGCCGTTGCAACAACCAGCAACACGGAGAGAGTCACCGACAGAAGTTGCTTCCCGAATGTCCTGATCATTGCCCTACTCCTTCTCCCTGCGGCGCACTGCTACTGGCCACCGGTAACCACGAATTCCGCTTCGGCGGATCCGCACATTCCGTAAATGGCTCCCGAAACGCAGGCTCCGACGGAATACTTGTAGCAGCCCTTCTTATTCGCCACGGTCGATGAGGAACGGTCAGAACCCCCGATGATTGTGTCTGAACCAAAAGGAGAACTCGGCCCGAAGTCCAAAACAAAACCTGTGTTCTTGGAGTCGCTTTTCCAGTTGACCTTTGTCCCGGCAGCCACGCAGAAGGGCTGGTTACCTTTCGCCTTGGGAATGCTGGGAGTAGCTGAGGCATCCGACGCCGTTCGTTTGATATCCACCGTACAAGGCGTGGACGCGGAGCCACACGTGTTCGCCGCGGTGCACATGGCCTGGGGGTCAGGATCCGTGCACAGATACTTTTCCGGGCCACGCATCTGATCCTGCGCGACGGCGAACGAGCATGAAACGACCAGGGTAGCCAGCACTGCGAGGTGCCGGGATACAAACCGGTTTGGTGTTTCCATAGTTTTCCTCCGCCTAGTTCACGCCAGACGTTCCCTGCCAGTCGAGAACATCCACAAGCTTCCACGGGTTCTCCCTGAGGTCATACTGCAATTGCCCTTGCTGATCGATGACGAGTTGAGTCGCCGGGTAAACCACGCCCGTGCTCTTACTCTTGTCGGTGGAGTTCAAGTCGAACTCACCTGCCGTCAAGTTGAAAGATTGCGACTGGGTGTCGAAATAGGCTTCCCCGAACCTGATCTGCCGGTTCGTGACGAATACGATTTTTCTCCCGGTGGGCGTGGGAACCATGCGGATATAACTGACGTCATAGCCAATGGTGCCGGTGATCGAGCAGTGACCTACGGCCTTCATTTTCGATAGCGCATTGACCAAGCCCTGATTTTGTCCCTTTGTGAAAGCCTGGATTAAGATCTGCCGGTCCTCGGGAGTGGACCAATCGTAAATGTCCAGCGTTACGCCGATCACCGCTCCCATCTGTGTGCCAGTACCCATCGCGCTCGCTTCGATCGTCTCCGTCTTCGGCCCCCGCGAGAGAGCGAAAGTGCTTGCGAGCACGAGCAGGCCGAGTAGCATCATGTTGCCGATGGCAACCTTGTGAGTTCTTAGAGTTTCGATGTACCGCATTTTCGTTATCCTTTCTTGAAGCAGCCAAACATGGACTCTACAGCGACGACCTGAACAGAGTGGATTGGAAAATCGTCACCCACAAAGCCAAAATTGGTGATGGCCCGCATTTCTCCCCAGTGAGGGTGCTATTCCGAATTACTCAGCGTCTCATCCGCGAAGACTCGAAACGACAGAAAGCAATCTACGTTGGCAACCATGCTGGGCCTGAGGTGGAATTCTGACAACTGTCAGTTTTGCCATAGTGGGTCTCGTGATTCTTTGCGACCCCGAACCCTTCCCGAAAGGAAGGCACGGGCCATGATCCCTTTTTAGAATGTCCACCCCACGCTGGAGGTCGACCCGTAGTCACTCTTCGGTAAATTCTGGGGCGGGCGGCTGTCGTAATTGAGAAAGTATCCGACGTTCCAATACAGGTCTTTGGCGATTCTCAGCTTGAGGGAGGCATTGAAATCGACGCGCACGCGTCCCAAATCTGTCATGCTTGGATAGACTTGAGCATCCGCCAGGATATTTGTCGTCTTGAAACGGAAGAAGTTCAGCTGAGTTCCGACAACCGCCTCGGCGCTGTTTCCGGTCTGGCCCGTTGTCGCCTCCGCGGAATAGCGTTCCCGGTTCCAGTCCGCTCCGGCGTAGCCTGTCATTAACGTATTGTTGGTGTGGCTGAAGACGTGTCCGACGGCGCCGCCGAAGGTCATGCGCAGGTTGAGTTGCTGCTCGTTGCTTTGCAGGAATTCCGCCAGCCCCATATAGAAGTTCCGCGGCGATCGCAACTGCCGTGCGATATTCACTTGCAGGTCATTGCGCAGGTTCGAGACGTCGCCTCCCCCGCTGAAACTCGATTGATAGTTGGAGGCTAACGACCACTTGGTTCTTTGGTACAGTTCGTTCGTCTGGAAGTTGTACTGCGTGCGGTTTTGCTGCTTTGAGTAATTCAGGCCGGCATTGAGACTACCGTGCATGTTTTGCCAGAAGCTGGTGTCGGTTCGCTCGATTTCAACCACTTCCTTGCTCGGAACGGCTTCACTGGTGGAGGATCCGGCGATCTGCACCATCAGCTCTTCCGGTCCCCCCGGGACTGAAGCTTCAACCACACTCTTCAGTGTGCCCGTGTAACGTTTTCCCAGCTGGTTAGCTACTACAAAGTTCTGGGTTGTCTCTATGCTGACGATCTTGGACCAGTCCATCCCGACCGTGCCATCCGCGTTCTCAAGCTTGACGTACAGGTAGCCCTTCTCCAGTTTGATGATTTCGCAGGTGAGGCGGTCACCATTGGCAAAGTGAAGGACGTCCGATTTCGCCCTCGCCGAGCAAATATCGCCCAAGGCCAGGAGCACGAGCAGCATACAAACGAAAAAAGAATGAAGCGGGGCTTGGTTGCTATGATTCAGCAAATGCATTTGTCTCACCTTGTCAACGCTGTCGCGTCGTGGCTTTTCACTTGCTTACCACTGAAAATCGAACATGGGCGCGGCTTTGAGCATGCGAATGCCTTGGGCCAACTCGAAGTTAAGGTATGAGACGCCGCGCGGAGCGACACCTGTCAGAATTGCCGGTATGCATGCAGGTGATCGGCGGATAGACTCGACCGTCGACTTTCCGCCATGAAAAACCGCTTTCGTTATTTGCTCTGGCTGTCACTGTCTGCGGCGTTAAGCACAAAATGCGTCTCTCTCCACGCACAATCGACGCAGTTTCTGCCAGAGGTCGATCCCTACCTCACGCTCAATCCGATGTTCCGCGTGTACTTTCAAGCGAAGGACGACCGGGACGGCGGGGATCCGACACAAGCTACGCTCGGGCCGAGCGTTCAGCTCTTTCTTAAGCCTGTGCTCAAGCTGAAGAACATTACAGCTTTTGATTTGGACGATGCCAAGAAACGGCCGGTCGAGTTCGAAATTGGTTACCGATATATCACCGCGCCGAACACGCCCCTCGACAATCGCTTATTGACGGCGGTGACCTTCCGCTTTCCCTTGAAAGCCGCGGTTCTCATTACGGATCGAAATCGTGCGGATCTGGATTGGAAAGGCGGAGCGTTCAACTGGCGGTATCGCAACAAGCTAACACTGGAAAGAACCTTTGCCATCCGTGCCTACCACTTGATCCCCTATGTGGCTGCGGAACCTTACTACGAGAGCCAATATGCAAAATGGAGCACGACGGCGCTTTATGCCGGTTGCCTGCTCCCGGTCGGGCACCATGTGCAGTTCAATCCCTACTATGAACACGACAACAACACAGGCAAACATCCAAACGAGCAAGTGAACTACATCGGCCTGCAGCTGAACCTGTACTTTTCGATTGCCAAGAATTGAAGCGGCCTCAGTTAGAGCTCAAACACTGAGGCCATGCA
Source organism: uncultured Acidobacteriaceae bacterium (assembly GCA_963844525.1). Taxonomy (GTDB): domain Bacteria; phylum Acidobacteriota; class Terriglobia; order Terriglobales; family Acidobacteriaceae; genus Sulfotelmatobacter. The sequence continues at coordinate 227,409 of CAWJOM010000001.1, read as the reverse complement.
CTCACGATCTATTTCATCAGCATCGCTTGCGAGATTCTTCCTGGCGCCTGGCCATAGTGCTCCAGTTCGAGTTGTCCGCTCTTGTTGAACTTCAATTTGACAGCGTAATAGACCAAACCGTCGCCCTTGCCGTCGGCATCCACGTCGAGGACCACGATGCTGAACTTGTAGCTGGTAGACCGCCCGGCGTTCCACAGTTCGGGGAGTGACATTTGCCGATTCGACACGAGAATGATGCGTCGACCCTTCGGGCCGGGCTTCTGCCGAATCACCTCGACCTGGTTGCCCACAGTGCCCGTAAGCGCGATGCGACCTTTGCTTTTCAACTTCGACATGGCGCTGACTAAGCCATCCTGTCCTTTTTCTTTGAGAATTCCAGCCAACTCTTGTGCCTCGGCGTCGCTGGAATAGCCTTCGACGATGACCGAACCCGTTACGGATTTACCCGCGGCCACGCCGGACGTGCCAAATACCGTGATGGCATAGTTTTGTCGAATCGGTTGATCCTGCGCTGACATGGACACTGCGGCACAAGCAAGGGCAGCAATCGTCAACATTCGCAGGCCTGGAATTTTCATGGTCTTCCTTTCGGTTTCCTCAAGTCGCTGACTCACTTCAGTTGAAACTGATCCTGCGGTGACCCGCAGGACTATTTCTTGGCCTCGCGAACGGGAAATAGCTCAGTGTGGGCTTCCGTTCGCGGCTCCAGATCCAAATACTTCACCAGCACAACTTCGTTTCCTTGCTCGTTGTAGACAAGTTCGTCGACCAGTTTCTGCGCGAGCAGCACCCCGAATCCACCCGGTCGCATGCCATGCGCATCCCGGTAGTCGACGTGACGCAAGGGGTCGTCGTTGGGATTGGCGATCGCAGCGTGGGGAATCTCATCAAGCGTAAAACCCTCTCCCGGATCACTGATGCGGCAAGTCACCATGTGACGAGTTCGCAGGTAGGAAACCTCGACGTCATGGTCGGGATTGAGCTGGCCTCCGTGTTCGATGGCATTGATCAGCATCTCGCGGAAGGCCACTCCTACTGCACTTCGTTCGGGCTCCGGAAGTTCGGAAATCTCGTCGAAGAACTGCAGCACTCGATCCGCGGTCGCTAGATCGCAGCGAGCCCGGATGCGGATCCACTCCGGGGTAGCCGACAACACTTCAATGCCGTCATCCCATGCTGGTCCGTCGATTGCCAGCCGGATCATTACCGCCAGAGACCCTGGCGAAAACGGCTTGGAGAAGTAGCTGAAAGCGTGCTCGCGCATCGAGGTAATCACGTCGCCAGGAGTGCTCTCGTCGGTCAAGATGATCAAGCGCGTGTGGGGGCGTATGTTTCGTAGCCTTCGCAGAAGTTCGATGTCCTCTTTTCCCGAAGTCTTCTCCCCAGTGAGAATCAAGTCGAAGTTTCGAACGTGGGCCATACCCAATGCGGCAGTGTTGTTTGCAGCGTGCTGGATCGCCCACAAACCTGTTTGGAGGATGCCACGCAACTGTTCTTCAATCTCTGGGTCCGAACCCACCAGAAGAGCGATGCGAACCGGGACGGGACGCATCTCGACACGCGGAAGAGCACTCATCATAGTCTTCACCGTCGTATTTCTGACCGTTTCTTCGATCCGCTCCGTCTGAAGGTCTGTGAGCGACAAGATTGAGAACGGCTCCGTCATAGTAGGAGAAAACAGGGGACTCGTAACCTGTCAACTTCGACAGGGCTTAAGGTATCGGCGCCCAGTTGAAGCAGCCAGGGCGAGATGGTCAAGAGGGGCGCAACAATCATGCGGTGTTAGTCCCTCGTATTTCGGGCCCGCTTAGAGGGAAAATGGCCGACACGTAGATTAGCACGCAGTCCTTAAACGATAGATTTGCTAGAAGTGAAGATTGAACCTGCGGGTTTAACAGTCGGATACCTTCAGACCTGTGTTGCAGAATCGGGCATAATCTGATAATAAGGTAGGCACATTTATGACCAGCCGCTCCCGGATTCTGATCGCGGACGACCATAACTTAGTCGCAGAACTATGCCGACGACTTCTCGAAAAGGATTTCGAGGTGGTCGGAGCGGTTAGTGACGGTCGAGCGCTAGTACGGGCCGCCGGCGAATTGAAACCGGATGTGATTATTCTCGACATTGGCATGCCTGTCTTGAACGGATTGGATGCCGGGCGCCAAGTCAAGAAAATGCTGCCAGGCGTCAAGTTGGTCTATCTGACCATGAATCCCGATGCCGATTTGGCAGCCGAGGCCTTCGCTCGAGGAGCTTCAGGCTACTTGCTGAAGACTTGCGCCGCCGCCGAGATGGTGCTGGCGGTTCGTGAGGTGCTGCGCGGAAGAACCTACCTATCCAAAGCCATGTCACGCGATGCGATCGATTCATTGCGCTGGCAGCATAAAGAATTGGTGAACCAAGACGAACGCCTCACCGACCGGCAACGCGAAGTACTGCAATTGCTCGCTGAAGGCAAAGTCATGAAGGAAATCGGCGGGATCTTGCACATGACGACCCGGACAGTGGCCTATCACAAGTATCGGATCATGGAAGTGCTGGGCGCGAGGAGTAATGCCGAACTTGTGAAATACGCCGTCCGAAATCATATGGTTGCTGCGTAGAGTACTTCTTCGCCGCCTTTCCTGCTGATCCAGTTTGTCAACCCGCGACGTGGCTTCGATAGAATTTGAGTTGAAGGGCCCGGACGGTCTGCAATCCACTGGCACCGTTGACCGTATTCTGCCGCAGCACCTTGATTCCCAGGCTCGTCTTCGGACCGTAGGAACTGATATTCGGGCCTTGAGGTGCAAAGCGCGCACAAGCATTGAGTTCGTCCGGCTTCGGATTTCAACGCCGTCATCGGGAGGATCAACCAATGAAACATAAGCAAGTGAAGTGGCTCATGCTCGCATTATTGTTCGGTGCCATCCTTATGCTCGGCGCCTGCAAGAAAAAGGCCGCTCCTCCCCCGCCACCGCCCCCACCGCCCCCGCCGGCGCCGACGGCTTCCATTTCGGTGAATCCCAACACCGTTCCTCAGGGACAATCGGCGACTCTGACCTGGCAGACTGCGAACGCCACTGATATTTCCATCGACGGCATTGGCGCTGTTCAGGCGACCGGATCCCAAGTCGTCTCGCCTTCCGACTCCACGAACTACAACCTCACCGCCAAGGGAGCAGGCGGAACACAAAGCGCAACCACACGTCTGACGGTCACTCCGCCACCACCCCCGCCCCCTCCGCCGCCGGCCGGTCCCACGGATGAAGAACTATTCGCGCAGAACATCAAGGACATTTACTTTGACTATGACAAGTCCGGTCTGCGCGCCGATCAGAATGCTTCGCTACAGGCGGATATGCTCTTCCTCAACCAGCATCCCAACATCAACTTCACGGTGGAGGGGCACTGCGACGAGCGCGGATCGATCGAATATAACGTGGCGCTTGGCGAGAAACGCGCGGGAACGATCAAGAATTCGCTGACAACTGCCGCCATCAATGCCAGCCGCATCAATGTAATTAGCTATGGAAAAGAGAAACCATTCTGCAACGAGGGGACGGAGGCTTGTTGGCAGCAGAATCGCCGCGCCCATTTTGTCTATCAGAAATAGCCGCGCGCGGGGAACATCGGCGATTGCTGTTGTTCCCCGCTCTTTTATTCGCATATTCGCAGCCCCGGCCGGGCGATCTCATTCCCGAATCCCCTGCCATCATTTGAAGCGAATGTTCAAGCCCGTGACCAGTCCGCTCATGTGGACGTTATAGAGAAATCCGCCATTTGAGTAATCGACATATAGGTAGCGGTAGCCGAGAAATGCGGTATACCGCTCCTTGAATTCCTTGCCCATTCCGGCGTAGATCTGATAAGTGAGTTGAGACCCGACGCCAAAACCACCCGCGTCGCCTTTCAGAGTGAAGACAATCCCTTTGTTCGCTTTGAGCCGGAAACGTGCGCCGAGCACGGGATCTACCCAACTTTGGGTTTGCCCAACTGTCACTTCGTTCCCACTGTTCGGTGGGAAAAGATTGAGGCTGTTGTTCAGCCTCCAAAAGCGGCCGCCGCCGATCGCGTCGATCGAACCTCGGTCGTTGTCCACGATGCGCACGTAGGCCTCCGGATCCACAATCAATTCCTTCACATTGGCCTTGAAGCCGACATATGTGGGGATAGGGCCGATGGGCGTCGTCATCTGGTCGGAGGATAAGCTCATGAAAATCAGATCGGTGAACAGGCCGACTCGTTTTCTTCGTATATCGAGAGCGCTCATGACCCCGATGTTGAGTTCCTTAAGGACGTCGGAGAAACTTGCCCTCACTGGAACTGTCGTTCCTGCCGCTCCCACATCGCCATGCAGCCCACTGAACCACAGATACAGCGGGACCCAGTCGACGTGCCAATCGCTGGGAGCGGCATTAGGATTGTGTACTTTTTTCGCCGGAGACTGACCCCAAGCGAATTCGATCCCTGCGGTGGGCCCTTTGTGCGTTAGTTTTACTGCGATCTGATCGCTGGTTCCGTGGATGCTCAAGCGGCTTCCCATTTCATAGCCGGCTCGAATGTTCAAGTTCTTCGTTAGACCGACCCCTACGTCGGCGCGCGCCGTCATGAAACTTCCATAGCCGAAGAAGTCCATCCCCCTGAAAGAACCTCCGAGCGAAAGCCGGTTGGAGTCCTGCAGAGGGTACCAGCGAACAATCGGGCCGACCGCGGGCAATGGGGCCCAGAAAGTCTTGGAGGCTGACGTCGCCCCTCCGACACCATTCACACTCCCTGCGAGGGCAAGTTTGGCTGTAGTATGGGCAAAATTCAGGTCGACCTCCAGGCCCAAAAAACCGTGGTCGCGTCGAATAATGTCGTACTGGTATCCCGGAGCGATATTGATTGAGTCGATGCTGGCAGCCACCTCCGCCCCAACGTCAAACGTCTGTCCGGCGAACATAATCTGCCGGCTGAGAATGTCGGTCTTTGAAAGATAGTTCGGAGTGCCGTTCAACAGGAAGTGATGTTTACGCGCAAAGTGCCAATCAAGTTTGCCTGTGAAAGTGGAATAGCTGCCAAATCCAAAATCCTTATTGACATCGAAATAGCTGTTGGTTCGATTCTCGCCCAAATAGCCAGAAGGGTGGGAGAACCACCAGTCCCCATCCACTCGCCACCTGTAGTTATCGAGGTCGCCGCTATCCTGAGCGCGAACCAGGGGAAACATCGTCAGACAGAAAAGGACAGCAATGAGAACGTTTCTTAAGCGATTCGCTAAGGGCATTTTGGTTGAGTCTCCGCACACATAGTTCGGACGAAAGGAAACTAACAGGCGCTCAGAGTCGCGAATACTGACAGAAGTTACAGGTAGGACAAATACAAGTTGCAAACATGAGTGTGCCGCTTCGTTGACAACTTCGAAGCGGCACACAATTTGAAACGAACGATTTGGTTCGGCTAATTCTGCTGCTCTACATGCCTCCAGCGATTCCCTTGTTCACAACCACTTTCACATCCACGCGACGGTTTTCTGCTCGTCCATCTGCACTCTCGTTCGGTGCGGCGGGATCCGCCACTCCCATCGCGCCTGGAGCCACGATGTGTCGCAGCGGAATGCGGCAGCTCTGAAGCAGGAATGCTACAACTGCATCGGCTCGATCCATACTCAATTGCTGGTTCATTGCGGCATTACCGGATGAATCAGCATAGCCTCTGACCTGAATGAGGTAGCCTTTCAGGCCCACCGCGCTCTGCGCCAGAGCCGTCAGAGCGGCTTGATCGCTGTCGGAAATCTTCGCGCTTCCGCTGGTGAAATAGACGGTTGCCGTTCCCTTCGTGTCATATTCAGAGAGGTCATTGAAACGCTTGTTCTGAGCCTCAATGTCCTGCTGATTTGCCTGAATATTCTGCGAATTGGAAGCGACGCCTGCCGCATTGGCCTCGCCTTGTTGCTTGTTGGAGGCAACCCCGGCCTTGTTGCTCGAGATGCCTTGTTGGTTCTCGGCAATGTGAGCCTGATTGATTGCTTGCTGTTGTTGCGTCGGAGTCAAGCCCGCCTGAATGGTCTCAGCCAGAACGAGATCATCGTTATCAAATTCGACTGTCTTGGCAGTGACTTGGGTATCGGTGCCAGTTCCTTCGACTTCAACTTTCAGCCCTGGTATGAGGGCGGTCATCGATTTTTCCGAATGCCGGAACAATCCTTTCGGGGTCCTGACCTTGGTTTCATCGGTCAACGTGACGACGACGTTGCCCGCCTTTTGGGACTTCAAGGTGAGGCTGTCTCCGTCTCGCCCGGTAATCAGTCCTTCGACTTTTACTTTTTTGCCGTTCGACGCGCCAAACGCCAACCCGGCACCTAGGATGCACAGCAGTGCGGTGCAAGCAGTCCATTTGCGATTTTGTTTCATAAGTTTTGTCCTTTCGGGAGCGATTCTTCCTAAACTTGCGCGAGCTAATTTCGCTCGACTGGAAATGCTGAAGTGACGAGCAGGATATTAAGAAACCAGGCAGGAATTGAACACTGGCAAAACTAACAGCCGCATCGTGACGGAGCTCTACCTGTTCTGCGAGAGCAACATCCTCGCCATGTCCGTCGGCCCGGACCGGGAAAAATCCAGTTGGCTTTCCAAACTGCAGCCTTGTTTTGTGCCTACTCATATCTACCCCAAACGTGCGATGGGGACAGCCTTTCTGGGTATTGACAAATATTTCCTGAGGAAGAAGATGGACACAGGTACACGTTCGGTCGCGGACGTCGAGACTGCAATTCTTTGGACGGGAACGGAATGGCTCAAGTTCGAGTGCTGGTGGTGGAAGACTTTGAGCCTTTCCGGCGCTATATCTGCTCGACGTTGAGCAAGAGATCCAATCTCCAAATCATCGGGGAAGCGGCGGACGGAACCGAGGCGATTCAGAAAGCCGATGACCTGAGACCGGATCTGATCCTCCTGGATATCGGACTACCCACCCTCAATGGCATCGCCGCAGCGAGAGAGATTCGAAAGCTTTCTCCCGACTCCAAAATAATCTTCGTCACCCAGGAGTCTTCTGCCGACGTGGTGCAGGAGGCTCTCGGGACAGGAGCTCTCGGCTACGTAGTAAAGACGACTGTGAATGGAAACCTGCTGGCCGCCGTGGACGCTGTGTTGGAGGGTAAGCAGTATGTCGGGACGATTTCGAATCAGTCTCGTTTCGCTTAGACGGCCGCGGCGAGCTTTGCCCGCAAGAAATGCGGTTGCTCACGTGCACCTGTGATCCACTGCTAATCTCGATCGCCAATGAAGATCCCTTTTAGCTCAGCACCTCGATCTGGGTTCCTACAAGCAGAGTCGGTTCAGACGGGATCGGTGGGCTGTCACTGACTGGGAAACGTCACGATCCAATACGCACTCACGACGAGCAGGACAAATGCAACTGCCACGACCGCGGGGTCGTGTATCAGTTTGAACTGATACACGACCGACCGCGGCGCGCGGGCCGAGAATCTCAAAACGCTGGCTTAGAGCGGTGAGCAAAAGAACGGTCGCGAGGAAGACGGTAATCCTCACATACTGGTCGCCGTTTTCGCGCATGGCGACAGCATGCTCAAAGTAGTCCTTCGCGTCCTGCGCCAGTTTTGCGGATTCCTGGCTGCTGACGCTCTTGTACTCTGGCATGAAGATAGGGCCGGCTGGAGCAAAGGGATTCTTCAGGGGGTCCAGTGCCAACCAGGCTGCGAATGCAGCATTGTATTCCGGCCGGGATCGCCGCTGGTAGAAATTCGCCTCCCGGTCCTTCCCCCCAAGTTTAGCGGCCACCCAGGCATGGAAGGTGGTGATGTCGCACAGGCGGTCCTGACCTGCGAGCGTTGCCTTCTCCTGTGAAAGCACGGTTGTCCGGGAAGCCAGGTTGTAGTGCTGGGCAGAAAGCGCGTCCCATTTTGCAGCCTAATAACCGCTCCACGCAGTGGCTACCGCCACCACGGCAAGCACCAGAGCTTCCACCATTTCGATCCATTGCGCACGATGGTCCGATACTGAAGGATGATGGTGGCCGGTTTCTTGAATCCTCTGAGCGAACTCCACGTTCGATGTTGCTTCGGACATTGTTCACCTGTGGCGCGTGCCGGGTGCACAGCGCGTGCGCGGCGATATGGAGCCGGGCGCTCAAACGCTTCTTGACATTTATCGATACATCGACCAGTCAGAACAACTGTCAATTGCAAGCCGTTAGCGGCTTTTGGTTTCGTGGCATCGTTGAATCAACCCAAACAAGAAGGCGGTAGTCAACCCGAACAGCAGCCATCCGCTCAGGGCCTCAATCGCTCCCATCAGCTGCCAACCTTCTTCCAGATAGAGACCTGAGTGCCCGTAGGTGGTGAGCGCACCAAGCGAATACAGCATCGACGATGCATAGTCCGGCCGAGCGCCCAGAAATAAGTAGAAGGCGGCCCACAAAGCCGCCTCCGCCGCGTGCATAACCGTGGCCCACAGCGTCACGGCGCTTATGACCATGACAAACGCGCTCATTGGCCTTCGACTTTCGCCCTGGCTGGTAAAGAATCGCACAGCCCTCTCATTTGCGGTCCCCAAACTTAGCACATGGACGACGACCGTCAACAAGATCAATGGAATGCCCCACGCCCAGTTCTCGCCCCAAACGCCGGGCGTGACCACTAGAGAGCTTAGAGCGCTTTGCGCTGGTATCATCGAGAGTCCCTTGCCATAAGTTCAACCAGTACTACTCACTTGCTCTGAGGCGATTCCGCGTTCATCTGTTTCAGCTTTTGCTCCAGCATCATCTTCTGCTGTTCCTTGGTCAACTTGGGGAACAGGAAGGCGATTTGCAGCCGCAAGCCCCACGGCGAAGTCCCCGGTGGATGAACCGCATTGCCATATACCTGAGCAGTAAGATTTACGGGTTGGTAGCCGAGCTTCATGATTCGTCCAATGCCCCCGCCATACGGCACAACCCATCGACCATCGTTCACTTCCCAGTTCGCAGTAAGCGTGGGCTGCCAAGTGATGAAATAACCCTTTTTGAGGTTGTAGTTGATGAAATACTGAAACACCATCTGGTTGACATCCGCGCGGCTCGATTGACCGGCGAACGAGAACACATTATTCACCAGCGCTCCGAGGGTCCATTTACCGGGCTGTGCCAGCAATACGACTGTAGGACCGGCGCTCCATTTGCCCTGCCCTAAAATCGGATTCGTCGCGGTGGGCAACACGAGCGCGGCGCCCACACCCCAAATGAGTTTGCCCGGCTTACCGGGAGACAGGAAGAACGATGGGTTTAAATCTCCGAATCCGTACGCCCCCTGGTTGACGGGCGAACCTCCTTCGCTTACGGGTGCACTGATCGTCGGCTGGTAAATAATGGGAGTAATGATGCGGCTGATGAGATTCCAGTGTTCATTCAGGCGAGCTGGAATGACCGGCTGGATATTCAAAATGTCCTGGATGCGTCCATCCGGGCCGATTCCAAAGTTGTTGTTGTTCTGTACAGGCACGCTGATAAGGCTGGCGATGGGATTCTGCGCTGCTTTCCGCAATGCATCAGAATTTGTGGCGGCTGCCGGAGTTTCTTCCGTTGCAACCTCGGTCCCTGGCGTGCCGATCGGAGTATCTTGCGCAACCAGGGGCAGCGTACACAAAAGTGCGAACGCCAGCGTTCGCAGTCCGCGGTCGAGACGTGCTGACATTCCAGCCACGCGAATATTCCTGGAGCCGCTCATTTTTAGACGTTTCTCCCTCTCCAAAGTCAGAAGGTTCTTAGCCCCGAGAGCTGCGGCAGAGCAGTTCACACATGTTGATAGTTGGAATTCTGGGTGGCAATATTCAACTGCTTGCTCACTCCGTCCATTACGACGGTGGCAACGTGGTTGGTCCCATCCGGCAAGCGGCTGAATGTCACCTGTAACGTCATTGCATCCTTGGGATCGCTCATATAGGAATTTATCTGAACACTCAGCAACGCCTTCTGCTGCTTGTCGAACACGAGCGTCATCGAATCCTGAGGCTTCAAGTAGTTGTGGATGACGAGTTGAACTGCGTTTGGAGCACCGGCACTGGGGCCCATCGTGATATTCCCTTGCGCGTAGGCCTGCTGCAGCAGATCTCCCGAGGGCGGAACATACTGTTGCGCCAGGGCTTTCATCGCGTTTGCATAGTCGGAATATTCTTCTTTCTTATTGGCGACGACGCGCTGTTTCAGGCGCCCTCCACTGGGGGCCGCTTCGGCTGGCGGATCCAACGAAGTCTTGACCGGCTTGCCATCTGGTCCGAGGCGCACCTGGAAGTGTTCTTGTTTTTTCTGCTCGCCTTTCAGACTAATCGTGACCTGTTCATTCCAACTGTAGGACATCAGGTCCTGCTTGTTCTTCGCGGCGGCTTCCTTGATTTCTGCAACTCTCTGCTGCAACTCCGGAGCCTGTGCGCTGGCGGGGCGGATCACAATGGCGGAAGCCAAAAGGATGAATGCGGTAGTGAGTGCGCGAGTCGAGCTGCGCCATGCGGTATTTCTCATTGGATTCCTCTCGATGTACCCGGCTTTCGAACACCTGAGTCGTGAAGCGTGACGAAGGCAAAGCTCTCCACTATTCACTCTCTAGTCCACCACGAGTGCAGCACAGCTGGAACTGTCACTTGTTACAGGAGACACGCCGAGAAGATTTTCAAAAGCGCTGACGTTCGCGGCTAAAATGTCAGGCCAGCACGAGTGGGCCACGAGAATGCGGTCCCTTGCTCGGCTTATTCCGCGGGAACCGTTGACAAATGAACAACCGCCGCCGCTGCGGTGAGCTTCACTTCTATCTTGTCATCCTTCAGGCCGGCAATTATTTCGGGCACTACCGCCGAATGGCCGCGTCGGGCCAGAGAATCGTAGGCTGCCGCACGCACCAGCCACTGCTTATCTGTAGTCGCAGCAATCAAGGCCACTTGAGTACGGGGATCCGGATCCTTCGCCAGAATCCTGACCGACGTTGCCTTTAAGATCGGGGCCTTCTCCTCGCTGGCATGGATAATATTGAACGCCTGCAGCCCAATCCCGCCGAAGGGCACGAAGCCCATGCCTTGCTCAAAGGCCATCTCCTCCATTTGCTTGGGATTTCTTAGGAGATCGTTCAATTGCTTCTCTTCGCCACCCACGAGGCTCTCGCCGGTCTTGCGCTGTCCCGTCAGCACCGCATAGTAAACGCTGTATCCCTTTTCATCTCCGAGTTGGATCAGAGCTTTGGCCGCTGCCAAGACCACCGCGCCTTCTTTATCGTTCTTTGCAGTAGCCACTAGCACCGGAACCGAAGCCTTGGACTCCATTGCGCCAAGTGAGAATGCCGCTGCTCCACGGACTTCGGCGTCCTTGTCTTGCAGGCCCTTCTCAGCCATGCTCACGGCTCTCGCATCACCGGGAATCAACTGCAGCACCCTCATCGTGGCCACACGCTGATCGGTACTGCTGTTGTCGGCGCCCGCCTGCAAAACGTCCCAAGCCTGGTTAAGAGGCGTCTGACCAAACGCAGCAGCCGCCAGCCACAAGACTGAAACAAGTCGGTACAAGCTTGCTTTCGTCCCGAGCGCACCGCCGTGGATTCCTGATTTCGTCATTTCGTTCCTCTTCTTTTACGGTTTGATCGCCGCGGTTCCGAGTACGCTGTTCCAGCCATCGCCGGGATTGTAATCCGCCATCGCGTCCGCGATTTCCGCAGTTTTGTCACCCAAGTCTTTTTGGGAGACGGTGCCATCCTGAGCCACGACGAACGTCATGATCCCGGAATTTCTGTAGGCTGCGGGATAGGCGAGAATGGCGAATCCGCCGGTCATTCTTCCGTTCGCGATGTAGTCCTTGGCGCCGCCCGGCGCCTTATCTCCCTGCTTGGTCAGAATCCTGAAGTAGTAGCCGTTGAAGGGTTGAGGCTTTTCACCGGCGTTGGTATACCCCATGGCCTTTGCGAAGTCGCCAAGATCGCCCAGGGGACTGGGAGCCTGACCTTCGGGAACGCTCCAATACAGCCCGTTCTGCTTGCCCTGGTCGCTGACGAATTTCTGAGCGTATTGCTTCGTGTTATCGCCATCGTGTGGCTGGCTGAAATACAACCGCTGGGCATCGACAGTCGCGCCGCAGGCGGCAATGGCGGTTAATTCTCCCTTGCCGATTCGGCGAGCAAGAATCTCGTCTTTGCCGGCACCCGTGTCGAAAGACCATTGGCCGGAGGAATTCCGCGCCAGAGGAATTGGAAAGGGATAGTTGTCGGCCCCGACATAAAGGATTTCGCCGCCTGCCTTAATCTCGCGCCAGCGATTCATTTGGCCGTACGCCGCCACAAAGTCCTGCAGCGCGTTTTGGTCCTTCACCGCATCACCCGAGAACAAAACATCCTTGGTGTCCGGACCGAAGATGGCAACCAATGCGGCCTGATCGCCCGATTTGGCAGCTTGCAGAAATGCCGCTCCGGCATCGGACGGCGATGCGAACGTTCTTTGCACCGCGGGAGCCGAGTCAGCCTTGTTACAGCCAACATGCGCCATGACGAGCAGGAACACCGCTAGCAATTTCGCAAGATCTGCATTTCGAGTCTTGTACTTCCAGTTCGTGTGCGACATATCTATCTCCAAACCTGATCATCCTCTCGTTTTTTATCGCTGGGAAGCGCGCGGGAAATCAGCGGCGAAAACCGCCGCCACCGAACCCACCACCGCCGAAGCGGCCGCCGCCGAATCCGCTTGAGCCCATACTTCCCCAACCTCGGCCGCTCTCTGCTCTGGAGGACCAGCCACCCGATCCGCCGAATCCACCCGAGTGACCGTCCAGGCCACTAAACGCGGTTGATTTTCCGCCGCTCCCATTGTCGTGTTGTGCCCAGGAGTTGGAGGCAGAGGAACGATCGGCGTTAAGATTCTGGGAACTCTGACGGTTGACATTGACCGTGTTCCCGCTCACATTCTTGTTGTAGGTATTTCCGCCGTGGTAGTTGTTGTAGTTGTTCCCATTGTGGTTATAAGAATTGTTGTAGCCATAGCTGTTGTGATACCCGCCGTTGTAATACCCACCGTGCCACCCTGCATTGCCGTAATATCCTCCGCCGTGATACACGACCGCGGTCCCGTGCCAGCCACAGTTCCAACTGCTGTAGCCCCAGCCGCAACATCCGCCGCTCATCATCGCGCCGACAGCGATTCCGGCTCCGAAAGAAAGCAGGCCTGCCGCGACCATATCGCCCGTGGTGTAGACCGGAGCGACATAACCGGGAACCACGTAGGGATAGCCGTAAATCACCGCCGGGTTGTACTGGGGAACGTAGACCACCTGAGGATTCGCGGATTGAATGACGATCGTCTGCGGCGCCTGTTGCACGACCTTGATTTGAGAACTCGACTCCAAATTGCCCTTGGCTTTGGCCTGTGCCCGCAAGGTCTGGATCGCCGTCATTACGTCATTTGCCTGGTTGTGATAGGCCTCTCCGAGCGATGACGTCCATGTGAGATTTGTAGCCAGATTGTTCAGCACTGACGGAAACTGAGTGAGGGCCTTCACACTCGGATCCCATGTTTGCTTGTCCACGGCCTGCATCAGTGAACTTCCTGTGAGATTCTTGTTCTGTTGCATCCAATAGTTAGCGATCGCGACTTGATCTGGAAAAGTCGCACCCGCGAGAATCTGGGCCACCAGCGCATCGGGATACAGTGCGATGGGCGCCACCAGGGCTTGCAGCTCGCTCGCGCTCCTGGGCGCGGGGTCTGTCGCAACGCCCGAGTCATTCGCTGGAGCCGAACCAGAATCCTGAAATCCATACAGGAATTGCGGTGAGAGTAGGACGAGAACAAAACTGAGTACTACCGACAGGGTTTTTCTAACGTGTGGTGTGATCATAAAACTTTTCCCCTTCAATATCATTTGCCGCTGCTGCTTGTTCTCGCAGCTTCCGGTCCAACGTCCCTGCCAGCATGCAAACCATCTTTGGGCAATCACGCGCTGAAGCCGCGGACTACGAAATAAACGATGGTGTAGAGCGCGATGGTTGCATCCATCGCGGCGGCAACCCAGAAACCACGTGCGTAGGGTTGTCCTAGATTCGTCGCAACCAAGTAGACGAAGAACACTTTCTCGCAGGCACTAAAGATCAGAACTGATGTGCGCATGTCCGCTCGAAAAGCAGCGATAACCATGAATACGCCCACTAGCCCAAGCATGATTCCCCAGTGCTGCAGAACAATGATGTAGTTCTGGTCAAACGGAATCAGCAGTACCTTCTCCGCTGCCCAGTTGGGCCAAAGCGCAATCACGACACACGATGCGGTGGCCATGCCTGTGATTACGAAGAATGGCTTGAAAGTGAGATCAAAAAAGCGTTTCATAGATTAGAACTCGTAGCGATTTCGACCGAGACAAGAAATCCGCAAACCCAGTCTCAATGTCGTAAGGTACGCTCGGCATTCGAGGATTTCCAACTGTCAGAACGACTAGTCCATGGAGTGTGGCGCCTCATACCGGACTCCCTAACACCCCTTAATGCGATGCAGACCCGGAAAGTGATTCAAGAGCCGTCTTCGTCTTGGTGGTTTGGCTGGCGTTCAGTGCCAGACCGTTGTGAGTCATTAGTTCTTGGAGTTCCACGTACTCAGCCTCTCCTGTGTTCGGAGGCACTTTGGCCGAGACCTCCAGAATGGTGCCGGACGGCCATTTCCATAGTTCCAGCGCAAGTTTGCGGAAATGCGGCTGCGACGTCGCTTCCCACTTTGTCAGGTCGATGTTGGCGATTCTCGTCACTCGGGTCCAATCAATTGTTGCGCCCGCTCTCTGTAACAATTTCTTTTGCTCCAGGCTCAACAGGCTCTCGATCTCGCTTCCCTTTCCCGGCAGTTCTTGCGCCTTGTACCTGCGCCTGACGGAGTACGAGATATTCTCTCCTGAGCCGTTTCGATCGATCTCACACGGGAAGTGCTCGTCGAGCTGGACGGCGTCGATCTGATTGGTGCCTTCGGGAATCCGCACTTTCACCGTGAGATCATTGTCGACGCCCTGTCTGACTCTCACTATCACGCCTTGCTTCAGGAGATCGAGCGTCGTGGTATCGAAAAAATAAACGCGGCCGCCAGTCTCTTTCTTAAACTCGAAGGAGTCGATCGCAGATTGAATGGTCGACGGAGGAAGCAGGAGCTTCACTTCAACGGGGCAGTCTCCTTTCCCAAACAAAAAAGGAGATAGATACAGCGCCACCCCTACAGAGACGAGCGCCCGTCTTCCGCCGGTACTCAGCAAATTGAAGCAATATTGATGCAAATGATGATTCGTCCGCAGGATATTACTTCCCTGCACACCTGCGAACAGCTGTCATAAGTGACAGTTCTTGTCGCACTTGCAGTTTCGGAACGATTCCACTTCACACAATCTGGCGCAGACTAGCACTTTTGCCAGTTTTCGAATTGTGCAGAATGCGGGTACGTTGGACCGTCCACCAGACGCGGATCGGTAGAACCGTGTCCGGTCATCGAGCGCATATCTGAATGACCATATCTGCGCAGTTCAGAGAAACCATGCGCACGCCCAGCCGGATTCTTTTTGCAGGGTGCGCTTTTAGGCCGTCTGGAAACGTCGAGAAATAGGAGGAACTATGACCCCAATCGCAGAGGAAGTGAAGCGAGCCGCCGGAGCCTCGCTCGTCTTGTCAACCATACTGATCATTACTGGCGTCGTCGCCATCGCACTGCCAATCGTCTCCTCCATTGGAGTAGCCATTGTGATCGGGTGGTTGGTGATATTCGCCGGGCTGGCGCAACTGGTTCACTCTTTTCAGTCAAAGGGCATCGGGCATATTGCCTGGAAGCTGCTGGTCGCGCTTTTTTACCTGGCCGCCGGCGCCTATCTGCTTGGGCACCCGGCTCTGGGAGCCTCGGGCCTCGCCCTGGCGCTCGGAGTGTTTCTGTTCGCGGAAGGCGTCACAGACGTGATCGCTTATTTCTCCACACGTAAGACTGGCAGTTCAATCTGGGTACTCCTGGATGGAGTGATCACTCTTGCGCTCGGATTCATGATCTGGAACCAATGGCCCGTCAATTCGCTCTGGGTCGTCGGCACGCTCGTAGGCATCAGCATGATCATGAGCGGCGTGACCCGTTTCATGATGGCGTTGGCAATTCGGAGAGTTGCCGGTCATGTCGATGCGAGTCCGGCGATTCGGCGAGCGGCATAAGCGCTTCCTCGATCTAAAAACGCGGGTTCTACACTGGCGCCGTCGCATAACCTGCTCTCACATAGCTTGGAACAACAGGCGGAGAAAGGAGTTTGGCTCGTGGCACTCCAGGCTAGCCGAAGATGCATGCTTGCTGCGCTCTTTCTCGCGGCTTGGTCGTGCTGCTCAGCGCAGACTCTTTTTCCTACGCCCGAACACCAGAAGATGGACTACTTCGCCGGCGACTGGAAGCTGGAAGGCACAATGAAAGTTAGCCCAACAGTTTCCGGCGGAGATTTCAAATCGACCGAGCATAGTGAATGGGTGTCGGGCAGCTTCTTCCTCGAGACGCATTCCTCCATGCACTCTGTAATCGGCGATACGCGTGGCGTGAGGATGATGGAGTACAACGCCGACGACAAGGTCTACACCTACAACGCCTACAACAGCTTGGGAGAGCATCAGATGGCAATCGGCCATGTGCAGGACAACACCTGGACATGGACTTCTGAAGCGAAGATGAACGGTGTGTTTGCCAAAGGTCGGTACACCATCACGCCAGTTTCTGCCACTGCCTACACCTTCAAGTACGAGACGCTCACCAGCACCGGGTCCTGGGCCACCGTCATGGAGGGCAAGGCAACCAAATCCCAATAAATGCCGGCGACAGGATGTCCGCAAAGCAAGATTGAGAATTCTTTATGCTTGGTTTTAATTTGGATATCTGGGATTTCCTAACCTTTGCGGTGATGGTCGCCCTGATCGGTGCCTTTCTCACTATCGCCGTGCTTGTTCTCGGTCTACCGGGGCGAATCGCTATCGCCCGCAAGCATCCCGACGCGGACGCGATCAACACGATGGGCTGGCTGGGATTTCTTGCAGTCGTGCCGTGGATGCAGGCGTTCATGTGGGCCTTTAAGCCCACCGACGTCGTCGATATACGCTACTTCCCCCGGCAAGAGCAGCAGAACATCAACGAAGAGATCGCGCGGCTGAGAGGAACTCCTGCTTCAAGCAAGGCAGCGGAATCGAAGGATCGGAAGTCTAGTCCAGAAGATGCGGACACGCCCTCAGGGCCAACCTCATGATGTTCGCGTTCCTCATTACGTTTCTGTTCGTACTCTTCGTCTGGCTGGTCTTCTTCAAATTCAAGTGGCTAAAGTTCACCAAGGCATGGGGAGTTCTCAGCCTGTTTTTTGCTGCCCATTTATTTCTCATTTTTGTCGTCGGTCTGCGTTTCGTTACCCCCTACTCAACAAACTTGAAGGTTGTACAACATACGATTCAGCTGGTGCCCCGCCTTCCGGAACCTACCTTGGTGACCGCTGTGTTGGTTGAACCGGATGTTCCGGTCAAGAAAGGCCAGCCTCTTTTTCAGTTCGATCGCCGTCCCTATGAAGATCAGGTTCGACAACTGGAGGCGCAACTGGAGGCCGCCTCAGCCAACGCGGTCTCTTCCAAGTACAAAGTGGAACTACAGAAGGCCACGCTAGCCTCGGCCAACCAGGATGTGCTCATGAATAAGGCCGACTTGGATGCGGCCGAACAAAAAGTAGTCCGATCCAGAAGCGAACTGGAGTACGCAAAATACCAGCAACAACTCTCGCAAGGACTTTCGCAGAAAGGTGCTGGACCAGAAGAAGACGCCCAGAAGTGGAAGGCCCAGATGGATGCCGACGAGGCCGCTGTGATGCAAGCAACTGCCGAAGCCAAGCGTTCCCGCCTTAAGTACGAGTCGCAGTGGAGGGGAGTCAACACTACTGTGGCCAGCGCTATTGCGCAAATGAAAGAGAGCGAGGCAGCACAGAAGCAGTCCGTAGCGACCGTCGAGGGTCTGAAAGCTCAACTTGATCTAGCTCGTTATTATCTTGAAAACACTCTGATGGTCGCGCCCGAGGACGGCTACATCGTGAATCTCCAGGTTCGCCCGGGGATGGTTGCCGGTATCTTCCGCATCGGCGGGATTGCCTCATTCATTGTCGATCACGACCGCTACCTTCTCGCGAGTTTTAATCAGGAAACCCTCAAGTATGTGAAGGTCGGACAACCTGTTGAAGTCGCACTCGATCTCTACCCCGGGCAAGTCTTTGCGGCAAAGGTCGACAGCGTGTGGTGGGCGAACGGAGAAGGACAGTACTTGCCGAGCGACATAATCCCGAAGTTTTATCCGGCAGACCCGACGCAACCGCAGGGCGAGTTTGCCGTGAAGATCTATCTGAGCAGCCCTTCGACAGTCGGCCTTCCCATCGGCGCGCAAGGCGCTGCTGCCATTTACACCAGCGGTGGCGGCTTCGCCGCCCTTCGAAAAATCACGATCCGCATGCATTCCTGGTTCAACTGGCTTTATCCCATGCCATTCTGATGAAAACCACTTCCCCAAACTCGCCTCAGCGCCCTCTGCGGACTTCACAAGCATTGAGACGAACGGCGGTCTTGGGTCTATTAGCGGCACTAGGATTCGGTCTTTCTGGATGTGCACTCCATAAACCACCGCCCCATCCCACGATTGTCGATCAGGCTCTACCGAGAGCGACCCCGCTGCCACCGGCTTGGAGTTCATCTTCAAATAGCGGGCAGGTCGATGACGCCTGGCTGAAATCTTTCCATGACCCTGGACTGGAGGAAGTAGTTTCGGAAGCCATCGCGAACAACCTCAACCTGCGCCAGTCCGCGGCGCGGGTTGAGGCGGCGCGCCAAAGCGTGATCGTAGTCGGCGCAAAACTCAAGCCCGAGGTGAACGCTTCTATTGCCGCAGCCTCGACACGCTCAACGGATCACGATGTGACTCAGCAAAAGCAGAGCGCCATGGTGCTCGGAACGGTCGCCTGGGAAGTGGACGTTTGGGGGCGAGTGCGCTCGCAGCATGCGGCCTCCCAGGAGAACTACGAAGCTGTCGCATTAGACTACGCATTCGCTCGCCAGTCCCTGGCTGCGGTCACGGCCAAAAGTTGGTATCTGGCGATCGAAACTGGTCAACTCCTCGAGCTCGCCGAGGAGACCGTCAACATATATACAAAGCTGCTCGAACTGGTAAAAATCAGGCGGGCAGCGGGAAAAGTCGCTGACCTCGATGTAGCAGAGGCAACCTATGAACTCGAGGAAGCCCAGAACCAACTAACCGCGGCACAAGGTTTGTACAGCGAAGCTCGCCGAACTCTGGAAGCGTTGATCGGGCGCTACCCCGCTGCCGAACTGAAAGTCGGCGCAGAGTTTGCTCCCTTGCCGCCGCCGGTGACGCCTGGTCTTCCTTCCTCGCTGCTCGAGAGGCGGCCTGATGTTCTTGGTGCAGAACACCAGGTGCTGGCTGCCTTTCGAACACAGCAGGCCGCGAAGCTGGCCCGCCTGCCGAACTTTTCATTCGATCTGGAAGGAGGGCGTTTGAGTGATCCCCTGCTCGACGTTCTAGGTCTCAATCCATGGCTGATCCACGCTGCTGTGGGGATGTTGGTGCCGATCTATGAAGGCGGGGCCTTGCGAGCACAAGTGAAGATCGCCACGGCCGAACAGGAACAATCGATTGCATATTTTGGCAGCGTTGCCCTGCGCGCGTTTACCGAGGTAGAAGTGGCGTTGACGAACCAACAACTGTTAGGCCAACGTCTGCCCTATGTAGAGGGTGCGGTTCGTGATCACAGTGAAGCCGTGCGGGTCGCGAACCTTAGATACCGCGCTGGAAGCATGGATCTGCTGTCAGTCTTGCAGTTGCAGGAAGGAGAGATCGCGAGTCGGGCTGCCCTGATTACACTACGAAACACTCAACTCGCCAATCGCATCAACCTGCACCTTGCTCTGGGTGGCAGTTTTGACAGTGCGCCCGCGGCAACACTTCCTGCCGCGGCTGCTTCAAACAAAACTTCTCCCTAACTTGTGAGCTCTCGTCAACTCGCCGGACATGAGCCAAGGTCCATCCCCCATTTTGCGCGCTGATACCGCTGGACTGATTCACCGCACCGCAAACTCGTAGGAACCCGACCCGATTTCGATCACATAGGATCCATCTTCTGTCTTTGCCTGCAGTGGATTCCCATCTTCTGTGAGGCGGGTCCCCACGATTGCCGGCAGGAAGATCTTCGCCGTAGTGTTCGCCGGGATTGTGACTCTTAACGAAAATGGCCCCGCAGGCGTACCGTCCCAATCGCTGACGATCTTGCCATAGATGGACTCGTACTCCGCACGCGCTGACGTCATGCGTGCATCGAGGTGCGGATGGATGACGATCTCTTTGAATCCGGGCGAGTCAGGAGTGGCATCAATTCCAGCCGCATAGCGATAGACCCACGCCATCACCGAACCGAACGCGTAATGGTTGTAGGAATTCATGGCAGGATCACCGGTGTCTCCGTTCCACCGCTCCCACCAGGTGGTCGCACCTTTCGAAAGCATGTAACCCCAGGACGGATAGGTATCGTTCAGCAGCAGGCGATAGGCAACGTCAGAGCGCCCATGATCGGCAAGTGTAAAAAGCAGGAATGGCGTTCCTAGAAAGCCGGTGGACAGGTGCCAGTCGCGCGCTTCGATGTCCTTGACCAGTTTGTCGACAAGCATGGGTTCCAGCGCCGCTGGCGCCATCTTGGTGTACAGCGCGACGACATAGGAAGTTTGCGTCCCGGTTCCGACGGTTCCGTTTTCTTTTATGTAGGCCTTTTGGAACGCGGAGCGAATACTGTGCAAGACATCGTCATATCGCTTCGCGTCGCCTTCTTTGCCGATCGCGCGGCCCATCTGCGACAGCATGGTCGCGATGAGGGCCCAGTATGCGGTCGCGAGCAAATCCTTGTTCGTGTTTTGGTCGGGAGCCAGCCAGTCCGCGAAGTTGGGGCCGACTCCGTTCTTGCGCAGGAAATCCGGGTTTCGGTTCTGAATGAAATCCATCCAGCGCTGCATCGCGTTCCAGTTGTCTTCGATGACTGCTTTGTTGCCGTATTGCATCCATGTCGTCCAAGGAACAATCACCCCGGCATCGCCCCAGCCCGGCGCTCCGATCAGATCGCTGCTCAAGGGGGGTTCGGCGGGTTCATTCACGCTGGAAGGAAGCGTGTTCGGCGATACGTTTCGAAACGCACCTTGGCGGCTTTGGGCGTCGACGATGTCCTGGATGAATTTTTGTGAAAACGCTGCGATGTCGAAGTTATAACTTCCGGTTCGCCAGAAGACGCCGGCGTCTCCCATCCAGCCCAAACGCTCGTCACGTTGCGGACAATCCGTGGGGATGCTCAGGAAATTCCCCCGTTGCCCCCAGAGGCCAATCGACCACATCTGATTGACCAGAGCGCTGGAAGTTGTCAACCTGGCCGAGGGTTCGCTCACGCTGCTGACAACCTCGCCCTTAATCGCGTTCAGAGGCGGCGTTCCCGGGTAGCCTGTCATCTCGACATAGCGGAACCCGTGAAACGTAAAATGCGGAGAGAAAACCTCTTCGCCGCCACTGCCGCGCAGAGTGTATACATCCGTCGCATCCGCGTTGCGCAGATTTGCAGTGTAGATTGTTCCGTCCGGATTCAGAATCTCGGCGAATCGCAGCCGGACTTTCGTCCCTCCCGCGCCCGTCACTCTTAGCGTCGCCCACCCCACCATGTTTTGGCCCATATCGAAGACGTAGGCTCCGTTTGCGATCGGAGTCACGCTCTTGGGATCTAATATGGCGGTCACACGCGCAGGGAAAGTGATCTCGCTGGAGACAGTAATGGCGGGCCCATCTGCAACCAGCGCCGCCGTCCACTTCGAGTCGTCGAAACCGGGTTTCTCCCACCCTGACTGCTCCAGACGCGCATCGTACACTTCCCCACCGTAGATATCGGATCGTTGGATTGGCGATGCAGAGGTCTTCCACGACTCGTCGGTCACAACCGTATCGTGACTGCCGTCCACATATTCGAGTTCGAGTTGCGCCACCAAGCGATCGGGAGGAGAGAAAAAGTGAGTTCCTAGCCACGTGAGGCCGCTGCCATACCAGCCATCGCCGAGAAGAGCGCCAATCGTGTTTTCGCCAGTGACCAGCAATCCGGTCACGTCGTAGGCCTGATAGATCACACGTTTCCGATAGTCGGTAAATTCGGGGGTCAGAACGTCACCGCCAACGCGATGGCCATTCAGGAACATGCGATAGCTGCCGAGGGCTGTCACGTACAATCTCGCGCGCTGCAGGCTCTTCGAGAGCGCAACCGTTCGCCGCAAGTATGCCGCCGCTTGCGGCAGTTCTCCAGGATCTTCCAATCGTTTGTCCGTTAGCTCCGCAACCACTTTGGCGGACTGCCAATGCGCCGTCTTTTCCAGACTGGCTGTCCAATGTTGATCACTTGGAAAGCGCAGCGTGGTTCCATCGGCACGCGTGATCTTTACTAGGGCCGCCAGCGCGGCGATCGTGGTCTTGGCACCAGCATTTGATCCGTAATCCGGCGACTCGGGAGCAGTCACCGTCACTTCAATCGAGTTTTCCCCCTCGATCAGATAATCCGCGATATCTCTGCGATCAAAGGTTGTCCATCGGCTCTTCGCGTCGACAATATGGCCGTTGACAGTGGCGACGACATCTCCTCGCGTCGCGAGCAAGAGCGCTGCATTTCTCGGTTTCTCGGAAAGCTTGGCGGTGATGCGAAAGGTGGCCGAGGTCTTGGGCGCGACCGCAAGCGCATCCTGTCCCGGCAACCAAATCCAGCGGATTCCTTTGCGGTCTGCTTCATCCTCAGGATTGTTCCAGCGAATCCATTTCGCTTTCCAATCCGTTGCGTGGAGAAGTCCTGTTTCCCACCAAGCCGCACCTGCAGATTCGGACTCTGTCCCCGCCGCATCCCATACTCGAACTTTCCAGTAGTATCTCTTCCGCGATTCCAGAGCCGGACCGCGGTAGGCAATGCCAACCGACTCCGCGGTATCAACCTTTCCGCTGTCCCAAACATCGGTGCTGCCGGGCACCAGGCTCTCGCTACGACTGGCCACCAGAACTTCGTACGCAGTCTGTCTCCAATTCCGTTCGGCGCTGTCACTCTGCCACGAGAAGTGCGGAGCCGTCACGTCAAGCCCCAATGGGTTTTCGAGGTATTCGCACCGCAAGTGCACCGGTGAAGCATAAGCAACCGAGATCAAGAAAAGAATTGCACCTGCAATGCTCAGTAGTTTCGAAGGCTTCACTTGATCCTCCCCGGACGGGTTCCACCACCCGCGCAAGCAACCGAAGATACCAATTCTTCCGATGCCATCACAATAGCTGAAGGGCAGCTTTGTCTTTGCGGCCTAGAGCAGACTCCATAGGAAGAGAAGTGCTCACCCCTTCGCAAAGATCGAGTCACCGAACGGAGATCAGCGACACGCAGCCAATGTCACGCTGGGTTCCTGAATCTCAAGGGACTTGAATTTGGCTCTCTCGACGGCAAGTGGGAATTGCCAGTCGACGAATTGCGATGCACCCGAGGCGACCGCACCAATCGCAGTACCGATCACCGTCAGACCGGGATTTCGCAGCCCAATTGTCCCCATATCTATCCGTTCTAGAGGGGAGCAGGTCCGCCGGCGTTTCCCCTAACACCGTCGTGGAACAGACACGATCCGGCCTTCCCAGAAAAGGGAAGGCCGGGTCACGCTTACGCTGCCGCTGCTTGTCTTTGCTTAATAAACGCAAGCAGGTCCGCATTGATGGTGTCTGCTTGGGTTGTGGGCATTCCGTGTGGGAACCCGGGATACACCTTCAGCGTCGCACCCTTGACGAGTTTCGAAGATTGCAGCGCTGCGGCGCCGATGGGCACAATTTGATCGTCTTCGCCATGAAGAATCAAAGTCGGAACGTCGAATTTCTTGAGATCCTCGGTGAAGTCGGTTTCGGAGAATGCCTTGATGCAGTCGTAACCCGCCTTCATCCCGCCCATCATCCCCTGAAGCCACCATTTCTCCCGGATGCCTTCCGATATTTTCGCGCCCGACCGGTTGTAGCCATAGAACGGCAGAGTGATGTCTTTGTAAAACTGTGGCCGATTCTCCAGGTAAGCCGCGCGCAGGCCGTCGAAGACCTCGATGGGAGCGCCCGCCGGATTCTTCTCCGTCTTCACCATGAGGGGAGGCACTGCGCTGATCAGGACGGCCATGGCGACCCGCTTGGAGCCGTGACGTCCGATATAGCGCGCCACTTCTCCGCCGCCGGTGGAGTGGCCGACGTGGATTGCGTTTTTCAGGTCGAGCTTTTCCGTGAGCGCCGCGAGATCATCGGCGTAGGTATCCATGTCGTTGCCCTCCCAAGTCTGAGTGGATCGACCATGGCCCCGCCGGTCTGCCGCAATGACTCGAAATCCGCGCTGCCCGAAGTACATCATCTGTCCATCCCAGTCGTCCGCCGTAAGCGGCCAACCGTGACTGAACACGACGGGCTGGCCTGTTCCCCAGTCCTTGTAGAAAATCTGTGCGCCATCTTTGGTGGTAATCGTCGGCATAGCATTTCTCCTCGTGCGACTTTTCGTTTCAGACAAAACTTCTACAAACTACCTTCGATGCGATTTGCTATTGTCGGACTCGCGAAAGATTGCTTCAAAGGCCAATGCAATCCTCGCCCTGTTTCCAAGATGTCCGCATCGTCCGCCCAGCCCTCGCACGAACCGCGAAAGGCCGGGCGTCCGACAGACTCCTCTACGCAGCTACTTCCATGCTCTGCTGGACAAATGCGAGCAAATCGGCGTTGATCTGGTCCGCGTGCGTGGTCGGCATCCCGTGCGGGAATCCCGGATAGGACTTGAGGGTGCCGTGCTTCAACAGCTTGACCGACCTTGCACCGGTGGTGGGGAAGGGGCAAATCTGGTCGTCCTCGCCATGCAGCACCAGCACGGGAACGTCGATCACCTTCAGATCGTCGAAAAACTCAGTTTCGGCAAGCACCTTGATGCAGTCATACTGCGCCTTGATGCCGCCCATCATGCCCTGCCGCCACCAGTTGTCTCGAATTCCCTGGGACACAATTGCTCCGGGACGGTTGAAGCCATAAAAAGGAATCGTGATGTCCTGGTAGAACTGAGAACGATGCTTGCCCGTGCCTTCGCGGATGCCGTCGACGACTTCCTTCGGCACGCCGTCAGGATTCCTTTCCGACTTCTGGAAGGTTGGCGGAATCGCGCTGATGAGCACCGCCTTTGCCACGCGGCCCTTGCCGTACCGCGCAACATAGCGTGTCACTTCACCTCCGCCCGTAGAGTGACCAATGTGAATTGCATTCTTGAGATCGAGCGCCTTCACCAGTTCGGCGACATCGGCGGCATAGGTGTCCATGTCATGGCCATTTGCTGTCTGCGTGGAACGGCCATGGCCGCGGCGATCATGAGCGATCACCCGGTAGCCGTGTCCCAGGAAGAACATCATCTGAGCGTCCCAGTCATCGGCGGATAGCGGCCAACCGTGATGGAAAAAGAGAGGCTGGCCCGTTCCCCAGTCTTTGTAGTAAATCTGCGTGCCGTCTTTTACGGTGATCGTTGACATGAGTACTTCTCCTTAGGGATTTGCGATTTCGGTTCTGAAACCAGACAGTCGTGTGTTTCGATGAAAGGCAGTGGAGAGTCTTCGTAAGCCCTGAACGTTAACCCGCGCGGCGAGTTGAGCAGACGCAGCGATCGTTAAAAGACGCCAGTCTGGATCTCCTCCTCCTTCTGGCCAGTGCATCGACTCCAACTGCTCCATCCAATCTTCGATGGATTGCCGCGCTTGCACATCGCCAAACCGCTCCTCTACCGCGTGCACAAATGCGGCCAGTTCCCTCTCCGCGCCGGGCAGAAGTTCGGCAGTAAGTTCAACGCAATGCTGTGCTGTTCGTTGCATGACTGAACCCCATCTAATCCCAACGTTTCAGGTTAGGACGAAGATATCCAGATTCCCACTCTCGAGAAACCTCAGAAACCACAGAATTCAACCTAGATTTTTCTGCAGGTGGAAAAGAGGGTATGTGTCTGAACGCAGGTCCAGCTGGATATTGCTGATGACTCGGAGGCGTAGGTCAGCGAGAGTTGGAGTTTGGGCCCATCCCACGAAGTATCGACTTTATCTTTTCCGACGGACTGGTGCGGGCCTTGCGGAAGACGATGCGTCCGGGAACGATGACAGTAATCTCGGTCCCGGAGTCAATCGAACTGACCAGGGTAAACTTGCCGCCGATGCGGGCAGCACGCTCCCGCATCCCTTGTAGGCCGAAATGCCCGTATTTGCCTTCCGCGGTAATGGGGTCGATGCCTATGCCATTGTCACCGACGCGCACCGTGAGATCCTGCGAATAGCGAAGCTCCACCTTCAACCGGCTCGCCTTTGAATGCGCATAAGCGTTTCGGATGGCTTCGTATCCAATGCGGTAGACCTCGTCGCGAATGATGGGGTGCATCTCTCGAGGATCGCCGACGACGGAAAATGCAACCTCCATGGAGCCGGGCATGTGCCCGTTTTCCGCGGCTCGGCGAAATGCGTCCGCAAGATCGTTCCTCTGCGTAGTAGAGGTGCGAAGAGAGTTCAGGGCCGCCCTTCCTTCCTGCATCGCCTGCTCGAGCCATGCCGATAATTGTTCCATGGCACGACGCATGCGGGCGGGATCGGTTGACGGCTCGAGTGCATCATCGGCTACCAGCTTGCTGCCTTGGATCGTCTGCAGGAACGTGTCATGCAGATCTCGCGCCATGCGCGTACGCTCCGCCAGTCGCTCGTCGAAGCGGGCGTTGATGGCTCTGGCAATCTGCCGCACCCGCAGCCGATAAATTGCCCACACGAC
This sequence comes from uncultured Acidobacteriaceae bacterium, assembly GCA_963844525.1. GTDB lineage: Bacteria > Acidobacteriota > Terriglobia > Terriglobales > Acidobacteriaceae > Sulfotelmatobacter. The sequence goes on along the minus strand of CAWJOM010000001.1, from coordinate 200,569 downwards.
AAAGATCCCGGCTATGGCACAAAGAACACGGAACAAACTCGTCTGGTACCAGGCCGGCGCGATGCTGAAGTCGAGAGTCGAGCCTTGCTCGTTCCAGACATCGTCGTTATTGCAGGCCATTACACGAAATCGATACCGCCCCGGAAGAAGATCGCTGTAAAAAGCCTGACGCCGTGTGCCTGGTTCCTGCCAGCCCGGATCTCGGCCCTCAAGACGATAGCGGAAGCGCACCTTCTGCGGAGCCATGAAGCTCAGTCCCGTGTATGCAATCTCGAGATCGCGGGTTAGCGGAGGAAGGTGAAGATCTTTTCCCGGCGAATAGGTTTTTCGGTCGGCCACAACGCCTTCGACCTGCACAGGGGGCGGGATCGCATTCTGTTGCAAGTGATCGGGATCCAGCACCTGCAACATCTGGCTGTTTACAAACCACAAGCGTCCGTCGGGAGACCGTGTGGCTTGCGGCTTTAAGGAAGTCAATCCAGGCTGTACTCCGTCGAAGACATCGAGCAACTTAAACTTCACAACCCGGTCCGGAGAGGCCCACCAGCTATCCAGTTCTGCCTTGTCGATCGCGATGAGTCCGCATTGCGAATACAGCCACAGTCCGCTCCGGCTATCCTGCACCAGGGCAAAGATTCCGTCACAAGGAAGCCCGTTGCGGGCGGTAAGATTTCTTCGCACTCCATCTTTCCAGCGGGCGACTTCATCCAGGGTTGTGCCCCACACCGAGCCATCTGCTTCCACCAGCAGGTCTCGAATTTGACGTCTGTTCCCGACTTCGTTGGAAGCAATCGCCTCCGACTTGCCATCCTTATAGTGGACTAAGTCCCCATTCACCAGTCCCAGAAAGATTCCTCCGCGTGGATCGGAGCCGAGTACGTACGCCGTGGAAATCTGCGGCGACGTGACCTCGCTCTGTAGTTTCAAGTCGCGTATCTGGTCGAGGTGCGGTCCTGCGCGAACCCAAATATTGTGCTGAACATCCTCAGCGATCGCGAAAACGACGCCCAGGCCACTGCCGTCCGGGTGACCGACCGCGTGAAATGCATCTCGATCGTAGACCCAGAGTCCACCATCCAAACCTACCCAAAGCCGGCCAGCGTGGTCCTCAAACATAGTCGTCACGTTTTGTCCCGGCAGGCCCTGTGCCGCACGAATCGCCGAGAGTCTGCCGTCGCGCATGAAATCCAAAGCCCGGTAGTTGCCGATCCATACCGTACCGTCGCGAGAAGCGAGCACCGAACTGGCAGCATCGGCGGATAGGCCTTCCCGCACGGAATAGCTCAACACTTTCAGATCGCGAAAATTATCGATCCCCTCCGAGGTTACGACCCATACGGTGCCCTCGGCGTCCTGATAGAGATTCCCCACGGCATCGCTCGAAAGGCCGTCAGCATTGCCAAAGTGATCGACATTCTTGCCCCGAACGCGAAAGATTCCGCGGCTGGAGGTTCCAATCCACAGAGCTTCGTTGCGGTCGACAAACAGGGCGGTAACATCCGAGTTCTTGACAGGAATTTCAGAAAAGCTCTTTTTGATCCAGCTTTCACGTTCGAATCGCTCCAGTTGCAAAGCCGGACTGGATCGATCTTTTCTTGATCGATTCTGCCTCGATTGATCGGGTCCCGATCGATCAATGACCGCCCAGACCGATCCGTCGAACCCCGTCGTGATCCTTCGCAAAGAAGCCATCGTTTCGGGACCGCGGGTTTCGTCCGCAAAATAGCTGGTGCACGATCCCGGCTTCCAGCGGCACAGTTCGGAATAACCGCCAACCCACAGGTCCCCGGCGCTGCTTCTGCTCAGTTGAATCGCAGAGGCGAAGGGAATTCCGTCGCGGGCGCCATAACACTGAAATGTCTCATCCTTCACGCGGCACAGGGGGCCCGTTTCATCCGTTGCCTGCGTACGGACCAGCCAGACGGTGCCATCGTCGCCTTCGACCATCGACTCCACTCTTCCACTGAGTTCCGGATAGTTGGTCAGCGCGCCGTCTTTCCAGCGAGAAATGCTATACCCAGTACCGATCCAAAGGCTGCCATCGTGGGCTCCCAAGAGGGAAAAAATTCTCGAGTCGAGTAGCCGCCTGCCGGCTGGCGGGTTCCATGAAGTGAAGCGAACGCCATCGAAACGCACTAAGCCGATGTTCGTCCCTATCCACAGATATCCGTCGGTGGTCTGGGCGATGACGATCGGAGAGCCGTTAAAGGCGCCATCCTGCGTTCTCCAGGACGTGTGTCCATACTGAGAGATGAGGGTATTCGGATCGACTGCCCACCCCGAACTCAACGCTAAGAGCAAGAGTGCGGAGCTGAGTAAGAGCGATCGCGATATATTCGAGTTCCGGGACTTAGGAACGAAATTGGCACGCCACATTTCAAGTGCGGTCACGCCGGATCCTGACCTTGGCGAAGAGAATGCATCATCTCGCATGCTCGAAACTGCGCGGACCGCCGAACCATCACCGACAGAACGCTGAAAGGCTCGCTTTGACCCTCTCTTGAAGCGTACACGGCTCGTGGTGATCGCGACACCTGACGATCAACAGTTGCTATCCTGCAGTTTTCTATAGGTCACCCACTAGATCTGTAGCAGGCCTCGCCGCACCGCGATCGTGACCGCATGGGTCCGATCGTTAGCCCCCAACTTGTCCACCAGGTTCTTGATGTGGAAGTTGACAGTTGTTTCCGCAATCGCGAGCTGATGGGCAATTTGTTTATTACGATAACCATCTCGAATGAGGCATAGCACTTCCAGCTCTCGACCCGTGAGATCGTCGTCGGCTAGATGCTCGGCGAGCCGGGCCGCTACATCCGGTGGGACGTGGCGTTTGCCGGCGTGAACTGACCGGATTACTCCCAGCAATTCACTTTTCGGCATGCTCTTAAGGATGTAACCAGCCGCTCCCGCCCGCAGCGCCCGCTGGATCTCGCCGTCACTGTCCGACGTTGTCAGGATGATAATGCGCGCTTGCGGAAACTCTCCGCGAATTGCGATCAGCGTGTCGGTGCCATTCGTGCCGGGAAGACGGAGATCCATCAGCGTGAGGTCGGGCCGATGACGGCGAAACTCCTCCATCGCCTCGACTCCATTGCTCGCCTGGGCAACCATGAGCATATCCGGCTGCGACCCGATGATCGTGCTCAGGCCCTCACGGAAGACCGGGTGGTCCTCAACGCTTAGGATACGTATCGGCTTAGGCTGCTCCATCCCCACGCCCCACGGCGCCAATTGTAATGGATTGCAGAATTCCCCACTCAATTTCGCCGTGAACCCGCCCCAGTTGCGCCGATGCATTTCGATCGATTACTGAAGAGCGTCTTGGACGCCACGGTTCGGCATGAGGGTTCATCCCGTCTGGGGTCTCAAGACTCAGAAGAGGTCAAAAAGAACGAATTCGCCCAAGTGCGAGTAGCGGAACAGGTAGCCAAGCCACCGCATAACAAAACAACGCACGTCGGAGTGTCTGAATGACGCAGCCAAGGCCATCGGGCCTTCTAGAATCAATTGACGCCCTCTTGATTCGTACTGCCCAACCTTCAGGCCAGTCATTCGAACCTATTAAGACGTCGACAAACGGGGCTATCGACTGGCATCTCCCAACCCTGATCGGGGATACGCACCAGGCTGCACGAGACAATCACCTTCCTTCACCGAGACGAATGGAAAGCTGCAGCCTTAAGTCGACTTACTAGGTTCAATACTTTGCCGGATTGGATATCATCGCATCCCAGTAAGCATGGTCTTTCCAAACAGAAAGACCATCCCTTGAAGCAAAGGCTGATGCAAACTATCTCATTCGTTGGTTGCGAGAAGATGCTTACAGTGTTGCGCCGCACCTACAAAAGTGATATAGAAACCTAACGCCGCCACGATTCCGTCCGAGGAGGCAATCTGGACTCTCCCGCCCATGTTCGAGATGCTATCCGGGTTGTAACCAACGCAGTTGCCTTGCAAGCGGTTGGCATCCTTATTCGCAATCCCGCGATCGATCCGCATTTCCCCGATACTTCTGATCTGGATTTCGTGGTGCTGGCGGAGATCGACGACATGCGCTCGGAACGTTTGCGCTTGACGACTCTCAATGGCGCGCCAAGGATCGACTTGACGTGGGTTCCGTGGGTCTGGGTGAGTGATCCGGAAGTTGCTGCCACTCGCGGGTGGGTACCACATCGTCTGCTTAGCTCCGATTTGGTGTGGGACTCCGGGAAGCATCTAGCCCGGCACTGCCAGCAAATCGCACAGTTTATGTACCGCCCCGACATTCAACAGAAACGTGTCGGCGTCTTCTTGGAGATCGGATTCCAAACTGTAAGGGAAATTGGCATTACGTGGGACTTCCCGGCCCTGGCGCTGTTCTGGTTGCATATGGCCCACTCCGCTTGTCTGGCTGCGATGCTCGACGGAATGAAGCGGCTGTGCCCAAACGTCTACACCCGTCCCTTCGATTATCTGGACGATGTTGAGCGCCAGGTCCAGCCCGGCTTGCGCTGCCAGTGGATGGAGGCGCTACATCTCGACGCCGATCCCATGCAACTGATCGCTGCGCTGAGGCGAATTCACTCTCTCGTCACCGCTAAATTCCCCGAGCCGAACTGGCCTGCGAATGCTCGGCCGGGAACGCGCTACGAGTATCGATATTGGCTTTCTCCTGAAGAACTAGATTGGCGTGTTCGCGTAGCTCTCGAAATGGTGAGGCGTGGAGATTCCGCTGCCGCTATTTTTTATCTGCGCTTCTGTGCGTACGCGATCGCCCGCATTCCCATGGTCCATGCCCGGAGCCGTGAAGGCCGCGATGTAGCTTATCTCCGCCCGGAAAAGGCGGTCCTGCCAGAATTGCAGAGACTGGCTCCGGAAATAATTGCGGATCTCGATCTGAGCCTCGGAGGAAAGCATGGGACGGAAGTTAATACCGTCAAGCGGAGTCTTTCGATGCTGGATTTGCTCCGAGATAGGACGGTCGTGTTTCTACACGCCTGCGGAACGCCAGTTCCTCAACTGCAGATCTGGGAACCTTATCGGCCTCAAGCAGCCTAACTTAGAAAGGAAGAAGTGATGAGTGACCTAAGCACCGTTTGCACCCTTTGCCAGACTCAAATCAATAGCCAGTTCGGCTCTACCCGCACGGCACAGGTGATCAACACCCATATGACGGTCACGGGCCCCTGCTTTGTGGCCGATGAAATCACATTTTCAAATAACGGCTGGTTAGTTTTTCAGCCGAACACGCAAACCCAAGGCGACGACCAGCAGGAGTTCGCGGTCATCTGTCGCAAGCTTACCATCGACGGCGGCAAACAACCGGTTAACACTACTCCCTGCAAACCGCAAGATCCGGGTTCGAGGTATGACGGCACGAACCTCATCACGTGGACCGGACGCCTGACGCCTGCCTCCAGCGGATCCGCAATCGCTCCCCCCGCCCCTCCGCCACCCGGTTCGGGTAACAACGGGACGGATGGTTCTCCCGGAAATTCTGGAGCTTCCGGAGGCAATCCGGTGGGGTCGAAGCGGACGGCAACGTTGGTTATAGTCGCCCTCGAAGTCCAAGTTCTGAATAAAGGAAATCTCGTAGTCGATTGGTCGGGACAGGATGGGGGAGACGGCGGACCGGGTCAGGTCGGCGGCAATGCTGCGAGCGGCACGACCGGTAATGACGGCTCGGATGCGAGTTGGCCCAGCAGTGGTTGTGACACCGCGACGGGCAATGGCGGCAATGGCGGGAATGGCGGATCAGGGGGCAGCGGTGGAATCGGTGGGAACGGCGGGAACGCCGGGCAGATTATTGTGATCAGCACTGCCCAAAACGTCGCGCCGTCTGGTCCCTTCCGCGACCAAGACACGGTCACGTTCATAACCAAGAGCCATGGCGGTGAAGGTGGCAAAGGCGCCAAAGGCGGTAACGGCGGACATGGCGGACCCCCGGGAGCAAAGTCGAGCGAGTGCGGAGCTGGATCGAGGGGCGCGGACGGCAGCGATAACACCACCATTGCTCCCGACGGGTCGGCCGGCAACCCAGGCGCATCCACCGTAACCCAATTCGAGACCGTCGCCACCGGCACGTGTGCGGATAGGTTTCCGAGGCCTCTGGTATTCAACCCGAGCCCAAGCCAAACCTACTACAGATGCCCGGCCGGGGCGGCAAGCGCAGACCTTACTCTTACCGGTCAATACCTGGATCAGATTGCAAGCGTCTCGACAAGTTTGGCGGGGGTCACGGCAGCCATCGACAACAGCAGTACGGATACGCAACTCGATCTGACTCTCTCGATCGCGGCCAATTCGGCGACGGGCGTTGGCAACCTGACTTTCACTTACATGTTCCCGCCCACACTTACGCAGGCTCTGGCTGGAGCGATTGACGTTGAAATCAGCCAGGCGGTTTCGATCGCGCCTATCAGCGGCGCGCGCGGCTCGACGGTGAATGTCACGCTTACAGGCGACTTCGACCCGACCGCGTCTCATTTCGATGTGTCGGTCAGCGGAGCGGGTGTCACCGTAGGGACCGTAACTTTCGTCAACGACACAACTTTAACCTGCAGCTTTGTGATTGACCCAACGGCCGGGAGGAACCTTCGTGACGTAACTCTCAAGGCTGGACCCTGCCAGTCCACTCTTGTGCAGAGCTTCGAGGTCACTTAGACGATGGCATCCGGTCTTTGCCACAAGCCCGCCCAAATGCACGACGCTTGTGAACGAGCCTCGGCATATCTGTTGGCCCAGGCAGACCAGCAGTTCTCCGAGGTGCGTCACGCGATGAAATTTTCGCGTGCTGCCGGATTCACCGGTTCTCACGAATCGCAGTCGAGTGATATCTTCGCTCGCGCTACGTTGGCAAATCTGTTTCTGGATATTGCCGAATCCGAACGGATGACTGCGTTGTCGTCAACTCTTCGCTCGGTCGCCCGTCGGGAAGCTGAGTACATTGCGCGCAGCAAAATTCCAAACCGCGCAGGGGGCTGGAGCTATTTTCCCGATTTGCCGGAGTTGCCCCCAGATGCCGATAGTCTGGCGGCGGCGCTTTCGTTATTTGTGCGAATCGCACCCGAGCATGCCGGGCTTTGCCGAGAGGCAGTGTCCCTCGTCCTGGCCAGTGCGGATGCGGACGGCTCCTTCGAGACTTGGATCGTTGCCCCAAGCGATGCGGTCTCCGATCAAGTCCGCATGCAATGGGCAATCCAAAACTTCTGGGGAACAGGCGCGGATCCAGACGTGATGGCTCACTTCTACTACGCACTGTGGTTGTGGGAGCCGGATCGATACGAAGAGGCGATTCGCCGGGGCGCCTCCAAATTGATCGAAATGCAGCAGCCGAATGGAAGCTGGCGGGCCACCTGGTATGTCGGGCCCGCCTACGGCACAGCCCTGGGCGTTCGCTTGCTCCGCGCGATTGGAATCGGTGATCACGCCAAGGCTCGCGCTTGCCGGTTCTTGCTCGACGCTCTACGCGACGGCGACTTCTTGGGGAATGCGTCTTCCACACCCCTTCAGACATCTTTCAGCGTTGCCGGATTGAGAGACGCGGCACCGGAACAGAGTTCGATGGAACTGCGGAGTGGTGTGCAAGCGCTGTTCGCGCTCCAGCATGCTGACGGAAGCTGGGTCGCTTCGCCCTGGATACAAATGGAAATCGGACGGGCTATTGGGAAAATCGCGCGCGTAGCCACCTACCAGAGCACAACTCTGACCACCGCTTTCTGCCTGCGCGCGCTGCTCTTGAGTGATACTTCCATCTCGGAACCAGGTTAAAGCCTCATGATGCGACAACAGTTGATGACGAGGGACCCTGAAAGCCTGGCGGCCTTCACCTGCCAGATTCAACCGCGGATTGAGGCCGCTCTCAAACAACACTTGCCGACCGCGCGCACGAGGGACAACTTTCTTTTCAACGAGGCTCTGTATGATGCGGTGTTTCCAGGCGGCAAGCGTCTTCGCGCAGTGTTGGCTGTACTGTCGTCTGAGCTGGTTGCCGCAAATGATGAGGATGCTCTGACCGCAGCCGTCGCCGTGGAATACCTTCATGCCAGCGCAGTCATTCTCGATGATCTTCCGGCAATGGACGACGCGCGCGAAAGACGCGGGCGCGCTTGTCTGCATATCCGTTACGGGGAAGGCCTCGCCATTGTCGTGGCGCTCGCTCTCATGAATGCAGCTTCCTACATCGTCGTTCACAAGGCACCCCTTGATATTGCCGCTGGAAATCGAGCTTTCGGTGAACTGAGCGAATGCGTTGGCGCGCAAATCACCGGCCAAGCCGCCGACCTCGAACCCTCTTCGACGCGGAGCAAGGACGAACGGGACAGGGAAGGGTCGGTGCGCAATTGGAAGACATCCGCACTCCTCCGTCTCGCACTCACACTGGGGCCGACCCTGTCCGGCGCCAAAGCGAGCGATGTCGCCACTCTTAAGCGCATTGGTCTATTGCTGGGAGAGGCCTATCAGGCCGTCGACGATTCCCGAGATATCGACGAGGACACAGCACTGTTCAGACGGGGACGCCGGGCAACTTTCGCAATGCGGTACGGGCCAGGTACAGCGAGAGAAATGGCGGCGAATCTGACGACTGAGGCGCAACGTGACCTCATTGCGAAATTCGGAAACCTGCCGCCGGTGCATCGCCTCTGCGAATTCGCAGATTCCTTATTGATGGGGTGCGGTGTAACACGAGAATCCGTCCCCCAGAGTCAGATTACAGGCGTTCGTGACTCACTTTGATAAGTGAAGCAATCGTTCGAAATCCAGTGGGCAGAGCTCAATCTAGAAAGCTCTTACGGGAAAAACATGGTTGCGCCGGGTTTTGGGCACTCGGGGTTCGTCCAATCCTGTTTGATCAGTAAATTTATTTTCTCTATCTCTTGGTTTACCGAAGCTATTCTGGACGGCAACAACAGGCCTCGGTTGTCGGTGCGGTGGTAGTGCAAGACAAGCGGATGAATCGCGTCGCCGCTCCAACCGCAGGATTGGAAGCGAATACCAGCCATGGCCGGGAAATTGAGCTCGATCGGAAGATAGTTGATATGGAATCCCAATTCCTCGCAGCTCAAGGCGAAAGAGATCTGGTCGATATAGGCCGCGACCGGCCTGAGTCCCTCGAAATTATCGAGTAGCCAGCGATCCCATTTGCACCAGGTCTTGCGAAGATCTTGGAGAATCACTCGCGGTACGATGTAGAGACCTCCGTTGCAGTACGTTGGCAGCGTCTTCCCTCCTGTCAGAAGCGCGCCCGTCCATGCCGGCAACTCTAGCCCCGCCGTGCGGAAAATCCGTTCCCACTGATGTGGTCGCAAACCCTCGCGGGAGGCTGATCGAGCTCGAATGCAATCCCCTTCGATCCAAGGGGAGATGCTTCCGCAAAAAGCGGTGTCGCAGTCGCAGAGCACCGCGTAGTCTGCGGAATACAGCGACTCGTTTTCGAGTTGGCTCAATTTATTGGACTTCGCGTGCCTTGGGTCAAAGGGCTGGACGGGATAAGTCTCAATCCCCCAGGACTCCAATATCCGGCTGTACTTTGAGTCCAAAGTGCCGATCGTGTGAACCAGGATTGTGTCAGGCTCTTGGCGCGCGTACGCGAGTAAACTCGACGCCCAGACCAGCGCTTGGCGAATGAACCTCGGGTCTTGATCTACAACGCACGAAAACTTCGCCTTTACCGGACCCGCCTCTTTTTTTCCGTCCATGTAAGACCGGGAACCTCAATTCTTTCTCCACGAACCGGGGGCGATGCTAGATCGCCGTACAAACCGATTTAACTTCCGTGTACAACTCTAAGGCTTCGTGACCCATCTCTCGGCCCCACCCCGACTGCTTATATCCTCCAAAGGGTAGCGCGGCGTCGGCGACGTTGTAGCAATTTATCCAAACGGTACCGGCTCGCAGTTTCTTGGCCATACGGTGTGCTTGGCTGATGTCACGTGTCCACACCGCGGCGGCAAGGCCAAATTCGCTCTCGTTTGCTTCAGACACAACCTGATCGATGCTCTCGAAAGGTTGTGCGCACACCACGGGCCCGAAGATCTCCTCACGCACAACCCTCATGCGGGAATTGGTTTTCACGATCACTGTGGGCTCGACGAAATAGCCTGGTCCGGATATTTTATGTCCGCCAACAATCGCTTCCGCGCCCTCATGGAACCCCGATTCGAGGTAGTTGCAAACGCGATTTAACTGCTCTTGGGAGACGAGCGGCCCCATGGAAGTGCCCGGCTCAAACCCAGGGCCAATTTTAATTTTTTTCGCCTCCTCTACGACGCCGCTCACAACCTCGTCGAAGACGCTCCGTTCCACGTACAATCGCGAACCCGCGCTACAGCACTGGCCCTGATTGTAGAAGATCGCGTTTGCAGCGCCAGGAATTGCAACATCCATATCAGCGTCCGCAAAAACCAGATTCGGAGATTTGCCCCCCAGCTCCAGAGACACCTTCTTCAAGTTTCCTGCCGCCGATTGCAGAATCAGCTTGCCTACCTCCGTCGAACCCGTGAATGCGATCTTGTCAACAGCCCGATGGGAAGCGAGCGCGGCACCTGCCGTCTCTCCGTATCCCGGCACCACGTTCACGACGCCGTCCGGAAACCCCGCCTCTGCGATCATTTCCGCGAGCAGCAGCGCGCTTAGCGGCGTCTGTTCTGCAGGCTTCAGCACGACCGTACAGCCCGCCGCAAGCGCAGGGCCGAGTTTCCAGGCCGCCATCAGCAGAGGAAAATTCCATGGAATAATTTGCCCGACAACTCCCACCGGCTCTCTCTCTGTGTAGGCGAAGTACTTCCCCTGTTTCGAGCCGGCGGAAATCGGAATGGTATTTCCCTCGATCTTCGTCGCCCATCCTGCCATGTATCGGAAAAGATCAACCGCTAGCGGCACATCAGCTTCACGCGCGACCGCGAGCGGTTTTCCGTTGTCCAAACTATCGAGTTGAGCGAATTCTTCGAGGTGCTCCTCAATCCGATCCGCAAGCTTCCACACAAGCCGTCCGCGTTGTGAAGCGGTCATCTCGGGCCAGGGCCCAGAGTCAAAGGCTGCACGCGCCGCCTGCACCGCACGATCAATGTCCTCACGATCGCCTTCGGCAATATGTGCCAAAACCTCGCCCGTGGCCGGGTTGAAGGTGGGAAACGTTTTTCCCGAAATCGCCCCGACCCACTTTCCAGCGATGTAGAGGTTCTTCGGGCTCTTGATGAATTGCTCAACTCTGGGATGAACTTGCGTGGGACAGTCCGTCGTGGTCGACATAAGACACCTCAGACGCGAAATGCTGCGAAATTCCCAGGACGGGTGGTTGACTAGAGAACGCGACAACGATTTTAGTTCTCCGACCACCAATCACTACATGATCGAACGCGCTGAACAGGAGATGCATGTTAGCGGACATTCGATGCCGAAACTTTAGAGCAACAAGTCTGCAGAGCACATCGCCAATGCCGGTGGGTAACTGGCAGGCCAGGTGCTTACATTCTCCTCGATCGCGGGCGATCGGAGCTATTGACCGCTTTTTTGCGTTGCATTCGGCCGTGCAGCCGTCTTGTTACAAATTACGAACATCGCCGAAACTCGAAAGCTTATTAACTATGGCTGCTTATCGGCGGTGCGCCGCATAAGACTTAAGGGGTTATGCGGGCAGTTATACCTCCGACAGTTTACAAATTGCGAACAAACATTCACTGAATGTGATGCTGTTTCTCTGAATCTTATCTTGACATCTCCGATGCCCGTGCTTATGCTACGTCCAATTGGGCGTTCTTCCCCTCAGGGCCACTTGTCGTAAATCTCTTTGAGGTGTCCGTTATGTACGGTGGGCTACCACGCTTTTCACGCCTATCGATCGGTCCCATCCCTGTTCCCGTCTCGGACCCTCATCATACAGGGCTAATCGGAAAACCAGATCAGAGTGAATCGACCGAACTCACATCGCAGACAACGAGGCGATGCGAGGATAGCCGTGCTTCTCACCAAGTCGCACAACTGGAGCTCTCATCGCGCCGCGTCATCAAATTCCATGATGCAGAAGGTGTTTCCCTCGGTGTCCTGGCAGTAAAGCACATATCCGAGTTTCGGCAGCGCGATTTTGGGCGCAAGAACTTTTCCTCCAGCCTCTGTAATCTTTCGTGCGAACGCGTTGATGGAACCTACGTCGAAAGTATTGATGGTTGAGTCCGAGGGGTATACGCGTTGCATCAGGCCGCCGGTAAGGCCTGTGTCATCGTCGTCATCGATTAAGAAATATTCGTCGTCGTCATCGAGCTTGCGAATTTTCCATTCGAAAACTTTGGAATAGAACTTGACGGCTCGGTCCAGGTGGTCAGCAGCAATTTCGAAGTGAACTAACTTCGGCATTCAGAACCTCCAGGTTTGCAGGGCAGAAATGAAATCTTGGCCGGGTATGCGGTAAAAGCCCGGACATAATAACACCGGTTCCTACGAGGTTCAAACGATTTTAGGTTTTGGTGAACGGATACTCAGCCTGTCTCTTTTTTTGCTGTCGTGCGAACAGGCCTAGGACGGTGACTCATGTTGAGTTAGCCGCGAGCACGAGAGATATGAGCCAGGCCGGAAGGAGTTTAGATGTTCCGGTCAGTCCATCCGGCGACTTTCACCTCAGTGGTGTCTCCGCTTATACCGTCCCTTCAAACGCGTGGTTTCGCGGCCGAGAAGACCGAGAGTCTTCTGTCGGCGGGCGCGAGTGCATCACGGCCAGCTTTCACGGCCTCTGAAGGTGCCGTTCTATTTCCCACGTCCTCGGCCCAGCAGCGGTTATGGTTCCTGGATCAATTGATTCCCGGAAGCGCCTCTTACAACGTTGACAATGCGGTTCAACTGTCATTTCCGGCCGGAGAGTTGCATCTGCTCGAACGCAGCTTGACCGACATAGTGCAACGTCATGAGTCGCTCCGAACGACCTTCCGCCTGGTCAATGGGGAGCCGATGCAGGCAATCGCACGGTCTGGCCGGGCCCGACTGCGCGTGCTCGACTTGCGCCACCTTGATGACGTGGAACGCAGGCAGACCGCTTCACGCCTGGCTACCGAGGAAGCGCGCGGAGGCTTCGATCTTCGCGAAGGTCCGCTCATCCGCACTACTTTGCTACGTTTGGCGGAAGAAGATTATGTTTTTCTGCTCACTCTGCATCACATCATCGCGGACGGCTGGTCCATGAATATTTTCTGGGATGAGCTCGAGCGGCTCTGGACCGCCTACGCAGAGGGCCGGCAGTCGCCGTTGCGCGCACTCCCCATCCAGTATGCGGATTTTTCCGTCTGGCAACGGGATTGGTTGCAGAGCGAATCCGCGGCGACCCATCTGGCATATTGGACCAGGCAACTTTCGGATCTGCCCCAACTACAGCTTCCGACGGACCACTTTCGCCCTGTTGCCCAGACCTCCGAGGGGGCTCGCCAAAAAGTGGAGCTTTCTTACGCCCTCTGTCATGAACTGAGACGGCTCAGCGGAGCGGAAGGCGCAACGCTGTTCATGACTTTACTGGCCGCCTTCGAAATTCTCCTTCACCGATATTCGGGGCAGGACGAGGTGGTCGTTGGAGTTCCGGTTGCGGGACGCACCCGTCCCGAACTCGAGCGCCTCATCGGATTCTTCGTAAATTTTCTTGTCCTGCGAATCGATTTATCTGCCAATCCCTCTTTCCGGGCGCTGTTGGCGCGTGTCCGAGAGGTCGCACTCGAGGCTTACGCGCACCAGGACCTTCCGTTTGAAAGATTGGTCAAGGAGCTTCAGCCCGAACGCGATATGAGCAGAAATCCTCTCTTTCAGGTCAGTTTCCAACTGTTTAGTGGGACTCGTCCCGACGCCACGAACGATGACTCCGCGCTTCTGGAGGTGCAGAAAGGAACCGCCAACATCGATCTGGCTCTCGACTTGTGGGAATCATCTGAGGGCGTTTCCGGATACATCGAATACAGCACCGACTTATTTGATGCCCCGACGATTCGGCGCATGAGCGACCACTTTCTTACTCTGCTCGAGTCCATCACCCGAGGTCCCGATCGTCCCATTGCCGAGCTACCAATGCTGACCGAACGTGAGAAGAACCGAATTGTGGTGGAGTGGAACCAGACCGATTTCGAGTTTCCCCGCGACTCCTGCCTTCACCACCTCGTGGAGCAGCAAGTGGAACTCCGTCCCGCCGCGATCGCTGCCACGTTTGCAGGGCAGGCACTCACCTATGCGGAACTGAATCGTCGGGCGAATCAGCTCGCGCACTATCTGATGTCGCAACAGGTCGGCCCCGAAACATTGGTCGCGATCTCTCTGGAGCGATCGCTAGAACTGGTCACGGCTCTGCTGGGAATTCTGAAGGCCGGCGCCGCATACCTGCCCATCGACCCCGGGTATCCCAGCCAGCGCACAGCTTACTTATTGCAGGACTCTCAGCCAGCATTCGTGATCACGGACGAAAAATCAGCGCCCAATGTTGGCTCTTTCCAAGGCGAGCGCCTTTTGCTGAATGAAGTTTGGCCGCTAGGGGATCTTCCTGGCGAAAACCCGAACGTTCCCCTAACGTCCTCTGGACTGGCATATGTGATTTATACCTCGGGATCATCAGGAACTCCCAAGGGCGTAATGATTGAGCATCGATCGGTCTGCAACCACCTTTGCTGGATGCAGAAGCAGTTTCCCTTGACGGTGGAAGACCGAATGCCGCAGAAATATCCGTACTGTTTTGACGCCTCGGTCCTGGAGATTTTCGGACCACTGATTGCCGGAGCTACATTGGTGGTCACTCCTCCCGAGCCGCACCTTGACGTTGAATATTTTCTAAAGCTCTTGGCAGAAGAACAGGTCACGGCCATCGACCTGGTCCCCTCATTGCTTGAGGTGCTTTTGTCGAGCGACGGCTTTCTTGACTGTCACGCGCTGCGCAGAGTCACGTGTGGTGGTGAAACATTATCCGTGCCTCTGCGAAACAAATTTCTAGCGATGTCGAAGGCCGAGTTGAACAATGTTTATGGCCCTACCGAGGCAACGATCGGGGCTACGTTCATGACTTGCGTGCCGGGCGAGCACATCAACGTGGTTCCTATCGGGCGGCCGGTTGGTAACACACAAATTTACATTCTCGATTCAGATGGGAACCCGACCCCTATCGGTGTTCCGGGAGAGCTCCATATTGGCGGCGCGGGCTTGGCTCGTGGGTACCTCAATCGCCCCGAACTTACCGAAGAGAAGTTCATATCCGACCCATTTTCAGCTGTGGCCGGTGCCAGACTGTACAAGACCGGAGATCGTGGGCGTTATCTGGAAGATGGAAGCATCGAATATTTGGGCCGGCTCGATGACCAGGTTAAGCTGCGCGGTTTCCGAATTGAATTGGGGGAAATCGAAAAGACGTTAAGCTTGGCGCCTTCAGTTCAAGCCTGCGCCGTCTCCGCCCTGGAGGACGAAACCAATGGCACTCGGTTGATCGCCTACATTGTTCTCGAACCCGGCGCTTTTTCGTCCTTCGCGGATACCCCACCCACAAGCCTTGAACAAGGTGATCAGAGTTTTTCCATCGAGGCGATGGCGCAGGACCACATATCCCAATGGCGCGCGATCTATGATGAAATCTACAGTCGTCCCTCACCGTCGAACATTCCCACCTTCAACACCGTGGGCTGGGATAGTGCCGAAACCGGCCTGCCAATTTCCGTGGAGGACTTGGAGGAGCGGGTTGAGCACATTTCAGCCGCGATTCGGCGGCTACGTCCACGGCGCGTTCTGGAGATCGGTTGTGGCGTCGGGTTGCTTCTATTCCGGATCGCTAGCGACTGCGAGCAATATTTTGGCACCGATCTCTCTTCGGTCGCCCTGGATTTCGTCGAGAAGGAACGTAAGACCCTCGGTTTGGACCACGTAACTCTGTTGCAACGAGCCGCTGACGATCTTGATGGATTTCAGCCGCAAACGTTCGACGCAGTTATTCTGAATTCCGTCGTCCAGTGCTTCCCCAGTGCGGACTATCTAATGCGCGTGCTGGAACGAAGCGCTGCGCTGCTGGTGCCGGGCGGTCATATTTTCCTGGGCGATTTACGCAACATGGCGCTGCTTGAAGCGTTTCACGCGAGCCTCGAGTTGCGGCGCGCCGAACCCTCGGATCTGTGCAGTCAGTTGCGCGAGCGGGTTGCAACTCGTTGCGAACAGGAAGAAGAGCTCGTTCTTCATCCCGCATTTTTTGAACGCTTGAAGACTGTACTCCCCGCAATCAGCAATGTTGAAATCCAACCCAAGCGCGGATGGGCGCGGAATGAACTCACGCGGTTTCGCTACGACGTCGTCCTCGAGTTTGGCACCGAAAGGCGCTCTGTCGATGCGCAATGGCTGGACTGGGAGGAAGTGGGCGAAGTATCCCGCTTGCGAGAGCTCCTGGATCTCAATCGCGAGACAACGATCGGGGTGCGTAACATACCGAATGCCCGCCTTCAGCGGGAGCTGAAGGCTGTCGACCTTCTTGCCATGCCGGACGGCCCAACAACCGTCTCCGACCTGGAGTCGGCAGTGCACGACACAACGGATGACGCGGTGGAACCGGAGGCACTGTGGGCCCTGGGAGCTGATCTGACACGAGACGTACTCCTCGGCTGGTCGGGAAATGACACAGTTGGACTCTGCGATTTTCTCAGCCGTCCACGCAACGCCAAGGAATCAGCCAAGATGGTTGATTTCGGATGCCCCATCCCGCCCCAACAAAATCTTTCGCAATCCGCGAACCGTCCGTTGCAAGTGAGGATCAATCGCAAGATCGTGGCCGAGGCGCGCGAGTATCTCGAGCAACGACTGCCGGAGTACATGATTCCTTCGGCATTCGTCGTCTTACAGGAGCTGCCTCGGAACGGCAACGGCAAGATCGATCGGAGAGCGTTACCTTCGCCCGGCCGAAGCTTGCTGAACCTCGAATCGGAATTTGCCGCTCCTCGCACGCCTGCGGAAGAACGCCTGGCTAAGATTTGGAGCGAAGTATTGAACGTTGCGCGAGTGGGGAGATTCGACAACCTGTTCACGCGCCTCGGTGGGCACTCTCTGCTGGCGACTCAACTTGTTTCCCGTGTGCGAGAGGCCTTTGATGTGGAACTTCCTTTGCGAAGCTTGTTTGAATATCCAACAGTCGCAGAGCTGGCGTTGGTGATTGAAGAATTGCTGATTGCGGCCATCGGCGAGATGCCCGATGCGGCGGCACAGGACTTATTACGCGAGAGATGATTTTGGAGGATCGCACATCTTGAAACCGATCGAAATTTCGCAGCAGCGTGCTCACCTCTCGCCATCTCAGAGAGCATTGCTAGAAAGGCGGCTCCGTGGCATTGGCCCCGCGACGGCGCCTGCTCGCAACATTCCGCCCCGTCCCGCAGGGCGCGAAGTGCCGTTGTCATTTGCCCAGGAACGGCTCTGGTTTCTCGATCAACTAGTGCCCGAAAACAGCATTCTGAATTGCACCGACAGCCTGCGGTTCAGTTTTTCGCTGGAAGCGGATCTTTTGGAACGAAGCTTGAACGAAGTGATCCGGCGGCATGAGTCGTTGCGGACGACATTCCAGGTGATTGATGGCCAGCCTGCTCAGGTAATCGCGCCGCAGCTGATCGTGCCCCTGCCCGTCACGGACTTGCGCCATCTCGACCGGTTCGACGCCGAGAAGGCGGCTGCTCAGATCGTCGCTGATGCCGCGGGGCGACCCTTCGATCTCCCGCATGGACCGTTGTTGCGCGCCGACCTGATGCAACTCGAGGACGACGAATACATCTTTCTCCTGACCATGCATCACATCATCGCCGACGGATGGTCAATGGAGATATTTTGGGACGAGTTCGAGCAGTTGTGGGCCGCGTATGCGGACGGCAAACCGTCGCCACTGCCGGATCTGCCGATCCAGTACGCAGATTTCGCACTCTGGCAACGTGGGGCTCTGCAGGGCAAGGTGATCGAAGAGCAAATCGGCTACTGGCGAACCCAGTTGGACGGAGTAGCAACTCTGCAATTGCCTCTCGATCGACCCCGGCCTCCGGTTCAGAGCTTCTGCGGTTCCGAATTCGCCTTTTCCATACCGAGTGCAGTCGCTCGCGGCTTGAAATCCCTGAGCCAACACGAGGGCACTACCTTGTTCATGACACTCCTGGGAGCATTTCAAGTCTTGCTCTTCCGCTATACCGAACAGGAAGATGTCGTCGTCGGTACCTACGTCGCCGGTCGCAACCGGCTGGATATCGAGAAGTTGATTGGGTTCTTTGTCAATGCCTTGGTCTTGCGCACAGACTTGTCGGGCGATCCTTCGTTCAAGGAAATCCTACGCCGGGTTCGCGAGATGGCGCTGGGCGCTTACGCTCATCAGGAGATGCCGTTTGAAAGGTTGGTGCAGGAACTTCAGCCGGAACGAGATCTGAGCCGAAATCCTTTTTTCCAGGTGGTGTTCCAGTTAGTCAATGTTCCGACGCGGGGAGGGCAAGAACCCGTCCCCGGCGTTTCCGTCATGCAGGTTGAGCGTTCCGCCTCGGCATTGGATCTCACGTGCACCCTGTGGGAAGACGATAACCAGCTCAAAGGACGATTCGAGTTCAACACCGATCTGTTTGACGAAAGCACGATTGTGCGAATGTCGAGTCACTTCCAGAATCTGTTAGAAGACATCGTGGCCAACGCGGAGAAACGAATCTCCGAATTGAATCTGCTTTCACCGGCAGAACGCCAGCAAATAATGATCGATTGGAACTCGACCCTGCACGCTTACGATTTTGATCGCAGCTTGCTGGACGATTTCGAGGACCAGGTGAAACGCCAACCGGACGCCTCAGCTTTCTTCTGCGCTGGCCAGCAACTGAGCTACGGACAACTCGATCAACGATCGAATCAGCTGGCGCGCAGGCTAAACGATCTCGGGGTTGGACACGAACTCCTGGTTGGAGTCTGCCTCGAGCGGTCCCTTGAGCTGCCTGTCGTCCTGCTGGCGGTGTTCAAATCGGGCGGAGCCTATTTGCCTCTCGATCCCGCCTATCCATCAGAGTGGTTGAATTTCATTCTCGAGGACGCAGGTGCCTTCGCCTTGATTACCGATTCTAAGTATGTAGACCGGTTTAAAAACAATCCGTCAAAAACGATCCTTCTCGATGCAGCGAGTGCAGAAATTGCGGGCAAGGATCCGGCCAGCCTGCATTCCTCGATTTCACCGAATTCTCTCGCCTATTGCATCTATACCTCCGGTTCCACTGGAAAACCGAAAGGCGTGGCGGTTGAGCATCGACAGGTCCTCAACCGCCTGCGGTGGATGAAAGACGCCTACCCCCTGGTCGAAGGCGAGATCATGTGCCAACGCACCCCGCTCAACTTCGTGGATTCCCTCTGGGAATTGCTTGGCCCTTTACTCGAAGGCATACCCACGCTCGTTCTCGGGGACGAATCGGTGAAGTCTCTGTCGGGAATGGTTGGCGAATTAGCAGACTGCGGCGTTACCCGCATCTGGGTCGTTCCGTCCCTGCTGAAGGCATTGCTCGACCGCTTTCCTGACCTTCAGGAACGACTACCGAAATTGACTTTCTGGGTATCGAGTGGAGAACCACTTTCCGAGGAACTGTTCGACCAGTTTTCTGCGGAGATGCCGGCTTCCGTGCTCTACAACCTCTATGGCACTTCGGAAGTCTGGGATGCGACTTGGTATGACCCTGTCCTCGAATCGCAACCCGAACATGGAATCCCCATTGGAAGGCCTATCGCCAACGTACGAACTTATGTGCTCGATCCGCACCTGAACCCGGTTCCAATCGGGATCCCTGGAGAACTCTGCATCGGCGGCTTGGGGGTCGCGCGCGGATATTTAAACCGCCCTGACCTCACGAAAGCCAAGTTCATCGCCAATCCGTTTTCCCCAGCGGACCGGTTGTACCGGACCGGTGATCGTGCTCGCTACTTACCGGACGGAAACATCGAACATTTAGGTCGTTCGGATCACCAAGTGAAGCTCCGGGGATATCGAATCGAACTCGGTGAGGTGAGCGGCGTTCTGTGCCGACATGAAGAAGTCTCAAGCGCAATCGTGCTCCTCGGAGAAAATGGCGCTGGCGATGCACAACTGGTTGCGTATGTAGTCCCACGCGAGGAATCGAGCCTGCAGATCTCTGCTCTTCGGAGTTTTTTGCGCGACAGACTTCCACAACACATGGTTCCAGCCGCATTCGTCTTGCTCGATGAGTTACCGCTGAAGCCCAACGGCAAAATTGATCGCGCTGCTCTACCTTCGGCAGGGCGCAGGGAACGGGATGCCGAGAACGCGTCATCCCCGCCTCGTACTCCGACTGAGAAATCCTTGGCCCGGATTTGGGAGGACCTCCTGGGATGGGAGCAGGTGGGCGTAAATGACAACTTCTTTAACGACCTCGGAGGGCATTCGCTTGTCGCCGCGCGGGTGGTTTCGCTCATTCAAAGTACCCACCAGGTGGAGATTCCCCTGCGCGCGATATTCGAAAATCCCACGATCAATGATTTGGCTGGGGTAGTGGACGCCGCCGTGCAGGCGGGGAGGCGAGTACCGGTCGCATCGATCATGTCCGTGCCCCGCAA
Organism: uncultured Acidobacteriaceae bacterium; assembly: GCA_963844525.1. Taxonomy (GTDB): domain Bacteria; phylum Acidobacteriota; class Terriglobia; order Terriglobales; family Acidobacteriaceae; genus Sulfotelmatobacter. The sequence continues at coordinate 180,040 of CAWJOM010000001.1, read as the reverse complement.
AGCGAACCAGTGGTCAGGGCTGCAGACTTCCTGACCTGTGAGATTGCACCGATGAGCAGACTGACTGCCAACACGTGGTTCATCTGGCCAAAGCAAAGGCCGATCTATCCGAGCCTGCGGCTGTTCTGCTTCCCCTATGCCGGCGGGGGCGCGTCGATTTATCGAACCTGGCCTGCACTGTTACCTGCGGAAATCGAGGTCTGCGCCGTGGAGCTCCCCGGCCATGAAAGCCGTTGGGTGGACCAGACCCTTACCGACATTTCGGAACTGGTCCGCGTTCTCGGCGAGATTCTCTCCGAACATGTGGAGGTTCCAATTGCTTTTTTTGGGCACAGCATGGGAGCTCTCATTGCTTTCGCAATGGCGCGCGAACTCCGTCGGCGCCATCAGATCTCTCTGAAACATATGTTCGTTTCCGGCTTCCGCGCTCCCCAGCTCATCGATCCCGCGCCCCCCATGCACCAGATGCCGGAGTCCTTCTTCCTTCAGGAATTGAACGAGCGCTACGGCTCTCCGGATGGGATGGAACGCGATCCTGAACTGGCCGAGTTATTTCTGCCCGTGATGCGGGCGGATTTTGCCCTGTGCGAGAGTTTTTCGTATTCGCCGGAAGAGCCCTTCGATTTTCCTATCTCAGGGTTTGGGGGCATTGATGATCGAAAGATCAATCGCGAGCAACTTCTGGCCTGGCGCGAGCAGACACGCGGCACGTTTCACTTGCGCATTTTTCCCGGAGGTCATTTTTATCTGAATGGTTCGTCGCAGCCACTTCTGCTCAGGGTTCTAGGACAACAACTGTCGCAGGCTGGCAGGCGCGGAGCCCGGGTTACAGCTCCGCAAGCAGTTAATGATTCAAGCAAGGTCACTGGCTAGCTTCTGGCCCGTAAGCGGCATGAAGCATAAAGGTGCGTTTCTCCATGGTTTCGCGAGCTGGCACTTCTTCCGACGTCGCTATTATCGGCATGGCGGGCCGTTTTCCCAAGTCGCCGAACCTCCGCGAATTCTGGAGGAACCTTAGGGCTGGCGTCGAATGTATCTCCTTCTATCGCCGGAAGGAACTCATCGCCTCTGGAGTGGACCCCGCGCTCATGGCCGAACGCAACTATGTCAATGCCGGAAGCATTCTGGAAGACATCGACCTTTTCGATGCCCCATTTTTCAGCATCTCTCCGCGAGAGGCCGAAAGCATGGATCCTCAGCAGCGCATTTTCCTCGAGTGCTGCTGGCATGCGCTCGAAAACGCAGGCTACGATCCCGGACAATATCCCGGCTCGATCGGCGTTTTTGCCGGATGCGGCATGAGCTCTTACATGTATGAATTGGAGAGCAATCCGGAGTTCATGGGCCTGGTAGGGCTGCTGCAAGTACTCATCGGAAATGACAAAGATTATCTAACCACCCACGTCTCCTACAAACTCAACCTAACGGGACCAAGCGTGAGCGTTCAGACTGCGTGCTCCACCTCCCTGGTTGCAGTATGTCTGGCCGCGGACAGTCTACGCAGCGGCAATTGCGACATGGCTCTCGCGGGCGGTGTATGCGTGCGCGTGCCGCAGAAATCCGGGTACTTCCACGAGCCCGGCGGAATCTATTCGGCTGACGGACACTGTCGCGTATTCGATTCCAAGGCCACCGGAGTCGTATTCGGCAATGGAGCCGGCGTGGTAGTGCTCAAGCGACTGGACCAGGCTCTCGCCGATGGCGATTGTATTGACGCCGTGATTCGCGGCGGTGCAATGAACAACGATGGCGCAGCTAAATCCAGTTATGCCGCACCGGGCTTGGAAGGGCAGGCTCAAGTTATCCGCAGGGCTCTTGCGAATGCCCGGGTCACATCGGATTCTGTCAGCTACGTGGAGGCGCACGGTACTGGAACGGCGATCGGAGACCCGGTCGAAGTTGCGGCCCTCACCAAGGCGTTTCGGTTCCATACGAAGAAAAAATATTTTTGCGCGCTGGGCTCGGTGAAAACCAATGTTGGCCACCTGGATCCCGCCGCGGGAATCGCCAGTCTGATCAAGACCGTTCTATCGCTAAGGCACAAGGAACTGCCTCCCAGCCTTCACTTTAAGTCACCCAACCCGCGCATCCCCTTTGCCGGCAGCCCGTTCTATGTGAACGCAAAACTCGCGAAGTGGAAAAGGAATGGCACGCCGCTACGGGCCGGCGTCAGCGCGTTTGGTATTGGCGGAACGAACGTTCATCTGGTCCTCGAGGAGGCTCCGGATACGTCCAGCGGAGCCGACGCACGCCCCTGGCAACTTCTCTGCTGGTCGGCAAGGAGCGCACCGGCTCTGGAGTCGCTGACTGGCGATTTGAGCGAATTCCTCAAACTGAATCCCGGCCTGAAGCCTTCGGATATCGCCTATACCTCGCATCAAAGGCGCTCCTATACCCACCGCAGCGCCTTGCTGCTTCGCAAGCCCAGCGAGGCCGCGAAACAGTTGGAGGTGCGTGATGCCAATCGTTTGGTTTCGGCCGCGGCCCCGGCCCTCGAGCCTTCGGTAGTTTTTTTGTTTACCGGCCAGGGATCTCAATACATCAACATGGCGGCAGATCTCTATCGGTTTGAACCCACATTCCGCAGCCAACTCGAGCGGTGCTTTGAAATTCTGAAAGAGCACCTTCAGGCCGATCTCCGCGGAATTATTTATCCGGATTCGCAATCTGGCAAGCAGGCCTCTCATTTGCTCACCCAGACTGCGATTACCCAGCCGGCCTTGTTTGCCATCGAATATGCGCTCGCGCAACTCTGGATGGAATGGGGAATTCGGCCTTCTGCCATGATGGGGCACAGCATCGGCGAGTATGTGGCTGCCTGCTTATCGGGCGTGTTAGCTCTCGAAAGCGCGCTCCAGCTGGTAGCCGCGCGAGGAAAGCTCATGCAGAGCTTGCCGGCTGGCGCTATGACGATTGTTCCCGCCGGCGAAGCCGAAATCGCAGCCTGGCTTGAACCGGAACTCAACATTGCCGCCGTCAATGCTCCCCAATTGTGCGTCGTAGCCGGACCTTTTGAAGCGATCGATCGCTTCGAAAAACGGCTCGCATCCAAGGAAATTACTTGCACGCGACTGCGCACATCGCACGCATTCCATTCGCCCATGATGGAACCCATCCTGGACGAGTTCGGCGAGCGAGTCGCTTCGCAAAAACTGGCAGCTCCCCAGATTCCCTATATCTCCAATGTGACCGGCAGCTGGATCACCCCCAAGATGGCACGCGATCCGAAGTATTGGATCCGACAACTAAGACAGACCGTTCGGTTTTCGGACGGAATGCGCGAATTATTGAAAACCACTCCGCGCGTCTTTCTCGAGATTGGTCCCGGCCGGCAACTCATCACACTCGCGCAACAACATTCTCGTCCACAGGACAAGGAGCGCGTGTTCGCGGCCTCTCTGCCTGGCCCTCGAGATCGGTCTTCGTCCGTGGAGTCTCTCTTGACTTCTGTTGGACGGCTCTGGACGTCGGGAGTCAAGATTGATTGGAATGCTTTTCATCGGCACGAGCGCCGGCATCGCGTGCACCTTCCTAACTATCCTTTCGAGCGGCAACGCTATTGGATCGACTCGCCTCAGCGCAGCGCCGCAGCCGTCTCCGACCTTGCCAACCCCAAGAAGCCCGACATCGCCGATTGGTTCTACGTGCCGTCATGGAATTACGGAATGTTGCCTTCGCTGCGGGGACGTCGCCAATCGATATCCGAGTGGCTGGTGTTTGACGACGGTTCACCCCTTGTTCAGGATCTCATTGCCGGCCTCAGAGATAAACAGCATCACGTCACAACCGTAACGCTCGGCTCCAGATTCGCCATCGCCGGGGAAGACAGCTATACGATCGATGCAAGCAACTCCAGGAGTTATTTGTCTCTTATTCGAGAGCTTCAGCGGCGCAATCGATTGCCGCAGCGCGTTCTCCACGCCTGGAGTGCGGGCAGCTCCGATTCGCCGGGACAGACTTCGCTGGATCGCGACCTTGAGCTGGGCTTTTACAGCCTGCTTTCGCTTGCCCAGGCATTCGTCCGCCAAAAGGTCATGTCTGCAGTCGAAATCACCGTCTTAACGAGTCTCGTGCACTCGGTCACGGGCGAGGAACGATTGCGTCCGTCTCGTGCCACTGTGCTGGGCGCGTGCAAATCCATTCCGCAGGAGTACCCGAACCTCCGTTGTCGCAACCTGGATCTCGAGGCCAGCATGCTGCAAGAGACGCAGGATGATGCGGCCACACAAGTTCTGTTGGCCGAACTCAACTCCGACGATGCAGCGCGAGTCGTCGCGTACCGTGGGGTGCAGCGCTGGGTGCAGATCTTCCAGCCCGTCCGCTTGGAAGCCTCCCCCGACGTCATTTCCCTTCTTCGCGAGGGCGGAGTCTACCTCATCACCGGAGGCTTGGGCAGGATCGGCCTGGTTCTGGCCGCGGATCTGGCCCGTCTGGTCCACGCCCGGCTCGTGCTGGTGGCGCGTTCATCATTCCCGGAACGCAAAGACTGGACCAACTGGCAGTTGAAACACGGTGGAGAAGACAGCACGACTGAGAAGATCAGAAGAATCCAAGACATTGAAGACGCTGGCGGTGAAGTGCTCGTTTTGCGTGCCGATGCGGCCGACGAACCCCAGATGCGCCGGGCAATTGACGATACTTTCAAACGTTTTGGAAGACTGGACGGCGTGATTCACGGGGCTGGAAATGTCAGTAGCACCGGCTTCTTCTCAATCGAGCAGGCTACTCGTCAATCATGCGAGTCCCAGTTCCATTCCAAGATTCGAGGGCTCATCGCCCTGGAGCGGGTTCTGCGCGATACTGACGTGGATTTCTGTTTGCTTCTTTCCTCCGTCTCGGCGGTCCTCGCCGGATTGGGCTACGTTGCCTATTCCGCCGCAAACAATTTCATGGACTGTTTTGCCAGCCAGCATCACTTCACCACCGGCGTGCCATGGATCAGCATCAATTGGGACACCTGGCAATTCGGGGACGAACCTTCAAAATCCGCCATCGAACCCGCAGAAGGAGCGGAGGTCTTCCGGAGAATTCTCTCCTGGGCGTCGCTGCAGCAGGTTGTTGTTTCTACCACGGATCTGGGAGTGCGTGTCCAACGTTGGATCGATCTCCAGGCTAGTGCCAAGTCCAGGCCCAGCAAGAAGACCAACGACCCTCCTGTCCACGCGAGGCCCGACGCCTCTCTGCCGTACGTTGCTCCTCGTAACGATATTGAGAAAAAAGTCGTCGAAGTCTGGCAGGAAGTCATGGGGGTGAACCAGGTCGGGGTGAACGACAATTTTTTCACCGAACTGGGAGGAAGCTCCCTGTTGGCGGTTCAGATTGTCGGTCGACTGCGCAGCCGCCTGCAGGTGAATCTTCCCCTGAGGAAGTTCTTTGAATCACCCACTGTCGCTGAAATGGCGACGGTACTCGGTGGTGCAAAGGTTAACCAAAGTGGATTATCCAAGCAGTCAATGCATAACTAACTCCGGCAGCACCCATCGGGGTGCCTAGAAAGGTCTTGGAATGATCGAACGTACTCGTAATCGCGCCCGCCGCGCAGTGAAGACGAAATCTTCCCGCTCTGCCCAACGGATCACTCCTGTCAGCAAATCCCGGGTTGGTGCGGCCGTACAGTGCATGCTGCCTGAAATGATCTTCCTACTCGCGCCTCCCCGTTCCTTCACTTCGGTCACGTGTGGAATGCTGGGACAGCACCCGCAACTCTTTGGGCTCCCGGAGTTGCGGCTGTTCGTCGCCGAGACGGTTGGAGAGTGGCTCGATTTGTGCTCGAAAGCAACCTATCCCATGGCGAGCGGAACTCTCCGCACCGTGGCCGAACTGATTTTCGGTCAACAGTCCGAGCGCTCCATCGCGATGGCGCAGGAATGGCTCGTTGAGCATTCGGCGTGGACCACGCAGCAATTAACTAAATCGCTGGCAGAAGTTGTTCACCCCCGGATTCTGGTCGACAAGAGCCCGAATGCGCTCTACGAGCCTTCGGCACTCGCACGGCTTCATCGGAACTTTCCCAACGCGCGATTCATCCACTTAACGCGCCACCCTCGCGGGCATGGCGAGTCGGTCATGAAATTGAAAGCGCATGTGGAGAAACTCAAGGGGCCGATCAAAGCGGACCATTGGCTTGTCCAGCTCTCCAGCTTTCCACCGATTTCAGAATCCGATATCGCCGAACCGGGAATTCTCGATCCGCAAAGGGGTTGGTACACGCTGCACTCGAACGTCTGCCGGTTCCTGGAATCGGTTCCGGCCGCCAATAAATTCACGCTGCGCGGTGAAGACTTGCTGGCCGATCCCGACACTTGGCTGCGAACCACTGCGAACTGGCTGGGATTGCGGAGCGATACGTCCGCCGTCGCGGCGATGAAGCATCCCGAAAATTCACCATTTGTCGGATTCGGGCCGAAGGGAGCCAGCCGTGGCAACGATCCATTTTTCTTGCGCAATCCTGTGCTACAGGGCCGGGACGAGCGATCCATGAGCCTTGAAGGCCCTCTCGGTTGGCGTCCCGACGGCCTTGGTTTTCTGCCCGAGGTCAAGACACTGGCCAGGAGCTTTCATTATTCATGAAGACAGATCGCAACAACCTTAGCCTTCATAAGGGGCAGACGCTGCGCACGCGCCGGCATCCGTCACGGCATGAATTTGGATTCGAGGAATGGCTTTTCCGTCAATCCTTCGAATCGCAAGCAGGCGGCTTCGACCTCGGCAGTCTTTACGACTGGCGCCGTAGAAGTTGCATTTATTGAACCCATTCACTTTGATGGAATGAGAAGGAGATGAAACTATGCGACGACTTGGAAGAATACGCCCACGCCGGCTTAGGAGGCAGTTAATCAGCCGATTGAAGAGGCACGTCAACAAGCAACTGCGGGCGCTGACGCGAGCCAAGAGACGCCGGCCACTCCGCCGCAGAGCGATGGCCCTGGGGTTGGCAAGGCGGGTCCGGAAACAATTTCGCAAACGGCTTCAAAAGCGCCTTCAGAACAAACCTCATGGCCGCGTGCGCCTTGCGCGGTTGGTCCGCTAATCCACGGAGGCTGAGTAATGCAAACTTCAGCTCGACAAAAAAAACGACTGGAACGATGGAAGGCAAATGCCAAACAGCGCGAGGAACGGCTCGCGCGCGCTTTGTCAAAGGAACCGAAAGGCCTCAACGGGGCTTTGCGACGGGAAGCTCGCCTGCGCCGCATCGAGCAGAGGCTGGCAACCCGAGAACAATGGTTGGACGCCTTTCGAGACCACACACAAACCATGGGAAGCCTCATCGAAAAGGCCGTCGCGAAAACATCAGCGACCGTGGCAGCGCAAGTGCGGGCTTCGACGGGTGACACAAAACGAACCGAGCCCTCGCGAAAACGGCGAGCCTAATCGCGAGGGCTAACGGTTTTTCTCTGAATCGTAGGGCTGGGATAAGGCTTGCTTGGCCCTACTTGTTCCTTCGTCCCTGCGTGTGGATTCGCGGAGGACTCTGGCGGCGTTGTCTGAATGCCCCGAACGCCGCGTTCGTGTGGCTGCCTCTTGGTGTACTTAGGAGTGATGTATGAGAAGCGTTCTTCAGTCGGCAGTTCGCAGTTTCAACCGGGCCAATCACATCAAGAACGTCCTTCAGGGAGAGTGGGTCCACCTCCATGACGACCGCGGGATCGAACTGGTCGGCATTCGCGGCCGAATGGGCGCCTGCGCCATGACCGTGCAGGGACATGACATCGGAATCGATCTCATCGAAATGCAGTCCGGGGCAGCCTTTCCCTTGCATGTTCATCCCGGCGATCACATCTTGTTCGTAGTGAGTGGCAGGGGAATTGTCCATGTGGATGGTACCGATCACCAGGTTATGGCTGGAGAGACGATTTTCATTCCAGCCGACTACGCGCACGGCGTGAAAACCATTCACGATGAACCAAATCCGTTCACCTTTCTTGCTTTCGGCTACCCGCACAAACATCTGGAAGCGACCGATCGCATGAAAGTGGTCGCTTAGGCGCGAGGCTAGAATCATTCGTAAATGGGGACTCAATGTTGAGAAATCTCGGTGACGACGACACTTCGATGCGCGACCCTCGTCTTACGGCGCGCCAGGAATTGCGCATCGCCAAACGCTATGCACGGTTACGCTACCAAGAACAAATTCATCAGATCCTGCTCGCCGAGATCAGCGAGTGTCGAAAAAGTATCGAGGCGCGGATCCATGCGGCCGAGGAGTCTCGCTTGGCAATCAGAACATTCGAGAAAGTTCTCTTACAGCAGCGTACAAGTCCCGCCGACACTGTTGCCGATGCAGCGGAAAGCAAACAAGTCCACCAGGCGCGCGAAAAGAAACGGCGGCGTTAAGCGCGCCGCCTCGAGCTAACTATGGCCAGCGATCCCATCCTTTTCTTGAATCTTGCACAGGCCCGGAGCGGCGAATTACGGGACCGCCAGTTGCCTCGTGACTATTTCCTCGCCTGCCGCTTCATGCACTGCGGCGTGATCGACCGAACCTTCTCCCTCGATCAGGGGTTCAACTATTCCATCCTCGACAAAATCCCAGATCCGGTGCAACGCGCACCCAGCTTCGCGGACCTTTGCGATACCGCGGGCGACGAAATCGTTGCGGAAGCGGTTCGAACGCGACGCAACATCGCCGTCCTCTGGTCGGGAGGCATCGATTCGACGACAGCTTTGATTGCAATTATGAAAGCTGCCGAACAGCGCGACCAGAGAAGCCGCGTCCATGTGCTGCTCTCCCGCGAATCGGTACAGGAATATCCCCGGTTTTATCTTTCCTTTATTAATGAGAAGTATCGACAGATTCCAATTCGGGCGCCGATTGCCGATAGCCTCGATCCCAACGTGCTGAACGTCACCGGTGAGCTCGGCGATCAGTTGTTCGGCAGTATGATTCTCGAGCCTTACGTGCGCGAGGGCATGGCGGCTGAGAACTACGAGAACGTCCTCCATGAAGTTATGATCGACCGCCTGGGCAGTGAGGCGCGCGGCGAGCGTCTCCGGCTCTACCTTGAACCCGTGGTCGACAAGGCGCCCGTTCCCATCCGCACTCTCTTCGATTACTTGTGGTGGCTCAACTTTGCCTTGAAATGGCAGCACGTCATCTTGCGTCTTCTCGCCATGCGAAGAGACTCTTCGAAGGACCTCTATCAGTCCTTCCGTCACTTCTTTCGAGACGCCGCATTTCAGCAATGGGCTTTTCACCACGGGCGAGCCCGCACGACTCCCGTGTGGGAGCGCTACAAAGAAACGGCGAAACAATACATTCTGAGCTATACCGGAGACGATACTTACTATCGATACAAAGAGAAGGAACCGTCCTTGGGTCAAGTCATGCGCGCGTCCGAAGAAAAGGGATCCCCGGTTCGTGTCTTTCTTGGAAGAGATTTTCATCCCGTGTTCAGCGGTGTGAACGGGTTGGGCCGCCGTGGGGAGCCCGCGTCGGAAGAGCGCGACGAGGCCGCGCCGGAATTAAGCGCAACGCAAACCTGAAAATAGAAATCGGAGCAAGCGCCCTGGCGTCCGGTCAAGACGTTACGTTCCGACGCAAACCTGAGGAGCTTCCGAATTAACGGCCCGAAGAAACGTTTGTTTCGAGAGTGCTTCATTCCAAGCAAGTGGGTTCAGATCGCGCCAACTCTTTCGAAGATTGGAGATCCATTATGGCAAGCAAGAAGCACGTAATTCTGCCCGGCAGCAAGCGCGGAAAAGATCCGAACGCCACTCGGGTCGGCAACGTCGATCCTCGTCAAAAGATTGTCGTCACCATTGGGCTGGCCGGCCCGAAGCTTCCAGACGCGGATGAATATGTTGGCCAGACCCTTGCACCATCTGCTTTCGCCGAAAAATTCGGCGCTCGGCAGGCTGATGCCGACAAGGTGGCAAAAGCGCTTAAGAAGTTCGGCCTGGTTATCGAAAAAGAATCGCTTGAGACGCGCAGCATGACGGTCAGCGGAACGGCGAAGGCGATGGAAGCAGCGTTCAAACCTGGATTGGTGCTGATGCGCTCGGCCCGGGACGGCGAGTATCGCGGCCGTCAGGGAACAATCATGATCCCCGCGGAGCTGAAAGGAATCGTGACGGGAGTCTTCGGGCTCGATCAGCGGCGCATGGCACGTCGCAAGTCGGCCGCCGCGCCGGTCGGCCGGCACGCGGCCACCCGACCGCCTGTTACTCCTGCAGATCTGGAACAGCGTTACAATATCCCGCCCGGCGATGGCTCGGGCCAGAGCGTCGTAATCGCCGAATTCGGCGGCGGCTATTTCGCCGCCGATGTGAATACCTACTGCACCAAGTTCCTCCGGCCGGTTCCTACCGTTCAGGCTGTCGCGATCGACGCTCCAGCCTATACCTTGGCTCAGGTTCTCGCACTTCCTCCCACGCAGCGTCGTGAAGCATTAGGTGACAGCGTGGAAGTGATGATGGACGTCGAGATCGTGGCCGGCTTATGCCCCAAGGCCAATATCTCGGTCTTTTTCTCCACCTTCGACCAGCGCGGGTGGGTTGACCTTCTCGACCAGGTGTGCGCAACCAAGCCAGTATCCCTTTCGTGCAGCTGGGGCCTGGCTGAGGACGATCCTAGCTGGTCCGCAAACGCGGTCAGTGCCATCAATGACCGGCTCAACGCGGCCCGCCTGCTAGGCATCACAACCTGCGTCTCGTCGGGCGACGACGGTTCCGGAGATCAGGTCGATGACGGCCACGCCCATGTCGACTTTCCAAGTTCGAGTCCGCACGCTCTGGGAGTCGGTGGAACGATGTTGAAAGGGGCTGGGTCCAATCCCAACGAAGTGACTTGGTGGGATTCGCCCGGACAACGAGCCGGAGGCGGAGGATCGACCGGAGGGGGCGTCAGCGCAGTCTTCCATCGTCCGGCTTGGCAGAAGGTCACGGTCAAGTCGCTGAATTCCAGGAGTATCAAGGGGCGGGTGGTTCCGGATGTATCCGCTCTCGCCGGTGAACCTCTCTATGATCTTATCTTTGTAGGAGAAGATCAGCCTAACGGTGGCACCAGCGCTTCGGCGCCGCTCTGGGCCGCCCTCATCGCCCGAATCAGCGCCAACCTCCCGACTGCGAAGCAGCAGCGATTCCTCACACCGCTCCTGTATAAAAAGGGAGCTGACGGCCACGCTATCGGAAAGAGCTCCTCGCGCGACATTACTACGGGTAACAATGCGTCTCATCCCGACCCTGGCAAAGGTTATAAGGCTAAAGCGGGGTTCGATGCCGCAACCGGCTGGGGCGTTCCGGATGGAATAAAACTACTGAACGCGCTTGCGGCAATCTGATTGGGATCGGAGGCTTCGACCGAAGGCGTGATCCCCACGCTTATCTCAACTGAAATAGCGTGGGAAACATGGTTGACTCTCCACGCGAGATTTAGGGGCTCACGCACTTCCCTGCTTTACCAAACCGCGCGCGAATACAGCCCGCGTTTGCCTAGACGGCCGCCAGAACTCATTTGACGATCCGCGTAGACTGCTCGCTACCTCAATCGGCTTAGCCGAACCGACAGCAAGAACTCTTGACGGAAACAGTTTCCAACTCGCCGCTGACCACCTATATCCTGCACGGTGGCCGCGGCAGTGTCGGATGCCGTGACAGCTCCACGTTTTTTAAGCAGATCATCAAACACTCGCAATCGCCAGTAACGTTGATGCTGGCCTATTTCGCTCTTCCGGAGGAAAAGTGGGCAACCCTTTTCGAACGGGACCGCCAAGCTTTCTTGAATATCACCGGCCAGGGAGAGATTGAGATGATCCTAGCCAGCAAACAACTGGATGAGTTTACCCGCCAGCTCGGAAATGCAACCGCCATTTATCTAAGCGGAGGCAAAACCAAAGCCTTGAAACACATGTTGAAAAACGTCCCTAATCTTGCGGAAGCTTTTCGAGGCAAGGTGGTGGCAGGATCTTCGGCGGGCGTTCACGCACTGTGCCGCTACTACTACAACCGTGCCGCCGATCGAATCGACCGTGGATTGGGCATTCTTCCGCTCAAAATCTTCTGCCACTATGGCAGCAGTTCTCAGAAAGCGCTGGAACAACTCGTCTCCACCGGAGAATGTCTTCAACTTTTGACAATTCCAGAGGAGCAGTTCCTGACCCTGATGATTGCACCCCCGAACGTCCCATCGATAACCTCCGACGGAACCAATCCAGCAACTGATGTGCCTGGCGTAGGCGGCGCGAACGGCTGAACTGCCGCAAACAAGCGGGCCACAGTTTAACTGCCACCAAGTGCGTTCCGTGAGAATTGTGGGCTGGATCGTCGGCTTTAGAATCCTGCTCTCCGCCGCCAAGGTCTTTAGAAGTGGTGGCCAGGGACGGAGTTGAACCGCCGACGCCAGCCTTTTCAGGGCTGCGCTCTACCACCTGAGCTACCTGGCCACGTTTCGAAACCCGCTGTCCGCGGGCTGCGAGGACTGTTCGCTTCACGCTGATTGTGCGGGATTCGCAACCGAACGAAACTGCTGCATTGCCGAAAGCGTGCGGAACGTCCACGATTATAACAACCGCTCCGCTTTCCCTCAACGTTCGGCGCCGTTTTTCTTACGGAAAGAAATACGCACAATCGCGAACTTGACGGATGTTCACGGACAATCACGGATGAATATTCAGAAAATTATCCGTGACAATCCGCGTAAATGCGTGGCTGAGATCCTATACCGCGAAACCCTTCACGAACTCGACCAAACTGCGCAGGGCAATGCCTGACGGCCCTTTCGCGATCCACGGCTTCTGATCTTCCGTCCACGCGGTGCCCGCGATGTCAAGATGGATCCACGGCGTCTCTTCGGCAAACTCTTTCAGGAACATGGCCGCGGTGATGGCGCCGCCCCAACGACCGCCGGAGTTTACGATGTCGGCAATGCCAGAACGAATCTGCTCTTTGTATTCGTCATCCAGCGGCAAGCGCCACATCTTTTCGCCCGCCTTCGCGTTCGCAGTGTGGAAACGGTTATACATGTCATCGTCATTGGCGAAGAGACCTGCGTTGTTGTAGCCAAGTGCAACAACAACCGCGCCCGTGAGTGTCGCAGCGTCGACCAGATGCGTGCAGCCGAGCTGGCGCGCATAGAAGAGGCCATCCGCCAGGACGAGACGGCCCTCGGCGTCGGTGTTGATGATCTCAATCGATTTGCCCGACATCGCAATCTGCACGTCGCCAGGCTTTTGCGCTTTTCCGGACGGCATATTCTCCGTCGCGCACACGATGCCGATCACTTTGATTTTTGGCTTCAGCAGCGCGATGGCGCGCATCGCTCCAATCATGGTTGCGCCGCCGGCCATGTCGTACTTCATCTTCTCCATGCCGTCGGCGGGCTTGATAGAAATACCTCCAGTATCGAAAGTAATTCCCTTCCCTACCAGCCCCAGCACCGGCTTCTCGGGCGCGCCGGCGGGTTCGTAGCGCATGACGATGAGTGCCGGTGGTTCGTCAGAACCTTGGGCGACGCTCCAGAATGCGCCCATCTTCATCTCTTTAATTTTGTCGGCGCCGTAGACTTCGCACTTCAGGCCGACTTCCGCGGACATCTCTTTAGCGCGATCGGCAAGAATGGTCGGCGTCATACGATTCGAGGGCTCGTTCACCAGATCGCGTGTGAAATTCTGCGATTCGCCAATCACTTGCGCTTCATTGGCCGCCTTTTCGAGCGCGGACTTATCACCGGTCGCGACTACCGTAAGCACATCAATCTTCTGATCTTTACGATCGCTGCGGTAATAGTCGGGATCGAAGTTGCCGACGTGAGCGCCTTCCACAATCGCACGTACGGCCTCCTCTGCTGGAATATTCGGGGGAGCGATAAACGCGAAGCTGCGGATCCCGCGGGACTTGAGTGCCCTCACGGCAACTCCTGCAATCCGGCGCAGATCGTAGCTGGAGAACTTTTTCGCACTGCCGCCCGACACCAGCAGCAGTCGCTTCGCCTTCACGGTGACGGGCCGGTGCATCAGGTTCGTCTCAAACGGCTTCCCGGTAACTTCGCCGCTCGCTAGCAGGTCGGCGGCGACCGACTGCACGGCTGAATCGCTGGTAGCGACCTTCAATTGCGGCTTTTTATCCTTCTCACTGGACGGACCCTCGGCATGATCGAGCACCAGGGCGACCAGCGATTCGGTTTCCAATTCAGCGGGCGTAGAGAGAGAAATTGTGGTCTTCATAATTTTTAAGGTCGGAAGTTCGAATGATTCCAGTATCGTCGGCAACAAGGGAAAAGCGCAAGCGCAGGACGGCGGCGTCGGCTGAGTTCACGATAGAACCGATGACGACCGAACGATGAAACCATTCGCAACGCTGATCCGTCGAATGACTGAGCAAGGATGACTGAACAAGTTTGCCCGGCAGTACGTACTCTTTCACGTTGGCAAAACACTCCGCAGATTGGCGGCATCCGAACACCTGCGATATGATTCAGAGCCGCAGCCCAATACAGGTGAGGTTTTCATGCAGATTCGATGGAAGATTGTCTTCGTCATTGCCGCGTTGGCGTTAGGACTCACGGCCGTGCTGAGCCGGAAGACGGCGACCGCAGCAGCAACCCAAGCGGCATCCCCGGCGGCCAAGGCCGCCCGAGCGGGAAAGATCGCTACAGATCCGTCAGCCGCAGGCATTTCGATCCCCGACACCACTTTGGCCATCAACTCCGACAAGCCCATGTCGGAGCGTGTGGTGCATTACGAGATCGACGCCAAGTACGATACGGCCAAGCATACTGTCGACGCCACCGAGGTGCTCACCTACCATAACCTGACCGGCCAAGCTCTCGATCACTTTCCTTTCCACCTTTATCAGAATGCTTTCCAGCCCAACGCCACTTTTGTGCGCGACTCCAAACTCATGGGCAGCCGCGACACTGGCTACGACAAATGGGAAGACAAATATTACGGCTCCGAGAACATCAAGAGCCTGGAAGTTGTGGGCCAGGGCGATCTGACGTCTCAACTCCAATTCATCGCGCCCGACGACGGCAACAAGGAAGATAAGACCGTGGTCGATCTAAAAGTGGCGAAGCCGATCGCGCCAGGCGCGTATGTCCAGTTCAAGATTGCTTTTCAAACCAAGTTTCCCGAAACCCAGGCACGCTCAGGATGGAAGCGTGATTTCGTCCTAGGCGGCCAGTGGTTTCCAAAGGTCGGCGTATGGTGGCACGGAGCGTGGAATTGCCATCAGTATCACAATACGACGGAGTTTTTCGCTGACTTCGGCGTATATGACGTGAAGCTCACGGTTCCGCAATACGAAGTCGTCGGCGCCAGCGGCGTGCAAGTCGACGAAAAGAGCAATTCCGACAACACGAAGACTCTGACCTACCACGGCGACGACATCCACGACTTCGCCTGGACCGCAAGTCCGCGCTACAAAGTGCTCGACGGCGTATACCAGGCGCAAATGGGCCCCGTGAAGCTGCGCTTCCTGATGCAGCCCGCGCACTGGAACCAGGCCGCGAGGCACGAGAAGATCACGCGGGAGACGCTCGATCAGTTTGAAAAGCGGTACGGCCCTTATCCTTACAAGACGCTGACGGTGGTCGACCCCGAACCGGACTCTGCGGCCGGCGGCATGGAATATCCAACATTTATTACCGGCGACTCCAGCTGGTTTATGCCGGATGGCTTCTACCTGCCAGAACTCGTCGTGGAGCACGAATTCGGCCACCAGTACTGGTACGGCATGGTGGCTACCAACGAATTTGAAGACGCATGGATGGATGAAGGCATTAACAGCTACACCGAGGTCAAAGTTCTGGATGCCATCCTGGGCAAGTACACGTCCATCTTAAACATGGCGGGTGCCACGGTGGGCGAGCGAGAAGAACAGCGGCTCAGCTATATCGGCGTGGCCGATCGCGATCCGATGGCTCAGCATGCCTACAAATACTACAACTCGAACTCGTATGGCGGAGTCACGTACGGCAAAACAGCCAGCGTTCTGCTCACCCTGGAAGGCATCATCGGCGAAGACACCATGGCGAAAGCCATGCAAACCTACTTCAAGAAATATAGCTTCAAGCATCCGGAGAAGGAGGACTTTCTGAAGACGATCGAAGAAGTTTCCGGCAAAGATCTGCGCTGGTACTTCGACCAGGCTGTCTATGGATCGCAAGTCATGGACTACGCCGTACTCAGCGTCAACTCCTTCCCCGTGGACTGGTACGAAGACAAGGACAAGAAAGACAAGAAGGAACCGAAGAAAGGCGAGAAGGACGACACCGTCTATCAGTCCTACGTGTCCTTGCATCGCAAGGAAGATTTCGTGATGCCGGTCGAATTGGAAGTCACCTTCGATAATGGCGAGAAGGTCCGTGAACACTGGGACGGGAAAAGCCGCTGGATACGATTCGCCTACCAGAAAAAAGCGAAGGTCACCTCGGCGGAAATCGATCCTGACCACACCGTGCAAATCGACCGCAATGATTTCAACAACAGTCGCTTAGCGGAACCGAATCCCAAGCCGACGCAGAAACTGTCAACCTACTGGCTCTTTGCGACGCAGTGGGTGAGTCAGGCTCTGGCCTGGTGGGCAGTTTAACGAAGGCAGTTTCGCGTAGACAAAGACCGACGGCTTACGAATCGACACGGATCGAGGAAAAATCGCATGAGCGAGAAACAAGGACTCCTTAGCAGTGGCTTGGGAATGGTCCTGCGGAACAAACGCTATATTTTCTGGTTTTGGTTGTTGAACTTGACCCTGGCCGAGTTTGGCACGGCGGCATTTCGCCAGAGCGCACACGCCATCCTCGATCAAAGCCTGGCAAGTCAACGTCTCGTCCACGGCTTCGATCTATCGGTAATGATCGATCTGTTTTCAAGGCCGGAGTTTGGCCCAATGGCCGCGGCGCAGTTTCCGGCATTCTTCTTTGGAGTCGTGTTCCTTCTGGCCACCGCCCTGCTCCTCCCCGGCGTGTTTCAGGGGTACGCGTCGACCTACCGCCTGCCCCGCGAGGACTTCTTCCGCGCCTGTGGCAGAAACCTTTGGAGATATATCCGGCTCATGCTCATCGCGGGTGTTGTGATGGGAATCGCCACGGGGTGCCTGTTTGCCCTTCATGGCGTCCTTGAGCGCAAGGCCGGTGAAAGCACGAACGAGCTTCTGCTGCCTGAAGTACGGTTCATTGGGCTGTTTGTGATCTTCCTGATCATGACCGTGTTCCGCATCTGGTTCGACCTGGCCGAGGCCGATATCGTCCTGAGTGATCAGAGAGCGGTCCGTAAATCCATCGCCGCCGGTTTCCGTCACACCTTCCGAGGACTTGGCCGCCTTCTCGGGAGCTACGTGCTTACTACTATGATTGCGGCGATCGTCCTTGTGGGCGGAATCTGGATGTGGATGAAACTTGTTTCTCCCGAGAGCGTAGCCGGAGCGTTCATCGTCGCCCAACTCATATTGCTCTTGCTCTTGATCCCGCGCTTCTGGCAACGGGGAGTTGCCGTGTCTTACTGGCGGCAGCGGATGCTCGTGCCCGTCGCAGTCATTGAACCTATCGTTCCGCAGCCAGTTCAGGTTGCGGTCGCCGCCCCAATGACGGCGCCTGCGCCTGAAGGAGCCTAGCCTCCGCGTTAGCGGGATTTCGCTGAAACCGGGCTGGGCTCGCCATTCGCTTCCTCTTTTTGGCCGAGATCCAAACCGAATTTCGGCGCAGACCGCGTGCCCGTCACCTTAAACGGGATCTCGGTCCCCGCGCCATGCTTGCTGAAGAATGGATCGACTGGCTTCAGCAGAACCGATTTCCATCCTGTCATCGTCTGCGAGAGCTTGGCGTCGAGCTTCAACTTGCCGTGAAAGTCGAACGTGTTCCCGTCGATGCTGTACTGGCCTACGACGTCGGCATGCGTACCTGGCACGGCAAAGTGGATGAGCGAAAACGTGAATAGCCCCTGATCGAGCTGAAAAACTCCGCCTAGTTCCGAGTGCACACCCACCTCGCCATGCTCTTGTGCTTCCTTGGGTTGTCCTCGGCTGCGTAGGCTGAGCGAGTCGATCCGGCCCTGAATCTTTTCGTTCGAAAAAAGCGCCTCGGTAATTTTGAAGGTGCCGTCGAGTTTCATGCGATTGGCCACATCAGCCGCTCCCGGGGGGATGCTCAGCTTGGTCTTCATCGCGACCGGCCCGCTCATAATCGGTGGGTCCGTCTTCACTCCCAACTTGAGAAGATCCTCGATGCGGGCGTGGTCCATCACGACACTCAGTTCGATATCGTGCCCATGCGGATTCCGCGTGCGAATGACTTTGCCCCTGGCCGTAAACGACGAATGCAGGAACCGTGCCTTCACAGGCTCAAGATAAGTGTCACCATCTGTGCCGTCTACGACCGCCTGAAAATCGGTGTGCAGCGCCACCGGGTGGCCGCCTGTCGCCACGCGGAAATCAGGAGTATCAGTAGCGCCCGAAACCGCAATTTTTCCCAGCGTACCGTTGTATGTTCCCGTCGATGACAAGATCCCGCCAATACCCTTCAGTGTGCCGAGATCGGCTTGCGTGAAGGAATACTCGCCCGCGACGGGCGTCTCACGCGGAGCGTCTTCGCGAAACGGGCCAAACGTCCCGACCGACTTGATGTTTCCTACCGGCTTCGGATTGACCAGCGTGGCATCGAAGTGCAATGGCTGCCCTGGGCCGATTTCCCTCATATTGAGCCGGCTGATGTCGAAAACCAGGGGATCTTTCCCCGGCTTGTAGGTATTGATCACGAGTTGCGTGTCTTCGCAAACAAATTTGTCCACGAAGATCGTCATCTTCATCTTGTTGATCCGCTTGCCAGAATCGTCTCGCATGGCGCCCAGCTGCCGGCGGTCTTCTTTGGGAGGAATATTCAACTGCATGCCTCTTACATACACAGTCTCAACATGCATGGGCGAGCGGACCAGGCTCGCTAGGCCGGTGCGGAAGTGAAATTCCTGAATGCTGATCAGCGACTGCACGCCCGGTTCGCCCGGGTTGGGATCGGTGGGGCCGAAGACTTTCAATCCTTTGCCGGAAACATTCAGGCCATCGGCAATCCAAACTTCAAGATCAGCCAGTTCAACCTTCGTCTTGAAACGCGCAGAAAGAGATTCAATGACTCGAGCTCGCAGGATGGGTTGGGCATGCGCGACCAAGTGGCGAGCTTCTACGAACAGCGCGATCGCGATCAGTCCGAAGAGTCCGGCCACCCATGGCCACAGACGGCGATGACGGCGTTTTGGGCCGGGCATCACCACGACCTGCCGATCGGAGTGCGGAATACGGGGCGGAGGCGGATCCGAAGCATGCGCAGCCATACTTCTATAGGGCTCCGACCGAGGCAGCTACGACAATCAGGTCATCCCTGTAAAGTATGATCCGCAGGCCGAGCCAGCAACTTGGCTCGCAGTTTTAGGCCCAACGATGCTCAAAGCAGGACTATCGTGATGCCCCGATTCCGCCTCCCCAGATCAGAATCGCCCTTCAATACAGGCTCCTTCTGCAACAGGCGCCAAGTTGATTCGTCCGTCTTCGACCAGTTCTCCCCGAAAATGCAGCCGCGAATCTGACCGGATTCCCCCAGATCGCGCAACCGGTTCTGCACAGCGATCCGTATCTCGCCGCCCGCGCCCGTCGATCCATATCCGTGCACCACCTTCAGAAGAGAGTGCTTCTGCAGGCGGGCGTTGGCGATCTCGCGGCCCAGTCGTTGCAGAGCCTCCTGGACCGATGGCATGTCGGACTTGAGATTTACGATTTTGATGCGGAGTACCTCGGCGCGAACCGAATCAGCTTGCGGCCGGCTACTTTCGGTTCCGTCCGCGCGACACGGCTTCCCGGGCTTCCTTGTCTGCCGTACGCCGCCGGTCGGTCTCCCGTTTGTCCCAAAGCTGCTTGCCCTTGGCCAGCGCCAGCTCCACCTTTACCCTTCCGTTCTTGAAATACAGACGGGTCGGGATCAGGGTCAGCCCCTTTTGCTGCGTTTTGCCGATCAGCTTGCGGATCTCCTCGCGATGCATCAGCAGCTTGCGGGTACGTAAGGGCGCATGATTAAAGATGTTGCCATGTTCGTACGGTCCAATATGGGCGTTCAGGAGCCACACTGCGTCATCCTTGACCAAGCCATAGGAGTCCTTCAGGTTTGCCAAGCCACCCCTGACGGACTTCACCTCAGTACCCGTCAAAACCACCCCTGCCTCAAATTTTTCCAGCAAGAAGTAGTTATGTGAAGCGATCCTATTAACGGCAGCGTCCCGGTCGCCGGAGGCGGTGGGATCCCTGCGTGGAGATTTCTCCGGATTTGCCTTCGTTTGGTGAGTGGATTGGCGGGCCATGGGGTTAAGGAGTAGTTATCTTAGCGCATGACGCGGCACCCGGCGTTCGGGTTCATGCTCTAGGTTCTTGGCCTCGAATAGCAGGCTCCGTTTTTCCGGAAGCTGGACAGCGGAAACCGGGCGTCGAATGGGGCCCGTTGGTCCTACGACCAAAGAGTGTAACTCCAGTGTGCACAAGCACATCGGGGGTTGGAAAACGCGATGCTATAATCGCCTCACCGAAGACTTTTTTCGTGTATCGGGCAGTTTTCCCGCGAGAAAAGCTGCCGCCACTTGGCGAAATATCCGGGAAACCTGTTGGTCCGGCGAAGACTGTAATAAAGAGGACTATCGAATGAGACGCCTGATGCGCCCAGCCTTATCACTGTGGCTGGTCGCGGTTCTAACGCTCCCCGCCATCTCCGCCGACAAGGTCAAGGAACTCTACGCCAAAGGTCAAGATGCAGAAGCTCGGCAGCAATACGAGGCAGCCTACGGCTATTTCAAGCAGTGTTTCGATCTGAAGCCGAAGGACTTGCGCTACCGCGCCGCCTTCGAGCGGCTTCGGTTTGAGGCTGCGGCGTCCATCGTCCACAACGGCCAGAAACTGCGCGAGGACGGAAAGCTGGACGAAGCCGTGGCCGAGTTTCAGAAAGCTCTGACCATCGATCCCGCCTTGTTCATCGCCAAGCAAGAACTAAACCGAACGGTGAAGTTGATCAATGACCAGCGAAATCCGCCGCCGCAAGCCGCGGGTCCCCCCGCCAGCCTGGAACGCAGAGTCCACGATGCCGCCGGCCCCGTGGAACTCGCCCCGATTTCGAACGTTCCCATCACCGTCAAGCTGACCGACAAGTCCGACACGGTATACCGCACCATCGGCCAACTGGCCGGAATCAACGTCCTGTTTGACCCCGACTACACGGCGAAGCAAATCAAGGTTGAGCTCAACGGAGTCACCCTCCAGGAAGCGCTCGAGATCACTGCCCTCGAGTCGAAAACCTTCTGGCGGCCGGTCACTTCGAACACGATCTTCGTGGCGACTGACAATGTCGCCAAGCGGAAAGAAGTCGAACAAAGCGTCCTCAAAACTTTCTATCTTACGAATCTATCTGCGCCCACCGAACTGCAGGATGTGGTGAATGCCATTCGCGCCGTGCTTGATGTGCAGCGCGTGCAGCAATTGCTCTCCCAAAACGCTCTCGTCGTCCGCGGAACTCCAGATCAGATCGCGCTCGCAGAGAAGCTCGTGGAAGACCTCGACAAAGCGCGTCCGGAAGTGATCGTCGACATCGCGGTCATGCAGGTTAGCAAAGACCGGTCGCGCACCCTCGGGTTGAATCCCCCTACCAGCGCCACGATTACTCTGCAAGACAACATCAACAACACCACCACCACTACGGGAACGACGAATTCGGGAACGGGTGGAACCATCACTTCGAGCACGGGAACAACCGGCATCAACCTGAATACGCTGGGCAATTTGAACGCCACCAACTTCCAGGTCGTAATTCCGCCGGCCAATCTCTCGGCGGTCATGAACAACAGCGACACCAAACTGCTTCAGAACCCGCAGATTCGCGCTCTGGACGGCCAAAAAGCTTCGCTCAAGATCGGCGACCGCGTGCCGGTCGCAACCGGATCGTTTCAGCCCGGCATCGGCGGCGTCGGTATCAACCCGCTCGTCAACACCCAGTTCCAGTATCTCGATGTGGGTGTGAATATCGAAATCACGCCGCACGTGCATTCCAACGGAGAAGTTACGCTCAAGATTACGATGGACGTCTCGGCGGTCACCGGCCAGTCGAACATCGGCGGCATCAGTCAGCCCATCATCGGCCAGCGCAAGATCGAACACGAAATTCGCCTGCGCGACGGCGAAGCCAACTTGCTGGGCGGAATCATGGAAGACCAACAGACGAAATCGCTGGCCGGAATCCCCGGATTGGCGCAGATTCCGATCCTCCGGTACCTCTTCGGCCAGACTACGCAGGATCACTCCGAAAACGAAATCGTTTTTGCCATCGTTCCTCACATTATCCGCGCTGCCGACGTGAACGAGATGAATCAGCGGGCCATCGAAATCGGCACCGCCAATTCGATCTCACTGCGTTACGGCAACAAGCCGCAGGCCGCGCCAGCGACGGCGCCGCCCGCGTCTCAGCCTCCGGCAACTCAGCCCCCCGCAAGCCAGTCCATAACTCCGGCGGCGCCTCCATCTGGCACGGCCAGCTTCTTGTTTGATCCGCCGACCATTCAGGCTGCCAAGGGAGGCACCTTCATGGTGAATCTGTTGCTGTCCGGTGCTCAGAATGTCCATTCCGTCCCGGTTCAGTTGAACTACAACCCGTCGATGCTGCAGCTCATAAACGTTTCGAATGGAGGGTTCTTGTCGCAGGATGGCCAGATCGTCACCCTCGCTCATCGCGAGGATGAGACCGTGGGCCAGTCGCAGATCACAGCTTCGCGACCGCCGGGTGTCGGAGGAGTCTCCGGGCAAGGCGCTGTGGTAACGCTAACATTCCAGGCGAAAGCCGATGGGCAGACGCCTCTGACCATCACTCGGGGCGGAGCGCGCGATCCCGGCTTGCAGGCCATCACGGTAAACGGAGCCCAAGCCTCAGTGACCATCCAACAGTGATGGACAGGGAGCTTCCGGGATCGAGTATGTAAGAAATCGAGTGCGCAAGAGGGACCACAAGAAGAAGAAGAAGAACGAAGACGATGACAGTCCACAGATTTCATCACGGGCCGAACACCAAGCTCGCTCGGGGCTTTACGCTCCTGGAACTCATCATCGCGACCACCATTCTCTCCATCCTCACTCTGATGGTGCTGCCCATGGCGAGAATCACCATTCAGCGCGAGAAGGAAAAAGAACTTCGCAAAGATCTCTGGGAAATGCGGGACGCGATCGACCGCTACAAAGACGCCGCCGATCTCAACATGTTTCAGACCAAAGTCGACGCCCAGCACTATCCTCCCACGCTTGAAGAATTAACCAAGGGAATCGAGGCGCAGGGCGGCAAAAAAATCCGCTTCCTGCGTTCCATCCCTGTCGACCCCATGACCAAGAGTAAAGAGTGGGGCATGCGCTCAATGCAGGACGATCCCGATTCCGATTCCTGGGGCGGACAGAGCGTGTTCGACGTCTATACCAAATCCGAAGGCACGGCGCTCGACGGAACGAAATACAAGGACTGGTAAGCACGGATAGCTGAGCGAAGACAGTTAAGTTAGGACAATTAGATGCTACAGGGCATAAACAATTTGATGCAGGGCGCGCGCGAGTCTCGCCATCGGGCATCCCCGCGCTCGTGCGCCCGCAGCCGAAGACCTCGTGACGCCCGTGGCTTTACGCTGCTGGAGATGATGATTGTCATCAGCATCATTATCATTCTGATGGCGATCGCAATTCCAAATTACAACCGGACCGTCATCCAGTCGCGCGAGTCCGTGCTGCGATCGCAGTTGAGCACCTTGCGCAGCGTTATCTCGCAGTACACCCTGGACAAACAGAAGGCCCCCCAATCGCTCGATGACCTCGTACAGGCAGGCTACCTGCGCCAAATTCCCGTGGATCCCATGACCAAAGAAACCAACTGGGAAGTGGTCCAGGAAGATGTGATGATGGCCGTGGACCAGCAGGAACCCGGCATCACCGACGTAAAGTCGGCATCCCCCGGCACCGCCACCGACGGAACCGCCTACAACACCTGGTGAATCCAGCTCTCCTCCTCGCAACTGCTCTTCTCAGCCTCTTGTCATCCTGAGGTCCGCGCTTTCGCAGACCGAATGATCTATGCCATTCCCGCGAGCATCAGAGCTGTCGGCGAGTGCACTGATATCCCATGGCGCCAAACGACAGCGCTCTGGATGACAAGGGTGTTGAAATCCGTCGCCTGCGCGGGAACGCAAGTTGTACTAGTCAGCGCAGAGAAGTACCATTTAAACCATGCCCGTTGAGACTGAAATCCACGCCTCTGCTTCCATACGTGCGCCCCGCGGCAACTCCATCTCGTGCAAGGGCTGGCACCAGGAAGCCGCCATGCGCATGCTCATGAACAACCTCGACGAGGAAGTCGCCGAGCGCCCCAAAGACCTCGTCGTCTACGGCGGAACGGGCCGCGCTGCACGCAGTTGGGAGGCCTACCGCGCCATCGTCGCGACCCTGAAGGCTCTGGCCAACGACGAAACCTTGCTGGTCCAGTCGGGCAAACCCGTGGGCGTTTTCAAAACTCACGATCACGCTCCGCGAGTCCTCATCGCCAACTCAAATCTGGTTGGCCACTGGTCGAATTGGGAGAAGTTCAACGAACTGGAACGCGCTGGACTCATGATGTACGGCCAGATGACCGCGGGTTCGTGGATTTACATCGGCTCGCAAGGCATCGTGCAGGGAACGTTCGAGACTTTTTCCGCCGCGGGCGAAAAGCATTTCGGCGGCGATCTCGCCGGCAAGCTGATTGTCTCCGGCGGCATGGGTGGAATGGGCGGAGCTCAGCCACTTGCTGCGACCATGACGGGCGCGGCCTTTCTCGGCATTGACGTCGATCCCGAGCGCATCAAGAAGCGCCTCAAGACCGGCTACTGCGACTTCATGGTCACCACGCTCGATGAAGCTTTGCGCATCCTGAAGAATGCCATTCGCAAGAAAGAGAATGTCTCGGTCGGGCTCGTGGGCAATTGCGCGGACGTGATTCCGGAACTGGCTGAACGCGGCGTCGTTCCTGACATTCTGACCGACCAGACTTCCGCGCACGATCCTCTGAACGGATATGTGCCCAACGGCATGACCTTCACCGAGGCTATGGAGTTGCGCCAGCGCGATCCGAAGGCTTATCAGGAGAAGTCTCTTGATGCGATGGCCCGGCACGTCGAAGGCATGTTGCGCCTGCAGAAAATGGGGTCGGTCACCTTTGACTACGGAAACAACATTCGCACCTTCGCCTTCCAGCGCGGGGTGAAGAACGCCTACGACTTTCCCGGATTCGTGCCCGCGTATATCCGTCCTCTGTTCTGCGAGGGCCGCGGGCCGTTCCGCTGGGTGGCGCTGTCGGGCGAACCATCCGACATTCACGTCACGGATGATTTAGTTCTGGAATTGTTCCCCGAGAACCGAATACTGCGGCGCTGGATCGATCTCGCGAAGAAGCGCATAAAGTTTCAGGGCCTGCCCGCGCGCATCTGCTGGCTGGGCTATGGCGAGCGCGCAGAGTTCGGACTCGCCATGAATGATCTGGTGAAGAAGGGCAAGATCAAAGCGCCGATCGTAATCGGCCGCGATCATCTCGACTGCGGCTCGGTGGCTTCGCCATTTCGCGAAACCGAAAGCATGAAAGATGGCTCCGACGCGGTCGCCGACTGGCCCCTGCTCAATGCCTTATTGAACACCGCTGCGGGCGCGTCCTGGGTCTCGATCCACAATGGCGGAGGCGTCGGCATCGGTTACTCGCTTCACGCCGGCCAAGTCACCGTTGCGGACGGCACCGATGAAATGGCCAAGCGCATCGAGCGCGTCCTGACCACGGATCCGGGCATGGGCGTGATCCGCCACGTGGACGCGGGTTACGATGAAGCAAAGGAATTTGCGAAGAAGGCCGGCGTGAAGGTACCGATGCAGCAGTAAGAGTGGAGCATCAAGAACCATGTGGGGACAGCCGCCCTCGGCTGTCCGGCGAGCGAAGGTCGCCGAGGTCACCGTTCCCCCCTGTACTTGATCGCGTTTCACACGGGAGTTCCGCCTCCCATGACAGCCGAAGGCGGTTGTCCCCACTTGAATCTTGCCATTTTGCCACTGCTTCGTAGACCAGCCACATGCCCCAACGGGCTGCTAGACTAAATCACGCGTGACCACTGCAAAACGACGACCTTTCCGACCAGCGGGGTTGCTGCTGGTAAACGCCGAGCAGCTTCTCACTTTGCAAGCCGCGCCGGTGAAACCCGGCCCGCGCCGCAGCATAGCATTGAAAGAGCTTGCCATCGTCAAAGGCGGAGCAGTTCTCTGCCTGGGTGGCAAGATCGTCGCCGTCGGGACCACCAAGGATGCTCTGCGCGATCCCTGGCTCAGACGGAATCGCCGCAACATCACCGAGATCGACTGCACCGGTAAGGTCGTGATGCCCGGCTTCGTCGACTCCCACACGCACCCGGTCTTTGTCAGCCCCCGGCTCGTGGACTTCGAGAAACGGATCGAAGGGGCTTCCTATGAAGAGATCGCGGCGGCTGGCGGCGGAATTCGGTCGAGCCTGGAAGCGGTCCGCAAGACAGCAAAGAGCGTCTTAGCGATGAAAGTCCTGGCCGCTTTGGAAGAGATGGCCTCCCATGGCACGACCACGGTAGAGGCGAAATCAGGCTACGGCCTTACGGTCGAGTCGGAGTTGAAGTCCCTGGAGGCCATTAAAGAAGCCGCGTCCGGCTGGCCCGGCACCGTGGTCGCCACCCTGCTCGGCGCCCATGTGGTCCCAAAAGAGTTTCAAGGCTGCTCACAAAAGTATGTTGAGATCGTCTGTAAGGAGATGGTTCCCCGGGCCGCGAAGCGGAAGCTCGCCCAATTCGTGGACGTCTTTTGCGAGAAGGGGGCCTTTACTCCGCAAGAAACGGAGCAGATCTTTGTGGCGGCTGAAAAGCACGGATTAAGCGTGCGGGCGCACATGGGCCAGCTTTCAGAGACGGCTCTTTCGTCGTTTTTGCGTTTCAACCCGGCGTCCTTTGACCACATGGATCACGTAAACGACGACGACATTCTGCAGTTGGCCAAGCGCGATACGGTAGCCACGCTGGTGCCCGGAGCAAACTATTTTCTGGGTTTGAAAGGCTATCCGAACGCGCGCCGATTCATTGACGCGGGTGTTCCGATCGCGCTGGCCACGGACTATAACCCTGGCACATCGCCGACGATCAGTATGCCCATGGCGATGTCGCTGGCCTGCACGCACATGAAGATGTCGCCGGCAGAAGCGCTCTCGGCCTCCACGATCAATGGAGCCTGGGCTCTACGCGTGGCGGATCGTAAAGGAAGCATCGAGCCGGGGAAAGACGCGGATCTGGCTGTATTTGCCGTGAAGGACTACCGTGAAGTTCCATACTGGTTTGGCGCCAATCACTGTGCCATGACCGTTCTGAATGGAGTGGCTACCGCGCGCAATTGAACTCTCGCCAAACGCCATTCGTATCGAGTTGGAGTACATTGTCGAACTGTGTGTGGAGCAGCACTCCCTGCTCTCTTGAAACAGAATTTAGAAACAATCCGATTCAATCTCCTGAGGGGAAAACAATGAAGCGAATTTTCGCAGTAACGACCTTTCTCGTGCTGACACTCTCGCTGGCTTCCGCGCAGCGTCTGCCCGAGGTGGCCAGGCCGGACAATTACAAACTGACCTTCACACCCAATCTCGAGAAGGCCACTTTCGAGGGCGATGAAACGATCGCCATCCGGCTACTGAAGCCCAGCTCAGACATCACGCTCAACGCAGTCGACATCGACTTCCACGACGTTACCATTACGAGCGGCGGCGCCACGCAAAAGGCCAAGGTGACTCCCGAAAAAGAAAAGGAAATGGTCGTTCTGTCGGTGGAGAAGCCGCTGAGCGCCGGGCCGGCAACGATCCACATCACGTACACAGGCATTCTGAACGACGAGATGCGCGGCTTGTATTTGGGCAAAGATGACAAGGGACGCAAGTATGCCGCTTCCCAGTTTGAAGCCACCGACGCGCGACGCGCCTTCCCTTCTTTTGACGAGCCGGACTACAAAGCGACCTTCGACATCACGGCCGTTGCCGACGCCGACCAGGTCGCAATCTCCAATTACAAAGTAGTCTCCGATACGCCCGGTCCGGGCAACAAACACACCGTAAAGTTTGCGACTACCGCGAAGATGTCGTCGTATCTGGCGGCGCTGGTCGTCGGCCAGTTCGAGTACATCGAAGGCTCCGTAGATGGCATTCCGATTCGCGTCTACAGCACGCCCGGCAAGAAAGACATGGGCAAATTCGCCCTTGAAGCGGCGGAGTACATCGTCGGTTATTACGACAAGTATTTTGGGATCAAGTATCCCTACGGAAAGCTGGATCTGATCGGCTTGCCTGACTTTTCTGCCGGCGCGATGGAGAACGTGGGATGCATTACGTTCCGCGAAGTGATTCTGCTGATCGATGAAAAGCAGGGATCGATCGATCTCAAGAAGACGATCGCCTCAGTCACCGCCCACGAAATAGCCCACATGTGGTTCGGCGATCTGGTCACGATGAAGTGGTGGGATGACATATGGCTCAACGAAGGCTTCGCCACATGGATGGAAAGCAAGCCCGTCGCAAAGTGGAAGCCGGAGTGGAATTATCCGCTTGACGATGTCAGCGGAACCGGAGGAACTCTCAACGTCGATTCCCTTGCAAACACACGGCCGATTCATCAGGCCGCGGAAACTCCAGCACAGATTCAGGAACTGTTCGACGGAATCGCGTACGGCAAGGCGGCGTCTGTGCTGCGAATGCTGGAAGCGTATCTCGGCGAAGAAACATTTCGAGCCGGCGTCAACGCTTACTTGAAAGAACACCAATACGCCAATGCGACCGCGGACGACTTCTGGGACACGCAGGCGAAGACCTCTCACAAGCCAGTCGATAAGATCATGCCGACATGGGTCAAGCAGCCGGGCGCTCCCATCCTTAACGTGAAAGCGGAGTGCGTTGGAAACTCCACTAACGTTACCTTGACCCAGCAGCGGTACTACATCGATCGTGTCAAGTTCGAAGAGCCCAACGATCAGCTCTGGCAGGTTCCTCTGTGCCTGAAGGGGTCGGCCAGCGCAGCAATCAAGTGCGAACTCATGACCAAGCGCGAAGAAACCTTCACGCTGCCGGGATGCTCGACTTGGGTGCTGGCCAATGCTGGCGCGACCGGTTATTACCGCACCGGCTATTCGGCGGATGCGGTTCGGGCTTTGGCCACGGACGCCGAAACCAAGCTGACTCCCGCGGAACGCATTTCGCTGCAAGGCGATATTTGGGCCTCCGTGCGAGTTGGACGCGAGCCCGTGGGCGATTACCTCGCCTTCGCGCAAGGTCTGCAATCGGACCGCAACCGCGCCGTGCTGGAAGATGTTCTGGGGCGGCTCAATTACATCGGCCTATATCTGGTCAGCGATACCGATCGCGACTCCTACCGCCTGTGGCTGCGCCAGTATCTGACTCCGATCATGAAGGAAGTTGGATACGAGCCGAAACCCGGCGAGAGCGACGAGCAGAGGACCCTGCGCTCGCGCCTGTTCAACGCGCTGGGTTACGATGCACGCGATCCGGAGACACTGGAGCAGGCGCGCAAGATCGCAGACCGGGCGCTCGCCGATCCGGCATCGGTCGATCGCGAAATGGCGGGTGGCGCTCTCGCGCTCGCTGCCTTGAATGGGGACGCAGCCTTGTACGACAAGGTGATGGCGGCGACGAAGAGTCCGAAATCGCCCGAAGAGTACTACATGTATCTTTTCACGCTTCCCCAGTTCACTGATCAGAAGCTTCTGCAACGCACTCTGGACTTTGCAATCTCGCCCGACGTGCGATCGCAGGACGCGTTGGGCTTGGTCACCAACGTGATGGGAAATCCAGCGGGCCAGCAACTGGCGTGGGACTTTGTTCGCCAGCACTGGCCGGAAATCGAAAAGGCCGGGGGACCGTTTGCCAGTGCCCAGGTCGTGGGAGCGACCAGCGTATTCTGCAACGCGGGATCACGCGATCAGGTGACGGAATTCTTTTCCGCGCACAAGGTCGCGGCGGCAGAGCGTACGTACAAGCAGTCCATTGAACGCATCAACAATTGTGTCGATTTGAAGTCGCAACAAGAACCGCAGTTGGCTTCGTGGCTGGGACAGCACGGCACCGCTGGCGGGAAGTAAGCGGAAGCAGCTTAGTTGGGCCCAGGACAGCAGGTCCCTCGACTGCGCAATATCTCTCGCTTCGCGATCGATATTGCTCCGCTCGGGATGACAATGCTGTGCTGGGCCTTTCTTCTCAGGGCATGATCGGCAGAACTAAATGTGACGGGAGATCGGCCGAACAGTAGATTCGCTGCGTAGCACGAACGAAGTCTGACGCGCTCGCCTTGTAAATGCTGGGCACGAATCTCTGCGGGTTGCGGTCGATCACGGGGAACCACGTCGATTGAATCTGCACCATGATCCGGTGTCCCTTGAGGAATACGTAGTCGCGATCGCGCAGAGAAATATTCCACTCGGTCGGCTTGTTCGGAGTTAGCGCAGCCGGCTTCTCAAAGCTCGCGAGATACCGTCCCCGGCGCACTTCCATGGCAACTGGCAGCTCGTATCCATTTAACGATTGGGCATACTGGCCGGGCCTCGGGCCCTCGTCCGGGTTCCAGGAATTCTTCTGCGCGTCCTGCGGATATACATCGATCAGCTTGACCACGAAATCGCTGTCCGTTCCCGAGGTTGAAGCGAATAAATTCGCCGCAAGCGGCCCGGTCACGGTGATGTCATGGTCGAGAGGTGGACTGACGAACGAAAGTACGTCGGGCCGCTGATCGACAAATCTCTGATCGGCGACTTCCCACGTGCGCCAGTCGCCAGCCGGATAGGTCGGCGAGATGGGACGCTGGCGGTACGGCACAGGATTCGCGGGATCGGAGACGTACTCGCGGTAGGCCTGCGCAGTCGCGGCCGTGTCCGGCGCAACGAACGAGACGGTGCCGTCGACGTGGAGATATAGGTTCGTGGGCTTCGCTTCTTTAGGAGGCCATTCGGCGTACTTGCGCCACGTATTCGATCCACTCTGAAAAGTGCTGGCCTGCCACACTGGCTTCTCGCCCTGCCCATGCAGGTAATAGCGGAAAAACGGCGCTTGGATATTCTCGCGAAACTCGCGGGCAGTCTCGTGTCCCCCGAACGGAATCAGGCCTATGCTGTCACCCTTGGGGCTCTGCCATTCGCCGTGATACCAAGGACCGGCAACCATGAAATTTGTGTGCTGCGGATCGTTCTCTTCAGCATGACGGAAAATCTGCCAGGGCCCCCACGGGTCTTCCTGATCCCAGAATCCAGCGACGTTCAGGTTCGGCACGGTCGAAGCGTGAAGCTGGCTGACCCACGCTTCTTTTTTCCAGAAGTCGTCGTAGTCGGGATGCTCGACACTCGAATTCCAGTACGGGATCGATCCGTGCAGATATTTCGTGTTGATGTTCGAAAGCGGCCCGAGGTCGAGATACCACTCGTAGGTGTCGTAGGTCTCAAAATCGAAGTGCGTGTTCTTGTTCTTATCCGCCTGTTCCATGACTGCGTATTCAAAGTCATAACTCTCGCGCAGCGCGCCAAAGCGGTGGTCATCGTCGTTCATCCACTGGTCGACTGGTGAAGCTTGCTCGCTGATCGCCATGAGCGCCGGATGCGGATGAAGAAGAGTGAGCGCCGTAGTCAGGCCATCATAGGAAACACCGAACATCCCAACTTTGCCGTTGTTGTTGGGAACATTCTTCAGCAACCACTCGATCGAGTCGTAGGCATCGGTGGTCTCGTTGGTGGCCTTGGGATCTTTCAGATCGACCCAGGAAGAGAGGTTGAATGTCCCCTCGGACTTGAAACGCCCCCGGAGGTTCTGAAAGACGAAAATGTAGCCGTCTGGCGCGAGTTCCTTCAGAGACGTTGGAATCTGCTCCGGTGGCTTCTCGGGAACACCGTACGGCGTGCGCCGAAACAGGATGGGCAGGGGCCCTTGCTGATCAACGGGAGTCAGGATCGCCGTCTGCAAGCGAATACCGTCGCGCACCGGAATCATCACTTCCTGGAGTTTGAACAGTGGCTTCGCCGCCGGCGACTGCTGAGCCTGTTGCGCGGCGGCAAGCGTTGCGATCAACCATGGCAGAACCAAACAACGAATGTGCAAGCGCACCAGTTTCCTCCGTGCAAATCGTTGAGATGAACCGAGGGGCGAAGTATATCAATCTGCATGCCCCTGGCACACATCCCGCCGAGATGCTGACTGTGCTGGTGCTGACCCTACTGATTCCCGCCAGCCCGGCCCGGCCCACCGGGATACGATTCTCTTCCAACCAATCCAACCAACGAATCACGCCGATCTCGGCCCATGTGTGCTCCTCCAAGCGGAAGCGAAATCGATTTCCGTGTGGAGCGCGCGATAGGGGGAGAAGGTTAACAGGCTCAAGCCCAGGGAGTCAGGAACAAGACCATGTCTGTCGAGGTCAGTTGGCCTTGGGTTGCGGTGCGGACTGTGGCGTCCGAGCCTGTTCCACAATATTGCGGACCGCGTCGATGACCACGTCGGGCCGGTCAATCTGAATGTAGTGTGAACTGTTCTTTGCGATCGCTTGCGTCCCGCGTGTCGAAAGGCGCGCCATTTCCTCCTGCATTTTCTCCCAAGCTTCGTTGGTGGGCTTGGCCAGATCGGCAGGAAGATCCGCGGAAGGCTTATCGGGATCGTGCGACAACACGGCGAGAGGCATGTCGCCCACAGGCCCTGTAGCCGCGGCTTGGGCAGCGCTCTCAGAAAATCCCTTCAGTTCCGCGACGCCTTCCTGCGCGCTGTGAAAGTTGCATTCGGCAGCCCGCTGCGTGGCATCGGGGTCGCACAATCCCATCAATCGCGGCACGCCGAGCGGCGCTGTATATTCCAGGAACTCGGCCTCGCGCAGCCAGCTTCCTTCCATATTTCTGAGCTCAGGCGGAAACCTATTGTCCTGGTCGGGATGCGAGGCGTCCACCAGCACCATGCCGGAAACCTCGTTGCGGTAGAGGCTGGCGAAGAGCCGCACGTTAAAACCGCCCATCGAATGGCCGACGAGAACATAGGGTGGCGGAACTCCTGCTGCTTTCAGCAGTGCGTGGAGTTCCCCGGCAATCACCTTGCTGGTGCGAGGTTGCGGGCTGGCGTCGCTGTAGCCCAGTCCCGCACGGTCGTAAGAACACACGCGCGTGAACTTGGCGATCTCGGGCTGCACTTTGCGCCATGAGAGGTAAGAGTCACCGAGACCGGACTCGAGAATAACTGTTGGGGCTCCCTCGCCCAGGCAATCGATGTGCATTTTGTATCCACCGACGTCGAAGCGCCGGCCGCTTGCAGGATTAAAGCGCCGATCGCGAGCCTCGGAGATGTTCTCGTAGATCATTCCAATGGCGGCAATCACTATAACGAACAGGGCCAGGCCAACAACAATGCGGCGAAGCCACGAGTGAGCAGACGCAGATGAGGGAACAACGTTCGGCATGAGCGAAGCAATACAGGACGCGATCGCCCGCGCCACGGTGGCACGTATTCTACATGACGGATGGCACGGTAATACCCATCACCGCCAGGCATCGAATCATTTCGCGGCGGACGACCGCAACCGTGGCCAGCAGGAACCGCTTCCTCTTTTCGTCCGGCTCGCTGAGAATCGGATTCCGATGGTAGAAGGTATTGAAAAGCTGTCCGAGCTGGAAAACATGTTTCGCCAGATACGCCGGCTCTGTTGTCGCAATGCACTGTTCGATCACGGATGAGGTCTTGGACGAAGCCAGCCACAGCGCCCAGATTTCGTTGGCGGTTTCGCCGGATAGAGTACTCCCAAGTTCGGCGGCAGAGATCTGACCGGCAGCGTCGCTGAAGAACGTTTCCGGATCGAATCCGGCCTTCCGAAAGATGCTGGTCGCCCGCACGACTGCATATTGCGCGTAGGGCCCGGTCTCGCCTTCGAAGCTCAGTGCCTCTTTGAAATCGAATGCAATCACCGATTGCTTGGTGTACTTCAGCATGAAGTAGCGCAGGGCGCCGATGGCGATCTGCGTGGCAATCTGCTGGCGCTCTTCCGCGCTCAGCTGGGGGTGCCGCGAATCGACTTCCTTTTTGGCTGACGCAATTAACTGGTCGAGCAGATCATCGGCCTTCACGCCAAAACCCTTGCGCCCGCTCACCTCGATGTAAGAACGCGCCTTGTCTTCGTCGCTAAGCTGATAACCAAGTTCCGCGGCACAGCGCGGGGTCAGCGCGACCATCTCGTAGGAAAAATGCGTATAGTGTTTGGCGGCCTCTCCATGTCCGAGGCCACGCAGGGCTTCGATCACGGTGTTCTGCGCCTCGGACTGGCGGGCATCGATAACGTTATAGATTTCGGCCACGTCACCGAAGTGAGGGTGATCTTTCACGCCGTCCGCGGTTGAAATCCAGCACTCGTGGTCGTTCGGATAGCGATAGAACTTGCGATATCCAAAATCGCGCCCCAACAGCCCAAACTTCCACATGTGGTAAGCGATATCTTTGCCCACGTACCCGACGGTCCCGTTGGAGCGGACTATTACCTTCTGATCTTCCTCGGAGATCTGGTCTCCCTCTGTGTCCTCCGTGTCCTTTGTGGTGGAACTTGGTTTTGTAGTCCCCGCCCGCCGCATGACCCAGCAGCCCTTGTTCTTGCCTTCGCTCTCGAAGGTAAGCACGCCCGCTTCCTTCAGCTTGGTGAAAGCCGCGTCCCAGAAATGCAGGTGCAGGATTTCGCTCTCACGCGGAAGAAAGTCGTATTCAATATCGAGCCGGTCCATGGTTTCAAGATGCCGGCGCAACACGGCAACGGAGATCAGTTCGCCGATGACGGCGGTTTCCGAGGACGCATCCTCGATAGCATGCAACGTCTGCATGCGGATTTGCAGGTTCGCCTTGTCTTCCGCGTACCACTGTGAGACCCGGGCATAGAGATCCCAGCAGTAGTAGTCGAATCGTGGTTGCTTGGTAAGAAATTCAATCTCGGCGCGAGTTTTCTTCTCAATCTGCGTGAAGCCAACTACGACGTCGGCCACCTGCACGCCGGTGTTATCGATGTAGTTCTGAACGTCGACTTCCCTGCCTGCAAAACGAAGGAGGCGCACAAACGTATCGCCGAGAATCGCGTTGCGCAGGTGTCCAATGTGCGCCGCCTTATTGGGATTGATGCTGGAATGCTCGACCAGAATCTTGCCGGAAGGAATGGCTGAGGCCGGCTTCTCGTCAGCGGCAAGGGCAGCGGCCATCCATCCCCGGTTGATCCCGACATTCAGATAACCCGGCGGGGCGACCTGCAGCTCGGAGATGCCTTCGATGGCCCCGATCTCTGACTTGATCGCTTCGGCAATCTTTAGCGGCGCCGAGCGCAGTGGCTTGGCAAACGGGAAAATCGGAATAGCGAAGTCGCCTAGTTCGACCTTCGGGGGCTGTTCGACCACCACTCCGGGCAGGGCCGCGCCGGGATACTTCCGCTGCAGGCACTCCAGCACGCGCTGGGCGAGACGATGTTCCAGATGACGATACAAGAAGTCCCTCTAAGTGATTGAAGAAACAGTGATTTTATCAGAGGGCGCGACCCGCGCGCGTTTGACGGACATGGAACCGTTCCCTATGATGAAAGTTCCGTCGTTTCGTGGCGCGAAAACCCTTTCACCACCGAGGACTCAGAGATCACAGAGGAAACACAAGCTAGAGCGAACTCTGGCGACTCCGTGTCCTCTGTGTCCTCCGGGGTAAAGATTTGGATACCATGCGCATTGCCTATCTTGAGTGTTTTTCTGGCATGAGCGGCGACATGTTCCTGGGCGCCCTCATCGACGCCGGAGTTCCGCCGCGGATATTGGAAGAGACCGTTGCGGCCCTGGGCGTCGGCGCACGGCTGGAGATTTCGCGGGTCATCCGCAGCGGCATTTCCGCCACGAAAGTCGACGTCTGGGTCGACGGCGAGAAAGACCTCCCGCGTGAAGAGTATTGGGCAAAGCAGAACGATGCGCGGACGCCCGCGAAGGCTGACCATGAGCATCAGCACGACCACGAACCGGGCCATCAACACACGCGCGATCATCATCACGAACACAACCATTCTGCCGCGCATCAAGATTCGCGGGCGGGAGCGCCCACGCTACGCGAGCATTCCGGCGCCCAGGCCCGCTCTCACGCTCATGGCCGTGGATTGACCGAGATTCGCGAGATCATCGGCCGAGCCGCAATCAGCCCGACTGCGCAGAACAGAGCCCTCGCGATCTTCGAGGCTCTAGGAACTGCAGAAGCGAAGATTCACGCCACATCGGTCGAGGAAGTGCATTTTCATGAGGTCGGCGCGGTGGATGCGATGGTCGATATCGTCTGCGCTGCAGTAGCAGCGGAATCCCTCGGCGTGGATGAGATCGTCTGCTCTCCTCTCAACGTAGGCGGCGGAACTGTAAAGTGCGCTCACGGCACGTTTCCCGTCCCCGTGCCAGCCACGGTCGAGTTACTAAAAGATGCGCCGGTATATTCCTCGGGTGTGCAGGCAGAATTGGTAACGCCTACAGGCGCCGCGATCGTCAAGACGCTGGCCAAGCGTTTTGCCGCGTTCCCCGAGATGAAGATCGAAAAATCCGGCTACGGCGCAGGGTCGCGCGACTTCCCTGGCCATCCGAACGTTGTGCGACTAACGATCGGCGAGGCCGCATCGCAACTCGCGGCCAAGACGTTGTCTGAAACCGTGACCGTTCTTGAAGCAAATCTCGACGATCTCAACCCGCAGGTGTTCGGATACGTGATGGATCGCCTCTTCGAAGAAGGGGCGCTGGACGCATTCGGCGTGCCGGTGCAGATGAAAAAGAATCGCCCCGGAACGCTGCTGACCGTGCTGTGCAAGCCCGAAGATGCCAGCAAACTGACGCAACTGATCTTCACCGAGACCACAACGTTGGGCATTCGACGTCGCGATGAGGTTCGGCAGACCCTGGCGCGTCGATGGGAGAATGTCCGCACCCAATGGGGCGACGTGCGCATCAAGATCGCAAGCATGAACGGAACGATCACCAACTACGCTCCTGAATATGAAGACTGCCGGCGGATCGCGGCCGAGCATCGCGTCCCGCTCAAGACAGTAATGCAGGAAGCCTCGCGAGAGTATCTAGGGAAAGGCGAAAAGCATTAACCACTAAGGGCGCGAAGGTACACAAAGGCTTCGTCCTTTCCTTCGTGTAACTTCGTGTCCTTCGTGGTGAGAAGAACGGATATATGACTCGAAAGTTCTACATTACGACCCCGATCTATTACGTGAACGCTCGGCCGCACATTGGCCATGCCTACACGACCATCGCCTGCGACACGATTGCGCGTCGCCAACGCCTGCTCGGCGCCGACACGTTCTTCCTCACGGGCACCGATGAGCACGGTCAGAAGATCGAGCGCGCGGCGCAGGCCGCCGGCAAAACTCCGCAGCAGTACGCCGACGAGATCTCTGCCGAGTTCCGCAACCTCTGGAAGCGGATGGGAATCTCGAACGACGACTTCATCCGCACCACCGAAGAGCGCCACAAAAAACGCGCGCAGGAATTGTTTCGCCGCATTCGCGACAACGGCTACATCTACAAGGGCACCTATACGGGCCAGTACTGCGTCTCGGACGAACTCTATGTCGATGGCGCACAGCCGGGCGATCCCTGCCCGACCTGCGGGCGCATCACCGAGACCGTGCACGAAGAAAACTACTTCTTCAAGCTCTCGGCCTTTCAGGACAAGTTGCTGGAACTCTACGCGAATCCGGAGTTCGTCCGGCCGGAAACGCGGCGCAACGAAGTGATCTCGTTCGTCCGCTCCGGCCTGCGTGATCTATCGGTCAGCCGCTCGACATTCTCGTGGGGAATTCCGGTCCCGGACGATCCCAAGCACGTGATCTATGTTTGGCTCGACGCACTGGCCAACTACCTCACCGCTATCGGCTACGGTTCGGCCCACGCGGCCGCGCAGGAAGCGTTTAAGAAATATTGGCCGGCCGACGTCCACATGATCGGCAAAGAAATTGTTCGATTCCACTGTGTCTACTGGCCGGCATTCCTGCTTGCCGCGGGCTTGGAGCTACCCAAGACCATCGTGGCGCACGGCTGGCTACTGTTCGAAGAAAGCAAGATGTCGAAGTCGCGCGGCAACATCGTGCGTACCGAGACGATTCTCGACGTGCTCGGCGCGGATGCCCTGCGCTATTTCCTCCTGCGCGAGGTCGTCTTCGGGCAGGACGGATCGTTCTCGTTCGATGCGCTGGTGCAACGCTACAATTCTGACCTCGCCAACGGCCTGGGAAACCTGGCCAGCCGCACTCTGACGATGATTAATCGCTACTTCAGGGGCGAGGTGCCATATCCGTCAGCAACGGCGTCGAAGGCTCCGGCCGATGCAGCGGTCGCAGAAACTGCGAGTAAGGCGATCCGCGAATTCGGCACGCTGTTCGATCAATTCCAGTTTTCTCGTGCCCTCGAGACTGCGTGGGGACTGGTGGCCGCGGTCGACAAATACATCGTCGAAAACGAGCCTTGGGCCTTGGGCGAGAAACAGGACGACGAAAGCCGCGCGCGCCTGGCGACAGTGCTCTATACCTCTGCGGAAGCGTTACGAATTGCGACCGCACTGGCGTACCCGGTGATGCCCGACGCGACAGCCAAAATCTGGACGCAGATGGGCCTGGGCGACATCAAGAAACTGGCGCTGAGCGATCTGGCCTGGGGACAGTTGCCGCTCGGAACAAAGCTCGGTGACGTGCACCCGGTATTCCCGCGCGCCGACAAAAGCGCAATCGAAAGGATGCAACAGATGGAAGATCAGCAACGAGGCCCGGCGGTTGAGGAAGCGAAGGAACCGGCGGCACCGCCCCCTGCGACGCTGCCGCCCGCGAAAGCTCAGCCTGTGGCGCCGACAGCTGTGACGTCGACACCTGCGGCGCCCGCAGCGAGCGACGGCAAAATCACCATCGACGATTTCGCCAAAATCGAGCTGCGAGTGGGCGTGGTAAAAGTTGCGGAGCGAATACCTAAGGCCGACAAGTTGCTGCGACTGGAGATCGATATCGGCACCGAAGTCCGGCAGGTCCTCGCCGGCATCGCCGAGGCCTACGCGCCTGAGACTCTGGTCGGACGCAAGGTGGTCATCGTCGCCAATCTCGCGCCGCGAAAACTGCGCGGCCTGGAGTCGAACGGCATGATCGTGGCCGCGTCGCTCGAAGGAGGAAAGCCGGTTCTGGCAAGCTTTCTGGAGGATGTACCGGTGGGGGCGAGACTGAAGTAGCGGCCATCGGCGGGTCAAAACCTGGCTTCGCTACGCTTGGCCGGACGGGCGAATGCGCCCGTCCCCACCCCAACCCAACGACCAACGACGAACGGCTAACGACCATGTTCGTAGATTCTCACGCCCATCTCGATGGCAAGCAGTTCGATTCCGACCGCGAGCAGGTAATCGCTCGGGCGCGTGAGGCGGGCGTCCAGACGATGGTCGCCATCGGGAACGGCGACGGTCCGCCAATTCTCGACGCCGGAATCCGACTGGCCGACCAGCATCCCTTCATGTACGCGACCATCGGGATCCATCCCCACGAAGCTCGTCTCGCGGACGACACCGCGTACCAGACGATGGAGAAATTGGCGCGGCATCCCAAGGTCGTCGCCTGGGGCGAGATCGGCCTGGACTATCACTACGATCATTCGCCGCGAGACGCGCAGAAGGCAGTTTTCGCCCGGCAGATGGAACTCGCAGCCGCAGCCAGACTCCCGATCGTAATTCACTGCCGGGCGTCCGACGGCAGCGAGAATGCATGGGAAGATTGCCTTGCGATGATCAAAGATCAGTGGGCACCGAAGGGTTTAGGCGGAATTCTGCATTGCTTTACAGGAAACTGGGAGCAAGCCAAACGCGCGCTCGACATGGGCTTCATGATCTCCTTTGCGGGGAATTTAACCTTTCCCAAGGCCCAGCAGATTCGTGACGCCGCCATTGACGTTCCTCTCGACCGCTTGCTGATTGAGACGGACTGCCCGTATCTGGCGCCCGTTCCGCACCGCGGCAAGCGGAACGAGCCGGCCTTCGTGAAGGAGACAGCCCGAAAGCTGGGTGAACTGCGCGGAATCTCCACGGAAGAAGTCGGAGGGTTGACCTCCCGCAATTTCTACAATTTTTTCAAATTGGCTGAAACGGTTGAAAGCAAAGTTCCGGCCCGCTGAAACCCCTGATTCTGGTACCCTCAAGAGTTATATTCCCTAATTTCAGAAAGATTAGAAATGTATGCCCGATAACAGCTTCGACGTCGTGAGCAAGATCGACCTGAACGAGGTCTCAAACGCCATTCAACAAGCGCTCAAGGAGATCCACACGCGTTTCGACCTGAAGGATTCGAAGTCGAATATCGAACTGGAAAAAGATGCGATCGTCCTGCACTCGGCCGATGAGTACAAGTTGAAGGCCGTAAACGACATTCTGCAGCAAAAGTTGGTAAAGCGCGGAGTCTCGCTCAAAGGTCTGACCTACGGCGCCGTCGAATCCGCGGCCGGCGGGACGTCCAAACGCAAAGTCACCATGCAGCAGGGCATCGCCATCGAGAAAGCGCGCGAGATCGTGAAGCTGGTGAAAGACTCGAAAAAGAAAGCGCAGGCCTCGATTCAGGGAGACCTTGTACGCATCAGCAGCAAGGACCGCGACACGCTGCAGGAGGCGATTGCTCTGTTAAAGGGGCACGACTTCGGAATCGATTTGCAGTTCACGAATTACCGGACGAATTAAAGATAGTTCACCACGGAGGCACGGAGTCACCGAGAAAGCCAGGACTAGCGCTTTTCAATCGCGCTCCATTTTTGTTCTCCGTGTCTCAGTGCCTCCGTGGTGAAAGAAGCAGTTGGAATTCAACTTGAGCGCATCGGCCGCTATCAACGGGAAAGAAGTATTCGATCTGCTGCGGGACGACCTCGTCGCGCTCGAGAGCGAATTCGGCCGCGACACCGTCTCGCGGGTGCAAGCTATCACCGAGATTGGCGAGTATCTGCGCGCCGGCGGGGGCAAGCGAATCCGCCCGGCGTTGTTGCTGCTTTCGGCAAAACTCCTCGACTATCAGGGTCAGGGTGCGGTTCGCTTGGGCGCAGTCGTTGAGATCATTCACACCGCAACCCTGGTACACGATGACATCATCGATGAGGCCAAGACCCGGCGCGGCCGTCCCGCGGCCAATACGCAGTGGGGCAACTCGAAGTGCGTGCTGGCCGGCGACTGGCTGTACATGCAGGCCTTCAAGATCGCGGTCCGGGAACGGAACTTCCGCATCCTCGACACGTTGATCGAACTCACCCAGCAAATGGTCGAAGGCGAGTTTTTGCAGATGGAAAAGCTCGGCAAGATGATCACGCTCGACGAGCACTTCGACCTGATTTTCCGGAAGACCGCATGTTTGTTTTCGGTCTGCATGCGGTTGGGTGCGATTCTCGCCGGAGCATCCCCTGAGCAGGAAGCCGCGCTTGGCCAGTACGGTCACGACCTTGGGATGGCGTTCCAAATCGTCGACGACGTCCTTGACCTGACTGCCTCAGAAGACGTGCTGGGCAAGCCCGTGGCCAGCGATTTGCGCGAGGGCAAGGCCACGATGGCGGTGATCCACGCACTCGAGCGTTGCACATCCGAAGAACGATCCAAGATCGAGACGGTGTTGCTCCACGGAGCCTTCAATGGCGTCTCTCACGCCGACATTCTGGAAATCCTGCAGAAGTATGGATCGCTCGAAGCCGCCACAGCTCGGGCCGCCGAATATGCGGAGTCGGCGCAAAAAGCGCTCTGCACCTTCCCTGACACTGAGATTAAGCGTGCTCTGCTTTGGGCTCCGGAATTCGTCGTCGCACGAGAAAAGTAAGGCGCTCCTGCCGCTGGGAATCCGGCTTGATCTATCGCATCAAACACGTGAGTGGGGATGCCGAAGGCCCAGCGCATCCTGATTGATCCCAGTCACTAATAACAGTGACCGGGCACACAGACATTTCTTCTGAGTCGTCCCAGAATGCCGCCAGTTGCTGGGACTATCCGCCAGAGCGGAAGGCTAATGAGACGCACTGGCATGCGACGAGGCGCGGTATCGCGACCTCAAGCCTCCCCCCGGCACCTGAGAAAGGCAGGTCGCTGAGGGTCCTGTCCGCGGCGGACGACCATCAACGAGAGACAGCGGCTTCAGTCGAAGCTTTAGACGAAAGGCGCCTTGGTTTTTCGACGCGCCGGCCCGGACAGGGTCGGAAAAGACTTCGAGTGCAAGCCGCTGTCTTGCTCACCCTGAACGAGGAAAGTCCTCCTGAGAGACTCGCTCCTCGTACAGCAAAGCCGGGCGAAGGTCCATCGGATCCGCCCGGCTTTGTTTATAGTGAACCTTTCCCCCGCTCCCCAGAATCTAACCTCTGCTCGTGTAAACCCTGTACTCTTACGACGAACGACGTAGGCGAACGATGACTGACTTGCTCTCCATGATGGCGCGCCACGGATATGCACTGACATTCGTTCTCCTATTTGCGGAGGCGATCGGGCTTCCCTTTCCGGCCGCGATCGCGTTAGTTGCCGCTGGCGCCGCCGTCGCATCCCATACTCTGTTGGGCCCGGGCGTGCTTCTCGCCGCCATGGCCGCCCTGCTCATCGGCGATGTCGCACAGTTCTGGCTCGGCCGCTACACCGGTTGGGCCCTGCTGGGCTTGCTCTGCCGCTTGTCGGTGAATCCCGAGACCTGCATTCTCCGTTCGGCAGAATCCTTCTACAAGCGCGGCAAGTTGACGCTGGTCATTGCCAAGTTCATCCCCGGCATCAACACCATGGCTGCGCCGCTGGCCGGCAGCATGAAAATGCGCTTCGGCCAGTTCCTGCGTCTCGATATGGCGGGGGCCTTCCTGTACTCGGCAACTTATCTCTTGCTGGGATATCTGTCGCGCGATTTTCTTGCCGCCATTCTGCTCGGCTTTCACGAGGCAGGACTCGCCATGGAAATCGTGGTCATCGCGGCGCTCTTGGGATATGCCGGCTACCGGGTCTCCCAATTCCTCCGGAACAAGAAATACCGCGTCATGCCGCGAATACAGGTTGAGGAACTTGTGGCGCGCCTCGCTTCGAATGAGGCACACCGCGTGCAGATTGTCGATGTCCGCAGCCACGGGTATTACGACATCGGTGCCGAGCGCATCAAGGACTCCATTCGCATCGAGCCCAACAATCTTGACGAAGAGGCCAAGAATCTCTCCAAAGAGAAGGACATTTATCTGTACTGTACTTGAGCGCGCGAAGCAACTAGCGCCCGGGTGGCGCATCTACTGCAGGAAAAAGGATTCAACACGTTCGTCATCGTCGGCGGATTGGGCGCCTGGCGCAAAGCCGGCGGCCATCTGGAATCAATTCCGAAAAACGACCTGATCAAGTTGCCGACGTTCTCATAGAACCTGCTGCGCTTAAGAAGCTTTGCTGCCGTCATTCTCCGAATTCACGCCCCGAACTGCCGCAGGTGATGATCCAGATGCTTATACATTCCCGTGCTCCATTCATGCGGCGTCATGGTGCCGAAGAACGGGTGCGGATGCTGCGTGCACTTCGCCTCGCCGCCCTCGTGAAACTCGCGGATCTTCACCTTGAGCTGAGCTTGTTCGCGTACAAAGTCCCGTTGATCGGCGACTACCAGTTTCGGATCGGTAGGATTGCTGCGCGAAAACGGCTTGTCGTTGGAGTAGATCGGCCTAATGAATGGCCCGACCACCCTACCGATGAACAGGCGCGGCAGAATCAGCCGGCCTAAAGCCATATCGAGCGCGGCTGAGCAGTGCGCCATCATCTGCGCCACGTCCATCTTTCCCCACAGATGTTGGGTCGAAGGCTGCAAAGTGTCGATCCGCGAGATGACTTCGTCGACTGCCTCGGTCTGAAACAGGTTCTTCATGCGGCTCTCGATTCCGGTTGTAATCGCCGAAAATCATAGCACCCGCGCCGCCTGCGACGAATCGACTTCACCAGAAATTCCCGACGAACCTGGAGGAATGGTGTAGCATTGTCGGGCTTTCCTCGATGGCTGCCACCACAACTCACGAAGCGCCCAGCAGCGCCCGGATGAACGGCGTCCTGTTCCTCTTAAGCCTGTCGGTCCTGATCAACTACATCGACCGCAGCAATCTCTCGATCGCCGCGCCCTTGATTAAAGACGAACTAAGGATCTCGGCGTCGCAACTCGGCGTCCTGCTCTCTGCATTTTTCTGGACCTACGC
This sequence comes from uncultured Acidobacteriaceae bacterium, assembly GCA_963844525.1. GTDB lineage: Bacteria > Acidobacteriota > Terriglobia > Terriglobales > Acidobacteriaceae > Sulfotelmatobacter. Next base: position 135,796 of record CAWJOM010000001.1, on the reverse strand, counting down.
GTTGATGCAGATTCCAGCCGGCTGGCTCGTGGACCACTTCGACGTGAAGTGGGTCTTCGCCACCGGATTCTTTGTGTGGTCAGCGGCAACGGCCGTTACCGGCCTTTTGCACGGATTCATGGCACTCCTGATTGTGCGCGTGATTCTGGGCCTCGGAGAGTCGGTTGCATTTCCCTCGTACGGCAAAATTCTCGGCGGCTATTTCAAAGAGCACCGCCGCGGGTTCGCCAACTCCATGCTTATGGCCGGTTTGTCGCTGGGTCCTGCGCTTGGAATGAAGGTAGGAGGAAGTGCCGTCGGACATTTTGGATGGCGGCCTTTTTTCGTCGTGCTCGGCCTGGCGGGCTTGCTCTGGCTCGCGCCGTGGGCGGCGTGGATGCCGCGCAGATCCGCTCCCCCGCCGTCCAATGGCCACACCGCCGGCGTGCTCGACATTCTCCGGCTACGGTCCGCATGGGGCACCTGCATCGGACAATCCTCGATCAATTATTACCTGTACTTTCTGGTGACGTGGCTGCCCTTTTATTTGGTTCGCGGACGTCACCTTTCCTTGGGTCAAATGGCAAACTGGGGCGGCCTACTCTTCCTGATGTCCGCGATTTCAGCCACGGCGAGCGGCAAACTATCGGACCGCTGGATCCAGGCGGGCGCCTCGCCCACGTTGGTGCGCAAGGGCATGATGCTCTTCGGCCACACCGGCATTGGCGTCTTTCTCGTCCTGACGGTTCTGGCGCCAGACCGCCTGTTGATCGCGGCTCTGGCCATGACTGGTGCGTGTCTCGGCATCAGCGTCTGCAACAGCTGGGCCATCTCGCAGATGCTGGCCGGACCGCGCATGGTTGGCCGGTGGGTTGGCGTGCAGAATTTCGCGGGAAATCTTGCCGGCGCCGTCGCGCCCGCGCTCACCGGATTCCTCCTCGATCGAACCGGTTCGTTCTACTGGCCATTCTTGATTACTGGGGTCGTCGCCTGGATCGGCGGACTCAGTTGGTGGTTCGTGGTCGGCCCTCTCGACGAAATAAACTGGGACAAGGACCTCCGCCCGCGCTTCCGGATCAATGCCACTCCCGCAGCAGGTGCGGCGCATCCGTAATACACTCTTAGATGTATACCAGTCTGGCTTTCCACACTCTTCCCCGCATGGCGTCATCCTGAACGGAGCCGTTCTTCAGGCGAAGAGAAGGATCTCGCGCGGGCTGACGACTCTCTTTATGAAGCGGGAAATCGAAATCAAGTTTCGCGTGGCCGATCTGCGGGCGCTGGCGCGCATGTTGCGTGCGGCAGGATTCCGTTTGATCACGCCCCGAACCAATGAGATGAATACGCTCTACGATCTGCCCGGCGACGTGCTGCGGGCGCGAAGGGAATTATTAAGGCTGCGAAAGTACGGTTTGACCTGGACCTTGACGCACAAAAGCGGAGGAATCAAAGCCCGCCACAGCAGCCGGATTGAACTCGAAACTGGCGTTGCTGACGGAAGGAAAATGGACGCGATCCTGCGCGGCCTGGGATATTCACCCACGTTCCGTTACGAGAAATTTCGTGCGGAGTGGACTGATGCCAAAGGAAAAGTCGTCATCGACGAGACGCCGATCGGCAACTTCTGCGAGATCGAAGGCCCGCCCCGCTGGATCGACGCGACCGCGAAGAAGATGGGAGTGACTCCAGCGCAATACATCACGAAGAACTACGCGACGCTGTTCATGGACTGGAGACAAGAAACGAAAAGTGGCGCAACCGAAATGACATTCAAAGCTGTAAAGCAATAATCGTGGGTGCCCCATTTCTCGCGCGTCCTTTGCGCGAGAAATGGGGATTTTGACCTGCAGTGTTCTACGAAAACATACCAATACAAGTCAAAAGCCCCACCCTGTCGCTCAAACCGCGACAAGGATGGGGCACCCGCTCTAGAATCCGCTACAGCCTAAGTGCCGTGGCATTTCTTGTACTTCTTCCCTGACCCGCAAGGGCAAGGATCGTTCCGCCCCACTTTGTCCTGCCCACGTACGACCTGCTGCACCTGCGGCGCGTCTCCCGCGCCAGCCATGCGCGCCGATTCCAGTTCGCGGCGCTTGCGGCGCATGAAGGCTTCTTCCAACTCGTCCGCCGAAGTCGAAACCATCTTCTGCAGGACGCCGTCCGTTGCCGTCCCCGCCATGCTGCGCTGGAACCTCCGGCGTGGGCCCTTGCCCGCTTGGGGCACTGGCCGGCGGACCCGCATCCGCAGGCCGCTCCAGAATCTGCATCAGGTACAGATACCGCACCGTATCTTCCTGGAAGCGCTGCATCATCGCTTCGAACATGTCGAAGGACTCTTTCTTGTACTCGACCAGCGGATCGTGCTGCCCGTATCCGCGCAGCCCAATGCCTTCCTTCAGGTGATCCATGCTGAGCAGGTGGTCTTTCCACTGCTGGTCGATCACACTCAACATGATCATGCGCTCGTGATGGCGCATCGCCTCTGGCCCAATCAATTTCTCTTTCGCGTCATAGCGTTCTTTCAGTTTCTCGAAAATCGCGTCCCCGAGTTCCTGACGGTTCAGCGTATCGGCTTTCACGCCCTCGGCCAGAAAATCGACGCCGAAGCGCGTGAACACGGCGTCTTTCAATCCTTTGATATTCCAGTCCGCCGCGTGCGCCTTCGCCGGGCAGTACTGCTCCAGCAACTCCGCGAGAATCGCTGAGACATAATCTTCAAGGATGAGATCTTTCTGGTCAGTGCCTTCGAGCAAGCGGCGCCGCAAGCCGTACACCGCCTCGCGCTGCTTATTCATTACATCGTCGTATTCGATCAGGTGTTTACGAGACTCGAAGTGCTGGCCTTCCACGGCCTTTTGCGCCGTCTCGATGCGGCGGGAGATCATCTTGGACTCGATCGGCACGCCCTCTTCCATCCCCAACTTCTGCAACAGGGTCGAGATCCACTCCTTGGCAAAGATGCGCATCAGGTCATCTTCGAGCGCCAGATAGAAGCGCGAAGAACCCGGGTCGCCCTGTCGTCCAGCGCGCCCGCGCAACTGGTTATCAATGCGACGTGACTCATGACGCTCTGTGCCGAGAATATGCAGGCCGCCGACCGCGGTCACTTCATCGTGCTCAACGTCGGTCTGTGCTTTATAGCGGGCCAGCGCTTCATTCCACTTGTCGGTCGGCACCGTGTACTCGTTGCCGTTGTAGTAGAAGATGGAAGTGATCCCATCTTCCTGCGGACCTTCGATCCTTCCCTGGGCCACCCGCAACTGCTGCGCGATTCCCTTCTTCACCAGTTCCTGCTTGGCCATGAATTCGGGATTGCCCCCCAGCAGGATGTCCGTGCCGCGACCAGCCATATTGGTCGCGATCGTGATCATGCCCTTGCGTCCGGCCTGGGCAACGATCTCGGCTTCACGCTCGTGAAACTTGGCGTTCAGAACTACGTGCTTGATGCCCTTCTTCTTGAGCAGGTCCGACAGCCGCTCCGATTTTTCGACCGACGTCGTGCCCACCAGCACCGGCTGGCCCTTCGCGGCCAGTTGCTGAATCTCATCCGCCGCCGCAAAATACTTTTCTTTCTCCGTGCGGTAGACGATGTCCGGGTTCTCGATCCGCAACATCTGCTTATTGGTCGGAATCACCACGACATCCAGCTTGTAGATACTGTCGAATTCGGCCGCTTCCGTTTCCGCCGTGCCGGTCATGCCGGCCAGTTTCTTGAACATGCGGAAGTAATTCTGGAAGGTAATCGTCGCGAGCGTCTGGTTCTCGCGCTCGATCTTCACGCCTTCCTTGGCTTCGATCGATTGGTGCAATCCGTCCGACCACCGCCGCCCCGGCATCATGCGTCCCGTGAACTCGTCGACGATGATGACTTCGCCGTCTTTAATGACGTATTCCACGTCCTTGCGATAGAGCGCATGCGCCTTGATCGCCGTCTCCACGTGATGCTTGAGCGGCCAGTTTTCCGGGTCGGCAATGTTTCCGATGCCGAGCAGTCCCTCGACCTTCACCCAGCCTTCGTCGGTCACCGTGATGTTGCGATGCTTCTCGTCGACCACGAAGTCGCCGGTGAGTTGGGCCGGTTCACCGGGCGCAACTTCAAGTTCCTCGCCTTTTTCCAGCTTCGGAATGATGCGGTTGACCTTGTAATACTTGTCGGTCGATTCCTCGCTGGCGCCGGAAATAATCAGCGGCGTGCGGGCCTCGTCGATCAGGATGGAGTCGACTTCGTCGACGATCGCAAAATTGTGCCCGCGCTGCACACAATCCTTGATGTCGAACTTCATGTTGTCGCGCAGGTAGTCAAATCCGAACTCGTTGTTCGTCCCGTAGGTGACGTCTGCGGCATAAGCTGCGCGCCGTTCTTCATCATCCAAGTCGTGGACGATCACGCCAACCGTCAGACCGAGGAACCGATAGAGCCTTCCCATCCATTCCGAGTCACGTTTCGCGAGGTAGTCATTGACCGTAACCACGTGTACGCCGCGCCCGCTCAGCGCGTTGAGATATACGGGAAGAGTCGCGACCAGCGTCTTGCCTTCACCGGTCTTCATTTCCGAGATCGTTCCCTGGTGCAGAACCATGCCACCAATCAGCTGCACGTCGAAGTGCCGCATTTTTAGCACGCGGCGTCCCGCCTCGCGGACAACGGCAAAGGCCTCTACCAGAATCTCTTCGAGCACCTCCTGCAGTGCCTCGTACTCCCGTTTTTCGAACTCTTTCTGCTCGTCAATATCAGGCTCTTCCTCACCACCGGCTTCAGGCGCCGCGGCTTGCGGAGCTCGCGTGACCTGGCTCAGCCGTTCCTGAATGCGCTGCCGGAACTCGTCGGTCTTGGCGCGCAGTTCCGCATCCGTCAACTTCTGGATCTGCGGCTCCAGCGCGTTGATCGCCTGAACGTTCGGCGTCAGCGCCTTCACGACACGCTCGTTCTTGGTCCCAAAAACCTTGCCTAGCAGCTGATTGATCAAACTCGAATTCCTTCAGAGGGCAGCACGCCCAAGCGTACCTTTAAAGCCTAGCACATTCGATGCGCGCGGAGTCCGCAACGACACATGCTTGGAACACCTAAAGTATAATGGCTGCGTCAGTTGACCGGTCACGGAGCGTCCCATGACTGCACGCCTTGCCGCGCTGATCCTATTGCCTTCTCTGCTGGGCCTTCCCGCGAACGCGAAGGATAAGAAGAAGCTGACCCTGCCCGAATACGTTTTGAAGGCTTCGACCGTTCTGGTCGTCGTGAACCCCGAGGCGGGCGAGCCTCTCGATCAGCCCCGGGCAAACGCGATCGCCCGCGAGAATGTGGAGAAAGCCCTGATGGAGTGGGGACGGTTCCGCTTGGTCATGGACGGAGCCGAACCTGACTTGGTGATCGCGGTTCGCACCGGATCCGGCAAGATGGCACAACCGACAATCAAAGGCGGCCCCATTGATAGTCGCCCCGGAGTTGGGCAATCCACCGACAGCAGTGTCCGAATCGGGGCACAACAAGGGACTCCGCCGCCGCTCAACAGTCCTGGCATGGGCGGCCCGCAGAATGGTCCCCGCATCGGCAACGAGGTCGGCCCATCTGAGGATACGTTCGAGGTCTATCGCGGCGGCGGGCAATACCCCCTCGACTCCCCTCCAGTCTGGCGCTACATCGCCGAGGATTGTCTGCGCGAGCCAACGGTCTCCGCGGTAGAAGAGTTCCGCAAAGCCATCGCCGACGCGGAAAAGCCACAACCGCCCAAAAAGCCCTAGCACGCTGCCTGAAAAACTCGATTTTGGGTGGCGCAGCGCTTCCACCGCTGCGATAAACTCTCCTTTTCTGTAAGGGCTTTAGGCGCTGAGGTCGCATCTGGCCTCTCTAAAGAGTTTTCGGCACCCTGCTAGGGCTTGCAAGCAGCTAAACAACCCCGGTACACGCACTGCGTCGCGACGCCCTTTTCGTGTATATTCGCCACGACGAATGCCCACTTTCTACGATCGCTTTGTCGAATGTTCCGAACGCTGGCCCGATAATGTCGCGCTCGAACTCCAGCGTCACGACCACCTCGAAAGCTGCACTTACAACGAACTTCGCCACATGGCCGAATCCGTGGGGCGGTGGATCGCAGAAAACGGCTTCGCCAAGGGATCGCGCCTTGCCATTCTCGCCGACAATCACCCCCGCTGGGTCGCGGCCTACCTCGGAATCATCGCCGCCGGATGCGCCGCCGTTCCTCTCGACACGGCCCTGCACGACGATCAGGTCACAAAGCTTCTGAAAGACAGTGGCACGTCAGCGGTCTTCTGCGATGCCAAACATATTCCAGTCGCAAAGCCGGCGGCTTCCGAGTTGAAAATCGGACTGATCCTCATGGACCCGGACCGCATGGCGGCCCATTCCGTCGCAGATCGCTGGCCGGCCAATCTACCTGCAATCTTCGAAGGCGGCCCCGGTAAGTTCAAGCCCGCGCCTGCGAACAACGACGATCTCGCTTCCCTTCTATATACCTCCGGCACGACGGCCGACCCGAAAGGCGTAATGCTGACGCACGCCAACTTCCTCGGCGAAGTCGAGGCCGTCTTCAACTGGGTCGACATTGGACCGACCGACGCGCTGCTGGGCGTGCTGCCGCTCTTCCACGTTCTGGCCCTGATGGCGAATCTCCTGCTCCCGCTGGTGAAGGGATCGCGCGTCGTCTATCTTGAGACGCTAAACACAACCGAACTCATGCGCGCTCTCACCGAGCGCAACATCACAGCATTCGCAGTCGTGCCGCAGTTTTTCTATCTGATTCACGAGCGCATCTACCAGGAAATCGGCAAGCGCGGCCCCGTCACAAAAAAGCTTTTCGCCGTGATGGTTGCGCTGAACCGCGCTCTGAGAAAAATCGGCATCAACGCCGGCCCCATTCTGTTTCAGCAAAGTCCACGACACCCTCGGCCCCAAGATGCGCTACCTCGCAACCGGCGGCTCGCGCTTCGATCCCGAGATCATGCAAGACTTCCACGATCTCGGCATCGACATCCTGCAGGCGCTCGGCCTGACCGAAACGACTGCAGCGATTTTCGTCAATTCACCTCACGACAACGTGATCGGATCCTGCGGCAAGGCGATGAAAGGCGTCGAGGGCAAGATCGTCGACCCCCAGCCCCAGGAAGACGGCAGCCCTGCGGTGGGTGAAGTAGCAGTCCGCGGCGCGGTGGTGATGAAAGGCTACTGGAACCGTCCCGATGCCACAGCCGCAGTCTTTCGCGACGGATGGTTTCTCACGGGCGACCTCGGTTACTTCGATTCAAAGGGCCATCTCTTCCTCACGGGCCGCAAGAAGGAAGTCATCGTTCTCAGCAATGGCAAGAACGTCTATCCCGACGAGATTGAGGCCCACTACCTGAAGTCGCCATTCATCAAGGAAATTGCGGTAATGGGACTCGAAGGCAAGCCCGGCGAAGGCGGCGATCGCCTGCATGCAGTCGTTGTCCCGAACTTCGATGTGCTGCGACAGCGCAAGATCGTCAACGCCAAAGAAGCCATCCGCTTCGACATTGAAGGCTTGTCCCCGAAGATCGCCTCCACCAAACGCATTGGCAGCTATGAAATCTGGCAGGAAGATCTGCCTCGCACCACGACTCGCAAAATCAAGCGCTTCGAAGTCGAGAAGCGGGTGCGGGCAAATCAAGCCAGGAAGGTCTCGGACGATTCCGACCTGCCGGCGGAAAAGCCACTGACCGCCGACGAGACCGCATGGCTCGACCAGCCGGAGGTGCAACGCGGCCTAAAGATTATTCGCGAGGCCTCGCGCACGGCGCCACCCACCATGCGTCCCACGCTTAACCTTGATCTCGATCTCGGCTTCGACTCCATGCAGCGCGTCGAACTCCTGAGCCGCCTCGAAGAGGAACTCGGCGGCAACCTCGAGGAATCCCAGCTAACCGAGATCTACACCGTCCGCGATCTGATCGATTCGGTGCTGCAAAGTGCCGCAGGAGGCGCGGGCGGCCCAGGATCGCGCGTCACATTCGCCGGATGGAAATCCATTCTGACCGAAGATCCCGACGACCCCGATGTCCTCCGCTTGGCCAACCCCAGCGTCCTCAACGACACCTTCTGGTACATGGTCACCCGGGTGATGCAGATGTTCGTTCGAGACCGCTTTCATCTCAAGGTCAGTGGGCTCGAGAAACTTCCGAAGAATGGCCCTTGTATTATCTCCTCCAACCACCAGAGCTATCTCGATCCCCTGATCCTGGCGAGTCTCATGCCGCGAGAAGTCTTCTACAGGGCTTTCGCTGTCGGCACCAGCGATATCTTCGGCAAGGGATTCATGCGCCGCCTGGCCCGCTCGATCAAGGTCGTCGTGCTCGATCCGGACGCAAACCTGGTTCCTGCTATGCGCGCCGGAGCCTTCGGACTGAGGCATGGAATGGCGCTCGTTCTCTACCCGGAAGGCGAACGCTCGATCGACGGCAAGCCGCGAGTCTTCAAGAAAGGCGCAGCCATTCTCTCGATTCACTTGCAAGTGCCGATCGTGCCCGTGGCGATTGAGGGCTTCTACGACGCCTGGCCTCGCAACCAGGCTTTTCGCGGATTCGCGCCGCTGAAGATGGTCATCGGCGATCCCATCCTTCCGCCGCCGGAATCGGAAGCCTCGGAAGCGGCCTACGAGAAACTCACTGAGGACGTGAAGGCCAGGATCGTCGCAATGTGGAACGACTTGCGAAAGTCAGAGTGACGCAGGCCGCTTAGGCACCTGCTCCCGCCGCCTGTTCACCGAACGCCTTGGCAAATCCGCCAACGACCGTTGGCCAACTCGTTTCTACTTCGCGCGAGGATGCGTCTGGTCGTAGACCTGCAACACATGCTTCATCGTGAGCTGAGTGTAGCGCTGCGTTGTGGCGAGGCGTTCGTGACCCAGCAATTCCTGAATTGCCCGCAGGTCTGCCCCTTCTTCCAGCATGTGCGTGCCGAAGGCGTGACGCAACGTATGAGGATGAACGTCTGGCGATAGCCCCTTGGCAACGGCAATTTTCTTGATGATGCGGCCCACGCTGCGAGTGGTGAGCCGTCCTCCACGTTGGTTAATGAGTAGAGCCGCGGTGTTCTTGCGAGTTTCTGCCAGCGTCGCCTGCCGCGCCGGAAGATACGCGAACAGCGCGCTCTTCGCGGACCCGCCAAATGGAACGTAGCGTTCCTTCTTCCCTTTCCCGCGAATCAGAATGGCTTCCGCGCTCAACCGGATATCGTCGAGATTGATTCCGGTCAGCTCCGAATTGCGAATGCCACAGCCGTAAAGCAATTCCAGCATGAGCAAATCGCGCTCCGGAAACGCCGCCACCTGGGGCATCTGCCCGTCGAGTACAGAATTCATTTCTTCGATGGTAGGAACCCGTGGCAATTTCTTTGGCAGCTTCGGCGTGGCCACCAGTTTGGCCGGATTCTGCTCCACCACGCCCTCTCGCGCCAGCCAGCGATACAGTGACCGCACCGCCGCCAGCGATCGCGCCACAGAAGTCTTTCCCAATCCCTTTTCGTAGAGCTGCGACAAAAATCCGCGAATCGCGATGTGGTCGATCGACCTCCATCCCCGCGAACCAGCATAGGCAGCGAAGTTTGCCAGATCGCCGCTGTAGGCCTTGATCGTGTGCGGCGAAGAGTTCCTCTCCCGCAAGTGGCGCAGAAAGTCGTCCACGGCCTTTTCGACGATCGTTTGAGACTTGGTCATGATTTCGGATTGTTGATTGATGATTTTTGATTGTTGATTAAAACATTCATCAGCAAGAAATCTCTTCGCGCTCTTCAATCAGCAATCAAAAATCAACAAGCAACAATGGCCTCACCGCGCCTTCGCCCTCGGATGATGCTTCTGATAAACCGTCCGCAGCCGATCCAGCGCCAGATGCGTATAGACCTGCGTCGTCGAAATGTCCGCGTGGCCCAGAATCGTCTGTACGGTGCGCAGGTCCGCACCGTTTTCCACCATGTGCGTCGCGCACGAATGCCGCAGCATATGTGGCGAAGCGTGGCGTCCGGAAGCCACCGACGCTTCCCCAACCATCTGCCACACCCGTTGCCGTGTCAACCTGCGCCCGCCCCGTGCAATAAACAAAAACGGCGAATGCCCGCTCGTGACCGCAACTGTCGATGGGTGCTCCACCCTTCTCGCGCTTTTTGCGAGAGGGTGGGGATCTTTGATCTCTCTGCCTGCCAACGCCGGCCGCCCTTGAGCCAAATACTCAGACAGCGCATCCTGCGCCGGCCTACCCAGCGGCACAATCCGCTCTTTGTCTCCCTTGCCGCGCACCAGCATGTATCCCGATTCCAGCTTCAAATCTTCCAAAGTCGCGTTCACCATCTCCGACACGCGTAGAGCACCTGCATACAGAAGCTCCAACATGGCCCGATCGCGCGCCGCCAGCGCCGCCGCATCCTTTGAATTGTGCTTCCCCCTCGCCAGTAGCGCCGCCGGAGCCGCCAACGTCGATTCCACTTCGTCGCGCGCCAACGATTTCGGCAATACCTTCCACTGTCGCGGCGACTCAATATCCAGCGTCGGATCATGATCGAGCCTCTTGTCGAGCAGGAGATACCGATAAAGATGCCGCAGCGCCGAAAGTTTCCGCCCCACGCTGCGTCCGTCGACCTGATGGGAAAAAAGTTGCTGCAGAAACTCCCGCACATCGTTGCGCCGAGCGGTCATCAGAAGCCGCTTATGCTTTTCGAGAAATTCCGCAAACTGAAGTATGTCGGTCGTGTAAGCGGAAATGGAGAGCCGTGCCAATCCCTTCTCGATCCGCAAGTAGTCGAGAAAGCCGGAAAGCACGTTCGCATTCGATTCGGAAGCCATGACCGAAGAGATTAAGTATGCCCGTTATCGGACGCGATAAAAAGTAGTGAAAAGGATGCGTACGATCTACGGCACTAGGTCGCACTCACGGCCTTCCACAGATCGACCGCGTACAACGCTCCTTCCGGTGTCTCTTCGTGCTTGAAATAAGCGAACACATCGAGCCCCGCGGCCATATGTTGCCCGATCCGGTCAATCATCGATCTCCGCTCTTCCCCGGTATAGCTCGGCTTGCGGAAGCGGTAATACACGAAGCCCGCAGTGGCGACCTCGGGCGTCGTCATCGTCTCGGTTTCGGCCACGCACAACGCCACGTTGTTCGCCTTCAGCAGATCCCAGGTGGAGTCGGCAAACCAGGAAGCATGCCGGAATTCAAACGCCGCCGGCACGGTCCGCGGCAGGATCGCCAAAAAGTCCTCCAGCAGAGCCGCGTCCGCCTTCAAATTCGGCGGAAGTTGAAACAGCACCGGCCCCAGCTTCCCCACCGCGGCCAGAGGCTCGATAGTGGCCAGAAAGCGCGGCACGAAATCCTCCGTCGCCTTCAACCGCTTGATGTGCGTGATGACCTGGTGCGCCTTAACGCCAAACTTAAAATGCGCGGGCGTGTCCCGCAGCCAATTCTGAATCGTCGTTTCTTTCACCAGTTGCCGGAACGTGAAATTCACTTCGACCGTGTTGAGCTGGGTCGAGTAGTGACCGAGGAATTTCTTCTGCGCCAGCTTGTCCGGATAAAAATCAGGCTTCCACGTTGGATAAGCCCATCCCGAAGTTCCCGCAAAAAATTGCGCCATCGTGCATTCCTTCGTGAACCTTAGTGTCCTTAGTGGTTAATGCTTCTTGCCCTTCTTTCGAGCAGTCGTCTTCCGACTCGAAGCAGAGATTTCCTCATCAGCCTGCGCCGCCATCTCAATGGGCGGGGCCGCATCCGTTTTCCGCAAATCCGGCAGCTTCTGCTTCAACTCCAACACCGGCTCAAACAAGTCGCCCAGTTTTTCCACCCGCGCCACGACCTGCTTCGCCTCGAACACCAGCAATTCAGCATTCTTCTTCTTGAACGCCCGCTCAACTTCTTCCCAAGTCACGGGAGTCGATACCGTTGGATGCTCCCGCGCCCGCAGCGAATACACCGCCACCGTCGTCTTGTGCTCGTCATTCTGGCTCCAGTCGACGAACACTTTTCCCGTCCGCGCCTGCTTGCTCATCTCCGACAACACCAGATCGCGATGATCGTGCTCCAGCAGTTGCGCCAGCGCGTGGGAAAACATCTTAGTTGCGTCGAACGTCGTTGCTGTATTTAGCGGAACGTAAATCTGCAAGCCCTTTGACCCCGACGTCTTCGGAAAGCTCTTCAGCCCGAAGTGCTCGAAGATCTCCCGCAGCCACAGCCCCACCTGGCAACATTGCACAATGTTCGCCGGAGGTCCAGGGTCAAGGTCGAACACCATCTCCGTCGGACACGTAATATCTTTCGCCAGCGCCAGCGACGGATGCAACTCAAGCGCCGCCAGATTCGCCAGCCAGACCAACGTTGGCAAATCATCCGCCACGACGTAATTTACGGTGCGCCGGTTACGACCGCTCCAGATCGGCGCCGTCTTCACCCAGTCCGGCTTGTGCATGGGCGCGTTCTTCTCGAAGAACGGTTCACCATCCACGCCGTCGGGGTACCGCTTGCGGGTCAGTGCCCGTCCGGCCAGATGCGGAATCATCGCCGGCGCAATCCGGACGTAGTAATCGATGACGTCCTTCTTGGTAAACCCCACGGAGGGATACAGCACTTTCTCCAGATTCGAAAGCTTGAGGTTCCTGCCCTGAATGTCGACCGCCGAGTCTGTCATGCGCGCTCCGCCTGCCATTGTGCCTGAAAGACCTTCGCGCGCAAAATCAAGTAAAAGACTGAACCACGAAGGGCACAAAGGATCACAGAGGAGTTCGTTGGCTTTCCTTCGGGCGACTTCGTGTCCTTAGTGGTTAAAGCCTTGGAATTGAGCCCGATCACCCAAACCCGTTTGACAACCTCCCTCCTCGCCACGTACTTTCAAACTTCTGCCCTGCTGGCCCGTCCAACACATGCGTATTGCTGAAGATGTTCGTCACGGTGGCCCTACCGTCGGAGGTCCGATGAAACAGACTGCTCCAAAAATCGTCCTTTTTCTATTGCTTCTTGCATCCTTTGCTCAGGCGCAGAATCTCGCGTCCTTCGAGAAGCGCATCACCGTGAAGAAGTTGCCCAACGGCCTCACCTTGATGATTTGCGAGCGCCCCGAGGCTCCGGTCTTTTCCTTCTTCACCATGGTCGACGCGGGCTCCGTGCAGGACCCCATGGGCGCCACCGGCCTCGCTCACATGTTCGAGCACATGGCGTTCAAGGGCACCGACAAAATCGGCACAACCGACTATGCCGCGGAAAAGCCTGCCCTCGAGAAAGTCGAGGTGGCGTACGCCGCTTACATCGTCGAACGCGACAAATCGGTCGGCCGCGACGAAGCCAAGCTCAAGCAGCTTGAAAAAGCCTGGAAAGACGCCATTGACCAGGCCGACAAGTACGTTGTCGCCAACGCCTTCGGCAAGCTCGTCGAGCAGAACGGTGGCGAGGACATGAATGCCTCCACCAGTTACGACATGACCGAATATCACTACTCTCTGCCCGAGAATCGCCTCGAACTGTGGGCCTACCTCGAATCCGAGCGCTTTCTGCATCCCGTGATGCGTGAGTTCTATAAGGAGCGCAACGTCGTGATTGAAGAACGCCGCATGCGCACTGACAGCAATCCGATTGGCCGGCTGGTCGAGCAGTTCACCGCGTCAGCCTTTACCGCTCATCCCTATCACCGCCCGACCGTAGGCTGGATGGCCGACCTGAACTCGTTTTCCGCCACCGACGCCCAGAAGTTCTTCGACAAGTATTACGTGCCCTCGAACATGGTGGTCGCCGTTGCCGGGGACATCAAGGCCGACCAAGCGATGCCGATCCTCGAAAAATATTTCGGACGCTTGCCCGCCCGCCCGCAACCGGACGAGATCACCACCACCGAGCCGCCGCAAAATTCCGAGCGCAAAGTCGTTCTGAAAGACCGCTCGCAACCGCTGTACCTCGAGGGATACCACCGGCCCGACTACCGCAGTAAAGACGACGCGGTCTTCGACGCCATTACCGACCTGATGTCGGAAGGGCGCACGTCGCGTCTCTATCGCTCGCTGGTGCGCGACAAGAAAATCGCATCCTATTCCGCCGGATTCAGCGGTATGCCCGGCACCAAGTATCCGCATCTCTTCGCGTTCTACGCGGTCCCGCTCCCTGGTCACACGCCGCAGGAAATGGCCGACGCCATCCACGAGGAGATCGAGAAGCTCAAGAAAGAAGACATCAGCGACGACGAATTGAAGATGATCAAGACACGCACCAAGGCGAACCTCATTCGAGGCCTCGCCGATAACGAGGGCCTGGCCACGCAACTCGCCATCTACCAGACGCGCTACGGCGACTGGCGTGAACTGTTTCACTCGGTGGATCGCATTGATCTCGTCACCAAAGCCGACATCCGCCGCGTGGCCAATCAGGTCTTCGTCGACACCAACCGCACGGTGGGCATCATCGAAAACTCGAGTGCCGCCTCCACCAGCGGAGAACCACCGTCCGATGGCCCGACCGGCCAGGGAGGTGCGCAATGACGTGCTCAATGACGACGCGGGCAATGAAGGCGTGGACAAGGAAGCGCTTCACTCCTGTCACGATGCTAGTTGTCATGCTGGTTTCCGCCACAATTTTTTCGATCGCTCCCTTTGCCGCCGCGCAGGCCACAAGTTGGCAGCAGGTTCCAATCCCTCCGCTCCCCGCTTTTCAGCCCAAGCAGCCGAAGCGCATCGAACTGTCGAACGGCATGGTGATTTTCCTGCAGGAAGATCACGAACTTCCCCTCATCGACGGCACAGCTCGCATCCGCGGCGGCTCCGTGAATGAAGCGGCCGCCAAGACCGGGCTGGTCGATATTTTCGGTGAAGTCTGGCGCACCGGCGGCACCAAGAGCCAAACCGGCGATCAGCTCGACGACTTCCTCGAAGTCCGCGCCGCCAAAGTCGAAACCGGCGGCAGTTCGGATTCCACCACCATCAGTTTTTCCTGCCTGAAGGGCGATCTCGACGATGTCTTCAAAGCCTTTGTGGACGTGCTGCGCAATCCCGAGTTTCGCGCCGACAAAATTGATATCGCCCAGAAGGAAGAAGAAGACGGCATTTCCCGCCGCAATGACCAGGTCAGCGAAATTGGCCAGCGCGAATCCGTCAAGCTCGCCTACGGTGCGGATAATCCCTACGCCCGCGAGCCGGAATACGCCACCGTCGCCGCCATCACCCGCCAGGATTTGATCGACTGGCACGGCAAATACGTTCAGCCCAACAACATCATCCTCGGCATCAGCGGAGACTTCGATTCCACCGCGATGGAGTCCCGGCTGCGCGCGGCATTCGACTCCTGGCCCAAGGGTCCGGTGCTGCCGAAAAATAACATCCAATACTCTCCCGCCAAGCCCGGCTATTACCTCGTCCCCAAGGACGACGTGAATCAGAGCACTATTCACATGGTCACGCTCGGCACCACGCGCGACAATCCCGACTACTACGCCATCAGCGTCTTCAACGAAGCCTTCGGCGGAGGTTTCTCCTCCCGCTTGTTCAACGATATCCGCACCAAACGCGGGCTCGCGTACGGCGTCGGCGGCGGCATCGGAACGAATTTCGGCCATCTCGGAATTCTTCAAGTCGCGATGAGCACCAAGAGTCAGAGCACGATCGAGGCAATTCAGGCTGCCGGAGAAGATATCGAAAATCTCGCGAAGCAGCCCATCACCGACGACGAAATTCAACGCGCCAAAGACGCCATTCTCAACGCCTTCATCTTCCGCCTCGACTCGCCCGACAAAATTCTCGCCGAGCGCATGACCTACGAGTACTACGGCTATCCTCCCGACTGGCTCGACCGCTACCAGGCGGAAATCAAGAAAGTCACGGCAGCCGACGTGAACCGCGTGGCCACCAAATACATGCATCGGGATCAACTCGCGGTCCTGGTCGTCGGCAATACCAAAGACTTCGACAAGCCCCTGTCGTCTCTCGGTGCGGTGAAAGAAATCGACATCACCATTCCGCCTCCGCCCGCCGAAAAGGCCGATAAGAACGACAAGGACGATACCGCCAAGCCCGCGGCTTCCAATCCCGAGGGCAAGGCGCTAGCCGCGAAAGTCGCCGCCGCCATGGGAGGCCTGCCCAAGCTGAAGTCGATCAAGACCATTCGCGTCAGCATCGCTGAAAGCGACGGCGGCGCTCCGCCCACTCCACTCGATGTCACCCTCGCCTTCCCTGACCGGATGCACCTCACCCTTCAAACGCAACAAGGCACGCTGACCATCGTCGCCACTCCCGACGAGGCCTTCATGAGCATGGCCGGAATGGGCTCGCGCAGCATGCCACCTGCACAGAAAAACGAAATGCTCTCGCAACTCCATCACGATCTCGTGTACATCGCCCAGCACGCGGACGATCCCGCGTTCACCTTTACAGCCGCAGGTACCGAAAAGATCGGAGACGTCGACGCCGCCATTCTCGATATCGGCGGCGCCATCCCATGGGTCCGCTGGTACATCGATCCCAAGACCGGATACATCCTCCGCGAGAAATACAAGGCCATGGGACAATCCGGCCCGTTCGAGGGCGAGACCAATCTTGCCGACTGGCGCACGGTCGACGGCCTCGCCATGCCCTACAAGCATCAGAACAAGCAGAATGGCCAGGAGACGAGTAATGCGGAATTCAAGAAGATCGAACTAAATCCCACAATCGATCCCAAGATTTTCGTAAAGCCCGCGGAAAGTGCCGCTCAGAAGGACAGCAAAGAGTAGCCGAGCCGTCCTGATCCTCAGCCGAAGGCGGTCGAGGCCCGTATACGCCGACATTTCGGTGTACATTGGCTCAATAGGATGGATTGAACCATGACACCTCCCTCTGCAAGTGACTACGATCTGCCTCCCGCAGTTCCTTTCGACAACTGGAAAGACACTCTCGCCACGGTGCACATGTGGACGCAGATCGTCGGCAAAATGCGCCTCAAGCTGTGTCCGCTGGTGAATCACTACTGGAACGTTCCCTTCTACATGACTGCGCGAGGGATGACGACCGGGGCCATGCCCTACGATCGCGGAACCGTCGAGGTCCGATTCGATTTCATCGATCACAGACTCTTGATCGAGACCAGTGAGGGCCGATCTGCAGTCCTCGCACTCAAACCGCAGAGCGTCGCCCAGTTCTACAAGAACTTCATGACTACCCTTGCCGATCTCGGGGTGACACTGAAGATATGGACGACGCCCTGCGAGATTCCCGATCCCATTCCGTTCGAGAAAGACAACGTTCACGCAGCTTACGACCCAAAAGCCGTGAACGATTTCTGGCGTATGCTGGTCTGGGTCGACCCGGTTCTTCAGGAATTTCGCGCCGGATTTATTGGCAAGGTCAGCCCAGTGCATTTCTTCTGGGGAAGCTTCGATCTTGCAGTGACCCGATTCTCAGGCCGTCGAGCGCCGGAACGGCGGGGCGCGGACCCGATCACTCGCGAAGCCTATTCGCACGAAGTTAGCAGCGCGGGATTCTGGCCCGGCGGCGGCGGCATCAAGGGACCGGCCTTCTACTCCTACGCCGCGCCGGAACCCGCCGGCTTCGCGGATCGCAAGATTCGGCCCTCGGCCGCCTTCTATCATCCGCAAATGAAAGAGTTCCTGCTGATGTATGACGACGTGCGCACCGCCGACTCGCCCAAGACTGCGCTCATGGAATTCCTGCAGAGCACCTATGACGCTGCGGCCGATCTCGGCCAATGGGATCGCAAAGCCTTGGAACGCTGACCTGCAGAGCCTTTGACTCTTCTACTTTGTCATCCCGAGCGGAGCAGCATTGCCGTTTGTCGGCAATTCTGCGCAGTCGATGGACCCGTTGTCTATTCGCAACTGATTCAGAGATCCCTTAGGACCCATAGAAAACTGCAGTCATGCTATGGGAGCTTTAGGTGCGCGACCTGCGGTTGTGCGCTTCCTGAAGTCGGCACATTTCCGCCGGCGAGACTCACCGGCATTTGACCCGACATCGGGATCTCGCCGAACAACGCGCGCGCCGCGCTGACTTCCGACACGGTCACGTTCGAGAAGGTGCAGATATAGTTCTGAATCGCCGGAAAATCGTCGGTGAGATACGGATTGCCCATCGCCAGCACCGCCGTCTTCTCGCTCGCACGGTCGAGAATCTTCTGGAACAGCGCGCTCGTCGAATCCGGCAGAGACGCGGGATGCTTGCCGCTACGCCCCAACTTCCGCGATCTTGCAGCCGACGGCACGATGTAGACCGCGACCACGACTTCCTGTGCCTGGTCCACCGCTTTCAGCAGACTAGCCGTCTTGCGCGGTGCGCTGCGAGCGTCCACATAGACCACGTTCGCATCGGGCATGCGCGCCGTCACTTCGCGCTCCAGCACCCGACCATCCTCGGCTCGAACGTTGTCGCAGACAACGATCACGAGCACGCCGTGCCGATCTTGTTTTCCTCGCGAACGGACGAGAGCCACGTTCTGAACCGACGGTCCACTGGCAGACGCTCCATTAAAAGACGCTCCCGGTCGCAGCGGAAGGACCTTGCCGTTTTCGCGCACGAGCGTGACGGACGCATCTGAGATTCGCTGCCCCGTCGCTACATTTGCCGGACTGCCGACCAGCTTTGAAATCGCCGCGATGTCCACCAGGCGATCCTTCTGCAGACCCAGCAAAGCTTTGGCCTGTAAGATTTTCAACACGGATGCATCCAGTCGCTCCTGCGAAATCTCGCCCGAACGAACGGCATCGAGAACCGCGCGGTAACTCGCATCGAGATCGGCCGGCATGGTGAGCACATCGTTCCCTGCCTTGAAGGCGTCAACCGCGGCGCGTCCAACATTCCCTGCATAGAGCCGGGTCAGGCCTGCCATATCCAGACCATCCGTGACCACGATCCCTTTGAAACCAAGTTCGTTCTTGAGCAGGCCCGTCACAATCGCCGGCGAGGTCGTAGCGACCAGGTTCGGATCAGGATCAAGCGCCGGCACGCGAATGTGCGCCGTCATCACCGCATCGACTCCCGCATCGATCGCCTTGCGAAATGGAGGCAGGTCGACCGTCCGCACAATGTCCAGATTCTCATCCACGCGCGCAACGGCAAGGTGCGAGTCGATCCCAGTATTTCCGTGGCCCGGAAAGTGCTTGGCCGTGGTCAGCATTCCATTCGCTCGCGCCCCCCGAATGTAAGCGGCCACAAGCTCGCCAACTTGCTCGGGATTGGCGCCGAAGGCCCGTGTGCCAATGATCGGATTCGCCGGGTTGGAGTTCACATCGGCGACGGGAAACAGGTTCCAGTGCACGCCAATCGCACGGCTTTCCTGCGCCGTGATGCGGCCAAATTCCTCGGCATAAGCCGGCTTTCCCGCCGCGCCAAAAGCCATTGCATGAGGAAACACGGTCGTGCCAAACAGTCGGGCTGGCAGAACTCCCTGCTCAAAGTCTCCCGCGACCAGAAGCGGCAACTTCGATTCCGACTGTAGCCGGTTGAGTTGGACCACCGTCTGGTAGCGATCATCGCCGGGCAAGGTCCGCGCAGCCGGCGGGGCTGACATCGCCACGGCGCCAATATGATATTTGCGAATGCTCTCCGAGAGCCGCTCGTACTCAGGATTCCGAACTCCCGCCACTCCCACGCGCATGCGAACCATGAAGAGCTGACCGACCTTCTCTTCGAGAGAGAGCGTCGCCAGAGTCTTCTCCGCCCAACCCTGCTCATCGCGATGAAAGCGGTGTGTGGAGGGGTCGCGGTGTTTATTCCGGGGAAGCGCCCAGGATCCAATCAGGCAAACCAGGCCGGCCAGACCGATTGCCCACAAAATTCGACGCGTGCGCACATAACGAGCATACGTGGAAACATGGGGTCGCGAGCCGCTTGACTTACCGCCGATTACCAATCGAAGGTACATGATCGGTCGGGGACTCACGGCTATTTCCGAACGTGATCCTAGCGGCGAATACCAAGCGCCCTTTGGGAATGAATCGCACGACAGAAACCGGAGTTGCAAAGTTGAAGCGACCGCGCGAACTACGGCAGCGCGTCGGCATCGGACGCATCCGTAATGCAACCAGCCGTTCCGGCCTCGCACCGGCTTTCTGAAAGAGCAGCCGGCGGATTCAATAGGTTTCTAGGGCATCTCGTGAGAGATCCCTCCCCCCCCCGTTTTTTTTCACCTCTTCTCGTAAAGTATTGATCCAAAATAATTTGCCTCGCACATCGCAATTCACGCACTGTTAACAATGCCGTTACCGGGACGAAACACTGCATCGATACCCTTGCGTGACTCGGAGATTAAGACGGCGAAGTGTGGCCGTAATTCACGAGTATGGAGGAACAGATGTTCAAAGAGCTCAGAGCATCGGCCGCCCCCAGGAAACTATTGGCGTTGCTGACCGCAACGGTGATAGGCCTGGGACCGAGTGTCTCCCCAGCGTTCGCGGCGTCAAGCCCGGGCACCACCGCCACCCCGATTCAACACCTGGTTGTGATCTTCCAGGAAAACGTCTCCTTTGATCACTACTTCGGAACCTATCCGAATGCAACGAATCCCCCGGGCGAGCCGCGCTTCGTGCCGAAACTGGGAACGCCAAGCGTGAACGGATTTAACAACGCCCTCCTGAACAACAATCCGAACTTGAATCCTGCCAACGGAGATGGAGCGACCAATCCCTTTCGTCTCGATCGATCGCAACCGGTAACTTCCGACCAGGACCACGACTACACCGCCGAACAGCAGGCGTTCGATGCGGGACTGCTCGATCTGTTCCCGAAGTATGTCGGTACGCCCGGCCCCCCGCCCAATGGGGGAGGCATTCTCGATACCACCGGCCTGAATCTCGGCTACTACGACGGCAACACGACTACAGCGTTGTGGAACTACGCGCAGAAGTTTGCCATGAGCGACAACTCCTATAGCACGACCTTCGGCCCTTCGACTCCGGGTGTAATCAATTTGGTTTCCGGCCAGACGAACGGCGTGACCGCGACCCTGAACGGTACCGGCGACGAAGTGGATGGCGGCAACGGTTCCCTGACCGTGATCGGCGATCCCGACCCCATGGGTGATGTCTGCTCCAACTCGACGCGCAACCAGGTCACCATGGGCGGTAAGAACATCGGCGACTTGTTAAGCGCGGCTGGCGTAACCTGGGGATCGTTTATGGGTGGCTTCAACCTGTCGATGGTCAACTCGAACGCAACCACAGGTTGCTCTCGAAGCTCGACTGGTCTCGCCGGTACGACGGGCGACTACGTACCTCACCACGCCTTCTTCAACTATTGGGCCTCGACCTCGAACCCGAACCACACCCGGCCCCGGAACGTCGCTGAAGTCGGAAACGATGGTCCTGCCAACCATCAGTACGATGTGTTGGACTTCTACACGGCGGTCAGACTAGGCAACTTCCCGGCGGTCAGCTTCATTAAGGCTCCGGCCTACCAGGATGGTCATGCCGGCTACTCCGATCCCTTGGATGAGCAGACGTTCGTTGTGACGTTGCTCAACTTCCTGCAGCAGCAGGATACTTGGAGCAGCACCGCCGTCGTGATCCTCTATGACGATTCCGACGGCTGGTACGATCACCAGATGGGTTCCATCGTCAACCAGTCCACGGGCCCTGCGGACGCGCTGACTGGCGCGAACGCCTGCGGTACCGGCAGCATTGCCCTGCCCGGCGTCGACCCCGGCAATGCGCACGCTCTGGGTCGCTGCGGATATGGCATGCGGCAGCCTCTGATTGTGGTCTCTCCCTGGGCACTGGAGAATTCGGTCGACCATACCTTGACCGATCAGACTTCGATCATTCGCTTTGTCGAGGACAACTGGCTGAAAGGACAACGTATTGGCCAGGGATCTTTCGACGGCATCGCGAATTCAATCTCGCAGATGTTCAACTTCTCTAAGATCAGGACGAATGGCTTCCTGATTCTCAATCCCAAAACTGGGCAAACGATCCCATAAATCGGTACGGAGTCAGAAGACGACTCTGCCACCGATCAAAACCCGGGTATGCGAAGATATAGTTCTTTGCATACCCGGTTCTGTCGTTCGCGCGAGCCATAACCCCTTAGAGCGCAGAGCAAGAGTCACAAAAACAAATGTCCCCAACCCGAAGAACGTTCCTTCAAGGCAGTACGGCGGCAATGGCAATGATGATCCTGCCGCAATCGGTTCACCGCCGGCCCGCGCCACCTGCCCGTCCCGTACTCGATCCGGGTACATTGACGCCCTTCGTCGATCCGCTTCCCCTTCCGCCGGTTGCGAGCCCGAACGGGACTCGTCCGGCACCCAACGAAGCCAAAGAAAAGATTCCTTACTATCGGCTGCCTATGCGCCAGGTGGATTGCAAGGTCCACCGCGACTTGAAACCGACCAGACTATGGTGTGTTGGATCTTCGTCCCCCGGACCGACGCTCGAAACCCGAAGCGGCCAGGGAATGCTCGTGGAGTGGGCGAACGAACTGCCAACATCGCACTTTCTTCCCATCGATCACCATATTCACGGCGCCGAGGCTGACAAGCCCAACGTGCGCACCGTGATTCATCTACATGGTTCCCGTGTGCCGGCCGAAGGCGACGGATATCCGGAAAACTGGTTCGTCCCGGGAAAATCAGCAACGTACTACTACCCGAACCAGCAAGACGCAGCGCTGCTTTGGTACCACGATCACACGCTCGGGATCAATCGACTCAATGTCTATGCCGGCCTGCTGGGGCTTTGCATTATTCGCGATCCCGTCGAGGCGAACCTCAACTTGCCAAAAGGCAAATATGAAGTTCCCTTGGTTCTATACGATCGTTTCTTCGATAAGGACGCGCAGCTTTACTATCCGGTCTCTCCGGATCCTGAAAGGCCATGGATCCCCGAGCTATTCGGAAACACCATCCTGGCGAACGGGAAAATCCTTCCCTACCTGGACGTTGAGCCTCGCAAATACCGGTTTCGCGTGTTGAACGGCGCCAACGGCCGTTTCTTTCATCTGTCGACGTCGAATGGGCCGGCCTTTCAGCAGATCGGTACCGATCAAGGTCTGATGGCAGCTCCGGTGCCGCTCCAGATTGTTTCCCTTGCTCCCGGAGAGCGAGCCGACTTGATTCTCGACTTCAGCGATCACGCCGGCGAGCAAATCATTTTGAAAAATGACATGCTTCAGCCGGTTATGCAATTTCGTGTCGCCCAGGGAAAAGTCACGGACGACAGCTCGGTCCCATCCACGCTGCGGGCAATGTCGAAGATCGCAGAATCCGAGGCGACCAAGACTCGCACCCTCATGCTTGGAGAAATCGAAGACCTACACGGCGACTCCGTTGGCATGCTGTTGAACAACGCGCATTGGAGCATGCCTGTAACCGAGAACCCTTCCCTCAATTCAGTTGAGATCTGGAACCTGATGAACGTGACCGACGATGCTCACCCGATCCATCTTCACATGGTGAAATTTCAGATTCTCGACCGCCGCCGGTTCGATGCCTTCGCCTACCAGAACGAGAACAACCTTCTTCGCTATCGAGGCGCCGCAGTTGCGCCAGAACCGCAGGAGGCTGGCTGGAAGGACACTGTGCGAGCCGATCCGGGGATGGTCACTCGAATCATCGTTCGCTTCGACGGTTACGTCGGCCGCTACGTCTGGCACTGTCACATTTTGGAACATGAAGATAACGAAATGATGCGCCCCTACGACGTTATCGCGGCATCCTGAGCCGAGTCGCCTTCGCCAATAATGCGTTGAGCAATCGGACAATCGGAAATGAACACCCGTACAGTGAAAGCATCCCGTAACCAAGCGCTCAGATCCTCAAGAAAATCTTGCGACGGTACATCCAGAACAGGATGAGCCAAAACAACAGGATTACGGTAAAACCCTGGAGCACGGGCTGAAAGATCGGTCCTGCCATCGCCGAAAGCGCCCATCCAAAATGGCGGTCGACAGCGTTTCTGAAGAAACTCTCCATGGTCCAACTCATCACGTAAATGGCAATCGAGTTCATTCCAATCACCACCAGCGGGAAAGCCCATCGACGCCAGCCCTTCCAATCGATCAGCGCATAAAGGCCGGCGAGCATCAGGATCACCAGCCCTCCGCTGTACAAGGTGTAGGACGATGTCCAAACCCTTTTCACGATGGGGCAGATGCCAGCCCACTGACAGAGCAGTCCGAGCAGCACCAAGCCGGTTCCAGCGATTACCAGTCCGCGCAGTTTCTGTTCTTTCGATCCTTTGCCCTTGAGCCATTCTCCCGTCAGCAGCCCCAGAATCATGGTTGCGAGCGTAGGAATGAAACTGAGCGTGGACCAACCGCCCGCATTGAACACAAAAGACTGCTCGCGCGGAAAGAGGTTCAAGAACCAGACGTCGAATGCCCACGAAAGATTGGAATTCTTGTTCCAGTGCGAAAGAAATCCGGCATAGTTGTGAGTCCAGTCCGCTGGAACCCCGACCGTCGCGTAATCGAAGTGCGGCCCCGGCGCCGGATAAAGCGCAAACGCTGCCCAAAAGCAGATCAGAATCAGGACGAATGTCACCACCTGGGTTCGCACCCGCGTGAATCCCAACAGGAACAGAAACACATATCCCAATCCAATCTGCGTCAGGGTGTCCTCAAATGTGAAGTAGGTCTGACGCGACCACTGCGATCGAAGAAAGATTCCCAGAAAAATCAGGATGAGGGCGCGCCGGGCCGCATGCGCCAGCATGGTCCCGAAGGATTGTCCCTTCATTTTGCGGCTGGCGATCGAAAACGGCAGCGCCGCGCCTACCAGGAACGAAAAGGCGGGCTGGATCAAGTCATGCAACGAGCAGCCCTGCCACTCCACGTGATCGGTATTGAAGCCGATTACCCTCCAGACCACACTGTGCGGAAAGGCGCTCGCCACCGCGTGCAGATGCATAGCCTCCGCGAGCATCAGCAACATCACCGTCCCGCGAAGTACATCCAGCGAGAGCAAGCGGGGCGCGCCTTCCAGCTTGCCTCCAGGTTCCGCTACACGTAGTTCTAAGGCGGGACTCTCCACTTGCGGGCTTTCGATCATCAAGATCTCCTGGGACGAACTCGATCAAGAGGTGGCGAATGCGGATACCCGACTCCTACGTCTGAACCGCAAAGCCTGGAACGTCGGCGGCGTTCCACTTCCCGCGCGTGAAATCCGGAAATTTCTGCGGCGCCCCATTCTGCGTCACCGACGCTTCACTTAATGGAGTCGGCGCGCTCCATGCTGCGGCGTCGTAGCAATTGATGTCGGGCACCAGGCCTCTTTTCAGGCAATCCATCAGCCTGTAATTCATGATGTAGTCCATTCCGCCGTGGCCGCCCATTTTACGAGCCAGTTCTCCAGTTGTCTTCCACAGTTGGTGCTGGTACTTATCGCGATAGGCCTCGATGTTCTGCCAATCTTCGTGGCCGGAACCATCGGCCTGTTTTTCGCCATCGATAAACACGCGCGGCGGATAGTCGGAGAATATTCCCTTCGTGCCCGAGATCGAGTTGATACGGCTGTAGGGCCGCGGGTTGACCACGTCATGCTGCAGAAGAATCGTGCGGCCTTTTAGAGTTTTGATAATGCTGGTATTCATGTCGCCGCAGATATATTTTTCGGCGCGCTTCGGATCACCGTCCGCGAAATTCGCTTTCACATACGCGCTCAAAGACGCCTCCGACGAACTCACCGAAACCATGTAATCGAACCGGTCGCCGCGGTGGATGTCCATGTAATGGGCTACCGGGCCCAGTCCGTGCGTCGGATAAAGATTTCCATTGCGCTGGCTGTGGGGAAAGCGGCGCCACAGCCCCTCCCCTTCGCTGGAGGTCAAAATACTGCGCAAGTCGTGCAGATATGCCCCCTCTCCATGGGTAATTTCGCCGAAGACTCCGTCCCGCACCATGCCGAGAACCATCATCTCCGTAGCGCCATAGCAGCAGTTTTCGAGGATGACGCACTGTTTCCGGGTCGCCTCCGAAGTATCCACGACATCCCAGCACTCTTGCAGGGTTGTGCAGGCAGGCACTTCAACTGCGGCATGTTTGCCATTCTTCATGGCGGTGAGCGCCATCGGAACGTGCCAGTTCCATGGGGTCGCGATATAGACGATGTCGAGATCGAGTTCGGTCAAATTCTTGAAATCCCATTCGCCGTTACTGAATCCCTTGGGCTCTGGCTGGCCTGCGGCGGCAACCGCCTTCTGCGCGCGTGCCACCTTTTCCGGCGCCAGGTCGCAGATCGCCTTGACCTCAACCTTTTCGATGGCCAGTAAGTCCTGCAGCAAACTGGAACCACGTCCACCGACTCCAATGATCCCCAGACGCACCCGTTCTCGCGGCTCGAACGGAACGCCCATCATCGTGGGGTGCGCACCGTTTGAGGCACGGGTAGCCGGATCGGAACCTAAACTTAAGACGTCCGTCGCCATCAGAAGTCCCGCGCCGCCCCAAGCTGTGCGCTGGATGAAACTTCGTCTGGAAAAGTCGTTCGATTCTTTATTCGTTGGCATGTCCTGGTCTCCTGGCTGAATGCGAGTCGAATTAGAAGTGTACTCGTATGCGCGTTCCTCCACACTTCCTGTGCAGTATGGAAAGAAAAATCGCTTGTGATTCCTTGAACTCCGCCCGATGGGCGATCAATCGGTTCCCTCGTGGTATTCGGTTCATCGAAACAACGACGGATCGTTAACCAGATTTCTGATCGATCCCGCGATTCCCATCGGTTTGGGAGCGCTGCAGACTTGGAAGATCACTCCAACCGGCTGGAAGCAGGCCTTAGGATCGCCCTACGCGATGAACCCGTTGGCCCTCACCGTCCTGTCGAAGTAGGGGTGTGCCTGCGCTGACGGCACCGCGATTGTAGTGAGGCCTGCCTCAACTGCGTCAGCTGGAATGATGTTTTCGGCTCAAGTGATGCAACCCGATGTTTCAACGACTACAGGCATCTGCTTCGCCTATTCGGTAATGATCCGGTCCGCCCGCTCGACCAGCGACACAAAAATCGTAGGGCTACCGAACTTTGCTCCCCCACTGGCTCAAGCCCGTTTCGACCACGCTCCTGGCGCCGGCAACAAGCCCGCAAGCGTAAATCTGAATCTGCTGGAACGGGTGGCCCATTCAAGCCGTCTTTTGGCTTGAGTGGGGCTTTTCCATCTCCGCAAAATCTGTGCTATCCGGACATCCCCGTTCAAGCCAAAATCGGGCTTGAATGGGCCACCCGACGACTTCCCTACCACATAAAAAATAAAGTCGATCCTCGTGAGCCAATCTGATCTCGTTCGTCACACTTAACAATAGCGGCCTTCGTCGCGACTCGGGTAGATCGAACGAAAAATCTTGGGGGCAACGCCCCTCTCAGGAGGAGCTGTATGAAGCATCTTAGTCAACCTGCGCGGATCGCTCTGCTGGCTGTTTTCGGCATGGCGGCCGCTCTTTCCCTGGTAACGGTCAGTCACGCCACCGGCAACGTCAGCAAATCAGACTTGGCCGGAACCTGGCAGATCGTCCTCGGCGGTTTCACCGGATGCGGGCAATCCACCGAACTCGCCACCATCACTCTCAACGCCACCGGCGCCGGCACTGGCACGCTGCAGACCCACGGGTCGTGCGGCGATTCCAGCCTGACCGGCCAAACCTTCACAGTCTCATCTTTGAAAGCCAACGGCAGCGGCACGGCCGGCCTCTCGTGCGGCACCGGTTGCGGCTGGGCCTTCACCATCCAAGTATCGCCAGATCGCTCCACGTTCAATCTGGTCGACGTCACCGATCCCGGCAACTTCCTCGAAGGCACAGCGATTCACCAATAGTTCAACTCGAAGCCCTAACGAGAGCGGGGCTTCAAAGGGGGAACCGCGAGGCTCCCCCGTTTCTTTTTGACGCCGGGTGGCCCATTCAAGCCCGATTTTGGCTTGAGTGGGGCATTTCCACAGCTGCATGTATCCTGCTTTTCCCCTTGACGGCCATGAAACCATCCACATTACAATCGCGGCATGCCCCGGAAAGTCATCCTCGGATTCGGAATCAGCATCGACGGCTATATTGCGCGGCGCAACGGCGCGATGGACTATCTGGTGATCGACAAAGAAGGGGAGGCCATCATGGCCGACTTCTTTGCCAACATCGACACCACCATCATGGGCCGAAAGACTGCGGCTGCGACCGCCGAAATGCGCAAGAGTGGCGAGATCCCCGACATGCCCCGCATCTCGAACTATGTATTCTCGCGACGTTGGAAGCCGGGCAAGCGCGACGGATACGAAGTGGTCCGCGGATCTCTCACCGCCTTCGTGAGAAAGCTCAAACGCCGCGCCCGGCAAAGACATCTACCTCGGTGGGGGCGGCGAGCTCTGCCGCAGTTTCCTGCAAGAGGATCTGGTCGACGAAATGTTCCTCGGTCTCGGTCCTGTTCTTTTAGGCGGTGGCATCCCCGCCTTCCCCGGCAAGTTTCCGCAGCGCAACTTCCAGTTGATCGAGTGCAAGTCCTACTCGAACGGATCAGTCGGACTCCGCTACGAGCGCGTGCGAACGAAGACGCGCCGGTAGTCCCGCGGATGCCGCCGGCCGGCATCCGATCGCACAGCTTCGATAAGTACCACCTCTTAAGAATCCAGCCGACATCCCCACTCTAAATTTCGCAGCGCACGCGAAATTAAGAATAGGTCTGCTCTTGGAAAAAGAATCCGAAGATTCGCGAAATGTTCGCTAACTCTACCGTGAAAACCGTACCGGGGTTGAACGCGTCAACCCGGCGCTGTATTTCCGGCATCCAATTTTGGCTCGCTCGAAAGTCAATTCCCGCAATGGCATTTGAGGTTGTTGTATGGTTCGCAAGATAGGAATGTTCCTGCTTGGATTCACAGGGGTCTGCGCCAGTACAGTTCTGGTATCCGCTCAGGCCGCGTCGTCACCAACTGAAAATCAAGCTGGCTCGTCTCCGCACCGGATTCCGAGCGCACAGTCCTTGATTGTGTTGCCGAAGACCTAGAGAGTGCTTTTTTCGAGTCGAAAGGCAAAGATCCCTCCCCTGCTGCGGAATCCGTGTCAGGGGTTGGGATCTCTGTGTCTTAGCAGTGAACCGGTCGGCGTGCGAAGTTCGCTACAACTGCCATTCCGCAAGTCTGCGCCGCTCTTTTCGCCCCCTCCACGATTTTGCCGGGCGACTCTGACTGCATGACAATGTTGCAACAGTTAACCTCTTCCGCACCCCTCGCCTCCTAGGGATTTCCCCAGTTTCGGGAACTCAGCACATTGCCTAAGAATTCTCCGAAGCTCGGAAGTTCCAGCATAGGAGTCCTGCGCCACTCGACCGCATGTTCTTAGCATTTAACAGAGGCGAATCTTGATCCGACCACGGGTATTGCGAACGGATGATCCTCCGGCCTGCTTGAAGCCACAACTACGCTTTTGAAGCCTCGGTTCGATGAGGTGGGTGCCGCAGCGGATGGTGCCACCGTAGTGTCGGAGGCCCTCCGCCGTTCCCGTACTTGAGCAAGAGGTGCGAGGTTCGCCTCAGGGGAGGAGAGAAGGAGCCATGAAGCCAGCAAAATATTTCACACTTCCATTCCTTGTACTCAGCTTGGTCTTAAGTACAAGTGCGCAGCAGAACTCGACACAGGTAACCGTCTCATCGGTTGTTACCTGCGTTTCTACCGGCGATCAGCGTCAGCATTGTGCGGCGAACACCAATGCCGGCATCGTCATGTTGCGTCAAAGCAGTGAAACCAGTTGCCTGCTGGGCAGGAATTGGGGATATGACGCGCAGGGAGTCTGGGTGTCGGAGGGCTGCGGCGGTGAGTTCGCCACCGGCAGCACCTCTCGCTCCGTGGCCATGCCGGCGGAAGCAAAGGCGCTCGCGGAACCCGCAGAGCAGAACGCGGAGCTGGCTGCGGTCACAACCGGCACCAATCCAAAACTGGAGTACACCGGCTTGTTTAATCCTTACGGAAGCATCCGCACCATTATCGGCATTTCGAACACTGGAGCCGAGGTGCAGGATGATGCCACTCGCATGGGTATCAATTTCAGTACCTTCGGACCCATCAAAGTTGTCGGCACGGCGGAGTGGGGAATCAACTTAGTCCAAAGTGAGACCACGTTCAATGCGGGCGCAACCACGGCGCAAGGCTTCGGCCTGATCAGCCAGGAAACGCAGCCAGTCTTCGGTGCGCGCCTCGGTTTTCTCGGCGTCGATTTCGGCCGGTTTGGGCGTCTGACTTTCGGCAAACAGAACTCTACCCACTACGACATCACCAGCTATACGACGGATCGTTTCAATGTGTTCGGAGGCCAGTCGACTGCAACCTATGTGGCCGGGACGGATGGTGGGCAATCCGGTACTGGCCGCGCCGATCAAACCATTCTCTACCACCTGAAGTTCGCTAAGATCTTCGACTTCGGCGCACAAGGACAGCTGCGCACGGCCGCCACACCGCAGGCCTTCAACGGCTTCGGTTTTTCATTGCAGGCGACGGTGTTACCAGGATTGAAGGTCGGTGGAACCTACAACAAGACCTACTTCAATCCTCAGTTTACCAACGCAGTATTCAACGGCGGTGGCACCAATTACTGGACCATCGGTGCGCTAGGTAAGTGGCGCAACTTGGAATGGGGAGCCGACTGGACTCGGCAAGACAATGGCGATCTGGTGTTCGTGCCCGACCCAGCCGGAGGTCCGGAACCGATTGCCGCTGGATTCTCCGCAAGTGGAATCGAGATCTATTCCAGACTGTGGTTCGGGAAGTTCGCGGCCGTTTTCGGGTTTGAGGACTACATTCCTCGTGATCTTAGCCTGGTCATCAATCCGAACTTCAAGACGAGGTATGCGATCTTGGGCGCCGAATGGCACTTCTCAAAATCGGGCTACACGTTCTTCGAAACCAAGCTCGGTGACTCCGTCGATGCGGTCGGGCAGGATGTTTCCGACGCGGCCGCCATCGGCTTCCGTTACGACTTCAGCTGGAAAACTCCGCATACCCAATAACGAGGTGACCGGCCCCCAATTTCGGTTCACGCAAGAATACGACAAGTTTCTGCTGCTCCCTCTCCGGTTTGAGCCGGGATGGGGGAGCGCGAGGGGCAAGGGACGGGTTGTAAAAGCTCAACCATTACGCCAACTACCGCATAACTTCCTGTTTGCCGACAATCCACCCGGGACTCGGAAATTAAGCTCGATTTCGCTTGTCAACGAGTGCATTGGCATCAAGTCGTCATTCGAGAATATAAACTCTTGCTTCGTTCCGTTGACAAACCGACAGTCGAGTGTCTACCATCGTTGCCAGAGTGAGGGTAGAATGTCTTCCATGGCGAAGCGAGCGCAGCAGCGGGCCGGGGTTCTTCAGGGAACGCTGGACATGCTCATCTTGAGGACGCTTCTCTATGGGCCTGCTCATGGTCATCAGATCGGGAAGCACATTCAGCGGACCACGAATGACTTTCTGCAGATGCAGCACGGGTCGCTTTATCCCGCGTTGCATCGTCTCGAGAAGCGGGGATGGGTTGCCTCGAAATGGGAGACTGCGCCGGACAAAAATCGGGAATTCAAATACTACCGGTTAACGGGTAGAGGCAGGAAGCAACTCGTGGCCGAAGAATCGCAGTGGAAGCGGATGGCCGAAGCCGTAGGGCGCGTGATGTGGCCCGCACCCGAGGAGAGTTGACATGAGCTGGTGGCAGATCAACTGGGGACAGAACAAGAAGAGAAATGAAGACCTGGAGCGGGAGCTGCGTTCCGACCTGGAATTGGAAGAAGAAGAACAACGGGAGGCTGGCATTTCTAAGGAAGAGGCTCACTACGCGGCCCTGCGGGCCTTTGGGAATCCTACTCTGATTCGTGAACAGACTCTGGCCATCTGGTGGTGGAACTGGCTTGAATCTCTCGCACGCGATCTGCGCTTTAGTCTGCGCACGCTTCGCCGCACCCCAGGCTTTACCGTCATCGCTATCTTGGTAATGGCGCTGGGCATTGGCGCCAACGTTGCCTTGTTCACCGTAGTGCGTGGCGTCTTGCTCAAGCCTTTGCCGTTCCAAGATCCGGATCGCCTCGCGATGCTCTACGAGGCCGGTCTGCTTGGAGACGACACGACAAGTTTCAACGTGGTCTCAGGCGGCATGTACGCCGAGTGGAAGAACCAGAATCGCAGCTATAGCAGTCTCGCGCTGGCGAAGGGGATTCGGTTCGGGCTTTCCGGTTCGGGCGGACAATTGCCGGAGAAACTGAACAGTGCGTTGTTTTCCTGGGACATGCTGCGCACGCTGGGCGTACAGCCGGCATTGGGCCGCGATTTTACGCTGGCCGATGACAGTCCGGGAGCCAACGGCACTGTGTTGCTGAGTTGGGGTCTGTGGAAGCGGCGCTTCGGTGCTGACCCCGGCATCCTGAGCCATACGATCTTCCTCGACGCCCAGCCATACACCGTTATCGGTGTTATGCCCAAGTGGTTCGACTTCCCTGACTCGTCCACGCAGCTATGGACGCCGGTTTACCATGACAGACCTGAAGACCTGATGACCTCGTTCAGCAATCATCAGTTTCGCGTTGTCGGGCGACTGCAGCCGGGAGTCAGCGCGTCGCAAGGCGTGGCCGACCTGAGCCTTATCTCCCAGCGTATTCACAATGATCATCTCAACGATCCATTCGTATTTCAGAGCGCCAGCAGCCGTCCACTGCTGGAGCACATAGTTGGCGAAATCAAGAAGCCGCTCTACCTGCTGCTGGAGGCAACTTGCTGCCTGCTGCTGATCGCCTGCCTCAACGTGGCCAATCTGCTGGTGGCGCGCGCGGCGGCGCGGCGCAAAGAGCTGGCGATCCGCACCGCGCTGGGCGGGAGCTGGTTGCGTCTGATCGGCGAGCGGCTAACGGAGTGCCTGTTGCTTTCAGCCTCCGGCGGAGCGTTGGGACTGTTGCTCGCCTTCGCCGCTCTTCAGTGGCTGACACATACTCGGAATGACATGAGCCGTGTCGAATCCATCCACTTCGACGGAGTGGTCGCGGCGTTTACTGTGGGCGTTATCGTTCTCTGCGCACTTTTTTCCGGATTCATCGCTGCCTTCAGCACCAGCGACAAGCGCATTCTCGGCGCGCTGCATGAGGCATCGCGTTCGGTGAGCGGGGGCAACGTGCGGGCCTCGTTGCGCAAGGTGCTGCTTACGCTCGAGGTCGGACTTACTGTGATCCTGCTCATTGGCGCGGGACTGCTGCTTAAGAGCTATGAACGGCTGCGCTCTGCTGACATGGGTTGCCTCACGCAGGATGTGATCACCATGCATCTGGGCATCCCTGATGCACGATATAGGACACCTGCCCAGCGCGCCAACTTCTACGACACCCTGCTCGATCGTGTGCGCGCTCTACCTGGCGTGGACGCGGCAGGCTTTGCGACGATTGTCCCGGGGCAGGGTTATCAGATGGATTGGAGCTTCAGCATCGCGGAGCATCCCGCGTTGCCGCAGGGCACTGGTCTGTTTGCCTTAAGCCGCTGGGCTGATCCTAAGTATTTCAACGCGATGGGCATTCCTCTTTTGCGCGGACGCACATTTGACGGCGGGAAGCGTTTGGATGCCGCCGACGAGGTCATCATCAGCCAATCATTCGCCAGACAGTACTTTCCCGGCGAGGATGCGCTCGGCCGGCACATACGCGTACGCGGGAAGGATTTCGTTATTGTAGGGATTGTGGGCGATACTCGCTACGCAATCGGCGAGGGACCCCGGCCGGTGCAATATTACCCGCTTGATGCCGGCGTAGAAAACGTCGGTACGCTCGTAATTCGCTCCAGCCACAATCTGGAGCAGTTCGCTCTGCCGGTACAGCGCATCGTCTCAGAGATGGACCACGATCTGCCCGTCTCCGATGTGCTCACCATGAACCAGTTGCTCGGCAAATCGACTTTGGACCAGAGCTTCAATGCGGCGCTCCTCGTCGCTTTTGCCTCACTGTCGCTGGTTCTCGCCGCCGTGGGCCTGTTCGGCGTGATGTCATACATCGCAGCGCAGCGGACGACCGAGATCGGCATCCGCGTCGCGCTGGGCGCTAAGCGCGAACAGGTGATGCGGAAGATGTTGCTGGATGGAATGCGGCCTGCGATCTTTGGTCTGGTGGTGGGGCTCGCAGCCAGCCTGGAAGCCAGCCAGTTGATGCGCGACTTACTGTACGAAATCAAGCCGATCGATCCGTCCGTTTATGCCGCGGTTGCCGCAACCCTGCTCGCAGTGGCCGCGTTCGCGTGTATCGTTCCCGCCTGGCGCGCATCGCGCCTCGATCCGATGCAAGCATTGAGATCCGAATAGGCGGATATCCGGCAATCTCCCGGAGGCACTCTCAATTGGCGTTCTGAGCGTAATGGCAATTTTTCGTCAATGCGGCAATTACTTGTTCGACCACGGGCTGATTGCACTTCCAAACTATGGGATCACGTGGAACGGCACGTTGCTGGTCAGCGTGCCGCTGGGCGTCACCACTGTGACGAATCCGGTTGTCGCTCCAGGCGGAACTATCGCTCGAATAAAGGTATCCGACACGACGGTGAAGCTGGCCGAAGTGCCGTTGAGAAAAACGTCGCTGGTTCCGGTGAGGCCTTGTCCGAGAATGCCGCCAGTCTGTCCAACTTTTCCTGACTCTCGCACCAGTCTCACAAAGGGGCTCAGCCCCATTGAGACGCGGAACACTGTGCCACAGTAAACGCAAGCTGTTCCACCAAAGTACGTCGTGCCGTAGAGCCTCCCGTCGGTGCCCTGAAACAGTCCTCCAAGAAGCCTGTTGCCCTCCGCACCGTCGAAGCGGTGCAGCGTCGTTGAAACTCGGGGACAGACGGGTGGAGTGCACCCTTCAAGTGAGACAAAGAAACTAGGGACAGTTTTCTTGCGAAAAAGATTGTAAACCGGGGAGTGGGGTCTGGGGCGAGGGGGCGGTTAGCTCCCTCGCCCCAGTCAGCTCTGTAGAAGCTTCGGGGTTCTGTGTGCGCAGCAACTGCTGTTCGAAGGCGGCCGGCGTTTGATATCCGAGCGCGGAATGCAGGCGCTGGTGGTTGTAAGTGATTTCGAAAAACTTCGTGAGGTCGGCGCGCAGTGCGTCCAGATCGCGCCAGTTGTTGCCCTGCACCTGCTCCTGTTTCAGTGTCTTCATGAAAGATTCCGCCTTGGCATTGTCGTAAGGATTGCCCACTCGGCTCATACTCGGTTGCGCTCCATGATCGGCCAGCAGCGTGAGATAGTCGGCGCAGGCATACTGGATGCCACGGTCGGAATGATGAATCAAGCCCGGCGCAGGTTGACGTTCGACCAACGCCATGCGCAATGCCTGCACCGCCACACTCGCGCCCAGATGCCGCGCCACCGCCCATCCGACCACGCGGCGAGAATGCGCATCCAGCACGACCGCGACATAGACGAACTCCTGCTGTAGTCGCACATAAGTGATATCGGCCACCCAGAGTTCGTTGAGGTTTCGCGTCACCAGGCCGCACGCCAGATTCGGCCACACTCGCCATCCATGCCGCGAATCGGTCGTCGCAGGCACGAACCGCCGCGTGCGCAGGCAGAGCAGATTGTCTTCGCGCATCAAGCGCAGCACGCGTTTGGCATTGACGCACTGCCCGCGCTGCCGCAGTTCCCGCTGCACCCGCCGATAACCGTAGAACCGTTTCTCCACGATCACCTGTTGGATGGCGTCCCGCACAGCCGTATCCGCCTGCCGCGGCGCCGACGCTTCCCAATGCCGGTAAAAGCCCGCCCGGCTCACGCCGCTCAACTCGCACATTCGTTCCACGCTGAGGCCGCCTTGCCCGGCCCGCTCCGCGATCAACGTGCAGATCGCTTCCCGCCCACTTTTATGCGCCGCAAGGCTTCGCCGAAAAAATCCAGTTCCAACTCCTGCTGCCCAACTTTACGTTCCAGCTCCGCAATCCGCTTCCGGGCTGCCAGCAATTCCCCACGTCCGGACATCGCGCCCGGTCCGTTCTCATCTTCAGACACTACCTTTCGCGGCCTTCCTGCTCGCCGATGCGTCAGCCCAGCTTCGCCCGATTCTGCATAACGGTCCTTCCACACATACAGCCGCTTCCGTCGTATGCCGAGCTCCTGCGCTACCGCACTCACACTTTCCCCAGCCAACACCCGGCGCACCGCCGCCAACTTCAACTCCGCTTCGTACTCAGGCTGCTTCGCTTTCTTCTGTGACATGTGTTCTCCTTGTCGAGAACTGTCACCATTATCTCTGCCTCAGTTTTGGGGTGCACTCCACGGGACGTTCACCACCTTTCCCCAAAAGTTAAGCAACCGAAATGAGGCTGGCTTGCCGGCAATCGGCTGAAGGCCTCGAGCGCCGGTACAATGAGTCGCGACGGCGATGTTAGTCAGCCGGACGTAGATGTTCCTCTCCCAGAATCGCTTTTGCTGACTCTCGCAGCTCTGGAATTGGAAGAATTTCTCGGATCCATTCCAGCAGCTTCAGAGGGCGCTGCAACGATTGAGGCGTGAACTTCTCGGCCCCTGATTCCTCAAGTAGCGAAATGTATTCTCGGGCTATTCCGAGCTTTGAAGGCGCACTCTCAAGGCCCCCAAGCTTTTGACCTGCCGAAGCCGCCCAAGCAGCAACGCCCTTAGTAACCTTTCCCTCCTCGAAGGCCTCTCGAAATGACTTCCTGAGCTCTTGCCTGAAGTCGTCGGCGTTGGCTATTGGAGCACCCTGACTGGCCTTGACCTTGATGACATAATCCGCTACGGCTCTTACGTAGAGTTCGCCCACCAGTGGCAAATAGTCTTCAATCGTGGTTTCCTCCAAGAGCTGCTTGGAATGAATGTCCTTGGATTTCATGATTCCCTGGAGCGATTTAATCCGATTCTTACCGCCATCGTCCCCATCGACCAGGACGGCAAGATGAGGTCTAACCGCGCCATCCGAGAGTATCCGAATCAAAGCATCAGCATTCTTAGACGACTCGGTGCTAATAGCGGAAAATGCGTTCAAGTCCAAATTCGCTTGTTTCAAAGCCACCAATTTTTGCAGCACGGCTTGAACATAAATTGGGTCAGTGTCTCCCTCAGTTAAGAGGATATAGTTTGCGAAGAGTATCGTTCCCGCCAAGGAGAGCCCCAGTGCATCGACCGCCGCGCCCCAGCGACCACTGCAAGGCTTGCCGTCGATCTTTGTTCCTTGCTTAGACTTGACGACCAGTCTGTGCCTGACCGGGAACGTCTTGTTCAACATGAAGAGTGAATGCGTCGAATAAACCACCTGGTTGTTCTTTCCGATCGTATCTAGGACCTGAAGTAAATCGTATTGACCAGCCGGATGCAGGTATATTCCCGGCTCGTCGAACAAGAAAATATAGGAATTTGCAGGATGCTCCTGCTGGCGAGAGTGAAGGATGGTTTTTAAAGTGAAAAAATGGGTAAATCCACTGCTCCGTTGTGACGCACGCACCAGCCTGCCACTCACCGCAGGATCTTTGATACGCAAAACGATTTCGCCCGTTTTCGAGTCGTGGACGAGTCGATATTCAAGATCAGATCCTTGAGTCCAGTTGGCGCGAAGAGTCTCGTTTAGCTGCTGCTGAGCTTTTTCAAGACGCATCATAGTTCTATCTGTTTGCTCGAAGAGCGTTTCGAATTCATCTGCAGTAAGGCCCGCATAGTAAAAAATGCCACGCATAAACTCGTGAGTGTCATCTTCAAGCTCAGTCGCAGATACCGAATCAGGCACCGTCTCCTGAGCTTTTATGAGCTCCACCCTCGGCTTTGCCGCACCCATGAACTTCGTGGCGATTCCTTCGGGAAGGCCGGGTAGCTTAACAGAAACTAGGGACCCTGCGCTGCCCTTCTTGGACGCGACAATCGTGTGTGGAACTACAGCGAGCGTAAGCGGAGGTTCCGGCGGAAGCGCAGGCGTCGACTGGGCGTCTGCTGCCGACACTGCGGACGCAGCAGCAACATCCTTTGCTGTTGACTCGGTTAGCTTTTCCTGGGCTAAGCGAAGGATTTCAGTTCGGTCGTTCTCGTCTAGATGAAATGTGAATTTCAGGTAAGGATATTCTTCGGGCTCTCCAGAGTGGTCCCAATTAAGATCTCGCTCCTCGTCGAACTTGGTGCTCCCGTTCAAATGAGTAAGGGCTTCAAGAAGGTTTGTTTTTCCGTGGTCGTTGGCCCCGATAATAATGGTAACGGTGGGATCGAGATTAAGCACGACCTTCTTTGAGAACGATCGATATCCTACGATCTCAACAGACGAAAGTTTCATACACTCTCCTGGTGAAAGTCGCCATATCTTAGCATTCCCCTGGCCAGTTTGAAGGCTCGCGAAGCCACGTCGCAGGGGGCGGCCCTCAGCCTCTTTAATCTTCAATTATGGCTACTTTTCGCCCTCCACATCTCGCTTATTCGCGAACAGTCGGAGAGGTGATTCGTGTTCCCAAAGAATTGGCCGAACCGGACCTCTCGGTGGGCGCTACTATGAAGAAACTTGTCCCTCGGATCTCTATCGAGTGGACTATATTCATCACCCCGCAAAATGGAAGCAGGGTCAGGCTCCTTTTGGGGAACCGTTTTCTACTAATTCCATGCTGTTCGCCACAAAGTCGCCTTTGTCGTCGACCAAGAACGTACAATGTCCGGTCTTGACTTGCTCCGAAATCTCGTCCCTGTTTGGAAATACCACCAGCATCTCGTCGCAAATGCGATGCATGATTCCACCCAAAACTTCGCTATCCCAGTCAGACATCATTAACTGATCCGGGCGACGCGCGACGATTTTGCATTCTTCTGACGAAACGTCGAATTCCGACGAGAATACGGTCCTCTCCGCTAAGTGGATGTTGATGGCAGCGAAGTGAGCGGCAATCTCTCTTGCCTGCAAAGGAGATAGAGGGCCGCCTATCATGTTAAGGTTCTTGGAGAAAATGTTAAGAGCCCCTTGGGAGTCGTCCAAGACCGCGACAACAGCGATCTCATCTATTCTCAATAACATGGTCCTGGCGAATGAAAGATCGACATAGTCGAAGCTCTCGTAGTGAGAACGAACTTTGGCAGGAACTACGAGGAGCGAACCCATCGTCTCCATGCTGAGCTCGCAACCTGAGTAAAAAGATCGGGCCATGCAATGTATGTGATGAAGCTGGCCCCAGTCATGTAATTCGCCAATCTTTTCATTGCTCTTTCGAGAGTCTCGATGAAAGTTAAGGGCTTGGTCCTTTAGATGAGTCTTGACGAAAATCAGGCACATCCAGCAAAAGAGTCTCCAAGGTCCGTTTTCCTTGATTTCCCGGTTTACCTCGCTGGCTCCTTTGGCGAACAGTGCACTAATCGGCTTTTCAAATTGTTCTCCCATAAGGGTATTACATCGGGCACAGCATGGAATCGTGAACCCGCCATACCGGAATTGTGTGCCGTTCGGTAGAGTGACGGTCTTATTATGCAGTTGATATTTTCTGAGCAGCCAGTCAGGAAGAACATGTTCGTCGTTGAACGCCGCATCCTTTGGCCCTACTCCGCAGATGAAGCAACAGTTACCCCGGACGATGTCGGACATGAATCGATCAAAGCTGAAGAATATGATCTTCCCGTCGGAGTTTTTGATTGAGCCGTCAGCAGTCTTCATAGGTACACCTACACCTTTCTCTCTGATCTGGTTCTTCTAGCGCTGCCATTTGAAGTGCGGATTGGCACTCTCCTTAGGTCGGCTCGTTTGTTCTTCTTGTGTGCTGAGTGATATGCCTGACACTCCACGCAGCGCACGCTCGTCGCTTGGGCACGCCTTTTATGGCAGCGCACGCAAACACCCTCCGCTTTCTTGTGTTGTTACTTACGCCGCAAGCGCCTGCGCTGCGCAGCTCTATCCGGATTCTGCAAAATTAGCAACGTGTGCACGCCGATGTAAACAATGCGTGCGAATGTGGGGCCTCTTGCAGAACTCTCGATGCGAGCGCGCCGGATGATTTCGCCACTGGCAGAATGGTACCTCGCGCCGAGGGGACCTTCCAGAGCATCGGGGCTGCCCTTCGCGCGGGCGGGCGGGCGGGGCCAGGTCAAAACCAGCGGTGCAGGGGTGGGGAGTGTAGCCGAATTTTTCCCGAAGTGTATAACCCCAACTTCCGACTTGACAACTTGATTCTGCCAGGCTTATTGTAGGCGAACAAAAGGCGAATCTTCATGTCTTCCCTGCCCTTGCTCCCTCTTCCCGATAAGCCCCGCCTCATTGGCATCGCGCGTCTTGCCGCCGAGGGCGAGTCTCTCCGCGAAGGGCACAATGTTGAATACTTCACCCTGCCCGCCAAGTCGCTGCTGAACCGCTGCGTCAGCAATCGTCAAATGCCGTTTACCTGGACGATCAATCCTTACCGCGGCTGCGAGTTCGGATGCCGCTACTGCTATGCGCGCTATACCCACGAATTCATGGAGATGCGCGATGGCATGGAGTTTGAGCAGAAGATTTACGTCAAGCAGCACGCCGCCGGCCTGCTGCGCCACGATCTGCGCCGGGTCAAGGCCGACGAGTCCATCGCGCTCGGAACCGCGACCGATCCTTACCAGCCCGCCGAACGCCGCTACGAAATCACCCGCGGAATTCTGGAAGAGTTCGCCCGCCATCGCGGTTTCGAACTGGGCATTGTCACGAAATCAAATCTGATCGTGCGCGATCTCGATCTGCTCCAAGAAGTGGCGAAGACGAATCGCCTCTCGGTCCACATGACGGTCACCACGCTCGATGTCGAACTGGCGCGCATTCTCGAACCGCGCGCCCCGCGCCCTGATCTTCGGATCGACGCCGTGCGTGCGCTCAGCCAGGCAGGATTGCGCGTCGGCGTGAGCTGCTCTCCGGTGGTCCCGGGAATCACCGATGCACCGAAAGATCTGGAAGCCTTGATCCGCACCGCGGCCGAAGCCGGCGCTGACTACGTTTTCGCCAATCCACTATTTCTCAAGCCGTGCTCTGCTGCCGTGTTCCTTCCCTTCCTCGAGCAGAACTTCCCGCATCTCGCCGCGAACTACCGCCAGCGCTACCACGACCGCGCGTTTCTTCCTCCGGCGTACGGCAAGCGGCTCTCGGAACTGGTGAAGCGTCTCCGCGAGAAATACAAACTCACCCGCGCCGATCGCCGCGACCGCTCCGCCTTCGCGACGAAATGGCCGGTGCAAGCCTTCGATGAGCAGATGAACCTGTTCAAGGATTGAGTCATTGGGAGATCGGGCGATTGGGTGATTGAAGGCGTGCAGAGATCCGAGAGCTTTTCGAATCGCCCAATCACTCAATCACTCAATGACCCAATTCCCCTATAATCAGGATGCGCATGGTCACGGCCTCCCCACCTGCACCCCAGCCCGGACAGCCCAATACGTTCGGCATGCGGCTGCACAATTTCTGGCGCCGCGTTACCGATGGCCTCGAGGTCAGCCAGCTCTGGTCGCAGTTCGAATCGGAAGCCCGTACCAGCTACCGCCTCTACTCTCGCGACGTCGAAGCCAAGACGCCCGATGGCCTGACCCATGGCGGCCGCAACCTGCACGTCGTCAAGGAATTCTTCTGGGCGGTGTTCGAGAAGCTCTCACCCGCGCGGCGCGTGCTGCTGCTCGTGGCACTGATCATGCTACTCGTTCCGCATAGCGCCATCGAATACACCGGACGCGGCGGAAACGTCGAGGCTATCGAGTTCGATTTTCACTTCTGGGCGGCTCTGCTTCTGCTGCTGCTGCTGATCCTGGAGATTGCCGATCGCGTCGTGATGAAGCGCGATCTGCAGATCGCGCGCGAGATCCAGACCTGGCTCTTGCCAGGCACTCCGCCGCAGATTCCGGGCCTTGTGATTGCCTACGCGACGCGCCCCGCGAACACCGTCGCTGGGGACTACTATGACGTATTCCCTCGCCCGGGCCGCACGAATGAAGACAACCGCGTGGTGCTGGCGGTGGCCGACGTTGCGGGAAAGAGCATTCCGGCCGCCATGCTGATGGCCACGTTCCAAGCCAGTCTTAAGACGCTGTCCACGGCTCAGGTCGCGCTTCCTGAACTGGCTTCCAACATGAATCGCTACGCCTGCTCGAACAGCCAGGGCGGACTGCGCTTCACTACCGCATTTCTCGCCGAATACGATCCCGTCCATCGCACGGTTGACTACATTAATGCCGGGCACAACAATCCGATCCTGCGGCGGGCCAGCGGACAAATCGAGCGCCTCGATGTCGGCGGACTTCCCTTCGGGATTCTGCCCGATGTGAAATATGACTCCGCGACGGTCACACTCGCGCCCGGAGATTGGCTGGTAATTTTCACCGATGGCCTGGTCGAAGCCGAGAACGCCCGCCAGGAAGATTACGGCGAGACGCGATTGTTGAGCGCCATCGCGGCCGGCGCTTCCGTTCCGCCTGCGGAAATGCTCAAGCGCCTCATGGCCGAGGTCGATCT
This sequence comes from uncultured Acidobacteriaceae bacterium, assembly GCA_963844525.1. GTDB lineage: Bacteria > Acidobacteriota > Terriglobia > Terriglobales > Acidobacteriaceae > Sulfotelmatobacter. Next base: position 93,517 of record CAWJOM010000001.1, on the reverse strand, counting down.
CTTCGTCGGCAACACTCCCCAGCACGACGACGTCACCTGCCTGCTGCTGAAATCCGAAGACTTCTAGCGTAGTACCTCAACCAGGTCGGCATTTAGAAGTGCGCCGGTTCAGAAGTCGCCGGTTTCCTGTGTCCTCTCTGCCCTCTGTGGTGAAAGCCTTTGCGTCCTCGATGGTCATCCACGTAAGTCGTTGAGAGTTCGTGTAAGTGATTGAGCCTTGGTGTAAGTGATTGAAAATTCGTGGAACTGCGCTGTGAGGCTTCAGGACGCGCGATTTTGGCGCGGACGAAGAATCCCTTATCTCGAGGAAGAATTGTCGCTGCTACGGCGTCTCCGGCCCCGCAAATGGCATTCTAATGCGAGTCCTGCAGCGAAAAAGTCGATCCAGGAACAACCGTCTCAGAATGCGACACTTGTGCATTACGTTTTTGTACGTACAATCGCCAAAATAGCGAATCCTAAGAGCCATTCGGGAAGAAATTGGCGGCTTAGTTCGCTTTGTAGCTGAAGAAAAGTTGGGTCTGGACGGCGTTCTGTCTCGCCACATTGAGGTCGGGCGACGTCTTTTGCGCAACATCTTCTGTCGCCTGAGCCTCTTGCGGGCGGCCGGACTGGCGCAAAGCGTCCGCCAGCAGGAGCAAACCCACGTCGGTGGTCTCGACTTTCATGGCATGATTCAACTGCACGACTGCCTGGCTAAAGTTGCCGTCGCGCTCGGCCAGCAGCCCGGTTGCCAGCAGAGCGGAAACGTCATTGGGATTCACCTGCAATGCGGCCCGATAGCTCTGCTTGGCGCGGTCATAGTCTTTCATCTGCACATAAGCCGAACCGATCTGTCCCAAGACGGCGGCCCGCATTTTCGGATCGAGCGAGGCTTGCGAAGCTTTCTGGTATTGCTCGATTGCGCCCTGGAAATGTCCGTTGCGCTGCTCGTACAGCCCGATCTTCACGATCTGTTCCGGCGGGTAGGAGTGCAGAGCCTCGGAAGCGCGGAACTCGGTGATCGCTGCCTCCGGACGGCCTTCGCCATCCATCACCATCGCAAGGTTGTCGTGCGCAACGTAGTTGTTGCCGTTGAGGCTCAACGCATATTTCCAGAGCGTCTCGCCATCGCGCCAGTAGCCGAGCTGGCGGTAGGTGAGCGCGCCGAGAGCCGCAAGAATGACTAAGGCCGGAACGGCGACCAGTGCTTTCGAAATGGGCTTCTTCTCGACCACTTCCGCAACGGGCCACACCAGCATAAGGAACAGGCCGATCATCGGAAGATACGCGTAGCGATCGGCCATGGACTGCTCACCCACCTGGATGAGTCCGATGACGGGCACCAGCGTTCCCAGAAACAGAAACCATCCCACGGGCAGATAACGGAAATTGCGCCAGCGAATCACGATCGCAGTCACGATCGCGAGCAGTGCAGCGGCGCCCGCCACTTGTGCCAGCGGAGGGGCTGCAAACGTATGCGGATAGAGCGGCGACAGGCGCACCGGCCACAGCGTATGACCGATATAGCGCACGTAGGCGACGAGCGTGTTGCCCAGCCGCGCGGAGAAGGAAAGTTCTCCCAGGGTGCGAAAGGCGCTCGCCTCGCGCTGCGCCCACACCGTAATTGCCGAACCTACTGCAGCGAGAGCGAAGAATGGCAGCTTTTCCTTCACCAGATATGAGAACGACCGAGGCGCGTAGGCCGCGGGCTGATCCGATTCTGCGGCTGGATTGGGTGCGGCAAACATTCGGCGCAGCGGCCAGTAGTCCCATAGCAGCATGACGCAAGGCAGAGTGATGATCTGGGTCTTGGCCATCAATGCCGCGGTGAAGAGCGCGACCACCGCGAGATAGCGGCGCGTTCCTCCGTTCTTCGCGTAGCGGCCGTACGCCCACAGGGCAGCCAGGCACAGGAACATGCTGAGGACGTTCTTGCGCTCCGCGGCCCAGGCGACCGATTCGACGTTTTCCGGATGCAGGGCAAACAAGGCTGCGACCATCAGGCTCGGCCAAAACGCTGCGGTGGCTTCGAGCAAAATCAGGAAAAGCAAAATGGCGCTTCCCGTATGAAAGAGAAGGCTGACGTAATGGTGGCCGGTCGCGTTGAGTCCGAACAACTGGCAGTCGAGGGCATGGGAAAGCCACGTTAGAGGATGCCAGAATCCTCCGCGAACATCCGTAAAGGCATACTTGACCGTGTCCCAGGTCAGACCGGCGCGAACGGCAAGATTCTTGGTGATGTAGGGGACGTCATCGGAATACACAAAACCGCAGTGCGCGACGGGATTGTAGAAAGCGAGCGTCGCCACCGCCAGCAGCAGGCAGGCAATGGCGGTGTTGTTCCGCGGAGAAGGCGCCGTGTCGGCTTTCTCGGGAACGGGCTTGCTCTTCTTTGATTGGGCTAGCTTTGATTGAGCCAGCTTTTGTTGAGTTGCGGATGACGGCAAAATATCCACCTGTGGAAAAGGCGATTATAACTTCGGCAGCTTTGCCTTCCAGCCAGTCGGGCAGCGGTCATGGGTACTCTCGTAACGCGGATGCTTTGGGGTGGCGCAGCGCTTCCAGCGCTGCGATAAGGGAGTTCCTTTCTGGACGCGCTTTAGCGCCTGAGGTGTCTGGACGGAATTTTTCAGCAAGTTCTAAGGGTTCTGCGGCGGGTCCGCTTTCATGCTTTCCGCGTACATGCGATGAAAGGCGTGCACACCTTTCTCTTGTGTCACGCTGAATCGCCCGCGCGAGTAGCTCCGCGACCGCAAATTCTTTTGCACCAGTTCGCAGATACCGACGTCCTCAATCTGAATCTGATCGCTGAACTCGACCGACGCCTTGGCCGCAGGCGTGGTGTGATCTTTTTCTGGCAAATACCACTCGAAGATGGCCAGGGACCGCTCCGGCTCAACGGGCAGCACGATGTTCAGCGAGACGTTGTCGGGATAGCAGTTCAGCATCCAGTTGGGAAAGATCCAGAAATAGTCCGTCGTCAGATCTTCGCCCGCCTGCGGGTAGCGGCGCGGCGTGGCGTCGCCGGGCTGGGCCCCGCGGATCGGGCTGAACTGGCGCACATATCCCTGATGGCCGCGGGCGTGCGGCTCGACCGCGTAGGCGTTGAAATCCAGTTCGCGGTTTAGACCGGGGTGGACGCTGGGCAAGTGATATCCCTCAAGATAGTTGTCGACGTAGGTCTTCCAATTGCACTTCATGTCGTAGGTGCGGCGCTCGAATAACTTCATCTCTGCAAATGGAAACTTCGCGGCCTGCCGCGGCAGATCGCCGAGAGTCTCGAGCAAAGGCGGTGCGCCGGCATCGAGGTTTACAAGGATAAGGTTGAACCACTCCTCGGTGCGGACGGGCTTCAGGGCGAATTCTTCTGGACGAAATCCTTCAACGCCTTCGATCTCGGTGGCGCTGAGCAGGGCGCCGTCGAGCCCGTAAGTCCAGCCGTGATAGCCGCAGCGAAACAGCTTGCGGGAGCCGCATCCCTCGGCGGGAGGCCCGGCGCGGTGGCGGCACACGTTGTAAAAGCCGCGCAGCTTCTGGTCATTGCCGCGCACGAACAGCAACGGTTCGCCGGTGAGTTCCGCGGTGAAATAGTCGCCCGGTTGGGCAACCTGGCTCGCGTGACCGATGACCTGCCAAGTCCGCGAGAAGATCTTTTCTCGCTCGGCGGCCAGTATGTTTGCATCTGTATAAAGATGAGCGGGCAGGGTCCAGGCGCGCCCGATGTCGGCGTCGACTTGATAGGTTTCAGGGATTGTCATGAGCTGGTCGCGAACTTCCTTCGCGAACTTCCCTCGTGAACTTCGCGGGAACATTCTACGCGGTACGAACCGGAGAAGAGCAAAAGGAACGCTAGCGTGGAAGGAGGACTCGATCCTGACCCAAAATGGGAAAGTACAGGAAATCGGGGCTCCGAATGCAAGAGGCAGGCTGCGCAGGCGTTCTAGAATAGAGGAGTGATGGTTTCGGACTGACAGGAATTGTCAGCAGGATTTGTCCAATTTTGCCAGCGTATACGGATTTTGGCACGGGTACACCAGCACGAAGGTTTGCCCCCTCGCTGAAAATAAAGCTCTTCGCGAACGTCGATGCGGAACCAAGGTAACTAGCGATTTTGGCGAGGCAAGTGCAAATATCGTGACGACTGCGTCATTCGTGACCAGCAGATTTCAAAAAAACCAAACGAGGGGAACTAGAGATGCGGAAACAAAAGGGCTTTTCACTTATCGAGCTGCTGATCGTGGTGGCCATCATCCTGATCATTGCGGCTATCGCGATTCCGAACTTGCTCCGCGCCCGCATGGCGGCCAACGAGTCGTCTGCAGTCGCGTCGCTCCGTACCATCAACACGGCGGAAGTCACCTATCAGACCGGGTATCCCACCGTCGGCTTTGCGCCGGCCCTGGTGAACCTGGGTGGCGCGTTGGGCGCGGCTTGCGTACCCAGCTCGACCACCGCTTGCCTGATCGACTCCGTGCTCGCCAACAACGGTAACCCCGCTGGCGGCGGCAAGAGCGGCTACCAGTTCACGACCGGTACCGGAACAGTGGTCAGCGGCTTGAACGTGGGCTACACCGTGAAGGCGGTTCCGAACACGATCAACCAGACTGGTATTCGTGGATTCTGCGCTGAGGAAGATGCAGTTGTGCGCGTCGACCCGGCCGGTGCTTGCTCCGTGACCGAAGCTGGCATCCTGGTATTCAACCCGCTCAACCAGTAATTGAGCGTTGGAATTGCGACGTACCCGGGGAGGGTACAAGATGGGAGCAGCGAACGAAAGTTCGCTGCTCCTTTCCGCTTTTGGGCCCATTCTTGCCTGCCTGCTTGCGTTGTCGGCTGAGAATCGCGGATGAAGGGCTTATGCTGCCCGGCTCCGGCAAGAACTTACAGCAGAATCGTTGCGGGCCGAAGCGAGACCGAGACGGTCTCGCGACAGCCGGCGCTACTGGCTGTATTCTTCCACCCCTGCTTCCCGTATTGGAGATCGACCTCCTTTTTGGAACGAGCGCCTTGCGTCCGCCCGCTCAGATAGGCCATTTCTGCGGATCGTGGAGAAGTGCGTGCGGCGCAAGAAGCATGCGCCGGAACAGAGGCACAAGATTTTTCTGAAAGGTGAGGAAGCTCTAACCATGCACAAAGAGAAGGGTTTTTCATTGATCGAACTGCTGATCGTGGTGGCCATCATCCTGATCATTGCGGCGATCGCGATTCCGAACTTGCTGCGCGCCCGCATGGCGGCCAATGAGTCGTCGGCAGTCGCGTCCATCCGTACCATCAACACTGCGGAAGTCACTTACAACACTGGTTATCCGACGGTTGGCTTTGCGCCGGCCCTGGTGAACCTGGGCGGCGCGTTGGGCGCGGCTTGCGTTCCCAGTTCGACCACGGCCTGCCTGATTGACGCCGTGCTGGCCAACAACGGGAACCCTGCCGGCGGCGGCAAGAGCGGCTACCAGTTCACGACGGGGACGGGGACGGTCGTGAATACCGTCAACGTGGGCTACACCGTGAATGCAGTTCCGAACAACATCAACCAGACGGGAATCCGTGGATTCTGCGCCGAGGAAGATGCGGTGGTTCGTGTCGACCCGGCCGGGGTATGTTCCGCGACGGAAGCTGGCGTCCTGACCTTCAACCCGCTCAACCAGTAATTGCTGAACCAGTAATTGCTGAATCAGTAATTGAACGTGGGGCTTGCGGAGTACCCAACATTGGGGCAGTGAACCGTCGTTCGCTGCTCCTTTCCGCTGGTTGGCCCTGGGGCTTTGCTCTTTCCCCGCGGTTACCGGTGGTTACCAGGCGCTGCCACTTTATGGCAGCGATGACAGAAGGTGGCGACCGAATTCGGTCATCGTCTGCCCATTTCAAACCGAGGTCCTCAAGCGCGTGTTGCAAACAATCACCTTGCAACTGCGGGGGGCGATGCGAAAACGGCGGACGCCAGTGGCCAAGGGCGTGCAACACAAAGCCCAAGCAGCCGATACGGGGCCGCAAGATCTACCTAGGGAGACAGTTCTTAAAATGCGCAAACAAAAGGGTTTTTCACTGATCGAGCTGCTGATCGTGGTGGCCATCATCCTGATCATTGCAGCGATCGCAATTCCGAACTTGTTGCGCGCCCGCATGGCGGCTAACGAGTCGTCGGCTGTCGCGTCACTTCGTACCATCAACACTGCTGAAGTCACATACAACACGGGATATCCGACGGTTGGCTTTGCGCCAGCCCTGGTGAACCTGGGTGGAGCGTTGGGCGCAGCTTGCGTTCCCAGCTCGACCACAGCTTGCCTGATCGACTCCGTGCTCGCCAACAACGGTAACCCCGCTGGCGGCGGCAAGAGCGGCTATCAGTTCACGACCGGTACGGGCACGGTAGTGAGCGGCGTGAACGCTGGCTACACGGTGAAGGCAGTTCCGAACACGATCAACCAGACCGGTATTCGCGGATTCTGCGCTGAGGAAGATGCAGTTGTGCGCGTCGACCCGGCCGGTGCTTGCTCCGCGACCGAAGCTGGCATCCTGGTATTCAACCCGCTCAACCAGTAATTGCAGTAATTGAGCGTTGGATTTGCGGCGTACCCGGGGAGGGGCGTCGGGAAAGGGCAGCGAGCGTAAGCTCGCTGCCCTTTGTCTTTTTGCGCGACCACCGCCCACCGCTTGGCCTCAAGAAGGATCGCGCATTTTTCGCAACTCCTCTGACAAGAAATGTCAGTCCAGTTTTGAAATAGCCAGTTTCTGGCTCCCGACAACTATTTCATATAGTTAGCATTCCCTTAAGCAGCAAGGACTTACGCGGCAAACCGCGCGCTTCTCATCGTTTCCTGTTTTGGCCGAATGCTTGCATTGACAAGAGGCAACAACGCGCTCCTGGCGCAAAGAACGATCGGGTTTGAAGTTGCTTCTTCAATTTCAAAAGAAAATTAGCTTGGGGGGATTAACATCGATGAGGAAACAAAAGGGTTTTTCACTGATCGAGTTGCTGATCGTGGTGGCAATCATCCTGATCATTGCGGCGATCGCGATTCCGAACTTGCTGCGCGCCCGCATGGCGGCCAATGAGTCGTCTGCAGTCGCGTCGCTCCGTACTGTCAACACTGCGGAAATCACCTATCAGACAGGGTATCCGACGGTCGGCTTTGCGCCGGCCCTGGTGAACCTGGGCGGAGCGTTGGGCGCGGCTTGCGTACCCAGCTCGACCACCGCTTGCCTGATCGACTCCGTGCTCGCGCACAACGGCAACCCCGCAGGTGGCGGCAAGAGCGGCTACCAGTTCACGACCGGTACCGGAACCGTGGTCAGCGGCTTGAACGTGGGATACACGGTGAAGGCAGTCCCGAACACGATCAACCAGACGGGCATTCGCGGATTCTGCGCTGAGGAAGATGCAGTGGTTCGCGTCGACCCGGCCGGTGCTTGCTCGGCGACCGAAGCCGGCATTCTCGTCTTCAATCCGCTCAACCAGTAATCGAGCTTTGATCTTGGCGAAGTGCCTGGGGAGGGCACGAGCCATGGGGGCAGCGAACTTCGCGTTCGCTGTCCTTTTTGTTGTTCTAGTTTCCCTCTCTTCCAGCCGCCCATGCTTCCGGGGCTGGCGTTTTCTCCACAAAACATATGCGATTCTGCAAGAGCGAGGCCAGAACGCGTTCTATCGTCGACGGACGAATTCGCAAGCCCAGCGCCGCATTTGCGGCACGATGCCTGGGAAAGGACTAGAATGAGGGCCGTCCGCCGTGAACAACGGCATTGCCTCAGTGCGACGCACGCCCCCCGGCCGTCGCGGCACTGGGCCGGACACGCGAGTCGCTTGCGCGACGGATCGATTCAAGAACCCAGGGGAAGAGATGCGAAAACAAAAAGGTTTCTCACTGATCGAGTTGCTGATTGTGGTGGCCATCATTCTGATCATTGCGTCCATCGCGATTCCGAATTTATTGCGCGCCCGCATGGCGGCGAATGAATCGTCGGCCGTAGCCTCGGTCCGCACGATCACGACGGGAGAGATCGAATATCAGAATGCGTATCCGACGGTCGGCTACGCGCCGGCTCTGGTGAACCTGGGCGGGGCCTTGGGAGCGGCGTGTGTTCCGAGTTCGACGACGGCGTGCCTGATCGACTCGGTGCTGGCCAACAATGGCAATCCTGCAGGCGGCGGCAAGAGTGGATACCAGTTCACGACAGGCGCGGGAACGGTCGTCAGCGGCGTGAACTCGGGCTTCACGATCAAGGCGGTTCCGAACACGATTAATCAGACGGGGATCCGAGCCTTCTGCGCCGAGGAAGATGCCGTAGTGCGGGTCGATCCGCTGGGCGCTTGCTCGAACACCGAAGCGGGGATCGTCACCTTCAATCCGCTCAACCAATAGAGCGCAGATCCGGCAAAACCTGAGCCCGGCGCGTCTACCCGCGATGCCGCATTTGGCAAAGGAATCTGACACTTTCTGTCATGGCCTTTTGGTAACCCCGCGGCCGACAGAACCAAAGCTCGCAGTGTAGACGCTAACCCATTGATATATCGAGCGTTTAAAGAGTTACCAATGTTCCCGGACGCGCCCAAAGGTTGGCGCTGAAACTGCTATATCCCTGGTGGGTCTACCCCGACCGATAGCAGCGGTTTAAGGGAACATTTATGCGCTCGACCAAAGGATTCTCGCTCATCGAGTTGCTGATCGTAGTGGCGATCATTTTGATCATCGCCGCGATCGCGATCCCCAATCTGCTACAGGCTCGCATGTCAGCGAATGAAGCCTCGGCAGTGGGGTCATTGAAAGCTCTGCAAAGTGCGGAGGTGGTTTACTTCAACACGTATCCCACGGTGGGATACGCCAACGCGATCGGCAACCTGGGCGGGCCGGGACCGTGTACACCGTCGTCCACCACGGCTTGCCTGATCGACAGCTTCCTGGCTACATCCACGCCGGGAGGGAACGGGAAGAGCGGTTACGTTTTCCTGGCGACAGGAATCGTGATCGGTGGCGCGACTTATAACGATGCCTACGTGACTGCGGCGGCACCGGTGCTGGTTCACTCCACCGGCAATCACGATTACTGCTCGACCAACGACGGAATTCTGCGCTCTCAAATGGGCACCGTCGGCGATGCTCCGGTCAACAACGTGCCATCTTGTTTGGCGTTCGCCGTCGCACAGTAAACCCACAGTCTCATAGCGACATCTCATAGCGAGATGAGAACGGCCGGCAACCCGGCCGTTTTTTTGTTCCCGCCCGCGCGTAGATTCCTGATTCCACGGCTCCGCTGTGACTGACGTAACCGGCCGCCCGTTCTCGGCACTGGTCCGTTTGCATATAATATTTTCGCTGAATCTCTGCGAGGTTTGCGTACTCACCATGCCGGCAATCGAAATTCTTGGACTCGAAAAGACCTACCTGGTCGGCTTCTGGCGGAAGCGCCCTAAACGAGCCCTGCAACCGCTTCATCTGAGCGTCGAAGAGGGAGAGATTTTTGGCTTCCTCGGACCGAACGGCGCGGGCAAGACTACGACCTTGAAGATGCTGATGGGGCTGGTGTTCCCGACCTCGGGAACGGCGCGCATTCTGGGGCACGACTGGACGGATCCTGAGGTCAAAGCGCAAATCGGTTTCCTTCCGGAGCAGCCTTATTTCTACGACTATCTCACGGCGCACGAACTGCTCGACTACTACGGGCAGCTTTCGGGCGTGCCGGGCAAAGACCGCAAGCGCCGGGTGGAGGAAGTTCTCGATCGCGTGGGCCTGACTGATATTAAGGGCGTGCAACTGCGAAAGTTTTCGAAAGGCATGCTGCAACGGGCCGGGATCGCACAGGCGATTCTGCACAATCCCAAGCTGGTGTTCTTCGACGAACCGATGTCGGGCCTCGACCCGCTGGGCCGGCGCGAGGTTCGCGACTTGATGGAGCAGTTGAAGCACGAAGGCAAGACGGTGTTCTTCTCGACGCACATTCTGTCGGACGCCGAGGCGCTGTGCGACCGGGTGGCCATCATTCATAAAGGCGAATTGCGCGGCGTGGGCGCCATTGAAGACTTGACCTCGACGGTCCAAGGCAAGGTAGAGGTTGTTTGGCAGGGCACGCAGATTCCAGCGTCGCTGAAAGCGCTGGGCGCGGAATGCCATGCCACCGGAGATACGGTTCGTGCGGTTCTGCCAGAGAAGCAACAGGATGCTGCGATTGACGCGTTGCGGCGCGAACGCATCCGCCTGATCGCGATCATCCCGCTGCGCACTTCTCTCGAAGCCTACTTCGTTGACAAATTGCAGAACTCTCCAACTCCCGCTGGAAAGACGGTGGGGACCGCCGTATGAACGCGCGCATTGTCCATATCGCTCGTAACACCTTTCGGGAAGCGGTGCGCGACCGCGTTCTCTACAACCTGATCGCGTTCGCCCTGCTGCTTTCGGGCGCGGCGATTCTGGTGGGCCAGATTTCGATCGACATCGAGCGCCTGGTGGTGATCAACCTGGGCCTGACTGCGGTTTCGCTGTTCGGCGTGGTGATCGCTATCTTCATCGGCATCGGGCTGGTTTCGAAAGAGATCGAGAAACGCACGCTGTATACCGTGCTGTCGCGGCCCGTACGCCGCTGGGAGTTCATTGTCGGAAAGTTCTTTGGCCTGGCCGGAACGCTGGTCGTGAATACGATCTTCATGGCCATTGGAGTCTTTGGCGCGCTGCTGTACGTGGCGCACAAATTCAGCAAGCCGGACGCGCTGATCCTGGTGGCGCTGTACTTCATCATCCTCGAATTTCTGATTATCTGTGCGCTGGCGCTGCTGTTTTCATCGTTCTCGTCGCCGCTTTTGTCGGCAGTGTTTGCATTCTCGCTGTTCGTGATAGGAAGCTTTGCCGACGATCTTCGTGGATTCGCCGGCATGGCGCATGGCGTGACCCGCTGGTTCGCCACGGGCGCGGCTTATCTGGTGCCGAACTTCTCGGCGCTCAACGTGATCAGCGCGGTGGCGCATCAGCAGCCGATGGGAATGCAGTTGATTTTGCATAACACGCTCTATGCGTTGTTCTACACGGCGATGGCGTTGAGCGGCGGAGTGCTGATCTTCGAGCGCAGGAATCTGAAATGAGGCGGCGAGGGTTGGATTCGTTCGGTTTTATGTGGGGACAGCCGCCTTCGGCTGTCCAGCGGGGCGTGGCCCGGGTAGTTTTGGCGAGGTTCGGAGAACGGCGGCCGAGCTGCGCTCGACTGGACAGCCGAGGGCGGCTGTCCCCACATGAAGATCAACATCAAATCGGTGACGGAGGGGGGCCCCGATGAACGCGCGGCAGCGCACGACAGTGGTCGCCGCCGTCTGTTTTGTCGTATCGCTCGTGGCGTGCGTTCTTTTGCTGCGTCGCATTGACCAGGTCCGACCTCAGGCGACGCTTGAGGACGCTCTCTACATCAACTCTCCGAAAATGATCAAGCGCGCCAGCCTGGGCTTCGACGGGCTGATGGCGTGCATCTACTGGACGCGGACCGTGCAGTACTTCGGCCACCGCCACTTCGACAGCGCTCACACGTATAACCAACTGGCCCCGCTTCTGGAGATCACGACCGCGCTCGATCCGCATCTGCTGCCTGCGTATCAGTTTGGCGCCAGCTTTCTGGCTCCCAAACCGCCGGGCGGCGCTGGACAACCGGAGCGTGCGATCCGATTGATGGAGTACGGCATCGAGCACAATCCGGACAACTGGCGTCTTTATTACGATCTCGGGTTCGTCTATTACACCGAACTGAAGGACTACAAGAGCGCGGCGGCGGTGTTCGAAAAGGGATCGAACCTTCCGAATGCGCATCCTTACATGAAGATCATGGCGGCGCAAATGGCGGCGCATGCCGGAGATCTCGCGACGGCCCGCATGTTGTGGAGCGCGACCTACGAGACGGCATACGAGGCCAACATCCGCATGAACGCCATGGAGCACCTGCGCTCGATCAAGGTGGACGAAGACGTGACGAATCTGGAATCGGCTGCGGCACGTTTTCAGGAGCGCAACGGACGGTTTCCCAGCAGCATTGCGGAACTGGCCGTAGCCGAACATATACCCGGGATTCCGGTCGATCCGGATGGCAATGCGTACATCGTGGCAGCGGATGGCCGCATCCTCGTGCAGGATCCGGATAATTTCTCTTTCATTACCAAGGGCACGCCTCCGGGATATAAGCAACCGATGCCTAAGTTCCACACCAAGGGTTAGCAGTCCGCAGCGCCTGCAGAATTTTTGTATGCGGGCGCTTCCCTACCGCAACAAGGTCCCCGGTATCATGGCTAGGCGTTGCTGCTTGGTCGCTGGTCGTTGGTCGTTGACCTTAGATTTCGGGTATTCCATGGGTTCCACTCCACAAATCAGCGTGCTGCAAACTGCGTGGCAGTGGTGGAGATATGCCGCGACGTATGAGGGATCGCTGGCTGCGACGCGGCGGCTGCTTGGAGTGCTGTGGGAATTTGCGCGTGATTCCACGCCGGACCGTCTGCGGGCGCGATTCGGAGATGCGGAGTACGACTGGGACCATCGCGTGAACACAACCAGCGGCGCTGTGGGATGGCGCGACCGGCTGCTGGGCATGTTCCATTCCGCATACCAGCCGACCGAGCCAGTGGCGTTTCACGAGATGCTGGACGCAGTGCAGAAAAATCCGGGAGCGGACCAATCTAGACTCGGCACGACTCTTGACTTCAGCGACTTCACATTCATCGATCTGGGATCGGGCAAGGGACGCACGTTGCTGATGGCTTCGGACTATCCGTTCCGGCGCATCCTGGGCGTGGAGCTTCTGCCTTCGCTGCACCAGATTGCGCAGGAGAATCTGCGGCTTTATAAGAGCGAGTCGCAGAAATGCTTTGCGCTGGAATCGATCTGCGGGGACGCGACAGAGTTCCCTTTTCCTGCTGATCCACTGGTGATTTTTTTGTTTAATCCGTTCCCGGAGTCGGGGATGCGGCGAGTGGTCGCGAATCTGGGACAATCGTTACTGGCGCGTCCCCGGCCGGTGTATGTGCTCTATCACAACCCGTTGCTGGAACACACGCTGAGGGAAAGTTCGGCACTGCGAAGGATCAGTGGCAGCGATCAGTTTTCTCTGTTCGGCAGTTGTGGATCCTTCTGACCCGAGTACGAAACCTTTACCACCAAGGACACTAAGGATCCCGAAGGAACCCTTTTTTGCCGTGAATCCCTGGTGATCGTTACCTACCAGTCGGCGTGGAATGACAAGTCCGGTGGCACCGCTTACAATCGGGACAGAGCCCCCCAGTAGGAACCTGCCCCTTCTCCCCTCCCGAGTTTGCGCGAGGGGTGCTACCTGGGCGGGTACCCGGTGAAAATGATCGAGATGCGAGTTCGCTGGCTTCACCTTGCGATGGTGTGGTGTGTGATGACGGCCGTGTCGGCGGCGGCTCCAGCCACTGACGTGAAGGCCCTGGCGGCCAGCATCGACGCGCACTACAACCACCTGCGATCGTTGGAGGCGGAGTTTACCGAGGTGTATCGCGGGTCGGGGATGGAGCGGACTGAGGCTGGAACCCTGTGGCTGAAAAAACCCGGCAAGATGCGGTGGGAGTACCGTTCTCCCAGGGAGAAGCTGTTTGTCAGCAATGGGAAAGATGCGTGGTTTTACGTCCCGGCGGACCGGCAGGCGAGGAAGACGGCGGCGAAGAAGCTGGAAGATGTGCGGTCCCCTCTGGCGTTTCTTTTGGGTAAGACCAAGCTGGAGAAAGAGTTGCAAGGATTATCTCTGGCTCCGGATGTAACACCGCTGGCATCGGGGAATGTAGTGCTACGGGGGGTGCCGCAGGCGTTGGCGGATCGGGTGAGTGAGATTTTGTTGGAGGTGACTCCAGACCACCAGATTGCGCGGATCGTCATCCAGGAAGTGGATGGGGCGGTGACGGAGTATCGCTTCGGCGGGATGAAGGAAGATGTGGCGATTGGGGATGGGCGGTTTGAGTTCAAGCCTCCGGCGGGGACCGAGACGGTGGAGGGGGGGCTGGAGCCTTAGGGCTTCGGGGATGGCGAGGGAACAGCAGGTCCCTCCACTGCGCCGTCGCTGGCGCTCCGGCTCCGGTCGGGATGACAGGGGTTAGGTGGGGAGCTCGGGGTGACCGAGATGGGTGGGGAGGGCAAACAGCAGGTCCCTCGACTCCGCTAGACGATCCGCTTCACGGATGCTCTGGCTACGCTCGGGATGACAGAGCTACATGCTAGGCCAGAGGGGTTACTTGCGGTACTGGCACGATGCTTCCTGAGGTCCGTGGGCGGCTTAGAATTGGAAGCGGGAATGTTAGACTGAGCGGTAGGGCGTAGGTCTGGAAAACTAGCAGAAAAGTCGGCAAATGGCGGAATTTGTAGTCAAAATCGCGGACGATCGCGGGCGGGTCCAGCAGCACGTCGAGCAGGGCTACTCGGAAGCCGAAGTGCGCGACCGCTTCTCGCAGCAGGGGTATCTGGTCTACTGGGTCAAGCCCCAGGGAATGCTGACTTCCGGAGTGTCGCTGCGGCGGCGACGGAAGTTGAAGCAGAGCACGTTCCTGATCTTCAACCAGCAGTTTTTGACGTTGATCCGGGCGGGACTGCCGATCCTGAACTCGCTCGAATTGCTGATCAAGCGGCAGAAAGATGCGCAGCTGAAACAGGTTCTGGAGAACGTGAGGGAGCGCGTCAAGGGCGGCGAGTTGCTCTCGGACGCGTTTGCGGCGCAGGGGATCATCCCGAAGATTTATACGACGACGCTGATGGCCGGTGAAAAGAGCGGCAACATCGACGAAGTGCTGACGCGCTACATCGGCTTCCAGCGCCTGGCGATGACGTTCCGCAAGAAGCTGTTCGTGTCGTTGATTTATCCGACGTTGCTGATCAGCGTGGTTTTGATCATGGTGACGTTCCTGTTCACGTATGTGGTGCCGAAGTTTGCGGACCTGTTCGAGAGCCTGGATCAGAAGCTGCCGGCGATCACCGTGTTCATGCTGGGAGTAGGGCAGAACTCGCAAAAGTATGCGCCGTATGTATTCGTTGGGCTCGCAATCTTCCTATTTGTGATGTGGCGGTGGAAAGAGACCGATCGCGGGGCGGACCAGATAGATCGCGTGATATTGAGCCTGCCGCTGCTGGGCGATATACGGCTAAAACACCAGGTGGCCAGCTTTTCGCGGATGCTTTCGACGCTGCTGCAAGGCGGATTGCCGCTGGTGCCGGCGATGGAAACGGCGGGTGGTTCGATGACCAGCCGGCGCATCTTAAAAGGTGTGATGCGGGCGGGCGTACGGGTGCGCGAGGGGCAGGGACTGGCGGGCAGCCTGGAAGAGCAGAAGATTTTTCCGGAGCTGGCGGTGGAGATGATCGAAGTAGGTGAGTCCACCGGAGCGCTGCCGGCCATGCTGAACTCGGTGGCGGAGTTTTATGAAGAAGACGTGCAGACGGCGCTGGGAGCGTCGATGGCGCTGATTGAGCCGATCATTCTGATGATTATGGCGATTTTTGTTGGCGGCGTATTGATTTCTCTGTATCTGCCGATCTTCAGTCTGGGCGTGCATTAGAGGAACGGTCGCTGGTCGCTCGACAGGTTAAAAATGGCAACAGTCGATAAAAAATCGTTGTTCGTGAATGGCGGGAACGGCGGGCCGATCAGCCCGACGGGGAATCCCATCACCGACCTGGAGCGCGCGCAGGACGTGGCGCGGCGCTATCGCTGCGAATTTGTCGACCTGTCGGGCTTTGAGCTGCATCACGAGCTGTTCAAGAAGATCCCGGTCGAGCTGATGTTCCGCTACAACTTCGTGCCGCTGGAAGAGACGGCGGACGGCAAGCTGGCGATCGCGATCGCCGATCCCAGCCAGCTGATGATGATCGACGAGATCAGCCTGCTGCTGAAGCAGCGCATCATCACCAAAGTTTCGACGCTCAAGCAGATCTCCGACATTCTCAAGAAGACCGAGCAGTCGCAGCGCGTGCTGGAAGAGGCCAGCGAAGGCTTCCAGATTATTCGCGAGGACGAGAATACCGGCGCAGAAGAGACGCTGAGCATCGACAAGCTGACGGCGACGGGCGACACCAGCCCGATCATTCGGTTGGTCGATACCACGATTTTTACGGCTCTGCAGCGGCGCGCTTCCGACATTCACATTGAGACTCGCGACGACTCGGTGGTCATCAAGTTCCGCATTGACGGCGTGCTCACGCAGGCGATGCCGCCCATCGGCAAGGAACATCATTCGACCGTGATTTCCCGTATCAAGGTCATGAGCGAGCTCGACATTTCCGAGCGGCGCGTGCCCCAGGACGGACGCTTCCGCGTGAAGTACAACGGGCGCGCCATCGACTTCCGCGTGTCGATCATGCCTTCGATTCACGGCGAAGACGCCGTGCTGCGCGTGCTCGACAAAGAGTCGATGAGCGAGAAGTTCAAGAGCTTGACGCTCGACGTGGTTGGCTTTGACGAAGACGATTTGCGCCGGTTTCGCCGTTACATCAAAGAACCCTACGGCATGGTACTCGTGACGGGGCCGACCGGTTCCGGTAAGACCACGACTCTGTACGCGGCGGTCAACGAGATCAAGACCGACGAAGACAAGATCATTACGATCGAAGATCCGGTCGAATATCAGCTGCGCGGGATTACGCAGATTCCGGTCAACGAGAAAAAAGGACTGACGTTCGCCCGCGGGTTGCGGTCGATTCTGCGTCACGATCCGGACAAGATCATGGTTGGCGAAATCCGCGACGCGGAAACGGCGCAGATCGCGATTCAATCGGCGCTCACTGGACACCTGGTATTCACCACGGTTCACGCCAATAACGTGGTCGACGTGATTGGGCGCTTCCTGAATATGGGCGTCGAGCCTTACAACTTTGTGTCGGCGTTGAACTGCATCCTGGCGCAACGGCTGGTGCGTTTGATCTGCGAGTCGTGCCGCACGGAAGTGCATTACGCGCCCGACATTCTCGAGGCCAGCGGACTGGATCCGGCGCAGTGGGGAAAGGTTCCTCTGTACGAAGGGCCGGGATGCATTGAATGCGCGGGAACGGGATTTCGCGGGTCGAACCGCGATTCACGAGCTGCTGGATTTGAGTGACCGCATCCGCGAAATGATTCTGGCCAAGAAGCCGACGTCGGAAATCCGGCGCGCGGCCCGCGATGAGGGCATGCGATTCCTGCGCGAGTCGGCGCTCGACAAAGTGCGGCTGGGCATGACCACGCTGAAGGAAATCAACAAGGTCACGTTCATCGAGGCAATGCGGTAGGAGCAAGGTTTCAAAGTTTCAGAGTTTCAAGGTTTCAAAGTCGTTCCGCCTAAGTGATCACTTTGAAACCTTGAAACTTTGCAACCTTGAAACCTTCCCAAGTGCCCTTTCCGCTATTGCATTTGGAGATGATTCGGGTTCTGATTTAGAGACACGTTTTTTCAGGGGCGTTCGCGGGAAATGAGTCCAACTTCCAACACACCTAAACCGAAACTGGCGTGCGAGATTGCGGCGGACCGCGTGCTCGCCGGGCGACTGACCGACAACGGAAGCGGCCTGGAAGCTTCGGCTGCGCGGGAGTTGGCGCCGGGAAGCGTGATCCCCGATCTGGTGGAAAACAATCTGCGGCAGCGGGACGCCGTGCGCACTGGGATTGAAGAGGCGCTGGGTGGTGTTGCGGAACGATCGCAAAGACGTCATTGCGATCGTGCCCGACGCGGCTGTGCGCGTGATGCTGGTGGAATTCGATACGCTGCCCTCCGATCGCGAAGAGGCGCTCGGCGTGGTGCGGTTCCGGTTGAAGAAGTCCCTGCCATTTGATGTGGAGAAGGCGAAGATTTCCTATCACGCGCAGAAAGTGAACAACGAAGTGCGAGTCGTCGCGGCCGTGGCTATGGCCAGCGTGATCGACGACTACGAAGCGGCATTCCGCGATGCCGGCTTTAATCCGGGCATCGTGCTGCCGTCCACGCTGGCGGCGATTGGCGCGGCTGACGCGAAGAAGCCGACGCTGGTGATCAAGGTGGATGCGCACACGACCAGCATCGCGATCCTGAATGAAGATCAGCTGCAACTGTTCCGCACGCTGGAAAATACGCGCGGGATCACGATGACGGGCGAGCAACTGGCGGAGGAGGTCTATCCGTCAGTGGTGTTTTTCCAGGACACGTACCGCTTGAACATCGAGCGGATTTTTGTAGCGGGATTGCCCGAGGCGGGGGGCGCGGCGCCGGCGTTACGCGCGCAGACTGGAGCCGAAGTGCAGGAACTGGTGTCGACCGCACAGCTGGGAGCGACTTCGGGCGGTTCGGTGCCGCGATGGAGAATGGCTGGAGTGGTAGGAGCGCTGATTTCGTAGTGGCTGCCGCGCGCCGATAAGGAAGCGAGCCAAACGCGCGATTAATGCGACGCCAAGAACGCGACGCTTCGCGCGGCTCGCCCAGGTCCTTCGCAGCGCAAAGAGCGCGCTGCTCAGGATGACAATTTATTTATGCGTTTAGATATCAATCTCGCGAGCCAGCCGTACGAGGATGCGCGGCAGTTCTGGATGCGATGGGGCACCGCCGTCGGCGCCGTCGCACTGCTGACACTGGTGCTGCTCGCGCTGGACGTTACAGGCTGGATCAACGCCCGGAGGGATCGGGCTGCGATCGCCGAGAAAAAGGCGATGATCGCCGATCGCGACCGGCTGCGGGCGGAAGCGGAGAGAATCCTCAACCTGCCGCAGAACCGCACGACCCGCGATGAGTCGCAGTTCCTGAACGAACTGATTGAGCGTAAGGCGTTCTCGTGGACGCGGGTGCTGGAGAATCTGGAAAAGGTAATGCCGCCGCGCGTACACCTGGAGTCGATCAGCCCGCAACTGGATGAGGACAACCAGCTCGGGCTGAAGATGACCGTGGCGGGAGATTCGCGGGATCGGGCGCTGGAACTGGCGCGCCGCATGGAAGAGTCACGGCGGTTCGCACAAACGCGAGTCGAAGCGGGGCACATGGAGCAATCGACCACGGGCGATGCGGAGCGGTTTGACATCGTTGCGACGTACATTCCGGAAGCGGTGATCCCGACGGCGGCGCCGACCGATGCGGCAGCGGAATCGAAACCGAAACCGAAAACCAACGCGAAACCGGCCAAGGCAGCGCCGAAAGCGAGAAAGCGGTAATGCCCGACCTGCGCCGAACCCGGAAGAACTTGAAGACTGCGATGGCGGTCATGGTGGGCGTGGACCTGCTGGCGGCGATCGTGTACTTTTCGCCACTGGTGGGCTCGGCAGAAACGCGGCGCCAGGAATTGAACACGTTGCAGACAGAGTTAGTGACCAAGACGCGCCAGGTAGCGCCACTGAAGGATCTTCCCCAGAAGGTCGAACTGGCTGGGCATCAGATCAGTGATTTCTATAAGAAGCGCTTCCCTTCCGAACAGTCGCAGATTCCGACGCAGCTTGGCAAAATTGCAGCCGCCAACGGCGTGACGATGGCGCAGGAAAAATATAAGGGGCTTCCGGCGGCAGCGGGCGGTCTGGAACCCGTGGAAATTGAAGCCGACTTCGCCGGCAACTACACTTCCTTGGCGAGATTCATCAACGCGCTGGAACGGGACGAGATGTTTTTCATCATCGACGGCATCACCTTGGGCGGCGAGCAGCAAGGCCCGGTCAAGCTGAGCATGAAAGTGGAAACGTATTTGAAGGCGGGATCGTAAGTGCAACTGGGACTCGAAAACAAGAAGCAGACGGTGTGGGCAGTTGCGCTCGGCGTAATCGCCGTGTTGGCGATGGCGTACGAGATTATTCCCCTATTGACGGGATCATCGACGCCGGATTCGAGCGCCCAGGCGGCGGCGCCAGTGGTCACGCGCACTACGGTGCGTCCGGGAGCGAAGCCGGGAAAGAAGCCGCGAGTGGAAAATCTGGACCCGACGCTGCGGTTGGATCTGCTGGCGGCGAGCGAAAAAACGGTGTACGAAGGACAGGGCAGAAACATTTTTGTGTCGCGGGCGGATGATGTGGTGATTCCGAAGCCAGGCGCTTCGGGGGTCACAGACAATGAGAAGAAAGAGGATTCCTACCATCTTCCTACACCTCCACCGGCTCCCCCCATTCCGCTGAGATTCTACGGCTTCGCGAGCAGGCCCGGAGAGCCGAAGAAGGTATTTCTGAAGTCGGTGTCGGGCGAGGATGTATTCGTGGCAGGAGAAGGCGAGATCGTGAACCGGCGGTACAAGGTGATTCACATTGCGCCGACATCCGTTTCCATTCAGGACATGGTGTATAGCGGGCCGCCGCAGAATCTGCCATTGACCCAAGGCTGAGGTTTCAAAGTTTCAACGTTTCAACGTTTCAAGGTTTCAATGGTCCAAGGATCACACCCCCGCCTGACTAAGCTTCGAAACCTTGAAACTTTGAAACATTGAAACCTGTGCTGTTATGAAATTGAGCTCGCAAATTCGCCGAACTTCTGCCCAGGGCGACGCCCATGGCTACATCATGCTGACGCTGGTGTTGGCGATGGCCTTGATGATCATCTTTGGGGCGGTGATTGTGCCTTCGATTACGTTCGACATCAAGCGCGACCGCGAGGAGGAGATGATTCATCGTGGGGTGCAGTACTCGCGTGCCATTCGTGCGTACTACAAGAAATTCGGGCGCTATCCGACGAAGATCGAGGATCTCGAGAGTTCCAACAACCTGCGTTTTCTGCGCAAGCGATATAAAGATCCGGAGAATTGCAAGAACGGAAAGTGCGCGGATTTCAAGCTGCTGCACTTCGGTGAAGTACAGATGTCGCTCAGCGGTATGGGAGGCGGAACGATTCCGGGCGCGAGTCCGATCGGCGCCGCCGGCAGTTTGGGCGGTGGGCTGAATGGCTCCGGAGCGTTCTCGCAGCCCTCCGCATTGGCGGCGAACAGCGGAATTGGAGCGAACTCCAACTCACCCTTCGCGCAGAACAACACGCTGCCCAGCAACCCACCGACAGGACAAGATGCGGCGCAGCCTGGAGCGCAGAATTCTCCCGCGGGAACTACCGACGCGTCGGACACAAATGCGGCAGCGCCCGGGACCCCGAGCGCAAACGCCGGCGGCAATCAGTTAGGTTCCGGACAGATCATCGGCGGCCCGATCGTTGGAGTCGCCAGTATCAGTAAGGACAAGACGATCCGCGAATTCAACCACAAGAACAAGTATAAGGACTGGGTATTTGTTTACGATCCAGGACAAGATCAGGGACGGTTGATTACGACGCCGTACCAGCCTCAACTGCAGGGCTTCGGACAGCAGGGCACACCCAACCTCAACGGGCAGAATGGCGGCAGCAGCGGCTTCGGCAACAGCAGTGGATTCGGGAATAACAGCGGGTTCGGATCTTCATCGACGGGGAGCAATCCCACTTCACCGACGAGTGGAGGGTTTGGGCAACCGAGTCCCCCGAGCAATCCCCCGCCGCAACAGCAGTAATTGCGAGAATCGCCTTGCTTCGCAAGGCGGACGGCCGAGGGCGGCTGTCCCCACATTTCAACTGTCTCTACAAAATTCCAAAGAAACACGGCCTCATCTTTGAGGATGAGGCCGTTTTAATTTCTTACGACTTCCATGCTTCGCATGGTTGACGGACGAATGCGTCCGTCGCTACGTGTTACACACTGAATGACGAGCCGCATCCACAGGTGCTTTTCACGTTCGGATTTTCGAACTTGAAGCCCGCGCCTTCCAGCGTCTCGACGTAGTCGACGATGCAGCCATTCAGATACATGACCGACGTCGCGTCGACGAACACCTTCAGTCCTTCCATTTCGAAAGTCTTGTCCATCATTCCGGCGCCGTTTTCGAACTGCATGGAATAGGAGAAGCCGGAGCATCCGCCACCGACGACGCCGATGCGCAGTCCGGCGGGAACGGGATTCTGCTGGCCCATGATCTCTTTCACCTTGGAAACAGCATTGGCGGTTAGAGTGACCGGCGCGGCTTTCTGGGTGACTTCCTTGGTAACTTCGGGGACGGTTGTGGTGGCCATTCGTATCTCCTTGGCTTTAAAGCTGTTTGATTATAGCAAATGTGGTTTCCGCCACAAGCACTGTTATAGTGACCGGCTTGAGGAAGGACCTCCTGGTTGGATGCTCGCGGGGGGCGGGAAGTCGCATTCCTCGCGGGGCTGTAACAGACTCCGAACAAAGGGATTAATTCGCCGCCAGGGATTGCCAACGGGTCTATAATCATCCGCATCAAGGCCTTCCCCGGGACTGCACGCGGGGTTTTGCGCACCCTGCCCAGTGAAAGCGGAAAGCCGCTGCACCATTTTTGGAAAATCGGATTTAGGAAATCTGGTTTTGGAAACTGCCGAGGTGGCTTATGCTGACTGTCGTGACCGTTGTATTCGGAGTGTTCGCGGTTGGTCTGATTCTCCTGCTGATCTACAAGAGCACGCTCACCATGCACGAGGACGACCAGCTGTTTCTGGATGACCACAATTCGCACATGCAGGAAGAGCAGACCGAGTTGTTGACGAAAGTCAACCGTCTTACCATTCCGGTTCGTGTATTCAGCATTGGGTCGGGCGTCTTTTTGCTGGTGCTGGTCGCGATGCTGATCTACCAAAAGCTGAACGAAGTGCAGTAGCGTGGCTCGCGCGCGAAATTGCGCATCCGGACGGCGGCCTGATCGAGTCCCAGTACAAGTGCGATTGAGCCGCCGATTTCCCAGTGCAGGTGGTCGCGTGCGGCATCGGTTCCTGTCGAAGTGACGTTTCCGGTTTGACGGGGATGGCGAGACGCATAGAAGGCTGGCGCTGAACGCGCAGTCGAGAGCAGCGCCTTTGCGTTGGGTGCAATTCCTTCCAGAAAAGAAAAATCAGCCACGGATTGCAAGAGTGATCCGTCATCGCGATCTAGCGAGGGTCCGGAAACAGGCTCTCGGTCCGATTAAGTTCGTAAAGCCAGAGGCGGCGGGCAACTTTTGCGGTCGAACCAGATTCCTACGGCGGGAGAAATCCAGTCATGCACTCAGCCCCTGCGGAAGTAATTCCTGACTCCGAGTCTCTACCGGAGCAGCCGACAACGCAGCCGGAACGACCCCAGGACGATGAACCACGCCCTCGAAAGGCACGGGGCTGGATAATCGCCGGCCGTCTCGGCCGTCGTTCTGTTGCTGATCATTCTCGCACTAGTAACGCGGATGGGGCGCAAGAGCGGCGACCATCCCGTCACGCAATCCGCAACCGTGGCGCCGAGCCAGACACTGCGCCTGAAAGGAACGACCGAAGCCGTGCAGGCGCGAGCCATCCTGGCGCCGCTGTTGGCGGGCCAGTCGGTTCCCACTCTTACGATCATTCACCTCACTCCGGCAGGAACGCGAGTTAAGCAGGGAGATTTGCTGGTGGAATTCGACCGGCAAGCGCAGATGCGCGATTTCGTCGACAAGCAGGCGGACTACGGCAAGTTGGTAGATCAGGTTGCCGAAGAGCAGGCGAAGGAAAACGCGGCCCGCGCCAAGGACGAGACTGAACTGAAAACAGCCGAGGACAATCTTCGCAAAGCGGAACTGGAAATACAGAAAGCGGAGATCGTGTCGCGCATTGATGCGGAAAAGAATCAGGAGAACCTCGACGAAGCCAAAGCCACCTACGACCAGCTGCGCGAAACGTTCGACTTGAAGCGCAAAGCGGCGCAGGCGGCGATTCGCATTCTGGAGATTCAGCGCGACCGGACGCAGCAGACCATGCTGCACGCGCAAGCCAACGCCGACCTGATGCAGATTCGCTCGCCGCTCGATGGGGTCGTCGTGCTGAACACGATGTGGAAGCAAGGAACGATGGGCGAAGTGCAGGAAGGCGATCAGGTACGGCCGGGCGTGCCGTTTATGCAGGTGGTGAATCCGGCAGCGATGCAGGTGCGGGTGATGGCCAACCAGCAGGATTTCCCCAGCCTGCAGGTTGGGCAAACCGCGAAGGTGCGGCTGGATGCGTATCCCGATCTGGTGTTCCCTGCCAAGCTCGAACAACTTGCTCCCGTCGGCGAGGGCGGAGATTTTTCCAGCAAGCTGCGATCGTTCGTGGTCGTTGTGTCGATCGTGGGAAATGATCCGAAGCTGATGCCCGATCTTTCCGCCGCGGTGGACGTGGATGTGTCGAAGCAAAGTGCCGGATCGAACTCGACCCAAGTTCCCGGGAGTGGTTCGTGATGATCAAGCGCTTCCACGAGCTTTCGATGCGACGGCAAGGTCATGGCTGTCGCAATCATTGTGCTGGCGGGCAGCGGAGTCGTGCTGGGCGCGGTCCGTTTGGGAAAGCGTACTCCCACTGTTCCCACCATCGAAGTCAAGCGCGGAGAATTCCTCGACTCGCTGCAGTTTCGCGGCGAAGTGAAAGCGCTGAAATCGGTGACCATCAGCGCGCCCGCGGAAGCGGGCGATCTGCAGATCATCAAAGTCTCCGCGGAAGGCACTGTGGTAAAGCCAGGCGACGTGGTCGTTGAGTTCGACAAAACGAAAACGGAACAAGATCTGGCGCAATACCGCTCGAGCCTGAAATCAGCGGAGGCGGAAATCGACCAGGCCCGCGCGCAGGCGCGACTGACCGAAGAAGAAGACAAGACCACGGTACTGAAAGCCCGCTACGACGGTGGAAGTCGGCCAAGCTCGAGGCCAGCAAGCAGGAAATCGTTTCGAAGATCGAAGGCGAAGAAGCCAAACTGAAGCTCGCCGACGCCGAGCAAAAGCTGCGCGAAGCGGAAACCAAACAGAAATCCGACAACAGCTCTCAACAATGCGACCATTGAAAGCAAAGAAGAGGCCAGCAAGAAGGCACAAGTTCGACGTGCAACGCGCGGAACGGGCCTTGACGCAGATGACTCTCCATGCGCCTTCCGCAGGCACCATCAGCCTGCTTCAGCATTGGACTGGTTCGGCTGACCTCCTACCGGCCGGGAGACCGCGCCTGGCCGGGCGCCGCGATCGCGGAACTTGCCGGACGCAACTACGCTGCGCGTCTCCGCGCGCGTGGATGAAACCGAACGCGGCCGGCTCGCTCGAAACAGCCAGTCACGGTGCAGTTGAACGCCATCCCAGACCGCCAGTTCACCGGGCACATCGAACAGATCGGCGCCATTGCCAGCATGGATTTTTCCAGCGGCTGGCCTATCACCCGCAATTTTATTCTTGAGATCGTTCTCGATCAGACGGACCCGCGATTCAAGCCCGGCATCTCGGGACAAGTCACCGTCATCGTGGACCGGGTGCCCAACGCGATCACGATGCCGGCGCAGGCGATGTTTCAAAAATCGGGACAGAATGTCGCCTATGTGTGGCAGGGAACGCAGTTTGAGGAGCGCGCGATCGATGTCGGAAGGCGAAGCGGCGACAAGATCATGGTTGCGAAGGGCGTGAGCGCCGGGGAACAAGTGGCGCTGAGAGATCCTACGGCGAAGGAGTAGATCGTAGCGATACGAAATGAAAAGCAGGCGTGCCATCACGTGGGCGGTAGTGGCGGTCGTTCTATGCGCCGTGGTTGGCGTCTTGGCGGCGGTACGCCGCGCTGCGCCCACGGCAACGGCGAGACGACGTCCCGACCGGACTCGTGAAACGCGGCGATCTCGACATGAAGGTCTACGTCACCGGCGAATTGCGCGCCAGCCATTCGGAGATGCTGACTCGCGCCTCCCATCGGCGGAGGATCGCTGCAAATCACGCATTTGCTGCACACCGGCGCGCCCGTCAAGAAGGGCGAACTGGTGATGGAGTTCGATCCCAGCGAGCAGCATTTCAAACTGGATCAGAACCGTTCCGAACTGCTGCAGGCCGAACAGGAGATCACCAAAGCCAAGGCCGACGCGGCCGTTGGAGCGGCTGCCGACAAAGTCGCGCTGCTCAAAGCCCGCTTCGATGTGCGACGCGCAGAACTCGATGTCCAGAAGAACGAACTGGTCAGCGCGATTGACGCGCGCAAGAATGATCTCGCCCTGGAACAGGCCAAGCGCGTGCTCGCGGAACTCGAACAGGACGTGAAGTCGCGCAGCGTGTCGAATCAAGCCACTATCGCGCTGGCGGAAGAAAAACGCAACAAAGCGAAACTCGCGATGGACCAGGCGCAGGACAACATCAACAAGATGCGCGTTACCGCCCCCATGGACGGCCTGGTTGCGCTGGAGAAAAACGAAGGTGCGATCGGAGGATTTTGTTTTTCGACGGGCCATGACTCTTCCCGGAGTATCGCGAAGGCGACCAGGTCGAGCCGGGCGAACCGTAGGGCAGGTGATCGATCCCAAAGAAATGGAATTGAGCGCAAAAGTCGGAGAACTCGAGCGCAATAACATTAAGGAAGGCCAGTCAGTCGACATCCAGCTCGATGCCTTGCCCGGCACCACCTTTCACGGCACGGTGAAGACAGTCGGCGGCAATAACGCCCGCAGATTTTGGGACGACGACACTTCGCACGCAAGTTCGAAGTGACCATCACGCTCGCCGACCACCGACCCGCGCATGCGTCCGGGACTGACGGCGCACATTTTCGTCAACGGCGATCCGCGAAAAGAATGTGCTCTACGCGCCTCGGCAGGCGTTGTTCTTGAAAGAAAACAAACGCGTGGTCTATATCCGCAACGGAAGCAACTTCGATCCGCACGAAGTGAAGATTCAAGCTCGAGAACGAAAGCCGCGCCGCCATCGAAGGCATTGGCGCCGGCACGGAGATCGCCTTGATCGATCCCACGGCTCCACGTAAGACTACAACTCCAGGCGCATCCGCGTCCACCGGCTGGCGGAGGCTGCTCCGTAATGGCCACCCTCGCCGCAACTCCTCACGCGCGCGATCATTCGCAGCTACCAGCAGTGGCTTCCCGACATGCAACTGGGACTGCAAAACCTGTTGCTGCACCGGTTGCGATCATTGCTGACCATGCTGGGCATGATCTTTGGCGTCGCGGCCGTGGTCTCGATGCTTTCGATCGGCGCGGGCGCGCGGCAAAAAGTGATGGCGCTGATCGAGCAGATGGGCGTCCACAATCTGATCGTCGAAGCGAAAGAAACGACGGAGTGGCAGGCGCATCAGAAGATTCGCAAGATTTCTCAGGGGCTGTCGTTCCAGGATTATCGCGTGATTCGCGACGACGTGAACGACATTGTGGCGGCGACGCCGCGCAAGCGGATGACTCCGTCGAAGACCATCCCGAAAGTCGCAGCAGGATCCGCCGACGATCTATGGAGTCAATCCCGACTATCTGAAGATCGCCGGACTGCACGTGCTGCAAGGCCGATTTTTCACTGACGACGAAGAAACGCGGGGCGCGCCAGTCGTCGTGCTGGGCGCGGCGGCGCGGTCGAGCCTGTTCGGCTCCGCCGATCCGGTCGGGTCAGTACGTGAAGGCCAACGAGACCTGGTTCCGCGTGATCGGCGTGGCTTCGCCGCAGCTGAGTTCGCAGACCGAAGTGGCGGGCGTGCCCACGCAGGATCTGAACAACATCATGTATGTCCCGCTGAACTCGGCGCATTCTGCGACTCGAAGACAACTACAGCAACCTGCGCGATGAGATTGACGGCATCTACCTGAACATTCGCGACAGCGCCGATATGGCTTCGGTGGCGCAGCTGGTGCGGGCGATTCTCGATTCTTCGCATCACTCCGCGGGAGATTTCAGCGTGATCGTTCCCGCGGAACTGCTCGCCGAGCAGAAACGGACAGAACGATTGTTCAATGCCGTTATGGTTGCGATCGCCTCCATTTCCCTGCTGGTCGGCGGCATCGGAATCATGAACATCATGCTGGCCAGCATTCTGGAGCGGACGCGCGAAATCGGCGTTCGGCGCGCCGTGGGCGCGCGGCAATCCGACATCATCCGGCAATTCGTGGTCGAGGCCATGCTGATCTCGTTTGTGGGCGGGAGCTTCGGCATTCTGTTCGGGTTCGTGATGTCGCGGCTGATCGCGCTGCTGGCGGGATGGTCGACGATTGTCACGCTGAGTTCGATCCTGCTGGCGTTCATTGTCTCGATTACCGTTGGACTGGTTTTTGGAATTTATCCTGCAGTCAAAGCCGCACGCCTCGATCCGGTCGAAGCGATTCGTTGGGAATAGGCGACGCGGCATCTTCACGCTCCGCAGCACAGGCCACAACATCTTTGGAGGAATGAGGAATGAAATATTCTCGCTGGCGGCTACTCGCGTGTCTTCTGTTGACTCTCATTCTGTTTATACCACCCTGCTGGGCGCAACAACGATGAGGGATATCGCGACTATGCGACTGCGCAGGTTCGCTCGGACAAATTGGGTGCGCCGGAGCACTTGCGGAACTACGTGACGGACGGCAAGCTGCGCCTCAGCCTGCGGGATGCGGTCGTGCTCACCCTGGAAAACAACAGCCTGGTAAGAATCCAAGAGACGCAGGTAGAGTTCTCCAAGTTCTCGCTGTTGGGTGCGCACGCGCCGTTTGACCCGTCGCTGAGCACGTCGTACAACGTCAACAGCACAACTTCTCCGCCATTCAGCCAACTGCAAGGAACCGGAACCGCGCCCACCGTCAACTCGACAACGCAATTTGCCCAGTTCACCTATACGCAAACATTTGAGACCGGGACCAACGTTCAGGCCGGCTTGAACAGCAACAACAATTACACCAACAATTCGTTCAATATCTACAATCCCTACATCAACTCCTCTCTGAATTTCCAATTTACGCAGCCACTGTTGCGAAATGGGTGGCTATTCGCCAATCGCGCGCCGCTCGTGATCGCCCGGCGCAACCTTGACCAGTCGCAGGCCAACTTTGCCGCCGAAGTAAGCAACAACATTCTGCAGGCTGTGGCGCAGTACTGGGCTGTGGTCGAAGCTCGCGGGAGTCTGGAGGTTGCGAAGAGTTCGATGGACGCGGCTGAAGCGACTTACAAGCGGGACAAACGAGCTCTGGAACTTGGCGCGTCTGCCGCCTCTGGACATCTACCGGTCCGAGTCGCAGGTGGCCTCGCGGCGCGTGCAGGTCATCCAAAGCGAATACGCACTCAAACAGGCAGAAGATCAGCTCCGCATGACCATCGGCGCGGATCAGGACCCGAACATTCAGGCTCTCGATCTTGAGCCCACCGAAAGGCCTGAGCCGGACGGCGAACTGCGCACGATCGACGTGGCGACCGCGCTGCAACAGGCGCTGAACAAGCGCCCGGAGTTGGACGCAACCAGGGCCGCTCTGGCCAGAGATGAAACCAGCATTCGCCTGGCCCATAATCATCTGCTGCCCGAACTCGACCTGACGGCTCAATACGCAAGCAACGGGCTTGGCGGTACGCAATTCACCAGCACAGGTCAGAAGGTGGTTAGCTCGTCAGTCAATCAGGTTTTTGGCTTCAACTATCCCACGTATTACGCCCAGTTGTCGGTAAGCCTGCCGCTGAAGAATCGGGCAGCCAAGGCGGAAATGGGAAACGCGCTGGTGTCGCGTCGCAGTGATTTGTACAACGAACGCCAGCTTCGTGAGCAGGTCATGCTCGACGTGAATAACGCCGTGCACCAACTCGAGCAGGCCAAACTCAGCATCGCTGCGGGCAAGGAATCGTTGGCTCTCGCCAAGAAGAATATGGCCGCAGAGCAGCGCAAATACGAACTGGGACTCGGATCGATTTTTCTTGTGCTCGAGGCGCAAACCGAGGAGGCTTCGGCAGAACAGGACTTGCTGCAAGCCGAAGTCGGCTATCAACTCGCAGTGGCTGGCCTGGATCATGCCACGGGAGAATTGCTGGAGCCCTACCACATCCAGATCGCCGAACTGACGCACTAGCGGGCAACCGGCGAGAATCTCTTGGTTGAGGCATGACGTCGTTGAGGCGGGACGCCTTCCCCGCTGCTATTAAAGGGGGTAAACTAATATTCCGCATTTGCGAAAGTGGCGGAATTGGCAGACGCACCAGACTTAGGATCTGGCGGGTAAAACCGTGGGGGTTCGAGTCCCCCCTTTCGCACCAATCATTCGCAGTTGCACTAACTTCCGCCTTCCTTGTTTTGTTGGATCAGCTGTTGATCTGAACTGGGAGAGTAATGGGAAACGAACTTGAGGCGAAGGCACCGAATTCTTCGGATCAAGAACTGGGGATGGATCGAACGATCTCCCGCAGAGATTTTCTCAACGGAGTGAGCATCGCCGTAGGCGCTTCTTTGGTGGCTGGCAGCCCATGGATAGACGCATTCGGAGTGGCGAATTCTCCTTTCGCCGTGCCGAAGGAAGCGGAATACTATCCTCCCGCGAAGACTGGCATGCGGGGGAGTCACGATGGCTCTTGGGAAGTAGCGCACGAGTTGCGCGACGGCAAGCAGTGGCCCGAAGCGGTTGCGGACGACGAATCGTACGACTTGATCGTCGTCGGTGGCGGCATCAGCGGTCTGGCGGCGGCGTATTTCTTTCGCAAAACTGCAGGGGCAACTTCGCGAATCCTTATTCTCGACAATCATGATGATTTTGGCGGGCATGCCAAGCGTAACGAGTTTCGCTCGGGAAATCGCCTGCTCCTGGGATACGGCGGCACTCAGTCGATCGAAGCGCCGGCCAACTACAGCGCCGTCTCCAAAGAGCTTCTGCGCGAGTTGGGGGTCGACGTAAAGCGCTTTTACAAGTACTACGACCAGAAGCTCTTCTCGAACATGAAGCTGAACGAGACGACGTTCTTCGACAAGGAAACTTTCGGCGAAGATCGTCTGGTCATGGAAGAGGCGTCCCCTTACTTCGGTCCGCGCTACTCCGCCAAAGCGGTGGACGAGATGCCCATCGCACCGGAGGCGCGCCGCGACCTGATCCGCTTGCAGAGTGCGAAGGTTGACTATCTGCCGGGATTGAGCCCGGAGCAGAAGCGGGTTAAGCTGGTCCAGAAGAGCTACAAAGATTTTCTGCTGCAGGATGTTAAGGTGCATGTCGACGTCGTGAAGGTTTTCCAGACCACGACGCACGACTTATATGCCGTCGGCATCGACGCGGTCAGCGCCCTCGACTGCGCCCAGTATGGCTTTCCTGGGTTCGCGGGAATGCAACTGCCGAAGCGGCACGCCGGAGACGATGAGAGCGAAGACGAGCCTTATATCTTCCACTTTCCTGACGGCAACGCATCGATCGCGCGGATGTTGGTGCGTTCACTGGTGCCGGGATCGGCGCCGGGGAACACGATGGAAGACATCGTTACCGCGCGCATGAATTACGCCAAACTCGACGATCCTGAATCCAAAGTCAGGATCCGACTAAACAGTACCGCCGTTCACGTACAACATGCCGGCGATCCGCAAAGTGCAAAGGAAGTGGAAGTCACCTACGTGCGTGGAGGTCAGGCACGCCGGGTGCGCGCACCGTTCTGCGTACTCGCCTGCTACAACATGGTGATTCCTTATCTTTGCCCGGAAATGCCAGACAAGCAGAAGGAAGCTCTTGCGTACGCCGTGAAGATTCCGCTGGTATACGTGAATGTGCAAATCAGAAACTGGAAGTCTTTTCAAAAGCTCGGGCTGAGTGCGATCTATGCGCCAGCGGCGTATTACTCGAATATCGCATTGGACTATCCCGTCTCGATGGGCGGATACAACTTTCCGTCGTCCCCAAGCGAGTCGTGTGTTCTGCATCTATTACGCACTCCTTGCCAACCCGGATCGCCCTGCAAAGACCAGTACCGGGCGGGACGATGGGAGCTGTTCACTACGAAGTTCGAGACTTTTGAGCGGCAGGTGCGCGATCAACTGGGGCGCATGCTTTCTGCGGGAGGGTTCGATCCGGCCGTAGACATAGAAGCGATCACGGTCAATCGTTGGCCGCACGGTTATGCCTACGAATACAATCGCCTCTTCGAGCCGCTGGACCGCCCGGATTCCGAGCGGCCGTGCGTTGTCGGACGGCAGCCGTTCGGCCGGATTACCATTGCGAACTCTGACGCCGATGGACATGCTTATACAAACATCGCCATCGATCAGGGACATCGCGCCGTGAAGGAAATCATGGCGCTGCGCACAACGCATTCGCAAAGCTAACGACTCGATGACTATCGGTTCGGAGGACTTTTGAACGATCAGGCATTACTGCAGGCGGCTCTCGCAGAGGCGCGCGCGGGGCTGCGCGAAGGGGGCTTGCCGATCGGTTCGGTCCTCGCGGATAAGCAGGGTCAGATCGTGGCCCGCGGACATAACCTTCGGGTGCAGAGTGGAGACCCAACAGCGCATGCGGAGACGGTATGCCTTCGCAATGCGGGCCGACGGAGGGACTGGGCAGAGTTGACTCTAGTGAGCACGCTCAGCCCTTGCATCATGTGCACGGGCACGGCGTTGCTATTCCGAATTCCACGCGTGGTTATTGGGGAGAATCGTAACTTTCAGGGAGCTGAGGATCTCTTCCGGCAACACGGTGCAACTGTCGCCGTCCTTGATGATGCGGAATGCGTGAGCCTGATGCGTGATTTCATCACGGCACACGCAGATCTGTGGAATGAGGATATTGGAAAGTAGCTCGAGCGGATGAACGGCGCCGTTAGCGGGCCGCCGAGACGTGCCGATCCGTCTTCGATGACACCGTGGTCTGACTGGCGGGCAAGGCGTTTTTCAAATCCCAGCGGCACAAGGGGCAGCGGGTAGCGACCGAATACACAATGTGACCGAACGCCTTGCATTCGGTGTTAGGACAGGCTCGCATATTCGCCTCCGTGCGACTGCAGAAACAGCAGCAATGAAGTCCTCGTCAAACACCCTCAAAACGACACATTAGCACGGGTCCCAGAATTGGGTGAACGCGTTTTCGGTTCGCTCGGATTCGTTTTTCTGCTAAGCCGCTCGCGCTGTTTCTCTTTCTAAACAAAGTCCCACTCGGCTTCAGGACCAGTGTTGTACAATCCCACCCCAATCAGACTTGGTCGAGGATGTCGACGATAAGGAGAGCTTGCTTCATGGAACCAATAGTGCCGGAGCCTTCCCAAAGCACGGACTATGGTTTACGGCAGGGCATTCTCTCTCCGATGGAAACTCTGGCGCAGTCGGTGTCGACCATGGCGCCGACAACGACGCCTGCGGCAACGATCCCGCTGGTCTGCGCGCTCGCTGGGAATGGCACATGGCTGGCATATGTACTGGCGACCATCGCGATATTTCTGGTGGGATTGTGCATTGCGCGGTACGCGCGGCATTCGGCTTCCCCGGGGTCGCTCTATACATACGCGTCGATGACCTTGCCGCCGTGGCTCTCCGCAACCGTCGCCTGGAGTCTCTTGCTGGCGTACATTGCTACCGGATCGAGCGTGATTGGCGGCTTTTATCATTACGCGAATCTGCTGCTACGCGATGCTACCGGACATGTTCTCTCAACGGCTGTGCTCGCGTTGTTCGTCACGGGAATTTCAATCTGGATCGCCTATCGCGATGTGAAGATTTCGGCGCGGCTCATGCTGTGGATTGAAGCTGCATCGGTTTCGGTGATCGTGATTGTCGTAGCGCTCGTGCTGTTTCGCCACGGCTGGCACCTAGACTCTGACGAACTCCACCTGCAGGGCATGACTGGGAGCGGGCTCCGTCTTGGGCTGGTTCTGGCGCTGTTTAGCTTTGTGGGATTTGAGAGCGCGACGACTCTGGGTTCGGAGGCGCGCAACCCATTGAGGACGATTCCCCGCGCCGTGATTTTGAGTGCCGTCCTAGCTGGAGCCTTTTTCACGATCTGCGCATACGCCGAAGTGTTGGGCTTTCATATCGTGGGTCAGGACCTGGGCACGACCCCGGATCAGATGCACGTGCTCGCCCGAGTGGGCGGCGTGCCGCTGTTAGGAATACTGATCGATATCGGAGCGCTGGTAAGCATGTTTGCCGGAACGCTCGCCTGCATTACGGCCGCAGCCCGCGTGCTGTTGAGGATGGCGCACGACGGACTGGCGCACGATCTGTTCCGCGCCACGCATACGCGCAATCAGACTCCCAGCCGTGCTGTGATCGTTACCGGCATCGCGGCGGTGATGCCCGTCGCGATCCTCGCATATCGCGGGGCCAGCGGTTTGGATGTATACGGCTGGCTGGGTTCGCTAGCCACCTACGGCTTCATTGTGGCGTACGCACTGGTTTGTATTGCTCTGCCTCGCTATTTGCGACAGCAAAACGCGTTCAGCCCAGGAGCGCAAGTCGTTCCCTGGATGGCGACGACTGCCATGTTGCTGGCATTGATTGGCAATGTTTATCCCGTGCCGGAGGGACCTTATGGCAAGCTGCCATACGTTTATCTGGCATATTTGGCGGCCGGACTCAGCTGGTTTGCAATTCGGGCGCGACGCAGGAGGCTGGCGCCAGAGAGCGTCGAACTGTCCAAGCCATAAAAATTACTGATTCACGTCAAAAGAATTTTCATTAGGCCTCTGGCTTTCCCTTTCGGCAGCCTTCGCGTACATTTGGCGGCATAGTTTTCCAGCCCAGGGAGCGCGGAGCAAGGTGCGGAGCGAACCAGTTCCGCCACCACGTCGTAGAAAGGCACACCGTAGTCTGCGGTCGTTGGCGACTGCATTGGATTTGTGTTTCTACTCTGACGAGGTTCACGTTAATGACAACGAAGATGAAGCTGGCCATTTTCCTGGTGATTGGTCTGGAGTTCTGTTTATGCGCCCTGGGGCAGCAGACGTTGGGCGGTATTACGGGCACCGTTACCGATGGAAGTGGCAGCGTCTTGCCCGACACCGCGGTTACCATCGTGGGAGATCAAACCAAACTGACGCGCACCCTGACAACGAACGGAAGTGGTGCGTACGACTTTGTCAATCTACCCATTGGGACTTACACCCTCACCGTCAGTCACGCTGGGTTCCAAGCCGAGCGGCTATCGGCGATCCTGGTACAGGCTAATCGAACCGCCACGTTGAACGTCACATTGAAGGTCGGGCAAGTGGGAACGACCATTGACGTCGAGGCGGCGCCGATCATGAACGCGGTCGACACGACGAACGGCTACATCCTGGAGAAGGATCAGATCGATCAGATCCCGCTGCCGACCGGCAGTTTCACTGGATTGGCGATTCTATCTCCGGGTGTTAATGCGGAAGTGCCGAACGGCACCGGAGCCAACGCGGGATTAGGAAATCAGCCCATCTGGGCCAACGGGCAGCGCGACACGAGCAATACGTTCCTTCTGAACGGCGTGGATGCCAGCAATCTGTTCAACGGTAAGAGCACCAGCATGGTAGCCTCGGCTCGCATCGTGAACAACACCGGCGTTTCGGGAGCGGGCAGCACGACCGCGCAGGTCATTCAGAGCACGGCGTCGCCCTATCTCGCAATTGGGCAGGCATTGCCGACGCCTGCGCCAGAGACGGTTCAGGAGTTCCGTGTGAACACGTCGATGTACGATGCGCAGCAAGGATCGACCAGCGGCGCCCATATCGACATGAGCACCGCGTCAGGCACCAACACCGTTCACGGCGAGGCGTACATTCACCGCGGAACCGACTGGTTGAATGCTGCGCCATATTTCTACAATCAGGACAACAACATTCCTGCCGACGAGAAGGTTCCGCAGTTACACCGTTACACCGCGGGAGGCACGCTCGGCGGAGCTCTGATCAAAGACAAGCTCTTCGGTTTTGTGGGCTATCAGCACATTCATGTTTCCGATTTGGAGATTGGAACGTCGCGGACCGCAGTGCCGGCGGGGCTTGGCGACGATCGCAGCGCGGCGGCACTGGCGAACGTCGACAATCAGAATTTCAGGCCTGGTTGCGGCACCCCAGCGAATGCAACCCCATGCCTCACGGCCGGCGACGTGAACTCCGTTTCGCTCACCATGCTGACCGCCAAATTGTCCAATGGCCAGTATTTGTTTCCGTCGGCGAATCCGAACTACACGCCGACGTTGAATTTTCCGGAAAACGTTTTTCTGACCCAGCCGGCTTACTTCATCTCCGATCAGGTTGTCTCCGATCTCGATTACCTGGCAACCGCGAAGGACACGCTGTCTCTGAAGTACTACTATCAGCACGACCCGACCACGGCGCCCTTCGGCTACTCTGCCGTCGAAGGATTTCCCCAACATCTGGATGCCGGAAGCCAGGTCGCATCGATTACAAACACACAGGTCCTCACGCCGAATCTGAGTGTCGCGGAAGTATTCGGCTTCATTCGCGAGAAGGTTTACAGCACGATAGGCCAGCCCTTTTCGCCGCAGCAGGCGGGCATCAATACATTCGGCTCGAACGTTTTTCCGGGGATCACGATCGTGGACGACCTGGGAAACTTCTCGCCGAACAATACCAACTACGTTTTCAATGCGGGAACGACGATCGGCTCCACAGCGGCTTCGCAAGGCGCCTTCACCGGCATTTTCCAGAACCGCTGGATGCCTTCGGTCAATGCGGTGTGGAACCACGGGAAGCACACAGTGACATTCGGAGGAAGCTACTCGTACACGCAACTCAACGCTCGCGATCAGAGAACGAATTCGGGGATGATCGGCTTCACCAACTTCGACGACTTTCTGACCGGATCGCCGATTACATACACCGCGGACGGATTCATCGCGACGACCTTCCTGCAAGGCGATGCGAACCGCTACTACCGCTCGAACGAGACGGGCTGGTACGGGCAGGATAAGTTTCAAGTCCGCCCGAACCTGAGCATTAGCGCCGGCATTCGATTCGACTACCACGGAGGAATCAAGGAGAAAAACGGCCGCATCTTCAATTTCGACCCATCGAGATACAGCTACGATGCCGCCTCAGATTCGATTACTTCGAACGGCCTGATCATCGCCGGAAACAATCCTGACTTCCCCAGTAAGGGTGTTAGCGACTCGACACTAACGGGCCGGCAGTGGGGAATGGCGCCGCGCATTGGCTTGGCGTGGAGTCCGAGAATTTTCAACGACAAGGTGGTGGTTCGGGCAGGATGGGGCATGTATTACGATCGAGGCGAATTGTTCGCCTACCTGTCGCCGGGCTTTGCTTCGGGCGTGATTGCAGGCGGCCCGTTCGGGGTTAATCAATCGCCGCCGTGGGTAAATTCGCAATCTTGCAGTCCCTACGCATACTCGTATTGCAGCGACTTTGAGGCTCCATGGGGGCCGACGCTCGGTCCGCCACCCTCGGGCAATCCCGCACAATTGGTCGTCCCGAATGGAGCGACGATCTCCACAGGCCTGCCGCTTTTCTCGTTCGCTGATTACAACCGCGCCAACAAGCTCCCGTATACGCTGAACCAGACCTTGGACGTTCAATGGCAGCCGCGTCGTGACCTGATGATTGACATCGGGTACGTGGGAAATCTCGGTCGGCACGAGGTCGTGCCGTTGCCCTTTAACCAGGCAAGGATCGCCTCGCCGTCCAACCCCATCATGAAGGGCAATCCGAACGGTTTCCAGCAGGACTATACCTACGGCTATTCGGTGGTCACGCAAGCGGGTGGCTTCGATCCCGCAACTCTACCGAACGGGCAACCTTACCTGCAGACATTCGAAGGGGGAAACGTCGATCTGCGCGTTCCGTATATCGGCTATTCGTCCGAGTCAGAGTCCTATACGGCAGCCGGCATCTCCGCCTACAATGCGCTTCAGACCCACGTAGAAAAACGAATGAGTCATGGGTTGCAGGTCGGCTTCTCGTATACGTACTCGCACGCGACGGACGAACAAAGCGCGATGGGTCTTTTTTACAATGGGAACAACCCGCTTGATCTGCGATCGGGTTACGGGCTTTCGGACTTTGACCGGCAGCACGTGATCAATTTCACCTACACGTACGAGCTGCCGAAGTTTTTCTCGACGACTTCACTCAAAGGCAGATTTGTCGATGGCTGGGCCATTTCCGGTCTCACCGTCATTCAGAGTGGCCAGCCGTATAGTGTTGTCGATTACTCGGGCGCGGTCGGCAGTATTTTTTATGGTGTAAACGACGGCATCACGAACCCGGTCGTGCCTCTGGCGGGATGCTCGCCGAAACAGGCGCTGACAGGAGCTTCTGGTGCAACCCCTGGGGTTCCCGCGTTGAAAGCATCGTGCTTCGGCTTGCCGCTGCTGGCACCGGGCGCCCTGGACGGTGCGATTCCTGCCAATGATCCCTATGAGACCAACTTCATCGACCACGGCCAGCGCAACATTTTCAGGCAGGCCTGGCAGAAGCGTTGGGATCTTTCGCTCTCGAAAACCACTCAGATCACTGAGCGCTCCTCCCTCAAGTTCACGATCGATGTGTTCAACCTGACGAACACCGCGAGCTTCGATATCCCGATTGACGATGTGAGCCAGAACATCAACTTCAACGGCTTCCCTGCGTCGGGCCAGGCCGGGGCGACGACACCCTGCAACACTGATTACAGCGCCCTATACGTCTGTCCGACGCTGAGCGGACTGGGCATCACGAACAAAACGATTGGCAGCCCTCGGCAGGTTCAGATGACTCTGAGGCTGATTTTCTGAACCGCGATTTAAGAGAGACCTAGACTTTCCGTCGCCATGTCCACGATGGCCTTGCCGATCATGAGCGAGGCCGTCGCCGCCGGCGAGGGAACATTGAGAACGTGCAAGACCTTGCCAGCCGGGACGAACTGGAAGTCGTCGACCAGCGCACCGTCGGGCTTGAGGGCCTGCGCGCGCACTCCAGATCCGCCCGGAACGAGATCCCGCTCTGTAACTTCCGGGAGCAACTGTTGCAACGCGCGCACAAAGGCTGGCTTAGAAAGCGACCGATGCCATTCGTCGAGGGCGTTGCGCCAGTGCTTGCCCGCCATTCGCCAGAATCCAGGAAACGAAAACGCGGAGGCCAAATCACGCAGGCTGATGTCAGAGTGACGGTAGCCTTCGCGAGCGAGCGCGAAGACTGCATTCGGCCCGGCATCGACCCTACCCGTGATGCGTCGGGTGAAGTGCACCCCGAGAAATGGGAATCTCGGATCGGACACAGGATAGATCAGCGCACGCACCAGCGAGGCTCGCTCGGGCACCAGGTCGTAGTACTCACCTCGGAACGGGACGATGACAACACCGGGATCGTCCCCCGCCATCCGGCTGATGCGGTCGCTGAAAAGTCCGGCACAGTTGATGAGCGCATTCGTGGAGAACGCGCCTTTCGAGGTTTCCACGACGATCTCGCCGGGCATGCGGCGGATGGCGGTGGCGGCCGCGGAGAGGAGCACTGTCCCGCCGCCTGCGGAAATCAATTCCGCGTACTTCTCGCACACAAGAGCGTAGTCGGTGACAGCCGTCGAGGGCACGACCAATGCCTTAAGCCCGCTGGCGTGCGGCTCGATTTCGCGCAACTCTTCCGGCCCGATCAGGCGGAGGCCGATCAGGTCGTTGGCTTCTCCGCGCTTGCAAAGTTCTTGCAGGCGCGGGAGTTCATCCTCGCGGGTAGCCACGATCACTTTTCCGCAGACTTGGTGAGGGATACCATGCTCGCGGCAGAATTCGACCATGGCCGCGGCACCGGTGACGCATAGCCTCGCCTTCAGTGAGCCGGGTTTGTAATAGACGCCGGAGTGAATCACACCACTGTTATGTCCACTCTGGTGGCGGGCGACGCGGTCTTCCTTCTCGAGCAACAGCAACCGCACGCGCGGAAAACGGCGCGTGATTTCAAGCGCTACCCCAAGTCCTACAGCACCGCCGCCGATGATGATGACGTTGTAGCGAGAATCGGGCATCGAAAGGGGGAACAAGTCCGATCCGATGATACCGGGAGCGACGCGGAACGTCACTCCACGATCAGGCTGACTCCGGTGCTGTGGCTCAGCGAGCCGGATGCGCCGGTCACGGTGACCACATAAGTCACGGGGGTGCTTCCTGTCGTGCCACCACCTCCACCGGTGCTAACCCCGCCGCAGGAAAGCAGAGACCACGACAAAAGAAGCAGGGTTGCAACCGAGGCGAATGTGTGCCACCTCAGCTTGCGGGGGATACGGCGCACCGCACTCCAACGAATCACGATTCCCGGCACGAGAAGCCAGAACGCGTAAAGAATGGCGCGATCGCTGCGCGACCGGCGTAAATCGGCCTTTGCAGCAGCGGTTGAAACGGTCATGACGACGTTGACCGCCGAGTTTCCGGGAGCCTGTGGTGCGGAAGGACTGAACAGGCATTGCGCCCCCGCAGGAAGCCCATTGGGACAGGAAAGAGTCACGGCGCTGGGGAACGAAAAGCCCGGCGGATTCGGCGCAATGGTCAACTGGTAGGCGCCGCTGGTTTGTCCCGCGGTGACGGTTTGGATGGGGGTCGCAGAGCTGAGCGAGAAATCCGGCATCACGGTGAGCGGCAACTGGACCGTGTGGCTCGGTTGTCCCGATGAGTCGGCAACCGAGACGTTCATGTTGTAAGCAGTTGGCGCGGCCGTATTCGGGACACTGAGGGTTACCGCCAGAATGACCGCCGCGCTTCCGCTAATCGCAACCGGGTTCGCCGGCGTGATTGTGCACTGCGCGCCGGGCATTGAGCTGGCGTCGCACGTGGCGTTCACCGAGCCAGTGTAGTTGGATGTCACGGATATCTTGGCGATCGATTGTGACCCTGCATCGACGCTGGTCGGGAACGACTTCGTTACTGCAAGCTGAAAGCCCTCTTGACTCACAGTGCTGCCCACGACGATGAGAGATGTTGTTACGGATTGCGAAATTGATCCCGATGTTCCGGTGATCGTAAGAGGGTACGTGCCGGCTACGGTGATGGCATTGGTAGAAATGGTCATTCCGACCGTGGCCGCCGACTTGCCCGGCGTCACCGGCGTGGAAGGGCTGAAAATGCATTGCGCCCCAGCGGGAAGTCCGCCTGAGCACGATAAGGTCACGGCACCATTGAACGACGCCCCCATCGGCTGGATGGACAAGCTATAGACTCCGGTGGTTTGGCCTGCGGTCACGGTCTGACTGGCGGTCGACGCGCTTAAGGTGAAGCTCTGCCCCACTGTCAGAGATGTGGTGAGTTTGTGGGCCGGCGCACCGGTCGTGTCCTGCGTATTGATGTTGATGTTGTACGTTCCGGGTGCTGCGCTGCCGGGAACGTTGACGGCCGCCGCCAGGGACACGGTTGATCCCAGATTGACAATGATCGGGTTCACCGGGTTCAGCGTGCAAGACGCACCGGGCAATGAACTGGCATCGCACGTCGCATTGATCTTCCCGCTGTAATACGTAGATGGAGTGAGGCTGAGCGTGGCCGTTCCTTGCTCGCCTGGCAGAAGAGTGAGCGACGGCGTACCGGAGAGTTGGTAGTCCCCCACGTTGAAAGGAATGAGCAGTGTATGCGTTGTCGTGCCGGATGTTCCCTGCACTAACAGTTGATAGCTGCCCAGGGTCAACGCCGGGGCGTTCACCGTGACGTTTGCAGTGGTCGGGATTGAGGTAACTGTAGCGGGACTCACGTTGCAGGTGCCAGAGCCGGAGATCAACGCGCACGTGAGGGAGATGGTTCCAGTAAAACCGGCTGTGGCCGTGACGTTGATTGGTCCGCTGGTGGCGTTGCTGCCGACGTTTACGGTGGGGAAAGAACCTGCTTCGCTGAGTGTGAAATCGGCACCATTGCTCAGTACGTGCAGGACGGCGGGGACCTGATGGGCGATGTGCTTCGAATCGGAGCCAACTCCCTGCACGTTGAAATAGTAGTCACCAACCGCTCCTCCGGCGGTGACGGTGAATGGGGTGTTGATCAGAGGAGTCAAAGTGGAGGGAGCAGCGGTACACGTGCTTGGCGGAGCAGTGATCCCTGTTGCACAGGTCAGAGCGACGGAGTTGGCGTATCCGTCCAGCCCATTGGCGAGTCCGTTGAAGGATGTGATCTGTCCCACATAAACCGTCTGCGGCGAATTGGACACGGCCAGTTGGAAGTCTGGGGTGATGACCAGATTGAATTGCCAGATCCCACGCCCATAGGTCGACGCCCGCAAGAGCTGCTGGCCTCCGAAGTTGAAGATTCCCAGTGCCGTGACTGCAACGTTGGGAAGGAAGCCGAACTGGCCTGTGCCTGCGCTTGGCCCCAGCTCGGTCCAACTGGCGGCTGAGGTCGAACTGCCGAAGACACCTACGTCGGTCCCCACGTAGACCTGCGACAGTCCGGGGTATACGATCACGGCATTCACTGGTGCATCGGGAAGATTTCCTGTGAAGTCTACCCAGGACGCGCCTGCATTGACGGTCTTCCAGACGTGTCCTGATCCTCCTGTGAAACCCATGACCGTCGCGTAAGCAGTCTTGCCGGTCGTGTCGCTTGGGTCGATGGCAACACCCGATATTGGAAACTGGTTTGGGTTGATGTTGCCCTGCGGACCGTTATTCGTTACATCTGAGAACGCGGGGGCACCCGCAGACGCGCTCGTGGTAACCCAGACGCGGCCACCGGGAGGGGTGTTCAGCGGGCCGTCGATCGGGCCCGATCCGCTGGTGGAGGCATAAACGACAACGCAGCCGTTGGTGTCAGTCGGACCTCCCGCGGCCAGGGAACGGACCTGATTGATTTCGCCTCCGGAGCAAGTCCCCGCGCCCAGAGTGTCGAAGTTCGGACTCAGGGGCGTGAACGTCCCTCCGCTGCGAGGGCCGCGCCACACGCGGCAGGTGCCGATGAGCATTGGCGTCGCCGTCTTCGGATCGAGGATGTAAGGGAAATAAAATGCGCCGTCATCGCCGCCCAGCGTGCTGCTGGTTATGACGGGACTGAAGCCGTTGTTGACGCAACCCGCACCGCTCGTGCAGAGCTGCACTCCAAGACCGCCGGGAGGCACATCAGGATTCGAGGCATACCAGTTCAAAGGAGCGCCTGGATCGATGGCGTTATACCCACCGTCGCCGCCCAGCACGTTGATCCAACTTGAACTCGTGGTCGCCTGAGTGGTTGCAGGAGAGCCGTTATCCTGAGAGCCGCCCAGCAGCGTGTTTGCGTCGCTCGGATGCTGCGAGAAACCGACGAACTGGGTCATTGATCCTAAGTTTTGATTCAGGTCGTCGAACTGGTTCGTGCCTGAGCACGAGCCCGTATTGAGCCCCGCAAATCCGTTAAGCGCGCGGTAAATGCCTCCGTCGTTGGCGAAATACAGCAGCGCGTTGCCGGAGTCGCTGCCCGACGTGGGAATCGTATAGGCCAGTGCGTGCTGGTCGGGATGCACGTGGGCCGGCGCGCCAATCGGGTCACATCCATAGACGTGCGTAAGGTTCATAAAACCCTGCGATGCGCACGTGGGATTCTGTGAAGTGATCTCGCACTTGTAAAGATTCACTGCCCCGGCATAGAGATCGGTCGCCGCCGCATTTGGAACGGCAAGCAACTCCAGGTTATAGTCGCCCTGCTGCACGCCACAGCCATCGAAGTCCCCGCAATTCGTGATGCCGGCATCGGAAATCAACGTCCACGACGCGCCCCCGTTCATGCTTTGCCAGATGCCGCCATCGACCGGGCTGCCAGTCGGAGACAAAGAGATGAACCAGACGTACATCTCGTTTCGTCCCGGGACAACTGCGATCTCCGCCCGATAGATGGGACATTCATAGTTGTTCGAAGTGGATTGCGGTGGACACGCGGCGGCATTGAGCAATCCACCGCCGGGTTGGTTCGCGAGGCGCGTCCAGGTCACGCCGTCGGTCGACGAATAGAAACCGTGATAGCGAACGGCGGCGACGAACAATCCAGCACTGGCGTTGTACACAACTGACGTCGCCGAAGTCGCGTCCGTGGCCCCGCCGGGGTCGACGAGAGCGTTGTAACTCCACGTCTGGCCGGCGTCGAGCGAAGTATAGAGACCGCGCGTTGTGCCGGCGGTGACCGCGCCGTCGATCACGCCCTCAGCGCTCGTGGCCATGGCCACGACCACCGTGTTCGTTTGACCGCTGGCCGTACTGAAGGCCATGCGCGTGCCGCCGAGGCCACTGAACGAGAGTGCGCTGCCATTCGCCGTGGGAATCAGCGTCCAAGTGCTGCCTGCATTCGTGGAACGCAAAATGCCGAGGCCAAAATACGAATCGGCGGAATTGTCCGCTTCGCCGGTCGCGGCTAGGATTACGGTCTTCGCAAGATCCGCATTGCCGGGCTGAATCGCGATTGCACCCATCGACAGCGTGGCCTGGTTGTCGGTGATGGGCGTCCAAGTCACGTCGCTGGAAGGGTTGTTGGCCGCGTCGGTCGACTTCCAAATTCCGCTCTGCGCTCCGCCAATATAAATAGTGTTGCCACTGGGGTCGGCGGGATCGATTGCGATGGATGTCGCGCGCCCCGACACCTGGTGATAGTCCTGCGTGCCGTTGCCACTGGCATCGGACGACAGAGGCGCGGGACCCAGCGGAACCCACGTACCTGACGAGAGGGACACCTGGCCATTAACGTGTGCAAGCGCTAAGGCCGCAGCG
Source organism: uncultured Acidobacteriaceae bacterium (assembly GCA_963844525.1). Taxonomy (GTDB): domain Bacteria; phylum Acidobacteriota; class Terriglobia; order Terriglobales; family Acidobacteriaceae; genus Sulfotelmatobacter. The sequence continues at coordinate 49,332 of CAWJOM010000001.1, read as the reverse complement.
TGCTGCACACGCAATTGCAACTTTGCCTGATAGGCTCGACGACGAAGTTCGGCGGTAGCCTTACCTCGAATTCGACGGCCGCGCAAGAACCATTCACTTCGCTGCTTGACGTGGTCTGCGTCAGAATCAGGAATAGAGGTTTCGGCTGTGGACTGCTTCGCTCCCTGCGCGTGCACCACCAAAACGGCAGCAAAACAAATCAGGATAATTGCTGGCACTGGAAGGAAAAAGAAAGAACGGCGGCTAGGCTTCATGAGGCTCACCTGCCAGTATCGGAATCAGGTGGGAGCGACGCAATGCAAAAGCGGAATAAATGAAGAGTGTTGGCCCACTTTGGGAAAAACGGCTTCGCCTCCCCGTACCACTCGAATCCGTTTGGCCTGTACAATCTGCTTTCTGTACTCCGTTCTCACGGAATGACCACAAAGCCGGGAAAGGACATTCTGCAAAATGCGCTCTTTTTTGAAGACACTCCTGGCGGCAGCGCTCCTTATTACCACGGCTCCGGGATGGGCTCAGGAAAAACCGAGCGCCTCTGAGCTAACCGTCGCCGGGGCGGCGGATTTGAGCGCCGCGCTCAAAGAGGTCGGCGATGGCTACGAAAAAAAGACGGGCGTGAAGGTGAAGCTTTCGTTCGGTGCATCCGGAGCCCTTACTCAGCAGATTCAGAATGGCGCTCCGTTTGACCTGTTCTTCTCGGCAGATATGGACTATCCGCGGCAACTGATTACCGCCGGCGACGCGGACGGAGCAACTCTGTATCAGTATGCGATCGGAAAGCTGGTGTTGTGGGTTCCAGCGGATTCCCCGCTCGACCTGGATCGCAATGGTATGAACGTCTTGCTCGATCCAACGGTCAAGAAAATTGCCATTGCGAATCCGCAGCATGCGCCCTATGGGCGGGCCGCCGTGGCTGCGTTGAAACATGCCGGGTTGTATGATCGCGTCGCGGATCGTCTGGTCATGGGAGAGAACGTCTCGCAGGCAGCTCAGTTCGCGGAGTCAGGCAACGCGCAAGTGGGATTCGTCGCGCTGGCGCATGCCGTCGCACCCGAAATGCGTGGCAAGGGTAAGTATTGGGAAGTTCCGGCGGGCTTTTATCCTCCGCTGGCGCAAGGCGCGGTCGTGCTGTCACATTCGCAACACAAGAAAGAGGCGGCGGAGTTCGTGGAGTACGTCAAGACGAAAGAAGTTGCGGAACTACTCCGGAAATACGGCTTCACGCTGCCGTAGCTGGGAAGTAGCGCCGGCGTCCCGCCGGCTGTCGCGGGAGCCTGCCCTGAGCTTGTCGAAGGGGCGTCTCGGCCGCGCACGTCGCGGCGAAAACGAGGGCGCGGAGTTTCAGGAAAAGCTGAACCCATGGCAATTGACTGGCAAGCATTCTGGCTGACACTGCAACTGGCGGTAACGGTGTCCGCCATCCTGCTCGTCCTCGGTCTGCCAATCGCATACTGGATCGCATTCTCGCGCTGGCGCTGGAAGTTCCTGATCGAAGCGGTCGTTGCCCTGCCCATTGTCCTGCCGCCCACCGTGCTGGGATTCTATGTGCTCGTCGCGCTCGGCCCGCGCAGCCCGCTAGGCCGCTGGTGGATCTCTCTTACCGGCCACACGCTGTCGTTCACTTTCGCCGGCCTGGTGATTGGCTCCATCCTTTATAGTCTGCCGTTTGCCGTGCAGCCGTTTGCCGCGTCGTTCGCGGGCGTCGATCGCAAGCTGATCGCGGCTTCGGCCACGCTGGGCGCTTCCCCGCTGCGAACTTTTTTTCGTGTGATTGCACCACTGTCCGTTCCTGGCCTCGCTACTGGCACGGCTCTGAGCTTTGCTCACACGATGGGAGAGTTCGGCGTCGTGCTCATGGTGGGCGGAAACATTCCCGGCGTCACGCGCACGGTGTCGATCGACATTTTCGACCGCGTGCAGGCTTCCGATTACGCCGCCGCCAATGCAACCGCCTTGCTGCTGCTGGCGTTTAGCTTTGCAATATTGGCTACGGTCTACGGCATGAACCGGAAGGCCTGGGTCATCGGCCCGGTGAAATGACTACTGTATGAGCGAATCGCGGACGAACGAGGCCGAGCCTGTAGCGGTTCCCGCATCGTCGACTACTGCTTTGAAGAACAGCCCAACCAGCCGGCTTCTCGATGCACGGTTCTGCAAACGCTTTGCTGCGCCGGCACAAGACTTTGTTCTCGACGCCGACTTCCAAAGCGGCCCCGGATTTACGATCCTCTTTGGACCGTCGGGAGCAGGCAAGACGACTCTACTGGATTGCATTGCAGGGCTGGCCAAGCCGGATTCAGGCCGGATTGCGATCGCCAACCGCGTGGTGTTCGATCCATCGAATCACACCGATCTTCCTGTGGCGAAGAGGCACATCGGGTACGTGTTTCAAAGCCTCGCCCTTTTCCCGCATCTGACGGTCGAGCAGAACGTCCAATATGGCCTCGCGGACTTGCCGCAGGCGGAACGTGCGGCACGAGCATCTGCGATTCTTCGAGCATTCCGCATCCCTCATCTCTCTTCGCGATACCCGCGAGAGATTTCTGGCGGAGAAAGCCAGCGCGTAGCACTGGCTCGAACGCTTGTGACCGATCCTGCCGTGCTGCTTCTCGACGAACCTTTGGCCGCGCTGGATGCTTCGACCAAAGCCAAGATCATCGATGACCTGCGCCAGTGGAACCTGGCTCACGGCATCCCGATTCTCTATGTCACGCACAGTCGTGAAGAAGTCTTCGCCCTTGGAGATCGCGTTCTCGTGCTGGACGCCGGACGCATCGTGGCGCAAGGCACGCCGCACGAAGTCATCAACGCTCCGCTGCAGGAAACAGTCGCTCAGTTGGTCGGCTTCGAGAACATTTTCGATGCTGTAGTAGAGTCGGTGCATCCGGAGCGCGGCACCATGTCGTGCCGTATCGCGGGAGACGGCGGCCCGGTGTTGCTCGAGACTCCGCTGGTGCAGGGCGGTGTGGGATCGGAGTTACGTGTGGGGATCCGCGCGGGAGACATTCTGCTGGCTACGACGATGCCCGTAGGACTAAGCGCGCGGAACATCATTCCGGGACGCATTACATCGCTCCAGCAGCGCGACGTAATCGTGTCGGCGCGAGTGAAGTGCAGGGTTGAGATGGAGGTCCACCTTACGCTCGCGGCGCGCGATTCCCTGCAACTCGCAGCGGGTCAAGAAGTGTGGCTGGTGATCAAGACACATTCGTGCCACTTGATGAGGGTGTGAGGGCTGCGAACTTCTCAATTACGGAGAAGCTGCCAAATTCTGCATTTTGATTTCTGCATTCTGAATTTCGCTCTGCTCCATCTCAATCACGGCTGCCCACTGCCCCTTTCGCTCCTCCGAAAACACGACTCGCCCGCCGAGAATCCGCGCCGCAGCCTCCGGCGGCAAGTCGCGATGGTAGCCGAAGAATCGGCGCTTCAACTCATTCCATTTCGGCCAGCGCTCCAGCAACGGGTGCCGGGGCTCATACTTCGTCGAGAAAACCAATGCAACTTCAAAGTGAGAGCGAAATTCAGCGGCCGACAAAACTTCATCGAGAGAGAAATCTTCGATTCGCACGACTTGTACCGGCCGCGTTACATATCCGAGCCACGGGCGCGAAAGCTCGTCCGAGCCCGGCCACGCCGTGAGCGCATGCGCCATTGGATACCGGGCCTCGAGAAAGCGCTCGCCGTCCTGGTGCAGAACGATGTAATCGCGGTACGCGAGATTGTCTTCCGGCGAGAATCCATAGGGCGGATTCCAGAACCACGCGAGGATGAATGCAACTGCGACCAAGGCTACAGCCGCTGTCCAATGACGCAGCCGCCTGCGCAGCGTCGAGACTCCCACAATGATCACCAGCGGCACTGCCGGCAACATGTATCGCGCCAGCACCGCTCCACCGATCAATGCCATGGCGACCACGTACACCTTCACGACGACGAGAAAAATCATTTGCACTGGAATCGCGATGCGGCTGCGCTCGACGCCGTCGTCCTTGACGGGAGGCAGCTGCATCGCCAGCAACATGCCCAGCGTCAGCAGCCACAAATGCATGTAGCCGAACGCCTGCCACAGCCGCAGCAGCAGCGCCAGCAGGAAGCGTATCGGATTGAGCGTTGACGCGACGTTATAGCGGAAAAATTCCGGGTTGCCGAAGACATATCCGGTGCGGGAATAGTGATAGGTGTACCAGAGTGCCAGCGGCAGGAGTGGAATCAACAGCGGCAGAATCCGGCGCGACGGAGCCATCGAGCTTCGCTCGACTGGACAGCCGGTGGCGGCTGTCCCTACATAGATCGTCCAGTAGGACGATGCGAATCGCCGCGGCACAACGAAACGTAACGCTTCCCAGCATGCCAAGCCCATCGGCGCAAGAATCGCCGTTTCCTTAGCTAGCGCGGCGAGCGAAAACCACACCGCAACCGCGACCGGACGATCGTCCACGCAGGCACACAGGCCCCAGAAGATCAGTCCCGCGGCGGCGAGATCTACCTGGGCCAGCGAACTCTGCGCGAAGAAAACCGGATACAGCGCCGTACACAACGTGGAGGCTATCGCCACCTGCGTGTTCGCGACGCGCTGAGCAAGCCTAAAAACTCCGAGTAAGGAAAATGCGGCCACCATCACCATCGCCGATCGCGTCACCAGCGGCGCGAAACCTACACATTTCCACCACAGCGCGATCCATGCCATCACCAGCGGCGGATGCGCATTCGAAATCGTCGTGTGCGGAATCAAGCTTCCGGTGAGCAGCAGATCGCGCGCGGCAGGAACGTAATATCCCGCTTCATCCCAGAAATAAGGAAGCTGCAACAGAGGCAGGTGCAGCAGAAAAATTCCCGCAAATATGCCCGCGAATGCCAAGGCAAGATGCGGGCGTGCACGTGATGTGGGAGAGGTCATTCGATCCGGGAAAGCGCTACGTTATTGGAGGCTCGTACGATCCACTTAGTGCACCGGCCCTTGCGGCCCCATGCGCGGATCAAGCTTGATCTCTCCAAACGCGCTCTCATAACCCGCAACGTTTTGCTGTAGAAGTCCCAGCAAGGCCTTGGCCTGCTGCGGGCTCAGATAGATACCCTGGAAGTTCTTGATCTCGACCTGGGTTTCGGTTTGTTGCTGGAGGGTGCCGAACACGAGGAAAAAATCCCAGATATTGACGCGCATCTGCACGCTGTTGGCATAGTTTTCGCGATAGTCGGGGCCGTTATTTAACTTCACGTTGGGTTGCGTCGGAATGCTCATAGCCGGAAGTGTAAATGAGGATGGCGCCGGAAGGAACGATCCGGAACTGGGAGTTTAAGGACCATGTGGCATCATCCCGTGTGCAAGTGACAAAAACTGTCAGCCGTTGATGGTTTACGGCTCGGCGCGGTTTGGGCGATCCTGTGCAAGACACCGCCTTTCGTTTCGCTGTTTACTGAAAACAAAGGGCTTATCGCGGACCCTCTCATTACTTTGGGCAGTACCTTATGGCGCGCAAAGTGCGATAGAGTTTATGTTCCTTCCGCGAAAAGCGGAGATTGCGGGCTACCTATGACCCAAAATATCGATCAGGGGATGATGGAAGAAGTTGTCCTCCCCGAGCATTTACTCCCCTTAGGCTCAGTGCTGGGCCAGGGAACGAGCGCGCTGGATCTGTGCATGGTCCTGGCCAAGATTTTTCGCGTACAGTACACCGAAGTCGCGTTGTTGCGGCTCGAGGGTGGGCTGCTGCGCTTTGTGTTTCCTGATCATCTGCGAACCACAGGTGCCATTCCATTGTCTGGGAAAGCCGTGGCGGCGCACACTGCGCTCAGCAAAAAAGCCGAGATCTTTAATAACTTTGCGCGCGTCAAGCACGCCAGCATCTTCGAAACCATCAAGGCCGACGGGAACAATTCGGACGAACCGGTCGCTCCATCGCCGATTCAGAAGCTCATGTCGGTGCCGATCATGGACCGGGACTCTGTCGTGGTGGGCGTGATTCAGATTTCCCGCAAGGCGCTCGACCCGAAGTTTGCCAAAGACTTCAGCCGCGAAGACCTTCACGACCTGGAACTGGCTGCTGGGTTGCTTGCTACAGCCCCGGCGCTGCTCGCGAACTAGCTTCGATAAAAAATTCTGGGGACGAGGTAGTTTCCGTCCCCACTTTTATTTCGGTTTCAGGTTCCGTTCACTTCTTCAGCGGAACTCGCAGATCGGCTCCCGTCATCTCTTTCGGTTCGTCGACACCCAGCATTCCGAGAATCGTCGGGGAGATATCCCGCAGCGATCCGTTCGGCTTCAGCGTGAACTGCTTGGCGTTTTCGGAAACGACGATGAACGGTACCGGATTTGTTGTATGCGCGGTATGCGGTCCGCCCGTCACGGGATCGATCATCATCTCGGCATTTCCGTGATCGGCGGTGATCAGCATGGCTCCGCCTTTCGCTCGAATCGCAGACTCGATACGCGCCAGGCAGGCGTCGACAGTCTCGACCGCTTTGATCGTAGGCTCGATTTTGCCGGAGTGGCCGACCATGTCGGCATTGGCAAAGTTCACGATCATCACGTCGAACGTGCCATCCTCGGTGGCTTTCACGACCGCGTCGGCAATACCTGCGGCGCTCATCTCCGGCTTCAAATCGTAGGTCGCAACCTTGGGCGATTGCACCATTACGCGCTCTTCGCCGGGGAACGGAGTCTCCACGCCCCCGTTAAAAAAATAGGTGACGTGCGCGTATTTCTCTGTCTCGGCGACACGCAGATTGCGCATGTTCATCCCGCCCATAACGTTGGCAAGAATGTTCGCCATCGATTCCGCCGGAATCACCACTGGCAGGCTGAAATTCTTGTCGTACTGCGTCATGCAGACGTAGCGCAGATTCTTCGGCACGCGGTCGCGCGGAATCGTCGCGTCCAGATCGGCCGCTCCCGGCAGATCGCTGCCGCCCTTGTCGTTCAGCCCGCTGTTGCGGGTGAGCGCGCGCGTGATCTGACGAACCCGGTCGGCGCGGAAGTTGAAGCAGATGCACGAGTCTTCGTCGCGAATGGTGGCCAGCGCCTGTCCCGTGGCTGTCGGTGCAAACGAAGGGAATCACGAATTCATCGGTTACGCCCTTGTTGTAACAATCCTTCATTCCCTGCACCGGATCGGCGCACTTGCCGCCTTCGGCGTCGGCGAACACCATCGCGTTGTAGGCCTTGGCAATGCGCTCCCAGCGCCGGTCGCGGTCCATGGCGTAATAGCGGCCATTGACGGTCGCGATCTTGCCGCAGTTGTACTCCCGCATCTTCTGCTGCAACTGCTCAAGATATCCGGCGCCGTTGGTGGGCAGCGTGTCGCGGCCGTCCATGAAAGCGTGCACGAAGACGCGGTCGAGACCATTCTCTTTTGCCATTTTCAGCAGCGCGTACAGATGCGCCTGCTGGGAGTGCACTCCGCCATCGGAAACGAGGCCGAACAAGTGCAGGCGTCGCTCGCCGGTGCGGGCGTGCTTCATCGCGTCGAGCAGCACAGGATGCGAAAACAATTCCCCGTTCCGGATCATCAGATCGATGCGGGTGATGTCCATGTGCACGATGCGCCCGGCGCCGATGTTCAGGTGCCCGACCTCGCTGTTGCCCATCTGCCCCTCGGGCAGTCCGACGAAAGGTCCGCTGGTGTGAATGAGCGTGTTGGGATACTCCCGCAGCAACCGGTCATAGGTAGGCTTGCGCGCGAGTGCGATGGCATTGGCTTTGGTTTCGGCTCGGTATCCCCAGCCGTCGAGAATGGTAAGAATGAGCGGTTTAGGACGGGACATAGGAATCAGCTTCTAGCTCCTAGCTCTTAGCTCTCAATTCGCTCCTGCACTTCACTCTTGTCATCCTGAGCAAAAGCGAAGGATCCATGCAACCTGCGGAGGATGCACATATCCTTCGGTCCGTGAAAAACGCGGGCACTCAGGATGACAATTCACGCAGCCGGAAAGGGGTACGAACGAATCAGAGACGGTAGTGAGTCACGGGATTCACTCAGCCTTTGTAGTTCAGCGCCTTCAGCCCCAGGAACCGCGACGTTCCAGCCAGCTCCTCTTCGATCCGCAGCAACTGGTTGTACTTGGCGATGCGGTCCGTACGTGACGCCGATCCGGTCTTGATCTGCCCCGCTCCCGTCGCGACGGCGAGGTCCGCGATGAACGTATCTTCGGTCTCGCCCGAGCGATGCGAAATCACCGACGTGTATCCATTCCGGCGCGCCAGATCGATGGCATCCAGCGTCTCGCTGACCGTCCCGATCTGATTGACTTTCACCAGGATCGAGTTGGCCACGCCCTTATCGATTCCCTTCTGCAGGAACTGGACATTGGTCACAAACAAGTCATCGCCAACCAGCTGAATCTTGCCGCCCAGTTCTTTCGTAAGCTTCGCCCAGCCGTCCCAGTCATTCTCGGCCAGCCCGTCTTCCAGCGACACGATGGGATAGTCTTTCACCCACTTCGCCCAGAATGCGACCATCTCGTCAGACGTCTTCGCGGTCTTGTCCGACTTCTTGAACACATACTTGCCATCCTGGAAGAACTCGCTGGCCGCCGGATCGAGCGCAATCGCAATCTCTTCTCCCGGCTTGTACCCGGCCTTGGAGATCGCTTCCAGCACAACCTCGATGGCTTCGACGTTCGACTTCACCGACGGAGCAAATCCGCCTTCATCTCCCACGGCGGTGTTGTAGCCACGCTTCTTAAGTACGCCCTTCAGGGTATGGAAGACTTCCACGCCCCAGCGCAGCGCCTCATGGAACGTGGGCGCGCCCACTGGCATCACCATAAATTCCTGGAAGTCGACGTTGTTGTCGGCATGTGCTCCGCCGTTCAGGATGTTCATCATCGGCGTGGGCAGCGTGTTCGCCCCTGCACCGCCCAGGTAGCGATAGAGTGGAATATCAAGCGTCTTTGCTGAAGCGCGCGCCGCCGCCATCGACACCGACAACAGTGCGTTCGCCCCCAGCCGTCCTTTATTTTCGGTGCCATCCAGTTCGGTCATCCGGGCATCGAGCCCGCGCTGGTCGAACGCATCCCAGTCCGCCAGAGCCTCGGCGATCTCGCCGTTAACGTTCGCCACCGCCTTGAGCACGCCTTTGCCCAGAAAGCGGGTTGTGTCCTGATCTCGTAGTTCGACCGCCTCATGTTCACCGGTCGAGGCGCCGCTCGGAACAATTGCCCGGCCCATCGAGCCGTCGGCCAGAAATACTTCTGCTTCCACCGTAGGGTTGCCACGGGAGTCCAGAACTTCGCGTGCATGAATGGCTGCAATATTTGACATGGATAATTTCTCTTTCCTTTATGAGTTCAATGCCGCGGTCCACCGCTATCGGGCATTTCGTGAGTTTGCCCACGCCGATATGAGTCTTGCGCAGCTGTGTTGCGGAACCCACGATTATATCGAATGGTCATGAACGGAGTGTGACTCCAGACACAGTATTCCTGCTCGATTTCCGCCTTCGGAACTGTCGCTTCGGCCCTTGTGGGCGCTGGTATCTCCGATGGTTCCCCGTCCCCACCGAGTATTGTCCCCGCCTTCCGGGTTGGATAGAGTCGATAGAGCGTTTTGTATCCTTGGAGGTACCTTTCCTGTGCAGAAATCGATGAAATGCATGCTGTTCCCCTGCCTGCTGCTGGCCTCGCTGCTGGCGGCCCAGACGAATGCTCCAGTCCCCGCAGGTACGGCTCTGATCGTCAAGCTCGATACCACCCTCGCAACGTTTAGCAATCGAGTCGGAGACCCGTTCCAGGCCAAAGTCACCCAGGCAGTGGTGGTGAACGGGGTGACGCTAGTTCCGGTGGGAGCGACGGTCGAAGGCCGCGTCACCCAGGTCAGGGAACCGCGCCGTATCTCGGGTAAGCCAACGATCGGAATTCTTCCCGAGGCCATGATTCTTCCCACCGGCGAACGCTACTACCTCGACGCGACTTTGATCGACACCAACATCCACGGCACCGATGTGAGCTCTGAAGGCCAGTTCAAGGGAGCCGGCCACGACCGCCGCGACCAACTCGAGATTGGCGGCGGCACCGCTGGTGGAATGCTTGTCGGCGGATTGATTGGCGGAGGTCCGGGAGTCTTGATCGGCGGCGCGGTAGGCGCGGGCGCAACCACAGCCCACTGGCTAGCCAAGCACCGTTCCGCAACAATGCCCGCTGGCACCGAACTAACGCTGGAGCTAAACCGCCCGATGGCGATGGGCGCAACGGCAGTTCCTGCACCGCCCGCTCCACCGGCTCCGCCAGCCTCCAGCGGCGGCAGCAATTAGCGTTCTTTGCCCTAGCTCCTGAATCTCCAAAGACTTGCCCCGGTCTCTACGTAGCTCAAGGGTCCTGTCTCGACGGATAGCCATAAATATGGCATAATCAGTAGATGCGAACGACGGTCGATATCCCGGACCCTCTCTATCGCGAACTGAAGGGGAAAGCGGCGAGCGAGGGGCGCTCCGTCAAGGAGCTAATTCTCCGCAGCGTGGTGCAGGAACTCAAGGGGCGGCGCGGCAGGTCTAACCGTGTCACCCTACCCATCGTACCGTCCAAACGCCCGGGAACCCTTAAACTGGACAATGCCAAGATTTTCGAAATCATTCCTTTTCCCTGATGTGAACGTCTGGGTCGCGCTCACGTACGGTGGGCACGAGCATCATTCCGTCGCGAAAAAGTGGTTCGAATCCCTGGACTCGGAGGCTCGGGTCTGTTTCTGCCGATTCACCCAGATCAGTCTGTTAAGGCTCCTAACCACGTCTGCGCTGATGGGAGATGACGAAGTCATGACTCAGGCGCAAGCCTGGAACGCCTATGACCAATGGAAGGGTGATGGACGCGTTTTCTTAGTAGAGGAGCCGTCCAACGTCGAACCCGCGTTTCGCGCGTTGACGCGGCAACTCCGCCCAAACCCAAAGAACTGGGCTGACGGCTATCTTGCAGCTTTCGCTGCTGTGTCGGGAATGCAGTTGGTTACGTTCGATCGAGCACTTCACGGCCGAGTTGACAGTATTCTTCTCCTCAGGCCATAGAGCGTCTCACGTCCCGAAGATCAAATCCCCTTCACTCACCACCTGCAGCTCGATCCAGCCTTCGAGCGGCAGTGAATCCACGGGAAGGCGGTTCTGCCACAGGCTGAAGCGAAGCCGAAGTTTGCTGGTCGCTCCAATCGCGACCGCGCCCCCCTTCCGCTCGGATGTTCGCTCTGCTGGGGTCGCGCTCGGAGTCGCCAGCAGCCATAGCAAGGGCAGTTTAAATTCAAAATTCCGCAACAATGCCAGCTTCACGTGTTCATCGGGTTGCGTCGACGACGCTTTCACTTTGTCTTCCGATCCGTTTTCAATCTTCCAGCCGTTCAGCCTGCGCTCGTGTACAGAAGCCTCAACTCGCAGCGTACGCCGCGCACGCGGCTCCCCAGTTGCCCATGACTCCAGGTTTACAACCAGTTCGAAATCCTCTTCAGGAACATTGCCGGTGAAGTCGAGTCGTCCGTAGACATGGGTCGAGTCGATTCCGGCGTACACGGCGTCCAGCAGAAACTGTTTACCATGCATGGCGCCTGCGCGGTGATCGGCGGTATAGATCGCAGCACCCATCCACTCAAAGTAGCGCACCTTGTCGCCCGCCACTCGCGGATGAATGTATGCCGTCTGCGGCACAAAGGACGGACGCACCTCCGCCCCGGTGATGGGCTGCGCCAGATAGTCCGGTGGAACCGCGCCCAGCGCCTGATACACATTCGAAAGATGTTTGCGGTAGAGTTCGTCGAAATCGCGGTCGTTGGCCGAATGATGCTCCGGCCCGTACCACCAGTTCCAGTCACTGCCCTCGGCAATCTGGATCTCTTCGAACGCCAGCTTTCGTTGCGCTTCGGTCGCCCGCGCCGCATTCTGCGCGTAGAACTCGCGCGCATGGTGCAGATAGTCCCAGGCCCGGTTGTCCTCCGGCGCGCCGATCCATACATTGAAGTTCGCATTGATCCACGACCCCGGCACAAGTGACGTCATGTTGTCGAAATCTTTGTGCCGCGCAATTGCCTCGGAAATCGTTACGGCTTCGATTCCTGAGTCGCTCTGCAGCCCGTCATAAAACCGTCGCAGGAATTCCCGGCCGGACTTCGGGTAATATTCCCAAGCATTCTCGCCATCAAGAATGATCGATACAACTGCATCGCGTCCCTTGGCCAGCACCGGCTGCGCCGCTTCCTTGATGTTGCCGATCAAATGCCGTGCGGCATCGGCAGGAGGCATTCCCGAATACACGAATCCGATCAAATCGGAAATTGTGTGATCGCGGAACACCATGTGCATTGTCGCTGATCCATTTTCATAGCGGTGGATGTTGTAGAGCTTCTCCGCCAGGTGTGCGGGTAAACGCCCGTTGCCGTCGCGCGCGAAGAACAGCCCCGTACTCCGCCCCAACACGCCTTCGTCGGTCGCCATCCACTGCACGCCTAGGCTGTGCGCGATGGCCAGCACCTCCTCCGAAACGCTTCCTTCCGACGGCCACACGCCCTTGGGACGGACCCCGAAAACCTTCTCGTGCAGATCCAATCCGCGAGTAAGCTGCTCGCGCGCGTCCTCGGGATGACGAAACCGGTTTTGCGGCAGCGGCAATCCCGGAGACGAGACTGCCCCCGCGCTTGTGTCGCACACGAGCGGCAGAATCGGATGATAGAACGGCGTCGCTGACAGCTCGATCAAACCTTTTTTCGCAGCATCGGAATGCGCGGGCAGGACTCGGGCTATCAATTCCCTCTCGCGTGCGATCACAAACTTCTGATCGTCGAGTGTGTAGCTGTGACCCTTGGCTACGAGCACCGCGATGTCTTGTTCTTCTAGAAAGAATTCGTCGAACCACGCGATTTGAGACAGCACCTGCAGGTCGGTGAAATCCTGAGCTTGAAAATACCGTTCGGCGCGCTCCGGGTGGTCGCCATGCTCGCGAAACCGTTCCCACAACTCTCGGTAGCGCGGATAACGCCCAATCACGTTCTGCGGATTCGCCTGAAATAAATACTGAAGCGCAAAGCGCCGCTCTTCTAGCGACAATTCCTTCGCCGGTTTCGAAGCCACCCTGAGAAACGGATCTTGCGCTGTCCCGTCTACATAGTCCTGAATCTGCACCATCAGTGACGGCACGAGATTAAAGTTCTGATGAACGTGGGGGAACTCGTCCAGCAACTTCACCATCCCGTAATAGTCTTTAAGCGCGTGCAGCCGCGTCCACGGCAGACGGTATTCTCCCGTTACCAGATCCTTGTAAAACGGCTGGTGCTGATGCCATAGAAGAATGACGCGCAGGGCAGGCATGGCGGAACAGTCAGTCTAGCATGGGATTTCGCCCTGCTAGTCGTGTGGAGGTGCATCGATCATCCAAAATGGGAATTGATGATCATGCGCAAACGTCGTTTGAGCGACGTCCACAACCTCGCCAATCAGGCCGCGGATGCCCACAACCGCGAATGCGACCCTAAGTCGAACGCAGGGCATTCGCCGGGTCGGCTTGCGCGGCGCGCACCGCAGGGAGCGAGGACGCGACCAGCGCCACAAGCATCATCAGAAGAACACTACCTAGGTAGATGAACGGATCGGTCGCGCTAACCTGGAAGAGAAACGAGCTGACCAGACGCGATACAGCGAGCGAACCGAGCACACCGAGGACGCAACCGAGAAGTGTCAACTTCACCGCCGAAACCAATACCAGCCTTGCAATGCTCACACGCTGCGCCCCGAGCGCAACGCGAATCGCAAGCTCCTGGGTTCGCAGCGAAACTGAAAATGCCACCACCGCATAGATTCCCGTGATGGCAAGCAGAAGTGCGCTGACGGCAAATGCGGTGATGAGATCAGTATTGAAACGGCGCGGGGCTTCCACATTCGAGATCGCATCCTCCATGGGTTGCACTTGCTGCAAAGCCAGAATTGGATCAACCTCTGCGACAACCGAGCGCAGTGTTTGCGTCATCTGCTTAGGAGGCAGCGCGGAGCGGATCGTGATGTATCCGCTGGCAGGGCCGGTAAGCGTCCCCGTGAAATCAGAGCCATTCAGAGTCGCGGGCTGTTCCGCTGGCGAGTACCATTGATCGTCGCTGGGTTCGTCGCGCGATCCCATCTTCGTATCGGCGACGACGCCGACCACTGTTGCCCATGGGTACCCCTTTTGTGGATTGCCGACGTGCATCCGCTTGCCTACCGCCCGCTGCCCCGGCCAACAGTGTCCTGCCATCGACTGGTTGACGATCACGACGAGTGCTGAACTGGAGCGATCGTCGACGGTAAAGTACCTGCCATCGAGCAGCGGAATGTCCAAGGCATGGAAATAGTCCCCGTAAACGGTCGCGAACATCGCGAACTTCAGCTTCCAGCTGTCCGTAGGTTCGCCTTCGATCGTGTATGCGGCCCTTCCGAAGGAGTCGGATGCGGGCAGGCCATTCGTGCTCCCGGCGGCGATGATTCCCGGCTTGTTCGAGAGCCGTTCGATCACCGCGTGGTTGAAGGAGTCCGCAGCATTGTCGGTCGAGTATTGCTGCAGCGGCAACTGGTACTCCGCCACGAGCACATGGTCGGCGCGAAATCCTGGATCGACCGCACGCATCTTCTGGAAACTGAGTAGAAATGCGCCCGATACGGTGAGCAGCACCAGCGCAATTGCGATCTCCGCCACTACCAATCCCGATCGCAACCACGTATGGCTCGACGCGCCCGTACCCGTCCGCGTCCCTTCATTCAGGCTCTCCGTCAGGTTCGTACGCAGCGCGGCAAAAGCAGGCGCAAGGCTGCAAACGGCACCGGTTATGAGAGCCAGTAGCAGAGCAAAGGCCGCCACAGTGGCGTCGATGGAGATTGAGTCGATGCGCGGCATGGAGTCTGGCAGCAGATGCAGGGCGGTGCGGACGACGACCGCCGCAAATGCCAACCCGACCACCCCTCCCGCCAGGCTTATCAGCAATCCCTCGAAGGCAGATTCGCGGACAATCGCGCGGGGACGGGCTCCCAGAGCCAGCCGCACCGCGTATTCTCGACGCCGGCGAATCGCGCGCACCAAAAGCAGTCCGGCAATGTTGACGCAAACGATGAGCAAGACGACTGAAACGGCAAGGAACAAGGTCCGCAACAACGGTCGAACATCCGCAATGTCAAACTCACTCAGGAGCGCGACATCTCCCTTGATGTGGATCGCGGCCATGCTTGCCGGAAAGGTACGCATGATCTGTTGGCTGACGCGTCCAGCGTCCTGCGCTGCCTGCGCCGGCGTGACCCCATCCTTGAGGCGAGCGATCATCTGGTATCCCCAGAATCCCATGTGCTGATCGGAAAGCTCGTCCGGAGTAAGGCTCATTGGGACCCACAGCTGCGCCTGGTCGAGATGCCCTGCCTCCAGCGGAAACTCAAAGCTGCGTGGCATGACGCCGATGATCGAGTAAACCTTGCGGTCGAGGGCGATGGGACTTCCGAGCACACGCGGATCCTGGTGGTACCGATTCATCCACAAGGCGTAGCTAATAACCGCGAGAGGCTGATGGCCATCTTCTTCCTGCTGCGTAAACACGCGCCCCAGCAATGGGGAAACGCCCAGCGTCGGGAAGACTCCGGCGCTGAACCGGGCCGCATTGACTTCTTCAGGAATGGCTCCGCTAGAAAGTTCGAAGTTCGTCGAGATGTAACCGCCAAGCGATGAAAATGCGCTAGTCTCGTTGGCGTAACTACCGATCTCGCGAGCTGCAACGGAGATGCCCGGCCCTTCCGACAGGTGATCTCCCAACAGCACCAACTGATCCGGATCACTGAACTGCAGTGGCCGTAATAGGATGCCCTCCACCAGCGAGAAGATCGCCGTGGCGGCGCCGATGCCGAGAGCCAGTGTCAGGACGACGGTGACGGCGAAACCCGGCGATTTCCTGAGTTGGCGAAATGCAAAGCGGAGATCCTGCGTGAAAGTGGCCATGCGTCCCCCAGCCTCTGATGGTTTCAATCTCAGAACCAGGCTACGAGTTGAATTTCAACCGGCAAAAACCGCTCGGAACCAGTTCAATCGTTCTGCACATTATTCACGAACCTGCCGCGCCTCGGAAGCGAAATAGACACCAGGGCCGATTTCCCGGCCTCGCCCGCGAATCCATCGATCTGCCGATTCGCATAAATACGGCCTGCCGGATGCCCGTTCCGGTAGACTATCTAGCGCACCCCATGAGCCCTGAAATTACGCTCTCCGCCCCCCAATTGCTCACCGACCAGGACCTCTACCTCTTCAACGAGGGCAGCAACTATCGCCTTTATGACAAGATGGGAGCTCACCTTGTTACTTACAATGGCGAAGCCGGTGCGGTATTCAGCGTGTGGGCTCCGAACGCGCGGTCGCTGTCAGTGGTGGGTAGTTTCAACGGCTGGGATCCCAAGCCGCATCGCCTCAGCCCGCGCGGTTCCTCAGGCATTTGGGAAGGCTTTATCCCCGGCGTCACGAAGGGCGCGCTCTATAAGTTCCACATCGAATCGCAGCGCCACGGATACCGCGTCGACAAGGCTGATCCGCTCGGCCTGCTGCATGAGAAGCCTCCGCGCACCGCATCCGTTGTCTGGGACCTCGACTACCAGTGGAGCGATCAGGACTGGATGCAGAAGCGCGCGGAGCGCAACTCGCTCCGAGCGCCGCAGTCGATTTACGAAGTGCATCTCGGCTCCTGGATGCGAGTCCCGGAAGATCACAATCGTCCTCTGACCTATCGCGAGACGGCGCCTCGACTCGCCGAATATGTCGGCCAGCTTGGTTTCACCCACGTCGAGTTCCTGCCGGTGATGGAGCATCCCTTCTTCGGCTCCTGGGGATACCAGACCACTGGATATTTCGCGCCCACGTCGCGCTACGGCACTCCGCAGGATTTCATGTACCTGGTCGACTACCTGCATCAACACGGCATTGGCGTCATCCTCGATTGGGTGCCGTCGCACTTCCCTTCCGATGCCCACGGCCTCGCTTATTTCGACGGCACGCACCTCTACGAACACGCCGACTCCCGCCAGGGATTCCATCCCGACTGGAAGACGCACATCTTCAACTACGGCCGCGCCGAAGTGCGCAGCTTCCTGATGTCGAGCGCCATGTTCTGGCTCGACAAGTATCACATCGACGGACTGCGCGTAGATGCCGTGGCGTCCATGCTCTATCTCGATTACTCGCGCAAGCAGGGCGAATGGATCCCCAACAAGTTTGGCGGACGCGAAAATCTCGAAGCCATCGACTTCCTCCGCCGCTTCAACCAGGAAGCCTACAAAGAGCATCCCGAGATTCAGACCACCGCGGAAGAATCCACGTCGTGGCCCATGGTTTCAAAGCCGGTCTACGTTGGCGGACTCGGCTTCGGCCTGAAGTGGGACATGGGATGGATGCACGATACGCTCCGCTATTTCCAGAACGATCCCATTCATCGCAAATATCACCACAACGACCTCACTTTTCGGATGCTGTATTCATTCCACGAGAATTTCGTGCTGCCCCTCTCGCACGACGAAGTCGTTCACGGCAAGGGATCGCTCATCGGCAAGATGCCGGGAGACGAGTGGCAGAAGTTCGCCAACCTGCGCCTGCTGTTTGCCTACATGTATGCGCAATCGGGCAAGAAGCTTCTCTTCATGGGTTGTGAATTCGGCCAGGTCCGCGAGTGGGCGCACGACTCCAGCCTGGAATGGCACGTCTTGCAGTACCAGGTTCATCGCGGAGTGCAAGCCTGGATGGAGCAATTGAACCGCTTCTATCGCAGCGAACCCGCGATGCACGTGCTCGATAACGATCCTGCCGGCTTCGAATGGGTCGACGCCAACGACAACGCCACCAGCACCGTATCCCTCCTGCGCAAGAGTGAATCTCCAAGAGACTCGGTGTTAGTCGTCTGTAACTTCACTCCAGTGCCGCGCATGGGCTATCGCGTCGGCGTCCCTCATGGGGGATACTGGCGAGAAATGCTCAATAGCGACGCCCGCGAATACGCCGGCAGCGGCATGGGCAACCTCGGCGGAGTGAATGCCGAAGAAATTCCAACCCACGGCCGTCCATTTTCCTTGAAACTGACGCTGCCACCGCTGGCCGCGCTGTTCTTCAAAGCACAGTAGGGTCGTGTGGAGACGGCCGCCTCGGCCGTCCTGCCGGTGCGAAACCCGACGACCCCGAGGACAAAGCTCGGCAGCCCGCAAACCTGACGCCCCTAATTCTTAGTTTCCCGACAACCACGCCCGTCCTGCTGCCATCCAAGGGTCGCCTTCTTTCCACACCGCTCAGGAGGTTGACTTTGAATCGCCACCATGTCGCTGTTCTTGCTGCTTGCACTGCAATTTCTCTTTCGAGCGCGGGCTTCGCATCCCCACCGCCGAGAGCCTCTGGACCAGACACCACCTACACTCTAACGGTCCAACTCGCGGGCACCGCCAGCGGCACCGTGAGCAGCAGCCCCGCCGGCATCAGCTGCCCATCCACCTGTAGCGCATCGTTCAACTCCGGCACCGTACAACTTACCGCCTCCGCGGCCGCGGGAGCCTTCTTCGCCGGGTGGTCCGGAGCCTGCAGTGGCACGGGCGTTTGCAGGCTCACCCTGAACGCGGGTGCATCCGTCACGGCTACTTTCAACGTGAGTCAAACAGTCAATGTGCTCAACCACATCGTCTTCCTGGCGCAAGAAAACCGCTCACTGGATCACTACTTTGGCACCCTGCGCTCCTATTGGAAAAGCAACGGCTTTCCCGATCGCTCTTTCGATGGCCTCCCGCAATTCAATCCCCCATCCGGGCTCGCGCCGCTCTATGGTCCGCCGCCCACGAACCCTGGCTGCGATCCGGCGTTCCCCCCGCCCAGTGACTGCATTGAAGACAGCTCCAGTCCGCAGATTACTTCCTACCGGCTGAATACGCAGTGCATTGAAAACCCCAGTCCTTCGTGGAACGAAAGCCATGTGGATTGGAATCTGAACGATTACTATTCTCCGACCGCAACGCTGGACGGTTTTGTATGGACGAATGCCCACGACGGCCGCAACAATGTTCCTCCTTACTACGACACCGATGGCATTCGTTCCATGGGCTACTACGATAATAACGATCTGAATTACTACCACTACATGGCTTCGCAGTTCGGCACATCCGACCGTTGGTTTTCTCCAGTGATGACGCGAACCGCTTCGAATCGGGACTATCTGATTGCCGCGACCTCCCAGGGAGACGTATATCCCATCGGCACCGACCATGGAGACGCGTCGTTGCTCACCGCCCCGACCATATTTCAGCAACTGCAGAGCGCTGGAATTTCCTGGAAGATTTATGTGAATACGGATAACACCGCCTGCGAGACCGATCCCACGCCGCAATGCCTGCTTACCCTAAGCTATGTGCAGAATTTTGAGTGGGGGCACACGATTCCAACCGACTACCCGAACAACCTGGCCACCATGACGCAGTTCTTTAGCGACGTGCAGAATGGCACTCTGCCGCAGGTCGCTCAGATCGAACCCGCGTCAGCGGCGGGTCTCGACGAACATGGCTCCGATTCGGACAACTATCCCATCAATATTCAGCTGGGCGCGCAGTACGTTTCATCATTGATCAACGCGTTGATGACCAGCGTCTCGTGGAAGGATTCCGCCTTCATTTTCACCTTTGACGAGTTCGGCGGCCTCTACGACCATGTTTCGCCGCAGCCCACGGTCAGTCCGGATGGCATCAAACCGAAGGACCTGCTGCCTGGTGACATCTGCACCACGGCCACAGGTCCCGATTGCCACTTCACCTACACCGGATACAGGCTGCCTCTTATTGTCGTGTCGCCGTACGCAAGGAAACACTACGTGTCGCATACCGTGATGGATACGACGGCGATTCTCAAGCTGATCGAAACTCGCTTCGGCCTGGCAGCCTTGACCAGGCGCGATGCTGTGCAGAAATCCATGACGGAGTTCTTCGACTTCAACAATCCCCCATGGATGACGCCGCCCACTCCACCCGCACAGAACAAGAACGGCGCCTGCTATCTGTATAAGTTGCCTTGAGGTCGTTGCTGGCTCATCAACCATAGGCCAGAAAATCTGCCCAGAACTCCGGCCACGGCAGCCTTGGCCCTCCGCAGACAAAGATGTCGGGATGATCGCGGCTCTCCTCATTCACGACGCCGTGCGAGTTCGTATTGTGTCCGGCCAGCCGGCAGAGTGTGTATCGCCGCTGCGCATTTTCAAGAGAAGTGCCCAGCACAATCAGAGTGGTAGGCGGAGGCTCCGGATAGCCCCTCAGCCACGCTGAGTTCGTCCCACTGATGGGAGGAGGTAAGTGATAGGCCGGCCCGAGAATCTCGATCGCGCCTTGTTCCCCGTAGTTCCGTACAACGATGCCGACATTTTTTTTCTGGTCCGGCGGCAAGCGATCCCGAATTTCCGCGACGTTTCGCACTAGATCGTCCCACCCAATCTCCTCTCGGAGATCGCCATTTCGCTCCAGCGCGAATTTCATCAGACGTCCGCCTGTAGCCCAAGGCACCAGGACCGCGCTGAGGAGGAGTCCATACGCCACAACGCCAGTGAAGAAAGCCACTTCCACAGCCCGCCGCGGCACCTTCGAGAGCGACGCGAGCCATCGCTCGGCGACAATGGAACCCATCGCCAACAGCATGGGATACGCCGCCCCGAGGTAGTAGCTTCGTCCTTTGCTGATGGCGAATAATGCGAGCGGAATAAGATACATCCACCCCAACATTCGATAGCGGCGGTCCCACATGTAACTCAGCAGACCTGTAAACCACAGTGGCACGGTGATCAAGTTTGTGCACAGCCAGAACTGCTGGCTCAGAAACCCGTCGGCGCGCCCTTCCCCCACATCGCGTTTATGAATGCTCTGCAGAAAATGCAGCGAGATGAAGCCATGCCGCACCTGCCATACCAGGTTTGGCAAACAGATCGCGAATCCGAGAGCCATTCCGCCCCAGAACCATCCGCTTGCCAAATACCGGCGCGCACGGGTGAGCAGAATCCCGCCAAAGACTCCGCACAGGAAGAATCCCATCGTGTACTTGGTCTGAAATCCCACTCCGATACTTGCGCCAATCGCCAGCCACCACCGCGGATTCTCCGTCTTCAGCAGACGAATCACGAAGTAGGCGATCAGCACCCACCACAGATAATCAAAGGTTGTGTATTGGAATTCGGTCGCTTCAAAGATTGGCAGCGGCGAGAGCGCGACTGCCAGGGCCGCGGTCACCTGGGCCAGCCGTCCTCCTCCCAGTTCCCTCGCCATGAGTCCCGTGACGACCACGGCGACCGATTGCGATATCACGGAGAAGAGGCGCAGTCCGATCAGAGAAAGTCCGAAAATGGAAAGGGCAATCCGCTCGACGAAGGGCGTAAACGGCGGATAGGGTACGAATCCCCAATCCAAGTGTCGTGCATCGCTCAAGACCTGCAGTTCGTCGCGATGAAATCCGTAACGGCCATTCGTAAGCATATGGGCCATTGCGACGATAGCCGCGATGCCCACCAACGCCAGCGTATCCGCCCGAGAACCGCTCTCGTCTTGCAGTTTCTGTTCCAGGATCATGCCTGTCCGTCACCTCGTGCTATCCAGTACGCACCCAAACCGACCTGGGTTCCGTAGCGCCGTCATCCTGCCGGGTGTCGCGAGAGCGTCTCGCTCTCGCCGCGGTCAGCGCTAGTCCGCCGGCAAGTTCTTCCAAGGGCCTAGTCGGAAGGAATCCAGTTGGACGGATCTTCTCGGACGATCCTCTTAGATCACGGCGCCTCCCGCCGATTCCGTGTCTGCCGCCCCTCCGCGTGCTATCCTCGCCTAAAGCGCATCTCTCATGCGGATTCTGACCCGCTACATCCTACGCGAAGTGACGGCGCACGCGCTCATCGGCGTGGCGATCTTCACCTTTGTCCTGTTCACTCGCGATCTGGGACGCATCCTTGAGTTGGTCGTCCGCGCCAGCGCTCCGCTGCCCAGCGTCGCTGAGATCTTTTTCTTCACCGTCCCGCTCGCGCTGACCTACACCTTGCCCATGAGCGTGCTGGTCGGAATCCTGATCGGCCTGAGCCGCCTGGCCGCCGACAGTGAAGTTACCGCCATGCGTGCGAGCGGCATGGGCGTATGGAGTTTCCTGCGCGCGCTTTCGGTCTTTGTGTTGGCCGCGTGGCTCATAGCGATGTTCAACAGCCTGTACATCGCGCCGCGCGCCCAGGCCGCGTTAGGACACCTTGAGGACCGACTGAAAGGCTCGCAGGTTTCCTTCGAGATCCAGCCCCGGGTTTTCTACGAGGGCTTCCCCAAGAAAGTTCTCTACGTGCAGGACGTAAAGACCGCGCAAGGTGCGGCCGTGTGGAAGGGCGTGTTCATGGCGGACCTGACCGACGCCACGAACCCCAAGATCACGCTGGCCAAGGAAGCCATCGTTGTAAGCGAGGGTCAGGACCGGCTGCACCTGCACCTCGTCGACGGATCCGAACACGAAACGGACCCGCGGGACGCGAGCAATTACACGATCTCGACCTTTCAGCAGACTGATATTCCGCTCGACCTTCCTTCCACCGAGAATAAGCCCGACGAGTCGCTCCCAGCTGACCTGATGGAAACCTCGGCCCTATGGCAGAAAGCCGCTCGCCTCGATCCGGTCTCTGCCCGCTGGTATCTCATCGCCTTTCACAAGCGCCTCGCTCTGCCCACTGCCTGTCTGGTGCTGTCGCTTGTGGGAATCCCGTTGGGACTATCGTCGAAGAAGAGCGGCAAGTCTGGCGGATTCGTTCTCACCATCCTGCTGGTTTTTGTGTACTACGTGATTTCTTTAATTGGAGTTTCGTTCGCACGGCAAGGCCGGGTTTCGCCCTGGTTTGGCGCGTGGCTGGCCGATATCCTATTTCTCGGCCTGGCGATCTTTCTGTTGTCGCGTGCCGAGAAACGTCCATTTGAACTCGCCTCGTTTCGCGCTTTCTGGAAGCGCGACCCCGCCGGAGCGCAGTCCGCTCTTTCCCGGGGGCGCCGCGAAAACGCCTTCGAACGCGCCTCCACGCGGCGCCGCATGTTCAGCGCGACCTTCCCCACCTTGCTCGACGACTACGTGCTCCGCGACTTTTTCGTCTATCTGGGGATGATCCTCTCGACATTCCTGGTGCTGGTGCTCGTCTTCACCCTATTCGAGTTGCTGGGAGACATTCTGCACAACCAGGTGCCTGCCACCGTCGTTGCGGAGTATCTGCTCAACGTGGCGCCCTACCTGCTCTATAACGTGGCACCTCTGGTCATGCTGCTTGCTGTGCTGGTCACGTTCGGCTTGATGCAGCGTTCCAATGAAATCACCGCGATCAAGGCTACCGGTACCAGCATCTACCGTATCGTCACGCCGGTGATCGTGGCCGCTGGCGTGCTCGCCGTGGGATTGTTTTTCGCCGACCAGTTCTACCTGCCCCATACCAACAAGCGCCAGGAAGCTCTGCACAACCAGATCAAGGGGAAGCCGCCGCAAACCTACTTGCGTCCTGACCGCAAATGGATTTTCGGCCAGCACAACGATATTTACTACTACCAGTTCTTCGATCCCGATCGCGACCAGTTCGGCAACATCACGGTCTTCGAACTCGACCGCACCAGCTTCACCATCACGCGACGTATCCATGCCGACCGCGCCCACTGGGCTGAGAACCTGAATCGCTGGGTCTACGAACAAGGCTGGGAACGCTCTCTGCACGGCTCCGCTATCGCTGACAACGGTTATCACACCTTCGAGGTAGCAACCTTCCCCGAGATCAGCGAGACGCCTTCGTATTTTAAGAAGGAAATCAAGCAGTACACCGAGATGAACTACGAAGAACTGCGCCGCTACATCCGCGACTTGCAGCAGAGCGGCTTCGACGTGGTCCGCTTGCGCGTGCAACTGCACAAGAAGTTGTCATATCCCCTGATCACCTTGATCATGGCCGTGCTCGCGATTCCCTTCGCGCTCTCGACTGCGAAAAGAGGAGCGATCACGGGAGTCGCGGTCGCGGTTGGAATTGCCGTGTTCTATACGGTCGTCTCGCGCTTGTTCGAAGCCATGGGCGATCTGAGCCAGCTTCCGCCAGCCATGGCGGCGTGGTCGCCGGATCTCATCTTTGTTCTGGTGGGCGGATATCTGATTCTGAAAGTGCCGACCTAGAAAGCCGGCAGTCGGTGCCTGCAAGATTGATGTCTGCAAGGTTTATGTAGAGACAGCCGCCCCCGGCTGTCTGGTCGAGCGAAGCTCGCCGCTACCGCCATCTACTCCGAAGTCCGGGACATTTTGCGACAGCAAAACGCTCCGCTGCGCTTAGCGGGACAGCCGAGGCGGCTGTCCCCACATAAGCCTTACATAAGCCCTGAGCCACTGAGCACTGCCTTACTTCACTGCCAGTCCCCACGGATAGTCGTCAGTCTCGATTGCAGGAAGAACCGTGAGCGCGCCGCTCGCCGGCGTAACCGAGTATTGCGATACGGTGGTGCCTCCCAGGGCGCCGGAGCCGTTGTTCGTCACAAAAAGCCAGTTGTCATCGCCGCGAATCGCGATCTGTCTGGGCCCCAGCCCTGTAGCGATCGTGGCCGGGGTCAGGGCCGAGACCGCGCCCGAAACCGGGCTGATTTTCAGCGCATTGATCGTGTTAGAACCCTTTCCCAACACGTAGACATAATTGCCATACGGATCCACCACGAGAGGACCGGGCTCGATCGGGCTTCCCGTCAGAGGAAACGGTGAACCGGGAACTTGCACCAAAGTTCCGTCGGGACTCTGCGGGCAGGTCGAAGACTGGTTGGGAGAGCCATTGCAAATGGTGTAGGCGCTGATTCGATCCGTGAGGCTGTCGGTCACGTAGACAAATCGGTTGCACGGATCCACCGCGATTCCTTCAGGCCTCTGATCGGTGGGAAAAGGCGAACCGCCACGCAGGCCCGAAGGATTTGGATTCGTCAAAACTCCAGAGCTGGTCACTACAAACTCAAACACCTGATTCCCCAGGTTATCAATCGCATACAAATACTGTTTCGTTGGCGGAGGCAAGCCTACCGTCGAGCACACCGAATTCTGAAGTCCATTCGCGCCTACCGCCGGGAACACGGTAGGGGTTGGGGCAACGCTGATGATATCGAAGCTCGATTGCGGAACCGTGGTCTGAGGCGTGGGGAAGAAAGGCGAGCCAGCAACTTCGGTCACGCTGCCACCGCTTCCGATGGCAAAAACTGAAACCGACCCCGAAACGAACGACCCGGAACTATCAGCCGTCGCTCGATCTGCCACAAACAGAAACTTCCCCGCCGGGTCCATTACCATCATCCCCGGCACCACCGCTACCGGGCCTGCGTTGAACGGCACCTGGCCCCCGACTGCGGTCGTCGTACCGTCGGAATTGATCTTGAACGTCATGATCCCGTTCGTACTCGTGAACGTGGGCGAGTCACACGAGGTATTGGCGTTGATGATCGTGTAGGCGTACTGTCCCTGCGGATCGATCACAATCGACGAAGGAATGCCCTTCAGGACACAAACCAGATTCGACGTGTCCTCAGGCGTGTTGCTTACCGCGGAACTGCCGCCATTATTGAGATTGAAACTGAACGTCTCGATCAGCCCTGAGCCCTGGCTCCCCACCAGAATCAACCCATCGGACGACGCGTTGTAGTTGCTCCCGCACGCCACCAGCACCCCGATTGAAACCAGTACCACCACCCCGAGCAGCCACGCAGATCGTTTCGACATTCTCTGGTTGATCTCCATATTTATGTGAGGTTTAAGGGTGCACACAACCCCCAGCGCCCCGCCGGCCGGGTTCTGCACTCTGGAAAACGCGGGAAAATCTCAACCCATTTGTGTATCAGGAAAGCGAGGGAAGAGCAAACTCCCACAACCGCTATTGGAACCCTGGGAACGCCACGGAGTTGCCCGCTTTCCCCAGCAGTTCTAAGTATACGAGAGGTTCAGAGAACCTGCCCGACTCCGACGTCGGCAATGTGGAATAAACCCTTGAGCCTGAGGTCTTACGTCTCGGGTCTCGGGTCTCTCTGAAGTCCGTCTTAACTTTGCCGCCCCGACACAACCACCGCTGCCCGTTCCTTCGTGGCCACCGCCTGAGGAATGAGTGGCAGTCGAATCTCCACAATCAGCCCGCCCCCCGCGCGATTCGAGGCCAAAACCTTTCCGCCGTGGAAACGGACCGCTCGCTCCGTGATCGCCAATCCCAGACCGACTCCGCCGGTGAGGCGTCCGCGGGCATCGTCGAGCCTGTAGAACGGCTCAAACAGTTTGGTCAGCGAATCCTCCGGAACTCCCGGCCCGGAATCGCTCACTTTGAGAA
The DNA here is from genome assembly GCA_963844525.1 of uncultured Acidobacteriaceae bacterium. Lineage (GTDB taxonomy): Bacteria > Acidobacteriota > Terriglobia > Terriglobales > Acidobacteriaceae > Sulfotelmatobacter. The sequence goes on along the minus strand of CAWJOM010000001.1, from coordinate 23,051 downwards.
CTGCCTCCGACCCGCCGGCCCGTTCCTCTCGACCCAGGGCAATCTCAACCGATGAACCTTCCGCGGTATAGCGGATGGCATTGCGCACCACATTCTCCACCGCGCTGTGCAGCAGAGAGTCGTTCCCTCGCACTCCCCAGTCGCCCTCAGGGATCGTCGTATGCACGTGGCAGTGCCGCTCTTGCGCCTCGAACTCCGCATCTTCAGCGACGTTCGCGACTAACTCGCCTAAGGGCACCGGAGTCTGCGGTACTCCCTGTTCTCCGTCTTCCAGGCGCGCCAGCGTCAGAATCCTTCCGATCAGTTCGTTCAGCCGGCTGGCTTCGAGTTCAATTCGATCCAGCATGTCGACGCTCTCCACGCCCGCCCGTTGCCGCGCCAGGCCGAGCGCGACGTTCAGGCGCGCCAGCGGAGAACGCAGCTCGTGCGAAATATCGTTCAGCAGCCGCGACTGCGCCTTCATCAGAGTCTCCAACCGTTCCGCCATGGCGTCGAAGTCCCGCATCAGGCCCGCGACTTCATCGCGCTTGCCCGTCGCCGGCGCTCCCGAACGTGCACTCAGATCTCCCGCCGCCAGCTGCCGTGCCGCGGCGCGCAGACGCACGATCGGCTTGGTCAAATACCACGACAGGAAATAGCAAACGATCCCGGAAGAGATCACCAGGATGACGAGCGCAGGGAGCGGCATGCCACGCGGGCCAATAAACACCCGCGGACCGGGGGGCATGCCCAAAACCAATGTGTAACGATGTTTGCCATCGGACGAAGCACGCGAGTCCCGTTGCATCGGCGGCGCGGGAATGATGAAGCCGTCGCGCGGAACACGCGGCCCACCCGAGGCTACGCGAATAGCCCAGTCAGGTGGCGCACGATGCGAGAGTTCTTCCCCCTGCTCATCGAAAAGATAGGCGCGGACGTGCTGCGTGGATTCCAGCTCGTCCATGTACTTTCGCAACTGGTGTTCGCCGCCCTCTTCATAGGCGCTGACCGAATCATTCAAGACCGCGGTGCGCAGAGCTTCCCACGTCGAGCTGCGCGGGCGCAGGGCCAGGGTCACCAGAATGGCGGTTACGAGAAACATCGCAAAAGCCATCCAGAACGACAAAAAAATCCTTAGAAAGAGACTCTTCATGTTGAACTCTTCAATCTTCTACCGCCGTCCGATTCAACCGTAGACGCGAGAACACGCTAGGCCTTCGCCTTCTCTCGCGGACGCGCAAATATATATCCGACACCTCGTACCGTCTTGATGTGCTCGTCGTTATCGGTATCGCCCAGCTTCTTGCGGACCTTGCTGACGTGCATGTCAATGCTCCGGTCGAACGGCGAAAACTTGCGGCTGAGCACCGCGTTCACCAGACGTTCGCGCGGCACGACGCGGCCCGCTTCGCGCAACAGCACTTCGAGCAGATTGAACTCCACCGAAGTCAGATCCACGGGCTTGCCTTCCAGCCGCACGATCCGGGTAGCCGGATCGAGTTCTACATCGCCCACACTAACCATATCCGGGGCGGCAGCCGCTCCGCTGCCATCCGCGCGCGTCCGCCGCAATACGGCCCGAATCCGTGCGACCAGTTCCCGTGGATTAAATGGCTTCGGCAGATAGTCGTCCGCACCAATCTCCAGCCCGACGATTCGGTCCACGTCTTCGCCTCGGGCCGTGAGCAGCAGCACTGGCAACCGCGAGGTTGCGCGAATCCTCCGCAGCACTTCAAAACCGTTGATCCCCGGCAGCATCACATCGAGGACCGCTAGCAGGTATTCGCCGGCTGCAGCCTTCCTTAACCCGCTCTCGCCATCATGCACGCATTCGACCGTGAATCCCTCCGCCCGCAGATATTCCCCCACCAGATGGCAGAGCTCCACGTCATCATCGATTACCAATATTCGTTCCATCGCAATGTTATTGTGCACCCGTAAGGAGCGTCCCGTAGTAAAGAATTGTCAAATGAAAGCCGGGCAAAGCCAGCATCCTGAAGGCTATCCAGCTTTGACAAAACTTTACTCCGGTTGACCGTTTTTTTACCGCCTTTTCCTTCCAATCCGTGTTCCTATCTTTAGATGCACAGGTTCCGGGACATCCCGGAGAATTCCAGGAGTCACACCCATGAAATCCATTCGTTACCGTTTGTTGATCGCTGCAGTCGCTGTTCTGTTGGGCGGCGCCATCGCTAAGGCGCAGACCGCCGAGGAAGCTCCTCCGCCGCCACCGATGCATGGCCACGAGTTCGGCATGGAAGGCGAAGGACGCATGATGGGATTCTTCGCGCGTTCCCTGAATCTCACGGACGAACAGAAGACGCAGATGAAGTCCATCCTGCAAAAAGAACATCCGACCATCAAGCCCCTGGTCGAGCAGCAGCGACAAATCGATAGTCAACTCCGCCAGTACGTGGAAGGCACTTTCGACGAAGCCAAGGTTCGCGCCCTGGCGGTGCAGAAGTCGCAGGTCGAAACTGAGTTGACCGTAGCACATACTCGTGTTCACAACGAGCTGTATCAGGTGCTCACCGCGGACCAGCGAACTCAGCTCAAAGAGATGGAGGCCAAGCACGAAGCGCGCATGCAGCAGCACAGGCATGACACTCCGCCTCCGCCAGCCGAAGAATAGCTGATTCAGACGTGCGGCCTCAGTGGCCACGCGAACACTGAGGCCCCTCGTCCGCAAAGGACGCCAATGACCGCCGACACATTTCTTTTTAACGCTGGATGGCTCTTCTTCGCCGCCTGGATCGTGGTCGTTGCCGCCGTCACTGTGACGGCCTTCGGTCGCGACCTCCTGGTGTGGAGGCTCCGTCCGGAGCCCATCCAGACACCCCGGCCCCGGGAACACGTAACTTCGAACCAGTCCAGCGCCCGCTAGGCTTCGAGGGTCAACTCCTCAGAGCGGCACACGGTCCGACAGACGATGAGCAGTGGTATGATGGCTTGGCAGTGTCACAGCGTCCTCGAATATGGACACTCCCAAGATCCGCCTTCTCGTGGTGGAGGACTTCGCGGCCTTTCGCCGTTTTATCTCCTCGACCCTGAACCAAGACCCTCAACTCCAGATCCTCTTTGAATCGTCGGACGGCCAGGAGGCGGTTCAAAAGGCCGCGGAACTGCTGCCGGATTTGATCCTTCTGGACATAGGGCTCCCGAGATTAAACGGACTTGCAGCCGCGCGGCAAATTCTTGAGCTTGTCCCGGCATCCAAAATTATCTTCGTGAGTCAGGAGTCTTCTCCAGATGTAATCAAGGAAGCATTCCGCTTGGGCGCATGGGGTTACGTTTTGAAGACAAGGGCTGCCAAGGATCTTCGAGAGGCGGTGCATGCGGTGATTGATGGCCAGCGGTTCGTCAGCGGTGGATCGTCTGGTTACATTCTCTCCGACGCAGATCCGTCGCCTGATGACCTTTCGTGGCGATCTCCCGTCGAAAGGGTCGGAGAAAGTCGGACGGGCGCGGCGCCTCCAGAGAGTCGCGATTGAGCCGATTCGGAAAAGCCGCACCCACCGAGTCTATTTTTCCGAGTCTATTTTTTCCTATTCGTAGCACTTTCCTTCGTGAAGCTTCGAACCACCCCCGCCACCGGTTCTGTTCCAAAATGGTCCGAGGCTGGAGATGCAAACGTCACTGTGATATTGGAAAACTTGTCGTCCGTCCCACCCGTAACTTCTATGGTAACGACAGATGGCGAGAGTTTGGACGAGATGCTCCCGTTCCCCATGATCGTGGCCGACCCGTTGACTTGAAATCCTCCAGTAATTGATGTGACAGCGCCGCCGAGAAGAGTGATGTGGTGCGTGTGGGCGTTTCTCGCCGCTGGGTCAAAACTTGAGCCGTTTTGAGTCATGCACCAGCCGTCGGACTCCTCCATGTTCAAATCCGTAGAGAAATCAGCCGTGTTTGCTTTTGCATTCAATTTCAAAGTCCACGGACCTCGAATTTCGTACGGTCCCGTTACGGGAGTCGTCGCCAGTACAGGCGAGTAGGAATTAATCTCGCCGCTGAATGTTGTGATTGACGCACTCTGAGCAAGCGCACCGGAGCTTGCCGCCAGTACCAGGACCGCGAGGGTGCCCGCCGTCCACCCAAAAGCTTTTCTTGTCATGAAACACCTCCGTTGTCAGTGTGAATTCACGTGAGACGCACGCCCACCTTCGGACACCTGCGGTGTGCCTTCAAGCGGTAAGGCACTGAATCGCCGGTATTCCTCAACTTGCCGTCAAATGCAGTGCTTCGCCGTGGCTTTGGCGGGCCGCGGAGGATACAATTCGGTTCCCGGGTTCGTCACCACGTCGGCGGACCAACCAGGAGAAGCAATGGGCGAACCATCCCTTGGGATACCGCCATCCGAGCTACCGCCGGAAGACCGTCTGGATTCATGGAAAGCAATCGCGGCATATCTTAAACGCGATGTGACCACCGTCCAGCGCTGGGAGAAGCGTGAGGGGATGCCAGTCCAGCGCCATCTGCATGACAAGATGGGCTCGGTTTACGCCTCCCGCGCGGACCTGGATGCCTGGGCGCGCACCCGGAATCTTCGAGCCGGTCAGGAGCTTGGGAGCACTGCCGCCTCAATCCCGTCCGCAGGCCCTCACCCGAGCGCATTACCCTTTCTTCGGCGATGGACTCTCGTCTTACCGCTGGCGGCGGCAGCAATTGCACTAGTGGTTGGCACAATCCTTTGGCTTCAGAGGACAGAATACTTCTGGCGAAACCCCATCGCGGACGCACGATTTCAGACGGTCACGGATTTCGATGGATTCGAGCAAGCCGCTGCAATTTCCCGCGACGGCCATTTCGTAGCCTTTCTGTCAGGCCGCGACGGAGCGACGGATATCTGGGTTACGCAGGTGGGTTCGGGGGTTTTTCACAATCTGACCCACGGAAGTGTTCCAGACCTCGTGAATCCATCGATCAGGAGCCTTGGATTCTCGCCGGATGGATCCTTTGTTACGTTTTGGGTGCGCAAACCGGATGCTCCGAGCGGTAGCAACATTGGGGTCTGGTCGGTTCCTACTCTTGGTGGCGAAGCGAGGCCCTATCTCGAGGGCGTAGCGGAGTTCGACTGGTCAGGCGACGGCTCCCGGCTCGCTTACCACACGCCGGGTCCAGGAGATCCGCTGTTTGTATCTGATGGGAGCGTGCGATCCGATCTCCGGCCCATCTTCATGGCGCCTGCTGGGCTCCATAGTCACTTTCCGTTATGGGCACGCGACTCGGCGTTTATCTACTTCGTCCAAGGCTACCTTCCAGATAAATTGGACATCTGGCGCATCCCTCCGTCTGGCGGAACTCCTCAGCAGATTACCTTCCATGCTGGCAGCGTGAGTTATCCCGTTCTCTTGGATCGAAGCACTCTGCTGTATCTGGCTAGCGATCCGGATGGCTCGGGACCATGGCTTTATGGCATGGATGTTGAACGTCGGATTCCCCACCGTCTAACTTCCGGCCTCGACCGCTACACGTCACTAGCGGCAAGCGGCGACAGCCGCCGACTAGTGGTCACTCTCGCGAGTCCGAAAAGAACTCTCTGGCGCTTGCAGCTCGATGATTCATCTCCGAAGATCTCAACCGCCGCTCAAATCTCGCTGACCACCGGCAATACTGGATTCTCACCACGACTCGGCCCGAATTATCTTCTGTACGTTTCTGCGAATGGCACAGGCGAGAGCATCTTGAAATTTGCCAACGGGACGAGCACCGAGTTGTGGCGCGGCGATGATGCGCAAGTCGTGGGCGCCCCGGCAATCTCTCCCGACGGACGATACATCGCATTCTCGGTCCGACAACACGGCCGGTCGCTCTTGTACCGAATGCAAGCCGACGGGACGAACGTGCGGGTCGTGGCCGATTCCCTCGACCTGCAGGGCAATCCGACATGGACTCCCGATGGTCAGTCGATTACTTCGGGCGTCGTCGATCACGGCATCCCACGACTCTACCGAGTGCCGATCGACGGTCGTGCTCCAACTCCGGTGGTCAAAGAATACTCGGTCGATCCAGCGTGGTCGCCCGACGGCCGCTTCATGGTCTTCTCCGGACCCGACATCGGAACCACATTTTCAGTGAAGACCGTCACCGCGGACGGCGCTCCCCAAACCCTTCCTGCTCTGACTCTGACGCGCGGACCTCGCCACCTGGTCTTCCTGCCTGGAAAACGGGCGCTCTTATTCCTGCGCGGAGAGATACAGCATAAGGATCTGTGGCTCGTTGACCTCGAGACGGGCGCCGAACGGCAGTTAACCAATCTCGCCCCCGAATTCGACATTCGCGACTTCGACGTCTCCTCAGACGGCCGTGAAGTTGTGCTTGAACGAATGCAGGAGCGTTCCAACGTGGTGCTGCTCGACCTTCCCCGGTTCTGATTCAGGTTCATCTCAGATGTAATATCTGCTCCCGTTTAGCCAGAGCGCGGATCGATGGTCTGGCAGAGCCGCGAACGGAAATACAGATCCCGCCCACTTACTTGTCGAGCAAGGTTAGCCAGCGTTTGATGGCTCGTTGTAAGGCTTTGCTTTTCGCGTCCACATCTTCCGTGCTGTGAAACAACGCGAGCCTTCTGCCGTCGGCGTAGTCCCCTTCCAGCAATCCGGAGGTGTCGTTAATCTTGGCGCCGCTTGGAAACACCAGCCGAATACAGTCTTTTCGATATAGATTGAACACGACGATGTATCTCTTGTATTCCTTCGGATTGAAAGGCTTCATCTCTCCTGTATAGAAGAAAGTGGGCGCATTCCACTTTATTTCTTCCCCAATCTGCCGATCCGTGTTCAGGATGATTTGCCTCAAGGCTTTCACCACGTCCACGAGCCGATGCTTGAGCTTGCGCAAGTAGGCATCAACCTTGTCCGGCTCAGAGAGCTTGATTGAGGTATTTGCTTTTTCTTTCATTCGGATCACCTCACTCGCAATTGAAAACTGAAAAGGTTGAGCAGGTCAAGGCAACGAATCCGCACTCTTGCAGTCGGGAACACTGAACGAACGGCCGCTCTTGGTGGCTGCGCGACGGGACTGATAAGATTTCATCTACTGAACTGACACATGCTACCGAAGAACCTCCGACCGCTGCTGCTCTACGTGAGACGCTATCGATGGGGATACCTCGCGGGCACGCTTTGTGTCTTCCTCACCAATGGCATCTGGATCCTGTTCCCTCTCGTTCTGGGCAAAGCTGCCGACGATCTGAACACTGGCGTCACCAGCCGCAAGCTTTTGCTCTACGCTGCCATCCTGCTCGGTATCGCCGCCACCAAGGGAATCTTTCAGTTCCTGACCCGGTGGATCGTCATCGGCGTCTCGCGCGACATCGAGTTCGACCTGCGCAACGATCTTTTTATGAGACTCGAAAGCCTGTCGTATTCCTACTACCAGCGCCATCGCACGGGCGATATTATGGCCCGCGCCACCAACGATCTGAATGCGGTCCGCATGCTGCTTGGCCCCGCGATCATGTATTCGGCGAACACGATCGTCTACACCGCTGGCGCGCTGGCATTCATGATCTCGATCAGTCCCCGGCTCACGCTCTACACATTCCTCCCATTGCCGGCCGTGAGCATCATCATCCAGACGTTCGGCCGCCGCATTCACGAGCGCTTCGAGCGCATCCAGGCTATGTTCTCCGACATCTCCGCGCGCGCCCAGGAGAATTTTTCCGGAGCTCGCCTGATTCGCGCCTACGTCCAGGAAGAGGCCGAGATCCGCGCGTTCGAAACCGAGAACCAGGAATACATCCGCCGCAGCCTCAAATTGGTGCGCCTCATGGGCATGCTCTGGCCTACGCTCGAACTTATGCTCGGTTGCGCCGTGGTGCTCGTGCTGTGGCTCGGCGGACACGAGGTCATCCATGGCCGGATGAGAGTGGGGCAATTCGTCTCGTTCAGCACGTATATGATGCAGCTCACCTGGCCGATCATCGCATTGGGATGGGTCATCAACATTTTTCAACGAGGCACAGCGTCGCTGATCCGCATCGACGAGATCATGCGGGAAGAGCCTGAAATCAAAGACGCCCCTGGCGCGCAGGACCACGAGATCGAGGGCGAGATCGAGTTCCGCGGGCTTAACTTCAGCTACGACGGTAAGCAGATTCAAGACAAGCACGTTTTGCATGACCTGAACCTGCGCGTGCCCGCAGGCAGCAGCCTGGCGATCGTCGGTCCGACAGGCTCGGGCAAGACGACGCTGGTCAGCCTGATCCCGCGCATTTACGACGCCGATCCGGGAACGGTGTTGATCGATGGCCGTCCCATCCGCGACTATTCTGTCGCGTCCCTGCGCAAGAGCATCGGCTTCGTACCGCAGGAAACTTTCCTGTTCAGCGAACGCATCCGCGAGAACATTGCCCTGGGTGTTGACTCCGCCACCGACGAGGAGATTCACGACGCCGCCGATGCAGCCAACATCGCCACCGACATCGAGAGCTTTCCCGAAGGCTACGACACCATGGTCGGCGAGCGCGGCATCACGCTTTCTGGCGGACAGAAGCAGCGCACCGCCATTGCCCGCGCCCTGATTCGCAATCCCAAGATTCTGATTCTCGACGACGCGCTCTCCAGCGTCGACACTCACACTGAAGACAAGATCCTCAACCACCTGCGTGATGTGATGCGCGGCCGCACGACGATTTTCATCTCGCACCGCGTGTCGACCGTCCGCAATGCCGACCGCATCGCCGTGCTCCACAGCGGCCGCATCGTCGAACTCGGCACCCACGACGAACTTCTGGCCTTGAACGGCTACTACAGCGACCTGTATAACAAGCAACTGCTGGAAGAAGAATTGGCCGAAGTCTGACATTCTGCTGACACATCAGGCGCATCGGCCACTCTATAGTGAGCGAGGATTTTGCTCTGTGTAGCGCCGGCATCCTGCCGGCTGTCGCAAGAGCCTGCCTCGAGCTTGTCGAAGGGGCATCTTGCCCTCGCACTGGCGAGCGGTACGGTTGATGGGGACTTTCGTTCATCATGCAGCGAATCATCACACAGGAAATCCTCGACTCAGATGCGTGCCCGCCCCTCGAAGTCGAAGCGTCCCTGCGCGATCTTAGCCGCATCAACCGCTGGTTTGGCGGAGTGTCCACCACGCGCCGCATGATCGAACGCGTCGCGTCCGCGACCGGCCACAAGCGCTTCTCAGTGCTGGAGGTAGCGGCAGGATTCGGCGAAGTATCGAAGCTTGCGGGCCGCCAACTGAAGCACACGGGAATCACGTTAGATGTAACCGACCTCGATCGAGTGCACGCGCACTTGCTGCGCGGAAATCGGGCAGTCGTCGCCGACGCGCTCGCTCTGCCCTTTCAGGACAACAGCTTCGACCTGGTCAGTTGCAGCCTGTTCGCGCATCATCTGGAACCGGCCGAGCTTGCACGCTTCGTTCACGAGTCGTTACGGGTAAGCCGCTGCGCGGTCTTGATCAACGATCTCGTTCGCCACCCGCTGCACCTTGCATTGGTGTATGCGGGCTTCCCTTTGATGAGGAGCTATGTGTCGCGAGTCGACGGCCTGGCGTCGGTGCGGCGCGCCTACACCGTCGCCGAGATGCGAGAGATACTCCGCTCGAGCGCGAGACGATCTGCCCGCATCGAGGTCTCGCGCCACTTTCTGTTCCGCATGGGAGTGATTGCGTGGAGGGCAGGAGATTGTTGATTGATGATTGAAAACCCTGTGCGTTCGATTCCGATTTTCCAGCGACAATCAAAAATCAACAATTCTCAGCAGTTCACCGGACGACGAGCACTTCCCTCACGTTGTCTCTGGCGAGGAAGAATTTGATCGAGGCGAAGTCGCGGAACAGGGTTTCGATGTGGCGGTTGTTGAAGACGCGTTGCAATCGGAAGCCGTCGTTGATCGCGGTGTGAACCGCTCCCGTGGGACCGCGGCGCGCCTCCCGCTTCAGGACAATGCGTTGCATTTCGAGCACATCTTTTCCCACGATGTGAAAGCGGTAGCAGGGCGAATCGGGCCCGGCGTCTTTGGTGTGGAAGAACGCGAGCAGCATTCCTCCGGGCTTTAGCACAGACCACAGTCGTCCCATCACCGGACGCACCAGGCTTTCGTCCAAATAATCGGGCAAGTTCCAGCACAGCACCACATCAAAATGCGCCGCGGGATAGACCAGGTTGTCGGCCAGAAAACGTCGGCTGTCGAGGATGGCATTTCCCTGCTCATCCTTGGTGACTAGGCTGGGGTCGGTTGAAGCGACGAGAAGGTCTTCGCTGTAGATTTTGTGGCTATGTTCGGTGAAGAAGCGAATGTTTGTCGCCGAAGTGGAACCAAGATCGAGGACGCAGAGAGGTGTATCGCCTTCCCAGACGCGAGCCAGCTCGCCGAGACCGCTGGAGCGGCGCGTGAGTTTCTGGGCGGCTTGTGGAGGCGCCGCCTCTGTCCCACCCGATGAGCCGCGAAAGAGCTTCATGAAATTCTGGGTTGTTGCCATCAGACCTGTACGCCGCTGCCCAAGGCGACTGCTTCCCCTAAATTAAAATCGACACCTGAAACCTTCACTCTAACCGAATGTACCGGGCCCGCGGGAGTTACTTTCCAGCCGCCCTATCCGCCTTGCCCTGAATGTCGACCTTGCCCTTCAGGTAAGCGCCTTCCTCGATCGAAATCCGCTGCGTGGAGATATCGCCGGTCACCACCGCAGACTTACGCAGTTCGACGCGGTCGCTGGCCTGCACGTTGCCTTCGAGCTTGCCTTGCACCACGACTCCCTTAGCGTCCACGGTGGCTTTCACGGAGCCATTCGGCCCAACCGTCAAGCTGTTGTTTTTCAAGGCGATGCTGCCTTCAACCTGCCCGTCAACATAAAGATCTTCGCTGCCCGACAATTCGCCTTTGATGACTACGGATTTGCCAATCTGCGCCAAATCTGCCGACAACGGAGCACTCATGGATGTTCTCCTTAAGGAAGCGGGATACTGCACTACCACGGTAAATGGGAATGGCAGGTACCGGACGGCCGCGTCGCTTGTTTCGACTATACCCAACTACGAGAGCGCGCGGCAAGCGCGGCACCTTGTCCAGGCCATCAAACGCCAAAATGGTTCAACATCAACAAAGGCACCCTGCAACCCCACAGGGAAGCTTGCTACTCTAAAGAGAGGATGAGTTGCGCTAAGCAAATACGGGCCTGCGTATTGAGCGGGTGCGTCATTGGGTTTCTCACCGCAGCCCTGACGATTTCGGCCCAAGACGCAAAGGCCCCCGAGGTTTCGCCTAACGACATGGTGCGCCTCACAGTCGCCAATGAGGTCGCAGCGGCGAACGATACCAAGACCAAACACATGTTCCGGTCCTACCGGAAAACGCCCAAGGGCTCCCAGACCCGCCTCTATATCGAAACCGACCAGGCATTGGCGGCGATGCTCATCGCCATCGACGACCAACCGTTGACGGCAGCACAACTGAAAACCGAAGCGGATCACCTGGCCTGGCTGGTGAGTACTCCCGACCAGCTTCGCAAAAAGCACGCGCGCGAAAAAGAAGACGAAGAACGGACGCTGCGCATCGTGAAGGCGCTGCCGGAGGCTTTCCACTTCGAGTACGCCGGTACGGAAGCAAGTGCTCCGGGATTGGGGGCGCCTGGAGACCAACTCGTAAATCTGAGGTTCACGCCGAACCCGGAGTATTCGCCCCCATCGCACGTGGAACAGGTGCTGCAGGGGATGCAAGGCAACTTGCTGATCGATACCAAAGCCCGGCGGATCGCAAGAATGGACGGCAAGCTGTCCCGTGAAGTGGCTTTCGGCTGGGGAATCATTGGCCACCTCGATCAGGGCGGGGAGTTCATGGTGCAGCAAGGTGACTTAGGCGTGGGTGACGGGGCATGGGGCATCACCGAGATGAAACTGAATATCACGGGAAAGATTCTGCTGTTCAAGAGCCTGAGTCTCGTGTCCGACGAAGTCCTCAGCGACTTCCGGAAAATGCCGGATAGCCTCACCTTCGCTCAAGCCGTGGAGATGTTGAAGACCGAGCAGGACAAACTGGCGCATGCCAATCATCCGGCCGACTCTTCAGCAGTAAGCGCCCAACGTTGACCCGATTCATCTGCACATCGGCTATCGAGCGCGCAGCGTCTCTTTCCGCACGGTCAGCTTCTCGATTAAATCTTCTTTGACCAGATAGCCGGTACCCGGTCGATCCCCGATGGCGATCATTCCCTGAGATGAAACCTCCACTTCCGGATCAATGATGTCTTCTTTCCAATAGCGCTTGGAGGCCGACACATCGCCGGGCAGGCTGAAATTCTCCAGCGTGGAAAGAGCGATGTTCTGGGCGCGTCCGATGCCGGTTTCGAGCATCCCGCCACACCAGACTGGGATGTTGTGGGCCTGGCAGAGGTCATGAATCTTCAGCGCCTCGGTGAATCCGCCGACACGGCCTACTTTTACGTTGATAATGCGGCAGGCGTTGGTTTCGACGGCAAAGGCGGCGCTGCGCACGCTGACGATCGATTCGTCCAGGCAGATGGAGGTGCGCAACTCTTTCTGCAGGCGCGCGTGATAATAGATGTCGTCATTCCACAGAGGCTGCTCGATCATCAGCAGGTTGAACTGGTCAAACTTGCGCAGGTGCTCGACCTGATCGAGCGTGTAGGCGGAATTGGCGTCGCAACTCAACGTGATGTCCGCCCAGCGCGAGCGGATGCGTTCCAGCACATTCACGTCCCAGCCCGGCTTGACCTTGACCTTGATGCGGCGGTAGCCCGCGGCCAGTTCGATCTGAATTTTCTCCAACAGTTGCTCAATCGAATCCTGAATGCCGATGGAAACGCCGCAGGGGATCTCGCGACGCGTGCCGCCCAGCAGCTTCCACAACGGCACCTGCTTCTGATTCGCCTCCGCATCCCAGAGAGCATTCTCCAGGCCGGCCTTGGCCATACGATGCGCGCGCACCTTGGCGAATAGCGCCGGGCACTCGCGCGCGGAATCGATCCGCTGCCCCAGCAGCGCGGGGACCAGATATTGCGTGATAGTGGGCCACGCACTCTCGATCCACTCGCTGCTGTAGAAGGGATCTTCGCCGACCACGCTCTCGCCCCATCCATCAGCCCCTTCGCTGTGAACGGTGACCAGGAGGATACGGCGGCTGTAAGTGCGACCGAAGCTCGTCTCGAAGAAATGGACGAGCGGCATGTGAATTTCGCGGAGCGTGATGGCTTCAATCTTCATGTTTCAAAGTTTCAAGGTTTCAGGGTTTCAAAGTTCCAATGTTTCAAATTGTGCAACACCATCGGAGTTCCAAGGCACTTCGGGTCTTTGAAACCTTGAAACCCTGAGACCTTGAAACTTTATTCTGACGCGTACGACCACTTCTCGTCCCAGCGTCCCAGCAAGAACTTGCCGTTGCCTTCCACGTCGCGCTCGTAGCCCAGCACAGCAAGTCCGTGCGAAAACGCCCGCAGAAACTCCTCCCGATTGCGCTCCTGCACCTGCTGGGCTTTGCCACGGGTCTCGGCCGCAGCTTTCCAGTCATAGATCTGCGCGGGTACTTCAATGCTGGACTCGCTGACGATCGGCGGATTTTTTCCCGTGGCCAGCAGCGACTCAACGCGCTTTGATTTCAGCCACCATTCGGCGATCAGACGGTCGCTGGGCAGTCCTCCCTGCAGCGGTGACGACGTGATGCCGTACTGGTTTATGTTGTAGCGTCGCACGATGGCGCCGAGCCTTTCAATGTTTAGATACGCATTTTTGATTTCGAGGGGATCGAAGGTCCACTCGATCAGTTCGATGCCGCGGGCGAGCGCGTCTTCGCGCTGCATCAGCTTCAAACGCCGCCCGAGGCCGCCGTTGCGATGGTCTTTCCGCACCGCCAGCATGTGCGAGTGTAAATAGACATGACCGCTGCGCGTGCCTGGAACCGACAGCGCGAAGCCGACCATGACGTCGCCGTCGAATGCACCCATCACCTGCCCGCCCACCTTATCGGCAACGACAAACATTCGCAGGGGCACAAGTTCCGCGTCGGTAAAGTTCCAGACTTCTTTCTGCAGCGCAACGCAAGCGTGGAAGTCCTCGATGCCATGGCAACGGCGGAGCGCGACCGAATCAGTGGTCACGCTGGCTTCTCCTCAGCCTTTGCCCGCCGCCAGAGGGACTCCAGTTCCTCCATGGAAGCCTGATCGGCCGAGCGCCCCGACTCTTGCAGTCGAGCCTCCATCCACTGAAAGCGTCGCTTGAACTTGCGGTTGCTCTTCCGCAGAGCGGACTCAGGATCGACCGACAGGTAGCGCGCAATATTCACAAGAACAAAAAAGAGGTCGCCGACCTCGCCTTCCATGCGCGCTTGCAGGTCCTCCGGGACGATGGTTCGTCCTGATCCCGCCACGCCGCGGCCCTGCGGCCGGGGTCCGGGCGCGGGAAACTCCTTGAGCTCCTCGCGCAGTTCGTTGGTCTCTTCATTCAGCTTGTCGAACAACCCTTCCACGTTGGGCCAATCAAATCCAGCTTGCGCAGCACGGCAACTAAGCTTGTGGGCCTCGAGCAGCGAAGGCATGGCGGAGGAAACTCCCGCCAGAATCGATTGCGGCTGGTTCTTCGCTGCAGCCGAATCTCCTTCCGCGCCATCGGCTTGCCGCTTCTTCCTCTCTTCTACCTTCAAGGCTTCCCAATTGCGCTTGACCTCGGCGGAAGTGTCAGCTTTCACGTCTCCGAATACGTGCGGATGGCGATTGACGAGCTTGTTCGACAGCCGGTCGAGCACATCATCGATGGAAAAAGAAGACTGCTCATTTGCCATCTCGGCGTAGAACAGCACCTGCAACAGCAAGTCGCCGAGTTCGCCGGCCAGTTCGGGCCAGTCGCGATTGTCGATGGCTTCGAGGACTTCGTAGGTTTCTTCGAGCGTGTAGGGCTTGATGGAGTCAAAGGTCTGCTCGCGGTCCCAGGGACATCCGCCGGGAGCGCGAAGGCGCTCCATGATGGCGACCGCCCGCTCGAATCGTTCTCCTGTCCTGGGCATGAGGCAACCAATGTAAATGACCGTGGAGGCGCGAGGCAATGCGCTCAGATACGTCAGGATAGGAGGCGCGGAGGGTCTGTCTCAACTCTGAGGGTGCCCCGTTCAAGCTCGGCTTGAGCGAGGATTTTGACCCTGCGGTTCATTCCGCACACATTCACTTGGGTGTTTGGCCCGCTCAAGCACTCAGCCGGGTATCTCTTCCCAGAAAATCCCTACTCTAACCTCGCAAACGACGCGACGTTAGAATGGGGCACCCTCGAGTTCCCTGCCGCCAGCATCGCGGCGCTACTCGCCAACCGCGGGGCAGCGAAAGGCATCCTAGATGTGCCGCAGCATCTCCGCTCATTTTGCAGAAGCAAGACATGATCCAAGCAAATACTGACTCAGGAGATCGAAAATGACGGCTGGTACTCTTCAAGGAAAAAAGGTGGCAATTCTTGTAACCGACGGCTTTGAGCAGTCCGAACTGATGGAGCCGAGAAAAGCGCTCGATGAAGCAGGCACGACAACACAAGTTGTGTCTCCGGCAGGTCCGAAGGTCAAGGGATGGAATCACAAAGAGTGGGGCAATGAAGTCCCCGTGGATGTTCCTCTCGACTCCGCGAATGCTGAGCAATTCGACGCTCTTCTGCTGCCGGGCGGAGTCATGAATCCCGACCAGCTTCGCATGAATCCGAAGGCCGTCGAGTTCGTGAAGCACTTTGCGGATGCGGGCAAGCCAGTAACGCGCCCGGCTTGAAGAGCATTGCCGACGCGCTGGAGATCCGCCGGCGCGTGCTCGGCCTTCGAGGAAGCCGAGCGCGAGACCGACCCGGTGCGAGCGCCACCCCTGGCTCACGTTCGTGATCGTCGGCGGCGGGCCCACGGGGGTCGAGCTGGCGGGTGCGCTCTGCGAGATCGCCCGGCATGCCCTGGCAAAGGACTTCCGGCGGATCGACCCGACCCAGGCCAGTGTGATCTTGCTCGAGGGGTCCCACCGCGTCCTCCCCCCGTACGCTCCCGACCTGTCGGAGAAGGCGCGGAAGCAGCTCATCGCCCTGGGCGTCGATGTCCGGACGGGCAAGGTCGTGACGTCGATCGACTCCGACGGGGTCAATATCGGCGACGAGCGGATCGCGACGCATACCGTGCTCTGGGCGGCGGGCGTGACGGGCTCGCGGTTCGGACGGGCGCTCGGCGTCCCGCTCGACCGGGCCGGCCGGGTCATCGTCAACCCCGACCTGACGATCCCCGGCCACCCCGAGGTCTACGTCGTCGGCGACCTGGCCAGCCTGGTCGTCGACGGTGTCCCCGTCCCGGGGTCGCTCCCGCCGCGATGCAGGAGGCCGTCACGCCGCGAACAACCTCCTCCGTGCCGCTCCGGCACGAGCCCGGTCTGCCGTTCCGCTATCATAACAAGGGCTCGCTCGCCACGATCGGCCGCTCCGCGGCCGTCGCGCAGCTGGGCAAGGTCAAGCTCTCCGGCCCGATCGCCTGGCTCGCCTGGCTCTTCATCCACATCATGTTCCTGATCGGCTTCCGCAACCGCGTCCTCGTCGTCTTCCAGTGGGCCTGGTCATTCCTCTCCTACGACCGCGGCGCCCGCCTGATCACCGGGCCCCATCTACCGGGCGCCCGACCAGGCCCGCGCCGAACGGCCGGTCGTGCCGTCGTCGTAGCGTAGCGTCGAAACTTCCACCGGGTTGGTCCCGAAGACATCGAGGGCCTCTCCGTAGATGATCTCTTTCAGTTCGTCGATCACCGATTCCCGGATGACCAGATCCACCTTGGGCACGCCTAGCAGTTTCTCGAGGTACTGCGCCTGCCGATATGCCGCAGCAGCCCGACTCGATGCTGGGGGTTATACTCCACGAGCATGTCCACGTCGCTCGCCGAAGTTGCCTGGTCCCGGGTTACCGACCCGAAGAGCGCCAGCGACTTGACGCCGAACTCCGAGCGAAGCCGGGCTCCTCGGCCCGGAGGATCGCCAGCACGTCGTCGCGCTTTATTGCGTGGCCTCCTGGTCTGACTCGGTAAAGTCCTCACCCGCCGTTTGCCGGTCGAAGGGTGGTTGAGCTAGCCGAGCTTCGGTTAGTCAGCATCCCCATTCCCCGGCCGCGCAATCGCAGCCACGGAAAGCCTCGAGCGATTCGGCGGCCAGGGCCAGGGCAGGCCAATCGGACAAAGTATCGACGTCCGCCTGTGCCTCGATGGTCGACGTC
Source organism: uncultured Acidobacteriaceae bacterium (assembly GCA_963844525.1). Taxonomy (GTDB): domain Bacteria; phylum Acidobacteriota; class Terriglobia; order Terriglobales; family Acidobacteriaceae; genus Sulfotelmatobacter. The sequence goes on along the minus strand of CAWJOM010000001.1, from coordinate 5,893 downwards.
AGGTCGGCGGGGATCGGTGCACCGAACTTCCGTTCCAGCACCGTCAGCAGAGCGCCCGCGCTTGCCCTGGGCCATCCCCTCGGCTCTCCCCTCGGCTCTGCCCTTGGCAATGCCCTCGGCTCTCCCTTCCGCCTTCCACTCCGCCACGATCGTCGATTCCCGCATGTCCCAACCCTCCAGACCAGACTTCCAGAGCGCTGCACAGTTGGTCAATTCGGCAAAAACCGTCACGATGGCGCCATAGGTGGCGCGGTGTTGGCTGTTCGGTTCCTGACTGGCCACCTGTTTCCACTGTTCGATAATACCCGGTGTGGCGCCGCCACGCATCAGCGAAATCCAGCCCAGGAGGCAGCGCGAGGTTGCTCCGGCGGCGATCTGGTCGAGGGTGACGGCGGCGTCTTCGTCGCGGAGGGTGCGGACCGCGACGGAAAACTGAAGGCCCGGGGAGGCGCGGCCGGGCAGGGCCATTTCCAGGGTGTCGGGCTGGGCCGGACCTGTGAGATTGACCAGCGCCGGCGACGACCTGGAATCGGGTGCGCCGTTGCGGGCCGAAGCGGAGCCCGCGGCGGATCCGGATCACGTATTCGAGGAGCCGGTCGAGCATTTCGGTCTCGGGTTCGGTCTGGAACTCGGTGACGACGGCCCAGCGGAGGTCGGCGGCGGCGGCCTCGGCCAGATCGGCGACGGTGTCGCAGATCCGGTCGGGCGAGCCGGGAAATGGCACGGTCCGCGTGTCGAGCCAGCCGTGGAACTTCAGCGCCGGGTCAAGGCGCGGCATGAGCCACCGCAAGAAGCCAAGCGGGTCGGCCCGGACGCAATACCGGGCCGCCTGATCGAACACGTTCAGGGTCATTGCACCCTCGGCCGGTGCTCGATGGTGGCGATCAGGGTGCGGAGCAGTGTGGTATCGACGGGTTTGATGAGGTGCTGGTCGAAGCCGGCGCCGCGGGTTTGCTCGCGGTCGGTTGCCTGACCGTAGCCGGTCAGGGCGATCAGTATGGTGGTGCGCTGATCGGGGTCTTGGCGGAGCTGACGGGCGACCTCGTAGCCGTCCATGCCTGGCAGACCGATGTCGAGGAGGACGATCTCCGGCGTGGTCGACCGGGCGGCGACCAGGGCCGACGGGCCGTCGTGGGCCAGGTGGACCTCGTGACCCCAGCGGCGGAGGAGGCGGGCGAGGCTTTCGGCGGAGTCGGCGCTGTCGTCGACCACCAGGATCCGTCGCCGCCGGCTGGTGTTGATGGCCGGGCGGGCCGCGGGTGATTCGGGACGAATGGTCGTGATTGTTGAGGGAACGGTCAGCGGCAGTCGGACGACGAACTCGCTCCCCTGGCCGATCCCGCGCTGTGCGCCTGGACGGTTCCACCGTGCATTGCCACCAGGGTCCGGACCAGGGTCAGGCCGATGCCAAGCCCCCCCTGCGCCCGGTCGAGCGAGCGGTCGGCCTGCCGGAACAGCTCGAAGACGCCGGGCAAGACGTCGGGGGCGATGCCAATGCCGTTGTCGCTGACGCGGAAGGCCAGGGTCTGGCCCTGGTCCTCGACGGCGGCGCCCAGCCGGATCTGGCCCCCTTCGGTGGTGTACTTCACGGCGTTGTTCAGGAGGTTGCAAAGGACCTGCTCGAGCCGGGCCGGGTCGGCGTCCAGGAGGACCGGAGGCTCGCCGAGCGGGAGTGCGACCGCCAGCACGTGGCGCTTGGCATTGACCAGGGGCTGGACGCTCTCGACGGCATGGGCAACGAGGGTTTCCAGCACCACCGGCTCGCGGCGGAGGATGATCTTGCCGCGGGTGATTCGCGAGACGTCGAGCAGGTCGTCGACCAGGCGGGTCATGTGACGGACCTGCCGGCTCATGATCTCGATCGCCCAGTCGAGGTCGGCGGCGCCGGGCTTGCTCGGAGTGTCCCTGGCGGAGCACCTGGAGGGCGTTATCGATGGGAGCCAGGGGGTTGCGCAGCTCGTGGGCGAGCATGGCCAGGAACTCGTTCTTCTGGATGTCGTTGCGGGCGAGCTCCTCGGCCCGCTGCCGGAGCTCGCGTTCCAGCCGGCGCCGCTCCTCGATGTTGTGGAAGACCAGGACGACGCCGCGGATCGAGGCACCGTCGTGACCGATCGGGGCGGCCGAGTCGTCGATGGCGATCTCGGCTCCGCTCCGGGCAATCAGCACGCTCTGTTGCTCCAGACCCACGATTCCCCCTCGCGGAGGACCCTGGCGACCGGGCTCTCGATCGGCCGGCGGGTTTCCTCGTCGATCAGGGCGAAGACCTCGTCGATCGGCCGGCCCAGGGCCTCCTCCTCGGTCCAGCCGGTCAGCGTCTCGGCGATCGGGTTCATGAACATGACGGCGCCGCTGGTGTCGGTGACGATCACGGCGTCGCCGATGCTCGCCAGCGTCACGCCAAGCCACTCGCTCTGGTCGCGGAGCTCGCGCTCGACGCGCGCCCGCTGCTTGATCTCGCGGTCGAGCTCGGCGATCTTCTGACTGAGCGCGGCGAACTGCGACTCGGTCTGCTTCGGGATCAGCCGGAGCACGATCAGGGCCTCGGCCTCCTCGGAGCGGGGGCGGAGCACGGCCCCCTCGGAGCGGCAGGCGAGCGTCGTGCCGTCGGACCGCACCAGGGTGAAGGCGCTCGGCATCATGTCGCGGGTCCGCGCAGGCCGGAGATACAGGGTCACCGCCTGGGGCTCGGCGGTCGTGACGTCGGCCAGTCGTTTCCCCCGCAGCCTTTGCGGGCTCAGCCCCAGCCGTTTCGCCACCCCTCGATTCGCGGCGAGGATCACTCCCGTGCCCGAGACCAGGAGCATGGGCTCGGCCAGCAGGTTGGCGAACTCCAGGAAGGGTTCGATCGACACAGCGCGGGTCATGATCACTCCGCTTTGCTCCGCCCTATCCCTGGAAGTATTCTCTTCCCTGGGCTGCCTCCGACTCGGCAGTCGGCCTGAGATAGATGACCACGCGACAGCCGGCAGCCCCCGCGCGATGGTCGCTTCGAGGACGACCTTGGCATAGCCGAGGTTCTCGGCCGCGACGACCCCGGTGATATTCGAGGTCATCATGCAAAGCGCCGGGCGGTCGACGACCTGACCGGCAAAAGGGCACGCTCGGTTCCCGAGCACGATCTTCTCGTCGGTCTGCTCGATGACGTAGAAGTCGCCCTGGATCCGCCGCTGCAAGTCGACGAGCACCTCCGCCACCTGCGCCCGCGAGAGCCGCTCGACGCCCAGTGCCGCCCGATAACTCTCGTTGATCTGGTCGCCGATGCGCTGGCCGACGATGCTGATCAGCCCGGCGGCCTCATCCGGCCCGACCACGTCTTGCAAGGTCCCCGTGAGCTCGCGGATCAGGGTGCGGAGAAAGACGTCGCGCTCCAGGGGGAGGCTGAGGTCCTTGATGGCCGTGTCGGGAGTCGGGGAGTTGCCCATTGCCTGGATCTCCGGACGATCGCCCGGACCTATCCCAGCTTCAGTTCTATTTCGTTCCGTTCCGTTCAGTCTCGAGACGAGTGGAGAATGGGGAGCGCCGCCTGGGCGGGCAACACAGCAGCGTGCAAGGAAAAAGCACTCGCGAATCAGATCATACCAGAACGGCGGCTTGCGTCCTATCCCGAGCGGGCCGCCCCACGCGTCGAGCGGGGGCCGATCTCTTGTCTCTCAGTGGCACCCGGCAATTCGCACCGATTCAACGGGCCGTTTCCTGAGGGAGAGCGGGGCGTGCGGGGACGACGCGGAAATGGGGCGCCGGGAGAGCTGAGACCGGCTCGGCGGCGACGGCTTCCGTCAGCAAGAACGGCGCCGGGCCGCGATGGACTTTCTGGGCGATGGCGAGCAGGCCGGCCTGGGCGAACAACGTGCGGAGCCGGTGTGCTGACGCGTGGTGCACGTCACCTTCGACCCCCGCAACGCAGACGTCGTAGATGAACCAGCCCCAGGGAGCGTCGCGATAGCCGTCGATCAAGAGCAGCCGGCCCCCCGGTTGCAGCACCCGGTGCATCTCGGCGACGGCGCGGTCCTGGTGGGGATAATGGTGAAAGCTGTTCGCACAGGTCACGATGTCGAACGATCCGGCGGCAAACGGCAGGCGCTCGCTATCCGCCTGGATGGGCTGAACGTGCCCGGCGTGCGCCTGCCAGCGCGGCGAGCCCTTGGCCAGCATTCCCGCGACCAGATCGATGCCCCAGACCCGGGCGTTCGGGAAGGCCGCACGGAGTCGCGCCGCGAACACCCCGGTGCCGCATCCGACGTCGAGAATCCGGATCGGCCGATCCCGCGCCACCGCCCGGATCCGCCCGATCAGGGCGCGGTGCGACGGCCCGAACAACAGCCATTGCAGGATGCTGCGATCGTAGCTTTCGCTCCAGCGGTTGAATTCCGCGGTTGCTTGATGCTTGTCGTACGCCATGGGAGCCTCCGTGCTTCCGATAGGGATTGGGGATTGGGGTTCAGAGAAGACCAAGAGACGTTGGCTGTGGCCTGCTCGTCGTTTTCTCCACGCCTTAACCCCGAATCCCTGATCGCCAACCCCGAATCCCCAATCCCTAACCCCCCAATCCCCAATCCCTAACCCCTGCGTGCTCATTGTTCCCTGGGTTGCAATGCGTGGGAAGTCCAAATAGGATGATTCTGGAACCCTGCGTCGAGTTTCGCCCGGGGGACGGGACGTCCCCGCTAGCTTCACCGGTGAGGCGCCGAGGACGTTTGCCGCTCGTGTTGAATTTGCCCGTCTACCTCGACAACCACGCGACCACACGCACCGACCCCCGGGTTGTCGAGGCGATGCTCCCTTACTTCACGACGATTTACGGCAACGCGGCCAGCCTCTCGCACCGCTATGGCTGGGATGCGGCTGCGGCCGTGGACCGCGCCCGCGATCAGATCGCCGAAGCGTCGGAGCCGAGCCCAAGGAAATCGTTTTCACGTCCGGCGCGACCGAGGCGAACAACCTGGCGCATGAAGGGGGCCGCCGTGCACCTGAAGCGGCGGGGGAACCACCTCGTCACCGCCGCGACCGAGCACAAGGCGGTGCTCGACCCGCTCCGGCGGCTGGCGCGCGAGGGGTGGGATTTGACGGTCGTCCCGTGCGATCCCTACGGCGTGGTCTCGGCCGAGTCGATCGCGGCGGCCGTGACCGAACGGACGGTCCTGGTCTCGGTCATGGCGGCGAACAACGAGGTCGGCACGCTCAACCCGATCGCCGCGATCGGCCGGCTTTGCCACGAGCGCGGCATCCTCTTCCATACCGACGCCACCCAGGCCGTGGGCAAGGTCTCGCTCGCGTCCAGGATGCCGGGATTGATCTCTTAAGTCTATCCGCTCACAAGATTTACGGACCAAAGGGCGTGGGCGCCCTGTATGTCCGCCGGCGCGATCCCCAGGTCCGGCTGGCGGCTTTGTTCGACGGCGGTGGCCACGAGCGCGGGTTCCGCAGCGGGACGGTGGCCGTCCCGCTGGCGGTCGGCCTCGGGGAGGCTCTGGCCCTGACCGCGGCGACCGCCCGGCCGAGGCCGTGCGGCTGCGGGAGCTCCGCGACCGGCTCCATGCCGGCATCGCGGCGCGGCTGCCGGGGGTCCGGCAGAACGGCCATCCGACCGAGCGGTCTGCCGGGCAACCTCAACCTGAGCTTTGCCGGGGTTGACGGCGAGGCCCTGATGATGGCGATGCGCGACGTGGCGGTCAGCTCGGGGCGGCCTGCACCTCGGCCAATCCCGAGCCGAGCCACGTCCTCTCGGCGATGGGCCTGACCGACGACCTGGCCCGCGAGCCTCCGGTTCGGACTGGGCCGGTTCACTACCGCCGACGAGATCGACTTTGCCACGGGCGCCGTGGCGGGGCCGTGGCGCGGCTCCGCGACCCGGCTGCCGTCGCGGCGATCGAGGCCGTTCATTCAGGTTAAGATA